>CAVWYZ010000022.1:0-131410 GCA_963759275.1 Candidatus Acidiferrales bacterium | reverse complement strand
GGGACTCGAACTCCCGACCTTCTGGTTCGTAGCCAGACGCTCTATCCAACTGAGCTACGGGCGCACCGCGATTTATTTATCGTAGCACACCCCGCCTGACACCTTCCACTCAGCCTACCCTGATCACCCCGCGCCACTTTCCTTGCGCGATCCGTCATGGTGTACGAAGCTTCTGCCATGCGCCTCCGCGCCACGCCACAGCAGCAGCGCCAGGCAGAGAATCGTCACAACTTCGAATCCCGCCAGCGCCCAACCATACCCAAATCTCTCGCGCAAGGCATACTGAATGGAATTGGTCGGTGAAGCCAGCAAAATTCCCAGTTGGTACGTGAGTCCGGGCATCAGTCCCCGCGCCGCGTCGGCCGCCAGTTCATTCAGATGCACGGGAATTACGCCCCACGCCCCCTGGACTCCTATCTGCATCAGCACAGGTGCCACAATCACGGCCACAATTCCACCTCCGAACGCCCACAACGGGATCACCAATAAACAGAGAGCTAGGGCCGCCATGATCCCCTTTCGTCTCCCCGCTGTTTGCGAGAACGACCCAAAAAGAACGGCGCCAACGATGGCTGCGCAGTTATACAGGATGGCGATATTCGCCACTTGCGACTGGCTCAGCTTGTGTACTTCCTTCAGAAAGTCGGGATACAAATCCTGGGTGCCGTGCGAAAGAAACATCATGAAAGTCATCAGAATGACCAGGTAGGCGAAGCGCTTCCAATGCGACGCCACGATGCGCAGTACTTTGATCATGCTCTCAGCACGATGCTGCGCCCAGGCTTCCGATTCCGGCACCTTCGTGCGAATGTAGAGCGCCAACAACGCAGGCAGCGCGCCCAACCAGAACATCCAGCGCCAGCCCAACGTAGGCAGAACGAAACGCGCGGCCACCGATGCCAGCAAATATCCCATGGAGTACCCAGCCTGCAAAATTCCGCTGAGAATCCCTCGCCATCGCGGAGGCGCGGCTTCCATCGCCAATGAAGCGCCCACTCCCCATTCGCCGCCCATGCCAATGCCAAACATTGCGCGCAGAATCAGGAACACGGTGTAATTCGGCGCGAACCCGCACAACAACTCGATGATTGAAAAGTAGATGACGTTGGCCATCAGCGGAATGCGCCGGCCGTAACGATCCGCCAGCAAACCAAACAGCAACGCACCCACCGGCCGCAGAGCTAGCGTCGCTGTGGTCGTCAGGACGATGGCCTTTTTCGACACGCTGAATTCCCGCGCGAGCGTGTCGTACAAAAAAACGATCACGAAAAAATCAAACGCATCCAACGTCCAGCCCAGAAAACCAGCCAACAGTGCGTGGTGTGCACCGGCCTTGCCCGGAGGGTTAGACATTTGGGGGGAGGATCCCAGGAAGTATGGATTGCATGTGCGGTTACAATGCCACAGTCAGCTCGGGAAACGCCAGACGTCCGCTACGCCTCGCCAGATCACGAGGTAATTTCTACGCCTTTGCGCCCTCGAAGTGCGCTTCAATTTCTTCCAGTGTTTTCCCCTTCGTTTCGGGCAGGAAGAACGCCGCAGTTACAAAATAGATCACCGTGCACGCCGCAAAACCAAAAAACATGGTGCCGTAGCCATACTTGCCGACCGTGGGCAGAAAAATCGCTGCAATCGATGTGGAAAATGCCTGATTGATCAGGAGCGCGATGCTCATTCCATTTGACCGAATTCGAGTGGGCATCAATTCCGAAAGTGCCAGCCAGACGCACACACCGGGTCCAACGGCATAAAATGCAACAAACAGATACAACGTCATGGCGACCAGCCAACCGTTCTGCGAACTTGGTACGGGCGTAATCAAGGCATTCTCAATCTTCAGCGGCGCGGTTCGCGCGGCATCCAGATTGCCAAAGGGGTTCGAGAAAAACGCCACCACTTTATTTGCCGGCACAGTGCTTCCCCGTGCGATTTCGATCGGCTTGGCCGCTACATCATCGGAGCGGGCCACTTTTGATGCCGCACGAAAATCCCCGTAAGAATAAATCAGGCTTAGCGATGTAGCTTTGCCGCTATCTTCCTTTCCCAGTTCTCCGTGTCCCGCCAACAACGCATCCGCGGTTTTCGCATCATACTGCAGAGAAAGAGACTGCTCCCCGCTCACCATCGTCTGAACCGCATCCCGCGCATCCACCCGCAACTTCTCGGTTTTTCGGAACAGAAAAGCGGTGCAAATCAGCGCAACAATGATTCCAGCACTTCCCAGCGACAACAGAAACTTTCGTCCCTTCCGATCAACCAGCAACACGCCGCCGATGGTGAACAGGAAATTCATCAGCGTGAAAATTACATAGCCCCAATGCGCCTGCACATCGGATAGCCCGCTTTGCAGCAGGATGTTCGTGTTATATCCGATAATCGAATTGATGCCTGTGGTTTGATTGCATGCCAGAATCACGCAAGCCAGAATGAACGGAATCACGTATTTCCGTCGCAGCAGTGATTCCTTCACCTTCCCGCTTAAAGTACCTTTGGCCGTTTCGGCAGCCGAGATTTCTTCCATCTCGCGCAGTTCGGACTGCGCCTGTTCAGTAGCACGGGAACGCAACAGCGCATTCAATGCGGCGTCCTTCTTGCCTCGCTGGAATAGCCATCGCGGTGATTCCGCCACCAGGAAACTGCCAATCACAAACAAAACACCCGGCGGCAGTGACACCCAGAAAATGCTGCGCCATGCCGCGTCCTTAAACGCGAACAGCTTCGCCGGATCGCCTAGCTTCGCCACTTCGTCCACACGAATACTGAAATAAATTCCCACTAGCGCCGCCGACACAATTCCCAATGTCAGCAACCACTGAAATATTCCGGTGCCCTTTCCGCGATTCGCGGCGGCCAGGCACTCCGCCAAATACAAAGGCACCACCACGCCAATCAGTCCAGCGCTTACCCCCTGTAGCAAACGCCCCATCACCAGCGGTCCGTATCCCTGCGAAAGCGCAATCACCGGAATGCTCACCACGAATAGCAGCCCACTGAGAATCATCAGCGGCTTGCGCCCCATCCAGTCGGCCAGAACTCCGGCAAACAACGTGGAAATCACGCTGCCCAAAAGCACAGCAGCAACGACAATGGAAAGTTGCCCAGCGTTCAATCGCGAGGTCGCCTCTAAATACGGCAAAGCGCCCGCGATGATCCCAACATCCACTCCGTATAGCAGTCCGCCCAGTCCGGCCACCAGCAACAGAAACCGGTTGTATCCCACTTTGCTGCTCGCCGTTACGACCGCGCCGCCGTCCGCCATGGTCCCGCCTTTGCGTAAATTTTCTGTATTAATCTTTGTAAAGTCGCGCTCGCAACTGCCATCGCGACCCGAGCGAATTTCGATTTTCCGCTATCGTCCTGACGCGCATCAACCCACGCTGCTCCCTGGTTGCAATGTGGGGTTCGCGCTCAGTTTCCCCGGGATTCCCAGCGATGTCAAAGACTTTCTAAACCGTTTCAATAGCGTGAATCCAGGTGGCACGCCAAAGAAAAACCCCAGCTCGCTGGGGGCAACGAGCCGGGGTTGGGGGTACTCCTGAGGGGGGCCGCAGGAAACTTGTTTTAGTGCGTCGCCACTTCCAGTTGCGTGGCCAGCATGCAAATCTTCTGTAACTCTTCGTACGTGAAGAACCATTCTTCCGCGTTGCCCGCGCGCTCCACGTGTCCGATTCCCGTTTCGTGCGAGATCCGTGAAAGTTCGTCTGCGGGTAACCCCAACAGGTATGACGCCCGAGCACGGGTCACATATTTTGGTACCTGGTTGTCCATGAGTCCTCCCTCACGCCGGTAGCAACGCCATTCCATCTTGCTCTACGCCCAAAACCATGTTCTTGTAAATGTCGATGTCCCAGCCGTCAATCCGAAATCGAATCGTATCTCCGGTCTCTTTCAATAACGTCCCGCGCAGCGGTACTTTGACCTCTCCCAGCTCCACCTGCAAAACCACCGCCTGCCCCATCCACACCTTGTAGCCCGTCTGCATGGCGCCCCCGAGAAAGTCTTGTGTGCTTCGAGTGCTAGCTTCGCGCCTGGGCAGGAAACCAACAATGGTACAGCGAGGGTACTACGCTAGTATTTCCGTACTGTCGGCCATCTTTCTCGCCTCTTTTCGCAAGGGCTGGCGCGAAGTACGTTAGTACTGCTTTTTCGGAACGCCCGTTCCATCGCTCCCCATGGCTCGATTTCGAGAAACTTCTCATCGTGGCCTACCACTTTTATTCGCGGCTTCGGCTCGCGGACGAACCCAGTTTGCGCCCCGGCATTGGCCTAGCGCTAGGAGGCGGCTTTGCGCGCGGATATGCCCATTTGGGCGTATTGCAGGTTCTCGAGGAACACGAAATACCCATCTCCTGCATAGCCGGCAGCAGCATTGGAAGCATTCTGGGCGCGGCTTACGCCAGCGGCGCTCCCTTGGCCCACATTATTGAGAGGTGCCGCGAGATTCGCTTTCGGGATTTCGCGCGCTGGCGGGTTTCGCGCTTTGGACTCGCCAGCAACGACCGCCTCGGTGCGCTGGTGCAGCGCTTCTTCGACTCCCGGCAATTTGAGGATCTACTGATACCCACCGCCATCGTGGCCACCGATCTTGGCACCGGCGATCCCGTCGTGTTCAAACAAGGCAATCTGGCCGACGCGATTCGCGCCAGTTGCGCCTTCCCGGGTCTGTTCGAGCCGATACAAATTGGCACGCGGCATCTGGCCGACGGTGGTCTGGTAGCTCCTGTCCCCACGCGAGCCGCACGGGAGTTGGGAGCGCAAATCGTGGTTGGCATTTCTGTGGGCCTCCATGACGGCCAGCGCGGAGCGCCCACCAATATCTTCCAAGTGGTAAGCCGAGCCGTCAGCGCCGCGCAGAAGCACCAACTCGAAAGTTGGGAGCGCCACGCCAACATCGTATTGCGCCCCAACGTACAGTCTTTGGTCTGGGACGATTTCGAACGCGTGGACGAAGCCATCGATGCAGGCGCTCAGGCAATGCGCAGCGCTTTGCCAAGCATCAGAAAATTACTAGTGCCCCTACAATCCGAAGAGCCCTTCCAACCCGGTCGGCAGGGCGAATTCCTGTTTGCTCAGGCGCTCCGATGATCTTTATCCACCGACTTCTCTCTTTCGGCTACCTACTCGCTCTCCGCTGGCAGGAAAGTGGCGAGAATCCCGCTGTCTTCTGTTACCTTATTGGTTGGGGCACGTTTGCCAGGCATTCCCGCGACCTAGCCCCCATCCCCGACACTGTGAGGCAAGACGCCGCTTGTTCGAATCCATCGTTCACTTTCTCCGCTCCCTGTTCAATCCCGAGCAACTGCGAGAATTAATTCGCTTGGGTGGCGTTCCGTTCGTCTCTCTCATCATCTTTGTGGAGACCGGCTTGTTTGTCGGGTTCTTTCTGCCCGGCGACTCGCTTCTCGTTACCGCCGGAATCCTGGCCGGACAAAAACTAATTCCCCTTCGCTGGCTGCTCATTTCGGGAATTATTTGTGCCATCGTCGGCGATCAACTCGGCTATTGGATCGGCCGGTCCGCAGGACCTGCACTATATCGTCGGGAAGACTCTTTCCTCTTTCGCCGCAGCCACCTGCAACGTGCCCATGACTTCTACGAAAAATACGGTGGCCGCGCGGTGATTCTTGCGCGCTTCGTTCCGATTGTCCGCACGTTTTGCCCACCGGTGGCTGGCGCCGCGCGCATGCGTTATTCCACTTACCTGCTTTTTGATATCTTCGGCGGCACCTTCTGGATTGGGAGCATGCTTTTCGGTGGGTACATTGCTGGGTCGCGTATCCCAAACATCACGCAATATCTCCACTACATCATTGCCGTCATCATATTTCTTTCGATCTTGCCGCCCGCCATCAGTATTTTGCGTTCATGGCGGAAGGCACCCGATGCAAGTACGCCGGTAGTACCTGAAACGGAAGGTAAGTGAATCGTGGCCAGTAAGATCCGTGCCATCATTTTCGATATCGGTCGTGTCCTTGTGCGGGTAGATATTCGCAAAGCACAGGTTGGTTTAGCGGACGGGCTCGGCTTGACGCCCGAGGAGTTGTGGTCCGCCATCGAAAAGGACCCACGCTGGCCGGACTGGCAAGAGGGCCGGATGTCCGCGCATGATTGGCATCAAAACCTCTGCCAGCGGCTCGGCATCTCTCTCGGCTTCGAAGCGTTCAAGAATGTGTGGAATTCCGTCCTGGACCCAAATCCCATCCATTCGGACAGCGTGTTCGCTCACCTCGCCAAATCCTATCGTCTCGGATTGCTTTCCAACACTGATCCCATTCACGTGGCTCAACTCGAAGCCACGTACAGTTTCTTTCAGCATTTTCCGCGCCCCGCGAGGATTTACTCGTGTTCCGTAGGAGCGAGCAAGCCAAACCCGCTCATTTTCCGCGAGGCTCTGCGAGCCTGTAAGGTGTCTGCCAACGAGGCAATATACATCGATGATATTGCCGCATATGCCGAAGCCGCCCGCTCGTTAGGCTGTGTGGGCATCCAGTTTCGGACGCCCGAAAAACTCTATAACGACCTTGCGTCACTGGGAGTTACTGTCGGCTAGTATAGAACTACGTAGGAATTCATCAGCGCCATTCATCTGTGCGTAAAGATTGCCAGAACTAGTACTAGCTCTGCTTTTCGCCGCTTTCCACAACCTGCCCTTCTACAGGAACTTACCCGGTCCATCGTACAGGCAGGTCCTCGGCACGTCGCGTGCTCCTTCTTTGGTACGGACTACACGCGGCAGCCGCTTCGAGCTGCCTTAAGTTTGAGAAAGCTACCCTTCGGGGTGAGGAGAACAGTTTCACCATGGCAGACGAATACGTTGTGCAAGAAACAAAGAGCAGTCCTTCTTGGCAGTTACCCGCCATTATCATCCTGGCGCTACTCGCTATCGGCGGACTCGCTTTCGGTTGGAGCAATTCCACGAAGGTTGATGCGACTAAGCAAGCCGTCGCCGACCAGATGAAGACTCTTCAGTCCTCCGTTCAGCAGGACATGACTGGCCTGAAGGATCGCTTGGCCGTCGCGGAAAAGGCCAACACCGATCTCCAGGGCGATCTCAAGGTTGTGACCGACAAGCTGAAAATTACGCAGGGCCAGTTGAAGAAGGCCCGCATGGAAGCCGAGGCCAATAACACCCAGACCACCGAATTGGTCAAGAACCTCGACACCTCCGTCCACACCGAGTTGGCCACCAAGGCTTCTTCGGACGACGTGAAGACGGTTGACACCAAGGTTGGAAAAGTCAGCACCGACCTGGACAAGGCCGTCAGCGACCTCAACATGGCGCGCAGCGAACTCGGCACTCTGATCGCTCGCAACCATGATGAAATCGATGTTCTCCGACGCCAGGGTGAACGCGACTACACCGAATTCACGATCACCGGTAAGAATCAGCCTCAGAAGGTCGGCAATGTTACCGTCGTACTCAAGGGCGTAAACGAGAAGAAGAATCGCTCCAACATCGTCTACACCGTCGAAGACAAGAGCTTCGAGGCGAAGAATGCCAACGTCAACACTCCTTTGTTCTTCTACATCTCCGGGACGCATCAACCCGAAGAGCTCGTGATCAACAAAGTCGGCAAGAACACCATCAGCGGTTACTTGAGCGTTCCGAAGGCCACGCAACAGCCCGCGACCGCGGCTGCTGCCACCAAGTCGGGCCGCTAAAATCTATATTTGCTTTATCGATGCGGCGGAAGGTTTATACCTTCCGCCGTTTCTTTTTTCTGTCCTCGAATTTCCTATACAATTCCTCTTATCGACTTGAGGACCCTACTTGCGCTCTTCCAATACTGTCGTTTTCTGTGCCATCGACGATTTAATCCCTCCTTCCGGCAAGCCTCTGACAGGTTTTCCTGAGTTTCTCGAATCGCTTCACGAGAAAGGTATTCCCTGTGTATGGGTAACCTCCCGAAATCGCCACGAACTTGACGCGACCATGCGCCGACTCGGCCATGGCGCACCGTTTATCGGTGAGGGTGGTTCGTGTGTCTATCTTGCCGAGGATTATTTCCACCTGAAGCCGACGCACACGGTTCGCCTCGGGCGTTTCATCGCCATTCCCGTCGCTAAACCGCTGCCGGCTGCTGCGGAAGCCCTGGAACTGCTGTCAGAACAGACTGGTGTGACCGTGGTGCCTCTTACTTCCCTTTCTCCGCGTGAATTGGTTCAGAATACTGGCCTTCCCCGCAGCGAGGCCGATCTGATCCGTCAGCGCGATTTTGACGAGCTGTTTTTCTTTGCGGGTGCTACCGACGATGACGTCCAGCGCTTTCAACACCACGCCCTGCATCTCAAGTTTTCAGTCCGGCCGCATGGATCCTTGTGGTCTTTGGCCGTCAGCCCAAACCTCGGAACCTGCGTTCGCGAACTCCGCAAACTTTACGATCGCACTTTTCACAAGCCGCCTTTTTCCATTGCTTTGGCGACTGCTGCCGATCACAAGGAGTTGTTTCCTTCTTGCGATCGCTCCATCCTGCTTACCGACCGCGCGCACGAATCCGGTGACACCAAGTCTTCTCGTGGTCCGGCTCCTAAAGAACTGCCGTTATTTCGCCCAGAATCGTGGCAAATAGCTCTCGAAACCATCCAGACGCGGCAGTTCTAGTAGGGAAAGTCCGGTTCGAATGTGTGCGGTTTTTTTCCACCGTCTCGGAAGTTGACTTGGACAGTCTCGTCGAGGTGGCGAAATGCCCAGTGAATTTGAGTACTGATGGTTCCATTACCAGCCTCAGTTTCTGGTCACTGAATTGCCCCTCTTTAAAGTTCGATTGCTTTTCTTCCGCGGGCGATCGGAACCTCTAGCGATTCAAGGAGCCATCTTTATGGATTGGATTCGTCGCGTATTCCACGTTCCGGCCTCGGAAACCCAGACCGGTATCGTCCTTGCCCTCTGCATCTTCGCCATGAGCGTTATGTCGATCGTTCTGGTGTGGCAGGCTCAAGTGATTGCGAAACAGAACGCAGTCATTCACATGTTTGAGTCGAAGTTGGGCGGTTGATCGCGCTAGAGCGTTTCTTTGGGTACAACCCAGGTTCCCTGTCTGATTTTCAGTGATCTTTTCGTCAACGCATGTTCCAATTTCCGAGTAAGTGATTTCTCCTTGGAGATTGTTCAAGTGTCCCGCTTACTTGCGGTCTTTGCATTTTCACTGTCGTTTTCAGTCGCATTGCCAGCTCAGAATAGCTCCACTCCGGTCCCGACTGTGGTTTCGGCACCTCAGCAGAGCACCTCTCACCATCGCTCCCACCATCATGCTCAAAAACACCATCGAAGACACCGTCATCACACCGCATACAGAAACGTGCACTTAATCTCGATAGAGGTTCTGACATAAAGCAAAGGGCCCCGACTGTGTCGGGGCCCTTTTATCGTTTTGACTGTGTCGCGTGGCGAGCAGTTGGTACTGCTTTCTGTTCACCGGCGACTCGCACCGCATGCGCGGTGTGCTCAGTTTTGTTGCGCTTCTAAGCCCGGTGGAGTCATCAACCCTCCCCTCCGTAGCTCTTGGAGCTCACACTTTGCTTGTACGCCTCGGTGCAGCCTCGCGCAAGGGGTTTCTTGCCCGTTCACAGGGCCAGCGCATCCCTTGGCTCTCCAATAAATTGCCCTGTGAATATCGGGATTTATTTAATGAACAGGCTTTCGCGAAGTTGATCACGTCCGACGAACGACTTCATCGTTCGGAAGCGTCCAAACAGTTCCTGGATTTCCCGGTTTTGCAGCGGCTTCTGAGCCGGAAGAATCGCCTTGGTACTCAGTACCTGGAGCGTGTTCGTATCCATCACCCGATAGCGCTGAAACCCCTCGGGCTTCTTGCTGTGGAACATTCCCAGTACCACACCACCGGGACGGAGCATCTCCGTCAGGTGGCTTACCATCGGCCGCACTACGACAGGTTCTAGATAGTCCAGCGAATCCCATAGGAGCAGCGCATCGAACGAGGAAGGCCCGTACTGAAGATTCTCCTCCAGAAACTTCTTCGCCAGCGCCTCTGGAGTGCGACGCGCAAAATCTTCCGCCGTTAATGCTTCCTTGTTCCTCGCCAATTCCAGCGACTGGAACTCTGACCAATCCCGCAATATGTCGTCGGAGGTGACTCGGAAACCCCGTTCAATGAAAAAACTCAGTGTAGTTTGCCACGCCGGCCCAAGGTCCAGAAGGGTTCCACGTCCCAAACCGTCGAGGTTCCACAAGAATTCCTTCAGTCCATTGGAAATTCTTGTGGTTTCTTGCATCTCCGGCTCCCGGTGCGCTCCGGCCGCAATCGCTCCCGTGTGCCCGTTATTTCCGTTTCTGCCTTGCACTGGCGCTCTAGCGCCTTCTCGCAGACTATGCCCGCCGATCGCACTACCAAGCTTATTCAAAAGACCCATCGCCTAATCCGCCCCGGCTGTCGCCGCGCCCGTCGTGGTACCTGCTTCCTTCGCTGGCGTGTCCGTCGTCTTGTTTTGTTCCGGCTTTTTTCCACGGCCAGCGGCATCGGCCGTCGTCGCCGCTGCGGTGGCCTTACCAGCTTCCACCTTGCCCCGCAGTTCAGCACCATCCTCAATCGATATTCTCTGAGACTTCAATTCACCTTGTACCCGAGCCGTATGCCAGATCTGAATTCTCTCGTCGGCGGTAAACTTGCCTTCCACCACTCCCCGCAACACAATTTCTCGCGCGGAGATGTCAGCCTTGACCTTCCCGTTTGGCCCCACCGTAACTCCCGAATTCGCCAGTGTGATCTTGCCCTCGATAACCCCATCGATGAACAGATCTTCCGTTCCCACTACTTCTCCCTTGATCTTTATTCCTTGGCTCACACAGGCGGTCTTGCTTCCGCCCTGTATGCTACTGGTAGAACTACTAGAACCGGCTTTGTTCGCGTTTGGCGTGCCGGGTTGCGTAGACGCTTCTGGGGAGGACGGCTGCGAAATCGTTTCTTCTTTACGCCACATTGAGGACACCTCTAGGGGACTCTTCTCGTTCCAAAGTCGCCTGTCGTGGCTGGAATTTCGCTGCGACTCAGAATCTTTATGATATTAGAGCACTTACGGGATGTAAAGGGAATGGCCAATATTTTTCTACCGCAATTGTGACGAACTTATACACAAATGTCGGACGCCGCGGTACTCATCGGCCACACGACCATAGCGCCGTTTTTGTTCACGTCTCTCAATTCCCACATCGATTCCACCATTCCTGCCAATTCTCGCAGGAATAACTTCACGGACTGCCGCTTCTCCCACCAGCGTTCCGGATCGAAATCGCCGTCTCGCGCACTCGCCACGGTCACCACAATTCCCGCTGGGAATATACGGTCAAAAATGTAACGCGCCCGTCGCGTGTGATAGTTCGACGTAACAATCACCGCGCTTTTCCAGCGCCGTTCCTTCAAGAGTTTTGCAAGTGCTTCCGCTTCTTCTCTCGTACTATTCGCATCGTGCGTGAATTTTTCGATCTTATCCTTCGCCACTCCCCGCTCAATCAGATCGTGTTCCATCAGTTCGCAGATGCCGGCATTTGGCCGTAGTCTCCGCCCGCTCACCACGACCTCGGGTGCCACCCCTTGTCGAAACAATTCGGCCGCATGGGTAGCGCGGTCGGCATAGAAGTTGTCATCCCCCAACACCAGGATCACATCTGCGTGTGCCGCGGGTTCATCGACCACCCAGGATTCCGCGGCAAATCGCATGATCGGATGGCGCGCAAAGTACACCACCGCGCACAATATCGCCAGGAACAAAAGCGCCACCAGGTTGGCGATAATCCCACCGTGTTCGCTGCCATGCTTCATTCTACGGTTCATGTATTAGGATCTATTGCGCGCAACTGTTCGGCAGCCTGCTCCGGCAGGATTCCGTTGAAGTAGATTTCTTTTATGCTGTAGGACTTACTGCGCTTTTCCACGATCGGCATGATTTCGATGTGCCAGTGATAATCATCCGCTAGCGTTTTCCAATAGCCCGCTAACTCACCTTTTTTGTTTCTTGTATTTGGAGCGGTGTGCACCACCAGATGAAAGGCCGGCGCGACCTTTTCTAGCCGGCGAAGCACCCGGCCCAGCAGCGTCGCCAACTGCCGCCGGTTGGAACCCGGGCGCGCTTGCTCGAACAGGTGGTTATGCCGCCGGTGCATCACCCAAACTTCAAATGGCACGCGCGACGCGTAAGGGCACAAGGCATAATAGTCGCCTTGCACGTCCACGATTCGCTTCCCCTGTTTTTCTTCTTGCCGGACGATATCGCAGAACACGCACCGCTCGCGATCCTTGTACCACTCGTGGGCCGAACTTAACTCGTACTTGATTCTCCGCGGCACGAAAATCGTCGCCGTCACTTCGGAATGCGCGTGACTCCATTCCTGCCCGGCCATCGCTCCTTGATTCTTGAATACGCTCACATACTTAAACCGCGCATCTTTTTTCAGGTCGGCGATACGGGATCCCCACACCCACATGACACGATCGATTTCGTCATCGCTCAACTGCGACAACCGCTTGTCGTGCTGCCGCGTCTCGACGATCACTTCGTGGGCACCCAACGGACCCATCTTGTCGTAGATTCCTTCGGCCGCCCGAGCCGGCTCATTTTCTACACGATAAAGCGGGTTGGGATGCGGGATTACGCGGACTTGCCAGGTTCCCTCAGGGGGCCAGGTCAATATGCTGTTAACTTGTTCAACGACGCCGGGATCAAACGGACAAGGCTGTTCGGTATCTTCCGTGAACTCGCGCTGTCCGCTTACTACCCAACTTTGGGAGACGGGATCTCGTCGGATTTCCATGAATCGATTATCGCGTGTAGCGCGTTGGCGTGGGACCTTCTTCGAGGCGGTGCCGATCCCATATCGCGCCTTCCCGCCCATAATACGCCATCTCGAAGTCTTGCGTTAACTCCAGCGCGTCGGTAGGGCAAGCATCCTCACAAAGTCCACAAAACATGCAGCGCGAAGTGTCATACGTAAAGAATGTTAAAACTTTTCGCCTGGTCGCGTCGTCTCGTTCCCAACCCACGACGATCAGGTTTTCCGGGCAAGCCAGAGCGCAAAGATTGCACGCAATGCATAACGTCTCACCGGTTTCCGGGTTCTTGTTCAGACGTGGCGCTCCCCGGTACCGTTCAGCCACCATCGGGCGCTCCAGCGGATACTGTTCTGTATAGATATTGCCGGGGAATTGCGTCTTAAACGTAACGCCCATCCCCTTCAGAAAGTCTGCTTGGAATATGCGTGATACAAGTTCTTTCATATTCTCAGTCTCTGGCCAGCCTGTGCGCTTGTCAAGGACCGTTGCACCTTGCAGCCTCCTGCTTTTCGCTCGGCATGTTATTCTCGTGCCTTGTCATGCCTGACGATTCGCATTTCATGCAACTCGCCCTCGCCGAAGCCCAAGCTTCCGCCGATGCCGGCGAGATTCCGATCGGCGCCGTTCTCGTTCAGGACGACAAGGTCATCACGCGTTCCGGTAACCGTACAATCCGCGACAATGATCCCACCGCTCACGCCGAGATTGTCGTTATCCGCGAAGCCGCGGGCCTTCTCGGCAATTACCGTCTAGCCGACACCACCCTTTACGTAACCCTGGAGCCCTGCGCCATGTGCGCCGGCGCCATCATTCAAGCTCGCATCCCACGCCTCGTATATGCCGCCGACGACCCCAAGGGTGGCGCCTTCCGCTCCTGTTTCGAAATCCTCACGTCCGCTAAGCTCAACCATAGCGTTCAAGTCGTACCCGGCCTTCTCGCCGCTGAATCCGCTTCCCTGCTCCAAAGCTTCTTCTCGGCTCGCCGCTAGCCGCCAGATGATCTTCTCTGTCCGCATCACCTACTCCAGCTCGTGGGTTCCGACATCTCGTGACGCTGAGGCCAATCGCTCTGCCCGAGGCATGGCCCAGCGCGAACACCTTTGCTAAACTAACAATGCCACGACCGCGGAGAGGTGACTGAGCGGTTGAAAGTACTCGCCTCGAAAGCGAGCGTACCGGGAACGGTACCGTGGGTTCGAATCCCACCCTCTCCGCCATTCTTTTTTGTATCCCCCACAATTAGGGCGATTAATTATTCGCGATTGAACTCGTAAGGATATTGACTCAGAAGGTCTCTTCGGATTTTGGCGGCCGCGTTTTTATCGAGTGGCTGCGGGGAGAGATTGCGGAGATTTTCAATGGTACTTTCGAGGCTGGCGAGGAACGCTTTGCAAGGCTGGCATCCATCCAGATGCTCTTCGAGTCTTTCGCAAAGCGAGTCATCCATCTGTTCGTCCAAATAGTCGGAAAGTTGGGCGAAAAGCTCTTTGCAGGAGGCTGGCCGTTTTCCCGCATGGGCAAAATCGACTCGATGAGCCTGTGGTTTGGATCGTTTTCGACGGTTCTGGCTCGCATGATCAAATTTCCTCCGGACAAAAAGCCTAGCGCGATGTAGACGCACGCGTACGTTTCCTGGGCGAAGGCCGGTAATGTCCCCCACCTCTTCGTCGGTCAGCCCTTCCATATCCCGCAAAACAAGAATGATGCGGTACTGCGGCGGCAATTCCTGAATTGCCTCACGGAGGTGTCTGGCCTGTTGGCTACGGATGGCCAGAGACTCAGGGTTGATCGGGTCCGCCTCGGCCAGCCGTACAAGTTCGCGAAGATCGGGCATGAGTTCATCCAGTGAAAGGTCCTGCTTTGGTGCAAATTTGCTCTTGCGTCGGCTCATCAAGCAGCGATTCTTTGCGACTTTGTAGAGCCAAACGAGAAGTGCTCGTGGACTTTCGAATTTGGGAAGAAAAGGGAGAGCCTTCACAAGAACTTCCTGCATGGTGTCTTCGGCGTCTTCGCGCTGACCACAGACTTTCATGCTGAATGAGAAAACTGTGCCCTGTAGTAATTCCAAGGCTTGTTCGAGGGCTCGAGGCTCGTGTTTGTCGAGGAGCGCGATGGCTTGTTCGATCTCTTTTTTCATCCGTTGCCACGATAGCACATTCGCGTTCTTCCCTCCGTGGCCGCCGTAACCCACTGAGATAGCTGCTCCTTGGAAGGGACATGACGAGTTTGCGGGCTCTGCCTCATGTGGCGTTTTTTTCTGTAACAAATCTCCACCGATTGCATTTGTTCGGAGGCAAAGCCGATAAGAAAAAAGATCGGTCAGCAACATGAACTAAGGAGTTATCGATGATCACCGCTAAAGTGAGCCTCACGCAGGCGTTGAAATTGCAACGACAGTTCGTGGCGGAAACCGGAAGTGGCCATCACATGATTCTCGATGATGCCGCCGGAGCGAGCGGCGCAAAGCCGATCGAACTGGTCGCGGTGGCTCTCGCGGGGTGTACTGCGTTCGATGTCGTCACCATGCTTCGGCAGAAGCACCGCCAGAAGCTAACCGGATACGAAGTCCTTGTGGAAGCGGACCAAGCAGAACGTCCACCACAGGTATTCACTACCGTGCGAATCCGCCACGTGCTCACAGGGTATGCGATTGAAAAAGACGCCGTGGAACAGGCGATCCGCCTATCCGAAGAGAAGTACTGCAGTGTGGGGGCGATGATTCAAAAGAGTGCTCAGTTCGATACGCAATACGAGATACACGAAGAGAGCACGGAGTGGCTCAAATCAGACACGCACACAGAGCAGCCCGTTTCCTGAGGAACCTTCATGCAAAGGAATTGGAGACATTTTCGACGTACGATCCTGGTGCTTTCGCTCTGTTTGATAGCGGGACTTGCGAAACCTCTGCTCGCTCAGGAAACGCAGACGACCGGGTCGCTAACCCTGGCGCGCGCTGTGCAGATGGCTCTGGACCAGAATCCGGTGTTTCGTGAAAGTAGCGACGAAGCGGAAGCGGCGCGCGCCCGACTCAAGCAGGTCCAGGCAGGGTGGTTTCCCAGATTCGACTTCCATCAGGATTTCACGCGCGGCAACAACCCCGTTTATGTCTTCGGAACCAAGCTGACGCAGCGGCAATTCTCCGCTGACGATTTCCAGTTGAACGCACTGAATACACCTCTGCCCTTGGACAACTTTCAAACGCGTCTCGATGGGCGCTGGAGAGTGTTTGATTCCGGCGAGACCTTATTTCATCAGCGAAGCGCCAGGAAGCTAGTGACAGCAACGGACTTTGAGACTGAGCAGGCGCGGCAAGATCTGATCCTTGAAGTGGTCCGCAACTATTACGGCGTGCTGGTGCTGCGGGAAAACTTGCGAGCCGCCGACGAGGCGGTGAAGACCGCGGAAGCAAGCGCCCGGCGCATGGAGACCATGCACGAAGCAGGCCTTATTGTGGATTCCGACTTGCTAAGCGCCAAGGTTTTTCTGGCGCAGATGAAGGACCGGCAGATTCGCGCGCAAAACGACTTGGCACTGGCGAACATGCAATTGGCTCGGGCAATGGGGCTGGCGGTGGATGCGCAGACCGAGCCTTCGCAGGCCTTGGTTGAGCCTGGGGCCTCGGAACGGACGATTGAGGATTGGATAAAGATAGCTCTCGACCAGCGGCCTGCACTGCGCGCCGCGCTGTTGCAACAGGACGCCATGGAGCAGGAACGGAAAGCGACGAAAGCGGAATTCGGGCCGAAGATCGGCTTGTTCGGCAGCACGGAGCGCGACGCGATGACTCTGGGGGGGCCCTCGGGAACGAACTGGACGGCAGGAGCGCAGCTTGAGTTCAACCTCTTTGCCGGTGGCGCTCAGAAGGCCAAGCTTGCGGAAGCCACCGCGAATGCCAGCAAGGCAAAACACGGTATGGAGTGGTTCCGTTCGGGCGTGCAGATGGAAGTCAGGAAAGCCTATCTCGATGCGAGCGCGGCGGCGCAGCGCACAGCCGCTGCCCGCGACGCTTCGGACCAGGCGAAAGAGAGCCTGCGCATCGTGCAGAACCGGTTCGAATCGGGGCTCACCACTTCCACAGAACTCTTCCGGGCACAGACCGCGCAACTGGAAGCCACGACCGGATATTTGGCCGCGCTTCAGGATTGGCAAGTGGCCAGGGCACAACTGGAACGCGCCGCCGGAGTGCTCACGCCAGAATCCACATTGGTGATGGGAGCAGACAAGCCATGAAGGCAATCACGATGGCAGCAGAGAGAATGACGCATCGAACTTGGATTCTGGGGATGGGGCTGGCCTTACTGGCTGCCGGGTGTGGCAGCAACAGCGAAGGCCCCACGCGGAACGTGGAGAGCGTGAATGGAATCCGCACGCAGAAGATTCACATGCAGACGGTGCCATATGAAATCGAGGCTCCCGGCTCCGTAATCGCCGTGAATACAGCGCAGGTTGCCGCGCGAACCATGGGCACGGTTATGCAGGTGGCGGTTCGCGAAGGAGACTTGGTGAACCGCGGACAGTTATTGGCGCAACTCGACGAGCGGGAACTAGCGGCGCGCCAGAGTTCGGCTCAAGCGGGCGAGCAAGCGTCGGCTGCGGGAGTCAACCAGGCAACAAACGCCGTGGCTGCTGCGCAGGCACAAGCGGATGTGGCCAAGAAAACCTACGATCGCTACGTTTACCTCAAAGAGCAGAAGTCCGTTAGCCCTCAAGAATTTGATGAGGTGTCCGCGAAATACCAAGCGGCGCAGGCTGGTTTAGAGCAAGCAACCGCGGCCCTGCGTCAAGCGGAAGCAGGAGCCGAACAGGCAAAATCGGAAGCGCAGGCGGCCACGAGTGTCGCAGGTTATGCGCGCGTAGTCGCTCCGTTTGACGGCCGTGTCGTTCGCCGCGAGGTGGAGCCGGGTTCCCTGGTCTCGCCGGGAATCTCCTTGTTCGTCATCGAAGATGCCTCGAGCTACCAGTTGGAGGTCACCTTACCTGCGGAAGTTCTGGCCATGGTTCACAAAGGCAGCGCGGCAAACGTGCAACTGGATGCGCTTCCAGGCAAAACAATCACCGGAAAACTCGCCGAGATCGAAGCCGGCGCCGACCCAGCGTCGCACACGGCACGGGCGCGGATTGATTTGGCCAGAGAACCGGGAGTGCAGTCCGGTCTATTCGGGCGCGCGTTGTTCACGCACGGAGCGACGCGCGCGCTGACCGTGCCCGAGGACGCGGTGGTTACCCGTGGCCAGTTGAGTGGCGTGTATGTGACCGACCCCAGCGGGGTAGCCCATTGGCGTGTTGTCACTCTCGGTAAGCAGAGGGGCAATCAACGGGAAGTGCTGTCAGGACTCAACGAGAGTGAATCCGTGGCATTGAATCCCGGAACACAAGAGCTCGACGGAAAGAGAATCTCGGGCGGTACCACGCAAGCCGGGGAGAAACGTCCGTGAAGCTTGGCGTCGCCGGAAAAATAGCACACGCTTTCATCGACTCGCGGTTGACACCGCTGGTTATCCTCGCCTCTCTTCTACTCGGGTTGTTCAGCATTTTGCAGACGCCGCGCGAAGAGGAGCCACAAATCGTGGTGCCCATGCTCGACGTCTATGTCGGCATGCCCGGTGCTTCCGCGCAAGAAGTGGAGCAACGCGTCACCATTCCCATGGAGCGTTTGCTGCGAGACGTTCCCGGCGTCGAATATCTCTATTCCACTAGCCAACCCGGCGGCGCGCTGGTCATCGTGCGCTTCTATGTCGGGATCAAGGAAGAGGACGCCATTGTCCGCACATACAACAAGCTGTTCTCCAACTTTGATCGCATCCCCGAGGGAGCGAGCCAACCGCTGATCAAGGCACGTTCCATTGATGACGTCCCTGTAATCGCGGTGACGTTTTGGGGCAAGAACTATGACGGATTTGCGTTGCGACGCATCGCGGCGGAGGTTCAGCAAGCCGTGAAGCAGGTGGACAACGTTTCAGAGACCACTCTTCTCGGAGGGCAGCGGCGCGAACTGAAGGTCACGCTGGATCCCCAGAAGCTCGCGGCTTTTCACGCAAGTCCGCTGCTCATTGCGCGGGCTCTGCAGATGAACAATCAGCGCTTGCAGGCAGGCTCTTTTGCGGAAGGTAATCAAGAGTTGGCTGTGGAAGGTGGAGCCTTCTTGCACACTGCGGAAGAAGCGCGAAGCGTCGTTGTCAGCGTACTAAATGGGCGAGCAATTTACTTGGGAGATGTCGCGACGGTCGCGGATGGACCCGAGGAGCCTGCGGACTATGTTTACTTCGGAACGGGCGGAGCATCGCTATCGCAATCACCAACCTACCCGGCTGTCACCTTGGCGGTGGCCAAGCGCAAGGGAGCTAACGCCACCGATGTGTCGAACGGAGTGCTGGCAAGAATCGACTCGCTGCGCGGCTACGTTTTGCCAACCGATCTCCAGGTTACCGTGACGCGGAATTATGGTCAGACCGCAAAGCACAAGTCCGACGAGCTTCTGAAGCACCTGCTTCTTGCAACGCTTTCCGTAACCTTACTGGTGGCCTTAGCCCTGGGCTGGCGCGAATCCGGCGTAGTGCTGCTGGCCATTCCCGTCACGCTGGCCCTGACTCTGTTCATCTTTTACGCCTACGGCTACACACTGAACCGCGTTACGTTGTTCGCGTTGATCTTCTCCATCGGTATCCTGGTGGACGACGCTATTGTCGTCGTCGAAAATATCGTGCGCCACTTCCGGCTAGCGGAAAACC
Source organism: Candidatus Acidiferrales bacterium (assembly GCA_963759275.1). GTDB lineage: Bacteria > Acidobacteriota > Terriglobia > Acidiferrales > UBA7541 > Acidiferrum. The sequence continues at coordinate 111,897 of CAVWYZ010000022.1, read as the reverse complement.
AGGGTCGGCCGTGGAGCGACGTCGCTGTCGAAGCCGTCGACGAAGTGGGTAACCCGACCATCTTGGCCACCTTCGCGGTGATCGCCGCCATTCTGCCGATGGCGTTTGTGCGCGGCCTGATGGGACCATACATGCGTCCGATTCCGGTCGGGGCCTCGGCCGCGATGATGTTTTCTCTTATCATCGCATTCGTGGTTTCTCCTTGGGCAGCGCTACGTTTGCTGCGCGGCCACACTGGAAAACACGCCGAAGGCGAAACGGAAGGCGCGGCCACGCGGCTTTACCGGCAAGTGATGTCGGGTCTGATCCGGAAAACAAACAAGCGCTGGACGTTCCTTGCCACCGTGGTGGTCCTCTTTCTCTTGGCCTGTTCACTAGTGGCTTTCAAGTTGGTTCGCGTCAAAATGCTCCCGTTCGACAACAAAAGCGAATTTCAGGTCGTTGTCGATATGCCGGAAGGAACTCCACTCGAACGCACTTTGGCCGTCGAGCAGGAAATCGGCGCGTATCTCCACACGCAACGCGAGGTCGTTAACTATCAACTCTATGCCGGTACTTCTGGCCCCTACAACTTCAACGGCCTGGTGCGGCACTATTATCTGCGTCGCGAGGCCAATCAAGGCGACATTCAAGTGAACTTGCGCTCCGTGGAGGAGCGGAGCCGGCAGAGCCACGACCTTGCCAAGGAAATGCGCGGCCCGATTCAGGAAATAGGGAAAAAATGGAACGCGCGAATCAAAGTGGCGGAAGTTCCCCCCGGACCACCGGTCGTTTCCACCTTGGTTGCCGAAGTCTACGGTCCGGATTACAAACGCCAGATCGAAGTTGCGCGGCAAATTCGCGACATCTTCGACCGGACACCTGGCGTTGTCGATGCCGACTGGTACGTTGTCGCCGACCAGAGAAAACTTGACTTCCAAGTCGAGCAGGACAAAGCCGGCATCCGGGGAATTACGTCCGCAGACGTCTCGCAGACCCTGGCTATGGCACTTGGCGGAAAAGACGTCGGGCTGATGCACGCGCCCGGTGAACGCGAGGATGTGCCGATCCACGTGCAAATGTCTCGCGCGAGCCGCTCCAGTGCGGACGGCTTGCGCGGTATTTATATGAACGCGCCCGACGGGGCCATGATGCCGCTAGGCGAACTCGCAAAAGTGGAAGAGAGCACCCTGGATAAGAGCATCTATCGCAAAAATCTGCGGGAAGTCGTCTACGTGACAGCCGACGTCGCCGGCGCGGAAGAAAGTCCGGTCTATGCCATCGGCAAGCTGGGCGATCAAATCATCGCGCTGAACTTGCCCGAAGGCTACAAGATCGAACAGTTCACTGCCATACAACCACCCGATGCGAAGAAGATCGCCATCAAATGGGATGGCGAATGGCATATCACGTACGAAGTCTTCCGCGATCTAGGCCTCGCCTTCGCGGCGGTGCTCGTCCTCATCTATGTTCTGGTCGTTGGTTGGTTTCAATCGTTCAAGACTCCGCTCGTCATCATGGCCCCGATCCCCTTGACGCTCGTGGGCATTCTACCGGCTCATGCCGCCATGGGCGCCTTCTTCACCGCAACTTCCATGATCGGCTTCATCGCCGGTGCGGGCATCATCGTTCGGAATTCCATCATCCTGGTGGATTTCATCAAGCTGCGTCGCGAACAGGGGATGAGTCTGGAAGACGCGGTTGTGGACGCCGGTGCCGTGAGATTTCGCCCGATGTTGTTGACGGCCGCCGCGGTCGTCGTGGGCGCGGGCGTCATCCTTTTTGATCCTATCTTCCAGGGGCTGGCGATTTCCTTAATGGCGGGCGAGGTGGCATCCACCCTTCTCTCGCGTATGGCGGTTCCGGTCCTCTACTACATGAGTGAGCGAGGTGCAAAATGACGATGGAACGATATATCCGGATTATTGCGGGCACATTTGTACTGGTGTCATTGGCGCTGGGAACATGGGTAAATCACAATTGGTATTGGTTCACCGCCTTCGTTGGAGCGAACTTGTTCCAGTCGGGCCTGACGAAATGGTGTTTGATGGAGGATATTCTGCGCAAGTTTGGCGTCGGCGCACAAGCTCGATCCTGATTCCTTTTCAAGTTGTAACGTCCTTGGCCTGCGTGTGTACTGATGACGCTTTTAAAGCGCGGGCTCCCGCACGGTCTTCCCTGTTCCGTGCCCTCGCATGCCACGCCTTGCCATCTACTCTCCTCGCCGGCAACCCTTGTCTCGGCCGCCGCTGAGGAACATCATTGAAGGGTGGCACCGCGTCTTGCCGGCAACCTGGCGTAGGCACGACACGAACTTAACTCGGAGGACGAATCATGCGGGTAAGAAATGTGTGGTGGTCAATTCTGATCATAGGAATATTCGCAGCGGCACAATCGGTGTCGGCGCAGAAGCCGCCCAGCCAGCCCGCCCCGCCGCCACCCACGCAAGGTATGCCCACCGCAAGCCCCACCAATAACAACGCCAACACTGCGCCCGTGGAAACCGTGCAACCCCCCAGTAAGCAGGAGAACAAGGCGATCAAATCCTTTCGTGATGTGCAGCCCAATGAAGCCGACAAGAAAACGCAACTAGGCGAGAACTTCATCCAGACGTATCCCGATAGCCGCTATCGCCCCGAAGTCGTGTCATGGCTGGCTTCCGCGTATATGAGGAAGGGAGAAGTCGACAAGTTGCAATCCGAGGGTGATAAAGAACTGGCCATTGCGCAGAAGAATCCGCTGTCCCTCGCCGCCTTGGGTTCCAATCTCGCCCGCGCCGTGAATGCCAACACACCCGATCTCGCAAAACATCTGGAGCAAGCCGAAACATTTTGCAAGAAGTCGCTGGAGATTCTAGCGACCACCCAGAAACCCGAAGGTGTTTCGGAAGAAAAATTCACGGAGGCGAAGAACGAAACCTCCGCGCTGGCCTATAGTGGCTTGGGAACCGTGGCATTCCGTAGGGGAAAGTATGCCGACGCCGTTACCAATCTCCAACAAGCTGTAAAGCTCAGCCCCAAGGATCCCGTGGACTTTTATGTCCTCGGGAAGTCGGAGGAGGCGCAAACTAATTACAGTGAAGCGTTAGCGGCATATACAAAATGTGCGGCGATGCCCGGCGGGATGCAGGCCCCTTGCCAGTCGTCGGCACAAGAAATGAAAACCCACGGCGCCATTCTCCCGAAATAGTGCTGCGCTGCGTGTTTCTTTAAGGAGTAGGATACGAACCCGGAAAACCTGTAACCATGAATTTCCCATCCGGCGTGCGCTCCAGCGCTGGTGCATATAAACCCAGATATTCACGGCGCCACCACATTCCGGTCGTTCGCTTAGTGGCCAAGTCCGTGAACCAGTATTGCCACAGCACTGCTCGAACCTGCTTGGGCGGATTTTGCGGAAACGGATTTGACGCAAACAACGCCAACACATCACGGTCGTTGGAGAGCAGTAATTCCTCGGTGCGTAAAACCCATGGATTGTCGCGCCATTCACCCAGGGATGCAAACCACAAATTCCAGTCGAAGCGCGGCTGATAAGGCGCGTAAATGCGCGGAGCTTCCGCCGGATTCTGCGGCTTGTTTCGGAACAAATAAGGAGCCCAGTGAGTTCCGTCGTCGGAACCCTGAAACTCGATTTCGTAGCGCTTCCAGGTCATGCGTCCGAACAGCCCGTAGTGATTCGCGACGCGGAATGGTTCAAGCATCGCGACGGGGCGAACCGGAAGAGGCAGCGCGCGGAACATTGGTTCCAGAATCAGAAATACATTGGCGTAAATCAGCCACGCCAGAATGAAAGCGGCGAACCAAAGATAAGCGGCCGAAACAATCTGGCGAACTTGCGCTCTCCAAGAAATGAAGGAAATACTTTTGGCTTTCAATTCTGGCGGTGGGGCGGATACAGAAGCGGCAGCGGAGAGCGCTCTAGAACAAAGGTCCAAATCGACGATCACTGCCTCATCCGCGGGTTGCACAAGATTTTCGCAGACTGGCTCCGTCCATCGTTTTGGGAAGTACTTCACCAGGAAGCGATCATCGAGAAGCAAAACGCCAAGAGCCAGAACAAGGTAATTCAGAAACGCGTAGTTGGCCGTCAGAATAATATTGAGCTGCAGAAACGTGACCACGCAAAAACAGAAAATGCGGTACCGGCGAGGCAGAAACAGCATCCACACCAGCACCAGCTCCGAAAACACCGTGAATACTGCCGCAGACGCGTGGAACCAATGCGGCATTTGGCTTACATACCAGCCGAGCCAGGTCGGTAACGGCCCATTTTGATAGTACTGATCCATCGCGGTGAAATCGCGCCACGAAGGATCGCCGCCAAAGTATTTCGCGACCCCGGAATCGAAATAGATGGAGAACCAAAGCAGTTGCAGCAGAAACAAACTGGCGCGCGATGGCCGATCGGAAATCCCAAAACCGGGACGAAAGCCGCGTGGCGCAAAGAACAGGCAGATGAATCCCGCGCTGAGCAGCATTCCATCGGATTGATAACCGGAGAAATCCTGCGCGGCGGTGACAAACGACAGAAACAGCACGAAACAGATCAGCAACATCGCCCGCGGCCACAGATTCAGAAACAACAAGAACGAAGCGGCCATTCCGATCCAGCAGAGGGCCATTAATGCTCGATCGCTACTGTCCAGCCAAAGCAACGTCGGCGCATACCAGTAGCGCGACGCGCCGAAGTATTTTACTACGGTCTGAAGGTACATGCCGGCCGGAAGGAGCCCATCGGGCCCGAGCAGTCCGCGAATCTGGAACGCCAGCGAGTAGAACGCCGAGAAATAGATGATGCCCATCGCACGAAGGAACAGCCAACGTGGCAATAAGTGTCCTGGCGAACCTTGCGAACGTGGCCCAGCGAACCAGCGGAGAAATTTCGGCGTCCACGGATTCATCAGTAAGGATGATACCGCCAGAGCATGGCTTCAGGTACAACGTTAGGCTTTGGGAGTAGGAGGCAGATGCAAGGAGCACGTGCCGTCCTCGCAGACCGAAGAGTTCCAGCGATAGCGATTTCGCGCAATCCACGTGTACACCTGTGCAGCAATCCAATGAACGCCCGGAATAAGCAGGATCCCCGCTACGAGATTCCAACCAGGCAGTAGCATGCCAATGTGTGCCCAGGCATCTGCGCCGCTCCAAACGTGGCCGTGCGAGTCAACGGCCACCATCCAGCGCATAGCGGTTCCTCGATCGATCTGCGGGAATCGCGTTGTCGTGGCGGGATCATGCAAGTCGAGAGTCTCGACGCGGTGCCGTGTGTCAAAACGGCGGAGACGCGCAACGCTCGCGCGGCAGAGGCTGCAAGAACCGTCGTAGAGAACAGTGAGATCGTGCATGTGCGTTCGCCATTGTATTTGATTCTGCGTCTCGTATGCGCGTCACAGCGGGTGGAAGACTTCAGACGATATCAACGCTACCTAAGCTTGGCGCCGGCAGCTTCCATCATGATTGCAAAAGCCTGCGCTTCGGTGGACGTGCCTTGTCGATCGAAGTTAGGCGCGCCGCAAACACTCTGTACGTAGCCGAAGGAATCCATCTTGGCGCGGGCCGCATTGCGCATCCGGTCGGCAGAAGCGCGATATGACTGCGCAAGCCATCCACCGGCGATTCCAGTATAGATGGCGAAGGACAGCATCTGCGCCAGATTGGCTTCCACGAAAGTGTCAGGGCGATCAATCACGTCATGAAAGAGCCCGTCGGCACGTCGGAAGGCAAGGCAACCATCCACAATCTCTGCGACGAAGGCGGCGAGGCGCTGGCGATCATCCTTACGATCCGCAGGAAGAGATCGGATTACACGGGCCAGACCTGCGGCAGCCCAGCCATTGCCGCCTCCCCAAAATTCCTTCTGATTTTTCGCATCCGTCGCATCGTCCCAAATATGCGCAAGAAGTTTTTTCTGGGGATCCCACAAGCGCTTCAGGAACCCATCGATCTGTCGAAGCGCTTCGTCATAATGCCCTGTGGCCGCGAGGAACGGTGGCGCGCCGTTGAAGCCATCAGACCACACCTGCGGATGATCGAATACGTGATAAAGCGTGCCATCCGCAGCGCGCGGAGCTTTGTGAAGGATCCAGTCCAGCAGTCCGCTCGCTGCTTGCTGAATTTCAAGATCGCCCGTGATTTGCCCAGCGTGCCAGTAAGCCGCCCCGCCCATCGCAGGATCCGTGGGACCGCCCTCAACCACGACGCCCAAGCGGCCGTCGGGAACTCGCTGGACAATCGCGGCCTTGGTTAGCCGAACGACACTAACGTCTTCCCCTGCCTCGAAGAACGCTTGCGCCAGAATCCCCTGTTCCCAATCACGCCGCTCCATGGCAAGTCCAGCGAGCGCAGCTTTCTTGATGCGCTCAGGAACACCCGTCGAGTCATCCAATGGCTTTACAGCTATCGGCAGGCTCAAGCCTGCTGTGAGCAGCGCCGCCTGCCGAAACAATTCTCTTCGTTGCATCGTCTACCTCGAAGCCTATGACTTGATGCAAGCCTATAACGACGTGGGAAACGAAACTGTGACGAAGGACCACGAAGTGGATTTTACAAAGGAGATCTTGACAGCGCGGATCATTACTACCACAAATGTGATGCTAATCATGCTTGGCGAATTTGAATATTTGCTGATCACAGCCGCCGCGGGTCTCGGCGACGAAGCCTATGGTGCCGCGATACGCGAAGAGATTGCGCAGACGACCGGGCGAACGTGCTCAATTGGTGCGCTCTACACCACGATTGAACGGCTGGAAAACAAAGGCATGTTGAAAACATGGATGGGAGATGCCACTCCCCAGAGAGGTGGGCGCGCGAAGCGCATGATTCGGATCACTCCCAAAGGCGTCCAAGCCGCAAAGGACTTTTATGACTCGGTCATGCGCGTGAGCCGTGGAGCATCGTGGGTGGCCGGGGGTTCGTCGTGACGAACTCGAATTGGTCGCTGGCGGAAATCGCCGCGCGGTTGCTGGAGCGCGACGAGCGCGAGGCAGTGTTAGGAGATTTGGCGGAGGCGCGCGAGGGCTCGTCGGAAAAACTATTCGGCGTTCTTGGATTGGTGTTGCGACGGCAAGCAATGCTGTGGAAAAACTGGCGTCCCTGGCTGGCGGGATTCGGAGTGGCGCTTCCGAGCAGCTTCGTGCTGATGGGCGTGTCGGTGTCGGTTAGCTGGAGCTATCAGCGACTGCTGTGTCCAGAATTGCTGAAAGCAGCGTCATTGACACTCGGTTCGGGACTAATGGTGCTGCTCTGGCAAGCATTACTGCTCATCGGCTGGGCGTGGACGGGCGGATTCGTTGTGGGATCTGCATCGCGGCGGACGCTGTGGGCGAGCGCCGTGTTGTGCTATTCGCCCTGTTTATTTTGTTTGTCGAGGTTTCGGATCGAATCGCTTTCGCGGCTTTGTCTGCTTTTGTTTTTACTGCCAGCGATATGGGGAGTTTCCCAAGGTTTGCGAATTGCAAAGATGAAGCTAGGCCCAGCGTTGATATTGGCACTGGCGATAACCGTCTTGATGATCCCTGCGTGGAGCGCGGGAGAGCATTGGTGGAACGCGCCGCGCATGAGTTTGAGTTGGGCGCTGAGTTTGCCCGCGTGGTATCTCGTGGCGACGGCGCGCCGGCCCGTTGGCAGGCTTACCGGTAAAGAAACCGAGATAATCTGAAGTTGGGGGAACCATGGCGAATCTACTTACGTTGTCGGTAAACGGCACGAAGCAGGTCGTGTCTGTAGCGCCGGAAACGCCGCTGTTGTTCGTGCTGCGGAACGAACTCAAGTTGACGAGTCCGCACATGGGGTGCGGAATGGCGCAGTGCGGGGCCTGTGCGGTGCTGCTCGATGGTGAAGAAGTTCGCTCCTGCGTTACGCCGGTTTCGTACGCCGCTGGAAAACAGTTAACCACCATTGAAGGATTGCCGGCAGCGTGGGCAGCGGAGAAACATCTAAATGCCACGGAAGCGGCGCAAACGCTACATCCGGTGCAACAGGCGTGGATTGACGAGCAAGTGCCGCAGTGCGGCTATTGCCAAAGCGGAATGATGATTGTTGCCGTGCAATTACTGGCCAAGAATCCAAACCCTACCGTCGAGCAAATTAAGGACGCGTTCACGAACACGCCGCCTTCGCCGCATCTGTGCCGTTGCGGGACCTACGTTGCGATTATCGATGCGGTACAACGCGCAGCGAAAGCGATGAGGGGATAAAGGAGGTCCGTGATGAGCACAACCACTCAGACGACCGGCAATTCCCAGCCTGCAACAACAATCACGCGTCGTGGCTTTGTGAAATTGGGCGGCGCACTGTTTGTTTCGGTCTTAATACCGCCAAGATTTTCCGCTATGGGGGTGGACAGCGAAGGACAGCCGAATCCAACACTGGTCGCGTCGTGGCTGGAAATCCGCAGCGACAATACCATCGTGGCGCGCACCGGCCGGACCGAAACGGGCACAGGTATGAGCGGGTATTATGCGCAGGCCATCGCCGAGGAGTTGAACGTGCGGCCGGAAACCATTTCGCTGATTATGGGCGACACCGACAAGACGCCGGATGGCGGTTATTCTGCGGGTTTCTTGTTTGGGATGAACAATGTTCGCAAGGTGGCGGCGTACACGCATCAGGCACTACTGGCACTGGCGGCAACGCGGCTCGGCGTGCCGATCTCTCAGCTGACTGTTGCCGACAGTGTGGTGTCGGGCGGCGGGAAGAGCGTGAGCTACGGGAAGTTGGTTGAAGGACAACAACTGGAATTGAAAATACCCGTTGAAGGGCAACTCCCACGGATCGATCCGGCCGAGTGGATGGGAGTTAAGGGACTTGATGGAATCACGGTGAGCGGAAACCCGCCCATGACGCCGACGAGTCAGTTCAAGGTGTTAGGAAAGTCGTACCCCGTGCCGAGCATTTCCGACAAGGTCACCGCGAAAACGAAATGGAGCTGTGACGTCACGCTGTCGGGAATGCTGCACGCACGAATGGTGAGACCGGCGACGGTGGGTTCGACGCTGATTTTGCTTGGGCAGATTGATAAGAAGCAATTCCCCACAGCGGAAATTGTGAGTAAGAGAAATTTGGTGGCAGTGGTTTCCCCCAACGAGTGGGAGGCGGTCAACGCGGTGCGTGCGCTTGCGGTGAGCACGAAATGGACCGAATGGGCTGGGCTGCCGGGCAGTGAGAACCTGACGAAAACATTGCGCGAATACAAGTGGGGCGCGCCATCGGAAACCAAAGGAAAAGTCGACGAAGTGAGGATGGCGATGGACGGCGCGGCGAAAACAATTTCGTCGAGTTACGAGCAGCCCTATGTAAGGCACGCCCCAATCGGACCCTTCGTAGCAGTGGCAGACGTGCGCGGAGACGGCAGCGTCACGGTATGGACGCACTCGGCACAGTCGCAAGGACTTCGCGTGCGTATCGCGCACACGCTGAGTGTTCCCGTGGAAAAAGTGGTGGTGCGGTGGCTCGAGCAATCGGGTCAATACGGGCGTACAACGTACGGTGGTGACGGCGCTGAGGCCGATGCCGCAATCCTTTCGCAGTTGACGGGAAAACCGGTACGCGTGCAGTGGACGCTGCAGGAAGATTTAGCGTGGTCGACGGTCTCGCCGGGATGGGTATCCGACATAAGGGCCGGATTGGATGCGGACCGCCGCATCACTGCGATCCAGAGCGCATTCTACTCGCCGCACGAAAGCGATGCGCGATTGCTTGGAGCGATTCTTGCTGGCATGCCGACCACCACTTCGAAACCAGGAATGTGGATCGCCACGGAGTGGCCGTATGAAAAGATTCACACCAAACTGGAAGAAGTGTATGGAATGCCGAACATCGGCGCCGATTCGGCCCACGGCGGGTTGCGCGGAAATATCATGCGCACTCCAGGGCAACGACAGCAGAATTTTGCCTTGGAAGGACTGATCAACGAGTGCGCGGCGGCAACCAAGAAGGATCCGATTCAATTTCGGAAAGAGCATACCACCGAGCCGAGACTGATTGAGATTCTGGAGGCGACTGCAAAGGCCGCTGGGTGGGAAGCTCGGCCGTCGCCACGCCAGGACGCAAAGAAAACGGGAAGCGATCCAGTGGTGGGTCACGGCGTGTGCATCATGCTGCGGGAGAATTCGTATTGGGTGGGAATTGCCGAGGTTGCCGTTACACCGGCCACGGGAGCCGTAAAGGTTACAAAATTCACAATCGGCGTCGACCCCGGAAAGGTGATCAATCCGAGGCAACTGGACCGGTGCATGAAAAGTGGCGTGGTGATGGGGCTGAGCGAAGCCTTGAAAGAAGAAGTGACCTTCGATAAGGAAAAAGTGACCAGCACGAATTGGAGCAGGTACAAGATTCTGACGATGGAGGAGACTCCGGAGATCAACGTGGTGCAGATTTCGCGGGACGACAAAGGATTTGGAGGGGGATCCGAAGCAGCAAACGCCATCGTCCCGCCAGCAATCGCAGCCGCGATCTTCGATGCTACGGGAGTGCTACCCCGGCGGATTCCGTTGACGCCGGACTACGTGGCCCGACTAATGAAGGTGTGAAACGGAGTTCCTGCTACCCCGGATGGCGTTCCAGTACTGGGGCGCCCCCGGAATTCCCAACAAAATAGAGTGGCTCTGCAACTTTTCCGGTAACCCAGGGTTGGGGTCCGGAACCGCGGGTGATGCCTGAGTGTGTCCAGCAAGTGAGCGTTTGGGCCTGCCTGCCGGTTGAATCGGCCTTCTCGCCAGGCCGTTGATTCGGTAACGACAATCTGGAGGAACAACATGAAACGACTCATCGGAGCGTTGGTGAGTGCGGGAGTGCTACTGGTGTGCGCAGCAGGGGTCCATGCACAGGACCTGCTGGTGCCCGCCGGTACGCTATTGCAATGTACGTTGGACGAACCGAACTTTTCTTCGGCGACGGCGGCGGTAGGTGATCCCGTGTTGTGTCACTTACGGACACAACAGGAGTTCGGCAGACCGCTATTTCCACGGGGCAGCATGCTGGGAGGACATCTGGAAGCAGAGAAGGATCCCGGGCATTTCGTCGGGAAGGGCTACTTGAAGATCACGTTTGACCGGGTGATTCTGCCAAACGGGGATCTGCCCGTTCCGGCGAAAGTGATTCAGGCACGCGGCTTCAAAGTGGACAAGCAAGGGGCGATCGACGGTAAGGGCCACGCAACACGGGACACGGTGGAATGGTTGATTCCGCCTCTATGGCCGTGGAAGGTCGTGAGCCTGCCGTTTCGGGGCCCCAGACCAACGTTGAAAGGCGAGGAGCCGCTGGAGTTGCGCTTGATGGATGACATCATGGTGCCGCAGCACTTGGCACAGGTAACGCACCCGGATCGTGCGCCATCGGCAATCATCACGCGACCAAGCACGTACACCCCGAAAGAAAATCCACCGGTGACAAAACCGGCGCCCCCACCTGACGCTGCGATGCACTTGGCAGTGGAGACCAACCCAACGAACGCAGCGGACAACGTGGAAGGCCCGCAATCGAGCGAGCGTTACACGATTCTAGTTCTGAAATCGAATCAGGTGGTGGAAGTGGCGAAGTATCATCGCGACGGCGACTACTTGATGATCGAAGACACTCAGGGACGCACCGGGGCTGTACCGTCCAAGGATGTGGATTGGCGGAAGACCTCGGAAATGACGGCGGAAGTGCAGTCGGTGGATACGCCGGCGATTTCGCGCCAGACACACTGAACTGAACAGATTGACCTGAGGGAGAGAAAAAGATTCGTCGGCTGTTGCCGAGGCTGGTGACGGCACGTTGGATGTGTGCGTGCCGTTTCTCGCGGACGCAAATGCAAAGGGCGGCGTAACGCCGCCCCTCCTAATATCAAACGCCAGATGTAAGTGAAACTAGATGTGGCAGTCCGTGGCGCCGCGCTTCTCGAGGTAGCGCTGGTGATATTCCTCGGCCGGCCAAAACGTGCCTGCCGGGGTGATTTCCGTGGCAACCGGGTGGCGTAGTTTGCCGCTGGTGTCCAACGCGGCCTTGGATTTCTTCGCGGCTGCCTCCTGTTCCGGAGAATGATAGAAAATGGCTGTGCGATATTGTTTGCCGAAGTCAGGACCCTGACGGTTGACTTGGGTAGGGTCGTGGATTGTCCAGAACACATCGAGAAGCTGGTCATAACTGACTTTCGAGGGGTCGAAAGTGACTTGGACAACTTCGGCGTGCCCGGTGGTGTCGGTGCAGACGTCGCGGTACGTGGGATTTTCGAGATGGCCACCGGAATAGCCGGAGACGACGTCAATCACACCGGGAATGCGGCGAAACTTGGCTTCAACGCCCCAGAAGCAGCCGGCTCCAAACGTAGCGATTTCAGACATGGAAAGCTCCCTTCACGATTCAAATATTTGGGATTGTACACGCATTGGATGCGGCAGAGGTACGTCGAGGTACGAAATTGCACCCAAGAGCGGTCGGACCACCACCGAGAGACAACAGCTGGATACAGACGCTTTTACACCTATGATGCTTTTTTGTGCGCAGCAGGTCTTGCGCCGCCGATTTCAGCCAGCTTTTGTTGCGCCGGCCCCTTGTAGGGACTATCGACGGAAGCAGCTTCGGTGAAAGCCTTGGTGGCGTCCACATTCTTCTTCAGGTTCAGGTAAGCGAAGCCGAGGCGATATTCATTTCGCGCGTATAGAGTAGGATTGGGCTTCAGCAGCGGCGCTGCCTTTAAAAGGTTATCGACAGCCGGCGCATTCTGCTTTCTCTGAAGATTGATTTGACCCAGAGTACTGAAGGCCAGACCTTTTTGAATGGAGGTCTGCTGTTTCCATTGGTCGTCGGAAAGATCGTCAGGTTTCTTCGCCGCATCCGCGAGTGTAGCGGCTTTCTTAGCGTACGCGTCGGCTTTGTCCAGTTGATCGCCCTTCTCGCTGTAGTCATCAGCGAGAAGCAGCAACATGCTGATGTTGTTGGGGTCCTTCGCCAGCGCACCGTTCGCAATCTCCTGCATCTTGGGGCGATTCTGCGCCTGCAGGTAAGCAGAGGCAGCCATCGCCAGAGCCTGCTCGCCCTCGGAAGTGCCCGGATACATTTTGGCGAAGCGCACGAAATAATCTGCTTTCTTGGCGGGATCAGCGGCGCCGTAAGCACCTCGGTAGAGCGACTCGCGGATATAGTCCTGATCTTCCTTCAGAGAGGCAAGCTTTTCGTCCTTGGCATGCGTCCAATCATCGGCACTGGAGCCTGCGGGCGCAGGACTGTTTTTATAGTTCTGAAGGATAGCGTTGGCCTTTTCGCCGTACAGGTAGAGTTTATCGAGGTCACCTTTCTCGGCAGCCGCGCGAACCATATTCACGGCATTGGAATAATTATTGGGATCCACGGCGAATAGCTTGTCGCCGTATTCAAAAGCCTTGTCGTACTGCTTGGCATTGATGAAATAGTTGACGTATTGCTCGTTGGCAACGATCTGGTAGTCGCCGTCCGGGTGGGCTTTGGAAAACTCGTCGATCAGCGCGAGCTTCTGGGACGGATCGGCGGCATTGATGGCGCTGAGTTCATGATCGGCTTCCGATCCAGCAGGAATCATGACACTTTTGCCAAGTTGGGCGCGGCTAGCGGGAGCGAGAAACGCGAGGAGCAGCAACAGGGCAGTAAGAATCCGAGTGGACGACATACTTACCTCCCATGAATGAAGAAAAGCGGAGCGAGGACCTCTTAACAGCAAATTTTAGTGCCGCGTGAGGCGCGGCGCAAATCATTTCGCGCGAGAGAGAACGCCTCTGTGCGATTTGACGTGGTGTGCCGTGGCGCGAGAACATCTTGAGTTTGGGGCGGAGGACTTGTGGATCTAGGGTTGCGCGGGCGAGTGGCGATCGTAGCGGCGGCGAGCAAAGGACTGGGGCGGGCGGCGGCGGAAGAGTTAGCGCGGGAAGGCGCTGAAGTGGCGATCTGCTCGCGAACCGCGTCGGAACTGGAGAAAGCGGCGGCAGGGATCCGCGAAGCAGGCGGGCGCGAGGTGTTCTGGCAGGCGGTAAACGTTGGCGACGCAGCGGCGGTAACCAAGTTCGTGGACGCGGTGGAACAACGGTTTGGGCGAGTAGATGTTTGTGTGACGAATACCGGAGGGCCTCCGTCTAAATTATTTGCGGCCACCACGCACGAGGATTGGCGCGTTTGGACGGAACAACTGCTGATGAGCGTAGTCTATTTTGCGGAGGCAGTTTTGCCGCGAATGCAGAAGAACAAATGGGGCCGGTTCCTGACCATCACTTCCTACTCGGTGAAACAGCCGGTTGAGGGGCTGCTATTGTCCAATTCGCTCCGCGCGGGTGTGGCTGGACTGGTTCGCACTCTGGCGAACGAATACGGCGCTCACGGAATCACGGTGAACAACGTCTGCCCGGGATATACGCGAACGGAACGGTTGGATGAATTGGCGGCGATGATGGGAGCGCGAAGTGGCGCGAGCGCGGAAGAAGTGTTTGCCGGATGGAAAAAACTGATTCCTGCAGGGCGACTAGGAACGACAGAAGAGTTCGCCAGCGTGGTGGCATTTCTCGCTTCGGAACGCGCCAGCTATGTAAACGGAGTTTCGTTGACGGTGGACGGCGGTACAACGCGAAGCCTTTTGTAGGTTTTCAGGGAGACGAGAGGAATGAGAAAAATGATTGGAGCGCGGCGGGGTTTGGCTATTCGGTGGGAAACGTTGATTTGTGCGGTGCTGTTGCTCTGCGGCGCGATGCTTCTTCGGGCGGATGAGCCCTACGCGCGGTCGAAGGATTACGACCTGCAGCACTCGAAGGTAGTGCTGCGGTTTGACCTGGATCAGAAGAAAGTAATTGGCGATGTCACGCACACGCTTTCGCCGTTGCGGGAAGGCGTGAACGAGGTCTCCTTTGATTCCGTGGGATTGCAGATTCAGAGCGTGAAGCTGAACCGGAAAGATGCGAAGTTTTCGACGACGGACAAAAAGTTAATCGTGAATCTGCCGAAGACCGGAAAGATCGGCGAGAAATATGAAATCGAGATCAAGTATGAAGGCAAACCGACTAAAGGCTTGTATTTCATATTACCGGACAAAGACTATCCCAACCGGCCAAAGCAAGTTTGGACACAAGGCGAATCGGAGGATACGCGCTATTACCTGCCGACCTATGACTACCCGAACGACCGGTTGACCACGGAAACGATTCTGACAGTGCCCGCGGATTGGCTGACGGTATCGAACGGCAAGCTGATCAGCACCACAGATGCGGGAAACGGCATGAGGACCTGGACGTGGCGGGAGACTCAGCCAAGTTCGACGTACCTTTTCACGGTGGTAGCGGGCGAATTCGTCGAGGTGAAAGACACCTGGCGGAATACACCCATAACCTTTTACGCACCGAAGGACCGCGGTGACCGTTTGGTGCCGAACTACGGACGAACACCGGCGATGATCGAATTGTTCAGCAAGAAGTTGGGCGTGGACTACCCCTGGGAGAAATACGCGCAATCCATGGTAGACGATTTCGTAGCGGGAGGCATGGAAAACTCCAGCGCGACCACGAACACGGCCAGTTCTTTGCGGAATCCAAAACTGGTGCCGGAATATCCCACCGATGAGGATGGATTGATCTCTCACGAATTGAGTCATCAGTGGTTTGGCGACCTGGTAACAACAAAAGACTGGGGAAATATCTGGCTCAACGAAGGTTTTGCGACATTCATGGAGACGATCTGGACGGAAGCCCACTATGGAAAATACGAGGCGGACCACGATCGTTGGGAAGAAGGTCGCCGATGGTTTGAGCAGAGGAATTTGTATGCGAAACCGATCGTTCGGCACGACTTCGATGATTCCAGCGAATTCGATGGAAACGCCTATGGCAAAGGTGGCTGGGCGCTATACATGCTG
Source organism: Candidatus Acidiferrales bacterium (assembly GCA_963759275.1). Taxonomy (GTDB): domain Bacteria; phylum Acidobacteriota; class Terriglobia; order Acidiferrales; family UBA7541; genus Acidiferrum. The sequence goes on along the minus strand of CAVWYZ010000022.1, from coordinate 96,069 downwards.
CGGCACCAGTTGGGAGACGCCGCGTTTTATGCCGGATTGAAGCATTACTTGGAACTGAATCGCGGCAAGAATGTGGTGACCGCGGATTTGATCAAGGCCATCGAAGAAGCGACCAATATTAATGTGGATCAATTTTTTGACCAGTGGGTCTATGGAGCGGGCGCACCGAAATTCGAAGTCAGCTATAGCTACGATGCAACCAAGAAAGAGGTCGCGCTGCTGGTAAAGCAAACGCAAACCATCGAGGGACGAGTCGGCTTGTTTCGTGTACCGGTAGATGTGGAAATTACGAACGCGACCGGGCCCAAACTGTATCCGATCGTGGTGGCGAAGGCCGAGGAAACGTTCACATTCCCCTCAGCTTCGGTTCCGCAAATGGTGCTATTTGACAAAGGCACTCAGATCTTGAAATCCATGGAATTCAAGAAGGAGAAAAAAGAACTGCTATATCAGTTGAAGAACGCCAGCGAATTGGCGGATCGCGCGGATGCGGCGGTGGCGTTGGGCAAGCTCAAGGGAGACGGCGAGGCCGCCGCCGGACTTGGCGAGGCGCTGAAAAATGACAAAGCGCGCGGCTTACGCGAGGCCGCTGCGGAATCGCTGGGCGATCTGAATAGTCCGGCGGCAGCAAAGCAACTGCTCAGTGCGCTCGACGAGGTGAAGGAACCGGAATTGCGCGCGACGGTCGTGCAGGCACTTGGATCGTTCAAGGAGACACCCGACGTTATCGCCAAACTGGAAACGATTGCACGCGACGATTCTTCGTATCGTGCGCGGGCGGCGGCATTGGGAGCTATTGGTCGCATGAAGACACCGAAGGCCTATGAGATCCTTACGGCAGCGGTAAGTGGCGACTCACCCGACGGATTTCTGCGCAATGCGGCGTTGCGCGGTCTGGGCCCGTTGGGGGACGACAAAGCGGTGCCGCTGTTACGAGAATGGGCGGCGCCAGGAAAAGAAATTGCTTCAAGACAGGCCGCCATTGGTAGCTTGGCGCGGCTGCAGAAAAGCAATAAGGAAATCACCGACCAGATTGCGGGTTACCTGAGTGAACCACATTTCCCGGTGCGGATAGCCTCCATATTTGGCCTCGGTTCGCGGGGTGACGCGTCGGCGATACCGGCGATGGAAGCGCTGCTGAAGAGTAACGATTTGAGTATCGAGATGGCTCCGATGATCAAGCGGCAGATTGAAATGCTGAAAAATCCCGGCAAGGGCGGAGGCGGAATGGGCGACGGCGACGCCGGTGCCGAATCTGCAGCGAAGGGCGCTGGAGATCAACGACTGGCTCATTTGGAGCAATTGGTGGAAGAGATGAATGCGCGGTTGAAAACGATTGAAGCGCGCTTGCCGCCGGCGCCAAAGCAGTGACAGCTCACCGTTCGGCAAAGAGGATGCGGAGATCCCGCAAGTTATTGCCGGTGGGCCCGGTAACAATCGCATCATCGAGCTTTGCAAAAAAAGAATAAGCATCGCTTTCGCGGAATGCCGCAACAGGGTCAAGACCGAGAGCGCGCGCACGGGCCAAAGTGGCTCCGTCGGCGACAGCACCCGCGGCGGGACTATTGCCGTCGACACCATCTGTACCCGCACTGAGCACCGTAATTCCGCGGTCAGCGATTTTCTCGATACAACGGAGGACAAAGGCAGAATTTCTGCCTCCTACGCCATCCCCGGTAACGGGTGAACTCACCTCCCCATCAGCGATTACCGCCACGCGTTGCCCTGGATTCTCTCGGCGCCAGATCTCTAATTGGGATAACAGATTCTCGGCGGCCTCCTCCACGTTCCAATCGTCAGTGGAGTTATCGCAAATGCAAACGTAGCCGTGCGCTTCGACGGCATGGTGGGCAGCATGGAACAGATCATCCATTCCGAGGAGCAACTCGAAGTGCGCGTTGGCAAATGCAGGATGACCGGGCTTGGGCGTTTCGGGCATGCGCCCGTTGGCCAGCCAGCGCTGCAGCCAAACAGGAAATCGTTTTGGCAAATCGTACTGGGCGAAAACCCTTTGGACATCGGCGGTGGTAGTGGGATCCGGGAGCGATGGTCCCGAAGCGAGCGCCGCTTCTTTTCCAAGAGGAACGTCGGTTACGGCGAGAGTAATTTTCCGAGCAGCCGCGGCGGCGAGCGCCAGTCTGCCTCCTTTGACGGCTGACAGGTGACGGCGGACGGTATTCATCGCGTCGATAGGGGCGCCACAAGTGACTAGTGCGCGATGCGCGGCCTGAACGTCTTCGAGGCTCAGGGAGGGATCCAGAGGAAGCTCGACAAGTGCGGAGCCGCCTCCCGAGAGAAGAAAGAACACGGCGGTTTGTGAATCACAGGTGTACAGGATCTGCAGGATAGCCTGAGCAGCACGCAAGCTATCCGCGTTGGGAAGCGGATGACCAGACGCGAAATATTGAAAACCGGGAACGCGCGTAGCGGGCTCAGTGGGAGCGGCCACTATGCCTTCGAGTTTTGTGCCACTCGGAAAGAGATTCCTCAAACCACTGACCATCGCGTGAGCGGCTTTCCCAATGGCTACGACGACTATTCGGGAACAATCGGCCAGGTCCAGGCAGACCGAGGGAAGAATAAGACGCGAGCGATCGACCTGCAGTTTTCGCCGCATGACCGCGGGAATATCGATCGAGGAGAGCGTCTGCCGAAAAATGTCGCGAGCAACTTGTTTTGTGGATGACACGGTTCCACCGCCGCAGCTTCAGCCCTTCTTGAAAATGCCGGGATTGAGCATGTTGGGAGGCCGCTGGCCCTTGAATAGCGCCACCACGTTGTTCACTGCCATAACCGCCATCTTCGAACGGGTTTCCAGCGAAGCAGAAGCAAGATGCGGAGCCAGAACCACGTTGGGGCGCTTAAGGCCAGGATGAATGAACGGCTCATTTTCGTAGACATCGAGGGCGGCGCCCGCAATCTTTCTATTCTCGAGAGCGGCAACGAGAGCGGCTTCGTCCACAACGGGACCGCGCGAAGTGTTAATTAGAAACGCGGTAGGTTTCATGCGGAAGAATTTGGGCCCATCGAACAAGCCGCGTGTTTCCGGCAACAGTGGAACATGCAGACTAATGAAATCGGATTCCGCCAACAGTGCGTTCATGTCGCGGAACTCGGCATTTACGGCTCGCTCGGCCTCTTCGGCAGCGCGCACCGCGTCCGTGTAAATTACTTTCATCTGAAAACCCGAGGCGCGGCGAGCCACCGCCCGGCCAATACGGCCGAAACCGACGATGCCGAGAGTCTTTCCCCAGATGTCAGCACCACAGAGCTGATCAAGGTTCCAGCCTTTCCAATTGCCAGAACGAGCGAGAGCCTCGCCTTCGCTGAGGCGGCGAGCCACGGCGAGAAGCAGGGTCCAGGCAAAATCGGCCGTAGTTTCGTCGAGGACGCCCGGAGTGTTGGTGGCGACTACACCGCGTTTGGTACACGCGTCGACATCGATGTTGTCGAAGCCAACCGCGACATTGGCGACAATACGAAGTTTGGGCGCCGCGCGGAGCAACTCGTCGTTGATTTTCTCGGTGAGAAGACAGATCAGGCCTTCCCTATCTTTGACACGACGCAAAAATTCTTCGCGAGGAGGGCGCTCGGGCTCAGACCAATATTGGACATCGCAATTGGCGTCTAGAATTTTTCGGGCTTCTTCAAACAGGGGATGGGTCGAATACACCTTCGGTTTCGGCATTCGTGCGGCCTCTTGGTTTTTCTGGGAATCTACACTAGCACAGCTGAAGGAAACAGCGGTCTCAGGCCTTGCCAGTATGCAGTGTGCGTTACTATAGTGAAGTTGTGAACCTGCCGCGTGCATCGCTCAGTCCCTCCTTACTTCACGAAATGAAATCGCTTCTGGGCATGACAAACGTCTTGGACCACCAAGAAGACTTGTTGTTATACGAATTCGACGGCTCCGTGGAAAAAGGGCGCCCGGATGTGGTGGTGTTTCCGCACACTACTCGAGAAGTATCAGAGATCGTCAAGCTGGCAGCGCGCTATGGGGTGCCGGTGGTTGGACGCGGGGCAGGGACGGGGCTTTCCGGCGGAGCCTTGGCGCGGGGCGGCGGGGTGATGATCGCGTTCGCACGAATGAACAAGATCGTCGAAGTTGACGTGCCGAACCGGCGAGCAGTGGTGCAGCCGGGAGTGGTGAATCTGGATATCACTCGCGCCGTGGAACACGCGGGGCTTTATTTCGCACCGGATCCTTCGAGCGCGAAGTCGTGCACCATCGGTGGAAATGTGGCGGAGAACGCAGGAGGACCGCACACGCTGGCGTACGGGGTGACAACCAATCACATTGCGGCGCTGGAATTGGTGATGCCGGACGGCGAGATTGTGAGAGTGGGAAGCAAGCACGGTGATGCCGCGGGATATGACCTTTGCGGGTTGTTTGTGGGGAGTGAAGGGACGCTGGCGCTGGTGACGGAGATAACCGTGAAGCTGGCCCGCAAGGCCGATTCCGTAAAAACGCTGCTGGCCATTTTCGAGACGATTGAGGATGCATCGCGAGCAGTGGTGAAAATTACAGCTAGCGGAATTACTCCGGCGGCGTGCGAAATGTTGGACGGGTGGACGCTCCGGGTTGTGGAGGACTACGTCCACGCCGGGTATCCGCGAGACAGTGGTGCGGTGTTGCTGTTAGAAGTCGAGGGTCTGCTGGAATCTGTGGAAGCGCAGGCGGCGGCGATCGAGGCGGTTTGCGCCAGGTGCCATGCGCGGGAAATACGCGTGGCGAAAGATGCGCGAGAGCGCGACTTGCTGTGGAAGGGACGCAAGAACGCCTTTGGCGCTCTGGGACGCGTGGCTCCAAGCAATTATGTTTTGGACGGAGTGATCCCGCGATCGAAATTGCCGGAAGCACTCGAGCGCATCAGGAAAATTGGTAAGAAATATGGCTTCAACGTCGGCAATATCTTTCACGCCGGCGATGGGAATCTCCATCCGATTGTGTTGTACGATCCACGAGACCCCGGCCAATTCGAAAAAGCCATCGCCGCCTCTACGGAAATCATTCGGGCATGCGTAGAAATGGGTGGAGTTCTTACCGGCGAGCACGGCGTCGGTATGGAGAAAAACGAACTGATGGGGCTGCTGTTCAGCAATGCGGATTTCGCGTTGATGAAGCGGGTGCATGATGCGTTCAACCCGGATTCTTCGCTGAATCCGGGAAAGATTTTCCCGTTGAGCAAGGGTTGTGGGGAGATTCGGATCAAGAATAAGGAAATGGCAGGTGCTCCGGCATGACGGTGGCGTCCGATGTGGCGAGCCGTTTAGCGAAGGCCATCGGTGCGAAGCGAGTCGTCGCCGCTGCAGAAGAACTGGCCACCTTTGCCGTCGGCGGAATCGCGCCCAGTGCGATTGTCCGGCCAACTTCGCCAGAAGAGGCGGCGGAAGTGGTACGTTTTGCGGTGTCGGAAAAGCTGGCGGTGCTGCCATTAGGATCACGGAGTAAATGCGAGTTGGGAATGTCTCCAGAGCGATATGACATCGCGATAGACATGACCGCAATGCGGGAAATCGCGCATTATGATCCCGGGGACTTAACATTGAGTGTGGACGCGGGGATGCCGCTACGCGAATTGGAAATCTATTTGAAAGAGAAGGGACAATTCTTGCCGCTGGCCGTGCCCTGTTTCGAGGGCACAACGGCCGCTGGAGTCGTCGCTTCCGGGATTGATTCGGCGTTGCGGCTGCAGTATGGGACTGCACGCGACTTTTTAATCGGTGCGGAATTTGTGGATGGCACCGGGCAGCTCTGCAAGAGTGGCGGGCGCGTCGTGAAGAACGTGACGGGATATGACTTGCACAAACTCCTGATTGGCTCGTTGGGAACGTTGGGGGTCATTACGCGAGTGAATTTCCGGACGTTTCCATTGCCAGTGACATTTGGCGGGCACTTGGCTGGTTTCATGACGGGTCAGGAAGCATTGCGACATGCAAAAGCTCTCGGAAACGCTGGGTTGCCGCTGGCGAACATGGAAGTGCTTAGCCCCAGTGTTGTGGGAATGATTCGCGCCATCTTGCAGAATACGGGTGAACCGTTCCCCGCGGAATTAGAACAAGAGGAATGGTGCGTCTACGCTTCGTTCGAAGGAAATGAAAAAGTGGTAAAGAGAATCGCGCGGGAATTGCAGAACATTGCGCGAGAAACGAACGCCAAACGCAGTAGGGTGCTGGAGATAACCGAAGACGAAGCTCTTGGAGGAATGCTGCGGGAGTCCTTCGAGTGGTTGCGGTGGGCCTCGCCTGCGAATCTCATTTGCCGCCTGGCACTGCCAGAAGTAAATCCCACGACTCTCGCAGACATGGCACAATCGGCGGAATCGAGCCGCCTCAAGGTAGCGCTCCTGGTGAAGGCAGCGGGAATTGTGTATTTTGCGGTGTTTGCTGACAGAGAGGACGAGGAATCAAACTCGTCGCTCGGGAAAATCGCTTCGCGCGTGGACTCGATCGCGCGGGCCGCGCATGGTTATTCCACGATATTGCACGCACCGCTGGCGGTAAAGAAAGTGGTAGGCGCGACACGAGCGCCATTGAATGACGCGGGGCTGCAGCAACGCGTGAAGCTCGCTTTCGATCCTTCGGATGTTTTTGTCCCCGGTCGGATTGTGGGAGGAATTTAGGCTTGGCCGCGGCGGATTCGATTCCGGGGACGATTCCCGTTTACGAAGATTATGCGCGATGCGTGCATTGTGGCCTGTGCCTGAACCACTGCCCAACGTATCGCTTATGGCAGTTGGAAGCGGATTCGCCGCGCGGACGAATCCGTCAAATGATCCTTGTAAACGACGGACAGTTGCCATTGTCGAGTGGGTTCGTCGACCACATCGACAAATGTCTGGATTGCCGGTCGTGCGAGACGGCGTGCCCATCTGGAGTGGAATACGGGAAGTTGGTGGAACACGCGCGCGCGCGCATCGAGACCGAATACCGCCGGCCATGGTTCTCGCGGGTTGCGCGGAAATTCGTCTTCGAGCGCTTGCTACCTTATCCGGACAGAATTGCGACCGCGGCAAGACTGTTGCGGTTTTACCAGCGGTCAGGATTGCAGTCAGTTGCCCGTAGGTTGGGTATCTTGAAAATCTTTGGCTTGGCGGAACGTGAGCGGTTACTGCCGCGAATTGACGACCAGTTTTTCTTCGCTCAACTTGGAAGAACATTCCCCGCACGGGAGCCGCGACGGGCGCGAGTCGCGTTCTTCGCGGGTTGCATCGCGAATGTGACGTTCAGCAACCTCGCCGAAGCGACGATTCGAGTATTGACGGCAAACGGGTGTGACGTTGTCGTACCCGGGGGGCAGTTGTGCTGCGGAGCGCTTGCGGCCCATGCGGGAGTACGGGAATCCGCGCGGGATCTGGCACGAAAAAATATTGCGGCGTTTAGAGCGGGTGCATTTGATGCGATTGTGACGAATGCGGCCGGCTGCGGCTCGACGTTGAAGGAATACCATCGGCTATTCACAAGGGGTGAGCCAGAATATGCAGCGGCTCTGGAATTTCAGCAGAAAGTTCGCGATGTGACGGAATTCCTGGTGGACTTGGGCTTAGCCGCAAATCTGAAAGCGGTCAACGCGCGAGTGACCTACCAGGATTCCTGCCACTTGTTGCACGGCCAGAAGGTCCGAGAAGCACCGCGCCAGCTATTAAGAGCGATCCCGGGTGTGGCACTCGTGGAGTTGCCGTTCAGCGATATTTGTTGCGGCTCCGCGGGAGTGTACAACGTCACCCAAACGGAAGCTTCGCTAGATTTGCTGTCGGAAAAAATGGAATACGCGAAGAATACCGGAGCACGGATAATCGCAACCGCGAATCCCGGTTGCTTGCTTCAGCTTCGCGCGGGAGCAGAAATGCACGCAACCGGGCAGGAAGTACTGCATGTGGTGGAACTGCTTGACCGCGCTATCGAAAAGTAGATCTAGCGTTCGCCGATGAGATAACGGCATCCCTTGGGTCCCGTTCTGGCGGAATGAATAGCATTTGCCGGGACGTCACAGCGTCCGCCCATGCCGTAGGTGGCCGACTTGCCACACATTGTAAGGGTCATCTCTCCGTTCAAAATGATGTGGGCGGTTTCCGCCGGATGGGTGTGATCGCCGTAACGAGTGTTTGGTCCGTCTTCCCAAACATAGATTCGCAAGAAACCTTCGCGCCGAAGTTGTGTGACCAGTTCGTCTTCACTCATAAATAAAAGTGTAACGCCAGCGACTGGTTTCGCACATGCGGCCAGAAACGGCAACGCCCTCCCTGCAGAAATGGGGGTTGCTGCAGAAAGGGCGCACCGTCTTCAGGAGAGAAGCTCTTTGGACGTAAGCTATTCGGCTGGAGGAGTTGCCTCCGCCCCAAGAGGGGGGCCACCCGGACCGCGCCGCCCACGGTCGCGCATCGTCGCTTGTTTTACCGTGTAGTCAGAAGGAACAGCGAATAGCGAAGCCGCGGGTTCCGTACGCTGAATGTCGGTCAAGGTGTAAGTAACCTGTCCGAGGCGAGGATCATTCCGCACACTTTTCACGACGAGCTGCAGGTCTGCGGAATACCATTGTTCGTTCACGACGGTAATGGGACTGGCATTGCCAATCTGACCAGCCGGAATAATTCGGGTGTACCGAGTACCCTGCGCGGCCACACCATTGATCGTCTGCGTGCCTAAGTCCTCTTTCTTTAAAGTACCGTTGGCAATTTCCTGCTGGACGCGAGCCTCGAATTTATTCTGAAAATTCTCCGGATTCTTCGCTCGCTTCGGCGGGACAGGAAGCTGTTCGGCCAATTTTGTGTCCGCGTGGAGGATGAACGCAGTCGAAGCGACCGGATCATGAATGCTGATCATGGAGCGGGGCTGGCCGGAGGCAGCTAAAGGTCCTACGCCGGTGAAGGTGGTTTCGCGCCGAGTCCGGCCTTGACTATCGCGGTAGACGTTGGATTGAACTTTGCGGTCAATCACATTGCCATCGGCCAGGGTCTGCTTTGTTTCGGTGATAGCCACCGCACTGTAAGGCGCGCCACTCACCACTTTGCCGGGATGCATCTCCCCGAAACCGAGGATTTCCATCCGAGGGCCAATGGGTCCGCCGGGCATGAAATCGCCGGGGGGCGGCGGTGGAGGTCCAGCGGGTTCTTGAGCATTCAGCGACAAAGCGCCAATAATAAGCGCACTGCACGCCAGCAAGATATTCCGCCTATTATTCATCGCCTCTTCTCCTGTTCTCTGCCGTTCCTCGAGATCCGAGCCCACAAAAATCAATTTGTAGTTCCTGCGGCGCTATCTGGCAGACGTACTGCCTGAGGCAAACCGTCATCGCCGACCAATAAATCCACTTGAATCCAATCGCCAGCGTGCTCTTCGTTCACGGTCAGACCAAACGCGCCGAGCGCGGCACGCTGCATCTCCACACGCACGACCGTGGCATCTTCCGGCAGCGGCGGCATGCTGTCTGGTAAAAGAGTAAAGTCGCCAGAATTGGAGGCCATAAGAACTGTTCCGGGATCGGAGGTTGCGGAAGCGTTATCCGAAGGCACCATGCGGGAATCCTGCTGCGCAATCGCCTTCTGGACGTGAGTCTGGTTCCCGGCCAGGTTTTCGTCATGGTGCCTGCGCCAATTTACCGACGCAACTACCAGGAAAAGCGCCGCGGCAGTAGCCAAACTCCAACCTAGAATTACTGCCGTTCGGCGATTCTTGACCGTTTTATGTCTGGTACGGAATTCCTGACGTAAACGCATCTCCACGCGAGAGGGCGCTTCTGCTGTGGAGGTTTCCGCGCCGAGTACCCTCAAGTCCTCACGCAACGCCAGCCAATTTTCATAGAGGGCAGCACAATGAGAGCACTTACTCATGTGCTCGCGGGCCGCCTGCTGCAACTGGCCGTCCATCTCGACGGGACCGAGATCGACTCCCGCTATTGAAAATTCCTCACAAGTCATGCGTTGTCTCCAGCGAAACCATCAACGACTCGCGTTCGCACGTCTGGGTACTTCACGAAGCATTTCCAGCTTGGCCAGCAAAAGCGCGCGGCCTCGATGTAAGCGAGACCGAATCGTTCCTACTGGACACTCCAAAGCACGGGCCGCTTCGTCATAGCTCATCTCTTCCAGTTCGCAAAGTACCACCGCCTCGCGAAACTCAGGTGGGAGCGCCAGAACAGCAGCGCGAACTTGATTGCGACGTTCGCCGATCTCCGCCCAACGAGCCGGGGTCATCTGGTCCTGAAGCTGCGGATGGCTGTCGCGACCTGCGTCTCCAGACTCGTCGAGTGATAGATCTCTTGGAGTGCGTTCGAGGTGCTTCATGATGCGGTTGCGGGCTACGCCGTAAAGAAAGGCACCAAGCGTGCCGCGGTCCGCGTCATACTTCTTGGGATCCCGAACCAGCATCATAAAGACGTCCTGCACAATCTCTTCTGCCGCCCAGGAACTGCCGGTCATCCGCATTGCAAATCGAAACAAAGCAGCTTGATGGCGGCGGTAGAGCTCAGTAAAGGCTTGTTCGTCACCCTTAGCCGAGCGCTTGAGCAGCGCGTCATCCCTTTCGTTGGACTCGATCTGCATCGCTCCTGGTGAGACGCCTGCTTTCTTTAATATTTCCCGAGAGGGTGAGAAAAAGTTCCCGGCGCGAGCTAGTCCCGGGTGGAACCCCATAAATAGAACACAGAATGGCCTTCGAGAGTTTCAGGGATTGTCAGTCATTCTTGCGCGGCCGAAACATGTTTGCGGCGACGCGGGCTACGGTTCTACGGGGAACGAGACGTTGGGAGTGGGCGCCCAAGTAGTTGCCTAACCCCGAGATAACATAGCTCTTACCTGCCGCCAGGGCTGTCAGTCCGGTCCGGGCTACCTTCTCCGCCGTTTCCTGATGTTTCGCTGTGAACTGCTCCTGACCCGCTACCGCATGGAACTCGGACTCTGTTGAACCCGGACACAGGGCACAAACGCGAATACCATGCGGCTTCAATTCTTCCGCCAGGCCTTCGGCGAAGAACAGGTCGAAGGCTTTAGTCGCGGCGTAGGTGCTGATGTAGGGAACAGCTTGAAATGACGCCGTAGAGGCAAGAATCAGTATGTCCCCGCGGTGGCGCGCGATCATGTCGGGAACAAATAGCCGAGTGAGATGCACCACCGCCGTGCAATTGACCTGAACCATATCCACGAGACGTTGTGTGGCGACTTCCGCCAACTCTCCATATTGGCCAAAACCAGCGTTGTTGACGAGCAAGTCGATGGCGAGATCTTTCTGCTTTGCGAAATTGTAGATTTGCTCCGGCGCGCCGGGTTGCGCCAGATCTGCAACACAAACCTCGGTCTGGACTTTGTAGCGGCTTTTCAATTCGCTGGCGAGTGCTTCGAGCCGATCATTCCGGCGCGCAGTCAGGAGCAGGTGCGTACCGCCCTCAGCGAGTCGAGTAGCCAACGCAACGCCAATACCGGCGCTCGCACCTGTCACGAGAGCCCATTTGCCTCGCCATTCAGTTTGCATGGGAGCCAATTATCAGGCCGAATCCGTTTTGCCAAACTTCATGACGGTATCTTTCAAACGGTTGCCTTCGTGCTTCATGCGGTTCATCAATTTCTGCGCCCAGACGAATTCGGCCGCTAATAAGGTGAGCCCGAGGAAAATTACCAGCCATCCGGGACCGGGTGTGAAGAGCATGACGGCGCCTACTAACAGAAGCGTAAAACCACCGAGGACCTTGAAAAAACGACGAACCTGATCGATCGTACGAAAAATCATAAACCCTCATAGGCGGAGGGAACGTGAGTCATTATTCTGAAGGTATAAATCGGAATAGGCAACTGCGATCGGCCCGCATTGTGAATAAAACGAAATTAGACGGAATGTTTGGTATGCACCGCATCATCCGGCATCTCTAGCGCATGTGCTTGGGAATATTCATCGCGACCCGGACAGGGAAACAAACTATTCCTCTCGGTATTTCGCCAGTAACCAGTGCTTTTGATTCCGGCCTTTTTACCACTGTTGCTGCTGGTTTTGTGGGTCTTCCGCGTCCGCCTCACTGACGCCAACAAGAAAACGTCTGTCCCTACATCGCCGATGAGCAGTCCCAGCGCGTCTGGCTTCGAAGTAAGACCGCCTTCATGTATTTTAAGAATAGCGAATTTGGATCTAAAGGTGAGCATCCTGTGGTTTGCCCGGCGTGAGCCGAATTGAAATTTCCTCGGCCTCAATGACACCATCTAGCCCGTAGCAAGCATCAAGAACGAGACGAAATCCTCCCGCAGATTTCTCCAGAACGAGTCCAGAGAGCACGTTTTGATTATTAAAATCATTTAAGCTGAGTTTGGAAATGGCTTTTAACAAAAACTCAACGACAATGTGTTTTGTCAAAATATAAAATCCGCGCGCATCAACTTCCTTGGTCATTTCCCACGTGTGGATTCTCAGATGAGAAGAAGAATTTCGATTAAGGCACAGTTCAACCACTTCGGCATCGTGAAAGCTCGGCCAATATGCGAACCAATCGCGCAAGCTTTTTGCGCCCTCGACGCCTTCCAATTCCAGTGGAAATTCCATCACAGGCTCCCGCTCAACGCACTCTTGCTCATGTCGTCGTATGTTACCAGCCTTCCGCTTTGACCGAGAAAGCTCAATCCCGCATGAGATACCCGACCAATTGACTGCACATTCCACGTTTTCCTCAACTGCCGCCTTGCATTGTGCCCCGCCTCCTTCCTCGCGTAGTACCGGCGTACCATTGACCCTCGGCTTCCACCTTGGTACGTATCATGGGCTTTTCCGTTCGTTGTTCTACCCCCAGTCCTGCCCGGAGAAGTTCTGTGTCCAACCTGCGGGGTTGGCCACCATCGTGTTGCCTTCTAGTTCGTCATGTTCGCCAGCTTGACCAATTTCTTCGCTCAAACCGCCCGTTTCCAGGCGAGGACCTTCGGACAATTGGCAGGGAGAATAGCGCCCATGCTCAAAAGGGATCGCCGTCTGGCTCCTCGCATGCCGGTGAACGGCCAGGCCTATGTGAATCTCGACCCGGACAACGGCGGCACCATCCTCAATATCTCCGAGGGTGGGCTGTGCTTTCAATCCACCGCTCCCGTTCAGCGCATTGATACCATTCGTTTCTGGTTTTCTTATCGCCGCGTCGATCCCGACGCCGGAATGGCCTGGCAAGCGGAATCGCCAACGCGCGGCGTATCGCGATTTGTCGAAGCCCATGGTGAGTTGGCCTGGATCGACGACACGCGCAAATGCGGCGGGCTCCGTTTCACGAATTTACGGCCGGAAGCGCGGGAACAGATCCGCGAATGGATCTGTCAACCCGCATTGGTTCGTAGCACCACCACAGGGACGAAGCCAGTTCCCTTGTTTCCATTTGTAAAACGCTCGCACACCGACGCGTTGCGAAAAGCCTCGGTAAAATTCGAAATCCTTTTTCGCCAGATTCAATCGGCAAACTTATGGAAAGGCTTCTCCGGTGGCTTGGTCACCGGGGTCATCGCTTCGGCTCTCACCGCGGGCGTATTCGTCTTGCTCAGCCACACCAACGAATTGGGTGATTCGCTCGTCGAATTCGGCGAGCGATTGGGCGGAAGACCCGCGGCCCGGCGTGATTTTCCCCCTGCCCCTGTGGACTCAATGGCGACTCTTGCGACCCTGTCGGTGCCACAAGCCGTCGCACCCGATCCTTCCGCGTCACAAACAGCCCCAACGCCCCAAAAAGCTGCGCCCGTGTCAATAGCTCCTTCACTTTCCATCAAACCTCCGTCGCCCGCGCCATCGACCGACGAGAAACTCGGCGAATCACAACTCAAGCTTGCTCCTCCTTCTCACTCTTCTTTCACGTTCAAAGCCTCTGATCCTCCACGAGTCAACACAACGGCCGCACGGCTCGTGCTTCCCGGGATTGTCGAACCCGCCGCTCCCGATCTCGCTCCAAATATGTTCCGACCGCTGGCTCCTAGGATGGAACTGGCCGGAGCGCCAACAGTTTACGTGAGACCTTCTGAAGCGGACAGCCTCATAATGCGTTCCGAAAAGTTCCTGGAGATCGGAAAGTTTAAGGAAAAAATCTTGGCGGACAAAACCACCGGTCAATTGTCGCAGCGTGGTTTCTCGACGACGGTCGTTCCCAGGTCCCGTCTTTTCAGTAGGTCGTATCAAGTGCTTGTGGGACCGTTCGGAAATGATGGAGAAGCCGAGACAGCACACAAGGATCTGGCATCACTCGGTTTCACCCCCCGCTCGTACGAACGGGGAAAGCGTGATTTCAACATGCCCTCCCAACTGCGCGTCGGCAGCACTCGGATCCCCTTCGGCTATTGCCTTATTAGTTGGGAATCCTATGTTCCCGATGCCATCGTGAAGTTCGAAGATGACCGAGGTGTCGGTCCCACCGTTCAGGCCAAATGGGTGAAACAAGATCTCAAGTATGATCACAACGCCATCGCGTATCAGCGGAACAACGATGGGTCTCGCACCCTGCTGGAAATTCGCTTTTCCGGTATGACGCAAGCGCTCGTCTTTCCAGCCAACAGCAATAATTAGCGGAATCCATGCGTCCGAACCGACTGGCATGCCCAAGTGTCGTCAACATTAGAGGCAAACTGTATCTTAGCCCTCGATAGCGGCGCGCGTGCCTTCGTTCTCCAGAAACGACGTCAACTCTCTCCGAAACACGTCCCACGCCGGTTCGTCCGCCAGCAAAATATGATTTGCGCTTGCTAACGGCACAAACCGCGCTCCAGGAATTTCCGCTGCCAGCATCCGCCCTTCTTCGGGAGGAGCGATGCGGTCGCGATCGCTATGAAAAACAATCGTCGGCACGCTTATGGATGGCAGCAGTGGCCGTACATTGATTTGATCGCAAGCGCGCATGTACGCCACCAGATTCTCTGGCGAAACTGAAATGATCTGCAGATCCTTGAACCAGCACTGATCCTCCGGCGTCGCTTTTTCCGGAATATACAGGTTCGTCACCACCTCAAAAAACGATGGATTGGTTTTTCCCCAATTCAGCTGCACCAGCGTTTCCAAAGCCCGCCGCACTTCTATCGCGTCGGGGTGCGCACGGTGATGCGCTCCGCGAGAATACGCGCCGCACAGAACCAGATGACTGACGCGCTCGGGATGCCGCACTACATATGCAATGGCCACCGCTCCGCCTTGCGAATGCCCCATGAGGGCAAATTTGTCCAAACCCGCCGCGTCCACAACCGTCTCCAGATCACGGATCCACGCCTCGAACGACACATCCTCCACATCCCACTGCGACAGGCCGTTAGCTCGACCGTCATAGCGCACAAGACTGTGCCCTTTCGCCACGTCCCTCACCCAGTGCCGCCAGATCGGACTCTCCCACTCAAAGTCCAGGTGATTAAAGCAATCGGCTACTTTCACCAGCGGATGACCCCTGCCAACCGTGGCATACGCCAGACGCACCTTATCCGCAGTCATGCAAAAACGAATCTCTTGACGGCAACTCCCTTCCGTTTCCCGATCCGCCTGCACCGGCGGCCCGTCCGCCCTGCTCTCCGTCACTTCTGCTACGAAGCGATACCCCACGCGCGGCACTGTCTCAATGAACGGCCGTCCTTCTGCCTGTTCTCCCAGCACTTTGCGAAGTGCCGAGATGTTGCGGTCAACGTTGTTCTCCTCCACCGCAATCCCCGGCCAAACGGCGCTCATTAACTCTTGTTTCGAGATTAGCGTTCCGTGCCTCTCCACCAGCACTCGCAGGGTGCTAAATGCCTTCCCTGGCAGGGGAATAGCCCGGCTTTCGCGCACCAGTCGGTGCTCTCCCAATTCCAACCGGAAGGGGCCAAATTCATAGATCGTATTAGTGCGATTTGGGGTCACGGCGTCAGAAAAATAACAGAAAAAAATCAGCCTGGCCAAAGGACTCCGGCACCCCGTTAGAACTTAAATAGGCCGTGACGGGAGTCCTGTTCGCTGGTACAAAATTGTAGCCCAGCAACGGGCCTAAGGAATAAACCTTCGATCGCGACAGAAATCGTTAAGGAGATAAATTATGGCTGTAGATATGAACAAACTGAATTCGTTCTTGGGCCAATTTGTCGGAGACCTCGGAGCCGCGGTACATTCTGGCATGGTCGTCATCGGCGAAAAGCTCGGCCTTTACAAGGCCCTTGCCACCGGACCGATGAGCTCCTCCGAACTCGCCGCCAAAACCAATACCGACGAGCGTTACCTCCGCGAATGGCTTTCTTCCCAGGCGGCCGGTGGCTACATTACCTACGACGATAAAACCAAAAAATTCAGCCTCACCGCAGAACAAGCCTTCACCATGGCCGATGAAAACTCCCCGGCCTATCTTCCTGGCGCGTTTCAGCTTGCTCTAGGCTCTCTCGCCGCTGTTCCACGCATTGCCGAGTCTTTTCGCACGGGCGCCGGCATGGGCTGGCATGAACACGACGAAGATGTGTTCCACGGCTGCGAAAAATTCTTTCGCCCGGGCTACGCCGCTAATCTCGTCACCACTTGGATTCCCGCTCTTCACGATGTGAAAGCCAAACTAGAATCCGGTGCGCGCGTCGCCGACGTCGGCTGTGGCAAGGGTGCCTCAACCATCCTTCTCGCCAAGGCTTTCCCGAAATCTAAATTCTTCGCGTTCGACTATCACGACAAATCCATCGAAGGCGCTCGCGAGACCGCCAAGCGCGAAGGCGTCGCCGATCGCGTTACTTTTGAAGTGGCCAAAGCCAAGGAGTTCCCAGGGAAAGATTACGACTTCGTCGCCGTTTTCGATTGCCTCCACGACATGGGTGATCCCATCGGCGCCGCCAAACACGTTCGGCAATCTCTCAGCAGCGATGGCACTTGGATGATTGTCGAACCGTTCGCCAACGACGAACTCAAAGACAATCTTAATCCCGTCGGCCGCGTCTATTATTCCTTCTCGACCCTGCTCTGCACGCCCTGCTCGCGATCCCAGGAAGTCGCACTCTGCCTCGGCGCGCAATCGGGAGAGAAGCGCATTCGCGAGGTCATTTCCTCCGCCGGTTTCAATCGTTTCCGGCGCGCTACGGAAACTCCTTTCAATATCGTTTACGAAGCCCGTCCCTAACTCGGCCAGAAGCGTGGGTAACCGCACTCTAGTTGACTGTAACAACCATTTGTAGACTATAATCGTGTCCATGAGAGACGCGATCACTCTGACAAATTCGGAGCTTAAGGAATTGACTCGGCGAGCCTTGAGCCGGACGGGACGGGCCGAAGATTCCCGACGGGCACGGCTGATCTTGCTGCTGGCCGAAGGCCATACCTGGGATGAAGTGTCGGAGCGCATCGACTGCAGCCGTGGTTTTGTCGCTAGTTGGAGCCGACGATTTACCGAGCAGCGCATCGCGGGACTCTACAGCCGGCATTTGGGGCAAGTCGCTACCGTGCTGACCCCGAAACTGGAAGCACGGATTCTGGAGGCCACCCGACATGCACCGCCGGGTGCAGCAACCCACTGGAGCACGCGCAAACTCGGAGCGCATCTGGGGGTCAGCCACATGATGGTGGCACGGGTGTGGCGTAAGCACGGACTTCAGCCGCATCGCATAGAACGCTACATGGCCTCGAACGATCCGAATTTTGAGAAGAAGGCCGCCGACATTATTGGGTTGTATCTGAACCCGCCGGCGCATGCGGCGGTATTCAGCGTGGATGAAAAGACCTCCATCCAGGCCCTGGATCGCAAGGATCCGGTTCTGCCGCTGTCTCCGGGACGCGCCGAACGGCACGGTTTTGAATACTTTCGTCACGGCACCTTGTCGCTGTATGCCGCCTTCAACACCAAGACCGGCGAAGTGCTCGGCAAAACGACCGCGCGGCACACCTCGGCCGAATTCGTCGCCTTCCTGACGGACATTGTGATCGATCAGCCTCGCGGCAAAGAGATCCATGTGATCGCTGACAATCAATCTGCGCACAAGAGCAGGCCGGTCACGGACTTCCTGGCGGTGCATCCCAAAGTTCACTTGCACTTCACTCCCACCTACTCTTCCTGGTTGAATCAAGTCGAGCTGTGGTTCAGCAAGATCGACCGCGACGTCATCGCGCGAGGGGTATTCACTTCCGTGTCTGATCTGAAGAGGAAGCTGTTGCGCTACATCCGGCACTACAACAAATCGCCTCGTACAGTGAAATGGAAATATGCCCATCCATCGCGCCATCTCAGTACACAATCAGTTGGTACAGGCCACTAGTATCGCGGCCCATGCCAAATGGCGCTCGCAGCACCCAAAGGGTGTATCAAATCAGTTTTAAACGGAGAAGGAGGATAGGTATGTCGTTAGCACAATGGAAATCGATCGAGAACCTCAAGCGCAACGAAGCTAAGGACGCTGAAGAACGCGAGAAGGTCGACCGAGTCTCTTCACTTACAGTCGACGAACTGCCCGACTCCGAACCCAACATCGGCGCGCCTGTCATCGTCACTGACGCCGTCCGCGCCGCCTTCGTGTCTTTCTTCGCGCATGGTTGCTTCTGAAGTTCGCTAAGCAAATCTGCACCCGTGGGACTCATCTCCCTTTTATTCCGCCCGTTCCCACGGTGCCGGCACCTTCACAGCCGCCATCCCCGCAGCCGTCGCCGCCTCAATTCCCATGTTCGTATCTTCGAATACGAGGCACGCTTCCGGTGGCACGCCCAACCGCTCCGCTGCCAGCAAAAACGCCTCGGGGTCCGGTTTACTCCGCTGGTAATCTCCTGCACAAACCAGCGTCTCAAATTTTCCCAGTAACCGCAGAGATCGCAGCGACGCCGTCACCGACTCCCTCGTGCTTCCCGACACCACCGCAAACGGTATGCGCCCGTATTGCAACTCAATGTGCTCCAGCACTTGCGGCACCGCCTTCAACTCCGGCAACGATTTCAGATACAACTGCTCTTTCCTGTGCTCCACTTCTTCCACCGGCATCTCCAACCCATTCTCTTCATTCAATCGCGCTATGATCTTCGCCACCGGCAATCCGCCCCACGCATAAAATACATCTTCCGGAAACTCGCAATTCCACTCGCCTAGCGCCGCTTTCCACGCCACATAATGCAACGGCATCGAATCCGCGATCGTCCCATCGCAGTCGAACAAATATGCCGCAAAATTTCCCTCTGGCACTTTCAACCTCATACCCAACTCCCTTCCCTCGATTCCAATTTTGCTATTATTTCACTTTCCATTTTCGCATGTCGCTTTACCCTCCGATTGCGCACTTCTTCGCTTTTCTTCCCCATCATCGCGCAATGCAGCCAATAGTAATATCTCAATGCAACCGTTCTTCTACACTCGGCCCACCGGAAGGTGCTATGCCACATCCCACCGCCATCGCTCGCGCCGCCGGCAAAAGCTTCTTCGCAGGTGATAGCGCCTCGGTCGCGCCTGGACTGTCGTGCTTCCAGGGCAGTTGCCGTCTATTTAACAAACGTAACTTGACTGTTCTCATCATTCCGGGGTAGCGTACTTCCGTAAAGTTCGTATCTTTTATTTATTCATTTCGCCGGCCCCAGCCAGATACCGTCGGTTTGACACTTTGAGGACTTTGGAGTTTCAATCCCCTATCGGAGCTCCACTATGTATCCAGAAGCCCGACAGCGCCAAGCCAGACGCCACGCCTTAAGCAAACTGATCTCCCAATTCGGCGAACGACTCGCCGTTAGCCCTCACGACCGCGTCGATGCCTCCATTGTGGAAGGCCTCAACGCCATCATCCGATTGGTGGATTCCGATCGCATTTGCTGGTACGAAGTCGAGGGAGAATCGACCGCACTGCTCCATAAATTTACCGCTTGCGCCCGCAATGCCCCATCCTCGCCCAAGATTGTACCTCCAGGGGAAATGCCCTTTTTCGCCGAGCGTTTGGGCCGCCATGAGGTCGTGGTCATCGAACAGCTATCCCGTATCCCGCCGCAAGGCCAGGCCGATCGCCAGTTTTTGGCGAGCCTCGGCGTCAAATCCTTGCTCCTCATCCCCTCGAGTTACAGCCAACGTCGCAAGGGTGTATTGGGTGTGTCCTCCTATTCCGTAGAAGTCACTTGGTCTGAAGAATCCATCAACCAGTTGTCCACCGCGGCAAATGTCATCGGCGCCGCCTTGGAGCGTAAAGACGCGCAAACCGCCAGCCAGGAAAGCGAAGAACGCTTCCGTTATCTTTTTGCACAGGCCCCCATCGGCATCGCCCTCGAGACCATGCAGGGTCGTATTCTCGAGGTTAATCCGGCGTTCTGCTCTATGCTCGGCTATTCCCGCCAAGAACTCCTCAGCTCCACTTGTGTTGGTCTCAGTCATCCTGACGACGAAAAAATCGAGAAGCCTCTCTTCGAGGATCTCTGCACCGGCCTGCGCACCAGCTACATTCTCGAAAAGCGCTTCTTTCGCAAAGATGGGTCGCAAATGTGGGGTCATGTCAGCGTTTCCCTGTTGAATACCCATCAGGGCAGCGATCCACTGGTCATCGGCATGGTCAGCGATGTTACTGCCCAGAAGATGGTCGAAGCCTGCCTACATCAGCGCGATCGCGAACTTCAACAGCTTGCCGGACGTTTGATTGAGGCCCAGGAGGAAGAACGCGCCCGCATTAGTCGGGAATTACATGACGATATTGGCCAGCGGGTCGCCCTGCTTGCTAGCGAGATTGATTCCATACGCACACACACAGCCGCGGGTTTTCAGCAACTCGCTGCCGCTCTTCTTCCCAAGCTGCATAAGGAGTTGGACGCCATCGCTACGGATATTCACGAACTTTCTCACGACCTTCATTCCGCCAGCCTGCAGTGTTGCGGCCTCCAGGTAGCCCTGAAAGATCTCTGTTGGAAATATCGCAACAATCATCGCCTGGAAATCGATCTGCACACGGAGACTCTGGACGCCCACCTTTCGCCCGACGTAGCACTGTGCCTGTTTCGCGTCGCACAGGAAGCCCTGGCCAATGTCGTCAAACACGGCCGCACCACGAAAATCCTCGTAAATGTGATTCAGGATTCCGAAAAAGTGCGCCTGATTGTCCGGGACTTCGGCGTGGGCTTCGATCCTGCCACGCAATCCGCAGGCATCGGCCTGGTCAGCATGCGCGAGCGTCTAAGCCTCTGTGGCGGGGCACTTTCCGTGAGATCTTCTCCCAACCAGGGCACTGAGATCACCGCCGAAGTTGTCGCAACCAAGCAATTCGCTGCCGCTGCCGAAGTCTGAGCTCGAGGACCTCCCGCTATGCGAACCCTGTCCCTATCGTTTTTCCTGGCCTTTCTTGCCTCCTGTGCTTTTCCCCAGCAGAGTTCGTCGCCCGCTCCCGACACTCGCCAACAAGGAGTTACCACCCGTGGTGACCACGTCATGGGATTTTCCCATGAACTCACCACTTACCATTTCCGTCTTCTCAAAGACGGAGGCGAAATCATTGTCCAAGCCAACGACCCCAGCGACAAAGCCAGTGTCGAACAGATTCGCATTCACCTGGCAATTTCAATGCACCCATGCTCATTCACGACACAAGTCCTCCCGGCACCGCCACCATGACCGGACTCAAGTCCGATATTCGCTACACCATTGCCGAGACGGAAACCGGCGCAAAAATCCGCATCCTCACTAGCAGCCCCGAAACCACCGACGCCGTCCACGCCTTCCTCTTCTTCCAAATCATCGACCACCACACCGGAGACGCCCCTACCATCGCCGCAACCTAGCTTGGCTACCTTTACCGAAGTGCGTCGGGTACAAACGCTCCCATTCCCGCCGTCCGCTGCAGCACCCGCTCTCACCGCTTTACCTGTTACTTTTGACAATTCCGTCTCGCCAGTTGCACACGTACTGTTTCCGCAAGTTACGCGGCGGCAGATTCCGATCAACAACAAGATCCACCGATGCTCCCGGCACACATGAATATCCAGGAAATTTTTGCTCGCGCCGCGAAGGATGGCAGGCGCGCTGCCGCCACTTCCCCTTTACAGTCCAGATCAATGCCGTCCGGGCGGGTTGCGGCCGTAACTACCGTGCCACACAATCGCCAAATGCCGACAGTCCTTTCCCGGCTGTCGCATACAATCATTCTGCTAATGCCCTCGCTTATGGATTTGCCATGAGTCCACTCGCCGTCAGTTCCATCGCGTTCGCGATTGTCATCGCAGGCGGTGCCTTCGGTATGTTTCTCCGTCAGGTCTTGCCGCAGCACTATCTTGGCGAGGATTCCAAAGATATGGTCAAGATGGGAATGGGTTTAGTGGCCACTATGTCGGCGCTGGTTCTTGGCCTGTTGGTCTCCTCCGCAAAAAGCTCCTTCGACGCCCTGAGCAGCGAGATGGTTCGCGCCTCCTCTAATATCATTCTGCTGGACCGCAATTTGGCTCTCTACGGCGCAGAAACCAAGAACCAGCGCGAACTCCTCCGCAGCGCCGTTACACGCGTCGCCGACAACTTGAAGAATTCTGGAGATCCCGCGCAAGTGCACGTTTCCAACAACGAGATCGACGCTCTCTACGAACAGATTCAGGGCCTCTCTCCCAAGAACGAAAGGCAGGGTTCCATCCAGGCCCGTGCTTTAGCGCTTTTGACCTCCCTTCAGGAAATGCGCTGGTTGATGTTCGAACAGGAATCTACTTCCATTTCGATGCCCATGCTCGTTATCCTGCTTTCCTGGCTAACTACACTCTTTGTCAGCTTCGGCCTCTTTGCCCCATCCAATGGCACTGCCATTGGCACTCTGCTGGTTTCCGCCCTCTCCGTTTCCGGCGCGATTCTCTTGATTCTCGAGTTGTACACCCCCTATCAAGGACTCATCTCGCTGTCCGGCGCCCCTCTTCGCGCCGCTCTTTCGCAATTGGGCAACTAGAATTCCGCACTTCACACAAGGTGGAACCATGAACTCAGATTCGGCTCCTTCCGTCATCGAGAACACCCTGAAATCCTGGACCTTCTGCCTCCAGGACTACTCCCTGCTCACGTTCAGGTCCATCCGCAATATATTTTCTTCCACCAATTACTTCCGCGATCTGATCGAACAGATGGACCAGATCGGTGTCGGCTCTTCGCTCATCGTCGTGGTCGCGCTGTTTTGCGTCGGTGGTGTCGTCGTCTTGAACGCTGCGTCGCAGTTTGCCCGCTTCGGCGAAACTGTGCTGACCGGTGACGCTGTTTCACTCGCTCTTCTTCGTGAACTGGGCCCCGTCTTCACCGCGCTTCTCGTCGCCGGCCGCAACGCCACCGCCATGGCTTCCGAGTTGGGTTCCATGGTGGTTACCGATCAGGTCGACGCCATTCGCGCTTTCGGGATCGACCCCATTCGCAAGCTCATGACCCCTCGCGTGCTTGCTACCGTACTAACCCTGCCGCTGCTTGTCGCGGTCGGAGATTGTGCCGGCCTGCTCGGTGGATTCCTCGTTGCCCATTTGATATTGCACATCGGCGCGCAACAGTTCATGTCCCACGCCATCAATGTCCTGGTCTTCGGCGACCTGTGCATCGGTTTTACCAAGCCCATTATTTTCGGTTTTATTATCGCTACCGTCGGCTGTTACAAGGGTTTTCGCGTGCAAGGTGGAACCGAAGGCGTGGGCCGCTCCACGATCACCGCCTTCGTCGTCGGCGCCGTTGTCGTCCTCGTCGTCGACCTATTTATCACTCGTCTTCTCCTCTTCGCCTTCAATCTGTAATCGTTGCGAATGCACGCAAGTATGGTCGGAGGTTGAACGTTTCCTCCAGTCGGTCGCATATCGCCGATTCAACGCATCTACGCCAGCGCGTAGATTTATCGTTGCCATCGCTATACCATGAGTGGCCCGACGAGTAGAGGCGCAATCAAAAAATCTGAGGAGCCATCCATGCTGAGAATGGACGTGAATCGCCGTGAATTCCTGAAAATCGCCGCCGGAGCCGGAGCCGCCTTGGCTATCCCTTCCCCAGCACTCACTGCGGACGCCTCCAGAATGATTGGCATCCAGGTTGGCGCAATTTCGTTTGTCGATGAAGGAACAGAGAAAGTTCTCGATGTGCTCCAGGAACGCGCCTGCGTCAATACGCTTTTTCTTGCGGTGTTCACCTATGGTCGCGGTATCGCCGGCAGACAGATTCCCGGCCAGCCTTTACCTGACCACGGTAAACAGGAGTATGACCTCAATTTCCACGGCGGAAATTTCGCCACTCCTCACCCGGAGTTCTACAAAAACACGGTTCTTAAAGACACGCGGGCGCCCGACCATGGCAACCTGGATATTCTGGCCGAAGTCCTTCCAGCTGCCAAAAAACGCGGCATGAAAGTCATCTGCTGGATGGAAGACGTGTTTCGCACCGACCTGCCGAATATTCAGAAATTGCAGGAACGCGATCTCTACGGCCGAAATGCCGAAACGCTCTGCGTCAACAATCCCGATTATCGCAATTTCCTCACCGGTCTCGTCGAGGACTATTCCCGCTCCTATGACATCGACGGAATCATGTGGGGCTCCGAGCGCCAAGGTGCTCTCTGCGATAGTTTGGGAGCCACCCACGACATGCCCCCAGTCGATCCCGGCCACGTCACCTGCTTCTGCGAATTCTGTCAGGCCAAAGCGAAACAACGCGGCATCAACGTGGAGCGCGCTCGCGAAGGTTTCCTAGAGTTGGAGAAATACGTTCGTTCCACTCGTGCCGGCAATCGTCCCGTCGACGGCTACTACGTGCAATTCTGGCGTCTCCTCCTGCGCTATCCCGAACTCGCCGCGTGGGAAATGCTCTGGACCGACAGTCTTCGCGAAACTTACGCCGCTATCTACAAAACTGTAAAAACCGCGAAGCCCAATGTCCCCGTGGGCTGGCATATCTGGCACAACAATTCCTTCAACCCCATCTATCGCGCCGAGCAGGACCTCCACGAACTCTCCAATTATTCCGATTTCATCAAAGTCGTCATGTACAACAACGTCGGCGGCGAGCGCATGGCGTTCTACGTGGACAACATTGGTTCGACAATGTACGGCGATCTCACCAAACAAGGCCTGCTCGATTTCAACTATGCGGTGATGAACTTCAAGGAAGGCACCTACGAGCAAATCCCGCACACCGGCCTTTCCTCCGACTACGTCTTCCGTGAAACAAAACGCGCTCTTGAGGGAGTTGCGGGCACCAAGACTCTCATTTGGCCGGGCATCGATATCGACATCCCCACCGAGCCCGGTAACAGCAAGTGCACGCCACAAAGCGTCAAGGAAGCCGTCCTCGCGGCCTTCCGTGCCGGCGCTCCCGGCGTTCTTCTCTCTCGCAAATATTCCGAGATGCGCCTGGCCGACCTCGGCGGCGCGGGAGCAGCTATCCGCGAGTTAGGGCTCTCGGTTTAAGCAAAATTCGCTGGAGTGAAGGGTTTTCGCCAGAAAAAGAATGGCGGAGAGGGTGGGATTCGAACCCACGGTAGGGGTTAACCTACACACGCTTTCCAAGCGTGCGCCTTAAACCACTCGGCCACCTCTCCGAGGAGTGGTCAGCCTTTCGATTCTAGCAAAAACAGGGAGTGGGTGCATCGCGCGACTGACGAACGATTGTCCGCAGGCCGCCGGGGCACACTCGAAGACGGGCGGGATTTGCCAGTCGAGGAGTATCAAGTAAACTAGATGGGTTACCCCACGACTCCGGGGTCGTCTAATTGGTAGGACATCAGCCTTTGGAGCTGACTATCCTGGTTCGAGTCCAGGCCCCGGAGCCACTTTCTAGCGGATGGAATGGAGCTCGCACACAGGCTATTTCGCGGCTCGAGAGGAATCCGAAACTAGAGGTGCTTGTGAAGCCAATCCGACCAAACCGAAGACTCGCGTGGAATCGATGCTCGCATCAAGCAGGCATGTCGCTCTTAGAGCTGATCATTGCCTGTACGGTTCTATTCATTCTGGCAGGCGCAGCGGAACCGTTGATCCGGATTACCATCGTGCGCAGTCGAGAAGCCGAGTTACATCGCGATTTGCGTGAAATCCGGAATGCCATCGACCGCTACAAGGACATGGCGGACACCATGGCATTTCGCACAGAACTTACCAGCAACGGGTACCCGCCGGACCTAGACACTCTCGTGAACGGTGTGACGATCGCAGGCGACAAGAAAGTGCGCTTCTTGCGGCGGATACCAGTGGACCCAATGACCGGACAGCGCGAATGGGGATTGCGGTCAGTACAGGACGATCCGGATTCGACAAGCTGGGGTGGCGACAACGTGTTCGATGTGTACTCAAAATCGCAGGGAACTGCACTGGACGGGTCGAAATATTCGGAGTGGTAGGCACGTCGTCTTCCCGAGCACAACTCATGCATTTTTGGTTGAACTACTCTGCCGGTTTTTCGCCGGGTTGCTTTGCCGTGATCAGATTGCTTGTGGTTGCCACGCATTGCCACGCGCCATTGGTCTTGATCCAGGTGTCCACAAATCGTTCGCGGTGAGCGTAGGGCTTGCCCTTATCGGTACCTTTTACACGAAAAATCCCGACGACCACGGCAGCATCTCCATAAACCTGTACAGTGCTCTGCTCGGTGACGGCTTGCGAAGGCTGATAATCGGGAGCTTTGATGCTGGCAAGGAATTGGCTTTTCGACTGAATGCTCCCATCAATATCGATCGAGACCATAGTATTCGCCAGGAGCATATCCAGAGCCTTGGTGTCCTTCGCTTCCAGTGCGCGATTCCACGCCTTTTCAAGCGCCAAGACGCGGCCTCCTTCGTCGCTATTCGCGTTTTGATGCGCCGCTCCTAAAGCAACGCCGAGTAGCAGCAGAACACTAGCCATCACGAGTTTTCGCATCAGAATTCCTCCGTCAACGAGCAAACTGTCCGTAGAAGACAGCATTAGCTTAAGACAGAACTTTCGAGGAAATGTCGCATTCCGAAACAGCAGTAGCCAAAACAGTACTTTGCAGATGGACGGAAAGGTTCAGGAGTGGTGGGTGAGCAAATCATTGACAGCGCGATACGCCTGGTCGATGGCCACGTCCGTATAAGCGCTGGCGCCGGCGTCAGAATTGGCGATGGCTATACGACCGAAGGGTTGGCGGCCGCGAACCCAAGGTTCTTCGCCGGGCTTCCAATCGGGGGTATCAAGACCGAAAGGAGTGTAGGCGTAGCCGTGAGCCCAACGGTTCACGGTAATGCCAGTGATGTCGGCGGCGGAATTAAAACCTGTACCGCCGAGCATACGATCCAGTTGATCGCGAATATTTCGTTCGAATTTGGAAAATGGCGTCTGAAGAAGTTCCATGCGTCCCGCGCGATTTTGGTCGCGCACCGGAAGGCCCGGCTGGCACGGAGTCCGAAGCATAAATAGAACAGCGGGCTCCTCAGGCTTGCTGGGGAATTCGTAGGCTCCGAGGCTGACGGGAAAATCGAGGGCCGTATAGGTGTGATAGCTCCCGGGCGAAACGATCTGGTGCACTCCTAATTTCGAGAACGCGGTCCAGTTGCGGATAGAGACATGCGTGTAAACGAGCGGAGCCTTCACCAAATAAGCGAGCGAGTCCTTCTGCGACTGCGGCAACTCCGGACAGATGTAAGGAATCATGACGTTGTAGCAAGCAAGGATGCAGTAGTTCCCTTCCACGAGGAAAGGCTTGCCGCCCCGCGTGTACGTGACTTGCACTCGTTTTGCCGGGTTTCCGGTCTTTGTGTGCTGGACGTTGATGGCTGTTGAATTAAGGCGCAGACGTATCGAGTTTTCCGCGCGATCCAGTTGGCTGTAATCGGCCTTTGCGGTGACTACATCTTCCATGGTGCTGCCGGGAATAGCAGCCGGAACCAGAGAGCGGACGAGTAGCCGGGCGATCGACGCATTGCCATCGGGAAAGTGGAAGATATATGGCTCTTCCTTTTCGTGCGGAGGTAGACCCAGGCCATCGAAACCGGCGTAGGTGAAGGAATTGTAGTCGTCTCCAGCCTCGTAGCACGCGTAAGCCGGAACAGCCTCGATACCAACACAGAATAGATCGTGGGTGAACGTCTGAAAAAAGGGTAAGGCTGCTGGAGTGAGCTTGCAATATTTGGTTAGATATTCGGAGTAACTGATTCTTTTTAATTGGTCGATCTTTTGTTGCTGCGACAATCCCTTCAAATAATCAATCTTGTCGGTATAAATGCGAGCGATCTCTTTGCGGACAACATCGTTGAGCGGGCTTTTGGACAGGAATTCAGGCCAGGGCGTGGCATTCATGCCAGTGAGCAGGCGATCTTCCCCAAAGGTTTCCTTGTCGAAAAAGGCGGCGGTACCTAGATTGTCGTAGAGCTTACGGTCGTAGGCTTTGTAGAATTTCGCTGTGTCGATGCCGAGTTCTTTCAGGAGAGCCTGCGCGTCGGCACTGTAGCTGCCGGGACTCTCGATAGACTGCGTCCCGCCATAGCTGAGAAGCAGACGGCCGGCCGCGGGAAACTCGTTGCGCTTCGCGTGCCCACCAAAATCATCGTGATTGTCGAGGACTAGAATCTTTGCGTCTTTGCCAGTCTGTTGGCGGAACCGGTGCGCTGCTGCTAAACCACTGATTCCCCCTCCGACCACGATGAGGTCGTAGTTTTCTTGGGTCGACGTAGGCTCACCCAGCGCAGAGGCGGATTCCCCATCGCGCATGCGATGCGCCATGCTGAAACTCCCGTCGTGATTGCCGCGTATGCCAAGCTTGGCGGGCGGATAGTAGCCGGGGGCCTTTTCCGGGGAAGCATCGTCGAAGACAGCGGCAGCGAGGAGTTGTTGAGCGTCAAGCGAACTAGCGAGGAGAGTCGCGCCCGCTCCGATGGCGACGCCATTCAAGAAATCCCGGCGCGAAATTTCACGGTCGGGTAGCAATTCTTTGTCTTTATTGGAGTTCTTCATTCTCTTCCCCGGAGATGCGCAAGGAGCGTAGTATACTCCGACGACCGCATCTTTACATATTTTCAGTAGGCTTCGCGATAGACGAAGCACACCACAAGAAATTCCTTGTTTTACACAAGACCGTAAATATGCGATAAATTCTGGACCGAGCATACATGGAAGAACCGCTCCCAGAAAAACCTCCAGAAAAAGAAACGGGACGCCTGGAAGCCTTCAGCGATGGAGTGTTCGCGATTGCGATCACGCTTCTTGTGTTGGAACTAAAGGTCCCGGACGTGGCAAATACCGGCGGATCCTCGGTGGAACTGGGCAAAGCGCTTCTGAAGGAATGGCCAAGCTACGTGGGCCTGGTGACCAGTTTCTTCACGATTCTGATTATGTGGATACACCACCACGCGATTCTGCGAAACGTCTGCCGGACCGATGCGTGGCTCCATTTCGCGAATGGCTGTTTGCTCTTGGGAATCACCTTCGTTCCCTACCCCACGTCGGTGCTGGCATCCTACCTGGAAACCCCGGCTGCAAAAATGGCGGCAGCATTCTATGCCGGAACGTTCGTCGTGATTGCGATTTTCTTCTATTTATTTATACGCGCGGCCTTCCGCCGGCCACTACTGTCGGCGAATGCGTCAGAAGAGTTCATTCGAAACACATGCCATAGCTACGTAGTCGGGCCTCCGGCATACTTGCTGGCGACGTTAGCTGCCGTCGTGGACGCGCGGCTATCGCTGGGGATTTGTACGGTATTGTGGATATTTTGGGCTGCCACAATTACCAAGAATACGCAAAGCTGAACGCGAAGCGAATTCTACTGGTAGGTCGCCACGAGTTGCCCGTTTTCGATGTGCATGTCCGAAACATCGGGAGGCAGTTTAAGTTTGTCGCGATTCTCGGGCGAATCCATAAGGCGTTGCACTGCGGACTCCAATGTAGATAGCGGAATAGGTAACGAACCGATCTGCCCGCTAACCGGCTCAAACTTCAGATAGCCATCCTGGGCACCGAGCTTGCCCACCAACTGCAGCGTCATATCTTTTCCATGTACATCGAAAACAACGTAGGCACGAACCTGGTCGCCTTCCATCTGCACTTTGACGTCCTTGACCGAGGAGCGAACCTGTTCAATGTCGGCAGCCGAAGGCGCGCCGGAACCGTCGGTAGCTTGGGGCGTATCGGCGTTTGATGGAGCGGGGGCGACAGGAGGCGCATTTTTCTCTAAATCGAGATGGGATGCCAGGTAGGAATTCAGCTCGGATTCGTCCAGGCGAAGAGTGGCTTTCTGGCCTTGGGAAACAGAGTCTTGCACTTGCTGCAGCTTCTCCTCGGCACGCGCGGCGGCCTGCGGGGACGATTGGACCGGAGGAGGAGGAGGCTTGTGCAGCAGCAGAATCAAGGTGATCAGCGCGGCAAGGTAAGTAGACCAGCGCAGAAAGCGAAAAGCCCAGACCCAGGGGCTTACGGGTTTACTCGGCACAGGAGTCGGGTTGGAAGCGTTCGCAGTGGTCATGGACGCTACCTCGCAAGGGGTGGCCACACCTTGGCCGCATCCCAATTCATTCTTAACCCTAATAGCCGGGAAAGGTTGCGGCAATGGGACTGATGGGGGATGGGGCCAAATCGGCACCTGTACTCGGGGATGGCGTGTGGGATACTGCTGCCGGGGAATCCAAAAACAATCGTGGCGACGCAAGCGGGAGTTTTGACCCAAAAGAAATCGCGTGCACGGCTATTGCCGGCGTATTTGGCGCTGGTAGCGGGCATCGTGTGCATCGCGTGGTCGGCAATTTTTGTGAGGTGGACCGACATACCTGGCCCAGCGTCGGCCTTTTATCGGATGCTGATCCCGGCAGTGGTCTTATTGCCTACGTTTTTGTTTGACCGCGCAGGATTGCGCATGAACGGCCGGCTGCTTGGAATTATCGGGATCGGCGGAGTGTTTTTCGCGCTGGACCTGGCGCTTTATAACACGGCAATTTTAAAGACGAGCGCGGCAAACGCAACATTGCTGGGGAACAATACGCCCATCGTGGTGGGACTGCTCAGTTGGGTGGTGCTTCGAAAACCCCCCGTGCGTTCCTTTTGGCTGGGATTGCTGCTGGCGCTGGGCGGCACAGTCGTGATTCTCTGGGCGGACTTGGGAAAGCTTGTGCGATTTGGCATAGGCGATGTAATGGCGCTCGGAGCCGCCGCCTGCTTCGCCGTGTATCTGATGGCTACAGAACGGGTCAGAACGACCACGAGCACACTGGGCTTTTTGAGACTGGCGATGATCTCCAGCACCTTGGCGCTATTGTTAATCAACCTATCTATGGGAATTTCGTTGGGACTGCCCCACGGGCGTACCCTTTGGGCGGTGCTGGGACTCGGATTGATCTCGCAACTTGGGGGCTATTTGGCCCTGACGTACGCGTTGGGACATTTGCCGGCCACGATCACCTCGGTCAGCCTGCTGACGCAGGGGCCGCTCACTGCAGTCATGGCCGCGATTTTGTTAGGTGAACCGCTAACGTGGCCCCAGATTGCGGGAGGAGCTCTGGTGCTCTCTGGAGTTGGATTGGCCCACCGGCAGAAGCATCCTGAAGACGAAGCAAACATTTGAAGCAGCATCCCGAGCTGTAGCGAGCCGACCGCCCCACTTGTAAGTCTCCGACAGCAGCGACGCCGATGAAACCCTTGCCTGCAGTGCCAAGGTGGGCGAAACTTGGTGCGCTTTCAATCCGTGGTTTGACATCTCCGCCCGAGGACCGATCATGCGGTCAATTCGCTTTGCGATTCTTGTCGCTTTGGTATTTGTGTCCCTGCCTGGCTTGGCACAACAGAAACCGGAACAGCCGTTGACCACGAAACCGGTGAGTCCGGAAGCAAAACCTATACCGAAATCGCGCCCGACGATTGGCGTCGCGCTAGAGGGCGGCGGAGCGCTGGGAGAGGCTCACGTAGGAGTTCTGAAGTGGTTTGAGGATCACCATATCCCAGTCGACTACATCGCGGGCACCAGTATGGGCGGATTGGTCGGAGGGTTATATTCGACGGGGAAATCTGCCGACCAGTTGCAAGACATCTTGAAACACGCCGACTGGGCCCTGTTGTTGAGCGGCGATACACCATATGGGGATTTGACCTTTCGGCGTAAAGAGGACGCGCGCGACATACCGAACGCGATTGAAATCGGATTGAAACATGGCGTGAGTCTTCCGCCGGGGCTGAATACGGGACAAGCTGTTAATTTGCTTATCGATCGGGAAACACTGCCTTACTCGACGATCAATTCGTTTGACGATTTGCCCATTCCCTTTCGCTGCGTCTCCACCGAGATCGTTTCCGGGAAAGCCTATGTGTTCAGGAACGGATCGCTTTCCGAGGCCATGCGCGCAACCATGTCGATTCCCGGCGTCTTTGCTCCGGTGCGCCGGGACAATCAGATTTTCGTGGACGGCGGACTGGTCGACAATCTGCCGACCGATGTCGTTCGCAAAATGGGTGCGGACGTTGTGATCGGAGTACACCTTCAGATTTCCTCGGTGTCAGCGAAGGAAATACAGTCTGCCTTCGGCATCTTGGGCCGCTCGGTGGAATTGGTCATTGCCGAGACGGAAATTCGTGGGATGGCTGGGGCCGATCTGATGGTCAAAGCCGACGTGGAGAAATACACCACGATGCAATATGAGAAGACAGACGAGTTGGTGAAAATCGGGTACGAGGCGGCTGAGGAAAAAGCTCAAATTCTGAAGACCTACGCTCTTGATGACCAGGCCTGGGCTGAATACATGAAGGAGAAGGAGGGGCGGATCCGCACGAAGATCGGCGTTCCGCAGTTTGTGAAGGTAGAAGGTATTACCGGAGAGTCCGCCGTAAACGTACAGAAATTCCTGCAACCTCTGGTGGGTAAACCGATCGATCAAGCGCATCTCGAGCAGTTTCTTACCCGACTGAGCGGCATCGGGCGTTATGACGGCGTCACCTACGACATCGTCCAAGAAAACGGCCAGGACGGCTTGCTCATTCACATCCGCGAAAAGAGTTATGCGCCGCCTCTATTGCGGCCAGGCGTGGTGATCGACGGCACACAGACCGACGACGTGACCTTCACTGCGGGTGCCCGTTTAACGTTCATGGATGTGGCGGGCTTCCGGTCGGAATGGCGGACTGACTTTCAATTTGGACAAACCTACGGAATCGCTAGCGATCTGTATCGGCCCATTCGACCATTGGGGAAATGGTTCATTGACCCGTTTGTGAGCGCAAAGCAATATACATTTTTGATTTACAAAAAAAGTGATCCGCAAGCGGATTACCGCTTCGATCGCATATTTGGCGGAGCTGATATTGGCTACGCGATCAGCCGGTTCAGCGAAGTGCGAGCGGGATACGGCGTCGGCTACACGAATGAGGAACTCCGCCTGGGCACACCGGATTTCGCTTCAAACAGTGGCCGAATTGGAGCGCTACACGCGCGCTATGTGCTAGATCATACGAACGAACCGGTAATTCCCACACGTGGCTATTACGTGCAATCCAATTTCTATTTTTACGACAACTATCCCGCCGCGACGGAAGCCTTCCCCACTTTGACGACCACCGTTCAATACTTTCAGCCAGTTCATCGCGATTCTATTTTCGTTATTGGCGAGGGTGGATCTACACTCGGCTATCGGAATACCGGAGATCCCCAGTTTTTTCTGGGCGGCGTGGGACGACTGACGGCTTACGGGTTGAACGAATTACTGGGCAACCAGTACTTCGTGGGAAGGGTAGGATACCTCAAGGAGATTGCGGTGTTGCCCCCATTTGTCGGCAGAAATGTGTATCTGGTTGGATACGGCGAAGTAGGCAAGATGTATGGAGACCCCTTTGGCGCGCCGCGATTGTCGGGCGACGGCGCAGCAGGGATTATCGCGGACACTGCATTTGGGCCCATCTTCATCGGGGGCAGCGTTGGAGATACCGGGCACCAAAAGTGGTTCTTCCAGTTAGGACGTGTTTTCTAAACGTTCATTCGTCAGTAACAAATTCTCACTATAAGAGTGGCTCCCACACGCTTCACAGGGAACCGACCAGGTCCGTTCCCGGAAGGACTGCTATGGCTACAGCCACGACACAGGTTTCGCCCGCCGTCTCAAATTCGCAAGTCATCGCGGAAAAGCTAAGCCGAGGACCCAGCCGAATCGGAACGCTGGTGTTTGGCTTGGTGTTGATTGCGGGCTTGATCTTCATCGGCACCAGCATCTCGCGCGATCTTGGAGATGTCACGCTCGGGTCGGCGTGGCCGTACGTTTTGTTGGGTCTCGCCCTGTTGGTGGCACTGGGATTCGAATTTGTGAACGGATTTCACGACACGGCGAATGCGGTAGCGACGGTCATCTATACTCACTCATTGGATCCAAATATCGCGGTGGTCTGGTCGGGCTTCTGGAACTTTTTTGGAGTGGTGACTTCGACGGGAGCGGTAGCGTTTGGCATCGTTTCGTTGCTGCCCGTGGAATTGATCTTGCAGGTGGGAAGCAGCGCCGGGTTTGCGATGGTGTTCGCTCTGTTGATCGCAGCAATCGTTTGGAACCTGGGGACTTGGTGGTTCGGATTGCCCGCTTCGAGCTCGCACACGCTGATCGGATCGATCATCGGGGTGGGCATCGCCAATCAACTGATGAACGCTAAGAGCGGCACCAGCGGCGTCGATTGGGCTCAGGCCGCAAATATCGGGAAGTCCTTGCTGCTATCGCCGATTTTCGGATTCATTTTGGCTTCTTTACTGTTCCTGATCATGAAGGCGTTGATCAAGGATAAGCGACTCTACGAAGCTCCGAAGGGCACCGAGCCACCTCCCTTCTGGATTCGCGGGATGCTGATCTTGACCTGCACGGGTGTCAGCTTTTTCCATGGGTCCAACGACGGGCAAAAAGGCATGGGACTGATCATGCTGATCCTGATTGGAACCGTGCCGACAACGTATGCGTTGAATCATGCCGTAACCGCCCGGCAATCGCAGGATTTCGTGGCCGTGTCTCGGCAGGCCGCGGACACCGTCGGAAAATATGTGGAGAGTTCGACGGTTGTCGGAGACCCGCACGACGATGTCACCGAGTATGTGCGGACGAAAGAGTTCAAGCCTGGGACGATGCTGGCGTTGCGGGAGATGATCAACGACATCGGCACGGAAATGGCGCAGTTCAAGGAGCTTTCGGCGGTTCCCAGAACGCAGGTACGCAACTTCCGGAATGACATGTACCTGGTCAGCGAGGCATTGCGTCTCATGCAGAAGTCCGGGAAGCCAGTGTTGGCGACTGGCGATCTGGCGGTCCTGAAGAATTACAAGAGCCACATCGATAAGGCCACCCGTTTCATTCCCCTTTGGGTGAAAGTGGCGGTCGCGCTCGCCTTGGGGCTTGGAACCATGGTCGGATGGAAGCGGATCGTAGTGACCGTGGGAGAAAAAATCGGGAAAAGCCATCTCACGTACGCACAAGGCGCGGCGGCAGAAATCACGGCTATGGCAACGATTGGCGCGGCGGATGGCCTAGGTTTGCCTGTCAGTACCACGCACGTGTTGTCGTCCGGCGTGGCCGGCACCATGATGGCAAACTCCTCCGGCCTGCAAATGAGCACGGTGAGAAATCTAGCCTTGGCGTGGATTCTGACCTTACCCGCCGCCATGATGCTCTCCGGACTGCTGTTCTATGGGCTGCGGACGGTCGTATTCAAAAACTAGCAGTGGAGCGCAACCTCGACGAGACCTATTTTGCGGCACCGGCCGGAGCTTCGTGTTCCTTTAAGTGCTGGATAATATCCTGCGAGATCTCGGAAGCGGTTTTCTTGATGGTCTTTTCTGGCGCGTTCTTTTCCATCACGAACTTGGCCGCGGCCACGTAGGGATTCATGGTTATAGCGGCGCCAACCTTCTTGCCACTATCTTCACTTGCGGAAACCTTGTAAAGCGGCTGCTCGGGACGTTCCAAGTCATTCAGAGTGACGTACAGGTCCATTTTCGCTTCTCCGGCACCAAAGCCAATGACTGCACGGCGAAGGCGATTGCCCTCGTCCAGTTCAGTGAAGACGCCGTGCACCAAGACGCCTGTGGACGGTGGAGCATTGGTCGTTCCGATGCGCTGTGCCTTATAACCAGCCTTTTTCAGGTCGTTGACAATGTCCGTAGACATGAGATCAACCATTTTTTTGGCCTGCGTTGCAGGGTCTTGTTCGCGCTTCCGTGGCCCTTCAATGATCCCTGGGCGGACCTTGGGGGGCCCCTCGTCCGCTTGGAAA
This sequence comes from Candidatus Acidiferrales bacterium, assembly GCA_963759275.1. Classification (GTDB taxonomy): domain Bacteria; phylum Acidobacteriota; class Terriglobia; order Acidiferrales; family UBA7541; genus Acidiferrum. Next base: position 60,048 of record CAVWYZ010000022.1, on the reverse strand, counting down.
TTTTCGGCGTCGAGATCAAAATCGCTGACGTAGATAATGGTGTCGGCAGGGGAGAAAATGAAAGGTTTCTGCTGTGCCGGAGTTGCGGGCGTCTGCTGCGCGCGGACCATGAGCACCGGCAAGCAGAGAACCGCAACGAGGAATGCTGTGGAGTATTTTACAAGGTCCTGGATCATGGCCTGTCTCCGATGTGCGTGAGGATTGTCTTGAGAAGCCAACGCGCCACAGTGCGGCTGTAGAGAACGCAAAAGTTTGTATCACGGATCGGAGGACGAGGAAAGAAGGCGCCCAAAAGCCTGTTGACTTTCGCTTTTTATTCGCCTAATATCCAGCCCAGTAGAGGAAACGGGAAACGGGTGGCTTCGGTTCCATTGCCTTCAGGCTCTCCCGAACCGATGTCACCCGTTAAAAATACAACAGATTCCCATTCCTCCAGGAGCTGCCATGGAGACCTGTGTCGAAAACGTTCCCTCATCCCGCCCGATAGTGTCGAGGTTTCGAGAGGGCCGAAAGTGGCTTCGCTCGAAGTGGAGCGATATGGCGGCGAAATGGGTGAGCAGAACGCCTTGTATCGTTTATGTCCAGGTCGACGCGTTACACGCCTCCGTAGACCCGTGTGACGGCTCCATAGACCGTGTGCGCGGCATTTTGGAAGCCTACACGCCGATGGTAGAAACGGCCGGCTCAGGCGCCTTGTATCTGGATTTCTCGGCATCAGAGCAGCTTGACTCCCACCTTGAAACCACACTACTTCGTTTGCAGATGGAAGTTCTCGGGCACACCGGATTGCGGGTCTGCATCGGTGCGGGTCGCACCCGGATTATGGCGTTGCTTGCGGCACGGGCGGCGCTGCCGCGTGGCGTGCGCATCGTAAACGCGGATTCGGAGGCGACGGTCCTGGCCTCGATGGCGGTGACCAATTTGCACGGGATTGGCGGCATCGAAGCCAGGGCGCTCGTGGCACGTGGCATTTCCACAATCGGTGAGCTGCGATCATTGCCAAAGCCAGTGCTGATAGCGGCGTTCGGCGAGGCGCTTGGAGCGCAGCTTTGGTTCAGCGCCAGAGGACGAAATGTCCCGCCGGCACGGCGAAGCTGGACCTCGCGGCATACTTCGATAATCGAGAGCGCGCGGCGAACTATGGCGAGTATCGCGCGCGGAGACCGACGGAAAACCACGGCATTTACGGAGTTGGCTGGCGGGACACCGTCTCCGGGCTGAACCTTGCAGGTCAGCGGCTGGGGACGCATACTTTCCCCATGAATGCTGGCCTTCGTCGAATGCTTTTGAAGAGTTTACTGGCCGTCGCTTGCGGCGGCGTATGCGCCACGGTCGCGCTCGCCGACGAAATTCGACTCAAGGACGGCAAGAAGCTGTACGGCGTGATCGTCGGCTATGAAGACAACATGTTCAAGGTTAAGACGGACTTTGGATACGTCTTGGTGGAAAAAGATAAGATCGCGTCGATTATTCCGGATTCGCCTGGGCAAACTGCGACAGCTAAGAGCGACCCCAACGCGAAGTCGTCGGGAACCAGCGACGTAAAGACCACGCCGACAGCCGAACCCACGAAGAAAGAAAAAGCGGCCTCTATATTGACAAACGCGAACACTCGGCCGGAGATTCCGCCACCGAGCAAAGCGGCAACAGAGGCGAGCGCTCCGAAATTGAAGACAACCGCCACTGCTCCCAAAGCGACACTCGTCACAGCGGCACCACCTCCGGCTCCTCCCACCGAAGAACCCGCCAAGAATCGCGACGAAATTCAGGGCAATCTCTACATTAACCATGAATTTGGATTTCGAATGTACAAGGCGCCCAGTTGGCAAATCATCGAGGGATCAGGACAAGCTCTGCCGAATGCCATCGTAGCCATGGGTACATCGAATGAGTCCACGCTCATGGTAGTAGGACATGAAAAGTCTAAGGATTCGCTGGAAATCGCGGCTCAAGCGGTGGAAAAACGACTACACGACGCCTACGACAATTACCAGTTGGTTTCCCAACGAAAAACCGTTATCGGGGGACAGCCAGCAATCGAATACCGATATACCGGAATCGCCGATGAGCATGACTGGGCGGGAACGCTGTCCGTTATCACACACACCGGTGAATTCCTCACGCTATTGGGGATGACTTCCGGGGATTCCGACCTGATTCAGATTCAGGAAAACGTAATAGCGCGAACGATTTCCAGTGTGGATTTTAACGTGAAGTGACGGGAATCCGTTAACCGACGGCAGATTCCTGGAGCTTGCGATTCTCTCGAATCATGCCGATTAGGGATTGCACCGCGCGAGGCAAACTGCGATCGCGCCGGTAAACCAACGCAAGCTCGCGATACAGATCGACACCTTCCACATTGAGCAGCTTCACATCTCCCGTCTTGACCTGATCGCGGGCAAAGCTTTCGCTGATAATCGAGATCCCGACGTCTGCCGCAACGAAGGTTTTGATCATGCCAATGCTGGGCAACTCCATGCTGATTCGCAATCTTGAACGATGGGGCCGAAACAGCTTATCGAGCACCTGTCGCGTATAACCAGTCTTCGGGAAGATGAGCGGAGCCGAAGCCACTTCATCAAGGGTGACATGGCTGCGCTGCGCCAAGGGATTCTTGCTGCTGACAAAAAAGCGCAGGCGGTCGCGATTGATGATATGCATTTTGAGGTTGGGCGACTTCACCGGTAGCGTGACGATTCCGAGATCGAGCGAACCCTCTTCCAGGCGCTGCAGAATCTTGTGACTGAAGTTGCGGTAGATACTGATGTGTACTAGCGGGTAGCGACGCTGAAATTCGGCGAGAATGTCCGGCAGTAGATATAGGCAGGTGGCTTCGTTCGCACCAAACGTAACCGGACCTTGAACAACGTTACCGCGATCCGCCACCACTTGCATCGATTCATCACGTAACCGCAACAGGCGCTCGGCGAACTCAAACAAAACTTCGCCGGCAGGGGTTAGCTCGACGGATTTCGCCGAGCGATCCAGGAGCTTGGCATGGTAAGCCTGTTCGAGCTGGCGGATCTGCGCGCTCACGGCCGATTGCGAGCGAAATACTTTTTGACCTGCCTTGGAGAAACTTTTGAGCTTTGCGACTTGTACAAATGTAGTTAGTTGGTCGAAGTCCATAGGCTGAACTCACTCGCTTCTGCGTAAGATTATAACGGAATTGGCGTAAGGAAAAAGTGAAGTTCCTGCGCGCTCAGGCATAGTGCGGAGCAGCGCTCTCCGAGACGCGGAGGAATCCGGGAGCTTCCACCGGAACGGTGTCCAGAGCCATCCCAGGGATGACATTCCAGGCAGCTTGCACTGTGCCCTGGAAATGGACAGGCTGGACACGCACGAATGGCAAAAGGGGCCTTCGCGTCAGCAGGCGCGCGGCAACCGGACTATCGGTCAGCGCAACGTGGCACTCCAGGAGGCGGCGGAGGTTCGCCTCTTCCGACTCGTCGAGTTCGTGGGCTTGCACGAATTCCAAGTTCAGGACGTGGTCCAGCTGGCTACGCAGAATATACGACAGCCCACCCGTCATGCCGGAACCAAAATTCAGCCCGATGGGTCCTAGAACAGCCACGACGCCACCCGTCATATATTCACAACCGTGTTGGCCAAGTCCTTCGACGACCGCGACCGCGCCGCTGTTGCGCACTGCAAAACGTTCGCCCGCCTGTCCCGCAATGAAGAGCTGCCCCGAAGTTGCACCGTACAGAACTGTGTTGCCGGCAAGCACGTCGCCGCGCTTCGACGCGTTGTGGCCGGAGCGAATGACAATCGTACCGCCGGAAAGTCCTTTGCCGACGTAGTCGTTGGCTTCCCCTGTGAGCTTTAAGGTGATTCCGGAGGTCAGAAACGCTCCAAAGCTCTGGCCAGCTGTGCCGCTAAATTCCCGGATGGTGGCGGGAGATTCTTGCTGCAGCAGGCGGTTGGTCATGTACTCGCCGCTGATGTGCGCGCCAATGCTGCGATGGAAATTGTGGATTACGGGAGATGCCAGTTTGGGCGATCGCGTGTGCTCAAACGACAATTCCGTCTCTTCTACCCCGCCGTCGAGCACAGAAGTTTGCTGCGGCAGAACTCGGCGCGGCTTGGAAACTGGGATGACCAAGAGTGCATCGAGACCGGATTGCGTTTCCAGGCGGTCGTACCAGCCCCGAAGTTCCGTCAGGCTACGAACACCTAATTGCGCCAAACCGTTGCGAACTTCTTCCGCTAACGAACGGAAATAGGCAACGACCATCTCCGGTTTTCCGTTGAACCGCGTGCGTAGAGTTTCGTCTTGCGTCGCGATCCCAACAGGACAGGTATTCAAATGGCATTGGCGAGCCATGACGCACCCGATCGCAACCAGCGCAGCGGTGCCAAAACCAAATTCATCGGCGCCGAGCGTGGCCCCGATCAGAATATCGCGCGAGAAACGCAATCCGCCATCAACACGGAGTTTCACGCGAGAACGCAAACCCGCGCGCAGCAGGGTCTCGTGGGTCTCGCGTAGACCAATTTCCCACGGGAGCCCAGTGTTTTTGATGGAGGTAAGTGGCGAAGAGCCCGTGCCACCGTTGTGGCCACTGACAGTAATGACGTCGGCCCCAGCCTTCGCCACACCCGCGGCTATCACGCCAACACCTGTGCCGGAGACCAGCTTTACTCCGATACGCGCCTGCGGATTGACGGCGCGCAGATCATGAATCAACTGCGCAAGATCTTCGATGCTGTAAATGTCGTGATGCGGTGGTGGCGAAATGAGCGGAGTGCCGGGCGTGGCGTGACGAATGCGTGCGATATATTCCGTAACCTTGCGTGCGGGAAGTTGGCCACCCTCACCAGGTTTCGAGCCCTGTGCCATCTTAATTTCGAGCTCTTCGGCACGGACAAGGTATTCCGCCGTGACCCCGAAGCGGCCGGAGGCAACCTGCTTAATCTTGCTGGACGATCCGGAAACCTTATAAAGATCGCTATCTTCCCCGCCCTCGCCGGTATTGCTGCGGCCGCCGATCTGATTCATCGCGATGGATAGTGTCTTGTGAGCTTCTGGGCTCAGGGAACCGAGGGACATGGCCTGCGTGCTAAAACGAGCAAGGATCGACACCAATGGCTCGACGTCATCCAACGAAATCGGCTGTTCCGGCAGCATTTCCAGCAAGTCGCGGAGGAAGGTCGGACCTTCCGCCTTGGCGAGCTGCTCATAAGCGTTGTAGTTCGCCTGATCCGGCTTGCGAACGTGCGCGTGCATCCGGCGCACAAGCTCCGGAGAAGTAGCGTGAAGTTCGGCCCCTTTGCGGAAGCGATACAGTCCGTGGTCTGCGAGCTCTTCCGTCTGTCCGCCATAGCCGGCGGCGTGCATGTGCAAATAATCCTGCAACAGCAAATCCAGAGTTTTCGTGCCGGGATAACAGGCGGCATCTTCAAAATATCCGCGGCAGATGTCCTCGTCCAGCCCGAGCAATTCAAACAAATGGCTGTTGCGGTAGCTGGCGAGGGTTGAAATGCCCATGCGCGCCAGCACCTTGTGAAGTCCAGCCAAAATACCCTTGCGAACCTTGTCGAACCCTCCGGATTCCTCGGCTTCGGCAAATTCTTCCGCCAAATAGGGCACCACGGCGCTGGCGCCCGCCGCCAATAACATGGCTACGTGGTGCGTCTCGAAAACCTGAGCGCTTTCCACAACGAGCGGAATGTCTGCCAGTCCTTGTTGGACCAGGCTTTTCCAGGCGCTGGCAGCGGCCAATAAGGCAGGCAACGCGGCGCGCTCTGGACCAATGCCGCGATCCGAAAGGAGGAGGAGCCCCGGGCGATCGCCGTCACTCAGAGGGGTAGTTTTACACTGAGTCAAACCACGGCGCGCACCCGGGACTCCCAGGGTGGAAGAGAACGTAAAATCGATGGTGTGTACCGGCGAGAGTTCGCCAGAAAGTGACGCAAGCTCCGAGGCCGTCAAAACCGGGCTGGCCAAGAAATGCCCGTGGCCCAGCGGGACTTCGAGCGACATCACGTGCGATTCGCGCAAAGGATCTATCGGCGGATTGGTCACCTGCGCAAAACGCTGCTTGCAATAATCCCACAACGGGCGATGGATGACAGAGAGGAACGCGGGCGGGGCATCGTCGCCCATACTCCAGTCGGCCTCTTTGCCCTTCAGCAGCGGCCGAAAAAGAATTTTGTATTGATCGTCGGACCATCCCGCCGCGGCAGCAACTCGCTTCGGGTGCACAATGGGAACGCGTTCCGCGGAATCATCCAACCGAAGAACACTAGAACGGGTCAAGGCCTTGCGTGGAATCTCGGCGGTAACGCTCTTCAGAAGCTCACGCCAACGCAGCAAAGTGCCGGTGTGCGGGGTGGCCAGTAAGATTTCTCCGGGACCGAGACGATGGCGCTCGGCGATCCTTGAGTCTTCCAGGTCAAGAAGTCCTGTCTCGGAACCCGCGATGACCAACCCGTCGTGCGTGACGGTATAGCGCATCGGCCGCAGACCATTGCGATCGAGCTTCACTCCGACAGACGATCCATCGCTGAAAACCAACGCTGCCGGACCGTCCCAAGGTTCGCCTTCGCGCGACAATGCTTCCAGCGCCGCCCGTACATCCGGCGAGAGGAACGGATCCTGAGAGAAGGCAGGCGGAACCAGGGCGAGCATCGCCGCTTCCACGCTCTTTCCTTCCAGTAATTTCAGTTCTAGCGCGTTGTCGAAGCTCGCGGAGTCGCTGACATTCTCTTCGAGCATCGCGAACCACTTCCCGACCCCAATACGTTTACGAATCTCGCGTTCGCGGGCGCGGAGCCAGCGACGATTACTGATCACCGTGTTAATTTCGCCGTTATGCGCTACGTAGCGGAACGGCTGCGCCAGTTGCCAGGATGGCTCTGTGTTTGTGGAATAGCGCTGGTGAAAAACAGCAAAACGGGCAGCAAACTCCGGGCTGCGCAAATCCTCGTAAAAACGGGGAAATTGCCACGGGGTCAGCAGGCCTTTGTAAACGACGGTCCGCGAAGACAAAGAACAAATGTAGCAGCGCTCGGGAAGAACCCCTTCCGCGCGCTTGCGCAACAAGGACAGGCTGCGCTCGAATTTTTGCGCAAAATTGGGTGCGCAATTCCGCGCGCTGGAGGGCTCAATAAAAAACTGCCAGATCTCCGGCATGGTCTCAAAGGCGCGCTGGCCCAGTGCATTCGGATTCGTGGGGACGCGGCGCCATCCGACAAGACGCAGTTTACTTCTGCCGATGGAATCCTCAACGGCAGTACGCGCGTCCGCTACTCGCGCGGGTGGAGCGAAAAGCATACCCACGCCAAACAGTTCGTCGAGTGCGAGTTTGTCTTCGGCTGCTCGGGCACGGAAAAAGTCAACTGGCAAGCTGGTGAGCAGGCCGGCTCCGTCCCCACTGGCACCATCCGCATCGACACCACCTCGGTGCGAAAGGCGCTCGAGGGCCTGCAAGGAGTACGTCAGGATGTCGTGAGAAGCGGGTCCGTTGAGCTGAGCAATGAAACCCGTGCCGCAGGCGTCATGGTCCGGGTGCCCCCAGTTGGGGTAACGCAGCTTGGCGGTGGGGCGACTACACATACTAGTGTAATAGTGTCCAAGCCGCCGAATGTACAATGCAGAATTTCTATGGCATGCATCGGTTTTGCGGGGGCACCGCAAAGGCTAACTAGGTTAAAACTTCGTGACTTCGCTGAACTGAAAATTGCGGATTTTCATTGGCGGAACCACCATTTCGAAGGCTTCTTCACCCGTGGCGCGCCGTGCCGGGCCCAAGGCCTCAACGTTCCGTAGCATTTCCAGGACCGATTGGTTGAATCGGAAATTCTTCGCCGCCCGCACAATTTTGCCTTTCTCGATTAGGAAGAGACCGTCGCGAGTCATACCGGTCATCACCTTTTCGTAGGGGTCGACTTCGCGGATATACCAGAGGCGCGTGACCAGAAAACCTTGGTCCGTGGACGAGATCATCTCCTCGATCGAAGTCTTACCACCCTCGACAACCAGATTGAGCGGCGCTTCACCGTATTCACTGGGCAGGGGAAAACCGTGCCCAGTGGCTTTGGTACCCGCTTGCTTCGCGGACCGGCGGGAATACACCAGGTTCTTCACGATTCCTTGATCGACCAGCGAGACGCGTTGGCGTGGCAAGCCTTCCCCGTCGAAGGGAGAACCAAGCTGGTGAGGATGATAGGCATCATCCGTGATCGTAATGTTCTTGCCGAAGATAGATTTTCCCAGTCGACCAGAAAGGCACGAACGCTTGTCGGCAACCGCAGTAGCGGAGAAGTCGTAGAACAGAAAACCGACGAGATCCAGGACGGCGGCGGGTTCGAGGATCACCGTAAATCGGCCAGGCGCAAGTTCGACAGGGTTTTGCGCACGGGTGGCCTTTTCACTGGCGATCTTCGCAAGCTGAAGAGGATCGAATTGGCGGACATTCCCCGAGTTCGCTTTTGCCCAACTTGCGGCCGCGCCTTGTTGCATAGTTACGGAAAAGGTGGCATTGGTGTGGCGATAAGAGGCACCGAGGCCGCGAGAATTGACCAAGACATTCTGGCTCTGGCCACTAGAGAAAATTCCGGCGGCAACCTGTCCATGCTTTTCCGCGAACTGGCAAGCGCTTTTGACGGCGCGCGCGCGTTCTTCCGCAGTCAGGTTAGCGGTGACCGGATCGAAGCGGCGCACAGCACGATACTTTTGTTTGCCGGGCATGGACAGCAAGCCCGTATCTTTTGGCTGGTGCGAGGCGAGAGACAAGCAATCGTCAATGGCAGCGCGAAGTGAATCTTCGTCAACGCGGTTGGTTGTGACACGGGCGGTGCGTCCATCGGCGACGGTTCGAATGGACACAACCAATCCTTGCTCCGCAACATGTTGATGGATGGTGTTGTTGGCGAAACGCGTCAGCGCCTGAATCGATTCGTCGATATGCACTTCGGTCTCGGGAACGCCCCGTGCTTTGGCCAGTCGCAGCACGTTTGCTCCGATGCGGTGCAGTTCGCGTTCCGAGCGAAGGGAAACTGCGGGAACCGGCTTGGAGTTTTGCTTTGGGGCAGTGGTGCTCATTGGTTTGAGAAGGCTTTGCCGATGTGTACGTTGCGAAAGCGCGCGGGCGACGCACCATGCCCTGTGCCCATCACCTGCATGGGCTGGCCCTTGCCGCAATTAGGAGTACCCCAGAGGACCCAATGGTCAGCGTTGGTGACGGCGTCGCAAGAATTCCAAAATTCGGTAGTAATGCCACTGTAACTGGGATTCTTCAGCATGCGTCCTTTTTTCCCACCCTTGATTTCCCAGGCAATTTCAGTCGAGAACTGGAACTGGTAACGTCGATCGTCGATGGACCAGGAGCGGTTGGTGTCCATGAAGATGGCATCAGCCGTATCGCCAATGAGATTGTCGAGTGTCCAAGCACCGGGAAGGATGCTGACGTTGGTCATACGAATCATAGGCAGGCGGTTCCAACCTTCCGTGCGCATGGTGCCGCCGGAACGCGGCAAGCCAATCAGGTGAGCCGTTTCACGGCTGGACAGATAGCCATGAAATTCGCCGTCCTTGATGACGTCGATGCGTTGCGCGGGTACTCCTTCGTCGTCATAAGCGAAAGTGCCCAGTCCAGGGCCGTGCGCCGGGCGCGCATCGGCAACCACATTGACGATGGAGGAGGCGTACTTGAGGTTGTGCAGCTTGTCGAGCGTCAAAAAGCTGGTGCCTGCGAAATTGGCCTCCTGGCCAAGGACCCGGTCAAGCTCGATGGGGTGACCGATGGATTCGTGGATCTGTAAGCCCAGTTGGCTGCCGCCTAGAATCAGTGTGCCCGTTTTTTCGGGACATTGCGGTGCCGAGTGGAGCGCTACCGCTTCCTCGGCGATCTGTGACGCGTGATGGAGAAGGTCCATGGATTCGATCAGTTCATAGCCGCCAAGAACGTGTTGACCGCCAAAACTGTTTGGGTAAGAGCGTTTCTGAATCTCGCTGCCCTGAAACGCTGTCGCCACGATGCCGCAACCAGAGATCACCCGCCGTTGATGGATTTTGGAGCCGCTGCTGGAGGCAAACCACGTGTCAATTTTACGAAACTGCATGTCCGTCTCGGATAACGTGACGCCCTTGACCTTGTGCATCTCGGCATCGGCGGCGAGCAGCAGGTCCAGTTGAGTTTCCAACGGAATTTCGAAGGGATCCTTGAGGCAAGGGCTTTGCCAGCTGTCGATGTAAGTGCCCTCGGGAACCATCTGCACGTTTTCTTTTTTCGCGAGGGCAGAGGAACGTGCGATTGCTACGGCTTGGGCAGCGCAGTTTGCGACACCCTCACGGGTTAGCTGATCCGTGGAAGCGAAGCCCCACGCACCGTTCGCGACGACGCGAATTCCAAGACCGATGGATTCACTTTGGCCGAGAGTACCCACCTTGCCGCTCTTCGTAGTCAGGTCACGCTGTCGATGATGCATGACGCGTACGTCGGCGTAGGTTGCTCCTCGTAAACGCGCGATATCGAGAGAATGTTCGCAATAATCCCACATAGCCGTCACCAAAAGTTTGGGGCGCCTCGCTTGGCACGAGACGCCCCAAATAAGATAACACGCTCTGGATACTACTCTTCCGGCTTACGTGCCTTCCTGCCACGACGCCAGATATTGCTCCTGCTCGGCAGTCAGCTTGTCCAGGCGATGGCCCATGGATTCGAGCTTAAGGCGGGCGATCTCGCGATCGAGATGCTCCGGAACCACATACACTTGTGGCTTCAGGTCCTTGTGATTCTTAACAAGATATTCAGCGGCAAGCGATTGGTTGGCGAAGCTCATGTCCATTACCGAAGCGGGATGACCTTCGGCGGTGGCCAGGTTAACCAAGCGCCCTTCCGCGATGAGATAAATTTTCCGGCCGTCCTTCATCAGGAACTCGTCCACGAGGGGCCGGACTTCCTTCTTGCCCGACGATAGAGATTCCAATGCGGGAATTTCGATTTCGACGTTGAAGTGACCAGAGTTGCAGACGATGGCTCCACCCTTCATAACTTCAAAATGTTCCCGGCGGATCACGTTCTTGTTCCCGGTGACTGTGATGAAGACATCGCCTTCTTTCGCCGCTTCTGCCATCGGCATTACGCGGAAGCCATCCATCACCGCTTCGATGCCCTTCACCGGATCGATTTCGGTGACGATCACATCGGCGCCGAGTCCCTTGGAACGCATGGCCGCCCCGCGGCCGCACCATCCGTAGCCGGCGATAACCACTTTTAGCCCAGCGATCAGTACGTTAGTCGCGCGAATCACGCCATCCAGAGTGGACTGCCCGGTACCGTAGCGGTTATCGAAGAAATGCTTGGTCATGGCGTCGTTGACGGCGATGATCGGATACTTCAGCGTTCCGTCCTTGGCCATAGCACGCAACCGAATCACACCCGTAGTGGTTTCCTCGGTGCCGGCAATCACGTTGGCCACGAGGTCTTGGCGCTTGGTGAGCAACATGGTGACCAGGTCGCAGCCGTCGTCCATAGTGAATTGCGGCTTGTGCTCGAGCGCCGCCTTCATGTGCTGGTAATAAGTGTCGTTATCTTCGCCTTTGATCGCGTAGGTCGGGATATTGAAATCGCGATTGAGCGACGCGGCCACTTCATCCTGCGTGGACAGCGGGTTCGAGGCGCAAAGAACAGCATCGGCTCCGCCGTCGCGAAGAGCGATCATCAGGTTCGCGGTTTCGCTGGTCACGTGCAGGCAAGCGGAAACGCGCAAGCCCTTCAGCGGCTGCTCTTTAATGAACCGCTTGCGAATCTGTTGCAACACCGGCATCTGTTGCGCGGCCCACTCGATCTTGCGCTTGCCGGCATCAGCCAGGCCGATATCCTTCACATCACCTTTTTTCAGTTCTGCCGTAGCCATTCTTGCTCTCCTCGTTTGTATATCTTTGAGATTCTGCGTTCCTTCGTGATTCCGGCTTTATCTGGGCGGCAAGCGGGGGAATACTTGCTGTAACACGGCCACGCCTCGACGACGTAGCCTTCCAATCGATGGTTAGTGCTTAGCTGTGAGCCGCAACTTCGGCGACCACGGCTGACCCGGCAGCCTTGCGCAGAGCATCTGCGCGGTCCGTGCGCTCCCAAGTGAAGCCAGCGCCAGAGCGGCCGAAGTGACCGTACGCTGCCGTGGCCTTGTATACCGGGCGGCGCAGGTCCAGCGTCTCAATGATGGCCTTCGGCGTAAGGGAGAAATTCTCACGAACGATCTGCGTGATCTTTTCTTCGGGAATTGTGGAGGTGCCAAAAGTATCGACCATTACAGAAACGGGCTCCGCTACGCCGATGGCGTAGGCAAGCTGCACTTCCGCGCGCGAGGCAAGACCCGCCGCAACAATGTTCTTGGCGATGTACCGTGCCATGTAGCACGCGGAACGATCCACCTTCGAAGGATCTTTCCCCGAGAAGGCGCCACCACCATGACGGCTGTAGCCTCCATACGTGTCCACGATGATCTTGCGCCCCGTTAATCCGGCGTCACCCATCGGACCGCCAATGACGAAACGCCCGGTCGGGTTGATGTGGAACTTGGTCTTGGAATCGAGCATGTTGGCCGGCACGATGGGCTTGATGACATATTCCATGATCTTGCTGCGCAACTCTTCGTTGGAAATATCATCGCTATGTTGCGTGGAAATAACCACGCAGTCGACGCGGGCAGGTTTGCCGTTGCGATATTCGACAGTGACTTGAGATTTTCCATCGGGACGAAGGAAGGGGAGTTCGTTATTCTTGCGGACTTCCGAGAGGCGCTGCGTGAGACGATGGGCCAATTGGATCGGCATGGGCATTAATTCTTCGGTCTCGTTGCAGGCATAGCCGAACATCAAGCCCTGATCGCCCGCGCCGCCAGTGTCCACGCCCATGGCGATGTCCGGGGACTGACGCTTCACGGTGCACATGACCGCGCAAGTATTCGAATCGAATCCATAGAGCGCGTCATTGTAGCCGACTTCGTGTACGGTCTTGCGAATAAGCTCATCGTAATCGACATGCGCGCTGGTGGTGATTTCTCCGGAAACCACTACCAAGCCAGTGGTCACCAGGGTTTCGCAGGCTACCCGACCCTTGGGGTCTTGGCGCATCACTTCGTCGAGCACCGCGTCAGAAATTTGATCGGCAATCTTGTCCGGATGGCCTTCGGTTACGGATTCGGACGTAAACAGGAAATTCCTCTTTGCTTCGCTCAAAACATCTCTCCTATAGGCTCGTCTTAAAGGGACAGGCTGAGTGATACACCCGGGACGGTCAGCGTGTCGCGGAAAATAAATTCCGTTCCAGAGTACCATCCCCAAAAGCCCGAATCAACGCATTGATTATCCAAGGCTTAGACGCGCATCGAATGGAGAATACAGGCATTGAGTGGAGCGGGTTTCCACTAAAGAGCAATCGACTCTGACTCGGCGTTATTCGTCGGTGTCGTCGACCTGAATATCCAACTTCCCTTTTGTCTTCTTGGCCATGAGATAGGACCGAATAAACGGGTCGAGATCGCCGTCGAGAACCCGATCTACGTCACCAACGGAGAATTTCGTGCGATGGTCCTTGATCAGACGATAGGGCTGCATGATGTAGGAACGGATCTGGCTGCCGAACGAGATGTCCAGCTTGGATTCGTCCAGACGATCAGTCTCATCGCGCCGCTTCTGCATTTCCAGGTCGTAAAGTTTCGAGCGCAACATCTTCATGGCCGTTTCGCGGTTCTTGTGCTGGCTGCGCCCCATCTGGCAGGCCACGATCACGCCAGTAGGAAGGTGCGTCAGGCGTACCGCGGTTTCGACTTTATTTACGTTCTGGCCACCCTTCCCGCCGGAGCGAAATGTGTCGAGCTTGATGTCTTCCGGGCGGATATTCACTTCGATGCGATCATCCACTTCCGGAATCACGAAGACCGAAGCGAAGGAGGTGTGGCGACGCGCCGCCTGGTCGAATGGAGAGATGCGCACGAGGCGGTGGACTCCAGTTTCACCAGCAAGCAAACCGTAGGCATTTTCGCCGGTGAACTGAATCGTGGCGTTCTTGATGCCCGCTTCTTCGCCGGGGGTCTCGTCGAGCAGATCCGCGCCAAAGCCTTTGCGCTCCGCCCACCGCAGATACATGCGCAGAAGAATCGAAGCCCAATCTTGGGACTCGGTGCCACCCGCACCGGGCTTGATGGTCATAATCGCGTTGAGGTGATCGTTCTCGCCGGAAAGTAACGTTTGCGTTTCGAGTTCACTCAGATAAGTATCGGTGGTGGTCAACTCGCGGTTCAGATCCTTCAGCAAAGCTTCTTTTTGCTCGGCATTGGTTTCACCTTGGGCGAGTTCAATGTACGTCTCCAGGTCGCCGGTCAGCGACGCGAGTTTTTCATCGGCAGACAGCGAAGCTTCCGCACGCTTGCGCTCGCGCAGCACTTCTTGCGCTGCTTCTTGATTGCTCCAGAAATTGGGATCGGAGGCGCGCTCGTCGAGCGACTTCAGGCGCGCGCGGTTCTGCTCAACGTCAAAGATAACTCCGCACGAGATCGACGCGCTGCTTTAAACCTTCATACTGATGCTGTAAGTCTTCCAGAATCATGTTGGCATGCACTCACCCGCACAAGCTAGCGGGCTAGTCTGTCCTTTCGAAAGGTAATAAATACAAGAATAGCGGAAACCAAGACGCACATCCAGGCGAACCAATCGTTGAATCGTACGTAAATGGTGCGATCCGTGCGGAAATCGTAGCGCAGATCCGCCGAATCGCGAACATCACGGCGCATCACGCGGGTGACATTGCCGTAAGGATCGACGGAAGCGCTGATTCCACTATTGGTATCGCGGAGCAACCACCGGCGGTTTTCAACCGCGCGGACGCGGGCCATTCGGAGATGTTGTTCGGCCGCCGCGGATGTGCCGAACCAGCCATCGTTGGAAATATTGACGAGCAACTGCGCTCCACGGTCGGTAAAGGCACGAATTTCCCCGGGATAAATCGCCTCGTAGCAGATAAAAACGGAAAATGTATTCCCGTTTGCGAACCTTCCCACACTGCGATTCTGGCCCTTGTGAAAGCCTCCGACCTCCTCTGAAACGCTGGTCACTACCTGGTGAATGAACGGAAACGGTTCGTATTCACCAAAGGGCACCAGATGCATCTTATCGTAGGAGAACGTACGCTGGCCGAACGCGTTTAGCATCGCTGCGCTGTTATACGGCAGCAGGGCGGTGCGTGGGACGCCATGAACAAGTTCCGTTCCCGGCTTCCATTCAATAACGCCGACAATCACCGGATTGTGGAATTCCGTGGCCAGGTTCGAAATGTACGGAACAAAATGGGCATCTTGAAATGAAAATGGTGCGGGAGCCTCCGGCCAGATCAAAAGATCGGGGTGGATGCTATCAGTAGAGGCACGTAGGCTCAGGTTTTGCAGTTCGATTAGATCGGACCGATGATCGGCATACCAATCGCCAACGTACTGAATGTTTTCGGGAAAGTTGGGCTGCACGACACGGGCCCAATGACTGGCCGGCGCCTGTGGTACATATTTTGGTCCAATCACCATCACAAGGAGAAGGGCTACAACGACGGTGCCGAAGATCGTCCACCTGCGTTTTGCTTCGTTGCCCACTCCGCAGTCGCACCACACCAGGAACGCATTGAACACCGCGGCGAGAAAGGACAAACCATAAATGCCCGTGATCGTGGTCAGTTGCACCAACGCCGAATTCTCAGCTACGGGATATCCCAAAAGTCCCCAGGGGAAGCTGATTTCGGGAAGGTAGGTGCGCAAGACTTCCGTCGAAATCCAAAGAAAAGGCACGCCCACCAGAGCAAGTGCGTAGCTGCGCAAAGATAACCGTTGCACGGCCCACGCAAACAGTCCGATAGACGCGCCCCACACCGAGGCTATCAGCAGCAGCACGCCCCAACCTGCTGCGAGAGACATTCCGCCATGGATGGAGAGCGTATCCGCGATCCACGGCACACACGTGAGCACGAAAACCAGCCCGTGGAGAAAACCACAAAAGAAGGCGACCCGTGCGCGAGCCCCCAAAACGCTGGCGAGTAACAGCGCAAGGCAGAACCAGGCATAAAAGCTCGGGAACGAGCCGTGGTAGGACAAGGAAAGAAGAGCCCCGCTCAGCGTAGCGAGAAGCAAACGGAGAATTGCCGGAGTTTCACGAAAACGGTGGGGCCGAAAGTAAGAGTGCCAGACCGGAGCCGGCATCAGTGCTTTACGTAAAACGCCTTGAAGCCTTCGCCCTCCAGGCCTTTCTTTGCGGCGTCAGCGCTTTTTTGATCCCTAAAGGGACCGACCTGCACACGGTAGTATTTGTCTTTTTGAGGAGTTTGGACATACACCGCATAGTGTTTCTTTTGTAAGCCGCTGGCGATGGCCAGCGCATCATCCTGCCGCAACAAAGCAGCCACCTGAATCACATAGGCACCGCTAGGAATCAGGGGAGTAGCGTTCTTCGAAGCGGGGTGAGTCGAAACCGGTTGTGTCTGCACTTTCGATTTCGGGCTCGCCGGTTTCAGCGCGGCAGCCGCGGTGTGGCTGACCGGAGGCGCGTCCAAATGAGGGTCAGCACTTGCCGGAGAGTTGGTAGCAGGAAACGTCCAAGCGGACGCAGACGAACCGGTTGAGGGGTCACCGTCTGACGGCTGCACCGAATCCTCGGGCCCGGTTTTCTTTTGGGCGGCTTCGGATTTTGGACTATAGGTCGGTTCGGATTTGGTGATGCCGTTCGAGGCCGCACGCACTTGCCCGTCATACTGGTTCCGGCCCATCACATAACCGAGCGTGAAGAACACGCCGGAAAACAACAGCATCAGCAAAAAGAGACCGATAACGTGCTTGCTTTCAAGCACACGGTCACTCGCGCGTTTTCCCCCAGAAGCCATGCCTACTTGTTCGAGCCCCCTATCGACTTTACCCAGCTATTAATAATATCGATTGGCAGCGGGAAAACAATCGTTGTGTTCTTCTCGACACCTATCTCCGTTAGAGTCTGCAAGTAACGGAGCTGGATGGCGGAAGACTCCGTTTCTAAAACCTTTGCGGCATCGGCGAGCTTTTGCGAAGCTTCGAATTCACCCTGAGCGTGAATCACCTTAGCGCGGCGCTCGCGTTCGGCTTCGGCCTGCTTGGCAATCGCACGTTGCATTTGCTCCGGAATATCCACCTGCTTCACTTCAACTTTGCTGACTTTGATGCCCCACGGCTCGGTGTCTTGATCCAGGATCACTTGCAGCTTGGCGTTGACTTTGTCGCGTTGCGAGAGGATTTCATCGAGTTCGAATTGGCCGACAACGCTGCGGAGGGTGGTCTGGGCCAGTTGCGAAGTCGCGTACTGATAATTTTGCACCTGCGAAAGCGCCAGGTTGGCGTCGACGACGCGGAAATAAGTGACCGCGTTGACCTTCACCGAAACGTTGTCTCGCGTGATGATGTCTTGCGGAGGAACATCAAGAGTCTCCAGCCGCATGCTAATGCGATAAAGCGTCTCGATAGGCCAGAACACAAGCCGCAAGCCCGCTCCCTTAGCTTCCGGCAACAAGCGCCCGAGACGCAGGACGACACCACGTTCCCACTCCTTGATGATGTTGATGGAGTTCCAAAGCCACAGCAGAAAGAAAAACCCGATGATGAGAATCCCAATACCACCGACTTGGAGCATCGCGAACCTCCTCTAATTACGACTTGTCTCACTTCTCGATGGGTGATTCCATCGGCAGGCTCTCAACCTCGAGCTTCAGCCCATCAATATGAAGCACCCGAACCCTAGCACCGACTGGGACATTAGCGGCGGAGCCAGCGCGCCACAATTCTCCGTGAATACGAATCATACCTTCACCGGCAGCGGGCAAAGCGATAGTCACAATACCTTCCTCGCCGAGCAATTCTTCCTTACCCGTCGCGGTCTTCCACTTGCGCGACTTCAATACCAGACGCGCCAGGAACACCGTGAGAAACGCAAACGGGAGCGTGGCCGCCAACGCCACACCGAAACTAACTCCCGCCGGTGTAAGCGGCGAGCGAACCAGAAACATAGCGCCCAACAACATGGAAACGATGCCGCCGAGTAGCAACACGCCGTGGCTGGTGAATTTAGCTTCAAGGACGAACAGAACCAGCGCCAGCAGAATTAACATCACCCCCGCGATGTTGACCGGTAGAATCTGCATCGCGTAAAGCGCTAAAAGCATGCAAATTCCACCAACCACGCCCGGCGCGATGACACCCGGATGGGTAAACTCCGTATACAGGCCCAAGGCGCCAACGAGGAGCAACAGGAAAAACATGTCGGGCTCTACGATACGGGACAGGAATTTCTGCCTGGCGGAAAGCTGAAAGTCGGCGCGGGTATAGTTCTGCAGATCGAGACCTATTTTTTTCCCGTTGAAACGGGTAATCTCGCGGCCATTTAACTGACGTAAGAGCTCTTCTTTGTCGCTGGCAATCAAATCGATAAGATGACCATCCAGGGCTTCCTGCTCGGTGAATGCACGCGCTTCGGTAATGGCGGTTTCTGCGAGCTTCGGATTTCGTCCCCGTTTTTCAGTGAAACTACGAAGAAAGGCCGTGGCATCGTTATTGATTTTCTTGCGCAGCACTTCATCCATGGGCATGGAAATCCAGCCAGGAGCGAAAATCGGCGTGGCAGCGCCGGTTCGCGTGCCCGGTGCCATGGCGGCAATGTCCGCCGAGAGAAGGATCAGGAATCCCGCGGACGCACCACGCGCGCCATCCGGACCCACATAAACGGCAACGGGAACAGGCGAATCCAGAATGTGATGGATGATATCCGTCATCGAATCGCTCAGGCCGCCAGGGGTGTCCATCGTGATCAGGACCAGCGCCGCATGGCGCTGCGCAGCATCTGCTAAGCCTTCATCGATATAGGTGGCGAGAATCGGTTCAACTTCGCCATTTAGCTTTAGTTCGAGAACCAAAGGGGCTGCTGCGTCCGGTGCTGAAGATTTCGCGACAAACGCGGGCGAGAGCAATAAGCACGGTAACATCAAAAAAAGAGTGGCCAGCAAATATCGGGATCTTCGGGAATTTCCACGAGCGTTCACTGTGTGCCTCCCGTAGGGTTGCTCTTTTCCAGGTGGCTGAGCAACTCCTTCGCTTCGGCATAATTGGGCGCGAGCTTGATTGCTTTCTGAACCTCGATGCGGGCCAGATCGTACTTTTTTTGTTCCAGATAAATTCGCGCTAACGTGGTTCGCACCGCCGCGGAGTCGCGCCCCGCCAATGACAACTGCAGTTCGTGCGCGGCCTCATCCAGTTTACCTCTTCGGCGATAGATTTCGGCGAGTTCCCGGTGCGCGCTGGAGTTATTCGGGTCCGCAACTAGCGCCGCTTGAAATTCCTGTTCGGCCGCGTCCAAACGCCCTGCCCGAGATTCCTGGCGCCCGCGACGGATGTGCGCTACCACCGCGGCAGCCGGCAAAGCACTAGCCACCGCGAGGTTCTGCTGCAATTGCGGCCCTTCAAGCTCCAGTCGCAGAGAAGTTATGTCCAGCTCCCGCTTAATTCGCTGGTATTTGGCGAAGGAGTCGGCCGTTTTCGAATCAAATTTCAGCAGCGGCAGACCTTTTTCGCCAAAGGCTTCCGTGGCCGCCTCTCGTTGGGTTGCCGCCTCGGCCTTCTTACCCGCTTTATCGAGCGTGTAGATCAAGAACGCACAGTCCTGAGGATTGTCAGGTTCGCGATCGGCAGCTTCGCGAAAATGCGTTTCTGCCGTGGCCAAATCTTTTTGCTGCAGCGCGAGCAGGCCCAGATTGAAAGGGTAGTCATCTTCATCGGGGTCTATGTCTCTCGCGCGCCCCAAGGCGGTCAGCGCGGGCGGAAAGTCGCCTTGCCGAGCACGCGCAATGGCCAGGTTATTCAAGATCTCGGGCAGGTCGGCTCCAGCCGCAACGTTTCGTTGGATGCTTTGTTCGAGATCATCAAAAATCTGCTTGGCTTGATCCGGCTGGTTCAGGCGTAAACGACAAACGCCAGAAGCAAACGTAGCTTCCACTCCTTGCGGGTCGGACGCAGGAATTTTGGCGTACCAGGGAAGAGCCGAAGCGCAGTCATTCTTCTGAAAGTAAAATTCTCCAAGCGCGAAAGCAGGTTCCGGCCAGTCCGGTTCAAGGCGCGC
Source organism: Candidatus Acidiferrales bacterium (assembly GCA_963759275.1). GTDB lineage: Bacteria > Acidobacteriota > Terriglobia > Acidiferrales > UBA7541 > Acidiferrum. The sequence goes on along the minus strand of CAVWYZ010000022.1, from coordinate 39,926 downwards.
GGCTTCCTTCAGATCGCGCAAACGCGCGTCGTCGTCGTTGGCCAGCAGCCCACGAATATATTGCTCAAACGCTGCCAATCCAAGCGGCCGTTGCAATTTGGAAAACTGCGAAAAGTCGAGAGGGTAGCCGTGGTCGCAACTGCCCAGCAATCTCCAGACAAGTCTTGTGTGCAGGTCCATGAGCGCAGGGAGCGCGTCGGTTTCTTGGACCATCGGGAGAAGGCCAACAGGATTCACGCGGAGCAGGCGCGCGTTAACCGTGACGGTTTGGCCATTCGAAGTGTAGTCGCCGAAAACAACGTAATCCGCATCCATCTCCTCGCCAATATGCAGCATGGTAGCGCGGCTGAGCTTGGCGGAATTCGGCAAGCCATAGCGGTCCATCTCGTCCAGGCGCCCTGCATGAGAGTAGACCTGCTGACCGGCGGCGGATAACCGCTGAATGGTCAGCTCCTCGAGACCTTCGCCAATCCAATCCAGACGCGGACCGGCTCCGGCATTTTCAAACGGAAATACCAGGAAGATGCCTTCTTGCGGGAGCGTTGCGTGTGCTGCCTTGGGATTTGCGGATTGCGTCGCGAACACTTGGCCCGTCCCGGCCAATAGACAAATACCAATCAGGAAGGACTGAAAATTGCGCATGCAGACCAGGCGCGCTGTCATTCTGGAGCCATTGTAGCAGAGGCGCGTCATCAACTCCCGGGAAAGCGAAGAAACCGAAGCACACCACGACGCGACTAGCGGCACAAACGGGAACAGGAACGACTTCGACTGGTTGCATTCGTACGAGATGACTATTGCTGTTGTACGTTTTCCGATGATGTCTTTTCGATCAGTAGATCCTGCACCGCAGGATCCTTGATGACGATTGCAAACGAAGGATCGGTCTTGACGGAACTCATGTTCTGATAGCCTTCGTCGCGCGCTTTTTTCAGGTAAATGATGGAGCGTTCGACGTTGCCCGATTCCGCGAATGACTTAGCGAGCAAAAAGTAGAACTGGGCCCGGTCGCTCGCAATAGAGCGATCCTGGATAACCGTACCCGTTCTAGAACGGGCGGCCTCAAACGTATCCGGGTCGATCTGCAAGGCTTTACGGAATGACGCGATCGAATCCGCATAGTTCTTTTCGCCGAAGTACGCATAACCAAGATTCAAATAGAACGCGGCATAATCCTGACGTAACTGAATTGCTTTTTTATACGCGCGAATAGCTTTGGAATATTTCCTGCGCTCGTAGTATATCGTGCCGACATTGTTCTGGGCGTCGGCGTAGCGAGAATTCAGCTTGACCGACTTTTGATAACATCTCAGTGCCGAATTCAGCTCGGACTGATTGTGGAAGCTGATGCCCAGTTCATTCCAATAGACCGCGTTTTTCGGTTGCTCAATCGTAAGCTTATGAAACAGATCTTGGGCTTCACGGTACTGCTTTCGAATGAGATAGAGCCGCGCAAGGTCTTCATCGGACAATTTCGGCTTCTGGTCCGTAGAGACCGCCACAGCGGAAAGCTGACCGTTGGGATTGTCAATGTTCGTTTGCCCCCAGGCAGGGAGCAACAACGCAACTAAGAGGAAGGAACTAACCGGAATCGCCAAGCAATTTCTTCTCATGGCGAGTCTCCTTTGTCCCGATCAGGTTTGTCGGGATCTTTCTTCTTCTTACCCCCAAAGATACCAAAAATCTTCTGTAAAGGCCCTTTTTTCTTTTCGGTGGCGGTGGCAGGCTGGGCACCGTTCGGATCCGAGCTTTGTGCGGTTTGCCCAGGTTGACCAGCAACTCCGTTTGGTGCATTCGGTTGCGGTGGTTTCGGCGAACCACCTCCGAAAATATGGGAAAGGAAAGAGCCCACCGCAGTAGCTGGACCATGCCCGCCGTGCAGTTCACATAATTGCGTCGGTTGCGAACCCGCAATGTAGACCTCAGGACGGGTGGTAGGGCAAGATGGTGTGGCAATTTGCAGAGTGTCCGCGTCAATCGTGATGGAGTCCACACCCTCGGGCATATCGAACGGTTTCACGTCGCGATAGCTAGGCAGCGAGGTGGCCTTGATCATGAAATCTGCCCAAATGGGCGCAGCCGTGGCACCACCGGAGAGGCCGAGATCGTGATTGTCATCGAAGCCGATCCAGATTACGCACACGAGGTTGTTCGTAAAACCCGCAAACCAGCCATCGCGCGACGTACCGGTCTTTCCCGCCGCGGGAAGCGTGAAGCCCTTCGCGCGGACCGCCGCTCCCGTGCCCTTGTTGATCACGTCTACCAGGATGCTATCGACGAGATAGGCGACCCGTGGATCAAGCACCAACTTATTCACTGGGGAATTCGTCTCTAACACATTGCCATTTGCGCCAGAGATGCTCTTGACGTACATGGGCTCTGCCCGCGTGCCCATGGTCGCAAAGGCGGTATATGCGCCAGCGACGTCCACAGGTGTCAACTCATACGCGCCGAGAGCCACAGCCGGCGTAGGTTTAATACTGGGAGACAGGCCCATTTGACGAGCGATCTGCACCACGCGGCCATATCCCACCATCTCGGCAATCTTCACGGTCGCCACGTTCAGCGAATTGGTCAAGGCTTGGCGGACGGTAACCTTGCCCATGAATTTCTCGCCGTAATTGTTCGGTGTATATTCCTGGCCGTCGAATTCGAAAACGGTCGGTTCGTCGTCAACGGTGGTAGCAGGAGTGACGAGAGGCTGCGCGCCGTCAACGGCATTGTTAAACGCTGCCGCATAAACGAACGGCTTGAACACCGAGCCGGGCTGGCGATGCGCTAGTGCATGATTCAACTGGCTCTGCCCATAGTCGCGGCCGCCAATGAGGGCCTTGATTTCGCCGGTGCGTGGGTCAATCGCCACCAGCGCTATTTGCGCTTGCGGGATGATCGCACCCGCTTCCTTCTTCCCTTTTACTTTGTGTGCCCTCTCGTATTTCTTAGCCAGTAGGTCGTCCACATTCTTCATTCCGCTTTCGATGGCCACAGCGGCGGCTCGCTGCAGTTGCGGATCTAGCGTCGTATATACCCGGTAGTTAGTGCTGAGAAGCTCCTGCTCCGAATATTTCTCCAGCAGGTGGTCTTTGACCATGTCGACAAAGTACGGCGCTTCGTTCCCCGTAACGGATGCGCGGACCAATTTCAGGGGAACGCGCTTGGCGTCCTGAACATCGGCCTCCGTGGCAAACTTGTTTTCCACCATCTGCGCCATCACGCGATCGCTAGCCTGTGCGGCGCGTTCCGGATGGCGGTCGGCCACGGAATAGTAATTCGGCGCACGGATCAGACCGGCAAGAAAGGCGCACTCCGCGAGCGACAGTTGGCGCAGATCCTTTCCGAAGTAGGCGACGCTGGCTTCGGCAAACCCGCGTATCCCGAAACTCCCACGATTGCCCAGGTACACCTCGTTGGCGTACATTTCGAAAATCTGTTGCTTGGTGAAACGCTGCTCAAGCTCGAAGGACAGCATTGCTTCGGCCAGCTTGCGTTTCCAGGTGCGGTCAGTCGAGAGAAAGTACGTGCGGGCGACCTGCATGGTAATCGTGCTGGCGCCTTGCATGTGTTGGCTGTGGCGGACATCAGCCCAGGCAGCCCCGAAGATTCGAATAAAGTCGAAGCCTGGATGCTCAAAGAAGCGCTTGTCCTCGGCGGAAAGAATGGCGTGCACCAGCAACGGCGGCAAATCGTCATACCGGACCATGCGCCGTTTTTCCCGTGAACTGTCGAACAGATTGGTAATCAGCTCCGGCTCAATCTCGGCAACCCCCATGTCTGCGCCGCCCGCGAGCGGCCGGATGGCCTTGATCGTTCGGCCGTTGAAGTGCACCGCGAGGGCATTCGAGCCGGCGAAGTACGACAGCTTCGAAGGCTTAATGTCCACGACGCTTCCGTCGACCTCGTATTCGCCTAACGAGTTCTCATCCGCCTCGGGCCGGTATCCCGAGCGCTGCAGATAGGTGACCAGATCATCCGGGCCCCAAGCTTGCCCGTCCGAGATATGTGCGGGCGAGGAAAAAATCTGTGTCGTGTTTTGGAAAATGTTGCCGGACAATCGCGCGTTGATCATCCGGGAATACTTGACGTAATAGAAGGTAAAAACGCCGGCACTGAGAAGAAAGCAAAAGGCAAAAAAGCCGAGCAGACTGAGTCCCCAGACCGAGGTCCAAAAACCTTTTTGAAGACGGAATCGCAAAGAGTCCCCCAGAGCTGGCCAACTACTATTGTCTCGCACTATGGAAGCGGAACAAAATCGGCTCGGCGCAGGAAGCGCTGAGGTGACGATTCCTTGGAAAGCGGGACTACTTCATGTAGTCGCGGCCTTCGGATGAAGTGTCAAAGTTCAAATCGGTCTTATAAAACACGAAATCCACCGGGACCGTGTAATTGACGCTGATCTCGATCCCATGATTGGTGTTGGCGACCTTCACGTCGTCGCGCGTCGCCGGAATATCCAGGTCCTGAATCGTGTGGAAGATGTTGTCTTTTATTTGATCTTCCGTGTAGCGATTGACAATGGCGAACTTGGCCTGTTCCGTCATCTTATCCTTAAGCTGGTAATTGGCCACATACGCCGGAACAACTTTAACCGCCACAAATACGGCGATTATCAAGAATGCCAGATAGACGATAGCCTTGAGCCGGCCTTCGCCCTGCTGCCCATGGCGCAACGATCGTAATTGACGGTTCACCAAACTCTACCCCGCACAGCCAAAGCCGACCGAAATCCGCTTGGCCAAGTTTCTGAGACCAATAAATTTACGCTAACACTGCCTCGACTTGCTGTCGAGAACCGCTGTCGGCAAGTGTTCTTCGTGGGTAACAGCCCGGCCTCTTAGAACTCGGAAGCCATAACGAGGATTAGTACGCCCTACCGAAGATGGCGCGTTCCTTGGCGTTTTTCGCGCAATAAATGCAGCCGCCGATAGGGCCAGCCGCCTCGCGCCCCAGAACGGCGGTCTGGTCCAGCGGGATGCAGCGCATCGTTGCGCGAGTCTCTTCCTTAATTTTCTCCTCGCATTCGCCGCTGCCGCACCAGGGCGCGAAGGCGAAACCCGTCTCCACAGCCTTCTTGAATTCGTCATAGCTTTTGGCTTCATGGGTATTCGACCGGCGAAACGCCAATGCCTTGTCGAACAGCGACTGATGAATTTCCACCAGGAGCTTCTCGATGGTACCGGCCAAATCCGCGAGGGGGGCGCTGACTTTGCCTTCCCTGCCAGGCTTGTCGCGCCGCGCCAGCATCACCGCCTGTTTCGCAACGTCTTTGGGACCGAGCTCGACGCGCACCGGTACGCCGCGCATCTCCCAGTCGTTGAACTTCCAGCCGGGACTAAAACCCTCGCGCTCGTCGAGCGTCACCCGCAGATTGGCTTTAACGAGTTGCGCTTTCAGTTCTTTTGCGGTCTTTAAGACCGCGGACTTCTCGTCGTCGGTCTTGTAGATCGGGACGATCACCACTTGTGTGGGCGCCAGTCTAGGCGGCATTACCAAACCCTGATCGTCACCGTGAACCATGATAATCGCACCGATGAAACGCGTGGACAGCCCCCACGAGGTGGTCCAACAGTGTTGTTGCACTCCAGTTTGATCCAAGTACTTCACATCGAAGGCCTGGGCAAAATTCTGGCCAAGGAAGTGGGAGGTTCCTGCCTGCAAGGCCTTGCCGTCACCCATCATGGCTTCGATGGAATAGGTCACATCCGCACCAGCGAATTTTTCGGCGTCTGATTTCGCGCCAGGAATTACCGGAATAGCCGCTTCGTTAACGGCAAAGTCGGTATACACGTCGAGCATTTGGCGGGTTTCTTCGACTGCTTCTTCCCGCGACGCGTGGGCGGTATGGCCTTCTTGCCAGTAGAACTCCAGCGTGCGGAGAAAAAGCTTGGTGCGCAATTCCCAACGCACCACGCTATTCCACTGGTTCATTAGGACGGGCAAATCACGATAGGATTGAATCCATTTGGACCACATGTGCCCGATGATGGTTTCCGAAGTGGGCCTCACAATCAGCGGCTCGGCCAGTTCTTCACCGCCGCCTATCGTGACGACAGCCAATTCTGGCGAAAAACCTTCCACGTGATGTTTTTCTTTCTCGATGAAGCTCTTGGGGATCAACAGCGGAAAAGCCACATTCTGGTGGCCAGTGGCTTTGAACCGTCGGTCCAACGCTCCCTGGATGTTTTCCCAAAGGGCCCAGCCGTAGGGCCGAACAACCATGCAGCCACGAACCGGCGCGTAATCCGCCAATTGCGCCTTCAACACCAGTTGGTTGTACCACTCCGAAAAATCTTCCGCGCGCGTCGGTAGCTTCTCTTCAGCCATGCGTCTCCCTGTCTAATTCACCAGCAATAGGCAAGCATTCGAGCGTAGCGGAGGCAAACTGCAGTGTCAACGCAGCCATCCTTCGAAATGCGATTAAGGCATTTAAATTGACGAGCCCAGAAACCACTCCCAGTCGGCATCCTTGGAATTGGTGCGAATCACGAGTTCAGGCTCGCGCATGGCCACTCTGCTGTAGGGCGCGACAGAATGCGTCAGCCACACGTTGCCGCCGATGATGCTGTGGTGGCCGATGCGAGTGTCACCGCCGATGATCGTCGCGCCGGCGTAGATTGTCACGTTATCCTCGATATCAGGATGCCGTTTGTTTGCCAGTCCACGAACGACTTCTCCACCGGCATCGCGGCGGCCAGTCGGATTGAAAGCCCCCAGAGTGACACCGTGGTAGAGCGTGACGTTCTTGCCGATGGTGGCGGTTTCGCCGATTACGACGCCAGTTCCATGGTCGATAAAGAAGGATTCGTCAATCGCCGCTCCGGGATGAATATCGATTCCTGTACGACTGTGCGCGATCTCCGTCATCATCCGCGGCATGTACGGAACCTTCAGCAGATATAGCTCGTGAGCTAGCCGCTGTACCGTGATCGCCTCAATGCCGGGGTAGCTCAACAGAATCTCTTCATAGCCGCTGGCCGCTGGATCGTTGGTCATCGCGGCCTGCAGGTCCAATGCGAGCAGCTGGGCCAGTCTCGGCAATTTCGTGCGAAGATTTTCCACCACGTCCGCGGCGGTTTTCGAAAGATCGGCCGCTATTGTCTTTCCGCTGCAGTTTACGTCGAAGCGCATGGCATAAACGATTTGCTCGGTCAGCTGCGATTCCAATTGCGCCAGAAATCCGGCCACATCGGGACTGCGTGGTTCTTCAGAGGTGTAATACAACGGGAATAGGCCGTCGAGGTAAGCCCGGCAAAACGCCGCGACCTCATCCTTCGAAGGCAGGCGGTATTCCCACAACGATGCATCGGCCAACCGAGCTTCGAGCGCTAAGCGAAACTCGTTCGCGAGGGCGCGCAAATCATTATTGGGCGTGGTCATGAATTTCACAGTTCTTTAGATGTGCCATGCCGGGACCGAGGTATGGCAACCAAAGGCCCTGAGTCCCGGCTGGCATTCTGTCCGGTCTCTGGCGCTTTATCCGATTCCCTCGAACAGGATCGTGGAGAGGTAGCGCTCCCCAGCATCCGGGAGAATCGCCACTATCGTCTTGCCCGCGAACTCCGGCAATTTGGCGAGGCGCACAGCCACCGCCGCGGCCGCACCGCACGATATTCCGCTGAGGATCCCCTCTTCCCGTGCCAAGCGTCGGGCAGCCTCAACCGATTCTTCATTGGTCACTAACTCCACGCGGTCCACCATGCCGAGGTCCAGATTTTTCGGTACGAAACCGCCACCGATCCCCTGGATTTTGTGCGGCGCTGGCGTCAAAGGTTCGCCCGCAATCGTCTGTTTGATGACCGGGCTCACCACCGGCTCAACTGCTACCGTGGTGATCTTCTTCCCTTTCGTGTTTTTGATGTAGCGGCTTACGCCGGTGAGCGTGCCGCCGGTGCCCACACCGCTCACGAGTACATCAATTTGCCCATCTGTGTCATTCCAGATTTCCGGGCCAGTGGTCGCCTCGTGAATCGCGGGGTTCGCCGGATTGTCGAATTGCTGCGGCAAGAAATAGTGTTGCTTGTCGGACTCGTAGATTTCCGTCGCCTTTTTTATCGCGCCCTTCATGCCTTCAGGTCCCGGCGTTAGAACCAACTTCGCGCCAAACGCCGCCAGCACGCGGCGACGTTCCAGCGACATCGTTTCCGGCATCGTGAGCGTGATGGCGTAGCCACGCGCCGCCGCCACGTAAGCCAGTGCGATTCCGGTGTTACCGCTGGTCGGTTCTACGATCTCGATCCCCGGCTTCAGCACGCCGCGCTTCTCCGCATCCCAAATCATCGCAGCCCCGATACGACACTTCACCGAGTACGCAGGATTTCTCCCCTCGATCTTCGCCACAACCGTGGCTTTCGCGCCGTCGGTCATGCGGTTCAGTTTGATCAGAGGGGTTCTTCCAATGCTGAGCGAGTTATCTGCGTATATGTTGGCCATGGTGCAACCTCAGTTGAGTGAATTTGCTGTATCGGGACAGCCCACCAAGTATAGGACTTCTTGGGGAAAAACATGTTAGCAGGTACAACGAAGCGAGCGTATCGGTTTCGATAATTCAGATGTTGGCCATGTGCTCGATTGCGGTTGCTCTCCCACTCCGATAAAATTGCGCTGTAGAACGGGAACATGGTGGGGTGGCAGTTCATTCAGGAGAAGCAATGACTACGCAAGCAAATGAACGTATGCAGCGGCCTCTCGAAACGGTCGACGCCGAAATCGAGAACTTGTTGGGCGAGGAAGCGCAACGCCAAGCCACCGGCCTCGAACTAATCCCGTCGGAGAACCTCGTTTCCGAAGCTGTTCTCGAGGCGATGGGCTCAATCTTCACCAACAAATATGCGGAGGGCTATCCGGGCAAACGCTATTACGGCGGCTGCGAATTCGCAGACAAGGTCGAGCAATTGGCGATTGATCGCGCAAAGGAATTGTTCGGAGCCGACCACGCAAACGTTCAGGCTCACTCGGGCACGTCGGCAAATGTGGCTGTGTACATGTCGATGCTGCAACCGGGAGATACCGTCTTGGGCATGGCGCTGGCTCACGGCGGGCACTTGACTCACGGGCATCCACTGAATTTCTCCGGTCGCATGTATAAATTCGTCGAGTATCACGTCCGTCGCGACACCGAGCAGATCGACTATAGCGAAATCGAAGAACTGGCTCATGCCAACAAGCCGAAAATGATTGTCGCCGGAGCCAGTGCCTACTCTCGGATTATCGACTTCGAACGGATCGCAGCGATTGCAAAGTCTGTGGACGCGCTATTTTTTGTTGATATGGCACATATCGCTGGATTGGTGGCGGCGGGAGTGCACCCGAGTCCGATCCCGCATGCTGATGTTGTATCCACGACGACGCACAAAACACTTCGTGGACCGCGCGGCGGTATGGTCCTTTGCCGCGCCGCTTACGCAAAAGAATTGGACAAGCTGACGTTTCCGGGTACGCAAGGTGGGCCTCTGGTCCACACCATCGCCGCAAAGGCCGTGTGTCTGAAAGAAGCCATGGAGCCGACGTTCAAGGATTACCAGAAACAAGTGGCGGCGAACGCCAAAGCCATGGCCGCAGCGGTGGCCAGCCAGGGATTCCGAATCGTAACCGGTGGCACCGATAACCATCTATTCCTGATCGAAGTGCACTCGCGCGGCATCACCGGAACGGAAGCTGAAAAAGCGCTAGATCGCGCGGGTATCACCGTCAACAAGAATTCCATACCCTTTGATCCGCTGCCCCCGATGAAAGCCGGTGGAATCCGCCTCGGTAGCCCGTCGGTCACCACGCGCGGCATGAAGGAACCGGAGATGCAGTTAATCGGCGGATGGGTCGCGGAAATTCTTCTTCACGTTGGCGACTCGGCAGTAGAACAGAAGGTCCGCCGACAAGTGGCGGAATTAGCCGCGCGCTTTCCCATCTATGAATCGCGCCTTCGGCCTAACGCCGCGCATGCGCGCGTGTAATTGACTGCTTCCTTTCGGCCTACGGCCGGCGATATAGTCAGCTTTCCGTAAGGCTGAGCATGAATAAAGCGAAGGCAAAACTCCCGGACATCTTAGAGGCAACCGAAGAGTTTGAGCGGTGGGCCGGTCGCCACGTCAACCTCATCCGCTCGGATGTAAAACTGAAGCATCACCTGATGGCCGACGCGCCATTCCCTTTTTTCCGCGCGACCTTTTATCGCTGGGCGCAATGGTGGCCACTGCTCTGTCCAGAACTGGCACGCGCGCCGCAAGTTCTTGCCGTAGGCGATTTGCATATCGAAAATTTTGGGACTTGGCGTGACGTCGAGGGTCGCCTGATCTGGGGCGTGAACGATTTCGATGAGGCCTGGCCCGCAGCATACACCGTGGACCTCGTCAGGTTGGTAACCAGTGCCTATCTGGCGATCCAGTCGGAGCATCTATCGATCAGCCGAAAGACGGCCTTTCAAGCTATCGAGGCGGGCTATCGCGACTCACTTGCCGAGGGCGGCAGCCCGTTCATTCTGGCGGAGCACCACCGCTGGCTCCGCCTGATTGCCCTGAATAAGCTGCGCGACCCCGTGGTGTTCTGGAAAAAGATTTTGGCTTGTCCAAAATACAAGGGCAAGCTGCCAAAAGACGTCTGGCGGCTCGTTCACAACTCCATGCCCCTGCGCACTCTAAACTACGAGATGAAATCTCGCATCGCGGGTCTTGGCAGTCTGGGCCATCCTCGCGTGCTCTGCTTGGCAACCTGGGATGGCGCCCATGTGGTTCGCGAAGCCAAACAACTGGCGCCGTCGGCGTGGATCTGGGCCCGCCGTCTGGCAGCATCCCATGTTTTGAGCCGGAAACTTGTCGAGAGCGCAGTGCGCATTCGCGATCCCCACGTTCATTTCGCGGCACATTGGATCGCTCGGCGCCTGGCTCCGGATTGCTGCCACATTGAGATGCAATCGCTCCCCGAGGAACGCGACGAAGAGAAACTCGCTTATTACATGGGTTGGGAAACCGCCAACATTCATCTGGGAAGTCCTAAAGCCATCGCTGCGGTCAAACGTGATCTGGGCCACCGCCAAGGACGCTGGCTGCATAAAGCCGCCAAGACCATGCTTGACGTCACTTTAGATGATTGGAAAGTATGGCGACGCAAGTGGCGCCGCATCGACCGAAAGAAATGATAAAGCTGTAGCGCTCGCACTCCCGACGTGCGCGGTCGCCTCAGCCGATTCGCACAAAGAGAAAAACCCCCTAGAACGCCAAGCCGTTGGCCAAAGACTGTCCCTCTGGTCAGTAGATTCGCGCACGCAGAACTCGTACGTTAACTAATAACCGAGATGCGAACTCCAGCGGCAGCCTCGCGTGAGTGTCACTTTACACGCTGGTTCGTCTGTTCCCTGCTAAGGCCGGCCGCAATCTCAGGAGTTTCAAGCTTCCCGGGGGAGTCCTCCAGTTCAAACGAGGTGGCATAGATGATGGATACGGAAGCATTCCGTGAGTTCAAGACCGGCTTGTCCTTCCTGCGGGACAATTACGCAAACCGTGCGTTCGAACACATCAAGCGCGCCGCGGATATGGAAAAAAACAATCCTTACTACATGTCCTATCTCGGAGTAGCGTTGGCTCGTACGCAACAGAAGTGGGCGGACGCCGAGCGTCTTTGCGATACCGCCGTGCGCATGAAGAGGAATCAAGCACAGTTGTATCTGAATCTCGCTGAGGTTTATATGACCGCGGGCCGCAAGGAAGATGCCCGTGAAGCCTTGATCGCCGGAATGAAATATGCACGCCGCGACATCCGTCTGAATATCGCCATGGCGAAGTTGACGCCACGGCGGTCGCCGGTTTTTACGTTCCTGGAGCGCAAGCATCCGCTAAACCGCCATTTCGGCATGCTTCGTCATAAGACACTGCAAGCCTTCGGTCGCAGTTAGCAGTTTCGAGTTTCCCCAACCCCCCAAACGCAAAAAGGGCGGGTGGCCTCGCGCCATCCGCCTTTTTTGTTGCTCGCAAGATCGCTTATTTTTACTTACGCTGGCCGTGCCCGCCGCCGAAATCTCCGTAGCCGCCTTGCATGCCCATCTCCATCAGGATCTTGAAGCCGATTCCAAACAGGCCGTTCGACAATGGCTCACGCCGTACGACTTCAGCAAGGTATTCGCGGGTCATCGCCGCAGGCTCTTTCGAGTAAGGCATGGAAACAAATAGACGCATTCCCACTTCGTATCCCGTCTCGCTGGACTGAAAGAAAACGCCCGAGCGCGAAACGCTCAACGAACCGCGAATATCATCGAACGGATCGCGTTCCGGATCCGAGGGGCGAATCCGCATCAGTTGATTGATCTTGCACCGGCGATTCGACCGGCGCTCGGTCTGCGCTGTGCGAACCGGCGTTCCCCCGGTGGGCTGACTTGATTTACTCATAAGATTGAAAGCAGACGCCATGGCCTTTCACCTTTCCCCAACAGCGATTCTGTATAGGAAAAGAGTAATTGGGCGACTTCGGAAAACCTATAGTGGGGCCGTACTTGGCAAAAAATAGGCCTTCTCAATTCGATAGTAGTACGAAAGTACCATCGGGGCAACCCGGGCATCCGATGAAATTTTTGCATACAGGCGCGTGCCGGGTGACTTCCAGCCAACTTTTGTGTAATTCTCTTTCGAGACTTACCGGGATAAGCCCATTATGCTCAAGAAATTCAAGGATTTGACGGAACGAGAGATCCTGGCCCTCGCCATCGCGAACGAAGAGGAGGATGGCCGCATCTACGGCGAATTCGCGGACGCCCTGCGCGATTCCTACCCTAGTACTGCGGAGATGTTCGAGGAGATGCGCGCCGAGGAGGCCGTGCATCGCGACCGGCTTCTCGAAATGTTCCGGCACCGATTTGGTGAACATATCCCGCCCATTCGACGCGAAGACGTCCGTGGATTCCTGCAGCGCCGCCCGGTGTGGATGATGCGGCCGTTGGGCATGAAAGTGGCTCGCCGGCAAGCCGAGATTATGGAGATGGAAGCGAGCCGCTTTTACATGCGGGCGGCTGGCCGGACCAGCGATGTTCAAACGCGCGAATTACTGAACATGCTGGCCGACGAAGAGAGAAAACATACCCGTGCGGCGAGTGAGTACGAAGAAAAGCACCTGACAGAAAAGGCGCGCTCCGACGAAGAAGAATCGCACAAACGGCTCTTCGTGCTGCAATTCGTTCAGCCCGGCTTGGCGGGCTTGATGGATGGTTCGGTCTCCACACTGGCTCCACTGTTTGCCGCGGCCTTTGCCACTCATAAAAGCTGGGATGCTTTTCTGGTTGGAATGGCCGCGAGCCTCGGCGCAGGAATATCCATGGGGTTTGCGGAGTCGCTTTCCGATGATGGCTCGCTCACGGGACGTGGTACGCCTTGGATTCGCGGAACCGTAACGGGGTTGATGACCGCGGCCGGAGGACTGGGGCACACACTTCCCTTCCTGATTTCGGATTTTCGTCTGGCTATCGGCATTGCCGTCGCCGTAGTGGCCATCGAACTTGGCGTTATCAGCTATATCCGCCACCGGTACATGGACACGCCATTTCTACAGGCGGCGTTCCAAGTGATTGTCGGCGGCGTGTTGGTGTTCCTGACCGGCTGGCTAATCGGCAGTTCGTAAGAAGCGCGAACAGTTGAAGTTCGCCACCGCAAAAAAAGGCCTTGCACCTATACACCGTATACTATACGCTGTATAGGTGACTACCGAAACCACTGCCGACCGCATCGCCCGCGTGGCCCTCACCATCCTCGAAGAAGAAGGGCCGGAAGCGGTCAGCATGCGCCGCGTCGCCGACGCTGTGGGTATTACGCCCATGGCCATTTATCATCACTTTCCTAGCCGTGGTGCCCTGCTCAACACCATCACCGACCGGGAGTTCGCAAAACTGCTCTCCTTCATGCAGGCCCACCCGTTGGAAGGAAATATTGAGGCGCGCTTGATCGCTGTGATGGAAGGGTATGTTGACTACTCCTTCGCACAGCCACGTGTCTTCGATTTCGTTTTCTCTCGAACTCGCCAAGGCGCGCGGCAGTTCCCCAAGGATTTCCAGGCGCGACTTTCTCCGACTCTAAACCCCGTGGCGGATACGTTGGCGATGGGGATGGACAAAGGCCAACTGAAGAAGGATGACGTGTGGGAGGTGGCATTTTCGCTTTGGGCCCACGTCCATGGATACGTGATGCTATTCCGCGCCGGACGGATCGATCTCCCCGAAAAGGGCTTTCGCAAGTTATTACAACGCTCGATGAGGAGATTTTTGTATGGACTCAAGGCCTAGCAAAACGTATCTCGCCGCTCCATGCCTGGCTATATCAGCCGCGCTGTTTTTCCTCGGAACCGGACTTTCACCCCTCTGGGCATTGACTTGGCTCGCACCGATTCCCGTGCTGTGGATTTCGCCACGCGTAAGTGCGCGGCAGGCGTTCTTCGTCGCTCTCGCCGCATACGCCCTCGGAGGCCTGAATGAATGGGCCTACTCGCGTACCGTTCTGCCTACATTTATAGTCGCCGCGCTCTTGCTGGCCTCCTCCTGTCTCTTTGCCGTTGGCGCTTTGCTCTTCAGGTATGGTGTGTTGCGGGGCAAACTCTGGCAGGCGGCGGTCGTTTTTCCGGCCTTTTGGGTCACCGTGGAATTTGTGGTCGCGCAACTGTCGGTCCACGGCACATTCGGCAATATCAGTTATTCGCAGATGGATTTTCTGCCGATCTTGCAAATTGCGTCGGTAGCCGGAATCTGGGGAATCAGCTTCTGCTTGTTTCTGTTCGCCGCCACCCTAGCGGCCCTAGCGCAATCTGGTCTGAGTTCGGTAAAAATTCCCTTGGCTATCGCAACGGCTGTATTCCTCATCGGTGTCATCGGATTCGGTTTATGGCGGATCGCCGCGACTCCGAAGAATTCTCCGACCGTGAAGGTGGCGCTCATGGCTTCAGACGCGCCGGAAAACGTCGCGGCAGACACTCCGGTGGAGGCGCAAGCGATTTTTCAAAGATATGCGGAGCGAATCAAACTGCTATCTGGCCAGGGTATACAGCTATTTGTTTTGCCGGAACATAGCGGACCAGTCACCGACGCGTCACGCCCGGAAGCGGACGCCTTCTTTCAAGACCTTGCAAAACAAAATAACGCATACATAGCCGTGGGAATTGATCGTATTACACCAAGCGTTTCGTGGAATCAGCAGAGGCTATATTCACCACAAGGGGAATTCGTCGCGTCTTACAACAAGCACCACTTGCTGCCTCACTGGGAAGACAGATTTGCGCCGGATACGAAACGTACGGTAGTCGCGGGAATCTCCGGAAAATGGGGCCTGGCGATTTGCAAGGACATGGACTTTCCGCGCTTGAGCCGCGAATACTCAGAAGACGGGGTGGGTCTGCTGCTGGTGCCTGCCTGGGATTTCGTCGACGATGGCTGGCTGCATGGCCGTATGGCCATTCTGCGCGGAGTGGAAAGCGGATTCAGCATCGCCCGCTCTCCCAAGCTGGGAATCCTAACAGCGACGGACGATCGCGGTCGCGTTCTGGCGCAACGCAGAACCACTGGTTCGCAATTTGCCACTGTGATTGCAGACATACCCGTCCGCCATGACGCGACAATTTATTCGCGATTCGGGAACTGGTTCGCCTGGCTTTGTGTTCTCGTGTTTTTCTCTACCGCGCTTCCAATCTTCCGCACTCCGCAAACGGTAGCCCAACCGAATTAAAGTTAGTCGCTGTGCGCAGCGGCGTGACTGGGAACGCGGCCACGCTGAAAGGTGCGCTTCAGGAAGGACTGGAAACGGTCCATATAGATGTACACCACCGGCGTGGTGAATAACGTAAGCATCTGGCTCAAGATCAGGCCTCCGACAATGGCCACGCCCAAGGGTCGGCGAATTTCCGAACCGACGCCAGTTCCCAGAGCCAGTGGCAAAGCGCCCAATAACGCGGCCATCGTCGTCATCATGATGGGCCGGAATCGCAGCAGGCAGGCTTTGTAGATCGCTTCTTCAGGCAACTTTTCTTCTTCCCGCTCGGTCTGTACTGCAAAATCGATCATTAAAATCGCGTTTTTCTTCACGATTCCAATCAGCAAAATAATTCCAATGAGCGCAATGATGCTCAGATCCATGTGAAAAAACTGCAGCATCAAGAGCGCACCGATACCCGCCGAGGGAATTGTAGAAAGAATAGTGATTGGGTGAATGTAACTTTCGTAGAGGATTCCTAGAACGATGTAGACGGCCGCCAAGGCAGTCAGGATCAGGACGGGCTGATTCGACAACGAATCCTGGAAGGCCTGCGCGGTACCCTGGAAAGAGGCGTGAACAGTATTGGGAACGCCCAAAGAGTAGCGTGCTTCTTCAACGTGCTGAACAGCGGGTCCCAGCGACGCTCCGGGCGCAAGGTTGAAGGAAATAGTGATGGCTGGGAAGATTCCCTGGTGATTTACGGACAGGGCCGTGTTGGAGTGCTCGTAATGCGAAAAGGAACTCAGCGGCACGAGCTTGCCGGTGTTTGACGGCACATAGATGTACTTTAGCCCCTCGGGATTCTCCTGAAACTCGGGCGCCACTTCCATCACGACGTGATATTGATTCAGCCCTTTGTAGATGTTGGATACTTGCCGCTGGCCAAACGCATCTCCCAAAGCATTGTCGATATCCTGCAGCGAAACTCCCAATCTCCCTGCGGTGTCGCGATCGATGGCCAGGTAAGACTGCAGGCCCTTGTTCTGTTCATCGGAATTGATATCGCGCAGTTCCGGAATCTGCTTCATGCGATCCATGATGATTGGCGTCCAGTGGTATAGATCTTCCAGATTATCCGCCTGCAATGTGTATTGGTATTGCGCGCCGCCGAACCTACCGCCAACGTTGACGTCTTGCACCGCTTGAAGAAATAGGGCCGCGCCGGGAATATTAGCGGTCTTCTTTCGCAGTCGAGAAATGATGTGGTCGGCATCGATCTTGCGCTCGTCAAGAGGCTTTAACTGCGCAAACATGCGGGCGGTACTGGTTCCGTTGCCGCCACCCGTGAAGGAAGCAACCGTATCCACTGCCGGATCGGCCTTCACGATGTCCGTAAAGGCACGCATCTTCTTCGACATTTCGTCAAAAGAGGTATCTTGATCGGCCTGGATAAACCCGTTAATTCGGCCGGTGTCCTGCTGCGGAAAGAAGCCCTTGTTGACGTGCTTGAACATGTACACACTGAGTCCCGCGGTGAAAATAGTCACGCACAGAATCAGAAACTGGTGGCGCAGCACCCAGCGCAGCATGTGATCGTAGCCATGCAGCATATGATTGAAGCCGCCTTCGGACAGGCGGTAGAAGAAGCCGTGCTTTTTCTTGTAATCGTGTCTGAGAAACCGCGCGCACATCATCGGCGTGGCGGTCAGCGATACAAACAGAGACACCGCAATAGCGGCGCTGAGCGTAACCGCGAATTCCCGAAACAGCCGCCCCACCAATCCGCTCATCAACAGAATCGGGATAAACACCGCGATCAACGAGGCGCTCATCGAAAGTACAGTGAATCCGATCTCGCTAGCTCCCTTCATCGCCGCCGCATAACCGGGAATGCCATTTTCCATGTGTCTGGCGATGTTTTCGATCACCACGATGGCGTCGTCTACCACGAACCCCGTCGAAATCGTCAGCGCCATCAGCGATAAATTGTCCAGCGAGTAGCCAAACAGGTACATGACGCCGAACGTGCCCACGAGGGAAAGCGGAACCGCCACGCTTGGAATAATGGTGGCCCAGTAGTTGCGCAAAAACGCGAAAACCACCAGCACCACCAACACGATGGAGATCGACATGGCACGCTCAACGTCGTGCACGGACGCGCGGATGACCACAGTGCGATCCATGATCACATTCAGGTCCAGCGCCGGAGAAATGGAAGCACGCAACCACGGCAGAGTCGCCTTGATGCGATCCGCTGTGTCGATCATGTTGGCGCCGGGCTGCCGGAAAATCGCCACGATCACGCCGCGCTTCCCTCCGAACAACCCGAGGTTGCGGATATCTTCGACGGAATCCGACACCCTGGCGATATCGCCCAGACGAACGGGCGCACCAGCGTGGCCAGCCACGATCAGCGGTTCGTATTCATAGGCCTTGAAAAGCTGGTCGGTATCGGAGAGAGTCCAGGCGCGATCTGCATTGGAAACCGATCCCTTCGCCAAATTCGAGTTAGCGGATTGCAACGCCTTTCGCACCGTCTCCAGGCTGATTCCGTAGCTGTTCAACTGCTGTGGATTCACTTGAACGCGTACGGCAGGTTTGGACGAACCCCAGGTAAATACCTGTCCGACGCCCTCGATCTGGGCGATTTTCTGCGACAGGATCGAGTCTGAGGCGTCGTAGATTTGCCCGATAGGAATCGTGTCCGAGGTCAGCGATAGAAACAGAATCGGTGAGTCCGCCGTGTTCACCTTGCGGTAGGAGGGTTGAGACGGTAGGTCAGCAGGGAGTTGGCTGCGCGCCGCATTGATGGCAGCTTCTACGTCACGCGCGGCGGCGTTGATGTCGCGGTTTAAATCGAATTGCAAAGCAATTCCGGTGCTGCCGAGCGTCGAACTTGAGGTCATTTGCGTGACCCCAGCGATTCGACCGAACTGCCGCTCTAGCGGCGTTGCTACCGACGAAGCCATGGTCTCCGGACTGGCTCCAGGGAGCGACGCGCCGACGCCAATGGTCGGAAGGTCGACCTGAGGAAGGGGCGCCACCGGCAAGAAGCGAAACGCGATCACCCCGGAAAGAAAAATGGCAATGGTCACCAGCGAAGTTGCAACTGGCCTGCGGATGAAAGGCGCGGAGAAATTGGATTGAAAGTTCATCCTTAGTCTCCGGCGCTGGGTTCCTCAAGCGGGTTGTGAATGCCCAGATGCAAACGCTGCGCCAACCAGTCGAATGCCAAATACACGACCGGGGTCGTATAGAGGGTTAGCAATTGGCTCAGAATCAGCCCGCCGACAATCGTAATACCCAGCGGACGGCGCAATTCCGAACCTACTCCGGTCCCCAATGCCAGCGGCAATCCCCCGAGAAGAGCTGCCATCGTGGTCATCATGATCGGCCTGAAACGCAGAAGGCAGGCTTCGTAAATCGCATCCAGCGGGCTCTTCCCTTCCTTGCGTTCCGCTTCCAAGGCGAAGTCAATCATCATGATGGCGTTTTTCTTAACGATGCCGATCAGCAGGATGATACCGATCAGCGAAATGATGCTGAAGTCTGTGCGGCACAACAATAAGGCGAGAATCGCTCCCACCCCGGCTGATGGCAACGTGGACAAAATCGTAATCGGGTGAATATAACTTTCGTACAAAATGCCCAGAACAATGTACACCGTGACGACAGCCGCCAATATCAAAAGCGGCTCATTGCTGATCGACCGCAAGAACGCAGCCGCCGTGCCTTGAAACGTTGCCTGAACACTCTCTGGCAATCCGATCTCCTGGCGCGCGCGTTCAATCGCGTCGGTGGCCTGTCCCAGAGAACCATGAGGCGCCAGGTTGAACGAAATGGTGACCACGGGAAATTGTCCCTGATGGTTAATCGCCAACGGAGTCGTGCCCAGTTCCAGGCGCGTGAAAGCACTCAGCGGAACTTGCGGCCCGTTCGAAGAATGTACGTAGATGTTCTTCAACGCATCGGGATTCTGGCGGAAGCTCGGATCCACTTCCATCACCACATGGTATTGGTTCAGTTGCGTGAAGATAGTGGACACCTGCCGCTGCCCGAACGCGTCGTACAGCGTGTTATCGATGTCCGCTGGAAAGACACCGAGTCGCGAGGCGGTGTCGCGATCAATCGTCAGGGTCGCCATCAGCCCGTCATTGAATTGGTCGGTCGCTACGTCTCGCAACTCCGGCAGCGTTTTGAGTTTCGCTACAAATTTCGGAGTCCAATACGCCAGTTCCTTGGGGTCTACATCTTCGAGAGAGTATTGAAACTGCGTTCGCGAAACGCGATCTTCGACGGTGAGGTCTTGCACTGGCTGCATATACAGGGTGATGCCATCTACCCTTGCCACTTCCGGTTGCAGCCTGCGGATCACGTCAGAGGCGCTGATTTTTCGTTGGTCCAAAGGTTTCAAATTGATTTGGATACGGCCGCTGTTCACGGTTGTGTTAGTGCCGTCGATACCGATAAAAGAGGAGAGGCTTTCCACGGCCGCGTCGCGCAGAATCACGTCCGCAAGCGCTTGCTGGCGAGTGGCCATGGCTCGGAAAGACACGTTTTGCGGGGCTTCCGACACACCGAGAATCACACCGGTATCCTGCACCGGGAAAAATCCCTTAGGCACGTAGATGTAGAGCAGAATCGTCCCAACTAGTGTGCCGACAGTAACCAGCAGCGTAATCCCCCGGAAGCGCAGGACAACTTTGAGGGTGCGACCGTAGAACGCAATCACGTCTTCGAATACTTTTTCTGACCGCCGATAGAACCAGGTCTGCTGAGACTCTGGCTGGTGTTTCAGCAGCTTCGCACACATCATGGGCGTCAGTGAAAGCGAAACACCCGCGGAGACCAGGATCGTCACGGCCAGCGTGACCGCGAACTCGCGGAAAAGCCGTCCGACGATATCGCCCATAAACAACAACGGGATTAGCACTGCAATCAGCGACACCGTCAAAGAAACGATCGTAAATCCGATCTGCTCCGAGCCCTTCAATGCGGCTTGCAACGGCGAATCGCCCTGCTCAATGTAGCGGCTGATGTTTTCGATCATCACGATGGCGTCATCGACGACGAAGCCCGTGGAAATCGTCAAAGCCATGAGCGAAAGATTGTTCAGGGAATAGCCAAGCAAGTACATTACGCCGAAGGTGCCGACGATCGAGAGCGGAACCGCGAAGCTGGGAATAATCGTGGCCCGTACACTGCGCAGGAACAGGAAAATAACCAAAACCACCAGTCCGATAGTGAGAAGCAACGTGAACTTCACGTCTTCGACCGACGCGCGAATCGTGCTCGTCCGGTCCGTCAAAATATCCACGTGCACGGAAGCCGGTAACGCAGCTTGCAGTTGCGGCAGAATCTTTTTTACTCGATCCACGACGCTGATGATGTTTGCGCCGGGCTGCCGCTGAATATTCAGAATCACCGCGGGCCGCTTGTTCGCCCAAGCCGCCTGGCGGATATTTTCGGCGCTATCGGCAGCGACCGCCACGTCCGACAGGCGCACCGGCGCACCATTCCGGTAAGCAATGATGATCGGGTTATAGCCAGAGCTGGAAAGAAGCTGATCATTCGCTCCGATCGTGTATGCCTGGTGCTGGCCGTCGAATGTGCCCTTCGCCTGATCTACGTTCGCGTTTCCCAGCGCCGTGCGCAGATCTTCCAGGCTGAGTCCGTACGATGCCAGCGCAGTGGGATTCACTTGTACTCGTACAGCCGGACGCTGCCCGCCACTGATGCTGACCAGTCCGACTCCCGAGAGCTGCGAGATCTTCTGAGCTAGTGTTGTGTCCGCCAGATCTTCGACTTTTTCGAGCTGTAACGTATCGGAAGTCAACGCGAGAGTAAGAATCGGCGCGTCCGCAGGATTGATTTTGCTGTAAATCGGCGGATTCGGCAGATCTTTAGGCAGAAGTTGCGAGGCGCTGTTGATTTCCGCCTGAACTTCCTGTTCCGCTATATCGATGTTTAAATCCAAATCGAATTGCAGGGTAACCACCGAGCATCCGAACGAACTGGTGGACGTCATCTGCAACAGGCCGGGAATCTGTCCAAAATTTCGCTCGAGGGGAGCCGTAACCGAGGACGCCATTACATCCGGGCTGCCGCCCGGGTAAAACGTCGTCACCTGAATTGTGGGGTAATCGACCTGCGGCAAGGCGGAGACGGGCAGCTGCAGGTAAGCAACGTAGCCAACCAGCAGCACCCCTACCATCAGGAGCGTAGTTGCTACCGGCCGCAAAATGAACGGCCGTGACGGATTCATCGAGCGGGTCCTCCGGCCGGGGCACCCGGCGTGGAACCATCCGGAAGAAACGAGCTTTGCGTTGAGCTGCCTCCGCCAGTCCGTTGCGTACGCGGGTCAACCAGCATGCCGTCCTTCAACTTATCCTGGCCGTCGACAACGACGACATCGCCGTCCCCCAAACCCGTAGAAATCCCGGCAACGCTGCCGGTGGTCTGCGCAACAGTCACGTTCTTCACCGCAACCGCGTTTTGCGCGTTCACCGCATAAACGTATGTGCCCTGCGAACCTCTCAGGATTGCGGTGGTGGGAACCAACACAACATTCTTCTTGGTATCGACTAGGAGATGAACATTTACGAACTGGTTCGGGAACAACTCGTTCTTGCTGTTGTCAAACACAGCTTTGAGTTTGTATGTTCCAGTTGTCGTGTCGATTTGATTGTCAATCGTCAGGAGTTTTCCGGTGGCGATTTTGTCCGTGTTGTCCCGGTCATAGGCCTCTACGCTCAATTGCTTTCCGGTGTGCATTCTCGCCACAACATCCGGAAGCTGGTCCTGGGGCAGACTGAACAGTACCGCGATAGGCTGCAATTGAGTAATCACCAGTAGCCCGTTGGTATCCGCGGCATGCACGATGTTGCCGATATCCACAAGTCGCAGTCCCACGCGTCCACTGATCGGCGCGGTAATGTGGGAATAGGTGATTTGCAGCTTGGCGTTGTCAATCGTAGCCTTGTCGGCCTTGATCGCTCCTTCATAAGTGCCAACCTGCGCTTGCTGCGTGTCCACTTGCTGCTTCGGGACCACGCCTTCTTTGTACAGCTGTTGGTATCTGTCGTAATCAACCTGCATATCCTTGAGCTGCGCTTGATCCTTTGCAAGCTGCCCTTCCGCCTGTTCCAACTGGACCTGGTACGGACGAGGATCGATCTCGACCAATGAATCGCCCTCTTTTACGTTCTGACCCTCGGTGAAGTTAATCTTTACAATCTGCCCATCTACGCGGCTTCTCACAGTAACGGTGTTGAACGCCGTGACAGTTCCTAAACCGTTAAAATAGATCGGCAAATCGCCCCGATGCGCGGTCGCCACAACCACTGGCACCCCGGTCGACGGCTGTCCGCCGAGACCAGGCGCGCCAGGACTGCCTGCAGCCGAGGAACCATTCGCCTGCGCTCCACGCGAGTGGAAATACCACCACCCACCGGCAACTGCTAATATCAACACGAGGATGAGCAACCAAGGGGTGCGGGAAGATGGCTCGGTTCGCGATGCGTCTCGCAAGGCTATTCTGTCTGCGCTTGGCGCATTGACCTCTTCAGTTGGGGCCATTCGAAATAACTCCTCTATTTCCAGTCCTGGTCTGCCACGGCGGAGCAAACGGGGCGCAGAAACTTGTATGAGCCTGGCGGGCGTCTACACTTAGAGTGTAACGCTTAGCAAGCAGAAAGGCTCTTGAATACATTGACGCCCAGAACGCCGAATTGGTTACGTAATTCGGACCAGCACTTTCTGCACAAACCCAATACTAAATCGATCGTGCAGAATCCCTAGACACGTCGTAAACTACGGCCAGTCTTTTCAGACGAAAACACAGCTTGAAAGTTTCTACGGTTAGTCGGAGTAGGGATCATGATCGCTCACAACCCCCTCCACGGATCCGGACAAGCGGCACTACCGCATCCGGCTCTTGCCTTAGGTAATGACGCCCATACGGCGGAGAGGATAGGGATGACAGACGGTAGGCATAGGCAGCCAGCGGGTGATGAGACGCCGCATGCGGTCCCAAAGGAGGCGTCCATTCTGGCTGCGCCGCGACAGCGCGCGATACCAGAGGCGTCCTACTTGGAACCGAAAGAGAAACAGCGCCGGTTGGTTCATGGGCACTCCGTAATAGCGGACGTGTCCACGCACCACTGCTTGCAGCCACTTGCCCAATTCCGGGATGGGTTCATGCATGCGCCGCTGAAGCTCGGCTTTCACCTCGTTCAGCTTCGCCTGCAACCTTTTTCGTATGGTCTGCCGAAGAACCGTATACCTTCCGTTGCTTCTCTTCTTCACGCAGATGTGCGTAAAGCCAAGGAAGTTGAACGTCTCCGGTTTCCCTTCTCCGCGTCTCTGCCGGTTGTCGATCGCAAACGGACCGAACTCCAGCAGTCGCGTTTTCTCGGGATGCAGTTCCAGGTTGAACTTCTTCATTCGTTCCGTGAGTTCTGCCCGAAACTGGTCGGCATCCGCTTTGTTGTTAAAGCCCACCACGATGTCGTCCGCGAATCGCACGACGATCACATCGCCATGCGCGCGCTTCCGACGCCACGTCTGGACCCACAGGTCGAATACGTAGTGAAGATAGACGTTCGCCAAAAGCGGCGAGGCACTTCCGCCCTGGGGCGTCCCTTCTTCTACGCGTATTCGTTTCCCATCCTCCAGCACACCGGCTCTCAGCCATTTCTGGATGAGTCGCACGACGCGCCGATCTGCAACCCGGTGCTCGATGAACTTCACAAGCCATTCGTGAGAAAGTCCATCGAAAAACCCGCGAATGTCCAGATCGAGCACCCAGTTCACCTTTCTCGTCAGCAGTCCCGTGTAGAGCGCATCCAGCGCTTGATGCTGGCTTCGCCCGGGTCGGAACCCGTACGAGAAGCCGAGAAAGTCCGTTTCGTAGATAGCATTCAGCACCTCGACCGCTGCGCGCTGGACGAGCTTGTCTTCCAGCGCCGTCACTCCGAGCGGCCTCTGCCGCCCGTCGGCCTTGGGGATATACACTCTACGCACCGGCTTCGCTCGGTACGCTCCTCGCTTCAGCCTTTCGGAAAGGTCCTGAAGATTCCTCTCCAGTTCCTCGCCGTAGTGCCGCCACGTCTCTCCATCCACGCCTGGGGAAGCTTCCTTCTTCAACGAGAAGTAGGCCATCCGCAACGTTTCCAGGTTGTAGATGTGGTGCAGGAGCGCCGTGAACCGCAACTTCTTATCCTTTTCTGCTGCTTGACGTACCCGCCCGAGCGCACTGAGCGCGTTGCTCCGGCTCTGTATCCGGGACGCGTTTTGCTGAGACAGGTTCCCTTTGGCCAAACCCTTTCCCTCCATCCCCTCCGCCGCCGGTGGCCCGGCATTGTTCGGGGACTTCGCAGGTACAGCGGGTCTGTCCGACTTCCCAAGTTCGTTCGTCATCGGCGTGCGTCCTTAGACTTCCCGATGCGTCCCAAGGCAACTACTGCCCTGGGCGAACTTGGGATCTCCCGGTTCCCGCGCGAGGTGTCTGCATACGTGCACGGGGTCTCTGACCGCGCGGGACTCTGGCGCACCTCGCGATATCGGTGCACCCGATGGGGCCTTCCGCTTTCTCCTACAGCGTCGGCGTCCCGGAGTAAGTTTCTTACGCGGCTGAATACCCGGCCCGCACGTTCCCCTGTCAACGCTTCGACGCCGCCCTTGCGAGCGGCTCCGCATGACTCGGGGCCGATGTGGGTCGCTGATCCACTTTCGTATGACTTTTGCATTCACTACACCTCGCCGGTTTAACCGGCGCACAGGAGAAAAAACGATGCTGCGAGGGGTCATTTTGGGCATCCTGATCGGTTTCTTGCTCATTTTTGTTGGTGTGTATTTCTACTTCTCGTCCGGTAGTGCCCCCGTTACCACCAAAAGCCCAGAAATGCCCTTCGAACATAAACTCGCTCACATGGCGCAGCACGCCTACTTGGCGAAACAGCCGCACCTTCCGCCTCCCATGCCCGAAGATGACAACACCTTCCTGGCCGGAGCGAAGGTCTACAAAGATCACTGCGCGGTTTGCCACGGATTGCCGGGAGAGCCGAAGACCTCCATCGCCGAAGGAATGTTTCCGCCCCCTCCTCAACTATTTCGTGGAACGGGAGTTACCGACGATGAGGCCTGGGAAACCTACTGGACCGTATCCGGCGGTATCCGCATGACCGGAATGCCGGGCTTCAGTGAACAGCTTGGTGAAACCAAGATATGGCAAGTCAGCTTGCTGCTGAAGAACGCGGACAAGATCTCCGCAGCCGTCAAGACGGAACTGTCCTCTACAACTTCCGCGCCGACCCAGAATCTCCCGCTGTCGGCTCCGGCGACCGTGACGACCGCGCCATCAGCGACGCCTCCTGCTGCGGCTCATTAATCCGTTCCGCTGACAAAAGCGGGCGCGTTAAGCTCTTGTGCCTGCCAACCTGTCCGCCTTTCGCAGTTGGGGAAAGAGCCAAGCCCATAGCACGGTAACCAGAATCGTGCCCACCCCGCCCAACACTACGGCGGGTACCGCTCCCAGCCACTGCGCTGCCAAGCCCGATTCAAATTCCCCCAGTTCGTTCGAAGCTCCGATGAAGATCATGTCGACGGCGTTTACTCGGCCTCTCATCTCGTCCGGCGTGTCCAACTGGATCAACACTCCCCGCACCACCACGCTGACCATATCAGCCGCACCAACGAAGAACAACGAAATCAACGAAAGCGGCAGGCTGCGCGAAAAGCCAAACACCATCGTGAACACGCCGAAGCCACCAACGCACCACAACATGGTGGCACCGGCGCGCTTGCGAATCGGCTGATATGCAATCAGCAGTGCCATCACGCCTGCGCCAATCCCCGGCGCACTTCGCAGCAGACCCAAACCCCATGGGCCGGTGCGCAGAATTTCTTTGGCATACACCGGAAGGAGCGCAACCGCACCTCCCAAGAGCACCGCGAATAAGTCCAGCGAGATAGAGCCCAGCACCAATTTATGAGTCCAGATGTACCGGAAGCCTGCAAACACGGTTTGCAGTGCGAAGGGCTCGCGCGGACGCGGCCGGCTTTCTATGTGAATTCTGAATGTGACCAGCACCGATACCACACCAGCAAGCAGGGCCACACCATAAACGAGCGCCGGGCCGCGAGAAAAGGCATAAAGAAGTCCCCCAAGCGCAGGCCCTAAAATCGTGGCGCCTTGAAAGATTCCTGAATTCCACGCAACCGCACCCTGGAATTGTTCTTCCGGAACCAACTGCGGCAACAGAGCGCGGCTGGCCGGCATGCTGAAGCTGCGGACCACCCCAACGACGAACAAAATCGCGAAAATCGGCGTCACCGTTTCCGCACGGTGCAGCGATTCGAAGCGCAGGGTAATCAGCAAAAGCAGCGCGGAAGACAATGCGTACCCGGCGTAGCAGAAGCTCAACAACTTCCGCCGGTCGAATCGGTCGGCCGCGTGTCCGGCCAACAGGAACAGAAAAACCCCGGGCAGGAACTGCACCAACCCCGTGAGCCCCAGGTCCAATGGCCGCTTAGTGATCTCGTAGACCTGCCAACCCACAGCCACGGACTGCATCTCCGTGCAGAAGACAATGCAAAAACGCGCAATTTGGTAAAGTCGGAATCCGGAAAACTGGAAAGCGGCGGTCCCTGAAGCAACCCGTTGGTCGGTGGTCACCATTCTTTAGTAGAATGCCACAATCGCATCGCATTCGTTCGCGCTTGCGCGGCAGCCGGGCCAAGCTACCTTCACAAATTGCCCGTGCCGTTGTAGAAGTAGAAGTCTCCTCTCGCGTGCATTTTTTTAGCGCCGTAGAGTGGGGTCGTTCAGGAGTCGATCTCGTTGTTCTTGCGACCTGGCACGCTCGACGAAGCTCTACAAACATTAGCGAACACGCACGCGACGATTCTTTCCGGCGGCACAGATTTATTCCCCGTGTTCACTGGAAGCCAACTCAAGGGCCCGATCCTGGACATATCGGCTCTTCAAGAGCTCAAAGGCATCCACGCTTTTCCGGACTATTTTCAAATCGGGGCGCGAACCACGTGGACTGAATTTCTCGCTGCACCGCTGCCGCGAGGATTCGATGGACTCCGTGCTGCGGCTCGCGAAATTGGCTCCATACAGATTCAGAACCAAGCCACCATCGCAGGAAATATTTGCAACGCATCTCCGGCGGCGGATGGCGTGGCGGCGTTGCTCGCGCTCGACGCGGAGCTTACGTTGGCATCGCACGAAGGTACGCGCAGTTTGGCGTTGGCAGATTTCGTTAGCGGAAATCGCAAAACCGCGCGGCGGCCCGACGAAATTCTTACGTCGATTCGAATTCCACGACGCTGGGAGAATGCTGCATCGAGTTTTCTAAAGTTGGGTGCCAGACGCTATCTGGTGATTTCAATTGTTATGGTTGCGGCGAATTTGCTCGTCGATTCGGAGCATCGTATTCGTGAAGCTTCGATTTGTGTCGGCTCGTGTTCTCCAGCGGCAATGCGACTGACCGAACTTGAGCGATCACTGGCACGCGTGCACGCGGATTCGTCGCTCCTCGAATTGGTGACCGCCGATCACTTCTCGCAGCTCTCGCCCATCGACGACATTCGCGCAACCGCTACGTACCGCCAGGATGCCGCGCAAACACTGGTGCGACGCGCGCTATTGGATTGCATGAGCAAGTGCCCGAACTGATGGAGACGCTCACGAAACTCTCGATCGCACTGAACGGTAAAGTGACGCCCGTCGTTTCCGATCCGCGCACGCGCCTCTCGACGGTCCTGCGTGAGGAATTTCGATTGACCGGCACCAAAGTGGGCTGCGATGCCGGTGATTGTGGCGCGTGCACGGTTCTGGTCAATGGCCAGGCCGTCTGCGCATGCCTCACCGCTGTCGGGCAGCTCCGGGATGCAGAAGTTCTTACGATCGAAGGTCTGCGTGAGTCCTCTCCAGAGTTTGCTTGCCTCCAGAAATCGTTTCTGCAGCATGGAGCTGCCCAATGCGGTATCTGCACTCCCGGCATGCTGGTTACTGCGGCGGCGTTGCTGAAAGAAAAGCCCACCCCCACCGAAATCGAAGTTATGGACGCTTTGGGTGGAGTTCTCTGCCGGTGTACCGGCTATCGCAAAATCATCCGCGCTGTCACGGAAGCAAACCGACCACTAGAGTACTCGACGGTGAGCCCCGGGAATGGTCCCGTTGGGCAGCGCATTGTACGCCTAGATGGACAGCGCAAAGTCTCTGGCGCGGATATTTATGGCGCGGATGAGTGGCCGGAAGACTCGCTGGTTTTGTCCGTGATCCGCTCTCCCTATGCGCATGCACAATTTTCGTTCGGCGATCTGGCACAATTCGCCCGGCAAACGCCGGGTATTCACGCGGTCTTCACCGCGCGCGATGTTCCCGGGAAGAATTGTTACGGTGTACATCCCAATTTCGCGGACCAACCGGTATTTGCGGAAGGCGCGGCTCGCTACCGGGGAGAAGCCGTGGCTGCGGTTGTTGGCGATGCCGCGACGATGGCCACATTCGACCCATCGACATTTCCCGTCGCGTGGAACGAACTACCGGCGCTTCTTACACCGGCCAGCGCACAGCTTTCCGGCGCGCCGCTGATCCACGAATCTCGCCCGGACAATGTTCTCGTGCGCGGTCGCGTTGTCCACGGCGATGTTGAACGCGCACTGAACGAATCGGCTGTTACCGTCGAGGCGGAATATGAAACCGGGTTCATCGAACATGCCTATATTGAACCGGAAGCAGGATTCGCGCGACGCGTCGGCGACCGCATCGAAATTCAATCTTGCACCCAATCGCCGTACATGACCCGCAAGGATATTGCCGCCATTCTCGGCATCTCTGAGAATGCCGTTCGGATCATCCCCACCGCGGTAGGCGGCGGCTTCGGTTCCAAGCTCGACCTGTCGACCCAGCCGTTCCTCGCGGTTGCGGCGTGGCGTCTCGGCGTTCCGGTAAGGATGGTCTATAGCCGTCCGGAATCCATTCGCAGCACGACTAAGCGACACCCGTCAAAGATTCGTTGTCGAGCCGGTGCCACGGCGGATGGAAGATTGCTCGCCATGGATCTACAGGGCGAGTTCAATACTGGTGCATATGCGTCTTGGGGCCCCACCGTAGCGGCGCGCGTGCCTATTCACGGCTCTGGACCATACAAAGTTCCGCATTACCGCGCGCTGACCCGAGCGGTTCACACCAATCTGGTCCCTGCCGGCGCATTTCGTGGTTTTGGTGTTCCGCAAGGAACCATTGCGCAAGAGCAGCTCTACGATTCGCTGGCGGAACAGTGCGGCGTGGATAAACTCGAATTCCGCATCTTGAACGCGCTGGAGGACAACAGTCCGACCATTACCGGGCAGATGCTTGGTGCCGGAGTAGGCATACGCGCGTGTTTCGAAGCCTTGCGCCCTCGCTGGAAACTTGCGCACCAGGAATTCGCGGAGTTCAACCAGGACAATCGCTTACATCGGCGCGGCCTCGGCGTCGCGGGAATGTGGTATGGCTGCGGCAACACCTCGTTGGCCAATCCTTCCACGATGCGCATTGGATTGCAGCGCAATGGGCGTATCGCCATCCACATGGGCGCAGTCGATATCGGCCAAGGTTCGTTCACGGTGATCACGCAAATCTGCGCTGAGGCGCTCGGCGTTCTGGTCGACCGGTTTGATCTTCTCCCCGCCGACACCGATGTCTCTCCCGATTGCGGGAAAACTTCGGCGTCGCGGCAGACCTTTGTCAGTGGCAATGCCGCGATGCTCGCAGGAAAACAATTGCGAGACGCCATCCTGCAACTGCTGGGCACCGGCACGAAAAGTGCAGCATTCGTCCTCGAGGACGGAATGCTGCGGTCGGACCAAAGTTCAACCTGCAAATGTGTCGATCTGCGAAAACTTCCGCTCGACGCGCGTGGTTACGTTGCGAGCGCCGAAGCCACTTACGATCCGCCCACGAAGCGACTGGACAAGAATGGTCAAGGCATCCCGTACGCGGTGTACGGATTCGGCGCGCACCTCGCGGAAGTCGAAGTCGATCTCGAACTGGGCACGATCAAGGTTTTAAAACTGACCGCTGCCCACGACGTCGGCAGAGCCATCAACCCAACCTTAATCGAAGGTCAGATCGAAGGGGGGATCGCACAAGGGCTCGGCATGGCGCTGATGGAAGAGTTTCATCCGGGCAAAGGCGAAAATCTCCACGATTACCTGATTCCCACTATTGGCGACGTGCCACCAGTCGAATCGATCCTCATTGAAGATCCCTCCCCGCTCGGCCCGTTCGGTGCAAAAGGAATTGGTGAACAAGCGCTGATTCCGACGGCGCCCGCGATTCTTAATGCGTTTTATGACGCGGCGGGAGTGCGAATCTACAAGCTTCCCGCCACTCCAGACAAAGTCCGCGCTGCGCTTCGTGCCAAACAGGAATCCGCGCGAGGAAATTCGCATGACTGAAGTGTTCCCCAAAGACACGATTCGCTGCGATGCCTGCCCTGTGCTCTGCTACATCAAGCTCGGCCAGACGGGCGCGTGCGATCGCTACGGGAATGCGAATGGCCAACTTGTGCGGCTCGATCCGCACATTTTGCTCGATCGCGCGAAATCCCAAGGCACGCCACTCGTCCCGTTTCTCGAACGTGAAGGCGAATGGGATGGAAAAATCACGAAGTCGAAAGACACGTTTGTAACTGCCATCGGCGCGGGCACCACCTATCCCGACTACAAACCCGCTCCGTTCATCGTCTCCTCGGAAGTCGATGGCGTAGACATGGTGACCGTAGTTACCGAAGGTATCTTCAGCTATTGCGGCGTGAAGCTGAAAATCGACACTGACCGCCATCTCGGCTCAGAGCGCAGCGTGGTGCGGGCGCAAGGCGAACCGGTGGGCCATGTCACCACGGCGGAGTATGGCTCGCAGATGCTATCCATCGGCGGCGTGCATCACCTTACCGGCGGCACCAAAACCGAAGGCCGGGTCACTTGCGAGACCCTACTGGATTTGTGCAACGGGAAAGAAGTGGCGCTGACCATCGATGACGGCGCCTCAATCGCCGTCGCTGCCGGAAAATCTCCTGTCGTGAATGGCCAACAGGAACAACGCATGCGTGTGGGCTGCGGCTCGGCAACCATCGGCATGTTTGCCAAACAATGGTTCGGCAAAGTGGATGAAGTCGTAGTTGTGGACGACCACGTCACCGGAGTCCTCTCGGAACACCAAGCCGGCAAAATGCTGGGCGTTCGCGAAACCGGTATCGCCATCGCCGGTCGTCGCTCCACTCCGGGCCGCTACTTCCAGGTCGCGCAACCGGGAACGGGTTGGGGCGGCACAAATATTTCCGATCCTCTATCGATACTCAAACCGTTCAGGCCCAAGCTTGCGTGGCCGCGTTTGCGGCTCCTGATGGTCAGCACCACCGGAGAGCATTTCGGCTATTACGAGCTCGACGAAACTCTGCGGCCAACCGAAAAAGAATTGCCGGAAGAGCTCCGCGAATCCGTCGCGCGCATTCGCGAAAATTGTGAACCGGCATTGACCACGGTTCTGTTCATGGCCGGAGCTGGCGGATCTCTTCGCGCCGGTGCTACGGAAAATCCCGTCAAGCTCACCGATTCCGTCAAGCGCAGCCTGACACGAGTCACTTCGGGCGGCGCACCCGCCTACATCTGGCCTGGCGGCGGCATAACCTTTATGGTGGACGTTTCGCGCATGCCGGAAAATGCGTTCGGGTATGTGCCGACGCCCGCGCTGGTCGCTCCCATCGAATTCACGTTGAAGAAAACGGACTATGCGGAGCTCGGTGGCCACATGGACTATGTTCGCCCGCTGGACGAGGTCATGCGCGAAAAGGAACGGCAGCGCCAACTCACTTCCCTGCCGCAAAATCCCTGGCCACTAGACGCTCCGTCTGAAAGCAAACCCCGAAAATGAATGAGCGCGCCACAATTCGCCCGCTTTCCGACGGACGACGGCTTCACCTCAATGACGGACCGATTGATCTCGTCATCGAGGCACACGGTGGGGCCCGCGATATTCATCAGGCATATGAAGGGGCGGCGGCCCGCTTCGTCACAATTCTAGATGAGCTCTGTGCGGAGCTTCCGCTGCTGCGCACCCGTGTTACCCAAGATTCCGCCTCTCCCGCTGGACCTATCGCGCGCTGCATGTTTAATGCTGTCTTTCCTTATCGCAATCGCTGTTTCATTACTCCCATGGCGGCCGTGGCGGGAGCTGTCGCCGAAGCAGTACTGGCCGCTATGACGGAGACCACGAGCCTTTCCCGCGCCTTCGTGAACAACGGTGGCGATATTGCTTTGCATTTGGCACCCGGCAAGAGCTACAGAATCGGAATGGTCGAGCGTCCCGAACATCCCTCCTTGTTCGGCGCCATCGACATCTCCACAGACTCGCCCGTTCGCGGAATCGCCACCAGCGGCTGGCGCGGCCGCAGCTTTTCTCTCGGGATCGCCGATGCGGTTACGGTTCTTGCGCCCAGCGCGGCTGAGGCCGACGCGGCCGCCACGGTAATTGCAAATGCCGTCGATTTGCCCGGGAACCCGGCCATCACGCGAATTCCGGCTCGCGATATTTCTTCCGATTCCGATCTCGGCGTTCTTCTAGTGACTCGCAATGTCGCGCCACTCTCCGCTGAGGACATTGATGCCGCGCTTGATGCGGGAGAGCCTGTGGCCCGAGCTCTTAGGGACCAGAAACTGATTCAGGCTGCCGCCCTTTGCTTGCAAGGTCGCGTGCGCCTGCTCGCTGAGCCCAGCGAAGACGTCCTGCCAGAACTTTCTTTGAGGAGCATGCAGCATGCCTGAAGTCCGTGTCCGCAAGCGCATTATCACAGTCGAGGAGATTTTCCACGAAGGTGGCCCAGTCGCCACGAACCCATTACGCCGCGCCGCGTCTCTGGCAGTCATTCACAACCCGTTCGCCGGAAGATACGAGACGAACATCGCGGGCTTCATGGACGACCTCAAGCCCCTCGGCCTGGAAATGGCTAAGTCCCTGGTGGCGGCACTAGGCGGCGATCCGAAGGTTGTGGAAGGTTACGGCAAGGGTGCGATCGTAGGACAAGCCGGTGAATTGGAGCATGGTGCCCTATGGCACGCTCCCGGTGGCTACGGGATGCGCGAGATTCTCGGGGGCGCCAAAGCCATCGTTGCCTCCACGAAAAAAGTTGGCGGGCCCGGCACGCGTCTCGATGTCCCTATCACGCACATCAATGCCTCCTACGTGCGTAGTCATTTCGATTCCATAGAAGTGGGCATCGCCGACGCACCTCGCGCTGACGAAATCCTCCTGGCATTAGTGATGACCACGGGACCACGCATTCACGCCCGCGTCGGCGGCCTGAAAGCTTCGGAAATCAAAGGTGAGGACGGCCTGCGATGAAATCAAGAATCCGCAAAATCGTCACTTTCTTCGAAGAAACGCACAGCGAGATGGGCCAAGCCGTGAATCCGCCCACGCGCCGCGCAGCCGCTGCAGCCGTAATCGAAAATCCGTTCGCAGGAAAATACGTACAAGATTTGACGGAGTTGATGGAGATCGGCGAGGAACTCGGCGCATTGTTAACCGAGCGTGCTGTAGCTGCCCTCGGGATTCCCGGGCCTTCGGCAGAAAGCTACGGGAAAGCCGCCGTCGTCGGTGAAAATGGGGAGCTGGAGCACGCCGCAGCGATTCTTCATCCGAAACTGGGCACACCTGTGCGAAAAGTACTCGGCAAGGGCTCCGCGCTCATTCCCTCTTCGAAGAAACGTGGTGGACCGGGTGTCACGGTCGACATCCCACTTGGGCATAAGGATGCCGCATTTGTCAGAAGCCACTTTGATGGTATGGAAATTCGTGTGAACGATGCTCCACGAGCCAACGAAATCCTGGTGGCCATCGCTGTGACGGATAGCGGCCGCCCTCTGCCGCGCGTCGGCGGTCTCACGAAAGATCAAATCAAAGGCGAAGACGGCTTGCGCTGAATCCGGGTGAGAACTACTTCACAACCTTCGGCAGCCGCGTGGCCGGCGGCGTATTCCGGCTGCGCTCACTCCGCACGACCCCATCAATCATGGTCATTCCAATCCCCGGCAAATCGCCGAGGCGCACACTCTCCAAAAGAGTCTTCCCTGCCGAATGTTGCGCCGCATCCATGAACACAAAATCCGCCGGACGTCCCACCTCGATCAATCCGCATTCTAGGTTGCGCATCCGCGATGTGTTTCCCGTGGCGAAACAAAACACCGTCTCCGCTGGCAGCTCTCCCAGCGAAGACAGTGCGGCAATCACGCGCAGAATTCCCAGCGGCTGCACGCCGGAGCCCGCCGGCGAGTCTGTGCCCAAAACTACGCGATGCAATTGATTCGATTCTTTCGCGGTGCGCAGCGCGAACAAAGCCGCTCGCTCATTCCCGTTGTGCACAATCTCCATGGCCCGCTGAGACTCCTCGCACAGCGCCCGAATCTGCGTATCCGGTAACGCCGTGTGCCCGCCATTAATATGTCCAATCACATCGGCATCCGCAGCCAGCACCACGTCCTTATCAATGAGGCTGGAACCTGGAATCGATGGACCGCCCGTGTGAATCGTGCTCTGGATCCCGTGCTTTCGCGCCCAACTCACCATTTGTCGAGCCGTGGGACCGTCTTTCACGCTGCCAAGCCCCACTTCTCCCAGCAGCGTCACTCCCGCCTCAGCTAGCGACTTAAAATCCTCCTCCACCATTCCCTGTTCGATCACCGGCGCGCCCGCAAGTACTTTCACGCCGCTGGGCCGTAGCGCTGCGAACGTGCGCTGCGCGGTAATCGCGAGCGCCTTGAGGCCGACGATATCCTTGGGCCGACCCGGCATATGAACTTCACCGGCCGAAATCATGGTGGTCACGCCACCATGCAGACAACTATCGATCCATCCCAACTGGTTCTGGCGTGGTGTCCAATCGCCCGCGACCGGATGCACGTGGCTGTCGATCAATCCTGGAACGAGCGCTGTGCGGTTCGCATCAATAATTCCTGTCGCTCCTTCACAGTCCAACTCTTTCTCTGTCCCGATCGCGCTGATCCGTCCGTCCCTCACCACTACGGTATCCGCGTCCAGAATGGGCTTCAGCAGATCACCACTTAGCAGCAATCCGATATTACGGATGACAACCTTCGCACCGCTGCTCATTTTTCCGGCTTCTTCCGCCATCGCTCCCCCGCTCTGGCCGATTTCATGCTTCGAGGTTTTGGAGATTGCCCGATTCTTCGAATCTATGCGTACGACGGTGGCCTGTCGTTCATCGCTGCGCCGAATTTTTCATTCGGCTTTTCACCCATTTGCACAACGAACGTTCCGCCCTCCGCAATCTGCGCATGACTGAACCAGCTCTTCGTGTATGGCTTCCCGTTCCAGGTAACCGCTTCGATATACGACTTCCCGAGGCCATTTCCCTTCGATTCGATCACTAATTCTTTGCCATTTCCCATCTGAATTGTGGCCCGTTCGAACAGCGGCCCGCCAAACACATAATTCCCGCTCACGGGATCAACGGCATAAAACCCTAACGCGCTCAAAACGTACCACGCGGACATCTGCCCACAATCCTCGTTGCCCGCCAATCCGTCGGGATCATTGTGATACATGGTTTCCAGCAGCATGCGAACGCGTGCCTGTGTCTTGTAGTGCTCGCCGGCATATGCATACAGATAGGCGACGTGGTGACCCGGCTCGTTTCCATGCGCATATTGCCCGACCATCCCCGCGATGTCCGGCGGAGCGTCCGGTGGGAGCTCGGAACTCTGGTTGAACAAGTTGTCCAGCTTCTTCACAAATCCCTTTTCCCCGCCGAACAGCTTCATGTATTCGTAGAGGTCGTGTTGGTTCAAAAATGTGGCCTGCCACGAATTGCTTTCCGTAAAATCACGCCACTTCTTCGAGTGCCCCATCCCCCTCGGATCAAACGGGTCGGCCCATTTGCCATCGGCCAGCCGCCCGCGCATGAAAGTAATCGAGCCGTCGAAGGTATTTTTGTAATTTCGCGAACGCTCCAGCAAAAGTTTGTAATCGTCTTCTACACCCGCCGCGGCCGCCAGATGCGCCACCGCCCAATCGTCGTAAGCATATTCCAGTGTCTTGCTCACCGCTTCATCTTCAAGATCGCACGGGATAAATCCCATCTTCCGGTAGTATCCCAGCCCGCGGTAATCATCGTTCATCGCGCGCTTGCGCCACAAAGGATATGCCTTCGCGTAATCAACACCTGGAACCTTCTTTATATAGGCCTCGGCCAGCACCGGCGCCGAGTGATAGCCGATCATGCATCCCGTCTCCACGGCCTGTAATGGCCAAACGGGCACCCCTGCTGGACTCTGCTCGGCCATCAAGATCATGGCGTTCAGAATCCCGGGCAAACGGTCTGTCTGCACCAGTGTGTACAGAGGATGCAGCGCCCGATAGGTGTCCCACAGCGAATACGTGCTGTAATTCTTCCCGCCTACCGGCAACTGATGAACCTGCAGATCCATTCCCCGATACTTCCCGTCCACGTCGCTGAATAGCGTTGGTGCGACCAGGGAGTGATACAGCGCTGTATAGAATATTTTCTTGTGATCAGCGCGCTTCGTTTCAATGGTGATTTTTCCTAACTCCTTCTCCCAGGCCGCATGGGCCGCGCGTCGCACGCCATCAAAATCCCAACCCGGCACTTCGGCCTCCAGATTCTTCAGCGCACCTTCCACGCTCACTGCGGAGATTCCTACCTTGACCAGAATGACCTCATTGGCGCTCGTAGGGCGATGCAAAACACACTTCAGTGACTTGCCCTTGGCCTCCGTGACTGTGCTACCCAACGACTTCATGTCTGAAATAATCTCCGCGCTCGCGAACGGCTTCGAAAACTTCATCGCAAAATAGATGTACCTTCCCGGCGCCCACTCTTCCACGCGCCGTCCGCCCGTCACGGTATCATTGCCAACAACCTGGATCTCCGCATTCATCACGTTTGTGTACATACGCTGTGGAGGATCGATCGTGCCATGCGCTAGATCGATCAAGAAGTGGCTGGTTTGCTCCGCGGGAAACGTGTAGCGGTGCAGTCCTACTCGCTCGGTTGCGGTCAACTCCGCCAAAACCTTGTAGTCATCAAGGAAAACGGTGTAGTACCCAGGCTCGCCTCGTTCCGTAGTGTGCGAAAAACGCGAACGGTATCCTTCGGTAGGATTCGTCGCGCTTCCGGGTTCGGTGTGCACCGCTCCCGTGCACGGCATCAGCAGAATATCCAGCAAGTCTGCCGCGCCCGTGCCGCTCAAATGTGTATGGCTGAATCCCATGATGGACTTGTCGCTATGGTGATACCCGGAACAATGATCCCAATCCCCTACTCCCGTATCAGGGCTGAGCTGGACCATACCAAACGGCATCGTAGCCCCGGGATAACAGTGACCGTGCCCGCCAGTTCCGATAAAAATGTCCACGAATTGCGTTAAGCCAGTTTCCGTTTTGGCCTTCTCATCGAAGGCTTCCAGGGCGCGCAATTCCAGTCCACTCTTTGTCGCAACCGCAAGGCTCGACAGTGCCGCCGACTGCAGAAAAGTTCTTCTCGTCACATTTGCCATCGTCCTAGGCTCCTCAAACTTTCATACACTCTTCAACAGATTCGGGTGTTGCTCACTAAGCTTCACAATCAATTCTCCAAATAGCGTATTCGCCCACGCAAACCACGCTCTGGTGAATTTCGCGGGATCATCCTTCTCGAACGACTCGTGCATGAATCCCGTTCCCGCGTGCGTCGTTTTCAGCCAACGCAAGCACTGCCGGATCTCCGTCTCGTCATTTGTTGTCATGGCCTGGGCGATCAACGCCATGGGCCAGATCATGTTTAGACCTTCATGCGGTCCACCAATTCCCGCAGCCGCGGTGCCTTTGAAGAAATAAGGGTTGTCGTCGCCCAATACCCGCCGCCGCGTGTTTTGATAAACAGGGTCACTGATATCGCAGCATCCCAAATAGGGCAGGCTGAGCAATCCCGGAATATTTGCATCGTCCATAAACAACTGATTCCCGTAGCCGTCTACCTCAAATGCCCAAGTCTCTGGTCCGCCGTGTCGCTGCATGCGGCCGTATTTCGTTAGCGCCTCCGCAACTTCGTCCGCGAGCGCTCGGCATTCACGTGCGAAAGTCGAGTCGTTCAAAATATCCGTAGCCATCTCGGCCAATTGCCGCAAAGACACCACCGCAAACAAATTTGAAGGCACATAAAAGGAATACAGGCAGGCATCGTCAGACGGCCGGAACATCGAGTAAATCATTCCCACGGGTCGCGCGGGATTTCCGAACCCGCCCAATGCTTGTGTATCGGTAGGAGTTTCTGTTTTCCTTTGGAAATGGTACGGCCCAGGACCATTTTTCCTTTGCTGCTCTCGAAAGGTCGCAACCACCACCCGCATCGCACTGGCCCACTGAGCGTCGAAAGGTGCTTTATCTCCCGTGGCTTTCCAGTATCCGTGAGCCAACCGGATGCAATAACACAACGAATCCACTTCCCATTTCCGCTCGGCAACTCCTGGACGCATGTCCGTCAAGTCGGCGACCGCCCATTCCAAAGCTTTCGTACTCTTGGGATCCGGCAAGAAGGCGTTCGCATAAGGATCAATCGCGATACACCGCGCTTGCCTGGCAATGAGCCCGCGATACATCCGGCGCAAGTCTCCGTCATCCTTCGCCAACGGCAGATAAGGCCATACCTGGCACGCCGAATCACGCAGCCACATGGCATCGATATCGCCTGTGATGATAAACGTATCTAGCTGGGTGCCATCCCCGCTAACCCTTACCGTCGTATCCAAAGTATTGGGGTAACAGTTTTCGAATAGCCATGCTAATTCCGGGTCGCCAATCCCGCGTTTCACCCGTCGAATTTGTGCCTCGACAGCCTGCGAAACAAATTTGCGTTGGCTTGCGGGTGGCCGCTTGGAAGTAAATGAATCGGCCGCGACACCGATTGGCAAGTTCGGCGCCGAAAGGACTACCGCGGAGAACGCCGCCTTCTTGAGAAGTTCTCGCCTCGTATAAATGACCGGCTCCCTCAAACTTGGACTTTTAACACTTGATCATACCTCAGTCCGCCGCTAGCTTCCGTGTGGAGTGGCTGGTAATCTGCAGAAGTTGAGCATGTTCGTGAACGCCACCACTCATGATGGTTTCTGCAATCAAAATTGGGGGGATTGTAAGGCTAACTTCTGAAATTCACGTTGAACCGGGAAGGAACACTGGAACGAAGTCAGGAGCCTTGCAACTCATTGAAAAGT
>CAVWYZ010000021.1:0-541114 GCA_963759275.1 Candidatus Acidiferrales bacterium | reverse complement strand
AGACTTTCTCGCATGCTGTGCGGAGACGTGCAGTAGTATGCACAATAAGTCTTTTGTTTTAATAGTGCGATACCGCTCTTGCCGTGCACAGCGCTGCATGCGACTGCACAAGACGCGAGAGCAAGTGTACAGGAAGTGTACGGGCACGGCATGAGAGAACATTTTATGTTCAACGCAAAACTGCTTAATTCATCGACTACCATCGCTCATATTCGATGCCGGACGCAAGAACCAGTTGTTCTCAGAGCTGCTCAGTAGTGACGATTGACCGTGACTTACCTTCGACGTTTCCGACCGCCTTCCTATTTTTGGAAACACCACCCCGACGCACTCGATGTCGCGAAGCATCCACGCCCGGAGAGCGCTGCAGGGACATAAGACTAGGCGCGACAAGCTTCTACTTCTGGAAATCTCGCAATAGGAATCTTGCTTCTATATTTGCGCTGCTAATTGACTCGGCCTCAGATAGCTTTAACGCAATTCGATTGCGCGGTGCAGCCATTACAAGCTCCTCTAAGTGACCCAACAGAGGCAACGGTGATTTGTAATTGGCAGATCGGAATGCCATCGACATTCGACGAATCGAGAAAGAATATGTGCCGCCGATAAGCATGTCGATCACATAATTCCAAGAACGGGGCTCCGCTCCATCGATGGTCGGTTTGTTCGGAATGTCGAGTGACAGAGAAGTCGGCGGCCCCTCATATCTAGCCGAAGGCTTGAGCTGAACAGTG
The DNA here is from genome assembly GCA_963759275.1 of Candidatus Acidiferrales bacterium. Taxonomy (GTDB): domain Bacteria; phylum Acidobacteriota; class Terriglobia; order Acidiferrales; family UBA7541; genus Acidiferrum. The sequence continues at coordinate 540,380 of CAVWYZ010000021.1, read as the reverse complement.
ATGGTATTGAGGACAGCTTTCGCCAATTGATTTTTTGGACGGTCACACTTTCAGTCATTCCACCAATTGTGACGGTCCCCAGTATTAGACCGCCAGGGCCGGTAATCAAAGCCGAAACGGTTGGCGACAACAGTTTAAAGGTTCGAGGCTCTCCTATTTCCTCTCCCTTATGTGTCTCTTCATATTCGTTCTCTTCATGCTCAGGCGTCTTGTCATCCAGAGGTCCTTGAGGTTGGGGTATCATCGTGAGCGTGTCCCCTTTCGAGTCTGTGAGAAAAAGCGGGGTGCCAGACCCAGGTCCCTGCTGTCGCACCTGTACGATCAACGTGCTGCCCTCCGAGAGGTTCATGGAAGGAGTTGTCAGCGTTGCCACCCCCTTCCCCCGAACTTCACGGCCTTGTACGAATGCCGGCTTCCCCTGCACCGACTTTGTTATCAACGCTGCCACATCCGGAGAACCCACCATGTGGACAGGCACGCCGGGAGTGCGCCCAAAATTTTCCGACGCAACGATACCTCCAGGAAGTACGCTAGTGACCAAGCACCCGCCGCTTATTAATCCAGTCGAGCTTCTTGCAGATCGCGCATTGATCCTAGCCAAAGCAGCGCGAATCTCTTCCGGATCGAGCCTGCCACGGTTTAATTTCTTGAGAAATTTCCGATCAGCCGTTGACACTGCGCTCGTGTAACCGAAAATGAGAACTTGGGGGCTATCGCAAGAGTATTCGTATACATCGAATTGATCCAACGGGACGGAAAGAGGTGGTCCATCCGGCCGTTCATTGCAAGAAAGTACAAACAACGCGGCAGCCCGACCTGATTGAATTACGCCCGCTACCATCGTTAGTTGTCTGAGGTCTTTCGGTATTCGGCGGAATTCGGACGTTGCTACTGCTGCAAGGTTCGCCATCGCCGCCGCAGGTTCCGCTGATCGCGGCATGCTTTGTAAGGCCTGCGAGAGCCAATCGAGAGTCCTTCTCCCGCTTACTTCGGCTATTCCAGTGAATGAAAGATGCGCACTCCATGAGTCGAAAGAAAAAGGCAACTGCTTGCTACCGAAGCTATCCTCTATAGGGCGATGGGTTAGGATGTCGGTTAGGCGAAAATCAGAGGACAGGTGAATTCCCGACGGGCCTACAAGATTTAGCAGAAGTGTCATCTTGCAAGTCTACCGCCAAGAAAGGCCTTCCTTCGGAGAGACGATGCCGTATCACGCGCAGAACGCTGTCGGATAGGACCCTCCTGCGCAATACACTCAGCCCAACGTCTAAGCAATATCTCTTGCATACGAACCTCAAGAATCAGCGCGGCGCATGCCGGAGGCCTAAGGGCAGCCACGCTAGACCTATGCCTCCCTTTTCCACTATCATCTCAGTCAATGGACCAGAAAACCACGACGACCGCGAAACAACGCAAACATCACACACCCCAATTGAGGGTCGTTTTCGACACCAACGTTCTATTTACCGACTCTGCGAGCGACCTAGTTCGCTTAGAAGCAGCGAAATTGATCAAGGAAAGCAAGTTCCCTGACCTCGAAATTCAGTGGTATCTACCAGAGATGGTACGTCACGAACGCCAATATCAGATGCAGAAGAGAGCCTTAGAGCTGCTACCACCTGTCGCGAAAGTTGAACGACTCCTCGGGCACAATCTCGCCATTAACGAACAGCTCCTGATTGATAGCGTCGAAAAGGTTGTCTCCCAGCGCCTCGAAGAATTGGGGCTAGTAATCCTCGCACTCGATGCGAACAAGGTCGATTGGCGGAACCTCGCTCTTGATGCGGTATATCGAAGGCCTCCTTTCAAAGATGGAGAAACGGAAAAGGGCTTCCGTGACCGGATAATTGTGGAATGTTTCCTGCAGCTCGTACGCGATTCTCCAAAAACGCCAAAAATCTGCAGAATCGTTTTATTGAGTGGCGACGCATTGGTTGTCCAAGCAGTTAAGGTTCGGACGACCGAATCCACAAATACCGCGTTTTTGGCGACCATCGAAGAGCTCAAGGGGCTGATCAATACGCTGGTTTCTCAGGTAGATGAAGCATTTTTGGCACTCCTGAGACCAAAAGCTAGTAGCCTGTTCTTTGTTCCAAAAGACGAGACTACTTTGTATTACAAGAACAAGATTAGGGAAGCGATCACGCTGAAGTTTACGAAAGACCTGGCAGCTCTTCCCCCAGGGGCTACGCAAAGAAACAATGGGAAGTGGCTAATTAGCCAGCCCAACTTCGCGAGAAAAACTGGCAGAAGAGTTCAATGGACTTCAAGGATTAACATCCAAACTGAGGCTTCGAAAATTGTGTCGTACAAGTCTCCAACCAAGACTATTCCGCAGTATGCGACCGCCATGTCATCTTTGGAGCCTACCTCGCTGGAAGGAATAGTCTCGGCGAAAACCCAATTTGCAAATTTAGTAGATGTTCATGTCCCAGTTTTCAGTGGTGGAGGCGTGCAGCTATCGAGCTTAAGTAATATAAATACGCTACCATATGGCTCTTTTCTCAACTCCTTGGTTTCTACCGATAGCGTTACAACCCATACGGGCACTGATGTGTATGAAGTGTTCTGGAGCGTGGATGTGACGACTAATAGAGAGCTTCGAAGGCCTTCCATTGACGAGATTAGGCACGGGGAGCAGACGTGGGAACAAGTTACCTAATTGATTACAACACGAGCGCAGCAAGATATGAAGCCGATGCTGCGCTCGTTTCCCGAATTGGACCCGCATTCGGAAAATCATGCCATCTGTAGATATTTCACGGACACTGGCGCGTTTGTTGCCTTCGCAAGTTTGCCGTCAACCCGCCAGAGACCCTCGTACCCGATTTGGCCATATTCTGCATAGCGCTCGATGTATGCCTTTGTCACCAGCGATCGGCGAACCTCACGGCGCAGAAACCGCGACAAATCGCCAAACGCGACGGGCTTCAGTCCGCTGGTCATTGCGGGCATACTTGGACTCAAAAAGATTGGCGCATCAAATAGCGTAGGTCTCCCCACTGCGTTTCTTCCGAAGGGCAACAAATAATCGCCAGATGTCGAACCTTTCAATTTTCGCAACGTCACCAAGGTGGTGGCGTTCATCAGAAATGCGCCATTCTGAGCGTAGGCACTATCGACACTAGCCATCAAATCGAGGACGTCGTCTCCGGCAATCGTGGTCGCCGACGCCGCGGTCTTGCCCAAAGTTGCTGCAGTCAGCAGCGTGGTAATGAAGTTTGCACCTATGCCTCGTGCAAATCGTCTCGCAAACATGCCTGCGAGCAGAATCTGAAAATTGAATCTTGCGTCGCCAACAACCTCCACCGAAGCGCGTATGATACCGCTTCGCCATTGCGGAGTTTTGCCGAACGAAATCTGGTCAAACACGACATCCTGTGTAGTGCTTGTGCCGCTTTCTGCAACGACAGAAGCATTGGTGGCGGTATCGTCGTCGATGGGCATTGGAAATTCAGCGCCAGTGTCTGTCGTAACCACAGTTGCTGCGTCAAATAGCCCGTCATACTCCTTTAGGCTGGTGAAGAATTGACGAGAGAATCCTTTCGGGACCAAAAATCCACCAGTGGTGTCCGTCCCCTCGGCTTGAGCCCGCATGTCGATAAGCGCATCCCTTCCATATAACAGGTAGGCGCGAAAGTTCTCTTCGCGGTCGCGATCTACGGTCGCTTCGAAGTTGGTAATCCACTTCCGACGCTCGGCCATCGTGAGAGCTTCAATCTCTCCTGAAAAATTGAGATTCTGCGCCCCTTCACACTCGCCCACAATTGCTGCAACACCATCATCGCCATGTCTAACGCGAACTGTCATTTCATGCCTCCATTTCAGCTTTCCCGCAGCGCAAACACAGGGGTCGGTTCCGAAAAACAATTTGGGCACGCCTGCGTTCGCAGCTTACACAGAGATGCGTCAATGCTTCCGCCGCCGTCAAATCGCCTAGCAAATCTCGCTGTGTGGTCAGTGGCTCGTTAGTTCGCTCAGCGTGGCCAGAACGAATCCATTTTTGGGCAAGGGCAGAATCAATCACGACGACATGACCGGGTTGCAGACTCCACGTTTCGCCAGCGATGCTGACATTCATTCGAACTTTTAGCTTGCAGTTCATACTCGGTCCACTTTCAGCGCAGCATGTATGGGGTGCAAGAGAAATCAGTAGAAGTTGTTAATGCTAGCGTTTTTTTGCTAGAGCTAGCAGCTCCCTTACTTGTTTGACCTCAGAATCCATTAGCGAAGCTAATTTGAATGCGTCCATCGAATGCTCAACCGTTTGGAACCTATGCTTGCATGCTGCGCATTGCCTTTCACGGCGCGTTCCAGCGCCACGCCAAAGGGCTTCCGTTCGAGTCACGCGTGATTGACCTTGGCACTTTGGGCAGTAGAACACGGCCCCCTCCGTCAGTTGAGCATGTCCGAGATGCCACTTTTAATTGGAGTACTAAGCGGCTTCACTCGTCGATGCGCACTCGGGCTGAAACCTAGCTCCGCCGCGCAACGGCGCGCCGCCTCAATCGCCGCAACCTTACGCGAGTTCGGCGCGTTCTTATCGATGACGATTTGCCGCATCGTGAGCATCGAAGTGCAAAACGTCTCGATGGTCGGAAAACTCTCTTGCGTCAGAGCGTTCATGGTCAATAGATTTGCGCAGGCCTCTTTCCAGAGTTCGCGCAGTTCTTTAGTGAAATATTTCGGGGCTGTGGGAATGTTCTGCAATGCCGTCACGGGCGCGACCTGTTCCTGCTTGTTGATACGTTGCCCTCGCGACCGCATTCTGTACAACGGTGTTTTGATTGCCATACTTACTCCTGTATATGAAAACCACTATGTAACTAAAATATTCGCAATCGTACGGTGAAGACTCGCGTGTCGTTCGTAGGCCCAATCGCATGGGTGATTTGGGGACGTAGCCCCTCTCAAGGCACCTGTTCCCCGTGTTCTCGGTGTTCTCGGTTCTCATGCTGCTCCTAAGAGCTCCTACGGAGCTCTACACTCTGTTTCTAAAGCGTTGTATGAACCGGTGAGAACAGTGGGAACACTGGGAACATGCTCATAAACATTAACTGATTCTGTTCCCAGTCTCATTGGTCCTCACTGGGAACAGTGGGAAGGTCAGGGCGTTTGTAGCACCACCTCAGTTTTTCGCCGATGCGAACTCGAACTCGTTCCCATCCGTTAAGCCTGAGGCATCGGGCAACACAGTTCATATCCGCCTGACGCCATTGCGACAGCGGCGCGTTGATCACTTGAGCACGAATATCGTCGATAGTTACTTTATCGGCCGCGCAGTCGTCCAAGTACTTCTCGATCAGGCCGTCCCACGGTCCAGACTGATAGCGCTTCCTTTGCTCTTGCGACGCCAAGCTGTTCAACTCGGGCGTCTCGAGCCACCAGACCTCATCTCGCATGTACCGCGCGTACGCCTCAGCCCAAAGCAGGTCTCGGTCTTGTTCTAATTTCTTGATCTGAATATTCCCGCACCGGACGGGCCAGAATCGGCGATTGCCAGTTTCGTCGACGAACGGGGTGGAGTCGTTAACGCTTGCCGCGAACACATTCGTACGTGGCACGTCAATCGCTCGTCTGCCGTACGGTGGACGGAAGTGGTCCGATCTGGCTGTAAGAAATGATTTCACCTTCTCCGTAAGAGAGTGTTTTATGTTCGCCAACTCTGCCAGCTCTAGAATCCAGACGCCATGCAACTCGATGCGCGAGTCCTTGGAATCTAGATCGCTTAAGTGGTCCGAGAACCACTCCGGACCAGCAAGGGTGCGCAACGCCGTGCTTTTCAAAATACCTTGGGGCCCTTCAAGTAGGAGGGTATGGTCCGCCTGACACCCGGGTCGAAAGATTCTGGCGACGGCCGAGATCAGCCATCGAATTCCGACGGCTCTGACATAGGTAGTGTCAGGCGCGCCTAGGTACAAAACGGGCCAGGAGCTCAGCCGATCCTCTCCATCCCGCTTTACTTTCGTCAAATAATCCTTCACCGGATGGAACGGATTCTCTTCAGCGATTATCTCGACTGCGTTCGACGCTACCTGCGGCGAGACCAGTACGCCGTGGTGCTGCAACCATTCGGCTGTACGAATGTCGTCGGTGTCCGTCCAGTTCTTGCTGGCCTCCCCACCCCATGGCGTCATTCTTCTGGTCATCGCATGGAGTGAGAATTGATTCAGCCCCAGAACGCCCTTCCAGCTTGCATGTTCGCGCAGTACGGTAGCGGCGTTCGCCAGAATTGGCCTGATGCCCTTGTCCTTGGTCGGAATCAGATTGTGATTCGTTTCGGTGGCTGATACTTCGATCAGCCCAGAGATGTCAGCCACTAGCCTCGACGTGTCGCAGTCCGGGTCTTTAGACAGTCCCTCGATTAGCTCGTCCGCAGCCTCGAGGAGCTTTGCCGACGATGCCGCACTGCCCGGCGGCCAGATATCGTGCGTCGTTATCGCTGCCTCCGCTCCGCCAAGATTCCGACGCTCGCTCATCGCCTCACTCCGTCATGATCGCGAGCCGCAAATCGCTCCAATTCCTTGCGTGTTATTAATGTTCGGTTTCCGATTTTTCGCACAGAGATTTCGCCCCGAGCGATGAAATCCCACATGAGGCGAACAGAAATACCAATGACGGACGCTCCTTGAGGTACGCCGTACAGCAACTGGTCCACGACTGGTTCACGCGCCATGCTGTTACGCTTTCTTTTGGCCCTGATGGCGATGAGGAGAGCGCAGGTAGTCGAGTAGCGATTTCCGGTCGACTTTGTACACGTGGCCAAATTTTTGCGCCTTGACGCGTCCATTAACCAGGGCGTTGTAGATAGCCTGCCGCGTCAAACCGCTAATCAAGATTGCTTCCCGAACGGTAATCTCGCTGGCCATCATAGCCTCCAATCTCAAAATAATAATGAGCGTGCTGCGCTCTTCGCGTCTAGCTCATTGTTTTCATTTGCGCGATGCTGCACTTAGTATATTGATGCCATAAGAAGCATCCGTGCGACGAAATATGCCTGTTTACAAGGGTAGATAATAATTATAATATTCTGTTTATGAGAGCATATTACACATTAGAGATGCCCATTGTAGCGGGCTGGCAGCTGCTTGACCCCGGTGCGCCGCTCAATATCAAGAGGGACGTCGGCGTAGATGAAACAGACGTCGTCACCTTTTGGCCGGGATCGACCCTTCCAAATCCAAGACGTTGGCTCCAACCTCCACACGAGGCCTTAGCAAACCTTGGTTATCCTAGTCGTGAACGCACAGCGACTGAACTCTGCACCTTCATCAAACAGTACGGCACCCTGGTCGCCGACTCATCAGGCCTGGCGGACGGTAGTTTTTTCGAAATTTCAGTTGCAACATTCCGCAATCTTCAGGAAAGGCTCCAAGACGCTTGGCGCAGAGCAGACGTTAAGCAACTGTGGTTCGTGCGTGGCTTGAAAGAATTGGACAATTTCGACTTGCCAGTGACGTGGGTCCGCGGTCTGGCCCTGTGCCCAGCAGATTGCTGGACATACATACGGCTGCTCTTAACACGCGACCTGAGCGTTGGTCGCGCAAAGGTTTGTGCAAATCCGCAGTGCAGCCTGACACCATTTTTCATCGCTAAGCGAAACGACGCGATGTTCTGTTCACATAAGTGTGCACTGGATGTGAACAACCGTCGAGAAACGTTTAGAAAGAGGAGGCGTCATGCCAAATAAATCAGCTCAAGAAGGTCGTGGTTGCTGGAAGAAAGTGAGCGCGGACAAGGGGCTTCTTCTTCGCGGCCACATCTACCACATCCGTTTTACGGATCAATTCGGGACGGTGCGCACGGAGAGTGCCGGTCCATCGAAGGCATTTGCCAGAAAGGTACTCGAAAAGCGCAGGACAGAAGTCCTCGAGAAGCGTTACTTCCCAGAAAACGCCCGCCGGAGCGTAAGCTTTCAGCACATCATCGATGACGCCCTTGAGGCTACGCGTCGAGCGCACGCGTTGAAGTATGGAGATAGGCGTCGTTTCCGCGATTATCGTTGGGGCGTGATCAAAGAGTGGTTCAAAGAACGCGCCGCAGGCAGCATCACGCCTGAGGAAATTGAACTAAAGCTACACGAGCACTGCAAAACGGGAGCGACAAAGAACCAGTACCGCGTCGCATTGAGTAAGGCCTTCAAGATAGCCCTTGCGAACAAGAAAGTAATCGAGAATCCGGCGCTCGCTGTGAAGCTCCAGCGGCTGAATAATGGGAGGGAGCGTTACTTGAACCAGTTTCCCCCGAAAGATACGGAGGATGAGTTCTTAAAGAAATTCACAGATGAGGAGTCGCGGCTGAGGGTTGTGATCCGTAAACGATTCCCGGAGCGTGAACCGGAGTTTGATCTCGCCTTGCACACGGGGATGCGCTTCTCAGAGCAATACGGCTTGCGATGGCGGGACGTTGACTTCGAACGGAGGATCATCACGATTCCACTGGCGAAGAGTGGAAAGCGCGAACATATCCCTTTAAACACTTCTGCCATTGCAGCACTAGCAAAACTTCGCGCCCGTCTTGCCCCCGACAAGGCCGTTGAAGATAAACTTGTGTGTAGTTCTCCCACAGAATGGGGCGCGAGGCATTGGTTCAAAGAAGTGATGACTGAGGCTCGCATTGCGGAACTGCGCTGGCACGATTTGCGGCACACATTCGCTAGTCGCCTTGTCATGGCTGATGTAAATATCTTGACGGTTCAGAAACTGATGCGGCACGAAACACTTACAGTAACTCTACGTTATTCGCATCTTGCCCCTTCGCATCTTCACGAGGCAGTCGAAAAACTAGCCGCGAACGAGTGTACAAAAAGTGTACAGACACTCGCCACCACCGCTCAGCAAGAGTCCCAAATCATTCACTAAGTTATTGAAAAGGTTGGTCCCGGAGGAGGGAGTCGAACCCACACGGGGAGTGATCCCCGGCAGATTTTGAGTCTGCTGCGTCTGCCAGTTCCGCCACTCCGGGAGAACTGTATTGAAAATAGCATGACCCGAGAGACGGGTAAAGCGCGGTAGGAAGCGTTGAGCAACGGCGGGAAAAGCGTAAGTGATTGCATTCGGGTGAGCGTGGGTGTTCAATACCAACAAGACCGCAAGAAAAAATCGCTCCAAGCGAGGACGCCATGAGAAAAGTTTCGCGTCGTAGTGTGTTGCAATCGTCCGCAGCGTTGGCGGTAGGAGCAATGGCGTGGCATCCCACTCTGTTGGAGTCACTCGCCGGTGCGGAAGGGCGCTCGAGTCAGGGTGCGCCGAATTTGAAATTTCCGACGCTAGCGCGCGAGCGGCTGGCGGTGGCTTCCTGGCCCTTTCGGGCGGAAATCGAAAGCGCGACAAACGAGTATCGGGATAAAAACAAACACGGTATGGATTTGCGCGACTTTGCGGTGAAGGTGCGGGAACAATTTGGAGTTCCCGGGGTGGAACCGCTCAGCGCGCACTTTCCTTCCACGGACGAGGCATATCTGAAAGGTTTTCGCGAAGCGATCGAGAAAGCCGGCGTACACGTCGTCGATATTCCCGTGGACAATTCCGAGAGTTTCTACGATGCGGACGCGGCGAATCGCAAGAAAGCGGTGGAACACTGCAAGAAGTGGGTGGATGTGGCGGTGATTTTGGGATCGCCGAGTGTGCGCACGTCGATCGCGGAGGCGAAGAATTCCAAGCCAAATGTGGATATTGCTGCCGAGAGCCTGCGTCCGCTGGTGGACTACGCGGCCAGCAAGAACGTTCTGGTGAATCTGGAGAACGACGACCTGGTGAGCGAGGATGCATTCTTCGTGGTGAAAGTGGTGGAGAAGGTGAATCATCCGTGGCTGCACGCGCTGCCGGATTTCTGCAATTCGATGACGAGTGGGGACGAGAAATTCAATTACAGCGCCGTTACCGCGATGTTCCGGCATGCCTACAACATCTGCCACGTGAAAGACTCGGAAGTGGGCGATCAAGGGAAAGTGTATCGCGTGGATTTGAAGAAGACCTTCGACATTCTGAAAGCGAGCCACTACAAGGGTTACTGCTCGATGGAATGGGAAGGGCCGGAAGATCCGTACGAAGGCACAAAGAGGCTGATCACGGCGTCGTTGCAGTACTTGGGTTGACGCGCGATCGCGTTGGTTGCGGAGGCGTGCCAGAACCAGTAGACTCGCGTCGTCGATGGACAGGCTTCCAGGTCATTCCGAGAGGGCGTTGCCGGCGAGCGATCCGCGTGGCGGGCTGCTGGGCTTTTGGGCGTTGATTGTGACGCAGTTTCAGGGCGCGTTCAGCGACAACGCATTGAAATGGCTGGTTAGTTTCCTGGTATTGGAATCGAGCATTTCGCGAGCGCAGCGCGATTTCTTGTTCGTGCTGGTTGTGCCGCTGGTTTTTGCTGTTCCCTTCCTACTTTTCTCCATTCCTGGCGGCTATTTTGCGGATCGATTCAGCAAACGCAGTGTGACCGTCTGGACGAAATTGCTGGAAGTGCTGACGATGGGAGGCGCGACGTATGCGCTGTGGATCAACCGCCTGGATCTGGCGGCGGTGGCGCTGTTTCTGGTGTGCACGCAAGGAGCGATCTTTGGGCCGTCGAAGTACGGATTGCTTCCGGAATTGTTGCCAACCACCAAGTTGAGTTGGGGAAACGGCGTGATCGAATTGTGGACGCTGCTGGCGGCGATTGGCGGAACGTTGGCGGGCGGATTTTTGGCGCACAACTTTCGCGGGCAACAGCAATGGTCGGGATTTTTCCTGATGGCGCTCTCGCTGGTGGGATTGTTGTCGAGTTTGGGCATCAGCCGAGTGCCTGCAGCGGACGCGGCACGCAGCTACAAGTGGAATTGGCCGAGAGAATTCGTGCAAGAAATTCAGCGCATGCGGAAGGATGCCGTGTTGTGGGTGGCGGTAATCGCGAATACGTTTTTTTGGTTCCTGGGCGCCATTTTGTTGCTGAACATTGTGCTGTATGCCACGGACATTCTGCGCGTTGACGAAGCGCATAGCAGTTACCTGCTGGCCGCGCTGAGCTTGGGAATCGGCGTGGGCAGCTTTGTGGCCGGATACGCTTCAGGACGGAAGATCGAGACCGGAATGATTCTGCCGGGCATGAGCGGGATTGTACTGACGGCGGGAGCATTGTTCGTTCCTGGACTGAGCTACGAAATGGTGATGGTGCTGCTGGTGGCGCTGGGAATGGCGGCGGGATTTTTTGTAGTGCCGATCAACGCGTTGATCCAAAACCGGCCGCGACCGGAAGAGAAAGGGCGGGTGATTGGAGCCTCGAACCTGTTGTCGTTCGGCGGGATCGCGCTGCAGCCGTTGGCGCAGTACGCGATGGTGCGGCTGGGTCATCCCGATCCGGGCCATGTTTTCCTGATCTGTGCTGTGGCGTGCATTGGCATGGGTTTCGTGCTAGCGCGGATGTTGCCGGAGTTATGGCCAAGCGCGCTGTACTGGACGCGGCTGCGACAACGGGCTAGCCTATAGGTATAGCCGGAAGGGGCGCCTGCAAGGGCGGTTTCGGCTGAAATCGAAAGATGGCAACGGGAAACACAGTACCCGGCTCGAAGCCCGAGTTCCGGGGATTGCAGTATTGGATGGAACGCGTCTTGAAGGAGATAGACTCGGTGCGCAAAGCACCGGAGCCGGACGCGGTACACGATCTGCGTGTGGCCATACGGCGGTGCCGCTCGGTGGCGGGAGTAATGGAAGAGGTGGATCCGGACACCGCGTGGCCGGACATGCGCAAGCTGGGGAAAAAGTTGTTCCGGCAGTTGGGCGAACTGCGGGACACGCAGGTGCTGGAAGAGTGGACGCAGAAGCTAGGTCCAGAAGGCGACGCGATTCGCGAGCAACTGCTGGTGGGGTTTGCCGAGCAGGAAAAAGAACAGCAAGCAGCGGCGCTGAAGGCGGTCGACAAGTTCGATCACAAATCCTGGAGAAAACTGGAACGGAAGCTGCAGCGGCGAAGCCGGCTGGTGCCGCCGGACGGTCTGGCCGCGGAATGCCTGGCGCTGGAGCGTTTGGAAGCGGCGAAGGAATTGCACGTACGCGCGCTGCGGGCGGAGAAGCCGGAAGCGTGGCACGCGTTGCGAATTGGGGTGAAGCGATTCCGTTACACGGTGGAAAGCTTGCTGCCCACACGATATGAAGAATGGGGCGAACGGTTGAAGCACGTGCAAGATTTGTTGGGCGAAGTACACGACTTCGATGTGCTGTCCGCGAAGATCGCGGAAGTTCCCGGGGAATTGAGCGAATCGCGGCTGGGATGGAACGAACGGCTGGCTTCGCAGCGGCACGAGCGCATTGAAGAATACCGGCGATTGACGCTGGGCGAAGGCGGCTTGTGGCAGGAGTGGAGGCAGCAACTACCGGAGAAAAGCCGGCTGTTGGCGGCGTCGCAAGCGCGGCTGCGAGCGAGCGCGCGGGCCGTGGAAGTGAACACGCGGCGCGCGACGTTGATTTCGCGATTGGCGATGCGGTTGTATGACGCCATGTCGCGATTGCATGTGGATGCGATTCTCGGGAGTAAAGACGTGCGCAAAATCATGCGAGCAGCGGCGCGTCTTCACGCGGTGGGTGGCGGACTGAGCGAGAAGTCGCCACGCAAAGCGGCCAAGAAATTCCTGAAGCACGCGACTGTGCCGCCGGGTTGGAGCGAGCAGGAGTGGGAGATCCTGGGCAGCGTGGTTCGGTACCATCGCGGAAGTTTGCCGGACGCCAAGGACAAGGCGTTTGCGCGATTCACGAGCGAAGAGCGAAAGATCGTCAGCATTTTGGCCGGCGTACTGCGTTTGGCGCGCACACTGAATAAATCGGGCGTGCTGTCCGCGACCGGACTGCGCGTGGAGAAATCCGTGGACGCGCTAATCATCAGCGTGCCAGGCCTGGAAGAAAGCGAAGGGCATGCGGCGCTGGTGGCAGCCGGGAAATATCTGCTGGAGAGTAGCCTGGGACAGACATTGATTGTGAAGGCGGCGCCCCTGGTGCCGCAGATTGTGCGGACTCCGCGCAAGGAAGAGCCGACACAGGCTAGCTCAGCGGCGTCGGATTGATGCTGAGGCCGATAGCAGATATCTGATATCAGATATCAGAAGTTCGAGACAGCTACCTGCCGGCTTTGCGGAGTAGTTTGGGAGTGGCTAGCCAGATTAGTTCTCCGGCCGGGGGAACGAGGCGCTTCAATTCCACGAAGGCTACGCCTGCTTTTTTCAACGATGAGATGTGATGCTTTGTGCCGATGGCGGTGGCGATGAGATCGTCGAGGTGCGGAGCGTGGCCGAAGACGAAGACGCAGGAAAGATCCTTGTTTTTGCTGAGTTCGCGGAAGAGTTGCAGGGGTTCGGCGCCGGGGAGCAGCAGATCGGATTTTTGGATTTTCTGTTTGGGGTATTCGAGACGTTCGGCGAAAAGTTCGGCGGTTTGCAGCGCGCGTAAGTAGGGGCTGGTCAGGATCAGGTCGGGAACCGAGGCGAATTCGGCGACACCTTTGGCGACCTGGCGAGACTTCTCGAGGCCCTCATCGGTGAGAAAACGCTCGGGGTCCGCGGGACATTTGGGATCTTCGCGGTCTATGGCGATCCCGTGGCGAACGATGTACAGCTCCATCAGCAGCAGCCCTCCTGAGAATTATCCTACAGAAATGAATATGTATGGCGTGTGACAAGGGGAGAGTGGGTAACCCGTAGGTTACTCCCCTCCCCCTGTTTTTGTATGTGGTGATTCTAAATGTGGTTGTAAAGGCCGCAGGGCTCTACGACCCGCCTTCGCGTTGGCTACGGCGGGCAAGTCGCCCTGCGCTACAGGGATCTGCCGCGCAAAAAAACACCGCTATTTTTGGTAAGTGCGGATGGTAAAGGACTTGGCGGAAATGGTGTTTGTAAGTGCGGATTCTACAGGGTTTGTAACCCGAGTGTTTTGATACGGTTGTGCAAGTGCGGATTCTAAAAGAGTTGTGAGGCGATTTTGCGGAAGTGCAGATTGCAAGGGAGTTAGGGGAAGAAGGGGCTGGGAGAGCGGCGGGGCGCACTGGTTCACGCAAAAAAGATAACATATAAGTAATATAATGTCAAGGGAAATGGTGGGCGGTTCCCGTGGGCCCCTTCGTTTGGATTGAGATCTTTCGTCGCAAAAGACGCTCCTCAGGATGACAGCGGCGGACCGGGGCAACGGTAAAGCCGTGGATCGGGGAAAAGGATGGTGCTTGCGCGGGGAATTTCGGTCGGCGCGCGCGGGGAAAGCAGGGCCCTCGCGTTGCCTGCTTGCCGCAGGCAGGCTCGGGAGGACAGGGATTTGAGCGGGGAGGCAAGCCTCGGGGGTCACTTGCGGGGATGGGGAAAAGGCAGGCGGCGTACCCTTGGGGAGCTCAGGGCAAGAAGCCGCCCCTACAGGGGAGGAATGGCGACAGTAGGTTGTGAGCGCATGGCAGATCCAGTTGCGGAAAAGCAGATCCGTCGCGGTGATTACGATGACATGAGATTAGAGGGGGGAGTTGGGGCGCGGGGATTAGGATGTTGCGGCGGTGGGGAAAGGATGGCGGAGTCGAGACGCTGCGAACTTGCGGACATGGGGCGCAGCAGTGCTGCGCCCCTACACGGAAAATGCCGATGGCGGCTTTTACTTTTGCCTGGGGCAATGAACTGCTTACGGGGTTAGAGACCGTGCCGCTATAACGGGTGAAGGCGGATTCGTTAGTCGGGTTGGGGGCGGCGGAAGAAGAGTTGGAGGTGGAATTCTTTTTCGAAGAGGTTGGAGGAGCGCTCGGCGTCGCGTAGATCTTCGGTGACGTCGCCGCGGGCGTGGACCTGGATGGTGACACCGCCGCGTTGGAAGGAAGCGCGGAGACTTTCGATGCGTTGGCGGTGAGAATGATCGAGACCTTCGGCGATGCGGACGATGGAGGCAATGCGGCGAGCGACGCGCTTGTCGTTGTTGTTGAGCGCGGAATAGCTGGGATGGTGGCCGTCGGGCTCAGACTTGCGGTTGTGGTAGCGAACGACGGCGGCGACGATCTGGCGATCGCGGCCTTCGAGGCCGGGAATGTCGCCGTTGAGAGCGAGATATTCACCATGCTTGTGATGGCCGCGGTGACTGACGCGATGACCGACGTCGTGGAGAAGCGCGCCAGCTTCGAGCTGCACGCGAGCCTGAACCGGCAAATGGTGGAGAGGCTGAAGCTGATCGAAGAGCATGAGACTGAGTTCGCGTACATGCTCGGCGTGACGCTGATCGTAGTCGAGGCGGCGGCCGAAACTGCGGGCGGCCATGAGAATCTGGCGGGCTTCGGTGTTGTAGCGATGGGGCTCTTTGCGAGAAAAGGCGTCGCGGGCAATTTCCTGGAGAACGCCTTCGCGGAGGCCAACACTGGGAATGGCAAAGGTGCGGATGTTGAGATAGCGGCCGAGAGCAACGAAGATGAGGGCGGCGACAGCCATAACATCGGCGCGATCACGGCGGACGCCGTAGGCTTTCATACGGGAGCGCACATCGCGACGGAGGATGTCTGGAAGACGTTCGCGCAACAAAGAAACTTCTAAAGTGGGTAGCCCATCCTGGCGAGGACCGGGGGCGACGTTGGCAAGAGTTTCGGCGTTGCCACCCAGAGCGACAGCCACGCGGTCGGCGAGATTGGGCCGACTGGGGAGTCGCGATTCGAGGAGCGCGCGAACGTAGCGGCGAACCTGTTCGGCCTGGGCAGGACGAATCACACCGGGGAGATTGAGCGTGCTCATGAGCCGGACGGTGCCGAGTGGGATTTGCGCGGAATTCGCGAGAGCATGATCACGTAGGATGCTGAGCTCGAGACTGCCACCGCCCAGGTCGGCAATGAAACCGGGCTGAGCTTCCGGGCCGAGCGCGGCAAACACGGCTTCCCTGCCGAGACGCGATTCTTCTTTCGCGCTGATGACTTCCAACTGGATACCGGTCGATTTCTTGACGCGACGGATGAACGTGTTGCGATTCTGGGCCTCACGGGAAGCGCTGGTGGCGACAGCACGATATTTGGTGACGCCGAACTCTTCCATGATTTCGTGGAGGCGGCGGAAGACCTTGACACTTTTCTTAAGGACTTCCTCGCTGAAGCGATGCCGTACGAAAACACCCTCGCCGAGACGGAGAGCGCAGCGTTCGGTGACCAGCGGCTCGATATCGAGAGCGGAGTAAGCGCGGGCTACGGACAAGCGGACGGCATTGGAGCCGGCGTCGATGGCGGCGATATGAACGGGCTCAGGCATTGGCTGGGTTATCGCCAGAGATGGGCGAGAGCAGAAGAGGGAGAATATTTGGAGGCGCGGATACCGAGATGCTCGCCGATGCGCTGACGGAGAAGCTTATTGACGGTGGAGACGCTGGCTTCGCCGTCGAGTTCGATGAAAGCGTTGCGCTTGGCCATGACTTCGAATTCGCGCTTGATCATGGTCTGGTAGCGAACGAACGACCAATAGAGATCGTGAGAGAGAGACATGTCACGGCCAGCTTCCCAGTAGCTGATGGCCTGAGCCTTCTTGAATTCGCGCGCGAAGGCGGTTTCCGGGCGGACGTTGAGCCAGAAAGTAAGATTGGGGCGGAGAGCCATGGCGTAGAGTCCGGTGAGGTAATCGCGATTGATGCCACGAACGACACTACGAGCGATCAAGGTGAAGATGAAACGATCCGCGAGGACGACGGCGCCAGAGCGAAGAGCGGGAACGATGCGGTGCTCGAGCTGATCAAAGAAATCCGTGGAATACATGAGTGCGAGAGTGAGGCGGGTGACGGCGTTTTTGGCGAGGAGTTCGTCGATATCACGGCCGACAAGATTAGAGCGGCGGAGACCGCTGGTCTGTACAGCAAAACCTTCGGACTCGAGCCACTCCTGAAGCAAGGCGATCTGCGTGGAGCGGCCGGAGCCGTCGAGACCCTCGATGACGATGAGGTTGCCATTGAGTTCGGAAGGATTTAGACCGACGAGATGCTCGCCGAAGAAATACTGGGAATCTTCAGGCTCGGATGACGGAGGCTTGAGGGCCGGAACTTCGGTGAGCGGCGCGATTGGAGTGATTTTGTCTTTGTCCTGGTCGGGCATGGTCACTCCACCACGTCAGCGCGAGGAGCGAAGCGCTTGAGATCGATTTTGGAGGCGACGATGTCGCGCATCTGTTTTTGGAGCTTGTTCACGGGAAGAGTGCCATCGAGAACGACGAAATTATCGGAGTCGACCATCCGGTCGTATTCCTCGAGGATGCGGGCCTGAAAGAGTTTGAAACTTTCGGCGCGTTCGTAGGAGAGGCCGAGGTCCATGCCGGCTTCGTAATATTTGAGTTTGGGACGACCGCTGAGGATGCGGTCGACGGCGACATCGAGGGGCGCGCGGAAATAAAAGACGATATCGGGTACGGGAGCGAAGCGATAGAGATTGCGGAGCCAGCGGTGCGAGCAGCCGCGGGCGGCGTCGCGGGCGAAAGCGGTGTAGATGTAGCGGTCGGCGAGGACGAGGTAATCGCCCTGAAGGAGCGGCATGATCTGGCGTTCGCAACGGTCGGCGAAGTCCGCGGCGTGGAGCAGGGAGAACGTTGTGGGAGTGAGCAGACGCTTCTGCTTGCCGCGACGGGTGGCGGATTTTACGAGCGGAGAGGAATTCCATTCGGTGAAATGCAGGCGATAGCCGCCGATTTCGAGCCAGCGTTTGAGGAGGTATAGCTGGGTACTTTTGCCCGAGCCGTCGGTGCCTTCGACGACGATGAGCGCGCCGGGATAGGCGCGGCTGGGGACGGGCCGGCCGGGCTGCGGCAGAGTGGTTTTACCGGCTTCTGGACGAGGAGACTTAGAGGTCGTGTCTTGGTTATCCATGCGCGCGCTGAGAGGGACCCCTTCAACTGAATGAGCGTAATCTGCCATTGTTACGGAAGCATTACAACACAGTCCGCGGGCGTGGCGCAAAGTCCCCAGGGACGATTAGAAGAGATTGAGTTTGATGGTGAGATATTTTTTGGGATTTTTGCGGAAGTCGGAGATTAGCGTGCGCATATCGCCGCTGAGGCTGGTCAAATTGTCGTAGAGCTGCGGGTCGTTGAAGAGCTTGCCGATGGTGTTGTTGTCTTTGTTCATTTTGGAAGTGGCTTCGGCGAGGTTGCTGCTGGTGTCGCGCAGCTTATTGTAGAGAGTTTCGTCGGTGGCGAGTTTACCGAGAGTGCCCTTTCCGGCGCGAACGTCACCAAGAACGGCGTTGCCGTTGGAGAGAGCTTCCTTGGCTTGATCGTAGAGCGTGGGATCGTAGAGGAGTTTGCCGAGGGTGCCTTTTTGCGCGCGAAGATCGGCGAGGATGGTGTTGACCTGATCGACGGTGGTTTCGACCTTGTTGCCCATTTCGTCGGTCATCACGAGTTTGCCGAGAGTGCCCTGACCGGATTGCACGGTGGTGGCGATCTGGTCGCCTTTGGCCAAGATGTTGTTCAGGTGACGATAGACCTGGTCGTCGTAGAGCAACTTGCCGAGAGTGCCCTTCCCTTCCTTGACGGCGGCAACGATGTCCTGAATCTGGGCGCTTAAGTCTTTTAAGTTGGCGAGGACGTCAGCGCTGCGCTCCATAACTTCCTTGATGGCTTTTTCTTCGCCGCCTTGGACAGCTTGGCCGTCCTTGAGGGGGACGCCGGTGTAGCCGCGCTGGATGTTGACGTAACGATTGCCGAGAAGGCCTTCGGTGACGAGGGTAGCGACGGAATCGGTGAGGATATCGTTCTGATAGCGCCGATCGAGGCGCATGCCGATTTCGATGTTGTGCATCTTATCGGGGGGCTTGCCGTGTTCGCGGGGAACCAGGGTGATGCGATCGACGTTGCCGATTTCGACGCCGTCGAGACGAACGGGCGCACCGGTAGCAAGACCGGAAACTTCCGGCAAAAAAGTGTTGAGGCGATACTTGGGCCCCCAGACACCCTGTCCGGTGACGTAAAAGATGGCGACAGCGAGGACTAGCAGGCCCACAAGGACGAAGAGGCCCACGCGCAACTCCGACCAAGTCAGTTGTTTACTGCGCGCCATTCTGAGAATCCTCCGAAAAGACCAGGCCAACCCTGGGCACAACTATACCCGAGTTCAAATCAAAAACCGTTGCAAATAGGAATCTTTGGACTTAAGAAGTTCCTCCGGGCTACCTTCAAAATAGGTGTGGCCGTCGCGCAAGACGAGAAAGCGGGTGATTTGCTGGTGCGCGGAGTCGCCGGTAGGGCCACGGCGAACGCTGCGGGATTTGGGATCAAAGTGAAAATTGGCGAGACCGAAACCGTCCTGAAGGCGGTGGGTGGCCATGATGGCAGTGACGCCGTAGACGTCGCGGAGGCGAAGGATCAACGTGATGATGGTTTGCGAAGTGATGGGATCGAGGCCGGCGGTGGGCGAATCGTAGAGAACCACGGGCGGGCGATTCACCAAGGCACGGGCGATGGCGACGCGACGGCGCATGCCCCCGGAGAGGTCGGAAGGCAACATTTCTGAAGTGTGTTCGAGTTCGACGAAGCGCAGAACTTCCTGGACTTGCGGCTTGACGTCTTCTTCGTCGGCGCCGTCTTCGAGCAGACGATAGGCGACATTTTCGCCGACGGTGAGCGAGTCAAAAAGCGCACCTTCCTGAAAAACGAAGCCAATCTGGCGGCGAATCTGGAGGAGTTCCTGTTCCGATTTGCCGGAAATGTCCTGGCCAAGAGCCTGGACAGTACCGCGTTCGGGAGTGAGCAAACCTGCGGCAATTTTCAGGGCCAGGGTTTTGCCAGTGCCAGTTTCGCCGAGCAGGACGAGCGTCTCCCCGGGCTGCGCGGAAAAGGTGAGACCACGAAGAATGGGGCCTTCGTCGAAGCCGAGCCAAACGTCGTCAAACTTGATGGCGGGAGCAGCTGGGCTGTTCCGGTTTGGCGAAGTGGAGGTGGAAGGAGGAAGGGCCATGAGCGTCAGAGTTTATCCGCAAGATAGAGGGCGAGTTTGGTGAGGAAGGTGTCGGCGATGATGATCATCACAGAAGAAATGACGACGGCTTGGGTAGTAGCGCGGCCGACTCCCTGGGTACCGCCGCGAACGTTGAGGCCCTGATAACAACCTACTGTGGAGAGGATAAAGGCGAAGACAAGAGATTTTGTGAAACCTTGCATAAGGTCGGAGAACTCGAGGATCGCGATGGCGCGCTGCCAGAAAGTGGTGGCGCTGAGGCGAAGGGAGAAAACGCTGGCGACCATGCCGCCGACCAGGCCGACAAACACGGAAATGGTGGTGAGCAGCGGAATGGTGATGAGAGAGGCGAGGACACGAGGGGAGATCAGTTTGCGGCTGGGGTCGGTGCCCATGGCGCGCATAGCGTCGACCTGCTCGGTGACGAGCATGGAGCCGAGTTCGGAGGCGATGCCGGAGGAGCAACGGCCGGCGACGAGGAGGCCCGTGATGGTGGGGCCGAGTTCGCGGACGAGCGCGAGGGAAACGATATCGCCAGTGAGGGAAACCTGGCCGAAGCGCTGAAATTGCGAGCCGGTTTGCAGCACCATGACGGCGCCGATGAAGAATCCCGAGAGAAGGACGATGGGAAGCGAGCCGACGCCGATGTCGTCCATTTGGTCGAGAGTGTCTTGGCCGTAGCGGGGCGGAGTGAAGAGATTGGCGAGGCAACGAATGGAGAGCTTGGTGTAGTCCTGAACCTTGAGAAGGGAGAGCTTGGCGAAATCGGCGAGGACGTCCGAAACTTTCGGAGGTAAAGGAGCGGGAGAGTCGGACGGTGTGACCTGGAGAGGCGTATCGGACACGGGGTTCTCGAGAAAACCTCGCGAGAAGCGTAACTGGAGCGGGGAGAAGGGTCAAGACGCGATGGGGGATTGGTGAGAATGGTTTTGCTTGCGGGGCGGATAGAAATTTCGAATCAATTCTTGAGGAAGAGAGCACGAAGTTGCTGGAGATCGTCTGGGGAGGTGTCGGAGACGGCGAGATAGGTGAAGCCGTCGGCTTGCCACGCGAGCCAGTGGTAGCCGTGCTGCTCGCCGGAGGTTTCGGTGGTGCTCGTGACGGCTGGTGCGGATGAGGACGGCATGACGAAGACGTTGATGATGTGTTTGCGGCGGCCGTAGACGAGGGCGGCAGCGGTGCGACCGGCGAGGACATCGAGGCGTCCACCGACTAGCGGGAAGCCGTCGTTGGCGAAGTCGCGAACGGTGGGGGCGAAGTCGACCTTGCCGTCGAACCAGGGCTTTACGGTGTGCTGATCGGTGGACGGGATATCCATGAGATGGCCGGGCTGCAACGAACGGAGATGCGCATCGACAGCGGCAACAGCTAGCACGTCTTCGTGCGGTTGAGCACGATGGAACGAAGACCATGCGTGGCCCAGGAACAGGGCAACAAGAAGAGCGGCGGCCATGGCAGCCCACTGAAGGATAGTACGCTTGCGAGTTGGTGCGGGAAAATCCACGGGCAATCTGGCGAGGATGTTCTTGCGGAGTTGATCGGGGGCGGGTTCGTAAAGTTGCGCGGTGGAGACAGCTTGGCGGAGAGATTGTTCGGAGGCGAGCGCGGAGGCGCACTCGGCGCAGGATTGCAGATGCTGTTCGAAGGCCACGGAACCGGGGGCGTCGAGTTCGCCGTCGAGATAGGCGTGAAGATGAGTACGCGTCAGCTCACAAGGCACGATTAGTCTCCTTTGCTTCGCGTGACTCGCGGGGATCGGATAGTGCGTCCTTCAATTGTTTGCGAGCGCGAGCAAGCGCGGACATTACGGTGCCGATCGGGTGTGCGGTGATGGCGGCGATTTCCTTGTAGGAGCAGCCTTCGAGTTCACGGAGCACAAGGATTTCGCGGAAGTGAACGGGAAGTGCTTCAAGGGCGCGGGCCACGCGTTCGCGGTCGTGGCTGGCGATGGCGAGAGCTTCGGGCGATGGAGTGTTCGCGGGCATGGCATCTTCCTGGAGTTCGGAGAAGTCCTCTTGCGGACGATTCTTGCGAAGCTGCGTGTAGCAGGTGTTTCGAACTATCTGCAAAAGCCAGGCGCGAGCATCACCGGCGCGAAATCCACCGAAAAAGCGATACGCGCGCAACAGCGCCTCCTGCGCAGCATCTTCCGCGTCGGACTTGCTACGCAATAACCAGCGCGCAAGGTTGAACGCCGCGTCGAGATGCGGCAAGACGCAGTCCTCGAATCGTTTTCTCTCCTGCCCTTCCCACACGTCCGGTCCTCGGTCTGTTCCTTATGGGTGTAACTGCGGAGGGATTGATTTTATTCCCGTTGGGGCGGGAATTCTTGGGGAAAAGGATCGGGAGGCTCACGTTTAGATCGAGGAGAGGTTAGATCGAAGAGGGATTCCTCACTGCGTTCGGAATGACGACGATGGGCAAAGGTGTGGAACCGGAGGGAAAAGGCAGGCGGGGGTGCGATCTGACTGAGAGAACCCAAGAGCGATGGCATGAAAGCCAGCGCTACCAAGGAAAAACGCAAGATGGAGGAAACCGAGGAGCGGAGGTATTCGTCACTACGCAGACTCCGTTCGGATTTGACGGGTTGGTGTGAAACGACGGGAATAAAACGGCGAATGGTTGAGTCTTCACAGCAGAACACGTCCTCAGGTGGCGCGGACTAGGTTCTCTCTTCGGGTTCGCGGCACTTGGTACACCAGGGATGTGGTCAGAAAGGAAGGAACGCGATGACGAGGAAGATAAAGGATGAGATTGAGGTGGACCACAACCATGACGGAATCGATCGTCGGGGATTTTTGAAATGCATGGCGTGGGCGGGGACAGGAACGCTGTGCGTGATTCAGGGAGGCGTTCTGAAATCGTTTGCGTTGAGCCGGTTCAACGAATTCGATGCCGCCGTCGCAACGGGAGAGCTGAGCTTTGCGCAGATCAGCGACAGCCATATGGGGTTCAACAAACCGGCGAACACGGACGTGGCGGCCACGCTAAAAGCGGCGGTGGAAAAAATTAACGCGCTGCCAAATGCACCGGAATTTCTTTTGCATACCGGGGATATCAGTCACCTGTCGCGGCCGGAGGAGTTCGACACCGTCGGACAGATCTTGCAGTCGGCGTCGGCAAGAGAAGTGTTTTATGTGCCGGGGGAACACGATGTGACTGATGGCGACGGGAAAGAGTATCTGGCGCGGTATAGGAAGAATACGCAGGGCGGTGGGTGGTACAGCTTTGAGAAGAAGGGCGTGCATTTTTTGGGACTGGTGAACGTGATGAATTTGAAGGCAGGCGGACTGGGATCGCTTGGTGCGGAGCAACTGGATTGGATCAAGAAGGATCTGGAGCCGCTTTCCGCGAGCACGCCGGTGGTGGTGTTCGCGCATATTCCGTTGTGGTCGGTTTATCCAGAGTGGGGATGGGGGACGGCGGACAGCGCGCAGGCGCTGGCGATGTTGAAGCGGTTTGGATCGGTGACGGTGCTGAACGGTCACATTCACCAGACGATGCAAAAGGTGGAAGGGTCGATCACGTTTCATACCGCGGCGTCGACGGCGTTTCCGCAACCGCAACCGGGGAAGGCGGATTCGGCAGGGCCGATGAAGGTTCCAGCGGAAGAGCTGCGCGGGTTGTTGGGAATTACTGATGTGAAGTTTGTGAGGGGGCGGGAGGCGCTTGCGATCGTGGATAGCAAGTTGGGTTGAGTGAAGAGGAGTCTTCAGAGGCTAAAGCCCAATTCGTTTTTGGGCTACTTGTCGGAGCTGAAGCTCCGACCCTCTAAAAGAAATGCAGGCTTACGCCGGGGCTAAAAGCCCCTGCCTCGCAAGAGAAAATTCTAAGACGACCGAACCGATTTTCGGAGATTTCAAATTCAGATGAGGAGAAGAGAGATGAGGAAGAGACAGGGATGGATTCGTAGAGCGGCGCTGGTGGTGTGCGGGGGATTTTTACTGGCGGGCGCGGGGAGGATTGCGTCTCAGGCTACGGGTAACGCGAAGGCGACGGAAGTGAAAATCGATAATTTCACGTTCGCGCCAGTTACGCTGACGGTGGCGACAGGAACGACGGTGAAATGGGTAAATCGCGACGATATACCGCATACGGTGGTGAGCGAGGACAAGAGCACATTCAAGTCTAAGGCGTTGGATACGGACGATTCGTTCACGTACACGTTTACGAAGCCAGGAACGTACACGTACTTCTGCTCGATCCATCCGAAAATGGTGGCGAAAGTCGTGGTGCAATAGGAGAAGCCGATGGCGATTCCATTTGTGGAGCGCACTTCGCTCAGGAACTTAGCGAATGCGTCCTTCGCGGCTCGGGGCAAGCCGCTGGACGGAAATGGCGGTGGCCGATACACTTGATAGTTTATGCTTCGCTTCTATACGGCGGGTGAGTCGCACGGGCAGGCGCTGCTGGCATTTGTGTCGGGATTGCCGGCGGGATTGCCGATTGATGTGGAGGCGATTAACCATGAGTTGCACCGGCGTCAGTTGGGGTATGGGCGTGGGGGGCGGCAGAAGATTGAGAAGGACCGGGCGGAGATTTTTGCGGGAGTGCGGCACGGGCAGACGATTGGGGCGCCGGTCGCATTGCGGATCGAGAACCGGGACTGGGCGAACTGGGAAAAGATTTTGCCGGTGGAAGCGTCGGATGCACCGGAAGCGGGTTCGAAGAAGTTGACGGCGCCGCGGCCGGGGCACGCGGATTTGGCGGGATCGCAGAAATTCAATTTTCATGATGCGCGGTATGTGCTGGAACGGGCTTCGGCGCGAGAGACAGCAGCGCGGGTGGCGGCGGGCAGTTTTGCGCGGCAATTGCTGGGGCAATTTGGGATGAAGATTGCCAGTCACACGATTCAGGTGGGGCATGTGCGAGTGGAACGCACGGCGAGTTGGGACGAGATTGCCGCGATTTGCGGGGATTTGGAGTCGCCACTGCGCTGCGTGGATGCTCAGGTACAGGAGAAGATGAAGGCGGAAGTGGATGCGGCGCTGAAAGCGGGCGATACGGTCGGCGGCGTATTTGAAATTGTCGTACATGGAGTGCCGGTAGGGCTGGGTTCGCACGCGCAGTGGGACGAAAAGCTGGATGGACGGCTGGCGCAGGCATTGATGAGCGTGCAGGCGGTGAAGGCGGTGGAGATTGGCGCGGGCGTTTTGGCAGCGGGATCGTACGGCAGCGAAGTTATGGACGAGATTTCGTATGACAAGAAGGCGCGTAAATTCAAACGCAGCAGCAACCGCGCGGGGGGACTGGAAGGCGGAATCACGAATGGCGAAGATGTGGTGCTGCGCGGGTACCTGAAGCCGATTTCGACGCTGCGGAAGGCGCTGGGGACCGCGGACATGGTGACGAAAGAACCGGTGCAGGCGGCGTACGAGCGTTCGGATTGGTGCGTGGTGCCGGCAGGGGGTGTTGCGGGAGAAGCAATGGTGGCTCTTGTGCTGGCCGATGCTTTTCTGCAAAAATTTGGAGGAGATTCGCTGACGGAAACGCGGCGCAATTTCGAGGGATATGGCCGACAAATCGACGAGTTCTGAAGCAAAGGCTGAGGTGAAAGCAGCCGAGACGGCGGAGGCGCCGCCGCGGAAGATCTATCCCATTGTGAAATATGGCGATCCGGTTCTGGAGAAGCCCGGTGCAATGGTGAAAAACTTCGACGCGGAATTGGAGGACTTGTCGGAGGACATGTTCTCGTCGATGTACGCGGCGCAAGGAGTGGGACTGGCAGCGCCGCAGATCGGCAAAAGCGTTCAGCTGGCGGTGGTGGACGTATCGAACGGGAAAAATCCGGAAGCGAAGATTGTATTGATCAATCCGGAGATTGTGCACGCCGAGGGCGAGGTACGAGAAGAAGAAGGCTGCCTGTCGATTCCGGGCTTTCGCGGGTATGTGATCCGGCCGCAGTTTGTGACCGTGCGGGCGCAGAATTTGAAGGGCGAGCCGTTTGAGATTCGCGGGGAGAACCTGCTGGCGCGGGCGTTTTGTCACGAGATCGATCATCTGCACGGGGTGCTATTTCTGCAGCATTTGAGCATGCTGAAGCGCGACCTGATACGGCGAAAGATCAAGAAGCTGCGAAAAGAAGGCGAGTGGTAAGAGTGGTGAGTGCGCGGGTGGTGAGCTGATGAGCCGCCTGCGGGCGGTGTTTTGCGGTACGCCGCAGTTCGCAGTTCCCTCCTTGAAGAAACTCCTTTCGTTACCGGAGTTCGACATTCTGGGTGTGTTCACGCAACCCGACCGGCCGAGGGGGCGCGGGAACGAAGTGTCGTTTTCCCCAGTGAAAGCGGAGGCGGTGACGGCGGGAGTGCCGGTGCATCAGCCGGAGAAAATCCGGGCACCGGAAATTGAGCAACAACTGCGCGCGTTGGCGCCCGACGCGATCATCATTATTGCGTACGGACAAATTATTCCGGGGAGGTTGCTGCCGATTCCGCGGCTGGGGTGGATCAATCTGCACGCTTCGCTGCTGCCGAAATATCGCGGGGCCGCGCCAATTCATTGGGCCATTGCGAACGGCGAGAGTGTTACCGGGAACACGACGATGCGGATCGATGCGGGAATGGACACGGGAGAGATGTTGTTGCAGCAAGAGTTGACGATTGGGCCGGACGAGACGGCGCCGGAAGTGATGGAGCGGCTGTCGGAGGCAGGCGCGGACTTGATGGTGGAGACACTGCGTGGACTGGCCGCGGGGAAATTGAGCGGGCGTCCACAGGATACTGCGCAGGCGACATATGCACCGATTTTGAAACGCGAGGACGGGAAGATCGATTGGGAGCGGCGGGCGTTGGAGATTTACAACCACATGAGGGGATTCACGCCGTGGCCCGGGGCATACACGGAATTTCGGGGACAGACTTGCCACGTGTGGGGCAAGCCCTTCGAGGCTCAGGGTAAACCCATCGAGGCGCGGAGTGAGCCAGAGCAAGCGCCGGGAACGATATGGATGGATGGGGGAAGATTGCTGGTGGTATGCGGAGCGGCAACCGTAATGGAGATAACGCACGTCAAACTAGAGGGACGAAAACGGATTGCGGCTGGCGAATTCGCAAATGGAGCGCGTTTACAGGCAGGAGAACGGTTCGGGAGAAGCTAATTTGCAGAAGATAACCTGCTCAGGCATACTCGCGAATTGAGAGATTTTTGCCCCACGCACCGTGGTTCAGGGAGCCAAAACCAAATGACAAGCAAGCAATGGAAGCGATTCAGCGCTGAGGTTTCTTCGTATGTCCGGCGGCAAGTGAGGCCGGTGGGCGCGCTGATACTGGCGGTGCAGATTGCCAGTTTTCCCGTGGGAGCAGCGACGGCTACGGCGGATCGCCCGGTGTCCGGCCTGGCGTCCGACGTCGTGCTGACGACGATGAAGAGCGAACTAAATCGGGCGAAAACCGCGCTGGCGAAGAGCGATCCCGCGCCGTATTTCTTGAGCTACACGGTGTATGACCAGGATCAAATCCTGATTGCTGCGTCGTACGGGGGAATTTTGTCGAATTCCACGAACCGGCGGCGGACGGCAGATGTGACGATGCGGGTGGGGACTCCGCAACTGGACAACACGCACGGGCAGAGCCGGGGGAGCGGGATGACGTCTGGAACGCTGCCGCTGAATGATGACACGGACGCGGAGGCGCGGGTTCTGTGGGAACTGACGGATCGCGCGTACAAACGGGCGGCTCCGGCGTATCTGAATGTGAAAACGAATAACGCGGTGCAGGCGGAGGAAGAGGATAAATCGCCGGACTTTTCGAAGGATGCGCCGCAGGTCCACATGGACGCAAAGCTGACGGAGGCGGCGTTCAATCGCAGCGCGTGGGAAGACGAAGTACGGCGGCTGTCCGGAGCATTCCGGAATTATGCGGATGTGTACTACTCGACGGTGGTGCTGCAGGTGTCGTCCTCGAACTCGCGAACGGTGACGAGCGAGGGGACAGAGTTGGCGATGCCCAGCGCGACGGCGCGACTGGTGATGGAAGCGCAGACGCGAGCGGATGATGGCATGGACCTGTTGCGTGTGGAGACATTTCAGGCTCCGGCCGCGAGCGGATTGCCGCCGGAAAATGAGTTGATGGGCAAAATCGAGAAGATGGCGGTGGACCTGAAGGCACTACGTAACGCGCCGGTTGCGGAACCGTACGACGGTCCAGCGCTGCTGAGCGGTCGCGCGGCGGCAGTGTTTTTCCATGAAGTGCTCGGGCACCGGATGGAAGGACACCGGCAGAAGGATGAAGAAGAAGGGCAGACGTTCACGAAGAAAGTGGGACAGCAGGTGTTGCCGACGTTTTTGAGTGTGGTGGATGATCCGACCATGAAGGAAATCGATGGGATCAAGCTGGCGGGAACGTATTCGTACGACAACGAAGGAGTACCGGCGCAGCGGGTGCAGGTGATTCAGGACGGGATACTAAAGAATTTCCTGATGTCGCGGATGCCGATCAAGAATTTTGATCAGTCGAACGGACACGGACGGAATCAACCGGGATTGATGCCGACGGGGCGGCAGGGGAACCTGATCGTTACGTCAACGCAGAAGGTGCCGGAAGCGGAGATGCGGCAGAAGTTGATTGATGAAGTGAAGAAGGAAGGCAAGCCGTACGGATTATATTTCGATGATATTCAGGGCGGGTTCACGCTGACATCGCGATCGTTGCCGCAAGCGTTCCAAGTTTTGCCGGTGATTGTTTACAAGGTGTACCCAGACGGCCGGCCGGATGAATTGGTGCGGGGCGTGGACATTGTGGGCACGCCGCTGGCGGCGCTGACGCGGATTATCACGACAGGCGACAAAGAGCACGTGTTTAACGGCGTGTGCGGAGCGGAGAGCGGGAGCGTTCCGGTGTCGGCAGTGGCGCCAGCGATGCTGTTCAGCGAGATGGAAGTGCAGAAACGCGCGCACGGACATGATCGGCCACCGATTCTGCCGGCACCGGGACTGGAAAGCGCGGCAGCGTCTACTTCTAGTAAGGATGCGATGAAGAAGGCCGAGGTGAAGCCGTGAGGACTTGGACAGTTTCACCGCGGATGCTGGCAGCGGCGCTGCTGTTGGGCGGAACGATTAGCGCAATGCCGGCGAAGGCGAGGACAGATGCGGCGGCGGATGCCAGCATGGCCGCGGCACACGAAGCGGCCAAAGGCGACTCGTTGCTGGAAGCGCTGCTCACGGAACTGGAACGATCGAAGGCGCACTTGAAGATGGATCAGGTGCAGGCACCTTATTACATTGAATACCGCGTGAACGATGTAGATGACTTCAATGCGGAGGCGGCGTTTGGGGCAATCCGGGAAAGCAGCCGGTCGCGCTTCCGGGTGATACGGGTGGTGGTAAGAATCGGAGATTACAAGCAGGACAGTTTTTATGGGCAAGGGACGGGGTCGGCTTCGATCCTGCCACTGGACAATGATCCGATCGCGCTGCGCCGGCAGATCTGGCTGCTGACTGACGAAGCGTACAAGAACGCGGCGGACGCGTATGCGGAGAAGCTTTCGGCGTTAAAGCAGTTCAATCCCGATCCGAACCCGGTAGATGATTTCGCGCACGCGCCGACGTTGTCGAGTGTGGAAGGAACCGTGGCGCTGAACGTGGACCAGAATCAGTGGAACAAGACGCTAGAGGATGTTTCGAATTTGTACCGGCAATATCCGGAGATTCAAGCGGTGGATGCGTCGGCACGATTTACGGCGGTGAACGAATACGTGGTGAATTCGGAAGGGACGATTGTGCGGCAGGGACGGAGCACGGCGACCGTGACGCTATCCGGGCAAACGCAAGCGGCCGATGGCATGCGGCTGGGACGAAGTCCATTCTGGACGGAAGCACGTCCGGAGCAATTGCCTTCGCGGGATGAATTACTGAAGGAATCGAAGCAAATGCTGGAAACGCTGAGGACGCTGGGGCAGGCACCGATCGTGGAAGAGTCCTATCTGGGGCCAGTGCTGTTCGCACCGGATGCGGCGGATGACATTATGGCGGGGCTAATCGGCACGAACGTGTTGGGAAGAAGGCCACAACTGGGAAGGCCGAACCGGACGACGGGGTCATTTGCGACGAGTTACAAAACGCGCGTCCTGCCCAAGTTCGTGACGGTCGTGGACGATCCCACGATGAAGGAGTTCGCTGGGAAACAACTGGTGGGCAGTTATGAGGTGGATAGCGAGGGAGTGAAGGCGCAGTCCGTGAAGCTCGTGGACAACGGAATCTTGACGAATTATCTAACAGGCAGGCAGCCATTGCGAGATTTTCCGGATTCGAATGGACACGGGCGGGCCACGCCCGGGGGCGGACCGCAGCCCAGTTTGGGTGTGCTGCTGTTCAAGAGCGCCGAGCCGGAAACAGCGAAGGCGCTGAACGAGAAACTGAGACAGATGGCATCGGAGGAAGGTAAAGCCTACGGTTATCGCGTGGAGACGTTGGGACCGGGGAATTCGCCGCGTTTGTTGTATCGCGTGTATGTGACCGATGGGCACGAAGAATTGGTGCGCGGAGCGGTGTTCAACGAGCTTGACGTGCGAGCGTTGCGGAATGATCTGGCGGCGATGGGCGACGATCCGTTGGTGAGCAATCGGATGAGCGGGTTGCCGCAGACGATCATCTGCCCTTCCCTGCTGTTCGACGAATTGGAAGTGAAGCGGGCGGATACGACGAAGGAGAAATTGCCGGAGTATCCGGCGCCGGCGTTGAGGTAAGGGGGGCAAAGCGTGCGCTGGAAGCAAGAGGATCGGCTTGGATCTCAAGATCCAACGATTTTGCGGACATGGGGCGCAGCACTGCTGCGACCCTACAAAGATGGTTGCGGAAGGCATTACCGATTGCGAGTTGCGAGTACGGATGGTTGGCGGACCGCCTCGGAAGGCGGTCCCTACGGGCAGAGAGAACCAAGAACGTACATGCTATGGCGACGTGTGGGCGCAATCGCGGCAGGATGGCGCGATCTTGCGGACTTGGGGCGCAGCCCTTCGGAGCTCAGCGTAAACGGTGCTGCCCCCCTACAGAGGAAGACGGAAGCACGTGAGACAGAGAAAGGGATTGACCGGGTGAGGGCGGGCGACTCAAAGTAAAGTGTATGACGTTACGAGAGCGAGTTGAGTGGGCGAGCCGGTTCGCGTTTTTGGTGTTCATCCTGGCGTCTGCGGCGTTTTTGAGCGCGATTACGGCGATGCGGATCGCGATTCACGGCCGGGAAACGACGATGCCCAACCTGGTGGGCAAGGATGTCGGGGAAGCGGGCAAAGCGCTGCGGTCCAAGGGGCTGATTCTTCGTGTAGCGGATCGCGTTTACAGCGACGTACCCATCAATCAAGTGGTTCGGCAGACGCCTCCTCCCGGAATGCTAATGAAAGTTTCGCAGCAGGCGCACGTGGTGCTGAGCCTGGGGCAACGCGAACTGCAGATTCCACCGCTGGAAGGAAATTCGCTGCGCGTATCGCGGATTGAATTGTTGCGGGGCGGACTGCAGGTTGGAGAAGTGTCTACGGTGAGCTTGCCGGCTTTTGCGACGGATTTGGTGCTGCAACAGAACCCGAAGACGGGGCGGGGAGCGGCTACTCCGCGCGTGGACTTATTGGTTTCCGCGGGGCCCAAGGAAGCAGCTTACGTGATGCCGTATTTCCTGGGGCTGAATGAATTGGAAACAGAGCACCGGTTGGACCAGGCGAGCCTGCACCGCAAGGTTAATTACGTGGCGGCACCGCAATGGCCGCACGGTACGGTGATTGACCAGTCGCCGCTGGCGGGAACGCGGATTAGCGCAAGCACGGAAGTGGACCTCACGATCGCGAACTGAAGACCCCCAGGATAAAACAAGGAAATGGGAACAAAGACGAGAGCTATTTCGTTTTGTGGGATAGAGTTTGCTTGTTTGGGAGGCTGGTGAATGCGAGCGGTCGCGACGATACTGGCGGCGATGGGCATTCTGGCGAGTGGCGCCTGGGCGCAGAAGCCGATCAAAGTGGACGTGGAGTTGGTGAACGTGGCATTCACGGCAAGAGACGCGTCGGGCGGGTTGATCGACAATCTGACCCGAGGGGATGTGGAGTTATTCGAAGACGCGGTTCCGCAAAAGATCGAGTTTTTCGCGAAAAGCACGGACCTACCGTTGACGCTGGCGCTGGTGATGGATGTGAGCGGCAGCCAGGAACATTTTGAGAAAAAGCATGAAAAGGATTTAGAGGTATTTCTAAAAGAGGTGCTGCGGCCGCAAGACCGCGCGTTCATGGTCTGCTTTGGGAACCATTTGCGACTGGTGAGCGATTACACGAATTCGCCGGGGGCTATGCTTTCCGAGTTTCATGAGTTCGATAAAGGCAAGAAGCACTTTCCGGAACTTGGACCGCAAGAAGAGCGGGAATTGGGCACGGCGTTTTACGACGCAATTTATTACAGCGTAGCGGAAAAGTTGGCGCAGTCGGCGGGGCGGAAGGCCATCCTGGTGTTCAGCGATGGCGAAGATAATGCCAGTTCACACGACATGATGACGGCAATCGAAACCGCACAGGCGGCGAACGTGATTATCTATACGATTCGCTATACACAGACGAACAAAAATGGAGACATGAATGCGAGGAACAAATATGGCGTGAGCGTGATGGAGCGAATCGCCAAGGAAACGGGCGGGGCGCAAATTGATGCGGAGCACACGGACCCGCACACCTATTTTCAGCAAATTGCGGAAGAACTGAGAACCTCGTACGAATTGGCGTACTATCCGACGAATAAAGCGAAGGATGGCACGTTTCGGAAGATCGGGATCAAGCCGAAGGACGAGACGGTAAAGATTCGGGCAAAGACGGGGTATTTCGCGCCATAAGGCCGACGGATTCTGGCTGTTGCACACCCGGCACCGCTCTGGGGTAAACTTCCAACCTAACAAGAGGGATTGCGCCTCTTCAATTCAATTCCGATAGCAGGAAAGTCCGGGGACCGATTTAAATGTTATCGCTGATAACCAGCTTGCTGCGGCCGTATCGCGGGAGCCTGCTGGCGATTCTGGTGGCCATGCTGGTGCAGACGGCGATGAGCGTGGCGGCGCCATGGCCGCTCAAAGTGGTGCTGGACAATGTGGTGGGAACGCACCACCTGCCAGCGCGAGTGGCAGCATTCCTGAACCCGTTTCTAAGCCAAAGCAATAAAATGAGCGTTGCGGTAGTCGCAGCGGTGGTGACGGTGGTTATTGCGCTGATTGGCGCGATTGC
Source organism: Candidatus Acidiferrales bacterium (assembly GCA_963759275.1). GTDB lineage: Bacteria > Acidobacteriota > Terriglobia > Acidiferrales > UBA7541 > Acidiferrum. Next base: position 507,306 of record CAVWYZ010000021.1, on the reverse strand, counting down.
ATCATACGTGGGGAATTACTACACGACGAGCGTAGGCCAGTGGGTGGCGAACGATTTGCGGCTGCGGACGTACCAGCATCTGCAGCAGCTCTCGTTGCGGTATTACAGCGAGCACGAGACGGGTTCCCTGCTCAGTACGATTACCGCGGACGTGCAAACGATCCAGGCATTCGCGTCGTCGTCGACATTGGGAATGCTGGTGGATTTGTTGACGATCATTGCGATGCTGTTCGTGATGTTCTGGTTGAACTGGGACTTCACGTTGCTGGTGGTGGCGCTGACTCCGGTAATGCTGTTACTGATCTCGCGATTCAAGAAAGCCGTGAAGAAGGCCACACGGGAAGTACGCAAGCAGCAAAGCAACATCGTGCAAGTGGTGCAGCAGAATCTGCAGTCGATGAGAGTGGTGCAGGCGTTCGGCCGGCAGGATCTGGAAGAAGAGGAACTGAGCGAGGTGAGCAAGGCGACGGTGGACGCGGCGCTGCGAGCCCGGAAAGTGAAGGCGCTGCTGTCGCCCATCGTGGCGGTGATTGTGTCGCTATGCACGGCGTTTGTGCTGTGGAGAAGTTCGGCGCTGATTCTAGCCGGGACGATGACGGCAGGATCGCTGACGGTGTTCCTGTATTATCTGGCCAATTTTTTCAAACCGGTGCAGGACCTGGCAAAGATGACCAATTCCATCGCGCAAACGGCGGTGGGAGTGGAACGGGTACGGGCGATTCTGGATGCGGACGAGGTGATACCGCAGAAAGCGGATGCGAAGGAACCGCCACCATTTCAGGGCGAGATCGTGTTCGAAAATGTGGGCTTCAATTATTCGACAGAAGCCGTGGTGCTGAAGGACGTGAACTTTCAGATTAAAACCGGTCAGATGGTGGGGATTGTGGGGCCCACGGGAAGCGGAAAGTCCACGGTGGTGAGCCTGATTCCAAGATTTTATGATCCGAGTTCGGGCCGAATCCTGATCGATGGAGTGGATATACGGGATTACACGCTCGGCGGACTGCGAAACCAGATCGCTTACGTGCTGCAAGAGACGGTGCTGTTTCGCGGGACGGTGGCAGACAACATAGCTTACGGGCGAGGCGGTGCCACGCGGGATGAAATTGTAGCGGCAGCCAAGCTGGCGAACGCGGACGAGTTTATTGCGAAAATGCCGCATGGGTACGACACGATGGTGGGAGACCGGGGAGATACGCTTTCCGGAGGGCAGCGGCAGAGAATTGGAATTGCGCGGGCGATCATTCGGAATAACCCGATTTTGATATTGGATGAGCCGACGGCGGCGCTGGATACCGAGTCTGAGCAGTTGGTGATCGAAGCGCTGGAACGATTGATGAAAGGGCGCACGGTGATTACGATTGCGCACCGGCTGAGTACGATCCGGGATGCGCACAATATTCTGGTGTTGAAAGACGGCGTGGTGCAGGAACAGGGGACGCATGCAGAGTTGTTGGCGCGAGGCGGGGAGTATGCGGATTTGTATCGTGTACAATTCGAAAAAGAACCGGTGGGCGAGGCGGGACAGGCGGCGTCGTGAGGAAGAACAGTTTGCGGTTGTGAAACAACAAAGAGAGATTCCTCACTTCGTTCGGAATGACGGGTTTTGTGGTGTGGCAAAGAGCCGGGCCTTACAGGGTAGATAGGATGCAGAGGGTACAGTTCGGTGGCATTCGAGATTTTGAAATCGTGCGGACATGGGGCGCAGGAATCCTGGGCCCCTGCGCAGAAACGGCTAAGAACGGGGTGGGCGTGTGACGCATAGCTTGATTGTGCTTCCTGATGATACGGCGGAGCCGCTGGTGAGGGCGATTGAGGGGGCGAGAAAATCGCTGCGAATCAAGATGTTCTTGTTTTCCGATCCGGCGTTGATGAAAGCGCTGATAGCGGCGAAGAAGCGTGGCGTGGACGTTCGCGTGATGCTGAATCCGGCGAGGCGCAGCGGCGAAGCCGATAATAAGGTTACAAAGAAGAGGCTGGAAGCCGCGGATATCGAGGTACTGGACAGCAATCCAGCGTTTGATGTGACGCATGAGAAATCGATGGTGGTGGATGAAGAATCGGCGTACGTGAAATCGCTGAACTGGGTGACGAAGAACCTGACGGAGACGCGGGATTATGCGGTAATCACCACGCGGGCGAAAGAAGTGCGGGAGATTATCGAATGCTTTGAGGCGGACTGGAAGCGCAAGCCGTTCCAGGCGAGCAAGGATGGCGAACTCATCTGGTGCAAGGGGAACGGGCGGGACCGGATTTCGCAATTTATCGATGAAGCGAAGCACACGTTGTTTGTGCAGAATGAGCGCTACCAGGATGCGGTGATTATCGAGCGGCTGGTGCGGGCGCATGAACGCGGCGTGAAGATCCACGTGATGGCGCGACCACCGCACAAGCTGAAGAAGGAAAAATTGACGGAGGGCGTAGGCGGGCTGCGGATTCTGGATGATGTGGGAGTGAAGGTACACAAACTGAAGCATCTGAAACTGCACGCGAAGATGCTGCTGGCGGATCATTCGCGAGCGATTGTGGGCTCGATCAATCTGACGCCGGGAAGTTTCGACAGCCGGAGGGAGTTGGCGATTGAGGTGTACGCGTCGAACGTGGTGGAGCGATTGGACCGGATCGCACATCATGATTGGAAACATTCGAATCCGCTGGATCTGACGGATAAGGGGTTGCTGGCGGAATTATCGAAACATAATGTGGATGCTGCGGAAGAGTTGGCGTTGCACGCGGCGCCGAGTAAGAGCAAGAAGCGGTAGCGATTGGTAAAAGCGCCTGCCTCGGAAGGCGGCCGCTACAAAATTCAGGGCTAGCGCAAATAGCCCCAGTTGTGGAGCTTGTCTGAATCTTCCCCCCAGCGGTCGCCGATGTCGGTGCGGTAGTACATGTTGGGAATCAGAATATTTTTGATACGGGAATAGGCCTGAGCCTGGGCTTGTTTCATGGTTTGGCCGAGTCCGACAACAATGAGGACGACACCGGAAGTTCCGGCGACGAGCCACTGTTGGTTGACGATTTTGACGTCTTCAATGTGGATGCCTTCATAAATTGGACGTTTGAAAACGATAGCGGCGTTTTTGGAGAAGGATTCGAAGGTAGCTTCGTCGTCGAAGGGAAATGGCGGAACAACGATGCGGACGCCGACCTGAAAGCCGCTGCGGGTACGCCATTTGGGTTCCTGGCCGTTGGCCAAATCCCAGAAGAGATCGCTGATGGGCGTAAGAATACCTTCCTGCTGAATACTGATGGTGGGATAGCCGAAGCGCGAGGTGAACTCGAGCGGGTAGATACCGTTATTGTTGACGATGCAGTTCACGTCGATATAGCCGACATAGCCTTCTTCGGCGAGTTTCGGTTCCATCTTAAGAAGCGTGCGATTGAAAAGGGCGTTGGGCTCGCTCCAGAACATGGCGGTGCCCATTTCGCCGGTGGGAGGACCGACTTCGCCGGGAAAGAGCTTTTTGTGCTCGAAGTTGATGTTGATGGGAGTGATGAATTTTTTGCCATTGAAGAAGCCGCCGACGGCAACTTCGACGCCGTTGACGCGGCGCTGCAATTGGAAAACTTTGATTTCGTCGGAGAAAGCGCGCTTGTAGGCTTCGAGCATGCCGATGACATCGTTGCCGTCTTCTTCCTCGCCGACGAAGAGGCGGCGCTTGACGTTTTGCGCTTCACCGCTGGGTTTGATGACGTAGCGGTCGGGATTGCGTTTGACGAATTCGATGGCGGGGTCGAAGGAATCGAAATCCTGATACGGGATGATGGTGACGCCGGCCTTTTTTAACTCTTCCTGGCCGAAGGAGCGATCGTCTTCCAGATTGTCCGTGTACGTGGAGCCACCGATGACGGGCTTGCCTGCGGCGCGGAGAGCTTGCGCTTTGGTGCCCTGGCCTAAGGTGTCGTCGAAGACAATGATGTCGGCCCACTTCACGTCTTTTTCGTAATCGCTGGATTTGGGAACGAAGCCGTCGGCGATGTCGCGCTCTTTTTCATTTTCGACGTAATAGCGGACTTCGTGGCCTTCTTTGACGACTTGCCAGGCGATGTCGCCGATTAAGCTGGAGAGTGAGCAGAAAAGGAATTTTCGTTTTTCCATGAATAGGCTTCCGCTCTGGAGCGAAAGGCAGTGGAATCATTGTAGTTAGAGAAGGGCGAGTTGGGTATTACAAAACGTTAAAAAACAGTGGCCCTTCGAGACTCAGGGCAAGCGAGTGGGGAGTGGTGAGCAAAACTCGGTTGGTAGAATGGCCTCGTTGGTTGCCGAGATGGGATCCAGCCCTTCGCAGAGCTCAGGGTAAGCAGTGCTGGACCCCTACGAAGACGCAAGGTGGCGAGGAAACCGTTGGAAGGGTGGGCGGCATCCCAAACGACAGACGGCGGCCCCGTACGAAGGGGCAAGTTTCCTGGGGTACCTGTGCGGAAGTTCAGGTTATACTGAGGATGGTCCGAGCCAGGTAGGGGATTTCCAGTCCAACCACGAGCTTCGGCCGGGGACCAGTCAGCAAACTAAAGAGAGGTGAGGATTGCGGAGATTAGTGCCTGTATTCCTGTGTGCGCTCACCCTGGTAACCGCCAGCGAGTGCACGGCCCAGATATTCCATAAAAAGAAGCCCGTCGATAAGTCCACGGACACCTCAAACACAGTGGAACCCGATAAGCAGCTATACGATAAGGCCATGAACGATATTAAGCATGGCCGGCATGAGGTTGGCCGACTGGGGCTGCAGACCCTGATTAATACCTACCCAGACAGCGAATATTTGGCAAAGGCAAAGCTGGCTATAGCGGACTCTTACTTCAAAGAAGGCGGATCGAGCAACATTACGCTGGCGATCAACGGATATAAAGATTTCATTGTGTTCTTCCCTTTCCTGCCGGAAGCCGCGTACGCACAGATGCAAGTGGCGATGGCGAACTACAACGAAATGCCGAAGGCGGACCGAGACACCAGCCACACAAAGGCCGCAGAAGAAGAATTCCAGACATTTTTGCTGAAGTATCCCAAGGATCCACTAGCGCCGCAGGCGGAACAACGGTTGCGCGAAGTGCAGGAGGTATTGGCCGAGGGACAGTTCCGCGTGGCGTACTACTATTACTTGAAGGGAGACCGGCGCGCGGCGGCGGGACGGTTGGTGCCGCTGGTGAATCGCTATCCTTTGTACAGTAAGTCTGATTCCGCGCTATGGATGCTTGGAGACATTTTTGAAAAGAGCGAGCGGAAGGATCTAGCGGGAAGCTACTACGCACAAATTGTGAAGAATTACCCGCTGTCGAGCCATGACGGACCGGCCAAGCAGAAGCTGAAGGATTTTGGGATGCCGGTTCCGCAGCCGGATCCGAAGGCAGTGGCCTGGATGACGGCCGAGCAAAATACACCGCGCCCGAAGGAAACGGTTGTACACAAAGGGTTCGGGATGCTGCATAACTCTCCGGATGTGCATTCAGCAGCGGCGCACGGCATGCCGAATCTGGAGCCGGAAAGTGACGAAAGCGTAGGGGACATTCTGAAGGGCGGAAATCGTTCGAGTCTAGCGATGGCAGGTGGAGGGGGTACGGGAGGCGGAACGAGTGCGGGCGGCAGTACGGGTGGCGCGAGCAGCGGTGGCAATACGGGTGACAACGCGAGTGCCGGGGGAAGTAACTCTGGCGCAGTGGTGGAAACGGTGAAACCCGGCGATCCAGCACCGGCAGGGAGTACCGCGACCGAAGATGCGACTAGCGGCGATACCGCAGCCAGCGATCCGAATGGAACTGCCACGGATGGAAGCGCGACAAGCAGCAGTCAGGACGGCTCAACTGCGAGCGACGCGGCGAAAACGGACAACACGCAACCAGCAACAGCCAGCTCCAGCCAGACCACGAAAGAATCCAGCAGCAAGAAAAAGGGACTGAAGAAAATCCTGCCGTGGTAGTTTGAACGCGCGGTCCATTAAATCTGGATTTGAGACGAGGGGTGCGAATGGGTCGCACCCCTTGCCCTTTAGGACAGGGTTATGAAATGGAACAAACCATGTCTACTTCCGACACATTGGAAAAGCAGTGTAATTGACGGCTTCGGAACCGAGTGCTCCAATTGAGTTTGCAGCGAGCAGTTTGGGCGGCGTGTGCCGTCCGGAGGAAGTTCGGTGGCCAAGATACTGGTTGCGGACGACAACAGCAACATCCAGAAAATGGTCGGCCTGGCTCTGAAAGATCAGGGCATCGACGTGGTTGCCGTCGGCAATGGCGAAGCAGCGGTGCGAAAGATTTCGGATATACGGCCGGACCTGGTTTTGGCGGACGTATTCATGCCGGTGCGGAATGGGTATGAAGTTTGCCGGTACGTGAAAGAAGATCCTTCGCTGGCACATATTCCCGTGATTTTGTTGGTGGGAGCGTTTGATCCGCTGGATGAACAGGAAGCACAGCGTTCCGGAGCGGATGGAGTACTGAAGAAGCCGTTTGTTCCCCCCGATCCGTTAATTTCGATGGTGAAGTCGGCGCTGATTCGCGCGGGTGTTCCGCTTGGCCCGGCAGCGCCAGCCGAGAAGGCACCACCTCCGCCGAAGCGCACGACCGCCGAAATTTTGGGCAGTGGAGTGGGATCGAAACTGGCCGCGCTTGCGCCTGAGAAATTGCCGGAGATTATGCCGGAGCCGGTGGAGGAGTTTCCGACGGCTGCGCCCCATCTAAAGATTGCAGCGGGTAGCGAGCCCTTGGCATTTGGCAGTCTTTTGGAAACCTCCGATGGCGAAGACTTGGCAGTGACCGCCAAGCCGATGATCAATCTGGCGAAGTGGGACGAAGAATCCGACGACGTAAAGGAAGAACCGGAAGAAGAAGAGGAATCGCAAAAGGGCGGTTGGCATCCGGGCGGATTGGACGCGGATTTGGGGAAGGTGGCCGCTGCGCCCCATTTGGAGGCAGCTCCCGACTGGCGAGACGAGGCGTTCCACGGAAATTCCCCGGCAAAAACTTTTTCATCGAGCCATTGGGCCCCTTCGATCGAACAACCAGAAACGGTAGAGGTAGCCGAATCGCGATCGATTGCGATTGCGACGGTGGATAGCAAACCGGCGGATGGCACGATTCCCTTCTCTGGCGATGCCTGGGCGGCGGCGATGGCTGCGGGCGTAGAAGAGAAGATCGCCCCGGCGTTGAGCGAAGCGGCTGCGATTCCGGAAGTGCATGAGGCTCCGGCGGAACAGATTTCTGAAGCAGCACCAGCGATTGAGCCGGTGGTTGCCGAGCAAGCGGCAGCCGAGCCGGCGAATTGGGCTCCGGCACCCGAGACAGCTTGGGAGATGGAAGCGAAGAAGGCGTCGCTACTGGCGTCTACCTGGGACGCACCGAAAACGCCGCTTTCGGTGGATGACACGCAAGAGATTCCCGCCTATTCCGACCAAGTGGTTGTGGAGCATTCCGAGGCGGCAACAGAGACCGCGGTTGAAAATTCGGCCTACTCGCCCGAGCCGATTGTGGCAAGCGAACACGTGGAGCACGCAGAAGCGGCGGTGAATGAGCCGGAGGCTGCGCGGTCGTTCGAGACTGCAGCGCCGAAGAGTTGGGAAAATGCGTGGGAAGGGCCGGCCGTGGAACCGGTTACGGAGCAGGTTCACGCAGAAGTGCCAAAGGTTGATGAACAGCCGCATGTGGCGGAACCGGAAGCCGCAGCGGCAGCGAAACCCGTGGAACCGGATATGGATGAGCTTGTGGCGCGGGTACTCGGCAAGATGAATCCGGACGTGTTGCAGAAGGTCACTCGGGAGATTTTGAGACCGGTGATCGAAGCGATCGTGCGCGACGAAATGAGCAATAAGAAGCCGTAATACCCGCGGGAAGTTCTCTCCTGAATTGACAATTGAAGCATGGGGGCCAACGCGGTCAGGCGACGTCGCGGTTGTGTGGCCATGGGCCGTTAAAGAGCGACGGTTGACGATTGCGTCGCTCTGGGGAATGCGCGAATGTTGTTCCGTTGAGCAGATTTCGTTCGAACGGAGCGATCGGCTGCAAATCAGACAGTTTCTGCCGAGAGACAACGCTTGCAGTGAGAGTTGCGTTGGCGGACCGCCTCGGAAGGCGGTCCCTACGGGCGGAGAAAACACGGGCACATATGCTATGGCGCGCGTGGGCACAGTTGCGACAAGATGGCGCGATCTTGCGGTCATGGGGCGCAGCGTGCTGCGCCCCTACGAAGATGGCGGAGCAACCTGATTCGCCATGAGGGATTGCAAGTTGAGATGACGGATGGTTGGCGGACCGCCTCGGAAGGCGGTCCCTACCGCGGAGAAAACCAAGAGCACAGATGGGCCGACGGCGTGTGAATTGACGGGTTGGAGTGCGTGCCCGTATATTCAAAGATTACTTGTGAGTGGTTGGAGCGCTTAGTGCCGCGCGGATGTTGCGTAGGCGTGCGTGCAGGGAGCGTTGTGGGACGGAAGACGAGGATGGAATGGGGCGAGAGATAGCCAAAGCGTACGATCCAAAACAAATTGAGCCGCGATGGGCGGAATATTGGGTCAAAGAGGAGTTGTTTAAGGCCGATGCGACGGCGCCGGGACCGGTGTTTTCGATTGTGATACCGCCGCCAAACGTGACCGGGATGCTGCACATCGGGCACATGCTGGACCACACGGAAATTGACGTGTTGACGCGGTGGCACCGGATGCGCGGGTACAACACGCTGTATTTGCCGGGGACGGACCATGCGGGAATATCGACGCAGCGCGTGGTGGTGCGGCAATTGTCGCATGAGGGCATTCACTACCGGGATTTGGGCCGGGAAGAGTTCATCAAGCGCGTGTGGAAGTGGAAAGAAGAGAGTGGCGGAACGATCCAGAGACAGATGAAGCAGATTGGGGAATCCTGCGACTGGTCTCGGGAGAAATTCACGTTATCGCCGGAATTGTCGCGGGTGGTGCGCGAAGTATTCGTGCGACTGTATGAAGAAGGATTGATTTACCGGGAAAAGCGGATGGTGAATTGGTGTCCCGGATGCCGGACAGTGTTGAGCGATCTAGAAGTGATCCACGAAGAGAGGCAAGGACACCTGTGGCATATCCGGTATCCGGTAGCGGCGTCGAACGAATCGTTGGTGGTGGCCACGACGCGACCGGAGACGATGCTGGGCGATACGGCGGTGGCCGTACACCCGGAGGATGAGCGCTATAAGCATTTGGTCGGCAAGAAGGCGGTTCTGCCGCTGGTGAATCGGGAAATTCCGATTATCGCGGATGAAATGGCGGAGCGAGAATTCGGTACCGGTGCGGTGAAGATCACACCGGCGCACGACCCCAACGATTTCGAAGCCGGGAGACGCCATCATCTTGAGCTGATCGACGTGATGACCGACGACGCGCACATGAATGAGAATGCGGGCCCGTACGCCGGGCTGGAGCGATTCGCCGCGAGGAAGAAGATTGTAGAAGACCTGCAGGCGCAGGGATTCCTGGAAAAGATCACGGATCATACCAACGCGATCGGGATTTGCGAGCGCAGCCACACGATTGTGGAGCCGCGTGCCTCTACGCAGTGGTTTTGTTCGATGAAGCCGCTGGCGGAACCGGCGATCGCGGCGGTGGAGCGCGGCGATATTCAAATCATCCCGGAGAACCGCCGGGAAGAATATTTCAACTGGATGCGGAATATCCGCGACTGGACGCTGTCGCGGCAACTTTGGTGGGGTCACCGGATTCCGGCGTGGTATTGCCAGAAGTGCGGAGAGATTATTGTTTCGCGGGAAGACCCGACGAAGTGTCCGAAATGCGGATCGAGTGAATTGGTGCAGGACCCGGACGTGTTGGACACCTGGTTCAGTTCGGGGTTGTGGCCCTTTTCGACGCTGGGCTGGCCGGACAACACGCAGGACTTCCGGACGTACTATCCGACGAGTTTGTTGATTACCGGGTACGACATCCTGTTCTTCTGGGTGGCGCGGATGATCATGCTGGGATTGCACTTCACGGGGAAAGTGCCGTTCCGCGTGGTGTACCTGCATTCGCTGGTGCGCACGGCGAGCGGCGAGAAAATGTCGAAGTCGAAGGGAACGGGACTCGACCCGGTGGCGCTGAACGAGGAGTATGGGACCGATGCGATGCGGTTCTGCCTGGCGTCGATGGCGGCGCCGGGGACGGACATTGTTCTGTCAGGTGACCGGCTGGGAGGAGCAAAGTCGTTCGCGAATAAGATTTGGAACGCGGCGCGATTTTTGTTTGTGAATTTGGAGAAATTCGAAGCGGGTGGCGCGACGCTGGAAGAATTGGCTGATCCGGCGGTGCGGGAGAAGGCACCGCATGCGTTTCAGGGGCAAGTGCCGCTGGTGGATCGCTGGTTGTTCGCACGCCTGGCAGAAACGGTGAAAACGGTGGATGACGCGCTGGCAAATTACCGGTTTCACGAGGCAGCGCAGAATGTGTATCAATTTTTCTGGGGCGATTTTTGCGACTGGTACATCGAATGGGTGAAACCGGAACTGCAGAACGCGGACCGCGGCCGCGCCACCGTGGCGTGGCAGAACCTGTTTGCGGGATTCGAAGCGGCGCTGCGGTTGCTGCACCCGTTCATGCCATTTTTGACGGAGGAATTGTGGCACCAGTTGCCGCAGAAGGCAGGGGCGAAATCGATTGCATTGGATGCGTATCCGACCGCCAATTCCCTCTGGGGAGATAGTCAGGCGGAAAGCGAGATGGAGTTCCTTCAGGGCCTGATTTCGTTCTCGCGGTTCACGCGGGCAGAGCGTAAGTTACCGAGCGGTACGAGGTTCCCCCTTTCCCTCGGAAACTTGGATGAACGTTACAGAGAATTGGTTCGTGGCAACGAGCAGGCAGTCCTTCGCTTGGGGATGTATAGTTCGATTGACTATACGAAACTTGAGATTGACCAGAATACAGGCGCCGTTCGATCGACTCCGCACGGGGACGTAAGTATCTCTCTTCCAAAACAAGCTGATGTCCACGGAGAGATCGCCAGGCTAAACAAAGAAATGGAAGGATTGCGGAAGGCGATTGGGTCGAAAGAAGCGCAACTGGGGAACGAGACGTTTCGCGGGCGCGCGCCGGAGAAGATCATCAGGCAGATGGAAGAAACGTTGCAGGGGCAACGGATTGAATTGGGGAAGATGGAAGAGCGGTTGAAGCAATTGGGCGAAGATTAAGCCTCGAGATGTTGTGGCACGGCGGGCGCTGGCATAAACGCCAGCGCTACTGAGGCGAGTTCATGATCGCGTGAGCTTGCGGACATGGGGCGGCGAGAAGAAGAAGGATTGCGCGCCTGCTCACGACATGGCGATCCTGCCGAGATGGGGCGCAGCATTGCTGCGCGCCTACACACGATGCGCTGGCATGAAAGCCAGCGCTACACAGGCGAGTTCATGATCGCGTGGGCTTGCGGATATGGGGCGTAGCATGCTGCACCCCTACACACGATGCGCTGGCATGAAAGCCAGCGCTACACAGGCGAGTTCATGATCGCGTGAGCTTGCGGACATGGGGCGGCGAGAAGAAGAAGGATTGCGCGCCTACACACGATGCGCTGGCATGAAAGCCAGCGCTACACAGGCGAGTTCATGATCGCGTGGGCTTGCGGATATGGGGCGTAGCATGCTGCACCCCTACACACGATGCGCTGGCATGAAAGCCAGCGCTACACAGGCGAGTTCATGATCGCGTGAGCTTGCGGAGATGGGGCGCAGCCCTTCGCCAGAAATGCTCAGGGTAAACAATGCTGCGCCCCTACGCTGCTTGTGAAGATGGTTCGGGGAAAGTAAGCTAGGACCGGCGGAATCACAGGATCCGGGCCGAATGCCCCAATCACCCTCGTTACCAGGAACAACCGATCGACGGCTGGCAGCGCTGCTGACGCTGCTTTCGGAGAATGCCACGATTGTGACCAGCGGAGCGCGGATTGCGCGCGAGACGGGAATGTCTCGCTCAACGGTGTGGCGATGGGTGGAGGAACTGCGGAAACTTGGCGTGCAGGTGAAGGGTCAGCGAAGCACGGGATATTTTCTGGAGAAAGTGCCGGATGTGCTGACACCGGACCTGCTGCGCAAACGGCTGAAGGGCAATTTATTCGGCAAGCGCGTGTTCCATTTTTTCAAGACGGACTCGACGAACCGTGTGGCGATGGAACTGGGATATGCAGGCGAGCCGGAAGGCACGGTGGTGATGGCGGAGGCGCAGACGGCGGGGCGCGGGCGATCAGGTCGTTCGTGGCATTCGGAAAGAGGCGCGGGTTTGTATTTTACGGTGTTGTTGAGACCGCGACTGGCACCGGCACAGGCTCCGCTACTGACGATGCTGGCGGGCGTTTCCGCGCATACGGCAATTGCGGCACAGACGGGATTAGTGCCAGAGTTGAAGTGGCCCAACGACCTGATGCTGAATGCGAAGAAACTGGGTGGAATTTTGACGGAGATGCACGCGGAACCGAGCGTGGTGCGATTTGTGATTGTAGGAATCGGGATTAATGTGAACCAGGAGAAATTCCCGGCGGAACTGACGGCGATTGCGACGTCGATTCGAAGAGAAACGGGGCGGATGAATTACCGGTTGGAATTACTGGCGCGGTTGCTGACGCAATTTGAGAGCGACTACAATCGTTTCCTGCGCGAGGGCCCTTCGTTCGTGGTGGAGCGGTTTGAAAGTGTATCGTCGTTTGCTCGGGGAAGGCGGGTGCGCGTGGACACGGGCGCGGAAAGTTACACGGGAACGACGGCGGGGCTTAGCCCGGAAGGACTTCTACTGGTGGCGCGCGAGAACGGGCAGGTGACGACAGTGATTGCCGGCGATGTGAGCGAGGTGCGGTAAACGATGCTGCTGACGATCGACGTGGGTAACACGAATACGGTGCTGGGCGTATTCCGCGAGGAAGAGTTGATTGCGAATTGGCGGCTGACGACGGCGCGTACGCAGACCGTGGACGAGTATGGCGTGCTGACGCGCAACTTGTTTTCGTTGGCCGGATTGAATAAGGAAATGATCAGCGGGGTGATTATCAGCTCGGTGGTACCGCCGCTGAATTGGACGCTGGCGGAAATGTCGCGGCTGTACCTGGGAAAGAATGCGTTGTTTGTGGAGATGGGAGTGAAGACAGGGATGTCCGTGCACGTGGACAATCCGATGGAGGTCGGGGCGGACCGCATTGTGAACGGAGTGGCGGCGTTTCATCAGTATGGCGGGCCGTGCGTGGTGGTGGATTTTGGGACGGCGATCACGTTCGACGTGATTTCGGCAAAGTGCGAATTTCTGGGGGGAGTGATCGCACCGGGAATCGGTATTTCGGCCGAGGCGTTGTTTTCGCGGACGGCGCGGCTGCCGCGAGTGGAGATCAAAGATCCGGGCAAAGTGATTGGGACGAATACGGTGACAAATATGCAGGCGGGGCTGTACTACGGCGCAGTGGATATGGTGGACGGGATGCTGGCGCGGATCAAAGCAGAGATGAAAGCAGAGCCAGCAGTGGTGGCGACGGGCGGCCAGGCACGATTGGTGGCGAAGGGATCGAAGCACATCCAGCATGTGGACGACTTTCTGACGCTGACAGGTTTGCGTTATGTTTGGGAGAAAAACCAGACAGGTGAGGGACATCGCGAAATGGCCAAGGCTGCCGGGCCGAAGACGGATGCTTCCAAAGCAAAGAAGGCTCCCCGCTGAGCTCCGAAAACGGGCAAGCGTCCGCCATGGACAACTGGAATTACTTCAACTATTTCACAGAAATCGAAGAGCATTTCTGGAAGAAACGCGGGGCGCACCTGCTGGTTTCGCCGCTGGACTGGGCGATCATGGAAACCTGGCAGAAGGCGGGGGTGCCGCTGGAGGCAGCGCTCAAAGGAATCGACCGGGCGTTCGAAAGTTATCAGAGATCGCGGCGGGGCGCGGGGATACCGTTGAAGAGTTTGGCGTATTGTACCGACGCGGTTCTGGAAGCGACGGAAGAGCAGAAAGAGGCAGCGGCGGGAGCGCAACCGAGGGCGCGACCAGAGGCGAAGGAAGCGTTCGCGCGGCCAGAGCTGCGAACGTATCTGCAGCAAAATGCTGATTTGCTGCGGAAAGCCGCGGGACGGCTGGAGTCTACACAGAAGAGTCTTTCCGAGTTTCTTGGCGAAGCCGCTGACAAATTAGGCGGGGCGGAAACTTTGCTGGAGGCCCCGGGTGTACTGGATTTGGAAGATCTGGAGCGGCGGCTGACGATTCTGGACGAGAAGATCCACGCGGCGCTGCTGACGCACGCTTCCGAAGAGTTGATGCTGAAGATCCGGCGAGAAGTGGATTCGCAATTGGCAAGCTACCGGCGCAAAATGAAAGCCGAGCAGTTGGCGTTGGTGGAAAAACAGTATTCGCAGAAGCGCTTACTGGACGAATACCGGATACCGCGATTGAGTCTTTATTATTTTTCGTAATTCCGCCGTTCGAAGAGAGTGGCAGACGGAAAGACAGGATTGAACACGTATGGCTGATGAGTTACAGCTATCAATTGAGAAGCTGATTTACGGCGGTGAAGGATTGGCGCACGCAGAAGGAAACACGGTGTTTGTGCCGTTTGTGCTCCCGGGGGAACAGGTGCGCGCTGCGACGCGGTTGCGGAAGAAGAAGCTGATCCATGCAAACCTGCTGGAAGTGGAGAAGGCGTCGCCTTCGCGGATAGCCGCGGCGTGCCCGCATTTTCGCGTGTGCGGGGGATGCCATTACCAGCACATCGAGATTGGCGAGCAGGTGCGGTTGAAGAAGGAGATATTGCGCGAGACGCTGTCGCGACTCGGCGGCGTGCAGTGGACGGGCGAAATCCGGGAGCATACGGCGCAACCGTATGGTTACCGGAACCGGGCGCAGTGGGCATTTCGGGACGCGATGCCGCGGGCGTTCGGCTATTTTTTGCCGGAGAGCGCACATATCCTGCCGATCGATCAGTGCCCGGTGCTGTCGCCGAAGCTGGCAGAGACGTTTGGGCAACTGCAGGAACTGGCGCGGGCTAATTCCCTGCCCCCGGGAATACTGGAGATTGAAGCGTTTGCGGATGGCGCGGATGAGAAAGTGGCGTTGAATGTTGCGTTCGAACGGTTTCCGAAGCCGGCGAAGGCGCTGACCAGCGAGTTTAAGACGGCGCTTCCGGCGCTGGAAAGCTTACTGATGCTGGACCAGAGCAAGAACCGGTTTGAGTTGGATGGGCCGGGATATTTGACGCAGCAGGCGGGCGGATTCACGTTTCGGGTAAATCACCTTTCGTTTTTCCAGGTGAACCGGTTTCTCGTTGAAGAACTCCTGCAAACAATGGTGGGAGGAGCCAAAGGCGAGAGCGCGTTGGATTTGTATGCGGGGGTGGGCTTTTTCACGCTGGCATTGGCGAAGGAGTTTTCGAAAGTAGTGAGTGTGGATGCGAACCTGTCGGCGACGCGGGACTTGCGACAGAATGCGGAAGCGGCGGGCGTTACGGTGGTGTCGGAGAACGAGCACGCCGAAGAATATCTGAAGAAGACCGAGGAGAAGCCGGAGTTTATAGTGCTGGATCCGCCGAGGGCAGGACTTGGAGCAGAGGCGGCGGCGCGGCTGGCGAATCTTGGTGCAGCAAATATTGCGTATCTCTCGTGCGATCCGGCAACGTTGGCGCGGGATTTGGCGATTCTGACAGATTCGGAGCGCAAACCGGAATCACCGGTAGCGGCGACGAACAAGTATGAGATTGCGGAAATGCACCTGTTTGATTTGTTCCCGCAGACTTTCCATATCGAGACATTGGTGAGGTTGCGAAGAGTGTTATGAGGTGGCCCGCCGTAGCGATTGCCGCTGCGTTTGCGGGCGGCATATTGCTCGGCGAATCGCGGTGGGTGGTTCCTCATGCCGCGAGTCGATCGTTTCTTCTGACATTACTGGCGATGGTAGTTGTGCTGTTGCTGGCAGGATTCGCGCTGGCTTGGCGGAGCTTTGCATGGTGGTCTGCTGGGATAGCGTTGGCGAGTTGGGTGGGCTTGGGAATATTCGCGGTGTGCTTGGCGGAACAACCATTGCCAGCTGAGCACGTTCTGACCCGCCTGTCGTCTGGGCAGATTCCGGCGAGGACACCGCTGCGGTGGCGCGGGGTGTTGCGTGACGAACCGACACGACTTCCGTGGGGCTACGGATTGGAAATGAATCTGACGGGAGTGGAGGCGGCGGAGGGGTATTTGCCGGTAAGCGGAGGCATGCGCATCGGCTTCACGCCGCGAGAAGAGGATACTGCGTTGCCGGTGTTGCACGGGGGCGATGAGATTTGCGTTCTGACCGAGGCGCGATTGCCGCTGATGTATAAGGACCCGGGAGCGTTTGACCGGCGGGAATATTTGGCACGGCAGGATGTACACGTTCTGGCGACATTGCGGGCCAGCGTGCTAGTGGAGAAGACGGGAGCGGCGCTGGCGACGTGGCGAACACAATTGGCGCGAGTGCGTGGAGTGCTTCGCGATCGGGTGGACGGGATGTTTCCGGAATCGCCGCAGACGGCGGGGATCTTACGGGCGATGCTGTTGGGCGACCGGAGTTTTGTAGATCGCAACGAGTCCGTGGATTTCCAGAAGACCGGAGTGTTTCACGTACTGGTGGTGGCGGGATTGCACGTGGGAGCGCTGGCGTACTTTTTGTTCTGGTTGGCGCGGAAACTGCGGATGCCGCCGCTGCTGAAGACGTTGTTCGTGTTGGCGGCTATTTTTGGGTACGTGGCGGTGGTGGAGCAGCGCGCTCCGGTGTTGCGAGCGGGGTTGATGGCGGCCGTGGTAATTGTGGGGGCGCTGTTCTACCGGCGGCTGGAGTTGCTGAATTCGGCGGCGATTGCGGCGCTGGTGTTACTGGTGGCGAATCCCCTGTATTTGAGTGATACCGGGTTTCTGCTGTCGTTTTTAGCGATCGGCACGATTGCCGGGCTGGCGATTCCGGTGATTGGGCGCACAGTGCAGCCGCTGATGCACGCGATGGAGAGTTGGAGGGATGTTACGAGGGACGCGGTGTACGAGGCCAAGATGGTGCAGTTGCGACTGGATTTTCGCGATGCGGCGTATGCGCTGACGTCGGGATTGAGAGAGCGGTATGCGAAGTGGGCGCAGAATTTGTTGGGCGCGGGGGCACGCGCGAGTTTTCGTGTGGCTGAACTTTTTGTGCTGACGTGTTTGCTGCAACTGGGGATGTTGCCGCTGATGGCGCGCGATTTCCATCGCATTTCGCTACTGGGACCGGTGGCCAATTTGTTTGTAGTGCCGCTTACCGAGGTGATTGTTCCGTTGGGCTTCGTGAGCTTGGGAGTGGCGGGGGTGGTGCCGCGGGTGAGCGCGCTGATAGGTCATCCATTGCTTTGGCTGGTGTTGGTGCAGCAGCGAATCGTGGGTTTACTTGCGGCAATTCCACATAGCAGCTACCGGATTCCGGGCCCACCGGCGTGGGTGATAGTAGCGTTCTTTGTGGTTGCGGTGATTCTGGTGATGCGACTGGACACGAAACGGGAAATAGCCCGATGGGAATGGCGGACATTGTTTTCGCTGCTAGCGCTGACGGCTACGGTGATTGCGGTGTACCCATTTCGTCCGGGGATCAGGGCACACGAGTTGGAAGTGACGGTACTGGATGTGGGGCAAGGGGATTCGATCCTGGTGGTATCACCGAAAGGCAGCGCGCTGCTGATTGATGGAGGAGGAGCGTTCGAAGGATTCCGTGGGCGCGAAGAACATTTGGGGCCGGATCCTGGAGAAGAGGCGGTGCCCGCGTATTTGTGGTCGCGTGGGTTCAAACGATTGGATGTGGTAGCACTGACGCATGCACATCAGGATCACATTGGAGGGCTGAGCGCGGTGCTGCAGAATTTTGCGGTTTCCCGGTTGCTGTTGGGACGAGAGACCGCGGCGCCGGCGTTCACACGATTGAAGAAACTGGCGACGGACCTGCATATTCCCATGGAACACGAACAGCGCGCGCAGAGATTCTTGTGGGACGGCGTGCGAGTGGAAATTCTGTGGCCGGAGGTTGAGGCGCAGGCCACGCAGGCGAAAAACAACGATTCGCTGGTGATCCGGCTGCAATACGGAGAGCGATCGGTGCTGCTGCCGGGCGATGCGGAGAAGCAGGTGGAGTATGAAGTGTTGGGCGAGAGCGACGCGACGTTCGAGCATACCGACGTGTTGAAAGTAGCGCATCACGGTAGCAAGAATTCCACGATGCCAGAATTTCTTGCGGCGGTGCGGCCACAAGTGGCGATCATTTCGTCCGGTGAAGAAAACCCATACGGGCACCCGGCGGGGGAGTTGCTCGAGCGGTTGGAGGAAGGCGGTTCGCGGATTTTCCGGACGGATCAGAATGGGGCGGTGCAAGTGTGGACGGATGGGCACAAGCTGAAGGTGAATTGCTTCGTGGGGTGCCGCACGGAGACGGTGGCGTTAGCGAAGACGGAGCCACCAAATGGCAAAGAGGCCGAGCAGTAGAAGCGCGAAACCGATGGCAGCCTGATATTCGTGATTCTTTTTATACTGCGCCCAAGAAAATCCTGCGCTGAGTGCGGCGGATGTCGAGGCAGACAATCTCGGAAAGAATAACGGGACCGCTGCGGCGTAGGCGTCGAAAGAAGGGCCGTGTTTCTGGCGCAGTTCGGATTCTTCCCGGCGCATGACGAAACCATAGACGAGCGCGAAATAGATGAGAAGGAGAGCGGCAGCCCACCAGGAATGCATGGCGATGGCGGCGCCTAGTGTGAGAAAGCTGCTGCCGAAATAAAGAGGGTTGCGGGTGCGGGCGTAGGGGCCGGTAACTGTCAAGATTTCCTGCTTGTGAAGATAGCCCGCGGCGTAGGCGCGGAGGCAAAGACCAATGAAGCCGACGGCCGCACCAAGAAGGATGGAGCGCGGCGTGGGCCGGGCGAGGTACAGGACGACGATGGCTAGTAGATAGCCGAGGCGGACGCGCCAGCGGGCGAAGAAATCGAGCGCGGTCACGCGCGTACACCCAGACGTTGCTTGAGGGCTTCGAATACGGCGTCGACGGAAAGATCGAGGAGCGAGGAATCGGTGGCATCGGAGCGCCCGTAGGTGGTGGCGGCGTTGGGGCTACGCAGGACGATTTCGCCGGGAGGATAGGGGCCGTTGCGCGCGGGATCGGTGGGTCCGAAGAGGGCGACGGCGGGAGTGCCGAGAGCCACGGCTAGATGGAGCGGACCGGTGTCGCCGCCGACGATGCAGCGGGCGTCGCGAAGAAGGGCGCGCAAAGTGCCCATCTCTCCATCATAGGAAATGGCCTTGGCGTCTCCGCTGGCGGCCTGGACTGCAGCCACGAGAGATTCTTCA
The DNA here is from genome assembly GCA_963759275.1 of Candidatus Acidiferrales bacterium. Taxonomy (GTDB): domain Bacteria; phylum Acidobacteriota; class Terriglobia; order Acidiferrales; family UBA7541; genus Acidiferrum. The sequence continues at coordinate 488,036 of CAVWYZ010000021.1, read as the reverse complement.
CCGGGGCCGTAATTAATGACGCAAGGAATTCCCAATTCTTTTTGGACTTTTTGGCTGAGAGCGCCAAAACGCACGGCGGGCCAACACTTGGACCGCCAACCACCGCCAGGACTGAGAACGACGTAAGGTCCTATTCCCTGTTTTGCGAGATCGGCACGCACTTTGGCGGCGTCGGAATCCGCGACCTGCAGGCACACTTGCGCGACGGAATTTATCGCACCGGCCCGCGCGGAGAGTTCCCCGTTCTGTTCGGCGATGTGGGTGGTGCGGCAATGCACGCTGTCGGTGTAAAGAATCGGGACGCCAAATTCGCGGATGGTGGCGGACGAAAAGCCGATGCGCTTCGAGGCTCCGCCGACGAACGGAAGAAAGGCGGATTTCCAAAGACCTTGGTAATCGATAGCGGCGTCCCATTGGAGCGCGCGGATTTTCTTCAGGATGCTGCGAACCGAGGCCAGATCGCGAGAGTCCACGGGCCAGACTTCTGTGGCCAAGTTGCTGCAAGCGACCAACTCGGCCCAACGCGAGTGGGTAAGCCAGACAATTTCCGCCGCGGGGAAGGATTTGCGTAATCCGGCCACGGCTGGGAAAGTGTGGACGATATCGCCAAGGGAGCCGAGGCGGACGACCAGGAAGCGCTCAGCCATGAGGGCCTTTGCGAATGGCGTCGAGAAATGCGCGTGTGGAGTGATCCTTGGGGTCGCCAACAATGGCGAGGCGAATGCCGAGACGATTAGAGACGGCACGCTCGGGAACGTTTTCCGCGGTGTAGTCGGTGCCCTTCGCGTGAACGTCAGGGCGCAAATCTTCGAGGAGGGATTCGACATTGGGTTCCGCGAAGAGCAGGACGAAATCGACATCGCGCAGCGAGGCCACCAGCAGAGCGCGGGCTTGCTCGTCGAGGATCGGGCGGCCGGGTCCTTTCAGGCCGTGGACACTGGAATCGGCATTGACGGCGACGACGAGGACATCGCCTTCGCGTTTCGCCCCAGAGAGATAGCGGACGTGGCCAACATGAAGAGTATCGAAACAGCCGTTGGCCAAGACGACGCGCTTGCCCTGGCGTTGGAGATCCCGGACGGTAGAGCGGACGAATTCACGAGACTGGATTTTGGAGTGGGCGGGCCGCATGGCGAAGAGCTTAAGTAGCCACCTCCGATGCAGCTTTTCGAATGGCTTCCAGGAGTTCGTGGCGCGAGACGGTGGCGGTGCCGCGTTTCATGACCACCAAACCGCCGGCGATGTTGGCAATATGCGCGGCTTCGATGGGAGAGGCGCCAACGGCCAAGCCGAGCGTGTAGGCGGCTAAGACGGTGTCCCCCGCGCCGGTGACGTCGACCGCTTGATCACTGCCGTGAACGGGAATGTGCGCGGTGGGTTGAGCGGGCTGGAAAACGGCCATGCCATCTTTGCCGCGGGTAATCACGAGGGAGCGCAATTTCATGTCGGATAAGATTTGAAGGCCGCTGCGTTCGAGTTGGGAAAGATTTTGTCCGATGAGGGTATTGTGGAGCGCTTCGATCTCCGCTTCGTTTGGGGTGGCGGTGGTAACGCCGGACCGTCTGTAGGCCGTGAGCTGATAGCGAGAATCGAGGCTGACGGGGATGGTTCGATGCGAGTGCGCCAAGGCGGTCTTGACGGTTTGCGGCGTGGCAACTCCGAACCCATAGTCTGAAATCGCCAAGGCATCGGCTTTACGCAGCTTGGCGTTGAGCAGCTGCAGGATCTTTTTCTGGTGTGCTTCGGTGATCTGCGAATGAGGTTCGTAATCGACGCGCAGGACTTGCTGGCCTACGGTGTGGGCCCAACCCGCGAGGAAGCGGGTCTTGGTGGGAGTGATACCACCTTTGATGCGAAGGATTCCCGAGACATCGACGTTCATTTGCTTGAACGCGTGGAGCAACCAATCGCCAGCGGGATCGTCGCCCACCGCGGTGACAGGCGAAACGTGAGCGCCAAGGGCGGCGAAATTATTGGTGGCGTTGGCGCCCCCGCCGGGGAGGCTACGAGTTTCCCTGTGGCGAAGAATGAGAACGGGAGCTTCTCGGGAGACGCGGGTGATGTCACCGTACTGAAAAGAATCGGTGACGAAATCGCCGAGGACCACGATGCGCTTGCCTGCGAAGCGGTCGACGAATTCCGAAAGAGCGAGCAAATCGGGAGCTGCGGAGCGGTGTTGGTATTGTTTCGGGCGTTTCATGCGTTTTGCACCAGAATCCAATCGACGGCTTCCGTAAGATCGTTCACGATGGCGTCGGGCTGGCGAGGCCAATCTTTGGCGTGCCAGGTTTCGTCGCCCAAGCCGTAGCCAGTGCGGACGAAGACGCCTTTACAACCCGCGCGCGCGGCCAATTCCATGTCGCCATAGCGGTCGCCAACCACGAAAGAGCGCGGAACGTCGAGATGGTGTTCCCGCGCGGCACTTTCGATCATGCCGGCTCTCGGCTTACGGCAATTGCACACGTCCGCAGAGCCGTGCGGGCAGTAGTAAATTCCGTCGACGAAGGCACCGGCGGAAGCGAGTTCCTGCCGCATGCGCTCATGGACCTGCTGCACGAGCGACTCTGGAAAATAGCCGCGAGCGACCCCGGACTGGTTGGTTACGACGATGACGGCCAAGTCCGCCTGATTCAAACGACGGATGGCTGACCCGGCAAAGGGAAACATACGAAATCTGGAGAGATGATTCAAGTAACCGACTTCGTCGGCGATGGTGCCATCGCGATCGAGAAAGACGGCGGGCCGGAGGGTGAGGTAGTCAGGCAGAGGTCACCTCGGCCAAGCGGTGACGCATGGCGGTGACCACCATTTCAGGAGTTACTGCGGTCATACAGCGATGGTCGGTGGGGCAACGGCGCAAGAAACAGGGGCTGCAGTAGGGTTTTTGCTGAACGACGGTGGCGCGGGGAGTAACGGGAGCGGTGCCGAGGGGATCGGTGGGGCCAAAAATGGCGACCACGGGCAAGCCGACGGCAGCGGCTACGTGCATCGCTCCGGAATCGTTTCCTAAGAAGAGATGGCACTGGGAGAGGAGAGCCGGGAGGTCGGCAATCGCGGTTTTGCCGGTGAGATCGATGGGAGACCGGGTAAGTTCAGCGGTGATTGCGGAAGAAACCGGGGCTTCGGCAGCGGTGCCGAACAGAATGATGTCGGCGTCGGAGTTCAAGACGATGCTGTTGAGAGTTTTCGCGAAACGATCGGGGGGCCAGCATTTGGCGGAACCGTAGGAGGCGCCGGCGCCTACCGCGATGCGCAGGGCGTTGGGGCGTAGGCCGGCCTCGAGAAGAAAGAAAGAGGCGCGCTGGCGAGCAGCGGGAGGGATTTGCAAGGTGATGTGGGGTTCGTCTTGGAGAGTGTCGATCCACCCGGCGCGGCGCAATAATTCGAGGTAATAAAATTTTTCGTGGGCAGGAATTTCGCCGGGCTTTGGGACCGGGATCGCTTTGGTGAGGAGAAAGCTGCGCCCGTCGCGCGCGTAGCCAATGCGTTGGGGTATCGCGGCGCGCCAAGCCAGCCAGGCGGCGTCGAAGGCATTTTGGAAGAGAAGCGCTGTGTCGAACTTTTGCGCGCGCAGGCTCTGGCTGAGCTGTTCTCTTCCCTTCCAGCCGCGATGTTCGCCTTTCGGGTCATAAGAGATGAGTTGATCGCAGATGGACTGATCACGATAGATGTCGGCTACGTAGGGTCGCGCGACGACTGCGATGTTCGCGTCTGGGAATTTTGCGCGCACGGCACGTAAAGCGGGCAGAGCCATGATTGCGTCACCCACCCAGTTGGTTGCTCGAATCATGATTCTCATGCGGCGGACTGCCTAGCTTGAATTTTTTCGTGAATGAACGCGAGAAGCGAGGCTTCCTTGGAAATTTCGAGATCGATGACGGCGCAATAGACGGGAAGCTGGGTAAACGTGACGCCGGAGAGATTTTGCGCATCTTTTTCGGTGGTGACGAGAGCTTGCGCGCCTGCGGCTTTTGCGGCTGCTTCGATTTCGCGGGCATCGCGGGCGTCGTAGAGATGATGGTCGGGGAATTCGCAATGGTCGGCCAGCGACAGATTCCAATTTTTCAGATCTTGAAAGAAGGCGCGAGGATTGCCGATGCCACAGAAGGCATAAAAAGGGCCGGGACCGAGTTCGTCAAGGCTTAGTAGTTTGCCAGGAACGGCGAAGCGACGGAGGCCGAGAAGCCGGGTGGCGGCAGAAAACACCGGGTAGTCTTGAAATTTGTCGACCGCGGCTCCGGTACCGGGAACGGTATTGGCACGGGTGAAGACGAGGAGATCGGCGCGGTTCATGGCGGAAATGGGTTCGCGTAAACGGCCGGTGGGCAGCATGGTTTGCTTGCCGAGGGGCTGGGAGGCATCAATGAGCAGGATATTGAGGTCGCGAGCCAAGGACAAATGCTGGAAGCCGTCGTCGAGGAGGAAGACATCGGCGGTGGCTTGCAACTTTTGACCTTGTTCGAAGCGATTGATGCCGACGCCAAATTGCGCACGATCGTGGAGGCGGGATTTCATCAATGCGATTTCATCGCTGGTGCCGCCGGTGCCCTTGTAGCCCCGCGTGAGAATGGCGACGCGCTTCCCTTCTGCGAGTAGATGCTCTGCAAGCCAAATGACCATGGGCGTTTTGCCAGTGCCGCCGACGGTGAGGTTTCCGACGCTGATGACCGGGCGATTCAGCCGATGTTGCTTGAGGATGCCTTTGGCGAAGAGTTGGGCTCGCCAGCGCATGGCCACGCCGTAGAACGAAGAGAGCGGCCAGAGGGCGAGCCGCAAGAGCGGAGGCAAGGTCATTGGCGAGCGCCGCCGAACTGTTTGACTACTTCGGCCAGGACGCGATCGAGCGCGCCGCGACTGCTTTCGACGAGTTGTTTCGCGGTGTTGCCCATGCGCTTCATTTTTTCCGGATCCTTGAGCAGGTGAATCCATTCCACGCCGGCATCTTCCGGGCTTTCTACTTGTATGGCTGCTCCCGCCTGAACGAAGCGCGCGGCGATTTCCGCGAAATTCTCCATGGATGGGCCGAAGACGGGAACTTTGCCAAAGGCGGCGGGTTCGAGAATATTGTGGCCACCGGCTTCCACGAGTGAGCCACCGACAAAGGCGCCATCCGCGAAGGAGTAAAGAGAAGCGAGTTCGCCGATGCTGTCGAGCAATATGACGGTGGTGTCATCGGAGATGCCGTCGGAGTTGGCGCTGGGTTTGGGATTGATCCCGGGGCCGGAAACGGGCAATTCGGAGCGGCGAACAAATTTGCGGTGGGACTCTTCGATGAAATCGGCGGCAGGACCGAAGCGCTCCGGCTTGCGAGGAGCGAGGACAAGAAGTGCGTTGCGAAAATCTCCCTGAACCACGCCAAAGGCGATGAGCGCGAGGGGTTCTTCGGTGGCGACAACACTGCCGGCGACAATGACGGGCCAGCGTTGGCGGCGTTTGCATTCCTCGAGGAGCCAGGAGGAGAGAGGCGTCGCGTCAGGAAGAAGCATATCGTATTTGAGGTTGCCGATGACTTTTACACGGTCGGCGGGGGCCCCAAGGGCGTGGATGCGATCGGCGTCGGTGGAAGTTTGCATGAGAAAAGCGGAGGCATTTCGGAGCGCGGAGGCGAGGAACGGCCGCAAGTAGAATCCGAAGAGGCCGAGATACTTCTGATAGCGGGCGAAGGAACGGTCGGAGATGCGCCCACTGGCAAAGATGACGGGGATGTTTCGTTGGCGAGATTCGCGCAAGAAATTGGGCCAAATTTCGGTTTCCAGGACGATGACCATAGCGGGCTTTACGGCCTTGAGGACTCTGCGGACACAGAAAGCCCAATCAAAGGGGAAAAAGAAGACCGCGTCTGCGAAGGGCATGCGCTCTTTGGCGAGAGCTTGACCGGTTAGCGTAGTGGTGGAAATAACCAGCGGGCGCTTCGGATAGGTTTCCTTCAAGCGTTTTGCCAAGGCCACACCGGACAAGGCTTCACCAACAGAGACCGCGTGAATCCAGATGGCGCCGGGGCGATCGGAAGGCAGGCGATCGAGAGATGGCGTGGAGAATCCCAGGCGGTCGCTGAGATTGGAAAGATATTTGTGTTGACGCAAACCGCGGATGAGCCAATAGGGCGCCGTCAGCAGGGCCGCCAGACCCATCAATATGCTATAAACGAAGTACACTCGATTTGGACTCCGGTCAGAATTGCGATTAGCGATCGCCCAAGGGCCCACAAGTGGGCAACCCAACTTCTTTCGCTCGAATCGAAGGCCTCAGGATGCAAACAGTTTATTATAGCCTCATGCGAAACGTCCTTGCCTGTCTTGTGATTGGTTTGGCGGCGTCTTCTCTTTCGGCACAAGACGCAAATTCGGATGCCTCTCCAGCGAAACCCACCGCTGGGCTGCATGCGGGGATCAGCGATTCGCACGAAGGGGTAACCATCGGGATCGAACCGTGGACGCAGGCCAGCCGTTACAAGGAGAAATTTCCGAAGAAGTCGCCGTTCACGAAGGGGATTGTGGCGATTCACGTGAGTTTTCGGAACGATAATGACCACGGGCTAAGGGTGAACCTGCAGAGTATCCGGCTACTGGTGCAACTGGATGAGGATAACCGGCAGCAGTTAGTTCCGCTTTCGGCAGAGGATGTGGCGGACGCGGTGCTATTGAAGGACAACGGAAAGGATCCGACGGCGAAGCGAGTTCCGCTGCCAATACCGCTGCCGAGTACCAAGGCGTCGCGAGATTCGAACTGGACGGCGTTGCGCGATGCCTGCCAGAACGCGGGCATGCCAACGAGCGTCGTGGCGGCGCACAGCACGGTGGAAGGGCTGATCTACTTTGATTTGCGAGGGGAATTGGAGTTATTGCAAGCCGCACATTTGTATTTTCCGAATATCGTGTCGATGGGAGACAACCAGCCGATTTCTTATTTCGATATTGCGCTGGGAAACGATTCGTCGACATAAGTTCTTGTTAAAACTGAGACACGAAATCCACAGGTAGTACCAGGGTGATTTGCGGGTCTTACTGTCGTCGGCTACCATGGAACGTCGAAGAAAAATCACTTCTTCCTAAACCCAATGCAAAATTTCCTAGAACAACTGAATCCAGAGCAGCGCCTTGCCGCCGAAACCACCGAAGGTCCCGTGTTGATTCTGGCCGGAGCCGGGACGGGAAAAACGCGCGCGCTTACATTTCGCATGGCGAATCTTATTTCGAAAGGGACTCCCGCAGAGCGGATTCTTGCGGTGACGTTCACGAACAAGGCCGCGGAAGAAATGCAGAATCGCGTGACGGATCTGCTTCTGCGCGCCGGAGTGCCACCGATGCGGCCGTGGATTTCGACGTTTCATTCGCTGTGCGCGCGGTTGCTGAGGCGCGAAGCGGTGCATGCGGGGCTGCCCAAGGATTTTGCGATTTACGACGACGATGATCAGCTGGCGGCGGTAAAGCTGGTGATGGGACGGCTGCGAATCGATGACGACGCATTGACGCCCCGCAATGTGCTGAGCCGCATCAGCCACGCGAAAAATCACGGGCAGTCCGCAGAGCAGATGAAGGCCGAGGCGTTTGGGCCAGACACGCGCAAAGTGGCGGATATCTTTACGGGATATGAAGCGTTGTTGAAGCAGAGCAAAGCCGTGGACTTTGACGACCTGCTACTGCGCTCAGCACGGCTTTTGCGAGACTCGACGGACGTGCGGGAGCGCTGGCGAGCGCGATTCGCGTATGTTCATGTGGACGAATACCAGGATACGAATCGCGTGCAATACGATTTGCTGCGACTGCTGACGAACGAGCAACGGAACGTGTGCGTGGTGGGAGACGAAGATCAGTCGATTTACCGGTGGCGCGGTGCCGATGTTTCGATTCTGCTGAGTTTTTCGCAGGATTTTCCGGCGGCGAAGGTGGTTCGCCTGGAGCGGAATTATCGTTCGACTCAGGCAATCCTGGATGCCGCAGCGGCGGTGGTTTCGAATAATCCGGACCGGCTGGGCAAGAATCTTCGCGCGGAAAAAGAAAAAGGCGCGAATCTGCGGTACTACGAAGCGCGCGACGCGCAGGCCGAAGCGGAGTTCATTGCGGGCGAATTGGAGCGGATTCTCAGTGATGATGCGGACCAAACGTGCGCTGTGGAGTACCGCACGAACTTCCAGTCGCGGTCGTTCGAAGAGGTGTTTCGGCGGCGTGGGATCCGTTACAAGCTGGTGGGAGGATTCAGTTTTTACAACCGAGCGGAAGTAAAGGATGCGCTGGCGTATGTGAGGTTGACGCTGCATCCGGAAGACGACATTTCCCTGCTGCGAGTGCTGAATGTGCCGGCGCGCGGAATTGGCAAGACGAGCGTGGATGGGCTGCGCGAGATTGCGGACCGGGAAGGGCTTTCGCTGTGGGATGCCGTGGAATCGTTATTGACCAGTCCCGGATCGAGCCGGGCGGTGGCGCCGTTGCGGGCATTTCGGGAGCTGGTGCTGAGACTACAGGAAGCGTATCGCAGCAAAGAACCCGCTGAATTTTTGCGATTTCTGCTGGAAGAGACAGGCTATATGCCGATGCTGCGGGATCGGAATACGCCGGATGACGTAGCGCGCATGGAGAATTTGGAGGAACTGACGCGGGCGGTTGCGGAAAGCCTGGAAGCCGGGGAATCGTTCACGGATTTTCTGGATGCCGCGGCGTTGGTGAGCGATGCGGACTCGTTTGAAGACAAGCCAGGAGTGACGTTAATTACGCTGCACAGCACGAAGGGACTGGAGTTCGATCACGTGTTCCTGAGCGGGTTGGAGGAGGGCATTTGCCCGCACAGCCGTTCGATCAATGAGGATAAGGGCATCGAGGAAGAGCGGCGACTCGTGTATGTGGGGATGACACGGGCACGTAAATCGCTGACATTGACGCGCGCGGTGTACCGGCGGATTTTTGGAAACGAGCAACAGATGCGTGCTTCGCTGCCCAGCCGATTCTTAACGGAGATACCGGCGGAATTGGTGGATACGGTGCGCGGCTCGATGGCGGAAATCGGGCAAGCGCGGCGTTACGAACCCGACCCGGAGTATTCGTATTCGCCGGAGGAATTTGTGCGTCGGGCGCGGGGAGGGTCGGTTCCGGCACAGCGGACGCCGCAGCGGCGCGCGCCGTCGAGTTCGCCATCGTTTGGTTCGTCGGCGTTCAAGCGCGGGAAGAATGCGGATCCGTTGCTGGGGCAGAAGGTGCGGCATCCGGAGTACGGGGTCGGCACAGTGGTCGGAGTCGAGGGCGAAGAGGACGACCGGCGCTTGAGCGTGAGCTTTCCGGGGCGCGGCACGAAGAAGTTCGTGGAGCGATACGCGCAATTGCAGCAGCTGTGAGCAAGGTGTGATGGACCGTGAAGCGACGGCCGGATAGGTTGCGTCGTGCGGCAAGTCGCGATAGAGTGGCTCGCAACCTTTCATACAAACCGTATTCCGCCCAGCCGGGAAAAAACGCGCGCGGATGCGATCGGAGAGCTTGAGTGGCGTCACCACTGTTCCGCTGTAAAAGCATCGATCAGCTTCTATCCGACTCCGAAAATGCAGAGATAAAATTAAAGAAGTCACTGGGATGGTTGAGCCTGACATCGCTGGGAATTGGAGCGGTGATCGGTTCAGGCATCTTCACGGTGATCGGGACGGCAATAGCCGGGCAAAAGATGCAGGTGTCGTCGGTATTGAATGCGCCGCTTTTGCAATACCTGCTGACCCGTTCTACGTCATTCGGGCGGCCGGGCGCGGGCCCAGCGATTGCGCTTTCGTTCATTCTGGTGGCGATTGTCTGCGGATTTGCATCGGTGTGCTACGCCGAACTGGCCGCGATGATTCCGATTGCCGGGAGTGCGTATACGTACACGTACGCGACGATGGGCGAACTGATCGCGTGGATCATCGGGTGGGACCTGATCCTGGAATATGCGGTGAGCAATATGGCCGTGAGCGTGGGATTCTCCGCACACATGGTGGACCTACTGGACTGGTTTGGATGGCATCCAGATCCTAAGTGGATTTCGCCAGCGTATCTGCCGACGGGATTGATGGACCTGCAAGGCAATGCGATTTACGGGCCGGGCTGGCATTTCGGGTTCAACTGGCCGGCGTTCATTATCGTGATGCTGCTGACAGTGGTTCTTGTACGCGGGATCAAAGAATCGGCAGAAACCAACAACATCATGGTGTTTCTGAAGCTTGTGGCGATTATGGTGTTCGTCACCTTCGCGGCGCGATTCATTCATCCAGCGAACTGGCATCCGTTCGCGCCAAACGGCTGGCCGGGAATTCTGACGGGCGGCTCGATCGTTTTCTTCACGTACATTGGGTTCGATTCGGTTTCAACGGCAGCGGAAGAGTGCAAGAATCCGCAACGCGATTTGCCGCGGGGCATCATTGCGACGTTGGTGGTGTGTACGGTGCTGTACATCGCAGTGGTGGTGGTGCTAACGGGGCTGGTGCCGTGGCAAACGTTGATGGATGACGCAGCTCCGGTAGTGAATACGATGAAGAAGCTGCACTTTGGCAACGTGCGATTGATCGTATTGATTGGGGCATTGATGGGGATGATCTCTTCCCTGCTGGTGTTTCAGTTGGGCCAGGCGCGCGTGTGGTTTGCGATGTCGCGAGACGGATTGTTACCGCGGATTTTTGGCCGGGTACACCCGCGTTTTCAAACGCCGGATTTTTCGACGTGGCTGGCGGGATTTGTGGTGGGGATTCCCGCGGGATTGCTGGATATCGGGACTTTGGCGGATCTGTCAAATATCGGAACGCTGTTTGCGTTCGCGTTGGTCGCCGGGGGAGTGCTGATCCTGCGCTATCGAGAACCGGAGCGGCACCGGAGTTTCCGCGCGCCGGGCGGCCCGATTGCGCCGGTAATCACGATTGTAACGTGCGTGCTATTGATGGCCGGTTTGCCCATTATGAACTGGCTGCGATTCTTCTCGTGGCTCATCATCGGCCTGGTGATTTATTATTTCTACGGGCGCAGAAAGAGTACGCTTAGGTTGGCCGCCCCGAGCAGGTGAACGCCTGCCAAGGACACAACTCATGCCCCGGCGATGGTTGTCTAGCGTTGCGAGCACCGGCAAAATAGTTTTGTTTCTTGCCGTCATCGAATTCTGTATGCCCAGCGGCCTGCCGGCGTGGGGCAACAACGCACAGAGGCTGATCGTTAACCATGCAGTGGATACGTTGCCGTATGAAGTGCGGCCATTTTTCGAAAGCAACCGAAACTTTCTGATTCAGCACGTGAACGATCCTTTGAATCTGCTGGATAAGCACCCCAACGAACGCCAAAACCATTTTATCGAGTTGGACAAGTATGGGAAATTCCCGTTCGACAATCTGCCGCGCAGCTACAAGGCGGCGCTTTCGAAGTACAGCAAATCGAAGATTGAATCGACGGGTTTGCTGCCCTGGCAAATCGGGGTATATAGCGCGAAGCTTACGGAAGATATGAAGAACGGACGCTGGGATGATGCACGGATCGACGCAGCGTTTCTGGCGAACTACGTGGCGGAAGCGCACGACCCGTTCAACACGACGGAGAATTACGATGGCAAGATGACCGGGCAAGTTGGAGTGAACGAGCGGTTCAACACGATGCTGATCGATCGCTATGGTTCGTTCTTTCCGTTGAATCCGCACGACGCTTCATTTATTACGGACCCGACAGACTTTGCGTTCGACATGTGTTTGAATGCGCACAGCTTGCTGGAGTCGATTTTGTTGGCCGACCGCCATGCCAAACGCGGGCTGAGCTCCTACACGGACGAATATTACGACCGGTTCTACAATCTGGCGGCGGTGCCGCTGATTAAGCAACTGTCGGATTCGTCGACGGACGTGGGATCGTATTGGCTGACGGCGTGGACAAACGCGGGCAAGCCGGCGCTGCCGCACTGAAGTAGCACTGTGAACGACACCGCACTTTTCCCCAAGATCGCTGCGACGCCGAAGGCTGAGTTGCACGTGCATCTGGAGGGATCTATTCGCCCCCCTGTGGCGGCAGCCCTGGCTGGGCGACACGGGGTGAAGATTTCTGAAGAAGAAGTCCGGCAAAGGTATGCGTACACGGACTTCATGGCGTTTATCGAAGCGTTCAAATGGGTGACTTCGTTTGTGAGGGACCCGGGCGATTTCGCGTTGATTGCCGCGGACCTGGCGGAACAACTGATTGCGGAAAAGGTGGTGTATGCGGAAGTGACGCTTTCTGTGGGCGTGATGCTGCTGCGGCAACAGAATCCGCAGGCAAATTTCGCAGCGATTCTAGCGGCGGTGGAACCGTTCGAACAACGGGGTCTGCGACTAAACTGGATTTTCGACGCGGTGCGGCAGTTTGGCGCGGATTTGGCACTGCAAGTGGTCGACTGGGCAAAGCGTTGCAATTCGTCGCGGATTGTTGCATTCGGAATCGGCGGAGACGAATTGAGTGGAGCAACGAAGGACTTTCTCGCGGTGTATAAGCACGCGGCGTATTGCGGGCTACATCGACTGATGCATGCGGGAGAAATTGGTGGGCCGGAAAAGATCCGGGAGGCGGTGGAGATACTAGGCGTGGAACGTGTGGGCCATGGGATCGCGGCGATACACGATCGGACGCTGATGGATTTGCTGGCGGCGCGGCGGATTGTGTTGGAGGTGTGTCCCGTGAGCAATCTGCGAACGGGGGCGCTGGCTCGGCAGTTGCGGAAGGATGGGGCCACGTTGAAACAGCACCCACTGCCTGAATTGTTGCGGCATGGAATTCCGGTGGTGTTGTCGACGGACGACCCGTCGATGTTCCACACTTCGCTGAGTGAAGAGTATTTGAGCGCGCAAGGGATGGGCCTGAGCGAGGCGGAGTTGGCTGGGCTGGCGGCGAACAGTTTTAGCTTTTCCTTTTTGCCAGCGGAGGAACGCACCCGGCTGTCCGGCGGGCCAGCGTGAAGCCCGGCCGGTCAATGTTATACTGACGCCATGAAAGCTCACGTGTGGGTAATGCCAAAACGTACGGTGCTCGACCCGCAAGGACAAACCATTCAACACGCCCTCTCTGGCCTGGGGTATTCGCAGGTGGCCGACGTGCGACAGGGCAAATTCTTCGTCTTAAATCTCAATGGATGGAACCGGGACGAAGCACAAAAACAACTGGAACGGATTTCCAAGGAAGTGCTGGCGAATCCGGTGATTGAAGAGTATCGGTTCGAGATCGTCGAATAAGCGCGATAGATGGATTTGGTGCGTATGCGAAACCGCCGTGGCCACGTAATCGGGTTCGTGCTGCTGGGTGCCGTCCTGTTGCTGATGGCGGCGGGATGCGAGAAAAAGATCGAAAAGGTCGACGATCCCCAACTGCAGCCGATCCAAACCATGTTGGACGAGAACCTTCCGGTGGGCTCGCCAGAGAGCGCGGTGAATCAGTTCCTGGCCACGAGGGGATATCTTACCGAAACTTCCGACAAGCCTGGTACGGTGGTGGCGGTGATACGGCATATTGACACCGAGAAACTGCAGCCGGTCACGGCGCGAGTGACGTTTTATTTCGATGCCAACGGGAAGTTGAATACCTACGAAATCGTGCGCACGATGAATGAGCGGATCCCACAGTAACCTTTCCGCCTTTTGGATGCCGCGTTTTTCCTGCCAGATGGAAGGCCCATGCTAATCTGATTCCCTGGAAAACAGGAGATCGTTTTCATGTGTGGAATTGTCGGATATATCGGGAAAAAAGAGGTTGTGCCGGTCATTATTGAGGGCCTGCGCAAGCTGGAATACCGGGGATATGACTCCGCGGGGATTGCAGTGGTCGATGCACAGGGCAAGCTGCATCTGCGACGGGCGCCAGGGAAGCTGCGCAATCTGGAAGAAACCATCCGAAATTCACCGATTGAGGGAACGTATGGAATTGGGCATACGCGCTGGGCGACGCACGGGCGTCCGACGGAAGAAAACGCGCACCCGCATCGCGATTGCAGCGGGCAGTATGTGGTGGTGCACAACGGGATCATCGAAAATTATCTGGAGTTGAAGGAAAAGCTGCAGAAGGAAGGCCACAAGTTTGTGACCGAGACAGATACGGAGATTGTGGCGCACCTGGTGGAGAAGTACGCGAAGGATCTGCCGTTCGAAGAGGCGGTGCGTAAGACGCTGAAAGAACTGCGCGGGATCTATTCGCTGGTGTTTTTGTCCGCGAACGACCCGCAGAAACTGATTGCCGCGCGAATCGGGCCGCCGTCGGTGATCGGGCTTGGCGATGGCGAATATTTCGTGGCGAGTGATATTCCGGCGTTGTTGCAGCACACGCGAAACATCTTTTTTCTGGCAGATGGCGACGTGGCGGTGTTGAGCAAAGATGGTGTGCGCGTAACGGATCTGGATGGCAAGCCGGTGGAGCGTCCGGCGCACCAAGTGACCTGGGATCCGATCATGGCGGAAAAGGGCGGCTACAAACATTTCATGCAGAAGGAGATCTTCGAGCAGCCGCGCGCGATACGAGACACACTGTTGGGCCGCATTTCCCAAGATACCGGCAAGGTGTTTCTGGACGACATGCAGATTTCACAGGAGCAATTTCGCGGATTTCAGAATGTGCGCATCGTTGCCTGCGGGACGAGCTGGCACGCGGGCTTGGCCGGGAAATTCATGATCGAGCGACTGGCGCGCATTCCGGTGGAAGTGGATTATGGAAGCGAGTTTCGTTATCGCGACCCAATTCTCGATGCGAAGACATTGACGGTGTGTATCAGCCAGTCTGGAGAAACCGCGGACACGCTGGCAGCGCAGCGTGAGGCGAAGCAGAAAGGGTCACCAACGCTGGCCATCTGCAACGTGAAGGGTTCGATGATCACGCGCGAAGCGGCAGGAACGATTCTGACGCACGCAGGTCCAGAAATTGGGGTGGCATCGACGAAGGCGTTTACGGCGCAGATTGCCGCACTTTTGCTGCTGGGGTCCTACCTGGGGCAGGTCCGCGACCAACTTTCACCGCAAGCCGCACGGAAGCTGATGTTGGAATTCATCCAGATTCCTCACAAGGTGGAGACGATTCTGCAGGCGGATGCGACGGGCTTGTACGAATCACTGGCGCGGCAATTTTTCCGGCAGTCCGACTTTCTCTATCTGGGCCGAGGCATTCACTACCCCATCGCGCTAGAAGGGGCGCTGAAGCTGAAGGAGATTTCGTATATTCACGCGGAAGGATATCCGTCGGGTGAAATGAAACATGGGCCGAACGCATTGATCGATGAGAATCTGCCGGTGGTGGTGCTGGCGACGCGCGATGAATCCGATCCAGCGTCGATGACGCTGTACGAGAAGAGTGTTTCGAATATTAAGGAAGTGAAAGCGCGAGATGGCATCGTGATCTCGATTGTGACGGAGGGCGACCATTTAGCCCGCGAAGCTTCTGACCATCTGATCGAGTTGCCGCCTGCGTCGGATCTGCTTTCCGTATTGTTGGAGATTGTTCCACTGCAGTTGCTGGCGTATCACATTGCCGTGCGGCGCGGTTGCGACGTGGACCAGCCACGCAACCTCGCGAAATCCGTAACTGTCGAATAATTCCCGGCTGACACCCGTCACGACTTCTTTGCGAACTCCCAGGAGACGCACTAGAATCATTCCGCTCAGATCGAACGAGCAGGAATTCCCGGGGGTCCTTATGAAGGCGACTCGAGCGTTCGGAGCCTTTGCGGCTCTGCTGTACCTGCTAATTCTTCCCTTCCCTTCTTATTCACAAGCCACGCCACAGAGAGCGATAGCCATCACCATCGACGATCTTCCTGCGGGATCGGCGAACGCGATGACGGGTACGGAAATCCTAGAGATGACCACGAAACTGTTGGGAACGTTGCGGGACCAGAAGATTCCGGTGGTTGGTTTCGTGAACGAGCAGAAATTATACAAGACAGGAGAAGTGGACCAGCGGATTAAGGCACTGAGCATGTGGCTGGACTACGGCTTCGAGTTGGGAAACCATACGTTTGCGCACACATCGTTGAATCGCGTCACGTTGGAGGCATGGGAGGAGGAAGTAATTCGCGGCGAAACGGTGACACGCATGCTTTTGGCGCAGCACAAGATGAAATTGCGTTACCTGCGGCATCCGTATCTGGACGCGGGACGGGATCTGAAGACCCGGAGAGAGGCAGAGGAATTTCTCTCGTCGCGTGGATATCAGGTGGCGCCGGTGACTATGGATGCGTGGGACTGGATGTACGGCGGGGTGTATGAGGATGCGCGCAAGCGAGGAGACGCGGCATTGCAACAGCAACTGGTGAGTTCGTATCTGGAGTACACGACGACGGTGTTCGACTATTACGAAAAATTGTCACGCGACCTGTTCGGCTACGAGCCAAAACAGATTTTGTTGCTGCACGGAAACTGGCTGGAGGCCGACCATATTGGCGAGCTACTCGAACTGCTGCGAAAGCGCGGCTACCAGTTTGTTAGTTTGGAGGACGCGCTGGGTGACGTGGCTTATAGCGTTCCTGACGAATACGTTGGCGAGGGGACGGGATGGTTGGATCACTGGAGCATCACCAGAGGGCACATTCCGCTGGGAGAACCGTCGTTTCCGCAGTGGGTAATCGACAAATCGCGGGAGATACATAGGCAAGCTGGCACGGCCGCGGCGCCAACGACGAAATAGGGAGTAAGCTGATGGCAGCAGCTTAAATTTGGCTGATCGGATAATATAGGGATATGCGGCCCCGATCCTGGTTCGTTCCGCTTGCGTTTTTTCTGGCTGTCGCTGTCGCGCCGAAGGCGTATCCACAAACCGCAACGTTAAAGGCCATCCATGCCGAGGGCATGAAGACATTCACGGAAGCGCAGGTAGCGAGCCTTTCCGGATTGCAGATTAATTCACAAGTAGGGCGGAAGGAATTGCAGGATGCCGCCGATCTGTTGCTGCGCAGCGGACTTTTCGCGAAAGTAAACTACAAGTTTGACACGCACAACGATGACGTTACGTTGACCTTTCAGGTGGAAGAAAATCCGCGCTTAAAGGTGGCGTACGATAATTTTCCATGGTTTGACGATGAGGAACTGGCGGCTGCCATCCGGAACGATCTGCCATTTTACGACGGCACGCTGCCGGAAGGCGGGACGGTGGTGGAGCTGGCCGGGAATTCGCTGGCGTCGTTTTTGACGGCGCACGGTCTGAAGGCAGAAATTCAACATTTTGTTCTGGCGAATCCGCTGATCGATGCTTCCGAGCAGGAATATCAGGTAACGGGAGTAACGCAAACGATCGCGAGTGTGGAGTTCAGCGATCCGGTACTGAAGGATGATCTGGCGGTGCAGCAGCATCTTTCCGATGTGCGGGGCAAGCCGTACTCGCGGCTGACCATCGATGTATTCCTGGCGGAGGCAATTCGCCCAATCTATCTGGCGAAGGGTTACCTCCGCGCGAAGGTTGGACCCGCGCAGGTGCGGCTGTCTGGCGATCCGAATAAAAAATTCCCAGAGACGATTCCGGTGTACGTGCCGTGCGAGCCTGGCGCGATTTACCACTGGAAGGATTCCGCGTGGAAAGGCAACAGCGCGGTGTCGACTGAGACGTTGAAGCGGGCGTTGCGGGTGAACCCCGGCGACGTGGCGGATGGCATGACGATCGAGGGTGGCTGGGACCGAGTGCGCGAACAATACGGCCACTTGGGATATCTGGAAGCGAAAGTGGAACCGGTAGCGAGCTATGACGATCAGGCGCACACGGTCAGCTACGCGGTTACGATCAGCGAAGGGAAACAATACCGCTACCAAGATTTGAAGATCACGGGAATGTCTCTGGCGGGAGAACGCATGATTCAGGACGCGTGGCCGCTAAAGCCGGGCGACGTGATGGACAAGACCGCGTTCGAACAATTCCTGCTGCAACTGGAATCGCACCGGGAGGCGATCTTCAAGGACCTGCCAGTTCACTACGATTCGGTGGGCCACTGGCTGCAGACGGACCCGGAGAAGGGCACGGTGGAGGCTCTGCTGGACTTCAAGTGAGGATTGAGCCCTGGGCCTGCTGGGTATCGCCTTCGAATGGCACTGAGATATACTCAAATTGCGTATGGGCACATTGGTGCAAATCCAGACAGGCGAAGCTTCGGCACAGGTTGCCGCGGAGAAAGAGCAAGCGTTGCTCTCGAAGATTGGTGAGTTGCCCAATCTGATTGTGGCGCTGTCGGGTGGAATCGATTCTGTGTACCTAGCCTGGGCGGCGCAGCAGGCACTGGGGGAGCGAGCGCTGTCGGTTACGGCGATATCGGCGAGCTATTCGGCGTTTGACCGGGAGCAGGTGGAGAGCTTTTTGGCGGTGACGGGCGCGCGGCACGAGTTTGTTGAAACCCACGAACTGGAAAATCCCGCGTACCGCGTAAATGATAGTAATCGCTGCTATTACTGCAAGGACGAGCTGTTTACGATGTTGGACGCGTTGGCGACAGAACGGCAATTTGCCGCCGTCGCTTACGGTGTAAATGCCGACGATACATTTGACTTTCGACCCGGGCAACGGGCCGCGGCAGAACACCGGGTTTTGACTCCCCTGCTGGATGGGAAGATGCATAAGCCGGAAATTCGGTTTCTGGCGTTGCGGGCAGGCCTGCCCATGTGGGACCGGCCGGCATCCGCGTGCCTGGCGTCGCGGCTGCCGTATGGAACCGAGGTGACAGAGGAACGCCTGTCACTGGTGGAGAAGGGCGAAGCAGCGCTGAGGAAGCTGGGGTTCCGGCAATTCCGGGTACGCCTGCATGACAAGCTGGGGAGGGTGGAGATCGCCCCGGAGGAACTACCGCGAGCCCTGACGACTGAGATGGCTGCGGCTATATCCGCAGCATTGAAGGCTGCGGGGTTTGCCTATGTGACCCTGGATCTGGAAGGCTACCGGCAAGGCTCCTTGAACGAAACCCTCGGAAAATCCGCCGGAACATAATTGCTCTAATTTCCGTACCTTATTGCAGGAGGGCAGAGTGGAGCATATGAGTTCCCTAACTACAGTAACCCGTCGCGGGTGGATTCCGGGAGTCCTGCTGGTATATGGAGCGCTGGCGCTGGCGCCGGTGCGAGCGGCCGCCTCTGACACGTTTGAACGGACCTTTACCGTGTCTGGACCCGTAAGGCTGGAACTGAGCAACGGTTCCGGCAATGTGGACATTCGAGGCAGCGTCGACGGCAAAGTACACATTGTGGGGAAAGTGACGGCGGGGTGGTCGGTTTTTGGAAGCTCGGAAAAGGGCGTTCAGGAAGTGGTGGCCAATCCACCGGTGGAGCAGCGAGACGGGGTGGTGCGGGTAGGTAAGAGCAATTTTTCGCTGAGAAACATTTCCATCGATTACAAAATTGAGGTGCCGCACGACACGGATATTGATGCGAGCGTGGCGTCGGGCGGCATGACCATCGACAATGTGCATGGGCCGGTGAAGGCGAATTCTGCGTCTGGGTATTTGCACGTTTACCGCGTGGATGGCGATACGCAAATTTCCGCGGCGAGCGGGTCGATTGATGCTTCGGGTATTGGCGGCATATTGCGAGTGAACAGCGCGTCTGGAGATATTAAGTTGGCGGATGTGAAAGGCGACTTGAAGGTGTCGGCGGCTTCTGGTGCGATCCATGTGAGCAATCCGGGAGACCGCGTGGATGCGTCATCGGCTAGCGGTTCGATTGAGGTGAACGGGGCCAAGAGCGACCTGAAGATTCACGCGATCTCGGGATCGGTGAACGTGGCCGGCGATCCGAGCGCCAACCGCTATTGGGAACTGAAATCGGTTTCGGGGTCGATCGACCTGCGGGTGCCGCCCAGCGCCAGTTTTCTGTTTACCGCAGAGACTACGTCTGGCGATATCCGGACGAACATTCCAGTGGTGCTGGAAGAGCAGGGCAAGCATTCGCTGCGGGCGCATGTTGGTTCCGCGTCGGGACGCGTGGAAGTACACACAGTGTCCGGTGGCGTCGACGTCCAAGGATCGTAATCCTAAGCCGTACGCGAGTAAGTGCGTGATGGCTTGAAGTCCAGCAAAAGTAGACGCTCCTCGGTACAATACAGTGGTGTGCATGCGCCGCCCAATGCCTGGTGCTTTCTTTGTTTTTTTGCTGATGTGTAGCGGTTTTCTGGCACCCCTGACGGGATGGACGCAGGAGCCGCCTGCGACGGTACCCGCCAACCCGTCACCCGGACCCATCGAAAAACACGCGCCACCCGTTGAGGCGTCGGAACGTCAGGACCTGCAGAAGGCGATTGACGGAGCGGCAAACGACCGCGCGGCGCTGGTAAAGAACCTGGAAGCGTTCCTAAAGAAATATCCCGAATCGTCACACCGGCCTCAAATTTATCGAGCTCTGGTGGAGTCTAGCCTGCAGTTGCGCGATTTCCCGCGGGCGCTGGACTATTCCGAGCGACTGGTATCGTTGGATCCCAACGAAATATCGAACACGGTTCTAACGATTCAGCTGCTGGAACGCTACGGGGACGTGCCGGGATATCGCCGCGCAGTTTTCTACTGCAGCCGCGTTCTGGAATATGTAGACCATACGTCGGAAGCCGATAAGTCACCGCGGACGTCTCCGGAAGAATGGCAAACGTCCAAGAAGACAACCAAGTCTTCCCTGCTGCTGGTTCGTGGGGAGCTTTATCAGAAGCTGAAGGACAATGCGAATGCACAGAAGGATTTTGAAGCGAGTTATGCGCAGATCCCCAATGCGAAGGCGGCGGAAAAGTTGGGTGCGCTGGCGGAATTGAACAAGGACTTGAACGCAGCGATCCAGGAATATGCCCGGGCATTTTCGCTTACGGACGAAAGCAACGGAGCGCCGTCGCGCGCGGACCTGCGGAAGAAACTCGGAAATGTGTGGAGACTTGCGCACGGCTCGGAGGACGGTCTGGGCGATTACCTGCTACACACGTTCGACGCGACCACGACAGCCAACGCGGCGCCGAAACCGGAACGCAATCCAGGCGGGAAAGAGCCGTACGATTTTGTGTTGAGGAAAGTAAGCGACGGCAGCGCGATCCGGCTGGCAGATGCGAAGGGCAAAGTGGTGGTGCTGACGTTCTGGGCGACGTGGTGCGGACCGTGCAGGGCGCTGGAGCCGGTGTTTGAGAAAGTGGAATCGCACTACGCGTCGAGGCCCGATGTAATTTTCTATGCATTGAATTGCGATGACGATGAAACGCTGGTGAAACCGTTTCTAGCCGACGCTAAACTGAAGACGCCGGCGTTATTCGCGGACGGGATGGACCGGTTGCTGCGGATTGAGTCCTTTCCTACCACGGTGGTCCTCGACCGGGGCGGGAAAATCGCGTTCCGGCAGAACGGATTCGACCCCGATGGCTTCGAGAAGGCATTGGGGGATGCGATTGAGCGGGTAGCGCAGGGCACGGGGGAAGGGGCTTCCTCCTCCACTGCTTCGGGTGCCGCGGCGAAGAACTAATTCCCTGCCGGAAGCGCTTGCGGAAATTTCTCGGCTACTTCTTTTGCGGCGACGATGGTGTTCGCGTGGATCTGAATGGTGTCTTCGAGACGCCGTGCGTAGCCGCCGGCTAGTGTGGTGACGACGGGAATTTTGCGTTTGCGGGCTTCTTCGAAGACACCGCGATCGCGGGCTAGCAGACCTTCCATGGAAATGTCCAAGCCACCTAACTGATCGTCGCGGTAAGGATCGGCGCCACCGACGTAATAGATGATTTCCGGCTGGAAGTGGTCGACGGCGTGACGGACGGCGGGCAGGAGCGTGGTCAGGTATTCTTCGTCGTTGGCGCCATCTTCTATGTTGAGGTCGAGAGAAGAAGCGGGCTTGTGGGCGGGGTAGTTGTTCAATTGGTGGATGGAGAGAGTGAAGACCGAGGGATCGCGAGAGAAAATCGCGGCGGTGCCGTTGCCGTGGTGGACATCCGTGTCGATGACCATGGATTTGTGAACGGCTTTATCGTGCTGAAGGCGGCGGAGAGCTACGGCAACATCATGAATCGCGCAGAACCCCTCCCCATGGCCGGGATAGGCGTGATGGAAT
The DNA here is from genome assembly GCA_963759275.1 of Candidatus Acidiferrales bacterium. GTDB lineage: Bacteria > Acidobacteriota > Terriglobia > Acidiferrales > UBA7541 > Acidiferrum. Next base: position 466,072 of record CAVWYZ010000021.1, on the reverse strand, counting down.
CCACCGCCGAGATTGCAGCCGAAGCCGTCGCGTAGGGCGGCCTGAGCGGCGGCGATGGTACCGCCAGCGGCGAGCCAAAAGGCTCGTACGAGTTCTGGAGAGTAGGGTACTTCGAGCTTCATTTCTTCGCTACGGGTCAGCGTACCGGTTTTAAGTTTATAAACCCAATCGGCGGTGTGGACGCGGAGTATATCTTCGTCTGCTGCCGGTTCGGGCCGGAGAAAGTCCGGCTTGGTAGCGATATCGTCGGCCAGGAGTTTTTGTGCGATCAGGCGGAATTTCTGAGAGGGGAAGACGTGCGCGCCGAGGTGCAGGTCGTAGCCCTCGTGATAGATGAGTTTGAATGGCAGCATTTACACGTTCGCTGGATTCGGAATTTCAGAAAGACTACTGGGCTATTGTAACGCCGAGCCAAGGGCGAAGAGTCATGGCGTTCCCGGCATCAGACAGGCTTGAGTACATCACCAGAATGTACTGATGCTATTATACAACGATTGACATCAGTGTGTAGTGATGGCACCATATCTCCATGAGAACCACACTTTCTTTGGATGATGACATTGTTGATGAAGTGAAGCGCTACGCGGAAAACCGGTCGCTGGCGCTCGGGAAAGCCGTGTCGGAATTGGTGCGCCGCGCGCTCACGACGCCGCGTCCGACGCGAATGGACCCAGTAACGGGGCTGAGGGTATTCGACCTGCCTGCCAATTCTCCGAAGGTAACCACGATGAAAGTACGAGAACTGGACGCCGAGCAGTGATGGCGGGCTATCTGCTGGATGTAAATGTATTAATCGCGCTGATGTGGCCAAGCCACGAAGGACATAAGCACGTACGGCCGTGGTTCCATCGCAACGCGGGGGACGGCTGGGCGACCTGCCCTTTCACAGAGGCGGCGTTCGTGAGAATTGTATCCAACGGGACATCGTTCCCTGACGCAGTGGAGCCGCAAGAAGCCGTCGAGCTTCTGGAGGGGAATCTAAAGGACCCGCGGCACCAGTTCTGGGCTGACGACATTAGTTTCATGAAGGCGGCGCAACCATTTTGGGGGAGACTCAAAGGCCACAAGCAGGTGACAGACGCTTACCTACTGGGATTGGCACTACACAAGAAGGGGAAACTGGTTTCCTTGGATCGAGGGATTTTAGACTTGGTGGCCGCGAAAGATACGGTGCGTGACGCAATTGTCGTACTGTGAGACAGGTTTCTCGTCGGTGCTGATGATCTAGTTTTCGCGTTCCAGGATGAAGTCGGGAAGCGTGAGCAAGGCTCTGCCGTACTCGGCATCGCCGCTGCCGTTGAGACATTCCTTAGCGCGGCGGACGTAATCGATGGCCAGATTTCGTGTGCGATCGAGAGCGCCGGAGTCGCGGACGAGTGCGACCAGTTTTTCCGGCTGCACGGAATTAAATTCTTTTTCTTCGAGGACGCGCGCGACCAGTTCTCGGGCTTCGCGATGGCCATTTTCCATGGCGTAGATGAGCGGAAGAGTGACCTTACCTTCTTTCAGATCACTGAGGACGGGTTTGCCGAGTTGTTCGCTGGAGGCGGTGAAATCGAGCAGGTCGTCTACGAGCTGAAAGGCTAGACCCGCATAGCGACCGTATTCTGCCAAGGCTTCCTCATGTTTCTCGTCGAAACCGCCGAGGACCGCGCCTAATCTCGCGCAGCCACTGAAGAGGCAGGCGGTTTTGTGGGTGGCGAGCTTCAACGCGTCTTCTTCAGTGACATCCATGCGGCCAATTTTGGCTAGCTGGATCAATTCACCTTCGACCATTTTCTGGGTGAGGTCGATGAGGATGTCGAGGACGTGGAAATTCCGTTCTTCGAGAGCGATCTGGAAGGACTGCATATAGAGCCAATCGCCGGCGAGCACGCTGCGGTGATTGCCCCAACGAGTGTTGGCCGAGGGGCGACCACGACGGGTGTCGGCGCTATCGATAACGTCGTCGTGGATTAGGGTGGCGCTATGGAGCAACTCGACTACCGCGGCAAGTTTGATGGCGCTCTGGCGGCTGGAAAGAGAGCCGGCGGCATAACCGTGGCACAGCAGGAGGAGTGCTGGCCGAAGGCGCTTCCCTCCCCCGCCGAGCAAATAACTGGTGATTTCGGATACGGGTTGGTAAGCGGAGGCGCTTTGCCGCGAGAGTTCCTGTTCGACCTGGACCAGGTCTTCCCGCACCAACTCGAAAATCTCTTTGACCGTGAGTAAGGCGATGACCGTCCTCCTGAACCGCACCCCTCGCTTAACGGGGCGCCACAACCGGGGACGCACTCGGCTGGGCGAGTTGAAAGAAACGCCGGAAATTCCCTGCCGTCACAGCGGCGATTTCTTCGGTCCCTAAGTTTCTCACATTCGCAAGGGCCTTGGCCACCTCCGCCACAAAGGCAGGCTCGTTGCGTTTGCCGCGCATGGGTTGGGGGGCAAGATACGGAGAATCCGTCTCAATCAAAATGTTTTCGAGGGGCAAATCCTTCGCAACGTCGCGAATGTTCTGAGCTTTGGGATAGGTCAAATTGCCGGTAAAGGAGACCATGAAGCCCATGTTGAGGCCGCGGCGAGCGTCCTCGATGGTGCTGGTGAAGCAATGGAGGATACCGCTGAGGCCCGTGGGCTTCCAGGCATCTTCGAGGATGTCGAGGCAGTCGGACCAAGCATCGCGGCAGTGAATGATGAGGGGCAACTTGGCTGCGGCAGCCAGTTCCATCTGCTGACGAAAGACGCGCTGCTGCACGTCGCGCGGAGAGTGGTCGTAGAAGTAATCGAGGCCAATTTCGCCCCAGGCAATTACTTTGGGATGCTTCGCGAGGCGTGCCAGGGTTTCGAGATGCTCCGGAGTAACCTGCTGCGCTTCGTGCGGGTGGATCCCGACGGAGGTGTAGATCCAGTCGTAAGCTTCGGCGTAGGGGATGGCGGCGTCTAGCTGCTCTGGGCCGGGACCCGTGCCGATGGCGAGGATGGTGTTCACCCCGGCGGCGCGGGCGCGCTGGAGCATGGCGTCGCGGTCCTCAGCGAACTGGGGGAAGTCGATGTGAGCGTGAGAATCGATCAGTTCCATGGGGTGAAAGATAGATATCAGCGATCAGATATCAGCAAGACGATACTACGCAACTTGCCAGTGTCTGGGAACGTGGATCGCCAAGGTTACTTGAGGCGAGCGCCTACCTCGACGTCTTCGTGGAAACCCGCGAGGACGGGGCGGCCTTCTGGACCAACCGAAGCGGCGACGATCATGCCGTTGGATTCGACGCCACGGAGTTTGCGGGGCGCGAGGTTGACCACGACGGCGACCTTGCGGCCGATGAGGGACTCCGGCTCGTAAAATTGCGCGATGCCGGCGCAGATCTGGCGGATCTCGGAGCCGATGTCTACGGTGAGCTTGAGCAGTTTGTCTGCGCCGACAATGCGTTCGGCGGTCTTGATCTGGCCAACGCGCATTTCGACCTTGGTGAAGTCATCGATGCCGATTTTCTCCGCTGGAGCTGCTACAGGAGCCGCTGCGGCTCCCGCGGCTGGGGTAGTTGCCGCCGGTGCCGGCGTAGGTACTGCCGCCGGAGTTGGATTCAGTTCTTCGTTTGCCATGGATTCGATCCTCTCTATCGCTTCAGTTTTCTCTACGCGGGGGAATAGTGCCTGGAACTTGCCTAAAGTCAGTCCCGGAGTCAATTGCCCCCAACGCAGGCCGTCCAATTGCGTTGCGCCAATCGCGGTGGATTGGCCGAGCAGATGCCACACTTTGGTTGTGCTGTCTGGCAGAACGGGATGGGCGAGCACGGTGACGATGCGGAGCAGTTCCGCAGTGGTCCAGAGGATAGTGGCTTTGCGCGATTCCTCATCCGGCGAGGTACCGAGTGCCCAGGGCTGTTCGGTGGTGAGATATTTGTCGGCGGCGGCGATTACGCTCCAGATCGTTTCGAGAGCGCGGGCGAACTCGAATTTGTCGTAGCGCTCGAGGACTTCGCCGATGGCGTCCTGGGCCTCTCTGGCCAGCGTATCGTCTTGCGGCAGGTGCGTGCCGGGCTTGGGGATTTTGCCGGCAAAATTCTTTTCGAGCATGGCGGCAGTGCGACTGGCCAGATTACCGAGGCCGTTCGCGAGATCGCTGTTGTAGCGGGTAACGAGCGCGTCGTAGCTGAAGTTGCCATCCTGCCCGAAGACCACATCGCGCAGAAGGAAATAGCGGAGCGCGTCCATGCCGAGCATGTTGGCGATGGGACGGGGCAACACGACGTTGCCTTTGGACTTGCTCATTTTGGCGGCGTCCATCAGGAACCAGCCATGGGCCCAGACCTGTTTGGGCAGCGGAAGCATGGCGGCCATTAAGAAGGCGGGCCAGTAGACAGTGTGGAAGCGAATGATGTCTTTGCCGACGAGATGGACATCGGCAGGCCACATGCCACGCTTTTCGAACTCGGGTCCACCGACGGCACTTAGATAGGCGGTAAGGGCGTCGAACCAGACGTAGAAAACATGGGGTTCTTCGCCGGGCACGGGGATGCCCCAACGAATGGTGGTGCGGGTGATGCTTAGATCTTTCAGGCCGCCCTCGACAAAACTTACGATTTCGTTCTTGCGGGTTTCGGGCTGAATAAAATTCGGGAATTTTTGGTAGAAATCGAGAAGCGGTTTCTGGAACGCTGATAGCTTGAAGAAATAATTCTCTTCGGTGACGGTTTCGGTGGGACGTCCGCAGTCCGGGCAAGGATCGCCGGGCTTGGCGTCGTTTACGTAGGCGTTGTCGTAGATGCAGTATTGGCCCGTGTAGTGCCCTTTGTAGACGTAGCCATTTTCTTTGCAAAGCTTGAACAGCCATTGGACGGTGCGGACGTGTGACAAGTCCGTGGTGCGAACGAATTCGTCGGCGGTGAGACCGAGTTCGTCCCAGAGGGAGCGCCAGGCGTCGGCCATGCGGGCGACAAATTCGGATTCGGGGATGCCGGCTTTCTTGGCGGCGCGCTCGACGTTGACGCCATGCTCGTCGGTGCCGGTGGTCATCACGACTTCGTAGCCACGCATTTTCTTATAGCGGCGCAGGACATCGGCCACCACGGTGGTGTAGGTGTGACCGATGTGGGGCAAGCCGTTGGTGTAATAGATCGGCGTGGTTATGTAGAATTTTTCTTTTCTCTCAGCCATGCTGTGTACTCGGTGCCCTCTGCGGCGCGGCGATGATGCTTACGGCGCCGTTCGCGCGCGACTTCACTCCTTGTACTGTTCCTCGAACCGAAGCATCGCCTGCTCCATGACTTGCTGGAGGGGAACATGCTGCTCCTCAGCCAGTTTACGGCAATCGTCAAATTCCGGGGCGGCATGCTGGACGCGGCCTGCCGAACGGACGATCTTCAGGCGGACTTCACCGAAAGGCGTGGTCACTTTGACGAACTCGCGCGGAAGCGCATGACGGTCGACAAGATGGCTGCGGACGCCGAGGGTGGTGGTTTCGGCAAAGAGCATTTCCTGGAATCTGGCTTCGTCTTCGGGTTTGCAAAGTATTGTTACTAACGTGCCGAGGCGGCTCTTTTTCATTTGGACGGGAGTGGCAAAAACGTCGAGCGCGCCTTCGGCCAAAGCTTTTTCGAGGAGATAGCCGAAGATCTGGGGATTCATGTCGTCTAGATTGGCTTCCAGAACGCGGATCGTGCCACTGTGAGTGTCGGTCGATTTGGCGACGACATCACCGACCATGATGCGGAGTACGTTCGGCTGACCTTCCAGATTTGTAGTGCCCGCGCCGTAGCCTATGGCGGTGACTTGCATGGCGGGTTGGGGGCCAAAGGTGTCGCAGAGAGTAGCGACGATAGCCGCGCCGGTGGGCGTGACCAGTTCTTTGAGGACGCCATTCGAATAGGTGGGCTTGCCCATTAACAGACGGGCGGTTGCGGGTGCGGGGACAGGCAAAATACCGTGGGCCATCTTGGCGGTTCCACCGCCGACATTCAGCGCGGAGCAGACGAATTTCTCAAAACCGAGCTCCGCAAAGCCAATGCAAGCTCCGACGATGTCCACGATGGCGTCGATGGCGCCGACTTCGTGGAAATGGATTTTGTCGATGGCCACGTCGTGAACCGCAGCTTCGGCTTCACCGAGTTTTCGAAAGATGGCGCTGGCGCGGTCCTTGACCTGTTGATCGAGGTCGGATTTTTCCAGGATTCCCAGAATGGTGGTGAGGGATCTGTGCGTGTGAGTGTCTTCCGCCTTGACGCGAACGTGCGTGGCCGCCATGCCGTTTTTCCAGACTTTTTCGGAGGAAATTTCCCAGCCCGGGACCTGCAAACCACGAAGTTTTGCACGCAGAAGATCGATGGAACATCCGGCATCGACCAGTGCGCCGAGAGTCATGTCTCCGCTGATGCCGCTAAAACAATCAAAATAGGCTGCTTTCATGGGTTTCTCGTAAAGGAGGCGCACATCGATACTATCGGCCCCGTGGCGAGCCGTCAAACTGACTCGACGTCGCCCCAGGGAAGCTTGTACTGCGCGGTCTGGTCGCCGGTGAGTGCGATTTGGCTGCCGGTAGCGCTGGCAGGTGCAAGAGTTTACACCGTACGGTCAGCGCGCGGAATACATAGCCGGACGGCGTGGCGCGAATCGATGCTGGTATACTGAGGAATTCCAGGTTCGTTTTTCCAGACCAGACAGAGGCACCGTGTACTTAACGATTCGAAACCGGCTTCGCGACGCACTTGCTGCGTTCATTGAGAAAACGTATGGGGTGGAAATTTCGGTGGTTCTCGAGAAACCACCCAAGCTGGAAATGGGGGAAGCGGCGTCTCCAGTGTGCTTCGAGTTGGCGAAACGACTGAAGAAAGCGCCGCGGATGATCGCGCAGGAGATTGCGGTGTCTCTGCCGAAGATCGAGGGAGTTTCGCGTGTGGAAGTGGCGGGCGCAGGATACTTGAACGCGTTTTTCGATCGCGCGGCGTTTTGGGATTCGCTTGTGGGAGAGGCGAGGGGTGGGCCCTTGGCGGCAACGCAAAGGCCGCAGAAGGTAATTGTCGAGCATACGAGCATCAATCCCAACAAAGCCGCGCACATCGGGCACCTGCGCAATGCGGTGCTTGGGGACACGATGGTACGACTGTTGCGCGAGAGCGGGCGCGACGTGATTGTCCAGAATTACATCGACAATACGGGAGTGCAGGTGGCGGATGTGGTGATTGCGTTCCAGCAGATGGAGAAGAAGTCGCTCGCGGAGGTGAAAAAACTGGCCGCGGAGCCGCACTTCGACTTTTTGTGCTGGGACCTGTATGCAAAGGCAACACAATTTTTCGAACAGGATAAGGCGCGAGCGACGAAACTACGCGGTGAGACCCTGAAAGCAATTGAGGCAGGCTCCGGAGAAACTGCCGAAATGGCTGCGGTGATTGGGGACACGATCGTCGGCTATCACTTGCGGACCATGGCGCGACTGGACATTTATTACGAACTGCTGGCGCGGGAGAGCGAGATTCTGCACCTGCATTTCTGGGATGCGGCATTCGAACAACTGAAGGTTGCGGGGGCGATTCAGTATGCGAGCAGCGGGAAGAATGCGGGTTGCTGGATTATGCCTTGGAATAAAGAGGTTAAGGAGGCGAAGGATGTAAAGGAAGTGAAGGATGAAGAGGTTGATGCTGTCGATGAGGCCTCAGCCGGTTCGGAGGAGGATCAGGCCAAGATTATTGTGCGTTCCAATGGCACCGTGACTTATGTGGGAAAGGATATTGCGTACCAATTGTGGAAGTTTGGGCTGCTGGGCAAGGATTTTCATTATGCGAAATGGCCTGACCCGCCCGATGGCAGAACGGTTTGGACCACGACGACGGGACCGAATGAGCCCGGGGCGCCGCACTTTGGCGGAGTGGACGTGGTGTACAACGTGATCGACACGCGCCAGGCGTATCTTCAGGACGTGGTGGCGGAAGGGGTACGCGCACTGGGCCACGCGAAAGAGGCGGAGAATTCGATTCACTTCGATTATGAGATTGTGGCGCTGACGCCGCGATGTGCCGCGGAGATGGGCTACGAGATCAGCGCGGAAGAATCGAAGTCGTACGTGGAAGTGAGCGGTCGAAGAGGGCTGGGCGTGAAGGCGGACGACTTGATCACGCGGATGCTGCAGGCAGCGGAAACGCGCGTCGCGCAGAAGCAGGCCGCGATGGCCGCAGATGAGTTGGCGAGGACCGCGAACGCGCTGGCGGTGGGTGCGCTGCGTTTTTTCCTGCTGAAATACACGCGCAATACGATTATCGCGTTTGATTTTGAGGATGCGCTGAAGGCGGAAGGAGAAACCGGACCCTATTGCCAATACGCGGTGGTTCGTATTCGCGGTATCCGTCGCAAGGGCACGGAAGCTGCGAGCGCTCGCCCGGAAATCGCGACTGACTCACTGAAAAAATTCTTAGAGGGACCGGACAGTGCGGATATTTGGGAGTTGTTACTGCTGAATGGATCTCTGGATTATGCCGTGGAGGCTGCGATTGGGGGGCAAGAGCCGGCGTTCGTGGCCAAGTATGCGTTCCAATTGGCGCAAGCGTTCAACAATTTTTACCACAAGCACCATATCTTGTCGGAGACCGACGAGCAGAAGCGGGCGTTTTTGCTGGGGCTGACGGAACTTGTGGAGCGGCGACTGGTGCAGTCGCTGAACCTGCTGGGAATCGAAACGCCAGAAAAGATGTAGAACGGAATACCGTCCGGGCCGCGGTTACTGGGCGCCAGACTACTCTTCGGAGCGATCTTGCGGAATGGGGCGCAGGAGTCCTGCGCCCCTACGGGAGAGCGCTTACAGTGAGGTGATTAGCTGGACCAGCGTGCGGAGGGCGACGCCTGTGGGGCCTTTGGCTAGCCAGGGCTTGGTGTCGTCGTTCCAGGCGGTGCCGGCGATGTCGAGGTGGATCCATGGGGTATCGCCGGCAAATTCGCGAATGAACCAAGCGCCGGTGATAGAGCCACCGCCCTTGCCGCTGCCTATGTTCTGAATATCAGCGAAACTGCCCTTGATGAACTCGCGATACTCGTCGTCCATGGGGAGCTGCCACATTTTTTCGCCAGCTTCTTTGGCGCTGGCGAGTAATTTATCGGTCCACGCCTGATCGGAGCCGAACACACCCACGTTTACGTTCGCGAGGGCGACGACGATGGCGCCCGTCAAAGTGGCGGCGTCGACAAGGTGAGTGGCGCCCAATTGTTTGGCGTAGTGAACGCCATCCGCAAGGATCAGGCGGCCTTCGGCGTCGGTGTTCAAGACTTCGATGGTCTTGCCAGACATGGCGGTCTGAATGTCGCCGGGTTTTTGCGCTTTGCCGCCGGGCATGTTTTCCGTGGCGGGTACGACGCAGATGACCTTGACGTTGGGCTTGAGCGCAGCGAGGGCGCGCATGATGGCGATCATGGTGGCGCCACCGGCCATGTCGTATTTCATTTTCTCCATGCCATCGGCGGGCTTGATGGAAATGCCGCCAGTATCGAAGGTGACGGCTTTGCCGACGAGGCCGATGACCGGAGCACCGGGTTTGGGATTTGCCGGGGTGTAGGTGATGACGATCATGCGAGGAGGCTCGACGCTACCTTGCGCGACGCTCAAAAGCGCACCCATCTTGAGATCGGCAATCTTTTTTTCGTCCAAGACTTCGATCTTGAGGCCAGCCTCTTTGGCCATGGCCTCGGCCTTCTCGGCTAAAATGATGGGCGTGAGCTTGTTCGAAGGCTCATTGACGAGGTCGCGGGCAAAGTTCTGGGCTTCGCCAATGATGCGGCCGCGCGCAATACCTTTTTCGGCGGCGGATTTTTCTGCGTCGGTATAACCGGCGATCGATGCGGCATCGATGAACTTGTCTTTCTTCCTGTCAGTCTTATATTTGTCGGTTTCGAAATCGGCGGTGAGAAATCCTTCGGTGATGGCCTGAGCGTTTACCTCCGTGGCGCCGCCTTCGCGGAGGGCGAAGATGAAATTGTGAACCGAGCGGCTTTTCAGGTAGCGCAGGGCGACACCCGCGATCTTGCGGAGAGTGGCGGCATTAACCTGTTCGCGCTTCCCCGCCCCGATCAGCAGCAGGCGTGCGGCTTTGAGGCCGGCGGGCGAGTGGATAAGGGTGGTCTCGAGGGATTTGCCGGTGAGTTCCCCGCTCTTGTTCAAGCGAGCGAGCGAACCTCCGGTGGCCTGGTCGAGTTCAGCGGCGCGACCTTGGGGGCCATCGTTATCGTCGAAGACGTAGGTCACGAGGGCGTCGGTCTCCAGTGAGGTGAAGGGCTTCAGTTCTAGATGGATTTGCATGGTTATCGCCTCCGGTTGCGATACATGGCTTGTTCCGCTTCCCGACGAGCTTCCTTGGTGCGCTCGTCCTGGCGGCGGTCCCACGATTTCTTACCCTGTGCCAAGGCGATTTCGACTTTGGCAATGCCGTCGCGGAAATAAATCCGCAGGGGAATGACGGTCAATCCTTTGGACTCGGTGCGGCCGGAGAATTTGTGGATCTCGCGGCGGTGCAGGAGCAGCTTTCGTTCACCGAGGGGCTCGTGATTCCACGGGCCGCCGGGCATGTACTGCGCAATATGGGCGTTGACGAGAAACGGCCCGCTGGGCTTGAAATCGACGTAGGCATCGCGAATATTGGCCTTGCCTTCACGAAGAGCTTTCACTTCTGTGCCATGCAACACCAAGCCGGCTTCCAGCTTCTCAAGAATATGGTAATTGTAGGAAGCCGAGCGGTTTTGCGCGACAATTTGCTCGCGCGGCTTTTTCGGGTCCTTGCCCTTGTCAGGTCGTTTGCTCGGCTTGGTCACAATCTTTCATTTTACCTGATGCTGCGTCTAAAGACAGGGAAGCTGAAAGATGGCTTTGGGTCTCTCCCCCCCAGCCCGCGGCCCGCAAGCCGGGACCGAGCAGCACGTATGGTCAGGCAGCATTGGTCTTTCGAACAGTTGAGAAGATAAAGGGATACTGGCACATGGGACGGTTGTGGAATGGTGGTGGCCGAAAGTGGTGTGCTTGCCGCACGGATAAGCCCGATGCTAGACTGCAAAGGCAAGGAAAGACGGAATTTGTCCCCTGCAAACTTCCCGGAGAGTGTATGCGCCGCTGGAGTTACGTGCTCATCTGCGTTCTCGTTGGAGTAGCGCTCGGCGGCTGCCCCAAGAACAATGGCCATGCGGATTATAAGGCTGGGGAAAAGGCATTCGACCTAAAGGATTACGACGCCGCCGTCGATTATTACTCGAAAGCGCTGGATGGCGACCCGCACAACGCGTTTTATCGGATTAAATTGAATGATGCGCGGTTCGAGGCGGGGCAACTGCACGTGCATCAGGGCGTAAAACTGCGCGATAAGGGCGATCTTCAGGGAGCGGTTGCGGAGTTCCAACGGGCGCAGGTGCTTGACCCCTCGAGTGTGGTAGCCGACCAGGAATTAAAAAAGACACTGGATATGATGGCGGACAAGGTCCGGGCCACGGAGCAACAATCCGCGGCGCCGCTGATGGATAATGGCGAGCCAGCATTGGCGTCGGAACCACCGGAGTTGAAGCCGCTTTCGCGAGCGCCGATCAGCCTGAAAATGTCGAATGACGCGAAAATCGTGTTCGACACGATTGGCAAGCTGGCGGGGCTGACGGTGATTTACGACCCGGATTTGCAGGCACGGCGAATTACGGCGGACTTGAATAACGTGACCTTGGAACAGGCCCTGGATATTGTGTCGCTGGAAAGCAAAGCGTTCTGGAAACCGATCACGGAAAACATCATCATGGTGATTCCGGATCAGACCCAGAAGCGACGGGACTATGAAGAGCAGGTGGTCCGCACCTTCTATCTGAGCAACGTGGCGGTGGCGCAAGATCTGACCGAGATCACCACAGGGCTTCGGCAGCTATTGGATTTGAAGCGGATCCAGCAGGTGAACGCGCAGAACGCGATTATTGTTCGCGATACGCCCGATAAGCTGGCATTGATCGAAAAAATTATCAGGGACATCGACAAGGCCAAGCCGGAAGTGATTCTACAGGTGGAAATCCTGCAGGCCAGCACCGATCACATGAGGAATCTGGGCATACTGCCGCCGCAGAGTACGACGGTGGCGATTAATCCGAACAACTCCACGACGAATTCCGTTACGAACGGCACAAACACGGTATCCGCTTCGTCGACCACGGGTATTCAGCTGAACCAGCTGACGCACTTAAATCAGAGCGACGTGGTGCTGACGATCCCCAGCGCGACCGCGAACTTTTTGCTGACCGACTCGTCGACAAAGATCGTGCAAAACCCGGAGATTCGGTCGGTGGATGGCCAGCAGGCGAAACTGCGCATTGGCAACCGCGTGCCGGTGGCAACGGGAAGCTTTCAGGCCGGCGTGGGAGTTGGCACGGCGGCGGTCAATCCGCTGGTCAACACGCAATTCCAGTACATCGACGTAGGTGTGAACGTGGACGTGACGCCGCACGTTCATCCGAATCGCGATGTGAGCATGAAGCTGGATATCGAAGTGTCGTCGGTAACGGGGCAGGCGACGATCGGCGGAATTCAGCAGCCAATTATCAGCCAGCGCAAGATCACGCACGAAATTCGATTGAAAGAAGGCGAGGTCAGCGTATTGGCCGGCTTGATCGAACGCATTGACACCAAGACGTTGAACGGGTGGCCCTGGCTGGCGAACATCCCGATCATGAAGTACTTTTTCGCGTCCGAGAATCCGGAGCATCAGGATAACGAGGATCTGATCGTCTTGATTCCACGCATTGTTCGAATGCCGGAATGGACAAGAGATAACCTGCGCGCGCTCTATTCGGGTACGGAAACGTTCCCTTCGGTGCGCCGGGAGTTGGACGTGAAGGCGCCCACAGCGAATCCCAGTCCGTCGGTTGCACCGACTGGAGGGACGGCACCCGCAGGAGTTACCGGCAATCCGGCGATTCCGGCCGCGACTCCTGCTAGCGGAGCACCGGCGCCAGCCGCTGGCGTGGCACCTCCGCAAGTGAATGGACCGCGCATTCGATTTGAACCGGCGTCCGTTACGCTAAGTCCGGGGCAAACGACGACGGTGGGGATAGCGGTTGATAATGTTTCCGACCTGTTCTCTGTGCCGCTGATGATCCAATACAACCCCGCAGTGATCAGTATCGAGGAAGCGCGGCACGGCAGCTTCCTTTCGGGCGGAACGCAAGAGATAGCCATCGTGCAGCGTGTGGACAAGGAACATGGCCAGGCGATTATTTCGGCAACGCGGCAACCGAATACTCCGGGAGTCAGCGGAAGCGGGACGCTGTTGGGAATCGTGATCAAGGGAATCGGACCGGGAACATCGAATCTTTCGATCGTGCAAGTAAATGCCAAAGATTCTCAGCAGAAGACGATACCGCTGGTGACGAGCGAAGCGACGGTTCGCGTTCAGTAGGGCTCCGGGTAAAGGTTGGGAGGAGCGGATCCGATGCTGGTCAGTAGGAAAAATCGGCGTCTTTCTTCCGAAGCCGGATTGACCATGGTCGAGCTGGTTATTTCCTGCGCGATTCTATTGATCTTGTCATCGGCGGCACTGCCGCTGGCGCGCTGGACGGCGTATCGCGAGCGCGAGAACGAATTGCGGCGAGATTTACTGGACATGCGGCAGGCTATCGATCGCTATAAGGACCTGGCGGATCGCGGCCTGATCCGAGTGGATGCCATGACAGGGGGCTATCCTCCTGACCTGGATACGCTAGTGAAGGGCGTACCGCTATCGGGAATAAGTACTGGCGGGCAAGGCAAGAAGATCCGGTTCCTGCGGCGAATCCCCACTGATCCGATGACCAAGCAGGCCGATTGGGGATTGCGCTCAGTAGAGGATGACCCGGATGCGACGAGTTGGGGCGGGAAGGACGTTTTCGATGTGTATTCGAAGTCAACCGGGACCGCGATGGATGGAACGAAATACTCGGACTGGTAAGGCGATGCAAAGAACAGGAACCAAGAAGCGCGGGGCGAACGGATTCACGCTAATCGAGATGATGATCGTGATTACCATCATCATGATCCTGATCGGGATGGCTGCTGGTATTTATACGCATACTGTGCAGCACGCGCGTGAATCGGTGCTGAAAAAAGATTTGCAGACGATGCGTGAGGCGATCGACAACTACACTCTGGACAAGCAGCAGGCGCCGCAGTCGTTGCAAGACCTGGTGGATGCGCATTATCTGCGACAAGTTCCTGTAGATCCGGTTAATCAACAAAACGATTGGGTCACGCATTATGGCGACTCGGTAATGTCTCCGGATCAGACGTCCACGGGAATCGACGACGTGCATTCGGGATCTGACCTGATCGGGAGTGATGGCTCGCCGTACAATACCTGGTGAAATCGACGAATCTAGCAGCAAGTGTCGAAGCATTTGTAGAGTAGGGCGGATCGGGAGAATTTGACGGAACCTCGCACCTTCGCTATAGTGAAGGTGCGGGGTGGAGCAGCCTGGTAGCTCGTCGGGCTCATAACCCGAAGGTCGTCAGTTCAAATCTGACCCCCGCAACCAATTGATTGAATTACGAGGGCTTCCGAAACTCCATAGGAAGCCCTTCTTTTTTGCGGCGGAGCGCTACAACCGAGCTGATCTTCTGGATCAAGGCTGGGCATCTGACGCTGGACTTTTTGTTTTTCACCCCGAGATGGGCCCGCGCTTTCCCGTCACCGGTAAAGTTATTTTGGGAACGTCCCGCTATTCCAATTCCGAGTTCAATGCCGGTCCGCCGGCAGATAATTTTCGGTTTGCTGGTCATTCGGTAGGGGATGAAGTTGTAGGAAGGCGGCCGCGGCGTCGCGAGCACGTCTTGCGATTTGGCGGGGGTTCGGTCGCTGGGCGACGCCGAGCAGCAGGCTGACCATCAAATCGCCCCAGAGTAGCCCCGCAAACTGCTGGGCAAGTTCGGCGGGACGCCCTGCGAGTAGTCCGGACGCCTGGGCGTGAGCCATGATTTTACGCAAGGCGGCACGGCTTGCCTGGCGTCCTATCGAGTTGAGTGCACGCGCCACTTCGGGGGCCTGGACCGCTTCGGCGATCGCCAACCGGAATACCGCAATGACCGTGGGATCGCTTACCTCGCGGACGACCTTCGTTCCGAAAGAAGCCAGCACTTGCGCCAGGGTCTCGCGATCGCGCAGCACCGGCAGGTCAGCGGGCACGTCAAATCGCTTGGCGCGCTCGCTGATGCAGGCGATCAGCATTTTCTGTTTGTTACCAACCAGCGCGTAAAGCTCTCGTTTCGAGACGCGCGCGTGCGTCGCGATTTCAAGCGTGCTGGCCGCTGCGTAGCCGCTCTTCATGAACGCCGCAAAGGCCGCCTCAAGAATGCGCTCGCGCACCGCGGATTCGGCGCCGCCTTCCTGATGGCGCTTTGCCGTCGATGCCACAGCCATTCGCCTCTCCTCGCCGACTCGGTACCGTATAGTACCATAATGAGCGTACGGGTGAAGAGAATTTCAGGCTTGCGGATGCAACTTTTCTCTGACAGCTACGTCTAAATGGCGTGGTACCCAGTGGTACCAACGCAAGATGCACACTCCGTGAGGAAGCAAAGGATCTGAACAATGAAGAGTGAAATGTTCTACCAGTTGCTGGCGTTCGCGATGGTCCTGGCGCCCATGGCGCTTGCCGCTCGGCATACTGTTGCGAGATAGCCGGAGCAATAAGTGAAGCCGTCAATCCGATAGGAGGCGAAATGTCACCGGAAACCATTTTCAATGTGCATCTCATTCTAGGTTATGTGGCGTGGCTGCTTTGCTTCGGTGTGTACGTCATGCCCAAGCTTAAGTCGATGGACTTGGTCGCAGCGCAGCGCGCCATCGCGACGCTACACAGCTTCCGCTTCTTCGGGCTGGTGTTTATCCTTCCGGGCGTCGTGGGCCCGAATCTGCCCGCCGCAGGCTTCGCCGCGTTCGCTGCCTACTGGGACCTGGCAACCGGGGTGCTTGCCATCCTGGCGCTTCTCACGGTGCGGATACGGCCGCTCTTCTGGCTTTTCGTCGTCGCCTTCAATCTCGTGGGGACGATTGACCTCATCCTCGACTATTACCACGCCATCCAGGTGGGCCTTCCTGCGCTGGCGGGACAGTTGGGCGCCGCGTATGCGATCCCGATCATCTACGTGCCACTGCTGATGATCACGCACGTCGTCGCATTCTATTTGCTGCTGCGTCCACAGCCCAAGGCGGTTCGAGCCCTCGCCGGGGATGCGGCGGCATCCTAGCTATGATCCGGATTATGGGAGCGCCACAGGAAAGGAACGCGCCTGCTTGGTCCGTCCGCCTTGCGGCGGACCTGGACGCCAACGACCAGGCCGCCAGGAAGTTGGTCGCTGCACTCACCGAGGAACAGCTCAACTGGCAACCGGCACGCGGCTCTTGGAGTGTGGGCCAGTGTCTCGAGCATCTCTGCATCACGAACGAAGCCTATCTGCCGCCCATGTCCGTGGCGGTCAACGGGAAACTGGATTCTCCGGTCGAGCAGATTACTCCCGGATGGTTCGGGCGCTGGTTTATTCGCAGCTTTATCGAGCCGTCGGCGGTCACCAGGCGAGCTCCGGCTCCAGCGAAGATCAGGCCCACGGCGCACGTGGGCGCTTCCGTTCTGGAACGCTTTCTCGCCGGCAACGAATCCTGCCGGGAACTCATGGTCCGCGCGCGCGCCAAAAACGTGAACCGCATTCGCTTTTGGAACCCGTTTATCCCGGGAATTCGATTCACCGTCGGTACCGGACTCCAGATCATTGTCGGCCATGAACGCCGTCATCTTCTTCAAGCCGAGCGCGTGCTGCACTCCCCCAGCTTCCCGCACTAGCTAGAGAAACGCGGCATACGGCTATGCTGCGAGGCTGATCAGTTCCAACCTGAAGGGCAGAACTAAACAGACACATTTATTGGGGCTGGGTGGAATCTAAACCCGCACCCTTGGAGGCGAAGGGTGCGGCACCCCGCGGACCGCCTCGGAAGGCGGTCCCTACAACGGCAA
This sequence comes from Candidatus Acidiferrales bacterium, assembly GCA_963759275.1. GTDB lineage: Bacteria > Acidobacteriota > Terriglobia > Acidiferrales > UBA7541 > Acidiferrum. The sequence continues at coordinate 449,119 of CAVWYZ010000021.1, read as the reverse complement.
CCCAAGAGCTCGCCCTACCAGGGTAAACACGGGCGTTGGCCCTCCCGAGATATTTGGGTCGGGTGGCAAGACGCTGGGGATGAGATCCTTCGCTGCGCTCAGGATGACACAATTCGGATGGTGGCAGGCCTCCGGAACCAATTCGAGTGATTTGCGAGGGCTTCTGAGACTCCATGGGAAGCCCTTCTTTATTGGGGCGGAGTGGGAGAACCGGGCTGATTTTCTGCATTGGGCCGTGCGCCTGGCCCTTTGTTTTTCATCCCGAGAAGACACTGGTGCGCGATTTCCCGGGAGCGGTGGGCTATTGGAAACGAACCGTCTGTTCCCTTGTTCCAACCGCCCACCTCCGATAACAACTGAACGTTACGAGGTGCAGATGCCCCGGGAGTAATCGCGTTTGAGAGGGTTGCGCATCAAGGTCAAAACCCGCACCCTTGAAAAAACCAAGGATGCGGCACCCAGTCTCATACCATAAGGAATAGTACTCGGATGACATCATCCTCGCGCTCAGGACAAGCACGGGCAAAGATCCTCTGGCCCACCCGCCAAAGCCGACAATATCTGTCCGGTAAAGGGCTTTTTGGTGCTTTACGACAAGGTGTCGGGTGGCGTGTTGAAGACACTCTCCATTCTTTTCTCGCAACGAATTTTCATGTGCCCTCAGGGTCATCAACTCGTCCACTTTCAGGCATCAAAGGGACAATCCACATACACAATCGGGCGGGCTGATCTTCCAAGCTCGAACTAAACTGACAGAAACTTTTAAACACCCGGGGCGCGGCGTCGCTACGAATCGCAACTAAGCGCTAGGGGAGGGGCTTGTGGTTGAAGTGGCGGGCGCCGGTGGCGTAGTCGGAGACTACTTGGCCGTTGCCGCGTAGTTTGTATTTGTAGGTGGTTAGGCCTTCGATGCCCATGGGGCCGCGCGCGTGCAACTTGCTGTTGCTGATTCCCACCTCTGCACCGAGGCCGTAGCGGTAGCCGTCGGCGAAACGCGTGGAGACGTTGTGGAATACGCCGGCGGCGTCGACCTCTTGCAAAAAACGCTCGGCGGCGGCTGGGTCTTCGGTAACGATGCATTCGGTGTGTTTCGAACCAAACTTATCGATGTGGTCGAGGGCCTCGTCCAGGGTGTCGACGATTTTCACAGAGAGGATGAGGTCGGAGTATTCGGTCGACCAGTCTTTCTCCGTGGCGGGGACCAGATTTGCCTGAGGAAGCAGGGCCAAGACGCGGGGGCAGCCGCGCACCTCCACGTTGGCGTTTTTTAGTTGTGCGACGATCTCGGGCAAGAAGGAGGCGGCGATATCTTTGTGAACGAGCAGGGTTTCGACGGAGTTGCAGGCCGCAGGGTACTGAGTTTTGGAGTCTATGGTGACGGACACCGCTTTGCGGAGATCGGCGGAGCGATCGACGAACACGTGACAGATGCCCTCGCCGTGGCCGAGGACCGGGACGCGACTGTGCTGTTCCATGAAAGCGACAAACTCTTTGGAGCCGCGCGGAATCAGCAAATCGACTTCGTTCTCGAGATGCAAAAGTTCCATTACGTCGGAGCGGGACTGCAGGAGCGAGATGGAATCCTGCGGGACATCGGGAAATGTGGAGAGCGCCTGTTTCCAGATGGCGAGTATGGTTTCGTTGCTATTGGCCGCTTCGGCGCCACCTTTGAGGAGAACGGCGTTGCCGGACTTGAGCGCGAGCGAAGCGACTTGGGGGACGACATCGGGACGAGATTCGAAGACGACGGCGATCACGCCGAGCGGGCAGGATTCTTTGAGCAGGATCAGCCCTTGGTCGAGTTCGGTGGCTGCGAGGCGCTTGCTGAGTGGGTCAGGCAGATTGGCCACTTCCCTAACGCGGGAGGACATTTCGGCGATACCGGTTTCTTTCATGCGCAGCCGGGAAAACAGGGCGGGAGACATTTTTCCAGTGGATACGAGGGTTTCCGCAGCGGCACAGTCTTTGGCGTTGGCTGCGAGAATTCGATCGGCATTTTTTTCGAGCGCGTCCGCGATGACGAGAAGCGCGGCGGTACGGGTTTCGTTCGAAAGGAGTGCGAGTTTTCGGGAGGCTTGGCGCGCAGCACGAGCGATGAAGACGACACCCTCTGGCGATTTGGCGGCGGGAGCGTTGCTCAAGATTCATTCTCCAGGAGAACGATATTGTCTCGGGTGAAGAGCACGCGAGCGGAGGCGGAAGCATCGCTGGCGAAATTGGCAATACCGCGAGCGAACTCGTTTCCTTCGACATTGGCAATGCTGACGACGTCCATGGGACCAAATGGTTTCTCGACACGCACTACGCCCGAGGAGAGCAGACTGGCCTTGCCACGGGAAATGGCGCGCTGTGCTCCCGCGTCGACGACGACACGACCACGAACCCCGGCGGCATAAGCGAGCCAGCGGCGCTTTCCCTTCATGCGGTGCGAGGGCAGAAAAACAGTTCCTTCGGATTCTCCGGCAAAGATGCGGGGAAGAGTGTCTGCGCGGCTGCCGTTCGCGATTACTGCCACACCGCCACATTTCATGGCGATTTCGGCGGCTTCGAGCTTGGTTACCATGCCGCCGCGGCCGGACTGCGAGGGCCCACGGGCAAGAACGCGCAACTCCGGCGTCAACTGCGAGACCAGGGGGATAACTTCCGGGCGATTCCCTTCCCCGCCGCCTTTGTGCCTGGTATTCGAAGAAGAGCGCGTGTCGAGCAAGCCATCGACGTTGGTGAGAAGAATGAGGGCATCGGCTTCCATACCGCTCATGACCAGAGCAGCTAAGCGATCGTTATCGCTGAAAGCGATAGAACGGGGACTATCGCCAAGCGTCTCGAGTTCCGCCGTCGATACGGTGTCGTTTTCATTGACGATGGGCACAACATCAAAGCCTATGAGCTTCTCCATGGTTCGCCGGAGGTTGGAGTAGCGTTGCCAATTGCTGAAATCTTCTTCGGTGAGCAAGACTTGGGCAATTTTAACTTCATGCGCGCCGAACAATCGTTTGTAGGCTTCCATCAACAGGCTTTGGCCAACGGAGGCGCAGGCCTGTTTGGTGGCCATGTCTTTCAAGCGGGAGGGGTGGAGTCCGAGCCATCCGCGGCCAAGACCGACGGCACCGGAGGAAACCAGAACGACTTGGCGACCGCTTGCGTGCAGGGCGGCGATGGAACGGACAATCGGTTCAACCCGTTCCAGAGAGAGTTCACCCTGCGGACCAGTGACGGTGGTGGTGCCCAACTTGATGACCACGCGCCTGGCGTTGCGCAGGAGGCCGTTTTGGGGTTGATCGCTGTGATGAAGAGAGTCGCTCATTTGCTTCGGCTGAAGTTAATAGACTACGACATTTGCGTGGCGTAACCGAATTCAAATTGAGCGTTTCGATGGGACCCAAAACGTCAAGGCAGGGGGTGAATATTCGCATTGGCCGGCGCGCGAATGGCTATGAGGGATACCTGTTCCAAATCAGGGTAGTGCCCTTGGGCGTCAGCTTTGCGGTCGGCAGGCGCCAGTTGCTGGACGGTCGTCTGAGCGGGAGGAGTGGCCTTGAAATATTTTTTGTAGACCGCAGCGAATTCGGGAGTGTCTTTCAGATCGTCTAGATAAATGGTGGTGAAGACGACCTGATCGAAGTTCATGTCCGCTTCTTCGAGATTGTCGAGAAGATTGCGCATGGTCTGGCGGGTCTGGTCGGCGGTGGAGGCGGCGTAGACTCCGCCGTTGGGGCCGGGAATGAATCCGCTTTTTGCGGAGCAATACAAAGTGTCTCCTGCGAAAACGCATGGGCTGGCGGTGGGAGAAGGCGGCATGTTTTTCGGGCGAACGGCGCGACGTTGGCTGAGATCGCGAACAGCCACACCCGTGTAAGCGATTTGGGCACCTTCGGGGAGGCTGGAGACTTCGATGGTGGCGCGAGCAGGCGTGTTGCCGAATTCGAAGCGCTGCGCATAGAGCTGGTTCATGGTGCGCGCGGGAATTTGCGAAGTGAGATAGGGGTTCACAAATACCATGTTGGCCAGCGTGAGGCCCGCGGCCTGAAGGACGGATTTCATTTGATCAAGAGCGAGATTGACCTGTGCGGCGGGGTCTTCGGGAACAATTCCCTTTTCGGGGTCTCTGCCGAGCATGGTGGAAACGAAGAGCCGGTCGTGAGTGAGCATTCCCAAGGAGTAGGCTTTGCTGGACGTGATGTTGGGTACGGAAACAGGTTGTTTGCCGGTGAGATCGCGAACGGCAACGGCGGTGATTTGTAGTGGAGCTTCCGGGACCCTAGCTACGCCCAACACTCCGCGGGCAGGCGGGTCTTTGGGAAAGTAAGAGGCGAAGACTTCGTTTAGTTCACGGTAGTGAGACGTGTCCTGCAGATAGACCTGGAGGTAAACGACGTGATCCATGGGAAGGCCCGCGGAGGCGACAATCTTCTTAATATTGTCGAGGGACTGGCGGACCTGGTCGGGGAAATTCGCGGGCGAGGTTCCGTCGGCGCGAAACGGGCCTTGCGCCGAGATGTAAAGATAATCGCCGGCGTCGAAGCCGTGCGGACCCAGTGCGTCAGGGCGCTGCTGGGCCAACATTGGGAATACGGACGCCAGCAAGCACACGAAAAAGAAGGCGACGCGCTTCACGCCGGATTCCCTTTGCGCGCCGCGCCGAGGATGGAACGCAAGCGCTGGCCGACGATCATTTCTTCGCCGGGCTGAATGGTCATGGAAACGAGTTCGATGTGATTCTGATCCTTGAGCTCTTTGCGGTTGGGCTTGGGTTTCTCAATTCCTTCGTGCACCGCGGAGACCAGGCTGGGATTATCTCTACCGAGCACTTCAATGACCGGATCGCCTTCGCGGAGCTTCTGGACACAGTCGGAGATGGTGAAACCCCAGGCCTTATCGTCCCAGGAGATGCGCAAGGTGGGGTAGCGATTGCCATCGGTGGGAATGTAAATTTCCGTTTTCACGCCGGGGACGGTTTCGACAAGTTTGGCGATGCGATCGACGCGGTCGTTCCACTCCGCATAGAGCTTTTTCGAATCGACATTGAGCCAGGTCTCGATGGCGGTGAGACAGCCAATCACCTCTTCTTTCCCGACTTTCATTGGACGGCAGACGGCACCTTCGTATGGACAGGAATTGCGAAGAGCGCCGTCGATCAAGTCCTTGCGGCCGAGGAGCACACCGCTACACTGAGGGCCGCGCAAACCCTTGCCACCCGAAAACGTGTAAAGGTCGAGCTTCATCTTCGCGTAGAGCTTCAGATTGTCGGCGGGAGGGATTCCGGCGGCGTCGTCGAGCAAAAGAGGGACGTTGTGCTGTTTGGCGATGGCGGCTTCGCGTTCGAGTTTTTCGCCGAGGTCGGTGGTGTAGATCATGGCGGTGTTCTCGTTGATGGCATTGGCGATGTCGTCGGGCTTTTCGACGAGGACGAGCTTAGCGCCGGTGAGCCGGATGGCGCTGTCGAAAGCACTGCGGCCGCCGACCATGATGACTTCATGTTTGAGACCGGTGGTATCGGGCAGCTGCCAGATTTTCTTGGGATCGGTGCCCGCCATACAGCTGGCGGTGGCGGCGGCCATGGCCCCAGCGGCCCCAGAGGTAATGATTCCGGACTCCGCACCAGTGAGCTCGGCCAGTCTGCGACCGACGGCCTGATGCAACTCGACCATGTTGACGAAGTAGCGTCCGGCTTCGGCCTGAGCGTCGCGCGCTTCTGGGAACTGGAGCGAGCCGCTGAGGTAGGTCCAGGTACCGCGACAGTTGATGACCGTCTTGACGCCCAGACGACTGTAGACATTGGAGCGGGTATCAATTCCAATGGCGGCAGCGGATTTTACGTAGAGCCCCTGAGCGGCAATCTGAGCCAGGAGCGGCGACGCGGCCAACATTTTCATAAATCCACGGCGGTTTGGTTCGTTTGCAAGGGGCATAAGTTTCCTCTCAAAAAATAAGATTCACTTTATAAAAACTAAAGTTCCAAAATGTTCGGGCACGTGATTGGGATCGCGGTTGGGCGCGCACGTCTCTTGCCAGCACATAAAATGGCGCTCCGGGTCGGCACCAAGACCGTCGATGCGGTACAGATTCGCTCGCCACTTTGTGCCGGCGGATACCCGTTTTTCACTGACCGAGTGTAATGGGACCCGCGCGGCTGCGTACCAGACATGGTTCTTTTCGTCGATTCGTCCCTGACGCTGCCAGCCAGAGTTCCACTCGGCGCCGCCATCGCCCGGTTTGTCGAGATCAATAGCGAGATCGACCCAGTCTCCCGTGGGAGCGATTTCGAACTCGCGATAATGCCGAATGTTTTGCCAATCGTCACCCAGAAAAAACTCGACGACATCGCGGTCCCAGAGTTTGAGGCGATCCTTCGAATTATCCGCGGGCAACCACAGATTTAATTCGGAATAAGGAGAGATGAACAACAAATATAAATCGGAATCCGTCCAGAATCCGCGCACTTCGGTTTTCAGCTTGGGATAGTCAAATTGATGGGTGCAGTCCTTCTGGATCCAGGTAGAGGCCGCATGTGCCCAGGTGGGAGAGTGGGGATCGGTGTTCAACGCGGGAGCTTGCGAAACGTAAGGGACCGAAAAGGAAGCTCCAGGGGGCGAGAATTCGCAGACCTTCGCGGCGGAATTGTCCTGGGCCCGTGGCACGAGCGAGCGCGTTGCTTCGGGGAGCCGGAAGCCAGACGCGGCGCAAACCACGGCAGCCAGAGCGATCAGCAGCAAAAATTGGAACTTTCTGGATGAGAACATTCTTCAAGGGCGAGACGCGTTCCTCAATTCCGGAGCGATTTCGTAGGCTTTCTCGAACTCGGCACGCGACTCTACCTCCTTTCCCTGTTGATGAAGGGCTAATGCGAGATTGTAGTGGGCTTCGGCATAGACAGGCTTGAGACGAATGGCGTCGAGGAATTGCGTTTTGGCGCTGCTGTAATCACCAGTCTGCAAGAGCATGAGGCCGAGGTTGTTGTGAGCTTCCGCGAAATTGGGCTCGCGCCGGACAAGTTCGCGGAAAACGCTAATGGCACCGGCAGTGTCGTTGTTTTGGCTGAGAACCAAGCCCAACTGCACGCGCGCGTCAGTGTATTTGGGATCGAGGCTGATGGCTTCGTTGAGTTCGCGTGCGGCTTCATCGAGCTTTCCGGATTGCGCCAAAGCCAAGCCGAAATTGTAATGGGCTTCTGGTAGATCGGGGTCGGACATGACGGCCTGGTGAAACTCTTCGAGGGCGCGAGTGGGGTCGTTCTGCTTCCAATAGAGCAAGCCGAGGCTAGAGTGAACCTGGGCATAGTCCGGCTTGAGTTGGAGGGCCTTGTCGTAGGCCTGCTTGGCACGGACGTCGTCCTGCTTGCGGGCCCAGGTCACACCCAGATAGTAGTAGCCGGTGGGTAGCTCGGGACTCTCGTCGATGGCTTTTTGGAAAAAAGAGAGAGCATCGTCGAGCTGTTGTTTTTTGAGAGCGTCGACGCCTTGAACAATGAGCAACTTTGCCTGCGCGAGGCGAGCGCGAAACTGGTGCAAGGCGTTCAACTCCGCCAATTCCTTGTGTGCTGCTTCGGAATCACCTTGGGCACGGAGAGCGATGCCGAGACTGTAGTGGGCCTTTTCGAAATCGGGTTTCAGCTGGATGGCTTTCTGGAACGCGGCGATGGCGCCGGCATTGTCGCCTCCGGCTTTCAACTCCATGCCGAGATTGTATTGAGCGTTGGGATCGGTGGGGTCGAGTTCGACGGCTTTGCGAAAGTGGGCGAGCGCGCCGGCTTGATCGCCTTGACGTCGAAGAGTGATACCCAACATGACTTCCGCGCGCGCGAATTTCGGATCGAGACGAAGGACGGTGCGAAACTGAGCGGCGGCGGCATCCAGCTTGCCGAGTTGACCCTCAATTTCGCCGAGCTCGAAATGGGTTTCCGGGGAGGGCTTTAAAGCCACCGCGCGATTTAACTGAAGCTCCGCGGCGGAAAAATCCTTTTGATCAGCATAAACGTGAGCGAGCAGACGACGCGCGTCGACATTGGGTGGGGGATACTTGATTGCTTTGCGCAATTCATCGAGAGCAGCCTTCTGATCGTGTAGCTCATATTGGGTTGCACCCAAAGCGTAGTGAGCTTCGGCCCAAGCGGGCTTGAGGCGAATGGCAGCCTCGAATTCATCTACGGCGTTGAGAGATTCGCCTTTGTGTTTTAAGGCGAGGGCAAGATCGTAGTGGGTTACGGCGTCGTTGGGATCGAGTTCCAGTGCCTTGCGATAAGCAGTGATGGCATCGTCCCATGATTTTGAGCGCGCAAATTCGGTCGCCTGCTGGCGGTAACTTTCGGCCGTCTGCGCGCAGGAAAGATCAGACAGACCAATACTCAGAACCACGAGAGATAGCATTTTCAGAAGCCCGCCAAAGCCGAGCAGAGAATCCGCCAGAGCGCGTTTCATCGCAACAGACTAGCACGCAGGCAAAAGTCAGGCGAGCCGTTCCAAAGGAACGCCCCAAGGAATGACTCCCCTGGTTGTGCCGCTACCAGTAGAATTTCGCGCTGACCTGACCAATACGTGGGTCGCGCGCGTTAGTGACGATTCCGAAGTTCGAGCTGTTGATGTTGCCCGAAGGGTTAGTAAATTGAGCATGGTTGAAAATATTGAAGAATTCGATGCGCAAATCAAATGCCATCTGCTCTCGAATCACCGTGTGCTTCAAAAATCCGAAGTCAGTGTTATTGAATCCAGGCCCATGGAAAAAGCGGCGATTCGCCGTGCCGAACGTTCCTAAAGTAGTGTTAGGGGCGAATGCACTGGGCAGGAAGTAGCATCCCGTGCCGGTGGGACAACCGGGATTCGACTTGCGCGGGTTCACGATCTGCACCGGACCCACACGATTAGGCATATCAATGCCCGAGGTGCCTGTCAACGATATGTCGTCATCGGATTCGTTCATCTGGATCGGAAAACCCGTCGAGAACCGCGTGATTCCCTGCATCTGCCACCCCTGGGTCAATCGTTTCGGTCCACCCGGGAAAAACCGGTCGAACGGAATGGCCCAGACATAACTGGCGACGAAATTGTGCGTGATGTCCGTCGTGGACAGCCCTCGACTCCATTTCGGATTTATGAAATTCGTATTGTCGGCGAACCCCGATGAATCGTCTATGGCCCTGGAGAAGGTGTACGCCGCCAGGAACGTCACGTCGTTGGCCTTCCGCTCGACCGTGATTTGTCCGGCGTTGTAGATCGAATTGGCCATGGTCAGTGTATTGGTGTTTCCCGAGCCAAAACACACCTGTAGAGCCGAGCCAGGGCAGTAATTCGAGGTATTGATCGGGTATGGGTACGCGGTGCTGCGGATTCTGGTGCTGTAAACGAACGAGCCGTTTGGCCTCTGGAAAACGTCGTTCTCATTGCCCGGCCCGCAGCCTGTTGTGCCAGCCGTCGTATCCACGGCTCCTTCCGCGTTCAGTTGCATGCACAAAGCTGCGTCGCCCGGGTTGGCTTCGTTTTGGGTGATCAAGTGGTGGCCTTCGGTGCCGACGTAGGCCACGGTGAGCACGGTGGATTTGGTTAGCTCGCGCTGAATCGAAAGATTGAAGTGTTCTCCGTAAGGCAGCACATTGTGCTTGTTGTAGCCGGGAAAATAGTTCATTGGTTCGTAAACCGCAAAGTTTACATTGGGATACGATGGGAGGACTGGTGGAACTGGGGCGGTGAAGGGAAACCGCTGTCCCAACGATTGCCCGTTGGCTCGAATCACGTAAGGCGTGTCAAACAGGACGGAGACCGGGGCTGTCCAATACAGACCGAATGGAGCGTCGGCCACCTCATAGAACAAGTTCAGGTCCTCGATCGACGTGTAGTAAATGCCGTAAGCCGCCCGAATGCTGGATTTGCCCGGGCCGCCAAATATTTTGCCCAGCACTCCGTCCGAAAAGCCCGGCGAATACGCCAACCCCAATCGTGGGGCGAAATTGTTGTATTTCGTGGGGGCGAGCGTCTTGGGAATGCCGGCGTCGCCCGGGAATACCAACCCCGTCGGGGACTGTGGAAAGACCGTGGACTGCTGCCCGGGAACCCAGGTCTGGATCTTTCCTTGGGTATCGTAAAACGGCATGCTCACTTCCCAGCGCAAGCCGAGGTTCAGCGTGAGGTTTGGCTTTACCTTCCACGCGTCTTGAGCGAAGGCGCCGCCATAGCGCGTCCGCGAATCAAGGAACTGCTCTGCGGCCTGGGTGTACGGGCCATTGCTCCCGATATTTGAGGTCGCTCCGAGGAGGAAGTCCGCAATGTCACTGCCAGTCACCGTACCATCGAAGACGAATTGCCCGTTGGGGCTAGCAAAATTGCGTTCGTTGATTTGCAAGTAACGGAATTCCCCTCCGAATTTCCACGTATGTTTGCCGGCCGTCTTCGAAAAGACGTCGCTAACCATATATGTAGTGTTGGGCTGAAATGTATTGAGCGTGGGCACACCGAGGTTTAAGCCGATGACGTTAAGGCTTATCTGTGGGAGATACGTTTTGTATCCGGCCAGCGGGATAATCCCCAGTGTCCCGGTACCTGTTGTGAAGCCAAGCGATGAAAGGTCCGCGAAACTTCCAGCCGGATTGTCCAGGTGCACCACGTTCCGGAAGAAGCTGAACCGAGCTTCATTCACTGCCGTCGCTCCGAAAGTCTTGGTGTTGCTCATCACGAACTGTTGCGCTCGCGAAGGCGTAGTTGTCGGGAAACCGGGGACAGTCGGGAAACTGCTGGGCAGCCCGTTGTCAAGCTCTGAATTGTCCAGATGGTAGTACCACGACCAGTTTCCGGTTTTTTGGTTATTGAAGTCGACGCGCTCCCCGAATTTATTGTCGTTCGCAATGTTCCTCTGGCTGTTATTCGAGTAATTCTGCGTATCTCCCGGCAGCGTCGGCGCCGGAATGTACGCGAGGTAACTCGCGACTGGTTTTGAATAGGCTGACGTTGGAATCACGCCACCCGGGAACACGCATTGAGCCGTCGTGGTACAACCAACAAAGCTGTACGCCTCTCCTTGAGAAACCGGTTGGCCGTTCAACCGCGTCGAAAGTACTTGGGCCCAGTAGGTGCCGTCGACCGTCGTGGGTATCGGGTTTCCGTTCGAGTCCGTGGTCATGAATGCACCCGGGCCAATGTGGCCGCTAAGCTGATCAGGTGTTGGCACCGTCACAAGTCCGGTTTCTGCTCCCGCCACTTGCCTTGTCCCTTGATAATCCGAGAAAAAGAACAAATGGTTTTTCAAAATCGGTCCGCCGAACGTATAGCCAAACTGATTGCGCCGCAATTCCGCCTTGCCCTGAGCAAAATAGTTTTTGGCGTCCAGCGCGTCGTTGCGGAGGAATTCGAATATATCGCCATGGAAGGAGTTGGTTCCGGATTTCGTGATGGCGTTCATCACCGCGCCACTGAATTTTCCATATTCGGCGTCGAAGCTGTTGGTAATAAGGCGGAACTCTTCGACGGAGTCGAGATTGGGCACCAAACCGGCGCCCATGTTGCGTCCCTCACTCACATCTCCACCATTCACCAGAAATGCGTTCGCTGTTTCCCGCTGGCCGTTGACCGAGATGTTGCCCGCATTCAAAATACCCGAGACTGGACGGTCGCCGCCGATCGTACCAGCGGTAGCGGGCGCGACGCCCGCCTGGAGACCGAGAAGATCGATGTAGCTGCGGCCATTGAGTGGTAAGGCAAGCATTTTCTTGGAATCGATCACGTCGCCGAGCTGGGTGCTTTCGGTCTGGACCTGCACGGCGTTGGCTTCCACGTTGATGACTTCCTGTTGGGCGGAGCCAACGTCAAGAGTTGCGTCAATTTGGAGCTGGTCGTTGACCTTGACGACGATGTCGCTCTCCGAGAAAGTGCGAAAACCGGCGGCAGTGACAGTGAGTTTGTAATTGCCCGGGGGAAGCGCAAGGATGCGATAGGAACCGTCAGCGCCAGCGGTTGCCTTATATTGCAGGTTGGTATCGACATTGGTGATGGTTAATTGGGCGCCGGCGATGGCACCTTGCGAGCGATCACGGACGACACCTTGAATCGAACCAGTGACGTCTGCTCGCAATATACTTGCACAACTTAACATTATTAAAACGATTGAAATTACTGAAAAAATACGAATACCACGACGAATCATAGAACACCCCCCACCCATGGCCGCGGAGTTTAGGATGAAAGTTTGGGTCAAGTCAAGAGAATCTCAGTGCGGACATTTTGATGCGTTCTAAACAGGAAACAAATCGAAGCTTTTGGTAGCAATCCGTCAGGGCAAAATAAAAGCGAAGATATCACTTCCCGCGGCGATGGCCACATACTGTTTCGACTTGATGGCGTAGCTCATGGGGGAGGCGGAGATGTTCTGCCCGGTATTGAAATGCCACAGCGGTGTTCCCGTTGCCGCGTCCACCGCTTCGAAAGATCGCGCGTCATCGCCGAAGAACAGCAATCCGCCGGCAGTAGTCATCACACCGGCGGACGAGTGGCCTTCGCCGGATTGCACATATCGCCAGGCGGGACGGTCACCATCGAGGGAATAAGCGAGCAGGATTTTCTGGCTTTGATCACTTTCGCTACGGCGAACGCCGGTAGAGTAGTAAGTTTGGCCGGGCTCGAATTTCTGAGCTTTCGCGAGATAAATGTCGCAGCTTTCGAGCGCCATAAAATAAAACAAGGAGGTCTGAGGGTTAAAGGCAGGCGAGTGCCAATTTGTGGCGCCGACCATGCCGGGACAAACCCGGGTGCCGGCCTCGGTGGGTTGTACATCCGCTCGAATAGGACGACCTTTTTCGTCGATACCGGTGGCCCAATTGAGTTTTTCGGCGAAACGCCGGGCGGAAAGAAATGCACCATTGGTGCGATCGAGAATGTACAGAAAGCCGTTTCGGTTCGCTTCGACGATGAGTTTTCGAGGTTGACCGCGAAACGTTGCGTCGACCAAGACGGGAGTTTCCACCGCGTCGTAATCGAAGAGATCGTGGGGCGTGAACTGGAAATACCATTTGAGTTTTCCGGTGTCGGGGTCGAGGGCTAACAAGCAATCGGTGTAGAGATCATCGCCGGGGCGGGGCCCGCCGTCAAAATCCGGCGCAGGATTGCTGGTACCCCAGAAGATCGTGTTCAGTTCAGGATCGAACGTGCCGGGCATCCAGGTGGTGCCGCCGCCGAGTTTGTAGCTTTCGCCGGGCCAACTGGAAGAGCCAAATTCTCCGGGAGCGGGAATGGTCCAGAAGCGCCAAGCCTCTTTGCCGGATTGGGCATCGAAAGCGGCGACGAAGCCGCGCACACCGTCATCACCGCCAGAAGTTCCCACGATGACTTTGTCTTTGACGACCAAGGGAGCACTGGTAGCGCCGTAGTTGCGGTTGCCATCGGTATAGGGAACGTCCCAGAGGAGATTGCCGGAGCGAGCATCAAGGCAAAGCAAATGCGCATTGTCCGTTTCCATGAAGACCCGGGTGCGCCAAACAGCGACGCCGCGATTGTGGTGTTGCGAGGCGTCGTCGATCAGCCCTTCGGTAATGGGGCGCGCATGATGCCACAGAGTTCGTCCTGTTTGCGCATCGAGGGCGTACGCATCGTTGGCGGAAGTGACCAACATGATGCCGTCGACAACGACCGGCGTGACCTCGAGGTGGCTGGAGTTCGGCGAATGAAAGACCCACTGGACGCGGAGATTTGCCACGTTGCTGGTATTAATTTCGCGGAGGCCACTGTACCGGCGACCGGTGTAGTCGCCATTGTAGGAAAGCCAATCGGCGGCGACCGGAGTGGTTAGTAATTGGGACGGGGGTACATCGGTACGCGTGCTGGTGACCGGAGTTGGTAGAGACTGGGCGCACAGCAGCGGTGCGGTACTGAAGAGGAGAAGTATAAAACCTAAGATGAATCTCTGTGGTCTGGCCATCGCCGAAGCTGAGTGTCCTTACGTACGACCTTTGGCGGTACCGTACACCGAAAAGATCGAATGAAAATGAAAGTTCGTTGCTACGCTTCCGACTTAGGTGCTGCGGTGATACTGTCTCACTGTTTGCCGGGAGAAAGCAAAAACTCCCCAGGTTGTTTGGAGCTGAGTTCATGCAGAGACTGATGGTATTGGTGCTGTGCGGCTTGACGTTTGCGTCGTGCGCATGTGCCGACGTGAAGGTGGAGAAGATCGCGTATAAGGGTTGGCAAAATTGCTATCGAGTGAGCAATGGCGAGGTTGAGCTGGTGGTCACGGGCGACGTGGGTCCGCGAGTGATACGGTTTGGATTTGTCGGCGGGCAGAACTTGTTCAAGGAATTTGGCGAGCAATTGGGAAAAAGCGGCGAAGAAACGTTCCAGTTGCGCGGCGGGGATCGCGTATGGAAAGCGCCCGAGGATCCGATCGCGACGTGGGCACCGGATAACGTCCCGGTCGAAATGACGATTACCACGCAGGGATTGATTGCGAGAGCCCCGATGGAGCCGCTAACGCATCTCCAGAAAGAGATTGAGGTGAAGATGGCGGGATCAGGGACGGCAGTGACGGTAATTCACCGGCTAACGAACCGATCGCTATTCCCGCTGGAATATTCGGTATGGTCGCTAACGATGATGGCGCCGGGGGGCCTGGCGGTTACCGGATTTCCGCCACGCGGCAAGCATCCGGCGAATCTGGAGGCGACAAACCCGCTAGTGATGTGGGCGTATACAGACCTTTCGGACAAACGGTGGGTGTTCACCAAGAAATACATGACGTTGAGACAGGACCCGAACAACAAGGAAGCGCAGAAGATTGGCATGCTTAATCCTAATACGTGGGGCGCGTACGTTTTGAATGGCGAGGCTTTTGTGAAACGGGCTCAGGCTAATCCAGGGGAAGCGCACCCGGACTTCGGATGCTCGTTTGAGGAATTCACGAACGACGAGTTTTTGGAGATTGAGACGCTGGGGCCGTTAACCAAGGTGCAACCTGGAAAAACGGCAGAACAAGTGGAGCACTGGAGCTTGCACCGCAATGTGCATCTGGTCGAACTGACCGATGAGGCTATCGACCGCGCAATCTTGCCATTATTGCAGGCCGGCGCGACCACGAATTAAATGGAGCAGGTTCAAAGAGACTTGGTGGAGGGTGCGCCGGGCCGGATTGTGGCTTGCCACTGAATGGTCTTAGACGAGTTCCCTTCGCCCACGACCAGTTTTTCCACGTTCATTTCGCCCTCGAGCAATTGGATCTGGAGGCTTTGCTCATGCAATGTGATGGTGCCAAAACCAGAGGCCATGGAGAAAAAAGACTTGAACGGCCGAGTATTCAACTTCGGGGCGAACCATAGTGTTCGCGTCACGGCGGAGTAACGAAATCCAGACAGAGCGCTGAGCAAAGCATAACTGGACATGGCACGCGCGTAGTAATTGCCACATTCATATTCATTCCAAGGATTGCGGATGCGGCCGTCGTAGCGGCTGCGCATTGCTTTGACGATGGTCAAACCCTCCGTGACGAAACCTTCGGCGATGAGATGGGACGCCACCTGGTATTCAATGCCGGTCCAAACTTCGTCTGAATAAACGAAGGGCAACGTGGGTTTATCGCCGCGCGGCCAAGTGCATAAAAGCAAACCCGGTTCGTGCCCCATGGCGTAACCAGAACGCTGCGCATTGGCATGCAGGCTGAGATCATTTTTGAAATTGTTGGCAAAGATGGAATGTAGTGTGCTTTTTACTTTTTCCTGAGCCAAGGGAGTATCGATTCCGTAGATTCGCGCCATCCATGCGCCAATAACACCGTCGGAAAGGCAGCCATTGCCATACTGATATTTCGGACCTTCACGCTTGAGCAGTTGTTGCATCTCGCTGCTCTGTTCATCGACTTGGGCAATCATGGTGGCGAAGGACGTGTTTTTTAGTCCCAGATACTCGACTTTCTGTTGAAAATACTCGCCGTTAAAAAGCTGATCTTCCATGAAGCGAGCGCAACGATTCGCAAGATCGGCATAGACGTCGGCATCGCCGGTCTGGCCCACCGGGCTGGCCATTTGCGCCATAGCCGAGAGTGCCCCGAGATAAATGCTGGTACACATTCCGTCGGGTCCCCAGAATTCGATGTCGTAGGTATTGTGGTGCGGTTCGAACAACCCTCCTTTGTGATCGGGGTCCCATTCGTTTATGCAGTAATTCAAGCTGCGTTTCGCGAGCGGATACATTTTGGTGAGCCACGCAAGATCGCCGGAGATCTGCCAATCGCGAAACACTTTCATGATTCCGCCCAACTGGCCGTCGGAAGCAGCGTGGAAGTCGTGTTTGACGGGCCCTTCGGGAAGCGCGGAGCGAAAGGTGACGTGGCCGCTCTCGTCCATCGAGCGAGCCAGTTCCAATTCGCGCAAGGTGCGTTCCAGTTGCGGGTAAAGGTTGGCGAAGGCCTGGGCGTAGTTCCACACGTGCGTGCAGGAGCCATGACAACAGCCCGCATCCGGAAAGCAACCTTCCCAACCCCAAATGTCGCCATTTTCGACGCGCAGCACGGTGGGAGATTTGAGAATGGCTAAATTAGCGGAGATGGCATCGAGCACGTATGGCGGAAAGCTAGAGGAAAAAAGGGCTTCCTTGAATGCGAGCGTGCGCGTTCGCAGCGACGAGTAGTTTTGTTCAGCGTACAAAGCTACGTCGCGCGCATCTTTCCACTGACCGGCATAGTACGGCCGCCACAATGGTGGCTTCCCTTCTGGAAAGCTTCGGCAGCCCTCCGGTCCGTCGACGGGAGGCAGAAGGCTTCCTGCTGCCAGATAACAATTGGGAAAATGCCAGACAATCAGGAAGGGATAACTGTGCGACTCGCCGGGAGCTAATGTTCCTGCGTGTAGCAGCGAGCATCCATTTCGTCCCTTGGTATCGATATCGTTCGATCCGTCGTTGGTGGTGAAGTTGCCGGTGGAAACTTCGCGCCAGAGGGCGGAGAGGGAGTCGAATTCCCAACCTGGACTGCGTAGCCACATTCCCTTGATGCGAGGAGTATTGCCAATAGAAATGAGGCATCCACTGCCGAAATCTTCAGCGTTCGGTTTTTCCACGTTGTGGAGAAAGACGCCACGGCCGGGAATCACGGAATTGCGGCTGGCGGATTCCTCTTCGTCACAGCCGGGGGCCAAGTGTGAGAGGTGGTAAGAGAGTTCGAAATCGACGCTTTGCGACGAGGAATTGTGCAGCGTGTATTCGACGATGACACAGGGCAGGCTGGAGTTTCGATCGTCGAGGGGAATAAACGGGTTCCAGGCCGTTACCGTCGCGTGCAGTGGAATCGTGGGATCGGTGATGGTTGCCTCGCCGAAGGGGTACTCCCCTTTAAAAACACATTTAGCAAATCGGGGGAAGCCTTCGAATCCCCCGCGACGATATCCTTCGCCTTGCAATCCCTGATCGTAGATTTTGAGCGCGGGAAATGGGCCCTCGACAAGACGGGTGATTGGAACTGCACCTTTGATGTGAAGAATCGCGAATGCCGCGTGTGAGGGAGAGTAACCCTGCGGCAGCGCCGTGGTTGACGGGCGATTGCGGATTGAGAAATCCTGCAATCCGCCATAGCCATTCAGACAGATACACCCAGATCCGATGCCTCCTATGGGCATGGCGACTTGAACCGCTCTATGGCCGGTGAACGTCCGCTGAGGGCCGCTGTGCAAAAGCTGCTCAGTTGGATATGGAGGTTTTTCACCGCGTGAGGCATCGCTGGTTCCGGCGGGAATTTTCTGACCGGTTGACGGTACTGCGGCACCAAGCGCGGCGGAGGAAGTAGTGACCAGAAACTCCCGACGAGTGGGCTTGTCTGACGATGGCATCGAGCCTCCGCGGTAGATAGTGGGGAAACTATACTACTGCGCTAGTTCGCCTGAAAGTGATGAGCGAACGCGCGTGAATCCACAGGATCGCGAAACCGCGAGGGGTTCGTATTCCCCTGCAAAACGCTGACAGACAAGTCTGGCGGACAGTTTAACTTCGATCCGCGAATTCCTTGTAAAGGTCGACGTGACGGCGCACGAAGGTTGAGGTGTTAAATTGGGAGGCGCGATCGAGACCTTTGGCACGAAATGCGGCCTGCTGGGTGCGTTAAGAAATCTTCTATCGCAGCGGTGAAACTCGCGGGGTCATTAGGATCGAAATAACGAGCGGCGTCTCCGGCCAGTTCCAAAAATGGCGGAATACGAGTTCTGGCTGGGGGCGAGCACGAGGCAGCAGGATTGAATGCGCGAGATTAGCTAGACAGCGGACAGTTTGGTTTAGTCGGCAACCGTGAGGCATTCGCCGGAACGCATGGCGGCCGCAAGTTGCTTGCGGGCGCGGAAGAGCCTGGCGCGTATGGTGCTTTGCGTAACGCACAATGCCTTGCCGGCTTCTTCAATGGAATATTCCTTGATGCCGCAGAGCAAAACGGTGGAACGCAAAGGGGCGCTCAAGCGAGCCACCTCGCGAGTAAGGGCGACGATGGATTCTTTCTTGGCAAAGGCCTGTTCCGGATTAGGTTCTGCAGTAGCGATGCGATCGAGCACGTCGCCTGTGTCGGGATGCGGTTGCGCATCGGCGACCGGCCTTTTATTCCTTCTGCGGCG
Source organism: Candidatus Acidiferrales bacterium (assembly GCA_963759275.1). GTDB lineage: Bacteria > Acidobacteriota > Terriglobia > Acidiferrales > UBA7541 > Acidiferrum. Next base: position 430,572 of record CAVWYZ010000021.1, on the reverse strand, counting down.
AAGCGTGATGGCTTCGTTGACGACAATTCTGACCAACCAACCGCGAAATGCACCTTCATATTTGAACTTTTGAAGATTCGAAAAAGCGAGCAGCAAGCCGTTTTGCACCGCGTCTTCGGCCTCTTCGCGATTGCCGAGGACACGATAGGCGACGGCATGGACCAGGTTGTGATAACGGGAGAAAAGAGTATTCAACGCCTCTTGATTCCCCTGCAGGCCGTGCGAGACCAAGGCTTCGTCGTTCAGAGGTAAATGCGTTGGATGATCAGTCACGATTCTTCTCCAAGAGCGTCGTGCGCGGTTTGTCGATGGGCATGAGGCATTTCGAGTGAGGAAAGGCTCTCTTTATGCGAGAGGCCGAGGAACCGGCAGATTGCCTACCAGATGCTAGCTTTAAAGTGTGGCGCATAGGGTGCCTTTCCTATGATGCTCGGTTCAGCCGCCTGGTATATACGTCAGTCGATTGCTTCGAGCATTTGCAGCGACCGTTAAAGGGTAATATTACCCGGTACGTAGAGTTGTAAAATTTTCGTAACCCGTGTTTCGTGCGCTACCAAAGTCCTTTCCTCGCGTTCGCCGAAAACTCAGAGGTACTCGCTTGAATTCACAGAGAGCGTTCGGCGATCCAGCGATTCCCGGCACGCACTTGCTGTGAGTGACATTTGGCACTAAAGGAAGATCCGCCGCCAGTACCAAAGTGGCTGCAATAAGGAACTTCGAACCCAACCGATAAATAACGGAACGCACGAGTCAAACAGGGAGAACCGTGTGGGGAAGCGTACAAGGATGGCCAAGCAAGCGTTGAAACAAGAATGAAGAAGCTCTGCCCGCTACTCTCGTCGGCGCCTCTGACTCGGCTTTGGACCCGAACGCAAAGCGTGTGACTAACAAAGATCCGAAGATACGACTCAGGTGTTCACGGTAGGAAAGCGCTTGGTTGCTCACGGCCTTCCCGTATACGCGGAAATTCAGAGAGAATCGCATTTACCCTGATGCAGCGGCGGAGCCAACCTAGATTTTGAAAATAAATACCCGATTGTGTTTTATCGGTTACCACGATCTATTGCGACAAGCGCGAATAACTTTTAACAAGTCAGTCATTTAACGCGTATCCGTACGTAATAGTGGTGAGCGAAATTTAAAATTGCGATGGTGGAAATCTGAAAATTCCGCTTGCTTTACCAGTACTAACGCGACGATCATTTACGCGTCACGAGTGAACGGGACCCCACCCCAGCTAGTTCCCGAGAAAATCTAAAAGCCATCCAGCCCCTTCTAAGAGGCATTGGCGAAGCCGTGTCCCAAATCGAAACTTCATCCGTAATTTCATCTGAAAGCATAAAAACAGCAATCTCCCTCCAGTGGTTTGCTGCAAACACTGGATCTTGCCAGGAAAAACGCGTGGCCCAGCATCTTTCGACTCGGAAGATCGAGTTCTTTCTGCCCGTGTACCGAAAAATCAGCCGCTGGAAAAACGGCTTGCGCGTTCCGATCGACCGGCCCTTGTTCCCAGGCTACGTGTTTGTGCGAATCGATCGAAGCGAGAGAGTGCGCGTGCTGGAATTGCCTGGCGTGCTATCCATCGTAGGAGCAGGCCGCGAACCCGTTTCTCTGCCCACAGAGGAAATTGAGGCGCTGCGAAACGCGGCGGATTACTTGAATGTGGAGCCGCATCCCTATTTGAGCGTAGGAAACACGGCCCGTCTTTGTCGCGGACCGTTAGCGGGGATGACCGGCATCATTGTGCGCAAGAAAAACAGATCCCGGTTGATTGTCAGCCTGGAGCTCATCATGAAAAGCGTGTCCGTCGAAATCGACGAGCACGATCTGGAACCGCTCGAACTTTCGTCCCACCTTAAGATTTCACCGCTTGGAGAGCCGGCGTCGCCGGCAAATGCTGGGAGTTTCCCCGGCAGATATCATCCAAATGGTGGTGTGATTTCCTAGCCGTCTCCTTTCGGTCCAGCCAGAATCCCCTGCCGTGCGTTTGCCGCGCGGACCAGTTGTTGGGTAATTCTAAAATCTCTATCTCGATTGAGGTTCAGCGTGATTTCCAATAAATGGCAAATCATGAAGCATCTGGCGAAGCTTTACGATCTGTTTGCGCTGGTGATCGCTTTCATTTTAGCGGCGTTTATTTTGTATGAGCCGGCGAGCGCCAGGCATCTGGAGAATTTCTTCGCGTTAAAGGTCAAATTGGGGAACGTGCTTCTTTTCGGCATGCTGTTACTCGCTTGGCACAACTTATTCATGCTTTGCGGACTGTATACCTCAAAGCGACTGACACCGCGGTCCTCGGAAGTCACCGAAGTGTGCAAAGCGACGGTGCTCGCCGCGCTATTCCTTCTGGTGGCAGCCAAAACGCTGCACATCAAGATGGTTTCCTTTTTGTTCGTGGTGAGCATGTGGGTGCTGTGCACAATCGCGATGGTCTCGGGGCGACTGATCGCCCGGTCGTTCCTGGTGCTTCTACGCAAGCGTGGCAGGAATACCAGACGCATGGTGATTGTGGGGACGAACTCGCGAGCAGTGGAGTTCGCGGACCGAATTCGCAACCGGCCGGAACTCGGGTACAGCATTGCAGGCTTTATCGATGACGATTGGGAAGGAACGCGGGCCTTCGAGGCCACGGGACATTCGCGCTGCTGCACATTTTCCGGCTTGGCGGAATTTCTGCGACACAACGTGGTCGACGAAGCAGCGATTTATCTTCCGCTGCGCTCGTACTACGAACACGCGTCGCAACTCGTGAAACTCTGCGAAGAACACGGCATCGTGATCCGCACCGATCTGCAAATTTTTAAGTTGAAGAGGCAAGATTGGCCCGTTCTGGATCTGGATGACACGTCGCAGGTGATGGCGGTGGCGAGTGCCAGCCGGACATTACCGGCATTGGTCAAACGAGTGATCGATTTCGCCGTGTCACTGGTACTGCTCGTGGTTCTGGCGCCGCTGTTCGCGGTGGTGGCGCTACTGGTCCGGCTGACGTCGGCTGGTCCGATCTTGTTCCGACAAACCCGCATCGGAGTGAATAAACGGCACTTCAGCATATACAAGTTTCGCACCATGATCCCGGATGCGGAACGGATCCAAGATGAACTGGTATCGCAAAACGAAATGAGCGGGCCGGTCTTCAAGATCAAGCACGATCCCCGAGTAACGCCGCTTGGACGATTCCTGCGGAAGACGAGCATTGATGAGTTGCCGCAATTGTTCAACGTCCTTAGAGGCGAAATGAGTCTGGTAGGTCCGCGCGCGATGTCGCTTCGCGACTACAAGTTATTCGATCAGGATTCGCACCGTCGTCGTTTCAGTGTGAAGCCGGGAATCACGTGTTTGTGGCAAGTATGCGGGCGCAATTCGATTCCGTTCGAACAGTGGATGGAATTGGATCTTCAATACATCGACAAGTGGTCGATCTGGCTCGATCTGAAAATCCTGGCACGCACGGTTCCCGCAGTGTTGCGCGGCACAGGGGCCGCATGAGGCCATAAACCCGCGGCGCTGAGTTCCACGCAGAAGTAACTCCGTTAAGAGCAATGCTTACCGAATCATTTCCGAGCGCACGTACGCCAAAGAGAAGTGAATCCGGACGGCCGGATTCACGAGGGCGCGTAATGTTTACCCGTTCATCGCTGCGTCGCGCAGGCATGGATCGCGTGGGAATTGGCCACGCGCTGGTAGATGACTGCTCGTTTGGCGAAGCGTGCGACCTGATCATTGAACACGCGATGCGCCAGGGTCGGCCAGCGTTTGTTACCACCGCTAACGCGCAGCACATCGTTTTACTGGATCAGGATAAGCGGCTGCGACACATTTACAACTCCGCGGATCTGGTCGTTCCTGACGGTATCTCACTTATCCTCGCGGCGCGTTTACACGGCCGGTTGCTGCGTGAGCGCGTGGCGGGCGTCGACATGTTTCAGACGCTGTGCGAGCGAGCCGCCCGGAACGGTCTGCACGTGTTTCTGCTGGGCGGACGGCCAAACTCTGCAAATCTGACGGCAAGGGTCTTCAAACGGCGCTGGCCTCTTTTGCGGGTAAGCACGTATTGCCCGCCGGTCGGATTCGAAAAAAGCGCGGAAGAGCTGGACAAAACAGCCAGCGCCGTTCGCTCGGCGAAGCCGGATCTTCTCTTCGTGGCGCTGGGAGCACCGAAGCAGGAATACTGGATTTACGAGCACGGACTGCAATTGTCTGTCCCGATGTCGATCGGGGTGGGAGGCTCGTTCGAGATGGTCGCGGGGGTGGTGCGACGCGCACCGCAGTGGATCCAGAACGTGGGATGTGAGTGGCTGTACCGGCTGTGCATCGAGCCGCGCCGGATGTGGCGCCGGTATCTTATTGGGAACCTAAATTTCGCGACGATCATTCTGCGGCAGAGGATTCGAAGATTGCTATTGAGTGCATTCTTCTCGTTCATTGACAAAGATGTGTTTGCCGCGGAGCTTCTGGAGCCCGGCCTGCAGCAATATCAACGCAAGTTCGCGACGCGCGTTTTGAATTTCCCGCCCGTGGAAATAACGGAGTCTCGCTCTTCGGACTTATTGGCCGGGTAAACCGGCTTAGAGGTTACGGCCCCTGCATCGTAAACCCGCTCAACGATAACGAGCGATGCTCTTAAAGGTGACGCTATGAATACTTCGAAAGACCTGATTGTAAGAGCGGCCCCTATCACTTCCCGCGTGGTAACGGGCATACCGATCCAGAAAGAATTAAGTCTGAACGATCTGTGGAACATCTTGCTTCGCCGGAGAGTGATTTTGTCGGTGTGCCTGGGAGTCACGCTGTTGGGCGCAATCGTCTATTGCGCGACCGCCACACGGCTGTACAAGGCGACCAGCCAAGTGCAAGTGCAAAAGGAAACCGCGGATGCGCTGGGCCTGGACAATATGATGGGGTCACAGGACACGGTTTCGGACGCGATCGACGCGAATCTTACGCTGCAAACGCAAGCGCAAGTGTTGCAGTCCGACTCTCTGGCGCTCCAAGTGATTAAGGAACTGAATCTCGAAAAGAATCCGGATTTCGGACACAAGTGGAATCCGGTTGGTGCGATTTTGGGATTGTTGTCTTCGGCGGGTCCCAGCGATCCCGTTAACGCGTCTTTGGATGACTCTCCGGCGCGGCGCACACATGCATTGAAGGTATTCAAAGCCAGGCTGGATGTGAAGCCCGTCTCTGGAACACGGCTGATCGATATCAGTTATCTCAATCCCGATCCCAAGGTCGCCGCCGACGTAGTGAATCATCTGGTGCAGGATCTGATCGAGTACAACTTCCAGACACGGCATAATGCGACGCAAGTCGCCTCCGGCTGGCTTTCGAATCAATTGTCTGACCTGCGCAAGCAAAGTGAGGACCTGCAGGCAAAGGTTGTTGAATTGCAGCGAGACTCCGGAATTTTCACTCTCGGGCAAACCGATACGCAGGGTCATGAACAGGTTTACACGCCCGCGCTGGACCGGTTGCAACAGGCTACAACCCAGTTAACTCAGGCGCAGCAAGCGCGAATCATGAAGGGCGCTTTGTACCAGGTGGTGAAAAGTGGCGATCCCGAACTGATTTCGGGTCTGTCGGGAATTGGAATGCTGTCTTCCGCGGGACCTAGTGTGTCGGGGTCGCTCAACCTGATTCAGAATTTGCGTGGGCAAGAAGCCTCGGCGCAGGCTCAGGTGGATGAACTCTCGGCCAAATTCGGACCGGGCTACCCTAAATTGGCGGAAGCGACCGCGAGCTTGAAAGGCATACAAGAATCGATTCGGTCGGAATCAGCGCGAATCGCCGGCCGAGTGAAAAACGACTACCAGATTGCGCAGCAGGTGGAAAACAACGCGCGGACGGTTTTCCTTGATGAAAAGCGCCAGGCCAACGCGCTGAACGATAAGGCGGTGGAGTACGAGATCGTACAGCAGGAAGCGACGCAAAGCCGCAACTTGTATGAGAGTTTGCTGCGCAGGTTAAAGGAAGCGGACGTGGTGGCCGGTTTACGCTCGAGCAACATCACGCTGGTGGATCCGGCACGGGTAGCATCCCGGCCGGCCAAACCGAATGTACTAATGTTCCTGGCTGCGTCCATCGCCGGCGGGCTGTTTCTGGGAATTTGCGCCGCGCTGTTCCGCGATTCCACGGACACCCGGATTCAAGATTTGCCGCAACTGGAAGCGTATTTCGGAGAGGCCCCGTTCGCAGTTCTACCGTTGGAGAGGGACAAGCGCCCGTGGCTATGGGGCGAACGCAGTCGCCCCAAGAGTCTCTCGACGACTCCTTATAAGGAAGCGGTACGTGCTTTGCGGACCTCATTGATGAGAGGTATCGATGGCAGCGCGCCGCAAGTGATTCTGGTGACCAGTTCCGTGCCGGGGGAAGGCAAGAGCATGTTGAGCGCAAACCTAGCGATGCTCCTAGCGCAGCAGAAGAAGAAAGTGCTGTTGGTGGACGCGGACCTGCGCACCCCGGCACTGCATCACCGATTTAATCTGAGAAGCGACACCGGACTGAGCACCATTCTCGGTTACGAAGCGACCAACAATTCGAAGGCGCCGGCAATCGCGCCGACGAGAGTGATGCCGGGACTGGATGTGCTGTCGGCAGGATCGGTTCCGAAATACCCGGCAGAGTTGCTGGCCTCGGAACGGATGGGCGCCCTCGTGCAGTTCTGGCGCAAAGAGTATGACTTTGTGGTCATCGATGGCGCCCCGGTCCTTCCGGTGACGGACTCGGTGTTATTGAGTGCGCGCGCGGACCTGACGCTGGTGGTCGCGCGCTATCGAATGACGGAGCGGCAATCGTTGCAGCGAAGCTGCTCCGTGTTGCAAGCACAGGGCAGCGGTAAGATCGCCCTGGTGCTCAATGGCGTTGAGCCTTCCTCGGGCGCCTATTTCGATTACTACGGCTATACCAACGGAACTTATGGAGAGGTGACCAGTGCATAGGATGAGGATTAGCCTTCTTTGCCTGGGGGCGCTCGCACTCCCGTGTGCAGCGCAAAATCAAATGACGCCACAAAACCAGGCGGCTCCGCAGAATCCGAAGCAAGTGGAAAGCTTGCTGATCGGGCCGGGCGACCTTGTAGATATGCAAGTATTCGATACTCCGGAAATGGCGCAAGAGGTTCGTGTAAACGACGCGGGACTCGCCCACTTCCAACTGATCGGCGACGTAAAGTTAGGCGGAGAAACGCCGGCATCTGCGGCCAAGATCGTGGAAAAGACGCTGGTCGACAAAAACATCATGAAGAATCCGCAAGTGACGGTGAAGGTCATGGAGTACGCCACCCAGGATGTGTCGGTGTTAGGGCAAGTGAAAAATCCGGGCACATATCCCGTGACGACGCCACAGACGGTCTTGAGACTGTTATCGCAAGCTGGGGGATTAACGGATGTGGCAGACCGGCACATCACGATTGAGCGGCATCGGGATCCGGCGCAAAAAATCGAATATTACCTGGCGAACAATGCGGACCAGGCCCTGGCGACCTGCCCGATCGTGTATCCGGGCGACACGGTCATCGTGCCACGGGCGCCCGTTGTCTATGTGCTGGGCGACGTTGCGAAGCCCGGTGGGTATGCGATTGCCACAAACGATTCGAAATTAACGGTTATGCAGGTGATCGCCATGGCGGGCTCAACCAACAAGACTTCCATGCAATCTCGCATTCGATTGATCCGCAAGACACCAGAAGGCGAGAAAGACATTCCCGTGCACCTGGGTGATATCCAGAAGGGCAAGCAGCCGGACGTGGTGATGGAAGCGAACGACGTGCTGTATGTTCCATTCAGTTGGATGAAGAACACGATGATGAGCGCCGCGAACATCGCCGCTGCGACGGGAAGCGCGGCGATCTATGTGGTGCATTGAGATTAGTGCGGGCTGAGCCTTCCCACCTAAACAACGTTAATTCCTGGCGGTTGGTAAATTGAAGAAGAAAATCTTACTTGTCGATTTGGGCGCTTCGATGGCAGGGGTTGAAGCCTACCTGGAGGGACTGGCCGCAATCCTTCAACCAAATGCCGAGCTGTATGGAATTTGCGTTTTAAAGGAATTGGCAGAACGGCTAGAGGGCCAGGGAGTGCGCGTTACGCGGTTGCCGGTTTTCGCGGGGGCAAGAATTCTGCGATTCCTCACCGGGTGGTTTGTCTTGGCATACCTAGTGGTTCGCCACCGCATTGATGTCGTGCAGATTAATGGATTTCTGGAGGCGGTGTTGCTTATTCCGGCACGGATTCTTGGTTGCGAAGCGGTTTACACGCGGCACGGCCCTTTCGAAATGGAGTTATTCAAGTGGTACGAGCAGCCGGCCAAGTTCATGCCACGTTTTCTAGCGCGTCATTGCGCGAGCTTCGCGTCGCGACTCGTTTGTGTTTCGGAAACAGTGGGCGGCACGGTGAAATCCGCATTTCCAGAAGACCGTGTAAGCGTAATCCCCAATTGGGTGTCACGTCTGCCGGAATACCGGGCCCGAGAAAACGGGACAGCGCATCCGGCGCGAATCGTTTACGTCGGACGCCTGGAAAAATACAAGGGACTGCAGTTGCTGCTGGATGCTATGAATGGATTGCCTGCAACTCTGGCGGTGGTCGGTGACGGAAGTTACCGGCAAGAACTGGAGCGGCTCGCCGCTGGGATGGACGTCAGCTTCGCGGGATTTCAAAGCGATCCCCGGCCGTATTATGAGGAAGCTGATGTGTTTGTTATGCCGTCGATGGGACCGGAGGGGCTTCCGATGGTAGCGCTGGAGGCCATGTCCTATTCCCTCCCCTGTGTATTTAGCGATCTGCCGGTGCACTGCGAAATTACGGACGAGGGGCGCGCAGCACTGTTGTTCCGCAGCGGTGACGCTCAGGATCTGCGACAGAAACTCATGGCATTTATCGAGAATAGCGCGCTGCGTCGACAGTATTCGGAGTCGGCCTACCGAATGGTCAGAAGCAAATATCACGTTGATTCGGCCAGACAAGCTTATCTGCAAGTTTTCGAGGTTGGCATTTGAATCGCGTCTTGATTTTCGCCGAACGGATGCTGCCTTCCACGCAGACGTTCATTATGATCCAGGCGAATGCGTTGCGGAAGTTTACGCCACAGTATGTGGGGCTGATCCCCGCACAGCCCAGTTGTGCACTGGACCAGTCGCCAATACTTCTCACGAATGATCGTTCCGTGAAATCGCGGTTGCGGCGCGAAACCTACCGTTGGACGGGGCTGGCTCCGCTGTATCACGAGCGCATCCGGAAGATCGGGGCGAAATTGCTGCATGCGCACTTCGCGGAAGGCGCTTCGTCGGCCGTGGCGATCTCGAGCGCTCTGCAGATTCCCTTGGTTTTTCATCTGCGAGGCGGCGCGGAAATGATGAGCGACGAAGAACTGAGAAAGCATGCTTTTCAGCTGCCGTTCCTGTTGTGGAGGCAGAGATTGTGGAAGGACGCCTCTTTGTTTCTGTGCGTGTCCGATTTTATCCGGCGAAAAGCGATCGCCGCCGGTTTTCCGGCGGACAGAACTCGCGTCCACTACACCGGAATTGATTTCTCACGCTTTCCGGCGCCTGCTGGCGGGCGGAATCCCCTGGACAGCGATTTGGTTCTGTATGTCGGCCGACTGGTGGCTTACAAGGGTGCCGATCACCTGATTCGAGCCATGCAAATCGTAAGGCAAAGCCGTCCCAACGCACGCCTGGCCATTATCGGAGATGGATGGTTCATGCCGCGGGTCAAAGAGCTAGCAAATCAGTTGGGCGTGCCGTGCGAATTTATGGGCGAACAACCGGCGACGGTTGTCCGGGAATGTCTGGAACGAGCGAGAGTGTTCTGCGTGCCGAGCCTGACCTTACCCGGCGGCATGAGCGAAGCCTTCGGAAATGTTTTTACGGAAGCGCAAGCGATGGGCGTGCCGGTTGTAAGCTACCGCCATGGCGGCATACCGGAGACGATGGCCGAGGGAGAAACTGGCCTGCTGGCGGATGAGGGCAATCATGAGCAATTGGCCGAAGGTATCTCGCGTTATCTGAGCAACGACGGCTTCTGGCAACGCTCGAGGGATTTCGGTATGAGATGGGTCCGAGAGAACTTTGATGTTTTCCGGCAAACCGCGAAACTGGAACGCATCTACGATGAAGTGATTGCCGCGGCCCCGGTGCACGCTTAATGAGCGAGCAAACCATGGCCAAGCCAGTCGTACTGATCTTCAAGGAGACACTGCTTCCGATCTCTGAAACCTTTATTGAAGCGCCCACGCGGCATCTAAGTGAGTTCCGACCCCGGTATATTGGGTTGGGACGTGTATCTCCGAGTCTGGCGATGCCGCACGATGCGATTGTGCTGACCTCGGGAATGTCGGCAAGTGCAAGACTTGTTCAGAAAGCTTATCGGCGGGTTGGTATCGCGCCAAAATTTCATCGGGAGGCGGCCGAGTCGAACGCTCAATTGATCCACGCCCATTTCGCCAGCGGAGGACGGTCTGCGCTATCCTTGGCGCGCCATCTCCGCATTCCACTGCTGGTGACTCTGCATGGTTCTGACGTAACTACGCGCATTGATTTCAAGCGGCGGTATCGAGACTTGTGGCGGGAGGCTTGTACTTTCCTTTGCGTTTCGGAGTTCATCCGGCGAAAGGCCGCAGAGGCGGGATTCCCGAACGAGAAACTCAAAACACTTTATATCGGGATCGACTGTGACGCGTTTCAGCCTACAGAAGAGGCGAGACAGCGAGATCTGGTGTTATTCGTAGGGCGCCTGGTAGAAAAAAAAGGGTGTGGATTTCTGTTACGCGCGATGGCTGAAGTGGGAAAGACATATTCTAACGCGCGTACGGTCGTGATTGGAGATGGCTCGCTACGCGCCTCACTGCAAAACCTCGCGAGTGAATTAAATATCTCGTGCCAGTTCCTTGGGGCCCAGCCGAAAGCGGTTGTGCAGGAGTGGATGTCGAAGGCCCGGGTATTCTGCGCGCCGAGCATCACTGCATCCGATGGGGACAGCGAGGGATTCGGGATGGTGTTTGCCGAGGCGCAAGCCATGGGTACGCCGGTCGTCAGCTTTCAACATGGCGGCATTCCGGAAGTGGTCCATCACGGCCGAACGGGCCTGCTGGCGCCTGAAGGCGATTCGAACAGCCTGGCGAATCACATCGAGACACTTCTGGACGACGACGAATTCTGGACGCGCTGTTCGCAAGAAGGAATGGCCTGGGTTCGTACACGCTTCGACCTGAAGATGCAGATAAAGCAATTGGAACAACTCTACGCAAGCGTTGGCCGGGCAACGGCAGAATCCGCCGACGTTTTGTCCGGAGGGATCGTGCGGAGCACGGCTACGCGCATTTGATTCTCGCGATAGGACTGAGACATGCCTCGATTCAGCTTGGTAATCGCTACGATGGGCCGCACTGAAGAATTGAAGAAATTGTTCGCGTCGATCGCGAATCAACGAAACGCCGACGTGGAACTGATCGTGGTGGATCAGAACGATGACAGGCGAGTGGTACCGCTGATCGGGGACTTGCCGGACGGCGCGGTGGTCACACATCTTCGGATTGCGGAGAAGAACGTATCGCTTGCACGCAATGCCGGCCTTGATCAAGCCCGTGGCGATATCGTGGCGTTCCCCGACGACGACTGCTGGTATCCAGCGGGACTGCTGGAGCAGGTGGATCAGTGGTTCCGAGAACACAAAGAATATACGGTGTTCTCGGTTGGAGCTGTCGACGATCAAGGCGTGTCCAGTGGGAACCGGTGGATTCAAGATTCCTGTGACATTACGCCGTTCAATTCGCTGCGCACCACCTTCTGCTCCAGTTTATTTATCGCGAATGTGCCGGCGTGTTCCGTTGTGCGATTCGACGAGAATGTGAATCGCGGGGAAGAGACGGATTTCATTCTTCGTTTGCTTGCGACCGGATTACGAGGCCGATTCGAACGCCGGCTACATGTGCACCACCCGAGGCGGGACATGTTGAGCGGAACTGTATCTCGAGAGCGGGCGCACAGCTACGGCGCGGGTATGGGACGCTTGGTGCGCCGCCATTCGTTGTTTCTGCTGTGGGTAAGCCTATTGGCCTACGACATCGCACGGGCAGGCCTGGTTTTCCTGAGAGGGAAACGAGCAGACGCCCGGTTCTGTTGGGCCCACGCACAAGGGTTGTTCCAAGGGTTTATGGCCGCTCCATGAATAGAAGAGCAATGCTCAAATGTCTGGCCGGTTGCTGTGCCGCGGCAGTTCCCTTCTCTGCTGCCGTATCCGGTGAGGCTGAAGAACAGCAGGCTGGTCCGCTAAAAGCTTTGGCGAAACGATCCGGAAAACTGGTGGCAATGTTCACCGGGTCGCACGAATTGCTGACGGTGCCAACGGCCGCCGACATCATCGCGGCAGAGTTTGACATGATTGCCGTTGGAAACGATCTGAAGATGAATCGCGTCCATCCGCAGCCGGACCAATACAATTTCAGTTACGCAGACCAAGACGTGGCGTGGAGTGAAAAGAACGGATTGCTTTTTCGAGGGCACACGCTGGTCTGGCATAACGCGTTGCCGTCGTGGTTCGCAAGCTATGTGAATCCGGGTAATGCGCGTCAGGTGATGACCGACCACATCACGTCGGTGATGGGTCGCTACGCCGGGAAAATCTATTCGTGGGACGTGGTGAACGAACCGATTCATCATGACGGGCGACCCGATGAGCTTCGAAAAAAGCCGTGGCTGGACCTGGTTGGCGATGATTACATCGAACTGGCTTTCCAGACCGCGGCTGCCGCTGATCCTAAAGCGAAACTAATTCTGAACGAATGCTACATCGAGGACGATCTTCCGGGGCATGCGCAACGACGAAGTGCGCTGTTGCAACTGGCGACAGGCCTGAAGAAAAAGAATGTTCCCATCACGGGGGTAGGGATCCAAGGGCACCTTAAAGCTGATACGCCGCTATCGATTGATGGAATGAAGAGCTTCATGCACTCGCTCCAGGAAGCCAATCTCGAGATTCACATCACGGAACTGGATGTGGATGATTCCGCGATTCATGGGCCACAAGTGGATGACGCGGTGGCGCGGAAATATGGGGAGTTTCTGGATCTGGTGCTGCCTTTCGCGACGTCCATTACGTTTGAGCAATTGATCGACGATCCAGGCCTGCCGAAGCGGTCCGACGGCGTACCGCACCGCCCGAACATGTTTGATGCGCATTATCAGAAAATGCCGGCATATTACGCGGCCGCGAAAGCATTCGAGGAAGTTCATACATAAGAACCGCTTTCATGAATCCTTTAGAGCAGAGACGCGATGTGACGCGGGCATACCCGCTGACGGTGGCCTATGATGGGCAAGCGTTTTTGTCTGCGAACGGCGGAACAGGAAAAGGACTGCAACTGAAGAATTTGTTGGGGCCCTACGCGGATCATTTTCTTGGCTTTGCCACCAAAGGAAGAAATTATTCGGATCGTCTTTTGATCCAGGGCGGCTTCGCCGGGCATCAACTGTGGCAGCAGCTATCGTTGCCGTGGCTTCTCCAGAAGTGGCACGCAGATTACTTTTTGGCACCATACAATATCGCTCCGCTGTTCGTGCCACAAAGGACGAAGCTGATTCTGGTATTGCACGATTTGATCTTGCTGGAGCAGTTCGACACGCCTAGTTTGAAACAAAGACTCAAAAATGAATTCCGGCGCTTTCTGATTCCCAGGGCCGTGGGTCGGGCGCACATCGTATTGACGGTTTCCGACTACACGAAGCAGCAAATTCAGCAGCGCTTTCCTTTCGCAAGGATTGAAGTGATTCCCTGCACCATATCGCATTCCTGGTTTATCGCTGAGCGGTCGACCGGCATATGTCAAAAAGACAACTATGTCTTGTCCGTTGTTGGCAACGCACCGCATAAGAATTCGCGTGGCGCACTGGAAGGCTTCGCCAAATACGTTTCCCTCGTCGATCGTTCGACCGCCACCCGAATGCGCCTAGTGGGTCTTTCGGATGCGGCTGAAGAATACCGGCGGCATGCAAGGGCTCTTGCAATCGAGGAGTTGGTGGATATTGAGCCGTACTTGACGGAAAGTCAGCTTCAAGAGCTTTACCGCCACGCCCGCGCCTTGTTGATCCCGTCACTGATGGAAGGATTCGGCATTCCGGTGTTGGAAGCGATGGCCTCCGGCACTCCGGTCCTTGCATCGAACACAACGTCACTTCCAGAGGTAGGCGGCAAGGCCGCGGCGTATTTCAACCCCACGGACACTAGCGATATGGCCGCGACGCTTGTACAAGTGCTGGGCGATACCGCTACGCAACAGAGAATGATCGAGCAGGGATTTCTGCAAGCGCGGCAATTTCACCCTGACATTGTCGGGGCTCGCGTTCGTAAATTCTGGGACGATCTGGTGGAGAGCGCTCGCTTCCCGTCAGCGGAGGCTGATTTGGCCGCGGATGCGAGGGTACTCCAAGAATCTGGACGCGATGGCCGGCAAGTTCTAGCGCGCTCGGGAACTGCACAGAGATGAGTACCCGCTATTTATCGCCGCAGATGGACATGGCGTACGCGACGCCGACGAGTTTCGCGCGTTTCGACGCCGAGGCGTTACCGATCTACCAGCAGGTATTAAGCTGGCTTCTGTTGTTCCCACTGCTTTATCACGTTGCGAACGGACAATTTTCGATATTCAGCACGACCAACGATGCGCTAATGACACAAGAAGGCAATTTGCTGCGGACCCCGCAAGGAATTCGACCGCAGATCGTGGTTTATCTAATCGTGATGCTATTGTTCGTGTTGATTGGACATCAGAGGATTTGGCGCGTCGCGCTTCACAACAAACTCATACTGTCCGGCGTCGCGGTGGGGGCCCTTTCGGCGATTTGGTCGGTGTCGCCAATGCTCACTTTGCGTGTGTCATTCATGTTGGGGCTGACGACGTTGTTTGCATTTTATTTGAGCGAGCGGCTCTCGACGGAACGTCTGATGCGGTTACTGATATTTACGGCAACTGTCGCGGCGATCGTTAGCCTGTTTCTGATCTTCCTGCTGCCCAAATATGGAATTTACCACCGCGACGCCGGATCCCAGTGGCAAGGAATTTGTTCGCACAAGAATACCTTGGGATTCAGTATGGCGTTTTTACTGACTCCCATATTTTTCACGTCGCACCGATTGGTTCTTAAGGTCGGATACACGGCGATGTTGCTTCTGCTGATTGTGATGAGCGGTTCTCGGGGAGCGTGGTTCATTACCGCGGCGCTGTTCCTGTTTGTTGGGTGGCTGTCGCTGTCTCGCCGCCTGAAAAGCAAGGAAGCACTTTTACTGAGCGTGGCGACCGGTTTGATTGTTGTGTCGGCGATCGTTGTCGGCGCCTTGTATCTAGAACCTCTGATGAAAATGATTGGGAAGGACCCAACGCTGACGGGAAGAACGCAAATTTACACGGCGGTACTGCATTCCATCTTCAAGCATCCCGTAATCGGGTACGGGTTGGGGGCGTTCTGGTTTGGCATCAATCCGGAGTCTCTGAATATTGCCCGGGAGATCAATTGGCCTGGGATTGGGTATGCGGAGAATGGATTCCTAGAACTGGCATTGGGTGTCGGCGGCCTGGGCGTCGGTCTCGTTCTGCTGATGTTCGGGCGGGCGATCCGGCAAAGCGCCAAGCTCATCCGCTGGGGCCTTTACAATCCGCGCGTCGGATGGTTCTCCGCGATTATTTTCCTGGAATTGATTACGAATATAGAAGGCGGAATCGTGATGGCACCGGACAATCTCAACTGGACGCTAACGCTGATCGCGTTTATCGGACTGGCAAACGAACTAAGAAACGGATTCGAGTTCGCCTGATGAATATCACCGCATATTCGCGCGAATGAACAAACATCTACCGCAACTTGATGGCTTACGCGGAATCGCGATCCTCATCGTGTTTCTGGGTCACCTAGTCGTCTTCGGATTTGGCTTGGGCCTCTCGCGATTTGGTCCGATTCCGCCAACGGGAGTGGATCTTTTCTTTGTGTTGTCGGGGTTCCTGATCACGAGAATTCTACTGGATTCGCGGGAACAGCCGAATTATTTCAAGAGCTTTTATGTGCGCCGGGCGCTCAGAATCTGGCCGCTCTACTTCGTCGTTCTGACCATTTTGTTCGTGGCGACAAATCATCGAATTCCGGCACTGACGTTCGACGAAACGCGCGTACACTGGCCCGCTTTCGTTTTTTATGTGCAGAATCTCATCTACAAGCAAGCGACGGAATTGGGTCCGCTGGCGTTGGCGATCACGTGGTCGCTTGCGGTCGAGGAGCAGTTCTACGGGATTTGGCCCATTGTTGTGCGGAAAGTCACGATGCGTGGCCTTACGTACATTTTGTTCG
Organism: Candidatus Acidiferrales bacterium; assembly: GCA_963759275.1. Taxonomy (GTDB): domain Bacteria; phylum Acidobacteriota; class Terriglobia; order Acidiferrales; family UBA7541; genus Acidiferrum. The sequence continues at coordinate 414,245 of CAVWYZ010000021.1, read as the reverse complement.
GAACGATCCTGATCGCGCCGTTCGCGCGAGTGCTAGCGCCACAGCTCGGGATCGATCCGTACATAAACCCGATTTGCCGGTTCGACGCGATGGCGATGGGTGGCCTTGTGGCGATCTGGGCGGTAAGTGGGAAACTCTCGAAACGGATCGTGCTCAAGACGACCTGGATCATTCTCGCTGCGGCGGTACCGCTAGAGATTGCCTGCCACTACTTGGGGCTAACCCATTACCTCAGCAAGACGATCGTGGGTGCCGTATTTGCCGCTGTGCTGGCATCTTCGTTGTACTCGGAGACGGCGATTCGCCGATTGAGCAACGGGATTCTTCGCGCGCTGGGTAAGGTGAGTTATTGCATTTACCTGGTTCATGCCATTGTGGCGGGTATCGTAGTTTCGTTGTGGCCGGGGAGGTCGCTGGCCCTCGCGCTGCTTAGAATCGCATTGATTGCCGCGGGAACGTTGGGCATTGCAGCATTGTCTTGGCACTTTTTCGAAGAACCCATTCTGCGATTCAAGAAATACTTCCCGGCCGAAAGGATTAAGCCCGAAATGTCTGGAAAACATAAACCACCAATATTCCTGCCGGCGAATCCTGAACCGAATCGAGAAGTTTCCGGATTTGCCACAGAGCGCTGATTCCATGCGAGCAACATTACCGACGCTAGTTTTGGCGTTGCTGTCCATCGCTTTGGCCGCCGGCCGCACTTACGGGCAGTCGGCGGCAACAGAAGCAAGCCCGAGCGCAATGCAGACGCAACTCGAAGCGGATGAGAAGACGCTGCACGATTGGGCGTACCTCTCGCGCTATCGAGATAAGAACGCCAGGTTGGGCGCGCCAGCGCCGGGGGAAGAACGCGTAGTTTTTCTGGGAGATTCCATCACGGATTTCTGGGGACTGAAATACGGCAAGTTTTTCCCGGGCAGGCCATACGTCAATCGAGGCATCAGCGGGCAAACTACGCCGCAGATGCTGGTTCGTTTTCGGCCGGACGTGATTGCGTTGAAACCGAGTGTGGTGGTGATTCTTGCAGGCACCAATGACATCGCGGGGAATACTGGACCGGAATCACTGGAAGAGATCGAGGGCAATCTGATCTCAATGGTGCAGTTGGCGAAGGCGAATAACATTCGCGTGGTTCTTTCTTCCCTACTTCCCGCATGTAATCACAGAAGGGACGCCACCCAAATCACGCAGCTCAATGAGTGGATCAAGAACTACTGCAATGATGGAGCTTGTGTGTTTCTGAATTATTACCCATCCATGGTCGATGCGAGCGGCGCGTTGTCCAGAGAACTAACGAATGACTGTCTGCACCCGAACGAAGCCGGCTACAGCGTGATGCAGCCGCTGGCCAAAGACGCGATTCAACGAGCGCTGGCGGCAAAATAGGCCAGACCTGCGGGCCTACCGCTAGAAACGAAAAATGAAACGGATTTACGAATTCGATGGACTGAGAACGCTGGCGGTTCTGATTGTAATTGCCGATCATTACGCCCCGTTTCGCAATTTCGAGAACAGCGCTCCCGCACGACTAGGCGGAATCGGAGTGGACATCTTCTTCGTTTTATCAGGCTTCCTGATCACGACGATTTTGCTGGAGCTTAAAGGGAGCGAGCGCCCGTACCAGGTGTTTTACGCCAGGCGGATGCTTCGAATTCTTCCGCCGTATGTTCTTTTGCTGGTGCTGGTGTACGGCATCGGGTTTCTGCTACACGAACCGTTCGAAAAAACGAAAGTTGTGGGTCAGGTCCTGTTTCTGCGAAGCTTCAAGGATACCGGCGCGGTGTTAGCGACGGTTTGGAACGTTCTGCGGGGAATTGTTCCGGCCCCTGGTCTATTTCACAAGATCGCCAGCGCGCCCATATTGCGAGATTACCCATGGCTGCCAATATCGGGAAGCCTGGGACCGACGTGGTCCTTGTCGGTGGAGGAATGGTTTTATGTGCTATGGGCGCCCGTCGTTTTGATTTTTCGCCGGCGCGTAATTTTCATCATCGCTGTTTTTGTTTGCGTCACGGGATTCATTTTGCGATGGCTCGGGGGAAATGCGACGGAGTTCTTCTCGTCGGTGGACATTTTGATTTCGGGGGCAATCCTGGCGCTGTGGATCGAGCGGAGGAAGACCGTGGCGCCTGGAATGCGCAGGAGTTTCGATTTGGCGATCGCCACGTTGTCCTCACTGGCGTTTCTGTCGTACGTACTATTAACGTGGCTGCATCGCGACCGCATCTCCCGGACGCTGGTGGCAATATTTGTCTTCGGTGCGTTGGCGTGGATCATCCAGCGCGCGGGACAGAAGCAGGCGATCTGCAGGCTCTTGCGAGTCAAGCCGATGGTTTATCTGGGAACCATCAGCTACGCGATTTATCTGATGCACCTGCCTATGTACTTTCTGATTCGTTCGGCACTGTTTGGCCCAACTTCGGGTTGGTCTCCCGTTGCACAGGCCTGGGCAGTCGCGGTGTGCAGTGCGGCGGCCACGGTTGGCTTGGCTGCCTTGTCCTGGAAGTATTACGAACTACCTATCCTGGGTTTTAAGGATGCGCTGACGCGCCAGATCAAAGAACCGCGCGCGGCCCCCCGTAAGCTGCAAACAGTTCCTTCCGTGTTACCTGCTAGTTTGCCGACGGATAGCCGGGAGCAGATCAATGGATAGCTCGCTCTCACGCAGGAGAGATATGCCAGTTCCCCAGAGTGTGAATGTGCTGGAGAGAATCTACTCGTGAACGACGCTTTTCGCAGGCTCGTAAGTCGCATCACGGCCAATCAACTGGCGCGTGACACGGTCACCATGTCTATGGGCCAAGTGTTCCGCCTCGCGTTGCAGGCCTGTTACTTCATCGCCATCGCGCGAACGCTTGGTCCCAAGCAGTACGGAGCGTTTGTGGCCATTGCCGCCATGGTGGGTCTCGCGACTCCGTTTGCAGGAATCGGCGGGCCGGGCATTCTGGTAAAAAACGTGAGTCGCGACCGGGAGCTACTAGGGACGTACTGGGGCAACGGCATTCTGCTAATTATCGCTTCGGGAGCACTGTTCACTGGAGTTTTGGTCGTTTTCGGCCCGCACTTTTTCGGGCGTGGCCTACTGATCCCGATCCTGTGTTTCTCGGTTTCCGAACTGATTCTTGTGCGAATCGTGGAGTTGGCCAGTTTCGCGTGGACGGCATTAGGGCGGATGCGGGAAACCGCGCTGTTGAACGTGTACATCAGTTTGTCGCGACTGCTGTGCATCATTGCATTGGCGTTCATCAAGAAAAACCCGAACGTGCAGGATTGGTGTTTGGCGATTCTTCTGGCATCCGTGGTGTGCTGCTTGTACAGCGTCAGGTGCATCGGGCCGATCGGCGGAATCGCTTTTGATCTGAAACTCCTGAAGCGCAATTTGACCGAAGGGACGTATTTCGCGGTAGGAGCTTCCGCCGCCACTTTCTACAACGACATTGATAAGACCATGCTGGCGCGCATGAGCGACCTTGGATCCACCGGTCTGTATGGTGCGGCTTACCGGCTGATCGATGTGAGCATGGCTCCGATTAAGGCGATGACGGCGTCCGCGTACGCGGAGTTCTTCAGGCGGGGATTGCAAGGACCCAAAGCGACGTCGGACTATGCTTACAAGCTGATAAAACGAGCTTCGCTATTTGGCATCGCTCTGTTTATCGGAGCGCTGGTATGCGCGCCCGTACTGCCTTTGATTTTAGGGAAAAGCTTCAGCCACTCCGTGGAAGCGCTGCGGTGGCTGGCTATCCTGCCCTTGCTCAGGTGCGGGCACTACTTCCTCGGCGATGCGATTACCGGTGCCGGGTTCAATGCCACGCGCACCATCATTCAAGTAGGTGTGGCGCTGCTTAACGTTGGCGTGAATTTCTATTTCATTCCCCACTGGAGTTGGCGAGGGGCCGCCTGGAGCAGCATCTTGTGCGACGCGGTGCTGGCAATCAGCTTTGCGAGTGCGCTGGCGATAATCAAGCGCGTACAACGGCGGTCGGAGGCTGAAATTGAAATTACTGCCGAGACTCGCAACACGCCAGCGGCATTCGTTGGCAGTGCTTTGGGTTCGGAGAGGTCGTAGCCATGTTTCTGGACTTCTTTCAAATGCGTGAAGATCCGTTCGGAGTGACCCCGGATCCCGCGTACCTATATTTGAGCCGGACGCACTTCGAAGCGTTGGACGCGCTACGAAACGGGATCGTCGACGGGCGGGGATTTCTGGCGCTAATCGCCGAGCCGGGAATGGGCAAGACGACCCTGTTGTACCAGTTGCTGGATATGCTGCCGGAGCAATCTCGGGTGGCATTCATATTCCAGACGCAATGCAACTCGCGCGAGTTTTTTCAGTATTTGCTGAACGAGTTGGGTGTGGATACCGCGGGCATGGGCCTGGTGGCGATGCACAAGAAACTGAATGAAATGATGTTTGATGAAATGCTGGAGGCACGGCGATTTGTCTTGATCGTCGATGAGGCGCAAGACTTGGACGAGCGGGTGCTGGAGACTATCCGCTTACTGTCGAACTTCGAGACCCCGCACAGTAAACTTTTGCAGATTGTGCTGGCGGGTCAGCCAGAACTGGGAACCAAGTTGAAGCAAAAAGAGCTGGCGCAATTGCGGCAGCGCATCTCCGTCGTGAAACATTTGAACGCTTTATCCGCGCAAGAGACAGTTAATTATGTTCGCCATCGGCTCGGCGTCGCGGGATATGCCGGGCCCGAGCTTTTTGAACCGAGTGCCATAGCGCTGATTCACGAGCGCAGCCATGGGGTTCCGCGAATCATCAACAAGCTCTGCTATAACGCGTTAAGCGAAGCGCAGTTCGAAGGGCGGCGGACGATTTCCGCGGAAATTGTCGCGAGAGCACAAGAGCACCTGGATTTCCCGAAGCCGACCAGCGAGCTTCGCGCCAGGGCTGGCCTTGCGGATTTGCACGAGCATCCTAGCGCACCTCAGGTCCCGGCAGACGCCACACCGGTCCCGCTAGAGGCAGAGGCTTCGCGCGATTCGATTCGCACGATGATTCAGAATTGGCGGATCTGGATCGCTGCGCTCGCCGCACTGCTGATCGCTGCTGTCTTCCTGGTGCCGCGTGGAGCGCGAAATGCTGCGTTAGAAAGCCTGCGCGACGAGGTGGTTGCCGCGAAGCGTCTCGTGGAAGGCCCACCGGGCACCGAGGTGGGACAGGCACCGATCGCAACACCGTCGAAGTCGAGTCCAGCATTTGCATCGAGTCGAGGATTGTTGACAACTTCCGCTTCAGTTTCCGACTCGAACCGCGAGAATGCGAATTCGGATTCGGCGGCTCCCGTCACCCAGGCTTATACAATTGTGATTGATCCGGGCCACGGTGGATCGGACCTTGGTCCACGAGGTCCGCACGGGCTGCTCGAGAAAGACGTTTGCCTGGAAGTGGCGCTGCGGTTGGGCCAGAAGATTGAAGAGCACATGCCCAATGCCAATGTGATTTACACGAGGAGCGACGACCGGCAAGTCTCTTTGCCGGAGCGGGCGGACATCGCCAACCGCGAACACGCTGACGTGTTCATCTCCATTCATGCGGATTCCGCTGGCGACCGCGGAGAGCCGCGCATTCAAACTTATTACCTCAGTTCGCCGAGTGGTCCGGGCAAGATGGATGCGGTAAATCCCGACGATGTGCTTGCCGCGCTAACGCCGGACACCAAGACGAGGGCGGGCGGTAAAACCGCGGGGCAGTCAAGGCTACTGGCCGCGAACATAGAAAACGCGCTTTTTCGATCGATTCCATTGGAGAGTGGACTGGCCTCAAATCGGTCCAGGACGCAGGCGCCTCTCGTACTAAAAGGTACACATATGCCGGCGGCGCTGTCCGAAATCTCGTTCGGGTCGGGAACAGACCAAGATGGCCTGCTAACGGAAAGCGGTCAGCGAGAACGGGTAGCTGAAGGACTATATCGCGGAATCGCAGATTATCTGAACGGCCAAGCGGGTGAATACCGGCAGAGTCCCGGGAACAATGTGCGAGACACCGCTTCTCCCGGTATTGCGATCTCCAGTTCTGCAGGGGCGCGAGATCCCAGCTAAGGTATTACAATCTATTTCGAGTTTGGCAGGCCGGGCGTAATCGCCCGGCTTTCTTTTTGACCTGGCGAGGGGGTTTCGCAGGGCAGGATTCGCCTGGTCCCTGGGCAAATACATACATTCCCTTACCTACCCTTAGTTACAAAAAGTTAATTGGCTACGGCGAGCCAGAGGAGTACACTCCCTGCTCTAGACTGACTCCGTAGGCAACCGCGCCGCTTCCGGGTCGGAGGAGGGGCGACCGTGAAACCTTCACTTTCGCTGGTATTGTTTTGTGTGGCAGTTCTCTTCCAGGCCATCAGTTACCCGGTGAATCGCACAGCGGCACAAACGCCACCCGCAGTGAATGCTGCGAATGCCGACCAAGGCACCGCGACTCCGCAGAGCGACAAAAGCATAACGATTCCGGGGCCGCTGCGGTCCTTCCTTCGCATGGCCGGACTCAGCCAAGCCGTTACAGCTCCCGAGGTGTTACCGGTTCTCGCTCATACGGTGGTGCTACAGGGCTACCAGTTGGGAAGGCCAACGGAGTTCCTGATACTGGTGCGACGCTACGTGCGCCAGGCAAAAGAGCTCGATTCGCTGGCGCAGAACCAGACGATCACGATCCATGGCTGCAAAGACTCGGAGTCTCTGCTGCGCATATTGGGCTATCGGGCACAAGGCGAGTGTGGCCACAGCGATATGACGTTGGTCACCGCCGATCCGGAAAGAGCTTTTCTAACCATTGATTCCGGTTTCCCATTGCTGGATCTGGAAGACGCGCTGCAACGCGACAATCCGTTCTCATACGACTATCAAGGCACGCGCGCCCCGGCTATGTTTACCGCGGCCGATTGGACAGACGTTATACCTACGAAGGACCAAGAGAAGCGAGATTTGCTGGAGTCCCTGCTATACGAACCGCAACTTGCCCGGCTGTATTGGGCTGTGTCCCGCATCGATCCCGAGACCGCCGAGGTTCTAAAAAGGAACCTTGGATTAGCCAAACTGCTTCCATTAGCGCCGGTGCTGGACCTTTACGGCAGCCAACTCTGTGTTCGCAATGGTTCAGTGATTCTTCCGGGAGGAGCGGCCGCAGAAAAACAATGGCAGGATATGGTGGGAGCGAGCCCGAAACAAGCGGGAGAATTCGCTTACCAACTCTTAACGAGAGACCACGGATGGTTGTCGGCGTATTTCGATGCCATGGCCCGAACAAGCCAGAGCCAGCAGGAGCATTTTGCCGCCGAGCAGCGGTTTAAACGGTACTATTCGGCGTTTCGGGCCCCAGGAACGACTCCAGAAGCAGGCGCGAGGCTGCCGTTCCGACCTGCACCGGCTTTGCTGGTTCTGGTCACCCGCCTGCAGTGGGACGAAAACGGAAACCCTTATGTGCCGGGCAGCCTGCCGGCGTGGAACGAAATCCTTCGTCAGAGAGGAGATTCCAAATTAGTTCGCAGTTGGGGCAAGCACTCGAGCAACTGGCCGACTCCAGACGATCTGGCCGAAGCAATGTTCGCATTCTCTCGAGAGGAATTGGGCGCCGGTCCGCTACAGGCGTATCTATACATGACTGAATTGGATCATAGACGGCCTGCGGGAAGGCACCTGAGCTATGCGACGGTGCTGTTGCTTTCCGACAAATACGCGGAATTCAGCGATCAATTCCTGGTCTTTGCGGAGTTTCCGGATCTCAGCGATGCCGCGATCGTCCATTTTCTGGCGACGGCCGAAACCCTCGGCAAGATTTCTGACCATACTGTGCGGGGCAACGCTATGGGAATCTTCCAGGCGAATTTGGGGATTTGGCAGGTCCTGGCGCGGCAGGGCGAGATTGATCGCGTTGAGATCAACTCCTCCTGGCTGGATGCCATCAAGCCTTTTTCCGATATTGCGACTTCCGCTCAACTCTTCTCGGCGGGACGGACTTCGCTGGAGCGCATATTCCAAGCGGCGACTGGCAAACCACACACCGAGCAAACTGAGATGATCGACTTGCTTGCGGGCGCTCATCAAGCCACAGCCGACGGGCAACAGGTGCATACGGAAATGGTGAATCGCTTGCAGTCGGTCTTAAACGACCAGCGCCTGGTGTCCATCGACACGTTGTTTACTTTGGACGACGGCTTGAAAGATTTGCCGCAAGACGCCAACAAAAAGGAATCGTTAGCGGTACTCGCGGGCGAACTGCGAGAATTTGAAATGCCGCAACCCATCTTCACGAACAGCGAAAGGACCAGGTGGGCGGCGGGCGCGTACAACAATCGGCATACCGAGTTGCAGATGCATACCGATGTCGCCAAAACCATTCGATCCTCGCCATCACCGAAGCAGCTAGAGGTGGCGCGCGGGCAGCTCTCGACATTTCTGCGCGACACGCTGGTGGGAATGAACTACGCCTACTACGAACCGCCGGGGTCGCAGGTTCTGCATAACAACCCGTTATTTGTACGTTCTCACGACTTCTCTGGCGACACGGTGATGGGCATCGAAAAAGTGTGGCAAGCTCCGCGGTTGTTTGGGGCGGGTTCTCCAGCTGGAGGCGGGGCTCATCTGATCGGGTCGTTGGCCGATCTGCCGTACGTGCTGGCGGAGACGGAACAAGACTTCATCGCACCGGACCACGTGCAAGCGCTGATTTGGCAGCAGTTTGTTCCTGGGCTGATGAGCAACGCGATCGTTCCACGCTGGTGGAACGTGAGCAAGAACGAATTGCACGCGGTAACACTTTATCAGCGCGCAGGGGAAGAGTTGTTGACGGCGTGTCCGAAAGAAGCGGAGCTGCGTGCAAGGGTTGAGGGGGTTCTGTCTGAACGGAGCTTCCCTGAGCACGAAGCGTGGATCGAGGAGTCCCTTCGTGCCGGAAAAACGAACGAAGTATTGCAATCCCTATCACCGGCAGACACTTTTTATCTGACCGCCGAGTTTCTGCAGAAGTATCCCGGGCAGCTGGAAAAATTCAGCGCAGCGGGAAAAGAGCTGGAAGAACTGTCGCAAAGAGATCCGGAAGACAGCAATTGGCAGCGATTGTCTCGGGATTTTGGTGTAGTGCATCCGATATTTGCCCAAACTTACGGCCGGGAGTTTATTAACGTCCGACCCTTCCCGGCGCTGGGTGGCAGCTACAACCGACTGATGAGTGAGTGCTGGGATTCGGGGAATCTATATTGGGCGCGCTTGACAGATGAAATGGGCTACTCTCCGGTGCTCTTGAATCGCTTTGTGCCGATCTTGACGCGGCGAATGGTGGAGAAAATCTCCGCGAGCGACATTGATGACTTACCGGCGACGGTCCGCGCATTACGGGAAACCGGCGACGAGTTCCGCCAAGGAAAGATCACCGTATTGACGGGAGTCGCCCAAGCTCGCAACTGAATTGCATCGGTTTTATTAACATTTCCGAGGGGATGAAAATGTCCACCGTGAAGAAAGTTAGTTGTTGGTTCTTGGGAGCTTGTTTTGTGTTGTATTTCGGTATAGGCCGGACCGCTACCGCGCAGGCTCCGGTGCAAGTGGACCCGCACATTCACGTGATGGTGGACCTGGTGCAACTGAATGTGGCGGTGACGGATAGCCGGGGGAATTATGTGACCGGGTTACAGCCGGGAGATTTCACTATCGCAGAAGATGGCATTTCGCAGAAGATTGCCACATTCGGCGAAGGTAACGAGCCGACCCGCCGACTGGCAGATGCGCCGTCGACTGCCAATAGCAATGGCAATGACGCGACGGGTGCGCAGAAGAGCCTGAGCGGCGAAGCGGGTGAACACTTGTCGGCTTCGGACCTGAGTTCGGCAGTGGCCGGTGCGAACGTGTTTGTCCTTTTCGATACCAGCAATTACATGTACCGAGGATTCGTATTTGCGCAGGACGCGATATCGGATTTTATTCGCTCGCTAGGAAACGCCGATAGGATTGCTTTTTACTCGTACAGTCGCGATTTATCGCGAGCTTCGCGACTGACAGCGGAACGATCCCAAGTTCTCCGCGGCGTGCGGACCACGGTGGCCGGGGACGATGCGGCGCTCTACAATTCCCTGTTAATGACCGTGAAAGATGCAGCGCAGTATACGGGGCGCAAAGTAATCGTCGTCTTCTCCAATGGTCCGGACAACGCGAGTATTGTGCCCCCTGAAGATGTTGCGGAATTGGCGCAATCCACGGGGATACCGATTTACATGGTGTGCACTCGGCAGGCTCAGTTAGAGCCGATTTCGACGGCCGTATTCGAACGCATGACGGCGGCGACCGGCGGAAAAGCATATTTCGCGAAGAACTGGAAAGATGAGCAGCAAGCGTTCGCGTCCATCAGGGATGACCTGGCGCATCTCTATTCGCTCAGCTACTATCCACAACCGAACCCGAACAAGGGCTGGCGCAGCATTTCCGTGAAGCTAACGCCACAAGGCATGAAGAAGTATCACGTGCGCACGCGGAATGGATACCGTTTCCAAACCGTGCATTTCACGAAGGTGGGCAGCGCGACAGCTGCGACGACGACACCACACTGAGTTGGCCTGGCTGCGCGAGCGATTTCGAATCGACGTGAAGCTAGGGGTTGACGGAAATCTCTTGTCCGTCGTATTTGACAATTTTGTCGGCGGTTGGCGTGAGATCACCTCCCGCACCATGGTTCTCGGTTACAAACACGATCTGAAACGTCCTGGTCTGAAGCATCCCAGGAAAAGATCCAGAGCGTTGGCCGATCGTGAGACGGCGAGCGGCATCGTCCCAGGAGATGGGAATGGTGGCGCGTGTTCCTTTCTCATAGTTGTAGCCGTCGTCCTGATCTTCGTACAGTTCGAACGATCCGTTTGCTCCGCGATAAATTCGAAGCTCGATGGGATCGGCCGGTTTCTCGCTGGCATATTCAAGCGCCGGTCCAAGAGGCACAATCGATCCAGCGCGAACGTACAAGGGGATACGATCGATAGCTACTGGGGCGTCAATCGCGTGGCCACCTTGGATTGTGGAGCCGGTCCAGAAATTGTACCAAAGCGATTTCGGGAGATAGAGATGCCGCAATGTCGCCGCCGGTTCGGTGACGGGATTGACGAGAATTGCGGATCCGAACAGGAACTGATCTCCGATGTTCTGGGCACGCGTGTCGTCGCGGAACTCGGAGACCAACGGGCGCATGAAGGGATGGCCCTGATTGGTGACTTGCCAAGCCGTCGAATAAATATAGGGCATCAAGCGATAGCGGAGACGGTCGTATTCCGTCAGGATCTTCTCGGCGTCGGGACCATAGGACCAGATCTCGTTCTGATTCGTGGTTCGCGTGCCATGAGCGCGGAAAATGGGGCAGAAAGCGCCGAACTGAAACCAACGGATGTAGAGTTCGCGATATCGCGGGTCATCCGGATTCGCTGAAACGAATCCGCCGATGTCGGTTGTCCAATATGGAATTCCAGATAACGAGAGGTTCAGACCGGCGGGAATTTGGCGGCGAAACGTTTCCCAATTGGGATCGACATCGCCCGACCAGACAGTCGCCGCGTTTCTCTGAATTCCCGCGAAGCCGGAACGAGAGAGAATAAATACTCGCTTCTGGTCGGAAGCCGCGCGCTGGCCCTGATAGACGGCGGTGGTCGTGAGCAGGGGAAATTCGTTGGCATAGCGAGCGCCGTTGCCGAGTGCAGTCTTGTTGGTTACCAGAAGATTGGTTTCCATGCCTTCGGTTTCCGGCTCGGTGGTATCCAACCACCAGGCGTCGACACCGATTTTGAACAGGGCGTCGTCCATCAACTTCCAGTAGTACTGGCGTGCTTCCGGATTAAAGGGGTCGTAGAGCGCTTGGCCGGCAGGGTGAAAGCCGGAGACTTTGGTCTTGGCAATGAAATACCCACGCTTGTCCATGTCGTCATATAAGGGGGAACCAGGGCGGAAATAGGGCCAAACAGAAACCATCAAATGCACATGATCTTTATGAAGCGTTTCGATCATGCCCTTGGGATCCGGATAATTCTTGTTGAAGACAGGCTGGCCCATGATGTTCCACCAGAACCAGTCCTGGACAATATTGTCCAAAGGAATGTGCAGATCGCGGTATTTAGCGGCGATCTCTTCCAGTTCGTGCTGTGAGTCGTAGCGGTTCTTGCACTGCCAATAGCCGTAGGCCCATTTTCCGAACAGTGGCGCTTCTCCGGTAAGCTCCCGGTAGTCAGCGATAATCTTGTCGAAATCAGGCCCAAACAAAAAGTAATAATCGATGGAATCGGCGACTTCGGAACTGATGTAGAGGGCGTGGACAAAACGATTATTGAAGCGGCTGCGGGAACCGTTGTTCCAGAAGATTCCGTAACCATTGCTGGAAAGGAGGAGGGGCACGGAGATATTGGTATTGTCCTGGGAAATATCGACGGATTCACCGCGATAGTTGAAGACGCCAGCCTGGTGCTGGCCGAGTCCATAAAATGCTTCCTGAGAATCCCACATCGCGGTGAAGCGCTCGGCATGGTAGGTTTTCTCGCCGTTGACTTCCGTTGGAGTGAGCGTGCGCGAATTCTCTTGCGTGAGCTTGTGGCCTGCGGAGTCAAAGAAAATGATGGAGCTGTCGGCGCGAGTGATCTCGATCTTCAGACTCGAGGTAGTAAGGGTAATGACCTTGGGATCATCAGAATGCAGGACAAAATCAGCTTTCGGCCAAGTGTCCTTGATAACGAGAAAATCGGCGCGCTTTGGCACTTTGCGTTCTAGAGAATACGTAACGTGCACCACGGACTGGGTACACACTTGGAAGCGCAGATAGCCTTCCTCGAGGACCAAGAGGGCGCCACCGGATTGCGGCTCGACGCTTTTCACCGGATTTAATGGGAGCCACTGGGAAAACGATGGCGCACCTAAAGCGAGACACAGCAGACCGACAGAGAGCGACGAAATAGCCCGGAAGCGAAGGCGGGACATGATGAACATCAGGCGATTCCCTTCCCCTCCACGATGTGGAGGTAGCGATTCGGAGCGATATTTGTAAGCTTTTCTATATTCTTGCTCGGCGCGGGCCAGTGAATCGCGATCTCGTCGATCCGCGAGGCCGTTCCAATTCCCAGCACTTGGCGAGGATCGTGAGACGACAGATAACTTCCGCCGTTATTTTTGAGGCGAGCACGCGTCTTGCCGCCAGCGGTCCATACAATTCGGGCGCCCACGGCATCGCGGTTACAGCTTACGCCTTCCAACTTCAAGCCGAGCCAATTATTTCCCTTTGCCGCGTTGTTCGTCAGCAGCACCGGAGGCCCTCCATTAATGCCGACAATCACGTCGATAGCACCATCGTTATCGTAATCGCCCACCGCCAAGCCACGGGCGGAAAAATCTTCGTGAAACACCGGACCGGCCATTGCGCTGACATCGTGCAGTTTACGATCGTCCCCCTGGTGATATAAAAGAAAGGGCTCCTTGTATTTCACCTGCATGGAGTAGAAATCAATCATGTCGTCGGGGTGGCCATTGGCAAGGAAAAGGTCGATGAGCCCGTCATTGTCGTAATCGAAGTACTTCATGCCCCAGCCACTCATCAACCGAGTATCGCGAGCCACGCCGTGTTCCTGGGCGACATCACGAAAGGTCTCGTCCTTGTTGTTCTGGTAGACGGAGTACATTTCGTGGTCCACGTTGGCCACGAAGAGATCCTGCCATCCATCGCCATTCAGATCAGCAGCGTCCAGGCCCATGCCCGAGCGAGGCCTGCCACTGTCGCTGAAGCCAACCCCAGCTTGGAGGGCGATCTCGTCCCAATTCCAAGTTCCGTTCGGGCCCGGTCCCCGATTCACGAACAGAAAATTCTGCACGGTATCGTTGGCGACAAACAGGTCCATGCGCCCGTCATTATTTATGTCGGTGGCAACCACGCCGAGGCCTTTGCCCATGGATTTGGCAATCGCGGTTCCTTTGCTGACCTCGGTGAATGTGCCGTCTCCGTTGTTGTGGTAGAGAAAACTCGCAGTAGGATTGAAAAGACGCGGGACGCAGTAGTAGTTCTTTCCTATTTGGTTATTGCCGCAGGCCAATTTGCGCACACCGGAATAGTCGACAAAACTGCAAACAAAAAGATCCAGCTTGCCGTCATTGTCGTAATCAAACCAGACCGCGCTGGTGGTCCATCCTGGAGTGGCGACACCAGCTTTAGCGGTCACATCGGAGAACGTCCCGTCATGATTGTTTTTGTACAAGATACATTTTCCATAGGAGGTGACAAAAATGTCCGGCCATCCATCGTTGTCGTAATCTCCAATGGCCACACCCATACCGAAATAGGCACCGGACACGCCGGCCTTTTCGGTAACATCCGTGAACGTACCGTCGCGATTGTTTTTGTACAGCGCATTGCGAACAGGCTTCGCAGGCTTCCAAAAGTCGCTGGGACCGCTGTTAACCAGAAAAATGTCCATCCAGCCATCGTTGTCGTAATCCAGAAATGCGCAACCCGGACCGAGTGCTTCCGGCAAGAAACGACTCGGAGACATGGCATTTTCGTGAACCCAATGGATGCCAGATGCTGCCGGAGGAATTTGCACAAATAGCGGAGCCGGTGCGGTGGCCGAATTGAGCAAAGGAACCTGGAGGCCGCCAGCAATCCCGCAGGCCATGCCAAATCGCAAAAATCCTCTGCGCGAAAAAATCATTCCCAGCATCCTATCTCAGATCAGATATAGGTCAGTGCGAAGCCGAGCGACGTGTTGCCTTTTGTTGACTGCAATGGGTTCGCCTAACCCGGATACGGTTCATTCGGTTTCACAATGCGAATGCGATGATCCGTGAAATTGTGATGCGCTCCGGGCAAGTCCAGCTTGGGCATATGGCAACTCGAACATTTGTTTTTGGAAACCGGGCAGGCCTTCGCCCCGACTTTTCCTCCGCCATGGCAAGCCAGGCATTTTGCGTCGTAGTCCATGGTGTTGGCGTCGACTTCATGGTGAGGATCATGGCAGGCCAAGCAGCCGATCCGAGTATCATCGGGGTCGTAACATTTGCTGTTGGTCAAGCGATAGGGTTGAAATCGAATATTGGCGATGCCGGGATTGGGCAGGACCGCGATTTCCGCCCAGGTCCGGTGACATTGCCCGCAGAAATTCAAAATTCGCTCTGCAGAGAGACCGCCAAACTTAGAGGATCCCTGTGGGCCTGGGGAATCGGAGCCGTTCAGCAACATGGCGGCGAGATGGGTTTCGGCGTCTTCATGACACCGCTCGCAACGCACACCGGGCGTCATTTTCTCGAGGGTGAGTTGTCTGCCGAGAGTGGCGTTGGTCGCATGGCAACCGAAACATTTGAGTTTGTCTTCGCGGCTCATCAAACGCCCCGCAGCTTCCTTCAAGTTGGCTGGGACGGAACCGGCGGAACCTAAGGTGGGCGCGAGGCCATCTAGTTCTCGGAAGTAGCTCACGCGGCTTTCATATAATTCGCCGTCTTTCTCCAAAATATAGGTCTGGCCAATCGCGGAACTCGCGCCCATGACCCAACGGATAGGCATGGTCATTGTCTGGCTACCATCCGTGACCGAGTATTCGCTTTGGTCCCCTTTCCGTTCGATTCGATAGGAGTATTTCCCTACGGTCACGGCCAGCACATGATGATCGATCAGAACCTTAGACTCCTCCACGGATTCCAACGCATGCGCCATGGAGGTGGAAGGCTGTGTCGCGCCTTGGGAGTGGCATCGTGCGCAGGCCGCGCCACGCGAGGAGTCGGCTTGCGCGAAGGCGGCGACCGGGAGAATCAAGCACAGTAGTAGTCCACGGAATTTCATGGCTGCTATCGAATCACACAAGCCTTGTCCAGTTCCGAAGAGCACGAGGATGCAGGCATCACTGCGGCTTAACACCGGGTTGCTTAGCCTGAGCCTCGGCTGTCAATTTCTGTACGATTTCGCGTTCTCGCTGACCATCCTCGGTGCGCTTCAGCCGGTAATAAACCAGCGCCAAAGAAACATGCGCCTCGGTGAATTGCGGCGACTCTTTTACCAGCGCTTCCAAGGTTTGCCGCGCATCGTCGAGCTTTCCTTCATCAATGGCGAGAAGGGCAAGTTGATAGCGAACGCCCGGATCGCCGGGTCTGGTCTCCAGCGCCCGAGCCAAGTATTTGTGGGCCAGTTCGTAGTTCTGGTCGGTTCGAGCCGCTGCGCCTAATTGCAGATTGGCATCAAAATTGAACGGGTCGACGGCAAGCTCAGACTGGAACTCTTTTGAAGACAGGTCGGAGTCTCCGGTGAGCATTAACGCCTGCGCGTAAAGACCATGCACTTCCGGAAGGTCCGGATTCAATTTTACGGCCCTCGCAAATTCGTCCCGGGCCCCCGCAAAATCCTGAACATTCATTTTCGCGCTGCCCAGCATTAAGTGTGCTTCGGCCGAATCGCCGTTGCGCAGGATGCGATCGACCAAGACCTGACCTTCGTCGACACGCTTATCACGGATTAAAGCCGTGCCCAACATGTAGGCAATCGCCAGGTCGTCCGGATATTTCTTCTCTTGGGGCTCCAAGACACGAATGACGTCCTTTTCTTGACCCATACGCAGATAGCAGTCGCCCAGCAGCAGTGCCGCCTGCAGGTTCGCAGGATCTGAGGCCTGAACCTTCTCCAACTCCGTGGCTGCTTGGGAGATTGTTCCCATCTTGTAATAGGCTATCGCCAGATTCAGCCGAGCGCTGTCCAGACTCGGCGATTGTTCTAGAGCAATCTTGTATTCCGGGACGGCTTCTTCAAAACGGCCCAGTCCAGCCAGAGCCGCTCCGAGGTTGGAATGAATGGCAGTGGCCTCCGGACGCACGTTGAGAAATTGCCGATACTCAGTGACCGCATCTTCCAGATCGCCCGCCTTCTGCTTCTGGATTGCATCCTGGACAAGTTCCTGAAGCTCCTGAGGAGTCTGTGCCTGTGCAATCGCGGCGAGAGTCAAGACGATCGCAAGAAGTGCTGGTTTACACATGCGGTAACGGATCCAGATTCAGTCTACAAGAAAAAACGGGACGGCCAAAGCCGTCCCGTTTCTCACGTTGAACTGATTCCCGCAGTCTAGAAGTAGAACTTGACCGCCAACTCCACGATGCGGTGCCCTTGTTTATTCACGGCGGTGCCGAACGTCGAGTTAGACTGCGTCAAATCGCCTGCGGCGTTTTGTGTGTAGCTGAGGTTGAGGTTGTTTCCGTTGAAGGACCACAGCGGATGGTTCAACCAGTTGTAGCCATTGACGCGGAACTGCAGGCTCTTGTGTTCGGTGATGGCAAAGTTCTTGAACAGGCCCATGTCCCAACTGAAAAAGGCCGGTCCGTAAATAGGCGGCAGTACGGTGTTGCCGTTCTGGCCGACCTGGGTCGGCGCGGCAAAGCAATTCCCGTTGATCCATTGATGCGGTCCCAAGTTCGAAGTGGGACTGCAAGTCATTATCGGGTTCAGCTGGATATCCGGCGTGCCCAGCAGCGACACGTTGCTGATCGCGATACCTTTGGGGTTTAGCGCAGAAATGCTGCCCGGAATGATCGCGTTATTGTAGTTCATGGCAAAGTTCTGGTTCTGGAAGCCCGTCAGGTTGGGCCCGCTCTCCAGTTGCAAAACGCCAGAGACCTGCCAGCCATTCACGAAGCCGCCCAGCAGCTTGTTGGTGGTGGGGTTGGGCAACTGCACGGAGTAGACCGCGTTGAACAGTTGCGGGCGATTGTTGGACTGCACGCCATAGTTGTTGTTGACGTTGAATTGGTCGCACAGATTGCCGTTGCAATTCTCGATCCCCATAGCCTTGCTGAACGTGTAGTTCAGGTTGATGGTGTAACGCCCCTTCGTGCGGGCCCACACCACCTGCAAGGCGTTGTAGTTGGCGTGCGCGTTGTTCGTGGCCACGTACAGGTCGCCATAACCTAGCAGTGGACGGAAGTTCTGCGAGTTCAGGGAGTTCGGATCAACCCCGCCATTGGCGGACGCCAGCATGGCCCCTGGCTTAATCAAGTTGATGTTCAAGGTGTTGAAACCCGCACTGCCGCCGTTGCCGCTGCTCGGGATATCTTCCGACCGGTTACCGATGTAGGAGACCTCCAGGATGCTGGACCACGGCAACTGGCGGGAAACGGTAAAGTTCCAGTTGTCTGTATACGCCTGCTTGTCGTCCGTGCTGTCCACGGCCGAGGGACTCGACGCCACCGCGCTGAAATTGAGTGTGTCTATCCCGGCGACTCCTGGGAACTGCGGCAACGGATTCACCAAAATGGGCTGACTGCCGGCCCCTACGGGAACCTTGCCACCGTCGAAAGAAGTCGACTTGACCCCCGCGGACGCATCCAAGCCGTTCGTAAACTGACCGGCGTGGAAGTAGTAGCGGCCCCATCCTCCGCGCAGGACGGTCTTGCCGTCGCCAAACAGGTCATAGGCGGCACCCAGGCGCGGCTGGTAGAACAATGCCCGCGTCGGGAAGCCCGCCAGTGGTACGGAACTGTTCTGGGAATGCCACTCGAATCCGCAGTAGGTCGGTCCACCAGAACAAGCTTGGCCACCGTTTGCCTGATAGGCCGCCTCGTTGAAGATCGAGTAGCCAAACCCTAGCCGGTCATACCAGGGCTGCATGTGGCTGAAACGGATGCCGTAGTTGACCGTCAAACGCTTGGTCACCTTCCAGTCGTCCTGCACGAAGAATTCATACTGATTGTAGGCAATGTCATTGATGCGGTTGAACGAGGCTTCATTGTAGTCGCTCATGATACCCAGAGCCTCGTCAGCATAGGAGTCCCCGGTGGTGTAACCGAGGGACGTCGCAATGCTCGAAGAATTAAACTGCAGTTCGCCGTTGGTGTTGTTGTTGGCGGGCTGGGCGTTGCGGATCCATTCCCAGAAGAAGCCCCCCTTGATCGTATGCGTGCCCATAACTTTGGTGACCGTGTCGCTGATGCTGGGCATGTACTTGTTGGCGTATAGACCCTGCGAAGCTCCTCCGGCTTCGAACCCGCCCGGATTGAATACCAGGGCCGCTTCGTTGCCGAAACTTCCAAAGGAGGGAATCTGGCTAACCCCGTTCTTGAACAGGCCCGCGATGTTATAGCCCACGTTTCCGCGGTCTACCGCTGACGGATCGCTAAAAACGTTCGGGAACAACACTTCGGTGTACGCCACGACCAGTTCGTTGGTCATCGTCGGGCTAAATACGTGGGTGAGCGACCCCGATATGGATTTAGACCGGTTCTGGCCCAATACCGGTGTCGGATAAGGCACCTGCGATCCGTTGCGCCACCACAGGCCCACCGGAAACTGCTGGGTCTCCCGCTGGTAGTTGTAGCGCACGAACAACTTGGTATTGTCGCTGATGTTATAGTCCACGCGCGTAACGAATTGCTGGTTGTTCTGGTTGAATACTTCCGATTGCACGTAATTGTAGCCGTGCGTCACGGCGGGATCGGCGTTGGCGGCGGGATACAGCTTCATCAGCGCGAGCATGTTCGCGTTGAGATCGCCTGCCGGAATGATGCCCCCCGGATACCATCCCAAACCGGTGGAATTAAGACAGGGAAGGTAATTCTTAGCGGCTACGCTAGTGCCGGCGCAGGCCGAAGCTGCTGGATTGCCGGAAGCCGTGTTGTAATTGTTGGTGGGGTCGCCAAGTTTCTGCAACTCGGACGACGAGAAATTCCCCTCGAGCATGCCGGGCGTGGGCACCGTGGCACGAAGCAAGCCGGTATCCAGCTTCTGGTAAAAGTACTCGTAGCCGGCGAAGAAGAACAACTTCTGCCTGCTCTTGTTAAAGTTCGTTCCCGGAATGATCACCGGGCCACCGATCGAAGCGCCCGGGTAATAATACTCATTCGCCGGTTTCGGGGCCAGGTCGGCGTTGTTCAACGCGTCGTTGGCGTTCATGGCGTAATTGCGGGCTGAGAAGAACAGGCTGCCGTGGAAGTCCTGGCCACCGGCCTTGGTCACCGACGTGATGAGAATCGGCCCCTTCTGGTTCTCGGCGCTGAAGTTCCCTTGCAGTACCTTGAACTCCTGCAGAAAGTCCGAGTTGGGGTTGACCGGCGTGTCGCAGTTGCAACCCGGGTCGGCTACGTGGGCCCCGTCCGCGGTGATATCCAGCGAGTTGCTGGGCAGACCGTTGTAGGTATAGGCGTTGTTCAGTGCGCTCTGGCTGCCGGCGTCGCCGTTGGCATTGATGCCGATGACTTCTCCCGTATAATTGGCCTTGTTGGAAGTGCCGTTTTGCACCGCAAAGCCCGGCATGATCTTGATGTACTCGGCCGCGCTGCTGCCCACCTGAACCAGGTTCTCCAACTCCTTGGATTCCAGCGTATAGGACTTCTCGGCCGAGTCCGTGGTCACTAGTGGGGCCTCTTGTGCGTTGACCTCCACCGTTTGGTTGGTCGCCCCCACCGCTAATTGAATATTGAAATTGCGCTTCTCCGCGCCGCCCAAGGCAATCCCATCCGCCTTGTAGGTTTGGAAGCCCTTGGCTTCCACCGTCAGCACGTACGTGCCAACCGGCACCGACGCGAACGTGAAGTAACCGTCGCTGTTGGTTACCGTGTCGCGGACGGAACCGGAGACCGCATCCTTCAATTCAATCTTCGCGTCACTAATCACCGCGCCGGAGGGATCCGACACAACCCCCGTCAGCGTCGCGAAAATCCCTTGACCTAGTGTCGAACCCACAGACAAAAGTAAAAAGCATGACAAAATAGGCAGGTACCACAATCTCCGTAAGTTCACAGGACCACCCCTTTTCCTGACCCGCAGAATAACGATATTCGACGAACAACTCCCCAGAATATCCCTACTTAAATCCAATTGCAGTGAGCTTGTCAAGATAATATTTAAAGATTAGATGCAGCGGTTGCGAGAGTTCGATAAATTCCCGACCCGGACCGGGCCCGAAAATCGCGTAAGTAGCTAACAAATAAACATTAAGCATAAACGGAGCTGCGGAACAGCGGCCAATGACAGCCGTTAGCCCCTTGTGACGGCTAACCACAAATAGCAGCTAGCTGCTTTTCCGCACGAACAAGGAGACCGTCATGCCTTGCAACTTTTTTGTAACAGCAATCCGATATTTCAACGACGGAAGCGTGTTCTTGTGGATAACCGATCGCCAGACAAGTCGCGCGAAGTAGTGGCTGAGGTTGATTGAATCGATTTTGCAGATGGGAGCCGCTTCTAGCCCGTGGCGCGATTCAACTTCGGAATATAAGGCGGCGTGTGCAACCGCCGGGTATTGAGCGACCTGCGAGCGGCCTCGCAACTTCGGTCCTACTGCAGGGTTTGATTCTAGCAGCAGGCACCCAGCCTGGACGCAAGGTCAGTAGTTGAGAAGCACGAGCTGTGGTAGGTATTTCAAGGGGAACTTACTATGACGCGCCTAACTAAAGTTGTGGCTGTGCTGGTCGTCGCGTTGCTGGCGGCACTTGCGATGCCTGTGGCGTCTTCTGCGCAGGTCGCGGTTGGCGTTTCCATTCGCATTGGACCTCCAGCGTTACCGGTTTACGCCCAACCAATCTGCCCCGGCGAAGGCTACATCTGGACTCCTGGTTATTGGGCTTATGGACCGGCAGGCTACTTCTGGGTTCCTGGCACTTGGGTAATTGCGCCGCGACCGGGCTTCCTTTGGACTCCGGGCTACTGGGGATGGGGCGGCGGTGTGTATGTGTGGCACGCTGGTTATTGGGGACCGCATGTTGGTTTCTACGGCGGAATAAATTATGGATACGGGTATACGGGAGCGGGGTTCTACGGCGGCGAATGGCGTGGTGGGGTTTTTCACTACAACACGGCGTACTCTCACGTGAACACGACGATCATTCACAACACGTACGTACACAACACGGTGGTGAACACGACCGTCGTGAATCGTGTGAGTTACAACGGTGGAACCGGGGGAGTGATGGCACGGCCAACCGCTAGAGAAGAAGCGGCGATGCGGGAACATCACGCTCAGGCCACTTCGCTTCAGTCGCAGCACGAACAGATGGCTCGCACCGATCACACCATGCTGGCTTCTTACAACCACGGACGGCCGACAGTTGCGGCGACGGCGCGGCCGGGGGCTTTCCACGGCGAGGGAGTGGTGGGAGCGCACGATCCGCACATGAATAACGAACGTGCCAATCCGAATGCCGACGTGCGCGTGGCGCATACCGACCGGCCGCCGAATGCCCGCGAGAATGAAAACTATTCCCATTCCGCGGATCGCCCGCAAACCACGTCACATTCGGAGAACGCGCACCAAAATCAGTATGGGTCCAACCCGAATCATGGAACCTCGAACCATTCGAATAACGTTCAAGGGAACGGCCAACATAGCGAGTACAACCACGCGAATTCATCGCATCCGCCGCAGTCCTCGCAAGAGAACCATCCGCCCGAACATCAATCACACCCGAGCGGGGGGCACGAGGGTCATGGCCGTTAAACGATCAACAGCGCGAGACAGAATCGCAAAGGCCAGAGCGCTTGCTCTGGCCTTTTTGTTGAAGAATATCGCTGCGGTACAGCGGGAGGATTTTATCGACCACTCCACCAGACGATGGTCACGCCAACGCACACCACGGCAATGCCGAGCCAACGATTTCGACTGATGTGTTCTCCTAGAAACGCGCGGGCCCCGAATGCTCCTGCCGCGTAACTCAGGGCGCTAACGGGCACGACGAAACTCACATCGCGAAAGGAGAGAATCGCCAGCAGGGAGAAGAAACCAATACTCATCATAGCCACACCTACCCACATCCATGGCAAGCGCAGTCCCCGGAGAACGAAACGCAACACGGATTTCGGGCGGAAATCGTGGTGTTCGCCCATGCTCCTCATCGCACGGCTCACACACAATTCGCCGCCGGTACCGGAAACGACGATCAGGAAGAACAAAAGGAAGGTGAGCACGTCAAGGAGCTCCGTGCGCTCGCGGCGAGGTTCTGCCCACGATGAACACGCCGGTGCAGATCACGAGTACACCGAGCCAGCGCAATGGCGAAATTAATTCGCCTAACACGTAGTGGCTGAGGATCGCGACGGTCGCGTAAGACAGTGAAGTGGATGGCTGGACGTAGCTATAGTCGGCCCAACTCAGAATCAACATGTAGGCTACGAAGAAAGTCAGTAGAGACGCTATTCCTAGCCAGATGTACCCGTTCGAAAGGATCCGAAAGAGGACTGGCTGAATTCCCTGCACGGACCAAGTGGCCGCCGAACCCACGCCCTTCATTCCCTTTCCCAGCAAGACGCTTCCCAGCGGCGCGAAAATAACGATTACGAGGAGAAGCAGGTAAGTCTTCAGATGCAGTCGCGGTGCGGGTTTCATGCTGTGGCAACTCGCCAGAACGGCAAAAGTCCGGCCGACGTGCGTATGATCCTTCCCACGGAGTTTCGCATCTGGAAATAATGTTACTCTCGGGCGCGACCCTCTCCAAACCAAGCCTCGGAGGGCGCCGCTCAGGCGGTTTGCGTTCCGTTGGCTTTGAAGATCGGCCAGTACCGTTCTGTCGACGGTAAAGCGCCGGGAATCCGAGGTCTCCCTGTTGTGACGATTGCGTATTATGCTCTCCTCGGGTTCGCGGCTATCCCGTTTATCTATTATTTTCTTGCGATCTACGGTACCTTGAAGTTTTTTGCGCGGGCCCGACGACACCCGGTGACGCATTCCTCTTTTACTCCTCCGGTGAGCTGCTTGAAACCGGTTCGCGGATTAGATCCGGAAGCGTACGAAAACTTCGCGAGCTTTTGCCGCCAGGATTATCCGGAGTACGAGATCCTGTTCTGCGTGGACGAGGATGACCTTGCGCTTCCAGTTGTAAAACGCCTGATCGAGGAATATCCCGATGCGCAGATCCGGATACTGAACGGTCCGGATCACGCGGCGATTAACGACAAAGTAGCGCGGCTCGACCGACTGTCGAAAGAGGCGCGCTACGATGTGTGGGTTTTGGCTGATGCCGATGTTCGTGTAGCTCCCGATTATCTGCTGTCCGTTGTTGCTCCGCTGCAAAATCCGAAAACAGGCGGGGTTACGTGCTTCTACTCGGCAATCAAAGAAACGACATTCGCCGAAAAGCTGCAGGAATCCGGCATGCTGTGCGATTTTTATCCGGGCATCCTGGTGGCCTGGCTGCTGGACGGGGTAAAGTTCGGATTCGGGCAAACCATCGTTACTACTCGCGATCACGTTCAAGCTTTCGGCGGATTCCGGGCCATCGAAAACCGGCCGGCAGACGATCTACTGGTTTGCCGATCGATCGCAGAGCAAGGATTCGCTGTCGATTTACTCCCTTACGTAGTTCACACGACTCCCGATTTTCGTTCGATGAAAGATCTGCTTTACAAACGCACGCGCTGGATGACCGTGATGCGGCACATGCGCCCCTGGGGCCACCTCGGACTGATTTTTACGTTCGGGCTACCTTGGGCGGTCGTGGCATTCGCGATCAATCCGACCTTGGCGGTTGGTGTGGGTTATCTTGGCGGTTATCTGCTGATGCGCGTTCTGATTACGTGGTTAGTCGGAACTTATGGACTGAAGCAGTCCGGAGTTTGGCAAAAGATGGCGCTTATCCCAATCTGGGACGGCACCGCATTTCTGATCTGGCTTGCCAGTTTCGCACGCCGGACCATTCGCTGGCGCGGCGTGGATTACACCTTGAGGGGTGGAATGCTGACGCTGGCGGCAGGCGCGGACCAGGCGAGAGATGTTTCACCGCAGCAGGAATCGTAGATGCAAAGATGGTGGTTGTACGGATACTGATGGGGCAAAGGCTTCCGGTGGGGACTGAACTGCCGAAATACATAATCGTGGGCCGTGGACGATGGGCGCCACGTATACAAGCAATTCTCGATGGTGAAAAGCGGGTGACAGCGCGACTCGAACAGAGCCGCCGCGACGGATCTGAAGAAGATGCCGCGTACCGTGGACGACTCAAAAATTCATTCAAAGGTTGCGGTGCAGACATTGCATGGCTGTGTGTAACACCGGGCCCACACGTATCGGTCATGATCGAAGCAGCGTTGGAAGCGGGTCTGCACGTGGTGGTCGAGAAACCGTGGCTCTGTTCGGAGGAAGAAACCGATCGGCTGGCGGTGATGGCGCGATCGCGGGGTTGCGTAGTTGGGATCCATTATGAATATTGCTTGTTGGACGCGATACAAGAATGGAAACGCGATTGGAACCAAGGCGACGGCCTTCGTTTTGGTGGACGAATGTGCGTGGAACGTCCCAACCATAGCGGGCTAACAGCCCTGGACAACTTCGGCTCGCACCTGTTTTCCGTTCACGAATATTGCGTGGCGCGTTCGGAGATCCTGGAAATCGATTGCGCATATCAGCGGCCTGACGAGAGAAGGGTCTGGCTGGACAAAGGGAATCAGCGAAAGGCGGAGATCGATTTTCTGGCCAATAGGGAACCAATCATCCAACGATTCATCGCACGTATGGAAACTGCTGCGGCAGGACGGACCGATTTTCCGTTTGATTTGCAGTTTGCGTTGCGCGTCGCGGAACAAAGCAAACGGTGGAGGCGAGTGTCGTTAGCTGGCGAAGGTCGCTGAAGTTCCGCTTACTTGCGCACTGGAATTCTCGTGCCGTCGCCGTTGGATCCGGCGCTAGTCGATTTGGCACCCACGTTCATCGGTATGCGGCGAGCATTGCGCGGTTGGCGCCAATCCACCTGTGGCAGCATTAGTGCGGGATCTACACGATCGCGATAGCGAATCGCGACGTTCACAAGAGAATCCACGAGTGAAGCGGATAGACTGTGCGGCTACAAACCCAAATCAACGAGCTTGGAATGTTTAGCGTTGTAATAGTGATGCTCGGCCTCGATACGAGGGTCAGGAATATGATCGATCTCTACGAAGACATCATCATAATCGAAGCGATTGATCAGCGACTCGTGCAGTGCTACTTCGTCAGTCATCGTTCCGTATACGACGCCTTGATTGAGGTCTGTCGCACGAAGTCCCCAAATTTTGCAGGCGAATATCATGTTGTGGCTATCGTGAACTTTGGACAGATGGTAGAACGAGCCCGGCTGCTTCGGGAACGGGAGTACGTCCTTTCTGCCGTTGTGCTCGACGGTGATATACCCTTCTTCAATGTCAATATTGGGTGTGCCGTACTCCCCCATGGTGCCGAGCTTAACCAGATGGCAATCTGGTAGCGCTTCGCGCATGGCGAACAATACGTTGAGGGTGCCAACCACATTGTTGACCTGCGTGAATACCGCGTGTTTCCTATCGATCATCGAGTACGGCGCGGAGCGCTGCTCGGCAAAATGGACGATGGCATCTGGCCGAAAGGATGTCAGGGCGGTCAGCAGAAAGTCGTAGTCCGCAACGTCGCCCACAAAAACATCGATAGCCTTTCCAGTAAGCCGGGACCACATGCGAAGACGGTCCGTCAGTGGCTGGATAGGCGTAAGAGTTTGTGCGCTCAGTTCGTGGTCCCATTGGCGGCGCACAAAGTTGTCCACAATCGCGACGGCATGTCCCTTCGTGGACAAATAAAGAGCGGTCGCCCAGCCGCAGTATCCATCACCACCTAAAACCGCTATTTTCATGTCATCCCCTTAACTGATTCGTTTTGGGCAGCTGAGCCTGCAACCGCATTAGAATGAGCTCCTTCACCACCGTGTTTATTGGACGCGAGATTACCGGGCAACGATTTAAGAATCTTCCGCATATTACTTTCATTTGTGAATTTCGCTTTCCGGAACTTGACAATTCTTTACGCAGTTTTGGTCACTGGTGACGTGGCTTTTTTCACACTATCCTTATAGCCCTCACTTTGCGTTCCTGTGATAGAAATACTGCATGCTTACTCCCTGGTTTGGCGAGTTTATGGGCACGCTCGTGCTCATTCTCCTCGGCGACGGTGTAGTCGCGGGCGTGGTTCTAAAAAAGTCCAAGGCGGAAAATTCCGGCTGGATCGTGATCACCGCCGGCTGGGCGTTCGCGGTAATGTGCGGCATCTTCACGGCCATCGCTTGCGGTAGTCCGGAAGCGCACATCAATCCGGCTGTCACGCTGGCGCTGGCAATCAAGTCCGGAAACTTTTCGCACTGCATTCCTTTTTTCCTAGCGCAAACCGGTGGCGCGGTGGTCGGAGCAGGACTGGTGTGGATTCATTATTTACCGCACTGGGATGAGACGCCGGATGCAGCGGCTAAACTGGCGGTCTTCAGCACTTGTCCGGCGATTCGACGTTTCGGCGCAAATTTCCTCAGCGAAGTGATCGGAACGTTCTTCCTGATACTGGTGGTCGGCGCCATTTTTTCGAAGGCGGTGTCTGCGCTGGGCCCTCCGAGTGGTCTCGGTCCCTTTCTGGTGGCCAGCCTGGTTTGGGGCATCGGACTTTCTCTAGGCGGTACCACCGGCTATGCCATCAATCCCGCGCGCGATCTCGGACCGCGCCTAGCTCATGCGATTCTGCCCATCGCAGGCAAAGGCTCTTCTGATTGGGAATATAGTTTCATACCAGTGTTCGGGCCGTTGGTGGGCGCGACTCTCGCTGGGCTGCTGATCAAATTCCTCTCCATCTAAGGAGCCGCCATGCCCGCTTACCTGGGAGCTCTGGACCAAGGCACCACCAGCACCCGCTTTATTGTGTTCGATCGCTCGGGCCGAATCGTCGCGTCCGCTCAAGAGGAACACGAACAGATTTATTCTTCACCGGGCTGGGTGGAACACGACCCCGACGAAATCTGGCGACGCACCCAGGACGTGATCCGCAAGGCCATGGAGCAAAAAGTGTTGCAGCCCAGCGACCTGGCGGCGATCGGCATCACCAATCAACGCGAAACCGTGGTGCTGTGGGACAAGAATACCGCGCGCCCCTTGTGCAACGCCGTCGTGTGGCAAGACACTCGCGTGGAAGGGATGGTCGGGGAGTTCGCGCGCCAGGGTGGAATTGACCGGTTTCGCGCCAAGACCGGCCTGCCCCTGTCGACTTATTTCAGCGCCCTAAAAATTCGTTGGATTCTCGGGAACATCCGGGATGCTCGAAGAATGATCGACTCTGGTGAAATTCTCTGCGGCACCATGGACACTTACTTGTTGTGGCGTCTCACAGGCGGCGTCGATGGAGGCGTGCACCTCACCGACGTCACGAACGCCAGCCGCACACAGCTCTTGAATCTGTCGACGCTGCAGTGGGATGCGGAAATTCTGGCGGCCTTTGATATTCCTGCGCATATTCTGCCGCGCATCGTGTCCAGCAGCGAGATTTATGGCGAAGCCAGACTCGACTCCGTAAAAGGCGTGAAAATTGCGGGCGTATTGGGCGATCAGCAGGCCGCGCTATTCGGACAGACATGTTTCGAGCCGGGCGAGGCCAAGAACACTTATGGGACGGGATGTTTTCTGTTGATGAATACGGGGCAGCAGCCCTTTCTGTCTACTTGTGGCCTGCTGACAACGGTTGCCTATAAATTAGGCGCCGCCAAGCCGGTCTACGCACTGGAAGGCAGCATCGCGATTACGGGGGCGCTGGTCCAGTGGCTGCGCGACAATCTGGGCTTGATCCAGAAGAGTTCTGATATTGAGGAATTGGCCCGCTCCGTACGCGACAATGGCGGCGTCTATTTTGTTCCGGCGTTTTCCGGTCTTTATGCTCCTTACTGGCGCAGCGATGCGCGCGGCGTCGTCGCCGGTCTGACGCGTTTCGTCAACAAAGGCCATATCGCCCGCGCGGTGCTGGAGGCGACAGCGTACCAGACCCGCGAGGTTCTGGACGCGATGGAAAAAGATTCCGAGATCCACCTATTCTCTCTGCGCACCGATGGTGGCATGGTCGAAAATGATTTTCTGATGCAATTCCAGGCGGACATTCTGAATATCCCGGTGCTTCGCCCGGCGATAAAGGAGACTACCGCGTTAGGCGCTGCGTATGCGGCGGGACTTGCTGTCGAATACTACTCCGATCTTCATGAATTACGGCAAAACTGGGCGGCGGATCGCACCTGGGAGCCGCACATGGAGGAAGCGCAACGAGACGCCTACTATCGCCAGTGGAAGAAAGCGGTCACTCGGTCGTTCGGTTGGGTGGATTAGCTTGTCGGGCTTGCACAAGGGCCAAATAACAAGTCACAATTCACGATTCACGAACCGCAAATCATATCTTCCGGAGCCAGCCTAATGAGAAAAGTGAAGTGGGGGATTCTAAGCACCGCCTCAATCGCACAGCGTCGAGTTATCCCCGCGATGCAGAATTGCGCGCACGCAGAAATCCATGCGATTGCTTCGCGGTCACTGGATAGAGCGCAAGCCGTGGCTTCGAAGCTCTCGATTCCAAGGGCTTACGGTTCTTATGAAGAACTGTTCGATGATCCTGAAGTTGAAGCCGTGTACAACCCTCTTCCCAATCATCTGCATGTGGAATGGTCGATTCGCGCGGCCAGCCGGGGCAAGCATGTGCTAGTGGAGAAACCGCTGAGTCTCAATGTGGCGGAGGCCCGCAAACTACTGCGAGCCCGCGACGAGTATCGCGTCAAAATGGGCGAAGCGTTTATGGTGCGTAATCATCCGCAATGGGTGCGTGCCGCCGAACTCGTGCACAGCGGGCGGATCGGCAAGTTGCGTTCCGCAATGTGTTATTTCAGCTATTTCAACGTGGATCCGGCGAATCCACGGAACATCGCGGAAGAGGGCGGCGGCGCGCTCATGGACATCGGCTGCTATCCGATCAAAACATCCCGGTTCGTTTTCGGAGAGGAACCGGTGCGCGTTTTTGGATGCATCGAGAGGGATCCCAGTTTTCAGACTGACCGGCTGACCTCAGCGATTCTGGAGTTTCCCACGGGCCAATCGATCTTCACCGTTTCCACGCAGATGGTGTACTACCAGAAAATGCAATTCTTCGGAGACGCGGGGCGGGTCGATATCGAAATCCCGTACAACGCTCCTATCGATAAGCCAACGCGCATCGTGATCGACGACGGTAAGGACCTTTACGCCGGAGCCAGCGCGGTGATCGAGACGCTACCCGTTTGCAACCAGTTCACGATTCAGGGTGATCTTTTCTCGCGGGCCATTGTAGAAAATCTGGAGGTTCCCAATCCGCTCGAGGATGCCATCTGCAACATGGCTGCGATCGACGCGGTTTTCCGTTCCGCGCAAACCGGCAAGTGGGAGATTCCCGAGAGGCTGTAGAGAGACGCGGACCAATCGAAAGAGCGCCGACATCAAATCCCAGCGCCCTGAATTCGGAATCACGAGTGACGATTTACGAGTCGCGACCGAGTTCCGCTAGTCGTAATACTCTTGTCCCAGATGCGTGATGAGATCCTCGCCCTGCATCCAACGGAGCGTGTTTTTGAGCTTCATCAACTGAATGAACAAATCATGCTCGGGATAAAGTTTCGGCGCGGTCATTGGCGATTTGAAATAAAAGCTCAGCCATTCCTGAATACCGCGCATTCCAGCGCGCTGCGCCAAGTCCAGAAAAAGGACCAGATCCAACACGATCGGCGCCGCCAAGATGGAGTCGCGACACAGAAAGTCGACCTTGATCTGCATGGGATAGCCGAGCCATCCGAAGATATCGATGTTATCCCAACCCTCTTTGTTGTCGCCGCGCGGAGGATAGTAGTTAATACGGACTTTGTGATGAATGGTCTTGTACAGTTCTGGATACAAATGCGGCTGCAGGATAAATTCGAGCGCGCCTAACTTGGATTCTTCTTTGGTCTTGAAGGAACCGGGATCTTCGAGCACTTCGCCGTCGCGATTACCCAGAATATTCGTGGAGAACCAGCCGTTCAAGCCGAGCATGCGCGCTTTGAATGCGGGAGCCAGCACGGTCTTAATCAGGGTTTGGCCAGTTTTGAAGTCCTTACCGCCGATGGCCACGCTATGCTTCTGCGCCAATTCCTGCATCGCAGGGATATCTACCGTGAGATTCGGCGCTCCATTGCCGTAAGCCATGCCACTGGTGATAGCAGCCCAGGCGTACAACATGGAAGGAGCGATCGCCGGGTGATTTTCCTTCATGGCCTTTTCGAAGGACTCGGCGGTTTCGTGGACTTCATGCGGCTTCATAAACACTTCCGTGGAACCGCACCACAACATCACCATCCGCGAGCAGCCATGCTTCTTCTTGAATTTCGCGATATCGTCCTTGATTTGCAGGGCGATATCGTATTTGGTCTTGCCCTTCTTCACATTCTTGCCGTCGAGCATCTTTACGTATTCCCGATCAAAGGCGGCGGGCATCGGTTTGATTTTGGACAAAAACTGCTTCACCGCGGCGAGGTGATGCGCGTCGAGCACTCCGGCTTTGGCCGCAGCGTCATAGGAACTCTCGGGGAAAATATCCCAGCCACCGAAGACCATGTCGTCGAGTTTCGCGAGCTTCACAAAATCCTTGATTTTCGGGGAACGACCATCAGTCCGCTTCCCTAGACGAATGGTGCCCATTTGCGTCAGGGAACCCACGGGCACCGCTTTTTTCTGCCGCACCAATTCCACACCGGCCATGAACGTGGTTGCCACCGCGCCCATTCCAGGCAACAGCACTCCGAGTTTGCCTCTCGGCGGAGTAATACTGTTTGGCTTTTCCATGAAATTCCTCAGTTTTTAATTGGTAGACCTGCACAGGGCACAGCAACTCACTGCGGATACTGTATCCCAAATAAGCAATTTTGGGGGAAGCGGTAGTGATATGCAAATGAAAACGACGTTTTGCAGGACGCGAGCGTCGCCATTTTGGCTTTACTTCGGGGTTGTTGATCCCGCCATCTCCAATTCAACATTCACGACTGGCTTTACTTTCAATAACCAGTTACTGGGATCCTTAATGCCCCACTGGATGTATGGCACGTCAAATTTGGCGGTTCCCTGCCAGTGGTCTCCGGAGAGGTCCGCGTGAACCAGGGCCACGATCTCGTGTTCGCCCCCATGCAGAACCATTACGCCACGCAGTTTCACGTCGGAGACGCCTTGACGTGCTACTGGTCCTTCGATTTGAGTGGGACGAAAGATCGCGTCGGGATATTTCTTGGTCTCCAGAATTTCTTTGTGCATGCGCTCGTCTCGCGAACTGTTCCCAGACTCGCCGCTGCTGGCGTAGACCGCCACTTCGCCGCCGGCTTTGCCGGTATCCGGATCGAAGTGCACGGACGAACCTTTTTTCAACGCAAAGGTGCCATGTACCGTATGTAATGTGGTATCCACCGTGTAATGGATAGTGCTCTGCGCGGGATCTACCTGCAAGGTGACCTCGTGCGCTCCTGCCTGAGCGGTT
Source organism: Candidatus Acidiferrales bacterium (assembly GCA_963759275.1). Lineage (GTDB taxonomy): Bacteria > Acidobacteriota > Terriglobia > Acidiferrales > UBA7541 > Acidiferrum. The sequence goes on along the minus strand of CAVWYZ010000021.1, from coordinate 382,020 downwards.
GTTATCGGGGGCGCGGGAACCGCGGACAAATAAAGCGCGATTCCAAAAATGGCGCCACTCACACCCACCGCCGACTTCCAGGTCGACACTCGCATTCGTTGTTCTCTTTCTAACTGGCCAAGAATTGCCAGCCCAGTTGAGCCCCAGTGGAAACCACGTTGCCCGTCGTCGCTCGTCCCACGTGAATCGCCAAGAATCGGGAAAATAATTCCGGATCCTTAGCTAAAACGCGTAGAGTTCGCTGACGCAGATGATCATACTGTCCAAAATTCCGCATGAGTTTGCCGATCCACAAGGGCTTGCGCGCAATCTGCGCGTGGACGCGTCCATATTCGCGCAGGTTCCCCGTTTCGATGGACGCCGCCAACGCGTGAGCCTGGCGAAAGGCGAGTCGCAGACCCTCGCCGGTAATCGCATCCACACCTCCAGAAGCGTCCCCCACCAACGCGACATTGCCGCGCCAAACTCGGGCGAGCGATTGCATCGCGGTGACCGCTCCGCGCTCGCGGCTGGCAATCTCAGCGCCAGAGAGACGGTCACGCAGTTGCGGGAAAAGCGGCAGGGCACGTTCAAAGTCGGTGTCTTCCGTGGTTTCACCCATCACCACGATGCAAACTTCTTCGAAAGAAATTGGAGTGACATACGCCTGAATTCGCGGTCCCCAATGAATCTCCATGAAGTCGTTCCAGGGGCGAACGTGATAGTGCCTGCGGCTTGCGAATCTGTGACTGCTCGTCACGGAAGAATCGAGCTCGCTCCAGCGCCTGACGCGCGATTGGCTGCCATCCGCTCCCACGATCCATCGAGCCGGCATCACGCCAGTGCTTAGCTGTACGTGGTATTTATCGATTCCGATAACGGGCGTTTTCCAAAGCAGTTTCACGCCGCATCGCTCCGCCTCGTCGAGCAAGGCCTGGTGGAGCAAGGTGCGCCGGAGTCCGATTCCGCGACCTTCTGGAAAGTCCGCGGCGACGTGAGTCGGTCCCTGCAGAAATCGTATGCCGCGGAAGTGATAACCGACGCCAGGGGGCAACTGAACGCCCAGATCTGAAAGCGCGCCGCGCGATTCTGGCATCAATCCTTCGCCGCAGGCCTTGTCAATGGCAGGCTCCGCGCCGTCGGCAACGGCGACGGAAAAACCGCGCCTTCTGGCGGCGATCGCGGCAGCGAGTCCGGCGGGCCCGCCGCCGATCACGAATACGTCCGTCATTTCTTTTCGCGCGTACACCGATTGCACCTTTCGTGGATGACTCTACTCCGCTGCCGAGACTGCCGTTGTCAGCGATTTGTTAAATATTTACCGCGCGGCGAGCCAGGTTCAGCGCTTCCGTCCAGAACGCAGCGGAAGTATCCGCCAGTTCCACGATGCCGCGAATAGCCTCGACGAATTCGTCCAGTTGGGTTTCGCTAACCACTAATGGTGGCGCAGCCTTCAGAACCATGAAATTGTTTCCGCAGATCTGCGTCAGGATATTCTGCTCGCGGAACATGCGCATAACGATTACCTGGCCGAACATGGCAGGGTGAATGTGGTGGAAGGCTTCGTACAAGGCGCGAAGCGCCAGCCGTTGCGGTGGCTTGAATTCGATGCCACTCAACAAACCCATCCCGCGGACTTCCTTCACAATCTCAAATGGTCTCAGTGCCTCGCGCAATCTGACGCGAAATTGTTCTCCTAATTTCATGGCACGCGGCCCTAATTGCTCGCGTTCCAAAACGTCCAGAGTCGCAAGGCCGGCGCGCATGGAGAGGCTATTCTCGCTGAATGTGGAAGTGTGCACGATGGCCCGCTTCAACGAGGAATACACCGAGCGGTAGACGTTGTCCGTCATCAGCACGGCGCTTACCGGCATTAAGCCGCCGCTCAACGCTTTTGCCAGAACCACGATATCGGGCTGCAGGTCGAATTGGTGGGCCGCCAGGAACGAACCAGTGCGATACATTCCTGTCTGCACCTCATCCAGGATGAACAGTGTCCCTCGCGCGCGACACAACTCTTGCGCGGCTTGCAAATACGCCTTAGACGGTACCCGTATGCCAGCCTCGGCCTGTACGGGCTCGACGACGAACGCAGCGCATTTCCCACCGGCGAGCGCGCTCTCCAGTGCCGGCAAATCTCCGAATGGCACACCAGTCGTATGCGGAAGCAGCGGTCCGAAACCTTCGCGCCAGAACGCATCGTTCATCAGCGACAAAGCGCCAGCCGTCAAGCCATGAAAACTGTTCTGGGCGTAAACAATTGCGGCTCGGCCGGTGGTGGCCCGGGCGAACTTGATGGCGGCCTCAACTCCCTCGCTACCGCTGCTGCCGAAATAAACTTTCTCTAATGCTCCACCCGCCGAGCGACACAAGCGTTCCGCCAATTCGCCGGCGATCGCAGGAACGTGGCTCTGTAGCATGGCCGGTCCGCAGCGGTCCAATTCCTGCTTCAGGGCATCAATGATGTAGGGATGATTGTGACCTGCGTTGTGGACGCAGTATCCGGACAGGAAATCGAGGATGCGCCTTCCGTCCGCAGTAAAAAGCTCGCATCCCGAACAGCGCTCGTACTCGACGTTCATGTCCAGCAGATTCAGGAGCGCTACCCACTGGGGATTGACATACTGTTGGTAAGCTCGACCACCGACCATTTCCGGAAGAACCGGAGCACTCTTTGTCGCCATATTGCTCAATGGATGCGTGGGCGAGCGTCCGGGATGCTTTTGTTTTCAATTCATTCCGGAACGCGAGGGCGACCCGAGGGCAGAGAGCGCGGCGGGCAGGTCGCCCCGGGCGGCCTAGGTATAACTGCCTCTTATTTAACTCTGCACTTCTATTAATTTGACTCATTTAGGATCGTGCTTCATGCTGATGGTTCGCGGCACCGCTGTGGAGATAAACCGTCGCGAGCCGAGGGTGCAGTCTCGTCGCTTCTGGTGGCTGTGGACAGATGACCTAGCAGTGCTGAAAGTTGATTTTCCAGGGGGCCGTCCTCCGACGGAGTGATGGCCCCGTGTTTTATAAGTATTGCATTCGATTGCCGGAGGAATCCATTCGTGGCTGACAGTTCGTTGAAACCGCGCAGTTCTGCCCTGACTGATGGAGCGCACCGCGCTCCCGCGCGAGCGATGCTTCGTGCTACCGGGCTGAAGGATGACGATTTCCGTAAGCCTCTGATCGGCATCGCCAACACGTGGATCGAAATCGGTCCTTGCAATTACCATCTCCGCGAACTTGCCCAGCATGTGCGGGACGGGATTCGAGCCGCTGGTGGTACTTCGCTAGAGTTCAATACGGTTTCCATTTCCGACGGTATTACCATGGGTACGGAGGGTATGCGGGCGTCGTTAATCAGCCGCGAGGTGATTGCGGACTCCATCGAACTGGTTACCCGAGGCAATCTTTTAGACGGGTTGATCGTACTGGTGGGATGTGACAAAACCATACCCGGCGGCGTAATGGCGCTGGCCCGGCTCAACATCCCGGGCCTCATTCTGTACGGAGGCTCGATAGCTCCGGGTCAATTCGAAGGGCACGCGGTGACGATTCAAGACGTATTCGAGGCGGTTGGTGCTCATGCTCGCGGAACGATGACCGACGCACAATTAAAGGAACTCGAATGCGCTGCATGCCCGGGAGCGGGCGCTTGTGGCGGACAATTCACCGCGAACACGATGGCGCTGGTCTGCGAGTTTCTTGGCGTCGCGCCGATGGGACTGTCCAGTGTTCCGGCGACGAATGAAGGAAAAGCGCGAGCCGGGGAAATTGCGGGCAAACTGACGCTGGAGCTTCTGAAGAAGAACCTGCTGCCATCGAAAATCATCACCAAATCCGCGATCGAAAACGCGATTGCGGGGGTTGCGGCCACGGGCGGCTCGACAAATGCAGTACTTCATCTTCTGGCCATTGCGCGCGAGGCTGGCATTGCGCTTTCGATCGACGATTTCGACCGCATCAGTTCGCGCACACCGATTCTTGCTGACCTAAAACCTGGAGGACGCTTTGTCGCAACCGACCTATACGCAGCAGGCGGTACTTCGCTCGTCGCAAAGCGCATGCTTGAAGCAGGGCTGCTCCGAGGTGACTGCATCACCGTCACCGGACGCACCCTTGCCGAAGAAGCTGCCGAAGCGAAGGAAACGTCCGGCCAGCAAGTTGTCCGTGACAAGAGCAATCCGTTGAAGCCCACCGGCGGTTTGGTGATTCTGAAGGGAAACCTGGCGCCGGAAGGTTGCGTGATCAAGGTGGCGGGACACAACACCGTAAATTTTCGCGGCACTGCGCGCGTCTTCGACAGCGAGGAGGCCGCGTTCGCTGCCGTAGAAGACAGACAAATCAAAGCTGGCGATGTGGTGGTAATTCGATATGAAGGACCGCGTGGTGGACCGGGAATGCGCGAGATGCTTGCGGTCACCGCCGCGCTGGTCGGCGCGGGCCTGGGTGATTCTGTCGCGTTGCTGACCGATGGCCGATTCTCCGGAGCTACGCATGGGCTGATGGCCGGACATGTTGCGCCGGAAGCCGCGGTGGGGGGACCGATTGCCGCCGTCCGCGACGGAGATACCATCGTTTTCGATTTGCCGAGGCGCACGCTCAGCGTGGAACTGACCGACGCGGAGATGCAAAAGCGTTTGGCTTCCTGGCAAGCGCCCAAGCCACGCTACGCGAATGGAGTGATGGCGAAATACGCCCTGCTGGTGTCTTCGTCCTCTCTTGGCGCTATCACAGCGGTGCCTGCCAGTTTTTCTTCCGGCGCGGTGCCGGTGTCAACGGGGAGAACGCTATGAAGCTCAGTGGTGCTCAAATACTTTGCGAAACGCTGGAGCGCCTGGGCGTACGCGATATTTTTGGCTATCCGGGTGGCGCGATTCTTCCGGTCTACGATGCGATCGGAAAATCCAAGCTGCATCACGTGCTGGTGCGCCACGAGCAGGGTGCCACGCACATGGCTGACGGTTATGCGCGCGCGAGTGGCGGTGTGGGCGTGGCGATGGCCACCTCGGGCCCAGGCGCGACCAATATGGTGACGGGCATCGCCACGGCCATGCTCGATTCTTCACCGGTGGTGTGCATCACGGGCCAGGTCAGCAGCAAGTTGCTGGGCTCGGATGCCTTTCAGGAAGTGGACATCACCGGCATCACCATGCCGATCACGAAACACAACGTGGTGGTTTCCCGTGCGGAAGATATAGCTCGCACGATTCGCGAAGCATTCATCATCGCGAATTCCGGACGGCCGGGACCAGTGTTGGTGGATATCACGAAGGATGCACAGCAAGCCACCACGGATTTTGTTTGGGACGCGACCACTCCGCAGTTACCGCCAAAACGCTATCGCAATAATCATGACCAAAAGGAATTCGACCGCGCGGTGGAGTTGCTAAATTCAGCCAAGCGCCCGGTGATTCTAGCGGGACGCGGCATCATGCTTTCCGGAGCGATGCGTACCTTCGAGAAGTTCGTGCGTACCAGCGATATTCCCGTAGCCATGACGCTGCTCGGGATTGGCTGCTTCCCGGCCACCGATCCCATGAATCTCGGGATGATGGGCATGCATGGTGAAGCGTGGGTAAACACAGCGATTCAGGAAGCTGATCTGCTCATCGCGGTCGGAATGCGGTTCGACGACCGGGTCACCGGCGATCTACGAACGTATGCGCGCAACGCGCGGAAGATCCACATCGAAGTGGATCGCGCTGAAATCAATAAGAATGTGAAAGTGGATGCGGCGATCGTTGGCGATGCGGGCGAAACCCTTGGGAATTTGCTCCCATACATCCACGAACGCGATCACAGCGCGTGGATGGCTCATATAAAGGAGCTGAAAGGCGATTCCGCGGTCCGTGACATTCAGACATTGCCAGACAGCGGTCATCTTTACGCGGCTCATGTGATTAATGATCTTTGGAAAGTCACGAAAGGCGGCGCGATTGTTGTGACCGATGTGGGGCAGCACCAGATGTGGGAAGCGCAGTATTACCATCATGACGCCCCACGAACGCTAATCACCTCCGGCGGACTTGGTACTATGGGATTCGCGCTGCCTGCGGCGATTGGTGCGAAATTCGCCAAGCCGGAATCGGAAGTTTGGGTGGTGGCCGGCGATGGTGGATTCCAGATGACGAGTTGCGAACTGGCAACTATCGTTCAGGAGAAAATCAAGATCAATATCGCCATCATCAACAACGGCTATCTTGGGATGGTTCGCCAGTGGCAGGAGTTTTTCTACGACAAGCGCTACGTGGCCACGCCGCTGGTAGCGCCGGATTTCGCGGCTCTGGCGAACGCGTTTGGCATTCGCGGCGAACGTGTGACGGGCCGCAAAGAAGTAGTGCCCGCCATCGAATCGGCGCGCGACAGCGATCAGGCCGTGCTGCTGGACTTCCGCGTTGAGCAAGAAGACTCGGTCTACCCGATGGTGCCGGCCGGAGCGGCGTTGCATGAGATGATTCGTCGTCCGAACAATCCTTTGGTTGAGACGGCTTCCGAGCCATAATCGGTGAATCAAGATTTGCCGCAGCGGGCCTTACGGCCGTTGCGTTGGAGTGGAGAAGGATTGAGGAGCTTATGCAGACGATAGTGGCCTATGTGGAGAACAAGCCGGGGGTGCTGAACCGCGTGGCTTCCCTCACGCGACGCTTGGCAATCAACATCGATTCTCTGACCGTCGGTCCCACAGAGAATGAGGAAATCGCGCGGATGACCATCTGCGCGCATACGGACGAGAGCGGTGCGCGCCGATTGGAAGCCAGCCTGGAGAAACTGGTTGATGTGCTTGTGGCGGAAAACATTTCCGACCGCTCCATGCTGGAGCGCGACCTGGCGCTTATCAAGGTTGCGGCCGACCAGCAGAATCGACCTCACTTGATGGAATTGATCAAAGTGTTTCGGGGACGCGTTGTGGACGTCGCGCCGGAATCGCTGATCGTGGAAGTTTCCGGGACGGTGGACAAAATCGACGGCCTGCTCGAGGTACTTCGTCCGTTTGGGGTATTGGAAATGGCGCGCACGGGCCGTATCGCGATGACCCGCGGTGGCGATCTGCTCCGCCCTCCCACTGCGGAGAGCAACGCGGCAGCGAAGGATAAGGACTCCGCCCCGGCTTCGAGCTAATCGCTTAAATCTGGCGGCAATAAGGACGCGACAGTACCGTGCGTCTATGTAGATGTTTCTGGCCGCAGCGCGGCCCGACGAAAGGAACAAGCAACGCAATGGCAAATCTCTATTACGACAACGATGCAGACCTTTCCCTAGTGCAGGCGAAGAAGGTTGCGATTATCGGGTACGGCTCGCAAGGGCATGCACATGCATTGAATTTGCGGGATTCCGGCGTCTCAGTGGTGGTGGGCCTTCCCGAAGGCAGTGCGTCTCGCGCGAAAGCCGAGAAGGACGGATTGACAGTGAAAAGTCCCGCGGAGGCGGCCGCGTGGGCCGACGTCATCATGATTCTTGCGCCAGATACGCGCCAGCCCAAACTGTACAAGGAAGCCATCGAGCCGAACCTCACTCCGGGGAAAACGCTGATGTTCGCGCACGGTTTCAACATTCGGTTCGGTGCGATCCAGCCGCCGAAAAATATCGACGTCAGCATGATCGCCCCCAAGGCGCCCGGCCATCGGGTCCGCGAAGTCTTTACGGAAGGTGGAGGAACGCCCGCACTGCTTGCGGTACATCAGGATGCTTCCGGCAAAGCGAAGGCGTTCGCGTTGGCCTATGCCAAGGGACTCGGCACAACGCGTGCTGGCGTTCTGGAGACGACTTTCACGGAAGAGACGGAGACGGACCTGTTTGGTGAGCAAGCCGTGCTGTGCGGTGGAGTCAGCGAACTGATCAAAGCAGGATTTGAGACGCTGGTAAACGCAGGTTATCAGCCGGAGGTTGCCTATTTCGAATGCCTCCACGAGCTCAAGTTGATTGTCGATCTCATTTATCGCGGCGGGCTCAGCTACATGCGTTATTCCATCAGTGACACCGCCGAGCACGGCGATTATCACGCGGGACCGCGGATCGTCACGGCACAAACCCGCGAAGCGATGAAGAAACTGCTGGCCGAAATTCGCGATGGCAGCTTCGCCAAGGCTTGGATCGAAGAGAACGAAAAGGGCTGCACCAACTTTCTGGCAAAGCGCAAGGCAGAACAACAGAGCGCGCTCGAGCAACTTGGTCCGAAACTTCGTGCAATGATGCCGTTCCTGAACCCGATCGTAGCCCCTGGCTTGGCGGAATCCGCAGCCAGTGCCAAAAAGTAGGTCTAATTTACAAATACAACGTTCGACGGGGAAGGGGCGCTGAGGAGTAGCCTCCTTTCCCGGTGTATCTGGTAATTCTTGGTTCTTGGGCTAACGGATTGCGCTTGAATTCATAACGTATCAGGTGAATTATCCCCCTATGCCAAAATCCCGAGTCGCCCAGGATCACAGCATCAATCTAGCGCAACGAATCGATCAACTCAGTCAGAAACGCCAAGAGATCATTCGGCCCATTCTGGAGCACCCCCGCGATTATGTGCTGTTAAGCGTGCGCGCGCTGGCGCAGCGCCTGCATACGGATCCCGCCACCATCATTCGAATCGTCAACGGGCTCGGGTTCGAAACGTACAAGCATTTTCAGCGGCACCTGCACGAGCTTTCTTTGGCGTTCGCCACATCGCTGGACACCATGCAGCAAAGCTCTGCCGGCGGCCCCGGCTGTCCACCGCGTGATTCGGTTTTTCGTGACTTGAAGAACCTGCAGGCGCTGAAGAACTCGTTGGATACGGATCGCTTCACGCCGCTGGCCAAACGGGTGTATTCCGCCCGGAGGATCGTGGCTCTGGCTGGAGACCTGGCCACAGTGCTGGCGGAATATCTGGGACACCATCTCAATCTGCTGGGTTTGCCGGTTTACGTGGCATCCTCCGCGGGGAGTGTAACGCACAGCGCACGGAGTCTGACGGAGAAGGATGTCGTGTTCGCGATCAGCTTTCGACGAGGATTACGCCAAACGGTTGAAGGTACAGAACAGGCGCGGCGCACCGGCGCCTATTGCGTGGGCATAACCGACACGTACGTATCGCCGTTGACGCGCTGCTGCCACGAAGTTTTCCTGGCCTCGATCGATTCCGTTTCGTTTGGAGCGTCGTACACAGCACCCATCACGCTGATTAATGCCATGCTGACGGCTATCGGCGAATACCGGCGCCCGCGGACGCTGGAGATCGTGCGGGAACTGGATGAAGAACAGCGGCGGGGCTCGCGTTGGTACAGTTCGTAGGTGGCAGTGCGCCAAGATCTGATCTGGCTTCCTTATAGCTAGATCTCGAATAGGATGGTGCTCGTGAACAAACGCCACCGCCGATCACTGCTGCTATCCGTTTTTGTCTTTGCAGGCTTCCCTTCCCTACGTGCCCAAAACGCGGCGACTTCCCATCCGTCGCTACTCCCCGGACCTAAACCTGCCGACGCTCCGGGGGGATGGAAGCAACTCGTGGGTATCTATACTCGCGAAGATACGCACGAGCAGTTCATTCTGCTGGAACGAAACCAGCAACTCCACTGGTTGAGTTCCGAAGGCCGGGATGGCGAAGTGCGGGAGGATAAGCAGACCGTCTGGATTGACGACGGAAAAGGGCGGCAAATCGGGCTAGCGGAACGGCGGGGAAACGCCGAAGAGGTGACAGGGCTCTCTGACTCGAATGAACACTATGTTCGAACCGACGCCGGATCCGATCCCGCGCACTTCTTTCACATCACTCTTTCGAAACCACTCGATCAACTGCGCGGGATGGCGCTGGCCGCGAAGCCTCCAGCAGAGGATAAGCCGTTTCGCAAACCGGAGCTCGTTGAACTGGTAACACTGGACCCTGGTTTCCATTTGGACATCCGTTATGCCCAATCGAACAACTTCCTGTCGACTCCGATTTACACGCAGGCTCGAGCGTTTCTGCAACGGCCTGCGGCCGAAGCGCTGCTGCGCGTATTGCAAAAACTGCGGCCACTTGGCTATGGAATCCTGATCCATGACGCATATCGTCCCTGGTATGTGACCAAGCTGTTCTGGGACGCGACGCCGCCTGAGGATCATAATTTCGTGGCCGACCCACAAAAGGGCTCGCGTCACAATCGCGGTTGCGCCGCCGACCTAACTCTCTACGAACTCGCCACGGGCAAGGCGGTCGAAATGCCAGGACTTTACGACGAAATGTCGCCGCGGTCATTTCCCAATTTCCCCGGGGGCACCTCTCTACAACGCTGGCACCGCGAACTGCTGCGCCGCGCGATGGAATCCGAGGGATTTACGGTGAACGTGGACGAATGGTGGCACTTCGACTACAAGGACTGGGAGCACTATCCGATTCTTAACGTGCCATTCGAGAATTTGACGCGTGCCGCTGCGGCGGGCACATCTGGATTTAATGCGACAGGCTGCCCGCCTGGGGCTGATTGCCGCCAAGCGGAGGTCTTCCATGGGAACTGAACCGCTGATCGACGCGCACATCTTTGGACCGCTTGGGACCGAGGAAAAATGTGTCGCAATCAGGGCACCAGTGCGGGCGCAGATTCAAAATGCGGCAAAGCAGCTTTATAGATAATCCTGCGCGTTTTACGCGATAGGAGTTAGCGCCTTTGCAGACTGGGCACGTTCGCTCTCGCGTGATCCGCTGAAAAATCATAAAAATACTCCCGATAGCGTCTAAAGCTGGCTGAGGGACTCCAAGGCAGCCATGGCTATCCCCATAGAGACTCGTATGGCGCTGCAAATGTCGCTTCACTCCTGCTCCTGGCGGGGTGTAGAAGCCATTTGTAACGAGGCAGGGCGGACTGGGGCGGGACCGTGTGATTCTGACGCAAAAAGCCACCAAATGGATACAGGAATTTTCGGGCCGCAGGTGCCGTGGACTCATAATCAAGTCGCCGATAATGGCACATTGAATTGGCAAGCGAGGTTATTCATGGTCAGTCTACGTATATCGAAAGCTTTCGCGCTCTTCGTTTTCCTCTTCGTCTACGGGCTGTTTGCGACTCCGGCAAAAACATTGCTGCTGAACGAGACCGATGACAATTCGCATCTCTGTCTGTATGTTGGAGATCTCGTGAGCATCAAATTGGTTTCGAATCCGACCACGGGTTACAGTTGGGAAAACCGGAAAATGTCGCACATCTTAAGTTGATCTCGGCGCAATCGGAGAAAGGCTCGACTGACGGCATGGGTGCTGCAGGATTTCAGGTTTTCTCGCTTAAGGCGACGGAACCCGGCGAGTCCAGGCTGGTGCTGGGTTACGCTCGGCCGTTTGAAAAGAATACGCCAGCGGTAAAGACATTCCATCTGTCGATTACGATTGAAGCGCGAGCCGCCGGTAAAACGGAGCCGGTCGCTAAACCTTGAGCAGAGCCTGTTGCAGCTGTCGACGCCGGGACCGGATCGTTCATTCTGACACAAGCTTTATTTAGATTGATTCGAGAATATTTAGTCCTTGCGTGGCGGCTTGCGAATGCGCACGCGAAAATTCCCGGCGTTTCCAGAGGGGGCGGAAACTTTCGACGGGCGCCAGCGTCGAAGCGAACGCATACTTCAATTTCTTCTGCTCCACGGATTGCCGAGCGCGAGCAGGGACCGGACCGCGACAAGATGATGCACAAATGGCAGGTAGGTCTATCCAGCTACTGTTTGGGCCTTGCTATTCTTTTTCTTGCAGACGTTGCTTATGTGCGAGCACAATCTCCAGACGCAGCCAGCACCGCGGCGAATGCGGCCTACGAGACAAAAAACTGGGAGGTAGCGGGCGTTCTGTACGAACGCATGACAGTGACTGAGCCGGGCAATGGGCGCGCGTGGTACCGGTATGGTGTTTCGCTACGCCACACGAATCAGCCTGACAAAGCAATTCCAGCGTTCGAACGAGCCGCCGAGAATGGTGCGCCCGTCTTTATGGCGGAATACCAGACGGCACTGGCGTACGCCTTGCTGAAAAATAGCGAGCAGACATTCGCGTATCTGGAAAAGGCGGTGAAGGACGGATTCGCGCAGGCGGAGTCGCTACAGTCTGATGACGAATTGAACGCCTATCGCGAGGATTCCCGATTCGCCAAGATTACAGAGCAGGCAGCACGAAACGAGAAGCCGTGCGTATATGCGGGAGAGAACCGTCAATTCGACTTCTGGGTAGGCGAATGGAACGTGGTGACAACGGCCGGGAGTATAACAGCGGGAAAAAGCCGGATTGAAAAGATTTTGAACGGTTGCGTGATTCTGGAGAATTGGACCAGCGCCACCCCTCCCTACGAAGGCAAGAGCCTGAACACCTACAATCCCGCCTTGAAACGCTGGGAGCAGTTCTGGGCGGACAACTCCCAGGGCATGATTCATTTTTATGGAGAGTTGAAAAACGGCGTGATGGATTTCTGGACAGATTCCATTCCCCAGCCGGACGGCAAGCCGCTTAAACGCCACTTGCAATTTCTTCCAATGGGTCCCGACAAAGTACGGCAATTCAGCCGTGGCTCGAACGATGACGGTAAGACATGGTTCGTGGAATACGACTTTACATACAATCGCGTGAAATGAAGTGGCCACTTAAGGCTCGCAGGATTTTTGCGGCGCGATTACTTGTTATTTGTTTCCATGGGCATCTCCGCTGCGGCCGCACCATCTTTCCGCGGATCGGAGGCTCCGTAATTGACTCCGGCCGCGAAGTCTCGGAGGACTGCCTGGCCGCCACCCATAACCGACGAAAATGTTCCCATGGCCTGAATCTTGTGCCCTTTGGCGGACAATTCCTCGCGGACCTTCGCCGGAATGCGGTTTTCCATCTGCACATCGCATCCTGAGAACGTGGGCTTAGTAAATCTCGGCGCTTCCAATGCGGCCTGAATGTTCATTTTGTAGTCCACCACGTTGGCGATGAATTGAGCGTGCGCTTGCGACTGGTTCCAGCCTCCCATAATTCCGAACGCCATGCGCGTGTCGCCCTTCTGGGCAAACGCGGGAATGATGGTGTGCAAAGGACGCTTCCGGCCCGCGAGCGCATTGGGGGAAGATGGATCGAGATTGAAGAGCGCTCCGCGATTTTGCAGCACGAAGCCCGTTCCGGGAGCCACGATGCCGGAGCCGAACGCGCTATAGTTACTCTGGATCAGCGAAACCATATTGCCATCACGGTCGACGACCGTTAGATAGGTGGTATCGCCGCCCGCCGGCAACGCGCCTGCAGTTACATCACAATTCGCATGCTGTGGATCGATGAGTTTTGCCCGTTCGGCCGCGTGTTCCTTGGACAACAGTACCGTGACGGGTAGCCGCTGCCCACGGGGATCGCCGATGTATTTGAGCAAATCCGCGTACGCCAATTTTTTCGCTTCGATCATCGCGTGCAGCGCATTGGCGGTATCGAATCCGTAATCCTTTTGACCCAGTGGGAAAGTCTCCATGATGTTCAACATCATGAGCGCCGCCAAACCCTGACCGTTGGGAGGCATTTCGTAGACAGTCCAATCGCGGTAAGTAGTTGAGATCGGTTCCACCCATTCGGCGGAATATTCGGCAAGGTCTTGGGCCGCCATAACTCCACCGTGCCGTTTGATGGTTTCCAGGATGAGTTTCGAAATGTCGCCCTTATAGTAAGCGTCACGTCCGTGTTCGGCGATTTGCTGCAACGACGCCGCGAGTTCAGGATTGCGAAACACTTCTCCAGCTTTGGGCGGCCGATCATTCGGCAGATACAATTTAGTGGCCGCGTCGTCTCCGCGCAGATAATTCGGGCTCGCGGCCCAATACATAGATACCCATTCGGTGACCGGGTAGCCGTTTTTCGCCGTTTGGATGGCTGGGGCCAAATCTTCGGACAATTTCTTGCGGCCGAATTTATCGGAGAGCTTTTGCCAACCTTCCACGGCGCCTGGCACGGTGATGGTATTGACGCCAGTTTGCGGCATTTCGCGGAGACCTTGCTTGTGCAGGAAATCGATGGTCAATGCTTTTGGGGCCCAGCCGCTGGCGTTCAATCCGTAAAGCTTATTGGCTTTCGCGTCATAGACGATCGCGAACAGGTCGCCGCCGATGCCATTCATCATGGGCGATACCACTCCCATCGTGGCGTTGGTGGCAATGGCGGCATCCACAGCGTTTCCGCCGGATTCCAGGATGCGCACGCCCGCTTGCGCGGCCAATGGTGATTCCGCCGCGACAATTCCATTCTGCGAGATCGCCATCGACCGCATCTGCGACCGGTCTTGCGCCACTCCTATGTTTGCGCCAAGCAGCATTGCTCCCGAAAGTATCACTGCAGCTCTCCCCATAGGCGATTGGCCCACAGAATTCCCCTTTCGCACAACACGGATAAGTCCTCATTCACAATCTGCGATTGCTGTGCACTCTAACCCGGGCACAGGCTTCCTGCAAGCAGCGTGCGGACGGCAGCCGGCGTTCATCCCGGCGCGCAAGGCTGACAGCTCACACGGTCGTGGGCACGTTGTGAGTTCTGCGGAGGTACAGGATCGACTGTAGTGCCGTTCGCATACGCCGTTGGTCGTTCTGTGTTCTTCCGCTAGAATGTCTTGGTGCCTGACTCATCTCCTACCCCCTCGAAGGCTCCTGCTGTGGAGCAGGTTCGTGCTCAGCTGGAATCCCTGCTCGTTGCACGCAACTCCGATCCCTTTGGAGTTCTGGGGCCGCACCCAATCGAGTCGCCCGACGGACGCCGCTGGGCAGTGCGATTCTTCCAACCACGTGCGATCGAAGCGCAACTGGTACTTTTGCGACGACCCGACGGATCCACGCCACCGGAAAATGGGCCAGAGATCCTTCCGATGAAGAAGGTTCGACCAGAAGGCTTCTTCGAAGTAGTGCTGCCGGGAGTGAGTGAGCTCGTTCCCTCGCCGACCAGCTATCGCATCCGGTTTCACACGCAGTATGACGAGACCATCGAGAATTACGACACCTACGCTTTCCCATTTCTGCTGACGGAGTTCGATCTCTACTTGATGGGAGAGGGTCGACACTACGATGCGTATGAGAAGCTGGGCGCGCATCTGAAAACGGTGGATGGCGTAACCGGCGTTCACTTTGCAGTTTGGGCGCCTAGCGCCCGTCGCGTCAGCGTGGTTGGCGATTTTAATCATTGGGATGGCCGGGTTCATGCGATGCGCTTTCGAGGTTCTTCCGGCATCTGGGAATTATTTGTGCCCGAACTGGGCGAAGGGGCCATCTACAAATACGAAATTGTCGGGCAGCAGGACATCGTGCTGCCGCTCAAGGCCGATCCATACGCATTCTCATCGGAGCTTCGTCCGAAGAACGGATCGGTGGTCGCAAGAATCGACAAACACCAGTGGAACGATTCTGGTTGGATGCACGAACGCGCTCACAAAAACTGGTTAGATGCTCCGATCTCGATTTATGAAGTGCATCTGGCTTCGTGGCGGCGAATTCCAGAAGAAAACAATCGGTGGCTGAGCTACCGGGAATTGGGCGATCAGCTGATTCCTTACGTCAAGGACCTGGGCTATACGCACATCGAACTTCTGCCGATCATGGAACATCCTTACGACGGTTCGTGGGGCTACCAGACGCTCGGATACTTCGCGGCCACCAGCCGGTTCGGCACGCCCACCGATTTCATGGAGTTCATCGATCGCTGCCATCAAGCCGGCCTGGGAGTGCTCCTGGATTGGACGCCCGCGCACTTTCCTCGGGATGCGCATGGGCTGGCACTTTTCGACGGCACGCACTTGTACGAGCACGAGGATCCACGCCAGGGCTCGCATCCAGACTGGGGCACGCTGGTCTACAACTACGGCCGCAATGAAGTGCAAAATTATCTGATTTCGAATGCCTTGTTCTGGCTCGATAAGTATCACATCGACGGCCTCCGCGTGGATGCCGTGGCTTCGATGCTGTATCTGGACTACTCGCGGAAAGCCGGCGAGTGGATTCCAAACAAATATGGCGGTCGCGAAAACCTGGATGCCATCGATTTCTTCAAGCGGCTGAACGAAGTTGCGTACCAGCGTTTTCCCGGCATTCTGACAATTGCGGAAGAGTCCACGGCGTGGCCCAGCGTCACCCGGCCTACGTATTTGGGCGGATTGGGATTCAGCCTGAAGTGGAATATGGGTTGGATGAACGACACCCTACAGTATTTTTCGAAGAATCCGATTTTCCGCCGGTACGAACACAACAAGCTGACATTTTCGTTGCTGTACGCGTTCAGCGAGAATTTCGTCTTGCCGTTCTCGCACGATGAAGTGGTTCACGGGAAAAATTCATTACTGCACAAAATGCCAGGAGATATGTGGCAGCAATTCGCCAATCTTCGGTTGTTGCTGGCCTACCAATACGCACACCCAGGAAAAAAACTCCTGTTCATGGGACAGGAATTCGCGCAGCGGCAGGAATGGAGTGAGGCACGGAGCCTGGACTGGCACCTTCTTCAGTATGACTCTCACCGTGGCATTCAGCGGTTGGTGCAGGACTTAAACAAAACGCTGTGCTCGGAGGCGGCACTCCACCAGGTGGATTTTGATTGGCAGGGATTCGAATGGCTGGACGCGAACGATTCCGATAATAGCGTGTTTTCTTTCGTACGGACGGGACGAAATCCGGACGACCTGGTGCTGGTGGTGCTCAACGCGACCCCGGTGGTGCGCTACGGCTATCGCATCGGAGTGCCGCGTCCCGGACACTTCGACGAAATTTTGAACACCGATGCGGGAATTTATGGCGGTTCAAATGTGGGCAACCTCGGCGGAATGAACACCAGCGAGCATGCCTGGATGGGGCGCAGTTCGTCGTTAGCGCTCACGCTGCCTCCGCTCGGGGCGGTGTTTCTGAAATGGCGGAAGGTTTAGGGCAGGCGACTTCTGTGTTGCGCTGGACTTGGTCTTCAGCAAGGAATCCAAGAGTGATTCCTCACGTCGCGGACTCCGTTCGGAATGACGACTTGTTGGGTTCCGAATAATTCCTACTTAAGATAAATCTTTGCGACATCTTCCGCGATCTTTTCGGGATGCGAATGATCGGAATCCAGATTGGTCATTACGATTACCGTTAAGCGCTCGTCCAGATGCCGAGTGATATTCATGGTGAACCCTTGCCATGCTCCGTCGTGTGAGACTACCTTCTTGCCGTTCTCGTCGGACAGAAACCACCCAAATCCATAGGGATATGTTTTTCCGTTATTGAGTTTCACTGGGGACCACATGGCATCGTAACTGGATTGCTTCAGAAGCTTTCTGGCATCCAGAGCCGCATCCCATTTCGCCATGTCCAGAACGTTGGTGTAGAGCGCGCCATCCGCCGTGGTATTGAGAGTTGGGGATACCCATTCCTGATTTTTGAGCTGGCCGTCCACCAGACGGTAGCCGCTGCTCCGGTTGGGCACGATGTCCGCTTCACTAATGATTCTGGTGGAGGTCATTCCCAACGGACGGAAAATTCGTTGTTGCAGAACATCGCCGTAAAACTCTCCGGTGACGCGGCGGATAATGATTCCCAGCAAGGCATAACCGGTATTGCTGTAACTCCATTTCTCTCCCGGAGCAAAGTCCATCGGCATTTTGGTGAAGGCCGCGACCAACTGATCTTCGGTATAGTCCCGGCGAAGGTCGATCACCTGGTTCCCTAGCGGCCCGACGTCTCCGGCATAATCAGGGATTCCGGAAGTGTGGGTAAGAAGATGGCGGACGGTGATTCCACTCCAGGCAGGGGGCGTACCGCTGATGTACTTGCTGATTTTGTCGTCCAGCGAAAGCTTCCCTTCTTCCACGAGCATCATGACGGCCATCGCGGCAAACTGTTTTCCCACCGAGCCAGTCTGATAAATTGTTTGAGGAGTGGCGGCCACGTTCAGTTCCACGTTGGCTAAACCGTACCCGCCAGCCTTCACGATTTTTCCTCCCCGGCAAACGGCAACACTGACGCCGGGAATTTTCTGAGCTACCCGCTGCGCTTCTACAACCTTGTCTGCTTCTTGGCCAGAGTCGGTTTGCTTGGTGCTCCGGGGGACCACCGTGAGACCTACCGAGGCCAAGCCAAGAACAAGTACGATTTTCCTGATCAATGTTGTCTCCTGGAATATATCGGCGATCATTTTAAGGGATGTGGCAATACCCTTATATCCGTTCGGCTCGTGCAACCCTCCCGTTTGCGTTAGACTCTATATCTTCAGAGCCCAAATTGCTCATTCGGAGAAGCCGTGCTGTTACCAACTAGATTCATCCCGAATTGCCTTCGCCTGGGAGTTGCGTTTCTGCTGGCCGGAGGATTCGCTTCCGTTTCATCGGCGCAGGATCCGGGGCCCCTGCCCAGCGCTCCTGCATCACGCGTGCAGCGGCCGCCCACTCGCGCACCACAAGACCAGCCACAACAGCAGCAACAGGATCAGGGCTACCACAGCGCACCACCACCACAGGGCATCCGTTCGCCGGGGGATAATCCCATTACGAAAGATCCGCCTTCCATCCCTGTGGATCAGATCATCAAGCGCTTCGCGGAGCGTGAAGCGGAATTCAAGCTGGAGCGGGACAACTATACCTACACCCAGGACTTTTCGATTCAAACCATCGACGAAGACGGCCGCCCCGATGGCGAGCACCGCGAGACCAGCGACGTCATATTCACTCCGGATGGAAAGCGCTTTGAGAAAGTAACGTTTGCACCCCAGGACACACTCCAGCGCATTACCATGAGTCAACAGGACTACGACGACGTCCGCAACGTGCAGCCTTTCGTGCTAACCACATCGGAGCTTCCGAAATACAACATTACGTACGTTGGTCGGCAGCAGGTCGACGAGCTTTCGACGTATGTTTTCGACGTGGCGCCCAAAGTTATAGAGAAGAAGCAACGCTACTTCCAAGGCCGGGTGTGGGTTGACGACAAGGACCTGCAAGTGGTCATGACCGACGGCAAAGCCGTTCCGGACATCATCACGAAGGGCAACGAAAACGTTTTTCCGCGATTTCGCACTTACCGGCAGAACATCGAGAAAGGTTTCTGGTTTCCGGTCTACACGCGCGCCGACGACTATCTGCACTTCCGCAGCGGAGACATTCATATTCGCATGACGATTCGTTATTCGAATTATAAGCGGTACGGGAGCACGGTGAAGATCGGCACGGTGCGGGAAGTGAAGTAACCAGCCGGCAATTTGCCTAACTTTATCTTTGCATTGACGGGCTTTCCGGTATTCTAAAAGTACTTCGCGAGTAGGATCAGGCTGGGAGTCATTTTTTCTATTCATCGCAGCTGGTGCGAACGGAGTTAAGTCCTGTCCGTAGTGCCAGTTGCGCTTTTCGCTAATGCCGCCGAGACAGAGCGACAGGTTCCGCCCAGTTAAAGGCAAACTGTTCGAGGACGAACCGAAGGCTGAGGGTGTACGCGTTGCTGAAGAAACAATCGAACCGAAGCGGCAAAGCAGCGCGGAGCTTAGCCTTGCCTGCCGGAGCGCGACCAACGCTCGCCTCTGCGGTGATGTTATTTTTGCTTTTGCCATTCGCGTCCATGGCTGCCGCGAATTGCGAATACATTCCCACGGGAAAGTCCTTTTGGGTCCGACTGCTAGATCCCGTGGCTTCGTACAGTACTAAGCCAGGCACGACAGTCCGGGCTGTTCTAATTCAGTCGCCGGAATGCGGCGCCACTCCCGTTTTCCCAGCCGGTTTGGAAGTAGAGGGCGAAGTTGTCTCTGTGCGCAAGGTAGGAATGGGCTTCCTCCATGACACGGCGCGATTGGAGATTCGGTTCAGTCACTTGGTGACCTCGTCCGGCGAGATACTTCCTATTTCGGCACAGGTGGTAGAGGTCGACAATGCTCGCGAGACCGCGCGAAACGGAATTATCCACGGGATCCGTTCCACCAATACGCCGCAAGGACGCATCACCAGCGGACTCATTCACCTGCCCACCTACAACCCATACGGCGATTTGACGTTGATCATATACCGTTCGTTGAGCATCCTTCCCGAGCCGGAAATTTACCTTCCGCCCGGCACTGACCTGCGCCTTCAGTTCAATTCGCCGTTGTACGTGGCGAATCAACCAGCACTGCCTCGCGTGTCGTTTCAACTCGACGAATATGAACGTGGCGAGATCGAGCAACTGTTGCAGAACGTCCCGGTACGTACCACGACGCGGTATGGGAAGGATGCCGATCTCGTTAATCTGCTTTTCGTGGGATCGCAAGAACAACTCCAGGAATCCTTCACGGCGGCTGGCTGGCTTCCGGGCGACAAGAATTCCGCGCACGCATTCTTTAAGCAATTGTCTGCTTTTCTAACGTACAACAACTACCCGACGATGCCGGTGTCGCATCAACTGTTGAACGGTCAGGCGCAGGATTTCACGTGGCAGAGGAGCTTTGACAGCTACGGGAAACGCGAGCATGTGCGGGTGTGGAGCGAGGCACAGCCGGTGCTTGACCAGCAGGCCTGGCTTGGCGCGTACACTCGAGAAACCAGCGCGGCTCTGTCCGTTCGTTACCACAAATTCATTCACCACATCGACGGGAATCTGGATGATGGCGTCAATATGCTGGTTCGCGACCTGACGCTTTCCGGGTGCATCGATTCGGTTTACCTGCTGCCCCGCAGCGACGTCGAGGCGGTCATGGTTAATTCTTCCGGGGACGAGATGCGTACCGACGGGATGCTGACGATTGTTCAACTGAAAGATTGTAATCGTCCTTCGGTCGCGTATACCCGCTTCAATCCGCTGATACCGATTCGCCCACACTCGCCGGTGGTCCGGTGGTTCCGCGATGAAGTACTGCTATACAAGAGCGACGTGGTGCGTGGAAATATCGTATATGGGGCGTTCGACCTTTGCCGCATGGGCATTCATTCCCTGCGCCACCACCGAGGCAATGCAAGCGACGACATCGATGATGGCCTTCCGATCTCCCCGGCATCGCCCCAAACCCTTTTCCCTCAGATCGATTTCGGCGAAATCCCCCTCGGTCAGTAGTTTCTGGCGGATCCCCCTGGGTCGCTAGCCCATAACTTCTGCCGGTTGGCGGGAACTTTTTTCTGCCCTGCTCCGTACCTATAGCCAAAGGAGCTCTACATGAACCACTTCTCGAGGGGATTCCTGGGGTTTACGAGTTCGATGCTACTGGCCGCAGCTGTGTTCGTGCCTGCCGCCACGATGGCACAAACTTCTGCCAAGGCGGACCAATGGATTCACGTGCGGGTGGAAAGCAAAGAAACCAAAGGCGAAACCGTTCGTGTTAACGTTCCGATCGAAATGGCCGAGAAGGTTCTGCCGGCCATCAATCATGACAATCTTCACGCCGGCAAGGTGCGTATCGACAATGCCCACCTGAACGACGTCGATTTGCGCACATTGCTGGAGGCGGTACGATCCTCTAAGGACGGCGAATACGTCACGGTACAGAGCGACGAGAACAATGTGAGGGTCGCCAAGAGCGCCGGTTACCTGTACATCCACGTCACCGAGAATAAGAAGGGGGAAAAGACCGCGAAGCACGGCGATGCGAAGCCTGAGTCCAAAGTCGAGATCAAGATTCCCATGAAGGTGGTGGACGCGCTGTTTTCCGCGGGGAAAGACGAACTGGACGTGGTGGCAGCCTTGCACGCGCTTTCTTCCAATGGCGACACCGAGCTGGTGAGCGTCAAGGATGAGGACAACACCGTGCGCATCTGGATCGATTCCAAGAACATCTCGGACTAATTTGCCTTACCCTGTCGTGTTGAGGGGCGCTTCGGTGCCCCAAGGGCCCCTGAAGGAGGAATAGAAATGCTCCTACTCGCCAAAGCGGCGCTTGGACTTTGCGCAACAGCGACCCTCGCGGGCGCCTACGTCTTCCATGAAGGAGTGATTCGCGTGGATGTGGACGGGAGCCGGGGTTCTGGCGAGCACGTTCATTTCTGGGTGCCCGCAACCGTGGTGCCAGTGGGGCTGCACGTGGTGCCACGCGACAAACTGCGACAGGCGGCGAGTCAGGCTCGGCCGTACCTACCGTTGCTGCGCGAAGCGGCTAAGGAATTAAAGAAATACCCGAATGCCGAGCTGGTAGATGTGCGCGGCGATTCCGAGCACATACGCATCAGCGTGCGCGACGGCAAACTCTATATCGATGCGGTGACCGACTCAGACAACGTCCACGTCAGCTTCCCCGCTGAAACCATCTCGGACGTCGCAGACCGTTTGGAAGCGGTTGCACCTGGGGTATAACCGCTGAAGGTGGATTCTGAGTAAGCCCCAGGAAGATCAGCCGAGCGGGAAATAGGCTTCGTCCTGAATTGCGTCTTTCTTCCATCCGGCGCGCAGCAAAATGCCGCGCCCATTCTCGACCATGCTGGGGTGACCGCATAGATACGCGGTCGTTTCCTCGGGCTTCAAACTCCACATATCAGCGAACTTGCGAATGAGGTCGTCCACACGGCCCTTTTCTCCGTTCCAAGCCTCATCTTCCCAGGGACGGCTCACGGTGGGGATATATTTCAGCCACGGCGTCTCGGAAGCGATGCGTTCCAATTCATCACGGTAGCCGAATTCCTCACTCCGACTGGCTCCCTGGACGCAAAAAAGCCGGTGCTCACCGGGCATAACACCCTCTCCTTTCTTCCAGTCGGCGTAAACGGTGCGGACATAGCTCACGTAGGGAGCGATACCTGTCACGGTGGCCAACAGCAGGTGATTTTTGCGGCCGCTTCTGAGATCCAGGGTAAACCGGCCTTTCGCGAATCGCCTGAGGACCAGCGGTGCTCCTTTATCCATGGCGTAAAGCAAGGGGGTGAGCGCGCCATTGGGCACGCGTTCGACGAAAAACTCCAACTTGCTTTCGTAGGGCGAAGAACACATGGAGTACGGCCGCTCGAGATGTTTCCCGTCGATTTCTACGCCTAGCGTGGCGTACTGGCCGGCTAGGTAGGGGAGCGACTGGTCCGCTTCGACGTGCAAGAGAAATAAATCGTGGGCGACTTCCCTCCGGTCCACGATTTTTGCCTGCAGATATTTGTCTGTGGCCACTGTTCGACAAGCCTCCTTCTTTCGATGCCGCCATTACGGAAAAGACACGCCGCTTTGGCCTTGCGCATCGACCAGCGAGCAACGTGCCTGTCATCATCGAGATGATGCACGACTCCTTGACGGCGCTTGACGAATTCGACGAGTTGGCATATTGTCTCGCGCAACGTCCGATTCTGCATCGCAATTTCCTACCAGGGAGTTCCCATGAAACTGACTCTTGGGGCCTCGTTATTGGCCGGTGCTATTTTCCTGTCGGCGCCGACGGCATCGTCACAGACGAAACCTGCCGGTGAACCGGTGCCGGAAGACAGTGTGCTATTCAACTCATTCAAGTTGCTCGAAAAGGAGCCGGCCTATCGCATCAAGATGACCATGGAATCCAATGATGCTCGCATGGCTCAAGCGCAGGCGCACGGCCTGGGCATTTCCCCAGCCGAGACGATCGTCAAGGGCGGCGTACATCAGGCTACCATGCATATGAAAATGCCAGCCTTTGATCAGCCGGGAGCCGTAGACGACTGGGAGATTCGAGCGGTGGTGCAAAACGGCCGGGGCGCGAGGCTGATCAGTTCTCCTGCGGCAGAGCGACTCATGCGACATAACCAACAGATGCTGGACATGGAGTTCGCCATGATGGAACGCCAGGCAGCTATGGCCATGGCTCAGGCGGCCATGTCTGGACCGCTAGGCGCCGTGGAGGCCGGAATGATGGCCGGAGCGACAGCATTGTCCGCCGTCATGGCGAAGCGCGCCTTGCAGACAGAAAAAGACCTGTTCAGCTGGAAGTGCATGGACCATGTGGGCGATTCGCAAACCGGGGAGAAGAAGACGAATCGACTCACCGATCTTCGCGAGGTCGGGGACGATGCGACAGCCGGCGTACCCGCGACTGCCTACGAATTCTACGTGCGCGATGGGGAACAATTGCAGGGGCCTGTACGGTTACTGATCGCCAAGTCCTCGGGACTTCCTCTTCGCATCGACATGGTGAATCCGCAGATGGGCGGCAGTGTGCATATGACGTACTCGACCGATAACATTGGCGATATTGAGATTCCCAGTTGCCTAGCCAACTCCAAATGACCCACTACTCGTAGGCGAGGGCTTCCACCGGATCATAGCTGGAGGCACGGATCGCAGGCACCGTGGCACCGAGTGCCGCGCCTAGAAGTGCCAGGCCAATCGACGCGACCACCCATCCCGGAGAAAGCAAGATCGGTAACGAAGGATTGGTCTGCTTAAGGATGGCCTGCGTCAGAAATGTGGCGCCGATTCCCACCAGGCTGCCAAGAATCGCCAGCACTGCTGTTTCTCCGAGGAGCATCTGGACAATTTCCAGACGGGTGAATCCGAGCGCCTTGAGAATTCCGATCTCGCGGGTTCGCTCCATGACCATGGTGTGCATGTTCATGAGAACGACGAGGAAGCTCACCACGATGCCAAGTACCACCATGGTGCGAATGAAGGGCTTCAGCTCCGGCAGTCTCGAGGAGCTCATCAAGGTGACATATTCAGACATGGAACGCACGCGATTCTGCGGGTCGAGTTTCAGGATTTCGGCACGGGTAGCTTCCGTGTCACCCTTGCTCCTCACAAAGAACATGGAAACCCGCTTGTCCGCACCCATGATATCTTGCGCGGTTTTCAGGGGAATAAAGAAACGCGCTCCCTTACCGTGAGCCACAATTCCGGCAACGCGAAAAGGACGGTTCAGCAGGGTGACGGTGTCACCGACTTTCAAGTGGCGAGTTTGCGCGGCGATGTCATCGGCAATGGTCTCGTCGGGAGCTTGAAAGGGCTTGCCCGAACGGAATATAAATCCTTTGCTTAAGGCGTTGAAGCGCTTGAAGTCAATGCCATAGATGATCATCAACGTCTTCGGATCGCTCAAGATGAGCGTGGGAGCGACTTCGTCGACCCCAGGCAACTTCTCAATCTCGTCACCGAGCGATTCCTGCATCACGGCGCTGGAAAAGGCGAAGAAAATGGAGGCATTAGGTGGTTGTACGAGGATATCGGCGCCAACGCCCTCGACGCGTTTTCCCCAATCCGCAATCACGCCGGAGGTCATGCCCACAATCATCAAGACCAACACAACTTGTATCGCAATGGCCACAATGCTTAAGGCGCAGCGCAAGGGGCGGGAAGCCAGATTGCCCCAGAACATCTGCATCAAGGAAAAGGGACCGTTGGAAGTTTCTTTCATCGGAGTGTTTTGGTCCTCCCCACTGTAACACTGAGGATTTCTGGCGGTCAAAAGCGTCTCAAAGAAAGATTTTTCGCGATAGCTTGCACGACTCTTTCCGTTGCGCAAGAAAAAATATTTCACTCGCGTTAAGTTTTGCACACATTCGTGGAAAACCTTGTGGAAAGAAGCGCAAATGTTGCGCTAACCCATCCCATTTTCAATGCGATGATGCGGATTGCACAATTTTTGTGCAATGCCGTGGTGTGGCGGGAGTGTTCGGCCATCGGAAAGCGCAAACGGCTCATTGAGAAGCTGATTCCGCGGAATCAGCGACTCGTTTTCGCGGGTGCTAGGAAATCTCTGTACTGGACTGTCGTTCGGAGCGAAATTGCGGGCAGCGAAAAGCTTTAGTACCACTTCGGCGGGCGTTCCAGATGGATTTTGATGACTTGCTTTGGGTCTGTGATGTCATACCAGTGGCCATACGGCTTCCAACCATCGGCGACAATCTGGACCAACACGCGGCCCAACGGGGAATCCGGAACGTGCGCCACGCCCTGCGGATTCGTTTTGACATTGACTTCGAATTTCTTGTCCTTAATCAGGTGCTCTTCCACAGTTTTCACGTAAACGCTGGCGTTTTCGATGGGCTTATTCGAATCGCCGCCGGTCACCTCGATGGTGATGCGATTGTTTGGAGAAGGCGCGGCTTCTTTTTTCGAGGGCGGAGTCTGGTCTTTTGGAGGCGGGGTCTGGTCCTGGCGCGCCCAAACGGCGGTGGTCAGCGCTAGAATGCCAGTTGCCAGGATGGTCCAGACTTGCCAGTGTCTCCGTTTCATGTCGATCTCCCCCATCGTCGCCATGGTCGCCGGAAGCTTTCTAAACGTCAAGGGCCTCGACCATTTGACTCGCTGGCTCGCGTCTTGTAACTTTTTTCTAGCCTCGACACGCAGGGTTCCCTCGGGATAGGACGGCCCTCGATTGTCCACTCGCTCGTTTCAAGCGCAGGCCATCAAGGAGAGACGCGAATGGGATTTGCTACCAATGCGATTCATGTAGGCCAGGAACCGGATCCATCGACTGGCGCGGTGGTTCTGCCCATCTATCAGACCTCGACATACGTGTATGAGGAGTTGGGGAAAAGCCGGGGAGGCTACGACTACGCGCGCACAAATCATCCGAATCGTAAGGCTCTCGAACGCACGATCGCGAAGCTCGAGGGGGCACTCGCTTCGTTCGTTTTTACTTCGGGCATGGCGGCCATCGACTCGGTGTTCCGCCTTTTGCGACCTGGCGATCACGTGGTGCTGTCGGAGGCAGTGTACGGCGGCGTGTACCGGCTAACGACGCAACTGCTTGTGCACTTCGGACTGGAATTTTCGTTTGTGGACACGACCGACCCCGCCGTGGTGCTCGGGGCTTTCCGCCCGAATACGAAGATGATTTACATCGAGACGCCTACAAACCCAACATTGCGGATTACCGATATTTCAGCGATGGCGAAGCTGGCGAATGAGCGTCACGCGACGCTGGTTGTAGACAACACATTTCTGACTCCCTATTTGCAGCGGCCGATCGAACTTGGGGCGCACATCGTCGTGCATTCCTTAACGAAATATCTGAATGGACATAGCGACGCAACGGGAGGCGCGGTCGTACTGACGCGTCCGGACGACGTCGAGAAAATTTATTTCATCCAGCGCTCTGCAGGAGCGGGACTCGCCCCGATGGACTGCTTCCTTACTTCACGTGGGATCAAGACCTTGGCGATTCGTATGCTTCAGCATAACGCCAACGGATTGGCGGTTGCGCGGCATCTCGATGCGCACCCCAAGGTCCGCAAGGTGTTTTATCCCGGGTTGATCAGCCACCCGCAGCACGAACTTGCGCGAAAGCAGCAGAAGGGCCCGGGCGCGATGCTGGCGTTCGATTTGGGGTCGGAAGAGGCCGCGCGCCGGTTCCTGAATCAGGTGAAGATTTGTTCCCTAGCGGAAAGCCTTGGTGGAGTGGAATCGCTGATCTCGCTGCCCGCGCAAATGACGCACGCATCAATGCCCAAGGAGGTGCGCGACCGCGTCGGGATAACCGATAGCCTGGTGCGGCTTTCCGTGGGGATCGAAGACGTGGAAGATATCATCGCGGACATCGATCAGGCGCTTCTGTATATTTAGTCCGTGGAGTTGGCCGGATTCGCGTCGGTGAAACGCCTACGCGGATCCATGTTGCGAGTTACTTCTCCGCGAGGCTTTCGCCCAGCCAGTTAAGATAAGCTTCAGATCCCGCAACTATCGGCAACACTATAAATTCCGGCGTGTCGTAGGAATGGAGCAGTAATACTTGCTTCTGCAATTCCTCCAGCCGGTCTCCGCTAGTTTTCATCAGTAGCAGGTACTCGCTGCCGTTCTCCAACTTCCCTTCCCAGGTATAAAAGGACTCTACCGCGTGGGTCACGATGTTCACGCAAGCCGCGAGGCGCTTCTCTACGACATCGCGGGCGATTTTCCGGGCTTCTTCCAACGTGGAGCAAGTGACCAGCACTATTCGAAAATGCGTCTCGCGCTGCATTTCATTCTTCCTCGTTCTCGATTGTATACGACCTACGGGCTGAGCACGGCGCGGAGAAACCGACAGATAAAAAATGGGTCCGAATGGAAAGGTCGAATAGCGTACAATGCCACGGCCGACCACAAGGAGTAGGCCCGATGGCTCGTCCTTCACTGGTACTTCGCGTCTTGCGTGTGCTAGCTATGCCCGCCTTGGCGATTTGCATCTCAATTGCGCCTGAGGTCAGTGGGCAGGAAAGCCTCACTCCGTTGTTGCTTGCAGTGCACGATGCTCCGGTGCCGTTTATCGGGTCGGACGGACAGGTTCATTTGGTCTATGAGTTATGGTTATTGAATTTCTCCAGCGCGGATGCGCAGGTCGAGAAGGTAGAGGTGCTAGGAGACGGGGTGGTGCTGCAGAGCCTGGATGCTGCTGCTATTGGTGGAAGACTGCAGCCAGCGGGCATGCGCGACGCCTCGGAAACACTGGCAAAAGGAAGTCTAGCGCTCTTATTTCTGAATGTATCTTTGCGACCAGGGGCAGTTCTTCCCGGTCAACTCTCCCATCGGGTGGCAGTGCATGTCAGCGCCGCTCCTCCGGGGCACCAGGAAATAAGCGAGACGGGCGGAATTAGCGTTTTGGACCGGCGGATGGTCCCCGTGATTGGATCACCTCTTCGCGGTGAAGGCTTCATTTCAGCGGATTCGTGTTGTGACGCAACACGGCACACACGCGCGGCGTTGCCGGTAAACGGGAGGATCTGGGTCGCGCAACGGTATGCGGTGGATTGGGAACAACTTGACGGGCAGGGCCGTATCTATTCGGGGCCGCGGGAAAAACCCGAGAGCTATACCATATTCGGCAAGCCGGTATTCGCAGTGTCGGACGCGACGGTTGCCTCGGTCGTCGACGGGCTTCCGGAGCGAACACCGGGAACCTATCCCACAAACATCTCTCTAGATCAGGCGGACGGGAATTCGGTGATTTTAGACCTGGGTGGGCAACGCTACGCAATGTACGCGCACATGCAACCGGGAAGCATCAAGGTTCGCAAGGGAGACAGCGTGAAGGCCGGAGAGGTGATTGGGTTGGTAGGGAATAGTGGGAATTCGGTTGCTCCGCATCTTCACTTCCAGGTGATGAATGGGCCGCTGTCGCTGGGCTCGAACGGGTTTCCCTACGAAATCGACAACTTTCAAATAACCGGAAGGACTCCTGGCACGAAAGCGTTCGACG
This sequence comes from Candidatus Acidiferrales bacterium, assembly GCA_963759275.1. Lineage (GTDB taxonomy): Bacteria > Acidobacteriota > Terriglobia > Acidiferrales > UBA7541 > Acidiferrum. The sequence goes on along the minus strand of CAVWYZ010000021.1, from coordinate 353,108 downwards.
AAGCCGAGGAAAAGGGGACCCCACTGACCGTAACTGCATTGACGCCCGCGTTACAGATAAAGAATGCGATGCCGCTGGATCAACTGATTATTTCGTTTCCATTGAGATAGCTGACGATCAGGCTAGTTAGCGACGACTTTGGCGGTCGCCAGTTCCACGCTGACCATGTCGACTCTCGATTGGGAGATGCTGGCCTGACCCACTTGGTGAAAGCCGATGCGCAGGAACTTCTTATCGACAGTGATGCGCAAATATCCGTAGTCGTGTCGTCGTAGTATTTGAGTACGAGGCTTTTCGACTGGACCGCCGGCTGCACTTCCATGTAATCGACCGTCACACCGAATTGCGGTTCAACGGCGGGTTGTCCGGACTTTCCTTTGACCAACTTATTAACGTTGTGCCCTCCATCGCCGCAAACGATGAAGGGCACCTCAATATTCTGTCCCGCGAATCGTATGGTTCGCGTGAATCGCTGGTAGTTATGCGCGTGCCCAGAAAGTACCGCATGGGGATACACGCCTTGTGCTTTGCAGATCGTGTCGATCTGGCGAAGCATGTTTGGACTGCCGCCGTGATTTCCACCGGAACCACCGGATTTCGGCGGCGGCGAATAGCTGAAAGGGGGATGGTGCATGGCCAGCAAGACGGCGCCGGTGTATTTTTCCTTCTTGATTCGCGTGAGTTGCGCGGCAAGGAAATCCAACTGGTAGTCGGGCACGGCAGTCCATTTTCCGTTTTCGCTGGATATCACGCCGGGATCTTCCAGAGCATTGCTGAACAGGCCGATAACGCGAACGAACGGCGCATCGAGAGCAAAATATACGCCCGGTTGGGTCATGGAGGTCCGATGGAGAGAGGCAGCTTCCGGGGTGATGGCGGGAATAGACGCACAGAAGTTGCGAGTAAAAATGGTAAGCGGTGCATCGGCAGGTGCGGTGCCGGGGATGATAAAAGAATCGTGGTTACCGGGAATGGCGAAAATGGGCGCGGGATAATTGCGATAGGGATCGTAAAACTGGTCGTAGTAGTATTTCGATTCGCCGAAATTGTAGACGACGTCGCCCAGATGGTAGAAGAATGCGGGACGATTATTGGTGTTGCTGGTGCGACAGTCATTGGTGACTTGATCGGAGACGCGCAACTCGTCTCCGTACTTCCCTTCGCTTGAGGCACCCGTATCGCCTGCGCTGTGGAAAATAATTTTGCCGGCTTGCTTGATGGCCTTGACGATTTCGGCTCCATGTGGACCCAGAGCCGTCTCCAGCTTAAACAAATCGCCGGGTCGCAGCCGCGATTGTTCGAAGGAAACCGCGTCCTTCGTCAATAATTTCTCAATGGCACTGTACTGTTGATTATCCGAGGGATGTTTGAGTGTGAATTTTGTCGGCGGCGGCGTCACGCTGCCTTCGTCAAAAACCGGCTGAGGAAGTGGTGTGCTCAGTTCTCTCGGCATAGCGGCTCCTTTTGCAATTTACATTCGAGCGCGGGCGGGTTGAGCGCTCGACACCTACCGTGACGACTCAACGCAGGATGGTTCCGGGCCTGATTTGTGGAGTCCGGCGCACCACCGACTGTCCCGGTATACTAGACCAGTATCCATGACACTGCACCGAGGAATAATAACGCTCTTTTTGGTTCCGGCTTTACTCTTTGCGTTCGGTTTACTGCTTCCGGCACAAGCGCAAGATCAAGAGCAGCCAGGAAAAGCGCCCAGCGTGATTCGTGTGGACGTCAACCTGGTGATGGTGGACGCCACGGTAAAGACCAAGGCTGGCCAAATCATGGCGAATTTGAAAAAAGAGGATTTCGAACTGCGCGAAGATGGCGTTCCGCAAAAGATAGACATTTTCAGCCGCGATGAGCTGCCGTTGAGTGTTGCGCTGGTGCTGGATCTAAGTGATTCCATCGGGCCATTTCTGGGACCGTTGCGCGAAGCCGCCAACACCGCGCTTTCCGCGCTGAAGCCCGAAGATGAGGTGGCGCTGTTCACGTTTTCCACCGAGGCAGAATTGCGCGTCCCTTTTACCAAAGACAAATCCTTGCTGGCTCAGCAGATTAATGCTTTCAAGGTGGGCGGCGCGACGAATATCAACGACGGCATCTTCGTCGCCGCGCAATATCTGCTTAACGCGCCACAGAAGGGCCGTAAAGTAATCATCCTGATCAGCGACGACGTCGGCACGGATGCAGGCGGCCAGGGCACGCGAGACATCGTGACCGAAACCATCGCCGCCGATTCCGTCCTGTACAACCTGAAGATACCCGGATACAACCCACCCGGGACGCTGTTTTACGCGGGAATGGTTCAAGGGCTGGTAAATATTCATAAGGTTGTCGAGCAGACGGGGGGAGAGATTTTTAACGTTCCCGATGTGGCGCACCTGGATACCGTGTTTCGCGCGCTCATCGATCGCATCAAGACACGCTACACCGTGGGGTATTACACGGAGGCGAACGGCGCGAGCGGCAAGCCGCATAAACTGGATGTGCGACTCGCGTCGTCATTTGGGAAAAAGGGGCGCGATTACGTGGTCCTTGCCAAAAGCGGCTACTACGTTCATTAAGCGGGGTTCTTCAAGGACCCATGGTCCGGTCAAGATGAGGAGTGAGCCATAACGCATCGCGCGCGAGCCTCTTAGAGATTGGACTCACGAAAGCTTCCAAGTTCTTAACGCGTTCTGGAATCCATTTACTATGCTGGCTGGCAACCTACTGTCGCCTTTCTTGGCGAGCAGATCGTGGCCTGTGCCTTCCACCTCAAACAGCGCATGGGGGCTCGGAATCAACTTCAACGCGGAAGTCATCTCGGCAATGGTGGCAAAAGGATCGCGGCTACCGTGAGCGAAGAATGCTGGAGTTGTGAGCTTCGGGAAATGGCCCGTGCGCAACTGTTCCGGTTTTCGGGGAGGATGCAGGGGATAGGAAAGCAGGAGCAATCCATCGACGAGTTGTGAATGCTCCGAAGCCAGGATGGTGGCTTGCCGGCCGCCATATGAGTGACCGCCCACAAAGACGTGGCCCTTCGTTCTCTCTCGAAGGAGTGCCGACGCGCGCCGGATGCCTTCGCAATCTCGCTCGGCACTCGCTGGATTGGGCGGCCCCTGCGGGCGGACCTGCCGAAACGGCAAGTCAAAGCGGAGAACCAGAAATCCCGCGTCAGCCAAGGCATCGGACATCTCGACGAGCAACTTCGATTGACAGTTGCTACCGGCACCGTGCGTGATTGCGACAGAATCTCCATTGGGGTGCGCGGGCTCATGCAGGAACCCGTGGATCGCGGGTTCGGCGTGTCGATCGGCAAAGGGAATAGACATCGAATTAGGGGCGCCAACGCGCCACGAACGGCAGTCTAAGAAAGAGACAAGTTTTCGTCAAACAGCGTGGATGGGGTCACCAGAGCAACTTCAGCCCGAATTGCAGTTGTCGCGCCGTTGTGGCGGTGCTGGTGATGGCTCCCGCCGTTCCGGAAACGCCGGTAGGATTCGTGGCCGTCGGTGGAGTGAAGGTGATCAAGTTCGGCGTGTTAAAGTTCGCGCGGTTGAGAAGATTGAAAATCTCGAGGCGGAATTGCAATTGCGCGCGCTCATGGATGGTGGTGTTCTTCAACACGGAAAAATCCCAGGTGGCCAAGCCCGGACCGGAAATGATGTCGCGTCCCGCGTTACCGTAGAAACCGCTGTTGGCCGGGGGTGCCAGGAATGCCGCGGGATTGAACCACTGATCGGGATTTCCAAGTACGACCGAGCCTCGGAAATTCGGATTAATAAAGGGGCGCACGGGATTGCGCGTATCCCCGTTATTTGAAGGGTTGTAGCTGAGCTGGGGCGTGAGCGGAAAACCAGTTTGCAGGGTAACGATGCTGGCGAGCGACCATCCACTGGCCAGTTGACTTGCCCAGCCTTCCAGATTGCTTCCATAGGTCTGGCCCTGACCAAACGGGAGCAAATAAAGAGCATTCAGCACACCGACATGCGAAACGTTATAAGTTGCGAGCCCCCAATCGGCGCGAAGGTTGTCGGGATTCGAAACTAGTCCGGGAGCGTTGCCGGCAGTGGTCTGATTCAACGAATCTCCATCATCCAACGCTTTCGAGAATGTGTAGACGCCACGGAACGACAAGCCCTTGCTGAATCGACGAGTGAGGTCGACCTGAAGGGCGTTGTAGGAACTGGTGCCGGCGGAAAACCATGTCCAGGTGTTGGCCAGTGAGGGATTGGCTTTTGGCGTGCCTACGGGAATGTAGTAGGTACCCGCAGGCACTGGGGTGCCGGCAATGCCCGCAGGGAAATTCGCGGGGTACGTCGCAGGACACGGGGAGGCCGGACAAATCACCGGGATAGGTTCGTTGGCGTCAACGCCGAGCAGTTCGTGGTAGCCATGAGAACCGACGTAGCCCACAGTGATGGCCGTGTTGGGAGAGAGTTCCCGCTGAAGTCGAAGGGACCAAGAAATCAGCGTCGGCGTTTGCATGTCTGGCTGCACGCCGCCGGGAACTAATTTCGCTCCGGCGGGCACGGGAGCCGCAGGATCGATGGGAAGACCGGAAACAGGATAAGCGGACAAGCTATAGGCCGGGTTGAACGGGGCATTCTGGTCGGCGCGGTATCCCAACGCGTCCTGAAGGTCGTTGTACGTGCCAAATCCAGCGCGCAGAACCGTCTTGGGACCGAGTGGGCTCCAGGCGACGGCAATTCGTGGCTGTGGCAGAAACGTTGCGTTGTTCGTGGTGAAGAAGGAGCCGCCGATATGGGGCTCGGAGGAGATCACGCCGTCGGTGAAGGTATAGTTCGCGGCGTGATTGTGAGCTTCATTCCAACCATTCGAAAACTCGGCGCGAAAACCGAGAGAAAGCGTCAGACTCGGGCTGAAGCGGATCACGTCTTCCCCATAGAAGGCGCTGAAAAGCGAGCGCCAGTTCATTTCTGTTGGAGCGGGATCGTAAAGGAAAGAACTGGTGACACCCGTGTTTATGAACTGGGCCAAGCTGGGAAAAGTGGCTTGGCCAAACTGGCTAAGAGCAAGCGTCTCGTTGGATTGAAACTGCTGAAACCATACACCAAAGCTCAGTTCGTGATGGCCTCGCGTGAGGGTTAGCCGGTCTTCATAGGTGAAGATATTGCGTTTGATGGGGAGATTGCTTCCGTTGTTGCTTCCCGCCAGACCGATTTGCGCTTGAGGATTCGACGCGGCACTGCCACCGACAACGACGGCGCCGACCGGCAATCCGCTGAGAAATCCCGGAACACTCGCCGCTGGCGTGCCGGGAGTTGGCTCGCCCGTGAAAAAATACGCGGCGCGCGAGAAGCCGAATCGCGCAGTGCTCAGCAGGCCCGGAGAAAAAATGTGGGTCTCTTCCAAGCTGAGGACCTGTTCTCGAAGATTGAGAATGTCGGTGCTATACGGGTTCGCGGGGGTAGCGGTGACGTCGCCGCCATCGTCAATCGTATAGACCGCGGCGAGCGAATCAGCCGCGGAGATCGTGTGATCGAGGCGCAGGGTGCCAAAATCTTCGCGGATCGTTTGTAGCGGACTGCTGAAAACTTGCGAAATACCGAATGATTGGCCCGGAACGTCGAGTTCGGGCGTGCCTGGCGCAGGAGTCGGCCAGAGATTGAGGAGCGGCTGCACGCTGGGTGCGGCAGCGGCCCGAGCCGCCAGACCGGGAACGAAGGCCACGGAGGTCTGATTCAGATCTTGGCGAAAACCTTCGTAATTGCCAAAGAGAAATGTCTTGTCCTTGCGAATTGCTCCACCGGAAGACACGCCGAATTGGTTTCGTTGGAATGGAGGAGGGCCACCTTGATCGAAATAGTTGGCGGCGTCCAAAGCACTGTTGCGAACGAACTCGTAAAGCGAGCCGTGCCACTGGTTGCTGCCGGATTGCGTGACGATGATGACTTGACCACCGGGATGTTTGCCGAATTCCGCGCCATAGGAATCGCGCTCGAGGTTGAACTCCCTTACGGCATCGACACCCAGCAGCATTCCACTGGGGCCACCTGGCTGCATGTTGTTTTCCGCCGCACCTGTGAACTCGACCCCGTTCAGAAGAAAGATGTTTTGCTGGGGACGGTTCCCGGAAACCGCGAAGTTGTTCGCCGTGGTGGAATTCGAAATGCCAGTTCCTCCGGTCTTCTGGGAAGTAAAATTGACGATTCCCGGATTTAGGGACAGGAGCAGATCGTAACTCCTTCCGTTTAGCGGAAGCTGCTTGATCTCTTTGGCGCCGACAAGGCCGGAGATATCACTGGTGGAGGTGTTGACGATAGGCGCATCTTCGGAAACGGTCACCGCCTCTTTAGCGGCGCTGAGCTGCAGGCGAATATCGATTTCCGCCTCCTGGCCGATATTCAGTTCGATTCCTTTTCGCATGGACTCCTGAAACCCGCTTTTCGTGACAGTTATTTCGTAGGAGCCGACGGGCAACGCCAGCAGTAGATAGGTTCCGTCGGACTCGGAGGCGGTCGTACGAGAGAAGCTCGTTTCTGTATTGCGGGCCGTTACGGTTGCCGAGGCTACGGCCGCTCCGGAAGGATCGGTGATTGTACCTTTAATGCTTGCCTTGACCTGAGCGAGGACAGGGGTCGCGCCTGCTAGCATCAGGAGAAGCATTATAGAAAGGGAGATAGAACGCATTTGACCGGGCGAGTTGGTGGCAAGGGTCGTTCGCGTGCCGGAGCGTAGACAGTGAGTTGACGACGTGGCATTGGAATGCATTTGCTTCTCCCCTTTTTGTCGGCAGGCCTGTGCCCGCGGTTCAGATCAAGAGCCGATTGGAAAAACTTAACAATTCAATACGGTTCTGACCGTTAAGTCAAACCGATTTACTGCGACTAATCGACTCGCATCCAGGGAGAACGCTGGGTGGATAGCGTGGATGGAGCGGTGCTTCCCGCCAAGGCGGGGCCTCTTCGCCTGGTGGCTCCGCACGAGAAGCGACCCGCACGATGGGTGCGGATGCTCAGATCGACCACCGTCGTCGGGGTGCCAGCGTCATAGCTACGCAGGGATAACGGCAAGGTCGTCACCATCGGTCCTGCGAATTCAGCATGCGTCGAAGTGCACTTGAACCATTTACACTATTGGTCGGAACGTGCATTGTGCGCAGCTTCGTGCAAACAGCGGATGCCGTCGGGGCCACCTCCAAGAAGCTGGAAAAACTTCGGCTGATCCGTGAATTTCTCAAACCTCTGACGACCGCGGACGCCGCTCTCGCTGCTTGTTTTCTATCGGCCCACGTGTTCCCGGCATATGAGGAGCGCACGCTGGGCGTTGGTGGCATGACGCTCTCGCGCGTAATCGCGGGCGCCGCCGGAAAAGCCGGTGAAAGCATAGGTTCTGCGTATCGTAAACACGGCGATTTAGGGGACATGGCCGAGGAGTTGCTGCGCGGCACACAGCGGGACAACGATGTATCCCTGGCCGAAGTTGCCAGATTATTTGAGGACCTCGCGGCGGCTCGCAGTCAGGTGCAAAAAGCGGAACTTCTAGCCCAGGCGGTCCAACGCGCGAGCGCCGGCGATGTGAAGTACATCGTGAAGATTATCACCGGTGATCTGCGGATCGGATCGAAGGAAAGTTTGGTAGAAGAAGCCATTGCGAAGGCATTCGAGAGGCCGCTGACCGAAGTGCGGCGGGCCAATATGATGACCGGGGATATTGGCGAGACACTCCGATTAGCCGCAGAAAACAGATTGGATCACGCGGTAGTCCGGTTATTTCATCCGATAGGATTCATGCTGGCGACTCCCGTGGAGTCTGCAGGTGAACTATTTGACCAAGAAGTGGCGGAACAAGAAGATCCGCCTCTACTCGTGGAAAATAAATACGACGGCATTCGCGCGCAAGTGCATAAGGATGTGACCGGCAAAGTACGAATTTTCTCGCGAACATTGGACGAGGTAACGGAATTTCCCGAACTGATCCAACCTATGCGTACGCTGCGCGGAGATCTAATCCTGGACGGCGAGATTCTGGCGTGGCGAAACTCGCGCCCCTTGCCCTTCACGGAATTGCAGAAGCGCCTGGGACGCAAACAGATCGACATGTTCCTACAAACGGACATTCCGGTGAAGTATGTCGCTTTCGATTTGCTGTATCAAGATGGGGAATTGTTGTTAGACGAGCCACTGGGAAAAAGAAAGACACGGCTCGACGGTATCTTTATGAATGCTCCGGAAGCGTTACGCTTGGCTAGTCACGCCAAATGCAAAACCGCCGAAGAGGTGCAGGCTGCGTTTCGCAATGCGCTGACGGCGGGTCACGAGGGGATCGTTGCGAAAGCGGCGGATTCACCTTACACGCCGGGACGCCGCGGCGGTTATTGGTTCAAGCTGAAGGAACCGTATGCCACTTTGGATGTAGTGGTAACGGCCGTGGAATATGGGCACGGGAAGAGACATCGGGTGCTGTCCGACTATACGTTCGCGATTCGGGATGGCGAAAGGCTGTTGAATGTGGGCAAGGCGTATTCCGGCTTAACCGATGTGGAGATTCGAGAGTATACGGATTTTTTCCTGAAACACACGATTGAGGATCATGGCCATCTTCGAACCGTCGATCCGATCGTGGTGCTGGAGGTTGCGTTCAACAATATTCAGAAATCGGCCAGGCATGAAAGTGGATATGCCCTGCGTTTTCCGCGAATTGTTCGTATTCGCCCGGACAAGTCGGTATCGGACATTGATACCCTAGACGGGGTGGCGAGATTGTTTGACAGGCAGAATGTCGCCGCGGGTGAATCGACACCCACTCGGAACGCCGGCGACTCTAAGAGATAGATCGGGACAGAAGGGCAAACACCATAGGGGGACTGTCATGCCTGCCAGGGTTCGAAGAGAAAGCAAACGTGATTTGGGTGGAGGCGGTGGACGGTTCGACACTTCCCGAGAGAAAAGTGGTAACGGTGAGTAGCGAGGATGGCGCAGAATTTGTGGTTGAGGACCCTTCTGGAATTGGATGCTGCAAGGCGATGAAGATTAACTGGGAAGAAAAATCCGGGCAATGGCTGCATACGTACGGACGGCACCTGCTGGCTATTTTTGTAGTGGTGCTGCTGGTTCACGATGTCTTCGGCACGCACGGATTTCTGGCCATGCACAAGAAGCAGCAGGAAATCCAGAAAGTCAGCAAAGTGCTGGACCGATTGAATCGGGAAAATACGGAATTGGAAAAAGATGTTCAGGATCTGAAGACCGACCCGCAGACCATCCGCAAGATCGCCCGCGAAGAATTGGGATTGGCGCAGCCGGGAGAAATCATCATTAAGTTGCCGGTTCCGGAGCAGCCGGCGCCTGCTGCCGCAAAACCTTGACTTTCCTGTTCTTGTAGCGCGTTCTCCAAAGCGAAAGTCCCAACATGGCCACAAAAATTGCAACAAGCCCGAGCGTGGCGAGCGGGATGGAACTTCTGTGTTTGGGCAAAATGGAAAATCTTCCGTACACGAATTCGATGTGGACCCAATACACGAGTAACGACGTTTGCCCCAACTGAATGACGGGACTGAAACCCCGCTGTGCAAATCCCCATTTGCACCAGGCATAAACCAAAGAAAGAATGATCAACAGGACACCACAGCGCGCCAAGAAGAAATCGGGATTCGAGTGCCAGTAGTCATAAAGAGCGTAGAACCTGACCGGTAACGCGTCGAAGAGGATCGACAACAGAACGGCGGCAAGCCCCGCGACGCCCAGCGACATAAAGAACGAAGACTCTCGTCTACGCGCAAATTCGCTGAATGCCAGGAAGCCCACAGCTAGGCCGACAAACGCGAATGCACACCAAGGGAAGATCGGAAAAAGCCAATGCTGCGGTTGATGGTAGGTATGCGAACCATTGATGTACGTTTCCAACGGCCATGGCAGAAATCTCGGCCGCCAGTTTGTCCATAACGGCGGAGTGAGTAGCGCGATGATTGCGGCAACCAGTAATGCCGAGGTGACGCCACGCCGGCGCGCAGTGGAAACAACCGGAGCCGCGGTACACCAGCAAAGAGCGCCCATCAGCACCATAGAAATGCCCAGAATGTTGAGAATGTCGACGCGCAACAAATCGGTCCACGGAACCCACTTGTGACCGAGGGCGTATTCCTGGATACGAAAGAGAAGGCCGAGGCCGAAGATCTCCGCCCCGCGCCAGATGGTTTGCCGGGCAATCTCAGATCGCGCAATTCCCTTCTCGCGGAGTTTCTCGGTAACCAAGGCAAAAGAAACACCGGCCAAGAAGATGAACAAAGGCGCAGGGAGGGTACCGGCGAGTTGCGATAGTTTGTACAGTTGCGTGTCGTGGAGTTCGGGACGCAGCCAGGAATCGTAGCAGTGGGTCTGGAACATCAGCAGGCATGCCAGACCACGCATCCAATCGATGTAAGCGAGGCGTTTCACGGGCGGTACTCTTTTTTAGTGTACCGATTTCTTGGCGCCGGATTCGGACATCTTCGCGCGGGATGTGCAAATATTGGTAAGAAAAGAAATCTGCGAGGAAAATCCAGCGATGAAGCAATTGGGCGTGTGGGCGATGTTGGGAATCTGGGCGGGATGTTGTTTGGCTGGCGCGCTGTATGCTTCGTGGCAAGGATATGGCGGCCAAGCATTCGCGGCGACACTGACTTGTTTTGCATTTTTGTTGCTGGTGATGCTGCTCCTGGCCGCGCGAGGGGTAGCCGACGGGATATACGCCAGGTTTGGTCCGGCAAGCGGAATGATCATCGGCCTGTGCGTGTTACTGGCGTACGTCCTCTATCTGCTGGGGACGCATTCGGTGGCATTTTTGCGGATCACGGAAATCGCGGGTTTGGTGTTTGTACCGCTTGGGCTGGCGGCCTGGGCAGGAAAGGCGGCGACGGGAGCATGGCAGGATTTTGCAAGCATTCTGGGAATCTGGGTAATTGTGAAGTTTGGCCCGCGACTCTGGTTGTGGCCCTATCCGGGCGGCAGATTGGCTCATGTGATGACGGTTTTGGTGGCCATGGATACGGCGCTGGCGTCGTTCCTCCTAGTGAGAAGGTTAAAAGGCACCGGCTACTCCGTTGGATGGGGAAAAGGTTGGGGGCTGTACGTTCCAGGGAGCTTTGTGGTGTTCGCGTGTATCGCGATCCCACTAGGGACCGCGCTTCACTTCATAACATTCGCACCGCAATGGGGTAGGTGGAGCGCGTACTTTGGGCTTTCGCTGGCGATTTTGGTGTTTACCGCGTGGCCGGAGGAGTTTCTATTTCGCGGATTGCTGCAAAATTGCCTGTCGAAAGCGTCGAAGAGCGAGTTGGCGGGATGGTGGACGGCGTCGATGCTATTTGGCTTTTCGCATATTACGAATCTGGGGTTTCCGAACTGGCGTTACGTGATTCTGGCATCGATTGCCGGGCTGTTTTATGGATGGACGTGGAGAAAAACCGGATCGATTTTTGCATCCGCGCTCGTGCACGCGGCGGTCGACACGGTCTGGCACTTCCTTTTCCATACGCTGTGAAGATTCAGTTGAACCACTCGCTGCGATAGGCCAGCCACCAACTGAAGGCCAGAACAGGGATAGTAGCGGCCATGGCCCACCAAAAAGGCAGAATCAGGTCGGCGAGAAGGCCGATTGCGGCGAAGGTCATCCAGAAGATTTTGCGCTGCACCCGGACAGTCTAACCTGAATCCGCGAATGTCTGGCAAATCTGTGCCAAGTGCGATAGAAGAAGTAGCCAGGAGTCGGGCGGGCGCACGGACGCCGGGGAGGTTTGGCGATGGCAGATCTACCAGGCAGTTCAACGCGGGGATTTCGCGTGCATTGCTACGAGCGACAGGACGCGCTGGTGGCGGAGTGTCACGGCAAATTGATTTTCGAGAACACGCAAGTCCTGAAAGACGAAGTACGCGCAAAGATTCCGGGCCACAAACGTATTGTGATCGATTTGAAGGATGTGCCGCAGGTAGACAGCTCGGGGCTGGGAACTGTGGTGGGATTGTATGTTTCGGCGCGAACGCGCGGTTGCCAGGTGGAAATCGTCAATGCTAGTCAGCAAATCCGCGAATTGTTCAGCATGACGAATTTGCTATCGTTGTTCGAGGCCGCCGGGCGGCACCACGGGAAAACCATTTAGTCCGCGCACCTACTCCTGAGGAAGCAGGACAAGTTTCCCGGAAACTTGGGATCGTTCAAGAAGTTCGTTGGCACGGGCGGCTTCGCGTAGAGGGAACCGGCCTGCGATCACCGGTTGGATATGGCGGCTGGCCAATAGCGCAAACAATATGGACAGGTCTTCGCGAAATTGCGATGGATAAAGATCGCGGAGAGTTTTGACGTTGTACCACGAGGCTCTTTTGCCATCCGGCAATAACCGTGTCAGGCCGAGGAACGCGAATCCCATTCCGGCAATCAATTTTCCTCTGGAAACCGCGGCTTGCACTCCATAGCAGACGAGGCTGCCGCCGCGTTTCAAGCAACGATACGAGTCGCGCCATTGCAAGCCGCCGATAGGATCGAGAACGCAGTCGAGGCCCTCGGACGCAAGCTCACGAATGCGATGAACAAAATTTTCAGTACGATAATCGATCGCAGCGACGCCCATGGCCGCGATCAGTGGATGTTTAGCCGCGCTGGCAGTGCCGAACATCGTCAGGTTGAGAATTTGCCCAAGTTGTAAGGCTGCGGTACCTACTCCTCCCGCGGCGCTATGAACCAACAAGCTTTGGCCTGTAGAAAGATGTGCGACGCGGTGCAGCATTTGATAAGCAGTGACGTAATTGAGAACGAGGCTCGCTGCCTCGGCAGGATCGAGTCCGTCGGGAACGAGAACTAAGTGAATAGCGGGGACAACGATGTACTGGCTGTATCCGCCGACCATGGTGAGCGCCGCGACACGCTGACCGACCCGGAAGTCGCGGACACCTTCGCCGACATCATCAATGTCGCCAACGATGTCATAACCCGGCACGAATGGAAATTGCGGTGCGCCAGGATACAGGCCGTGACGCATAAGGATATCGGCGAACGCCACGCCAGCCGCTAACACTTTCACACGAACATGGCCGGGAGCGGGCTCTGGCAAATCCTCTTCCAACCATTTCAGGACTCCGGTGCCGCCCGGCCCGGTGATGACCACGCGCGCGTTCTTTTGCTGAGCCATGGAAGAAGACCGAGACCAGCGATTACGTGTCTGGAGCTATCTAAAGTCTTGATGCGACGTGGCCGCAAAGAGGCACACCAGCGCCCAGTCCGTGCGATGGCAACTAACGAACGACACCGGCCAGAGGAGAGGAAGCGTCAGCGTATAGACGCTTGGGCATGCGGCCAGCCTGATAAGCCTTGCGCCCGGCGACGACGGCATCGCGCATCGCTTCGGCCATGAGGATGGTATCGGCAGCTTCCGCAATCGCAGTGTTCATCAGAACGCCATCCGCGCCCAGCTCCATGGCGACTGCGGCATCGGATGCGGTGCCTACACCAGCATCGACGATCATGGGAACTTCGGTGATCCGTTCGCGAAGGATACGTAGATTGGCGGGATTCTGGATACCGAGCCCAGAGCCAATGGGCGCGGCGAGGGGCATAACGGCGGCGGCGCCCGCATCAATGAGCTTACGGGCCGCGATGAGGTCGTCATTCGTGTAGGGCAGTACAACGAACCCTTCTTTCACGAGCACTTTTGTTGCTTCGATGAGTTGCTCCGTGTCGGGGAATAGCGTCTGTTGGTCCCCGATGACTTCGAGTTTGATCCAGTTCGACAACCCGACTTCACGAGCGAGCCGAGCGGTGCGAATAGCCTCCTCGGCGGTGTAGCAGGCGGCGGTGTTGGGAAGGATAAAGATTTTCTCGCGATCGATGTAATCGATGAGGGATTCTTTGGACTTGTCCGTGAGGTTCACGCGTCGGACAGCGACGGTCACCATGTCGGCTCCAGAGGCCGCGTGAGCGCGGGCCATTTCTTGAAAACTGCGATACTTCCCGGTTCCCACGATGAGCCTGGATTGAAAGGCTCGACCGGCAATGACGAGTTGATCTGACATGAGGGCGTCTCCAAGGGAATTGTAGTCCTTGGCAGGTACGAGAACAAATGGCACGGGAAACGACACGGGCGATAAAGAATCCTCGCCGCCCGAACGAACGGGCAAGAACGTGTCTATTCGCGGACGAGCGGGCGAGGTTCGATCACGTCGGCATACAGCTTGTCGATGAGTTCGTGAAATTGCTTTTCGACCACGCGGCGTTTGAGTTTCATGGTGAAAGTGAGAGCACCGCTATCGAAGGTGAAATCTTCGGGGAGAAGAGCGAAGCGCTTGATGGTTTCGTACTGGGCGAGATGAGCGGTGAGCCGGGTGACTTCGTCTTCCACAATGGAGTAAGCGCGAGGGTGCGCGGCTATTTGCGCATTCGAAGAAAAGGTCAAGCCCTCTTCGGCAAGCCTCGAGCCGAGGGTGGTCGGATTGACGACCAGAAGCGCAACCACGAATTTCCGCTGATCACCGACGATCATGGCGTTGAGAATATAAGCGCTGGTTTTCAGAATATTTTCGATGGGTTGGGGCGCAACGAACTTACCCGCCGCGGTCTTGAGCAAATCCTTTTTTCGATCGGTGATAAACAGATAGTTGTCTTTGTCGAGATAACCGATGTCGCCGGTCTTAAACCAGCCGTCCTCGGAGAGAACCTCGCGAGTCGATTCAGGCGACTTGTAATAGCCCTGCATGACGCAGGGACCTTTGGCCAGAATTTCGCCATCATCCGCGATGCGAATCTGCACATTGGCAATGGGTCGACCAGAGCTGCCGATGCGATTGTGCGGATAGTTGTTGGTAAGAACCGGCGATGTTTCCGTCAGGCCGTATCCCTGATAGATGCGGATGCCGATGGCCCAGAAGAATTCGCCTAGCGATTTGGAAAGAGGCGCACCACCAGAGAGAACCAGACGAAGACGGCCACCCGTGCCCGCGCGAATCTTGGAGTAGACCAAGCGATCCGCCAAAGCCCACTTTACTTTCAGCGCGAGACTGGCGGATTTTTCGCCGCAGCGCCAAGCCGCAGCATCTTTGGCCGTCCTCATCGCGAAATTAAAGATTCTGCGTTTGGCCCCGGTGGTCTTGCTGCCCTGTTCCATCAGTCGCGCATAAATTTTTTCGAAGAATCGCGGGACAGCTGCCAGGACGGTGGGACGCACTTCCAGAAGAGCTTGCGCGACGTTTTCAACCACGTCGACATAGGCAATAGGGCAGCCCTGGAAAAGGTATAGATAATCGAGCATTCGGCCATAGACGTGGGCGAGCGGGAGGAAGGAGACGGCAAGATCAGTTTCCGGAAGCAGGACGATGTTCTCGCATGAATCTGCGACATTGGAGCCGAAATTGGAGTGCGTAAGCATCACGCCCTTGGGCTCACCTGTGGTGCCGGAGGTATAGATAATCGAGGCGAGCTGGCCAGGCTGAACCCAAGCCGCACGGCTGCGATAGTTGGCGATGTCCGCAGGTCCCGCGGTGGCAATCAGGGTTTCATAACGCAGAAATTCGGTGGGCGTGGCCTCGCCGGCACCGGCCACGATTACCTGTTGCACCTGTGGGAGCAGTTCGCGGACTTGCAGGAATTTCTCCAATTGGCGATCACCGGTAATGAATAGCACCTGAGCACCGCAGTGATTGAGGATGTAGGTCATGCGCTCGGGCGATTCGTTGAAGTAAATGGGAACGGTGACGGCGCCGATGCCGTTGATCGCAAAATCGGCGGTGTGCCATTCCGGGCAATTCGGAGCAAACAGACCTACACGATCGCCGGATTTCACACCCAGCTCGAACAAAGAGTTCGCCAGGCCCGAAATACGCCGAAGCAGTTCCTCAGAAGAAATGGCTTCCCACCGTTCCGTAGAACGGAACATCTGCGCCCTGGGAGAAGGATGTTGATCGAGCGCGCGAAGGAGGGAGGCAGGAAGTGAGCGGTAGGCCATGAGAATTTTGAATGTACCCTAGAAGGAAAATGGGCGCAACGGGCGATACCAGGATTGCGCCGAAATCAGCTGCGTAAGGGGGCTGCTGGGAAATGGCGACGGGTTATTCGCGGGAATCAAGCTGCGCTAAGATATGGCCAGAGGAATCACGAACATGGGGGCTAGCACTCCGATTGTGAACGATCCGGCAACGAGCCGTGGACCGTTTCGAGCGCCGCGGGGCACAACTCTTTCCTGCAAGGGCTGGCAACAAGAAGCCGCCCTGCGCATGCTGCTCAATAATCTGGACCCCGATGTGGGAGAGAACCCGGCAGAGTTGGTGGTCTACGGCGGCACCGGCAAGGCCGCGAGAAACTGGGATTGCTTCCACGCCATCGTGAAATCGTTGCGGGCGCTGGAGAACGACGAGACCCTGCTGGTGCAATCGGGGAAGCCCGTGGGGATATTCAGTACTCATGAATATGCGCCGCGTGTGCTGATCTGCAATTCGAACCTGGTCGGCCACTGGAGCAATTGGGAGAAATTCAACGAATTGGATCGTGCCGGATTAATGATGTATGGACAAATGACGGCGGGCAGTTGGATTTACATCGGGACGCAAGGAATTTTGCAAGGCACCTACGAGACCTTTGCGGCGGCGGCGCGAAAACACTTTGGCGGGGACCTGAGCGGGAAATTGGTGGTCACCGGCGGGATTGGGGGAATGGGAGGAGCACAACCGCTGGCGGCTACGATGAATGGTGCGGCGTTCCTGGGCATTGATGTGGATCCGGAACGGATTAAAAGGCGGGTAAAGACGGGATATTGCGACGTGATGGTCACGTCTCTGGATGAGGCGCTGCGGATTCTGAAGAACGCGGTGCGCAAGGGCGAAGCTACATCGGTGGGATTGGTCGGAAACTGCGCGGATCTGATACCCGAGTTGGCGAAACGCGGCGTAGTGCCAGATGTGCTGACAGATCAGACGAGTGCCCACGATCCCATCAACGGGTATGTTCCGAACGGCATGACGCTGGAGCAAGCGGTAGAGCTGCGCAAGAAGGATCCGCAGGAGTATCGAAAGCAGGCGATAGCGGCCATCGGCGAGCACGTCGAGGGAATGCTGGCGCTGAAAAAACTGGGAGCGGTGACGTTTGATTACGGCAACAACATCCGCACGTTTGCATTCGAGGCGGGAGTAAAGGACGCCTATGATTTCCCGGGATTCGTGCCGGAGTACATACGCCCACTGTTCTGCGAAGGAAAAGGGCCGTTCCGGTGGGCCGCCCTTTCGGGTGAAGCTTCGGACATCGCGCGGACGGACCGGCTCGTACTGGAAATGTTTCCACAGAATGAGCACCTAAAGCGCTGGATCACGTTGGCGGTAAAGCGGGTGAAATTCCAGGGACTACCTTCGCGGATCTGTTGGCTGGGTTACGGCGAGCGCGACAAGTTCGGATTGGCGTTGAACGAGTTGGTGGCGAAAGGCGAATTGAAGGCGCCCATCGTGATGGGCCGGGATCACCTGGATTGTGGTTCGGTGGCTTCTCCCTACCGAGAAACCGAAGCGATGAAGGATGGATCGGATGCCGTGGCAGACTGGGCCTTGTTGAACGCGCTGGTGAACACGGCCAGCGGAGCTTCCTGGGTATCTATCCACAATGGCGGAGGGGTAGGGATTGGGTACTCACAGCACGCCGGGCAGGTAACGTGCGCGGATGGCACCAAAGAGATGGCCAAACGCATCGAACGAGTGCTGACGAACGACCCCGGAATGGGGGTGGTGCGCCATGTCGATGCAGGGTATGCTGAGGCCATCGAGTTTGCCAAGAACACGGGTGTAAAGGTTCCGATGCTCTAAAAGCATGCGAGTTCGGGTACAGGTGCATGTGCTGGACTTGTGGCGTCAAGAGCGGCGTACCTTCGAAACTGGAATTTAGTCGAGGAGTGCTGACGATGTACACGATATTAGGTGCGACAGGGCATATCGGCTCTGTGATTACGAAGAAGCTGTTGGAAAAAGGCGAAAAGGTGCGCGTCGTGGGACGCAGTACGGCGCGGTTGCAACCTTTCGTACAAAAGGGAGCGGAGCCGTTCATCGGCGACGTAAACGATGCGGAAACGCTAACCAGGGCCTTTCAAGGTGCGCGTGCCGCGTTTTTGATGATGCCGCCCGCGATGAGTTCACCTGATTATCAAGCAGACCAGGAACGAGAAAGCGAAGCCATAGCGAGCGCAGTGCGGAACTCCGGGCTACATTATGGGGTCAATTTGAGCAGTATTGGCGCGCAGGCTCCGGCGGGAACGGGGCCGATTTCGGGAACACACCGCTCGGAGCTGAAATTAAATGCCATCGAGAAATTTAATGTATTGCACTTACGGCCCGCGTATTTCTTTGAGAACCATCTGGCGGGAATCAGCATGATCCAGATGATGGGCATGTACGGAGGCGCCCTGAAACCAGCCCTGCAGATTCCCATGATTGCCACGCGAGATATTGGGGTGTATGCCGCAGAGCGGTTGCTAAAGCTCGATTTCAATGGGAAGCAGACGCAAGAACTGTTGGGCGAGCGCGACTTGAGCATGAACGAAGTGGCGGCCGCGATCGGCAAGGCCCTGAACAACGCGGAGTTGCGTTATGCGCAATTCCCTTACGACCAGGTGCAGCAGGTGCTTGTGCAGATGGGCACACCAATAAAAACGGCGGAGTACTTCATAGACATGTTCCGCGGATTCAATGACGGGATTGTGGTGGCGAGAGAACCCAGAACACCAGAGAACAGCACTCCGACTTCTATCGAGACATTTGTGAAAGAAGTGTTTGTGCCGGCGTACCAAGGAATCGCTGTCAGCGCGTAAGGAGAGCTTTAGAGTGGCGGAGACGCAATAACCACGCCTTGACGGAACACCTGCTCATTACTGGCGCTGCGCAATTACTGACGCTGCGGGGAAGCGCGCCGCGGCGCGGCAGTTCCCTTTCAAAATTAGAGATCGTGAAGGATGGAGCGATACTTGTGCGCGATGGCAAGATCGCTGCTGTCGGTACACGCGCACAGGTAGAGGCACGCAAAGACGCAAAGCGTGCGGAGAAACTGGACGTGGGTGGACGCGTGATCCTGCCCGGTTTCGTGGACTCGCATACTCACCTGATTCATGCGGCAAGCCGCGCGGAAGAATATGAGCTGAAGACCCAGGGCGCGAGTTACGAAGAGATCGCGAAAAAGGGCGGCGGGATTCTAAATTCCGTCAAAAGATTAAGAGCAGCGAGTGCGGACGCCCTTAAGATGCGGGCGCGAGCAGCACTGGAAGAATTCGCGTCGTACGGCACGACAACGGTGGAAGCGAAGAGTGGCTACGGGTTAAACGTGGCGAGCGAACTGAAGATTCTAAAGCTGCAAAGAGAATTGAACAACGAACAGCCCCTGGAGATTGTCTCGACCTTCCTGGGGGCACATGTTGTGCCTGAGGAATTCCGCAGCAAACCCGATGGAGCGGAACGATACATAGCCTTGCTGATCGAACAAATGCTGCCGGAGGTAGTGAATGAAAAGCTGGCGGAGTTCTGTGATGTCTTCTGCGATCGCGGGGCATTCACTCGTGCTCAAGCACAAAAAGTTTTGAGCGAAGGGCAAGCGCATGGGCTGGCGCCTCGTTTACATGCGGAGCAGTTATCGCACACGGAAGCGACACAACTTGCCGTGGAACTGGGAGCGGCGAGTTGCGATCACCTGGAACACGCGAACGCAACGGACATCCGGGCACTGGCGAACTCCGACACCGTGGCAACACTGTTGCCGGGATGTGATTTTCATCTTGGCTGGGAGAACTACGCTCCAGCGCGGGAGTTGATCGACTCCGGAGCGATCGTGGCACTGGCCACGGACTTCAATCCCGGAACCAGTCCGACGGTGAGCATGCCAATGGTGCTTTCGTTGGCGTGTTCGCAACTGCGCATGACGCCGGCGGAAGCGATTGCGGCGGCGACGGTTAACGCGGCTCACAGCCTGCGGCGAGAGGAAAAAATAGGATCGCTGGAAGCGGGCAAACAAGCAGACTTAGCCGTGTTCGAAGTGGAGGATTACCGCGAAATTCCCTATTATTTTGGTATGCAGCGGTGTTGGATGACCATAAAGAACGGCGAGATAATTTACCTGCGGAACTGAGGGTGGCGGAACCAGTTATGAAACGACTGATTGAGTGCGTGCCGAATTTTTCCGAAGGGCGTGATCCAGCCAAGGTCGATGCCATAGTGCGGGCCATGAGCAGCGTTCCCGGCGTGTATGTGTTGGATCGCGAAATGGACGCGGACCACAACCGCTGTGTGATAACTCTAGCAGGAGAACCAGACGCGGTTGGCGAAGCGGCGATTCTGGGTGCCGGGCAAGCTATGGCATTGATCGATATGACCGAGCACACTGGGGCGCATCCGCGAGTAGGAGCAACGGATGTGGTGCCGTTCATCCCGATTGAGGGCATGACACTCGAGGATTGCGTCGCGCTGGCACGGCGAGTGGGAAACGAGATCTGGAAACGCTACCGGATTCCGATTTTCTTTTACGAAGCGGCCGCAACGCGGCCCGAACGAGTCAACCTGGAAAATGTACGGCGGGGGCAATTCGAAGGACTGCGGGAGGAACTGAAGAAAAACCACGATCGCCAGCCGGATATCGGAGAACCCAAGTTGCATCCGACAGCGGGAGTGACGGTGGTCGGAGCGCGCAAATTCCTGATTGCGTACAACGTGAACCTGAATACTTCAGACGTTGGGGTCGCGAACAAGATCGCGAAGGCGATTCGGTTTTCGAGCGGCGGATTGCGCTATGTGAAATCCATGGGAGTGGAACTGAAAGCTCGCAATCTGGCGCAGGTCTCCATCAATCTGACGGATTTCGAACAAACTCCAATGCATCGCGTTTATGAAATGGTGAAGCGAGAAGCCGCGCGCTATGGGGCAGTACCGGTCGGAAGTGAGATCGTCGGATTGATTCCGAAGAAGGCCATTGAGATGGCTGCGGATTTTTTCCTGCAACTAGAGAATTTCTCGCCAGCACAGGTATTTGAGAACAAGCTGCAGGCCGTGCTTACGGGAGCGCCGCTGGAGTCCAGAGGAGGAAAACTCGCGAGCGCCGCCCGGCCTTTTCTGGAGGCGGTAGCCGCGCCAACCGCCACCCCCGGAGGAGGTAGCGTCTCCGCTTACGCCGGAGCCCTAGCGGCGGGACTCGGGCAGATGGTGGCGGGGCTTTCACGCAAAAAGAAATCGCAAGCGGCGCACGTTGATCAGTTGTCGGAATTGTTGGAGGAACTGAGAACAATGGCGGAGGAACTCTCGGCGGCGATTGACCGGGACGCGGAATCGTACGAGTCCGTAATGGCTGCCTTCAAAATGCCACAGGGAGCCGCGGAGGAAACGGCGCGACGGGAGTCTGCGATTCAAACGGCGACTAAGGAGGCGGCAGAGGTTCCGTTGCAGGTTGCGCAAAAAGCGACGCTCCTAAACAAAAAGCTGTTGCAACTGGAGTCCATCGCGGCGGCATCTATGAAATCAGATCTGCAGGTGGCGCGTCTAATGGCAGTAGCGGCGGCGAAAGGGGCCTTGGCCAACGTGGAAATTAACCTGGACAGCTTGAAGGATGCGGGTTACGTGGAAACGATAAAAGGAAAGGTTGCCGAACTGCGCAACCAGCTGAACTAGCACAACGACGATGTCGTAAAATATTACTTCGTTTCCCCCAGCCGCTTAAAAGGAGCAAGACATGAGGATGAGGAAGAATTTCGGCAGGGTGCTGGCGGCCTGCGCATTATTCGTAATGATCGCAGTTCTGCCAGAACCGGCGAAAGCGGGCGGCGTCAGCGCGGACACACTCGCCCTTTTCCCGAAAAACACGGGAGAAATCGGCTATGTCGATCTGAAGAAGGCGCGCGGCGAGAAATGGTTCCCGGCACTGCGAGAGCAGATTCTTCCGGACCGGTTCAAACAGTTTGAAAAATTCCTTGCGTCGGCGGGAGTGGATCCCAACAGCCAAGTTGATGAATTAGTTTGGGGATTGGTGCCGGACGCCACGGGAAAGGATGACAAGGGCGTTTCCACGGGCCTTCCGTCAAGCGAACTCACCGTCGGTATCGCGATGGGAAACTACAATCCAGACTCGACGGAGGCGTATTTCAAGCAGCAGAAACTGTCCATGGTAAAGGTCGAGAACTACACTCTGTTTGCTTTCGGGTCAGGCTCTGGAGCAAGTGATCTTTATTTCTTTTTTTTGGATTCAACCAAGGCGATATTTGGCCACAAACCGCTGATCGATAAGTTGCTGGAAATTCGCATGGGCAGACAAGATGGCTTGCTGCGAAACGATAAGATGTACAACCTCATCAATGAGGTGAACGGTTCGGGCGTGGTGTGGGCCGTATTGGATCCCGGATACACGCGCCTGGCCATGTCACAGCTCGCTCCTGAAGTGCAGCAATTCCCCGAGGCGGCAGCGCTGGTACAGAGAATGCAGGCGATGATCATCACCGCGAATGCCAGCAGCGGCGTGGATTCGAAATTCCAGGCGGTTTGCGCGTCTTCCGGAGATGCGAATACGCTCAGCCAACTGATGGCAGCGGGCCTGCTCTATAAGAAGTATCAGGCCACCAAGGACAATCCTGATCTGGCGCAACTGCTGGATCAAGCGAACGTGAGTCCTGCGGGCGATCGGGTGGTGATTGCGTTGACGGTGAGCGATGACCAAATGTCATCATTGATCCGGCGAAACACGTTTGCGTTCAAAATGTAACAGCTTAGAATGAAGCAAAGGCCACTTGGTTTTCGTCTGAAGGACTCTTTAAAGTCCAAAGAAATCTCAAAGAGGCGCCACTGGGGCCTCTTTTGCCTAGTCTGCGGGAAGATTCGGTGCAACGAATTTGGTGAGACGCAAAACTGCCGACTGATCGCGAGATTCGCAGGAAACCTCATCGATTCCTTCCCACGAAGGTTTGTCTTTATCCGGCGGTTTCGAACCAGGAAGCGCTACTTCAACCTCCAAACGATCGAGGGAGCGGCGAAGAGTAATGCCACAAGGCACTCCCGAGGTATGGCAATGAAAGCAGTGTCGGCAGGCGGAGACAACGGAAGCCTGGAACTGCAGGATCGTCTCGTTGCCCAGGCCCGCGGCGTCGGCAAGGTAGCGGGCGGCGCCGCCAACCGCAGCGACGAGGCGTTCGTCGGGATCCAGGAGAACCGAAATCTGATGAGGCAAGGTCGACACGGTTAACTTTGGTTGGCGAGGGCGACGTCGCAAGCTTCGCGGCAATCCGGACAGTAGTAGAGACCGTCGACGCCGAGCCGGACGTTACTCTGGCCCTTGCAGATGGTGCAATACTTTTCGCAGTCGCAGTATTCTTCGCTCTTGTTGCACTGCGAACAAACAACTTGCTGACGATTGGCAGCCATTCCGCCTCTGGAAAAGACTTTACCTGAGCATTCCGCGACCAGCAAGAGCAAGCATCTGAGGCATTCCGAAGTGTCAACTGCGTGAAAAAGTCTGCGCGCGCCGCGAGTTTTGACGGCACCTAACGCGCATGCTAGTATCAAAAATTGCCCGAGCAAACGGAATGGAATCCGTAACTTCTCCTGCCAATTCAGTCCTTCGCAAAACGCCGTTGAACGCGTTGCACCGTCGTCTTGGTGCCAAAATGGTGAACTTCGGCGGCTGGGATATGCCCGTGGAGTATCCGTCGAGTGGCGGCTTGGTAGCCGAACACAAGGCTGTGCGAAATGGAGTCGGGGTGTTCGACGTGAGCCACATGGGCGACATTCGAATTCACCAAGCGAAGGAAACTGGTGGAGCACTGCACGCCGTGCAGCATCTGACGATGAATGACGCCTCAAAACTCATGATAGGACAGGCACAGTATTCGGCGATGCTGTATCCCAAAGGCACGTTTGTCGATGACGTGATCGTGCATCGTCTGGGAGAAGATGATTACCTGCTGGTGATCAACGCCGGGACGCGAGAGAAAGACATCAACTGGGTCAGGCAGAACACCGGCGGCTTCGACTGCACGGTGGAGGATCTAAGCGACAGCTACACGCAATTGGCGATACAGGGCCCGCGTGCAGCCGACGTGTTGCGCAAGTTGACGGACGCCAACCTGGACGCAGTGAAGAACTACTGGTTCACGCACGGCACGGCTTGCGGTCTGAAGGATACGTTGATTGCGCGGACTGGGTATACCGGCGAGGATGGTTTCGAGATCTATATACCGGCCGATATGGCGACAAGTGAACGTGTCTGGAACGCGGCCCTGGAGGCAGGCAAGGAGTATGGAATCGTGCCGTGCGGGCTCGGAGCGCGAAACACGCTGCGACTGGAATCGAAAATGGCGCTGTATGAGCACGAAATCAGCGACACTATTAACGTGTGGGAAGCGGGCCTGGAACGCTACTGCAAAATGGAAAAAGGAGAATTTCTAGGGCGCGCTGCGCTAGAGAAAGATAGGGCCGCTGGATTGAAGAGGGCGCTCGTGGGACTGGAGATGGTGGAGCGAGGAATCGCTCGCGACGGGTACCGGTGTTTCGACGAGAATGGAAACGTGATTGGAGTGGTAACGAGCGGTTCGCCGTCACCCAGTCTTGGAAAGAATATTGCACTGGCCTACGTGCCTCCAGCTTTTTCAAACGTGGGAACGACGATTTGTGTAGAGATACGGGCGCAAACTTGTAAGGCGCAGGTTGTCGCGACACCTTTTTACAAACGGATTCGGAAAGCGATTGCGAAGTAAATTTGGCTCTGAATATCACGCGCAAGGAGCGGCAACATGGCATATCCAGCAAACTATCGCTATACGAAAGAACACGAGTGGATTGACGCAACGGGTGGAACGGCGACGATCGGCATCACCGACTATGCGCAGAGCGAGTTGGGCGACGTCGTGTTCGTGGAAATGCCCGCCGCTGGCACCAAGTTAACCGCTGGCAAGACCTTTGGAACGGTGGAATCGGTTAAGGCCGTTAGCGAAATTTACTCTCCAGCCACCGGCGAAGTGGTGGAAGCAAACGCCGCGCTTCAAGCTAAGCCGGAGACCATCAACAGCGATCCGCATGGCGACGGCTGGCTGGTGAAAATCAAGTTGGCGAATCCGGCCGAGGTTAGCGGCCTGATGGATGCGGCGGCGTACGAGGCATATATCGAGCAGAAGAAAAAGGAAGCGTCCGCCTGATGCGCTATTTGCCGAAAAGCCCTGCCGAGCGGAAGGAGATGCTCGCCGCGATCGGCGCGAAGTCAATCGAAGAATTGTTCTCGTCTATTCCTGAAGCGTATCGACTGAAAAAGCCACTGAATCTTCCCGGACCGTTCTCAGAAGCCGAAATAATTCGATACTTCGAGGCGCGGGGCGCGGAGAATTCGGTGGGATACAGCAGTTTCTTGGGTGCGGGAGTTTATTCGCACCTACGTTCTGTGGTTACCGATGCCATCCTGCAACGCGGCGAGTTTTTGACGTCCTATACGCCATACCAGGCGGAGATATCTCAAGGAACGCTGCAAGCGATTTTTGAGTTTCAGACGCTGATGTGCCAGTTGACGGGACAGGAAGTGGCGAACGCGTCGATGTACGACGGATCGACGGCGACAACGGAAGCGGTATTGGTGGCGGAACGGCTGACCGGACGACGCCGCGCTTTGGTGGCGCGAACATTACATCCGGAATATCGCGAGGTATTACGAACATACGCGAAGAATTCAGGACTGCTGGTCGAGGAAATTTCGTTTGAACCGGCGGGAACACTGGATCTGAATGGATTGAAGGGCGCGCTGCGGGATGACGTTTGCGCGGTAGTAGTGCAGTCTCCGAACTTTTTTGGTGCCATCGAGAGTCTTGCGCCTATCGCCGATACAGTACATGGCGCCGGAGCGCTCTTAGTGGTCGCGGTCGCGGAAGCGCTATCGCTGGGCTTGGTGAAGCCGCCGTCCGAAGCGGACATCGTGGCTATGGAAGGGCAGAGTTTTGGACTGGCGCCGAGCTATGGCGGACCATTTGTCGGCGTTATCGCGTCGCGGGAGAAATTCGTACGGCAAATGCCGGGCCGCTTGGCGGGGCAGACCACGGATGTGAACGGACACCGCGGATTCGTACTGACGCTGGCGACGCGGGAACAACACATTCGACGGGAGAAGGCGACCTCGAATATCTGCACGAACCAGGCGTTGTGCGCGCTAGCTGCGACGGTTCATTTGACGCTGCTCGGGAAAGAGGGCATCCGTGAGATGGCGGAGCAAAACCTGGCCAAGGCGCAATTCGCGTTGAACGAACTGGAAAAGATTCCAGGGGTCAAACGAAGTTTTGCCGCTCCGTTCTTCAATGAATTTGCGGTGGAATTGCCGCGTTCGGTCAAGATCGTGAACGCAGAATTGCTGAAGAGCAAGATTATCGGGCCGTACGTCCTTGGTTCCGCATATCCGGAATTGAGCAAGCATGCGTTGGTCTGTGTTACGGAAACAACGTCGCGGGTGGAGATCGAAAAATTCGCGGGAGCAGTGAAGCGTGCATTAGAAGCACCTCTCTAAGACACGTACAACGGGATCGGAATGAACGCAAAAATCAAGAAGGCTTCGAGGCACGTCAATCAGAATGAGGGTTTGATTTTCGAGAAGTCCTCGCCGGGAAAACGGGGGTTTGAACTACCACCGTTGGACGTTCCCGCCGTGGATGCTGGCAAAGCGTTGGGCGCGGCATGCCGCAAGGACGGCGTAGAAGGATTTCCCGAAGTCAGCGAGATCGAAGTGATTCGTCATTTCACGCGGCTTTCAACGTGGAACTTCGCGATCGACCTGGGCATGTACCCGCTGGGCTCCTGCACCATGAAGTACAATCCGCGGGTGAATGAGCACGTGGCGAGATTGGCGGGGATCGCTACGGAGCATCCCTATCAACCGCAGGAACTTTCGCAAGGTTGCCTGAAAATTCTCTCGCTGCTGGAAAAGTGCTTGCTGGAGATCACGGGAATGGACGTGATCACGCTACAGCCCGCCGCAGGCGCGCAAGGTGAGCTGACGGGGCTCTTACTAATCCGCGCGTGTCACCAGAAACATGGTAATCCCCGCAAGAAAGTCTTAATCCCCGACTCCGCGCACGGAACCAATCCCGCCACAGCGGTGATTGCGGGATATGAAGTCCAGAACATCAAGTCCGACTCGAACGGCCAAGTGGACCTGGCGCATTTACGGGAACAGGTAGATGACAATGTTGCCGCGTTGATGCTGACCAATCCTTCGACCTTAGGAATTTTTGAACAACAGATTCCGGAGATTGCGGAGATTTTGCACACTAAAGGCGCGCTGCTGTACATGGATGGCGCGAACATGAACGCGCTGGCGGGAGTGACGCGTCCGGGCGATATGGGCGTGGACGTAATGCACCTGAACCTCCACAAGACCTTTTCCACACCACACGGCGGGGGTGGGCCTGGAGCCGGGCCCGTGGCGATGAAGAAGATGCTCGAGCCGTTTTTGCCCGTTCCAATCCTCGTGGAGAAGGGCGGCGGCCGACTGGCGCTGGACTATCAGCGGAAGGAAACGATCGGGCGGGTACGCGCCTTCGGAGGAAATTTCGGCGTGCTAGTAAGGGCGCTGGCGTACATTCTGGCGTATGGGCCGGGGGTACGCCAGGCGACAGAGGATGCGGTGCTAAACGCAAATTACATTCGAAAGCATCTGGAAGGCACATACGATCTTCCGTACACACGGCCGTCGATGCACGAAGTGGTGTTCAGCGATGCGATTCAGAAGCGGCGCGGCGTGAATACGATGGACATCGCCAAGCGCTTGATCGACTACGGATTTCACCCGTACACAACGGCCTTTCCTTTAATTGTGCCGGGCGCGCTGATGATCGAGCCAACAGAGTCCGAGAGCAAGGAAGAGTGCGATTATTTTATCGATGCAATGAAGTCGGTAGCGGAAGAAGCGGAGAAGAATCCCGAACTGGTAAAAACGGCTCCGCATACTACGCGCATTCGCCGCCTGGATGAGGTTGGCGCGGCGCGAAGACCGATTCTGCGGTGGAAGTCCGGAGAAACGCCGCGAAGTGACGAACCGGGTACGCCCAAAGTCAAGGTAGCCACGCCTACGATTCCCACCTGCTAAAATAAGAGCAACTTTCGACGGAAGCGGGTCAGCAAAAAAGATGAGCTCTTCAGTTGAAGCGTGGATGCCAAAATCGGTCATTCTCCTACGCGAGTACAACTACGAGAAGTTCACGTCAGATTTGATTGCTGGCGTGACGGTAGGACTGGTGGCGCTCCCACTGGCCATGGCCTTCGCGATTGCGTCAGGAGTATCGCCACAAGCGGGGATTTATTGCGCGATCGTCACCGGATTTCTGATTTCCGCGCTGGGCGGTTCCAAAACACAGATTGGTGGTCCAACCGGCGCATTCGTGGTGGTGGTTTTGGGGATTATCGCGAAGTACGGCATCGACGGGCTGTTTACGTGCACGATGCTGGCGGGCGTGTTGCTGGTGCTCATGGGACTGACCGGACTCGGCGCAATGGTGCGCTATTTCCCGCGCCCCGTCGTGGCCGGATTCACCAATGGAATCGCAATACTGATTGCGAGTACCCAGATTCGAGATTTTTTTGGATTACGGATGGAGCACGTGCCAGGAGATTTCTTCCACCGCATGGGCGCGATCGCCGCGAATTTCCGTACGTTGAATTGGGCGGCGACGGCCGTTGGTTTCGGGTCCCTGGTCGTGATGGTGGTCTGTGTGCGGTATTTCAAACGAGTGCCCGGGGCCATTGTGGTGTGCTTCGGCGCCACAGCTCTCGTGAGCCTGCTGCACTTGCCAGTAGAAACGATTGGGACGCGATTTGGGGGAATTCCCAGCGGCTTGCCGCACATCGCGATTCCCAAGCTGCAGCCGGGCCTGCTGCTACATCTATTATCGCCCGCCATCACGGTGGCTATGCTTGGTGCGATTGAATCGCTGTTTTCCGCGGTAGTTTCCGACAAAATGAGCCACGACAAACACAATCCGAATGTGGAACTGGTGGCGCAGGGAGTGGCGAATATTTTCTCGCCGTTATTTGGCGGCTTGCCCGCCACCGGGGCGATCGCGCGGACCGCGACGAATGTGCGCGCGGGAGCGAAAACTCCCGTAGCGGGGATGATTCACGCGCTGACGCTGCTCGCGGTGATTCTGTTTGCAGCGCCCCTGGTAAAAAACCTTCCGCTGGCAGCACTGGCGGGGATCTTGTTCATGGTGGCGTACAACATGGGTGATTGGGGAGAGATCCCCGAGATTTTGAAGCTGACGAAAGCGGACATCGCGGTGTGGACGCTGACGTTCAGTCTTACGGTATTTGCGGACCTGACGATCGCGGTCGAGGTTGGCATGATCCTGGCGGCGTTCACGTTCATTCGGAAAATTTCGATGACCACCACCGTTTCGAAGGTGACGGACGAATATATCGAAGATGGGCGTGTACACATTTTGCAGGATAAAGACATTCCCGAGTACGCCGCGGTTTTCCGCATTCACGGGCCATTCTTGTTCGGAGTTACGGACAAGGTCTCGACCATTACCGAAAATCTGGAAGAACTCCCCCACATCGTCATTGTGCGGCTGCGAAACATGACCGCGATTGACGCGACCGGAATAGCGGCTCTCGAGGAACTCGCCGACCAATTGCACAAGAGCGGGCGCACCATGTTGGTCTGTGGGGCCCGGCCACAACCGATGGCGTTGATGCAGGAGGCGGGGTTCGAGCGTCACGTTGGAGCGGACAATATCTGCGAGAATATCACCGTGGCACTTCAGCGCGCCGAAGCAATTCAAAGAGATGCTGTTACGTTGACGCCGTCACACCTGTAAATTTCATCCAAGCTCAATGATTCTCTGCGCTTGAACGCAAGTCATGGATTGACCGTCACTTCTGGAATTGGATGCTGTCGATGATGCTCTCGAATGCGGGTTTGAAACGCGTGTAATCCGCGTCGGGAGCCACAAAGACATAGTAGTAGAGCCCCCCCCGGACCGATCACCGTAACGAGCCAGTCTTTTTCGCTTCCGCCAGTGGGCGAATCGTTATGTAAGTAAGTGGAGAGGGCCGCCTGACCGTTGATAGAAATACTCGCAGGAGGCTGGTCGATCGCCATGGCCTCGTTTTCCTTTTGTAGAGATTCGATGAGTTTTTGCGTGCCATCGCGAAGTGGATCGCTGCCGCGAGCTGGCGCCACGCCACCGATCAAGCCCCAAGCTAAGGCGCCCTGACCATTGCCTGTATCTACGATACCCCCTGCGGGAACGAGCAGGAGGTCGTTTTTCTTGGTGTAGTTTTTCCAATTGGCCGGGTAGGTGAGCGAGGCTTTGGCATACCGCAGCGGTGTGACGTCGGCAGAAGGCGCTTCAGGCTTTGGGATATTCAGAGGGACGTTGACGCCGCCGGTTGCTCCACGGGGCTGCGTGCCGGGAGGAGTGGGTTTTCCTTTTGGCGGAGCGGGTAGGGCTGCCACTTCCCTTTTGATGGCTTCGAACTCGGCAGAATCCTTTTGCGCGCCTTTGGGAGCTCCGCCTAATTTCCGGATCTCAGACTCCACGCGTTCGATGCGATGGTCAGGATTGGGATGGTCTGAAAAGAATTCCGGCGGTCCCTTGGTTTCCGCCGAGGCGTTCAGGTTTTCGAAGAAGGCCGCCATAGCCCGAGGGTCGTATCCGGAGTCGTAGAGAACTTGCGTGCCCATTACATCGGCCTGTGTTTCCGCGCTGCGCGAATTGTGGAGAAGAACACTGCCGAAAGTAAGTTGCCCCGCCCCTGCCGCGGCCGCACCGGCTGCGCTGACAAAAATGCTTCCGGCGGCACCCAAGATGCCCGCTCCGAGCTGGGCGTATTGAGCCTTGGTGGCCTGATTTGTACCGTGACGCATGGCCACGTGAGACAGTTCGTGAGCCATGACACCCGCCAGTTGCGCTTCATTGTCCGCAGCCTCAATCGCCCCGCGGTTGATAAAGACAAAGCCACCGGGCAAAGCAAAAGCGTTAACCGCCTTGTCGTTGACGCAATGAAATTCCCAGGGGTACTCGATGCCGTGGGTATTGAGGTGCTGGATCAAGCGCTGCCCGATTTTGGTGAGATAGGCGTCCACCTTCGGGTCATTGCACATCGGCATCTTCTTCTCGACCTCATTCGCCGCTTGGTGTCCGATCTGGATGTCTTGTTGGGGCGAGAAAGCATTAATACCAGGTTTGAGATTGGTACGCTGCGCCCACGCGTTTGGTGCGACCGGGAGCGTAGTGAGCAAAGACGCTAGCAAAACGGCCCGAAGATAATCTTTTCCGATCATGAGTGCCCGGCCGAACTCCTTTCCGGTGCTCGGAGCGGGTCATTCAAATTATACGTTGGTCAAGGAGGAGAAAAAGCCCGGGCGGTTTCTCACCCAGGCTTTAGAGGAGGAGCAGGACAAAATTTAGCGGGCGAGTCGGGGAGCGGGTTCCGGTGGAACCGAGATGCCAGGAGCTTCCACAGGACGTCCGCCGCGAGCTTGCGAGGTACGCGCGATGACCGTGGGTTCCGGACGGCGCGCAGGCATGGCCAGATTTTCACCTTCGCGGACGAAGGAAAGTTTGTCTTCGGAGCGATCCCAATCGATGCAAATCAGGTCGCCGCAATGGACCTGGTCCGTAGCCAGCAGGTTGGCCATCGGATAGACCACGTGGCGCTCAATGGCGCGTTTCAGATGGCGGGCTCCATAGCGCTGGTCCGTGCCTTCCTGAAGAAGGAAATCGCGTCCGGAATCCGTGACGCGGAAGAGGAATTGGCCCTTCGCGGTCTCAAGGACACGTTGCTGAACCATGGATAGCTCGATATCGAGGACCTGTTCCAGCTGCGTGCGCTGGAGCGGATGAAAAACCACCACCTTGTCCAGGCGATTCATGAATTCGGGCGAGAACTTGCGGCGGGCCGCTTCAACGGCGGTGCGTTCGACCTTTTGGTCGAGGTCGGTTTTCGGTTTGTCGCCGGACTTAATGAAGCCGTAGCCGCCACCCATAAGTTCGGTGATTTCGACGCCACCGAGGTTGGAGGTCATGAAGATCACGGTCTGAGAGAGATCGACGCGGCGATTGTCGCCAAGGGTAAGAGTAGCCTTATCGAGCATGCCGAGGAGAAGCTGCCAAAGCGCGTCGCTGGCCTTTTCGATTTCGTCGAAAAGGAGGAAAGAAAGTTTGAGCTTATCGGAATGCGATGCAGCCAGCGCTTCCTGAGTGATTAGGGGATGAGTTTCCCGGTGACCGAGATAGCCTGGGGGCGAGCCGATCAGCTTCGCGATCTCATGAGAGTGTTGGAACTCGGCGCAATCGACTTTGATTACCAGGCGGGGATCGCCAAAAAGAATCTCTGCCGCCGCTTCGACGATGCGGGTCTTGCCGGACCCGGTGGGGCCGAGAAATAGCAGGTTGCCGACGGGACGGCCGGGCGAGTTCAAGCCCGCGCAAAAGACTTGGTAGAGATCGACGAGGGCTTGCACGCCCTCTTCCTGGCCAACGATCTTCGCGCGCAAAGACTGATGGAAGTCGCGGGTGTCGTTGCTGCGGATGCTGGGGTCGAGTTGATGCCGAACGGCTGCTCTCATATCTCTTACCTCGTCCGTACTGACCCTTTCCTTTAATCCCTCAGTGCGCATCAGGGCCGGCACGCGTGCGACGTCTGCAAAGGCGAGAAGAAGCATGATGGATGCCAACTTCACGGCAGTTTTCAGGGAAAAGAAAAGCCATAGCCTCAACGACATACAAATACGGAGGTTAGAGAGTGCGTCTCAGGTTTGAGACGGTGTCGCGCAGGTGTGCCAATGTGAGAGAACAGCAGCAGTTTGTGTCTACTGGCCCATGACAAAAAGGGGCGCTCCGGTCCAGAAACGCCCCCAAAAAAATGGATTTGAATTTGCAGCGATAGGTTAGATAGCGTCTTTCTTCTTCCGGCTCTGCAGAGTTTGTCGGGCCGCAGCCGGGGTAGTGGCAGGCAAGGCTGCCGGTCGTGTGGCCTCTTCGGAAATCGCTTCGACGGGAGTATCTTTGCCCAAGCCGTCGACGTCCGGAGCGGCAGCAATCCCGTCTTCCGTCGGTGGTTCCTGGGTAACGAGAGCACCTTCGCGTTCGCGAGCGAATGTAAGCTCCTTGTGAACACCATCCCAGTCAACGCGAACGAGGTCACCCATACGCACTTGTTGGGTAGCCAGGAGGTTGGCCAATGGATAAACAAGAAACCGCTCGATGGCGCGCTTAAGGTGACGTGCGCCGTAGCGCTGGTCGGTGCCCTCCTGGAGCAGGAATTCGCGGCCTGCATCGGTCACGCGGAACAGGAATTTGCCGGTGGCGGTGTCCAAGACGCGCTTCTGAACCATGCCGAGCTCGATGTCCAGCACGGATTGCAGTTCGTCGCGGTCCAAAGGATGGAACACGACGACTTTGTCGATGCGGTTCATGAATTCAGGAGAGAACTTGCGGCGGGCCGCTTCAACGGCGGTTCGTTCGACTTTCAGGTTGATATCGGCTTGGGGTTTGTCTTCCGACTTAATGAAGCCATAGCCTCCGCGGAACAATTCGGTAATGTCTGTACCGCCGAGATTTGAGGTCATGAAGATGACGGTTTGCGAAAGGTCGACGCGGCGATTGTCGCCGAGGGTGAGCGTAGCCTTGTCGAGCATGCCGAGGAGTAATTGCCAGAGTGCATCGCTGGCTTTCTCAATTTCATCGAAAAGCAGGAAGCTCAGTTTGAGATCCTCGCGCTGGTTGGCGGCGAGCGCTTCCTGGGTGATCAGCGGATGCGTTTCCCTGTGCCCCAAATACCCCGGGGGTGAGCCAATTAGCTTGGCAATCTCATGGGAGTGCTGAAATTCGGCGCAGTCGATCTTAATGACCGCGCGAGCGCTGCCGAACAGAATTTCTGCGGCTGCCTCGACAAGGCGGGTCTTGCCCGAGCCTGTGGGTCCGAGGAATAGGAGGTTGCCAACGGGACGGCCCGGCGAATTCAGTCCAGCGGTGAAGACCTGGAAGAGTTCGACGAGCGACTGAACACCTTCATCCTGACCGACGATCCGCGCACGCAGAGCCTTCTGAAACTCCACCGTCTCCGCGCTGCGGATATTCGGATTAAGCGATAAATCACCTGTGGCCATGACCCCTCCCCTAGCGATCCCGCAATGCGGAATGCGCATTTCCCAACCGCCCGCCGCCCCGAGTGAGCCGCTTCAGATCATTCCGTTGCCGGAATTGGTCGAGCTTCACCTGGATGGTGGAATTGAGCAGGCGCAGTTGCACCAGAAGTTCGTGTGCAACCGCGGGCGATTCGGAAAGTCGCAGGACCGGTGGAAAAAGGTCCGCAAGGTCAAGGTTCAGATTGCGCAGGGACTGGACGAGCTTCTGGACGGCTGGAGATTGCGGATCGGCCAGATCGATCTGATTGTTCAATTGTTCGCGCAATGAGCGCCAATTGAGTTCGACGAAGGGATGTTTTCGGGAAACCTCGCGTACGACCGCGTCGGTAATACGAGCACGCTCTCCCAAACGAGCCAAATGCAATTGTCGCACTTTTCCGCCGCGGCGCACATTGTGCACCAGGTAATAGGAATTGCCTTTGCGGCGAACGAAGGCCATCGCCCTCCCCCAATAAACTTTTCGGAAATCTCCGAGAAGCTGTCCCTTGGGCGTAGTGTAAGAGTATTCCACTACAGGCGTCAAGTTAGTGGGGCACGTAACAGTCAACATTTCGCCCATTATTTTTTCGCTGCGACGAATTGGAATTTCTGCTGACATGTTTGGCTCTCGTTCCACGCCACGTTATCTCCAAATCTGTTGGCTACGATGTTAAACACCGTAGCGAACTAAGAGTCTCTTCAGCGGGCCACGACGGAAGATGAAGAATTCTCGACGTCCTGCGCGGCCCAAACGGCTCCTTAAGGTTTGATGCTACGCCTGCTAGGATGGAACATTTGCCAGAGATGCTAGGAGGGTTAGCATATGTCTTGGGATCCGGTGTACAAGCTGGTGAAACAAATCCCGCGCGGCCGGGTTACTACCTACGGGGCGTTGGCCAAGGCTCTGCGACTGCGCGGTGGGGCGAGAACCGCGGGAAGGGCCATGGCAGCAACGCCCTCAGGAAAAGGCATTCCGTGGCACCGAGTGGTCGGTGACCACGGTAAACTCCTCATTCCAGAACCATACGGTTCCCTGCAACGAAAATTGTTACAAAGTGAAGGCGTCGAGTTGGTTGAGTTTCGCGTTGACCTGAAGCGCTACCTGTGGAGTCCCGCGCGTGCAGACAAGAGCCCGGTGAAACGAAAGTCTGTGCCGAAGCGTAGTACGAAGAGCGGGGCTAAAAGGTCGAGAGTTTAAGCTGCTTGGGTTACCATAAAGGCTCGCCGACGAATCATGATGCCCAATCCCATTCTGCTAGTGGAGAACTTGGAGAAGCGCTACGAGGACGTGCACGCCGTCCGCGGGGTGAGCTTTTCGGTTGAAGAGGGCGAAGTATTTGGATTACTGGGTCCAAACGGAGCAGGTAAGACCAGCACTATCGAGGTCATCGAAGGCTTGCGGGTGCCGGATAGCGGGCGCGTCTTGGTGTGCGGCCTCGACCCGCAGAAGAGCCCGAATGAACTAAAGAACGTGATTGGCGCGACGCTACAAGCGACTTCCCTGCCGGACAAGCTACGGGTAGGCGAAGCGATCCGGATGTTCGCCGGGTTTTACAAGAAATCGCGAAACACCGGCGAACTTTTGCAGCGGTTCGGCTTGGACGAGAAACGCAATAGTTTCTACAACCAGCTGTCCGGTGGTCAGAAGCAGCGCTTGGCGCTGGCAATGGCGCTGGTCAACGATCCGAAGGTGCTCTTCCTGGACGAGCCGACCGCGGGACTCGATCCGCAGGTGCGCCGGGAGATTTACACGATCATCGAAGAACTCAAGGCCGAAAAGAAAACGATTGTCTTGACCACTCATTACATCGAAGAAGCGGAGCGGCTCTGCGACCAGGTAGCCATCGTAGATCACGGCAAGGTGATCGCGTCCGGAACGCCGCGTCAGCTTAAGCAGCGTTCCGCAAACACCACGCGCGTCGAAGTGCGCTTGAGCAAGCCGGCCTCCAACGGGACGCTGAAGAATCTGGATGGAGTAGTGGACGTTCGCGAATTGGACGGCGCCTACGTATTGCACTGCCAGCGAACCGCCCCGGCGATTGTGGCGCTGGTGAAGCATTTGGAGACGGAGAACAACGAATTGACCAGCCTCGAAATTGCTACCCCTTCTCTGGAAGACGTATTCATCGAATTGACGGGAAGGAGGCTACGCGATTGAGAACCGTTCTGACGCTCGCCTCCATGCGCATTCGCATTACGCTGCGGAATAAAGCGTTCCTCTTTTTCAGCCTGTTTATGCCCTTGGGGTTCTTCTTTTTGTATGGAAGCGTATTCGCCAAGGGAGATCCTGAGAAAGTGGCGTACCTGATGGGCCCGGTGCTTTCGCTAACGGTGATGGGAACGTTTTGGGGACTAAGCTTGCAGCTGGTCACTTGGCGGGAACAAGGGATCCTGAGGCGCTTCCGTCTGGCGCCCATTCCCGCGTCGAGCATGATTGGTTCGAGTATTGTAGCCAATTACGCGCTGATCCTGCCGACGGTGATTTTAGAGCTGTTGCTCGCGCGATTCGTTTACCACGTCACAGCCTTCGGCAACCTGGTCAGCCTGTTTGCGCTGGTAATTCTGGGTATTACATCTTTCGGTGCGCTTGGACTGATCGTCGCGAGCGTTACGAATACAGTGCAGGAAACCCAAATCATCAACCAACTGCTATGGCTGGCGTTTCTTTTCTTGTCGGGAGCGACGCTGCCGTTAGCCATGCTTCCGCGAGTAGTTCAGCGGATTGGGTTGTTTCTGCCGGCCACATATCTTGTAAGTGGAATCCAGCGCGCCATGGTCTATCGGCAAAATGTGTTCTCGTTGGGAGTGGAACTCGGTTCTCTGGCGGCTTGGGGAGCACTGGCATTCTTCATCTCTTCCCTGTTGTTCCGCTGGGAGCCAGAAGCAAAACTGCCGCGCAACGCCAAATTATGGGCCGTGGCAACGATCCTGCCTTTTATCCTGCTGGGAATTTGGGAGAACCAGAATGGCAAGCTACTGTCCACGGCCGCTTCGATGATGTCCGATCAACCAGCGAAGGACGCGCCTGCGCCCGCGAAAGCTCCTTGACCGCGCCAAATTGGTCCGATTTTCAGATGATACACCGCCAAAATGGCTGAAAAACGCATAATCACGATGCGTTCATTTCATTGACGCTCTTGCCCGGCTGACTTATTCTCAAATTGCGAGCTGGCTACATCCGAATCACCTTCAGGGAGGCACGACCATGCCGGTACAAAAGACAGACAAGATTTGGCACAACGGAAAATGGATCCTCTGGGATGATGCGAAGCTCCACGTTCTTACGCACGCTGTCGGCTACGGCTCAGCCGTTTTCGAAGGCATTCGCTGCTACGACACCCCGCAAGGGCCGGCGATCTTCCGGTTGCGTGAACACATGCAGCGGTTGATTAACTCGGGGAAGATCTACCGCATGGAATTTGCGTATTCGTTGGACGATTTCTGCAACGCCGCGTGCGAACTGGTTCGGCTCAACAAAATGGGCGCCTGTTACGTAAAGCCGATTGCGCTGCGCGGCTACGGAGAGGTTGGCGTGAATCCGCTGAGCTCGCCGATTGAAATTTACATGGCGTGCTGGCAGTGGGGCGCTTATCTCGGGCCCGAAGCACTATCCAAGGGCGTGGACGTGTGCGTCAGTTCCTGGACGCGCATCGCACCGAACACGTTGCCCGCCATGTCGAAGGCCGCGGCGAACTACATGAACTCGCAACTCATCCGCATGGAAGCGTCACTGAACGGTTTCGCGGAGGGCATCGCGTTGGACACCGACGGCCATGTCAGCGAAGGCTCCGGCATGAATATTTTCCTGGTACACGACGGGGCGCTGATTACGCCACCGCTCTCGGCCAGCATCCTTCCAGGCATCACGCGCGACTCTATCGTAAAAATCGCCGGCGATTTGAATATTCCGGTGAAGGAATCGGTGATTCCGCGCGAGATGGTTTACCTGGCCGACGAGGTGTTCTTTGTCGGCACCGCCGTGGAGGTGACGCCAATCCGATCGATCGACAAGATCACGATCGGGAGCGGCGTTGCCGGCCCGGTCACGCGACGGATTCAAGACGAGTTCTTCGCACTGACCAGTGGAAAGAAAGCCGATCGCCATAACTGGCTGACTCCGGTGAATGCACCGGTGGCTGCCGCTCGCTAACAAAGCTTCAACACACTCGATTCTTCCTAGAAGGGGTACAGCTCGACTGTGCCCCTTCTTTTTTCCCAGTTCAAGCAACCGCTGACGTTCCGGAACACCTGACCTTCTCCTTCCTAGCGGACCTCGCACTTTCCAGCTAAGATTTCTTCGTCGCGTTGTACATGTGGCACAACCCGGGAGGCCTTTGGATGTACAACCTTACCCAAAAGCTGATTGCGGAGTTTCTCGGTACCTTTGCGCTGGTTTTCTTCGGAGCGGGCGCAATTTGTGTGGATTTCCATTTGCGGAGTTCCGGAGGGCTCGGATTGCTGGGCATCGCTTTGGCGAGTGGCTTGGCGTTCGCCATCATGGTTTCGGCGTTGGGTCACATTTCTGGCGGGCACTTCAATCCTGCTATCACGATCGGATTTTGGGTCACACGCAGGCTGTCGACGCTGGATTCGCTAGCCTATTGGGGCGCGCAACTGCTCGGTGCTGTCGCGGCGGCGTTCTTTCTGAAGATGGTTGTCCCCGAAGATATCGCCAACAATGTGTTCCTGGGGACACCGGAACTGATGCGAGACTTCCCGCGATGGTCGGGGATGGCGCTGGAAGGTGTGGCTACGTTCTTCCTGGTGTTGGTGGTGTTTGCAACCATGGTGGATGAGCAAGGATCGTTCCGGTCCGTGGCGGGATTCGGCATCGGCCTTACCGTTACCCTCGGGATTTTGGTGGCGGGACCGCTTACCGGCGGGGCGCTCAATCCAGCCCGTGCTTTCGGGCCTGCTTTGGCATCCAACCACTGGCTGAATTGGGGCATTTATTGGGTCGGTCCGCTGGCAGGTGGTTTCTTGGCTGGCTTGCTGTATGACTCGTTATACATACGAAAACCCGAAGAGTAACAATCGCACCGAATATGCAGGATTGCCTGTCCTATAGGCTAGGTAACTAAGCGGCCAACCCGTTTTCCCACCGTTATTGTTGCACCTTCCGTGGAGTGCTAGGTTCAGAGAGGAAACGCATTCTTGGGGGGTGTCTGCTCATGGCTCTAAGCATTGATGACTTGTTGCGCCGCGCCGTTGAAAACAAATCTTCCGACCTGCACCTGAAGGTTGGCAACCACCCGTATCTGCGTGTGGACGGCCTGCTTACCCCGCTGACCGATGTACCGCGCATCACGCCGGAAGAAATGCTGTCGATGGCCTTCAGCATGATGACCAACCGGCAAAAACAGAAATTCAAGGAAACCGCCGAATTGGATATGGCGTACGGTGTGGCGGGCTTGGGCCGATTCCGCGTGAACGTATTCCAGCAACGTGGAAATGTGGGCATGGTGTTGCGCGTGATTCCCACCAAGATTCGCACCATTGAGGAATTGAATCTTCCTCCAGTGATTTCGAAGATTTGCGAAGAGCAGCGCGGGTTGGTGCTGGTTACCGGCACCACCGGTTCCGGTAAATCCACGACACTGGCGTCGATGATCGACCGCATCAATGCCAGCCGCTCCGACCATTTAATTACGATTGAAGATCCTATCGAATTCCTGCATCGCGATAAGCGCAGCTTCATCAACCAGCGCGAGGTCGAAGTCGACACGGCAAACTTCTCCACGGCATTGCGCGCTGCGTTGCGTCAAGACCCCGACGTGATCCTGGTCGGCGAAATGCGCGACCTCGAGACAATATCAACGGCGTTGCTGGCGGCGGAAACCGGGCACCTGGTGTTCTCGACGTTGCACACCCTGGACGCGACCGAGACCATCCAGCGTATTATTGCGGTCTTCCCTCCTCCGGAGCAGAAACAGATTCGCTTGCAGATGGCGGCGACGTTGAAGGCCGTGATTTCCCAGCGCCTAGTTCGCCGTGCGGACGATAAAGGCCGCGTGCCTGCGGTGGAAGTGATGATCGCCACCGCGTACATCAAGGATTGCATCATCAATCCAGATAAGACGCGCTTGATTCACGACGCGATCGCCGCCGGTACATCCCAGTACGGCATGCAGACATTCGACCAGTCGCTGTTTGACTTGTACACGAAGGAATTGATCACCTTGGACGAAGCGTTGATGCGCGCATCGAACCCCGACGAATTTAAGCTGCGCATCCAGGGTATTCGTTCCGCCGCCGACGCCGCACGCGAAGAAATGGCCTCGCAGATGGCAGATTTCGAGCGCTTCTCGCGCAAATAACGGCCAAGCCGTTCCCCCTTGTTGCAAGCAAACTCACAGGGTATTATCCGCGCGTCCGTATGCGACGTTTGTCCTGTACGATCCCTGTCACCCCTCCGCTTGGAGATGAAAATGAACAATCTTGTGCAGTTCCCGGGACGTAGGAACTTCTTGAAAGTGACGGCGGCTCTGACCACTGGCATTGCCGGACTGACGATGCTCTCCGAAGAGGGCAGGACGGAGGATGCAGATCTGACGATCGTGGGACCCAAGAAGGGCTACACGCCGCAAGTGGGAACGTTAGTTTCCGAGATGGCGTTTATGAGAGATCAGGTTTTGCGGTCGACGAAAGGAATGTCGCAGAAGGATCTGGATTTCCTGCTGGACGATAAAGCCAACCGCATTGGAGCATTGCTGCTGCATCTGGCTGCGGTGGAAAAATTCTATCAGCTCAATACCCTCGAGGGCTTGGCGCCAGACAAAATGCCCGAAGCATGGAAGGAAAAGTGGGGAATGCCGATGGAATTAGGAGAGCCGGCGCGCAAAGGAATTGTGGGAAACGGACTGGAATACTACGTCAATATTCTGGGTGAAACGCGAGAGAAGACCCTGGCGGAATTTCGCAAACGAGATGACGCGTGGCTAATGGCCGTGGACAAGACCTGGGGCTGGGGACCGACGAATAATTATTGCAAATGGTTCCACGTGGCGGAACACGAAGCAAATCACAACGGGCAGATTAAGTTTCTGAAAAGCCGATTGCCCGGCGCCAAGCCAACCGGCGAGTGAAGAGAATACACGATCGCTCCGATCCAGGAGCCCACGGCTGGGGGGCGGACTCCTGGGCGGAGTGGAACGCCCAAATTAATTGAAATAAGCGGCGTTCTTATCAATAAAGCCTTTGAGTTCTTCCGGCACTTCTTCCACCACGAAAATCGAACCCGTCGGGCACACGGGCACGCAGGCACCGCAATCAATGCATTCGCCGGGATTCACATAGAGCTGCGGAACGGTGGCGAAATCGGCTTCATCCTTGGTGGGATGGATGCAGTTCACGGGACAGGTTTCGATGCAATGCTCATCTTTCGTGCAGGTGTCGGTGATGACGTAAGCCATGGTGAGGTTCTCCCCAAAGTGGAAATGGCAATCGGTTTGCCAAATGGACGACAGCGAAAGTGCTGTGTTTTCAATCGCAGACAGAAATAATTGTGAACTAGGACTGAAATGGGGTGTGTGATCTAGCGCACGCCACTATGTTTATCCCCCACCTCCGTTCTTCGTTGCTCGCTGGTTTCTCGCCGATTCTTCCACTATGCTTCCCGTATGTTCGGCAAACCCCGACAGTTGGAAACCGAAACGGAACTCTACGATGCCGCCGTGAAGATTCTGATGCGGCGCGCTCATTCTGTCTCGGACATGAAGAAGGCGTTAGGACGACGCTGCGAGGATGAGAAGCTCGTAAAAGCCGTCGTAGAGCGATTGAAAAGGCAGAACCTGATTGATGACGCACGGTATGCGCGGCAATTCACGCGAAACCGCGTGGAGACGCGGAAGCAAGGACCTTTCCGTATCGCCAGGGAGCTGCGGGCGCGCGGCGTACCCGATCGTCACATTGAAGTGGCACTGAAGGATGCGGCGGAAGAACACGATCCCGCGGCCGTGGTGCGGCACCGGA
Source organism: Candidatus Acidiferrales bacterium (assembly GCA_963759275.1). Classification (GTDB taxonomy): domain Bacteria; phylum Acidobacteriota; class Terriglobia; order Acidiferrales; family UBA7541; genus Acidiferrum. The sequence continues at coordinate 311,075 of CAVWYZ010000021.1, read as the reverse complement.
TTGAGCGAAAGTTGCGGTTGTTCCAAGGCGAAATCGATCAGAAGAAGTTAGCTTCGCTGTATCGCTCCCTGGTAGGCGCAGGGTTTTCCGCCGATCTGATTCGTCGGGAACTGCACCGGATGACTCACGAAGATGTGCCAGACGTGGAAGTGGAACCTGAATAGTCACGACGGCCTATTTGCGGCGAAATTGCGGGCTCTGCGATAATCAAGTGTTTCCACTACAGATTGGGATGAGGTTGACGTGACGGCTGAAGCCAAAAAACTGACGGGCAACGAGGTGCGCGAGAAATTCCTGGAGTTTTTCGAGAGCAAGGGGCACCGGCGCGTGCGGTCGTCGTCGCTGGTGCCGCATGGCGATCCTACCCTGCTATTTACGAACGCCGGAATGAATCAATTCAAGGATGTGTTTTTGGGGTTGGAAAAACGCGACTATACACGGGCAACGACGGCACAGAAGTGCGTGCGGGCCGGCGGGAAACACAATGACCTGGAAAATGTAGGATTTACCAAAAGGCATCACACATTTTTCGAGATGCTGGGAAATTTTTCGTTCGGTGATTATTTCAAGAAGGACGCGGTGGCCTATGCCTGGGAGTTGATCACTTCACCACAATGGTATGGCATCCCCAAAGACAAGCTGTACGTGACGATTTTTGGCGGGGCCGAGGTGGCGCCGGGCACGCAACTGGGCGTAGACGAAGAAGCGAAGAAATTTTGGCTGGAACAGCATGTACCAGCGGAACGGGTTTTTGCGATTCCCGGGCTCAAAGACAATTTCTGGGCGATGGGAGATACCGGGCCTTGCGGCCCGTGCAGCGAGATACATTACGACATGGGACCGGCGGCATCGGACGAGGGGCATACCGATTGCAAATTTCCGTGCGATTGCGGGCGTTATGTGGAGATCTGGAACTTGGTATTCATGCAGTTTAATCGCGACGCGACCGGCACGTTGACTCCCTTACCGAAACCCTGTGTCGATACGGGGATGGGGCTGGAACGTGTGGCTGCTGTGCTGCAAGGTGCGATCTCGAACTACGACACGGATTTATTCGTGCCGCTGATCGATCGCGCTGCTCAGCTGACGGGAATTGATGAGCAGAAAGAGTTGGCGGCAGAAGAACAACGGCGGTCGGCAGCTTCGCTGCGCGTGATTGCCGATCATGCGCGAGCCACAACGTTTCTGATTACGGACGGCGTTTTGCCTTCGAATGAAGGACGCGGCTATGTGTTGCGCAAGATCATGCGACGCGCGATCCGGCACGGGCGTCTGCTGGGAGCCACGAAGCCGTTTCTGGCGGACATGGTCGTAACAGTCCGAAAGTTAATGGGTGGAGCGTACCCGGAATTGCTGGAACCTGCCGCAGACCGCGTGCCGGAAATTGTGCTGGCCGAGGAGAAACGCTTCCGGCACACACTCGACACTGGCTTGGCAAGGTTAGAGGAAGAACTGAAACCGCTAGCGACACAAAAAGGTTCGGTCTATCCGGGGGAAGCGTCCTTTCGGCTTTACGACACGTACGGTTTGCCGATGGATTTCATCGTCGATGCGGCGCGCGACCTGGGCGTGCAATTCGATGCTTCCGGTTTCGAGAAGGCCATGCAGGAGCAGCGGACGCGGGCCCGGGCTTCGTGGAAAGGGGGGTCTAAAGAGGCAGCGAACCCAGCGTATGCGAAATTGGCGGAAACGTTTAGAACCGAGCCGGATTTCTACTCGGCGACGCGGGCGAAGGACTGCCGGATTGAAGCGATCATCACGAAGAATGGCGCAACGGCGGAACTGAAGGCCGGAGAATCCGGCGAAGTGGTGCTGGATCGCACAGTCATATACGCCGAATCGGGCGGGCAGATGGCCGATGTGGGGGGATTCTACGATAATTCCGGGGCGCAACTGCTCGCGGAAGTCGCCGGGGCGTTTTACCCGGTGGCAGGGCTGATCGCACATCGCGTGAAAACCAAAGAGACCCTTCGCATAGGAGATCGCGTGAATGTTGTGGCCGATGCGCCAAGACGCGCGCGGATTATGCGGAATCACACCGGAACGCACCTGGTACATGCCGCGCTGCGCAATATTCTAGGCACCCACGTAAAGCAGGCCGGTTCGTTGAACGCTCCGGAACGGCTGCGTTTCGATTTTTCCCACTTTGCCCCGGTCGGCCAAGAAGAGCTGCGTGACATCGAGCAACAAGTGAACGAAGAGATTCGATTGAACTGTCAGATTCAGACTGGGGTGATGTCCCTGGAGGAAGCGTTGAATTCCGGAGCGCTGGCGTTTTTCGGCGACAAATACCCGGAGAGCAACGTCCGGGTGGTTACCATACCTGACCCGCATTCGCCGCGCGGTTTTTATTCGAAGGAGCTGTGTGGCGGAACGCACGTGAGCCGCGGCGGCGACATCGGCGTGCTGAAAATCGTTAGTGAGGAATCGGTGGCGGCGGGAGTGCGGCGCATCGAAGCGGTTACCGGCATCGGAGCGATTGAGCACTATCAGAATCAGGCGCAAACCCTTCACGCGCTCGCGAGTCAATTAAACGTGGGGGAGGACACGGTGCTTGCTTCTGTAGAGAAGTTGTCGCAGACGGCGAGGCAACTTGAGAAAGAGCTGGGCGAGCAGAAGCGCAAGGGCGCGTTGAGTCAGTTGGATGATTTGTTTGGGCAGGCCCAGACCATCAAGGGAGTGAAGGCAGTGGTAGGCGAAGTGGCGAATGTTGATCGTGAGGGGTTGAGGCAGTTAGTCGACTCATTAAGACAGAAATTAGGGTCGGGAGTGGTTGCCTTGGGCATGCCGGAAGACGGGAAAGTGGCTTTGATTGTGGGCGTCACCAAGGACCTCACCTCTAAAGTCCATGCTGGCAAGCTGATACAGGCGCTAGCGAAGCAGGTAGGCGGATCTGGGGGCGGACGGCCGGATTTAGCGGAAGCTGGCGGAAAAGACACAACAGCCCTAAAAAGTGCGTTGCAGAGCGTCCCCTCCCTGCTGGAAGCATTGCTATAATCTGGGTAGCGCCGGGACCGTGTCCCCACCAAGTGGTGTGTTCCGTAACACTTGTGTGACGAGCGGCCTGAAAAAGAAATTCTGCTGAGCCGCTGGCGGAAACGCCTACCGGCCGCAGCTACGGATTAGTGTACAAACCAATGCCTTCCCCAAGGCGGTTTAGTCAATCTCGAGACCAGATGGTGATACGCGTAGGATTTTTGTTTTTTGCTGTATGCGCGGGCTCGCTGGTAGCGACGCGGTCGGCAACGGCGCAAATCGCCGCGATGACGGACGGAACGGGACGGCGCCTCTTCGTGAATGCCGACCCGCCACCCGTGAGGCTGACGGCAACTAAACCGCGTACAACCATCTACATGCCGGGAGAGCTCTCGTTCATGGGGGAGAATCGGCCGGCGGTCAATATTGACCGAGACGGAGTGGAGAAATTGGTGAGAGAAGCAGCGGAAAGACATCAGGTGGATCCTGCGCTGGTGCGCGCGGTGATTCAGACGGAGTCGAACTGGAACCCGTCGGCCGTGTCGCGCAAGGGCGCATTAGGCCTGATGCAGCTTATTCCCACAACAGCGCAGCGATTTGGAATGAACGACGCGTTCAGTCCAAAACAAAACGTAGACGCCGGGGTTAAGTATTTGAAGACGCTGCTGGATCGCTACAACGGAAATTTGGATTTGGCGCTGGCGGCATACAATGCCGGAGAAGGCGCGGTCGATCGGGCGCATGGAATTCCGTCGTTTCGCGAAACCCGAAACTACGTGCAGCGGGTGCAAGAAGCGTATTACCGGCCAGGATCGGGAAGGTTAGAAAGCGCGTACATCCGGGCGAATCAGATTCATCGAACCATTCAGCCAAGCGGGCGAATCATATTTACGAACGACTATTGAGAAGCGGCGTAGTATTTGGGAAGCGGTGGGGAACGGATGAACTGGGGAGCAAAAGATTTGCACAAGACGTTCGCCGTGGTTTCGCTGGGTTTTGTCCTGGCGCTGGCGACACTTGTTCCCTGCCCTGCGCGAGCAAATACCAACACATCCAGCGCGAAACGAGACGCCGCGTCATCGCAGTTTGCGCGCGCCGAAGAATTGCGCGAATTGCTGAACGACAAACCGGCGGGCCAGCGAACTCTCGCGGAGTATAAAAAGGTCGCGGCAGGTTATCAGCGAGTGTATCTGATTACGCCGCACGCCACGGAAGTGCCCGATGCGATTTTTGCCGTGGGCGAGCTGAACACCGAAATGGGGGACCACTTCGGCCGGACCTACTACCAGGCTGCCGCCGAGGCCTACGCCTATCTGGTTCGTGACTACCCGAGCAGCAAGCACGTGCAGGAAGCCATGCTGCGATTGGCAAACCTGCAAAAAGACCAGCTTGGCGATCTTGCCGCTGCAACGAAAACCTATCAGGATTTCTCGAAGAAATTCCCACATTCGGCTCACAAGCGCGAGGTTCAGGAAGGGCTAGCGGAATTGGCTCTGCGCCGAGGCGCAGAAACAGGCGAGGCCGCCCCGCATAGTTCGACATCTTCGACACCTGCGGCAAGCGTGAAGGCCGATTTTGCGTCTGGTAGTGATCCTCGTAAGACCTTGAGTGGCGGCGAACCCGCGAAGTCCGTTGCCGTTCCGCGTTTGCAGAAGATTCGGACGAACGTAACCGCCGACAGCACTGAGGTGATCCTCGACCTTGAGGATTCCGTGCAGTATTCCTCTGGGCGAATCACGAATCCGGACCGGATTTATTTCGATCTGCATGCCGCGCGGCTAAGTGCTGCGATGGTGCATGCCGATGTCCACGTAAGCGGCGGTCTCCTGACGAAGGTGCGCGTAGCGCAAAACCAATCGGGTGTAGTTCGCGTGGTGCTGGACGTGGATGGCGTGCGAGACTATGCCGTTTCGCTAACCAAGAAGCCCACCCGTCTGGTAATCGAGCTGTACTCCTCGACATCCCGAGCGAAACCGCAGGCCACGGAAAACGCCCGCAAGGAGAAGAGCACTGCCTCGGAAGACGCGACAGAAATCGCGCAAGCTGATTTGGCCCCGGATAATGCGAAATCGAATACGACGCCGTCGAAAACGAAAAGCAGCGAGGCGACGGAAATGACCGAATCTCCCCTCGTTCCTGCGCCGAAGGTGCCGGAGCCGAGCAAGGGATCACTGACACGGCCGGTCAACTCGAGGAACAAACCAGAGTTGGTGCAGCCGGTGGCGGTGCCGCTGCCGACTCGGGATGGCCAGTCGACTTTGACTCGGGCCTTGGGGCTAAAGATTAGTCGCATCGTGATCGACGCTGGGCATGGCGGGCACGATACCGGCACGATCGGGCCGACGGGGTTGATGGAAAAGGATCTATGCCTGGACGTGGCATTGCGGCTGGGAAAAATGATCGAGCAGAAGCTACCGGGCGCGGATGTGATCTATACGCGTTCGGATGACACTTTCATTCCGTTAGAGGAGCGCACGCGTATCGCCAACGATGCCAAGGCCGATTTGTTTGTTTCGATCCACGCCAACTCCAGCCCGGATCACGGGGCGCGCGGCGTGGAAACCTACTACCTGAACATGAAAGGCTCGCCCGAGGCCATGGAAGTAGCAGCAAGAGAGAATGCCGCGTCCCAACAAGGGATTCACGATCTGGAAGATGTAGTGATGAAGATTGCGCGCACGGAGAAGATTGACGAGTCCAAGGAACTGGCCGAGGACATTCAAGACTCCCTTGCCAAACGGATTCAAAAGACCGCAAAACCCGTCAAGAACCGCGGGGTAAGGAAAGCGCCCTTCGTAGTGTTGATTGGCGCTGATATGCCTTCGATCCTTACTGAGATTTCGTTCCTCAGCAATCCCTCCGATGAGCAACTGCTGAAGAAGCCGGAACACCGGCAACACATCGCGGAAGGCGTGTATCAGGGTGTGGCAGCTTACCTGCAAAGCCTAAATAGCGTGGCGGTCAATTCTGCCGCACGGCCCGGTCGCACTCCCGTGGTTCCCACAGTTGAACAGTCCAGGAACCAAAAGTAAGCTGTTGGCATCTAATGAGAAGGTCGTCATGCGAAAGCTGATCTTCGTATCCCTGTTAGCTGCGTGCTTGTGCACCGGTGTCTTCGCACAGACGGCCATCCTGCCTGATCGCTTCGGTCCGTGGGAAGCCAGTAGCCCCGCAAAGGTCCTTGCCGCAAAGGAGCTCGGAACCAACTGGGGACAAGGCACGGGCGCGGAGCAGGTGCTGCAGGAGTCGGGAGTGGGCGCCATTGAGCAACGTACCTATCACAACGGGCAAGATGAGGTTACCCTGCGTGTCTTTCAGCTCCGCGATCCCAGTAGCGCTTACGAGTTCTACACTTTCTTGCTCGCGCCCGGCATGCGCAACATGGGGGTGGGCAGCAATTCGGCGCTGAGCCAGTACGACGGGCGCATCCTGCTGGGAAATCTCGTAGTGCAAGCCACTCTTTCTGCGAACACAAAACCCGAGAGTTTGAATGACATAATCGGCGCGCTGAAATCCAAGATTGATGCAACTCCCTTTCCGCCTTTGAAGAGTTACTTGCCGACCGAATGGCGGATTTTTGGATCCGAAAAATATGCGCTGGGCCCCGAGGCGTTTCAGGTCGCGATGGCTTCGCTGGGGCAAGGAGCATATGCCGGCTTAGCCAAGGAGGTCGGTTTCCAGAACGGCGCGGAAGCAATCCTGGCGCGATATCAGGGACAACATGGAAGTGGGGTATTGCTGCTTTTGGATTATCCAACGCCACAGGTTGCAGAAAATCAGCGTCATCATTTAGAGCAGGCTCTGCCGGCGGCCGCGAAGCGCTCGGGAGTTACTGTAGAACGAAAAGCATCGCTCTTATCTGCGGTTTTCGCGGCTACCTCCGAGATGCACGCGCAGGCAATCCGCGACGCGGTGAACTACGAAACGGCAGTGACCTGGAACGAGCCACACCAATCGTTGACGGATCCCCCGCTGGTGCGAATGCTCTACAAAATTTTCTTGTTCACGAGCCTGTTTGTCGTCGTGGCTACAATCGCTGGCGTTGCCTTCGGTGGATTCCGCGTACTGATTAAGCACTGGTGGCCAGGAAAGGTGTTTGATCGCCCTGGGAATATTGAAGTGTTGCAGCTGGGATTATCCGGAAAGAAGATCGACGCCTCCGACATGTACTGAAGCTGGTGCGCAGCGCTGCCGAGCAATCTCGTATAGCCCACTCCACGCTGTTCAGATAAGCGCTCCTTGTCGTAACATGGAGTGCATTCCCTATGCTGATGAAAAAACAAACGGGCCTGTCCTCTTGCGTTGGGAGGAGAAATGGGTCGGCCTCTGTCTTCGGGCTCACCGCAATTTGCCTTGGCGTCATTACGTTGGCGGGTTGCGGAGCGAAATCAAATGCGGGCGGCTCGGACGCGAGCGCACCGCAGGCCATGCCCGCTCAGGTATTGGTCGCGCAACCGCAACCAATCGCAAACACAACGGAGTACCTATCCATTCTGAAGTCCCGCCACTCCGCCACACTGAATCCCCTAGCGGAAGGCCAAGTTACGAAAATATTCGTGAAATCGGGAGACCGCGTAAAGGCGGGACAGCCACTGCTCCAGGTCGACCCGCTCAAGCAAGAGGCGACCGTAAACAGCCAGGAAGCTACACGTGCGGCGCAGGAAGCTAATGTCCGCTATGCGAAAATATCTTTGGAGCGGGCGCAGAAACTCTTTGACGCTGGCGTAATCCCGCGACAGGATTTCGACAACGCGCAAACCAGCTACGATGCGGCCGTCGCACAACTGAAATCCTTGGAACATCAAGTACAGGAGCAAAGCGTCGAGCTGCATTATTACCGCGTCAGCGCTCCCATGGATGGAATCGTGGGGGATATACCCGTTCGCGTGGGCGATCGCGTCACGTTTTCGACCGTTCTGACCACCGTCGATGAGCCTGGCGCGCTGGAGGCCTATATTTACGTGCCTGCGTCGCGGGCGCGAGATCTGCGCCTGGGCCTGCCGGTAAAACTCCTGGATGAGAATGGAGGCACGCTCTCAGAAACACAGATCACCTTTGTATCTCCGCAGGTGGATTCTGACACGCAAACAGTACTGACCAAGGCCATCATCGCTAACCGAAATAATTCCTTTCGGATCGCGCAGCAGGTTCGGGCGCAAATCACCTGGCGCACTCAACAAGGACTGACCATTCCCGTGCTTGCAGTGCAACGGATTAACGGGGAGTTCTTTGCGTTCACGGCGGTGAAAGAAGATAAGGGAACGATTGCGCGCCAGCGACTATTGAAGTTGGGCGAGATCGTTGGAAATGACTACATAATTCTGGACGGCATTAAGCCAGGGGATCACATCATTGTTTCAGGTTTGCAATTTCTTCAAGACGGAGTGCCCGTAACGGAGCAAATCCAGGTAGAGAAAACGGGCAGTAGTCAGGATGCGACGGGCGAGCAAAAGCACAACAATCCGGAATAGCTGAGAACCAGCGACTTTCAAGAGAAAGGCTGCGAAGCTGCGTGTTTGTAGATTTTTTTATACGGCGACCTGTGTTTGCGACAGTCTGCGCTCTGCTGATTATCCTCGGCGGAGCGATCGCCATTCCCTCTTTGCCGATCGCGCAATTCCCGGAACTCGCACCGCCTCAGGTGATCGTATCCAGCTCCTATATCGGTGCCAACGCACAGACCGTGGAGTCTGCCGTCACGATTCCGCTGGAACAAAATATCAACGGTGTGCCCGGAATGAAGTACATCAGCTCGTCCAGTGGTAATGATGGAACGAGCCAGATCACCGTAACGTTTGATGCTACTCGGAACGTGGACCTTGCCGCTGTGGACGTGCAGAACCGCGTAAACCAGGCGCTCGGGCGTCTGCCGAACGAAGTGAAGAACACTGGAATCATCATCACCAAACAGTTCTCCGGATTCGTTCTCGCCGCGGGAATGTATTCTGAGAACGGGCAGTACGACAGCCTGTTCATCAGCAATTATCTGGACGTTTACGTCAAAGATGCGTTGAAACGTGTACCGGGTGTTGGAGACGCCACCCTTTTCGGTGAACGAAAATATGCGATGCGTCTGTGGCTTGACCCTTCGCGACTGGCGGCACGCGGGCTGACTGCTTCGAATGTTCTCAGCGCGCTTCAGGAACAGAATGTACAAGTCGCTGCTGGCCAGGTGGGACAGCCACCTGCTCGTACTGGCCAGGCTTACCAAATCAGCGTCCGGGCGATCGGCCGACTGTCGGAGCCGAAGGAGTTCGATAACATTATCTTGAAGACGGGGACCGACGGGACGCTGGTCCGTCTGCGAGACATCGGCCGCGCCGAGTTGGGTGCCGAGGATTACGGGACCATGGTGCGATTCGACGGCCACGATTCCATGGGCATCGCCATATCGCAACTTCCCGGGGCCAACGCGCTGGACGTCGACCGAGGCGTCAAGTTGGAACTGGCACGGCTAGCGAAGAATTTTCCGCCGGGAATGAAATACGCGATCGCGTTTGACACGACGGAAGTTATTGGCGAATCCATCAGAGATGTGCTGATCACTCTGCTGGAGGCGATCGGGCTGGTCGTATTCGTGATTTTCATTTTCTTGCAGGACTGGCGAACAACGTTCATTCCGGCGATTACGATCCCCGTGTCTCTTGTTGGGACGTTCATGTTCGTGAAGGTGCTGGGTTTTTCGATCAACACCTTGACCCTGTTTGGCATCACGCTGGCCACCGGATTGGTGGTGGATGACGCGATCGTGGTGATCGAAAACGTGGAGCGGCACATCGTGGAAGGCATTACAGAACCACACAATGCCGCGAGCGTAGCGATGAAGGAAGTTGCCGGGGCCGTAATCGCTACCTCTCTAGTTCTTGTGTCGGTGTTCGTGCCGGTCGCGTTGTTTCCCGGCAGCACCGGAATCCTGTTTCGGCAATTCGCGCTGACAATCGCGTTTTCTGTGTCGATTTCCGCCTTCAATGCGCTAACGCTGACTCCCGCGCTTTCCGCGATCTTCCTGGGACACCACCGCGAAAGAGCTCAAGGCGCGTTCTTCAAGATGTTCAACGTTACGTTTCAGGCTGGATCGGACCTCTACAAGAAGGCGGTGCATGCGGCGGCTCGGTGGAAATACGCAACGTTGGTGGCATTTGCGGTGGCATTGCTGGCCGTCTACGGGCTGTATACACACATTCCGCGCGGATTCATTCCCGAAGAAGATCAGGGTTACATCATCGTGATGGTGCAGGCGCCACAGGGGGCTTCGTTGGAATATACGCGAGATCTGTGCGCGCAGGCGGAAGTCCTCCTCGGCAAGGCTCCTGAGGTCAGTGGAACGTTTGCCATCGTGGGCTACGGGATAACCGGGACCGCACCCAATCGCGGAATGCTGTTTGCGAATTTGAAGGAGTTTCGGGACCGGAAGGGCCCGGAGCATTCCAGCGCAACCGTGGTTGAGAATCTTCGCGGACCGATGATGGCGATCCCGGGGGGACTCGTTGTTCCGTTTAGCCCTCCGGCGATTCAAGGAGCCAGTCAAGTTGGCGGCTTCACCTTTGAACTGGAAGACCTGGGGCGAAATACATTGCAAACTCTGGCCAACACGGCGAATCAGTTGGTGGCCACCGGGAACGCTGAGAAGGATCTGGCTGGCCTGTTCACAGGATTCACCGCAAACGATCCGCAAATATTGGTCAGGCTTGATCGCGAGAAGGCCAAGAGTCTGCAAGTACCGATTTCCCAAATCACCGATGCACTCCAGGTGTTTATGGGGTCCGTCTACGTGAACGATTTTGATTTCAACAATCGTTCGTATCGCGTTTATCTGCAGGCGGATCAGCGGTTCCGTTCCGACCCAAAAGATATCGGAGCGTACTACTTGCGCTCCGACAGCGGGAAAATGATTCCGTTGGACAACGTCGTGGATGTCGAGCAGACGGCCAATCCGCAGGTGATCACGCATTTCAACCTTTTCCGTTCCGCAGAAATATCGGGAAGCGCCGCTCCCGGGGTAAGTACGGGGCAAGGATTGCTGGCGATGGAAGCATTGGCGAAAAAACTTTTACCCCGAGGAATGGCCTACGAATGGAGCGGCCTTTCGCTGGAAGAGATTGAATCCGGCGGGAAGGCGGGGATTTTGTTCGCGTTGGGATTGGTGTTCGTTTACCTTACCCTGGCAGCTCAGTACGAAAGCTACGTTCTACCGTTCATCGTGCTGCTGGGAGTTCCCGTAGCGCTGCTTGGGGCGTTGGGAGCCATGGCGTTGCGCGGCCTGACCAACGACGTATATTGCCAGATCGGGTTGGTGATGCTGATTGGCCTCGCGAGTAAGAATGCGATTCTGATCGTGGAGTTTGCGGAACAATTGCAAGACGAGGGACTTGATACGCTGGACGCCGCCGTGGAAGCCGCACGCATTCGATTGCGTCCCATTTTAATGACATCGCTGGCTTTCATTCTGGGCGTAGTGCCGCTAACGCTCGCGCAAGGCGCGGGGGCGACTGGCCGAATTTCGGTGGGTACCACCGTGTTTGGAGGGATGATCGCGGCCACGACGCTGAATCTGATTTTCATTCCTATTCTTTATGTCGTTGTACGAGGGATTGTGCCGCGACGCCGCTCGGCATGATTTGGGACACGCTCCTGCGGCTACAGCGCAGCTTGGACCGGTTTGCGAACACCCGCCACTGCACGGCAGGATGTACAGAAATGAGTACTCTTTAAATCGATGCGTTCGACTCCGTGTGATGGAGACATTACGCATTGATAGTCTTCGCAGTGCGCCAATGAGAGGGTGTGCCCAAGTTCGTGTGTGGCTTCCTTGAGCAGCCGCTCCTGAAAGACCATGCGATTGGCGGGAAGTCCGTAAAACTCCTGACGGAGACGATGCGCAGAGACGAGCGCACAACTCCCTTGCAATTGCGCTTCGCCAAAAACGAACGTGAGAATCGGAATATACAAATCCACAAGGGTGACGCCAAGAATTCGAGCAGCCTCCGGCGTCCCCCGCTTAACCATGTTCGCAAGAATTTCTGTCGACAAATACTGTTGGCGAGTCACATTGAAGGCGAAACGGGGATCGGGCTCGGGCGGAAGTACATCGCAGCGCACAAGAAACTCAAGGCTCAGACCGTCACGGAGTTCCGCCAGAAGTTCAGCCGGAACCGAACCGAACGGCAGAAGCTGAATGAGGTTCACAGCGCAGACGCCGCCTCTCGTTTCCAACCGTATTTCTTGAGCTTGTTGTGCAGTGTGACGCGGTCGATATCCAGAACTTCAGCAGTAAGCGTCTGATTGCCCCCGCATTCCTGAAGAACAGACAGAATGTGCTCCCGTTCCACGTCATCCAGCGTGCGAGGGACGTGTTCGGTCACTGGCAGCCGCAAAACGAAATCAGTTTCGCGAATTTCCGGTTCTTGCGCGACCACCATGGCACGTTCTATGGCGTTTTCCAGTTCGCGAACGTTCCCGGGCCATTGATAGCGATCCAGCAGGGCCATGGCCGCGGGCGCGACCCGGGTAATTCGCTTGTTCATCGATGCCGAGAACTTGCGAATGAAGTGCTCGACGAGGATGGGAATGTCGCCCTTGCGCTCACGAAGAGCCGGCAACTGGATTTGGAATACATTAAGCCGGTAGAAAAGGTCGGGACGGAACGTGCCATCGCTCACGAGTTTCTGCACATCTTTGTTCGTGGCGGCAATGCATCGGAAGTCCACATGAATGGGATGAGTACTCCCCACACGGGTGATCTCTCGTTCCTGCAAAACGCGCAGCAGGTCGGTTTGCGTCTTCAGGCTGATATCGCCAATCTCATCGAGGAAAACTGAGCCGCCATCGGCCACTTCGAAGCTGCCCTTTTTGCGGTATTGCGCGCCGGTAAACGCACCTTTTTCATGACCGAACAATTCGCTTTCCAGCAGTGTTTCGGTCAAGGCACCGCAATGAATGACCACTAATGGGTTGTAGTGCCGTGGGCTGGCGGCGTGAATGGCGCGCGCGCAAAGCTCTTTCCCTGTGCCGCTTTCGCCGGTAATCAGCACCGTCGCGTCCGTGGGTCCAACCGTTTGGATGGCCTCGAAGACGCGGACCATCGCCGCGCTCTGCCCAACGATCTCCTGAGGCCGGACCACGGAAGCTACCGTTTCGCGAAGGCGGGCGTTTTCGATTTGCGCGCGCTGATGAGAAATAGCGTTGTGTACCGTGTGGGCGATGTCGTCCGGGTCAAACGGCTTTGAAACATAATCGTAGGCGCCGTTCTTAAGCGCGGCTACGGCCGTTTCTACTGAGGCATAGCCCGTCATGATGATGACCAGCATGTCCGGGTCGATTTCGTGCATCCTGCGCTGCAGTTCCACGCCGTCGGTGCCGGGCATTTTGATGTCGACCAGCGCGAGGTCGAAACGCTTTGCGGCCATTTTCGCGAGGGCATCGTGGGCACTATCCGCGACGGCCACGTCGTAGCCCTCTTCCCGAAACCATTTGTCGAGCGAGTCTCGAACGATCAACTCATCATCAACAACTAGCAGATTCGCTTTTGTGGCCATGGTTATGCTCCTCGTTCCACCGTACCGACGGTCTCCGTTTTCAACGCCGACGAGGACTGTAGAGGCAGAGTTATTGTGAATGTGGTGCCGTGACCCGGTTCGGAGGCCACTTCAATGCGGCCGCCGTGACGATCGACGATGTTCCGGCTAATCGCTAATCCCAAGCCCAATCCGCGTCCGTGTTCTTTTGTCGTAAAAAAAGGTTCGAACATCTTGGCAATGACTTCTCGCGGCATCCCGATTCCGTCGTCGCGAACTTCGATCTGCACCGCTTCGAGATTGCTCAACTTCCGCGAGACCAGGGAGAGGTTTCCTCCGTTCGGCAGGGCATCAATCGCATTCATGACCAGCGCCAGAATGACCTGCTCGATCTGCCCGGGATCGCAACGAACGGCCGGCAAGTCTTTATATAGGGCAAGGTGAAGTTCAACGGCTTTCAGTGTGAGTTGATGCTGAACCAAACGCACACACCGGTCGATCACTGCGTTCAGGTCCGACGGCTCCATGTTCACGGAGGTCGGGCGCGCAAAAGTCATGAGGTTCTTGACGATTTCTCCGCAGCGACGGCTTTCCGATTCCATCAGGTCCAGCATGCTGATATTTTCCGCGTTCGGTTCGTGCTCGCGGCTCAACCGTTTTTTGAGCAACTTCGAATAAGTGAGAATACCGGCCAATGGGTTGTTGATTTCATGCGCAACGACGGCGGCCAGTTTGCCGATGGACGCCATGCGTTCGACGCGCAGCATTTCCTCCTGCGCACCGCTTAGCTCACGGGTTTTCTGCTCGACGCGCTCTTCTAGCGTCCGATTCCACGCGTTAATTTCGTCGTGCGCTTCCTGAATCTGGCTGCTCATGGTATTGAACGAGTTGGCTAAGTCTTGCAATTCCCCGCTCGACTGCATCGGGATCTGGTAACCCAAATCGCCTGAACCCAGTCGATGGGTGCCTTCGGTCAAAGCGCGTAGCGGCCCACCTAGCATGTGCCGAACGAACGCGGAGATCAGTACAGCCACACCGAGAACGGCGAGAATCGTATAGATCAAGACCTGCCGCGTGCTCTCAGCAACATTGCGCTCGCTGCTGACCAGTGAGATGTTCGTGTCCAGAATGCCCAGCGTCTTCACTTGCGCGGGGTGAGCGTGGCATTCGGCGCTGCTGCAAGCAGGTGAATTCTCGATGGGGTCAATCACGCCGAGCGCGCGCTCGTTATTGGGCAGCCGATACGTGTGAAAACTCTGCTTCAGGCTGGAAAGGTCTATGCTGTCGCGGCTCAGGGGCTCTGTATCCTGAGCCTTCATGTTGCGGTCGACAAATTTGGTGATCTCGGTCGGATCGGAAGAAAAACTGATACGGCCTTGGTCGTTAATGATGCGAATACGCACCATTCCCGGCTCGTTCGCCATTTCTGAAATGATGTGATACAGACCGTCGCGCTGGTTGCGAAGCATGTAATAGGAAGTATTGCGCTTGATGACGCTGCTGGTGCGAGCTGCATCAGCAAGGGCGTCGCGCTCCAGATGGCGCCGGTGCAACTGAATGTTGAGGTAACCAAGGACACCGAAGACAATCGCCATCGAAGAGACAAGCAAAACCAGGAGTTTGCCACTCAAGCTGGTAGGCAACCACGCCCAGGGCGTGCCGCTGCCCGGTTGATCTTTAAGTTTGAACATTGGACAGCTCTGGCACTTCGCTTTGTATTAACTCCGGCTCCGCGACAGGTTCTTGAACGGACTCGTGACTGAAAATCGGTAAATAGTTCACCGCGAGCGCAAACACGAAAAACCCAAAAGCGATGATCGCGAGGGTGACCGCAAGTTCCGTCCACTTCGGGAAATAATGTTGCCCGGAAGCCGTTTCCATTCCAGTGATGGCCACGTTCATGCGATTTGTGACAAATCCCAGCAGACAGAGAACGGCGGACAGATAGAGGCCTTTGGGGCTTTCCCGAACCTTCGGAATCAACAGCAGAGAGATCGGCAAGATGGACACGAGGCAGATTTCCATCAGAAAGAGAGGAGTTTCCAAGCCATTCTTGCTGAACAAACTTAAGGCTCCGCGATGGAGCAGGTCCTCGAATCGCACAACGGTATAAACGCAAAGCATAACGAGGAGCGTGCGGCCCAACGACTGGATCAATGGTAATTCGAGCTGCTTCCCGAAGTGTTTCGCACTCATCGACGATTCAAAGATGGTCATCGCCAAACCGACGCAGATGGCTGATAGAAAGAAAAGGATGGGTAGAATCGGTGAGTACCAGAAAGGATGAAGTTTGTTGGGCACGATCAGATAAAGACTGCCGAGTGAGGACTGATGAAGAGTCGAGAGAAGTACTCCGGCGATGACCATCGGTATGAGCAGCATTTTCTGGATACGAAGGAGCTTGAAGAGCTTGAAGCGCTCAAAAAGCACGCCACCGAATTCCAGGGACAACACGATGGAGTACAAGGTGACGCACCAGGCCACTTCGAACATGACGGAATGTGGATTCCACATCACCAGCGGGTGCCAAATCCGGTAGCTGCGGCCCAGGTCAAATAGCAGCGCCACGACAACCAATTGGTAACCAAGAAAGGCCGTAAGGACAGTCGGTCGCACGATCGGCTTGAACTTCTTTAGGTTGAAGAGATAGACCGCCGCCGTCAGCGTAAATCCTCCTGCCGCCAGCATCACTCCGCACATTACGTCGAAGCCAATCCAGATGCCCCAAGGGAAAGCGTCGTTCAAATTTGTGGAGGCGCCCAAGCCGCGAGCAAAACGCAAAATCGTTGCGTAGGCTCCGGCGATCAGAAGAAGCGCGAGGACGACTCTCCAAAACGTGATCTTCACTTTAAACATGAGACTTCTCCTGTCATGCCTTGCTGGCAGCCGGGCGGCCTTCCGCAGCGGCCACTTCTTCTTTCCGGTTGCAGAGCCACCAAATGCCGCCTAGCGCGACCGCACCCACCGCCACTACATCCGGAAGATGCGAAAGGACGTGTCCGGTGAGCGGCGGTAGCGCCTCGCTACTCAGATCGCTGCGGTATCCGAAGGTCTCGAAGGGGACGCTCGACAACAACAGCACCGACGTGCCGCCAACCTCGTGCAGACCATAAATGTGGTCGATATATTGCCCTTGCCCCTTCGCAATACGGTCTCTTGCTTCGGCAATCAGGTCGTCGCGCTCGCCGAATTTTGTTGCGCCGGTGGGACAAGCCTCGGCGCACGTGGTAGGCAATCCGTTGGAGACGCGATCGGCGCACATATCGCACTTACGCACCAACGGAAGTGCCTTGTCCCATTCGTATTTAGGAACGGAAAATGGGCAGGCCATCATGCAGTAGCGACACCCGATGCACCGGGAAGCATCGTAAGTGACCGGCCCGAGTATGCTCTTACGGAGGGCTGCTACCGGACAAACCGAGGCACACGTTGGATCCAGACAATTCATGCACAGACGGCGCATAAACTTATCATCGCGATTTAACACCACGGTGTACTTGTGCTCGGATTGTTTTTGTTCGGCTGCGATTTCGTCGTTGTATGGGAGGCTATGATGTTCGGCGCAGGCCTTTTCGCACATTTTGCAGTCTATGCACAGCGTTGCATCGTACAGAATGCCTTTACTCATAGTGGAGATGCTTTCTGGAGCGAGGTTCTCCTGGCCAGCCACGGAAGAAACAGAGCGCTAGTAGGTAGCCACCTCAAACGGCGGGGTGAAGCAGAAGACCAGTAGCCCGCAGAGTGTAAAGAAGTTCAGCAGAGGCGACGAGGATAGTGATGAATCCTTCCGCATAGTCGTTGGCCCACGAAAAGTTTGCCTGAGAAAAAGCGAGTTTCCAGTGAGTTTCAGCACCGCCAGGGGTGACCGGCGTCACAACGCTGTAATGACTTTCATCAATCGCTTTTGGTGAACGAGCAGCTCAAAACGACTCAGGCCCCGGTCAGTACCGACCGGGGCCCAAGTTTTGACATCGGATTGAAACAGGAGAACCCGATTATGTCAGGAAGAATTCGCGGGTGACCTCCGCCCATTTGGTCGTAGGCATGTGCACGGTCAGGTCATGAACAGCGACTCCGCCATCTTGGGCAACCGCACCGGCCAAAGCAGGAATGCGCATCTGCAGGCGGGTTGATGCTTCCGCCATCCACTTGCGAGCCAGACTGCCGTTCAAGAGATTGCGAAAGCTGACCGCGAGGTCCGGAGAGATCACCGAAACGAACCAGCCGTGTCCATAGGGGTCGTTATTCAACAAGCTGATGTTTGAAACGAGTTCCTCATTAACTGCGGTCACTTCCCCCTCCACTGGTGACACCAAGTCTGTTCGTTGCCCATCCCGCACGAGCGTTGCGAATTTCTGCCCTTGGCGGACCCATTGACCGCGCTTTGGTAGCGTGACTTCGTCAATCTTCCCAGCCAGGCGGGCGCCAAAATCATCAATACCAACCCGAACCAAGGTGGGGCTCTCCTGCAATGCCCAGGTGTGTCCCTGGTGATAACGGCGATTTTCCGGCAATTCAAAGCCCGCTACGATCGTGGGGAGTACCTGCGGCGCAGCTGATGCGGCTTCTTCCCGGGCCGTGGCAGTTTCCTTAGCTTCTTTGCCCTTCCGCACGTAATCGATGGTGAGAAAGATCGCGAACATGGCGACCATCAGAATGACTGTCATAGCGGGCCTCCTCTTTGGCCTTGGTTCCAACTTGCGATTTATAGAAAAGCAATCAGTTGACCAATCGACTGGAGAAGAGAGACTACGTTGGCATTCCATTTGAACGAAAGGAGTTAATGATCGCGAAAGGCCGAAAACGCCGATTTCCCGATAGATACCAAACAGGCAGGACTGTTGAAATTCTCAGCTATAAATACAGCGAGATATTTTGGAAGAGGCTGCAAGACACGGTGAGGACTGGAGATAAAGGAAGAAACCGAGGCGATGCAAAAAACAACGACGGTGTTGTGCTATTCAACTATGCCAACGCAACATTCTCAGCGAATCCTTAGGCAGCCAATGATCTATTTTCAAATAGAGCTTCCAAGCGTGAGTTATTGCACGGGGTGCGCGTGGAAATACTCTTCGAGCCCGGCCTGGATCTCTTGGACGCCGCTTTTCAGGTTCTTATCCATAGCCAGGACAAACGCAGTGATGCTCTTTTCCGTGGCAGGCTCGTCATGACTATAGGTGTGCTCCCACACCACAGTTCCAGACTTACGATCGAAGAGCCGCGCTTCGAAGCTGAGACGCGCCGCTACCGTCGCCGAGTCTACCTCCTTGAAATCGTAAAGTTGTCCCGTTAGAACGAATCGGCCACCTGGATCGGCCCTGACGGTGTACACGGCCTTGAAGCGGCCAGACGCGCGAAGCCCCCGGACGAGAGAGTTCTGGAGAATCGCAACGGGAGGTTCTGCCCAGCGTTGATACTCGTAGGTGCCCATCTCCGGGGAAGCGAAACCATAGACCATCTTGTCATCGAGATAAAGGTGAGAAGTTTCAAATAAACGCACCAATAGACTGGCATTGACCGCATCGTCAGCCACGAAAGCCTTAGTGGGATAGGTCACCTGGTAATACTTGATGGGTCGCGGACTACCGCAGCCCATGACGGTCAACGTTAGCAACACGGCAAGTGTGCAGAATCGAATGCATCCCGGTCGAGGATTGTCGCGATCATTCATTTTGACAACGCTGGATCGTGAAATGTTCATCGTAGATCTCCAGGTTTGCGGTCGCGCGGAGCGCCGGGATTCACTAGGGTCGAGGGACGGGTTTTGATGGTGTCCGTAAACTCTTTCAAATTCTCGGAAACGATGCGGAGATTGTTCAACAGCTCCTCAATGTTGTAATCGTTGTCGTCCAGCATGGTTTGCACCTTCGCGGTGATCGCAGATACGTTCTCGAGGGATCGCCGCAGCATCACCACCGATGCCCGCACGTCGTCCTTGTTATCGGACACCATTCCGTCCACTTTCTTCAAGGTGCTGTCGGCCTGACTGACGGTTTTCTGAATCTGATCGAGTAGCGGCCCCAATTTTTCTGTGGCGGCGTTGACGTTATTTAGAGTGTTTTTGATCTGCGGCCGGTTCTCCGCCAACATGCCATGGAGATCCGACAAGCTGGCGGAAACATTCTGCCGGTTCCTGTCGTTCAGCAGGTCGTTTACCCGATCTACTGTGACCTTCAATTGAATGACGCGATCATTCAAATTCGCCAATAATTGCTTTGCCTGCGGCGCCAAATCATTGATTTGCGCGGTGAGGTCGTTGAAACCAACGTAGGGATCTGAGGGGAGCAAGGTGCCATCGGCCGCGCGCTGCGCTTTGGGGGATCCTGCCTTAACCTCCAGGTGATTGTCACCCAAAGGGCTGAAACTTAAAATCGCGACACGGCTGTCGGTCTTCACCGGAACATCGTTCTTTAAGGAGAATTCCATATCCATTAAGGACGGATCCGCCGGATCAATCGTAATTTTCTCCACGCGCCCAACTTTCGGTCCTCCCTCAAAGCGGACGGAAGCTCCGGGCTCCAGACCCGCGGCATTGTGAAACCGGGCATGGAAGCGCCGTGTGGAACTGGCGAATACACCTGCCAGCGAAAACGCCGTGACCACCAGCAGCGCGGTCGCGATAATTACGAAAAGTCCGACAAAAACCTGCTCACGCCTTGCTTCCATCTCTACCTGCTCTTCCCCTGACCACCTTCACCTTGTTTGGACGAAGGCTCCGTCAGCATTTGCAGATAATCCAATTCTTGAGCGACCGCGGGTTCGGGAACACGATCCAAGAACTGCCTGACCTTGGGATGCTTACTGTTTTGCATTTCCTGAACCGTACCCATGGCGATCAAATCGCCTTTGTTGATCAGAACCATCCGATCGGCGATGAGATATGCGCTGGCGAGTTCATGGGTAACCACGATGATCGTCATGTGAAACGCTTTCTTCAATTCCAGAATCAATTGGTCGATGCCTGCAGCGATGATTGGGTCCAGTCCCGCGGAAGGCTCGTCGAAGAACAGGATTTCCGGATCCATGGCAAGGGCGCGGGCCACCGCCGCGCGTTTCTTCATGCCGCCACTCAGTTGCGAGGGAAGAAAATCCTCGAATCCAGACAATCCGACCTGGTCCAGTTTCAAGCGAACCATGATTTCGACAGTCGACGGTTCGAGTTTCGTATGCTCCACGAGGGGCAACGCAACGTTTTCGCCGACGGTCATCGAGCCGAACAGGGCCCCACCTTGAAAAGACATCCCGAGACGCGTCCGAATCTCATCTCGCTCGTCGCCAGAAATTGCCGCAAAATTCTTGCCACGAATCCACACTTCTCCCGCAGTGGGCTTTTCCAAGCCAACAAGGGTACGAAGTAATGTGCTCTTCCCCGAGCCAGAGCCCCCTAGAATGACCAGGGTCTCGCCCCGTTGCACGTCAAAACTGATTCCGTGCAGGATCTCGCGGCCTCCGCCATAGCTGACGCGAAGATCGCGGATAGAGATCATCGGACCAGAAAGTTCCGCCGCATCGGCCGGTTTTTGGATTTTCTGGGCCATGGCTCCTAATCCTGCGCCAAAACGAAAAACAGCATCGTAAAGATGAGATCCACCAAAATCACAAGGAAAATCGAAACGACGACTGCCTTCGTTGTCGAGCGACCGACCTGCTCCGCGCCGCCGCCGGTGTTGAATCCTTCCTGACAACCGACCGCTGTGATGGTGATGCCGAACATGAAACTCTTGATTAGACCCGTCACCACATCTCGGAGAAATAGTGAATCGAGGGAAGCGTAAATATAGCGCTCGAAAGTAAAATCGGCTTTAAGAACCCCAAACAGTGAACCACCCAGAATACCCATGAAATTCGCCCAGATCGTCAAGCAGGGCAACATGACAATCATGGCCACGAACTTGGGAGCCACCAGGAAGCCGACAGGGTCGATGGCCATGGTTTCCAGCGCGTCGATTTCTTCGGTGACCTTCATGGTGCCGATTTCAGCGGCAAATGCAGAACCGGAGCGCCCGATTACGATGACCGCGGTAATCAGCGGCCCCAATTCCCGGGTCATGGACAGGGCCACGGCGCTGGCAACAAAGCTGATCGCACCGAATCGCCGCAACTCGTACGCTGCTTGAAGCGCCAGGATCAACCCGATGAAAAACGTGATCAGAGACAAAATCGGCAAGGCCCGTACCCCGGCCTCCATCGCCTGGGAAATGGAACGCTGAACGCGGGCCGGTTTGCCTTGGAATGGTCCAATGAAGGTGAAGTACGCGGCCCGCATCGACAATGTCGTCAGTGAGCCGACATAGGCAACGCCACCGAGAAACAAGGCACCGATTTTTCGAATAAGTTCCAATGAACCCGCCGACCTGTTTGCGGAATATTTTGGTTCCTAAATGCCTACGAAGAGAGTGCCAGTTCCTCGCTATCATAAATTTCGAAGATCTTTTGCAGGCGGGAGAGTTCCATCACTTCTCTCACCGAGGGACTCAATCCGTAAAGGATCATGCGTGCCCCGTTGTCGCGAGAAGCCTTCAGGCCTTCCACCAGGGACGCAATGCCCGAACTATCGATATACCGCACGCTTTTGAGGTTGAGAAACACCTTGCGCGTGCGTTTCTCCTTAATTTCCCCCAGTAGCACCTTGCGCATTGCTGGTGAATTGGCCAGATCGATATCCCCGGAGATATCTAAGATGACCCCACCTTCGGAACTTCGGGCAGCAATCTGCACGGTCTAGTCTCCCTCTGGCTGCTTGGCCTGTTTGGGTGAAACCAAATACTTCACCATGCGCAGCAGATTCTTGCCATTATTTCGGCGGAATTCTACTACGTCCATGCTCTGTTTCATAAAATGAAGTCCCAAGCCTCCAGGACGAATCTCATCCAGCGGCCGACCGTGGAGTTTCTTGGGATCGACTGGAACACCGGAGTCGGACAGTGTAATTTCCAGTCCGCGCGGGGCTTTTTTGTCCCGATCAGTGAACAATCGCCGGCAAGTGAGATCAATGGGCTTGCCCGCCTGGCCTTTGTAGGCATGCCGGATGACGTTCGCCAGAGCTTCGTCAACCGAGCGCACCACGGCCCGCGAATCAGGCTCGGGCAAATGGACAATTTCAGTAGCCCGCTGCACGGTAGCGCGCACCAGACACAGAGCCTCCGGATTGCTCTCCAGATGCAGGTGCAGCAACAGCTCGGCTGCTGGCGGCGTTCGCTTATGGGCCTGCTTTTGTGGCTTAGGGGTTCGCACCCAGCTGTGTATCTCCGTTGCCCACGGATGATACCGAATGCGCGGCGAAAAGCAAACTGTAGATTATTAGAAAAGAGCCAGTTAGCGAAATACGCCGGACGCGAATTATTTCAACGCCGCGAACAGCGCCTGCTTCCAGGCGGTGTTGTTTATGGTCCAGATGATCTTAGCTTTCCGGCCGACGACTGTGGGCGACCACAGTTCGCGATTCCGTTCGTCCAACGCGACGTTCAGTCGATCAACTACGGTCATACCTCGCGTCAATTCGCTTTGCGTCTCTATGTCCATGAAGTGCTCGGACTGCTCGCCCATGATCGACGGGTCCAACGCCACCGCCATAGCCACTGGATCCGGGAGAGAGATTCCGTGCTCGCCTGTCTGCACGAAGAAAGCTTCCCGCGCAGAACTATTGCATTCAATTGCAAAGTCAGCGACGGCATTCTTAAAGCCTAGAACATGCTGAATATCAGCTAGGCTCAGAACCGCTTCCCCTCGGCAAAGGTGCCAGCCCACCAATTCGATGGGTAGCCCGCTTCGCGCTACGACCTGGGCAGCTTCCGGATCGCACCAGATGTTGTACTCGGCAGCGGGCGTGACATTCCCTTCGCAGCAGGGATTGCCGCCCATGAGAACGAACCGGCCCACTTTTGCGGCAATGCTTGGCCGCTTCTGCAACACCATCGCGATATTCGTCAAAGGCCCGAGGGTTACCATTACAAGGCCTGGATGAGATTCGACCGTTTCGATGATGGCTTCGGCGGCGTGCTTTGCTTCTGCGGCACGGGCGGGCGGTGGATAGCCGTGGTCGCCAAGGCCATCTGCTCCGTGAAACCACGCTGCGCTGTAGTGGGCTCTCCTTAAGGGAGCAGCGGCACCGGTAAAGACCGGAACCGTGGATCCGCATAGCTGCGCGGTGTAGAGGGCGTTTCGCGTGGCTTGTAAAACAGGCACGTTGCCCGCAACTGTGGTGATAGCGAGCACTTCCACATCGGGATTACGCAACGCCATGATCAATGCCACAGCATCGTCAGAAGCAGTGTCAGTATCAATTAAGAATGTGCGTTTCACGCGCGTTAGGATAGCAAATCGCCACCCGGAACCTCTCGAAAAACTGACACTCTGCGGCTACTGCAGAGACCTGAGTGCTATTGGCCTCGCTCAGGTAAGTTCCTGATTGAAGACCAAAGACCTTAGCCCACAGGCTTAGATTTGCAACTACGGCGGTTCGGAAGGCATGAAGACACACAGCATCGCAAAGCGCAGCATCCAGAAAACGATTTGTCGTCGTTCGAGCTTCTACCAGAGAGATGGGGAGCGACGATTCATGGCGATTAGAAAGCACTCCATGGGGGGACTGTGTAGACCAGCACTGGTTGTTGCGGCCGCCCTTGCCCTCGCGGCTCTACCTCCGGTCGGTCGTCCTCAGACGCAAACTACAACAACTGGCAACGACGTACTAGCTCACCTGAACGCGGCTATTAGCTGGTATAAAAATCTGACTGCAAAGGTTCCGGCGGGTCCAGAACCAAGCGATGCAATTTATTTGAATAATGCTCAGAATTTCGGCGCTCAAGTTGTGCGCTTGGCGTTTCAGTCGGCGAAAGCACAAGCCAGCCTGGATCCCCAAGCAACTGTACTGGCCGATCCAGACACCGGGCAGAATTCCGCCAACAACACGCCTGCTGGCGCTCAGAAGTACATCAAGATGGAGAACGACGTCTCTCAGCGCATATCAGACGATGAGACTCAACTGGCTGCGCTGAAGCAAAAAGCCGGGCGAATGAAACAATCTGATTTATTGGCGCAACAACGTTCGCTGGAAGGCAAACTCGCGCTGGATAAAGCGTCTCTCAATGCCGTGCAGCAAATAAGAAACTTCGTGGAGAACAGCAATTCCGGTGAAACCGGGTTGAAAGGAAGTATCAACCAACTCGCGAGATCGGTTCCTGAAGTGCTGGAAACGCAAACGGTTAACAAGCCGGGCACGCCAGCGGCGCCAGCTGCAAAATCTTCAACCTCCACCACGCGCCCAGGGCTTTTTGGCCAACTGGTGACATTGTACGGGAAAATGCAGAGTATCCGCTCGATCGACCAGCGGATGGACGAAGCCGATGAGCTCCGGAAGTCCGCGAGTAGTCTGCGAGTTCCCTTGCGGAACGAATTAACCGGTACCCTACAGCGAGAGAAGGATCTCGGCGCGAACGCCGGGGTCACGAAGGAGCAATACGATGGGCTAACCGCACGATTCAAAGGGATATCGGCGGCTCTCTTGCCACTCAGCGAAGAACTCGTGGTTCTTGATCAAAGCCAAGCGAACCTGTCGCAATGGAAGAAGGCGCACACCGATGAGTCTCGCACGATATTGATCTCGATATTGTCGCGTGTCGCGCTGATTGCTGTCTCGATTGGGTTGGTGCTGGGCTTAGCGGAATTGTGGAGACGATTGACGTTTCGTTACATACATGACCCGCGCCGGCGGCGCCAGTTCCTGATCCTACGCCGCGTCGTCATGGGATTTCTGATTTTCCTCGTGCTCATCATGGGTTTTGCCAGCGAGTTCAGCTCTCTCGCCACGTTCGCCGGATTCGTGACCGCCGGTATCGCCGTTGGTTTGCAAACCATATTGCTATCCGTCGCCGCTTATTTCTTCGTAATTGGCCGATATGGAATTAGTGTGGGGGACCGCGTCAGCGTTGCGGGAGTGACAGGCGACGTCATCGACGTTGGGTTAGTGCGTTTCTATCTGATGGAGTTTGCGTCCACGGGGACGGATTTGTATCCGACGGGAAGAATCGTGGTCTTCTCCAACGCGGTGCTGTTTCAAGCCACGACGCCCTTGTTCAAGCAGCTACCCGGTACGCGATATACCTGGCACGAAGCAGTCTTGCCGCTCGCGGCCAAAACGGACTATGGCGCAGCGGAACGTGCCGTGGACGCGGCAGTCAGCCCGGTCTATAAGGAATACAAACTCGATTCACTCTGGCATCGGCGGGCTTTCGATTCGATCGACATCGCGATAAGTCCTCCAACGCCCCATCACAGACTGCAATTGGCGGAAGGCGGACCGGAGTTGGTGGCGCGCTACCCGGTAGACCTGAGCAAAGCGGCCGAAATTGATGACAAGATTACGCGGGCGTTAATCAGCGCGATTCAGAGTGACCAACAATTAGCAGCCGCAGTGACCGGGTCGCCGAAGATCCGCGCCCCCATTAAAAACTAAGCAGCGTCCGCAGCGCACTGAGTTTCTACAGAAGATTGCCGGAACCCCTACACACAATCCCTCATAGCCATCGCGGAGCGTATCCCCGAGTATTGACGGTATGTTTGGAGAGGGTGTTTGTTTTACTAGCCGAAGTGCTTCAGCCTCACTATGATCGAAGATCAAATTTTGGAGCAAGTTGGCTCAATGGATCTGACTCCGCCGTCGGCCAGTCGACCCAGTCCTTCTTCGCACGGAACACCGCCGCAACTGGAGATTCGAGAGGGTACGCCCCATCCCCGGGGCGCCACATGGGACACGCAGGGCGTTAATTTTGCCCTATTCTCCGCTCACGCCACGAAGGTGGAACTGTGCCTGTTCGACGACGCAGGGACCGAAGAACGGCAGCGAATTGAATTACCTGAATTCACGGACGAAATTTGGCATGGGTATGTGAAAGGCTTGCGTCCGGGAACGGTGTACGGCTTCCGTGTTCATGGACCGTATGCCCCCGAGCAGGGGCACCGCTTCAATCCAAACAAGCTTCTCTTGGATCCCTACGCCCATTCCCATGTGGGCGCGCTTCAGTGGAACGACGCCTGTTTCGGATACACCGTGGGAGCGGAGAACACCGATCTCTCTTTTGACGAACGAGATAGTGCGCCCTTTGTACCCAAGTGCGTCGTAATCGACCCTGAATTTCGTTGGCGGCAAAGCACCACCGGCCGGCGCGCCACACCCTGGAACCAGACGGTCATCTACGAATTACATGTGCGTGGATTTACGAAGCTGCATCCGCTCATCCCAAAGAAGAAGCGCGGCACGTTTGCGGGCCTCGCTCACAAGCCGGTCATTGATTACATCAAGTCGCTCGGTGTCACCGCGGTGGAACTGATGCCCATATGTACCTTTGTCAGCGATCGGGCGTTGCAGGAGAAAGGGCTAACCAATTACTGGGGCTACAACACGATCGGCTTTTTCGCCCCGGATCCAAAATACGCGTCGGATTCTACCAACACTCTGAACGAATTCAAGCAAATGATCGCGAGATTTCACGACGCCGGAATTGAAGTGATTCTCGACGTTGTCTATAACCACACGGCGGAAGGAAACGAATTGGGTCCGACGCTTTCGTTTAAGGGAATCGACAACGCGAGTTATTACCGCCTGAACTCAGAGAATCCGCGTTACTACATCAACGACACCGGCACAGGAAACACTTTGAATCTATCGCATTCTCGAGTGATTCAGATGGTGACAGATTCCCTGCGCTATTGGCACCAGGAAACCCAAGTAGACGGATTTCGCTTTGATCTCGGCACAATTCTGGCACGGGAACCGGAAGGATTTGACCGCCAGAGCGGCTTCTTGAAGGTCTGCAGCCAAGACCCCGTGCTTCAATCTGTAAAACGAATTGCCGAACCGTGGGATTGCGGCCCAGGTGGATACCAAGTCGGCGAGTTTCCGCCAGGCTGGGCGGAATGGAACGACAAGTTTCGCGATACCGTGCGCGAGTTCTGGAAAGGTGAATCGTCCATCGGTGAGTTCGTAAAACGCCTTTGCGCCTCGGGAGACATTTTCAACCATCAAGGCCGCAAACCCTGGAGTTCCGTGAATTTCGTCACCGCGCATGACGGATTCACCATCAACGATCTTGTCAGCTACGACGAAAAACACAATGAAGCCAACGGAGAAAATGGGCAGGACGGCACATCCCATAACTATTCGTGGAATTGCGGTGCAGAGGGCCCTACTGATGACGCCAATATCAACCGATTGCGGGAAAAACAGATACGCAATTACTTTGCGACCCTCCTTTTGTCTCAAGGTCTTCCCATGCTGCTGGCCGGCGACGAATTTCACCGCACACAGAAGGGGAACAACAATGCGTATTGCCAGGACAATGGAATCAGCTGGGTGGATTGGTCGTTGGCCGCAAAGCACAAATCTACCATCGACTTCGTACAAGTTCTGACTTCCCTACGAAACAAATACCCTGTCTTGCGGCGCAATCGATTTCTGACCGGAGCATATAACGAAGAGCTTGGCGTGAAAGACGTGACCTGGATCCACCCCTCCGGAGCAGAAATGAACGATGAAACCTGGAGAGACGCCGGTTTGCGCTGCATTGGGATGCTGATTGACGGGCGTGCTCAAATGACCGGTATCCGCGAGCGCGGCGGCGAAGCAACGTTACTGCTTATCTTTAATGGCCATCACGAACCCGTGAAAGTTGTTCTGCCCGCCGCCGTGGATGCTGAAAAATGGCAACTGCAATTGGATACCAATGATCCCTCGCAGGCCGGCCAGTTCTTCGCTCCGCGCGACGAGCGCGACACAGCCGAACGCTCCGTCAGCGTGTTTTTGATGCACTAAGAAAAATGGGTTTTTGACGACGCCGTCACTTCTATGATCCCGCGGGCCACTTATCGTCTTCAATTCAGCAAAGCCTTCGGATTCAATGACGCCGCGGCGTTGGCACCTTACCTGGCGGATCTTGGTATTAGCCACATCTATGCTTCGCCCTACCTTCAGGCCAGGCCCGGCAGTACACACGGTTACGACATCACAAATCACAATGCGTTGAACGGCGAACTGGGCGATGAAGCCGCGTTCCGCCGCATGTTGGCGGCGTTTCGAAACCACGGGCTGGAACATATCCTCGACTACGTTCCTAACCACATGGGGGTGGGGGGATCGGACAATCCCTTCTGGCTGGATGTGCTGGAGTGGGGACGAGCCTCTCGCTTTGCACACTGGTTCGATATCGATTGGGACTCTCATTCGGAATATCTAAAGGGAAAACTCCTAGTTCCCTTTCTCGGGAATCAGTACGGCATCGAACTGCAGTCGGGGACATTCGAATTGCGCTTCGATGCGGAGGAAGGGGCGTTCAGCGTTTGGTTGTACGGCACGCACAAATTGCCCGTAACTCCCACTTCTTATCCGGACATTTTGAACCGTGCCGCAGAGTTCAGACCGTTTACCGAAAGGTTTGCTGCGCTCCGGGATTCCCTTGCGGATATGCAAACCCACGCGGCCGAATTGAAAGCGGAACTCGCAATTTGTGTGGCCTCAAACGAACACACAGGTGCCCCATTGGAACAGGCGCTGGCCGATTTCCGCGGAGGCCCGGGAGATTTGAGGACCTGGGATCGATTGGAC
The DNA here is from genome assembly GCA_963759275.1 of Candidatus Acidiferrales bacterium. Lineage (GTDB taxonomy): Bacteria > Acidobacteriota > Terriglobia > Acidiferrales > UBA7541 > Acidiferrum. Next base: position 281,987 of record CAVWYZ010000021.1, on the reverse strand, counting down.
TCTTTGATCCGGGCCCAACATTGGCGACCGACTCATTTTCGCGTTGCCGCGGACGACATCAATTACCGCCGATTCTTCAACATCAGTGAATTAGCCGGAATCCGGATGGAGCTTCCCGACGTTTTCGAACATACCCATCGCTTGATATTCCGCATGTTGAACGACGGAAGCCTACAGGGCTTGAGGATCGATCACATCGACGGATTGTACGACCCCAAAGCATATCTGAAACGACTTCGAGCGAATGTCACAGTTCCCTTTTATTTAGTCGTGGAGAAGATCCTGGGTACGCACGAAACACTTCGCGAGGATTGGCCAGTGGATGGGACTACGGGATACGAATTTTGCGATGAAGTAACGGCGCTGCTCGTTGATCCCAACGCCGAACAATCTCTGACGGGGTTCTACCGAGACTTTACTGCCGAGACTCAACCATTCCCGGAAATCGTCCGAGAATCCAAGATCAGGATCATGGAGAACGAATTAGGCAGCGAACTAGAGGCCCTTGCTCGAGACGCCGTTCGAGTGGCCAGGCAAGATCCGTGTACCGCGGACTTTACACGTAACATTCTGCGTCGCGCGCTCAAGGAAACAATTGCCTGTTTTCCTGTATATCGCACATATGTTGACGGGACTGAGTTAAAAGAAATCGATGAGCGGTACATTCACTGGGCCATTGCGCAAGCCACCAGAAACCAACGGGAGGTCGACAGAAGCGTCTTCGGCTTTCTTGAGCGGCTTCTCACAGGGCGCGTGGCGCGAGCGGATTTCAGCGACTTTCACAAACGGTCAGCTATTCGTTGTGCGATGAAGGCACAACAACTGAGCGGACCCGTAATGGCTAAGGGCCTGGAAGACACCGCATTCTATCGCTACAACCGTTTCATCGCATTGAACGAGGTCGGGAGTTCTCCTGAACAATTCGGCTTGTCGATCGCTTCCTTCCATAAAGAAAACCTTCATCGGGCCGAGGCGTGGCCTCACACAATGCTGGCAACATCGACGCATGACGTAAAACGAGGCGAAGATGCGCGCGCACGCCTAGCGGCCCTTTCTCTAGTACCAGATGATTGGGCCACAAAGGTCGACGCGTGGAGCCGCATATTACGCGCGCGGCGCGGCGATGTCGAAGGCACAGCACCCCCTGCTCGCAATGATGAGTATTTGTTTTTTCAAAACTTGATCGCGACGTGGCCTGCGGAACTTACGCTTCCTCGGACCATTGTTCCGTCTCAGCTGTCTCAATATTCCGAGCGTTTGCAGGCTGCGATGGTCAAATCCGTACGTGAGGCACGTGAGCGATCGAACTGGATTTCTCCAAATACCGACTACGAAAATGCTGTTCAGGAATTCGTGCGAGACGCGCTGAACCCGGAAGTCGGGCAAACGTTTCTGGACACTTTTCTCCCATTCCAACAACGCATCGCCGAACTAGGCGTGCGCAACTCGCTCGTCCAGATCCTCCTGAAAATAGCCTCGCCAGGAGTGCCCGACTTCTACCAAGGGAGTGATTTGTGGGATCTGAATTTGCCGGACCCGGATAACCGGCGCCCCGTCGATTTTCGTCTGCGACAAAACCTCTTGGCAGAAATAGCCCGGGATACCAAGGGTCGCCGTCATTTACTCTGCGCGTTCCTAAAAGACTGGCGCGACGGGCGAATCAAACTCGCCGTGATTCAAGCACTACTGGAGTTCCGACGAACCCATTCGGACATCTTCGAAAGCGGCGACTACCAGCCATTACTAACCGCGCCGGATGGCGCAATCCGGGTGTGCGCGTTCAGCAGGCAGTTCGAGCAACAATCGTTCGTGGCTGTAGCGTCGTTGGACGCGCGACTCACACCACACGATCATGCACAGACCGTCCTGCGTTTAGGCGAGCGAAACACTTCGACGCGATGGCGAGATGTACTAACCGACACCAATGTCATCGCAGAAGAGGGCGCGTTGAATCTCGGGGATGTTTTTTCCCTACTCCCCCTATCGCTTTTGACTCCAATTACCTGAGACAACGATCGTCACAATCGTCTTACAGGCTCTCCTGTATTGTCCATGTAGGTCATTTCGCTTAAAACCAAATGGAAGGAAGTTTTTCAAGAAAGAGGTAAGGGCCCATGGCGAGTCAAACAGCAGCTATAAAGTCGAAAGAACAGGCAGTACCGGTAGAAATTAAAAAAGGCGATCGGCAATTGGCCGACCGGGCTAATGACGCGGTTGCAAGTCGCGCCTATGCGTTATTTCTAGCGGCAGGAGCTGCCGATGGCCAGGATTTAGCGAATTGGCTCCAGGCCGAGTCCGAAGTCCTTTCGCGCATACCGGAAATTCGGGATTCATCATCGTGGTTCACGGTCAACGTACCGTTGCCGGCGTTTTCTGCCGACCAGATCCAGGTGAGTGTTAGTGAAGAGAACGCGATCATTGCAGCGGATAAGACGCAGAATGCCGATGGTCGGACATCCAAAGATGGCGCATCGACCCGAGAGTCCATGTTCCTGGTTGCGAACTGGCCAAGCGCGGTTGATCCTTCCACCGCCAGCGCTTATCTAAAGGATGGCGGACTCACGCTCACGGTAAGGCGCGCGGACGCCAAGAAATAACGTAGGGGTTTTTCCTTAGGAACAGAAGCAGACTTCGCCCGAAAGCGTATTTAAATATATTCTCTATCCATGGCTTCTCCATTTCCATGGTGGTATCCCGTCGGTGGGCAACTCCATGAAGGAGGAGCGGTATTCCGCGTTTGGGCAGACGCTCATAAAACCGTTTCCGTGCGCGTGAATGGGCGCGATTGCGAGTTAAACCGTGAAGCGAGCGGTTACTTTTTCGGACATGTCGAGGGTGTACGCGAGGGCGATACCTATTCATTTTTGCTCGATTCAGAAGGTCCCTATCCCGATCCAGCCTCAAGATTTCAGCCTGCAGGCCCTCACGGACCGTCGCAACTCGTGAATCCCGATCGCTTTGCTTGGACGGACGATGCTTGGCCGGGCATCGCAATGCCCAGCCAAGTAATCTACGAAATGCATGTCGGAACCTTCACACCCGAAGGAACATGGCAATCGGCGATTAAGCAGTTACCGCATTTAGCAGATCTGGGAATTACCGCACTAGAGACCATGCCTGTAACAGAGTTCGCCGGCACATTCGGTTGGGGTTATGACGGCGTGGATCTGTTCGCTCCAACTCGTAATTATGGGTCGCCTGATGATTTTCGCGAATTCGTCAATGCGGCACATTCCCTGGGGATCGCGATTCTTCTAGACGTTGTTTACAACCATGTTGGGCCCGACGGCAATTATCTGGCTAAGTTCTCTGAACATTATTTTAGCAAGCAGCATTCGACTGAATGGGGAGAGGCTATCAATTTCTACGGAGAGAAAAGTGCCCCGGTGCGTGAGTTTTACGTTGCAAACGCCGCTTATTGGGTTAAGGAATTTCACCTCGACGGGCTGCGATTAGACGCCACGCAATCCATATTCGATCGCCCGGATACACATATTCTTCGCGAGATTACCCGCGGCGCGCGCCGCGCTGCGGGGAAGCGCAGCATTGTGGTCGTGGCGGAAAATGAACCGCAAGACACCAGGCTCATTCGGTGCGAAGCCCAGAGTGGCTACGGACTCGACGGACTTTGGAACGACGATTTCCACCATTCGTTGACAGTTGCAGCAACAGGCAGTCGCGAAGCGTATTTCATGGATTATCTGGGCAGCCCCCAAGAATTATTGTCCTGCCTTAAATATGGCTTTCTCTATCAAGGGCAATGGTATACCTGGCAAAAGCAAAGGCGAGGCAGCAGCACGCTTGGTACGCCGACGGCAGCCATGATTAACTACGTTCAGAACCACGATCAGATCGCCAATTCTGGCCGCGGATTGCGTCTCCACGAATTAACGAGCTTTGGAAGATACAAAGCGCTTACGGCCGTTTGCTTGCTCGGTCCCGGAACGCCAATGTTGTTCCAGGGAGAGGAATTTGCCGCATCTGCTCCGTTTCTATTTTTCGCCGACCATACTCCCGAGTTGGCCAAATTGGTCAGGAAGGGACGGGTGGAATTCTTGAATCAATGGCGAAGCCTGGGAACCGGCGAAATCAAATACGACGATCCCTGTTCGCGCGGAACGTTTGAAAAGTGCAAGATTGATTTCTCCGAGCGCGAACGACATGCGGAAGTATATGCGCTTTACCGCGATCTGCTAAAACTACGCAAGACCGAACCACTATTTTTACGCCAAGACCGGCACTTCGACGGCGCGGTGCTGGGACCGGAGGCCTTCGTCGCTCGATTCTTCTCGCATGATTTTCGGGATGATCTTCTCCTGGTCGTGAATTTGGGGTCTCAGTTGTTCTTAAGCCCGTCGCCCGTTCCGCTTTTAGCTCCTCCCGAGAATTCCGAATGGCAAGTTCTGTGGTCCACGGAAGATCCGAAGTATGGCGGAAATGGCACACCGACGTTGGATTCCGAGTTGAATTGGATTGTTCCAGCCCATGCCGCCGTCGTTTTGAAACCGGTGAAGAAACCAGAGGGGCAACTCGCCGATGAGTGACACGCTGTACCGAGTTGCGTACCGGAAGTCGGAGGCGGAGTCTCATACCACCTTGCTTGATAAGGAGTGGCTGGTGACAAACGGCTTGGGCGGATATGCCTCGGGCAGTTTGGCAGGAGTGATTACGAGAGGTTTCCACGGCTACCTCGTTGCAGCACTACCGACGCCCCTCGGTCGAATCATGATGTTGAACGACTTGATCGAACGCGTGGACATTCCAAATGGATTGTCTGTGCAGTTGAGCGGCGAAGAACGTGTAGATGCCCCTCTGAAAACGCAAGGTGCGGAATACCTGGAGGAATTCCGCTTAGAGGATGGTATCCCAGTCTGGCTATTTCGATTTGGGGAGTTGCTGCTGGAAAAACGCGTGATCATGGTGCACCGCCAGAACACCGTGCATGTGAGCTACCGGTTAAAAAATGGCGAGGGCCTAACGCTTACTTTGCGGCCGTCCATTAACTTCAGACCACACGAGGCTCCGGTAAGCACTCCGCTCGCTGGCAACTATGCATTTACCGTAATTGAAGACACGTTCGAAATCGCTTCGCAGACAAACATCCCGCCTTTGCGACTGCTGCTGCATGGACGCAACAAATCTTTGACGATGGACCGCACACGATTCCATGAAATCATTTATCGCATTGAAGAAAGCAGAGGATACGCGGCGCGCGGCGATTTGTGGAGCCCAGGTTATTTTTCGGTGCTTTTAACGCCAGCGGACGATGTAACGCTGATCGCGTCCGCGGAATCTTGGGACGCCATCCGGGCCGTCACGCCTGCCTATGCGCGGTCCGCAGAGACTCTGCGGAGAAAGCGATTGCTGGCTCGCGCTGTGAACGTGCCTCCGGAGAGCGCTGCGACCGAACTGGTTTTCGCCGCGGACCAATTCATAATCGTCCCCGAAGGGCGGGGAGACGACAGCTTGCGTGCTCGCGCGGCAGGCGACGACGTGCGTTCGATCATCGCGGGATATCCGTGGTTCACTGACTGGGGACGGGACACGATGATCGCGCTGGAGGGACTGACGCTGAGCACAGGCCGGCACACGGAAGCTGGATACATTCTCCGCACGTTTGCGCATTATATTCGTCGCGGACTTATTCCGAATATGTTCCCTGAAGGGCGGGACCAGGGTCTCTATCACACCGCCGATGCCACGTTGTGGTTCTTTCACGCCATCGCCCGCTATCTGGAAGTGACGCAGGATCAACTTTTTCTTTCGCAAATACTTCCTCAGCTGGAGGAAATTATTCGGTTTCATCTGCACGGAACCGATTTTGGCATTGGCGTGGATCCCAACGACGGACTGCTAAGGCAAGGAGCGCCTGGTTACCAACTTACCTGGATGGATGCCAAGGTGGATGATTGGGTGGTTACTCCGCGGCGCGGCAAGGCCGTGGAAATTAACGCGCTTTGGTACAACGCGCTGTGCTATATGGCAGATTGGTTGCGGCAAGAAAACGAACCGCAAAAAGCAACCGAGATTAGACAGCACGCACAGAAGTGCCGAGACTCATTCCAGAAGCGTTTCTGGTATGAACAAGGCGGATATCTCTATGACGTGGTAGACGGCGAGAATGGCGACGACCCCGCCTTGCGTCCCAATCAACTGCTGGCCATTTCGCTGGAGTTCCCCGTTTTGTCGGAAGAAAAGTGGGCTTCCGTGATCAACTGCGTCGAGCGAGAGCTACTGACACCTGTTGGATTGCGCACACTTTCCCCTCACGACAAGGATTACAAGCCGAAATACTTCGGGAATTTGCGCGATCGAGATGCCGCTTACCATCAGGGCACGGTCTGGCCCTGGCTGATCGGACCCTACATTGATGCATGGTTAAAACTCCATCACGATGAATTGGACGAAGCAGGTAAGTTATTGCAGGAATTCGATGCGCGATTGAGCAAGGCTGCCATCGGATCGATCGGTGAGATCTTCGATGCGGATCCACCCTATACTCATCGTGGCTGTGTGGCACAGGCGTGGAGCGTTGCCGAGGTGTTGCGCGCGCATGTGAAAATTGCGACATTGAAAAAGAACCAGGAAATCAGCCGGGTGGCTTGAACCACATGGGTTTCGCGTGAAAATAGGTCGTTGTAGTGGGATCTTGTTGCACGTGACCTCTCTTCCCGGCAGGTTCGGGATCTCGGACCGGAAAGCCGGCGCTTCGTCGACTTCCTGGCAGAGGCAAAGCAGCGGCTCTGGTGCGTCTTGCCTCTCAGCCCCACCGGGAAAGAGAATTCTCCATATCAGTGCCGATCAGCGTTCGCCGGCAATCCACTGCTGATCAATCCCGAACTGCTCGTCAATCATGGCTACCTCTCGCGAAACGAATTGCGCGGTGTGCCTCAGTTCCCTTGCTCGCAGGTGGCATTTCCGGCGGTTCGTGCCTACAAACAATCTCTCTTGAAGAAGGCGTTCCACAACTTCTCAGAGACTAAAGACTATTGGGAATTCGAAAGAAAACACCGCTACTGGCTCGAGAATTTCGCTCTGTTCATGGGTTTGCACGAAGCGAATGGCGGGATTCCGTGGACGCGATTTGATCCCAAGCGCAAACCTTCGCCGGAGAGAATTCGCTACCACAAATTTGTGCAATACGAGTTCTTCCGGCAATGGCAGGCGCTTCGCAAATACTGTTCTGATCGTGACGTCCGAATTATGGGTGATATGCCTTTTTATCTGGAACATGACAGCGCTGACGTGTGGGGCAATCCTTCGCTCTTCGATCTGGACAAACACCGAGAGCCACGCACAGTGGGAGGCGTCCCGCCCGATTATTTCAGCGAAGACGGGCAACTTTGGGGCACTCCCACATATCGGTGGGACCAAATGCGTGCAAGTGGTTTCAGGTGGTGGACCGATCGGCTACGCGCGACTCTCGAGGTGGTGGACCTGCTGAGGCTCGACCATTTTCGCGGCTTCGAAGCCTTCTGGAGCGTGAATGCCAACCAATCCACCGCACGAAAGGGGCGCTGGATCAAAGGACCGGGCATCGGGTTCTTCGATAAGATCCGGAAAACACTTGGCGAGCTTCCCATTGTCGCTGAAAACCTGGGAACGATTACTCCTGCGGTGGAAGGGCTTCGGCAACGTTGCGGCTTTCCAGGCATGGCAGTGTTGCAGTTCGGCTTCGACGAAGAGGGTATGCACCGGCCCATCCACTATGTCGGTCATCAGGCGTGTTTCACCGGAACCCATGACAACGACACTACTGTCGGATGGTGGCGCGCATTGCAACAGGCGGCGCGCAGGCGCGACAACACGTGCGAACGCAACATGGTACGGCGGGTAAAGAGCTACCTGCAGTCGGATGGCCGGCAGATTCACTGGGAATTCATCCAAGCGATACAAACTTCCGTCGCGGATATCGCCGTCGTTCCGTTACAAGATGTGTTGGGCCTCGGGTCCGTTGCGCGTATGAATCTGCCGGGGCGCGCTAAAGGAAATTGGCGGTGGCGCTTTCAAAATCACCAGCTCAGCCGGCCGGTTCTGGAGCGGCTCCGAGATCTGACGGTTGTTTCAGGCCGGACTGCTCGAGCTAGGGACTAATCGGCTGGAAAATACAGAGGCTAACCGATACTTGGCACGCGGAGTTGGCTCTACAGTGCGATTAAGCCCCAATGGAGCCATTATGCCGACGAAAAGCCTGACTCACACTCTTGCGGTCACCGGATTCATTGTCACGTTTGGACTGGCGCTTGTAACCGCGCGAAAAGCGCAGCCACAAACGACTAGGGCTGTGAACGGCGATCAGGAATTTGCCATGAAGGCAGCATCAGGCGGGATGACCGAGGTGAAACTAGGTCAACTCGCTATGGAAAGAGGCACCAATCCGGCCGTCAAAGCATTTGGCCAGCGTATGGTGACCGACCACTCGAAAGCAAACGACGAACTAAAAGCTCTTGTTATGCATGACAACATCTCGCTACCGAGCAATCCTTCGTCATCAGACCAAGCCGCGTATGACCGGCTCTCGAAATTGTCGGGAAAGCAGTTTGACGACGCATACGCCACGGCAATGGTGAAAGACCACGAAGAAGATATCGCAGAGTTTCAGCGCGAATCCACGAGCGGCACAAACGACCGCCTAAAATCTTTCGCTGCAAAAACGCTTCCCACTTTGGAGTCGCACCTGCAACAAGCTAAGGAAATGGAAAAATCCGTTCGCGCGGAAAAATAAACTGGGGAAGTGGGTGTTCGTAACTTGCTGAAAAATGGAGCCGAGGGAGAGAGTTGAACTCTCGACCTGCCGATTACGAATCGGCTGCTCTACCACTGAGCTACCTCGGCCTACTGTTCACGATAGCATTCGCTGAAAATGACTGTCAATTCAACGCGAGTGAGCGATTTCCACGCGTTCCATTAGTGCGAAAAGGGGTACATCGCCCAACCGATACCGATTCCCACCAAAAGAAAAAGAAGAAACGACCAGAGGATATATTTGATCCGGTCTTTTGGCCGGCGGCGTCCCAGGAAACCAAAGGCCACGGAAATAACCGCGGCAAACAACAGGAAGGACTGAATGTGAGTCAACATGACGGCAGCGCAGAGTTCATGCTTTGCGGCCTCGAGCGGCTTCATACGCGTGTAACGCCGCCAACAGGTTCAATACTCCGGCCGTGGCCAGGAATCTGGTGCCGTAATCACCGCCCGCGTGGGAAACGTCCGCACCGTTTCGCTCTACCAAGCGTCCTAAAAAGTAGAAACTGCCAGAACCGATGTCGGCCACATAACCCAACGAATCAAATGCATCGCTTCCATTTGAAGTAAAAAGGTTGCCGCGCATGGTAGCACCCACCAGCACGAGTATACCCACGCAGAGAAACACAACCACCGCACGGCCCCACATCCGTTGCAAGGCATGTCCAAGCCCAGGAAGAATCCAACCGGCAAACGCAATCCCTAAAGCCTTAGCTTCCGACGCCCCATTCTCGCTCGCACTCGGCGGAACGGGCTCGACTTCAGCCGGGGTTTGTTGCAGGGATGACGCGTCGTTGTGTTCTTCGCTCATGCGAGTCTTATCGATCCGATCTCTAGCCGAGCAGCGCCAGAATCTCCGTTTGCACCGCTCCAGTCACCCGCGCCTCTTTTTCATCCACATACACATCCACTTCCGTACGCATACCGAATTCGGGCAAATAGATTCCCGGCTCCACGGAATTACAGGTATGGGGAATCAGATGGCGCTCATCCTGAGTCTCAAGGCCATCCATATTGACACCATTGCCGTGCACTGACGTACCAATATTGTGGCCAGTCCGGTGAAAAAAATATTTGCCGTAACCGGCCTTCTCCACCACCTTGCGCGCGGCCTGGTCCACCTGCCAACCCTGTAGCGGCCGGCCGGCCTTAACGTTGAAGCGGATCAATTCAACAGCGCGATCCCGGGCTTCTCGCAGCACGCGAAATACTTTGGCGTACCTTTCAGGCACCGTCGAACCCATATAAGCAATCCATGTAATGTCGTAGTACACGCTGTTCGCGGCCTTTAGTTTTCCCCAGACATCGAGGAGCAGCAGATCACCTTCTCGAATCGGTGAGGACTTCTCGGGCGTCGGTCCATAATGCGGGTCACTGGCATTTGCGTTTACGGCGACGTCCGGTCCTTCTTCTGTCATCACGCCAGCTTCGTCAAATTTTTGCAGGATGAATTGCTGGAGGTCGTATTCCGTCAGAGGCTTCTTCTCTTTCACGCACTGCGCGGCATGGTCAAACGCCTGCCGCACGATCCGATCAATGGCGCGTCCGGCACTTAGATGGGATTCCAGTTGTTTTTTGCTCCAGCACGCTTCGTACTTCTGGACCAGGTCCGCCGAAGTCACCACTTTCGGGCCGAGGCTCCGCACCAACTCTACCGTCCCAGCGTCAACCATCGCGACATAGGGAATCGCGTTCTTTGGCGAATATTGCATCGCCACTTTCTTCGCCCCGCCCAGGGCCTTCTTAAGGCCGTCGCGCAATTCTTTCTGGCCAGCGTAATAAAGAGTCTCTCCGGGGAGGGAGGCAAGGGAACCTGTTTCAATCTTGTGAACCAACTTTCGCGGTTTCCCTTTCGCCGGAACGAAATAGAACCAGCGCCGGGTGCGCATGGCAGTGGGAAGATCGAGAATCCGCTGAGCAATCGGGTCACGGCCACGAAAGTCGTAGAACAACCAGCCGTCCACTTTCGCGGCACGCAGATCTTTCTGCATCTCGCTGATGTCGACCTTCATGAAGGACACTCCTCTTACGGTTGCAAACTGGTGGCGGTTACGCTTCGACGCGAAGTAGATTCTCGATCTGTTGCCGGGTCACGCCAAACACTTCCACCCGCTTGATCCGGCTTTGCTCGCCGCTTCGGATTCTAACAGCCGATTTGGAGGTTTTCAAAAGCGCGGCGAGGAACCTCACCAGAGCTTCGTTAGCACGATTCTCGACGGCTGGGGCGCACAGACGTATCTTGATCGCCCCTTCGATCACACCAGCTATTTCGTCGCGACTGGCTCGCGGCTGAACCCGCACGGCAAAGGAGACTGTACCCCGCGCTTCGTCGACAGAAATGTCCAGGAGAGCCACGCCGCTACCACGCTCTTTCATATTGGACGGGTGGCTTTATTTTCACACCGAGCGTCTGTGCCGCGCGGCGGGGCCAATAGGGGTCACGCAACATCTCCCGGGCTAGAAGAACCACGTCGGCCTGCCCTGTCGATAAAATCGTTTCGGCCTGGGCAGGGTCGGAAATCATACCTACCGCGCCTGTGGCGATGCCAGCTTCTTTACGAATCGTGAAGGCAAACCCGGTTTGATACCCGGGCCCAAATGGAACGGGTACATTTGGCACCGCGCCACCGCTGGACACGTCCACCAGATCCACCCCAACTCCCTTCAACCGCCGGCTCAGTTCAACGCTTTGCGGCAGGTCCCAGCCGTTCTCGGCCCAATCGGTCGCAGAAATGCGCACAAAAATAGGCTGATCCGCAGGCCAGACATTCCGGACCGTTTTCGCGACAAGCAAAGGCAACCGAATGCGATTCTCAAAACTTCCACCGAACTCATCAGTACGGCGATTGCTAAGTGGGGAGAGAAACTGATGCAAGAGGTACCCGTGCGCCGAGTGAATTTCGGCAACCTGAAATCCGGCTTGCAACGCGCGCCCTGCCGCCGCGGCAAAATCGGAGATCACTTCATCGATCTCTGCCGCCGAGAGTTCCCTCGGCACCGCATAGCCAGTGTTGAACGGAACTGCGCTTGGTCCGACCGGACTCCAGCCACCGTCCTTTATGGCAATGGGCGCCCCACCAAACCAAGGAGCCGCGGTGCTCGCTTTGCGTCCGGCGTGGGCCAACTGAATGGCAGATGCCGCGCCTTGCTCGTGAACGAACTCCACAATGCGCCGCCAAGCTTCGACATGCGAATCCAAATAGATTCCCGTGTCGGCGGGAGAGATACGGCCGACCGCACTGACGGCGCTTCTGTGAACACGAGCGCCGCTCCACCAACGGCCCGGCTGCCCAAGTGCACCAGATGCCAATTCGTGGGATGTCCGTCTTGAGCGGAATACTCGCACATCGGCGAAACAATGATTCGGTTTTTGAGTTCAACGCCACGTAAACGGAGCGGAGTGAAGAGATGCATTTTGATGTTTGAAATTAATCCTCTCTCATTCGATTCAACGCGGAACTGATCGGGTACCAAACAGTGCGGTGCCGACCCGCACTTCCGTGGCACCTTCCAAAATTGCCGCTTCGAAATCGTGCGACATACCCATCGAAAGAACCGGTAGCTTCCTGCCCAAACGCACTTCCAACTGATCACGCAGACCTCTCAGCCGCGCAAAATACGGTCGAACTTCTTCGGAGTTTTCCAGGAAGGGAGGAATGCACATTAACCCCGCGAGCTCCAGTCGCTCCAGGGTCAAAACCGTTTCGGCGAGTATGGGCAAATCGGCTTCAGACACGCCGCTCTTTGTTGTTTCGTCGCCTATGTGAACTTCGAGAAGAACGCGCAACCGATGGATGGCAGGCATTGCAGCGCAAGCACGATCCAGTTTTTGAGCCAGGGCAACGTCGTCCACGGCATCAATGGTGTGGAATAGGCTCGCGGCTTTCGCTGCCTTGTTGCTTTGCAAATGACCTATGAGGTGCCACGTTGCGGGCAGGTTCGCAATCGCCGCTCGCTTCCCTTCCCACTCCTGAACGCGATTTTCACCAAAATGCCGCAAACCCGCGTCAAAGGCCTGTTGGATCGCGTCCGCGGAATGCGTTTTGGAAACGCCGATCAAGGTAATTTCACTGGTCTTGCGGCCCGCACGATTCGCGGCTTTCCGAATCTGCTCCTGCACCCTGAGCAAGTTTTCTTGGATCGCAGTTTGCGCCATGTTTCGCAATTCACCTCCAAAATCGTAACACGCTCCGCTACGAGGCTAGTTATCGCGCCGCTCCTTTCGTTGCAGGGACGTTCACTCTCCGGTTACACTGACAAGCACGGGTGGCTCCCCACCACCGTAGAAACCAAATGACCACACGCGGATTACTCATCGCCATCGAAGGAATCGATGGCAGCGGCAAGCATACCCAAGCCAAACTTCTCGAACACTCACTGGCAGCGAAGGGCTATTCCGTTTTCGCTACGGGATTCCCACAGTACGATTCCTGGTTCGGCAGCATGGTCGGTAAATTCCTGAACGGTGATTATGGGCCCTTACAGACAGTCGACCCACATTTCTCCGCGCTGCTCTATGCCGGAGATCGCTTTGAAGCCAAGGGACGCCTTGAAACTGTTCTCAACGAAGGCAAAATCGTGCTCGTGGACCGTTACGTGTCCTCTAACCTGGCCCATCAAGTGGCTCGCGCTGACGCCGAGAAACGCTCGGAATTCCTGCGCTGGATCGAACACCTGGAATATTCGATCTACGGACTTCCCCGCGAAGACTTGATCTTGTATCTGCGCGTGCCGCCAAGCCAGGCCCAAATGCTGGTCGCCCACAAAACGGAACGCCAATACACGCGGGCCACGCATGACATTCAGGAGAAAAGCTTGCGCCACCTGGAGGATGCGGCGGAAATGTACGACATGCTCTCTCGCAGCCGTCCATGGGCAACGGTGCAATGCTATGACGCGCAAAACAACTCGCTGCGCCTGCCCGAAGATATTGCCGGGGAAGTTTTGTCGGCGGTGTTACCCCTGCTTGACTCGACGAAGAAGGGCTGACGCATGGGTTTTTCGGAATTCCTGGGAAACGAGAAAATTGTAGCCGCACTGCGCGGGGCGCTTCGCTCCGCTCGTGTGCCGCATGCCCTGCTCTTCACTGGGCCACGGGGAGTTGGAAAATACACGCTGGCGCGGATGTTTGCGCAGGCAGCGAACTGCGAGCGTATGACCGACGATTACTGCGGCGAGTGCGCAACCTGCCGTCAGATTTCACAACTTGCGGACCTTCAGAAATTGATCGAACAGGGCCTGGCGGAGCGTGGCGATAGTGCCGACGCCGCGACGGTCGAGCGCGTCCCCCTCATCCTGCAAAGCCATCCTGATGTATGGGCCATCGTCCCTGACCCGGTGCGTCTCAAGAGTCCCGTAGCGCGCCCCATGTTGCGCATCGGCCAACTCCGGGCCGTTCGGCGTGCCGCGTATTTCCAGCCATCCGCCAAACGGCGCGTGTTTATTCTCGACGGAGCGGAGACCATGCGTTCCGACGTGGCCAATGTATTCTTGAAAATTCTGGAAGAACCGCCGGGATCCGCGACCCTGATTCTTACCGCTCCGTCGCCTTTCAGTTTGCTTCCTACAATTCTGTCACGGTGCCTGCAATTTCATTTCGCCCCGCTTCCCATTGCGGAGGTTGAATCGATCCTGAAAGCCCACTCAGATCGAAAGGCCACGGAATTGAAGCTCGCAGCGCAGTTGTCCGAAGGCAGCCCCGGAATGGCGTTGGAGTTGGATCTGGAAGACGCCGTAGAGAAGCGCAGGACCGCGTTGCGTATTTTGCAGCGTGCCGCCCAGGGGCAGGGCTTTGCCCAACTCTTTGCTTACACGGCCGCACTCGCGAAAGATCGTGAATCGTCGTTCGAGGAACTGCTGGGTGTGTTCTACGGATTGCTTTCCGACCTATTGGAATTGAATGCCGGGGTGCGCGCTCCGCTCCTGCGAAACCCGCATCTCTCCAAAGAATTAGAAACGCTGGCAAGATCAGTTGACCCGGATTGGATTGGTCGCGCCGTCTCTGGTATGGACAAATTGGCTGGGGGCCTACGCCGCAATCTGAATCGACAACTCGGCCTGGATGCCCTCGCGCTCTCTCTCGCGCCTCCACAATTTGACGTCTCGCCTCGAAAATAGTTTCTCTCCCCTAACTTGTCGGGGTGCGGCATAATAGGCGAAACCCTAGGACCGCCCCGCGCATCATAAAGGACAGGAAACACCCTCAGTTCAATAAGGAGCAGTCATGGTGAATCGCCGCATGTTCCGTCCCAGCTTCGCGGACGCCAAGGAGCAGGCCGCCCCTCGGCCTCAACACAATGGTGGCCCCCTTCCGAGCAAAAAGCCCGCCCCGCCCGAAATCACTCACGCAGAAAATTTTTACTGGGTTAAACAGATGCAAAGCCGCACCCCGATGTCGGTGGTGCTGGACTCCGGCGAAACGTTGCGCGGCATCATCGAGTGGTACGACCGGGATTGCATCAAGCTTACGCGAGAAGGCGCCCCGAACCTGATGGTTTTCAAGCGCCATATCCGATACGTGCATAAAGAAGACGAAGACGGAGACAAGAGCGACGAGTAGCTCTACTTCCTGAGGATATTCCCCGAGGCGGCTGAGAAAGTGAGCAGGGCCTTGGCGGCCAGCGACCCCGATTCATTGAAGATTTCGCACTCTGTAACGATGAAGTTTCGCCCGGCGCGTAGCACTCGCGCATCTGCCTTTACCGTGCCTCCCGGTACCGGCTCAAGATAGTTGATCTTTAGTTCCAGCGTCGCCAACTCCACACCACGAGGTACAACGGTATAGGCAGCTATGGCTGCGGTGGTATCGGCCAGAGCGGCAAGAATCCCTCCATGGACCACGCCGTGGATCTGCTTATGACGCGGGCGGACGTCCAGCCGAAAGATGGCCCGCCCGTCGTGTACACTTTCCACGTCGAATCCCAACAATTCAGAAGACTTACTCTCCTTCATGCGCAGACGCACTAATTCCGTCACACGTTTTTCTTCTTTTGTTAATTTCCGTGCCATCGCATTCGCTCTCCTTAATATGCCGTCAGTCCGCCGTCTACCGGAATCGCCGTACCGGTAATCCAGGAGGACTCCTCGGAAGCGAGGAAGGTCGCCAACTCGGCCACATCCTCCGGCTTTCCAAATCGTCCCAGCGGCAAGGTGCCAATCCTGGCATCTCGGGCGGCTCGGCCTGCTTCGCTCTCGTTGAACAGGCCCTTCACTAACTCAGTTTCAATAATCGAAGGGCAAATGCAATTGACTCGGATGTTCTCGTGCGCGTGATCGATCGCCATGGCCTTCGTAAGCAGGGCAACGCCGCCTTTAGAAGCGCAATATGCCGCACGGTCTTTCATTCCCACCAGTCCAAGGACAGAGCCGATGTTCACAATCGTGCCTCCGCCCGCCCTTCGAAACGCCGGGAGAACTGCTCGGGACATCAAAAACGGTCCCTTGAGGTTTGTGTCGATCACGCGATCCCACTCCTCCTCAGAGATGCTCTCGACCGTGGACACGCTCAATATCCCGGCGTTATTAACCAACACATTCAAGCGCCCGAACTTTGTCTCTGCCTGCTCCACGGCACCGCGAGCCTCGTCAGCATGGGTAACATCGCAAGGCAGTGCCACTCCTTCGGCTCCGGATCGATTCAGTTCGTCTACCACTGCTTGCAATAGTTCTCGGCGGCGGCCCAAAACCGCTACTTTGGCTCCCTCGCGTCCAAATACCAAGGCAATTGCTCGGCCGATGCCGCTGCCAGCCCCCGTTACGATCGCCGCTTTACCCTTGAGCCGTGTCACGTTGGCTGCCACCTTTGCGTCTAATCGGTGTACCATTCCGCTGGCTGGCCACACTGCAGCTAGCGGTTCCGCGCGACTCTAGCATTCGGACTTGCCACCCCGCAAGCAAGGCCGTCACCTGTACGGAGCGCCACAGAGGTCTGGATAGGGGCCCATATGCGAATCGGCATCACCGGTTATCCGACGTACGGCGGCTCGGGCGTAGTGGCGACCGAGTTGGGACAGGAATTGGCTGCCCGGGGACATGACGTCCACTTCATCACATACGCCCCTCCAATTCGCATGAAGATTGATGATCCGCGGATCCATTTCCACCAGGCAGCCGTTGTGCAATACCCGTTGTTTGACCACTCGCCTTATACCCTTTCTCTTGCCGTGAAAATGCTGGAAGTCTTCGAGACGGAATCCTTGGACATTTTGCATGTCCACTACGCGATCCCCCACTCTGTGAGCGCACTCTTGGCGAGGCAAATGGCTGCTCCCCGGCGGTTACCATTTATCACCACGCTGCATGGCACGGACATCACTCTAGTGGGAAACAACCCTAACTTCCTACCCATTACCCGCTATTCGATCGAACAGAGCGACGGCGTCACTTCCATTTCGGACTACTTGTATCGGCACACGGTCGAGGAGTTTGGGATCAAGAGGCCAATCGAAGTGATTCCCAACTTTGTGAATTGCGACTTGTACACTCGTCGTGCTGACCCGCAACTCCGGGCCGAGTGGGCGCCCAATGGCGAGCCCATTTTGATGCACCTTTCCAACTTCCGCCCAGTGAAGCGCATTTTGGATGCGGTCGAGATTTTTGCGATGGTGCGGGAAAAAATGCCGGCTAAGCTAGTGATGATTGGCGACGGACCGGACCGCGAACCTGCGGAAGAGTTGGCACGCACGCGCGGGGTGGAGAAGGACGTAATCTTCCTGGGGAAGCAGAACGGGATTCGTGAAAAGCTTGGACAGGCGGACCTGTTCCTGCTCCCTTCGCAACTGGAATCCTTCGGCTTGGCTGCGCTGGAAGCCATGGCGTGCGAAGTCCCGGTCATTGCGACCAACGTTGGAGGCGTGCCCGAGGTTGTGGAACATGAGGTAGATGGCTACCTGGTCGAGCCAGGAGACGTGAAACGCGCCGGAAAATACGCAATTGACTTGCTTTCGCGCGCTGACCGCGGCCGGGAGATGGGCAAGCAAGCGCGCATCGATGCACGCAAAAAATTCTGCGCTAACGATGTAATTCCGATGTACGAGCGCTATTACGAACGCGTGTTGGCGAATCAGGATGCCCCGGTAAGCCTGTCTGCGCGCCGCTGATTTGCCCGGCAGGACG
The DNA here is from genome assembly GCA_963759275.1 of Candidatus Acidiferrales bacterium. Lineage (GTDB taxonomy): Bacteria > Acidobacteriota > Terriglobia > Acidiferrales > UBA7541 > Acidiferrum. Next base: position 264,128 of record CAVWYZ010000021.1, on the reverse strand, counting down.
CAAGGATAGGTCATCGCCAACCCATTCAATGAGTCTCAGTGTCCCAAACCGCTTGACGCACAACTAACCGAGTTGCAGCTTCGCCGATTCGCAATCCAGCGATAGACGGCGACAAGAAAAAGTGGGATTCCCGGGATATTTGATAACCAAACGAACGGCCGCGCCCACCAAATATAACGGGCAACGGCAACGACGGCATCCGCTCCGCCGTATAGTGCTCCGTTAGAATGCAAAAAGCGCAATTCCCGCAATAGTTCCGCGCCACCCAATCCGAGCAGGGCTCCGACACGTGGATCCTGCAGCGGAGCTACAGCGAAACCACGACGCTTAAGCCTCGGAGCTAACCACCTCGCAACGCGCGTGCAGAACGAGCAATCAGCGTCGAAGAACAACCAGCCTTTCGCGTGCCGTCCTTTGCCGTCGGTGTATTCGCTGGTCAAGGAAATCATGACCGTGCCCGCTAGCCCACTTTCTTCTTATCGCTGCCGAGAAGGGTGATCACTTTGCCGCGAAGCTTCCCTACCCCCTTCAGCGCCCCGACCGGCATGTGTAGGACTTCCTCGAACAGCCCACTCATGATGGTGAGAAATTCCAGCATGGATTCCAGGCGCTCACGCGTATAAGCGTCACCTTGTGGATTGGACTTGAGCTCGTGCACACACTCGCCGAGCACTCGCAGCGTCGGATCGATTTCACGGCGCTTGCGCTCCTCGGAAACGACGCGGAAGATCTCCCAAACGTCTTTGAAAGTCTCGAAGTGGTCGCGGCGATCCCCTAATACGTGGACCACGCGCACGATGCCCCAGCCCTGCAGTTCGCGGAGGCTGGTACTGACGTTCGACCGCGCGACAGACAAGGTTAACGCGATCTCGTCGGCGGGAACGGGCTGGGGAGCGAGAAAAAGCAGGGCATGAACTTGAGCTACTGTGCGGTTGATGCCCCATTTGGTGCCCATTTCGCCCCAATGCAGGATGAATTTCTGGGCTACGGGAGTAAGTGATGTCTGTGAGGCCTTCGTTTGCTCGCTCATTTTCCTCGACTCCATCGTATTTGAGTCACCGCGAGTCCTTCCCGCCATCGCTTCACAAGTTCCTGAGCGGCTTCGGACCATTCGGGAAACGAGAACTCAAACCCGTGCTGACGCAGCACGGCAGGGACTACACGCCTACTCTTTAACAGCAGTTCCGTCTCGGTTCGCATAACAGAAGCTCCCGCTGCTAACATCCAGGTGCTGGCCGGCAATCCGTAGATCACGCCCCACGCATCTCGCAACTCTGACATGAATTGTGAATTAGGCAGAGGACTGGGTGCCGATAGGTTTACTGGTCCCGATATATCATCGCGCGCGATCAGAAATTCCACGGCCCGAACGAAATCCACCTCGTGAATCCAAGACATAAACTGGCTCCCGGAACCCCACGCGCCGCCAAGCCCCATCCGCACGAGGCGTAGCATGACTGAGAAAACTCCTCCCGGCTCGAGACTCATTACCATAGCCGCACGTAAAGCCACTTTCCGCGTTTGAGGTGTATCGGATCCGAAGAAGGCTTGCTCCCATTGTCGGGCGACTTCGATACTAAACCGCCAAGACGATGGAGCGTCCGGCTCGTTACCACCCAGTTCGCCGGTCATTTCGTCCATCTCACGGTCATAGACGTGCCGGTAAATTGTTGCGGTACTGGCATTCAGCCAGATGGTCGGCGGCCGGCGCATAGCCCGAATTGCGTTGCCCAAGATGGTAGTGGATTCCACGCGAGAGCGAAGGATTTCATCACGATTTTTAGCGTGGTACCTGCAATTCACGCTGCGACCAGCAAGATTGATCAAGACATCGGTGCCTTCCAGCGCCTCCGTCCAGGGTCCGGTGATCGTACCGTTCCAGTGCACTGTCCGCCATGATGCCGGTTTGCCCAGTTGCACCGCAGAGTCCGCGGAGCCTGACGCGCGAGGGAAGCTTCGAGTCAACGTAACGACTGAATGGCCTGACGCCGAGAACCTTCGAGCGAGGATTCGGCCTAAATGGCCTGACGCCGAGAACCTTCGAGCGAGGATTCGGCCTAAATGGCCTTCGCCGCCCGGAATGAGGATACGAAGCCGTCGAAGGGGATGCGACCCCGACGCTGGCAGCGAACCTACGGTACCTACGGTTGTATCTGTCATTTCAGTCTATACAGACACTACAGTAGTATGCGCCACTTGTCAAGGAGTTTTTCCTGGCACACGCATCGAACCGCCCAAGATCTCTGGATCGTAATGACAGACTGCGGACTTAACGGCAGCCGGTGAGTATTTCTGCGTCTAAAAAACGCTGACTTCGGGGATTACCGGAACCAACTGAGGGACGTCGATTTTGATTTTAGTTCCCTGCCCTTCATGGCTGGCAATATCCAGATTGAAGTCCGTGCCGTAAAGGACGCGCAGCCGCTCACGCACATTGCTGAGGCCAATCCCTTCTACGTACACGTGTGGCATCTTCTCTTCGGAGATGCCGACGCCGTTATCCTCAATTTCGATATGCAGCCGGCCGTCGCGGTTGGAGGTACGCAGAAAGATGCGCCCGCCTTCGAGCCTCGGCGCCAGGCCGTGCTTCAGGCTGTTCTCGACAATGGGCTGGAGCAGCATGCTCGGAATGAAAGTCTCCAGCGTGTCTTCGCCAATCTCTTTAACGATGTCGAGATTGTCCTCCCCGAAGCGCGCTACCTCGATATCGAGATAATCGTCGATAAACGAAAGTTCCTCGCGCAGGGGCACAAAGGTTTCGTGCTTACGCAACAACCGCCGAAGAATATTACTCAGCTTTAGTACTACACCGCGTGCGGTATCTGGATCCATGCGGATCAGGGCCGTAACGGTGTTCAGCGTATTAAACAGGAAGTGGGGATTAATCTGACTGGATAGCGCGTCCATGCGCGCGCGCAAAAGCAGCTGCTGGTGGCGCTCCAGATTCATCTCGATACGCGTGTTGTTCCAGATCTTCAGCGGCGCGGCTACCGACATTAGTGTGCCAAGTACCACCAGGCAGAGCTTCCAGTCCCAATTGGGATCAAGCGCAAAAAGCCATTTCGGTTTAGTCGCGATAACTAACGCCACCCGGCCCAACTCCAGTCCGACGCAAGCCATCAGCGGCAGCATTTCCCACATCATCTCGGCGTTGCGCAACATGCGCATGATCGCTTTCGGAATGTTCAGGAAAGTGAACGGCCCGAAATTCCAGAGGTCCTCTTTGTCTGGAATCAGCTGACGAATCAAACCGCCGAGAAGCCCCGCCGTGGCCGCCGCAGGCATGCCCAGCCATTCGTGGGCCATCAGCGCGGGGATCGTGATGATGGCGCCACCAATGGGACCGACTACGCGGCCACCCAACAAGCCCATGAGAAAAGCGCCCTCGAGCGACAAGTCGGCAAACTGATAGGCGGGTCGGTAAAGACGCAGGATCACACCGACAATCAGGGCGGGAACCAGGAACAGCATAAGTTTCAGCTTCTGGTCGGGATCCCGCTCTTCCGTAAAGAGGACCCGCCGGAAGGTGTTCCACCGGGCCAGCAACGCGGCGATCGAGGAAGCTACCCCCACCTTGAGCAACAAGGTGAACAGAAGCTCGCGAATTGTCAGTGTTGGTTCCATCGTCCGTGGGACTTGCTGCAACAGACTCCCTCGACGTGCGCAATTATAACCGCTTCGGTACAAGCTTCGCCTTATTGTAAAGAAATCTCTGAAAAGGCTGCACGAATGTTGACAAGCGCAACTCGGAAGGTAATCGTGCCTCGCTGCTATACTGGATGGACGTTATGGCGAAGAAAAAGAAGGCAGAGAGCAAGGCACATTCACAGAAGAACGCTGGCGCGCAGTTAATTGCGCAGGCCGAACTTCCGACGCGTTATGGGCGCTTCCGTATTTATGGATTCAAGGGTCGTGGGGCGCAGGACGAGGCGGTCGCTCTGGTGCGGGGGAAGCTCAATGGACGGCCGGCGCCGCTGGTTCGTGTACATTCACAATGCTTGACGGGCGATGTGCTTACCTCCCTGCGGTGCGATTGCCGCGCGCAGTTGGAGCTTTCCATGGAGAAGATCGGCCACGCGCCTTCGGGAATTCTGTTGTACCTGCCGCAAGAAGGCCGGGGCATCGGGCTGATGAACAAGCTGCGTGCCTATGAACTGCAAGACGGCGGCATGGACACGGTAGAGGCGAATGTTTCGCTAGGGTTTGCCGCGGACGCGCGGGAGTACGATTTTCCGGCGCAAATTCTGAAAAAGCTCGGCGCTACAAGGATTCGCCTGCTCTCGAATAACCCCGATAAGGTGAACCAACTGGAATCCGCCGGTGTTCGCGTGGTGGAACGCGTGCCGTGCCAGCCGCGCATCTCGAAAATTTCACGAAAATATATGCAGACGAAGAAAAGTAAGATGGGGCACTTGCTGGAAGGACTATAGGAAAACCGGAAGCCGCGCGTCTAACCACCACCGACAAACTGAACAATCTCCAGGCGATCGCCTTGCGCCACATGGGTCTCGTCCCATTTTGTTTTTGGCAAGATTTGGAGATTGTATTCGATGGCCACTCGGCCGGTATTCAAGCCAAGCTGGCCAAGCAAAGTCGTAATGGACGTGCCCGCGGCGGTCTCGCGATTCTCGCCGTTGACCTGAATGGTGACAGGATTAGGCATGGCATTCTTCCTCAGGCTACCCGAGGTTTCGCACGCAGTGCAAATCGCAATTGCGCCTTTGCCGTGTGGTTTTCGGCGTGAATCACCAAAGCAGCGGGCGAACCGGTAATCTTCGGCATCTCAAATTCAACTTCGGCTCGACCTTGCGGGTCGGTTTGAGTTTGCCGCGGACTCTTATCCTCACTGCCCTCGATTTGCACCAGGATCTGCGCAGCAGAGACCGGTTCCCCACTTTCTTCGCGCACGGTGAGCTGCAACTTGGCATGCTTGCCGGAAAGCCAGGACTTCGGGTTGGCTAGCTCGAGCAGAAGCTTGCTCGGCTGACTGGGCGTTTGTGACTCAGCTTGAGGCGGTGTGACAACGGCGGGCGGGATAGCCAATTGCAATTGTCCAGATCGAATCTCTTCAATCACCGTGCTGTGCTGGTCCTCCAAACGCAATTTGAGAGCCTGCCGGCGATCGTCATCAAGCGGCAACAAGTCGAAGTAATTGTTGGTGCGCCGGTGAAGCACGCGGCCGCGATAGTAAACCGTGGTATCGATCAACGCGTGAGTTTCGCCGCGATCTTCGGTTTGCACATGCAATGTGATGGTGCCGATTGTGAGATTCGAATTGTGCCCGAAGACCATGATCCCTGTTTGCTCCCTGATGCTTTAAAAGAAAATGTCGCTTCGCTACCCGCCTGGAAAATTTTCCGGAACATTTGACCAGTAGCGTCTCACTCGTTATTATAACTCTTCAACTTATGACCCCCTCTGGCCTGCATGCGTACGTTCCCCTACTGATACACCTGCTGGTGGCCGCATTCCTGGCGGGCGCGCTCATCATGGTGTCGACCTTCATTGGCTGGCGCAGGCCAAACAAGGCGAAACAGCAACCTTATGAATGCGGGATTACTCCTACAGGAGATGCCCGGGAACCCTTTTCCGTGAAGTTCTATCTTGTGGCGATGGTGTTCATTCTGTTCGACGTAGAGGCGATTTTCCTGTATCCGTGGGCGTACATTTTCAAGGATTTAGCTCGCAACGCGGAAACACGCTGGTTCGGCTTCATAGAAATGATGTTTTATGTGGCCATCCTGCTGGTCGGTTATATCTATCTCTGGAAGAAGGGTGCGCTCGACTGGCATAAATCCCAGAAGTAGCGCCGGCTCGGCCCCTTGAGGATCTTAGTAACGTGACGCAGCTCGCCAACGCAAATGCTAATGTTGTAGTCGAACAGCTTCGGGCGTGGAACCCCAAAGCGGTCGCGCAAGTGATCGAGTACCGCGGCGAAACAACGATCGTGGTGCCCCGCGACCTCTTGCGCCGGGCCGCCGAGCAGTGCCGAGATAATCCCGCCCTCAAATTTAATCTACTGAGCGACGCTACCTGCGTGGACCGGTATCCCATCGAGCCTCGCTTTGAGCTCAATTACCAACTTGTTTCTCTCGATCGCCGGGAGCGTGTTCGACTCCGCACGAGTGTGAGCGCGGAACAACCGCTCATCGAATCCCTTGTTCCCGTTTGGCCTGGGGCCAATTGGATGGAACGAGAAATTTTCGACCTGTTCGGGATTCGGTTTGAAGGCCACCCGGATTTGCGGAGGATTCTCTTGCCGGAAGGATTTGAAGGCGCTCCTCTGCGACGGGACTTCCCCACGGAGGGCAAGCGTTAGATTTGACGGCGCGGATTGTGAACCATGACAACGGTTGATTCGGCAGTTGGAATGACAAACACGATGGTCCTTAATATGGGGCCACAGCACCCGTCCACGCACGGGGTGCTCCGTGTGCTGCTGGAGCTTGATGGCGAGAATGTGGTTTCTGCGGTGCCGGACCTTGGGTATCTGCACACAGGAATCGAGAAAAGCTGCGAAGACAAGACCTATTCGCAGGCGATTACCCTGACGGACCGCATCGATTATCTGAATCCCCTGGGAAACAATCTGGCGTATTGCCTGGCCGTGGAAAAGCTTCTGGGACTTGAAGTCCCCAAGCGCGCCCAGTACATCCGCGTGATGCTTGTGGAGCTACAACGTATTTCTTCGCATCTGGTGTGGCTAGGCACACACGCCCTGGATATGGGCGCGATGTCCGTAATGCTGTACTGCTTCCGTGAACGCGAAGAAATCCTGAAGATTTTCGAGCGGTTCTCCGGCCAACGGATGATGACCAGCTTCATTCGTATCGGTGGGCTCGCGCTGCAGCCTCCTGCCGGATGGCGTGAGATGGTGAAGCGATTCGTGGATATGATGCCCGCACGAATCGACGAGTATGAAGCGCTCCTCACAGAGAACCGTATCTGGCAGGGCCGGCTAAAGGGCGTAGGGTATTTGCCCGCGGACACATTGATTGCTTTGAGTACAACAGGCCCGGGCCTGCGAGCCGCGGGAGTGGCTTACGATAATCGCAAAGTGTTTCCCTATTCTTCGTATGAGGAATTTGATTTCAACGTTCCTACTCGAACGGAATCTGACTGCTATGCGCGGTACCTGGTGCGCGTGGCCGAGATGCGCGAGAGCATAAAACTTGTTCGCCAAGCCATGGAAAAGATTACGGACCAAGGCGAGTTTAAGGCCGACGCCCCGGGCATTATTCCTCCGCAGCGCGAGAAGATGAAAACGGAGATGGAAGCGTTGATTTACCATTTCAAGATTTTCACGGAAGGTTTTTCTCCGCCACCGGGCGAAGCGTATGCCACCGTGGAGTCCCCACGCGGGGAACTAGGTTGTTTTGTGGCCAGCGATGGCTCGCCAAAGCCTCTGCGCGTTCATTTTCGCGGACCTTCGTTCGTCAATTTGCAAGCATTGCCATCCATGGTGAAAGGGCAGTTAATCGCCGATACCGTGGCTTGCATCGGTACGATCGATATCGTTTTGGGAGAGGTAGACAGGTAAGAGTCCATGGAATTATCGCCAAAACTCGCGGCAAAATTTGAGCAACTGCAAAACCGCTATCCGGTAAAGCGCAGTGCGCTGATCCCGATGATGATGTATGCCCAAGATGAATATGGGTACGTCACCGCCGAAATCATCGAGGAGATTGCCAAACGGCTGGATCTTCGAACCGTTGAGGTGGAAGAAACCCTCGAGTTCTATTCCATGCTGCACCGCAAGCCCATCGGAAAGCATCACGTCCAGATCTGTACGAACGTGGCGTGCATGCTTCGCGGTGGGAATGAATTGTTGGAGCACGCCAAGAAGCGCCTGGAAATTGGAAATAAAGAGACCACGCAAGACAGGATGTTTTCTCTGGAAGAAGTGGAGTGCATCGGAGCGTGCACCGGAGCGCCGGCAATCCAGGTCAACTACGACTTCTACGAAAACGTGACCACGCGCAATCTGGATCGCATCATTGAGGACCTGGACAAAGGAAAGCATCCTGAGCCTGTGCCGGTGATTACCGGGGCGCTGCATGAACGCAACAAGCTAGAAACGCCATTGATCAGCAAGCGCTGGGGCATAAAGGATTCCCGCACGATTGATGTCGCGTTGCAGTTGGGCGCCTATCAGGCTCTGGACAAGGCACTGAAGCAACTGACTCCAGATCAGATCATCGATGAAGTAAAAAAATCCAACCTGCGGGGACGCGGCGGAGCGGGTTTCCCGACGGGCATGAAATGGTCGTTTGTGCCGAAGGATTCTCCGAAGCCGAAATACGTCATTTGCAATGCCGACGAATCGGAACCGGGTACCTGCAAGGACCGACCATTAATGGAGATGGACCCTCATCAACTGATCGAGGGGATCATCATTGCGGGCCGGGCTATCAACGCCCACCACGGGTTTATCTACATTCGTGGCGAATATCGCTACGTCCTGGACATTGTGGATGCAGCAATCGATGAAGCGTACGCTCGCGGATATTTGGGCAAGAACATTCTCGGCAGCGGCTTTGATTTTGACTTGGTCATCCATACGGGCGCTGGGGCATACGAATGCGGAGAAGAGTCCGCCTTAATGGAATCTCTCGAGGGAAAGCGTGGAAATCCGCGAATTAAGCCTCCCTTCCCTGCCGTGGTAGGCCTGTATGGCTGCCCGACCATCATTAATAATGTTGAAACACTTAGCGCCGTACCGTCGATTATCAGCGAAGGCGGCGAGGCCTATGCCAATCGTGGCACACCGAAAAATGGCGGCACGCGGTTACTTTGCGTGGCGGGCCACGTGAACAAGCCCGGCATCTATGAGATTCCGCTCGGCATGAACATGAAGAAGTTCATCGATGAAGTGGCCGGTGGCGTCCGTGGCGGAAAGAAGTTGAAGGCGGTGATTCCTGGCGGCAGCTCCTGCCCCGTGTTCAAGGCCGACGAAATCGATCTGGCCATGGATTACGACACCATCGCGAAAGCCGGATCGATGTTGGGCTCCGGCGGCATGGTGGTCATCGACGAAGACACCTGCATGGTGGATATGGCGCGCCGCATTATGCACTTCTACGCGCACGAATCCTGCGGTTGGTGCATTCCCTGCCGCGAAGGAACAGCTTGGCTCAAGAAGATGCTCGACCGCTTCCACGAGGGGTACGGCCGGCCCGAGGATATCGATCTGATCAACGAACTCTCCAAGAACATGTTGGGCCGTACGTTCTGCCCACTGGGAGACGCTGCGGCTATGCCGACCATCAGCATCGTCACCAAATTTCGCAACGAATTTGAAGATCATTTGCAAGGAAAGTGCGCTTACAAATCCGCCGAAGCGCTGCTTGGCTCGCGGTAGGATCCCATGGCAGAAATCAAACTCATCAATATGAAGATTGACGACCGCGACGTGCAGGTACCCGCGGGAACTCTGGTGATTGAAGCAACACGCCGGTTGGGTATCGAAGTTCCTTCGTTCTGTTATTACCCGGGGTTGGCGCTGCAGGCGGCGTGCCGGATGTGTCTTGTGGAAGTGGAGAAGATGCCGAAGTTGCAGACCGCGTGCACGCTGGTGGCTGGCGAAGGCATGGTGGTGCGCACCAACACCGAACCCGTGCGAAATGCCCGTAAGTTCATGCTGGAATTTCTGCTGACGAACCACCCGCTGGACTGCCCGGTCTGCGATAAGGGTGGCGAATGCGAATTGCAGGACATGGTATTCCGCTACGGGGCGGATACCAGCCGCTTCGTGGAAGAGAAGCTGCATCGCCCCGAAGAGAAATGGTCGGATTTGGTTTATTACGACGCGCCTCGATGCATCCTGTGTTTCCGTTGTGTGCGCGTGTGCGACGAAGGCATGGACGTCAAGGCACTAGGCGTAGGCATGCGCGGCGCGAATTCCATCATCATCCCGAATGGCGGCGACCATCTGGATTGCGAAGAATGCGGCATGTGCATCGACATTTGCCCGGTCGGCGCTCTGACGAGCGGCACGTATCGCTATAAGACCCGTCCGTGGGAAATGCAGTATGTCTCGAGTATCTGCACGCATTGCTCGAACGGGTGCAAAACCACCTTCAGCGTCCGCAATCACGAGATTTTGCGCGCCAATAATCGCGACCTCTCCGGCATAAACAAAGACTTTCTCTGCGTAAAAGGCCGCTTCGGATTCGATTTCACGCAGCATCCTGAACGGATCAAGCAGCCGATGCTGCGCAAGGGCGAGAAGCTGGTCCCGGTTTCATGGGAAGAAGCAGCCCGTGAGGCCGCCACACGATTAAACCAGATTCACTCGGCATATGGCCCGGATGGCATCGGGTTCATCGGCTCGAACCGGACGTCGAACGAGGAAAACTATCTTCTCCAGCGGCTCGCGCGAGCCACGTTCGGAACGAACAATATCGACCATCACCGGACCGCGGATTACACCGGACTGGTTACGGCGCTGGGAGATCGCGCCGGCGATTCCCTGTTGACCATGGAGCAGTTATACGAATCGAAGGCTGTGCTGTTGATTGGCAACGACGCCACCAACCAAAATCCGCTGGTAGCTTGGCAGATTCGTTCGGGCATTCGGCACCATGATTCGAAGCTGTTTTTAATCAACGCCCAGGAAGTCAAGCTGGAGCGGAAAGCAGCGAAATCGGTGGTGCTAGGCCCAGTATTGGAAGCGGCCGCCGTCCGCTGGCTCGCCACCGGTGAGGGCAACCTTTCGCAGGAGTTGGCGGAACAACTTGGCGCTTTGAAGCAGGCATTAGAAGCTGAATCGGACGTTGCCATCGTTTTCGGATCGCCGATAATCGGCGCGGCCATCACGAACCTGGTTGCGTTCGGATCCAATCTTCCCGGGAAAGTGCGTTACATGGCGCTCGGTGACTATGCCAATTCGCGTGGCGCTGCGGATATGGGCGTGCTGCCTGATCGCTTGCCCGGCTACGCGTATTTGGACAATAAGTCAGCCGTGGAAATGCTTGAAAAGCATTGGGGAGCCAAGTTGCCGTCCAAACCAGGACTCACGGCACCCCAAATGGTGGAAGCAGCGCAAACGGGTAAACTAAGCGCGCTCTACGTCGTGGGCGCAAATCCTCTGGCGCACTACGGCACTTTGGGTTTCGGGCGCGGCAAAACGCAACTATTGATCGTTCACGAACTTTTCCTGACGGAAACGGCTTTACAGGCCGACATTGTTTTCCCCGCCGCTTCCGCCTATGAGAAGGATGGAAGCGTGACCAATACAGCTGGCGAAATTCAGTTGCAGCATAAGGCCGGCGAAATGATGGGAGCGCGCACAGATTTCGATTTGCTGCGCATCATTTCCCACCAACTGGAAAAATCGGGAGTGGGCAAAGCCTTCCATTACAAGAATCCCGCCGCTGTATTCGAGGAAATTCGCAAGGTTGTGCCGGGATACAATGTGCAACTTGCTGGCCTGTTGACGGGCGGAGCAGAAGCCACGAGCCTGCAATTTTCCAGGAATGGCCATGCGCCTTACGATGTTCCCGTCCAGCTGATTCGTTCCGCGAACGACACGCTCTTCACTAGCGGTTCGCTTGGCCGGTTCTGCACCATGATGCAATCCTTGCCGGAGGCAGAAGCAAAATCGTGAACGAATTCCTGACCCAGTACGCATTCCTGATCGTTCCGATCGTAAAGATCGCGATTTTGGTTTTTATCGTGCTGACTGTTGATGCGTACCTCACATGGATTGAGCGCAAGGTGATTGCGCACATTCAGGCACGCTGGGGTCCCCACCGCACGGGCCCGCACGGGTTGCTGCAGCCACTGGCAGATGGCGTGAAATTTATTTTCAAAGAAGATCCCATGCCCGCGAATGTGGATAAGGTGGCTTATTTTCTGGCACCCTTCATCACGTTAATGCTCGCGTTGACTTCCTTGGCGGTGATACCGTTTGGCCCGCAAAAATTCACAGTATTTGGCTACGAGACCGGAGTGGGCATTGCGGATGTAAACATCAGCCTACTGGTGCTGTTTGCGATTACCGCGCTGTCCGTTTACGGCGTAGCGCTGGCGGGGTGGGCTTCGAACAATAAATATTCCCTGCTCGGCGGCTTGCGCAGTTCCGCCCAAATGATCAGCTACGAATTGGCTCTGACCTTGTCTGTCGTGGGCGTGCTGCTGATTGCGGGTGATTTCAGCCTGCGAACCATCGTGGATGGGCAAGCGGGCGCCGGCCACGGCCTGCTGAGCTGGAATATCTTCCCGCAGATTATCGGCTTCGTTTGCTTCTTCATCGCCGCAATCGCGGAAACAAATCGCGTCCCATTTGACCTGCCGGAAGCCGAGTCGGAACTCGTCGCCGGATTCCATACGGAATATGCCAGCATGAAGTTCGCGATGTTCTTCATCGCGGAATATACCAGCATGATCACCGTGTCTTGCCTCGCAACCATCATGTTTTTTGGCGGCTGGCTCTCACCCTTCCCGGATTCCTGGACATTCACGCATTACTTGCCGTCGATGCTGATGATTCCTCTTGGCCTTTGGGTGATTTTCGATGGCGTGCGCTACGAAAACATGTTTGGACGACTGGTGCTACCAGCCGTAGGCACCGTGCTGACGGCGATCGGCGTAGCGTTGGTCGTATTTCCCGTGGTGAACGATGCGATTCAGGGAGTTTTCTGGTTCATGGCCAAGGTGTTTACCTTTCTGTTCGTGTACATCTGGATGCGCGGAACGCTTCCCCGCTTCCGCTATGACCAGTTGATGAGTTTTGGATGGAAGTTCCTTCTGCCCGTTTCGATTGCCAACGTGGTTCTGACCAGCGTTGTGATTCTGTGGAGAATGCACTGATGAACGCGCCAGTGATTATCTTTTTTGTTCTGGCCGCGATTGCCGTACTGGGCGCGGTCAGCCTGATTCTGCAGCGTCACCCGATTCATAGCGCGCTGTCGCTGATTGTGGTGATGGTGGCTCTGGCGGGACTGTACCTGCTGATGGGCGCCGAATTCGTGGCCGCGGTGCAAATCATTGTGTATGGCGGCGCGATTATGGTGCTGTTCATTTTCGTGATCATGCTACTGAATGCCGGCGAGGAAGAACGGACGAACTTTTCCAAGCTGGCGATGTATGCAGGAGTTCCTCTAGCGGTGGCAGTGACAGGACTGATCGCGGCGGCGATCGTGAATTCGACAGCGGCCGCATCGCTGCCACCGGCGGCACCGGCGACTCTGACATCGACGAGGACGCTCTCGACGATGTTGTTTAAGGAGTTTGTGTATCCCTTTGAGTTGACGTCTTTTCTGATTCTAGTGGCGATTCTGGGCGCGATCGTGCTCGCGCAACGGGAGAATTGAGCATGGTCCCGACGAACTATTATGTCTTGCTAAGCGCAATTCTGTTTGGCTTAGGGATCGTCGCGTTCGTGTTCAAGCGCAACATCATAACGATTTTCATGGCCATCGAGTTGATGTTGAATGCAGTGAACCTGGCGTTTGTGGCCTTCAGCCAAGCGTTGGGCAAGCCGGATGGAGAAGTTTTTGTTTTGTTTGTGATCATTGTTGCGGCTGCGGAAGCCGCCGTTGGTCTGGGAATCATCATTTTGACGGCGCGCAATCGTCGTTCGCTGAACGTGGAGAATGTGAATCTCCTTAAACTCTAATGCCGATACTCGAACATTTGTGGATTATCCCGCTGTTGCCGCTTCTTGGCTCTGCCCTCAATGGACTGCTGGGCTGGAAATGGCCAAAGAAAACCGTCCATTCTGTCGCGCTGGCCGCCACAGGGTTGTCATTTGCGTGCGCGCTGGAAGCGGTGCGCGAATTTGTCGCAAACGGCCAGCAACTGTTTCGGAAGGAATTTTTCGATTGGATCGTGGCCGGGAATTTCCGGGCAGGATTCGACCTGCAATTTGACCAACTGACCGTGGTGATGGTGTTAGTGGTCACCGGCGTGGGCTTCCTGATTCACATTTATTCGACCGGGTACATGGCGCACGAGGAAGGCTATTTCCGGTTCTTCAGTTACTTGAATCTGTTCATGTTTTTCATGCTGATTCTGGTGCTGGCGGCGAATTACACGTTGCTCTTCGTGGGATGGGAAGGCGTGGGCCTTTGCAGTTACCTGCTGATTGGATTCTATTTCCTGAAGAAGTCGGCAACGGACGCGGGGAAAAAGGCGTTCATCGTAAATCGCATCGGTGATTTTGGATTCATGCTGGGCATGTTCCTTCTGTTCCGCACCTTCCACACACTGGACTTCACGGCTCTGTTCGCACAGGCCGGGCCGCTGCCCGGAGAAGCGATGGGTCAGTTCGGGACCCTGACCGTCGCGTGCATTCTCCTCTTTGTGGGAGCGACGGGCAAATCGGCGCAGCTTCCGTTGTACGTCTGGCTGCCTGACGCGATGGAAGGCCCGACACCAGTGAGCGCGTTGATCCACGCGGCGACGATGGTGACAGCCGGCGTGTATGTAGTGGCGCGATCACACATCTTGTTTACACATGCGCCGACGGCGATGTACGTCGTAGCGATCGTAGGCTGCGCCACCGCGTTCTTTGCAGCAACGATTGGACTGGTGCAGTCTGATATTAAGAAGGTGCTGGCCTATTCGACGGTCAGCCAGCTTGGTTACATGTTCCTGGGCTGTGGTGTAGGCGCGTTCAGCGCAGGAATCTTCCACTTGATGACGCACGCGTTCTTCAAGGCGCTGCTGTTCCTTGCCGCCGGAAGCGTGATCCATGCGATGGGCGGCGAGCAGGATATGTGGCACATGGGCGGGCTCGCGTCGAAGATTAAGGTGACCTTCTGGTGCATGCTGTTCGGCACCATCGCAATCGCCGGCTTCTTCCCTTTTGCGGCGTTTTTCTCGAAGGATGCGATTCTGTTTGCGGCTTTCAACCACGAACCCGGCGGAAAAGCGCTCTACGCGGTGGGACTGCTGGCGGCCGTGCTGACTTCGTTCTATATGTTCCGCCTGATTTGGCTGACATTCTTTGGACAAAAGCGGTACGACGAGCACCACGTGCATGTGCATGAGTCTCCCCTGACCATGACGATTCCGCTGATGATCCTTGCGGCACTCTCGCTGACGGGCGGTTGGTTTGCGCTGCCGGCACTGTTTGGCGGCAAAGACTACTTCTCCGAATTTCTGTCGCCAGTATTCGGGTCAGGAGAAGTTGTGGGCGTTGAGAATGCGCACAGCCTGGAATTGAAGCTTTCTGCCGTCGCCATGCTCGCTGCAATCGTTGGGTTGCTTGTGGCGTGGCGGATGTACGCGAAGGACGTGAAGCGCGGCAAGTCCGAAGGGCTGCACAAGTTGCTGTACAACAAATATTATGTCGACGAACTTTACCAAGCAGCGATCGTCGGGCCGCTGGTATGGATCTCGCAGAACATACTGTGGAAGGTCGTAGACGTCGGCGTGATTGATGGAACCGTGAACGGAATCGCGAGCGGAACCACAGCGGTAGGCGACAGAGTGCGGCACGTGCAATCTGGGAATACACGAAGTTACGCCGTGTGGGTGCTGATTGGCGCCTTGCTGGTGTTTGGGATCATCTTCTGGCCGATCGTGCATCCAGCACTGGTCGGGGGGGTGCGCTGATGGCACTCAACGCGCACTGGCTGACGTTTCTGGTGTTCTTCCCTGCCGCGGGGGCGCTGGCGCTGTTGTGGCTGCGTGGCGACGACGAAATGTGGATTCGACGGTTTGCGCTCGTAGTTTCGCTGATTGAATTCCTTGGGTCGCTGTGGATGCTGCGTGCTGTGCCGATCGCGGCAAAGGGCTATTCGTTGGAGGAATTCGGGAAGTGGATCACTTCTCCGGCGATCAATTATCACTTGGGAGTGGACGGCATCAGCTTGTTCCTGGTGATTTTGACAACGTTCCTTACGCCCATCTGTGTACTGGCTTCGTGGAAGGGAGTGCACCACCGGATCAAGGAATTCCACGTGATGCTGTTACTCCTGGAAGTAGGAGTCGTGGGCGTGTTCCTGTCGTTGGACATGTTTCTGTTCTTCCTGTTCTGGGAAATCATGTTGATCCCGATGGCGTTTCTGATCGGCATCTGGGGCCATGACCGGCGGATTTATGCAGCAATAAAATTCGTGTTGTACACGATGGCGGGATCGATCCTGATGCTGGTGGGAATCATCTGGCTTTACGACCGCACGGGGACGTTTGATCTTCCGACAATCCAAGTAATGATTCAGAGCGGACAACTGGTGTTGCCGGCGAGCACCGAAACGCTATTGTTCTTGGCCTTTTTCGTGGCATTCGCGATTAAGGTACCACTGTTCCCTTTGCACACCTGGCTGCCGGATGCGCACGTTGAAGCACCGACGGCAGGCTCCATTATTCTGGCGGGCGTGCTGCTGAAGATGGGCACGTACGGCATGATCCGCTTTTGCTTGCCGCTGTTTCCAGATGCGGCTCACCGCGCGGCGCCGTATGTGGCGGTATTGGCGGTCATCGGGATTATCTATGGAGCGCTGGTGGCGCTCGTGCAGCCCAACCTTAAGAAATTGGTGGCGTATTCATCCGTGAGTCACCTGGGATTCGTGGTGCTGGGAATTTTCGCCTTCCGCGAAATCTCGATGCAGGGCGCGGTGTATCAGATGCTGGCACACGGAATCTCCACGGGCGCGCTGTTCTTGCTGGTAGGCATGCTGTATGACCGGCGGCACACGTTTGAGATCAGCGAATATGGCGGCTTGTGTGCGCCTATGCCGCGACTGGCGGCGTTCTTCCTGTTCGTGGCGCTGTCTTCCATGGGCTTGCCGATGTTGAACGGTTTCGTGGGTGAGTTTCTAATTCTGCTGGGAACCTATCAGGCCCATTGGCATTGGGCAGCGTGGGCCGCCACTGGCGTGATTCTGTCGGCGTGCTACCTGCTGTCGTCGTACCAGCGCGTGTTCCTCGGCGAAGTGACACATGAGAAGAATCGCGAATTGAAAGATACGTCGGCTCGCGAGAACTGGATGCTGGCGGTACTGGCGGTGGTGATCCTGTGGATGGGAGTCAGTTCTCCTTTCTTCACGCGGAGGTTTGCGGCACCTTGCAAAACAATCCTGGAACAAATGAGTCCGAATGTACTGCATGAAGCGGTGGCGCCGAGGGTGATCGGGTCGCCCAATGGTAATCACGCAGAAGATTCCGTGGAAAGGTTGGCGTCGCGCTAAATGCAATCCTTGAATCAGGAAATGCTGCGGAACGTTTTCCATGTGCTACCGGAGTTGGTGTGGTGCGTGTTTGGCGTAATCCTGATGCTCTTGCAACCGTTTGTAAAGAGCCGGCAGGCGCTGACCTTCATCGCGATGGTGGGAGCGGCGGCGGGAACACTGGTGACATTTTTCACGTTGGTAGGACCTGGATTCTCCGGGCTGATTCAATTCGATACGTTCGCTCTCTTCTTCCATTGGCTGGTAGGGCTGATCGCATTTCTCGTCATTCTCGCGAGTGACTCTTATCTGCAGCGCGAGCATCTGGATGGAGCCGAGTTTTACGCGCTGATCCTCTTCGCAACGGCCGGGATGGGCGTGCTGTCTTCGGCGCAGGAATTGCTCACCGCGTTTATCGGCCTGGAAATGTCATCAATCGCCAGTTACATCCTGGCGGGCTATCGACGAGATTCGATCAAAGCCAGCGAGTCTGCAGTGAAGTATTTTCTGCTGGGTTCATTCGCGACGGCGTTTTTCCTGTACGGAATTGCTTTGGTGTACGGCGTGACAGGATCGACCAATCTCTCCGCGTTGGCAACCGCGAGTCCGAACGGAACGCTTCTGCGGCTGGGGCTGACCCTGATTCTTGTGGGATTGGGTTTCAAGGTAGCCGCGGCGCCGTTCCAAGTCTGGACTCCGGACGTGTACGAAGGCGCGCCGACTCCTGTGACAGCGCTGTTCTCGGCCGGACCGAAGGCGGCCACGTTCGCGCTGTTGTTGCGCATTTTCAGCACGGTGCACGCAGCTACGGACTTCTGGTTCTGGGCATTTTGGGTGCTTGCGGTTCTGACCATGTTCGTCGGAAACCTGGGCGCGATCGTGCAAAACAACGTAAAGCGCATGCTGGCGTACAGTTCCATTGCGCACGCTGGATATACGCTGGTAGCGATGGCAGCGGTGACCTTCGTGCGGCTTGACCCCGAATTGGTAGCGCCAGCGTATGCGGCAGTGCTGTTCTATTTGGCCAGCTACGCGTTGGTTTCGGTAGGCGCGTTCACGATCGTTTCGGAAATTGGCGGGCAAGGCGAGCGCTATCTGACGTATGACGATTATGCGGGATTGGGAACGCGCCAACCTTTTGCGGCAGCGGCACTGACGCTATTCCTGCTGTCATTGCTGGGTCTGCCAATTACCGCGGGATTTTTCGGAAAACTTTACATTTTCTCTGCGGCGATCAAATCGAATCTGGTGTGGCTGGCGATTTTGATGGCAGTGAACAGCATCATCGGCGCATATTATTATTTCCGGCTAATCGTGGTGATGTACATGCGCGAGTACAAGGGTACAGTTCCCGCGGACGCCAGCACGGGGTTGAGTCCAACGGCAGCGATGGTGGTAACGGTGGCCGCGCTGATTACGCTGTACATGGGATTGGCGCCCAATCACATCCTTGGAATCGTGCTCTCGCAGCCTCTCATGCTCTCCGCACGCTAGTCGCGACTCGGTACAGAAGCAAGAACGGGTTGGCGAGAATCGAACAGTAAAGTACTATGGCTGGCTACCACGTCAGTCAGAACCTGGGTTAATCAGAATGGAAGACGGTCGCTCCGCCGGTCTGAGTCGCTCCACTCGGCAACAGTGGACGCACGATGAATTTCGGGCGCTCCTCGAGGCTGCGCCGGATGCCATGGTCATCGCCAACGACCAGGGCAAAATCTCACTCGTCAACGCACAAACCGAAAAATTGTTCGGCTACAACCGGGAAGAGCTTCTGGGACAGCCCGTGGAGATGCTGATTCCCCAGCGCTACCACGGTCATCATATTCATTACCGCAAGGACTACAGTGATTCGCCGCGGCTGCGGCCGATGGGAGCCGGCCGAGAGCTCTTCGGGCTGCGCAAAGACGGCAGTGAATTCCCAGTGGAAATCAGCCTGAGTCCCTTCCGCAGCGAAGAAGGGATGCTGGTGTTCAGCGCCATTCGCGATATCACGCCACAGAAGAAAGCGCAGGATGAACTACGCGAAGCCAAGGAGGTACTGGAAACGCGCGTACGGGAGCGCACCGCGGACCTAGTCAAGGCGAATGAGGCGTTACAAGGCGAGATCGTGCAACGCGAAATCGCGATGCGCCAGCGGGACAGCGAACAGGAAAGGGCGCGACGACTGGAAGAACAACTGCTTCTTTCGCAGAAGATGGAAGCGATCGGCCGATTAGCTGGCGGCATTGCGCACGATTTCAACAATTTGCTGGGAGTGATCCTGGGAAATTCCGAAATGATGCTGAAAGCCGGACCTCCGGGTGCGCCACACATTGAGAGAGTGGAGCAGATAAAACTGGCTGGCGAAGAAGCGGCATCGGTGACGCGGCAACTGTTGGCGTTCGCGCGTCAGCAGGTGTCCGAGCCGCAACTGCTGGATTTGAACGTAGTGTTGACAGATCTGGAACCGTTATTGCGGCGCATTGTGGAAGAGAACGTCCGATTGGAAATGCTGCTGGCGCGGGATTTGGGGGACATCAAGAACGATCGCAGCCAACTATCGCAAGTCATTTTGAACCTAGTTGCCAACGCACGGGACGCCATGAAGCAAGGTGGACGCCTGACGGTCGAGACAACCAACACGTATCTGGGTGACGCCTATGCGAGAGACCATCTGGATGTGGTGCCGGGGCCGTATGTGCAGCTTTCGGTTACCGATTCCGGTCAAGGAATGGATAAAGAAACGGTAAGCCGGATCTTTGAGCCGTTTTTCACGACCAAGGAACAGGGTTCGGGCTCTGGGCTTGGATTGGCGACGGTCTATGGAATTGTAAGGCAAAGTGGCGGACACATCTGGGTCTACAGCGAACCGGAACGCGGCACTACGTTCAAGATTTATTTTCCACGTATTTCAAAAGGGACCGATGCGGAGCAGGGGGACCCCGAGAGTGAGCAAGTAGCGAGCGGTTCCGAGACAATTCTGCTTGTCGAGGATTCCAAGCTGCTGGCCAGAGTGACGCGAGATTTCCTGGTATCCGCGGGCTACCGCGTGTTGTTGGCAGCGGAAGGGGCAGAGGCGTTGCATATCGCCGCAGAGCATCCGGGACGCATCCACCTGCTGCTGACGGACGTGGTTATGCCGCATATGAACGGCCGCGAACTATCAGAAGAGCTGCTCAAGAGGCGGCCGCACGTAAAAGTGCTGTACATGTCTGGCCACACAGCCGGGGTAATCTCCCAGACGGCGCTGCTGGATGAAGACGTAGCGTTTATCGAGAAGCCCTTTACGCACGAGGGGCTGGCGCGGAAGATCCGGCAACTGCTGGAAACGGTGGTTTAAGGGATCCGGGAGGCCGCCGGAACCGCGAAGTAGTGATGAAGATCACACAACTCTGTGCGATATAACCCACCCCCGAGCGACATCGGGATCAATTCCCAAATAGAAACGCTTATTCCTCCTCTCTAACCTGCCTCTTTCCTTTACCTTAGAAAGAACCCAAAAATGACCGCTTTTCAACGGAGTGGCCTGCCAAGTGCTTTTTCCATGTATGCAGCACAAGTTCAGTCGAGGAAAGGACGTCCCCATGGCCAGCACGCTAATGACAGCGAAAAGCGCGAACGGATACCTAGCAACGGCACCGCAGACGCAGCGGAAGCCACGTACTCCTTACGGATTTCCAGCAGCGAGTGACTGCTCAGACTGCGGATTACGCAGCGACGGGTTCTTCTGCACGGTATCGCCGCAGACAACAAGGGCACTGGGCGAGATCCGCCGCACAACTTCATACCCCAGCGGCGCCATCCTGTTTATGGAAGGCGAACCGGCACGGGGCGTGTACATCGTGTGCCAGGGTCGTGTGAAGCTGTTGACGACCAACAGCGACGGCAAAACGCTAATCTTCAAGATTGCCAAGCCGGGAGATATCCTGGGTCTGAATCCAGCCATTTCCGGAACACCGCACGAAATCACGGCGGAAACATTGCAACCGGCGCAATTAGCGTATGTAAGCCGCGAGGACTTCTTGAAGCTCATCAAAGAGCATGGCGATGCCTGCCTGCAAGTGGCGCAGCACCTCGGACGCGACTGCCATTCGGCATATGAAGTCATCCGGTCGATCGGGCTAAGCAACTCCGTGGAGGAGAAGCTTGCGCGGTTTCTGGTGGAATGGTCCGCCGGAGCCCCGGTGACCAATGGCGGGTTCCGAGTGAAACTGGCATTGACGCATGAAGAGATCGCGCAATTGATTGGATGCTCGCGGGAATCGGTGAGCCGGAGCTTCAGCGAGTTCAAGCGCAAGCGGTTAGTGGAAGTGAACGGGTCCACTCTGCTGGTTCAAGATCGGGCTGCGTTAGAGACGCTGGCGACGCTATAGGCTAGGTTGAAGTGTGGGGGAGTTACTTGGTCGGTACTCCCCCTCCCCCCATTTTTTGTTAAGTGGTGATTCTAAAGATAGTTAGCGCTGAACCGCCATGTAAGTGGTGATTCTAAAGATGGTTAGGTAAGAACACCTTTCCTCGAAGACTCAAGTACCAACCTGAAGTGCGGGACGAGTAGGCATAAAAAAACCGAGCAGAAGCTCGGCGCGATTGAACACAGGTCTAGGCAACGCGATCATAGTAATAAGAAGTTTAGATGTCAAGATAATAATAACAACTTACACTCACCACAACAAAACGCCCACTCCAGATTGCCCGAAGCGGGCGTTTTGAATAACGGCGATTCCGTGCTGCGAAGATTCCGTTGGGAATGACGGAATCCGCAATTTTTGCGTTTAGACCTTGAGCATGATGATCGCGAGGGTGAACAGGGCCAGGGTTTCAACGAAGACCAAGCCGAGAATCATCGCGGCGCGAATAGCGCCGGCGGCTCCTGGATTGCGCGCCATGCCTTCGCAAGCAGAAGAAGCGATCTTCCCCTGCCCCAATGCGGCACCGAAGGCGGCAAGCGCCATACCGAAACCAGCGGCAATAGCCCCGAGATTCTTACCAGAACTCGCGCCCGCATCCTGAGCGAATACGGCCGGAGCGACAACCAACATCACGAGTAAACCGACAGCCAACAACATAACTGCTTTCTTCATAACTACCCTCCTGAGAATAGCCGCCAGTGGGTGGTTCCCGGATAAACGTGAAGCAAACCGGTCTCACGCTGAACGGCGGAACAAATCAAGAAAAAACGGATTCCTCACTTCGTTCGGAATGACAAATTTTGGTACTAGTGACCATGGAATCAGTGCTCGTCGGCGACGGCCAAACCAACGTAGATGGACGGAAGCACCGTGAAAATATAGGCCTGAATCACGGAAACAAAGATGTGCAACCCCACAAACGCAATGGGAACAAGAACCGGGAAAATGCCGACGATCAAGCCGAGGATGGGGCTCTTGGTCCAGGCCCATTCAAACGGGCCGAGCAGCAGACCCAGGAAAATGCCGTAAATCAAGTCGCTGGCAAAGATGTTTGCCCAAAGACGGACGGTGAGCGAAAGAAGGCGGGCAGAAGTGGATATGATTTCCACGGGAAACAACAAGAAGGCGAGGAGCCAATCTCCGAAGTGCTTCGGAGAGCCCGCGAAAGTCAAAAGATAATGGCCAACACCATGATGACGAATTCCCTGCCAGTTGAAATAGAGGAAAACGAGGGACGCACAAGCCAGCGGCACAATGGCAATTCCGGTAGGAGAAGAGAAAGCGGGGAAAACGCTGAGTAAATTGGACAGCAGAATGAAAATGGAAATCGCACCGATGAACGGAATGTATCTCTCCGCGCCGTGAGCAACATTTTCTTCGAGGAGGTCCTTGATGCCAAATCCGAGTGGATTGGTCAGGAGCATTTCCGCCGCCTGCTGGAAGCCGCCGGGACGCTCGACGGAAAGCCGAGTGCGAAGAATCATGGCGAGCAGGATGCCGATGACGAGAACTACCAGCGACATGACGACATATTCCGGGATGGGGTGGTCGTAATCAGTGGGCTGAATGTGGAGAGCGTGGAGAAGTTGAAGGGCGAGCGGACCCAGTAAATGATTCACCCAGTGGGTGAGCTGTTTTAGTTCATGTTCCATTCGTCAGTCCGTAGGACGCAGGATGCTGTGCACACTAACCACAATTGTGGCCGCTCCCAGGGCGCACAGGCCTAAAACCATGCTTAAAACGGGAACGTTCAGATACTTAAAAATAACATAGACAGCGAGGGCTATCAACCCGTAGCGGAAGAGCGCTTTGAAATAGGTGACGATGGGAACTTCCACTTTTTTCTGATTGGCTTGGGCGGTGGAGGCGGCGACTAAGGCATCGAGTCCCTGCTTGAGCCAACGGAAATTGAACCAGGCGAGAGCCGCACCGATGAAGATGCCGAGCCCCCAGCGCCAGCCGTGGAAATAGGCCACGGGAATGGCGGCGAGGGCTCCGAGCAGTAATGTGAATTGGGAGATGTGAGACTCGGAACGGCGGTAAGCGGAGTCGTCGATGGGGGTGGGAGTCACGTTGCCGATGGTCTCGAGACGATTATAGCTGGACTGCGCGTTGCCTGCGCCGCAGGGCTGCCGCTGATGATTAAGAGGCGACGGCCGGTTAGAGGAAAGTGGGACTTAGGCTCCCGCACTCCCAAAATCGTGAACCCGCAGTGCTCGAAGACTCGCGCTGCGCTACAGAATGTTATTGCCTGGAGACGCGGCGGAGCATGTCGCGCAGACCTGCGAAAAAGCCGAGAAAGCCGAAGACAAGCATGAGGTAGGGCTTGGTGTGCAGCCAGCCATCGAGGAAGTAGCCGATGACGCCACCGACAGCGATACCACCGACCATGATAAAGGGAAGCTCCATAGCGGTGGCAAATTGGCGGCTGAAACCGGCCGCGCGTTCTTCCGTGGGGGTGAGCTTCTCGGGTTTGTTGTCGTTATTGTCCGAAGGCATAGCGGGCCAATCGCGCGAATGGCTCAGGATACAACCCAGCGGCCAGTGTGACAAATAGAGTAATGCCGAGCGCGATGGCTTGCGCGTTGCTCATGTGCGGAGTGGGAGCCTCGCCGGGAGTTCGCATGTACGCGTGAACCACAATCCGGAAGTAGTAATAAAGCGCCGGAACGATGTAGAGGACGGCGAACACCGCGAGCACCGGATGATGGCTCTCAATGAGAGCTTGAAAAATGAAGTACTTCCCCATGAATCCGGCGGTGGGAGGAATGCCCGCGAGCGAAAGCATGAAGATCAGGAGCAGCAAAGCGGCCGCAGGATTGCGCTGGTGGAGGCCGTCGAGGTCGTCGAGGGTGTCACCGATGATGCCGCGCTGGCGCATGACGATAATGACGGCGAAAGCGCCAAAGGTCATGAAGCCGTAGGCGATGAGGTAGTAAAAGATGCCGGTGACGGCGGTGTTGCTCTGCATGGTGGGATCCCAGGCTACGAGCCCGAGCAGGATGTAGCCAACGTGGGAAATCGAGGAGTACGCGAGCAGGCGCTTGACGTTGTTCTGCGTAAGCGCAGCGAGATTGCCCCAGGTGAGTGACGCAACGGCAACACCGGCGATGAGGAAGAGCCATGTCGGGTGTGAACCGCCAAAGACGTAGAACATCAGGCGAAGGAGCAAGGCGAAACTCGCCGTCTTCGAACCCACGCTGACATAGGCGGTGATGGGCGTGGGGGCGCCTTCGTACACGTCGGGAGCCCATTGGTGGAATGGCACCGCGGCAATTTTGAAAAAGAGGCCAGTAGCGACGGTGACAAAAGCGAGAACGACCAGCCAGTCGATGAAACCGTGAGCGAAGGTGTAGCGGAGCCGGCGGTCGAGCATATCGCCGATCTGGAAGATGTTGGTGGAAGCGCTCAAGCCGTAGAGGAGGGAGAAGCCGTAGGCGAGAATGCCGGTGCTGAACGCGCCGAGGAGCAAATACTTCATGGCCGCTTCGTTGGAACGCTTATTGGCGCGCAGGAAACCGGAGAGGACGTAGAAGCTGAGGGCCATAGTTTCGAGGCCGAGGAAGAGCACGATGAGGTCGATGCCGGAGGCCATGAACATCATGCCAATACAGGAGAAGAGGATGAGCGCGTAGAATTCGCCTTCCTGCTCGCGTTCGAGTTCCATGTAACGAACGGAAAGAAGAATGACGAGAGCGGTGGCGGCCAGGAACAAAACGGCGAAGACGATGAAGAAGCCGTCGATGAGGACGGTGTCGTGGAAACCGAGTATTCCTGGAGGACCGTTGGGATCCTTGCGCAAAACGTCGTAGCGCTGAACTTGCATGAAAACGCCGAAGCCGCTGGCAACGACGCCAGTCAGTGCCAGGATGGCATTCCAGTACTTTTCTTTCTTGTCGAGCAGGAAATCGAAGATAAGGATACCGAGGGCGAAGAGGAGCAACTCCATTTCCGGCAAGATCGCCAGGCCATCGCCGTGGATGTAATTGATAACGGAATTGAGGGCAGAGTGCATGGGTGTCAGTTATTTGTCCACCGTGGCTGCTGGAACTGGAGAGGTTGAGGAAGTTGCGGAGGTGAAGGAAGGGGCAGAGGCGCGCTCGTAGAAACTTGGGTTGACTTGGTGGACGATGCGCTCGACAGGATTGTTGATGTAGTTGAAAAAAGGCTTGGGGTAAATGCCAATCCAGAAGGCCAAAATGACCAGCGGGAGAAGGATGGCGTATTCCCGGAGATTGAGGTCGGGTAGAGTTTTGTTCACTTCGTGGGTGACGGAGCCGAACATCACGCGCTGATAGAGCCAGAGGAGATAGGCGGCACCCAGGACGATGCCGAGGGTGCCCCAAGCAGCCCAGGCTTTGTTGACGACGAACGCGCCCTGGAGAATGGTGAATTCTCCGATGAAGCCGTTGAGTAGCGGCATGCCAAGTGAACTAAGACTGACGATCAGATAGATGGCGGCGAAGTTGGGCATGGGCGTGGCAAGTCCGCCAAATTCGGAAATGAGGCGCGTGTGGCGGCGCTCATAGAGGACGCCGACGATAAGGAAGAGCGCTCCAGTCGAGATGCCGTGGTTTATCTGCTGGAGGACGCTGCCGGAGAGACCAGTAGGCGTGAGTGCGAAGATGCCGAGGGTGCAGAAGCCGAGGTGGCTGACGGAACTGTAGGCAATCAAACGCTTCATGTCTTTCTGCATCAGGCAGACAATGGCGCCGTAGATGATGCCAACGAGCGAGAGGAAGATGACGATATGGATGATCTTGGCACGGAGGGCCGTGTCCGCAGGAAGAAGCGGAAGGGAGAAGCGGATGAAGCCGTAGGTGCCCATCTTCAATAGCACGCCGGCAAGGATGACGGAGCCAGCAGTGGGAGCTTCGGTGTGCGCATCGGGCAGCCAGGTGTGGAACGGAAACATCGGCACTTTAATCGCGAACGCAAAGAAAAATCCCCAGAAGAGCCAGACCTTCAGAGAGTCGGGAAAATGCTGTGCAGCGGCCAGGAGCGTGGGGATGTCGAAGGTTTGTACACCGGTAATTTTTTCTGCATTGAAATAAAGCGCCAGGATGCCGAGAAGCATCAGGACCGAACCGGCCAAAGTGTAAAGGAAGAACTTGATCGCGGCATAGAGGCGGCGATCGCTACCCCAAACGCCGATGAGGAAATACATGGGAACCAACATCACTTCCCAGAACATATAAAAGAGAAAGAAGTCCAAGGACATGAAGACGCCGAGCATACCGGTCTGAAGAAGGAGCAGGAGGATGTAGTACTCCTTGGTGCGCGTCTGGATGGCGGTCCAGGAAGAGAGGATGGCGATCATGCCGAGGAACGTAGTGAGCATGACCAGAAGGAAGCTGATGCCATCAAGGCCGAGGCTATAGCGAGCGCCGATGGAAGGGATCCATTCGGCGGATTCGACAAACGTGTAGTTTTCGTAGCCCACCGGGAAGTGCATGACCAGCGGGATGGAAACGACGAAGCCGAGAATGCCAAAGAGATTGCCGACGAGGCGGTGAAGCGACTGCGCACCGCGCGGAATCAACAGCAGCAGCAGCGCGCCAATAGTTGGCGTGAACAGGATCACGCTCAAGAGATGATGAGAAAACATGCGAATCACCTTTCAGCGCAAACTGCGCACTAAAACCTGCATGTGATGGCCGTAATACGCGAGCAAAATGGCCAAGCCGATCAGAATGAACACGGCGTAACTGGAAAACGCGCCGGTTTGCAGCATGCGGATCGGATGGCTGAGAGACCGTGTAAATCGCCCGACGAAATTGACGAGACCGTCGACAACCCACTTGTCCCACCACATGGAAATTCTGGATAAAACACGAGTAAACCAGGCGGCACCATCGACGCCGAGCCCATCGATGACTTTGCCGTCGAAGAACGCCAGGACCACGCTGAGGTCCTTGATGCGATTGACAAAGAGCGCGTCGTAGATTTCGTCGATGTAATACTTGTGCAGCAGAAGATTGTGGAGGCGAGGCCACGAGGCGGCGACTTTCGAATGGAGTTGCGGGTGCTTGAGATAAAAATTGTAGGCCAGCCAGATTCCCCATCCGGCGATGCCCACGGATAAAGCCATGAGGAGCCATTCGACGAGCAAAGTATGATGCGCGAATTTGACTGCGACAGTTTCCGGGATGACGCCAGTCATAACGGGCTCGAGGAACCGTTCGAAGGAGCTTTCTTCGCCCCACAAGGCGGGAAGCGCAAACCAGCCACCGACAATGGAAAGAGCGGCAAGAATCATGAGCGGAATCGTCATGGTCTTGGGCGACTCGTGGATATGGTGGTCCAGTTCGGGAGCTACGCGGGAGAAACCGAAAAAGGCCAGGAAGAGCAGCCGGAACATGTAAAACGCGGTGAGTCCCGCGGTGATCAGACCGACAATCCAAAGAAAGAGATAGCGATCAACTGTGGCGGCGCGCCCAAAGGCATGGCCGAGAATCTCGTCCTTGCTGAAGAAGCCGGCGAGCGGGGGCATGCCCGCGATGGCCAAGGTAGCGATCAGGAAAGGCCGGGATGTGGCGGGAACCGTATTCCACAAGCCGCCCATCTTGCGCAGATCTTGCTCACCGGAGAGGGCGTGAATCACGCTGCCGGCACCAAGGAAGAGTAGCGCTTTGAAGAACGCGTGCGTCATCAGGTGGAAGACACCGGCAGAGAATGCGCCGACACCGAGTGCAAGAAACATGTAGCCGAGCTGGCTGATCGTGGAGTAGGCGAGAACTTTCTTGATGTCGTTCTGCACGAGCGCCATGGAGGCGGCGAAAATAGCGGTGAGCGCACCAATGACGGCAACTACATCCATAGCGAGTGGCGCGAGCTGGTAGATGGCGTTCATGCGCGCAACCATATACACGCCGGCCGTTACCATAGTGGCTGCGTGGATCAAGGCGCTGACGGGCGTCGGACCTTCCATCGCGTCGGGGAGCCAAACGTAAAGAGGAAGCTGAGCAGACTTGCCTGTGGCGCCGACGAAGAGAAGCAGCGCGATGATCGTGAGCACTGGTGCGCCGTAAACCAGACGCTCCTGGGTGAGCATGGCGCCAAGAGTTTCGTTGATTCCGGCGAACGCGACGGGATCCGCCAGGCCGTGAGAGGTGAAACGAATCGTGCCAAAGGTGCTGGCGATGAAAAATACGCCGAGGAGGAAACCGGTGTCACCCACGCGATTGACGATGAACGCTTTTTTGCCCGCGTCGGACGCCGACTTCTTCAGGAAATAGAAGCCAATCAGTAGATAGCTGCACAGACCGACGCCTTCCCAGCCTACAAAGAGAAGCAGGAGATTGTTGGCCAGAACCAGCATGAGCATGGAAAACATGAACAGGTTCAAGTAGCCGAAGAAACGATAGTAGCCGCCTTCGTGAGCCATGTAGCCGATGGAATAGACGTGAATCAGGAAGCCGACTCCGGTGACTACCAAAATCATCACGCAAGAAAGCGGGTCAAGGAGATAGCCCCAGTCAGCAATGAACGGCACCGGACCACCAATAGCGGGGATGGAACCAGGCGTCACCCATTCGAAAAGGATCTGCTGGAATACACGCTGCCCCGGTTCGAGAGACAAAAGCGCAAGGGCGGCGCCGGCGGCGTGGATGAAGGAGAGGAACACGCTGCCCACGCAGAAGAAATTGATGGCGCTTTTCGGCAACACACGACCGATGAAGAGCATAAGCGCGGCAGTGACGAGTGGGAATAGTGGGATCAGCCAGAGATGCTCGAGGAAATAGTTGGAAGAGGTCATGGGCGAGACCCCGTTGGATGCGGTGCAAGGTGCGCGAATTGGACGATGTGAATCGCGAGCCGTGACTCGAAGATCGAGAACAAGCAGATCCCTCGCGTTGCTCGGGATGACAAAACGAAAATGGAGGTGACGGCTACCATTTGAGGAGATCCATTTCGTCGGCTAGGACGGTTTCGCGATTGCGGAAGAAGGCAATGATGATACCGAGGCCTACGGCAGCTTCCGCGGCAGCATCGGCAATGATGAAGAGCGCGAAAACCTGGCCGGCCACGTCGCCAAAGATACGCGAAAATAGGACGAGATTGATGTTGACGGCGTTGAGGATCAGTTCGATGGACATGAGAACGACGATGACGTTGCGACGCGTGACCACGCCGATACAGCCAATAAGAAAGAGCGCGAGGCTGAGGAAGAGGTAGTGCGCCGGTGACATCATGGTTCGTCAGTCCTTTTTCTGTTTTTGGCCATCACCACTGCGCCGACCATGGCAACCAACAAAAGGACGCTGGCAATTTCAAAGGGCAGCAGGTAATTGCTGAACAAGCTGGTTGCCAGTTTCTCGGAGTTAGGGGCCAGCTTGTCTGGATTCGCACTGCCGGGAACAAACAAACCACCGCCGGGTAATTGCCCGGCCGAATGAAGGATCACGAAGAGTTCCAGGCCGAGCACTACCGCAACCAACACCGCCACGAACTTCTGCAGGCGAAAGCGCATCTTGTGGATGGCAACGTCAAGGCGGACCAACATGATCACGAAGATAAACAGCACCATGATGCCGCCGACGTAGACGATGATTTGCGTGACGAAGAGGAATTCCGCATGAAGTTGCAGAAAGATGCCGGCAATGGCAAGCAGCGTAGTTACGAGAAATACGGCGGAATGCATTACGTTGCGGCGTGTAATCATCAGTGCGGCACTCAGCACCGCCACGCCAGCGAAGAAGTAGAAGAGGATGCTATCCAGCATAAGAATCCGTGGCAACGGCTGTGGCCGAAGAAGCCGCCGCGGTGCGTTTATCGTTCAAATGAACCAAATATACGGAAACCGCCAAGGTGAAAGCCGTTGTAACAATCGCAGCGAGCCAGCGGTTCCAGCCAAATTCCGATTCGAGCAGCATGGCGACGCCGACGGAGAAAACGTTGACGATCGCCAGAGGAATCAGGATGTACCAGCCAAGGTGCATGAGCTGGTCGAAGCGATAACGAGGCAGGGTAAAGCGCAGCCACATGAATATGTAAATGTAGCCGGAG
The DNA here is from genome assembly GCA_963759275.1 of Candidatus Acidiferrales bacterium. GTDB lineage: Bacteria > Acidobacteriota > Terriglobia > Acidiferrales > UBA7541 > Acidiferrum. The sequence goes on along the minus strand of CAVWYZ010000021.1, from coordinate 233,611 downwards.
ATTTTCAGAAAGAACCAGAAAGCGCCGTTCAAGCCAGGAAGCGCGAAGCGCAAAGGAGCGAAAATCCAAGGAGCCAGGAACATCAAAGCAACGGCAAAGCACCCCAACGCGACGGCCCACATAAAACCGGTCTGGATCTTTACCGGCTGCTTCCCTGCCCTGTAGAGGCAGTAAGCCCCAACGGCCGTGATCAGAAGCACGGGCAGGAAGTCCAGCCAATTGAGCCAGTGCACGTTGGGAAATGGCCGCAGCCACCCACCGAGGAAAAGCGTTGTGGCGACTGATGCCACTACGATCATGTTGGCGTATTCCCCAAGGAAATAGAGGGCCCAGCGGAAGCCGCTATATTCGGTCATATACCCGGCGACAAGTTCGGATTCGGCTTCGGGTAGGTCGAAAGGAGCGCGGTTGGTTTCCGCGATGGATGCAACTAGGTAAGTGAAGAAGCCGACGGGAGCGAGGAAGATGAACCAGACGTGATACTGCGATTGCGCGTCGACGATGGCCTGGATCTTTAATGTGCCTGAGAGCAGCAGCGCGCTGATGATCGCGAGCCCCCCAGCGGTTTCATAGCTGACCAACTGGGCGGTGCTGCGAATAGCCCCGAGGATGGAGTAATGGCTATTGGAAGCCCAGCCGCCGAGGATGATGCCGAGGAAGCCCAGAGAACTGACGCCGACAACAAAGAGGATGCCTACATTGATGTCGTTGGCCACGCGAAACGCGGGACCAAAGTAGAGCGCGCCCATGGAGGTAAGGGCAGCAACCATGGAGATGACGGGGGCGAACCAGAAAATAAAGGCGTCGGAGTCGCGCGGAACGATGTCTTCCTTAATTAGCAGCTTGACGGCGTCGGCGATCGGTTGCAATAAGCCGTGCGGACCCACGCGCATGGGACCAAGGCGCGCCTGCATGTCCGCCATAAGTTTGCGTTCGACCAGGACGACGTAGCCCGCGATCAAGGGAACGACCGCCACGATCACAATGCCACAGACGAGTTCCACCCAGTAAGTCTGAAGGAATTGCAGAATGGCTTGGGCGGTGGGATTCATCGGGGAACATCCGCAAGCGCGAAAGAAGTGGCGAGTGGGGAGTGGCGAGTGGCGAGAGGAGAGCACGAGCAGCCTAAGGCTGGATGCGCAAAGATGGCACCCGGGAAAAGGATATCCAAACCTGATTCTTCAGGGGCTAAAGCCCGGTTCTTGCGGGTCGCATGATGTCGGAGCTGGAGCTCCGACCCCCTAAGAGAGTTGGTCATCGGTCCACCTCGCCGAGGACGATATCGAGGGTGCCGATGACCGCGACGACGTCGGCGACCAGATGACCGCGAATCATTTTGTCGAGTGCTTGGAGGTTTATGAATGACGGCGGACGAATGCGAATGCGATAAGGCTGCGTGGTGCCATCGCTGACGATGTAGTAGCCAAGAATGCCTTTGGGCGCTTCGATCGAATGGTAGACCTCGCCCGGGGCGGGCTTAATGACTTTGCCGACCTTCCCGAATATCGGACCTTCGGGAATATTTTCGATGGCCTGCAAGCAAATGAGGCGAGACTGGCGCATCTCTTCCATACGCACCATGTAACGGTCATAGGTGTCGCCGTTGGTGCCCACGGGAATTTCGAATTGATAGCGGTCATACGCGGCGTAGGGTTGCGCCTTGCGCAAATCCCACTTCACACCGGCAGCGCGGAGAATGGGTCCTGAAGCACCGAGAGCGATGCAATCAGCGGCGTTGAGTACTCCGACATTGCGGGTGCGACCGATCCAAATGCTATTTCCGGTAAGCAGGTCGACATATTCCTGGATGCGGCGCTCGAAATCCTTGCAAAAGCGCTCCACGTCTTTCTCGAAGCCGTCATAGGCCTCGTACTGCAAGCCACCGATGCGGAAAGCATGGGTGGTTAAGCGCGCACCACAATATTTCTCGAAGATCTTCAGAATTTCTTCACGTTCGCGCATGCAATAGAAGAGCGGGGTGAGCGCACCGATATCCAGAGCGTGTGTGCCCAGCCAGAGCAGATGGCTGGCGATGCGCTGGAGTTCGGTGAGGATGGTGCGAATGACTTTAGCGCGAATTGGGGCCTCAGCATTCAGGAGCTTTTCAACGGCTTCGCAGTAGCCGAGACCGTTGCTGACGGCCGCGACGTAATCCATGCGGTCGACGTACGGAGCGAACTGCTGGTAGGTGCGGTTCTCGGCAATTTTTTCGACGCCGCGGTGAAGATATCCGATAACACACTCGGTGCCACGAACACGTTCACCATCGAGTTTGAGTTTCACGCGGAGTACGCCGTGGGTGGAAGGGTGCTGCGGCCCCATATTGAGGACGAGTTCGTCGGCACCGAGGAGCGTGTCGTGTCGTTGTGTCGCGTCGTCTTGCACTGTGTAAGCCAAGTCTCCTCTGACTACTGACTACTGACTACTGACTGCCGATTACTGACCGCTGTCGATACCGAGATTTTCCCGGACCCACGCGGTGTCCTGTTGAAGAATGTCGTAATCCTTGCGCAACGGGTGGCCCTGCCAGCCGTCAGGAAGAAGGATGCGTTTCAGGTCGGGATGGCCGGCAAATTCAATGCCGAACATGTCGTAGATTTCGCGCTCGAGCCAGTTGGATGTGGGCCAAATGCCGACCAAGCTGGAGGGATGCTCGTCCACCGTGATGGGAATTTTCAGGCGCAGGCGCGTGTTATGCGCGAAGGAATACAGGATGGCGATAAGGTCGAAGCGCTTTTCGCGTTTTGGCCAATCAACCGCCGTGAAATCCTCAAGGAGATCGAATTTTTCTTCGTCGCGAGAATAGCTTGCAATTTCCAAAAACTGGGCGGCGTCGATGACGAGGTAAGGCTGCTTGCGATCTTCGAGCGCATCGAGAATGGCAGCGCCAAATCGCTCGCGGTAGCGGCGGACGAGATCATTGTCCAGCGGAGTTTGCACCGGGGGAACGACTTTGGGCGCGGGAGCGGCCGGCTTCGCCGCGATTGGATTAGCGGGCGAGACAGGCGCGGGTACGCTCTTCGGGGCAGACGCTTGCGCGGCGTCTTTTGGCTCCGGCTTGGTACTTTCGGACTCTTGGGATGGCTTGGACTCGTCTGCCATGGACCCTGGGACCACTCTGTTTCAAAGCAAAGATCAGAAAAACGAGAACGGCGAGTCGTGAACTCCATTAGCTCCGGATGGCTGATCAAAAGAACGCATGCGCAAGGAAGGAGCGAGAACGCGCAAGCCATCCAGCAAGACGGATATATTCATCCGCGACCTGGCAGCTATTCTCATCGTTCAGTGCGTTTCTAACATAGGAGATAAGGGCAGTCAATGAGCGGGAACACAGACAAGAGGAAAACGTGAATCAGGCCCAGTCGAGCGCGCCTTTTTTGTACAGCCAGATGTAACCGACGAGGAGTATGCCGAGGAAAACGAACATAGAGATAAGCGCGAAAGCACCGAGATGCGCTGCAAGCCAGGAACGATAGAGGAGCGCCCAGGGAAACAGAAAAATGGTCTCCACGTCGAAGATGACGAAAAGCATAGCCACAACATAGAAGCGCGCGGAATAGCGGCCGCGAGCGTTGCTTTCCGCGGGCACGCCGCATTCGTAAGGGAGGAATTTCGCCGGCCCCCCGCGCGATTCGGGACGAATCAACTTAAAGACGAGCAGCGCGATAACGGGAAACGAGAGAACAAGCAAAGCAAAAATCAGGACCGGAATGTAGGCGGCAGGCATGGTTCGTTCTGGTTAAGACCGAAGAGGGTTTCCTCACTTCGTTCGGAATGACGGATTCTTTGCGACGACAGTCGAATGCTAGCACACAAAGGCGGGCTGGACGCAAGGAGGGCAATCACGGATGGTTGTTGCTTAAATGATCGGTGGAGATCCTTCGCCCGCAAATGGCGCGGACTCAGGATGACAGGTTCTCTCTTGCGTGAGGAAAGGTGACGAACGCTTAGAAGGTAAGAGCGGCAGCCCTTCGCGGCTCCGGGTAAGCAAGCTGGCGTAGTCCCGAGGCTACTTTTCGAAGAGGAGTTCGCCGGCGCGTTGCGTGGCTTTGACCACCGCTTTGATCAAGGTGACGCGGAGTTTGCCTTCCTCGAGCTCCATGATGCCGTCGATGGTGCAGCCGGCAGGAGTGGTGACAGAATCCTTGAGGAGCGCGGGGTGGTCGCCGGTTTCGAGTACGACGCTGGCTGCCCCTTTCATGGTTTGCGCTGCCAGAAGCGTGGAAATATCGCGAGGCAGACCAACTTTTACGCCGGCCTCTGCGAGCGATTCGAGAATAATGTAGATGAACGCCGGGCCACTGGCGGAGAGGCCCGTAACGGCGTCCATATTTTTCTCGTCGACAACGACAGTGCGGCCAACGGCTCCGAACATGGATTTGGCGATCTCGAGGTGGTCAGCAGAAGCGTGAGCGCCGGCGCAGATGCCGGTCATGCCGCAGTCGACGATGGAACAGGTGTTGGGCATGGCGCGAATCACGGGGACTTTTTCGTTGGCGCGCTGTTCGATGTACGCCGTGGGAACGGATGCGGCAACAGAAATAACGAGCGTGTTTTTACCAAGGGCAGGTTTGATTTCCTTGAGGACCTCACCAACGACCTGCGGCTTCACGGCCAGGAGAATGACATCGGCGTCTTTGACGGCGGCGCGATTGTTCGTGGTGACGTTGACGCCGAGTTCCTTCGAAAGATTGGCCGCTTTTTCTTCGTGGCGGACGGTAGCGGTGACGTGCTTCGCGGTGAAAAGGCCCTGTTTGAGGTAGGCGCGGAGCAGGATGCCGCCCAGTTTGCCGGCGCCCAGAACGGCGAGATGCTGGTCAGAAAGTTTGGGAGTCATGGTCAGAACATTGTTACGGAGGAAGCGCGAGTGGTCAACAAGCGAATGCCCGCGGGTTCGGATAGAATGCGCGGCATGAGAAGAACGGGAATTGTTTTGCTGGCAACGATCGTGGGAATTCCTTGCGCTTGGTTGTTGTGCGCCGGCGCGGTTAGAGGTGGCAGGACCGATGAAGAGATCGTGCGTAGAACTGATATACCCGTGCCAATGCGCGACGGTGTGCTGCTGCGTGCCGACGTTTGGCTGCCGAAGGCCGAGGGGCGATTCCCTACTTTGGTGTATCGCACGCCCTACGGAAAAGTGGGCGCGCCCAAGGAATGGACCATGTTTGAGAAGGCAGTGAAACGCGGGTATGCCGTGGTGATTCAGGATGTGCGCGGGCGGTATGCGTCGGATGGCGAGTTTACGCCGTACCAGAATGAGGGGCGCGACGGGTACGACACGATAGAGTGGGCAGCAAAGCAGCCGTGGTCGGATGGAAACGTCGGGACATTCGGGCTGTCCTATCCGGGCGCGGTGCAGTGGCTGGCGGCGGTGGAAGATCCGCCACATCTGAAGGCGATGGTGCCGGCGATGACATTCTCCACGCCACGGAATTTCTTCTATTCAGGCGGCTTGTTTGATGGTTCGTGGCTGGAATGGATCTGGATGAACATTGCGCCGGATGCGTGTAAGAGAAAGGGGCTGGCCGGACCGAGGACGGAGGAGGAAGCGGCGGCGAGTTGGAAGAAGGAGCACGAGCGGATTGAAGGATTTCTGCCGCTCGGTGAATTGCCGGATTTGAAGCAAGCAGCGCCGTATTACTACCAATGGCTGGCACACCGTCCGGCGGATGGGTGGTGGGATTGGGCAGAGTTGCGGAATAAATATGGTCGCGTACACTGCGCGGTTCTGAATTTTTCGGGATGGTACGACGAGGCTTATGGGCCAGATGGGGCAACGACGAATTTCAACGGGTTGCTGGCGGCACGCAGAGGGGAAGCGCTGGCGCGAACGAGAACGATGATCGGTCCCTGGACGCATGGAGGCGAGGATTCGCGCGCGAGCGGCGAGCGGGATTTTGGACCGACAGCGCCGATCGACTACGACGAATTGATTTTGCGGTGGATGGATCATTACTTGCGAAACGTAGACAACGGCGTGGAGCGCGAAAAGCCGGTGCGCATTTTCGTGATGGGCAGGAATCAGTGGAGAGACGAGGATGCGTGGCCGCTAGAACGGGCGAAGGCAGAATCGTTCTATTTGGGCGCAAAGCAAGAAAGTGATCAAACAGGAAGTTTAGCGTTGAAGTCAGACGCCTCAGGCGCTGCGATGAGTTCCTTTATCTCTGATCCCGCGCATCCGGTCACGGATTCGTACGACAGGTATGGGGCGCATGATTATCGAGGACTGGCGGGGCGAGCAGATGTACTGGTGTTTGACAGCGAGCCGATGAAAGAAGATTTGGAGGTAACAGGTCCAATTCAGGCGGAGATGTATGTGTCGGCCGATGTGCGGGATTTTGATTTGTGGATACGGCTGCTGGATGTGGCGCCGGATGGGACGGCTTTTAATTTGATGAGCCCGGGACTGGATGTTCTGCGAGCAAGCTATCGGGACGAGACGGTCGGGCCGAAATTGGTGCAACCGGGAAAGATCTACAAATTGGAATTGGGCCGGATGTTAACGAGTAACGTGTTCTTGAAGGGTCACCGGATTCGGGTGCAGATTTCTGGGGCGTTTTATCCGCATTTTTCGAGGAACCTGCAGACGGGTGAATCGGAAATTATTTCGCCGGAGATGAAGAAGGGGCGGATCACGATTTACCACGATGCGGGACATGCCTCGCGGATTGTACTGCCGGTCGTGGCGGAATGATGGAGTATTCCAATAGTTCCAAAGGGGCCGGCCGCCTCAGAAGGCGGCCGCTACAAAGGCAAAGACAGAACTGAACTAGTCGTGGTGGGCGCCGTGAAGGACTTCGACCGCGTGGGGAAGGAGGTGCGCGACGGCATCTAGGGATTCGACGGCCCCTTTGGGGCTGCCGGGAAGATTGATGATGATGGTTTTGTGGCGGACAGCGGCAACGCCGCGCGAGAGGACGGCGGTCGGAGTCTTCTCGACGCCTTTGCGGCGGATTTCTTCGGCGATACCAGGGATGGTGCGATCGGCGATGTCGAGTGTGGCCTCGGGCGTCGTGTCGCGTGGGCCGAGGCCGGTGCCGCCGGTGGTCAGCAAGACGTCGGCACCGCCAGCATCGGCGACGCTGCGCATCTGACTGCGAACTTCGGCGGGATCATCGGAGCAGCGAAGGGCCGAGGATACGGTCCAGCCAAGTTCACGGCAACGCGCGACCAGCGCGGGTCCGGAGAGGTCCTCGCGTTCACCGCGTGCGACGGAATCGCTGATGGTCAGAATGGCGACTCGCATATTGTTAGGATAATGCAGACAGAGAATGGTTGAGAGAACGGGCGGATCCCTCGGGAGCTAAAGCCCATCCTTGCGGCGGCTGAATGTCAGAGCTGAGGTTCCGGCCCCCTAAGCAGTAAAACACGACCATTCGGCGGGCGATCATTAGTTAGTGCCAACGGTGTCGCGGTTGGCTTCGTCGAGGAGGCGCATCGCTTCCATGAGCAGGCCGGTAGTGCTGCGCGTGGTAGTGGTGGCCGTCGATGCGTTGGCGGCATTGAAATCTATTTCGAATTCGCCTTCGGTCCAGAGAACGACCTTGAAGACGGCGTCGTCTCCGGCAAGGTCGTTGATCTTGGCATCGCGGCATTGCCCGGCGGCGAAATACAGTTCAGCTCGGTCAGTTCCCTTCTGAACAATCAGGCGGCAGGATTTCTGCCCCATTTCGAGGGACTGCAATAAATCGATCATGCTCATTTCTTCCAAGCGGCCCTGGATCACGCCGGGGCGGGAAGCCAGCTTCTGTAATTTTTCGAGATGGAGCCGATCAATGACTTTTTTAGCGGAGCGTACTAGATCTTTCAGGAGGAATGGCTTGGAAATGAAATCCTCGGCACCCTCGATCAGTGGCCGGAGGCGCTCCTCAATATCGCTGCGGCTGGCCATGAAGAGGAACGGGATGTGGCGCGTGGCCTCGCGGGCGCGAAGTTTTTCGAAGAGCTGGCGGCCGTTAAGGCCGGGCATGTTGTAATCACAAAGAATCACATCAGGCGGCGTGTCGATGACCTGGAGTAGCGCATCGGCACCATCGGCGGCAATCATCACTTCACAAATGGGCTCTAGACCCTTGGCGACGAGATTGCGGACCAAAGGATTATCTTCGGCAACGAGCAACTTTACGGTTTTGCTGGAAGCGGCACTCATCCGCGAGACTTCCTGGTGGTGGATTTCGCGGAGGAACGACGAAAATCACCGCCCTTGCCGCCGGTTTTTTCCAGCAGATGGACAGCGGTGATCTCAATGCTTTTGTCCAGTGCTTTACACATATCGTAGACCGTGAGGGCGGCACACGTGACGGCGACCAGCGCTTCCATCTCCACCCCGGTTTGCGCCGTGGCCGTAACCCGGGAAACCAGTTCCACCCCATCTTTGCATAGGGATGGGGTCACATCAATGTGGGTGATAGGCAGCGGATGACAAAGAGGTATCCATTCCGACGTGCGTTTGGCGGCGGCAATTCCGGCAATGCGCGCGACTTCGAGGGGATTGCCTTTGGGATTTTCCAGGGTGCGTACGGCGCGTAAGACTCGGGGCGACATGCGTACAAAGGCATGGGCGGCGGCGGTGCGGGTGGTGAGGGATTTCGAGGAGACGTCGACCATCGTGACTTCGCCGCGCTTGGAATAGTGGGAGAGTTTTGGCATGTTCAGTGCAACCACCGGTAGTGGGGAAGAATATGAGGGATCGAAGAGGGATTCCTCACTTCGCGAACTCCGTTCGGAATGACGAATTTCGTGCGTTATTAGAGTACGTCGAACCGGGGGAGAACGGAAACTCTGTCGCCAGCAGGGATACTCTGGCGGTCAGCCGGAACCACCAGGAAGCAATTGGCGTGGGTGAGAGCAGAGATGTCACCGGAGCCTTGCCAACGAAGCGCGCGGACCCGTGGGACCAGAGAGTCCCAGTCGAGCCGGGCGGGAAGAAAATGGGTGAGACCGGGCTTCTCCTGGAGCGGTTCGGCCAGCGCGGCCTCAAGCAGCGGAAGTGGTCGCGGAAGCGTGCCGCTCAAGATATCGATCGCGGGCACGCCGAACAGCTGAAACGTGACCATGGTTGAAACCGGATTGCCGGGGAGGCCGAAGACCAGGGTGTTGCGGCAGCGGCCAAAGACCGTGGGCTTGCCGGGCCGGATGGCCACCGCGTCGAAAAAGAATTCTGCGCCCATACCTTTTAGGACAGACTCGACCAGGTCGTACTTGCCCATGGAGACGCCGCCGGAGAGCACCAAGATGTCCTCGCGCAGGCCTTGCTCGATTTTAGCGGAGAGATCGTCGACACGATCGAGGGCATTAACCAAAGGAACGGGTTCACCTCCAGCGAGACGAACTTGGGTCGCGAGGGAAACGGTGTTGCTGTTGCGAATGTGAAACGGGCCTGGAGTTTCGGTGATGGGTACGACTTCGTCGCCGGTGGAGAGGACAGCTACGCGAGGCTTTTTGTGGCAGACAACGGTTGATGCACCGACTTGTGCAGCAACGGCCAATTCCGCATAGCCCAGGCGCAGGCCGGGTTTAAGAGCGATGTCGCCGGAGCGAGCTTCGCTGCCACGCGGGACGATATTCTGCCCGGATTCCGTGGCGCGGTCGAAGGTGATGGCATCTCCATCACGATGCGTGAACTCGATCATCACGACAGCATCGGCACCGGGGGGTACGGCTGCGCCGGTCATGATTTGAATACAGGTGCCGGGGTGGAGGGACTGCGATACGGTATCGCCCGCTTTGATTTCGCCCACGCAACGAAGAGACACGCCGGGCTGAGCTTCGCTGGCACGCACAGCGTAGCCATCGCGCGTGGAACGGTTAAAGGGCGGGTATTCACGGTCGGTACGGATTTCCTGGGCGAGGATATGGCCCAGGGCGTCGGCGACGGGGAGCGTGATTGTCGGGCGAACGCCAGCGTGGGACTGTGCTTGTCTGGATACGATTTGGCGGGCATCGGCGAAGGAAAGCATGAGATGGAATATTGTAGCGCAGGAGCGAGGTTCGGTTTGAGGGCCACGAGCTTGACGCAGAGTTAGCAGAGGCAGAGAGGAAGACACGGAGACTGGGTGCCTACGCCACGGTAGGAAGCTTGGACGTCTTAAGAAATCCAGGAGCACACCCTTCGAAGGTAAACAGGAATGCCGGAGCTACGATTACGTTGCAATGGCGGACCGCCTCGGAAGGCGGTCCCTACAAGATGTTAGAGCCAGCGAGAGAGGAGAGTGCCGGGCTGAATGATTGTGGCGTCGCGCTCAGGGCCAGTGGAGATCATGCCGATTTCGACCTGGAGAAAGTCGGAGACGAAGCGCAGATAGTCGATGGCGGCTTTGGGGAGTTTGCCGGCCTCGGTCGTGCCGTAGGTATTGTCGCACCAGCCGGGGAGGGTTTTATACACGGGCGTAACGCGCTCGTATTTCTCGGCCGAGGCAGGCATTTCGTGGATGGGCGAACCCTTGTACCTGTAGCCGGTGCAGACTTTTATTTCGCGCTGCGTGTCGAAGACATCGAGTTTGGTGACGGCGAGGGAATCGATGCCGTTGATCATTTTGGCGTAACGAAGCTCCGCCAGATCGAGCCAGCCACAGCGGCGGGGCCGACCAGTGACAGCGCCAAATTCCTTGCCGCGCTCGCGGACTTCTTTGGCTTCAAGGTCGGACATCTCCGTGGGGAAAGGGCCGCCACCAACGCGGGTGGTGTATGCCTTGGAAATGCCGAGGACGTTTCCGATTTTCGTGGGCGGGACGCCGACGCCGGTGGTAGCGCCTCCAGAGATCGCGCTGGAGGAGGTGACGAAGGGGTAGGTGCCGTGGTCAATGTCGAGCATGGTGCCTTGTGCGCCTTCGAATAGAACCGATTTGCCTGTATCGAGAGCGTGATTCACAAGCTCGGCGGTGTCGCAAATGTAGGATTTTATTTTTTCGCCGAGGGCCAAGGAGGCTTCGACTTCGTGGCCGAAATCGACTTGCGCGCCGTAAGCGCCTTGCGCGATACGGTTCTTCTCCGCGACTACGCGGGCGGCTTTTTCGCGAAACAAAGATGGATCGAGCAGATCGACGACGCGCAGGCCCCGGCGAGCCATTTTATCTTCGTAGGCGGGGCCGATGCCGCGGGAGGTGGTGCCAATCTTGTTCGCGCCGCGAGCCGCTTCGGCGGCCATATCGAGCTCCCGGTGATACGGGAAAATCAGGTGCGCGCGATTGCTGATGTGGAGACGGCCTTTGACGTCGACGCCAGCCTTGGCGAGCATTTCGATTTCGGCGACGAGCGCGGCGGGGTCGATGACCACGCCAGTGCCAACCACAGCGTGCTGCTTGGGACGCAGAATGCCACAGGGAATGAGTTGCAGGACGTAGCGATCCTTGCCAATGATCACGGTGTGGCCGGCATTGTGGCCACCAGCAACGCGAACGATGTAGTCGAACGACCCGGCTAGGTAGTCGACGACCTTGCCTTTACCCTCGTCGCCCCACTGCGCGCCGACAACGACGACCGATTTCATGCAGACCATCTCCTGGCTCGAGACCGACACGGGCGGTACCCGGGGACCGAGAAACCACCGGACAGAAGTCTATGGAGCAAAATCCGTGAGACACACCAATTTAAAATCGTACGATGGGCGTGTGGGGAACGCAAGGACGTCTCTGGAGGCCGGCGGGTACAAGACGGCAAGGTTGGCGCTTGCGTAGCGGTGGGATGCGCGAATTGTTGCGCTGGAAGCCGGGGTCCGCTAGCGTCGAAGATGCGGGGTGCCTCTCCGGCCCCGGGCAGACGCACGATTCAAGACGGAGAGGGAGAGCGACTTGACGAATCCAATCATTACATTGACGACGGATTACGGGACGAATGACCACCTGGTGGGCGTGTTAAAAGGGGTCATCCTGAAGATTAACCCGGAAGTGACCATCATCGATATTACGCATGCGGTGACGCCGTTCGACCTGCTGGACGGCGCGCTGGCGATTTCTTCGGCGTACGCCTATTTCCCTCCGCGGACGATTCACGTGGTGGTAGTGGATCCGGGCGTGGGAACCGAACGGCGGCCGCTGTTGGTGAGCGGGCAGAACCAATATTTTATTGCGCCCGACAATGGCGTGCTTTCGGGCGTATACGACAAGGAACAGAACTTCGCGGTCCGGCATTTAACCAGCGAACATTATTTTGCTCATCCAGTGAGCAAGACGTTTCATGGACGCGACGTGTTTGCGCCGGTGGCGGGTTGGCTTTCGAAGAATTGGCAGCCGGCGAGCATGGGCGAAGTGATTGAGGACTTCAAGCGATTCGCGATGCCAAAGCCGAAGGAAGCCGATGGGCTGCTGAAGGGCGTGGTTATGAAAGTGGATGGTTTCGGCAACCTGATCACGAATTTCCGGGTGGAAGATCTGGCCGCCGATGCGGTCGAGAAGGGCGAAGTGAAGTTGCAAGTGGGTACGCATCCGGTGACGCACATGGTGGGCATGTTTGCCAGTGGAAACCCAGGAGAGCCGGTGGCGTATATCGGGTCGAGCGGGTATCTGGAAGTTGCGGTGAACAAGGGCAACGCGTCGAAGACCCTGGGTGTCGGACGTGGCACACCGGTGTTGCTGACAAAGGGGTCATAGAAAAGCCTAGCGCAGTGTTCGGCAGGTAAGAGCGGATTTACAGAACCGAGAAGTTGACATAAAAGTCAGCGCTACAGGGAAGAATAAAAGAGAGAAAAGAAAGAAAAGAAAGAACCGTGTGCGTTAGCGGAAAAACCTTGCTAGGCAGCGACTGGGGCTGGTTGCTTCCGTCTGTGCCAATAATCCAATGCCGCGAACAGAAGGACCGCAGGCACGCCGGTCAGTCCGCAAGCGATAAAGAAAATGCCGTAGGCGTGAATGAGCCCGTGCGCAGCGCTTAGGCTTTCGACTTCAGCACCGGAAAATCCCTTCAAGATCTTTCCCAGCCAAGCATAGGTTGAACTCAAGAGCGCATACTGCGTGGCGGTGTATCCCAGATTGGTGAGACTCGACATGTACGCGACAAGCGCAACACCAGCGAAGCTTATGCCGAAGTTGTCACCTACCATGACCAGCGCGAACAGAGGAATGCTCGTGCCCGCAAACGCGAGAGTCGCATACGCGGCAATCGCGACGGCCTGCAAAATGCCTCCGATGATGAGTGCGCGCATGTAGCCAAGCTTCAGCGAGCAGAATCCGCCCGCGGCGATGCCCGCAAACGTAGCGATGAGTCCGATGGAGCCACGCACCGCTCCGACCGTTTGCTTCGAGAGACCGATGTCATGGTAGTAGGGATTCGACATCGGACCCATAATGAAGTCCGGCAGCCGGTAAAGACTGATTGCCGCTAACATCACAAGCGCGAGCCAGCCGTGTGCACGGAAGAAAGCGATGAATGGTCCCACAACCGCGTCGAAGAAACCGCGCGGCGTCCAAAGCGGCGCTTCGCGCTTCTTTTCATCGATTACCGCATCTGAACGCTCCGGTTCCTTGGCAAACCAGGTCGCGATCATTCCCACAGCCATACATGCGCCGTAGATACCGTAGGACAAGCGCCAGCCCACGGTCGCAGCCACAATGAGAATAAGGGAGTCCGTGGTCAGGAGCGCCAGGCGGTAGCTCAATTGATAAGCAGAGGCGAGGAGGCCTTGTTCTTCTCCATCGTCTGCCGATTCAATTCGCCAGGCATCGACCACAATGTCCTGTGTCGATGAGGCAAACGCGACGACAAGCGCAAAGGCACCAAGCCTGCCGAGCCCGGCTTTCGTGCCAGTGCCGCCCATGGCGCACAGCGCCAGCCCGACGACGATCTGCGAGAACATCATCCATCCGCGTCGATGTCCAAGCCGTTGAAACAACGGCAAGTCGACGCGATCCATGAAGGGCGCCCACAGAAACTTCAGCGAATATGCAATGCCCACCCAGGAAAGAAAGCCGATCGCTGTCAGGGAAGTGTGTTCATCGCGCAGCCAGTAGCCAAATGTATTGCCGACCAGAAAAAAAGGGAGGCCTGAAGAAAACCCGAGCAGCAACATCGTTAGCGTTTTGGGCCGCAGGTAATCGGCGAGCCGGTGCTTGTGCGGACTCACGCAATCATTGTCTACCGTAGCCTTACGAAACTCAACCCTCCGACAGTTCGGTCCGGCGCCCGACTGAGACAATAAGATCGGTGCGGGCCATGGATAGCGTTTAGTTTTTCCTGCCGGTAGGATTGGGCTTGGCGAGCGCGGCAGCCGCGGCGGCACTTGCAGATTCCGTGCTGCCGAGGGCAGTTTCGGTCCCCTTGGGCCGTAGCAGTTGAAGTTTGACGCGCGCTACGCGGCGGCCATCCATCTCGACGACGGTAAAACGGTAGTTCCCGAACTCGAAACTTTCGCCCCCGCGCGGGATGAAACCGAGTTGGTCCAGCACAAAGCCGCCGACTGTGGCATAGGCGGGATCTTCAGGCAATGTAATGTTGTATTGCGTATCGAGGTCGTGGACGTTGAGGGCGGCATCGAAAATCACAGCGCCATCGGAAAGCGTGAGCGGCTTTTCCACCACGTCGAATTCGTCGTGAATCTCGCCAACCAGTTGCTCAATGAGATCTTCCATAGTAACCAGGCCGAGAATGCTGCCAAATTCGTCGACGACCACGGCCATGCCCACATGGCGCGATCGCAATTCGGTGAGGAGTTCGCCGGCGGGCTTGGTTTCCGGTACGATCAGAATCTCGCGAAGGACGCGCCGGAGATCGAACGGCGGAGGCGGTGGGAGCTTTTCGTCCGTGCGACGCTCGCGGTCGAGCAGCACCCACATCATGTCCTTGATATGGACGAAACCGAGGATGTGGTCGATGGTCTCGCGATAAACGGGGATGCGCGAACGCTGCGTGGTAGCAAACATACGCAGCACCGCGTCGAGCGTGGCCTCTACGGGCAGGACATGCATGTCCGGGCGGGAAACCATAATTTCGCGAACCTGCAATTGGCCCAGTTCAATCGCGCTGAGGATGAATTTTTCTTCTCTGGCGGCCAGCAAGCCCCGTTCGCGCGCTTGTTGGATCTGGATTTCCAGTTCTTCGGTGGAGTGGGCAACGTTATGACCACTGGGAGCCATGATCCCTAGTGCTTTGACGATGAGGCTAGAAGCGCCGTCCAGAAAATCGATGGCCCACCGGAACGTGTTTAGAAACCATAGAAACGGGCGTGAGACTTGCAAGGCAACCCGCTCCGCGCGGGCGAGACTTATTGTTTTGGGGACGAGTTCGCCCAAGACCACGTGAATGGCGCTGAGGAACATGAAAGAGATGGTCAAAGCGATCGCGTGAACAAGCAGCAACGTTCGAACGCTGCCATTTGCCGGCATGACGTCCTGAACGAGACCCGCTAAGGTAAGTTCACCGAGCGCGCCGATGGCCAAGCTGGTCAGCGTTATGCCGAGTTGCACGCCCGACACGACGCGGTGCAAATCGCCAAGCAAATGCTCCACGATTTTCGCCTGTGCACTTCCGCGAGCGACCAACTGGCGCACCCGGGAGATACGCACGGCTACCAGCGAAAACTCGACGGCGGCGAAAAAGCCGTTGAGCGCCACAAGCACGAATACGCCGATGAGCCGCAGGAGAAACATTCAGATCGGGTAGGCCCCTCAGCGGCATTGTAGCAGCACACAGGGCGCGCGGTTTCTGCTGGTTGGAACGGCTGAAGCGAGATTGGCACAGGCCACGGCTGACGCGCGCGCACATTGGGCGAGCAGCCAGGTTGCGTGAGCACGCGGGGTCCACTAGACTGAGAATTTCCCAAGGAGCGAAATTCCTGGTGCGGACTGTGCTACGACTGCTGCTGTGGATTGCAGGAATCGTGGTTGTGATCGTGGCTACTGCGATCTGGTGGTTCGTATACCGGCCGCTGCCGCAGTTGGACGGCGCGGTGGTTGTGCCGGGACTACAAGGACAAGTGACGGTGGAGCGGGACAATTGGGGTGTGCCGCATATCCGTGCGTCTTCCCTCGAGGATCTGGCCGAGGCGCAAGGCTACGTGACCGCGCAGGACCGACTGTGGCAGATGGACCTGCTCCGCCGTGCCGCTCGCGGGCAGCTCTCCGAAGTGCTGGGACCCGCCACCTTAAAAATCGACGAGGATTTCCGACGGTTGAACTTCAGCCGGGCCGTGGACCGGGATCTCGGGATGATGCAGCCCGAGGTTCGCCGAGTGATGGAAGCCTATGCGCGCGGCGTGAACTTGTTTGTGCAACAGCATGCCACGCGATTGCCGATCGAATTCACGCTGCTGCACTACAAACCGCAACCCTGGCAACCCACGGATACCCTGGTGATTGCCTGCTATATGTACCGGACGCTAACGGATACGCGTGCCGAGGAATTGGGACGCGAGATCGTAACCGCGAAGGTTGGACCGGAACTGGCGAAGGACCTGTACAGCCCGGACTCGTCGATGGACCGTTTTGTCATTGGCGGAAATAACACGGCGAAGGATCCGCATGCCGTTACGAAATCCGATCCGAATCAAAATGATGATGACGATGAAACGGACTCGGAAGATGTGTTGAAGGCGAGTAGACAGAACATCGACCCATTGTCGGTTGCCGCCGCGCCGGATTTGACTTCCGCGATGGGAGTACAGGTCCGCGACTGGCTGGAAGAGTCGCAACGGGAAATTCGCCATTCTTTGGGGAGCAACAATTGGGTGGTGAATGGCGAACACACCGCAACAGGCAAGCCGCTGTTGGCGAATGATATGCACTTGGAGTTGAGCCTGCCTCCCATCTGGTATGAAGTTCACCTGACCGCACCGGGATGGAATGTCAAAGGCTTCGCGCTGCCGGGCGCGCCGATGGTCGTGGTGGGACACAACGATCGAATCGCGTGGGGATTCACGAACAACGGTGCTGATGTGTTGGACTTGTACATTGAAACATTCAATCCAGACAACCCCGACGAATACCGGGTGAATGGCGCGTGGAAGAAGGCTGATGTCTACGACGAAGTGATCAAGGTGAAAGGCGCGCCCGACGAGCATCTACGCTTGGTAGTGACTCGACATGGCCCCGTGGTGCATCGCGATGGCGACAAGAGTTACGCCATGCGGTGGACGGTCCTGGAGCCGGGAGCGTTGTGCACTTTCTATAATTGGTTGGGTAAGGCGCAGAACTGGGGCGAGTTCCGCGAAATCATGAAAGGTATCTGGGGGCCCGGACAGAACGTGGTGTATGCGGACGTTGACGGAAATATCGGCTACATCTTGGGTGCCCACGTACCGATCCGCAAGAAGGGGCATGGTGACGTTCCCGTCCCTGGTGATACGGACGATTACGAATGGACGGGATATATTCCGTTTGAAGAGCTGCCGCAGGTTTTCAATCCCGACAGCGGACTGATCGTGACCGCCAACGCGCGGGTAGTGGGTCCGAACTATAAACCGTACATAACGGACGATTGGGAAGAGCCGTACCGCACGCTCCGAATTTATGATTTGCTGCGCGATAAACGCGATCTGCGGCCCGAGGACATGCTGAAGATTCAGACCGACACCTACAGCTATCCTCACGTATTTCTGGCGGAGCAACTTGTAGCGGCCGCACGGGTGGCCCCACCAAAAGATGAACGCGCCAGCAAGTTGATCAAACAAGCCAAGGACTGGAATGGGATGGCGGACGCAAACTCTTCCGTGGTGTCGTTCCTGGACGCCACGCTGTTCCAGGCTCTGGACTTGATCCTGAAACCGCATTTGGGCAACGACGAAGAGCAATACCACTGGCGGCGCGTGGCATTTTTGCAGCGAGTGCTGACGGAGCGTCCGGGGCGATGGCTGCCGTCGGATTTTAAGAACTACGACGAACTGTTGAGTGCGGCGGCGGATCAAGCCGTAAGACACCTGGAGCAGCGGACGAGAGACAAAGATCCCGATGATTGGGCGTGGAAACGCTTCAACTATCTGGATATGCTGCATCCGCTCGGACGCGATGGCATTTTGAAAAAGTTGTTGAGTATCACGAATCAGCCGCAATCGGGAACGGAATGGAGCCCCAGAGCCGCGAGCCGCCATCACGGACCCTCCGAGCGGTTTGTAGCGGACTTGGCGGATTGGGATGGTTCCATCCTGCTGATTACCGGTGGAGAATCGGGGCAGACCGGCAGCGAACATTACCGTGACCAGTTTCCTTACTGGTTTCAGGGCAAAGCGATTTATGGACCATTCTCCGATGCAGCGGAAGCAAAAATGAAGCGGCACGCGCTGACGTTGAAACCGGGCTCGTGAAGCGGCGCGCTGATCGTGAAATCGCTTCCGGCCCAGGGAAGCGATAAAGGATTGTGTCTGCTCTTCTGCGTGCTTTAGAATGCTGATTAGACAGCATCCCAGAGGAATTGTGAATCAACCCATACCGAAAAAACCTGAAGCACCGAAAAAGCCCGACTTCGAGCGTTCCCTGGCGCGACTGGAAGAAGTGGTACGCCGGTTGGAGAGCCCGCAACTGTCGCTCGACGAGGCCATGAAACTGTTTGAAGAGGGCGTTGGACTTTCGCGCGAGTGCCAAAAACAGCTGGAAGAAGCGGAAGGGCGAGTGGAAATTCTGCTGAAGAAGGCCGACGGAAAGCTTGCCGCGGAAGTGTTCGAACCCGAAGGCGAGAACCAATCGTGAAATTCCCGCTTGCGCTTACACAGGGCAAAAATTCCAGCCGATGAACCTGCCACCATTTTTTGAAGACGACCGTTTAGCGGTTGACACGCAATTAGAGCGCTTGTTGCCAGGCGAATCGGTGCAACCGGTTACCATCCACCAAGCGATGCGCTATTCCGTGTTTGCCGGAGGGAAACGCATTCGGCCGATCCTTTGCCTGGAGGCCGCGCGGATTTTTGAGGCGGAAGTTGCGCCCGCGCTATATCCGGGATGCGCCATCGAATTCATTCATACCTATTCGTTGATCCACGACGACTTGCCTGCTTTGGACAATGATGATTTGCGGCGCGGAAAACCCACTTCTCATAAGAAATTCGGCGAAGCTACGGCCATTCTTGCGGGCGACGGGCTGTTGACCCTGGCATTCGAAACCATTGCGCGCACCCCCGTTTCCGCGGAACGCCAGTCGGCCATGGTCACGGAGATCGCCACCTCGGCAGGCACCGTCAATGGAATGGTGGGCGGGCAGGTGGCGGATCTGGAAAGCGAAGGGAAGAAAGTCGGACCGGACACTCTGGAGTATATCCACCGTTCGAAAACAGCGGCGCTAATTCGGGCATCGGTCACCGCTGGAGCATTGTGTGCGGGCGCTTCCGCCGAAGATGTCGGACGGTTGCGGCGCTTCGGCGAGACCATCGGTTGGGCGTTTCAAGTGACCGACGATATTTTGGATGTGGAAGAATCGTCGGCGGCGCTCGGCAAAACCGCGGGCAAAGACATTGCGCAGCAAAAAGCTACGTATCCGGCGGTGTTTGGACTGGAACGATCGCATCAAATTGCCGAGGAGCTTTCCGCGAAGGCGATTGCGGAGCTGCAAGTGTATGGACAGCGCGCCGAACGGCTGCGCGCGATCGCGGAATTCCTGGTTCTTCGCCGCGCGTAAGCGGTCCCACCGATGAGTGACAAATCCGTTCGCAAGCGGCTCGACCTGGTATTGGTGGAACGCGGATTGGCAGAATCGCGCCAGAAAGCGCAGGCCATGATCCTTGCCGGCGAAATTATTGTTGATGGAAAGAAAGCCGGGAAGGCGGGTGTACCCGTTCCGGATTCTGCCCGAATCGAAGTACACAGCCGCTTGCAGAAATATGTAAGCCGCGGAGGATTCAAACTCGAAGGCGCTCTGGAGGATTTCGGCGTCTCGGTACAAGGACGGGTTTGCCTAGACGTGGGATCGTCAACCGGGGGATTCACCGATTGCTTGCTGCAACACGGAGCTGTACGGGTTTATGCCGTGGATGTGAACACCGACCAGTTGGCTTGGAAACTGCACGAAGACGCGCGGGTGATCCGCATTAAAAAGAATGCGCGAGAGCTGAGACCGGAGGATCTGAACGAAGCGGCGGACCTGGTGGTAGCAGATGTGTCGTTCATCTCTGTGAGGAAAGTCCTGCCGGGCGCAAGTGCTTGTGCGAAAAGTGGAGCCGACTTGTTGATACTGGTAAAGCCGCAGTTCGAATTGGAGCGCGAAGATGTGGGTAAAGGCGGTATTGTGCGCGATGCGAAGTTGCACGAAGAGGCGATTTCGAGCGTGCGGGGCGCGGCGGAATCGCTGGGACTGACGATTCTCGGTATGGCGCCGAGCCGCCTCGCCGGGGCGGAGGGTAACCAGGAGTATTTTCTTCACGCCAGAAAAGTGGCTAAGGTAGAATCCCAGTAATCCATGCCTCCTGCACCACACTATAAAACGATCGGGATCATCTCGCGGCCACGGCGCTCGATTCTTGCGGAGATTCTGCCCAAGCTGCTCGACTGGTTGCAAGAACGCGGCGTTTCGGTCGTAATCGATTCGGAGACCGCTGGACCTATCAATCAAAGCGAAATAGGCAAGACGCGCCACCAAATTGCACTGGACGCGGATCTGCTGCTGGTATTGGGTGGAGATGGCACGCTGCTGGCGGCAGCACGCGAAGCGGCTCCCCATGGAATCCCTATTCTCCCGATTAATCTGGGAGGGCTAGGATTTCTGACCAGTTTCACGCTGGACGAACTGTACCCGGCATTGGAAGATGCGCTCGCCGGTTGTTCGCCCGTCAGCGAACGCGTAATGCTTTTGGCGGAGCGCACGCATAACGGAAGCGTCCTGACGACGCAGCGCGTGCTGAATGAAGCGGTGGTGCACAAAGGCACGCTGGCACGCATGATCGAGCTGGAATTGTATATCGACGATGGCTTCGTGTGCCGCTACCGCGCGGATGGATTGATTGTGGCGACGCCGACGGGTTCAACCGCGTATTCGATGTCGGCAGCGGGACCGATTGTGCATCCGGCGGTCGAGTCCATCTTGATTACGCCGATCTGCCCGCACACTTTGAGCGACCGGCCGATTGTGGTGCCCGATACCTCGAAAATTGAGCTACGAATGGTGGAAAATTCGGATTCCGTGTTTCTTACCCTCGATGGTCAAACTGGAGTGCCACTGCAAGTCGGCGACCGCATACGGATTACACGCGCGTTGGAGCGTTTGAAACTGATTCATCCGCCGAATAAATCGTACTTTGAGATTTTGCGGAACAAGCTGAAGTGGGGCGAAGCGTAAGAACCTTCGTCAACCAAGCACATCGGTGCGAAGAAGATCGGCTTGCGTTTCGCGGCGGCGAATCAGGCGCGCGCGCTTCCCATGAACGAGAATCTCCGCAGGACGGCACCGGCCGTTGTAATTCGACGCTTGCACCATGCCGTAGGCGCCAGCCGCCCAAATAGCCACGGTGTCACCGGGCTCAACGCGACCCAGCGGCCAACCCTGCAGGAAACAATCACCGGTTTCGCAGACCGGGCCGACGACGTCCACACGTTCGGAAGGGTTTGCCTTCGCCGACACGTTTTTCTGGCGAACCCGCGTGATTGGATGCGGTGCGTCATACAGAACCGGCCGCGCGAGATCGTTCATTGCCCCGTCTATAACGACAAATGATTTCGCACCGTTTTTCTTGGTGTAAATCACTTTGGAGAGCAAAACACCTGCAGGCGCGATGATCGAGCGGCCCGGTTCCAGCAACAAGGCAACACCCAGAGGCCGCACGGCTTCCGCGACCATGCGGGCATAGGCTCTACGGGGAACCGGCGTTTCATTGGTATAACGCACGCCGAGGCCGCCACCGAAATCGAGAAACTTAAGCGCAATGCCTTGTCGCCGCAAATCCAACAGATACGCGCCGAGGCGTTGCAGCGCCTGCCGGAACGGCGCCAGATCCACAATCTGTGAACCGATGTGGGCGCTGATTCCTTGCCATTTGATGTGTTTCGAATTCCGGTGGCGCAAATAGATAGCCCGTGCTTCGGGCCACGCGATGCCGAATTTATGTTGCGACAAGCCGGTGGAAATATGCGGATGGCCGCCCGCCTTCACATCGGGATTTACGCGGAGGGAAACGCTCGGAGGAGCTGAGCGGCGACGGGAAGACTCGTCGAGAAGAGCATCCAATTCCTCAGCGGATTCCACGTTGAATTGCAAGATGCCCGTAGAACGGTGGTGGTTCGCTTTATACGCGAGCGCGGCACGAATCTCCTCGCGAGTCTTGCCCACGCCGCTGAACACGACGCGATTGCCCGGAACGCCGATACGGCCGAGATGTTCCAACTCTCCCCCGGAAACAATGTCGAAACCGCTGCCTCGTTTTGCAAGCAGGTTAAGAATGGAGAGGTTGCCATTCGATTTCACGGCAAAGCACAGCAAGTGTGGCAGGTTACGCAGGCCACTCTGTAACTCATCGAAGGCGTTTTCGATCGCGCGTTGGCTGTACACATAGGCAGGAGTGCCGAAGCGCGCGGCGATTTCTTCCAGCGCGACACGCTCGCAGAACACTTCACGCCCCGAACCAGCACGCGAGCCTTTCCAGGAAAACTGAGGAGTGAATCCGGCGGGATCCACATACGGCAGATTTTTTCGAGCTTGGCCCGCGCCGCTCATTTTACCTTCAGAACCACGAGCGTGCGGTCGTCAGAAAGAGGTGCGCTTTGCGTGAACCAGTCCACCTCGCGAAGCACCAGATCCGCAATCTCGGTAGCGTTGAGTTCGTGGTTTTTTTCAATCAAGCGCATCAAGCGCGTGGTGCCGAAAAACTGACCTTCGGCGTTCGCGGTTTCGGCAATGCCATCCGAGTGGAACACGAGGATATTGCCGGATTCCAGAGTTACGCTCCATTCGTCGTACTGAACCTCTTCGAAAATACCGAGGGGAAAACCTGTCAGCTCGATTTTGTCGCACCGGCCGCCCTTATACAGGAGCGGCTGAGATTGACCCGCATTGGCGACGCGCAACTTTTGCCGTCCCTTTTGCCATGTGGCGAAGCAGGCGGTCATGAACCGGCCTTCGATACGTCGCTCGCCGACCAACTGGTTCATCTGGCGCAACATTTCGGCCGGCTGTAGCTTCTGCGGAGCCAGGCTGCGCATGATCCCGATGGCGACGGCCCCATAGAGCGCCGCTGCCGTGCCCTTGCCGCTGACATCGCCCAAGGCCACACCCAATTGTTGCGGGCCGTAGCGCAGGAATTCATAGAGGTCGCCGCAGACTTCACGCGCGGAGAGATAGCGAGCGGCAACGTCGAGGCCATAATCTTCAGCCGGCGCTGGGCGTAGCAGTGCTCCCTGAATACGCTTGGCAGCAGCCAAATCGCGCTCCAAGCGCGCTTCGCCCTCGGCCACCTGCTCGTAAAGACCCGCATTTTCCACGGACACCGCAAGATTAGCCGCGAGGATGGAAAGGGTCTGGACGTGATCTGCAGTGAAGTAGTTCAGTTGCGGGCTTTCGAGGTCCAGAACACCGATGACTTTGCCTTTGTGCATCATGGGAATGGCGAGTTCCGAACGCGTTTCTGGATTCACCATAAGATAGCGCGGGTCGGCGGTAACGTCCGGCACCAGGACTGGCTCGCGCAGAGTGGCGGCGGCGCCCACGAGGCCCTCAGTGGCAGCGACACGGAGCTTTCCTTGGACTCTTTGGCCATGTTTCACGTCGATGCGGTGGCGAAACACTTTCTGCTCGTCGTCATAAAGCAGGATGCTGAGGATCTGATAATCGATGACGCGCTTGATCAGTTCCGCAGTCCGGCGAAGGAGTTCCTCGACGTCCAAGATTGAACTGATTTCACGGCTGACATCGTTGAGGACCAGAAGAGTTTCAGCCTGCGTTCGCACTTGCTGGAAGAGGCGAGCGTTTTCGATGGCTACGGCCAGACGATTCGCCAAAACCGCCAGAATGTTCTGCTGGTCCTTGGTGAAGTAGTCCAAGTGGCGGCTCTGAATATCGAGCACGCCCACACACTTGCCGCGGAACATCAGAGGCACGGCTAGTTCGGAGCGGACACTGTCGATGGCGTTGATATAGCGCGGATCTTGCGTGACATCGCTGACGCGCACGGGATGCCCCGTTCTCGCGGCTGTTCCGGTAATTCCCTGCCCGACCGGCACTTTCAGGTTTTCCGCAAGCCCAGGAGGATAGCCAATCGCGAAACGATGCGTCAGATAGGCGCCGTCTTCATCGACCATTAAGACGCCGAAGAGTTCATAGTCGATGTGTCTTTTTATCAGGACCGCGGCATGCGATAGAACTTCGTCCAAATCGAGCGAAGCGTTAACTTCCTGACCGATTTCCGCGAGAGTGGCAACAACTTCTGGATTACTGGCGGCAGCGTCAGTTTGTATTTTAGGATCGGTGGCTTCCATGAATCTTCTAATTATAGCAGGCGACCCGCTGCCGCTCAGGACTGAAACCGTATCCGCGAAATCAGGCGGATTTTGCCTTGCCCTGCGAAGCGAATTGCAGCACGCAAACGTCGGGCAAATTGCGGTAGCGTTCGTCGAAGTCCAGACCATAGCCGACGACAAATTCGTTGGGAATCACGAATCCTGTGTAGTCGGCATGCACATCGGCGATGCGGCGCTCGACTTTGTCCAACAGAACAACAACGCGGAGATGCTTGGGCTTCTTCTCTTCGAAGAAGCGCAGCAGGTATTTCAGAGTGAGGCCAGTATCGAGAATATCTTCGACCACGATTACAGTCTTGCCTTCGATGCTGACATCCAGATCTTTGATCAGCTTCACTTCGCCGGTGGAATCCGTTCCCTGGCCATAACTGGAGACGGACAAGAAATCGAACGAGACTTCGCCACCAAGCTCACGGGCGAGGTCGGTGAGAAAAAAGACCGAGCCTTTCAAAACACCGATGAGATGCAAAGACTCCTTAGGAAAATCGCGACGAATTTCTTTTGCCAATTGCTTCAGGCGAGCCTTCACCCGTGCATCGGAAATCAGGACCCTTATCGATTCATTGGGACGAAGTCCGGGATAAACCTTCGAGGAAGCTGATTTTTTGACCACGCGTGATCCTCCAGAGGACTTAGTCCACCCAGTCGGCAATGAAGATATTGGTTTCGTGAGGAACCTTGCCGTTACGATTGGAAGCCCACACCAAGCGTTTTCCCGTGGAAGTGAACATCGGAAAGCCGTCGAAATCGGGATGGAACGTAATGCGCTCCTGCCCGGTGCCGTCTTCGTCGATGACATAAAGATCGAAATCGCGGCCGTTCTTAGGGTCCGCCTGGTTCGAAGCGAAAATGATGCGTTTGCCGTCTGGCAACCAGTACGGCGCGAAATTCGCCGCTCCGTTGTGCGTTACCTGATGTTTGTTTGAGCCATCCGCGTTCATCACCCACAACTCGAGATTACCGGGCCGAATCAGGCCGGCGGCGAACAAGTCCTTGTAATCCTTGATCTGGTCCGGGGTTTTGGGATGTTCGGCGCGGTAAACGATTTTGGTGCCGTCATAAGACCAGAACGGGCCGCCGTCGTAGCCGAGTTCGTTCGTTAATTGCTTTACGTTGCTGCCGTCCGCATCCATGGTGTAAATATCCAAATCGCCGTTGCGCGTGGAAGTGAACACAATGTGCTTACCGTCGCGGGTGATCGTAGCTTCCGCATTGTAACCAGCCGCGTGGGTTAACTGCTTCAGATCGGAGCCGTCGGGCTTCGCAGTATAGATCTGGTAGGAATTGTAAATGGGCCAGACGTAGCCATGGGAGTAGTCGGGCTTCGGTGGGCAATCGGCGCTGGTCGCGTGTGTGGAAGAAAACAGGATGCGATCGCCGGAGGGAAAGAAATAACTACAGGTGGTACGGCCTTTGCCGGTGCTCGCAAGCTTTGGAACTGGTGGCTTCCCGCCCACCGGGTCGATCGCCATGGTGTAAATCTGGTCGCAGGGTACGTCAGCGCCCTGGTGCTGGAATATCAGTTGTTTGTCGTCCAACGAGAAATAGGCTTCGGCGTTTTGTCCGCCAAACGTAAGCTGCCGAGCATTCCGAAGATGTTTTTGCTCCTCGGGAAGAAGCGGCGAGGCCGACGCAGGGGACTCAGCGCGCAGATACAGATATTGCGGCCCATAAAGACAGAGCAAAGTGAGCGCTGCGGCGACGAAGATTCCGAGCCAATTTCCCTTTTTCACAAGATCCCCTGAAAAGATTGCAGCAATTCCCGGAAAAACTCCCTGCTCGTTTATCTTCGTTGCTCCAACTTCACGTCGACTTTGAATTCCTTCCCGTCGCGCAGCACAGTTACGGGAACTACGTCGCCCACCTTGCTGCGACGAAGAGCATCCGTGAAATCGTAAAGATTCTTGATGGCCTTGTCACCAAATTGAATCAACACGTCACCGGCCTTCAACCCCGCCTTCGCCGCGGGCGAACCGGGCTTCACGTCCGAGAACCTTACGCCATTTTCCGTTTCGCCAAAATCTGGGATCGAACCGAAATACGGACCATATCCGCCGCCTCCGCCGGACACCCCGGAGTGCGGGTTCTCGGCCACCGCGACGAATGTTGGCTTCGGCGTTTCGGACGCGAGTTCAACGGTGACGCGAGCGACAACGTTTAGCAAGTTGGCAGCGGCATCCGGATTGATTTTCTCCCAGGTATCGGAAGGCTTGTGATAGTCCGCATGCAGCCCGGAAAAGAAAAACAGCACAGGAATGCGCTTGGTGACAAACGAAGTGTGATCGCTGGACGCGTATCCGCTTTGCGAGAATTCGAATTTTAGCGGCGAGTCGGCGTGAGCTTCGTCCAGGGCTTTCTGGAGCGTGGAGCCCGTTCCCACGCCGCCGATGTACACCTTGTTGTCTTTGATGCGGCCAATCATGTCCATGTTGAGCATGACGACAGCCTTGTCAAGAGGCTTGGTAGGCTCTTTGACCCACGCGGCGGAGCCGAGGAGGCCCAATTCTTCGCCCGCAAAAGACATGAACAAAACTCCGCGCGGAAGCTGGCCCTTGAGCGGAGCGAGAATCCGAGCGAGTTCCAGAACGCCGGCGGTTCCAGAGGCATTATCGTCGGCACCCGGATGAATTTGGCCGATTTGCGAAGGAGCGAGAGAATCGAAGGTGCCCCGGCCGAGATGGTCGTAATGAGCACCGACGATGACGTATTCGTCGGTTTTGCCGGGGAGATAAGCAAGCACGTTATTCACGGTCGCGTGAGTAGTCGCGACGCCGATTGTCAAACTGGCTCGCAGCGCGTCGGGAAAAGCGAAGGAAGCCGGTTTGGTCGTGGAGTTGATCTGATCTTGAGCCTCTTTCAGGGTCTTCCCGGCGGCGCTAAACCAGGGCTCGGCGGAAGAATTCTTGACCTGCGCAAACGGGAGCCCGACATTTTCAGGGCCGCCAACACTGCCAAAGCGCGTGAGTAAATCCTCTTCGTTATCTCCCAGCTTCCCATTCAAGAGAATCATGGCCTTAGCGCCGTGATTCCGCGCATTGATTGCTTTGGTGACAAGTTGAGAGTGCGCTGTGAGACCGTGATTCCCTGTCTTCGCCGCGAAACCAGAGGGTTCGTAGCGAAGCACCACGACGATTTTGTCTTTCGCATCGAGACCGGCATAGTCGTCATACCCGAATTCGGTGGCGGTGGCGCCATATCCGGCAAAAACGAGCGGGGCCGTCACAGTTCCCGAATCCGAAAAACTGAAGGGCACATAATCCTGATTGAGCTTCAGTGCGGATTTAGCTTCGCCATTCTGAAGCAGGAGTTGGTTCTTGCCACGAAGTTTCGCTCCGGTGGTAACCGTGAAAGCCTGCAAATAGCCTTTCGCGCCGGCCGGCTCAAGTCCAAGACTTTTGTATCGGTCGACAAGCACGTGCTCTGCGCGCGTCAAGCCTTTCAGGCCGTCACCGCGGCCTTCCATCTTCGGCTCGGTAAGGGTTTTGATGTCGTTGAGGTAGCGCTGGGGATCAGCCGAGGCCAGTTGGGTTGACGTCGGCGCAGCCCATGCCAAGGACGCCAGGAACAGCAATACGACGAGGATAGGCCGGGCAGAGCGAGACAATTTTCGAAGGTGCGGCAACATTCGGCTCCGAGGTTCTGGTTGATTCTCCGACCAAGTTTTTCCATCCTAAGTGCTGCCCCTGAACCTGTCAAATGTTGCGGGCAACGGGGATAATGCAGGATGAGAATGGTATCGGTATGAGCGAAACCAAGCCGACATTGTCAGAGCCGTGGTTGCGGGGAACGCTCGGCGAAGTGCCGGCCGTGCCTCGGGCCGTATTGCACGCATTGGAACTGGCCAGGGAAGACCTGTGGAAGTGGTGTTTTCCGCTGACAGATGAGCAGCTCAATCGGAGATCGGAAGGACTCGCATCGGCGGCTTTCCAATTACGGCACATCGCCCGGAGTATTGACCGCCTCCTGACTTATGCCGAAGGCGGGACATTGAGCGAGGCGCAATTGCTCTTGCTGAAATCCGAACTCGAAGCCGCGGCGAAACGCGAAGAAGTTTTCGCGGAATTGGAAACGAGTTTGATGCGTAGCGCGGAACGTGTCCGGAAGCTAGCGCACAGCGACTTGGAGGCGCCGCGAACCGTGGGAAAGAAGCAGTTGCCGACTACCCTGGGTGGTTTGCTGGTACATGTTGCCGACCATACGCAACGGCACGTCGGGCAAGCGATTACCACGGCCAAGCTGGTGGGAATGCGATAGCGGTGGATTGTCCGAGCCCGACACCCGGGTATACTTGTGCGGCACATTTATGGCGCAATTGCTGAAGTCCACGTTTCTGATCCTGACCGCCTTGTTCCCGATCGTGAACCCGTTGGGGGGCGCGCCACTCTTTCTGTCGCTAACGCATTACTACTCGACTGATGAACGCAAGATTCTTTCCCGACGCATCGCGCTAAATAGCATCGTACTGATAGTCGCGTCGTATTTTATCGGCACGCATATCCTGGCGTTCTTCGGAATTTCACTGCCCGTGGTGCAGGTCGGTGGGGGCCTGGTGCTGGCCTCCACGGGTTGGGCGTTGCTCAAGCAGAAGGACGAAGACACCACGAAAGCCGACGTGCACCGCAGCGTAGGTGCACAAGACTTGCTGACGAAAGCGTTCTATCCCCTCACGCTGCCACTCACGGTGGGCCCCGGTTCGATTTCTGTGGCAATCACACTGGGCGCTAACGAACCACACGAAGGGCACCGCATCATTTTCTCGATACTGGGAGCGGTGATCGGCTCGGTTCTAATTGCGGCAAGCGTCTATGTCTGTTACGCGTTCTCCGATCGACTGGCCCGAGCGCTGGGAGACACAGGCATGAGCGTGATCATGCGCTTATCCAGCTTTTTGCTGGTGTGTATCGGTGTGCAGATTATCTGGAACGGTGTTTCCACGCTTCTTAAATCAGTGGTAGTTGGGCATTAACGGGAATCGGTGGTGCTCTTCGATTTCCAGTTCGGCAATTCCCTTTTTCCCAGCAGCACTTCGGCGGCCCAAGCTCCCATATACACGGATTGCGCAACCCCGTGGCCCGCAAACGCCCCCAGGATGATGGCATTTTTGCTTTTCGGGTGATATTCGAAGACTGGCTTCCAATCTTCCGCAAAGCAGATTGGTCCTCCCCAACGGTGCGTGAAATTCACTTCGTGCAGCGCGGGATGGAAGCGGGCAATGCGTTTCTGCAATCGGTCGAACAGCTCCAGGGTCTCGCCCTCATCGACATCCAGAGCGTTCAGACCTTCGGAATTTTCGACGAACACCAGGCCGCTTCCAAAAACGACCGCGTCTCCGAGGAATCGACCCCAGAGGTATGGGAGATCGACGGTGTAGAACGGTTTGCGTTCGCTCAGGCCGATCTTGGCGATTACGTCGTCGCCGAGCGACTCGGTCATCAGAGCAGTGGTGAATGCGGGTTGCACGCGTCCTCGCATGCCGTTTAAGTCGAGGCCGAACGCATTGGTCGCAAACAGAACACGAGACGGCTGAGTCATTCCGGCCGTCGAAAGCAGGGTGATGGTCTCGGAGAACCGGACTTCGCTGACCGCGGCATATTCGAATAACAGAGCTCCTGCGGCTTCCGCAGCGCGTGACAACCCACCGACTACTTTCCCAGGATTGATGCTTCCCCCAGGAACCGGCTTCACCACGCAGAGGTCGCCGGAGTCCTTCCAGCGAATCGGAGAATTCTTCACGGGATCGCTACGCCCTAATTCATACACTCCCGGAAGCACTAAGTCGCCGTCCACGCGCAGTTCCCGGAGGATCGCTTCATACCCAGCAAGAACGTCGCCCAACCCAGGCAAATCGCCAACCGCAGACTCTGCCAAAGCTACGCCACCGGTATGGCCGCTCGATCCTGCACCAAGGTTTTCGGCTTCGAATAACGCTACGCTTTTTTCCGGTGCTAGCATCTTCAGCCAAGCGGCCGCCGTCAGACCGGAAAAGCCGCCGCCTACAATGGCATAGTCGACCGTAGCAGGCAGTTCCTGGCGCGAAGGGACAAAGTCAACTTCCCAGGGCCGCTTCCCCCAGTTTTTTCGTGATCCCATGGTGTGCTCTCACGTACGCAAACACTTTACACTGAGCCCAGCATTCGGCGGCGTTAGGGTACAACCAATCGGGAGCTGCAGATTTCCCGTTGATCGTTGAAGCAGGTTAATGCGTACCGAATACGGCCACGCTGCTGGAAGTGCCTACATACACTTTGCCATTGGCCACCATCGGCGTGATGAACTTGTTGTTGCTGAAATTGTCTTTGCCTCCGGAGGCCTGACTGGAGTTGTAGAGTTCGTTGGCTAAGTTGGTTGCGTCATAAGCATGAAGAACCGCGGGACTGCTGTTCTCGACCACCCAGACGATGCCGTTCGACGTGCCGCTGGCAGAAATGACTGGCGTGGCCCCTGGATAAGTAAACGTGTGTACGGAACGCGAAGCCGGAGCGGTGGCAAGCAGACCATTGGTGATTGGGAATGCCTTGATCGCGTCACCGACCGCGCCGTAATAAACGGTTCCATCAAAATAGCTGGGTTTTGAAAACACGCCGCCAGCCAGCTGACCGGTGATGACTTGATAGCTGTTGTTTTTGCTGCTGTTGAATTTTCCCATGTTGTCGCGATCGACTACGTAGATGTTTCCATCTTTTCCGGAGCCGACGCCCAGATGGCGGGTTGCGCCGTTGCCGTCAACGATGTCGGGCAATAAGAGTTCGCCCCCGGAGCCAAAATCGGTGTCGGAATTTGATTCGCTGACGGTATTGAACGGAGTGAAGTAGTCCAGCAAAGTGGGCGACGAGGCCGGACTTAGTTTTGCAAAGCAGTTGCCACAGTCACTATTCGACGGAAATCCACCGGAATTGAGCGTCGTGTCGAAATCTCCATTTCCCGTGATGAAGTAAACATTGCCAGACGCATCGGCGCCAGGGGCTGCGCCAGCCATCCAAATCGCCGCGCCTTCTCCATTCGGGTCGAGATTGAGGATGCCGGATTGCGTCAAAGTGTCCGCGTTGTACACCATGATCCAACTGGTGTACGGGCGGCCGTCACAATGAGAGGTCCACGTTGTATAGACGTTGGCACCCACCTCGAGTAGGCCAGCGCGTTCTGCATATTGTTTGGGGTCGAACACCACGTTACCGCCCGAACTGTTATCTCCGGAGCCAGGAAAGGAGGCCTGGACCGCTTTCGGCCCGCCGAATAACTCGCTACCCGTAGTCAAATCGAGGGCGTGAATGCGCTGGTAATAATTTCCATTGGAATCCTTCGACATCGCAACCACGTAAATCGCGTTTCTGCCTCGATCAATCACCGGGGTGGAGGTGATGCCAATTTCCGGAGTGATCTGGCTGCACCCGTGATCATCACTGGTGGTTTCCCCTGACGGCAACACGCTGACTTGCCATAGAACCGTGCCCCCTGAGGAAGTGATACTGTCGGCGTCAAATGCATAGACGGAGTCGTGCTCGGTCACCACGTACAAAACGTTTTTGGTTCCTTTGCTCGGAATGGTGAGGCCAGAAAGCAGCAGCGGCTGAGCATCCACGTGGCCATCGACGGAAAACTCACCTAATTTTCCGAAACTGTTCATGTTGAGGTTCGCCGGCGTCAACGTGGTTTCCTTTACGTTTTGTCCGGTGCGCAGATTGTCATAGTGATAGGTCACTACGTCCATTGCCGAGTTCGACGAAGAACCGATGGTCAGCGTAACTGTGTTGCTGGTGACGCTGCCGACGGAATTCGAGACAACCACGTTGAACTGTTCCCCGTTGTCGGCGTTGGTGGTTGCGGGTGTGGTGTAGCTGCTGGAGGTTGCGCCAGAAATCGCGCTGCCATTTTTCTGCCACTGATACGTAAGGGGAGCAGTACCACTCGCAACAACGGTGAAGGTCACCGTCTGCCCGACAGCAACCGTCGCACTCGTGGGCTGAGTGGTGATGCTCGGCATCACTGGTTTGCTGTCACCTCCACTGGAGTTCGAACTGCCTCCCCCTCCGCAACCAACGAATCCAGCAGCACCAAAAAGAGCGACTACCAAACAGGCCAGATCCCGTCGCCGCACGTTCCTGCCCTCCGTCGAATTGTCGGGCTGGGCGCCTAACACCCGAGAGTATAACTGGCTAAACTGGTCACGGCGGCAACAGGAACACGCGGGTCTACAGTAGAATCCTCGCCCGATCGGGCGATATCAGAACAACGAAGTGGGACGCCGCGTCCAGTTCTTGCCCTTGGCTTTGGAAATTTCCTCGACGTCCTTTACGTAAGCTCCCGCTTGCGTCAGCACGTGGTGAAGGTCGTTGCCAATGCTGATAAAGGAAAAGCCCTTATCGAGAAATTCGCCAACGCGGGAAGTCCCGAACAGGAACAGCCCGAGAATCACGTTATTTTTCCGCGCAGCCGCAATTAATTTTTCGGTCGCGGCGCCGAGCTCCGGTGACGTGTACATATGCGGAAATTCGTATTTTTCATACAGACCCATTGACATGCACAGATCGTTTTGCCCGAGAAAAAGAAGATCCACACCGGGCACGGCAGCGATTTCGTCAATGTTCTTGATACAATCCGCAGTTTCGACCTGCAGCGCCACAATAGTGTTGCTGTTCGCCGCCCCGGCATACCCAAGTAACCCAGCTTTGTTCATGCTGCGTTGGGGAAAGTAGACGGAACGTGTTCCGACGGTGGGATAGCGGGTACAGCTCACCGCCTGACGCGCTTCCTCGGCGGTATTAATGTAGGGCACGAGCACTCCGTCCGCCCCAAGATCAAGTGATTGCTGTATTCCCGGCCGGTCGCTGAATCCCCCGACACGCACGATGGATTTAGCTCCGCCGCTGGAAATTCCGCATATCATCGCAGAAAGTTTCTCGTAGCCCATCGGACCGTGCTGGGAATCGACCAGCAACCAGTCGTATCCGCTGTGAGCCAACTGCTCTGCCACGGTGGGACTATGCGAGTTCAGGAAAAGGCCGAGTTTCGGGGTGCCTGTGCACAATTCTTTCTTGAATTCGGCGCCACTGCTGATACCTGCTGCCATGAGCTATGCTCCTTATGACGAAATATGAGTTCAAACAGAGTCCGGTAAGTGTACTAGACGAGGGCGAATTCGACGAAATCGAATTACAGCCTGGCCAGCTCGCAGTCGAATCACCGGCGATTCTTGAAGTAGAGGCTAGAGATATTTAATGAGAACCACTTCGTTGCGCGTCTCGTTGTAGACGAGTTCGTCGACCAATTGTTGCGTAAGCATCAGGCCGAGTCCACCGGGACGTAACCCCTTGGCTTCCCTTTCCTGCATATGGGCCATCGGATTGTCCTGCGGATTGTTGATCGCGGCGTGCTTCAGATCTTCCAATTTGAAGCCGGGGCCAGGGTCATCCAGCCGGTACATGAGCATATGCTTCGTTTTTATGTAGGAAATGCGGACTTTCAGATTGGGATCGAGATGGCCACCCCATTCGATGGCATTGTTGAGCAGTTCCCGGAAAGCGTAGCCAACTTTCTCGATTACCTCGGGAGGAAGGTCCATGTCCATATGCATCAGAAAACTTTGTACCCGGCTAACGACAGAACGTTCGCAGGGCACCATGAGTTCCACCCACTGCGAGTTAGCGGAGAGCACCTCAATGGCAGGAACTTCGGGACTGGTGGAGAGCGCATTCTCCACACTGGTGAGCAAATTGGTGGCGTCCAACGGCTTTTTCAGAAATTGGTAAACGCGGCCGCGTAACGCAGCAAGCAGAGTGTCGGACGTCTGATCCGAAGTCATTACAACAATTTTGGGGATGAATTTCTCGCCATGCAGGTGGCCGAGGAATCCCAACCCCGTCATTTTAGGCATCCAGATGTCTAGAAGGACGAGATCGAATTTCTTTTTTTGAATCGCGCGTAACGCGGAAACCCCGTCCGAGGCGGTAGAAACATCGTAGCCGGCCTTCTTCAGGATGCCGCGCAGCATCTGCCGCGTTGTAGCGTCGTCATCGGTGACCAGAATGCTAGCCATGTACACGCTCCGGAGGGAAGAGCCTACCGGAATAAGTGGCGACAACCCTAAGAAAATCGCTTAGGATGCGAACTCCGGCGTTTGATCCTGGGACTCGCTCCCGGACTGGGGGAACGTTTCGTTCCCGCGTATCGTCTCAAATTTGCTTCCAACTTCGCAATCTCTTCCTTTAGCTGCTTGTAAATCGAAGCAGACTCGCGGAGGTCGTTGGCCCTTCCTTGATCCTGCAGTTTTTCACAGCACTCGCGAGCCAGCGTTGCGCCAAAAATCGCCACAGAGCCTTTTAGGGCGTGGGCCAGAGAGGCGACGCCTTGTGCGTGCTTTCGGCTAAGGGCTTTCTGAATTCCTGTCATGCGCTGCGGAGTATCTCGCAGGAATGTGGCAATCATTTTGCCGGCGAGCTTGTCATCTCCGCCTACGCGCTCCAGTACGTTGGACCAAGGAGACTGCGCCGGATCATCGTGCTCCACCCGTGCGGACGCATCATCGTGCGACCCACGGAGCAATGCATCCAAGGCGTCCAGGCGAAACGGCTTGCCAATCACGGAGTCGAATCCCGCATGTAACAGACGCTCGCGATCCGGGTCGCTGTTATAGCCGGTGAGTGCAATGACCAGCTTGGGACTTCCCGTTTTCGGGCTCTCGCGAATATGACGGAGCGTTTCTAATCCACTCAGGACTGGCATATCTTCGTCCAACAGCACAATGTCGAACGACTCGCGGCTAAGCGCATCCAGCGCTTCCTTGCCGTTTGCGACCGCAACTACGTGGTGACCGCAACGCTCGAGCTGATATGTGGTCAACATGCGAATTTCGGTCTGGTCGTCGGCGAGAAGGACACGCATCGGATTCTTTCCAGTGGCGCTCTCCGTGCGAACGTGTTTACTGGTGCTAGCGGAACGGTCGCCCTTTAGGGATGCAGGCTTGGCGTCTCTCGGTGCAGTCAAAGACTTCGCGGCAGCCTTAGGCAAACGAAACCAGAATCGCGATCCGCGCTGTGGCAGCGACGCGCAACCAATGGCGCCTCCCCAACGTTCCACCGTCAAACGGCAAAAGTACAGCCCCAATCCGGCTTTGCCGCCACCCTCTTTCCCCTTGGAGAACAACGCGAATATTTGCGCTGGAGATAAATCAGCCGGAAGGCCCGGGCCTTCATCGTCCACACAGGCGCGCAGGAATTCGCCGTCCTGAGCAAGGCGAATCGTGACCTGCGACCCAGAGGGAGAATAGCGTAGGGCATTTTCCAGCAGGTTCGAGAAGATTCGTTCGATGCGGGTAGCTTCTCCGCGAACCGCCCAGCTTAGTTGCGGATCGACGGGCGTATCGAGTTGTAATCGCACATTCTTGGCGCCAAACACCGGCATGAAGGATTCCAGTACAGATTTGGCGCAAATCAAAAGGTCCGGCGCCGACGAGACCTTGTCAATCGCGTCAAGAGAAGCCTTAAGGTCCGCGGAAAATACTTGCAGGATGTCCCGAATCATCGACAACTGCTGATCGCTAGCTTTCTTGCCGAGTTCCAGAAAGCTTTTCCCGCGATCGCTGACGCGTTCGTCGCTCATCGAATCGAACGCGACGCTCATGACGCTGAGAGGCTGCGAGAGATCGTGGACGATGCAGTGGAGGAGAATTTCTTTCTTCTGAATCTCGCGCTGCAGGCGCTCGTGCTCCAGAAGAGAAGTGCGTGCTGTCTGAAGCAGTTGCGAGCGTTCGCGAAACTGCGGTTCCGGGTTATGCAGAGCCAGAAACCGCTTGCCATCCAATTGCAGCGCGATGGCTTGTAGGGGCATTTCCTTGCCCAACGGAGATTTCTCAATCCAGGTTTCCGATTGGCACAATCCAGCACGATGCGAATTCCAAAACGCATCGGCTTCGAAGAGAAAATTCTCAAGAAACGGAGAACGCTCAGCCACCGCGATTTTGGCATCGCCATCGTCGGTTAGGCCCCATAGTTCGATCAGCCATGCTGGCGCAGGAGAAAGTGGGGAGAACAGACCATCTCCGATGTGCCCAAGAAGCACAAAACCGAGTTCCTGTAATAACTGAGGAAAAGGTGCCGCCATTTTCAACTCATGATCTTTCGCGTCAGTTGCACGAACGCTTCATCCACGCCTTCACCCGTTTTTGCGCTGGAACGCAGAATCGTCCAGTGTTTGTCCGCTAAGCGCGTTTCCATTTCCGCATCAAGCTCCCATTCGTCGACCAGGTCGCTCTTATTGATCACAAATACGACCGGCACGGGCCCAATTTCCTGACGCGCACGCTCTTCCAAAGCGATCGCCTTCTCGACGGTGGCGCGACGAGTTCCATCAGCCACCAGCAGGTAGCCTGCGGCCCCTTGAAAATAGGACCAACGAATCTTCTGGAAATCGTCGTCGCCATACAGGTCCCACAAGACTAGATGGATCTCCGTCTCGTCCAGATGCATCACCTTCTTGTCAATTTTTACGCCCACGGTTGTCTGGTAGGTGTCGGAAAAAATGCTGTCCACGTATCGCCGGACCAGACTGGTTTTGCCAACAGCAAACGAACCCAGCATGCAGATTTTTTTCTGGATCATGGCTGGCTGGAAGCTGGAACAACTACATGGAAAGTGGCGCTGCGATTGTATTGACGGTTTTCTTCCGAATCTTCGGAACGGACCGGTTCGGTCGTGGCCACGCCCCTGGCATGCACGAGCCTATCGGGAATTCCGAGTTGGATGAGCTCCCAGGCAATCCGGTCGGCGCGCCGTTGACTGAGTTGCTGATTCGCGGCCTCAGCGCCGGTGGTGTCGCTATGGCCTACCACTTCGATGCTGACAGCTCCTTTAACAGAAGCGGGTGAATTGAGCAACTCTTTCATCGTCGGAGCCAGGTTGCGCAGGTTTGTGCGTTCCGCCGCGGAGAGAGCGGCACTGGCTACAGGAAATCTCACGATGACGGCCTGGATTTTGTTTTTCCCCTCATCAAATGCAATCTGTTCTGAGGAAAATCGCCCCAAATCCAATGAGCGCACACCTGGAATCAGGAGCGCACGTGAACGCAGATCATTCAACCATTTCGCGGAAGGCCGCCCATCGATATGGAGAACGCCATCCCTAACCGAGAGCGAGACCCCCGTTGGCGGGGCGAGCGCAGCGATAGCGCGCTGTTGAACCAGCGAATCATCCAGCGCGTAGTAGGCACCCCAATGAAATTCTGCCTGTGCAGGATCGAGGTGAGCATCCGCGATGAATTTCTGGGGGTCTGCAGAGAGCGGATCGCGCAGGCCGCGAATAGCAAAACGTCCGTGTTCGCGACCGAATGACGTAATCGTCAAACCTGGCTGGTTGCCCAGCGTTTCGGCGAGTTCATGCCAACGCTGATACTGCCATCCGCGCCAGCCCAGCCACCCCCCGACGATGCCCAACAGTACAAGGCCTGCTACCAGGGCATATCCATATCCGCGCGGTTGCGATTCCTCCTTGAACTTAGCTTCAAGGCACCGAGCGAGTTCGTTATTCACGTCGTCAAAGGGCGCGGTGTCGCCGTCGAAATCTTCCATCTGCGCGGCATATTCGCCGTGCAATCTCTCTAATGTCTCCGCCATGCGATCCCGCAAGGACCGGGGCGCGACACCGCGAATGACGGCCGCCAGAATGGCGTAAGGGCCATTCTCCACCCACACATCCAGATCGCCCACATTCATCCGATTCACACCCTGGCCTTGCCCGGTGTGAAAGGAATCGCGAACGAAATCCTGGATCGCCGACAGCATGCCCGACACCATACCAGGGTCTTGTATGGCTACCGCCGGGGCAACCGCATGACCCATGGGAAGGCCCGTTTTCTTGTGGATCAAAAAAACCTGCTCGACTCGGAAAACCAGGCTGTGCAGCAATGCAACTTCCGTGAAGGAACGCCCTGTGCGCATTGCTTCCCAGCGCCACTTGAGTCCCTGCCAGGACAGGCTTTGATCCAGCACTTGGTTGAACGAGTCCAGGAACGAGCGAAGGGTCTCCAGGATGGACCGCCGGATCGCCGGCCCCATCACCGGGAATAGCGCGTCGGCCAGTGTACTGGGATTATTGCGAACAGATTCGCGCAAAGCGGTTTCAATTGTCGGAGCCAGTGCCTGGCTTAGGGCGTCACTGCCGCCTTGTTCCCGGCGGCGCTGAATCGCCTCCGCCACCACACCGCTAACATCCTCGGTGCGCGAGTCGGGATTCTCGATCCGTTCGTTCAAGCGCTCCAGAGCTTCCTGCTCGGGAGCCAGAATCAGGTGGCGTAATTCCTCGAGAGAGCCTGAGCCATTCGGGGACTCGTCCCCAGGCTCATTCACTGGTCGACTTTTCGGCGTGTCTGCCATGGAAGAGCGGGCATCGAAGGGATTCGGGGAGCGTTGTGGGGCGGAGCCCATGCGCGTTTGCCCGGCTATTTCTCCGGCAGCTCCAATTCATCTTTCAAGCGCAAAGCGACCTCGTTGAACAGGTCAGCCAACGCGGCGCGATCGGTCTTGTCGTTGCGCAGTGTTTCGGCTTCGGTCTCCAAAGCAGATTCCAGTTCCTCTTTGGCTTTCTGGATCTGATTGCCCAGCGCTTTCGATTGCTCCAGGATCCGCGAACGTAGGTCTCCCTGAGCGCTTTCCAAACTGTCTTCCAACTGGGACAGCTTTTTTTCTAAAGTTTTCGCGGAATCCCGCGATTCTCGTGTCAACTCTTTTAGCGCTTCCGTGCGCTCGGCCTTTTCGTTTTTCAGGCGTTGTCCGAGCGCCTCGATCTCCTCGCGGACGTAAGATTCCAGCGTGTCGAAACGTTTCTTAAGGTCGTCGCGAAGCGCATCGGAAGATTTCGTGAGACGTTCTTCAAGGCGCGCGAAGCGCTTCTCGTACTCGCGCATATTGGAGCCAAAAAGAATGTCCCGGATTTTGTCGACATTCGCGCCCTCGCGCAGTTCCCCGTTGGCGGCGTTTTTTTCGTCATGATCGGCAGACATGGCTTTGCGATCCCCCTTCTTGCGTCTTTGCGGCTTCCTGGCCATCCGGGGACAGTACTACGGCATACCGAGGTTAGCAACACTGTCTTTTGCGCGCGAGCGCAGGCCCAAATGGCTATAGGAATACTGGAACGCGGGCGGCGTAGGCGGTCAGTTCAGCACCACTTTGCCGGTCGCCAACGTATAGACTCCGGATTGAATCGTCAATTTGCCCGCCTTTATCGCGTCCTTCATGACGGGGGAATAAGCGCGCAACAGGTCCGCTTGATACTTGGCGTTTCCTGCGATGCCCTTCTCCAAATCTCCTCCGGACTGGTCGACCGCCGGTTTCAGATGTTGGTATAGCGCGCTGATCTGTCCTGGGACGGAGTCCGCTTTCATCGCCGCCTTCACGGCCCCGCAATTGGAGTGGCCAATGACCAGCAGAACTTTCACGCCGAGAACCGCCACACCATACTCGAGACTGGCGATGATTTCAGACGTGGCAATATTCCCGGCAATGCGCGTGACAAAGATGTGGCCAATGGTTTGATCAAATATCAGCTCCACGGGCACGCGCGAATCCGCGCAAGACAAGACCGCGGCGAATGGTTCTTGTTTGCTGACGGTCTTTTCTTTCAGCATGTCCAGATCGTGCTGAAAGGAGGTCATTTGGTTAGCGATGAATCGTTGATTGCCCGCCATCAGTTCTTGTAGGGCCTCATCCGGACTCAGATTCGTCTGTGCGCGAAGCGAGGCGGGGGAAGATAGGGTTATACCGGTCTCCGCCACCGCACCAACAACGGCTGTGGAAACCGCCCTTTGAAGAAATTCCCTCCTGCGAATATCTATGCGAGTTGCGCCGTGATCCGTCATTTATTGCGCCTCCTTGAGACTGAATTCCATTTGGTCTGGCCGTCAGGCGAAAGGTTCCGTGGTGTGCGGCACCCGCAGCCAGCAGGTTGCCGAGGGCCATTAGTTAACGATAAGAGGCGGGGAATGCCAAGTAAAAAGATAGTGACGACCGATTGCGCGCAAGGGCGAACGAAAGAAGAAACATTGACATGGAAAGAAAAAGAAAGTAAAAGAAAGTAATCGTAAGTTAAGTTGGGGCAGATCAGCTGCCCCGGATGTAACGTTTTCAGGGGGTGTTGAATGGCCATTTCTGTTCGCCATGTTTGTGCGGGTTTCCTCGCAATCCTGTTCGCGGTTTCGCTGCTTTTGTTCTCTCCCAGCGGTGTTTCCGCTCAATCTACATACACGGCACAACTCAGCGGAGTGGTTACGGATTCCAGCGGCGCGGTAATACCTGGCGCCAGAGTAGTGCTGACAGACGAAGGCACGGGGGTCGCGAGCACTTCGCTGACTGACTCTCGCGGCATCTACGTATTCACTGGCGTGCGGCCAAGTTCGTACACCATTCACGTGGAAGCCGCAAATCTCGCATCGCAAGAACGCAAGGGAGTGACGCTGGCGGTAAGCCAAGAGGCCAGTCTGAATTTTGTTCTGACGCCAGGAACCGTGTCTGAGACGGTCACGGTAACGGAGCAAGCGCCACTCCTTGATACTGGCAACGCGGCGCTGGGCACGGACGTCACGAACGAGTACGTCCGGGACATTCCCCTAATCAACCGCAGCATGTTCGGACTGGTATTCCTGGCCGGCGGGGTGACCGAAACGACCGGATCCGGCACGCAAGACTCTTATCCCTCGGGCACTAACTTTGTATCCAACGGCCAGCGAAACGCCACCGCGGAAGTGCGCTTGGACGGTGCCTTAACCAGCGCACCGGAACAAGGCGAAGGCGGAACGACCAATGTGTATTACCAGCCTTCGGTCGAAATCGTTCAGGAGTTTAAGGTCGAGAACAACAGCTTTTCCGCCGAGTACGGCAACAACGGTGGCACCGTTGTGAACATGGTTTTGAAACAGGGTGGCAATGATTTTCATGGGAGCGGCTGGTGGTTCGGCCAGCGGTCTGCGCTTGACGCGAACGATTTCTTCAACAACGCCGGCGGTATCCCGAAGCCGGACCACTTGCGCGATCAGTACGGATTCTCCCTCGGTGGCCCGATCCACAAGCAGAAGACGTTTTTCTTTGTGGATCTGGAGTTTACGCGGGAGCACGACCCCGTCAA
Source organism: Candidatus Acidiferrales bacterium (assembly GCA_963759275.1). Classification (GTDB taxonomy): domain Bacteria; phylum Acidobacteriota; class Terriglobia; order Acidiferrales; family UBA7541; genus Acidiferrum. Next base: position 192,153 of record CAVWYZ010000021.1, on the reverse strand, counting down.
CATGAATGGCACCGTGCCAACGGACGCGGAACGCAACGGGGACTTCTCGCAGACCTTGACTGCGGATGACAACGGCAATCCGGTGCAGCAGCAAATCTTCAATCCCTATCAGGTTACCTGCGTGCCAGGCGCGGGAGGTTGTACTCCCACACGCACGGCTTTTGCCGGCAATATTATTGGATCGCAATACATCAACCCGATTGGGCAAGCCCTTTTAAAACTGTATCCGGAGCCCAACATTGCGCCCGATCAATTCGGGTTAGATAACTTCCGCACCTCGGTTGTCGCGAACGCCCCGTCTCATCAGTTCGACGTGAAGATCGATCACTACTTCAACGACAAGCAGCGGATTGCGGTGCGCTACAGCCAAAGCTACGGCGAGTACAATGTGCCGTTCGTCCTGGGCAGTGGCGATTTCAACGATGGATTCACATCGTCGACTACCGTGCACAATGTCGGCATCGAGCACAATTGGACGCTCACACCCACATTAGTGTGGACAAACCGGTTGGCACTCGATCGTGTTGTGGCGCCGGTGCATTCCAGTTTCCCCAGCCTCTCGAGTGTCGGATTCCCTCCCATTCTGGAGGGTGCGAATGGACTGGACCGCATGCCAACGATTCAGTTGGACGGCACGAATGACTGGTTGTCCATGTTTACGCAGTGCTGCACCGACACCGACTTTGCGCACACACTGTGGAGTTATTCGACTTCCCTATCCTGGGTAAAGCACGCGCATACCTTCAAATTCGGATTCGAACAGCGTCAATTCTTCAACAATTTCTACCAGCCAAATTATCCGACCGGATATTTTGATTTTCCTCAGAGCATTACGGCATCGACGCCGGCTAATTCCGACATTACACAAGGAAATTCTTTCGCCAGCCTTTTGCTCGGTTATGGAGCGGGTGGCGGAGCCAGCTTTATCAACGTACTACCTTCGGTGGCAGATAAATCGTGGGAAACCGCCTTTTACGTGCAGGACGACTGGAAGATCACTCCGAAGCTGACCATCAATATCGGATTGCGTTATGAATGGAGCTCTCCGTACACCGAGCGCTTCAATCGCCAACAATTTAGCGATTTCTCGGGCAATACCGGAATTAGCGTCAACCTGCCAACTCCGCTGGATCCCAATGTCACCGTGCCCACCGAACTGAAAGGCACCACCTTGTTCGTTACGCAAGGCGGCCTCGGCCGCAGCGTTCCTACGGACCGCAATAACGTCGCGCCACGGGTCGGTTTCGCATGGTCCATGGATACGCGCACCGTCGTCCGGGGCGGCGCAGGCGTTTATTATGGACTGAGTCCAGCTACGAATTACCAATATCCGGGAACGGCGTACAGCACGACCGATCCGATTTTGTTCAGCACGGACAATTACCAGACGCAGTTCGCCACGTTGGCAAATCCGTTCCCTCTGGGAATCGCACAGCCCCAGGGCCAGTCTTATGGAGCGCTTGCTCTGTGGGGCTACGACAATTCCAACAATCTGGGAACCGAAAAGGCCCGCAACGCGGATGTCTATCAATGGAACCTGGGTGTCCAACATTTGTTCCCATGGGACATCACCATCGGCATCGATTACTCCGCGAACCGCAGCACACATCTTCCGTGGGGCGGATACAACAGCACTCGTAACCGCAACTTCATTTCGTCTGACACGCTGGCGCAAGTCTCGGCCCAACAACACGCCTTAGACCCTACTTGCGACATCGACAGTTGCGTCAGCAATTATTTAAACAACCCTGTGGCAAATCCATTTCAACCATTTTTCACGGGCCCCACTGCTCTTTTCAACGAGCCCTCTTCCGCTTACACGCTGGATACAGTTCCCTTGCTGAACCTGCTGCGGCCGTATCCACAGTTCAATGGCACATTTCAGGGTCTGCCAAACTTCGGAGCGAATTCTTGGTACAACTCCATGCAGATTCGCTTTCAGAAGCGGGCGAATCATTACATCAGCTTTGAAGGCAACTACACTGTTTCGAAAGCCACCGATGATTCCTCGATCGGTTTTAATGCTTTCGTGGGTAACTTGAATCTGGGTAACCCCCAGCAACTCGACCGCCTGAGGTCCGAGTGGGCTCTTAGCGCCAATGATGCCCCGCAACGATTTGTGCTTGCCGCGATCGTCGATATCCCTGTCGGCCGTGGCCGATGGATTGGTCGCGATATGAATCGCGTCGTGGATGCCGTGGTCGGCGGCTGGACGGTCTCCACAATCATCACGCTGCAAAGTGGCCAACCACTGCCGATTGGTATGGCCGTTCCGCGCCTCGCCGATGGCAACCAGCGCCCCAACGTGGTCTGCAACCAAGTCTCCAGCGGCATCAGCTATCACAACGCCGCTGCAACGGGAAATTCTCTCTTTAACGCGGCGTGCTTTGCTGATCCAGGAGATCAGATGCCGGGAAATGCGCCACGATACTTTTCGGATCTGCGCGGCGACGGAATCCATAACGCGGATCTGTCGTTCACCAAGGAATTCAACATAAAAGAACATATGCAACTGCAATTCCGCGGTGAATTCTTCAATTTCACCAACACACCCCGCTTCGCGTTTCCGGATCTGTCGTACGGCAGCGCCACTTTTGGCGACGTGACGTCCACCGCTCCGGGAAGCACGCCGCGACACACGCAATTTGGACTACGCTTCCAGTTCTAAGATCAAGGCTAAGCCAATGCACCGTCGCGAATTCATGAAGGCAGGAATGTTGTGCACGGCGGCCAGTTACGTGCCGCCGCACAATTTCGATAAGTACGACTTTGGCAGCGGTCCTCCTGTGCAGGACCGGCTCAATCAGGGACCATTTTCCGCGGATTTGTATCCGAGCTGGAACGTGGTGATGGCACTCACTCCGTCCGACGAAGTGGTGCCGAACTTTGGCATGGGCTTGATCACCTATCTCTGTGACGAAACCGAGTTGCTGCGGGTCCCGGGCCAATCGCAGGAGACTGCTCTCGAAGACCTAGCCAAGTTTGGTCTGGGCACCAAGTTATATGTCCGGCTGAATTGGAAAGACATACAGCAGCATCCCGGCCGATTGGAACCAAACGCCATCTGGAAGACCTCACTGGCGCTAGCCAAACAATACGGCAAACGTTTGGCGTTTCGCGTGATGATCAGCAACCCGGATATTCCCGGCTACGCGCTCCCGGAGTTCGTGCGGGCAAAAGTGCCGATGGTGCGGCTTGGTGCGTGGCAGAACCGCGAGCGCGAGGAGCCTCGCTGCGACGATCCCAATTTCCAGGCAGCATTTCGGGAACTGCAGGATCTCCTCGCTTCGGAATATGACGGGCGCCCGGATATCGAATACGTGGATACCTGCATGTATGGATTCTGGGGAGAAGGCCACACGTGGCCGCTGGAAAAGAACCCGTATCCAGACTACGTAACCGCAGAAGCGACGTTCGTCCGGATGTTGGATGAACAGATGAGCCGATGGAAGAAAACTCCATTAGCTACCAACACCCAGCCGGATTTCAGCAAGGTAGGAAATTCGGAATTGGTGGACCGCACGGTGCGTAGCGGCAATTGGCTGCGGACTGACACAATTTTTATCGAGAACGAACAGATTGAATCGCTCAGCAACCGGCCGCCGTGGACCGCGGCTTCCATCGAGGTAGGCACCTCGGACGGCTCGGAAAAGAGCCTGCGTCTCGATGAGGGCATCTCTTACTCCGACAATGTTGTGTCGCACGCCCAGGATGTGGGCGCGAATTATTTCTCGCTGTGGAATTGGCACCGGATTTCCGCCGCAGGTCTTCAGCGTTACTACGCCGCATATCCCAAAGCTCTCGACCGGTTGGCGCGACACATCGGCTATCGCGTCCGGCCTTCATGGGTGTGGACCTACGACGAACGCGGTGGGCCCGGACTGATCATCGGATTTGCGAACGATGGGATCGCGGGTGTGCCTGGAGTCTTGCGCGTCAGCATCCTTAGTCAGAGCGGTGAGGAACTTTGTGCAGGATCGTTGGACGCGGGATATCCCTTACCGGGGCGAATCCGGCAAGCCTTGTTCCCGCTTCCGAAGGGTACGGCATGGGCGGGGCTACGCGTGAAGGCGGAAATCGTAGTGAAAGGTCAGCGCCTCCCGGTCCGCTGGGCCTGCCAGCAAAAATTGAACGACGACGGCAGCCTGACATTACGCGCCACAAACGGGCTGAATGTGTCTGACGAAACGGGAGGATTGGGCACATGAAACGCGCAACGATTATCGGACTTCTGCTTGCCACGAGCTTCGGTGCAATCTCGGTGGCCCAGGAACACCAGCAAGACTGGACAAACTATGTACGCATCGGCGCTTATGGGCTGAAATCGGGGAGCGCCGAAACCATCGCCCGCAATGCGCGAAATGCGAATGTGTTTGGTATCGAGGTGGACAACGATATCCCGGGCCGGTATGAGAGTTTTCTTGACCCAACGGGGAAGTTGAAAGACATTCGGGCGGTCGCCGAAGCCGCACACAAGGATAACAACAAAGCCTTTGTGTACATTGCGGGCACCGAGTGCATTACGGCCAACGCCGATAAGTCCGCGCACTCCGTCATGAAAGACCATCCCGACTGGCTGCAACGCAAAATCACCGGCGAACCCGCCGTGTTCACTTCTGGGGCCGCCTTTTGGATTCGCGCCGGCGATGAAGACGTATGGATCAGTCCATACGCGAAAGACTGGCGCAAAACGTACATGGAGCGAGTACGCCAGATTGCCGCCACCGGTATTGATGGGATTTATGTCGATATTCCCTACTGGATGACGCACTTCGAAGGATGGGAAAAATCCTGGGCGAGTTTCGACGACGCGACAGTGGCGGCATTCCGCGAAAAAACCGGGCTAGACGCGAAAAAAGATTTGAAATTAGGCGATCTGCAGGACGCCAACTTCCGGAAATGGATTGATTTTCGTATCGATACCATGACCGAGTTTATGCGTGAGATTCGCAGCAACGCCCGTAGCGTGAATCCCGCAATCATGGTCATCCCGGAGATTTATCCGGGCATCGAGTACGAAGCGACGGTTGTGGGTGCGGACGTCTATCAAATGTATGACGTTGTAGATGCCATTGCGCACGAATATGAATTCGGCTCCGGCGAGCATATGGCTGCCTCGCGCAAGCAAATGGACTGGTTCTTGTATCAGGCGGGGATGCTTTCGTTTCGTGCCTTTGCGCAGGGCAAGGCCACGTGGATCCTGAATTATTCGTGGGATGGCGACAAGGGCGTCGACAAGCGGGAAGCCATGAAAAACCTGGCGATGTCGATCGTCATGGCCGGAGCAAACTTCTGGGATGCACCCGGACATTCCATGGGCGGATCGAACGATCTGGCCACGCGCAAACAGATATTCGACTGGATCGCCAAGAACGAGAAAGCGTTGTATCTACCGCGGGAGCCGATGCAACCGGTAGGCGTATATTTTTCGCCGAAGAGCCGGGATTATACGAGTAAGCAGTTTCTCGACTCCTATCGAGGGACCTTGGTCGCACTGCTGCAAGCTCACCGCGAATTCCAGGTGGTTACCCCGAGAACTCTGGCGACCTTCCACGGGGAGAGGCTGGTTCTGCCGGAGGTTACCACTCTTAACGACATCGAAAAGCAGTCAATCAAAGCTTTTGTAGCGCGCGGTGGACATCTGGTCGTTCTCGGAGAAAATGCCACGGGAATTCCAGACACCGGCCTGACGCGACTTCCGGACGATCCTGGCGGCGCCTACTATGGAGCACTGGAGAACGACTTCTCCGCCGCTTCCAAGAATCCACCACAGCAGCTATTGGCCGCGGCAGGAAAAAACTCCGCCGTCGAAGTGGATGCTCCTTCCACAGTAGCGGCAAATTTTGGTATGGTCAGTGGAACTCCGCACGTATTTCTTGCGAACTTTACGGGCCTGGTTCCCAGCAAGGTGGCAGTTCCTACCCCTGTGAGTACGATCCGGGTTAGAGTAGCCGGCGCGAAGGGGAAAACGCTCACATTCCTTCCCTTCCTCGGCGAAGCGCAGATTCTTCAGGGCGAGGTTAAAGGCGATCGCGTGGAATTCACGTTGCCGCCACTAGAGCGCGGCGCCGTTGTCTGGATTAGCGACAAGAAATAAAGGTATGTGCCGATGGGTGACGGAAAGAAGAAAGGGCTGAAGGCAGTCGCCGATTCCCGCGGTGTGATTGCCGCTTTAGCCATCGACCAGCGCGGCGCGATGCGGCAACTCTTCGGGAAAGCGATGAACGTTCCGCCAGCCGGTGTCGGTGCTGAGAAGTTGATCCAATTCAAAGAAGCCGTCAGCCGAGTCTTGACGCCGCATGCCAGCGCAATTCTGCTGGACCCGGAGTATGGTTTGCCGGCCGCCAAACAGCGCGCCAAGTCTTCCGGTTTGTTGCTCGCGTACGAAAAAACGGGCTTCGATAAGACGATTCCAGGGAGGTTGCCCGAACTGCTGCCACGATGGTCGGCGGAACGCCTAGTGGCGGCAGGCGCAAATGCCGTCAAGCTTTTGTTGTATTACTCGAAAACGAGTCCTGCGGATATCAACGATCAGAAGCACGCCTTCGTGGAGCGAGTTGGCGCGGAATGCGCCGGTTTGGATGTTCCCTTTTTCCTGGAACTGGTTAATTACGCAGAGGGCGTGGACGATAAGAGCGCTGAGTTTGCCCGGAGCAAGCCCGAGATCGTCACGCAGGGCATGGCGGAATTCTCGAAACCACAATATCACGTGGATATTCTTAAGGTGGGCGTACCGGTGAGCATGGGGTTCGTCGAAGGCTCGCCAAGCCTGGGCGCCGAAGTTGTTTATTCGCGGAAAGAGGCAATCGCCCTGTATCGTAGTGCTGCGGAGGGGGCCCGCGTTCCCTTCATCTATCTATCCCAAGGCGTGAGCAACGAAACCTTCCAATACGCTTTGGAACTCGCTGCCGAAGCGAAAGTGAAATTTAGTGGGGTATTGTGTGGCCGCGCGACCTGGCAGGACGGCGTACAAGTGTTCGTAAAAAATGGCCCAGGCGCTCTTGAGGAGTGGCTAAAAAGCGAAGGCGTGCAAAATATCCAGAACGTGAATCGCCATCTGACTGCCGCCCATTCCTCCTTTTCCGTTGCCAAAGACCTTGCCGCCGAGAGTCATGCCAGAAGGAAAGGCAGGGGCCGCCCGTGAAGGCTCGCAATTCAAAGAGCGGCAACCCTACACAAGGGCTGCGTGACCTGCTTCGCGCGAATCGCCGTGGAAAAGGTCTGGGCATTTATTCCATTTGCTCCGCAAATCGCTTCGTACTGGAATCTGGGATGCTTCAAGCCGCGCGCGACGGAAGCCTGCTGTTGATTGAGTCCACCTCCAATCAGGTGAACCAATTCGGCGGCTACACGGGGCAAACTCCAGCGCAATTTGCAGAATTTGTCTTCCAAATTGCCAAGGCGATGAAATTTCCGAGAACCAGAATCGTGCTGGGAGGCGACCATCTCGGACCGCATGTGTGGCGCAAGGAATCGGCATCTGTAGCGATGGACAAAGCAAAGGAGATGATCGTCGCATACGTACGAGCGGGTTTCAGTAAGATCCATCTGGATACCAGCATGCCCTGCGCGGATGACAACGCCACGCCAGGGAGTTCCCTTCCGGATGAAGTCGTCAGTGCACGTGCAGCCGAGCTGTGTGCGGCCGCAGAGGAAACCCGCAACGAGCTCCCATCTTCGGCCGCTGCTCCCCTTTATGTCGTAGGAACGGAAGTGCCGATTCCGGGTGGCGAGGAATTTGGTTCCAAGGCTCCAAATGTGACGCGGACCAAAGACCTGGCGCACACTTTACAGGTTGCCAAGAAAGCGTTCTTTGCGCGGAAATTGAACTCTGCGTGGGACCGCGTGATCGCCGTGGTGGTGCAACCCGGAGTGGAGTTTGGCGACAGCACAGTATTCCCATACGACTCGCGGAAAGCGCGCTCCTTGTCGCAATTCCCAAGTCAAAAGTGGGCTGGCGTGTACGAAGCGCATTCGACCGACTACCAAACTGGCATCGCACTCCGCCAGATGGTGATGGACCACTTTGCGATTCTGAAAGTCGGACCGTGGCTGACCTTTGCATTTCGGGAGGCCGTCTTTGCATTGGCAGCGATAGAAACGGAGTGGCTCTCGGGACGGGCTGACGTGGCTCTGTCTCGCTTACCGCAAATTGTCGAGAACGTGATGCTCGAGAATCCGGTGTACTGGAAAAGCTACTACCACGGCGACGAGAGCGCGTTACGCATTGCGCGGAAGTACAGCTATAGCGACCGCGTGCGGTATTATTGGCCTCAGCCAACGGTATCTACTGCGTTGCAGCGCTTAATCCATAATCTGTCTTCGTGGCCCGCTCCGCCTTCTCTGGTGAGCCAGTACCTGCCTCACCAGTGGGAAGTGGTCCGAGCGGGGACGATCCCCAACGAACCGCTGGCGTTGATTCGTCATAAGATCTCCGAAGTGCTGGGCGTCTATTCTTACGCGTGCGGGTTGCACGGGAAGAGCGAAATCAGGAATACTGCGAGCGCTTATGCTGAGTGAAGAACGCCGCAGGGCCATTCTTGAGATGATTCAGAAAGACGGGCGTGTAGTCGTGCGAGATCTCGCGCGGCACTTCCACACCTCGCTCATTACCATTCGCAAAGATCTGGAGTTCCTGCATCACCAGGGTCAATTGGAGCGCACACACGGCGGGGCGTTGCCGGTAAAAACCGGCGCACTGATGGACAGTTCCTTACAGGAAAAAGAGCGGCTGCACCATCAGGAAAAAACGCGCATTGCCGCCGCGGCTTCGCGAATGATCGGCAAGGGACAAGTAATCATTTTAGATTCCGGCACGACAACCACGGCCATTGCGCGGAGTTGCCGTCATTTGAAGAACCTGACAGTCATCACCAATGCCATCAATATCGGCGCCGAACTGGCGGACTCCGCAGTAGATGTGATCTTAACGGGCGGCGTGTTGCGCAAGAACTCCTTTTCGCTTGTGGGTCCACTGGCGGAAGAATCGCTGCGCAAACTCAGCGCCGACCTGTTTTTTCTCGCGGTGGACGGTTTCGATGTTCACTACGGCCTGACGACCCCGAATTTACTGGAGGCCCGCGTCAACCGCGCCATGGCGGAATCCGCGCGGCGCACCGTGGTGGTATGCGATTCGAGCAAGTTCGGCCGGCGCAGTCTTTCGCTGATTCTGCCCACGGCCGCGGTGCATGAAACCATCACCGACAAAAATATGCTGAAGCGAGACTTGATTACGCTTCGCGAAGCCAAGATCGAGGTGACGCTTGTCTGAAGAAAGAGGCAGGCGAATTCAGGAACGACATATATGACAATCCCCAAAGCGCAACACACCGAATCACACACATGGAACGAAATTCTCTCGGAAGGTGGTGTCTGGCAAACCGTCATCGACGAATTGCAAATGAGTCGCGTCATCGCAGAACTCCTTCAATCCAGCAAGAACAAACGGGAGTGGCTGTTTATCGGCTGCGGTACCAGCTTTTATCTTGCAGAAGCCGCCGCGATTTCATGGACGTTGTTGACCGGAAGCCCGGCAAGGGCAATTCCTGCCTCGGAAGTCCTACTGTTCCCCCAATTAATCAAAGCCGAAGGAACTGACTTGCAGGCGGTAGTGATTTCGCGTTCGGGACGCACGTCGGAAGCGGTTCGTGCCGCCAAGGTCCTGCGCGACGAACTGCATATTCCAACAGCGGGCATCACGTGCGCCCAGGCTTCGCAATTGGAGCGGGCTTGCGACTCCACGATCGTGGTGCGCGCCGCGGACGAGCAGAGCACCGTAATGACGCGATCCTTCACCAGCATGCTGATTAGCCTGCAAATCTTGGCGGCGAGGCACGCCGGGAATGCTCCGTTCGTTGAGAAATTGCATGCGATGGCAAAGCAATTTGCCCCAAGGATTTCCGCGATCGCGGAACAGATGGAAGCATTTGTCGCAGCACGCTCATTTGCGGATTACGCTTTTCTGGGACAAGGGCCATTTCACGGCATTGCGCGTGAGGCCGCACTCAAGGTTATGGAAATGTCCTGTTCCTACAGCCAATTCTTCCATGCTCTGGAATTTCGCCATGGACCCAAGGCAATCGTAAGTCCGGCGACGTGTCTGACATTTTTCTTAAGCGATAGCGCGCAAGAGGCGGAAACGGAAGTCCTTGAAGAAATGAAGGAATTAGGCGGGGTGACCATCGCCGTGTGCAATCGGGCGAACGCAAAGATCCAGCGCGCGTCGGATCTGGTAGTTGAGCTTGATCTCGACGGCGATGAACTTGTCCGGCTAGCGCCCAGCATCGTGCCTTGCCAGCTTTTGGGTTACTTTACTGGTTTGGCGAAGGGTTTGAATCCGGACTCGCCGAAGAACCTCAGCCGGGTGGTCATCCTGGACTGAGCGAAGGAGAAGAATTTGGCCACGTTCGATGTGAGTGTCATTGGCGAGCTCAATCTCGATCTCATACTGTCCGGCTTGCCTCCCTCGCCCGCTCTGGAGCGTGAGCATCTGGCGAAAGACCTGAGCATCACTCTCGGCAGTTCGTCCGCGATCTTCGCCCACAATCTCGCGTCCTTGGGCAATAAGGTTGGCTTCAGTTCCTCCATTGGGAGCGACCCATTTGGTGAAATCTGTCTGAGTCGCCTGGCGGAAAGCGGAGTTGATCTTTCCCGCGTTCGGCGCATGCCAGGGAAAACCACCGGGTTAACCGTCATACTGCCGCAAGGAAAACAGAGATACATCCTTACGTATCCGGGAACCATGTTCGAGATGAGCGAGAAGGATCTGGACCTGGACTATATTTTCAGCGCCAGGCACCTGCACTTGTCTTCCTATTTTTTACAGAAAGGCCTGCAACCCTCCCTTGCCGAAATATTTCGCAAAGCGAAAAAGGCTGGCCTCACGACGTCGCTCGATACGAATGACGACCCGGAAGATCGCTGGTCCTCGGAAATCCCTTCCCTGCTGAAATATGTCGACCTGCTTTTGCCGAACGAGCGCGAAGCCTGCAAGCTCGCCCAAGTGGATGATGCGGAGCGCGCTGTGGACATCCTGTCGCAGAAGGTAAGAATGGTGGTGGTCAAGCGAGGCTCCCAAGGAGCGCTCGCCCGGGTTTCCAATGAGAAATACGTGGCAGTTCCCCCGGTTGTCGAAGCCGCCGATCACGTTGGTGCCGGAGACAGTTTCGACGCGGGATTCATCCACCAGTTCATCCGTGGCGCAAGCGTGCAGGACTGCCTCGCGTTCGGAAATATCGCCGGAGCTCTCTCAGTGACGCGTCCCGGTGGAACCGAAGCATTTCGCGACGCGCAACATCGGGAAGCGTTTCTGCGCTCTCATGTTGTAAAAACGCCCTAGCGAAACTGGTGCACTACGGAACAGGGTCCGCCTCGATCAGCAGATTATCCTGAAAATCAACCTGCAACTTCGCTACGGGTCCGGTGACCGCACCTAAATCCTTGTGGTGCACGTAGTCCGTCACTTGATACTTTTTCCCCGCCAAGCCGCGCAATTCCACTTCCCCGCTCCAATGCGCGGCGCTGGCCGGAACACCCTTCTCGGAAGGCGCATAGAACGCGTAATAAATGTGCCCGTCCTTTTCGATGGCATACGCTTCCGGAACATCGAATCCGTAGACGTACAAATCCAGGAAATTTCCCTTGGACAACATTTTCTGGTTATACAGATCGATCCATTCTTTCCAGTGCGCTTCTTTCGCAGGCGTCAACTCCACGTTCTTGAATTTGGGCCCGTAATCGGGCCACGTGAATTTCGTTCCTAGAACTCCGCCGGTTCCTAACGTGGAGGCAAAATCGCTTCCGATGTCCTGCTCATTGTCGCTATCGGCACCGGTGATGCGCGTCAGCTCCACATGATCGCCGTAAACCGCGGCCCGCGGTCCCAGCAGCGCCTTGTACATTTTGACGCGGCGGCGTACTTGCACTGAGCCCACTGGATCGGCGGTTACCGCCTGATCCATATAACGGAACCACGCCAGACTCGGTGGCGTGCCGCATGGGCAACTTTGCGTGACGCTGTCCGGTTTAAGCGCGCGCGTGGTCTCAAAAATGGTCTTATACACATCGCCCATGGCGTAGACCGAATCGTACGGCGATTTGTGGTGGTGCTTAGGGTTGTAACAAAGTGGCGGTGTGTAGATATTGTCGAGCTTGTGCCCGTCGAATCCCCAATCGCGAATGAATCGTTCTGTTAGTTGCTTGTAGTAAGCCTGCACCTCGGGCAGAGCGGGGCACAATGTGGCTAAATTCCGCGCCATACGTGCCGGCTTGCCCTGCTTGTCGAGCACCAGCCAGTCTGGGTGCTCCTTCACCACCTCGGACGTTACGAATTTGCGTCCGCCATAGCCATACTTGCCATCCTCGACGCCCAGCGGAAGCCACCAAAGTTGCACCTTAATTCCCTGCTCGTGAAATTTCTTGACCATGTCTTGCATGGCGGTGCCGGCAAAAACGGGTTCGCGCGGTTGCCAGTCGCCGTAGTTGTTGAACCACCCATCATCCAGGGTAGCCCAATGAATCCCAAGCTCCTTTAGCTTCGGAACCGTGCCGAGCATCTCTTTCGGCGTCACACCGAATTCGTAACCCCAACCGCACCATGTCACCGCATAATTTTCGTCGTTGTTAGCGGGTCGGCTCAGACCTTCTTTCTCGATCGCATCCGACCACATTTTCAGCGGCTCGTAAAAATCTCCCTGATACACCGCCAAAAACGTCCGTGGTGTCGAATAAACGTCTCCAGCTTTGAGGGTCGTATTCGCCGGAATGCTCACACTGGCTTCGACTTGCCCATTTGCCGCCGTTTGCACAGGCACAGACAGCACCAGCGGTAGTGTTTCGACGTGCCCGATAGCCTCGCCGACATTCCGCGACCAGAACGCCACCACGGGGATTCCCCCGCCTACATGGCCCAGATCACCTTTCACGCTAACCGGCGCCCCAAATGGATTCTCCTGTGAGAATTTGGCCGGAACCGGGAAGATTTCGTCCTTGCCCCAATTCAGGCTCGATCCTTGAAAGGTCCAAAGCGCCTGAGCCGCTTTCCTTCCAGAATCCGCAGATTCGAAGGAATGGCGCTGCAGGTCGACTTTCTCCAGTGAGATTTCCTTGTCCCCACCGTTTTTTAGCCGTAGCGACAACAAGGCCATATTCGGGAATGCGTCGTACACTTCGAGCGTCAACGTCTCATTCAAATCTGTCCCGGGAATTTTTCCCTCGACGTCAATCTGCTTGCCAAGTCTCCCCAACTTGCCGGTGGCTTCTTGAATCTTGGCATTCGCGAGGTCCAATGACACACCGGGGAGGGGTTTCTTCGCTACCGTGACGATCTGCCCGACATTCTCGGACGATGAATCGAGCGTATGCAGTGCGCCATCTTTCCGCAGCGCTCCATGCAACTCTCCTGACGGCGAGAGGTTGAATTCTGTAGTGGCCGTGCGGACGAGGACTCCCTGAGCGGTCGCTGTGACTTCGATCGCAGATTTCGTTGGTGCTGCTGCACTTGATGACGGCGCAGTCTTCTGCTTTTCGCAGCCTGCCACCAGGAGTAGGCCCGCTGCCACCAACGCTAATCCACAACACCCCAGCGCTACCATCCCCGCGTGTTTCGTTCGGGTCAACTGCTTTACCATTTCATTGCGTTCGCGCGTCATGTGAATGCATTCCTTGTAGTGCAACGTGAGTGTAACCGCAATCGAAAGGAAAAGAAATAAAAAGAATACAATCGAAAGCAGCCCAAACTACGCTCATTGCTCGGGAATCGCTTCCAGGTTTACTACCTCGAATGGTTGCAGATGGAAGGTATGTTTTGTGCCGGCCAGGAGATCGAACGGCACTTTGGCGTCGTTTTTCCATGCCGAATGAGCGGAATATTTCGTCGGTGCTCCTTTCGGCAGTTCGAACGCCTGCGCTATATCCAGAGAATAGCTTTGCGGATGATCGCTCGGGTTTCGCAACGTGATGATCCCTTTCTCGGGAGACCACGCCGCCCACCCGTAGACCTCCAGCTTCGCCGGGTCGCCGCCGATCCAATGCGTATCCGCCAAAGTCGCGGCATTTAGCCGGGACCACTTCGCGGCCTCCGCCAAAGTGTCCCAGTCCGTGCTGGACATCAGTGAGTGCGTGATATACAGCTCTTGCAACTGGGTTCCTTCGCCAAAGTAACTGTGGACCTCGTGAGTGAACGCGTGCTGCGGGTCGTCGCTCAAATGTTCCGCTTGGCGGGCATAAATAATGCCATGCAGCATCAGCGAATTGATCGGGAACAGCGGGCCTTTCTTCACGATGCCGGCATAGATATCGGCGTCGCGATAGGTGATCCATTTTTCGCGCCACGATCCCACACCGGCGAAATTGCTGTCATCGCCGCCGCGCCAGATGGAGTCGGCATAGCGCAGCCAAAAGGGCGACGGGTACGTCCCCGTAGTGAGATTCACGTAGATGTCGGGTTTTATAGCGCGCCATTCACCGATCAGGCTAATCGCCGCGTGGAAATCACTGTCGAATTCGCTACCCGGAAACACGCTGTTCACGTTACCGGTGCCGTCGATCTTGAATTGATTCACACCATATTTACGGATGAACTCCAACGTCACGTCGCGAAACCGCGCGAAGTACTTCGGGCCGGATAACGCAAAGCCCCCCTTGTTCATTTCAAATCCCTGTTTTTCGCCGTACTTCATCCGTTCTTCTTTGGCCTTGTCGTACCCGCCCCAGGGCGAAAGCCAGATGCCGGGAGCGGCTCCGTATTTCTTGGCGGCAGCTTCCACTGGGGTGAATCCGTCCGGGAAGCCGGAATCAAAACTCCACAAAGACTTGGGATCGTCCCAGCCATCATCAAACAGAAACGAATCGAGCTGTACCCCACGTTTGACGTGAAGCTCCTCGCCAAAAGCATCAATCGCGTCGATCGCCGCCGCCTGATCGTAGCGATTGCCGTAACCGATATCGAACCACGAATTGTAATGAAGGAAAGTGCGGTAAGGATGCGCCCGTTCGCGCTCCACATAATTCAGGAACCCGCGCCGCATCTGACCAGCCGGAGAGACGCCAACGACGGAGGAATAGACAATGCTCTGATGCGCTTTTAGCGGCAGTTGTCTCTCTATCGAACAGCGCACTTGCTCGTGATTTATGGAGCAACGGCTCAACGGACTCTCGAATCCGAGAAATACATCGCCGCTCACGACAGGAGAACCTTTCACCGAGCCGGCGACGCGAGCGGAGGGCAACTTAAAGTCGAAAAGATGCACTTCGCGAATCGCGGCGTCACTTGCGGAAGTAATAGAGATTTCCTGACGAACAAAGTTGTCTCCATCTCGCAATTCGGCAGACCACAGTACGGTGAGCTTCGAATCAGGCTCTTCGAGTCGCACTACCACGCGCTTTCCCGCGAAATGTTCTTCCAAACGCGCGGCCTCAGGAACCGCGACTAAAGGTTCAATCCGTGGGATTTCAACAATTCGCATCCCCGCGGCGTCCGTGGTCTTTCCGTTGTCGAAGACAAGCGTAAACACGTTCGCGGGCAGAGGGATAGGTCCAGTCTCCAACGACGAACGGAACGACACACCACGCAACCGCCCATCAGCGACCGACCATTTGGCCGTTAAGATGGAATTGCTGAGAACGATGCGATTGTTCTGCACCTCGACATCAGCCCGACCAGGTTGCACCTCATAGAGATAGTCTTGTGCGGTTGCCATAGCGGCGCAGGCACAGAATCCCGCAAGCACAGTGAAAAACCATTTGCACACTTTCATGAAAGCTCCTCTGGGTCGGTAGGCAACGTACGCTGAAGCATCGCCGGTGTCGGTCTTATCGCGATTGTACTGCAAGCACAGAAAAAAGACCGTTGCATTTGCTACTATCGTTTTTCACGATCTGAAGAGGAGTGACTATGACCGATTCACCTAAGAGCAAAGATCCGTTTGTAGCGATGGTGACCGCGCGCGCGGAGGTCGACCTGCGACTCAGCGATTTTCATCCCCGGTCGATGCTCGCCGCTCCTCAGCACCAGATTGTAAAACCGAAATTTCCAGTCATCGATTATCACAATCACCTGGACGCGCAAGAGCCACGCGAAGTTCTACGGATCATAGACGAGTGTGGCATCGAGCGCGTTATCAATATCACCATGTATACCGGCAAGACGGCGCTCGAAATGATCCACAAATTCCACAGCGTCGCGCCGGACCGTTTCGCAACCTACGGATGGATGGACTGGAGCGACGTGCAATCCCCGGGCTTTTTCGAGCGCTGCGTGGATCGGCTGGAAGAGTTAGTCGAACATGGCGCATGCGGCCTGAAAATCTGGAAGGATCTGGGCACGATAGTGCGCCAAGCCGACGGAAGCCTGTTGCGCATCGACGACCAGCGACTCGACCCGCTGTACGAAAAAGCCGCGGAACTCGGCGTCCCGATCATGTACCACATCGCGGATCCAGACGCGTTCTTCCTCCCGATAGACGCCGAAAATGAACGCTACGAAGAACTGGCGGCGCATCCCGAGTGGAGCTACTACGGCTCACATTACGGCAAGCTCGAGTTGCTCGCGCAGCGCGATCGCGTGATCGCGCGCCATCCGAAAACTACTTTTGTCGGTGCGCACGTGGCCGAACACCCTGAGGATTTGGCTTACGTAACTGAACTGCTGGAGAAAAATCCGAATCTTCACGTCGACATCGGAGCGCGCTGCGCTGAACTTGGCCGCCAACCCTACACGGCTCGCGAGTTCTTCCTAAAGTTCGCCGATCGTATCCTCTTCGGCACCGATTTGATTCCCGAAGTGAACATGTACCGCTTGCACTACCGGTTCCTGGAGACGCGCGACGAATATTTCGAATATCCCTCGCATGCCTCTCGGCAAGGCCGCTGGAACATTTACGGTTTATTTTTGCCAGACGACGTCTTGCTCAAGGTATATCGCGAAAACGCGATTCGCCTTCTACCCAAGCGCTAGCGTGGAGCCGAAAGTACCGCCACTCCATATTGCGCTAAACTCACGGACCGCTTCGAACCGCCTTCCAGCACATCTGTCATCTCACTTGGCAGCTTGATGGTTTGCTGCGCGCCGGAGAAATTAATCAGCACATACACGACGCTGTGCGGTCCGTATCGCGGAGAAACCTCCACGCCGGCGGGCACCACTCCGAATGCAGGTTTCACGCCACTGGTTTCTGTCATCCATTTCGCGGCCGCCGCCATGGTCTTAGGATCGAGCCACGCTCCAATGTAAGTAATACGGCCTTTTCCAACCTTGCGCGAAATCGCCGCAGGCTGGCCGTCCAACCAACCGTTACTCTTTCCATAGCGCATCAGCACTTCCGTGCCGCTGTCTTTGGTGCTGAGAAGTTCAGCCCACAACGGAGACTCCCCTGTTCCCCAATTGCCTTGGATCGGCACGGGACCGGTCAACGCGTAATATTGTTCGACGCGGCCACCGAGCAAGCTGACTAGGGGGCCGGGTTGACGCTCAGGTTGCAGCGAATTGTCGTCGTCCTTCATACCCGAACGTTGCCCGAACACTAGATTTCCTCCTTGCTCGACGTAAGCTATCAGGTTCTTCGCGGCCGCGTCGGATAAGACATTCAGGCCCGGCGCAACGACCAGTTTGTATTGAGTTAGAGAGGCTGTCGGAGGAATGATGTCCACGGATTGCGCAATCGCCCTCAGCGGTCCGTAGTAACTGACGATCTCATCTTGCGGATCGTATTTCTTGTTGTGTTTCTGCCAGTTGATGGCCCAGCGACTGTCGTAGGAATGCAGGATCGCCACTTCCGATTTCACCGACGTGCCAGCTAAAACGGGACTCGCCTTCTCGAACTCTTTGCCCACTTGGGCGACTTCCGCATATAGAGGTACCGGTGTGCCGTCACTTCCGACGAGCGTCCCATGGTATTGCTCCTGGCCGTTCAAAGCGCTTCGCCACTGCCAATAGCTGACGGCGTCGGCGCCGTGCCCTACATCGTGCCATGCCATCGCGCGTACTTCACCTTTGTCCAGCGAATTGCTGATGTCCGCCCAATTCACGGATCCGGGCTGCGTCTCGATCACCCAAAAATTCTTTTGCTTGAGGCCACGAGTCAGATCGTGGGTCGCGCCGTTGCGCACTGGATCGAGGTGCCCCTCGCCCACATAGTCATCCCACGCCGCCATGTCTAAATCCTGTTCCACGGTGTAGTGATCGAAACCGTCAAACCAGCCCATCGTATTTGTGGTGATAAATTGCCGCGCATCGGAATTGGCGCGAATCACATCGAGTTGGTTCTTCTGATAACTGCGCCAGGTATCGCTAACGAATCGCATCCAGCTCAGTAACAAGCCAGGGTTGCCATAGCCTGTCTGAATGGGAATTTGATCCCACGCGCTGTAGGTTTCGCTCCAATAGGCGGTCGTCCAGCGGGAGTTCAAATTGTCCAATGTGCCGTAGCGCGCTTTGACCCATTGTTGAAATTGCGCTCTGGTTTCCGCATCGAACGATACGTCGGCGTATTCATTGTCGATTTGCCAGCCGAGTACGTAGGGATTGTGCCCGAAGCGCTTCGCCAACTGCTCCGCGATATTCCGCGCAAATTCTCGATACTTCGCGTTCGCCCAATTAAATTGTTGGCGGTTGCCATGCTCGGCGCGGCGCCCCGCTTCGTTCGTCCGAAGAGTCTCGGGATATTTTTGCGTCAGCCACGCTGGCGGTGCCGCGGTCGGAGTGCCAATCACGGTGTAGATATTGTGTTTTGCCGCAGCAGAGATGGCTCGGTCCAACCAGCCTAGATCGTAGTGACCTTCTTCCGGTTCCATTCGACTCCACGCGAATTCTCCCACCCGCACCATGTGGATTCCTTCTTGTTGCATCAGCGTCAGGTCCGCCTCCCAACGCGATTCGGGCCACTGTTCGGGATACCACGCGGTTCCCAACAGAATCGCGGGAGGCGCAGGAGTCGGCGACTGAGCAAAACCCACCGCAAGGAAGCAAAAACAACAGCAGGCCAAAACCAGGACACCAGAAACGAACTTGTAGGCAATCGTTGAATTAGTCACGATATCTGCTCCGGAAAATCAGGACTGCGCTGTTCGAATGGCAAAGGACTCGGTTCGTATGGAGCGTTAATAAAATCGGCGGGTGCAATACTCGTCGAGGTGAGCGCCGAACCATACCTCGTCCACTCGAGATCTAGCTGGGATTATAGCTGCGAACGAGGCCGGAAAGGAATCCAAGTAGAATTTCCTGCTCTCTTGCTATAGTCTGACGCCTCACTTCTCTTGGCCAGGGACAACGGATGGAACTGACACACGTCGATTCTTCGCTCTACAATCCCGATCTCGCCCCCATCCCTTTCGAAAAACGCTCCTGGAGCACCTACAACTACGCATCACTGTGGGTAGCGATGAGCGTTTGCATCCCCACCTACATGCTGGCATCGGGCCTGATTGCCGGTGGCATGGACTGGATTCAGGCCGTCGGCACAATTCTGCTGGGAAACCTGATCGTGCTGATTCCCATGTTGTTGAACGCCCACGCTGGCACCCGCTACGGCATTCCCTTTCCTGTCTTCGTCCGCGCTTCGTTCGGCGTTCGCGGGGCTAATGTGCCGGCAGTGCTGCGCGCGTTGGTCGCGTGTGGTTGGTTTGGCATCCAGGCATGGATTGGCGGGCAAGCGATCTACTCGATGTTGTTGATCGTTTGGCCCGGAGCCGCCAGCATTCCGTTTAGCCATTGGATTTGTTTTTTGCTTTTTTGGGGCGTCAACATGTACGTCATTTGGCGCGGCGTCGAAACCATCAAGTTTCTCGAGGGCATCGGCGCGCCATTCATGCTCATTGTGGGCTTGCTTCTGCTTTTTTGGATTACGCGAAAAGCTGGCGGCCTTGGCCCGGTTCTGCATACGCCGAGCAAATTCCGCACGACTGCCGATTTTCTCCGCTTCTTCATTCCTTCCCTCACCGGGATGGTTGGCTTTTGGGCTACCGTAGCGCTGAACATTCCCGATTTCACTCGCTATGCGAAATCGCAACGCGCTCAGATGGTCGGCCAGGCGCTGGGCCTTCCGGCGGCGATGACGCTGTACTCATTCATAGGTGTCGCCGTCACTTCGGCTTCCGCGGTGATCTTCGGCGAGCCCATTTGGGATCCCGTCGTGCTGGTCGGCCGATTCAATCAGCCATTGGTGGCGCTAATCGCCTTGGTCGCGTTACTGGTGGCCACCCTCAACACCAATGTGGCGGCGAACGTGGTCTCGCCTTCGAACGATTTTTCCAACTTGCGCCCCAGCCTGATCTCATTTCGCACGGGAGGTCTCATCACTGGAGTTGTTGGCATTCTGATGATGCCGTGGAAACTGTTGAGTACCTTCAGTTCCTACATTTTTGGCTGGCTCGTAGGGTGTTCCGCACTGCTCGGTCCGATCGCCGGAATTATGATCTGCGACTATTATGTAGTGCGAAAGCGCCAATTGGCCGTGGAGGATTTATATCGCCTCAACGGGTCGTACAAATATAAAAGCGGTTTCAATCCTATTGCGATTCTGGCGCTAGCTGCCGGTATCGGCTTCGCTTTGATTGGCCTAGTGATTCCGGCGCTGCACTGGCTCTACGATTACGCGTGGTTCGTCGGCTTTGCAATCTCCGGTGGCTTGTACTCGGTTCTGATGAGGCGACCGGTTCTTTTGACGAAATAGGCTCCGAGCCTGACAATGACTCTTGCAAGATGGGTTGGTCGCTTTTAACCTGCCTTAATCGTTCGCACGCTAACTTATCCTTAATCCTTATTAGGGCGGAAGATCTGGGAGGATGTGTTGACGGAGATTTCGCAAAATATGGCGGGCGCAGAAGCCTTAAGTGAACTGCTGCCTCCTCTGACTCGCAACGAGGCCGCCGTGGAAGCGGCGCGCTGCCTGATGTGTTACGACGCTCCCTGTACCCACGCCTGTCCCACGCACATCGACATACCGAAATTCATCAAGAAAATCAGCACGCATAATTTACGCGGATCGGCACGCACAATTCTGGAATCCAACCTTCTTGGCGCCACATGCGCCCGCGTCTGTCCGGTGCAAGAACTGTGCGAAGGAGCTTGCGTGCTCGGTGCAGAACACAAGCCCATCGCCATCGGCCGGCTCCAGCGGTATGCGATGGATTACGCGTACGGCAACGGCGTGTCGTTCTTTCAGCCCGCGCCGGCCACAGGCAAAAAAGTGGCCGTGATTGGCGCGGGCCCCGCCGGCCTTTCCTGCGCCGGAGAACTTGCCAAGCGAGGACATGGTGTCACTCTTTTCGAAAAGCGCGACCTGGCTGGTGGCCTCTCGACTTACGGCATCATCGGTCTTCGCGAGCCGGTGGAAGTGGCGCAGGCGGAAGTGGTGATGCTCACGAAACTTGGCATCAAGATAGAAACCAGTCAGGAACTGGGCGGCAACCTCAGCCTCACCGATCTACAGGCACAGTTCGGCGCCGTGTTCCTCAGCGTAGGCCTCGGAATCACGAATAGCCTGGCGATACCCGGTGAAAAACATATCTTGGACGGCCTGGAATATATCGAGCAAAGCAAACTCAATGCCCGAGAGCTCGTTGTCGGCAAGAATGTTCTGGTGATTGGCGCGGGCAATACTGCCATCGATTGCGCCACCATTGCTAAGCGTTTGGGCGCCGCTCAAGTCACCATGGTTTACCGGCGCTCCGAAAAAGAAATGACGGCCTACGCACACGAGTATGAGTTCATAAAACGCGAAGGTGTGCGATTCTCATTTCTGACGCAACCCGTTCGCATCTTCGCGGAGCACGGCGCCGTCACGGCGCTCGAGTGCGTGCGCATGAGCTTAGGAACACCGGATAGCTCGGGCCGCCCTTCCCCGCAGCCCATTGCAGGTTCCGAATTTTTGTTACCCGCGGATCAAGTTGTCAAAGCCACGGGGCAAGAAAAACCGTCGCTCGCCGCTTTACTGCGTCTCAAAACAGACAAGGGCTACATTCAGGTGAGCGCCAACTTCGAGACCAGCATCCCCGGCGTATATGCGGGGGGAGATTGCATCCGTGCGCGCGGGGCTGCTTCCACCGTGATGGCCGTGCAAGATGGCAAACTGGCTGCTCGTTCGATTCACGAAAGGTTGGTGGTACGTGGCTGACCTGAGTATCAACTTCGCAGGGATTCGCTCGCCCAATCCTTTCTGGCTAGCCTCCGCTCCACCCAGCAATTCCGGCATGCAGGTGCATCGCGCGTTCGAAGCAGGTTGGGGCGGCGCTGTTTGGAAGACGATTGGCGCGCCGGTCCTGAATGTTTCCAACCGCTACGGTGCTTGGCACTATGGCGGACAGAAGATGCTGGCGATCAATAACGTCGAACTGATTTCCGACCGGCCGCTGGAAGTGAATCTACGCGAAATTAGCGAAGTAAAGCGAGCATGGCCGGATCGCGCCGTAATCGTTTCTGCGATGGTCGAGTCCAAACCCGAAACCTGGCATGACATCATCCGCCGCATCCAAGACACCGGTGCCGACGGGATCGAATTGAACTATGGTTGCCCACACGGCATGAGCGAACGCGGTATGGGTAGCGCGGTGGGCCAAGTGCCGGAATATTGCGAGCAGATTACTCGATGGGTGATGGACGTCGCCAAAATTCCGGTGATCGTGAAGCTCACGCCGAATATCTCCGATATCGTGATGCCGGCGCGTGCCGCGGTTGCTGCCGGAGCCAGCGCCATTTCGTTGATCAATACCATCAACTCCATCGTCGGCATCGATCTGGATACGTTGGAAATCACTCCGAACATCGCTGGCAAAGGCGGACATGGTGGGTATGCCGGGCCCGCCGTGAAGCCCATTGCGCTAAACATGTTGGCGGCGCTGGGAAGAGATTCCGTGGTGAGTGGTTCCAAACTGCCGATTTCGGGCATGGGCGGCATTTCCACCTGGGGTGACGCTGCCGAATTTCTGCTTTTGGGCGCCAGCAGCCTGCAGGTGTGCACTGCCGTAATGCACTATGGATTCCGCATCGTGGAAGACCTGTGCGATGGTCTGTCAAACTGGATGGACGAGAAAGGCTTCGCCCGAATTTCCGATGTGGTAGGACAGAGCCTCCACCGCGTTTCCGACTTCAATAACTTCGACCTATCGTTTCGTGCCGTCGCGCGCATTGACCAAACCAAGTGCATTCGCTGCGATCTCTGCTACGTCGCGTGCAACGACACGGCCCACCAATGCATCGACCTGATTGCCAAAGACGGAAGCGTGCTGCAACCTCATTCGTACGACATTCGCTCGAATGGCAAGGAAGATGCCATCGGTACCCGCCCAAGCGTGAAGGTGCGAGAAGAGGATTGCGTTGGCTGCCGGCTTTGCTACAACGTGTGCCCCGTCGAGGAATGCATCCAGATGGTCGAAGAACCCTCAGGCCGTGCGCCGGTCACGTGGAAGCAGATTTCCGACTCGCAACGAGAGGTCACCGAGGACTGGGAGAAGATGAAGCAGTATCGCGAAAAGATGGGAATCCACATCCACTAGAAGGGCTGACCACGTCCCGGGAGTGAGTGATGCCGCTGCTGATTCGAAATGGTGAAATTGTTAACGTAGGATCGCGCGAACGCGCGGATATTTTGGTCGAGAATGAGACCGTCACGCGTATCGGGAAGAATCTAGAAGCACCATCGAACGCGGAAATCATTGACGCAACCGGCAAACTGATCTTCCCGGGCTTCATCGATCCCCACGTGCACATCTATCTCCCCTTCATGGCCACATTCGCCAAAGACACTCATGAAACTGCCAGCATCGCCGCCCTGATTGGCGGAACCACGACGTTCATCGAAATGTGCTGCCCGAATCGCAACGATGACGCGCTGCAAGGCTACCAACTCTGGAAATCCAAGGCCGAAGGTAACAGCGCGTGTGACTATGCCTTCCACATGGCGGTCACCAAATTCGTGCAGGAAACCGAATCGCAGCTGAGTCAAATCGTCGCTGATGGTACCGCGTCCTTCAAAATTTTCCTTTCTTACAAGAATTTTTTTGGTGTGGACGACGGCGAAATGTACCAAACACTTGAACTGGCAAAACGCCTGGGCGTGATCGTCACGGCGCATTGCGAAAATGCGGAACTTGTCGCGCGGCTCCAGCTGAAGCTTCTCGCCGATGGCAAAACCGGCCCCGAATGGCACGAACCCAGCCGGCCCGAATCCGTCGAAGCGGAAGGCACCGGTCGTTTCGCCACTTTTCTCGAAAGCACGGGCGCTACCGGATACGTAGTCCATCTATCGTGCGAAAAAGCTCTGCAAGCCGCTTTAGCCGCAAAATCGCGCGGCGTGAAACTCTCTATCGAATCCGTGCTGCCACACTTTCTACTGGACAAGACTTATGCGGAACGGCCGGGCGTAGAAGGAATGAAGCACGTGATGTCGCCACCGCTACGTGCCAAGCACAATCAAGCCGTACTCTGGTACGCGTTAGCGCAGGGAGCCATCGACACGGTGGGCACGGATCATTGCCCCTTCGATACGCAACAGAAGTTACTCGGCAAAGACTCGTTTGTCAGCATCCCCAATGGCATCCCGGGTATCGAGGAGCGAGTCAATCTTCTGTACACGCAGGGTGTGAAACGAGGGCGCCTGGAGATCGACCGCCTTGTCGATTCGGCCAGCACCCGTGCAGCCAAACTTTTCGGGCTTTTCCCAAGGAAGGGGACCGTCGCGGTCGGGAGCGATGCGGACCTGGTGGTCTACGACACCGAGTACCGTGGCGTTGTGTCCGCCAAGTCCCAATACACGAATAACGATTACAATGGCTTCGAAGGCATGGAAATCGAAGGCCGCCCTTCAGTGGTCACCGTAAGAGGGAAAGTGCAAGTGCGCGACGGCAAATTTGTGGGCGAACGGGGTCGCGGCAAACTTTTGAAGCGCCAGCCCACTCATTTTTGAGCGCCGAACCATGAGCCTGAATCCAAAGCGTACGGTCTCTGAGCTAAAGGACCTTCGCGCACTCACCGGCGACGAAAATGGTGCGCAGCGCGTAGCCTGGACCGACACGTGGCTGAGAGCCCGCGAATGGTTCGCCTCCAAAATAAAGGACCTGCCGGTCGAACATCACTACGACGCGGCGGGAAATAATTGGGTCACGCTACCGGGTGCTTCGGAAAAGGCCCTGCTGATCGGCGGCCATCTCGATTCCGTCCCCAATGGCGGATGGTTGGATGGATCGCTGAATGTCCTCGCCGGACTCGAAGTGTTGCGCCGAATCGCTGCCGAATTTTCAGGCCACCCTCCGATTACGATTCGGCTCGTCGACTGGGCCGACGAAGAAGGTGCGCGCTTTGGCCGCAGCTTGCTGGGCTCGTCCGCATTTGCGGGAACCCATTCGATCGAAGCGGATCGCGGGCGCACAGATCGCGATGGTGTGAAGTTGGAAGACGCGCTGCGGCGATGTGGCGTGGAGATCGCCAAATTTCCCGACGCGCAAAAGGAACGTAAAAACGCGGCCGCCTATCTGGAACTGCACATCGAGCAGGGACCAGTCCTGGAACGCATGGGCTTGCCCTTGGGAGTCGTACTCGGCACCAAGGGAGTCGAACGCCATATCATCAATTTCCACGGCCAGGAAGCACATTCCGGCTCCACGCCTATGAACGCGCGCCACGACGCGCTCGCCGCCGCGGCAAAATTGGCTCTCGAAATCCGTGCGATCGCCAAGAAGCACGAAGACGCGGTTTGCACCATGGGCAGCGTAAAAACTTTTCCTGGAATCGTCACGGCGGTCGTAGGCCGTTGCGAAGTTACGCTCGACCAACGCGATCTGGACGCCAAAGTTCTCGCGCAGATGTACCGCGAAGCTCAGGAAGCCAGCCAGCGGTTCGCCGCCGAAGAGCGTTGCACCGTGGACTGGTCGAGGCTGTGGAGCATCGAACCAATTCCGTTCCATTCCCATTTGCTTGACTTGTGCGAGAGAGCCACTCGCGACATATCGGGCCATTCGCATCGCATGCCTTCAGGCCCGCTGCACGACGCCGCCGAGGTCTCGCGCGCAGGAATTCCCACTGTTATGATGTTCGTGCAGTCGCTGAACGGCATCAGCCATAACAAAATCGAAGACACCAAGGAAGAGCACCTCGAAATGTCTGTCGCGGCGCTCGACCGGTTGGTGTCCAAAACCATGACCTGGATTCAGCAGTGACTCCGTAACTATGTGATCGCAATAAGGAAGGATACGCACGCATGGACTCCCATTCCCGCAAAGTGGTGCAAGAAAATCGCGACTACACCATGTTTTCCTGGTCCGTTCAGGGCGCTTCGGCTCCTATCCACATGAAGCGTGGCCAAGGCGTCTGGTTCTGGGATGGCGACGACAATCGCTGGCTGGACTTCAGCTCACAGCTCATCAATCTCAACGTGGGCCATCAGCATCCCAAAATGCTGGAAGCCATCAAGAAACAGGTGGACGAACTCTGCTTCGCCGGTCCCAGCTTTGCCACCGAGCCTCGCGGCCTGCTCGGCAAAAAGCTCGCTGAAGTCACTGGTTTGGCCAAAGCGTTCTTTACTCTTGGCGGCTCGGAAGCCAATGAGAACGCCATGAAAATGGCGAAGCTATTCACCGGCCGTGAAAAAATCATCACCCGCTACCGTTCCTATCACGGCGCCACCATGGGCGCGATGACCGCTTCCGGGGATCCTCGGCGTTGGCCAGTCGAACCCGGCATTCCCGGCATCGTTCGCGTCTTCGATCCTTATTGTTACCGTTGTCCCTTCGGCCAGAAAGTGGAAACTTGCCATCGCGAATGCGTTTCCCACATCGAAGAAGTGATTCAGATGGAAGGACCGAATACGATTGCCGCGGTCATGACCGAGGGCATCACTGGATCCAACGGCTTGCTTGTTCCTCCCGATGATTACTATCCCAAACTGCGCGCCGTTTGCGACAAGTACAGCATCTTGATGATCGACGACGAGGTGATGAGCGGATTTGGCCGCACCGGTAAGTGGTTGGCAACACAGCACTACGGAATTCGCCCGGATATCGTTACCTGCGCGAAGGGCCTCACCAGCGGCTACCTGCCACTCGGCGCGGTCATCGTCTCCGGCGCCATCGCTAATTATTTTGAAACCAACATGCTCTGGGGTGGTCTTACCTACAGTGGGCACCCGGTGTGCTGCGCCGCCGCTGTCGCCAATCTGAATCTCTACGAAGAGGAACAGATTTTCGCCAACGTGGAAAAGCAAGGCCGCTACCTAGCTGCCCGTCTCGAATCGATGAAAAAGAAATATCGTTGCGTGGGCGATGTACGTTACAAGGGCCTGTTCAGCGTGCTCGAACTTGTCAAAGATAAATCCACACGCGAACCGCTGGCCCCGTTCAACGGATCCAGCCCCGAAATGAGCAAGCTCGCTGCTCACTTGAAGAGCAAGCATCTCTATGCCTTCAGCCGCTTCAACATGCTCTGGGTTTGCCCTCCACTCATCATCAACGAAGAAGAACTTGGCCACGGCCTGGACATCATCGAAGAAGCGCTGGCTCTGGTAGACGCCGCGCTGTTTCCAGACTCTCAGCCGCAAACCGCAGAAGTCGTCGCCCGCAAATAGCCACTGGGCACCTCTCAACAGATTTGTCAATAACCTCCGGTAGAGGCGGACGCGCCTTTGCTGATAAACTCCCCATCTCGCCAGGTTCGCCGGTTGGCTGAGGCGAAACTCCAGGCAAGACCCGCCCACGAAAGGACTCGATCATGACTGTGGTGCATTCCGACGCTTTGGTCTTTTTTGGCGCAACAGGCGATCTGGCCTACAAACAAATTTTCCCCTCGCTGCAGGGAATGGTGAAGCGGGGACACTTGAATACACCCGTCATCGGTGTCGCCAAAGCGGGTTGGAATCTGGATCAGCTAAAGGCGCGCGCCAAGGACAGCCTGGAAAAACACGGCGGCGTTGATGCGGCGGCATGGGAAAAGCTTTCGGGACTACTGCGCTATGTGGACGGCGATTACAAAGACCTCGCAACGTTTCAGAACCTACGCAAAGAACTAGGCAACGCCGAACACCCCGCTCACTACATGGCGATTCCCCCGGTCCTGTTCGGCACCGTGGTCGAACAACTTGCGAAGTCCGGTTGCGCTAAGGGAGGTCGCATCATTATTGAAAAGCCATTCGGCGACGACCTCGCGTCGGCCCAGGCTCTTAACAAGATTCTGCTGAGTACTTTCGCCGAGCAAGATATTTTTCGCATCGACCATTTCCTCGGCAAGCGCCCCGTGAATAACATGATGGTCTTTCGCTTCGCCAATTCTTTCATGGAGCCCTTCTGGAATCGCAATTATATCGAGAGCGTTCAGATCACTATGGCCGAAGACTTTGGCGTTCAGGGCCGCAGCGCGTTTTACGATGAGACTGGGGCCATTCGAGACGTTGTGCAGAATCATCTTTTTCAGATCCTCTCCAACTTGGCCATGGAACCGCCGGTGCGTACCGATAGCGAAGCCGTCCGCGACGAAAAGGTGAAAGTCCTGAAGGCCATTCCACCGATCAAAGAAGCGGATCTCGTTCGAGGGCAATTTCAGGGCTATCTTGGCGAACCCGGCGTGGCCAAAGATTCAAAAATGGAAACCTACGCGGCTGTGCGACTGGAACTCGACTCGTGGCGTTGGAAGGGTGTTCCTTTCTATATCCGCGCAGGTAAGTGTCTACCTGTGACGTGCACAGAAGTGATGGCGAAGTTCCGATTGCCCCCCACGGTCATTCAGGAATGTAAGCTGAAGCAAAATTATATGCGTTTTCGAATCAGCCCTGACGTCGACATTGCGATGGGCGTCACCGTGATGGCGCCGGGAGAACAGATGCTAGGTGAAGCGGCCGAAATGCTGGCTCATCATCACACAAAGCCATCGGAGCTGGGTGCGTATGAAGTGTTGCTCGGCGACGCGATGGCCGGCGGATCGACGCAATTTGCGCGCCAAGACTATGTCGAAGAAGCCTGGCGCATCGTCGATCCTGTCCTGAAGGTTGCGACACCTGTCTACCAATACGATCAGGGCACGTGGGGTCCCAAGGAAACCGTCGCAAAAGTCGTCCCTCCCGGTGGCTGGGCGAATCCAACTCTTGCGCCTCCTGCTGCCGCGGCGAAAGCAGGTTCATTTAACTAAACTCGTTGCCAATCCACTGTCAAAACTAATGAGCGACAACCCGACCATCTCTTTGGTAGCTGACAATCTCCGCGCCCTCTTCTGGCCAGACGCGGGCATGCTTTGTACTTCACTTCGCTTTCATGAAGAAGAACTGCTGCGTCGTGTCGAAGACCTGGAAACCGCAAGACAAAAAGGGAGCACCGCAGGAATCCCGCTACTCTATCCTTGGGCCAACCGCTTGGCGTCTCTCCATTACCAAGCCGCGGGACGCGACGTCGTGCTCAATTCCACATCCCCTGTCCTGCATTTCGACGATCACGGACTTCCGATCCACGGGGTGCCTTGGGGGAAACTGCAATGGAAAGTCCTCGAAGCAAAACCAGATTCTTTATTGGCTCGTCTGGATTGGCATCGCCAAGAACTACTTGCCGTGTTCCCTTTCCCGCATAGCGTACAGCTTGCCGCACAAATCGCCCCTAACTCGTTAACTTTACATACCACTGTCTATGCGAATGCTGAATCAAGGGTCCCCGTCAGCTTCGGGTTTCAC
This sequence comes from Candidatus Acidiferrales bacterium, assembly GCA_963759275.1. Taxonomy (GTDB): domain Bacteria; phylum Acidobacteriota; class Terriglobia; order Acidiferrales; family UBA7541; genus Acidiferrum. The sequence continues at coordinate 162,520 of CAVWYZ010000021.1, read as the reverse complement.
CCCTATTTCGGCATTCCTCATGTGGAGCGCAGCAAATGGCGTTTGCAACTGCCTTCGCTGCATCAGCTCCAACTCGACGCCCATGGGATCCCCACGGGTGTATCGCAGGTATTTGGACCGTTCGACCGCGCATTGGACGACAGCAGTTTTGATGATGGCTTCGCCTTGGATAGAGATGACGCATCGCTCGTTGTATCGGGCGCAGGCTATAAGATCACCGTCTCGTTTTTGCAGGGCTTCCCGTACGCTCAGGTCTTTGCTCCCAAAGGAAGGGATTTCATCGCGCTCGAACCCATGACCGCCCCAACCAACGCCCTGGTCTCAGGCAAGGGTTTGCGTGTGCTAGAGCCAGGAGAACAGTTGGAAGCTTCATTCCGTGTCGCAGTGGATTTCAGCGCCTAACTTCTGAATCGAGAAGGCCATCATGAATATCTACGACACCCGCGAAGGTGTCCGCCTGAAAATGAATCAGCATCAGGAGGGCCACTGGAATCGCTGGGGGCCATACGTCGCGGAACGTGCTTGGGGCACCGTCCGCGAGGATTACAGCAAAGACGGCGATGCGTGGAGCTACTTCCCTCACGATCAGGCGCGATCGCGCGCTTACCGCTGGAATGAAGATGGCATCGCCGGCATCTGCGACCGCCATCAGTATCTGTGTTTCGCTCTCGCTCTTTGGAATACTCGGGATCCCATCCTGAAGGAACGCATGTTCGGCCTCAATGCGCATGAGGGCAATCATGGCGAAGACGTGAAGGAGTACTACTTTTACCTCGACAATACTCCCACGCATTCGTACATGAAGTATCTCTACAAGTATCCACAAGCAGCCTATCCGTATGAGCAACTTCTGCAGGAAAACCGCCGCCGCAACAGAAACGATCGCGAATACGAACTCGTGGACACCGGCATTTTCGAGCAGAACCGCTATTTCGATGTTGTGGTGGAATATGCCAAGGTGGCCCCGGAAGATATTCTGATCCGCATCAGTGCCACAAATCGCGGCACGGAAACCTCTCCGCTCCACCTTCTGCCGACACTTTGGTTTCGCAATACCTGGACGTGGGGCCGCGACGACCGCCGTCCTTCCCTTTCCTTGCCGGAAGAATCGGCGGGCAAGGCTTCTGGAGTCCGCTGCGTTCTTGCCGAACACTGGCAGCTTGGCGAATATCAACTGTACTGTTCCGGCGCCGACGAATTTCTCTTCACGGAAAACGAAACGAATAATCAGCGGCTTTTTGGCATTCCGTCGCATTCCCCTTACGTAAAAGATGCCTTCCACTCTTATTTGGTCGATGCCAATCGAAGCGCAGTCAACCCCGGCTCCACCGGCACAAAAGCGGCCGTGCACTACCACCGCGATATTCGTCCGGGAGAAACGGTTTCTCTTCAACTGCGTCTGGCTGCGATTGTCGACAACCACGCATATGAAGACCCCTTCGCCGATTTTGATGCCAATTTTCAACAGCGCCAGGAGGAAGCGGATGAGTTTTATGGAGTTGTGATTCCGCCGGGACTTTCCGTTGACGCGAAGTTGGTAGCTCGCCAGGGCTTTGCGGGAATGCTCTGGTCCAAACAGTATTACCACTACGTCGTTACGGACTGGCTGCAGGGTGACCCCACGCAACCCACTCCTCCGCCGGAACGCCTGAATGGCCGTAATAGCGACTGGACGCACTTTTTCGCGCGAGACGTGCTTTCCATGCCAGACACATGGGAATTTCCCTGGTTCGCTTCCTGGGATTTGGGATTCCACTGCGTCGCGCTCGCCTATATAGACCCGCAGTTTGCCAAAGATCAAATTCTCCTAATGCTACGCGAGTGGTACACCCATCCCAACGGTCAGGTTCCCGCTTACGAATGGGATTTCCGTGATGTGAATCCCCCGGTGCTTTCGCTCGCCGCCCAGGCCGTCTTTGAGGTCGAACGCCAGCGCACCGGCGTTTCAGACTATGCCTTCCTCGAGCGCGTCTTTCAAAAAATGCTTCTCAACTTCACATGGTGGGTCAATCGCAAAGACGCTCTTGGCAAGAATATTTTTCAGGGTGGGTTCTTGGGAATGGACAATATCGGCGCATTCGATCGCGACAATCTGCCTCCCGGCTACCTATTAGGCCAGGCCGATGGCACCAGTTGGATGGCGGCCTTCGCCAAGAACATGTTGTCCATTGCTTTAATCCTCGCGGAGCGCGACCCGGTTTACGAAGACCTCGCCAGCAAGTTTTGGGAGCACTACATCTATATCGCTTTTTCCATGAACAATCCCGATGACCCTTCATCCTCCCTTTGGGACGAGCAGGACGGCTTCTTCTACGATTTCCTCTTTTCCGAGGGTAATAAGGGATTTCCGGTGCGTGCTCGCACCATGGTCGGATTTGTGCCTCTTTTCGGCGGCACCGCCGTTTCCGCCGACACATTCGATCGCTACCCGGATTTCCATCGCCGTCGCCAATGGTTTATCGATCATCGCCCCGACTTGGTCGCCAGTATCAAGCCATCCGTAACGCCTGGCGCCACGGGAAATTTGCTTCTCGGTTTCGTTCGCGAAGATCAGCTGCGCCGCCTGCTTGGCTACATGCTGGATGAAAACGAGTTCTTCTCACCGTTTGGTGTACGAGCCGTTTCCCGTTTTCATCTAGATCATCCCCTGGTTCTCCATCTCAGCGGGCAGGAGCATCGGCTCGACTATGAGCCGGGCGAATCCACAACCGACCTATTTGGCGGCAACTCCAACTGGCGTGGTCCGGTTTGGATGCCGGTGAACCATTTGATATTACTTGCGCTTCGTCAGTACCACCGCTACTACGGCGACTCGTTCAAGGTTGAGTGCCCTACCGGTTCAGGCAACCTGAAGCACTTGGGACAGATTGCCCACGAATTGGCAGTTCGTCTCGTCCACCTCTTCTTGCGCGATAAAAATGGCGATCGCGCCGTCTTCGGCTCCAACGCGCTTTTTAATAACGATCCTCACTGGCGCGATCTAATTCCCTTCCACGAATATTTTCACGGTGACACAGGACGCGGCTGCGGCGCCAGTCACCAAACCGGTTGGACAGGTCTGGTCGCCCAGATACTCATCGACTTGGGCGAAGTCGCTGCCGGAAAGGGTGTTTCGGCCGGAGACGAGAGTCTCTGATCAACGGACTCGACGCAGGATCAACGCCTGAGCGCTGTTGGGTTGCGGCCCTGAATGCGTTCCATCATCCAGGGCCGCTGGCACGCGCGCTTTCGATCAGAATACCAACTTCAGTGACAGTGTCATGGAGCGAATTCCTCCGCTGAAGAAAGCGGAAGGCTGCAAGAAGTTCGGATCGGTCGGCAGAGCATATCCCTGCGTTGTAGTCGCTGTCGTAGTTCCTGCCGCGTTGAAAATGTTTCCGTTGCTCAACGCATAACTGGGATGGTTCAGGATGTTGAACACGTCGGCTCTCGCCTGCAGATACATTCCTTCCTTGAGCTGAATTCTCTTCGCCACCGAGATGTTCAGCGTGTTGAAGCCCGGCGAGAAAAACGTGTTGCGGCCAAGTGTCGCTTTCACGCCCGGTCCGGCCACGATATATTTCGCCTTGGGGTTCACCGGTGTGTAGCCGATCGCTGGGTCGAATCCCAACGCGTTCAGCGGATTCGCGGCACAGCCATTTGTAGGATTCGGATTGCTGGCCACGCCTACGGAGCCAATGTAAGTGCGGCCGACTGCCGTTCCTGAGGCGGTTCCGGCAGTAGCGGCACAAACCGCGTACACGTCTGACCCGGTATTGCCCACGCCGACTGGATTGAGGACTACGCGATCTCCCGCGGTGTCGCCGTTCCCGTTCGCGTCGATTCCAGACTGAATGGTCACCGGTTGCCCCGATTGCAGTAGATATACCCCGCTGACCTGGAAGCCATTTGCCAAGCCCTTGACCAGCCGGTTATCGCTATGGATGTTGGGCACCTGGTAGGTCAAAGACGTTGCGAACTTATGGCGTACGTCCAGATCCGAGTTGCCTTTGTCCTGGCTGATTTGTGTCGTGTCTTGGGCGCGGCGCGGATTCAGCAGGCTGGTGAAGAACTCGTTTGTCGAATTGTCGATCGTATGCGAGAAAGTGTAATTCGCGTTCAACGTAAGCCCATGAACGGCTCGTTGCGTGTAGTTCACGGAAGCCGCGTGGTAGCTGCTGGTGCCGTATGGCGGATCGGAAGTGACATTTCCACCAAACCCATACTTCAGATACGTATTGTTCGAATAGTTCGGGTCCGGCGCGCAGTTGTACGGCACCGTCCAGCAGGCAAAATTGTTGTAGGCGGCGTCGGTCGGTGTGCTGCCGTTGAACGTCTGAGGAATCTGAGCGGCGCTGAGATACGTGGGCAGCGGCGTGCCACCAGCATCGAAATAACTTTCGTAGTTTCGGCGGAACTGCACCGGCAACTCCACACCGCGCGTTCCCAGGTAGCGAACTTCCACCGTCGCGTTCCGCGCAACTTCATGCTGCACACCGAGAGACCACGTCATAATTTTCGGCATTACCGTGTCGTCGATATAGCTTGTCGTTAAGCCGCGTGCATCAGCTTGGTTTGTCGGCGGAATGTACGCTTGCGGCAGACCTCCATTCGCCAGGAAACCCGCCCCGTTGGGATTTGCGCACCAACCCGGCACTGGGTTCAAAGATGCGCAGGCCGTGCCTGGATCGAGTTCGCTTTGCAACTGCGGTGGCAGCGTAATCGATGCGAAATTCTGGAACTTCACGTCGTAGGCCACTCCAAATCCGCCGCGAATCGATGTTTTGCCGCTACCCGTCGGGTCGTACGCGAAGCCGATTCGCGGTGCGATGTTATTTTTGTCTGTTTTTGGCACCCCAAACGTAATCACCTCAGGTACGTTGGAAATCGCGTTCAGCGTTTGCGTTTCGTCTCCCACCGGGTTCGTCCAATATTCGTAACGCAAGCCCAAGTTTAACGTCAGTCGTGGAGACAGCTTGAAGTCGTCCTGCGCGAAAAAGAAGAACGAACTTTGCGTGCCCAGAAAACTTCCGTCTCCCGCTCCTCTCAGAGTCCTGCCAGGTTGGCTGGGCAACAGATCGTTTATGAATTCCTGCGTGCTGGAATACCAATAATCGCCGTTGCTTCGCGAGAGAAAGTACTGAGGGTAGATGAAATGGTTGTACTCTGCACCGAACTTGAGGTTGTGTTTCCCTTTCGTCCAAGAGAAAGTATCCAGTATTTGGTACGAGTTTTGCTTTTGATACTGATTGTCCGCTGGCCCAATGGTGTTGTTCCCCAGGTCCAGTATCGTTACGTCGGCCGGACATTGCGAACACGGATTCAAAAACGCTTCGTAGAAAAATGAGTACTGAACGCGTAAATCGTTCACCTTGTTGGGACTAATGGTCCACGTATCGGTTAGCGCGATCTTGCGGTTGTGAAACGGCTCATTCTGATTGAAGGTCGGAATCGTCGAATTTACCGGAAAAATAAAGTTGGCCTGATTCCATAGGAATCGCGCACCGAATTGGTGATTCCGCCAGGTGTAATCCGCATTCACCTGGGCGTCGTTTTCTCGCTGATATAACGGGCTGGTCACAATCAGGTTTCCAATGGGAATGGATTCGCCATTCACGGTGATGGGCGCCAAATTCGCGGCGGGAGCCACCGGAAAATTCTTCAATAGGGCAGACACTTCCGGGTCCGCAGCCATCGACTCCAGCGTTGTCAACCCGCTCGAAGTTGGTTCGATGAGCGGAGTTGGCGTGCCGGCGCCATTCAGGACGGTGTATTCGTAAGCTCCAAAGATGAATAGCTTGTTCTTTACGATTGGGCCTCCAACCGTGCCGCCGAAGCGATTATTGTCGAACGGGGGTTTCCCGGAAATTGTGCCGGAATCGATGGCGTTCTTCGTGAGGTTATCGAGCGAATTGTAATTGCGGTTCTGGTTGTACCACTCTCCCGACCCGTGCCATTCGTTCGTTCCGGTTTTCGTTACCAGGCTGAACTGTCCCCCTGCGGAGTGTCCATACTCGGCGCTGAACTGGTTGGTGGTGAGGTTGAATTCCGCCACGGCATCGGGGATTACTGTAGAGTTGTTTCCCGTGACGCCGAGATTGTTGTCGTCCACGCCGTCCACAGAAAAGGCGTTGTCCCTCGGCCGCGTTCCTCCCACCGATCCGCCAATGCCCTGCGTTCCGCCAGGAGTTGCAATCACGTTGGGTGCCAGGACAGCCAGATTCAGCGGACTCCCATTCAGTGTTCCCGAGGCGTTAGGCAGCTCGACATCCTTAGTATCGAAGGTGCTGCTCAACGTTGACGTCGTCGTCTGAACCGTCACCGCGCCGCTGGACACTTCCACGACCTCCGACATTCCACCCACTTCCAGGCGCGCGTTGGCCTCGTTCTGCTGGTTGGCCACGACGTTCACATCTTTTTGGACGAAACTCTTGAAGCCTTTCGATTCAACGGAGACTTTGTACAGACCTGGAATCAAACTCGGGAAATTGTACGTTCCGGCCGAGGTCGTCACGGCCTTCGTCGTTACTCCGGTCTGCTGATTGGTCACTGTTATTTCTGCGTCCGGGACTACCGACCCCGTAGGATCCAACACTTGCCCACGTAACGCGCCGGTCGTACCTTGCCCAAACGTAATCACAGTCATCGCGCCGGCAATTGCCAAGGCAAGTACGATCCTCAAAATCTGCTTCCGTAGCTGGACCCCGTCCGTCACCACTCCGATGGCCTGCCATAGGTAATTCTTCATCACGCCTCCCACTCACACTGTTCCGAGTTACGCGCTGGCATGGCCGATTACTCAGGGTTTCACAAATCCGTCCGCCTAGCGGGAATCTTCGGTGCTGCGAAATAATGCAGATTACTCGCCAATTGCTTGGCGAAACGGTGTGCGTGTGTTTTCTGTAAGTTAGGAATTCTGCCGGCGACTCTCGAGATTAACAGTCGATATTTCCAGAGAACTTAGCTGTTTTAGATATTGGTATGTGGAGAGGATCGCGGTCTTCAATGCAAAATTTGGCACGCTGTTTAGGTTACGCGTGCCTACTCGATTCCGTTTCTGATTTCTCCAAGTTCACCGCCAAATTCGCCAACCGTTCCAGTTCTGACCGAAATTTCGTCCAAAGACCCTCCCCCGCCGCCTCCTGAAATTCGCTTTGCACACGCCTCCAGTAAGGCAACGCCTTGGCAAGGATCTGATATCCCTTCGGGGTCATTCGCAGGAAGCGCTGGCGCATTTTCGAGCGCTCAGACACCCTGATTAGGCCCTGTTTCCTTAGCAATTTCAGGCTTCTTGTCATGGTGGATTCATCGATTACCAGGATCTCTCCCAAGGCACCGATAGAGACGGGCTGTTTCTTGGCGATGGCCACGAGAATCGTGAATTGTGTTGAACGGATACCTGACTTCTGCATGGCGGCATCGTACAACCGCGTCACCGCCCGCGCTGTCCTCCGAAAATTAAACGACGCACAGTAGCCCGTGCCCGTTAAATCGAGAGCCGTTTTGGAATTGTGCATCCTAAAGACCTCTCGCTCTTGACTTGTATATACATCTTAAGATATAACTCCCTCAACGGCGGTGTCAACTTTCCGCACAGGTCCTCGTCGGTGACCTTCCATCGAGTGGTCATGTAGTTGTGTTTGGCATTTGATCGCTAACTGGGATGGTCCTATGAACACTCGTAGTCTTTGGATGCAACCTCTCCAATCCGATGATGCTGCACCTCTGATTTCCACCTCCCCTGCACGCTACGTCCGCTTCGGATCTTTCGATCTTGACCGGCAGCGCCAGGAATTGTTCCGCGAGGGCGTGCGCATACCGATGTCGCGCAAAGTTCTGGAAGTCCTGATGATTCTCATCGAAAGGCCCGGAGACGTGGTGACCCGCGAAACTCTGCGCAATCGGCTTTGGCCTCCCGATTTTCACGTGAATTACAATGCCAACGTCAATACCACCGTCAACAAACTGCGCCTCATTCTCGGTGACTCCACTGACCAGCCCATGTTTGTTGCTACGATTCCCCGCCGTGGATATGCCTTCATCGCCAAGACCGAGTTCCTCGATCGACCGTCGGTTCGCGAGAGCAGCAGCCCTCTTGCCACTAGTAGGGACTCTGCCCCCAAAGAGCGCTTTCAATCCGGGGTCGCCGGTAAAGTGCTGGGCTTGCTGCTTGCCGGGATGATCATGGGAGCGCTCGTAGCATACTTTGCGTTGCACCAATAGAGCCGCAGGCATCTTTTATTGTGGCCACGCCACGGCTAGACACTTCCTCAGATCGCAATTCCTCCGCACGATTGCGCCTATTCGCGCGCTGGCGTAAGATGCACGAAACGAGAGCGAAACAGTTCCATTTGCGTCCGCAGGATCTAGACGACACTGCGCTCACGAGTTGGTAGCGGGCACTCACGTCGGGAATCTGCATCCGTTCCCGATCTCAGGCAAATGGCGGGGCGAAACGCTCAAGCTCAGCACAGGAATGACGATGAATTCCAAATGTATCGCGGCAATGTGTGTTTGCGTCACGATGACCATGGCTATTGGCTTTGCAGACCGAGCGGTACGGGCCACAATTCCATTTCAAACAAGCCCTCAGACCACGAACGACCCCACGCGGGTTACGACGTCCGGAGCTGATTTCTTTCCCGTGTCTGTCTGGTACAGCGGAGGAAAAGCCCGCGCGCCCATGCTGGAGCAGATCAATGAAGATTCCTCGCGCTTATGGAAAGAAGACCTGCTAAAAATCAAATCGCTCGGTTTCAATACTGTTCGCACTTGGGTCGAATGGAACGTGGGCGAGCCGCGTGCTGGCGAATACCACTTGGAAAATCTGGATTTGCTGCTTCGCCTGGCGGATGAAGTCGGACTCAAGGTGATTGTGCAGGTTTACGTGGATTCTGCTCCCGAGTGGGTGGGCGCGAAATATCCGGAGGGCCGCTACGCCGCGCAGGATGGGCAACCCATCGCCTCGCAAGCCGCGCCAGGATTTTGCTTTGACAATGAAAACGTACGCAAGGCCGTCCTGGATTTCTTTCAGGAAGTGGCGAAGCACGCCGACAAGAGCAAGGCGTTCTATGGCTGGGATTTGTGGAGCGAGCCGGCGGCGCTGAATTGGGCTCGCGTGGGCTACAAGTCCGAACCCATGTTCTGTTATTGCCCCTCGAGCATGCAGCGCTTCCGCGACTGGCTTCAGAAAAAATATGGATCTCTGGACCACTTAAACGTTGCATGGCACCGCACCTTCACCGATTGGAAGCAGGTCGAGCCGCCTCGCTTCGGAACCATTCTGACTTACACCGACTTCATGGACTGGCGCGTGTACTACGGCTATAAACTCGCCGAAGACCTGAAGATGCGGAACGACGCCGTTAAAGCCATCGACTCGACCCATGTGACAACTAGCCACGCTCCAAATCCCTCTCCACTCGTGCGCACCCTCGCCGATCCTTACGATCCTACCGACGATTTCCTGATGAAGAATTCCGTCGATTATTTCGGCACTAGCTTTTACCCCAAGCTAACCGCCGTGGAATACAACTGGAAGCTGAGTCGCCGCGTTCTGGCCATGGATTTGACCGCTTCGATGACCGGCGGCCGTGGTTTCTACGTGGGAGAACTGCAGAGCGGCTTCGGTGTACATGGCACAACGATCGGCTCGGAGGTCACCCCGAGCGACCTGGAGATGTGGACTTGGGGCATGGTTTCGCGCGGCGCACGCGCTATCAACTACTACGCCTTCTATCCCATGAACGCCGGATACGAGAGCGGAGGTTACGGCATGATTCAACTGGACGGCACGCTAACCGACCGGAGCCGTCGCGCCGGCGAAACGGCAAAACGAATCGAAGCCAATTCCGATTTTCTGCTCCACGCCAAACCAAAATCCGCAGAGGCCGCCATTGTTTTCAGTCCACTGGTCCCGCTCTTGGGCGGGTACGATGAGGAAAACTCACGCAACGCCATGCATCACGCCTTGGCCGGATATCACCGCATGTTCTTCGAACGCAATCTTCCCGTGGAAGTCCTGAGCTCGCGCGAACTGGCTGGCGCCGATCTGCAAAAATACAAACTCATCGTGCTTCCCTACCCGTTAATGATGACGAACGACGAAGCAACTGCCCTCAAGTCCTATGTCGAAAAGGGCGGCCACCTCTTCGTGGAAGCTCGTCCCGGATGGGTCAACGAAGACGGGCACGCGGAAGGCGCAATTCCTGGGTTTGGCTGGACCGAAATAACTGGCGTGCGCGAAACTTCCATCGATCCCGCGAAGGACGTGGCTGTGAAATGGGGCACCATGTCGTTCACAGGCGTCAGTTTCGCTGAACATTTTTCCGTTCTCGACCCGAAGGCACGAGTGGTCGCTCAATTCGCGGACGGGACGCCTGCCGCTTACGAACACGCCTTCGGAAAAGGCAGCGTGATGCTCCTCGGTACTTTTGCTGGCCAATCGAATGATGCGAAACCCGTCGCGATGCATCCACTAGGGGGAATTCTTGCTAAATGGGCAGGCTTGGATGTTCCAGAACTGGAAGCTCCAGCACTGGTTGAATTGCGCGAGATGCAAAGCCCGGCGGCGCACGTCGTGTTTCTATTCAATCATGGCGAAACGCCAGCCTCGGTGAACTTCTCCGAAACCTTGCCGCGGGCCGCCACGCGGGTCCGCGAAATTATTTCCGGCGAGAACCAGAAGTCCGAAGGAAACCGATTTTCCGTGAAGACAGAAGTGCCGCCGCAGGCGGTAAGAATCTACAGAATCGACTATTAGTCCAAGAAACGATTTCTACAGGAGGCCAGTGTGAGTGCTCGGGCGTATCAGAAACGCGTAAGTGGTGTTCTGGAGAAAATCTGGGACACGCAGACCGGCAATATTGAAAAAGCATCGGCGGCCATGGGGGACACCATCGCAAGCGGCGGTTTAGTACATATGTTCGGAAGTGGCCATTCGGTCCTTCCCGTTCAGGATATGTTCCCGCGTTACGGCGCGTATCCCGGTTTCCGCCCGTTGATGGATATGCGTCTGATGTGGACCAACGTGATCGGGAGCGGTGGTGCAAAAGGACTACTATGGCTCGAACGCCGCGAAGGCTATGCGCAAGTGCTGTTCGAAAATGAGCCCATCCGCAAGGGCGACGTCATGCTGGTCTTTTCTCATGGCGGGTTGAATGCCGTGGGAATCGAAGTTTTGATCGAAGCGAAGAAGCGCGGGCTCACCACCGTAGCCATTACTTCGATGGATAATTATTCGAAACGAGATGCCACGCATTCCTCAGGCAAGAAACTCGCCGATGTCGCCGACATCGTCATCGACAATTGCACCCCCGCGGAAGATGCGCTGGTACAAATCGAGAATTGGAAAGCGCCGGTAGCCGCCGGCTCTACTGTGGCATTTATCACCATCGCTATGTCGATCATCGCGCAAGTGGCGGCAAATTTGTCTGCCAAAGGACTTACGCCGCCGGTCTTCGTTTCCCCAAATGTCGTGGGAATTCCTCCGGATCAAATGAATCGCGTTTACGACCAGTACGAACAAAAACTGAAAAGGTGAGGCGTGGCGGATAACCTTCGACGGGGGATGCTGTTTGGCGGCGCGGCCACGGGTATTTTCGTGTTCGGCATCGTAATGGCCGTGTTGGGCACGCTGTTCGGCTTGCCGGAAATGCGCTCGCGCCTCCAAATGACCCTGGCGCAACAAGGCACGATGTTCCTGCTGCTCTTTCTCGGCATCTTCATCGCCACGGTGATCGCAGGACCCGTCATCGACGCCATCGGCAACAAGGCCATTCTCGTCGTGTCATCGTTACTCGTCGCGGCCGGAATGGCAGGGTTTACCTTCGCGCATTCCTTCGGCACCGCCGCAATTCCGGCGGTCTTGCTCGGATGTGGCGGTGGCGGCTTAAACACTTCGACAAACGCGTTGGTCTCCGACCTCTTTGGCGACCGCCGTGGCCCCATGTTGAATCTCCTCGGCATTTTCTATGGCATCGGCGCGTTGTGTATTCCTCTTTTTGCGGCGGCCATCACCGGACATTTCCAGATCGCCCCGCAATTGCTTTTCTGTGCCGCCTTGGCAGCGGCGTGCGCGCTGCTTTTTCTCGCCATGAAATTCCCGCAGACCGGCGACGTCCAGAAATTCTCGTGGCGCGACGTCGTTCAAGTAGCGCGTTATCCTGGCGTCTTGGTGCTGGCATTTTTGCTATTCTGCCAATCCGGAGACGAAGCCAGCATCGCCGGATGGACGTCCACCTATGTGGGTTCCGCCGGCTTCGGCTCCCAGACGGCCACCTTCATCCTAGCCGGATACTGGGCCACACTAATGGCCGGGAGGCTGGTCGCCGCCAGATTGCTAAAATCGGTTAGTAAGCAACGCCTCGTTTTGGTCAGTGGAATTGGTGCGCTCTTGGGTGCTGCGATTCTGCTCGCAAACCAGTCGCGAGGAATGTTGATCCTGGGCGTACTTGTTATCGGATTTTCCTATTCGGCCATTTTTCCTACTGCCCTAGCCACTGGCGGAGACGCGTACCGCAAAATGGCCGGCTCCGTATTCGGGCTATTGATCTCCATCGCTTTGTTGGGCGGAATGTCGTTCCCATGGGCGGTAGGGCAGATCTCGCAAGCGTATGGAGTCCGTTTCGGGATGGTGATTCCGCTGTTAGGCGCAGCGGGAATTTGTATTTTGGCATCCAGAATTCTCTTAACTAAATACAAGGCTGGCATTCAAGCGTAGCTTGCATAGAGAAACCATGGCAGCACAACACGTGTTGGCGGTCGATCTCGGTGGAACAAAACTCGCGATGGCGCTCGTCGATCGCAACGGAATGTTGGCGCATCGTAAACACGTGAGCGTAGACACCTCGTCTGCTCTCGCGCCCGTGAAGCAGATCATCGCATTGGCACACGAGTTTGCAGGTGGAAAGCGCGTCAGTGGAAAAATCGCAGCGATCGGCGTTGCGGTCCCGGGGCTAGCGAGACGCAACGGCACCGTCTGGGCTCCGAACTTGCCCGGCTGGGAAAAAATGCCTTTGGCCCGACGACTCTCGGCCGCTCTGCGAGTGCCGGTCATTGTCGAAAGCGATCGCAATGCTGCAGTTCTCGGAGAAACCTGGCGCGGTGCCGCGCGCGGCAAAACCGATGCGATTGTATTGATGCTCGGCACCGGCATTGGCGCAGGCATCCTGAGCGACGGCAGATTAGTGCGAGGTGCACACGAATTGTCCGGCTGCGCCGGATGGATGGTGGTAACGGACGCCTACGACGCCCAGGCCCAACGCGTCGGCCAATTGGAATCCTTGGCCTCGGGTCCCGCCATCGCGTTCGCAGCAAGAAAAGAACTGGCAAGGGGTAACGGTGGATTGCTGGAAATGCTTCCGCCCGACTCGGTTAACGCTTTTGAGGTCGCCGAGGCTGCCCGACGCGGCGATGTTCTTTCGATTGAGGTTTATCTCGAAGCAGGTCGCCTGCTGGGCTACGCTGTCGCAAATCTGGTGAGCCTGTTCGACCCGGAAATTGTCATCATCGGTGGAGGCCTGGCGCGCGCCAGTGATTTATTTCTCGACGCACTGCGAAAAAGCGCCAAGGAGCGCGCTCAGCCGATTTCCGCGAAGCAAGTCCGTATCGTAACCAGCAACTTGGCCGGCGATGCCAACTTGTTAGGGGTTGCGCGCTTGGCGTGGGAAGTTCGCAAAGACCGCAGTTAGCGCAGCCAAGTTAGCCGTTTGCCGGATATGTGTCCGACTCAGCTGAGGTCATTTCGCGGGGCCATCCACTCCCGTTACTTCCCGGTGCAGATTCAACGCGCCATCCGGAATCACCACAATCACCCAGGGCGTTCCCGGATTTACGATTTGACCCTCCCTCACCAAGTCCGCGCCGTGCGCCGCCCGCAATTCGACCTTCTGCGTTCCAGGTTCTTTAAATTCCACATTGCTGGTTCGGATCTCCAATATATGCTCCCCCGCGCCTTCCGCATGAACCTGCAGCTTCACGCGATTTCCGGGCATACCTTCCGCCGATACGTGAAAATCCAGGGCCCGATCCCCTCGCAATTCCACGTGATAGACGCCCCCTGATAGCGCGGTCACCGACGTATGCGTCGCGCCTTGCCGCACGTTGTAGTTTCCCTGCGGTAACTCGACGCGGAACTTACCGTCCACGGAGTTTGCATCCACCTTTGTTACCCGACCGCTCTTTTCGTCGCGAAACTCGACCGGTGCTTTTCCGCCCGCAATTCCCTCCACCACCGGAGCGCCGTGCAGATCCTGCATCAGCCAAATCCACTCGCCCACCGGTTGCGTCCAAACCTCTTTGTACGTCCAGCAAATCTGCGTCGGCCAATAGGGCGCGTCGTTGTATTCCTTCGTTTCGATTCCAACAGGAAGCGCGCCCACCAACTGCCCCGAGCGCACGCTGTACAACGGAGTCCAATCATAGCCCTCCCCGTACATGATGCTCGCGGAAAACGGATTGCGGCCCAGCAGCCACTCCGCCTGCTTTTGCGCCAGATCCTCCGCTTCCAGGTCGCCACGCAACTGCCCGGCCGTCGAGAGTGCCTTCGCCTCCGAAAGCAAAACGCTGGAATTTCCCCGGAAGTCGAACCACACCGGGAATCGCCGCAGATAATATTCCCCGCCCAACGGAACTCCGCGACGTACCTCCTCGACGTAGGCATCGCGATCTGCAGCACGAAGCGGTGTCCAATCTTTCGCCTGCGGAATCAGCCGCGCTTCGCTTTCTTTGTAAACCGCCGCAGGCAACACACCGTACGGCTCATCCACCTTCGCTGCCACTTGCTGGTAATACTTGGAATGCAGCACAATTCCCGAATACCATTTCATCCAGTTCGCATCATTCGGAAACGTTTCGCACAAATGAGCTAAGGCAACAATCGGCTCCTCTTCTTGCCCAATGTGGAAGCGATGGAACAGATTCTCTCGCTTGGGGCTCGTGTAGAAGTAACCGGTCATCGGCATATTCCACGGCTGTAGCTTTTGCTCTTGTGACGCCAGAATCAGTTCGCCAAGCCGGAATGCTTCGTCCGCGTATTTCTGCTCTGCCGTTGCGCGATACAAATCAATCGAGGCAATCGCCCCGAACGATATTCGTTCCAGTTCATCCTGCGCTCCGTACACTTCGGAAAGAGGTGGCGCGGTCTTGAGTCCTTCCACTGCGTAGTTCCAGTCCAATTCCGCCGTCTTGAGGCTGCGAATCGCCAGTTCCGGATCGCTCTCCTTCAACACGCGCGCCGCCAACGCCTCCACCGCAGCAACTCGAAAATTCCATTCAGGATTGTTTACGGCTTGCCCAAAACGATCATCCGCGTCGCCCACGATCCCGTTCGTCCAATAGCTGATCAGTTGCCCCGTGGTGCGGAACCCGCCGCCAAAATTCGTCTTCAATACCCAACGCAGGCCCCACGTTGCTTCTTCGATCAGCCGGGCGCGCAATTGCGGATCTTCATCTTGCTGCCCGAGCCGCTCGGCCAGAGAGAACAGAGCGTAGGCCATGCCCGGCGTATTTCCCGTCGCGCTTAAGTCCCCGGCGTCATGATAGCCACCATTCACGATGATTCGCCGATCGCCATGAACACTGTAATCGTCGGTATGACAAATGGCGTGAATCCCAGGTATCACCGTTCCGCACCGTTCGCTGTACATGAAATTGATGGCTTTCCAGATGCTCTCGCGCCAGGCCTCTGGCCCAATCTCGAACGAACGCGTGGTGTCGTCCCCCGCCCGCAGAACGTATTTTCCGGGAGTCTGCAACTCGGAAAAGTCCATCACCGCATAATCGCCAAGCGGCGTCCTCTCCTGCCGAACTTGCTTCGTCAGCACAACCTTTCCGGTACCTTCATCGACCACCGAAAACCTCTGCGCCTTCAAATCCGTCGCGATCGCGCTCTTGGTTGCGCCCGTGGTGTATCCCGCATGACTGAACGCAATTTTTCCGCGCGCTACATCCCATCCCTCCACGTGATCGGCCTCGACTGTTTGCAGTTCCAATTGATCGATATACAAAATCGTCTGGTCACCGGGATCCGGCAACATTTTGGGCAGGCTGTACGCAAACTCAATCTCCGTCACCTTATCGCGGGCCAGCGGCGCAATCTCCCACACCACGTGATTCCATTGATGGTTCTTCAGGATGATCGACTCGTGCCGCCCTTCGTTGTAACGGTCCGGCAGCACATGCGCGCCTTGATTGTGCAGGACCAACGACGCGGAAATTGCCGGAGCTCCAATCACGTCGGGGTACGCCCAGATCGAAATGCGGTTGTAGTGGCTCCAATCCTCGCCACCAAATTTGCGCGAGGCGATCAGGTCCTCCCACTCGCCTGCGCCTCCCACTTTGCCGATGTTCTGGATCGATCGGATGCGTAGCGAATGCTTACTGTCTTTCACCGGAGAATCCGCTAACGCCATGTCTCCCTCGCCTTGAAAAGACCACGTAGACAAATCCTCCATGGAGTCGAGTACCTTGGAGTCCAGCACTTTCTTGTTCAGCCACCGAGCTTCCGCGCCATCCGCCTCATTCGCCTGCATCGGCATCTTCGGCGCTGCTTCTTGTGCCCGCAAACCAAATCCGCAAAGCCAGAAACACACAATCAGCGCGAACCACATGCGCGAAATCGCAACTCGGCCGGCCGTGCCGGGACAAACAAATTCCATCTCCATGGTGCTCCTTCCGGAGAAATGCCACAGTCCACTTCCTAATGAATCATTCGAAAGTAGTATAACCCCGTGCTTCCCTTCTGTGTGACTACACAATAGACCCCCTGCCCCTATCACCGCAGGTAACTCATCCGTCCAACAATTCACTGGGTCGTGACCCGAATCACCGACCTTCCGCGACTACCCGAGGGATCATATATAGTTTGGGAGTCCTCGTGACCTTTGCCCATTGGATCGGCTTCGACGCTGAGATCCGCTGCGAATCACAGAATCCTCACCGGAATTCCGGGAGACACACGCAATATCGTTTTGTTCTCGCGCATATCGGGCTGCCCCATGTTGCGCTGGCGGCGATTTTCCTGGCGCTCTTTGCAATCCCGGGCACTTTATCCGCATCGTCGTGGACCGGCGTTGCCAAGAGCGATTCCGGGACACCCATCTCCAATGCCACGGTAACAGCACAAGTGGCCAACGAAAGCATCGAATATCACGCCATCACGGACGCAAACGGGGCGTTCCAATTCGGCACACTTCCCCCCGGCACTTATCGCATCACTCTCACCGCGGGCCAACAAAGTTGGAGTGCTCCAGATCCGCTGATCCTGCAACCTGATGCGCAACTGACTGCCGACCTTCGTGTCGAGTCCAAAAACGAATCGCTCCAAATAGTTAGCCGTTCCGGCCAAATTACAAACGCGTCAGACCGCGGCACGCGCTTGTCCAGCAAGCAGGTCTCGTCTCTGCCTCTAAATGAGCGCGACTTCAGCAAGCTGCTTCTCCTAGCCGCTGGAACGATGACTGACTCCAACGGCGCCGCAAATTTTACTCAGCAATTTTCCGTCAATGGCCAACGGGGCACCGCTTCGATGTTCGCCACCGACGGCACGGATTCCGGCGACCCCGAGATGGGTGGCGCCACCTTCGCGAATTTCAATGTCGATGCCATTCAGGAAGTGCAATCGAGTTCCGGCGTTATGCCTCCGGAAATTGGCCGTGGTGCTGCGGGCTTTACGAATGTCGTGACGCGGTCGGGCTCCAACGACATCCACGGCAGTGTCTTCGAGTTCGTCCGAAACGCGGCGTTCGACGCCCGCAACTTCTTCGACCACACCGATCCGCTCGACCCTCGCCGCATCCCTCCCTTCGTGCGCAACGAATTCGGTGTAACCATCGGCGGCCCACTGGTTCTTCCAAGACTGTGTAATGGCCGCGACAAGACCTTCTTCTTCGCTGAGTATCAGGGCTTCCGTCAGGTATTAGGCACCACTCAAGTGTTCGCCGTGCCCACCGCCGACGAGCGCCTGGGAAATGACACCGCAACCTATCCGGGCGACACCCTGTTTGTTCCCGTAAGCTCCACAATCGCGCCTCTCCTCGCACGTTACCCGTTGCCCAATTATCCGCAAGGCGCTTTCGGCGCCCGCACCTACGCCACATCTTCCAAAGTGGTCACGAACACCGATCAATTTTCCATTCGCCTGGATCATCGTTTTCCCGCAAACTCTTCTCTGTTCGGTCGATTCAGTTTGAATCAGGTCAACGGGCCAACCACGAATCCGGACCAAACCGCGATCGATCCCAGCTTTGGCGTTAACTTCTTCGACCATCAGCGCAACGCTACGATTCACTACCAGCGCGCGATCTCTTCGAATCTGAATCTCAACCTGGCTTTCGGTTATGTGCGCAGCACCCCGCTGTTCCCTACTCACAACACCATCGATCCTGCCATCGTCTATGGCGACGGTTTGTTTGCGGGCTTCAATACCGCCGACGGCTCGATTTTCGGATCCTATGGCAATTTGTACCAAAGCAAATTCGACATGGTCTGGGCTCGCGGGCCGCACAGCCTGAAATGGGGAGCGGAGGTACGCCTCAATAAGGACACCACGATTTTCGGCATGAATCCAAATGGCGTTTACACATTCGGAGGCGGTAGCGCGTACTCACCCGTAGAAATTCGCTCCGCCAGCGGGCAACACGACGTCGCACCCGGCAGCATCTTGCCTGATGCGCTCACCGGATTGCTGACCGCCACTCCTTACTCGTACTCGGTCACCGCCGCTGCCGATGTCACACCGATAGGAGATCGTTTCGACGAGGCTGCCGTTCGCCGCGAAGCCTATAATTTTTATTCTCAAGATACCTGGAAAATTTCTCCGCGCTGGAGTGCCACCTACGGCCTACGCTACGAAATCAATTCGCGCATCACGGAGGCCAAGAATCGCACCTCGATTGCTCGCCCCGTTGGCCCCGATGGCCAGCCTTCCTCTTTCTTCACGCCGGGGGCACATCAGGTGTTCTTGTTCAACCCGCAGCCGGCCTATCCCATGGATTGGAGCGGATGGGGTCCACGCGTTGCCATAGATTACGCGCCAACGGCTCGCACAACATTTCACGCGGGAGCCGCCATCACTACCCTGCTGCCCAATCTCTGGCAGGACAACTATGTCACCGGCGGATTCCCTCTCATCTTTCAACCACTTGTTACCGCTCTTCCCGCCACGCCCGTCCCCTTTTCCAACACTGCCGTGCCTCTCGCTCTGCCACCCGTCTACACCACCGCTGGCGACCTTTTATTTCCAAACGGCGACAGTTCCCGCGTTCCCGCAAATACGCCCATCGATGTTTCCCGCTATCTTGCCGATGTCCAGGCGCTGACACCCGGCCACGAACCACAACTGCTACTCGCCTCCGCAATTTGGCGCGGCTTTCGCAATGGCTACATCGGAACATACACCGCCGGCATCGACCACGATTTTGGCCTGATGAAACTCAGCGTCGCTTACGTCGGTACCGCCGGAATTCATTTGCCCAGCGTCGCCGCCGTGAATGGCTACAGCAGCGCCGACTCATCCTATGCTCCATTTACCGAATTCGATTCCACCGGCCACGCCATCGGCGGCTACGGCCCCGAGTCCGTCATGCAATCCGGTTCGCACTCTACCTATCACGCTCTGCAGTCCAGCCTCAGCAAGAGCAACTCGCGCTTCGGCTTGGGCTTTCAAGCCAGCTACACCTTCTCCAAATCGCTCGACGACACCAGCACGCTTCTGGGCGGCATGCCTAATAACGCCGGCACAACCGTGCAAGCCATGCCCCAGGATCCCCACGATCTTCGTGCGGAAAAAGCACCTTCCACATTCGACGCCACCCATGCTTTCTCGCTCAGCCTCATCCAATCGCTGCCCTTCGATCGGCTTTCGTTCTTCCAACCTCTGAACACAAAACTGACCGCAGGCTGGCAGCTCCTCAACGTCACCTCCTTCATCAGCGGCACGCCTTTCACGGTCTACTCTGGCATTCAGCAGACCGGCGCCGGAGCTGGCGGCACCGATCGGCCCGACCTGCTCTCTCAGCCCGTTTTCTCGACCAGCCGCACCGTTCGCGAGGATTATTTTGGCCGAGGCGCAAGCAATGGTTCATTTTTCTCGATACCTATCAATATTCCTGGCGGCACAGGAATCAATCACGGCGTCTTCGGAACGCTCGGGCGCGACGTCTTTCGCGGCCCTGCCTTCCACCAATTCGATATCGCGTTGATCAAGAACACGCCCTTCGGCCATCGCGGAAATGGAGAATTGGCAATCCTTCAGTTCCGAGCCGAGTTCTTCAATATTTTCAATACCGTCAATTTCGGGCTGCCGTCCAATACCGTCCTTGGCAGCGGCTTCGGCTACATCAGCAAGACTGCCGGCCCCTCCCGCCAAATCCAGTTTTCCTTAAAACTGGTCTTTTGATCCGCCTGGCAATAGCCAACGCATCGCCATGTCGTCCATCTTGACGAACACCAAACCCCGGAAAGATCCGACTGCGCATACGATGCGTCGGGCGAGTTTTCCAGAATTCCTGTAGAATAATTGTTTGTGTTCTAGGGGCGTAGCTCAGTGGTAGAGCAGCGGCCTTTTAAGCCGAAGGTCGTGGGTTCGATCCCCACCGCCCCTACCAACCTAACCGATTGAGTGAAAATCCACTTATTCGTCCTGGTTTTGTCGCGTACCCACCGTGTACCCTTCACAGCAGCCTGGACTTCACTGCCAAACTTCATTTTTACTCTTGTTGCGGATGACGGCTGCGAAAGTCCCGTTCTCTCTCGAAGAAACTACTCCCCGACCCCACCATCCTGAAGGACCCGCCCACGCTGATCGAAACTGACTTTCGTTCCTTGCTACTTGGCCGCTTCTGTACAAATCGCTCAAAAGCAGCACCGCGGATGCTCGCACCCACATCATCGGGGGTCCTCCTTCCAAAGATTTCTGCGGCCCGGGGACATCCCTTTAGAAAAGTATTTTGATGGTGTCTCAGGTTGTAGTTCTTTCTCCCATCTTGCTAACTCATCTTCAAAACACCCGTGCAGCTTACTCCTACGCGCAACGACCAAAAGGGTCACAATTTTCTTGGCGTCCATGCTTGCCTCCAATACTCTCCGCAAAAACCTAGATGTCCAACAGACCTCTTTCCGCTCTTTAGCGCTTCGACAATTGAATCCGTTCAGTCATGCGGAACTACATAGACGTAGTAAAACCATTCAATCTGCACTCGCACTGCGAATATTCCTAAGGATAGCAGCATGGCGTCGCAAATAAGGACCACTCCGCTGGCGATCACGTGCTTCGACCCAGCGACGATCCAAAACGTAAGCAGCAACATTCCGTTCAAGAAAGCTAGTCGCGGCGGACCCCAGAATGCGTTCGGAGCGTTTCTGGCTATGACGCGCGCATGATTGCGAAATGGCGAAAAGGGATGGGAAACGCAGGGGGTTCGGTTGCGTCGCGAGATCGCCGATATCCTGAAGGCGAGGTATCAAAAATAACAAAATAAAACTTGACATCTACATAACATATAGACATATAAGACGCGGAACGGAAGTAAACCCGCCCTAAACGTCCGTAGCCACAATTCCTTGCAGGAGAAGATTATGAAGGCGATGCTAGTTCGGACAGTGGTGGTAATTCTTGGGGTCATCACTGTCTGGGGAACTTTCACTGCGACTGAAACACTAGCCCAGTGCTCTCCCCAAGAAATAGGCACGGTAAGTGCCTGTTTTATCACAAATCATGAATGCCTTCTTGACGAATGCCAGGGCATGGACTGTGTGCGGAGCGGAATGTGCTATTTGGGTCTCAGATGTGTACAAGACCCCTGCGGAAATCCGCCTCCACCATCAAGTTGCAAGGGGATATAATGCGAGGTGTGTAATGACCAACAGAACCTTCATAAAGACCGCCCTCCTCACAACCGGACTAATGTCAGTCGTCGCAGCAGGCGTTGCTCTAGTTCGCGTCCGAGCTCAAGTCGGCAGCATGCAGCCATTTGTGGCCATTATGGTTGAAGAGGTCACGCCGCGCCCAGGCCAGCCTCCCACTCCAAGGACGCGTACGCAGACGATTGCAGTTCGGTCGGACGGCTCGATATCCAAAGTGTCCAAATGGGACGTACGCTTGCCGACGAAGATCCTGTATTCAAGAGAAGTTATTGATGCGACGACAAAAGCCCATGTTTGGGTCGAGGACTATACGAATACAGTGGTAAATGATCAGTACGATGACATTCAAGTTCTCAAACACGGAGTCGCTTGCGATGGCAAACCCGCCGGTCAACTTCAGGGATTTGATGTCGTATACGCGGAACACCCTATGGGCTCTTCACAAACTGATGTCCAAGTGATCCATAAAACGTGGAAGGCGCCACAATTGGGGTGCTATCCGGTAGTGCAAGAGTGGGTCGGAAACATTCATGGTGTGTTCAATGACACCAAGCAGACGCTGGCCAGCATAAAGCCTGGTGAACCGGACCTGTGG
This sequence comes from Candidatus Acidiferrales bacterium, assembly GCA_963759275.1. Classification (GTDB taxonomy): domain Bacteria; phylum Acidobacteriota; class Terriglobia; order Acidiferrales; family UBA7541; genus Acidiferrum. The sequence continues at coordinate 140,082 of CAVWYZ010000021.1, read as the reverse complement.
TATTTCAAGGTGCCGTCAGACTACACAACGCGGACTGGCGACGAGTGGCGGGCATTGATGACGCCCCTCTTGAAGAAATGAGAGAGCGGCTGCAGAAACCCTAGATCTTTAGTGCGGATTCGGTTCTGCGGTACCTGCCCAGCCGCAAACACCTACGCCTTGCCAGTCGAATCGCACGAGCTGTCGTCGCAAACTTATTGGGAACGTTCTTCGACCTCGCTTTGGATGGCTGCCCATCTCTCGTAGGCGATTCGCGCCGTTAGGTTCTCAAGCACCTCTTGAATTTTCATCAGGTTCTCGTTTCCTCGATACTGATCCGAGAATCTTGCAATGATTTGGCGCGCTTTTTGCCAGTCAGGGCCATGAATGATTTCCAATTCCAGCCTCAGCGTATAAGAAAATTCCGCAGGAAAGCGATTTTTGGATTTGAACCCGCGAAGGTCGCAAGGACGACCCGTTCCCGCGCAACATCGTTTTCCCCGGGCTACTTGCAATGTTCCCGACGAGCTTCAAAGCGAAGCGCGTTCGTTTTCTCGATCTGAATCTATGCAATGTCCTCGATCAACACGATGCGTTCGTGGTCGGGGATTGACTGCATCAGTATGTTGGCGAGCGTAGTCTTCCGGCTAGCTGTTGCACCGCAAATAAGCATGTTCTTTCGCTCGGCTACAAACTGCTCCAACTGTTTGGCAAGTTCTGCGGTTAGAGTCCCCCGTTCGATGAGGTGCCCGCGTACTAGGGGGAGGCATGTCGGATTTCGGCGTTTGTCAAAACGAAAACTGCGAACTTTCCTACAGCAGGGAACCAATTGACAATCGGTTTCATCGAATGGACCTTTTGCGGTGAAGCATTCGATGAACTCCCCATTGCCGTTGGCCAGTGAGAATTCCCATTGGGCTTTTGTAGGACCGCATTCAATTGATCTGGCCCGTTTTCCCCTGCATCTCCGGTGTGCCCTTCCCGTCGGTGAGGACCACGGGATCATTGCTCCAAGCGGCCTTCAGGTCTGCCTCGATTTGCTCTTGTCGGGAGCGCGTCCATGGTGCGTAGTGGCGCTCTGTAATGCGGATGCTACTGTGCCCGAGAAGCACGGAAACTCTATCGAGCGGCACGCCAGCGAGTAACAACTCGACGGCGAACGTATCCCGTAGTCTGTGAGCATGGCCGGTCGGCACCTTTGCCAATCCAAAAAGTCGCTGAAGCCTGCGTTGCCATTTCCCTTTGGCGCTCCGCACGGTTGACCTGCCAGTCCAGAAGAAATAGCGCGCGCTGGAACGAGGAGCCGCATCCAGCGCTTTAGCAACCATTTCTGGCAGAACGCAATAGACAGGCACTCCCGTCTTTTCCGTATGGAGCAGCAGTTTGCTGCCCTCAAGCCGGTTCACGTCAAGCTGGACTGCATCACCGATCCGTAAACCTGAATACCGCAACAGGAGAACGAATGCGCGAAGACGTTGGGCGTTGCGAATACCAGCGCTTTTGCCGTAGGGACCGAGAGCAGTGAGGATGCGCACGATTTCTTCCCGAGTAAAAGGCATAGTGGGCTTATTTGGAACCTTCGGGGCTTTCAGCTCGGTTGCGGGATTATGGTCAATCCATTTTCTCTTTTCGGTGAACCGCAGGAAGGCACGGAGCCTTTCAAGCTTCTTGAGACCCGAGCGCGGGCCGTCCTTCCATCCCGCCCGAAAAACTGCCAGCGTGTCTAGGTCGAGCTGCTTCAGACGTTGCAGATTGTGCGCCTCCGCGAAGGTGTCAAGCTGACGAAACAGCAACCGGTATTTGTACAGCGTGGCTTCGTTCAGTTTCCGAGCTTCCGCGTCCGCCATGAATTTCACATGGGCTTCTTTAAGGGTGACTTCCTTTTCTTGTTGGACAATCCGCCGGTTTTCCGCTTCCCACTGACGGATGAGTTCCTGCGCCCGAGGCCAATCGCGGAGCTTCAATGACTCACGGATTTCTTTTTCTCCCAGAGTCCCGTCCACCCAAATAGGGCACTGGCAGTGCCGATATTTTCGGCCCTTTGCCCGTTGCCTGCAGCTTCTGCGATGACGGCGATAGATGGTGAGCATTGTGGAACGCTCCTACCTCACGGCGGATTTCAATGATAAACGAGAATGAACTCGTTCGAGCACGGTCTGCGGGACGCGCAAAGTAACATACCTTCTCTTGTGCCTCGGGCTCCGTTCACCGATCACAAGCACACCTGGTTCGCTTTCGAAAAGCTCCCGAACTTTATCGGGGCTCAAACTCCACATTTCGGCGATTTCCGCAACGGCATAATGCCGCTCGATGTGCACCGAGGTCTCGATTTGTGTTGGTATGGCCATTGCGAGTTAATGACTCCTGCAAGCCAGAGAGATCAATGAATTGTTCACCGAATTGGTTCTCCGGCCTTTCGCAACCTCACGGGATTAGGTCACGCTTGCATTTGGCCGTTGAACCGACTACTATAACGTAAACAGAATACAGCGATGTAGTAGGAGATGTCAACTATGATGTCGATCCTCAAGAAGAAGCCCCGGCACGAGGTCATTTCCATTCGACTGAATGAGGACCGCCTAAAGTTGCTGGAGCGCTACCAGAGAGTCCTTAGCGAACAACGGGGACGCGAGGTGTCCCTGGGAGAGGCTGCCTTCCTCGTCATTGAGGAGCGGGTTGAAGGCATGGATCGTGAGACAGCCCGTCACGAAATGCTCAATGCGCCCACAGCTTCGCTTTTTCATATCCGAAAGAAATGGGATTCCGAACGCACACTGTCGGCGGCCGAATGGGACGTGCTCGCTAACTATGTCCAGATCGGTGCTGAGGAAGAGACCCAGGAACCACCGTTGATTTCGCCAGCAATTCCTTCCCGAGGAACTTACATCGACTTGGTCAACGCTTTCGAGGCTGTCTACTTCAACCGACCGAACCGAGCGTCAAGATACGTTTGGTCCTACGTCCGAAACTTAGGTGGAGACTCCGCAAGCGCACCAACATCCGAAGAAAACGTGCAAGCAGGGGTGCAGGCTCTGAGAGACAAGATCGTCAGCCTGCAGGAGCAACTTCGGACGGACAAGTGGCAGCGGCCCGGTTCCGTTGGCAGATGCCTTTTGATGGCGATTCGTGACGAGCATTTGGACAGCGCCCAACTCGATCAGGCACTCGCACCCTTTTGGGCCACTCTGTGGGGGGTCGCCGCGCGAGGACATTGGTTGCGGCACGACCGACAACCAGTGCGGGCTACAGTGCCAAACGAAGAGGACTTTCGGCAGCGCATCATATTGCCCGACCCGCTCCGATCCGCTGACATCACCGTTTCGTTTACCGGTGTCGCCCGGCCCGAGTTGGCGATGACCGTAGATCTCGGTCCGGCCCGCCGAGTGAGCTTTGCGATAACTCGTTACCCTGAGCTAGCCGAATTTCATACCATGCTCGTCGAATGGCGGATGGAACGCCCCTGGAATGGTCGGCATTTTGTGGCCACAAGCCGAAAGGAGAAAAGCAGCAAAGTGATCATGTTTTCCTTGAGGCGGAACGAAGTGAGCATCGAGTTTGCCGAACAAGAATGGACTGCTTTACGTGAATTGTCCGTGACGGCAGAGGCTGTACCCGAGATTGAACGATGGCTTGCAGAACTCCGGTTGGAGTACGGCGAACATGGTTGATCGCATGTACGGTTGGCCCGCTGGCTACGGATTTCGAAGAGCGGCGCCTTCGGCACCGGGAGTTGGACGGACACGTCACCCCGTTTCGGGTGCTGTTTGGAGACCAAGGTTGCCGTACGGGAACTTCCTCGAAATGTGGAAGCTAGCAAATTTTTGCTCGCCGTGGTTCGTATGCTCCAACCCGTGGTTTCTCTATGGGAACCTGTTGATTCTGTTGGGCGTCACGCCGCGCCCGATTGCCCGCCTTTGATTCAGACCTAAGGAGTGCCGCATGCCTACTCTACGGAGCAAATCCATCAGCACCAAAGTCACCGAAGAGGAGTACGCGCAATTTGAAGTCCTGGCAGGCGATCGGACGATCAGTGAGTGGGTGCGCGAAGTATTGCTGAAGGCAGCTAACCCTAGTCCAGCCGAGCAAACTATGGTGGCGGAACTGCTGGCGCTGCGAATGATCCTGATGAATATCCTATTCAGCATTGCCAATCGGGAGCAGCTCACAAGCACGGCTATGGACGACATTATTAAGCAGGCCGACGCGGCCAAGTTGGGGAAGGCCATGGAGCGTCTGACAAGTGCAACTACGGGGCCACAGAGGGGCTGAGAGATAACCCAATCGGAGCAAGCGAATGCGCACGCAATGGGGCCGGGCAAAGAGCACCGCAGGACCGAGCGTTCAGCCGGTGTATACCTATGCCCTCGCGTTCCTCTCCGTCGTAGCTACTCTGGGAGTCCAGGGCTTCCGTTGCGAGCGGGTCTGGACGCCCCTTGAACGACATTATTTTGGTGCCTATTTGGCCTCGCAGATAGTCGGCGTTGTTCGCGACAACGGCTGGTATACCCTACTGCAAGTCGCCACGCGTAAGGGGAGCCGATTGGCCCTGGATAGTGACGTTGTTCCTGCAGTGACAGAGAGCGGAGAGAGCACTTTCGCACTCACCAAGGAAGCCCTAAAGCATGGCGCGATGCGCCTCGAATTTCATCGCGGATATTGCCGCAACTCCGAGATGCACGCCTACCTCGGCAACTGGATTTATCAGAACCAAACCTTGATGGATCTTGTCCGGCCAGCTTTGTGGGCCGGGCTCGTTCTGTTCTTCGCGGGCCTTTTGCCCGCGAACTATCTGGACCGCAAACGCTCAATTGCTCTGCGTTATGGGAAGAGACCAACCGACCCGAATCTGATGAATGTGGCGAAGCACAATCCCAGGTACGGATTTCGGGGCTTCGGTTTAGTGAACGGGCAACGCACGATCCTGGACAGAATGTTCGGTCTTCACAAGAAGTTCCCTGTTCGACCACGCAAAGAGAATCCCCACGTTCTGGTGAAGGCTGAGCCCTCGCCTCAAGAACCAGTTAAGAGAGCGGCCCATAATACGGGAATAGATCGTGGTTCCCCAAGCGGCACCCGACAGGAATCAGCGTCACAAGAGCAAACACCGAGTCAGGAACCCGAGCTGGAGCACGCCGTTGCACCCACCAAGAGGCGCTTTTTCGAGTAAGAGAACATGCTTACCATTTCCAAGCCACTCAGTGCAGGCCAAGCGCGTTCTTATCATCAGGAGGAGTTTAGCAACGCGCAGGAGAACTACTATAGCGAAGGCGACCGGATACGCGGCGAGTGGCACGGGAAATTGGCCGAGAAGTGGGGCTTGCGTGGTGGCGTCCAAGAGGAACAGTTTCGGCGGCTCAGCGACGGCCAACATCCGGTTAGCGGCGAGCAGTTGGTTCGCCATCAGACGGCGCGTGAATATGTAGACGAGCAAGGCAAAACGGTCAAGACGATGGAGCACCGCGCGGGATGGGATGCCACCTTCTCCGCGCCGAAAAGTGTATCGCTGACAGCGCTCGTGGGCGCCGACGAACGCGTGCAGGAGGCCCATCGAGCCAGTGTCGGAGTCGCGCTGGATGAGATGGAGCGATATGTCCAGGCCCGGCTTGGAGGAAATCTTCCGCCGGAGACAACCGGAAATTGGGTTGCCGCAAAGTTCGAGCACGACAGCGCGAGGCCCGTAAACGGGTATGCGGCACCGCAGCTTCACACGCACGTCGTCTTCTTTAATCTGACAGAAACGGCCAATGGAGAAACACGGCCACTTCAACCGCAGGAACTCTATCGCACGCAGCAGTACGCCACCGCCGTATATCGCTCGGAACTGGCGCACCGTCTACAAGAGTTGGGCTACGAGATCGAACACGGCAAGAGCGGTCAGCCGGAAATCAAGGGGTATAGCACTGAATATCTCGACGCTTCGAGTCCACGCCGGAAACAGATCAAAGAGCATCTGGCGATGGAGAATCAGAGCGGCGCGGCCGCTGCGCAGATCGCCGCTCATCACACGCGCGAGGCAAAGATCGGGCTCTCGCATGAAGAGATGCAGGAGCGGCACAAGAACATGGCGATTGAGTTTGGGAATCAACCTGAGCACGTGAAGGCGGAGGCCGAAGGAAGAGCGCGTGACATTAGCCAAGACGCGGGATCGAAGACTGCACACTCCGCCGTGACCTTCGCCAAAGAACGAAACTTCGAACGCGACGCCGTAGCCGATGAACGCGCTTTGTTGACTGACGCACTCAGGCGCTCCATGGGCGGAGCGACACCGGCCCAGGTGAAAGCCGACTTCGAAGAGCGCGTCAAAGCAGGTGAGTTTGTCGAAGTAAAAAGGCAGGGCAACTCGCCGGACCGGGCTTTTACTACCACGGAGATGATCGGCTACGAGCGGGACACGATCAATGCTATGCACGCAGGACAAGACCGGCATGCGGAGCTAACGACTTTTGGCACGCGCTGGGCTATGCGGGAAGCGCATGGCCATCTGACCGACACGCAACGTCGGGCTGTGGAGCAAATCTTGTCGAGTCGCGATCAAGTAACAGCGCTGGAAGGCGTGGCAGGCGCGGGCAAGACTACCTCTCTCGCGGCGATCCGCGAAGCCGCAGAAAGAGAGAAGTACATAGTTAAGGGATTAGCGCCCACCTCTCGCGCGGCGCAGAAATTAGAAGAGAGCGGAATCAGGTCGAACACGTTGCAACGGCATCTTGCCCAAAGCTACGTGGGACACGATGAACGGAAACGGCTTTACATCCTGGACGAATCGAGCCTAGCGAGTACGAGGCAAATGAACGAATTCCTCCACCGGTTGCAGAAAGACGATCGCGTGCTGCTCGTTGGCGATACACGCCAGCACCAAGCGGTTGAGGCGGGCAAGCCGTATCAGCAGTTACAGAAAGCTGGAATTCAGACGGCACGGCTGGACGAGATCGTGCGGCAAAAAGACCCTGCGCTCAAGGAAGTTGTGGAAAAGCTCTCGCGAGGGCAGGTCCGAGAGGCGATGGAGAAACTTGACGCCGGCGGTCGCGTGCATGAGATCTTCGACCGGGACGAGCGTATCGCAACAATCGCGCATGAATACAAGAAACAACCTGAAGGCACGCTTGTGGTGTCCCCCGACAACAAGTCGCGGGAGGCCATCAATGAGGCGATTCACTATGTCATGCAGGATACGAACCGGATACCGTACCTCGAGTACAGAATGAACGTCCTGGTCGCCCGGCAAGAGGTCACAGGAGCCGACCGCCAATGGGCTGCCCAATACGAACCCGGCAATGTGGTGCGGTACGCCAAGGGCAGCAAGGCGCTCGGCATCGCGCCAGGCGAGTACGCGCGAGTCGAAAGCGTTGACGAGAAACAGAATCGCGTTACGGTTGAACGCGAGAATGGCCAGCGTCTGACTTACGACCCTCGCCGTTTGCAAGGTGTGGCTCTGTACCGCGAGGCGGAGCGAGCGTTCAGTGAAGGCGACCGGATACAGTTGACCGCACCGAATCGAGAGCAGCACGTTGCCAACCGCGAGCTGGGCACTGTCGAGAAGGTTGATGAGAGTCACAACCTCCGAATCCGTCTCGACTCCGGTCGCACCATCGCATTCAACATTCGGGAGAATCCGCATCTCGATTACGGCTACGCTGTGACGAGCCACAGCAGCCAGGGACAGACTGCTGATCGCGTGCTCATTCACGTGGACACCGAGCAGGCGGGAGAGAAGCTCGTCAATCGTCGCTTGGCTTACGTCGCGGTGTCGCGTGGCCGCTACGATGCGCAAATCTACACCAACGACAAATGCGCTCTTGCCGAAGGGCTTGGCCGCGATGTCTCACATCGATCTGCGTTGGAGTCCATACGCGCAGCAGAACCACGGGCCGCTCAAAACAGCAAGCCAGACTCCTCTCCGACTCTGGAGAGGGAGCGAACAATCGAACGAGACCTCAGTCCTGGCCGCTAGGCGTGCCACCTAAGCCTACGGTCCCCCTGGGGCTCTTCGTGCTGCTTTATAGTTTCAGCAGCGCAGCCATGACCGACTCAATCTTTGTACCGTACTTGTTCAGCCGGAGAACCCGCCGCCGTTGCGGACGCGAAAGGCGCTCCTCGTACCGTAAAACTTCATCATGATGTTTGGGATCCTCAAGATCTGCTCGTAACAGTCTCCGTTCCAAAGCCCGATCTCCCCGCGCCAGGATTTTCATCCAGGCAACGCGCACGCGGTTGTACCACACCATCGACGATGGAACGTTGTATTTCACCGTCCGCTTTACGGACAAGACGAGCTTTTGTCTCCGCTACGTCTCCGACATGTTCGTTGTTAGCGGTGATCTTGACTGTCCCCGAGTCTTGCGGTCAAGGAGAGCTTGAACCTCTATCCTTTCGCAATGTGAACGGGTTCGCTACAGCTTAGATATGACTTCTTTCTCAATCTTTGGGGAAAGTTGCCCAGTCCAGCTTTCTGTAACCACGCCTTCAGAATTGACCATCATCAGAGTAGGCGTGGCAGACACGCTGAGACTGGCCAGAGGGGCTTGCTTGACCACAGCGATCGGGACGCCCAAGTTCTCCAGATATGATCGAGCTTCGTCCGTCGGTTGAGGTAGCACGGCTACGATTGGCACTCCGCGGGCTCTTGCAACCTCTTGGAGGCGCTTGTAGAAGTCTCCACTAGCAGTGCAGAAATGGCAGTGGGTACTCAAAGCCAATACAATTGTGTGTTGAGAATCGCTCCATTCCACTCCCGAGATCTTTAGCTTCGCACCTTTCGGGACAATAGCAAGGCTGGATTGGGGACTTCTCGAAGACGCCACATAACCATAGACCACGCCGAGGATGAGAGCCAAAGAGGCTATTAATACCGCACAGTTCAACGCGATCTCAAGCCCACGCCTGAAGCTACTACGGTTTTCGTTTTGCCCCCAAGATGTCATAGCTGGACCGACGAGTTGCTCTATTCGGGGCGTGCAGTGGCGTCTGGAGGCCGGTGAGATTCATAATAAGCGTCTCGAGCACTTGAAGCGTCTCGATCACTTGTGTGCGCACCCGGAGGCATCCAACGCGAGAACGGAACCTCTTCAAATCCAGCAGGATCATCAAACATACTCGGCGCAGGCTCGCCCGGAATGAGCGCGACAAGTCTCTTTTCGCTCATCTGCCCATCTGGCCACTCAGCTCGGTCCTTTATCAGCGCGCAGCCATAATCTAAAGCGAACCACTGAGTTGTAGATCCATAGGTTAGTTTTACAACCCGATACGCTCCTATGACCTCTTCACCATCAGGCTTCTCTTGGAATCCAGAAATCAAACAACTATTTCCGGAGTCACGCAACCAGTGGGTACTCAGGTTTCTGGCCGCGTCAAACGTGGAGGTTTTCAGTTGCAGGTGCTGCAGGATGTACATTTTTTTCCCCGATGAAAAGTCCAAGATTCTCTCGGAGGAGGGGCTTGCGGGATTACTGCTAGTCATCTCACTCGACCGAGAGCCGTCGCTCCGTATCGCCTGTGTCAACTTAAAACTAGGGACGGCTGTACCGTCTCGCTGCAGTTGGAATTCCTGTAGCACAACGGTGTACGGCACCACCCTGGCAGGCAGAAGTGCAGCCTTCGCAGCTTTCAAAGTAGCGAGGTGAATGCGGAAGGCATTCATGGTCAGCGCGATCACCAAGGCCCAAAAAATGTACGCGACAACTCGCCTCTTGGAAACATTCCACGTATGCATGTTATGCTCCTTCCAGCGTATTTAGCCCCCTCTGTGGCGCCTATTTAGTATGGCTCACAAAACCACGATGCCGTATTATTACAACAGTCGTTCCAATTACCGTCGTAACCGGAACCGCAAAGTGAGCTCTCAACAAAGCACAGCGTTACATAGCAAGTGCCGCGAGTGCAGCTTCGTTGATATTGGGTAACCTCCGAGCCCGCTCCGCATGTCTTACAACAACTCGCGTCGTTGCAGCAATAAGCTAAGGCTCTCCTGGCCGTACCGGTGTTGGCAAGAAGCAACGCAAATATAAGCAATACCTTAGTTGAACCATACATGCGCATAATGAACCTCCTTTGAGCCTCGTACGCGATTCACTGCCATGATTCTTGACAGGAGTCGACTAAAAACCGAGTGATCCCAGATTGTGCTCGGACGGGTGGAAACGAGGGGACAGTGCCACGTTCCGATTGTGAACGCAAAGACAGTGAACACGATGTTGATATAGCGAATCAAGTGAGCTGCTCCTTTCAGCGAGATTGACCTAGGCCCCGATGGAAAGCGCTTGCCCTGAATGGTGGGTAACACGAGCTTATCGTTTCACTAGGAAAAACCGTGTGGTCACGAACATTCCGGCGATCCATAATGCTTCTAGCTTTCTACGAATCGGAGCCACGACGCGGGTAGTCGTATATGGGACGAATAATACCGTGTGAGGTAGCTGTCAATGATAAAATTTAGCAGTTTTATCGCCTGAGGAGCTAAATTGATCGGTCTTGCCTGCCCGGCGCGTGTCAACGAGTTTGAGACCAGTGGTCATGGAATTTAGTGAGTAATTTCATTTGTGTTGAGCGGTTTGTTGATCCAGACCTCGGTCGGAACCGCTGCTGGTTTGGGAGCCTGATGGACGAAGCGTTCGGGATGGACGCGATAGGCGGCATCGAGAACGATTTGGCGCCGTTCGAGGATGAGCGCGGTTTGGTTGTAGTGGACCATGGTCGGGGTGAGCAAGCCCAGCCCGGAGTGGCGGTGTTCCTCGTTGTACCAGCGGAAAAATCCCTGCGAAAAAGCGCGGCTGTCTTGAATGCACCCGAAGCGATCCGGGAACTCCGGTCGATATTTCATGGTGCGGAACTGGCTTTCCGAATACGGATTGTCGTCGGAGACGTGCGGCCGACTATGCGTCTTGGTAACGCCTAGATCGGCGAGTAAAAAAGCTACCGGCTTGGAACTCATCGACGTGCCGCGATCGGCATGCAGCGTGAGCTGGCCGGGACGGATGTTTTGTTTCGCGCAACTCTCCTCGATCAGCCGCTTGGCCAGCTCTGCGCTTTCGCGCATCGCTACCATCCAGCCGGTGACGTAGCGGCTGAAAACATCGAGGATCACGTAGAGGTAAAAGTACGTCCACTTGGCGGGCCCCAGCAGCTTGGTGATGTCCCAGCTCCAGAGTTGATTGGGAGCCGTGGCCAGCAGTTCCGGTTTCTGGTAGGGCGGATGGGTCAACTGATCGCGGCGTTCGCGGGACTCGCCCCGTCGTTGGAGCAAGCGATACATGGAGCGGATCGAGCAGAGATACTCTCCTTCATCGAGCAACGTCGCATAAACAGCGGCGGGCGAGCGATCCTGGAAGCGTTCTCCGTGCAGATGTGCCAAGACTGTTTCGCGTTCCGCTGGAGCAAGAGCGCGTGGCGAAGAAGGCCGCAGCCGGATCACCGTAGGGTAGATCGCCGCACGCCTCTTGCGATAGTGAGAAGCGCGCGGCGCAAACAACGCACGGCAAGCAGCACGCGTGCCTACGGCAGTGGCCAGTTCGGTGACGGCGGCCATCAAGAGTTCTCCTCCGGGTCCGGTTCCGGAATCGGACGGCCCAACAGCGCCGCCACTTTTTTTTGGACGTCGATGATGATGTGGGCCTTACGCAGATCTTCGGTCAACCGCGCATTCTGGCGTTGTAGCTTCAGGTTTTCTTCTTCCAGTGGATTGCGCTTGGACTTCGGCCCGCGTTTTCGCGGAGTCAGAGCCTCGAGGATTCCATCGGCCCGCTCGCGCCGCCAGGTTGCCAGCAGCGACGAGTACAAGCCTTCTCGGCGCAGGAGCGCTCCGATACCACCTCGCCTAGCAGCGACGGCCTCGGCTTCCTGCAGGATGCTAAGTTTATATTCCGCAGTGAAGGTGCGCCGCTTTGCTTTAGCGACCACTTCGGAATCAGGCCGCGAGACCCGCGCCGCATCGGCGCCCGCTTTGGCTGCCGCTGCACTTCGCTGCGGCTCAAAAGGCGAGCCTTCGCTCCGTTCCGCGCCAGCCAAACCCCCAGGAGAAAGAACAACACCTTGAGAATTCCCGTTCATCTCTGCCTTTTTCTTTCTCGCCCCGCTCATTAATTAAGAGTACTAAAACGGTCTCAGAGATGTTGGCACGGAGGGGCCCGTGTTGTGTGGCTTGAGGCTTGAGAAGCCGCTGTGTGGTACCAGCGACCTTAAACTGCTTGAATGCCCATTCGAGAAGGACCCGTCGAAGTTAGCCAGGGAACGCCTCTCGGCAGCAGCGTATCTCTCCAGCTCTGCCCGCAGAGCTTCCTGTGCGAGGCAGAGACTCGCGGGTTCGAAGCATTTCGCTCGGTCAGGAGCGTCAACTGTGCCGTTCCATTAATCGAGGCGCACGAACGGCGTGTCGATAGAAATTCGACCGAAAGCGAGAGACACCCTCAGTGGTTTTCTGTCAGGGGGAGATTCAGCGACTGGTTCAGGAGGGGATAAAGCCGGAAACAACCGACGCGTCGAGAGTTGCGCCCCAAATCGGAAATAGATAACTTCTCTTACAGCCATCGTTGCACCTCAACCGTGCGACCTTGGTCAGGGGCGCGTTTGGTGTTCAAGCACCGACGCGTTCCGCTACCTTACTTTGCATTAACTGCGTTCTTCTTTTTCCTCCGAGTCGGCTTTTCCCAGTAGTGCTCGGCTTTGTACTTCCTTGCGGCTTCCAAATCACTCTCTGTCCAGAAGCGCAGTTGGACACCACCGAAGGTCTGAACCGGAGGAGCCTGAATCTTCTTGGACTCGATCCACCGATGGAGAGTGCTCCAACTAACGTCTAACATCTTCGCCACCTGGACAGTGGAGTAGCTCTTCTTTTTCAATATGGGATACCCTATCCTATGTTGTCAAGCACAAAATAAGACCGTAAGGGATAACCGATCGACTCCTAGCGGACAGGAAAGAATATCGCATTGTCGGTTGCCAGGGAAGCGAGAGGCGCCGGAGTGGAATCACTTGAAGATCTGAATTGGGTCAAGCTCTTTCCCGAAGCAAATCACGGTGATCGCCAATTTCTAAGGCTCGTTTCTGGAGCATTCGGGATTCCAATATCTAGCTTCCTCCCTGGCACAAAGACCTCGCGGGGAAGCGGATTATGGTCAATCAGTCTCAGCTTGATCGCCAGAATCCGAATATTCGGCAGTTCGTTCAAACTATCGATTCGCCTCAAATCTGAGACGCTGGTTGGATCTTGCGCTCACCCTGCGGTTCACTCATAGCTCATCCGCTCGCATAAGAATCTTCAATGGTCTGGTTTTAGGACTTCTGTGCCCCGGTTCAGTATCTCCAAGTAGCGGTGATACGTGAAGAGGCGATGGCGCTGTTTGCCGGTCGTCTCACGAACCGTGCCAAGTTTCACGAGATGCTGCAAAGCCTTCGCCACAGTGGGAGCAGAGAGGGAGAGTTGTTCCGCTGTCGCCGGGATCGTGATGATCGGCTTGCGCTGAAGGTACTGGTGAACGCGCAATACGGACACAGCGGGACGACCGAGCTCCTCGATCTTGCGGCGGTCATTTTCAATGAGCGTGAGTATCTCCCGTGATGTATCGGCTGCCTGTTGGGCGGTTTCTTTCACACCGGTTAGAAAGAATTCGAGCCAAGTCTCCCAATCTCCGTGGGTGCGGACACGGTCAAGCAGTTCGTAGTATTTCTGCCGGTTCGTCTTGAAATAAAGGCTGAGGTAAAGGATGGGCTCACGGATTGCGCCAGCGACGCACAGCAAAAATGTGATAAGCAATCGGCCCAATCTTCCATTTCCGTCTAGGAATGGGTGGATGGTTTCGAATTGCACATGGACGAGAGCTGTCTTGACCAATATCGGCAGGTCTTCTGATGGGCGATGGAGAAACTTTTCAAGGGCGCCCATGCATTCCATCATTTTCTCGGGTGGGGGTGGGACAAATGCCGCGTTGCCGGGCCGTGTGCCTCCGATCCAGTTCTGACTTTCGCGGAACTCACCTGGACGCTTCTGACTGCCGCGCCCCTTGGACAAGAGGATCTTGTGAATCTCTCGTATCAATCGCAGGGAGAGCGGGAAATCCTCGCGGAGTCGGCGAAGCCCGTGATTCATCGCAGCGACATAATTTGAAACTTCTTGAACGTCCTCCAGCGGGACGCTAGGGGCTTCGGCGTTTTCGAATAGCATCAGGTCAGAGAACGACGATTGTGTGCCCTCGATCTGCGATGAGAGCACAGCTTCCTTCCGAACGTAGAGATAAATGAAGAGCGACGGATCGGGCAGAATGGACGCGAGTCCATCTAGGCGACCGAGTGCCTGGTTTGCCTGCTCAAGCAATGGCAAGAGCGGGTGGAGAGCCAGCGGCGGGTCCGGTGGCAACGGCGGAGGCACGTACGCCCTGAAAGACTCGTCCTTAAACGTTTTGAGGACATAGGTTCCGAGGCGGCTGTTGGGTTTGGTTGGCGTCGCCATCACAAAACCATCGTTTCGTTAGAGATTCACTAACGAAACTATACAGTCTTATCGTTTCGTTAACTAGCGAAAGTTAAAGGAATGGTCAGCTACTATTTTTCGTTCGAGACTTCACTATCTCGCACTTAAGCTCCGGGCACTGAACAGCGAACCTGGAGTGGACTTGCCCTTTATATAACACCGGCCGCGTTGTTACTTTCCATCGGCCGGAGCTAGGCTACTGGGAGTCTGCAGCGTTTCCAGCTCTTGACCAGAGCTTACGAACTAGTCAATGAGCGAGGTTTTGGTCAGGTCATGCAGGACACCTGTGAACAGACAGGAGAAAGAGAACCTTCGCAAGGCAATTGCCCTAATGGAACAGATGAAGGCTTCGTCGCCGAAAGCCACTTAGCGGCGCGAGTCGCAATTCGCGCACGTGGGACACCCTGCTAGCAAGCCAAAGATAGCCTCGCGCAAGTATTTACATTCCAGTTAATTACAGCATTTTCCCTAATCGCGTAACGCGCAGTCCTCGATGCGCGATTTGCGGGGCACTAGCAGGCTGCTGAAAAACATAGAAATTTTGTAACGAGGCGTTGCGCGGTGCGTCTGATTGGATATGCGAGGAACCGATCAGCAGCAGGGACATGTGTTTAGCTACATTTCGCCGGAGCAGCGGGTGCGGAAAGATCATCCGCTGCGGCCGATCCGCACGATGGTAGACCAGGTACTCAAGGAACTCTCGCCGGAGTTCAACAAGATGTATTCCCAGGTGGGGCGTCCCTCGATTCCGCCGGAGCAGTTGCTACGCGCTCTGCTGTTGCAGATGCTGTACTCGGTGCGCAGCGAGCGACTGCTGGTGGAGGAGATCGACTACAACATATTGTTCCGCTGGTTCGTGGGGCTGAACTTGGACGATGCGGTGTGGGATGCCACGGTGTTCACGAAGAACCGCGACCGTTTGTTGGAGGGAGAAGTGGCGAAAGAGTTTCTGGCGCTGGTGGTAGAGCAAGCACGCGGGCAGGGATGGGCCTCGGACGAGCACTTCACGGTAGACGGGAGTTTGCTGGAAGCTTGGGCCAGCGCGAAGAGTTTTCAGCCGAAGAGCAAGAAAAGTTCGTCTCCGCCGGATGATCCGGGGAATCCCACGGTGAATTATCGTGGCGAGAAGCGCTCGAACGAAACGCACGAGTCGAAAAGCGATCCCGAAGCGCAACTGGCGCGGAAGGGGCCGGGCAAGGAGGCCAAGTTGAGCTACAGCGGGAATCTGCTGGTGGAGAATCGCAACGGCTTGATTGTGTCGAGCCGGGTGTGGGAAGCCACGGGCACGGCGGAGCGTTATGCAGCGCTGGAAATGCTGCAGGAAATTCCGGGAAGCAAGCGCGTGACGGTGGGCGGCGACAAGGGTTTTGACACCGCGGATTTCGTGCGTGAGTGCCGGAACATTTGGGTAACGCCGCACGTAGCGCAAAACCTTGGACGAAGAGGTGGCAGCGCCATTGATAGCCGCACCACGCGGCAGCAGGGCTATGCCCTCAGCCAGAAGAAGAGGAAGCGCATCGAAGAATGTTTTGGCTGGCTGAAGACCATTGCGTTGTTGCGCAAAGTGCGGCATCGCGGAACACTGAAAGTCGATTGGATCTTCACGTTTGCCTGCGCGGCTTACAATCTGGTGCGCATGCGGAACCTGATGCGCAGCATAGTTCCGACGTAGTCCGTGCGGGCCGTGGTGTCTCTGAACGGCGTTGAAACGCCCCTTTCGGGCGCTCGGTAGCACGAAAAACCACGCCTCAGGTGCACGAAAACTCCCGGATAACTCAAACCAACTTAGAAATTGCTCGCTTCGCACGATTTTTCAGCGGCCTGCTAGGGAGCCATTCGGCGTACACGATTTTTCCGAACAGGTGTATTATGGCAAAAGAGGTCGCGAAATTCGTGTCGGGTGGCTTACAGGCTTGTTTCGCAGCGGCGCTTGCAATGTGTCTTTTTTCATGTGCACCCCTGACTGCTCAGGAGAAGCAAGGTTTTGACGGTTATAGGGTCTCTCCCGGAGATGTCCTTCAGGTTTCCGTCGATCAGCATCCAGAATTGTCCAAGAGAGTCATGGTCAGACCGGACGGCAACATCACTTTGCCATCGATCAAGGTTGTGAAGGTCTTAGGGCTTTCAGAGCCAGAGATAGCAGCACTCCTCCATGTCAAACTCGAAAGTGTCGCTCCCAAAGCTCACGTGACAGTCAACGTGATCATTCATAGTGCACCGCCGTCCTTGCGGCGAGCACCATCGCCAGCGGACCCGCCCCCCGCTGATCGTTCGCGCCAGGGCTAAATAGCTGCGCCCAACAGCCTTCTTTACGTGTTGAGTCCACTACGGGTTATATGTGCAGTATTTCTTGACAGGTGGATCGCCGTTCTGAGCTGGAAAGGGATAAAGGAGATTGACCGTCCACGTGTCAACACCCCGGTGGACGCGATAGGCGGCATCGAGAACGATTTGGCGCCGTTCGAGGATGAGCGCGGTTTGGTTGTAGTGGACCATGGTCGGGGTGAGCAAGCCCAGCCCGGAGTGGCGGTGTTCCTCGTTGTACCAGCGGAAAAATCCCTGCGAAAAAGCGCGGCTGTCTTGAATGCACCCGAAGCGATCCGGGAACTCCGGTCGATATTTCATGGTGCGGAACTGGCTTTCCGAATACGGATTGTCGTCGGAGACGTGCGGCCGACTATGCGTCTTGGTAACGCCTAGATCGGCGAGTAAAAAAGCTACCGGCTTGGAACTCATCGACGTGCCGCGATCGGCATGCAGCGTGAGCTGGCCGGGACGGATGTTTTGTTTCGCGCAACTCTCCTCGATCAGCCGCTTGGCCAGCTCTGCGCTTTCGCGCATCGCTACCATCCAGCCGGTGACGTAGCGGCTGAAAACATCGAGGATCACGTAGAGGTAAAAGTACGTCCACTTGGCGGGCCCCAGCAGCTTGGTGATGTCCCAGCTCCAGAGTTGATTGGGAGCCGTGGCCAGCAGTTCCGGTTTCTGGTAGGGCGGATGGGTCAACTGATCGCGGCGTTCGCGGGACTCGCCCCGTCGTTGGAGCAAGCGATACATGGAGCGGATCGAGCAGAGATACTCTCCTTCATCGAGCAACGTCGCATAAACAGCGGCGGGCGAGCGATCCTGGAAGCGTTCTCCGTGCAGATGTGCCAAGACTGTTTCGCGTTCCGCTGGAGCAAGAGCGCGTGGCGAAGAAGGCCGCAGCCGGATCACCGTAGGGTAGATCGCCGCACGCCTCTTGCGATAGTGAGAAGCGCGCGGCGCAAACAACGCACGGCAAGCAGCACGCGTGCCTACGGCAGTGGCCAGTTCGGTGACGGCGGCCATCAAGAGTTCTCCTCCGGGTCCGGTTCCGGAATCGGACGGCCCAACAGCGCCGCCACTTTTTTTTGGACGTCGATGATGATGTGGGCCTTACGCAGATCTTCGGTCAACCGCGCATTCTGGCGTTGTAGCTTCAGGTTTTCTTCTTCCAGTGGATTGCGCTTGGACTTCGGCCCGCGTTTTCGCGGAGTCAGAGCCTCGAGGATTCCATCGGCCCGCTCGCGCCGCCAGGTTGCCAGCAGCGACGAGTACAAGCCTTCTCGGCGCAGGAGCGCTCCGATACCACCTCGCCTAGCAGCGACGGCCTCGGCTTCCTGCAGGATGCTAAGTTTATATTCCGCAGTGAAGGTGCGCCGCTTTGCTTTAGCGACCACTTCGGAATCAGGCCGCGAGACCCGCGCCGCATCGGCGCCCGCTTTGGCTGCCGCTGCACTTCGCTGCGGCTCAAAAGGCGAGCCTTCGCTCCGTTCCGCGCCAGCCAAACCCCCAGGAGAAAGAACAACACCTTGAGAATTCCCGTTCATCTCTGCCTTTTTCTTTCTCGCCCCGCTCATTAATTAAGAGTACTATCTCATATATTTGGCACGAGAGGCGATGGGCAGTTCCACTTGGACGACTTGGTTGGACGCGTGCAACCTGTAACCTGTTGAATTTCATCACCAGAATTATCGTAGTCTAGGCTTAGAACTGCGTAAGCGGGAGTAAAATCATAGTTGCTGTTGCTACACTGCGATAACAGCGGTTGGTATGTCGTAGCGCCGCAGGTTGGATACGTGCTACAGGATACCCATCCGTTCCACAAGGACGTGTAGGATGTGGCAAATTCCACTAGCATGCTTCCCCCGCTCCCCACGGGAAATGGGCTGTTGCCGTAGATGGTTCCGGCAATGCTACAAATGATCTGTACGATTGGATATTCCGTACCCCACAGAGAATCGCTCGGGCTGAATGGAAACGACCAGGTGTAATACCAGTTTATGTAGTTGTATGGCCTGACTCCGGTTCCAGTCTGGTTGTAGTTCGACCCCTTGTGTACGTACGTTACTTTTGGGGTGTGCGTCGCGTTTATACAGGGACCTGAGCAGGGATTAGTTGTCCCCTCCGCTCCCAATTGCACGTAAAACGTCCCGGAAGGATTGTCGTTGGAATCCCAGCCGGAGAGCGTTATCCACATCGAACCATAAGATGAGTATTGGAGCCCCATCTGGGTTCCTTGTGGCTTGGGCATCTTCATCGAGGCCAGCTCTAGCTTCGGGCGAGGGTTTACCCTAAGACTAACCAGAGAGAAGTCGGTCGATGAAATGATCATCTGTCGCTTTTCTCCTTGCACGAAGGAGTTCAGCCAGCTATACCCTGCCGCCATCATTTCTGATTGCAGCGTATTCCGCTCTTCTTGAACTAGCTGTGCCAGTGATAGCTGCAGATTGTATTGATAATTCGTCCGCAGCGAATCAGTTTCTGCTGCGTCCATCTGATCGTTGTAGTTGTTCCATATCGATGCGGCCCGTGCCCCGTAGTCCTCCAAAACGGACTGGAGGATTGCGCGATCATTCGGTTGGAGGTTCGCTCCAAGGAACGCTAAGTAGGACGTGAATCCCTTACTGTGGCCTGCCGCGCTGACAGCCTCCGCTTTTGCTCCCAGGAAGATTCTCCAGGCTGCAGAATCAGGGATTTGATCCGGCGTTTGGCTTCCTTGGATCAAGGCTAACGCAGTGTGGACGTGAGTCGGCGCCTTGCCGACTGCCAAATTGACCCAAAAGCTCAGAATAACTGCGACTATGAGTCTCGCTTTCATGGCTACCTCGTTCTTTCCTTGCCTATCCGACTTTTGCACATCAAGAGGACTTGGGCTGGGGGGGTGTTGCCTTCCGAGGTCGAAACTGCTGTTTGGAAAGGCGACGTCGTCTTTCTACTATTTTGAGTGATCCAAATCTGTGTCCAGAGTCACGCTTACGTGCCCATCTGAACACTCACCACACGAGACATTCACATTAAGTTTACGTATCGAGTATGGACGGATACGGTTTGTTGGTAAACTTACCAAAAACCATCCGATCATTCACATCATGCCTCAGTCAATTAGGCCCAAAAGCTCCTTCTAGCGCTCAGAACGCGCGAGTGCCGTTCGGGAAGCTGGAGGTTTCGTCGAGGAAAACATCCTTTCAGGGCACCGATTCAGGGATGAATACTTTGCCACCCTCGATTAGCGGTGTGACGGCGTTTGCTCTGGAGACTCTATCGCGGTCGGGTTTGAACGGAAGGACTGGCAGCGTCGTACCGGCTTTCAATTCCTGAATCAGCGATTGCCCCGAGGCCGCATCCTCCACCAAAACGGCGTTCGGTTCCACTCTGCACAAAGTCCCACAAGTTTCTGCTTTAGCACGGGAAATTCCACGCTCTCACGGCACATATGCAGGAGATAGAATCCGTTCGCAGTCACTCCCCACACGCTTGCGACGGACCGATCGTTTTCGTCGCCAACTTTGAAAGCAGAATCGAGGGACAGCACGATCCGCTTAACATCTGCCGGCGTCTCGGAGTAAGTTCTCTACCATCCGCCCAGGAACACGTTGCCGGTAGCTGCGCTTGGCCGTTGCTGGTACAAGCTGGCGAAGGCAGCGCTGCCAATGGTGACTTTGATTTTTTCGAGAACGTCCAGCGGGAATCGTCTCAGCCTTTAGATCGGTTTGGGGGTTGAGCGAGTGCATCAGCCAGATTTGAGCGCGCGCGCGACTGCCGGCGACGGGGACGATACCGCGAGGCCTCAGAATTTTTTTGTGAGCACATCCTGCAGCATGGCTTTGTCCAGCGTCAGATCAGCCACAATGCGTTTCAGTCGAACATTCTCTTTCTGCAGCTGCTTCCGCTGACGGACCTTATCGACCCCTAGCCCCGTATACTTCTTCTTCCACCGGTAAAACGCCTGCTCGGAAATCCCCACCTGACGCATTAACTCGGCAATGTGAACAGGTTGTGCCAACATTCGGGTGTCCAAACGGTTCTTAAGGACCCCAAACGGATCATGTGAGAATGCATAAGTGGCGATAGATCAGCGAATTTAGCGGTTTTTCTGTGGCTTTCTTCATGGGCCCGACAGACAATCCCATCGGCTCCTCCAACTTTCAGCACCAGAATCAATCAGCCGTAAAGAGATCTTTTCCGTGTACCCCCCGTGTACCTCAGTTTAGCGTTTTTGCGGTTTTTCTTGCTTTTGCCATTTCGTAGAATCAATAACTTGCGCGTCTTCAACGCCCTTAGTAGTTCGATCCCCACCGCCCCTACCAAAAGTTTCCTAATTACTCCGTCTTAGAGCTTTCTCGAATCGGTACCGTACCGGAAAGTACCGATTGCGCCCGCTCCATCGCGTCTCAATGGGAATCTCCGATGACGTGCCCGCAGATGCCCAACGCGAGTCCCCACAGGCTCACTATTGTTTCCTATCACTTAAGGAGCCTGCGTCGGAATCCAAAAACTTCACCTGTAATTCTTCACCTGTAATTCTTCACCTGTAAAGTGGTGCGATAGGGTCTCGTTTTTCAGCCTCGAAGGCATGAGCGTAACCGGTAGCCTCGGCAGTCATGTTTCCCGAAGCGTAGTCAACCATTTCACTTGAATTGGGAGGCCGCGTCGCGGAGGACGGGCTGCGTCACGTCGGCGAGGACATCGGGCTCGTAGATTTCCAGATAATTGATGTGATGACCAGTAGCGTTGGGCAGCATGCCGCGATTGATGGATTTCTTCAACGCGAGCGGAGGATCGCCCTCGGCGCCCATGTTGCCGCTGTTGCGCACGCACGAAGTGCGCAGTTGCAGTCCAGTGATGAGGCGGCCACTGTAACTCTTCACCAGAGCGACGTTGTTCGGACCGCGCGCCGGTTCGGGATTGCCATCGAGGTTGCTGTTCTGCAGGACAAAACGGGGGCCCAGGACGCTAATGGCCTCGTCGATCAGCGCTTCTTTGGTGGGCTTGCCCGCTAGGGCATCTTTTTTGCCGCGATCATCAATGTTGATGCCAGAACCAGTAGACAGAGAAACGTACTGATTGGGAAAGTCGGACACGTACATCTGACAAACCGTCTGCCAGGCTTTCAGATATTTGCTGGGAGTGTAACCGGCGTTGCGCCACATCTGAAGTTCGTCCGCCTTGTGGGGCAGGGTGAATTCGGCGGAGACAGAAGTGGGTCCAGCCGCAGCGGCTACTAGGAAGGCGGTAGAATTGGCGTAACGGGCGCTCAGAAGTTTCAGGAAATCGAACCAGCGGGAGAGATACACGTGATCCCAAGGCACCGGAAGTTTCTGGAGAGTGCCTTTGCCGGGACCGTATTGAATGGGCAACATCATGGTCTGCGCGCCTGCGAGCGCCCACTCCGGAGACCAGAAGCCAGGGAAGATCAGGAGCTGTACCCATTTGTGCTGGGATTCCGCGGCGGAAAAGAGTTGATCGAGTTTGGACCAATCGGGATGGCCCTGGACAGGCTCGAGGTCGCGCCAGCGAATCTGGAGAGCGACGCCACTGATAAAGGGATTGTGGAGAGGTTCAAGATCCAGGCGAGGCTGGAGCGGCTTGTCCTCGATCACGACAACGAGGCCATTGGGAGGTTTGGGCAGCGGCGCGCCGGGTGCAGTTGCTGCTGAGGTTGCGCAGGCGAAGAGCACGGCAAGACTGAGGAAAGCGCGAAGAGCTGCGGGCCCGGTGTGGGTGTGGTTCCCCATGTTTACCTCCGCGAAGGAAGCAAGGCGCTGCTCCGATTGTGCTGAGGGGCCCGCGAAACTGGACGTGATGTCCCGGAGATGATGTGTCGGGAAGCCCTAGATGTCAATCGCACGTATCGCGCCACGTACCGCGCCATCTAAAATGTAACCAGAGGGGGCGACCCTCACCGCTCCTACCAACCTAATCTCCTACTTGCATCCCGCGAGGAAATTCAAAATCACCATCGCCCAAGGCGCAACCGTGCCCTTACCGACCCTTGACTCCGTCTGGGAGAGCAGCTAATTTCGACTGGCTGTTTGCAATCGTCGGGCAGCCTGCCGATGCTCAGCCAAACCTCAATTCGTCGCGATCATCTGGCAGTCATTGCCATTTCACTGGCCATGGCTGGGGCAATCTTCGTGGGCTGGCCTCACGCAGCTCCTTATTTGACCGGCCTATTTCGCAAGCCCGTCGATTTCAGCCGCGATATCCGGCCCATCTTCAACCAGAACTGCACTTCCTGTCACGGCGGTGTCCGCCAGAAGAACGGCGTTTCCTTTATCTTTCGAGAGGAAGCCCTGGGCACGGGTAAGTCTGGCAAACGAACCATCGTTCCCGGCGACCCGGATTCATCGGAACTGATCGCTCGCGTCACGTCAAGAGATCCCGATGTGCGCATGCCGTACCACGCGCCCCCTCTTTCGCCCGAGCAGATCGCGCTCCTTCGCCGGTGGATCAAGGAAGGCGCGAAGTGGAAGGATCATTGGGCGTTCGTTCCTCCCGCGCCGCAATCGCTCCCAGCGGTCAAGCGCGCAGATTGGATTCGCCAGCCACTGGATCGCTTCATCCTGGCGCGCCTCGAACGGGAATCACTTCAGCCCTCGCCAGAGGCCAGCAAGGCGGAACTGCTACGACGTGTTTCCCTGGATCTGACCGGGCTTCCTCCCACAGCCGAGGAACAAGCTGCGTACATGGCCGACACTTCCCCCAATGCGTACGAAAAACAAGTCGACCGGCTGCTGGCATCGCCGGGCTATGGCGAGAGATGGGCCGCCATGTGGCTGGATCTGGCTCGCTACGCGGACACATTGGGATACGAAGCGGATCGCCGTCGTCCCGGAGTGTGGCCCTATCGCGACTGGGTTATTGAAGCTTTCAACCGCAACATTCCCTACGACCAGTTCGTCACCAAGCAATTGGCTGGTGATCTGCTTCCCCACGCAACGTTTGAAGATCTCATCGCCACTTCCTTCCACCGCCAAACGCCTAACAACCAGGAAGGTGGAACCGACGACGAAGAATTCCGCACAATCGCGGTGATGGACCGTGTTGCCACCACGTGGTCCGTTCTCAACGGTGTCACCATGAACTGCGTGCAATGCCACTCGCATCCCTACGATCCCATCCGGCACGCGGAATATTACAAATCGTTGGCGTTTTTCAACACTTCGCGCGACGCCGACCTGGACGACGACTTCCCCGTGCTTCGCGTGCCAAAAGATAAAAGCCGTTACGCAGAGGCTGCTCGATTACAGGACGAAATCGCCCACCGCATCCATTCCCAGGAGGATTCCGATCGCGCCCTCGTGGCGAAATCCAATTGGCAGCCTGCGCCAATCTTAAAGGCAGAGGCCAACGAGATCGAGGTGCTGGAGCCGAAGGTCGCGGATCTGGAACAAAAACTGGCGAAGCTAAAGTCGGAGAAAATGCCGCCCCAAAAGAAAGAAAACGAGATGAAGGACCTTCTCGACAATCTTGCGGTGGCTAAAAAGAGGCTCGCTCACGCCAAAGCTGTTGCCGCGCCCGCAAAAACGTTTCACCTTCACGACGGCGAGGCTTTGGCCGACGTGACTACCCCTCCAGAATCTTTCTACGAGCTGTCTGCGGCAGCAAAAATCTCCGTGATCACAGCGATTCGCGTCGAAGTTCCACCGTCTGATCCGGATAAAGCCCGCCACACTCCAGAAAACGGTTTCATCGTTGACGAAGTGCGCGCCTGGCTCGTTCAACCGGATGGACACAAGGAAAGAATCGCCTTCCGCTACTTTGTTCAGGATTCCGAGGCCAACTTCGAAGCGCCGTTGCTGGAAGCCGCCGATCCAAAGAAGTCGCACGAGAAGAAAGAAGGAGCGGTCGGATTCGAAACGCGATCCAAGCTTTTTCGGACCCGCTGGATCGTGGGCGTCCCCATCACGCCTCAGCAACTCGCTCCAAACGCCCGGTTCGAGGTCGATCTCAAACAGACAGAAAGCATCGACTCGAAGCCCGCACTCATTCAACGAGTGCGGCTATCGGTCAGCGGCGATGCTTCTTGGACCTCGTTAAGCCACGACCCCTCCCGCGCAGACAATATCGCGCGCCTGAACGATCTGGAACGCG
Source organism: Candidatus Acidiferrales bacterium (assembly GCA_963759275.1). Classification (GTDB taxonomy): domain Bacteria; phylum Acidobacteriota; class Terriglobia; order Acidiferrales; family UBA7541; genus Acidiferrum. The sequence continues at coordinate 115,250 of CAVWYZ010000021.1, read as the reverse complement.
CCCTGAAAAAGATCCCGACCGTTGACCTCCCGGTAATGTCGGAGGAGCAACCCTACGAAAAGCGGGCAACACTGGAATTCGAACGTGGAAATTTCCTCACCAAGGTCGGGCCAGACCTTGCACCCGACGTCCCACGTATCTTCCCAAAGCTACCGGATGATGCCGCCCGCGATCGCCTCACGCTCGCAAAATGGTTTTTCGCGCCGGGGCAGGTGCTCACCGCTCGCGTGGCGGTAAACCGTTATTGGCAAGAACTGTTCGGCACCGGAATCGTGGAGACTCTCGAGAATTTTGGAAGTGTTGGTGAAGAACCAAGCCACCCCGAGTTGCTGGACTGGCTGGCGCTGCATTTCGAGAATGATCTGCACTGGGATATGAAGGCACTTTTGCGTGAACTGGTCACCAGTGCCACGTATCGCCAAAGCGCCGTGTCCACTCCAATTCTCACGGCAAAAGACCCGGCCAATCGCCTGTTGGCGCGCGGACCCCAGCAGCGGCTCACCGCGGAAATGGTACGCGATCAGGCGCTCGTCGCCAGTGGACTGTTGGATCGAACGATGGGCGGACCGCCGGTCATGCCGCCGCAACCTGCCGGCGTTTGGAAAAGCGTTTACAACGACGACGATTGGAAAGACGCTACAGGTCCCGACCGCTATCGCCGCGCCATCTATACCTTCGTAAAACGCACTAGCGGATACCCGAGTTTCCTCACCTTCGACGCGTCGGACCGTGATACCAGTCTTCCCCGGCGAATACCCACGAACACTCCTCTGCAGGCTCTGGTGACGCTGAACGATCCGGTCTATCAAGAAGCGGCTCAATCTCTGGCGAAACGCGTGATGAAGGAGTTCGCCCCCAGTGCAAAAGTTGGCGCGGACACGTCGAACCTTCTCGATGCGCGACTTTCCTACGAAACTAGATTAGTCCTGTCTCGTGATCCCACCCCGAAGGAACTCGCGATTCTACATGCATTCTTCCAGAAGACGTTAGCCATGTCCGAGCAGCCATCGACCAATGGGGAAAAAGCTACATTGCGAAATGCTTCCCTGCGCAAAGAAGATGAATCCGCGAAAGAACTGGACGGACTGACAGCTGTGGGCAGCGTCCTGTTCAATCTTGACTCGGCCTTGACCCGGTGACTTTTATGAAGAAACTAAACGACGAGCAACAACGCTTGAACAATCTCGTGGGACCCGTGAATCGAGAACAGCTCTTCGCGCAATTGCAGGCGCAAACCCGCCGTCATTTCCTGCGTTCCTTTGGCGCCGGCGTAGGCACGATGTTTCTGGGCACATTAGCTTCGCCGTTCGTCGGCTCATCACAAACCCGGGAATTCGATACCGACGGAACCCCACGGCTCGATTTCACCCGCGATCCCAAAACTCCTCTAACTGTGTTGCCACCGCAGTTTGCTCCGCGCGCCAAGCGAGTTATCTATCTGCACATGGCTGGGGCTCCCAGCCAATTGGAACTGTTCGAACATAAGCCCGAGCTGACTAGGTTGGACGGGCAGGATTGTCCAGCCTCTTTCCTGACGGGAAAACGCTTCGCTTTCATCAACGGCATACCCAAGTTGTTGGGCTCGCAATATCCGTTCCATCAGACCGGGCAAAGCGGGCAATGGATTTCCGATCGCCTACCTCACCTCGAAAAACACATCGACGATTTGTGCTTTATCAAATCCATGCGCACGGATCAGTTCAATCATGCGCCTGCCCAGTTGCTGGTGCAGACTGGCGACGCGCGCCTCGGCCATCCGTCGCTCGGCTCGTGGGTGCTTTACGGACTTGGCACTGAGAATCAGAACTTGCCGGGGTTCATCGTTTTGCTCTCGGGCGGTAATTCTCCCGACGGCGGCAAACAGCTATGGGGCTCTGGTTTCCTGCCGAGCGTTTATCAAGGCGTGCAATGCCGCTCCCACGGTGAGCCGGTGTTATATCTCGACAATCCTCCGAACGTCGGCCGCTCGCTCCGGCGTAGCATGTTGGATGCGATCGACGAAATCGATCACCAGACTTACGCCGAGTTCGGAAATCCGGAAACCGTTACGCGCATTGCCCAGTACGAGATGTGTTTTCGTATGCAGATGGACGCAACAGACGCGATGGATATCCGGCGAGAGCCCGACGAGGTTCGTGCAAGCTACGGCTCGAAGCCGGGTGAAGCCAGCTTCGCCAACAATTGCCTTGTCGCGCGGCGACTGGCGGAACGCGGCGTGCGCTTCATCCAGCTTTATCACTGGGGCTGGGATAGCCACGGTTCAAGCCCGAATGAAGCCCTGAATATCGGCTTCGTCCAGCGTTGCCGCGAGGTGGACCAGCCCATTGCCGCTCTGCTGGCCGACCTCAAAGCGCGTGGCATGATGGAAGACACTCTGGTCGTTTGGGGCGGTGAATTTGGCCGCACCTCCATGCGAGAAAATCGCGGTGGGCAAGCCATGACTCTTATCGGCCGGGATCATAATCCCGGCGCTTTCACCATTTGGATGGCTGGAGGCGGTGTCAAGCCCGGTATCACCCATGGCCAAACCGACGAAATGGGTTACGAAATCGTGAAGGATCCTGTCGAGATCCGCGATCTTCACGCCACTATTCTTTATCTACTCGGTTTCGACCATCGCAAGCTCAATTACTCCTACCAGGGGCTGGATCAAAAAGTAACGGGCGTTAAACCGGCGCGCGTCGTGCCGCAGGTCCTCGCATGATGAAACCCGGTGTGGGATCACGCCGCCAACGGAGCTTCGCGAATTCATGACGTTCCCGCCCCAGCGTCTCTCGGCACGCGTTTGCTTTGGCCTGCTGACACTTGTGCCGATTTCGATTCTCTTTCTTTTCGTTCTATTCACCCCACCCGACGGGAACGAACGCTCGCAATGGCTGCAATTCTTTGGACATTTTCACCCGATCGCCGTGCACCTGCCGATTGCAGTTCTCATCTTGGTACCGCTATTTGAGTTGGCCGGACGCACTCGCTATTTTCCTCAGCTGCTTTCCGCAGTCGACTTTTTACTGGCAGTCGCCACCTGCGGGGCGATTGTAGCTGTCGGACTCGGGTGGTGCCTCGCGCGGAGTGGCAGTTACTCCGGCTCGTTAGTTACGCAGCACATGTGGGGCGGAGTGTCTGTCGCTGCGGCGGCCTGGATTTGTTGGCTGTTGCGCGCGAGAAACACTGAAGTGCGCTTGAATCTTCCTTACACAATCGCACTGGTTGCCACGGTTGCATTGGTAATGTTCACCGGTTATCGCGGTGGCCAGTTGTCACAAGGCGAGAATCATCTTACCGAGCATATGCCGCCGCAACTGCGCACACTGCTGGGCCTGCAGGCGTTTGCCAGCATTTCTCCCAATTCACCAAATGGCGGACCCGCCACATTTTATGGCTCCCGCATTCAGCCGATCTTCTCGCAACATTGCGTCGGTTGCCATGGCGAGTCCAAACACAAAGCCAAGCTGCGCCTCGACAGTTATGAAGGGGTCATGCGCGGAAGCAAAGATGGCCCCGTCATCAAGATGGGCAACCCGCAGCGCAGCGAACTTTTTCATCGTGTCACGCTACCGCCAACTGACGACGATTTTATGCCAGCGGAACACAAGCCCCCTCTCTCACCGAATGAAATCAAACGGATCGAACGGTGGATCTCCGTTGGCGCCTCCGGAACGCAATTGGCGGAAGAGGTAAAAGACTTGCCGGACAATTCTGTTGCCGGAACCCCGGTAGCAGAGGTGAGTTTTCAAGAAATTGATCCAGTAGCCGTCACCAGACAAAGAGCTAGCCTCGCATCCGTCGTTGCGAAACTGCAGCAGCGATTCCCTTCTGCCTTAGATTACGAATCACGCAATTCGGCCGATCTCGTCATCAATGCGTCGTTACTGGGCGCGAGCTTCGGAGACGAGGAACTGGCGGCGCTCGCCCCCATCAGCAACCAAATCGTGACGGCGGATTTTTCTGGCACTGCCATCACCGATCGTTCTTCGGGCGGCATCGCCAACATGACGCGCTTGCGCTCCTTGCGGCTAATGCACACAAAAATTACCGACGCCGCGGTCAAGGCGTTTACCCCGCTCTCGCAATTGGAATCGCTGAACCTTTTCGACACCGCTATAACCGCCGACTCGCTGCCGACCATCGCGGGTCTCCCCAAGCTTCACCACCTTTACGTCCAAGAAACAAAGATTTCGCCTGACGCTCCAGTGCCCGATGCGTTGAAAAATAAAATCGTCTTTTGAGGTAACCGATCGAGGTATCAGGAAAGGACCGAAAACCATGTCCAAGCGCCAATTGCTTTCTCGCCGCTCGCTCCTCCGCGGCACGACCACCACAGTTGCCGCTGCTAGCCTGTTTGCCTTGGACAGAACCGCCTCGGCACTACACGCAGCGGATTCACAGAAAGCGAATGAAAGCTGCGATGGCGAAATTCTCGGACAGTCCCCTTTCCAATACCGGGCCTATCGCCACTGGGGACTGCTGGACCGTGCCCACTATCCTGTGAAAGATTGCCATGGCATTGCCGAAGATCGAAATGGCCGCATCGTTCTGCTCACCAGCGACACGCACAACAACCTCATCGCCTATGACAAGACTGGGAAATTACTCCAGGCCTGGGAGAAGCGCTTTCCCGCCGCCCACGGATTCGATATCGAAAATCATCGCGGCGAAGACCGTTACTGGATCACCGATCATGATGTTCAATGCGTCTCCGTCTGCACGCCCGATGGCCACGAGTTGCGCCGCACCGGCCCCGAGTCGCTAGCCGCCAAATATCCAGATCTGAAGAAGTATCACCCAACCAACTCTGCCGTCATGCCGGACGGAGACTTCTTCATCAGCGATGGATACGGTTCAAGCTTCGTCCACCATATGGATCCGGAAGGCCGCTACATTTCCAGTTTCGGCGGTACGGGTGACGCCCCTTCCAATCTCAACACGCCCCACTCCGTCTGGATTGACACCCGCGCCGGAAAACCATCCTTATTGGTGTGCGATCGCGGCAATGAATCGTTGAAGTGGTTCTCGCTGTCAGGAGAATTGCTCAAAGTTCTCCCGGTGCCCGGCGCACAGCCGAGCAACGTCGCTCCCTTTAGTGGCCCCGGAAACGCACGATTCAAGGATCACATCGCCATTGCCAGCCTTAACGGAATGATTTTGATTCTTGATGGAAGCAATCACCTGGTCTCCGTCGTGGGTGGGGAACCGCCAGAATACGTCGATGGGAAACTGCAACCCCTTCAAGTCTTCAACTACACATTCAACCATCCACACGACGTGTACGTTGATTCCACGGGAGCTCTCTATGTGCCACAGTGGTGGTCCAATCAGAGCTATCCCATCAAACTGGTCCTGCTTAGCTGATCGCATTCGGGATTCCAAAAATGATCTAGTCCTGAACTTACTCCGCGGACTCACGGCCAAACTGTTCTTCCTTTTACCGGTTTCCACCCAACTGCCGCCAGCGGCGTTCGATGTCTTCCAACGATTTGTTCTTCGTTTCTGGAACAAACGTAAGGCAAAAGAGAAATGCTAACAAACAGATCACGGCATAAATCCAAAAGGTACCTGTGAATCCTACGCCGTGTATCAGCGAGAGGAACGTGCTCGCCACGATCCAGTTCGCTCCCCAAACCGTGAGTGTGGCCAGCGACATGGCTTTACCGCGGATCTTCGTCGGGTAAATTTCCGCAATCAGGAGCCACACCACCGGACCAAGGCCGATCCCGAAGAACACAATGTACGCGATCACCGCATAAAACACTGATCTTCCTTCCATATGCCTTTGGAACGCCAGCCCGACAAGGGCCAAGGCCACAGCCATACCGGCGGTTCCAACGAGAAGCAAAAAGCGGCGGCCAAGGCGATCCACCAGAACAATAGAAACAATGGTGACCAGGACATTTACCACGCCAATGATTCCGGCGGCGATGATCGCGGCTTGCGCAGAAGGATAGCCAGCCATGCGTAGAATCTCCGGCGAATAATAAATGATGGTATTGACGCCTGTGATTTGCTGGAAGATCGCCAACCCTATGCCCACCAGCAGTGCCGTGCGAAAGCCTGGCTGGAGCAGAATCCCGAAACCTTCCTGCTCTTCCGAGAGAACTCGTTCCACGTCTTCGAGTTCCTCCACGGCCTCCGCACCGCGGCCGAGCCGACGGAAGCCCTCCAAGGCACGCTCGCGATATCCCGCGCGCGCCAGCCATCGCGGGCTTTCCGGTAAAAAGATCATGCCGGCGATGAGAATGAGCGCGGGGAAAACTGCGGTCATGAACATCCAGCGCCAGTTCTGAGAGGCGGCGAGTTCGTAGTCAACGAAGTAGGCGACAGCGATGCCCACAGTAATCGCGAGCTGATTAAGGGAAACCAGTGCGCCGCGGATGTTCGCCGGCGACATTTCCGCAAGAAAGAGTGGCGTCACTAATGACGCCATCCCAATGCAGATCCCTACAAAGAAACGCGCGACCGAAAATGTCACCAGTCCCGTGGCCAATCCGCTGAGTACTGCGAATACTCCGAAACCAACGGCAGTAGCTAGCAGAGCAACCCGTCGCCCCCAGCGATCAGCGCAGTAGCCGGCCACCGCAGCCCCGACCAAAGCTCCTGCCAGCGCTACACCAACGGCAAATTCCAGTTGCACGTCCGTGAGGTGAAAATCCGTCCGCAGGAATAGCATGGCGCCGGAAATGACGCTGGTGTCATAGCCGAACAACAGGCCGCCCAACGCGGCAACGCTGGCCATAAGCACGAGTGTGGCGCGGGGCGCAGCGGGAACGGCGGCAGGTACTGGATCAGAGGTTTTTTCAATCATGCGCTAGGTCCACGCGGCATGGCGTGAAGTCTGGCCATCGCTCCGCGAAGCGTGCTGGCTCAGAGACCCATTGCACGGTCTCGGGATCCTTTTCGAACTGAGCGTAAATAGGTGAGTCTTTCTGCAACCCCAGTTCCGGATAGTCACGAGCCGCGCCTACCCTAAGTTCTGTCGGAATGTAGGATGCATTCCTGTGCCAGGCGAGCCGACCGTGATCGTCGAAACAGGCATACCAGGCCAGTCCGCGATGCGCGCGCACTTGTTCGTATTCGAAACCGTAGTCGCGGTCGCACCACGCTCCGAAAGTGAGCGGAACATCCGGTGACGCGCTCAAAGTTGCGTGGGCCCAGCCGGGCGGCACCACAACAATCTGTCCGGGTTCAGCTGTCACAGCAAAGCACGGGCCGGGATCATCGGAGGCGGACTCCTGCATATAAACGATTGCTCGGCCAGCCCAAATTTCGTAGATTTCTGGCGGCGACCATCCGCTATAAGCCGCCACACGGTGAATATGCCCCTGGCTGCGCACCGGTTCCTTACCGAGTCGCCCTGCGGCGTACGTAACAACTCCAAACAGCAACATTCTTTTACGTAATTCCTCACGATGTCTCTTTTTTCCCACGTCCATCACAATGGCGTACACAGGATCGGGACCGTTACATTGCGAATCCTGCAGACTGTTCCGAATCGAGTCCAGACGGCGGTACTCCGGCTCTGGGCCAAATACGTCCGCCCCAAAGTCAAACCCCAAAGGATTTTCGCGAGTGCGAATGTTCAGTCCAGGATCAAAAGTCATGGATTTGTCCTGACGTACGCTTTGATTGTCGCGCAACGCCCCGGTCTCGTTGGGCGAATGTTGTAACGGCCCACTACCGCGGGGACGATGAAAGTCTCCGCATAATGCACTACAAATGGCGCGAAACTCCCGACGGGGCTCTCGACCACCACCTCCGGTCCCTCAACCAGATTTAGAACGTTCACTACATTTTTCGTGTCGTGAGGCACAGCTCCGGTAAACCAGTGGCGGCGAGTCTCGATGAATTCCCGTTCATGAAGACCGGTGCGCTCCTCGACCCACCCGTTCCCTTCCGCTGTTCGCTCCACCCGATTCATCAGGTTTTGCCGAACCCATTCCGTGGTGCGGTCCCACTGAATATTTCGTCGGCCATGCTCCAGGTGGATGGGCCGAGGCATGCCGTCAAGTCCCAAGCGATCCCAGTCCCACAGTTTGAATGTGAAAATATAGGGCGTGGCGCTGATCTCCAACACCATGCTGTTCTTTCCTGAACAGTGCACCGTCCCGGCCGGGATAAGAAAATGGTCGTGCTTCTTTGCTGGCCAAAGATTCGCAAAGCGCTCCGCCGGAAATGAACCCTTTCCTTGTTGGGCTCGCTCGAGCGCCTCCAACATTTCGCCCGGATTCACTCCCTCTCGAAGCCCTAGGAAAACTCCGGCGTCTTCTTTCGCGTCGAGCAGGTAATAGCTCTCATCTTGCGTGTAATGCATACCGAATTCATTCTGGATATATTCCGTCAGGGGATGCACTTGCAGTGAAAGGTTGCCGCCACCCATCGTGTCCAGAAAATCAAAACGGATCGGGAACTCCGTTCCGAAGCGCCCGTGTACCGCTTCACCGAGCAGCCGTCGTGGCTCAAAGAAAACCAGATCCAATGCGGGAATTTCCACCGAAACTGCTCCGAAGCCCAATCGCAAACTGTTCTCCTCCGGAACGCAATCGAAGCACCATGCATAATTGGGAGCTTCTAGCGGCAAGTCGCACACTCGGCGCATCCATTCCCCACCCCATGGGCCCGGATCGAAAAAAGGTACGACACGGAACGGACGCGCCGAAATGGTTCGCAGAGCCTGGCGAATCACCTGCCCGGAAACCAGCTTTGGACACTGCGGCTCATTCGTGTCCAGAAGAAAATCCATCTTTGGAAAGACTGCTTTTTTCAAGCGGTCGGCGGCTCGCCAGTCGACAAAATACGCGCGCTTGTATTGCAGAGAAGCCTTCTCGTGACGATTGTCTGCGCCCAAGTTCGAAAGTTCGTTTCGCCGCTGCCGTTGCTGAATTTCCCATCGTGCCAGGTCCGCATAAACCAGCACGTCGAATTGAGATACCAACAACGCGGCTCCCGTACCAATCACCAGCACGCGGCCCTCAGCCTTACCGATCTGATCACGTGTAATCGCCAGCTTGCCCGCGTCCATGAAATCGTCGATCTCCATACCGTTCATGCGTCCAAAGACGGGATCGTCCGTCAAGAATGGCGACACCATCCTCTCGACTTCCTCGGGCGATTTCAGGATTTCGCTCGAGCGGAAAACATGAGCAGGTTCGAACGCCCTCTTTACCCGGCGCTCCAATTCCTCCACCTGCACGCCCGGGTAGCATTCGACGCACAGGACTCTCGGCGTGTCGGCCAACAACCGATCGAGCACACTCACCCATCCGACCGCACAATCGTCCGCGGTTGAACTGATAGGAATCGTTGCCTGCTTATCGTAAGAGGTTGGTGAGCTCATCGATCGGCCAAACCATCAAGCAGCGGAATCGCTCCCAGCAGCGCCGCGTTGTTTCCCAGTGCCGCGCTTGCCACTTTGACTTTTCCCCACGGGGTCCACGCATGTTTCTCGACGTAAGCTTGCAGGAACGGAAGAATTTGAGCCGCGCTCTTCATTACGCCTCCCCCCACAATCACAAGCTCGGGATCATAAGCGTGAATCAGGCCTACCGTCGCGGCGGCCCAAACTCTGAGACACCGCTCCGCGACGTCTTGAGCCACACGATCGCCTTCCGCCAACGCCCGAAATAACTTTTCGAATGTAATCGGCGTTGCCCCAGCAAGTGCACTGGTCGAGAATTTCGGGTGAGCGCGACACACCTCAGGCAGCGACACGCTGGATGCCTCGGCCTCCGCGCACCCTATCGCACCGCAACTACACACGCGACCTTCGAAGTCCACTGGAAGATGTCCACCGAGGCAGCCTGCCTGCGAGTGCTTCCCCCGCAACAGTCGACCCTCAGACATAGCGGCGCCCCCGATGCCTGTACCCAACGTAATCATGACGACATCATCGCAACCTCGCGCCGCCCCGGCGTACCATTCGCCAAGCAGCGCGAGGCGCGCATCATTCTCCATTTTCAGCGGGAGACCGAATTTCTCGCGGCACCAAGCTACAAGATCCAAGCTGGGCGCATCATCGAACTTGGCGTTGGTCGAGAGGATCCGTCCGCGAGCGTAATCCACAATGCCACAAAAGCTGAAGACCACGCCCGCCACGCCAGCGCTGCCCTCTTCTCCGCGAATCCCCTTCAGCGTCGCGGCCAGCAGAGGCAAAAGGGATTTGAGCGCGACCGCCCCATCCGCCCCCACGGTCCGCGAAGCAAGGATGTCTGTGTTTTCTACCAATGCGCACGTGGCATGACTCCCACCCAAGTCAACGGCGAGCGCTTTCACGGCTCCTCCACGAGGACCGGAATCCCTCCCACATTACGCAAGCGCGCGCTGAAACCCTGGCCGGCAATGGCTTCGTAATCATGGCCAGAGTCGCTCGGCCAGCACGCCAGAACCGTCAGGAGAGCGTCACCAGTGTTCGCAACACGATGAGCAGTGTGGCTTGGAACGTAATGAAGGGTGCCTGCACTCATCGACTCAAAAACGGTCTTGCGTTTTTCATCCATTAGAATCAACGCTCCGCTCCCAGCCAACGTAAGGTAAAACTCACTCCGCGAGCGTTTCGCGTGGTGGTGACCCTTGGTCATGAAGTATTCATCACCGATCATACCGGGTTCAATAAACGTGGTTCCCCAAAACAATCCACCTTCGCTCTTCTCGCTTACGGGATGAAAGGCTTGCACGCGATAAATGATCGTCTCCGGAGCCATCCTCTGCCGTGCTCCTTCGTCGCGGTAGCTACCTTTCATATCCTTGATGGTGCGGGTTACGCACTGGACCCCTTCCCCGCGAAGCTCGCCGGTGCCGAGATCCACAAACATGGGAACGCCTTGCATTGACACAACCGATCACCCCACGTGAATTTCAATTCCTACTATGCGTACAGTATTCCCCGCCACTGAGCAACAATTCCAGTAGATTCGCGACGCGGGCGTTTGACATCTTCGTACTGACGACCCGTGTTCCGGCCTCGGCTCGCGGCTAGATCTCGCTATACCTCATTCCAGCACATGAAACGCGGCCTCCGCCACGTGTAGTGCCACCGCTCGCGCGTGCCCTTGGCTGGCTCGCAACGACGGGAACACCACACGCTGAATGTGATCAACGTCCAATGATCGTGCAGTCCATTCCCAAGAGTTGGGCAAGCTTGCGCAACTTGTTCGAAATATGACCAACGCCAACCGCGCAATGATGCGCGGGGCCTTCGGCATTCCATGCATTCATGAAGGCTCTGGCGCCGATGGCGAAACGGTAACGGCTGTTGGTGTTGCCAATTTCCAAAATTGGGCCCGGTTCAGAGATGGCCTCAGCCACAAGCAGTTTCAGCTTTCCATCACTTGTTTGAACTACCGAGAGCAAAGTGACAGGACCATGTTTAACAGTCATTTCCACGGAGAGACCGCGGCCGACTTTGCCATGATAAACGCCCAGTCGGCGAACTTTTGTTTTTCCCTGTGCGATCGCAATGTGCCCAGGCCCGTCATGTCCCATCAGGATCACATCGTCCGTAAAATCAACCGCGTAATATTCCGTGAAAGAACCGCCAACCCCAAAACTATCCATTATCTTCATGGCTTGGGCGTTTTTAATTTCGCACTCACCGGCCACGGGCACTCCGCGCCCAGTAAGCAAGCTGGTACCGAGGATGAGAGATGTGACGGTGTCCTCGTTTTCCGCATTGCCTACACCTTGGTAGTAATACGCTAACGAGCCGAGGTTGTGAGCCTCGACCAAACGATCGAGAGCGACCGAGGTACGTGCTGCGCGGTCCAGTTCTGCCTGTGGACAGTCTGGTTGCACATCAAAATTGTTGCGGAAACTCTCTAATCGAGAGTGGATCTCTTCTTTCGAAACATCCCGACGCAGCGCGGATAGTTCGTCTATCTCGATAATCTCTATGTGTCCACCAAAAAACGCACAGTGCTCTGTTAGGTCTGAATAGACGTCGAGCATGCCGTTGTAATAATGGCCCATGACGCCGAGGCGATTGTGCTCCATACGATGTGCCACGCGAGCCGCTTCGATCCACTCGGCAATTTCTTGACGGACTAGCGCATCGTTTTCCAGCATGCCAGTCACTTGGTAAAAAGGAATCTGGCAGCGTTTAAACACATTCGCGATCTCAGGCACAGAGCACGCCTGGCAGTGCGCTAACCACTCGCCGGTCATTTTCGTACGATCCCCCATCTTGTTGAACGATTCGTAGTCGATGGCCGCGCCCGGCGTCAAATTCAAAAGAACCACCGGCACTTTCGCGCGTCTGACCACTGGTAATACCGTGGAGGAAAGCGCGTAGGTGGTGACATAAAGGAAGATCAAATCCACGTCGGCGCGGCGGAATTCATGTCCGGCAGCAAAGGCTTTTTCCGGTGTATCAATCAACCCGAGATTCACAACCTTGACATCAGGTAACCCCAAAATCTTCGCCACCCGCGCCAAGTAGCCCTTTAGCCGCTCCTGCAGCCCTGGGAATTGTGACCAGTAGGCTTCCAGACCGATGCCAAACAGTCCAATGGTGAAATCGTTGTCAAGTTTACGGTGCATGCCCGTCTCCAGAGAGGTGAGTGAATGGGGTCAACGTTGCGATTTATAGCACACAAGTTCCGAGTTGCAGAGAATCCGCACATTGAAAAGAGCACGGCGCCGGACTATAGTCTTGGCAAAACATTCCCACGAACGCCAAACTTGGCCGGTGGAGGAAATATTCCGAACGTTAAATGTTGCGGAAGGTTGTGCACCTGCTTATTTCTGTCCTTACTGATTTCTTCTTTCGCGTATTCGCAAGATTCTGATTCATCGAAACTGTCGGTGAATTGGAACAAAACTGTGCGTGTTTCGAAAACCACTGCCACGCTTCAGGTAGTGGTAAACCCTCCCCTGCGCCATGGAACTCCCGTTCATGACAACGCGTTTCGCGCCCTAAATGAGCTACACGCGGATTTTGTCCGCTACGTTCCTTGGCTCCCCTACCCCAGGCTGGCTGTTGCGGAGCTCGACCCGCCTGGCAATAGCAAAACTTCATGGGATTTTTCCGTCATAGATCCCATGACGATAGACTTCCTTGAAGCCACCAAAGGCCATCCCACCGTTCTGAATTTCAGCACGATTCCGCAATGGATGTACAAAACGGAGAAGCCCGTTACGTATCCGGCAGATCCCAATCAGGTGACGTGGAACTATGAGCAAGGAACCGAATTAAGAGATCCCAGCGGACGGGAAGTGGCCGATTATTATGCCCGTTTACTCGCGTGGTATACGAAGGGCGGATTCACGGACGAACTAGGAAAAAAGTACGAATCTGGCTATCACTACTCCATCCCGTACTGGGAAGTTCTCAATGAAGTCGATTTTGAGCATCAGACCTCGCCGGAAGCCTACACCACGCTTTACGATGCGATTGTCACCGCGATGCACGGAGTGGAGCCGACCACAAAGTTTGTTGGCCTCGCGTTGGGAGCGCCCTCGCAAAGCCCTCGTTTCTTCGAATATTTTCTGGAGCATAACAACCACAAACCAGACGTGCCCCTCGACTTCATCTCTTATCATTTTTACGCCACTCCCAATGCCAGCGAGACTCCAGACACCGAGCAATATACATTCTTCGCGCAGGCGGACGGCTTTCTGCATGTCGTGCGTTATATTGAGGCAATCAGGCAACGCCTTTCGCCCGAAACCGGCACCATGGTGAATGAGATCGGCGCGATTTCAGCGAATGACTCCGATCAGGGACAACCTGGCCACGTCGAAAGGCCCATCCCAAGTTCCTACTGGCATCTAACGGGAGCGTTGTACGCCTATATTTTTGGTCACTTGTCCGAGCTTGGAATTGATGCAGCCGGAGAGTCTCAGTTAGTTGGTTATCCGACACAATATCCGAGCGTGTCGATGGTGGATTGGCAAACGGGAAAACCGAACCCACGGTTTTGGGTTCTACGACTGTTGAAAGATAACTTTGGACCCGGAGATAAGCTCGTTGAGACCAACTTCAGCTCGGCAGATGTTTATGCGCTGCCCGCGGTGACACGATCCGGGAAGCATCGCCTACTGCTGGTGAATAAACGCGAGCGGGCCACCATCGTCGATATACCCGGAGCTGCCTCCGCACAAATGGAATTTGTAGACATGACGACAGATTCGCAGCCTTCCTCCACGACAAAGCTAAGTTCGGACAAAGTCAATCTGGGCGGATACAGCGTTGCCGTAGTTACATTCCCGTGAAACCTGCGAAGCATCGTTTTGAAGGAGAACTACCATGTCCAGAGCGGCGTTCCGACTGCGCATCAAAGCTAATGCAATCGAAGGATATGAACGCGACCACCAGAACGTCTGGCCGGAACTTTTGGCCAAACTGAAGGCCGTGGGCATATCCGACTATTCCATTTTCCGGCGCGGACAAGACCTCTTTCTTGTCCTGCGCGTGGCCGACTTCGAAGCGGCGTGGCGAGAACTGGAAAGCGATCCAGTGAATCTTCGCTGGCAACAAGCGATGGCCAAATACTTTGAGCCAGTGCCAGACCTGCAACCAGGCGAACGCCTCGCCGTCATGAGGGAAGTGTTTTACATGGAATGACGAGCGGGCCATGTGGAAACTTTGACGATTACCACGTTCATGATGAGGGCTGAGATGACTCACAACGATTGGTCGCGCTGTTTCACTATCGTGGCGCTGATGCTCTGTTTCGCACATCCCTCGCCTGCTCAAGTGGGACAGACCGAAATTACAAAATGGCAATACGGCAAGAACGGGGCGGTCTCCTTGACGTACGACGATGGAAGCATCAATCAGTTCAGAGTGGCGGTTCCCCTCATGGACAGCGTCGGATTTCCCGCCACGTTCTTCATCATTACTGGCCAGATTCCAGGATCTCAGTACCACGGTACGTTCATCGGCAGACCGACGAAAACAATCATTGCGGAGACGGCCACCATACCGACGAACAAAGACAACTTCTTCGAGCGAGCGTCCGCGTTACCTTTTCTTGGCTATCAAGGAACCGCCGATTACCATACCCGGGTCGGCGCAGCATACGACGAAGAAAAGAACTACGCCAAAGCGTACGCGATTGTGGACGATGCGTATGCGAAGGTCCGTCAGGGAGCATTTAAACCCGTAGCGTCACCAGAAGACCCCACGAATCGGGAAAGCGGTATCACCTGGAACGCGTTCCGCGCGCTATCCAAGCGCGGATATGAATTTGCCAGCCATACAGTTACCCATCCGCGCGTAGCAGTCCTTGATGACGCCAACCTGATCTACGAATTAGAGAAAAGCCGGCAAGAGCTCCTCGACCAACTCGGTTTTAAGCACACATTTTCGGTCGAGTGTCCTTATGGCAGCGAAGACTCTCGCGGCGTAGCCTCTGCGCTGCAACGTTATCAAACCGCTCGCAATCGCATCCCGGATTCCTTCGTGGAAGATCTTGACCGCGACAGTTCCGAGGATCCCACTCTCTCCAAGAAAGAGTATGTCCGCTGGCAACGAGGTGTGCTAACGAAAACGCCAATGGAACTGATCAAGTCGTGGGTGGATACGGCCGCTACCCACGACAGCATCTGGTTGGTTTTCGTTTCGCACGGGGTCGATGGCATCGGCTGGGAGCCCAAAACGCACCAGGAAATAAAAGAATATCTCGAGTATATAAAGTCCAAGGAAGCTTCTTTGTGGATCGCCACATTTCAAGATGTCACCAGATACATGCGAGAACGAGCGCATGGCGAGGTTCGTTCGTACCACGATGCTGATGCACTCTCCGTGGTTTTACGCGACGATCTAACGGACCTGAGCTACGATCTCCCTCTCACATTGAAAACTTACATACCTATGGATTGGCGCGTCGTTGAAGCGCGTCAAGGGGGGCGCACCACGCGCGCAGAGGTACTCCACGATCAGGTCGGTGCCTACGTGCTGTACCAGGCTATTCCAAATGCCGAAGTGGTAAGGCTAATTCCGGTTGACCAATAAAGAATGACTGGTCTCGCGGGTCAGTGCCGCTTTCTCAATATCCGAGACGCTTATTCACGATGTTCTTCAGCGATTCGCCATTCCGGAACCTCTCGTACTGATCCAGAAAGAAGCGCATCGCTTGGTCCTGCCAGTCGGCGGTGTGGTCAGCGCAGTGTGGCGACAGCAGGACATTCTCCAATTTGTAGAACGGATGCCCAACTGGCACCGGCTCCTGCTCAAAGACGTCTAATCCGGCTCCTCTAATCCGCTTTTCCAGCAACACGCGCAGAAGTGCCGCCTCGTCAATGACGGGTCCGCGTCCCACATTGATCACCACCGCCGTCGGCTTCATCACCTCGAATTCTGCATCGCTGATCAGGTGCCGAGTTTCCGCGGTCAAAGGCGCGGTCGACACAATGTAGTCACAGAGCGCTATCATTTCCCGCAGCGCCTCCGGTTTGTAAAAACGTTCTACCGGCGGGCCGGTCAAATTAGAAACGTGACGCTTCGTCGCGAGGACTCGCATGCCCATGGCATGCACACGACTCGCAACCGCTCGGCCAATGTCGCCATAGCCCAGGATCCCCACCGTCTTTCCGCCGATTTCCTCCACGTCGAACGGTTCCCATACACCGGCCGCTTGGTTGCGAACCATTCGTCGAATATCTTTCGCGAAAAAGAGCATCGCCGCCACCACAAACTCTCCGAGTGACGCGCTGAACACTCCGCTGCCGTTGGTCAGCGGGATTTCGCTCTCCACTAGCTCCGGGAACAACAATTTGTCTACGCCCGCTGCCATCGAGTGTACCCATCGCACGTTCACGCACGCCGGCCACAATGCCCGCAGCAACTCCCGTCCACCTGACCATTGCAGGATTACGGTTGCGTCCTTCGCCGCCTGCTTACAGACGTCGTCAACCTTGCTGCATACTCGGTGCGGCAGGTCCTTCAGCATCGCAAATTGCGGCGCGTCCCCCGATGCCAGCACCAACACTCGATTTTGTTCGCTCATATCTCATATCCTGCCACGTTCTGTCACGAGCGCCATAGGCTTACGGCCTCGTCAGGCTGCGAAGAACGCAATGTGGCAGCTTCGCTCGTTCCGGCTTAAAGTAATAGGACCCGGCCTGAAGTTAACGCCATTAAATCGGCCTGCGGCTAACGTATCTCACACTTCCTGCAGAACGGCAAAAGATCAGTCAAGGTTCTCGCCGACACCGTCCAGGTTCTCGCCGTGATGGTATAAATTGTCCTAAGGTAAAGCCGCCGAAAAATTGATCGCCAAGGTCAAGCCAGGAGGAGTGTTTGCATCGGTTCTCGGGGCACCAGGAATGCCGAGAATTACCCAACCGTGATGGTGTTACCGGCGGTTGCGACACCTGATGCGAAAACTCTTTAGTTCATGGCCCAGACCGTCCGCGATCGCAAACTGGTGATCCCGATCAGCCGCAAGCTGCAGGTCAGCCAGGCGGCTAAGGTACACGCCGCAGCGAAGGCGGGCGGTCTTGGAAAGGTCTTGCTGGTCGCGTGACATTTTTTTGCGAACACAGGACGCGAAAGGAAAATCGTCGATGAAAAAGGATAAGCGCGGAATCAACCCCACTTCGAAGCCGAGTGGTGATGGGTGTGTGGAGTGCCTGGCGTCACCGAAAAGTTGGTGGTTTCATCTCCGTCGGTGTGCGGAGTGTGGACACATCGGATGCTGTGACAGTTCTCCGGGTCAGCATACATCCAAGCATGCGGCGGCAACAGGGCATCCGATCATTGCCAGCTTCGAGCCGGGTGAGGATTGGTTCTACGATTACGAGAAGCAGGGGATGATCAAGGCTGTAGAGTTGCTTCCGCCGCATTCGCATCCGGAAAATCAGCCTGTTCCCGGTCCAGCAGGAAGGGTGCCAGCTAACTGGGAATCGCTCCTAAACTAGCTGCTCGTTACCACCCGAGCGCTTGACACGAGGGTATGGGCGATACCACCATCCAATTGTTTTTCTCCCCTCGCTCTGGCTTAATCGCTATGGTTCGGCAGGACGCTGATCGGGTTTAAAAAATTTGTTTTTAGGAGCACGCACCATGTCTGAACGTGTGACGGAATCCGTGGCGCAAGCGCAACAAGAACAGAAGATCAAAACACGCACCGATGGGGAACGATTCACCGGCTTTGCCTTCATTGCCACAGCCGTGGCCGTGTTCGCCGTCCTCGTCGCCGCCGCCGTCTACGCACAGGACAAGTACTCGCTGAAATCGCCGGGCGGAATCGCGTTCTCCGACTTCAGAGGATACGAGGACTGGGCGGTCGTCTCTTCCGCCCGCACCGACGAAGTTCTTAAGGTCATCGTCGCCAACCCGCCCATGATCAATGCGTTCAAAGCTGGCGTTCCGGGCAACGGCCAGGTTTTCCCCGAAGGCTCCATGATCGTGAAGCTCCAGTGGAAGCCAAAAAAGAGCACGGAGGCGCCCTTTGTTGTGGATGTGCCAGACGTCTTTAAGCAGGCTTTCGTCATGGAAAAGGACAGCAAGAGATTCCCGAAAACCGGCGGGTGGGGATACGCGGTGTTCAACTACGATGCTGCGTCGGACAAGTTCACGCCCGATGAGAAAAGCCTCGCAGACTGCGGACACTCGTGCCATGTGGCTGTGAAGGCGAAAGACTACATCTTCCACCCGTACCAGAAGCGCTAGCCCGCGTCTGCCCCGACATTGAGCACCGCGCACATGCAGAACGCGTCTCCTGTCGCCCATGAAGTCCAGCGGCTATCGCGGGCCAGCTTGCCCAGCGATACAGCCGAACTGGCCCGGTACCTCATCGGGAAAACCATCGTGCGCAAGATTGGGCGAAACAGGTTGAGCGGCCGCATCGTCGAGACTGAAGCTTACCCGCCCGGAGATCGCAGTGGGCATGCTTATCGCGGACGAACCCCCAGAAACCAAACCTTATTTCTGGAGCGCGGCTTCGCGTATGTGTACTTCATCTATGGGACGTCGTACATGCTGAACGTGTCGTCCGAAGAACACGGGGTTGGCGCAGGGGTGCTGCTGCGCGCCATCGAGCCGCTTGAAGGAATCAACCTAATGAAGCGGTTCCGCAAAACCGACAAACTCAGGGATCTGGCCCGGGGACCAGGGCGCCTCGCGGTTGCGTTGCAAATTGACAAGCGCTTGGACGGAGTTGATCTCTGCGCCGACGGTCCGCTTTGGCTTGGCACTGCGGTTCGAGAGACTGCGAGAGTGTACACAACTCTGCGTGTTGGCATCACGCATGAGGTGCACCGGCCGCTGCGCTTCTTTGAGGCGGGCAGCGCGTTCGTCAGCGCCATCTCCGCGAAGGCGCTGCAAGTTGACCCGCCGGCACGTGTACCGCGCTCAACCTGAATTTCTAAGCGCCTATATCAGCCACATCTCACGGCGCGAAAAAACTCCCAGATCGCGAAATCACAATCAGGCTTTTGACCAGGCCAGCCCGAGCCTGCCAGCCATTTTCACCATCGGGGAGAGAACGGGCCTTCATCTTCTACATGACTTTGCCGCGATGCGCCTTCACCGTGATCTCGCTGATGCCGAGTTCTCCGCCGACCTGCTTGTCTGCACGCTGAGACCGTCGACGCGAAAGCCCACAACTTAATTAGAGACGATCATTGAAACGGTGTATAAATCTAGACGCGCCCGACGCCAATTCCAACGTCCGAAACGTTGAGGATGTGAAGCCTGCGAAGGCGATCTTGGCGGACCTGTTTCGAATGTCTGTAGTGATATTTAACATTTTCGACGCGAAGGAGGTTTGTATGTCTCAGGAAGCCAGCGCCGTAAAGCCTGCCGCGCAAAGTGGAGCCCGCGCTCACCAGCCCGGGCAGGAAGTATTCAGGGCCATCTTGTCCGAAGATATCGATTGGAAACCGTTCCCGGCGTTCCCACCCTCGATACGGCTTGCCGTCGTCGTCGGGCAGCCCTCGGAGCCGGGCCCTTACACCATCAGGGTCAAAGTGCCCCACGGCGAGAAGCTGATGCCGCACAAGCACCCGGAGGACCGCGTCTATACCGTTATTTCCGGCATCTTTCATATTGGCCTGGGTGACGAATTCGACGCAAGTAAGTTGGAAGCCTACCCGCCCGGCGCTGTTGTCATTCTTCCTGGCAACACGCCCCATTTCCACTGGGCAAAATCCAGCGAATACGTCACACAAGTAACCGCCATGGGACCGCTCGGATTGGAATACCTCAGCGCAAAAGACGATCCGCGAAACAACAACTTGTAGGAGGCTGCCCAAGATGAACGACCATCAGAAGAACGCGCAGTATTCTGGAGTGCGCGATGGGGACGCATCCTGCCCGCGCTGTACAACCAATACTTTGGTGCGGATCGAGGCATTTTATGCAATAGAATCGTCGTCGCGCTTCCGGACACCGTATTTGTAATGAGCACTGTATCGAAAGGAGCCATCAATGAACCCGGTACGAGTCGAACAGAAGAGCTATGAGATGCCCCCGCGAGAGGGGATCAGCATCGCGCATTTTCTCACCGTCGCCGACGTCGAGCGGTCGGCTCGCTACTACGAAAGGGTTTTCGGTGCTCGCATTCTGACGATGGGTGACGGCAACGCACCTCCGTACCTTCAGCTTGCGAATATCTGGATGATTCTGAACGTCGGGGGCGGCCCGACCCTGGATAAGCCGACGGTAACGCTCAGCGTTCCCGACCCGAATCACATCAACAGCTTTATGAATTTCCGCGTTGCGGATATTCAAGCGTGCTACGAATTGTGGAAAAGTCGAGGGGCCGAGTTCCTAACCGAACCGATTGCCAAGTACGGCGAGATACGCTGCTACATCCGCGATCCGGACGGTTACATCATCGAGGTCGGACAGAGCACCGATCTTAAGTACGGTTAACGCTAGCCCCGGGGGTGATGCGGATTCAACGCTACGGATATCCGCTGAGTGCTAGCCCATTGGCGCGAGCGATATGGCGCCGCTCAGGAAGGAGCAACATATGAACTTAGGGAGACCACGCACATGACCGCCCCCATCACGTCAAACACGCTTGGTGTCAACGTCTTTACCGCCCCGGGAAAGGCCATGGTAGGCGAGCGGCCAAGGCCCTTCGGCGAAGCGCTCGGATTTGACCCGATCACGTCGACTTTGATCTTCGGCGAGCACGACGCGGTATTGGTAGACGCAATGATGACCGTGTCTGAGGCCGAGGCTCTCGCGGATTGGGTTGCTCTGCACAACCGCAACTTGGAGACCATCTATATAACGCACGCCCATTTCGACCACTTCTACGGTCTGGGCATTCTGCTCGACCGTTTCCCGGGCGCCCGGGCGATAGCAACGCCCAAGACGTTGAACGCCATGCAACTCTATCTCTCTCCCGCAGTGGAGCGGTTAGCCCGCCGATTGTTCCCCGGGCAAGTGCCCACGAAGTTGCTGGCACCTGGGCCCTATGAGCCTGACACGTTCACTCTAGAGGGCCAGGAATTGCGCATCATCGAACAGGGGCACACCGATAGTGCCGATACGACGTCTCTATACGTTCCATCGATCGGCCTGATCGTCGCTGGCGACGTTGTGTACAACCAATGCCACATGTATGTCGGCGACACCACCCCCGAGAGCCGCAAAAACTGGATCGCGGCGCTAGACCGTTTAGCGGCGCTGAACCCGGCGATGGTTGTCGCCGGTCACAAGAAGCCTGGCGCGCCCGACTCTCCCTCGGCGATTCAAGACACCAAGCGTTACCTGCAGGACTTCGATCGGGTGAAGAAAACCGCGACGTCCGACCAGGAGCTGTTCGATCAGATGACCGAGCTATACCCCCATTGGGTAGCCAATCAGTCGTGGCTGATGTTTGGATTCCCGGGGGCATAACTCACATCAACCGCGGTGGCCCGTCTTTGCGCACTTTGGAGGAAGAGCTACCTCATATTCAGAAGAACAGATTTCGATTTCAAAGAGGAAAACAAAATGACAACAGGAAAAGTATTAGTACTAGTCTCGAGCGGTCACGGCTTGCCATTGAAAGATGGCAAGGTTTATACCGGCGCTGGCTACTATCTCAACGAACTGACCGTTCCGGTTCGCGCCCTGATGAACGAAGGCTACGAAATCACTTTCGCCAACCCCAAAGGCAACACGCCGCAAATGGATGTCCATTCAGCTGTCGTCGATTTCTTCGGCGGGGACGAGGCTAGGCTTCAGGACTATCTAAAATTCCGCGACACCCTGACTGGGCTCAAAAATCCAACGCGTATCTCGGATGTCATCGCATCGGGCCTGGATCAATATGCCGCTGTTTTCGTCCCCGGCGGCCATGGCCCGATGATGGACCTGCTCGATGATCCCGACGCTGGCACTGTGCTGCGACACTTTCATAAAACATCCAAGCCTACGGCCGTGCTCTGCCATGGCCCGATTTCACTTCTCGCGGCGCTTCCGAATTCGACGGAGGTGGTTGCCGCGCTGTCGGCGGGCGATGCGGCTGGAGCACACGCAAAGGCTCAAGGCTGGATCTATTCTGGATATAAGATGACCATCTTTTCGACGGCAGAAGAGCAGCAGCGGGAGCCGCTTGAGATTGGTGGCAAGGTTCTCTTCTACCCGGACTTCGCCTTGCGTACGGCGGGCGGCGACGTAAGTGTGGTCGCCCCATGGAAGAGCTACGTCCTTCAAGATCGCGAGTTGATCTCAGGTCAGAACCCGTTTTCGGACGAAGCGCTTCTGAAACTTCTTCTGCTGGCACTCGATGGGAAGAAGAAGTCGGTTTCAGCGGTATAAGAATCGAGGACCCGGAGGACCGAGTCTGCACCGTGATTTCTGGCGTCTTTTACATCGGATTGGGTGACGAATCCGACGCAAGTAAATTGGAGGCCTATCCGCCCGGCGCTGTGATCATTCTTCCCTGGCAACACGCCCCATTTCCACTGGGCGAAATCCGGCGAGTACGTCACGCAAGTAACCGCAATGGGGCCACTCGGCCTGGAGTGCATTGATGCGAAAGACGATCCTCGGAAAAAGAATGCTTAGAAAGTGTTGAGTATGGAGGAATGAGAATGCGCATTTTGGGCTCGCCCGACCGGATCCGCAGCTTGCATGTCTTCAGCACGAGGCTGCTGGCCGCGGCGATGCTTGTAACCTTTGCGTTGCCAGCCCACAGCCAAGGAAAGGAACGTTCCGTGGAACACACGACTGTTTATCGCACTGTGCAGATCGATGGCCTCTCCATCTTTTACAGGGAGGCCGGCCCGAAAGATGCTCCGACGATTCTCCTCCTGCACGGGCTCCCTTCTTCTTCGCGGATGTTCGAGCCTCTCTTCGCTCGGCTTTCTGATAGCTATCACCTTATCGCGCCCGATTACCCAGGCTTTGGGCACAGCGACTGGCCGGACCCCAAAAAATTCGCGTATACCTTCGACCACATCGCCGAGATTATGGATCACTTCACCGAAGCGCTCCGGGTGTCGCAATACACGCTTTATATGCAGGACTATGGCGGCCCGGTTGGCTTTCGCATGGTTTTGGCACACCCAGAACGGGCGAAGGCTCTCATCGTCCAGGACGCGGTCGCGCACATCACGGGGCTCGGCGAGAATTGGAAAACGCGTCGCGCCTTTTGGGCAGATCGCTCTGCCAATGAAAGCGCCCTTCGCAGAAATCTCCTGTCGCTTGAAACCACCAAGGCGCGCCACGCGGGCAACGATCCCAACGTGGAACGCCACGACCCGGATCTCTGGACGGATGAATTTTACTTTCTCAACCAGCCGGGCCAGGCCGATATTCAAAGCGACCTCTTCTATGACTACCGAACTAACGTCGACGCCTACCCCAAGTGGCAGGCGTGGATGCGCGAGAAAAAGCCGCACCTACTGGTGATCTGGGGCAAGTATGAGAGTTCGTTCGACCCCTCCGAGCCGGAAGCCTATCGCCGGGATGTCACCAACGCTGAAATTCATATTGTGGACGGCGGCCATTTCGCGCTTGACACGGCTGCCGATGAGATCGCCGCGTTGGTGCGGAACTTTGTCGGTTCTTCGGGGAATTCAAGGCCGGGCACTTCGGCTAATGTTGCTGCGAGAACGGCCGTTAGCGATCAGTAGCGAGCGAGGTTTGCATCAGTGATCCGCGAAACAACAGTGATCGATGAAACAGCGCGACTTGGCGAGTCGCACACTCCTATTCCGCTAAAGTATTAAGCTCCCTGTCGAATGGAGGGCTCAAGATGACCGATCAACAAAAGAAGAAGCTGGATTCTGGAGCGCGAGATCAACAGATCCGTGCGGCACTGGATCAGCATTGGGCGGCGTCCGATGCCAGCGATTTTGAAACCGAGCACCGCATCTATCTGGAGGACGCGGTGCTGGAATACCCGCAGTCAGGTGAGCGCACCCGCGGTCGAAGCAACATACAGAACCAACGCGCCAGTCAGCCGAACAAAAAACGGTTTTCCATCCGGCGAATCATCGGGGACGGTGATCTTTGGGTCACCGAATTCATTCTGACCTATGACGGCAAGCCATCGTACACCGTGAGCATCATGGAATTCAGGGGCGACAAGGTTGCGCGGGAAACGCAGTACTTTGCGGACCCGTTCGTGGCTCCCACATCGCGCGCTCAATGGGTCGAACGGATGGATACATAATCTTGACGCTTGAGAAATTCGCGAACGGCACACCATTTGCGGATTGTACATCTTTCGATGGAGGAACAAGAGATGGATTGGAAAGAGCTGGTTCAGTTTGCGCTGCAGGGTAGTGGTGGTTTGGAACAATATGCCATCCTGCTGGTACGCGTTTCGATCGGATTGTTCTTCGCCATCTCCGGCGCAAACAAGTTGTTTGTCGCCGGCGGCACGAAACCCGTTTACGACACGCTCGTTCAGGCCAAAATCCCGTTTCCCCACTTCACCGCGTATTTCGTGTCGGCTGTCGAGTTTTTTTGTGGATCGCTGGTGGCTGTGGGGCTTCTTTCAAGCTTCGGCTGCGTGGCTTTATTGATCGACATGGTTGTCGCCACCCTGACCAGCGCGGTTTCCACCTTGCCTAAGGGGCTTTCGTTTCTTAGCTGGCTCGACGATTTCTTGTACCTTCCGGAAGTCTTGTACGTGCTCTTCTTTATCTGGCTGATCTGCTCTGGTCCGGGAAAGTTCAGTGTTGATAACTGGCTCGCAGGCAAGTTACTGCGGTGATCGGTACTTCCGAGAAGCGAGTCCGCCGGAATTACCAGCCGTTGCGATAGGGACCTTTCGGACGTGTTCCTGGTATGGCGCAGGTTGTTCACACTTTTCACCTGCCCCAAGGACTGCCCGGACCGGGCCCCCTAGTCTCATTCGCGCGTAGCGGGATTACCGCAGCTTGGGATCCTAAGTTTGCGAGTTTGCTTGAACTGGCGGAAGCCTGCGATGTTCCGGTCAGATGGTCGTGCCGCGCTGGAGTCTGTCATACCTGCATGACTGGTCTGATCGGCGGATCAATTGTTTATAACCCTGAGCCCCTGGAGAGGCCCGCTTCCGGGAACGTGCTCGTGTGCTGTTCCCAGCCGACCGCGGGTGTCACTCTGGATCTTTCAGAGCAGCGCGAGGAGTCCAATCATGCATTCTGATATTGTTCGACCTTTCCTCAGTGGCTGCTGCCTCAGGAAACTTACCTCAGGAATAGCGCTGGACATCGGTTCAACCGCGGCTTAGATTGAAGGGAGATTGCAATCCGTAGTTTGGCAGACTTCTGACTTTGTAATGGGGCGGCTCTTACTGGGTCGCCCTTTCCATTTCAGGAAGTAACGCGACTATTCCGGCGTGGAACGGACTTCGGTTACTTCTCATATCTCGGGTCCTGCGCATCGAAACATTTTCGGCGGTCAGCGTCGCCGGCCAGCAGAAACGCCGCGTGATAATTCCCGTAAGGAACCACGTGTGCTCCGCCTTCGACTATATCTGGACTCATCCGTCTATGAGCTTCCGGTAATTCAGACCAATGGACCCGCGGATACTCATGGTGCTCGAGGTGAAAACCTATATTGAACATGGTGAGATTAAAAAACTTTGATACGAATACGGTGGAGTGACTTACCGGTTTGGCGGAGCTCTTCGCGACGCATCCTGAATGCTGCACATACATCCCCGAATTCATCACGAAAGCGTTAGCGATCCAGTGAGGCAGCAGCCACAGCCCCAGGGCCATTATCGGATCGATCCAAAAAGGAATGGACCAAAGCACCACGAAGATTCCGAGTTCTCGGAGAGACCTCCGGCGCAGTCTCGCGCGCGCTCCGAGGGCCTTCCAGAGATGCACGGTAAGGCGCCACGGCCAATGTGTGAACAGGTACAGTTGAAAGTTCTCGAATGACCCGTCGGCATTTTTCTTCGGCAGCGTCCAATCCTCGCTGCTTAGCAGATTTGCGTGGTGAACCGTAACGTGGCAGTACTCCCAAAAAAATGACGGCCAGCCGCCGGAAAACGTCCAGATTCGGCCGAACCACCGATTGAGGAAGTGCGAGGTGAAGATGGGTCGATGGGAATGGTTATGGAAGTTGACACCGACGTCTATGCCGGAGATCCATCCGAGCACCACAGCCGATGCTAGTACGAAGGCTATCCGCGACCACGGGCCAGCGATGTGGGCCATTTGGGGGTGCAGGTAGAGCCAGAAGGCGCAAATATATGCAGTCAGGCAAATAACGTGAAAAATCGCGCAATGCAAGTCTTGGGGATGAGAAAAAATCCGCGAAAGCCTTAAAACCGATGGGGAAGCGCACCCATTTTTACTCACAATAGCCTCAATGCGGCAACGATCGCTACAATCGTGACTGCCAGGCTAACCCAAGGCCCCCAAATCGCCACTCCTACAATGATCGCGATTGCGGAAAGAGGAAAGAAGGATCTACCAAGAGCCACACCCATTCGTGGCCAGAATCCGTGCTGTGGGGCCTCTATGTTGTGTTCCTTTCCACTAATGTTAACTGTGCGTTGTATCTAGAAACATTAGAATCTATTGACCCCGACAAACTCCCCGTATTCATTGTGGCGTACTCCATTGCTCCTGTTCCCGATCGGGTTGAACTCATCGAGCAGTTCTTTCTCGCGCTGTTTTCGTCGTTCTTCGGTCACAATGGGCTCGGCAAAGAAATGGGTGACGCCTAAGACCGGAGCGGTATTGTAGTGCTCAATCATGCGGGTTCTCAGGTCGTTCGTTTGTCCCACATACAGACACGTGTAATGGTCGGGACGGAATGGGAGGTCTATCTTAAACAACCCGTAAACCGCTCCGGCATTGCTGAGCGCCTTCAACGTGGAGAGATCGGCGGAATGACAATTCCCACTGAATGGCATCTCAGTCCTCCCATCCTTTTCGACATGCGGCATCGAGGCAGTTGCTGCCTTTCACTCAATTTCGGAGCGATCCGATGGTTCCCAGACTGGCCACGATTGGCCCCTTTTCCACTGGACCGGGACGTTCGCTATGTTGAGTCAACGCGTATGCAATCAATATCACGAGAATTACGCCTGCGACCGCGAATACCAGCTTCATCCGGCGTTCCGCATTCCTGTCTTCCCGCCTGTTTTTCTTCTCTCATACCATCCACCGCACATTGTTCCCCGAGTCGTGCGGCTTCTCAGAAAGTGCCATTACCTCATCCATAACCGCAATGCTGCATTTTTGTTGGCTTGGGCGCTGTCCAATACTGCACAGTGCCGTGGTGGGTCGACTTTTAGAGACTGCAGCTTCGACCAGACTCTACCGCCGACATGTGCTCATTTGCACAGACACATCTTGAGAATGACCTTATTCTGTGGTCGAAAGGGGACCACGTTCGGCTCCGACCGCTCGGGCCGCGATCGATGATCTCCTGAGTTTAGTCTCTATGTCTGAACATCGTACTTTTGTTGCGCGTGTCTGCAATTTAGCTGGTGTCATTTGGTCGCTGCTGAAAAAGAGGCGCGGGACAGAACCACCCGAGAGCGAATTCGCGCCACAACGAATGTGCCCATTCTGCGGGCTCATTACCGCGCGACACAAACGACACTGCCTGGAGTGCGGCAAATCTCTCAAACCAGCTTAGTGTCCGAAAGCCTCACCGCAGGATCCGGCTGTCCACAAAAGCAAAAAGAAGGCCCGATTCAAGTAGTCGGGCCTTCGGTCTCCTTGGTTGCCTCCGCTCGGCTATTTTGTGGTGGCGACGGCTTTGGCTTTTCCGAGTTCAGGGACGACGCCGAGATTCTGCATCAGGCCCAGAGCATCCCAGTTGACCCAACCTTCGACCATCTTTCCGCCAACGAAGCGCGCGATGCTTACTCCGGAAAAGACGAATTGTTTCTCCGTTGGTGCAATCCCATTAAGCTCGCCCCGGTGCGCGCCGCGGCAAGTCCAGCGCGCAACAACTGTCTCGCCCTCGGCAATCGTGTCCTCGATCGTCAATCGAAGATCGGGAAATGCCGTGCGGTACATCTTCACTCTCTTCTTCTCGCCCTCGGGACCGCGTCCAGCTTCTGGCGTCGCGGCATCATGGTGAGCGTAGGTGGTAGCAATAAGCTCGTCTGCGACTGCCAGATTGCCATTGTTCCAAAGCTCATCAAATAATCTACGGACGTTCGTTTTGTTTTGTTCTGACATGGTAATTCTCCTTTTTAAAAAAACGATGATCCCTCTCGCATGACGCAAGAGAGCTCGTGTAGTGGGCCTGGAACCGCTGGCGTCTTAGGTGTGCCTGTACGTCGAACAGGAGGAAGGGACCCGCACGAGCCATCAGGAAAGAACCCAGTAGGTTCTGCACTTTTGCGCTCGATGTGGAACTTGGCCTTAACGGAACTGCATTCGGACTACGAAGCGGGAGCCTCGCCTCTACAGGCGGAAGCTCGCTGTGAGCTTGTTCCTTGCAGCAATGGATGTCAAGGACAATCGCAGACTCTTTCTGAATAAGACGTGACAACACCTCTTCCCAGATTAGGAAGGACCTGCGACGTTCCAACGGTCAGGTCAAAAGGCGTCGCAGGCAGGGGTGGGTAAGATTAGATCCAAACTACCCGTTCCTCAGGGTGACGTCTGTACACAATCGAACAGTTCGGAATTCTGCAGTTGGATCGTAGTCGTTCTTTCAACCCGATTTGCTCCCATCGTCGCTGTCTATAATTGAACAGCCGCCGCCTTCTCTCCGGCCTACTATGTTCCTGGAAGGGTTCGGAGTCGGGCGGTTCATGGTAGCTCCATTCACGGACCCGGTGAAGGCCGCCGAAGGCAGCTATGTCACAAAACGAACTTCAGTTTTTTGCGCGAAGTGTGCGCTCCGACAGTCCGTATCCCCACCGGCAACGTTCCCTCCGCGTCCTTTTTGTTCATCCCGTCGCAGAGGAGGTTAACAGCTGCCTGCGAGAACTGGAGAAGGGACAATTCACAGTTAGCTTCGACATTGCTTTGAGCTCGGCACACTGTGCGGACCTGCTCCGTTGCCGTACCTATGACGTCATCCTCGTCCAGCATCCCGGTCCAAGCTGGGAAACGTCGGAGGCGTTGCCTCTCCTTCAAACGGGGCAAGAAATCCCCGTTATTTTTGTGACTGCGGGGCTGACGGGTGAATCTGTCGCGGCGCTCACCGCTCAAGATGCTTTCGACTACGTGCAAATAGAACACATTTCTCAGTTGCCCATGGTTGTCCGCCGAGCCTTGAATAACAAGACTCTACGCGAGGAATTAGAAGAAGCGCGAAAAGCGTTGAAGCATTCGCGATCGCTGTATCGCGCGCTGGTGGACAATCCCATGTATGGAATCTACTTGAGTGACGCCTCAGGTGAACTGCTCGACGTGAATCAGACGCTGGTAACCATGCTTGGCTACCCTTCCAAACAGCAACTCTTAGCCGCGAATCAAGACTCTGCGATCTTTCCCAATTTATCCCAAAGGCCACTTTTCGCTCGACCTCTCGAAGAAACAACGGAAATCGAGCCTGTTGAAGTCGACTGGAAGCGCCTTGATGGCGCAATCTTGAAAGTCAGGTTGAGCGGCCGCAATGTCCACGACGATTATGGGAATTTTGCCGGCCAGGAAGTAATCGCCATTGACATTACGGAGCAGCGACTGCTTGAAGCGCAATTGCGCCATCAGGCATCGAGCGATTCGCTGACCGGCTTGGCAAACCATCGCAAATTGTTCGAGGTGTTGCACGCAGAGATTTGCCGCTCCAAACGCACCGAACGCGAGTTCTCCCTTCTCTTGTTGGACCTTGATGGCTTGAAACAGATCAATGATCGGTTCGGGCATTTGGCGGGGAACCGCGCACTCTCCCGGTTGGCGCAAATCCTGACGGACTGCTCCCGGTCGGTGGACACCGCGGCGCGCCACGGCGGGGATGAGTTTGCTATTGTTCTGCCGGAGACGGACACCTTCGCCACCACGTTGGTAGCACAGAGAATTTGCGACCTGCTTGCCAAGGATACCGAACATCCCGTCCTCTCTGTCAGCTTTGGAATCGCCAGTTATCCATCCGATGCGGATACTGTCGGAACCCTTCTGTACGCCGCGGACACCGTGCTCTACGCAATGAAATCGAAGAGGCCCGTTCTCGTCAGAGCCGCGGATGCCTCTGTTTCACCCCAAACGGATTGATTCCGCAGTCATACCGGCACAAGGAATGGTGGGCACGTGACTTGTCTCAGTCGTGGAGCACAACACTCAGCAGCGAAGTGTTGATCTGAAGGCCGCCGTTGTACTTGATGAATCCCAATCTTCTGAACTTGTTCATGAAAAAATTCACCCGTGACCGCGTCGTGCCAATCGTCTCCGCCAGCATCTCTTGCGATACCTTGGGAAGCACTCCGTGCGGTTGGTCGTCTTTTCCGTACCGCGCGAGCAGCAGAAGGGCACGCGCCAGGCGCTTCTCGCTGGAATTAAAAAGCTGATCGACCAGGTCTTCTTCAATTCGGATGTTCCGAATCAACATGTGAGAGATGAACAAGTCCGAGAGGGCGTGTTCCGTGCGGAGCGCACGCATCATCTCGCCCTTATCAATCGATAGTATGGATGTCGGCACGATGGCGGTGGCCGTTCCCATACAGACGGACTGGCCCGCCAGGCATCCCTCGCCAAAAAAATCGCGCGGGCCCAAAACCGCCACTACTGCCTCTTTACCATCTTCGTTGATAACGGAAAGTCGAACTCCGCCTTCCTGGATGTATTTCACACCTTTAGCGGGATCGCCCTGACGGTAGATTTTCTCTCCGCGCCGAAACTTGAGAAGTTGCCGTGTCGCGCCCGCGGTATCAAGAAAAGCCTGCAGATCGAACGTGGAATCACTCCGGGGTGTTCTACGGATCTTCTTGGGAGTTGCCTTGGGCATACTTGGTTCCCCGACGAGGACCTAGGTCGAGCCAGGCAAACAATTCGAGTTGTTTTAAGAGCGCTACATATTATATCACGCTGCGCACGCTCGCCTGCTGATGCTGCTCTCAGAAAAGCGCAAAACGTGTATACAAGTGAACAGATATGGACCTCAGCAAAGGCTAGGATGGGATTGCCGTAACAGGGCCGTTTTGTTGGACGGTCCATCCCCAAGCTGACTCCTCTCGCGGCTATCTCTGGCAGTAAGGATATCGAACGACAACCTAATCGGAGGTTTGTGCCTCAAGAATCGCCAATCCTTGCTTCAGCCAAAGGTTTATTCGCATTCGTCATGCCAGGTCGTGCAGCAAGCAGTTCGGGCCCGGAAGTTTCGTTACAGCCGAAGAAAGGAACAAGCTCTATGCCTCTCGTTCAAATTTTGATAGCCCTGATCGTCGTGGGCGTCCTTCTGTGGTTAGTGAACAGTTTTATTCCCATGCAAAGCAGCATCAAGTCCATCTTGAACGGTGTGGTGGTCATCGCTGTGGTGCTGTGGCTCCTCAACGTTTTTGGCCTATTTCACTCCTTCGCGCACATACGCGTCGGAACCTAGCCAAGCTGCGATGAACGGCTGAGTCGAAGGCTGTGATTCGCGCACCGAGGCCAACGATCGACGAAAATACGCGCCAGAGTTCTGACGCGCGCATGCATACGCAATACCGGAGATACCA
This sequence comes from Candidatus Acidiferrales bacterium, assembly GCA_963759275.1. Classification (GTDB taxonomy): domain Bacteria; phylum Acidobacteriota; class Terriglobia; order Acidiferrales; family UBA7541; genus Acidiferrum. The sequence goes on along the minus strand of CAVWYZ010000021.1, from coordinate 83,301 downwards.
AAGTGAAAACAATTCGAGTGATCAGCACCATTGCCGCGTTCCTGCTTTTGGGAGTTACCGTTCCCAGTTACGCACGCCAGGATAAACCGGAGAAGCAAGACGAAAAACCCAGCTCTCCGAAACAGCAAGCCCCGGCTGAGCCCCAAAAGCAACAACACGAAGCAAAGCCCCAGCAAGAAGCCAAAGGCCAGCAAGAACAACAGCAGAAGCAACAAGAAGAACAGGCTAAGTCCAATAAACAGCAGACTCAACATGAGCAGCAACAGGCTAAGGGCCAGCAAGAGCAACAGCAGAAACAACAGCAAGAGCAAGCTAAGTCCAATAAACAGCAGACTCAGCATGAGCAGCAACAGGCTAAGGGCCAGCAAGAGCAACAGCAGAAACAAGAGCAAGATCAAGCCAAATCCAATAAACAGCAGACTCAGCATGAGCAGCAACAGGCTAAGGGTCAGCAACAGCAGCAACAACAACACTCGGCGCAGCGGCAAAATGTTTCTTACAAGGGACCACAACGCACTCAGGAAGAGACAACCAGGCAGCACTCGCAGCCTGCTCTACGTCTGAGTTCCCGAGGCCACGGGAGAATCCCCGACGAGCGTTTCCATTCAAACTTTGGCCGTGGCCACGAGTTCCGCATGGGCGACCCCGTAATGGTTGGCGGATATTCTCGATTCCAGTACGGCGGCTATTGGTTCGGTTACGTTCAACCCTGGCCCGCCGGCTGGTATTACACAGACCAGTTCTACATTGACTACCAAGATGGCGGCTATTACATGTACGACCCGTACTATCCCGGCACCCGCTTTGCAATTACGGTCGTACTCTAGCGCCCCGGCACAAACTGATCGAAACAGTTTCCGGCCCAGCGCAGACAACTTTCCGGGTTTAGGGAATGCGCTGGGACGGACACTCGGCCCCGTATTTCAGAACGGAACGCAGTCGAAAAGGGAGCGAATCATGCTTGGAACTGTATTGATCGTCATCTTAATTTTGGCCCTCCTAGGAGCGTTGCCACGCTGGTCGCATAGCCGGGAATGGGGATATATCCCGACCGGCGGCGTTGGACTCGTTCTTCTCATCGTCGTGGTCCTGGTGCTCATCGGCCGCATCTAGAATGTTTGCCGATGGCTCGCATTTTCAATACTGGCCTTTGTGGCGGTTGGAAACTGCCTGCGGATCCTAACTGTCGGTTCTTGTCTTCTCCGGTAGGTCACGATCTGTTCCAAGTCGGAGGCGCGTGATGGATGATTCCAAACAACATGCGGTCAAGTTCTTGGAGAAAGAAATCAAGACGTACGCGGCTCTATCGCTCTTCCTATCGAAGCAGGGCATACGGCACCGCGTGCGGGTAGGCAGCGCAACCGTGTTGATCTGCCCCTTGTTCTACAGGGAGCGAATGACCGAGGCGAAGAATCTTGTCTCCGAGCTCAAAAGAGCGAACTAGAGCTGCACACCCTCGACACGCTGGGCCGACTGTGCCACTAGCGCTTCGGCTGGTGGCTACGCTCTTAGTCGCTCTCCTGTGCTCTAGCGCTTCGTTGGCTTATTCCGTGCTCACCCATGAGGAAATCGTTGACCTCGTATGGACCGACGAACTCCGTCCTCTTCTCCTCAAGCGATTCCCAATGCTCACGGAAGAGCAACTCACAGAGGCCCACGGTTACGCTTATGGCGGCGCCGTTATCCAGGATCTCGGCTACTATCCCTTTGGTAGCGCGGAATTCAGCAATCTGCTGCACTACGTTCGGAGCGGCGATTTCGTTCGCGAATTGCTCGCCCAAAGCCAGGACGTGGACGAATACGCTTTCGCGTTGGGTGCCCTGGCGCACTACGCCTCCGATATCGCCGGGCATCCGGCCGTCAATGAGTCCGTCTCCATTCAATATCCGAAGCTCCGCGCGAAGTATGGCAATTCCGTCAGATACGCGCAGGACCACACTGCGCACCTCAAGACAGAATTCGGTTTCGACATGGTACAAGTGGCCAAGAACCGTTACGCCTCGCAGCAATATCACGATTTCATCGGGTTCCAGGTCTCAAAAGCTCTACTGGAACGCACTTTCCCTATCATCTATGGTTTGGAGTTGAAAGACGTCCTTACGCACGAGGATCTCGCCATCGGTTCCTATCGCTTTGCTGTTAGCCGGATGATTCCCCAAATGACGCAGATCGCCCTGCGGACCCACAAAAAAGACTTGATGAAGGAGCGCTCCAATTTTTCCAAGAAAGAGTTTCTGTATCGTTTATCTCGCTCCGAGTATGAAAAGGAATGGGGCAAGGACTATTCGAAACCCGGTTTTAGCACACGCGTTTGGTCCGTCCTCCTCCAATACATGCCCAAAATTGGCCCCTTCAAGGCTCTCGCCTTCAACAACCCCACGCCACAGACGGAGGACCTCTATTTCAAAAGCATCAACACCACCGTCGACCAATATCGCCTTTATCTCCAGCAGGTCCGTGCCGGCACTCTCGCCCTTTCCAACTCTGACTTTGACACCGGCAAAAAGACTCAGGCGGCCGAGTACTCCTTGACCGATGAAACCTATTCGCACTTGTTAGCGCAGTTGACTCAGCGAAAATTCGCCCGCACCTCAACCGCCCTCCGCGACAACATCCTGAAGTTTTATGCGGACCTCTCCCTTCCACTTGAAACCAAGAAGGATCCCACTCAATGGCAAAGCGTCTTGACATCTCTCGATCAGTTGAAACTCTTGACCCCTGCTCCCATCCTCGCGGCGCTTCCCTAAAAACGTCAAATGTGTGCGCAAAGGAACAGACCTTTCAGCGCAGGCCATCTAGTATCAGTTCGCATCCAGAAGAAATCGCAAACGATTCCTGGATGCGGCACAAGCGCTCCGCGTTCCGGTCTCTTGTGAGAATGGAAACCACAATGCTTTGGACTATCTTCGTTGTTCTGTGCGTCCTTTGGATTCTCGGCATGGTCACCTCCTACACTATGGGGGGACTCATCCACCTTCTGCTGGTGGCGGCACTGGCTCTCTTCGTAATCAATTTGATTCAAGGTAGGAGAAGGTCGGTTTAGCCGCCCATCCCATGAAATCATTAACGTCGCTCGGTATTCTTCTAGCTGTCCTTGGCGGCCTGGCTCTCGCCTACCAGGGATTTACCTATACCCACCAAGAGAAGGTTCTGGATGTCGGGCCCATCCACGCCACCGCGGATAAGCACGACCACGTTTCTATTCCTCCGTTGTTAGGCGGCTTGGCCTTAGTCGGAGGAATCGTCTTCATTTTTGTGGGAGCCAGAAAAAGTTCCTAGTTCCCAGTTCATTCCACCCCGCCTGAGAGTCGGGCAACGCATTACCCTCTCCGAACCGCTGAACCCGAACTGCGTTGAAAGTCCTTCAACCACGCATTTTACGAAATATCGTTTACCAAAGAAGTTCTGACCCTGGAGGTCTTCGATGAAGAAGTATCTGATTGCAGCAGCGTGTCTTTCCCTCGTCGCCGGCGTTATGTCTGCTCAGGAGTTAAATAAGGAGCAAAAACGCCTTGAAGAAAGTGGTGTCGTCTTACAAGAAGTGCTCAACATCCCGGACAACATTCCCCATGACCTTCTCGAAAAGGCCGAATGCGTCATTGTGTTTCCATCCGTAATGAAAGCGGCGTTTATCGTCGGCGCTCAATATGGACGTGGCGCAATGGTTTGCCGGACGGGTGAAAAGTTCCGTGGACCGTGGGGCGCTCCCGCGATGTACGCACTCGAAGGCGGCAGTGTCGGCTTCCAGATCGGTGGAGAAGCTACTGATCTCATCCTGCTGGTCATGAATGACCGAGGTATGAGCTCCATCCTCAGCAGCAAGGTCAAACTGGGAGCAGACGCCTCGGTCGCCGGTGGCCCAGTAGGTCGGGACGCTTCCGCGGACACCGACGCTTGGATGCGAGCAGAGATCCTTAGCTACTCGCGTTCCCGCGGTTTGTTTGCCGGCGTTTCTCTCGAAGGCACCACTCTTCGCCCCGATGATGACGCCAGCGAGCAAGTCTACGGTCACGCCATAAAAGCCAAGGACATCGTTAGAGGAGAACATACAAGCGTGCCTGCCACAGGCCGTCACCTCGTCAACGTTTTGGAAAAGAACTCACCGCGCAACGACTCGAAACAGGTTGTTTCGAACAAGTAGCCGACTTGGCGGCTTGCCGGGTGTTCTTGTCCCGGCAAGCTACCAGCGCCTCTAGAAATCGTTTGTTGCTGTTGTGCCGCTAATCCTTTGCATCGTGTCCACTTCTGTACAGATTTTCCCCACCAACTGACGTGTACTCTCAACAGGCAAGCACCGAACGCGCCAATTGGATCGCCGCTTTTGGGGCCCGCGACTTAGCGGTTTGCCTCAAGAGAAAGGCCGAATCTGATGTTTCGCGTCAAACGACAAATCCTCCCGGCTTGCATACTTCTCCTCCTGATGGCTCCGCAAGTTCTTGTGGCCCAACGATCGTCCACGCCTTCCACTCAATTGCTCATTGAAACCGGCACTCCTGTGAAACTGCAACTGGCGCAGACCATCTCCTCTCGCCACGTCCATAAGGGTGATCGTCTTGACTTTCTAGTTCAGAAAGCCGTCGTTGTGGAAGGACTCACGGTAATTGTCGCCGGCGCCAAGGCCGAAGGCTCGGTCGTCAGAGTGTACGGAAAGCGCCCCTTAGGGATCGGCGGCAATATAGTCATCAAGCTCGATACGGTCGAACTCGCTACTGGCCAGATGGCACAATTGAGCGCGCGCAAACAATTCAAGCAAAAGTCCCGCACGATGCGCATGGTCGTGGGCATGGCCATAATGGCCGCCATTTACTTGCCCGCCGCTCCCGTGTTCTTGCTCACGCCTGGCCGGGACTGCACCGTCTTGAAGGGCACGGAATTGACAGCCTACACGAAAACTGATTTCTCCGTCGACGCAAAGGATTTGTTGGTTGCCCCAGGAACAGGTTCAGATCTCAGCGAGATGGTCAAATTACTGCCCCCCCGAGTTATAAACGGTGAAGGACGCGAAGGCGATATGCTGAATTTGATTTTCGCGGCCCAAGAAAACGACTTGCGGGCGGCCTTCGCAAATGGTGGTTGGGTGAGCGTGGAAAAATCCACCCCGCAAATCATTTGGCATCTATTGTGGCAGCGCAAACACTACGCCAGGCTGCCCATGGATAAGCTTTACGTTTTTGGAAGACCACAGGACTATTCGTTTGCGTTGCCTGATCCCGTCTCTATCGTGGCGCGCCGACACCACCTGCGCATCTGGAAAACCGATCGCACCGTCGACGGCGTTCCTCTTTGGGTGGGTGCCGCAACCCACGATGTCGCCATTGAATTTGTGAAGCATAAGTTTCGGCTCTTTCACAAAATTGATCCCAATGTCGATGCCGAGCGCGACTTTATAGCAACCGATCTGGCCAGGACATCGCAACTCGCAGGCGAGCACTTTGTGCGTTGCATCGCACCCGTATTCAATGGGCAAACCGCTACCGGACAGGCCTACTACTCCGACAGCAGAATGCTTTTTCTGGAATTGACTCAAGGACCTTCCGCCCCATCCGGAGCGACTCAAGTTGCAGGTAAGTTGTAATTTTATTCGTGCAAGACAACCGTCAACAATGACCTGTTGACCTTGATTTTGCCGTTGTATTCGATAAAACCCAGCTTTCGGAATTTGTTCATGAAGAAATTCACTCGCGAACGCGTAGTTCCTACCATGCTCGCGAGGGTTTCTTGCGAAACCTTTGGCAGGATGCGGTCGGGTTGTTCCTGTTTCCCGTAGCGCGCCAGAAGCAACAGCGTGCGTGCCAGCCGCTTTTCGCTCGAGTTGAACAGCTGATCAATCAGATCTTCCTCGACTCGGATGTTGTGCGCCAGCATGTACGCGATGAAATGATCAGATAACTCATGCTCCGCATGGAGCACTCGCAGTAATTCCTCTTTTTGAATTACCAGCAAGGTTGTCGGCGTCACGGCGCTCGCCGTCCCCATCCGGATCGTCTGGCCCGCCATGCAACCCTCTCCGAAGAAATCCGTTGGTCCGAACATCGCGACCACCGCTTCCTTGCCTGTGCCATTCACCACCGACAGCTTCACCCCGCCCTTCTGCACATACATCACAGTCTCAGCAGCGTCACCTTGCGAGTAAATGGACTCATTTCGGCGGTATTCACTGACTTTTCTTGCCACCCCGGCACTGTCGAGAAAATCTTGCGCATTGAAAGCGTCGGTCTTGTGATTGTTATTGGATCTCTTTGATTTCATATTTATTTCAACAAAACTTTGGGAAATGGACCTTTTCGGTCATGTTCAGCCTATCAGCAGGATTTCCACAAAACTGTGCAAAACAGAACAGCGCACTGTCTCAAGAATCCATAGAATGTCATATCGGACGGCGGGACAGAGAGACATTGACCGGTCTGGGCGGGTCGGGCTATGTCCCTCATCTCACCGTCCTGCTGATCAGGAACCCTGCCAGCACCCCTTTCCCTCCAAGCTGAGCAAAGCTCAGTGATTTATGAATTCATTTCGACGCAGACATCGCATGTCGCAGTTCGCCTGGCTTCTGCTGGGATTCGGCCTATTCTCTTACCGTTTAAGGGAGCTTTTGATTTGCTGGCTGTACTTCATCGGAATGTTTGTTGCGCTAGCTCTGTTAGTCACCTCAGGCATGCTCGTTTGGTACGGCAGCAGGTGGGCTTTTTATTGGGCTCGCCCTTTGGTACAAATGGCACCCCGGTTCTTCCGAGCGGCCTGAGCTTCACCTGAAGCCAGTGCCAGAGAGCAGAAGGTAAGAATGACTCAGATCCCCGTGGGGTTCCCATACCAGGAAATTTGCCGCAAGACTGTATAAAAGAGGACAGCGACGACGTCAGATAGTCCTTAAGATTAGGAATTGTACGATGGGATCGAGGTCTATGTTTTTGCGCACGGTGGCCAAGCTTCTAAGGCTGAACAGAAGTTCTGAATTCCACTTTTCATAAAATCACCACCGCGGCAGTCGCGGAACAGCCAAGCAGTTCATCATCGGGGCCGCCCCCGTCTGCCCGCGTTCTTTCAGTTCGATGGGACAACATGTCAGTCAAAAACACATATGGAACCGTATTAATTCGAGAAAACGCGCTTTTGCCCGCGGGTCTGGCGCTTAAGAGTGAGGCCTTCTTGCCCGGTTGGAGAATTGTCCCGGATATCGACGCATTCGAACTCGCGCGGGAAATTCACGAAGCGCATTGGACTTTCTTTTATCTGGCCGGAGAAATGAAGGCCATCGTGTTCGGGCGTGAACAGCCAAGCGCACTTCGGAGGGCCCTCAAGCGCATCCTTGCCAAGCGGAAGACGCTGGAGCGTAACTCCGTTCAAATTACGAGTGTTGTGTCGAAGACCTTTCTCGGAATTCCTTTTTTGACCGTTACAGCCGTTTCCCGGCACCTTCAGGAAAGTCTCTATTTAGTCTCTGCCAGCAAGGTGCCGGACAGAATATCGGTTATGTCGTCCACCCCGGGGATCGAGTTGAACAGCCAGAGTCGCCAGCGTCTCGTGGATATACTCGCAACAGAACACCTGGCGGAAGCTTCAAATGTTTAAGAGTGTGCTGGAGATATGAAATGAAAATAATTCGCAATTTGATTTTTTGTCTTGGAGCATTGTTGCTCATGGCCCCAGCGCCTCGCGCGCAAGATTTGTCCAAGTATCGCGGCTTTTCTCTCGGTACGAGCCTGGATGACGTTTTAAAGCTCAGCGCCCAGAGATTGTCGGACGTTAAGACCATTCACGCTGAGCCCATGCTGCTCCAGGAACTTACCTGGTGGCCGCCGAGCACTTCCGGCAGTTCTTCCCACTCCGACAGCGTCGAAGAGATTCTTTTCTTTTTCTCGAACGGCGCGCTATACAAAATGTCCGTGACCTACGATCGCAGTTCCACGGAAGGACTTTCCGCTGCGGATATGGTGAAGTCCATTTCGCTGAAATACGGTCCCCCGGCTAGCGTTGAGTCGGTAATCGACCCGGTTATGGACTCACTCTATAACACGAAGCCGGGATCTCTCGCCTCGTGGGAGGATCTCCAATATTCCTGCCATCTCGTCCGTACTCCGTTCAGTGATCAATTCGGGCTTCTCATTTATTCCAAGCGAGCGAATGCAGAAGCCGAGATTGGCATTGCCGAAGGGGTGAAGCTCGAGGCCCAGGAGCGCCCGGAAAAGGAAGCCGACGAGAAGAAAAAGGAAGCGGCCGATCTGGAAGTTACTAGAGAGAAGAACCAGAAGAGTTTTCGCCCATAACAGTGGGCTCAGGCCACTAAAGGGTTCTCGTGTTGGATTTTGCACTATGCCGAATGGAGGTCAAGGAAATGACAGTGAATATTACTCCTCTACATGACCGCGTCATCGTACGCAGGCTCGAAGAGAAGGAAACCGCGAAGGGTGGAATCATCATCCCCGATACCGCCAAGGAAAAGCCGCACGAGGGTGAAGTAATCGCCGTCGGCGCCGGCAAGTTGGAGAAAGGCCATCGTATCCCGCTCGACGTGAAGGTCGGTGACCGGATCTTGTTTGGCAAATACACCGGCAACGAAATCAAGATCGACGAGCAGGAGTACCTGATTCTCCGCGAGGAGGAAATCCTGGCAAAAGTCGGCGGGATCGCCAAGGCCGCGTCGGGCAAGAAGTAGGTCGACCCCCGCTCCAATTAGCGGGTTTCGGATACAGCAAAAGTTTTAGTCACCCGGGAGGGGGAAGCTCATGGCAAAACAAATTGTAACTGGTGCAGATTCACGTCAAGCGATTTTGCGTGGTGTCAACATTCTCGCGGACGCGGTAAAAATCACGCTCGGCCCGAAGGGACGCAACGCGGTGATCGAAAAGAAGTTTGGGGCACCGATCATCACAAAAGATGGCGTAACCGTCGCAAAGGAAATCGAGCTCCAGGATCCGCTGGAGAACATGGGTGCCCAAATGGTGCGCGAGGTGGCGTCCAAGACCTCGGACGTAGCCGGCGACGGCACTACCACCGCGACAGTGCTGGCTCAGGCCATCTTTCGCGAAGGTGTGCGCACAGTCGCCGCAGGTGCCAGCCCCATGGCACTCAAGCGCGGCATTGATAAAGCTGTCGAAGTTGCCGTGGCAGAGATCAAGCGCCTCTCGCGCGATGTGAAGGGCGACATGATCGCGCAGGTCGGCTCCATCAGCGCCAACACCGATAAACAGGTCGGAAATATCATTGCCGAGGCTATGAAGAAGGTCGGCAAGGATGGCGTTATCACCGTTGAAGAATCGAAAACCATGGACACTACCCTCGAAATCGTCGAGGGTATGCAATTCGATCGCGGCTATCTATCACCCTACTTCGTCACCGATCCGGAGCGCATGGAATGCATTCTTCAGGACGTGCAAATCCTGATTCACGAAAAGAAGATCAGCTCAATGAAAGACCTGCTCCCTTTGCTTGAGCAGACCGCCAAAATGGGCAAGCCTCTGCTCATCATCGCGGAAGACATTGAAGGCGAAGCTTTGGCAACACTCGTGGTGAATAAGCTCCGCGGCACTTTGCAGTGTGCTGCCGTAAAAGCTCCAGGCTTCGGCGATCGCCGCAAGGCCATGCTCGAAGACATTGCGACTCTCACCGGAGGAAAAGCCATCACCGAGGACCTGGGCCTCAAGCTCGAGAACGTCAAAATCGAAGAACTCGGTAGCGCCAAAAGAGTGACCATCGACAAAGACAACACCACCATCGTCGCTGGTGCCGGCAAACCCAGCGAGATTGAAGGCCGTATCAAACAATTACGTCTCCAGATCGAGGACACTACCTCGGACTACGACCGTGAAAAGCTTCAGGAACGCCTTGCCAAACTCGTCGGCGGTGTCGCCATTATTAAGGTCGGCGCGGCCACCGAGACCGAATTGAAGGAAAAAAAGGCTCGCGTCGAGGATGCCATGCACGCCACTCGCGCTGCGGTAGAAGAAGGCATCGTTGCCGGCGGCGGCACTGCTCTCATTCGCTGCTTGCCCGCGTTGGCAAAACTGAAGCTTGACGACGATGAAGCTGTCGGCGTCAACATCGTGAAGCGCGCCCTCGAGGAGCCTCTACGCCAGATCGCCCTGAACGCTGGACACGAAGGCGCCATCATCGTCGGTCGCGTCCGCGAATCGAAAGACGAAAATTTCGGCTTCAACGCGGAGACCGCCGAGTTTGGTGACCTCGTGAAAGCCGGTGTGATCGATCCCGCGAAGGTCACCCGCCTGGCGCTCCAGAACGCCGCATCCATCGTTTCCTTGATGCTCACCACCGAAGTCCTGATTGCCGATTACGGTAAAGAAGACAAAGCGGCCACCGCCGCCGCGGGCTATGGCGGAGGAATGAGCGGAAGCTACTAACCGTTCGGCCCCGGCAGGCCTGAGCGATCCGCTTGCCGGGGCATCAATATTCTCCCAATACCAAGGTGGAAATCGCATGTCGTTGTCGAAGATTACTTCAGTAGAAAACTCAACTCTGCTCGGCGCCCCGGATGATTCCAAGGCGGCAAATGCTTTTGCTATACAAGAAGTGATCAAAATTGATCCACCTGTGCTGGAAGAAAAATTAGCTCCGCTTTGGCCAGTCCATCCTCGGCCAGTTCTTCCCGCCAGAATCGCTGTCATCGGAAATTATCTGCCCCGCAAATGTGGGATCGCCACGTTCACCACCGACCTCTGCGACGCAATTCACGCGGAATACGGTGCCACCGAACTGCTCGCCTTGCCCGTCAACGATACCGAAGAAGGCTACGATTATCCCGCGCGCATTCGCTTTGAACTCTCCCAGGACGACCTGGCTTCCTATCGGCAGGCCGCGGAGTTCTTGAATTTCAGCAACATCGATCTGGTTTGCCTGCAGCACGAGTACGGAATTTTCGGTGGTCCCGCTGGCGCTCACATACTGGAGCTTTTACGCCGCTTGCACACGCCGGTCGTCACTACCTTGCATACCGTGCTACGTGATCCCAATCCCGATCAGCGCTCCGTGCTTCAAGAAATTGCCGCGTTGTCAGACCGCCTGGTTGTCATGAGCAGGCAGGCCTCGGAAATCCTGCAAGAAGTCTTTCACGTCTCTCCAGAAAAGATCGATCTCATTCCGCACGGCATTCCGGATCTTCCGTTCACTGACCCCAATTTCTACAAGGATGCCTTCGCAACTGAAGGCAAAGACGTTTTGCTCACGTTTGGCTTGCTCTCGCCCAACAAGGGCATTGAAAACGTGATTCAAGCGTTGCCGGCTATCTTGGCGATTCATCCCAATGTCGTTTACATGATTTCCGGCATTACTCACCCGCACATCCTCCGCCACGACGGCGAGGACAAATACAGGCTGTATTTGCAGAATCTGGCTCGGGAGCTGGGCGTCGAGGACAAAGTCATTTTCCGCAACCGCTTCGTCAGCGCCCAAGAGCTCGTCGAATTGATCGGCGCCGCGGACATCTACATCACTCCCTACAAACATAAGGGACAAGTCGTTTCCGGAACCCTCGCCTACGCCCTCAGCGCCGGCAAGGCCATCATCTCCACTCCCTATTTGCATGCCATCGAATTGCTCGACGACGAGCGTGGGGTGCTCGTTCCCTTCGACGACCCGCAGGCCATCGCCGCGAAAACCATTGAACTGCTCGATAATGGGACCCCGCGCCACGCCATGCGCAAACGCGCCTATCTCTATGCCCGGGACATGGTCTGGAACCGCGTCGCCCAGCAATACATGGGAAGCTTTGAACGTGTGTACAATGAGCGCTTGCGTAACCCCCGTGCCACGTTTTCCGCTCAGAACACTGAGAAGACCCTCGATCGGCTTCCCCCCGTTAAATTGGATCATTTGCAGCGTATGACCGACCACACCGGGATGGTCGAGCACGCCATCTTTGTCATCCCGAATTATCCCGAGGGCTACTCAACCGATGACAACGCCCGCGCTCTCATTGTCGCCACTCTCCTGGAGGAATTTGGCAGTACCGCCCCGATAGGTTCGTTTGACCTCGCCTCCCGCTATCTTGCTTTTCTGTGGCTCGCTTTCGATCCAACCACCAAAAGATTCAGAAATTGCCTCAGTTACGAACGCCAGTGGCAGGAACCCGAAGGCTCGGAAGACAGTCACGGCCGCGCCTTATGGGGATTAGGCACCGTTCTGGGCCGAACCAAGGACGCCGGGCTAAGGGGAGCCGCTGGCCGGTTGTTCGAATTGGCCGTGCCCACCTCCGTCGAATTCAAAAGTCCACGTGCCTGTGCCTTCGCTTTGCTCGGCATCGAGGAATACCTCGAGTCCTTCCCCGGTGATCGGGCTGCTCTGAACGCGGCCGACGCGCTCGCAAATCGCTTGCTGCATTCCTATCAGGCACACTGCTCGGCTGACTGGAAATGGTTTGAGAATGGACTTGCCTACTCCAACGCTCGATTGCCGCAGGCCTTGATACGCTCAGGCGTCCGCAGCGCAAATATCGAGATGGTTTCGGCGGGGCTCGAAGCGCTCGAGTGGTTGGCCAGGATCCAACAGTGTGACGTGAAGGGCCATTTCGTCCCCATTGGATCCCACGGTTTCTATTCGAAGACCACGGAAAAAGCGCGTTTCGACCAGCAGCCCGTGGAAGCCTGCGCGATGGTTTCCGCCTCCCTCCAGGCCTACCGGGCGATCGGACAAGGTCGCTGGCGGAAAGAGGCGTGGTCCGCCTTCAATTGGTTCCTCGGCGACAACGATTTGCAAATTGCCTTATACGATCCTGCCACCGGTGGTTGCCGCGACGGCCTGCATCCCGACCGCGCCAACGAAAATCAGGGAGCTGAATCGACTCTGTCTTTCCTTATGGCGCTCCTGGAAATGCGCAAGTTGGAAGAATCCAGTGGTACCGCAAACAATCTCTGACCGCCATCGCTCGACACTTTCTAAAATCCACAATCCCATGAAAAAGGCTTCTCAATGACTGCTACAAAAATCTTAGTTAGTCCCACGGACGCAAAGTACGAAACTCTCTTCCGTCGGCACGCCGGCAACCCAATCCTGAGCGGCAAGGATTGGCCATACTCCATGAACAGCGTTTTCAATGCTGGCGCCACGCTTCTTCCCGACGGCTCCACTCTTCTCCTTTGCCGCGTTGAAGATCGCCGCGGACTCTCTCACCTGTGCGTCGCACGCTCGGTAAATGGTATCGATGGTTGGCAAATCGATCGCGAGCCCACCTTGCTGCCCGATCCAGAAAAATATCCCGAGGAGCTGTGGGGCATCGAGGATCCTCGCATCACTCATGTCCCAGAACTCAAGCAATATGCCGTCGCCTACACGTCCTATTCACGAGGCGGCCCGGGAGTCTCGCTCGCCCTCACCAAGGATTTCCGCGCCTTCGAACGCATGGGCGTGATCATGTCGCCCGACGACAAAGATGCCGCGCTGCTGCCCAGAAAGATCGACGGACTCTGGGCCTTGGTGCATCGCCCGATGACGCCTCTCGGCGCCCATATCTGGATTTCCTATTCCCCCGATTTGCGCCATTGGGGCAATCACAAACTCATGCTCGAAGCCCGCCGTGGCGCATGGTGGGATGCCAACCGCATCGGCATGTCTCCTCCACCCATCGAGACGCCGCAAGGCTGGCTGATGATTTACCACGGCGTTCGCAGGACCCCGTCCAGCTCCATCTACCGGCTTGGTTTGGCCCTCTTCGATCTCGACCATCCCGAAAAATGCCTGATTCGCGGCGATTCCTGGATATTTGGTCCCGAGGCTGAATACGAACGCCACGGTGATGTTCAAGACGTTGTATTTCCGTGTGGCTACACCCTGGCATCAGACGGTGACACCATTAACCTCTACTACGGCGCGGCCGATTCCAGTATTGCCCTGGCGCACGGTAGCGTTCGCGCGCTTCTCGCTTGGCTCGCGGTCGACGGCCATTCCGAACATGCCCACGACCGCAGGCAGCGCCACCCTTAGGGTCGCCGGCGCCAGTTCGCTCTGTTTCGAGTACCTCGTGCGCCAAGTCGATACTATCGGGATGTAAGATTACGATGAAGTGTGCTCGCTCCTAGACATGAGCGAGGGAGAACGCAACCAAAGTCTACTTAGGCCGAGGAGCCGACATTGTTATGCAATCAAGTCGGTTATCCGACTGCAATTCCACTGAGAGGCCTCTACGTGATTGTGATCAATGAAATCGCCTCTGGAATTGGCGCGTTTGATGCTACCGGGACTTTGAGCTCCGGCATGGCAGGAGCTGCAAATAACCGCTGGCACGGCTTTGCCAGCCAACGCGCCCAACGCGCCGACCGTGAAACTCGCGCGCTGTCCGTGGCGATTCCAGTGTCGGCATACATCTGGCGGTAAATCTTTGAGATCAGCACGAATGCCAGGCGGGCGCGCATCGACTTTATGAAACGCGAGCGCTTCCAGATGGACCTGAGGCCGTAAAATGTGTCCCAGACCGATTGCGTGCGCTGGCGAATTTCCTCAGCGGACATCGTCGGATGCGGCCAGTAAAGCTTGGGACGCAGGCCGCGCGGAATCAGCCAACGGCGGGTAATCGGAATGCCAGCCACCATCACCGGCGCAGCCTCCATCGTTTTCTCCCAGCGGACAAAGTCGACGGTGCCGGGATACGGAGTCAACCCGACAAACTGCGCGAACGCGACTTCCGACTTAACGGCAGCTGAGGCCGTGGCAGCGAAGGTTCCTGGGCGGTCGCTCGGCAAGCCAAAGATAAACGATCCGAGGACGTACACGCCGTGTCGCCGGAAGGTTCGCAATCGTTCCACGAGATCTTCTCCGGCCGCATTGAATTCCTTGTAGACATCTTTCAGCCCCTCGGGAGTCACGGCCTCGACGCCGACCAGCGCGCCTTTGATGTTCGCCGCCTTCATGGCGTTCAGAAAATCGGTGTCTTCCGCCGCTTCCATCGTGATTTGCGTGAAAAAAATCATGTCTGGTGGGAGTTGCGCCAGACGCGCCATCAGTTCAAAACGTTCCGCGCGGATGGTCTTCAACTCATTCAGCCGCTGGATGTTCCTTTGCGCTTCCGCCAGGCGAAGGTCGGTCAGCGTCACGGGATAGAAATTGTCGTCAGCGAGTGCGATGAAGCGGAAACCGAGGCGCCGCAATTGCACGATCTCTTCGATCACCCCGTCGGAAGCGCGCTGGCGCGGACGCTGGCCGTCCGTGCGCCACACCGAGCAGAACGAACAATGCTTGGGGCAGCCTCGAACGGTCTGCACTGAGGCCCACATGTAACTTTGCCGTGGCACGAGGTCCCACCGCGCCGGCAGAAACTCCGAAGCTTCAATCCGGCCACCTTCATACACCGCTAATTCAGTGTCGCGAGCGCAATCGGACAGCACCTTGGCCCACACGACGTCTCCATCTCCCTTAACCACCGCATGAGCTCCGCCGAGGTCCCGCGCTTCGTCGGGGTAGAGCGTCGCGTGAATGCCGCCGAACACCACCTTGGCGCCGCGGGCGCGTGCCATCTTGCCGATCTCGTAGCCACGTAGCGCATTGGCCGTGTGGATTCCGATGCCGACAATATCCCCGGACTGGATGCTTTCTGGGTCCACCTCGGCCAGAGTTTCATCAACTAGGACAGGGACGCCGAAACTCCCCGGCGTTGCCGCCGCCAACACATATAACCAGCGAGGTGTAATGACCGCCGTACCAAAAGAAACTTCACTCGGATTGATGATGTGAATGCGCACGCTGCGTCGCCCTCCTTGGGGTGGCACTGCAGAAATGGGACTTGCCTTATTGATTCGTAGGATGGCTGCTGAAGCTCCGCCGCTAACGTGCGAGCGGCAAAGCTATCCGTGGGATTCTCGAGTCTAAGACACACCTAGGTCTGTTCAAAAGTGAACACTTTTGGAACCCAATGGCGATCGCGTCAGCCATGATTAACTGGGATGATCGGATCACTATTTGGGCGAATCTTTCTTCAGCGTGGCGATATCCGCTCGAATTGGCAAAGAAAATATCTAGATTGCCGTCGTTATCGTAATCGAAGGCCGCTGCCCCGCCTGCCATAGTCTCCGCAGCTTCTCTTTGGGGAGTTTCGCAGCCATCCAGAGTGTTGCATCAGGACGACGCAGCCGCTCGTCCTCCGTCTTGCCGGTAGAAATATATGCGCGGGGTAGATCCCGACGAATTCTAGCCGTGTCCGGTTTCGTCCTGGCCCCGGTATCGTGACAAACAAAGCTAGAATGCTTATAGATTGATCATCGGATCAGCCTAGAATCGCGAGATGGTGTCCCGCGCCATGCGGACGCTGCCAACGCATGACCTCTTCGAACCCGAAGCCTAACTACGCGAATAGTGAATCGCGGACTAACGATTCTACTCAAGCTGCCAGCAAGAGCAGTTTCAAACCGGTGCTTTCTTTGTGGGCATTGGTACTATTCGGACTTGCCTTTGTAGGACCGACAGCGCCATATACATTTTTTGGCGTGGGAGCAGTACAGTCGCGCGGCCATTTCGCGCTCGTTTATCTCATCGCCCTGATTGCCGTGAGTTTTACAGCAGCGAGTTACGGCAAAATGTCGGCGGCATATCCGGAATCAGGTTCGACCTTTGCATACGCCTCCAAAGCCATTCATCCGGTGGTCGGTTATCTCGCAGGTTGGATCATAATTCTCGATTACATTCTGATGCCGATGCTTTGCATCATTATCGTGGGAGCCACATCACATAAGTTGCTGCCAACGATTCCCTACAGCGCCTGGATTGTGATGACCGCCGTGATCATTACCAGCATCAATCTGCGCGGAATCGAAATGACCACGAGAGCCGCGGAGATTTTCAATGTCATCTTGTCTATATCGGTGGTCTGGTTTGTCGGCGCGGCAATCTGGGCTCTTACTCACGGGGTTGGAAGAGGAACGCTATTTTCCCTGGAGCCATTCTACTCGCCGCAGACCTTCTCTCTGAAGCTCGTGATGGCAGCGACGCCTGTGGCGGTTCTGTCGTTTCTAGGATTCGACGGGATATCCACTTTGGCAGAAGACGCAAAAGATCCGCAGAAGAACGTCGGACGGGCAACGATTCTAGTGTGCTTCATCGCGGGCGGTTTATTCATTTTTCAGACGTATCTTGGCCAGTTGATCTGGCCCGACTACACCACGTTCTCTCCGGTGGAAACAGCGTTCAGTGACATTGGGGGATTGATCGGTGGACCGGCGCTGGCATACCTGATCGCCGTGCTGGTGGTGGCCCAAGCCTGGGCCAGCGGAATCACCAGTCAGGCCAGCGCGTCGCGATTAATGTACGGGATGGCGCGCGATGGAAAACTGCCACATTTGGTCTTTGGGTATGTGCATCCCAAGCTGCGAACACCCACCTATAGCATGGTGCTGATGGGCGCGATCGCCCTGGTGGGAGGTTTGCTGCTAGATCTGGACAAGGCGGCCGAGTTGGTGAATTTCGGCGCGTGCGCGGGCTTTATGGCAGTGAACCTTTCGGTGATCGGCTGCTACTTTTTTCGAAGGAAGGAGCGCGGCATCGGCGGAATCTGGAGGTACTTGGTTTCCCCGCTAATCGGTTTCGCGGTTTGTTTGTGGATCTGGTTGAGTGTCTCGCCACTGGCAGTTCGTGTGGGGCTGCTGTGGACCCTGGCCGGGGTTTTCTATCTATTTGTGTTATTGCGGCGGCATGGAGTGAATTTGGAAGCGGTTCCCGCAAAGAACTGACTGTCGCTCTACTTCGCGGTATAGCCTCCATCGACCATCAAGCAAGCGCCGGTGATGAAGGACGCTTCGTCTGAGGCGAGAAAGAGAATCGCGTTGGCGACTTCGTCGGATGTACCAAAGCGGTTCAACAGGTGGAGCGGACCTTCAATGGCAAGATCTTGCTCGTAAGTCAGGCCGGCACGCGCAATATCCGCTCGCAGTTGCGGGGTATCGATGCAACCCGGCGCCACGGCGTTGACGCGAATCTTGTGACCAGCGAGATCCATAGCTAGTCCCCGGTTCAATCCTAGAAGGGCGGCTTTCGTTGTGTTGTAGGGCAGGCTGCGCTCTTGCGCAACAAACCCGCTAATGGAATTTACGTTTACGATCGCGCCGCCACCCGCCCTGATCAAGGCAGGAACGGCGCACTTCGCGCATAGCGCCGCGCCCTGCACGTTCACTGCTAGAGCGCGTTGCCAGTCCGTCAGAGGAACGTCGTACGAACCAAAAACAAAAGCAGCGGCATTGTTCACCAGAATATGAAGGGCGCCAAATGCCTCTTCCGTGCGTTGCACCGCTTCCTGAACTTCACTTTCGACAGAGACGTCCACACGCAGGAACATTGCCCTGCCACCTTGCGAGCGGATTTCATCGACTACTTGCGGGCCTTTGTGGGAGTCGCAGTCAAAAATAGCGACGGAAGAACCCTCGCGGCAGAACCGAAGTGCGGTGGCCCGGCCGATGCCGGAAGCTGCGCCCGTGACTATGGCGACTTTGTTTGGTAGACGCATGTCAGGACAACTTAGACGAGGCGGATAAAAGCCGGCTCCGGATCAGCGCGATTTGCCGGCGGCGTCCGTCAGAACCAGCACCCAGTCGCCATCTGCCGGGGGGCGGAATTCGTGCTTGCCGGTCGACGGAAACTGCCCTGCGGAATCGGACTGCCCGGTGCGAGGATTAAACCACACCGCCTTGGCCTCTTTGCCGGAAATTTTGGTCATATCCACGGTGATAGACCGAGCCGTCGGCATGTACGCGATCACCGTTCCGCCGTCTTTAGTGCGCGCGGCGGTCAAATAATCCAGTCCCGTGAACTCGCCTAACCCTTCGGTGACAACTTCGTGTTTATCATCGGGAATGAGCTCGTACCATGGCTGGCCATCGAAGAACATCTTTAG
This sequence comes from Candidatus Acidiferrales bacterium, assembly GCA_963759275.1. GTDB lineage: Bacteria > Acidobacteriota > Terriglobia > Acidiferrales > UBA7541 > Acidiferrum. The sequence continues at coordinate 64,484 of CAVWYZ010000021.1, read as the reverse complement.
CCGGGCCATGTCAAGGGAGCCGGTGGAATTCAACGCGGCTTGCCATCCGGGATCGAAGAGCCAGATCGGCCGATTGCCGAGAAATTGTCCGGTGGCACCGCAGAGGATAGCCCAGTACGCTTGTCTGCGGATCTGGACTGCAGAAGCATTGTGTTCGCCTTCGTAAGTGGACTCAATCAGAACGAACGGCATGGGCGGATTGCGATGATAATCGCTCAGCAACTTGGTGTGAACAATGGAGTAAGTATAAGTGGTGTTAAGGTCCAACCACCCGTCGTCGCGATATTGGTCGATGGCGGAATTTTCCGGGTGGCAATGCGCCGTGAAGACGTGGCGCTTGTCGTATTCCTTGATGCCTTGAACGATCGCATCGACATCCTCACGGGCCTTTTCCGGGTTCCGATCTCCGCCCATGATCCACACGATATTGTTGAATCCCCCGTATCGTTTGCCGACGTAGCGTCCCCAGTTCCGGCATTTCTCGGGGCCGTTCGCCAAAGCTTCTTCCACCCAACCTTCTTCGGTGCCGATGTAGCCCAGATAAATGGGAGCGAGAAAAACTTGAATTCCCTTCTCGGCAGCCTTACGCATGACCCAGTCAGCGTGGGCGAAATATTTTTCGTTGGGCGTGGAGAAATCACCGGGAGCAGTAAATGGCCCATCCCCGTAACTGTTGACCGGGCCGCGAAATTTATGCTCAATCAAATTGACAATGATCGAATTGAAGCCTTTTTTGCGGCGGTCTTCAAGGTATACTTCCGCCTCTTCTTTGGTCATGCCGGAGATGAGCGACCAGGCTGCGTCGCCCTGTACGAGAAAGGGGTGGCCATTCTGGTCGACCAAATACCGATGGTCTGGGCTTACCGCTAAGGGGTACGGATCGGCGGCGAAAGCAGGGCCGGCGAAGACGAGGAGGCTGAGCAAAACAACGCGAAAAAGTTTTGGCATAGGTCTACCCGTCTATCTATAGAAGGCCGGGCACGGAAGGGTCTATAAGTTTCTTATGGCAATTTGTCAAAAAACCAAATGGCAGAAGGAGATGCGCGAGCTACAAAGGAGAAGGAGCGGGCCTCGCTCTTACAACATAGAATTGTTGTTTCTTGATAGATACGCTCCGCTTTCCCAGCTAAAAACGAAAGTGCTGCCTGCGGTGGGCTTCCAGGAGAGGGTTTATGGACTATCAAGCAATGTCGCGCCAGCACGTTCTTCATGCCTTGAGGCGCGAAAAATCAGTGATTTTTGCGCGGGCTGCAGGTTCTAAGCTCTGGGATGTGAACGGAAAGGAATATTTAGACACGATGTCCGGGTCTGCGGGACCCGCGATGGTGGGGCACGCCAATCCGAGAGTCGCGGAGGCCGTGGCAAAACAGATGGCCGTGCTACCTTCCGTAAATCTAGTCCACGACAGCGTGCCGGTCATAGAGTTTTGTACAAGAATCGCGGAAATCGCGCCTACCGGACTGTCGAAGACATTTCTTTGCGTGGGCGGCGGTGAAGCCGTAGAGGCCGCGATCAAATTCGCCATGCGGATTACAGGACGGACAGAAGTACTTTCGCTTACCGGCGCGTACCACGGGCAATCGTTGGCGACAATGGGATTAGGGGGAATGCCGGCGCTCAGGAAGTGGATGCCGGGGTCGGTGCGTTGGCCGAACTTTCGCCAAGTGCCTTCTGGGGATGCCTACCGCCCGCCGCTTGGGGAAGACCGGGAAGGATGGCGTGCAGCGGTTCATGCATTAGAGGCAGATTTCGCTGCGGGAAGTTCAGGGCACGTTGCGGCCCTCATCATGGAACTTGTGCAGGGCCCGAACGGGCACAGCGTGTATTCGCCGGAGTATTACCAAGCAGTGCAGCGAGTCTGCCGGGAACACGGAGTGCTGCTGATTGTGGATGAGATTCAGACCGGATTGTGTCGCTGTGGGAGCACATGGGCGTGCGATCTCTACGACGTGAAGCCCGACATACTGGTGATCGGCAAAGCCTTGGGTGGAGGCGTTCCCATCGGCGCGTTCATCACTCGGAAGGATCTCGTGCCGGAGACACTGGAGTCAGAAGCGTGGCACATGCTGACGTTTATGAATCAACCGCTGTCCGCCGCGGCTGGACTAGCGGTCTTGGAAATTATGGAAAAAGAGAAGCTTTCTGACCGCGCGCGTGCTCTCGGGGCGCTGGCGACGAAGGCGTTCCGAGAACTAGCGAAACGGTATGACGTGATCGGCGACGTACGCGGCCCGGGTTTATTTGTGGGAGTGGATTTTGTGGAAGACCGAAAAACGAAAGCTCCGGCAACCGCCGCCTGTCGTAAGGCATGGGATTTCGCCATTGAGCATGGCCTAATCACCCAGTTTGGCGGCTTTGGCGGGAACGTGTACAAATTCAAGCCGCCCTTAACGACACCGCAAGCAGAATTCGACCGTATGTTGGAGACCTCCGAGCAAATGATTGCGTTCATTCAACGCGAGGTCGATCAGCAGCGCAACGTGCCTGCGGTGAAGGAACCAGCCGCTGCTCGACCGTGAGACCCGATTGCAAAGCGTGAGCCCATCAACAAAGGCGGAGATTGCCACGCCGGCTCTTCTCGTGGATTTACCCACGATGGAACAGAACCTGCACCGAATGGCGGCCTTCTTTCAGAACCGGCCGGCAAAGCTTCGCCCGCATTTCAAGAATCATCGAGTACTTGGACTGGCTAAGCTCCAGATGCAGCATGGAGCCATCGGAATCACATGTGCTCGCGTGTGGCAGGCTGAACGCCTGGTTGAGGCTGGCATTCGACGGGTTCTGATTGCGAATGAGATTGCTGGCGAAGCGGAACTGCACCGGTTTGCCGATCTGGCGAAGGAAGCACCGGTGATTCTTGCGGTGGACAATGGCCGAGTGGTCGATGACCTGGGACGCATCGCGCGAAACCGCAAGGTGGTTTTGCACGTGTTGGTCGATGTGGACCTGGGATTGAAGCGGTGTGGTGTTGGACCTGGCGAGGCAGCCTTGTGGCTCGCCCGTAGGGCTCTCGAGCAGGGACTGAAGCTGCGTGGAATCATGGGATATGAAGGTCATTTGCAGCCGATTGCCCCTGGCCTCGAGAAGGAGCGCGTTGTCGGAGAAGCGATGCAAATGTTGGTCGGCACGGCCAAGCGCTTTGAGCAAGACGGTATCGCGGTCGAGATCGTGAGCTGCGGGGGCACGGGCGACTATTCGATTACCGGGAGCTATTCCGGAGTGACGGAGATTCAGGCGGGATCGTATTTGCTTATGGATACCTGGTACGCACCCTACGCGCCAGATTTTCGGCCCGCCCTGACCGTACTGGCGACCGTGATCAGTAAGACTCCCGGAGAACGCATTGTGCTGGACGCCGGGGTGAAAGCAATTAGTGGAGAGCGCGGCCTGCCCTCATTGCAAGGCATCGACGGATTGAAGCTCAAAGCTTTGCATGCGGAACATGCTCCGGTGGAAATCGTCGGGCCAGGGGTCAACGTCGAGGTCGGAGACAAGCTCGAGGTTAGCGTGCAGTACCATGATGGGACGATTCATTTGCATAAGTGCATTTATGGAATTCGAGATGGCAGGGTCGAGCGCGTTTTTCCGATCGAGCAATGAATCCGCCCAGAGGTGGAAATGCGGCTGAAAGATAAAGTGGCGATCGTCACCGGTGGAGGCGCGGGGATCGGGCGCGGGATCGCCGAACGGTTCGCGCGGGAAGGTGCGGCGGTGGTAGTCGCGGAGTTGGACCCAACAACGGGCCACGCCGCGGAGACCACAATCAAAGATGCCGGCGGTAAAGCACTGTTCATTCCCACGGACGTTTCGCGAGAAGAGCAAGTGATGGCGCTGGTGCAAAAGACATTAGACGCGTTTGGGAAGATTGACATTCTGTGCAACAACGCGGCGGTGTTGTTTTTTGCGGAAGAAGCACCTGCACACGAGTTGAGTAGTGAAACATGGGATCGGACCATGGCGGTCAACCTTCGCGGATACTGGCTCACCTCGAAATATGTAGTGCCAGTGATGTTGCGCCAACAATCCGGCTCCATCATCCACGTTGCGTCGCCAACAGGAATTTTTGGGTTTACTCGACTCACAGCATACAGCGCGAGCAAAGGAGGAGTGATTGGACTGATGCGCGCGATGGCCGCCGATTATGGACCGGAGCACATCCGAGTGAACGCGATCATTCCAGGAACGATCGATACACCGATGAACGCCGTGGAGTTCAAGGACCCGACGGTGCGGGCGCGTTACGCGGAACTGACACCGGCGCGACGCTTGGGCACACCGGAGGACTTGGCGGGTGTAGCAGTGTTTTTGGCGTCGGAAGACTCGGATTACTGTGTAGGAGGGATTTTCACAGTGGATGGCGGATTGACAGCCATCTGAAATTCCGGAATGGCCAGACTGCCCCCGCCGTCCAGGCGATAAGAAAGAGGCGTTTTGCCGGTGGTCCGGCGAAACACCACAGTGAAGTAGCTTTGATTACAGAATCCCGTTTCCAAACTAATTTCCGCAATAGATTTCCGTGTATTGAAGAGCAGTTCCTGCGCCTTTGCCACACGGAACCGGTTGAGATAAACGACAAAAGATTGACCGGTGAATTCCTTGAAAAGGCTCATGAAGCAACAGGGACTGGCCGCACACATGCGCGCCGCGTCCTTGACCCGAATCGGCTCGTCGTAATGATCTTTGAGGTGGTGGAAGACCGGAGCGAGACGCACGAATGTCTCGTTACGAAGATCATAAGCGTGACGGAGAGTTCCCTTCTCCGAACAATGATTCACCAAGGCCAGCAAGATCATCCGCATGTACGTTCGGATAGCAAGGCGCGAGCGCTCGGTAGCGCCGGGTAGCTCCGGTCGAATTTTTTCGATCAGTTCACGGATCTCGCGAGAGAGCGCGGGATTCGAATGAATCACATTCGGAACCGAAGGTCCTTGCAGGTTAAAGGGCATCAGGTATTGCAAATCGTCGCCGAAGGGTAAGCCCGAGTGGAGCGTCTGGGGCAGAAAAGAGAGAACTATGGTGCGAGCTGGGCGCTGCGCCGAACCCGCGGGACGGCAGCGGTGGGAAATGCGGTTGCCGACGATGATCACGTCGTCCTTGTGGAGAGTGCAAATGTTGCTTTCGACTTCATACAGCTGCTCGCCGGACTCAAAGACCACCACTTCGAGATGATCGGGACGATGAAGAGGAATTTCGGTGCGCCGGTCCAGAGTCAAAAAGCGGACATCCACCGCAAACGGAGAGCGAAACGGCCAGACATGACTCTTTTCCGGATTAATTCGCCTATCGACGAAGGAGTCAACGGGTTCCCACACCAGGTCGCGTCCCATTCGCATACGCCCAATGCTCCCTGTGGAGGATGGAGTTAGTGTTTCCGACACTACCATATTTTGCCCGTCAGCAAACAGTCTTTTAAACAATCACTCAGAATATAAATTTCAATCCTATCTGCAAAATACGGGCAGGGAATGCCGAATTAACCTCGCCCAGTACGTCGCCGGTACAAGCCGCCCCCGGAGCGGTCTGATCGCTACACGTGGTATTTACGCCTTGCCATTGTGGATGATTGAACGTGTTGAAACTTTCCAACCGGAATTGCAGGGCGCTTTTTTCTCCGCTAAACCAAGGCAGCGCGAAATTCTTCATCAAAGCCAAGTCCCAATTGTTTCTGCCGGGTCCGCGTAGAGTGTTCTTACCCATGGTGCCAAACATGCCCGGCTGATTGTTGGCGAACAGTTGGTCGAGAGTCGTCTGGCCGATGGCGCTTGGATCGAACCATCCCGGCGTCGGGCCCAGGGTAGGATCGTTCAATGTACCCTTCTTCACGTTGAGCGACCCGAGGGGATTGCAAACAACCGCACCGCCGATTCCCGAAGACAGTCCCGCGATGCCGCAAGAAAAATTGAGAGGCGGCCCGGTCATGAAGCTGGCAATACCGCTGAGCTGCCAGCCTCCCAGGATGCTGCGAACAGCGGCGTGGGAATTGTTCTTGAAGAAAGGCAACTGGTAAATCCAGTTGGCTACGAGAATTTGCCCCTGACTCAGACTGGAGGTCCCATACCAGCGCCGAGGATTACTGTCATCGACGCCGTTGCCTGGGATGATGTCGTCCAAGGTGTGCGACCAGGTGTAGGAGACTTCGTAGGTCATGCCGTATCCCGAGGAATGGCGCAGACTAGCCTGCAACGCATTGTAATTGGAGTTACCGGTGGGATTGCGCATGCTGATGGTGTTGTACCCTCGGTAAGGCGCAAAGAAAAGCGCTGGAGCATTGTTGTTTATCAATACGGACTGTGCGTTGCAGTTTCCCGCCGCGTCGCAACCAGGCGTACCCGCAAGCGCCGGTACATTGACCGTCGTGAGACCAATCGGGACCTGATTGATGTTCTGCGTCTGCTGCAAGTGCCGGCCGATCGTGCCGACGTAGCTGACGCTGAGCAGATTGCTACCCGGCAATTCATGCTGAACTCCGAGGCTAAATTGCTGGACCTGCGGCCATTTGCGCGTGGTCGGAACGTCGGAAAAATAAGCTGTCCCGAGGGGGCCGGGCTGTATGCTTTCGAAGCCCAAGACGTTGTTGATACCCAGAGTCGCAGTGGTCGGAGCGTTGCCGTTGAAGCCGCCACCCGCGTGCAGGGGGTTGCTGGAATCCCAGTTCAGTGCATACCCGCCACGGACGGCGGTCTTCCCTTTCCCAAAGGGATCCCAGGAAAATCCGAAGCGCGGCGAAATTGTGCCTTGATAGGAGGTGGAACAACCGCGAACGATGGGCTGAGTACCGCACTCCAACAAGCCGTTGCCATAATTCAAATATGTAGCGCCAGTTCCGGGAATGACATTGCCTCCGGGATCGAGTTGCGCCTGCGCAGCACTGCTGTAGTAGCCGGGAACAAAGATAGAATCATTGGTCGGATTCGTGGCGTCCCAAAAGGGCGTCAAATAGTAATAGCGCGCGCCGAGATTCAAAGTGAGCCGTTTATTGACGCGCCAATCATCCTGGAAATACGGCTCAAAATCCCACTGCCGCCAATGGCCGACACCACGCGCACCGACCAATTGACCGTTCACAACCCGACCGTACTCCTGGTAACTACCGATACGCCCGAGAAACATATCCGCAAGGGAGTTGCCGGTCGTGAGGCTCGAAGAATCGCTGAACTCAAAGAACCCTTGTACGCTCTGGCCGATGTTGGTGCTGGTATTGATGTGATTGTCGAGCAAGAAGAACCCGAATTTGAAGGTGTGTTTCCCCTTGGTCCAGACCACGTTGTCTTTGATTGCAGTCTGGGGATCCCAGAAATAGAACTCGAAACCCGTGGATTCCGCTGCTCCCTGAAAGGGTACACCGCCGCCAAATGAAATTCCCGGCAGGAACGGCTGACTCAAATTTTCGGGGAAGATGGTTTGCACCGCAAAATTCGCCGGCTTGAGGATGGAATTGGCGGGACTGTCGAATCCCGTGTAATTGTTCACCGTATTTACGTCGGCTGACATGCTGAAGATGAATTCATTGAGGAGATTGGGACTGATGGTCTGGGTCAAATGGAAGACTCCGGACTTTGCGGGACTGGTCCAAGCGGATTTCACCGTACCATAATTCGCCGCAGACCAAAGAGTCGGAATGAAGTCCTGGGTGTAAGCATCCTGGGTGTAGCGGAAGAAAACTCGGACTTTGTCGCCAAAATTCTGATCGATTTTGAACATGTCTTCGCGAAATTCGGTGGGAAGGCTGGGAGAAGACACGTACAGATTTTTCCCGGTGTTCGGCAGCGGGATCAGCCCGTTGAGAAGATCGGCAGCCGAAGGATCGACGGGGACAATGTCATTCGGGAACGGCAATCCGGTGTTGGGGTTTATCGGAATCGCGCAACCCGCGGCTACGCCGGAATCGTAATTCGGTGACGCCGGATCGCATTCGCTGAAATTACCCTGGCGCTGAAGATTGGAAGGGACCGGTTGGCGGATGATGGTGCCCTGACGATAAGAACGCCATTCTTCGGAGACGAAGAAAAAGGTCTTATTCCTCTCCTTATTGTAGTGGCCGGGAATGAAGACCGGACCGCCGAGCGTGAAGCCCCAGTTGTTGCGTTTCAATGGGTTGCGAGGCTGTTGCGCCTGGTTGAGAAACCAATCGTTGGCATCGAAAGCGTCGTTGCGAACATACTCGAACAGATCCCCATGGAATTCCTTGGTTCCGGATTTCGTCACGACTTCTACGTTCGCACCACCGGACTTGCCATACTCCGCGCTGTAGTTGGAAGTGGAGATGCGAAATTCGGAGATGGAATCGATGCTGGGATAGAGCATCAGCGAGTTACTTCCGGAACCTTGGTCAACGTTGTTGGTGCTGTCAATTTCCCAGTTGTTGAAATTTCCCGGTACGCCGTTGAAGGAAATAGTGGCGTTGGCCAGCACGCCCACCGAAGAGGGATCGAAACCAGTACCCAGGGGCGCCGCACCGGGAATGAGCGTAGCCAGATTCGCGAAATTGCGAGCTTCCAGGTTGAGTTCACTGACCTGAGAGCTGGTGACCACGTGAGAGATGGCCCCTGTCTCGGTTTCCACGGCGATAGTGTTGGCGGAAACGACCACTTCTTGTGTGGCCGAACCCACGTGCAGATAAAGGTCGGCGCGCAGAGTCTGGCCCACATCGAGGGTAACGCCGTTCTGGACGAGTTTCTGAAAGCCGCCCTTTTCCGCCACGATTGTGTAGTTCCCTGTTGGAATACGCGAGACGGAGTAAGCGCCTATGGAATCGGTGACGACCTTCCGCGAAAATCCTCTATCCGCGTTCGTGACGGTGACATCGACGTCAGGAACAACGCCGCCCGAGGCGTCCATGACCGTGCCGACAATTGTGGCGAGGTCTTGCGCCTTGACCGCGAGAGGAGCGAGTAAGAGAATACCGGCGGCGAACAGCTTGGCGAATCTCATTGAGGCACTCCCAACCTTACGTGTTGTTAACAGGCGATTCCCTAGAAACCCCGATGTATGTCAGAGGATAGGGTGCGAGGAAATCGCAATCTATCGATATCTACGCTATTTTTGTTGCAAAACATTCTCGACTGGCGCGCCCCGTTGGGAGTTCGCGACGGGACACGCCGTGTTAGCATCTCGTATTTACCATGAGCGGAAGAATGAATCGCGCGTTGTGGGTGGTGGTCTTGCTTGCCGGTCTGTGCAGCTCGCAATGCGCAGCGCAGTATGCCCGCACACAAGATGCGCAGGCACTCATCGAGCACGGGCAGAAGGCGCTTGCGGAGAAACAATACGCCGCGGCAGAACAGGACTTCACCCGTTTACTTCAACTGGGCGTTCGAACGGCGCCCGTCTATTCCAATCTGGGCGTGGCCTACCTGCGCCTGGGAAAATTCGCTAAGGCTATCCAGATGCTCCAGCAAGCCGAGAAGCTTGCGCCGAATGTGGCCGGGATTCGCTTGAACCTGGGTCTCGCGTATTTCCGCGAGCACGAATTCAAACTGGCATCCGCGTCCCTTGGGGAAGCGCTTTCGTTGGATTCGGGAAATGTGCAGGCGCGGTATCTGAAAGGCACCTGTGATTTCATGACAGATGATTTTCAGAGCGCCGTGGATGCGCTACAACCCATCATGGAAAAGGAACAAAGTGACTTGGAGTATTTATTCATGCTGGGAATTAGCTATGGCATGTTGAAGCGCGACCAGGAATCCCGGCGCACTTTCGCGCAATTGGTGGAGGCCGGGGGCGATACTCCGCATTTGCACTTGCTGCTCGGGAAAGCGTACCTGGCGCTCGACCAACTGGCGGATGCCGATCGCGAACTGAGTCTGGCGACAAAAGGAGATTCGCTTCCCTATGCTCATTATTACCGGGGGATTCTGGCGCAAAAGCTGGCGAAGATCGACGAGGCCTGTGAACAGTTCTCGAAGGAAGTGACGCTCTTTCCAACCAATCCGTGGGCGTACAAGGAACTGGCCGCCATCAAGATGGATCGAAACGATAACGCCGGAGCGATCCAATTATTGGAGAGCGGAGTGAAAAATAATCCCGAATCCTCGGAATTGTGCGCGACACTGGGCCGGGCCTATTCAAGTTCTGGAGAGACAGCGCGCGCAGCGGCCATCCTGAAGAAGGCCATCGAGTTGGATCCACAGAGCAGTCTATATCACTACCAATTAGCGCGAGTCTATTGGTCGCAAGGGCGAAAGAACGAGGCGGAAGCGGAGAATCAGCAGGCGCGAACCCTGGTCAGCGGCAATTCGCCGGGCAAAATGGAACAATTCTCCCGCGGCACTGCGGGCCCGGCGACGACCCATTGATTTGTGGCGGTGCGGCGAGCTTATGGACTTATTCCGATTGGGTGCCTGGCACGGGAATCGGAATGCGTTCGACGAAACCTCGCTGGTGCCAGTAAGGGTAGATGGGCTTCAGTTCGCTGGCTTGGTCTAGCTTCGCCACCTGCTCGGCAGTGAGCTTCCATTCCGCACTGGAAAGGTTCAGGCGCAACTGTTCTTCATTGCGCGCGCCGAGAATCACGCTCGAGACAGTTGGCCGGCGCAATAGCCAGTTGAGGGCAATCTGCGGAACGCTTTTGCCGGTCTCTTGCGCGACGCCGTCAATCGCCTCCACCACTCTATAAACATATTCGTCGGACACCGGAGGACCGTTTTCGGCAGTCTTGTGAAGACGACTTACGGCTGGCACTGCATGTCCTCGGCGAATCTTCCCGGTTAGGCGGCCCCATCCGAGCGGACTCCAAACCAGTGCACCAACCTTATGGTGGATGGCCAGCGGCATCAGTTCCCATTCGTATTCGCGGCCGATCAGCGAATAGTAGACTTGATGGGCGATATAGCGTGGCCAGCCGTATTTTTCCGAAATGCAGAGCGACTTCATGAGGTGCCAACCCGAGTAATTGGAACACGCAATGTAGCGGACCTTTCCGCTGCGCACGAGCGTGTCCAGCGCCTCCAATGTCTCCTCGACGGGGGTGAGTTCGTCGAAACCGTGCATATGGTAAATGTCGATATGGTCGGTACCGAGGCGGCGCAAACTTTCCTCGCACGACCTCACAAGGTGATACCGCGAGGAGCCTACGTCGTTCGGACCATTGCCCATGCGGAACGTAGCCTTTGAGGAAATTAGAACATCGTGCCGCTTGCCTTGCAGCGCTTTCCCGAGAATTTCTTCCGCGAGACCATTCGAATAAACGTCGGCGGTATCGAAGAGATTAATTCCCACGTCGAGGCACATGGCGACCAGACGTTTCGCCTCTTCGACGTCAATCTGACCCCATGCACGAAAGAACTCGTTTCCTCCGCCAAAGGTGCTCGTTCCCAAACTAAGCGCAGAGACTTTCAGTCCTGAGTTGCCGAGCTGACGGTATTCCATACCTGATGCAGTCTCCCCTCTGTGAAAAAATGGCGCACACACTATCGCATAAGGAAGCCGTCGGGACTATCAAGATTGCATTGAGCGGAAATGGCCCGCAGCACTCTTGACGCAGGCCGACAGTGCTAAAGGGCGAAACTGAGCCACCATCTTAATCCTGACAAAAAGCAATAAAAACCTTATAGATTTCAGCTAGCCGCGGGGGTATTGATGGAATCCTTGGCACAACCTCGCTTGCTCGCCAATGACCATGTGGTGTGTTGACTGGGCATAATACGCAACCGTTCTTCGCACAGATGATCACGGAGCGACGAGAAAAACATGACGATGACAAACGTCTTTTCTACCGACCTGGTCGCCCCTGAGGGACCCGTCGCGCTACCGGATGCTTCCTGGCTCATCGTGGAGGGCGGGGCGGATCGCGGGTGCGTAAGCCACATTAGTGCTGATGGGAAAGCACGGAGCGTGGTGAAGAAGACTGGACGACCAAACGGCCTGGCGGTCGATTCGAAGGGTGTGGTTTGGGTCGCCGAATCCAAAACGCCGTCGTTACTGCGCTTGACCATGGACGGAAAGTCTGAGGTGGTGGCTACGCACTGCGACGGTGAAGCGTTCCTGTTCCCCAACGATCTTTGCTTTGGTCCCGATGGTGCGATCTACCTCACCGATTCGGGCGTGTTCATCGACGAATTTGCGCCTAATAACCAGATTCGTTCCGATTACCTGAAGGTGCGCTACGACGGGCGCCTGTATCGCGTGGATGTAAACACAGGGAAGGTGACAAAGCTAGATTCCGGGATTAAATTTACGAACGGAATCGCATTTGGCCCTGATCGTCAGCTATACGTGAACGAAACTCTTACAGGGAACATTTACAGCTATTGTTGGCAGGGTGGCGAGGTTAAAGGCCCACGGAAATTGTTTGGAAACGTGATTCGACCAGATGCTCCCGTAGGCTGGAAGGGCCCGGATGGAATGGCCTTTTCAGCCGACGGCGAATTATACGTCGCCGTCTTCGGACAAACGGACGTTACGGTGCTAACGACCGATGGAAGCGTCGCCAGGCGAATTCCCACTCGCGGTAAATTGCCCACGAATGTAGCTTTCGCGTTGCCTGGACAAAAGCGCCTGCACATCACGGAATACGAGTTTGGGCAGATGGAAACTGCAGAAGTTCCCGCCGATGGCCTGCCTCTTTGGGACGGTTCCATTGGTCGCTAACATGCAGTACTCGGCAATTGAGGCGCCGTCGCTATGCGCATGAAAAAATTCATCAATCAACCAGAGAATCTTGTTCGGGAGTTGCTGGAAGGGCTCGCGCTGTCTCATCCGAATCAAGTACGGCTAGTGGGAAGCAATTTAGTCGTGCGCGCCAAAGCAAAGGACCGCGGAAAAGTCGGAATCGTAACCCTGGGAGGCAGCGGCCACGAGCCAGGACTGAGCGGGTTCGTGGGTGAAGGCATGTTGGATGTGAGCGTGGCGGGAGAGATTTTCGCCGCACCGGGAGCGCCTCGTTGCTTGGAGGCCATAAAACTTGCGGATCGCGGAGCTGGCGTCCTACTGATCGTATTGAACCATGCAGGGGACATACTTTCTTCAAATCTGACGATGGAGATGGCTAAACGCGAAGGCCTTAACGTGCACCGGGTTATCACGCATGAGGACATCGCGGGTGGGCCAAATCCTGACGATCGCCGCGGGCTCGTCGGCTTTTTGCCCGTGTACAAAGTAGCCGGGGCGGCGGCGGAACAAGGTTGTTCGCTTAATCAATGCGCGGTGATAGCCGAACGCATGGAGCGCAACATGCGTACTCTGGCGGTTGCCGTTACAACCGCGACTCATCCGGCTACGGGCCATCCGATCTTTGAACTTGGTGACGACGAAATGGAAATTGGCATGGGCCAGCACGGCGAGGCTGGTACGGGCCGGATGAAATTGCGCACCGCCGACGAAACCGCGGAGTTGATGTTGGACATGCTGCTGAACGATTTGAAAGCAACTGCCGGTGAGGAGTTATTAGTTATCGTGAACGGAGCCGGCGCGACTACGCTGATGGAGCTGTTCCTGGTGTTTCGCCGCGTGCACGCACTGCTAGTAGGCAAGAAAATTAAACTTGCTCGCGGGAAAGTCGGCGAATTTATCACCACGCAGGAACAGGGAGGCTTCCAATTGCTGATTGCGCGAATGGACGCGGAACTCCTTCGCCTTTGGGATGCGCCGTCAAACGCCCCGTATTTCGTCTCAAAATGAGGCAACTACTAACGAAAGATGATCTCTGTCGAATGATGTCCAAAGCGGCGGAAAAACTCCGAGAACGGAGTGCCCTGCTCTCGGAACTCGATTCCGTCGCAGGCGATGGTGATCACGGATCCAGCATGGTGCGTGTTGCGAACAGTCTCGAGAAAACATTTTCGCCGGACAATCCAGTCTGCTGCAAAGAGCTGTTCCAGCAAGCGGGGTGGAGCACACTTTCGGCTGACGGCGGCGCGTCCACGTCTCTGCTAGGAACTTTCTTGTTGGGAGTAGCAGATGGGTGCGCTGCGGAAACGAATACTTTCGATTCTCGGCAACTCGCCAATTCCTTTCATGCCGGGCTCATCGCCCTCCAGAAACAGACGAAGGCCGTACCCGGTGACAAAACACTGATGGATGCACTGGTACCAGCCGTGGACGAAATGATTGAAGCAGCAGAAAACGAAGAGAGCGTGGAATACGCGCTCCGCAAAGCTGCTGACGCGGCAAAACAGGGCGCAGATTCTACTCGCAATCTGACTGCCCGCTACGGCCGGGCGAAATTACAGGGCGAACGCACGAAAGGCCACGCTGACCCGGGGGCAACATCGGTGGCGCTATTGTTTGAGGGATTCCACCAAGGTTTTACTGAAGCAAACAAAAGTTAGAAAAGGACACCGGACTATGGCCGACCTCGATCAACTTCATGACGGAAAAGATTTTCACGTCGACACACCAATGCGGAGCCAGTCATTTTTTCTAAAGGGCAGCAATGCTCTTGATTGGGGAATGAAGAACCGTCTCGGACGAATTTTCAATCCATCAACGTGCCGCACGGTGATGCTAGCCGTGGATCACGGCTATTTTCAAGGGCCAACGACCGGCCTCGAACGCATCGATCTCTCCATCGTTCCATTAATCCCCTATGCGGATGCCTTGATGATCACGCGCGGAGCGTTGCGTACCTCAATTCCTCCCGAGACTTCGAAGCCGATCGTTCTGCGTTCCAGTGGCGGCCAAAGCATACTGAAAGAACTCTCCAATGAACGCATAGCCGTCGATATTGAAGACGTGTTGCGGTTGAATGTTTCGGCGATGGCCGTACAAGTGTATATCGGCGGCGAACACGAACATCAATCTATCGGCAACCTGGTGAAAGTTGTCGATACCGGGAATCGGTATGGGATCCCGGCTCTCGCCGTTACGGGCGTGGGCAAGGAATTGGTGCGCGATGCGAAATATCTTGGCCTTGCCGCACGCATTTGCGCGGAAATGGGCGCACACTTCGTGAAAACGTACTACTGCGAAAGTGGATTTTCACGTGTCACCGCTGGCTGCCCCGTACCGGTCGTGATCGCGGGCGGGAAAAAGCTTCCGGAACTCGAGGCGTTGCAAATGGCTTACCAAGCCATCGATCAAGGGGCTGCGGGAGTGGATATGGGGCGTAACGTGTTTCAATGCGAGGCTCCACAGGCGATGCTTCAGGCAGTGCGAGCCGTCGTTCATGATCGAGAGATTCCGGCCAAAGCGTTGGCACTATATCGATCGCTAAAAAATGACCATCAATCTGAACGGAGCCCGTCATGACAGAGAAGAACCTGACTCGCGTCGTCTGTATTGCGGAATTTCGAGCGAAGGACGGAAAGACAGAAGCCCTCATTAGTGCCCTGCACATTTTGATCGAGCCAACGCACCGGGAACCAGGCTGTATTCGCTACGAACTAAACCAACGAGAAGACGATCCTCGCTGGATCACATTCATTGAGAAATGGAAGGACCAGAAGAGCTTCGATGAACATTGTGCGATGCCCTATATCGCTGACTACTTCAACAATGCGCGGCCAGGCCTGGTGGAGACGTTCGAAGTAAAACTTTATCGCGAATTCCTGCCTTGATGGGTGAGCCAGGGTTGTAGTCGTGTTGATAGTCCTGCGGTGGGTAGGTAAATGGTCTACGGCGAACGGTCGAAGGTGATCTTGGCAAGGTCGAACTCGGGAATCTTAGCGTGCTAGCATGAACTAGATCCCCCACTTGTAAAAGTCTTCCCCGTCGCGTTCGTCAAAGTTATCTGGGCACCAGAGACTACGAAGAGCTGCGCGTCTACTACGGTGCCGTTGATTGATCCCTCTGCCGTTTGCCCTGAGGGCACTTGCTGTGCATTCGGGTCCGAACGAGTGGCAATCGACGAGTCTCGCGCCGGCTGTAACACTACGGATCGATCCCCTTCGACCAGTTCCAGGGAGCCTTGCTGCACGCGCACCTGTGCTTGCTGATTATCGAAGAGACTGAGTTGCGCCTGTACGGGAGTGTCGGGGCGGCTTCGCAGCGCCAGTCCTTCATGATTATCGATGGTTACGTGAATGTGGCCCCGGGTTTCGAAAGCAACAGTTCCGCGCCCTAGCGCGACCTCCACACCCGCTTCGTTCTTGGTCAGCCTTACATTGGTATTTGGACCAAGCCACAGCCGTTCACCGGGAGAAGACGCTAACAGCAGAGCTGAATTTCCGTGTGTGCGCAGAGAATCCCCGCTGGTCACGACGCTGCCATTCAGAAGCGGCTGGTCATTTCGATCGGCTGTGCCGGTTAACTTGGCGATAGCTATTAACGATGGATCATCAAGCGCCATCCCATTCGAAAGAAACGAGGAACCGACGAACATGGCTACAACGAGGGTTCGGCCTGCATTAGAAGCAACATCCCACGGAATCTGTTCATTGCTCTCTTTGCCGGTCGTGCTCGGAACATGTTGGGCGCCGAGAACCGGTTGGAAAACCATCAACGCGGAAACCGCGAGTGTCCATAGTCCCCGCATGCTCACCAGTTGTCTTTTTCTCATGGCGTTCTCCACAAATCTGTCCAGTACCGACGATCCGCTTAACAGCGTTCTGTCAGGCGCTAGCAGGTCGAAAAATGCACCGCCCGCACAATGGCTTCTCGCGACGCCGTCGTGTAAGTGCGCCGGATTTCCCGCTCTTCCGACATCCAGTAGATTTCAACCACGTCGGTACTTTCCCCGATAGCGACAATCCGCATGTGAGGTCTCTTTCCGAGGATCTCGGTGCAAATTGGTATTGCGGCGCCAGGCTCGTCGAGGGGGACAATGACACAGTCTGGATTGGTGCGCTCCATGGCGGGAACGATCGCGCTGTTCTCACTAACATCGCCGACAACTTCGATATCTGGCTCCTCCCGGATCGTGTCGTAGAGCATGTCGCGCCAGATCCTGGTCGAGTTTGCAATCAAAACGCGAATCTTTTCCTGTTCCAACGGATCGCTCTCGGGATTGTGATGATTGAGGCAAGGCGCTACACACGCAAGGCCTACTAAGGTCCAATTTTGGTCCCGTACTCCTGTTTAGCCTGGTAGGGACACGTGGATTTGGATCTGTCTACGTTGTACTGGTTCTTGGTACTGAACCCTTCCGGAAGGTTGCCATCGCGGTTCCAGTTTCCAGGCAGAAAAACGATCGCGTGAGTTTTGTTTAAGTCAGAGAGGCACGGTGAGACGGGAAGCTAATCTGCTCGGTGGACCACTGGTCGGAGGCTGGGGCTCTAAAAGCTGCGCGAGCATGGCACGGTTTTTCGACTGTGTTTTTTGCAAAATGCTGTGTACGTGATTCTTCACCGTCTGAAGGGAGAGATTCAAACGGCCAGCGATCTCCTTGTTTGCCAGCCCTTGTACCAGCAAGGACGTCAGTTGATGTTCGCGAGGTGTCAATTCCGAAGTGGATGGAATCCTCGTCGACTGCAGACTGGAGCCGTTGGCTATGAGGCTGAATAGTGCCCGCTCAAGATGGGGCGGGCATACCACGGCGTTTTGTTCGAGTCGATGCGCCGCCGCCAGTATCTGTCTCGCAGACGCGTCTCTTAGTAAATAGCCCTCGGCTCCAGCGCGCACCGCTCTCAAGAACATGTCCTGGCTATCTTCCATGCCGATCATTAGGATTTTGGTCTGCGGGAGCGCCTCGTGGATACTGCGCGTCGCTTGAAATTCGCCATCATCCCATTCCGGACGTAGGACCACAATCTGGGGATTGACGCGAGGGCGTAGCGCGTTGAGCAGCGGCGAACAATCCGGTGCCCCTGCGACGCGAAATCCTTTGTCGCTCCGGAACAGACGTACCAAGGATTCTCGGAAGAAGCGGTTGGCGGTGATCACAAAAACCGTGTCCATGGCTGGGAGCTCGCCTACAAATGTCCATATGAGATCGGTCCGAGGCCTCAGAACAGGGGACTTATCAGGGATGCTATCCTAGTTGCCGACCCTCGTGAATGTCAACTTCCAAAACTAGCTTTGTCCAAAACTAGCTTTCCAAAACTAGCTTCCAAAACTTCCAAAACTAGCTTCAAAACTAGCTTCCAAAACTAGCTTCCAAAACCAGCGCCTAGTGGAAGTGGGGAGAAGAACATCGTGTCGCGCGATAACCGTCCGAGCCTGCCAGAATGTCGCAAACGACAAACCTCAGAAACTTCTCGGTTCCGGTACCTTCGCAAAACCGTTCCAACCGTCTCAGCTCTTGTTCGAGGACACGATGCGTCGTCGTGACTGTAATATTCATGTTAAGCACTGTCATGAGCACCTCCGTTTCGGAGCGTTTTACTACGCGGGAACCGTGAGCCATGGGAGGAGTTCGGACACTGGGACCTTGAATCATGCGACACCGAGAGCCCATCCCCCTATTAATCCCCTGCTATTACGGTGTGTGGATAGATTGTTTCGCGCCGAGGACAATCATCAGAATCGCAGCGGCCCTTGGTCACTTTTATGCAGACTTAATGAGTCTCTTAATCATGGCGGCGAAACGCTCTTGATCTTCGGTGCAAACATTTTTGAATTTTAGGCCAAGTCCGCTCCCCGCCTTAACGTATCGCACGGTGGCATCGGCTGTAATCTCTCCATCCTCCACAAGAAAGTGAAGTTTGACCGTCGCATCGACAGGGCAAACCTTCAACGTTTCGACAAAAAGACCACCGACACTTACATCTCTAACTCGCGAGGTATCTTCGACCCGGCCACACTTCCAGACGACCCACACCCCTTGGGGCGTTTCGACTCGTTCATGGTGCCTTCTTGAAGCAACAATCTGTTTTTTCACGATGCGCTCGCTCGCGCGTATGCGGCGCGTGTCAACGAGTTTGAGACCAGTGGTCATGGAATTTAGTGAGTAATTTCATTTGTGTTGAGCGGTTTGTTGATCCAGACCTCGGTCGGAACCGCTGCTGGTTTGGGAGCCTGATGGACGAAGCGTTCGGGATGGACGCGATAGGCGGCATCGAGAACGATTTGGCGCCGTTCGAGGATGAGCGCGGTTTGGTTGTAGTGGACCATGGTCGGGGTGAGCAAGCCCAGCCCGGAGTGGCGGTGTTCCTCGTTGTACCAGCGGAAAAATCCCTGCGAAAAGCGCGGCTGTCTTGAATGCACCCGAAGCGATCCGGGAACTCCGGTCGATATTTCATGGTGCGGAACTGGCTTTCCGAATACGGATTGTCGTCGGAGACGTGCGGCCGACTATGCGTCTTGGTAACGCCTAGATCGGCGAGTAAAAAAGCTACCGGCTTGGAACTCATCGACGTGCCGCGATCGGCATGCAGCGTGAGCTGGCCGGGACGGATGTTTTGTTTCGCGCAACTCTCCTCGATCAGCCGCTTGGCCAGCTCTGCGCTTTCGCGCATCGCTACCATCCAGCCGGTGACGTAGCGGCTGAAAACATCGAGGATCACGTAGAGGTAAAAGTACGTCCACTTGGCGGGCCCCAGCAGCTTGGTGATGTCCCAGCTCCAGAGTTGATTGGGAGCCGTGGCCAGCAGTTCCGGTTTCTGGTAGGGCGGATGGGTCAACTGATCGCGGCGTTCGCGGGACTCGCCCCGTCGTTGGAGCAAGCGATACATGGAGCGGATCGAGCAGAGATACTCTCCTTCATCGAGCAACGTCGCATAAACAGCGGCGGGCGAGCGATCCTGGAAGCGTTCTCCGTGCAGATGTGCCAAGACTGTTTCGCGTTCCGCTGGAGCAAGAGCGCGTGGCGAAGAAGGCCGCAGCCGGATCACCGTAGGGTAGATCGCCGCACGCCTCTTGCGATAGTGAGAAGCGCGCGGCGCAAACAACGCACGGCAAGCAGCACGCGTGCCTACGGCAGTGGCCAGTTCGGTGACGGCGGCCATCAAGAGTTCTCCTCCGGGTCCGGTTCCGGAATCGGACGGCCCAACAGCGCCGCCACTTTTTTTTGGACGTCGATGATGATGTGGGCCTTACGCAGATCTTCGGTCAACCGCGCATTCTGGCGTTGTAGCTTCAGGTTTTCTTCTTCCAGTGGATTGCGCTTGGACTTCGGCCCGCGTTTTCGCGGAGTCAGAGCCTCGAGGATTCCATCGGCCCGCTCGCGCCGCCAGGTTGCCAGCAGCGACGAGTACAAGCCTTCTCGGCGCAGGAGCGCTCCGATACCACCTCGCCTAGCAGCGACGGCCTCGGCTTCCTGCAGGATGCTAAGTTTATATTCCGCAGTGAAGGTGCGCCGCTTTGCTTTAGCGACCACTTCGGAATCAGGCCGCGAGACCCGCGCCGCATCGGCGCCCGCTTTGGCTGCCGCTGCACTTCGCTGCGGCTCAAAAGGCGAGCCTTCGCTCCGTTCCGCGCCAGCCAAACCCCCAGGAGAAAGAACAACACCTTGAGAATTCCCGTTCATCTCTGCCTTTTTCTTTCTCGCCCCGCTCATTAATTAAGAGTACTAAAACGGTCTCAGAGATGTTGGCACGGAGGGATGGTTGTTGCCACCTGAGACCCCGGAACGAGACTAGCTGGATCCAAGAGCAAGCAACGCAATGCACTGTTACGGCCTGGAATTTACGCCAAGGGCTCCGCCTGTTTTCCATCAGAAATCCAAGCTCTTAAATCTAAATCACTCGTCGGATGTCAGGCATCCACCTTTCAGGACGTTTTGAGGTTTTCCGAACCCTAATCACCGAAGCCACAACGAGGATTACGACCAGCAACCCTATCAAGAGAAGTTGATACATAGGACCGCCTTAGTTCGCGTTCAGGACGACTCGACTAGACCGTCCGGTTATTTTCTACAATAGACGACTACCGCGTGGCGCTAGCGACGATTCGGACCTATGTGTTATGGGTTTATAAACAGCGCGCGTGCCCGACGCATCGCGCTTCGAGCAAGGGGCTAGATCCCGGTAAGAGCCCTTGAGCGGGAAAGTGGGTGAGAACCGTATTCACCGCTGTTGAAGGGGTTGGACGAAGTATGTGTGCGGTGTTCCCTGTTTCATAGAGACTGACAGTCGTCCTGACCAGCATCGCAGTACTGATTCTGGTCGTGTTACGCACATCCCCGCTGGGTACCATACCCAATCCCGTAACCCATCCGGTGCCCTGGACCAGCGACTGAAGGAAACAAGAGATTATGTTGATGCGATCATCCACCTGCGCCTTATGCATTAGCCTTATGATGTTTCGGATCGCTTGCGCTTTGAATACTGCCATTCGATATCGGAACGCGCGCACGGATTCGTGTTCCGTCCGAAGACTGCGATTCGATCGCGAGTTGTCCACCGATAAGCCCTAGCCGTTCGCGCATGCTGATCAAGCCGAGACCTCCCTTTGCATAAACACGCTCCGGATTAAATCCTGCACCGGAGTCCGAGACACAAAGGTCTATCCAGTTGCTATGGCCGTACATCTCCACCTTGGCTTCCGAAGAATCTGTATGCTTCGCGATGTTTCGCAGGGCTTCCTGCACAATCCGAAACAAGCAGAGAGCCGCATCCTTGGGAATCTGACTGGGCACATCGCGGTGAAGAAACACAACTGGTAATCCTTGCTGGTTCGAGAATTCTCTGCAGAAGCCTGTTATCGCGGGAACCAATCCCTGAAGGTCGAGCTTCGCCGGATGAAGCTGGTGAGACATGCTGTGAAGATCCGTAGACATTTCCGATGCCACGTCGGCTAGATCCTGCAGTTGCTTTTTTCCAGCTGGCGTTAGCGTTGGCGCGTTCTGCTCGAATTGCTCCAGGCCAATCTGCAGAAAGGCCATGCGCTGACTAATATCATCGTGTAACTCCCGGGCAATCCGGGCGCGCTCTTCCTCTTGCGCGTGAATCAGGCGACCTGTCAGGTTGTGTAGCGAAATCTCGGACAACTTTAGGTCCGTAATATCGATGCACGAACCAATATAGCCGCAGAAGACCCCATTCGATCCAAACCTCGGCACGCCGGTGTCGACAATCCAGCGATACTCTCCGTCATGGCGACGCAATCGATACTCCATCGTAAAATCTGCGTGCGATCCAAAAGCTGCGTTGTAGATATTGACGCAGCGCTCGACATCACCCTCATGCACCCCGGAGACCCATCCATTCCCCAACTCTTGTTCCATCGACCGGCCCGTGAAGTTCAGCCAGCCTCGATTAAAGAATGTACACAGTTTGTTGGTTCCCGACACCCAGATCAATGTGGGCGCATTGTCCGCCATCAGACGAAAACGTTCTTCGCTTTCACGCAAAACAGCTTCCTGTCGCTTTCGCTCTTCCACCAATACAGCGAGCGTCATAAATGGAACGGCGGTGAAAAGCAGGAATAGTTGCAGCGTGAAAACCCTGTTGATCGGCTCTGAATCGGCAAACGGTCCACGGCCGTGAACCACGCCCCAAATAGAAACCAGGGCAACTATGCTTGCGGATGTCCCGGCTCCGGCAGAGCCAAATCTGAGAGCGGACCAAAGTAGAAATGGCACCAGAGAATAAAGCCCTGCCGGCGACGCATATGTCCCGCGCGTTACAAACAGCACCACGCTTAACGAAAACAGAGCTACAAAAAGCGCTGCCAATTCGAGGTAATGATTGCGCGTGATGCGTGGCCCGGCCCGGAGCCGCTCGACCCAACCGAAGATCGCCGGCGCCAGCGTTAGAAAAGCGAGACCGTCAGACAGGAAGTCAATCTTCCCGGCGATCCAGCGGTCGGCAGCGAAGGTCCCCATGCCAATCAAGCTTGCGGTCAGCGGACCCACCACGACGGTAACTAAGACATACTTCCCAAAGTTCTTCACGCTGTCTAGACGGGGCACGCCGTGCAAGAAATAGTGGACTCCCCAAACAGCAATCAGAATTTCCACGATGTCTGCCAGCTGCAGTAAGGCAATCGAGCGAATCGACACCCCAACCGTGAAGTCGTAAAGAACAAAACCGGCCAGTCCCGCTGGTATCAGTAACGGCCAGATCTTCCGCGGAGATACCAGCACAACGGCGACCAGGACCGCACAGCCTGGCCACAGCGGCCAAAGCGTCTGGGGAACATGGATGATCAACGTTCCACCGAGTTTTGCCGCCAGATAGCACAACACAAACACGAGGATCGCGCGCAGCACTCCCGTGACCCGGTAATCTAGATTCGCAAGCAAAGGTAGTCGGTCACCCTGATTCCATTCCATCGGCTGTCTCCTGGGGGTCCTCACAAGAGTGATTTAGCGCCGAGCTTCTCGCGAATATACATTAATTAATTGTTAAGTGACATCTCAGACGACGAGGATTGATTGATCTTCTCTCAGTAGAGGCACCAGCATTATCAGCGTAGTATGACTCTTCGCGAGCGGACATAGAGCTTCCTCAAGGACCACATCTGGACGACGGAATGCGGGACAGTCGCTGCACGAGATTGGGCGTTCGTTTGACAAGCTACATCGCTTTATTCGCTGTCTGTTGTTGCCCCGGGGAGACTCCTCCTGCCTCCCGCCGCCCGTCGTCGCTCTCGTCCAGCGCTAACCCTGGCTGGCGTTCGGGCGGTGGCGCGAGATCGGCGGGACTACGCGCCCTCGCAACATTAATATTAGGGTCCTGCTGTCTCCTCTAGGAGCCGCATGCTGCTCATTCCCAAATCTTGATCACGCCGGGGACCACAAAACTGAAGACTCGAAGAGTGTGACGAATCCAGTCAACATCCGTAGCCACGGCGATTCGCTCCCAGCGAAGGAGATGCTCGATCCCGATAAACTAAACACCTACTAGGACGCGCTCGTTCGCAAGCGGCTCTTCATGAGGATGACAATCACCGCGGGGATTGTACACGCCCTCGCACTCACCCTCCGTACGCTGACTATGCATCTGAATCCGGGTGTGGCCAGCGACCCAGAAATTCGCAGAAACAAGTGCACAAAGTGCATAAACGACACAAAGTGCAAGTCTACAGCACTAGCAAATCATGCAACGGGGGTTAGCTCGGCCACACCGAGATCTTTGCCGCGATCGTGAAATCCCTTGCAATCGGAGCACCTGACGGCATCTCCCATTTTAGCCAAGAGCCCCCTCTTCGCGGCCAAACTATGAACGTGGTGACGCAGGTCGTTTAGGAGGAGAGCTCCTCGACCGTTCGCGTCCAACCGCTGCGTGGTGATGTCCAGTTTGCGCAGTTTTCTCCCTACCGCCCAGGGGTTCATGTCAAATGATTCCCCACGCGCTTCTAGAATTTCGTTGACCTGCTCCGAAACCTCCGCTACGTGGAACGATTTCCGGTCCTCTTGATGACACAAGATCAACATTCCTTCGATCACGAGGGAGTCGAGGTCCGATGTAGGCTTTAGGAGGTCCTGATCCGACTGGGCTTGAAGGAGAAAGGCTATGTTGGATTGGAATTCGGGCTCATTGGGAACAGCGGCAGCAAGAGACCGCGAGAGGTTTCGCACCGGGAAGTGAAACTCGGGAACATCAAATTTGGAAGAGCGCACCTGCTGGTAATTCACGAGTCTGTACATTAACAGTTTGGGCTGGAATTCTTCGGCGATTTGCTGCCGGGCCTGCTGGTCGAGAATCGGTAGAATACGACGCGAGGACGGCATGCGAACCTCAAGGAAGCCTGCATTCAACAGATCGCTAGGAAGAGATTCTTCTGTGCAAACCACCTGGGCGCCTCGGAATTGCAACAACTGTCCTTTCCAAAATATGAAGGAGTCCGGTGCGCTCAACTGCCGCAGCAACTTGGGCAGCTGGCCATTGCATTGACCGCCATCCATAAACAGCGCAGGTTGCAGTTTTAGCGGCAGCGAGAAGATTGCGCCCAGACCCGTCGGTCCCAAAAGCAGCGGATGGCGAAACAGTGATGCCAGGAGTCGCAGTAGCCGGGAACCTTGGCCGGATGAAGGCCCCACAAGGGAAAGGCAAACTGGCGCTGCAGTAACGTCGACAAACCAGCTCGCCAAAACGCAGTGGGCCAATAAGTGCATTTGGTTCTCCGGCAGATCCATGTATTTCCTGAAGACATCGGTAATGCCGTCGAACAGTTTGCGCGTGCTGTCATAAGACTCAGCACCAGCCGGAAAGCGTATCGCGTTCCGAGTCGTGGAATCGATCTCGGGTGGGTAGAAAGTGCGGTCGCTAGCATCGGACTTAGACGCAGTTAACGTAATTTTTGATGCGATGTACGCTTTTGCTCCGTTCCACAGGAGCAGGCTCGGACCGCTGTCTGATTCTGCCGCGGCGACTACCTCGATCATAAATTTCGGGAACGCTTCTCCGTACGTCCTCTTAACGATTCTGGTGGCCATGGATCACCTCATGCCGCGCTTGTTTGGAGATTTGCCAAACGGTCCGTTTGCCGCGGCGTCAATCTCTCGCAAATGGCGCCGAATCTCCGGCCCCTGGTCAGCCAGAAGTTCGCGCACTTGACTGGCAATCTTGTCACTAAGTCCGCCATCATTTTCTCCAAAGGCTTGCCGGACCGACTCCCCCATCACAGCAATCATCTCATTGAGCGCGGAGTCAAATTTGTCACCGTCGAGATTCTTGTCGCGCCGTGGAATCGACTTCAGGCATTCTCTCGCTTTAGCGGCATAGCGTTTCGCTGCCCTAAAGTACTGTTCGTATTCTGTTTTCCGAAAGGGGTCAGGGCGGCATTCCTTCAGCTTTTCGAAATAAAGCAGGGCCATAAGTATGCAGAAATTACAGATCCTCTCGGGCGTAGAGTCCGGGTCAACGATGTGGGGGTAAATCTCCGCTTCAAGTCCGGACCATTTGGTCTCGCGCGATAGCTCTTTCGAAACGTGGACGGACCCGTCAGACTTCAAAACGAATTGTTTTTGTATTGCCAAGGGAGCTCCTTTCGTGCGGATTCCCAGGGGAAGGGCCCCTATTGCCGGTCGAATGGTATTTCCGCTTGGATTCGGCCGACGAGTGCTCGTGCTTCAGCCAAGGCAGCACATTCGTTTGGGGTCTACTTACCATTTTCGGGAGGGTACCTAAGCAGTCAAGTACCAAGCCAATTCAAATTGCGGAAGAGAATATTATCGGATTCGGTTCATTCATCTCAAACGGCGTAGCCAAATGGGTGCTGATACGCCGCAAAACCTAATGACCCGGTGTGCCGATTGGGTGTCCAGAGTTTGCCGCAGACCGCGCTTGGGACACGTTCAAACAACTCGCCTCCAGCATCGCTGCATGTTGTTCACGGATCGATTACTTGTAAACCACTGCTTTTCAGGGGGTTACGAATAGCCATTTTGTGTTTTTGCTCCGTATACTGTGGCTGGAGGTGACGACATGTATAGGCGCGGGTATCCGAGCTTCAAAGCGAATTGCAACGCAGCCCACCAGCGCGTGGTCGCCGTCTTACGCAGCGTCGATATCTTGGTGCCGGACGCAGCGCCTCGCCAGAAAGGCGG
Organism: Candidatus Acidiferrales bacterium; assembly: GCA_963759275.1. Classification (GTDB taxonomy): domain Bacteria; phylum Acidobacteriota; class Terriglobia; order Acidiferrales; family UBA7541; genus Acidiferrum. The sequence continues at coordinate 38,236 of CAVWYZ010000021.1, read as the reverse complement.
ATTGCGAACAAGATTTTCACGCTGTGCGACGGTAAGAATCGCTCGGTGAAGATCACACAGGCTCAAGCGCAGGACTTGATCCTTCCGCAGCTGCAAAGCATCCGCGAGGACTGCCCTCAACTTTGCTTTTGGGAACCGATCAGCAGGAGGCTAGACATTTTCTCGCACGAGGAGGATGAGTGATCTCGGACGAGGAGCAGATTCGGGAGATCGAGTTCATGGAACTTCAGATCAAGTTCGCGGAGGACGAGCGCCTGTGGCGACGCAAATCGGACTATAAAGCTGCGGAGCGTGCGCGAGCCGCCGAGGAGAAGCTGGTGAAGATGTTCATGGACGGATGGGCTGACCGCGAGACCATGGCGAAATGCTACAACCAGTACCGCCTGCGCCTGCTGTACAACCACAGAACCGAGGCTTAGTTGATGATTGGTCGCATCGTCCACGCGATGGCGAATTGCGTGGCGAGCGGCCAGACGAGCATGGCTCCTCAGAACCGACAGTTGAGACTAGCCAAAGCCGTTGGCCTGAGACAATACCGATTGTAAGGCAAGGTCAGTGAGCAATTGTCCTTCCGCCCGGCTCGGTCGGACTCAACCGGGGACCAACCACCGGTCATCGACGCTACCCTGCGCATACTGACCGTCTGCATATCCGCATCACCCGATACAAGACGATCGCCGAGTTCCGGCGCATGCATCGCGAAGGCGTAACCGCAGCGGGAGCCGAGTTCGTGCGGCTGGCGCGCCCGGCAGGCTTGGTGAAGGGTGAGTGGGTCGCCATTGTCGGCTCGAAGTCCCAAGCTTTAGCCGCGTGAACAGTTTGCGCGAGCGTGAGTAACCATTCCAGAGACCTATCAAATTCTCGACTGATCGCGAGCAGGACCTCCGCCCACCTTCGGTGGCGTTTGTGCCTTGGGACGAGGTCGGCAAAACGGGTGCCTCGCAACATTATTAAAATAGCGTTAACAAGGAAAACTTCAGGGAAGTCTCAGTGGCCGGCGATGCTAAATTCACGATGGCCCTTTATCCGACAGGGATTTCTTCCAAGCTGAGGTCTTTCTGGGAGAGCTGTATCCGGGAATTAACAGGGAATGTTGGTCTCCAACGGCAATTTCCTTTTGAGCCAAATTGCAACGGCACTTCCCTTTCCAGGCTGCTAGTTCTTTTCACAAGCACCTCACCCGATATCCTTGAATCCAATGAGCATCGCGAACCTTGTTAGCACGTTCAGCATTCACCAGTTTTTCAGCACACTCCACCCGGAATGCACACGGAAACCAATCGCGGCATTCCTCATGAAGACCTCCGTGATCGAGGAAGTGAAGTCTCCAATCCCTTTATTCTTCCACCTACGTCGGGAAGCGCATGGATTCTAGCTTCGTCGCTGGAGTGCTGTCCGTGTCCCCTCTCGACAATCCAATTCCCGTCAACGGCGTGCTCTTCGCTTCGCCTGTGACATCTTTTTAGCCAAATGAAGCAACAAGTTTCTGTCTGTTTCGTTTGTAAGACTGAGTACGTGGCGTAATTTAATAAATAGCCGCTTGCCCTTTCCGCTGGTGGCCCAATCTTCCGTTTCGTTGCCGGATAAGGCTGGCGTGGGTGGTTCTTCTCCATCATAAAAAAGGTGATAAATTGGTACTTCAAGAGCACGGCAGAACTTTTCGAGAGTCTCAACGGCTGGAACCGTATGACCATTTTCTACGCGGGAGATGTAACAGCGGAAAAGACCTGTGCGCTTCTCAATATCTCCCTGGGAAAGTTGTTTGGCTTCGCGCAAAGTCCTAAGTCGCTCAGCAATATACATGTCAAACCTCCGCCCTATCACGGCTACTATACTACTACGTCATGATTGACACTGGAGCAATGGCTCTTCGAACGCTAAGTCCCGTCAATTGACGCGGAAACCGGCCGTTTAAAGTCCAAAAAAACTGACGTGTCCAGTTTCCCGGAGTACCGGGAGTAGGCCGCGCTTTACGGATTTTTCTGCTGCTGTTGTTTACGCATTGCGACCGTGTGGTACAAGCTGGCACTTTGGACATTCGCGCTCGAAGATGTCGATGCCGCTGACCGAGTAGAGGTGACCGCATTTGCTGCAGCCGAGTTCGTGCCCCGTGACAATACGATCAGAGCCGGGCTTGAGGATGTTGTGAATGAGCACCTGGCCGTACTTGTTAATGAAACCGGGAGTCGAAGAGTTGGGCATTTGTGAAAGATAGGGTCGGGATGGACAGCAGGCTGTGATGCGGCGCACAGGTGGTCAGGGAACCCGGTTTCACGGAAGAGGTAAAACCACCTGGCCGTTCATAATGACCAATCCAGTGCTGGCCTTGTGCCGGAGCATCGCACATTGTGCGGCAGGCTTGTAAAGGTTTCTTGGGCAACGGTGGTCAGTCCGTTGTACGCACTGACCACCAGGTATCGTACTCTGAACCACTCGCGGAACGACCCTAATTGGCGAGAGCTTACCACCATCTGCCCGTTTCCTCCACCAGGGCAGCCGAATTAGCCCAAACGACCCTGTCAATCCGAGGACCGGTCGAATCGGACCTAAGGTCCTTGCAGCTTGGATGTGCTGACTTGGAAGCGATGAGGATGGGATTGGAATTGGTGCTGTACCGAACGTGTGAATAAAGGAGATGGCCGTCTAGTTGAAGGCGGCCACTTCGACTCTATGTCTTGTGGTTGCTTACTTTTTTATAGCCGAGCCATGACTCGCAACACACTGCCACTTCCCGTTCGCCATCTTTACCCACGTATCAGTAAAGCGCTCATGCACATCCATAGGCTTCCCCGACGAATCGGTGCCTTTTGCTGTGAGGGTTCCCGTCGCGATGGCCGCATTGCCAAACACGGTTACCTTCAGGCCGTCGTAGTCCACGCTGTCATACTTGGTGGCCTTTACCGTTGTCAGCGAGTCAGTCCTGCCAGTCACTTTCCCGTCGGTCGATGTATTCACGAACTTGTCGGCCAGCAGCGGGGCAACTAGGTCAGGATTATTTGTCTTTTGTGACTGAAGCCATTGTTGCTCCAGTGCGGCTACCAACTTCTCAGCCCCGCCGGTCGGCTGCGCTTGCGAGCCCTAGCCCTCCGTTCAATCTGTTTCTGCACTTCCCGGCGATCCTAGCCAAGCCGGTAGCGAATTCCAGGTCGTCGAGTATCGGCGCTACTGGTAAGTCTTCATGCGGCGTTGGCGTACCACCTGAGCAACGCAATGGCCTACATGCGTTCAGCACCCGCTCTGGCGTTAATCAAACTGACCCCGTGTTTGACCAATGTATCGCGATATGGCGGTTCAAGAATTCGCAGTTCGTGTGATGACGGTCACAACAAAATGTGCTGTAGGGCACAGCTGAGGTGTAACGATCGTTCAAGAATGTGTCGGTCCATGAACAAGTCTTTGGGTTATGGCTCACATTCATCGCATGTCTTGTGCAAAGGTTGGCTTCAGTGAGAACAAATCGAAGGCTTATTCGTAGACTCGCTCTCGGAATAGGCTGTGGGATGACTGTGATCTTCGCTGTCTTTTTGGTTGTGCCATCCAGTCGGGCCATTCCCGCATTTTCCCGCAAGTACCAAACATCCTGCACGACGTGCCACAGTAACTACCCAGAACTGAATGATTTCGGGGAGGCGTTCAAAAAGAACGGATTCAAATTTCCCAAGGATGACGAGAGCTTCGTGAAACAGGAACCCGTCATGCTGGGTTCGAAGGCGCAGAAAGAAGCCTTTCCTGGGGCGGTTTATCCAGGTGAGATCCCCGGGACTGTACCTATCGCTTTTCGATATTCAGGCACATTCGCGGCTAACGCCAGCCAACCCAACGGCGTCAATCAGACTTCATCTTACATACCGCGCACCGATCTGTTTCAGCCGAACACGTTCACAATAATCAGCGCTGGAAGCTTTGGGAGCAATCTCTCGTTCTGGATTGACGACGATATTTCGACCGGAGGATCGGGGGCGAACGGAGGATTGGGAGATGGCTACCTAAAATATAACGACTTAGGCCGGTTTTTCCATTTACCGAAAGACTCTCTGAACGTCAGATTTGGACAGTTCGAACTCGACCTACCTTTTACCCAGGCAAGGTCGATCTATCTGTCCGATTACGATGTTTACGACCAGGTGAATGTGGCCGGGGCGGCCGGCACGACGAACAATCCATTCGCCCTAGGTGCACCTCAGCGAGCGATTGAGTTTGGCGGGTATCCGGACGACGGCAATTTCATGTGGTCGGTCGCGATCACCAATGGAAACAACGATTCTCCAGCAGTACGCAATACCAAAGACGTTTATCTGCGGGCGTCCTACAGGTTCAACCTGGAACGCGATGCGGAGAGCCGACACGCGATTCAGGCTGCAGGACCGACCGGCCCTCACGACCATACTTCGATTCGTATTGGCGGATTCTTCTATCACGGCGACAACATCCAGAACATTGGGGCAACACCTCCCACCTATCCCGGGTTGGGAAACTTCTCTGAGCCGTTTTACCGGGCGGGAGGCGACCTGAGGTTTAGGTACCACAAGTTGGAGATATTCGGACTGGGGATGGTCGGCCACGACAACAACCACAATGTGATCACTGACACAGAGACCGGTGCGCAAACGCTTGTTAAGGCACCGGCCATCACCTACACCGGCGGATTCGTAGCTGCAAACTACTGGTTCTATCCATGGCTGATCGGCACGATGCGCTACGACTTCGTAAACTCCCCAACCGACTTCTTCAACGGAATTTCCAAGGACCGAACACGAAACAGGTTTAGTCCAGGATTTCAAATCCTGGTTCGCGCCAACATTAAAATCGTCGGCGAGTATTCCTACACATGGCAAGCGCCGGTTACCGATATAAGTGGCAACACGCTGTACTACCGTCCAAATACATTTTTGTCCGGAATCGACTACGTGTTTTAGCTAGCGGCGTGCACGCTCTGTAGATCCTGTAAGAAAAATTCCAGAAACGAGAGAGGACAAATGAAATCAATTCGAATTGCAGTGGTGGTGAGCAGCGCGGCGCTTCTCCTGGCAGGGTCAAGTCTGGCTGGAGACATCAAAGGGAAGGTCAGCGTCCAGGGAATCAAGTCGCCAGAGAACATCGCCGTGTACATTGATGCGATCCCCGGAGCGAAGTTTGAAGCGCCGACCACAAAACCGGTCATGGACCAAGTGAAGATGACCTTTGCCCCGCACGTGATGGTCGTACAGGTGGGAACAACCGTAGAATTCCTGAACAGTGATCCTGTGGGCCACAACGTGTATTGGCCCAGTATTAGTGGCAATAAGAAACTCACTCACAATATGGGCACATGGCCGAAGGGTGAAAAGAAGGGCTTTCAGTTTAACGACGTCGGGGTGGCCAGCCTGCTGTGCAACGTGCACCCCGAGATGAATGGCTACATCGTGGTGTCCCCGACACCCTATTTCGCGCTGACGGACAAGAGCGGAGACTATGAAATCAAGAACGTTCCTCCAGGCAAGTACACGCTAAAAACGTGGAGTGAAGACGGCAAAGTGACCACGCAAGCGGTGGAAGTCACTGCCGGAACCACCACCGCTGATCTCGCCGTCAAGAAGTAAACAAAGGAACAGGGGATCCGGAGCAAACCAGGTGACGACTCGAACCAAGCTCGTCGATTTGGAGTGGTTGGAGTCTAACTTTCCTTGCATGCAGGCTTGCCCAGTTCATACGCAGGCCGGGCGGTATGTGTCGTTTATCGCGCAGGGCAGGTATGAAGAAGCTTATCGATACGCCCGGACCCCCAACCCCTTCGCTTCCATTTGCGGCCGCGTCTGCGGACATCCGTGCGAACCCGCGTGCCGTCGCGGCCAGTTTGACATGCCCATCTCGATCCGCGCTTTGAAACGGTTCGTCACGGAGCGCTATGGGCCGGAGTCTAGGAATCCCATCGATGTTTTCGGTGGAAAGCAAGACGTCAAGTACGCCGAGAAAGTGGCCGTGATTGGTTCTGGCCCTGCCGGCATGTCGGCGGCGCACGATCTTGCGTTGCTGGGTTATGCCGTGACCATTTTTGAAGCTGCCGCTGTGCCGGGGGGAATGATGCACCTCGGCATTCCCGAGTATCGCTTGCCTCGCGATGTCTTGCAGGCGCAGATTCGTGAAATCCTGGACCTGGGACCACAGTTGAAACTGAACACGCGGCTTGGGCGGGATTTCTCGCTCGAAGACTTGAGGCGGGAAGGGTACAACGCGGTGTTGATGGCCTTCGGATTACATCGTAGCCGCGAATTGAATTTGCCCGGACACGAACTGGATGGCGTGGTTAAAGGCATCGATTTTCTTCTCAACGTCAATTTGGGCTATCGGTTCGAAGTCGGCAAGCAAGTGGTAGTCATCGGCGGCGGGAACGTGGCCATTGATGTGGCGCGTTCTGCGGTGCGTGCACAACAGAAGATGGCCGCGGAAGGCGGGCTGCCAAATGAACTGACCTCCAGCGAAATGGATGTGGCCATGAAGGAATTCATGGATGTTTCGCGGGCGGCATTGCGCATGGGTGCACGAGAGGTGCAATTGGTATGTCTGGAATCACGCGCGGAAATGCCGGCGTCCGAGGAAGAGATTGAGGAAGGCGTGCTGGAAGGCATGAAGCTGCGACCATCGCTGGGGCCAAAGCAGTTTGTCGGGACGAACGGCAAACTAACGGGATTGGAAGTGACCAAGTGCCTTTCGGTATTCGACGAGAACAAGCGTTTCAACCCGAAGTTCGAAGCCGGTACGGAATTTGTGATTCCGTGCGACACCGTGATTTTGGCCATTGGCCAGTCTTCCGATCTCTCCTTCTTGAAACCAGAGGACGGCATAGAAACAACACGGCAGGGCACGCTGAAAATTAATCCGGATACACTGATGACCACCGCACCCGGAATCTTCGCGGCGGGCGATATTGCGTTTGGGCCACGGCTAATCATCAACGCGGTTGCGGATGGCAAGAAGGCCGCAGCGGAAATAGACAAGTTTTTGCGCGGACCGGACTGGGCACCAAAAGACAGGTTCGTACAAATCACCGTGCTCAACCATCATGAGATGGCGACCCACTACGACGAGTACTCGCGCCTGGCGATCCCCGCGCTGCCGATCGAACGCCGTACTGGCGTCGCAGAAGTGGAGACCGGCTACACCGAGGAGCAGGCGCGAAGCGAAGCCAGCCGGTGCTTGCAGTGCTGGATCAACACGATTTTCGAGGGCAGCGAGGCGAGTGGCACAGAGTGCATCCTGTGCGGAGGTTGCGTGGATGTGTGCCCGGAGAATTGCCTTTCTTTAGTTCCGCTGAAGGATCTTGCCTTCACGGAAGAAGAGAAGGAGAGGCTCGCTAACGAAAAGGAATTGCGATCGGTGGACCTCCAGCACGTCTCGCCGGAAGAGCTGAATCAGATAGAAGGCTCGGTGATGGTAAAGGACGAAACGATCTGCATCCGCTGTGGCCTGTGCGCGGAACGCTGCCCCGCCAACACTATTTCGATGGAGGCCTTCGAGGTGTTCGACAAAGATCCAAGTCTGTCAACTCACGAGGAGATCGTTCTAAAGCCATGAGCGACACCAAGGGAAACCCGACACCGGAAGATGCCATCGGCAGGCCGGGCCTGACGCGAAGAGATTTTCTCAACGAAATCACCGTCGGGGCCTTCGGAGTCGCCGGACTGGGCGGAGCCGCGCTGACCTACCAATATTTCTCTCCCAACGTGTTGTTCGAACCACCAGCAACGTTTCGTGCCGGGAATCCGGATTTGTACCCGGTGAATTCGGTCACGTTCCTTCAGGACCAGTTGGTGTATATCGTGCGCACGGATGCGGGATTTTACGCGGTGTCGGCGGTGTGCACGCACCTCGGCTGCATTACCCAGTGGAAGCCGGAAGCAAACATGATTGCGTGTCCGTGCCACGGCAGCAAGTTCCATCGAGACGGGAAGAAAATCGAAGGTCCGGCGCCACGGCCCTTGCCACACTACGCCATCAACCTGACCGCCGACGGCGAACTACTGGTGAATAAGCTGGAAACCATCAAAGCCGACAAAGTCCTGAAGGCTTAAGGAAAACCATGGCCACCACATTCCATTCCGCTCTTGAAAACCTCCGGACGACACGGGTGTGGAAGTCGATCTTCCGGCGCGGCGCGGCGATCACCAATCGTACCCGCAGTGTAGCTGTGTTCGGCAACCTGTTCCTGCATTGGCTGCCGGTAAAGGTACGCGAGAAGTCCTTACGGGTGCGTGCCGCGTACTACCTGGGTTCTCTGTCCTTGCTGCTTTTCATTATTCTGGTGGTGACCGGCGTGTTGTTGATGTTCTATTACCACCCCGCAGTGCCGAACGCTTACCACGACATGAAAGACTTGCGCTTTGTGGTTTCCGACGGAGTATTTCTGAGAAACATGCACCGTATCGGCGCCCACCTGATGGTGCTGTTGGTGTTCTGGCATATGTTCCATGTGTTTTACCGCGGTGGGTACAAACCACCTCACGAGTTCAATTGGGTGGTCGGAGTGGTGCTGCTGATACTTACTCTTTTCCTTAGTTATACCGGGTACCTGCTGCCTTGGGATCAGTTGGCGTTCTGGGCGGTGACCGTGGGAACGAACATTATCTCCGCCATGCCCATTATCGGCAGCAAGGTGCGGTTCGTGGCACTCGGCGGAAACATTGTTGGGGAAAACGCCCTGCTCCGGTTTTATGTGTTGCACGTGGTCATTCTCCCGTTACTCGCATTTCTTTTCATCGGCGTGCATTTCTGGCGCGTACAAAAAGACGGCGGGCTGACGGTACGGTCAAAAGACAATGACGGAAAAAATTAAGATCGAGTCGGGATTCAGCTCGGACGCAAAGAAAGAGCCGCGCCGAATTGTGTTCATTACTCGGAATACCTCGGCAAAGGTGAAGGATGATCGCGAGCCGAAACTAATGGCCTACCCGCACCTGCTGGTGCGCGAGGCCATAGTTTTCGAAGTGCTGATTATCGCCATGGTGCTGATCGCGTTGTTTTGGGATGCGCCTCTCGAACAGCTTGCGAACCCGTTACTGACACCAAATCCCGCAAAGGCACCGTGGTACTTTCTGGGCCTGCAGGAACTGCTGCACTTTTTTCCGCCGTTCGTCGCGGGGATCCTGATCCCCACGCTGGTCCTGCTGGCTTTGATCGTCATCCCTTATTTCAACATCAATGTGGAAGGCAAACCACTTTGGGGTGAGCAAACCACAAAGCGCTTCACCATGGTGATGGTTGCGTTGACCGCGTTGTTGATTTTGCTGGCAGTCGTCGATGCGTGGACGATTATCGTGCCCACCGTGTTGGTTGCTGGATTATTGGTGGCGTCATACCTATCGAAAGCGACGACTGGATGGATGGGCACAATGCGCTTAAAGGCGCTTTCGTGGTGGATCATGACGTGGTTCATTGCCGTGGCGCTGTGCCTTACGGTGGTGGGGACATTTTTCCGTGGCCCAGGATGGTCCTGGGTGTGGCCTTGGGGGACCCATGCCGGCTGAAGATATGGGGCGGATGTCGCCCAGATTACGGCTTACCTTTGCCATGACCACCGTAATCTGTGTGCTGGTGCTGGCGATTTCACCCCTGAAGGATTTCCGCGCCGAGTGGAAAAGATATAAGCGCGCATTTGTGAAATACGCCCAGGGCCGACCGGACACCAAGAAACTTCTGGCGGATTACAGCCCGAGCATTGACCAGATCTGGTTGCCGGGTATGAACGTCACGGATCGCTGCCCTACCTGCCATCAGGGCATCACTCAACCAAGCCTTGCGGACGCTTCCATACCGCAGCCGTTTCGGGCACATCCACCCATTCCGCACAACGTGCGCGATTGGGGCTGTACCGTTTGTCATCGCGGCCAAGGACCTGCTACGGAGGTGGCGGAAGCGCACGAAACCACTCTTGCCTGGGAGCAGCCCATTCTGCCCGCGCATTATTTGGAGGCTGCCTGCGGGAGCTGTCACGAAGCAGGCATCAAGGAAACGCCACAGCTTGCCCAAGGCCGCGAATTGCTTGCGCATCTGAACTGCCAGGGGTGCCACAAACTCAACAATCTGGACCGCTCCACCCTCGGTCCAAATCTTTCCAGCGTTGGGTATAAAGTGACGCGCGAGTGGATTTACAAGTGGCTGAAGGAGCCGCGCACGATTCTCGACAAGGATGGCAATGTCACCGTGAATGGCTATGAGAACGAGGACGAGCCGCGGATGCCGAAATTCCGGTTAAAGGAAGATGAGATTCGCGCGCTTTCGGCATTTTTGAGCGTGCAGAAGGCCAAGGCAATTGAAAAGTATAAGATCAATCCGGCCGTGATGTCGCCCTTGGCCAAAATGCCAGATTTGCTCTCACAGGGAGAACTGCGCTTCCGGCAGATGATGTGCACCACGTGTCATTCCCTAGCGGTTACTCGCGCTGGCGAAACCAAGATGATCGGCGGCGAGATCGGGCCGGAACTTACGAAGGTCGGCAGCAAAGTCAACGAGGAATGGCTGATAGCGTGGTTACGGAATCCGAAAAGCTATCTGGAACACAGCAATATGCCGCGCTACGCCTGGACCGACGAAGACCTCTACCAGGTTTCACAATACGTGCTGAACAAGCTGACGGACTCCGACTTGTTGACGGATGTTCCACAACTCGGACCGGCGACGGACGAAGAAATAAAGACCGGCAAGCGCTTGTTTGTGGAAGAAGGATGCGCAAGTTGCCACGAGCTCAATGGCATTGGCCTCCAGAAAGATTACGGCCCGGACTTGACTGCCTTAGGCGCGAAGAATGCATCCGAATTGGAATTCAGCAAAGCGAAAATCGACCACAATCTGGTCTCCTACATCCAAGCAAAGCTGCAAGACCCCGTTTCCGTCAATCTCGCGGCGCGTATGCCGCAATACAGCTGGAATCAGGCGGATCTTGCGGCCGTGACCACCGCGTTGCTGAGCCAGACGGGACCCCCACCTACCAGTGCCTTGCAACACCTGGTTGTACCGAGGAAAGAAGCGTTGTTCCAGCCGGTTGGTAGTTTCGCAGAAGTCTATGAGCGCTATAAATGCTACGCGTGTCACCGGTTTAATGGCTATGGTGGATCCCTGGCGCCTGATCTTTCCTATGAAGGCAGCCGTGCCCAGAAGAAGTGGATTGCGGATTTCCTGAAGAATCCGCAGACCATTCGGCCGACGCTGACGTTGCGTATGCCGCAATTCAATATGCCGGACAAGGACGCGGCGATTGCCGCAGAGTACTTGTCGATGGTGGTGCAGAAACCGGATCTCGATCCAGAAAGTGTGGACGCCCACCAATTCACACCAGCAATGGCCTCTCTGGGCAAACAACTTTACGAGGTGAAATATCAATGCCAGTCCTGCCACACGATTGGCGCTACCGGCGGGTACGTCGGTCCTAACCTGAACAACGCTGGTAATTGGTTGACCCCAGCGTGGATCGAGGCGTGGCTGCGGAATCCGCAGGCGCTGCAGCCGGACACCATCGAGCCACGGCGCAATTTCACGGAAGAAGAGGTAAAGGCGCTAACGGCTTATCTGATGACCTTGCATGTAGGAAGCAAACCACTGACTTCCAAGAGCGCCGCGACTACCCACGCGGTCACGCAGGGAGCCGGGCGATGAGAGCCAAACTCTTGATGGTCGCAATTCTCTTGTGCAGCGTGCTGTGCGTGCTGGCGCTTTCCGGCTGCAAGAAAACGGCGGTGGTTAATCCGGACTCGGCGTTTGGTGCATACGACACCGAACCCGATTGGAATGACGCCAGCAAACTAGTGAAACTTGGGTACCAGGAAGCGCAGGGCAAGCGAGTGTTCTACCGATACTGTGTTTGGTGCCACGCCGATGCCACTCCTGCAGGTCCGTCCAATCGCAGCAATGTCTCTCCCGTGCCGCCGCTTATGAACGACGGGGAGAAACTCAACGGGGAGAGTGACGAGTATTTGCGTAATGTCATCACCTTGGGGGGAAGCGCCTTGGGAAAATCGGCGATGATGCCGCCTTATGGCAAGACACTGAGCCCCGCGGAGATCATCGCTGTTATCAGTTTCACGCGTGCCATTGCGCAACCGGCTTACGAAAAGCCGGGGCGGCCAGGGTCACAGTACTCGACCAAGCAGTGAATGCTAAGATGAGGAGATGAAAGCGATGCGCTCCGGTGTGCGGAATTGTGCGCTCAAATTTGTGTGGATGGTAGTCTTGAGCAGTGGGTTCGCAATTCACGGGGCGGCACAGGTGAGCCCGAACGAAATTCTGGATCCGCAACTCAAAACGCTGGAGAAGGAATACCTTGCCCAGCTGAAGACCATTAATCAGCAGATCTCGAGGCAGCAATTCCCGTTTCCCTTTAATCTCAGCCGCGTTGTCGGGCTCGATCCTTCTCAACAGGTCGAAGCTGATACGCGAGGGTTGGAATTCAGGCGCTTTAAAGACCGCGTGATCCTAAAAGCCACAGGAAACTTCAACGCGGCGTATGATTCCACGACGTTCACGAGGAATGAGCGGGCCGCGCACACGTTTCGCGATGTGTTCCTTCCGATTCTACGGAGCATCACGAAGATTATTCCCCCGGACGTGGATTGCGATTCCATCGGAATTGAGGTGGCCTATCACGTCCGTGATGTAACGAAGAGCTACGATTATGAGGGAAATGAAATCCTGGTCGTTGTGATGGACCTCAAAGATGCCTTCCAAATGGCGCTGGAGAAGGACGACAACGCGCGCCAGGAGATTTTGAATCGAGCGCTCGTTTATCTGGGCGGGCAGGATTATGGGTTATCCCTGTTGGATCGGGATCCTATGGTGGTAGACATGCAAGCGCGCTCGAGATCCGCCAAGAGTAACATGTTGGTAACGGCGAGTTCGTCCAGTTCGGCCAGTCGGCTGATCCGCAACAATCCCAATCTTTTGCCATCGGGAGCAACTAGAAGTCCCATGGATTCCGGCACATTGGCTGCGCCAAAGGAGGACCTGTCGACGTCGAAACCGGTGGCGACCCAGGCGGACGCCGACAAGCTTCAGACTCAATACAAGTACCAACTCGATGCGTTGGCGAATGCCGGGACGGCTAAGTTTGGCTTTGTGGATTACGATCCGCCGTCGTTCGTGGTTGTCAGCAAGCAGATGGTGCTGCAGATGACGATGAAGAACATCACGCGCTATGATGCAGAGAAGACTTCGCTTTACAAAAGGGCTGCGTTGACATTCGATCTGTTCGTGGCACCCAAAATGAAGGATATCTTGGAAGGTATACCAAGCGACTTGCCGGTGGATTATTACGACTTTTCCGTGGTGAATCCTCTCACCCCTAGCCCGACCGGCAAGGAACGGTCGGAGGCGATTGAGTTTCTCCTGCCTAAAAGTTTGGCGCGGAAATTTGCCAATTCTGAAATTACGAACCAGGAGCTCCTGGATAAGGGACAGGTACTGGTGAATGGAGTGCGCATCGCGCTGAATCTGCAGCTGGCGGAATGATGTCGGTTGCGGAGGGAAGATTGTTTTGACCTTTCTGAATGTTCAGATAATTCACTGAATTGAGCAAGCCCTCGAGTAATCTCAGTCCACTCCAGAGTTCTGAAATCGCCCTCTAAGGCCAGCCATTTTTACTCTACCTGGAGCTTCCCTGTCAGCGAGCGATCATTCTAGTGACTTCCCGAGTTCTTGACTGATCGCGAGCAGGACCTCCGCCCAGACGTTTGTGCCTTGGGGCGAGATCGGCGAAACCGGGCGTCAGGGTGGCCCGTTCCGAAACGCCAAATCATGCCGAGGACTTCATCCTTGCCTTTACTGCAACAAAAACTCTCAAATATCGACACTCTAAAAAGCATCAACTAGCAGAATCTTAGAGACTTACCTGAGTTCGTTTTGTAATTTTCGATCCTCTCGAACGAGTCAGGCCCGGCCTACCATCCTGCTCTGCACACTTCCCTTTATGAGCCGGCGGTGCCGACCCGGAAGCAAAATCTTGCCAGAAGCTTACTATTAGTATATAATAACTTCTATGTTAACACGACGTAATAATGCGTTGGACTGCCCAACTTGAAAGTGCAATCAAATGTAATGTTCGGCCAACATCTCGGCGGCGCTTTCGTCCAACTGTTCAGCGCGACGGACATCCTCGAAGCGCGCCAGTAAGTCATCCGGCCGCAACCGCAGTTTTTCGGCGCCTTGGAAATCGTGAATGATCTGACCACGATGCATCATGATCAGGCGATCCCCCAAACTTGCCGCTTGGTGCATCGAGTGCGTCACCATCAGGGTGGTCAACTTGTCCCGCGTCACCACCTGCTCGGTCAACCCTATCACCCTGTCCGCGCTTTTGGGATCCAGCGCGGCTGTGTGCTCGTCCAACAAAAGCAGTTCTGGCCTCAGCCACGTAGCCATCAGCAGCGTCAGCGCCTGCCTCTGTCCTCCGGACAAACTTCCGATCGCGTTCTCCAACCGGTCCTCCAGGGCCATATTCAATCGACTGACCTCGTCGCGCATTCGCCCGACCAGCGATTCCTTCAATCCCCAACCGAGTCCACGAGGCCTTCCACGGCGAGCCGCGAGACTGAGATTCTCCTGGATGGTGAGACTCGGGGATGTGCCGCTGAACGGGTTCTGAAACACGCGACCAATCAACTTTGCGCGGGCATGCTCCGGCCATCGTGTCACATCCTGCCCGGCCAACTGGAGTATTCCTTCATCCACCAGAAACGTTCCCGCCACGGCATTCAGCAACGTGGACTTCCCCGAACCGTTGGTTCCGATGATGATCACCCACGAGCCAGCAGCCAACTCTAGGCTCACTCCACGCAACGATCGCACCTCATTCGGCGTACCCGGATGAAATGTCTTCGAGATATTTTGAATCTCAAGCATGCGCGCTCCGTATTCGCCTCTTTCGCAGGAATTGCGGCACAATCAGAGCGCAAAAAACGAATGCTGCTGTAATTAACTTCAAATCGTTGGGACTCAGGCCCCACCGAAGCGCAACCGCTACCAGCAAGCGAAAGAGAACGGAACCTATCACCGCGCCGATAATCGTCAAGCCGAGCTGATTCGTTCCCACGAATGCCTCACCGATGATCACGCTCGCGAGTCCCCAAACCACCATCCCAATTCCCATGCCAACGTCCGCGAACCCTTGGTATTGCGCCAGCAACGCGCCCGAGAGCGCCACGAAGCCGTTAGAAATTGCCACACCGAAGATGATCATGTTTGCGTCGTTGACGCCCAGCGCGCGGATCATCTGAACATTGTCACCCGTGGCACGCATGGCCATCCCTAGATTGGTGCGTAAGAAGAGGTACAGCAACGTGCCCGTCAGTGTCACTGCCAACGCGACTGCGCCCAACACCGATGCGTCCCGCACACTGACTTCCCACCCGGCAAGATTGAAGCCCGTTGCTCCGTGCATCAGCTTTAGGCCGATCTGCTCCGCCTGGGTCACAAGGGTGTTCACCGAGAGCAGCGGAATATTGCTCTTTCCCATTATGTGAAGATTGATGGAATACAACGCGGTCATTACCAGAATCCCAGAAAGGAGCGAATTGATCTTGAACCGCGTATACAGTGTGCCGGTACACGCTCCCGCCAGCATCCCCGCAGCAAAAGCAGCCAGAGAGGCAATCGGCGGACTCGTGCCGTGCACAATCAATGTTGCGGCGACCGCGGCTCCGAGGGTAACCGAGCCGTCCGCGGTGATATCGGGAAACGCGAAAATCCGGAAACTGATGAACACACCCAAGGCGAGCAACGAAAGGATGCACCCGATCGTGAACGTGCCAATCAGCAGGCTCATCCGCACTGCACTCTCATCGGATCTCCGTCGCCGCGCTGACCCAGCAAGCGCCTCGGACAAACTCGCTCTGCTGCCGGCCGGCCGCCTCGCGCCCATCGGACAGCAAGTGCAACACGTTCTGCAATGTTTCCGTCTCGAATAACGTTGTAACTGTCGCCTTCAATTCGATGTTTCCTTTTTTCAGCGGGCGATACGTAAACGCCGCAGCATGAAAATGCCCCGCGGGCCACGTGCCTGAACCAAGCGGCCGAAGCATGGAAGCCAACGCAGCACATTCGCCGCCGGCCCCTACGCCAGAGACCAGTGCGAGGGATCGCGGGTAGAGTCGTTCTGTCGAAAACGAGATCCAGGTGCGCACCTCGGGATATTGGAACGGGGCTCCCATCGCTCCGTTGGCTGCGGCGGGAGAACGCCGCAGCGCAGCTCCAACCAGTCCTGCGGATTCAGCCACCATCACCATACCGATCACCGGGGCGCCTGCTATCTGAAGTGCGGTGCTCACTAATTCCGCAAGCGAAATGGAACTCCCCGCATTTGCAGTTTCGAATCGCATGTGATGGGTGAATCCGCCTTCGAACCGCAGACCATACAGGACATTTAGCTCCGGCACTAGATCACCACTTGAGACCATGAAATCCGGGACATTGGTTCCGTCCGTCGGCAGATACGCCGCGGAACCATCCACCGCCAGAAATTCCCCAAATCGCGGCTTGGCATCCTCGAAATCAGCGCCAAATGCACCGAGTCCCAGACCAAATGTCGCAGGTGGAAACGAGATCGGTCGCGAATCTTGCGCACCGAACCGGCAACCCCTCAGGACGGCCGGATTTCCGATTCGCTCGTAAGTCAACGCTTTCTCTGGAATGCATTCCATCACTTCGAATGCGCCCGCCGGTGTCGAAAATCGCTGCGGTTCCTTTGCATGTGCGGGTGGCGTAACAGGGGCACTGCCGGAAAGCAGGATGGGCGAAAGATGACAAAGATCTAAAACCATCTTTACGTGTTTCGAAGGACTGGTGATAACGAAGCTGCCGCCGATGCCTTTCAGTTTCCTGTGAAAAATCGCTAACAAACCCACGCCGGCGGAACTGAGATATGTCATCTCCGATAGATCCATTCGGATGGCGTGAGCCCCTCCGCGGATCATTTCTTCCACATTTCCGCGCAGGTGCTCGGTCCAATAGTTGTCGAGGCGGCCTTTTACTTTTACTTCCAGTACATCTGCGAGCTGTTGCGTGAATATTTCCATGTCGGTGTCTTTACGGCTGCACGTAATTCATGTATTCCGCAGGGATCGTAATGCCCAGCCGATCCGCGTTACTTTGGCTGAGGCCCACCTGCTCCACTGCGACTTCTCCCAGCGGAATCTCTTTCGGATTGGTTCCTAGAATCACTCGCCCAGCCAATCTCCCGGACGCCATCCCCGCCTGACGTAAGCTAATTCCAAGACAAGCCAGACCTCCGCGAGGAAGCTCCGTACATTCATCGGTAATCAATGGCAACCTCGCATCCGTTGCACCTTTCACCGCTCCTTCATATCCTTCGATCGCGGTGTTGTCTCCCGGCACCCACACCATCGAAATGTCGCGACCCGACAGAATCTGCACCGCCTGTAGCACCTCATTCGAGCCCGCTATGGCAACTTCCTCAAGTCTCACGCCGCGGCTCCGAAATATCTCGCGCGCCACGGTAAGCTCTTTTGCGGAATTTGCTTCCGCAGGGTTGTACATCACCCCGACCGCCCGCAATCCTGGCACCAACTTCTGCATCATATCCAGCGAGCGGCTCACCGGGGGAAAACTGCCGACACCGGTTACAAACGGCAAGTGATCTGTTCGGGTCTTTCCTGCACCCGCCGCAATTGGATCGGTGACGCAAGTGAAAACCACGGGCTTGTGTTTTGCGGTGTTGCATGCTCCGGCTAGGCACGGCGTGCTGATCGTCATGATCAGGTCCACGTCCGAACTGTCATAGTTCTGAAGGATCGCTGGAATATTGATCATTTCGCCTTGTGCATCGGTTCGGCGAACTTCCAGGTTCTTGCCTTCTTCGAATCCGCTTGCCTTCAGTCCGTCGATCAATCCTTGCGCGCACTCGTCAGTACCCACATCCCGCGCGAAATACACAATCGCGGCCTTAACCATTTTGCCGCTGTCCAACGGCGATGCCCCGACCCTCGCCGCTGCTGCCGATCTTACTTTTCGATGGCCCAAATCCGAAAGCAGCAAGATCGCCGAGAATAGAACGATCAAACCTATTCCCATGGCCAATCTGTTCACAACGGCCCAAACCGCTTTTCCTTTTGACTTGTGCATGCGCCTGTGAGGGCTCCGTTTGTTAGGCGACATTGTACACTCTTCGATACTTTAGCAATGCTCAAAGATGGCCCCCCTGTAGCTAGTCGGAACGACTGAAGTTTGACACGGACGGATGGCTGGCCTATGGTTCTGACACGATCGGAACGGTGGAACGCACATGCCAGCCGACAACTTCAGACTTCAAGAGACTACGATTGAACGGAGACTTTCATGATTCTCAACTTAGAGCGCAAGACGGCCGAACCCGATGTCGCTGTGATTGAGATGACTGGGCGAATCATAATGGGCAGCGACAGCCAGAAGATCGAGTGGGGTCTCGCTGAGTTGCTCAAAGAAAACCAGAAAAAGGTGATCTTTGACTTGACGGAGGTCACCTATTTGGACAGCTCTGGTATCGGCATTCTAATGATGTGCCATGCCAAGCTGAAGAAGGCTGGAGGAGCCTTACGTATCGCCGGAGCGCGAGGGATGGTGGAAGAAACGCTGGAATTGACGAGTGTGAACAAGATTGTCCGTCTTTATCCGACTGCCGCAGATGCGGCGCAGGGCTTCCAACTTACATGAGTGACATCCGTGCGGACTTAGCAGTTTGTTGAAAAACTACTGTGCGACTGCAACTTAAATTCAAAAGAACTCGTCTGAGTAAAGGAAGACGAAGGAGACGAGTGGATGCGCGGCGACGATAACCAGCAAGAAGGAATGTTCAGCTACATTTCACCGGAAAAGCGGGTTCCAGAGGATCATCCGTTGCGGGCGGTTCGCAAGATGGTGGATGAGATTCTGAAGGAGATGTCGCCGAAGTTTACGAAGTTGTACTCCGACGTGGGGCGGCCATCGATTGCGCCCGAGCGACTGTTTCGGTCTCTGCTGTTGCAGATTTTCTATTCGGTACGCAGTGAGCGCATGCTGATCGAGCAATTGCAGTACAACCTGCTGTTCCGATGGTTTGTGGGGATGGAGATGGACGAGGCGGTATGGAATCACGCGGTGTACAGCAAGAATCGGGAGCGTTTGCTGAACGAGGAGATCGCGGAGTCGTTTTTCCAACGAGTGCTGGAACGTGCCAGGCCGTACATGTCGGATGAACACTTCACGGTGGACGGAACACTGATCGAGGCTTGGGCGAGCCACAAGAGTTTCCGACGAAAGGACGGCCAGGGGAAGCCGCCCGGACCGGGAGGAGAGGTGGACTTTCACGGGGAGAAGCGCAAGAACCAGACCCATGAATCGACGACGGATCGGGATGCCCGGTTGTTCAAGAAGTCTAAAGGAAGCGAGGCGAAGCTAGGCTACCTCGGACATGTATTGATGGAGAACCGCAACGGTCTTTTGGTGCAAACTTTTCTGACCGAGGCCCAGGGAAGAGCGGAGCGGGATGCAGCCATGCTCATGGCGGAGGCCATCCCGCGGGGAAAGCGGGTGACCTTGGGAGGGGACAAGAACTACGACACGCAGGAATTTGTCCGAGAGCTCCGCGGAATGAACATCACCCCGCATGTGGCGCAGAACAATACGAACCGCAGGAGCGCGGTGGATCAGCGAACCACGCGGCATCTCGGGTATGAGGTGAGTCAGCGGAAACGAAAACGAGTGGAGCAGTCGTTCGGGTGGATGAAGATGGTCGGGATGCTAAGGAAAGTAAAGTTGCGAGGGATCGACAAGGTAGGGTGGTTGTTTACGTTTACCGGGGCTGCTTACAACCTGTGCCGATTACGAAACCTGATGGCCAGTACATGACACGGAGTTTCGATTCGGCCCGCTGAGTAAATAGAACGGCCCAAAGAACTTCTTCACAACGCAGTAAGAACCTGAAATTCACCACCAAAAGCCGGAAAAACTAGATTCTTCAACAAACTGCTAGGCGAAATCCGTTGAACCACAACGACGATCTCTATCGCGACTTAGTGGAGAACAGTCGCGATTTGATCTGTACGCATGACGCGAATGGCGTCTTGTTGACTGTCAATCTCGCTGCTGCACGGTCGCTCGGCTATGAGATCAACGAACTTGTGACCCGCAGCCTACGTGAACTCCTCAGCCCAAAAGTTCACACGGAACTCGATGCTTATCTGAGTGACCTAAGAGAAAAGCAATCTGCTAGTGGAATCATCGAGCTCTGGACCAAGAACGGGGAAATTCGGATTTGGGAATATTCCAGCACACTGCGAACCGCCGGAGTACAGGTTCCTTTTGTCCGTGCCATGGCCCACGATATCACTGACATTTTCAATTCTCGAAAGGCTTTGCGTGAGAGTGAAGAGCGACTGCGTATCGCTGCTGAGGTCGGTAGAATGTACGCGTGGGAATGGAACCCTGCGACGGATGAAGTGAAGAGATCCGCAGAATGCGAGGACATTCTTGGTGCAAGTGGTCCCGCCGGAGAGAGTTTTGCAACAGACTATTTTGCTTTAATCCACCCAGATGATCGAGCCGACCTGTGGAAGCTGGCCACCTCCTTGACTCCGGAAGCTCCGTCGTATCGGACGGAGTATCGAAGGCTTCGCCCTGAAGGAGGGATGCTGTGGTTAGGTGAGAGCGGCCACGCAACTTTTGACGAAACAGGGAACATGCTCCGGCTGGTTGGCATGACCGCGGATGTCACCGAGCGCAAGCTTGCGGAAGAAGAGCTCGCCAAGATGGGAGGTCGGCTCATTCACGCGCAAGAGGAAGAACGGACCAAGATTGCGTGGGAAATTCACGAGGATGTCTGCCAACAGCTCTCTTTATTAGGGATGGGGCTCCCCGTCGGAAGGTTGGCGAGTCCACTATGTCCTTGTAGGCAGCGCTTCAGTATCGAGGTAGCAGCGCTACCTCACGCAGCGCAGCTCTTGATTTCAACAAAGGCGTGAATCATTGGGGCAAGGCCGAAGTGCCGGTCCGGTAACGTACGAGGAGCCAGTTGTCCGGTCACCGCGTTTACCAGGACGACTGAACGCCTTTGAGTAGTGGTAATGTCAATGGATAGCAGCGAAGCCGGTGAAGAGATTCGACATATCCATCGCAGGAGACCCGTTATGCTCAAAAGACCTTCCAATCGTTCGACGAACCTACTACTGCTTCTCATCATTCTTGCGGTCGTAGTCTCTCTGAGAGCAGCTGAGCGACACACACTCATCATTAATGGGGAGTCGACCGAAGTGCCCGTCATTTTCGTAAGTGGCCATCCTTATGTTGGCCTAGAAGCTCTCGCAAATACCCTCAATGGTTCGGTCAGTTCCTCTGGTGCCATAGTTGCTCTCAGTCTCCCTGCCAATTCCGCAAATCACGCTCCATCTCCAACAACACCGTCAGCGGCTCCGGTATCTGCTCCAACCCAAGGTGCTCCCTCCAATCCAGGATTTTCGCGGGAATTTTTGAACGCCGGGATCGAGCAGATGTCCACTCTTCGCGAATGGCACACCGCGCTGCAGACCGCGATTCAAAACGCTATTCCGCTTTCCGCGGGTCTGCTTCAGCCCTATCGCGCGCAAGCCACCTCAAATCTTCGTTTAGCGTCCGTCGCTGCCACCACGACAGCCGACCGCAATGCCTACCAGCTGCTGAACAATGTGTATCTGAACATGGGTAAACTCAGCGACAAATACGTGAACATGCGGGCCAACCTGACCTATATCGCACCAGATGCGCTTCAGAATGATGCGCTAAACCAGCGCCTCATTGCCTGCGGACGTTTCCTCGGAGCTATGGCTGCAAGTGGGCAATTCAGCGACGATGGCTCTTGTCACTGAGCACTAGCGTCTGTGGAGTGGCCTCTTTTGGTTTCTCTGCGAAAAAGTCACGTGTTTGCTCTTTCTGTGATGTTCGTCACATCGCAAACGAACACGAGGAGGTATCCGTATTGCTGTCAGGGTTCTTTATTCCTGATGCGGGAGGTGGCATAAATGTGTAGCGCTTTGTCCTCCCGCCCCAATTTGGACGACTTAAAGAAACAAGCAAGACAGTTGCTCCATGCCCTACATCGGCGGGACGCCGTCGCACTTAGACGCTACCATTCCATCGTCGACAAAATGGCGGGCTTGGCTCAACCAAGACTGGACGACGCTCAGTACATCATCGCCCGAGAACATGGCTACGGCGGTTGGCAGAAGTTGAAGGAACATCTGTATGACACGAACATTCCCTGGAACTGTTAGCAACCACCCAGGTCGCCCCAGGTCAATGGCTCGGTGCTCCCGGTTCGCCCCTGAACCACACCGACCCTAGGAATTGGCCTGGGGCATTTTGAATCTAGTTGTCGCGAAGCCGCACATGTGTTCCTGCCGCTCGTTAATGTCATATTCCCGAATTTAAGGCCCAACATTATCTACATAGTGAAAATGCTCCGAAACGGAGGTGCTCATGGCAGTACTCAACACGAATATCACGGTCATGCCAACACACCGTGTCCTCGAACAAGAGCTGTTGAAACGGTTGGAACGGTTTTGCGAACGTGCCGGTTTAGAATTTCCTGAGGAACCGTGGCCGAAAGATGACCGAAAAGCGTATTTCTTGCTTGGCGCATGTGCCACAGAAGATATGAAAGACCTTAGTTTTTCCGAAAGACTCGAACGACTCGATTCCTGGGCACGCCAGCGCAATTTGCTTATGCCGAATGAAACGCTCTTCGCAAAGAGGCGCCGACAGGCTTGCCGTGCCCCCGTCGGGTAACCGGGCATGTTCGTTCCAGGGGAAATCCGAACTCACAGAAAGGACTCCTATGCATAGTCAGTCTCCGCACTCGACCGGGCCGCGCCTCCTTATCGCGGATGATCACGCCATATTCGCTGACACCTTGAAGGTTTATCTGGAAAAGACATATAGCATTGTTGGGATCGTAACCGACGGTTGCGCGATGGTGGCTGAAGCCCTGCGACTCAAGCCAGACGCAATTATTGTAGACGTTGGTATGCCGCTGTTGAATGGGCTAGACGCGGCACGAAAGATTAAACAACAAGTTCCTGCCATCAAGTTCATCTTCCTAACCATGCGCGACGACGCAAATCTTGCTGCTGCTGCTCTTGAACTTGGCCCAATCGGGTTTGTCCTAAAACACTCTGCCGGACAGGAATTGTTAACTGCAATAGGCTATGTCTTGCGTGGCGAGCGCTATTTAACGCCCAAGCTGAGAGCGGATGACTGGGTCGCCACAAAGGCGAGGGCGCGGCAGTTTTCCAAAGACTTGACCTCTACGACAGCGCGAATTCGTTCAGTTATTTGCTGAAGGCCTGCCCATCAAGCAAATCGCGGGATTGCTCGCTCTTAGTGAAAAGACTGTGGAATTCCACAAGCATCACATCATGGAAGCTTTCGACCTTCGGAGCAACGCCGACCTGGTTTTGTTCGCCGTAAAGAAGGGGTTGGTCTCGATTAAGTCTTAAGTGTTCGCAACTGGAATCCACTCCCACGGATCGGCGTTTTCCTAGTCAGTCGCGAGGTTAGATGCGCTTTCAGTGTCATCCAACCCTTGGAGCCATATCGCCGCGCGACTAGATATTGAGCATCAGAAAGCCGAGGAGGAAAAGTCTCCGTCCCATAGAACGAAGCGTATCGTTCAGTTGACGCCACATCCTTTCGCTGGAGTTTATGCAGAAGCGTCCTGGCTTCCTTCTGAGCCGCATCGAAGCTCGAATCGAACGCATAGGCTGACACACAGGTCGTCCTTCATTCAAAGTGTCTTCAGCTCTCGAACGAACGCCGTCAGGTTTGGGGGCGAATAGCCATTTGTCCACTTCTGTTTGGGTGCTTCTGACAGAACAGAAAGGGGGCTGCCACCTTCTCCGCCCAAGAAGTCAACGACAGCCCGAGTTCAGACATCACGTCCAATTCGCGAATCTATACCGTTTCAGTCCCCGCTGCTACTAGGGAATCCCCCAGTTGCACGAGACCGTGTGCAAGGCTAAGAGATAAGGGCAGCTTTTAGGTCGGCAGATCGCACTGAGCCGTGCCATGGAAATCGCTATATACAGACCACAGTTTTTTCCGTGTCGGGACAAATCTGCCTCCCAAATTAGGAGGAGACATGAAAGCAAGGACAATCATACTGGCTCTGACCCTGTGTTTTGTTGGAGTGGCAGTGTGCTTCGCCCAGAGCCCTTTTATGGGCACCTGGAAACTGAATGAGGCCAAGTCTACACTTGCGCCAGGAATGCCGAAGAATAACTCGGTCGCCTACGAGATCGAAGGCCTCAATGTGAAGATCACTATAGACGGCACAGACAGCGCGGGCAATGAGACGCACAATGAGTGGACGGGCCAGTTCGATGGCAAAAACTATCCCGTCAAGGGCGATCCCAATTCAGACTCGCGCTCATATACCAGAAAAGGCATTCACGAGTTAGATTTCGTGGTGAAAAAAGGGACAACGGTTACGACTACCGGCAGGATTGTGGTGTCCGACGACGGCAAGAGTCGGACGGTGACGACTCGCGGCACCGATGCCACCGGGAAAAAGTTCAAGAGCACGGCCGTGTACGACATGAAGTAGCTAGACTCGCTGGGTCTCCTTACTTCCGCGTAAGAAAGATCAGCACGGGGCGCGATTCTGTTCGCTGACCGGGTGCCGGAACCGCTCCCGCATTTCTTCGAGGTCACAGGCATTTAAAGACCGAAGCTTACAAACCCCGGGACTCTATGACCAGTATCGTTGAATCATCCTGCCCTCAAACCGATAGATTTCGGGCTCCGGAACAAAGTCCCAGAAAGGACAATCAAAAAGGACAATGTGACGATGAAAAAATTGGGATACTTTGCGGTTTGCGCGATGCTGACGATGGGTATCTGTGTGGCGCAGGACTCGGTGAACATAGTCTACGGAACTATCCGGAAAGTGGATAGCGCCACTAAGACAATTGCGGTGAAAACTGCCGACGAAGCGGAACACACGATCAAGAATGCGGATGCGGCAAAAGTGAGAGGAACCAAGGACGGGTTCAACGGCTTAAGAGAAGGAACGCAAATCGTGGCACGGACCACAAGGCAAGGCGCTGACGAAACTGCGATGGAAGTCGGCAAAATCAGCGAGAAGGGCTTCAAGGCTACGGATGGCACCGTTAGAAAAGTTAATAAAGATACTAAGACAATTGTAGTGAACGATGTCGATGGAGCAGAACGCATGGTGGCCGGGTTGTCCACGCGGAACTATCGGCGAGCGGTAGAGAGTGTTCTAGAAGGTTATGGGATCGAGAAGAGCAGCGTGAGCCGGCAGTTCGTGGCGGCCAGTAGCAATCAGCTACGAGTGCTGTGCGAACGGCGCCTGGAAGATCTAAACCTGGTGGTGCTGATGATCGATGGCATTCACTTTGGTGGTCAGGTGCTGGTGGTAGCTCTGGGCATCGCCGAAGGGGGAGAAAAGCACGTTTTGGGAGTGTGGCAAGGAGCCACCGAGAACACCACGGTGGTCAAAGGACTGTTGGAAGATCTGCTGGACCGCGGACTAGATCGTCAGCGGCGGTATCTGGTGGTGATGGATGGATCGAAAGCACTGCGAGCCGGTGTGGAGCGGGTTTTCGGTGACCAAGTGGAAGTGCAGCGCTGCCAGATTCACAAGCGGCGGAATGTGAAGGAGTATCTGCCGGAGAACTGCCAGAAAGACTACGACCGGCGGATATGAAAAAAGGACATTTGAGTTAGGTGGGAAGGCTCTGGAAGACGCAGGCAAAGCGACGGGGATAGCAAATGACACGATAGTGACGGTGAATTACGCAGAGCGGGACGCTATGGTCCAGCGGTTGAGGTTTTCTCTACCAGCGGTTTTCATCGCTTTTTCGCAACGAAGCCTGTGCGTTCCGAGACCAACAAAGCCGACCCGCGGTCAAGTTGGCGACCATAGTTCTATCAGAGACTTTGCGCCTGTAGCTTTGATTGCATATCAATGTCGGCTCCCTTCATCTTAGCCTGTGGCGATGTGGTGATGACCGAGCGGGTGGATCATTTCCTTGTCGGGAACAACCGGATCAGCGTGCCCTGCATGGGAACATTTGAGGTGCGCAACGGAAAAATCGCCCCGTGGCTGGATTATTGGGACCTCAAGCAGTTCGAAGCGCAACTGCCAGGCTCTGTGCGAGCCGACAGATGTCGCGGAGTTCGAGTTAGCGGCGACTTGGGGGGATGGATCGGGATCAATTCATAGCGAGCCAATCATGTCTATCGCTGGCTATTGGCGGCGATACACCAGAACCATATCGCCGCTTGGAGAATCCTTTGCAAAGTCAGCATGATGGAGGTCCAAGAACTTCAGAGCAGTGGTATGGTGAGCGGAGAGGGCGTCATTGGTCAGAAAAAGGCCTCCGGGTCTCATCATAGCGGCGATATTGGACATTGCTAGGGCTTGTTGGAATCGATTGTAGTAGACAAGAATGTTTGTCGCGATAACCAGATCGAACATGCGGTCTTTCGAAAATTCTGCCCGTTGTGTCACTACGTTCAGATCCAAAGGTGTTACCCGCGCTGCGTATCGAGGTGCAACGGCGACCGCCCGGAGCATGACGCCTGCCGGCCCCTCTAAATCCTCCGGGATAAGTAACGGCTTTGCCGGGACTCCGATAAAATTGCCAAAGTGCGTCCAGTAAGCGGCAGCACCATCTGTCCAATCTTCAGCCTTATCCCTCGGCACTTGCACCGTGTAAGAATGCCCGGCGCGAGCCTCTTGAACAAGTTTAGTAATATGAGCGTTCACCGCAGGGTTCAAATCCATTGCCACAATATCGATGCCGCCAGGCCCGGCAAGTTTAAGGCGAATGATAGAGTCATATATTGCGAATGGCTGAATGGTCTGCACAGGGTAAAAATCGTAGCCCCTGTGCTTGTTGGTGAAATCAAGTCCGGGTCCGACCACCGCGATGCGACGGATGCTAGCTTGCCGCAGTTCCCCTTTGTCACAAAGTGACTGAAGAGTGTCTTCGAGGGCATAATTTACGAGGAGCGAGGTGTCTACGGAAAGGCCGCGATTCTCGTAAAGCGTGCCGCGAGTGGAAAGCTTCTCGTTCACATCACCTGACTCCTCCGCGCGCATGAGTTTTTGCTGATAAGTGTTTTGTTCTTGCGCAAATCTTTGCAGATTGTTTGTGAGAAACTTTTCCCAGCGGTTTCGTGCAATTCGTTTGCGCCTCAGAAAGTTGACAGCGAATTGCACACGTTCATTAAGACGCCCAGCTGCCATCGCTTCGACAAGCGCAGCAACTCGCTCGTGGGCGATAGCCGAGACTGTGCCCTCAACTGAAACGGCGCTTTCCGCGTTCTCGAGTCGAGGCAGACTGGTGTAAGAAGTCCCGTACAAAATTAGATTACTGATGGAGTCTTCCACCCCCCTATCGATTCTCGACCTCACTCCCTGATCTTGCCGACGGATCCACGAGTCCCATGCGTCTGAATCGGCAAGGGCTGTCCCAGGAAGGCCGGAGCCGGAGAAAAGGTGAAGCGTCTCTGTTGCTTCAGCGAATGTAAGATATCGTGCGGTATCGTTCGCGCCGACGGCAATCCCAGCTTGAACCAAAACCAGTACAAAGAGCACGATCCAAGACCTGTCCTGCAGCGGAGGTGGGCGATGTGGCTGAACCGCTTTCATTGCGCGTAATCTTAGGCGTTCTTTCCGCGACGGACAACAGAGAAAAGCATGGCAATTCCTCCAAGCCAGGGAACCGGGAGAAGTCGCAACTATGGCGGAGTGCGAAGGGAGAGACAAGAGTACGCGGAAAATAATTTGTGGGAACCGTGGGAACGGTACTCTTCCCCTTTGAGGGCGCGACAGTGAGCGCATAATTCCAGAGGTAATTGCGACGCTGGCTTCGGGCAACTTCTTCCGCGCGATCTTGTCTTGTTTCAGTCTGAGATGGAGAAGAACGTCTTCCCATTAGTGAAGATTCCGCCCCTACGGAGCGGGGATTTTCAAGGTATGAGGATCTATCGTCCGATGTCTGTGTCCCGCAGCTTTGCATTGGCACGATGAGTGAGCTTGCGATCGCGTGCCGCATGAATTTCAGTCTGACGGCCGGCGAGCATGTCGTTCCGCGTCACATAGCCGATAGCGCTGTGCAAGCGGACGGTGTTGTAGTGATCCACGTAGGTTTGAATCAATCGCACCGCGTCTTCTATCGTCAGCGGTGTACCCGGCCGGATGCACTCCGAAGTTAGTACGTTGTCGGAGATGATCCGTGGTTTTGCTTCCGGATATTTCTCCCGCGCTCGTTGCAAAATGACTTGGATTTCCGCTTCGGTCATCGATTCCCGAAGATCCCAATGGACGATCGAACGGCTGTAGCCATCCAGAATGCTGCACAGCTGCAGAATCATGGTGGCTTTGGTCTCGGTGACGCATTCCATCACGATCTGGCCGACACCATTTCGTACCGCCATCGAAATGCTTTCTTTGTGTACGTCCATGCCGATACATTTAGCGCTGTACCCAGATTTCCGGTTTCCGCATGTTTAATTCTCTACTATAATTAATTCTCTACTATAAAAGGACCGCGCTCATTGACAACGAGGTGAGTCAGAGTCAGACTCCTTCACGTGAGATTAGCTATAATTTTCTTCTTGGCATCCGTGGTGTTCCCGGCAGTAAACCCTGCGCAGGTTCCTGTGTTCGAGTTTACGAAGGTTGAAAGCGCGATGAAGTTTGATGTGGAGGCGTCGGTGGCTATAGTCGGAAAGTTCGACAAGTGGGACGCCACTGTAACATTTACGTCGCCGGAACTTGCGACAGCCGTTTTGGACATCAAGATTCAAGCTGCCACGGTGGATACCGGAAGTGGAATGAAGAACGGCAAGCTGAAAAGCAAAGATTTCTTCGATGTCGACAACAATCCTTTGATCACGTTTCACTCAACGAAGGTTGAACAAACTGGTCCCGATACGGTCGTATTCGACGGAGACTTCACGATACGTGGAGTGACTAAGCAGGAGAAGTTGACGTTTGCGATTAGCGGTAAGGGAACAGGTTCTGGCACGGTTAAGGGCACAATGGCCTTCGACCGTAAAGACTACGGGATGAACAAAGGAATCCCGCTTGTCAAAATTGCCGACCGTGTTGAGGTCACGGTCGACCTCAAAGGGAAACGAGTTAGCGGGCCTCCGGTGGTCTTTAAGCAATAAGCACCCCGCGTGAAGAATCGTAACGAACGTGCCAATCGCTAACCATAGTAGCCGTAAGTCCCAATTTGTCGGGAAAAGTACGAACTAGGCTTAGGCTCGGCTTCCAGCCGCTACCCATCGGGCGGTAGCATCGGCGCTATCGTCGGGCCGTGTATTCAAAGCAATCGCCGCGTCTGCGGTCGCGCATTTCCAATCGTCTTCATCGTCAAAGTTTCCCGCATTTTTGGAAGGCGTCAATCTCAGGTAGGGCGCGCCCTCGCAGCAGTAATGAGATGCAGCGCGGTCGCCTGGATCGCGAGTCTAAAATGCCAGAATACGGTCAAACCCAATGACTTCCGGTACACGATTCCCTCTTCGACACCATTACTTCAACTCTGATCTCAACTCTGGTAAGAATGCAAACTCCCTAGCGCCCGGGAACCACATCGATTTGCAACTTCGGATCGGCTGCGGGAACGTAAGTCGTCGAGAGCCCCAGTTGGCGGTGAACGATATTGCAGGCGTGTGCGCGTGCGCTCGCTTTGTAGAACGCAATCTCTCGTTTGCATCCTTGACGTCCGAATCCGCAATCGTTCGAGACAACTAACCGTTCGGCGGGAATGTACTTCAACACCTTGCGGATCTCCGTTGCGACGTCGTCTAGGCGAAATCTACTGCTCTCGCGCCATGGCTTTAGCATCGGGTTCGGGCAAATCGGTACCATAAATACTCACAGTGGGACTTTGGCCCCAAGGCTCTTTGTAATACCAGAGGTCGACAGATTCGAGGGAACGTTCGCCGAGGAGTTTGATCACGTAGTTTTTTGCCCCTGGCGAGATCCGCTCGCCGACAATCACTTCTTGGCAAGCGCCACCATCGAATTGAACGACGATCCGGTCAAAAAAAATAGCCTCGCCGCTGACCCGCAACTGAATCGTACGAAAGTGAACATCATGACGGGTGACCTGGACGCGGCTATGATCCTGACTGCTGTCAACTTGCGTGTGGCCCAAGAAGTCCCAAAACAGCCCACGAGCGAATAGAGAACTGGCAAAGGCCAAGGCCAAGAGTCCGGCAACAGTAGGGAGGAAGTGCTTCCGTCGCATATAGAGTTCTAGGACTACTAGAACCATATATACCAGTGTTCCCTGCGTCCTTGACAAGGCAATCACTGGGGACTTATATAATCGATTAACAATGGCGGCGATCTAGCCGTTGCCCATACGCAAGCCGTCCACGGTTATCAGTGTTTAAACTCCGTTTTTCAGACCCGCCCGGGTGATCGCGAGTAGTTCGGGTTTCTGGCCTCTGTCAGAATTGCCAATTGCGCGGCCGCCAGTGGACATCCAAGATTGCGGTGTGCGGATAGGTGTGGAGGAGATCATTATATGAGCGCTCAAAGAATCAAGACCCTTTGGCGAGTGGTAGGTTTCACGGTTTTAGCGGGTTCGGTTACCTTTGCACAAGACGCGAAGCCCGGAAAACTGAAGATGTCAGTGGTGCCCAAGCAGGCCTACACGTTTGTCGACGGCAAGGCCATTGGTCCCGGCAATCGGACGATCAAGCTGGATGTAGGTACACACCATGTGACTGTGGCCAACTACGGGTACAAGTTTGTCGAGCAAGACGTCACGTTGGATTCGGACAAGACGGTACCTTTGGACATAAAGCTAGAACCCGTTGGCGAAACCGTGCCAGGCCCGAGGGGACGCATCCAGATTGAAGTAGGAAAGCTCCACGGGGCAACAGCAGCTGCCGTTCTTCTGAACGGGAAGAAGCCCCAATACTTCGTAGGACATGTTGATGAGTTCAACAACAACGTCGCACCCCTTTGGTACCAGGAATTGGTTGTGCCACCGGGAACACACCAAGTGACGGTCACTCGGGATGGTAAGGAGCTGTGGTCGGGCCCGATCACGGTCGCAGCGGACCAGCGCGTGATTGTTGACATCTCGAGCGGAAAAGAAAAGATCAAGCCCTGGCCGCGTGGATCATCGTGCAAGACCAATTGCGCCCCCCCCGGCGACCTGAGTGTATCAGCGCCACGCTTTACGGCCGGCACCGCCAATGCCACCGTCGTTGTGGCTCCTGTCAGCGGATCGGTCTCTGCCAATCCGTCGAAAATCGATTGCAACCAAAATACGCAGCTAGCCTGGAATTCCCAAGAAACGGTCGAAGCCGACATGAGCGGCATGAGCCCCGTTCCGACGTCGGGCGAGAAAACCATTTCGCCTCGGCAAACCACGGTATATCAGCTGACAGCTTCAGGACCGGGTGGGGTGACCACTCCGAGCACGACCGTAGAAGTCAACAAGGTGGTGCAATCGTCGCTGAACGCTTCGCCCACGGAGGTCAAGTACCGCCGGATCGGCGACAAGGTCATCGAGCAAGAGAGCACCACCTTGAACTGGTCGGCGGCGAACTCCGACGCAGTCTCACTCGATCCAGGCGGCTCCGTTGGTGCCAGCGGGACGAAGTCCGTCACCCTGAACCCAACGCAAAGCGGCACCGGCCCCGTGGACGAACAGTTCAAATACACCCTGAACGCGACGAACGTGTGCGGTGGCTCGGAAACCAAGACGGTGATGGTACATCTGAAAGGCTCCGTCGAACCCATTCCCACTGTGCTGCTGCACAGCGTTTTCTTCCCGACCGCCTATCCTACCAGGGAGGAGCCGACGCTGGGACTCCTGCGCAGTCAGCAGGAAGTATTGACAACCCTCGCCACCGGATTCAAACAGTATCTCGAATACGACCCTGAAGCGAAGCTGTCACTTGGCGGATACACGGACGAGCGCGGCGCGGATAAGGACAACAATTCCTTATCCGAACTCAGGGTCCAGAGCGTCAAGGATTTTCTGGTTTCGCAGGGAATCGCTGCGGAAAAAATCGATACCTCGGCGTATGGCAAGCAGAAACCGCTGGACAAGGCCACGGTTAGCAACCTGCAAACGCAAAATCCAAACCAGCCTCCTGAAAAGTGGGTGCGCGATTCCCGTGCGACCTGGCTGGCTTACAATCGCCGCGTTGACATCGTGCTCATGCCTAGCAACGCCGAGTCGGCGCGGTTATATCCCAATCAAGCTCCGGATTCCCAGATTCTTTGGCAGATACCCAAACCGGCCCGCAGCGCGGTTGAAGCGTACAAATAAGCCCTTGAAGGAGCAGGGTAACCAGGCGCCTGGCACCAATTAGAAGTTACGCGAGAATTCAACACGGCGAGTTACGTCCGTGTCTCGTACTGGTCATATGACCGCAATTGTCTAGAAGGAATTGCCTAGGGATGACTCTCTATTGAATGCGCGCGGCAAGGTAGTCATCGTCATTAGACGGTGCTTCCCATTAAAGTAATTATGGCCGAAGACTCTGCGGCGATCAATTGAACCACAACGACGATCTCTATCGCGACTTAGTGGAGAACAGTCGCGATTTGATCTGTACGCATGACGTGAATGGCGTCTTGTTGACTGTCAATCTCGCTGCTGCACGGTCGCTCGGCTATGAGATCAACGAACTTGTGACCCGCAGCCTACGTGAACTCCTCAGCCCGAAAGTTCACACGGAACTCGATGCTTATCTGAGTGACCTAAGAGAAAAGCAATCTGCTAGTGGAATCATCGAGCTCTGGACCAAGAACGGGGAAATTCGGATTTGGGAATATTCCAGCACACTGCGAACCGCCGGAGTACAGGTTCCTTTTGTCCGTGCCATGGCCCACGATATCACTGACATTTTCAATTCTCGAAAGGCTTTGCGTGAGAGTGAAGAGCGACTGCGTATCGCTGCTGAGGTCGGTAGAATGTACGCGTGGGAATGGAACCCTGCGACGGATGAAGTGAAGAGATCCGCAGAATGCGAGGACATTCTTGGTGCAAGTGGTCCCGCCGGAGAGAGTTTTGCAACAGACTATTTTGCTTTAATCCACCCAGATGATCGAGCCGACCTGTGGAAGCTGGCCACCTCCTTGACTCCGGAAGCTCCGTCGTATCGGACGGAGTATCGAAGGCTTCGCCCTGAAGGAGGGATGCTGTGGTTAGGTGAGAGCGGCCACGCAACTTTTGACGAAACAGGGAACATGCTCCGGCTGGTTGGCATGACCGCGGATGTCACCGAGCGCAAGCTTGCGGAAGAAGAGCTCGCCAAGATGGGAGGTCGGCTCATTCACGCGCAAGAGGAAGAACGGACCAAGATTGCGTGGGAAATTCACGAGGATGTCTGCCAACAGCTCTCTTTATTAGGGATGGGGCTGGATGAGCTCGAGGGCGCTCCTCTCAAATCTCGTGCAGAAATCCGGATGCGCACAAATAAGTTACGAAAACACCTCTTAGAGATCTTGCGGGATCTTCGAGCGTTATCCCATGATCTGCATCCGCCGATCCTCGATTTGCTGCCCCTGAATACCGCATTGCGAAGCCTTTGTAACGAATTTGGTAAACGTCACAGCGTAAATGTTGATTACACGGAAAAGAACGTTTCCAACCCGTTGTCAAAAGAGATTTCCATTTGTTTGTTCCGAATCGTTCAAGAAGCTCTACGTAACGGCGTTAAGCACAGCGAAGCGGATAACTTTCAGGTGCAATTGTCCGGAACTACTGGTGCCGTTCAACTTTCTATCAGCGATGCAGGCGTGGGCTTTGAACCTAAGTCCGCAATGAGCGGACCGGGACTCGGTCTAATCAGTATGCGCGAGCGAATCGCGCTTCTTAAAGGATCGATAGCTATTAGATCGAAACCCAAGGGCGGAACAGAAATATTCTGTAGCATTCCGGTCTGAAGAGAGCCAACCGGCAAATATGATTGATGCCCTAATAGGAAACCAAGCTAAGCGGACTCGAATTAGCCCTCGACGCTGGTGAATCTCGGAACCTACCAACGTGTACAGAGGGCGTCAGTATTCCCAGGCGTGAGGTTGCCCGTGACGAAAAACGAAAGACCTTCCGTGCCCCGAATCACATACCTTTCGCGGACAATAGGCCATCTTAGGACTCACTCGCGCCTCGACTGTAAGCAAGGGCAGAGCGGCCTTCCCCTCAGGGTTCAAATTGATTTCGGGGCGCGGGTGACACCGAATTTGGCCCCGGAAACATCATAGAGCGCTCCAACCAATTTGACGCCGTCCTTGATGCCATTCTGCGCTTCCGGGGTTTCCAGGAGCTGGCACGTCGACCAGCGGCCATTGGCTTCCACGGCAATCGCCAGCTTCTCTCCTGCCGACGGCTCTGCACCGAGCTCCGGCGGCCTAGGGAGAAGCCGGCGTCTCTGCCGCCGATTCTAATTCCTTGTGGTCCACAAAACTAAAGACGATGGGTTTATAAACAGCGCGTGTGCGCGACGTATCCCGCTTTGAGTAGGGGCCAAATCCCGGTAAAGAGCGAACTTGACAAGGAAACGTGCGAAACTTAACGTCCACTTCCGCTATTCCTGGTACAAAATGGATTGCTCGGCAGGTCTTACCGTCTTGGAGGAATGACTTGAAGCTTATACACAGCTTGGTGATCGTTGGCTTTTTATTTTTTATCACCTTCGGTCTGTGCTTCGCCAAGAAGGCCGGCGCGGACCTCTATGTTTCAACAAGTGGCGATGATGCGAATCCTGGGACAATTGAAAGGCCGTTTCGAACAATCCAACGAGCGGCCGACACTGCGAAGCCGGGAGCGACGGTTTATGTGCGGGGTGGCACCTACTGCCAGCGGTTGACCATCAAAGTCTCCGGTGATGCGCAGCAGGGGTTCATCACGTTTCGGAGTCAGCCCGGTGAACAAGCAGTTCTCGACGGCGGGTGCCTAACGCCGCCCGTGGGTGACACAAGCATGATCGAACTGCGCGACATACTCTATGTGCGGATTGAGGATTTCGAAATTTGCAATTATCGAACGAACGACTCCCGCAGCGTTCCGGGCGGGATTCGGGTATTTGGAGGGGGTTCGCACATCGAAATTCTGAAGAACAACGTGCATCACATAGAGCAGAATTCCGCGGTCCAGTTGCGGCCGGGACAAGGCGCCAACGGCTTTGGCATCGCCATTTACGGTACGGACGCTAAAACGCCTGTAAGCGATCTCGTTATCGAGGGCAATGAAATTCACGATCTCAAGACAGGTTCGAGCGAGTCTCTGGTGGTCAATGGAAACGTGACTGATTTCCGAATTTCCAAGAATATCGTGCATGATAACAACAACATCGGGATCGACGTGATCGGCTTTGAACGCACCGCACCCAATCCAGAAGTCGATCGAGCGCGCGATGGAGTGGTGAGCGAGAACTTGGTTTTTAACATCACGTCCAGGGGTAATCCGGCCTACGGCAACGAGGCAAATTCCGACGGCATATACGTGGATGGTGGAACGCGTATTTTGATCGAGCGCAACGTGATGCACGACGTAGATTACGGACTTGAACTGGCTAGCGAGCATTTTTCAGGGAATACCAGCCACATTGTCGCGCGCAACAATTTGATTTATTCCTGCCACACCGCGGGAATTAGCATCGGCGGCTACGATTTGAAGCGGGGTAAGACCGAGGATACAACCATCGTCAACAATACCCTGTACAACAACGACGCTTGGGAAACGGGGACTGGCGAGATCCTCATGCAATTCTATCTGCGCAACAACGTATTTAAGAACAACATCGTTTACGTGGGCAAACATGGGCGAGTCATGACCAGCCGATCCGGTCGCATGGATGGTAGTCCGACGGTGGTCTTCGATCACAACCTTTACTACTATCCAGGCGGTTCGAAGAGTGCGAAATGGAGTTACGACCGCCTGGAATTTGCAAGTTTCGAAGAATATGTCCAAGCAAGCGGCAATGACCAGCACTCTCGCTTTGCCGATCCAGAATTCGTAGACGCCGCCGCAAACAACTTTCATCTGCAGGCAGGTTCTCCCGCCCGAAATGGTGGAGAGAATCTGGGGCCACAGATCGCAGGCGAGGAGGATCTCGACGGCCGGCACAGGATTGAAGGAGCGAAAATTGACATGGGCTGCTATGAAACGTCGTTCTAGGCTATCTGAACTGACACGTAAATTCTCCGCCGACTGGTGGCCCTAACTCTTGATTGCTGTCTTAACAAGGCCGGCTTCGCGACGGCCGGAGTAGAGAACCAACACCATTTCCGCGGTGGCCGCGTTTTCTGCAAACGCTGGCGATGCTCAACACCCGAACAGTTGAGGTCGTGCCACACCGTTGCGACACAGACGACCGGCGTGGGGCTACGCTGGTCGCGTGGCGGCTGTAACCGCGTATTCCTCCAGTGACTCCCTGAGTTCTCGACTGATCGCGGGCCCCACGGCAACCTCAAAACCATCAACCAGCCGAATCTTAGAAACTTATCGGAATTTGTATTGTAATCCTAGGCCGCTCGCGATTCCTCAGTGAGTTCCCCAAATTCTCAACTTTTCGCGAGTAGGACTTTTCGCTACGGACTCGATTGATCCTTTTCGGTCTGCCCGTAACTGATGCGAAATTGATTGATAATTTGAGCGGATAGTTGCCTGGATCAAGAGTCTAAGATACCAGAATACGGTCAAACCCAATGACTTCCGGCAATCGGTTACTTAGGAGGTCACGTGAGCCAATCTCCTCTCGCCAGTACTCCTGGGAATCTTATTGCGCCAGAGTCGCGCCGCAGCACGCGCATCGAGAAATCCATCCCATTGATCGTCTTGGGTCAGAATCGGATGGGAGAGCCCTTCATGGAGAGAACCGTCTCGCTCGCACTCAATATGCATGGTTGCCGGTATCCCTCTCGCCATGACTACGGGGTTGGAACGTGGGTCACACTACAAGTGGTTGGATTGATCAGTTCCGAGGAAAAACCCGCGACGGTGCGGGCGATGGTTCGGTCGGTCCATCCACCCGCGAGCTTACGCGAACTTCAACAGGTTGGTGTCGAATTGGAAACCCCTGCGAACGTGTGGGGGATTGAACCGGCTCCAGCGGATTGGCTGAGTGCTGGAGAGATGAATACGCCAACGCCTCAACTCGCCGCGGTGATTGTCCCAGCGCAAAAAGCGGTACCAAAGAAAGTAGGTCTCGGCGAGATCCAGGTGAAGCCGAAGCCTCAGGTAGCCGAGGTCGCCAGTTTTCCTCTCCGTCTCCGTCGCCGGCCCCTCCGCACCCCCCAACCCAAAAGGTCGCGGAGGGCCCGCAAACACCGCGCGTCGTGGTGACACCCGACGGGCTAATTTCCGCGCTGCAGGGAAAACTGCAACAAGAGGCGGAGAAGGCCGTGCAGGCCGCGCTAGCCAAACAGTTGAGCGATGTAGTTCGAGAGGCACTCAACTCGATTGATGACGCCCGCCGATCAAGCGTGCGAGAGGTGCGGGAGATTCTCCCAGAGCGAGTCGAAGCCATGAGGGTTTCGTTAGGAGAGGAATCCGCCCGAGAACTGACCGCGCAATGGAAGGCGGACGTGCAGATTTATCGTGACCGGGTCGAAGATGTGGCGCAACGCCTGGAAACTCAGATTGCCGACTTACGACGCGAGTTGGCGAATGCGCAGGAATGTCTGGACAAGGTGAAGCGAGAAATTGTACCGGAGGCTCCGGCGCGCCTGAAGGAAGTGGTATCCCAGGCGGCATCGGACTTCGAGGGTGCCACAGCCATCACTGTGGACCGCCGCTACGAACGGCTCTCGGAGAATGTGCAGATGTTGACACGCGAAGCGCTCTTGAACCTCAATGCGCGATCGAAGGAAGTGCAGGCGCTCGTGCAAAGTACCGTGAATTCCGGTCTCGAGGGATTCCGACGAGAGGCAGAACTGCATGTGAATATGGTACTCGCTGAGACGAAGGAACGCGCAATTTCGATCCTCTCCTCGCTCGACGCGAAGAGTCGCGCCAACTGTCAGACATGGCGCCAAGCGGTAGAGACAGACTTCGCACTTTCCGCTGAAGGGGCGACAGAACAATTCCGCAAAGGGATGAGGACTTTCCTGCACTCTTGTTTGGTCGCTGCAGTGGGCGCCGTCGATGAACGCTCCAAAGCGACCCTCGATGGGCTCCTGAAAGATGATGGAAACTCAATTTGATAATAGGGTCCCGCCCTAATCAGAAACAGGATCCCTGAGGTTTGCATTGAGCAG
>CAVWYZ010000020.1:0-59029 GCA_963759275.1 Candidatus Acidiferrales bacterium | reverse complement strand
AGCGGCCAATGGCTTCGTCAGTGGCTAATTTTTCGGCATGAACTTGTTTGGCCTCGATCACCATAGTGTTGCGAATGGTGGCGAGATCGGCATGAGATTGCAGGATTTCGTCAAAGCGGCGTTTCATGCGCCCGAGCGCCCAGAAAAGATCAACGGCGGTGGGGCGAGTTTTCGCGAGCGTGTCACAAATAACCGGAAATTCCGCGTTCAGTGCTTCGATGGAAGCTGCAGAAGAATTTTGTATGCCGAGAGCGACGCCCATGGCGGCAGCAACGCCGATGGCGGGCGCGCCGCGAATCACCATTTCGCGAATGGCGTTGGCCACTTCGCGATAATCGGTATAGGTATAGCTGACTTCCTCAGCAGGAAGGCGGCGCTGGTCGAGCATGACCACGCCCTTTTCGGTCCATTCGATGGGTTGAGCGACGTACATTCGTGAGCGAATCCTCTCTTCCAATTGTAACCAAGGCGGTTCTGGAATCGAACGCCATTCGCAACCGGGGGTCAATGATTCGAGGGAACTTGTGTAAATCCGTGGGTGGCCAGCAGAAGACTGACGCCAATTAAGGAGTTGTAACCCAGGTGCATCAGGTAGCTGGCAAACACACTGCCGGTACGAGCACGGACGGCGGTAAAAATAATGCCGACGAGCGACATTACGGCAATCAGACTCTTGGCTCCGCCGAGTTGCGGGCCATGCATCAGGCCAAAGAGAAATCCGGTGACCACAATACTGGGGACGACGCCAAACCAGCGGGCGAACATAGGATATAGGTAACCGCGAAAGATGGTTTCTTCGGCAAGAGGGGCAATAAGAACGGCGGTGGCGATGAAAAGGATGGCGGTCTGTTTGAATTTGAAGACCTGCTCGATGGGAGTATTCTCTGGCGTCTTCATCACCGCGGTAATGGCAAAAACGAGAAGCGAAACGGCACAACCGGCGAAGAAGAAAATCAGAGGATGGCGAGGCTGGCCATTGTTCTTGGGAAGGATTTTCCGCCAGCCGAGCGTGATCCAGAACGGCTGGCCACGGAGCAAGGCCAACGTGATGTAGAGAAAGAACAAGAGCAGGGCATAGATCAGGATGGTGCTGCCGATGGCGACTTCCGGCTTGGACAAGATGTAGTCCTCAAGTTGAGGAGCCGTCATTTTCTGATGAGGCGCATAGGCAGCGAGGAAAACCGTTTGAACGGTGATGAGGCTCATGAAGATGAAAAGCAAAAAGACGATGAGGTGCCCCCACGACCAGGAAATCTGGAGATCCGGAGGATAGACGCGGCGAGGATGCGGCGGAACAGAAAATTCGTCAGAGGAGAACTGCGACGGATTGTCCAGCATGGTGACCGGCGTGGTGGTGAATTCGGATTGCGACGTGGGCGTTTCCAAGGCCGGATCGGATTCTCTTGGCTCTTGCGGGGATTGCGGATCTTGTGACGGGGGAGTCTCGTCGAAGGGAGTCATTACTTTGTACGCTTTCCTTGCGCCGGCCAGTGCGCGACGAGAGCGGCGGCAAGCAGCGGAAGCAACAGCTCATGATGACCGGTCATGGCAAACCCTCGGGAGACTTCACCTTTCTTGGGGTTAGATGCGGCGATGGGGCGTTTGAGAACATTCATCGTGGGGCGGTAGTGCTGAATAAAATCGAAATTCGCGGTCGTGATGGAATGTAGAGGCGTGCCGAGATTACGCACGACAGAAACGGCTTTGAGGAACACTTCCGGAAGCAGGACCGCGGAACCCCAATTGAGGTAGACGCCGCCCGCATGCATTTGTTGGACGAGTGCGCAAAAGAGGCGGAAATCGTATAGGGAAGCAGCACCGAGAGCCGCGCCATCGACGGAAGGATGCATGTGCGGAATATCCGTACCAATCGCGAGATGAACAGTGACCGGGATACGGCGCTTGTAAGCGGCGACGAGAACGCTGAGATCGGGATGCTTGGGTTCTACGATACCGCTGGTGAGATATTGTCCGGCGGCTTCGCCGTAGCCGATGCGAATGCGGTAAGCAAGTTTAGCGATCTCGTTGATGCCCCAGCCGGTTTCCGCGGCCATGCCGAATTGGCCTTTGCCGAGGGCGGCCTCGACATCTTCGGAGGTGCTACCGGCCATAGCTATTTCGAAATCGTGGATGAGCGCGGCGCCGTTCATGGTAACAGCGGAAACGTAGCCTTTATCCATCAGGTCGATCAGCACGGGAGCGAGCCCGACCTTGATGACGTGACCGCCGATGCCCCAGAGGATGGCGCGTTTGCGCTTCTGCGCGGACTGAATGGCAGCGGCAAGATCGCGAAGGTCCTGAGCGGCGAGAATTTTCGGAAGCGAGTCCAGGAATTTTGTTATGGATGCGTTGCGCGGCGCGGGCTTGGCGAGATCGCGCGCGGTAACTTTACTTTTGCGCGAAGCAAGAGAATAGGTTTGAACGGCACCAAGAGTCGCCGGCTGAATTGAGTAGACACTCATGCGGATGTCATTACTGTACGAGGGAAAGTGGCGGGGGCGCAAGCGGGGGAGAAGGCGTCTTTGGGACTGAACCGATCTGGGGGACCATGCTTGAACGGTACGTTGAGATCCTTCGCCGCAGACAAGCGCGGCTCAGGATGACAAACATTTTTCGTTTGGTTGCTGCGGTTGCGGTATCGGACGGCCTCCGAAGGCCGTCCCTACAAGGGCTAGGCGATTTTGTGGTCGCCGTTGGTTGAGGCAGCGGAAGTGCCACTCATGTGGAGGACGCGGGCGAGGGCTTGGCCTGTGTAGGATTTTTTGGTGCGCGCGACATGCTCGGGAGTTCCCTGCGCGACAATGCGGCCGCCACCCTGGCCGCCTTCGGGGCCAAGATCGATGATCCAGTCGGCTTGTTTAATGACGTCGAGATTGTGCTCGATGATCAGGACGGTGTTGCCGAGATCGACGAGGCGCTGGAGCACGTCGACGAGTTTGCGGACGTCGTCGAAGTGCAGGCCGGTGGTGGGCTCATCAAGAATGTAGACGGTGCGGCCCGTTTGACGCTTGGAAAGCTCGCGCGCAAGTTTGATGCGTTGAGCTTCGCCGCCGGAAAGAGTGGTGGCAGACTGGCCGAGTTGCACGTAGCCGAGACCAACTTCCACCATGGTGGCAAGTTTCTGCTGAACGTGAGGAATATTTTCGAGCAGTTTGAGCGCATCGGTGGCGGGGAGATTGAGGACGTCGTTGATGCTGTGACCCTTGTAGCGGACGGCGAGAGTTTCCGCGTTGTAGCGACGGCCGCGGCAGACTTCGCAGGTGACGTAAACATCCGGCAGGAAATTCATTTCGATGCGGCGCAAGCCTTCGCCCTGGCAGGCTTCGCAGCGGCCACCTTTGACGTTGAAGCTGAAGCGCCCGGGCTTGTAGCCGCGTTCGCGGGATTCCGGAAGCATGGCGAAGAGTTCGCGGATGGGCGCGAAGACACCGGTGTAGGTGGCGGGATTCGAACGTGGCGTACGGCCGATGGGGGCTTGATCGATCTCGATGACTTTGTCGATGTGCTCGATACCGAGAATCATTTTGTGAGCGCCGGGGGGTTCTTGGGAGCGATAGAGTTTCTGGGCGAGGGCGCGATAGAGGATGTCGTTGACTAACGTGGATTTTCCGGAACCGGAGACGCCGGTTACGACCGTGAGCAGGCCTAATGGGAGATTGACGTCGACGTCTTTCAGGTTGTTGGCGTGGGCACCGAGAATCTGGATGGCTTTGCCGTTGGGACTGCGTCGCTTGGCGGGTACGGAGATTTCCGTGGCACCGGAGAGATAGCGGCCAGTGAGGGAATCGGGAGCCGCGGCAATTTCCTCGGGCTTTCCCGTAGCGACAAGATAACCACCGGCGTTACCGGCACCGGGTCCGAGGTCGACGACGTAGTCAGCGCGGCGAATGGTGTCTTCGTCGTGTTCAACGACGAGTACGGTGTTGCCCAGATTGCGGAGACTCTCGAGAGAGTGGAGGAGGCGATCGTTGTCTCGCGCGTGTAGACCGATGGAAGGCTCGTCGAGAACGTAGAGAACACCGCGAAGACGAGAGCCAATTTGCGTGGCGAGTCGAATGCGCTGGGCTTCGCCGCCGGAAAGCGTGGCGGCGGAGCGTTCGAGGTTGAGGTAGCCGAGACCGACGGCGAGGAGAAAGTCGAGCCGCTCCCCAACTTCACCGAGCGGACGAGCGGCAACTTCCTTCTGTCGCGGAGAAAGCAACGCAAGGATTTTGTCGACAGCGGGGCGCGCATCGGTGAGCGCCAGCGCGGTGAAGTCCGAAATGGACCAGCCACCAAGCTTTACCGCGAGGGATTCGGGACGCAGACGGCGGCCTAGGCAAGCGCTGCAGGTGGTGGCGGACATGTACTGGGTCATCCATTCGCGATAGGAATCGGAGTTGGAGTCTTCGAAATTGCGTTCGAGGAATTTGAGAATGCCCTGGAAGCGGAAACCCTTGTCCTTGGAGGAGGGCTTTTCGGTTGAGTCGCCCGCCGCTTTTTTCCCGCCGGAAGGAGGATAGCCATAGAGGAGAAGGTTCTGGACGCGGGCGGGATACTTTTCGAAAGGAGTGTCGAGATGAAAGCCGTGGGCGTAGGCGCCGAGTTCGAGAGTGCGTTTCAAAATGGCAGAGCCGGAACCAGGACCAAGGCCACCGTCGAACAAGGGACGCGTCCAATCGACAATGACTTTGGCTGGATCGAAATCGTACTTGGAGCCGAGACCGTGGCACTCGGGGCACGCGCCGTAGGGCGAATTGAAGCTGAAGGAGCGAGGCTCGAGCTGCGGAACGGAAAGGCCACAATCGGGGCAGGCTAACTTTTCGGAGAAGGTGTGCTCGCTGCCGCCGACGACGGCGACGGTGACGAGGCCTTGGGCAAGCTTCAAGGCGGTGGCGATGGATTGTTCCAGGCGCGAGGCGATGCCCTGCTTGACCAGTAGACGGTCGACGACCACTTCGATGGTGTGATTCTTACGCTTGTCGAGGACCGGGGTGGTGTCCAGCGGGAAAAGCTCTCCATTGATACGGACGCGAACGAAGCCGTCCTGGGCAAGCTTTTCGAGTTCCTTGCGATAAGCGCCTTTGCGGCCGCGCACGATGGGCGCGAGGATCATGATGCGGTCATCGGGCTTGCAAAGTTCGCCATGGAGGATGGCTTGTACGATTTGTTCGGCGGACTGGCGAGTGATGGGCTTGCCGCAATTGGGGCAATGGGGGACGCCAACGGAGGCGTAGATGACGCGGAGGTAGTCGTAAATTTCGGTGATGGTGCCAACCGTGGAGCGCGGAGAGCGCGTGGTGGTTTTTTGCTCGATGGCGATGGAGGGCGAAAGGCCTTCAATTACATCAACTTCGGGGCGTTCCATCTGGTCGAGAAATTGCCGGGCGTAGGCGGAGAGAGATTCCACGTAGCGGCGCTGGCCTTCTGCATAAATGGTGTCGAAAGCGAGGGAAGACTTACCCGAACCAGACAAACCGGTGATGACTGTCAGTGAGTTCCGAGGGATCTCCAGGCTGATATTTTTCAGGTTGTGCTGGCGTGCGCCGCGCACAACCAATTTGCTGAGAGCCATAAGAGCGAGCGCTCCCTCCACGGGAGCACCGCCACCAGTGAGAAAAAATGGGGGCAGTGTAGCCTTTCAACATAGCAACAGGTGTGCGGAGCGGTCAAGACGGGACGCGAATGGAGGTGGGCAAATGGAAGAAAATTTCCGCTTTGCGAAGTACTACGGAAGTACCACATGCATTTTTTCCCAAGGACTAGCGCATTTTTACTCGTCGCTAGTACTTTAATACGCTGAAAATAAGCTGGTTAGCTTGGCCCACCAGTTGCAACCTGTAAACCGTGGGGGAGGCGAGCCGAGGATCCCTTTAGGGGATTGAGGGCTGGGCCGGTTCGTTCTCCCTCATGTTTTATTTTGGGGGTAGTTTTTCGGATTCCTCGCGGTTCCTTCCGGAAAAGAATTTCCTGCCGTATAAAAGCATCCGATGAAAAACGCAACAGCGTAGATGGTTTCTCAGCTGAGATCCTTCGTCGCGCAAACGAACGCGCTCCTCAGGATGACACCGGCCCAAGGTGTTGGTGCAATAACCCGTTTGCGAGAACGCAATCGATGTAGCGCGTTACGCGCGTGGTGGCGCGATTAGGTGCGTGTTCTGGGACATTGGGTAGCGAATGCCACGGTAGTCTACGCGGGATGCGTAATCGCTTAGGGTCATGAAGAGCAGAATCATGAGCCAGAAGATGCCGGCCATGATAACGAGTTTGGTGCGCTTGGGGCTGTACTTGGCATGCATGAAGAAGAGGACCACGAGCGTGGCTTTTAGCGTGGCGATGGCGAGAGCCACGACGATGTTGAAAATGCCGAGATCCACATAGGCTGCGGCGACCGTAAGCGCCGTGAGACAGAGCAGCGAAATAATGATGGTGATGTACGTACTCGGCGGAACAATGTGGTCGATATGTTCTTGTTCAGACACGCGTCACTCCTACTTATGCCGGTCAATCAGATAGAGCAGCGGAAAAAGATAAATCCAGACAATATCGACGAAGTGCCAATACAGGCCCACGATGTCCACGGGCGTATTCCACTCTGGGGTGAAGCGGCCTTGCAGCGAGCCAGCGAGCAGCCAGAACAGCAGGCCTGCGCCGATGACCATGTGAAGAGCGTGCAAGCCCGTCATCCCGAAGTACGCGGAATAGTAGAGCTGGGCATGAGCGTTCAGATCAGGGTCGGCAGCCATCGCTTCTTCGATTTCGCGGCGCT
The DNA here is from genome assembly GCA_963759275.1 of Candidatus Acidiferrales bacterium. GTDB lineage: Bacteria > Acidobacteriota > Terriglobia > Acidiferrales > UBA7541 > Acidiferrum. The sequence goes on along the minus strand of CAVWYZ010000020.1, from coordinate 52,281 downwards.
CTTGCGCAAGATCCTTGGCGTCGATGTCTTCGCACTTATTGGGATTGTCTATGCAATAGGTGATGTCGAAGTTCCTGCCGGGCACCAAGTGGTGGTGAAACTTCTGAGCGTATTCGACATATTTAATGCCGAAGAAAATGAAGCCGAGGAGAATGGTAAGCGAAAGAAACATCGGGAGCAGCTTTTTTTTGCCGGTCTGCGCAGACCAAACGCCCATGGCCATGGTAAAGCTGCTCGCAATGAGGACGGCGGTGTTGGTACCGCCCAAGCCCAGGCTGAGGGTCTTGCTGCCCATGGCGAAGGCGTGGAAGTAGGTGTGGCGGTTAATGGTGTAGGCGAGCATGATGCCGCCAAAGAACATGACTTCCGTGACCAGGAAGATCCACATTCCCAGAGAGGCAGTTTCTTTCTGCTGCTCCAGCGTTTTAAATTGTCCGAACAGCGCTCCGGTGCGATGCACTCGGCACTCCCCTATCCATCAAGATCAGGCACCCACTGAGCGCCTGTGTCCCGGGCGTGAACCCGGGAATATGTCAGTCGTCCCCATGCGCCGGAGCAACCGTAGGACTACCAGTGTGTCCGGGAACATCCAGACCGAGTTCAGGCCGATTATGAAAGTCGTACGCCTCCCAAGTAACCACGGGAGTGACTTCGAAATTCTCCGTGAGTGGAGGCGACTGCGTGGTCCACTCGAGGCCAGTGGCGGGCCAGGGATTATTGCCGGCAACCTTGCCGTAGAAAGCCGCCCAAGTAAGGTAAATCATCGGGAGCAAGTAACCGATGGCCAAGATGGAAGCGCCGGCGGTCGACATCACGTTGTACACCTGAAACTCTGGCGGATACACATGGTAGCGGCGCGGCATGCCGAGATAGCCGAGAACGAACTGCGGGAAGAAGGTGAGGTTGAAGCCTACGAAAAGGACGAGGGCGGCGATGCGCGCGAGCCATTCGGGATACATGCGGCCGGTAATCTTGGGCCACCAGAAGTGCAATCCGCCGAGATAACCCATCACCGCGCCGCCCACCATGATGTAGTGGAAGTGGGCGACGACGAAGTAGGTATCGTGAACATGCATATCGATGCCGAGGCAGCCGAGGAACAATCCGGTGAGACCACCGACGAGGAACAAGCCGAGGAAGCCGAAGGCATAGAGCATCGGCGTGTCGAACGAGATGGAGCCACCGAAGAGCGTAGCAGTCCAGTTAAAAGTTTTTACCGCGGATGGAATGGCGACCAGGAACGTGAGGAAGGAAAATGCCACCGCGGAATAGGTGGACTGGCCGGTAAGGAACATGTGATGCGTCCAGACCAAGAAGCCGATCACGGCGATAGCCAAGCTGGCGGCCGCGACGAAGTGATAGCCGAAGAGCTTCTTACGCGCGAAGGTGGGGATCAGTTCGCTGATGACGCCCATCGCGGGCAAAATCATGATGTAGACCGCAGGATGCGAATAGAACCAGAACAGATGTTGGAAGAGGATGGGGTCGCCACCCATGGCCGGGTTGAAGAAGCCGAGACCGAACACGCGCTCCATGGCGGCGAGGCCCAAGGTAATGGCAATTACGGGCGTGCCCAAAATCATCACCACCGACGTGGCGTAATGCGCCCAAACGAAGAGCGGTAAGCGGAACCAGGTCATGCCCGGAGCGCGCATGGTGTGGACGGTTACCAGGAAATTGAGGCCGGTAAGAATCGAAGAGAAGCCAGTGATAAAGACACCGACGACCGCCGGAGCTACTGCCGAATTCGAGTAAACCGTGCTCAGCGGTGTATAGAAGGTCCACCCGGTATCGAGACCCCCGGTGACCATGGAATAGAGGGTGAAAGAGCCACCGATGATGTAGATGTACCAGCTAAGCAGATTGATCTTGGGGAAGGCCAGATCCTTCGCGCCAATCATCAAGGGAATAAGGAAATTTCCCAGGATCGCGGGGATAGAAGGGATGAGGAAGAAGAAAATCATGGTCACGCCGTGCATGGTGAACATGCGATTGTAGGTATCGGCGGAGAGGAGATAGCCAGAGGGCGTAAGCAGGTGGAGGCGGATCATCATGGCGAAGAATCCGCCGATGAAGAAGAAGAACGTGACAGAGATGAGGTAGAGAAGCGCGATGCGCTTATGGTCGGTGGTGAGCAGCCACGAACGGATGCCGTAAGTAGAGTTAAGATAAGTCTTTTCCGGGAGTTGCAAAGCGGGTCCCGTGTTGGTTTTAGTTACGGCGCTCATGATTATTTCTTCCCCGTGCCAGCTGGCGCAACGCCGGCCCCTTTAGCGGGAACAGGTTGCGACTGCAGGGACTTGATGTAGGCCGTGAGATTCAAAATCTGCTCCTCGGTCACGAGTCCCTGGAACGTGGGCATCACCGGTTGATACCCGGCCACAATTTTAGCCTTAGGCTGCAAGATGGATTCGCGGAGATAGGCGTCATCGGCGGTAACGGTAGTGCCGTCAGCGAGAAGAACCTTCGCGCCGTACACACCGTTGAGCGAAGGAGCTCGGCCAGTGCCATTACCGAGATGGCAGGTAACGCAAGCGAGTTGGGTGAAGAGTTTTTCGCCGGCGGACGCAGGATTGACGTCTCCGGCTTCGTTGGCGAGCCAAGCGGCGTACTCCGCTGGATCCATAACGGTAACCCAGCCACCCATAACGGCATGGTTGGTACCGCAATATTGCGAGCAGAAGAAATGATATTTGCCGAGCTTGGTGGGCCGGAACCACAGGGTGTTGTAGCGACCGGGCACGACGTCCATCTTCACGCGAAACGCAGGAACGTAGAAATTGTGAATGACGTCCTCGCTGCCGAGGATCAGCTTGATGTTGCGGTTCAGGGGAACGTGCAATTCGTTGATTTCGCGTTTGCCGTTAGGTTGTTGCAGCTTCCACATCCACTGCTTGCCGACGACGTAAATGTCCAATGTGTCCGTGGGAGCGGTGCGGAAATTGACGTAAACGACCGCGCCCCAGGCGAACATGACGATGGCAATAACGAGAGGGATGACCGTCCAGCCAATTTCCAAAAGCAAGTTACCTTCGAGAGTGGAACCAACCTGGCCGGGAGAGGTCCGGCGATACTTGAAAGCGGCATAAGTGGCGACCAGCGTGACGAGAACGGCAAAGAACAAACAGGTGAGCAACACAAACATGAACACGGCATCCACTTTTGGTGCGAAGTTCGATGCCTCGTCGGGGAAAAATGGAAGCGGTGACTGCACGGCTCTAATGTGCTCCTTGCGTCGGCGAACCTGGCCCGAGATTTCCGCCGGAGGCGCCGCGATGTTCCCGACGGCGGAAAATGACAAACCCGAGGGCCATACAGAAAAGGGTTACGACGCCGCCCATGCGCAACACCGTGAGGACGGTAGCGCTATAGCGGCCCTTGGTGGGATCGTACTGATAGCAAAAAAGCAAAATATGATCGACGGGCGAGCCGATCTTTCCGGAGGAAGCGTCGACGAGACCTAGGCGCACATTGCTGGGAGGATATTCCACGCCGAAGAAGTAGCGAGAGATGCGGCCATCGGGAGTGAGCACCAGGATGCCGCTGGCATGGGCGAAAAGCTTGGACTTGGGGTCGTAGGTGAAGCGAAAATCGGCAGCCTTGGTTACGGCGTCGATGGATTCTTTGGTTCCGGTAAGAAAATGCCAGCCCGGCTCCGTGAGAGGGCGCGCGAAGCGAGACAGCGCTTCATGTTTTTTCTGCAGAGCTTCTTCAGGCTTATCGTTGGGATCGAAACTGATGAAGACGACGTCGTAATCGGTGCCGGGATTGAAGGAAATCATTTTTAGCGTGCCGACCAGAGCCTGTTCCACTTGATTGCAGAGCATGGGACAAGTGAAATAGACAAAGGCCAGAACAACGGGCCTTTTGCCGGCAAATTCGCGGAGCGTGGCGGTCTGGCCGTACTCGTCGACGAAGGGAGTATCGAGGGGAATCTGCTTGTTGAGCTGCGGATCAAAACCGACATTGACGAGCGCGGGAGGTAGGCCGTTCGACGACTGGCCCAGACTATCGGGAACCATTTGAGCATGGCCGAGCGCGCTGCAAAGCAGCAAACCCGCCATCAGCAAAAGACTGCGTAACACGTTCATCGTCCTTACTTCTTTTCCGCCGGCTGCGGCGCTATTGCCGGCAAACCTTTTTCCACGATCAGTTGCATCGCGTCTTGCACCGGGATTTGCGCGATTCCGGATTTCTGGTCGATCCAGGCGAATTGGTCGTTGGCATCGCGATCCGCTTTGAGCTTCTCGCGAAGGTCTTCCTGAGGATCCGTCAAATGCCCAGGCATACCCTGCAAGCGGGGTTCCGGGGGCATGGTGGGACCGGCCTCGATGCGCGAAGGCATCATGGGCGCGTAGGTGCTGGCCCAATACTTTTTCAAGCCGAGGTAGACGCCCCAGGTAAGCAAGTAGGAAAACACGACCAGGACGCCGAGGTAGAAAAGAAACTTCAGGATGGGAGAAGTACGAACGTCGGTCTTCTCGAAGGCCACGTCCTGATGAACTGGCCTGCCGTTGGCCGTTTGCCCGTGACTGAGATGCTCAGTGCTCATGATGCGCTAAGACCTCCTCGAGTTTTGGATCACCCAAGGGTAAAACCGGGCGCTGCTTCAGGTTCATGGCGTAGAAGCCGACCCACAAACCGGTTAGAGCCACAGGAAGAACGATGTCCAGCCAGTTGGGCCAGGGAGAAGAAGTAAATTCGGGCTTCACCATCCAGTAAAGATCCACAACGCGGAACACCAGCATCCAGGCGGCTACCGTAGCAATCAGCTTGGGGCTGCGCTTGACGTCGCGTGACAGCAAGATAAGAAACGGAAGAGCGAAAGTGAGCAGGAGTACGAGCACCGCCACGACACCCCAACCGCCATAGAGACGAGTGCGATAAAAGCTGATCTCTTCGGGTAAGTTGCCAGACCAGATGATAAGGAGTTGGGAGAACGCAAAATATCCCCAGAGCATGTTGAAGGCAAAGAGGAGCTTGCCGAGGTCGTGGAGATGCCGCTCTCGAATGATGCTGGAAAAGGGTTCGAAGCGGGAGAGCAGCACGACGGTGATGATCATCAGGCTCATGGAGGTGATAGCTTCTCCCCCCACGAAGATGAATCCGTAGATCGTGGAGGCCCAATGAGGCGAAAGGGACATCGCCCAGTCAATGACGGCGAAGGTGAGGGTCAACACGTAGAGAATGATGCCTGGGCCAGCGAGCATCTTGAAACGGCGGAGTATTGCGCCATCCTGTGGGCGCGCATCTTGCTGCACCGACCAGGAATTGAACAAATAAACCAGCACAAGCCAGATGAGAAAATAGATGACCGCCCGGGTGAGAAATCCGTTAGTGGTCAGGTAACCCTGTTGCCAGGCAGTCAACGCGTGTTCGCCGGTCTTCGGGGAATTCAACCAGCCCAATTCCTCGCCGTTTCCGGAATAGAGATACTTCATCCCCAACACGACCGGGATAAACATGAGCAGGATCAGCCAGACGTTCCGGCTGGCAGCTTCCAACGGTCGCCGAATCACGGTGCCCCAATAACCGCTCGTTAGGTGCTGCAGCATGAGCAGTCCCAGCGAGCCCAGCGTCAAACCGACTACGAACAAGTAGCTATACAGATACGCTTGATAAAAATGTGCGGGCGAGGTGACGGCGCCGAGGATGGCGAGCAACGTGGCTATTCCACCGATGACGAAACCGAGCGACTGCACGCGGTTGACGCTGGCCGGCGCTTGGAATTCTTGCGCGTTCATTGCGCGGAACCTCCCGCTGCGAGTTTGTCCCGGAGATTCGCGGGTAATTCCGCAACATGCGCGTTGCGGCTAAGCTGCAGAGCGCGAACGTAGGCAACAATAGCCCAACGGTCATGCGGAGTGAGTTGCGCGGAATAGCCGTTCATCGCGCCGAATCCGTTGGTGATGACATCGAAGAAATAACCATTCGGCTCGTTGCGCACGCGATCCTGGTGATAGGTGGGCGGGTGCTTCATGCCGCGCATGGTGACCATGCCTTGGCCGTCGCCTTGAATACCGTGACATGGCGAGCAAAAAATATTGTAACGATCCTGGCCGCGCGCGAGAAGTTCCTGGGTGAGGGGCAGCGGGAAGGCATTGGAATCTTTCGGAGTGAAAAGTGAATCGTCCGCAATGGAGCCGCGTGCCACTGTGTTATCCGGGATCGGCCGCTCGGAGCGCCCGTCCTGGAAAATGGGTGCAGGCGAAAGCGGATTCTGCCGAGGTTGATTGGCCATGTCCTGGCGCAAAGTATACTCGCAGCCGCCGAAGGTGAACGCGCACAGGCACAGTACGACGAAGAGTGAAGGTTTATTGTTCATCCTTCACCTCAGCGACAAATCGCGCGGAAAGTCCCTGCAAGAATTTGGAACTTCCGGCCAAATCAAACTTAGGATCGCGGGCTTCGATAACCAGGAAGAAGCGGTCGGTGGAACTGTGCGCAAAGCGCTCGACATTGAAAACCGGATGGTAAGGCTGCGGCAGTTTGTTGAGCGCAAACATGCCGATGACGGAGAAGAGCGAAGCACCGAGCACGGTCATTTCGAAAGTGATTGGTATGAATGCGGGCCAGCTATTCAAAGGCCGGCCAGCGATGTTGATCGGATAGCTAATCACCGAACACCAGTACTGCAAACCAAACCCACCGAGTCCGCCAAGGACTCCACCAATCAAGGTAATGAGCGGGACGGCGGTCCAACGGAAACCGATGGCGTGCGCGAGCCCTTCGATCGGGAACGGTGTATAGGCATCCACGTGCACGTAACCGGCTTCGCGCGCCTTTCTGGCCGCGGCGAGCAGTTCTTCCGGCGTCTCGAACTCGCCCATGACGCCATGGAGATGAGAGCGATGTTCCGTCATTTGTGTTCCTCTGAATCCGTTTCGTGCACGAGTTCCCGCATCTCCGAAATGGCGATGGCTGGCAATCCACGGACGAAGAGATAGAAGAGCATGAAGAAGAGTCCCAGCGTTCCGGCCAGAGTGGCGTAATCCCAGAAAGTGGCGGAATAACGGCCCCAGGCGGAGGGCATGAAGTCGCGAGTCAGCGAGATAACGATAATCACAAAGCGCTCGAGCCACATGCCGGTGTTAATGATCAACGACATGATGAAGAGAGCCAGCACATTGCGCCGCACTTTTCTAATCCAAAGCAATTGCGGAGTGAGAATATTGCAAAGAATCAGGGCATAGTAAAAGTGGGAGTAGGGCCCGTGCAGGCGCTGCTCTGCCAGAAATACGTCGAACTTGTTGCCACTGTAGAAGGCCATGAAAAATTCGACGAAATAGCCATAGGCGACGACCAGGCCAGTGGCCAGCATGACTTTGGCGCAGTTCTCAAGATGGCGCATGGTGATGAAATCCTCGAGGCCATACGCCTTGCGGAGTGGGATGGCCAGAGTCAGCACCATGGCAAAGCCGGAGTAGATGGCGCCCGCGACGAAATACGGAGGAAAAATCGTGGTATGCCAACCGGGAACGATAGCGACGGCGAAATCAAAGCTCACCACCGTGTGCACGGAAAGAACCAGCGGGGTGGCCAGACCGGCCAGCAGCAGGTAGGTGGACTGGTAACGGTGCCAGTGGCGCGCGGAGTTGCGCCAGCCCATGGCGAGAATGCCAAAAATCACCTGCTGATAGCGCTTCTTTGCGCGATCCCGCAGAGTAGCAAGGTCAGGAAGCAGACCAATAAACCAGAAGATTAGAGAGACCGTGCCGTACGTGGAAACCGCAAAGACGTCCCACATCAATGGACTGCGAAATTGCGGCCAGATGCCCATGGTGCTGGGATACGGAAACATGTAGTAGGCCATCCAGGGACGGCCGGTGTGAATCAGAGGGAAAAGACCGGCGCAAGCGACGGCGAACAGCGTCATGGCTTCGGCGAAACGATTGATCGAGGTACGCCATTTCTGGTTGAGCAAAAAGAGAATGGCGGAAATCAGCGTGCCGGCGTGGCCGATACCGATCCACCAGACGAAGTTGACGATGGCGAAGCCCCAGCCGATAGGAATGTTAATGCCCCAAATTCCGACGCCCTTGATGATCAGCCAAGAGACCGCAATAAATAGGAGCATCACCAGGCTGAAGGCGATGGTGAAACCGCCAAGCCAACCAATCCCTAAAGGCCGGGTGAGAACAACGGCAGCGATTTTGTCTGTGACGGAGGCGTAAGTGTGCCCGGGTTCCAGCAGCGGCTCAACCCGCTGGAGCTTTGGCGAATTCAAGGGAGGCTGCGTTACGCTCATGCCTTCTCCAAGTCCGGATTCGGATTGCGCACAGCGGCAAGGTACGTGGTGCGCGGACGGGCATTGACTTCACCCAGGATCGTGTAGTTGCGTTGCTGCGCTTTCAGTTTGGCGACCTGACTCGTGGGGTCGTTGGCATTGCCGAAGACGATGGCGTCGGTGGGGCAAGCGGATTCGCAGGCAGTGACGATCTCGCCGTCGCGAATGGGGCGATTCTGCTTTTCGGAGTCGATGCGGACATTGTTGATGCGCTGCACGCAGTAGGTACACTTTTCCATCACACCGCGACTGCGCACGGTAACTTCGGGATTGCGCATGAGTTTGAATTGCGGCGTGTCCCAATCCTGGAAACGTAGGAAATTAAAGCGGCGGACTTTGTACGGGCAATTGTTGGAGCAGTAGCGGGTGCCGACGCAGCGGTTGTAGACCATGTCATTCAGGCCTTCCGCGCTGTGCGTCGTAGCGCCGACGGGGCAGACCTGTTCACAAGGAGCGTTTTCGCATTGCTGGCAAGGCACAGGCTGGAAAAAAGTCTCCGGATTATCGAGCGTGGGATTGTACTCGGAGGGATCGCCGGTGGCTTTGCCACTGGTAGCTGATTCGGTATGCGTGTAGTAGCGATCGATGCGGATCCAGTGCATTTCCCGGCCACGCATGACCTGATCTTTGCCGACGACGGGAATATTATTTTCAGACTGACACGCCACCACGCACGCGTTACAGCCGTTGCACTTCGTAAGATCGATGGCCATGCCCCAGGCGTAACCGGGATAGGCGAATGCTTTGTAAAGCGAGTCGTCTTTAGGCGGGGTTTCGTCATGCTCGTGCGCAAAATTGGGATTTTGCTGATATTCGGCAAGAGTGGCGTTGCTGAGAATCTGGCGCCCTTCCATGTTGAAGTGATACTGCGTGCAGGCCAATGGATAACTGTCGCCGGTCGCGGTCATCTTGCCGCCATTGGCAGACCACAGCGCATTCGAAGTGCGCACGACGTACGCATTGAAACCCTTGTTCGTGCCGGTGTATCCGGCGCGCGAACGGCCATAGCCCAGCGGGAGGACAACGGTGTTCTCGGCCTGACCGGGCAAGGTCCACACCGCCGCGGTCACCTTGCTATTGTTCAATTCAATGTCGACCAGCGCAGAGCGGACTTGGCCGTGCTCGCCGCCGCGGAATTGCACTTTGTGGGCGAAATCGCGTTGTTGCGCGAGTTTCGGACTGACGATAGCGGCGTTGTCCCACGTTAATTTTGTAAGCGGCCGGGGAAGTTCCTGAAGCCAGCCATTATTCGCAAAACGGCCATCGTAGACATTCGGATCCGGCCGGAAAATAAACTCGACTTGATCGGCGGGGGAAGATTGCGCGGCGGGAAGACTGGCCGCGTTGAATTTGAGTTCAACGGTAATGGGAGCGGCTTTGGTTCCGGGGATTACACCGTCATTCAGCCATTTGCGCCAGCCGACGTCGATGGCAGACGGCAAGTGCGTGGACACTTCGGTCCAGTAGGCACGAACTGCGTCGTAAGCGGGCAAACCGGGCTTGTCGCTGAAGGCGGTGAGCACGTCGTGGGCAGAGCGCGTGTAATAAAGAGGAGCAATAAGCGGCTGAATGATGGTGGCGGTACCGTCGTGGGCGCGCGCGTCGCTCCAGGTTTCCAGGAAATGCGATTCGGCTACGTGCCATTGGCAGTAGGCGGAGGTCTCGTCGAAATAGGGGCCGAGGTGAATGGTGGTGGAGACACGCTTCAATTTATTGACGAAATCGAAATCGTGAGGGGCATCGTAGACGGGATTGCAGCCCAAAATGAGAAGTAGGTCAACTTTGCCGTGGTCCATTTCCGCGCAGAGATTGCGGATGGATTCGAGATTGCCAAGATCGCCGGCGAGCGGTTCGGTGTAATAGAGCGTTTTACCAACATTGCCGAGAGCCGCGTTGATCGCATGAGCCAACACGTGGACCGCCGCAGGCTGATATTCACCGGCAACCACGATGGAAGCGCCGCGTTGTGCCTGCAAATCCTTGGCGATGACTTCCACCCATTTTGCAGCTTCACCGGAAAGCGATGCGCCGGAGCCGATTCCTAATTTACCCGCGAGGGCGCGAGCAAAAAGCTCGACGTCGCTGGAACGCAGAGGCAAGCGGTGATCCGCAGAAGATCCGGTGACGGAAGGTGTGGGCTCGACGACGTACAGGCGATTCATCGTAGACGAAGGACCGTCGAGCTTGCGGCGACGAGCGAACTGTTTCGCGTAGGCGATGTGTCCCGGTCCGCTGCCGAGAAAATCGGAATCCAGCGAGACGATCACGTCCGCTTTTTCGACCTCATAGACGGTGTTGACGTTGCGTCCGAAAGCCAAGAGCGCGCCATCGCGAGCGCCGTCGCCCGCGGCAGGTTCCCATTGATACCATTTCGCTTCGGGATAGGTCTTCAGAAGGCCGCGAATTTGAGAAGCAAGCGTGGGAGAAGTGATCGCGCCGGAAAGGATACGAAATCCCGCGCCATTGGTGGCCTTGGCGTTAGTGGCGAGGCCTTGCGCCGCATCAAGGAAAGCCGACCAGGAACGAATTTCTCCAGCCTGCTGGACCGTTTGCGAGCGGTCCGGATCGTACAAATTCAGAACAGAGGCCTGAACTATGGCGCTGGTTGAACCGAGACTAGAAGGATGATCCGGGTTGCCCTCGATTTTGGTGGGCCGGCCTTCGTGGCTCTCGACTAGCACGCCAACCGTAGCGGCACCGAAAGGCATTGCCGTGGCGTAGAAATTCGGGCGCCCCAGCACCATGCCATCGGGCTGTTTCACGTAGGGCACGATGTGATCGATGTCTGGACGGCCGCAACCCGCAAGGCCGGCGAGAGCCAGCGAAGCGCCCATCAATTTCAGGAAATCGCGGCGATCCACAGCGTCGTCCCACTCCGAAGCATGCCGCGGGAACTCCCGGTGGAGCAGATCTTCGAAGTGAGGATCGCCGGCCAGCTCCTCGAGCGTGCGCCAGTACTGTTTGCCGGATTTATCGCGCAATTTCTCGCGAACGGTGGCGAGATCCAGGCGATGCTCCTGTTCTATCGCGGGAGCTTCGTGACCCTGATGATCGTGATGAGCGTGGTCGTGATCATGAGCATGAGCCGCTTCCGTTGCCGGAGAAGCTTGAAAAACGCGCAATTTATTTTCGTTTGACTGATCGTTCATATCGTCCGTTAGCGATGACAGGTCGAGCAACTGGTGAGCTCGTTGACTGTTCGGATTTTGTACTCCGCCACAAGCTTCTTGCCGATTTCTTCCTGATTGGCGGGCGCCTTCCACTGCATATTGAAAACCTGGTCTTTGGGACGAACGTTCTTGGCGGGATCGCGATGACAATCGAGGCACCACTGCATATTCAGAGGCGAAGCCTGGAATACCAAGGGCATCTCATCGATCGAGCCATGACACGTGGAGCAACCAATGCCTTTATTGATGTGGATGCTGTGATTGAAATAGACGTAATCGGCGAGCCGGTGGACCTTGACCCACTCGATCGATTGATCCGAACGGTAACTCTCGCGGACCGGTTCGAGGTAGGCGGAGTCGTTGAACAGCACCGAGTGGCAATTCATGCAGGTTTTGGTGGGGGGAATGCCGGCGTAGGCGGAGGTTTCCACGCTGTTATGACAGTAACGACAATCAATGCCGTCGTCGCCCACGTGATGTTTGTGGCTGAATTGCACGGGCTGCACGCGCGTGACGCGCTCGTTCGTGATGTAGGGAGATCTAGCGACAAGTAAAACGCCGGCAAGAGCCAGGTTCGCGAGAACCACCAGGGCGAGCACAGAAAATCGCGCAATTAAATTAGCGCTACGGTGAAAAATTTGGGCCATGTCAAATTTCGCGCCGGAGGAAGCATGTTCTCCCAGGGCCGTCAATCGCAGGAGAAATGTCCGCTCCTATGCCGAACAGCGCGCGTCCGGGTCCAAGTTGCGACCGGATAGTTTCCATCAAAATTTGCAGGATTGCAACCCTCAAAGGAAATAAAGGGAAATCATTCGGCGCGCGGAAATTTTCGAAAAGAGTCGTGCGTTCGGAAAATTTGAAAAAGAAATCCTTTTCGAGGATCGAAACTCGTGCAGGAGAGAGAAATGGGTTTCAATTCGGCACAATTTCTGCCGTCTGTTGGATAAGGAATTCTTATGCTGAGCTTAATTCATTGCACTTTTGGTGATGGCAACGCGCGTGCTATTCTTGCTCATGTCTTCTGCTACGCGCTCCGTAGCGAAGCCTACCTGCTCCGGTTCCAGCCGTGAGCGGCCTTGTACAACCCCCGCTGGGGCGTGGTCCAACCGGTAGGACACCTCACTGTTAATGAGGATGGTGAAGGTTCGAATCCTTCCGCCCCAGCCAAAATACCCCTTTAAAATCGCAGTGAAATTAGCGTCGGACGATTTGATACCAACCATTGATACCGATTCCTTCGCGCCGATCTCCCGCTGGAACAATCCCTATGGCCAGAACGACTTTTCAACGAGTTAACGTCCACGGGGCAGACGAGAGTCGCGTACCACAAATCGGGTTTAGACTGGGATTATGGAGGAGGTGATACCATGCGACTTTCTCTCAAAGGGATGACCATTGCCGCGGGGTTGCTGTGGGGCGGTGCCATCTTGGCCCTTGGACTTATCAACCTCGTTAGGCCGACATACGGCGCCGGCTTTCTTCAAGCGATCAGTTCTGTGTACCCGTGGTTTCACGCCTCACGGACGTTCGTGGATGTTGGGATCGGGGCACTCGATGCATTGGTTGACGGAGCTACCGCAGGTCTTCTGTTCGGGTGGCTTTACAATCTTTCTGTTCGTGACTTGAAGGGGGCCTAAGCCCTCAGGGGCCAGGAAGTCTCTCCGGTCGATCAGTAAACGTATGGGACAAACTTCTTGGTGCGAAGAGCGTACGCATCAAATTGGTCGCCGTATTATTTCTTCAAATAGGCGTCGAGCATGGGGATATTGACAGAGACAAAACCAAACACCAGAATCCTTCCGCGCCAGACAATTTTCTCGAGGCCAGGCGACCTTCGAGCTGCTTATCAGCCAAATTGCATTTTGTTGAGGAGTTCAGGGCATCACGGCTGCGCGCAGCGCCATCAGGCTTGCCGCACGATCTTTTGGCTTTAGACTCTGTTGGGCATCGAGCAACTTCAAAGGCGAGCCTTCGTACTTTTCATAAGAGTAGAACGTGCTGCCATCGGCCGCGGATTTCACGAACACAAATTCCACGGACTTCACTTGATTGGGAATTTTGGCGCCGAACCAGCGGTCGTCGTCAGTTTGCGTCCAGGTGACAAGCGAAAGCGCGGAAGCGCTGGGGTAATCGGATCCGGAATGGGATCGGGCATAGTCGACGGCCGCGTCGTTGCCATACAGCGTGGACATGGTGGAATCGTTGGTGTTCAGCGAAGAAGTGATCACCCGCCACTGCAAGGGATTTTCGGGCAGATTTCCGAGGGAAGAAGCGGATTGATTAATGGTTGCGGTAATGTTGGGCCCCTGACCTGAACAGCCGAGAAGCATCAACGGAAGCGCGAGCAACAGAGAACGAACGGTGTTCGAAGCCTTCATTGCTGTCCCCGAAGCGGCTTGGTGAAGACGTAATTGGTTTTTACGAGAGGGTTATGGCAGCCCACGCACTCGCTGGTGAAGTGGCGGTCTTTTCCGTAAGGCTTGAGGTCGGCGCCACGCCATCGCGCCCAGCCCCATCCCTTGGTATCGGCGTATTTCTTGCTGTCGCGAATCATGAATTCGACTTGATAGAAGGCGCCGGGGCGAACCGAGCCATCGGCCTCGGTCTGCTTGAGCCAAGCTACCTTGGCAAACGCCGTACCATCCGGCCACGGGTTGATTTGGTTGTCGGCGATCGCTTTGATGGCGACCTCATTGCCAAGAATTTGCCGAAGGGTGTCGTTGTCGAAGCGATCGGTGCTGCTGATGGCTTGCCAGTTTTTGTAGTCGGGCAGAAAGGCGATGCCGTTGGGCGCGGGGGAAACTTTCCGGGGCGCCTCGCTGGACTGTATCCACTTGTCGTGCTGAGCATCGGCAGTTGCGATTTGTTCGGGCGTGGCGGGAACTTTGGTGGCGAATCCAGCGAGGAGATAGTTTTTCAGAACGGCTAGTTGCTCTGGTGTGATGGTAGATTCGGGATGGAGACGCTTATAAGGAGGCAACGGCATCGCTCCCAGTTCGATTTGGCTGATGGATTCGAAAAGCGCGGCGCGTTGTTGGCCGAGAGGTAATTTACCAATCTCCGAAAAGTTGAGATGCCTTCTTCCTTCGCGAACGTCGTGAACGACGAGCCAATACGCGGGCACGGGATAATCGAACCAGGAGAGAGCGGTTTCGTTGGAATGGCAGTTATAGCAGGCGGTCCTCAAAATCTGCTTCACGTCATCGGGCGCCTGCAACTCCGCGGCGACCGGTGAATTTGGCAATTTAGGCCGCACCAACTGCAGAAGAACAAAAATAATTGCGAGGAACCCGACGATCCTGGCAAAGGGCCTCAAGAAAGATGACACGTTATAAGGCTCCTTACTTCCGAATACGGTCGGCGTAACACACGACGGAGGACCAAACGAGGTCTCGCAGGTTCGTCACCCACGTTTAGACTCGCGAGGAGCGTGAGCGGTTGCAAGAACTTCCACCCGCGTTCTGCAAGGATTTCGATGGAGTGACCACGGCGGTTCAGTCTTTTTTTGTGGGGTAGTTGGCGGCGAGCCAGCCCTTCCAGCCGCCGTCCATGGACTCGACATTGGTGTAGCCCATTCTCTGGAGATTATCCGCGACCAGCGCGGAGCGGAAACCGCCACCACAATAGAGGATCAACTTCGTGCCTGTGTCAGGAACGCGCTGCTCGATATCGCGCTCGATGACGCCCTTGCCGAGATGAATGGCGCCGGGGAGATGGCCGTTGGCCCATTCGCTTTCCTCGCGAACGTCGACGAGGACAAACTTCTCACCCGCATCGATGCGGCGTTTAACGTCGGGAACGTTGGTTTCCTTGACGCGTTTTTTCGCGTCGTTGACGAGCGAGAGAAATTTAGGGGCGTGCGCCATGGCGATCTCCTTGAAATACAGCAGGAACTCCATGATAGCGCAGCGTGCAGAAAAAAGACGCCCCGAAGGATACGGGGCGCCGACGGAATGCGGATGAACGGCAGTAAGAATTATGGCTTGGGCGCTACGGCGGAAGACTTTTGGCCGAAAGAGCGCACCAGATTTACGAGGCCCCAGCGCACTTCTTCTTTCGTACGGTCACCTTCGCCACCGACCATTTTTCCGCGACCATTGGTGATGATGTAGAAGAGTTCGCCGTCGGTGTATTTGGAGATGGAATCGGGATTACGCCAATCGTGCAAATCGAGCTTCATATCGACGCCAAGATCGCCCTTGCCATCGCCGTCCTTGCCGTGACACATCGCGCAGTGGTAGCCGTAAAGCTTGCGCGCCTCATTCAGGCTCTCGGGCGTAGGCTTGACCGGATTTTTCTTGGCTGCGGCATCTGCGGGAATGGGACCGGGAGCCGCGTCCGCTGCTTGCCCTTCTTTGGGCTTATCTTTGGATTGTTGAGCGAAGCCAAGCCCTGCAGCAGCGAGCAGGACGGCGCAGGTAAAGAGGCTAATTCGTCGCATAAAAACCCCCTGGCTGGTAAAACCTCTCCGGGAGCGATGCGGAAGGGATATAACAATTCTACGCTTGGGGGCAGAGCAAAAGATACCCTGGAAGGCGCTATTTTGGGGGTTTTGTCACTACCGCGGAACTGTGACGGGCGGCATTGCAGACGGCACGGGACAGCCGCTCTTGATTTCCTGGTCCTTGCCGCGCTGACCCGCGGTGAAGCGGCTGGATTCACGTACGCGGGTGCGCACGCCATCGATGACCAAGGGAATCGGATTGTGTATCACGCTACGAATCACAAAAATCATCAACGCCACCTCGCCCGGAGCATCGGCGCTGGATGTGATGCCGACCCCCTGAATGCCCGGTTGTTGCATGAGCGCGGTGGCGTGCGCGGAATGGACGGCCTTGCCGCGGATTATCTCTGCATTGGAAATAGCATTCACGGCAAACGCGTCGATGACTGGCGCGACGCGTGCCGCGGTGTCCGCATCGAAAACACCATGAGGGCTTGAAGCCGACCCAGAAACGATGCGCGTGGCGACGCCATCGAGTTGTGCAGGAATCGCCGTGGGAGTCGCAGCGGGATTGGTAACGAGAATCACGGCGGGTTCGCCCGGGTGGTCAATGCTGCGTCCGACACCAATGGCCTGGATGTAAGGATTGGAAAGAAGTTCGGGAGCGTGCATATCGCGGGCGTGCTGCGCCTGAGCGATCAGCGCTGAAGAAATGGGGACATTGGTTTGCGCTTGCGCAGTGTGCACCGCGCCGGCCGCGAGCGTGCAGCCGATAACAGCGTGCGTCGAAGTGCTGCCAACAAAAGTGGGGCGATTGCCTTGACCGTCTTGCAATGCGGCGAGCACATCGGAGACGGGATTGCCGACTGAATCCGTATCGGAACCGCCATAGAGCAGCGCGACGGGGTCCGCGGTGTTTTGGTCGACGATAAGAGAGCCAGAATCCCCTTCGGCACTAAAAGCTCCGCCGGACACGGAAACTTGCCCGGTGTACGTGACGCTGAAATTTGCGCCGGTGTTGCAACCCTTCTGGTAGCTGACTGAGGTTTGGAGATCGATGACGTCGACGGCAGAGCAAGTGAGACTGGAACTGCGACCACTTTTCGCTACTGCTTCCCCGACATGAGCGGCAATGCCATTGCCAGCATGGGGCGGACCCGGATCGGGAGTGCCGCCGGTGGCGGTAGCGCCGAGGCCCAAAATGCTGCCGGTGGTGTCGACAGTGCCGGAAACGATTTGGGCGATGGCGGCATCGACATTGGTTCCGCTGGCTTCGAGATTAACGTACTGCGTGAGATTACCGACGGTGGTAGTGCCGGTGGTGGAGCAATTGGCGTCGATCAAATCGGGCTGAGTGATGGCGTCGCCGATGCTGGCGGAATCGCTGCGCGCAAGGACGTGATTGTTGCTGAGAATGTAGAAGGTACCGTTGCGTTGGAGAAGTGAACCAAGCGTGCCGCCACAGCAATAGACAAGTTTGCCCTGGATGCTGGAGTCGTTCGCATTCCCGCCGGAGGTGCCAAGCTTGACGGGGATGTTTTGCGCGGCCTGGTTAGGATTGGAAGAGACCACGAGGACCGCTGCGGATTTGGACACTGTAGTGTCGGCCTGGGCGACGGCTGTGACGGAGACAGTGGCTGGATTCGGAACCGAGGCGGGAGCGGTATACACGCCGGCGGCAATGGTGCCGACGGTGGCGTTTCCTCCGACCACGCTGTTTACTTCCCAGGTGACAGTGGTGTTTGTCGAACCGGTGACTGTGGCTTGGAACGCGGCACTTTGGCTAACGACAACCGTAGCGGTGGCCGGAGTGAGCGCGAGGGCAACTGTCGAGCCATTCCCACTGTTGTTATTTCCATTCTGCGAGGAACTGTTGACTCCGCTGCAGGCGGCCAGGAAGGCTCCCAGGAGCCACAGCGAACACAGGACATTCACTCGACGCATGACGCACCCATCCGATCCATTCCGATTTCAGGCTAGCACGCGGTCCCGAGGGGGTGGACGGCGGCATTCTCTCCGTGACCAATGGATTGCCTGTACTGCTGGACAGTCTCGAGGGCTGTTAAGTAGATGGCACGCCGGTGGCCACGGGATGCCCCGCGCAATACCTCGAGAAGGCCGTTAATCCATATCGCGCCAGTTGGGGCCGGTGCACACTTCGACCACCAGCGGAACCGCGAGTTTGTAGACTCCTTCCATTTCTTCCTGGACCAACTTCTCAAGGACGTCTTTTTCTTTGACGGGCGCTTCAAAGAGCAGTTCATCGTGAACCTGCAGGATCATCCGGGCGGCGAGTTTTTCTTTCCGGAGGCGCTCGTCGATGGAGATCATGGCAAGTTTGATGAGATCCGCAGCAGTGCCCTGCAAGGGAGAATTCAGCGCGGTGCGTTCGGCAAAGTTTCGCAATTGCATTTGCGGGGCGTTGATTTCAGTGATCGGGCGAATGCGGCCGAAGAGCGTTTTGGCGACTCCGGTTTTGCGCGTTTCCACCAGAATATTGTCCAGATACTCTTTGACGCCCCGATAACGGGTGAAATACGCGTTGATGAATTGCGCGGCTTCTCTTTGTTCGATGCCGAGTTGCTTGGCCAGGCCGAACGCGGAAAGACCGTAAATAATGCCGAAGTTGATGGCTTTGGCGGCGCGGCGATGGTCCGCGGTTTGCGCCAAGGGGCCAACGCCGAAAACTTCCTGAGCGGTGCGCGCATGAATGTCTTCGCCATTCCGGAAGGCCTGGACCAGCACGGGATCCTTGGAGAAATGGGCCATGATGCGCAATTCGATCTGCGAGTAATCGGCGGAAAGCAGGATCTTCCCCGGTTCGGCAATAAACGCGGCGCGGATTTCGCGGCCCAGTTCCGTACGAATCGGAATATTTTGCAAATTCGGGTCGCTGGAGCTGAGGCGGCCGGTGGCGGTTCCGGTCTGGGAAAAACTGGTGTGCAGGCGGCCACTGTCTGGGTGAATTAGTTTTGGCAACGTGTCCACGTAAGTGGATTTCAGCTTGGCGATTTCGCGATACTCGATGACCTTTGCGGGAAGCGGGTGCTGGTTGCCGAGTTCTTCCAGAATATCCGCGGCAGTGGAACGCTCTTTGGCCTTGCCGCGCCTGCCAGGTGGTTGCAGATTCAATTTGTCGAACAGAATTTCGGCCAGTTGCGTGGGGGAATTCACGTTGAATTCCGAACCGGCGAGTGCCCAGATGTCCTTCTCGAGGCGGCGAACTTCCTTCTCCATGGACTCGGACATTTTCGCGAGGGCCTGGGGATCGACGCGAATGCCCGCGCGCTCGACCTCCGCAAGTACAGCGGCGAGAGGCAGATCGATTCTTTCGTAAACGTCGGCGAGGCCTTGTTCTTCTACCTGTTTGCGAAGGACGGGAGCGAGTCGCTGGAGAAAATCGGCGCGTTCACCGGGTCCACCACCCATCGGTACATTGAAATTGCGGAAGACGACGTCAGCAAATTCGTGCTTGGCGGTGGTGGGACGGAGAAGGTAGTCGTAGAGCTGCGTGGCGTGTTCTATTTTTTCAGTCCTGCCGGCGAGCAACTGGAACAATTTGGGATCGTGGACGATTTTCCGTCGCTTGGAATCGCCCAGAGTGGCTTGCAGGCTTTTAAGAGCTTCGCCTTTTTCGTCGGCCCATATCGCTCGACCTTCACTGGATTTCGCAGAGATTTCGATGCCGGCGAGGTGCGTGCCGAAACCTTCGGACTCGCGACCGCCCAAATCGAGATTGAGCCAGAGAGCGAGCGGCGCTTTCGCGGGCACCTTCTTCAGGTAGCTTTGCAGCTCGTTGGTATCGGCAAGCTGGAGATAATCTCGTTTTTCAGCTTCCGAGGGGGCGGCGGCACTACTGTCGTCTGCCGGCGCCGCCGACAAGCTTTTCTCGAGCGCGCCACTGGCGAGCAATTCTTTCAGCAAGGAGTTGAAGCCGAGTTCGCGATAGAGTTCCATCAACTCCGTGGGATTGGGATCACACATCCTCAGCTTTTGCAGATCCAATTGCAAAGGAACTTCGGTTTCAATGGCCGCGAGCTGTTTGCTCATCAACACTTGTTCTTTTTGCTGCTGCAGCGCTTCGCGATAACGCTTGTTTGGAACTTCGTCGGCGTGGGCGAGCGCGTCCTCCACGGTGCCGTATTTCTGAATCAATTCCGTGGCGCCTTTTTCGCCGATTCCTTTTGCGCCGGGGATGTTGTCGATGGTGTCGCCGAGCAACGCCATCAGGTCAATGACCTTTGTGGGAGGCACACCGAGAATTTCTTCCACTTTTGCGGCGTCGACGATGGTGTCCGCCTTGGCGCCACCAGAACCGGTACGCAAAATGCGCACGCCGGAGTTGACAAGCTGCATCATGTCCTTGTCGTTGCTGATGACCAGCACGTCGAGATTGTTCGCCGCGGCCTTCTTTGCCAAGGTGCCGATGACATCGTCGGCTTCATAGCCATCAAGTTCCAGAATCGGCATGCACATGGCCTGGCAAAGGCGGCGGACGTAGGGGAGCTGCACGCTCATCTCGTCGGGCATGGGAGGGCGATGAGCTTTGTAGGATTCGAAGAGCTTGTCGCGGAAGGTAGGCTTACTGGTATCGAAAACGATTCCTATGTAGTCCGGTTTGTAATCCTTAATGAGGCGCCGCAGGATGTTGGCGAATAAAAAGGGTACTTTTGTAGGAAGGCCACTGGGGGCGTTCATGCGCACCATTGGCGCATAGAACGCGCGGTAGATATGGGCCATCGCATCTACCAGGAATAATTTCTCTTTTGTTTCAACTTTAGGCGTCACCGCGCGAGTATAGCAGAGCGGGAACTTTGGTTCCGTTCCGTAGAGCGCATTCACTCGCACGGGCGTGGACTGGTTCGCTCTCGGTTAGGACTTTGGCGCCGGCGTCACGGTGCGATTGATCAACAGCAATTGCGTTCCGCTATCCAGATGAACATTTTTGCCGGTAGAAGTGATGCCGCCGAGAATACCGAGTTCTGGAAAAAACTACTGGTAGTAAAAACCCAGGTGGTACCTGTAGGGGTGCTCAGACAATTCCCAACGGCTTGGCGATCTCGGCCAGAGTGTTCGCAGCTTTCAACAAATGCTCGCGCTTGTGGGCCGCGCTGACGATCGCACGGAGACGCGCCTTGCCTTCGGCCACCGTCGGAAAGCCGACCGCCGGAGCGAATACGCCCGCGTCGAATAATTTGCGGGAAAATTCGAAGGCTTTCGCAGCGTCGCCGACATGAATGGGAATGATCGGAGTCTCGCTGGCTTTGAATTGGAATCCGCGCTTCTTCAATTCACGCTTAAAGAATTTTGTGTTGGCCCAAAGCTTTTTGACGAGCTTTTCACCTTCCGCGGAATCGAGAAGCGTGAATGCGGCCTGGCACGCGGCGGCCGTAGCAGGCGGATGAGAGGTAGAGAAAAGAAAAGGCCTGGCGCGCAAGTAGAGGTAATCGATGAGGTCGCGAGAGCCGCAAACGTAGCCGCCCATCGAGCCAATGGCCTTGCTCAGCGTGCCGACTTGAATATGCACGCGCCCGTGGCACTGAAAATGATCGACCGTGCCGCGGCCACCGCGACCGAGGACTCCGCTGGCGTGCGCGTCGTCGACCATCATGATGCAGCCATATTTCTCGGCGAGATCGCAGAGTTGCGGAAGAGGCGCGATGTCGCCGTCCATGGAGAAGACGCCATCAGTAATGATCAACTTTTTGCCGGGGAAACTGGCGTTTTCTTCCAGGATGCGTTCGCAATCTTTGACATCTTTGTGCTTGAACACCTTGATGGTGGCTTTCGAAAGGCGCGCGCCATCGATGATGGAAGCGTGGTTCAATTCGTCGGAAATAATCAGATCGTCTTTGCCGAGGACCGCGGAGACGGTTCCGGCATTAGCCGTAAATCCCGACTGAAATACCACACAAGCTTCCACCTGCTTGAATTTGGCGATTTGTTCTTCCAGGTCCATGTGAATCTTCATGGTACCGGCGATGGTACGAACCGCTCCCGCACCGACACCGAGTTTGCGAACGGCATCGATCGAAGCCTTACGCAACGCCTTGTGCGAAGTGAGCCCAAGATAATTGTTGGATGCGAGATTGATGATTTCGCGCCCGTCGAAAACGCACACGGGCTTTTGTTCGCCGTCGAGGATGCGTAGCTTCGGCGCCACCCCTTTGGCGCGCAAATCCTGAAGAGTTTCCGAGACGTACTGGAGAGGATTGTGTTTTGTGGTTTGCGCTGCGATTTCGCTCATGGGTTGTTCCCCCTTTGGCCTATTTCTGAATTCCGTTGGGATACATCAGAATCTTGCCGGCGAGCCCGCTCTGCAGTTTTGCGAAGGCGACTTCGAAATTTTCGAGTTCGAGGCGTTCTCCGAAAAGCGGGTCCAACTGGACGCGGCCAGCTTTGAGCAACGCGGTCATCTGTACCCAGGTTTCGTACATGCGACGGCCGTAGATTCCCTGGACGGTGGCACCCTTGAAGATGACGTCTTGCACCAGGTCGAGGGGAACGTTTTCCGTAGGAATGCCGAGGAGCGAGGCGCGTCCGCCGGCGCGCAGCGCTTTAAAACCCTGCTGGATCGCGGCAGGATGACCACTCATTTCGAGAAGTACATCGACGCCAGTGCCACCGGTGGTTTGGAGAATTTTGGCGACGGGATCTTCCGCAAGAGGATTCAGAACGAAATTGGCGCCCATTTCCTTCGCGAGAGCGCGACGATGTTCGTTTGTTTCCGTGGCAAACACCGTGGAACTGCCGCAAGCTTTCGCAACGGCGATGGACATTAGACCGATCGGGCCACAACCGGTGACCAGCGCGGTTTGGCCAGCGATGGCACCTGCCAGCACGGTGTGAACCGCGTTCCCAAGCGGGTCGAGAATGGCGCAATAATGTTCAGGGATGGCGGGGTCCAACTTCCAGATATTCGTGGCGGGGATCTTGACGAATTCGGCAAAGGCGCCGTCGAGATCGATGCCTATGATTCGGAGATTCTGGCAGATGTGCGCCTGACCGAGACGGCATTGCTGGCAGTGCCCGCAATTCAGGTGCATCTCCGCGCTGACGAAATCGCCGGGCTTGACGGCGGAAACTTCTTCGCCAACGCGCTCTACAACACCGCAAAATTCATGACCGAGGGTCACGGGCGGCTTGATGCGCCCTTGCGACCAGCGATCCCAACCGTAGATGTGCAGGTCCGTGCCGCAGATGGAGGTGGCCTTGACGCGCACGAGCACATCGGTGGGGCCGATCGAAGGAACAGGAATTTTCTCGAGCTGCAGACCTTTTCCCGCTTGCGTTTTGCGCAACGCCTTCATAGTCGCAGGCATTCAGGTTGGCTCCTTGCTAAGGCAGGATGCTATGGCGCAGATACAGATGCTAACACAGGCGGCGCAGGGACATCTGTGCGCTCGAATGCAAAGAGCCTTCTGGCAGAATTGATTACGCCAGGACGCGTGTTTGCAGACGAAGATTCACCTTGGGATTGAATAGCGCATCCAATGGACATGAAAGATTCCGGTGCCACTGGACGTATGATTAATCGAGCCTATGTCTGACAGACAAGCCGCCGTCCAGTTGGAACACATCTCCCGCCACTACCACATGGGCGAAAGCAGCGTACGCGCCGTGGACGACGTTTCGTTGACGGTGCCCGAAAGCGAGTTTCTGGCGTTGCTGGGGTCGTCGGGCTCAGGCAAATCCACATTGCTGAATTTAATGGCCGGGCTGGACCGGCCCACTTCCGGTGCTATTTTGGCGAAAGGCACGAATTTAGCGACGCTCTCCTCTTTGGAACTGGCGCGCTACCGGCGGAATACCATCGGAATGATTTTTCAGTCGTTCAACCTGCTTCCGCGGATGACGCTGGAAGAAAATGTGGAGCTTCCGTTGCGTTTGGCGGAGGTGGAGCGGTCTGAGCGCGCCGGGCGAGTGCGCGAAGCGTTGGAGCGGGTGCGACTGACGCACCGCATTGGGCATCGTCCCGCGGAACTTTCCGGTGGCGAGCAGCAACGCGTGGCAATTGCGCGCGCGTTGGTGAACCGGCCGAAGATTCTGCTGGCGGACGAGCCGACGGGAAATTTGGACTCTGCCACAGGTGAAGCAATTCTGTCGCTTTTACGCGAGCTGCAAACGCAAATGGGGATGACAATTGTGATGGTGACGCACGAGCGGCCCCTGGCGGAACGCTATGCGGATCGTCTGGCTACGATGGGGGACGGCAAGCTGCTGAGTATCACTCCGGCAGCGCGAGGGGCGGCGTAATGAAGGCCCGGGACCTGACGGATTTGGCGCTGCGAAATTTGCGGGAAGCGATTTTGCGCAATGCGCTTACCACCCTGGGCGTGGCCGTGGGCGTTGCATCCCTGGTGGCGATGCTCTCGCTGGGAGTCGGGCTGCAGCAAATGGCGTCCAAGCGGCTTTCGCAAAGTGGACTGTTCGACACAATTTTCGTGACAACGAAAAACAGTTTTCGCGGGATGGGACGCCCGCAACGAGAAGCGCAATCCGATAAACCCCCGCGCCCGCTGGACGAAGATGCGCGGCATGAACTGGAAAAACTACCGAACGTAATTGAGGTTTATCCGCAAGTGCGGTTTTACACGGAGGTGCGCTTCAATAACAAGCCGTACGCGACGGTGGTGGCAGGTTTGCCGGAGTCGTCGCGAAATTCCGGCGCTTTCGAAGGGATGCAGGGGAATTTCTTTTCCTCGCCGAGGGCAGACGAAGCCATTCTGCAGATCGACTTTGCGAAGGATCTCTCGGAGAAGCCGGCGTCATTGGTGGGGCAGGAGTTGACATTGCGTTATGCCGAACGCCAGGCAATCCCCGAAGCGAGCGGCGATGAATCTTCGAATGCAGGAGGAACATCGGGCGGATTCTCGATCGTGCCCAAAGAGTTGCGGTTAAAGATCGTGGGCGTTGTGGAGACCGAGCCGGCTCCAGGCTATGGCGGAGTTGGCAATGCGCGATTGCTGATGCCGCTGGAAACGGCATCGACGTTGCGAGCGGCGCAGGTGAACGATTTGCGGGATGTGGTGCGCGGGAGTGATACGCCGAACAAAGTCACCTATGCATCGCTTTCGGTACGCGCCAAATCACCTTCCCAGGTAGCTGTGCTGGAAGCGTCGATCAAAAATCTGGGGTTCAACGCCTTCTCACTTCTAGACGCGTCCAAGTCGTTGCAGACATTTTTCTCGGTGTTTGATTCACTGCTGGGAATTTTTGGCAGCCTGGCGCTGGCCGTGGCCACGCTCGGCATCGTGAATACACTGGTGATGGCAATTCTGGAGCGGCGAAGAGAGATTGGAGTTTTGAAGGCGCTGGGCGCAGCCGATTCGGACGTGCAACAACTTTTTTTCGTCGAAGCTGGCGTGATGGGATTCCTGGGTGGAATTTTAGGAGTTGGAATTGGTTGGCTTCTCGGCCACGCGATTACAACCGGAACGAATATATATCTGAAGCGGCAAAATCTGAATCCGATTGAGCTTTCGTCTGTGCCGGTGTGGTTGGCGATTGCCGGACTGGTGTTTGCGGTGATTGTCAGCCTGCTGGCGGGGCTTTATCCTGCTTCGCGTGCAGCTAAGCTCAATCCTGTTGATGCGCTCCGGTATGAATAGCGCAAGAGTTGCGATCGCCGGAGTAGTGTTTCTAACATTGGCGACCGTCAGCCTGGCTGCGACTGGCCGCGTGGAGTGCAATTCCTTACCGAGCAAAATCCTGGCGCGGTCTGTGCCCTATTGTGTCGTGCTGCCGTCGGCGTTTGATGCAGACAAGGCACGGCGCTTCTCCATTCTTTATTTCCTGCACGGACTGGGCGACAACGAGCAATTTTTTGTGCATTCCGGCGCGTGGAATCTTGCGGAGGACATGCGCGAACGAGGCGAGCTGAAGGATTTTCTGATTGCCACGCCGGATGGCGACGCGAGTTTCTACATTAACTCCAGAGACGGCAAACAGCGGTACGAAGATTTTCTGCTGGAGGAGTTTTTTCCGTTTATCGAGAAGCGCTATCGCGTGACGACAGGCCGCGACCACCGGGCGATCGCGGGGATTTCGATGGGAGGATACGGGGCGTTGCATCTGGCGTTCCGTCATCCCCAGCTGTTCGCATCGGTGAGCGCGCACAGTGCCGCGTTGATCGAAAGATTGCCAGCGTTTCTGGGACCCCAGCCAAACTCTCCGCGCTCGCGGGTGCTTGGTGCTGTTTTCGGCAGCCCACCCGATCCCGCGTTTTGGGAACGCAATAGCCCGCTCACTTTGGCGCGCACAGCGAATCTGGCGGGCCTGAAAATCTATTTCGACTGCGGCGATCAAGACGATTTTGGCTTTGAAGCGGGCGCCAGCGCTCTCGATAAGATCCTCACTTCGCGCCATATTACTGCACGAATTCCACATCTATCCGGGGCGGCATGATCCCATTTATTTCGCGGAGCACTTGCCGGCTTCGCTCTCGTTTGCGTCGCGGACCTTGGCGAATTAATCTTGTCGAACCAATACCGTTATCGCCGTTAAGGTATAAAATGCGTATCGTATCGCTGCAGCACAAAAATGGGGGTGTATCGTGCGTGGCTTCGTCTGCCTGATCTGTTTGCTTCTATTTCCTTTGAGTGCACTCCTACATGCTCAGGACAAGCCCGCCGAAAAGCCGGCGATGGTCACTCCAATGGCGCCGACATCGGGTCCGCGGTTCGAATTTCTGGACGAAGTTTCTTACTATGAACAGCGCTTCGAGCGCCTGGCCGAAGCAATTCCACCAGAAAAATATAGCTGGAGGCCGGTGGAAGGCGTGCGAACAATTGGCGACGTTTATATGCATGTGGTGAGCAGTAACTATAACGTGGCGCGAATGCTGGGTACTCCATTTCCAGCTGGTGTGGATCCGAAGGCGATGATGGCGTACGCGAACGACAAGGCCAAGGTGACGCAAGCGTTGAAGGATTCGTTTGCGCAGATTCGCACCGCGATTTTGGCCGTCAAAGATTCTGAGCTCAACAAAGAAATCAAAACGCCGCGCGGTCCAACAACGATTCTCGGCGCGTTTTTCATGGTTTCCGGGCAGTACGGGGAGCACCTGGGGCAGTCCATCGTGTATTCCCGACTGGTAGGCGTGGTGCCACCGTGGACGGAAGAGCGCCAGAGGCAGGAGACGGAGAAGCCCAAGCAGTAGATGAAGAATGCCAAGTAGCGCGATAGCGAGATCCCGAGTCAGAGGGCGAAATGGAATAGGTCACGGGAATGCGATTGAGCTATGGGAACCAGCGGGCCGTCACATCACCCAGGCATCAAGCTAAAAAATAGATATCGGGCTTGTCCACCACGCCGGCTTCCGTTTGCACGGTTGACACTTCAGGAGAAGTAACGAAGCCTCGAGCTTTGGCTAGATCGGTCACTTCGAAAAAGCAGAAGACCTCGTCGGGCTCGTACAGATTTCGCATGATCTTTTCCACGCGCAAGCCAGCATTCTTTTGGGCGTCATGATGAGCATCGAAGACGCGCTTCCACTCGTGGTACTCCTTGACCTTGTGACGCACCAATAGGTACCCCATCCCGTTCCTCCCGGCTATACGGCGGACACGGCTGAACCAAGCCGATTCCACATAGAGGAACCTTACGCCGCCTGACGCCTTTCCAGCAACGATTGTCTTTACGACTGGCACCTTGGGGAGACCAAGGGAATCCGGGTATCTTGGTGGCGGCAATGAATGGGCTCGGGGGAGGAATCATGAAATATGGACGGAGGCTATCTGCCGCAGTTTTATTGGCGGCCGCTGGTTTAATGCTTTCCGTGCACGGGGTCCGGGTGAAAGCGGACTCAACACGCGCGGAAATTGAAGCGTTCAATCAAAAATACATCGCAGCGCACTTAAAGATGGACAATGCGATGGTGAGTTCGTTCTGGGCCCAAGATGGCGTGAGCCTGCTTCCCGAAATACCGCCGCTGGTCGGAAAAAAGGCAATCGACAAGTTCTTTGACGACGCGGTGAAACCACTCGCCGGCTATCACATGAAAACCATGGAGATCGATTTTCGGGAAATACAATTGATGGGTGATTGGGCTTATGAGTGGGGATTGGAGCACCAGGTGTTGCAGCCGCCCGATGGCAAGCCGCTGATCGAAGGCCGCGGGAACATTTTGCTGATCCTGCACAAGGACGCCCAGGGAGAATGGAAAATCAAGCAGGAAATGTGGAATGCCGTGCCGAAGCTAGAAAGCGAAAGCAAAGCTCCGTAAAAGAAGGGACAAACAGAGAAGCAACAACCGGCTGGCATAGTATGATTCGCGGATTAAGCGCGGCGGAGGGCGGATGAGTTTCACTCAGCGACTGGAAGAAGTGAAGAGTGGGTTTGAGCGGTCGTTCTGGGTCGCAAATATCAGCGAGTTGTTTGAGCGACTGTCGTATTACGCAGCATTCGCGGTGTTGGTCCGGTATCTGCACGAGTCACTGAATTTCCCGACAGAGCGCGCCGCGAGTCTTTCCGGACTGTTCGGCGGTCTGGTATGGTTCCTGGCAATTTTTGGAGGAGCGATCGCCGATCGGCTGGGATTCCGGCGGGCGCTTTCGCTGGCGTACCTGATACTGGCCGCTGCGTATTTTTTGATGGGCTCGCTGGGCGCAAGTTGGCTGACGCCAATCCGGAGCATGGTGCCGTTGTTCGGACTCGTGGCGTTTGTGCTGATGCTGCCGGCGTTGGGCGTGTCGATGGTAAAGCCGTGTGTGGTGGGAACTACGGCCCGGGCGTCGAACGAAAATGTGAGGTCATTAGGCTACTCCATCTACTACACGTTGGTGAATATTGGTGGTTTTTTCGGACCACTCATGGCGTCGCGGGTGAAACAGCACATGAGTGCGGAAAACGTATTCCGGGCTTCCGCCGTAAGCGTGCTGCTGATGTTTTTCGCGGTGCTGCTTTTCTTTCGAGAGCCACGGAAGTCCGGCGAAGCGCGCACGGAAAGCCTTACCGTAACGATGCGAAATTTCTGGCGAGTGCTAACGAACCCGAAATTCATGATCTTTTTGCTCATTTTCACGGGGTACTGGATTGTGTACTGGCAGGAGTTCATCACCCTGCCGCTGTACGTCCACAATTATGTAGACGCAAAGGCGGACACGGAAACCATGCTGTCAACGGGACCGCTGATCGTGATTGCGTTTACCGTACTGTTCAGCGTGATGACGCAGAAGATGACCGCGTTTCGCGCCGTGGTGTTGGGAACGCTGATCGCCATGATGGCATTCGCAATTCTGGCGGTACACTCTACGATTTACGCGGTGTATGCCACGTTGGCAGTCGTTGCAGTAGGAGAATTGATTCAGTCGCCGCGGTATTACGATTACATTTCACGGCTAGCACCGCCAGGACAGCAAGGAACGTATATGGGCTTTGCGTTTCTACCGTTGGGAATCGGATCCTTCTTAGGTGGCCCGATTGGTGGGGCACTGTTACATCATTTTGGCGAGGTGCAGCATCGGCCGAAATTGTTTTTGTGGGCGCTGACGGCGATTGGATTAGCCACGACGCTACTGCTGTGGATTTACGACCAAGTAGTGAAACCGTCGGAGGAAGCGGCGGCACAGTAGCGAACTCCTGAGGGGCTGAAGCCCAAGTTGGTAGGAAACTAATGTCAGAGCTGAAGCTCTGACCCCCTATAGAAAAGCTACCCTGAAAGACCGAGTGTAAAACCTTTTATCGCGAAGGCGAAAATCTTAGTTGACCATGCGGCGGAGAGATTCGAGGGCCTGGCGAGCCAGCGAGTAACGCGGTTCCACGTTGATGGCTTCCTGAAAGCAGCGCATGGCCTGGCCGTACATTTCCTTGCCGAGGTACGCGCGACCCAAATTGTAATGAGGGAAATGACGAGGTTCGTATCGGCGCGACTCGACCGCCTGCTGGAGCCACGGAATCGCTTCGTCAAACTGCCCAAGTTCGATCAAATACGCACCAATATCGTTGTAAGGATTGCCGAAATCAGGATCGAGTTCAATGGCGCGCTTGCACTCCGAAATAGCGTCGAGGAGTTTCCCCTGGAAATGATAGGTCCAGCCGAGAAAGGTGTGTGCTTCGGCCGTAGGATGAAGATCCAAAGAGGATTGATAGAGTTCTACCGCGCGGTCGTAATCGCCTTCCATTTGCGCTTGATAGGCATCTTGCAACACTTCCCAGGCGCGCGTCAGGGTCTCCTGATTCATGAGGCCATTGTGTAGGGGAGAAGCGTGGCAGGTCAAAGGTACGAAGGTTCTAATCTGTGCAAAAGCACAACCTGTCCCTTCTGACGGGGTGGAGTGGAAATTCGGACAGAGAATGGAGAGAATGAGAAGCGGGGAAAGAAACGGAATTGCCTGGAGAATGGGGGAAAACGTGAATCGATTTCTAAGGACAGTCAGTTTGGCGGTGATCTGCGGGGCGATCGTGGGTTCGGGAGCGCTATTAGCGCAGGGTTCCGGCAAGAAAACGAACAGTGCGAGCGCGGCCGCGGTGGCGCGGGGCAAATCGCTGTTCCAGCAGAAATGCTCGATCTGCCATTACGACACGAGCGATCAAAAGAAAATTGGACCAGGACTGAAAGGACTCTCGAAGCGCGGAACGTTCTCGGTGAATGGAAATAAAATCACCGACGATAGTCTGAAGACCTGGATTGAGAATGGCGACCAGTTGATGCCACCGTTCAAGGACGTGCTGGAACCCGACCAGATCAAGGACGTGATTGCCTACGTGAAAACTCTGTAGGATCTCCCGTCGCGATCGCAAAAGAATCTCAAGAACAAAAAGAAAAACCCCCGGGGACCTGAAAGGTTCAGGCGACCGGGGGTTTTCAACTTTTCTTTTCTCCCGGGCTGGGGAGAAAAAACTACTTGAGAACGGCGTCCTTGAGGACCTTGGCGGGACGGAGACGAACAACCGTCTTGGCCTTGATCTTGATCTGTTCGCCGGTCTGGGGATTGCGACCGATGCGCGCCTTGCGATGAGCCTTCACCACGCGGCCGATACCGGGGATGACGAACTTGCCAGCTGCGCCCTTGGCTTCTTTTACGGCGAGCTTATGAAGTTCTTCAAAGAAAGTCGCAACCATCTTCTTCGATGTGCCGACTTTCTCTGCAATGTGAGAAACGACCTTAGTCTTGCTCAGTGGCTTGGCTGCCATGTAGTGTCTTTATCCTCCTGAATTGTCTATCCACCCCGAACGAATCGAGGTCAGCCACGAGCGAAAAACCCCTATTTTCAACGGAAAACTCGGGCCGGAAGGAACTATAAACGAACGCCGATGGAGAACGCAAGGGCGAAACCGCAAAAATGAAGGGAAAAATGCGATTTTTTTGAGGGGATGTGCAAAACGTGCAGGTTTCATGCGGGTTGGCGAGGTTTTCGCCATGGTTGTGGTGGCGAGGCTCCGTGCTATCCTTCCTAATTCCAAATGAATCAAGGAGAAGAGCTGATGAGCGCAGGTTGGAACGGAAGAGCAATCGAAGAGCAGATCGCGGCGGTGACGAAGGCCGCTCGCAGGGCGGTGGCCGTCACATTTCTCCAGGAAATTCCCAGCGACGCGAAGAAATTTGAGGGCAGCGAGCCCTCGGGATGCAGTTTTTGGCGACTGGCGGCGGGGGGACGGACATTTTACACCCTGCCCGAGAATCATTTTAACTGTGCGGTGGGCGCGTATACGCACAACATCGCGCTTTCGCCAGAACGGGAAAAAGAAACCGAGCAAACGCTGAAGATGATGTTCGATTTGGGATATGTAAAACCGGAGGAAGTGCCACAAATTCCGCGATTGGCGAAAACGCCGAAGGCGATTTTGTACACACCGCTAGGAGAAGCGACGAGCGAGCCGGATGTGGTGCTGTTCGCGGTGAAGCCGTCAGGTGCAATGTTGTTGCAAGAAGCGGCGACGCGCGCCGGCGTGGGCACTGGCGCACCTGCGCTAGGCAGGCCTACGTGCATGGCGTTGCCGGCATCTTTGCAGCACGGCACAATCACCAGCCTGGGATGCATGGGAAACCGCGTGTACACGGGGCTGGGCGAGGACGAACTGTACGTAATACTGCGTGGGAAGGACCTGCCGGCGGTGGCGGAAGCGTTGAAGACGATCAGCAGTGCTAACACTGCACTGCACGATTACGCCAAGGGGCGGCGCGAACAGTTATCCACGCTGTAGTGTTGCACTAGAGCGAGGCGAGATCCTCGTACAGATAGGCGATGGCCTTAATCCCGCCGAAATAATTCTCAAGCGCGAGATGCTCGTCGGGCGCGTGCGCGTTTTCGTCGGGCAGACCGAAGCCGATGAGGACGCACGGCACTTTGAAGGTGTCGTGCATTTGGGTAACGAAGGGGATGGAGCCGCCCTCGCGAATGAATACCGCTCGTTTGCCGAAGCCCTTCTCCAGCGCGGACTGAGCGACATGGAAAATCGGGTCATGGTAGGCCGCGACCCAAGGCTTACCGGTGCTGAGCGTCTCGAACTTGCAGGTTACCGTTTTGGGAAGCAGCTTGCGGATGTGCTGCTCCACGAGCTTGGCGATTTTCTTGGGATTCTGGCCGGGGACCAGGCGCGTGGAGAATTTCGCGTAGGCTTTGGAAGGGATCACCGTTTTGGCGCCTTCCCCCTGATAGCCGCCCCAAATTCCGTTGGGATCAAGCGTGGGCCGAATCCACAAGCGTTCCACCGTGGTAAAGCCCTTCTCGCCGAAATAGCCAGGCGCACCCACGGCCCGTTCGAAATCCCTTTTCTTCCACGGTAACGCGTTGAGAGCCTTTCGCTCCGCGGCAGAGACGGTTTCCACTCCGTCATAAAAGCCGGGAACGGTAACGCGGAAGTTCTTGTCGTGGAGCTTGGCGAACAGTTCCGTGAGAACGGTCAGCGGGTTCGGCACCGCCCCGCCGTAAACACCGGAATGAAGATCGCGGGTCGGACCCGTGATTTCGAGTTGATAGTAGTTGAGTCCGCGCAGGCCGTAGGTAATCGAAGGAACGCCCCTGCCGAGCATGGCGGTATCCGACACGATGAGCGCATCGGCTTTCAGTTTTTGCTTATTGGCCTGGACATAATCCCACAAGCTGACGCTGCCGACTTCCTCCTCACCCTCGATCAGTACCTTGATATTGACTGGAAATTTGCCATTGACCTTATGGAGGCATTCCAGGGCCTTGATGTGGACGTGTACCTGGCCTTTGTCGTCGGCGGTGCCGCGACCGTAGATATTGCCGTCGCGGGTATCGGGTTCGAACGCCGGAGAAGTCCAAAGATCGAGAGGTTCCGCAGGCTGTACGTCGTAGTGGCCATAGAAAAGCACAGTGGGTTTGCCCGGCGCTTCCAAAGATTCGGCGTAAACCAGAGGGTGAAGCTCGGTGGGAACGACTTCCACGGTATTGAAACCAGCGGCACGAAGGTGATCGGCCACCCATTTGGCGGCGCGTTCGATATCGGGCTTGTGTTCGGTTTTGGCGCTAATCGAAGGGATTCGTAAGAATTCGCAGAGTTCTGCAAGGTGTTGTTCGCGCCGACCCTCGATAAATTCAGTAAGGTTCATATAAGGCCCTCGGGCACAACGATTCTGTTCCTTAAAAAAGCACTCAATAATTTCCGAGAAATCACGGCGGCGGAATGGACCTGGAGCAAGGGACTGGATGCCGTTGCCGCTACATTTATTCTACGACCCGACCGGGCGAGGTACAAGTTTTTGGGGGATTTGTGGGGGCGCAGGGGCTTGCGGGAGTAGCAACACCTGTCCGAAAGGGCAATTGACCGGGTTTCGGGGCGAGGTGATGATGAGCGCATGGTAGAACTCGCTCAAAGTTCACAACGTCGCAGCCAACGCGTCTTTCACAAAATGCGGTTGCAGGCCCAGGGACGCAGCCACCAGGGACGTAAGTTTCGGGAAATTTGCGAAACGCTGGTGGTGAGTGCCCACGGGGGCCTGCTCAACCTCAGCCACGAAGTCGATGATGGCGAAATGCTGGTTCTGGTGAATCCGGAAACGCAGGAAGAGCAAGAATGCCGGATTGTTTACCTGGGAGAAACTGGCAGCAAAGGAACCAGAGTGGGCGTGGAGTTTCTGACGCCGGCACCGCACTTCTGGGGCATCGATTTTGAGGCTCCCCCGGTCGCGGGTTCCGAAAAGCAAGAATCTACGCACTAAACCCGCCCGCATTACGCTGCTCCGCCTTCGGAATTTGCATAACGAGCAGTCAGGGAACTGGTCTAGTTTCTATCCGGACGAATAACGCGCGATCTGGGAACGGCAGTCAACGTTAGAGTGCCCCTATTGCAGCGCTGGCTCGAATCTCGGTCCTCGACAACCTTGCGGAAAAAGAGGAACAGTCTGTCGAGCAGTGTGAAACAAAAAAAGGCCTTTTTCATAATGATGGTTGGGCAAATGGATATAAATCAGCCGCTTAAAACACCAATAGAAGCGAGCATAAATCGGACGAACGCAGTTCCACGACATAGATAGCGAGGCTGACCTAGAGCGGTTTCTCGAACTGCCGAGTCACGACTCGCAACCCACCACCGCTTTCCGTTGCTGCGTGCACTAGACGTCCACACCACAAAGCTCTTGGTGTTGGTAGAGCCAAGACCGGGAAGAACTCTTGAACCGTTCCTGTGGAAAATTCGCCGTGTGCCTGTCGTCGCGTCGGGTGGCAAATCTTTGACAATATTAACGTTACAAGGCCCGCGTCTTTGCGTTTGCAATTGCAACCGTTAACATGCTTGTTTTCAGTTAGATATGGGGTCGACAGAGTCCGGAGCCGAGGGGTAGTAATTAGAGGTATGGGAACTCCTGAGAATATGACCACCAAAGAACGCAGAGATCACCTTCTGGCGATGCGGCTGCGTTGGACGCCGCAGTTCCGTGAACTGATTCACCGATTGGACAGTGGGAAAACCGTCTGGTCGGTCACCGATTGGTTTATGCAGCAGAAGAATCTTGGAGACCTAAGCGGCTGCACTTTCAGTACGGCCTACCAATACATCGGCTGGCGTCGTGGTTTCACAACATCTCGCTCAGACACCGTAGCTACTTGCTTGTTGCCGAAATCCACGATCAACTTCCGGCCCACGGTATTCTCCACCAACAGCCTTGATGATGGCTTCCGTGGGCACACCCGCGATCTTCACGATGATGGATTGACCAGACCTATATTCCACGTTTCGCCGCTTTCAATTTGTAGTCGGCGCATTTGCAGTTGGGATGGTTACACGCACTGCGGACCGCGCAGGTGTTTTTAATCACGATTTTCCGTGGATGATGAATCGCCTTGCCATGACCTCACTTACAACTTTGCTTTCTGGTGCTTCCTCGTGGCATCGGGTCTCCGACAGAAAAGATGGGGCTGCAAGAACAGAGCTGCAGCGAACGGTAGCGTGAGAAGGGATTTGAATGGTCTCCGTCAACCCCATCGACCGTTGGTCTGAGCCTAGTCTTTAGTTTGCTGGACTACAAGGAATTAAAACGGTGACAATCGGTGGTTGTTAGAGGGTCGCTATCGGCAATCCAATATGCCAGTCTCATCCACTATTCTTTAACGGCGGTTTTGCTGTCTGGAAGTACCGTCAGAGCAGTGCCTTGAATACGCACGCTTTTGTCAGAGCCATCCTCACGAACGAAATACCACCAGCAGTTCTCGGTAGGATGGCGCATACCACGCAGCGAGATTCTGCCTAAAGTCGGGGGATTGCCGTCGGTCCAATTTATTTTAACCCGCGTTCTTCTCTTCAGATTCTCGAGGATGGACTCTTCGGGCATGCCTATTCCTTTCGGGCCGAGCAGAACTTGTTCCGCTGCGAGCCGTCTAATTACTGCAGACGTGAATATTCAGCTATGAATCGAACATCCGGCGCGTGGTGTCCATTCATGCCTGTCCTGAGTCGTTCTAATTCAGTCGCCGGAACAATAGATTCGCTAAACCCACAACTCAAGCACACGAGCATCTCGTGACAGACATAGACAGGAGACAGCCTGAATCTCTGAATACCGGGAAAAGTAACGGCTAATTCTACTGGGAACTTCTGCTGGTTTTCCGAAGAGCAGGCTTTGCAGGCCACATTTCCTCCAAACCGAAGGTGTAGTTGTGAGGTAGGCGGCCTTTCAACTGCGGGAAGTCTAGCACATTAAGTGTTTCTGCGGTAATTCCCCGGAGTTATTTCCGTGTGACACATAAACGCCATCTATGGTGATCGGATATCACGCAATGCGGGGTGCACGCGCCGGCCTATGCTTTGTTGGTGGTCATCCGCAATCGCGGAGGAGCGGATGACCACCACGGCCAAGCTGGTTCTTGGGCGGAAGAGGTCCGAACCAGTGGCGGCGCAGTAGAGGATGCCACAACCCATATAAAGATTTCATAAGGAGCCGGGTACCGGGACCTACTTTTTCGGTTTGCGCACTCGCTTGGATAATTCTGCTTCTATGCCGTTGCTCGTGCAATTTTGCTGAAGGGCACACAAGCGTGGACCGCGGTGCCCCGGTTCGGTTGCGATTCGATCGAAATCGTTCCGCTCAGAAGTCTCAGCCGTTCCTCCATGCTGATCAGACCAAGCCCGTGACCTACCCTTGCCGCTGCCGCGTCAAAGCCCACCCCGGAATCTCTAACGGTGAGGTGAATCTCACTCAGCGTTCCCCATAAACGCACTTCGAAGGCTCGTACGCCGCTGTGTTTTACTGAATTGTGTAGGGCTTCTTGCAGAACTCGGAAGAGGCACAAGGAAATGTCCGGCGGCAAACTGCTTGGCAATTCATGAGTTTGGAAGTCAATCTCCACCTTCTGTTCCTGACCCAACTCTTTGCAGAACACTCTCATTGCGCCGGCTACTCCCATAAGCTCAAGTCTTGCCGAATGCAATTCGTGTGATAAGGATTGGAGATCAGTCGCGATCTCGGAGGTCTGTTTCCATAACTCGCCCATACGGTTACGGACTTCTGAAGGCCAATCGGCAGGTCCGTGCTGGAGTTGGTCTAACTCGAGGGCCAACAGTCCGAGACGTTGACAGATGTCATCGTGAAGTTCTCTTGCAATCCGGGCACGTTCCTGCTCCTGTGCATCAATTAACTTGCGGCTGACGGCTGAGAGCGCCTGCTCAGCCAGTCTCTGCTCGCTAACGTCGATACAGGACCCAATGTAACCAGCAAATGAGCCGTCCTCCATAAATCTCGGCACCCCAGTGTCCAGAATCCATCGGTACTCTCCGTCGTGCCTCCGGAGCCGATACTCTATGCTGAATTTCTCTCGCTGATCAAAAGCCTTTGTGTAGGTCTCCAGGCAAGTCTTAGAGTCTTCCGGATGAACCCCTTCTGTCCAACCGTTACCCAGTTCGCACTGGACGGATCTCCCAGTGAAGTCCAGCCAAGGCTGGTTGAAGTAGGTGCACAGTTTATCCGTGCCGGACATCC
Source organism: Candidatus Acidiferrales bacterium (assembly GCA_963759275.1). Lineage (GTDB taxonomy): Bacteria > Acidobacteriota > Terriglobia > Acidiferrales > UBA7541 > Acidiferrum. The sequence goes on along the minus strand of CAVWYZ010000020.1, from coordinate 15,000 downwards.
AGATCATCACAGGAGCAGCATTTGCCACCAAGCGGAAACGTTCTTCACTCTCACGCCGAACCTCTACGGCTCGCTTGAGGTCGGTAATGTCCACCTGTACCGAGGTGGAATGCAGGAGGTTCCCTTTTGCATCTTTCACAGATCTTGCACTGAGAAGCACAGTCCGCTTCTGTCCTTGCTTTGTCACGACGACCAATTCTTCGTCTTTAAGCACGCCGCTCCATTTCCACCTCTCAAACAGATCACTCATCTTCGAGAGAGATTCGGGAGCATAAATGGCGGAAACGTGCCTGCCCACCAGTTCTTCTTTGCTGTAACCGAGGGCCTTGCAGGCTGTCGTATTGACGTCCAGAATGCTGCCACTCGGAGAGATCATGTAGCAGTACTCTGGCCAGGTCTCAAAGAACTCCTTAAAACGCTCTTCGCTAACACGGAGATCTTCCAGCGTCTTCGAACCTATCCTGACTTCACGTGAGTCTTGAGGCACCTTGCGAAACCAACGCAGCTTGTGATGTCGCTGCTGAGTCATCGCTGGCTCCACGCTGCGAACCTTGTGCTTAGCCCCGCTAGATTCCATGAGCGGGACTATCCGCTAGCGAGAGGATAACTCACCTTTAGAACATCGGCTAGCACCGTGACAGAGAATTGTCGATACTCCGCATCACGAGGCGGTGTTGGTATCACGCTGACATTCTGCGGATGCCTGAACGCACGGAGGAAGGCTGTAGTTGCCAATATGTCACGTGAGGATATGGACGGGTTTAAGCGAAAAGCTCACCAGGCCCGGATGCGGACGATAACGCAGGCGGTCACCCTGAATATCCCGATTCCGCAAGCCACTTTGCTGTCCCACCTTGACCAGGCCATCACCGACGAGATAGAACGGTTCGACACCGTCAAAATATTGAAATATTGCTTCGTCATTCAGAAGGAGCGCGTCATCCAACTGTGCCAACTGGAGAAGGCCAGAGGCATCCAATTGGCGGTCGGGAACAAGTATGTGGATGTGCTGCGAGAGATTGCCGTATCCCTCTGGAAGGTACAGGCCGGACAAGCTACGCTGCGCTCGAAGAATCCTTGGCTACCGAGCAATGCTGAAGTTTCACGCGCAACATCCGACCTGGTAGAACAGGAGCGCAAGAGTGACCAGTATTCATTTCGCATGACAGATGAACGAACTAGGGATAATAAATGCCACAAAGTGGATCGGGTTAAAGACGCTACTCCTCCGAGGAAAGGAGAGCACCGACGGTCCGCCAAACGCGATAACGAAGATAGTTAGAGCTCCGAAGCAGTCGCAGACGGGCGAACCTGAGTCTCACAACCTCAATACATTCACGCAGTCTCCCAAGATGTCATTTCGACTTTGGTTTTGTGGTTGCACGTAAGGAGGTTCCGATAATTTCCGCAATCGCCAACCATTGTTGCTCAATATTCGCGCCTCCTAGGATTACTTCTCGTGAAACAATTCTCCACTCGGTTTCTAGGAACAAAATTGACATCTTCCTGCCTTGGGTCTCGAATGGAGTTGGATATCGGCCATAGGACTTCCGCCCAACGTTTTGAAAATCCAAATCCTTGATTTGGTGTTTACTCGGTTTCTCTCTGTTTGTGAGTGTCCCTTGGTTGCAATCTCAGACGACTGGCGCCACTGAAAAAGCCGCACTAGAAGAACAATGGGCAGGCACAGAACGCAAACAATCCTGATTTACTCGCGCCTCTGCTGGCGGACACATTTGTCAGCACTTCCTGGGACGGTAAGGTCACTGGTAGAGCCGAGGCGCTGGCGGAAGTGAAATCCTTCGTGAAGAACAGTGCTGCCAACTCCGAAATGAAGGTCATCGTGTATGGCAACACGGCAATCGCGATAGGAATCTGGAAGGCGCAGATGAAGGACCCCTCGGGCAAGTTAATTGATCTCAATGTCCGGTGGACCGATACATGGGTGAAGATGGCGGACGGCAAGTGGCAGTGTGTTGCGAGTCATGGCTCGCCGGTGAAAATGTAAGCAACCGCACGACGAGGAACCGACCTAGCCTCCCATGCCCGGTATCCGATGGGGCGTCCCGTCGGGGGTAAGGGGTAGGAAGAGACCACCCCGGACGCAAGACTTGCTTGAAGTCTACTCGGAGGAGTCTCGAATCCTACAGTTCTAGCAAGAAGTGATCGCCTTCCTTCCGGCGAATAGCCGGATGTTTGTCTTTTGGATACGCACTTCTTCGGCCCGCGCCAAAAGAGCTTGTAGCCCAACGAGCAGGGTGTTAACTGGATTGTGGGTTATATCGTCCTCTGAGCGTTCTCTGCGAGGACCTGACCTGTACTTACTCGGGACGCTCAGAGGGCAAAATTTCGGTTGTCTGACCTATGGAATCCATCGCCTAGGGCATTCGACCATTATCGTAACGATGCGTTATCTGCATCCGAATCTGGATGCGAAGCAGCAAGCCGTAGCAAAACTCGAAAACAACTGTGACAATCCGGCTACAGTCGGCCGCAAAGCGCGGTCGATATAGGCGTAATTGGCACAAATTGGCCGCTAACTCACGGAATACGTTAGAATTAAAAACGGAGGAGTGGGTGAGCGGTTGAAACCGGCGGTCTTGAAAACCGTTAGACTCGAAAGGGTCTCGGGGGTTCGAATCCCTCCTCCTCCGCCATATTTTAAAGACACAATAAGAGACCAACGGTTTTCAGCTTGCTACATTGGTGATACACCTTACGCCGAGGTTGAGCCTAAGAGTCTGGAGACCACGCAAAAGTACTCGGCATCACGAATTTGGATTGGCTCAAGGACAAGATTGATGCGGCGGCAGACGGACTGAAGTGATGCGCTGCTGTCAGGCCTAAATGGTGCGCCGTGCGGGAGTGGCGGAATTGGCAGACGCGCAAAACACCTTCGTCCAATCCGCCGTTGCAATCCAGGATAAGAGAAGGAAGATCAGAGCATTTGATGGGATATGAAGGTTGAAGTCCACCAGGCTATGCAGCAACAGCCCGATGCAGGCCGCTAAGGACCCGGCAACCGTCGCGCGAGCGAAGGATTCTCGTGCAGACTGCAAGCTTGCAAGACCCCGCCAGAAGAGTAAGCCAATGAAAGCTAGGCCACACACTCCACCCACCATTCCCGTTTCCGCCAGCAGTTCAAGATAATCGTTGTGTGCATGGTCCACGGTCAGTCCATTATAAAAGCTTGCATAACGAGGATAAACGGCGACCAGAGTTCCTAATCCTGTCCCCACCCATGGATGATCGGCAATGCTCCGCGCTGTGTCCTGATAGATTGACACTCTTAACTCGCGCGAAATTCCTTCGTGAGTGAGCTGTTCAAAGCGCTGGACGGCCTGGCTCACCCCCAGCCAAACGATGAAGCTTCCGGCTACGAGCGCTATCGCAGCGACACCCACCAATTGCTTTCGTCCGGTCCGATGAGTACGCGAAAGAAGCACCAGCAGGGACAGCTCGAGAACGAGACCGATGATCCCTCCTCGAGAGGCAGAGAGAATCAAGGCTCCAATGGGTACGGACGTAAACAGAAGCAACAAAGTAAGCTGCTCCGGCCGCCACGAGCGGAACAGCAGGAGAGCGAGTCCAAGCGGCGCAGTCAACTCAATGAATCCAGCGAAATGGTCACCATCCACGAATGGTCCGAAAGGTCCAGCTCCCGCCGGCAAAGCAACGAGCCAATACAGTTTTCCGTTGAAAGCGAAATGTTGGACAATCCCAAATAGTGAGACGACAAACCCCAAGCCCAGAAGAAACCATACGAAATGCCTAACCTGATCTTCGGTCTCGAATGACTCCGTCGTTAGGAAGAAGAGCAGAAAGTAGGAAGCCCACTTGAGCAATTCGATCTTTGTCAGGTAGGGATAGACCGAAAGGCCCAAGACGCACTGCGCGATGGCAATGGCACCGAGCCCAAGCAGAGGCAGATAGAGCCAATTCCAATTAATCTCCGTCTGCCGACCACGAACCGCCAAGAATCCCCAGTAGACAAACAAAGTGGCAGCGCCGATCTCGAGGGTTGCCTGGCCCCACGGTTCCACTCCACCAAACGACAACACGCTGAAGACGACTAGCGTGCATATTCCGACGCGTACGGCTTTCATCCGGCACGGTCCCCAGCTGGCAGTGAGATGGGTACCAAAGCTACGTCATCCACCCAAACAGTCCCACTCAACTTATTATCGAACTTCCAGCTCGGTACGCGTCGGAGTGTGATTCTTAGAAGGCGCGTCTGGGGGCCCGTCGCAAGATCAGTTTGCACCAGAGTCCATGGATTCGTTCCAATGACATCAGGAGTCACGATTTGAACTTGAGATGTATGCCGGGGATCGGCAATCTCGAAACAAATGCCATGATCGGTAGAAATAGCCTCGGTTCGCACATATGCCGAGAAATGGTAGTGGGTTCCGGGCTCGACGGGGACATACTGAAACAGATTTTGGAAGTCGACGTTCTCCGTTCCGTCGAACTGGACCTGGAACGAACGGGAACCCGCGTGTGCTATCCGGTCATCGAAAGCAAACTGAGCTCCAGGTGCAGCCGCTTCCCGCCAATCGAAACCACCGTTCATGATTTCATGCTCAAACCGACCATTGAAAACCAGCGTTGGAGTGTTGCTCGAATTTTGTGGCCAATTTGTTGCTTCGAGCGCTTGATGCCAGGCCTGCTGCGCTTCGACCACGCGATCCTGCTCGATTAACACGTCCACGAGTGGAATCGCGTCCGTCAGCTTGATGCGCAGACCCAAGTCGTGCTGGCGATTCCAAACTGCAAGAGCGGGGTCTGGTAGATTCTGTGAGAGGAAGAAATCGATTGCGCCGAGGTAGTATTGAGGCTTGGTGGGCAGGATGTTATCCAGGATGGCGTCTACGTTCGGATTCAACTGCCAGCATTCGGCGATCGCTTTCCGTGTGAGGGAAGCGTCTATCGACATTGCCCGTCGAATTTCCGCATAACCGTCTGAGAATTTTCCTTCATACAGCAGGAAACTACCATACCGCCAGGCGACCTCGGCAGAGACCGGAAAGTTTTCCTGAGCTTTCTCGTACGCCTCCTGTGCGTGAACCGGATCACCGGACATCTGATACGCGTCGGCCAGCTCCATCCACAGATCGGCGGATCGAGGATTTAGTTCTGTGGCCATCTGCAGATAACGTACCGCCTCGTACATCCCGTCCGGGCTCAGATCCCACTGTCGGAGGAGCCCTATGTGGCCCCAATACTCGGCGTTACCTGGCTCGAGCCTTACAGCTTTTTGCCATAACTCCGGATTTGGAGATCGACTCCAATGTGCAGCAAGATAAGCTTTCCCGCTGAAAAAAGTTAGGATCGCCGAGCAAAGGATGACAGTCGCAAGAAAGAAAATTCGAAACCAAGGGCGAGTGAGATTAATCCGCATCGATGTGAACCGAGTTCACCCCAAGTTGTTCTTCTATATGTAACTGGACGTGGTTTCTCGCGCCGTTTATGGAATGGCCACGATATGAGTACTCGGGGACGATCTCTTTGATCTTCTGACGGACGGGCCCTGCTCCACCTATACCCAAGGAACTTCGCAGTTCGTTGAGCTGGCGCTGAAGTTGAGACCAACCAACGAGCGGGCTTCGCACCTTCCTAATTTTCTCAAAAGACGTCGGATGGACCTGTTCAGTTGCGTAGACCAATTCCTCTTTTATCTTCTCGCCCTCACGCAACCCGGTGAACCTGATGCCAATTTCGCGTTCTGACCTTCCGGAAAGTCGAATCAACGTGCGAGCAAGGTCGAGAATCTTGACAGGTTTGCCCATATCGAGGACCAAGATGTCACCGCGGTTCCCAATCGCAAACGCCTGCAGGACCAGAGACACGGCCTCACGTCCTGTCATGAAAAATCTTTTGATCTCAGGATGAGTGATACTGAGTGGCTCGCTTCTGCGCAGTTGTTCCTGAAATAGTGGAACCACACTCCCGTTGGAACCCAAAACGTTGCCAAATCGAACGGATACGCAACGCATGCCATTAGCTGGTCGGCAAGCGATGATCAACTCCCCGATTCTTTTTGTGGCGCCCATGACGCTCGTGGGATTCACTGCTTTATCCGATGAAATTACGACGAAACTCTCGCAGCCGCTTTCCTCTGCAATTTCAAGCAAGCTGAGAAGCGCAAAGACATTGTTCTTGACCGCTTCCTGGACGTTGCGCTCCATGACGGGGACGTGTTTGTACGCGGCCGCATGGAATACGGCATCGGGCCTGTATTCTGCAAAAATCTCACGTATCCGCTCGCAGTCACCAACGTCGGCTACACAAACAACCGCGCGGTCAGCGAAGGTCATTCTGGAAAGTTCTTGTTCAAGATAGAAGATTCCCGTTTCACTTTGGTCTAAACAAAGCAGCGTTGATGGCTCGTACTCCAAGATTTGCCGGCATAGTTCTGAGCCAATCGATCCTGCCGCACCCGTCACGAGCACCACGCGCCCATCGATCTGTTCCTTGACAGCTCCTAAATCAATCTCGACAGGATCCCTTCCAAGAAGGTCGTCCAAGTGCACGTCGCGAAACTCCTGCGCGCTTCCTTTCCCAGTCAAAATGTCGTGCAGTGCCGGCACAGTTTTGAACCGTGTGGCACATTGGTCACAGATCTGGACGAACCGCTGCATTTGTTTGCCGGTAGCCGAAGGAACGGCAATGAGAATCTCGTCCACGGGGCATGCAGCGAGTAAAGATGGAAGCTCGTCAACACTTCCGACGACGGGAACCCCTTGGAGTTTGATCCCCAGTTTTGATTCATCATCGTCGACGCAACCAACGACTTCGTAGTGATCCTTTAGCCGGTGCAATTCTCTGATGACAATCTGTGCGGCGCTCCCAGCTCCGATGAGCATAGCTTTGCACCGGAGTCCTGCCATTTGTGATAAAGATTCAGTCAGGATGCGCGAGAGCAATCGGACGCCCGTCAACAAACCTAGGCTGACCAAAGCTTCCAGAACGTAAATCGTCCTTGGAAAGGCAGCAACGCCGAGCACAAACCGCATCGTAACGATAAAAACTGCAGAACCGAGCGTGATTGCCTTGACGATGTCCAGAGCGTCGCTCACGCCGGTGTATCGCCACCAGCCATGCAGAAGTCCAGATCTCGCAATAGCCGCCAGTCGGATCGCGATGAGAAGTGGCGCGGCAGACAATAGGAGCGCACGGTTGGGCAACGAAAAGTCGAAGCGCAGTAACCACGCCAGCACCAACGAGGTGAATACCAAAATCACCTGGGATAGAGCAATCCACCAAGTGCGGTAGGACAAAAGGGAAGGGGGCATGGTTTTGAATGGGTTACTTTTCATACGTCATGGGACGCGTCATTTTGCACGGACGCGAACGGCGATCGCTACTTTGCTGCTGCGTTCATTACTTTTTCCACGGTTTGACAGGTATCCAGCATGTTTTGTTTGGAAAGAGTCGGATGCACAAGCAACATCAGGCTCGTTTTCCCCAACTCGCAAGCAATCTTCCTGCGTCGCTGTGGGCGCAATTCTTTTGGGAACGCTTTTTCAAGGTAGATTTCGCTGCAAATTCCACTAAAACAGGGAATGCCTTCCGCATTAATCGCGGCCATGATTTTGTCCCGATCTTGTCCCGCTCTTAAGCGCTCGGGACGAACAAACGCGTAATACTTGTAGTAAGAGTGGCCGATTTCTTCAGGCGGCGCCGTCACACGCAACGCGGGGCAATCCGAAAGCCTTTTTGTCAGGATGGCCGCATTTCTCCGCCGAAGCGCAGCCCAATGCGGCAGCTTTCGAAGTTGCGCCCTGCCAATCGCGGACTGCATCTCCGTAAGGCGCCAATTCGTGCCAAAGGAGTCGTGGACCCAACGAAAACCTGGAGAATTCTGGTCTTTCCGGGCGGTGTCGCACGTCGTACCGTGGTCTCTGAAACTCTTGGCGCGCTCCCACGCCGAATCCTCGTTGGTGGTCAGCATTCCGCCTTCGCCGCCAGTCGTCATAATCTTGTCCTGGCAAAAGGAAAAAGCGGCGGCATCTCCAAACGATCCCACGGGGCGGCCTTTGTAAGTGGCGGCATGCGCCTGCGCACAGTCTTCGATCACCTTGATATCGCGTTCGCGCGCCAATCCTAGAATCGTATCCATGTCGCATGGCCATCCGGCCAGATGCACAGTGATAATCGCTCTTGTCCGGGAAGTCAGAAGCGGCCGAATCGTGTCAGCGGTAACGTTCTGGCTGGTGGCGTCGACATCCGCAATGATTGGAATCGCTCCTCGCATCACCACGGAACTGGCCGACGCAATAAATGTTCGGCTCGGCACCACCACTTCATCGCCGGCTCCGATTCCCAAAGAATGAAGCGCAAGCTCGAGCGCGACGGTACCGTTCGCAACCGCTACCGCATGTCTGCAGCCGGCAAATGCGGCAAACTCTTTCTCAAATAGCCGCCCCTCTTCGCCGGTCCTATAGTTGATCCTCCCGGATCGCAGGACCGAAGTAACGGCCTCGATTTCATCCGGCTCAAACGCAGGCCATGGTGGAAAGGGAAGTGCGCGACCGCGGCCCGTCTCTAACGCCAAGTCAGTCATCAGTGATCCGGGAAACATAGATTTATTTTCTGGAGGCGGCTGTCATTGCAGACCAGCCTTCTTGCTCAAGCTGACGGTGGATTCGCGCGGGGACCCCCATCGCCACGACATGATCCGGGAGATCCTCAACGACAACCGCTCCGGCTCCTACCATGGTGTGCGCGCCAATGTGAATACCTTGGAGCACAACCGCCCCAAGTCCCAAGTGTGAGAAGGCGCCCAAGCGCGATGCTCCGCCCATGGTGGCATTCGGCGCCACATGCGCGTAGTCACCGATCTCCACATCGTGCTCGACCACGCAGCCAGTGTTTACGATGACCCCGGCGCCCACTCTTGCATCAGGATTGATGACAGCGCCCGCCATTACCACGGTTCCTCGACCCAGGTCGGCAGTACAGGACACCGTCGCAGCAGGATGAACCATCGTCAGGATTTCGATTCCCCACTGCACGCAGCGATCGGCAAGCAATTGGCGGGATCGGTTGTCGCCAGTGCCCAAAGCAATAGCGATACGCGAGTGCAGAGCTTCTTGACGCAACCATTCACCGTTACCGAGGACCGGAAACCCAATGACTCTATCGCCCCACAGTTCCTCTCGGTCGTCCACGAAGCCTGCGAATTTGCATTCGCCTTTGGCAATGAAGATGTCGGCAACCACTTTTCCGTGTCCGCCGGCGCCGTAGACCAAAATTCGTTTGCTCTTCACCGTTTGCTGCCTTCGCTTCCCAAAAATTCCGGCATGGTTGCGTGGCCCTGTTGGGAAACGCCGCCCCGTTTCACGAGTTGCCACGGTGTGCGAACGAGGATCCAGGCATCCAGAGCCAGGCTCCAATTGCTGACGTACCAGAGATCGAGTTGGAATCTCTCCGGCCAACTCGTGGCGTTTCTCCCGTGCACTTGCGCCCAACCGGTGATTCCGGGTTTCACGTCGTGCCGACGCAATTGTTCGGGGCTATAGCGATCCATGTATTGCATCAGCAGCGGCCTCGGGCCGATCAGGCTCATCTCGCCTCGCAACACGTTCCAAAGTTGCGGCAATTCGTCAACGCTGAAGTTGGCGCAGTAGACGACCCACTCGCGTTAGGCGCTCGCTATCTGGCACCAGTTGTCCTTGAGCGTCTCGCTCATCTGTCATCGTCCGAAACTTGTACACGATAAATGGCCTTCCGTATCGACCTGCGCGCTGCTGTCGAAATAGGATCGGGCGTCCCATCGTAAGGAAAAGCAGGGCACCGATTGCGAATAAGACCGGCGAGAAAGCCGTCAGAAGAGCAAATGACACGATTAGATCAACAGTCCTTTTCACTTTCAGAGGCACCCCGTACTGCCTGCCACGGTGTGCCATCTCTTTTGCTTGTCCCATGCCGTCAGTCCGAAACTCATTCTGTCCCCGCAATGCACTACACAAAGGCACTCCTTGCTTTGAGAAATTCCTCTGAGTTGAACTCCTCCGGCACCGAGGCCCGCTGGCCCATCACGTAACGATAAATTTCCTCGACCTCCGCTGCAGTTCGATTAACGTCAAACATGGTCTGTACAAGCATCCGACCGACATGCGCTTGGTTGCACATCGTGCTGTACTGATTTCGAACGAATAAAATCGCTTCGGAAAGCGCGCTAGGATCGCCGACCGGCACAGTGACGCCTGTCGATCCGTCCATCACCACCTCTACCAATCCGCCAATCCGAGAAGCGATCGTCGGTATTCCACACAACAAAGGTTCGACAACCCCTCCACAGTTTTCTGACATCGGGACGTGTGCTGCACAGTCGAAATCCCAGATCGCGGACGCCACTTCTTCTTGATTGAACGCACCTGGCATTACGACCACATTGCCCGATCGCATTCGTGCGTATCTCCTGAGCTTTTCAAAATACGCAGAATCCGTTCCCCAAGGACCGCCAATCAAGACACCGCGAATGGAACGGTCCTTTTCGGCCGCAAGCGAGATACCATCGATTAGGTCTTCGTGGCACTTCAGTCCGACTCTTTGCATGAAATACCACTTTGGTGGGTATATGTAACTGATGTTCCCTACCACGAACTCTGAATCGGCCAGCCCCAGACGCCTACGGAGCTGTCCCTTTCGCTGCCCCTGGAAGCGCTCATTTTCAGTACCTGCATAACTCAGAAAGACCCGTTCACTACTGACTCCTGCGCGCAAATAGTGTGATAGGATCGCACGGCTCGTTGCGATCCAATAATCCTCCGCCGTCGCCGTCGAAAGTTCCAACGTTCGAAATGGGAACATTTCCATGTGAAACGGGCCCGGCACTTGAAACACTCGCGGCACAGGGTAGCGCCCACGCAAAGCTAACCGCGCAATAATCGCCGCTTTCACGTGGTGCGAATGGATTAAATCCGGCTGTATAAGGTCCACGAGCCGCCGCAGTTGGTCAAGGCTGCTAATCGTTGCGATCGGTTGCAGCGGTGACAGCGTGTAATCTATGCGGTGGACTTGCGCGCCGTTTGCTATCCACTCACTTGTTACGGGCCCTTCGAGATCTGGAAGTGCGACGTGTACCTCGATTCCACTACGAGTCAGAACCCGAGCTTGAGCACTTGCCCACCGAGCTCCCTGCGAAGTCTTACACAGGTGAAGAACCTTCATAAATGCCCCCCGGAGATGGGTTGAAAGGCGTCCTGTGCTCCGTTCTACCTTCTGTCTCGCGTTGCAGTTCGCCCCAAACCTCTGTCCAACGCTGCAAGTCATCCGCGTGCAGAGGCCGCGCGCGGTGCGCCAGGACGCGATAGTCAAGGCCAGTTAACACCGCAAAAACGTCCACGTGCGCCTTGGCAACCTGCTTCAAAAGCGCGCCCGCAGCCGTGAAGTACTTCCAACGGCTGCCAAACTCTCTAGCCGCTGCCTTGGCGACTCCATACCGAGCCACCAGAATTTTGCGCAGGAGCAATCGTTCTTCACGGCAGCCATAGAGAATCTCGCGCAGACATGCGAAACGGCTTGTCGTGTAACTCGTAAGGAACAAGTCGTAGTCTTCTGCGCGAGGTGCACGGAGGCCGTAGGGATGAGCCCGGAACCACGATACGCGTCCCATCAATGTCGCATGTGCGATGCAAAACCCACTCGCAGGCTGCCGACAGATTTCTTCGTGAGTCTCCGGCAGAGGCCTGCATCCAAAGGCGACACCGTCATCCTTGAACATCAACATCGCGCAGCCCAATAGATCAACTTCGGGGTGCTGCTGCAAATACTGCATTTGGCGCTCAAGCCGCTCGGGATACGCCACGTCATCCGCATCCATCCGCGCGAAATATTCACCATGGCTGGCTGCGACAGCTTGGTTCAGTCGTGGCACCAACCCTTTGTGCGAATCATCGAACAGCACCGAAATGCGCGGGTCGGAAAAACCTCTCGCCGCTTCCAGCGTTCGGTCGCACGACCCATCCTCCACTACCAGCAATTCCCAATTCTTATAGGTTTGATTCAGGATCGAGCGGATTGCGACCGCCAGCGTTTCCCCGCAATTCAACGCGGGCATTCCTATCGAAACAAGTGGCGCGACGCCGCTCATACACACGCCAATCCGGAACGTTGGCTAACAGCGCACTCGTAAATCTGCTCGTATTGGTCGACTCTTTCATCCCAATCATGTTTCTCAAGAATTTGGCGGCGGCCCGCATTCCCTAGCCTCCTTCTCAGCTCTGCATTGCGCGAAAGCTCAGCCACTACTTCCTTCATTTCATCCAGGTCATTCACCACCACGCCGCCAGCATTTATTCGCGCCGACCCCACATCAAATGAAACCCACGGTACCCCCGCAGTCATGCTCTCCAGCAGCACAAGTGAGTTCGCTTCTTTTCGGGACGTGCTCACCATCAAGTCGGCCTCTTTTATCGCGGAAACGACTTCTCTTCTGGGCCGATTCATTCTCAGATCGACCGTGCGCGGCGCAAGAAAGCCTCTCAACCTGCATTGATATGCACATCCGCCCGAGATTCCGAACCGCCCTAATCCCCACTTGGCCATCGGGTAGGTGCCGGCGATAAGCGTAAAGTGCGCTCCCAGGTTACTGAGGGAGTCCGCCAATCGGAAGAAAGCGTTATGGCCCTTGAGAGGGCTATGGTTTGAAATATCGACGACCCATGGCTTGTTGCCCACTCCCCATGCGCGTCGCAAGCCAATCGGCGGTCGAGACCATTCCTCCATGTCCACGCCATTGGTGATCACCGGTGGTGCGGGCAGATTGAACCGCGAGCAATAAGACTCCTCTCCAGAACAGCTTGAGGTTGCAATCCACTTCCAATAATTCAAAACGTGTCGCGGAGCATCGGCGTAGTACTCACTAAACGCGGGGTGCCTGTCCACCAGCCCATGTGTCACTAGAACCGATGGCCACCGATATGTACCCACTTGGTGTAGCAATGCGTCTGTTGGCCACACATGTAAACCGTGATTAACCATGACATCCCAACTACCGGAGCTTATAAATTTCCGATACTTTTCAATCTCACCATGCATTCCGAGCGCCAGGTTCCCTCTGGCCAAAAATCGATGCACACGAACACCGCACAGCTCGGCATACGAGCTTTCTGAAGGCAGTGCGCTCGTAGCTACGTGAACCTCGTGGCCCCGCTTGACCAGTCGCTCCGAAATGTTCCGAACGATCTCGGCCACGCCATCAAGCGATGGGGCGTACGTACCTGCGGTGTGCAGGATTCGCATTGGTAACCTCCAATCTGCGGGACCTGTATCCAATCCAACGAGGGCGCAGATATCGGCAGAAGAAATACAAATAGAAAGGCCAGCAGAAATAAATGAAGATCTGACTAACTACAGACAAACTTCCGAATATCAAAAAAAAGGTCCAAACGGAAAAATACTGCCAGACGAAAGTCTCGAAAAGAGAGGACGATCGAAGAAATGCTGTCTGAAGCTTGAAGGCGACCCAACCAAGAAAACCGAAGCCCACGAGCAGTCCGGGTAAATGGAAGTCCAAGAATGCTTCACCCTGAAACGGAGCGATCTGGTCCTGAACGTCTCGCATGCCATAGATAAATCGATTGTAGATCGCGGTCCCACTTGTCTCCCGAAACGGTTTACCTAAGATTGGTAGCGGCGCTAGCACTGAAGAACCAAGGACCGCTCCCCATTGTGGATCTTGTCCCCACTTTCCCACCTCGAGGAAGAATCCTAGAAATTGAGGGGCGCCTCCATATACTTGAAGCATTTCCGTGAGTTCTACTTTGTCAAACAGCACATTGCGAACCGAAGGATCCCGCAGGATTTCTTGCCCGGTGAACCTGCTACTCCGATATGCACCATAAAAGGGAGCGAGCAACAAGACCAAACCCACGACGGCTCCCGCGACAGAAACTGTCCTGCGAGCCACGCGGTTTGGGTTACTTACAATTACGGCAAGCATAGCCACGAGCGGAACCACCACCGAGCCGCGGTTGTAGTTGAACGTTGCGTTCGACAGACACACCGCAACAATTGCCAGAATCGTGAAGGCAGTGACGAGTAAGCTCGCTCTTCGAGGGCGAGCTTGATCGAGCCAACGGCACCACAGCATGACTACGAAAATTCCTAGGAATGGCCGCAAAAACAGGCCAGCTGCGAGTCCGAGCCTGTCGGATGCGTCTGGGAAACGGCTCAAGTAACCGGCGGGATCGGAGAAGTACTCAGCGATCTTGTCTAAGGCCCCGAACGCCAGAAAAAAGCCGATGATGCCGACGATGCCATTCAAGCCGATAAATGACAATGGTATAGACCCACGTACTAAGAGTCCCTGTCGCGACGGTGCGCTTGATCCGTGATAGGTTCTGGAGGAGTGCGCAAAATAATGGTACGTCGTGCAGAAAGCAATAAATGCCGCGGCGTTGACAAGCATTGCTAGATTTATGGCCCAATCTGATGGCAGGAAAGGCAGTACGCCCATCGACGGGCCGGACACAAGCACAGAGAGCGGAAGTAGAACCAATTGCAGGAAAAAAACAAAGAGGGCCCAGTTCCACGGGCATAGCAACTTTCCAGAAACAGGCCGGCAAGCTGGCAAAAACCATTGGGCGAGAAAGAAAACGACTGCGCCGGCAAGCGCACACGGATATTTGTTTTCGGAGGGAGCGAATGCAAAAACAATGGCCACTACGCCTAATGCCACCAGAGACCATGAGGCCGACCCATTGAATCGAAGCGCCGCGCGGCGTCTAACGATCCGCGCTCTGCCGCCAAGATCGGGTAATTCGCGGTTCCAGTTAGAAATGTTTTCCATTAGTAGGAAGGAGAGCTATTCCACAAACGTTCTTGCTGAAACAGGAAGAGTCCAAGACTCGTGAGCGCATAAGCAACGACGTACGAAGCAGCCAAGCCTCGGGCTCCCCACTTCGGGATGAGCACCCAAGCGAGCCCCACGAGAAGGGCGACGAGCAGCGAATCAAACGCGAATCTGCGCCACATCTGGTTTGCCGCAAT
>CAVWYZ010000019.1:0-169913 GCA_963759275.1 Candidatus Acidiferrales bacterium | reverse complement strand
GGGCCTGGGTGGACTTGAACCACCGACCTCGCCCTTATCAGGGGCGCGCTCTAGCCACCTGAGCTACAGGCCCAACGTCTACGTGGCAGGAAAAAACGACTAAATTATTCTACGATGCCCCAGCGGGCTTCGCAACCGGCGACATTCTGCAGGGCGCTTCGATTGAACCTAGACGTTTTGGCTGAGCTGCAGGACGATTTTGCCACGCTGGTGAGGCACCACACCGGCGAGCATTTCGTGGGCAGTGCGCGCTTGCTCCAAAGGCAGCACCGTAGCTACTTGAGTGGAGAGTTTGCCGCGATCGAAGAGTTCGGTGAGTGTGTTCAGGCGCGCGGTAGTCACTTCCACAAGAAAGAAGGCGGTGCGGATGCCGGCGGGCTTTTGTAACTCCGGAAATGGCGAAACGACCGAAACGAGGATGCCACCTGGCTTGACGAGTGGGATGTAGCGATCGCGCGTCGGTCCGCCAACCGTATCGAGCACGATGTCCACCGGAGCCAGGTCGTTTTCGAAACGTGCCGTCTTGTAATCCAAAACGCGATGGGCACCGAGGCTTCGAACATAAGCCGAGTCCGCGGATGAGGCGGTCGCGATGACGTGAAGCTGCGCCTGGCTTGCGAACTGTACCGCATACGCGCCGACATTTCCGGCTGCGCCGAGGATCAGCACCGTCTGGCCCGCGGTTGCCCGGGCATAATCGAAGAGCATCTGCCAGGCTGTCACGGCGACTACGGGAACGGAAGCAGCCTCGATGTTGGTGAGCTTGACTGGTTTGCGAGCCACCATGGCTGATGAAGCGAGAGCGTACTCGGCGTATGCTCCACAGAATTGCGGGTTGGTTACGCCGTAGATTTCGTCTCCGACGGCGAACCCCGAAACATTTGGGCCGATTTGTGCGACGGTGCCGGACAAGTCTGAACCAAGGATGAGAGGCAAAGTCACATTGACGGCACTCTTGCGCTCGCGAATCAGGGCGTCCCAAGGCCCGACGCCAGCAGCGGCCACGCGAACTAATACTTCGCCATCACCTGGAGTTGGACGCGGGATTTCATCGATGACAATTACTTCTGGTGGTCCAAACTGGTGAATGCGTGCCGCCCGCATCTTCCTCTCCTTATCGCGATGGGCTGTCGGAATAGTTTACGCAGATGCCTTAGGAATGTTGTAGCGCTCGTATAGTGACTTCCGCTTCCTGCAACTTATGATGGACAGCCGCGGCGATTTCCAGCGCGCCGGGAGTGTCGCCATGAATGCAAATGGTCTGCGCGGCGAGGGGAACGATGCTGCCATCAGCGGAAATCACACTACCTTGCTGGACGATGCGCAAGGCCTGCGCGGCTGCTTCACGGGGATCTCGCAACAAGGCGTCATCGAATTTACGAGCGCGCAACGTGCCATCGCTTTCGTAACGGCGGTCGGCAAACGCTTCCGCGGCCACAGGAAATCCTGCCGCGCGAAATTCATCGAGCATGACGGAGCCTGCAAGGCCTACAAGAATGACATCGGATTTCCAGCGGCGCACGCCTTCTGCAATGGCCCTGGCGATAAGCCGGTCGCGAGCGGCCTGATTGTACAGCGCACCATGCGTTTTCACGTGCGCGATGTGCGCTCCCAAAGGCGTTGCGATTTTCTCGAGCGCGAGAATCTGGCGATGAACTAATTCTGTGATTTCTTTCGGTGCGAGATGTAGCGCGTTGCGTCCGAAATTGGCGGGATCTTCGTATCCGGGATGCGCGCCCACACTGACTCCGTGGCGGAGTGCTTGCTGAACGGTTGTCCGCATCATTGCCGCATCACCGGCATGGCCGCCGCAGGCCACGTTCGCCGAACTGATATAGCGCATAAGCGCTTCCTGAGTGCCGTCCGCCAGGGCTTCGGGCATTTCGCCCATATCGCAATTCAAGTCGATGGATGTCATGCGAAGAGCTGCTTTGGACTGTTTAAAAGGCGTTCTTGTTCCAGCCACAGGGCGCGGGCGACGGGGAAGGAAATACGCTCAAAGCGAATTTCCACGCGAGGGCGAAGCTGCCCCAGGCGATGCAAATCCACACCGATGACATTGGCGATCTTCGGATAGCCGCCGGTGGTTTGTTGCTCCACGAACAAGATGATGGGCTGGCCCGAAGGCGTCACCTGAATTGCGCCCAGTGGCACGCCTTCCGTGATCATTTCCCCGGGCAAATCCGATTTCAGGGTAGGTCCTTCGAGACGAAGGCCGGTGCGGTCCGACTCCTCGCTGACGCGGAAGACTTCGCGAAAAAATGTACGTTTGACCTCTTCGGAAAAACGATCGACCTGAGGTCCATCGGTTACGCGCAAGACTTTTCGTGGCCGCAACGTTAAGAGCACCGATTCCGAGATTCGCCGGCTGGACAACTTCGTCGCCGGCGTGCCGAGTGTAAGCACGTCTCCTTTGCGTAGCGCCCGTCCTTCGAGGCCGCCCAGCCCGCTCAGCAAGTGCGTGGAAGCGCTACCGAGAAACGCAGGCACTTGAATGCCACCAGCTACTGCTAAGTAAGCGCGCGCGAAGTTTCTCGTCGGCCCTAAAACCAATTTAGCGTTCGGCAGAATCTCTTGCGGGGTCCACATTTCCACCGAGCGGCCATCGACCGAAGCCCCGAGGTCGGCTCCAGTCAATGCAATCACCGCGCCGTTTGGGAACGAGAAAGTTCCGCCCAGCAGCGTCATTTCGAGAGTTGGCGCTCCCGGATCATTTCCTACTAACAGGTTACCCAAGCGCAGAGCCACGGGATCGGCAGCTCCTGAGGGAGAGATTCCCAGCGGACCGAAGCCGGGGCGGCCCAGATCCTGGACCGTGGTGAGTAAACCGGGGGATTCCACGACGAGCGAACTCACCGTGCCTCCATATTCTGGAACTCTTCGCGAGATATTCTGCGGAACCTTATCTGATCACCGATCGAGATAAGGCTCATGGCTTTGCGATCGGTGCGGAACAGCGCCAGGGGAGTACGACCGATCAGTCGCCAACCTCCGGGCGTCGCGAACGGGTAGACGGCGGTTTGTTTTCCGGCGATGGCGACACTTCCGACAGGAACTTTCTTCCGCGGAGTTTCGAGGCGTGGCGTTGCAATTGCGTTCGGAACATCGCCGAGATAGGCAAACCCGGGAGCAAAGCCAAGAAAGTACGCGTGGTAGGTTGATGAGGAGTGCAATTTGATGACATCGGCGGGTTTCAATCCATGGAGGGCGGCGACATCGTCCAGGTCCGGGCCAAATTCTCCGCCGTAGCATACGGGAATTTCCACGAAGCGCGGCTTGGCAGCGCGTCCTACGCAGGCTCGCTGCTCATATTGACGCAGGAGCGATTCCACCTCGGCGGGATCGACTTGGACGGGGTCGAACGTGATCATTAAAGATGAAAAGGCCGGTTGAATATTGCGCAGCCAAGGCGGAGGCGTCTTTTCCAGCAAGCGGAGAAGTTTCAGCACGCGTTCATGCGTGGCCAGGTCAATCTCTTCACCAAGATATACGAGCAGGGCCCGGTCGCTCGCCGCGCAGAATCTCACGCTGCCTCTCCGTACTACTGCACGAATCCGATATTCGCCCCCGGCGTACCTTCGGGCCCTTCCTTGATGGGGCCGTAGAGCGATTCAAATCGCGAGATGTTTTCGGTCAGGGCGCGCAAGATACGTTTGGCGTGGCCGGGACTGACGATCATGCTGGCGAGGAGTTTTCCTTGCGTGGCGTTGGGGAAAACGTACACAAAATTCAGTGTGAACTCTTCGGCGTGGTGTTGGATCATCACCAGGTTGCTGTACATGCCCTGCAATTCTTTTTCATCCGCCTTGATTTGCACCTGGCCCGGCGCCTGGCCCTGCTGCGGTGCCTGTTTCTCGTCCATGATGTTCTCCCGGAAATCTCTTCCAAGGTATCACACTCAAAACCCGGCTTCGTAACGGGTCGGAATCTAAGGGGCTCTACGGGAAATTCCGAGGTAAAGTTCTATTGACAGCAGGAGACGTTAAATGTAGTTTAGAAGTGAAGTTCACCATAGTTAATGCCTTTCATGGGAGACCTGCTAGCCAAATCGCTCGCGTCCCGAGTCCCTGCCGACGAGGCAGTTGCGGGCTCGGCATGGCGGCGCGCGGTTACCCTTCCTTCCTTGCCCGAGGCGCATCGGTCGATCCCGGTCGGTCCCAACCTGTCGTGGTTTCGAAAAATTCTGGTATTTGCGGGCCCGGGCTATCTGATTGCCGTCGGGTATATGGATCCGGGCAACTGGGCTACAGACCTGGGCGGCGGATCGAAATTTGGGTACACCTTACTGAGCGTGGTTCTGATCAGCAGCCTGATCGCCATGTTTCTGCAGGCGCTCTCCGCAAGCTGGGCATTGCGACAGGCCGCGACCTGGCGCAGGCTTGCCGCGATCATTATTCCAAGCGCACGGCGATTTTTCTGTGGATGGTGTGCGAACTAGCGATTGCCGCATGTGACCTTGCGGAAGTTCTGGGGTCCGCGGTGGCGCTGAAGCTTCTTTTTGGAATCCCGCTGCTATTGGGGGTGATTCTGACGGCGTTCGATGTGCTGCTGGTTCTGGCGCTGCAGGGCCGCGGCTTCCGACTGATCGAAGCGTTTGTGGTCGTGCTCATCGGTACGATCGGAGTGTGCTTCGCGTACGAAATCTTCTTTGCGCGGCCGCTGTGGCTGGAAGCAGCGCACGGATTCCTGCCGCGGTTGGAAATCCTGCGCAATAAGGAAATGTTGTATATCGCGATCGGGATCATCGGCGCGACGGTGATGCCCCACAATTTGTATCTGCACTCCAGCATCGTGCAGACACGGGCGTTCGGCGAGAATGATCGCGGACGTCGCGAGGCCATAAAATATTCGATTATCGATTCCACGGTAGCGTTAGGATTCGCGCTATTTATCAATGCGGCGATTCTGACCCTGGGGGCCGCGGCGTTTCACACGCGGGGAATGAACGAGGTAGCGGACATTGCCGAAGCTTACAAATTGCTGAGTCCGGTCCTGGGCGCCAGCTTGGCCAGTACCTTGTTTGCGTTCGCGCTCCTCGCATCGGGACAAAACTCCACGTTGACGGGTACGCTGGCCGGGCAAATCGTGATGGAAGGCTTTCTGCAGATCCGGCTGAAGCCATGGATCCGAAGATTGGTCACCCGTACCATTGCGATCCTCCCCGCCATTTTGGTGATTGGCATCGCCGGTGAGGGGAAACTCACTTCGTTGCTGATCTTGAGCCAAGTGGTTTTGAGTTTCCAGCTTCCGTTTGCCGTTATTCCCCTGGTGCAGTTCACCAGCGAGCGCAGCAAAATGGGGCCGTTCGCGAATTCCCGATTGACGACGATCGTGGCATGGATCGTGACGGCCGTGATTCTGTTTTTTAACGCCGAACTGCTGTGGCTGACGTTCCGCGGCGTTTGACCTTCGACGAACCTTCCAGGTCTCTCCTCTACTTTGCGCAATTCCGCAGGTGTGCGAGACTTTTCAATACGCATGGCGACTAGTTCGAAACCGGGTAAGCGGTTGCGCTGGATTCTTTTCGTGTTGGTGCTTGGCCTTATCGTGCTGTCGGTAGGGCTTGCCGTGCTCCATCGAGGGCCGTGGGTTGTGCCACTCCCCGATAAGGAGCGAAAGAACCCGCTGACTGTGTCGGAAGCGAATTTGGCGGCGGCTCGAGAGATTTACGGTAACAAGTGCTCCGATTGCCACGGAGAAAAAGGCAAAGGCGACGGATCGGAAGCGATGATGTACGATCCAGCTCCTTCCGATCTGACGGACGCCGCGAAAATCGGGAAGCTGACAGACGGCGAGATTTTTTATCAGATTACCGAGGGTCGCAAACCAATGCCATCGTTTCGCAAGAAATTGAGTGAGGAGCAGCGGTGGCAACTGGTGCTTCTGGTACGCTGGTTCGCGGCGTCGGGACAGTCGCAAGCGAAGGAAGTGGAAAAGTAGACGCAAGAAACACTAAGGCGCGGATTCCTCGATCCATCCGGTTACACTTCCTTCTGGTTTTGTTGCTCTGTTGGGTTATTGCACCCCGGCAAGCGCGGAGGCCACTTCCTTAATATCCGGAACCACGGGGATATCGTAATGCTTTAGCCAAGCTACCTTGCCGTTCTTGTCGATGATGAAGATGGAGCGTCCGGTGATGCCTTTTTCGGGCAAGAACACGCCGTACTTTTCGCTCATCGCGCCGCGCGGCTGAAAATCCGCCAGCAACGAATACTTGATGCCCATTTTTTCCGCGTACGCTTTGTGTGACCATACGCTGTCGACACTGACACCCATCACTTCGGCATCCAGGGTATCGAAGTTCTTCATGTCGTTCACGAAGCAGGCGTGCTCATTGGTGCAGGTTGGACTCCAATCCAGGGGATAGAAGACCAACACAACGCGTTTTTTGCCGGCGAAGTCCGAAAGCTTCACCTCTTTTTGGCTTTGATCCTTCAGAGTGAATTCCGGGGCGGTCTGTCCGACGCTTAAGCTCATGATGCGTTCCTCCGATGAATGAATTGACGCTCAGCATCTTACCGAATCGCCCCGCCTCTCGCCAAATTCCGCTTTTCCCCACGGTGAAGGGCGCGCTACACTCCCGCGAGAGGACGCTATGAGCACAGAATCGGCTCAACGAGCTCCGATGATGAATTTGAAAGAAGTCGTGGAACGTTATGCTGCGTTGACGAGTGTTTTCGGCGACGCGGTGGCGCTTGCTGGATTTGGGCTGAGCAAGCAGGAGACCGAGAATCTTTTTTCCAGTTTTGATGAGGACTATCACATCAGCCGTTTTCTGCATTTCTTGCGGGCCGAAGGGCCGACCTATTCGATCAGCGGCGAGATGGTGACGCATGTCGCCATGGATTCCGGGATCCAGTCTCTTCTGTAGTTGCAGATTGGCATTCGCACTCCAGTCCACTACAATAAATCTGCCCGGCTTTCCCTTTCCCATCCAAGGAGTAACTATGACCAGGAAGCCGAAAACAAAGAAACCGGGCGTTGTCCGCAAGATTATCAAATACCCCCAAGAGCCCGAAAAAGCCGAAATCAGCATCGCGGGTGCCGACGAGCTGTACCGCGAAATTCGTATCGAAAACACCCTGGTAAACGACGAGGGCGAGAAAGTGAAGCTGAAGCAGGGAGCTCACGTGGATGTGATCGTCGAGGCGGACAATAAAGATACGGTTTCCAACTCCGAGTAACTTAGCTACCAACAATTTATGTCTTCCTCGCGGCCGTTCTACTGCGGTCTGAGTATGTAGGGTGGAGCGGAGGTCTAGTCGGCGTGTAGGTGTGCGCAGATATAACCCGCCTGATGCGCGGCAGAGAAGGCGAGCGGACGTAGCGGGATAAGAAAATAGCGGCGGCAGAAAAAAATTGAGGGCGCCTGAACCTTGCGGTTCTTGCGCCCCCTTTTGATTGTGCCGCGAAGTTTTTGAGGCTCCCCGGCTCAATCTGGCGACACTTTATGCGCGGCAGTGGAGGTTGGCAAGAGGGGTTCGCCAGAAATCCTGTGCAAATCTGTGGACGCATGTGGAAAAGAGCTCGCGCAGCTGGGGACTGAGACGTAAGGCAGGAAATGGAGCTCGCTTGGATTCAAATCAGGGTAGCGGATACAAAACGGCGGCAGAAAAATCAAGGGCGCCTGAACCTTGCGGCTCTGGCGCCCTCTTTGGATTGTGCTGGTTAGTTTTTGAGGCTTACCGGCTCAATCTGGGAACACTGTAAGCTTGGCTCGCAAACTTGGCAAGAGGTCTCTGGAATTTTGTCTGTGCAAATCTGTGCATGAATGTGGAAAAAAACTTGGAATGAGGCTGCCGCAGACGAAGGAACTAAATGCCTATGCTCCGGCGGAAGCCTCGACATTGCGAACTGTGGAAGAGGGGCCGGTTTGGAATTCAAGCAGCGTTCGGACCGAGGCCAATGCGGCGATGCTACTCGCGTTGTGGGCTGAATAGGCGACGTAGCCATCCGGGCGCAGCAACGTAATGCCGGGTTGGCGCGTTGGGCGAAGCTTAACGACGTCAGCTAAGGAGGAGCACAGTTGCTTGGCCGCTTCTGTGGAGCAAGCCTCATTCGCATCGTCGACCATTAGCAGAAAACGGCTCTGAATGCCGTGGCCTCCTCGTAAAGAATCGTCAAAATAGCGCTTACCGGGACCCTCGATGATCGGGCTGCCCGGGTAAGCGATGCCAAGTTCCGAGAGCCGTTGAACGAAGGCATGTTGAAACGGGGCGAGCCGCGACACCATGGGAATGATGGTGTCCCGTAAGGCCTGGGCGAATCGATTCGGGGTTCCCATCGCTTTAGTGAGGAAATCCGTGGTGTCGATGACGTTTTTGATGACGGGGAGGCGTTCCTCAGTGTAGCTATCAAGCAAACGATCGTTTCCGTGGCCACGAAGAAAAAGGTCGAGCTTCCAGACCAGGTTCCAAACATCATGGAGCCCCGTGTTCATGCCCTGGCCGCCAAATGGGCTATGAATGTGGGCGGCATCCCCGGCAATGAACATGCGTCCGGTGCGAAGCTTGGTGGCGTGGCGATGGTGAATCCGGAAATAGCTGCTCCAGTGAAGCGCCTGCGCATTGAGTCCGGCGGGTGCGCGTTGCGCCAAAACCCTTTGCACGAAAACGAGCGATGGAGCGTCGCCTTCCGGTTCTTGAATCATGGCTACGATACGGCGGCGTGTGGCACTCATCGGGAACACGGCTACCGGCCCGGATTCACTGGGGCACAATTGCAGTTCGTCAGCGGGAAGAGTGCTGTTCCCTTCAATGTCCGCGAGCATGAAGGAGTCAGGGTATTCCGCCCCCTCGAGAGACAGCCCCATGACTTCGCGGACCCTACTGTGAGCGCCATCGCAGCCGACAATGAAACGCGCGGTAAGCTTCTTGGATTCGCCTTTGTGATCCAGCGTGGCCGTGACGAAGTCGCCCTGCTGCTCCGCCGAAACGAAGGTGGTGTCGTATTCGACGCCGCCACCTCTGCGGCGCAATTCCTCGGCAAGCAAGTCCTCCGTGATGTTTTGCGGAACCATGGCGACGAAGGAATAGATGCTGTCGTCCGGTGTGAATTGCATGCGCGCGAGAGTGCGGCCATGGGTGATCACGGCCACGGACGTGACCCGGTTAGCCTTCTCAAGAAACGGATTTACGACGCCGGCCATGTCGAAGATTTCGAGAGTGCGAGGAAAGATAGCCAGCGCCTTGGAGTGTATGGATTGAGTCGAGCGCATTTCAATCACACGGTAACGAAGGCCACGGCGCGCACACTCGTTCGCAAGAAATAACCCCACGGGCCCGGCTCCCACAATCAGGATATCGGTGTCTACGGTTGGATTGCGCATTGGAAGATCCCCTTCACGAAATGTGTGCCGCGACTCTGGATTGGGCGGGGGGCGATCTCGGGGCGGTAGGGATGGCCGCAGCTTATGGCGTGGAAACGAATCCACACGCTAATAGGCTATCACTGGGGAGAAATAAAGAAAGTGTAGGAAACAAGAAAATGGAGGGCGGACCGTGGTACCGGTGTGTCCTGCCCTCCGACCAACAAAGATGACCGCAGTTTTTGGCCGAGCAATCGTCAGAAGATGCCGCCGGTGACGCGGACGACTTCTCCGGTCAGGTACTTGGAGTCGGAAGAAGCGAGGTACACCGCTGTGGGAGCGATGTCGTCGGGCTGGCCGATGCGGGCGAGGGGCGATTGCGACTCGACCCATTTGCGGAAATCACCGTCCGCGAAGCCGGCAGCGTGAACGCCTTCGGTTTCGATCATCCCGGGATTGATGGAATTGACGCGAATCTTGCGCGGTCCCAATTCCTTGGCGAGCACACCGGTGATCGCGTCAACGGATGCTTTCGTAGCGGTGTAAACCGAAGAGTTGGGCGGCAGAATCGTGCTGACGCCAGAACCGACGTTGATGATGCTTCCGCCTTCGGGTCCAATCAGCTTTACGGCTTCCTTGGTGGTAAGCAGAAGTCCAAGTACGTTGAGACTGAAGTGGCGCTGGAAGTGATCCTCCGTGACGCCATCGAGCGGAGCAAATTCGTAAACCCCGGCGTTGTTCACGAGGATGTTGAGCTTGCCGTAGGCTTTTTTGGTTTCAGCGAAGAGGCGCGCGATGTCGGCCTGCTTCGAAACGTCGGCTTGCACGGCAATGGCCTCGCCCCCCTTCGAGACGATTTCCTGAACGACGCGATCAGCGCCCTGCTTGCTGGAAGAGTAGTTAACGACGACAGAAGCGCCCTCTGCCGCGAGCGCCTTGGAAATAGCAGCGCCGATGCCCTTGGATGCGCCGGTGACAACCGCAACCTGATTGGAAAGTTTACCCATGGTGATAGCCCTTTCTGAGAGCAGGAGGATTAGATACTTAGACGAACGTCTAATTGATGTGAGGAGGGCGGAGGAGGTTACGGAGCGCGGAAAGAAATTAGATCAAGCCGGTAAGGTTTTAGCGATGAAGGGATTGGGACGAACGGAGGGTTAGCGGGCCGGAACTGAGACCAAGCGTGGAACCAACGAAGCGCCACTTACTCCGGGTAAAGGTTGCTGACCGAGAAGTTCGATCATCGTGGGCACCACATCAAAGGAGCTGGCCAGACCGTAGTCGCCAGCGGGGGCGTCGGTACTGACTACGTTCAGAAAGCCGCGCTTGCCTGTGTGACCTCCAGTGCGAAGGTAGGGTAGCGGACCAATGTTGCCAAAACGGGGATGAGAGAAGCCCAGAGGCGCGCCGTCCCAGACGATATAGATGTCCGCTTCGCTGGGGCCGACATCGAGTGGATTCTCCTTCGGGCAATAAACTTCAGAAGCGATGGGTTTACCATTCAAGAGATTGCGGCACTCTGAAACGAGATTCTGAATCTGCCGACACGTGTTCTGATACTCAGCGGCAGGGATTCTGCCGCGGCCTTCGCGGCGCACGACGTTGAGGCGAACGCGGCCGTCGTAGAACGAGGGCAGAGCAAAAGCAGGCATTTTGGCCCAGAAGCGGGAATAACGGGCAGCAGGCATCCAGTCAAGTTCGCCTGCCGAGCTCGTAGTTCTGCGTCCAATCAGACGATTCATGCGGCGCACGAGACGTCGCGAGAATGTTGGTTCGGGGCGCGGAACAACTTGCATAAGTGCGTTGCCCCAATGAGTGTCCTCGGGAAGAAGCGGCGTGCCATCGGGCAACGTCGCGAATTGGAATGGACACATGTACGGCGAGCCGAACGCGAAGCGATAGAGCAACTCCGGAAGCAACGCCATAGCGGGAACGTCGCTGTTGTTGGGTCCCATGCCGTGCATTGCAACCAGAAGAAGAATGGCATCCGGAAAGATCTGTTGAAACTCGCCAAGCATATCGTCGATCGCGGAATAGACGCTCCGCAAGCCTGCGGCAGCGAAGGGAGCAGACGGCACAACGTGAAGCGGGTGATTGGAATCAAGACCGTGCCAGAGAGGCTCAATCGCTGAGTGGCATTCACTGATGACTACTACGCCGAGATCCCAATCGGGCAAGCGCTCGGAGAGCAACCAGCGCGAAGCTTGGGAGCGTACTTTGACGGCTTGGGTGAGCGCCTTGCCCGCCTCTTCCGCCTTTTGCGCGCTCGGCCAGCAGAATCCGTAAATCCATTCAGGGGCGGGGTAGGGCCCGAAGCGCGCAGCCAACTCTTGATGCAACTTGTCGGGCCGGGACGCCGCAGCGACCCCGGGATCGTGGGATCCCCAAGAAGTGATGCCGCGGACATTCGCTGCGAGGGAAAGATCGAAATAGGGGAAGTCAAAAACAACCGTTTTCACGTCGTGGAGGTCGGCAAGAAAGGGTCGTACAACGGTGTGATCTTGCGTGGCTCGATAGTTTTCCTTATGAAACGTGACGGCAGACCAGCGACCGCCGTCGCGGGGACGAATTCCGGAGCTGAGGTGTTCCCAGGCAAGGCCGGAATACTTGTCGCGACCGTGGTCGAGATCGAAACGGGCTCCCTGTTTCTGCAGGCGGGCGAAATTCGGGAGCAAACCCTGGTGCACAAAAGCTTCCGCTAGATCGACGTCGAAGCCGTCGAGGCCAAGCAGCAGGACACGGCGACGGGTAGCCATAGGGCATTCTGGCACGGATTGCGAACGGACTTGGCGAAGAGTTCCTGGAAGTTAAGGCACGCGGAAACGACGCTGGGAAGGCAATAAAAGACGCGAAGAAAAAAATTGAGGGCGCCTGAACCTTGCGGCTCTGACGCCCCTTTTGATTGTGCTGGTCAGTTTTTAAGGCTTACCGGCTCAATCTGGATGCACTGTATTCCTGGCACGTAAACGTGGCAAGAGGAATCGAAAAGAAAAGCTGTGCAAATCTGTGGATGCTTGTGCAAAAAAGGAAGTCAATACGCGGGGATAGAGTCTTCGAAACGGTGCACGACCCCTTGGTACTCTTCGCGCAGTGTAGCGGGGAGGCGATTGCCGAATTTTGCGAAGAATTCGCGGGTGTCGGCGAGGTCTAGTTCCCAATCATCGGCATCGACACGGAAGAGCTCGCGCAGGGTGTCGGACGAAAGATGTAGTCCGTCGAGAGTAAGGGCGTTCCGCGTAGGAACGAAGCCGATAGGCGTTTCTTCCGCTTGGCCGCCGCCTTCCACCCGTTCGAGAATCCACTTCAGAACGCGAACATTCTCGCCATAGCCGGGCCAAAGATATTTTCCGTCAGCCCCTTTGCGGAACCAATTGACGTGGAAAATCTTGGGTGGATGGGGGATGCGCTTACCCATATCCAGCCAGTGTTGGAAGTAGTCGGCCATGTTGTAGCCACAGAACGGGAGCATGGCCATGGGATCGCGGCGAGTGATGCCCACATCGCCAGTTGCGGCGGCGGTGGTTTCGGAAGCCATGGTGGCGCCCACATATACGCCATGCTGCCAGTCAAACGCTTCGTAGACGAGCGGAGCAAGGCGCGCGCGACGGCCACCAAAAATAAAAGCGGATATCGGCACGCCTTCCGGATTTTCGAATTGCGGCGAGATGCTGGGCGACTGTTTCGCCGGAACGGTATAACGAGAATTGGGATGTGCGGCGGGTCCTTTGGAGCTATCCCACTTTTCGCCGCGCCAGGTGACGAGACCGGCGGGATGTCCGGTGCCGATGCCCTCCCACCAAGGTTCGTCGCTCGGAGTGACGCCGACATTGGTAAAGATGGTATTGCGATTGAGCGCGTGCATCACGTTGGGATTCGTTTTCATCCCGGTGCCGGGAGCAACGCCGAAAAAGCCGGCTTCCGGGTTGATGGCGTGGAGATAGCCATCCGAACCGATGTGCATCCATGCGATATCGTCGCCGACGGTCCACACCCGATAGCCCTGATCTTCGAGGGCGGAGACCATCATGGCGAGATTGGTCTTGCCGCAGGCGCTCGGGAACGCGGCGGCCATGTAAGTAACTTTGCCGCCCGGAGATTCCAAGCCGAGAATGAGCATGTGCTCGGCCATCCAACCTTGCTGGGAAGCCATATAGCTGGCGATACGTAGCGCGAAACACTTCTTGCCGAGCAGCGCGTTGCCGCCATACCCGGAACCAACGCTCCAGATGAGCCGCTCTTCGGGAAAATGAACAATGTAACGGCGCAGCGGGTCGAGATCCCCGAGGGAATGGAGGCCCGGGACGAAATCCGAGGAATTGCCAAGGCGGTCTGTCGCGACCTTGCCGATGCGCGCCATAATGCGCATATTCGCGACAACGTAGGGGCTGTCCGTGACCTCGACTCCGACCTTGCTGAGTGGAGAATTGACCGGGCCCATGATGTACGGCACCACATACATGGTGCGACCGCGCATCGCCCCGTTGAGAAGCGCGCCGACCTTGTATTTTGCGGCCTCCGGATCCATCCAGTTGTTGGTGGGGCCAACGTCATCCTTATTAGGCAAGCAGATGAAGGTCAGATGCTCGGTGCGGGCGACGTCACTGGGACTGCTGCGGTGAAGGTAGCAATTCGGGTAAGTGGTGGGGTTGAGCTGGAAGGAATCGGAGTGCTTCAACATTTCGTGGAGAACGGTTTGGTTTTCAGCTTCGGACCCGTCACAGAAATGGATGCGATCCGGTTTGGTGAGCTGGGCCGCTTGTTCGACCCAGGCTTCCATCGGCGTTCCCACGGTGTACCCCCCCCCAGAAAAATAGATGCAATGCATCTACAGAACAAATCAACGATCCCGATCCGACCGGTCCCAGGAGAGCGAAGCCAGGCGGGATGCGGCTCCGTTATGCGTTTAGACAGTTTAAGGTAGGGGTCGGCTGGGTTGCAAGGCACGACCCGAAAAGCGGTGAGGCGCATTACAATTTCGGAACTGTACGGGCGTCGATTCGGGCGAGGAACTACTCGCAGCGCAGCGCGATGTTTGGTTCGATTTTAGTGGCACGATGCGCGGGAATGTGACAGGCAAGAAGGGAAACGGTGGCAAGCAACAGCGCGACGGCGGAGAAGGTAAGGGCATCGGTACCGCTGACGCCGTAGAGTTGGCTTCGGAGAAGGCGGGTCAGCAGCAGCGAAAAGCCGATGCCGATGAACAGGCCCAGGAAGGTCAATACCAGGGCTTGTTGCAACACGAGCTTATAAATCTGGCTCTTCTGCGCGCCGAGCGCCATGCGAATTCCGATCTCGCGAGTGCGCTGGCGCGTGGTGTAGGCGACGACGCCGTAAATGCCGACGGCGGCCAGCAACATGGCGAGAAAGCCGAAGGAGCCGGCGAAAACTGCCGCCACATGCTCCAGGATGGTGCCAAAGCGCATAGTCACCGTCAGCGGATTCACATTGAACAAGGGCAACTCCGGATTCAGTTCATGAACCGCTTGTTCAACGGCAAATCCGAAAGCTTTAGGGTCGCCCTGGACACGTAGATGAATCGAAATGTCTTGTGTTGGGCTATAGGTTTGGTGCAAGGGCAGATAAATTACCGGCTCCGGAGCGTAGGTGAGAAGGCGATATTTGGCATTACCGGCCAAGCCCACGACGATAAACCACTGGTATCCGTCGAAGAGGCGTTTGCCAATTACATTCTGGCCCGGCCAGTAGCGATCGGCGAGGACTTGGTTGACGATGGCGACAGGTTGGGATTCGGGCGCATCCCGTTCGGTAAAATCGCGGCCAGAAATAAGCGGCGTGCGTAACGTCTGAAAGTAATTGGGACCCACAAGGCCATCACTGATCTCCATAGACTCGTGTGGCTGCGGCACATACCCTTCCAGTTGAAAGTACTCAGAGTGGATACTGAAGCTGAGTGGTGAGAAGTCGGCGAGGGAGACGGATTCCACACCAGGGAGAACCGCAAGTTTGGCGAGAAGTTGGCGGTTAAAGGCGATGCCCGAATCGCGCGAATAACCGAGAGGGGCGAGTTCATAAGAAGCGAGAAGAACGTGATTGGGATCAAAGCCGGGATCGGACTGCTGCGCTTTCTGCAAGCTGCGAGTGAAGAGCCCGGCGCAGACCAGCAGGACAAGCGAGAGGGCAATCTGCGCCACTACCAGGCCGCTCGACAGACGAGTTTTGTGGGAGCCAACGGACACGCTGCTGGCTTCTTCCTTCAGGACAGCCTGCACCGGCAGGTTTGAAGAACGCAGCGCCGGCAGCACACCGAAGATCAGCGCAGCGAGAATCGAGATAGCGGTGGTGGCCAATAAGACGCGGTGATCGAGATGCTCGTTGTGCGCGAGAGGAAGCGTGGTGGGAGGAAAGAAGGCGGCCAAGCTACTGGCCGTCCAGAACGTGATCAGGACGGCGACCGCGCCTCCGGCGAGGCCGAGAATGAGACTCTCCACCAGGAGCTGGCGGACGAGTTGTTTTCGCGAGGCACCCAGCGCCAGGCGAATCGCAATTTCCCGGCGACGCGCGACAGAACGCACGAGCAGGAGATTAGCCACGTTGGCGCAAGCCAGCAGAAGCAATACGGCGGCGAGCCCTAGCAGCATAGGCAGAGTCTTATAGAGGTAGACATTTATGCCAAAGGGAGAGCGCCAGAGGGGATCGAGTGTGATCTGGTTAGGACTGTCTCGATGCGCTTCGGGAAAATGCTCTGCGATCCCCTGCATGAGCAGGTTCAATTCGGCCTGGGCCTGGCGATGCGTGACACCGGGGCGCAACTTTCCGAGCACGTTGAGCCAAAAATTGCTGCGATCCTCGGGGCGATTGGAACCCCAAACGGGCTCATCCATTGTGAGAGGAATCCAAATGTCAGTGCGCAGCCCGGTTTTACATCCTTGGAATTCCCGCGGCGTAACTCCGATGATGGTGTAGGGATGACGATTGATTTGAATGGTCTTTCCAAGGATTAAGGGGTCACGCGCGAAGTGGTTCTCCCAAACGCTGTAGCTGATCACGGCAACTGCCGCGCCGGTGCGCTGCTGTTCTTCCTCAGGCAGGAAAGCGCGTCCGATGATCGGGTGCAGCCCCAACACTTGAAAATAATTGGCGGTGGTCAAAGCGCCGTAAATGCGTTCTGGTTTGCCGGCGGTCGTCAGCGACATGTAGTCATCGTGGTAGCCAAGGAGCCCTGAGAAGCTTTGGCTGCGGTCCTGCAAATCGCGCAGGTCCAGGTACGAAAACGGGGGACTGGGGTGGTCGCTCAGTTCACCGCGGTTCACCGTCACGAGATCGCCGGTCTGATTCACTCCTGGGATGGGGTTGAGCAAGGTGGAACTGATCCAACTGAAGATCGTGCTGTTTGCAGCGATGCCGAGCGCCAAGGTCAACACAGCCACCAACGTGAAGCCGGGAGTCTTGGCCAGCATGCGGAATGCGTAACGAATGTCGCGGATCAATGGGCAGTCTTTCGCATGGAGAAGTCAGTTGATAAGACGAGCTATTACCATTGGGCCTGAGCGGATGGCTGGTGGTCAGTGCCCCGCATCACACTCGGAACACGGCGCAGAGAGCTGAACCGAATAGTCGGCCAAGCAGACTCTGAGCCGCGGACCACCGCAGTGCCGAGGACGCGGACGGGAGGTGGAATGCTATTCTTTCTGTATGTACGCACAAAAATTTCACGTTGATGTGTGGATTCGGGGCGAGCGGAGAAATTGCCCGCTGGAGTGGCTAGACCAATTCTGCATGCGTAACTTCACGAATTCAGCGGATTTTGACGACACATTGCCGGTGGGCGATGGAAGCGTGGAGGCGAGTTTCCGATTAACGCCCGAGCGGTTCGCCGAAGGACTGGGGGCGTGGCTGACGCAGAGGGGTAAGGGCGAAGGGGAAGCGCTGAAGGTGGAAGTGACGCGGGTTTAGAGTCGCGGATTTCGCTTCGATAAGCGATCAAGAAATAGAGTGCGTCTTACGAGCGGCGGCCAGGCAAGCTATTCGGATGCCGGAACGGTTTTGCTTTCTAGAGCGGCACGAATGGCCGGCAAAGCTTTGAGAGTAGCTTCTTCTCCCGCACGGATCAGTTGACTGGTTTTCGAAAAATCGTCCCAGAGGAAGGGAGTCACGTCCGGTTCAATAATGACGTCGGCCTCCTTGCGCCATTCCAGATCCGCGTGTTTCTGGATAATAGTGAACGAACGGGAGAGCACATCAGTGAATGTGCGGGGTTCCTCGACGGCGCCCGCTTCCAGATAAACCGCGATGACCAGTTCGGCGCCGAGAATTAGCGCGCCTTCGATGGGCACCAGCGCCGTCAGGAAACCGTCGACCAATGTGCGACCTTCATATTTCACCGGAACAAACAATCCGGGATAAGCACAGGAAGCGCGCAGCGGCGGACCGATGGGGCCGCCATGATAGTAGACCGGCAGACCGAGATTGATGTCCGTGGTGGAGACGGCGAGAGGCGTCTGCAATTCTTCGAAGCGCTTCACCGCAGTCATGCGCGCGAGGAATTGTTCCAGTCGGAGATTAGTGGCGAGGCCGAGCCACGATGGAGTCCAGCGGCCGAAGTCCGTGAATTTTGTTTCGTGGGCAACGCGCTCCATCACTTCCAGTGAGGTCCCCGAGCAATAAGCGGTGGCAATGAGCGCGCCAACACTGGTGCCGGAAACCACATCGATGGGAATCCCCGCCTCACGAAGCACGCGCAGAACGCCAATGTGCGCGATCCCGCGAGCGAAGCCTCCGGCGAGCGCGATACCCACCCGCGGGCGCTTGGCTTCTCTCGGCTCACCGCCATAGGCGAACGAACGAAAAACGTCTTTCGCCGTGCGCAGAAAACCCTGCGAGTCCCCGTTTTTCTCGGGTGCCATATCCGCTTATTCTACGCTGCCGCCCACTTACCAAACGGGTGTTTGACCCGAAGGACGCCATTTTGTAACCTGTTCTGCCGTCCCAATCTCGTTCTCGAAGGTCTACCATGACACAACGAATTCAGAAAGCCGCCGTTCTCGGCGCAGGGACAATGGGCGCACGCATTGCTGCACATTTCGCGAACGCGGGGCTGCCTTGCTTGCTACTGGATATTGTGCCGAAAGACGCGGCGCCTGCGGAAAGAAACAAACTTGTGACTGCAGGATTGGAAGCGGCGAAGAAATCCAAACCTGCAGCATTTTTTTCGGCCAAGCTGGCGGCAAAAATTTCGATCGGGAATTTTGAAGACGATCTGGCGCGCATCGCAGATGTCGACTGGATTATCGAAGTGGTGGCGGAAAATCTGGAGATCAAACGTGGACTCCTGGCGAGGGTGGCGCAATTCCGGAAGCCCGGCGCGATTGTGACCACGAATACCTCTGGGTTGCCGGTGCACCTGATCGCGGAAGGATTGCCGGAGGAATTTCAGCAGCATTGGGCGGGGACCCACTTTTTCAACCCGCCGCGGTACATGAAATTGGTGGAGGTAATTCCCGGACCGAAGACCTCGCTGGAGGTTGTGGACGCGCTGTCGGATTTTTGCGATCGGCGGTTTGGGAAAGGCGTAGTAATTGCCAAGGATACGCCGAACTTCATCGCCAACCGGATCGGGACGTATTCGATGCTGAACGCATTGCGCTTGATGTCTGAACTGGGCATGACGATTGAAGAAGTGGACGCGTGCACAGGACCGGCAGTGGGATGGCCGAAGTCGGCGACGTTCCGGACAGCGGACATTGTGGGACTCGACGTGCTGATGCACGTGGTGAAAAACATCTACGAGACTGCGCCGAATGATGAATCGCGGGAGTCGTACAAGATTCCTGCGCTTGTCGAGGAAATGGCAAAACGAAAGTGGCTGGGAGACAAGACCGGTCAGGGATTCTACAAGCGCGTGAAGGGCGGCGAGGGGGAAAAGGAAATCCTGGCCCTGGATATTGCGACGATGGAGTATCGCGCGCGACAAAAGGCCAAGTTTACTTCGATTGAGGCGGGGAAGGCGGTGGAGGATACGCGGGAGCGGCTTCGCGGTTTTCTGACGCCCTTGTTCGAAGGGCAAAAAACGGATAAGGCCCAACAGTTCATTTGGGGCGGGCTGTCGGAGATGTGCCTGTACGCGGGACGACGCATGCCGGAAATCGCCGATCAGATTGTGGATGTAGATCGCGCGATGCGGTGGGGATTCGCATGGGAGTTGGGACCGTTCGAAAGCGTGGACGCGATTGGACTGCCGGCGTTTGCAGAACAGATCAAGAAGGAAGGGCGGGTCTTGCCGCCGATTTTCGAAAAGGCGCTGGCGAGCGGACGAACGAGTTTTTACGAACCGCACAAAGGCGAAACCTCGATTTTCGATTTCGGCAGCGCATTGATGAAGAAAGTGGAAGAGCCATCGGGCATCCTGATTCTGAAGAAACTGAAGGATGCCGGACGCGAGGTGGAGCGTAACACCGGAGCAAGTTTGATCGATTTGGGTGATGGCGTGGTGTGCTGCGAATTCCACGCGAAGATGAATGCGATCGGGGCGGACTTGATTGCCATGCTGCATAAAGGATTGAAGCGGCTGGATACGGATTTTGACGCCATGGTGATTGCGAACCAGGCCACGAACTTTTCCGTGGGCGCGAATTTGATGCTAGTGCTGATCGGCGCGCAAGAGCAGGAGTGGGACGAACTGCATATGGCGGTGAAGCAGTTCCAAAATGTGAATTTGGCCATCAAATATGCGCCAAAGCCCGTGGTGGCGGCACCCCAGGGAATGGCGCTGGGCGGGGGATGCGAGATCAGTCTGCACGCGGCGAAAATTCATGCAGCCGCGGAAGCGTACATCGGACTGGTAGAAACGGGAGTGGGGCTGATTCCTGGCGGGGGCGGCACGAAGGAAATGCTGATTCGCGCGAATGAGAACGCAGCGTCCGGCGACGATTTGGACCTGTTTCACACACTAAGGCCCGTGTTCGAAAACATTGCCATGGCAAAAGTTGGAACGAGCGCGGAGGAATGTCGGGAGTTGGGATATTTGCGGAGTAGCGACGTTTTCTCGATGAATCGCGAACGATTGGTGGCTGACGCGAAACAGACGGCGCTGGCATTGGCGCGCGGAGGATGGAAGCCCGCGGCCTCGTGGCAAGAAGGGGCGCAAGCGACACAGATCAAGGTGCTGGGTGAATCGTTCCTGGCCGCGGCGAAGATGGCAATTCACTTGATGGTGCGCGGCGGATACGTCTCCGACTACGACGCACATGTAGCGCGAAAGCTGGCGAATATTCTGGCGGGCGGTGTGCTGTCCGCGCCGCAGATGGTCAGCGAACAGTATGTGCTGGACCTGGAGCGCGAAGCGTTTGTGTCCTTGCTCGGGGAGAAGAAGACGCAGGAGCGGATCGCGCATACGTTGAAAACTGGCAAGCCATTGCGGAATTAGCCGAGGGGCGATGCCCGTTTCGCAACTTACGAAACTTCCGCGAACCTAAAGAAAACCGCATAAAATCGTATTGCCATCCACGATAAAAATGCTTATTCTCGCGTAATCGAGGACATAATGCAGAGACTCCTTGCACCACGGGAAGCGGCAAACATTCTGGGAATCAGTTATCCCACCTTGAAGCAGTGGATCTATCACAACAAGATCAAGACGGCGAAAACTCCTGGGGGCCACCACCGTGTGCCCGAGTCTGAGATTGACCGATTGATTCCGAAGAAGCTGGAGCGCGGCGACATTTCCATGCGCCGAGGAAACTTCCGGAAGATCAGCGGAAGGAATCAGTTGATCGGGAGAGTGGTGGCCCTGAAATTCAGCGGATTGCTGGCGCAGGTGACACTGGCGATCGGCGAGCAGCACATCACTTCGATTATCACGGCGGATGCGGCGCGAGAGTTGCGGCTGAAGGTGGGTGAGCGTGCGGCGGCGCTGATTAAATCGACGGAAGTGATGATCCTACGCGTGTAAGTAGCGAGAGATTCCACGCTCATGCTTCGAAGAATTGCGATTCTGGTATTTTGGCTGGCGCTTGCGTCGGGCGTAAGCGCGCAGACATTGCGGGTAGCGGCCGCGGCAGATCTGCAATTTGCCATGAATGATCTTGCCGGCCAATTCGAAAAAGAGACGGGAACGAAGGTGACGATCAGCTACGGCTCGAGCGGCAATTTTCGGGCGCAAATCGAGAATGGTGCGCCGTTTGATGTGTTTTTCTCGGCGGACGCGCAATATCCCGAACAGTTGATCAAAGTGGGGGCCGCCGACGCGCAATCGTTGACGGTGTATGCGTATGGGCACCTGGTGTTATGGGCTCCGGCGGAAGAAAAACTTCATCTTGCCCAGCAGGGATTTGCAGCGCTGAAGGATTCCCGCGTGACGAAGATCGCGATCGCGAATCCAGAGCATGCCCCGTACGGACGAGCCGCGATGGCAGCACTGAAAAAAGCGGAGTTGTACGAGCAAGTGAAAACAAAACTGGTCTACGGGGAGAATATTTCGCAAGCGGCACAGTTCGTGCAATCGGGTAGCGCGCAAGTGGGGGTGATCGCATTGTCATTAACTTTCGCCGACAGCATGAAGGGCGGGGAGCGATGGGAAATCCCCGTTGAGTTTTATCCGCCGTTGAAGCAGGCAGCGATCATTGTTAGCGCGTCGCGCAATAAGAAGGCGGCTGCCACATTTCTGGAATTTGTGACAGGTCCGGAAGGGCGGAAGATTTTGCTGAAGTATGGGCTGGCACCGCCACACGAGGAGAAAAAGCCGTGAGCGGCGAAGCGTTGCTGTTGTCCCTACGTCTGGCCTGCACCGTTTCATTGTTGCTGCTGGTGATTGCGTTACCGCTGGCGTATTGGCTGGCATTCACAACGTGGCGCGGAAAATTCTTGGTGGAATCGGTAGTGGCATTGCCGCTAGTTTTGCCACCAACGGTGCTTGGGTTCTATGCGCTGATTGCGCTGGGACCACGCGGGGCGATTGGAAAATTGTGGCAAACGATGTTTGGCCATTCGCTGGCGTTCACGTTTACGGGCTTGGTGCTGGCTTCCATGCTGTACAGTCTGCCGTTTGCGGTGCAGCCGCTAGTGACGAGCTTTGAATCGCTGGACCGGCGGTTGCTGGACGCCTCGGCGGTGCTAGGAGCAAGCCGCGCGCGATCGTTCCTTCGCATCATTTTGCCACTGGCATGGCCAGGCGTGATCACGGCGGTGGTGCTGAGCTTTGCGCACACGCTGGGAGAATTTGGCGTGGTGCTGATGGTGGGCGGAAATCTGGCGGGGATCACGCGAACGGTTTCGATCGATATTTACGACCGCGTGCAGGCTCTGGATTATGCGGGAGCACATCAAACCGCATTATTTCTACTGGCGATTTCATTCGTGGTGTTATCCGTGGTGTATGGAATCAACCGGCGGGTGTGGTCGCCCTGGAGGAGCCGGTAGGCGCTGGCATGCTCACCGTTCAGATCGAGAAGACATTTCGCGCGGCCGCTGCGCCAGCTTTCTCTCTCAGAATCAGCTTGGAATTCTCTCCGGGATTTACAGTGCTGTTTGGCCCCTCCGGCGCCGGAAAATCGACGCTGCTGGACTGTATAGCCGGGATTATCAGACCGGACGCAGGAAGGATTGCACTCGGCGAAGAGATTTTCTTCGATAGCGAGAAGGAAATGTTCTTGCTACCGCAAAAACGCGGAATCGGGTACGTGTTCCAGTCGCTGGCGCTATTCCCACATTTGTCGGCGGAAGAAAACGTCCGATTTGGGATCTCGGCATTGCCTGATGGCGAGCGATCGAAACGAATGGAGCGAGTCTTCCGTGCGTTTCACATCGGACAAATGCGTGGACGCAAACCGGCAGAACTCTCCGGTGGAGAAAAGCAGCGCGTGGCGCTGGCACGTTCCGTGGTGACAGAGCCGCGCGTGTTGCTGCTCGACGAACCGCTGACGGGATTAGATGCTGGGTTGCGCCGGGCAATTTTGGACGACCTGCGGGCGTGGAACACGGAGCAACGGATTCCGATTTTGTATGTTACGCACAACCGGGAAGAAGTGGACGCGATCGGAGACCGGGTGGTCACCATGATCGATGGTCACGTCCGCGAAACAGGACTTCCGCAGGTCGTGCTGGACGCACCGCGTGCAGTGGCACTGGCGAACGCGCTGGGATTTGAGAACCTATTTACAGGCCGCGTTGTGGAGCATCGCGAGCCCGATGGGGTCATGCGGGTGGTACTCGATGGCAGCGATTGCGAATTGGAAGTTCCGCTGGGCCGCCCGGTAATTGGCGATTTGATTCAGGTGGCGATTCGCGCAGGAGACATCCTGCTGGCGACGCAACTGCCCTATGGATTGAGCGCGCGGAACGTTTTGCCGGGTCGCGTGGAATCTGTCGAGACCCGTGGGACGGTGGTGAGTGTCACCGTGAATGCGGGTGTGCGATTCACGGTACACGTCACGCCGGGAGCCGCGCGATCGCTGGAGTTGGCGCCGGATTCGGTCGTATGGCTGGTGGTGAAGACGCACTCGTGTCATGTGGTCAGTTCGCGATGAAGGATGGAGGCCCGGACGTCTGCTAACATTGGCGTTGTTCAGGTGAGGATCCGCGTGCCCGAAAAGACACGACAGAGAAAGAGAACTCCAGATGCGCTGCGGCCCCGAAAGGGACGGCGGAAGGGCAAACAGGTAAAACCATCGACGCGTTTGGAAGAAGTTCTGCAAAGCGCCGCTAACATTTTCTTCGCCAAGGGATTTCACGCGACCAGTATCGAGGATGTGGCCCGCGATGTGGGGATGCTGAAAGGCTCGCTGTATTACTACATCAAATCCAAAGACGATTTGTTGTTCCAGTTGCTGCTGGCGGGCATTGAAGATGGCGATGCGTACATCGCGAAGCAAATCGATCCCGAAGGCGATCCGGTCGAGCAGTTGGAGCGGGCGATTCGCGCGCAGATTGACTACATCATCGAGAAGCGCGTGCAGTTCGGGCTGTTTTTGCATGAATTCGATTCGCTGCCGGGGAAGCGGCAACACAAATTAATTTCGGTAATGTCGCGATACAACTCGCGCTTCGTGGAATTGGTGCGCCGCGGGCAGGAATTGGGGAAGCTGATACCGGGGGAGCCGTGGATCATCGTGAACGGAATTTTGGGCATGTGTAACTGGCTGTACCGGTGGTACGACACGGATGAGATTTCCGATCCAGAACAGGTGAAACAGATTTTCGTGGGTATGATGCTGCAGGGCGTTCGCAAGGCTTGAAGCGATCATTCGGCCGCGCGAATACGAAGGCAAATTGGATCGTGTGGCCACGGCAGGCGAGAGTTGCAGAAATCGTGCCGGTCGGGAAGAATCGATAGGTAACAACTGCACTACAAACCAGCTTTGACGAGAATCCGATGAAGCAGAAAATTGTGAGTTCGCTGGAAGCCGCGGTGGCGGATATTCCGGATGGCGCGCGCATTATGTTCGGCGGTTTTGGCGGTGCGGGATTCCCGAACAACTTGATTCAAGCGCTGTCGAGGAAAGGGATAAGAGATGTGACCGCGATCAGCAATAATTGCGGCACGCGCGACGGCGAATTGGGAATCATGTTTAAGAACGGCCAAGTGCGGCATGTGATCTGCTCGTTCCCCGGCCCGCACGCGAATTACTTCCAGGAACAGTTTGCGAAGGGCGAGGTCACCTGCGAACTGGTGCCGCAGGGAATTTTGTGTGAACGCATGAGAGCGGCTGCCGCGGGATTGCAGGGCTTTTACACGACCGTGGGTGTGGGCACCGAAGTCAGCGCTGGTAAGGAAGAGCGGGTGCTGGAAGGGAAGCGCTGCATTCTGGAAATGCCGATTCACGCGGATTTCGCGCTGATCAAGGCGGAGAAAGCAGATGCGCTGGGCAACCTGACGTACCGGCTGGCGGCCCGAAATTTTAATCCAATCATGGCGCAGGCGGCGCGTATCACCATTGTGGAAGTGGATGAAATTGTGCCGGTGGGATCAATCGAACCCGAGCACGTGATTACGCCGGCGATTTTTGTGCAGCGGATTGTCCAGGCGAAAGGATTGCACTATGGCGGATAAGGCGCGTCTTACTCGCGAACAAATTGCGCAGCGCGCGGGGCAGGAATTGCCCGATGGCGCGTATGTAAATCTTGGTTGGGGTATACCAAATTTGATTGCGGATTATTTGCCAAAGGGAATCACGGTTTATTTTCACAGCGAGAATGGAATTCTGGGCATGGGGCCGCGGGCGAAACCCGGCGAGGAAGATTCGGATCTGGTGGATGCGATGAAAGTACCGGTGACGATGATGCCTGGGGGATCGTTCTTTAACCAAGCCGATGCGCACTTGATGACCCGTGGTGGACATCTGGACGTGGCGGCATTGGGAGGCTTTCAGGTCTCGGAGAAGGGTGATTTGGCGAACTGGAAGATTCCCGGATCAAAGGGCAGCGGAGCCATCGGCGGCGCGATGGACATTGCGGCCGGCGCGCGAAAATTGATCGTGTGCATGGAGCACACGACAAAAGACGGAGCGCCAAAGATTGTGAAGCAATGTACGTATCCGCTGACGGGGATTGAATGTACGGATACGATTGTGACGGACATCGCGGTGATTGATGTGACGGCCGAAGGGCTGGAACTGCGGGAAGTGGCGCCGGGATGGACCGCGGAGGAAGTGCAGGAACGAACGGGTGCGAAGTTGATTGTGCGAGGGACGGTCCCGGAAATGAAGTTGCGGTAGGTTACATGCGAGCGGCGGCGCGAGCGGCGATGTGGCCGTCAGGCGTGCGGAAGATGGCGACGAGACTGTCTGTGACGGGGACGCCCGCGCTCGGCAAGTCGAATTCGAATTCCCATTCAAACCGTTCGGGCAGTTGCGCGGCGAGTTCTTTGGCGTAAGGCGAGATCCGGCGAGTCTCGAAATGTTTTGGAACCACGCCGTTGGCCGGGCGCATTTCCAGTCCGTGTTTCCAATAGAAACTAAGGCGCAGCGTGCTCACCATCGCGCGGGTCAGGTACGAGCGCGTGCCGGCGTCTTCGAGTTGGTCGGTGCAGGGAAAATCGTACATCAGGAAGCTAACGTGAAGTTTGTCCGGGAAATCGGTGACGATATCGTTGCCGCGATGAATCAGGGTGCCGGTGTCAGTATCGACGCGTTTCAGAGCATCGAAGTAACCCGGAGCGGTGACGCGGCCATTCACGCGGAAACACGGGCCGGAAGGAATACCGCCGTCGGTCATCATCTGTAGCCCGCCATCGTAATTCCAGACGGTTTTTTCGTGATGGTGTTGCGCAGCAAGAAAAGGCGTGATCGGGGGAAGCAGTAAGAGCACCGCGAGGAAGAGGGAAATTGTGTGCCGACGAGACATGGGACTTCCCCGAAGAAAGTTTACTCCGGGCGGGCCGGGCGGAGAAGCGAAGAGTGCGATTGGCGCTTTAAGGTGTCTCATGTAGGAGCGTCCGCTTCGTCACTGGCCAGAGTTGGCCCTGACGAGGAACGTGTAACTGCGCACGGTACAAAGTTGTTTGCCGGGACCCTCGGGTTTGCAGGCGGCGTTTCCGGCGCGAAGGTCGGCGAACGCGGCGGGAAGATTGACGAGAACCGAAGGAGAAGCGACGGGAATGTTGTGTGCACCGAGGACAATTTTTACTTGAGGCGCGAGGGCCGCGAGTCGCGCGACGGATTTCGCGTAAGCGTCTAGATCGGTTTCGGGGCGATAGAGCCAGATCGGCGCGGGATAGTAAGTGTCGCCGGTGAAAAGCAGGCCATGGGCGCGATCGAAGAGAGAAATGGCGTCGGGCGTATGGCCGGGGGTGGCGATGATTTCCAGCGAGCGAGCGCCGAGGTCGAGTTTGTCGCCGTCATGGACATATTTAGAAATGTGCCACGGCTTAGTGCGGTAGGACTTGGGATCGAAACCTTTGGGCAGCTCGCCGCAGATTTCTCCGGGAGCGATTTCCGCCTGCGCGTCGGCGACGGAACCTTGGGCGTTGCTGCGAGAGAAGTCGGTATCCATGGAGTAGATGGTGGAGAACTGCCAGTTGCCGCCAACGTGATCGTCGTGGGTATGGGAGTTGAGGACGATGATGGGCAGCTTGGTCAGTTCGGTGACAACTTTGTGGATGTCACTGATACCCATGCCGGTGTCGAAGAGGAGAGCTTTTTGTTTACCGACGATGAGATACGCGATGGTTTCTTCCGATTGGTGCGGTTCGTAGATCGCGAAAGTGTCGGGCGCAACTTTATAGACTTCGAACCACGGGTCGGAGATTTGGATGCGCTGGAGCGATTTGTACTCGGGGCGCGGGAGCGCCTTGCACCAGACTGGTTTTGCGGTCTGCGGTAGGGCGGGAAGAGAAAGAACTGACACAGACGACATCAAGGTTGGCGCGCAAAGACAAAGAACTCCAAATAGAAGGTCTCGCCGTCTCATTTTTTCCCTGGCGTCAATTGAGGCTCGACGTGTCGCATGAATTCGAAGCCAAAAGCTGCGGCGCAAAGGGCCTCCATTACCTCGGCTGGCGTGACGGCAGCAGCTTTGGCACCCTCATGAATTACCTTGTTGCGCTTGGCTCTTAACTTATTCAGTGCTCCACGAATGCAGTCGGGCAATTGGGGAGCGGCTGACTCGGCACAAAGGTAAGGCAGAACCACATTCAAGGCATGATTGAATGTCAGGCCTTCGGTCATGAAACGGTCAACGCGTTCTGAAGACGCGTACAGCCGCAATTTGTTACCAACCAATGGCATCAATGAAATCTCCACGGCGGATTGTGCGAAGACCAAAGATGGTGCATATTCGCCAGCTGCCGCCGACTCGAATGCGGTGACGAGATAAGTCCATTCATCGGAGTCCTCGGCGCGAATCCATACGATGCTAACTGAAACTTGGCCCATGCGGGGTAAAGGACCCTCCCCGAGGGGAACCCCCACAAGGCGAAGCGTCGTGCCAGGAAACCGGAGCGGCGGGGCATTGCCATGCCATTCCATGGCAGTTACATCCCCGCCCTGGCCTGTATAATTTCTCTTGAGTATCTTTGCCTCAGCAGGAACGCCATAGTCCATCAGCTCGACCGAATAGTACTTGCCAGATTCCACTGACATGAGAAAAGAAGTGTGGGCGGCACCCAAGGATGCGAGGGCCCATGCACCCATCACGCTCAATCGGGTTGCACTCTCCAGCGCGGCCTGCCACAAGTCGACGTGTTCGCCACAATGACCGCAAATCACGAAGCCGAATCTAAAGTAGAACGGCGCGCAATCCCGGAGTCGCGGCAACACATAACGGCACTTAACACACGATCCGGCTCCCTCAGTCGTCGAAGAATAAGTCTGGTCGCTGTTGCCAGTGTTCATAAGCCTGCTGTTACGGGTGGGTCATGTTTTCGGGTTTGACGATCTGGTCGAATTCTTCGGGGGTGAGGTGGCCGAGCTGCATGGCGGCTTCGCGCAGGCTGATGTGCTCGACGTGCGCGGTATGCGCGACCTTGGCGGCGTTGTCGTAGCCAATTTTGGGGGCGAGAGCGGTAACCAGCATGAGGGAATTCTTGACGTAGTGATCGATGGTCTTGAGATTCAGTTCGATGCCGTTGACGCAGTGGTCGACGAAGGAGTTCATGGAGTCCGCGAGCAACTCGACGGAGTGAAGATAGTTGAAGATCATCACGGGCTTGTAGACGTTTAGTTCGAAATTGCCCTGAGAGCCGGCGAAACCGATGGCGGTATCGTTGCCCATCACTTGCACAGCGACCATGGTAACCGCTTCGGCCTGGGTAGGATTCACTTTGCCGGGCATGATGGAGGAGCCGGGCTCGTTTTCGGGAAGAATCAATTCGCCGAGGCCGCAGCGTGGGCCGGAGGCGAGCCAGCGAATGTCGTTGGCGATTTTCAT
Organism: Candidatus Acidiferrales bacterium; assembly: GCA_963759275.1. Classification (GTDB taxonomy): domain Bacteria; phylum Acidobacteriota; class Terriglobia; order Acidiferrales; family UBA7541; genus Acidiferrum. Next base: position 140,788 of record CAVWYZ010000019.1, on the reverse strand, counting down.
AAGCGAAGCGGCGAGCGTTTTCAGCGCCCCCGAGGCAAAGACGATTTCGTCGTGGGCAGACAGGCTGGCGAATTTATTCGGGTGCGAACGGAATGGCAAGCCGGTTAGTTCGGCAATTTTTTTGGCGGCGCGCTCGGCAAATTCGGGATGAGCGTTGAGGCCGGTGCCCACGGCAGTGCCGCCAATCGCGAGATCGAACAGGCCATCGAGCGCGACCGCGATTCGCGTGCCATCGCGATCGAGCAGGCTGACCCAACCGGAAAATTCCTGGCCAACCGTGAGTGGCGTGGCGTCTTGCAGATGCGTGCGGCCAATCTTGACGACCCCGACGAATTCTTTCGCTTTGGCGTCGAGAGCATCGCGAAGTTTTTTCAACGCGGGAAGCAGGCGGCGGGAAGTCTCCGTGGCGGCGGCAATGTGCATGGCGGCAGGAAAGGTGTCGTTGGAGGATTGCGACATGTTGACGTCGTCGTTGGGATGGATGGGTTTCTTGGTGCCCAGCTCGCCGCGCGCGATCTGAATGGCGCGATTGGAGATCACTTCGTTGACGTTCATGTTGGTCTGCGTGCCGCTGCCGGTCTGCCAGATGCGCAGAGGAAAGTGATCGTGAAGCTTGCCGGAAATAACTTCGTCGGCAGCCTGGGTGATGAGATTCATTTTCTCTTCGGAGAGCTTGCCGAGATCGCGATTCACGAGCGCTGCGGCTTTTTTCAGGATGCCGAACGAGCGAATCAGTTCGGGAGGCATGGTGTCTTTGCCGATGGCGAAATGGATGAGGGAGCGGGCGGTCTGCGCGCCGTAGTAGCGGTCCATCGGAACTTCGATATTGCCCATGCTGTCGGATTCGATGCGGGTGGTGGCGGATTTAGCGAATTGCGTCGCGTCAGACATAAGAAGGTCTCCTGAGGAGCGATAAAGATAGTTTAGCAGTTGTGAAGTGGAGAGGTGCAGGAAGTAAATGAGGTAAAGGAAGTTCGGGAGGTAAGGGATAGGAATGGCGACACCATCGAGACGCGAGGGTGTGCCGCACCTACGGCGCTCGAGGTGGCTAACGCTCACCCAGCGCTTACGCGCTGGGCTAAGTTTGTGCCGCTCCTGTGGAGCTGTCTGGCTAGCGAATAAAGGTCAAAAGCGCGGGGCTGAAGAGCCGCCACTACACCGACGTACGATTATTTCAGCACCGGTTCGGGGGCGCCGACTACGGAGTCGGAAGCCCAGGTGACGAGGTTGGGAATGAAGGGAGTAACCGCATCGGGGTGATGAGGAAGAACGCGGACGGAATAGCCGAAGAAGCCGCTTTTGGCGGTGTGCATGGACGCCTGGAACCGATAGCAGCCATTGCCTTCGTTCGCACAGGTCGTCATCGGGGTGATCTCCGGCGATTTAATTTCGCCGCGAGCGTCGACACGCCCAGAGAGGATCTGCACCGACACATCTTCGGGAGTGAGCGAGTCCAGGAACACGGTGGCGGAAACGATGAATTCGTTGCCGAGGTTGAATTCGCCATGACCGTTGGATACGGACTGGATCTGCAAGCGCGGCCACGCGCCTTCCACACGAGCACGCCAGGCGGCCAGATCACGGGCGCGTGAAGCATTGTCTGCCTGCAAACGCAGGTGACGACGATGCGCGGCGACGTAATACCCGTCGGTATATTGCATGACCATGCGGTGCATGTTGAATTCGGGATTGAGCCGGATGATGGAAGCTTTCATGCGATCGATCCACTTGCGAGGCAAACCGTCAGAGCGGCGCTCGTAGAATGCGGGAACGATTTCGCGTTCGAGTAATTCGTAAAGAGCCTCGGCTTCGACCTGATCCTGGTAGCTCGGGTCCTGATAGGATTCGCCTTTACCAATGGCCCAGCCGACTTCGACGCCGGAGTCCAGTCCCATCTGCCAGGCTTCATCCCACCAACCATCGAGCGTGCTGACGTTGAGAACGCCATTGGCTTGCGCCTTCATGCCGCTGGTGCCGCTGGCTTCTTGTGGGCGCAGCGGAGTATTCAGCCAAACATCGCACCCCTGCACCATGTAGCGAGCGATGGCGACGTCGTAGTCTTCCAGGAAGACGATGCGGCGGCGGAATTCCGGCTTGGCGGCCAGATCGATAATCGCTTTGATGAGCTGCTTGCCCCACTGATCGCGGGGGGTGCGCTTTACCGGCGTAGATAATCTGCACCGGACGATTCGCGTCGTTCAAAATGCGCGCCAGGCGCACGGGATCGCGAAGCAGCAAGGTGGCGCGCTTGTAAGTGGCGAAGCGGCGGCCAAATCCGATGGTCAATGCGTCGGGAGAGAGCACTTCTTCGGCTTCGTCGATGGCAACCTGCGAAGCGCCGCGATTCTTGAGTTGCGCTTGCAGGCGTCGGCGGGCGAAACCGACCAAGCGTTCGCGGCGGCGTTCATGCGTGCGCCAGAGTTCGCCTGCGGGAATCGATTGGGTGCGCTGCCAGAGTTTGGCGTCCGCAGGCTCTTCCCGCCACTTGGGGCCGAGATAGCGGTCGTAAAGCTGATTCATTTCGAGAGAAACCCAGCTGCGGAAGTGCACGCCATTCGTGACGTGGCCGATAGGCACTTCGTCTTCAGGCAGCCCGCGCCAGATGGAGTTCCACATACGGCGGCTGACCGCACCGTGGAGTTTGCTTACGGCGTTGCTGAACGCGGCCATGCGCAGAGCGAGAACGGTCATGCAGAAATCTTCGTTCTCGTTGGAGGCGTCTTGCCGGCCCATCGCGAGAAAGTCGCGGCGACTGACGCCAAGACGCCGGTAGGCCGAGGCGAAGAAATAGTCCATTTGAGAAGCGGGGAAATAGTCATGGCCAGCCGGGACGGGCGTGTGCGTAGTGAAAATCATGCTGGAGGAAGCCAGGACGCACGCTTCATGGAACGATAGGTGCTGATTCTCCATGAGGGAACGGACCCGCTCGAGCGCAAGAAACGCGGAATGGCCCTCGTTCATGTGATAGACGGTCGGGTGCAGGCCGAGAGCGTCCAAGGCGCGAACGCCACCAACGCCAAGCAGAATTTCCTGCTTCAGCCGCATGTCGAGATCGCCGCCATAAAGTTGCGCGGTGATGGCGCGGTGCTCGGGACGATTGCTGGGAACATTGGTGTCGAGCAGGTAGAGATGAATGCGCCCGACAACGGCGCGCCATACGCGGGCGGTGACTTCGCCGTCGGGAAGCTGAATGTGGACCTGGACGTTGGGGATGAACTCGATGGGGAGAACGTGGAAGTCGTTGTCTTCGAAGGCTTCCTGCTGCCAACCGGCGGCGTTCAGGTACTGGCGAAAATAGCCTTCCTGATAGAGCAGGCCGACACCGACGAGCGGGAGGCCGAGGTCGCTGGCGGCTTTGAGGTGATCGCCGGCAAGAACGCCGAGTCCTCCGGCAAAAATCGGGAGACATTCGGTGATACCGAATTCCAGAGAGAAATAAGCCACGAGCAGATCGCTGTCGGCGGCGTGCTCGCGCTGATACCACGCGCCCTTGGAGGAAAGATAGGTTTCGAGGTGCTGGGAAACTCCGTGGAGATGCGCAAGGAAAGAATCGTCGCGCGCGGCATCTTCAAGCACGGATTGCTCGACGCTGCCCAGCACGCGGACGGGATTGCGCCCAGCGGTTTCCCAGAGTTCACGATCGAAGCGGCGGAACAGATCGATAGCCGCGTGATCCCAACTCCAACGCAGATTGTACGCGATGGGAAGCAGAGGCTTCAGCGCCTCCGGGAGAGACGGTCGAACTTTGAAAGTGGCGATAGGTTTCATGAGTCCTCAAAGTGGAGCGATGCGCGCGGGCGCGGAACGGCTGCGGTCGGGTAGACCGGGCATACAAGCGGAAGAGAGGAGCGTCGCCGGAAAGGAGGGAGCGAGGAGGTCGTTCCGGGTGATGCGAAGGGTACGGCGCTAAGTCTAATTGCAGCTGGATCTTCCCAAGCGGAAGAACAGCCGCAACAGAACCGCTACAAGCGGAGGATGGAGCAGGGAATAGGTTTTGTCAATAGATAGGTGACTAAGAGGTGACCAATGGGCGAGTTTCGCGGAGGTCTAGTAGATGTCGATGGTGGTGACGCTCAGCGCGGGCAGCGTGACGGTCAGTGAAGTACCCGAGACGGATTGCGTACCGGCGGCCACGGGTTGGATGGGGCTTTGGCCTTGCGCGGAAGCGGCGGTCATCTCGAACAGGTGAGCGGTGCCGGAGAGGGTCTGGCCAGCAATGGCGGTCACTTGAGAAGAAGTAGCGCGGTTGATGGCGACAAAAACGACGCGGCCGGGAATGGTGGAATCCGTGCTGGCGTAGACGACAACGTTGGCGACATTGCTGGAGGTTGATTGGAGGGAGACGTCGCCGAAGTTGGAGTTGGCGTTATCGAAATCGCGATAGGCGCGAAATCCCGCAAGAATGTATGGCGAAGTGTCGTTAAGCGGCCAAAGATTGGCGGCAAAAAGATTTTGCGCGCCGAAAATGCCCAGGTTGTCGGCCTGTGCGATGGTGCCGGCAATGTGCTGGCCACCGCCATTGTTATATTCGGTAATGGAAAGTTTCATCCCGGGGTTCTCTGTGGCGATGCGTGATTGCAGCCGGCCGAGAATATAAATCGGGCCGCCGAGCACATCCGTGGTGATCCAGGAATTTTCGGAATAGGTGGTGTCCCAGAGGCTGCGCGGACTCTGGACGACAGCTTGTACTTGCGCGGCAGTTAGAGAAGCGCCGGTCAGGTCGGTGACACGATTGCCGCTGCCATCAGTAGCCTCCGAATACCAGTGAAAATCGTAGACGTCCAGGAGAGGCTTACCGAAGGAAGTGGAAGCAGTCTTGATCGCCGGCAGATATTTGTCTGGGAACCAATTGTTGCCGGAAGGTGTGGCGGCGAGTTCACCCTGCCAATTGAAAATGCCTTCGAAGCCGTAGTGAACCGGTCCGAAAATCAGCACGTTAGGGAACTGGGCTTTGAGCGCTTGGGTAAGCGCGATCGTCTTCGAAATATACGTGTCGGAGGTGACCGGGTTGGGACCTTGCACTTCGAGATGCGTAGAATTCCAAAGTTCCGGTTCGTTGTCGAGTTGGACGAAAACCGGATATGTGGTGGGATTCGTGCCGAAGATGGATTGACCGGAGAATTTCTGGTCGAGAGCCCACAAGAACTCGTCCATGTAGACGTAGTTGTCGGAGGTCGGTGGGGTTAGCGTGAACGGCGTGGATGACTGCGTGCTCTTTTTGAAGATCACCTGCTTGAAGCGCGTCAGGTCGGGAGGATTCGCGGTGTTCACCGGGCCGTTTTCATCGGCGGAAACGAGACCTTGCAACTGAAAAGTCACCAGGCTGGCCATCTTGTTGGACTGGTCGCCGGCGATGAAGCTGCGCACCGCTTCCGCGGGAGTGGTGCTGCTGCTGAGATAGTCGTCGTTCTCGTAGAGATAATCGCTACCCGCGTTGGAGGCGTTCGTTTCCCAGTTGTACGCGGTCCAACGGTTTCCACCGGCGCGATCGAAGGTGAGGTTCGGTGGAGCGCTAGTAATGCCCGAATAAAAATTGATTCCATAAATGTAAGGCGAAATGGGATGAGTCTTGGTGGGATCGATGGTAATCGTGACGTCGGGGGTTGCGGTCGCGGTAGGAGTGGCGCTTGCCTGAGAAGAGTTGGCGCTTTCGCCGACCGAATTCACCGCGGAGACCACGTAGAAGTATTTTGTACCGTTGGTCAGGCCGGTGTCGGTGTAACTGGTCGTTGTGGGCGCTGAGATTTTCGAGTACGGGCCGCCGGAAGTGGTGGAACGCTTAACGTTGTAGCTGGTGGCGCCCGTGCTGGCTGACCAAGCGAGAGAAATTTGCGCATTCCCGCCAGTGGCCTGGAGATTCGTGGGAGTGGACGGAGCGGTCTGGGGGGCGGTCGGCGTCGTGTTCACTTCGGCGGAGTTGGCGCTTTCGCCGGCCGAATTTGCGGCCGAGACCACGTAGAAATACTTGGTACCGTTGGTCAGCGAAGTGTCGACGTACGTTATGACAGTTGGCGAAGCAATCGTGGTGTAAGGACCACCGGCAGTCGTGGAGCGCTTAACGTTATAAGAGGTAGCTCCGGAAGAGGACGCCCAGGAGAGGCTAACTTGAGCATTGCCGGCCGTGGCAGAAAGGTCGGAGGGTGTTGCGGGAGGAGTTGGATTCTGATTACCGCCGCCATTGCCAGAGGTGGAGTTGGAGGCACATCCGGCCAGCAGGGCAATTGCGAGAAGGACCAAACTAGAGCGGAGAGGAAGGCTGCGAGAGAAGGTGGACATGATCGTTGAAGGAATGAGCGAGTTTAGGAACTGGGTGTTAGCAACAGGCTAAGTGACAAGAGCAGGCGCGACAAGTTGTCCGGAAGGACAGTGGGGCGGGGTGGCCGAAGGAACGGGCCACTGTAATATTTTGAAATCGGTAAGTTATTGCTATGTACAGCACAGCGATTGCGCAGTGATGTTGCCGAGCGAGCGAACGGACGGCAAGCTAAGGGAGCAGGTGTAGTACTCCTAGAATCAACGGGAAAAATTCGTCTACCAAACAGTTACCCAGGTCTTCGACAACCAGGCAGCACAAGAGATCGAATCGGGCCGGGAACGAGTGAGTAGAGGAACGCCGCCTGCCAACACGGAAGACCAACGTTGAAACGCGGGTCTGGACCGGACAGAGAAGAGGACGAACATGATGCCCAGCAAAAAATTGACATTAGCCCTATTGGGAGCGGCTGCGCTGATGAGCGCGTGCAGCGGCGTGAAGTCCACCACTGGCGGCGGAGGCGGCGGGACGGGGTCCTATAGCATCAGTGGCAGCGTGACCGGCCTCAGTGGAACCGGATTGGTATTGACGGACAACACGACCGACACGCTGACGGTCACGGGAACCGGCACCGTGCCGTTCACGTTCACCACGAAAGTCACCGGTGCGTATGACGTGGAAGTAAAGACGCAACCGACGAATCCTGCCCAAACATGCACGGCAGCCAGCAACACGGGAACGGCAACCGCGAATGTCACCACGGTGGCCATTGCCTGCACCACGACCCCCGTCACTGCCACGATAGGTGGCACGATCTCTGGCCTCGCAACTGGCGCGAGTGTGATTTTGCAAGACAACGGTGGGGACAGTCTCACGCTCACCGCGAACGGGAAATTCACGTTCAAGACCGCGGTGACCGGTCCCACAGACGCCTATAAGGTCACGGTGAACACGCAACCCACGACTCCCAACGAGATTTGCACGGTGGCCAATGGCAGCGGAACCGCTACGGCAAACGTGACCAACGTCGCGGTTACTTGCGTGTTGAGCTACACCATCGGCGGCACAGTTACGGGAGTTGTCGGCACCGGCTTGGTGCTGGAAAACAGCAGCGACCTGGAACAATTGACGATTTCGCCGGCCAATGGCAATCAGGCTTTTACCTTCAAGAATCTGGTTCCCACCGGAACGGCGTACACAATCAGCATCTATGCGCAGCCGAGCACTCCCGCGCAGACTTGCGTGGTTACTCCCGGAACCGGGACGGGCACCGCCACGGCGAATGTGACCACGGTTTCGGTTACCTGCGCGGCGGTGACGTATAGCGTGGGCGGAACAGTTGTAGGATTGGAAGGCGTCACGCCAAACAATGGCCCATTAACGGACGGCAGCTTCATTCTGCAAAACGTTTTGGGCAACACGCTGACGATTACGAAAAACGGTCCTTTCACCTTCGCCACGCCCGAAGCGTTGAACGACCAATTCGAAATTTCCGTGCTGCACTCGGCTAGCACGCAATATCAGGGCTGCACGCTGTGGGATTACAAGGGCGTGGTAACCGCTAACATTACAAACATCGTGGTCGACTGTGGCCATAACGACTGGACCTGGATCGACGGGACCAAGACGGCCGGAATTGCGGTACCCCCCACGCCGCAGTACGGTTCATTCCCGCAATCTGTACCGACGACGATTCCGAATCCCTTTACGAACACTCCTGGAGCACGATATTCCGCCGCAGGGTGGACGGATAAGTTCGGGAATCTATTCTTGTTCGGAGGTGACGGCTGGGAATTGGCGGGTTCTACACAAGCCGACACTTTGGATGCGCCGATGAATGACCTCTGGGTCTGCATCATGAGCGGCGATTATTGCCAATGGCAGTTGGTGGGCGGCTACGACCCGACGGCGGTAACGGTGCCATCGGGCGCCAGTACAATTGGTGCGCAAATCATCGCCAACGCGCAGCACGAAGGCCAAAGTGGATTTTATCCCGGTACCCCTCTAGCTCCTCAGGCTCGCCTTGGGACGGCTACCTGGACCGACAGCACCGGAAACTTGTGGCTCTTCGGTGGAAAAACTACCGGTGCGCAATTTCTAAATGATCTGTGGAAGTACGATACAAGCAATTTCCACCTGGATCCGAGCAACATCACTGGGTACAACTACACGACCACCGAGGGGGCGTGGACCCTAGTTAAGGGAACTTCCACTCCTGACCTGTCAGGTACCTACACGGGAGCCGCCGGAACTTTATCTCCTGGCGCTCGCGTAAACGCCACGACCTGGACCGATGCTTCCGGGAATTTTTGGTTGTTTGGTGGATTCGGTTACGACGGCAGCGGCAACATCGGCTACTTGAATGATCTCTGGGAATTCACGGGCGGCAACTGGATTTGGGTCTCTGGTGGTAGCACCAATTTGGCCAGCCAGAACGGCGTCTACGGCACACCCGGCACTGCGGCAGCTTCCAATATTCCCGGCGGGCGCCATGAAGCCGTCGGCTGGGCGGACGCGAGCGGCAACCTTTGGCTCTTTGGCGGAGAAGGCGAAGATTCCGTCGGGACGACAAACGGCATCCTCAATGATCTTTGGATGTACAACATCGCCAGCAATCAGTGGACTTTCGTGATGGGATCGACCACTGCGAACCAGACCGGCGAATATGGACTACAGCCCTTGGTCGGCCCTCCGGACACTACCGGCGCAGCAGGCACGGCTGGTCTAACGGGCGGCACAGCAGGGACTCTGCCCGGATCGCGTTGGGGAGCGAGTGGCTGGGTCGACGCCGGCGGAAACCTCTGGTTGTGTGGCGGGTGGGGCTTGGATTCCACCGCAACGAACGGCAACGGCGCCCTCAACGATCTCTGGGTTTATACACCGAATACCACCGCCGGACAGCCTGGCACGTGGACTTGGGTTAAGGGTTCCAACACCGGCAGCGACAACGGCCAGTACGGCTCTTTGACCCGTCCCTATCTGACCTATTACGGTTGGACACCCGGCGGCCGCAGCAATGGGACGCGATGGGTTGACGGTCTTGGCCAGCTCTGGCTGTTCGGCGGCGAGGGCTACGATTCCACCAGCACGACGGGCAACGGCTATCTCAACGACTTGTGGCGCTACGTGCCATACCCCGATTAACCAAACCTTGGGTTGCCCGGTTGGGCAGCCGAAAAACACAGACAGCAAGGAGCAGCCGGGAATAATCCCGGCTGTTTCTTTTTTGGGGTGCGCTCGTGCTTCGTTGCGAGTAGCGATTGGTTATGGAGCAGGCGTAAGCGCAGAGCCGTTCGCGAGCGAGATCTGTAGTGGCAAGCGAATTTCGATTATGAGGCCGCCATCGGTCGCGTTACGGGCCGCCACCGTACCACCGTGGCCACGGACAGCCCGATCCGTGATGGAGAGACCCAATCCGGTACCCCCCGACACGCGATCGCGCGACTCCTCGACGCGATAAAAGGGATGAAAGATCGTGGGCAGAGCTGCCTCCGGAACGCCGGGCCCGTGGTCCCGAACCACAATCAGTGCGCTTTTACTGGACGATTCCTCGACCAGTGAGACTTCCACCTCGGTGCCTGCGGGAGTGTAGTTGACCGCGTTGCGAATGGCATTCTCAATCGCACTGCCTAACAGATCGGCGTTTCCATCGACGAGGCAATGGAAACTGGTAAGTAAGCGAACTGAGCGATTGCGGCTGCCCGCTTCAAAATTGGCGTCGGCGATGATCTCGCGGAGCAAAATCTCCAGATCGAGGTCTGTTCGCGTGTAGAAACGATTGCCGGATTCCATGCGCGCGAGATTCAGGAGTCCTGCGATCAATTCATTCAGCCGTTCGGCTTCGCGTTCGATGCGAGCAAGCGCGGGGAGGCTCTCAGGCGTTGAAGTGCGGTTGGCCAGACCCAAGGCAACGCTGAGGCGCGCCAGAGGAGAACGGAGCTCATGCGAGATATCGCTGAGCAAGCGCTGTTGTGAATCCATCAGCGTTTGCACCTGCTCCGCCATGTGGTCGAAATCGCGATAAAGGTCCGCGAGTTCGTCCTTGCGCCGGGGCGAAATCTCTCCAACACGGGCAGAGAGATGGCCTTCCGCCAACTGGTTTGCCGTCTCGCGCAATCGCAGGATGGGCGAAGTGATGTGCCGCGTGAGCCAAAGAGAAATCAAGCCAACAATCAGGACGATGGCAGCGAAACGAATCACTTGCACCTGAGACGGAGCCCGGAGGAGTGAAGGAGGCTCATGCGGAAGAATTTCCAATACGAGGACATAGATGCGGCCCGAATCGGCAACCACGCTTTGCGCTACCCATCGCGTTTTTCCCTCATGGATAATCTGCGGCTGGCGTTGCTCAGCCGCGATGCGAAACACGTCGAGCGCCGCGGGGGGAAGATCGCGCCCGAGAACATCGCGCCCCTGACGATCCAGTAAGAAAGGGCGCCAGGGGAAAATTTTCTGAGAGTGCTTCAGGTAATTCGCGAACGCTACCGCACCTTCTTTGTCGTAAATGTCGGAAAGGTGCTCCGCAACCATCGGCGTCATGGTGCGGTCCATCTCTTCATCCTGTTGCTCGGAGGAATGGGATTCCTGGACCATGGACGACAACACAAGAGTCAGGCTGACGAGCACCATGGCGATCCAAATCCACAGGAAGATTTTCAGGAAGAGGCTGCGCATGGGCGAGTTATTTTTTCACAGGTGCGTCAGAAATGGCGTAGAGATAGCCGACGCTGCGAATGGCCTTGATGCGCTCTTTGCCATCGGGGAGAACGCCCAGTTTTTTGCGAAGATTGCTGACGCGGACGTCAATACTGCGGTCGAACGGAGTGAGTTCGCGCCCGAGAACCTGGCGACCGAGATCTTCGCGGCTGATGACCACCGCGGGGGAGCGCAGGAAGACACCGAGAAGATCGAATTCTGCAGTGGTTAGTTCGATTTCCTTATTACAACGGCGCACGGTCCGCGAGCCCGGATCAAAGTCGATGTCGCCCAAGCGCAGTGGCTCGGCGGGCACAGCAACGGCGGAAAGAGGAACGGGCGGTACCGTCCGACGTAGAACCGCGTGAATGCGCGCGGCGAGTTCCCGGGGATTGAAGGGCTTGGGCACGTAGTCGTCGGCGCCGATTTCGAGGCCGAGGATACGGTCGACATCCTCACCGCGGGCGGTAAGCATGATGACGGGCACGCGGGAGTTCACGCGAATGCGCTGAAGCACGTCAAAGCCCCGTGTGCCGGGAAGCATCACATCGAGAACAATCAAATCGAAATTCTGGTGCAGCGCCATTTCCAGGCCTTTGGTGCCGCTATGGACCGCCTCAATCTGGAAATTTTCGGGTTCGAGAAATTCGGCAATGAGCTCGCAGAGTTCCACGTCGTCATCAATGATGAGAATTCGCCTGGCGGGATGATCGGCGTCCGCGGAAGGCTTGCGGAGTCCACGACTGGGGCTGTTTTGCATTGTAACTAGACTTCTTACCACACCCATAACTCATAAGAGTGTAGCGATATTTGGGCGCAGCGAAGGTAAAGAAGTGTTAAGTGCCGCGGGAACGCCTTAACAAGTCTTTGCAGAGGCTTGACGGTTCTTGACCGCACCGCAAGCTTCGGGAGGTTACCTTCAACACGTTGATTCCGGCGCCAGCCAAGAGGGTTGCGCTGGGAGGACGGGCAGCTTCGAAAAGCAAGGCTCGGAGCTGCCGATAAATTGAAGGAGACCAGAAATGAAGAAATCGATATTGACGGCGGCACTGCTCGCGACCTGCGCAATTTTACCCGGAGCAAGAACGGAAGCGCACCCGGTGGAAAAGGCCCAGATTAAGGTGCCGTTCGCGTTCGTGGCCGGAGGCCAGACGCTTCCGGCGGGGAACTACCAGATCGAGATGCTGACGGAATCGAAGCCGGGGCAGGACGCTGTTGAGGTGGTCGTGCTTCGTGGCAAAGACCAGTTCGGCTACGCTTCTTTCGTTGCATCCCTTGAAAAGGGAGAAAGTTCGTCGCCGCAGATGCAGTTCCGCATGGACAGTGAAACTGCAGTGTTGACCAGCGTGAGTGTGACTGGAAAGAGCTTCCGCCTGGGGCCAGCGCACGATGAACATGAAAACGTGGAAACGGCCGGCCTTTACGTAACCGTAGGCGATGCCGACGCAGGCCAGTAAAGAGGCGAGGGCCGGCGCGCTTTTGCCATTGCGCACAAACGGCGCGTCGGAACCGGCGGAAAGGGGGGCTAAGGTATAATTGGGGCTGGGGGAAATCAGGGGAAATGGTGGTTTCGAAGCAGAAGGGGAAGGCGTCGCTCGAGACGCGGCGGCGGAAGCGGCTGCGTTTTTACCGGACACGCCTGAGAGAACTGCGCAGCATCGCGAAGGCGCTCGTCTCCACCAAGCATCCTTTTCTCGTACACATTATTCCCATGCGGCGGTGCAATCTGGATTGCACCTATTGCAACGAATTTGACGACGTCTCGAAGCCGGTGCCGCTGGAGGAAATGAAAAAGCGGCTGGACCATCTGGCGAAGATGGGAACCTCGATCATCACCATCAGTGGGGGTGAGCCGCTGATGCATCCGGACCTGGATGAAATTATCCGGCACATCCGGAAGCGCGGGATGATCGCGGGAATGATTACCAACGGCTTTTTCTTGAATAAAGAACGGATCGAACGGCTGAACGAAGCCGGGCTGGAACACCTGCAAATCAGCATCGATAATGCCGTACCCGACGAAGTTTCGAAGAAAAGCCTGAAATCGCTGGACGGTCGGCTGGAAATGCTGTCGGAATGGGCCGTATTTCAGGTGAACATCAATTCGGTATTGGGCAGCGGCGTGAAGAATTCCGAGGATGCGCTGAGGATTGCGCACCGGGCGCTGGAACTGGGATTCACCAGCACCGTGGGAATTATTCATGATCATGACGGGCAGTTGAAGCCGCTGGTTCCGCGGGATCAGGAGATCTTCGAAGAGATCATGACTTTAGGGAAACGGTCGTTTTCGCGATTCAATGAGTTTCAGCACAACGTGGCGAAAGGGCGGGAGCACGATTGGAAGTGTCGCGCTGGATCCAGATACTTATACATTTGCGAGGATGGATTGGTGCACTGGTGCTCGCAACAGCGCGGGTATCCGGGAGTGCCGCTGGAAAAGTACACGGCGGAGATGCGAAAGCGCGAATTTGTGACGCATAAGGGATGCGCGCCTCGATGCACAGTAAGTTGCGTACAACAGGTAGGGATACTCGACAACTGGCGGGGCAAGCAGTCTTTGCAGCCAGTACCGGAAACGAAAGCCAGCAGCGGTGATTTGGTACAGATCAGTAAGTGAACGATAGGGCACGCTAAAGATAAGAGCAATACCCAGGGGGATGGATAGCAAGCGCGGGCGAGCCGCGCTTTTTCGGTTTTCGGGGTTGCTGGTGGCGAACAGATGGCCGGGTAGTGCGTTGACGGGGCGCGGCTGGTCTCAAAGAATAGAAGCATGCCGAGTCCAGCGATTGAGATTGAGAACCTGTCAAAGGAATATCCCTTCGGATTCCTGAATCTGAAAAAGAAGAAATCTCTGGAAGGCCTGAGCATGCAGGTGCAAACCGGGGAAGTGTTCGGGTTTCTGGGGCCGAACGGCGCCGGTAAATCCACGACTATCAAGCTGCTGATGCGGCTGATCTTCCCCACGTCCGGCACCGCGCGCATTCTGGGCAAATCCATCGAAGACGTTTCCATGCACCAGGACATCGGGTACCTGCCGGAGCAACCTTACTTTTACGACTACCTGACCGCCGCGGAGTTGCTGGAGTATTTCGCGCGATTTCACGGATTGCACGCAGCCGACAGGCACGAGCGCGTGCAGCGCATGCTGAAAAAGGTGGGATTGGAGACCGCCAAGAAGATCCAGTTGCGCAAATATTCGAAAGGGATGCTGCAACGCGCAGGTCTGGCGCAGGCAATCCTGCACGATCCGCAAGTAGTGGTTCTCGATGAACCGATGTCCGGACTGGACCCGCTCGGTCGACGCGAAGTGCGCGACATTATTCTGGAATTGAAGAAAGAAGGGCGGACGGTCCTGTTTTCCACGCACATTCTGTCGGACGCGGAGATGCTGTGCGACCGCGTCGGCGTGATTGTCGGCGGAAAACTTCGCGGTGTCGGCACGCCCGGCGAGATGGTGGGGATACAAACGCAAGGGATGGAAGTTCTCTTCGAACTGGCCGACGGCGGGAAGCGATTTCCGCTGCTCGACAAGGCCACGAAGATCGGGGAACGCTATCGCCTGCAAGTGCCCGAGGCGGATCTGTACGGCGCACTGGACGAACTGAAATCCGCGAACGCCCGAGTCTTGTCGGTGGCGCAGCTAAAGCCGACGTTGGAAGAATTTTTCATGAACCTGGTGGATGCGGACCGGGCGCAAGCGAACGCGGTTGAGGTGAGTGGGCGATGAGGAACGTGTGGGCAGTAACGACGAATACGTTCCGCGAGGCGGTGCGCGACCGCGTGCTGTACAACTTGGTGTTCTTCGCGCTGCTCATGATGGGCGCGGCCATCCTGGTCGGGCAAATTTCCATTGGCATCGAAGAGAGCGTAATCGTCAGCCTGGGCCTGACGGCAATTTCCGTGATCGGGATTTTTATCGCGGTATTTATCGGCGTCGGGTTGGTGTCCAAAGAAATCGATAAGCGCACACTATATGCCTTGCTGGCCAAGCCCGTGAAGCGCTGGGAATTTCTGCTCGGGAAGTATGGCGGGCTGGTCATGACGCTGGCGGTAAACACCGCGGCGATGGCCGTGGGACTGTATTTCGCGTTGTGGATGGTGAAGCATCCCCTGGAGAGAAGTGACTGGTACCTGGTGGTGGCCGTTTATCTGATTTTATTGAAGCTGGCTTTGATTGTTGCGCTAGCGATGTTGTTCTCCTGTTTCACCACTCCGTTCCTGGCGATTTTATTTACCGTGGGAATGTATATCGCGGGAGTATTCGCGGAAGATCTGCGGACAGTCCAGGCCGTGAATATGACCCCGAGAACCATGAAGATGTTGCGGGGCATCTCTTACCTGCTGCCAAACTTCGAGAATTTCAATGTGATGGGTGCGGTAGCACATGGGCGAGGAGTGCCGGCAAGCCTGGTTTGGCAAGACACGGTTTACGCGGTTGTGTATGCCGGCATAGTGCTTGTGGCAGCCGCGCTGGTGTTTTCGCGACGAAATCTGAAATGAAGGCGCAGAGAATAACGGCATGGCTGCTGGGTGTCCTGCTGCTTGCGGGGTTCGCGGCGGTATGGAAGCTACAGTTGAAGATTGATCAAGAGAAAACCGCCATGCACGTGAACGAGGATGATCTGGCGCTGCGCTCAGGAAATGTCGTGAAGATATTAAGCCTGGAGTATGCACCGTTGATGGGAGCCATCTATTGGACGCGAGCGGTGCAGTACTTCGGCGAGCAGCACCGGCTGCATCGAAAGAATCTCGACTTGTTATGGCCCTTGCTGGATATTGCGACCACGCTCGACCCGCACCTGATGCCAGCATACCGATTTGGATCCATCTTTTTAAGTGACAGTCCGCCTCGCGGGGAAGGGCGGCCCGATCTCGCCGTGAAGTTACTGGAACGGGGGATACAAGCTAATCCGGATCAATGGCGGCTCTACCAGGATCTGGGGAATGTATATTACTTCGACGCAAAGGATTACCCCAAGGCGTCCGCGGCATTTGTGGAAGGAAGCAAGAATCCGCACGCGTACCTCTGGATGAAAGTCATGGCGGCAAAGATCGCGGGCGAAGGCGAATCTCCGGAAACGTCGTATTTCTTATGGTCGCAGGTGTACCAGACGACTACGGATCCTCAGGTGAAGAAGAATGCGGCAGAACACCTGGAGCTGATGCAGGTGCAGTTGGACATAAAGAAAATCAACCAGCTCTCCGATGAATTTGAGAAGCAGACAAAACGCCGGCCGGCACGCATGAGCGAATTGGTGCAAGCGGGTCTGCTGAAAGAGTTGCCTAAAGATCCCGAAGGATATCCCTATGTGCTAGGTGACAGTGGCAAAGCGGAGCTGAACCTGGATAGTCCTCTGCTGGAGAAACAACTGATGGAGACGAAATAGGCGCGAGAAATGCGGACTACTCCGCGACACAGAGCAGGCTCATGTGCGGGTCGATGAGGATCTTGTGAGGATCGACTTGAGAGTAGAAAGAGAACGAAGTTTCGTCTCCGGCAGCAACAACCGTACCCAATAACACGCTGTGGCTCCCCGAGGAGCCGATGTATAACGGCACCGGCGCGATAAAGGAACGAGGCACGTCCGATTGCAAGAGCTTGCCGCGCACCTGATAGCCCTTTTCCGTGTGCCGGGTGGTGAATTCCACTTTGTAATGGGGTATACCAGTTCCACGAACGTATTCCTCGAAAAACCATTCCATCGACCGACCGCCTTCGAGGTCCATCTTGGGAGTCATGACCGCTTCTATTTCTTTCTGAAACTGTTCGGTGGACAGAGGTTTTTGCGCGTATTTCGCCACGATGCTGCGCAGGAACCCCGCGAAGCGAGCGTCGGGATCGCGAGAATTCGGTTCGCGAAGCATCTCCCGAAGCATGTGAAAGATCCAGGCGCCTTTGGAATACACAACGATGTCGTAAGCGTCCGGCGACTTGGAAGAAGAAAGGCGGAACCCCACGGTTACCGGGCCGATGTCACCGGGAGCAATGTCGGAATCGGAAGGCTTGGTAACCAGTTGTTTGCGGTAGCGCGCCAGCCATGTAGAAAGAGCGCGGCCGTTGATCTTCTGAGAATCGGCAAACAGCAGCGAGAGGTAAACCGACAGGCCTTCGTCGATCCATTGATCGCGATAGTTCGACCATCCCACTACGTTGCCCCACCACTGATGGGCTACTTCGTGTACCGGAATAATGTCCGTGAACGCTTCTTGCGAACTGGTCGTCAAGCCCATACTTTCCTGAGTGGCCTGCGGAAGGAACGAAAAGGTGGAGAGGTATAGGAGACCGGGCCAGCCTTGACCGAAGCCGCCGGGAATCTGCGAAACGGCCAGGCGGCGGAAAGGAAACGGCCCGTTGTATTTCTCAAAAAAAGTAATGGAGGTATTCACTTCGCGAGCCAAAGAATTGAGAGCGTCCGCGGGGCTAGGCGGAATAGGAGCTAACATTCCGGCCGGGTTCGGAATCTCGACTGTCGGCGGGCGTGGAATACGATCGGGCTCCACAGCGCGGCGCTGCAATCGCGCAAAAAGCGCCTGTTCCAGCAGTTTGTTGGCATAGACCTCGACGGTATGGTCGGCCGAGTTCACCGATGTGAAGGCATACTCACCGAGATTGAAGCCGGCTTCCGGAAAGGGCTGCGCGGATTTCCACTTGGCGACTAAGAAATCTCCGTCTTCGTGCTCGTCGGATTTTTCGCCGGTGGCCACCAGTCGAAGGTGTTTTGGCCAACGGAAGCTCAGGTCGTATGGAGCGAACTCCGCGGTATCTCCGTAATGGGGATACCAGCTTTCGCGAGCCCCGACGAAGAGCACGGAATTGCCGTAGTTTTCGATGACGTTGCCGCGGTAGTGAAAGCGCAGCGTAAACGTCGAACCGTTCGCGGCAGCGCGGGGGAGAAAGATGCAAAGGGTGTCATCGCCACGAGCACGTAACTCCTGTTCCGTAAGCCCTTCATTCTGAAAAAAGAGGAGCTTTTCTCCGGAGGCGAGAGAAATGTTGTCCACTTTCAGGGCCCGCGCCAGTTGGACAAAGAGCACGCTGTCGCCCGGAATAGAGGTGCGGAAGTCCACGGAAGCATCGCCTTCCAGGGAATTGTCAGGACGGATGGTGGTGTTGATTTGATAGTGCGAGGCATGGAAGGGCAGCGCGCGCACGGAGAAGTCCGGAAGCGGGTATGAAGTCCACACGTCGTAATAGTTAACCTTGTTGACGGTGCGCGGCTGACCGAGCATGAAATTCTCCTGGCGCGTATCGTCGAGGAGAACGTCAAAGGGTCCGGTGAGGACGCCGTCGATTCCGGCGTGGAAGAAATGGCGCGGGTCAGACGTGTACTTTTCGAAAAGAATGCGTAGTGAGTGCGTGGGATTCAAGCGTTCGAGTTGCGGCAGCCAGAGAGAGGCATACGCGTCGTCGGAAGCTGGCTCCAGCGCATCGCGTTTCAGTTGCGCGAACAGATCGTCGGCGGTGCCGTCGGTGAAGCGGGCATAAATGGAAACAAACTGCTCATCAAGAACAGGTGCGCCGAGAAATCGCGCCAATTGCTGCTTTTCCGCGGGATCGCGAGGCAGCGCCACGGCGTGGCCGATTCCCGAGAAAACAAATCCGGTGACATGGCCCTCGTAAGGCTGGTAGAACGCGAGTTTCCCCCGCTCAAAGGAGAGCACCATATCCCCCTTGCGAATTTCAATGCGGTCGGCGGAAGAGATGGTATAGACATGCGAGGAATCGAGGCGCAGCGCGTTGAGGGAAGCGAGAGTATCGCGTGGCGAAGAATCGCCTGCTCGCAAGGCAGCGCCGGAAAATAAAAATAAAACGAACAGGGCGGAGCGCGGGAGCATCCTTTGAGTGTAGTCACTTTCGGCATGTGCGGACAAGCAGGCGCGGAACCGTTGCTCGCCGCGGTTTAAAATTAAGAAATGAGAGGACCGGGAATCTCGGTGCGGATGCTACTGCTCATCGCGGGTCTGCTCGTGGGTGTTTCATCGGCGCGCGCCGACAAGATTGTGCTGAAGAATGGGCGCCAGATCGTTGCCTACAACGTAACCGAGGATGGAGACAAAGTTAGCTACGAGACCTCCGCCGGACAGCTTTCGATTCCGAAAAGTATTGTGGATCACATCGAGAAGGGGTTGATGCCGGTCATGGGGTCGCCCGCGGAGGCTGCGTCCAATCTGAACGTGGCCCCTCCGCCCATGGAGGCGACAGCGGACGCTGCGGAGATCGATCAGGCGGCAATCCACGACGGAGCGATCGATCGCGACTACATCGCAAAAATGGAGGGTGCGGCGCGCGGAGGAAACGCGAAAGCGAACGAAAAGGCGGCGCTGGCGCACCATGCGGCGGCGCAGTTTGAACTGGCTCACGGGGATATGGAACACGCGCTGAACGACGAGCGCACGGCAATCTCGTTTCTGCCCGACCAGCCCGTATTGCTGATGAACGTCGCTTACCTGTATTTAAAGAAAAGCGAATACAAGCAGTCTGTGGAATATCTCGAACGCGCGAAGCGGGTTTCTCCGGACAATGCGGATGTTTATAAGCTGGAAGGGTGGGCGTATTACGGAATGAACCGGCCGGATCAGGCGGTGGCCGAGTGGAAAAAATCCCTGGCCTTGAAGCCGGACATCGAGACACAAGCGGCGCTGGACAAGGCGCTGCGCGATAAGCAGGAGGAAGAAAGCTACAAGGAAAACGAGAGCGCGCATTTTCAGCTGAAGTATAACGGCGAGGCGCAGCCGGCGCTGGCCCGCGAGGTGCTCGTTACGTTGGAATCGCATTACGCGAACATCGAATCCGAGTTGAACTATACGCCGCCGGAACCGATTGGCGTGGTGCTGTATACGCAGCAGAGTTTTGCGGACATCACTCGCGCTCCCGGTTGGGTAGGCGCGTTGAATGATGGGCGGATTCGCGTTCCGGTGCAGGGTCTGACCGGGATGAACTCGGAATTGTCTCGTGTGCTAAAACACGAACTGACGCACAGTTTTATCCAGCAGAAAACGCGGGGCCGCGCGCCGACGTGGATTCAGGAAGGCGTGGCGCAGTGGATGGAAGGGAAGCGGAGTGACGAAAACGCAGCGGTGCTGGTCCAGGTTTACGACGAAGGACAAGCAGCGCCATTAGGACGGCTGGAAGGCTCCTGGATGGGACTGCCCGGAGACGTAGCGCGCTATGCGTATGCCTGGGGACTGGCGAATGTGGAATACATCGTGGAGACGCAGGGCATGAGCGACGTGGAGCGCATTCTGGACAGGATTGCAGCCGGCGGATCGACCGAAGATGCGCTTAGGGAAGTGCTGCACGACGATTACGGCGACTTGATGAAATCGACCGCCGAGTATCTTAAGAAAACCTACGTGCGGTAGTTCTCCATTTTTTCGGCGAGAGTCCAGAAAATATCAGGAAATCGCAAGCAAAGCGGCCAAAAGCGCCGCGCGCTGTGGCATGGTTTTGGTTATGACGTGCTCGTGAGTCGAGTGGGCGCCATCGCCGACGGCGCCGAGGCCATCCAGAGTGGGAACGCCTAACGCTGCGGTGTAATTGCCATCCGAGCCGCCACCGGCCGCAGCTTCTCCGAGCGACAAACCAATTTGCTTGGCGAGCGTCTTGGCGCGTGCGAACAGCGCGGCGCTATGCTTGCGCTCGAGTGGTGGCCGGTCAAAGCCGCCGGTAATTTGCAGTTTCGCGCCGCGATGGATGGGCTTGAGCGATTTCAGGCGGGATTCTAAGGCGCGCATGTCTGAGGCGCGCCAGGCGCGAAGGTCCAGTGTGGCCTTGGCGTGATCCGCGATTACATTCGTGCGCGAACCGCCTTCGACAATGTCCGCGTTGATGGTGACGCCGCGGCGAAGGTTGTTCCAGCGTTCGATGCGCGCGATTTGCGAGGCCAGTTCGTGAATCGCGTTGATACCCTTTTCGGGTGCCAGCCCAGCGTGAGACGCACGCCCGCGCACGACCAACTCCGCTTCTCCGACGCCTTTTCGCGACGTCTTCACCAGGCCACGAAGGCCGAGCGAAGGTTCCAGAACAAAGACGGCGTCGCTGCGTTTCGCTTCCGCCTCGATCACCGATCGGGAAGACTTGCTGCCAATTTCTTCATCGGAGGTCCACAGAAAGACGATGTTCTTCGCGACCGGAATCTTCAGCTCCTGCAAGGCTTCCAGCGCAAAGAGCGCCTGGACGATACCGGCTTTCATGTCGAACGTGCCGGGACCAAACGCCTTGCCGCCAGCGATGCGAAACGGCATGTGGCCCAGGGTGCCCGTGGGGTACACCGTGTCGTAGTGGCCGAGAACCAGCAGTTGCCCCTCCGGCCGAGTGGCTGCGGGGGGCCAGACCACCCGGAGGTGATTGCCGCGGCGCTCATTCTTGAGAATGTGGATGATTCCGCCGCGCAGCAGCCACTGGTCTGCCAGGAATCCGCAGCAACGGTCCGCCGGATGCTTCTCGGTGCTGGGCGATTCTTGAAGGGTCAGCTCGCGGAGAACATCGAGCATCTGCGGCACGCGCGATCGAAGAGCGGAGAAAAGAGTTTTGGGAAGAGAGTTTTGCGCCATGGGAGAGGGATGTTAGCAACCGGGGAAACAAGAGGCAATGACGCATGAACATGGTGAGCGACCGGAAACGCAAAGAAGATAAGCTGTGCTGGGCCGCCGGATTGCTTATAATAGTAAGTTTGCGATATATGGAGGGCGTGCCGTGAGACCGTATGCGGCACAGGAGCGGGCATGGAACTGGATATAAACGAGATACAGAAGTTTTTGCCGCACCGGTATCCGTTTCTGCTGATCGATAAAGTTGTGGAGATGGAGCGGTTCAAGCGCATCGTCGCGATCAAAAACGTCTCCATCAACGAAGCTTTTTTTCAAGGACACTTTCCGGGCAAGCCGGTAATGCCGGGAGTGCTGATTCTGGAATCCATGGCGCAGGCGGGCGGGCTGTTGTTGCTTCAGGAGATTCCCGATCGCGATCAGAAATTGTTGTATTTAGCGTCGATGAACGATGTGAAGTTCCGGCGTCCCGTGCTGCCAGGGGATCAATTGCGCGTGGAAGTGAATATCCTCGCGTGGAAGGGCGATTTGTGCAAGATTCAGGCCAAAGCGTTCGTGGAGTCCAACCTGGCGACGGAAGCGACATTGATGTGCGTGATGGTGGACCGCGACCGGGCCAATAACGCGGCAAAATGAAACCAGTCACAATACACCCGCAAGCCGTCGTGTCACCCGCGGCGAAACTTGGGGCAGGAGTGGAAGTGGGAGCGTTCGCGGTAGTGGGTGCGGACGTGGAACTGGGGGAAGGTTGCGTGGTGCATAACCACGCGGTGGTCAACGGGCCTTCGAAGTTTGGGGCGCGCAACGTCTTTCATCCGTTTTCGGTGATTGGTGGCGACCCGCAGGACTACACGTTTCGCGGCGAGCATGTGGAACTGGTAGCCGGGAACGGAAACATTTTTCGCGAGCACGTGACCGTCAGCCGCGGAACGAAAAAAGGTGGCGGCATCACGCGGCTGGGTGATGACAATTTCTTTCTGTCGTGTTCGCATGTGGGGCACGATTGCCAGATCGGGAACGGCACGCTGTTCGTGAATGGAGCGACATTGGCGGGTCACGTGACCGTACAGGACTTTGTGACCCTGGGAGCGTTTTCCCCGGTGCACCAGTTTTGCCGCTTGGGAAGATACGCTTATATCGGCGCGTGCACCGTGATCACCCAGGATGTGTTGCCATTTTCGTTGATCGTGACGGAACGCGAGACCAAATGTTTCGGCGCCAACACCATTGGCCTGGAACGAAAGGGATTTTCTCCGGAGCGTATTCAGGTTTTGCAGCGCGCGTTCAAGTTGCTGGTACGTTCGAAGAAAAACACAACACAGGCGCTGGGCGAGATGCGGAAGACCTTGGGGGATTCCAGCGATATTCAGGAAGTCATCGAATTCGTGGAGAAGGCCGAACGCGGAATCGTGAAGTGAGTGGACTCTGAATTCATGCCGGAATCACCGAACACGACCGCGGGATGGGGCCTGATCGCAGGAAATGGCCGGTTTCCGTTTCTGGTTCTGGAAGGAGCGCGCAGCCAGGGGATCGAGATGGCGGTGATCGCGCTGAAAGAAGAAGCTTCCCCGGAGCTGGCAAAACTGGCGAAGCGGCTGCACTGGGTGAGTCTGGGGGAATTGAGCAAGGCCATCGCACTGATGCAACAGGAAGGCGTAAAGCGCGCGGTGATGGCCGGGCAAGTGAAGCACAACAAGATTTTCAGCGCGATTCGGCCGGACTGGAAGCTGGCGAAGCTGCTGCTTCTGTTGCCGAAGAAGAATACGGATTCGTTGATCGGCGCGGTGGCTAAGGTGCTGGAAGAGGAAGGGATTCAGTTGGTGGATTCCACAATATTTCTAAAGCCGCTGCTGCCCGGAATCGGAGTGCTGACCAATCGCGAGCCTAGCGATAGCGAAGCGGCGGACATGGAATATGGTTTGGGAGTGGCACGGCAAATCGCGGCGATGGACATCGGACAAACGGTAGTGATTGCCGATCGTGCCTGCGTGGCCGTGGAAGCCATGGAGGGCACAGACGAAACTATTCAGCGCGCCGCACGTTTCGCCGAAGGCAAGCCGCTGGTAGTCGTGAAGGTGAGCAAGCCGAAACAGGACATGCGCTTCGACGTACCCGTGGTGGGGATGCCTACCGTCGAAGCAATGAAGAAGGCGGGGGCCACGGCATTAGCGATCGATGCGGAGCGCACGCTGCTGTTTGACCGCCAAAGGCTGGTCGAGATGGCGGACGCCGCGGGCATCACGATTCAGGCATTTCCGCCCAAGAAGGACACGGAACCAATCCAAGATTCCCAGGGAATGAATAACGAATGAACGCAAGTACGGGTGTGGAAACACGCAAGATCCGCGTGGCAGTGGTCGGGTGTGGCGAGTTTGGGCGGAATCACGCCCGGGCGTATCGGGAATTGGAAAGTGCCGAGCTGGTTGGAGTGTTCGATCAGGACGCGGAACGGGCTGGAAAAATCGCGCAAGAATTCGGTACCCGCGCGTTCTCAATTATAGAGGATCTGCGTGGCGCGGTGGACGCGGTGAGCGTAGCCGTGCCGACCCTGGCGCATACGGAAGTTGGGTGCCGCTTGATGGAGATGGGAATTGACGTACTGGTCGAGAAGCCGATGGCGCGGACCCTGGCGGAAGCGGACGAACTGATTGCCACGGCAAAGCGAAAGGCGCGCATCCTGCAGGTAGGGCACGTCGAGCGATTCAACCCGGCGGTGCGCGCCGTCGAGCCGGTGGTGAACCGGCCCTTGTTTTTTGAGGTGCATCGCTTGGGCGTATTTACGCCACGTAGCTTGGACGTCGACGTAATTTACGACCTGATGATTCACGACCTGGACATTTTGCTCGCGCTGGTGAAGGAACCCGTTGAGGAAGTGAAAGCGGTGGGGATACCGGTGCTGACGGACAAGGTGGATATTGCGCATGCGCGGCTGGAGTTCGCCGGAGGAGCGGTGGCCAACGTGACGGCAAGTCGCGTTTCCACCGAGCGCGTCCGCAAAATGCGTTTTTTCCAGCAGCACGAATATATTTCGCTGGACTACGCCCGAAGAGACGCCTTGCGTGTGGGAGTGAAGAAGCCGGGCCCGCAACCGGAATTCGGTTTCGAGAAGCTATCTGCACCACAAGTAGAGCCGTTGCGCGCGGAATTGGAAGCATTTGTTGAGGCGGTGAAGACGCGCATGGCCCCCAAGACCGACGGAGAAGCGGGGCGAGCGGCGTTGGAACTGGCGGGCCGGGTAATGGAAAGCATCCGTGAGCACAGTGCCCGCGTCCAACCCGTAGCGACCGGTGTGTCAGGCAAACTGAAATGATGATTCCACGGACTTTGGTTCCCCAAGGGGCGCGTCCGCCCGCAGCGGACCAGCCTACGACGCGCCGGCGTCCTTCCTCGTTGGACGAACGCACGCTGGTACCCGCGACACTGCCAATCGTGCCACTGGACGGTCGCTCGACCATTCCGGCGAATTTGCCCCTGGAAGCCATCGCGGCCCGCGTTGTCGTGCCTCGCGACGTGAACGTTGAACTAGTCCAAAAACCGGACGACTCCCTCCTGCCTGCCCAGCCCACGGACATGGACGAACGCATCACCGTGCCGCAGGGAGCAGCTCCGCCAGAAGTATTACAGGGCCCGCTCACGGTGTCGGAAGATCTGGTGCAGCCAGACATTATGCAGACGGGCGAGCTGTCGTTTCTGCCGTCCGAGCAACAGCAGAAGAGGCCCGTGGGGGAAATGGCTGTCGCGATCGTCTCGCTCTTGCTGAATTTGATCTTTGTGGTGGTGATGATTGAAGTGTTGTCGTACCACTCAAGATCGCGCGAAGTGGACGAAATTGGACGCAAGCAAATTTCCGTGTTGCTGCCGCCGGGCGCGCTGGAATCATTGAAGCCCTCGGCTCCGCCGGCGCCACGGCCTACAGTCAAGGTGGATCCTCGCGAGATTCGAAAAGTTGCCCCCACCATTGCGCCGCCGGTGCAACCGCCGCCACAGCCGCAGCCCCAACCCCAGCCGCCAAAGCGAGAATTGCCCAGCGCACCGACGCCACAGCCTAATGCCATCGTACCGCCAACACCTCCCAAGCCTGCGGAGGGAACTCGGGGCGATCTGCCTAAGCCGCAGGTGAAGCTGGAAACGCCGAACATGCCCGTGCCACAGGCAGGCCTTTCTCTTCCCAAGCACGAATCTCCCGGCGATGCGATCCGAGATGCCGCGAGGGCTGCGAGCCGAACCAACTCGCCCGTGCCGCTTGCGGGAAGCGGACAAATTCCTGGTGGTGGAGGACGAGGTGGAGGCAGCGGAGGCCACGGAACGGCCGGGGCCGGCGTGGAAATGCTCACGGACACGCAGGGCGTGGATTTCAACGACTACTTGCGGCGCGTCTATTTGACGGTGAAGCAAAACTGGTTTTCGGTCATGCCAGCGTCGGTGCAGTTAGGGGATCAGGGCGTGGTTTCGCTGACCTTCAAAATTAATCGCGATGGCAGCGTGCCGGATGGCGACCCGCAGCGAGTGTTTGGCTCGGGTAAGGAGCCGCTGGACCGCGCGGCGATTTCCTCCATTCGCGCGTCGAATCCGTTTCCCACTCTACCGGCGCAATTCAAGGGACCGTATATCGAGTTGCGGTTTACGTATTATTACAACTTGCCGATTCCCACAAATTAGTAACACCATGAAAATTGCACGCCAACAAGTGCTAGGCAGTTTGCTGTTGGCACTGGTTGTGCTGATTATTCTGTTGGTCCGGGCGTGGCCTTTTTTATTCCACAAATGAACGCACAACGAGAACTACCGCTGTTGGTCATCGTGGGGCCAACCGCTTCGGGAAAGTCCACGCTGGGCGTGTGGCTAGCGGAACGGCTCGGTGGCGAGGTGATCGCGTGCGATTCCACACAGTTGTACCGAGGCTTCGATATCGGCACCGCAAAACCGACGGCGCAAGAACGGCGCGGCGTGCCACATCATCTGCTGGATGTTTTGGATGCTGCCGAGGAATCGACGGCAGGCGGGTACCGGGAACGAGCGCTCGTGGTGCTGAACGGCCTTCGAGCACGGAAAAAACTTCCCATTCTCACGGTGGGAACGGGACTCTACCTGCGCGCATTGCTGGAAGGCTTGGCGGATGTTCCACAGCGGTCTGAGGAATTGCGAGAGCGGTTGTGGGCGAGCGCGGAGGAGCACGGTAGCAACTATCTGCATCGCATCTTGTGTCGGCTGGACCGCGAATCAGCGGAGAAAATCGCCGCGGCCGACGAACAAAAATTGATTCGCGCGATCGAAGTGTGCTTGCTGACCAAGAAACCTCTCTCGGAGGTGCACCGGAGCGGGCGCAAGCCACTGGAAGGTTGGCACGCTATGAAGATTGGCTTGATGCCTCCGCGAGAAGAACTCTACGAGCGGGTGCATGCGCGGACGGATGCGATGCTGGCGCACGAATGGATGGAGGAAGTGCGCGGGCTAATAGAGCGGGAAGTCCCAGAAAGTGCGAAGGCCTTTGATTTTATCGGCTATCGGGAATTGCGAAAGGTGCTGCGCGGCGAGATGGCTCTGCCAGAAGCTCGCGCTGCGATTCAACAGGCCACGCGGCGCTACGCCAAGCGGCAGCTGACCTGGTTCCGCAGGGAAAAGGGCGTGGACTGGCTGGCGGGATTTGGCGACCAGCCACAAATTCAGAAGCAAGCGCTCGATGTGGTCCGGGCGAGACTGACCACGGTGGTATCCGGCACCGGCGGAATGGACGTATAATCGGCTGGATGAAGAAATTTCCTTCCACGCAGCGCGAAATCTGCTCTGCACGGCGAACCCGATCGCTCCAATGAAAACTCAGCACGATACAACGGTCTCGGAACGTGCCTTCCTCGTCGGCGTGGGCTGGAAGCGTGCTCCACGCTTTCCGGGAATGCCAGTCGGGGAAGCCGGACGCGAATCGCTGGCCGAGTTGGTGGAGTTGGCGCGCAGCGCCGGAGCGGAAGTTACCGGCACGGTCTTCCAGCTGAGGGATTCCGCCGATCCTGCCACGCTGGTTGGACGCGGAAAGCTGGACGAGATCCGCGCCGAAGCCACCGCGCGCCAGGCACCCCTGATTATCTTCGATAGCGAACTCACGCCCGTGCAGCAACGGAACATCGAAGAAGCGACGGAACGCCGGGTTATCGATCGCACCCAATTAATTTTGGACATATTTGCGAAACACGCGCGATCCCGCGAGGGCCAACTGCAGGTGGAACTGGCGCAATTGAATTACATGTTGCCGCGACTGACGGGAAAGGGCACGGCAATGTCCCGATTGGGCGGTAAGAGCGGGGGAGGCGGCGCGGGCGGAGCCGGAGGTGGGGCAGGGCGCATCGGCGTGCGCGGCCCTGGTGAAAAGAAATTAGAAACGGACCGGCGGCGCATTCGCGATCGCGTGCGAAAGATTCAAAACAGCATTGATGAAGTGCGCCAGCAGCGGGCGCTGCGACGGGAAGCGCGCAATGCCGTGCCCTTGGGAACGGTGTCTTTGGTGGGCTATACGAACGCAGGGAAGTCCACGTTGTTCAATGCGCTGAGCCGCGCTGAAGTGATGGTTTCGTCAAAGATGTTCGCGACGCTCGACCCCACCATTCGCGCGCTGCGACTGCCCTCGAACCGAAGAATCCTGGTCTCGGACACCGTGGGATTTATTCGTGCGCTGCCCAAGGGCTTGCTCACCGCCTTCCGCGCCACCTTGGAAGAAGTGCAAGAGTCCGCGCTGATTCTGCAAGTCAGCGACATTTCCAATCCCTATCACGAAGAACTCGAGCAGGAAGTGGAGAAGATTTTGGGCGAACTTGGGGTGATGGACCGGGCTCGCCTACGCGTGTTCAATAAGATTGACCGGCTGACTCCCGGGCAGCGAGAGGAATTCAAGGCGGCGTGGTCTCACACGAAAAATGGCGAAGACCCTCCGGTGTTTGTATCGGCGCTCACCGGCGAAGGGTTGGACGAACTGCTGCGGCGAATTGATGTGGCCCTTCCCATCGATCCCGTGGTTAAACTTTCGTTGCGCGTGCCGCTCACGGAAGGACGATCTCTCGCGTTGATTCATGCCCTGGGCCGAGTGGTGCACTCGGAAGTATGCGATGCGCATATGGATTTGGAAGCGGAAATCCCCGAGACCGTGGCACGGCGTCTGAAATTGAAGGACTTCGAGGTGAAGGAAACATTCCGGCCTTCACCTTCGTATCGATAGGTAGGAGGCAGAAAACATGGCCGCCTTTTTCCTGTGGTGTATTTTGTTGGTGGTATGTTGGCCGATTGCTCTACTGGCGCTCATCGCTTACCCGTTCGTGTGGTTATTGCTGCTGCCGTTCCGGATCATGGGCATCGCAGTACATGGTGTTTTTGAGTTGCTCCGGGCGATATTGTTCCTGCCGGTGCGCGTATTGCGCGGTCCCCACGCGATTTAAAGTGCGAAGAAAACGCGCATAGTAACTTCCGAGTAATTCTGCAAAAAACCCCAAATATGAATGAAATGTGACGGAAACTGAGGGCTTGCCCGGCCAGTCCGCTTCTCGGCCTGCTTGTGGAAAACGCTGTGGAAACTGCGGGTGCCTCTCTCCGGAGCGTTCCGAGACCAGTTCATAAGACGATGCTGAATCCATTAGATGCTCCCTGTAAGTATATATAAAATATGTTGGTTAGCGTGAGTAATGCTCCTGAAACAGTTTTATGAATCATGAGTATCGCATTCTTGCCGCTTGGCCGATTTGCACAGATTTGCAGCAACGATGTTACGAAAGAGTACCACTCCCATTTCCTCTACGGTGTTGCCTTGAGTTACTCTGGAGTACCGCAATAAACAGCTAATGGGCCACGTTGACGCTGAGGATTACGCGGACTATAGTGAGCCGAACGCCAAAAAGGAGCCGAAGCAGCCCCGCCGTCGCCCGCCTCTATGAACCTTCCTAATGCATTGACGCTGCTGCGGATATTTATCGTTCCTGTGCTGATCGTTGTGCTGTTGACCCGCAGCCCCAACGTAGAGTTGGGCGGATTCCCCATGCACTTTGAGTTCTGGGGAGTGCTGATCCTGTTGATTGCCGCGGCGACCGACTGGGCCGATGGATATTTCGCGCGGCGTCGCGCGCAGGTGACCACACTTGGGATTTTGCTGGACCCCATCGCGGACAAATTGCTGATTTGCGCGGCGTTCATTTCCCTGGTGGACATGCACCTGGCAAAAGCGTGGATGGTAGTGATCATCATCGGCCGGGAGTTGGTGATTCTGGGATTGCGAAACATCGCGTCCGCCGAAGGGTTTACGATTGCCGCGTCGACGTTGGGCAAGACCAAAATGGTGTTGCAAGTCTGTGCCGCGGCGGTGCTCATTTATGGCGCCAGGCATCCTTCGCTTCGGACTTTGGGACTTGTACTGATCTGGCTTGTCGTGATCAGCGCATTGATCTCCGCAGCACAATATTTTTACAGGTTCTGGAGTCAACTGGACGACCGGGTCAAGCTACGGCATAAGTTAAGCGTGTTGGAAGTTCAAAAGAAACCGCAGGATGCACTGCCTCTCTGAAAGCGATCGGAAAAACATACTGGAGTTGGCGCGCCAGGCTGTAGTCGAAGCTGTATCCCAGCGCCGCTTGCTGCAAGAAATTCCGAAGAGCGACATATTCGAACGGCGTTGCGGCGTATTCGTCACTCTGCACGTTACGGGAAAGTTGCATGGTTGTATCGGTGTGATTGAGTCGAAAGAGCCATTGGGAGAAAGCATTGTACGATGCGCGGCGGGAGCGGCCGTGGACGACCCGCGATTTAGTCCCATGCAGCCTGAAGAATTGGAGCGGTTACAAGTGGAAGTGTCGCTGTTGTCGGCGCTGCAACGCATTCAGCCAGAGTGCGTCGAAATTGGGAAGCACGGATTGCTGGTGGAGCAGGGAATGCGCTGCGGGCTTTTATTGCCCCAAGTGGCCGTCGAGCACCATCTGGGACGCGAGGAATTCCTAAAGGAGACATGTCATAAGGCCGGATTGCCGGTGGATGCCTGGAAAGCTCCAGAGACGCGCATCTACGGATTCACCTGCGAGATCATCCAGGAAGGCAAATAGCCAGACGGAAAAGAAAAGCCCGCGTCTAACTTGCGGACGCGGGCGGGAATCGCTGACAGTTTTAGATCGTTATTCCACTTCGGTGTAGTCTCCGGCAAACATCTCGCCTCGGCTGTATGTGATGTATACCGTGGAAGAATTGGGGCTGACATTGAGTACGACGCCTTCCCCGAGAATCTGCCTGGGCAAATCGTTCCACTTGTAAGCGACGGGCGTGCTGCCGAAGCCGTACATCTTGAACTGGTAGTCGTCGTAGTAGGGCGTGGTCTGCGAGTTGCCGCCTTGGTAGCGGAAAATGCGCATGTAGTCGCCGACCTTTACGCCCTGGTTCGTGCCTAGATTGACAAACGCGGTGTTGAATTTTCCGTAGGTCTGGGTGAACTCCTTGCCCACAACCAACATGCCTACGGACTTGCCGCTGACTGGAGCGAAAATATCAAAATTTTCCGCGGACTTGTACGGCGGAGACGGACGCTCCTGCCAGGTACGAATCATGTCGCCGCGCTGGAGATAATCGCAGGCGAACGTGACTTCCGCAGTGGAGACGTTTGGCTGAACGTTGACGACTTTCAGTTGGCCGAGGTCTTTATAGTATGTGCCCATGGCTTTCATGAGTTTGTCCTGCCACTTGAACCACTGAACGTCGATCGCGTCTTTCTCCGGGCGGTAGACCGAGTAGCGATCGCCAACGTGGACGCCTTGACTCGCCCCTTTATTGATATAAACATAGTCGCGGAGCGCAAAAACGACTTTAGAGTTTGAGTCTTCGCCGGAAATCAAGTAGGAATCATCGCTGGTCCGCTCGGAGGTTACGAAATTCGAGCAGTACACGGCGGTATAATCCGGGGAAGTGGTGGCGGCAACCGGTTGCGTCGAAGCGACTTCTTGTGACTGTGGGTTGCTCTGCGTCCAGGCGCTCGCACCTGCCAGTAACATGCCGAGACCCATTCCTGCTGCAATTACGCGCATTAGAACACTCCTTCGAGTCACGCCAAAAAGGGCCGTGCGGGGACTTGCATAATTGAAGCTAACAAGCGCGGTAGGGCACGTCAACAAATTGGGTGGGGGCACTTTACACTTTAGCTAAGACGTGCTACAAGCCGTATTTTCAATAGATTGGAGCCGTTTCAGGGCATGAGTGTCTTCGGAAAAGGCGTAGCAAGGGTCTGTGCCGTCGTGGCCACCTCTAAAGCCCGGGATTTTGCCCGCCTGGTACGGGCCGCCCTGCGGGAAACCCCGACCGTAGAATTGCGTCTGGATTGGCTGGCGAACGATCGCGAATGCGAGAAAGCGCTGGCGTGGCTGAAACGCTCTGCTCCGAAGAATGCACTTTTCCTGGCGACATGCCGGAGGCGAGGCGGCGGAGGAGAATTCGCCGGAGATGCGCTGGAGGAATTGTTTTGGCTCCGGCAAGCGAAAGAAGCGGGCTGTACTTGGTGCGACCTGGAAGTGGAAACCCTCCGGGAATTACCGGGAAAGACCATCAAGGGCCACGATTTGCCTGCGAACGTGATGCTCTCGATTCACGATTTTCGGCGCACTCCGCCGCTACCGAAAAAACTGAAGATTGCGGCGCGCGATGGAGTGAACGCAGTCAAGGTGGCCGCGATGACCCGGAAGCTGTCAGATAGCACGCGGCTACTGCGACTGGCGCGGGGCACGGAGAAAGTCGTGGCGGTGCCGATGGGAGAGGTTGGCCTTCCCGCGCGGATTCTGGCTCTTCGAGCGGGCAGCGCTCTGCTGTACGCCCCGGTTGGTGCGGCGACGGCACCCGGCCAGGTCGGCTTGCGCGAGATGAAGGAGCTTTATCGCGCCCATGAGCTCACACTGAAAACCCGTGTCTACGGAGTGATCGGCAATCCCATCGGCCACTCGCTGTCCCCCTTGCTGCACAACACCGGCTACGCGGCGGCCAAAAAAGATGCGGTGTTTTTGCCGTTCCTGGTCGAGGACCTGCGTGAATTTCTCAAAGTGGCGCGCGACCTCGGTGTGGCCGGGTTTAGCGTAACCATCCCGCACAAGAAAAAGATCTTCGATTATCTGGACGAATGCGAGCCGCTGGCAGAAGAGATTGGCGCGGTGAACACTGTGACTATTCGCCACAATGGCAAACTGGCTGGCAGCAACACCGATTACGTCGGCGTGCTTCGGGCGCTCGAAGGCAAGCTCACACTAAAAAACAGTCGCGTCCTGATTTTTGGGGCTGGTGGCTCGGCCCGTGCTGCGGCGTTTGCCCTAACGAAAGCCGGTGCCGAATTGTTGGTGTGCGCTCGACGAGAGAATGCGGCTAAGGAACTAGCGCGGGCGGTGCACGGTGGGGTTGTGAAACGCGCGGCATTGCGGCGTGAAAAATTGGATGCCATCGTAAACACCACGCCGGTGGGCATGCATCCGCATGAAGGAAGCTCGCCGCTTGACGCCGCGGAACTGAACTGTGACCTGTTGATGGATTTAATCTACCGCCCGCTGCGAACGAAGTTGCTCCGTATGGCGGCAGCACGCGGCATCCGCACCGTTTCCGGCGTGGAAATGTTCCTGGCGCAAGGCTTCGCGCAATGGGAACTATGGATGCGCACTCCCGCTCCCGAGGTGCCAATGCGCCGTGCCGTCCTTCGCGCCCTACGAACCGATGAGCGCGCCTGAGGCTGTGGGGTACACGTCGTGTGATCTCAGGAGGCAGCGCACAAGCAACTGAAAATCTAGGAACGCGCCCCCTTTTCTCAGCAAGACCTGAATGAATCACAGAAAAACTCATTCGTAACGCAGGGCGACAAGAGGGTCAACACGCGCCGCGCGACGGGCGGGAATATAGGAGGCAGCGAGCGCGACAATCGCCAGCAGCGCCGCGCCGCAACCGAAGGCAAACGGATCGTGGGGACTGATGCCGAATAGCAGGTTGGCCAGATAGCGCGCCAGAAGCAGAGAGCCGATCAGGCCCAGGGTCAACCCGGTCACGATCATCGTGAGCCCCTGGCCCAGGATCATGCGAAGGACGTCGGACGATCTCGCGCCGAGCGCCATGCGGATCCCGATTTCATGCGTACGCTGAGACACAAAGTAGGAAATGACTCCGTAAATTCCCACGGTGGCCAGAATCAAAGCAAGACCCGCAAATAGCGTAAGTAGCACCATATAGGAGCGGGGCGTGTCGATCGAATCGTCGATGCGCTGCTGCATTGTGGAAATGTCGAAAATAGGCTGTGAAGGATCGACGGCCTCGAACTGATCGCGAACCGCGGAAATCAAGCGGCGTGGATCTCGGTCACTTCGAAGAACCAGAGTAGCGAATCTAGCGTGAATTTTTCCGGAGTAGGGAAGGTAGGCGACGGGATCGGATGCTTGGTCCAGTCCGGCGTTGTGGATGTCTCCCACAACGCCGATAACTGTGCTCCAGGAGGAATCACTCGCGCCAAGACGGATGCGTTTTGATAGTGGAGAGCCGGCGGGAAGAAATTGGCGGGCAAACGCAGTACTCACAATCGCGACATTCGAATCGCGTTCGATCTCGGATAAGGTGAAGGAACGGCCGGCGATGAGCGGGATGTGCATCGCGTGAAAATAATCCGGACTGACTTCGCTAGTGAGAACCGTGGACATCGTGCCGGGTGGCGCTTCAGGCTGGCCCTCGACGAGGAACGAAGATGATCCCCAGCGGCCTGAGAAGGGAAGCTGAGTAGAAACGGCGGCAGAACGCACGCCGGGGAGGGCGTGAAGACGCTCCAGGATTTGCAGGAAAAAGACTCGGCGCTGTTGCTCGTTAGAATAGTTCGCCTCTGGAAGTTCCGTATTAACTGTGAGCACGTTCGTGGGATCAAAACCGGGAGCAACACTCGACAACCGAAGAAAACTGCGGATCAGCAAGCCCGAACCGACTAGCAGTAAAAATGCCAGCGTGAACTCCACCACCACGAGGATGCCTCGGTAGCCGCGGTGAAGAGAGAAACCGGTGGAGCGCGAGCCGTCCTTGAGCGCGTCGTTCACGTCAGGCTTGGAGGCGTGTAAAGCAGGCGCTAATCCAAAGAGAACGGCGGTGGTGCACGTGGTGACAAGCGTGAACAGCAAAACTGGCAGGTCGATGGAAATCATGCTGATCTGAGTGATCGTGGCGGGCAAGGATATACGTAGAAGCCAAACTCCAAAAACCGCAAGCAGCAAACCCGCAGCGCCGCCGATGGCCGCCAAGCATATCCCTTCCGTGAGCAATAGTTGCATGAGGCGCGCGCGGCTGGCCCCAATGGCTGCTCGCACGGCCATCTCTTTATGGCGGCCGGCCATGCGAGCTAACTGGAGATTGGCCACATTGACGCAGGCGATGAGCAGAACGAAGAGAACGGCGAGGAAAAGAACGAGCAGCGGCGCGCGCACATCCCCCACGATCTTTTGATGTAGAGGTATAACTTGTACTCGCAATCCTTTGCGCATGTGAACGAATGCCGGCGGGATTTCTGCGTTGGATTGCGCGGCGAGCGTGGCAAGGTCCGCCCGCGCTTGACTGGTGGAGACGCCCGGCGCCAGGCGGCCGATTACACGCGCGAGACTAAGCCGCTTCGAACTCCAGTCGACCGCAACAGGAAACTGCGCGGAGTACAGAAGCTGCGGGGCGAGGCTCTTGTCGGGGAAGCGAAAGGTCCGCGGCAACACGCCGATGACGGTGTAGGCTTGGCCATCGAGCACAATGGACTTTCCCACAATCGCAGGATCGGCGCTGAATTTGCGCCGCCACAGCGAATCCGTGAGAATTGCCACAAGCGGGCCGTCAGGTTTGTCTTGTTCGGAAAGAAATGTGCGGCCCAGCGCTGGTTTGATTCCTAAAACGTCCAGGAAATTGGCGGTGACTCCCGACGTCTCGATGCGTTCGGGTTCCCCAGCCCCCGTCAGGTTGGATTCTGCGCCCCCGTCGTAGGCCAAAATTGACTCGAACGTGTGATTATTCAGCTTCCAATTGGTGAACTCCGGGTTGGGTACAGCCCAATCGTTAAAACTAGGCATGAATTCATCGGCCCAGACAAGGCGCGAAGGATCGCGATACGGTAGCGGACGAAGCAGAGCTGCATTCACGACGGAAAAAATTGCTGTCGATGCGCCGATTCCCAAGGCCAGGACCAATATGCCCACGAAGGCGAAGCGGCGGTCTCTCCGTAGATAGCGAATTGCGAAACGAACATCGCGGAAAAAGTTGTTCAGCTGTGTTTCCCAACGAACGTCGCGAACTTCTTCCTTGACGCGGTCGATGCCGCCGAGCTTGAGCAGCGCGTCGCGTCGTGCTTCGGTAGGAGACATCCCGGCGGCAAGGTGATCGGAAATCTGCCGCTCGAGGTGGAAGCGCAGCTCCCGGTCCAGATCTCTCTCGGCGCGCGATCGGTGAAAGAGGCGTTGAAACCAGCGCATCGCTAGGACTCCCTTTCCGCGACTCGTAGAACCAGGGCGACCGCTTCGCAAAGACGCTCCCAGTTACGCGTCTCCTCTTCCAATTGCCTGCGGCCTTTCTTTGTCAGCGTATAGAACTTCGCGTCCCGGCCGGTTTCCGATTCCTTCCATTCGGCGTGCAGCCAACCGCGGTCTTCCAGTCGATGCAGGGCTGGATACAGGGATCCCTGATGAATCTGGAAAAAATCTTTGGAGATCTGCTGTAGACGCTGTGCTATTGCATACCCGTGGTTGGGACCCAAGGCAACTACCTTGAGTACCAGCAGGTCCAAGGTACCTTTCAAAAGCTCGATTTGTTCTTCGCCCATCGCTATACCTAGAAGTCCGACATATAGTCCACGCCCGGCTCAATGTCAATAACATTCTGGGAGTCGCAAGCCACTCTCCGTGAATCGCTTGCGGTGACAATCGTTCGTCGCGATTTGGCCAAAATCATTTTCCGCGCCTACTCGCGATATACTTTAAAGCTCGAGGCTGCACGGCAAAGTGAGCTGATGATCCAACCTTCGTTTGGGGAATTTCAAAAGCTGGCGAAACAGGGGAACTTGATTCCCGTGTACGACGTGTTCTCCGCGGATCTGTTGACTCCGGTGAGCGCGTATCTCCGGTTGGCGCAGGGCGCGCGCTATTCGTTCCTGCTGGAAAGCGTGGAAGGCGGAGAAAAAATCGCGCGTTATACCTTCGTAGGTGCGAACCCGGAAGAGGTGTTCCGTTACGCGGGGGGCGCCTGCGTTCTGGAAAGCAGTAACCGCATGATCTGGGAGGAACGCGACCCCATTTCGTTTCTCCGGGAACACATGGCGAAATTCCACCCGGTGCGCGTGCCGGGACTACCGCCGCTGGTGGCCGGCGCGATCGGGTACTTCAGCTACGACATGGTGCGCTTGATCGAGCGGCTCCCCAAGCGGCTGCGCGACGAAATCGGTCTGTACGATGCGATGCTCATGTTTTATCGCGGGCTGATCGCGTTTGACCACGTCCAGCACCGCTTGTGGATTGTCCGCAACGTATTCACCGAAGGGCCGGGATCGCTGCGCGCGAAATATCACGAGGCGGTCAAAGAGATACGCCGCACGCGCGAATTGTTGGAAGCTCCGGTAGAGGCAGAGAAGCCGCGAAAAGACGCAAAGGCGACCCCGCGAACTCCGAAGGTGAGTTCGAATTTCCGGCGCGGCGAATACCTGCAGGCCGTTCGCAAAGCCAAGCAATACATCCGCGCCGGCGATATTTTTCAAGTGGTGATCAGCCAGCGATTCTCGGCGAAAACCAAAGCTGCGCCCTTCGACGTCTACCGCGAACTGCGCGCACTGAATCCTTCTCCCTATCTGTTTTACCTGCAGCTCAACGACGTTTATGTGGTGGGCAGTTCGCCCGAAATGCTAGTGAAAGTGCAGGGTAAAGAAGCGCTCTACCGTCCCATCGCCGGAACCCGCTGGCGCGGGAAAGATGAAGCCGAAGACCTTCGCCTGGAACGCGAGATGCTCGCCAGTGAGAAGGAACGCGCCGAACACATTATGCTGGTGGATTTGGGCAGAAACGATCTGGGGCGCGTGTGCGAATACGGCAGCGTGAAAGTGGAGAAATTGCTGACCGTCGAGCGTTACTCTCATGTGATGCACCTCGTCTCCAGCCTGCGCGGGCAATTGCGCGAAGATGTGGACTGCTTCGACGCACTAATGGCCTGTTTCCCGGCGGGCACCGTCTCGGGAGCACCGAAAGTCCGCGCCATGGAGATTATCGAGGAACTGGAAAAGACACGCCGGGGAATCTACGCCGGCGGGATCTTGTATTTGGATTTTGCCGGGAACCTGGATTCGTGCATTGCGTTGCGCACCATGGTCATCAAAAATGGCGTAGCCCACGTGCAGGCGGGTGGCGGAATTGTGGCGGATTCCACGCCTGCCGGAGAGTTTGAGGAGTCGGTGAATAAATCGAAGGCGCTCTTGCGTTCGTTGGAGACGGCGCACACGCCGGAAGTCAGGAAAAGGCGGAAGCATTGATTCTGTTGCTGGACAACTACGATTCGTTTACCTACAACCTGGCGCAATATCTGGGTGAGTTGGGTTGCACACTGGAAGTGCATCGCAACGATCGAATCTCCGTGGAAGAAATTATCAAGCGAAAGCCGGAACGCATTGTGATTTCGCCGGGACCTTGCAGGCCACAAGAAGCGGGCATTTCCGTGGAACTGATCCGGAAACTGGCTGGGAAATTCCCCATACTGGGAGTTTGCCTAGGCCATCAGGCCATTGGAGCGGCATTTGGCGCGAAAATTGTGCGTGCCCCGAAATTGTTTCACGGAAAAACCAGCGAAATCGAGCATGACGGCAAAGGTATCTTCCGTTCCGTCCCGAATCCCTTGACCGCGACGCGCTACCACTCGCTGATCGTAGAGCGGAAGTCGCTTCCAGGGGAGTTGCAGGTCAGCGCGGAAACCGAAGACGGTATCGTCATGGGCATGCGGCACCGGAAATATAAAGTGGAGGGCGTGCAGTTCCATCCTGAGTCTATCCTCACCGAATCAGGAAAGCAGATTCTCAAGAACTTTCTGGCGCTTTAACGCTGCCTATCCGTGATAAGTATAAAATACAAGTATATTGAATACTTAGTTAAACAGGAGTACTGTAGGCTCTATGGGTTACCCCTCCATCGCTCCAGCCCATGGAGGATCACGTGTCGTGTTTGCGTCCCGCCTTGGCTCTAACTTTGGTTGTATCCCTCAACTTTTTTGCAGTCCCTTCGATGTTCGCTGGTCGCTCTGCGGTTGCCATTTTGACGCTTGCCACTCATGCCCGCCTGAACGATGCAGAAGCGTTTCCCGGCCTGTCGGTCTATGAAGGCGAGCGCCTTTCCACGGAAGTTGCCGGACGATTGGGTGTGCATGCCGGACGTGCGGTTCTGATGCTCGGCGCGAACACGGAGATCGAACTTATTCCGCTGGAAAGTACCGTTCACGTCGACATGTGTGCCGGCTCCCTGCATTTTGCCGCTGCGGAAAGCGATGCAGTGGAAATACACGCCGAAGACGCAACGATCTCTTCGGCAACCGGCCGTCCCGCCCAGGGTCAAGTGACCATTCTTGCGCCCAAAGTGCTGCAGATATCGGTCGAGCACGGCAGTTTGAATTTCCGTTATCACGATGAGTTCCGGACTCTGCCGGAAGGGCAGACCTACAAGATTTATCTGGATCCGCCGGAAGGATCGAGCGCCGCAAGCGTCGACACGCAAGCACCGGGCAAAAACTCGAAAGTCGCGTATTACATCCTCGGCGCGGCCGCCATGGGTGGCACCATATGGGGTATTCGCAAAGCGTTGGAGCCAGGAAACGAAGCGATTAGTCCGGCGAAGCCATGAGGTGAGCGCAATGGCGAAATGGCGAACACGAACTATGTCTGCGAGGTAGGAAACGCCTTCAACTGCTCGAGCTTTTCGAGGGCCGTGCCAGACGAGATCGCTTGTGCGGCTTGCGCAGCAGCTTCACGAAAGCTCTTCGCCATACCCGTAACGACCAGAGCGGCAGCGGAATTCATCACTACCACGTCACGCCGCGGTCCCGGTTCGCCTTCGAAGAGCCTCCGAATCATTGCCGCGTTCTCTTGCGGAGTGCCCCCTGACAGAGTCTCCTGGGGCGCCGCCGTCAGGCCGAAGTCTGCGGGCCAAAGAACAAGCCGACGGACGGAGCCATCGCGCACTTCAGCAACTTGCGTTTCTCCTGCCAGCGAAATTTCGTCCAGACCGCCGCAGCCATGCACGACGAAGGCGCGTTCAACGCCGAGTTCCACGAGCGTAGCGGCTACGAGATCGAGCACCTCCGCGGAGTACACGCCCAGGATCTGCGAGTGTGCCCCGGCGGGATTCGTGAGTGGACCCAGCAGATTGAAAATCGTGCGGTGAGCGATCTGTTTGCGCGCTGCCCCTGCGTGCCGCGTGGCTGCGTGGGCCACCGGCGCGAACAGGAACCCGATACCCAATTCGCGAATGGCGCGGCCAGACTCCCGTAATGGCAAATCGATGCGAACGCCCAGTGACTCCAGAACATCCGCGGAGCCGCTGCGAGAACTTACCGAACGATTGCCATGTTTGGCGACGTGCGCCCCGGCGGCAGCCGCTACGAACGCCGAGGCGGTCGAAATATTGAACGTGCCGCAGCCATCGCCACCGGTGCCGCAAGTGTCAACCATGTGAACCGGGCGTTCAGCCTCTGATGCGAAGACCGGCGCGGCATGCCGGCGCATTACGCGGGCAAATGCTCCCAACTCGGTAGCGTGGACTGGACGGCGGTTCAGAGCCAACAGGAGGCGCGCAATATCGGCCGTATGGAGGTGGCCAGAAAGCAGCTCCTCCATCAATTCTTCCGCTTCCGCACGAGCGAAAGCTTCCAGTCGCTCGGCTTTTTCAATCAGTTGGACCGAAGAATTCATGCCGCTGTCACAGTGAATGGGTTGCTTATCCTTGCCCGCGATGCGCGTCTCAAGTAAACTTTACTGTTTTACGAGCCTCAGATTCTAGCACCTGTGTACTGTCCCATCGTCGCACAGGATGTCGGCCCTGGCAGCAGCGGCCTCAAAAAGGCAGAACCTTACATGAAGATCCACGAATACCAAGCTAAAGCTATCCTCTCGCGCTATGGCGTAACCACACCCCGCGGCGAAGTGGCGTACACCAAGGAAGAAGCGCGTGAAGCGGCGCAGCGGTTGAAATCACCGATTGTCGTAGTGAAAGCGCAAATTCATGCGGGCGGGCGCGGCAAAGGTGGCGGCGTGAAATTGGCGCGCTCCGCCGATGAAGCAGCGGACATTGCCTCGCACATTCTCGGCATGAATCTGATCACGGTGCAAACCGGGCCGCAGGGACGCATCGTGAAGCGCCTGCTGATTGAAGAAGGTTTGGACATCAAGCGCGAACTCTATCTGGGATTGTTGATTGACCGGGAATCGGGACGTCCAGTTTTTATGGCCAGTTCGGCCGGCGGCATGGAAATCGAGCAGGTGGCGAAAGAGAACCCCAGCGCGATTTTGCGCGAGCACATTCATCCTGCCGTTGGCTTGCAGCCGTATCAGGCTCGCAAAATTGCATTCGGCTTGGGATTGACCGGCGAGCAAGTCACCGTGGCTGTTCCATTCTTGCAGGCGTTGTACCGCGCGTTTATCGACACAGACGCATCGCTGCTGGAAATCAATCCTTGCGTGCTGACAGGCGATGGAAAGTTGGTGGCGTTGGACGCGAAGATGACGTTCGACGACAACGGATTGTTCCGCCACAAAGATTTGCGGGAATTGCGCGATTTGGATGAAGAAGATCCACTGGAAGTGGAAGCTTCGAAGTACGGATTGAATTACATCAAACTGGATGGTTCGGTGGCTTGTATGGTGAACGGAGCGGGCTTGGCGATGGCCACCATGGACATCATCAAGTATGCCGGTGGTTCGCCTGCCAACTTTCTTGATGTGGGCGGAGGCGCATCGGCGGATCAAGTGAAAAACGCCTTCGGGATTCTGCTGAGCGACCCTGCGGTGAAAGCGGTATTCATCAATATTTTTGGAGGGATCCTGCGTTGCGACGTTCTCGCCACGGGCGTAGTAGCTGCCGCTAAGGATCTGCACGTCAAAGTGCCGATTGTGGTGCGCATGGAAGGAACCAACGTGGAACAAGGGCAGAAGATTCTGCGCGAAAGTGGACTGAACTTTACGATAGCGGATGGCATGAAGGACGGAGCGCAAAAGGTCGTCGCGCTGGCGGGAGGTGCGCGATGAGCATTCTGGTCAACGAAAAAACGCGGTTGCTGATCCAGGGATTCACCGGACGTGAAGGCACATTCCACGCGCAACAAATGATCGAGTACGGCACGAATGTGGTTGGAGGGATAACCCCCGGCAAGGGCGGAACAAAGCACTTGGAGCGGCCCGTATTTAATACCGTTGCGGATGGCGTGAAAGCGACCGGTGCGGATGCTTCCGTTATTTTCGTTCCACCTCCGTACGCGGCCGACGCAATATTAGAAGGGATCGACGCGAAACTGCCTTTGGTGGTGTGCATTACCGAAGGAATTCCCGCGCTGGATATGGTGCGCGTTGCCGAAATTTTGCGCGATTCCAGGACGCGGCTCATCGGCCCGAACTGCCCGGGCATTATTTCGCCAGGAAAGTGCAAAATCGGCATTATGCCGGGACGGATTCACAAGCAGGGAAATGTCGGTGTGGTCAGCCGCAGTGGAACGTTGACGTATGAGGCGGTTCACCAGTTGACACAGCTTGGGATTGGCCAGTCGACCTGCATTGGAATCGGCGGCGACCCGATTATTGGTACTACGTTCTTGGACGCCATCAAGATGTTCCACGAAGATCCTGACACGCACGCGATTGTGTTGATCGGCGAAATTGGTGGCAACGCGGAAGAGCGCGCCTCCGAATGGATCAAGACCAACGTTAAAAAGCCCGTGGTCGGCTTTATCGCTGGGCAAACCGCGCCTCCGGGACGTCGCATGGGGCACGCCGGTGCAATCATCAGCGGCGGTCAAGGTACTGCAAAAGATAAATACGCCGCCATGAAGGCCGCGGGCATCCGCACCGTAGAGACACCCGCAGATTTAGGGGCCACCGCAGCGGCAGCGCTGAAATGAAGTAATGAAGTTACGAAGTAACGAAATCTAGAATGCACACCCGGAAGTCGGAAGATGCCGATCAAGACTTACAGAGACTTAAACGTTTACCGTGAGTCGTACAAGTTGGCGTTAAACGTTTCACGAATCTCTCGGAGGTTCCGGGCCACGAACAATTTGAAATTGGCCGACAATTACGCCGAGCCGCACGTTCGATTCCCGCGAATATTGTGGAGGGTTGGGCAAAAAGAGCGTCTGCGCCCGAATCCAAGAGATACCTTCAGATATCCATCGGGTCTTGTGAAGAAAGCAAGTTCTGGGCCGAGATGAGTAGGGACGAAGGCTATCTTAGCGCCGAGCAATGCAGTGAGATTGCGAATGGTTTCAACGTCGTAGGGGCCATGTTGGTCAGTTTGTGGAAGAATTGGAAGAGCTTTCCGAAGTAGATTTTTCATTACTTCGTTACATCTTTACTTCATACTTCAGTTCTCAGGAGATCAAATTGTCGATCGAACGTACATTTGCGATTATCAAGCCCGACGCTGTCAGCCATGGGCAGCAGGGAGAAATTCTGGCGCGCATTCACAAAGCCGGATTCACGATCGTTGCGATTAAGTCCATGCGCCTGACGAAGGAAGAGGCAGGCGGGTTTTATGCCGTCCATCGGCAGCGCCCTTTCTTCGGCGAACTAACCGATTTCATGAGCTCCGGCAAGATTTTCGCCATGGTTCTGGAAGCGGAAGGAGCCATCGCAAAGTGGCGCGACACCATGGGTGCAACGGACCCGAAGAAAGCCGCGCCAGGGACCATCCGCCACGATCTCGGCACCAGCATCGGCACCAATTGCACGCACGGTTCCGACGCCCCGGAGACCGCGGCGTTTGAAATCGGCTATTTCTTTTCTGGGCTCGAGTTGATCTGAGCCTTCAAAAATCGATATTCCACGAGGGTGCAGACTTTTGCGCCCTTCACTTTTCGCTTCTCATCCTCATTCCGAAGAGTAAGATATCCGAATTACGTCCTGGCTGGAGGTATCTATGCCTGGTATTTGCCGTCGTCGATTCCTGCAATCCGCTGCTACGGCAGCAACCGTCACATGGCTCGCCCCCAAGTCTTTGGCCGCGCGATTAGCCACCATCCCCACTCTGGACAAGAAATTTTCGGCTGCGGATACGGTGACGCTCGGGCGCACCGGCATTACGACATCACGGTTGGCGATGGGCACCGGCACAGTGGGCGTCGAGCACCACTCCCATCAAACGGCCCTCGGTATTGAAGGCTTATCGCGTTTGCTGCAGAACGGCTATGACAATGGGCTGCACTTTTTCGACGCGGCTGATTCTTACGGAAGCCACCCGCACGTTGCGGATGCGCTTAAGCATGTGGACCGCAGCAAAGTTACTGTGCTGACGAAATCGTGGGCGCGCACAGGGCCAGAGATGCGAGCCGACCTGGACCGCTTCCGCAAGGAACTGGGCACGGATTATCTGGACATTGTGCTGATGCACTGCCTGACCGAGGCGGACTGGACCACGCGTTTCCCGGGGGCTATGGATGTTTTGTCTGAAGCCAAGCAAAAGGGAATGATTCGTGCGCATGGATGTTCTTGCCACTCCATTGAGGCACTGCGGGCGGCGGCGAAATCACCGTGGGTAGAAGTAGACCTGGTCCGGATCAATCCCATCGGCTCGTACATGGATGGCAGTCCCGAGACGGTAATTCCGGTCATTAAGGAGATGCGTGCAGCCGGAAAGGGGATCGTTGGCATGAAGATTCTTGGCGCGGGCGATTTGCGGCACAAACAAGACGACGCGCTTCGCTACGCCCTCGGCTTGGGTTTGCTGGACGCGTTCACGATCGGCGCCGAATCAATTAACGAACAAAAAGATTTGATGACGCGGATCTCCGCTGCAGCCTAAGTAAATAAAACATCTTCGCTCATTTGCCGCCGCTTGCTTCCCGCAAGCAATGAATTAGACTGCGCAGTATGGATCCGTTCCGCGAACTGGGCCGCACTTTGCTGGTGCTCGGTGCATTACTCGTTCTCGCCGGTGCATTCTTTTATTTTGGCGGCAAGTTGCCGTTTCGCCTTGGCCGGTTGCCGGGAGACATTGTTCACAAGGGCGAACACACCACGGTTTATTTTCCAATCGTGACATGCCTGCTGCTGAGCGTCGGATTGAGCCTGCTATTCTGGCTGTTGTCGCGCTTGCGCCGCTAGTCGTAAATGGTGTTACTGTGAATACCAACGTCGTGTCAGGTCAATTAGGAGGCCAGGATGAAGGGATCACCGAAAGTCATCGAGCAATTGAATAAAGCTCTGCGCGAGGAACTCACCGCCATCAATCAGTATTTC
Source organism: Candidatus Acidiferrales bacterium (assembly GCA_963759275.1). Taxonomy (GTDB): domain Bacteria; phylum Acidobacteriota; class Terriglobia; order Acidiferrales; family UBA7541; genus Acidiferrum. Next base: position 95,843 of record CAVWYZ010000019.1, on the reverse strand, counting down.
CTTCATGCGGAAATGTGCGAAAACTGGGGCTATGAGAAGCTGTCTGAGTACATCAAGATGCAATCGATCGGAGAAATGAAGCACGCCGAATCGCTGATGGAGCGGATTCTGTTCTTGGATGGATCGCCGTCGATGAAGCCTCTCGAATTGACGGTGGGCAAGAACGTCCAGGAAATGCTGCAAAGCGATCTGGATTTGGAGATCGGCGCTGTGCAGGACTATAACGCCGCAATTCAGATTGCCGTGGCCGAAAAAGACAATGGTTCGCGCGACCTGTTCGTGCAGTTGCTGAAGGATGAGGAAAGCCACGTGGATTGGCTGGAAGCGCAGATGCACCTGATCAAGGAACTCGGCTACGAGCGCTACCTGACCATGCAAATGGGCGAGAACGAGGAAGAGGAATAGTCACCTCGAACCGCTCCGTCCTACGATCACTTCCGATTTATGGATCAACTTCAGTTTAATCTCCAGCCGGAACGGCGCGTCTTCTCGGTCACCGATCTGACGGCGCGCATCCGTGAACTGCTGGCGCGCAACTTTACCGACGTGATCGTGCAGGGAGAAATTTCGAACTGCCGCCCGGCCACGTCAGGACACATCTATTTCACCCTGAAAGACGATCGCGCGCAGATTCGTTGTGTTTTCTTCAAGCAACAACAGCGGGGGATGAAATTTCGCCCCGAGGACGGCTTAAAAGTCAGTGTCCGCGGTTCTATCAGCGTTTACGAGCAGCGTGGCGAGTATCAGATTTACGTGGAGTCGCTGGAGCCGCTCGGCCGCGGCGCCCTGCAACTCGCATTCGAACAGCTGAAAAAGAAATTGCAGGAAGAAGGGCTGTTTGACGGTGCGCGAAAAAAGCCCCTGCCGCTGCTCCCAAGTCGAATCGGATTGATTACCTCACCTACGGGCGCTGCTGTTCGGGACGTAGTGCGCATCCTCACGCGGCGTTTCCCGAATGTTCACCTGACGCTCTACCCCGTTCGGGTGCAGGGCGATGGAGCGGCGGCGCAGATCATCGAAGCGCTTACTTATTTCAACCGCAAGGGTGCTGCGGACGTGATTTTGTTAGTGCGCGGCGGCGGCTCCATCGAGGATCTCTGGTCGTTTAATGAGGAGTCTGTGGCACGAGCGCTTGTGGCATCCGCCATTCCGGTTATCTGTGGCGTGGGCCACGAAACGGATTTCACGATTGCCGACTTTGTGGCGGACGTGCGTGCATCGACGCCCTCCGCCGCGGCGGAATTGGTGATTCACACGCGACGCGAATTCGACAAGCATGTGGCGGATTTGCGAGAGACCCTCGGGAAACTGGTCAGTTATAGATTGTCGGAGATGTCGCGCCGGGTGCACGAACTCGCAATCCGGCGCGGATTCCGGCGGCCGCAGGATCTGCTGCGCCAGACCAGACAGCGAGCGGACGAAATGACCTCTCGCCTCGCGTTGGGCTTGCGCGCGCAGTTGAATCAGTCCCACAAACGCTTGACCAAGGCGCAAGTCAGCGTGGCGCGATTTGATCTCCGCGCCCGCGTAGGTGCTTTCCGCAAACGCACGGCGGAATTGGAGTCGAAACTGGGCGTGGATCTTCGCGCACGCCTGGAGTTGTCGCGCCGGCGCTTTGTCGCGGCGCACCTGCGGATTACGTCCTTTGATTTTCGCGTGAAAATGGCGGCACTGCGCCTGCGCTTAGAGAAGCGGAGCCACGATCTGGAAGCTTGCACGGAACGTTTACTGCGAATAAAACGCGAGAATTGGCAGCGCCTTAGCCTGCAACTGCAGGAACGCAGCCCGCTGCAAGTCTTGCAACGCGGTTACGCCATTGCAACCGATGCGGCGGGAAATATTGTTCGAGATGCCGAGCAAGTCACTCTCGGCGAGCAAATTCAGATTCGATTGCACCGGGGACGTCTCACCACAGAAGTGAAAGACAAGAACAGCTAACTGGCCAACCCGGAGCGCTACTCTTCGTCGTCAGAGACCTTCAATACGGCGAGAAAAGCTTCCTGCGGAATGTCGACCTGGCCCACGCGCTTCATCCTGCGCTTACCTTCTTTTTGTTTCTCCAGGAGTTTGCGTTTACGCGTGATGTCGCCGCCATAGCATTTGGCGAGCACGTTCTTTCGAATGGCGGAAACCGTTTCGCGGGCAATGACGCGGCTACCGATCGCGGCTTGGATAGGCACCTCGAACATTTGGCGCGGTATTAGTTTCCGAAGCCGCGAAACCAGATCGCGCCCGCGCTCCACCGAAAATTCGCGGTGAATGATCAACGCGAGTGCATCAACTGGTTCGCCGCCGACGAGGATATCCAGCTTGATCAAATCCGACTCCACGTAGCCCGCCAAATGGTAATCGAGCGAAGCGTATCCGCGGGAAACGCTTTTCAGGCGGTCGTAGAAATCCAGCACGATTTCGTTCAGTGGCAGTTCATAGGTGAGCATCACCCGCGTCGGAGAGAGATACTCGAAATTCTTCTGGGTGCCGCGTTTGTCCTGGCAAAGCTGCAAAATGCCGCCCACCGATTCGTCGTTGGTGATGATCATCGCTTTGATGATGGGCTCTTCAATTTTCTCGATATCGCTGGGATTCGGGAATTTCGCCGGGCTATCGACTTCGACCGTTTCGCCAGTCACCCGGGTGATGCGGTAGCGTACGCTGGGTGCGGTAGTGATCAGGTTCAGACCAAATTCGCGCTCCAGGCGCTCTTGAACGATCTCCAGATGCAATAGTCCAAGGAATCCGCAGCGGAACCCGAAACCCAGTGCGACGGAATTTTCTGGCTCGTAGAAAAACGCCGCATCGTTCAGCTGCAATTTGCCCAAGGCGTCACGGAGTGGTTCATATTCATCGGCGAGCACGGGAAAAATCCCCGCGAAGACCATGGGCTTGATAGCCTCAAAGCCGGGCAGAGCCGGAGCAGGCCGCGCCGCCTCCGTTACCGTATCGCCCATGCGGGCATCAGCCACGCGCTTGATATTCGCAACTATGAATCCCACGTCGCCGGCTTCCAGTTCCTCCAGCGCGATGGGTTTCGGCGTAAGCGTGCCGAGTTGCTCTACTTCGTAGACCTCATTCGTCGCCACCAGGCGAATCTTCATGTGTCGCGTGATGCGCCCTTCCATCACGCGAACCAGGACCACCGCGCCGCGGTAAATGTCGAACCACGAGTCGAATACCAGCGCTTGAAATGGGTTTTCCGCGCTCCCTTTCGGAGGTGGGATGCGATGAACGATCGCTTCCAGCACATCTTCCACACCGATTCCGCTTTTCGCGCTGATCATCAAAGCATCGGCTGCGGGAATCGCCAGCACATTTTCAATCTGCTCTTTGACGAAATCGGGCTGTGCAGCCGGTAAATCAATCTTGTTGATGACCGGAAGTATTGTCAGGTTGTGCGAAGCGGCCAGAAAGGTGTTGGCCACCGTCTGGGCCTCCACGCCCTGGCTGGCATCGACCACCAGCAAAGCCCCTTCGCAGGCGGAAAGCGCGCGGGAAACCTCGTACGAGAAATCAACGTGGCCGGGCGTATCAATCAGATTTAATCGATAGGTGTTGCCATCTTTGGCGTTGTAGTGCAGGCGAATGCTCTTCGCTTTGATGGTGATGCCGCGCTCGCGCTCCAGGTCCATGGAGTCAAGCACCTGCTCGTGCATCTCGCGTTGTGAAAGTGCGCCAGTCATCTCCAGCAAACGATCCGCCAGCGTGGATTTGCCGTGATCGATATGTGCGATGATGCAGAAATTCCGTATGAACTTCGGGTCCATTCGCTTCCCGTTCCGCCAGGATTTACCTGAGGGTCTGCGTAGAGTGTACGACGGCGCGCACTTCGCTGAGGCGCGGCCTGCCTACCCAGCTGAAACCATGCCGTGTAAACCTCTAGTTTGCCACAAGTGACAGAACGCGTCAGCCCAACGGCGAACAAAGGGGGCGAACGACTGCCCATGCAAAAACCGCCCGTTGCCCGATTCCACATCACCAGAACGGGGCGATTTGGACGACTTTGCGCCGCGGTATATAGTGGAAGTTGGTTCGAACCACCCGCGAACCACTCAATCCACAACGAACGAAGTGCATCCGAGGATGAAGCTGGCAGATGGCCGCAGACGTAAATAAGAATCTGGAGCGCGCGAAGAAACTCCTCGAGAAGAACCGCTTCGAGGACGCCATCGAGGCCTATCTCGCGGTCATCCAGGATTCTCCGCAGAACGTGGAAGCCGCGCAAATGTTGGGCGATCTGTACACCCGACTGGATCATCCGGACCGCGCCGCCGTTTACTACGGGCACTTATTTGAGTTGTTGGTGGACCCGCGCGACGAATCCAAGGCCATGGCGATTTACAATCGCTTCCTCCGGAATTCGTTGTCCCCACAACCACCCGAGCGCATCGCCCGTTACGCCTTCTTGCAGCAAAAGCAGAACCACCCCGAAGAAGCCATCGATCAATACATCAAGGCTGCGGAGCTTTTCAGCCAGGCGAACCGCATGGAAGACGCCCTGTTTTGTTGGGAGCGCACGGCACAATTGGAGCCGGACAATCTGAACCGGCAATTGAAGGTCGCAGAAGCCGCGTCGCAACTGGGGAAAAATGCACTTGCTGCGCGGTCGTTCCTGCGGGCGGGAACTCTAGCGGCGGCTGGTGGCTCTCAGAAAGAAGCGTTGAACCTGCTCGGTCGCGCCTATGCGCTTGCCCCGCAGGAACGTAGCGTTGCTCTGCTTTACGCCGAGGCCAAGCTGCATGAGGGCCAGGCTGCGGAATCCGCGGCTTTGCTGGAACCCTTCGCAACGAACGAGAGTGACACGGCGTTTCTGGAAACCTTCGCCGATGCTCTGCTGCAAGCTGGGCAGCTCGACCGCGCGCGGGGCATTCTGGAGCGGCTGCTGCGCGAAAAGAACGAAGGGGCCACGCGACTCTTCGGTCTGGCGGACGCGTTCGCGGATGCAGGGCAGGACGGCAAGTCCGTGGAAATTCTGCTGACGCTCAAGCGCAGAATGTTCGCGGACAAAAAGCAAAACGAATTTACAACACAAATGGAAGAGCTGGCGGCAAAGCGCCCCGAGTCTTTACCAATCCTGGAATTTTGGGCTGCCCTGTACAACGAATTGAACCGCGAGTCGCAATATTTCGAGGTGCTGATCCGGTTGTTTGACGCGAATTACAACTCCGGCAATTTTCCCAAGGCCAGTGAAGTGCTCGAACGGCTGGTGGACATCGATTCCTACGATTATCGCAATCAAGAACGGCTGGAAAAATTGCGCGGTCGGGTGGACGACGCATTTCTTCGGAGAGTCGCAGGGCGCATGGCCAAAACCGCATCAGCCAGCCAGAATTCTGCCGCGCCGCCCAAATCGCCCGCCAGTCACGAAATGGGCTCACAAACGCCTGTAACCGAAGAAGGGAAAAAACAGCAGGCGTTGGAAGACCTGGTCGTCCAGACGGAAATTTTCCTGCAGTATTCACTGCAGGCTAAGGCCGTGGAACGGTTGCAGAAAATTGCCGCGATGTTTCCTGGAGAAGAAGAGCGCAATCCCCGGCTGCAGGGCCTGTACCAAATGGCAAACTGGTGGCCGAAAGCTCAATCCAAACCGGAAGCGCCCGCAAAGGCGCCCAATGTGCCGGTGATCGAGGCGCAACCTACTGCCCCGTCGGGCCGGACCGGAACGTACACGGCGGATACGCTGCGCGACCTGACAAAAATTTCCGAGATTAATCAGAAGACTTTCCGGCAGCAGACGCCGCGCGCCATGTTGAACACCACCGTGACGGAAGTGGGCACGTACCTTAGAGCAGCGCGCACGCTGGCGGTGATCGGCACGCCCGGTCGTCCTCCAGAGATGGCGGCGGAATATTGCTCCTCGGGATTAAAGCCTGCCCCGGGTTCACAAGTCGTGTTATTGCTGGCGCAGATGGAAAAGGCTGTACCAGACGAATTGGGCGGGATGGTGGTTGATGCCACCGAAGGGTCGATCCTCTCCGAACTCGGTTTGGAGACTGCGCTTGGCGTGATGCTCATGGACAAGGAGACGCAAACGCCCGCGGCGATGCTCATCGTTGGCCAATCTACTCCACACAAGTGGAGGCCGAATCAGACTTACTTCCTGCAGGCCATCGGCGATCAAATGATGATGAGTGTAAGCCACACGCGGCTGCGCACCTTGGTGCGGCGCATGGGCGTTTCCGACGATCGCACGGGTTTGTTGAGCCGCAGTTCGTACGTCGGTTGCTTGTTGAACGAAGCGGACCGCGCGCGGACACAGGGAACCTCTCTGTCGTTGGCGATTTTGCAGATTGATCGCGGCTCGGAGATGCTCCGGCAACAGGGAGAAGCGCCACTGGAAAAATTTCTGGAGCAACTGGCGCGCTCCCTCCAGCCGATGGTGCGCCAAAACGATATGGCCGTGAAATACACTTCGTGGGCGTTGGCCTTCATCTTGCCGGACACGACGAGTTCCGGAGCACAGAATCTGGTGGAGAAATTGCGCCGCGCTGCCGCGGGAGTGCGTCCCCCGTGGGATTCCACGCAAATTACGCTAAGTGCCGGAATCGTGGAAGCTGCCGCACGTCAGGACTACGATAGCGAAGACATCGTGACGGACCTGATCAATCGTGCGGAGTTCACTATTGAAGAAGCGCGCAAGCTTGGCGGAGATACGGTCGTATTGGCAGAGGCGGCCAAGCAGTGACGCAGCGTTGATTTCGCGCCGCAGTTTCGGTCAGCGCGACTTTCCACGGGCATTTCGCATCTAACTCCAGGCTTCACACAGGCGAGGGTAGCTATGTTTCCAACGGATATTGTCATTGTTGCTGGCGCGCGGACTCCTATGGCACGGTACACCGGCGTTTTCTCCGAGGTGTCCGCAATCGATCTGGGAGCGCATGCCGCCAAGGCGGCAGTGCAGCGGTCCGGCGTGGATCCCTCCGAATTTGATCACGTGGTTTTTGGAAACGTGCTGCAAACCAGTTCCGATGCGATTTATGGCGCACGTCACGTGGGTTTGAAAGCGGGACTCAAAATCGAGACTCCTGCGGTAACGGTGAACCGGCTGTGTGGCTCTGGAATCGAAGCTATTGCTCAGGCGGCACAGCGCTTGCTGCTGGGTGAAGCGAACATGGTGCTGGCGGGCGGCATGGAGAATATGACACAGGCCCCCTTTGTGATTCGTGGTGCGCGGACCGGGCTGAAACTCGGCGGTGGGGCGCTGGAGGATTTTCTGTTTGAGGGCCTGACGGATTCTTATTGTGGGTTGCCAATGGCCGTGACCGCGGAGAAACTTGCCGCGCAAACGGGGATCACACGAGCAGATTCCGACGCGTATGCATTGCGCAGCCAACAGGCCGCCGATGCAGCTGCAAAAGCCGGCGTGTTCAAGGAAGAGATCAGCCCTGTTGAAGTTAAGCAGGGAAGGAAGTCGATCATTGTGACGGAAGACGATCACCGCCGCCCGGAAACAACGTTGGAAACACTGGCGAAATTGCCACCGTCGTTTCAGAAAGACGGAATCGTGACCGCAGGCAACGCCAGCGGCATCGTGGACGGCGCCGCGGCGGTGGTGGTGACGCGAGAGAAAACCGCAAAGGATCGCGGGCTGAAACCGCTCGGCAGAATTGTGTCGTGGGCGGCGGTTGGCGTGGACCCCAGCATCATGGGAATTGGGCCGGTGCCGTCGACGCGCAAGGCTCTGCAGTTTGCCGGATTAAAGTTGGAGCAGATTGATCGCGTGGAAGTGAACGAAGCGTTTGCGCCGCAATATCTCGCCGTGGAAAAAGAACTCGGCTTGCAGCGCGAAAAAACGAATGTGAACGGCGGCGCCATCGCCTTGGGTCACCCCCTCGCCGCTTCGGGCACTCGACTAGTGATTACACTGCTAAACGAATTGCGCCGTAAGGGGCTGAAATATGGACTAGCCACCGCATGCATCGGCGGCGGGCAGGGAATCGCGATGATTGTCGAAGCTCTGGGAAACTAACGAGCTGTTCTTTTCTGGTCGCAGGCTGGTCCGCTACACCAGGCCCTCGTCTTTGGTACACTTTGACGGGTGGTTTCTCCCGCCGAATAGCGGTTCTTCAGTTGTGAGGAAAAGGATGGCGATTCAAAAAATTGGAGTCGTTGGGTGTGGTCTGATGGGTTCGGGAATCGCGCAAGTCTGCGCTCAGGCCGGATTCCCAACCGTGGTCCGGGAAGTCAGTGCGGAGTTGGTGGAGAAGGGCCTGAAAGGAATTGAGAAGAACCTCGCGCGCCTGGTGGAGAAAGGCGCCATCACGGAAGCGGCAAAAACGGAAATTCGTAGACGATTGAAGGGCGTAACCGCTCTGGATGAGTTGAAAGATTGCGACCTCGTTGTGGAAGCCATCATCGAGCAGTTGCCGGCTAAGCGCGAACTCTTTTCCACGTTGGATTCTCTCTGCCCGGCGCATACCATTTTCGCCAGCAACACCTCCTCGCTGACAATCACCGAAATCGCCGCCGTGACCAAACGGCCCCAGCGCTTTGTGGGACTGCATTTCTTCAATCCTGTGCCAGTCATGAAACTCGTGGAAGTAGTCAAGACGATTGCCACGGATCCAGCGGTTTACGAAGAAATGGTGAATTTCGGTGCCAAGTTAGGGAAAACTCCGGTGCGCGCGCACGATAGTGGTGGATTTATTGTGAACCGCCTGCTTGTGCCGTATCTTCTCGATGCGATTCGCGCGCTGGAAGAGGGCGTAGGCTCGGTCGTCGATATCGACAATTCCATGAAGTTGGGCTGCGGCTACCCCATGGGACCGTTCACTCTTCTGGATTTCGTGGGACTCGACACGACCTATTACATTGCGCAGATTATGTTCGACGAATTTAAGGAACGGCGCTTTGCCGCTCCGCCGCTGCTGAAACGCATGGTTTTAGCCGGCTGGCACGGCAAGAAAAGCGGTCGCGGATTTTACGACTACTCGGAGCCTGCCAATCCGAAGCCGATGAGTTTGTGAGGACCCGTCATGTCCTATGAAAACTTGCTGTATGAAAAAAAGGATGGCATCGCGTACGTTACCTTCAACCGCCCCAAAGTCCTGAATGCGTTGAACAGGAAAACGGTTGAAGAGTTGCAACAGGTCCTGGTTGATGCGAAAAACGATCCCGCCGTGCGCGTGCTGATTCTTACCGGCTCCGGTGAAAAAGCTTTCGTGGCTGGCGCCGACATCAATGAACTGGCACAGCAGACTCCGGTGAACGGCAAAGAATTTTCGCTTTTTGGCCAGAGTGTTTTTCATCTCCTTGAAACCATGGGCAAGCCCTCGATTTGCGCCATTAACGGATTCGCTCTAGGCGGTGGTTGCGAGTTGGCTTTGTGCTGCTCCATTCGTCTGGCTAGCAAAACCGCAAAGCTTGGGCAGCCCGAAGTGAAGCTGGGAATTTTGCCAGGCTACGGGGGCTCACAGCGTATGGCGCGACTGTGCGGCAAGGGCAAAGCGCATGAGCTCTGCTTGACGGGCGAGATGATTACTGCGGAAGAAGCGCAGCGCATCGGCTTGGTCAATCACATTTACGAACCGGCGGAGTTGTTACCGGCAGCAGAAGCCATGGCCAAGAAAATCATCGAAAAGGCACCGCTCGCGGTGAAATACTGCATGGAAGCGATTGAGCGCGGCGTCGAAATGCCGTTGGAAGAAGGACTGTTTCTGGAAGCAACGCTCTTTGGTTTGTGTTGCGCCACGGAAGACATGCGTGAAGGAACGAAGGCGTTCCTGGAAAAACGCGCGGCGCAATTTCAGGGAAAATGAGCGCACCCATGACGGGAAAACTGAGACCGACCAAAATCGATGGCGGGCTGAACGCGGCGGAGTTTCACTTCGGCGTGGTGGTCAGCAGCTTTAACAGTTTCATTACCGAGCGCCTCTTGCAGGGTGCATTGGACGCGTTGGAACGCAGTGGCGCAACGGATAAAAATGTCGACGTCGTACACGTGCCGGGTGCCTTCGAATTGCCGCTGACCGCCAAGAAACTGGCGCAGACCGGCCGTTACCATGCGATCATCGCCATCGGATGTGTCTTGCGTGGCGAGACCGCGCATTACGACTACGTTTGCTCCGAGACCTCGCGCGGGCTGCAATTGGCGCAAATGGACACAGGCGTTCCGGTGATGTTCTGCGTGCTTACCTGCGATACGCTAGAGCAGGCTATCGATCGCGCGGGCTTGAAGGGCGGCAACAAAGGATTCGAGGCGGGCCTCGGTGCTGTCGAAATGGCGCACCTTTCCCAAAAACTGCGCGGCGCAGCGAAGCCGGTCCCCGCTGCCCAAAGGCGTCGCACCTAGTGGCACTCCGCACGAAATCCCGCGAGTTTGCGATGCAGATGCTCTTTCAGTGGGATATGAGCGAACAGGATCCCACGAAATTGGAAACAACATTTTGGAAGAGCGCCAAGGGAGCAGCGCAGACGCGCACTTTCGCAAATCAGTTATTCGAAGGCGCGGCGCATGACGCCAAGGAACTCGACGAAATTATCGGCAAACATGCGGCCAACTGGCGCCTCGAGCGTATTTCCGCGATTGACCGCGCCATTCTGCGCTTGGCGATGCACGAGATGCGCGCCACAGATACCCCGGCAAAAGTGGTGATTAACGAGGCAGTTGATTTGGCGAAGAAATTTTCTTCGGAAGAGGCGGGCGGGTTCGTGAACGGCATCCTCGACACCTACAGAAAATCGCTCAACGTCGAATAATCCGCGCACCCGCCGTTTCCTTGCCTTCAGGTGCGGATCACGCCTTCAAATACTTTGACGGCCGCGCCACTCACGCGCGGCGTCAGCTTCTTGCCCGATTGCGTCACCTCTACCTCGATGTGACTCGGACGGCCCATTTCCACGCCTTGCGTAATCTGCAGCGTGTGTCCTGCTCCGAATTTGCCGTGCTTAACGAGGTAGGCGCCCAGCGAGCCTGCTGCGGATCCGGTCGCGGCGTCCTCATAGAGCTCCCACGGCATCATTCCGCGCGCCCAGATGCTATGATTCGGACCCGTCGTGAAGCAATATGCCAGGGCCGCCTCTTTGCCGAACAGGCGCGCCAGTTCCACCATGTTCATTTGTATTTTTTCCAGTGCGGCACGATTTTTCAGCGGCACCATCAGATTGTAAATTCCCGTGGAGACAAATTCGGGTTCGAGCTTCGCGTCCAAATCCTTCACGGATAATCCCAGAGCAGTGGCCAGTTTTTTCTTATTGATTTTCGACGCCTTGAACGCAGCTTCTTTCTGCGTCATGGTCACGCGCTGCGGCCGTCCATCCTTGAACCGTATTTCCACGGGAAGAACACCAGCGCCGGTTTGCTGCAGAACATGGACACCGCCTTCCTGCGCGGGGACCACGCCAAGTTCGGCCAGCAGAAACCACGTGCCGATGACCGGATGACCGGCCAGCTTCAATTCTTCTTTCGTCGTGAAAATGCGCAGGCGAGCCAAGGCACGATCATCCGTCGGTTTTTGTACAAAAACCGTTTCCGACAGATTCATTTCGCGCGCGATGGCCTGCATCTGGTCGTTCGAGAGACCGTCGCCATCGGCAATCACTGCCAGGGGATTGCCTTGAAACCGTGTAGTGGTGAAAACGTCGAGCGTGTAGAAGCGGTGATCCATGGTGTGCCGTTGTCGTCCGCAAGTTACGAGCGCCTTGTTCAGATCCGCTCGAGTTGGCGAACAGTCCTTTCGTTCGTAACATTCCCGGTATTCAATGTGGTCTTTGGCTCTAACAAAATTAAGTGCACTTCGTCGTCCCCGACAGGTTGATGCTCCACGCCGTGCGGAACGATGATGAATTCGCCTTCGTGCACCAGCGCTTCGTGGTCCCGAAAGCGCATGCGCAACGTTCCTTTTATCACCAGAAACAGCTCGTCTTCCACGTCGTGGTGATGCCAGACAAACTCGCCCTTCAGTTTAACGGCCTTCACCGCGAAATCGTTTAGCTCTCCCAGCATCCGCGGGTTCCAGTAATCCTGGATTTTGCCGAATGTTTCCGCAAGGTTCACAGCGTACATGCCGCGTCTCCTACAGTTTCTGAATTTCCGCCACGGTCGCGTGCAGAACGCTCTGGGTCGTGCCCGCTTTCGACGTTTCCGAGTAAATACGCAACAGGTTCTCGGTACCCGACGCGCGCACCAGCACCCAGCCGAGATCACTGAGATACACTTTGATGCCATCCATGTTTTCGCGGCGCGTCACCGGCCATTCCTGAAATCGCTTCAACTTGTCGTCCGAAAAATACACAATCGCTTTGTGCTTTTGTACGGCCGTAACATCCAAATCGACACGGCCGTAATGGAATTCGCCAAATTCTTTGTGCAAGGCGCCGAGCAACTCTCCGAGGGACTTGCCATGCCACGCCATCAACTCGGCGAGTAGCAGCGCAGATACCGACGCATCCCGCTCCGGCAAATAAAGACTGGTGCCAATTCCTCCGCTCTCTTCGCCCCCAATCAGAATGTTCTGCTCCAGCATAAGCTCGCAGATGTATTTGAAGCCGATGGGTACTTCGTGCAGCTTGCGGCCATACTTCACGGCAAGCGCATCAATGAGCTTGGTTACAGAAAACGTCTTCGCAATATCGCCCGGCAGTTTGCGCGTACCGGCCAGATGCCAGACGAGCAACGCGAAGATTTGGTGTGGATTCACGAAGGTGCCGTCGCGATCAATGGCGCCAATGCGATCTCCGTCGCCGTCTGCGGCAAAGCCGGCATCAAACTTCCCCGCCAAAACCGCTTTCCGTAAAGCGTCGATGTGCGGTTCGATGGGTTCGGGATGAACTCCGCCAAAGTGCGGGTCGCGCGTCCCGCGAATTTCTTCGCACGCTACACCGTTGCGGTTGAAAAGTTCCCGGAGCAATCCTGCGGCCGAGCCATGCATCGTGTCGATAACAAAGCGAAACTTGGCCTCGCGTAGCCGTTTCCAGTCAACCAGTTTTTCGATCGTGTCCAGATACGGCTTGCGCGGATCCACCGAATGAATCAATTCCTTGCGCGGTGGCAGCGGGGGTACTCCATTCGAAGTCACAACCGCCAATTCTGTCTCGATTTGCGCCACGATCGATGGCAGCGCGCTGCTGCCATAACTGGCCTTGTACTTGATCCCGTTCCACGTGTGCGGATTATGACTGGCGGTGACCACCATTCCGCCCGCCGCGCCGCGCTGCCGAACCAGAAGCGAAATCGCCGGCGTGGGACACGGTCTATCGGTCAGCCATACCGGTGTGCCCGTGGCGCTGACGACTTCCGCGACGGCCATGGCCACTTCTTCCGAGAGGTTGCGGTGATCATAACCAACCAAAACGCCTTTTCGCGGATCCTCAGCGCATACCACATAGCGCGCGATGGCGTTTGCCACAATGCGAGCATTCTCCACGGTAAAATCCTCGTTGATGATGCCGCGCCATCCATCCGTTCCAAACTTAATCGTAGTCATGCACAGTGAGTATACGCGAAGGCTGAGGAGCGCTAAAGACCGTCGAAGCAAAACAAAAATGCGCCAAATTGGCTGGCTTACAGCAAGGCTTTCAGTTTTCGCTCTTCGAGCGACTTCACCAATTTCCCCACATCTTGAGCGCGGTCACGCGGACAGATGAGCAGGGCGTCCGGCGTTTCGACCACTACCAGATCGCGAATGCCCACGGCAGCCACGAATTTATCCGGACTCCACAAGAAATTACCTTCTGCATCCAGGGTTTGCCCAGGCCCGGCGAGAATGTTTTCACCCGCGTGGGTAGCCAGCAGTTCATAAACGGCGGCCCACGAACCGATATCGCTCCAGCCAACCTCTGCAGGAATCACAAAGACTCCGTGTGTTCCGCCTGTCTCACTTGCCCCAGCAGTCGCGGCTTTTTCCAATATGGCGTAATCCACGGAAATGTTTTCCAGTTGTGGATAGGTCTTCTTTAGTTGCGTTTCGTAACTGCGCTTCCCGATATGCTTGGAAAGCCAGTTGATGGCCTCGAACGTCTGGGGCAGAAACCGTTGCAGCGCGTTCAGAAATGTGGAGACGCGCCAGAAGAACATCCCCGCGTTCCACTGGTACATTCCGGAGGCAACATATTCTTTTGCCAAAGCGAGTTCCGGTTTTTCTGTGAACCGGCAGACGGGATAAACGGGAAATCCATCCACCGATAGCGGCGGATTCGTGCGCTCGATATAGCCGAACCCCGTCTCAGGCCGCGTAGGAGGTATGCCGAGTACCACCATGCGGCCCGGCTTACGCGATATATCCAGAGCGGCTCTGACGATTTTCCGGTAGCGCTCTGGCTGCGCGATGTAATGGTCAGCCGGCAAAACCGCCATCAGCGCATCGCCTTTCGCCGCGGCGCGAATATGAACCGCGGCCAGCGCGATAGCCGCCGCCGTGTTCCGGCCCAGCGGCTCCGTTAGAACTTTCTTGCGGGCCGCGGCGGGCAACTGTCGGCGCAGAGCCGTAGCCTGCTCCGCATTGGTCACGGACCAGATGCGTGCCGGTGGGAGCAAAGGCAAAAGGCGCTCCACCGTCTGCTGCAGCATTGTGGTTTTCCCAACGATGTTTAGCAATTGCTTGGGTGTGCGCGTGCGACTGCGCGGCCAGAAACGCGTCCCGCGCCCTCCGGCAAGAATCACGGCATGCATGGTGAGGTCTTTATCGGACATAAAATTCACACCAAGACTTGCGAAATAGCCTGAGGATCAAACCCCATGCGCAGTAATTGCGCGTGCAATTCGACTTTGTCCGGCACGGTGATGCGCAATAGCGACGTCGGTTCCTCCGGCCGCAGCAGCGCAATCGGAAATTCCGCGGGAATGAACCATGCCTGACCAGCCACGAAGGCGTGCGACAATTCCGGCTCATACAGCGTGCCTCGCCCGTTGAGGATCACGATCAACTGAAACTCCGATGGGTCGCTTTCGATCGGCGTGGTGCGATCACAGTCCCAGCGCTCCGTGGCAAAAAATTCGCAGGCCGCCAGCAGATGCTTGTTGGCATCCGGTGAGTATAACGAGAGCGGGGGAATTTTGCCGCTGTGCGTTCCGTCGAACCGCGTAACCTCCAGAGCTTTCTCCAGATGCAATTCGCGAGACTTCCCATGGGCATCCACGCGGCCGTAGTCGTACACCCGATAGGTCAGGTCCGAGTATTCCTGAATCTCGCAGACGATCATACCCGGCAAAATGGCATGTTGCGTGCCCGCTTCCACGAAGTACGTCTCTCCGGCTTGCACGGGATAGCGCACAAAAAAATCTTCCACGGTTTTGTGCGCCACGCCGTGTACGAAGTCCTGTCGTGTTACGCCGGGTTTCAACCCAATCAGCAATTCCGCCCCAGGTTCGGCAGAGACGATATGCCACATCTCCGTTTTGCCGCGCCCCCCGGCGGCCTGCTCGAATTTGCTCGCAAACGCGTCATCGGGGTGCACCTGGATGGAGAGCTTGTCCGTCGGGAAAAGAAATTTCACCAGGAGCGGAAAATCCTTGTAGCTGCCCGTACGTGTGCCGCGCCAGTTCACCGGCATGGCTCGCCAGCTCTCGCCCAACGATTTACCGGTAAATGGGCCGTTCCCCACGCGTGAATCAAAAGCCGTCAACCACGCTTCGCCAATGGGCTCCGGCAAATTTGTTTTTTCCGGGAAGAGCGGCGCAAGCGAGCGAGTGCCCCACGGCCGCGGACTGAAGAACGGGTCGATGCGCGTTAGTACAGGTTCCGGCACGATCAGGCTGCAGCTTCAGCGTGAGCGAAAAATTTACTTAACCGGCGGAGCCCTTCTTCAATTCTTTCGATCGACGTGGCGTAGGACAACCGCAGAAAGCCCGGTGCGCCGAATGCTTCTCCGGGCACCAGCGCAACGTGAGCTTTGTCTAGAAGCGCCGTCGCAAGTTCCGTGCAGTTTTTCGCTACCGGATGCGCGCCCTGTAAATGAGCGGAGATGTTCGGGAACGCATAGAAAGCGCCGCCCGGCCATTCACAAGTGACCCCGGGAATGTCGCGCAAGCCTTCCACAATGCGTTTTCTGCGCTTGGCATATTCCGCCAGCATCGGAGGAACGGTTTCCATGGTGCCGCGCATCGCCTCCAAAGCGGCATATTGCGCGATGGATGTGGGATTCGAGGTGGACTGGCTCTGCACCTTGATGATGGCTTGCACCAGCGGTTCCGGCGCGAGCGTATACCCGATGCGCCAGCCGGTCATCGCAAACGTTTTCGAAACCGAGCCAATGATAATCACACGATCTTTCGAGTCTTTCGCGCTAGCAATCGAAAACGGCTGGTGCGGCTCGTAAACGAAGTGCGAATAGCACTCGTCGCCCAGCAGCCAGATATTGTGTTTCTTGCAGACCGCTAGAATACGCTCGTACTCGTCTGGGTCGACCACTCCGCCGGTAGGATTGCTCGGCGAGTTGACGATCAGCATCTTGGTCTTCGGTGTGATCGCTTTTTCAATGGCCGCGGCTTTGGCGCTGAATCCGTCTTCTGGCCGCGTCTGAACAATCACCGGTGTACCCCCGGCATACTTGATGATGTCCGGAAAGCTGACCCAGTAAGGCGCCGGCAAGATCACCTCGTCGCCATGTTGGATCAGCACGCTGATCGTGTTGAAGATGGCGTGCTTTCCGCCAACGCTTACCACGCATTCCTTTGCGTTGTAGTTGGAGCCTAGTTCCCGCTTGTGCCACACCGCGATAGCTTCGCGCAGCGGCATGATACCGGGCGTTGGCGTGTACTTCGTCCGATTCTCCTCAATCGCGCGAATGGCCGCTTTCTTGATATGGTCTGGCGTCGGGAAATCAGGCTCGCCGGGACCAAAGTCGGCCACGTCCACTCCTTTAGCCTTCAGTTGTTCCGCGGCGTTGATAACCACCGCCGTTGGAGAAACCTGTATCCGGTTGATGCGATTGGTAAGTTCCACGACTTCTCCTTGGAGCGAGAGAGAATTGACAGATATACAGTGTTCAAGAAATCGCGGCGAATTTCAATGTGGAAGCGAGATCGGCACAAGACACGGACAAATTGGCAGGTACAACCGAATTTTCAGGAAACCTTTGAGCGTAGGCGCTGCTCCACTACCGCGGGAACCAACCCTGTCAGCGGGCCGCCCAAGTGGGCGATCTCGCGCACCAGGCGCGCACTCAAGTAACTGTAGCTTTCGCCCGGCAACATGAACACGGTTTCCAGTCGTGGCTCCAGCTTGCGATTCATCAGCGCCATCTGTAGCTCATACTCGTAATCGGATACTGCGCGAATGCCTCGAAGGATTACACCCGCTCCCCGCTTCCGTGCATACTCGACCAGTAGCCCATCGAAAACGTCAACCTCTACCGAATCCCACTGCTTTGTCACCTCGCGAAGCATTTCTACCCGTTCCGTCACGGAAAACAGCGGCTCTTTTTCCACGTTTTTCAGCACCGCGACGATTACGCGATCGAACATTCTTTCACCGCGCGCGATCAGGTCCAGATGTCCATTGGTCACGGGATCAAACGAGCCCGGGTAAATTGCCACGGAAGTCTTCATGTGGGTAAGTGGGAATCTCCGCGGCACATTCTATCGCAAAAACGGAACACCGAGCGAACTTCCGTTCCAAAAGAACTGCGGGAATGGAAAACTGTTGTGCGATGCCTGAGGAATGTGCCACTCTCATCTGTTATGAGTTGTAACGTTTTAATGGCGGTACTTCGCATGGGTACTCCCGGAGGCAAGCTCCATGAACCAGGTACATCTTTCCAGGATGTGGATGAGTGTATTTGTATTCTCCTCGCTCTTGATCGCCGGTATGTCTGCGCGCGCGCAAGCTCCCGCTGATTTGAACGTAATGCCGCTGCCGTCCAAGGTGCAGCTCGGCACCGGCTCCCTGAAGATCGACAATACCTTCACTTTGGCGTTCACCGGGTTTCGCGAAGAGCGGCTAGGCCGCGCCGGACAACGATTCCTGACCACGCTCGGTCACCAAACCGGCATTGTGTTTGCCCACGGAGATACCGACCCCGCTAAAGCGACGCTGGTGGTCACCACTGATCACGAAAGCAAACCAGTCCAGGAGTTGGGTGAAGACGAGTCCTACACGCTCGACGTCACGCCGACGGGCGCAAAGCTCCATGCCACCAATCCTCTCGGCGTTCTGCGCGGCCTGCAGACTTTTCTGCAGTTGGTGTCCATCACGCAGGACGGATTCGCGGCTACGGCCGTGAGCATCCAGGATCAGCCCCGCTTTCAATGGCGCGGCTTAATGATCGACGTTTCGCGCCATTTCATTCCCTTGGACGTTCTCAGGCGCAACCTCGGTGGCATGGAAGCCGTGAAGTTAAACGTGTTCCATTGGCATTTGTCGGACAACGAGGGCTTCCGCGTGGAGAGCAAGAAATTCCCAAAGCTCCAGGGCGCGGGCTCGGATGGGCTGTATTACACGCAGGATGAAATACGCGATCTGATTGCTTACGCGCGCGATCGCGGCATTCGCGTGGTGCCCGAATTTGATATGCCCGGCCACAGCACTTCGTGGTTCGTCGGCTACCCGGAGCTTGCTAGCGGCGCTGGACCCTACGAACTAGAACGCAAGTGGGGTGTCTTCGATCCCGCGATGGATCCCACGAACGAGAAAACCTATAAATTCCTCAACGAATTCATCGCGGAAATGGCCAAGCTGTTTCCGGACCACTATTTTCACATTGGCGGGGACGAGGTGAACGGCAAAGAATGGGACTCCAATCCAAAAATCCAGGAGTTCATGAAGTCCCACAACATCAAGAACAACGTAGAGCTGCAAACTTATTTCAGTCAGCATGTCCAAGAATTGGTGGTTAAGCACGGAAAAACGCCCATCGGCTGGGACGAAATCTTTGTACCGGGGGTCTCGAAGAACATCGTCATTCACTCGTGGAGAGGTCCGGACGCATTGGCGGCTGCGGCTAAAGAGGGTTACAACGGGATTCTTTCTAACGGATATTACATCGACCTCGGCTGGAGCGCCGCTCGTCATTACGCAATCGATCCTCTCGGTGGTGCGGCCGCGAATCTTACTCCAGAGGAAAAGCAGCGGGTGCTTGGTGGTGAGGCCACGATGTGGTCGGAGTACGTGAATTGGGAGAATGTCGACTCGCGGATCTGGCCGCGCATGGCCGCGATTGCCGAGCGTTTTTGGTCTCCACAGACCACCACCGATCTGCCCTCGATGTACTTCCGGATGGAAGCGGAGAGCACCCGCCTGGAATGGCTCGGGCTCACGCACCGCTCTTACCAACTACCGATGATCCAGCGCATGGCTGGGTCATCCGCTCCGGCCACCCAAGTCGCCGCTTTGCTCGCCGTGGCTGAAGCGCTAGAACCGGTGAAGGACTACAACCGCGAGAGCACGCCCGGCGAGGAACCGACCCAACTCAAGCCTCTGAATCGCATGGTCGACACCGTGCACCCGGAAAGCGAGCAGTCTCGCGAGTTCTCCGTCGCGGTCGATCAATTTGTAGGCGCAGGATGCAAGGACGCCACTAAGGCGGCGGCGCTGCGGGCACAGTTGGCGAATTGGGCTGCGGTTGACGGCCAGGTACAATCCCTCGCGCCGAATTCCGTTCTCGTGCAGAATGCTGCTCCCGCTTCGGCTGCATTATCGCAGGCGGCGGAATTGGCACTGACTGCTTTGGATCGCATCTCCCAAGGTTTACCGTTGCCAGATTCCCTCAGGAAGTTACAGTCAGACGCCTTGACTGCCTTCGAGACGCAAGCGCACAAGTCTCAGCTGACCATTCCGACGATTGCCGCGTTCCAAAAGTTGATCGATGCCTCAGCGACCGGAGGGTCTTGCACCGCTTCGAAATGAGAATCGTCAAACTGGCGGAGACCATGGCGTTGCGGTCATGTAGGGCGAATCCCGCCTTACGGCTCAGTGCATAATCTGACCGTTTACCCCGTCTAAATCGCCACTAAGAGCCAAATCGTTGAAAGGCGACCACATTAGTCTTATTGTAAGTCTACCTAAACTAAGGGGTTGCTTAGAAACCTAGTCGATTTAGGTTTGACAATCGCGGCAATGAAGGATAAAGTTGAATTGCGACTAAATGAGTCGTATTGGCATCTAATCGATTGCCAAGGCTCAAATTGAGGCTATGTTTAAACTGTCCAAAAAAGCCGACTACGGATTAATCGCGATGAAGCATCTCGCGAATCATCGTCAGGATCACGCGTGCAGCGCGAATGAAATTGCGGAAGAATACGGTATCTCGGCAACACTGATGGCCAAGGTGCTGCAAAAGCTGGCAAAGCATGGATTGGTGGCCGCGAAGCACGGCTCGACCGGCGGATACCAGTTATCGAAGCAGGCCGACCGCATCAGTGCTCTGGAAGTACTTTCGGCGATCGATGGACCGGTGCTGATTACATCTTGTGTGACCAGCCATGGAAATTGCGACGCGACCGAGCGCTGTTCCGTGAAGGAGCCTCTGCAGCGCGTGAATGAAAGTATTCTGGGAGTTTTGAGCACGGTGACTATCGCTCATTTGAGCGAAGAGAAGCAAGAGCCGGCGCTCGTGGAATTGAAAGGGATGGACCGGTTGGTGGTAACTCGCTAAGCGGTTCCTGGATCGAATAGGAGAACTGGAAAATGGCCGTCAAATTGCCGATTTACATGGACAATCACGCTACCACGCCGATGGACCCGCGTGTGCTCGATGCCATGTTGCCCTATTTCACAGAGAAGTTCGGCAATGCGGCTAGTCGTAACCACTCGTTTGGATGGGCTGGCGAAGAAGCCGTGGAAAACGCCCGGCAGCAAGTGGCTTCGCTGATTAACGCCACCGCGAAAGAAATCATTTTCACCAGCGGTGCCACCGAATCAGACAACCTGATGATCAAGGGCGTCGCGGAAATGTACCGCGAAAAGGGCAATCACATCATTACCCAGGCCATCGAGCACAAAGCCGTGCTGGATACCTGCAAGAACCTGGAGAAGCATGGCTTCGAGGTCACCTATCTTCCCGTGCAGAAGGATGGGCGCGTCGACCCCGAGGATGTACGCAAAGCCATCAAGCCCACAACGATTCTGGTCTGCATTATGTATGCCAATAACGAAATTGGCGCGATCAATCCGATTCAGGAAATCGGCAAGATTGCCAAAGAACGCGGGATTATTTTTGCGGTAGACGGTGTACAGGCGGTGGGCAAGATTCCCGTGGATGTGCAAAAGGACAATATTGACCTTCTCGCGATTTCTGCGCACAAGTTCTACGGCCCCAAGGGTGTAGGCGCGCTGTACGTGCGCCGCCGCAATCCTCGCGTGCAGCTCTCCGCCATCATCGACGGTGGCGGTCACGAGCGCGGCATGCGCTCTGGCACTTTGAATGTGCCGGGCATCGTGGGACTTGGCAAAGCTGCCGAGATTTGCCAGCAGGAGATGGCGACGGAGTCCAAACGGCTTCTTGGTCTGCGCGAGCGCCTGAGGCTCGGGCTGGAAGCTAGGCTCGACGAAGTTTATATCAATGGCTCCATGGAGTATCGCCTGCCCAACAATCTCAACATGAGCTTCGCCTATGTCGAAGGCGAATCGCTCCTGATGGGAATCAACGACGTGGCGGTTTCCAGCGGATCCGCGTGCACCTCGGCAACCTTGGAGCCCAGCTACGTACTCAAAGCACTAGGCGTAGGTGAAGATCTCGCTCACACGTCGATCCGCTTCGGCCTCGGCCGTTTCACAACCGAGGAAGAAGTAGATTACGTGATCGACAAAATGGTGCAGGTCGTAACCAAGCTACGCGAACTTTCGCCGCTCTACGAAATGGCCAAGGAAGGCATCGACATTTCCAAGGTCAAGTGGCAGACCGCGTGATGATTGAGGAATGAAGAGAAGAGGCAAAATGGCAAGCGCAATTGCAAGTGAAGGAACACTTCGTATCCACCGGTCTATCGCCGGCACGTCCGCTCCGTTTCGCGTGACGTATCAGGCGTACCAGGATGGCGATGAGCCCGCTCCCGCCGCGGAGCGTGCGTTTTATCACCTCCAGGATGTCCGGGAATTTTTGAATGTTTTGGGAATTGGAGCGCAGTATGTTCGTGACGCGCTGCGGGAACTTACCGCGGGACGTTCCGCGTTTCTGACCAACATCGCCCTGACGGAAAAGGCGATGAAGAATGCAGGTTTTGGCAACCTCCTCGCTGCGGCGAGGGGCTGAATTTTTGGTGAATAGAAGGAGAGAGGGGCCATGGCATACAGCGAAAAAGTAGTCGATCATTACAATAATCCGCGGAACGTCGGCAGTCTCCCCAAGGAAGATCCCAATGTTGGGACCGGCCTGGTGGGCGCACCGGAGTGCGGTGACGTAATGAAGCTGCAGATGAAGATCAATCCGGAGACGCGGGTCATTGAAGAAGCCAAGTTCAAGACCTTCGGCTGCGGGTCGGCCATCGCCAGCTCGTCCTTAGCCACCGAATGGGTCAAGGGCAAGACCGTTGATGAGGCGTTAGCGATCAAGAACACGGACATCGTCCGCGAGCTCTCGCTGCCTCCCGTTAAGATTCACTGCTCCGTGCTCGCCGAGGACGCTATCAAGGCTGCCATCGGTGATTGGAAGAAAAAGCACGGGGTGGAAGTTCCCGCGCACGAAAAGGCTTCGCACTAAGCGAAGTGGTGCGCGGTGTTAGTGGCGTCCTTCCGGCGGTAAAGTACTGGCCGTCGGAGGATGCTGTCGACGGATTTCGCTCCAGGATGTAGAGGATGTTTGCGATGGTGACGGAAACTACAACTCAGGTGGCGGAGAAAGTCGGACCGGTAATTCACCTCAGCGAGAAAGCGGCGAAGAAAATCATCGCGCTACTCGCCAAAGAAGGTGTGTCCCCGGAATCGGGTGGTCTGCGCGTTGGCATTCAAGGCGGCGGTTGCTCTGGACTTTCGTATGCGATGCGACTGGATACCCAGGCGCGCGATCGCGACAAGATTTTCGAGGAATTTGGCGCGCGCATTTTTGTGGATCCCAAAAGCCTTCTGTATTTGAATGGCACTACCCTGGAGTACGAGGAAACCCTCATGCGCCAGGGCTTTGTATTTCAGAACCCCAATGCCGCGCGCAGTTGCGGTTGCGGAAGTTCATTTACGGCTTAAGCGGTGGCACGGTGTTTGTGCCCTGACTGGTAAGAAATCGGTCGGACAAGTGGTTGGCTACCGCAAGCGCCAGCCACTTTTTTTATGCTTGGAGCAGCAACGCAGCGTTTTTATGGCTAGTTCACTCCCAATCACGAATCCACCGCTGGTGTGCTGGAATTGTCACGAACGCACTGTCGGCACGCATTTTTGCTCGTCCTGCGGCAAGGTGCTGCAAGTGCCCGAGCATAGCGATTACTTCGCCATGTTTAATATGCCGCGGAAGCTTTGGGTGGAGATGGGGCCGCTCGAGCAAAAGTTCCTACAGCTTAGTTGGAAGCTGCATCCCGATAATTTCGTGAATTCGGCGCCCGAAGAGCGCGAGATTTCGTTGAAGCGCAGTTCCGAACTGAATGACGCGTATCGCACCCTGCGCGATCCCATCGCGCGTGTCGAATACCTGCTGGCGATCGAAGGCGCTCGGAAAGAAGGCCAAACCAAGCAGCAGGCGCCGCCGGAATTGCTCGAGGAAGTTTTCGAGTTGAACGAATCCCTGGATGAATTGCGCGAAACGAAATCGTCCGGCGGAGATACCGCTTCCCTCAAGCATCGTTTGGAAGCTGCGGAAAAGAATTTCGAAGCCAAGCTGACCGAAGTTGACGCGGAGTTGCAGGAAACCGCGCGGGAGTGGGATGTGGCGTTGAGCAAGGAAGACGCTGGTGAGCGGCACGCCATCAAAAACAAGCTGAATGAATTGCTGAATCGCCGCTCGTATATCCGGAACCTCGTGGTCAACGTGCAAAAGGAACTGTTGTAGCGCTATGGGACGAATCGTCGGAATCGATCTGGGAACCACCAATAGCCTGGTCGCATACATTGATGCGCAGACCGGCCAGCCGAAGTGTATCCCCGGTCCGACAGGCAGCACACTCTGCCCCTCCGTAGTCAGCCTCGATCCGGACGGCAGCATTATCGTAGGCGAACCGGCGCGCCGCCGTTTGCTGACGCAACCCGAGCGCACCATTTATTCCGTGAAGCGCTTAATGGGCCGCGGCCCGGCCGACGTACAAAGCGAACTGAAAGTATTTCCGTTCCGCATCGACCCAGCCAGCAAAAACGTAATCCGCGTTCAACTTGGCGATAAATCATTCACTCCGCCGGAGATTTCCTCTTTCATTCTTCGCGAGCTCAAAAACTGGGCGGAAGCCTACTTTGGCGAGACTGTGGATCGCGCAGTGATCACCGTGCCCGCCTACTTCAACGATGCGCAGCGCCAGGCGACGAAAGATGCCGGCAAACTGGCCGGTCTGGATGTATTGCGTTTGGTGAATGAACCGACCGCCGCAGCTCTAGCTTATGGCTTGCACGAAGAGCAGCGCGGCAAAGTGGCGGTTTACGATCTCGGTGGCGGCACGTTCGATATTTCGATCTTGAAGCTGATCTCCACCAGCGACGGTGATATCTACCAGGTTCTGTCCACGAATGGCGACACGCACCTTGGCGGCGATGATATCGACAATCTGTTGCAAGCCTTTGTCCATGAACAGATTCTGCAGACAGACAAGATTGA
Organism: Candidatus Acidiferrales bacterium; assembly: GCA_963759275.1. Taxonomy (GTDB): domain Bacteria; phylum Acidobacteriota; class Terriglobia; order Acidiferrales; family UBA7541; genus Acidiferrum. The sequence goes on along the minus strand of CAVWYZ010000019.1, from coordinate 71,249 downwards.
CTTCTCTCCTCACGGCGAACTGGCGCAGGAACTCCGCAAGGAGCTGATTGCTTTGAAGCATAAGCTCTCGGAAGTGGAGTCTGTCACACTGCGATTCCCGTTGCCCAACGGAAAAATCTTTGTGCACGAATTCACGCGCGGCGCTCTCGACGCGCTGATGCGCCCCGTAATCGACCGCACCATGGTGCCCGTGAAGCAGGCTCTCGCGGATGCGCACCTGAAACCCACGGAGATGGATGAAGTAGTCCTCGTCGGTGGGGCCACGCGCACTCCGGTTATCCGCCGCACCGTGCAGGAATTCTTCGACCGCAAGCCACACACCGAGCTGAATCCCGATGAGGTCGTGGCGCTGGGCGCGGCCGTGCAAGCGAATATCCTCGCGCACGGCGTGCAGAACATGTTGCTCTTGGACGTCACGCCGCTTTCGTTAGGAATTGAAACCTACGGCGGCGCGGTCGCCAAAGTGATCCCGCGTAATTCCACGATCCCCGCCAGTGCCCAGGAACTTTACACCACCGGCGTCGACAACCAGACCGGCATCGATATCCATGTGTTGCAGGGTGAGCGCGAACTGGCCAAGGACTGCCGCTCGCTGGCCCGCTTCACCTTGCGCGTTCCACCCGCTCCAGCGGGCCTGCCGCGCATCGAGGTGAAATTCCTCATTGACGCCAACGGTATCCTGCAGGTCAGCGCGAAGGATATTCGCACCGGCACCGAACACACCATCGAAGTTCAGCCGAGCTACGGGCTGTACGATAACGACATCGAACGCATGCTCGAGGAATCCATCGAATATGCCGAGCAGGATTTTGCCGAGCGTCAGGTAATCGAGGCGCGAACGGAAGCCGAAGCGATCCTCACCGCTACCGCGAAGGCCCTGATGAATCCTAATGCCGTGAATCTCTCCGCTCCAGAGCGCGCCAAGATCGATCTATCTGTCGCGGCCCTCAAAGAAGCGGTGAAGGGAACGGATTACAAACAGATTCGCAAGCAAATGGACGACGCGAACCATGCCACCGAGCATCTGGCGGAGCTGCTAATGAACTCGGCGTTACAGTCCGCGCTCGAAGGCAAGAAGCTGGCTGAGGTTTAGCGCTATGCGCAATTCCATTATCAATTGTCATTCCGAGCGCAGCGAGGAATTTGCTTTTTGCCGGATCGCTGTTCGCGCGGAACTAAGCAAACTTGTGGACGACAAGGTTTAGGGAGAAGCATATGGGCGGAAGCAATCCTTACATCGAAGAAGTGAAATACAAGAAGGCCACGCAGAAGTTCAAAGTTACTTTTCTGCCCAGCGGCAAGACCGTTGAGGTCGATCCGGAGAAGTTTCCCTACGGCCATAACGGTTTGCCCGGCAGCATTCTGGATATTTCCGAAGGCTTCAAGATGGGCCTGGACCATGCGTGTGGCGGCGTCTGCGCCTGCTCCACCTGCCACGTTATGGTGAAAGAAGGGCTGGAGTCGTGCAACGAAGCCACCGATGCCGAACTCGATGAACTCGATGAAGCGCCGGGCATCACTCCGAAGTCGCGCCTCGGCTGCCAGACCGTCCCTGATGGCACGACCGATATCGTGGTTGAAATTCCGGAATGGAACAAAAATTACGCGAAAGAACTGGACCACTGAGGCCTGCGATGCCACACACCTTCGATTGGGACAATCTCGATGACATTGCTATCGGCCTGACCGACAAATTTCCCGACGTGGATCCCTTCACCGTGCGCTTCACTGATATGCATAAATGGATCACGGAACTCCCCGGATTTACTGGCGATCCGCAGAAATCCAACGAGGGCAAGCTCGAAGCCATCCAAATGGCTTGGCACGAAGAATGGGAAGACCGCCAGAAATAAACACCGAGGCTGACAGACTAGTTCTAGGTTTGCCTTGCCCTGCGAGCTCTCAGGCGTGTAGCGCCGGCATCCTTGCCGGTTTTGGGTTCTTTTTCTTGGCGCGATTTCCGTGAATGGCGCGCCGTCCCCGATTCCCGTATAATTATTAGATTGTCGTTCTTCCCTTGTGGCGCTATGGTGCAACGGTTAGCACGCGGCCCTTTCAAGGCCGAAATACGGGTTCGATTCCCGTTAGCGCTACCAACTCTGTGCATACCCAGAGTTGGTCCCACGAAACCACGTCGCAATCCCGCATAGCTTTGCTTATTTCGTGACTGTCACGACCAACGGGAAAGCCTTGGCTGCCGCGCCAGTTCCGCCAGTGGCGTTCACATTAATCACGTAGGTTCCGCTGCTCGCGGTGTTCGAACTGCTGGAACCGCCACCACATCCCATAGCGTAAAGACCAGCCGTGAGGATTATGACCAGTCCCAACAGGTTCTTGAATCGCTTCCGGCGGCCAAACGGCAGCAGGATAGCCGCAAACGCCACAGTCGATGCGAATCCAACCAGGCGCGTCTTGATCAACGCATTCGCTGTGGTCACCTTTGTGTTCACGGTGACTTTCACGACGCCCGGGTTTACGCCGTCGAGCGTAACCGACGCTGGGCTCAGCGTGCAGCTAAGGTCCACGGATGGTGAACTGCAGGTCATCGATACCGTCTGCGTGGAACCGCCTAGCGGTAGAACACTGAAATTCGCCGTGCCGGACTGTCCCGCGGGAATCGACAAATTTTGCGGCGTTGCCTGCATCGTGTAATCCATGACATTTTCCACGATCGGGCCGCCGGACGAGCCGGTAAGAACTGCATCGCCCGCGTAATTGGCGGAAATAGCGTGAACACCCGGAGCCAATGTGCTCACCGCAAGAGTTGCCGTTCCCGTGCCATCGAGTTTCGCGGTACCCACGCTGGTCGCGCCATCCACGAAAACGACACTGCCTGTCGCGGTGTATTGCCTGACGTCTGACGAAACCTGCGCGCTCAGATGCACCGTTGCTCCGGCCACGATGCTGGGATTGTCGGCAGCAACCGTCACATAAGCCGGAGTGTTGCTATTCACGATGAGCGTGCCTGTGGCGGTAGACGCATTGACGTTGCTATCGCCGGTGAAACTGGCACGAACCAGATGATTGCCAGCGGTTTTAAATGTTGTAGTCAAAGTGAACGAGTCACAATACAGTGAACTGACCGTTACCGGCGGTCCCAACGACACGGGAGTTCCGGACGTGTAATCCGAGATGGAAATGGTTCCCCCATAAGGAGCGCAGCCGTTGTTGGCGAGAACGATCTGCCCGGAGATGTCGACTGGAACGTTCGGTACAGCCGTACCTAGCAGGAAGACGTCCGCGATGATGGAATCGGTCTTGGTGACATTCATGCTGTAGCTGGCTTCGCTGCTATTGAAGCTGTTATCGCCAGGATAAGTCGCCTGCAGTTGGTGCGTTCCGGCGGACAGCCCGGAAGAAAGATTGGGCAATACGCTCGACTGGCCCGTGAGAGTGGTGCCGTTGCCAAACACCGTGGAGCTCTCTCCATAATTCAAGACCAGATTCGTTGGCGTAAGAAAGTTCCTCGTCACCGTAACTGCCGGATTACCATCGACCAGCAAATTGATTGGACCAGTTGGATGGCCAACTCCGGACTTGCCGGCAACCGCGATCCACAGAGTTATCGGTTCTCCATAGCCTACCGACAGCGGAGCCGTGATGTACTGAGTACCGTACGCAGAAATGCCGCCCATCTGCATCTGACTGGGTTCCGGCGTCACCGTGACGTTTAGCGAGTTGGAAGTGCTGGCATAATATTTTCCATCGCCGCTGTAACGTGCCGTTATGCCATACGTGCCTCCCGGGACGCTGGGCGTAGCGATGGTGGCTACGCCGCTAGAACCGGACGTGCTCAGCGGAGCCGCCCCCACACCGAGTACGCCATTCGTCGCCGAAGTGGAGAACAAGGAAACCGCTCCGGTGGGTGCGGAACAACTCGAACCGCTGCACGCAACGTTGGCGTTGAACGTGATGGGAGTGCCATGGATCACAGTGGTGGCTTGGCCGTTTCCGAGTGCGAGCGTGGTGGAAGAACCGGCTGTTGCGGAAGCGGTGGCCCACTTGGTCGCCAGCGCGTTGACGTCGAACGAGCCCAGCCCGGTGGCCAGATCGTATCCTGGTCCGGCCGCATAGCCCACCGTATATTGCCCATTCGTGTCCGGTACTTTGTTGTCGCCCTTCACGATGTCGTGGTAGATGCCGGGAGTTGCGGCGAGCTTGTAGAACACATAGTTGGCGAGCCCTTGCGGTTGACCGCCTAATTGCTGCAGCACTAGCGCCATGACCCCTGCTGCAGCCGGGCTGGAAGCGGAAGTGCCACCTACGGAGTACACGCCAATCAGCGTGGGATCGCTGCAGCTCGATTCGAAGCAAAGCGCATAGCCGGTGTGTCCGGCAGCAGCCAGCGAAATATCGGGCAAATCGCGCTTGCCGTCACTGGGAACACCTGTGGCGGTTTGCCAGTCTGGCTTGGAATAGATGGTGCTTACGCCACCACTTCCGGCCCACAACGAAGTGAAGAATGGATCGTTGCTGCTTTCGTTCCAAACCATTTCCGGAATGTAGCTGATCGCCGATTGCAGCGTGGTGGGGTCCGTAATAACTGTCCAGTAGGCGTCGTTGTTCGCAACGTCATCAAACTGAGTGCCGCCGACAGCCACGTTATACGGAGTGGAAGCCAGGCCGTTAACGGCAACTCCCTGCGACGCAAACTGGCCGCTGCTTTGGGAATCACATCCTGCGCCGCCATTGTCGCCCGCGGAAACAAACGAGGTGATCCCTTGCGCGGCCGCTTGTTGCCAAAGGGCATTGTAGAACGCAGCTTCCACGGGCCCGAGATTCTGTTCGCAATTCCCGAAGCTGGTGCTCATGATCGGCGCCAGGTTGTGATCCACGATATATGCTGCGGAAACGTCGACACCGTCCGCAAAATTGCTTTGTGACGCGACAGCGATGATTTGCGCACCGGGAGCGACCGCGCCGGCCCAAGTGACGTCTAGCAGCGCCTCAATCGTGTCCTCGTAAGATTGCACGCCCGGATCGTCACCATTCACGATCATCTGAGGATCGTTGGCCTTCAGTCCCATGGCATTGCGAAAGTCGCGAATGTCCTGAACCCCATCAATGCCGTAATTCGAATCCACCAAACTGCTGCGCGTGACGATGGCGATGGTTTCACCGGTACCGTCGATGCCTGCATCGTAAAGCGGCTTCACGTTGTAAATCGTCGCGAAATCGGCTGGTCCAAGGAAATGCAATCCGTACGGACCTTCGATTTTGCCGGTCTTTTTATTGACGGGGATCTTCTGACCAATTTTCAGCGCCGGGGCGTGCGGATCACTGTGCAAGCGCACCACGCCTTTCACAACCGGCGCTAATGCCGCGGGGATTTGCAAATCGCTGGAATTGGCAACAAATTTCTGATTCTTGTAGGCGTAGTTGTGCATTTCTGTGGAGAACGCTTGTTCCACCTGGCCCACGGTCCCGCTGAAAACGATGAATCGCTTGCTTTGCGAAACTTCATGCACGGTGAGGCCCTGCGTTTGCAGCCACTGCTGCACCTGATTGGCGTCTTCTGTCGCGACACCAAATTGCTGGCCGTATTGCGCCGGCGTAAGCCACTTGTGGTAACTGGGCGAAGACGAATCGTGCAGCGCCGACACGAGTTCGGCTGCGGCCTTGTCTTGCTCTGCCGTGGGTGACAGCAGCAGCAACATGCGGCCCAGATTCTGGCCGCCGGCCATGCGGCCCGCGTCCACACTAGCCTTTACCAAGCGCGGCGTCGATCCACTTACGGTAATGCGCACTTCATTCTTTATGGCGCAGACGATGCGGGCCGCGCCTTGCGTTTGCGCCCGAACCGCGCTTGCGGACAATATGAGTACAGCCAAGAGTACGGCATTGATAAAATGTTTGTTACGAGCGCTGATGAACAAGTCTAAGTCCTCCTGAAAATTGACCTAACACACCACCGACGGATCGTTTCGATACGGCAAAATCACTTCGCAGAGACAAAGGAAGGAATGTGATTCGTGAATTCAGTGCATCGGCACATGCACGGCCGTGAAGCGGGAGATAGCCCTCACCGCCGAGTATTCATAACCAGCCGGGCAAACCCCGGATACCATGCAGCGCTGCCTTTTCGATAAGAGTAAACCCCGCTTGGAGCCAGGGCAACAAATTGGAAATTTGAAGATAGGAAATACATTTTCACATTAGACGCTAATTCGTCGTTGCCCCAGAGCAATTAAGAACGTGGATCGCCGGGGCCCGCTCAATCTGCTTTCGGCAGCAACCGCTCCGGATGGCGGAGCAAAACCTTGCCACGCCACTTCACGATGGCCCGGTTCTTCTGCCATTGGCTCATTAATCGGCTCGCGGTGTACGGCGTAATGTTCGCGGCATTGGCCAGATCCTCGTTCCTCACATCGATGGCGATTCCTCCGCTCTGTTTCCTTCCGATAGCGCGAGCCAAACCAAGAAGGACTTCCGCGAGTCTCTCGCGGGCCGTATAGCAGGTCAGCGCTACGTGCGCTTTCATGTACCACTCGACATATTCCCCCGCAATGGTCATGGCGTTGTCCATAATCTGCGGATATTTCTTGGCAAAACCTCGGATGCTCGCGCGCGTCCATACGAGCGCCGTGCTCTCTTTCACCGCCTCCGCGCTCACCATGAACGAGCGCGGCTTCGCGAGCAGCGTGAGCCCTCCGAACACCTCCTCTGGCGCAATCCAGATCAGCAGGATTTTCTGGCCCTCGGCGGTCGTGTAAAACAATCGAACACACCCACGCACCAACATATAAAGATGACTGGCAGTTGCTCCCTGCTCCGTAATTAGCGATGAGGTAGAAAACTGTCGCAAGGCTGCGGCGGCGAGCACCACCTCACGATCGTCTTCTGACAATCCTTCCAACAGTCGATAGCGCGGTCCTGCGCCGGCTGGCGCTGCTCCTCTGACGGGCATGAGGGTCTCCGTGAACCTTGATGCTGCGGTGTTATCCGGTAGTGTACTCCCTGGACTCCGCAACCGCCGCGCCAGTCATTATGGGCCGGTGGGGTTCTGTTGCCTGAATTGTTCGGCAGCCGGACATTCCTGCACGGGAGCCACCAACTCCGGTATTTGCCAAAGATGATATCCTTTCTATTCAGGCTTTCGTGGCCGAAGGACGTGCGCATGGCAGATCTGATTCGCTCCGGTAACCCGATTCTCAAAGAGAAGGCCTTCACCGGTCAGGTGATGACCGGCGAAGCGATGACCATCCAGGGCACGGTCAACAAGACCGGCCTGTTGCTCTTTTTTGTGGTGGTTAGCGCGGCTTGGACTTGGGGCCTAGTCCACTCCGAAACTCCGCAAGCCGCGATTCCCTGGATGCTTGGCGGTGCGCTCGGCGGGTTCGTCGTAGCGCTGGTCACCGTGTTCAAGAAAACCTGGGCGCCGATTAGCGCCCCGATTTATGCATTGCTGGAAGGACTGTTTCTCGGAGGCATTTCCGCCATTCTCGAGCAGCGTTATCCCGGCATCGCCATCCAGGCCGTAAGCCTCACCTTTGCTGTGATGTTTGTAATGCTGCTGGCCTACAAATTCGGCATCATCCGCGCCACGCGCGGTTTCAAGTTGGGAGTCATCGCGGCAACCGGAGGTATCGCGCTCGTTTACATCGTGAATATGGTGATGACCTTTTTCTTTCACCGGCCGATGGCGTTCCTGAACAGCAGTTCGCCCCTCGGTATCGGCATTAGCGTATTCATCGTGATTATCGCGGCGCTGAACCTGATCCTTGATTTCGACATGATCGAAACAGCGGCGCGCATGGGTGCTCCAAAATACATGGAATGGTATGGAGCCTTTGGGATGATGGTCACGCTCGTATGGCTGTACCTGGAGATTCTGCGCCTGCTCAGTAAGGTGCGCGACCACTAAGGAAAGCCGGCCTCATCACGAAACGGTATACAAAACGACTGCTCTCAAACAGGTTTACCGAAGCTTTGGAATACGCTGCGCGCCTGCACGCGCGCCAGTCTCGTAAGGGTGTCGAGCGGCCCTATATCGGCCATCTTTTGAGCGTTACTTCCATCGTGATTGAATATGGCGGCGACGAGGACATGGCCATTGCCGCATTGCTTCACGACGCCGTGGAAGATCAGGGTGGCCGGCCGCGCCTTCGCGAAATTGAACGAAAGTTCGGCGAACGCGTTGCCCACATCGTTGATGGTTGTACGGACTCCTATACCGACCCGAAGCCGCCCTGGATGGTTCGAAAGCGTGCCTACGTTGCCCGCGTCGTTAACGAATCTGCCGAGGTGCGATTAGTTTCCGCGGCGGACAAGCTCTCGAACACCAGAGAGGTCCTGCATGATTTTCGCGTGCAGGGGCCGAGCGTGTTCCAGCGATTCAAAGGCAAGAAGAAAGGCACACTGTGGTATTACCGGGCGCTGGTGAAGCAATTCCGGAAAGCGGGAAGCAATCCGCTGGTTGAGGAGCTGGATCGTGTGGTTACGGAACTGGAACGCCTCTCTCGTCGCAAGAAATCCGCATAGCATCGACGCTGTTTTGCGCTAACATCCACACGCTTTGGCCCAGTGCACGCAACGCGCTACAATCCTTCTTGCACGCCGTCTGCCCATGAGCCCACCCAAAAAGCCTTCACACCGCCTGTTCACCATTGGCCATTCGAATCAGGAAATGTCAGATCTCTTGGGCGTTCTGATCCGCCATGAAATCCACATGGTCTGCGATGTGCGCAGCCGTCCCGGTAGTTTCCGCTTTCCGCAATTCAACCGGGAGCCGCTGATGGCGCAGCTCGCGTCCGCGAGGATCATTTACCAGTTCTTCGGTGACCAGTTTGGCGGTCGCCCGCTGGATTCCCGCTACTATCGCCCCGATGGCTTGGTTGACTATCGCGCGCGCCAAAAAGCTCCCGATTTTTTGGAAGCAATCGATCGCCTTCTCGGTGTCTCGCAGAGTCAGAATGTTGTCATAATGTGCGCCGAAGAAGATCCTCTGCATTGTCACCGGTTTCTTTTGATCTGCCCGGTTTTGGTGCAGCGTGGTATTGCGCCTTTGCATCTAAGACGGGGAGCGGCTCTGGAAACTCAGGGAGACGCCGAGGATCGTTTGTTGCAGCTGCATGGCTTCGCGGATGTCACCAGCAGTTCGTTGTTTTCGCAGGGCCGCGCCGCCGCTTTGGAAGACGCTCTCCGCCTGCAGTCGGAACAATATGGGTTTCGCACTTCGCCCGAGGCCATCGAATATTTCTGATTGAACAAACTGTTTTGTTTCGTGCTGGAAATGCCGTGCGCACTGCCCCATGATAGATAGCGCCTCTCAAATGGGCTACACTAGCTGCTCTCTTCCGCGCTTCTGAGTCGCAAACGAATGAGGTCCCAGCTTTGACCGTCAGCGATGTTTATGTAGTTGGTTCTGCCAGTGCCTTCGGCTCGCGCGTGGTGCCGTCCGAAGACGTGGACCACGCTTTTGGCATGCCCGCGGGAAAATTAAAGAGCCGGGCCGGCATTGTCTCGGTGGCTCACGCCTCCGAACATGAGGACGAAGGAACGCTCGGTCTGCAAGCCTGCAAACAATTATTGGAAGAAACGGGACAGGAAGCGGATGGCTTGGATTGGATCGTTGCGGCCAGCGAAACTCATCACGCCTATCCTTCGCTCTCTGCGATCCTCCACGCCAAACTGCGCTTGCGTGAAAATTGTAATGCCCTGGATGTCGGCAGCGGCTGCCTTGCGCTGCTGCAAAATCTTGCTGTAGCCCAGGCGTTGCTCGTTTCCGGCCGCGCCAAGAAAATTCTTGTCGCTACAGCCGATGTCCACAGCCGCACTTTGGGTCCCGGCCGCGCTATCGGCGAATTCGGTGGTCTGTTTGGCGATGGCGCCAGCGCTTTCTTGCTGTCAAGCAAGCCTCGCGATGCAAAGACATTTGCCTACCGGCTAGGCGAATTTTTCTTCGGCTGCGCTTCGCAGTATGCCGAAACCATCGCGATTAGCGAATCCAGTAAAGGCAAGCTCGACGTGCAATTCGATGGCGACGCCCTTTCCCGCGCCGCCGTTAACCGCATGGAAAAGGTCATCGACGAAGTGGAACACCGTAGCGGAATTCCCCGCGACCAGGTGGGCACATTCGCTACCCATCAGCCGAATCCTCGTCTCGTCACTCTTCTTGCCAAGCAACTGCGCGTGTCCGTCAAACATTTTCCGCCGATTGGCAGTATCCGCGGCAATCTCGGGTCGTCCATGTGCGGTGCTGCGCTACACGCGGCACTGCATCACGCCGCTTCTCAGCCCGCGGAACAGCGATTGCCGGTGTTCTTAGCTTCGCTCGGTCCCGGACTGATTTTCGGCGGTGGTTGGATGGTTCCTGCTAGCGCCTAGACGCACTCCTCGCAATTTCACAGGTCCCGTTCAGTAAATCCTATTCCTTGTTAATTCCTGACCCGTGCGTCAGGGTGCGGGGCGCGTCCGTGTAGTGAATTCCTGATTTACGGGCGGCACCACACATGCTTGCGTTGCGGGCCAGCCAGGATCTGTCGTGGAGTTGCGGCACAGTGTCGTCAGCGCGTTACTCATTTCGGATGGTGACACCGCACCATCCAGCGGCTCGGCGTAAACGTTGTAGCTATGCCCTACCGGCAAATGTTCCAGCACATACGTTCCATCGAATTGCACCGGGCCCGGCGCCTTGCAACTCCATCCGCCCATCGTCCCGGCAATCACTGCTCCGGTGGCTTCATCTACCGCGACCACATGCGCACCAAAGATTCCCGTGACACTGGGCGACGCTGCAGGCAGCGACAAGGGATTTGCAGGTACGATGCGGCCTTGAATCGAGCCGAGATACACGGTGTCATTGGGATCGCCATACAACACGCGCAAACCCGTGCGGTCATCGTCCGACAGTGGCGCGTCCAAGTGTTGCGTCGCAGGTCTGGTTCCTGTGAACGTCCCAGGCACCGGCGCGTAGGGAAACATCATCGCGCTCCACACTGCGGAGTGGCTGAATCCCAGCGCATGCCCTAGTTCATGGGTTAGCAGCGATTCCAGGTCGTAAGCTTTGGGATTTGCGCTGAGCGCCGTAGGTGTGGCGAACGTTATATTGGAATCGCTGGGGTTAAAGTAAATGTCGGCGTCCAGAATTTGCCCCAACTCCGTAGAGACCGGGCTGTTGCCCACTTGAACCCCAATGGCATCCGCAGTAATCACGCGTGTGAACGCCAAAACTCCCGGCGTAAACGCCATGTCGGGCTGGTCGAAACAAATGGAATTCACGCCATCGGAACCGCAACTGTTCGCAGCCGTAACGCGGGTCAGTGGCCCCAGCGTGCTTGGCGTCAATGTAGTTCCCGGCACGTTCGTCCACACATTGAGCGATTGCTGGATAACTTGTTCGATTTCGTTCAGGCGGCCCGCCTGAGTTTGATTGCTGGTCAAAATCGTTTGCGGGCTCGTCCCCAGAGCTGTGCTCCAGCGGACAGAAATGCTACCCGGTGCGATCAACTGGCGTGCCGCAATTGGACACGCCGATCCGCCAGACGCGCCGGTGGGTTGCCGCATGTCTGGAACAATTTGATTCAAGGCGTAGGCGTGGGCGGCCACCACGGACCAAAGGCCATAAAGCAGCGCGATGGCGATTGCTGTCAATTTTCGGACCGTGTCGCACATGCTCCTCAGACCTTCCTTGTTTCTGTTTCTTTTCTCACTCGCCACTCTTGCGGCTAAAGTGATTGCCGGTGAATCTCCGTATTCAATTTTTCCAGAAAGCGATCCATCCGCAGATTCCTCACGCCGGACTTTGTAAACTTGTTCGTCTGCGGATCGAATACCGGCACTCCCGCTGAATCCTGCGTTACGGTCTCCAGCCCGGTGTGAAAGTCCTTGTGGATACGGAATGTGCCTTGCGACCAGCCCACGATGTGAAACTGCCTGCCTGGCTGCCCAATCAGAAAAACGTACACTTCCTCGCCCGGCCGGAATTCCGGCACGCCATCCACATGCGAATTCAAGTGTTGAAATGTGCCCCCGGGCATTCGCACGATAATCGGTGAAGGCAAAAACCCTTTGTCGTGTTGCACTACTTCAAACACGGTGTCTGTCCAGATTTCTCCATTTTCCATGCGGATGTCGGCGCGGAGGCAGCGTACCCGCGCAATCGCCGAGGAATGCTCCACTAGTTGGTAAAACTGCAGGCGCGCCAGCGTCGTGGCATGTGCAACCGCAGCGATCAGCGCCATCCCGATCAGCAGCAGCACCCAAAGGAACCGTCGGCGTTGCGCGTAACTCATCGAATCTCCTTCATCACTGAATCTGCAGAACGCCCGAAGCGGCGGTCTTGTCCAGATTGGCGTTCTGAATGAAAAGCGTCCGCGCTCCCGGCGCGGCGGTTGCTGGAATCTGCAGCGTCAGGTGAATGATTCCCAGGCCGGCAGGCTGCTTGGCGATCACCGCAACATCTCCGGGTCCGGACACCGTGTAGCTCATGCTGGTGTCGAACCCAGACTGCGAGAACAGACAAATGTCCGCGGAGTTGGCGCCGCTCGAGGGCCGAACCAGCGGAATGGGATTTCCGCCGAGGCTGCAACTGTTATTGGAAATGCTGAATATTCCGATCGCGGCCACAGCTAGATCGAGGTCGTTGTCCGGGGTATCAATTCCTGCGGTCGTCGGCTCGACCACCGTGATGTCTTTTCCGGTAACCGCAGGCGCGGCACTGCTCAGAGCAATGACATCGTCGGGACCGCCCGCCGCTACGATCACAAGTTTCACGGTGTTCGACGATGCCGCGTTCGGATTCTTCACGAAGATATTTAGATTGCCGGCCTGCGAGACATCCGTGCCGCTCAGCGGTGCGGAACAGGAATTCCCGCTCACGCAGTTCGTGACGCGCGCCGCACCGCCGACCATCAGCGTGGAACCTGGCCCCGGGCTGCTCGCGACAAAACCACTGCCGCTAACTTGCAACATGAATCCATTCGTTCCTCCCGCATATACACTGGCGGGATGGAGCGCCGCGATGTTCGGACCATTCAGGATGGAAACATTGGCGCTTCCCGATTGCGAAAGGTCGTCCTGGCTGAGCGCGACCACTTGGAGCGAGTCGGGATTCGGTGCCACCGCGGGCGCCGTGTAAGTTCCCAGCGAATCAATACTTCCGCAACTGCCCGCGACTCCGCAGCCGCTTCCTTGCAGTTGCCAAACCACGTCTTGGTTGCTCGTACCTAAGACCGAAGCGGAAAAACTCTGTCCGCCAAGCGGTGGAAGGGTCACATTATTCGGCAGCACGATGACGACGACGTGGTTCATCACCGTGATCTGCGCTGACGCCGACAGGCTCGGATTTGCTGCGCTGCTTACCGCGACAGACACGGGATTCGGCGAGGGAATCGCTCCCGGCGCGATGTAGTCCACTTGCGTCGCGGTGCCGCTGCTGTAGCTTTGGCATGGATTTGAGGCAGAGACGCAGATCTGCCCAATCGTCGCATTGCCCCCAGCCACTCCGCTCACGCTCCAATTCAATGTGGCGCCGGAGCCGCCGCTCTGCACGGCTGTCAGTGTGATCCGGTGATTTGCTGCGAGTGTCGCATTCGCGGGCGTAACCCCGATGCCGGTGCCCGCCTGAATAGTGATATTCGCCTGAACCATCTTGCTGGGGTCGGCTTGCGGGGTGACAGTAATGAGAATCGTGTCCGGTTGGGGCGGGTTGCTCGGCGCGGTGTACACCGCCGTATTGGCCAGCGGGATCCCGCCGGCCGCTTGCGTGGTGGTGACGTTCAGCACGCCGCAAGCGCTCCCTGTGCATCCGTTTCCACTCAATGACCAGGCGAGGGCCGCGCTTGGATTAGAACCAGCCATGGGCGTGAGGATAGCCACGAGCGAACTGGTAGTGCCCGCTCCGATATCGCTGGGCGCGGACAGTTGCAACGTAAAATGGCTAGTGATGCTGAAACTCGCCGTATTCTGCTTCGACGGATCCGCGACGCTTGTGGCGATCACATTGAGCGTGCTCGCTGCCGGTAGAATCTGCGGCGCGGTGTAAGAACCGTTCGCATCAATGGTTCCGCAGGAACTGGGGCACGCCGCTCCTGAAAGGCTCCAGCGAACGGAGGTATCGGGATGTCCCTGGCTATGAATGGTTGCTTGTACTGCTTGTCTCGCGCCCAGTTCGACGCTGGCCACGTTCGGCGAGAGCACAATTGAGATGTCGCTCGAGACGCTCACACTCGCGCTGGCTGATTTCGATGAATCGGCGTGGCTCGTGGCAGTCACTTGCACCGTCCCGCCCGAAGGAAGTTCAGTGGGCGCCGTATATACTCCATCGGCGGAAATGGTGCCGGCTTGAGCGGTTCCCCCTGCCACACCGTTGACGCTCCACGTCACGGCGTTGTCAGTCGAATTGGAGACCGTAGCGGTCAGCTGGAGTGTTTCACCGAGCAACACGGTTCCTGTTGTCGGCGTCACGCTGATGGAGGGAGGTGGTGGCGGCGGTTGCGTTACTGAGCCTGCGCCTCCCCCACCGCAGCCCAGAGTCCACGCACCCATCGCGAGGAGAACGATTACCAGCTTCAGTTCGTGCCGAGCCGGCAAATCTCTTTTCGTTAATCCAATCGTCTCGCTCATTTGCGGAAGGGGCCGCATACCTGCCGTATTGCAGGCAGAGGACCACCCACAATTTCCAAACCTCTCACAATATGTTTTCTGCGATTTTTCTGCGGCGCTCAGTTAAAACTTGTCGATCCAGCGTCTTGCAGAACTTTCATCCTGCAACCAGATACCTCACACAATTTCCAATGGCTGCCCCAAACCGAATCGCCAGTTCTGTTCTGGAATTCTTCCCTCGCTTCCATCCCACATTGGCAGAACCCGTCGATTTTCTGTCTCATTGACTTTCCACTCCGCCCCTCGAATAATCCGCCCATGGCTCGCCCCGATGCAGTTCGCCGAGTGAAAAGTTATTCAGCAGCAAACGGCTACGTTTATCAGTACTGCTTTTACGAAGTGAATCGCGTCACGAACGATGGCGGCCCCGCCGGAGAATTCATCTACGCCGTTTCGGCCGATCGCAAAACCACCTTCGGCCTGAAGATTGTCGTGCAACAATCCGCGCTCGAAGCGTGGGCGCGAACCAACGGCCGGGCGCTTACCAGCAGTGAAGAATATGCCGTCGCCAAGATGTGCCTTTTTCAGGGCTTCGACGACGACGCGGTTCCATTGACCGCTGCTGGCGCTGCCGATATCGCGCTTTTTGTCGATGAATCTAACCTGGAAAAGCTCCTGGAAGCCCTGAATATTTGATCTTTCATTACCATGAACCAAAACCTGTGGCGTGCCGTCTAGTAAATGGTAGGGAGCTCAAGAATGCAGGAGCTGGTTCTGATCCAGCCGGGAAGAATGCTCGACCGACAGGCAGCGCGGGAAACCGCGAGAGCCTGGCTGCATCGCGAGTTTGAATCTCGTCTGGCGGAGTGCGGTCCACTGGCGTTTCGTGTCGCGCAAGGTGTTCTTCGTAACGCCGCCGATGCCGAAGACGTGGCTCAGGAGGCGCTGCTCCGGGCTTACCAGAAATTCGATCGCCTCCAGGATGTCACTCGTTTTCGCGCCTGGTTGGTGCGCATCACCTTCCGCCTGGCCCTGGATCGTTGGCGTTCGGCGAGACGCCGCGAGCGCCGGGAAACGGATTGGGCTCTGCCGGAACGCCGGCCTGCCGCACCATCGACCGAAGAGATCGCCGCCTCCAACGCGTTTCACGCGCGCCTGGAAAAAGCGCTCGACGAGTTGCCGGAGAAATTCCGCCTCGTGCTGCTGCTCGCAGCCATCGAAGGCTACACCCTTGAAGAAGTCGCTTCGATGCTCGCCGTTCCGGTTGGCACGGTGAAATCGCGATTGTTCCATGCCAGAAAAGCGTTAGCGGAGAAGTTGCAATGAACTGTAAACAGTATCAGGAAAAAATAACGGAAACACTCGCGGCTGGGATCTCCATTCTCCCGGATATCGCCGCTCACCAGAATTCCTGTGCTACCTGCGGCGCGTTCTACGCTGCGCAGCAAAGTCTCTTCGAGTCCATCGACACCGGCCTCCGCTCCTTGGTCAATCAGCCTGTGCCTAGTTCGCTCCTTCCATTCGTACGCTCACGGTTGAACGAGAACCCCGCTTCTGGCAGTGCGTCGATCCCCGGTTGGAGCGTTGCAGTGGTCGCAGCGGTGGCCCTTTTGGCCGTAAGTATCGGCTTTTCGCTGCGCCGCCACACGCGTCCCGGTGTGAACTCAGCAGAGAATCGTGCTACGGTTTCGCGAGGTATCAACAAACCGCAATTGACCGCGCAGGCTCACAACGAACTGCCGAAGAAGGATTCTCCCCGGACTACCGAAAGGCGCGTCGCCACTGTTTCGCCTCCGACGCCCGAGCCTGAAGTCATTGTCCTGGCCGAGGAACGCGAGGCCTTCGCCGAATTTGTCGCGGAAGTTCCCGAGGAACCCTCCGTTGCGTTGGCGTTGACGCGGCCAAGTCCGGAATCCGCCGATGAGCCATTAGAAATTGCGCTGTTGCGAATCGACGGCCTGGAAGTGAAGCCGTTGGAATCATCCGCTACCAAAGACTAGCCGTGCAGGAAGGCGCGCGAGTTTGGCTAAGCGATGAACAGAATTTGTGGAGGAAAAAGATGAGAAAAGTTTCGTTCGCATTGGCGGCAATCTTGTTCATATCCATTGTCTCTTCTCGACTCGCCGCTCAGGATACTCCGAAGCCCGATGCCAAGAAGCCTGCAACTCTACTCAAAATTCAGGTAACCTTCTCCGAAAATGAAGGCGAAAAGAAATTGGCGAATCTACCCTATGTTTTTTTTCTCAAAACTTCTGACGCCAGCAACGTGACTTCCTCTTGGACCAACCCGTGGACCAAAGTCCGCGTCGGCAGTCGCGTTCCCATTTACACGGGCAAAGAAGGCGGCATGCAATATATCGACGTCGGAACCAATATCGATGCTCGGGGCAACCCCGCCGATAATGGGCGCTTTGACATCTATCTTAATCTCGAGCGGTCTTGGGTCGAAGGCGACATCCATATCGCCACCGATAAATCATCCAGTACAGCCGGCGAGCAGAATCCCGGATATTTTAAGGAGCCCATCATTCGGCAATTCAAGACTGAGCTTAATTTGACGATGCACGACGGACAATCCATCCAAACTACACAGGCGGCCGATCCCCTGAGTGGAAGGGTCCTCACAATCACTGTGACCATGAACGTTGTGAAATGAACGATCAAGCGAGCAAAATGCTCAACGTCGCTGCCAGATCCGGCTGCGTGAATTTGTAGCCTAAACTCTCCAATCGTTCCGGCACCACGCGTTCGCTCGACAGCAGCAGCGCATCCGCCATTTCCCCCAGCACCAGCCGCAGCGCAAACGCTGGCGCAGGGAAGAGCGCCGGACGATGCAACGCCTTCGCCAGCGCCGCGGTGAACTCGGCATTGCGTGCCGGTTGCGGCGAAACTACGTTCACGGCCCCACGTACCTCGCCATTTTCCAGAGCGAACCGCAATATCGCTGCCACATCTTCCAATGCGATCCAACTCATCCACTGCTTCCCCGAACCAATTCTTCCGCCCAGGCCAAACCGAAACGGCCGCGCCATCACCGGCAACGCCCCGCCATCCTTCGCCAAAATCACGCCAAACCGCGCGCGCACGACGCGGATTCCCAGCGCGTCCGCTTTTTCCGCCTCCGCTTCCCATTCTTTCCCAATTTCACTCAAAAAATCCCGGCCCGGTCCGCTTTCCTCCGTTAGAATTTCCTCGGCGCGATCACCGTAATAGCCGATGGCCGATGCGGACACCAGCACGCGCGGGCGGATCGCCATCCTCGCCAGCGCTCCCACCAGTGCTCGCGTTGTGTCTACCCGACTGCTCCGCAACAATGCTTTCCGCTCCGCCGTCCACCGCCCGTCCGCAATGGACGCGCCCGCAAGGTTCACCACCGCGTCGGCCCCTACCGCCGCTCCGCCTAACTCACCGGTGGCCGGATTCCACGCCACGTCAAAACCACCGCTCTCGCCAATGGCACCAGCATTCGTGCTCGGCCGCACCAGTCGGCAGACGGTATGCCCCGCATGCTTCAATTCGCTCACCAGCGCGCTGCCAACCAATCCCGTGGATCCCGTGATCAATATCTTCATCTTTGACTTGTTCCTTGGCCCCGGCGGTATTGCGTCTGGGTTCGCTGGCAGGGTACGTAACCTCAGGTTACAATTTTCCGATGGCCCGCGTCTCAGCCAATCTTCGCATCAACGTCCTATTCTTCGGGCGCGTCCGTGAATTCACGGGCTTCAGCGAAGAAACTTTGGAGGTGCCCGACGGCACCACGCTATCCAATCTTTTCGATCACTATGCAACGCACTTCTCCCCATTGGCGGCATTTCGTGCCTCACTCGTCGCTTCCCGCAACGAAGAGTTTGCTCCGTGGGACACGCGCCTCGCCGACAATGATACGATTGCGTTTCTTCCTCCGGTCAGCGGGGGTTGACATCCTACATCCATGCTGAACACCCTCACAGAAAACGATCTTTTCGCCCTTCTCCATTCGCCCATCGACACGGCCGCGATCATTCGTGACGTCCGCGCTCCCCAGGACGGTGCCATCGTGACTTTCGACGGGTTTGTCCGTAACGAATCTCATGGCCGTCGCACCCTTTATCTCGACTACGAAGCCTACGAGCCGATGGCCCTCGCCAAGATGAGAGAGATTGGCCAATTGCTCCACGAGAAATTCGCCATCCATCGCATCGCTATCGTTCACCGTCTCGGCCGGCTCGAAATTGGCGAAACCAGCGTTTTCATTGCCGTCAGCGCACCCCATCGCGCCGCGGCCTTCGATGCCTGCCGTTTCGCCATCGATACCCTGAAACGCACGGTCCCCATCTGGAAGAAGGAGTACTTCGAGGATGGTGCGGTATGGGCCGATGGTGAGTTGCCTCCCGCACCACCTTCTGCTCCGAAAGCCGCATCTTAGCCATCAGATGATTGCTCGGTTCAACCAGCCCTTCGCAGCCGCCCTCGCTCTGCTGGCCTTTTCGTTTCTCCTTGATGCGCAAGAGAAGCCGGATCGCCCGCCCTGGGCCCAGCCGTCTTCCGGTCAGCAAACTCCTCCGCCGCCAGCGCAGGCCAGCCCCAAAGAAAAACCGCAGGAACCGCCTTCATCGGGCAACACCGTCAAAGTGAACGTGAACCTCGTCTCTGTTCTGGTTAGCGTTCTCGACGACCACAATCGTCCCGCGCCCAACCTTCCCGTGGAAGCGTTCCAGATATTGGAAGAAGGAGTGCCGCAGAAGATCGACGTGTTTGAGTCCGAGACCCAGCAACCTCTGGACATCGCCCTGATGATCGACGCCAGCCTCAGCGCTCACATTGAGAAACTCACGGAACAGAACGCCGCGGCGCACTTCATTCAGCAAATTCTGCGGCCCGAAGATCGCCTGAGCGTATTTTCCTTCGACGAACAGGTGCGGCAGTTGCCTCCTTACTTCTCGGACAAAGTCTCGGCTCTTCAGGATGCCGTTCGCAGGATTCCGGATGGCGCCGGCACCTCGCTTTACGACGCGATTCTTCTCGGCTCGGAGTCCTTGCAACGCCGCCGTGGGGAACGTCGCCGCGTCATCGTGCTGGTCACCGATGGCGGCGAAACCACCAGCCGCACTGATTTTGATTCCTCCCGTAAGGCAGCACTTCGCGCCGGCATTCTCCTCTACACCATCTTGATTCGCCCGGTGCAAAATGAGAATGGTCGCAACACTGCGGGAGAACACGCCATCCAGACCATTACCGATACCACCGGCGGCGCTATGTTCTTCCCCACCTCCGCGCAGGAACTCCCCATCATCTTCGATCGCATCAACAGCGAATTGCGTACCCAATATCGCCTGGCGTATTACCCGAATCCCCGCGGGCCCGCCAATACTTACCGTACAATTGAAGTGAAGGTTCTGCCGGGCTATACCGCGCGACACCGGACAACCTATCTTACTGGCCCTCAGTAATTACGCCTGGGCTTTTGGGACGCAATGAAAAACTCGTTTCTGGAAGTAGCTGTGGAGTGCGCGCAAGACGCCGGAAAAATCTTGCGCGAAGAAATGGAGCGCCCGCCGACGATTTCCTACAAGGGCGATTTCGACCTGGTTACCCAGGCCGACCGCCGCTCCGAGGCTCTGATCGTCAGCCGTCTGCAGAAATATTTTCCCGATCACGCGGTCGCCGCCGAAGAAGGCACCGGCAAAGATACCACTTCGGAATATCGCTGGCACGTCGATCCGCTGGACGGCACCACCAATTTCGCTCACGCCTATCCTTGCTTCTGCGTTTCCATCGCTTTGGCGCGCAAAAACGAATTGCTGCTCGGCGTCGTCTACAATCCCATCTACAACGAATTGTTCAGTGCGGCGCGTGGCGAGGGCGCTTTCTTCAACGGCAAACCAATTCACTGCTCCAAGATCCCTGCTCTAAAGAGCAGCCTGCTCTGCACCGGCTTCCCGAATCACAATCGCGAAGTAAATCCCAATTTCCATTTCTACTGGGACTTCACCCTACGCACCCACGGCGTCCGTCGCGATGGGTCTGCGGCCCTCGATCTTGCCTTTGTCGCGATGGGTCGTTTCGATGGCTTTTGGGAATTTGGTCTCAATCCCTGGGACACCGCTGCCGGCGTGGTCCTTGTGGAAGAAGCCGGCGGAAAAATAACCGACATGCAGGGACAACCCTACCAGCTCGGTGGTCCTTCCATTCTTGCTACGAATGGTTCAATTCACGGGGAAATGGTCAGCGTCGTGGCCGAAGTCGCGGGGCGCACATCCGCTCAGAAATAAATATATAGTAAATTGACCGACTGTCAACCACTGTTGTGAGACCGTGCTGTTCTTTGGTAACGAGCCGAAGAATCCTCGCAAGCTACTTCCATCCACCAGGTAGATGTTCGTTCGCTGGCAAACAGTTATAAATAAGGAAGTTGCGCTTAGCACCCTCGGCATCCCGGCTTACGGAACGCTCACTCAGTCCTCACGGATTCCTTACGTCTCACCCTCTATCCTTGCTTGGCAACGAGAAGGAATCGACGAACCCAGAAGGCCGGCGTCTGCCTTCCCAGCCACGCGTTGCCGTACGTTGTCAGGGGAGAATCCATGCGCATTCTGTTTGCTCGTGCAGCATTGTTTGGCTTTGCCATTCTATTGTTTTCTGCCATCCCGGTTTTTGCCGCCGACGGCACGCCCGACGGTCGAAAAGACGCCGACTCCGACGGAAAATCAGCCGCAAAACCTGCGCTTGCTACGCCGCCTCCCACGCCCGGTCTTACCGAGCGCGAGCAATGGATGATGGACCGCATTGAACAACTCGAAAAACGTGTCGCGGAACTCGAGTCCAAAGCTCCTGGCGCAACCGTGGCAAATTCTGCAGCGTCGGCTCCCACGGCTTCCGTGCCCGCCTCCGCAGCACCCGGAATTGCCGCCGCAACTCCCGGTGTCGCCTCGGCCTCGTCATCTAGCATCGACGTCAAACAAGATGCGAATGCAAAAGCCGTCGCCGCAAACGGTAAACCTGCCGTGGTTGAACCGTTCTCCGACGCGGATTGGACCTGGCTCAACGGCAACGCCCGCACCAAAGACATTTACTGGGACACGAAATTCTTCACTCCGGAAATTCGTTTTGACACCAACTACGTCGCCAATTTCAATCACCCTACCGATCACTCGATGGGCGGCTCCAGCGAACTCTTCCGTTCCTACGAAGTTCAGTTGGAGCAACTCGGCGTCGGCGGCGATTTTCACTTCGACAACGTCCGCGGCCGCATTATGACCCAGTTCGGTATGTACTCCGTCACCACGCCGCGCAATGATCCCAGCCCGGGCCACGGTCAGTGGGACCTCGCCAACGCCTATCGCTACATTTCCGAAGGCTACGGCGGCTATCACTTTAATGTGCTACACGGCATCAACGTTGATGCGGGCATCTTCATGTCCTACATCGGCTTGTTCAGCTACTACAATTTCGATAACTGGGCCTACCAGCCTTCGTATGTTTCTTCCAACACTCCCTGGTTCTTCAACGGTGTGCGCGTTCAGGTGTTTCCCACGGCCCACTTGAAGATCGAACCTTGGTTCATCAACGGATGGCAATCGTACGGCTCCGCGAATCACACTCCGGGTCTCGGCGGCCAGATCAAATGGACTCCCAAGCCGTGGCTCAACATCATTTCCAATAATTACGGTGTAGGTGAAGATGATCTCTTCATCAAAGGTCGCCGCCGTATCCACACCGACGACAGCATTGAAGTGAAGTACTACGACAATCCCGAGAAGACGCTCGACAAAATGGCTTTTTCGCTAACGGGTGATCTGGGGTGCGAATTTGGTGCGGGCGTTAGTTGCTACGGCAATCATTCCGGTGGACCCAAGCAGAGCTTCATCGGCTACATGGCCTACAATCGCTTCTGGTTCCATCGCGATACGTTCGGCTTGACGATCGGCGGCGGTCAGATCAACAATCCCGGCCGTTATCTCGTACTCATCCCCCCTATCAACGGAGAAAGTGCCATTACCGCCGCAACCAGTTCGCCATATTTCACGGGCAATCCCGGCGATCCCTTCAAGGCTTGGGATTCCTCCATCACCTTCGACTACATGGCCAAGCAGTACATTACTTTCCGCTGGGAATATGACTATCGCCATGCCAGTGTGCCCTACTGGTCCGGTGCGGGCGGCATCACGCCTCCCGGCGGCAACAATGGCGCGCCGCTATATTATGTTTGCAGCAGTGGCGCCACTTCCGGTCAATCTGCTCTGGGCGCCGCGGAAGCTGCCTGTGGTGGCGGACTCAGCAGCGTCTGGTTCCCAGACTTGCGCAAAAACGAGTCCTTCATCGACATGGCCATCATGGTTAAGTTTTAGTTCGAAGACGAATTCCTGACCGCCGTTCCGGGCCAACCGGAGAGTCTTTCTTCACGGAGTCGAGGAGGAGAGATTCTGTGCTCGGAATGGCGGAAGGGAACTAGGCGACCCGGAACGACAACGGCCG
The DNA here is from genome assembly GCA_963759275.1 of Candidatus Acidiferrales bacterium. Classification (GTDB taxonomy): domain Bacteria; phylum Acidobacteriota; class Terriglobia; order Acidiferrales; family UBA7541; genus Acidiferrum. The sequence continues at coordinate 48,251 of CAVWYZ010000019.1, read as the reverse complement.
TGACGCAAGCATCACACTGTCACCCAGTTCGTGCGTTCCAAGAATGTGGGCGGCTCGTAGGTCTTGCCTTTGGCCAACTGCCGTTCCTCGCGCCGCGTAGTCCACAGCAGCAATGGTCCCAGCGTTAGCGCGTTCAGTTTTGCCGCAAATCCCAGCTCTCTTTCAACTTCGCCCCGCAGCACTTTAATCTGCGCGCTCACGCTTTCATTTAATTCGCGAAATTGCCGTTCCATGGCCCACAGCGCTCCGCTGTACCCACTGCGCAGCTTGCTCATTTCCCTCGCAAATCGTTCGCGCACGCGGGGATCGGGATAATCACGGTAGCGCTTCCAGCCTTCCAGCATGGTCCGGCACATGCGATACAGGCTCGGGCCATTACGCTCGAAATCCCTCAGGAATGCCCAGTCCAAAAATCGTTGCGAGTCGCCGCGCGAAATGGCCGCATGCTTAAAGTTGAACTGGTATTGCCCATGGATGTCTGCAAAGTCCACATTGTCCAGCAATCGCCCCTGCTCCTTCATTTCGAAATATAGAGGCGTACCCGGCACCGGCGTGTAAAGCATGAACTGGTGAAAATCGGTATCGTGGCTGACGGCCCGCTCAATCTCTTCTTCAATATTGTCCGGGGTGTGATGCTCCAGCCCAATAATCGTCGACCCTTGCACGCGAACCCCATGACGCCGCAATTCGCTGGTCAGCTCGTGCGTGTCCGTGCCCTTTAATTTGGTGTACCCGCTGCGCTCAGACTCCAGCCCCATCCAGATCCAGGACACGCCCAGCTCCACTAATTCCTTCATCGAGTATTTGCGAATGGCATTCGCCGATGCAAACACCGCCATCCCCCAGCTTTTCCCTGCCGCTTTCATGCGCTCCAGCAGCGCCATGGCCCGCTCGCGGTGCAGCAGGAAATTCTCGTCCATGATGAAGAATGTCTGCACCTTCATCGACGACTCGAACCCGTCCATCAATTCGAATAGCTCATCGCCAGTCTCGTAAAAATTGTAAAAATTGCCTTTGCCCCCGAAGAAAGAAGACGTGGTACAGAAGTTGCAGCCCATCGGGCAGCCCACTGACGGAATTACCGTCGCTGCCGTGGCCCCACGCCGCTCCGGTAACCGCATCCCGAGCGCGCGCGTTCTCAGCCCGGAAACGATTTCTGGATGCTTGATCGGCGCGCTTTCATCTTCGCCCAGATAACCCCGCATCCACGAAATGCCTTCGCCGCGTACAAAATGATCCGCATCCACGATTTTCTCGATGCCTGGAACCGCGGTAACGTGGCCCCCAATCACGATCACGGACTGTGGCGAGTACTCCCGCACGATCCGGCACATCTCCCGCACTTTGCCCACGTTCACAATGATCGAAGAAATCCCTACCACGTCGTAATCCGTCGACCGCAGTTCCTGGATGAACGATTCCCGTGTCGGAAAATCCATCAGCGTACAGGGCGCCGTAATGTTCGCCTGGATCATCATGATGCCCCACGAGCGGTGGAACATCCGCAGCGAGAACGCGCCTTGCGCTCGCGTCACCTGGTTGTGGTACAGCTCCATCGGATTAATGGCCCGGCTGCCAAACTCATCATCCTGGGCATATGGCCCGAACACGGAACTCAGCAACACCCGTGTCCGCGTACCTTTAGGATGTCTCGGTGTAGTCGGTGAAATGGTTAGAGGTGTCCGCAAACACAGAATGTTAGCATCCACCTTCGCCAAACCTTTGTGACGGACGAACATCAGCCAGACGAAGGCTGCGGGCTCGTGCAGGCGCTTTCTGACGTTTGATGTCACCGATGGCCACTCTAGGATTTAACGCGTGTTGGTGAGACTATTGGACCAGAAAGCCGTAGGAGGCAGCATGAAATACCGAATCGCTATGTGGGCGGGTGCGGGCTTTCTTGTTGCGGGCGGTTGGGCGCTCTACGCCTTCGTATCGACACCATTCACAAACGAGCGGCTACGCGATGTTTGGACTCTGGTTCGCTTCACCTGCCCCGTTGCCATCGCTGGCGAGCATTTTCCGATTAGTTTGTATTGGGCTCTCGCTGCCAATGCCGCTACCTATGCTCTGGTCGGTGTGGTCGTGGAAGCAGTGCGCCCCAGGCTGCATTCCGCGAAATAACTCGCAATCGTCCCCTTGCCCGCCACATTCGCTTGCGGCTCCCGGCTGCTCATGGGAAAATAAGAAATTGTGGATTGCGCAGGGTTTCCTCTCTACGTACCATTCACAGCTCACATCTGGCGATATCGTCTAGGGGTCTAGGACGCCGCCCTCTCACGGCGGAAACCCGGGTTCGAATCCCGGTATCGCTACCAACTCTTCCTAAGTGATTCATTAGACCACGGTTGATAGCCTTCCTCGGGCTTGTCCCAAATTTGTCCCAAACAGTCGAGGCTTTGCCCTGAAAGCAGTATCAAGATTTATGGCAAATACGACTGTAAGCATTCGAGAACGAATCAAGACTCCTGAAGGACGCTGGCGTTGGAGTTACACATCTCCGCCCCTCGGACGACAAGCTGAAACCAGCAGAGCGAAAGGGCAAGTTCTACTTGGTCTGGACCGAGGGCAAGAAGCGCGAGCAGAGAGTCAAGGGGGATTTGGAGGCGGCGGTAAAGGCTGCAAGGGCGAAAGAACGGCACCTTGAAGACGCCGCTGATGGCTTCGAACGCCCCGACCCTCTAAAGAAGAAAGCTGAACGAATCACGATTGCGGATGCCATCGAGACTCGGCTGCACAGCATTGAGGTCTCATTTGAACCGGATACATTGAAGTCACACAGGCCGACAACATTCGTTGCACCGTGATCTCTCCTGCCGCGGTTGCAACGGAACTACCCGAAGGTAGCTCGGAGGAAACCACCAGAAAGAATTTGCGCGAGTTCTACAAGATAGCTATTCCGGCGGAGTCAATCGCTCGCGCGATCGCTTACGCCATCGAGCAACCAGCCGACGTGGAAATCGGTGAGGTCGTCATCCGGCCCACGGCTCTGGACTTCTAGCACGGAGGCAAACTATGCGACCTTTACTGCGCGTCACGTTGTCCAGATGCCTGGAGCCTTCCGGCATGACTTATGCAGGAGGAATGCGATGAAAGTCTTGTCGATATCCTTTGCAGTTGGTTTGGGTGTAGGGATTTTGTACGGTCTGATCCGCGTGAAGAGTCCGGCGCCGCCCATCGTCGCCTTGCTCGGCCTCTTGGGAATGGTGATAGGCGAACAGTTTGGGATTTGGGTCCACACGAAAAAGCTGGACGTTTCGCATGCCGCATCGGTTTGCCTTGTCGGTGAGCGCTACGACCAGCCACATCGGTCGGAAGCGCCGTAACTTCCCAGTCGCGGGAATTTGCAAATCCGGGAGAGACGAATGGATTTGAAAAAGATACTAGCAGGAACTTCTGTTGCAATCTTTTTGACGATTGCGTTCACGAGCGACTCGCAGCACTTCAGCACGTTCGCCCAAACGACGCTACTAGCCGGAACCAAGGGCATTGCTGTCGCCCCGCAGTACGACACGACGCACGTCTATGTAAGTCCTCAGGACTTTGACCGCTTCGTCGCGAGCCTGATTGCCACATTCGGTGGCACATCAACCAAGCAGGGCGTTTTCACGGTAACTCCGACGCCCAGCAGCACCATGTCACAGTTAGTTCTGACCCCCGCGGGAAGTGTCTCGGTGTTCGGATTCAAAACTCCGATTCCCTATCCGTTCGGGGGCGAGCGAACGGGTTATCTAGTCACCGACATGGACGAAGCGGTCCGCGCTGCCAAGGCGACCGGTGCAGACGTGTCAGTCGCTCCAGGAACGGCTATTTCAACGAACGGTACATGCTCTACTTCGACGTTCACTATGGCAAGCACGTTCGCTCCTTCGTCGAATTCAAAAGCGGCTTGAATTCTTATCGCATCGGTGGCCCGAGACCGATCGACGAGAAAAAACTCGATTTCCAAGCTGCATTCCTCGAAGTAGCAGCCGGAGATGAACAAAACTGGATCAAGGTCAGAGCCGGGAGACATGAGATGGAGTATGGATCCGGCCGTCTGATCGATGTTCGCGAAGGGCCGAACGTAAGGTTGAGCTTTGACGGGTTCAAGGTAAAAGCGGGCGTCGGCTCCTGGCAGATTGACGGCTTCGCCGTGCGGCCAGACCTCGACAAGCCGGGCTTTTTCAATAACGCTCCAAACCACGCCGTCGGATTCTGGGGTGCGTACGGCGTCCGACCTTCGACGAAGACCATCACGCTGGACGCTTACTACCTTGGCCTCGATCGAAAGGCCGCTGCGTTCAACCGAGGTGTCGGCCATGAAGTGCGGCACAGTATCGGCGGGCGTCTCTCTCGTCCCGTCGCCGAGAAGGTGCCCGGATGGGATTTCGACTATGAAGCACTTTGGCAATTCGGAACGTTCGGTTCCGCGGATATTAAAGCTTGGACAGTGGCTTCCGAAACCGGCTATCGATTGCCGAACGTTCCGCTGAAACCGCGATTCAGCGCCAAGGCGGATATCTCAAGCGGTGACGATCCGAGGACGAACACTCTCGGCACTTTCAACCCACTATTTCCCAAGGGAAATTATTTCGGCGTTCTCGCCACGGCCGGCCCCGGCCCCATCAATTTTATTGACGTACATCCTCGCGTTGAAACGACGCTCCCGCACAACGTGACTGCCTCCGTCGATTGGATCTTTCAGTGGCGCGAGAGTGTGCGAGACGGAGTATATTCCGTTCCCGGGTTTCTGATTATTCCTGCAGGAAAGAGCGACGCGCGTTTCGTCGGACACCGTCCCGGCACGGAAGTGCGCTGGCAGGCCAATCGACATTTATGGTTTCAGGCCGACTATGGAATTTTTTATGCGGGCAAATTCGTGAAAGAAAGCCAGGCAGGACGCAATCTCAATTACTGGGCGCTGTGGGCCGGTTACAAATTCTAGAGCATCCTCGCGACTGAGAGGGACACATGACCGCGCCAACCACCGAAAAAACCATGGTGCTCCCTCTCCTTGCCATGACGGCAGTAACTGGCCTCATCGACGCTGTCAGTTTCCTCTCGCTGGGACGGGTCTTCACCGCAAACATGACCGGGAATATCGTGATACTGGCATTTGCAACGGCGCGAGTGCCCGGACTCTCCATCGCACGTTCACTGACGGCGCTCTTGGCGTTTCTAGCCGGGGCGATGTTGGGCGGACGAATCATGGCCCGAGCCGACGCGGGCTCAGCAATTCGATTCGCGACGCAAGCGTTCCTGCTCGAAGACGTCCTTCTTCTTGCTTCGTCGTTCTGCGCCATCGGATACAGGCGCGATTTGCTGGAACACTCTTTTCAAGCCTTTGCTTTAATCGCTCTCACGGCGCTCGCGATGGGGACGAGGAATGCCGCCGTCCGCAAGCTGGCAATCCCAGATCTCACGACAACCGTCCTGACATTAGCCCTCACGGGCATCGCAGCGGACTCCTCGCTCGCGAAAGGAAACAACCCGAGATTGCTGAGAAGAGTCACTTCCGTCCTGGCGATCTTTCTCGGCGCAGGCTTCGGTGCAGTCATAATTCGCTTCTCCGTCTCAATCGCCCTGACCGTTGCCGCCGTAATTTCCATCGTGTGCAGTGCGGCGTTGTTTCGTTCGCGTACGTCCGAGCAGAGCTTACTGGAGGCATGATCTGGGTGGTCTAATATCCGCCAAATTTCCTAAGCTTTTCCTAAGACTTCGAACGGAATCCCAGACCTCAGATTTCCCCATGACACTGGCAAAATGGTTTTTTGAGAAATTGCTCATTGATTCCAAAAGACTTGCGTTTTACCATCACTACTGAGAATTTCTTAGGGTGCTCGGACAGAATCCCCCCCTCTCCGCCATAGCTTTGTTTCAGTGGGTTGGACTCCTTCCTAAGACATTTCCTAAGAAATTCCTCAAATTGCAGGAAAGAAAATCTGCCGCGCAGTATTGGTCCCTCAGAGGAATTTCGATGGCAAAGCTCAGCATCTACAAATACGTTCGGACGGAGAAAGGCTGGCGCTGCTGCAAAGCGGTGTTCCATCCGAACGGCAAGATCAAACCCAACGTCGTGATCGTCAGCGGTGTCGAGGAGAAACACACCGAGGGAAGGTATTTCTTGAACTCCAATAATCCTTGGATCGACGTTGGCACGGACGCGATAGATGCCCAGCGTAACATCGCCGTTCGAGGGCACAGTGGAGGATATGGTTGAAATATTTTTCAGTTGCATGAGGATGGAGTTACCGTCGCCCGCCAGGGCCGGTGAACCGCCAAGGCCGAATGCGACGACAATTCCCAGAATGCTCTTGAGCCGACAGCTGGATTGTCTTGTCATTTGTGAAGCCCTTACTTCTTCTAATAAGTAAGTCCGCAGACAGGTTTGGAGTCGGGCGACTCAAAAGCTGAACGCGCGGGCGCAAGAATAGAAGTAACCCGCGTGGCGCTTGTCAGCGGGATGTCATGAGGATGAAAAAAAGAAGATCGGTGTTTGGCTGCGAACGATTGGGCTGGCGTGCACTAAGAAAGAACGAATTGTTAACGAGGTAGAGGTATTGTCAGGATCGGCCGGGGAAGCGTTCAAGCCCTCTATTCCGCGCAAGGTAAAGAACCAGAACACTCCCGGCCGAAACCGAAGCATAGAGGAACGGCGGCGTGAGATTGTCACGGAAAGGTCAACGAGGAGCAAATTAATTGTCGAGAGGCCAAGCGTTGCGGTCGGGGAATGATGCTGCCTAGTAGGCGTTCTTGTCCGTAAATCCACGGAAAAGCGTGAGCATCACGATCAAGAGATCGAGAGTCAGCGTCCAATGGCGTACATAATAAAGATCGTATTCCACGCGTTTTTCGATCGAAGTGTCTCCGCGCCAGCCGTGCACCTGCGCCCAGCCGGTGATGCCCGCTTTCAAATAATGGCGCCGGTTGTAATTGCCGACGGACTGCATGAATCTTTGCACCAACATTGGGCGTTCCGGCCTGGGACCAACAACGCTCATTTCGCCTTTGAGAACGTTGAAGAATTGCGGCAGTTCGTCCAGCCCCGTTTGGCGAAAAACCTTGCCCAAACGCGTGCAGCGCGGATCGTTTTTCACAGTCCATCGCGTGTCACTGTCCGCCTTAGCGGATACGGCCATGGTCCTGAATTTGAACATGCGGAAAAGTTTGCCATTCAAGCCGACGCGTTCCTGCACGAAAAAAACCGGACCCGGCGAACTTAGCCGGACGAGAAGGGCGATGAGGAGCAGGACCGGCGCCCCCAGAATCAGTACGCTTGCCGCGAAAACCAGATCGAAGGCGCGCTTCAGAAAAGTGTAGAGCACGGACTCCGCCGTACTGCCTTGCAGATCGAGGAGCAGAACCTGCCCAACAGAAAATAATCGTTGGTTGCTTTCGATGGCTTCTCCCACATCCAGCACCAGACGCACCGGAGCGCACAAAGGCGAAAGTTCTTTACGGAGTTGAGAAAGCTCGCCAAGGCGGTCCGGCGGAATGGCGATGACCACGTCATCGATTCCGTTCCCGATTGCCAACTTTTCGATTTCGTCGAGCCCATATACGGCGCGGTTCCTGGCCGCGCAATCCTGGCCGGAGAGTTTGACGTATCCCTTGATCGTGCAAGGCGCAACTCGATTCGACACGAGCGATTCGGCAACGCGCACCGCAAAACGATCTGCGCCAACAATCAACACGTGACTTTCGGACTTGTGTGAAATCCTGCCACTGATCCAGGCCCACCGGAAAAGCGTCTGTACGAATAAAGTAAGAAAGAAAAGATTTGTGCCGCTCAGCCAGATAAATATTCGAGAGAAGAAAGTGTCTCGGTAGAAAAATGTCACGCCGAGAACCGCCAGGTAAGTAGCAACGCAAGCGCTAAGCACTCTGCGGATCCTGCTGCTCACCCGCAAATGATTCTCGATGGACGCAAGCTCGTAGTGATCCGCGATAATGGCCCAGATAATCGTGGTTAAAACCAGCAAGCCAAAGTAAGGCGAGGGTTCCGCGTCGGTGGAATATCGCGGGAGGGCCCGTGTCGCAAAACGGAAATAGGCAGCCAGGCCAAAAGCGGCCAATGGCAGCGATAGCACCACCAGATTGAGGGCAAACTGCGCGCTTTTGAGTCTTCCGTGAATCATGTGCCGATCGAACCGTTCCCAAACTCTTCCCATCTACGAGCCAGAAACATGCTCAAACTGTCCCGAAAGTATTCGGGGGCAAAGCGATCGGCTTGCTGTTTAATGAAAAACGGCCTGAATTTGTGTTCGATTCCTTCAAATATTTCAATTGCGTCGACCAGGGCGTCGACCGATTGCTGGCGGAAGAAAACGCCTGTGGAATGTTCCGGGGCGTGCGGGGATGCGGAGTGAAACCCTTTTACCGTTTCCAACACGCCGCCGCGACCGTAGGCGATCACTGGCCTTCCGAAAGAGAGCGCTTCCACCGGAACAATCCCGAAATCTTCCTCGCCCGGAAACAGCAATGCGCGGCAGTGCGCATACTGCTCGCGCAGTTCATTGTCGGAAAGCGCTCCGCAAAAGTGGACGGAGGGGCCCGCAAGTTTTCGCAGACGAGTGTACTGGCCGCCATCGCCTACAACGTGCAGCTTCCTGCCTAGGCGATTACACGCGGTGATGGCCAGATCTATTCGTTTGTAGTCCACGAAGTGGCCCACCGCGAGATAGAAGTCCTCGATTTTCTCCGCTACATATCCCGCATCGACGTTCACCGGCGGGTAGATCACCGCTGCATCTCTTCGATAGTGCTTGCGAATCCTCGAAGCAACGTTTTGGGAATTGGCTACGAAATAATCCACACGATCCGCCGATGCAGCGTCCCACATTCGCAAATAGTGGCTAGCCAGCGTGAAGAATGGCCGCGACAATCTTCCGACGCTCGCTCCATTCCTGTAGCGATGATAAAAATCCCAGAGATACCGCATCGGCGAATGGCAATAGCAAACGTGGCACGTTTGAGCGCCCGTCAGCACACCTTTGGCTGGGCCAGACTCGGAGCTGAGCACGAGATCGTATTCGCTCAGGTCAAACTGCTCCAAGGCCAGTGGATACAGCAACAAGAAATGCCGGTGCCACCGCGTGCTTCCAGGAAGCTTTTGCAGGAATGAGGTTTTGAGCGATCGACCTCGTAACGAGTCCGGAATGGCCGAGGGATCGGCCACCACCGAAAACAGGTCGGCCTGCGGAAGCATCCTGGCGATTGCTTCCACCACGCGCTCGCCGCCCCGATGCGTGACAAACCAATAATGCACAATAGCGACGCGGAGCTTTTGCAGTGAACGCAAATCGCCCGCCGCGATGTTTGGCGAGGCCAATGGACTCGCGTGCTGGGCGCTTACGTTCATTTCGAACCCAACGCGTTTATTGCTGGCCGGAGAATATACCGGTGATATGCGGTGTGAGGCGTCAGTTCGCCAACGATCTCTAACCTGGCGCGCTGCATCGCCGCTTCTATCTCTTCCTCTGATCTGCGAATCCGCTGGATACCCCTCCGCCAGAATCGCGGTAGCAGAAAATCAGGCAAGCTCGTTTTCAAGCGATACGCGAACGTTTTCGGCCGCGTGTCGAACTGCAGATAAGCGAGGCCCTGCTCGTGCAGCAGATGGCGGATGACGTGAAGATAGCCCTCGATTAACGAAAAATCGGGAATATGCTGGAATACAAGCAGGGAATAGACGAAATCACATCTGCCCGCAAAGTTTCCCGCTTGCCACAGAAAATCCACCGGGCCGGAAATCGCGGCATACAAAACATTGGCTATACCTTTTTCACGCGCGAAGGAAGTGGCGCGCTCAATCATGCCGCGCGAGATGTCCACTCCTACGACTTCCCGAAAACGATGCGCCAGTTGAACGACGAGGCGCCCGACGCCGCATCCTAGCTCCAGGGCAAGAAGCGGCCGCACATCATGCGCTTCGAGCAACGGGAAAAACTCTTTCTGAATGGTACGCTCGCCGCTCTTCCAGAATTCGCCGGCACCCGCGCCCTTGAGGTTCGTCAGAATGTAGGAATAAGGATCCTCTTGAGCAAACCGTTCCCATTTCGCGTTCGCGGGATTTGCCTGGCGATGACCATTGGACAAAGGATCGGGAGTTGCGTTCAGGTGTGTGTTCATGGTCGTCAATTCAGTCCAAGCAAGCGGTTGTAAAGGTCGATGTGCTGGCGCGCCGACTGTCTCCAGGTAAATTTCTTTGCTTGTTGTATCCCCTTGTTTCGCAATGACGCGCGCAACTCACTGCAGTCCAGTATTCGTTCCATTTGAATGGCAAGTTCTTCCGGACTTGCGGGATCAAAATAGAGCGCAGCGTCACCGGCCACTTCGGGCAGACTCGCCGCCGCGGATGCGATGACGGGAGTGCCACATGCCATGGCCTCCAGGACGGGCAAGCCAAAGCCTTCCAAGGCGGAAGGCATCGCCACGAGCTGTGCCGCTGCATAAACGGAAGGCAAGAGAGATTGCGGCACGTGAGGAAGAAACTTTATGTAGTTCTGAATACCGAGACGCGCGCATTCGTCCACAATCGATTGTTTCCAGCGAGCGTCGTCGCCAACGATTACGAGAGAGTGAGCTAGTTTGTTCCTTTTGCGGACGGTGGCGAATGCCCGAAGCAGAGTCGCGACGTTCTTGTGTGGTTTCAAATTTCCTACATAAAGCAGAAAAGGAGTCGCGATGCCCAGAATTGCGTCTAGATGCGGCGATTCGGAGGAGGCGGGCTTCGTCGTGAATTCTTCCCCAACGCCACAGGGAATCACGGTGATTTTGGATTCGGGAATCCCAAGTGCCCTCACGATTTCGGTCTTCGAATAGTGGGAAACCGTGATGATGTGATCCGCCTTGCGCGCCACGGCGTTCAACATCGGCCTGGCATAGAAAAATGTGCTCAGTTTGTCTCGGTATGCCGGCGAACTCAGATGAATCACGTCCATGATGGAAACGATCAGTGGTCCTCGATGAAGAAGCGGGGCGTTGTAATGCGGCACGTGCAACAGGTCGTAGCGGAGAGAAGCTCGCGCAATCAGCAATTGTTCGCGCAATGTATAGATCGGAGTGTCAATCACAGTCACACCGGCACAGAAGTTCCTGAGACTTACGGAATCCCTTTTTCTCACGATGGCCTGAATCGCGAAGCCACTCACTTGCTGGTGGAGTTCCTGGAGCAGATTTCGGGTATACGTCCCGATTCCTCCAACCAGCCAACGAGCATCGATTGCGACGGTCTTCAACATCGCTCGTCTCGTTGCTTCAACTGCCTCCCGGGAGAAGCTCGAAGGTCTAAACCAGTGCCGGCCATCGAGAGGCGCGAAGTGAGAAGCGAAAAAGCGAGCAACATACCCGCCTCTCGAATAACGATTGCCCAGGCAATGCCCACCGAGCCGTATGCGCGGCCAAAGAGGAAATCCAGTGCCAGACTCGCGAGGGCGCCAACGGTAAAGATTCCCAGAAAGATGGCGCGGCTATTTGTGGCGATCGTGCGGACGGTATAAATCGAGTTCAATAAAATGAGTGGACAAGCGATGACCATAATCGAGGCCATAGTTCCGCTGCTTGCGAAAGCAGAGCCGTAAAGAAAAACGATGACCCTGGGCGCCGCAAGAGAAACGAGGAGACCGGACGGCACACCGACCAGGACCACCAGGCCCATCCATTGGCTCGCGTACATCTTCAAGCGTTCGGGCTGGCTGGAAAAGCGGACCATTTCTGGAAGCAAGATGCTCCCGAAAAGCCACGCACACACATAAACAATCAGGAGAATGGTATTCGCGGCGGAAAAAGCTCCCAGTTCGGCGAGTGGGACTAAAGTGGCCAGGATGATAGTGTCCGAGCGGATGATCAAGTTGGCAAGCCCGTGAGCGATCCCAAATGGCGCCATCATTTTCACAGTTGCGAAAAAATCAAGCCGAACCGGCCAACTTGGCCAGATTCCATTTCGATATAGCACAGCAGTCCCGAGCAGCAGCTCGACAAGCTGACAAGTTGCCAACCAACAGAGCAGGCTGAAAATGGTCCAGCCATGCTTCATCGCCAGCCAAAGCCCCGCGACAAGAATGGCACTATGCACGCCCTGAATCGCTCCGATCCAGTTGGCTTTTGACACCGATTTGAGGATCGCCATTTGCAGTTGAGAGTAGGACTGCAGAATCGCGCGGACAGTCACCCAAAACCCGATCGTTAGAAAGAGCGCTTCTTGCTTCGTCAAACCTGCTACGACGGCGAGAAGTATCGCGGCCATCGCAAGCAATATGGACTTGGAGGCTGTGAGCCGACCGAAGATCTGATTGCGGTGCGCATTGAACGAACTGATTTGCGTGATCGCCGCTGTCTGCAATCCGTTGTCGGCAAACATCACAACGACCGTCACTACCGCGAGGCTAAGCGCGTATGCCCCGAGTGCCAGTCTGCCATACTGCCGCGCGATCACCAGAACGGCTGCAAAGTTAGCTACGCGCACCGCAGCCTCTCCGCCGATCACGCTTACAACGCTTTGCAATACCGCTTTCATATGCGACTCCGCCCGGAGTCGAACGCCGGCCCGATCGTCGAGAAATGCGGCCGGTATTTGCAGGCCCTGGCGATTCCCAACACCAGCAGCGCCCCCATCTTCACGGAAGCGGCGGCCTGCGTGCCGGCGAGATAAATCAGGAAACAAACCCAGATGAAACAGATCACCGCAACATAATTCATAAACTCGGATTGCGTGCGTTCAATGGAAAGAAGCAGTCGTTCGCACCATGCGACTCCACATCCCCAGAGGAAGCTGACCACGATCGCGCCGAGATAACCAAAGTTGATGTAGCCCTCGCCCATAATCGTGAGCCGCAAACCTCCGCTTTCGCCAGTCTGATCGACGCCAATAAGCTTGGTGCTGATGGCGCGCAGGCTGTTGTTTGCGCTCCAATCGTTGGCAATGCTGGGCAACGGGATGAGCGCCTGGGCAAACGTGACGCCATTCAATCTTTCGCCGTCCAAGCGGTTGAGGGTCCAGGCAAGATCGCGAACTTCGGGAACCGCCGTGCTGGAAACGGTCAGAACCGTCTCCGGATTCAGATCGCCGTAAAGAACACCGAACAAAAAGAGGCATTGTGTGAAAACGTAGAACGAACCCACGATCAGAAGCCATTTGCGCGTCAAGCGATACACGTCATGGCGGCCAATTCCAAGCAGAATCAACGAAGAGAAAATGACTCCGAGAAGATTTGCGCGGCGGAGCGGCAACAAAAGAGCAAAGTAACCGGCAACGATCAAAAGAATGCTGGCGATTCTGGGTCGTTTCACGGCGCGATAAATCAGAAAAGGCAGAGCCACGGTGAGCAAGTCCATAGCGCGATTCGCGAACCACTCGTCGCGCGCGGAGCCACCCGCAATATCACTTGTGATGTATCGCAGGAAGGGCCACTTGGCGGGTACCGAAAAGTAATCCAGAAAACCAAGCCGCCAATAAACGATGAACATCATTGTGGCTCCCACCAACAGGAGCGCGCGAAAAAATGTTTCCGCCACGTCTGGATCCGCCAATGCGAGAAAGCCACGATGTAAACCAATTGGGCGGCCGTTCAACTTCCACGAGTATCCAAGCGCGGCCGCCAGAAGGCCCGTGCTGTCGATCAGAAACGCATTTGCGTAGTAGACCTCCGCGTTAGATCGTATCGAGGTGTGCTCCGTGGTTAAATTCGCCATCAGAAAACCGAAAAAAATGTGCACGACGGCCAGAGAGAAGAAAAGAACACACAGCGTCTTAGTCGTGCCAAGCCGCCTGAGTGCAGTCCCGCGGACAAGCGCAAGTGTGGCGACCAAAAGGCACAGCGCCGCGGCGATAAGAACTCCCGGAACGTCCTGCAGCAGGGTTCCAAGGAGCGTTGCGACAAAGAGGCCGATGATGCACAAACTCACGATCAAGATAAACTCCCGTCACTTCTCGTTAGCTGCTACTCCTTCGTTTCCAATGGAGCAGACGCTCCACGCAAACGATCTAAATTCCGTCTGGCCTGCTCAGCGATTGAATTTCGCCGCTGAACGACGTATTCCAACTGCGGTTTAACGCTGCGAACCATTTTGAGCACCAGAATTTTCCCTGGGTCTTCCGGGTCAATCCCCTGCCAGTCGTCTTTGGCCATGGTCCATCCGGTGCCAATGGCGAGCGCGATCATCACACCCAGCAGGACCAGCAGCGTGCGTGGCGGAAAAACCTTTTTCTCTGGAATTTCTGGAGGATCCAGCACTTTGACGCTCGGCACTTCCTTGGCTTCCTGAACTTTCGCAACTTCGTACTGTTGTGTCAGCGTCTCGAACACGGTTTCTTCCACCTTCATCCGTCGATAAAGGTCCGCGTACGTCACACCGAGCAGAGGAAGCTTGCGGATCGACGGATACAGATCGTCCTCCTTTGACGGCCCAGCCACATCGGGGCCCGTTTTACCGCCCATCTTCAGGATTTGGCGGCGAAGTTCGTCAATGCGCGCCTGCGTTGTTCGAACACGGATGTTTTGGTCCGTATAAATTTGGCGGAGTCCCTGTAATTCCGTTTGGGCCGCGATCAATTGGCCCTCCAGTATCGCCGCCGATTCCACCATGGCTTTCCCTTGTTCCTTGATGTCGAGCGCCGCGTTGTTGCTGGCAAACTGGCTGAAATCTTTTTCCGCGGATTCAAGTTCGGTCTTCACTTGGCCAAGGCGTTCTTCCAGGAACACGCGCTCGCGATGCGCGGACGATGTGTTCAGTTGGGTCACAACATCATTCAGCTGCGCCACATATTCCTGCGCCAGTGCGGTCGCCCGCTTTGGATCGTGGTCCGTCACCTGAATCGTAAGGATTCCGCTCTTGCGATCGATGGAAATGTCCGTTTGCCGGCCGAGCTCTTTCCTGGCGTCGATCAAGCGACGCTCGCCATAAACACGGCGCAAATCGAATTTCGCAATCAGCTCGTTCTGTACGGTGCTGCTCTGCAACACGCCGGCGAAAAGGTCGGCGGAAGTATTCATACCCAGCAGATCGCCGCCGAGAGCGCCGAGCGTTGCCCCCATTTTTCCCGCGATTCCCGCGAGGAGTGCCATACCTTGACCGGCGGGTGGATCGGGCGGCATCAACCGCGTTGTGGATGCGTAACGCGAAGGGATCAGAATCGCGATCACCAGCGCGAACGCACCACCATAGGCCATAAAGCGACTAAGCAATTTTCGTTGATCCCAAAGCCGGCTGATTCGCGCAATCTTTCTGTCGCGGCTTTCCTGGTGATCCTGGCGAAGGCGATCTTGCAGCAGTTGATCCATGTCCAGCGCGCGAAGAACCTCCGGAGCGAGCTTGGCTGAAATCGCACTCATGGTATGTGGCTCCCCGCCGGCTGACTCACAAGCGCGCTTTCCGGGTTGGCGGAAGGGTTTGCGTGACGTCCCCACTGGGGAAGGAAGCCGAGCTCAATCGCGGCGACAAAATTGTTTCTTGACTCTGTAAATAACAAAGGATAGGAAGAAATGTGTTCGAACTGGAGAAAGCCCTTGAAATACACTCCGCTACGTTTCGTGATGGAGTAACTCGTCTGAAAGTCCTGCCACTTTCCTCCACCGGGCACAAAATCCGAAAGCACCCTGCTTTGCTTCCACGAAAAATCCAGCGCATGAACCGGAGAAACCCAGTAGCGGATCCAGGCCTGCAGAGTTATTCCTTCTCGGCCAACCACATTGCCCATAAGGTTGCCGTCGTTTGTGTAGCCGTCGGGATAATCCAGATTCCAATAGTTCAGGTTGCCGTGATTCTGGAACGATGCGCGTCCGGGGCTCGTGGAGGTTGTCCACTCAAGGTGGACATCCCACTTTGGCAGCAACGGCAAACGTGGTAGATAAATGCCGGGACGAAGAACGCTCTTGCTCAGATTCTGCAGCGGTATCAGATCGTCGTCGTCTTCCAGCTCGCCGTAAAACGTCACCCAATCGTGCATTCCCGGTAGCCGCCACGTCCAATCCACCGCCGTTCTAGAGTCGCCAGGAACGCTGTTGATCTTGGAATTGACGCGCCCGGTCAGGCTTTCCAGAAAATTTGCGGCTGTGAAGGGATCGCCGCCCGTGCCACTGAGCATGGTTGTGCGACTGTATGCAAATTCCAGCGAATGAAAAGGCTTCAGGCTGATCTTCTGGCCGTAGATCCACGGTTGAGACAGGCCGGTGTGGCCCTCCAGGCGACCGATAAAGTTCTCCATGATGAATGGGCCCAAAACTTTGGAGACGCCAGGAATTTCTACCGGATTTTCCGGAGCGATTCGCAACATGGGAAACGGCGCAGCATTGTTGCTCAACAGTAGCGATCCGCCGACGCCGGGACCCCACGAGAGGCTTTGATTTCCAAACGTGATCTGCCATCCCTGCAAATTGACGCCCGCATAGGCGTCCAGCAGGGCAAACTGATTGATGGGAGCGAATGGCGCGCCAGAGGGCGCTGGTCCCTTGTCGCGTTCGGCGATAAATTCCTGGACCGCCGTGGACAAACCGGGTTGCGACGGTGCGTGTTGGTACTCGCCGTCAATGTAGAAGAACAAAGTACCGTAAGTGGCGCTTGCGGATGCACCATCGATCAGATTCGTGCCTTCGCGAAATGGCCGGCCGTAGTCGTAAGCGAAGGTCTGGCCAAAGTGGTACCCGTCGTTCAACACTGTGCCGCTGGCGCTT
Source organism: Candidatus Acidiferrales bacterium (assembly GCA_963759275.1). Lineage (GTDB taxonomy): Bacteria > Acidobacteriota > Terriglobia > Acidiferrales > UBA7541 > Acidiferrum. The sequence goes on along the minus strand of CAVWYZ010000019.1, from coordinate 31,599 downwards.
AAAACCCGCGTGTAGACGGAATCCACTTCCGCCGATCGGTTTGGCCCAGTGAACGTCGCTTCCTCGCGAGCAAATTCCTGGTGCAGAGCCTGCAGTAGCGCCCGAACTTGCGAATCGACTTGCGGACTCGAATCGCCCGGCTTTGCTAATGCTTCGTCGATGTCGACCAGGTAATGAGCGCATTGCTCGCGGGACCATGGCCGCTTGCCTTGGTAAGCCTCGGATAAAAGTCCAAACGCGGCCAAGCGATCAAACGCCCGATAAACCCAACTGTCCACTGGCACGTACGGAGAACCGGGATATTTGGCCGGGCCGGAATCCGTGTCACGAAAGATTTCGCCGAAAGGATTCCACGCGCTGCCACCGAGTTCGGCATTGTGGTGGGTCCGATAAACGTATTCCGAGATCATCCAGCCCAAACCGCTGCCGATCAGCACATCGGAAGGAAAATGCTGCTTGCTTCCAACGCTTGCGATGCTGACAGTGGACGCCAGTCCGTAAGCAAACAGTTTCACCAGCGGCCCGTGATATTCGTGCGCCAAAATTCCTGCGGCGGCCCAGGCTGCGGCAGAATGACTGGACGGAAACGACGTGCCGCCCTCAAAGAAATTTCCCTGACCGTTTCCCTGCAATGGCCTCTCGCGCCCAGCGGCAAACTGGAGGCCTTGGGTGACGATGAGGGAGTCGATGACAGCTTCGCCCGCAAGCAAGCCCGTTTCTCGCTGGTGTGGATCGTGCGTTCGAAGACTCCACAGATAAAGGCCGCCCGACGCTGCACCCAACGCCGCGACACTTCCGTTCCGAACCTCTTCAAAGTGGTGGAGCGTACTGGGATTGTTGGAAAGAGTCTTGCTGAAACTCGGGTCGGTCAGAATCGCCGCCGACGTAATGCCCACGACGGGCAACAGCCACCCCGCATCGGACAACCGCAGGCGTAGCGGGCTGGTCCAAATTTGCTTCTGATCTTCGAACAGGCGGCCGCTCGCACTTCCCGCGTCGGTGAACGAAGTCTTCGACCATGCGGGATATTGCCGGCTGGTGCTCTCCGTTCTTGCGGTCGGAGCTTCAAGCCTTCCAGACGCTGCGCCGGTCACGCTGTCACTGTTTTCCGCTTGTTGAGGCGACGCGGCACGAGCGCTTCTCGCGGTCATCGTCAGCGTTACGATCATCAGATAGCGCGCCAATGTGATTCCTTTCATCGCCTTTCAACGATTCTTCTCATGGCCGCAGATAAGCGACCGCCAGAGCTACGGACGTCGCAACCTGCGCAGTCTGCATCAGTGGCACCCAGTTGCGATTTCCGATCTTTGGAGCTTTTTCGGGTACGACGATTACGTCTCCGGGCATCAGCACGGCGTCCATCGGATCTCCGGCCCACATCGGGTGATTATTCTTGGCCGCTAAAACGGACCCGTCGGCGCGGATCACAAACACGGCCTTCTTATCCGCGAGTTCCGTGAAGCCACCTGCCTGGCCCAGGTACCAATTGGCGCTTCTGCCCTGCACATAGCCGACGGCGGTGCCATTGAATACCTGGCCCTGCACGACGACGTAATTTGGTTTCTTGGGAACAAGAATCACATCGCCATTTCGCAGGAGCGTTTCACCGGAAGTGCGATCGAACGATTTCTCGCCTAGCGGGCCCGGGATCACCACACGGCCCACGGGCAAGTAAGTTTCAAGCTGGGTAAGCGCGGTGTTCGTTTGCGCGATAGCCGTTAGCTTCAAATTTTTCTGATCCGCATCGGTTTCCGGAAGTGCTTTCAGCTGCGTCTCTTCCGCTTTCACTCGTGCCACTAGCTCTTCCTGCGATTTCATCTCAATTTCCCGGACTTCTCGGCGCGTCAGCACAATTCCATACGGATAAGCCTGCGGCGTGAATCCGCCGGCCTTCTCAAGCACGGCACTTAACGTTTCACCGGGTCCGATCCCGTATGTTCCCGGATGCTCCACTTCGCCGCGGAGTGTGACTGTCGCCCCCATGTCGGTCCAATTGGGTTTCTCGCGAATCGTGAGCACGTCTCCGTTGACGAGCGACTTGTTTTCGTCAGCGTGCCCAGCCATGACCGCGCTGAGATTCACGTTCAAGCTTTCCACTTTTGCCTCACCCGTTTCACTTTCTTCCCGATGCGTAAGGACGGCGCTCTGCGAATCGGCACTTGGCTTCAGCCCGCCCGCGGTTCGAACCAGATCCTCAACGCGCATGTTCGTGGTCAGTGGATAGCGGCCGGGATTCGCAATGTCTCCCTTCACGTAAACCGCTGGCGGTTCCGCTTTTGTGGTGTTGCGATGAACAACAATGCGATCGTGTGGCTGCAGCATCAGATTGTCCGCGGACTTACCAGCGAGAGCGTCGCCCAGGTTTACGCTCAGAATCGTCAGCGTGCCATCTTTTCCGCTGCGGTAAACCTGAGCGGAATCCATGGCCGCATCTGCGGTGACGCCGCCCGCAAGAAAGATCGCGTCACGGAAATGAGCCTGGCCAGACGTGATGTACCGGCCGGGAATGCGTACCTCGCCATCGATTCGAATGTCAGGCGCGGGCTCAAAGTCGTACCTGCTGAAGATCCGGACCGTATCGAGCGGCTTAAGTACCGGAGCGTTGCCACCGCTGGAAAGCGCCGCGGAAAGATCAAAACTCTCCACGCTTGGGCGATTGTCAGGTGGATTCAGCCGAATAATTTCCGCAAAGTTGCCGGCGGGTTCGGGCAAGAGGTCGGAATAGGAAGTGATGAGGTCTCGGACAGTCATGCCTTCTCGAAAAGAGTAGCGGCCGGGACGAAGCACGTGGCCTTGCAGGTAAATTGCCTCGTCGTTATACGGAGCGATCGGAAAAATATGGATTCGATCGCCATCCTGGACGTTAAAACCTCTTGACTGCGCTGCAGCCTCGTCGCTACCCGGTTTTTCGGAAAGGTCCAGGCTGAGCATCGTGCGGTTTTCATGTGCCACGAGCCGCTCCACCTCCACGTGTTTGAGAGCGGCAGCGGGCAACACTCCTCCGGCTAGCTCCAGCGCTTCTTCCAGAGAAGTGTTTCCACGAAGTTCATAAATCGCAGGGCGGCGAACCATTCCTTCAATCGTGATTTGCGGGCCGACGGGCGGCACGAGCAGTGAATCGCCGTTTTCCAGCTTCACTTCGTCCAGTCCGGCGCCACGCAACAGCAAATCGTAGGCGTCGACCACCTCTACCAACTGCTTTCCGCGGTAGTGTTTGATCAATCGCAGCGAGCCATGTTCCGTCAGGCCGCCCGCGGCCACCAGCGCGTTCAGCGGGCTGGAGAGAGAACTGATGTCGTACGCACCGGGCTCCGCTACTTCGCCCACGACGTACACGCGCACCGTTCTTAGCCGCGACAGCGATACGTCGGTCGAAATATCCCGCAGTTGCGTGCGGAGAAGCTGCTGAACGGTCAGTTGAACTTCGCCCAACGTTTTGCCGCTGACCAGAATCGGGCCGTACTCCGGCAATGCAATGCGGCCTTCGCGATCCACGGTGCGTTGCAATCGTTGCGACACGCTTCCCCAGAGATCGATCGTCAGTCCGTCGCCAGGGCCAACCACATAATCTGGACCGACAGGCAAATCCATTGGTACCGCGCCTGAATCGCGCGCACCGGCAGTAAGAATGTTGATTCCAAATCGTTCGGGAGATTTATCGCGGGCCGAGACTTGAACATAAAGGTCGACAAGCGAAGGAACATCGGAATAAGGACTGGCTTTGCGAACAATCGTTCCTTGCGAGGAATCTGCAATTGCAGGATTGGATGAAGTTCTGCCGCCTCTCATCAATGGGGAAGCTGTGGGTTCGTTTTTCCCGTACGTTCGTCCGGCTGAAGAGTCGTCTTGGACCGTGTCCGTATCCGAATTTGCCACGCCATTTCTTATGCGGCTCATCAGGCGTTGCAGGTCTTCGGGCGAAGCGGAGAGGCCAGAGGGATCGCGCGACGCGTTCATTGCCGCCATCCTGATCATGTCGTTCGAATCAGAACCGTCCGGAGAACCCGACAGGCTTCCGCCAGACAGCCGCGTTTGAATCACGGGCGAACCGTTCATTTGAGGAATGGGATTGGAGTCGGGAGGTGCAGCGGAAACAGTTCCCTGTGGCGCGTCGCCAGGACTCGCAAAATCGCCTCGAGCGCGATGTGGCGAAGACGGTTTGCAATTTGCGCTCATCGCGGAATCACAGTTTCCGTCGCCCGCCAAAATGGGCGAACCATCCTCGGTCTTGGGAGGTTTCAGCGACTCGGCATCCTCCTGCCCTTCGATCTGCACCAATCGCCGCGCGCGTTCCTTCAACACCAGATCCTGCTCTTTGCCGATCTCGGAATTCGGGTTCAGGGTAGGCAGCAAATATCCGTAGCGCTGCACCAGGCGCGTGGCGGCTGCGCGGAAAGCGATATCGTTGTCGAGCCGCTCAAAGATCGCTTCCTGGGTAAGATCCGAATCTTCCACCAGCTGTCCGTTCGAAATGGCTTCGCGCTCCACCAGGCGTTCCAGTTCAACCAGAAGCCCTGGATCTTTCACGAGAATTACCCGAATTTGTTCCGCGGGAGCTGCCACCCTGCTTTTCTCTTGTTCTAACTCGGCCTGGTTCTGCCGGTTACCAGATGATGTCTGACTACTGAGCGCTGCTGGCGTTGTCTGTGCAATTGCAGCAGTGCTCCAACCAAGCGCCGCTGCAATAGAAAAGACTGTCAGCCGTTTTGCCAAGGCCAGGGAATACTGGCAGGCCAAGTTCATGCGAGCCTTCTCGCGGAATCCGCTGTGTTATGAACGGCGCCCAGGATGCCCGCTGTGGATGTCTCGATGTCCGCGCAATGAATGTCAAAGGATGCCCAGTAATAAAGAGTGCGATCTTTGCGCGACGCCACTGCAATGATTCGAAGATCGGGATATTCGCGAAGCACCCGGTCACACAGGGAAGGGCGCTGTTCGCCTTCGTCCAGCGCGATGACCAGCAAATCCGGAAGAGTGGTCTGTACCTGCTTCAGAATCTGCGATTCGTCGGACACTTCACCAACAATCTCAATGCCGGGCTGGTCCGCGAGAGTGGCGAGTATCACTTCTCTCATCAGCTTGGGATGGTTCGCCACGAGAATGCGCGTCGTTTTTTCCATCGAATTATTCCTCGCCCGGTAAGTGTCCGCGAAAGCGAAATGAAAAACAGGACCAATTCCTGTCATCGCGAGGTTCCAATTCGCTCTAACCGCCGGGTTCTAATTCGGACTATGCGCAACAGCGCAACAAAACAGCACTGAAACAGGCCATGCACGAAGATGACGTGAGTTTGACTTTGTAGTGACAACTACGCTGAGACAAACAAGTAGTCTCCGAAATGTCTCACGATTGTTTGCAGTGGAAAGCGCTTCGAGAATGAGCGTGGGTAACGTAGACCGAAGAACTTACGGTTAAAGGGACATTTAGATGAATCGAGTTTTCGCAGTTCTTCTTCTCGGATTATTTTTCGCGACCCCCAGACTCTGCGCGCAATCGGATGTTCCTATCCTTTCCGGTGCCGTCGCGTTTTTGGGAGCCAACACTGGCGGCGTACCAACGTATCAACCGGTTATCGCTCCCGTTCTCGTGGCGCCATTCGGTGATCACTGGTTAGTTGAATCGCGTGCTGACATTCAGGGCTTCTTCGCGCGACAGGATGGAACCACCGGTCCGTACAGCGGGCAATTCTTCGCCTCTCTCGACTATCTCCAGCTGGACTACATCGCCAATTCCCATCTCACAGTCACCGTCGGGCGTTTTCTCACCCCCTTTAATATGTACAACGAGCGATTGTCCGCATTGTGGATCGCTAACCTGCAAGACTCGCCCATCATTTTCACCATCGGCACCCGCACTTCCGCTTCCGGCAACGGCGGCATGATGCGCGGAGTGGCCGTAGCGCGAGAGAACTGGATTCTGAATTACACCGCCTACGCTTCCGTGCTTACCAACACAGAAAATCTGCAGTCCGGGCGGGCGGCCGGTGGAAGGATCGGGCTCTTTTTGCCGAAGGTGGGTTTCGAAGTTGGAGCTTCGTATCAAAGATTCTTGCAGAGCGGTGATTACAACGCCTCTGGCATGTATGTGGAGTGGCAGCCACCGCAAATTCCATTGGACGTGCGCGGCGAATACGCGTATTCCCGCGGTGGCCAGGGCTATTGGCTCGAAGGCGCATACCGACTTTCAACCAGCCGCGACATGAGCACCTGGTTGAGCCGCGTGCAAGCGGTCGCCCGAGTGCAGCAATATTTCAAGGGCAATCCCACGCCGCAGGACTTATTGCCATCGGCCAATACAAATCAATTCGATATCGGCTTGAATTACTACCTTCCGCACAATGTGCGCCTCAACGGAAGCTACGGCAGGCGATACAGCACCGCCGGAAACGCCAATATCTGGAATTTCCAGATCACCTATCGATTCCTGTTTCCTGCTTGGCCGGGAGGGCGCTAGTGAAGCCAATGAGAAAAGTTCTATTCGCTTCAGCTGGAGCCTTGCTCGCGGCTTGTTCGATGGAAGTGTTTGCGAAGCCGCAAGCGCCACAGGCCGCGGTGGACGCACAAAAGCCCGCCAAGAACGTCGCCAAGAAAGCCTCTGTCGACCTTGGCGTGCAGAAATTTCAAGAAAATTGCGGCCGCTGCCACAATCCTCCCGATGCCCTCTCGCCTCGTGAAGTGAAAGCGGTTGTGCAACACATGCGAGTCCGCGCGATGTTAACCGCGGAGGATGAAAAACTCATTCTGAAATTCCTTGCTCCTTGAAATAAAACTCCATCGACTGAGGGGAATAAAAATAGCAATGAACCGCAAAATGTTTCTAAGATCACTTTTTCTGTGGGCGATTGCGTTGTCCCCACTTGCAGCCGGCGACCAGGCTCCGCGGACCATTTCCATCACAGCAAAACGGTTTTCCTTCACCCCGGATGAAATCACCGTAAAGAAAGGAGAAAAAGTGACCCTGGTGATTCAGTCTCAGGACGTCAGCCACGGACTGGTTATTGAAGATTTGGGCGTGCGGACGGATGTGAAAAAGGGACAGTCGGCCGAGGTGAAGTTCACTCCAGAAACCGCCGGGACGTTCGAAGGAAAGTGCGCTCACTTTTGTGGGAAAGGCCACGGCTCGATGAAGTTGACCGTTCGCGTAACGGAGTAAATACAATGCCGAGATCAACCACAATTCTATTTCTCGTCGCGGGTGGCATTTTGGCGGGATGCAGAGCTACTCCTTCTGGCAAATGGGAAACGGCGACGATCACAAAGATCAAACACTCGATCACGGTGGGCGGCAAGCAAACCAAAAATCCGTTAACGGCCACTTCCGAAAACATCGAGGGTGGAAGAATTGCATTCTCTCATTACTGCGTCGCGTGTCACGGGTTCGACGGCCAAAACACAGGCGTTCCCTTCGCGGAAACCGTGGCTCCTCCCGTCCCCTTGCTGACTTCTCCCTCAGTGCAATCGTATACAGATGGCCAGCTTCATTGGATTCTCGTGAACGGAATTTCTCCTTCAGGCATGCCGGCATCTCGAGGAATCCTGACCGACAACGAGTTGTGGTCCATCGTTCTTTATATTCGTCACTTGCCTCCGGCTGGTAGTCTCGGGGAACCGCCGATGTATTCCGGAGACGACACTGCTGCTCCGGTTCCGCAACCGTCCAATCACGAACGATAGTTCAGCGAACAAACGCAATTTCTGCAGACAGGATTATTAGGTATATCCAGAGTCTGGCGAAACTGGCGCGCCCTCGCCCCGTTAATCACCGCCTCTAGCGTTGTGCCTTGCAGACTTCCAATCGACGCGTGAAAAAAACACGGGCGCACCGCGCCATCGGCCTCAATCACCACGGAAACCCACGGCGCATTGCATATGGGAGATTCGGAAAACTCTAAACCTAACTGACTACGAAAGTGACGCACAATCTGCCAAAGCTTATCGGGCGATTCCGCGATGAAGCCGGCGGCAAACTCCTCTTGACTGGCGCGGATCAGCATTCCGATTTCGTTTTCTAGCGCGGATAATTCCGGCAAGGAAAGGCCGATTTCCGCTTGCCGGCTCTTCGGCCACGCCAAAGCTCGATTGAAGGCAGTAGAAGTCACGTCCACAGCCAAAAAGGAGATTCCGTTCAACGAGAGTTTGTTCGCGGCTCGGGCGGTTTCCAGAAGGCTTCGATGATTTGCCTGTTGCACGGTGGTACGCGCGGTGATCCGCATATCGTTGCGCATGTCGCGAAGTGCGCGAACACCTGCTTCCAGAAGCACAAATGCTCCTTCCACGCGGCGAATGCTGTCGTGGATCTCTCGAGGACCGTCCAACGAAACGATTACGTCATCAAAACTCTCTGCAACCACGAGGGCATTTTTCTTCAGAAGTAATCCGGTGCTCAGGAGCGTCAGGCGGATTCCTTCCCGCCGCAGGATGGCGCAAAGCTGTGGAAGTTCAGGGTTCATGAGGGGCTCGCCGCCGGAAAACACGATCCAGCGCACTCTGAGGCGGCGAATGGACTCGAGTTGCGGCTCCAGGTCGCGCATCCCGAATATTTTCGCTTCCTTTATCTTCCAGATGTCGCACATCACGCAGCGGCAGTTGCAAGAGCTGTGCGCGTGCACGACCAGAACCGGGAGCGTGGAAAGGCCGTTCGCGTCGTCGGCCAATTCCTCGATCGAATTTAAAGGCTCTGCGTTAACTTCCAATGCACACCTGCTTGCCGCCGAGATAAATTGGTCCGTCCAGATGCTGTTCCGTCTCCGAGAACAATCGTTCCAGCGGAGCACGAACCCAACGAAGGATGCCCTCTACCGAAAGCGGCTGCAGCCCATCGCTCGCGCTGTCCGGCAGGCGTCTCCGGAGTTCTGCGGACGCTAATTGCACCCGGCCGCCCAGAAGGACGAGTTCAACATGGCGATACGACGACTTGCACAGCGTCTGTGCCGGTGACGCGCCCGTATCACGCACAGCAATCAGATCCGCAATTCCGCCAACGCGAAATGTGCCTTCTCCATTTTTCAGACCCAGGAGCTGCGCCGGCTGCCGGGTTACGTAATGATATAAGTCAGGAGCGGGTATTTGCAGCACTTCGCGCGCACACCGAATTTCGTCCAGTAAATCTCCGTCGGCAGTCAATGGCGAATCGCTTCCGAGAGAAACCTTTGGAAACTTCGCAATGTCGGAGGCTCGCATTGATTGGCCGAATAAAAACAAGTTGGAGCTCGGGCACCAGACGAGCCCAGCGTCCGCTGCGCGCAGAGCGGCGTATCCCTCTTCCCCCAAGCCAAGCCCGTGAATGATCACCGTGTGCTTATCCAAAGCTCCAGCGCGGTGAAGATCAAAAATCTCTTCGCTGCTTTGCTTGTCAACTCCTTCGGCCAAATGGATAAGAAATGGTTGGCCCTTTGGAGTCGTTTTCTTTTTTAGCGCGGCTCCCGGCTCTAACGGCAAGGAGTGAGCCCATTCATAATCTCTGAGCACACGCACGGTAAAGCCTTTTGTAAATACATCCGGATCGTATGGATTGTGGTGGCACACGGTGGTGACGCCGGATAAAAGATTGCGAATTCCGCCCCACCATAAGCGCACATCTTTTGGCACTTGACGATGACGGGCAATCTCCACGGCATGAGAGCGATGAATGTCTTCGGCCCACTCCAGGAAATTGCTGTATCCGCCCTTGCCCAGCCGCGGAAAAAGCGCGAATTCCAGATGGTCGTGCGCGTTGATCAAGCCTGGAAGCAGCATGTACCCGCGCAGATCGATTCCCGGGCCGGTAGATACCGAGAAAGACTCGTCGGTGGCGGCACCGCATATTTCCTCGATGCGGGAATCGTGAATGCGCATTTCTGCGACCGTACTTTCGCCGGGCCCGAAAGCAAACCGTCCGCCATACAAGCGGCTGATACCGGTTGTTTTGCTTTCTCGCAACAACAGCCTGCGGGGTTTTTCTGGTCTGGTCAGGCGAAGAAGATAGATCGCGGGAAGTTCACGAATATGTTCGAAATATTCTCGTTTTCCAGATTGTTCGAAGAGAATCTGCTCACTGTCTCCGAATTGTGGTTCCCCGCGAAAACTTAATTCCAGGCCAGCTTTCCTACATAACTCGACCACCGCACTTATGGCTCTCCGATGCGTGCGGATTTCGCGGAATGAATTATCAGCCTGGACGCCTCGCCGCCAATTCTGTGCCGACGCCGTTTCCGGATGCACGTCTGATAAATAGAGCAGGCCCCCTGGTCGCAAAATTCTCCGCACGATCCTGAACAATTGTTCCGCGCCGTCGATATAGCTCAACACAAAATTGCAGAAGACAATGTCGGCTGAATCGCTGGCAAGCGGCGCATCCGCATAGTCCGTGCACAGCAATCGTGCCGCATCACCCAGTTTCGTTTCCGCCACACTCAGCATTTCCCGCGAAAGATCAACGCCGACCAGACTCCGTGCTCCTGTGCGCTTCAGCACTTCCAGCCAGCGCCCGGTACCGCAGCCAAGATCGACAACGTCACATCTACCCAAATTCGGTAGAAGTGGTTCAAGAACCCTTCGCTCCAGAGATAACATCGGGTTGGGTTCGTGGTCATACGTGTTGGCCCAAAGACTGTAACCGTCAGCCGGTGTGAGATAGGATGGGGCTAGAGAACTTGCCATGTTGTCTCGCGTATCCGTCTACAAGCTTTCTTGCTTCGGCTTGCGCAGTGTGATGAATTGCTGGGCCAACCGCAGTTCCTTTGGAAAGGCATAGATGCGCGCGGCATAGCGCCAGGCACTCAAAGTTTTCAGCAGCGTGCGGCTCCATCGGGGAGCGCGTATGTCCTGCACGGTCGGCCAGCGGGAGTTGATGACCACTTCAAAATTATCGATAAGCTTTTTCGTTTTTCTTTTCAGCCAGGGCGTATTCGGATCGATTCGCAGCGTGAAGTCCATCCAGCGCTTCGTGGCCCACTCATCGGGAGTCGTCGGAAAAGTAACCTGCCCGTCGATGTCTCCATACATTGCGGTCCGCTGTGGCACGGGGGTGTAGTGATAAATGATAATTTCAGACTGCCGGTTGATTTGCTTAAGCTTGCGAATGAATTGAAGTGTCTCCGCGGTGTCCCTTTCCGGATCGCGCGGATTGCCGATGACGAAGGAAAATTCCGGGATGATCCCGAATTCGCGAATCCGTTGCGCCACTGTTAGCGTTTGCTCCGTGGTGATGTCTTTCTGCATTTCTTTCAGCACCCAGTCCGAGCCGGATTCCGCGCCAAAAAAGATCATGGCGCAGCCGGCGCGCCGGATAGCTTCAAGAGTCGCATTCGAATAGCGGGTGAAAGTGTCGATGCGCGCTTCACACCACCAGCGAAGGTTCAGCGGGGCCATGCGCTCCGAAAGCTCCTTCGCATGGCTCTCTTTTACAAAGAAATTCATGTCGTAGAACTGCACGGAGTCGGCTCCATATTGTGTTTTCAGATGCCGGAGCACTGCTTCTGTCCGTGGCGCACTCTCCACCAATTCGCGGTTTCCATAAATGGCGTGAACTCCACAAAAACTGCATCGGAAGGGACAGCCGATGCTGGCATGATGTGCAGCAGTCCGTTTGCCGAAAAACGATGGCCGCAGGTATTTCTCTACCGGCACGCGATGAAATGGCGACCAGGGAAACGAATCCGGACTCTGCATCAGACGTTCCGGATTGTGACGGTGCAGGCCGAAAATGTCTTTGTAAGACAGCCCCAGGATCTTGTCGAATCCGCGTTTTCCCTGAATCGCGTCCAGTAGCTCCAACAAAGTATGTTCGCCCTGGCCGCGCACGACATAATCGACGTATTTGGCATTCAACGATGCATCTGCGTATGTCGATGGGAAATAACCACCCCACACAATCGGCAATTTCGGATATTGATTGCGAATTTCCTTGCAACTTACGATCGCAGAGGCCATCTGTGGCCCGGGCATCACAGAAACACCCAGAAGTTCCACATTGTTGCGACGGATCAAGTCCAAAATTGTCTCTGTCGGATTCTCGTCAAGATTCCCGTCGACAATCTCATACTCTTCCCGGCCCTCCAGCACCGCAGCGAGCGCCATCACGGAAAGTGGAAAACGGCGATTGCGCGGTTTTGTGGCTCGCGGATTAAACAGAACGATCATGCTTCTTCACCTGTGCGGTATAAATGCGAAAACGAGATGGTTCGCGCTGCTGCTTCAGCGTGGCGATCAACGGCCGGCACGCCCAGCAAAGTCCGTACCAGACGTTATGCGTTTCCCACTCAATGCCATGTTTGACTTCCAATGCGACCAATCGTTCGGTGGTCAGATATTCGCCACTTGCCAAACTCTCTGACGAGAATCCAAAACGCCTCTGGAAAGATTGTCTTCGTTCTTCCACCATTCGCTGGCCGTACTCTTCGCGACTATACGTAGGCGAATCCGCGATAACGATCGTTCCGCCAGGCCGCAGGCAACGCATGGTCTCCTCCAACGTGCGGTCGTAATTCTCCGAATAGTGAAAGGACGCGTTGAAAATGGCGCAATCAAACTGGCTGTCTCCAAATGGCAATTGGTCAACTTCCGCCTGAAAACGCGGGAAGAACATCGGCAGCGCGTGCTGATAGTGAACCGCGGCGCCCAGTCCATCGAATGCGTTTGTCTGCAGATCGACGGCGACAGGTCGGTGTCCCAGGCCGGCAAGCCGGTAAGACAACCAACCGTTTCCTGCGCCAAGATCGAGAACGGCCACTGGTTGAGCCGCCTTCTCCGCTATTGCCGGCAAAATTGTGCGTTCGATATAGTTGTAGGTGCGTGCGCGAATTTCCCATTGCCACGAATGCAGCCCGGTTTGATCGCAATAGGGCAGCGATAGATAAAAGTGCGGGTCGTCGCTTCCTCGGCCTTCTGCTTTTCGCACTGTCTCGTAATCCTGAATGAAAGTCCGGAAGTAACTTTCACGATTTGCGGCCAGCGCGAGCCAGATTCCCTGTTTCTGCGCCATAACCGCGAAACACGCCGCGCACTCAATCTGCTCATGCGTTTCTCCCAATGCATGATAAGTGACTGGCGCAAGCATCGCGGTACATGTTGGACAACGCAATCTGACGTAGGGGGGTAGCAGCGGCGCCCGTGATGGCGTCAACGCCCGCGGCGGTAAAGTTCCTGCGGCCAATATGGCGCTCACGGATTGCATCTTACAAACTCCAGTAGCACATGATCTCCCGCGTCGCGCAGAATGGGCCATTTCGAGCACAGAGAGTCCAGCCGTTCCAAGCAAGCAAGTATTTTGTCGTGTCCAGCAATCGCTTTTTCTGTGTAGGACGGCGGAATAAATAATCCGACCGCGCGCCGCGAAACCAGTTGAAACCAGGGGGAAAACGAATAGCGCATTTCGCGAACAGTCGGATAGTTAACGGGAATCGTTAACTCTCCAAGCCTCGCCGTGGCCTTCCTCGAAAATCTTCGCGCTGCTTTTTTCGGCTGTGCGTGCAGCAGATACCAGATCACCTCGGCCACACACACACGGCTCCAAAGGCAGAGCAACGCTCGACCTCCAGGCTTCACGAGCTTTGCCAGATTGCAGGCAAACGACCGGAAATCGGCAAGGCAGTTCAGGCCGGAAAAAGTCGAAAACGCCCCATCAAACGGCTTTTCAAAACACAATGCCGCAAGATCTTCATTGGCAGCGTACAAATACTGAATCGCGGAGGCGTCGCTAGCCTTGTCTTGATGTCTGCGCGCCACCGCAATCATTCCCGCGGAAGCGTCGCAAGCCACCACGGATCGCCCTTCTTTTGCCAGGAATCGCGCATCTTCTCCCGTTCCACAATTCAATTCCAAAATCCGGCTACCTTGAGGAAAAGCGGCAAGCAATTCTTTCCACACTTGCTTTCGCTGTGCTCGCCCAATCGCCGTGTGTGTGAATAATTCATCGTAGGAATCCGCCACGCGATCGAATGCAGTCGCGGCAGCAGCAAGAGCCACCCCATTCGCCACGTTCATGTCTTCACCTCGGAGGAACTGGAATGAAGGCACTCTCGCAACGCCCTCACCTGCTGCCGCAATCCCTGTTGTGCCGCTTCATCAATGCCCGCTCGCTGCAGCCGCGCGAGTTGCACTTCGCTTTGAAGCAAGCGGTCCACGAATCCATAAAATTCCGGACTGTGCCGGCCGCGCAATGACAGTTCACGATCGGAGGACTGTCGCCACGGCTTCAATTGCACCAGAGAATTCGTATTTCTCGCATAATACGGTGTGCCCTTGATCGGATAAGCCACAGTCGTAAAGAAAACGTCGGGATCGCTGCGTTTCAGGTGTTCAATGGTCGCTTCAATGTCGTCCAGCTCTTCGCCCTCGTAGCCCCACATCAGAAACATTCCGGTCTGGATGCCACGGGACTTGCACAAATCGACGGCGGATTGCACTTGCGCGACAGTGACGCCTCTTTCCATCGCGTCCAGAATCTTCTGCGATCCGCTCTCGCTTCCAATCCACACGCGAAAACATCCCAGTACCGCCAAAAGATCGGCCGATTCCGCGTTCAGGCGATCGGCCCGCGTGATGCATTCAAACGGAATGTGCAGCCCGCGGTTGCGCATTTCCGACGCGTAGGTTTTCAGCCATCCGTGATGAACGGTGAAAACATCGTCCGCAATCCACATCATGTCCGGCTCGTACATTTTGAGAAGCCATTCCACTTCGTCCACCACTTTTGTGGGTTTGCGCCGGCGATGTGTTTTCCCGAAAACTTGATGGCTGCACCAACGGCAGTGATACGGACATCCTCGCGCCGTAATGAACGAGAGCGAGCCCTTGCCATGCGCCCCGCGCCACGTTTCCACATAGCGCCGAATGTCCACGGCGTTGCGCGCTGGCCACGGCAATGCGTCAATGTCCGGAATTTGCGCTCGCGGACCGGTCTGATGCAGATTTCCCGATTCATCGAGAAACGCGATGCCGCAAACATTTTGCAACTCGGAGTCCGATTTGCAGCGCAAGGCAGGAAGCAGTTCTTCCATTGTTGCTTCGCCTTCACCCAGAACCACAACGTCCGCGCCGGCGTCAAGATATTCGCGGATGTACGCGCCCGGCTCGGGACCTCCAACGATAGTTGTCCAGCCCGCAAGCCGAGCGAATTGCAGAATCTCTACCACCTTCTTGCGGGTCATGAGATTGGCATAAATTCCGAGCACCGAGGGGCGTTCGCTCTGTAGATGTGTCTTCAGTTCCTCCATCGTCGAAAAAGTCGTATCGAACACATCCACTTCAAACCCTTTCGAACGAAGGTGAGCGCAAATATAAAGAAGTCCGAGCGGAACATATGGCTTCAAAACCTGCATTTCCTTCGGATCTTCGTACAGAAAATATCCGTGAGTGAGGAGAAGATCAGTCATTGGCTTCTCCCGAACGGGCAATTACCGCGCGCAACGGAATAAAATGTGCGTCCCGCAAAAAATGTGACTCGCGCGTTCTGCGTGGTGCTTCGTGTAATTCCGTGGGGTCCAGGTTGCGACTGATGGGTTCGAGTGATTCCACGAGTCTCCAGAGTTCCGCGCTCTCCTCGGTACGTTCCTTGCACTTTGCGCCCGGTTTCCAGCTTTCCACTTCCGCATGCAATGCGTCACGAATGGCGCGATATAGCCGGTCCGTGTATGTGCCCTTGAACATCACGCACAGGTCTTCACTGTCTGACCAATTCTGTTTTTTCCCAAGCTGCTCTTTTACCCTGGCGTGAAATCGCGTGTTGGGGAGCGGGTAAGAGAACGAAATCCCTACGTCATCCGGCCGCGTTTCGCGCACGAGCGCGATCGTTTTCTGAATATCCTTCCACTGTTCGCCGGGATAACCCAGCTGCAGGAAATAGCATGTGCGAATTCCTTCCCGCTTCAGATGTTCCCTCGCGCTTATGACCTCTTCCACGAGCAACCCCTTGTCCATGTCGTCCAAAACATTTTGCGAACCGGACTCCACGCCCATCCACACTTCCGAACAACCCGCTCGCCGGAGAGCGCCGGCGGTTTCTCGTGTCAGCAAATCCGCGCGAGCCTGAACTTTGAACGGCACGGCGCAATCAAACTCCTCAACCGCAAGCGCGAACTCCGCAAGCCAATGGCGATTCAATCCAAAAATATCGTCCGCGAACCACAAATGCTCCGCCCGGTAGGTTTCCTTCAACAACCGCATTTCGTTCGCCACATCCAACGCCGGACGCAGTTGGTAACTGTCTCCAAAAATAGGTTTTGCACACCAGTTGCAGCGGAACGGACAGCCCCGGCTGGCGATCAGGTTCAGAGAAAAAATTCCATGGGCCTGTTTCCACGCCTTGCGATACAGCGACACATCGATCAAATCCCGCGCCGGCAATGGAAGTGTCGATGCGCGCCGGGCAGTTTTTTGCCAGGTAGTCTCAAGGCTCATTGGGTTTCCTCCCTGTCCAAGCCGAATTACTCCAGGGATATTCGCAATACTTGCGCCGGACAATAACGCTTGCACCACTGAAAGCAACGAGTACTCAGCCTCACCCTCCAGGACGCATTCAGCGCCGCCCTCCAGAAAGTCAGCCGCGTGATCCGTCGCGTCGGAACCATGGACGACAACCCGCGCGCCATATCCCTGGGCGATCTCGATCATCTCCCGAGCCAGCTCGCGCATCCGCGTCAGGCACATCTTCGTCAGAAAATTAAAATCATCCTCATAAATGGCCACGATCTTCGGCTGGTGCACTCGTAACGCTTCTTCTAACCCCGATTCCGCCTCTTGCAGCATGCAGTCGAACACCGCGACGGAGATTCCATGAGCGCGTAAAAGTCCCGCGGCGTATAGAGTGCCGAGCGGCGGGTATGGCTCCATCTTCCGCACCTGCTTCCGGTCGTAAGCAAGATGGTAGGAATGCGTCAGGAGCACATCAGCCACGGATGCCTCCCGTCCGAAAATGCTCGTCAGAATTGGCGCGCATTAACATGCGTCTGGCCCTTGCGCTCCGAGAGGTTGCCCGGTCACCAGAGATCGCCGCGTAACGATTTTCTCCAGCTTCCGGCCTACCCACAGCTCCCACGGAAACGAATATTGATTCGCACGCAGCCGCCAACGAAGCGGCGCTCCCAGGGCGCGGCGCAACCCTGTCCGCAATCGCGGATGATCTTTTGTCGCTTTCCGAAGCTGGTTGTTGAGCAGAAAGAAATCCAGCATGCGCGCAAGCTTTTCCAGTTCTTTTCCCTGCAACCAGGGAAGCGTGTTGCTGCCCAGCGGAAGCTCGGCCCACTCTTCCATCGATTGCGGCTCGCGCACACCCATTTCGCGAAGTTGTCCCCAGATGGGAATTCCGGGATAAGGCGTGAATATGTTGGGAGAAAAACTAACGTTCCAGAACTGGCGCGCGATGTCGCTCATGGTGCGAAGCGTTTCCACACGGTCCGCCTCGGTTTCTCCGGGATAGCCAAAAATCAGGTTATACGTGACGTGTATTCCACCGATCGCCGCTTTGCGCGCGGTCTCATACATTTCGTCCACGCGCTGGTGCCGTTTGTTCATCAGCTTTAGCACGCTGCTTGACGTGGATTCCGTGCCGAAGCCCATGTGCGTAACGCCGCTGTCGCCGAGAAGTTGCACGTCATTGTCGCTCATCCGGCAAAGGAAGTCGGTGGACGCCTGGAAAGTCCAGCGAAACTTGATCTTCGAATCCAGGAATCCGCGAGCGATGTCCCGTGCACGTCTCCAATCCACGGGCAAATTGGAATCCAGCATGGCCACTTCCTCAATGCGATACCTCGCCACAAGTTCGGTTACTTCGTTGACCACGCGCGCGGGTTCCAGCGCATTGAACCGCCGCTTGTAAAAAACCATGTCCGTGCAGTAATTGCAGGCGTACGGACAACCTAGGCTGGTCGCATACGCAAGTTTTCGTTCGCCGGAGACGCGTTCGTACTCGTCGAAGTTCGCCATGTCAAAAGCAGGCATCGGCAAATCATCAAGTAGCGCAACCGGGCGTTCTGGAGCATGCTGTGGCAATCCAAATTGTTTTGTCGATGTGCCGTGAATGCCGCTAAAGCTTTTTCCATTGGCCAGATTCTCGGCAACCTCCAGAAGTGTCAGCTCGCCCTGCCCACGCACAACAGCATCGACATAGCTCTCCTGCAGTGTTTGCCCCGGCAAAAGGCTCGGGTGCCATCCGCCGAAAATCACCGGAACGCCAGGAGCTTCTTTCTTCACAGCCTTGGCCATGCGCACCGCGCCGCGAATCATCGGTCCGGTGAGCACGGAAATGCCGAGGCACAGCGCGTCCCGCAATTCGCGCAGAACCACGTTTAGCCAGTTTGGTTCGATCGCGCCATCGATCAGGGACACTTCGAAACCCGATTCGCGCAACGGAGCGGCCAAGCTCAGCAAGCAAACCGGCGCACCCAACGGCGGTCCATCGTAAGGCGGATAGAACAAAACGACTTTGCGCTTCTTCAGCAAGCCGCCCCTCCTGGAGCCGGTTCCAGCCGTTTTGCATCGACGGCGGGCTTGAACGTGGGCATCTTGCGCTTCAGCTTGTCATTGATCCACAGCTCGAGCGGCAGCGCGTAAATATCGCGGTCCAACCTCCATCGTGCTGGAAAGGAAAGCATCTTTTGCGCGATGCGCGTCGATCGCTTGCGCGTGTCCGCGGCAATCGGCACGCGGTCGAACGCAATTCGCAAATAATCGCGCATCACTTGCAGCCGATTGTGTTCGCGGCCGCTCAACCACGGAAGCACGGTGTAGCGAGGGAAAAAATCGGCCCAGCCTTCCAGGGAATTGGGCACTTGAATGCCAAGCTCCTGCGCCTGCTCCATGATGGGCGAGCCGGGATAGGGGGTAAAAATGTTGGTCCAGAACTCCGCGCCTGGAAATCTGCGGCAAACATCCATCATGAAATCGATGGTTTCGCGGCGCTCACGCTTGCCCTCGCCCGGATAGGCAAAAATGATGTTGAAGGACGGGCGAATTCCGGCTTGCAAACAGCGGGACGCACTCTCATGAATCGAATCAAAATCCTGAAACGTTTTGTTCATCAGTTTCAGAATCTTGTCCGAACCGGAATCCACACCTTGGCAGATCTGGTGAAGTCCGCTGAGCCGCAGCAGTTTCAAATCCTCATGAGTCAAACGCGCAGTCAGGTTGGTAGTGGCTTGAATACTCCATTTGAAATTCGCACCCGCGCGCACCAGGCCTTCCGCAATGTGGCGTGCGCGATCCAGATCGACCAGAAAATTGTCGTCAACGATCCACAACATCTCCAGTCCGTACCTATTCGCAAGATCGACAGTCTCTTCGACGAATTGTTCGGGAGGCAGTGCGTTCCATTTCCTCCCGTACACTCCGGCGTTCGTGCAATACGAACAGTTAAACGGGCAGGCCAGGCTAGAAATGTACATGGCCCAGCGCCGGCCGCAGCTGCGCTCGTATGCGTCGAAGTCGGCGAGATGATATGCCTTGGGCGGAAGTTCCACGATCGGCTTGAGTGGGCGCTCCGTTGAAAAATGCAATTTCCCGTTCCTCTTGAATCCGATTCCTGGAATCAAATCCACGGGGGTTCGCGCTTCAAGGTGTTGCGCAACTTCCAGCAGCGTCTCTTCCCCTTGCCCGCGCACCACGATATCGATGAAGGGAGCTTCCAGCGTCTGCTTTGGAAGAAGCGAAGGATGCCAGCCGCCAAGAATGATCGGGAAATCCGGGTTCCATGTTTTCACGGCGCGGGCAATATCCACGGTTTCGCGGATCATTGGTCCGGTCACAAGAGAAATCGCCAGGCACAACGCGTCGCGCACTTCCTCCAGCACCCGTTTCTTGAAATTCGGCGTGATCGTCGAATCGATCAGCTTCACGGAAAAGCCGGCGCGCAACAGCGGCGTCGCCACTGCCAGAATTCCCAATGGCGCGGTGGCTTCCGAACTCGCAAAGGAAGGAAAAAAGAAAACTACTTTTTTGGACATCAGTCTCGTCCCAAGCTCACGAAAACACGCTACGTGAGCGATGGACGCGATTTGTCACCAGAATGTCAACCAGCTGTCATTTCTTTTTCGGAGGCGATTTCCGCGCTTGATTTCGCGTTACAGTGAACAACACTGTGACCATGACACTGACATTCAACCGGCAGACGCTTCCTTTCCGCACGGATTTTCTGATTGCCGGAACGCAGTGCCTTCTTTCCACAAATTCTCACGATGTTTTACAGGCTGCGGCGCGTTGGCGACGGCTCGGAAATCAGTCCGCGGTTTCCTCATTCGAAATGGAAGTTATCGTTGATCCGGACATGGACGGCAATCCCGAACAGCCCGCTTACTTTCGAGGCAATCGTCACCTCGTGTTTGGCATTCTTCCGCCTCGCAGCTTAATCGCTTACGATCTGTTGCGAAGGCGCGTTCACGCCGTGCTCTCGCCTGCTGCTGCAAGCGACCATTCCTTCTGGAACAAACTACTTCTCCCCATCACGATCGGCATTCTCGGCACAACGATTGGTGTCGTACCGTTGCACTGCGCTTGTCTTCATCGCCATGGCAATGGCGTATTGGTGGCTGGCGTTTCCGGGGCGGGCAAATCCACGCTCGCCACAGCGCTTGCTCAGCGAGGTTTTGCCTTCGTTTCGGATGACTGGGCATATGTCTCGAAGACGAATCCGGGTCTTCTTGCGCACGGACTTTCATTTCCCATCAAGCTTCTACCCGACGCCGACCGATTCTTTCCGGAACTTCGCGCCCTCACTCTCAAATCCACCCTGAACGGCGAAATTGCTTATGAACTCGATCCTACTCACTCAAGTGCCTTCGATGTGAAAATGTCCACTCACCCGCGCCATATTTTCTTTCTAGAGCGCGTCCACACTGGTGATTGCCGCATGATTCCTTGCCGCGCCGAATATGTCACAGAGTTCTTCGAACAGAATGCCGAGCGCCTTCCGGATGAACTCCCGGGAGCAAAAGCTCTTCGTTCGAGCGTGATTCAGCTTCTCTCCGCTTGTCCTTCCTGGATTTTTCGAACGGGAGAGAACCCACAAAAATCGGCGGCCGCGTTAGACGCATTTCTGCTGGAGGTGAACCGTGCAACGGCTTGAGTCACTGGCGCATGGCGACCCGCTCGACCTCCTGCGAAGATTTATACCGACGCCATTGAAAGCCGTTTATCGCATTGGGTCACATCGTGTGATGGTACAAACCAACGATTTCACTCTTCTTCCAGCTCTCCCTTTGGAGGCGAATCCCAATTTGCCGGCGGAACAAACTCTGGAGTGGAAACTGATTCGAGATATAGACTCACATGGTCCGTTGGAAAGCCCAACATTGATGACCACAGCCGGTTTGACTATCGTTGCCATGGGCACGGGCTGTTTGTTGGGCCTGGACCACAAGCGGCGAGAATTGCTCGGCTTCATTGGGTGCAGCATCGATGCGCGCACTCACCAGGAATTTATTGTTCCGTTTCTCTGCCGCATGACCAGCGAAGCATTGTCCGCCGGCTCGCTCTCTGATTCCAACGGCCAGAACCCACAATCCGCAAATGACTGATGCTTCTCCAAAGCGCGCGATTCGATCTGTCCTCAGCCATGACCCTGATTTTTGCGGGCTGGCGGGGTTGCCATCTTTAAACACCCAGGCAGGCCGTGACCTTTCACACTGGATGGACCAAAGCGGGCTTGCGCTTCCTTTCTTGAAACAGTTGAAGGACCACGATGTCACTCTCCAAATCCGCCAGGAGTGGCGCGACTCTCTGAGCCAGCGACAAGCCCGCAACGCGGCGCGCACGCAAGATCTTCTCCGGGAAGCGCAACGCATCAATGATGTCTTTCGTTCCTTCGATGTAACCGCCGCCACGTTGAAGGGTTTCACCCTCGTACCGGACTTTTGCGACGATCCGTTCCTTCGCCATCAAGTGGACTTCGATTTTCTGATCGCGCCGGGAAGTGTCCAGCAAGCCGCCGAAGCTCTCCGCACTTGCGGCTATTTCACCACGCAATTGCACGAATCAGGCGAAACATGCTTCCTTACGCGCTCGCACCACATTCCGTCTGCCAACGACGATTTGTATGCGCTGCAACGCCAACGCCAGGTCGATGTGCACACCTCGATCTGGGAATCCTGTTCCTGGTTTCCTCTGGAAGTTCCACAGGATTGCCTCGAGCATGCACAGCAGCAGAAAAGTCATGGCGTAGATCAACTCAGCCTGTCGTTGGAAGACAAGTTCCTCTTGCAGGTGCTGCATCTGTTCCGCCACGCGTTCCGCTCCTGGATCCGCATTTCCTGGCTTCTGGAGCTTGCAAAATGCATGGAAAAGCACCAGCAAAATGAAGCGCTATGGAATCGCGTGATTGCTCGCGCAGGTGGCGCCCGCTTAACCAGATCGATTTTTGCTTTTGTTCTCGGGCTTGTCGCGCGCTTCTTTTACAGTCCCATCCCCGCGCCTCTGGCCGTCTGGACAGCAAGTGCAATGACGCCGGCAATGCGCGCTTGGTTAGACCATTTCAGCTGCGACTGGGCGCTCTCGGATTGGCCAGGAAGCCTGAATAATCTTTTTCTGACAGCGGAGTTCATCCCCGATCCGAGCCTTCGCATGCGTTATTGGCGCAGCCGGCTCATCCCTAGAAGAGCGCAGGCATCCCTGGGATCGATCGTGCCCGCCACGCCGCAAAAGTTCTTCCAGTTGCAGGCTGCTCGCGTGCGCTACCTGGCTCGCCGTGCTGCCGTGCATTTCACGGATATTGCCGCGCTTCCGCGGCAACAACTCCTATGGAAACGCGCTCTTGAGTCTTCTCGGAGGCTCGGTATAAATGCAGACTTCTGAATGGTTAGTTCACGATGGAGGGGTATCATATGGGAATCACGAATTTCGTTGCTTCAGAAACTTCTTTCCAGGGCGGTCCGCCAAAGCAAGTCGTTCGAATAGGAGTCATTAGTTCGATGGATACGGTGTTGATTGTCGAAGACAGCCGGCCGATGCAACGAACTTTGCAGCGCCTGTTCGAATCGGATTCGTTGCAAGTGCAAATTGCCGGAGATGGGCCGAGCGGTTTGGAGTTTTTCCGCAAACAACTTCCGGCCGTTGTTGTGCTGGACTTGAAGCTCCCGGGCATTTCCGGCAAGGAATTGTGCCGCGAGTTCAAGTTCATCGCCGCCGCGGTTCCCATCGTGGTGTTAAGTGCTAACTCCGAAGTGGAAGATAAAGTCCTGTTGCTCGAGCTTGGCGCGGACGATTACGTCACCAAGCCTTTCAGCCCTAAAGAACTCCTGGCTCGCGTTCGTCGCGCGATGCGGCGCACAGCTACTCAGCAACCGATCGTCTCTTCGGTCGCTGCCAGGGCCGGAAGCCGCGAGATTTTGACTTTCGGCGACGCGCGTGTCGATTTCACCAGCATGGAGGCAACGCGCTCCGGAAAGTCCATCACCCTCACCACCCAGGAGTTCAAGTTGTTGAAGTATCTCGCGTCCTCCCCTGGCAGAGTCGTCTCTCGCGAGGAACTTCTCAACGAAGTCTGGGGATACCAGAATTATCCGTCGACCAGAACGGTGGACAATCATATCCTTCGCCTTCGCCAGAAACTGGAACCAGATCCCGCATCTCCCCGGTTTCTCTTGACCATGCACGGCGCTGGGTACAAATTCTTACCGGAGGGCGCAGCAACCTGATTTGGTCGCTTAGCCTCTTCTGAAATTGCAATGAAACCTCTTCGGCTCCGTTCACAGCTACTGATTGCGGCACTGTTGATCATCCTGGGATTGACAGGTTCGCTGCTACTTTTCATTCGACACACTGTGAATGCGGAAATTCAGAAATCGGTTCGCGACGGCACCGAAGCGTCCGTTCGTGCTTTTGAAAGTGTCCAACGCCAGCGCGAACAGCAACTTTCCCGCACCGCGGCCATGCTCGCCGACCTTCCGCCGCTGGAAGCGATGATGCCCGCGAATGCTTTGACCATTCAGGACGCGTCGGAGACTTTCTGGAAGCTCGCGGGAAGCGATCTTTTCGTGCTGGCCAAGCCGGACGGCCAAGTGGTTGCGCTACACGTGACGCGCCCTGGATGGTCGGCTGCCAACGCACAGCGAGATTTGAAGCGATCCATCGATCTTGGCGAAGACGCTTCCTGGTGGTACGACGACGGCCGCTTGTACTGGGTTTTTCTGCACCCAATCATCTCCGGCGCCGGCGAGACAACTCGGCAGGAGGGCACGCTCGCTGTCGGCTACCAGGTCGATTCCGTCGTTGCGCAGCAGTTGGCCATCAACGCCAACAATCAAATCGCACTGACCACCGCCGACACTTTGATCGCTTCCACTTTACCTGGCGCAGACGAGGCTGAACTGGAGCGCCGCATTCGATCGGGCGAATTTCCGGTGGCCGCAACATCCGGAGATATCGAGTTGCAGACGGATCACTACACTTTTTCCTCGGTTTTGATCAACCGGTCTTCCCCTTCGCCCGTGTATTGCTACGTCATGATGCCGCTCACTCCCACCAACGCGTTCATCAAGCGCCTGGATTATTCCATCTATCTGACAGGTGGGCTCGCAGTTTTATTCGGCGGATTGCTGATCGGATTTGTGGCGCGGACGATTACCCGTCCCCTCGATAATCTCGTCGCCGGTGTGAAAGCGCTCGCCTCCGGCGACTTTGCCTATTCCATCACGCCCGAGGGAAGCACGGAACTCGTTGAACTCAGCACCTCGTTTGCACAGATGCGTGGCCAGTTGCTGGCTTTGCAGCAGCAACGAATTGAAACCGAGCGGATTGCCGCGCTTGCCCGCGCCGCCAGCTCGATTTCCCACGATCTCCGTCATTATCTTGCGGCCGTGGTTGCCAACGCAGAATTCCTGTATGAAGCCGATGTGTTGAAGCTGAATCGCGACGAAATTTATGAGGAAATCAAGACCGCCGCCAACCAGATGACCGACCTGATTGATTCCCTTCGTGAGTTGTCTTATCAGCGCAATGCCATCACCCCTGCGCCAACCAGAATCGATCAGGTTATTCGCCGCGCCATAGAAGCAATTCATGCAAAGCCCGAATTTCGTAACGTCCGGATCATGCTGAAGGCCGCGGATGATCTGGAAGGTATGTTCGATGCCCGCAAACTGGAACGCGTTTTCTTCAATTTGATTCTGAATGCTTGCGAGGCTTCGCCCAGCGGAGACGGACTCATTTCCATCGATGCCAAAAGGGATGGCAGTTCTTTCGAAATCCGCATCCAGGACAACGGCACGGGGATTCCCGAGAGCATTCAAAGCTCTTTGTTCGATCCGTTCGTGAGTTTCGGCAAGCCGAACGGCACCGGGCTAGGGCTTGCGATCGTCAGCAAGATTGTTCACGACCACGCGGGCGCAGTCTCTATCGAGCACACTTCCAACTCAGGCACTACCGTCCTTGTGCGCCTGCCGTACTCCGAACAAGCGAGTCCCCACTCCACCACTTCGGCGCTTTCCTGAGCGTTCCTTCATGCGTTTCAGTCGTGGCGGCCTTTTTCGTTCCGCCCGACATATTCTTGACATGCTTTTGACATCCTGTGGATTGACCCGGCCTCTCTCCCACAGTAAGGTCCTAGGTGGCAGCTACGAAGTCCGTACTTTTTGTTCCGTTCTCTTTGTCTTATGAATACGGCGAAAACAATTTGCAGCACGAAAGCGA
Source organism: Candidatus Acidiferrales bacterium (assembly GCA_963759275.1). Lineage (GTDB taxonomy): Bacteria > Acidobacteriota > Terriglobia > Acidiferrales > UBA7541 > Acidiferrum. The sequence continues at coordinate 6,007 of CAVWYZ010000019.1, read as the reverse complement.
CCGGGCTAGTCCTCGTCATCGAAAATCGCATGTTGCGCGAAGCCATGACCGCGCTCTTCCACAAGCAGCCCGATTTTGTCCTGCTAGACTCCATTCGATATTCCTCGGACGCGCACAAGCGCATCGCTTCCTCTGACTGTGACGTGCTGCTTGCCGATCAGGCTTCCGCTGCGGCTTTCCCATCGAATTTCGTCAGTGATCTTCTGGCGCTCTCTCCGCGCCGCAAAGCCATTTTGTTCGGAATGGAGAATGATCCGGAGATGTTCCTGCAGGCGGTGAGATCGGGCGTAAGTGGTTATTTGTTGGGCGAAGCCAGCGCCGAGGAAACCGTTGCCGCCGTCCGCAGAGTGATCGCGGGAGAAGCGGTGTCGCCCCCATGCCTCTGCCATCATTTGTTTCAGTTTGTTGCGCGCACCACGCGCGAAGGTTCAATGATTCTCAATCAACGTCTTTGCCACAGCCTGGGCCTGACGGCCAGGCAGCAACAGCTTATCGCGCTTCTTGCGCGCGGTTTTACGAACAAGGAAATCGCGGAGTCCATGCGCCTCTCCGAATTCACCGTAAAAAACCACGTGCACCGAATTATGCGCCGGTTAAACGCGCAGAGCCGTTATGCCGCGGTCCAAACCGTCTGCCAGAGCAGTATTAGCGCCACAATCTGATTAAGGTTGCGTGTAGCCCTGTTTTGGTGGAGGAGTATAATCCTGGCCGTATTTGTTTTTGTGCGCAGGCGTGAAAGCCGGATCCTGCGGAACCACGATCGTCCCCGAATCGCGCGAATCGCTTGAGATGCGCACGATTCGCGTCAGCCCCTTCAAGGCATCCGGCACACTTTTCTCATACCAAACATGCAATTCGTATTTCCCGTCGGGCACGTTCGCGATTCCCAGATGGCCAGACTTGTCAGTTACGCCGTAATACGGAGTATCCACCGCCACCACCACCGCGCTCATCTCTGGATGAATGTTGCAAAATAAATAGCTGACCCCCACATGATCGAATCGTACGGAGTTCGTCGCGCCCGCTTCGTACAGGCCAAGGTCGAATCGCTTTCCGTCATACAGCGAAAACACGTTGTGAAAAAATGGATCGTGATTTGGGAAATCGACAACTGATCCCACACGAACCACAGTCAAATGCGGGTGAAAACTCTTGTTCTTTTGAATCACCTGCGGTCTTTTCCCCAGCTCCGCGGCTGACGCACTTTGATTGTCCGCTGGATCAACAGGCTTCAGCCACACAACAACTTCGGATGCATCCGGGGAAGTGCTCGAGGCCTTCTCCACCTTCTTCGAGCTTTCATTCTCGATCTTGACGCGCACGGTGACTGGTTTTTCCTGCGCTGCGATCCGGTAATTCTGAAACGCGCAGGTTCCCGCGATCCAGACCACCGCTATCGCGATTCGGCTCAGTGCCCGTTTTCCCACTAGAATATGTACCCCACGCTTATACTAAGGATGTTCGCCGCGTTCGCGTTGCTGTCCAGTGTATATGTTTTCAGTCTGCGATATTCCAGCGAAAGCACGATATCGGACTTCGGATGGTACAGAAAATTCCCCATGGCGCTCAGATTCTTCGACAAGGGCGAAGGATAATACGTCTGGCCTCCCCCATTCTCTCGCATGTCCGCGGCGTAGGGGTTATCCAGCCCAAAAGCCCCGTTGAATTCCAGTTTTGACGTTGCCTTATATTTCAGCTGCGCCCAGCCTCCGATCGAATCCAGCCCGTACACTTCTGTTGAGGGATCGGTGAGTGGTCCGACCCAAAGCGCGGTTTGTCCAATTCCTCCGCCAAGTCCGCCGATTCCGCGCCCTCGAAAGAACTGGCCGGTGAACTCGAAATGGTTGCCCAGCGGCAAGGTCAGATCCGCTGTGACCGCCCATGCATCGATCGTTCGTCCATATCCCCAATTTTGGCGACCGTAATATCCGCCGACGCCGGCTGTGATGTTCTGTCCATTTACGGTTTGCGTCCAGGCTACCCGTGTTGCATAAGCCGGTTGCCCCGAATTCTCACCATAAGTCGGGTAGCGATAATATTCGGAAAAAGGCGTATCGCCTGACAACGAATCAAGAATTCCTCCCTGCAGTAAAAGAGAAGAATTATCGCTGACTGTGAAACGACGCTCCACGCGCACTTGCGGCGTCCAGGTCCACAGATCCCCGGAATACGCGAATGCAGGCGCCGCTAGGGTTGCGATCGAAGTCGGGCTCAAAGGCGCCAGGAACAACGTGTCCTGGCCCGCGATCACCGATGTGTTTTCCCAATCAAACCGGACCGTCCCTGTTCGAAGCCGCATGATCCCAAACGATACCCCGTTTGGCGCATCCGGAAATCCGCCCGCAAAATCAAACTGCACTTCCGCGCTTGTGCGCGCCCCGCCGATTGTTGGACCAAATCCTTGCAGGTCGATCTGCGACTGGCGCAACGAACCCCCGAAACTGTTGCCAGAGGAAAGCGGATACCGCGGCGTCGCCAGTTCCGGGAAATCCTGGTTGTCCACCGATCCACGATCTGCATACATATTGAACAGTACGATTCCCGACAGCCGTAAGCGATACTTCGAACCGCTCTCCACTTTTGTCTGGCTTTGTTCCGCGGCCTTCTCATCGGCCAGCTGCTGATTTTCTTCCAGTCGAGAGATTTGCTCTTCTGTCGAAGTCTGTGGTGGCGCTGCGTTGGAGGGCGCCAGTGGACTCGGGGCAACTCCGCCGGGTTGCGCGGACAACGCCATAAGCTGCGATTTCGTGGCGTCCAGTTCTTTCCGTAGCTCTGCGGACTCGGCATGCGCGGACTCCTGTTCTGCCTTCAGGCTCTTCACCTGCCCGCTCAAGTCCTGCACCTGCGACTGCAGTTGCTGCAGCAGCTTGCCCACCGACGCGAGATCCATCTGTGACGTGCTCTCCTGCGCGGTCGTCGGCCTGGTGTTAGACGCGCTCTGTGCCAGCGTCGTTGCGGGGAGAGCCAGAACAGCTCCCGCCAGCCCGCACGTCCACAGAATCCCTTTGCCCATGCCGATGCCACGCATAAGAACCTCCAGCCCCAGCCGATCTCGTCTCGAAGGTAACAAACACAATTCGATATTGCCTGTTGTTTGTCCCCTGCTTACAAGCGCTGATTTTCACACAAAACCTGCATTTGAACCGCAGCTGACATTCTTTTGACATCCTGGTGACATCTCGTTTGCCCGTTCGTTTAACAATTCCCTGGGGGTGGACTCTTCACGTCAACCGCCACGAGACAGAATCAAAAAATCTTCAAGTCCGTGTCCAGAGACTCTCCAATCCGCGGCGATGTCGCCGTAATTGTCCCTTGCCATAACGTTGCGCCTTATCTCCAGCGCGCTCTTAATAGCGTTTTCGCCCAGACCTTCAGCGATTTTCATATCTATGCTGTGAACGACGGCTCTACAGACAGCACCGCGCGTGTGTTGGAGGCAAATGCTTCTCGGTGCTCTTTCGTCTCACAACCACAGTCCGGGCCGGCAGCGGCTCGGAATCGCGCCATTCAAATGTCCAGCAGCCCTTTCATCGCCTTTTTGGACGCCGATGACGAATGGCTGCTCCAGAAGTTGGAACGTCAGATTGCCTTGATGAAACAGGATCCAACGTTGGGATTGGCCTGTTCCGCTTGTTTTGTCAGCGAACCCGGCGGTGACACACGCCTCATTCCTGCACCTCAGTCCCTGCCTGGCTCTGGAAAAGTGTTTCGCCAATTGACTCGCAACTGCTTCGTCTTTACTCCCACCGTCGTTGTGCGCCGGCGTTGCCTGGAAGAAGTCGGATACTTCAACGAGTCGCTGGCTGTCAGCGAGGATTTCAATCTGTGGTTGCGGATCGCGGCAAAGTGGCGCATTGCGTGTTTGCCGGAAGCGCTCGCCATCACTAACAGGCGCCCTGGAAGCTTGTCGGAGAGCATTTCGCCATCGGATCGTCTAAAGAATGGCATTGCCGCGCTTGAGCATGTTCAATCCAGCTGTCCCCGGTTGTCGCCTGGGGAAGCTCAAGCTTTGCGCCACGCACTAGCGAAACGTTTTTATTTTTATGGTTCATTTCTGCTTCACTCGGGCGCCAAAGAATCCTCCCGCCCTGAACTCGCCGCCGCCCTCAAGCTTCGCCCAGCCTATTGGAAAGCGCTTCTTAAGTTTCCCCTCAGCTTCCTTCCCAGCCCAGCATTCGCGTCTCTCATGGCTGTATCCACGAAATTGTCTGGTCGATTTTCCAGGCAATCCACCCAACTGAAGCCGCAGGATGTCATTTGAATACGATGCCTTTAACAATGCAAAAAGAGCCGCCGGCTCCACACATTTTCGATCAATGGCTGTTGGACGTTTTGCTCAACACGCCCGCCGGTGGGCCTGTCGGCAAGGGCACGTATCTGGCGCTTCGCGCAGTCCGGCAATTGCGGCTTGCTCTTTCCGATCCAGTCGTTACCTTCCCTCTTGGCTCGTGCCGGTTGTGCCTTCCGCTCTCGCACGAACTGCCGTTCTACAAAAAACGGTTCCCGGAATACGCTCTCAATCTTGGCCGCGTTTCCTTCCACGTCAGTCAAAAATATCCCGAACTCACTATGATCGATGTGGGGGCGAACGTGGGCGACTCCGTCGCCGTGGTGCGTATGTTCAGCGAACATCCGATTTTCTGCATCGAAGGGGAACCCCGTTTTTTCAACCTCCTCGCGGAGAACACGCGGAATCTTCGGGACATCGAACTCGAGCAAACGTTTATAGGCGCGGCCGGAGATCACGTCACCGGGATTCATAGGGAACGCGGCAATGCGCAGGTTCACCTCGGTCGGGCTCCTACAAAAGCAGATATTTGCATGCTCAGCGAAGCGCTCGCTCGCCATCCGCGTTTTGCCGCGGCCAAATTGCTCAAGCTCGATGCGGAAGGCTTCGATTGCAAGATCATCGCCACCGAAGCCGGGTTCCTGAGGCGCAACAAACCCGTTCTCTTTTTCGAATACTTTCCAAAATCCTGTGAAACCGCGGGTCACGAGCCATTTGCCGTGTTTCCTCAACTTCGCGATCTCGGGTATTCCACTTTGCTGATTTATCAGAATTTTGGCGAATATTTCATGAGCCTCTCGCTGGACCAGGTGGATTCGTTGCTGGATCTCCATCATTTCCTTGTCGATTTGCAGGGATTTTGCGACGTGGTGGCATTTCATCGGGAAGATCTCGATGTCGCCGCCGATGTCCGGCGTTCGGAACGGGCCGGGCGAGCACGGAAGCCCGCTGAAACGTCCCAAGCGTAGCCGAATGAGTGCCACCACACACAAATTTGGAAAAGTTCTCGTGCTCGCCGCACATCCCGACGACGAAACAATCGCCTGCAGCGGCCTGCTCCAGCGCGCCGCTTCCGCACTGGTTGTGTTTGCGGTCGATGGCGCTCCCCGCCGTTATGGATTCGAAAAGAAATTCGGCTCGCTGCAAAACTACTCGGCCGTGCGTTTCGGGGAAGCGTCTCGCGCTTTGTCCTTTGTTCCGCACTGTTCCTCCCGCAGGCTGGCTACGGAGGATGGAACATGGTTCAGCGACCAGCATCTTTTTCTGAATCTACCTGCCGCGTTCATCTCATTTCAGAGGTTCGCGCGGGACTTCTCCCCCGATTTGCTGGTCTCGCACGCCTTCGAAGGCGGCCACATCGATCACGATGCCTGCCACTTTCTGGCCAGGCAGTTGGCGCTCTCATTCGCCCTGCAGGCGCTGGAATTTCCTTTGTACCGGAAATCCAGCGACGGTCAAGACGTATTTCAAAGATTTTGCGAAAGCGGCGAAGGTGAATTTGCCTTGCAACTCTCGCAGCAGGAACTGCAGGTGAAGTGGCGGATGCTCAGGGAGTACCGGACCCAGCAAAGCCTTACCGCAGTGTTTAGCCAGGAAATAGAGCGATTTCGCTACATGGTTCAAACAGAAGACGGGAGGCCGCACTGGTCCGGCTATCCATTCGAAAACCGCGCTGAACAATATAAAACAGAATCGTTTATGCAACTCGTCGATGACTTT
>CAVWYZ010000018.1:0-1212078 GCA_963759275.1 Candidatus Acidiferrales bacterium | reverse complement strand
GGCTACGAACCAGAAGGTCGGGAGTTCGAGTCCCCCCGGGCGCACCATAACTTTCAATAACTTACCGCTGGTAGAGACTCCCCCCTTCCGTGAATTGTCCGTAATCGACCACTGCTTTCCCCATTTCTTTTCGCCGCAGCGAGCTACGAAACCGCGCTGTAACTACTGCCAGTATCTGCCATGAAAACGTTGCGCTATCATGCCCAACAATTCACTCTGAGACCTAGACATGATCAAGGGACGCTGATCGTGGGCGTCTCTCCCCCGTCTTGGCGTCATGTTTGCCTGCGCTGCTGTTTCCACTTTCCGCACTTGAATCTGTAGAGCAAAATCCCGGCGGAAATCCCAACGAATGCTCCCGCCATGAGACTGCAGAATCCAGCCGCTGTTGTCCCCGCCCTCGGATCATAGTTGTTCGAGATCGACGCCTGAGCATTCGATCACCATGCATTCGAGCACCCAATTATGGAACTGACTGTACCTAGGGATTCTCCCAGTGGAGCTATTGCTATCCCGCCCTTAGGCTTCAAGAGAAAATCGGCTGGTCAGACGTGGTGAGCGTCTACTTCGGCAGCTGCCGAGAGCCAGTTTTCGCTTGAATACTTAAACGAGATGACCAGTCCATGCGGCGCACCAGATTCTTCTTCAGGCATGTTGTAAGGCGTCACCGAGAGGCGAGCATGCTCCACAGAAACGCGTCGCGCTGGAAGACAAGCTCACCCTTCCTCCTATGGTCGCTGTCTCCCGGCCGTCGAGACTGACTTTAAGCGCCGGATGAGGTGAGTCAAGGCAAAACCATAGACAGCAGATTATCAGGCGACATCCATCAAACGGGACGGTTCCTGAGCTCCGGCCTTCAAACCCGGATCGAGGAGGTTCACGATGAAACTAAATGCCCGGTTATACGTGATTGTCCTTACCACATTCGTGGCGGTGGGCTTGGCTATAGGTCAAAAGGCACCCACAACGCCGAAGGATGGAAATGGCGATCAGGAAATCGGGAAGTCCTTCTCGAAATTGCTGCCTGAGCAAGAACGCTTGGTCGAGGATTACATCAAGCATTACAACGAGACGACCGGAAGTAAAATTGTGCCGCAAGAAGCGTATGACAACGCGCGACTGTCGGTCCGAACGACGTTTGACGCAGTGACTCACGCACTCTTGAAAGCTAAGTTGACGGATGCCGATGGCAAGAATCTTGGTAGCGCAATTGATCTTGTGGACGCGGTTGACGAAGTGATGGGAGAGGAATCGGCAGTCGGAGGTGACCGTCAGTTTCGGATCTACGTTTATCTGAAGCCCAACGCGATCGACATTCTCACCAAGAGTCAGGAGTTCTTTCGCGATCGCGACAATTCTGTCTACCACAAGGGCTTTCCGATCTGCTACCGTCTGAAGAACGGCCCACCGTCGATTCAATTTTCGATCTCCCGCGACAGCAAAATGGCAGATGTTGACGTAGATTACCGCTCCTCGGGTTTTCCGAAGGGGCTGGTCAACGGCCACTTGACGGCTTCGAACTCAGATGTCCGTGCGGGGAATAATCTGGACAAACATGACCAACGATGGGCCGGCCTGAACGGATGGTGGCGCGACGTGTTTGGACTCTTGGGAAGCGGAGGGAAACCGCCAAAAGAAGAAGCGACGGAACGGCTGGGCCACATCCCGGTGAATCCCGCTATCAAAGGAAATCAGGGAATCGACAAGAGCGCTCACGATTTTTTAAACAGTTGGGTGGTAGATAAACAGCCGAATCTCTCTGTTGCATATCTTTCACGCCGTAGCTACCCGTGCTTGGACGTCATTACGAAAAAGAACGGAAAAGCGGTTCCGCCAGGCATGATGAGGTTGGGCGTAGAAACCGCAATGAGTAAATTCAATACAACCACGACTTCTGTGGGTTCCGTTGGAGACGTCTTCGAGCCTACTGATCAATGGTTGCCGGAATTGAAAGAAGCCAAAAACGCGTATGCTTCGGAGTTTCGTTTGGTGGCCGTACCGTCGGATATCGGAGCGGATGTGGAGTGCGTAGCCGTACGAGATGACGAGGAAGGAAAACGTCCGCAAGAAAAGTACTACGGGACCTCATTCCGGGAGAAGCAGGACGGAAGCGGTCACAAGATGATGTCGCTACTTTGGGCTCAAGAAGGAGGTTACTGGAAGATCATTGCCATCCGCATTGAAGACAGTAGCGATGCGGGGATTCTCCCAAAGCAGGCTGCGGTCACTGTCCCCACCGCCGAAGAGCCGAAGTCTATTTCCGGCGACCCAAGCGTGGTGAAAGATATTACCCAGTTCTATCAGACCTGGATTGTAAAGCGGGATAGCGCCGGGGCTTCCAAGTTTGTGTCGCAGCGGGCGTACCAATGCTTAGGTGCTCCTTTTGCGGCAGAGAAGAGTCTAGCCCCGGGGAGACGGATAACGTCGGCCCTGGACCGGGTGCTGCAGAAAGTTGCGACAGGGAACAATCTCTCTAACTTGATGTCGAGTATCCAGCCGGTGAACGACCTGCTGCGACTGGTAGAGCAGGAAGATTCACAGGCATTCGCGATTATGGCTGTACCGGATCAGAAGGCGGACAGCTTCTTGTGCCAGAACCGCCATCTGCCAGAAAAAAACCTGGAATTGAAGCCGGGGGAAGCAAAGTACGGCGCTTACTACTTGTCAGCGAGTCGCCTGAATTTCGGCGAGGAGCAGTCACCCGCGCTTCTCTTGCTGTGGACCAAAGAGCAAACGGGATGGAAAGTAATCGCGTGGGCGGTAGAGGTTCCGTAGACGGATAAGCCAAATTAATTTGCCTATGAATTTGACCCAGCCCTGCGTTTGTCAGTGTGACTCTCAGGCATGGAGTCGTCGGTAGGCCCAAAAGATGAGGGCCGATTGGCGATTATTTCAACGCTGGTCACTCAGACCTCGGCTCAGCATGATGCGGACCCGGGGCCGTAATGTTTTTCCGATGCCCTCTCGATGGCCTCTTCCACGCAGCGTTCCCTTAATCGGACCGGTCCCTTTCGGCGCGGTAAGCCAACAGCGAGGTATCCTAAGTCTTGGATTTGCCGCGAATGGACCTGGCTACCACCAAAACAATAATCACCAGCAATCCCAGACCGACAAGCGGAAGGTAGCCTCCTGTCACCGGATTCGTTTTTGCCGGTGGCGCTGGCGTCTCGGCGGCCTCTGGCGGAGCCGCCGTGGGCGATCCCTCGGCGATCAGCAAAGGAGCATCCGCTACTGGAACTGGAGTCGAAGTCGGCGGCGGGGGTGCCGTTGTCGTGGCACTTGCACTTGGCTCTTGGGACGCGGCCGGTGTTGGAGCCTGCGAGGATACGGGGGGTGGCGGCATTGTGCCGGTGACGCTGCGCTCCTGGGATACAACCGACATCGGCACCTCGACGATTTTTATGGCCGTGACTATCATCCCTTTCTTCAGGCCAAACGCGTCAACCATTTGCTCGTCCACCTTGAATTTTTGACCCTTGGGTATCTTGAACGATTGATTCGTTCCGTCCTCCAGAGTCAGGATCACCGTGTTGGGTGCCGCGATATACCAAACCTTTCCTTTAACCGTCTCGATGGTGGTGACGGTCTGCGGTGTGGTGGTCGTGGTGATCGTGCGCTGCAGCTTCATGTCAGGCTTCAAGTCGTGAATGCCCAGCTGTTTTCCATCTACAGTGATCTTGGCGCTCTCCGGAATGTTCTCGAAATGCCGGATTGAACCATCTTCCATTCTCACGACCAAATCGTTGCCTTCCACGACGACAACGGTGCCACGGTCCACTCGAACTACCTCTTTACTTTGCCCGGATTGTACGCTCGTTGTTGTCTTTACCTGAGCTACCACGCTCTGGGCAAAAACAACACAGTATGTCCCTACGGCCAGCAGCACTCCGTTCGTCATCCAATTGTTGCTTAGCTTCATATTCTCTTCTCCTCCGCCGCGTTCAAAGCAGAATTACATTCCTGATTGCATATGTTTTGTTCAAACTGATCGGGCCGATAGAGACTCGATCAAAGAGCATTTCGTCCGCTCATGCAGAACCGTTTTCTCGTCCATTTACGCTGCGACGGATGCAATTGATTCCCGCGGTGATCCCGTAATGCTAAAAACAAAATCCGTAGTGCAGCCTGTCGCAATCAGCGCAACGATATGGACGAACGGCGAGCACAACAGTCAAGTTTGAGAGCCCCTTGCGCTTTTCCCTATACACTTCTCCGCGACAATAAGGGCATTTCCTGTGTCGGTGAGTTGTTAGCGTTGACAACAATCCCGGCACTGTGTGCCCTCTGGCGAAAATGGACGACTCTTGTTTCATAATCAGGGTCGAATCAGCTTCATCATCCACAACCGCTTTTTCAGTAATTCCCGCGCAAAATCACGCAACAGGAGATTTGGTTCGTGTACCCCACCGTTTGCCTCTATCTCTTCTTGCGCCCTAGACACCATTGCAATCAACTGAGCATCCGAAACTCTCTCATCAACTTCCGCCTTATCCTGCATTACTGCCGCCTTGTGCACATCTCCGTCCGGGTAGAGCAAACTCGACTGAGTGAATTCTGACTACCTCGTCGGGCTGCGCTTCGTAACCGCATCTACTTCTTGTTAAGGTCGTCGTCCTTGTAATACTTCGTTCCTTGCAGCGTTAGTTGGAGCGCAAGGCCATTCTTCGTGATCTCGTAGACGAACACTCCCGGAGCGATCTCGACTGCTCCCGAGTAGGCGGCGCCTTTCTCTCCCGCCTTTGCGGCCGCATCGGTTTGCGCTGAACCGGACCAGCCGGAATCGAGAAACTGGGTCAGCGCTTTGTCGTCGGCGAACACGAAGATCACTCGGTAATCTTTCACGCCGACCCCGAGGCCAGCCCCGGCAGAGGCCATCTTCATGAAAGTTTCTTGCTTGGTCTTGTTGTTGACGGCGATGCCTGAGCCACGTGCTGTGCTCAGTAACAGGTTCACCCCCGTGTTGTTAAAAACCGCATATCCAGCAGCCTTCTGGACAGCCGCCTGGGACGCGGGTTCCAGCTTGTACAAATCTTGTAGGGTTTGTGCCGCCATCTTGCGGGTTTTGTCTCTTTTCTCGTCGTTGTCGTCTGCGGCGACGCAGATCGCGGCCGACAGCATAGCCACCGCGAGCATCGAAGCGATCATCTTCACTTTCATAGGAACACTCCCTTCCCGAAATAATGCGAACGAGGCCCTGAGGTCATTGGTCAACTGAAGACTTGAAGCGCCCAGCCTAAGACTCAGCGAAACCACCAGGTCCATGTGTAGGCTGATTCCAGATCACCGACAACTAGGGAAATCCCTAGAGGTTCCAAGCTGACGATCTGCCCCCAGAGGTTGCTTGGTTTTTCCATCGACCAAAGGCTTTGACTTCTTGGCCGGATGATTTCTACGATTCTGCTGGAGTCATCGTGATGCCGCTGGAGTCCATCAAGCGTAGCCATGAACCTACGGACCGCGCCAATCATGCGCGTTTTTTCAATCGTCTATTCCCAGCTAACGTGATTGATTTCCTGGCTTCGAATACAAACTCACCAATCGTGCGACCAGGACGGCAAGGAACAGTTGACCACCAACCCCTTCGACAATTGCGACGCCACGCGCCACGTCCGCTCGCGGCACGATGTCGCCATATCCGAGTGTTGCCAATGTCACGAAGCTGAAATAGATTGCGCTGGCTTGGGAAAACTCGCCCGTGAAAGAAAACGTGCCCGGCTTCGTCTGTTCCAGAACCCAATACAACAGCCCAATGTAAATGCCTCCAAGCAAATAAGCGCTGAGCGCTGCGTACAGATGCTCCGCGTCAACCTGCGTCGCCCCAATTGCGAAACGTAATGCAGCTACAGCAGCAAGCAGCCCTATAAGCGTCCAAATTCCCAAGGTCATCTCTGAGAGCGCGCGATGCTCTAGCCCGGCAGTCACCACACGCGCCAGCCAGACCGCCACGATGGCTATCAGCAGATAAGGCCGCTTTCTCACCGCGCCAACTGGCGATACTGCCGCAAGTAGGCAGGCGGCTAGCAGTGACTCGATCAGGGTTCCATTGAAGTTTAGGGCGCTGAAAATCGGCGCCGCCACCATGGTTGCAAGGAGCGTATAGAACAAGGTCGTATAGCGGTGGCGCAAATATCTGTGTACGAGACCAGTCCCGTCGCCGTCAGAGCTATTGATCGAGCTGTTCACATCACGTCTCCGCAACGGCAGACGGAGTTTGATCCAGCCAGGCGAGGAACAACTTATAGCCTACCGACAGAACGATAGCCCCCACGAACAAGCCAATCAGGCCCAACGCAACGAAACCTCCAATTGCGCCAAGGAATACCACCGCTGTGGGAACGGCGACTCCTCGCCCCAGCAGCAGAGGTTTTAGGAAGTTGTCCACTAGGGCTACGAAAACACACCAAACGAGGAAAATCACAGCTTTGGTGACGCTCGCGATCGTAAATACGTAAATCACTGCCGGGATGAGGATGAGAACCCCCGCCTGCAGCACTGCGGCGATTAGGAAGGCCACAGCCCACAAGCCCGCCCCAGGCAGTCCAACTGCAAGAAAACCGAGCCCCGCCAGAATCGATTGGATCAATGCTACGCCAAGAATCCCGCTAGTAACGCTGCGGGTGGTGGCTCCAATTAGTTGCTGGAACTCCGGCCCTGCGGCCCCAAAAAGACGATTGCACAAAGAGCAAGTCAATTTATACGCGTTCTGAGCGTTCGCCAGAAGGACTCCAGCTACTATGACGGAAAGAGCGAATTGCAGTACGGTGAGGCCGAATCCACTAGAAACAGAGAGCATCCCAGGGACAGCCGCTTTGATTTGAGGAGCAAGGCTTCTGACTAACTCGCTTATGTCCCTCGATGCCTGGCTCCACAAACTGTTCAATCGAGCCCCGATGATCGGCCAGTTTTCGACGCCTGCAGGCGGCGGCGGAACGATCAGGGTTCCTTCCTTTAAGTGCGAAGCAAGGGTCTGGACACCTTCAACTAGCGTGTCTGCGAGCAATACCACTGGAACAATCAGCAAAGCCAGAAATAAAACCGCGAAAAGCACAGCGGCCACCACTTCTCGCCCACCCAATGCACGCTGCACCTTTTGGAAGCCCGGGTAAGCAGCAACCGCAATGATAACGCCCCAAGTGATCAGAGGAATGAAGGGAAGCAAAATCAGGAGACATGCGGTGGCTAGCAGAATCGCCAGTCCGATGTGGATCGAGGCTTCGAGTGCGAGATTTAGTTGGGTTCTGTCTTGCTCTGATTTAGCGAATGTCACGATAATATCTCCTGCCGAACGGCGAGCACTAGAGTCATAGACCCCTTGCACTGCGGGCGATCCGACAATCGCGCCTGATGCGAGGAACTTATGACGGGCGCGGATTCTGCCGCTACTAGGAATTTCCCCAGTTGTATCGGAACGCGGCTCAGTCTAAAAGCGAGGCGCGAGAATTTGCGATTTACGATTCACTGAGCGGGTGAAGTCGTAATGGTAGAGCTCGCGAATGGATGGCTCCTTTCCGAGAGGGAGGAGCCATTCTCGTTCGAGGCACGAACAGTTAGGTCCACAGCGACGGCTACGGCCGAGAATAGAACTGAAAATACTGGGAAAGCATTGCTAGGGATTTCCCCAGTTGCTCGGTCGAGCTAATGAGTTTATCAACTACCCACAATGCACACGGAACGGCTGGTTCTCCTTGCAGCCGTGAACATACCACAGGACTCGGGGCCTGACTTGACCGTCACCCCCAAAGACCCCGAGTCCTGCCCTCCAATGACAAGATTTCTCGCCTCTTCCTGGAGACCCCGGCAAGCTATGGTGCCCGGTCTTTCAGCGCCCGTTCTTTGACTTCGTAAACTGGACAGTGGCTTCAGCGTCCCATCTGGCACTGCCGCGTCCAAACTCAAACATTCAACGGATCTGTCACTGGCTCGAGAGGCACCCAGACTTCAATTCGCGTTCCTTCGCCAGGCTTCGAATGAATCCCAAATTCGCCGCCTAACAGGCGTGCGCGTCCTTGCATGCTCAGTATGCCCAGCCCAAGTTTTTCCATCCTGTTCGTGTCAAATCCCTTACCTTCGTCGTACAAGGAAAGAAGTAATTTGTCGCCCCTATGGCCCAAACTTAATTGCGCCTTTTTCGTACCGCTGTGTTTCTTCAAATTCTGCAGTCCTTCCTGAACGATACGAAACAGACATAAAGCAACTTCCGGTCGAACGCTCCGCGGAACGTCATCGGATGTGAAATCCACTTGGATACCTTGCTTGACACCAAACTCTCGACACAGAGACTTTAGCCCCGTGACGAGCCCCAAAGTGTCCAAGGTGGATGAGTGCAATTGGTGAGATAAGCTATGAAGATCCTCACCCAACTCACTAAGGGAATGCCGAAATTCGTCGAGTGCCTGTTTCAGCGTATCGGGTGAAGAAGGAAGTGCTTCCACGGTATTCTGCAATCCGAAGGCAAGCAGCGCCAGGCGTTGGCTAAAATCATCGTGTAGTTCTGACGCCAGTCTGCTTCGCTCTTTCTCCTGTGCATTGATTAGGTGGCCACTGAGCTGCACCTGAGTGTCTCGCGACTTCTTCAGTTCCGCTCGGCTGTGTTGCAGGTAAACGGCAAGAAGAGACAAGGCGAGAATTATGAATATTCCGCTGATCCAGATCCGTCTGGTGCGTTCCCATATCGACAACTCCCGAAACATCACCACACTGCCTGCTGGAAGATCGCTTTCCCTGAATCCCCACCGATGAAGAGCTCGCCAATCAATCATATAAACATTGCCGTTTCTTATTATGGGAATTTGTTGCGGTTTCACACCGTCGAGTATCCTCACCGCCATCCCAGCCGCGACCCTACCGTCTGCAGCCCAACTCACCACATAGCCGCCCACAGTTCCTTTTCCGATATCTACGTCATCCGTAACAAACACCGGTGCATTCGCCGCATCCACAACCATAGGAACCGACTGGGACGCGTCAATGAAGTGTGCTCCCGCAGCATCCTGCATAATGGACGTGTGATACACGATCGTTTTGCTTGGTAACCGCCTCAATCGTTCAAGAAGTGCAGGCATTTCCAAGTCTGTGAGATACGTGAACTCGAACTGCGACTCGTATTTCCGAAAGCGCTCCTTGGTCAGCGCCTCAAGGCTCCGGTCAAATGCGCCAGCGCCACCCACCACAACCACATGCTTGGTGTCGGGCTGCAAGCGCAGCGCCGCCGTCAGGGTCATTTCGGGCTCTGCCACTCCCCAAACACCGGTAAAGTAGAAGTCGGGTTTCAACTGGTCTAACATTTCTTCTGTAGTGCCGCAGAAGATCACCGGGATGTTCGGAAATGACGTTTCATGGGATTCCACCATGAACTTAAGAGACGCAGGGCCGACAGTAATGATCAGGTCTGGCCTTCGATCCGCATATTTGCGAATGTACCATTCTCGGAAACTATGCTGCGAAGCCTCGTCTGGAAACAAAGTCGTTTCAAGATTCTCGTTATAGAGTTCGATATGGTATGGAGAAATCGCTAGGCCGGCAGCGATCTGCTGATCGAGAATCGCGATACCCGGCGACGAAATAGGATCAAAGTCATTGAAAATGAGCACCCGCCGGACTGCCTTGGTTGGCTGAGATCCAATCGATTGGGGAAAGAGAAAAGCCGCAACGACCGCGAGCGCCAGGGCGCGGCTTGCCCCTCCCAGCGACCGTTTGAGATAACGGCCAGGGTCGAGCCCGCTAGCGTGTCTAAATTCACCCGACAAGCCGCACTCCACTGAGCCAACACGAGAAAGCAAGGTAATTCTTACCGAAGTAAGTCTAACGCTAAGTCACCTAAAGACTAACATTGCATGTCAATTGAACGAGAGGGTCCAGTCGCCAAGAATATAACACTGGTAGGAACTCCGAGCCTAGGCTAGTATCCCCGCGCGGTCTAAAGGGCAAGTTTCTTGCGCAAGTGGCAGGAGTCGGGAGTGGTCTTCCTCCCTGCCATCTTGGGGCCCCGATGAGTCACGGCTCACAATTCAAGCTCCAAAAGCAACGCAGCATCGTGTCGGCAGGCCTAATCGCGATTGCGGCGCTGTTTTCTACTTTTTTACATGGGCAAACACCCTCCACCGGTGCCTTGGCTGGAGTGGTGCTGGACCCATCCGGTGCTGAGTTGCCTGGCGTGGTCTTGCGCTTGAGCTATCCGGAAACAGGTCGTACCGAATCGGTTACTTCCGACGAACGAGGAAGGTTCAGTTTTCTGTTCTTACCGCCTGGCTTGTATCAACTACAGGCAAGTAAAACCGATTTCGATTCTTTGAACCTTACGGATCTGCACATCGCTCTTACCGAAACGATCAGACTCGTACTGCGCCTCCACCTCACAGCACATTTCGAACGGGCAATTGTCTCCTCCCAACCGATAATGGCTCAAACCGACAGCGCAGCTTTGGGAAGAGTGATTAATGAAACCGCAGTTCGCCAACTACCGCTCGTGACGAGAAACTTCGCGCAAATAACGGGCCTTTCTCCTGGCGTTGCTGTCGGGGTGTACAACGCTGGAGAGCTCGGGCTCGGCGGGACCGCTCTCTCTCAGATCGCGCAATCCAATGATGGAATTTTCGTCCACGGATCGCGCTCCTATGACAACAATTTTCAGATGGACGGGATAAGCGTCAGTGACGTGCAGGGGAGTGCGGCAGGGAGCGGAGGAATTCCTATACCCAACCCCGACAGCATACAGGAGTTCAAAGTACAGACCGGACTCTACGATGCGGGCTTCGGACGTTACGCGGGTGCCAACGTCAGTTTGATTACAAAAACGGGCGGGAACGATTTCCATGGAACGATCTTTGAGTTTTTTCGAAACGAGGTTCTCAATGCAAACGACTTCTTCCTCAACCGAGCCGTGCAGCTTCGCCCGGCCCTCAAACAGAACCAGTTTGGGTTTGCGTTTGGTGGGCCGATAAAAAAGGAGAAATTGCTTTTCTTTGCTTCGTATCAAGGAACGCGCCAGATTAATGGCGTTGCGGCTGGTCAGTCGAGAATTGCCTGTACCTCTAACCTAATCGAGCCGCCGTTAACTAACGACAGATCGCCAGCCGCGCTCGGAAGGCTGTTTAGCGGTATGGCGGGTGCCTTGGGAGGAGTTGCAATCAAAACGGATGGTTCCAATATTAACTCCGTGGCTTTGAACTTGCTAAATCTCAAGCTTCCCGATGGATCTTTCTTGATTCCGACTCCGCAAACGGTCGACACAACTAAACCATTCGCGCAGCAGGGTTTTTCGGTATTTGCGGAACCCTGCCACTTTAACGAAAATCAATTTTTGATTAGCGCTGATTACCTCATAAACGCGAACAGTAGGATCTCCGCTCGCTTCTTTCTTGCTGATGATGACGAGACCATCACGTTTCCCGGGAATGGGCTCAACCCGGCGGGTAACATACCCGGATTTCCGAGCCCGAGTGATTCTGGCTCTAGAGTCCTCTCCCTTGCCCATACTTATACTTTCGGCAATGGCTGGCTTAACGAGGCAAAGTTTGGCTACGTCCGAACGAGGGCCAGCTCGCAAGCCCAAACACCGTTCAATTGGTCAGATGTTGGAGTTGCCGAAGGAGAGATGAACTATAACAATGAGCTTCCCAGCTTGAATATAGCTGGTTCCATCAGCTTCGCCTCTGGATTCCCGCGTACCATAACTCAAAACAGTTTTGTCTTCAGCGACGGTCTTAGTTTTGTCCACGGATCTCATACGCTCCGACTGGGTGGGTCGATAACCAGATTTCAAGACAACATCGACATAATTGGACTCGGCTCATTCGTGCAGTTTCTCAGTTGGCCCGATTTTCTGCTTGGCCTGAACGCAACGAGCAACGGCACGGAATTTAGCAATGTCTTTGCATCGTTTGACGACTTCGGTTTGACATATCGAGCTTACCGGGCGTGGGATGGTGCAGCATTCGCACAGGATGACTACAGAATTGGCAGGTCTTTAACCCTGAACGTTGGCTTGCGATATGAGCGCATCGGCCAGTTCGGAGACAATCTCGGCAGAAACTCCAGCTTCGATCTCAGCAAGGCCGATGCAAATCCTCCGCCGGACGGAAGCTACGCGGGTTATGTCGTTGCTTCCAACTTCTCTGGTACGCTTCCGCCCGGCGTCACTCGAGCGAAAAATCCGTTTGGAAACTATGGAGAGGGGCAAAATACAATAGCTCCACGAATCGGTTTTGCCTGGCAGATATTGCCCACTTCAAGCGCCTTAGTGCTCCGGGGAGGCTACGGTATTTATTATTCCCAGCCAACCGGTCAAGCGTTTTATCAAAACGTATTCGGCGCTCCGTATTCTGAGTTCCGGTTGAACAGTGGTCCGTCAAATTCCAGTGCGACTTTTCAGTCGCCTTTCGCGCAACCGTTTCCAACCCCCGACTCCTTCCCTATGTTTCCCGCCTACTCACCCACTACCGCTACGACCATTTACGGTGTCGCTCCCGCCTTTAGACCCACGATGGTTCAGCAATATTCACTAAACGTCCAGACAGAGTTCCATGAAGGTTGGTTGTTGGAAGTCGGGTATGTAGGGACCCGTGGAATACATTTGGTACGCCAGCGTTCCCTCAATCAAGCCCTATCAGCCTCCCCTAGCAATCCCCTCAGGGGGGTGACGACAGATACTGTCGCAAATATTTCCCTGCGAGTTCCGGTGTTCGGAGTGCCTTCGAACTCTCTTGTTGAAATGGAATCCGAGGGCGGTTCCTGGTACAACGGGCTGGAAGTGAGCCTCACGAAGCGTTTAGGGCATGGCCTTCAGTTCCTCGGTTCCTACACCTTCTCCAAGACCCTGGACACGGATGGTGCCGACATTAACTCAACATCGTCAGGAAATGCGCTGACATTAGGCGACCAAGACTCACCAGGACAACGGTGGGGAAGGGCCAGTTTCGATCGCACTCATCGATTCGTTCTTAGCGCCACATGGAGTCTCCCCAGCCCGTCAGCCGGACTCGAACGGGCGGTTCTCGGAGGGTGGGACGTCTCCGTGGTGGCTACGATTCAATCGGGCAGTGCTCTCACCATGTCTGACACGAATGCCAACAACGTGTTTGGAATAACCGAAGACCGCGCGCAGTTGAGTGGAACTTGCTCGAAAAGCCAACTGATCAAGGGTGGCTCGGTGGAGTCGAAACTAGGAGGCTATTTCAACGCCGCCTGTTTTACAACTCCACCAATTATTGGTGCGGATGGCATCGGAACGGCGTTCGGCGACAGCGGGACCGGAATTGTAGACGGTCCCGGCCAGGCAAACCTGGATCTCTCACTTTCAAAAGCTCTAACCGTTAATTGGCCGACAGAGAAAAGTGGCGTTCAGTTTCGCGCTGAGTTCTTCAATATGATGAATCATCCCCAGTTTGCCAATCCGGACACTAACTTTACCTCACCCACGTTCGGTGTTATCAACAGCACGGCTGTTAATCCTCGTGTCATCCAACTGGCGCTAAAGCTCGCTTTCTGACGATTCCGCCCTGAACGATTGAGCGGGACTACACGAGGTTAGGTCCACTGATCAATGCATGTGCCACATCCCTCACTGGGGGAATCCCTAGTAGCATTCGGGATCGGAACGCTATAAACACTGGAATCGGGCGTAACCCAAACTGTTCGAACGGTCGGGCTGCTGTCGACTTCTTGGGCGGAGAGGCAGCAGCCCCTATCCTCTTCGGTTAGAAATATCCGAGGAACGGGGACAAACGGGTATTCGCCTCCGAAGACGGTGAAATGCGAATCCGAGTGGGCCCATTTCATGACGCTAGCTCCAAGTTGGTTCCCCGAAAAGAACTTCTTGACGCGCTGGCCTCGGCGCTTGCATTGACCGCTTTGATGGGATTGGCCCTGCTGATTCTGAGTCTTTTGTTGAGCTCGTAGTGCCGCTTTATGGAAGTCACTAAATTTAGTTCGCTCCTTTTCGTCGCTTTGGAACAAGCGACGCTACACCTTCGGCGATCCCTGGTCCAGTTCACGGAACGCGCAAGGAACGCCGTCGAGAAGATCCGAGAGCTACTCGCAGGCTCCCTCGATGCAGTACGTGAGGCGAACGCCAAAATCGTCAAATTTAGTCCGCGGCTTCTTTTCGCTTTGCGACGGGCGGCGCTCCATCTTCGGCAGGCACTGAACCCGCTCGCAGAACGCGGAAAGGGCGCCCTCCAGAAAATGCCGGAGATACTGGCAAGCTTTCTCAATCCAGCTCTTGTCGTGAACGGCAAAATCACCAAATCCGTTTCGCAATTTCTTACCACGTTGAAACAAGCGCCGCGCCATCTTCGGCAGGCGCTCAATCCGCTCACCGAAGGTGGAAAGAATGTTCTCGAGAAAACTCGACATCTACAGGACGCACGTCGCGAAAGGGAGAATGATTTGCGGGAGTTACTGTCCAACCCCGTCGATGCCGTTGTTGTGACGAACCTCGACCGCCGATTTGTTGCCGCAAATCCGATCGCGTTGGATTTGTTCGGCGTCTCGGAAGCCAACATAACGCAGTTCACCGTTGACGCGTTTCTCCTGGAAGCCGAAATTCTGCATCTTGACGGAAATGGTCTGCCTTTCATCAGTCGCGAGGAGACGCAAGGGGAATGCAAGGTCAGGCGTCTGACGGGAAATCTGCGAACAGCGGATTATGTTTTCGTCGCCAATTTTGTGCCGTTTCGCCATTTATTCATATTTCGAAACATTCGCGAATGCGTGCCCAGAAGACGAGCTGTCGCCGCAGGATCAATGAGATAACCGGGAGAGTTACTGGCACATGGCTAGGGGTTTTCCTAGTTGTGAGGTGATTCGCGTGGACCTTAGGATCCTCTTCGGACATCGCTAGGACTATCAAGGCAAATTTTGCGCCCCAATTTTGGGCGAGAGCTTTTCCCAGGTCGAAGTATTGAAACTGCCCCAGAGGGCTAGAGGTGCGATCATGATGTGGCGTCAATCTCGTTGGATGAACTTGTTTCTGCTTCTTTGCCTCCCTGCGACTTGCTTTGGCCAAACCGCTGGTGGTGGTTCAAGTACGGGGTCGAATGCTCTTAACGTGTACGCCCCGCCGTGCATATCCCAGATCAAGCAGTACGTCGCCGTGAACTGTCAAATTACGCCGACAGGCGGAGCGCTACCGTACAGCTATTCCTTCACGGGAGGTTTCCCAACTGGCATATCGATGGCCACGGGTCCAGGCGGTGGCCTGATCAATGGCACGCCTACGGGGATTACCGGTGAACAGGCCACCGTGACCGTAACCGATGCCAGAGGAGGAACCGCCGCAACTTCCTTTATGATCACGCCCGCAGGGCTAACCGGCTCAGGCCCATGCGGCAGTTCCGTCTGCGTCACGGGCTCAGGTTACGCCATCAAAACGGCGGAAGGTTATACCCTCACCACATTAGCTACAGTGCAGATGGGGGCCATGACCTATTGGAGTGACGGCAGCACACTTGATGTAACTCCGATGGCGACTTGGGCCTGCGCTCCGAGCCCGCAGTGCGGTTCAGTATCAGGAACCGGCCTTTATACGTCCGGGAACTCCGTCGGTACCTACCGTGTGACGGCAACGTTTTCCGGAGTAATGAGTAATGGCGGGTCGGGAGTCGCGGTTACGGTGGCCACCATCCAGACCCAGACCAAAGAGAGCGACCGAGTCGCCAATGCGGGTATGGTCATGAGGGAAGTCCTGCAACTGCGCAGTGGCATACCCGAGGCTGTGTTACAGAAGGCAGAATGCGTCATCGTTGTGCCTTCAACCCTTAAGTTCGCCGCCGGCGTTGGCGGAAGCTACGGGCGTGGCGTAATGACTTGCCGCGGGGGGCCTGACTTTCAAGGGCCGTGGAGCGCTCCGTCAATGATGGCTCTCGGCGGAGGCAGCTTTGGTTTGCAGTTCGGTGGGCAGGCCACGGACTTCGTTCTTCTCCTGATGAATGACCGTGCGGCCAGTAGCATATTGACAAGCAAAGTGAAGATCGGCGCTACGGCGTCGGCTGCCGGCGGGCCCATTGGACGTGAATCAACTGCGGCGACGGATTTATTCCTGCGTGCAGAAATTCTTTCGTACTCACGTGCTCGCGGACTCTTTGCCGGTGTCTCGCTGGACGGTTCCACTCTCCGGCCCGACAACCGCGCCAACCGCAAGCTTTATGGCAAAGACGTCACGGCGAAAGCAATCGTCCTCCAGGGGGAAGTTTCGCCACCACCGTCCGCACTCGAACTTTTATCTGTACTGAACGCCAGGTCACCCAGCAACAAATCAGGGGGCGGCACCAGCAAGGGCAAATGAGAGCTCCCGAGCGACCTGCCGTCCCAGGATGGCGGAAGGATACAACTGAGTTCCGGGAAACCAAAAGGTCGATAAACCCAGGCACAGGGTTTCGCGGGCTTCAGTGCCCGGCGGTGCGGAGAAACAACTTCTCAGGGGAATGGACAAGAATTTTGCCCCGTTTCTTGCGTATCACCCCGTCTCGCTCCCAATTGCTGATCATGCGGCTGGCGGTATAGGGAGTAATGTTTGCCGAGCTCGCGAGTTCTTCGTTGGTCACATCGATCTCCACGAAACCGCATGCTTTCTGGCCGATGCTTTCTGCCAGCCCAAAAACGACGTTGGCGAGCCTTTCCCGGGCGCTCTGAGAAACCAACGCCGCGTGAGCTGTGACGTACCAATGAAAGTAATTTGTAGCGATGATCAGGACGTTTTCCAGAAGTTGCGGGAACCGGCGGGCGAGGGAACGGATTTTTGCCCGGTCCCAAACGAGAACCGTACTATCTCTAACAGCTTCCGTGCTGGCGAGATAAGAAGAAGGTTGGGATACAAGAGTTGTCGCCCCAAAGACATCGCCCGGACGAATCCACATTAGAATGACTCTTTTTCCATTGGGGGTCTCAAAAAAATAACGAGCTCGGCCCTCGAGCATTAGTAGCAAATGATCGGCGGGCTCTCCGTGGAATGTCATAACCGACTTGGCTGGAAATCGGCACGGTCTTGCAGCCGCTAGAATCAAATTTATCTCGCTAGGTTTCAACCCACGCAGCCATTCCGCATTCCGATGGAATTGCGTGATGTGGAACCGCGCCGACATGCTCCCTCCTTTTGTTAAGAGGAACGATACTTCATCTAGTTTCAATTACGTCGAAGCCCAGACGCGCCGTGAAACTCTTGGGTCGGTAACTGAACACAACCCATGTCATAGAACAACCCAGCAATCGCTCAATCTAAGGTCGCCACCAGATCAAATCCTTCCACCGTTCGAGACAACCGTCTGCTTGTCCTCGCGAACCTAGCAAAATGCCCAGGCATTTGCTCCTAGGGATTTTCCTAGTAGCTTGATCGAGGCGAACCTAAAGTGTTTCACAAGTGAGGTTTCTGAGGTTGTTCAGCAACGAGAATATTTGGCTGTCCGTTACTGTTAGTTTCCACTCGCTCTACTACGGACAGCAAATATTCTCAGCGAGAATGTGCCGTCGAGTGTTCCGCGCAGATGCTCTGGAAAATGTGCTCGTCTTCCTGGCCGTAGAAACTGCTCGAGGCGTACCCACAGAAGATTTCCACCGCAAACGTTTTGCCTACTTCGTTCCATAGCTGTTCAAGCCGAATCGCGGCCTCGGCCTTACCTTCTGCCCTCAACACCGATGTACCTTCTCCACAAACCACAACGCCGTGGTTTTGTTCCCTCGCCGCTTTGCCTGCTGCCTCAACGAGACCACCTACAACCTGGAAAAATCGAGTCGAGTCAGGCATATCATTGACCATGAATGTAGAGAGCGTTTTGTTAACATCCAACTGAACGTATGTCCCCTGTTTGGTGACGGCATCAACATCTACACCTTCTGCCTTCAATCTCGAAAGCAAACCGTTCCGGTGCGACTCGGTAATGACAACGATTGCCGCACAACCAGACTCGAGAGCGACAGCGATAAAGCGAGCAAATGCGTCGAGAAGAAGTGCCTCATCGGAATAGAATAGAACCTCGTGGCGGCGAGCGGCTTTCTCTGCTGAGGCGCCGGTGAACTCATGGCCTTTCAAGCTGCTGCTGACAAATTGCCTACCGCGCAGAACCGCATCCACGGCAAGCAGTAGTTCTCCTCCGGCATCTATCTTTCGAACGTAACCTAACGCGCCTGTGCCCAATGCTGTCCCGACCACATCAAGATCACTGTTCTGACTTAGGAAGATAATTTTGGTGTCGGGGGGAGCATTGTCGTATCCGCCGAGCGGCTTCGATTCCATTTAATTTGGGGAGGCCGATGTCCAGCAGAATTAAGTCTGGTTTCAGTTCTTCCGCCTTCTGAACGGCTTCTGATCCGTCCGATGCCTCGGCGATCACTTGCCATGCGGCCCGCGCCTGAACTAGTGAACGAACTTGGCGTCGCCAATTTTCGAAATCATCAACTATGAGAATACGAATTGATAAGCTCCATTTCTGTCCGTGTACAGGAACACGCCGTATGAAAATTAGTTGCGCGAGTATCAGTTCCTGTATTCATGAAGGACGACTCAGGAACGGTCATTCTGTCACAAAGCGTTGCCAGATGAACCAACTACCTATCTCATTCGCCGCTTCCGGCAACGCAGTTACGGTCGAATATCTGCAAAAGACGGTCACGGAAAAGGTGTAAGGGAGCCGCAAAGAAATACTTACTCAGCCTTTTTCTCCACGTTGGCCGCTTGAGGCCCTTTGGGACCTTGTACGATCTCGAATTCGACTGCGTCTCCTTCCTGCAAACTCCGATATCCATCGCCTAAAATTGCCGAGTAATGAACGAAAACGTCCGGGCCATCATCCCGTCCTATAAACCCGTATCCCTTCCCATTGTTAAACCATTTCACGTTACCAATCATCTTACGCTGCTCCTTAGGTCGTCCGGCTGCCCTGAAACCAGATGGGCCTAGTCGTGGGCAAATCAGTTGGGGAGAAGTACACTTTCGACTAACATCGCCAGTGAGTCGTCCAAAGTTAGGCCGCAATCCAGCAATGGCTGGACATAGAGCCGGTGAAATTCTTCCTCATAGTCTTTGGTTCCGGAAAAGACATGAGCGAGTTTTTGCAGTTCCAGATCCTTGTCATTGTCGATCAACTCGTCGAGGCGTTCGCGGATGTCCTTGGATACGGCCTTGGTCCCTGCGCTGTTCTTCATGCGAATCTTGCGGTCGTTCATTTCCTTCTACTCTCCGTGCTCTTTCTGGGCGGGGAAGCTCCTCTAAGTGCAGCAGTCAAATGATCCCACGCAAAACCGAACATGTCGTTGCACCTGAGCAGCTTTGAACTTGCTCCAGCGCAATTACGAAGGCGAAAACCAGTAATTTGAAAGCTTCAACGGGGAGTCGCGGAAGGAGTGTTTGAACGGAGAAATCTTCCGCTCGCTGGAGACCGACTCGACAGGTCAGCGGAGAGTTTAGAATCGTAGGACGACGTCGGCCGTCACGTCGCCCCGCTGGAAAAAATGATCATTCGGCCACCCAGCAACACCCCACCAGTTGCACCACACCCGTCCGTTCGTTGAGTACAAATGGGCAGGTGTGTACCGCGCCTGAATGCAGAAACCCAGGTCCCTCGACACGGAATATTTCACTCCCCTTCCAACTCCGAACGAAAACTTTGTCGTGGACGAACCCGCTCCGTGCATGTCCGTGGCACCCAAGCCTAACAAGACGGAAGGTTCAAGCTTCATTCGCAATCCCGAGTTAGCACCACTGCCTCAGCTTCCGTGCCGCTCAGATCTGCCGCACCAAGCTGAGATTGCGGACAAATGAGTGCGATTACTCCCGAACTGTGTTATAAGGGCGGTAGTGTGACCTGGATCACAGCGTACCGAACGTAGTCCTGTTCGAGCGCTAATCTTAGAAAAGTCGCATCCGCCCACTTTCGTCGACATTTATCAGTGCGCTCTCGCTGCGAGTCGCCTAGAAAGTGTGTCCCCATGGAACGCCTCTCTCCTGATCACGTCCGTCCTAAGCTCTTGATTGCGGACGACCACGTGATCTTCGCTGACGCCTTAAAGGTCTACTTGGAGAACAAGTATCTGGTGGTCGGTGTCGTGCCCGATGGTCGAGCCTTAATCGACGCAGCCCTTTCACTGAAGCCCGATGCCGTCGTTGCCGATATGGCCATGCCTATCCTCAACGGACTGGACTCAGCCCGCAGAATCAAAGAACAAGCTCCTAACATGAAGTTCATTTTCCTGACCATGCGCGATGACCCAAATCTCGCCGCTGCTGCTCTTGAGCTCGGCCCTATTGGATTTGTCCTCAAGCACTCGGCGGGACCAGAACTGCTGGAAGCGATCGACCATGTTCTCCGGGGAGAGTCTTATTTGACTCGCAAGTTGCGCGCTGAAGATTGGGTAACTACCAAGGCTCGGGCTCGCCAGTTCAGTAAGGAGCTGACCGCGCGCCAGAAAGACGTCGTTCAATTGTTCGGCGAGGGAAGGGCTGTCAAACAGATTGCTGATGTGCTGAAGCTGAGTGAGAAAACGGTGGAATTCCATAAGCACCACATCATGGAATCGTTCAACCTCAAGAATAATGCGGAGTTGATTCTGTTTGCACTGAAACAAGGCCTTATCTCGGTTGATCCTGAATTCCCAGAACAGCGTCGGCCAGCCGCCAGTAGCCGCTAAGTTTTTCACTAATTTGCCTTATCCGCGGCCAAGGATGCCCCCGAAGGGTGCGACTCTCCACGGCAGCTAGTGTTGGGCAGCAGTGATACGAGAGTCGGCGTTGACCACACGCCGACAGCAGTTTAACGATGCACGCTGGCAATAGGCCGGCGATCATGCGAATTCGATTGCGACGCATACAGTCAGAGTTACCTAATCAAACGCGGGTACCGCAGGATTTCCAGTCTGCACCACTAGGAGAATCCCTAGGTGCGTCGAAAGTCGGTGAGCGTTAGGCTCCAGAATGTCGAACGGATAGCGGTTCGGTCCCAGAGAGTGCAAGCATGCGCATTCACCATTTTTTCCTGAAACTGCACGACGTTCGACCGGGAAGCGAATTGCGAAAAGTGTGAACGGCCTTTTCAAGTTCCAACCGGGACAATCAAAAGAGGAGAAATGCTCATGAAGAAGTCGATCATTCTGGCCATCGCCCTATTGGTCGGTGGGGTTACAGCAACAGTGGCGCAAGATGTTCGCTACAATTTTGACGATAAGGCGGACTTTACCAAATACAAAACCTACAAATGGGTAGAAATCAAGGGCGCGGACCACGCGAATCAATTAGTAGATAAGCAAATCACGGAAGCAATTGAGGCTGAGTTGGCGACGAAGGGCTTGCAGAAAACCGATGCCGATACAGCCGATCTCTACATCGGTTATCAAACGGCCATTGGAACGGAGAAGCAATTCACTTCATACAACACCGGTTGGGGCTACGGTCCAGGTTGGGGCGGCGGTTGGTACGGAGGAGGCATGGGCTCAACTATGACCACCGGTACAACTTCGACGATCTATGTCGGTCAGTTGGTTGTTGATATGTACGATACTGCCGGGAAGGATCTGGTATGGCGAGGCACCGCCAGCAAGACCATCGATCCCAAGGCCAAGCCCGACAAGCAACAAAAAAATCTTAAGAAGGCGGTCGCAAAACTTCTTAAGAATTATCCTCCCAAGAAAAAGACGTAACCCGGCCGAGGAATTCCCTAAGTAAGCTAAAAAATGGCCACCAGTCCAGGCCACGCTGCCCAAGCGCGGTACGCCGGTCCTTTCGTTTTTTTAGCTTCTGCCGCCAGGGGGAAGGAAGTACCACTAGGTGAATCCCTAGGTGCTGAAGGCGAGTTCGCTTGTTAGCCTTTCGGTCAGCGAATCGTGTCGGTAACCGCTGGTAGCTTCTTACGATGCCGCATTGTGCTGCTGCTGGATGGAGCAACACGAATTCCCGTGGGGCAAACTTGTCGACTGAAGATAAAGGTCGCCGTCACCTGCCAATTGCCGATTGGTTACTACACTACCAGAAAGACTGGCTCCGGCCGGACCTCATCGCAGGCGTAACCGCAGCCGCTGTGGTAATCCCAAAGGCGATGGCGTACGCAACCATCGCGGGATTGCCGGTGCAGGTCGGACTGTACACCGCCTTGGTTCCCATGGCGATCTATGCTGTGACAGGTTCCTCTCGGGTTCTCAGCGTAAGCACTACCACTACCATTGCCGTTCTCACTGCTACAGAACTCGCCGAAGTCGTACCGGGTGGAGATACCTCAGACCTCCTGCGCGCTACTGCCACGCTGACGCTACTGGTCGGAGGCATCCTCATTCTCGCTTCCTTGCTGCGGCTGGGTTTTATTGCCAATTTCATTTCGGAGCCGGTGTTGGTCGGCTTCAAGGCGGGCATCGGGATTGTGATCGTCGTAGATCAGATTCCCAAGATTCTTGGCATTCATTTTCCCAGGGGACCTTTCTTCCGCAATGTGCTGGCGATCGTTCGTGGCATCCCGGAGGTGGCGCTGCCCACTTTGACCGTGGGGATCATCATGATCGCATTGCTAGTTGGCATTGAACGGTTTCTTCCAAAAGCCCCAGCACCGCTGATCGCCGTGGCCGTGGGTATTCTGGGCGTGCGTTTCCTGGGGTTGCACGCATACGGAGTGGAGTTGGTCGGGCGAATTCCCCAGGGTCTACCGTCGGTCACCTATCCGCACATTTCTCTGGCGGAAGCATTATGGCCAGGTGCGTTAGGCATTGCGCTCATGAGCTTCACCGAAAGCATTGCCGCCGGTCGAGCCTTCGCAAAGAGCGACGACCCCCCACTTCAAGCCAATCGCGAGTTGCTCGCGACGGGACTGGCAAACGTAGGCGGCGCGCTCCTCGGGGCTATGCCTGCCGGCGGCGGCACCACACAAACCGCAGTGAATCGTCTTGCGGGAGCTCGCAGCCAGTTCGCGGAAATGGTGACTGCCGCAGCCGGCTTGGCGACCATACTTCTGTTCGCACCGGTGCTTGCGCTCATGCCCCAAGCCACGCTTGCGGCGGTGGTCGTTGTGTACTCCATCGGATTGGTTCGGCCGGCAGAATTTCGCGTGATTTTGGGAATCCGACGGACAGAATTCACATGGGCCCTTGCCGCGTTTGTCGGCGTCATGCTGCTGGGCACTCTGAAAGGAATCCTGGTTGCCATTGTTTTGTCACTGGTAGCCCTGGCATCACAGGCCGCCAATCCACCTGTCTACGTGCTCGGACGCAAGCCAGGCACAAACGTTTTTCGTCCACGCTCTAAGGAACATCCTGAGGACGAAACCTATCCTGGACTGTTGTTGCTGCGTTTGGAGGGCCGCGTGTTCTTTGCCAACGCCCAAGCCATCGGGCAGAAAATACGAGCTTTGATCAACGAAGAGCAGCCCACCGTGGTAGCGCTCGATCTTAGTGGTGTGCCCGACCTTGAATACACCGCACTCAAGATGTTGAGCGAAGGCGAGCAGCGGCAACGCGAGCACGGGCTTTCTCTGTGGCTGGTTGGCCTCAATCCCGGAGTATTACAGATGGTCCAGCGATCGCCGCTGGGCACAACACTCGGACGAGAACGGATGAAATTCAGTCTGGAACTGGCTGTGGCGCGATATCTGGAATTATCGCCGGGAGCTTAGGTGCAGGCCTGCCGTCTCATGGGCTGCAGTGGTGTTATCGCCAGCATATATATACAGCGAGATACGAATTATGGTATGTCACTTTTGACAATTACTCGCTGACCGCGTCCGAGCCAACATTGCCATCGGCCCTTGGTCGTGTCTGCCAGGAGAGAAGATGTGCTGACCCATGAGGGGGTACTTCCATAACGCTGTAGCTTGGATTGCGAAGCAAACGGAAAGTCATACGCAGGTGCGCACCTGTGTCGGTGTCGTCAAAGGGTGCCGCAACTGCTTTTTCTCCTACAGGTGCATCGCACTCCCGCCTTTCTTGATTCTTTCGGCAGTGTTTTTACTTCCTGTCGCCGCCGCGCAGGTTTCTCAGAAGAAAAACGTCTTGATTCTCAGCGAAGTAGGCCTGTCACATTCCGCTACTGAATTGGTGACCCAGCAAATCGCGGCCGGCGTCCATGAGACGCCTGATCGGCACGTGGAGTTCTACAGTGAGAGCCTAGATTTGATGGCCTTCCCGGGTAGACCCTCGCGCGAGGAAGCGCGAAATTGGCTGGCTAAGAAGTATGGTCAACACAAAGTGGACGTAGTCGTCGCTGTAGGGCCGGGAGCGGTTGATTTTCTTTCCACCTATACGCAGACGCTGTTCCTGGAAGTCCCCATCGTGATTTGTGGAACCAGCGCTGGTCAGGTTAGCAATCCGAGGCTCGATTCCCGGTTTACCGGGACGTGGTTGAAACTCGAACCAGAAAAGACACTTGCCGTCGCCTTGCGGCTGTTCCCGGAAACAAGCCGTGTATTTGTGGTGGGAGGCAGTTCCGACTTCGACAAAACGGCAATCGCGTTGACGAAAGCTGCCCTCGACTCCTTCGAAACCAGGGCGAAAATTCGCTATTTGACCGGCCTGCCAATGAGCAAATTACTTGAGCAACTGCAGGACCTGCCCGAACATTCCGTCGTGATTTATACGTCCTTCTTTCAGGATTCCGTGGGAAACACATTCATCAATTCCACAAAGGCACTTCCGATGACCGCAGCGGCCTCGAACGGCCCGGATTTTGGCATGTCCGACACGTATCTGGGGCACGGAACTGTTGGCGGGTACGTGATGACCTTCGGAAAGCAAGCCAGGATCACGGCGCAGATTGTCTCGGAAATACTAGACGGAAAGAAAGTTGAAGAAACTCCTATCGAGACCCTACCCGGCGAGTACATGTTCGATTGGCATCAACTGCAACAATGGCACATCCCGGAAGGCCGACTTCCTCCCGGCAGCGTCGTCCTGTTTCGCGAACCGAGTTTTTGGGAGCGCTCCTGGTGGATCCTTCTCACCTCGCTATTGATTATCGTGAGTCTTTCCGCCTTGGCCATTTATCTGCTCTATAGCCGAAAACAATTGCGTTTGGCAAAAGAGAGTCAAAGGCAGCTGACCGGCAAGCTCATCAATGCGGAGGAGAGCGAGCGCCGCCGCGTGGCCACCGAACTTCACGACGACTTCAGCCAAAGAGTAGCGATACTCGCGCTGGGTTTGGAAAATGCAGAGGAGGCAACGCCAGTCGTCTTTGGAGATGTTCGTAAGCAATTGCGCGAGCTGATCTATTCCACCACCCAGCTTGGCGACGATTTACACACGCTATCTCACCGCCTGCATTCCTCGACGATCGAGAGCCTCGGACTGGTGCCGGCGATCGCCGCTTTGTGCAAGGAGTTCGCGTCGCAGCAGGGCATCAAAGTCGACTTTACATCGGACGAGGTTCCCCGATCGGTGCCTCCTGAAGCAGCACTCTGTATCTTTCGAATCGTCCAGGAAAGCCTCCGTAATGTTAAGAAGTACAGCGGTGTGGAGGCCGCCGAGGTGGACCTGGAAATGGCAAGCAACAGATTGCGAGTTAATGTCCGCGACCAAGGTCGCGGTTTCGATCTCTTGGACCTACGCCGCAACGAAGGCATTGGCATCCGCAGTATGGAAGAGCGCGCACGCTTGTTGGGAGGGAAGCTTGAGATCCAATCGCAGCGTGGACAGGGAACGACTGTGGAAGCCTGGGTGCCGTTTAAGTCGGCTGCAAGGAATGCCAGCGGCTAGCCTAGCGAGGAAGACGGCTAGCCCCGATAGGCGAAAGGTGGGAATCGGCACCATTGTGACAGCCGTCACAGCGTACCGCCGAAATCCCTGTTGCAGTGGTTCTCAGAAAAATCACATGCGACATGCGACCTGCGTATGTCGAAGAGTGGTTTGGGTCTGAACGCCCAGAAAGAGTCTCATCATGGAACGCTCCTCTGCGGACGGGTCTTGCCCGAGATTCGTGATCGCCGATGACCACGTGATATTTGCCCAGGCCTTGAAAGTGTACCTGGAGCAGACGTATCCAGTGGTCGCTCTGGTACCCGACGGGCTAGCTTTGATCGAGACCGCCCTCAAGCTAAAACCCGATGTGATTATTGCGGACGTGACGATGCCCGTGCTGAATGGGTTAGATGCCGCCCGCAGAATCAAAGAGCGGGTTCCCACGATAAAGTTTGTTTTTCTAACCATGCGCGACGATGCGAATCTTGCTGCTGCTGCCCTTGAACTCGGCCCGGTGGGATTTGTCCTCAAGCATTCCGCTGGACCCGAACTATTAGAAGCGATCGATTATGTTCTCAATGGGAAGCCATATATTACGCACAAGCTGCGTGCCGAGGATTGGGTGGCCGCAAAAGCTCGCGCACGGCAATTCACCAAGGAACTGACGCAGCGCCAGAAGGACATCGTTCAATTATTCGGCGAAGGGCGACCGATCAAGCAGATCGCCGGAGTGCTCAACCTGAGCGAAAAAACGGTGGAATTTCACAAGCATCACATCATGGAAGCATTCACCCTGAAGAATAATGCCGAGCTTGTCCTGTTCGCCCTGAAACAGGGGCTCATTTCGCTTGACCCTGAACCGCGCGCCCATGCACGCGCCGCCGCATCCGGTCGAGGATAATCTCCGCACAAAAACCACAGCGGGCTAGGGATTTCCCCAGTAGCGCGGCTTGTCCAGTTCCCGCTAGTCTGTGAACGCGCCTGAGCATATCGCCCGACTGACGCGAATCCCCAGGTGGTTCGACGGAGGCGAATTTGTGATTCGCCCACGCATATTTCTAGCTGATGATCATAGCGAATTTCTGAAGTTAGAAGTGGCTCTGCTGCAGCCCCATTTTGAACTGGTCGGCACGGCCGCCGATGGCGCTTCACTGGTCTCGGAGGTGCAGCGTCTAAATCCGGACATCGTTGTCGCCGATATCACTATGCCGATAATGAGTGGGATCGAGGCCGTTCACGAGCTTGTCAAGTCCGGCTCCACCGCCAAGTTCATATTCCTTACCATCCATTCCAGCGAGGAATTCGTGGAAGCCTGCTTGCGGGAAGGCGCCCGGGGATTCGTTACAAAATCTCGTATGAAAGCGCATTTGATTCCTGCGATTCGTGCGGTGCTCGATGGCCTGCCGTATGTGTCTCCCTTGGTCCCTCAATAGCCATGGATTGCGAGAAACCGCGCCGGCTGCTCAATGACGAGTTCAGTTAGGGGTTTCCCTAGTTGTTGGCGAATCGAAATCAGCCTAAATGAATAGGAAGCGGGGAGTCTGCCCGGCTAAAAGTGTGCGGTAGACCGCCACGAACTTGTCGGGTCACGGGATATGTTACGCACCAACATAAGCAGAATGACGCGCGGCTTCGAAGGCTTGCTGCTCCTCTTCGGAGTTTTGCTGGTGGCCATGTTTGCCGCGGCGCATATTTACAGCGCCATCTACTCGCACAACGCGGTACGCGCTTTCTGGCACCGCCAACCCCCTTCCGCCCGCGTTCCTGCCGACCCCTCGCGGCGTAGTTCCGGGATCCCAGACTTCCGGCTGTGGTCACCAAAGCGCACGGAAGCTTATCAGATCAGCCTGAACGCGAATGTTTCGCCACCGCTGGGTGTGCTCAAGATTCCCGCGATCAACCTTGAAGTTCCTGTGCTTGAGGGCACAGACGATCTGACCTTGAACCGCGCTGTCGGACACATCGATGGCACCAGCGCTCCTGGCACTACTGGAAACGTCGGCATCGCCGGACATCGTGATGGATTCTTCCGAGGACTGAAGGATGTTCGGGTCGGCGATGCGCTCGATCTTTACACGGAAAACGGAAACTCCCGGTACATCGTGGACGAGATCCTGATTGTTCCGCCAGAGGACGTCTCGGTGCTGGCTCCTCGCGCCGAGTCCACGCTCACGCTGGTGACCTGTTACCCGTTCTACTTCGTTGGCAGCGCCCCCTTGCGCTACATCATTCACTCGTCGATAAGCGGTGCGGACAATACTTTGACATCTGAGCCGCCACCTTCTTTGCCAAGGGAGGGAGGAGGCTCGGATAAAAAGTAAATGGTTTTAGAAGGTAAGGCCTTTAGAAGGTAAGGCTAAGGTTCGGGAAAGCATCAGGCAAATTCAAAAAAATGGAGGAATACAAATGAAGTCTGGCAGCAGTTGGATTAAAACGGGGCTCTTACTCGCGGTGGGGACAACTTGTCTAAGTTTCACGTTGTCTTCCGTCGCTCAAGTGCAAACAGAAAAGTCAACGACCGCCGGGCCGGCTACCAAGGAAGTGAAGGTCGAGCGTGGTGAAGTAGTTCTCGTAGAGGGCAACGACCTGGTCGTTAAAATGGACGATGGCACCATTCGTCATATTTCCAATGTGCCGGAAAGTGCCAAGGTAACAGTAGACGGCAGGCAGTTGGGCATTCACGACCTGAAGCCGGGAATGAAACTCCAGCGTACCATCACTACCACAACCACCCCTCAGACAGTCACCACCGTCCAGAACGTTACGGGTAAGGTCTGGCACGTCACGCCGCCTCTCACGGTCATCCTCACGTTGGAAGACGGCACTAACCAATCCTTCAAAATTCCCAAGGGTCAGAAATTCAATATCAATGGCGAAATGGTTGATGCCTTTGGTTTGAAGAAGGGAATGATTGTTACCGCTACCAAAATTGTGGAAGTTCCCGAGACTGTCGTATCCCAACAGCGCAAAGTAACCGGAACCATGCCTACGCCTCCACCGGCTCCGCCAGCCGACGTGCCAATTCTCGTCGCCACGGCAGAACCGGTCCATGCCCACGCAGCCGCGCCGGAAGCTTCTGCTCCAGCCCCAGCGAAACTCCCCAAGACAGCCAGCGACCTGCCCTTGGTTGGCCTCCTCGGCCTTCTCGCCATTTCCGCAGCGCTCGGAGTGAAGTTCCTCCGCTCACTTGCGGGACTCTAGATTGCCCCCAAAGAGGAGGAGCCTGGCGTGATACGGAGCTCCTCCTCACCCCTATTCCGCGGCAGCGAGCCTCATCGCTCAGTTGGAAGTTACGAGGAAAGTTCAATCATGACAAAAAGAATCCTGAGATCAAAAGTTCTATGGAAGGTTGCGCAAAGCTGTATAGCGGTTTTGTGTTCGTCGCTGCTGGTTCCCGGAGAAGCGATTTTCGCGGCGCAATCCAAGGACGAATCCGCCGCGGCTAGCCAGCAGGAAGCCGCCACCATCCCCGCGGATCAGCTGGACTCGCTGGTCGCGCCCATCGCGTTGTATCCGGACCCGATGCTTGCGCAAGTGCTCGCTGCTTCGACGTACCCGTTAGAGATTGTGCAACTCCAGCAATGGCTGGAGAAGAACAAGACATTAAAGGACAAGGCCCTCGCCGATGCTGTTCAGAAGCAGCCTTGGGATCCCAGCGTCCAAGGCCTGGCCGCGATGCCCGATCTGGTGAAGCGTCTGGCGAATGATATTCAGTGGACCACGGACCTCGGTAACGCCTTCCTCGCGCAGCAATCGGATGTGATGGACGCGGTGCAGCGCATGCGGAAGAAGGCACAAGATACCGGCAATTTAAAATCCACCGAGCAGCAAAAAGTGGAAACAAAAGTTGTGGAATCGAAACAGGTCATTGTCGTTCAGCAAGCCAATCCCGAAGTGGTTTACGTGCCTACTTACAACCCGACTGTCGTGTATGGCGCGCCGGTCTACCCCTATCCTCCCATCTACTATCCGCCGCCCGGATATTACGCGGCTGGCGTAGCGATTTCCTTCGGTGTGGGTCTGGCCATGGGAGCCGCTTGGGGCGGAGGTTGGGGTTACGGCTGCGGCTGGGGCGGCAACAACGACATCACCATCAACAACAATAATAATTTCAATCGCAACTCCAACATTAACGGGGGCAACCGCACGAATGTAAGCGGCGGCAGTCGGCCATCGACGCAACCCAGTCGGGGCGGCGGCAGTTGGCAACACAATCCACAGCACCGCGGCGGGACGCCTTACGGCAACAGAGACACTGCCAATAAGTACGGAGGCACAACTCGAGGCGCATCGGCGTCCGATCGTCAGGCCAGCGCCCGTCAGAACATTTCTCAGCAGGGAAACCGAGCGCAGGCGAGTACCCGCGACACCTCTTCGCGCGGGCAACAGCCTCGCGCTAACGACCGTAGCTCGGGTGGGGCAAATCGACCTTCATCAACCGGCGGCGGAGACCGAGGTAGCAATCGCAGCGCGTCGCCAAGCGCAAGTTCCAGGTCCAGCGGTGGCAGTGCTCTCGGGGGCGGAAGTGGGAGTTCCGCGCGCGCCAGCAGCTCGCGGGGAAGTTCCAGCATGGGATCTCGCGGCGGTGGCGGCGGACGACGGAGGTAATGGAATCATGACCAACGAAGAACGAATGAACGTTCAAGAGAATAAGCTTTTCCGAGTGACCCTGATGTTTTTGGTCTCCTCCGCTGTGGCTCTGGGACTTCTTGCCACCTTTACGTTTGGGCAAGAGGCCAAATCAACCCAGAAGACGTTCGCCACGCCAGAACAGGCCGCCGCCGCTTTTATTCAGGCCGTCGAACCATTCGATGTTTCGACGCTCAAGCAAATCCTCGGACCTGATGGCGAAGACTTGGTGTCTACGGAAGATGCTGTCCAGGACAAGAATCGCGGAGCGGCATTTGCCGCGAAGGCACATCAACATAACTCGATCAGCATCGATCCTAAGAATCCCAATCGAGTGGTGCTGCTAGTCGGCGAAGACAATTTCCCGTTGGCGATTCCGATTGTAAAGAATAAAGGCACATGGTCTTTCGACTCCAAGGCCGGCCGCCAAGAAATGCTTTACCGTCGCGTCGGAGCCAATGAACTGGATGCCATTGAGGCCTGCCGAAACTACGTCGAAGCCCAGCTTGAATACGCTATGACTAAACACGACGGAGCCGAAGTCAATCAATACGCGCAGCGCATTATCAGCACGCCGGGAAAGCAGGATGGCCTAGTGTGGCGCAATGAGGACGGTAGTCTTAGCGGGCCCATAGCCGAAGGCATTGCCGATGCTATTCAAGAGGGCTATTCCGACAAGGCCAAGCCTGTACATGGCTACTTCTTCAAAATCCTCAAAGGTCAGGGGCCGGCTGCGCCGCTCGGCAAAATGGACTTTGTGGTGGAGGGCGCGATGATCGGAGGCTTCGCCCTCGCCGCCGCTCCCGCCGATTATCGTGTCACAGGCGTGAAAACCTTCATCGTCAGCTACGAAGGAGTTGTGTACCAGAAGGATCTAGGTCCCGACACCCTCAAAATCTTTGGAGAGATGAGTCTCTACAATCCAGACAAATCCTGGAGTCCCACCGACGACAACTGGCCACCAGACACTTCAGATGCTTCGGTCTCGGCCGGGCAAAAGTGACCGGACGCGTGCTCATTTCACCTTATGTCATGTAAGACCTCAAATCCGGCACAACTGTGCGAACGAGCAGTACACAACAGCAGTGGCAACACGGAGGCAGCAGAATGAGTAAACAACTGCAGAGCCGCATTCCGCCGCGGTTTGCGAGGAGCACGAACAAAACTCCGTTTCGCTTACTCCTGCACGGAGTTCGTCGGGCTTTGGCAATAGCAGGATTTTTCGCGGGACTGCCGGCATTTTTTGTACTGGCCGGATGCTCTTCCAAAGAAGAAAAACCACCTCCCCCGCCTCCTACGGTCACGGTCGCCCCGGTCTTGCAAAAGCAGGTTCCCATCCACCAGGAATGGGTGGGAACCATGTTAGGCAACGTGGACGCGGAGATTCGCCCCAAAGTCGAAGGATTTTTGCTCGCTCGCCTCTACACCGAAGGTTCGTTCGTGAGCAAAGGCCAAGCCCTATTTCAACTGGATAAGCGCCAAGCGCAAGCTGCGGTAGAACAGGCCACCGGTAATCTCGAGCGCGCACGCGCGGCACTGGCGCAGACTCAGATCGACGTCCGCCGCTACACGCCCTTGGTGGCTCAGAGAGCGGTGAGCCAGGCAGAGCTCGACAAGGCGCAGAGTGCAGAGCGAGCTGCCACCGCCATGGTGGATGCTGACCAAGCCGTTCTCGATAACGCCAAACTGAATCTTGCTTGGACCACGGTGATTTCTCCCATCTCTGGTATCGCCGGCGTCGCCAAGGTTGCCATCGGCGACTTGATGACCCCCAACACGGTCATGACCACGATCTCGAATGTCGATCCCATTTACGTCGACGTCAACATCGCCGAGCAGGATTACTTGCGATTTCAACGCGAAAAACCGGCTGGCAATGGCAAACAGGATCTCGAATTGATTCTCGGAGACGGCACTTTGTATCCCCGCCATGGCCGGGTCCTATTCCTGAATCGCGAAGTGGATTCGCGAACCGGAACCATCCAGGTCCGTGGTGAATTTCCGAATCCGGGGAACGTGCTTCGTCCTGGACAATATGCACGTGTCCGCGCCATTACCGAACTGCTGAAAAACGCTCTCCTGATCCCGCAGCAGGCGGTTTCCGAATTACAGGGCGTCTATCAGGTCGGCGTTGTCGGCGGGGATAACAAAGTAACTATCCAAACAGTCAAGCTCGGTCCTCTCTTCGGCGACATGTGGGTGGTCGAATCCGGCCTGCAACCTGGGGACAAAGTGATCGTCGACGGCTTGCAGCGTGTGCGCACTGGCGTCACCGTCGCACCTAAACCTTATAACGACACTCAGGCCAACTCCGTGGTCGGTGGGAACTAGCCGTGTCTAAATTCTTCATTAATCGACCAAACGTTGCCATCGTGATCGCCATTCTTACGGTCATCAGCGGACTGGTGGCCATGGCCAAACTGCCGGTCGCTCAACTGCCGGATATTGTCCCTCCCCAGATCAACGTATCGGCCACTTACACTGGTGCCGACGCGCTCACGATTGAACAATCAGTTGCCACGCCTCTGGAACAACAGATGAACGGCGTCGACAACATGCTCTACATGATGTCCACCAACGCGAATGACGGAACCATGACATTGAAGGTTACCTACGACGTCGGCACCAACGTGGACATCGATCAGGTCAACACACAGAACCGCGTCTCGCAAGCCAGTCCGAATCTCCCCACCTCCGTAAACCAGTATGGCGTCACAGTAAAAAAACTTATGGGCTTGCCGCTCCTGGTTCTTTCTCTCTACTCACCGAACGGGACCTACAGCGGTCAATTCCTCGGGAATTA
Source organism: Candidatus Acidiferrales bacterium (assembly GCA_963759275.1). Lineage (GTDB taxonomy): Bacteria > Acidobacteriota > Terriglobia > Acidiferrales > UBA7541 > Acidiferrum. Next base: position 1,179,014 of record CAVWYZ010000018.1, on the reverse strand, counting down.
CGCCACCATTAATGTTAACGATGCGCTCTTGCGCGTTCCCGGAGTGGGTCAGGTCACCAATTTCGGTGCGGCAGATTATGCGATGCGCATTTGGGTCAAGCCGGATCAATTGACCAAGCTTGGCATGACCGTCTCGGACTTGACGAACGCTATTCAGCAACAAAGCGCGGTTAACCCGGCGGGTCAGATTGGCGCGGAGCCTGCCCCTAAAGGCCAGCAATTCACCTATGCCGTCCGTGCTCAGGGGCGACTCATCAACGCCGAAGAATTCGGCAACATCATTGTCCGCCAGAACTCTGACGGTTCCACCGTGAGACTCAAGGACGTCTCCCGCATCGAACTCGGCTCCCTCGTCTATCAGCAGATCGGCCGGTTCAACGCCAAACCCGCGGTCATCATCTGCGTGTACCAAGCTCCTGGTTCCAACGCCTTAGCCGTCGCAAAACAAGTCAAAGCGCAAATGGAGGATTTGAAATCGAGATTTCCGGATGGCTTGGAGTACAGAGTTGCGATGGACACTACTTTGCCCATCACGGAAGGGATGAAAGAAATCGTTACCACTCTGCTTGAGGCCATCGTCCTCGTTATCATCGTGGTATTTCTGTTTCTTCAGAATTGGCGCGCTACTCTTATCCCGCTCCTCGCTGTGCCCGTTTCTCTCATCGGTACCTTCGCCATCTTTCCGATGCTCGGTTTTTCGATCAATACCCTATCACTGTTTGGCCTTATCCTCGCCATCGGCCTTGTGGTGGACGATGCCATCGTTGTTGTCGAAGCCGTTGAACATCACATCGAGCATGGCTTGTCGCCCAAGGACGCCACCTTTAAAGCCATGGAAGAAGTGACCGCTCCGGTAATTGGTATCGCGCTGATTCTCTCTTCGGTCTTTGTGCCGATGGCGGCTATGGGTGGTATCAAGGGCCTGCTCAATCAACAGTTCGCCGTGACGATCGCCATCTCTGTATTAATCTCTGCGTTCAACGCTCTGACACTCTCCCCGGCACTCTCCGCTCTACTGTTGCGCCCTCGTAAGAAAACCAGAGGTCCTCTCGGAAAGTTTTTCGATTGGTTCAATCGCTGGTTCGGAAAAATGACCGGGGGCTATGTTAGCTGGAGCGGTACTCTCATCCGCCGCTGGGTCTTCTCTCTGTTGCTTCTATTGGGAATTTCGATCGTCTCCGTTGGCATGGGCAGGCAACTCCCTGCGAGTTTCATCCCCGAAGAAGACCAGGGCTATGCCTTCCTTCAAATTCAATTACCGGATGCTGCCTCACTGCAACGCACGGACGCCGTAATGCGCAAGATTGATGACATGCTGACGCATACTCATGGTGTTCAGAGTTTCAGCGGCATCTCTGGCTTCAGCCTCCTGTCCAATACTTCGGCCTCTTATACTGGCTTCTACTTTCTGCAGCTGGACCCTTGGCATGAGCGCCTCACCGACGAGCTTTCCGCGCAGGGTCTCATGCGCACCCTCAACAAACGCATGGCCAGCGAAATACCGGAAGCCATCGGTTTCGCTTTCGGACCGCCTGCCATTCCCGGCCTCGGCACTGCCGGTGGATTCACCTTCATGCTTCAGGATCGCAGTGGTGGCACTGTTACTCAACTGTCGGAAATGCTCGACAAGTTGGCGTTGGCTGCTCGAAAGCGGCCAGAGATTGCCTCCATCGTCAGCACCTTTCGCCCCTCCGTGCCACAACTCTATGTGGAGGTGGACCAGGATCGCGTTCTAAAACAAGGCTTGCAGTTCTCCGAGGTCTATCAGACTCTTCAGGCTTTCCTCGGTGGTGCCTACGTCAATCAGTTCAATCGATTCGGCCGACAGTGGAAGGTGTATCTCCAGGCGGAACCCGAGTATCGCACCAGCGCGGATAAAATAAATAACTTTTACGTGCGAAACTCCAAAGGCGAGATGACCCCGCTCGCATCTCTCGTCACGATCAAACGAGTGTCTGGGCCGGAATACACCAACCGTTTCAACCTTTACCGAAGTATCCAGATCAATGGTTCTCCCGCTCCGGGCTTCAGTTCTGGACAAGCTATGTCCGCCATGGAGCAGGTCTCCAATGAAGTTCTGCCCGCCGGTTTCGGCTACGCCTGGAGCGACATGTCCTATCAGGAGAAAAAGGCCGAAGGTGGCCAGGCCATGGTCTTCGCCATGTCCTTTGTCTTCGTGTTCCTGATTCTGGTTGCTCTCTATGAAAGTTGGTCGCTGCCCTTTAGCGTCCTGCTGTCGGTTCCGGTCGCGGTTCTCGGTGCTTACGGCGGACTTCTCCTGCGCAAATTTGACAACAACGTTTTCGCTCAGATTGGTCTCATCATGTTGATCGGTCTGACCGCGAAGAACGCCATCCTGATCGTCGAATTCGCAGTATTGGAACATTCCAAAGGAAAACAGCTTGTAGATGCGGCACTCGAAGGCGCTCGTCTGCGACTACGCCCGATCTTAATGACCTCCTTCGCCTTCATCTTGGGATGCGTGCCGCTGTGGACCGCTAAGGGTGCCGGCGCCATCGGCCGAAGGGTCTTGGGCAGTTCCGTAATCACCGGAATGTCCGCCGCCACAATCCTGGGGATCTTCCTGGTGCCCGTTTTGTTCGTGGTCGTTGAGCGCATCGCCAAGAAGAAGCCTCATGTAGAAGTAGCTCATCCGGCCGTCCTAGAGGGAGGTCACGATTGATGAGAAAGCTCATCACCATCACGCTCCTTCCGTTCCTTATTCTTGGCATGGCTAGCTGTGCTCTTGGGCCAAAATACAATAAGCCTACTTTCCAACCTCCACCCGGTTTTTATACTGAAAGCCATCCATCGACGGCCTCAGCCGCTGATCTGGCGTGGTGGGAACTGTTCAAGGACCCCGTTTTGCAAGGCTTGCTTCACGAGGCCTTAACCAATAACTATGATCTGCGCTTGGCCGTGTCGCGCGTCGAGCAGGAGCGAGCGCTGCTTGGCGTCACGCGTTCGCAATACTACCCACAGGTCGGCTACGACGCCAGTATCTCCGGGCAGCAGTCTCCTTACATCGCCAACCACGCCTACTACTCGTACAACCTCACTACCTTTTGGGAGATTGACCTCTTTGGACGCATCCGGAAGCTCAATGAAGCTCAGCGTGCCGTGTACTTCTCAACCGAGGAAGCGCGGCGAGACGTTCGCCTCCTGTTGGTATCCGAGGTAGCGCAGAGCTATTTCCAGTTGCGAGCTCTGGACGAGCAGGTGGTCATTGCCCGCGATACCGTAAAAAGTTTCCAGGACACCCTCGACATCTTTCAGAACAAATTTGCAGGGGGCGCTGCTTCCGGGCTCGAAGTCGCACGCGCGCAAGCGGCGCTCTCCAACGTCGCCGCTGTAATACCCGATTTCCAGCGCCAGATTGTGGCCCAGGAAAACGCGATCGACTTGCTCCTCGGCCGGAATCCCGGACCTATTGCCAGGGGCGTCTCTCTGGCGGAGCAATACGACCCCCCCGAAGTTCCCGCAGGACTTCCCGCGGCATTGCTGGAGCGGCGGCCGGACCTTCGCGAAGCGGAACAGAATCTGATTTCCGCCAATGCCAACGTGGGCGTCGCTAAGGCCAACTTTTTCCCCACAATTTCCCTCAGTGGTCTGCTTGGCGGCGTGAGCCCCCAACTCTCCGAACTCACCGGTGCCGGCAAAGCGTGGACAATTGCGGGAGGTCTCGCCGGGCCCATCTTTACCGCAGGGCGATTGAAGAACGAATATCGGGCGTCGCTAGCCCAGCGCGACCAGGCGAAAATCTCCTTCGAAAAAGCGGTGACCCAGGCCTTTGGCGAAGTTTCCACCTCGCTCTCGGCGCACGAGTCCTTGGCTCAGTCTTACCAGGAGCAACTCAAGTCCGTTGAGGCTTATCGCGAATCGGTCCGTCTTGCTACCATTCGTTACGATAGCGGGCTTTCCAACTATCTTGAAATTATCGACGCGCAACTCGCTATGTATCCCGCTGAAAGCGCCACCATCAACTACGATCTCGGTCGTAAAGTGGCCCTGGTCAATTTGTATCGAGCGTTGGGAGGAGGATGGAACCTAAGCGATGCACAGTGGATTAGCACGAGCGGGGCGCCTGCGCCCGCGCAGCCATCCACACCGTGAGGGGCTAGATCAGGGAGATTCCGAGCAGTCGCGATAGACCGATCACTACATAGGAGCCATCCTTAATGGCCAAAAACGACGCGTCACATCAGGAAAAGTCTCTGAAGCGCAAGAAATACGAAAAAGAAATGCGCCGCCTCCAGGCTGAACTCTGCAAATTGCAGGACTGGGTCAAATATAAAGGACTACGCATCATTGTGGTCTTCGAAGGCCGTGACGCGGCCGGCAAGGGCGGAACCATTCGTGCTATGACGGAACGTGTTAGCCCGCGTGTATTTCGCTTAGTTGCGTTGCCCGCCCCGTCCGATCGCGAGAAGACGCAGATGTACATCCAGCGTTATATGCAACATTTTCCCGCAGCCGGCGAAATTGTAATCTTCGATCGTAGTTGGTACAACCGGGCTGGCGTAGAACATGTCATGGGCTTTTGCACCGACGACCAATATCGTCAGTTCCTGAAGCTCTGCCCTACTGTGGAGAAATATATTACCGATGCCGGCATCATCCTCATTAAGTACTGGCTGGAGGTCGGTCAGAAGGAACAGCAACGCCGCTTCGAAGCGCGCCTCAAGGATCCTCTCCGCCAATGGAAACTCAGTCCGATGGACGTGGAATCCTTTCACCGCTGGTATGATTACTCTCGCGCCCGAGACAATATGCTCGCCGCCACCGACTCCAAACATGCGCCCTGGTATCTGGTCCGTTCCGACGACAAGCGTAAGGCCCGCCTAAATTGTATTTCTCATTTGCTCAGCTTGATTCCGTACAAGAAAGTCCCGCGCGAAAAGGTGAAACTCCCGAAACGCTCGCAAAAACACAGCTACAACGATCAAGCATCGATCAAGGGACATAAATTTGTTGCGGAGAAGTATTGACGCGGGCGCCTTTAGTTCATTCCTGGGCCAAAGCGGCGTTTCACCGACTCAAGAAGGATGGTCTGGAATCGATCAGGGCAGTATCGTGGAACAATTCGATCGCAATCTTGACTTTTCGAAACTCAAGATCTACGACGGTTCGGCCGGGGAGATTAGTGGAACCAATTGGACTCCTCGCTTTTTCGATTTGCTGGATTAGGGATTCCCCTAGTTGTTGGAAATCCCGCGATAAGCGCGAATGAATAATACACGGTCCTCATGCGGAATGGGCTGCGCCCATTATTCGCAAAGGCCCCACGCAAATGGCTAAGTGGCCTAGCTATCCAAATCTATTCGAGATCAACGCCTGGGTGTGGCTTTCAGAGCTTCAGGTCAGATATTGGAAGAATATTCAGCTGGGCTCAGTTCCGGCGGCAGAGTGGGACGCTATCGGCGACATGGGTTTCGATGCCGTGTGGCTTATGGGAGTTTGGGAACGTAGCCCCGCCGGTATCGCGATCTCTAACCGCGACGATCAGTTATTGCGGGCTTTTAGGTCTGCCCTCCCAGACGTTCTGTCCTACGACAACATTGGTTCTCCATATTGCGTGCGGAGGTACCAAGTTGATCAGCGTCTCGGAGGCGTCGAGGGTTTGGCGCGCGCGCGACAGCAGCTTGCCAAGCGCGGAATGAAACTGATTTTGGATTTTGTTCCGAACCATGTTGCCCCCGATCATCCCTGGGTGGACGATCACCCTGACTATTTCGTGCGGGGAAGTTTGGATGACCTGAAGAACGAACCGGCCTCCTATCTGGTGGCATCGGGAAATGTTTACGCCTGCGGACGCGATCCATATTTTCCTGCCTGGCGGGATGTTCTTCAGCTAAACCCGTTCAATCTCGGCCTTCGGATAGCGGCCGCCGACACGCTTTCTGCTATCGCCACTCAGTCTGACGGCGTGCGTTGCGACATGGCAATGCTAGTGTTGAATTGCGTGTTCGAACGGACGTGGGGGAGCCGCGCCGGTGAGCAGCCTGCGACCGATTATTGGCGAGAAATCATTCCTTCGGTGAAGGAATCTCATCCGGACTTCCTCTTTATCGCCGAAGCCTACTGGGACTTGGAATGGGAGCTACAACAGCAGGGATTCGATTTCTGCTACGACAAAAGGCTCTATGACCGCTTGGAGCACGAGAACGCCGAGAGCATTAGGCTTCATCTTCACGCGGACATCGGCTATCAAGGGAAGCTGGTTCGTTTCCTGGAAAACCACGACGAGCCGCGCGCTGCCGCTGTCTTTTCTCCTGAAAAGGAAAAGGCCGCGGCGATCGTGACGGGAACACTTCCCGGAGCGCGGCTCTACCACGAGGGACAATTCGAGGGTCGCACCGTGAGGTTGCCGGTGTTTCTGGGCAGGCGTCCCGAGGAACCTGTCAACGGCGACCTTCGCTTGTTTTATGCGGGACTACTCAAAACCATGAGCCGCCCGGTATTCCATGACGGGAAGTGGAGTCTGTGTGAGGCCGAAGGTTGGCCAGACAACACTAGCTTTCAGAATCTCCTCACCTGGAGTTGGCGGAACGATTCGGAGTGCTACGTCATCGCCGTCAATTTTAGCGATTATCCACTTCAGGCACGGGTCCGTCTTCCGTGGTCAGAGATCCAGGGAGGAATGTGGCAGTTCACCGAGGTGTTTTCTGGGGCAAAGTTCCAGACCGAGGGGAAGGAATTGGCTGGATCCGGGCTTTACGTCGGACTGGATCCCTGGGGCTACCACTTTTTTTCCGTTGCCACCAAGCCGGACCCGTAATCCCGATCACTGCATTGTGCTGGACGATGTGGCATGAGTAAGAAGGGCGCGAGGAACGCGCGATTCACCAATCGAGAGAACTTGCGTTGTCCCACAGGTAGAAGGAGCCGGTGATGAAGACCTCGGAGCAGAAGACCATAGCAGCGTCGCTAGGAGAATGTACCGAGCAGAAGCGGCTGAACCTTGCACGCGATCAGGGCGTTCCGTGGAAGAAATGGGGACCCTATCTCAGTGAACGGCAGTGGGGGACAGTCCGAGAGGATTATAGCCAGGACGGAAATGCTTGGGATTATTTCAGCCACGACCAGGCCCGGTCGAGAGCCTACCACTGGGGAGAAGATGGAATCGCAGGCATCTCGGACGACAATCAACAACTATGCTTTGCCGTTGCCCTTTGGAACGGACGCGATCCGATTCTGAAGGAGCGTTTGTTCGGTTTGACGAACAGTGAAGGGAATCACGGAGAAGACGCGAAGGAATATTACTTCTACGTGGACAGCACTCCCACCCACTCGTACATGAAGTCTCTCTACAAATACCCGCAGCGAGCGTTCCCCTATCAGGACCTTGTAGAAACGAATCGACGCCGTTCCCGCGAAGAGTTTGAGTACGAATTGCTCGACACCGGAATATTCGACGATGACCGCTATTTCGATGTATTCGTGGAATACGCGAAAAACGAGCCGGAAGATGTGCTGATTCGGGTTACGGTCCACAATCGGGGGCCGGAGGCTGCGGTTTTGCACCTGCTTCCGACGCTGTGGTTTCGCAATACTTGGTCGTGGGATAAGAATGAACCCAAGCCGGTGCTTCAGCAAACGGCAGAGGGAACGGCCCGGGCCTCGCATCCAAAGCTAGGGGCTCGTATGCTCTACTGCGAAGGCTCCCCTAAACTACTCTTCACCGAGAATGAAAGCAATGCAAATCGCTTGTGGGGCCAGCCCAATCCGTCACCCTATGTGAAGGATGCCTTTCACGAATTCGTCGTTTCCGGTAAGCGCGAGGCAGTAAATCCCGCGCGAATTGGGACGAAAGCCGCGGCACATTACATTCTTGAGATACCCGCTGGCGGTTCACAGGTCGCAAGATTACGGCTGAGCGGGCAATCGGCGGCGAATCCGTTTGATAAATTCGATGCGATGGTTGCCATGAGGCTTGCGGATGCCGACGAGTTCTACGACAAAATCACGCCTCGTACTCTGAGCGAAGACGAGCGGAGGATCCACCGGCAGGCCCTCGCCGGTATGCTGTGGACCAAGCAGTATTACTACTTTGATTTGGACAAATGGCTCGACGAACACGATGCCCACCCGCTGATGGGATCTGGCAATCGCAATGCTCGGAATGCCGAATGGTTCCACATGCTCAACAGCGACATCATCTCCATGCCGGATAAATGGGAGTATCCCTGGTATGCGGCGTGGGACCTGGCTTTTCATACCCTGGCGCTCTCGCTCGTGGATTTCGATTTCGCTAAAGATCAGCTGTTGCTCATGCTCAGGAACCTATACGCGCACCCGAATGGACAGATCCCCGCGTATGAATGGAATTTCAGCGACGTCAATCCGCCAGTGCATGCATGGGCCACACTATTTCTGTACAACATCGAAAAAGAGTTGGGGCGCGCCGATTTGCGTTTCCTGGAGCGCTCTTTCCAGGGGTTGATGCTTAATTTCAACTGGTGGGTCAACCGCAAAGATCCGCAGGGGCGTAATGTGTTCGCCGGAGGTTTTCTTGGGCTGGACAATATCGGAGTGTTTGACCGCAGCGCTCAATTGCCGACCGGCGGCCACCTGGATCAAGCCGACGGCACAGCCTGGATGGCGTTCTATTGTCAAAACATGCTCGAGATTGCCCTGATTCTTACCGAAACCGACCCGATGTATGAAGCGATTGCTTTTCGTTTCCTGGAGCATTTCCTGTGGATTACCTACGCCATGGATCGCATCGGCGTCAACCACGATGAAATGTGGGATAGCCAGGACGGCTTTTTTTACGACTTGCTCCGCATGCCAAACGGTAAGGCCGTACGGTTGAAAGTCCGGTCCATGGTTGGTTTGTTACCCCTGTGTGCGTCAACCGTCTTTGAACAGGGCACGGTGCAGCGGCACCCCCGGCTCAAGGAGTTAATAGATCTGTTCCGAAAGCGTCATCCGGAATTGATTCAGCACATTGCTCCCGTCGACAACTCTTTTAGCGGCTATCAGGGACGGCAGATTTTGTCCGTCTGTAACAAAGGAAAAATCGAAAAAATCTTGGCTTATATGCTGGACGAGAACGAATTTCTCGGGCCGTTTGGTATCCGTTCCCTTTCTCGCTACCACCTCGAGCATCCGTTTGTCTTCCATGTCGGTGGCGAAGAATACCGGGTTCAGTATCTGCCGGCGGAGTCCAATACCGGAATGTTTGGGGGAAATTCCAATTGGCGTGGACCCGTATGGATGCCCGTAAACGCCTTGCTCATCCGTGGACTGATCAATCTTTACCAGTTCTATGGGGATGACTTTAAGGTGGAATGCCCGACGGGCTCCGGAAACTTTATGACGTTGTTTGAAGTAGCCAGAGAAATTGCACGAAGACTCTCAAACATTTTCTCGCGCGATGCGGGGGGGCGCCGCCCAGTTTACGGCGGAAACAAAAAATTCCAGGAAGACCCGTTCTGGAGAGATTACATACTCTTCTACGAGTATTTTCACGGCGACAATGGGGCAGGGCTTGGCGCCAGCCACCAGACTGGGTGGACTGGAGTGATTGCCCGCACACTCGACTTGTTTGCGCGCCTGACGCCCGAACGAGTACTCCAGACTTCCAAGGACGATCTGGTGTCGGGTATCACCCGAGAACAAGTGGCTGGGGCATAGCACGCGAACGAATCTCGCCCTCAGTCATTCGCGCAAAGTGAGCAGCGGGAAATCGCCTTGGTGAGACAAATTCGCCAATGTCCGGATTTTGGTGCTGCTCGTTGAAATGATGGTGGCCACAGAACCTGTCGTGTCGTGCGATGGCCTTCTGGCAGTACTCAGAAAGATCTCTCTACTTGTCCGCAGGGCTCAACGTGGTCGTTTTTTGCATTCAGCGAGCCTGTCCATCGCCGCGAAACATAGGAATCTTCGGCCGGGACCCTTAACCCGCGGGGATTAGGGGTTTCCCTAGTTGTCGCGATTTCTTAGGCACTGCTAAATGTCACATGAGGCCAAGACTGCGGCGTCGCATATGTCGACCCTCAGCGGGTGAAATCTCCTGGAGTTGCAGATGCCGGAGAACGTAAGCGGAGGAAGTCATGAGCACCTCAGCAAAATCGGACAGTCCTCGAGTAGACCAATTCTTCATGGCAGGGGAAGCGAGATTCGATCGCTGGCGGGCCTTGCTGCAAGCTTCGCGCAAATGGGAGAGGGCCGCAAGTCAGCGCGATTCGAACAAACCAGAGCATCAGGTGGCAGTGGCCAATTGTTTCCAGGAGTTACGGCAGTGGGAAGATTTCTTTGCCTATCCCGGACAAACATTGCTGTCCTCGCTCGAGGAACGCATAAATTCGGGCGACGCAGTGGGCGCCGCTCGGTCGATTCAATCGATAGGTAATTCGCTGCTGACTCATTCCTATCGCAGCAACCTCGCGGATTGGGAGAATGAAGATCAAGCACCGATCAATCTCGGCGAGCGCGTACCCGTTACCGGCGAGGACGCCGCGGCACACCGCCCCTATTTCGAAGTGTTGGTTGTTAGTCCCGCACGCCGGAGCGCCTGGCAGGAATTGGCGCAGGACCTCCGCAAGTTGCGCAGAGCGCAGGACAAATTCGTGTACGAACCGGTGTTTGTAGCGTCCTTTGAGGACGCTGTACTGGCGGCAGTTCTGAACGGCAGCATTGAAGCGGTGGTTGTTTACGAGGGAATTTCATTCAACTCATCCCACAACAGCCCAATTCTGCGTGAATTCCTGACAAGCCATCTTGCTGCCAGCGGCATTGACCCAAGTTCCTCCGATCACAGTATGGCGCTTGCCCGAGGTTTGAAGCAGTTGCGACCCGAACTCGATATTTATTATCTGAGTGACCGCGAAGTCGAGAAGGTTGCAGGTGATGTTAACGCGAATTTCCTTCGCAGGGTTTTCTATCAAGTCGAAGAGCCATTGGAACTCCACCTCAGCATTCTGGATGGCATTGCCGACCGCTTCGATACTCCCTATTTCGACAACTTGCAGAAATATGCCCAGCGCCCCATTGGAACGTTCCACGCTCTTCCGGTCGCCCGCGGTAAATCCATCTTCAAATCAAATTGGATTAGCGATATGGGCAGGTTCTACGGCATCAACCTCTTCCTCGCGGAATCCTCTGCCACCACCGGCGGACTCGACAGCCTTCTGGAACCGACGGGCAACATCAAAGTCGCCCAGGACAAGGCCGCTCGGGCTTTTGGTGCCGATCATGTTTTCTTCGTGACCAATGGCACTTCCACTTCTAATAAAATGGTGGAACAAGCTCTCCTCGGGCCCGGCGACATCGTCCTGGTGGACCGCAACTGTCACAAGTCCCACCACTATGGCGCGGTTATTTCCGGCGCTTATCCCCTATATGTCGAGGCGTTTCCCCTCACACAATATTCAATGTACGGAGCGGTTCCGCTTCGCACCATCAAGAAAGCCCTGCTGGATTTGAAGGCCGAGGGTCGGCTGGATCGGGCCCGCCTGCTGGTTCTCACGAATTGCACGTTTGATGGGCATATCTATAACCCGGAACGCGTTATGGAGGAATGCCTCGCAATCAAGCCCGATCTGATTTTCCTGTGGGACGAAGCCTGGTTTGGATTCGCCAGGTGGAGCCCGTTCTACCGCCGGCGCACCGCCATGGGAGCAGCCGAGATCTTGGAGAAGAAGTTCAAGGATCCCGCGTATCGCGCGGCCTACCAGGAGCAGGAAAAGAAGCTGGGAGCCGACTTAAAGGCCGACGAAAAAACGCTGCTCGGCACTCGCCTCTTGGCAAACCCTGACAAAGTACGCCTGCGTGTTTATCAAACCAATTCCACACACAAATCGATGTCCTGTCTTCGGCAGGGATCGATGGTGCTCGTCAAGGATCAGGATTACCACACCGTCGAAGAGCAGTTCCACGAAGCGGTATTTACGCACGCTTCCACTTCTCCCAATCTACAAATTATTGCCACCTTGGATGTGGCGCGGCGCCAAATGGAGTTGGAAGGATACGAACTGGTCAATCGTGCAATTCAACTGGCGCTCGACTTGCGGGTTGCCGTTAATACCCATCCACTCATATCGAAATACTTCCAGATCCTTGGCGCCGACCAAATGATTCCTGCCGAGTTCCGGAATTCCGGTTTTGTGGACTACCTTGCTCCGGGCGTCAACTGGGCTACAGCCGTGAAGGCGATGCGAGAAGACGAATTTGCGCTTGACGTCACACGCCTCACTCTAGTGTGCGGCTCCGCCGGGTTTGACGGCACACAATTCAAGAATCTGCTTGCTGCCGAATTCGACATTCAATTGAACAAAACCTCACGCAATAGCGTTCTGCTCCAGACCAACATTAACAACACACGCAGCGACATCGCGCAACTCATCAAGGTTCTGGTCCAGATTTCCCAAGGAATCGAGAAGAAGCTTGTCGAAGGTGGCAAAGCCGCGAAATCGGCCTTTGATGCCCGTGTCAAATCGCTCATGACCGATGTCCCGGACCTTCCGAATTTCAGTCGTTTCTTCGATCGTTTCCGCGAAAATCCGTCCAGCAAGACGAGTGAAGGCGATATGCGCGCGGCCTTCTTTGCGGCTTACCGGGAAAATCAGTGTGAGCACCTCAAGCTGTCCAGTCCTGAAATCGATAAGCGCTTGAAGGACGGCCCCGAGTTGGTTTCTGCCAACTTCGTCATTCCATATCCCCCGGGCTTTCCCATCATGGTGCCGGGTCAGGTCATTAACGCTCAGACTATTGAGTTTATGCGCAAGCTCGACGTTAAGGAGATTCACGGATTCAGTGCGGCACTCGGTTTGAAGCTATTGAATCCTTCGTTTCTGCAATCGGTGAGTGTGCCTGCTAAGGAACCAATCACAAATACGGCCAAGCACGGAAAGCCAAAAACTGCTCGCGCCGCGTCGGGAGACTAAAGCGCCAGGTGGTTGTTTCGTAGCCACCGCTTTGCGCCTAGGGAATTCGAAGCAACGGTAATTCACTTTGTCTGAGGAGGAAATTTATGGCCACTCCAGTGGTACGTCGCCTCTCGGTGACTCTCGAACAGCAAAAACAACTCGAAAAGCTCAGCCCTTTTGAGTTGAAAGACAAATTGATCCATCTGGCCAGCGAATCCGCTCGGCACAGTGCAGAGACCATGTTGAACGCTGGCCGCGGCAATCCGAATTGGATCGCCACCACCCCTCGTGACGCATTCTTCACGCTGGGTACATTTGCGATCCACGAATCGAAGCGGGTCTGGGACGAGCCTGACTTGGGCGGCATGCCTCAAAAAAATGGAATCGCCAAACGTTTCTCCGACTTCTTGGCGGCAAATCCCAATGCGCCAGGAGCAGGTCTCCTTCGATCGGCTATCGAATACGCCGTGAATGAATTCAAGTTCAACGCCGACGCCTTTGTTCACGAGCTGGTCGACAGCATCATCGGCGACCAATACCCGTGGCCAGATCGCATGCTGGTGCATGCCGAACGCGTGGTTCACGAATACCTCGCCAAGGAAATGTGTGGTGGCAAAACACCCGCCGGAACCTTCGACATCTTCGCCGTCGAGGGTGGCACCGCTGCGATGTGCTACGTCTTCGATTCGCTGCTGGTGAACCGCCTCTTACATCGGGGTGACAAAGTCGCGCTCGCTCTTCCGATGTTTACTCCGTATATCGAAGTCTGCCATCTCGACCGCTTCCACTTCGAAATCGTCGAAATCAATGCCAGCGAAGTTTCCGCCACCGACGGGAGGCACACTTGGCAATATCCCGATACCGAAATCGACAAGCTCAAAGATCCCTCCATTAAAGCGCTCTTCTTTGTGAACCCCAGCAATCCCCCCTCCGTAGCCATGCGCGAAAGTTCCATGGAGCGATTGGCGAGCCTGATTCAGAAAAACCGTCCGGACCTCATTGTCGTCACCGATGACGTCTACGGCACCTTCGTGCCCGGCTTCCGTTCCTTGATGGCCGAAGTTCCACACAACACCATCGGCGTCTATTCCTTTTCGAAGTATTTCGGCTGCACCGGATGGCGCTTGGGCGTCGTGGCGATTCATCAGGATAATATTTTCGACAAAGCCATCGCGAAGTTGCCCGAAGCGGTCCGCAAGGAACTGAACACTCGCTACGGGCCATTGACCCTTCACCCCGAACAGATCAAGTTTATCGATCGCATGGTCGCCGATAGCCGCTGCGTCGCGCTCAACCACACCGCCGGCTTGTCTTTGCCTCAGCAGGTCCAGATGACCTTGTTCTCTCTGTTTGCTCTGTTGGACAAGGACGATCGCTACAAAAAACTTACGAAGAAAATCGTGCAACGTCGCTTGCAAGCTCTGTGGGCCGGCATGAATTTGCCGCTTCCGCCGGATCCCATGCGCGCGGATTACTACGCCACCCTCGACATCATGGTCTGGGCCGAAAAGATGCACGGCCCCAAGTTTGTCGAGTTCCTCGAGAAGAACTATCACCCCTTCGATGTGCTTTTCGCCCTTGCGGAGAAATTCTCCACAGTTCTCCTCAATGGAAGTGGCTTTGCCGGCCCCGATTGGTCGGTGCGAGTGTCTCTGGCCAATCTGCCCGACGAGGCTTACTCCAAAATCGGCGAACAACTCACCATTGTGGTGCAAGTCGCAGTTGATGCTTGGAAGGCTCAGGTTCCTGCCTAAGGAGGTTGGACGATGTTCATCTTTACCTGGTTTGCTGCGACTCTCCGACAGTATCCGGAGATCGCCATCTTTCTTACTCTGGCTCTCGGCTATTACTTCGGTAAATTCACTTTCAAGGGAATTGGCCTCGGTTCTGTCACTGCAACTCTGTTGGCCGGCGTTCTCATCGGACAAATCGGCATCAGCATTTCCCAGCCACTGAAGTCCACGGTCTTTCTTATGTTCTTATTCGCAGTTGGTTACGGTGTCGGTCCGCAATTTGTTCGCGGTGTCGCCAAGGATGGCGTGCCACAAGCGCTCTTCGCCGTAGTCCAGTGTCTCTTTTGTCTGTTGATCCCAGTCGCGATTGCTAAGTTCGTCGGCTACGATCTCGGCTATGCCGCCGGACTCTATTCCGGTTCCCAGACCATTTCGGCGGCCATGGGTCTTTCCACCGACGCCATCAATCGAGTGGGCCTCGCCGCGGAAGAAACCAAGAAATTACTCGACTCCATGCCCATCGCGTACGCCGTAACTTACATGTTCGGTACTGTCGGATCAGCCATTGTCATTGCCCTCGTCTGTCCCGCCCTCGTCCGCATGGACCTCGTGCGCGCCTGCAAGGACTACGAGGAGAAATTCGGCGGCAAGAAAGAACTTGGCGGTGCGGGCTCCGCTTGGCACCGGTGGGAGACCCGCAGTTTCCGCGTGCAGCCGAATGGCAAAGTGGTTGGCCTGCGTGCCATGGAAGCGGAAGCGCTGGTTCCTGAGGCGCGTGTCTTTATACAGCGTATTCGCCGCAACGGTACCGTCGAAGATGCCACCGCGGACACCGTGTTGCAGGAAGGCGATATCGTCAGTGTCGCCGGCGCACGCGAAGTCCTCGTTAAAGTCACGGGCGAAGGCGCTAGAGAGATCGACGATCCCGAACTGCTTAGCGTGCCCATCGAGGGCGTCGATGCCTACGTCACCAACAAATCCGTGGATGGCAAGACTTTGCTCGAACTCGCGCAACTTCCTCCCTCTCGCGGCGTTTTCCTGCGAAAGATCACTCGCGGCGCCACCGCCACTTCCATCCCCATTCTGCCGAATACTAAGATTTACCGCGGCGACATTCTTACTATCGTCGGCCGCACACAAGACACTTCCGCGACCGCCAAAATGCTTGGTGTCGCGGATCGACCGACCGACATAGCCGATGTCGCCTTTATCGGTGCCGGAATCGCGGTCGGCGCTTTGGTTGGCGCACTGGTCTGGAAGGTTCGTGGCGTTCCACTCACCTTATCCACGGCTGGCGGCGCGCTCATCGCCGGACTTGTTCTCGGCTGGCTACGTTCCACGCGTCCTTCCTTTGGCCGCATTCCTTCCCCGACCGTATGGTTCATGAACTCGGTCGGTTTGAATATCTTCATCGCCATCGTCGGCATTTCCGCGGGACCGGGATTCGTCAACGGGCTTCGCACGCAGGGCATTAGTCTCTTCCTTTGGGGAGCAGTTGCCACTACTCTGCCTCTGATTCTGGGACTGTACGTCGGCAAATACATCTTCCGATTCCACGACGCGATTCTGCTCGGCATTCTCTCCGGAGCGCGCACCACCACTGCCTCTCTGGGCTTGGTCTGTGATCGAGCCGAAAGCCAAATCCCTGCACTCGGCTACACCGTCACTTACGCCGTCGGAAACACATTGCTCACGATATGGGGCATGGTCCTGGTCATCTTGCTTTCATGACGGGCAGAAAGAATTGCATATGGAATGGCTAGCCCAGCTGTTCACGAAATATCCCGAAATGGCCGTTTATCTCGCGATTGGGATCGGTTACCTCATCGGGAAGCTGAAGTTCCATGGCGTCGGATTGGGCGTGGTCACTGGCTCACTACTTGGCGGAATCTTCATCGGGAATTTCTTTCATGTGCCCGTATCGGACCAAGCCAAATCAATGCTGTTCCTCCTCTTCCTCTTCGGAATCGGATACTCCGTCGGCCCTAGTTTCTTTCGAAACTTGAAAGGAGACGGTTGGCGCTGGGCTGTGCTCGGCGTCTTTGTGCCGGTGATTGGGCTTCTGGCGGCTTACGCGGTGGCCAGATTCTTACATCTCGACCCAGGTTACGCCGCTGGTGTCCTTTCCGGTTCACTGACGGAATCCCCGGCAATCGGCACGGCAAGCGAGGCCATTCGGGCTTTGTCTGTGCCTCAAGAACAAAAGGACCTTTGGGTGAGCCACATCGCTGTGGCTGACGCCATTTGCTACATATTTGGGACGCTCGGTGTTATTTGGTGCTGTAGCAGTCTCGGCCCAATACTCCTGCGCTTCGATCTACGTACGGAATCAAAGAAAGTTGAAGCCAGCCTCGGAATTCAGTCGGCCAAATCTGGAATCCAGTCCGCCTGGCAAGCCATAGGCTGCCGCGCGTACAGAATTCTACAAGGCGGACCCGCGGTTGGAAAAACAGTCGCGGAAGCGGAAGGGTCCGTACAGGGCGCGCGAATCTTTGTGGAAAGGATTCGTCGCGACGGTGAAATTTTCGCGCCGCCCGAAAACACGATCCTGCAATCTGGTGATGTCGTGGCGGTTCTGGGGCGCACTGAAGTGTTGGTCAAGGTTTTGGGTGCAACTGCGAACGAAATCGCCGATCCAGAGTTGCTCCAAATCCCCGTTGCGTCTTTCGATCTGTACGTCACGAGCAAGAGAATTGCCGGGCGGACGCTTGAGGATATTGCAGACAATCTGGACGAGGCGCACGGAGTATTGCTCCGCGGAATCATTCGCGGAGACCAATCGCTGCCGATTGGGAAGGGAACAGTCGTCGAGCGGGGAGACACTCTGCAAGTAACCGGATCGGAGTCGACCGTTCACAAGCTGGCTCCGGTTGTAGGGACGATCATTCGACCAACCGATGAGAGCGATCTTTCGGTTCTCGGTATTGCGGTGTTCGTTGGAGTGTTGCTGGGGGCCGCGATCAAATTCCCGATCGGGGGACTCAAGATCGCGTTGGGCACAAGTGTCGGGACGTTGCTCGCGGGTGTGCTGGTTGGGTGGGCGCGTTCGGTTCGGCCCTGGTTCGGCAGGTTTCCCGATGCCGCGATTCTGTTTATGCGGTCTATAGGACTTGCAGCCTTTGTGGCCATGGTGGGACTTAAGGCAGGTCCTGTCTTTATTTCCGCGGTGCGCGAAAACGGGTACTTGCTTTTTCTCGGCGGGATCGTGGTGACGTTGACACCGCTCATTTCCGGCCTGTTCTTCGGCCGGTACGTTCTTAAGGTTAACCCTGCACTCCTGGTCGGAGGCCTGGCTGGGGCGCAAACCATGATCGCAGGAGTCGCGGCGGTTCAGGAGAAATCGGATAGCCCGGTTGCGACACTGGGTTACTCATGCACAGCAGCGTTTGGTCACATATTCCTGACGACGTGGGGGACCATCATCGTCTCCCTCATGAGTTAGCAGAACCTGCTTAAGTACAGGATTCGTGGATTCGCTCAGCCGCCGCATGAACATACACGTGCGGCAGCCACAGAAAAGAGGATCGGAATGAATGGTAAACGACTCCATCTCGTAGCGACTCTTCTTGTGCTGGTAGCGATGTCGCCGACAAAAGCATTGCCACAGTCGCAGGCTTCCAACGACGAGGCTCAGCAGTTGCGGAAGCTCGTCGAACAAATGCAGGCCCAGATGAGCAAGATGCAAGCGGAGATCGATCAGCTCAAAGGCGCGAAAACCCAGGAAGCACCCGCTCAGCCCGCTCAGGTCGCAACCACTCCTGCTGCCCCTTCACCTCGACAAAATGGCACCATCAAAGCCACGGAACCTCCACGCGTCGGTCCCACCTCCCCGCACGTTGGCGAGGCTACCGCCAACTACCGCGAGTTTTCTGAGGATACTACGGCAGCCGCTCGCTTCAATAACGTGCCTCTTGACCCCAAGTACCAGGGATTTTTTCAGTTACCGGGAACACAAACCATCCTCAAAATCGGCGGCTATTTTAAGACCGATTTTATTTATGATCTGAAACCCGCGGGAAACACAGATTCGTTCATCCCGTCTTCGTTTCCCGTTCCGCAAACAACTGCGACAAATAACTCCACTCTTTCCGTCCGCCCCACACGCTTAAGTCTGGACTTTAGGGTTCCTTATACACAGGTCGGAGAGGTGCGCTTCTATGTGGAATCAGACTTCTTCGGTTCCAATTCGACCACCCCAAGACTCCGCCACGCCTATGCGCAAGCGAGAAACTTTCTGATCGGGCAGACCTTTACCAACTTTATGGATCCCGATGCCTCCCCGGACACGCTGGATTTCCAGGGACCCAATGGCATGGTCAGTATCCGAAATCCGCAATTTCGCTACGGTTTCGCACTTAGTTCCCATACCACTTTCTATGTTTCCGTGGAAAAGCCCAGCTCCGACATCATCTTCAAGACCGCGCAATTTAATGCTCAGCCGAACGCCCCGAGTCCTGACGGGGCAATTCGCTTGCGCCAGGAATTCGATCGCGGACACTTTCAGGTTGCCGGACTATTTCGTTCCGTTGCCGCGTTTCTGCCCGACGGGCGGACCGATTCCGTTTTTGGTTGGGGCGTAAACACATCCCTTGGGTTAAACACCTTTGGCCGGGACAATCTGATCCTCGCTTTCGCTGGTGGGCACGGGATTTCTCGGTATATCCAGGATACTTCCGGTCTGGGAATTGATGCTGAACCCGCGTCAGGTACACAGACGCATTTGGTCGCGACTCCGGCTGTGGGAGTCGAGGCGTCTTACCAACACTATTGGTTCAAACGGCTTCGTTCCAGCGCGATCTACTCTTACGCTGCGGTGAACGATACTGATCTGGCGGCCCCGACAACCTACAATCATGCCACCTATACAGGCGCCAACCTAATCTGGAATCCTGGCGGCTCGCTCAACCTCGGCGCCGAGTTCTTATATGGCTGGACCATGCTGCAAAACGGCCAATCCGCAAATGCCCCGCGCATCCAATTCAGCGCAAAATATAGCTTCGTCAAAGTGGATCAAGACCAGAAATAATCGATGGTCGGATCTGATCAACTCCGCACAAAACTCGTTTCTCCAGACTCTTGCTGCTCGGTGCGTGATATAAATCCAAGATGGCCAAGATCATCGAACAATGGTTGATTTTTAAGTATGTCGACGGAGAGCTAACGCCCCTATCGAAGCCTTTCAAGAACAAAGGTGAGGCAGAGAAGGCCCGCCTAAAATTGCCAGAGCGAGAAAGGAAATTTGTCGCTGTAGGCGTAGTTCGAATCAAACCTCATAATTGAAACTCCGAATAAACGGCAAAGACGGGTTGTAAGAATAGTCGCGCAACAAATGGTGGTGCGAAGATTAATTTGAGTTGAGCTCAACCTCACCGACCGTTGCACTGACCCTGGCCTGCAATTCTGTGGACGGCCAACCGCTTAACGGGGAGCAGTGCCCTTAGATTTTGCTGCGCGAAGCCACTGGGCAGAGTAAACACAGTAGCTCGTGACCAATGTGCTCTAACCGTCCTTGCGGAGTTGTGACCCAATGACGATTGATCCATGGCGGGTTGTGGCGAACATGCTGTTGATGTCCGCATTCTAGGTCTGCCACCCAGTCCAGTCGTTCGTCCAAGTGGAAACCGACGATCTTGCGGAGAGAACCGGTAATCGGGGCGCGTGTAGGTTTCATGGCTATCGAATTGAGCGTAGCCCTTGGTGGTGCTCACCACAAGCATTAACAGATCGGTTTTGAAGGTGGCCCGAGATATGTCGAGATTACGCTGTTACTGGCGAACATCTCTGCGAGATGAAACACAAGGTAACTCTGACGACTTGCCGAGAATCGTAAATTACGTCAACCTGAACGTCGCGCTCGCCATCTGAATGAGAGACACTGGAAATTCTCGCGATCGCGAGGAACCGCGGGTATTTTTGCAAAAGGGAGGAGCACGGTTGGCGCCACCAAGAGACAATCTCTGGTACAAAGATGCGGTCATATACCAGCTTCACGTGCGCACGTTTTGCGACAGCAATGGTGACGGCATCGGTGATTTTGCGGGTCTGACGCAGAAGCTGGACTACCTTCAAGAATTGGGCGTAACAGCGATCTGGCTTCTGCCTTTTTATCCCTCCCCATTGCGCGATGATGGCTACGATATTGCGGATTACACCTCTGTGCATTCGGGTTACGGATCGCTGCAAGAGTTCACGGCCTTCTTGAATGCGGCACACGCGCGAGGCATCCGCGTGATTATTGAATTGGTAGTGAATCACACCTCGGACCAACATCCGTGGTTCAAGGAAGCGCGCAGCTCGCGAAATAACCCGAAGCGCGACTGGTATGTGTGGAGCGACACGGACACGAAATACAAGGGAGTGCCGATTGTTTTCGTGGATACCGAAACCTCGAATTGGGCGTGGGATCCGATTTCGAAATCCTATTATTGGCACCGATTTTTCAGCCACCAGCCGGATCTGAATTTCGATAATCCTGCGGTATTCGAAACAGTTTGGGAGGTGATGAAGTTTTGGCTCGAACTTGGCGTGGACGGGTTTCGGCTGGATGCGGTGGCGTTTCTGGTCGAAAGGGAAGGGACGCTATGCGAAAATCTGCCGGAGACCCACGCGATTATCCGGGAAATTCGCAAGCGGCTGGATGTGGCGTATCCGGGAACGATGTTGTTGGCGGAAGCCAATCAGTGGCCGGCAGATGTTCGAGCGTATTTTGGCGATTCGAATGAGTTTCACGCCGCGTTTCATTTCCCGCTCATGCCGCGCATGTTCATGGCGGTGAAGTTGGAGGATCGCAAACCCATTGTAGAGATACTAGAGCAAACGCCAGAAATCCCCGAGACTTGCCAATGGTTTATTTTTCTCCGCAATCACGACGAACTGACGCTGGAAATGGTGACGGAGGTAGAGCGCGATTATATGTATGACGAGTACGCCATGGACCGTTCCATGCGTATCAACCGCGGCATTCGTCGCCGTCTGGCCCCGTTGATGAACAACGACAGAAGGCAGGTGGAGTTACTGAATGGATTGCTGATGTCGATGCCGGGCACTCCGATTATTTATTATGGCGACGAAATCGGAATGGGGGACAACATCTACCTGGGCGACCGCAACGGAGTGCGAACTCCGATGCAGTGGAACGCCGGGTTGAACGCCGGCTTTTCGCCAGCTGATCCAGAGCGATTGTGCGCGCCAGTGATTTCCAACGAGGTATACGGCTATAAGTCGGTGAACGTTGCTGCGCAAGAGAGATTCGATCATTCGCTACTACGCTGGATGAAGTCGTTAATCCAAGTGCGCAATGCCTTTCGCGTGTTCAGCCGGGGCACGATGGAGTTTCTAAAGCCCTCCAATCACCGGGTGCTGGCATATGTACGGCAGTTCGGCAACGAAATCGTGCTGGTTGTAAACAATCTTTCCAGTTCCGCACAAGCGGTAGAGCTGGATGTGCAACGATACAAGGGATATGTGCCAATCGAAATGTTTGGAAGGAATCTGTTCCCGAGGTTTGGGAGCCTGCCATACTTGCTAACGCTGGGGCCGTATCAGTTCTACTGGTTTCAGCTACGCCGGATCTGAACGAGCTGGCGGAATAACAAAAGAGAAGCTCAATCTTAACAGCGATGACCGACGATACACTTTTATCCGACGAACTGCTTCGCCAGTTGATGAGCGTGGGCGAAGTGGATCTGCTTGTGGGCATCTCTTCCCAGTACGCTGCCTGCCCGGTAGCTGACGCTGTCCGTGCCATCGAGCAAGGGTTGCCAAAACACTTTGTGCGGGAGCGAGTGGTCATCGTTCTGTTGGATGGCGGCGACAAAAGCGCGGACGGAATTGTAGCGGCGCCGACGGGAAGCGTGCAGCAAAAACAGGAGCGGTCTTACGGTATTACTTCCCTGCGAACCATCCACCGCGTGGCCGTGAACTTCTCCAGCCTACCCACGGCTGGCGTTGCGCTTCGAACCACCCTGGCGATATCGGACCTGTTACGAGCGAAAGCTTCGGCGGTTTTTTCGTCTTCCACTTCCAATCTTACTGCCGAATCGATCGCGAACCTGCTAAGGCCGGTGTACCGGGACAAATTCGATTTTGTGGCGCCACTGTATACACGGCATAAGTATCAAGGTTTGCTGATGCGGAATCTCCTTTATCCGATGACCCGAGCGTTGTTCGGCATCGGCATCCGCGAGGTGTTCCCGTCGGAGTGGGGATTTTCCGGTCGTCTGGGCGGCTATTGCTTCAATCAGGACATCTGGCAAGAAGAGGCCATCCGGTCGCAACCCGAAGCATGGATGGCGATAACCGCGAGTTCCTCGGATTATCGATGCTGCCAGGTATATCTCGGCGAGAAAATACCGCCGAAGAGCGGCGGTCCGGGGACAGATATTGTCGAGGTTCTCCGCCAGACGGTAGGTGCACTGTTCTGGTGCCTGGAGTCGCAGCAGCCGTTGTGGCTGGAGCACGACAGATCGCATTCGGCACCTACGATCGGGCCGACGCACCAGCTCACGTCGGAATCGACAGAAATGGATCGACATCGGATATTCGAGATGTTCCGAAGCGGCGTTACGGATTTGGAACCGGTGTTGAGCTCGATTCTGGATCCCGAAACGCATGCCGAAATTAAAGCCATTGTGTCCATGGAGGAAGGGAAATTTCGCTATAAATCCGACCTTTGGGTAAGAACCTTATACGATTTCGCCGCCTCCTATCACCACGCGGTGATCAATCGCGACCACTTGGTCCAGGCCCTGGCTCCTCTATACCGAGGCATGACGCATTCCTTTTTGGTGGAGCATGCCGACTCGTCACCGGCGGAGATCGAGGCGGCGAATGAAATGCTGTGCTCCGAATTCGAATTACAAAAGCCATATTTGAGGGGGAAATGGAAAGCAAAGATTGAGGTGAAATCATGAGAGAAACCATCCTGCAAGGTTTGAAGCAGGCCTACGGAAATTTTGTTCACATGCTCGCCGAATTTCTTCCGCATTTTGTAGTGATGCTGATCATTATCGCGGTGGGTTTGCTGGTGGCGTTCGTGTTGAAGTACATTCTGCGAACACTCTTGCGGCTGACCAAACTGGACCGGGTATCAGAAGAGGCGGGAGCCTCCAGGGTACTCCGGCTGGCACATTTGCCGGCGATGTCGGAACTGTTGAGCCGCTCTTTGTTCTGGGTGACATGGTTCGGATTTATTTTGGTGGGACTGAGTGTGCTCGGAGTCGCCAGTCTTCAAGAGCAAATTTCGCGGTTATTGCGATTCTTGCCGGAAGTGTTCATTGCGATTTTGATTTTGTTTTTGGGAGTGGCCATTGCGAATTTTCTTTCGCGCGCGGCGCTCCTGGCAGCAGTGAATGCCGGCTATACCTCGGCCAGAATTGTGAGCTGGGCGATTCGTTTCGTAATCTGGATTCTTGCGGTCACCATGACTTTAGAAGAATTGGGCGTGGCGAAGCAAACGGTGATTTCGGCGTTTTCGATTCTTTTTGGGGCCACCATGTTAGGCTTGGCAATCGCTTTCGGATTAGGTGGGCAAGACCTGGCGCGCCGCTTTCTGGAAAAGTATTGGGGACCTGCGCGAAGAGAGAAAGACAACGAGCCCCAGCCTTTGTGATAGCAAAGCGAGCGTGCCCGCTATTTTTATTTAGGGGACGCAGGGGCAATGGGGCGAATTTTCTTGGCGGGCACCACTCCTTGGCCCTCGAGGATGCTATAAAACTTGTCGGCCTCCAGATCTTTGATGGTCTCCACTTTTCCCGAAGGCCAGCGGATCTCTAAGCTGTCGATTGTGGTGCCTTGCCCGAGGCCGAAATGGACGCGTGTGTCGTTCATCGAGATATAGCTTCCTCCGCTCTGAATTTCGGCGGTTTGCGTCATTCCGCCCGTAACAAGTTTGAGTTGGGCGCCAATTGCCATGCGGTTGCTTTTGGTCCCGGCTAGTTCAAAGCTAACCCAGTGATGACCAGGCACGCCCGGGTTTCGCAGCACCATGGGCTTGCCGGTGAGATCTTCGACCACCAAGTCGACGTTTCCGTCATTAAACAGATCACCGACGGCCAAGCCACGCGACACGCGCGGTTCCAAAATCGCAGGGCCTGCTTGATCGCTAGCGTCGCAGAACGTGCCGTTACCCTGATTGAACTGAACCAACTTGGGCTCGCGGTACTTCGCGCCGGAAACGAAACCGTCCGCTTGCGGATAAACGTGACCGGCGACGGTGACCAGGTCCAGCCAGCCGTCATTGTCGAGGTCGACGAAAGAGATCCCCCATTTCACCAGTGGGACCGACGCTAAGCCCATTCCAGACGGATAGGAAACGTCTTCGAAGTTCCATTTGCCGTCGTTACGAAACAAAGGGCTGTTGTCCAAAGCAAAGTCCGTTACCGCAAGGGATTGGCGTCCGTTGTGGTTGTAATCGCCCACGGCAATACCCATCTCGGCCTGCTCGTGACCGTCCTCCCCGAGCGCCGCACCCGATTCCAATCCGATGTCGCTAAATTTTCCGTTTCCCTCATTTTTGTAGAGAAACGCGGCCATCGAATCGTTGGCTACATAAATATCCGGACGCCCAGTATTATTGAAATCGACCCACACAGTGCTCAGGCCGTAATAACCGGCAGGATCATCTACTCCCGCTTTTTTCGAAACATCGGAAAACGTCCCATCGCCATTGTTGTGGAACAGAGAGTCTCCGGCGCCTTTGAGCCCGCGGGGGCCGCATTGCACGTCTGCTCCCATATAACGGCAAGTTACGCCGCTGCCGAATGCCGGCGGATGATGGATATCGATATCGGCGTAGTTGGTGACCATGAGATCGACGAAGCCGTCCGCGTCGTAGTCTCCCCAAGCCGAACCCATGGACCAGCGGCCGTCGCCGACTCCGGCCTGCTTGGTGACGTCGGTGAACGTGCCATCTCCGTTGTTACGGTAGAGGACGTTTCCGCCGAAGCAGGTGATGTACATGTCTGGCCAGCCGTCGTTGTTGTAATCCGCGACAGAGCCGCCTTGGGCCATACAGGGCGTACCGACGCCCGCTTTATCGGTTACGTCGGTAAAAGTGCCATCGTGATTATTGTGATAGAGGGCGCTACGGGCTTTTTTGCCGTGCACGGCGTCTTCCACGGTAGGGGAGTTGGTAAAATAAATATCCAACCAGCCGTCGCGATCGTAATCGAGAAGCAGAACGCCACCACTCATAGATTCGACGATGTAGCGGGCGTCGGGGGAAGAATCGTGGAAAAAGCGAATGCCAGACTTCTCCGTTACGTCCTGAAGCTGAGGGATGGGCCGGTCCTTGCATTTGAAGCTCTTAGCGGTCGACGGCGGCGGAACGCCGGTAGCCATGCCCTGCGCGGAGGCCTTGGCCGGAAGGAGCAACGCGCTCACGGTGAGCAGACTAACGAGCTTGAAACGACGCGAGAAAAGGATCACCTAGTTCCCTCAATCTAAAAAATGTTCACAGCAGCGACAAGGCGCGTCGGCATAATCCATCAGTGCGTGCCAACCATATTGTCGACGAGCGCCTTCTTTTGCACCGCCAAAGTTCACGCGTGAAGTTCGGCTCCCCGTTGCATGGCTCTCTTGGAGTATTCCTCCGAGTCTAGAGTACGGAATCCCCTGGAGAGTAGATAGAATAGCGAATCTTCATCCGAATTCAATTCGGCTGCCCTTTACAAGGGTAACGGACGTCCAGGGAGTGAAGCAAAATTCATCGATCGCGTTCGTCCAGTTGAATTCGCGTCGCTCGGATTATGGAAGCTGTTGATAGCTAACAAACGCCAGCTTCTTGCTGTCGGCCGCCCAGGACGGCACATTGATGGTCCCTTGACCGCCAAACAATTTTGCCAGCACGGTGAGCTTCCGGTCCGCCAGCGACATCAGTCGCAGCGTCACATCCTTGTTTTCGGGATGCCCGCTTACCTCTTTGCTGTAAGACAGAAAGACAATCCATTTGCCATCGGGAGAGGGATGAGGAAACCAGTTGTTGAACTCATCCGAGGTGACTTGTTCCTGGCTGCTGCCGTCAGGCTTCATGCGCCAGATCTGCATCTGACCGGTGCGCTCTGAATTGAAGTAGATAAACGATGCATCTGGGGCGTAGTCGGGTCCGTCGTCCAGGCCTTTGGCGGAGGTCAGACGCCTTTCTTCGCCGCCGAACACCGGAATCGTATAGACGTCGAACTCGCCATTTCGCTCCCCGACGAATGCCAGCGTGATACCGTCCGGGGACCATCCATGCCAATACGATGGCGAGTTTTTCGTGATTCGCTGCGGAGTGCCGCCAGAGATCGGCAGAACATAGACAAGGGACTTGTGCTCTTCCTGAGACTGATCGCTGATGGCCAGCCATTTTCCGTCGGGCGAAATCCCGTGATCGTTGTTGCAGCGATCCGCAAAGCCCGTGTCGACCGGCGTGGGTGTTCCGCCTTCGGGAGCGATCTTCTCCAGATGGCCGTTGCGATTGAACAGCAAATAGTTTCCATCGCGCGACCAATTCGGAGCTTCAAAACGGTTGGGCGCGACGTAGACCACACGGCGGTCCGTGGAATCGATGCTGATCGTTTCCAGCGTGCTGTAGAGGGTGCCAGCCTGGCCGGATTCCTTCAGCGGTTGTACATTCACGTTCGAAAAAACTGCTTTCTCGACGATGTCTTTATCGTGTGAGCAAATTCCGATGCCGATGTAATACTCGCCATGAATGGGCACGCGAATCGAGCCGCCAGCGACCTGCGGTTTGCCGCCGGCCACACCCAGTAGCATCGAGAAATAATCACCGTGTTTTTCGAGCAAGAGAGTTTGCGGAGCGGAGACATTCGCCTGGATTTCGTGAGTGGTCGCGCCTTTTTCGTCGCGATATTGCAGGGAGGTAAGACCGACGCCGTGCAGCGCGATATCCACGTAAGGAGAATCCGCGTCCAGTGACTGGCGAATCATTACCACGGCTTTGCGGTGAGGATTCTTGCCTTCACCGAGAAAGGAGATGTCGGCACTGATGGAATTGTCGCCGCTGGCTTTCTTCCAGACGAACTGGAAGGCGTCGTGGGTGAACCACATATTTTCGCCAGCGCCCGCGATGGTGTACTTGCTGGTGGTGGAATCGAAGGTGACAGAACCCGCGTGCAGTACGGTACCGACATCGCCACTGCCTTCGAATATCCCAAGATGCAAATCGCTGCGCCCGCGCGCTGCGAAACAAAGCGCAGCGGCTAGAACAAATGCGATCGGCACTACCAACCTGGATTGCAGCACTAGCTTCTTCAAACGAAGTCGCATCATCGCACCCTTTCTTTGGCCAATTGATTCAAGCGGTCGGATACGTTCATCAAAGCCCGCCCATCATGATACGCGCCCTTCCAGATGCTTCCTTTGATCGGGACCGATGGCTGGCCATCCTCGCTAATCATGGTGTACACGCCGTGATACTGGGAATCGAGTTGATACTTTTGGATAAAGTCCCACTGCAACTGGAAGGCGTTGAAGTACATATCGGTTTGACGTCCATAGCGCTCGTGCATCAGGAGCAGGGCGTTCAAACCCTCGAACTCCACCCACCATTCTTTGGTTTTGCGTTCCGACTCGCCCATGGTGGTGCCATCCTGATAAAAGCCGCCCAAATGTTCATCCCAGCCGTAATGAAGAGCATGATCGATCAGCATCTTGGCCATGCGTTCGGTGCGAGGGTCGTGGCCTTTGCCCAGTACATCTTCGGCTTCCAACATCAGGTACGCGGCTTCCACGTCATGGCCGTAGGAATCGTGGTCTGGAAACGCTTGCCACGCATTCGTGAAGTACAGGTTCATGGCGCCTGGATCGACGCAGACTTTATCGCGAATGATGACCAGAAGCTCCTCCAGTCTTTGGCGCAGCAGATCGTCTTTCCAGACTTCGTAGAGCTGCGAGAAGCACTCCAGCAAATGAATGTGCGTGTTCATGGATTTGTAGCCAACAGGGAATTGCGACACCGGCATTAGTTTGACGGTTCCGGTTGCCGGATGCGCCTGGAAAGGCTGGCCGTCTCGCGTCAAATACTCGAAATATCCACCATTCTTGGCGTCGTGGGCGTGTTCTTCCATCCAGCGGAATCCCTTTTGAGCATACTCCAGCGCCCGTGGATCCTTTGTAGCCTGGTATGCGGCAGCCAAGCCGTAAATCGCGAAACTCATTCCGTAGAGCTGTTTTCCATCGGTATAGAACGGAGAGACCTCGCCGTCTTCAGACAGCCCCCAATAAAAGCCTCCGTTTTCCTTATCCCAAAGCGTGCCGGTGAGATAGTCGACGCCTTTCTTCACGTAGGGCTCGTATTGTTGCTTCAAGTCAGGGCGGCGTTCGACAATTTTGGACGCCACCCAAGTCATACGTCCCTGGAAGACGGAAAACTTGCTTTCCTTGCCGAAGGGCTTCCATTCGCGATCGAAATTTGAACGAAAACCGCCGTGATCGTTGTCGAGTGCTCGCGGAAACCACGGGTTCAGGATGTCGCGGTCCAACGTGACGTCCATTTCCTTCGCGAATTTTAGATACGTTTCTTGGGTGGCGGGGAGATAGCGCACTGAGGCCGGCGAGGGTTTTTGCGGTGTTTGCGCGAAGACACTGCCGACGATGACTGTGGATAGAATGGAAAACTGAAAAAGCACGGGAAGAAATCTGGTCCCGGAGAAGTACATAAGAGCACTCCAATCCGTAAAAGTGGTATAACCTCAAAAAATCAACAGTTCCTTGCCGACGGGCAAACTTCTTAACGTTCCATCGCACTACTCGTCTTCCGAGATTCGGTTTAACTACGGTTTTGGCGGCATCAAATTGCCCGTCAACGAAAATCCACTTGGATCGCCGGAAAACGCTCGATTTGCCGCACGCAAATCGTTCAGAGCGAAAAGTCCTTGGCTCGAAACTTCGTCCATGTGAATGAACGTTCCTGTTCCCGGTAGGGCCATGCTATCTACGATGGAAACGCCTGCTCCCCGCAGTAGGTCGATCGTTGCAAAGTTTCCATCAGATCTCGCGGCGCGGCCCTCGAACCGATCGATCGAGAGCTCGCGGAAATCCTCGCACTCGATCGCATTGGAGAAGTAGTCGGGGAGGTCCTGTTCCCAATCGAGACGCAAATCATTGATCCGCATGCCATCGACGAAACGAAGATACAGCGCGGGAATGTCATGCTTGAACACGGCGTGAGCCAAAGCGCTGGCCGTCCAGCGGAAATCGAAATTACCGCCGGCCAGTTGCGCAACTTGCTTACGCGGAGAACGAATAGTGAAGTGCACTTGATCGAACGTGATGCCCTTCAGCCAGGCTTTTTCGTCGCCATACAACACCATCCCACCTTCCGCGGTACCAAAAATATGGGAAAAGTGTAAGTCGTGGACGGCCGGAGTTTTTTCAGCGGATGGCGGACCCACAGCGATGAAAATGGGCTCCGCCTTGCCCCACCAATGACCGGTCAGCAATTGAGTTTCAATCACGATATTCGAAAACGAAATGTTGGCGGTGGTTCCGGTGCGTTCGAAAATGCCGATCCCGCGATTGGAGTGAATCGTGAGATCAGAGAACGTGGCCCACCGGGTGCTTTCCATGCGGATGCCAGCGGAATGCGACACGAGCGAGCAATTGGTGACGCCGACGTTTTCGCTACCGTAAAACGCAAAATCATCGTCGCCCGCCGTGATGTCGCAATCGGAGACATGCACGTCGCGGCAGCCCAGGCAATCGATGCCATCATTATTTGGCAGAAGCAAGCTATTCACGATGTGGATTCCATGTATGACAGCGCGGCTGCTGTGATTTAGATGGAACGTCCAATTCGGTGCATTTCGAAAGGTAATGTCACGAATAAGAATATTTTGGGAGTGGGTGAACACGATCATGGTGCCCGGCCGGCCGGAGGGTTTCGTTTCCACAGGTCCGTCACCCAATTCGAGCATGGATTTTAGAAAGTCTTGGCCCTGGCGTGTGTATTGAGGGTCGAAATCAATTCCATAGTGTGGCTTTTTGAAATCGAAGAATATGTCGGCGTTTCCGTCTATCGCGCCTTGCCCGACGATGGCTATATTCTCCGCGTTGCGCGCAACGATGATGCCTACCAGTTCACCTTCGCCGGTGCTGTTTTCACCATACACGTGAGCAAATCCGAATGTTGAGATGGATCCGTAGTCCGCAAGATTCGGGCTACCTAAAATAACGGCGTTGGCCTGAATGTCCAAAGTGACGTTGCTAAGAAGTTCGAAAGTTCCTGAGAGATACACGCCGGGTGCAAATACGACTCGGCCACCACCCGCAGAATTGGCGGCCTGAATGGCTTTGGAGATCGCCGGAGTATCTAATGTTTTGCCATCTCCTATTGCTCCGAACTCGCGAACGTTGAAAACCCTCTCCTGATAACTTTGTGACCTATCCAAGGGGCGCGCGCGCGAAGTACCGGAAAACCCAAGCGAAACGCAGAACAGAAGTGCGCAACGGTTTACGCGCTGGTACCAACGACGGGTTACTGGCGTGCCAGGGAACACAGGTTCATTTCTCATTTGTGGTTTAACACCTGATCGGCGGCCAGCACCAAAAACATGTAATTCGAGGAACCGCCACCGAGCACATATTCCGTCTGCTGCCACAGATAGGGAAACGCTTTTAACTCAGGAAAGTCTGGGCGGATGAGCGCCGTTCCAGATACCACGCCACCGGGAATATAGGTCCAGTCTGCGCGATTGAAGCCGTAAGCGACGGTTGTGGAATTAGCGCCTACGCCAGAAGCGAACGATGCCGTGTTTTCGCCGGGATGTACACCTAAGATGAAGTTCAGCGCGTTAAACATATACTCGGGCGAGACTACGTCCGGAAACGCTCTGTGCAAATAATATTGCTCCACGCCGAACCGCTCGATTTGCCATCCGGCCCCCCAGATATAGGGGCGATAGGGGACGCCAAAAGGAGTGGCGGCCTGCTTGTCGCGCACTGACTGGAAGAATTGTGTGGCCGCAACGTGCAGTTGCTTGACGAACTCCTTGTCCGGAATGCGATCCGTGACGCGAGAGACGCTCCACCCGACATGCTCGAAATGAGCAAGAATTTCTTTCTGATTGTCGACGAGGGTTTGCATATACTGCGGCTTACCGGTCGTCAGGTATAACTCGACCGCGGCCGCAATTTTATCGTTGAAGCCTTGGCCCTCGGCGTGATCTTCGGTCCACGCCTGTTCCGCAGCCTGCAGGCACTCCGCAGCGAAGGGAGGATCCATAGACTTTAGAACGCGGCCGGCGGCCGCAAGAGCGGCGATGCCTTTGTATTCGTGGCCCGCATTTTGTTCCGTGAAGACCCAGCGGTCGTCATCGAGCGAGGAATGTGTTCCGGTTTTTTCCCCAGCTTTCAGGGAAGCATCGAAATAGAGATTGTCGGTGGCATTGGAAGTGTCGCCGATCATCGTGTATTGCTGAAGGCTGGAACTGATAATCCCGCGATAGAAGCGGCCAAGATTTTTGTAGCTGGCAAGAATGGTTAGCGCACCGTGCTGTACTTGCTGCAAGGTATCCGGCTTGCCATCGGGCACGTGCAGTTTCACCAGGTGATGGGCTTCGTCGATGGAAGTATCGTCGTAGTCGAGGTGGAATAATTCGTACGCGCTGGCGAGGATCGTGACCTCATCCGCCTGCGATTCAATGCGGAAATCGTCGTCCCCTGCATCGTGCCACCCTCCTACATTCAATCCAGGAACGCTGCCTCCCGACTTGTATTTGGTGAGAGTCGACGGACCTTGAATGTAGCCATCGAAGTGATTGTGGTTGATAGGAGCCATCCGCGCGTCGTCCAGATGGCAGGCGCCATGCCAGACGCGGTATTGCTCTTCGACGCGCATGTGGCACATTTGAATCGGCAAGAAGTGTTCAATCACCGGCTGCCAAATACCGCGCTCGTAAACAGACGGGGAGATCTGAAAGGGTTCTGAAGTGGAAGCGCCGTAAGTAACTTCGTACATGCCAGGCTGCGTAATTTTGGAGAAATCGAATTGCAGATAATTGTAACGAAGAAACTTTCCCCATGTCGTAGGCTTCGCGGAAATGACTTTCTGCAATCCGCCGTCTTCCGAGATTCGATTGAGAGTCGCGTTCGCCGTGGTGGAATCGGCGCTGTCCAGTTCAATCACCGCCAATTTCGTCTGCCCGGGATGGTAGCCAACCTCGGAGACGTGAACTACGGGTGTATAAGTCCACCCGGGGACTGCGTGTGGCGAGATCAACCAGTCAATTGCACCGGTGGTGGCGCCCGCCCGCACGAGCGACCGCACGACGTACCATCCGTTCGTGTGTTTATTGCGCCCATCGTAGAGTTGCAGATCACCGGCGCGGCTTTCGATCACCATACGCTCTGAATCCAGTTCGGGTGCGAGCGACAGTTTCGGGCCGGAAGCGAACGGCACGGGTTCGACATCGTCGTCTTTCGAAACTTGCTCTGGTCCATTTGGTTGGCGAGGGAAAATACCGGATTGGTCGCCGAGATACCAGGAGCGGCCGAAGAACGCGCCGGGAAACAGTTCCATATTGAATCCGACCTTGCCGATGAAAGCCTCCGGCAGGGGTTTATCCAAGTCTACGATTACGCGGATGCTTTGCCCTTCGGCGTGCACTCTGACCTTATAGGTGAAGTTCAAGTCAGGGTAATCGATGGGGTTGTAGCCTTTGCGATTTCGCGACTCATCCGGATAAGAAAGCGTGGTGATAATTTCCCCGTGCGCTTTATCGACCACGCGATTGTCTTGCTTGGGCATGGCTTGCCACTGCCCTGGAGTGGCATCCAGACGAAGATCCCCGTTCGTTGCGACGCGCACGCCATTCTGAATGATGCTGACACCGGCTTGGTGCCCTTCCGGATAAATATCCTGGAATGCCATTACGTTCAGGCCCGGCATCTCGAAATATTCCTTGTCGTTCAGTTGCAGCAAAGGCGCTGACTGGGAGAAAGCGAACGGAGCGGCCAGAAAACAAACGGCAACGAAGAAAATCACTCTCACGATTGATTTCATTTGATGGCCTCAGGCATTGCGAAGAAGTTCCAACATTTTGCGGTCTAATTTATGGCCCTTATAATCTTCGTAACTTACGTCCGCTCGCTCACTGTCCATCACGCCGAACGATCCCCGGAGATTCCACAAGGAATTGCCCCAACCTGCTTGCTTCCATACTGCGAGGCAATCCGTCATCCAGGCAAGCGCCACAGCGTGCGGTGTTTTGTTGAAGCACCCCCACTCGCCAACATGCACCTGAACTCCCTTGTCGGTGATGACTTTATAGAGGTCGACGTATACCTTTTGCAGGTAGGCACGATCCCAGACCACGCCATGATCGTCAGTAAGCGGCCATGTAGGAGGATTGAAGGTTTCGAATTCGTCTTTGGGAACCCAAGTTGCTGTGTAGTGACTAACGGCTTTCGGTTGATAACCGCGTGTGCTTTGTACCAGGCCGAGATCGACGATGCCTACGACCGGAGCTTGGCCAATGTTCATGCCGTCTGCAAAGATTAAGCGGTTAGGATCGATTTCGCGAATCCCCGCAACCAGAACCTTTACGATTTCGACGTAACGCTCTTCGAGCGCGCCCTCGTAGGAGCGCATTTTGGGCGGTTCGTTAATGAGATCGAAACTCACATTGCGATTGGGGATGCCTTTGTAGCGCTTCGCGAACGCCTGCCAATGGAATTTCGCGGCGGCCAGCGCTTTGTGCCTCTGGACCGCAGTGCCGGTAAACAAGTCCGCGGGTTCCAATTCGCGTTGGTTAATACAGTAGCCAGGAATGCGATGGAAATTTATATTGATGTGTATGCCGTGCTGCTTCCCTAAATCGACGGCGCGATCGATTTGCGTCAAAGGTTCTTCGCGAATCTCGGTCCAATTGTCGCGATTGCCCCAGGTCCAGTAAGACAACGGAAGCCGTGCGAAGTCGAACCCCCATTCGGCCATGGTTTCAAAATCAAATTCATCGAAAGCAGGGCCATCGTAAGGGTGGCCGGGCCAAGGAAAACGGCCTTGCAGATTGAAACCGCGCCAGCGAGGGATATGTGCCGCTGTGATGTCGTCTGCGGGAGAATTCGCTGTCGCTATTCGATGTGGATTGTTAAGAGCGGGAGATATCGAGGCGAGGACCATCAAATCTTTTACAAACGTGCGGCGAAGCATGCCGGGCCTCCGGGCAACTGGCGATTATACGACAGAACTTTCTGAAATGTGGCTAGATAATCGTTTCTCTAAATCCATCCGGACGGCAGCTGTGATTTCTATCGGTCCCTCTCGAACGTGATGCTGGTTATTTCGAGCAACGAAGCGTTAGAATAGCGATTAACTACCAGTCGAGGCCGCTGGGATGACGGTTAGAACAGAATCTCAGAGGAAATGGCATTGTCCGTAGATGCCAGAGGAACGTGCAAATGATCGGTGCGAAACCACCCCGCCCAAAGCATCGCGGTATCGTAACGCTTAAATCTGTCGCGCAACACCTCGGACTCACTCCGGGGACCGTTTCGGCAGTCCTCAATAACACCAAGGCCGCGCGTACCATTCCGGAAAATACCCGTAAGAGAATCTTCGAAGCCGCTCGCGAACTAAATTATCAACCGAACTTTTTGGCGCGCTCTTTGCGTGTGAAACGAACCTATACGGTCGGCGTTATCGTCGAAGAAATTGGCGACACCTATGGCGGTACAATCGTCAACGGCATTGAACCTTTTCTCCGCGACAACAATTTTTTCTTCCTCACCGTGGCGCACCGACACGATCCGAAGTTGCTGCGCACCTACTCACAGCTACTGACTTCGCGCGGCGTGGAAGGCCTGATTACCATCGATACTTCCATTGACGAGGAGCCGATTCTTCCCACGGTCGCGGTCGCCGGGCACCAGAAAGTAGATAACGTCACAAATATTATTCTGGACCATCGCCGGGCGGCGGAACTGGGTCTCATTCATTTGAAGGAGTTGGGGCACGAACGCATCGCCTTCCTGCGCGGTCAACCGAAAAGCTCGGATTCAGCGGCGCGCTGGGAAGCGATTCAAGAAGTGGCGCGGGAGTTTGAGATCGAGATCAGACCGGAGTTGGTATTGCAACTGGAAGGAATGGAATCGACACCCGAATTGGGGTATCCCTACGGAAAAGCCTTGATCGCTCGGGGCATTCCGTTTACGGCCGTATTCGCATACAACGACATTTCCGCCATTGGGGCGATGCGCGCGTTTCAGGAAGCCGGCTTGCGCGTGCCCGAAGATATTTCCGTAGTGGGATTTGACGATATTTCGATTTCGTCGTTTTCGATTCCACCGCTGACCACGGTGCGGCAACCATTAGAAAAAATGGGAAAGATTGCCGCGCAGACCTTACTGGATCGAATCGAAAACCAAGCTGAGTTTGTACCCGAAATTGCCGTTGAGCCGGAGTTGATTTCGCGGCGATCGACCGGACCACCGCGAAAACTCTAGTTTTTCACGTTTTATTTTTGTTGGGCTTCCGCTAACTCCACAAGCGATCCCAAGAGCGCTCGTTATCCCACTGCGGGGTCGGGTCAAAGTAACCCGTTCCCGGCGCGAGGTGTTGCCGCACCATATCTTCGTTTAGTGTCACGCCTAGGCCGGGACGGTCCGGCACATCAATCCAGCCATGATTCACGATGGGCGTCGACACTCCTTCCTGGACGAGCGACGACCACCACGGCACGTCGAGAGAGTGATTTTCGAGCGCTAGGAAATTCTCTGTGGCGGCGGCGCAATGCACGTTGGCCATGCAACTCACGGGAGTTCCAGCAAAATGCATGGCCATGGGAACTCCGTAGTCCTGAGCCATGTCCCCGATTTTCTTGGTTTCCAGAATGCCACCGGCGGTGGCCAGGTCCGGCTGAATCTTACCTACGGCGTGATTCGAGCAAAGCACTTGGAATGGTTCCTTGAGATAAATGTCTTCGCCCGTGAGGATCGGCGTAGGACTTTCCAAGGTGATTTCGCGAAGCAGTTCGGTGTAGTTCCACGGAATGACATCTTCCATCCAGGACAAATTATATTTCTCATAGGCCTTGCCCAGGCGAATGATGGACTTTACTCCAAGGTGACCCAGGTGATCCATGGAGAGCGGAATCTCCATGCCCACTGCGTCACGGACGGCTGCGACAAATTGTTCGAGCATAGCGATACCTTTATCCGTCACTTCCATGGCGATCAAAGGATGTTCGAGTTGGTGCGCCTTCCACTGCTGGACATCGGTCGGATTGGTGACGGTGCCAGGCGTTTTGGAGACCATTTCAATGCCCAAATCCATTTTTAACCAAGTGAGTCCCATGACTTCCTTGCGCTCTTTCATCCGCTGCGCATAAATCTTCGGATCATCCGATTCCGTGGTGTCGGCATAGATACGAATCTTGTCGCGAAACTTCCCGCCACCCAACAGGGCATAGACGGGAGCGTTGTAGACCTTGCCAGTGATATCCCACAAGGCCATTTCGACAGCGGAGACTCCACCGCCTTGGCGCGCATGGCCGCCGAATTGCTTGATTTGACGGAAAATATTGTCCAGTTGCAGCGGGTTCTGTCCTACAAGACGGCTTTTTAAGAACAGTGCGTAGGTGGCACTGGCGCCGTCGCGTACTTCGCCCAGACCGTACACACCTTGATTGGTATCGAGGCGAATAATCGGGCAGGGACTCGGGCCGGGCTTCACGACCGTCGCGACCCGCAGGTCAGTGATCTTCAGTGTCGACGGACTTGAATTGGTGTTTACACCTTTAGGATATGCCTCGAGCGATTCACCAGACAGCAGACCAGCACCCAATGCCAGCGCAGAAGCTTTCAAAACATCACGCCGGCCAAATAAATTTCGATTCGATTTGCTCATGGAAGATCAACCTCCGGGAATGTTATAGCCGCAAGCCTTTGCCCAGACGCCAGTGTTGGCCTCTGGGGCAGACGGAATCAAAAACGATTTGCAAGATTCTGATGCTAGTGCAACCGGACCCAAGAATATCGTTATGCCAAAATCTGTGAGGTATCGTACCATTGGTCCGCCGGATTTGAGTGTGATAAATTGCCACCGGTTTTAGAAGCTCAGTGGCCCGCGAACTTGGCAGAGCGAGCGATTCCGCAGAGTCTTCCCCAGATTGATAGAAATTAATCTACTTCCGTGGGGTTCTCCATGATTAATGCACTGCGTAGCGCCTCGTATCGAATGGTATTCAGCATCATCTTAGCCGCGTGTTACTGCACGCTTCTGCTTCCGGTGGTCGCGAACGCGCAACTCATGACATTTTCCAAGCAAGACCTGATCGACTATACCGCCGCAAACCCGTTCGATCGCTTCCCCGACGGCCGGCCTAAAGTTCCGGACGCGCTACTAGAACGAGCGCGAGACCTTTCCGCCGAAGATATCTGGACAACGATGGAGGAAAACGGCTACCGCAACCAGTACGCCGACGGATTTATCGTGCTGAAGCCGGGAAAAACGATGGTGGGGCGCGTTTTCACCGTGCAGTTCATGCCGGTACGCGAAGACGTGGCCAGTGTTGCCGAGAAAAAAGCGAAAGAGCACGGACTGCCGCGACTGATGAATCAAACTGCGATTGACATGCTGCAACCCGGCGACGTTCTGGTGGTCGACCTGTTTGGGAAAAAAGTGAACGGGACCATCGTTGGAGACAATCTGTACTACTACGTAATGACCGCCACACATAAAGGTGGCCTCGTCGTGGATGGTAGCGTGCGCGACCTTGACGGTATCTCGGAAATCGACATGCCCGGTTACGTGCGAGCGGTGGACCCTACGCCCATCGGCAACGTGATGCTCACCGGCATCAATATTCCTATTCGCATTGGCGACGTTACGGTGATGCCAGGAGACCTGGCGGTGGGGGATCGGGAAGGCGTCTATTTTATTCCTCCTCAATTCGTCAAGCAGGTTTTAGATCGCGCAGACGAAATCCACATTCATGACGAGTGGACCAAGCAGAAGTTTGCGGAAGGGAAGTACAAATCCAGCGAGATTTACGGATCCCCGAGCGATCCGAAATTGAAAAAGGAATATCAGGATTATTTGAAGAAGAAGTTGGACGAACTGCATAAACAGCGCGGTGAGCAGTAAGAAAAGGGGGATTGATGTCGGACACGCCAGCAAAAGGAATCTCGCGCCGGGGATTTCTCGGCAAAATGAGTCAAGGGTTGGTGGTGGCCAGCGCTACTGGTGCCTTCTTGAAAGAATCGATGGCGCAGCAGGGCCTTGTGGTTCCTGAGCCGCCGGGCAAGAAACTCGGCTGGGCGATCGTCGGGCTAGGGAATCTGTCGATCTACGAGATCCTGCCGGCCTTTGCGAAGTGCGAAAAGTCCAAGCCGGTGGCCTTCGTGAGCGGGCATCCCGACAAAGCGAACAAGCTGGCACTCCGCTATGGCATCAATCCGAAGAATATTTATAACTACCAAAACTACGATTCGATCAAAGACAATCCCGAGGTCGATATCATCTATATCGTCCTCCCGAACTGTATGCACGCGGAGTACACCGTCCGCGGTTTTCAGGCCGCCAAACACGTCCTGACCGAGAAGCCGATGGCATGCACTCCAGCGGAATGTCAGAAGATGATCGACGCTGGGCGTCAAGCCGGCAAGAAGTTGATGGTGGCGTATCGCTGCCGCTATGAACCTTACAACCAGGAAGCCATCCGCATTGCGCACTCAGGGGAACTTGGCCCCACGCAAATCATCAACGCCGATGCAGGATGGCGCGCCACGAATCCGGATCAATGGCGACTGAAGAAAAATCTGGCCGGCGGCGGGTCGCTGATGGACATCGGCATTTACGCGTTGAATGCGGCGCGCTATCTTTCTGGAGAAGAACCCACGGAAGTGAATGCGATGATGTACAACGCACCGAACGACCCCTGCTTCAAGGAAGTAGAGGAAACGATCACTTTTCAGTTGCGCTTCCCGAGTGGCACGCTGGCAAACTGCACTTCCAGCTATGGCTATTACCATCAGAGCCATTTCCGGGTGATCGGCACCGAGGGATGGATGGATATGGACCCGGCGACGTGGTATAGCGGCCTGCGCATGAAGGTAGGCCGGAAGAACATCATCGAAGAAATCGATCTTCCGGAAAAGGATCACTTTGCGCTGGAGATGGACCATATGTCCGAGTGCGTGATGCAGAATAAGGAGCCGCTAACGCCCGGTGATGAAGGGTTGCGCGACATCAAGTTGATGATGGCTATCTACGAAGCGTGCAAGTCCCGGCAAACCGTGAAGGTGTAGTGGTAGCCCCGGCCGTGCGCTAAGATCCAGGACTAATAATTCGCCGAAAAATTGGAACTAATCGAGCTCCACCAGGGAAATAGAAGAGGAGCTGTTTGCCGTGGATGTGTGTGCAAAGATGGTGACTTGCATTCCGGATTCGCGCTAAATGACTATTAAAGTGCAGAATTTTCGTGCGAGACGATTGCTGTGCGGATTTCTACAATCGTGTACGTTGGCATGTCTGTGCGTATTTACTCCTTTCGTGTACGCGCAAGGGCAGCGGCAAGTTCCACCACAATCGCCGACTCCGGCCCAATCGGCCCAGCAGGAACCGCATCCCAAGATTGCTGTTCACGTAAACACGGTTAGCGTGCTCGCGACTGTGCGAGATAAGCACGGAAAGATTGTTTCCAATCTCACTAAGGACGATTTCGTTCTCCAGGAGGACGAGCGTCTTCAGACCATCGATTATTTCGCGCGTGAAAATGATTTGGCTTTGCGGCTTGGCCTGCTGGTGGACACGAGTCTCAGTCAAAGGAAAGTGCTGGAGCAGGAACGCACCGCGAGCTACGGCTTTCTGGATCATCTGTTGCGTCCGGAGAAGGATCTGGCGTTCGTGATCCACTTCGATCGCGATGTCGAGTTGCTGCAGGATTTCACGGGGTCGCGGCCGAAATTGCAGTCGGCTCTTCAGGCGCTGCAAACTCCGCAATTCGAAGATGGACGTGGCAGCGGAGGCAGCAGCGGGAGTTCGGGGGCGGGCAATGGCGGCAGTCCAGGCGGCGGCAGCGCGCGGCACCGCGGCGGTGGGACGGCCTTGTACGACGCGATTTTTCTGGCCTCGGATGAGCTGATGAGCAAGCAGCAAGGGGGCAAAGCGCTGATCATTCTTTCCGATGGGGTCGATCGGGGAAGTAGAGAGACGCTTGTGGAGGCAATCGAAACTGCACAACGCGCCGACACCGTTGTTTACTCGATTTTATTCAAAGACGACGAGGGCTATGGGCATCCCGGGGGAGGGATGATGGGCCAGCGGGGCCCGTATGGCGGCGGTGGTCACCACGGAGGAGGCGGGAGATACCCGCAGGAAGAGCGACCCGACGGAAAGAAAATCCTGCAACAAATTTCAAAGGAGACGGGTGGGCGGCTCTTCGAAGTCTCGAAAAAAGAAACCGTCGACAAAATTTATGCCGAGATCGAAGAGGAACTGCGCAACCAATATAGCATTGGCTATACTCCCGAAAAGGATTCCGGTCCCGGCTACCACAAAATTCAGCTGACTACGAAGAACAAGGATTTGGTAGTCCAGGCTAGAGACGGATACTACTCGACAAAATAGAATGGCCTAACTGTGTGGCAAGGTGACGCCGGACAATAGCGCTTTTACCTGTTCGATTACCTGAGGTATTGCGTGGCGAACCGGCTCCGATAGTCCTTCCTTCAATTCAAACGAAGCCCCGCCAATCTCGAGCAGATACGCCCGCGCCGGAATTTTTCCGTAGAGCTCCTGCGAAAGAGCGAGCAGCGTCGCGGGAGACGTCTGATGAGTCAGGCTGCCGGGCGACTTGTAAATCGGGCGCAACGGGTTGCAGACGATCTCACCGGCCGTCACGTGTTCCGACGCATCCAGAAAAATCACCAGTTCCGCTTCGCTGATCGGTTCGGCCAACTCCGGCATCCATTGCTGGTCGGAGTAAACCCGAGTGTCAGGATCACAAAGGCCATTCCGCAAACAACTGGCAACATGCAGTGCGACCGCGTCGTCGCTGCGAAGTGCATTTCCACACGCGAGCACTAATGCTCGATTCACGAGAGTCACTTCTTTCGTACGGAAACCACGGAAGCAGTGTAGCGGTCGCCACGTAGAACAGAAACACTGTACTCAATCGGCAGTTCCTGTGTGTCGTAGGTGGTTTCTTTAATAAGCAGCACCGCGCTGCCTATGGCCGCTTGAAGCAGTCGCGCGTCGTCTGTATTCACGATGGCTGCCCCAATCACTTCTTCAGCCCAATGCAGTTTCCGTTTATAGATGTGCTCAAATACATGGTACAGGGACTGCCCTTGCAAATCCTGTTTGTCGATGTCCGGGAAAATCGCAACCGGTAGGAAACTGGTCACCACGGCGACGGGCTTGCCGTCGACATATCGCAAGCGTTTCAGGCAATAGATTTCGCCGCCCGCCGGAAGCTTCAAGGCCTGCGTCACTTCGCCGTCCGGTTCCCTGCGCACGAGAGAAATCACTTTTGCCGAAGGTTCCAAGCCGCGGCGTCTCATCTCTTCACTGAATCCGCGCAGTTGCTGAAAATTCCACGGCAGTTTTCCCGAGCCGATGATCGGTCTCTTACCGCGCGAAACCACCAGCAGTCCTTCCGCGCGCAGTTTTTGGAAGGCCTGGCGCACGGGCATCTTGCTGATGCCCAGCATTCGTGCCACCTCGCCCTCCGAATAAAAGATCGCACCCTCGCTGAGCGCTTTTTCCCTAATTAATGTTCGAATCTGATCGACGATCTGCTCGTAATAAGGCACGAAGCTCTGCTGATCGAGTTGGAAGCGAAGAGAACTTAGGCTCGACGACGGTGTGGGCTCGAGGATCTTTTGCGTTTGCACCATTTTGCTGCGCACTCTAAGTATCAAATCATACAACGTGAGCAGGTTCGAGAGAAGCGAGTTCTCAC
This sequence comes from Candidatus Acidiferrales bacterium, assembly GCA_963759275.1. Lineage (GTDB taxonomy): Bacteria > Acidobacteriota > Terriglobia > Acidiferrales > UBA7541 > Acidiferrum. Next base: position 1,136,504 of record CAVWYZ010000018.1, on the reverse strand, counting down.
ACAAACCTGTAGATCCTCTCATGTCCATGCAATCGCATAAGTTACCAGCTTTTTCAACGATGGAAGGGTCGACGGGGAAGGGCGATTACTATTTACTTGACAACAAAACCACATATGATGTTTAGTTAGCTGGGATTATGAGCTTTGCGACTTTCCTTCGATCGCGGCTCGGGGGTGGCTTCGATGCCTAATTCGCGACACGTTGTGCGCTGGTTGCCAGCGCTCGTTTTTGCTTCCGTTTGCTTCGCCTACCTATGCTCATTGGGGAGCCGTCCGGTTGCTGCGCAAATTGAATCGGCTACCTTCGTTGGAACGGTTCGCGACGCTTCCGGTGGGGTTCTTGCCGGCGCAACGGTGACGGTCACTGAAGTAGAGACGAACGTCGTTCACAAAACCGCTGCGAACGAGCAAGGCGAATACAACGTAAGCCACTTGAAGCCGGGCGTGTACAATATCGCGATCGAACAAGCGGGGTTCAAAACAGCCACGCAATCCGGCGTGAAGGTGGATATCAACCAGGTTGTTCGCGTCGATGTCACCTTGGTTCCCGGCGTGGTGTCTGAACACATCGAAGTGACCGCCGCGGAGCCGCTCGTCGAGTCGGAGACCTCCTCGATTGGGCAGGTGATTGAGCAGACCCAGGTACATGACTTACCTCTAAACGGACGCAACTTCCTGCAGCTTGCCTATCTGAGCCCCGGCGTGAATCAGGGTGAAGCCGGCGCCGTGCAGCAGGGTGGGATTCCTGAGAATGAACGCGGGAACGGCTCCATTCACGTGAACGGCCTGATGGCTACGAACAATAACTTTCTGCTGAACGGCTTTGACAATAACGAACAGCAGATCGGCTTCGAGATTCTGCAACCGCCCGTGGAAGCAATCGATGAATTTAAGGTGCAGACAAGCAATTTCGGGGCGGACATCGGCAAGGGCGGCGCTGTCGTTAACGTGGTCATCAAATCCGGCACGAACAATTTCCACGGCAGCGCTTTCGAATTCCTGCGTAACTCTTACATGGACGCCAAGAATTTCTTCGACGACCCCAATTCGCCAATACCGCCGTTCAAACAGAACCAATTCGGTGGGACGCTCGGCGGCCCTATCATCAAGAACAAAACATTCTTCTTTATGGATTACCAAGGCACGCGCATTCGCGAGTCGCAAACATTCATTTCCACGGTCCCGACGGGCGCTGAGCGCACCGGTGATTTCTCCGATCTCTTAGGCACCGACGGTCAGGGAAACATCACCGGCCAGATTTACGATCCTTTGACCACCGATCCCGTTACCAACGCGCGTACACCGTTTCCGGGAAACATCATTCCACCCTGCGTCGGCGACACACGGCGAAGCGCCACGGGCGGCAGTTGCCTCGATCCAGCGGCGCTGAACGTCATGAATCTGTTTCCCCAACCGAACATTCCCGGCGCGGGCACGGCGAACAATTTTCTGTATAACCCGGTGGCCAGCAACAATCAAGATTCGTTCGACGTCCGCGTGGATCACCAATGGCGGTCAGACACAATTGCCGGCACATTTAGTTTTGGGAATGTCGATTCCATACAGCCGGATCCTTTTCCTGGGAAGGCCGGCGGGGGCTCGTTTACCGGCAACATCCATAATAAGTCCTGGGTAGTAGGCATCAGCGATGTGCATTCGTTTTCCTCCACCAAGACCAACGAACTGAAAATCGGATATACGCGCTACGCCGTCAATGCCGTCCCATTTTTCTCCAACGAAACCCTTGCCTCCGAATTGGGCATCCCCGGTATCAATGTTCCCGGCGATACGAACACGAATGGTATGCCCAACATCATGATCGCGGGCTACAGTTCGTTGGGCAATCAGGACTGGTTCCCGGAAATTCTGAAGGAAAACAACTATCAACTGAAGGATTCCTTCACGTGGACCCACGGCCGGCACTCCTTCAAAGTCGGCGGGGATCTGATCCGGCGTCAGCATGGATTCTTCCAGACGCAGAATCCGCGCGGCGATTTCACATTCGATCAGCAATTTACGGAAAATATCAACGATACCACCTCTGATCCAGGCAGTTCGCTGGCCAGCTTTCTAATCGGCAATCCCATTTATTCCTTCCGCGATGGTCTTACCGGTTCGTTTGGAATGAGTTGGTGGGAAGTGAGTGGATACTTCATGGACGACTTCCGGGTTTCGTCCAGGCTGACTCTGAATCTCGGTTTGCGCTACGACGTCTTCACGCCGATGGTGGAAGACCACAACCGCATTGCCAATTTCGATTTTGCCACGGGCACATTCGTTGCGCCGGGCATGGCGGGAGTCAGCGACACCGGCAACGTCCAGACCAATTACAAGAATTTCGCCCCCCGCATTGGGTTTGCCTATACGCCATTCGACTCACGAACTGTTATACGTGGCGGCTATGGGATTTTTTACAGCCTGCAGGCCGACCAAAACGACGCAGAACTCGCTTACAATCCCACCGGCCTGTTCGGCAACCAGACGATTCAGTTCAACGCCAATTCCATCCCCACGCTGCAACTGTCCACGGGTTTCGCCACTCCCTCGGATCCCTCGGGAAGCTTGCCCCCTTCGAGCCTGACCGATCCCAGTGGCCGCGCCAGCGCGATACCATTTCACAACCCCACGCCATCAATTCAGGAATGGAACCTCAACGTTGAGCGGCAGCTCGCGAAAGATACGATACTGCAGGTTTCTTACGTAGGAGTTCACGGCGTACATCTCACGTATCTGCGCAACTTGAACCAGGCGTTGCAGCCCCTGGATTCGAACTTTGAGGTTTGCCCTACCGCTACTGATCCTTATTGTGCGGACGGGCTTGGCTCGAATTTCGGCAGGCCCTACTACGGCACTGTTCCGCAGATTGGCGCCATTCGCACCTCCAACAATGACGCAAGCATGAGTTCGAACGCGCTTCAAGTGCGCTTCGAGAAACGCTTCTCCAATGGCTGGAATATTCTGGCTGCTTACACGTATCAACATAGCATTGGCGTTACCGACGAAGATGAGGCCGTCGGTCCCGAACCGCAGAACACCTACAACATGCGCGCGGAACGCGGCAGCATCAGCCCTGATTTTCGCCATCAATTCACGGCCGCATGGACGTATGAATTGCCATTTGGCCCCGGCAAGCGTTTCTTCAATTCGGAAGGTCCTGCGAAGTGGGTAGCGGGCGGTTGGCAATTGAACGGAATCATCACGATGTACTCCGGCCAGGCGATTACTCCGCTGCTCTCCTTTGACGACACCAATACGGGCTCCGGCGGTGCGCGCCCCAACATCTATAGCAGTCCCTACTCGTTTACGAATGCCACCGCAGCGGGCTGTCCGTCCAACTCGCAGACACTGCAATGCTGGTACAATCCCGCCGCATTTGGGCAGGTGAGCACATCGAATTTCCTATATCCCAACCTCGCTCCCGGCCAGTCGTTCGCGCGTCTTTACGGCAACGCAGGCACGGGAACTCTTCGCGGCCCAGCGCAATATAATGTCGACTTCTCTGTATTCAAGGATTTTCAGTTGAAGGAGTCTTTGAACCTGGAACTTCGTGGCGAAGTGTTCAATCTGTTCAACACCCCGGAATTCGGCCCGCCCAACAACACCGTCGATATTCCGGGTCTTTCCGGTTCCATCAGCAGCACTGTGCATTCCTCACGGCAACTGCAAGTCGCCGTGCGCTTGAAGTTCTGAGAGAATCGAAACAATCGCTCCTCGTAAAGAGGCTCAATGAAGAATCACAATTGCGTTTGGCTCAAGGGAGTCTTACTGGGATGCGCGATCCTCGCCTGCGTTCCCACGGCGCGTGCGCAAGAGGCCAATCGACCGGCGTCGGCCTCGAAGCTCCCCCCCGTTCATCTCGATGGCACGTATTTTACTGCCGATGGCAAGCGCTTCTTGCCGGTCGGAGCACACTGGGTTCCTGCCAAGGCCGCGATGCAATGGAATGTGGAGTGGGATCCCAAAGATATCGAAGCTGATTTCGCCAAGATGCATGAACTGGGCTACACGGTCACGCGCTTCGACGTGATGTGGGCGTGGTTTGAGCCCCGACCGGGCGATTACAACCCCGTGGCGTTTCAGCAGCTGGACTATTTAGTCTCGCTCGCGCACAAGTACAAAATCTACCTGCATCCCAGCTTGTTCATCGGTGGAGAAGTCGGGGAAGCGTACTGGGATGTTCCGTGGCGATTGGGCCGGCATCCCCATGCGGACCCGGATATGCTGCGGCTGGAGACGAATTTCGCCGCGGAATTTGGCCGCCGCTACGGCAATGAAAGCGCGATTATTGGCTGGGATTTGACGGATGAGCCGCCGTTCTGGATCGTGCCGTACCCGCAGACCACCGATTCCATGGCCATCAACTGGACCCGCCTGATTGTCGATGGCATTCGTGAACACGATAAACTCCATCCCATCGTGGTTGGCACCAGCGGAGAAGAAGTTGGCCATGGACCGTTCCGCGCCGACAATATCGCGAAATTCGTAGACTTCTTCAGCGTGCATCCCTTCACTTTATACTCGCCTGATCTTTTTCCTGACGCTCTGCTGTCGGCTCGTGGCACATACGGTGCTGCATTCGAAATCGAGCTTTCGCAAGGCGCCGGTCGTCCGGTGATGATTCACGAGATGGGCGCCTCGACCGCGCAGTTTTCTCCCGAACACGTGGCGGCCTACGACCGCGCGCAAATGTATTCCGGTTTAGGAGCGGGAAGCATCGGTGTGGATCTGTGGTGCTACACGGACGCCTCGCCGGAGCAGTTTCACAAAGCGCCGTATCTTCGTACGCCGCAGGAAACCGGCTGGGGCATGACGACGTGGGACAGAAAAGACAAGCCGCTGGCACGCGAATTCAAGAAATTCTCCGAAGTGGTTTCGCGATTAGATCTTACCGGCCTTGCTCCTGCTCCGGCCGATGTGGCCATCGTCATTCCCGACGAGTGGGCGAAAGTGCATGGGGATTTTTCTCGCATGGGACTCACAGGTCCCGCCGTGACGCCCTACGTATCGCAGGCTGACGGCGACGCGATCCCTGGCCGTCCACAACCGGACGCTAGCGCGGCGAATGAGTGGCTCATGTCGTCGGCACTTACGTCGTTTATTCTTGCGCGACAAGTTGGATTGAAGGCAGATTTTCCCCGCGAATATTCGGACTGGGATACGCGGCCTGTTCTTTTTATGCCATCCCCTATTACCAGCACTTCCGACCCCTTCCTGGCGCACGTGCATTCGGATTTTTACGAAAAGGCTAGGAAATACGTGGAAAAGGGTGGATTCTTGTACGCCTCCCTCGCATCTGACGGTGCGATCCCGGAAATGGATTCTCTGTTTGGCGCGCGTATCGCCGACCGCGTTGCCTTTTCGGAAGTCACCATCAAATTCACCGAACCATTCGGCAATTTGAAGCCCGGTGATACCTTTCACTACTCGGTGCCGTCTGCGAACATGCAGTCTGAAGGAGTCCTCTTGCAAGTCTCCACGGGTAAGGTGATTGCCGTGGACCAGGAAGGCAATCCCGCATTGGTGGTGAATTCATTGGGCGCTGGAAAAACTCTGGTGAGCGCCTATCCGATCGAACACTATCTGGCGAACGTATCCGGTGTCTTTGATCAGCAAGAAAACACCCACAAGATTTACGAAGCGTTTCGCGATTGGGTCGGCGTTAAGCCGGCGTTTCGTTCCGACCGCCCGGAGGTGGAAGTTTCCTCACTTAAGGGCGCTGGTCGCGGCTATCTGGTGGTTGTGAATCACAGCACGATAGCGCAGGATGCGAACATACTGTCCACAGTCTCCGTGCATTCCTATTCTTCGATCACCCCCGACGGCTCCACGCCGCTCGCACTCCAGGGCGCAAACACCAAAGTCCGTCTCGGGCCCTTTGAAGCAGCCGTCCTCGAGTGGAAACAATGAACCATACCCCCAGCCCTGGAGAACATGATGATCGGCGCAGTTGATATCGGCGGCACGAAAATCGCCGCGGGAATTGTGGACGCCGATGGGCGCGTCCTCGTCCAGTCGCAAATTCCGACCAACGCGGAAGCTGGCTATCCACGCGCCATCAAAGCCACGATCCAAATGTTGCACGATGCCGAAGAACAGACCGGCCAGAAAATCACGGGAATTGGTATTGGCTCCACGGGCCCGGTTTATCCTCTGACCGGTGCAATCGGCGACGTTAATTTCTTTCCCAACTGGAAAGGGGAAAATCCCGTCAAGGATCTTGAGGCGGCGTTTCAAGTAGGGGTTGCGATTGAAAACGACGCAGACGCCTCCGCGCTTGGCGAAGCCGGTTGGGGCGCGGGACGCAACAAGTCGCGGTTGATTTACGTCACGGTCGGAACCGGCATAGGCGTGGGCCTGATTTTTGACGGCAAGATCTACCGCGGGGTCGATTACTCGCATCCTGAGATCGGTCATCACCTGATCGATCCTTCCGGCCCGTCGTGCTATTGCGGTTTCAGCGGCTGCTGGGAGTCTCTGGCCACGGGACCTGCGATGGAAGTGTGGATGGCAGCGAATATTCCACCGGATTATCCGCACCGAGATGACCTCACCGCGAAAAAGATCTGTGACCTGGCGCGTACGGGAGATGACCACGCTATACGCGCGGTCGAGCGCGAGGCTCGGTACCTAGCTTTGGGACTAGCGAATCTCGTTACTCTCTACGTGCCTGACGCTATTGTTCTGGGCGGCAGCGTGATGAAAAGTTCGGATTTGCTGCTCGACACGATTCATAAAACCATCGCGGCAAGCTGCCGGTTCGTTCCTTACGAACGCACCGAAGTGGCGCTCGCATCGCTCGGTGAAGACGCCAATCTAATCGGTGCCGCCCGAGTGTGGTATCACAAGTTCGCTCCCGCCGGAGAATCTCATGCCCGTTGATCTCTCCGTGGTGGAAGGGGATTATTTTCGCGACCTGCTGGCCCAGCCGGACGCTTTACGCGACACGCTGGAGCAATTGAACGAATCAAAAGAATTACACGCGATCGCGGCCCGTCTGCACAAACGCAAGTTCGAGACGGTTGTGCTCACCGGGATGGGTTCTTCGTTCCACGGATTGAATCCTTTGCTTCTGCAATTGACGGGCGCTGGGTATCCCGCCATTCTCGCGGAGACTTCGGAGCTTATTTATTACCGGCGCAGCCTGCTTAATGCCCATTCATTAATCATCGCGGTTTCGCAATCGGGACGCAGCGCAGAGATGACGCGGCTCCTCAAAGAGAATCGCGGCCGAGCGTCCATCATCGCTGTGACCAACACGCCAGACAGCCCTCTTGCACGTCGCAGTAACGCCGTCGTGCTTACGCGTGCGGGCGAGGAATTTTCCGTTTCGTGCAAGACCTATGTCTGCGCGCTTCTGGCGCTGAAGTTTCTGGGTGACCAACTCTGCGGGGTGTCTTGCGTCCGTACGAAGCGCGAACTGCATGGCGTTGTTCGCCCGGTGACACATTATCTCGCCCACTGGAAAGACTACGTACAGTCGATGCTCCCTCGCCTGGCAGGAGTTCGCCAGCTTTTCCTCGTCGGCCGCGGCCCCTCGCTCGCCGCTGTCGGCACGGGCGCGCTTATCCTGAAAGAATCCACCCAATTTCCGTCGGAAGGGTTGTCTAGTGCGGCGTTTCGACATGGACCCTATGAAATGGTAGGGCCGGAGACGTTCGTGATGATTTTTGCCGGAGACGCGAAGACCAGGGAGTTGAATGAGCGCCTGCGGCAAGATATTCGCTCCAATAAAGGCCGCGCCGAATTAGTTGCTCAAGATGCTGGCGAGTGCGCCTACTGTCTTCCAAAGGTATCCGCTGGGATTCTACCCGTCATGGAGATTCTTCCCGTTCAGATGCTCACGCTGGCTTTAGCGGCTATCAAAGGCAGCGAGCCGGGCAAATTTCGCTTGGCCAGCAAGATCACCACTACCGAGTAGTAGCTGGCAGTGTTTCTCCCCAGGGGAAACCGGAGGTTCCCTTCATGGTTCGCAGCCGATACATCGTTGGCCTGATCCTCCTGATCTTCTTCGTCATGTCGTTCTTGACGAATATTCCCGGCACGATCATCCCGGATATTATTACCGGTTTTAGCGTTAGCCTGACGGTCGTCGCGCTTCTGCCATTTTTCTTTTTCAGTGCTTACGGAGTCATGTCGATTCCCGCAGGTTTTCTGGTAGAGCGTTACACGGAAAAACCCGTGATGGTTGCGTCTTTCGCTGCCGGTCTGGCTGGGTCGCTCTGCATCGCGTTGTATCCGTCGTTTCTCGTAATTATCATCGCGTCGTTCGTGGTCGGCGCGGGCATGGCCTCACTGCAGGTGGCCATTAATCCTTTGTTGCGGGTGGCCGGAGGCGAAGAGCACTTCGCGTTCAACTCCGCCTTTGCGCAACTGGTGTTCGGTGCGGCTTCATTCCTGAGTCCCCGAGTGTACTCCTATATCGTGGAACATCGCGGTACCTATGCTGCCACGGGGAATTCTCCTTTGCAGATTCTGGACCGGCTTACGCCTCCGAAACTGCCCTGGGTCGCCATTTACTGGATCTTTGCCGTGGCCTGCCTGGTGATGGTCGCCGTGATTGTCCTATCGCACATACCTCGCGTCGAGCGTAAAGCCGATGAACAAGCGGGAACCTTGAGCATGTATCGCGACCTTTTGCGCAAGCGCGTGGTGTGGTTGTTTTTTGGCTGCGTGTTTGCCTATGTCGCGTCAGAGCAGGGAACTGCGAACTGGATTTCGCAATTTCTGGCTACGTACCATCATGCGAATCCCGATACTACCGGCGCAAACGCGGTTTCCTGGTTTTGGGGACTACTCACCCTGGGCTGCCTCTTGGGGATGTTCCTTTTAAAACTGTTCGATAGCCGTCACGTCCTGATCGGATTCAGCATAGCCACGCTCATTTGCCTGAGCGTCGCCCTGTTCGGTCCGGCAAAGATCTCCATCATCGCGTTTCCCATGGTCGGTTTCTTCGCCTCCATCATGTGGCCGGTGATTTCCTCACTGGCCCTGAATTCGGTCGCGGAGCATCACGGTTCCTTCGCCGGCATACTTTGCACGGGAATCGTCGGCGGCGCGTTTGGTCCGATCATCATCGGCCGCCTGGGAGATGTGTTCGGCCTGCGCGCAGGCATGTGCTTTTTGTATCTGACCTTCGGCTGTGTCTTGAGTGTTGGCTTTTGGGCCAAACCGCTCATCAGCAACGCCACCATTCTTCAGAAAAAGGAGAGTTAAGTTGAAAACGTATACCGTTTCCGCCTGTATTTTATTAGCATCCTTCGTTTTTGCCGCTCCGGTGGTTGTAGCGCAGCAGAAAACTCCGGAACCGCTGCAGTATCTGAATTTAGGCAAAACACAAGTGGCGCTTCCCGATGCGCAGACGTGGGAAGGCAAGGAATTTCCGCATACCATGAATGTGTTGGAACTTAATCGTGACGGCTTCCGCTACTGGGGCTGGTACGGACTAAATGAAGGGAAGGGAATTGGCCTCGCGCGCAGCAACGACCTGGTTCATTGGACAAAGTACGAGCAGAATCCATTGTGGACGAACGCGCGTTGGCCCAGCGTGCTGGAGAAGGCCGATCCGAAAAATCCCGGTCTTCTCTATTTCGCGATCACCCGCGACTACGACACACCCAGCAGCCACGTGGTGCTGGCCACATCGCGCGATGGAATTCACATCAAGGAAGAGAAAATTCTCGTAGCCGGCGTTCCCAATCAGCGCAACCAGAACCCCAACCTATTTCGCGATCCCGTTTCCGGTCGCTTTTTCCTGACGTTCTATCGCGGTAATGACAACGACCATTTCGAGATCATCAGCAAAAACGCATCGTCCGTCGCCGCGTTAGACAAAGCTCCGGAGAAAGTCCTGATTCGCTCCACGGAAACGGTTGCTGCCCCCACGCTGATGTACCTGAAACCAAAGGGCGCTCACGCAGGAATCTACTATATGGCCACGGAAATTTACCCGCATCGCTATAGCGATAATCCTGAAGGAGAATGGCAGGTGAAGGTATTTGCCGCCAGCTCGCCCGATGGCGATTTCCAGCCCGTAGCAGGAAACCCGATTATGCGCGGCCAACGCGCCTGCCTATTCCAGCACATCTTCAATGATCGTTTCTACGGCTTCGATTGCCACCTTGAATCCGCGGACAAATGGGTGCTTGAGGAAGTGGAAGCGCCGCTTCCCTGACGTTTCTCGGCGGTTGGTACAGCCTTCGGCGCGGGCGCGCCTCACGCCGAAGGATTCTATTCGCTCCTCCGCGGAGCTGCCGTTTTTACCATGTCGCGGTAGTGATTGACCGGGCGGGCAGCGTGAGATGTAAAGTCTTGCCTTTGGTCTGCAGATTTACATCTGCACTCTCATTGCGGCTATTTAGCAACTCCGCCACATAACCACCCTCGGGAGTCGCGAAGGTCATCACCCGAACGTCTTTCGCAGCGCCGGTAGTTTCCACACGCACAGCTCCCGGCCGCACAAATTTACTGAAGTGTGCCAAATACCAGTACGTCCCCGTGTAGGTAATCTCGTGCGTGCTTTTATTGATAATCACGACGGGATGCTGCGCATTCGGATCCGGATTCCCGTGCACGGGCGAGATGGCCCAAGGGCCGCCAGTCTCATCCAGAATGGCGTTCCAGTAAAGCCAAGCGGAAGTGCCGGCTTCGAGATCATTGAAAATAATGTTGCCCCACTTGTCCCCATCGTCGAACTCGTAAATCGGCAGCTTCTTGTTCTTTGGGTATCCGGCCTCGTATGCATAGCAGAGTTCATCCATCCAAAAAGGAAACTCTGAATATTTCTTCTCGAGTTCGGCAATTTTGTCGTAATTCTTGAAATCGTAACCATGATACGCCACCACAGACACAAATTTAACGGTGGCCGCATCGTCCAGAATTTCGTGGTACCGCTTGTACGCCACGATCCGCTCAGGCGCCTCGCTGATCATCAACTTCGTAGTAAGGCCGGACTGCTGCAGCGCAGGCCCAACGAAATCGCGCAATAACACGTTGATCTCCGGATATTTGATTTTCGTGTAGACCTGTTCCGGCTCATTGAACAGGCTCAAATAATCCACCACGATTCCATGCTTTTTGTACTCTTCTAGATAACGCATGAAGTATTTCGCCAGTACCGGATAATACTCGGGCGGAATGTCCTGGTGTTTCTTCACGTCGTACAACATCCAGTCCGGCGGATAATCCATGGGCGCTTGCAAAGCGAAATTGCCGTACTTGCGCGCACGCAAGATGTAAGTTCCCACGCCGTTCGGACCGAAATCTCGATCGACCGAAAAATTCTTCAGATCGACATCGCCCGGAGTGTCGTCGTAGGTAAACCACGGGCCGGCGGACTGAAAGTCGGTACCGGCCAATGGCGTTTTCATCGCAGTGTAGCCGGCACCATCTTTGGGGTCGAAAAGCGCCTTTAACACGTCCTCTTGTTTATCCGCGGGCAGCGTGTTCAGCGTCATCAACCCAGCTTCCATGACCGATGCGCCAAATCCAGCCATCTTCTGATGCTTCACGGCGTCATTGATCTGAAACGTAGCGCCACCGGTTGCTTGGCCGTCGACGAACTGCGCGTCTGGTTTTGTGGCTAACCGGTCGCCGCCTTTCGAAGAAACATGCAACTTCACGGTTTGTCCACAAAGCCCGGATGCTGTCAGCGCAAACGCACAAACCAGGCCCGTGCACAGAAAACCTCGTCGTGTACTCATAGTCTCTCTCCTGAGATTCCGAATTACTCTAGAACGTGTACTTGAGAGCGAACTCGATCTGCCGATTATCGGTGGCTGTGTTGGTGATTCCCGCACCACCGGGCACATCCACATATACGCCCGGAAGGCCAAAATTCGGATGGTTGAAAATGTTGAAAAATTCGGCTCGGAATTGCAGTCGTTGTGCTTCGTGGATGTTGAAATCCTTCTGCAGCACAAAATCGAAGTCCACCAGATCCGGTCCACGCAGGTTTCCGATTGGCGAATTCCCAAACATGGTCGCTGTCGATTGGCCGGGAGCAAGTGCCGGAATCGCGAACGCCGCCTGGTTATACCAGCAATCCAGGGTCTGGTGTCCCGGGCGCGAGCACTGCTGTCCGCCAACGTTAAACGAAAAATCGGATGGCTTGGCGATCATATCTGGACGCGGGCTGAAACTGCCGGTGTTTGTTGGATCATACGACAGCACCGCCGTTTCCGCTTCGCCGCTCTGAATCGTGGTGATTCCCGCAACCTGCCAGCCTCCCAGGATTGCTTCGCCCACTCCATTCATGTCTTGCAGGAAGTGCCGGCCGTGGCCGACGGGCAGTTCGTAGAGATAGCTGATTGAGAGCCGGTGTCGCAGGTCCGGGGCCGCCGGGCCATACTCGGCTCCTGGATCGTGGGAATTCTGAATGTAGCTTCCAACGTTGCCATCGGCATTGCCGAGGTTCTTCGAGAATGTGTAAGCCACCAGCAAATTGAATCCGTTCGAGAATTGCTTGTTCAACGAGGTTTGTAGCGCGTTATACATGGTGTGCAGTTGCGCATAGTCGAGAGGTAGAACGGACGCGAGATTGGGCTGCACGCCATAGTAAGGCCGCCCGTAATTGCCGGAAATGCAGTTATTCAAGTCCGGGCCGCAGAAATTGTTGTCCGAGGGTTGAAACGGCTGGTTTAGGTCGCTGGCTTCGTGGTTCCACAACCGGTACGCGTGCGTTCCAACGTATCCGACCTGGAAAACCCAATCTTTTGCGAATTGATGCTGAATCGTCAGGTTCCATTCCAGAATTCTTGGAATCAGTCGTTTCGGCCCGGTCGTCTTCACCGAACCAAAAAGGTTGTTTGGATCGTACGGCGGAAATGCGTCCGGGAAGCCTGCGGAGATTAATTGCGATGGAACGATATTGCCGCCCTGGCTGTACTGGGAAGCGTTGAAGGTGTCCTGCGGTGGGTTGAGTCCCAGATCGTCAAAAATGTTGGATTCCGAGGAATAGAACATGCCGAATGCGCTACGCACCACCGTATTCTTCTGGACCGACCATGCCAAACCGATTCGCGGAGCGATGTCTCCCTTATCAAACGCCACTCCAGCGTGAGAAATGGCGCCGGACCCGTAGGAAACATCCAGCATCCCGGTGTTTAGATTAAAGTTGCTGACACGGCCGTTCGCCGGAGAGAACAATTCGTAACGCAGGCCAATATTCAGAGTTAGATTCGAGCGGATGCGGAAATCGTCTTGCGCAAATTCCGACAGATCCCAATAACGGGTGGGATAAATGCCCTGCAGGTAATCCTGCTCGGTGTAGTTGGCTACTCCAGTTGCCAGATCCGCAAAAGCGTCGCCCGTATAGGCGCCGCTAAAAACGAACAATCCCCGGGGAGCCATGGTCTGATAGAAGTTGCGCTGCTGGCGGCGGAAGTCCACGCCGAATTTCAACGAATGTTTCCCTTTGATCCAGGTAAGTGTATCGGCTACCTGGAAAATGTTTTCGAATACGTGTTCGGGCAGCCATTCAGAATCGCCCAGCGGCGTGTAGCCGCCCGAGTCAATGTTGGTTAGTCCCGAGGAGTTCAAATCTCCGCGGTTGGCGTTCGGAATGCCCAGTTCGTTTCCGAGATTCTTTCCGTAGTTGAATGGCAGAGCATTTACCGAGTAACGGAAGAATCCGCCGTGGAGATCATTCACCAGCGTGGTAGAAAACATGTGGGTGTAGCCAAGTCCCAGGTGTTGCCCACGCGAATCGCTGACGCTCGGACAACAGTCAGACCCGCCCAGATCTCCCAAGGGTCCAGGCCTCACGCTGCGCACGTCGTTGATGCTGTAAGAGCCGAAGATTTGATCCTGTTCACGGAATCGGTGGTCCACCCGCAGGTCCCCGGCATCTTGATCATTCATGCGATCCTGCGTGGTCAGATAATTCTCGGCGAATACTGGGCCATCGCCTGATCCGAGATTCGGCGCTGGGTAAAGATTCAGCGCCTTCATGCCTACGGTGTCCAGCAACGGGCTGCCATCCGGTTTCGTGGCGAGGTCTAGTCGATTGCCGGGGATCGGGGCTCCGGTATAGGGATTGAGTAATTGAATCTGCTGCGACGCGGGCAAAGCAGGTGATAGCCACTCGCTGAAATCGCCAGTGCGCTCCAGCGCGGTCGGCACCGAGGATATGAATGGATCGGTTTCGCGAAGACGGTAGCCGGAATAGTCCCCAAAGATGAAGGTCTTGTTCTTGATAATCGGAGCGCCTGCGAAAGCACCAAATTGATTGCGCTTAAACGGCTGCTGACCCTGGTTGAAATAGTTCACCGCGTCCACTTTATCGTTGCGAATGAATTCGTAGACTCCGCCGTGGAGTTGGTTTGTTCCGGACTTGATGACGACGTTCACGGCCGCGCCACCGCGCCCGAACTCCGCGCTCATGGAGTTTGCCTCGGTACGAAACTCCGCAATTGCGTCCGGTGGTGGTAGCACTACCGTGCCGCCCAATCCGAATTCGTTGTTGTCGACGCCGTTGAGCAGGAAGTTGTTGTTGGTGACACGCAGGCCGTTTACGGAGATCGCTTCATTTGCTCGTTCGTTCTCAAAAACACCACCCGACACGTTGGAACCAGTCTGTCCGGCATTGGCGCCGGGACCTAGGTAAGCGAGCTGAATAAAGTCGCGACCATTCAGGGGCAGATCGGAGATTCGCCGGGTCGTTTCGATCGTACCCAATGACGAGGCTTCCGTCTGCAGCAGTGGCGCCGCCGTCGACACTTCCACCGTTTCTGCTCTAGAGCCCACCTTGAGTCCGAGATCGACACGTACCACTTGATTTACCCCAACTTCCACGTTTGACTCGAGCGCCGCGCTGAACCCTTGCCTTTCCACTCGCACGGAATAGCGTCCGATCTTCAACAGTGGCGCGGAGTAGTTCCCCTCGCTGTCAGTCTTAAATTCGTAGCTCTGGTTGCTCTCCAGATTCGTCACGACGACGCTGGCTTCGGCGACTCTTGCTCCGCTGGGGTCGCTCACGGTTCCTACAATGGAACCGCGGTCCACCTGGCCGAACGCGCTCGCACTTAAGCTTAGAATTGCTAGAAAGAGAACAAGGGTAGGTACACGAATGCTGCGAACCTGGCTGAACATCTCACCCCTCCCGGCCAAAGAGAAACATCTGTTGAATCGAATTAAATTGCAGTCATCCGGTTCTGTCAAGTAAGATTTGCATATTCAGGTGCAGCAATTTTCCGCTACACACGATTCGTTCGCTCACGAATTAGAATTCCTTTCCGGAGGACTGTCTTCTTATGAAGTTCGTCTTGGGATTGTTTCTCGCATTGCCATTTCTGTTTGCCATGCCTCAGCAAAGTCCCGCACCTCAACCGGGCAAGCGCCTGGAGGATCTTCAGAACAAGACCATTCTGCTGTTCACTCCGCATCCCGACGACGACGTCTTTGGCGCCGGCGGAACGATTGCCCTGCTCAACCGGAATCACAATAAGGTTTACGTGGTGGTTTACACGAACGACGACAAGGGGTCGTACGATCCGGACATGAACTCCCAGCGCTTGGCGCAAATCCGCCGCGCAGAGCAGGAAGTCTCCGAAGGCCTGCTCGGCACGCCCAAGGAAAATATTTTTTGGATGGGCTACGACGACGGCATGCTGGAATATGCGGCGCAACCAAAACTCACGGAAGAGGCCACCGCCATCATCCGAAGGATTCGTCCGGACGTTCTACTCAGCGTCGATCCAGGCGAATGGTTCGAGCGCTGGCATAAGAGCGATCACCGCATGGCCGCATTCAATACCATCGACGCTGTGCGGGCCGCGGAATTTTGGCTGTATTTCCCCAATCAGAAGCTCCAGCAGGGACTGCAACCTTACCAGGTGCCCGAAATGTATTTTTTCTATCCTTCTCCCCAGGAAGCGAACTATTTCGTAAACATCGACAGCGTAATGGATTTGAAAGTGGACGCGGCGATGAAACAGGTCAGTCAGTTTGAGCCTGCCGTCACTAAATACCGGCCCGACTGGGATCCCAAAGATCTTGCCAAGGCCAAAGAAGAACTTCGCGGTCAGCAGCCTCGCAAAGACGGCCACTATGTGGAAGCATTTCGGTATGCAACTGGATTTAATCAGTTTTAGTCGCGCCTCCAACGCAAGGAGACTCTCATGGTGGAACTCGCATTGAATGGTGGCAAGAAGTCCAAGCAGAAACCCTTTCCAGTCTGGCCGCAATATGATGACGTCGAGCGAAAGGCGCTGCTCGATGTGCTGGAAAGCCGCATCTGGTGGCGAACTCCGGGAACGCGCACTCTGGCCTTCGAACAGGAATTCGCTAGGTTTCACGCCGCAAAGCACGGTTTGGCGGTAACCAACGGTACGGCAGCGCTGGAAGTCACCATGTCTGCGCTCGGTATCTTGCCCGGCGATGAAGTCATCATTCCTGATTTCACCTTCGTAGCAACGGCCAGCGCGGTGCTCTTCGCCGGTGCCATGCCGGTTATGGTAGACGTCTCTCCTGACACGTACTGCATCGATGCCAAACTTGCCGAGGCCGCGATAACTCCGCGGACGAAGGCAATTATCGCGGTGCATATGGGTGGCCATCCTGCAGACCTCGACGCTCTCGGTGACCTTGCAAAGAAAAAGGGAATCGCGCTTGTCGAGGATAGCTCCCACGCGCATGCCACCGAATGGAAAGGAAAGCGCATCGGCTCGCACGGTACTGCAGGTACATTTAGTTTCCAGGCGAGCAAGCTGATGACCGCCGGAGAAGGCGGCATGATCGTCTCCAACGATGACGCTTTCGAGAAGCAGGCACGCAGCGTCCATGACTGCGGCCGCATGCCCGGCGAATGGTTCTACAGTCACTACATTAACGGTTCCAACTACCGCCTCAGCGAATGGCAGGGAGCGGTTCTTAGTGTCCAACTCACTCGCCTCGACGAGCAGACGAAGCGCCGCCATCAGAATGCTCGCGTGCTGGACAAGTTGCTGTCGCAAATTCCGGGCGTTACTCCGCAGAAGCTCGATCCACGCTGTACCCGAAATGGGCAATACGCTTACATCTTCCACGTCGATTCGAAACACTTTGCCGGCGCCCCCACGGAAAAACTGATTCAGGCCATGAACGCGGAAGGGATTCCGAATCAAGCCAGTTATCCGCCTGTCCATGCGCTAGACGTCTTCCAAAATGGCGAATATCGCAAGCGCCTGTGCGGTTCCCAGGCCACCGAGCCCCATGCTTTTCTGAAGGCGGCTTACCCGCATACAGATCGCACCGCGTTCGAGACGATCTGGATTCCTCAACCAGCCCTCCTGGGCGACGAGGAAGACATGCACGAAATCGCGAGAGCCTGGCAGAAAATCCAGAAATTTGCGATAGAGCTGGCGTGATTCGAGTCGAAAAAAAAGAGTATCGCGGCTGGTCCAACGCCTACTTCCTTTCGAATGATTCCATGGAACTGGTGGTTTTGGCCGACGTCGGACCGCGCGTTGTCAGTTATTCGCTCCTCGGCGGGGAGAATCAATTCCACGAATTCCCGGACCAAGCGGGGCTGCAGGATGGCAATGAGTTTCGTCTGTACGGCGGGCACCGGCTCTGGGCGTGGCCCGAAGTGGGGCGCACGTATTTCCCCGACAATGTTGCGGTCCAAGTGGACACGAACCCGACCGGCGCTATTTTCACCGCACCGATCGAGAGTGCCGCTCCTGGTTCGGCGCTTCAAAAGACAATCTCAATCTCGCTGAGCGAACAGGGAACTCACGTCGTCCTCGCTCACTCCATCGCGAATCATTCGGCTGACCCGACAGAACTGGCCTTGTGGACGCCTACAGTCATGCGTCCTGGTGGTCGCGCTATTCTCCCGTTTCCGCCGCGTGCCGCCATGGACAAAGAACACTTCCAGTCGGTTTCCCCACTCGCTTTGTGGTCATTCACCGATTTCACCGACGACCGCTGGGTTCTTGGCAAGGATTTCCTGCAACTGATACAACTCCAAAAGCCGGCCGGACGATTTCCAGAACAAATGAGCGGTCTCTTCAACTCGGAAGGCTGGGGCGTTTATGTGTGCGCAGATTGTGCATTTATAAAGCGCGTGATCGCCGTTCCAAGAGCGCGATACCCTGATTTTGGTTGCAACTTCGAGCTTTTCACAAATGCAGGATTTCTTGAATTGGAAACTCTGGGCCCGATCGTCACGTTGCACCCAGGCGAAACGGCATATCATACCGAGCACTGGTATCTTTTCGATGGTGTTCCGCCAATAACCACTGAAGAGTCGATTCGCACGTCAATCCTGCCGCTACTTAAGAGAACAGATTGATCGCTGCAGCGGCAACCCCCTTGTTAACTGATATTCAAATTGGGTTGAAATTTTGTCCACTCAGGAAAGCCGCCAGAGAGAACTGTCATTATTGACAGTTTCTAGCTGCGCTGGTTCTCACTATACTTCCTCACTCGCGGCACTGTAGTACCGACGGTGGCTGCGAGGGAACCGCGAAACTAGGCGCTGCTTCGGCCCACTTTCGTGCAATCCCGCGTGGAAGGTTTTGTCGTTCTGTTGACTCAACGATTTTGTTTTTCAGCGGATGGCAGAGCCTTTGGGATCTCTTGGGCGGAGATATCCCAACTACGCGGGATTGCAAGGCAGTGGGTCTTTTTCTATCTGTGGCAGGATTCGCCGAACGTCCCGGTGTGCACTGGCATCACTCTTCTTCTTCCGATTCTTGTGTAACGATGTGTACATCCACAGGCGGCGATTCCCGTAAAAATCGATGTACGGCCGATAAATAGAGATATTTCCGCCAATCACGGATCGGGGCACGGCCGAAAATAACTTGTGTCACGTGCTTGCTCCGCACAAATTCCGCAATCGTATCGGCTACGCTTTGTCCTTTCAGCTTCACCACCTGCGCTCCCAAATTCTCCGCAAATCGCAGGTTCGCTTCCAGAATTTTGGGATTCTCGTCGTGTGGGGCAAACTCGCGGTGGACGTGCAACACGTACAACTCGGCATCCATCCTTCGCGCCATGCGCGCCGCCCGCGCAATCAGATATTGGCCGGAAGGGCTCCCGGAGACACACACGGCAATTCTCTCTCGCACGCCCCAGTTTTGCCGGATGTCTTTCGCATCCATATACGACTCCAGGCTCCGGTCCACCTGCTCCGCCACCTGGCGTAACGCCAATTCGCGCAACGCAATCAAATTTCCGCGCCGGAAGAAGTTCTTCAGCGATTGTTCCACTTTTTCTTGGCTGTAGACGTCGCCGCGCTTCATGCGGTTTTGCAGCGCCTCCGGGGTCAGGTCCACCATCACGGTTTCCGAGGCCGATAGGGGAACCCAGTCCGGAACCGTTTCGCGCACGGTGATTCCGGTGATAGCTCGTACCGTCGGCGCCAGGCTCTCAATATGCTGAATATTCAATGTGGAAATTACGTCGATCTTTGCAGCCAACAATCGCTGCACGTCCTCGTAGCGCTTGCGATGCGCGCTCCCAGGGATGTTGGTGTGCGCCAGTTCGTCTACCAAAGCGACCTGAGGTTTGCGCTCGAGAATCGCATCCACGTCCATCTCTTCGAACATGGTGCCCTTGTAATCCAGCTGTTTGCGCTTTACGGCTTCCAATTGGCTGGCCAATTCCTCCACGCCTTTGCGCCCATGGGTTTCCACGATGCCGATGACGATGTCTTCTCCGCGGCTCTTCCGGCGGAGCGCTTCGCTCAACATGCTGTAAGTCTTGCCGACGCCCGGGGCATATCCCAGGAACAATTTGAAGATCCCGCGGGATTTCGGCGCGGGTGAGACTGCTTCCAGCCACTCCTCTGGTTTTCTTGGCAAGGCTGCTTTCTCTCCGCAGTTAAAATTCGTGCTGAGTTACAATAGGAGCATGTCGCGCTTGGTCGCGGGCCGTGGGATCGGCGTAGCTGTAGCCATAATCCTGTTGGCCTCCATCACGTTCGGGTACAGCAGAGTTCTTCATGTTAATCAGACCACGGTAGCGCTGTCGTTTCTTCTGGCGATTTTAACAGTTTCCGCGGTCTGGGGCATGGTGGTCTCGGTGTTCATGTCCGTCTCGGCCATGCTGCTGTTGAACTACTTCTTCCTTCCACCCGCAGGCACCTTTACGATCGCCGATCCCCAAAACTGGATTGCGCTCTTCGCCTTCCTCTTTACTTCGATTGTAGGTAGCCAACTCTCCGCCCGCATTCGTAAGGAAGCAGATGCCGCTCACGGGCGCCGCCGTGAAGTAGAGCGTTTGTATGCCTTCAGCCAGAAGTTGCTCGGTGAAGGTAACGTGATTCAGCTGATGAACGCCATTCCCAATTTCCTGGTGGATTGCTTCGAAGCGGGCGCCGCGGAACTGTTCCTTCCGCAAAAAGAAAAATTCTATCGCTCCGGATATGGAGCGGCCCAAGTGGATGAAGAGCAGATGAAAACCGCGTTTCTTCGCGACGAGGTAATCTGTGACAAGCAGCAAGCCCTCTACTTCCTCCCCGTGCGTTTGGGTGTCAAGCCCATCGGCAGCCTCGGCATTTCCGGGGCTCGCCTGTCGCGTCAGACTTTGGACGCGATCAGTTCCCTGGTCGCGATCGCCATCGAGCGAGCCAGGGCAATCGAGCAAATTGGAGAAACCGAGGCCGAACGTCAGGGTGAGCGCCTCAAGTCCGCCCTTCTCGACTCCATTGCGCACGATTTCCGTACCCCTCTTACCGCTATCAAGGCGTCTGCTACAGACCTTCTCAGTTCGAGTTCCAGCGCAAGTCCGCACCAGCACGAATTGCTTACCATCATCAATGAAGAATGCGATCGCTTGAATCGTCTCGTGGAAGAGGCTTCGGAAATGGCCAAGCTGGAAGCTGGGGAAATCCAACTCGATCTTCAACCACTGGCGGCTTCTTCCCTTGTCGACGGTGCTGTGCAACATCTGAAGAAGTCGTTGGGCGATCGTTCGATTATCGTGAATATCCCCACCGATCTTCCCCCAGTACTCGCCGATTTGCAGCGCACCGAAGACATCCTGATCCAGTTGATCGATAATGCTCATCTATATTCGCCGAAGGACCAGCCCGTCACGATTTCGGCGGAATCGACAGGCGATTTCGTTACCTTTAGCGTGGCGGATCGCGGGCCCGGGATCGATTCGTTCGAACAA
Organism: Candidatus Acidiferrales bacterium; assembly: GCA_963759275.1. Taxonomy (GTDB): domain Bacteria; phylum Acidobacteriota; class Terriglobia; order Acidiferrales; family UBA7541; genus Acidiferrum. The sequence goes on along the minus strand of CAVWYZ010000018.1, from coordinate 1,115,402 downwards.
GGACTCATCTTCGATAAGTTCTATCGCGGCAGGGATCAGCGCTACCAGGTCCGCGGCACCGGCATGGGTTTGCCGATTGCCAAGGCTATTGTTGCCGCGCACGGAGGTTCGATTTCCGTGACTAGCCAATTGGGCAGCGGATCGGTGTTCTCCTTCACCCTTCCCGTCGCCACCGTGGAGGTCAGCAGTCGATGAGTTCCGCCACCGTTCTTGTGGTCGATGATGAACCGCAGATCCGTCGCGTTCTGCGCTCGACCTTACCGATCCGTGGCTACACCGTCCTGGAAGCTTCCAGCGGCGAAGAGGCCTTGGAATTGGCTGCTAAGCACAAACCCGATCTGATTCTCCTCGACGTGAATCTACCCGGTATCAGCGGGATCGAAACCTGTCGCGAAATCCGCCGTACCAACGATGCACCGATCATTATGCTCACCGTGCGCAATGCCGAGCGGGACAAAGTTGTAGCCCTCGACGCCGGCGCCGATGACTACGTCACTAAACCCTTCGGGATCGAAGAACTTCTCGCGCGTATCCGCGCCTCTCTCCGCCGCCATCCTTCTGCAGATGCTCTTCCCGCGTTCAGTTCCAAGGAATTGTCCGTCGATTTCGAATCGCGCCGCGTGACCGTTGGCGGTGAGGAAGTTCACCTCGCGCCCAAGGAATTTGAGGTTCTGCGTCATTTGATTGCCAATATCGGCAAGCCGGTTACGCATCGGCGCTTGCTTCAGATTATTTGGGGACCCGAATATGGGGAGGAGACGGAGAATCTTCGCGTGGTGATCAACCAGCTTCGTAAGAAAATCGAGAAGGATCCCTCGCAGCCGAAGCTCATCCTTACCGAACCGTGGGTGGGCTACCGTTTTCAGGCTCCGAAGGAGCCAGTACCCAAAACGACGTCCCGCCGCTGACCCGCTTTGCTTTTATAAACCGTTGACGCTGCTATTGATTGGACGAAGTGTGTGTGTGTCCAGGTCCAGATTCAGCTCCAACACATTCACTCGGGGCTCACCGAAAATGCCAAATTCGCGCGCCTGCGTGTGCTTCGCCACAACCCGGCGCACTTCTTCTTCACTGATGCCGCGCGCTTTCGCCACTCGCGATACTTGAAACGCCGCGCTGGCCGGCGAAATGTCCGGATCAAGCCCCGAACCCGAAGCGGTTACCAAATCTGCCGGAATCGGCGCGCCGGGATTGAGCACGTGCCATCTGTCCACGTCTTGCTTTACCCGAGCTACCAAAGCCTGATTCGTAGGTCCTAAGTTAGAGCCTCCCGACGCAGTTGCGTCGTAGCCATTGCCCGCCGCCGAAGGTCGCGATTGGAAATATTGGTCTCCCGAGAAGACCTGCCCGATAAGGCGCGAACCCACCACCTGCCCATCTTTTAGGATCAAACTCCCGTTCGCCTGCTTCGGAAAGAGCCATTGACTCAACCCGGTGACGGCCAATGGATACCCGAGACCGAACAGGATCGTTGTCACTACCGTAAACCGAATTGCCACCATCAAATTTCGTTTCATCGGATCCTCTACGCCAGATGCATCCAGGTCACCAGCACGTCGATCAACTTGATTCCCAAAAACGGAGCGATCACGCCACCCAGACCATAAATCAATAGATTTCTTCGCAGCAGCGATGCAGCCCCCAGTGGGCGGTACTTTACGCCACGCAATGCCAATGGGATCAGCGCGATGATAATCAGCGCGTTGAAAATCACCGCCGACAAGATAGCGGACTCTGGCGTGCGTAGTTTCATAACATTCAACACACCTAACAAAGGAAACGTCCCGGCGAACATCGCGGGGATAATCGCAAAATATTTCGCCACGTCATTGGCCACAGAGAAGGTGGTTAGCGAGCCGCGCGTGATCAGCAACTGCTTTCCGATCTCGACAATCTCAATCAGCTTAGTGGGATTAGAGTCCAGATCCACCATGTTGCCCGCTTCTTTCGCAGCCTGTGTTCCGGTGTTCATCGCCACGCCTACATCGGCTTGCGCCAGCGCAGGCGCGTCGTTTGTTCCATCCCCGGTCATTGCTACGAGCTTGCCCTTGCTTTGTTCGTGACGAATCAACGCCATCTTGTCTTCGGGTTTCGCTTCCGCCAAAAAATCATCCACACCCGCCTGGCGCGCAATAGCCGCCGCGGTGAGCGGGTTGTCGCCGGTAATCATCATGGTGCGAATGCCCATGGCGCGGAGATGGTCGAAACGTTCGCGAATCCCGCCCTTCACGATGTCTGTTAGCTCGATGGTGCCGTATACGCGGTGGTTCAATGCGACGAGCAGGGGTGTCCCGCCGGATTTCGCGATGCGCTCCACACTTTCCTGAATCTCCTTCGGGACGATCTGTCCTTTCTCGCCGACGTACCGGCCGATCGCTTCCGGTGCGCCTTTACGAATCTCCGTGCTGTCCATGTCCACACCAGACATGCGCGTCTGTGCGGTGAAGGGAATGAACAAAGGATTGTGTGGCGCCAGTTCGCGCCCTCGCAATCCGTACTTTTCTTTTGCTAAGACCACAATCGAGCGCCCCTCCGGCGTTTCGTCTGCAAACGATGCCAGTTGCGCTGCGCTCGCCAATTCACCTTCGGTGACGCCCGGTGCCGGATGAAACGCAGTGGCCTCGCGATTCCCCAGCGTAATCGTCCCTGTTTTGTCCAACAGCAACACGTCCACGTCGCCGGCGGCTTCCACCGCACGCCCAGACATGGCGATCACATTTCGTTGGATCAACCGGTCCATGCCCGCAATTCCAATGGCGGAAAGCAGTCCTCCGATCGTCGTTGGAATCAGGCAAACCAGCAGCGACACCAGAGCAAAAATGCTCTGTGGTGCGCCAGAGTAGATGGCAAACGGCTGCAGCGTGACCACGGCCAACAGAAAAATAATCGTCAATCCTGCTAGGAGAATATTCAGTGCAATTTCATTGGGCGTTTTCTGCCGCGATGCACCTTCCACCAGCCCAATCATACGATCCAGAAAGGTTTCCCCTGGGTTCGACGTGATTCGCACTTTAATTTCGTCGGACAAAACCCGCGTCCCGCCGGTCACCGCTGAGCGATCTCCGCCTGATTCGCGAATGACCGGCGCCGATTCTCCGGTGATCGCCGATTCATCCACTGATGCCACGCCTTCGATCACTTCACCATCGCCCGGGACGAACTCGCCCGTGGCAACCAGCACCACATCGCCCGCTCGCAATTTGGAACTCGCGACAATCTCGGTCTTTCCGTCTTCGCGCAATCTATGCGCGTCGGTTTCCGCCCGTGCCTTGCGCAATGTTTCTGCCTGAGCCTTCCCTCGACCCTCTGCCATCGCTTCCGCGAAGTTCGCGAACAACACCGTAAACCAAAGCCATAACGTAATCTGCAGGCCAAACCAATATCCGTCCACGTGCGTGGCCACATTCGTTAGCAGTACGACCAGTGTGATTACCGCACCCACTTCCACTACGAACATCACTGGGTTTTTCCAGAGCATCCGCGGATCGAGTTTCCAGAATGAATCCACAATGGCTGTCTTCAGGATCTTCCTATCCGTTATCGACGCGCTTTTCGCCTGTCCCGTTGTCATCTTGTCCTCAAAACGCCTTTCCCGCATTCATCAGCAGGTGTTCCAAAATCGGCCCTAGGCTCAGCGCAGGGAAAAAGGTCAGAGCGCCGACGATCAAAATCACGCAAATCAACAGCACTGCGAACAGCGGACCGGTCACGGGAAACGTACCAAGCGATTCAGGAACATGTTTCTTGGCTGCCAGGTTTCCGGCTATCGCCAGGATGGGAATAATCATGAAGAAGCGTCCCAGCAGCATCGCGACGCCCATCGAGGAGTTGTACCAGAGCGTATTTGTGTTCAGGCCGCCGAAGGCCGATCCGTTATTCCCCACCGCCGATGTAAACGCATAAAGAATCTGCGATAGCCCATGTGCTCCGGGATTGCTGATACTGGAAGTGCCAAATTTTGCCACTACGGAGATCGCTGCAAAAATCAGAATGGTCAGAGACGTCACCAGGATCGCGAGCACCGCCATCTTGACGTCAAACGCCTCAATCTTCTTACCCAGGTATTCCGGAGTGCGGCCCACCATCAAACCGGCAATAAAGACCGCCAGGATCACGAAGACCAGCATCCCGTACATGCCGGCGCCCACTCCGCCGAATACCACTTCTCCCAACATGATGTTGATCAGTGGCACCATGCCGCCCAGCGGAGTTAGCGAATCGTGCTGGTTGTTCACAGCCCCGCAACTCGCGTCTGTGGTTATCGTGGTAAACAGGGCAGAGTCCGCAATTCCGAATCGCACCTCTTTCCCTTCCATGTTTCCGCCGGCTTGCGTCTCGCTGGCTTTGATATCCACGCCCGTCAGCAACGGATTGCCTCGCGCTTCAGACGCATACACCACCACCACGCCGGCAATGAATAGGGTCGCCATCGCGCTCCACACAGCCCAGCCGTGCCGGCGTGACCCGGTCATGCTCCCCAGTGTGTACGTCAATCCCGAAGGAATCGCGAAAATCAGAAGCATCTCCACGAAATTCGTTAGCGGAGTTGGGTTCTCAAACGGGTGAGTACTGTTGGCGCCGAAAAATCCTCCTCCGTTCGTGCCATACATCTTGATTGCTTCCTGCGAGGCGACGGGTCCTTGGGCAATGACCTGTGTGGTCGCTTTATCTTTCTTTATGGTGCCGTCCGCATTCGTTGTTTCCACTGTTCGCGGCTCCACCACATTCGCTGTGGTATACGGCTGCAGATTCTGGATCATTCCTTGGGATACAAAAAACAGCGCTACCACCAAGCTCACTGGCAACAGGACCCAAAGAAACGCTCGGGTGGTATCCACCCAAAAATTGCCGATGGTCTTTGCTTCCCGACGCGCGACACCGCGAATCAGTGCAATCGCCAGCGCGATGCCGACCGCCGCAGAGGCAAAATTGTGATACGCCAGCCCAGCCATCTGCGTCAGATAACTCATCGTCGATTCGCCCGAGTACGACTGCCAGTTCGTATTCGTGGTGAACGACACAGCGGTGTTCCAGGCCAAATCCGGAGCAACATTCGCGAATTTTTGCGGATTCCAAGGCAACCACTGCTGCAGGCGCTCGAATGCATATAGCAGCAAGAGCGAAACACCGCTGAACAGCAGCATGGCTACGCCGTATTCTTTCCAACCCATCTCTTTGGTTTCGTCCACGCCCGTCGCGCGGTAAATCAGCTTCTCGATGGGTCGCAGCAGAAAGTCCAGGAACGTCCTCTTCCGTTCGAACGTGTGATAGAGAAACAGGCCCATCGGCTTCGTCACTAGGAGAAGCGCTACGACATAAAGAAAAATCTGGAACCAACCATTTCCCGTCATACCTAGAATTTCTCCGGCTTCAATAGCGCATAGAACAGATAACCGCACAGCAGAATCGAAATCAGGATTAGTAGGATATTCCCCAGCATGGCGCCAATCCTCGTTTCAGAAGTTCACTTCAGGCGTTCACAGGCCTTCAAATACAAGACGCCCAGCCCAAAAAAGACAACGGTGCACAAGACAAACATCACATCTCTCATTCCAGACTCCTGAACCACCTTAAGCCTACTCTCGCACCCTAAGGAAACGGTGAGCGGCACGTTAGGGAACCATAAGGGCGCTTATGGCGCGCCTGATGCGTCGTAGCGAAATTTTGCTTATCTCCATTGATTTCACGCGCTTGTTCGGCTCGACATCTTATGCCACACTCGCTTTCCAATGGCCTCATCCTCGATCCTGCCTGGCACTTACAATCCGCGTCGTGAATGGGCGCTTCTCCATCTCAGTTTTGTGGTTATCGGGGTAATCACGACACTGCTGGGCCCGATTTTGCCCTCGTTTTCTCATCGCTGGGCACTCACCGATGCACAGGCGGGGTTTTTTTTCACCTCGCAATACTTTTTCAGCACCCTCGGTGTAATTCTCACCAGCGTAGTGTTACCCCGGTTCGGCTTTTCGAAGGTCTCCGCTGCAGGATTCGTCGCCTTTTCGGTAGGTTTTGCTTTCCTGGGGCTAGGGCCCTGGTTCATCTCGGCGTTGATGATGGGCATCAGCGGCTTTGGTTACGGTCTCGCCAATCCGGCAATCAACCTGCGCGCCACACAACTGCCTTCAAAGAACACTGCCGCCGCTGTCACCTTCCTTAACTTTTCCTGGAGCGTCGGTGCCGTGCTATGCCCGTTCCTTGTCGGCGCGCTCATTCCGTCGATCCATCTGCGTGGTTTCGCAATCCTGATTACGGCATGTTCCATTGTTCTTATTATTCTTCACCTTTCGTTACAGACGGCCCCAGTCACCGTGCACCCGGCATATGCTCCGCATCCGCTGGCGGATTGGCGTGCGCATATGCGATTGCCGCAGGCAATTCCCCTGCTCTTGCTTTTTTTCCTTTACGTCGGAGTTGAAGTGGCCCTGGGTGGTTGGGTGGCTAGTTACGAGAAGCGCATGCCCGGAATGGCCGCGATCACACTCGTCATTGCACCGTCGGTATACTATGGCGCCTTACTCCTTGGCCGCGGCATCGCGCCTTTCGCGTTCCGTCATTTTTCTCAGATCGCCATTTCTGGCGGCGGATTGTTCCTCGCCACCGTGGGCGCCGCGATTATTGCGTCTTCGAACACCCCGCACATTTTGTATTTGGGCTCGGCCATCGCTGGCTTCGGGCTCGCTCCGCAATATCCAATATTCGTTACTTGGCTTGCGGCCATCTTCCAGCAAGATTCCAACTGGATTGGCGCTCTTTTCTTCGGCGCTGCCGGCATCGGAGGCGGCGCGCTCCCCTGGCTCGTAGGAATCATCTCCTTCAGCACCAGTTCTCTTCGCGCGGGCTTGTTTGTCCCTCTGACTGTGTGCTTCTTGATGATTCTTCTCGTTCTGCGAGCTCGTCCGAGTTCCGCGGCAGTTGTTTCGTAGAAGGGTGCCCGCTGTTTCTGGATGCGAGACACCCTTTATTCCGCTCTATCTTGTTCCGTCACATCTTGCGTTTGCCCAGCTACTCTGTCGCCATTACAATTTCCGCATGATGCCCGAGGCCCGTGTGGCTCCTCCTCTCGCTGCGGCTGACGCTTCCCGCATCGCGCGTGAAACTTACGGCTTGGATTCGGTGGCGAGATCTCTGCCGGGCGAATACGACGACAACTTCCATCTCCTCGCCTCAAATTCGCACGCCTTTGTCCTGAAAATCATGCATGCGGCGCGCGAAGAATCCTTTGTGGATATGCAATGCCGTGCGCTCAATCATCTCGCGCAACGCGCGCCCCATCTTTTCCTTCCGCGAGTCATTCCCACGCTCAAAGGTGAATTGTTTTCTCGCGTAAAGATGAAAGATGGCAGCAGCCGGATCGTGTGGCTCCTCACGTTTATCCCAGGCAGTACGCTCGCCGAAGCGAAACCGCGGTCCATCGAGATCCTCGCTTCTCTCGGCGCACTACTCGCGGAAATCGATTCGGGGTTTCTGGACTTCTCTCATCCAGCGGCCGCGCGCGAACTGAAATGGGACATCTCCCGTTCGTTGTGGGCGCGGGACTATCTTCGGTATATTCAGGATCCAGGACGGCGTGGCCTTGCGGAGCAGTTTCTTGCACTCTTTGAAACGGAAGCGATCCCCCGATTTCCGCATCTTCGCCGCAGTATCATCTATGGAGATGCCAACGATCACAATGCGCTTGTCTCTCCGCCGTACCCGCAGCCACGCCGCGTGGTCAGCCTGATCGATTTTGGCGATATGCATGAGGGTTACACCGTCGCAGAACCTGCCATCGCCGCCGCCTATGCGATCCTGGGACAGGCAGACCCGTTACCTGCCGTAGCCGTTTTGCTCGCCGCCTATCACGCGAAGTTTCCTCTTAACGAGCACGAGATCGCAGCGTTCTTTCCGATGCTCTGTGCGCGGTTGGCGGTCAGCGTCGTCAATTCCGCCCATCGCCATTCGCTCGTCCCCGACGATCCCTACATCACGATCAGTGAAGCGCCAGTTTGGGAAGCCCTAGCACGCCTCGCTGAAATTCATCCGCGCTTCGCTCATTACAGCTTCCGCTCCGCTTGTGGCCTTCCCGCCGTGTCGAATAGCGAGAAGATTCAAGCCTGGCTAGGGCGTCACTCGCCTCTGGCTGCGCCGGTCATTCCCGCAAATCTGAAGGAAGGGAACTGTATCGTTCTCGACCTCAGTGTGAGCAGCACATTGCTGAGCGCGGATCCTGCGAACTCAGCGGAATGTGTCATGACGCCCAAAATCCAATCGCTTATGCGCGCGGCCAATGCGACCGTCGCCGTGGGGCGCTACAACGAACCGCGACCCGTTTACACTTCGCCGCTGTTTGCCGCCAGCTCAAATCCTATCGATGAACGACGCACTATTCACCTTGGCATCGATTTGTTTGCTGATCCCGGCACTCCTGTCGCTGCCCCATTCGATGCCACAATTTTTGCATTTGCTGACAAGCGCGCCACGCTCGATTACGGACCTGTTGTGATCCTCAAGCATGAAACTGGCGATGGTCTCGAATTCTTAACGCTCTACGGCCATTTGTCGCGCGAATCTCTGACTAGGTTACGGATTGGGGATCGCCTCTTGCGCGGGCAAGTTTTTGCCCACCTCGGGACAGCCGCCGAAAATGGGGGCTGGACGCCGCACCTTCATTTCCAGATCATTCTGGATGATCTCGATTTAGCCACCGACTTTCCCGGAGTTGCCTTTCCATCTCGACGCGAGGTTTTCACCAGTCTCTCTCCAAATCCCAATCTCATTCTCGGGATTCCAGAACGCTGTTTTCCTCCCGCCGACCTTTCGGTGCGAGACACTCTCGCTGCCCGCTCCAAATTGCTCGGCGCAAATCTCCGCCTGTCGTATCAGACACCTCTTAAAATCGTCCGTGGCTGGCGCCAGTATCTTTATGACGACACCGGCCGTGCGTACCTTGATGTTTACAACAATGTGCCTTTGGTAGGGCATTCGCACCCACAAGTCGTGGCCGCCGCACAGCAGCAACTCGGCCTGCTCAACACCAACACGCGCTATCTGCACGACAACATCCTCAAATATGCCGAACGGCTGACCGCACTCCTTCCTACTCCACTGAAAGTCTGTTTTTTCCTGAACTCCGGCAGCGAAGCCAATGAACTCGCGCTCCGGCTCGCTCGGACGCACACCCGGCGCGAGGATGTAATTGTTCTTGAGCATGCCTATCATGGCCACACTTCCGCCCTCATTGACATGAGTCCCTATAAATTCGATGGTCCAGGCGGCCGCGGTCAGAAGCCATGGGTTCACACAGCCCCGATTCCCGACGACTACCGCGGTCTCTATCGCCGCGGCGAACCCAACCTTGGCAAGAGATACGCCGCGCATGTCCGCGAGATTTTGGCGAAATTGAAAAGGGAAGGGCGAGAGGTGGCGGCGTTTATCGCGGAAACTCTGCCCAGCGTAGCGGGGCAGAGCGTTTTCCCTCCGGAGTACTTGGCAGAAGTCTACAAACACGTCCGCGCCTTCGGCGGCACTTGCATCGCAGATGAAGTCCAGGTCGGTTTCGGGCGCCTGGGTACTCATTTTTGGGGTTTCGAAACACAGAACGCCACTCCGGACATCGTGGTTCTCGGTAAACCCATTGGGAACGGCTTTCCACTCGCGGCCGTGGTAACTACCGAAGAAATCGCAGCTTCGTTCGATAATGGCATGGAATTCTTCAGCACCTTTGGAGGTAATCCCGTAGCTTGTGCGGCGGGTCTGGCCGTGCTCGATGTTTTAGTCGACGAAGGGCTCCAGCGGAACGCCCGCGAAGTTGGCGCACGATGGATCGCTCGTCTTAGTGACCTTCAATCCACTTTTCCTCTTATCGGTGATGTCCGTGGCCTGAGTTTGTTCCTTGGGATCGACCTGGTCAATGACCGGTCCACACGCGCCCCAGCCACCGAACAGGCTTCCTACGTTGTGAATCGCCTACGGGAGCGCGGCATTCTTGCCGGCACTGACGGCCCGCATCACAACGTAATCAAGCTCCGCCCTCCGCTCATTTTCTCCGACGAGGATGCTGCGCTCTTCACGTCCACGCTAGCTGAAATTCTTCACGAGGATCCCTCACAGGCCCTTTAACGCTAACTCGCGCAATTCTCATGCCCGCTAAACAGAGGTTGTATACAACTTCGACGCTTTCGTTGTAGCATCCGCCCGGTTCGATCCAGGCCCTTTACAAATCAGAACCAGGTCAAATCGCCGGTTGGCAAACGGGGGAATCCATGTCTGAAACAGTAAAGTCTGGGCAGGCTGGCCAGACCAAATGGGATCGTGTGGCCGAAAGTGCGGAATTCAGGGATTTGATGGCCGCCAAGAAGATTTTCATCATTCCTGCTTTCCTATTTTTCTGCGTTTATTATTTCTTGCTGCCCATTCTCGTCGGCTACGCGCCCCAATTTATGTCCATCAAAGTCTGGGGCAACGCGAATCTTGCTTATCTGTTTGCGCTCTCACAATTTTTCATGGCCTGGATTATCGCCGGTCTCTACGTCAAGGCCGGCAATAGTTTCGACCGAATCTCCAAAGACATCATCGGGAACATGGCGGATTCTGACCGCCTTAAAGGAGACAAATAGACCATGTCTGCGTCCCTTGTAATGTTCCTGGTCTTCATTGCGATCACTCTAGGGATTACGTATTGGGCTTCGAAGCGCTCCTCTGGCGCGAGCGCCTATTTCGCTGCGGGCCGTCAGATCAAGAGTTGGCAAAATGGGGTCGCTGTCGCCGGCGACTACATGAGCGCCGCTTCCTTTCTCGGGATCGCGGGCATCATAGCCTTTCAAGGCTACGACGGTTTCATGTTCTCAGTCGGCTGGTTGGTAGCCTATCTCACGGTGTTGCTGGTCATCGCGGAGCCACTGCGCAACGCTGGCAAGTACACCATGGCCGATGTGCTTGCGTACCGCATGAAGCCCCGTCCGGTGCGCGCGGTGGCTGCGCTCAGCACTTTGACCGTCAGTACGTTTTACATGATTGCGCAAATGGTTGGCGCGGGTGCTCTGGTCGCGCTGCTTCTTAAAGGTTCCGGGGTCGGTTATAACCAGGCAGTCGTCGGGGTAGGCCTTCTCATGATAGTTTACGTGGTCTTTGGCGGAATGCTGGCTACCACTTGGGTCCAGATTATCAAAGCCATTCTCCTTATGGCGGGCACAGTTCTGCTCAGCATTCTGGTGATGGCGCACTTTCACTTTAGTTTCGGCGAATTCTTCGGAGCTATCGGCCATGTTACCTATCACGAGCAGGGCCAGGAAGTGGTGAAAGACTTCCTAAAACCCGGCCTTCGCTACAAACCGCCGTACGGACCACTGGAACTCATTTCGCTCGGCATTGCGCTCATCTTCGGCACCGCTGGATTGCCGCACATCCTCGTGCGTTTCTACACGGTTCCTGATGCAAAAACTGCCCGTCATAGCGTCGTTTGGGCCATGGCGCTTATTGGCACTTTCTATATCATGACTACGTTTCTCGGGTTCGGCGCGGCAACTATCGTCGGGCGCGATTACATCGCGGGCCACGGTGGTAATAACATGAGCGCTCCACTGCTCGCCCAAGCGCTCGCGGGAGACATTTTTTTTGCCTTCATCTGTGCTATAGCCTTCGCCACGATTCTCGCCGTTGTGGCTGGCCTAACTATCAGCGCTACCACTTCTTTTGCTCATGACTTCTGGACGAATGTGATTCACCGGGGCGTGGAACGCAAGCCCGGCGAGGAAGTCCGCGTCGCGCGCATTTGCGCTTTCTTCGTTGGCGCTGTTGCGATCGGCGTCGCCATTATTCTCGGCCCCAAGGCGAACGTTGCCTTCCTGGTAGCACTGGCGTTTGCCGTTGCCGCTTCCGCTAATCTGCCGGTCATCGTCTTTGCGATCTTTTGGCGCCGCTTCAATACCACCGGGACAGTAGCGGGTCTCGCGGTGGGGCTCATCGCCTCGATCGGACTGATTCTCGTAGGCCCCAGTTTGATGGGCATTGATCCTCCTGCGGTCACTGGTGCTGCGCGTCATTTGTTCCAAGCGAGACCATGGTTTCCGCTCGAAAACCCTGGCATACTTAGCGTTCCGTTAGGTTTCCTCGCCGCAATTCTCGGTACGTTCCTCAGTCACGAACCGTCGTCTAACCACAAATTTAATGAGCTGTTGGTCAGATCTAACACCGGGCTGGGAGCCGAAAAGGCCACGAACCACTGAATCGAGGCAACTTTTTTCCAGTGTCACGCAGACTTTTCTGTTTTGTTCTGGGAGCGTGTATCTTTGGACAGGATTCTGGCATCCAAAAACCATCACGCTTAAGCCGCGGCGCTTTTGTGCGTGCCGTCAACTGGAATTTCTTTCCTATGAGCAAAAAACCTTTTATCCTCGCGCTCGATGATGACCCTGCCGTTCTGCGGGCCGTTGAACGCGATCTGAAGTCCAAATTTTCCGCCGACTACCGCATTCTGGCTTCCGACGCCCCAGACAAAGCCATGACCTTCGTGCAGCAAATCACTTCTCGCGGTGACCGAATCGCGTTGTTCCTTGTCGATCAGCGCATGCCGCACACCAGCGGAACCGAGTTCCTGATGAATGCGTTGCCGTTACAACCTGACGCCCGCCGGGTTCTCCTCACCGCGTACGCCGATTCCAGCGCAGCCATCGACGCGATCAATAAGGTGAAATTGAATCACTACCTGATGAAACCTTGGGAGCCGCCGGAGCAAAATCTCTATCCGATCCTTTCAGATCTGCTCGATGATTGGAATGCCACGAGCCGTGAATCCTTCGACGGAATTTATGTTGTTGGCACTCGTTGGTCGCCTTCCACGCACGAACTCAAGGATTTTCTCGCTAAAAGCCAGATTCCTTACCGATGGATTGAACCGGGCTCAACCTCCGATCCCCGCATCAACGCCGCCATCGGCGATTCGTCTACGACTCTGCCCGTCGTGATATTTCCGGACGGTTCTGTGCTGCAGAAACCTGCGTTGCCGGAGGTTGCGTCCAAACTGGGGCTGACCACTGCGCCCATTCGCGATTTCTACGACGTCATCATTATTGGTGCGGGCCCCGCGGGACTTGCGTGCGCGCTGTATTGCAGCACGGAAGGTCTCCGCACGATTCTTGTGGAACGCGAAGCGCCGGGCGGTCAAGCGGGCCTCAGTTCTCGTATCGAGAATTATCTCGGCTTTCCTGCCGGTTTGAGCGGGGCGGACTTGGCGCGCCGCGGGGTCAGCCAAGTGAAGCGGTTTGGGACCGAGGTGCTCGCTCCGGTCCAGGCTGAATCGCTTTGCATTCAGGGCGAGTATCGCATCGTCAAGCTTTCCACGGGACAAGAATTGGTCGCCCACAGTGTTGTGATTGCTTCTGGTGTGCAATGGCGACGTCTGAATATCCCTGGGATGGATCGCCTGACCGGGGCGGGAGTTTACTACGGAGCCGCGAACACAGAAGCGGTTTCCTGCAAGGATGAAGACGTCTACATCGTCGGCGGCGCCAACTCCGCGGGCCAGGCTGCCGTCCATTTTTCGCAATATGCACGGTCGGTTACGATGTTAGTCCGCGCGGAATCGCTTTCCCGCTCCATGTCCCATTACTTAGTCGAACGCATTCGGACCATACCTAATATAAAAGTCGAGCCATTCACGGAAGTGCTCGAGGTGCAAGGCGAAGATCGTCTGACTGGATTGACCATTCGTCATCACGACACCAAAATCACGGAACATCGTGAGGCCGGTGCGCTGTTCGTCTTTATCGGCGCTGAGCCTAGGACCGAGTGGCTCGAAGGTACTCTCTGCCGAGATCCTAAAGGGTTTCTTCTGACCGGAGTGAATCTTCTAAACGATGGCAAGCGGCCTCCCGGTTGGACGCTCGACCGCGACCCTGCGCTGTTGGAGACCAATGTTCCCGGCGTTTTCGCAGTGGGTGATGTGCGCAATGGTGCTGTACGTCGCGTGGCCAATAGCGTTGGCGAGGGTTCTATCGTCCTATATTTTGTGAACCAGTACCTGGCGAATCGCTAAGGAGTCGTGCCTATGACATCCGATCCTTGTGACCGTCTTACGCCAGATGAACTTGCGGCGATTCCGCTGTTTGCCGACGACGATCGCGCCGCCCTCGAATGGCTCGCCGAGCATCTGCAAGTACGTTGTTTCGAGTCCGGCGACATCATTTTTCAGGAAGGCGCGCCAGCAACGGACTTCATGGTGATTCTGGAGGGAGAGCTTCATTTCCGGCGGCCGAGCGATCCTTACGCGCCAGTGTTTGTTCGCACCGCTGGACATCCGACCGGCGTCCTGCCTTTTTCACGTATGAAAGTGATTGCAGGGCGCGGCACAGCCGTTGGCTTTACGCGCATCGCGTTTATGCCTTCCACCGAATTGCGCGAACTTGTGTATCGCGCACCCAATCTCGCGCAAAAACTGGTTGGGGAAATGACCGACCGGACTCGCGAAATGGCGCGTACGGAAGAACGCACCGCGAAAATGTTGGCCCTCGGAAAACTGTCCGCCGGACTGGCCCACGAACTAAACAACCCTGCTTCCGCAGCATTGCGCTCCGCCACTCTACTGCGTGAGGCGTTGAACAATCGCCGTAAGGAATCCATCGTCCTCCGCGGAGAAGCCCTCTCCGCTGAGGCGCAACTGCTCCTGTCCAAACTGAGTGACACGATTGCCGAGTGCGGCGGGGGAATGAACAGGATGGACGCGTTGGAGCGCTCGGATCTTGAATCTGAACTCGCGGATTGGATGGAGTCGCGAAATTATCCCGCAGAGCTGGCTGGGGACCTCATTGACGCCGGGATTCGTGCAACCGATCTGGAGCCTTTAGTCAAACTGATACCTCACGAAAGCGCCATTCGCGGCATGCGCATCCTGGTCTATGACAACCAGATCCTTTGTCTGACTCGCGAAATCGAAGAAGCATCGCGCCGAATCTCCGACTTGATTCAAGCCGTGAAGGCCTATTCGTATATGGACAAGACGCCGATCAGCGAGGTGGACGTCGAATACGGAATCGATGTCACGCTGCGCATGTTTCAGCACCAGTTAAAACATGGTTTTGCAGTGAAGCGTCAATTCGCCGGCAATCTTCCCAAGGTTCCCGCAAACGGCAGCGAATTGAATCAGATTTGGACTAATCTGATCGACAACGCCATCAGCGCGATGAATTCCCAGCAGAATGGGGACAAAGTCCTGACGGTTCGTACAGTTTTGGAGCCGGAAAGCGTTTTGGTGGAATTTACTGATAATGGTCCGGGTATCCCGCAGGAAATTCGTGGTCGAATTTTCGAACCGTTTTTCACCACCAAGCCGGTAGGGGAGGGAACTGGTCTGGGTCTCGACATCGTGATGCGTATCGTGCGCAATCACCAAGGCACGATCCACGTCAATTCACGCCCTGGCCAGACTTCGTTCCAGATCCGCTTGCCGCTCGTGCGGAGTTGATGGGCTATTAACTTCCTTCGACGATTCTTACTTCGCGTTCCACAGCCCCCGCCAGCAACTTCGCCGCAGCCTGATAACGCGGTCCCTCATAGGTCGCGATCGCTTGCGTCACGCTCTCGAACTCGATGAGCACGGTACGCTCTTTTAGCCCCGCTTCGTAGGCCTTCACCGGCACGCCGCGCGCGAGAAATCTTCCGCCACCGGCTTCGATTGCCGGGCCCGCTAGCTTTGCGTATTCCGCTAAAGCGCTCGCATTTGTAACCGCTCGATAAAAGGTAATCCAGTAGCCCTTAGCCATCACCTCTCCTCTCCGGCGCCAACCCGTCTGATGCTAGCATGACTCAGCCGTGCCCCTCCTCCTGCTACACTTTCCCTACCAACTCCATGAGCAGACAACGACTCGGTCAACACTTCCTTGGCGACCCTGGCTGGCGCGAGAAAATCGCCCGCGCAATTCGCGTGTCCCCTCACGGGATTCAACCCTCCGCGCCAACTGCTGCGGCGAGTTATTGCTGGATAGAAATTGGTGCTGGCCATGGCGAAATGACCGAGCATCTCCTCAAGAGTGGCGCTCCGGTGATCGCCATCGAGTTCGATCTTTCTCTGGTGTCCAGCCTGCAACGCCTTGCTTCCCATAATCCCAGCCTCAGCGTGGTTCATGCGGACGTCCTCGAAACCGACCTCGCCGCGCTCGCCGCCGGCCGCCGCATTCGAATCTACGGCAATCTCCCCTACTACATCACCTCGCCGATCCTTCATCACTTTTTCCACTACGCGCATCAAATCGACGAAGCGCACATCGTTATTCAGCTTGAAGTTGCGGAGCGGCTGGCCGCCCAACCGGGCACAAGCGAGTACGGCTATCTCTCCGTTGCGACACAGTTCTTCGCGCGTCCCGAGTTGATGCTCCGGCTTCCCCCTGATGCGTTTCGTCCCCCTCCCGAGGTCGCGTCCGCCTTAGTGACGGTGAGATTCCCCGCGACGGCGTCGACCATGCCAAATGACGAAGCTGCGAAGTTTCTCGGCTTCGTGAAAACCTGCTTCGCCCAGAAGCGCAAGACCCTTCCGAACAATCTTCGCTCGCTGCTTGCACCACAGTGCGTCCGTCGGTTCTTGGCTGATTTGAAGCTAAGGGAAGATGCCCGCGCGGAACAGTTGAGTGTCGAGCAGTTCCTCGCACTCTATCGCGTTATTTCTTCAGCACCGTCAATAGCCGGTCCGGATAATCGGTCATGATCCCGTCGACTCCGGCGGCCACCAGCATCCGCATATGCGCGGGAGAATTCACGGTCCAGCACACGACTTGCAGATCCCGCTTCCGGGCTTCCTGCAATAAATTCGGCGTCAACAGGTCGCCCCGAATCGCCATCTGCCTTGCGCCTATTTCTGCGGCCTTTTCGAAAGGATTCTCGATCTGCCCGTTGTACAACAGCCCGGTCATCAACGTCGGCTCGAACTTCCGCAGCGCCGCAAGGATTGCGGGATCGAACGAGATGATCACACTACGTTGAATCTCCGCTGAATCGCGCAACGCGCTGATCAGCGCATGCTCGCCACCCCAGAAGCCACTGGGCTTCAGTTCCAGGTAGAACACCACGTCGTTCTTCTTCGTGAATTCCAGAATCTCTTCGAGCGTGGGTATTCGCTCGCTCATGAATTCGCTGGCAAACCACGATCCGGCATCCAATCGGCGCACCTCAGCCAGCGTCATTTCATGAATGGAGCCGTGACCGTTTGTCGTGCGGTTCACCTCTTCATCGTGGATCGCCACGAAGTGGGCGTCGCGCGTCAGGTGCAAATCCGTCTCGATAAAGGAGACGCCTTGCGCCACCGCGCGTCGAAATGCTGCAAATGTATTTTCCGGCGCGTACCCCGATGCGCCCCGATGGGCTATGGCCAGCACGGATTCAACTTTCTCCAGGGGTGATCGACCGTCTAAAATTCGAAGCAGCGCGTACGATTTCCCTGTCGTATTCTAATAGTGTACAGCATGTATCGTCGCCGACACCTCGCAGGAAATCGTATAGGAGCAGCGATTCCACGCAACCCTTAATGAGATTCCATGCCATGAAGTGCACAGCCGCCCGTTCGCTGTTGCTCGCCCTACACTTACTGACCACTAGCACCGCTCTCCCCGCGCAGACGCCGCCCAAAAAACCTGCCAGGACAGCAGAGCTACCCAATTCCACCCTTGCCCGCGAAATCCGCCATCAGATATTGGTCCTGCCTTTCTATTCCGTGTTCGACTACATTTCCTTTTCCCTCGAGGGAAGCAAGGTCACTCTTACCGGCCATGTTCTTCGCCATAGTTTGCGAGAGCAAGCTGAAATTGAAATGAAAGACATCGACGGGGTTACCGCAGTCGTCAATCAAATCGAAGTTCTGCCCACGTCACCCTCGGACGATGAGTTGCGCCGCGCCATCTATCGCGCTCTCTATGAAGACCCCTCTCTAGCCCACTACGCTACGCAAAATGTTCCTCCTGTTCGCATCATCGTCAAGAATGGGGCGGTCGCTCTCGAGGGAACAACAGATTCTCTGGCGGACAAAAACCTCGCTGCCGCTCGCGCGAGTGGCCTTCCCAATATCGTCAGCGTAAAAAATAATTTGGTAGTGCATCCGAAGGAGAGCGCGGCAGAATAAGATTCACGATGCCGCGCACATTTGTTTTCGAGGGAGCGTATCGTGGCACAACCCAAAGACCCGTATTCCAATCAAGGTGACTCGCGAGACACGCCGGCTCGACAGAAGCTCGTGGCTCTTCGTGAGGCGCTTCTTCAGATCCACAAATCGTTATTGGAAATGGAACGGCGCAGCTATGAGAAGGAAAATGGCGCCGTGAATGCCGGGGAACTCTTTCGCCTTGTCGTAGACAATGCCCAGTTTTCCTGGCTGCACAATATCTCCGAATTCGTCGTTCGCATCGATGAAGCGCTTGCCAGCGAGGAAGGGGTAACAGAAACCGATTCTCACGTCGCCATTTCTCTTGCCCGTAAAATCTTTGCCCCGTCGGAAACCGGTGATGGTTTCCAGAGGAAATATTACGATGCCATTCAGAAAGACCCGGCAGTGGTGATGGAACACGCGCAGCTTGCCCGGCTGTTTCACAATGAACCGCTCGACCGCGAACCGAATTGAAATTTCTCCGGCGTTAAAGACTCGCAAAACCCCGGCCTCTCGCCTAAACTAAATCATGAATATCCTCATTCTTCAGGAGCGAATCTTCATGACTCGTCCGCCCTATCGCTCGCCTTTCCAGTTCGTTCTTTGGCTCGTCGTGTTCGTTGCCGCTCTTGCCGCTTCGCCGGCAGTTGCGAAAACCGCAGTCGATTTCAATCCCAATCTCAACTTTTCCGCCTACAAAACATTTTCGTTTCTCGGCGGCGTCAAGAATCTTGTGATGCTGCAGCTTGATCCGGATGTGGTGGACGATCGCATTCACCACATCGTAAACCGCGAGCTCGGCAAAAAAGGCCTTCACGAGGTTGCGCCCAACCAGCACCCCGACCTCGTCGTTCGTTATTGGGTAAATCCTTCGCAGCAGGTGAACGTCGCCACCATGGGCGAGTGGGCGCCTTATGGCCCATACATCGCAGCCTACTGGGCTCCGATCTATAACGAAGTATCGGCAACCGCTACAAAGGAAAACTCTTTGATTATTGACCTTATCGATTCGAAGTCTAAAGACCTTGCCTGGCGTATCTACATGATCCGCAAAATCGCCAACTCCGAGAGGGACTGGAAGAAAACCGACGAGGAACTCACCAGGGGTTTCGAAGATTACCCACCTTCGGACGTTGATAAAGAAGCCAAGAAAAAGGAGCGCGCCGCGCACTCTGCCAAATCGCAATAGCCCTGCGAGAATTTCTGTCGGTGCCTGGCCGCTGGTTGAGGTAGCATGTTCACGGATTAGAGGGGGAGGATCACCCATGGCAAAGAAAGATAGGCTCACCGAAGTTTCCGTCAAAATCGGCAAGGCGCTCGGGAAGGCCGATAAACAAGCCCATATTCATGCGCGCAAGCTGTCGGCCGCCAGCAAGGTCACGAAAGAAGAGCTAGAGGAAATTTCCAAGCACGTCGAAGCTCTCAAAAAACAACTCGCCAAAACCACGCAACGGTTGAAAAAAGTCCTCAACACCTGACAATCAAACGCCATTTGATTTGACGTTTTGCTTGCTTATTGGACCGCTCGGCTGCCCTCTGTGCCCTCTCGCAACTCTTTTGTCTCTTCCGTGTTTTATACGCGTAGGGTGCATCACCCGGGGGGCGTTCGGAAGGGTTTATCCTTTCGATCAGCAAAGTTCTCCGCGGCGGAAGAGAGGTTCAGGCTATGCGTTATCTAAAATATTTCGCGCTGTCAGCAGTGCTGCTCTTCGCTGTTGCAGGAAGTGCTCGCGCTCAGGTTGCGGTTGGCGTTCGCGTAGGCCCTGTGGTTGCCGGCGTTGGCGCAGCGCCTGTTTGTGCCTACGGTTATTATGGTTACTATCCATACGCGTGCGTGCCATACGGGTATTACGGGCCAAACTGGTTCGTTAGTGGTGCATTCATCGGTGCTGGCCCTTGGTCCCACGGTTACTACGGCCGCGGCTTTTACAGTCATCCTTGGTACGGCTCCCGACCCGGCTATGGCTATCGCCCCGGTTATGCATATAGGGCTCCTGTTCAAGGTTATGTCGGGGGCGGTTATCACGCGGCGCCAAGCTTCCACGGTGGGGGCCACTACGATAACGGATTCCATGGCGGATATCACGCCGGAGGCGGTTTCCACGGAGGTGGATCGCATCGCTAATTAGAAGATCTGGCCAAATTACCGAAACGCAAGGTGCCGGGCCGAACTGGTTCCGGCACTTGGCTTTTTAGCTGCAACGGTCTCAGACGTCGATCAGGCTTTGGAACAATGGCAGACCTTCACATAGCTTCAAAATTCTTGCTTCGATCTTTGTCGGCAATCCCACAAACTCAAATCCGTACATCGCGCCTTTTTTGCGTCGCACAATTGCATCCACCCGCTTATCGACAACCGGCGATAATTTCACTTTGTCGCCGACTGTCAATTCCGCCGTGGTCGCCGCGGACAGTCCCCCGCCGCTGATTTCGTAAGTCATCGCGGTGTACCACATGCCATTCTGCTTCCCGATATACAGCCGTTCAATGAATCGATGTCGGGAGTGGCGCCGCCGATCCTCCGGCCGGTACAGCTCCTGATGTTCTGACCTTCGAACGTCTGCACCCATCTCTGGCATTTGAACGCGATCATCTCAGGGAGGCGCGAAATCTATGTCTCCGCCCTCTGCGAGTTCATATCACTCTCTTGAAACAAACTGACTCCAGACCCCAGTACTCCACGCCTCATCCCCTTCATCGGCCCATCCCCGATCGTCATTAGAATTAGATCCCGTGCGGCGGAAGGCCAGCTTGCGATGAGAAAACGCCGGCAGTATCGTGGTACTGGAACTCACTCTTGCGTTGGTCAGTTTATGTATCTGCTGTGCGCGCCATCACAATCCCGTTTGCCGCGATCCAGCTAAAGTGTCTCTGGTTCACTCGAGCCAGCTTCCGTCTCAGGGTCGCCATTCCTCTTACGCTCTTCACCCTCCTGGGATCTTCGCAGCGGATGCCTTAACTCCAGCCGCGGTTTGCGGTGAAGGGAAGATCTATGCATCTTTGGGCCTATCTAATGCTCTTCGTTATGGTCGGTTTAGCCACTTCTATCGGTTACGCGTTTCACAGCCTCCTTAAAGCAGCGCAAGGACGCGAAGACGCGGACGACGAACAGCTCTGGCAGTACCTCCTCGACCCGCGCTCGCTTTAGTTTTTCGCCTCGACCCGACCCCATCGCCAAGTTCGAAGCGGTCCGGTGTACACTTGTGCGCGATTTCGGCGGCGCGACGAGAGTCGAGCACGGAAAATACTTCCCCTTTCGGAAGAAGCAGGCCCACGGAACCTCGAAAGTCGCGTCGATATGGGTAATCTCTACCCAATGGAAAAGTGGGATCTGCGACTACTCCTAGCTCTCGACTAAGCTCGGACAGTATGTCCGGCGGACCAGTTCCCGCCGGACAATTCGCTGACGCAAGCGGCTGGACTATTGACTGATCGCCACGCCGTTGAACGCCGCAACGCCGATGGAGTTTGAGGTCGCCACATAGCTAAGATCGCCATAGGCGTCAATCGAGTAAACCGCGACGAACGCCTCACCCCCGGCTGTATAAATGACCGCCAGCCACTTCCGGTCTTGCGACACGGTGATGTCCGTCGGAGAGCCAGGCAAAGTCACCGATTTGTAGAACACTCCGCCTTGACCATCGGTGAGAAAGGTCGAGATTGCCTGCCCAGGGGAATTCCCGGTGTACCAGGCGCTGCGGGGCCCTTTCGCCACCCAACAAGGCGCGTTCGTTGGGAACGCCGGCATCGGTCCGGCAATCGGGAATACGTTTCTATCCGAATCCACGATAGCGAAACTATCTGGACTGTGCGCCGGGGTGAATCCCAAGCGGTCTCCCCAAAACGCGGCGCCCAGCGGAGTATTGTTTGCGTTGCTGGGTAGCGTGATGCTGGTGTTCGTGCCGTTGAGCGCTCCACGTTGCGTCAACGGTAACTGCAGCACAGACCCGGACGTCAGCGTGACGGCTGCCCAATCGTTTCCGGCGACGATTTGTGCCGCGGAAGGATCGGCGAGCTTAACGACGGTCCCGTCCAGTTGGCCGAATGGCCACGCGTGGCTCTCTGCGCAATTCGTGCCGACGACAAGAAGATGTTCATTCGCCAATGCGACGGAATCAGGTTTCACGCAGTCGGACGCCAGGTTGATCGTCCGTCCGATAGACACGTACTCGTTGTAGCGCACGATTTGGCTTACGGTATTGGATCCAAAATTTGCCACTGCTCCGAAATCGTCGGCAAACTGTAGAATCCCCGCGTTGGTGCCCGCGCCGCCCTTTCCGCCCGTCGGCAATTTGTTTATCAAAGGGAGCGAAGGGGTGCCCGCGAGATCCAGTTTGAAGACGACCAGAGCATTGCCGCTGGGATTATTTGTGCTCGTTAGCACGAACACGCTTCGTTGATGTTCGTTTGCCACCGCCAATGCGGCGGCCAGAAATACGCACGCCAGCGCAAGGCTAGCGCGCCATAGATGCAAGTTCCGGCGTCGTCGAAATATCATCGTGATCTCCTTAGAATGTGTAGCGAATGTTCCCGATCTGGTGAACGGGCCACCTTTCCAGGTCGAGGATGTTCACTGGTGGGTATTCGCTCTGGATAGGCAAAAAGTTACGCATGAGCGCTGGTGCAAACGCGGGTCAATAAATTTTCATATTCGGAAGGCGACCGTAACTTTTTGATTAGTTCCGTCGAATACATACAAATGGACCTGAGGCAGCTGTTCGGGCATGGACCCAACCTCAGGAAATACTTTGCACGAATACGGAAGTGCTGATAAAGCTGGCACCAAGGCGATGCGTCTAATGCACCCGGATTGCAATCTGGAGATGCTGATGGCCCGCTATCAGAGCGGGGACTTCGCCGCGGCCACGACTCTCATCGATCGCATCAGCCCCCAACTGCATCGCTTTTTCGCGGCGCAATTTGCCAGCCGTCCACATGCCGACGACTTGCTGCAGGAGACCTGGCTGCGGATTCATCGCGTGCGTCACACTTATCGGCCCGGTGAGCCCGTACTCCCCTGGTTCTATGCCATCGCGCGCCATGTTCGCGTGGACCACTTCCGAAAAGTAATCCGCACCACTTCCCGTGAACAGAGCCTCCAGGAAATATCCGTGGTTGCCGCGCCTTACTCTGGGAGGTCCGGCCAGACGGACGACCTGGAAGCGCTCCTGGCGCCACTTTCGGAGAGCCAGCGCGAAGTGATCGAGATGTTAAAGGTGGCGGGAATGTCTCTGGACGAGGTCGCCCGAGCCACGTCGTGCAGCGTGGGATCGGTCAAGCAAAAGGCGCATAGGGCCTACGAGAAGCTGAGGCAAAAGATGAGTGCGATTGGGCTCAGGAAAGGGAAGGCAGAGGACTGACGTGAGAGATGGAGAGATAGACGGAGTCCTGGAAAAGGCTGCTCGCGTTCCGCACCCGATCGAGCCAGCGCTGCTTCGACGCATCGCCGACTCGCTGGGTTCATCATTGCAGCCCGTGCGTCCTTTGCCGCCAACGTGGCGATTGGCCGGGGGCTTGTTCCTGATTATAGCCACGGTTGGCGTCGCCGGAGCAGCCCGCGCAGGTTTCTACGGGATCGAAAAAATGGCCTTGCTGCAGGCCATGCTCATCTTTGCCACGCTGTGTGTGCTCGCATGGGCTATGGCCCAGAAATTCGTCAATGAGTTGATTCCTGGAAGCCGCCATCGCGTGACTCCAACTGCATTGCTGGCATTGAGCAGTGCGGCATTGCTAGGTCTGTTTGCGTTGTTATTCCGCGACTACCGGACCGAGCACTTCTTCGCGGCCGGCATCGTGTGCTTGCTTACGGGAATTGTACATGCGATTCCCGCCGGCCTCTTAGGCTGGCTGTTATTGCGCCGCGGCTTTGCGGTGAATGTTGTTTCCGCGGGACTGGCAGGAGGCGCGCTCGCGGGCTTGGCGGGAATTGCGGTGCTGGAACTACACTGCGCGAATTTCGAAGCGCTGCACATATTGTTTTGGCACACTGCGGTTGTTCCAGTAAGTGCCGCACTCGGAGCGGCTGTCGGCTGGACACTGCGTAAGAGGTCTTCGAGAGCAGCCGCGCAACGCTGAAGGCACGATAGCGATCTTTTCCCGTCTGGCACGATCGGTAGTAATAGGGTCTTTCCTACAGTGGCATCCGGATGCCGCTTGACGCTGGAGGCCTGCTCCGATAGCGTTAGAAATTCGTCTAATCCATGCGAATACTCTTCGTAGCCTCTGAAGCGCTTCCTTACACAAAAACCGGCGGTTTGGCAGACGTTATTGAGGCGCTCCCACGCGCTCTCGTGAAGCTGGGCCACGAAGTAGCGGTGTTCCTGCCGCGCTATCGCGGAGTCAAAGTCAGTTCCGTGGACTTGCCCAGTTTGACGATTCCTCAGGGAACGCGCCTGCGTTTTCCCGCTATCGCCAACGGGGGAATTCATCGCGGGGTGCGTTATTTCTTTTTGGACGATCCCTTTTATTTTGACCGCGAGGGCGTTTACGGCGACAAGAATCGTGAATACCCCGACAACGCCGAGCGCTTCACCGAGTTCTCGCGCGCCGCCATCGAGTTGGCCAAACAACTCTGGATGCCGGATTTGATTCATTGCCATGACTGGCAAACCGCCATGGTGCCTGTCCTCCTGCGAACGGCTTACGGGGACGATCCTGCCATCCGTGACCTTCCCGTAGTGTTCACCATCCACAATATGGGTTACCACGGCATTTTCCCCAGGGAAGCCTTGGAGCGGGCGGGAATCCCGGCTGGCGTCTTTCATCCCGGCGGAATCGAATTTTTTGGGAATGTGAATTTCCTGAAAGGCGGCCTGATTTATTCGGACTTTCTCACCACTGTCAGCCGGAAGTACGCCGAGGAGATCCAAACCTCGGAATTTGGCTTCGGACTGGAAGGCGTGGTGCGTATGAGGGCCGACCGGCTGGTGGGCATCTTGAATGGTGTGGATTATTCGGCGTGGAGTCCTGATCGCGACACGCTAATACCGATGAAGTATTCAGCAAAAAATCTGGCCGGGAAACGCGTGTGCAAAGAAGCGCTGCTGGAGGAATTCAAGCTCCTGAAAGACAATCCGAACCGGCCGGTAATTGGAATGGTTTCCCGGTTCGCCGATCAAAAAGGATTCGATTTGATCGCGCGCATCGCCAGCGAATTAATGCAAGAGGACGTTCTGATCGCAGTGGTGGGCTCAGGAGATCGGCGCTACGAGGAATTGTTCCGCGCCTTGGCCAGTGATTTCCCGGGTCGCGTCGGCCTGGTCGTCGCTTACGACAATCGCTTGGCGCATCTGGTGGAGGCCGGTGCCGACATCTTCTTAATGCCATCTCGCTACGAACCCTGTGGCCTCAACCAAATTTATAGCTTGCGCTACGGCACCGTGCCAGTGGTGCGGGCAACCGGCGGCCTCGACGACACCATCGAGTCCTTCGACTTGGAGCATGGCACTGGAACCGGCTTTAAGTTCTACGAGTACACCGGCGGAGCCTTGCTGCACGCCATCCGCCAGGCGCTCCATAACTACTCTGACGACGGTGTGTGGAAGCGTATCCAACTAAACGGGATGGCCAAGGATTATTCGTGGAACACCTCGGCGGCAGAATATGCGAAACTATATGAAGCTGCCAGGGCAGCGCGAAACCAAACTGCAGTTCCATCATCTAATTAATCCAGGAAGGCGGCTGCTCGGTTGCAGCCGGTCGAGGACACAAGAAGAGTTATGGCTGAAAACATTCTGACCGTGAACGATGGAAACTTCGAAGCCGAAGTTGTGACCGCGAGCAACGCTCAGCCGGTCATGGTGGATTTCTGGGCGGAGTGGTGCCGTCCATGTCACATGCTGGCCCCCACAGTAGCGGAAATTGCGCAGGATTACGCGGGCAAGCTAAAAGTGACAAAATTGAATGTCGATGAAGCAATGAATTCTGCGGGGCGCTTCAATATCCGTGGCATCCCAACGCTTCTCGTTTTCAAAAATGGGCAGGTCGTCGAACAGATTGTCGGCGCCGTGCCCAAGGACCAGATCACCAAAGCTCTGGAACGCCACATCGGATAATCGCGCGGCGCACCGCCGTTTAAGGATTCTCACTCTTGGCGACAACGCAATCCGCTCCCACCCGGCGTGTGAAACCCGCGGATCACCCTCCACTCTTGGCGGGAGACCGTGGACCCATGGCGATGTCGCGCCCGGGTTTACACGACACCGTTCTTGGTGTGCTCAATCCATTGCCCCGTGGGCGCATCTTGGATTGTCCGGCCGGCGAGGGCGCGTTGGTCGAGCGATTGGTCGCTGCCGGCTTCGACGTGCAAGCGTGCGACCTGTACGACGAGTTGTTCCGGCTAGACAATGTAGAAATCAAGAAGGGTGACCTGAGCGGAACCCTCCCGTACGCGAACCAGTCGTTCGATTACATCACTTCTCTCGACGGGTTGGAACACATCGACTCACCTCCACAAGCATTCCGGGAATACCGGCGCTTGTTAAAGCCCAGCGGGCACCTGGTGATCAGCGTGCCCAATATCATGAACGTGGAAGAGCGGCTCAAGTGGCTGCTATTTGGCTACACGTCGCACTTCAAACCGCTTTCGAACAAGTTCAAAGCGCAGATTCACTACGACACCGCCGGCAAGAACGAGATTGCCGTGCACGCCAATCCCATCGGCTACAACGAATTGCGGTATTACCTCGAGCTCAACGGTTTCGAGATTCAAGGTGTCTACCGCGATCGCGTGAAGTCCAATCAATGGCTGTATTTCCCGATTACGGCGCTGATTCGTTTGATGGCCGCGTTGACGCCGGAAGCGCGGCGGCAAGATCGCTGGACCCGCGAACTCTCCTCCGATCCCGTGCTTCTGGGCGGGAACACCCTGATCATTCATTCCATTCTGAAGAAGTGACCCTCATGAGCGCGACCGCGAAACAGTTGGTGCGATGCGCATGGGCGTCCAGCGAACTCAATTGCAAATATCACGATGAAGAGTGGGGCGTGCCGGTCCACGACGATCGGCGCTGGTTCGAGTTCCTGATTCTGGAAGGCGCGCAGGCCGGCCTGAGCTGGGAAACGATCCTGCAAAAGCGCGAGCGCTACCGCGAAGTCCTATGTGGCTTCGACGCGGCGAAAGTGGCGCGCTTCGATTCCAAGAAGGCGCGCGAATTTTTGAGCGATCCCGGGATCATACGCAATCGCCTAAAAATTGCTTCGACCATCACGAATGCCCAGGCGTTTCTGCAAGTCCAGAAGGAACATGGGAGCTTCGACAAATTCATTTGGACGTTCGTTGGAGGAAAACCCATCCAGAACCGATGGAAACTGCAGAAGCAGGTTCCTCCAAAAAGCGACGTGTCCGTGGCTCTCAGTAAAGAACTACTAAAACGCGGCTTTCGTTTTGTCGGCCCGACGATCTGCTACGCCTTCATGCAGGCCACCGGCCTCGTCAACGACCACTTGGTGAGCTGCTACCGGTACCGCGATCTGCGGAAAACCTAAGCACGATCCGCCGTTAACTCTCTGACCGAGCTACCCAACGAACTATCAAATCGATTGGAGTTCGCGAACTCGGCGCTCTAATTCGCGCGTGATTTCATTGGGGTCCTGATCTGGCGCGAAACGAACCGGCTCCCCGATAGTGGCGTGCACGTGGCCAGGACGAGCGATGATCCGGTTGTTCTGCTTCAGGTCGAACAATCCTCCTAAGTAAATCGGTACCACCGGGATATTCAGCTGTTTGGCCAGCAGCCCGATCCCCGAACGAAACGACGCCATCTTTCCATCCTCCGAGGTCACACCCTCGGGAAATACCAGTAAATTCCATCCGCGATCGACAAGGTCTCCCGCAAAATTAAAACTCCGCAGAAAGCCAGATTGCTGGGGAAGTGGAAACACGTTGAATAAACTCGTTACCAGCACGTATCTCAGGCGTTCCATGAATCGTTCGAATGATCCTAAAGTTTCTGAGGGGCGCCGCATTTCAGCAAGCCGTTCGCCCCGCATCGCGGTGGCCAGCCGGTGCCGAAATCGTGCAGGCAGCGCAGGAAGCACCCAGGCGATATCGAGATATGTGACGTGATTGGAAACGACCAGCACTGGTCCGCGTAGACCGCGCAAGTGTTCGCGCCCTCGGACGCGAGGGGCGGCCAACAAATATGTGGGTGGCCATGCCAACACGTAATACACGGCCAGCCGAAACGCGGTGACAACCCAATTCTGCGGCCACGTAGGGTAAACATGCTCAATGATCGAAGCCGGCCCACGGCTGACAAGTTTTTCAAGCTGCTCGAGAGTGGCGACATCCTGAAATTGCGCCTCGTTCAGGTCCACCTGGTAGCGCTCTTCGAGAGCACTCATCAACTCAACGCGATCAAGCGACGTGAGTTGTAAGTCGGTCTCCAGATTCGAGCTATCACCAACTGGTTGCGCGGGGCGGCCGGTGATTTTCCCGATCAGTTGCGCGATCGCGGCGCCCCCCGCAGCGCTTTGCGCCGCTCCGGCATTAGCCCTCTCGAGGGCCTCGCGAATGCGCGGGATGATCGGCTTTTGTGTCGGAGTCCGGGGAAAATCCGGCTCTGGCCATACAAACCAATGGCGAATCTTCTGGTAGTCCGCCAGCGATTGATTGGCCCGCTCAATGGCTTCGGCCGCGTTCGAACCAGACCCATCCATCAACAGCACAGCGTAAGGCTCCGCATTCCCGTTAAGTTCCAGCCCGACGACAGCACAATCGCGAACCCCTTGCTGATTTTTTACTGCCTTTTCCAAATCTTCCGGATAGACGTTCATTCCTGCGGGCGTAACAATCACGTTCTTTCGACGGCCTTTGAAATAAAGATCACCCTTTTCGTCCGTTCCCGCCATGTCTCCCGTGCGAAACCATCCGTCGTCTTCTGCTACCGAAGCGATTTGTCCCTTCTGTCGATAACTTCTAGCCACATTTTCGCCGCGCACTAGTAGCTCGCCGTTCTCATCGACGCGTACCTCCATGCCTGGAAAAACTTTGCCGATCGAGCCTTTGGTAGAGCGAAACGGGTGGTTCAGGCTGATCATCGAAGTGGTCTCGGTCATCCCATAACCTTGCACGACCGCGTACCCGAGGCGGTTCCAGAACGTTTCCGGCGGTTCCGGAAGCGCGGCGCCGCCCGAGATGAATGCCCAGAACTTCCAGCCAAGGCGCGAATGAATGCGGCGGAAGCGCCACCAGCGACGAAGGAAATGCTCGCCCTCCGCGGCGTCAAAGTCTCTCTGGAATCGCTCCCGCTCACCCCGGCGTTCCATATAGCGCTCCATTTCGCGCTGCAGTGATTCGATGAAACGAGGAACCGCCACCAGGACAGAGATGCGCTCGCGATGGATCGTGTCCACCAGGTCTGCGGGCTTCAGGGAATCCAGGAACACGACAGTACCCGCAAGAAGTGGTGGGATGAACAAGCCAAGCATCTGCCCGAATACGTGGCTCAGGGGAAGCAGATTCAAAAAGCGAATAGGATGGAAGAGTCTTTCGTAACGAAGATCCTTCGAGATTTCACTTTGCAGCGGCTCGATATTTGCCAATACGTTGCCATGAGAAATTACCACGCCACGCGGCTCAGCCGTCGTGCCAGAAGTGAAGATAATCTCCAACGTGTCTTGGCGCGAAAGCGGTGGCGAAGAGTAGGGAGAATTGTCGTAGCGGGCAGTTAACTCAACGAGTGACTCGAGCGCGATGGATGGAATACTCACGGATTCCACGTGGTCGCGTGATACGAAAATCAGCCGGGCATTCACTTCCTGTGCCACGCGATTCGCAAAGTCGGTGGACGACCCGTCATCGATGGGGACCGCGACGACGCCACCAAGCAGGCAGCCGAAAAACGCCATCATCCATTCCGCGGAGTTCTGGCCCCAGAGCAGAACGGCGTCCCCTTTTTTGACTCCGCGCAGATCAAGTTCGCGAGCTACGCGATTCGCCTGCGCCATGATCTGTCCGTACGTCCAGCTTTGCGTTCGGTAACCGCGATGCTGACGCACCGCCATTTCGCTGCCATGGGCCGCGTACATTTTTGCGAAAGTGAGGAGGGATTCCACCGGCGACTCTATCTCTATTCTGACAGAAGGCCGTGCCCCGGTTGAAACTATGCTGCCTACAGGCCGTCGGTGGCCGCCCGGGTGACCCCTTCGGCTTCACTGGTTCAGTTCTCGTTGTGAAAAGTCCTGTTGCCGAAGTACAATTATTCCCAGAGCGGGCGTCGTACAATGGCAGTATAGAAGCTTCCCAAGCTTCGGACGTGGGTTCGATTCCCATCGCCCGCTCCAGAAACTAAATCATGTAAACCGTACCCTCATTTTTTATGTCGTTCAAATGACGACTCTGCCGTTCCGCAATAAGCTGATCTGTAGCCTTTCGTGTCTGCGCCGAGTTCCAGATATCGCTCCGCGTTTCCGAAGCAGATGTTCTTGACGAATGAGCCGAGCAACCTCTCATCGTTCGGTAGCTCCCCATTTTCCACATCATGTCCAACCAGGTTACAGAGAACGCGACGAAAGTATTCATGCCGGGGGAACGACATGAAGGATCGGGAATCCGTCAACATCCCGACAAAGTTCGCTAGCAATCCGGTATGCGATAGCGCGTTGAGCTGCCATTCGATTCCTTCCTTTTGGTCCAGGAACCACCAACTGCTGCCAAACTGTATCTTCCCCACAGTCGGTCCTTGTTGGAAACTCCCGACAGCCGTTGCGATGGCATAGTTGTCCGCGGGATTCAGGTTGTAAACTATAGTCTTCGGCAGGGAGTGCTCGCGATCCAGATTGTCCAAAAACGAACACAGAGCTGCCACCTGCGGCCAATCTCCAATATTGTCGAATCCTGTATCGGGACCCATTTCCCGCAGCATCCGTGTGTTGACGTTGCGCCGCGCTCCCAAATGCAATTGCTTGGTCCATCCTTTTTTTGCGTCCAGATGCGCGAAGAAGAGTAAGAGGAAAGACGCAAATCGTTCGGTTTCTTCCGTTGTGGCTGGCGTGCCTGAGCGCACCTTGGCAAATAGGGAAGATGCCAGTTCCTCGCTGCACGGCTGCGAAAAGCAATAGTTCAGCCCATGATCGGAAAGACGGCATCCGTTTGCGTGAAAATAATCGTGCCGGTGCCGCAACGCTTCCAGAAACTCGGCGAACGTTGCGATATTGACGTTGCTGACGGCCTCCAGGTGTTCAACCCATCCATTAAATTCGGCAGGCAGTTCCACGCGAAACGCTTTATCGGGGCGAAAGGTCGGGAATACCCGGAATCCATTCTCAGACGCGCTAATCGCCTGGTGATACTGAAGGTCGTCGCAGGGATCGTCCACCGTGCAAAGCACTCGCACCTTGAATTTCCTTAAGATCTGCCGTGTCGTCAAATCGCCATGCTGTAAAAGCTCGTTTGCTGAATCCCACACGGCTTTGGCCGAGTTCTTATCGAGCAGCGTTCCCAGATTGAAGTAGCGTTTCAATTCCAGATGGGTCCAATGGTACAGAGGATTACGCAGAGTGGCGGGAACCGTGCCGGCCCAGGCGAGAAACTTTTCGTACGGTGACGCATTGCCGGTACAAAAACGTTCGACGACTCCATTCGCCCGCATCGCACGCCACTTGTAGTGATCGCCTTCGAGCCAGATTTCGAACAGATCGTTGAATCGCCGGTCTTCGACAATATCCCGCGGCGACAAGTGCGAATGATAATCGAGAATGGGCTCAGCGGCGGCGTATTCGTGATAAAGACGCCGCGCAGTGGCCGACTTCAACAAGAAATCATCGTGAATGAAGTCCATTCGACCCTCAGCAGTTTCCGCCACCGCGCAAGATTGCCAAGATATCGGCCTGCCCAACGCGAGAAGTTTCCGCCGATCATCGCCGAGATTATCGCATACCAACCCGCGCGGGAGGACAGATCGGATCCACGCCTACCCGGTCTCCGGCTGGCGATACTTTCTTGTTGCCAAGTTGGGCCGCCGTCAGATACTTCGAGGTGGCTCAAGAGCAACATCAGAAAAATTCTGAAACTGTCCAGGAATTCTTGCGGCACAATGAAAGCGTAAAGTCTCACTCTCGATCTAGCTTCAATCCGGGGACAGGAACATGATTCCAGCCCACAAGAACCTTCTCCAGGAACTGCAGCAATTTGCCGTCACCGCTTCGTCTTCCGTTGATCTCATGGAGCATATCGCCAAGCGAATTCACGAGCAGATGACGCGCTACAACTGGGTAGGTTTTTATCTCGTCGACCCCAAAGACCCGGGCTATTTGATTGTGGGGCCGTTCGCTGGCAGCTTTACGCCTAACGCGCGCATCCCGCTCAATACCGGGCTATGTGGCGCGGTGGCCACTACAGGGAAGATTGTGGTGGTACAAGACGTGTCCAAGGACCACCGCTATCTTGCAGGTTCGTCGATGGTGAAATCGGAGATCGTCGTACCGATTTTCGCCAACAAGAAGCTTGCCGCCGAACTTGATGTCGAAAGCTATTTTGCCGATACTTTTACGTCGGCTGACCAGGAATTCGTCCAGGCCTGCGCGAATTTGCTGGAACAATATTTGACCCGAGCAAAGTAACTGTCGGCGCGGTTCAAGCGAACGCTAGGGTTGTGACCGGCGTCACAAATTCACCCTCTCCCAATCACTGCCCCTCTGTGACTTCTCCGCTACCCTCCCTTCTATAGGCGTATCTCGTTTCTCATTCATGCTGCCCAGGTGCGTCCTAAACACTCGTTCGGCGCAAAGGGCCTAATGCCCCGCAGACTCGATTTCAAACTCATTCTTTCACTCACTGTCCTGATTGTTGCCATCAGTTGCGTAAGCGGCTTTCTAAGCTGGCGTATGCAGAAGAATCAACTCGTCGAAACTATGGTGCTCGGTGCCGATCAGCTTTCTCGCAGTATTACCAGTGCCACCTGGCACGCGATGCTCGACGACGACCGCAAGGCCGCCTACGAAAGCATGCGCGTGATTGCGGACAAGCATGGCGTGGACCGTATCCGCATGTTCAATCGCGAAGGCCGCTTGGCATTTTCCACCGATGCCCAGGAACAGCCGAGTGTGGTCGCCACGTCCGACGACATTTGCGCCAGTTGCCACGGCTCGACACCTATTCGCACCAAGCCTGCGGTATATTCCCGGGTCCGTTATGGAATGTCTCCGACCGGAGTCAAAACCCTCAACATCGTTACGCCCATTTACAACGAGCCATCCTGCAGCAACGCCACCTGCCACGCGCATGAGGCGAGCACACGGGTGTTGGGTATCCTGGATGTTGCGCTAAGACTCGATCCCGTCCAGCAGCAGACCCGCGCTATCACCTTGCAGACAGTCCTCTCTACTCTTATGGTTGTCCTCATCGGCGCCGGCTTTGTAACCTTGTTCACCCGTCGCTTTGTCGCTGTTCCAATTCGCGAGCTAATCCAGGGCACGCGCGCGCTCAGTGCCATGCAACTCGACCACAATATCGAAATTTCCCGGCGCAGTCAGGAACTGGATGAACTTGTCGACTCCTTTAACCGCATGCGGGAACGGCTCAAAGTGGCGGTCGACGAACTGAACGAAATGCAGCAAACCCTGGAAAGTAAAGTAGCGGAACGAACCACCCAGTTGGAAGCGGCCCATCGCAAACTGCTCCAGAACGATCGGCTTGCCTCCCTGGGCCAGTTGGCCGCCAGCGTCGCCCACGAAATCAATAATCCTGTTTCCGGCGTGCTCAATCTCTCCACGCTACTGGAACGCCTCATGGCCAGCGGCGAATTTCCCATCGGTCGCGAGGCCGAATTCCGTAAATACCTTGGCCAAATTTCCACCGAAACGGCCCGCGTCGGCCGCATCGTTTCCGACCTCCTCGCGTTTTCGCGCCGCTCCAAGCCACAACGCGTACCTGCCGACTTGAACAAACTGGTTTCCAGCACGTTGGGATTGGTCGGCCACAAGCTCAAGCTCATTAACGCAGAAACCGTACTAAATTTGCAGGAAGACCTCCCACTGGTGGAATGCGACCCTTCCCAAATTCAGCAGGTGATTTTAAATCTCGTGCTCAACGGGGCCCAGGCGATGCAGGCCAAAGGGGGAGGCCAACTGGGCATCCGCACACGGTTGCTTCCCGAAGACAACACGGCAGAACTCTGCGTGCACGACTCGGGTGAGGGAATCGCACCGGAGAATCTCGCCAAAATCTTTGATCCTTTCTTCACCACGAAGGCGGAAGGGAAGGGGGTTGGTCTCGGCCTGGCCGTCCTCTATGGAATCGTGAAGGCCCACGACGGGGAAGTCGAAGTGGCCAGCCGCCGGAATGAGGGAACCTCATTTACCGTGACTTTGCCGCTTAAGGCGCGGGTCATCGCTCCAGAACAGAAAGAAGTTCAGGTACATGCCGAGTGAATGCGGTTTATCTGCTAGCGATTGGAAGCCTCCCGGTTCAAGTGCTGGACTGGGCCGAAGCCACAATCGCGGAATGGTGCCCTTGGCCGGTGAAACGCGCTCCATCACTCGCGTTTCCGCCTGATAGCTATGATCCGAGTCGCGGCCAATACAAATCGGTGGAGATCATGAAAGCCGTTGCGCGGAGTACTCCCGGCGACGCCACGCGGATTGTAGGACTGACCGAAGGTGATCTCGCCATTCCCACGCTCACCTTCGTGTTTGGACAGGCGCAATTGGACGGGCGTGTCGCGGTGGTTTCGCTCTCCCGCCTGCGCCAGGAATTTTATGGTTTGCCGGGCGAAGACAGTATCTTGCGGGACAGGTTGACGAAGGAAGTGTTGCACGAACTGGGGCACACCTTCGGCTTGACGCACTGCTCCCAAGCGAAATGTGTGATGAGCCTGGCAACGCACATCGGATTGGTGGACAACAAGGAGCAGCGCTACTGCGAACGCTGCGGAGCGCACCTGGTGCGAAGGTTTGCGGCTCCCAATGGAGAGGCGAAATGAAAAAGGGTTGGCCAATTCTTGTAGTAGACGACGAAGAAGTAATGAGTGAATCCATGGCCGCCTGGCTGCGCGAGGACGGTTATCGCGTGGACACCGCCGCCAACGGCCAAGCCGCGCTCGAGCTTGCCAAAAGAACCGACTATGCCATCTCGTTCATCGATCTCAAAATGCCCGGTGGCTTGGACGGCATCGAAACCATGATGGAAATCCGCCGCCTTCGCCCGGACGCTTCGATCATCATCATTACCGCTTATGCCACGGTGGACACCGCGATCCAGGCCATGAAGGAAGGCGCGCAGGAGTACATCGTCAAGCCCTGCCATCCCCAGGAAATTTCCATGCTGGTTTCGCGCATCCTGAAATTGAAAAAGCTGCAAAGCGAAAACGTGATTCTCCGCAAAAAAATCAGCCGCAAGTACAAACACCACGACATCATCACCAAGAATCCCCGCATGGAAGAGATCCTCGCCCTCACCCAGGAAGTTGCCAGCTTGCGCAGCACCGTACTGATTTGTGGAGAAAGTGGCACCGGCAAAGAGTTGGTCGCTCGCGCCATCCACTATTCTGGGGCCCGTGCCGAGAAACCCTTTGTCAGCGTTAGCTGCGCCGCCCTGACGGAAACCCTGCTCGAGAGTGAACTCTTCGGTCATGAAAAGGGCTCGTTCACCGGTGCCGAGGGCCAGACGAAAGGGAAGTTCGAATTGGCGGACAGCGGAACGATCTTCCTGGACGAGATAGGCGACATCTCAGCCAAGCTTCAGGCCGATTTACTCCGTATCCTGCAAGAGCGCCGCTTCTATCGCGTCGGCGGTGCCGATGAGGTCAGCGTCGATGTACGCGTAATCGCCGCGACCAACAAAAATCTTGCTGCGGAAGTGAAGGAAGGCCGCTTTCGCGACGACCTCTACTATCGCTTGAACGTCATCGAGATTCG
Organism: Candidatus Acidiferrales bacterium; assembly: GCA_963759275.1. Classification (GTDB taxonomy): domain Bacteria; phylum Acidobacteriota; class Terriglobia; order Acidiferrales; family UBA7541; genus Acidiferrum. The sequence continues at coordinate 1,079,446 of CAVWYZ010000018.1, read as the reverse complement.
CATCCCGCCGCTCCGCGAGCGTCGCGAAGACATCCCCCTGCTCGCGGAACACTTTGTACAAACCATAGCCTCCGAGTTAGGCAAAGACATTAGTGGAATTTCGGGTGAAGCCCTAAAGGTGCTGATCGATTACGATTGGCCGGGAAACGTACGCGAATTGGAGAATGTCATCGAGCGCGCGATTGTCACCTCGCGTAACGGTACCCTCGTTGATTCCGATTTCTCGTGGCTCACGCAGCGGGGAAAACCGGGGCAGGATTGGGACGTTCCAGATGTCCCTCTATCGGAACTGGAACGTCGTGCCATCATCGCCGTGCTCGAGCGTAAGCAGGGCAATGTTAAAGAAGCCGCCGCGTCTCTGGGTATCGATCGCTCTACGCTTTATGACAAATTGAAGCGCTACGAAATCGCCCACTAAACTCAGCGCTTTAACTATCCAGAAACGCCGACGCTAGCACGGTATCCCAGTCGGCTTTCGGCTCAGCGTCCATCAATTCCGGCATTAGCGTTCCTCCGTCCGCCAGGCAAGGCCCCGCATTTGGCGCAGAAAGCTGCACTTGTAGCCGGTCGACTTCGGCGGCAAGCCAGCCTGGCACCTCAGGTCCACGCAGCAAATGACGAAGATTCGGCTGGCCGTGGGGAAGCACCTTCAGATACCATCCTGCCCCTGGCCCGCCAGTAGAGATGACCGTGCCGCCCAGCGGAGCGCGCACGCGAATTTCGTGCCCGTTCTTGGTCATCCGCCATGCGATGCCTTCGCTTTCGATTTCCTCACACGGTTGAGGCAGCTCCACCGCGTCTGGCTCTCCGATTAAGTGGTTCGCAAACTCGTCCAGGCCTACAGAAAATGTCCCGTCCCATTCCGGACGAACCCACGTGTGGCCGCGATGATAGAGCAGCTTGTCTGAGAAGGTCACACCCACATTGCCCGGCGGATTCGCCGGTATCGTCGCAAAGTTCGGGTAGCTTGCGCATTCCCGGCAATCGAAGGCGTTGTCGCAAATCCGGGATTCCACACGTCCGGCGAGTTCGTGGCGGCACCGCCGCTCTTCTTCCGGTAGTTCTGCGAAATTCTCGCGCCAGCACATTTCGTTCGCTCGATGCTCCCGGAAATCCGACGCCGCTCGAAAAATCGCCGAAGTAAAGGTCGCAACGATAATCACCACCGCCGCGAAGAACAGGCTCAGGAAGATAATGTGCGTCGCCGTCCAGTGGAAGCCATCAACCCAGGGAAACATTTTTGTTCGCTCCTTTCGGTGCTTCAAACAGTGGCAAATACCGGTAAGACAGGGAATACACAATCACGCCGTAGGCGATCACGCCACCGAAGGTGGCCACCTCTTGCCAGCTGGGGGTGTATTTCAGAAAGTCATCAAAAGCGAGCGTTGGTAGCGCCAGTGTTTGTACCGTCAGAACAAACCGGTTCAGAAGCACTCCTGCACACGCCAATGTCGCTCCACACAGCAGCCAGCCGCGTTTGCGCGCCGTCGCCGGCAGAATCAATAGAACCGCCGGCAGCAGTCCCAACGGCACCATCGCCGCAAACAGAAAAGCCGAACTAAATGGCTTGTAAGAGTAGTAGTCCCAAGGACCGAATCCCACCGCCGGCGTCGTGATGTTCAGCCAGATGTACGTGTCCACCGCTTTGGCCGCGACATATACGGCCAGCAGCACTCCCGAGATGAACCCGAGTTTCCGAAACACGGTTGGCTGCACCAGTTGACGTCCGGTTACTTTCTCTGCCGCGGCCACCACCAGTATCAGAAAGCTCGGCCCTACCGCCACCGCCGAAAGAATGAACAGGAAAAACGTCGATGGCCATATTGCGAAGCCTTGCCGGTAAGCGAATGGCCGTCCGCGCAGCACGCCGTATAAACCGCCCAGCGAACCTTGGTGGAAGAACGACAGAAACGCGCCAACTCCCGCGAGAACGGGAATCAATTTGTGGAACTGGTGCTCGAACACCAGGAACGAAGGAATCTTATGCAATTGCCTGTTCTTAAGCAGTACCGGAATGTATTCCAGGATCAGCACCAACAGATAGCAGGAAATGCAAAACGTTACTTCGGTCAGCATCGAGTGTGTGTTTGGATACCAGAACGTGAACCACGCCCGCAATGGTTGGCCAACATCCACCATCAACACCGCCACCGCTCCGCTGTAACAGGTCAGGCCGACCACCACCGCGCTGTTCAACACGGGCTTGAGATCTTCTTGCTTCAAGATGTATACGAGAAAGCCCGTGAAGAATGCGCCTGCCCCCATGGCGATGATTCCCAAATCCGCAAAAATCCACATGCCGAAGGCGAACCGATTATCCATGTTGGTTTGGTTCAACCCGTAATACAGGCACAACCCCGCGGCGTAAATCCCCAAACCCAGCAGCAAAACCCAAGGCGTGAGCCACAACAGAAAGCGCACGGTCGAGGTCCGCTCGGCGCCCCGAGCGATCCATCGCCCATCCATGAGCATTGTCTCAGCCATGTTGCGCCTCCGAGGAGTGATCTGGATTGCGATCCGCCTGTGCTCGGATCCAAGCTTGCGTAGTTTTGTAATGTATTTTCGGTTCCGTGCCGATCCGCGCCAGCAGTCGGAACGCATCCGCGGAGTGCGCCGCGATCGAAACAGGATCTTTTTCGTCGGCAAGGTTCCCGAATAGAATGGCGCCTGTCGGGCACGCCTCCACACACGCCGGAACGTAGTCTTGTAGGTTGATTTCCTTTTTGCCGGCGGCCGCGGCCTTTTCTTGTGCTGCATGTAAACGCGCATGGCACAAGTTACATTTTTCCACCACACCGCGCATACGCACGGAGACCCCCGGATTTAGGCTTTTCTCCATACCCGGCGGCCATTGTGGATCCCACCAATTGAAGTACCGCGCATGATAGGGGCACGCCGTCATGCAATATCGGCAACCCAGGCAACGCTGCGTAATCTGCATCACGATCCCTGTGGACTTATCGACCTCTACCGCCTGTTGCGGGCACACCATCACGCACGGCGTTTCTTGTTCGCAGTGCATGCATGCGATCGGGATGAATGCCTCCCGCCTTTCTGCGCCCTCTTTGCCGTTGGAGAGCTTACGCACCAGCATAGGCGTTAGACCGGTCCGGGCCGTCGCGCGCTCTGGCAATGCCGGAACGTTGTTTTCCGCGGCGCAAGCCACCATGCAGGCGCCGCAACCCGTGCAGCGGTCCAAATCAATCACCATTCCATACCGGGCGCTCATGCCTCTCTCCTTGCCGGAGCGTCGCGCAAATTCGATTCTTTGTAGAGCTTCCCCGCGAGTGCTGGAAATACCGGAGCGTCCCACGCTGCCCCCCAATCCGGGGTAGGAGAGATTCGCGTTGCGGCGGGCCATTCGTTCAACGCGCAACGAAGACTCACAGCGTGCCGCGAATCATCGATCCACACCGCTCCATTACGCAATTGCTCTTCCAATTTTTGAGCGGATTCGAATTCCGGAACCGCGATCGGTTGGTCTGCATAGATCGTGCCCAGCTTCGCCTGATAGAGTTGCTCGCACCGCGCATGGATGAGTTTTTCTATGTCTGGCAGGGTGGAATCGATTTTGCCAAGCAGTTGCGCCGCGCTCTTCGTCTCGGTTGGCTGCGTCAACAGGTTCATCCCAATGCTGTAGGTTTCTGTCCCGGAAGTGGGCGCCGTGGGCATATCCGTCAGTTCTTCAAGAAATCCCGGCGCGGGAAGCAACCAATCGCCCGCATTCCCCCCTCCATCCCAGGCGGCGAATCGAAATACCTCCACGTTTTTATGCGGCGCGAAATCCCACGGAACCGTGGAGTCAATCACCAGCGCGCGATACGACTCGCTGTTTGCTTCTAACGGAATGTGCGCCGGAGCCGTTTTGTTCTTCACGACGATCCCGCCTGGCGCTCCCACCGCGCCGAGCAGAACATTCAATGCCGCTATCGCCGGATTCGCCTCCGGTGTGATCACAAGCGCCGGCCACTTCTCCACGATGGTATGCGCAAGTTCGCGAATTGCCTCGCCACTCAGTCCGCTTTGCGCGGAAGCTTCCTCAATACTCATCTGCGGCAGCGGCTCTTTCGCCGCCACCAGTCGTTCTTCAAGCAGTACGCGTGCGATACCAGCAGCCAATGCTTGATCGCTTCCCTCACGAATTGCCACCCATCGCCAAGCTCGAGCCGCTGTCCGCGACAACGAAGCTTCGATCTGGATCAGTCGCAACTCCGGATCCGATGCCCCTGCCGCTTTTTCGCTCCACACTCGCGTGAAGCGCCCCGGTGTGCCCCAGCCATCCAGTAGCGACGTCCCAAAACTGACGATTGTCCGCGCCTTTTCCAGATCGTAGCCCAGCCCTGAGGCCGCTACGCCACTCCAGGCCGCGTAGGGCCTGAGCGCTTCGCTTTCCGAACTCAGTGCCACGCGATAGCTTCCGTTGTGCTTTGCTGCAAATCCCTCCAATACCGACGATGCCGCCCTCCCCGGGCGCCCGTCCACAATCGCCACTGGTCCCTCGGCGCAAGCCTTTTCCAAAGCTGTCTGCGCTTCGTCCCAGGACGACACTTTGCCGCGATGCCGCACTTCGCGCAAACGGCGTGGATGCCAATTCAACTGGTGAGCTCCGAAACCAAGAGGACACAACGCGCCCTTTGTAATGGGATGAGTGCTCACCCCAGAAATCCCTACCGGCCAACCCTCGGCCATTCGCACACGCATCCCACAACCGGCAGCGCACAGCGTGCATACGGATTGCTTCGTTTCCACCGGACCATGAGGCGGTTGCGGGATCCACGGCCAGTTCTGCGACCAAATAGATACGTCGCCTAACAATTTCCATGGCACCGGCGTGAAAATGAGTCCAACGGTCATCCCGGCACTGCCAATCAGCAAGTCCCGCCTGGAAACCTTCATACCCGCTCCTTCATTGGTGACAACCGAGGCAGCCAACCTCGACGTGGTGGCGGCGATGGCAGCTTTCGCAGTCCGTCATCTTCATGCCATCGTGCGGAGCGCGCCGCAGACGAGAAATGGAATGGCCCCAAATATCGCGGCTGTAGCCACTGATGCGATTCTCTTCATAAATTCGTATTTGATCGGACTCGCCGTAGTTTCCGTGGCAATCCGTACATGCCAACCCGGCGCGTCGTGTATGAATTGCGTGAGAGAACCACACGTTTGAGGGCTGCCGCGAATACACCAGCCACGGTGCCTGTTTCGATTGTTTTACGTAGTTGTCTACCAGCAGCGCTTCGTTTTCCGAAGTTCCCAGCTTATCGGTGTGACAGCCGGCGCACACTTCTGTGCGCGGGATTCCGCTGTATTGGCCGTCGCTGCCCATCAGGTGACAGCTGTCGCACTGGCTGAGTCCTGACTTTTCTGCATGCGTTTTGTGGAAGAAATCCAGTGGCTGTTCGCGCTGCACGTACAGAGCCCGAGGAAAACCAACCCAACCGACCACCAAGGCAACCGCAAATCCAAACCCAAACACCGGTAAATGGCGATTCACGACTAGTCCTTTGTCACCCAATTCCGATTCGAGAAAAAACGCTGCAGAACACACACGAGCTGCGTCCGCGACAACAGCTGACCAACGCCACGAACCGGCCGTCCCCCGTCGCATTTCAGCTCCTGCGATTCGTGAATTTCCCGAGCCATGCGCACTTCTTCTTCCGTCTGCCACGCCGCCGCAGGGGGTCCCGTAATCAACCCCGCCTTGGTCTGGCCAGGCAATTCCCATCCGGAAAATAGCCAGCCGGATCCGTACGGATCGGAAGTTAATCGCATCGGATCGCTTCTTAAATGACTGTTCACTTTCTGGATCATCAGCGGATTAGGAAACGTCATCGGCCATTCCACTCCGTGGACCGTCACCGCCACCACCGGCTGTTGCGTGCCATGCGTAGTCACGAACGTGATCCCGTCGAATTTCCCGACGAACTCTGCCAGGAAAGCATCAAAGCCGATGTGGCAAAGGCCGGATTCCTCCGTGGCCAGCCAGAAATGGTTCGGACTATACAGAAGATCCGCCGGAGGCTCCGTGGTTCCATGGGGCCGCGCCAGAGTCAGGTAGGAATCGCAGTAACGATAGCCGTCGCCGGTGCAGCTCGACAGTTGCGACTCGCTGAACGGGATCAGCTTCGTCGGCGAGTTTACCCCGCAATACTGCACGTGTATTTCTTCTAGATGCGGACAGCGATCCTGCCGAGGCTCGTCCTTTCCTATCAGCGCGCAGTGGTAATATTCCGCCGATGCGCACCGGCCTTCGCCAGAAAATCCGGGACCTTCCAGGATTAGCTTACCTACCGGAGCAGCGTGGCAGTATTGCGCGCGACCTTCTTTTAGAAACGGGCACGGCATGATGTCCCTCTTACTTTGACTTCTTTTCTTGTGCCGGTTTCTTTTCGGTCGACTTCACTCGCTCGCCACCGTCTGCCATAGTCAGCCCCAACTCCGGCACCGCCAAGGTGTGTGTAAACTGGCCTTTCAGCATGGTGTTCATCTCTGCGTCGACGTCCCGCAAACCGTCTTGTTTCTTGTGGCGGATCATCAGTTCCCAAACCACTCCGTAGGCAACCAACAGCAATGCCAGGACGACAATGACGCCGAGCGCGATGTTCGTTACGTTTAGCCAAAAAACCCAATCATAGTTGGACATCTTCAAGACCTCCCGTGCGCAAACGCACCAACCAACCAGGAAGAATGCACGTCGGTGACCGATACGACTTTTCAAGGAGTTACGGGGAATTTCAGACGGGGATTGCCGGATTTCCCAACGTCGTCGTCGGGATTACCTACAGCGACCGAACACACTTACACCACGACAAGAAACACTACCATTCCTATATTTAGTTTGTGATCACGCAGCCAGTTGGCTACCAGCGGATTCCGCTTCGAGCTTGGGCATCTTGATGTCCCACGCGAGTCCCAGCGTTCGCAGCGTCCAGATTCCGTACCAGTTCATGTCCACTTCATACCAGGTGAAGCCATGGCGCGCTGCCTGCGGGTGCGCGTGATGATTGTTGTGCCAGCCCTCGCCGAACGTCAGGATCGCCACCCAGAAACTGTTCGTGGACGTGTCCCCGGTCTCGAATCGTTGTGAACCCCAGATGTGCGTTGCGGAATTCACTAGCCAAGTGAAATGCAGGCTCATCACCGAACGCACGAACACGCCCCAGAAAACCCAGGGCCAGCCGCCGATGGCGTAGAAAATTACGGCCACAACCACCGAGGGCACCACGTGCCACTTGCTGATCCACAGATGGAACTTGTCTTTGCGCAGGTCCGGCACATACGGTAACAATTCCGATCGATCGCGATGCATCGCGCGCCCCGTCAGAATCCAGCCCATGTGCGACCAGATGCCACCATCACGCGGCGAATGCGGATCACCTTCTTTGTCGGTGTTCTGATGATGAATCCGATGCGTCGCCACCCAAGCGATTGGCCCGCCTTCGAACGCCAGCGTGCCGCACGTCGTCAGGAAATACTCCATCCATTTCGGAGTCTTGTAACCACGGTGCGTCAGTAAGCGGTGATAGCCCATGCCGATGCCGAGGCTGCCCGCGACCCACCACATCACGATGCACACGATCAGTGCCTTCCAAGTGAAAAAAAAGATCGCGCCGAGGGCGCACAAATGCAAGGCGATCATCACGGCTGTGACGCCCCAATTGACAGGCTGGGAGAAGGTCTTATCGCGCTTCAGAGCAGCAAATATTTTCATGGTTACTTTCTACTGTAACACCGATCGCCTTGGATTCGCGGGAAATCGTACAACTCTTGTGTATAAAAGTTATCTCCTGAACTTCTCAAAAAGCGCTTGCGTATCTTCGGAGGTGGGATTATGGGTACACTCGAAACACATCGGGCAGGGAGGATTCGGTGAGAAACAGAACAGGGAGAGCAGTTCTGATGGTGGCAGCCATGACCATGCTGCCTGGATTCGCTGCCGGCCAGGCCAAACACACGCCCACGCTCGAAGAGTCGCTGAGTCTTAAGTCCATTGGCGACCCGAAGATCTCCCCGGACGGTCGATTCGTTGCGTACCAGCTGCAAGAGACGAACTGGAAAGACAACGAATTCGTGCGTCAGATCTGGTTGGTGAACGTGGAAACCGGAAAGAGTATTCAGCTCACCCGTGGCAAGAAATCCGCCGGCGGAGCCGACTGGTCCCCGGACGGTCGATGGCTCGCGTTCTTCACCGAGCGGGAACCGTCTGCTATTGAACCTGTGGCTCCGGCCGGCAAGACCAAGGAAGTTACCGAAGAGAAGAAGGAAGAGAAGAAAGAAGAGAAGAAAGATACCAAGGCGGAAGACAAAAAAGACGAAAGTGGCAAGCCGGCGGCCACACAGATCTGGCTGATTTCCCCGGAAGGCGGGGAAGCATGGCAATTGACGAAGTCAGAGACGGATATCGGCGAGTTCCACTGGTCCAAGGATTCCAAGTTCATCGCTTTCACCGCGGATGCTCTGGAGAGCAACGCCACCAAGGATCGCAAGGAAAAATATAGCGATTACGAAGTATTCGAGAAGGATTATCGGCAGAACCAACTTTGGACCGTGAACGTGACCGAAGCCGAGAAAAACTATTTGCCGACAGTCGCCAAGCGCCTGATTGCGGACCTGTCTCTCAACGTCACGGACTTTGCCTGGTCGCCCGATTCCACGCAAATCGCCTTCGCGGCCACCGCCAATCCGCTCCTGGCGTTCCGAGGCGATCAGGACATCTACTTGCTTGATCTGTCGAAAAACAATTCCACTAAGAAAATCGTGGCGCTGCCGGGCCCCGACTCCAACCCGATGTTTTCGCCCGACGGCAAGGAACTGGCGTTTCAAACCGCGCTTGCGCAACCATACTTCTACTATGCGAATGGCCACATCGCCGTGGTGCAACTCGCCCAGGTGCTGGAAAAACCTGCCGCCACGCTTGGTGACGTGCGCGACGTAACCGCAAAATTCGACGAGGATCCCTACCCGATCGATTGGGGACCCGACGGCATCTATTTCGGCGCAGCGCAAAAAACCAACGCGCATCTCTTTCGCGCTGATCCGCTGTCCGGCCAAATCCAGCGCATCACCTCGCCAGACACTCTGCTCCTGGAAGAAGCCTCGTTCACCCCGGATTTTAAGACCTTGGCCTTCATCACGGAAGACGCGACTCATACCAGAGAGCTCTTTGTCTCTCGCGTCGCGCCTTTTGCGCCCAAAAAACTCACCGACATGTCCGCCCAAGTCAAAGATTGGACGCTCGGCACCGCGGAAGTCATTTCCTGGAAAAGCCAGGACGGCACGGTCATCGAAGGTATCTTGCGCAAACCTGCCAATTACGATCCGTCGCGCAAATATCCATTGTTCGTGCACATTCACGGCGGACCGACGGGAACTTCAGAGCCAACGCTTGGGCCTGTGGGCTACGCCTATCCCGTGCAACAGTTTCTCGCCAAGGGTGCCCTCGTTCTCGAGCCGAACTATCGCGGCAGCGCCGGCTACGGAGCCGCATTCCGTGCGCTGAACGTAAGGAATCTGGGCGTTGGGGATATGTGGGACGTGATGAGCGGCGTGGATTACCTGATTGCTAAGAGCATCGCGGACCCGAACAAACTGGCGGCGATGGGATGGTCGGAAGGCGGATACATTTCCTCGTTCTTGACCACCCACACCGACCGCTTCAAAGCCATCTCCGAAGGCGCGGGCATCAGCGATTGGATGACCTATTACGTCAACACCGACATCACGCCATTCACCCGCCAGTATCTTCACGCCACGCCGTGGGACGATCCCGAAATCTATGCCAAGACCTCGCCGATCTCCACCATCAAACAGGCAAAGACCCCGACGCTCATCCAGCAGGGAAGCAACGACAAACGCGTGCCCGTTCCGGACAGTTACGAACTCTATCGTGGCTTACAAGACCAGGGCGTTGAGTCCCGCATGGTCTTGTACACCGGCTTCGGCCACGGCATCAACAAACCGAAATCCTTGCACGCGCTGCTGCAGTCGAATCTCGACTGGTTCGATCACTACATCTGGAACGAGCCGATACCCAAGGATTCGCCGATCTACGGCTCCAGCGAGTTGGAACCTTCGAAGTAAGATTTAAGCCGTCAGGCGATCCGGCGAGGGTACACGCGCAAACACTCAAATGCGCCAACACCTGGGGTCGTTCCACCGACGTTGGAAACCTGAATTACTTGAATGCTGAATTACGCGGAATCATGACCCAACGACCGGTCCAGCTCAAGCTTCTCTTCCTCGCGTAGCGGGCGATGCTCGCCCTTGGCCAATTCCCCTAATGCCAGCGGGCCAATCGCAACACGAATCAATCGTAAGACTTCAAAACCAAGCGATTCGAGCATCCGCCGGATTTGCCGGTTCTTGCCTTCATCCAAAATAATTTCAAGCCACGAATGTTTTTGTCCCGCGCGTAATAGCGACATCCGCTTCGCTCTGAGCATTTCGCCATCCCACACCGCAACGCCACGTACCAGGGTCTCGATCAATACCGTCTCCGCGACCGCATTGATTTGGACATGATAAGTCTTATCAAGATGTGAGGCCGGATCGGTAATCCTTGCGGCCCATTCGGAATCATTGGTAAGCAGTAAGAGTCCTTCGCTAGCTTGATCCAGCCGGCCAACGGGAGCAATCCACGGGAGCTCACGCGGCAGTAACGAGTAAACCGTCGCCCGCCCTTTTTCATCTGCGGCCGTAGTAACAATCCCCCGCGGCTTGTTCAGCATGACGTAAATTTTTCCGGCAGCGGCCAACGGTTTCCCATTAATCTGAATGCGATCTTTATCCAGCCGGACCGGCGCCTCCGGATTTTTCACTACGGAACCGTTAAGCCGTACTTTGCCGTCGCGAATCCGTTGGAATGCCTGCGAGCGCGAGCAATATCCAAGCTTGGATATCGCGCGAGCCAGGCCGACATGCTTGGTGTCGGACGTTGAGCCGGAGTGCGTTCGAGCGCGCTTGGATTTCACGGGGTTATAGCAAACTAACTTGTCTTCGCCGTAGGTGCCGTAGCGGGATGTTTTACTTCGCCGTAGCGTTTTGCCAGCCACGCTCGTACTTCCTTCGGATCGTATTTGAACGGCCCATTGCCGCCTTTGTACGAAATGAGCCCACCTTCATCGATGATGTACAGCCGCTCGGGCCACGCCGCATACGCGTCATTGGCAGCGTTGGACATTTCATCGATACCGAAGGGCACGGCGAATTTGTAGCGCTGTGTGAAGTCGTTGGCAATCGCCACACGATCTCCGATGCTTCTCGGCTGCGCGTAGCAGACGTTATCCTTGTCCTTCTCATTCGATTTCATCTGCCATTCGTCAGTGGGATGAGCTTCGCGTATATAAATCGTCAGAAAATCCACCTGGTCTTTGTAATCGTTATAGAGTTGCGCGATGTCGCCAACCTGGCGACGAAATGGTGGTCAAGTGAAGCTGCCAAACACCAGCACCAGCGGCCGCCCCGCCGTTCGCTCCCGAATGTGGAATCGCGTGGAACCATCAAGCGCAACCAACCGCGCGTCCGGCGCCTGATCCCCCACTTTCAGATTGCCGCGGTGCATGTGCGGCAAAGCGTAACGCACCATGTACAGCGCGTCCTTCGGGCCCCCCGCCATAATGCTGAGCCCCACGTAAATGGCGACAGCCAATACCGCTAGAGAAATCAGCGCCCATTTGAGTGCCATCGGCCTGAAGGTCCTCTCAGTGAGTTCCCGCGCGAAGCTCATCGCGGAGCGCTTTGTAGCGCATAAGGGATTTCTCGATGATATTCATTGCAGCATAAGCCGGGCGTATGTCTTCCACCTGAACCTGCTTGCCTTCCAGTTGCTTGTAATCCTGAAAGAAGCGCTTCAGCACAAGCAAGCGATGCGGTGGCAGATCGCGTGCCTCGATGTAATCGCTGAATTCGGGGTCATTCGTGGCAACCGCTATTATCTTGTCGTCGCTTGCCCCGGAATCGATCATAGTCATTACCCCGATTGCGCGCGCCTTGATCAGTGCTAGCGGTTGCACGGCTTCCTGGCACAGGACCAGCACATCTAGAGGATCGTTGTCTTCGGCATACGTCTGCGGAATGAAGCCGTAATTGGCGGGATAAAAAACCGCCGAGTGAATGATGCGGTCTACTTTCAACAGGCCAGTGGGCTTGTCCAATTCATACTTGACGTTCGAGCCCAGCGGGATCTCAATCAGCGCTTGAAAATCCCTGGGTAATTCGTTGCCAGGTGAAACGTCGTGCCATGGGTGCATCAAGTAGGAGCCTCGCCACCGAATTTGTGCGCACCCATTATCGCCTGATACCCCCGGAAAACGTAAGCGCGAGTGCTAGGCAGTTTTCTTGGTCCAGGCACCGAGAATAGCGCCCATCAGCACGAACCCAAAAAGCGGATAAAACTGGTTGATCGCGAATAGCTGCCAAGGGCGCATCTCATACATGTACGTCGTGAAGGTCACAGGTCCCACAAAGCCGATCCACAGCAATACGCCCACGGACGCCCCTCGGCTAAGCGTGTTGGCGTTCCGCCAGATGCAAATCTGCGCCAACGAATAAGCGATCAGCACATTCAGAATGAAGGTAATCACATACGGGAGCACCGGACTCATGCTCTGAGCTTGTTCCATGCTCATATGCTCTAACAGCATCCACGGTTTGTTGAACAGAAATCCGTACCACAAGGCACCGAGAACCCAGTAAGCAAGCGCTGCAACCACCACCGCAGCATAATTTGTTCGCATGAAGCCCCTCCTTTTCAGATACCAAAGATAAAAGTGAGTGACCGTCAAATCGTGCGCCGAGTCTGTAACCGGATGTTCGGGAAGTCAAGCCTTCGCCAGCCGTCGCGCCCCCTGCGCCTCAGATTCCAGAAATAATGTTTGGTGCACGCGCAAACGTAATAAGAGAGTTTCAGAATTGGTCAGCTTTGACCGGGAGACGACGCTATGGGGCAACCAGTCATTTACTGGCAGATCTTAAGCAAGCAGCCGGGCAAGCTCGCCGAATTCTACAGCTCCATTGTTGGCTGGAATGTTTGGCCTCCCGATGCGCTCGGCAATCGCTCCGTGGAGACCGTTAGCCCCGGAGGCATTCCCGGCGGGATTTGGCAAATTCCCCAAGAAGCGCACAGCACGGTCCAGTTGTTTATCCGCGCTGAGAATGTTCCCGAATATGTGCAACGCGTGCAGTCCGGCGGTGGCAAAGTGATTTTCCCGCCGCAACTGCTTCCGAGTGGCGACGAAGTCAGCATCGTGCAAGATATCGAAGGCATTCCGTTCGGGATCTTTCGCGCCGGCAAAAGAATCCTGAAATCAGGCCCGAGCCTTCTCGATCATTTCTTCCCAGATTCCTTTGGACTTCAAGATCAATTCCACGGCGTCGCGAATCGCCCCGTGGCCGGCTTTCGATGGCGTAGTGAAGTGGGCGGCCTCCTTCACTTCCGGCACCGCGTCTCCCACCGCAATCGCCAAGCCCACCCGTCGCATCACCGGAAGATCCGGAAGATCATCTCCAACGTAAGCCACCGCGGATTCGACGACTCCGGCTTTCCGAAGGATCTCCTCAAGCGCGGGAATCTTGGTGGGTTGCTTCATATAGACGAATTCTATTTTCATTTCGTTGGCGCGTCTTAGCAGCGCAGGACTTTCACGTCCGGTAATACAGCCGGTGCGCACGCCCGCTGTGTGCGCCAGCGTGAGCCCCTGCCCATCGTGCGCATCAAATGTTTTGATTTCCAGCGCCGAGCCATCCGGCTGCGATAGCAACGTCACGCCGCCATCCGTCATCGTGCCGTCCACGTCCATCAATAGCACCTTGATTTGCGCCGCTCGTTTTTTGAGCGCGGGGGAAATTTTAGGGTTGCGAGCCAAGGGAGCCTCCATTGCGAAGCGAGTCGGAAAGTGTAGCAGGAATGTACCGTCTGGCCGAAAGCTGCGGTTACATTCGATCGCGCACTCAATAAGAAAAATGCGTCATTCCGAGCGAAGCGAGGAATCTCTCTTGGATCGAAAAGAGCAAGAGTCCACCGCTAAATCAGTTCAAGCGTCCACAAATCATGCAGGTGCACTACGCCGAGCACCTTCTGCGTCGCAGGATCTACCACCACCACCGAAGTGATCTTTTTCTTTTCCATCAAATTCAGCGCTTCGCTGGCCAGCAGGCTCGGACTGATCGTTTGCGGTGTCCGAACCATGCAGTCGCCCGCCGTCATGGACAATGTAGCGCCACCGTGCTTTTCCATCAGGCGGCGCAGGTCGCCATCGGTAAGTATTCCGGCAAGTTTCCCATCCGACTTTGTTACCGTGGTCATTCCCAATTTCTTTGCGGACATTTCGTGGAAAGTTGCGGGCATCGGCGTCTCTGGTGAAACGCGCGGCATCGAATCGCCAACGTGCATCAGGTGCTCCACGCGTAGCAACCTCTTCCCTAGACGCCCGGCGGGATGCAACGCGGCGAAATCATCCGGTTTAAACCCTCGCCGGTCCAGTAACCCAATCGCCAGTGCGTCTCCCATGGCCATTGCTACTGTCGTGCTTGCGGTGGGCGCCAAATTTAAAGTGCATGCTTCTTCTTTCACGCTCACATCCAACACGACTTCGCTCGCACTCGCCAGCGTGGACTTCAAATTCCCAGTAAGCGTAACAATCGGAATCTCGAGACGCTTCAGCGCTTCCAATAAATTCAGTATCTCCGGTGTCTCGCCACCGTAGCTGATCGCCAGCAAGGAATCGCCTCGCGCCAGCATACCCAAATCGCCGTGCAGCGCCTCTGCGGGATGCAGAAAGAAGGAAGGCGTGCCGGTACTCGAAAGTGTCGCCGAAACCTTTCGGCCGATCAGGCCGGATTTGCCCATGCCGGTAACCACCACGCGGCCTTCACAAGCCAGCAACAGGTTGACCGCACGATCAAAGGAGGCATCGAGTCGACCCGCAAGATCGCTGATGGCCTGCGCTTCGATGCGCAGGACGCGGCGCGCGGAGTCCAGGCTCATGCGTTGCTCCAGCGGCGCACCAACGTGGCAAGCTCCTTGATTCGCGAAAGAAGTTGCGGCAACTGCGCCAGTGGCAAAGCGTTCGGGCCGTCCGAAAGCGCGGCCGCGGGGTTGTCATGGGTTTCCAGGAAAAGTCCATCCACACCGGCAGCCACCCCGGCGCGCGCCAGAGTTTCAATAAATTCGGGCTGGCCACCGCTCGCGTTTCCCAATCCTCCGGGAATTTGCACCGAGTGCGTCACGTCATACACCACGGGGTACCCGAGCTTCTGGAGGACCGGGAACGTACGCATGTCCACGACTAGGTTGTTATAACCAAAAGAAGCGCCGCGTTCCGTCAGAATGATGTTGTGATTTCCGGACGACGCAACCTTTTCCGCCACGTTGCTCATGTCCCACGGCGACAGAAATTGCGCCTTCTTGATATTAACGATGCGCCCGGTTTTTGCCGCCGCAATAAGTAGATCCGTCTGCCGCGCCAGAAACGCCGGGATCTGCAGAATATCCGCTACTTCCGCCGCCGGCGCAGCCTGTGATGCTTCATGAATATCGGTCAAGATTGGGAGTCGCAAGTCGGCTTTGATCTTGCCCAAAACTCGGAGACCTTCCGTAAGTCCCGGTCCCCGATACGCCTTAACGGACGAACGGTTCGCCTTATCGTAAGAGGCCTTGAAGATGTACGGCACTCCCGCATCTCCGGCAATTTTCGCGATGCGCTCCGCCATCATCCGCGCATGTTCCTCGGATTCAATGACGCAGGGCCCCGCAATCAAGAAAAGCGGATTAGCGCCACCCAGGCGCAGCGAGCCAAGTGAGATTTCGCGTGTTGTGGGCATCAATGAGAGAAAGATACCACAGCCGCAAGCCCGCGCTCGGCGTTCGTCACGCCGACGCTTGTGGCGCAGCGCGAAGGGCAGGCGCGGCGTGGGGCTGAGCTTCCACCGTGCTGACGGCGTTCGTGGTCCGCGACTTCTGGATCCGGTTTTCCAGCGAAGCGCCAATAAATGCGGCGAAAAGCGGATGCGGCTCTAGCGGCTTGGACTTGAACTCCGGGTGGAACTGGCAGCCCAGAAACCACGGATGGTTCGGAGCTTCCACGATTTCCACGTAATTTTCGTCCGGCGTCCGGCCAGTGATTCTCAATCCTGCGGCAACCAGAGTCTTTTCGTACTCGCGATTAAATTCGTAACGGTGCCGGTGCCGCTCGCTGATTTCGGTAACGCCGTAAGCTTTATTCGCTAGAGAGCCTGGTTCGAGTTTGCACGGCCAAGCTCCCAGCCTCATCGTTCCGCCCATTTCATCGATGCCCAGCAGTTCGCGCAATTTGTAAATCACGCGGTGCGGAGTTTGCGGTTCGAATTCCGTGCTGTCCGCCTGCGTCAAGCCGGCGCCGTCTCGCGCATATTCAATCGTGGCGCATTGCATGCCCAGGCAAATCCCGAAGAACGGGATCTTATGCTCGCGGGCGTACTGAATGGTATAAACCATTCCTTGAATTCCGCGTTTTCCAAACCCGCCGGGAACTAGTATCCCGTCGTAATTTTTCAGGCGCTTTTCCGCCGTCTCCAGCGAATCGATTTCTTCTGATTCAATCCACTCGATTACCGTTTTGTGATTGTGCGCCAGGCCACCATGCAGAAGCGCTTCGCGCAAGCTTTTGTACGCATCTTCCAGTTGCACATACTTCCCGACAATCCCGATTCGCACTTCGCCTTTGGGATGATGCAAGCGGTTCAGCATGTCCAGCCACGGCTGCATGTTTGCGTGTCGATCTTCCAATCGAAGCAGCCGGGTGATCTGCCCGTCCAGACCTTCTTTGCTCAGTTCCACCGGAACTTCATAAATCGTTTTCACATCCTGCATCGAAATTACGCAGGACTCTGCCACGTTGCAGAAAAGCGCAATCTTGCGTTTCAGGTCGGCGGAAATGTGCCGGTCGCTTCGGCAAAGCAGAATGTCCGGCTGGATTCCAATGCCCAGCATCTCTTTTACGCTGTGTTGCGTGGGCTTGGTTTTCAGTTCTCCCGCCGCCGCGATATACGGAACCAGGGTGACGTGGACGAACAAAGTATTTTCCGTGCCGAGTTCCAGCCGCATCTGGCGAATCGCTTCGAGGAAAGGAAGGGATTCGATGTCGCCAACCGTTCCGCCGATTTCCACGATCACCACGTCCACGCCTTCGGAGACCCGCTTGATGCAACGCTTGATCTCGTCCGTAACGTGCGGAATCACCTGTACGGTTTTTCCCAGGTAGTCGCCGCGCCGCTCCTTGGACAGAATCGTTTCGTAGATGCGTCCGGTGGTCCAGTTATTATCGCGCGAGAGCTTCACATGCGTGAATCGCTCGTAGTGGCCGAGGTCCAGGTCGGTTTCTGCGCCATCGTCCGTAACGAACACCTCGCCGTGCTGGAACGGGCTCATTGTGCCGGGATCCACGTTCAGGTACGGATCGCATTTTTGGATGGTGATTCGGAAACCGCGACTTTCGAGGAGACAGCCGATGGAAGATGCTGCAACGCCCTTGCCGAGAGAAGAAACAACACCGCCGGTAACAAATATATATTTTGGCGCCATCCAGGTCGCTCGCGTCTGCACAGGAGCAGATTTAAGCTTGTCGAACCTCCACAGGATTGACGTACATATAATTATGTTCGGAAGCCCGCGGACTGTCAATGCAAACTCTTTGCGCCGGAGCATCGGAATTTTTGCTCTAGGTCCCTGTGCTAGAAAACTTTCGTGAACTTGCTGGGTTAGCGACTAGGGGATATTTTGCGCCGATAGTCTGCCCCCCGCGATTTTGTGCCATCGCCAGAAACCATTATGCTGGAAGGCGGGAGCTTCGCCAGAAGATGTACGGGCGGGAGACGTAAGATGCGGATCGCAACAAAATTTCTTCTAGTCCTTGTTTTGGCGTGCGGAGCCTGCGCTTTTCTGGCCTCCGGACAACGACCGGCGACCACTCCCACCTCGACGTCCATTGATCTCTCCGCGTACCGCGTAAATCGCGAAACAGCATTGATCGGTACCGTTCAGTCTTTTGCTCCAGCGGCGCAGACCATTCCGCTCGGCGCTCACCTGACGCTGCAAACCAGCACCGGCGTAATCGACGTGCACTTAGGCGACGCGCGCCTGCTCGTCGCGAACCATTTCTCCATCCACATCGGTGATTCGCTCAGAATCATCGGTGAACCCGTCCTCTATGGAAAGGGAACGCAGTTCGTAGCGCGCATTCTGCAGAAAGGCGCTCAAGTTTTAGCAGTAAGGAGCCCGCGCGGGATTCCGCTCAGTTACATGCCCCCAAGGAATGCAACCCAAACCAAGTCACAGGCGGGTGTGCTGTGAAAAGTCTCTTTGGTTTAGCGCTCGCGATTGCTGCAGCGATCAGCATGGCTGCCTGCGGAGGCAGTAGCGTGCAACCTCCACCACCCGCCGGGCCATACTCCGATGCCAGCTTGCAAGGGCAGTACGCATTCTCGATGAGCGGCGTTGATTTGAACGGCGCCTATATCGCGCGCGTCGGATCCTTCCTTGCGGATGGCACGGGAAATATTACCGGCGGCCTGGAAGACGTGCTGGCCCTTAGCACTGGCGGGCCCGCTTCGGTGGTGTCGTTCACGGGCGGAAACTATCAGATCCAGTCCAACGGGCGCGGACTCATCGTTCTCAATGCCTCCGATGGCGGCGCGTTGCAACTCAACATGGTCATGCAATCCACCAGCACTGGTTTCCTGGTGGAGACGGACCTGAACGCGACGAGCAGTGGCACTTTTAATCAGCAGAAGCCTTCCGATTTTTCCGCTTCGGCCTTGGCGCATCCCTACGTGTTTGAAGCTTCCGGCGTGTCATTCTCCAACTTGAATGCCGCTCCTCTTGGTCTCGTCGGCAAGATCACTCCGGACGGCAGCGCAACCATCACCGGCGGAGTGATGGACACCAATGACGGTAATGTGGCCGCCCCCTCAGGCGCGACCGCGATTTCTCCGGGCACCTATTCCCTGGATTCCAACGGCAATGGCAGCAACTTCGGACGCGGCACCATGGTCTTTAACGGACGCACGTTCGCCTTTTACATCGTAGACGCCACTCACTTTAAGATGCTGGAGGAGGATGCCTCGGGTGGGTCCATGGGAGATGCTCTTCAGCAAGCCGGCGCCGTTCCCACACAGAGTTCGCAATTCTCAGGTAGCTTCGTATATCTCATCGGCGGCGCGTCAGTGCTGGGAACCCAAGGGCCCGTGTCGCGTGTCGCGCGCTTTACTTCGGATGGTAACGGCGGCCTCTCCAACATTTCGCTCGATGACAATAATGATGGCAATTACACCCACGTTTCGCCGGGTGGCAACATCTCTGCCGCAACATACGCTATCGATACTGCCAATTCCGGGAGCGGGCGCGGCACCTTCACATTTAAGGACTCCGGCACCGGCACGTATTCAGATGTGTTTTATATGGTTTCGCCCACCCAAGCTATGGTGCAAGAGACTTCCAACGGCATCATCGGGGACGGACCACTCTACGCCCAGACCGGCGCACCCTTCTCACTCGCCGGAAGCGCCGGGACCTACGTCTCCAATTGGAGCGGTGTCCAGCTCGGTTCCTCCAACGCCGTGCCTTTCGAAGAAGACTTTGTGAATCAGTACACTCTCTCGAACACTTCGTCGAGCAACATCTCGGGCGTCACCGATTATGTCGAGTTGGGTCTTAGCTCGAAAACTCTGTATACCAATGTTGGCCTCGGTGGAACCCTGAAGATGAATAAGGACACCACGCTCAACAATGAATACAAATTCGCAATAAATGGCTCGCCTTCCGTCACCGTTACTTTCCAGGCCTATTTCGTAAATCCCGGCACGGTTCTAATGGTGTGCTCCGACAATACGCGCTCCACTGCGGGCATCATCAATTCGCAGCAGCAGTAGCGCGCGAGCTCTACTTGACCACACCGGACGAGCTAGCGTCCGAAAAGGGCTTAACTCTCCGCACGTTTTTCTTCCTTCAGAAGTTTCTCCACGCGTGCCACATCCTCGGGTACATCCACGCTCAACGCGTCATGCGGCACTTCTGCTACGCGTATCCGCCAGCCATTTTCCAGCCAGCGAAGCTGTTCGAGTTGTTCGATTTTCTCAAGTTCACCTTGAGGAAGCGTGGGGTATTCCAGCAGCGCATCTCGCTGAAACACATATAATCCGAGGTGCTTCCAATATTTCACGTGAATCTTCTGCTGCGTATCGCGAACCCAGGGAACCGGCGCACGGGAGAAGTACAGCGCGTTATCGTCAAAGTCCAGCACCGCTTTCACAACATTGGGGTCCATGATGTCGCTTGCGTGGCGAATCAGCGTCGCTACGGTAGCGATCTGCGCGGGAGGCTCCTCCAGCAGCGCCCCCACTGCGGCATCGATTGCCAGTGGATCAATCAACGGTTCGTCGCCTTGTACGTTCACGAAAATATCCCCGGGCTCGTGTGCCGCCACCTCCGCGATGCGCTCGGTTCCGGTGCGATGATCCGATCGCGTCAATCGCGCTTGGCCTCCGAATGCTTTCACGGCATCCGCAATGCGCTGGTCGTCCGTCGCAACCAGCACGTTGTGAACGGTTTGCGCGCGTTTGGCGCGTTCGTACACGTGCTGAATCATCGGCTTTCCGCCTAGTGAAACTAGCGGCTTTCCCGGCAACCGTGTCGACCCGTAGCGCGCTGGTATCACCACAACAACTCGAGGTTCGGAAGGATCGGACATGATGGCATTCTCTCCCACGGCAGAATTGAGGCGATGCTACCACACCCGTGCCCATCGCAGCCCCATCCGGCCATTCCTGTAGGCGTCTCGGGGAGCAGAAGGGCTTGCCTTCCGAATCACTGATGTTATGATGTGGTCTCCGCGCGGCCCTTCGGAGAATTAGCCTTAGGGTTTGGGGGCGCCGTGAAGCGCGATTTCAGCAAGTCTCGCGTAGGTCCTAGGCCAGGGAAATCCCACCTTTTCGCCGTCTTGGCGTTGTGTTATCTCGCCTTCCCCTTGTTCGCTCAGGAACCTCCGGATCCAGGTTCTTTAGCCGAGCCGCCGCAAGCGAGCACTGCCCATTTGACCGACGTAAAACGTGACACTCCTGCTCTGAAGATCCAGCCCGGAAAACTGATCAAGGCGGAAGTCGACTTGGCCCTGGTCAATGTTACCGTCACAGATCCCTACAACCGCTTGGTGACTGGTCTGGAACCCGACAATTTCCGCGTATTCGAAGACAACGTCGAGCAGGAAATTGTAAGTTTCTCCTCCGAAGACGTTCCCATCTCCATCGGCGTGATCTTTGACTTCAGCGGCAGCATGGCCAATAAAGTCGACAAGGCCCGCGAAGCCGCGTTGCAATTCTTTAAAACTGCCAATCCCCAGGACGAATTCTTTCTAGTGAGCTTTAACGAAAGAGCGGAACTTACCAGTGCGTTTACCAATAGCGTTGAAGATCTGCAGAGTCGCATGATGCTGACTGCCCCTAAGGGCAGGACTGCCCTTTTGGACGCTATCTACTTGGGCTTGAGCCAGATGAGGGGTGCACACAACGCCAAACGTGCCTTGCTCATCCTTTCCGATGGAGGCGATAATCATAGTAGGTACAACGAAAACGATATCAAGCGGCTGGTCAAGGAAGCAGACACCCAGCTCTATGCCATTGGAATTTACGACCCGCTTGGATATCGCAATCGTACGCCGGAAGAGCTTAACGGGCCCTCGCTGCTTGCCGAAATTACGGAATTGACCGGTGGCCGCGTGTTTGCCGTCGAGCATCTAAATGATCTGCCGGACATTGCGTCCAAGATCGGCATGGAGCTGCGCAACCAATATGTACTGGGATACAAACCAAGCAATAACATCCACGACGCGCGCTGGCGCAAAATCAAGGTTAAGCTCCACGCGCCCAAAGGCCTCCCGCCCCTTTCGGTCTACTCCAAGACCGGCTATTACGCCCCTGCCCACTGAGCTACGCGCCTGCGCGCCACTGGCCTCTTTATTTTTATTGATCTTCGCGTTGTTCGCCGGCACGGCGTCTGCGCAGGTTCCTGTAACGAATGCCGTTCCGCCTCCGCCCGGCCAGCCACAATCCCAGCCTGGATCGCCAGCCGGCAAGCAGGGAAGAATCATCGCCAATGTGAACCTGGTGGTTTTGCACACCAGTGTGCTCGACGATCGCGGCAAATTTGTCGACGGCCTGACCCAGGATAATTTCCGTGTCTACGAGGACAAAGTCGAACAGAAATTGGCGGTCTTCAAGCGCGAAGATATTCCCGTTAGCATGGGCCTGGTTATTGATAACAGCGGCAGTATGCGCGACAAGCGCCCGCGGGTGAACGAGGCGGCTCTCACCTTGGTACAAAGCAGCAATCCTCAGGATGAAGCGTTTGTCGTCAACTTCAATGACGACTTCTATCTCGACCTCGACAAAGACTTCACCAACAGCATCCCGGAATTGAAAGAAGCTCTGGAACGCATCGATGCGCGCGGCAGCACCGCTCTCTACGACGCCATCATTGGCTCGCTCGACCACTTAAAGAAGGGCAACAAAGAAAAGAAAGTGCTGCTGATCGTTACCGACGGCGAAGACAACACCAGCCGCAGTTCCTTGGAAAAAACCATTCGTGAAATTCAGAAAACCGATACCGTGATCTACACCATCGGTTTGCTCAGTCAGGAGAGCAAGAAAAGCGCCAAGGCCGCCAAGCGCGCGTTGACCGAAATCGCGCTAGCTTCTGGAGGCGTCGCTTATTTCCCTGAAAACGTCGAAGATGTGCACTCGATTTGCGAACAGGTAGCGCATGATATCCGCCACCAGTACACCCTCGCCTACTATCCGTCGAACATGGCGCGCGACGGCAGTTTCCGCAGCGTCCACGTCGACGTGATTCCGCCACGTGGCCACGGTAAGCTCGTCGCTCGCACTCGCAACGGCTACTACGCCCCAAGCGGCGGTCCCACAGCGTCGGGCCGCTAGTCAGTCCCTAGCAGGTTCGTTCCTCAACTTACTGTAGTTCCCGTAAGAAGCTAGTTCCGTGCGGAATGGCTCCGCCAAAATTTTCCGCGATCGTCTGACCCATATCCGCCAAGGTAGCTCGCACGCCTAAATCTTTTCCCACCTTTTGCGATGACGAATACGCCAGGATCGGCACGTACTCACGGGAATGGTCGGTGGTTTCCCACCGTGGATCCGGGTCGCACCCGTGGTCGGCAGTCAGAATCAATAAGTCCCGCGGATTCAAAAGCGTAAGGTACGCTGAAAGGCCGGCATCGAACTCTTCCAGTGATCTCGCGAATCCTTCCACGTCCTTCCGATGACCGTACAACATATCGAAGTCCACCAAATTGCAAAAAATCAGGCCGTGTTCGCGGCTTCGCGCAGCTTCCGCTAATTTCTCCATCCCATCGGCATTCGATTTTGTCGTGACGTATTCGTCCACCCCGCGACCGTTATAAATATCGTGGATCTTCCCGATACCGAAAACCGGCACATGGCGCTCCTGCAGTACATCCAGCAGCATCGGTGTCGGTGGATCGACAGCATAATCATGACGCCTCGACGTGCGCGCAAAATTTCCTGGTGCTCCCGCAAACGGCCGAGCGATCACCCGCCCCACGCGATTATTGCCGTCCAGCAACCTCCGCGCAATCTCACACATCCGATACAATTCCGCAATTGGAATTACATCTTCGTGCGCGGCAATCTGGAACACACTGTCGCCCGAGGTGTATATGATCGGTTTCCCCGTGCGCACGTGCTCTTCTCCCAACTCCTTGATAATTTCCGTGCCGGAAGCCGGCTTGTTACCGATCGTCTTACGCCCGACTTGCGCTTCGAACGCCTCCATAATCTCCGGCGGAAATCCCTGCTTATATACCGGGAACGCCTGCGCCAGCCACACCCCTGCCATCTCCCAATGACCCGTCGTCGTATCCTTACCCGGCGAATGTGTCACGCCTTTTCCAAACGAAGCCAGAGGTGCTAGTGCAGGTGGCAGGTGCTTCAGAGGCGCGATGTTACCCAGGCCGAGCCTCACCAAATTGGGCAGCCGCAAGGGGCGCGCTTCCGCAATGTGTCCCAAGGTGCTGCGACCAATGTCGTCGTAGTCCCCCGCGTCCGGCAGCGCGCCAATTCCCACACTATCCAGAACAATCCAGATTACGCGCTCAAACGTGGCCATACTGCCACTCTCCTCTAACTCATCATTTCCAGCAAGGTCCGCGCAGCAAGGAATCTCTCTTCGATGACTGAGCTGAAGAGGACTTGCTCACTTAGGGGTTCCTGGTGAATTGACGAGGCTAACTTAGCATGGCGCGCGCGCTGAAGGGAATTGACGCGGCCTCGCCCGTCAGCCTACGATTCCCTCGTCGGCTCCGTCACTGGAACATTTGACCGTTTTCGTGCGTAGTACAGAGCAAAGGGGCAACCATGCCTGACGATAATCGCATTGCGCGCAGTTCCGTGGTAGTTCCGCTTCTCCTCATCGGTGTTGGTGTCCTGTTCCTGCTCACGCGTTGGTACCCGGACTTTGATCCTTGGCCGGTCCTTTGGAAATACTGGCCGTTGTTATTGATTTTCATCGGCGCGGGTATGTTCTGGGATATCGCGCAGAGGCGCCGCGATCCGCAACGTGCCCCCACCTTTCCTGTGGGATCGACCATCGGCACCCTCATTTTCCTGCTGGTGATGGGCTATTTAATCTGGCACGTTCGCGATATTGCCCACCGCGATTGGATGAACGTCTCTGCGGGCTCCGGCCATCACGAGCACGAGACCCAAGTGGTGGAACTAAAGGGGGCCAAAGCCGTCAAAATGAACGTCCATATGCCTTCCGGCGAACTGCACATCGAGGGCGGTGCCACGCACCTACTAGAAGCCGATTTCTATCAGGGTCCATCCTGGGGCACACCGACCGTGGACTATGACGTCAGCGACGGCGTCGGAGACCTTTCCATTACCCAGGAAAGCGTCAACAAGCTGATGACACACTCTGACAATACTTGGAAGCTTAAGCTGACTAACCAAGCCCCACTGGACCTGCAGGTCGACATTGGCGCGGGTCAGGCCAATCTCAATCTCGCCAAAGTTGACTTAACTCGCTTGGAACTGAATATCGGCGCTGGCCAGGCGAATGTGGACCTCACGGGTGAGCGCGCCAAGGATCTGGAGGCCACCATTCACGGCGGGGTCGGCGAAGCTATCGTCCGCCTGCCCAAGGATATCGGCGTGACCGCCACGGTTCATGGCGGGCTTGGCTCCGTCGACGTCCATGGCCTGAAGGAAGAAGATGGAAAATATGTAAACTCCGTCTATGGCAAGTCTCCCAACACCATCAACCTCACCGTTGAAGGTGGCATCGGCCATATCAGGTTGCAACAGGAATAAGCCTTAGCACGCTGTCCAACGATTCACGATGATCCCCGCGAGCCGGGCCTTCGGAAGCTCCCTCGAATTCGCCTCCAGCGTTCGACAAAAATCACTACCGCATGAAGCGCGAGCGCGCGAAAATCTTTAGAAGGAGCTTTGCGGATGTGCAGAAACATTAAGATTCTCTTCAATTTTGACCCGCCAGTCACTGCAGACGAGGTCCGGGCCGCTTCGCTGCAATTCGTGCGGAAAATCACCGGCTTCAACAAGCCATCCAAGGCCAACGAAGCCACGTTTCTTCAAGCCATCGACGAAATTGCGAACTGCTCGATCCATCTCCTGCGGTCTCTCGAAACCAACGCCCCGCCCAAGAACCGCGAAGAAGAAGCAGCCAAAGCAAAAGGGCGCGCCATCGAAAGGTTCGGCACCTAGCCACGCGGCGATCACTCCGATTCTCCCGAATTTCCCTGATTTGCCCGCGTTCGCGGGGAGTCGTATACTTTGAAGTTTAGGCAGTGCGCATTGAGCGCGCTGGCTGGGCTTGTCTTTGGCTACCAACGAAATCATCGCTCCCACACCCGCGCAGCAAGAGGTGTTGCTTGTCCGGGGTGCCCGCGTCCATAACCTCAAGAATGTCACGGTAGAGATCCCCCACAATGCGCTTACGGTGGTTACCGGTGTCAGTGGTTCGGGTAAATCGTCACTGGCTTTCGACACCGTGTACGCCGAAGGCCAGCGCCGCTATGTTGAATCCCTCTCGGCCTATGCCCGCCAGTTCCTCGAGCGTATGGAAAAGCCCGACGTGGACGAAATCTCGGGTATCGCGCCGGCCGTGGCCATCCGTCAGAAGAACACCACGCGGAATCCGCGCTCCAATGTCGCTACGGCCACGGAAATTTACGATTATTTGCGCCTCTTCTTCGCGCGCTGTGGCCAGACCTATTGCATCAAGTGCGGTACGGAAGTACGCCGTGATTCCCCCGACGAAATTGCCAACCGCATCCTGGCCCTGAAGCCGGGCCGGCGATTTTATGTGTTGTACACCCTGAAAGTAGCCGGGCCGGAAGCCCCGGTGCCCGGGAAAAAAAACGCAAAAAAGAAGGTGGTGGCAGTTGCGCCACCTGCGGAGAAGTTGCGCCCCGTGCTCGTGGAGTTGCAAAAACGCGGGTTCAACCGCCTCTACCAGGACGGAACAATTCACGAGTTTTCCTCGCCGGAGACGCTGCTGGACGTGAATTTCTCCACGCCCGTCTATGTCTTGGTTGACCGCCTCGCCGTCAATCCCGAATCGCGTGCCCGCCTGGTGGACTCCATCGAGATCTGCTATCGCGAAGGCGGCGGCGAAGCCATTCTGGAATTCGTTGCGGACTCCGCTGGCAATCCCGCCGAACGCCTCATGTTCAACGAGCGGTTCGAATGTAAGAACGATGGCACCCTGTATCAGGAGCCCGAGCCCCGCCTTTTTTCCTTTAACAATCCCTATGGTGCATGTCCCCGCTGCCAAGGATTTGGAAATACCATCGATTTCGACCTGAATCTCGTCGTGCCGGACGCCAGCAAATCTCTGGACGACGGCGCCATCGAGCCTTGGACCAAGCCTCGCTACAAAGTGCTCATGCAAGACGCTCGAAAATGGGCCCGCGCGCAAGGCATCCCCACGAACGTCCCCTGGCGTCAACTGAGCGCCGAGCAGCGGCGGCTGATTCTGGAAGGTGACCCTCCGAACAAATATGACGGGGTGAAAGGTTTTTTCAGTTGGCTGGAGCGCAAGAAATACAAACTGCACGTGCGCGTGTTCCTGAGCCGTTATCGTGGATATGCCACGTGTCCAGAGTGCGGCGGAACCAGGCTGAGGGCCGAAGCGCGCGCGGTGAAAATCACCGGCCGGTCCATCACCGATTTGTGCAAGCTAACCGTGAAGCAGGCCCGCCAGTTCTTCTCGGAATTAAAACTAACCGAGAGCCAGGCGAAGGTCGCCGACAAAATCCTCCACGAAATTCGCACCCGCCTGCAATTCCTGGATGAAGTGGGCTTGGATTATCTGACCCTCGATCGGCTCACCTCCACTCTTTCTGGCGGCGAATCGCAGCGCATCCAGTTAGCCACGTCGCTCGGCTCTCACCTGGTCGGTGCGCTTTACGTTTTGGACGAACCCTCCATCGGGCTGCACCCCCGAGACACACAGCGCCTGATCGATATCCTGAAATCCCTTCGCGACTTGGGGAACACTGTACTCGTGGTCGAGCACGACCCCGACACCATCGCCTCCGCGGACCGCATCCTCGATCTCGGCCCGGGTGCCGGTGAATTGGGCGGCCGCCTGTTGTTCTCGGGAACCTACGACGAAATTCTGAAAGATCCCAAATCGATCACCGGCCGCTATCTGAGCGGCGAAACCAAGATTCCTGTACCGAACACCCGCCACAAACCCACGGGGCGGTTCCTTCGCCTATACGGCGCGACTCTCCACAACTTGAAGAATCTTGATTTGATGTTACCCCTTGGAACCCTTACCGTGATTACCGGCGTCAGCGGTTCCGGTAAGTCCACCCTGGTGCACAACGTTCTCTTCCGCGCGCTCGCGGCGAAACGAAATGGCGGCAGCATCAAAGAATTCTGCGACCGCCTTGAAGGCGATCAGAATATCCAGGACGTGGTGATCGTAGATCAGTCACCCATCGGCCGAACTCCGCGTTCCAATCCGGCCACCTACATGAAAGCCTTCGACGCCATTCGCGAGGTTTTTGCCGAAACGCCAGATGCCAAGCGTCGTGGCTTCGCGGCCGGGCACTTCTCCTTCAACGTGCCGGGCGGCCGCTGCGAGACTTGCCAAGGTGACGGAACGGTGACTGTGGAAATGCAATTCCTGGCGGACGTGGAATTGATCTGCGAGGAATGTCGCGGTCAACGCTTCAAGAGCAGCGTACTGGATGTGCGCTACCACGGTAAAAATGTCCACGATGTCTTGCAGATGACCGTGCGGGAAGCGCTCGCGTTTTTCGTAAACGTGCCGAAGGTGGTCTCCAAGCTGCGCGTGTTGAACGAAATTGGTCTGGGGTATTTGCGTTTGGGGCAATCCGCCACAACCCTGTCCGGCGGCGAGGCGCAGCGCTTGAAACTCGCATCTCACCTCACACGCACTGAAAATCAGGGCATCCTCTATATTTTGGATGAACCCACCACCGGCCTGCACTTCGACGATATCGCCAAGTTGCTGGCAGCCTTCCGAAAACTGCTGGAGTCGGGTGCTTCGTTACTCGTAATCGAACACAATCTGGACGTAATCAAGTCCGCCGACTGGTTGATCGATTTGGGGCCCGAAGGCGGCGAAGAAGGTGGCAAGATTATCGCCACCGGCACGCCAGAACAGGTGGCCCGCAACACACAATCTCACACCGGACGATTTCTCAGCCGTGTTTTAGGCAATGGCAACGGCAATGGGAACGGCAAGCGAAACGGATTCAAACCGTCGGAAGGAAAACGACCATCAAACGAAGCCTGATGCGCGCCATGCAAAGCATTTTGCTCTTGGTGGTGCTGCGTGTCGTCACTTTATCCCCGACACCGGCGCAAGCTCAGGAAATCGCTCCTCCCAAAACCACCGCCCAGAAAATTCGCAATCCTCTGAATGACCTGCTCGACGAAGCACAAGCCGCCCTCGACAAAAATGACTATAGCGCCGCCATCCCGCCGTTGCAAAAATTCATTGCCGAAAAGCCCGACGTGGCCTTCGCTCATTTCCAACTCGCCTATGCGTATACCGCGCTGAAGCAGCCCGACCAAGCTCGTGCGGAATATCAAAAATGCGTCGCGCTGGATCCTAAAATGCCCGAGGCGCAGCTGAATCTCGGAATCCTGCTGCTCGATCAAAATGCTGCCGCCGCCGTCGATCCACTGCGCAAAGCCGTGGACTTGCTTCCTTCACAGAGTCGCCCAAGGATGTTGCTTGGCCTGGCCCAAGAGCGATCCGGCGATTTGAAGAGCGCGGCTGAATCTTTCGAAGGCGCCTCGCGGCTGGATCCCAAGAACGATGAGGCACTTCTCGAACTGGGCCGCATTTACATGAAAACGAATCGCCCGGCGGATGCCGAAGTGAAATTCCGCGCTGTCCTTGAGGTGCAGCCGAAATCCCTCGAAGCTCTGCAAGGCCTCGCGCTCAGTCTGGACGAACAAAAAAAGCCGGAAGCCGCCGACGCTTATCGCAACTATCTCGCCGTGCAGCCACAAGATAGCGCTGCACGCGGAAGGTTGGTCCATTTCCTTGTCCAGCAGCAAAAATTTGACGACGCTTTGGCGGAATTGGACAAGACCGCACCGGGCCAATCCCCCAGCTTGGACGATCTAAAATTAAAAGCAGATATCGAAATTGGTCAGAAAAAACTGGATGCCGCCATCGTGACCCTGAAACAAGCCGTCGCGTTGGCCCCCAACGATGCGCAATTGCACGGTGGCTTGGGTCGCATCTATCTGCAAACTCGTGATTTTCCCGACGCCGAAAAAGAACTGAAGGCCGCGTTGAATCTGGACCGCAGCAACCTTACCTATTGGAAGGACCTCAGTTCCACCTACTATCTTGCCGGAAACTGCCAGGGCACGCTGGCCACTCTGGACCTCATCGCGAAATCTGAAACCCCGGGAGCCGGTCCGTGGTTTATCCGTGCGCTTTGTTACGATAAACTCAATCAGGTTGAGGCCGCCCTCGGTGCTTACCGAAAGTTCCTGGAACTCGATGGGAACAAAAATCCCGATCAGGTTTGGCAGGCCACACAGCGGATCCATGTACTGGAAAAGGCCGAAAAAAAGAAGTAGGGGCGGGGCCGCACTACGTGGCTTTTGGATTGCCTGCAGCCTTCTGCTGTTCGCGGGCGTGTTAGCGGGGCTCGACCGTCTCAGCGATCTGCAGGGACACTTCGATAAGGAATCTCATGCCTCTGGCAAGATCAAAGCGTTGGACAAGCTTGCGGATGCCCAGTTCGATGCCGCTCGCAAAGCCGCTGCGGCCGGCGATTTCATCACAGTAGGCCTCACCATGGAGAAATATCGAGACAACGTTCGCGCCTGCTTTGCGCTTCTCAAGAAACAGGAGCCCGATGCCGACAAGCACCCCTCAGGCTACCGTCAACTGGAACTACAGACCAGAAAAGGCCTCCGCGAAATCGAGGACACCATGCTCACCGCTCCGCCGGAAGTCCAGCCTCCTTTGGAAATCGTGCACAAGGACATTCTCGATATGGACGATGAACTGATTCGCCTCTTATTCCCACGTCGGTCGCCCGATCCCACCACTGTCCCGCCACCCCCGGAGGCGAAACCATGAGTGCCCGCTCCGGCTTGGTTTCTTGCATCGTTGTCGCCCTGTTACTTGCCGGCCTCATGCTCACTGCTCCGGTCCGCGCGCAGCGTCCCGACAAGGACTATCTCTCCGACCTCGAGGCCGACAAGATTCGCGACGCCGAGACTCCCAACGAGCGCGTGAAGCTATTCCTTACCTTTGCCGACGACCGCCTAAAAAAATTTCAATACGAACTCGAACATCCGTCGCCCAACAAACACAAGGAAATCCTGAACTACCTGATGAATTCCTACGGCGGTTGCGTCGATGATGCCGCCGACATCATTCAAGTTTCTTTAGGGAAGCAGGAGAGCATTCGCCAAGGCATCGACTTGATGGCCGCTAAAGCCAAAGATTTTCTGGTCATCCTTCAGAAATATTCCAGCGAAGGTCCCGAAGTGGAAATCTACAATGACAATCTGGACGATGCCATCGAAGGCACGCAGGACGCCTTGAACGAAGCCGAAAAGGCCAAGGGCAAAGCCGCGCCTCCTCCCGTGAGGCGTAAGAATTGAGGCCCCGCCGCCGCAATCCAACACAAGTCCCGGGCGGAGAATCTCTGATGCAGCGGATGTACACCCGGATCGGCTGCAATGGTCGCCCGCCCAATTTTCAAGTGGAATTTTATCCCTATAGCAGCTTGGTTTTGACCATTCGCCGTCGCGAAGAGATTGTCTACGTGCGTTTTTCAGACCTGTTGAAACGCGCCCCTCTGGAAGTGTTCGAAGGCGCGGCCGCCCTCATACTTTCGCGCATGTATCGCAAAAGGGCCCCGCGGGCTTTGGTGCAAACCTATTTCGCGTACGCACGTTCGGATCGCGTGCGCAAACGCATCGATCAGATGCGGAGTCACCGGGTGCGGCGTGTCTCCACACTGGCTCGGGGCCGCCACCATGATCTATCCACCTTGTTTGAGCAATTAAATCAGCAATATTTTGCTGGTGAACTTCGTCGCCCGCATATTGGCTGGAGCACCCGTAGCTGGCGCAGGCAATTCGGCTGTTATGATCCAGGCCCCAATCAAATCGTACTGAACCGGCGCATGGACCGCCCTGGCGTTCCGCAATTCGTCGTGGAATATGTTCTGTATCACGAAATGCTGCACGTGAAGCACCCTACCCGGCGGTCGGGATGCTCTCTGCTGTCGCACTCTCCGGAATTTCGCGCCGAAGAGAAGCTCTTCGTGCACTTTACCATTGCGCGAAAATTCCTTGATCACCTCGCCCGCTAACGCTGCTCCGCTTTTTCCTTGTCGATTTCCTTGTGCAGTTTTTCGATTTTCTTCCGGATCTTGTCGCCATCCTCAGCCTTCGGGTATAGATCCAGATACCGCTGGTACGCCTTCACCGCTGGCTTTTTCTGCCCCTTCTTTTCGTAAGCCTCGCCCAAATAACGGAAGGGAATTGCGTACCCTGGTTTAGCATCGGCGGCGTCCGTGAACCGATCGATTGCCGCATCCACGTCCCCCTTATTCATGTAGTATTTCCCGACCTCTAGATCCTTTTCCGCGCGCAGCGGATTCCATTTCGGCTGGTCGGCAGCCGATTGCGTGGCCGAATCGGTGTTCGGTTTAGGCGCAGGCTGATCTTGCGCCTTAGGTGGCGGAGGAGCCGCCGGATCCTGCGCGAACACAGGCTGCGCCGCGACGCAGAGATAAGCTGCTGCAACAAACAACGCAGCAGTTCGAATGCTTCCCCGCTTCAACGCCGGCACCTCCTCCTCCTCCGATTCTCATCTCCCCGCCCCGAGTTGCCCCGAGTCTATTGTCCCATCATCTCGTCAACGAGCTTTTGCGCTCCATACAGTTTCTTCAGCGCTTCCGTCATCCCGCCGGTATGCACAGCTACCGCGCGGTTCTGGTAAGAGTCGTACACGAAATCTCCGACCAGCGATTCGATGTTCCCATCGAATATCAGCCCGACGATGTCGCCTTCTCGATTCACTACCGGCGAACCCGAATTTCCACCGATGATGTCGTTGGTCGTAACGAAATTGAACGGGGTGGTCAGATCAAGCTTATCCTTGCCGTCCACATGCCGCTTAGGTAGGTCGAATGGAACCTTGTAATCGAAGCTCGCGGCTCGGTCGTAGAGTCCATAGAACGTGGTTTTGTAAGGCGCCACGGTTCCATTCATCGGATAGCCCAGAACTTGCCCGTAAGACAGTCGCAGAGTGAATGTGGCATCCGGGTAGGTATTCTTCCCATACACCGCAAACCGCGCTTTGCCCAACAGCTCGCCCGAACGCTGCTGGACACTTTGTACATTAGTCTCAAACCATTTAATCTGCTCGCGCCGGATCGGATCAATACGCCGCGCCATCGCGATCATCGGGTCCGTCGACGCGTCCACCGCCGCCTGCCCGTCTTCGACTAACGATTTTCGGAATGCCGGATCAGCCACTTTCGTTCCGCCGACCAGATAGTTCGCAGCCTCCTTCGGGCTGCGGCCGCCCAGCACCGCCTTCAGAAAAGCATCGTCGGCTCCAAGTTCCTTTACATCGAGTTCCAATGCGCCCGTCATCCGCGCGATTTCCATCTCTGGATAGATCGGTGCCGGTGAAAAGAGCCGCTGCTTCAGCGAGTCCAGTTGCGAATCGTGAAAGCCCGGCAGTCGTTCTCCATCAGGCTTCTTGATTTCGGCTACGTATGTAACGATCTGCGTCGCCAGCAAAGAAAGTTGCGAGTCTGTCGAGCGGAAGAATTGCTGCTTGATCCGCGGTCGCGCCTTCTGCAACGCGTCTTCCTCCAGACTCCACGCGCTGCTGTATTCCTTCTTCCATTCGGGATTTGCGTCCACCTTTCCCCGGAACTCTTCATCTTCCTTTCGTTTTTTCTCCATCAAATTCTTGTCCTGCAAGCCATCGCGGCGCCCTTCGAAAACTTTGCGGCTATTTTCCAATCCGAAAATCAGTGTGGTAGCTTGTCGAGACTGCTCCGGGTCCCGCGCCGCGTAATCCTTCAGCACCGCGATTCGATTCTTCAGAAGCGTAATGATGGACGCCAGTGTGTCGTCGCGCAGGCTAACTAGATACGAGTACGTCACCAGCCGTTCCGTTCCCCCGGGATTGCCGGAAACGAACACAAGTTCCCCATCCCCTGCGCCTTTCGGATTCCATTTCAAATAGTCCTTGCTGTTGATGGGCTTGCCATTCTCATACACACGGAACAACGCCATGTCCAGGTCGTATCGCGGATACGTGAAATTGTCTGGATCGCCACCGTAAAACGCCGTCTGTTGCTCCACGGCAAATACCAGGCGCACATCAGTGTACTTTTTATACTGATACAGCCAGTACTCTCCGCCCGCATACAGCGTGACCACGTCTGAACGCAACCCGGTTTTGTCCGTGCTCTCGCGCTCGATATCCGCGATCACCGTTTTCCGCTTCGCGAATTCCTCTTCGGGACTCTTCGCACCTTTCACCGCCGCGTTCACTCGCTCCGTCACATTTTCAGTCGATACCAATACGTTCACTTCCAGGTCCGGCGACTTCATCTCTTCTTCCGGTGTCGCCGCATAGAAACCATCGCGCACATAATCATGATCAGCGCTGGAATTCTTCTGTAGTTGTCCCAGCGCTACGTGATGGTTTGTCAGCAACAGTCCGTGCGGGCTCACGAACGACCCCGAGCCTCCATCGTTCAACCGCACTGAAGAAAGTCGCAAATGGTCCAGCCACTTTTGCGTAGGCGTGAAGTTATATTTCTCCTTAAGCTGTTTGAGCGGAGGATTGTCGAATGTCCACATGCCCTCATCCGCGGGAATAACTGGGCAGAGAAGCACTGCGGCTAACAACGCGGCCGAGGCTGGCCGAAAAAAGTGCATTGGTTTCACGGAAGAATTCCTCTTTTCCACTGGAGTGATGCCGTGGAGCACGGCTCCTGAGAGTATATCCGACTCCGTCATCGACGGCATGGCGTCAGACCAAGACCCGACGACCCGTTCCCATCGGCTGCAATTCGCATCGAATACCTAGTGGCCGTAAGATAAAGAGGCCGGTGGCGCAAGCCGCCCCGCGAATCTCAACGAGCATGGAACCCCGCGAACAAGCCGCGTCTTTACCGGAGAAGCCTGGCGTTTATCTGTTCAAGGACGCCAGCGGAACCGTGGTGTATGTCGGCAAAGCGCGTTCGTTGCGCAACCGGGTGCGTTCGTATTTTCTGGAATCGCGCTGGGTCGACGCGAAAACCGGTTCCCTCGCTCGAGAGATTGCGGACCTGGAGACCATCGTCGTCGACAACGAGCGTGAAGCTCTAGCGCTCGAAAACAATCTCATTAAACAATACAAACCCAAATTCAACGTGATGTTGCGGGACGACAAAACCTACCCGTACATCAAGTTGACCATGGGCGAGAAATATCCCCGCGTCTACTTCACTCGAAAAGTGAAGAAAGACGGCGCGCTGTACTTCGGCCCTTATTTCCCAGTCAGCCTCGCGCGGCGTATCCTGCACTTCATTCACAAACGGTTTCTGGTGCCCTCCTGTTTCGTGGACCTGAACAAGCCTCATCCCCGCCCGTGCCTCCAGTTTTACATCAAGCGCTGCCTGGGGCCGTGCGTCGCCGGACTCACCACCGACGACCGCTACGCGGAAGCGGTCCGCGACGTGCGCATGTTTCTCGAAGGCCGTCGCCACGATCTGATGAAGAGCATCGAAGAGCGCATGATGCACGCCGCGGTACAGGAACGCTTCGAGGAAGCCGCCGCCTATCGCGATTTGCTGCGCACTATGGAGGACATTGAAGAGCGCCAAAGAATCGCTTCTGCGCAAGGCGACGACACCGACGTAATTGCCTACTACGCTGAACCCCCGCTCGTGGCCGCCAACGTGTTTCACTTGCGTGGCGGCCGCGTCGTCGACCGCCGCGAATTCTATTGGGAAGATTTGGAAACGTTCGAGCCCCACGAATTCGTGGCCTCGTTGCTAAAACAGCTCTACCTGGAGGCGGAATACCTCCCGAAAAAAATCCATGTGCCGCTGGAGTTTGAAGAACGCGATCTATTGGAAGACACGCTAAGCGACCGCGCCGGCCACAAGGTAGAAATCTTTACGCCACAGCGGGGAAGTAAGGCTGCAATTTTGGATTTAGTGGAAAACAATGCCAAGCACTCCTTCGAACAGCGCTTCCGCGTACTCAAGCCCACATCCAAGGCCATAGCCGAAGCGTTGCAGAGCGCCCTTAATCTCCCCGAAGAACCCAAGCGCATCGAAAGTTTCGACATTTCGCACATTCAGGGAACCGATACGGTTGCCTCCATGGTCGTTTGGGAAAACGGCCGCATGAAGAAATCCGATTATCGAAAATTCATTATTCGGGGCGAAGTGGCACCGGGAGGAAGAGTTCGCAGCGAAAACGACGACTTCGCGAGTATGTTTGAAACCGTCACGCGCCGCTACAAGCGCCTGCAGGAAGAACAGAAACCGATGCCCAGCCTGATTCTGATCGATGGCGGCCTCGGCCAACTCCACGCCGCTGCGCAGGCGCTGGAACAATTGCAAATCATCAATCAGCCCATGGCCAGCATCGCCAAGAAAGAGGAAATCCTCTACATCCTCGGCCAGGAAAACGAACCGTGCATTCTTGACCGTCATTCGCCGGTGTTGCACTTGATCCAGCAGATTCGCGATGAGACGCACCGCTTCGCCGTCACTTTCCACCGGCAACGTCGCGCCGCGCGCCAAACGCGTACGGCTCTTTTGGACATCCCCGGCATCGGCCCCAAGACATCCCAAAAGCTGTTGCAGCGTTATGGGAGCGTGGCAAACCTTAGGCGAGCAACTGTGGAAGAATTGAGCCGCCTCGTTACCCGAAAAAGCGCCGAGAAGATTGTCTCGTACTACGAGAACAATCATTCTGCGGTATAACCGCTATTGTATGTAAAGCTGGTTAGTACGTATTGCGGCGCGCCCTCCCCCTATGCTACGTTTTTTCTGGAGGTTAACATGGCTGACAATGTTGGTTCCAAGGTGAGCTTCTTCCTCGTGGGCGTCGGCATTGGCGCTCTTCTCGGCGTGCTTTTTGCGCCCAAGTCTGGTGAAGAGACCCGCGAATATCTCGGAAAGCGCGCGGATGATGGTCGCGAATTCGCCCAAAAGAAGGCGCGCGAGCTCCGAGACCGCGCCGATGAACTTATTGAACGAGGGAAAGATGTGGCCTCGCGGAAGCGCGATTCTCTTTCAGCGGCCGTTGAAGCAGGTCGCGAAGCGTTTTTGCGCGAATCGAAGTCGTAAGGCCGTTGCGGTTCCCTGTGTAGGCGGAAAGGGTGGGGTGTGAATGCCATTAGCGATCGAAATCTTCAGCATCATTGCCGCTATCGCGCTCGTCGTGCAGGTCGGAATCCTGATTGGGCTGTTCCTGCAACTGAAGCGCACCACCGAATCAATCAACCGCATGGTCGATGATCTACACACCCGAATCGGACCAATCCTTACTCGCACGCAAATCCTCTTAGACGATACGCAGCCGAAAATCGCCACCTTGGTCGATGATGCGGCCCACGTCGTATACCTTGCCCGTGCCCAGGCGCAGAAAATGGATAAGGTCTTCACTGAAGCGTCTGACCGATTGCGTGGCCAACTGGTCCGCGCCGATCGCATCCTCACGGGTACTCTCGAAGCCGTGGAAGACGCAGGCACTCAGGTTCGTCGCAGCTTTCTCGGTCCTGTGCAAAAAGTCTCCGCAGTGGTGCAGGGAATTAAAGTTGGATTGGATTTCCTGCGAGCGCGTCGCGGTCAGTCCCAGCGCGACACCATCGAGTCCCTCGAACAGGAAGACGAACTCTTTATTTAGTACAGCGACGAATCTGTCCTGGCTGCAGGAATTTGGCGCAGGCTCGACAGCTCGCGCCACGTTTATTTAATCCATCCCCCCGCCAGTACCACATCGCCGTCGTAAGCAACTGCGGCTTGGCCGGGAGTAATGGCGCGCTGCGGCGCGTCAAAGGCAATGCGTGCGCGAAGTCCCGGTAGCGCTTCAACCGTCGCCGCAGCCGGCTCGTGCTTATGACGTATTTTTACTTGCACGCGCAAAGGCAGCGACGGTTCTTCGGTCGAAACCCAATTCACGTTTTCCACTTCAACTACACTCGACCGCAGCGCCTCGTCTTCCCCCACGATCACCCGATTGTTCTGTGGATCGATAGCCAGAACGTAAATCGGCTTTCCGGTCGTGAATCCCAAGCCCTTGCGCTGCCCGATTGTGTAGTTGTGTACACCGGAATGCCGGCCCAGCACCGTGCCATTCTCGGTAACAATCTCGCCCTCTTTATCCTGCACCGGCTTGCCATCTTCCCGCGCATACGCATGTATGAATTGCACGTAGTTACCATTCGGCACAAAGCACAGTTCCATGCTCTCCGGCTTTTCCGCCACCGGAAGATTTACCGTGCGTGCCAGTTGTCGCACTTCTTCCTTGGTCAGTTCGCCCAGCGGGAATTCACTGCGCGAAAGCTGCTCCTGCGTCAGACCCCACAGAAAGTACGACTGGTCTTTCGAATCATCGCACGCGCGCAAAAGCTGGTAACGTCCACCTAACTCATCGCGGCGAATCCGCGCATAGTGTCCCGTGGCCAGTCGTTCCGCACCAATCTGTCGCGCCATGCGCAACAGCGGCTCAAACTTCACATCCGTATTGCAATTCGTGCACGCAATCGGCGTGCGCCCCGCCAGATACTGCTCCACGAACGGCCGCACCACTCGTTGTTCGAACTGCTCTTCGAAATTCACCACGTAGTGCGGAAAGCTCAAATGCTGCGCCACGCGTTTGGCATCATACACATCGTCGAGCGAGCAACAACGGTGTTGCGCCGGTCCATCCCCTTGCAACTCCGGCAATCGCCGCTGGTTCCAAAGTTGCATCGTCAGTCCCACAACCGGCCGCCCCTGCTGCAGCAGCACCGCCGCCACGGTCGAGGAATCGACACCCCCAGACATGGCCACTGCCACCAGACCAGGCGTCGCCTCCCCTGCCGCGGGCAGGGAAGCAAGATGCGTTTGCGTACTCATGCTTTATCTATTTTACAGGGAATATGTCAGTGATGCGCGGAGACCTGCTTTTTATAGTCAGGCGAAAGCTCCCGAAGCTTCGCCACGGCTAACGGAACAATCTCCAAAGCCGCGTCAATCTCCGCTTCGGTAGTTTGTCGCCCCAGGCTGAATCGGATGCTCGCCCGAGCTTCGGCTGCAGGTAGACCAAGCGCCGTCAGCACATGCGAAGGTTCCACCGCGCCCGAAGAGCACGCCGCACCTGTCGAGCACGCCACTCCGCGCAAATCCAGCGCGATCACCAGCGCCTCGCCTTCAATTCCGCTAAACGTAATATTCGACGTGTTCGGCGTGCGCGGCGCTCCCGCAGCATTAGCGTGTGCATCGGCCACCCGAGAAAGCAAGCCGCGCTCGAAGCGGTCGCGTAATTCCGAGACTCTCCTCATATCGCCGTCCAACGATAAACGTGCCAGTTCCGCCGCTTTGCCCAAGCCCACGATTCCTGCAACGTTCTCGGTGCCCGGACGGAATCCGCGTTGATGGTGCCCCCCATATAAAAGCTGCCGCAGCCGCGTGCCGGTCTTGATGAACAGGGCGCCCACTCCCTTTGGCGCGTAAATTTTGTGCCCCGATAACGAAAGCAGATCCACCGCGCAAGCGCAAACGTTGACCGGCACCTTACCTACCGACTGAACCGCGTCCGTATGAAAATAAATCTCTCGTTCTGCCGCGATGCGCGCTATCTCATCGATTGGTTGAATCACGCCTAACTCGTTGTTGGCATGCATTATCGTGATGAGTCCCGTCTCTGGGCGGACCGCATTGCGCAACTCGTCCAGGTCGATTAGCCCGTCGCCAGAAACCCGTAGATACGTTACCGCGACGACGCGCTTTTCCAAGGCTTGGCAACTGTTGAGCACAGCTTCATGTTCAATCGTCGTGGTAATCACATGCGCGGCCGGTTGCTCCATGAGCAGCGCCTGAACTACCCCGAAAATCGCGTGATTGTCAGACTCCGTACCACCGCTCGTAAACACGATTTCCTGCGGTCGTGCGTCTAATAGAGCGGCCACTTGCTCGCGCGCGGTTTCCACTGCAGCTCGGGCCTGTTGACCAAAAGTGTGGATCGAAGACGCGTTCCCGTACTCTCCAGAGAAATACGGCAGCATCGCCTGAAGAACCGTGGGGTCCACAGGCGTCGTAGCATTGTGATCGAGGTAGATGCGCGTCATGTAATTGCTCTATTTCAGGATAGAGTGGCGGTGGGTTGGTGTCTAGAGCGTGCGGTAGTCGGATGGCCGCAAGGCCTGCTCCGAACCGCTACTGCGCTCGATCCGATTCGGTCGACGGCCAGACCTTTTTTGTCGCGGCTCGGTGGAACTATCCGGCAACCGGGCGCGTATACCTGGAAGGGCTAACTGTGGGCGTTCATCACTCAATACATAAAGGGAGAAGAGCATGAAGCGGATTTTCTTTGTGGCTCTTATGAGCTTGGGGGCTTGTCTCTGCGCTCGGGCGCAACGTTTGCCAGGCACAGTGGTGCCAGAGAGTTACGACCTGATCTTTGGACCTGACCTTGCGAAAGCCACCTTCACCGGCGATGAAATCATTCACGTCAACGTTCTGCAGCCATCCAGCAACGTCATCCTGAATGCCGCCGAGTTGCAATTTCAAGAGGTAAGCGTCACCTCACACGCAGTCACGCAGACCGCAAGAGTAAGTTTGGACCGCGACAAAGAGCAAGCCACACTCGCCTTCGAGCAACGATTGCCCGCAGGCCCAGCAGAAATTCATATCCGCTTCACTGGAATATTGAACGACGAACTGCGCGGCTTTTACCTCAGCAAGTCCGAACGGCGGAATTATGCGGTGACCCAATTTGAATCCACCGATGCGCGAAGGGCATTCCCCTGTTTCGACGAACCTGCCTTCAAGGCGGTATTTCGCATCACCCTGATCATCGATAAGGGCGACATCGCCATCTCCAACGGCAAAGTCGTTTCCGATGCTCCGGGTCCGACCGAGGGCAAGCACACCGTAACGTTCTCGCCGTCACCCAAGATGTCCAGTTATCTAGTGGCCATGCTGGTCGGCGATTTCGCTTGCCGCGAAGGCGGCGCGGACGGCATTCCTATCCGCGTTTGCTCGCTCCCCGAAAAGAAAGAGATGACCGCCTACGCGCTCGAATCGTCCGAAAACATTCTGAAGTTTTACAACAAGTATTACTCCATCAAATATCCGTACGAGAAGCTCGACCATATCGTCTTTCCAGATTTCTCCGCCGGCGCGATGGAAAATGTGGCCGCCATCACCTACCGCGACGCCGATTTACTCATCGACGAAAAAACCGCGTCCTACGACGCGAAGCAGCAAGTCGCCAGCGTGATTGCCCATGAGATGGCTCACCAATGGTTTGGAGACCTGGTCACCATGAAATGGTGGAACGATATCTGGCTGAACGAAGGATTCGCCACCTGGATGTCCTGGAAACCACTGGAAGCGTGGAAGCCCGAATGGAACATGGGCGAACAGGAAATCGCGGAGACGCTGGGCGCATTGAATGCGGACTCTTTGCCATCCGTAAGAACCATCCGCGCAAATGCCGAAACTCCCGCGGACATTCAGGCATTGTTTGATGGCATCGCTTACGGAAAAGCAGCCTCCGTCCTCCGTATGGTGGAAGCCTATGTCGGCCCTGAACAATTTCAGAATGGCGTAAACGCTTATCTCGCTAAACACGCCTACGGCAATGCCACCGCCGAGGATTTCTGGAATCAGATCGCGGAAACGTCCGGCAATCCTGTTGACCGGATTATGAAGAGTTTCACCGAGCAGCCGGGTGCGCCTCTGATCAGCGTAACCACCGAATGCAAAGGCGGTAAGACCGAAGTCACATTGGCACAGGAGCGCTACCTGTCTGACGCCGCGAAGATGGCGGCGGGTTCCCGCGAAATCTGGCCTGTTCCCGTTAACCTGATGCCGTCGTCCACCAAAACACCGTCCTATCACCTGCTCACCAAAAAACAGGAAATCGTCGAATTGCCCGGATGCTCCCAGTGGGTATTTGCGGACGCCGGCGGTCGCGGCTATTACCGCACCAGCTACGATCCCGCCTCGTTTGCGAAAATGAGTTCTCAGGTAGAAACCGCGTTCTCCCCCGAAGAGCGCCTCCGCTTCCCCGCTGATGCTTGGGCGCTCGTCCGCGGGGGCAAACTCAGCATTGGCGACTATCTCAGTCTGCTCCAACAGATGCAGAACGAGCGTTCGCGCCAGGTCCTGCAAGCCATGATCGGCCACATCCCCGCGATCCACGATCAATTTGTTGCTCCCGCCGTTCGCCCCGCCTTCGAAAAATGGGTTCGCGATTTTCTGAATCCCATCGCCAAGGACTTGGGCGAATCACCCGTCGCAGGCGAACCGGCTGAACGCCAGGCTTCTCGCGCAGACATCTTCGCGATGCTCGCGCAATACGGCCGCGATCCCCAGCAGATCGCCAAAGCACGCACTACCGCCGATCAATATATGAAGGATCCGCAATCCGTGAATCCGGAGTTGGCCGGCAAAGCCTTGACGATTTCGGCCATGAATGGTGACGCCGCGCTCTACGACCGCTACCTCGCCCATCTCAAAACCGCCAGAACTCCAGAGGAGTACGGCTACTATTTGCAGGCCTTGGGGATGTTTCCGGATCCGGCGCTTGCCACGCGTACCTATGAACTCGTCCTCGGCCCAGACGTCAAGAACCAGGATATGTTTGCTCTCGTATTTCCCCTAACGAACTATCAAA
The DNA here is from genome assembly GCA_963759275.1 of Candidatus Acidiferrales bacterium. Lineage (GTDB taxonomy): Bacteria > Acidobacteriota > Terriglobia > Acidiferrales > UBA7541 > Acidiferrum. The sequence goes on along the minus strand of CAVWYZ010000018.1, from coordinate 1,036,990 downwards.
CGCAGACGGCCGCTTGGGACCTCTTCAAATCCGACTTCCCCGCCATCATGAAGAAAATAGACGCGTCTGATGCCGTAGGCCTCGCTCAGATCGCCGGAATTTTTTGCGACCCGGCTCTCCGCGACGATTCCCAGAAATTCTTTGCCGATCAGAAACTCCCTGGTTCTCAGCGCATCTTGCAGAACGCCCGCGATCAAGTGAACGCGTGTATCCAGGTGCGCGACCTGCAGCAGAAAAACCTCTCTGCGTTCTTGGATAGATAATAACGACTGGGCTGGATTCCTGTTGGCGGTACCACTCCTGGTGATTCAATGTTGCTCCGCACGCGAGTCAGCGCGCGCCGCAATTACACTGAAAAATGGTTGCTTTGTTTTGCTTGTGCGGCAAAGGGCGTGTTAGTGTGCGGTTGAACGCCGTTGCGCGAAAGTGTCTGGAGGTTTGCGGTGGGATACGCGGATTTGCGTGAATTCATAAAGCGGCTGGAGAAAGAAGGCGAGTTGCGCCGCGTGAAGGCCGAAGTCGATCCCGTTCTCGAGATCGCCGAAGTGGGACAACGGGCGCAGGCGCTGCCCGACCCCCAAGGAAATCCCGGTGGGATGGCTCTGCTGTTCGAAAAGCCGAAAGGCTCACGATATCCCCTGCTGATCAACGCCTTTGGCAGCGAGCACCGCATGGAATTGGCGTTCGATGTCGACAAACTCGACGACGTCGCCGCGCGTATCCGTGGATTCCTGGAGATGCAAACACCCCAGGGCCTGTTCGACAAAATGAAAATGCTGCCGAAGTTGATGGAGTTGGGCTCATTTTTCCCCAAAGTTGTGAAAGATGGCGCCTGCCAGGAGGTGGTGCGAAAGGGAAACGATGTCAACTTGTTCGATTTCCCAATTTTGAAATGCTGGCCGCAAGACGGCGGCCGCTTTATCACTTTCCCGCTCGTTTTCACCAAGAATCCAGCAACAGGCAAGCGCAACGTTGGCATGTACCGCATGCAGGTATATGACGAGCGCACCACCGGCATGCACTGGCAGACACAAAAACACGGCGCGGAACATTTTCGGCGCGCCCGCGCGGCCAATCTCGAAGGACGAATCCCGGTAAGTGTGGCGATAGGTTCCGATCCCGCCACCGCGCTAGGTGGCATCTTGCCCATCCCGCCCGATCTGGACGAGATGATGTTCAGCGGCTTCTTGAAAAAGGAACCGGTGGAATTGGTTAAGTGTCAGACCAACGAACTCGAAGTTCCCGCGAATGCTGAAATTATCCTGGAAGGTTATGTCAACCTGAACGAAATGCGCACCGAAGGGCCTTTCGGCGACCACACTGGTTTTTATTCTCTCGAAGGCGAATTCCCTGTCTTCCATGTCGAGTGCGTAACTCACCGCAAGGATCCCATCTACCTCACCACCGTCGTTGGCCGTCCACCGCAAGAGGATTTTTATATGGGTTATGCCATCGAGCGTGTGTTCCTTCCGCTTATGAAAATGACTCATCCCGAAATCGTCGATGTCTCCATGCCCGCTGAAGGCATCGTGCACAATCTGATGATCGTCTCGATTCGCAAGTCTTTCCCCGGGCACGCGCGAAAAGTAATGAACGCCATCTGGTCGCTCGGCCAGGCTATGTTTACCAAAGTTCTCGTCGTCGTCGATCACGACGTCAATGTTCACGATTATCGCGAAGTCGTCTGGAAGTCCCTTTGCGCTATCGATCCCGAGCGCGACGTGCAATTCTCCCTCGGTCCCGTCGACACTCTCGATCACGCCGCGCGTCTGCAGGATTTTGGCTCGAAGATGGGTGTGGATGCCACGCGCAAATGGCCAACGGAAGGCTTCACTCGCCCGTGGCCCGACGAAATCTTGATGGACGAAACCACCAAGGCGCGCGTTGATTCTCTCTGGAAAAGCCTCGGAATCTAAATCGCGAAAGTTTAATTGCTATCGCCCGGCTGTTGTTTGTGCCGCGAAGGCGAGGCCATCCACGCCTTTCGTCAACTGGATCGGCGCCTCCAACTGCCACGTCTCTAGGTTCAGAACCGCAATCACGCCAGCCTGCGGGCAACTCACATACGCGTGCGCCCCGTCTGGCGCCACGATCGCTTCTCCCGTCGCGGCGGGAATGTCATAAGCGTGAACCAGCTTCCCCGACGAAGTGTCCAGTACAAATATCTTTCCAACGGGCGCATTGGCTACCAGCCATTTTCCATCCGGCGTCACCGCCGAGGAATATACGATTTCGGGCACACTCCACCATCCTGAGACCACGTTCTTCCCTGTATCAATCAGCGCGATGCGCGCCTTCTTTTGGTCGTGCGTGTAAACCGTGTGCCCGTCCGGCGAAATGGAAATGCGTTGCACTTCACCTGACACCGGAATTGTGCTCAGCAGGGAATGAGCCTTCAGGTCCAGAACGCTCACGCTGCCCGCGAATACGTTGGCCGTATACGCACGCGAACCGTCCGGAGAGATTACGAACATGTGGGAATCATTTTGTCCGGTGGGAACCCGCGCCACGATTTTCTCCGTACGCGGGTCGATCACATCTACCGATTTGGTCAGCTCTGCCGACACATACAACATTCCGTCGGGTCCGAACTTTGCGCAATGCGGTCGCGCCGGCTTCTCCAGGTCGATGATATGTATTGCTCGCCCTGAAGCGATATCGATCACCTGCACTGTGCTCCCGTCCGTTCCCGGCTTTCCCACTCCGGAATTGCCGTAAATCGGTACGTAAGCATATCTTCCGTCGGGTGATGCAATTACTTCGTGACCGTTGATATCCACTCCGACGGTAGAAAGTACCTTTCGGGACGCCGGGTCCACGATCACCAGAGTGTGCTCACCTTGATTTGCCACAAGCAGTTGCTGTGCGGAAACGGCCGGTGCGAAATGCACGAAGAAAAGTAGCAGAAACCAGTTCTTCATCACGAACCTCCAGCGCGGACGATACGATTTTCGCGCAACACAGTATAGTCTTTGCTCAGGCATTCGGCCGCTTCGGTTCGATGGCATAATAGGGAGGGTCAAGCGCGTCGGCTAAACACATATCTCTTGAGTCGGTTTCGCGGGTTGTGTTCAAACGTCATGAACCGGTGAAGTGTGCGGATAAAGAATAACCGTCCCGCAGGACAGGCCGGATTCGAGGGCGAAGCGCGAGGGATTGTGGTAGCCGTGACGGGTAGGCACTATTCATTGGGGTACCTGCCTACAATACCAGGTCAACTGCCTAAGATTGCCTATGTTTTTAGGACAACTGCGGCAGAGAAACCCTTGACGCTACCGCGCTCTCGGTGACATAACGATGACAAGGTCGCGCCCGGTTAGAACTTGTGTCTGGAGTCTGAACGGGTGCTAATACGTCCGAAGTGGGGCGTGTCAGAGTCAGGATGGGCGTTCCTCGTGAGCGAATCGCGCGAAGTGATGAACGTACGACAGGCGTCCCAGTACCTCGGGATCAGTCCGGATACCCTGTATCGGTACATCACAGAGGGCGAAATACCTGCATTCAAGCTGGGAAATCGTTGGAAACTTAGGAAGACGATCCTGGATCGATGGATGGAACGCAAGATGAGCCAAGCGGTGGCACGGCGCCGTTAGGCTTACCGACGCGTGAGGGAAAGAGGCCGCGATATGTGGTTACTCGGGGGCAAAAAAAATCGGCAGCTCGTTGGTCTGGACATTGGCTCCAGCTCCATTAAGGCCGTGGAGTTGAAGTCGACGAAGGCCGGGTATGAGCTGGTTAGTTATGGAATGGAGTCTTTGGCACAAGACACCGTTGTTGACGGAGCCATCATGGATGCGCCGCAAGTCGCCAATGCCATCACCAAGATCTTCGATCTCGAGAAGATCAAAACCAAGAGCGTCGCAACTTCCGTTTCCGGACACTCCGTCATTGTCAAGCGCGTGCCCCTGCCGCTCATGACCGAGGAAGAACTTTACGACCGCATCCCTTCGGAAGCCAGCCAGCACATCCCCTTCGATATCGCCGACGTGAACCTCAGCTACCAACTGCTCGAAGCGATGGACTCGCAAATGGATGTGTTGCTCGTCGCCGTGAAGAAAGACAAGATTCTGAACCATACCAACGTTCTCGCCCAGGCCGGCAAAACGCCGGTAATTGTCGATATCGATGCCTTCGGCCTGCAGAACTGCTTCGAGATTAACTACGAACCGGATGCCGGCCAGACCGTGGCGCTGCTCAATATCGGCGCCAGCGTTATGAATATCAATATCGTCCGCGGCGGTATTCCGCTGTTTACCCGCGACGTCAGCGTCGGCGGGAACCAGTACACCGACGCACTGCAAAAAGAATTGGATCTGAGCTTCGACGATGCGGAAAAGCTCAAGAAGGGCGAAACCCTTCCCAGCGTCACCGACGAGCAGAAGGGCCAGATTCTGCGCAGCGTCTCCGACATCCTCACGCTGGAAATTCAAAAGACTTTCGACTTCTTCCGTGCCACCGCGAGCGGCGAGAATATCCAGCGCATCATGGTGGCTGGCGGAACAGCGCGCGTGCCCGGTCTGGTGGACCTGTTGCGCGAAGAGTTCGCCATGCCGGTGGAAGAATTGAATCCGTTCCGTAAGGTGTTGATCAACCCGGGTAAACACAGTGAAGATCAAATCCGGGAATTGGCGCCCAGGTTGGTAGTCGCGGTGGGATTGGCCTTGAGGAGCTTCGACTAGCCATGATCCGCATAAATTTACTCGGACAAACGCGGCCCAGAGCCGCACGTCGACCGGTGGACACAGGCGCAGCAATGCCCCTGGTCTTCATCGGCGCTGGCGTACTTTTGGGGGCGTTGTTTCTCTTCTACTTCTACCATTCTTGGCAGACGCAGTTGAACGAAGAGAACGCTCGCATTAAGCAGTTACAGAGTCAGAAGACCGAATTAGAGCAAATCAAACTGCAAGTGGAAGCCTTCGAAAAGCAGAAACAAGTTCTGCAGCAGCGGGTCGGTACCATCGAGCAGTTGCAGAAAGACCGTACCGGCGGCCAAGAGTTACTGGATCAGATCGCCAACACTGTCTCCCGCGCCGAAAATCTCTGGCTGACTTCCATGACCAAGAAAGGCACCACCGTGAGCTTGCAAGGTGCCGCCGCTTCCATTAATTCCGTCGCCAACTTCATTACCGCTCTCAAGCGCTCCGGTTATTTCCAGAAGGTCGAGATTAAGGAATCTAAGCAGGACGAAAAGAATACCGCCGTGCAGACCTTCCTGTTTACGATCGATGCCGAAATTGCTCCAAGCGGGCCCGGTACCGCTCCACAAACCAAACCGGCAAGCTCCCCAGCTCAGAGTGCCCCCAATGCTGTGGCACCGGCGAAGAAAGGATAAGGGCAAGCCATGGCAAATCCTTTCCGAGACATGTCGGTGATTATGCAGGGGCTGGTAGCCCTGGCTATCGCGGTGGTTCTGGTCCTCGCGGGTCTGTATGTTCCGTTCTCACCCGTCGCGCAAGAGCGCTCCTCTTACGACGAAGCCGTGCAGCAGCGCACCAAGCTCAACCAGGAAGTCACCCAACTCCAGGTTTACAAGCAGCGCTACGGCGAACTGAAGCAGCAGATGGATGCGTTAAACAAGCAACTCGATACCCTGAAGACCATCGTGCCGGAAGAAAAGGAAGTCGATGAATTTATCCGGCAAGTTCAAGGTGCCGCCAGCGCGTCGAACGTCCAATTGCGCCGGCTCACCGCGCAGAATATCGTGCCCAAGGAATTTCACTACGAGATGCCTTTTGAAGCGCAGGCTGACGGCCCTTATTTTAACGTGCTCGACTTCTTCTCGCGCTTAAGCCGCCTCTCCCGCATCATCAACGTCGGTGATCTCTCGTTCGATGACCCCAGCACTGGTAAAGGAACTCGGTATCCGGTTCGTCCTGGGGAAACGGTTTCCGGAGTTTTTACAGTCACAACCTTCTTCACCAAAGCAGCTGATACGGCTCCGGCGGCAACGGGTGGAGCAAAAACAGCAACGCCTGTGAGAAAACCGTGAGCAGGAATGAGCGAGCTATGCGTCGATTGAAAACATTGCTGATCGGAACACTGCTGTCTTTCGTCGTGTTCGGTGCGCAAGCCCAGACCGCGCCCGCTCCGGCGAAACATCCGAAGTCGGCGTCCTCTTCCGGCAAAAGCCATGCTGCTCCGGCGGCCAAGCCGGCGGGCGAGCCAGAAGCCAAGGTCGCGCGTCGCGATCCCTTCGAATCCCTGACCAACCGTCAGGACGCGGCCGCGAAAATGGCTGCCAACCTTCCCCCAGGGAAAGCCGGCTTGCAAGTCGCTACGCTTCGGCTGGATGGAATCGTGAAAGCTCCAAACGGCATGATTGCCGTGGTCACCAACCCCCAGGCAAGAACGTACTTCCTGCGGGAAGGCGACCAGTTGTACGACGGAAAAGTGGACAAGATCGCGTTGGATGGTGTGTCTTTCCACGAAATTGGAAAAGACGCATTCGGTAAACCAGTAGAGCGGCAAGTGAACAAGAGAATTTACTCCAGTGCAGGAGAACAGCAATGACGACGAACTGGCGGGCCTTACGGTGTGGCTGCCTGATACTGACGAGCGTGATGCTGGGCGGCAATCCAGCCTTCGTTCGCGGGCAGGAGTCCGCTGGCGCTAACGCGACCACTGCGGTCATCTCCAGCGTGGCCCTCACGCAGGATCCGCAGCGCGCGGCGATTCGCGTTGAAGGCGCTGGGCGCCTCGACGTTCATCCCGTGCGCATGCAGAATCCGGAGCGCTTGGTTCTGGACTTCACCGGAGCGCGGCTGAGTGTCCAAAAGACTTCGATCGCCGGAGTTTCGGCTCCGGTTCGTGGCGTACGCTTAGGGCAATTCCGCCCGGATGTCGCCCGCGTCGTTATCGATCTCACGGCTTCCGCTCCTTACCAGATTGCTCATGAAGGCGATGCTGTTGTGGTGTATTTGCAAGTGCAGGCTGCTGATGCCTCCGCACCTACCGCCACCACCTCCGCCCAAGCTCCTGAAGCATCCTCTGTGAAGGATGCCGCGGCTCACTTCCCCTTGCCGAATCAACTCACGGAAACCTCCGCTACTTTGGCGTCCGCCAAAGAACCCGCGCCGGCCGAAAACAGCGCGCAACAGGCTTCGCAACAGGCCGTGCAGCAGGCTTCTGCCGCTGCCTCCACCGTTGCCGCCGCTCAACAGTCGGCCACCGTTTCTCCTCCGACTCCGACCAGTGGCCATTACACCGGCGAGCCCATTTCCGTGAATTTGAAAGACGTTGATTTGAAAGACTTCTTCCGGCTGATTCATGAAATCAGCGGGCTCAACGTTGTGCTCGATCCCAACGTAAAGGGCACTCTCACGATCGTTCTCGATGAAGTTCCCTGGGATCAGGCGCTGGACATCGTGCTCATCAACAACGGTCTCGATAAACAGCTCAATGGCAACGTTCTGCGCATTGCCACTCGCGACACCTTGAAGAAGGAAGCGGAAACCGCTCGCGATTTGCAAAAGGCTCAGGCGGAGGCTGTCGCGCCGGTCACCGTTACTCGCGTCCTCAGCTATGCCAAAGCCACCACCATGCGCGACACCTTGAAAAAATTCCTCTCGGCGCGCGGCGATATTTTCTCCGACGATCGCTCCAACCAGCTCGTCATCCGCGATATTCCGTCCGTTATTCCGACTATCGACAACTTGATTCGCCAGTTGGATCGCAAGTCACAGCAGGTTGAAATTGAGGCGCGTGTGGTGCAAGCGTCGCGTTCCTTCAGCCAGGATATCGGCGTTCAGTGGGGTTTTGCGGGCACCACCACCAGCGGCCGCACGATCTTCGGTGGTACCCCGCAAACCGGTGTCAGCCCCATCACTACCGGGGCCGGTCTTCCTCAGCCTCCGCTCATCGCCACGCCGACCAGCAGCAGCGGCGGCAGCACTGCGGGCTTGCCCTTCAACGTGAATCTCGGCGCGGGCGCGCCCACCAGCGGCTTCTACTTTGGCCATCGTTCCCCCAACTTCGCCGTGGATTTGTATATCACTGCCGCGGAAGCCAAGGGCGTCGGCAAACTGCTTTCCAAGCCGAAGGTCATCACCCAGAACAACGAAAAAGCTACGGTCAAGCAAGGTACCAAGATTCCGATTCAGACCACCATCAACAACACCATTTCCGTGCAGTACATCGACGCGGTCCTCAAGCTCGAAGTCACTCCGCAGATCACCGCGGAAGGCACGGTCTTCATGGACGTCCTGGTGGAAAACACCCAAATCGACAATGGTATTCCCCGCGTGCAGGGCATCCCGGCATTGGATACGCAATCCGCGGAAACCAAAGTCCTTGTGGCGGATGGTGGCACCGTCGTCATCGGCGGCATTATCGTTACCCAACAACAGACCAGCATGAACCAGGTTCCCGTTCTCGGCAGTTTGCCCGTGATCGGTTACCTCTTCCGCGAGAAGGCCGTCACCATCAATTCTTCCGAACTTTTGTTCTTCCTGACGCCCCGCATTATTCCGGGATGATCGCGTCGGGCAGCTAACCCTTCGAACTTCAGGTAAACTGGAATCGAGGAGACGCGAGTCTCCTCGATTTTTTTATGACCGATTCTTATTCCAAAAGACGCCGGGAGCTCCTTCACCAGTTGCGGCAACGCGGGCTGGACTGCTTGCTCGTGACCCGTCCAGCGAACTGGTATTACCTCACGGGCTTCACCGGCGAATCGGGCATCCTCGCAGTCGCCCGCAACGCTACCACGCTCATCACTGACGGCCGCTTCACCACGCAAGCCAGACAGGAAGCGCCGGACGTGCGTCTTGAGCTGCAGCAAGGGGCGCTCTACGCCTCCGCAGGCGATTGGCTGAAACGCCGCGGCATCCGGCAGGTCGGCTATGACCCTGAGCAGTGGACTGTTTCCCAACGAAAAGTCCTCAGAATTGCCAGCGGCGCCCAATGCCGCGCGCTCGAGGCCATCGGACTCGTCGAGACTCAACGAACTAGAAAAGACGCCCAGGAAGTCGCGGTAATGCGCAAGGCGGCCATTCTCGCGGGAGAAGTCGTCGAAGCCGCCCTGAAACTCCTCAAACCCGGAGTTCGCGAGATCGAAATCTCCGCCGAAATCGAATACCAGATGAAAATGCGCGGTGCCACCGGCCCCTCCTTCGAGACTATCGTCGCTTTCGGATCCCGCGCCGCCCTCCCGCACGCCCGTCCCACTTCCAAGCGCTTGAGGAAAAATGAGTTGGTCGTGCTAGACCTGGGTGTTATACTCGGCCACTACTGCAGCGACATCACTCGAACAGTTTACGTAGGCCGCGCTCCTCGGCGAATCCGCGAGTGGTACCGTGCGGTGCAGCAAGCCAATCAGGCAGCCACGGCTGCGGTCGGCGTCGGTGTAACTTGCGGAGAAGTGGATTCTGCGGCGCGGGAAGTCCTGAAGAAGTATGGGCTCGAACAATACTTCGTTCATAGCACGGGGCACGGCTTGGGTCTGGAAGTACACGAGTCGCCGCGTGTGGCCCGTGGGCAATCGATTCGACTTGAAGCAGGAAATGTGATTACCATAGAACCTGGTGTGTATGTCGAAGGCGTCGGTGGTATTCGCATCGAAGACGATGTCGTCGTCGGTATCAGGGGCAGGGAAGTTTTAACCCGCATTACGCGGGATCTCATCGAACTCTAATATAGGCATGAAACGGAAAAAGCCGTCGAAAACGACTGGAAGTACATCGTTTGCCAGCCCGGAAATCGGGCAGATTGAACAATTGCTCCGCTTCATGAGCGAGCATAACCTCGAGGAATTTGAGTATTCGCGCGGTGATCTGCGTATCCGGCTCAAGAAACCGGGCGTTCCTGCCGCTCCAGCGGCCCGCCCCGCAGCGGAGATTATCGTTCCCGGAGCGGTTCCCGCACCGGCGCCATCGTCGGCGGAGGCCAACGCTGCTGCCGAAGCGGATTTACGCGGCGGAGAAGATCTCTTCCTCGTGAAATCCCCGATCGTAGGCACTTTTTATGGTTCGCCCAGTCCTGGTTCGGAGCCCTTCGTCAAGGTTGGCAGTTACGTCGAATCCGGTCAGACCCTGTGCATCGTGGAAGCCATGAAGCTCATGAACGAAATTGAGTCCGAAACCACCGGCGAAGTTCTCCGCATCTTCGCCGAAAACGGCCAGCCCGTCGAATACGGACAACCTTTGTTCGGCATTCGACCGAGCCGAAAACGGTAAGCGGCCCATCCGACTATGTTCCAGAAGATTCTTGTAGCCAATCGCGGGGAAATTGCCCTGCGAGTCATCTGCGCGTGTAAGGAATTGGGCATCGCGACCGTCGCGGTTTATTCCGAAGCCGATCGCAACGCCTTGCACGTCCGCTTTGCCGACGAAGCCGTCTGCATTGGCCCGCCGCGCAGCAGCGAGAGCTATTTGAACATTCCTCACGTCATCAGCGCCGCGGAAATCACCAACGTCGACGCTATTCATCCCGGATACGGCTTCCTCTCCGAAAACGCCAATTTTGCCAAGGTTTGCGAAGCTTCCGAGATCACCTTCATCGGACCCAAGCCCGAGGTCATCGAAATGATGGGCGAAAAAGACCGCGCCCGCCGCGAAATGAAAACCTCCGGCCTCGCCACTATTCCAGGTAGCGAAGGTGTCGTCGAAGGCGAAGAGCAATTGGCCAAAGAGGCCAAGCGTATCGGCTACCCGCTCATCTTGAAAGCGGCGGCCGGCGGCGGTGGACGCGGCATGCGCGTTGTGCGCAACAGCGACGAACTCCTTAGCGCCTACCAGACCGCGCGCAGCGAAGCCCAGCAAGCCTTCGGCACTCCCGATGTGTACATGGAGAAATTCCTCGAGTATCCTCGACACATCGAATTTCAGGTGCTCGGCGACCAGCACGGCCACGTAATCCATCTCGGCGAGCGCGAATGTACCATCCAGCGCCGTCACCAGAAGCTCCTCGAAGAATCACCTTCACCCGCCATCGATCCCAAGCGCCGCAAAGAGCTAGGTGCCAAGGTCGTCAAAGCTATGGAAGGCATCGGCTATACCAACGCCGGCACCATCGAGTTCCTCATGGACCAGGATGGCTCCATCTATTTCATCGAAATGAACACGCGCATTCAGGTCGAACATCCCGTCACCGAATTCGTCACCGGCGTGGACCTGGTCAAAGCCCAAATTCGCATCGCTGCGGGCGAACGTTTGGCCGACGCCGCTGGCGAAGTCAGCTTCACCGGCCACTCCATCGAGTGCCGTATCAACGCCGAAGATCCCGACACCTTTGTTCCTTCCGCCGGACGCATCACCACTTTCCAGGCGCCCGGAGGCACCGGTGTGCGTGTCGATTCCGCTGCCTATTCCGATGCGGTCATCCCGCCCTACTACGATTCCATGGTGGCCAAGCTCATTGTGAAAGGTCGCGACCGCGGCGAAGCCATCAGCCGCATGAAACGCGCTCTCGAAATGTTCGTGATCGAAGGCATCAAAACCTCCATCCCGCTCCACCGCCGCATCGTCGCCCATCCCGATTTCATCGCCGGTAAACTCGACACCCATTTCATCGAAAAGCTAGTTACCCTCAACGGAAAATAGCTCCGTCGGTCCTCAGCGCGTTCTTTCCTCTGTAGTGGCCGATCTTCAGATCGGTCACCGAAAAATAAACCGGCCGCCAAAACACACCCGCCGCCTCCCAACACACCAAATAAACACTCCCTAATCGTCGAACCGTGTGAAGATCCCTGTTAGCCCGTCCGTCTTGGCACCCGGCACGAACGCAGTGTAGGGGCGGCTCTACGCCGCCTGCTTTTCCGACCCATCGCCTTGCCTCCACACCCGTTCTAAGAGACCATGAAGCACGTTGCCAGGGAGCCTCCTCTTGGGTCTTCTCTTACCAAGACTCTATGTGATACTCGACGCTGCATTGATTCCCGAGCCTGCATCGCAAATTGCCACAAAACTCATCGATGCGGGTGTGCGTCTGCTGCAATACCGCGCCAAATCTGCCTCCGCACGCGACACGCTCGAAACGGCCAAGCAACTAGCGCAAATCGCCCGCTCTGCGAACGTCACCTTCCTCCTCAACGATCGCCCGGACATCGCTCATCTTGCACAAGCCGACGGCGTCCACGTTGGCCAGGAAGACCTTACCGTCGAGCAAGCCCGCTCGATCGTCGGTCCGGATCGCTGGGTAGGAGTTTCGACACACAACCGCCAGCAATTTGCCCAAGCCGCGGCCACTTCGGCGGATTATGTTGCGATAGGGCCAATCTTCGCCACCACCAGCAAGGCCAATCCCGATCCGGTCGTCGGGCTTGACCTGCTTCGCGAATTGCGGCCGCTAACCAAAAAGCCCATCGTGGCCATCGGGGGAATTCGCTTGGAACACGCAGCCGAAGTCATTGAAGCGGGCGCCGATTCTGTCGCGGTCATCAGCGACATTCTCAAAGCTCCGGATCCCGCGCAGCAGGCCCGGCAATTCATCCACAGACTGGACGCCGCGCATCCTCCGGCGCGCCACTGAGGCATCTGAAGAATGGCAGAACTCACCACCGCCCCCACCACGCCACCTAAAACCGCCGAGCACCAGTTCGTTCGCGCCATCGGTCTCTTCGACGGCACCATGATCGTTGTCGGCTCCATGATCGGTTCCGGCATCTTCATCGTCGCCGCCGATATCAGCCGGCAAACCGGCTCCGCGGGAGGTTTGCTCGTCACCTGGATCATGACCGGCATCCTCACCATCGCCGCCGCGCTTTCTTACGGCGAAATGGCCGCAATGTTTCCGCACGCTGGTGGTCAGTACGTCTATTTGCGCGAAGCCTTCTCTCCGCTGTGGGGTTTCCTTTATGGCTGGACGCTGTTTCTCGTCATACAGACCGGCACCATCGCCGCCGTCGCCATTGGTTTTGCTCGTTATCTCGGCGTGCTCTTCCCGTCGATATCCCCGAACACCTGGATCGTTCCTCCGATCAATTTCTCGTCCCGCTTCGCCATCAGCTTGTCCGTTCAGCAATTGGTCGCTGTGCTGATGATCATTTTCCTTACGTTTCTGAACACCCGCGGCGTGCGCCTCGGCAAATGGATTCAGAATATTTTCACGTCCGCCAAAATGCTCTCGCTGCTCGGCGTAATTTTTCTTTGTATTTTCGTCGCGCGCAATGCAGCGGCCATCGCCGCTAATTTCTCGCATGTCTGGGCCATTCATGGCGCGAACACTATCACCCCCGGCGTCGGATTCCTGCGCGGCATCTTGCCCACGGTTACTGCGGGAAGTGGCTGGTACGGTTTGCTCCTCGCGCTCGCCGTAGCCCAAGTGGGCTCGCTCTTTTCTGCGGACGCTTGGAACAATATCGGCTTCACCGCCGCCGAAGTGAAAAATCCCAAGCGCGACGTGGCCTTGTCGATGGCCTTCGGCACCATCATCGTCATCTCGCTCTATGTTCTTGCCAACCTCGCCTATCTCTGTGCGCTGCCACTCAACCAGATTCAAAACGCCCCCGACGACCGCGTCGCCACCGCCGCGCTCTCTGCCATTTTCGGCGCCAAAGGCGCCGCATTGATGGCCGTTGCCATCATTGTTTCCACCTTTGGCTGCAACAATGGCCTGATCCTCGCCGGCTCCCGCGTTGCCTACGCCATGGCCAAAGACGGTTTGTTCTTCAAGGCTACCGGGAAGCTCAACAATTTTGGCGTACCCGGCATCGCGCTCGGCTATCAAGGCGTCTGGATCGTCATTCTGATTTTGCTGCGCACCCGCAAACCCGATGGCACTTACGGCAACCTCTACAGCAATCTCCTGGATTACGTAGTCTTCGCTGCCCTCCTGTTTTACGTCCTCACCATCGCCGGCATTTTCGTTCTGCGGATCCGTCGGCCCGATGCCGATCGCCCCTACAAAGCATTCGGGTATCCCTTGCTGCCGCTCTTCTATATAGTGGCAGCTACTGGAATCATGGGTGTGTTGCTGCTCTACCAGACGCAGACCGCCGGGATGGGCATGGTAATTGTTCTTCTTGGCGTCCCGGTCTACTGGCTATGGCACCGGCGCAACCGCGCCAGCGCACCATAAGACGAATTCTTCTTTTACGCACGAGCCGTATTCATAAGGAGGAGTTGCATGGGCAACCCTTTGTTCGCGACCAAGTCTCTCGACGTGCTCATGAAGGAAGCGGGCGCGACCGGAGAGCACAGCCTCAAACGCGCTCTCGGCCCCGTCAACCTGATGACTCTCGGCATCGGTGCCATCATCGGCGCCGGCATCTTCGTGCTGACAGGTTCGGCGGCTTCTTTGTACGCAGGGCCCGCGATCATGTTGTCTTACGTCCTGGCTGGCTTGGGATGCATGTTCGCCGGGTTGTGCTACGCGGAATTCGCTTCGCTCATCCCCATTGCCGGCTCTGCTTACACCTACGGCTACGCGACCCTCGGCGAAATCATTGCGTGGATTATCGGCTGGGACCTCATCCTCGAATACGCTTTCGGCGCGGCTACAGTTGCCAGCGGTTGGAGCAGCACCCTGGTGGCGTTTCTTCAGGACTACGGCATCAATCTCCCGCCGCAGATTTGCGACGTTCCCGGTGCGGAATGGGTTTTCTTCGATGGCCGCTGGGCCCCGCTTGTCACCCTGAATCTGACCACCGCGCAGCTTGCCACTGCTCCCCACGCCTTCGCCAAATTCAATCTAATTGCTTTTCTCGCAATCTTGGCCGTCACCACCATCCTGATTATCGGCATTAAAGAATCGGCGAACTTCAACACCGCCATCGTCTTTGTAAAGTTGACCGCCGTTCTGGTGTTTATCGCTGTCGCCACAGCATACGTACTGAAAAATCCCCAGATTGCTCACGCGAACTGGAAAGTCTTCTTGCCCCCGAACACTGGCACTTTCGGTTCTTTCGGCTGGTCCGGCGTGCTCCGCGGTGCTGGCGTGGTATTTTTCGCGTATATCGGGTTCGACGCTGTCTCCACCGCCGCGCAAGAAGCCAGGAATCCCCAGAAAGATATGCCCATCGGAATCCTTGGCTCGCTCGCCATTTGCACCTTTCTCTACATCGTTGTGTGCGGCTTGCTGACCGCCACGGTGCATTACAGCCGCCTGAACATCGGCGCCCCTGTCTCGCTCGCGATTCGCGAAACCGGAGTGAAGTGGGGAAGCTATGTCGTGAATGCCGGCGCTCTGGCGGGATTGAGCACGGTCATGCTGGTCATGTTGCTCGGCCAGTCGCGCGTCTTTTACTCCATGGCCAACGACGGATTGTTATGGAAGTGGGCGGGTGACATCCACCCACGATTCCGAACTCCATGGAAATCGACCGCCATCGTCGGGCTGTGCGTTGCCATCGTGGGCGCGGTGGTGCCCATCGGTGATCTCGGCCAATTGGTCAGCATCGGCACGCTGCTTGCCTTCGTGATTGTCTGCGCCGGGGTCTGGATCATGCGCCTCCGCCGCCCAGACCTGCCGCGTCCCTTCAAGACGCCATGGGTCCCTTTCGTTCCCATCATGGGTATCCTAATCTCGCTCGGCCTCATGGCGGGACTAAAGGCGCTCACCTGGGCACGCCTGATCATTTGGCTCGTCATCGGAATGGTTATTTATTTTACCTACAGCGTGAAACACAGCCGCGTGCGCATCGCCAACCGATAAATCCAAAATAGAGAGAGGCCATGTCGCGTTCATGCAAACTGGCCCTCGTCCACTTTCTGCGAATCGGGTAAAGTGGTTCTGCAACCCTTTCTGCCATGGTCGAGAAAAATAATCAGCAGAATATCTTCTGGAAGACGCTCTCCAAGCTGGACTGGCTTGCCGCCTTCCTGCTTTTGCTCGGCGCTCTCGTTATGTGGGATCGCGACCTGCTCCCTCCGTTACCCGGCTTAGGTTTTCTCCAGCTTCTCGGCCTCATCGCTGCCGCCTATTTGTTCTATCGCTTTTGGACTCGCTGGCGCGCGCAGTTGCTCTGGAGCTTGCGCAATCGTCTTATCGTTGCCTATCTCTTTATTGCCGTCGTGCCTATCATCTTGCTCTTGGTTTTCGCTAGCCTCCTCGGTCAGATCATCTATTCGCAGTTGGGCGCTTATCTCTTGTTCCATGATGTGGAAGACCGCCTCGAAATGCTGCGCAACTCTTCCGAAGCCATCGCCGCCGCCGAATCGACCCTTCCGGCCGCCATGGATCAGATCACCATGGATCGTGCGCTTGCCGGCCAGGTTCTGTTCGCCGAAGAAAAACAATTGCCCGGCCTCATCGTCAATTTCGGCGCCGATCCAACCTACTTCCACGAACTGGCCGGCAAAGACGCTAGGTCCTTCACCGGACTGGTGCAAGACGGAACGCAACTACAACTCGTAGCCATGCGCCAGACCGATTCTCCCCGCGGTGTCCAATTCATCGAGCTCAGCGTTCCCGTCAGCTCTTCATTTTTGGAAACTCTCGCGCCAGATCTTGGTCCCGTCTCTTTCACCCTCTGGGAAGTTGTCCGCAAGGATTCCGTGGAGTCCGCTGTGCCCATCGGCGGACAGCGTTTCCGGGCGATTACCCGGGTGAAAACGCAGAAACGGCCCTTGTTGCCTCCGCAATCCTGGATGGACCCGATTGTGGACGGCTTCTCTCAATTGAATGCCACCTATCTCGCTGGCGATCGCGTCCTATCCCGCAATCACCCCGTCTTCGGATTTTTCAACGCTCGCAGATCGCAGTTGAATCACCGCCTCTTCAGCTCCTTGGGCGATTTGGGCGGCGCAAAAGGATTTGAGCTGAAATTGATCGGCGTGGTTTTCCTGCTTATCGAGTTGGCGGCCCTTGTGATTGGCGTTCGCCTCACCCGCGCCATCACTCGCACCATTTCCGATTTGTCCCGCGCCACCCAAGCTGTTCAAGAAGGTAACTTGGCTGCACGTGTCCCCGTCGAGCGCCGCGATCAACTCGGGATGCTCGGCGAATCCTTCAACTCCATGACCGGCTCCATCGGCCGCCTCATCACCGAGCAGAAACACTTGCAGCGCCTGGAAAATGAAATTTCTATCGCCCGCGAAGTACAAGACCAGCTCTTCCCGCAAAATTTGCCACACGTCGAAGGCATTGAAATTGAGGCCATCTGTAAAGCGGCGCGCAGCGTCAGCGGCGACTACTACGACTTCATCCAGCTCAGCCCCACGCAGGTCGCCATCGCCATTGCCGATATTTCCGGCAAAGGAATTTCCGCCGCCCTCTTAATGGCCAGTTTGCAAGCCGCCTTGCGCAGCCAGTTGCTCACCCCCGGTAGTGAGAACATGAGCACTGCGGAATTGGTTTCGCGCCTCAATAAACACTTGGTCCGCAACACCGGCGACGATCGTTTTGCCACATTTTTGATTGCGGTGTACGACCTCGCCGCGCGCAAGTTGCGTTACACCAATGCGGGCCATCTGCCAGGTTTTTGCTTGTCTGACGGTCGCGCGCAGCATCTCGACGTCGGCGGCATCGTTCTCGGCATCGTGGATGATTACGCCTACAAGGAAGGCTGCGTGGACGTGCCGCCCAATGCGGTCTTCATCGGCTACAGTGACGGCTTGGTCGAACCGGAAAATGCCTACGGGGAAGAATTCGGCGTGTCGCGTTTGGAGTCGGCGGCCCAACGCGTACGCCATGGCGAGCCCCGCAAAATTGCCGAATCACTCATGACTGCCGCCGAAGAATGGTCTGGCAGCCCTGAGCAAGCCGACGACATGACCGTCGTCGTCGCCAAACTGCGGTAAGGTAGTCAGTACGGGCGGAGTGTTATACTGGCACGTTTTCCCGAGGATAACGAATGTCGCTGCGAAACCGGGTGGCCGTGGTAACTGGCGGTACACGAGGAATTGGCAGGGGAATCGCTCTTGGATTGGCACGGCAGGGCGCCAAAATTGCCCTTGTCTATCGCGCAAATAAAGCTGCTGCCCAAATGGCGCTGCGCGATTTACAAGCCGTGGGTGCCGACTGCCTCGCGGTGGAAACAAACATTGCCGATCCAGCCCGTGCCGACCAATTGATCAAGACTGTCGCGGACCGCTACGGCCGCATCGATGTGCTCGTCAACAACGTCGGCGACTTTCGCTGGGGCACTCTCGCGGAATCCTCGGTCGACGAGTGGAGCAGCATTTTCGATTCGAATGTCATGACCGTTTTCTACACTTGTCGCGCCACCCTGCCCATCATGCGCAAGGGTCGCTGGGGCCGCATCGTCAATCTGGGTGCCGTCGGAGCCGAGCGCGCCTTTGGCCAAGCGAAAATCTCCGCCTACGCGGCAGCCAAAGCAGCCGTCGTGGCCCTCTCCCGTTCTCTCGCGCTCGAAGAGGCCAAGAACGGCATCACCGTCAATGTGGTGAATCCCTCTAGTATCGACGAAAAAGATCTCACGCTGGAGGAAGCCCGCAAGCTGAAAGATGCCCGTTATCCTATCGGCCGTCCACCCACGGTCGACGACGTGGCTGCCGCCGTTTCGTTTTTTGCCTCCGAAGAGGCCGAGTACGTCACCGGCCAGGTTGTCAACGTAAGCGGCGGCTGGATGCTCTAACCCATGCCGGCGTCCAATAACCCGTCCGCGTCCAAAAAACCGTCATTCCGAACGGAGTCTGCGCAGTGAGGATTCTCTCTTTCATTCAACTACGACGCGCGAGTCTCTGGAATTTGCCATGAAAGCGCTAACCGCTGCCGAAATGCAGGAAGTGGATCGTCTGACCACGGAGCGTTTCGCCGTGCCCAGCCACCAGTTGATGGAAAACGCTGGGCAAAGTGTCGCCGAAGTTTTCCTCGAACAATACGCCCATAAAATGACCAATCCTCCCGGCCGCGTTGCCGTCCTTTGCGGAAAAGGGAATAACGGCGGCGACGGCTTCGTGGTCGCGCGCCACCTCAAGGAAGAAGCCGAACAGGTTCACGTCTACTTGTTCGCCAAGCCCGAGGAGTTGCGCGGCGATGCCGCGAAGAATTTTCAGCGTTGGCGCGATTTGGGTGACGTCACCACCGTGCAAAGCGCCGCGGATTGGGATAAAGCTCGGACGGACATTTCGAGCGCCGAAGTTATCATTGACGCGCTGCTGGGTACCGGAATTCGTGGAGCAGCGACGGGCCTGATCGCGCAAGCCATCGAAGATGTGAATCGCCTTTCTCACGATGCCACGGCGGCTCGCCCCGCATGGATCGTTGCTGTCGACACCCCGTCCGGTTTACCATCGGACGGCGAAGCCGCCGCAGGACCAGTAATCAAAGCCCACTGGTCAGTCACCTTCACGGCTCCCAAAATCGGTCAACTCATCTCGCTCCAAGCCGGCTGCTGCGGCCAACTCGTCGTCCGCGACATTGGCTCGCCCGCGGCGCTCATCGAGGAAGTCGGAAAGGGAAGCCTGCGCTGGGCCGGGCCCGACGAACTTGCCGGCCTACCCCTGATTCGCGCCGCCGAATCTCACAAAGGCACCTTCGGTCACTTGTTGTTGCTGGCTGGCTCCCTCGGAAAGACCGGGGCCGCGGTTTTAGCGGGGCAAGCTGCGCTTCGTGGTGGCGCGGGTCTCGTCACCATCGCTACGCCCGAACCTGCCTTGCCAGTCATCGCGTCCATGCAACCCGAGTTCATGACCGAAGGACTCCCCGCGACAACCGAAGGCACCTTCGCTCTGGAAGCCATCCGTTCCGGCGAACTCGCACAAGCGCTCAAGGGCATCACCGCCCTCTCCATCGGCCCCGGAGTCGGCCAGCATCCCGAAACTCAAGAATTCCTACGCAGCGTCGTTGCGGAAACCGATCTGCCCATCGTTCTGGATGCCGACGGCTTGAACGCTTTCGCTAGTCATGGGTATTTGCTCGAGAAGAAGAGAACCAAGTCCCTAGTTGTCACGCCGCATCCCGGAGAAATGGCGCGTCTCCTCGGCAGTACGATTCCACAAGTACAGCACGATCGCGTCAAGACCGCTTCCGACGCCGCCAAAAAATGGAACGCCGTTGTCGTCCTGAAAGGTTTTCACTCCATCACCGCGGGCCCTCAGGGCGAAGTCTTCGTCAACACTACCGGCAATCCGGCCTTGGCCAAGGGCGGTTCCGGCGATGTTCTCACTGGCCTGCTCGGCGCGCTCATCGCGCAGTTCGGCACGCAAGATTTAGTTCGCGTCGTCGCTCTTGGTGTGTACCTCCATGGTCTCGCCTCAGATCTTCTCGCCGAACAATCCGATGCTTCGGGAGTCCTCGCTGGCGAAGTGGCTCACGCCATCCCTTTCGCCCGCCGCAAACTCCTTCAGGAGTTGCAACCCCTTGCCTGAGCCCGTCGCGGAAGAGGTCATCACCCATTCGGCCGAAGAAACGATCGCATGGGGACGCAAGCTGGCCGAAAAGCTGCACCCTCCCGTCCTCGTCCTACTCTCCGGCGAACTCGGTGCCGGTAAGACCACGCTAACCAAGGGCATTGTGGGGGGACTCTACGCTGCACCAGAGGACGAAGTCACCAGCCCCACCTTCACCCTGGTCCACGAATACGGCACCGGCCACAACGTCTTCCACGGCGATCTCTACCGCATCGAGAGCTTCCACGATTTCGAAACTCTGGGCCTGGAGGACATCTTCGCGCAGCCGGCGATTGTCATCCTGGAATGGAGCGAGAAATTCCCCCTGCAGGCCCCTTGGCCCCAATGGCGCCTCCGTTTAGAGCATCTCGGCGGTGATGCTCGCCGTATCAGCGTCCTAACCCCCGAGCTTTCAACCCCCTAGCGCTTACTCTCTCGCTACCCCTGTACCTCCGGTTCCTTGCTGGCAACAAGGCTGGCTGCTAGGTTGGACGAGAGGGTTCAGGCGGCGGTATGTCTAGCGGATTTCTCAACCTCGGCGTGAATGACGCGAACCGCAACACGCTGAAAACCTACAATGTCACCCTGCCGATGGGTTCGCTTTCCATTGGCATCGATAACATCCGCCACGACGTTTTTCTCAGCCCCAAATTTGCCCAGGCTGCCCGCGACTACCTCTTCGACCTCATCCGCCAGAACGCCAGCAACAGTTTCCTCTCTGGCGTCGAGTTCCGCAGCAGCAAACCCGTGGATTCCTCCGCCTTCCGCAAACTACTCGCGGACCTGCTACGCAATGCGCTGACCACCGCCAAGCATCACAAAAATGTCGAAATCGATTTGCTCTTCCGCCTCGCCATCCTCAAATTCCTCACCACCGAACTCCAGAATCAATTCGCCAACGTCATTCTCGACGGCAAGGAATACATTCGAAAGCGTGGCGAATATTTTGAACGCAGCCAGCAGGCCCATGTCATCAAAGCGCGCCTCACAGAGATGCAGTCGGCTCGTCGCGATGTTCTGCGCCTCATTGGCCAGACCGTAGCCCAAATCGCCATCGACATCGAAGAAAACGTTGTGGCCAAAGCTCGGCGCGCTCTCTTCGGCGAAGATTATGCCGCCTATTACGAACTTCTAAAGAACCGCCTCATTTTCCTGGATGGCGGCAAAGACGATTTTTACTTCCTCGAGCACTACGTTCTCCTTGGAAACTATGCTCGCGACCCCGACCGCTTTGAGGCCATGGACGCGCTCTTTCAGGAATTCCTCAAAGAAGCGGGTATCGAACTTCCGCAAGAAACGCCCGTAACCAAAGTTGCTGAGAATTTTCGAGAGCTTACCAAACAAGCCGAAAAGGCCAACGCCGAACTGGCTTCGCTCGAAGAGCAGCGGGAAAATCTCCGAAAGAAACTGGAGCGCGGCGACGGCCTGCTGAACAAATTCTTAAGCTCCGGCAATCCTGCGGAACTCCGCGCCTCGCTAACCGGCATCGAAAAACGAATCAAGCAGCTCAGCGCCAGCCTCGAACTCCTCGCTCCACAATTGGAGCACGCCAAACAGCAAGCCGATTTCTTGAACAAAGACCATCAGGGCAAACTCGGCGATTATCTCAACGATCCGGAAAATGCTCGCCGCCTTTTCGATCCCGCGAACGCGACGGACGAGTCCGAACGCGCCAACCGCTCTCGCCTCCTCGCCCAGCTAACTGCCAAACTGGAAGAAAGGGAACTCACCCCGCATATTCTTGCCAGCTACGAGATTCGGCCCATCGCCGGCGATTTCTGCCCGCCGGTTCACCTGCAACAACTAAAGAAAGCCTTGGTCTCCAAGGAAGAAGCGCTCCGCGTGCAAGAACTGCTGAAACAAGTGCCCGCCAAGCGCCTCACTATGAAGCCCATCGACGAGCTAACCAAGCGCATCCGCCGCTATTCTCGCGAGGAAACGCAGACCATCATCCTGAAATTTGCCGGTGACTTTATGCATTTGCGGCGAGACCTGCGAGATGCCGAGCACCTGGCCACCTGCATGGAGCGCATCAACCTCGTCAATAGTGAAAAAGGGCGCGAGCTTTCGCGCATGAACAATAAACTGTACGAGTGCTTGCTCCGTGAAGAAGCCCGTCCCGAACACGATCAGGTGGTCTCTCACGTCATCATCAAGGCCGATGTCCGCGGCTCCACGAAAATGACCCAGGATCTCCTCGCCCGCGGCCTAAGCCCTGCTTCGCACTTCAGTTTGAATCTGCATGAACCGGTCAAGCGCTTGCTCGACCGCTACTCCGCCAAGAAAGTGTTCATCGAGGGCGACGCCATCGTCCTGGCCATCTTCGAAACCGAAGCCAGTCGCGCTTACGCCCGGCCCGTCGCCAGAGCCTGCGCTCTCTCTAAGCAGATTCTGGCCGTCTGCAATTCCTATAACGATCAGGCCGCCTCCTCCCAATTGCCGCCGCTCGAAATTGGCATCGGCGTGGCTTTCCAGGGTTCCGCACCCACGTATTGGACCGACGGCGAATCGCGCATCATGATTTCCAAGGCGCTTAATCTCTCCGATCGCCTCTCCGGCTGCACCAAACTCGCCAAGCGCATGCTCTCCAAGCAAGGCACGCTCTTCTCTATCTTTCAGTTCATCACCGCCATGGAAGGCGCCTCTGCCGAAGAACTCGACGAATTCCTGGTGCGCTATAACATGAATGGCATCGAGCTGAACGAAGAAGGCTTCGAGAAACTTTCCGAAGAAATTTCCCTCGAGGCCATCCACACCCCGCTCGAATATCCCTGGAGCAAGGAAGAAGTCGTCCTCTATTACGGCGAGGTCCCCATGGGTGAATCCGTCGAACTGCTCGTTCTACGCAAAGGGGTAGCCCGCCAACTTCTCCCCGATGGCACCATCGGCAAGCCTTCTGAACACAACTATTATGAAGTCTGTACTAACCCTGCCCTCTACGATCTCGTCGCCGCCCTCAAGCGAAACCAGCTCGTCGGAGTTGAAGAGACCCGCGCGTAATTGGGCTTTCTTACTTGTTACTCCGCTGCGCTACTGCGAGCGATGACTGGCTCCCATTTCCATCGCTTTACCGTTGCGGTGGGGCGGGACTGGGTCTGGAGGAAGGATTGGATCCTGGCACCGGCTGAACTTGCTTCTCGAGTTTATTTCGGGTCTGGCGAATCGCATCATTGTTCGGGCCGTTAGGTTCGAGTTTGAGGTAAGAATCAAAATCCGCGACGGCGGCCCGGTAATTCTGTTGGAGTACATGAACATTAGCAAGCACCAGATAGACCCGGGAATTTTGCGGCGCCAGGTCGCGCGCGCGCAGAGCGCTGGTCTCGGCCTCGGTTGCGCGCTTTAATCCCACCAGCGAGCGCGCCAGCTCAAAGAAACCGTTCCAGTTGGAATTATCAAGAGCGATCGTCTGGCGAGCTAACGGCTCGGCATCCTGATACTTTCGTTGACTATTGTAGAGATCGGCAAGCAGATAAAGAGGTTCGGCATATTTGCCGTCACTTAATTCCATGGCTTTCTTGAGTGCGCTTTCGGCCTCGGAAACTTTGCCGAGATGATAGTTGGCGATGCCCAACTTGGTGTAAGCCTCGTAGTAAGAAGGATACAGCTTCGCGGCTTTTTCGAATTCGGGAATGGAGGCGCTCGGATTATTTTCATTTTCGAGGAGCCGCAGGCCTTTTTCATAGGCCCCGCGGGCCTTCTTGGGCGCCTGCAACTGATGAGCGGAGATGGGACCGGCCAGATCGATGACGCCTGCGGAAGCCGACCTGCGGAGTGAGATCGCGACCTGCGGCACACCCGTTCTCCTTACGGCTACCGCTACGCTGGCGGAATCGTATCCATTTTTCTTCGCCGTGATTACGTAATCCCCCTCTTGTAGGCCGCGGAAAACAAATTCGCCGTTCGCTCCGGAAACTACCGGAGGATCTGTTTGACCTCCGGACTGCGAAATTTCCAGAGTGGCAGCAGCGATCGGATTGCTGCTCCCTTCTTCGCGGACGAATCCTGAAATGACGTGCTCGCCGAGTTGGGCAGGCAAAGCTCTTGCCGCAAGAACAGCGACTAGGAGAAGGGAGGCTTTCCCAAAGCGCATAGTGGCACCATTCTGACTGGTCGGTTGTTGTGAGACAAGAGCACCTGCGGTCATGCATGATTTGAGAAACGCTACGGGGTCCGCCGGATTTCCCCAATTTCGAAGCGCGAAGGAGGTTAGTGCGCTACGGGTGAGGTATTTCGAGCGGCCTCTCGTGGCGTAACAACACCCAATCGCCATTTTCCGTCAAAGCTTCGTGTCCAATCCGGACGACGACGCGCTGGGCCTTCTGGTAGTCATTTTGTGCGAGGAATTGTCCGAGGCGATGTGAACCATGAGCAAAGAGCGAGGCCATGCGTTCATACTGCTTCGCATACTCGGCATAACCCATTCTGTTGTTGAAGTGGTGTAGCAGCGCCGCGATCGCCAGAAACGCTTCCAGCGCGATAACCATCTCTTCGCGATGAGCTCCGCCATGCCGGACCGCACCGTAAATCAGGCCTAGTCCCAGTACGACTACGGCGAGCATGGAAATCAGGCCGGAACGTTCAAAACGTTCGTCCCTTTTGTGGTTGCGCTTGCCGGCGAGCAAGAAATATTCCCGCTGTTGATCGATCCAGTGCTTCCGGACGAAGGCCAGCCGGTTCCTCTGTTCTTCGGTTTCCAAGGAGTGCAATTCCACAGGATCTTCCGTCCGGTCGGAGACATTCCAGCCGCGGAATCCGTTACGGATCCAGTCCAGTTCCGATCTGTGCTTGCCGAGATAATGATCGATAATCGAGTCGTTGATGCGGACCCGCTTCCAAAAAAACTTGACGCGGAGACCTTCGGCCATCGCCCGATAATCCTCATGGCGGGTATCCAAAATCCGTTTTCCAGACCAGTGCCTTAGCAGGCCGCTGAAAAATCGTGCTGAGCGAGCAATTTCTAAGTTGATTTGAGCTAGCCCGGAGTTTTCGAGCACCTGAGAGGTGATTCTTTGTTCTACCGGGCGCCCGAAAGAGGCGTTTGAACGCCGTTCAGAGACACCACGGCCCGCACGGACTACGCCGGAACTGTGCTGCGCATCAGGTTGCGCATGCGCACCAGATTGTAAGCCGCGCACGCGAACGTAAAGATCCAATCGACCTTCAGCGTCCCGCGATGCCGCACTTTGCGCAACAATGCAATGGTCTTCAACCAGCCAAAACATTCTTCGATGCGCTTCCTCTTCTTCTGACTGGTCGCATAGCCCGCGTGCCGCGCCGTGCGACTATCGATAGCGCTGCCGCCTCTTCGCCCAAGGTTTTGCGCTACGTGCGGTGTCACCCAAAGGTTCCGGCACTCGCGCACGAAATCCGCCGTGTCAAAACCCTTGTCCCCACCTACCGTCACGCGCTGGCTTCCCGGAATGTCCTGCAGCATTTCCAGTGCCGCATAGCGCTCCGCCGTGCCTGTGGCTTCCCACACCCGGCTCGACACAATCAAACCGTTGCGATTCTCCACCAGCAGATTCCCGCTGTAGCTCAACTTGGCCTCCTTGCCCGGCCCTTTGCGTGCCAGTTGTGCTTCTGGATCACTTTTCGACTCGTGCGTTTCGTTCGAGCGCTTCTCGCCGCGATAATTCACCGTGGGATTTCCGGGATCATCCGGCGGAGGCCAACTCTTCTTGTTCTTGGGCTGAAAACTCTTCACGCTGGCCCAGGCTTCCAGCAAACTCCCGTCTACCGTGAAGTGTTCGTCCGAGGCCCATCCCTGCCCTCGGGCTTGCTTCACCACCAGCGCCAGAAAGTCCCTGGCTACTTCGGCCTCCAGCAAACGGTCACGGTTCTTCGTGAACACCGTGGCATCCCACACCGCATCGTCCAAGTTCAGCCCCACGAACCAGCGGAACAATATGTTGTAGTCGATCTCTTCCACCAGCAGCCGCTCGCTGCGCACCGAGTACAGCATCTGCAGCAGCAGAGCGCGTAGCAACTGCTCCGGCGGAATCGACGGACGCCCCACTTTGGAATACATCTTGTGGAACTCCGGCGAGAGTTCCTTGAGTACCTGGTCTACCATCGTGCGGATCGGCCGCAGCGGATGATCCTTCCGCACCCGCTGCTCCGGCGAAATGTAGCTAAAAACATATCCCTGCTGCTGATCGGTTCCTCGCATACTCAATGAGACGCACCGCGCAACGCCCCGTTACAAAATTTCTGAGTTTTTCAGCAGCCTGTTAGAGCAAGAAGAGCGCACACAAGACCGAAGGAACCGCAGAGAAAGCCAAGCCAATGCGACTGTCCATCTGCGAATAGCAGAAAGCAAAGGAAGGCCGAAAATATCCCAACGTGCAACAGCACTTGGACCCGAAACAAGCTTCTCTGGAAACGAATCGCCAGCGCATCGGCCACCGCGTAACGATTTAAAGCCGGTGCCATCTCCGCCGGCAGTTCTTCGTTGGCCGCGGGGTTCAGAAGGTTACTTTTGCTCTTCCGGATTTCACTAGCGAGGGCCCGACCCGGGTGCGCGACATATCGATTGAATTCATTCAGGCGGGCGAACATGTTCGAATAATAGTTTTTCGCCCGAACTTCATTTCCTCCAAACACCTTCGGGTAGATGACGCGACACTTCAGAACTTGCCCCTGAGGATAAGGATTATCCGGTCTCGGGGTCAGCACGTGATAGACAGGAAATCCCTCGGGATCTTCGAGAGAGTACGGATCGCCGAAGAGTACGCCTTCTAACTGAGAGTGAACGACCGATGAGGTGCCGCCGGTCTTCCCGGAGTCGCGTCCGTCCCATAAGGCAATTAAAATCTGACACTGTTCTGCAATGAACTTGCCCACGAGTTCGTAGCGCCGATCTCGGTCGGGACCCTCCTTCGGGATCCGCACGGTGGGAATCTCGCCGGGAGCATGCAACTCAAAATGGGCGTCTGCCTGATCGAGCAGAGTCCGGAATTCCTCGAGGGAGGCGCCTTTAAAATCCTGTTCATACTGATCGATGGGCATGGGAAGAGGAACGATCAATCAGTGCTTTCACGTGCGGAGAAAGGGCCACTTTTGCGGCTAAACGGTCGGCGCCTTCCGCGAGCGCGGAGATCAGGATCAGAGGAGTATCAGGATAATTCTTGCGGAGCTCGGTTAGAATCTCCCGTACTTTTTCTTCCAGCGCCGGCCGATCTTCTTCGCGGAGGACCCGATGACCCGTGATGCCGACAACCAATGGAGCCAGGACGTCCGCGCTATCGAAGCCGGGTATTTTTCTTTTGGTCAAGTCTCAGCCCTCGAGCTCAGCGGGATTGCATTCAATCATGGGCCCCGACCTTCAATGTGTCGCGTCCGCCCACGCCGAAACACACAATAAGTCGCCAAAAGGTATCCCAGAAGGCCGCCGACAGTAAAGAAGCAAACGCCCACCGCCGGATCCGCAGTAGTGACTTGATTTAGGAGCAGGATTGCTCGCGACGTCTGGGGCAGAGGGGGCCTGCCGATTGGGCCAGCGAAAATCTAAAACTGAGATTCCGTTTGCCGGGCAATGATATGATCCTCTGGCAAAAAGGGGTCAGGCAATCCGAATTGCAGGGCGGGGAACGCGTACGGAGGTTCTGCCGTGGCTTTCGATGTCTTTATAAGCTATTCCTCAAAAGACAAAATTGTGGCCGACGCCGTCTGCGCACGGCTGGAGTCGTCCGGCATCCGTTGCTGGATCGCGCCGCGGGACATCGTGGCTGGCCGGTCTTACGGTGAAGCTATCATTGAGGCCATCCACGTCGCGAAAGTGATGGTGCTGGTCTTTTCCTCGAGCGCCAATACTTCCGGGCACATCCCGAAAGAAGTGGAACGCGCGGTCAGTAACGGTCTCACCATTCTGCCGTTTCGCATCGAAGACGTTCCGCCGGGGAAATCGCTCGACTATTTTATTGGCTCTGTTCATTGGCTGGACGCAATCACGCCGCCGATGGAAAAACATCTCGATGATTTGGCAGCCACAGTCCACAAGCTGCTTCCTACAAAGCAGGAGGAACAGCGTACTTTCGTGGCGCCTCCACCGCCACCACCGATTACATCACAGCGGCCCGCGGCGAGTGCCGAGGCGCCGCCGGTGCGCGAAGCCGTCGCACGTGCCGCGACCAGCACGAACGCGCCCACATCCTCCAACAAGATCTGGGTCGGCCTTGGGGCCGTCGCGGTGCTGGCCTTACTCGTTCTTGGAGTCGTGCTCTTCCGCAGAGGAAAGAATCCCCCAGGCGATGCGGGGAACGTAGCGAAGGATCAGAACGTGGTCGTGCCACCGCCTGCCGCTGCGCCAACCCCGAAGCAAGCGCCAGATGCCATGCCGGTAGCCGATTTGATCAAGAAGGACCTCGCGGAGGCGTCGAAACTCGTCGCCAATGAGCCGATCATGGGTTGCTACCAGTGGTTTAACAATGCGCCGGTGGTGATCCATGCCAACGGCACCATTGTGGGTGGCCCGTTCACGGGGCGCTGGCGGCTGATGACGGCCAGTGCCACGCGCCGCACTTACACGTTTACTTGGCCGGAGGCCACGGACACGGTCACAATCGCGCCAGACCAGCAATCTCTAAGCGGCGGCAATCAATATGGGTATCCCACTTCCGGAGTGCGCGTCTCAGGAAGTTACGGCTTGATCGGGGTGTGGCGTTGGCCCAACGGCGTGCCGGTCACCGTACTCCCCAACGGCACCTTCTCCGCCGCAACCTTCCACGGCAGGTGGAAGGCCGTCGATGCCGCGCGCGGAGTCTACACCCTGACCTGGCCGAACCCTGTCGACAGTGTCGCGCTTTCAGCCGACGGCTCGCACATTTCCGGATCGAATCAATATGGCATCGCGATTTCGGGAGTCCGAACTCAGCCCTGCTCCGAGAAATAGGCGCAGTGTCTGCGCTTCGCGCGTTCAAACGAATCGGACACTCGGAGCTATTTAGCCGAAAAAATACGCCCCACGTACCGTCTCCTCAGACGTCCAGCACCAGACCCGGTTCCGTGGAATCGAATACTTTGTTGTGATGGTATTCTGACAACGGGGGCGAACGGGGTCCGGTGACCTTCCCGGCCTTCAAAGCCGGCGACGCGTTCCTTCGCGGAACGAGTGGTGGATTCGACTTCCACACGCCTCCGCCAACTCCCCGAAACCTGGCGATTCCAGCTCCGTGCCTCAGCTGGCTTTGGCCATCTTCGCTTTGATCAATCCCACAATCACCATCACGATTGCCCCGCCAACTCCGCCGCCGCCCACGCTCGACAAAATTGACGACATATCCAATCCCGACCCTGCCGTAGCCGCCGACACTGCTGACGCGGCCCCGCCGGATGTGAGCATGCTGAGTAATTGACCGCCAAGTCCGCCACCAACCAATCCTGCGATGGAGTTGCCGATAGGCCCGAGATTGAAGTTCTTCAAGATGGCTCCGGCAATATTTCCTCCAACTGCTCCGCTGATCAACTGAATGATGAGAGGCAACATACTCTGTTCTCCTTGTCCCTGTAAGGGCTGGAATATTCGACACAAACAAGGGCCTGTCTTTTTTCTGGGCGGCGCAACGGAAGATAAAAGATGCGGGAACTTCAGACGCTATTTCTCGGTTGGTCCACCGGTCCGAGATTCACCCGATGTCCCATCGCTGGCGGGACTCTATAACAGTCGCCACATTTGGCGATACTTGAATTTCTGTCACGAGCATTACCGTTACGCTTTCACCGCCCCTTCGTTGACTTACCTCAGCCCCCTATTTACAATGCTCGCGGATGCCCGAAACCTCCTACCTCAACGGCCAAACTGTTTCCCATTACCGTATCCTCGATAAGCTCGGCGGGGGCGGTATGGGCGTGGTCTATAAAGCCGAAGACACTCGTCTTCGCCGCTTCGTCGCTCTCAAATTCCTCCCGGACTCTGTCGCGCAAGACCCGCAAGCCCTGCTGCGCTTCCAACGTGAAGCCCAGGCCGCCTCCGCGCTGAATCATCCCAATATCTGCACCATCTACGACATCGGCGAGGACGGCGGCAAGGCCTTCATCGCCATGGAATGTCTGGAGGGCAAGACCCTCAAGCACACTCTTACCGGCCGCCCTCTCGACCTCGACGCGCTGCTGACCATCGGCATCGATGTCGCCGATGCGCTCGATGCCGCACACGCCAAAGGCATCGTTCATCGCGATATCAAGCCCGCCAATATTTTCGTTACCAGCCGCGGCCACGCTAAAATTCTCGATTTTGGTTTGGCCAAAGTAAGTTCGGAAATGGGCGACACCGGCACCATTGGCCCCACCGAAACTTTAGCCACGCAGGGCGTCGGGCCCGACCAACTCACTAGTCCCGGCAGCACTCTCGGCACCGTCGCCTACATGTCGCCCGAACAAGCCCGCGCCAAGGAACTCGACGCCCGCACCGATTTATTTTCCTTCGGCGCCGTCCTCTACGAAATGGCCACCGGTCAACTTCCATTTCGCGGCGAAAGCACCGCAACCATTTTTGATGCCATCCTGAATCGCCAGCCCATTCCCCCGGTAAGACTGAATCCCGATCTTCCCGTCGATCTCGAACGCATCATCAGCAAAGCCCTCGAGAAAGACCGCAATCTCCGCTACCAGCACGCTTCTGATATGTATGCGGATCTCAAGCGTCTCCAGCGCGACACCAGTTCCGCCCGCATCCAAGTACCCGCAGAATCTGCTTCCTCGGGTTCTGGAAGCGGAAGCCTGCCGGCCGCCGCATCCTCCGGCTCCACGACTCCCGCGCCATATTCCGGTGCATATTCTGCCGCTGCTGCTGCTGCGGCCAGCGGTTCCGCCGTCGCTCCCGTTGCCGCCCCGCGAAACAAAGGCCTTCTCATCGGTATTCCCTTGCTGTTGCTCGTGCTCGCTGCCGCCGGCTTTGCCTATTTCAAGCTGAGCAACCACAAAACCAATTTGAACCTGCAAGAGATGGATATCACCAAGCTCACGCAAAGCGGTAAAGCGTCCGGCGTGGCCATTTCTCCCGACGGCCAATACGTCGTCTACGTTTTGCGTGACGGTGAAAAGCAAAGCCTCATGGTGCGCCAGGTGGCCACCGGCAGCGACGTTCAGGTGATCCCTCCCGACGTTATCGTCTTTTACGGCCTCTCCTTTTCCCCCGACGGCAATTACATCTATTACACCGGCTCCAGCAAGGACAACAATTTCTTCAGCTCGCTTTATAAAATGCCCGTTCTCGGCGGTTCTTCTCTTCAGATTATTTCCGATATCGACACGGGTCCCGGCTTCTCGCCGGATGGCAAGCGCTTCGCGTTTCTTCGCGGCATTCCAGACAAGGGAGAGGTCGTTCTGCTCGTTGCCAATTCCGATGGTACCGGTGAACGTGTTCTGCGCGCCGCGCCGGGCAGCGCCACGCCGTTCGCTATGCTGCGTCCCGCATGGTCGCCCGACGGAAAGACCATCGTCTACACGCTTTATGAGCCGGACAATCGCCAGACTCTCTACGCGGTCTCGCCCGACGACGGCTCAGCCCGCCCTCTGTATTCCACGCACGATGATCTGGGTCTTCCTATTTGGCTCCCGGACGGCAGTGGTCTCCTGATTGCCATCCGCGAACGTGGCCCCGTCAGCCGCGGCCAACTTTGGACCGTTTCTTATCCCGCCGGAGCGGCTCGTCGCCTTTCCAACGACCTCACCAATTACAGCCTCTCCTGGCTCGATCTTTCCAAGGATGGTTCCTCTCTCGCCACCATTGAGAATAATCGCGTCTCGGACCTTTGGGCCCTTCCCGATGGCGACTCCGCGCGCGCGAAAGAAATCACCTCGGGCGGCTCTCCCGTCGGTTTCGTCACCGCGCTCGGAAAAGATCGTTTCGTCTACCAGACCGACAGCGGCGAAGTCTATTCCGTTGGCCTCGATGGCTCCAGTCCTAATCGTTTGGCTTCCAGCGACCAGCACATCGCCTTTGCCTCTGGTTGTGGTGATGGTAAGCACATCGTCTACGAAAAGCTCGAAAACGATCAAACTAATCTTTGGCGCATGGATGCGAACGGCTCGAATTCTACGCAGATCGCACCCGTTAAGTCCGTCGCCATCCCCCTGTGCTCTCCGGATGGCCAGTGGGTCTCCTATCTCGCCGAAAATCCCGTTGGCGCATTCATTGTTCCTATGAGTGGCGGGAATCCCAAGCGACTCGACGTGGCCGCCGGTGGTCCCATGGGTTTCACCCGGGTCTCTCCGGATAGCAAATTCGTTCTCTTCGATTGGCAGGATCCCAAGAATCTCGGCGCACGCGTTCGCATGAACATTACGTCGATCGATGGCGGCCCGCCTCTTCATTCTTTTGAAAGAATGATTGGGACCGGTCTTATTGCTTGGTCGCCTGACGGCCACGCTATAGATTTCGCCGTAACGCGCGGAGGCGTTTCCGACGTCTGGCGTCAGCCTCTCTCCGGCGGCACCCCGAAGCAGTTGACGCATTTCCCCTCGAACATCATCTACAACTTTGCGTGGTCCGGCGATGGCAAGACTCTGGTTGCGTCTCGGGGAACCCGTACTGCCGACATCGTTCTCCTCAAAGCCGGCAAGAAACCCTAACAGAAATCCCTCTTACCCAATCGCCTGAACGAAAACCTTTCGGATGCCCTCGGTTTTCCTCAGTTCTTCCTCACGGTTTCCACTGTTTCCACAAAATATTTTCCACGATCTCTTGCCTCCCTACTTACACTCCCACATAGTGAGGCTTCTCCCAGCATCTTATGTCGGAGGAATGCTATGCTCTTCTCTGTTGTCCGTCGCGGAAAGAACGCTGGAAGCCGCTTGCTTCCACATCGCTTCGAAGATGATCGCTATCGCGTCAGTCTCACCCGCCAAGGTCCGGACATTCCTCTCGCCAATCCACAGGATATTCCCGACTACCTTGCCAACGGCTACTCCCTCCGCATGAGCACCGGCCGTCAAAACCAAAGGCCGACTCTGATCAAGCCAGAGTCCATTCGTGGATGGAAATAGTCGCGCCTTAAACGGGCCGTTTGACGAGGTCTCTAATTATAAAATCACCCTCCTTCTTCACGGAATCTTTGTTGTAACGATTTTCCAAGCGCTCTACGTCTAACCTTTTGGGACGTCTGCTCCAGCGCATCTCGGTGCCCAGGTCAACTCGCCGGGATTGCGTTTCCAACCAGTGGCAATCAAGCTAGGGTTGTCGGAGACTCGAATGCAGCTTTACTCATTGAACCGATTTTGCGCATTGCGACGAAGCTCGCTTGTCGCGTTCCTCGCTGCATTCGCCCTCGCCGCGCCCTCGCTGCGTGCCCAAACGCCTCCTCCGCCCAAAACCACACCTGCCGTTGGCACCATACGATCCATATCCGGCGACTCCTTGACCCTCGCCACCGACAGCGGCACCGAACTGAAAGTGCAGATCCCTTCCGACGTGAAGGTTCTGCAAGTACCCCCGGGCTCCAAAGACCTGAGGCAAGCCAACGCCATTCCCCTCAGTAATCTTCAGACCGGCGATCGCATTCTCGTCCGCGGCAAGCCCGGGGCAGACCCCTCCTCTTTTACCGCTGCCACCATTATCGCCATGAAGAAGGCGGACATTGCTGTCAAGTTGGAGAAAGACCGGGAGGAATGGCAGCGCCACGGTATCGGCGGCCTCGTTGATTCTGTCGATCCTGCGCAGAATGCCATCATGTTGAAGACTCTCACCGCCACAGGCGCCAAAGATGTCACCGTTCACGTAGGCAAGACCACCATCCTCCGCCGTTACGCTCCGGGTTCCGTTAATTTTGATGAAGCCACTGTCGCCCCAATCACCGACATTAAGCCTGGCGATCAGTTGCGCGCCCGCGGCTCGCGTAGCGCCGACGGCGCCGAGTTTACCGCCGACGAAGTTGTGTCTGGCTCGTTCCGAAACATCGCCGGAATTGTTGTCAGTGTTAACGGTGCTTCCGGCACCCTGACCGTCGACGACTTGGTGACCAAGAAACCCCTGCAACTTAAAGTTTCCGCCGAGTCCCAAATGCGCAAGCTTCCACAACCGGTGGCGCAACGAATTGCCATTCAATTGAAAGGCAACGGGCCTCCCCCCAATGGCTCCGCGCCTCCCGCCAACCAGCCGGGCGGTACTCCTCCGCCGAACGCGGGAGAAGCCCCGGGAGCCAATAGTGGCAATACGGGCATGACCGGTGCTCCTCGCAATGGAAATGGCAGTGGCGATCTGCAACAGATGCTTAGTCACCTCCCTGCCGCTCCGCTTAGCGATTTTCAGAAGGGTGATGCGGTGATGGTTGTGGCCACCTCCGGAACAGAGGATGGTGCGCCCACGGTGATCACCATGTTGGGCGGCGTCGAGCCGATTCTGCAAGCTTCCTCTAAGGAGCAGGCAGCGTCGATTCTCAGCCCCTGGAGCCTCAACCAAGGGGGAGCCGAACCGGGTACCCCTTGATTCCGCATTTTCTCCCACAACCACCGGAATAGGAAAGAGAGTGAATGAAAACCAGCTCTTGGAAAATTTTCTGCCGCGACTTGTGTATCATTGGCGTCGCTATTTTTCTCTCGGCCAGTTTGCTTGCAGCCCAAAATGATGGCGGTACTCTTCGCGGCCAGGTCACCGATCCCTCCGCTGCCGCTGTGGCGGGCGCCACCGTGCTGTTAACCACACCTTCCGGCGCCTCGATGGACACCACTTCCAACAAAGACGGTATCTACGAATTCAAGAATCTTGCTCCCGGCAAATATCAGATCAAAGCGGTGGCCCAGGGGTTTGCTCTCTTTGCTAAAACCGACATCGCCGTGACCGCAAACCAGGTCACCCGCTTCAACGTCCCGTTGGAAATCGAAGTGCAACAGGAAAAGGTGGAAGTCAACTCCAGCACTACTCAGGTCGACGTGAACCCCGCCAACAATGCCAATACCATCGTCATGCAGGGCAAAGACCTCGAGGCGCTCTCGGACGATCCCGACGAATTGCAATCCGAACTGCAAGCTTTGGCCGGCCCTTCTGCCGGTCCCAATGGCGGCCAGATTTACATCGACGGCTTCACCGCCGGTCAGTTACCTCCCAAAGCGTCGATCCGCGAAATTCGTATCAACCAAAATCCCTTTTCCTCCGAATACGATAAGTTGGGTTACGGCCGCGTTGAAATCTTCACCAAGCCCGGCACAGACAAACTTCATGGCCAATTCCTCGTCAGCGGCAACACTGCCGCCTTCAATGCCCGCAATCCCTTCGAAATTTTGCCCGAAGGGACTTCTCCTCCTGGTTACAATTCCGAGCAATACAGCGGCAGCATTGGCGGCGCCATCAACAAGAAGGCCTCCTTTTTCTTCAACATCGATCATCGGGATATTGGCGCGCTCGGCATCGTCAGTGCCTCGGTTCTTTGCGGCGATCCTCTTCTGCCGGTAGTCACTTGCGGCCCCTCGCAAAGCAAGTTCGCCATTACTCCGTACAGCGATGCCGTCAGCAACCCGCAGACACGCACCAATTTAAGCCCGCGTATCGATTACCAACTGTCCCCCAGCAACACTTTGACGGGACGCTATCAATACTGGCGCGATTCGGAAACCAACGAGGACGTCGGCGGATTTATTCTGTCGCAGAGCGGCTTCAACAATCTCGAAACTGAGCACACCCTGCAACTGACCGATACGCAGACCATCAGCCCCACCGTGATCAATGAAATTCGCTTTCAATATATCCACGATAACGTGGACACCACCCCCGTCAACACCGGCACCAACGTCAACGTTGGCGGTGCTTTCAATGGCATTGGCTACGGCGGCGGCAATATTTCCGACGTTCAGAACCGCTATGAAGTTCAAGACATTTTCTACAAAACTCTCAGCAAGCACTCCATTAAATTTGGCGGCCGCCTCCGCTCCACTCTCGACACCAATTCCACCGCCGCCAATTTCAACGGCTCCTTTGAGTTTGGTACGCAATCTCAGTTTGGCTGCACGCCAACCCCGCAAGCTCCTTGTCCTAGCGCCTCTCCCCTCCAGGTTTATCAAATCACCCAAGAAGGCTTGGCTGCGGGATTAACCATTCCGCAGATTCAGCAGCAATTTGGCTACGGTGGCGCCAACTACTATTCGCAAACCGCCGGTATCCCCGCTACTTCTGTGACTTACATTGACGCAGGACTCTACTTTCAGGACGACTGGAAGGTCCGCCCCAATCTCACCTTCAGTTACGGGCTGCGATTCGAAACGCAGAACAATTTCCCGAACAAATCCGACTTTGCTCCCCGCCTCGGTCTTGCCTGGGGCATCGGTGGTGGCGCGAAGAAGGCCCCGAAGACCGTGCTCCGTGCAGGTTTTGGTATCTTTTATGATCGATTCACCTACGACCTGTTTCTCACGCAAGAGCGCTTTAATGTAAATGCTCCCCAGCAGCAGCGTGTTCTCCTTCTCAATCCTTCTTTTTTCCTCGGCGATCCCTCCTGCGTGCCCCCGCTCCATATACCTGTTCCGCCGGCTTGCACCAGCGCCACCGGCAGCACTGCTCAGACGATCGATTACCAGGCCAATCCAAATCTTCGTGCCCCCTACACGATCCAGACCGGAGTTACTCTCGAACGCCAGCTCACCAGAGTGGCCAACATTGCCGTCACTTATCTGAACTCCCGCGGCGTTCATCAGTTCTACACCGACAACATCGATCCTATCGACCCGGCTAATCCCGGCACCAATCCGCCGAATCCCGTCTTCCAGTATCAGTCGGAAGGTATTTTCAAACAGAATCAGCTCATCGTGAACGGCAGTGTCCGCATGGGCGCGAAACTCTCCCTCTTTGGCTATTACACCCTCAACTATTCCGATAGCGACGTCGGTATACCCACCGCCATGCCCTCCATTCCCGGCGAGCCCTGGAAAGATTACGGGCGCTCCAGTTTTGATTTTCGCAATCGCGTGTTCCTGGGCGGCACCATTGGCATGCCCTACGCTTTCCGTCTCAGTCCCTTCATGATTGTTAGCTCCGGGCAGCCCTTCAACATCACTACCGGTAGCGATCCCTACGGCGATTCTGCTTACAACGTGCGCCCGGAATTCGCTCCCTGCACTCCCACCAATCAAACAAAGTTTGGATGCTTCGCGATTCCTAGCGCCGCGCAATTTAACACCTATACTCCGATCCCCGCTTTCTATGGCGAAGGTCCCGGCCGATTTGCTTTGATGCTTCGCCTCAGTAAAACTTTCGGATTCGGTCCCGTAATCGAAGGTGCAGGAAACGCTGGTCCCGGTGGCCCAAGCGGGGGAACCTTTGGCCGGCCCAGTCGTGGCGGCGGCCGCGGCGGATGGGATGCCGGCGCTACGAACCATCGCTATGCCCTGACCTTCGCCATCGCTGCCCGGAACGTCTTCAATAACGTGAATGTCTCGCAGCCCATCGGCAACCTCGGCTCTCCTCTTTTCGGTGAATCCAACGGTTTGGTGGGTCGTCCCTACAGCGATCCAACTTCGAATCGTCGCTTGGATTTGCAAGTCACCTTTAGCTTCTGAGTTAAGCCCGAAACCGGGCCAGCCACCCGCTCACTTTCGATTCCTGGAAAAGTGGATTAAGCTTTTTCTATCCAGGATTCTCGCTGCCTGATGACGCGAGAATCTGTGGTTTTAAATTGATGGCCGCAGAGGACCGCCGGTGACTGACAAAAAACGAGATCGCGAATTGGGAATGGATCGCCCGATACCTCGGCGCGATTTTCTAAACGGTGTGAGTGTCGCGATCGGTGCGTCCCTCGTAGAGCCGGGCAGCTTCTGGGGACGTCTCTTGGCCGATTCCGACAAACCCTATGCTCCCGAAAAGGAGCCAGGTTACTATCCGCCGGCAAAGACCGGCATGCGTGGTAGCCATGATGGTTCTTGGGAAGTCGCCCATGCCATGAGTCACGGCGAAACCTGGACAAATCCTTCTCCCGATCCCGATTCTTACGATCTCATCGTTGTCGGCGGCGGCATCAGCGGACTTTCCGCCGCGTTCTTTTATCGTCAGAAGGGCGGGCCAAACGCCAAAATTCTTATCCTCGACAATCACGACGATTTTGGCGGTCATGCCAAGCGCAACGAGTTCCACAGTGGAAACCGTTTGATCATCGGCTATGGCGGCACGCAGACCATCACAGGTCCCAATCTTTACAGTCCGCAAGCCAAGCAATTGTTCCAGGATCTCGGTGTCGTAGTGAAGCGTTTCGAGAAATATTACGACGAAGACTTCTATAAATCCCGCGGTATGGGCCAGGCGATCTTTTTCGACAAAGAAACCTTCGGTACGGACCGGCTCGTCACTGGAGCTTACGAAACACCTTGGCCAGAGTTCCTTCCGAAAACTCCTCTTTCCACAGCGGCTCAAAGAGATTTGCTTCGCTTGTATTCCGAAAACGCGGATTACCTCGCTTGTATGACTCCCAACGAGAAGAAAGCCTATCTGGCAAAAACCAGCTATCAGGATTACCTCCTGAAAAATGTGAGAGTGTCGCCCGATGTGATTCCGTTTTTCTTCACTTCCATGTACGGCCTCTACGGTGTTGGCATTGACGCGGTTCCCGCAGGCGACATGGCCGGCCTCGGCTATCTTCCCGGATTCAAAGGACTGGGCATCACGGATCACGACGGTCCGGGCATGGGATTGGAAGTCACTCGACAGGACCACGAGCCCTACATCTACCATTTCCCGGACGGCATCGGTTCTGTCCCCCGTCTTCTGGTCCGCGCGATGATTCCCGGCGTCGCGCCGGGGAATTCCATGGAAGACGTCGTCCTTGCGAAATTCAACTACGCCAAGCTCGACGATCCCAATTCCCCTGTGCGTGTGCGGTTGAATTCCACCGTCGTGCAAGTCGCGAACGCTAAGAATGGCGATGGCGTGCTCGTCACCTACGTTCGCGGTGGGAAGGCTTACTTAGCCAAGAGCGCCAAGTGCATTCTCGCCTGTTGGAACATGGTTATTCCGTACATCTGTCCGGAATTGCCCGAGACGCAAAAGCAAGGCCTCGCCTACAACATCAAGGTGCCGCTGGTTTACACCAACGTGCAGTTGAAGAACTGGAAGCCCTTTGAAAAATTGAGAGTTCACGGCGTCCACTGCCCGGGGGCCTTCTTCTCGGCGGTCGAGATGGATTTTCCCGTGAGCATGGGCGACTACCAGTTCACACAAAAGCCCAACGAATCCTGCCTGTTGCATCTCCAATACGTCCCTGTCGGCCCCGGTCAGACCGCACGCGAAAAGCAACGCACCGGACGCACGCGCCTGCTGAGCATGGGATTCGACACCTTTGAGCGAAACATCCGGGACCAACTCGCGCGTATTCTCGGCAGCGCCGGCTTCGATCCCGCCTCCGATATCGAGGCCATCACTGTTAACCGTTGGCCCCACGGCTACGCCTACGAATACAATTCTCTCTACGATCCGGTTTGGCCTCCGGGGCAGGCTCCGAACGAAATCGGCCGCCAACCCTATGGCAACATTCACATCGCGAATTCAGACGCTGGCGCCTTTGCCTACACCAACGAAGCCATCGATCAGGGCTACCGTGCCGTCCAGGAAATCGTCGCGAAAAAGGCGTAAAAAGAAGAAATGAAACGCCGCAAGAAAAAGCTCGACAAGGGCACCGAAGCGCGTCGCGTCGCGCGAAAGTCCGGCCTGGCTCCGGCCGTAACCCGCGTCATTCCCGACAAACGCAAGAGGCCGCCCAAGCACAAACAGGATTTGCTTCGTGAAACTCTCGAAGCCTGATTTATCGTTAGATCCCGACCGGACCTAGTTTTTGGATCTTCATCCAGGTTTGTAAGCGGGAACAATCTCTTCAGGCAGGAAAAGCGGAGTCGCGGAAATCTTCTGATGTTGCGCTAACTCCTTCGATATTTTCTCGAGAGCGGCCTTGTCAAATCCAGTGCAACTTACCTGTACCGTCCCATCCGGCGCGATCAGGAAAACCGTCGGCACGTTCGTTAGCCCATAGGCATTCGACACCGCATAACCCTCGTCGTCCAATAGCGTCGGAAATGTCACTCCGTACTCCTGATTGAATTCCTTCGTATTGCTTGCATTATCCTGGGATATCCCGATCACCGGCACGTTCTTGCCGGAAAGTTGTTCGGCGATTCTCTGCAGAAAGGGAAACGTGAACTGGCAAACCGGGCAGGAAATCTTGAAGAAAGCCAATACCACCGGACCCTGCGCAAGCAGCGAATCCAACGAATACGTTTTTCCATCAAGCGCGTTGAGCGAAAATCCAGGAGCGGTATGTCCCGATTCGATGTTCGTCAAAGCTGCCTCCAGTCCTAATTTATTCCGGATTGTCCGCCACCACGGCATGTCTTGATTTTATCGTAATGAGTCCAAAAGGCGAGCCGTCCTGCGGAGCACTTCACGAAACCAAAGGCCACCACTCCTCCCGGGTTCGGCCGCAAAGGAGTGGCCCAGTTCGATCTTCTACTGTTTTCTAACTAGCACTTACTTTGCACCCGGCGTCTCGTTATGCTGCGCGCTCGCTGTTTGATCCAGATTCAGAATCGTCCGCTGGCCCCCCAGATAGATCGTCGTCAGCATGCGGGATCCATCCGCTTCTGTCGTTGTTCCATAGGCATCGGCGTCATTCTTGGTTGGACTGTCCGTTACATGCGCGGGGATCGTTGCTACTGTTTGGCCTTTGTGTATCAACATGACCTGTACATTGTCGCCGCTGCCGCTCCATTCCACCTTGTACTTGCCCGGATTTATTGTCTGGCCCTGAACATCTAGCTTTTCCGTGATGTCCAGCGACGCCTTGTTATTGTCTTTAGCAAATGCTCCTGCGGAGCACAGCAGTGCCACACCGAAGAGCGCAATCGAGATTCTCATCATCTTCATTTAAAACTCCTTTTTTATATCCGCCGCCTGGCGCCTTGCAGGACACCGCATGCGCCGCAAGCGGATTCGTAATTTTGTCTGTTATGGATTTAGACGTTCCCGCACGGGTGCCAGGTACGGGTAAAGTGCCCTTCAGGCGCCAAATTGTGAATCATTCTGACTCAATATTTCCATGTACCCTCGAGTCCTCGTTTCACTTAAGGAGGATGTTCTCTGGGCCTTTTGCTTATGCGAATTTTCAGTGGATGGTCTTGGTTTTCCGCTGCATGTAATCCATCAGCAGGTACTGTCCAAGTGTGTACGGCGTGGTGAAATACGCTTTCCCTTTGCACATCTGCGTAATCTTCTGCACAAACTGCACCAGGCTATAGTCCGTTGCCAGCATGAACGTATTGATCATGATCCCGGCCCGCTTGCACTTGTTCACTTCTTCCAGCGTCTCACTCACCACAAAGGGGTCCAGCCCAAATGCGTTCTTGTAGATGCGCCCGTCTTCCAGCGTTAACGCGGAAGGCT
Organism: Candidatus Acidiferrales bacterium; assembly: GCA_963759275.1. GTDB lineage: Bacteria > Acidobacteriota > Terriglobia > Acidiferrales > UBA7541 > Acidiferrum. The sequence goes on along the minus strand of CAVWYZ010000018.1, from coordinate 995,419 downwards.
TGCCATCCGTGATCATCACGATCTGGCGCATATCTTTTCGCTGCCGCAGCAGAATGCGTTGTGCCATCCGCAGGCCTTCCCGCGTATTCGTGTAATACGGCCCCACCTGCACCCGCGCCAATTGCGCCAGCGGAACTTCTTCCGCGGAATCATGGAACAACACCAGACGCAGCGAATCTCCCGGATATTGCGTGCGAATCAGATGCGATAGCGCCAATGCCACGCGCTTGGCTGGTGTAAACCGGTCTTCCCCATACAGAATCATGCTGTGACTGCAATCCAGTAAAACCACCGTGGCGCAAGAACTCTGGTATTCGCACTGGTGCACCATCAAATCGCGATACTGCATATCGATCGGCACCTTTACGCCCTCGCGTCGTATCGCATTGGACAAAGTCTGGCTGATGTCCAGGTTCAGCACATCGCCGAATTCATACGGCCGCGAAACGCCCCCGGATTCCACGCCAGTCGACAAATCGCGCGTATCGTGCCGCCCAAAACTGCTGCGTCCCAGCGAACCCAGCAAATCCCGCAGCGTCTTGAATCCCAGAAAATCGATGGCCTTGTCGGTGATCTCAAATCGCGCGTCTGGATTGCGTTCCGCTGGTTGCCCTAATTGCCCGCCAGGAGTCACCTGCGGCGGCGCGGTCACTTGCGGTGGCTGTTGCGGATTGATGAATCCTTCCTGCGTCAGCCGTTGAATGATTTTCTCGATCAGGTCGCGTATCTCTTGGTTATTCAAAGCTCCCGGATCCTGCAGCATCTGCTGAAACTCTTCGCTCATCTGCTCTTCCGGAATCAATTCGCCTTCCTGCAACGCGCGTAGAATCGCATCGCGGAGCGCCTCCAACGAATGCGCTGCGTCGAATTCAGACAATCCGTAGTATTGCGATTCGAAGCCGCTCTGCAACAGAAAATCGCCCAACCTCTTCATCAATTCGTCGAGGTCGACCTCATCCGCCGGCTCTCCCGTATATTTCCGGTACCTGACAATTTTCATGTGGCCTCAAATCCTCATGTACCAGCCTGCTTGGGCTTAGTTATATGTTCTCCGCGGACGGTTGGGATTTTCGCGCTCCCTCGCCTCCGCAACACGTTGCGGCTTCTCTGCGTAAAATCCCCGTTCCTCGCTACGTCCCACGCGCCGGTGCGCCCACAATCCTTCCAGGATCATCTCTGCGGCGGCCGCGGCAGCCGCCTCATCCTTGCGATTCGTAACGCCTAGTTTCCCTATGTGCTCCATCAGGCTCTGCACATGACTGAGTTGCTGGAAGCGGTGGCTCGTCGAAACGTCATCCGGAATCTTTAACTCACCTCCCGCTTCAAACCACTGAATCACCGGCTGAAAGCTCACTTCGCCAAAATGCTTGCTGAACACCCGGCCGATCGCCGTGCGAATCAACTCACGCGCAATCACCTCCGCGCCTTTCAGTTCGCCCTCATACTCCAGTTCCAGCTTTCCGGTAATTGCCGGCAGTGCCGCGTAGACATCTGCCACGCGCGCCACACCGTGCGCTTCTCCCGTGCGCGCAGCACGCTGCTCCGCGCTGCTCACCACGCTCTCCAAAGCCGTGATCGGAAGCCGCTGGCTCACTCCAGAACGCCGGTCGACCCGTTTATCCTCTCGCGCCTGGAATGCAATTTCCTCCACCACGTTGCGCAGGTACTCCGGAATTTCCACCTTGATATGCGCGTCCCGGGCCGTCCACGCCTCCTGGTTCGTGATGGTCATGCCTTCCTGTACCGTTGTCGGATAGTGCGTGCGGATTTCTGCTCCAATGCGGTCTTTCAACGGCGTAATGATCTTCCCGCGCGCTGTGTAATCCTCCGGATTAGCCGTGAACACCAGCAGTACGTCCAGCGGCAATCGCAACGGATAGCCCTTAATCTGAATGTCGCCTTCCTGCATGATGTTGAACAATCCCACCTGAATTTTCCCGGCAAGGTCCGGCAACTCGTTGATCGCGAAAATGCCGCGATTCGCCCGCGGCAGCAAGCCGTAGTGAATTGTCAATTCATCAGACAGATCGCGTCCACCGCGTGCGGCACGAATCGGGTCAACGTCGCCGATGATGTCGGCAATGGTCACGTCCGGAGTTGCCAGTTTTTCTACATACCTCTGATCGCGCGGCAGCCACGCGATCGGAGTGCTGTCGCCCTCAGCCGCAATTCGTTCCCGGCAAGAACGGCATATCGGTCGCAGAGGATTATCGTTAATCTCGCACCCGGCAACTACGGGAATCTCCGTATCCAGAAGCTGGATTAATCCCCGCAGTATGCGGCTCTTGGCCTGACCGCGTAAGCCCAGAAGGATGAAATTATGGCGAGACAGCACGGCATTCACGATCTGCGGAATCACGCTGTCTTCGTATCCGTGCACGCCCGGGAACAGCGGCTCCCCGCGTTCGATGGAGCGCAGCAGATTCCGTCGAATCTCGTTCTTTACCGGCAGCGCGCTGGACTGCGCGTCGAAATCGGGTATGCGCTTCAATTCGCCAAGCGTACGCGGCTTGGCATGTCCTGCCGGATATATCGAATTACCTGTCATGGAGCCCCTATCCGCGGGTTTGCAATACCCGCCCACCGACTAATTCAAACTCTGCCCGTTCCCGCCCCCGCGATGGCGTTGCGAGTCTATCTTGTGTAGATGCAGTGCCCACTCGCGGAGATACCTTAGCAACCGGTCCTGCCGCTCCGCCTCCGAGCGCAATTCCAGGATTTGCTGTTTCCACAAGAGGTCCAACGGCAACGCTCTTGCAATCGCAAACGCCAGCGATTTCTGCGGCGATTCCGTTAAATTTACCGGCATCCCCGAAAACAGCAACGTATAACAAACCTCGTACAACTCCATCAATTTGGCGCGATTCTGTGGATCCACTTGGGAATCCTCGTCCTCCAGATAATCGATGGTGCCTTCCAGAAGCGGATCCTCCGTGAACAGATCTACCACTCGATAGGGATCCCGGCCCACCGTAAGAATATCCATCCGTCCGTCTTCGTAACGCTTCGTGACTTCCAGGATTTCTGCGCTGCACCCCACATGTGCTACGCCATTCGGCAGCGCCAGCAGCATCCCGAACGGGGACTTCTCGTCCAGACAAGCACGTACCATTCGGCGATAGCGAGGCTCGAAGATGTGCAGGGGCAGAAGTTCGCCAGGGAACAGAACTACGTTGAGAGGGAAGAGCGAAATGCGATCCGGCCGCATGGGTCCCAGGCGCCATCATACCAGAGCGGGGGAAAATCCAGTGAACCTGTGGAAATTAAGCCATAACCGCAGGGAAGCGCCGGAAACTATGCCCCGGCGGCATGAGATGAGTTCAAGGCCGTACGCGAACGAATCGTGAAACGGATATTAAAGAACGGCGCGGCCGCCACTACTGCCTGTAGTTCCGCATCATCGGAGTATCGCCGCTTCGGTATCCGTCGCGCCAGAATCGAAAACGACAGCGGGTCGCGTCGGAATGGGTACGGATGGATGGTGAACTGGCTCGGGCCCGCCGGACGCACTTCCCAATCGACTTCCTTGCCATCCTCGTTTACCGGCACGCCCTCGATCGACGCATCTTCTCCACTGCCCAGGCAGAAATACAACGAAAGACGATCGAGCGCCTCCAGTCGTTGCACGTTCGTTTTGATCAGCTTTTCGTCGGTGAATGGTTTGGTCGCCGCATCATTCCGCAAATCTACTTTCAGGCGCAATTGCTGCAACCGAAGTCGTTGTACGAAGTCATTTGCCAGGTGCTGTTCCTGCGAGCGTACATACTTCGAAGAATAGCCCGGAATAGTTGCGCGGGCGCGATCATACAGACCCATACAGTGGCATACCACCAGCAGTCCGGCGTACAGATCCACTTTCAATATCCGGTCAATCCCGCGCTGGTACAGGTGAATATGCTCCTCAGTGGGAACCGTCATGAAGCTATATGGCGCGAAAGTCTTTGCATCTACGCCCGGCGCTAGTTCCCACTCCTGCCAGCCGTTATCGTGCTCCGCCGCTGCCAAACAAAAAGAGCTAAACGGTTCCGGCCGGGAAAATTCTTCATTACCCCATTCTTGGGCAAAAAAACCCGATAGAAAGGCGTGGTCAGTCTGGCGAATTACAATAATGGGATCGGTCTGTTGAAGAATCAAAAGTCAGCCTTTTCCGAGCGTCCTGCCCCGTGTGCTACCCATTATCCACGTGGACGCCGAATGTTTCCAGAGGAAGTGAGCCACATACATCGATCATCCTATGGCAAGGCGGTGGTTTGAATGGCACAGTCACCTTCGTGTGAAATCCAAAACGCCAATCGCTACTAGCCACGGACTGGTGGAAGTCTCGGGATCGTTGCAGGAACTCGCAAAGAAGGCCAAAGATTGTCGCAATTGCGCTCTCTGGCGCCACGCCACGCAAACTGTTTTTGGCCAGGGTAGTTCACGTCCGCGCATCATGCTAGTCGGAGAACAGCCTGGAAATGAGGAAGACTTGCAGGGCAAGCCCTTCATTGGCCCCGCCGGGAAGTTGCTTGATCGCTTGCTCACTGAAGCCGGCATTGATCGCAAAAAAGTTTATGTCACCAACGCGGTAAAACATTTCAAGTGGGAGCCTAGAGGGAAGCGCCGTATCCATAAGAAGCCAAGCACTCGTGAAATCGAAGCCTGCCGCCCCTGGCTGGATGCGGAAATCGCCGATCTGCAGCCATCCGTCATAGTCTGCCTCGGAGCAACCGCCGCTCAGGCCCTGCTGGGCCGCGCGTTTCGTGTTACCCAGCGTCGTGGCGAGTTCATCGAGTCCGCCCTTGCGCCCCACGTGATGGCCACCGTACATCCCTCATCGATTCTGCGCGCCCCCGATGAGAAAGCGCGTCATCAGCAAGAAAAAGAATTCGTCCGAGACATGCGCCAAGTCGCAAAATTAAAACTGTAACCTGCTCCCCGCTCCATTGACCTCCGCGTCTTTAAGCATATAAGGCGCCGCATTGCTGGTGTCATTGACACGCGGCGGGCAGGGAATTACTATAGGCGAAGAAAAGGCGAACGCTTATGCCCATCGCGCTTCTCAACTCCCACTTCGCTCGCGGCCTCGACGGCTTCCGCCTGCGTACCGCTGTCGCATTGCAATCCACCGGCATTCCTTCTCTGGACGCCATTCTCGACGGCGGTGTCCCCCGCGGCTCGATTGTCGAATTGTGCGGCACGGCCTCCTCTGGGCGAACCAGCCTGAGCTTTTCTCTCCTCGCCAAAGCCACTGAGCGCCAGGAAGTCTGCGCCTACATCGATGTTTCCGATTCTCTGGACCCTTTATCCCTGGCTTCGGCTGGCGTCGATCTGCAGCGTCTCTTGTGGATTCGCTGTGGCAGTCCCGACACCATCAGTTCGCCGCAGCCTCGCGAAGCACTGTCTCGAATGCAGCCTGCGCCAAAACCACAGAACAGTACGCTTCCTTTTCTGGAAAACAGTTGCAATAAATCGCGACAAACCAAAGTGTGGCAGCATCCTCGCAATCAGATCCGCGGCATCGAAACCTCTCTCCCCTCAATCATGCCCAAGGCCGAAACCAGCAAACCAGGTACGCCGACTCTCCTGACTGGTAGCGCCAGCATCCGTGCCAGCTCTTACTCGGGCGCCAGATGCGCGGGTGAACAAGCACAAATCCGTCGTCCACGTCATCGCCAAGCCAAAAATTCTCAAGATCCGGAACACGATCCCGCACAAAGCATCCTCAACAATGCAACGCGAAGCTTTACACCCAACAACAAACCTTGGAAACAGCTCGATCAGGCATTGCGAGCCACCGATCTGCTTCTCCACAGCGGCGGCTGGGGTTTGGTGGTATTCGACTTGGGAAATATTCCCTGGGTCGACGCGCGGCGCATCGAGATGAGCACTTGGTTCCGTTTCCGTCGCGCGATTGAGAGCACTCCCACCATTTTGCTGCTGCTTGGCGAAGAGCCTTCCGCGAAAAGTTGTTCTTCTCTGGTGCTGCAATGCCAACGCAAGCGCGAAAGCTGGAATAGCATCAATTCGCAAAAGAAAACCGCTGGCATGGCCACTTTGCAAGGTTTTGAAGTCGAAGCCAGAATTGCCAATTCCCGTACAGGTTTGCAGCTCATGGATTCCGCCTCCTGGACTACTAAAACGTTATGGACTGACGGCTTTTAGAAAACTCGCAACCTTCTCTTTCCTTCCGTTCCCCTCTGCCGAAAGAATTAAGGAGCTTTTTCTTTGGCGTTCGCATGCATATTCATTCCCGATTTTCCCGTTCAGGCGGTGATTCGCCAGGATCCGGACCTTCGCAATAAGCCCGTCGCCATTTTTGAAGGTGCCGCCCCGCTCACCAAAGTGTTTGCTGCCAACGCAACGGCACGCGCGCTCGGTGTGGAACTCGGCATGACCAAGCTGCAAGCCGAAGCCTGCCCGGGCGTAGAGCGGCGTTGGCGCTCTCCCTCTCAGGAAGTCACGGCACATGCGGCCTTGCTCGATTGTGCGTGGACGATTTCGCCGCGTATCGAAGAATCCGAAAACGGAAGCGAAGCCGATCTTCTCGGCACGGTTGTTCTCGATATTGCGGGCTGCGAAAAGCTGTTCGGCTCCCAACAAAAAATTGCCGACGATCTGAAACGCATTGCCGCTGAAGTAGGCCTGGAAGCAAACGTCAGCATTGCCGGAAATCCCGAAGCCGCTGTTTGCGCCGCGCGTGGCTTTGCAGGCATAACGTTAATCCCACCAGGGAAAGAAGCGGACTGTCTCGGACCGCTCCCTTTGTCGGCACTCAACATTCCCGGCGAACTCCTGGAAACATTGGCCCGTTGGGGTATTCACACCTGCGCCGAATTTACCGTGCTCCCGGAAATTGCTGTCATTGAGCGTCTAGGCCAGCCAGGCCAGTACTGGCAGCGCCTCTGCCGGGGAACCGATCTCCGTCAGCTACTGGCAAAAGAGTTTCCCGATCATTTCGAAGAATGCTTGCAACTGGAATTTCCCGTCGATTTACTGGAACCGTTGCTGTTTGTTTTGAATCGTTTGCTCGAGCAATTGTGCTTGCGTCTCCGCATGCACATCCTCGCCACCACCGAAGTGAAAATCACTCTGACCCTGCAACCTGACGATTTGCGCAACAAGCAACCCGTCCTTCACATCCGCGCTCTGCGCCTTCCCATGCCCGTAGCGCAAAGCAAAATGCTCCTCAAGTTGTTGCAACTGGATTTGCAAGCGCACCCGCCGAACGCGCTCGTCACAGCGATTCACATTTCGGCTGTTCCCACGCGCTCGCGCACCAGGCAGCTTGGTCTGTTCCTTCCTCTAAGCCCGGAACCCGAAGCGCTGGAAATTACCTTGGCGCGCATTCAAAGCACTGTGGGCGAAGGCCGCGTGGGAGCACCGGCGCTACTGGACTCGCACCGGCCCGATGCGTTTCAGCAAAACCGCTTCGTCTTGCCGGAAGCTTCGCTAAAAAATTCCACTGGCGAGCGTCCATCCAAGGCCGCGCTTCGCATTTATCGCCCACCACTCCTTGCCGACGTCCAATTGCACGACAAACAGCCCGTCGCAATCTCCTGCGGCGGTACCCGCAAACCAGTTCTCGCGTTTGCTGGCCCTATCAAAACGAGCGGGGAATGGTGGTCAGAAACCCCGTGGGCTCGCGAGGAATGGGACGTTCTCGTTCCCGCGCTTCGTCCTAAATTTCAGCCGGATACTCTTGCCAACCAACCGCAAGAAAATGGCCTCTATCGCATTTACCGCGATTTGCAATCCAAACGCTGGTTCGTGGAAGGAATCTACGATTGAGATACATTGAACTCCATTCCGCTTCTGCCTTCAGTTTCCTCGAAGGCGCCTCGCTCCCCGAGGAATTGGCGGAAACCGCTGCGCAACTGGGCATGCCGGCTATCGCCTTGCTCGATCGCGACGGTGTCTACGGTTCGCCACGCTTTCATACCGCCACCAAGAAACACAAGATCCGCGCGATCATCGGTGCGGAAATTTCCATCGCCGATCTTGGTTATCAAGCCCGACCGCCGTCTTGGATGCCCCACAAAATTCCTCCGCAGCCCGTGCGTTTATCCCTCTTGGTCGAAAACCGTACTGGCTATCAGAATCTCTGCCGCCTTATTACGCGTTACAAATTGCGCGAAACCGAAAAAGGAACGGGCACAGCCACACTCCAGGAAGTTGCCGAATTCTCGCAGGGATTGGTGTGCCTGACTGGCGGAGAAGAGGGCATCCTCGCCTCCTCTCTTGTCAGTGGCGGATACGAAAAGACCCAACACGCTGTGAAGCAACTCGTCTCCCTGTTCGGAAAACAGAATGTCTTCGTGGAATTGCAGCGTCATTTCGATCCCGTGGAAGAACAACGTAACCAAGCCGCCGTTCAACTTGCACGAACGTTGAAGCTTCCTCTGTTGGCCACGAACGGTGTCCGCTATGCCCACGCCAGAGATCGCGAAGTCCTCGATGTCTTTACCTGTATCCGCAACCATTGCCAACTTAATACCGCGGGCCGTCTGCTCCAGAAAAACGACGACCGCCATCTCCGTTCTCCCGAAGAGATGAACGAACTCTTCAATGATTTGCCGCACGCCATCGCCAACACCGAACTACTTTCCTCTCGCCTCGAATTTACTTTGGCGGATTTAGGTTATCAATTTCCTCTTTATCCAATTCCTGAAGACGAAACCATGGATTCCTTCTTACGAAAACGCACCCTCGAAGGCGTGCAAGAGCGCTACGGCTCTAAAAATGACGAGCAGCTTTTTGCCAAAGCCCTTAAACAGGTAGAAAAGGAACTCCAGCTCATCGAAAAACTCAAATTGGCCGGCTATTTCCTGATTGTTTGGGACATGGTCCGCTTCTGCCGCCACCATTCCATTCTCGTCCAGGGCCGCGGTTCCGCCGCGAACAGTGCCGTATGCTATTCGCTGGGCATCACCGCCGTTGATCCTGTTGGCATGGAGCTACTTTTCGAGCGCTTTCTTTCCGAAGAACGCGATGAATGGCCCGACATCGATCTTGATCTCCCCAGCGGCGATCAGCGCGAAAAAGTCATTCAATATGTCTACGAACGCTACGGCAAACTTGGCGCGGCCATGACTGCCAACGTGATTACCTATCGTGGTCGTTCCGCTTCCCGCGAAGTTGGCAAAGCTCTCGGTTTCGATGCAGAAAATCTCGATCGCTTGTCCAGCTTGGTCGGCCAGTTCGAATGGCGCGGCCCAGACGATAATTGGAAAACCTATTTCGAGCAGGCCGGCTTCGACACCAACCATTCCTTAATTCGCAAGTATCTCCATTTATGCAATCGCATTCAGGATTTGCCGCGCCATCTGGGACAGCATTCCGGTGGCATGGTAATTTGCCAGGGCCAATTGGATTCCGTGGTTCCGCTGGAGCCCGCCACCATGCCCGGCCGCGTCGTCGTGCAGTGGGACAAAGATGATTGCAGCGATCTGGGCATCGTCAAAGTCGATTTGCTCGGTCTCGGCATGATGGCTGTTCTGGAAGAATGTCTACAGCTCATTCCCCAGCATTACAGTAAGCCTGTCGATCTGGCCCAGCTACCCGCGGACGATCTACTCGTATACGAAACTCTGCGACGCGCGGATACCGTTGGCATGTTTCAGGTGGAGAGTCGCGCGCAAATGGCCTCGCTCCCCCGCAACGCTCCCGTAAAGTTTTACGATCTCGTTGTGCAAGTCGCTATCATTCGTCCCGGTCCCATCGTCGGCAAAATGATGAATCCGTACATGCGCCGTCGCCAGGGCAAAGAGCCGGTCCACTATGCTCATCCGTCTCTCGAGCCAATTCTCAAGCGCACGTTAGGCGTCCCTCTGTTTCAAGAACAGCTTCTGCGTATGGCGATGACCGCAGCCAGTTTCTCCGGCGGGGAAGCGGAAGAATTGCGCCGCGCCATGGGTTTCAAGCGCTCCGAAAGCCGTATGCAACAAATTGAAATCAAGCTGCGTTATGGTATGGAACGCAATGGAATCGATGCGCAAACGCAGCAAGAAATCATCACGCAAATCACATCGTTTGCTCGCTATGGCTTTCCCGAATCTCACGCCGCCAGTTTTGCTTTGTTAGCGTATGCCAGCGCTTTCTTGAAGTGTCATTATCTGGCGGCATTCACCGCGGCGTTGCTGAACAATCAACCGATGGGGTTCTACAGCCCCGCCACCATCGTAAAAGACGCACAGCGCCACGGCTTGCGCGTGAAACCGATCGATATATTGCATTCCGATTGGCTTTGCACCATCGAAAACACCACCAATAAGAGCGGCGAAGAAGTCCCTTGCCTGCGTATCGGCCTGCGCTACGTTCGCGGCCTCCACCAAAAATCAGCCGAAGCTATCCTGCTCGCAAAAGCACAGAAACCCTTCGCAGCAATTTCAGATCTAGCCCGGTGCGTCCCGGAGTTGCAGAAATCCGAACTGGTCACTCTAAGCGAAATCGGCGCTCTCAACTCGCTCGGCAAGGCTGTTCACCGCCGCACCGCCCTGTGGCAAGTGGAACGCGCCGCCCGTCCTGCTGGCCCGCTGCTCGATGCTGTTCCGGAAGAAGAAGCGGACATTTCGCCTCTGCAGCGCATGACCAACGAAGAGCGCCTGGTCGCGGACTTTCACGGCTCAGGCATGACCGCAGGCCCACATCCCCTGGCGTATTGCCGCGATGCGCTCACTTCCATGAATATCAATCGCGCTTGTGATCTCGAACGGCTTCCGGATGGTGACTACGCGCGCGTAGCAGGATGCGTGATCGCCAGGCAACGCCCGGGAACTGCCAAGGGTTTCGTGTTTCTCAGCCTGGAAGATGAAACTGGAATCGCCAACATAATCGTCAATCCAGACCTCTACCAAAAATATCGCCTGCTCATCAATCGGGAGAAATTCTTACGTGTGGAAGGTATCTTGCAGAATCAGGACAGCGTCATTTCCATAAAGGCCACGCGCGTCATGACCGTCGAAATCTCGGCAGCCGAAACACAATCTCACGACTATCACTAAGACTAAAATCGCATCGCAATGCCAGCCCGCTCACCGGCCAAATCCTTCAACACAACGGCAGGGTGGCCACCACCGTCGTGCCCTTGCCCGATGAAGTTACATCTAAATCGCCACCCAACTGCCGCATTCGTTCTTGAATCCCCATGATGCCAATCCCTTGAACCAATTTACCTTCGCGAAGCCGGTGCACCGGAATGCCCGCGCCCTCATCAATCACCTCCACCCGAACGCCTTCTTCGCCCCTCGCTAACCGAATCTTCGCGGTCGCACTGCCCGAATGCCGGTGAATATTGGTTAAGCACTCCTGAATCACTCGAAAAATGGTGATCTCCAGGTCCTCCGGCAAGCGGTCAAATTCCGGACTGATCTCCAGGTCCACATGGATGCTGCTCCGTTGCGAGAACCCTTCCACATACCAGCCCAGCGCCGACGCCAACCCCAATTCGTCCAATAGCGGAGGATGCAACAAATATGACATCGTACGTAATTGTCGTGTCAGGTCTTCATTGATCGCAATCGCCTCCGAAATCAATGGTTCCGACTTCAAGCCCCGGGCCTCGACGATCAGCCGGTCCAGATTCATTTTCATGGCCGCAAGCATTTGCCCTGTGCTGTCGTGCAATTCCCGGGCAATCCGCCGCCGCTCTTCGTCCTGCAGCTTCAGAAGCCTTCCTGTGAGTACCCGGATTTTCTCGTTTCTTGCATCCAGCTCCCTGGTTCGTTCCTGCACCTTCAGTTCCAGTTCCTGATGCGCTTTCTCGAGTTCCTGTCTCGCTTGCTCTGCTTCCGCGGCGTGCCGGTTCGCTTCTCGTTCCGCATGTTTCAAGCGAAGCAGTGCACCCACCGTTGCCAATAATTCTTCCCGGGATATCGGTTCCGTGAGATAAGCGTCCGCCACTTCCAAGCCCCGAACGCGGTGCTCGGTGTCCACAAAAGTTGCGGATAAATGCACGATCGGAATGTGCGCCGTGCGAGGATTGCTTTTCAGCAATCGACTGACCTCAAAGCCGTCTTTGTCTGGCAAATGGATGTCCAGGGTGATCAGGTCCGGACCGTCTTCGGCGAAGCGCAATGCCTCGGCGCCATTTCGCGCCTCCACCACTGTATAGCCACCGCTTTGCAACGTTCTGGATAGCGAGTAACGCAGCGCATCGTTGTCATCGACTGCCAGGATGGTTTTATTTGTTTTCTCTGCCGTCATCGTTTCTTCGTATCTTCCTTCCCGCCAGTTTTACCCGCAGCACACTTCGTGCCTTTCAGTTCTTCGATTCTTGATTCAGACCGGCCCGTCCAAGAACCTCGCTGAATCGCGCTCCCGCCTGCTCGCGCGATTCATACGCCTTCGGAATAATGTCGACGGCTTCGCACAAGCGCGCCCGGTCTTGACTCTCCAGTGTTTGCGACGTGTAGATCACCACGGGAATATCTTTTGTCGCGGAATCATTTTTCAAGCTGTCCAGAACCTGAAACCCATTCAAATCCGGCATGGATAAATCCAGCACAATCAAGTTCGGTTGATTCTCTCTCGCTAATCGTAATCCCTCGCTGCCGCCGTGCGCCTCCAACAATCGATAACCCCGGTTGGCCAGCAGCCCTTTGACGAGATACCGGGAGATTTCATCGTCGTCCACAATCAATATCTTTCCCGGCGGCCTTCCGATGGTCGCTTGCAGTTGATTCAACAGCCAGCCCCGGTCAATCGGTTTCTCGTGGAAACCAGATGCCCCCAGCGCCAACGCTTTCTTCTCATTTTCAACGACCGTCACTACAAATACCGGTATGTTCTCGGTCTCGGGATTGCGTTTCAGTTCTTGCAGAAACTGCCAGGAATGTTCTCCCTGCAAAAGAATATCCAGTACGATCGCAACCGGCTGAAACTCTCCCAGCGCTTTTCGCGCCTCCCTCAGATCTTGCGCGGGAATCACCTGAAAATCCGTGCCCTTCAGGTATTTTTCGTAGATAAATAAAGCTTCGCGGTTATCTTCCACCACCAGTACCGGCAGCTTGGAGGCGTCCAGTTCCCGTTTGATATCCGGCACGTAGACTGCTTCTGTCGCGCCGGTGTAGCGAACCGGTAGCGCAGCAAAAAACGTCGAGCCTATCCCCACCTGGCTCTTGACGTAAACATCCCCACCCAACAATTGCGCCAGCTTGCGAGAAAGTGGCAGGCCGAGCCCCGTGCCCTTTGCCGTTTTCTGGATCTTGCCCTCGATCTGCTCCCACTCCTGGAAAATTCGCTCTTGGTCCGCCAGCGCGATTCCGATTCCGGTGTCGGCCACCGAAAACGTGACGACATCGCCGTGCACATCCGCGGAAACCCGCACTTCGCCGCGCTCGGTGAACTTCAACGCATTCGAGATGAAATTCCGCAGAATCTGCGAAACCTTGGCCTCGTCGGTGTGTAAGTCGGGTATGTTGGCCGGATCCTCGAACACAAGAGATACCGAAGAATTCTGTGCTAGTAGCGGCCGCAACATCCCGCGCAGCGCGGCGAATAAACTCTCGACCGAGAAATCGCTGGCTCGGATGGACACCTTTCCGGCCTCGACTTTTGCCAGATCCAACAGATCATTGACCAGATCCGTCAGATCCTGTGCCGATCGGCGCACGAACGCGACTTGTTTCTCCTGTTCGGCTGTGAGCTCGCCGTCCATCCGGTCCAGCAGGATTTGGCTCAGTGCCAGAATCGAGTTCAGCGGCGTCCGGAATTCGTGGCTCATGTTCGAAAGGAAGTGACTCTTCAGCTCCGACGCGCGTTGTAGAAAATCCGCCTTGTCGTTCAATTCCGCATATAGCGCTACTACCCCACGATTGGTTTCGTCGAGTTCCCGATTGAGTTGTGCCAGTTCCAGCTGCCGGGCTTGCAATTCTTCCAGCGTGCGCATCAACTCTTTGTTCTGTTGCTGTAATTCTGCATACGGATCTTCCGCCGCTTTCCGTTCCACCGTCGCCAGCACGGCGTTTAGTTCTTCTGGGCTGAGATGTGACGCTTTACCCGGTATAGTTTTTCCCAGCGTAACGACCGTGCCCTCTTTGTCGCCCGATTCGATATGGAAATAATCGGATAGGCGCTTTGCTCCTATAATGCCAAGGCCCATTCCTGTCTTTGATGTATATTTACCCGCGAAAATCTCATCAAGGTTCGGGATTCCTCTCCCGCGATCCCGCACGGAAATAATCAGGAGCTTCTCCGGGCCATTGTCAATTTCAAATGTGATCCAACCGTTACCCGCGTACTGGAAGGCATTCCGGGCGATCTCGGATACCGCGGTGGCCAGCCGCGTTTGGGCCTGCACGTCAAATTTAAGCGCGGCGGCCACAGACCTGGCTCGTTGCCGCGCCAGCACTACATCGCGCTCGTTCCGGATCTCCATCGTTACCAGCTTGAATTTCATCAAACGCCCGTTTCCCACGGCTTCTTTGCTACTAAAATCGTAACGTCGTCGCGATCCCGGGTGAAATCCCGGTAGAGCACTCCGGCAATCAGCGCGGGATGCTTACTCCAGATTCCCGGGTACTGCCCGAGATTCCAGGTGGTCTTCAAACCATCGGAATGCATCACTAGCGTGCTATCTGAGCTCCAGGGAAACGTAAATTCCTGGATCCGGCTCATTTGGTGGCCAACAATTCCATGGTGCGACACCATTCCCCGGCTAGAGCTGGGTGTGACGATCGACGCTCCTATATTTCCTATGCCCGCGAACGATAAAACGTTGCGCTCCAAATGGAGGGACGCGACCGCCATAGCTGCACCCCGTGTTTTTTTCAACGTATTGTGGCTGTCCTGCAGAATTTTGGTCAAAGAATCTTGGCTGGAGCCCGCAAACACCTTCTCTGCCTCCCGTGCCCCTTCCGCTGCGAATTCTCCATGTCCCAAGCCGTCGACAACCATAAATCGCATCGAGTCCCGCGACGCCGTCGCCCCCCACCCATCGCCGCAAACTTCCTCGCCCTTGAACGGAATCGAGAGAACCCCCACATCCAAGGGATACGAATATTCGTGCCCGTCTTGCTCCTTCGGCCAAAACTCCGCCAAGATCGCCGTTCCTAATGCTGGTGCGGTGTAAATGTCAAAATGATGAGCGAGCCTCCGCACGGCACCCAACCCATTCCCAGCAGTCCCTGCCGTCGAGTATCCGTCTTGCAAGGCAGCCGTTACATCGCGAATACCAGGACCTTTGTCCAAGCCCAATACGCGCACGCCACGGTCGCCGTTGCGCCTGACGGATTCAAGTACGACCAATCCGCTACCAGCGTGTTTGAGCACGTTGGTCGCGATTTCGGTGACCGCGACGGCCAAAGCGCCCTGTTCTCGGTCGCCTAATTTCGCTTTCTCGCCGTAGCCTGCCGCTTGACGCCGCGCCTCTGCCGCGTGAGTTGCATCCGTGATCAAGGTGAGCGTGCCCATGGATTTTACTTCCAGCGCGTGACAGATACTTTCGTGCCGTGCCCGACAACCGATTCGATCGCGAATTCGTTGACCAGGCGCTTCGCTCCGCCTAATCCAAGGCCCAGCCCGGCACCTGTGGTGAATCCGTCCCGCATCGCTAATGGCACATCAGGGATTCCCGGGCCGTGGTCTTCGAAAATCAGTCGAATACCGAGTCGCGGCCCGTTCAGAGACTCCAGTTGCAACGAACCGCCTCCGCCGTACACCACGGTATTTCGTGCCAACTCGCTGGCGGCGGTCACCAACTTGGTTTGATCGACGAGCGACAAACCTACTTTGTTTGCCACTTCTCGCACACGCCGCCGCACCATCACAACGTCGGCTTCGCAAGCAACGGGAATCGTATCGCTATGGACCACTGACATGATTCGTCGCCCTTTTCCCGTTCAGCGATTCTCGCAATACGTCCATTCCAGCATCCACATTGAGTGCCGTCCGCACGCCCGGAAGGGACATGCCCAGTTCCACAAGCGTGATCGCTACCGCCGGCTGCATCCCCACAACCACGGTTTGCGCATCCAGAATTCGAGACATCGCCGCAATGTTGCCCAGCATCCGCCCGATAAACGAATCGACAATTTCCAGGCTGGAAATATCGATCAGCACTCCATGGGCGCCGGTCTCGCTTATCCGGTTCGTCAAGTCTTCTTGTAACTGCAGCGCCAATCGGTCGTGCATATCCACTTGAATGGTGACCAGCAGATATTCGCCCATACGTAGAATCGGTATTTTTTCCAATTTCGCGTCCTATGCGTTTCTCGCGCTGTGTTCCAGTGTCGTTCCAGTCCGCCGGAGCGCTAATGCAAACGCATCCGACAGCGTGGCTTTGGTCGTTACGTCCAGGAGATTGATTCCCAAATGCACGATGGTCTGCGCAATTTGGGGGCGAACCCCACTAATGATGCAGTCCGCGCCCATCAATCGTGCCGCAGTAACGGTCTTCAATAGATGCTGGGCCACCAGAGTATCCACCGTGGGTACGCCGGTAATATCGATGATGGCGACCTTCGAATTCGTCTTTACGATGCCCTCCAGCAGGGATTCCATCACCACCTGTGTCCGTTCGCTGTCCAAAGTTCCTATGATGGGTAATGCCAGGATTCCTTCCCACAACTTCACCACGGGGGTAGACAGTTCGAGCATTTCCTCCTGCTGGCGCCGAATAACGTCAGTACGCGTTTTCAAGTAAATTTCTGTCGTGTAGAGTGCGAGCGAATCAATCAATTCGGTTGTGGCCCAAAGCTCCGAAGCTAAACCGTTCGCATCCGTTCCCAGGCCATCTCGTAACACCGAAAACAAAGGCTTTTTCACGGAAAGCACGAATGTCGCGGTCTCCGTTGGCGTAAAGCCCTGCTGCGCCCGCGATTTCGAAATCTCCTCCAATAGCGTCCTTACTCCTTGCCAACCGGGAGCACTCAATTCAAAAGTTCCGGATTCCGTGGCATGCCGCAGCGCCTTCAGAAAGTGCGAACACTGGCTGCGGATTTCCGTATCGTTGGCCAAATCGGTTCGTCGTGTGCTTGCGCTCATCTCTCGGATCCATTGCTCTAGAATCGCGGCTTCGTGATTCGCGATGGCGTCCTTCAACTTTGCGACCCCGGAATTGTGCAATCCTGTGCTCATTCAAGACTCCTTCTGTGGCAGTGGACCTCTAGGAGACTCGTACCGTAATACTCGTCAAGAATTCATAGCAAGTGGTTTCTACTAACCGCACTGCGAACGGGACGGCCGGGCGCCGCTCATCGGTTGCTCTCGCGGTCGTTGAGCTTAACAGGTCCTGCGGCAATCGCTGTACGGGAAATGCTGTAGTTCCATTTACGGGATACCCTAAAGCCGCACCAGTCCCCAAGCCGGACCCGGCAATGTATGCAAATAGAGCTGATCCGCTTTTAAAATACGGGAATTGCCTGGCCTTCGCGGTCGGCCCTTCATGCATAAATGGGTTGAGCTGCTTCGTCGCTTTGGGAGCCCACCTGGGTGGCATCAGCCAAATTTTAAAAGGGGTCACAGCATGATCGGAAAAGTAAATTCTCTCCGCGAATTATTCGAAATTAAACTTCGCTACGCCTACGATTGCGAGCAAAAGCTTGTCGAAAAGGGCTTGCCCTCGATGATCGAAAATGCCGGCTCGCAGGAATTGCGAGCTGCTCTGCAGCACCACCTTCAAGAAACGCGAAACCATCTTGTCCGCTTGGAACATATTTTTTCCACGCTTGGCAAGGAACCCGACACCAAAGGAAACGACATTTTTGACGAACTAGCCAGCGCCGCTAAAGATTCCGTGTCGAACATCGACGATTCGCCCTTGCGCGACGCCGCGCTGATCGCCAACGGCAATCAGGTGGAACACTATGAAATCGCGTTGTACGGCACACTCGCTGCCTTCGCGCGCCACTTGGGACTGCGCGACGCTGTCGGCTCGCTGGAACAGACCCTGAAGGAAGAGAAGGTGGCGGATGCCAAGTTGACGCAGATTGGCGAAACCTTGATGAACCCACAAGCGGCCAGGTACCGCACGGCAGGTTCGTAGTTCCGGACAGCCGCCGCCATTCGCGGTTCTAGAGCGGCTGGAAATCGGTATAATCAGGAATCACCACTAGGTGCGGGAGTGGCGGAATTGGCAGACGCGCAAGACTTAGGATCTTGTGGGGTAACACCCGTGGAGGTTCAAGTCCTCTCTCCCGCACCATTTTGTTTGTCTCCGCGGATTGCTGATCTTGTCCGTACACGCTTCCCATTAATTCCAGGTTTTGAGTTCGGGCCAGGCCTGTGGCAACGGTTCTTTGAAATTGTGGCAAACAAGAATGTCGTAGTGTTCCCAGCCCATGCCGAGCGGCGGATCGTTGCGCGGGCCTATGTCGACGCTGCCGCACCACTTCTGCGCTTTCTCCAGTCGCCACTCCAGTAGGATGATGCTCTCTCCCGTGTACTCCCGCGGTCCCCAATAATAATAATTCTGATGAGCGCTGATGGATTTTGGCAGCCCATAGCGCGGGCCGAAGAAATCGATAGCGCCGGCTCCTCCGTAATTTCCTGCAAGAATGGCGGTCTTCGCGCGCTGGTCGGACGGAAGTGCGTTGTAGACTTCGGCGACTCTAGCGACCATTTCGGGCCAGCCGAATTGATCGGCGAAATGCTGCGGCAACGGGCTGACCATGCCGTTTTCCGTGCGAGTCATTTTTACCCCCAGGGCGTTTATGTACGCGGGAATTTTCTCTGGAGGCAGGATGGGCATGACGAGCGGTGCGGCCAAAATCCCAACGGCGATGATCACCGCGGGAATCGCGTATCGGAGCCAGCGGACCGGCGCATAGCTTTGAATTACCTTTTCCCAAAGGACCGCGCCTGCGCCGATCAGCATGGGATAGATCGGTGCGAGGTAATAGTCTTTTCCATGCAACGCCATCATCACCGCGAGGAACACGACATAGGTATAGGCGAGAAAACGAAAACGTTTTGCACCGGGATGAAACAAAAGATAAAACAGGCCGCCGAGCCAGACGAAAACCGCGTACGGATTAAGCATCGCCACTTGCTGTTGGAAGAAAGGAAGGGGAGGAAGTTCGATATTTTTGTGCGTGGCTTTGACGTTGCGTAGATCCTCGAGCGTGGGGAAGTGATGTACGTATTGCCAGATCACGTTGGGCAGCGCGATGCAGAAGGCAATGATGGCGGCGAACCAGAACCATTTGCTGGTGAGCAGGCGGCGTTGCGGGGACAACGCCAGGCCCACAACAAGAGCGGCGATAAAAAAGATTGTCGAGTGTTTATTGAGAAGGCCAAAGCCGAGAAGAACGCCACACCAGAGAAGGAGTCTCGGCTTTTCGAGCCGGAGGGCGACGAGTAGAACGTAAATGCAACCCATCCAGAACAGCGGCTCCAGCGGGTTCATGGCGAGTCGCGTGCCATTGCCGAGAATCACCGGGCTCAATAGGACGGTCACGCATGCCACAAAAATTGCCCAGCGCTTGCCGGTCAGCTCGCGCGTAATAAAGCCCGTGAGCGCGATTTCCGCGCCGAAGGCCAGTGCGGGAAGCAAACGGATCGCGTGAAGAGAATCGCCGAAGACGATGCGAAAGCCGCGGGCAAGCCAGGCGATCAGCGGGGCAAGATCGACATATCCAAACGCAAGATGATTGCTGCAGGCGATGTAGTAAAGCTCGTCGCGGAAGTAACCATAGCGGCCATTGAACGCCATCTGCAAAAGAAAGCCGATGGCGGCAATGGCCCAGGCGAGGCGTGATTCCGCGGCGTGCGTTTGCTCCTGAAGGGCGGCTGGCGTGGGCATGGTTGATCCTGGGATCTCGGCGAAAAACAATACCATAGAGGCGGTTCAAGTTGCTGTGAGTTGCCGAAGAATGGACGGGAATGGCGACCTGAGCAGTCAAGAAGTCGGCCGACGTGGGACAGCCGATCGAGTCAGCCAAGTTCCGAGAGCAGCGCTTCCATTTCAGAGCGGGCATGCTGATTGCCAGCCCGAGTGGCGGCTTCTAAGCCTTGGGTGAGTATGGATTTGGCCTCGTCGGGGCGATTGTGTTTCGCCAGCGTTTGCGCATACATCTGATAGCCCGGCACATAGTCGGGATTCGATTGCAGCAGCAAGCGGAAGTTGGCTTCCGCGGACGCGAAATCGCCGCTGTTGATGCACTCCAGCGCGAGCCCGTAGCGGGAGAAGGCATCGTTGGGATTGGCGGCGAGAAACTCTTCGAGCTTCTCGCGGCGGGTTTTCTTTTGGTCGGTCATGGCAACGTTTCGTATTATACGTGGAGGACAGAACGCAGCCAAAGCGGAGTTGAAAAGAGGAACGCAATGCCACGATTAGGTAAAGACGTGATGGGAAAGTTTCGGGAGGAGCCGTTGAAAGGGAAACCGGTGCGCGCGTCGGCATCGGAGATGGCGGAAGTCGTCTTGCCGGCGCAGACGAACGCACTGGGGAAATTGTTGGGCGGGCACGTGATGCACCTGGTGGACATCGTGGCGGCGATGGCGGCCAGCCGGCACGCGAACAGCTACATGGTGACGGCGTCGGTGGACTACATCGATTTTCGCAATCCGGTCAGCCTGGGCGAAATCGTGCTGCTGAAATCGCACGTCAACCGCGTCTTTCATACTTCGCTCGAAATCGGTGTCGAGGTTTATTCCGAAGACATTCTGACGGGCGAACGGAAGCACACGACATCGGCGTTCGTCACCTTTGTCGCGATCGACGAACACACCAGGAAGCCGAAGCCGGTGCCGCCGCTGATTGTCAAGACTGCGGAGGAGAAGCGGCGGTGGCGCGAAGCGGCAAAGAGGCGCGAAATACGGCTAGCGCATCGGTTGCGAGAGCAACGGTAGGCTATGCTGCGCCCGTACACGGCTAGTTGGCGAAGCTGACGCGGATTTCGTCGGCGATTTTCAAGGAATGCTCGACACAGGTGCCGATGGCGGGTCCATTAAGGAAGTTGCCCGCGAAGTAGAGGCCGGGGAAATTGCCACGAAGTTTTTCGAGGGCAGCCAGGCGAGCGACATGGCCGAGATTGTATTGCGGCAGGGCGCGAGGCCAAACGGTGACGTTCGAGAACATCGGTTGGTTTCGAATCGAGAGCAGGGGCGCGATTTCCCGGTGAACAAGAGCGACAAGTTCTTCGGGCGACTTCTGCAGAATGGCGGGATTAGTGGCGCCGCCAACGAAACTGGTGAGCAGCGCGTAGCCTTCCGGAGCGCGGCCGAGGAAGAGCGAAGAATTCCAGACGGTGCCTAGATCGTTGAGTCCGGATGAGCGGGGAACGAGAAAGCCGAATCCCGCGAGATCGTGACCGACATCGGCCTGGCGATAACCGAGAGAAACCACACCGACGGCAGCGTACTCGACGGCTGCTAGTTCCGATGCGAATTGCGGATCGAGGCGAGACAGAACGCCTCCGGCAGCCCCGGGAGAATTGGCCAGGACGATGCGCTCGGTTTCGATGCGCTCTTCGCCGCGCGGCGTGCGGAGCGTCACGTGGAAACGAGGGGAATCGGCTTCCCGGTTGGGTTCCAGAGCATCGATGGCGGTAACTTCCACGTTGCAGAACAAGCGGTCGTTCACATTTTTGGCGAGTGCGCGGACCAGAGTTTCATTGCCGTCGCGGAAGGTCTGCAGCGTGGGCTTTTCGCGCGGAGTGTTGGCGCGCTTCGCGCTACGAGCTCTCAAGATGGCAAAAGCTCCGCGAAGGACACTGCCTCTGGTGGATTCCGCTTCATAGAGGATGGGAAACGCCGCGCGCAGACTGAGCTTCTCCGGATCGCCGGCGTAGATACCGGAAACAAAAGGCCCGACCAGGCGATCGAGGAGTTGCGAAGAGAATTTGCGTCGGGTGAAATCGGCGACGGATTCGTCGGGTTCCGGAGCGTGGCTGGAGCCAAGCAAGTCGCGAAGAATAGCGAAACGTGTGCCGCCGCCGAGAAACGAAGAAACGAGCAAGCCGGGTCCCATGGGGACATTGTGCAATTTACCGTTGATCAGAACGTAGCGAGGAGCCTTGGGATCCGCGAGGATGCGTTGGTCCAGAATGCCCAGGTCGCTGCAGATGGCCGTAATGCTGGCATTGCCGCTAAAGCTTTGCGGGCCGCATTCAAGGAGAAATCCATCACGCTGAATGGATTGAATCACACCGCCGGGACGAGGGGAAGCCTCAAATAGGAAGGTGGAAATCCCGGATTTTTGCAGGGCATATGCAGTAGTAAGGCCGGAAATGCCAGCACCCACGACGAGTGCCTGGACTTGGGTCGACATGAAGAAAGACCTCGCTGGTTAGAGCGTCTTTGAGAATAACGGGCGCGATGCCAACTGCTGTTTCTCCAGGTACGGGTCAAAAACCATGGCCAGGTTGCGGATAAAGATGCGACCGAGCCAAGCGGTGCGAATTTCCTTGTCGTTGATGACCACCAGGCCATCTTCCTGCGGTATTTTTAGGTGCGCCAATTCCGCGGCGAAATATTCATCGAAGTTTATGCCAAATTGCCGGGCGATTTCGTCTTTGACGATGACGGTGTGGCAGAGCAAGCGGCTGATCACTTCGCGGCGGATGATGTCGTCTTGCGAAAGGCGGTAGCCGCGCATGGTGGCGATGCCGCGTTCGTTGACCGCTTTCTCCCAATTGGGAATATCGCGAAAGTTTTGCGCGTAAACGTCCTGAATGCCGCTGATGGCGGTGATGCCCATGCCGTAAAGGTCGGCTCCGGCCTTCGTGGTGTAACCCTGGAAATTGCGATGGAGCGTGCGATTGCGTTGCGAGACTGCCAGTTCGTCGTTTTCCTTCGAGAAGTGATCCATTCCGATATAGAGGTAGCCGGCTTCCAGGAATTTCAGCAGCCCATTGCGGAAAATATCGAACTTGTTCATGCCTTCGGGAAGAAATTTGACGAAGGAGCCTTGCTGCTTTTTGAGCCAGGGCACGTGCGCGTAGCTAAACATGGCGATGCGGTCAGGCGAGAGGCCGACGATTTGTTCGACAGTGTGCGCGAAACTTTTGCCGGTCTGGTAAGGCAGACCATAGATGAGATCGACGTTGATGCTGTCGAAGCCCAGCCCGCGGGCGGTGGCTATGATTTCGCGCGTAGCCTCGTACGGCTGCACGCGGTGAATGGCCTTCTGGACTTCTTCCTTGAAATCCTGAATGCCCATGGACAGTCGGTTGAAGCCCATGCGGCGAAGAGTTTCCAGGTGATCCGTGGAGGTGACGCGCGGATCGATTTCGACGCCAATCTCGGCGTCGGGCGCGAAGGTAAAGCGCTCGCGCGTGTAAGTGAAGAGCTCCTCGATTTGTTCGGGTGAAAGATAAGTGGGCGTGCCGCCGCCCCAGTGGAATTGCGTGACCGGGCGATCGCGGGAGACGCCGCGAGCGATGCGATCGATTTCTTTCTTGAGCGTGGCGAGATACGGAGGCGTGACGCGCTTGTCCTTCTGGATGATGACGTTGCACGCGCAGAAGAGGCACAGGCTTTCGCAAAAGGGAAGATGCATGTAAAGAGAAACTGGCGAGGCTTTGCGCTCGGCATCTTCGATGGCGGCTTCGAATTCCTTGGGACCGAATGTGTCAACCCAGACCGGTGCAGTGGGGTAGCTGGTGTAGCGCGGGCCGGGACGATTGTAGCGATTCACGAACTCTTCGCCAACGGAGAGTTCCTGCTGCATTTCGCGGAGGGTGGGATTCATGGTTGGCACGACGAACGACCTCCTTTGGCGCTCAAGTGCGTGCGGGCACCGCAGGCTTAGCTTCGGGCAGCGGAGCCTGTTGGCCGGTGGAAATGAAAAGCTGCGCGTTTTCCACGGGCGTGTGCTGCAGGATGCCGTGGCCGAGATTCAAAATGTGGCCGTGGCCGCCGAGCTCGGCGACGATATCCAAGGTGGCTTCGCGAATCTTTTCCGGCGGGCCGAACAGAATGGCGGGGTCAAGATTGCCTTGCACCGCGACACGTGGTCCGGCGAGGGCGCGGAGTTCGCTAAGCGGTATGCGCCAATCCACGCTGAGAACGTCGGCTCCCGCTTTCACGACGGAGGGAAGCAGGTGGTGCGAGGCCTTGGTGTAATAAATGACCGGGACGGAGTGGCCCAAGCCGGATATTACCTGTTGAACCGCAGGAAGAACGAAGTCGGTGTAATCCTGCAGATTAAGTTCTCCACACCAGGTGTCGAAAATTTGAACAGCGGATACGCCGGCCGCAATCTGGCCTTTGAGATACAGGATCGTGGCTTGCGCGATCTTGTGCAGGAGTTCGCGGAAGACTTTAGGCTGCGCGTAAAGGAAATTCTTAACCGTGGGGAAACCGTCTTTCGCACGGCCTTCGACCATGTAACAGGCGAGCGTCCAGGGAGACGCGGCAAACCCGAGGATGGGAGTGTCGGGGCCAGCATATTTCACGGTGCGCCGAAGCGCTTCCATCAGGAAGCCAGTCTCTTTCTCGGGATCGAAGATGTGGAGTTTCTTTACATCGGTGGCGGTACGGACGGGTTCGGGAAGATTCGGGCCTTTGTCCTCCAATTCGAGGGACAGGCCCATAGCCTCGGCAGGGATGAGGATGTCGGAGAAAATGATGATGGCGTCGACGTTGAGGCGCCGAAGCGGTTGAACCGAGACTTCGAATGCCAGATCAGGAGTCTTGCAGACCTCTAAGAAAGAATGCTTTGCACGGATTTCCCGGTATTCCGGAAGGTAGCGCCCGGCCTGGCGCATCATCCAGACCGGCAGGCGAGGAACGGGCTCGCAACGGCAAGCGCGCAGAAACAGTTCTTTGCGAGTAGGCGTGGGGGCCTGGGAAGTCATAAGTCTGGGAGCAGAATAGCAAATCGGAAGGATTCTTGCCTGTGCGTTGGCGCACTGAATTTTTGAACCCAACCAACATCGAGTGAGCCGAGCGGGTCTTTCCCCTGTCAGCGAATGATGTATGATGACTGATGTTAGATGTTTGATGAGAACCATGGAAGGACTTCGATGCGCACTACACTTTCCATTGAAGACGACGTGCTGGCAGCGGCCAAAGAAATAGCGGTGAGAGAAGGGAAGAGTGTGGGCGAAGTGATCTCGACGTTGGCGAGGGAGGCACTGCGCCCGAAGCGAACGGGGAGACGGACACGGAATGGTGTGCCGCTATTACCGGTACGTTCGGGCAGCAAGCGGGTGACGCAGGACTTGGTGAATCAGCTGCGCGACGAGTTGCCCTGATGACGTTTCTACTCGACGTGAATGTGTTGATCGCGTTGCTCGATCCCGCGCACCTGCAGCATGATATGGCGCACGAATGGTTTGCGGCAGCGGGAAAGAAAGCATGGGCAAGTTGTCCAATCACCGAGAACGCGGTTTTGCGCATTGTGGGAGACAGCCGCTATCCAAATTCGCCGGGAACGCCCGCGGCTGTGGCGGAATTGCTGGCGGGGCTGCTGAGTTTGCCAGGGCACGCGTTCTGGGCAGACGACATCAGCTTGTTTGACAACGGAAAGGTAGACCAGAGCCGACTGTTAAACTCGAAGCAGGTAACAGGTAGTTACCTGCTGGCATTAGCTTGTGCCCATGGCGGGCAATTGGCGACGTTCGACCGACGGTTAGTGGCGAGCGCGGTGCTCGGCAGAGGTACTGGGCTGCATCTAATTAGCTGAGCCAGTTCTTGCATTCCTTTCTTAACTTAAAGACGGACACAGGTGGGCGAAAAGAGTTAGCTCATTGGATTCTAAGTTGCGGCGACTACGACGAGAGTGGCGTCGTCCTGAAATTTGCCTTCGCAGAAATGGGTGACTTGGGCCAGGATTTCACGGTTTAGTTCGGCTGCGGAGTCAGCGCAGTGAGATTGCGCGAAGGCAGCTAGAGCGTTCTCGCCAAACTCGAGCTCCTGAGGGTCGGCGGCTTCGGTGATACCGTCGGTGAACAGGAGGAGGCGCGCACCTGGACTGAGGTTAACGGTCGAATCTTCATATTTCCACCTGGGGAAGACGCCGAGGACAGCGCCGCCGCCGCATAGGCGTGAACCGCAATCCGAGGAAACCAGCAAGGGCGCGGGATGGCCGGCGCTGCAGTACTTGAGATTGTGCTTATCGGCATCAAGGATGGCGTAGAAGAAGGTGACAAACTTATCGGCGGCAATGTTCCCGCACAGGACACCGTTGATCCGGGTACACATCCAGGCCGGGCTTTCGGAATCGCGGGCGAAGGCGCGGACCATGGCCTGCACACTGGCCATGAGCAAGGCGGCGGAGACACTTTTTCCCACCACATCGGCGATGCAAATGGCCAGTCGGTTGTCAGAGAGACGAAGCACGTCGAAGTAATCGCCGCCCACCATGCGAGCGGGGCTCCAGGATGTAGAGATTTCGAAGCCAGGAAGCTGAGGAATTTCTTTGGGAAGCAATGACTCCTGAATTTCCCGTGCGCGCTGCAGGTCCTGTTCTTGACGTTCCAGTTCGGCGGCGGTGAGATCAACAGAACGCTGGAGTTCGGCGTTGCGCACCTCAAGGTGCTCCTTGTTTTGCCGGAACAGCGAGGAAATGATGGCGACAACGACAACAATGAGGCACGGGAATTTCCAGCCCGTTCTAAGGAGATGCTCGAGAGATTGCGGAGAAGGCGGAGCGATGAGCCAGACAACGATACTGGAAATGATATAGATCACCGGCGTCAGCAGCGTCAACACGGCTAGAAAGAGAAGCCAGTTATAGGGGAACGGTCGTTGGCTATAGGCAGAACGGACGCGGTTCATCAATGATGTGGCTAGATTTCCGAGACAAAGTGAGTAGACCAGGACGGTGGCGGGGTTGATGCTTTGGCCGATGGCCCAAAACACAGCGGTACCAATAGCACCAACGCCAATGTAAATCGCCTGAAAGCGGAGAAAACGCGCGACGGATAAGGACCGGAACGTCATGTCAACGGACCACGAGTCGTGTCGGAGAGCGAGGGAGCGCTAGCCCAATTGTACCGCTGAGTGGGTTGGGCAAACTGTGAGGCCGAGCACACTGCGGGAACAGGAGTAGTGGGGTATACTCGCAGAATTGAGGAAAACGCAGAAACTGGGCAAGATACGCTCCCGCTATCGCCCAGATCGGCGTGGACATAGCCGATGACTCAGACATTTATCGTGGTGACGGTGCTGGCATACCTGACGAGCATGGGGCTGTACTTCCGCTTTCTGAGCACCGGGAAAGAACTGACCGGGAGGCTGGCTACCGCGCTGATGTTTCTAGGGTTAGTGGCGCATTACCTCGCCCTCTTAATGAGGGCCAAAGGCACGCACACCGTGCCGTACCACGACTTGCAGGGGTCGATGTCGCTGTTTGGCTGGTTGTTGGCGGTGACCTATTTGTGCCTCGAGATCTATCACCGGCAGCGCACCGTCGGCGCGTTCGTGCTACCGGTGATCTTGGCGTTTTTCTTTTCCGCATATCTCATGCCGGACCATCCGAGTGTCACTCCCGCGGTTGAACATGGCGTGGTGTTCGCGCTGCACGTGACGCTGAGCATCCTGGCATATGCCGCGTTTGCGCTGTCGTGCGTGTTGAGCCTGATGTATCTGGCGGAGGAGCGGTTTTTGAAGGTTCGCAAGATGAGTGATGTGGTGTGGAGGTTGCCGCCGCTGGAATTGCTCGAGCGCATGAGTCACACAAGCGTGCTGCTGGGATTGATTACCATTGCGGTGGGAACAGCGCTGGGATTTCTGGTGGTGGACCGGCAGGCGGGGCAACAATTTTATTTTGATCCGAAGTACGTTGTGACGCTGGTCGTGCTCGGATTGTACGCAGCATACTTCCAGTTGGCGCGGACGGCGGCGTGGCGCGGGGCGCGGGCTTCCAAACTGTGCGTGTTCAATTTTGTGTTGGTCATCTTGAGTTTTACCGTGGTGAACCTCTATTTTTCGCAGCACCACCGGTATTTTTAGGAGCGCGGGAAACGCGGCATGGAGATTGTACTGGTTGGCCTGAATTTCCGCACTGCGCCCGTAGAGGTGCGGGAGAAGGTGTCGTTTTCGGCGGAGCAGGCGCAACAGGCGGCGGAGGAACTACGCTCGAGCGGGATCCTGGAAGAGACGCTGGTTTTATCCACGTGTAATCGCAGCGAAGTGTACGGCGTGAACCCCAACGGACATCGCGAATCGGCGGGAGCGTTGTCGGGATACCTCTGCAAATTCCACGCACTGAAACCGGATCTCCTGAATCCCTCGCTGTATCACCACTACGATCACGACGTGGTGCGGCATTTGTTTCGCGTGTCGGCGGGATTGGAATCGATGCTGCTGGGCGAGGCGGAAATTTTGGGCCAGGTGCGCGAGGCGTACTTGCGAGCCCACGACGGGCATGCCACCGGGCCGGTGCTGAATCGCTTATTCCAGGCAGCATTGGAAATTGGCAAACGCGTGCGGGCCGAGACAGAGCTGGGGACCCGGCCAATGGGCGTGGCATCCGCGGGGATGAAGCTGGCGGAGCGCATTTTCGGCAAACTGAATCAGCGAAGCGCGTTGGTGCTGGGGGCGGGGACGATCAGCGAGCAGGTGGTATCGCAGCTGCGTGATCGCAACATCGGTCATTTATATGTGACGAATCGCTCGCGGGAAAAGGCCGAGGAATTCGCCAAAGAATACAACGGGCAAGTCATTGAGTGGGGTGATTGGGACAAAGCGCTCAAATTGCCGGACGTGATTGTGTCGGCGGTAGGCGTGCAGGAGCCGCTGCTGACAAAACCGCTGATCGAGCGGGCCATGGCGGCACGCGGGAATCGCGCGCTATTCCTGATGGACTTGGGGATGCCACGGAATATTGCCGCTCCCGTGGGAGAACTGTACAACACCTATCTATATTCGATGGAGGATTTGACGGAGATTGTGCAGCAGAACCGCGATGCGCGGCAGAGTGAAGTGCCGAAGGCGGAAGCGCTGGTGGAGGAGCACGTAGGAAAGTTTATTTCATGGCAGGCCAGCGTGGAATTGATTGGCGTGCTGGATACGTTGCGGGACCGGCTCAAAGAACGGCGCGCCGCGTTTTTGAAGGAAAAGTTGAATGGCATGGAGAAGTACAGCGCGGAAGACCGGGAACAGCTGGGGCAAATGATGGACGAATTGATCGAGAGGGTGTTGATTGCACCGGCGGAGCGCCTGCGGGCGGAGAAAGAGTTTCGCAAAAAGATCCAGAGCGTGGAAGCGATTCGCGAATTGTATTTGTCCGACAAGGAGAAGCCGTGAGGCATCTGCGCATTGGAAGCCGGGGGAGTATTTTGGCGCGCTGGCAGGCGGAGTTTGTGCGCAAGCAGCTGTTTCAAATTACCGGCGAAGAAGCGGAGATTGTGATCATCAAGACGTCGGGTGACAAGATGCAGCAGGCGCCCCTGACGCAAATTGGCGGGAAAGGGATTTTTATCAAGGAGCTGGAAGAAGCGCTGCTCGAGGAGAACGTAGATCTGGCCGTGCACAGCGTGAAGGACATACCAACAGACACTCCCGGGAGATTATTTTTCCCCGCAGTGTGCCGCCGGGACGACGTGCGAGACTGTTTGGTTTCGAATAATGGAACGCTGCTCGCGAATCTAAAGCAAGGCGCGCGCGTGGGAACCAGCAGCCTACGCAGGCAGGCGCAGTTGCGGCATAACCGTCCGGACCTGGATATACGCGAACTGCGGGGCAATGTGGACACGCGGCTGAGAAAGGTGGAGAGCGGGGAATATGACGCGATTGTGCTGTCGAAAGCGGGATTGGACCGCTTGGGATGGAGTCAGAAGATCACGGAACCACTTTCAACGGAAATTTCGCTGCCTGCCGTGGGACAAGGTGCGATTGCCATCGAATCACGCGTGAAGGATCAGGAAGCTGCGCAGATTCTCGGAAAATTGGATGATGAAGAAACGCGCACAGTGATTATCGCGGAACGCGCGTTGTTGTCGGCGCTGCAGGGTGGCTGCCAGGTGCCGCTGGGCGCATGGGCGCGCATCGAGCGCGGGGAATTGGTGATGGAGGCGGTTGTGTGCTCGGTGGATGGCGTGCAGTATGTGCGCCAGAAAATTGCCGGGGCCCCGAGCGAGGCCGCGGAATTGGGGCAACGCATGGCGCAGCTGCTGATTGAGGGCGGGGCGCGAACGATATTGGATGAGGTAAACCGGGCGCGTGAGTGACGGCTCAGCGAATGCGTTGCGGGGAAAGCGCGTGGTGGTGACGCGCGCGGCGCAGCAGAGCGAATCGCTGGTGCAGGCGTTACGGCAATTGGGCGCGGTCCCGCTGGTGCTGCCGATGGTCGCGTTTGGCGCGCCGGACGACGTGGCGGTGGTGGACGAGGCGATTCGACAGGCTGGGCGCTTCGATTGGATGCTGTTGACAAGCCAAAATGCGCTGCGGGCGTTGCAAGAACGGGCGGAGGCGAACGGAATTGAGTTGGCGAAGGTGATGGGTGGAGTGCGGATAGCGGTGGTAGGACCGGCTTCGGCAGAGGCAGCGCGCCATGCGGGTTTGCATGTCGAATATGTAGCGGTGGAGCATCGTGGAGCGAAATTGGCGGAGGAGTTAGGAGAAAAAGTTCGCGGAAAGCGCGTGTTTTTGCCGCGAAGCGATCGGGCGAATCCGGAGTTGGTGGGAAAGTTGACGGACTTGGGCGCGGATGTGAACGATGTTGTGGCGTATAAGACCGTGCGGCCGGACGAGCAGGTACTGGGAAAAGCAGAAGAGATTGTCAGTGGAGGCGCGGACGCCGTGTTGTTTTTCAGTCCGTCCGCGGTGCACCATCTTCGGGACGTGTTGGGCGACGAGCGCTTTGAGAAGTTGTCGCGGAGCGCGGTGTTTACGGCGATTGGGCCGGTGACGGAAAGAGCGCTGCGTGCGGCGAAGGTGGAACGGGTCGTGATGGCTACGGACACGACAGTGGATGCGGTGCTTGCGACTTTGAGGGACTATTTCACGGCGAGCGGGACGAAATTGCCGGCGGGAGCGAACTAGAGTGAGCTTTCCATTGCACAGGCCGCGGCGTTTGCGGCGCACGGAGAAATTGCGCGGGCTGGTGCGGGAACACCGGCTGAGCGCGGCGGGATTTATTTATCCGATGTTTGTTTGCCCGGGCACGAAAGTGCGGAATGAGATCGGATCGATGCCGGGAGTGTACCAACAGTCGGCGGACCAGATAGTGGAAGAGTGCCGGGAAGTGGAATCGCTGGGAATTTCCGGAGTGATTCTGTTTGGATTGCCGGAGAGCAAGGATCCGCGGGGGGCGAGTTCACTGGCGAAAGACGGTGTGGTGCAGCGGGCCATCGAGGGAATCAAGAAAGCAAAACTGGACCTGTTGGTGGTTACGGATGTGTGCTTGTGCGAGTACACGGACCACGGACATTGCGGAGTGATCGAGCACGGAGAAGTGCTGAACGACGAGACACTGGGAATTCTGAGCGAGCAGGCACTATCGCATGCGCGGGCGGGGGCGGATTTGGTGGCACCCTCCGACATGATGGACGGACGTGTGGGGGCGATCCGGAAGAAACTGGACGAAAACAAATTCGAGAACGTCGCGATCATGGCGTACTCGGCGAAATATTGTTCGGGATTTTACGGACCGTTTCGCGAGGCGGCACAATCGGCGCCACAGTTTGGCGACCGCCGCAGTTACCAGATGGATCCGGCGAACGGCGACGAAGCGCTGAAAGAAGTCGCGCTGGATCTGGAAGAAGGCGCGGACATTGTGATGGTGAAACCGGCGCTCGCTTACCTGGATATCATCCGGCGCGTGCGCGACAGATTCGATGTGCCGGTGGCGGCGTACAACGTGAGCGGGGAATATTCGATGGTGAAGGCGGCTGCGGCGAAGGGTTGGATTGACGAAAAACGGATTGTGCTGGAAATTTTAGGCGGGATTCAAAGGGCCGGCGCGGAGATTATTTTGACCTACCACGCGAAGGATTCGGCGCGGTGGATTCAGGTGGGCCAATGAGTCAAGCGGCGAAGATGGTTAGTCCCGAGCGGAAGCGTTCGAGGGAAATATTCGAGCGGGCGGAGAAAGTCTTGGTGGGCGGGGTGAATAGCCCGGTGCGGGCATTCCGCTCGGTGGGCGGCGAGCCGCTGATCATCGAAAAGGGAAGTGGGCAACATTTGTATGACGCCGACGGGAACATGCTGCTGGACTACGTGTGCTCATGGGGCGCGATGTTTTTGGGGCACGCGCATCCGGCGGTGACGGCTGCGATTGCCGATCAGGCGGCGCGCGGAACGAGCTTTGGCGTGACCACAGAATTGGAATTGGAACTAGCGACGCGGATTACGAAAGCCATTCCGTTTCTGGAGAAAGTGCGGTTCGTGTCGAGTGGGACGGAAGCCACGATGAGCGCGGTGCGCTTGGCACGTGGCGTGACGAAGCGGGATTTGCTCGTGAAATTCGAAGGTGGTTATCACGGACACGCCGATAGTTTTCTGTCGCAGGCGGGATCGGGACTGGCGACACTGGGAATTGCGGAATGCCCGGGAGTGCCCGCGGCGCTGGCAGCATTGACGTTGAACGTGCCGTACAACGACTTGGCGGCGGTGGAGCGGTTGTTCGTGGAGAATAAAGGGAAAATCGCGGCGGTGATTGTAGAGCCGGTTGCGGCGAACATGGGCGTGGTAGTGCCGAAAGAAGGGTTTTTGCAGGGCTTGCGGGAATTGACCCGCAAGAACGGGGCGCTGCTAATTATCGACGAAGTGATTACCGGATTCCGGCTGAAGAACGGGTCGGCGCAGGAAGTGTTCGGAGTAGAAGGCGATTTGACCACCATGGGCAAGATCATTGGTGGGGGAGTTCCGGTGGCGGCGTATGCGGGCCGCGCGGAATTGATGAACAACGTTGCACCGCTGGGGCCGATATATCAAGCCGGAACGTTGGCGGGGAATCCTCTGGCGATGCGCGCGGGGATTGCGACGCTGAACGAACTCTGCAAGCCGGGAATTTATGAAGCGACCTACGAACTGGGGAAGAAGCTAGTGGCCGGCTTGCGCAAGGTTTTTGCGGATGCGGGAGTGGCGGTGCATATCAACAGCTTAGGGTCGCTGTCGACGGTCTTTTTTACGCCGCAGCCGGTAACCAATTACAACGATGCGAAGAGGTCGAATACGAAGATGTACGCGCGATTTTTCCGGGAGATGCTGAATCGCGGGATTTTTCTGGCACCCTCGCAATTCGAAGCGGCGTTTGTGTCCGTGGCCCACACGAGTGGAGACATTGACCGTACAATCATTGCGGCCAGTGATGCTCTAAAAGCCATCGCGGTCGAACCATCCGCCCAGTAGATCTGAATCAATTGAAGTGCGATCTGTTTGATAGAGTACAGGTCTGTGCAACGGGGACGTCGGTTTCTTGGTCGTTGGCGCATCCGAATGCCGGATCAGAAAGAGGAGGCGAGCGAATGCACGAAGTGATGGAAGCGCATGAATCTGGGGAACATCACGGGGACAATCCGATGATGATGCCGGTGGCGGTGACGCTATCGATCCTGGCGGTACTGGTGGCGATCGCAACGCTACTGGGACATCGCGCGGCTACGGAAGAATTAATCCTACAGACCAAGGCGACGGACCAATGGGCGTTGTTCCAAGCCAAGAATATCCGGCTGCACGAAATGCAGAGCGTGGCCGACATGCTGGAAACCTTTACGCCGGTGGAGAAGGAAAAGGCCGCGGCGCTCCGGGAAAAGTATCTGGCAGAGGTGGAGCGGTATAACAAGGACAAAGAAGAAGCCAGCGCAGAGGCGAAGAAGCTCGAGGCGGAACGGGATTTGATGGGAAGGCGCGAGGATCGCTACGACGCGGGAGAAGTGATACTGGAGATTGCCTTGATCGTGTGTTCTTTGACGCTGCTGACGAAGAAACGATTGTTCTGGGTGTCGGGTGTCGTGCTGGGTTTGGTTGGCTTGGTGGTGACAGGGAGTGGGTTTTTATTGCGGTAGGTGAGACAAAAAGTTCAGAGGGAGAAGTGTAAGAGTGGAATAGCGCAAGGCTTGTGACGGCCTGCAGTCCGCGATGTTACACGGCAACATTGTGCTTGCGGATCTTTAGACCCGTCACCACATCATCAGCTGGCTTGAGCCGGTGGCCGCGTGACGCGCAGCAAGGTGATTTCGTCGTGCAGTAGTTGCATACGCGAGAGCAATTCTTTATGCCGCATATCTTCGGTATCCGGCTTCTTGGCGATGAACGAAAGCGTACCGCCGGGCTCGAGAATGCACTGATCGACTTCGGCAAGTGAACCAAAACCCTGTTTGCGGGCTGCGGCTTCCAGTTGCGCCATGGTGATAAGTTCAGTCTTCAGGTGCTCCGGGCGAATCTGCCCATTTTCCATCAAAATATCGGCCTTGCCCTCCACGAGTTGATCCAGGCGCTTGTGTTTGTAGAGAAAGCGCACGACCAGATAGTTTGTGGCGAGCAGTGACGTGGCGCCGAGCAGACCGCCTGTGACGGAATTATCATCGCCGATGATGGCGTTCTGGACGGTGTTGGACAAAGTAAGCAGGACGACGAGGTCGAACGGATTCAACTGGACGAGTTCGCGTTTGCCAGACAGACGCAGCATCACCACCAGAAAGAAATAAACAATTACGGGCCGGATTATCTTTTCGAGAATCGGTAGAGAGATCACGAACATGTCTCTCCAAATATCGTGCATGGCGGAATGTCCTCCGAAGAAGCGTATCTAAAATGCGATCAAGGCTACCGGGAGTAGCGTTCGAAGAGAGAGTAACACGCGCAGGGGAGCGGCCAAACGAGCAGCCCCAGGCTGACCTGTCCTAGAGGACAGTCATGTTTAGACAACTTGCGCCCGAGTGAGGATTTACGCCTTCTAGGATTTTCACTATCGTTACAACAGGTTCATCCAGAACGCCCGAACCACCGAGACAGGCAAGACCCACAGATCGAACTTAGGAGGCTTCCGAACGTCCCCTAGGCGGAAGTTTGCTCGCGCCGCCCAGTGCGAAGCGCAAACTCATGGCACAACGAACCATCAGTGAGCCTGGACTCGCTCTTGGAGCTCAACAACTTACGATTTTGCTCG
This sequence comes from Candidatus Acidiferrales bacterium, assembly GCA_963759275.1. GTDB lineage: Bacteria > Acidobacteriota > Terriglobia > Acidiferrales > UBA7541 > Acidiferrum. Next base: position 960,498 of record CAVWYZ010000018.1, on the reverse strand, counting down.
ATTCGACGACGGAACTGATCGCCATTCTTGGACCGGATGGCACTGTTCAGTTTGCCAATGCCACATTCCAAAATGTTTTGGGGTACCGGCTCGACGAACTGCTGGGAAGAAGTATTCATGCGATCGTGCACGCGGCGGACCTGGAGGGAATGCGTGGGAAGCTCAAGGCGTTGGCAGAGAAGCCCGGGGCGAGCGTAAAACAGCGCTGCCGATTTCTGTGTCGCGATGGATTATGGAGGTGGATCGAGTTCACCTGCCAGAACCGCCTGGAAGAGCCGAATTTCGAAGGCATCGTGTTCCTCGGCCACGACGTGAGCGGATTGCAGCGCATGGAATCCGAGCGCGCGGTGAATTCCGAGATCGTACACGCGTTGAATGAAACCGCCAACCTCGACCAGCTTCTAACGCGAATTCATTTGTCCCTGAAACGAGTGGTGCCGGCTGAAAATTGCTTCGTGGCGCTGCACGACCCGGAGAATGACACGTTTTATTTTCCATTTCTGGTGGATGAATTTGACTCCGTGCCTCCCCCGCAAAAGGTTGGCAGGAGCTGCACAGCGTTCGTGTTTCGTACGGGTCGGGCGAGCCTGATTCCACAAACGGAATTTGACCGGCTGGCAACGGCCGGAGAGGTGGAGTTGGTAGGGTCGCCGTCGCCAGCGTGGCTGGGCGTCCCGCTGAAGACACCGACCGCAACAATTGGCGTGCTAGTAGTCCAACATTATCGCAACGAAAATGCGTACGACCAGCGGGATTTGGAGTTTCTGGAATCCGTTGGCGGGCACATTGCTCTGGCGATCGAACGCCGCCGCGCGGAAGAGGAGCTGCGCAAGAACGAATCGATGCTGCGGTTGCTCTTCGAATACAATCCGCTGCCTACCTGGCTGTATGAAATCGACACCTTGAGATTCCTGGAAGTGAACCGGGCGGCCACTGAGCTCTACGGATATACCGCGCAGGAATTCGAGCAGATGAGCGTGCTGGAAATCCGCCCGGAAGAGCAGCGCGAGAAGGCATTCATGTACTTGAAGGAATTGAGCGCCGACGCTGAAGAACATGAATTCTGGCTGCATCGAGCGAAAAGCGGCAGAACCTTTGAAGTAGAGACGATTTCGCACGAGTTGAAGTACGCGGGGAAGCGCGTACGCCTCGTGGTGGCGCAGGACATCAGCGAGCGGCGCCAACTGGAAGGGCAATTGCGCCAAGCGCAGAAGATGGAAGCGGTAGGGCGCCTGGCGGGAGGAGTGGCCCATGACTTCAATAATTTGCTGATGGTAATCAAGGGGCACACGGAGCTGTTGCTGAACGCGCTGGAGCCTGCCGAAACCATCACACGCAAGATTGAGCAGATCGACAAGTCCGCGGATCGCGCAGCGGCACTCACGCGGCAATTGTTGGCATTCAGCCGGATGCAGGTGTTGCAGCCACAAATCATCAATTTGAATTCGGTTGTGGAAGAAATGGGGAAGCTGCTGCCCCGATTGATTGGCGAAGATATCGAATTGATGATTCGCACCAACGAGGATTTAGGGACCGTGCGCGCCGATTCTAGCCAGATGGAACAGGTAATCATGAATCTCGCGGTGAACGCGCGAGACGCCATGCCCAACGGCGGCAAGTTGGTCATCGAAACGGCCAACGCGGAACTGGATCACAGTTACATGGCCAGCCACCCGCTGATGAAAGCTGGGCCGTATATCCAGTTGGTAGTGACCGACAGCGGCACGGGGATGGATGCGGAGACGCAGGCGCATATTTTCGAACCTTTCTTCACGACCAAGGAAAAAGGGAAGGGCACCGGGCTGGGCCTGGCTACGGTGTACGGCATCGTGAAGCAGAGTGGCGGATTTATCTGGGTGTACAGCGAATTAGGAAAGGGAACGTCGTTCAAAATTTATTTGCCGCGCTTGGACCAGGTGGAAGAGTCCATTGGTGCCACGCCGAGCATTGCAGAATTGCCCATGGGGTCCGAGACCGTGCTGCTGACCGAGGACGAGCAGGACGTGCGGGAAATTGCGCGAGAGTTTCTGGAATCCGGCGGTTACCGGGTGATTGAAGCGAAAGATGGTGCCGAAGCGATTGAATTGGCGGCACAGCATCGCGGACAGATTCAACTGCTGGTGACTGACATGGTGATGCCGGGAATGACCGGGCAGGAATTGGCGGTGCAATTACAGTCGGAGCATCCGGGGCTATGCGTGGTGTTCATGTCGGGGTACAGCGAGCATGCGGCGACGGAAATGGCGAACGCGGATCCGTCGGTGAGATTACTGACGAAACCATTCAGCCGCGCGGCCATACTGCGCACGGTGGGGGAAATCCTGCGGGGCGAGAACATAAGAAGCTGAAGACCAGAAGTGAAAAAGTAAAAGAGTCGGTGTGAAAGTCCTGCCTGCGGTGCAGTCAATCTAATTTGGGATGTTTGCGATGCCAATCCGTGAATTGTTGGTAGGCGCGGCCGGCTTGTAGAACCGCGGCGTCATCGCCTGCGCGAGCCACGAACTGCAGTCCTACAGGAAGCTTCTTGTCGGTGAAGCCGCAGGGAACGGAGAGAGCGGGCAGGCCGCAAAGATTACCGATGGCGCCAAGCGGGTCGGCATAGGCCAGACCGGTGGAGAGGTCGAGCGTCAGCGGAGTAGCGGGTACGGGAAGCGATGCGGTGGCCAGGACATCGAAATCGTCGAAGAGATCGGTCATTTTTTCCTGCAGGATTTCTCGAATGCGAAGTGCGGAATTGTAGTCGGCGCCGGAAATCGTGAGATTCGGATAGCCGCCGACCTTGGCAAGCGGGTCGGCCAACTCGGCAGCCTTACCAGAGCCGATGAACGAGGAAAACGCCGAACCCACTTCGCAAGAGAGGACAACGTTCGCGGCATCTTCCCATGGCCCTTCGGGAAGGACCGCGTTTCGAAGCGATGGAAAGTGCCGCTGCAAGGCTTTGTGCGCCGCGTCTACGATCTTTCCAACGGACGGATCGAAATCCTTTTCTTGCCAGGCGTTGGTGAGCCAACCGATGCGGAGTGCTCTGGGCTTGAGATCGGCGGCGGGAGAAAACGTGAAGGCGGCCTGGTCGATGCGCAGAGTGCTGCGGTCCAGAAAATCGTGACCGGCGATGGCGGCGAAGATCCGGGTGCAGTCTTCGGCGGAACGAGCGAGCGGGCCGATCTTGTCCATGGAATAAGACAGGGCCATCGCGCCATAGCGGCTGACGCGCCCGTAGGTCGGCCGCAGGCCACTGACACCACAAAACGCCGACGGGCAAATAATCGAGCCCCACGTTTCGGAGCCGATGGCGAACGCCGCCAGTCCGGCAGCGACGATGGCCCCGGAACCCGATGAAGAGCCGCAGGTCCAGCAGGAAGTGTCCCAAGGATTGTGGGCTTCGCCCTGGAGCGAAGCCGAGGCATACATGTAGCCGAGTCCTCCAGCAAGTTCGATCATGGCGGCTTTTCCGAGGAGGATTGCCCCAGCATGGTTGAGATGATCGATTACCGTGGCGTTGTAGTCGAAAACCTGATTGGCGAAAGGCTTGGCGCCCCACGTGGTGGGAATATCTTTCACGGCGAGTAGGTCTTTTGCGGCGTAGGGAATCCCGTGCAGCGGGCCGCGATAGTTCCCGCGCAGAATTTCTTTTTCGGCCGCATGAGCCTGATCGAGCGCAAGAGTTTCGGTAATGCGCGCGTAGGCGTTGAGTTTGGGACCGAGCGCTTTGCTGCGTTCGAGATAGCTTTCGGTGAGCTCGACGGGAGACAGCTGCTTTGCGGCGATTTGTTTGGCTAACTCTGTGACGGATGCGAAGAGGACGGATTCTTTTAGCATTCCGGGCACCGGTCAGGGCTTCTTCGGAGCAGCGGGAGATTTTGGCTTCTTATCGCGCTCGAAGAGAGGCTTCAGAAAAAGCGCCGGTGCGGTTCCGTTAGCCAGGTTGAAAGTTCTTATTTTTTCCAGAGTGGGCTGGAGGTCTTCGCACATTTTTTTGATCTTGGCTTTTTGCGCGTCGTCGAGTTGCTGGCCGTAGAGACTGACTATTTGCTGGTAACGGCTGTCCGCTTCCCGCTGCCCGGCAGAAGAAAGCGAAGGGGAGCTTTGCGAGGCCGAAGCGCAGGAATCGCGGGGAAGAATCGCTTCCGCGGAAACCAGGGAAGCGGCGGTGGAAAGAACGGCGGCGCGTCGGGCGAATTGTCTTCTTGAAAACATGGAACCGCTTTTCTCGTTCATGACGAACTCCTGAGCGGTGATGGAAAGGAATCTACTGGAGGCTATCCAAACGGGAGCGAGGCGTCAACTGGACGAAGGGACTAGCAGATAGGCCGTGGGCACCAACGGCGTCTCGCGGACTTGCTTTGGTTTTGTGTGGCGCGATGCGGTAGACTGTGGATTCTCGCGATTGACCTCTACCCTGAGATACATTTTCCGATAAACGAGGCATCTGACTGCTTATGGACGCATTGCGTATAACGGATCGCCAGGCGAGCGCACTGGATTGGGCCCACCCGCTTGTGCGCGAGTGGTTTCTGAACAAACTGGGATCGCCGACAGAGCCGCAGGAGCAGGGCTGGCCGCCGATTTTGCGAGGCGCGACCACCCTGATCTCGGCACCGACCGGCTCAGGGAAAACGCTGGCGGCGTTTCTGGCGTGCATCGATCGATTGGTACGTAAAGCGCTTGCCGGAGAACTGCGGGACCGCACGGAAGTGCTGTACGTATCTCCCTTGAAGGCGTTGAGCAACGACATTAAGGTGAACCTCGAAATACCGCTAGGAGAAATTCAGCAACTGGCGATGGCGCGGGGCTTCCTGATGCCTGAGATTCGCGCGGCAGTGCGTACGGGTGACACCTTGATGCCGGAGCGCCGGGCCATGCTGCTGCGGCCGCCGAACATTTTGGTGACGACGCCGGAGTCACTGTACATCTTGCTGACGGCCGAAAAGAGCCGGGAGATTTTGAAGTCGGTCGATACCGTGATTGTCGACGAAATTCACGCAGTTGCGGACGACAAACGCGGATCGCACTTGTCGCTTTCTCTGGAACGATTGGATGCGTTGACGGAGCGGGCGCCGTTGCGAATTGGATTGTCGGCTACGCAGAAACCGATCGAGATGATTGCCCATTTTCTGAACGGCGGTGGACGGCCGGACCCGGTAATCGTGCAGATCGGGCATCAGCGTCAGGTGGATCTGGCGGTAGAAGTGCCGGGAAGCGAACTTGGGCCGGTGGCGACGCACGAGATGTGGGGCGAGATCTACGACCGTATTGCCGAGCTGGTGAAGCAGCACAAGTCCACGCTGGTTTTCGTGAATACGCGGCGCTTGGCCGAGCGCGTGGCGCATCATCTCGCGGAACGACTGGGCGAAGAGGCGGTGGCGACGCACCACGGAAGCCTTTCGCGCAAATTACGACTGGCGGCGGAAAAGAAACTAAAGGCTGGGGAAATTCGGGTTTTGGTCGCGACGGCTTCGCTGGAACTAGGAATCGATATCGGCGCGGTGGAACTGGTGTGTCAAGTTGGGTCGACGCGATCGATTGCCGTGGCCTGGCAGCGAATTGGACGAGCGGGGCACTGGCATGGCGCAATTCCGAAGGGCCGAATCTTCGCGTCGACCCGCGATGAATTGGTGGAGAGCGCCGCGCTGGTCCGGGCGATGCACTCCGGCGATCTGGACAAGATTGAAATTCCCGAAGTGCCGATGGACGTGCTGGCGCAACAGATTGTGGCAATGTGTGCTTGCGAAGATTGGAAAGAAGAAGAGCTTTTCGCGCGGGTGCGGCGGGCCTATCCCTACCGGAATTTGGGACGGCCGGAGTTCGAATCGATTATCGAGATGTTGTCCGAAGGAATTACGGCGCGACGGGGAAGATACGGCGCGTATTTGCTGCGCGATCGCGTGAACGGAAGATTGCACGGACGGCGCGGCGCTCGGCTGGTGGCGATTACCAGCGGCGGAGCGATTCCGGACAATTCGTTGTATTCCGTGGTGGCGGAGCCGGAAGGTACGCTGGTTGGAACTGTCGATGAAGATTTTGCGGTGGAGAGCCTGGGCGGTGACATTTTCCTGCTGGGCAATAGTTCGTGGAAGATTCGGCGAGTGTCGGCTGGACGCGTGATTGTGGAAGACGCGCATGGAGCGGCGCCGAATATTCCGTTCTGGCGCGGGGAAGCGCCTGCGCGCACGGCCGAATTGTCGTCGCAGGTGGCTGCGGTGCGCGAGAAGGTGGCAGAGTTGACCCGCGACGTTGTACTTGGGACGGATTTGCGCAATTCCGCCCAAGCATCAGCGGCGGTCGAGTGGCTGCGGAAAGACTGTGGACTGGATCAAGCGGGCGGAGAACAGGTGGTGGAGCACATCGTGACTGGCCGCGCGGTGCTGGGCGCGGTGCCTACCCAGACAAAAGTGATTGCCGAACGGTTTTTCGATGAGAGCGGTGGAATGCAGTTGGTGATTCATGCGCCGTTTGGCGGGCGTGTAAATAAAGCGTGGGGACTGGCATTGCGCAAGCGGTTCTGCCGTTCGTTTAATTTGGAACTACAAGCTTCGGCTACGGACGACGGGATCAATATCGCCCTGGCGGAGCAGCACAGTTTTCCTCTCGCGGACGTCTTTCGGTTTTTGCATCCCGCGTCAGTCGCGGAAGTCCTGGAGCAGGCGGTGCTGGCTTCGCCGATTTTCACGGCACGGTGGCGGTGGGATGCCTCGCGGGCGTTGGTGCTGCAGCGATTCCAGGGCGGAAAGAAAGTGCCGCCGCCGATCCAACGGATGAGGGCAGACGATTTGTTGGCTTCGATATTTCCAGACGCGGCGGCTTGTCCTGAGAATCTCGATAGCCAGCCGAAGATTCCAGATCATCCGTTGGTGTGCGAAGTGATGAAGGACGCGCTGACGGAGGCGATGGACGTTGAAGGGCTGAAACTAGTGTTGCAGCGCGTGCTGAACGGCAGCATTCAGTGCGTGGCCGTGGATACTCCGGTACCGTCGCAATTCTCGCATGAGATTTTGAACGCAAATCCGTTTGCGTATCTCGATGATGCACCGCTCGAGGAGCGGCGTGCGCGAGCCGTGGAGATGCGGCGGGCGTTACCGGAAACAGTGCTATCGGAAGTGGGGAGATTAGATCCGGAGGCGATTGCGGAAGTGTGTGCGGAAGCTTGGCCCGATGCGCGCGACCCAGATGAACTGCATGATGTCCTGCAAACATTGCTGGCCTTGCCTGTGATTGACGCGAACGGCGAGGGCGAGCCGCACAGTGTCCTTGGCGGCGTGGTGAGTGAATCCGCGATTGCGTGGCGCCCACTGTTTGACGAATTACTTGCCCAAGGGCGTGCGGCCGTAGCGACGATTTCCGACAGAAGCTACTGGGTACCGGCCGAGCGCGCGAAGAGTTTTTCAGAGATTTATCCTGGGGCGCGATTCGAGAACCGTTCGGCAGATGTAGAACGCGAGATTCCTTCGCGCGATGAACTCGTCCGGAGAATGGTGGCGGGATGGCTCGATCACTGTGGTCCGATCACGGCGCGGGAGCTTGGGGATCTACTGGTCCTTTCAGTGAAAGAGATGGATGGCGCGCTACTGAAAATCGAAGGTAGCGGTGCGGTGATGCGTGGAAAGTTCACCGATCCCGTCATGCTGGAGACGGAGTGGTGCGGACGGCGGCTGCTGGCGCGGATTCACCGGCTGACCCTGGGGCGACTGCGCCGCGAAATCGCGCCGGTGAACGCCGCACACTTCATGCGCTGGTTGTTTCGCTGGCAGCACATCGCGCGCGGAACGCAGCTTACAGGCGAACGCGGAACTCTGGAAGCGCTACGGCAGTTGCAAGGGTATGAGGCTCCGGCGAATACCTGGGAGCACCAGATTCTGGCGCGACGCGTGATTGCGTATGACCCGAAGCATCTGGATCAGTTGTGTTTGGGCGGCGCGGCGGGATGGGGGCGATTTTCACCGCATCCGGCAATGCTGGTGGATTCCGGAGAGCGCGGGCGGCGCGTGGCGCCCAGCAGCGTGGCGCCGATTACGTTTTTTGTGCGCGAAGACAGCGACTGGGTTTCGTATGCCCGGCGCGAATGGAGTGGCGCGGCGCATCCGGGATTAAGTCCGGCGGCGCGTGACGTTCTGCAGTTCCTGAAGCAGCATGGAGCGTCATTCTTTGCGGATATTGTTCGCGGTACCCGGAGGCTGAAGTCGGAAATCGAGACAGCGCTATGGGAACTGGCGGCCGTGGGATTTATCACCGCCGACGGATTCGATAATTTGCGGGCGCTGCTCGACCCAAAACGGCGTGCGGGACAAGGACACGGGAAGAGCACCCGGCCGCGCGACAGTGTGGGGCGATGGTCCCTTTTGTTTGCGGGTGAAGCAGGGGAACACACGGCGCAAATGGAAGCGATTTGCTGGATGCTTTTGCGGCGGTATGGCGTGGTGTTCCGGGAATTGCTGATGCGCGAATCGATTTTGCCTCGCTGGCGGGAAGTACTGATCGCGTTGCGACGGCTGGAGGATCGCGGCGAAATCCGAGGCGGGCGATTTGTGAGCGGATTTGTCGGTGAGCAGTTCGCCTTGCCCATGGCCGTGGAATCATTGCGTGCGTCCCGCACGGAGCCCACGAGTGGCGAGGTGATTACGATTGCGGCGGCCGATCCGTTGAACTTGGCGGGAATTGTCGTGCCGGGAGAAAAAGTGGCCGCGAATTCCCGGCAATTCGTGAGTTTCCGCGATGGCGTGGTGGTGGAAGAAGAGCCGCGGAAAGAATATTGGGAGCCAATAGCGCACGCGGGCTGAGCGGAGTCCCCCAAGCCTGGAACCCGCCTTGTCTTCCATGGTTCACGGCGATCAGTTGAAGTTGTAGCCGATTTCCCAGAGAAACTGGTGATTGCCTTTGGTTACGTTGGCGTTGCCTACCTGATACGCGCCGTAAAGCGTGAGCTTCTGCGTAAGTTTGTAGATGACGCCGGAGTTTACGTATCCGACCGAGGTGTTGCCGGTGTACCACTCGGCAGCAAGCGTAAGGTGTAGCGTGAGTTGCTGTTCGAAGGTGAACTGGCCCCCAGCACGATTAGCGGTGGCGACTACATTGCGCGTGAAATCGTAACCGCCAGCAGTGACACGCGTACCGTGCTTCCATTGCTTGGCAACTGCGGCGTAAAAATAGTTGCCAGCGTTGTAGGTGCGCTCACGCACGGGGAAGAAGAGGTCGTCGCCGAGATAGAGCGCCCAGCCGGAAGCGTCGTTGTGCCACAGACGCCATTTGATCGTGGGAGCGAGGTTGAGTTCACTAATGGTGGGAGAGCTCAGGCCATTGAAATTAACGCCAATTTCGATTTGCCTGCCGATGCCCATCACCACGCGCGGTGTGTACGTGAAGAAGGCCTCGGTAGGCTGTGCGGTGCCGTCAAGTTCACCATAGACCTTGCCCTTGTCGAGGACGTCGGCGCTGGGAATGTCGAAGACGGTTTCCTGCGCGAATATCGAACGAGCAGCGACGAGCGCAAGTAGAAGTACAGACAATCGGAGAAGGATGATAGCGCGAACGAGGAGCAATGTTTCGCTAGTTTACCCGAGAGACGCAGGCAGGCGCGAAAAATTTACAAGCCGAAACCTAGCGGCCTGATAAGCGCGGGTGCTACTCGACCTGGGTTAGGGCGCGGACGTGAAGTTCGAGGGCTTGATTGTACTGCCGCTCGATTTGCAGTTCCGTCTGCAGCTTCTTGATGAGCAGCTCCAGGTGCGAAATTTCTGCACGCAATTTGTGAATGTCGGAAGCGGTGGCCGCAGGCCGATGAGCGGACGGCGCACTTGGTGCCGGTGCTTGTGGGGCCGCAGGGTTGTTTTGTTGCATGAAGGCTTCGGCGAGAGCGCGTGGCCAAACCGACTCCGTTGGCCGCGACTCCGCGTACAACGCCGGAGGTACGGCGATAGGCGCGGGAGGCGCGGGCGTAATGGGAACCGCAGCGGGGCGTGGGGCAGCAGGCGGCGGAGCGAAAAGGCTGTCGAGAGCAGCGGACGGCACCGGCTGATCGAGGTGGAGTGGTTCGACCGGCTTGGAAGCGTTGAGAAGATTGCGCACGCGGCCAATCAGTTCCTGCGGCTGAAACGGTTTGCGTACCAGCTCATCGGCCTGCACGGCTACGGCGCGATCCGCGACGGATTTGTTGACTACTCCAGACATCAAGATTACGGGGGTTTTGCCGAATTGCGGATTCTGCTTGATCTGGCTGCAGACGGAATAGCCGTCCTGATCGGGCATGATGACGTCGGTGATGACAATGTCCGGCGGATGCTGTTCGAACTGGTTGAGAGCAGAGGCGGCGTCGGCGCACGTGATAACGTGAATGTTTTCGCGACGGAACGCGATCTTGATGACTTCGCGCATGGTGGCGCTGTCGTCGATGAAATACACCGTGGGGATTTGCTTGGTCTCCGTGGAGCCAAGCGGGGGCATAGCGATGGTTTCGCTCATAGAGCCTCCTTGTCCGCGAGCTGATTCGCTGGGTCGTGCGTTTGGTCGTTTGCGGCTTCGTCGTACTCCCGCATGGCGTCAAGCATAAGATCGGTCGCGGAGCGCAGGACGGTACGCTGATTGGTGGTGGCGCCGTACACAAATTTGTAGACGCCAGACCCGCAACGGACGCAGCTTTTCAGAATATCCAGCACAGCTTCATCGCCGAAAAGTGATCCACATTCCGCATGAACAATCTCGCCGGCATCGAAGAACAGCACCGCATCGGTCTCCCCGGCATTGATGGTGAGCGCTCCGGTCTGGTGCGCCTGGCCCAGCATCTGCATGACGCCGGTTAAATCGTGGTGAGTAAGATTGCCGCTGAGACTGGTGTCTGCCTGACCGAGCATTTGGGTGGGCTGAAAACCCTCGACCTTACTGATGATAATGTTTTTTACGTGATTGGCGATAGTACCCGGGGATAGGTGACGATCGATGTAGTCGTCACAGCCCGCCTGGAACGCTTCCATAAGAGCGCCCTGAGAACCGTCACCGGTGGCGATGATGGGAAGATTCACATTCTTGGGATCAGAGTGAATGATTTGCGCGATTTCGAGTGCGCCCATTTCGCGCATATTCGTGGCGCACACGATGGCCGTGGGCGCGTCGTATTCGAGAGCGGTGAGGGCGAAAGTAGCTTGTGTGGTAGCAGAAACCTCGAAGCCTTCGCGCTTAAGCGCGTCGCCAAGGCGCTTGGCGAAAAGTACGTTGCTATCGATCAGTAGAATGCGCGCAGGTTTGCCGGGGATCATCATGCGTGAGCCTCCGGCGATGTTGCCTGAGTTTGTGTTACCCGCGGGTCAATGCCCGGCGTTAGCGCGTACAGATTGAGCACTTCGATAACCTCGCCTTGATAAGAGAGCCACGCCGAGACGTGCGGCGAATCCGAAGAACTCGCGGGAGTGAGGTCTGCCTGGATTAGTTCACATTCACCGCTGACTGGGAGAGCAATCCAGTCGAGACCCTGTTGTTGGCGGCGTGTAGCAATCAAATAAAAACGGCGGTGGGTCAGTTTTTTTCCGATGAGCGTTTCCGCGATGTCGCAGACGGGAACCACACGGCCACGACGCAGAATGACGCCATCGATCTGCGACGTCTTGTGAGCAAAACGGAAGATGCGGCTGGGTGCGGCGAGTTCGGCGACCTGGTCGGCGGCCAGCGCGAAACGGCGCTCGCCTAGACGCAGGAGAACGCAAGAGTGCGTGTCGGCTTGGTCGGTCCAGGTCATACACTGACTCCCGGCTGCGCGGTGGCGGTGTCGGGTTGATGGCTCGTAAGAACGTCAAGCAGCGCAATTTCTTCGACGGTAAGAAATCCCGCGGGATTCACGACGGGAATGACATTTTGGTCGAGCACCGTAACGCCGCGATACCATATGCGTTCTTCGTGGCAGAACGCGCCGGGGAGTGCCTGGAGGCGGGTCATGGTGGTCATTTTCTCGATTCCGTCCACCAGTACAGCAATCCGCGATTTGCGAAGAAGAAAGATCAGCGCCGCAGGCGATGGACGCAGGCCGAAGTGCAGCGGAGAGCTGACCACGTACAGATTGCGATCTCCGCGATGGATGGCATGGCGAACCTTCGGGAGATTGTTCTCGTTGATTTCGAAAGCCGCACCCGCCAGGCTGTCGACGCTGCGCACTTCCTGAACGGATGCGGACGAAATGGCAAATACTTGATTGCTGGCACGGAAAAGAATGATCTGCTCCGTGCGAACGGGATGCGTCTTCTGTGGAGCAGCGAGGCGCATCAACGTGCTCCCACCGGCGCGGCCTTGCTCAGACCGAGTACCCGCTTTTCGATGGCAGAGTAAATCTCATCGATGCCGAGAACTTGGTCGACCACCCCCGTTTTAATGGTTTCCGCGGGCATACCGAAGATGACGGAGGTGGCTTCGTCCTGGGCAAGCACATAACCACCGGAATTCTTGATGCTACGCGCACCGCGAGCGCCGTCGCTGCCCATGCCGGTGAGAACCGCTCCGATACTCATCGGGCCGGCGAAGCTGGCCACGGACTCCATGGTGACGTCGATATTCGGAAGATAGCCCTCGATGCGTCCCGAGGTGGAGTCAAGCTCCGCGCGGCCGGTGGAAGATAAGCGCAGGTGCTGGCCGCCGGGACAAATGTACAGAGCGCCGGGCTGAATGGCTTCGCCTTGCTCCGCTTCTTTGACGCGAATACTGGTAAATTCCGAAAGCTGCAACGCGTATTGCGTCGTGAACGCCGCGGGCATGTGCTGCACAAGAATTACCGCCGCTGGAAAATCGCGCGTGAAGCCGGGAGCAAGGCGCATCACGGTGGCGGGACCGCCGGTGGAAGCGCCCAGGACGACCACAGGGAAGCGAAGGTCGGAAAATTCGGAGGAGACGGTGCGCGCAGGCCTGGCTGTCGCCGGCGTCGGCGCTTGCGTAGATTTGAGAGTGGCTTGCACTGCGTTGGCCAGGCGTGAGGCGGTGCGCACCACGCGGACCTTGGCGGCCACGCGAACTTTGCGCAGCAACTCTTCCTTCACGCTTTGCATGTCCAGGTCGATGCCGCTGCTGGGCTTGGTGACGAAATCGATCGCGCCGAGTTCCAGAGCTTTCAGCGTACTGGTGGCGCCTTCCTTGCTTTCCGAGCTGACAATCACGATGGGCCGCGGATTGTTGGTCATTATATTGGCGGTGGCTTGCAGGCCGTCCATGTGCGGCATATTCAAGTCCATCGTGATGACGTCGGGCTTGAGCGATTCCGAAAGAACAATTGCTTCGCGGCCGTCGCGAGCGCGACCGACCACTTGCAGCTGGCTGTCGGCGTTGAAAATGGTCTCCAGGACTTTGCACATGAAGGCAGAGTCGTCCACGACCAGCACGCGAAACTTTTTGGGGGCAGCGCTGACCATGGGCTAGCCAACCGGCACGCTAGGACGTGCCGCCTCCGTTCCCATGAGCTGCTCAATGGCCGCGAGCAGTTGATCTTCCTGCACCGGCTTGGTGAGAAAAGCCGAGGCGCCTTCTTTCATGGCGCGATCGCGATGCTTTGCGCCTGCGCGCGAGGTGACGACCAAAACCGGAATGCGCTTGGTGGCGGAATTTTGCCGCAATTGCGCCATCAATTCGTAGCCGGTCATGCGCGGCATTTCCAGGTCGGTGATGACCAGGTGGCAGCCGAATTGGGAAACCAGCTCAGCGGCTTCCAGACCATCGGCGGCGAGCTTGGCGCGATAGCCGTTCTTCTCGATCATGCGGCCAACGAATTTGCGAACGCTGATCGAATCGTCGGCCACGATAATGACGCGCTCCTGATCGACGCGGTCGATCGCTTCCGTGGGAATGGTGCCCCGCGCGACCGCAGCTGAACCCGGAGCGAACACGCGAGACGCGCTGGCGCTGGCCTGAACGGCGCGACGCTCGTTGGGCTCGTTGGCGACCATGCGGTTCAAATCAATAAGCAGAATTAAACTGCCATCGGGGGCGATCGTGGTGCCCGGGAAGAGTTTGACGCGGCGGAGATACTCGCCGAGATTCTTGATGACGATTTCGTCTTTGCCGAGCACTTCTTCAACAACGAGACCAACCTGCCGATTTCCGGCGTTGGCCACTACCATGCGGAAGTAACCGTTGATGGGTTCGAGCGGCGGCAGGCCGAGATAGGAATCGAGGCGCACGACTTCGGTGACGATGTCACGTACCTTCGTCAGCAGCTTGCCGCCCACATCTTCAATCTCATCGGCGCGCAAGCGGCGAATTTCTTCAACAACCGCGAGCGGCAACGCAAAGTGGTTCGAGCCGCAACGCACGAACAGCGCGGGAGAAATGATCAGCGTGAGAGGAACCTTAAGCGTGAACTTGGTCCCCTGCCCGGATTCGCTGTGTACCTCGATTTCGCCATTCAGGGCGTTGAGATTCGACCGAACCACGTCGAGGCCAACGCCGCGTCCCGCCAATTCGGTTTTCACCGCCGCGGTCGAAAAGCCGGGGTGAAAGAGCATTTCGCGAAGATCGCGTTCGGTAAGCCGATCCGCGGTTTCCGAGGAGACCAGGCCGCAATCGATGGCGCTTTGGCGGACGCGAGGATAATCGATGCCGCGGCCGTCGTCTTCCACTTCGATATAGATGTGATTGCCGCGATGATACGCGCGAAGAGTGACATGGCCCTGTTCCGCTTTGCCGACCGCGAGGCGATCGGCGGGCCCTTCGATGCCGTGCGCGACGGAATTGCGCACCAGATGGACGAGCGGATCGGATATCTGCTGGATGATGTTGTTGTCCAGTTCCGTTTCGCTTCCCGAGAAATCGAGTTCCACATTCTTCTTCGAAGACTTGGCGGCGTCGCGGACCGCGCGGGACAGCAGGGAATAGAGCGTGCCGATAGGCACCATTCGCGCGGCGGTAATTTCGTCCTGGAGGTGATGGGCGAGCTTGGTGAATTCGTCGATGTCGCCTTCCACGCGATTGACGTAGCCCTCGAGCTGCGACAGGACTTCGTTCACGTCCGCGGAAATTTCCGTCATCGAACGCGAAAGAATGTTGAAGTCGTCGTAGCGGTCCATCTCGAGTTCGCTGAACTCGTCAAGGAATCCACCTTCGCCGTTGGCAGCGCTGGCTAACAGTTTTTGACGCTGGTTATTGGCCCAGGGCAGGCCAATCTGCTGGCGGATGCGATTGTATTCGTACTTTTCCTGGAACTCGTTGACCTTCCCATGCAGGCGTTCTTTAGAGAAAGAAAGAGTGTCGATCATTTTCTCGAGCTCGGCGACACGCCCGACCATCTTGGTGCGGCTGATGACCAGTTCGCCGACGGTGTTCATCATGCGGTCGAGACGGCCCAGCGCGATGCGCACGGATTTTGTGGCCGCAGCCGCTTTCTGAATAGGTGCGGCGGGCCTAGTAGCCGCGGGCTTTTCGTTAGCAGCGCGTGCGGCGGCTTGCGCTTCTTCCGCGCGAGTGGGTTGCGCGGCTTGTTGTTGCTCTTCTTCCTCGGGTTCTGGTGGCGCGTATTGCGCGATGCGTCCGAGCAGGGAATCGACACCGGCGCGCATCTCGACTTCACTCGGCCATTCGCGGCGCAGCGTTTTGCGGAGCACGTCGACGGATTCCAGGCAAATGTCGACGAGGTCCGGTGAAGGATCGAGTTCGTTGTCGCGCAGGCGGCCGATCAGGTCTTCCACGCGATGAGCGATGGAGCCGAGACGGCGCAAACCAACCTGCGCGGCGGACCCTTTTACCGTATGGATCGCACGGAACAGGCGATTGATTTCCTCGGGATTGTTGTTGCCCTCAAGCGAGAGCAGGCAGTCGCTGACGATCTGCAGATGCTCTTCGGCTTCTGGCTGGAAGAATTCCAGAATCTCGTCCGGGACATCATCGTCAGACGGAAGTGCGTCGAAGTACGAGCCGGTGAGGCCGGTTTGTGGCGCGGAGGTCTCGGAAGCGCTGTGATCCAGTGCCGTTTCCTGAACAGACTCAGAGGCCGCTGGTTCACTCATGCCGAGATTCAGTGGCGGCGGCTCCGGCGGGAAGGCGAAGCGATAGCGTTCCTTAAAGGACGAGATGTCTTCGCGATTTTCCTGACCGGTGTCGGAAATTTCGATGAGGCTGGTTTCGAGCAGCGAAATGCCGTCGGAAAGAAATTCGGTGAGCGGACCATGCAGGTCGTCGCCAAGCGGTGCGTTCAACGCATACTGGAAGACATGCGCGAGCTTCCCGGCTATTTCCGAGAAGCGCGGGAAACCGTAGCTCGCGGATGTGCCCTTCAGCGTGTGCGCAGCGATGTACAGCCGTTCCAGGTCTTCGTGCCGAGCGGAAATCTCCTGCAGCACGCCCACATACTCCCGCAGGTACTGCAGGTGCTCCGAGGCTTCCTGGAGGAAAAGCTCGACGGCTTCGCGGTCAGGCGTGCTCACGCGCGTCCCTCCGTAACAAGTTCGGACTTCTGTGATTCTTCGACCGTGGGCTTGCGGTACATAATGCAATCGCCCAGTACAATGGCCTGGAATTTCACGGGCATCTTCGAAATGGACTCCGAGTGGCCTAGGAAGAGATAGCCACCGGGTTCAAGTGATTCGTAGAAGCGCTGGACGAGCGCGCGGCGGCGTTCTTCGGAGAAATATATCAGCACGTTCATGCAGAAAATCAGGTCCATGCGGCCAACGTAGACAGGCGAAGCGAGATTCATCTGCGTAAAGCTGACGATTTTGCGGAGGCGGGACTTAATTTGATGGCCATCTTTAGCCGGCGTGAAATGTGCGGCAAGCTGACGCTCGCTCACGCTGGCGATGCTGCGGCCCGAATAGACGCCACGTTCAGCAGTCTTCAACGCATGGCGACCCACATCGGTGGCCAGGATCTCCACTTCCCACGCGTCGGCGAAGGAAAGCGTGTCCAGAACAGTGATGGCCACGGAATAGGGTTCTTCCCCGGTCGAGCAGCCGGCGCTCCAGATGCGCAGCGTGCGGGGATTGCGCCAGAACTTTTTGACGTGCAGCTCGGGTAGCACGTGCTTCTCGAAGGCTTCGAACACCGCGGGATACCGGAAGAACGACGTTTCCTGGGTGAGCAGTTTTTCGAGAAGCGCTTCGTATTCGACGTTGGTTTTACGCGCGGCACGCAAGAGTTCGGTACCACGCGCATAGCTGCGTTCGCGCATGTGTTCACGAACCCGCGTGGAGAAGAACCTCTCGCGCGAAGCGTCAAAATGTATGCCTGTCCGCTCTTCAATCAACATGCGGATCTCGCTCAATTCGTGTTCACTCAAACCGTGTTCCGGGCCGTGGCGCTCACTCATGGTCATCCCGTAGTCGCCCCTCGGCGTGCAGGGGGCAGAAGTTCACAACCAGCTAGCGAACCGCGCTAACCGGGGCCAAACGGTGGTCCGTGTCCTCAGCCGAAGCGCCTTTGGCGTTGGCACGGAATTGGGCCAGAGCTTCATTGAGCTGATCAGAAAGTTTCACAAGCTGGCTGACCGTGGTCACCGTGCTGCGTGTGCCCTGCGAGGTCTGCCGCGTGATGTTGGAAATGATCTGCATGGCGTGGGCAACACCTTCCGTGCCGCGCACCTGCTGTTTGGAAGCAAGCGAAATCTCCTGAACAAGTTCGGCGGACTGGCGAACCACGCTGGAGATGGCGTCGAGCGCGCGGCCGGCCTGATCGGCCAGCGTGGCACCGGATTCCACTTCCTTGGTGCCGTCTTCCATGACGACCACGGCTTCGTTCGTCTCCGCCTGAATGGCTTTGATGAGGGCCGCGATGTCTTTCGTGGCGCTGCGCGAGTGTTCGGCTAGCTTGCGGACTTCGTCGGCAACGACCGCGAAACCGCGCCCTGCTTCACCGGCGCGTGCCGCTTCGATGGCCGCGTTAAGCGCCAGCAAGTTGGTCTGCTCGGTGATGTCGTTAATCACGTTGATGATTTCCGAAATTTCCAGCGAGCGATCGCCCAGCGATTTAATTTTCTTGGCGGTGGCCTGCACGGACGAGCGGATGCGTTGCATGCCTTCCAGGGTGTCGCGCACAGCGCGGTTGCCTTGTTCGGCGGCGTCCAGGGCGCGGCGCGCGGCTTCGGCGCTGGCTTCCGCGTTGTTGGACACCTGTTTCATCGAGACGGTGAGCTCTTCCACCGCGCTCGAAGTGTTGGTGATTTCCTGGTCCTGTTGTGTGGCACCCGCCTGCATTTCGTCGGCGGCCACAAGGATGTTGTTGGAGCAGGCCGTAACTTCCATCGCGGCCTTGCGGACGCGCTCGAGAACCTTGGTGAAATTGTCGAGCATGTAGTTGATGGAGTCCGCAACGTTGCCGAGGGCGTCGTTGGTCACCTTGCCGCGCAGGGTCAAGTCTCCGCGCGCCACCTGATTGATCACCGCGAGCAGGTCGGTGATGCTGCGCTGCAAAGATTCGCTGGCTTCCTGATTGACCGAGGCCTTCGAGACTTTGGCCACCGCGCGATTCAGATTTTCCGCGATGTAGCCGAACTCATCGCTGGAGGAAACATCGGCGCGCGCTTTGCCGTCGCCAGCCGCGAGCCGCTCCGAGAAAGCAGCGAGTTCGTTGACCGGCGAGAGAATGCCGCCGCCCAGTCGCCATGCCAGAATGATCGTCATGGCCAGCGCCACGACGCCCGGGATGATCAGCCCAGTGGCGTCAAATCCCGTCGAGTTCGCGGCCGTCTGGCGTCCGGCGTTATAAGCCAGACCGAGAACCACAAAGAGTGCGACGCCGTTCAGTATGATCAGCGTCCAGATGGTGCTACTGAGTCGCGATTTCATTACTTCCTCCCCAAACTCGTTCGAAAGTCGTTAAATACTCGGTCCCGGATACACTTCCAACAGCCGGCGCAGATCGATAATCAACGCCAGGCGGTCTTCATGCCGCAACATACCGACGCAGTGCGGCACGTTTTCTGGAGCTTCCTGCAACAAATCCTCGGAATCGGTCACCGAAAACGTTCCGACCACTTCGTCGGCCGCGATGCCTAGCCGTACATCATCGTGGTGCCCATCGCCGTGCAGCGAGGCCACCACCACATGCTTTGGCAGCAAGCCGGCGCGGCGGCCTTCCGTCAGCGCGATATCAATCAACGGCACGATGGAGCCGCGAAGATTGAAAATCCCAATCATGTAACCGGGGGACAGCGGGATCTTCGTGACCAGCGGCCATTCCAGAACTTCTTCCACATCCAGCACCGGCAGGCAGAAACGCTCGCGGCCGCTGCGAAATACGACGAACTGCGATTCCGGTGCACGCTCGGTCACCGGAGCCAGCGCTTCCAGCAATTCACCCAGTTCGGCGTCGGCGGGAATCGGAGTCAGTTGGAAGTCTTCACTCATTCCGGAATGTTCCTTGTACGGCATCAGACAAATCGGCGAACCGCACGAAGCAGTTCGTCGCGAGTAAAAGGTTTAGTGACGTAACCATCGGCGCCTTGTTGCTGACCCCAATAACGATCGCTGGCGGTGTCTTTGGAAGTTACGAGAATGACCGGGATGGCGTTGTACTTGACGTTGCCCTTCAATTCGCGGCAAACCTGAAAGCCGTTGCGTTCGGGCATCACCACGTCCAGAAGAATGACGTTTGGCCTCTCAACCGAAATCGCTTCTTCAACGCGCTTGGGATCGCTCAAGCCGACGGGCCAGTAGCCCTCGGGTTCGAGCAGGCCCTGGATGAGCTTAACCTGGGCCGGTGAATCATCGACGATGAGGACTTTTTTCTGCACGAGCTTGGACTCCGCGTGGTTCTCCGAAGAGGGAAGAGGCACGTGGGCGGCCAAGTTCAGGGTTTCGTTGGCGGCCGGTGCGCTATTTTTAAGTGCTTTGGAATAAGAAGGATATGCAAGGTAAGAGGACGCTTAACGACGGGAAGAAAGCGTGGAAGCGGCCTCTTCCGTCTCAGCTTGAGAAGGCGTCTCAACCTCCCGCATCTCCGACGCGAGCGATGAGAATCGTTGCATGATTTCGTTGATCCGCAGAGCCATGGTGTGAATGGTCTTTATCTGCGCCAGCGATTGCGAAGAAAGCTCGCCGGGCTCCAGCAGAAGCAGTTCAGCGTTGCCCAGCAGGGACGTCATGGCGTTGTTCACGCTGTGCTTCATATCGATCATGTAGCGGCCGAGCACCGCATCATTGGCATTTTGCGTGGCGCGCTGTTCGGCTTGCTTGGCCAGTCGAAGCGCTTCCGTGCGGCGCAAGGATTCTCCGGCAAGCAGCAGCACCACCTGCGTCCAATCTTCACGCAAGGGAACGTGCAGGAGTCGCGGATAGCGTTTGCGAAGTGGTGCCAATTCCTTGAGATCGGAGGGAGCGCAAAGAATCACGGCGGTGTTTGGACTTAGAGACGTGAGCACATCCGACGTGCGTTGCTGCTTCAGTGGACCGACGACGATGAGATCACAGAGGGTACAGTCCGCATCCTTCCACAAATCGCTGGTGACCACCGAAAGGCCCGGCAACTGCCGCTCGGTCTGCCAGCACGCCGAGAGTAGACGAGCGAATTCGGCGTCGTCGCTGAGAATAAGTGCGTTGGTCGTTCGCAAAGGAAGCCCGCTCCCTGACTGTTGTGTTGCGCCTGCTCGAAAAAGACAGCAGGGAATTAAAGTTTTTCCGCTTCGTCGAGCGCCGAAAGAAGGCGCTTAGTGCTGATGCCCAGATTCACCGCGGCCTCGGTATCCTTGGCCTGCTTGGCCACTTCCACGCGTTCCTGCAAGCGCGAAACTTCCATTCGCGCGATAGGCAGAACGCGATCCAATGATACGAGCGTGCCATTTTCCTTGGAATGCTCCAGCGCGGCCGTCACCAGCGCACGCGCCACCACCGCGCGACGCAAATCCTCGGCGGAGGGCCCATCTTCACTAACGAAGGCCGTCACTTCCCACGACGACATCAGCAAGCGCGCGGAACCGATGCGCACCGTGGTCATCGAACGGCCGCGGGAAGGCGGCGCGGAAATCAACTGTTCCCAAACCTGCTCCATGCAAGTCTCGAAATCGAGCGGAAGTTCCGGGCCTGCGGACTTGGCGGGACCAGATGTCGTGAGCTTTTCTCCGTGGAGCGCCGCTGCAATCATCGAAGGAACCGGGCCACTTGAACTAGGAGTTGTGCTGTGTGCCGGCGCGGGGGTGTGTTCAAACGGCTTGCCGAGAACCCGTTCGATCGTGCGTTCGATATCGGAGCGCAGTGCCAGCAGCTTTTCAAAGGCCTGATTCACGGTGCGTTCGTTATATTCCTTCTGAAATGGCTGTTTCCACTCATCGGCAATCTGGCGAACTTTGTTGATCGATTCGGTGGACGACAGGCCGAACGCTTGGCAGTTCACGATTTTCGCGCCAGACGCTTCCAGATGGCTGAGACCCGAACGAATGTAGATAAGGTCCGCGTGCATCAGTTCGATCAACGTGCGGCGAACCAGAAAATTAAAGCGAACGAAGGCCAGCATCGCGGAAGGGTCGTAGAACATGCCTCCGGCGCCTTCCTTCACACGCCGGCCTTGCTCGATGAAGTTCGTTTTCAGCATGTCGCGAAGACTTTTGAATCCTCGCAGCGCGACAATCATCTTTTCCAGCGGCTCGCACCAGCTGAGCGGCGTGCAGTCCACTTCGCCCAGCACTGGTTTCATGACGTGAGCGACGTCGGTCAGCTCGATCTGCTTGTGGTAAATCTTGGCCGGGGCGCACAACGCGAAATATTGCACCAAAAGGAAATCGATTTTGTCGCGATCGATGTTGGTCTTGGCGGTCTTGCGCAGGTGCCGCATGATCAGCGCGCGCAGGCCGCTTTCGCTGGCGTTCAGCGTGGTGGTCTGCAGCAGTTGCCGCAACTGGTGGACCTGCACCTGCTGATCCATGACATCCAGCCAGGCATGTACCTGCTTGGCGAATTCCGCTTCCGGTTTTTCCTCGAGCACGCGCTTGTTCTGCGGAATCGGAATTTCCATCTGCAGGTGCTTGGCCAGCGCCACGTAAATGGGGAAAACGGAGCGGGCTTCTTCCCATTGCGCCAGCTGCGCTCCACTGGGTTTCGGCGGAGCCGAGAGATTCAATGTTGTAAATAGGTTGTTCACGGTCACAGCATCCATTCGCAAGGACCATCGTGAAAGCGCACGGCCACGGCCTTGCGGCCCTGGTGATATTGCAGTGCGATCACGGTTGCCTCAGCAGGACGTCCTCCATCTCGAACCATCCGTACACGGTCATCGAACTCCAGAGCCAACTTCGACAGGAAGATGGCGTACTCCCCCGTACCGAACTCCACAATCGTTGCTTCCTGGGCCCTTGTCTGGCCGGAACGAAGCGAAACCACACGCACCGGAATGCGCACCGCCGGGAGTTTCGGAAAAAAACGAGACAGTTGGTCCGCACATTCCCGTTCTTCAGCAATCAGTGTCATTCGCGAGTAGCCCCGTAGCCAGCGGGAACGCGCCGATCGCGAGCCGGGGACCACTCGAGTGCAGATACACACCGATGGACCCAGGGGCGCATTGTCCCAAGAAAGGAAAAGCACGCGGAAAGCCAAAGAAGCACGGGCAAGAAGGGCTATGGAAGCGATTGCAAAGAAGAGGCTTAGGATTTTCCGCTGGATTTGCCGAGATGAGCGCGTCTCACCGTGAAACAGTTTGTCTCACCGTAGCCCATGCCCGAACGGCCAGGCACTGAGACGGCAGAAGTGGGAGGAGATGCTTGGGCGCGTGGCGACTGCTATGTCGACGGCCCGATTTGCAATAGGGAGGGAAAGCACCGCCGTCCCGAGTTTGCCGACCTTAGCCGAGTCGTGTTCGTCGAGAAAGGGTGTTGTCACCCATTTGTCCTGTCTGTGCGTTTACCAGGTGTAACAAGCGAATCGAGGTGCTCTTCAGTGAGCGCCAATCCCAAGGAAATGAATAGCTATTGGAAGAATATTTGTTTCGTCCAAGTCCAAGTTTTCTATTTCAGTGAATCCTCCACCAGGTTTGGGGTGGAAAACAATAGCTTGTAAGAAAAATTGTGCTGAAGGCCCGCAAAAGCGGGCTTTGATGGCCAATTGTGTAGCTTCATTTTAGCGCTGACGCGAATCCATTTCCCAGGCCGCAGTTTGACGATACTTCGTTCGTGTTTAACCGATCCGTATAGGCAAACAGTTCCAGCCCCATGCACCTCCGGGCCTTCCGGAGCTGGTTCTAAAAAGGTTGAGAGGACGAGCTTCAAATAGCGGAAATCCGCTGATTCATCGCTCGGTTGAAGGTCGGACAGATGCGGTGAAACTGGCACTCGGATGGAGGTGCGACCTGTATTCACAATCTTGAACTCTGCCTCAAATGGCTGATTTGGACTGATGTCTGTGGGAATGACGCGTAACAGGTAGACTCCCAGAACTTGCGCATGACGCGGATCCTTTCCACGGTACCGCACACTCACATCATGGACCCCGCCAGCGACACAGGTAATCCCTTCCATGTCCGAGCCGCAAGGGGGATGCCGCAGTTCGGTACGCTGCTCAGCAGAAGAAAACTCAATATATTTGATTTCTTGTGCATTCAGGCCGCAGGTAGCTAGGACAAGTGAGAGGATTGTGCCGCGTGTCAACCACATCGGTGGATGCGCCTCAGCAGTGAAACTTTGTCGCGTGCGCCCAGCTTACCAGCGAGACAGCACCAATCAAAGCGCCTGATGTCGCCTTACCAGATAAGTTGGTACCGGCACTGCGTTGCCGTGTCAGACGCTTTGCACGGTCCGCATTTTGCGCGTAGGTCGAAAGGTTAGTGCCCCGCGGCGTGGGCTTCGGCTTCTTGCGCTTCGCTTGTGTCGGCGGCGCCGCGCGGGCCGATGTTGTAGCGCTTCAGTTTGCGGTAGAGGGTGGCGCGGCTGATGCCCAGCATTTTGCCAGCGAGCGCTTTATCGCCGTGGGCTTGTTCGAAGACGCGCAGAATCGTCATCCGCTCCATTTCAGCCAGCGCGGTGGTGGAAAGGGAAGTGGCGTCTTGCGGCGTCATGTCGTGCGTGGTCGGTTGCTCGGTCCTAATCGACGGCGGCAGGTCGTGGACGTCGATGGTTTCGTGATCGCCAAGAGTGACGGCGCGCGCGATGCAATTTTCCAGTTCGCGGACGTTCCCGGGCCAATCATATTGCAGCAGGCTCTTCATCGCCGCCGCCGTGACCTGCAAGTGCATGCCGGGCGTATAGCGATTCAAGAAATAATGCACGAGCATGGGAATATCCGAACGGCGTTCCCGCAGCGGCGGGATGTGTACCGTGACGACGTTCAGGCGGAAGTACAGGTCCTTGCGAAAGGTGCCGCCGCGATACGCGGCTTCGAGATCGCGATTGGTGGCGGCGACAACACGCACGTCCACATCGATCTTCTCGTTGCTACCCACGGGCCGCACTTCTTTTTCCTGCAGAACGCGCAGAAGCTTGGCCTGCATCTCCAGGGGAAGCTCGCCAATTTCATCCAGGAAAATCGTTCCGCCATTGGCCGCCTGGAAAAGGCCGGCCTTGGTTTTCGTGGCGCCGGTGAACGCGCCCTTTTCGTAGCCAAACAGCTCGCTTTCCATTAGCGTGGGAACCAGCGCGCCGCAATCCACGGCCACGAAATTGGATTTGGCGAGCGCCCCGCGGAAATGAATGGCGCGCGCCACCAGTTCCTTGCCGGTCCCGCTCTCGCCGGAAATTAACACCGGCGTGCGCGTATCCTTCAGCCGCGAAATCATGCGCAGAACGTCTTGCATGCCGACGGACGAGCCGATGATGCCATCGAGGTTTTCGTCGGTATTCACCTTCTCGCGCAGGAAAGCATTTTCGTTGACGAGGCGAACCTTTTCCGCCATCCGTTGGAGCAGCAGTCGCATCTTCTCCACGCGAAACGGCTTTTCAATGTAATCGTAAGCGCCCAACTTCATGGCATCGACTGCGGATTCGATCGAGCCGTGGCCGGTCATGATGGCCACCTCCGTGCGCGGCAGCACTCCTTTGATCTGCTTGAGTAGCTCCACGCCAGACTGGCTGGGCAATTTGAAATCGGTAAGGACCACGTCGGGAGGATTGGTTTCCAGGCGAGTGGCGGCGGTTTCGGCGCTTTCGGCCTCGTCGCAAACGAAACCGAGTGAAGTGCCGATGGTCATGCACAGGCGGCGAATCGATTGTTCGTCGTCGACTACCAAAAGCTTGATCTTAAGATCGTCAGTCATGGCTTCCCGAAGGTTTTCTCCACGGTGGAAATCAACTGCTGAACACGAAAAGGTTTTTCGATGCACGGCGTGGCGCTGCTGGACAACAGCGACTGGGTTTCACTGTTGGCGGTGTCTCCGCTGATCAAGATGATGCGGCTGGCAAGCTCCGGGCGGTTCTCCTGGATCCAGTGATGAACATCGGCGCCATTGATATCCCCGGGCATGCGAATATCGGAAATCACGCCACCATAAGTTTCGGTGGAGAGTTGATGAAGCCCCTCGGCGCCCGTCGAGGCTTGCACCACGCGGTAGCCCTTGCGCTCGAGTGCGGTGCGAACGAAGGCGCTGACCGCGGGCTCATCTTCAATCAAAAGGATGGGAGCAAGCGCGGGATTGGTGCGGGCGGCAGTCATCGGCCGGCCTCTTTCGCGGCGGCAGAAAGAGCCGTTTCGGTGGCAATGGGAAGGCGAACGACAAACGTGCTGCCGCTTTCGCCTTCATTGTTCCAGCAGAGAATTTCGCCGCCATGCGCGCGGACAATGCCGTAGCAAATACTAAGGCCCAGGCCCGTGCCTTTGCCCGCGGGCTTCGTGGTGAAGAATGGATCGAAGATACGCTCGGTTTCGCTGACGCCGGTGCCGTTGTCGATGAACGCGACTTCGATGGAATCGGTTGTCTGGCGCGTGCATATCCGAATTTTTCCGTGATTGCCGGATTCCTGGATGGCGTCGTACGCGTTATTGAGAATATTCAGGAAAACCTGCTGCAACTGTTGCGGGTCGCCCATCGCGAACTGAATGTTTTCGTCGAATTCTTCGGTGACCTCGACGCCGTGGCTGGAAAAATCGTAGCTGCGCAGGCGGATCGTCTGGCGGAGGATGGCGTTCACCGGCATGGGCTCCCGTTGCGCCGGCCGTTGGCGCGCAAAACTAAGCAGTCCCTGAACGATTTCCTTGGTGCGCTGCGTCTCGCGCAGGATGATTTGCAATTCTTCCCTGGCGGATTCCGGAACCTGGGGATCCTCGAGCAGCAGATCCGTGAATCCAAGAATCGCGGCCAGAGGATTGTTCACTTCGTGCGCGACCCCCGAGACCAGCCGGCCGATGGTCGCCATTTTTTCCGTGTGCGCAAGTTTCGCCTGCAGCAACACCGCATCCGTAATGTCCGTCATCACCACCACGACGCTATTCACTTGGTTCGATTCGTCGCGACTGGGGCTCAGACTCACAGAGAAATGGCCCATGGAGCCATCGCTGCGTTTAACCCGCAATTCCAGATTTTCCACCTGTTGGCCGTGCGCGGTGGTCTGCAGCGCGGCTTCGAAATCCTGGCGGTGCGAATTTTCAATCAGCCCCACGAGGCGCTGGCCGATTAATTCTTCCTGGCGGTATCCGGCTTCAAAACATCGCCGGTTGGCGTAGCTGATCAGACCCGCGGTATCGAGAACCAGAATCATGCTCTGCGTGGTGTTGAGAATCTTCTGGTTGAAGTCGCGCTCGCGTTGCAGTTGCGACTGAAACATTTTCTGCTCGGTGACGTCGAGCATCAGCCCGCGGATTTGCACGATGCGGCCCTGCGAATCCCGCACCGCGCTGATGTTCTGCAAAGTGTGCAGCAGCCCACCATCCTTACGGCGTAGAAGTTCTTCGTAATTACGCAGCGCGCCGCGCTCCGTGATGGTGCGAACGAGGCGTTCCTTGGCCGCGCGCGTGGGATACAAATGGGCGCTCACATCGGCGCGAAGAAGCTCGTCGCGGGATTCGTAGCCCAGCATACGGACCATGGCGTCATTCACGTCGATGAACTGCCCTTCAGGCGTTGCGAAAAACAGTCCTTCCTGAATATTGTCGAAGAGCTCGCGGTAGCGCCGTTCGGCTTCGCGCCGGTCACTAATATCCTTAAGCACGTGAATGGTGCGTCCTTCTTCTTCGGTAGCGCCGCGTGTGCGCGAAGTAGAGACAAGAAACGTGCGGCCTTCGCCGGTGGCAATGTATTCCTCGCGCAATTCGTGCGTGTTTTGGCAGAAAGGGCAGGGCAGTGCGCTACCGGTTTCCGCGATATGGCGCAGGCTGCGCATGGCTTCGCCCACGAGCGCCACGGGAGGAATGCCGATGTGCGAAGCCAGGGATCGATTCGTGCGCACAATGTTCCAGGCCTGATCGTGTACCACGATGTAATCGCTGATCGCGTCGATGTCTTCGACCCATTGCTTCTTGGAACGCTCCAGTTGCGAGAACCGGCGAACCTTTTCCATCACCAACGCCGCGTAGCTAGCCAGCGCACCAAGCAGCCGCTCGTCCTCTGGAGATAGTTCCGCGGTCGCCCGTTGCAGGCACAGCGTGCCCATCAATTCGTGGTCGCTGGCATAGATCGGATAGAACACGCAAAACGAGTCGCTTCCTTCCCATGGCAAGACTTCCAGGCCGGGGCGGTGCACCTTCACCTTCGCGGCCAGCCAGTCGCGATCTGTTTCATTCGCCGGAACCGCAGCGTCGCGCCGGTGCAGCTCTACCTTATTGTTGTGGATTTCGCCCAGCGCTCCCCATTCCGCCTTCAGCATCTCCGTAGCGCGAGCCGCCAATCCCGCCAGAAAAGTAGGCAATTCGCGGCAGCGCGCCGCTTCCAAGGCAAGGTCCATGAATTCGTGGGAGATGTCGAGTGGAGGGCGAGAGGGCAAGGTGCGGGGGCGTTTGCTCGCGGGGTGCCGTTTCGGGAAAGGCTTGCGGTCTCGCATCGGGGTCCAAGGGTGCAGCGCGTCTCAAAATAAGAAACTCAACAGAACTACGCTACTGGGCAATCTCAAACTGAGTCAACGAAGGTTCCAAAATGTGACACGCATGCGTTACCTGTCCTGGCGGACAGGAGCCTTTCCAAATCTCACGCTGAGACTCACACCGTGAATTGCGCGGCTGCTTGAGACGGAGTTCGGCAATTGACCGGGCCGACGCGGTGGCACGCCGTCCGCGGAAGTTGCTGATTGCATGGGTTATGTACCAAATTTGCGGCGCATTTGAAACGCCGGAATTTCCGGCAAAGCTCTGGCCACTGACTTGCCTTTTCTCTGGTGGGTACGTTTCTCGGGAGGGGGTTAGTGTCCATGTGCGCTTCGTGGGGTAGGCGGTTTCTGGCAGGAGCAGGAGTGTTGGTACTGGCCGCACTGTCCGTGTCCGCGCGGCAGTTTTCGGTGGAAGAAGGCAAGCGCAAGATCAAGTCAAAGGTAAATCCGCAATATTCCGACCTGGCCCGTCGCATGAATTTGAGCGGTAAGGTCAAGATCGAGTTGGTGATTGCCCCCGACGGGCACGTAAAGACGGCTCGCGCCATTGGCGGGCATCCTTTGCTGGTACAGTCCTGCCTGGACGTGGTCAAAGACTGGAAGTTCGACTCGGCACCGGAAGAGACGACGCAGATCATCGAATTCGAATTCAAGCCACAGTAATGAATCCGGCGTTGTGGCCGCGCGGGGAAACATTCGAAGAAGCACGCGGAAGCACCGGGGAGTGAGGAAGTAAAGCGATGACGATCGGAAGGCAGCTTTACAAGGGGTTTGGGGTAGTTCTGGCGATTCTGGCGCTACTGCTGTTTGTGGACTTGGGCGCGCTGTGGAAGGCGCGGTCGGCCAGTCAGGAAGCGGCTGCAACGCTGGAAAGCGTGCGGATGGCGGAAAACGTGCGCTATCAGATCATGCGCAACCGTTTGAACCTTAACAATTTTCTTCTCAGCGGCGATCCGCGCGATGAAGACAAAGTGAATCGCGGGTTTAGCGACCTCAACGACTTGATCCATCGCGGGCAAGCTCAGGCGAACAACGATATTCTCCGCACCGCCCTCGTTCAGGTAGAGACCACCGAATCAAGCTGGGCAGACAATTTCGCGAAGCCCTTGCTCGCCAAGCGGCACCAGGTCGATTCCGGAGACGCGACTGTCTCGGATCTTCAGATTTTTTATTTACAGAAAGATCCGGCGTCGTGGCTAACCAAATCGTCGCAAGTGCTGGACCAGGCGAACAGCGACATCAGCAGAGCGCTACAGGACTCGCAGGCGGTGGCGATGCGCGCGAGTATGTGGAGTGGCGCAATCATCGTACTGGGAACGCTATTCGCAATCGCGATGGGGGTGTTTGGCGCTTACCGCACATCGCAGTCGATCACCGAACCGCTGCAGCACCTGATTACCGTGGCGCGTGAAATTGGCGATTCCGGCGACTTGGATCAGAACATCGACATACACCGAAACGACGAGATCGGCGCGTTGGCCACCACCTTCAACAATATGGTGGCGTACTTGAAGGAAATGGCAGCGGTTTCCATGGCGGTTGCGGAAGGCGACCTGACCATGGAAGTCACGCCACGTTCGAAGCGCGACACGCTGGGCAACGCGTTTTTGCGCATGTCTCACGGGCTGCAGGAAATCGTACGCTCGACGCGCGACGGAGCTTCGCAGGTCTCCGCTGGTTCGAACCAGGTAGCAGGAGCGGCCGACGAATCGGCAAAGGTCAGCGTGCAGGCGTCATCGGCGATTGAAGAAGTGACCAGCACCATGCACGAGATGAGCATTAACGTGCAGAACGTGGTGAAGAATACGCAGGTGCAGGCCTCCAGCGTGGCGGAGACCTCCGCGTCAATCGATCAGATGGTTACCTCGATCCAACGCGTCGCGGATACCGCTAAGGTGCTGCTCGACATCGCGAACCGTTCGCGGGAAGAAGTCGGCGTCGGCATCCAGACCATGGAGAAAACCACGGACGGATTGAATCGGACGAATCGCGCAATTCAGTCGTCGGCGGAAATCATCAACGTTTTGGGTCATCGTGCGGATGACATCGGGAAGATTATCGAAGTAATCGACGACCTCGCCGAACAGACGAACTTGCTGGCACTGAACGCCGCGATTGAAGCGGCACGTGCGGGTGAGCATGGACTGGGCTTCGCGGTGGTTGCCGACGAAGTCCGGAAACTGGCCGAGAAATCAACGCAATCGACCAAGGAAATCGCGGATTTGATTCAGAGCATTCAACGCGAAGCGCGCCAAGCCGTGGAAAACATGGAGCACAGCACCCGCATCGTGGAAGAAGGCTTGAGCCTCGGCAATGACCTCGGATCGGCGCTGCACAAGATTTCCGACGTGGTCACCGAGGTTTACAAGTTCTCGCAAGAAATCGGTGCGGCAACGAACGAACAGTCCGTGGGTTCTTCTCAAATTGCGAAGGCCACCAACCGGTTGACGGAAATTACCCAGGAAATCAATTCCGCGGTAGAAGAGCAAGCGTCCGGAGCGCAAGCCGTCGTCCGCGCGATGGACAAGATGCGCGAACTGGTGCAGCAATCCGCTTCCAGCTCCACGGAACTTTCTGCCGCAGCCGAGCAGATGCTCAAACTGTCGCGCAACCTGCTGGACAACATGGACCGTTTCGTCATCGACCGTGCCGGACAAATGCGCCATCGCCGGGAAGCTGCCACGCCCCGGCGGCCAGGCACCGCGCAGGAAGCGCGCGAATATGAGTTGGCCGAAGTAGGACGTTCCTAACGGAGCGCGCATGCAGAAAGACTGCCAACTTGTAGGTTTTCGCATCGGCGAAGAAACGTACGGAGTGCAGATCGGCTCCGTGCGGGAAATCGTCCGCGTGCCGGAAATTACTGCTGTACCGAATGCGCCAGACCTGATCGAAGGTGTGATCAACTTGCGCGGCAAGATTATCCCGGTGATGGATCTCCGAAAACGTTTCGGAAGCTCCTCCATTCAATCCGACAAGAAGAATCGAATCCTCGTGGTGGAACTGGAAAGCCGGCTCCTGGGCTTGATCGTAAGCTCGGCGTCCGAAGTGCTGAAGATTCCGCCATCCGAGATTGAGCCGCCAGGTGCGGTGTTTGCCGAAGGCGAATCGAGTTACGTGACCGGAGTCGGAAAACTAAAGGGGCGGCTGGTGATTCTGCTGGACATCGCGCGGCTCCTGCGCCAACCGGAATACAGAAAACTTGAGGAGGCGGCGGAGCCGGTCGGAACTGCCAGGTAACGCGCCTTCGCGGGTGCGAAGCGCCACGGCAGTACGGAAGGGTCGCCATCATTCAGCATGGGAACGGTCACTGCGCAGATTCAACTGACGGAAGCGGAACTGAAGCTCCTGCAAACCCTGGTGTATCAGGAATGCGGGATGTACTTCGACGAACGCCGCAGCCATTTTCTGAAGGATCGGCTGCAACGCCGGCTGAAGGCCTGCAATCTGGAATCGTTTTACAGCTATTACCGGCTGCTGACCAGCCGCGAAGGCCGTAATGAGCTCGCCCTCCTGCTGGAAAATCTAACCGTCAACGAAACGAGCTTTTTCCGGAACCGTCCACAACTGGATCTTCTGCAGAAGTCGGTGCTGGAAGAGATCCTCCACCACAAACAAGAACGTCGTGATTGGAATTTGCGGGTGTGGAGCGCAGGCTGTTCAGCCGGCCAGGAACCGTATTCGGTGGCCATTCTGATCTGCGATGCTCTGGCTTATTACTACCTGCGGAATCCGCTCCCTTTCGACATGCCCTCGCCCAAGCCGCTGATTCCTCCACCGTGGAAACTGGAAATTGTGGCATCCGACATTAGTTATGCCAGTTTGCGCTCCGGCCAGGAAGGGCAGTATACGGAAACGCAGATGGAGCCGGTGGATTACACCACGCGGCTGCGTTACTTCGAGAAGTCTGGCGACAAATACTCGGTGAAGCCGCAGTTGAAGGATGTGGTTCAGTTCGACTTCCATAACTTGAAGACGGAATTCCTGCCGCGACGCAACGACATCATTTTGTGTCGCAACGTCATGATCTATTTCGATGAAGCGGAACAGAAGCGGCTGATCGATAAGTTCTGGCACTGCTTGAATCCCGGCGGCTTCCTGTTCGTCGGTCATGCGGAGAGCCTGTTCGGGCTATCGCAAAAATTTCGCATGGTACACGAGAACAACGGCACCGCCTACAAACGACTTGAGGTAACGCCTTGAGCTTTTTGCCCGAAGATCGGGGAGCAGAACTTCGCGCGCTGTTTTTCGAAAGTGCGGCGGAAGTGCTGCAGGTTATCAACGACACCGGACTGCAACTGGAGAAGCGTCCGGCGGACGAGGAATTAATCCGTAGTGTGCGGCGCGCGGTGCACACGCTGAAAGGCGATTCCGCCGCGTGCGGCTTTACGAAGCTCAGCGAGATCAGTCACGAACTGGAAGATGTTCTTACGCTGCAGGCCGCGCAATCGCATGGAACGGCGCTGGCGGAGGTCGTGCTTGCCGCGGTAGATCTGTTCGAGAGCATGCTGAGTGCGTACCAGAAACAGTTGGAGCCTCCTTCCGTGGAGGCGTTTCGTACGTTGATCCACCGGCTTATGAAGAGCGCCACGCCGGGAAACGGGTCCGGAACCGTGCCCAATATCCCAGCCAGTTTTCGCTGGAACGAATACGAAGGGCTGATGATTTCCGAAGCGGTGCTGCGTGGCGAGGCAGTATATAACGTTGCGCTGCGCATTGATCCCAATAGCGCGATGCGCGCGGCCGCATTCCAGTTGGTACGAAACGTCTTGCATGCGTGCGGCACAGTGATCGCTCTTCGGCCGGAAGACAATGCTACTGCGGCAGCCGTGGAAATTGTGGAAGCGGCCCTCGCCAGTACCCATCCGAAAGAACACATTGCCCATCGCTGTCGGATTCCGTCCGTAGTGTCCGATTTGCGCATCGAGCAGGCCACGCAAGCGGACGAGGCGGAACACCAACTTCTCGGCGACTTGTTAGAAGCGCAGGCCGCGCAGATCAACGCGCGAGCCGAAGAGGGACACGAGGCGCCTAACGCAAAGCAGACCGCCGGAGCGTCGGCAGTTGCGGCAGTGGCAGAGAGTTCCTTGCGCGTAGATGCCGCCCGAATCGAAGCGGTGATGAATCTGGTGGGCGAGTTGATCATCGGGAAATCGATGCTGCACCGCACGCTTCTGGAATTTGATCAGCGGCACGCGAAGGATCCGATGCGCGTGAAGTTCGCCGAAGCGCTGGCGTTTCAATCCCGGGTGTTGGATGAACTGCATAAGTGCGTGCTGAAGATTCGTATGGTGCCGGTGGAACAGCTATTCCGGCGCTTTCCCCGCGTAGTGCGCGATGTGGCCAAACTGTGCGGAAAAGACGTAGCGCTCGAAATTACGGGCGAGCACACGGATCTGGACAAGGGAATTTTGGATGCTTTGGCCGAACCGCTTACTCACATTGTCAGAAACTCCGTTGACCATGGAATTGAGCCCGCCGATGACCGCCTGGCCGCCGGCAAACCGGCACGCGGCACGATCTCGCTGAACGCGTATCACCAGGGCACCCAGGTAGTCCTGGAAATCAAGGATGACGGTCGCGGAATCGATTTGGATATGGTGCGCGATCAGGCGGTACGGAGTGGGCTGATCAAAGCGGACGACGCCAAACGCCTTCTCGAGCAAGACATTCTGAATCTGATCTTCGAGCCGGGATTCAGCACCGCTTCCGAGGTCACAGAGATTTCCGGTCGCGGCGTGGGCATGGATGTGGTGCGCACCGTGCTCGATCGGCTGAAGGGTACAGTCCAAGTCTCGTCGGCCAAAGGCAAAGGCACGACGATTCAGTTGAGAATGCCGCTCACGCTGGCCAGCATTCAGACGCTGCTGTTCCGTGTGTCGGGCCGCTTGTTCGCGGTCCCCCTCTCTGCGGTCATCGAAATTACGCGAATCAACGAACAGGAAATTCATCGCGTGGACCAGCGAGAAGTGTTGCGTTTGCGCGATCAGGTGCTGACGCTGGTACGACTGAGCAGGCTGAGCAGAATCCATGCGGTAGATGATGGAGCGAAGAAGAAAAAGAGTTTCGTAGTGGTGATCGGACAAGCGGAAAAGCGATTCGGTTTGTTGGTAGACAGCATGGTGGGCGAGGAAGAGTTGGTGATCAAGGCGCTTCCCGGCGAAATCGTGGCGAGCGATCTGGTAAGCGGAGCATCCATCCTGGGCGACGGAACCGTGGTGCTGATTCTGAATGTTCCGGCGATCCTGACAAAATTATCGAGATCGGTGCCATTGGGAGCCATCGCATGAAAGAGCGAGTCCGCGTGCTAGTGGTGGACGATTCCGCGCTGATGCGGAAGCTGATTCCGCTCATCCTCGAAAGGGATCCTGACATCGAGGTCGTCGGGACCGCGATGGATGGCGCCTTTGCCCTGAAGAAGATTGCCGAATTGCAGCCCGATGTGGTGACGCTGGATCTGGAAATGCCCCGAATGGATGGAATTGAGACGCTGCGCACGATCATGCGCAACGCACCGTTGCCGGTGATCGTCTTCAGCACCCATTCGCGCGAAGGAGCGTACTCGACTTTCAAAGCCCTGGCGCTCGGCGCAATCGATTTCGTGGCCAAGCCCCGCGACGCTGCGGCAGGGAACCTCGATCCGGTGGCCTACCAGTTGGCGCAGAAGATCAAGGTTGCGAAACGCGCGGGTGGACCTAAGACGCTGCCGAAGCTGGAAGTGGAAGCGCCGGTGCGGCAGAAAAATCGTTCCCGAACGGCCATCGCCCCGAACCGCATCATCGCTATCGGAATTTCCACCGGCGGCCCGAACGCTTTGCAGTACGTCCTGTCGCAAATCCCCGGCGATTTTCCAGCGAGCATTGTGATCGTGCAGCACATGCCAGAAGGATTTACGGATATGTTTGCACGCCGGTTGGATGAATGTTGCGCGCTCGAAGTGCAAGAGGCGAAGTCCGGCGATTTGCTGCTGGCGGGGCGCGTGCTTATCTGCCCCGGCAATCGCCACATGATGGTGCGACGCATGCCCCGCGGGGAAATGGTTGTGCTTTCCGACGGGCCGACGATCAACGGCCACCGGCCTTCGGTGGATGTGCTGTTTCACTCCGTGGCCCAGGAATTTGCGTTGACCGCCGTGGGCGTGTTGATGACCGGCATGGGTGACGACGGTGCGGAAGGATTGGGCGCCATTAAGGCCGCGGGCGGAATTACCATCGCCCAAAGTGAAGAAACTTGCGTAGTGGGTGGAATGCCGCGCGCCGCCATCGTGAAGGGCTATGCCACGAAAGTGCTGCCACTCGACGGGATGGCCAGTTTTCTGGTGAACCAGTACGGCGGACAGAGCGGCGCCGGCGACAAAACGGATTCTTCGGACAAGAGCGACAAAACCGAGAAGAACGATAAGGTTCCAGTTTCAACTCCGCGCGCCTGACCGGGCGACGGAGCAAAGGAGAAGGTCATGCAACAGTTTTCAGCGCTACTACGGAAAGACCAACAGCCGGTGCGCTATTTGGTAGTCGACGACTCCGTCTTCGCCCGGAAGAATCTGATCAAGATGATCGAGCAGTTTGGCGGCGAAGTGGCCGGGGAGGCCGGCGATGGACTGACGGCTATCGCCGAATACGGCCGCGCCAAGCCCGACATCGTCCTGATGGACATCACCATGCCGCAGATGGAAGGGATTGAGGCGGTCGAACGCATCGTACGCCAGCATCCCGACGCGCGCATCGTCATGGTCTCGTCGGTGGGCTACCAGGAAAACATTCTCGCGGCTTTGCAGAAGGGCGCAAAACACTTTGTGCAAAAGCCGGTGAAGCCGGAAGTGCTCTACGAAATCCTTCGCTACGTGCTGGGAGATGATCCGAATGGGGTGGGCGCGCCCGTGGCGCTTGCCGGGGAGCATCAGCTATGAGGATGGAATTGATTCAGCCATTTATTAACGCCGCGGATGCCGTATTCGCGGAATCGCTGCAAGCGCCCACGAAGATTGCGGATTTGTCGATGGATGAAAACACCTACCGCCGCAAAGGTGTTGCCGCGTTGATCGCCATCAAAGGCGATATTGAAGGCCGCGTGATCCTGGATCTCGCGCCAGAAGTGGCGATGCGCGTGGCAGGCCACCTGGCGGGAAGCCCGATGCCGGAGAGCGAGCAAGTTGTCCGCGAAACGGTTTGCGAACTGGCGAACATGGTCATCGGCAATTCGGTGACCCTGCTGAATGATCAGGGCTTCCGCTTCAAAGTGTTTCCTCCCGAAATTCACATGAACGAGGAAGGTTTGGCGGGCAGCGCCGATACCGAAGCGATGGTGCTGTGCGTGGAAACTCCCTGTGGCGACATTTATCTGAACATCGCCATGCATTATTTGCATCGCCGGCGCCGCGAACAGACGGCTGTCCCTGCGCTCGATTAAGAGTTCCTTCAGGTCCAGTCCGTAGGCAGGGTGCAGCAATGCGCCCTGCTTCCCCTCTTTTGCATCTGCCGCCTGTAGTACACTCTTGCCGAACCCGATCGTTGCAGCGACAAAATAGTGATGCGGAGGCGCATGTTGATTCGGTCCTTGTTGGTCGGTTGTTTTCTTCTGCTTTCCGCGGCGCAACTGCTTCCGCAAACCGCGAATCTCCCGGACACACCGGAAGCAGGCTCTACCGAAGACATTTCAAAAGCCACGACAGCACCACAGTTTCTGTCGCCATGGGTTTCTTATGTGCCGGCGTCGGCGAACGTACCGTCTCCCCGAGCGTTCTTTGGGCGGATCATGGGAGCGTCAGGCGAGCTTGTCAATTCCGAGAAGGCCTATGCGTATTGCCGGGCACTGGCTGCGGTTTCCCCTCGTGTGCGTGTCTTCACGATTGGCAAATCGGAAGAAGGGCGCGAGATTCTGCTGGTGGCCATTGCCGATGAGAAGGGAATCGCGGAGTTGGACAAGTTGAAAGAGGCCACAGCGGAATTGGCGGATCCACGCAAGGCGGATCCAGCCGCTGCGGGAAAATTAATTGCATCCGCGCGACCGATCTATTACTTCAACGCGGCGCTGCATTCCGATGAGACCGGGTCCACCGAGTCGGTTTTGGAATTGGCGTATCGATTGGCGGTGTCCGAGCAGCCGATGATTCGCGGGATTCGCGAGAAGTTGGTGGTGTTGATCAATCCGGTTTCGAATCCGGATGGACGCGATAAGCAGGTGGATTGGTTTTACCGCTATTTGAAAGGGAAAACAGATCGCGACACGTTGCCTCGCCAATCGCCGCCCTACTGGGGAAAGTACGTCTTCGTGGATATCAATCGCGACGCGCACCAGCTGACCCAGGAAACCACCAAAGCCGTGTCGCGCATGTTCTTCGAATGGCATCCGACGGTAGTCCACGATTTGCACGAGAGTGTGCCACTGCTGATGTCGTGGAATGGTACCGGGCCCTATAACCCGCACGTCGATCCCATTACATTCAGCGAATTTCTTTCGCTCAGCTTTTATGAAGTGCAGACCCTCACCGGAATGGGTATGCCCGGCGTGTCCACATGGAATTTCGGAGAAGGTTTCTCAGAGTTGTATCTGGATTCCGTCGCCATGAACCATAACGCGATAGGGCGCGGGTATGAGACCTTTGGAAACGGAACGGCGGAAACCATGAAGCAGTCCTTGGAGCCGGAAGATGTAACCAAGGAATGGTGGCGTCCCTCGCCTCCGGCGCGCGAGTTCGCCTGGTCGGCGCGCGACAACCTAAATTACAACGAAACCGGAATGTTGGCGGCGCTGGATTATGCGGCCAATAATTCCCGTGAGTTGCTCAGGAATTTCTACACCAAAGCGCTGCACTCTTATCGCAAGGGATTGGACGAAGCCCCCTTCGCCTTTGTGATTCCCGCGGACCAGGGCGATCCGGAGCGCGTCGCCCAGTTGGTAAGCCTCTTGATGAGCCAGCACATTGAAGTGAGCCGTACGAAGTCGTCGCTCAGCTTGAAGGAAGGAACATTTCCGGCGGGCACGTATGTGGTGAGGCTGGACCAGCCCTATCGTAATTACGCGGTCGATTTGTTGACGCCGCAGCATTACCCGAAAGACGCGACCGAGCCTTACGACGATGTTTCCTGGGACCTGCTGGCACACTATCACCTGCAAGCTACCGCTACAGCAGATGCCTCTGTAAGGTCCGCTAATCTCGCGTTGCTCACGGAAGCGCCTCGCCCGGAAGGAAAAGTGGAACGCAGTGCGGGCGGTGTGTATCTCCTGAACGACACCGGGCAAGAAGGCTTACTGGAGGCGCGTTTTAAGCTATCGGGACTGGACGTACAGATCGCCGAGCGCTCATTCACGCTTGGTGGTGCGTCGTATAACGCGGGAACCTGGATGATCCGCGATCAACCGGGAACATTTGAGGCGTTGCAGGATACCGCAAAGGAATTAGCCCTGAATTTTACCGCGGCCAGCAGCGTCCCGGACGTAGCTCGCCACGCCGCGAAAACGCCAAGAGTGGGCGTGTGGGTGCCGTGGGCTGACACTGATTCGATTGGCTGGCTGCGCTACTCGCTGGATCAGCGGAAAGTACCCTACATCTATTTGCGTGACGAAGATATTCGCGCGGGAAATCTGCGCGATAAAATTGACGTGCTTCTCTATGGAAACGTCGATCTGGAATTGGCGGAACAGATTCAGGGCATCCCGAAGAAGTGGAGTCCGATGGCGTTTAAGAAGACTCCGCAGACGTCGAGTTTCGGCACGCCCGCGGAAACCGACGACATCACCGGTGGCATTGGCTGGGAAGGCATGGCAAAGATTCAGGAATTCGTGGAGCAGGGCGGCCTGTTCGTAACCCTGGGAAGCGGCAGCATGTTGGCGTTGGAAGGCGGAATTGTCCGCGGCGTGCGGCGCGATGCGGGCGGAGTGCCGCGAAGTTCGCAGGGTGGAGGGGTAGAATCGGCGGCGGCATCGCAGCAGACAGATACGCGGACACCCGGCGCGCATGTGCGCGTCACATTCGATCGACCGGAACATCCGATCGCCTATGGTTACCCGGCTCGGACGTACGTGTTTCGTCAGAATTTTCCGCTGTACGCAATGCCCCGGCAATGGCTGCGCATGGCCTATTGCACCACATGTCTGGATGGCCCGTTGGACACGAGTAGCGTGGTCATGGAATGGGGTGATCGTGGCGGAGAGCCGTTCTTGGTGAGCGGCCAGGTTTGGGGAGAACGGAACCTGATTGGGCGCCCAGCGATTCTGGATTCACCGGTGGGAAAAGGGCACGTGGTGTCCTTCAATTTTAACCCGCTGCATCGCGACATGAATCGAGGAGATCAGCGCCTACTATGGAACGCGATTATTAATTGGCAGGCGATTGTGGCGGGTGGGGCGAAATAGGATTGCTATGCTCTGCGTGTCGTGTGCTGCAACCCGCAAGAGTTAATCGGGCGGCCGTAGATACGCGGCACCGTGGCGGAACAGACCAGCGTGCGCCAGTGGCTGCGAGAAAACGATTCGGATCGGAACAAAAATGGCTCCCGCACCGGGCGTGTACGGTACTGCGACTTCCAGGCGCGTGCCTTCCGGGTATTGATTGCGGCTGCGGAAGCTGATGCCGCCTTTCGATAAATCCTCGCAGACCGCGACTTCTTCCTGAAACCCGCGGCGGCGAATGCAAGCCAGAACTCTTGCTTTCACGCGCGTACGATTGCGCCGGGGGATGACGCGTTCTTCCGCAGCACTACGCGAGGGCAATGCCTCTTCCACAGCCGAGCCCGCTTGTGCTTCAATCCAGATGGACGGGGAATCGCAGTGGCGGCAAAGGCGCGCTACACATTTGCGAATCTCAAACGATTTTAATTCCATCTCGTTCAGGTACACCACTTCGCGGCGCTGGCAGAAACTGCATTCCATCAGCAGGCGCGCAAAAGCTTCCTCGGCCTTGTGCGGAGCGGGGAAATCAATGTCCCAGAAATCGACGCGAGGGTCGAGGATAGCGATAGCAAAAAGAAATCCTTCGGCATCGCGGTCGATTTCCGCCACGATGCGGGCGCGCACCGTCTTGCTCTGATCGCCTTCGAGATTGCGATGAAGCGTCAGTTCCTGCCCGACGAACAGTTTTTCCTGAAGGCGCAGGACGCCACCGTTCCGGCTGACGAGAAGAGTCTGGGCCTTCTGCTGCACGGCAACGCCGGAAGAATTGGTCCACGACGCATCGACCTGCAACTGCAGGCTGACGCGGTCACTCTGGCGGATGCCCTCGGCGATCATGGGTTGCATGGCAGCGGTATGCCTACCCATTCAGGCTAGCACGCGATGGGAAGCTGAGACCGCACTGGCATGCCGCGTTTGTCGTACCCACTAATAACAGTCGAAGCGCCGGTTTGGGGCGAGTTACCCTTAGGCGACCCGAACAACCGTCGGGGCTTCCAGTACCCCTGCCGGTGAGCGAAACTAAAGCAATGGGGGGCCTTGGGAGTAAAGACGATTTCCTGAAGACATCCCATGAATAAAGTGATCACCATGACTGGCCGTGCTCCAGCGCCGCAACCCCGTGTCAGTGGGGTTCGCGACCGCCGTTATACCATCCGCTATCCTTTCGCTGCCGACGCTGAACTGATCGACATGGAAAGTGGCAAGCAGGTGTGTGGCGTCACCTCGGACATTTCCTTGGGCGGCTGCTTCGTCTGCACCAGCAAGCCCTTGCCCGTAAACACGCGGGCGCGCCTTCGGCTGTCGCGTAAAGGGCAGGTGCTCGACACGCTGGTGGTGGTGCGTATCGTGAAACCCAGAATCGGCTTGGGCATCGAGTTTTTCGACCTGGAACCGCCGAATGATCGCATGTTGACGGCATGGATTGATTCGCTGCGGCGCACGCGCTAAGCACGATCCGAAATAAGCGCTCTTCTTCGCATCAAGTCATGAACCGATCAATTCGCGCAGTGGCGGCCTGTTGCGTCATTCCGAAAAGAGTCTACGGAGTGAGGAATCCCTCTTCCTTCGATCTACTCGAGGAAGCCCCCCGACTATTGCGCCGTCTCCAGTGGGTGCGCGCTCTTCTCGTAGAATTCATTCTGTAGTTTCAGGCTTTCGTCATCGGCCTTGACGGCTTTGATCGCTCGAACAACGGCATCGATCCAGTTTCGAATGTCGGCTTCGCCTTCTTCCTTCGTCGCCGTGGTGCCATCGCCGGAATAGTGATTCGGGAAGCGCGCATACCACCAAATCCCGGTGTACACATTTTCCGGCAATTTCACCCGCTGCTGGTCGGCACCCGATTCCGAGCCGGCGCGATCCATGTGCACCAGATCGGGATGGGTCACCAGAACGTTGGAAGTTTCCGACTCCCCCGCGTGCCAGTCCGGTCCCCTTTTCTCCGCTCCCGCTTTTTTGGCCGATTCATGGCCCCACTGAACGTACACAACGTAATCGTGTGGCTTGTACAGTTGCGTCTGCGCAAAGTACGGCAACAGGCTTTCATTGCCCCCGTGTCCATTAACAATGACAATCTTCTTGCAGCCATTGCGCGCCATCTCGTCGGTAGTTTCCTGCAGCAGGCGTAGCTGAATTTCCGGACTGTAGGCGATGGTTCCAGGCTGTTGTTTGGCCTCGAAGATTTGTCCGGCGAAATACTGCGTAAATATGACGGCATATTCCTGCTCAGCGGCGTGTTCGGCGATGTAGCGAACGTTGAGAAGGTCGGTGCCGATAGGCAAGTGCGGGCCGCGCTTCTCCAGAATACCGAACGGCAAAAGGCAAGTGCCCTGCGCTTTTGCGATGGCCAGTTCAAAGTCCCCCGCGGTAAGCTCTTCCCATTTGCTGGAGAGTTTGTCTTGACCTTGAACCGGCGTCGTCCCGGAGATGAGTAGCGTAGCAGCCAGTATTAAAACGATCCAATAGCGCATCACGGTCCTCCAATCAATTACAGCGGGATTGTACAACACCTCGGAACGGTTGTTGCGCGAAGAAACCTGCTCCAGGCAGGTCGCCGGCCTCTGTAGCGGCCGCCTTCCGAGGCGGGCCCCTTCTCCTCCACTAACTTTACAAGCATCAAAAGCATCACAATCCGCAAAGCCGGTCAACGGGCAGTAGAAACTGCGCGCAGGTTACATGCCCAGCCCTTTTTGCGGGGAGACCTTCCGTTATTGTTTAACTTCAGCGCCGGGCATGACGTTTTTCAGCGGCGCCTGCAACTGTTCTTCCAGTTCCGGATGCGGGAACGGTTTGCGCGGAAGCATTTGATCCCGCATAGCGGTGTTGTAAACGAAGATGGCTTCGACGAAAGCGGCTTCCGCCAAATCGTCGGCTTGCAGTCTTTCGTAGGTGTCCATATTCGAATGGTGCGTGCGGGAACCGTAATCCAGCGGATCTTGAATGAACTGGAATCCCGAAATGCCCACGGCGTCGAAGCTGAGATGGTCCGTTCCGCCAGTGTTGCGCAGGGAAATCGTGGTCACGCCGACGTCCTTGAGCGGCTCCATCCACTGCTGGAAGATGGGGCCAACGGCGCCATTCTGCTGAAGATAAATGCCCCGAATTTTGCCGCTGCCGTTATCCACGTTGAAATAACCGGACAATTTTTCCTGCTCGGGTTTCACCTGAATGGGGCCAGTAATTTTGCGGGCAAACGCGGGAATCTTGAGCTGCTCGGGATCGCTGGAGCGCGGGATCTCACCAAAATGCTGGCTCACGTACCCGAGTGAGCCAAACAGGCCCTGCTCTTCTCCGGTCCAGAGGGCCACGCGAATGGTGCGGCGTGGCTTGATGTGCAGTGTGGTGAGAATCCGCATCACCTCCATGGCCACCACGGAGCCTGCGCCGTTGTCGGTGGCCCCCGTGGCGGAAATCCAGGAATCGAGGTGGCCGCCAAGCATCACCACTTCATCTTTTAGCTTGGGATCGGTGCCGGGAATTTCCGCGATGGTATTAAAACCGTGCTCGTTGTCTCCCGTGAATTGCGATTCGATATTCACTTCCAGCGTAACGGGAACGTTGGCCTTCAACAGGCGATACACGCGGCCGTAGTTTTCGATGGCGCTGACCGCTAGCGGAACGGGATTGGCGTGCTCGCGATGATAAACCTGAACGCCGAAAGCGGAGCCGTTGTCGTCGAAAATTGTACCGCCGGAGCCGCCGTTATCCTGACCATCACGGCTGGGGAGAATCACCGCCGCGACTTGCTCGTCGGCAAAAAACGTTCCGAGCTTTTCGCGGAACTGCAGCCGCTGAATGTAGGCTTGGATGTCGCGGCCGGGGGCGCCGATGCGAATCGGATATTCCTCGATTTTCTTAAGTTCGGCCTCGTCGTCGCGCGTGAACAATGGCTTGTCCACTGGTTTTACGTCACGCATGTCGCCATACAGGATAATTTTTCCCGCCAGCTTGCCCTTGTACTTGTCGAAATCCTTCTCATCCTTAATATCCACCCACATCGCGGAGCCTCTCACCGGACCTTTGGTGGCCGGGGACCACGGCGCGGCCTGCGCAATAAATACGGCGTGATCCGGAGCGGTCATGCGTACCCAGGTGTTCAGCTGCACCCAGCCCATGCCGAATTCGCCCCAATCTTCCAGATGCGCGTTGCTGCAACCCATCGCCGCAAATTGATCGCGCGTCCACTCATTCGCTTTTTTCAGATTAGGTGAACCGGTCAGGCGCGGGCCGATGCCGTCGGTAAGCGCGGAAGCGTACTCCATCACGTGCGAATGGCTGAGCGCTTCAATGCGGATCCTGCCGTAAGCGGCGTAATCGATAGCCTCTGTCGCGGGTTGAGGCAATTCGTACGAGGGCTTCGCCGGCTCACTCGCCGCCGGCGCTTTCTTATCTTTTTCCCCGGCAAATACGGAGAGAGAGACCGCCGCGAACAAGCACAGGCCAATCGGGAAAATCTTTTTAGTGGGCATAGAATTCCTTTTTTCGGGAATTGCAGGAGGAGCATAGCAAACGGAAAACAAATTACCAAGTCGCTACGCTCTTCACCAGCATGGCAGAACGAATGCCGGTAGGCTTAAGGGATAACGATCAGGCAGAAACCAGCGTGGCCTTGTCTTTGGCAGCCTGGTTCGCGGCTTGCACCCCTTCTTTCGTGAGGTCGCGTTCGCCGAAGCCCACGCCGATCTTTTTCAGGAATTCCGTGGGCGGCTCGCCTCCCGCGAAAATCCATACAAAATCGTTGGGCAACGTCTGTTGCTTACCGTTAACGTCAAGAACCACGCTGTCTTGGCGGAATTCGGTCGGGCTGGAATTGAAGAGCACCGTCAATTTGCCCCGCCGGATGAAATCTTCCACGCGTTTGGCGGTGCGATCCTTGATGCGCGAGAAGGCGCTCTGGCGGTACGAAAGTGTGACGGTATTGCCGACCTGGTGAGCGAGTCCCATCGCCGCTTCCACGGCGGAATCGCCGCCGCCAATCACCAGAATCTTCTTGTTGACATAGTGATCCGCTTCGATCAGCCGGTACATTACCTTGGGCAGGTCTTCGCCCTTTACGCCCAGTTTTCGCGGGCTCCCTGTTTTTCCAAGCGCAAGGATCACGTGACGGGCCCGATATTTCGCCTTGGTTGTAGAAACGGTGAAAACACCATCGTCGTCCTTAGCGATGTGTTCCACTTTCTCGCGCGTGCGGCATTGAAAGTCGGCGCGCTTCATTACGTTAAGCCAGAATTCCAGAAGATTTTCCTTGGGCAATTCCGTTTTCTTGAACTTTCCATACAACGGAAACTCCACCGGGCTGGTCA
Organism: Candidatus Acidiferrales bacterium; assembly: GCA_963759275.1. GTDB lineage: Bacteria > Acidobacteriota > Terriglobia > Acidiferrales > UBA7541 > Acidiferrum. The sequence goes on along the minus strand of CAVWYZ010000018.1, from coordinate 915,933 downwards.
TCACCAGTTTCTGGCGCGGGTACTTGGCCACCGTTCCGCCAATGTCCGATTCTTCGATGGTGATGTACTTGAGCTTCTTCTCGATGGCGCGAAGCGAAGCGGTCAGCCCAGCAGGTCCTGCGCCAACAATCAGCACGTCGACGACGTCAGGCTCAGGCACGGAGGGCTTGCTGGCGGCAAGCCGGGCTACAATCGTGTCGATGCATTGGCGGCCCTGATTAACGGCGTTCTTGATGAGCGCCAAACCGCCGAGTTCACCAATAATGAACATGTTCTTAACTGAGGTCTCGTATTCGGAACTGAGCGTAGGAAGATTCGCGCCCACGCTGGGTGTCGCAAGAACCATGGTGATAGCGCCTACGGGACAAGAGTCCGCGCAGATACTGTGGCCGATGCACTTGTACCCGTTGATGATCATGGCCTTCCCGCCAACCATTCCTAACACATCGCCTTCCGGGCACACCATGGTGCACGTGGCGCAGCCAATGCAGCGCGCATTGTCGATATGCGGATGCTGAGACTGCGGGCCATCCGAGCGCAGCTTGCCTTTCTCCATCGCAGACTTCGTCTCTGCGGCTTTCTTCTTTTCTTGCCGAAGATAGTAAAGCAGGAACGCGGTGATGATTACCGCGGCAATCAGGAACGAGAAGAGATTATCCATGGTCGACCAACCTAAATCCGATAGCCCATATAAAGGACCAATCCGATGTGAACTAGTGCGAGAATTGCGAATGCATAGCTAAACGGCCGGTGTACCACGTGCCACAAGTTGAATACCTGCTCGGTTCGCGACAGAAACAAAATGCGCTTGGAGAGTTTTGCCTGCTTTTTGGCCACCGCAATCACGTGCTCGAGCTTGGCGTCGCGCGTGCCCAGGAACCCGAACAGCGAACCCACCCACGAGAGAAAACCCGTCGATTGCAGCCGGAGAAGAGATAGAAGAAATGGTCGCTTCATGTCGATCAGGATCATATAAACCAAAGCGATGAGCATGGGCATGTGCTCGACGTCCTGCGCCGTCGGTAAGTCATACAGTTTCTCGATTCGTTTGCCGAAGGCGAGATTCTGTGCGGCGAGTTCGCGCCGCATGGATTCCTCGATCTCGGTCATTTCTTTCATGGTGAGCTCAGCGGCGTTCAGGTTGCGGGGAATCTGCGCGTACAAATAGCGGCCCACGAAGCCCGAGAGCGTCACGCACAGCATGCTCCAAAAGGCCATGCCGGCGATGTTTCCGAATTTAAACGTGGCATGGAACGCGACGATAATCGGGGCTAACGTGCCGAGCACCACGTGAAAATCCAGCCAATGGCGGGAATTGCCTTGGCGCGCGAGCCAGCCCCATTTCTTGCGCAAAGGATACAGATAAATCAGGAAGAACAGAAAAACCCCGAGCATCCCGAGCTTGATACCGACAGGCCCACTGGGCCGCAACGCGCCATGCTTCGGCGAAAAAGGACGATCCGCGGCACCGAGCGTGTAGTAGTTGAATCCGTAGCCCGCAATCACCAGAACTACCGCGAGCGCCAGCAACCAGGCCAGCATCACCCGCGTTCGATGGCCGCGTTCAGGATCTTCGCGAACAATCGCGGCGTTGCTCCCCGCGGCCGTGGCGCCCCTCAGCCCCGGACCACTTCCCAAACTTGTACCTACACTCATGGCTGCTTATCCCCCAGATCGACTTGAATGGTAGCCCGGAACCTGCGGTAGTCGGTGAAGCGATGTACGTTCCGCCAATGCTGCTTCGGCGTTTCCACGTCAATGACCGCCGAGGCGGGCATCCAGTACGCCTCTTCCGGCCCGTGGAATTGCACAGTGGCATAGTGGATCTCGCTGCGGAGTTCGCGCAGTCCCAAATCCTCGAGGCTCGCGTCCAGCGAGGAAATTAATTTCACCACCGCGCTGCTTTCTTCGTCGATCCAAATATCGCCTTTGAGCTGCAGCGGATAATTACGCCCTTGTAGCTGTATGGCTGCTGGAGACGAAGCGCCCGGCACCGGCTTGAAATGGATCTTCAGGACGGTACGACCGTCGATGCTTTCTTCAGAAGTCGGCTCGAAAACGTAACTGGATTCGTAATTCGCATGAAGCACCAAAAGCATGCTGGCGAAACCGTTGGTGATGAGAAGAGTTTTGTTAGGGTCGCGGAACGCCGCTTTGTAGGATTCCCGCGATTCGGTAAGCCGCAACGATCCGCTGCGATTGCTGGACTGCATCTGGTATTCGAAGGCGGATTCTTCACGATACATGGGCTTATTGTTCTTGCCCACGATGGTCTGCGAAACATTTTCCGTGCATACCACATTCGAAGTCTGTTCGAAGAAATTATCGATCAGCTTCCGCGATTGCACGATAATGCCATTGGCGCGCGCTACGAACGCGGGATCCGGAGGGACGGCGGCAGTCGTATCCGCAGGGGATTGCGCAGCCTGCTGCGTTTGCGCACTCAGCAACGCGGTGCAGGCGAAGACCGCCACAACAACGGTGAGTATCGCCAGCAGCAGCGTGAAGCGAGATTTCATTTGCGCAGGCCTCCCCAGCGATAGCCGAACATGGTGGACCACTGGTTGTAGCTCAACACGTTGCCGCTGTACCAACCGTACAGTCCTTGCACGAAATAGCGCCGCCCGATGCTCCAATCGAGCGTGGCGTTCACGAATTTCGCGTTGGTGTTCGCTGTGAGGGGTGAAGAGAAATCCTGATTTCCACCCAGCACGCTCAGACGAAGCTTGTCCGTAATGTTCTTGGAAAGAGAAACGGATTCGTAGCTGCCGCTGCCAAACGAGCTATTGAATTTCGAATAGTGTAAGTCCAGCGAAAGCCCGGTGCGACCCAGATTCCCGAAGCTCACGCCGAACGCATCGTTCAGCGAACTCTTGGTGTCAGTGGACCCCTTGCTGTTGCCGAGCGCGGCATACAGGCTGACATGCTTCGGCAGGTCGAACCGCACGTCGCCGCTGAATCCCTGAAAAAGATAATTGTCGACGAGGCCGGTGCCGATCAGCTTGGGATCAAATGTAGGCAGATTGCGGAAGTAATTGTAATTCACGCCAAACGTAACCAGTTTGATCGGCTGTACGTACACGGAATTGTACGTCTGGGAAATTCCCGTGGGATTGCTCCCGCCACCGGGGAGCGGTGAGGTACGCGCCGCATCGACCTGCATGGAGTTGTAAAAAGATAAAAATCGTTTCCAGTTGAAATTATTTTCGAAGAACGCAAATTGGCGCGCCACCCTCCAGCTGATGGAGGTCATCGCCAACCCCGCCGTGCTGATCATGTGGAAACCATCAAAATCGCCGCGTTCCACACTGACGAAAGTTCCGGCGATCTGCTGGTCGGGGTTGTAACTCCACGAGGTGGGATCGGGCGTGGAGCCCGCGAAAACGCCTACGGTCGTGTAATTGCCGACATGGCGCCCGAAATAGCCGCCATCGATGGTGCTGAGGCTCGGCGCCCAGGGGAGAAACAGGCGGCCGATGCCGACGGTATTTGGCGAGTAGGGGCTGTCATAGACAAATCCAATGTGATACGTGCGGTTTATCAGGTCGGTAAGCGTTTGATTGCTGGCGCCAGCTGCCGAACTGGTACTGACGTTGTAATTACCACGCCAATAGCCGTTGAAATTCCACCACGTGCCACCGATGTGGGTCATGTCCGCGTCTATCATCATCCCGAGTTGCGTCGAATTCATTCCAGACTCGCGTATATCACCGTAGCTGAAGCCAACTCGAGCGCGCATGGAACCCAGCGGCGATTCCCCCAGATCCGGATTCTCCACCTTCGTGGAACGCAGTTCCGATTCGATGGGATCGCCGGAAGTGAAGCTGACCAGGATGGGATAGTCTTCGGTTTCTTTCGCGTTCTCAGCCAGATGTCGATCCTCTACGCTGTTGGGCGTCAAGAAAGCCAGTTCGCCTACTTTCAATTCGGAGTTGGCGGTAATCACGTCGCACACCGCGGAAGAATCGGCCACGGACACCAGGTTCAATTCCGCAACATGTGGGTAGCCGCGAAAACGCACGCCATCATTTACAACGCCATCCGGAGGCAGGTTGACGACCGACAACTTCATACCTTCCTGGAGGTCGGCGTTCCTGCCGGCGTCGATATACACCGAGCCTTCGGAAACGTATTTCACATGAAAGAGTGACGGCTTCTGACGGGGCGGGTTTTCGCTGGGGGCTTGCGCTTTCAGAAGGGCCGGGAATGTACCCAAGAAGAAGCAACTAGACACGAGTACAAACAGGTCGACCAGGGCCGTATAACGCATCTCAGCCCCCGCCGCCGTTTTTGTGGCAGCTATAGCAAGTCTCAGGTCCGTAAACGAAATTCTTCACGCCGTTGTGCTGGTTGACGGTCTGCGTCTGCTGATGTGCCGTGGTGGTATGGCAATTGATGCAAGTAAAATTGGAATAGTCCGTGGAAACCTGATGACAGTCGTTGCACGGGGGCGGGTTCGATTCGTGGTGGGGAATCGGGAAGTAGTTGCTGTGATCGAAGGTCGCGCCCAGCCAACTCGTGGTGGTGTGGCAGGTGTCGCACGTCGTGGGATAGCCCGCGGCAATGTGGTTCGGAATAGACCCGCCGAGAGTCTGCGTGCTATTCCACTGGGTCACATGGCACCCATAGCATGCGGTGTTCGCTGAAGTCAGCGCATAATTATTATTGACGTGGCAGTCTGTGCAGGCCTGCACGCCCCCGGCGGTAGGCACTACGTGGCCGCCGGTGAGCGCCCAGCCCGTCGTGCTGTGATCGAACTTGCCGTCCGCCCAATTCACCGTGTCGTGGCAGCTGGAGCACATGGAAGTGGGGAACTGCGCCGCTACGTGGTTCGGCACGGCGCCGCCGAGCGTGGCCGTGCTATTCCAATCGGCAGTGTGGCAGCCAGAGTTGTAGCAATCCGTGACCGTGAGATTGTAATTGTTGCTGACGTGGCATTGATTGCAATTCGTAACCACACCGGCGGGAGCCATCTGGTGATTGCCGACCAGCGTCCAGCCCGTGGATGTGTGGTTCCACGATGTGGTGGTAAAAGGATTCGCAGTGGTGTGGCAGTTCGAACAGTTTGCGGCCGCAAAGGTCGTGCCCGCGGCAGAGTGCACCGGATTGTTCGTGTTCTGCCAATCGGTCTGGTGGCAGCCGGCGTTGGCACAATCCGTGGCGGCAATCTGTAAATTGTAGTTGCCGTTGGTGTGGCACTGCGCGCACTGCAATGGCGGCACCGCGTGTTGGCCGGTAAGCGGAAAACCGGTAGCAGTGTGGTTGAAAGTAGAGTCCGCCCAATTGACAGTGTCGTGGCACGTGGAGCATTGCGCTATCGGGAAGCCCGAGGTGATGTGGTTGGGTATATTGCCGCCCAGTGTTTGTGTGCTGTTCCAGTCCTTCAGATGGCACGAAGAGTTGCCGCAGTCGGTAGGCTGAATAGTCAGGTTGTAATTGTTGTTGGCGTGGCAACTGGCGCAGGGCGTGGTGATGTGCGTTCCGGTTAGCGTAAAGCCCGTGACGGAATGGTTGAACGTGCTGTTGGTCCAGAGTGTGGTGTCGTGGCACGTCGAGCATTGCGCCACAGCGAAGGCCGCCCCGGCGGCGGAGTGCGTGGGATTATTCGTCTGTTGCCAGGTGGTGAGGTGGCAGCCGGAATTACCGCAATCCGTCGGTGCGATATTCAAAGTGTAGTTGTTATTCACATGGCACTGTGCGCACGCGGTGACCTTACCAGCCGGTGCCAGTTGGTGCGAGTTAGTAAGTGGGAATCCCGTGCTGGCGTGATTAAAGGTCGAGTCGGCCCAGTTGCTTGTGTCGTGGCACTGCGAGCACTGCGAAGTGGGGAATCCGGCGTTGACGTGATTGGGCACGTTGCCGCCGAGCGTTTGCGTTTTGTTCCAGTCCGCGGTGTGGCAGCCGTAGCAATCCGTGTTCGCGGAGGTGAGCGTGTAGTTATTGTTGGTATGGCAGCTTGCGCACGGTGTCGTGGCATGCACACCAGTGAGGGCCCAGCCGGTAGATGCGTGATTGAAGGAAGTCACGTCGGTCCAGGAAATGGTGTCGTGGCATGTGGAACATTGGCCCACGGCGAATGCCGGACCGGCCGCGGAATGCGTGGGATTATTCGTCTGCTGCCAGGTAGCGAGGTGGCAACCGGAATTGCCGCAATCCGTGGGCGCGATATTCAGCGTGTAGTTGTTGTTGACGTGGCACTGCGCGCAATTCGTTACTTTGCCGGCGGGCGCGAGTTGGTGCGAGTTGGTGAGCGGGAAGCCGGTGATGGCGTGATTGAACGTGGAGTCCGCCCAGGTCGTTGTGTCGTGGCATTGCGAACACTGCGAAGTGGGAAATCCGGCGGTCACATGGTTCGGTACGTTGCCGCCCAGCGTTTGCGTCTTGTTCCAATCCGCAGCGTGGCAGCCGTAGCAATCGGCGGACGTCAGCGAATAGTTGTTGTTCACATGGCACTGCGCGCACGGCGTCGTGGCATGTACTCCTGTCAGCGCGAAACCGGTAGTCGCGTGGTTGAATGAAGCAGCGTCCCACCCGACGGTGGTGTGGCAGCTACTGCAATTCTGCGCTGCAAATGCCGGCCCGGAACTGGAGTGCGTGGGATTGTTGGTCTGCTGCCAAGTTGTGAGGTGACACCCGGCATTGCCGCAATCGTTGGGTGCGATCTGTAGATTGTAGTTGTTATTGACGTGGCATTGCGCGCAAGCCACGTTGGCGTGCCCGTTGGTCAGCAGGAAGCCTGTGGAACTGTGGTCGAACGTGGCGGTAGTCCACGACGTGGTGTTGTGGCATTGCGAACAGTTGGCCGCCGCGAAAGCCGGCCCAGCCTTCGGGTGCGGCGGGTTGTTCGTCTGCTGCCAGGTAGTCAGGTGGCAGCCTGAGTTGCCGCAATCCGTGGGCGCGATTTGCAGATTATAGTTGTTGTTGATGTGGCAACTGGTGCACGGCACGTTGGCATGTCCGGCGGTGAGCGGAAAGCCTGTCGTAGAGTGGTCGAATTTCGCGTTCAGAAACGTATCGAAATTGTGGCAGCCTTGGCAATTCGCAGACGCGAAGGCCGGGCCAGCCGTGGCATGGGGAGGATTGGTAGTGTTCTGCCAGTCTTTCAGATGGCAGGAATCGCATTGCGTGGAAAGGCCGTAGAAGATTCCGGCGGCAAGCTGCTTGTGACATTCATTGCACTGCACTGCCGCGTGTGCGCCCAATAACGGGAAACGATTCTGGTGATCTTTCACCTGCTGAACCGCAATGTTCCAACCCTGTACCGTGTGGCATTGTGCGCAGTCGGGACCCATTTGACGGCGATGAATGTCCGCATGGCAATCCGCGCAGTTTTTTCCGACATTGGTGAACACCGGCTTGATGTGGCAAGCCACACACTTCACGTTTTCGTGCAATCCGCGGAGGGGATAGCTGGTCTTGTTATGGTCGAATTCGGGGACGGCGCGGATCGGTCGCCAGCCGGCGGCGATATGGCAGTTCTCGCAGGGTATCGTCAACGGCCCGTGGGGATTACGGGTGGTTTCCTTTTGGGCGGCAGAGGTGCTGCCGGACGCCGCGTGAGACGGCATCCCAATAGCGTTCGGCGCGGTGAACGATAGGACCGCCCAGAAAGCGAAGTGGAGTAGAGTGAGCGTAGACTGCTCCCGATATGAAAAAACGTAAAGTTTTCTGGGGTCCCCAAATATTTGCTTTACAAATTATCGATGCATTTCTCAACACCGCCAACTGTACTTGCGGACAGTTGAAGTCCAGTTGGTACTACGGCCAACGCCATCATCCGGATCATCTGACTCCGTGGTGGGGCTTCTTTGCTGAGTAGCAAACAAGACTCCAAGGGTTGCCTGAACTAATAACACATTCATTCATGGTAATTAGCAGCGCCGTTTCCCTCGAGGGTTGGCACTTAGCGGAGGGATTCACCGCAGAAGTGTTGCGATTTTCATCACCTCAGGCAATTCCGCTAATTCTGCCTCTTGTTTAACGATGGGTAGCTACTACGCCTTCGGCAGAGCTGCCGCGTCTTTCTGCTTATCCATATTATTGCCGTGACAGTCAACGCACTTGCTTGGAGTGTTCTTATAAACGATCACGTCTTTGTCTCCAACCATACGAGTCGTGGTGTGGCACTTGGCGCAGGGCACATTGGCGTGACCCCCAGTCAACGCGAAGTGCATTTTGGTATCGTGATCGAAGGTGGAGGGCACCCAGCGCTGGGAGTTGTGGCAGTCGGCGCAGTGCGTCTGCCCGTCCTTGGCCACAAACTGGCTGTCGTGCGCGTCTTTGTGACACGCCTCGCATTGCATCGGCGTTCCCTTGAAGCGCGACTCGTAATTGGCGGCAGGCTTGTGGCAATCCGCACACGCCACCGTGCGGTGAGCGCCGAGCAGTTGGAACTTTGTCCTCGAGTGATCAAACCCGTTGATGTCGCCCCAGGACTTGACGCTGTGGCACGCCTCGCAACCGAAAGCTGTGCCGTTGGCGCGCTTGCGTGCCATCTGCTTATCGAACTCGCCTTTGTGTGGATCCTTGTGGCAGGCGGTGCAATTGCGGTCCTCGAAATGAAAAGGCAGAACCTTGTCCGTGCGGCCGCCCAAACCCACTTTGTGGCAATCCGAGCAGGGAACTGCCACGTGCGCGCCCTGCAGCGGAAATCGTGTGGCGCGGTGTTTTGCAATAGAAAAGCTGGTGCGATGAAAATCCACGACCGTATGGCAATCCTCGCAGCGGTTTCTGTACGGCGCCGCAGCAAACTGGTTGTCGTGTGGATCCTTGTGGCAATCGGAGCACGCGGCGAATTTCACCTTGTACACGGTGTCTTTGCCTTCCGGGATGTGGCACTTCGCGCACTCCACCTGCGCGTGTTTTCCTCTTAACGGATATTGCGAAGTGTTGTGCTCTTTCACGCCGAACGACGACGGCTTGAATCCATCTACCGTGTGGCACTCGGCGCAGTCGCCTTTTCGGGGGCGCGCATCGAATTGCCCCTTATGCGGATCGGGCGTGTGGCAATCCTTGCAGTTCGTGAACGCCACTTCTTTCTTAAAGTCGTCGTGAAGGTGGCACGCGGAACAGAGAACCTGGGCGTGCTTTCCCAACAGGGGATACTTGGTTTTCGCGTGATCGAAGTCGAAGCCCGGCAGCAATTCCTTCCAACCCCGGGTAGTGTGGCAAGAATCGCAAGACTTCTTGAACTCGCCGCGGTGCGGATCCAAGTGACACGCCGAGCAGGCTTCGAACTTCATGTCGGTGTAGCGGGCGGCCCCGCCAGGAACGTCGGGCTTGTGGCACTTCTCGCACGCTACCTTCGTGTGCAAGCCGGTCAGCGGGTACCGCGTTTTGGAATGGTCAAATTCTTTGGCGGCTTTCCAGTTTTCCACGTTGTGGCACTTGGTGCACTCATTGCCAAGCTGGCCTTTGTGTGGATCGCTGTGGCAAGGCGTGCAATCGCGCGACTGTCCGAAGAACGATTTCGCTGGATCCTTATATTTGATCAACGCTTTCAGCGCAGGAACCATGTGCGCCGTGGTGTGACATTTTTCGCAAGCGACAGTCGCGTGTTTGCCCTGCAGCAGAAAACCCGTTAAACGGTGGTCGAACTTTTGTTCGGAAGGTTCCCAGCGGATCAAATGGAAGTCCTCGCCGTTGTGTTCCAGATGGCAGCGCACGCAGTCCTTGCCGGTGGAATTCTGCATCTGCATGTGGAAGTGGTAGCCGTGCTTCTTGGCCAGGTCATCCGCAATTTCTTTGTGACACTCCAGGCATTTGAAGGTGGGCGAGGCCGCGCCGAACACATGGCAGGAATTGCATTCCGTGGTGCCAGTCAGCGAGGAATGAGCTTTGGACAAAGGTCCTGGAGAGATTTGCGCGGCCAGCGAAGCGGCACAAAGTAGCCAGATTCCAATGACACAAAGCGCCGGCGCCATCCATCGGACCCGGGCGAGCCGACTGCTGCCGATTTTCGGTGTCGCTACCGCGCGTTGCTGCACCGGTCCTCCGTGTACGGACGGCGTAATGCGACTCATGACTTGCGCAACAGGGGTACCTAGGTGATTGATGTCCCGACTACGGGCCTGTACCACAAATAGCAAGGAACTGCAGTGGCGCGAAAGCTGTACTGGAGTCCAGTATTTCTTGCGCCCTTTCGGGATATTGCCTTACTCCAGCGGTTTATAGCCCGACTGCAATGCCTTGAGCAAATCCTGCTCCAGAACACCTTTGGAATTCAGCGGCCAGACATTGCCAGGTTGCGCCGAAACTTTGTCGGTCGAGCGTCCCTCGCCCTGAAAGTGTGCGGTGATTTGCACGCGCACATAACCGCCGCCCAGTTCAGTGGTGCGAACCACCACCGCCGCCTTGCCATTCGAGAAGCTCACGGGCTCAATGAGTACCTTGGTGTCCGCGAATTTCTCCAATTCATCCGCGTCGAGGTAGCGCACATAAGACCACGTACCGTCGGAAGCGCGGTTTTCGCCGATGCGCCACGACTGCTCGCGCGCGGTATTTTGCAGAAATTCCTGCACCTCTATCGCTTGTCCTCTCACTTCGATGCAAGCGGGCGTGAGCTCCGGCGCCGGAGAGTTTTTCGGCTTTCGCGAACTTTTCTTCTTTCCGGCAGACAGGGCCAGGACGGGATTGGCAGAGCAATTACGAGTTGCCGCGGAATCGTTCGCTTGAGCCGCGCAGACTGGTGAAGCCGCTACCAGAAAAACGGCGGCTGAAAATAGCAAAACGGTGGAAACAAGGTTATGCCAGTTTCGTCTTCGCATGCTCGGTCTCCGTCCGCCCATGCATCGAGGCTACTGGAATCGGAAGCCATTATCGGAAGCGTGGTTGCCTGTGTTCACAAAGTGGCAACGATGAAGGCATGCTCAAATCCGGCATCGAGCAGTGCGTGAACCAATCCTGGATATGTTGGAGGAATTGCTGGGAGACCTGGCGGCAGAGAGCTAACGCGTTCGTGACGAAAAGCCAGTGTGATAAAGTAACGCGCACGAAAGGGGTGGGGCATGAAGATTGCAGCGCTCATCGCGCGAATTTTGCTCGGACTAGTTTTTGTCGTCTTCGGGGCGAATGGATTGCATCCGTTCTTGCCGATGCCGGAGATGCCACCGAGCCTCGCGAAGCAGTTTGTTTTGGCGATGGTACAGTCGCACTACGTGCTGGTCATTGCCGGGGTTCAGTTCATTGGCGGTCTCTTGCTTCTGATAAACCGGTATGTGCCGCTGGCGTTGGCGATCCTCGGGCCGGTCATCGTCAACATTCTGTGCTTTCACTTTTTCATGCAGCACATGGGCTTGCCCCTCGCGCTGGTTGTAACCATCCTGTGGTTCATCCTTTTCGCCTGCTATCGCCGCTCGTTCGCGGGGCTATTCGAGCCAAAACCTGTTTGGCGTCCGCCCGCATCAGCCTACAATGCAGACTGGCGTTCCTGCAGGAAGCGCCGCACGGCCGGATCGCGCTCCAAGCCGATGGCCATTTCGTAGGCTTGACGAGCATCCGCGACCGCTCCCAATTTCGCCAGAAGGGCTGCCTGAGCCGCCCAGTAGGGTTGGTATTCCGTGAGTCGCGAGTCGCCGGCTAAATCCTTCATGGCCTCGAGTGCGGCCGCCGGCCCGTCTATTTCCGCGACAGCTAGTGCTCGATTGATCGCGACTACCGGCGAACCGGTCAGCGCCAACAACGCGTCGTAAAGCTGCAGTACCTCGCGCCAGTTGTCTTGGCCAGTGCGGCAGCGAAAAACGTGGGCCGATTGCAGCGCTGCTTCCAACTGGTAGCGACCCGGGCAGCCTGGACCACTGGCGCGCCGCAAAAGCGATTCAGCTCGAACGATCATGGACATATCCCACGCACCTGGATTCTGCCGAGCCAGGGGCACGTATTCACCCTTCGTGTCGCGCCGCGCGCTGCGTCGCGCTTCCGTGTGCAGTAGCAACGCCAACAAGCCCAGCGCCTCCGGCTCGTCGGGTAACAACTCCACCACAAGCTGCGCCAGGAACATCGCTTCGTCGGTAAGGTCGCGGCGGACGAGGTCCGTGCCGCTCGGGTCCGTCCAACCTTCTGCGTATGCCGCGTAGATCGCGTCCAACACACCCTCCAGACGAGCGGGGAGCTCTTCGCGTTCCGGGACGGAGAACGAAATGCCGGCTTGTCGGATTTTTTCTTTGGCACGCACCAGCCGCTTGCCCATTGCTGCCGGCGCCATCAGAAACGCCGAAGCAATGGCCTTCGCGTCGAGGCCAAGAACCACTTGCAGCATCAGCGGCGCGCGAATCGCCTCGTCGATAGCCGGGTGCGTGCACGCGAACAGTAGCTCCAGACGCTGATCGGGAATCTCCGAGCCCGTCGCCGGGTCTTGCAGTTGCTCGGCCATGATCTTCCATTGCTCAGTAGCCAGTTCATGCCGGCGATATCCGCGCGCGCTGTCGATCGCTTTCCGGCGCGCCGCCGTAAGTAGCCACGCTTCGGGATTCGCCGGGCAGCCATGGCGCGGCCAATCCACAAGCGCCGAAGCAAACGCCTCCGAAAGTGCATCCTCCGCCGCAGCCACATCGCGTGTGCGTGCCACTAGAAACGCCACAAGCTTGCCGTAGCTGCGGCGCGCAACCGCTTCCGCGGTGTTGCGGGCGTGCGCGCCGGCTTCGGGTTGTAGTGGAGGCGTAGTTTGCTCAGACACAGGTGCGGGAACCTAAGCGGAAGTTGCGGCGACCTCACCGATTGCCGGTTCGTACGAAAGAAAGATATTGCCGTTGCGAAACGCGCGGGTCTTGCTGAGTTTCAAGTCCAATGTGTGGTTTAACCCGTCAAATATGGTGCGGCCTTTACCGAGAATAATGGGATTCACCACCATATGATATTCGTCGATCAGCCCAGCCTGAGCCAGTTGCGCAACAATAGTGCCGCTTCCCAGAATGACCATGCCGTCGCCGAGTTCCTGTTTCATTTTGCGCACGGCCCCAGCCAAATCACTCTTCACCAGCGTGGTATTGTTCCAGTCAGCTTTGTCCAGCGTTTTCGAAAACACCACTTTTGGCAGTGCGTTCATTCGTGACGCCACCCCATCATCATTTTGCTTGGCGACTGGCGTGGGCCAATAGCTGGCCATGAGCTGATAGGTGATTCTACCGAACAGCAGCTGCCCATCCCCACTCGCATTCTCTGCGACAAACGCATTCCACTCCGGATCCTGGTGATGCGCCTTGGCCCACCTCATGCTGCCGTCGCTGTCCACAAAATAACCATCAAGTGAAACGTGATTAAAAACGATCAATTTGCGCATGTGATTTTCCTCTCATTTGCACGTGTGCGATGCGTAGCCTGAGAGTTTGCCGGCCGCTATTCCGGCTTGAGATACGCGCTCATGTCTCGCGTGAGCAGTGTGCCATCCATGATCGGGCGCACTTCCACGACGCCGTGAAGCGCCGTGGGCGACCGACTGGCCCACGAGATCGCGGCGTCGAGATCGGGCACCTCGATCACATGAAAGCCACCGAGCTGCTCCTTGGTGTCCGCGTAGGGACCGTCGAGCACCTGCGCCTTTCCATTGCTCACCCTGACGGTAGTCGCCGCAGACGTTTGCTGTAAGCCGTGACTCGAGCGCAGTACACCCGCTTTCGTCAACGCCTCCATGTACGCTCGGTAGGCCCCCAGCCAGTGTTCCTGCTCAGCTCGGCTTAGCTGCATCCAGCCGTTTTCTTGCACATAATCCATGAGAATGTGTTTCATTTGGAACTCCCCGGTTGGCCGGTGATTGAGCCAACCCGTTCGACTAGCATCGCTACTAAGATGACGCCCGAGATCGGGCGATTTGGACAGGCAGTGGACATTATAAATGAGGCCGTATGAAAGGCGCCGACCTGCCCCGCTCGGGCAACTATCCCAGGGTTTTTGCTCGCAATGCGCGGTGAACGTGCTCGGGGTGAAAGCCTACCCCGAAGATGCGGGCGGGTAACCGTCGCAGGAACGTTAGACGGCGCAATACTTTCAGGGCATTCAGGAACGATTCTAGAAGGCCCAGTTCGTACATGATTTCCAGAGTGGAAGGGTGAACTGTGTCGCCGCGAAAATCGCGCAAAAAATCCGCGTGTTTTTCCAGCACCACCGCGCGAACGCCCGCGCGCGCCAATAAATAACCCAGCGCCATCCCGGCAGGTCCACCGCCGGCTATGCAGCAACCAGTACTCTGTGACTTATCAGAAGTGGCCAACGATCCACCGGGCACAGCAGAGGGAATGACCTCCTGATACGGAATCCGCTTCAGTGGCCGTGCCGGGAGTTTCTCACCTTAGCTGCTCGTTTGCCAAGCGCGGTTCGCGTTGCCTTCGGTAAATGCGCGATGGTGCGTCTCCTCTTTGCGGATGCCGCGGCCTTTTTGATGCTCTTGCGGGCCGCCGTTTTTTGCTTTTCCGAAGCCATCGCAATCCTCCTTGTTTTGGTTTGTAGCAGCGGCCGTGGAGGGAGGGCCAACAGAGCCAGAGGCCTGCCTGATGTCAGGCTGACAAGCCTCTTCTTTCACGGCAATACTGCGAACGATGTAATTCCCGCTTCTCTTTGTTTATCGGATGAGCGATGCGGCGCCGCTTACCACTCGCGGTCGGTGCCCTCTTCTGGGATTGGAGCTACCTCGGGGCCTTCGCCGGTTCCTTGTTCCTTGGCGCGTTTCTCCAATTTCTTTTGCGCCCGGCGTTCTTCCTTCATGCGCTGTTTTTCCAGCCGCTTCATTTCCTTTTGCCGCTTCTGAAAAGTTATTGCCATGGGGCCTCCTTGATGTGGCCGCTCACTGCCGCAATCACGCAGGAACGAGCCGACGGATCAATAAGAACTCTGCACGAACACCCGAAACTTGCTGGACCGCGAAGGATGCCGCAACTTGCGCAGCGCCTTGGCTTCGATTTGCCGGATACGCTCGCGCGTCACGGAAAATGTTTGGCCAACTTCCTCAAGAGTGTGCTCGCTGCCATCCTCCATGCCGAATCGCATGCGAATAATTTTTTCCTCGCGCGGCGTCAGTGTCTTCAACGCGTTGGCCAATTGTTCGCGCATGTTTAGCTGAATCGCTGCGTCTGAAGGCGACACCAAGCCTTTATCCTCGACGAAATCGCCCAACCGCGCTTCCTCATCGTCGCCCACCGGCGTTTCGAACGATACCGGCAATTGCGCGATCTTTTTCGCCTTGCGCACTGCTTCCACTGGTACGTCCATGCGCTTGGCAATTTCTTCAGCGGTCGGCTCGCGGCCCAGCTCCTGAACCAGTTGGCGGCTGGTCCGCAATTGTTTGTTGATGCATTCGATCATGTGTACCGGCACGCGAATCGTTCTCGCCTGGTCCGCGATGGCTCGCGTAATCGCCTGGCGAATCCACCAGGTCGCATACGTCGAGAACTTGTAGCCGCGGCGCCACTCGAATTTGTCGGTTCCGCGCATCAGCCCGATGTTGCCTTCCTGAATCAAATCCAGGAAATGCAAGCCGCGATTGGTATATTTTTTCGCGATCGAAACCACCAGTCGCAGATTCGCCTCGGTCAACTCGCGCTTCGCTTGATCCGCCTGCGTTTCCCCGCGCACGATCAGCGTCAAAGAACGCTTCAGCGCGCTTCCGTCCACTTCCGTCGACTGTTCCAGTTGGTTGCGTTGCAAGCGCCGCGCATGCAGTTCTTTTCGTAGGGCGGCGGCTGTTTCTCCCCCCGCGGAGTTGCTGCGGCGTTTCAGCTTGGCGATGTCGTCTTCCAGGGATTGGAACTTTCGCGCCGTGGTGCGCATCAACACCACCAGCCGCTTCTTCTCCCGTTCGTGAAAGTCAATCGAACGGGCCAGTTGCGACATCTCCACTCGTATGCGCCCCAGTTGCATGGTCAGCCGGAAATACTTGCGGCGATCCGCCTTGCTGGTCCGCTGCATGCGTTCGGCCAGATCCACCGCCGCTTCCCGCAACTTCTGGATCTTGTCGATGATGCGCAGCGTTTGCCGCGTCTTCTCTTCGATTTTGGCTTCGCTCAATTCTTCTTCGTCGAAGTGAATCAGCGTCTTGATCGCCACTCCGCCGTTGCGCAGCTCGCTGCCCATAGTGATCAGTTCGTTTATCACCAGAGGCGACCGCGACATCGTTTTCATCACCAGCGTCTGACCGCGCTCCATGCGCTTGGCGATTTCCACTTCCAACTCGCGCGTCAGCAGTGGCACCGTACCCATTTCGCGCAAGTACGTGCGAACGGGGTCGCTGGTCTGTTCGGCAGCGTGCAATGGCTGTTCGACAACCGGGCTGTCCGTGAAAGCAGGTTCTTCCTCGGGGAATCCGTTGTGCGGTGCGGTTTCTGTGCTGGCGGTCGACGCGATCGCTTCCGCCGCGTCTTCGAACACTTCGATGCCGTCCCGCTCCAATGCGGAGAACAGCTCGTCCAACTCTTTGGTTCCTTCTTCGGAACCAGGCAGAACTCTATTTAATTCATTGGTCAGCAGGTAGCCGCGTTCCTTGGCTAATTGCAAAAGATCCTGCATCTGACTCTGATTTTCCAGATTCGACAAAGAGGTCTCCACTCGTGCCGCTGTCAGAAATTTGCCGGTCTACCTTCACTCCGCCTTGGCGCGCTGACGAGTCACACGCGCGCTGCACCGGGCAGGGAAGTACAGTCTTGAATTACAGCCATGGCGTCCGATACACCTGGCTCTCGCGACGTCCCCGCCTTTCTGTTGTTCTCGGGTCGCAGCTTGTAGGATTCGGTTTATTCCGGATGGAACAATCCATTATACACTGCGCGCTCTCAGGAAATTGAAAATGGCCAAATTTCAGCCACTTTTGCAATTTCCCGCGCGCGCAGCACCGCGATTTTTCAGAATTCGCTTAGTTTTCCATCTGCGCTTGCAGGAACTCGCCCGGCAAGCGGACCAGGGTGGAGTTTGGGGCGGACGGCATCGACTGTCGGCGAGTGTGCGTCACTTCTTTGCTGCTCGCGTGATCTTTGCGACCGTTGACCCGTTCGATGCGAATGCCCAGCGCGCGTTCCAGTTGGAACAGTTCCGTGCGCTGTTCTTTCAAGAAGAACGTGGAAGCCACTCCGCGTTCACCGGCACGCCCCGTGCGGCCGATGCGATGAATAAAATTCTCCGCCACGTCGGGCAGATCGTAGTTGATGACGTGCGCGATATCCTGCACGTGTATTCCTCGTGCGGCCACATCCGTCGCCACCAGTACGCGATATTGTCCGCGTTGGAATCCGGTTAGCGCTGCAGTTCGCTGGGATTGCGAGCGGTCGCCGTGAATCATCGCGGCATTGATGCCTTGACGATTCAGGCTCTTGGCGATGCGCTCGGTTCCGCGCTTGGTGCGCGAGAAAATCAGGCACCGGCCGTTTTCCGTTTGCAGCAGGTTGAACAGCATGTCTGGCTTCCCGTCATCGGGAACCTCGAACGCTTGCAGCCGCACATTTTCCGACGGTTTCAGCGTGGAACCAAACGTGAGTCGCACCGCTTGTTTCGTGTAGTCCTTCACCAACTGCGCTACTCCCGCTTCCATGGTCGCCGAAAAGCACAACGTCTGGCGGTCTTTAGGCAGTTGTGAAGCGATGCGCCGGATTGCCGGTAGGAATCCCATGTCCAACATGCGGTCCGCTTCATCCAGCACTAGCGTTCTCACGCCAGCCAGGTTAACCAGTCGACGATCGAGATAATCTTCTAACCGTCCGGGAGTCGCTACCACCAACCGCGCGCCCTTGCGAATGGCGTCGAGTTGCCGCCCTTCAGGCAATCCGCCAACCACCAATGCCGCTGGCCGGGAATCCTTCGCACGCAATGCGTCGTACTGCGCCACCACCTGCATGGCCAATTCTCGCGTGGGTACAAGCACCAGCGCGGCAACGCCGGCGGCCTTGTGCTGCGACAACTTTTCGATCACCGGAATCAGGAACGCCAGCGTTTTGCCGGTGCCCGTCTGTGCCGTGGCGATCACATCTGTTCCGGAGAGGGCCTGCGGAATTGCCGCGGCCTGCACCGGAGTCGGCGTCGCGAATTGCAACGCCTTGAGTCTCTCCTTCAATGAGGGAGATATTGAGAGTTCTGAAAAACTTTCCATTTTGCTTTCTTGCTGGCGGAATTGCCGGTACGCACCGATATTCGGGCGAACAAAGCAGTCCGATACGCCAGACTTGTTTTGAATTACGCTGAAGACGAACGGAGGAAACGAAGGGCGGGTATTCTCAGATCAAATCAACCAACCAGAGGGACCGCACAGCACAACCGAAAGCATTGAGCGCAAAATCATCATAGCACAGATGCCTGATTCCTGCTCAGGATTAAAAACCACCGTGTTTCCAAGGCTCTCATTCGTACGTGCGGCACTCGCTCAGTTCTTTCTCTTGTTAGGGTCCACGACGTTTTTCGTCCAGCGTCGGAGCGCTTTCTTTCGCGAATCAATTTGCTTGCGCTTCTCGGCGCTGCCCGTGTCTCCGCGCTTGTGCAGTTGGAGAAGGGAACCGCCGGAAAAGTTCAGAGGATCTCGCAGGTTCTGCAGTTCGCGGTAGTAGAAGACCGCAGTGGGCCGCCGCAACTTGAATCGCAGGCCGCGCAACAATTCCAATTCTTCTTCGGTCGCGTCTCCGCTCAAGTCCTGCAAACCGAGAAACTCCTGGAATCCCTGTTCCACTTCTGCCTGACCATCGCCGATGCGCTCCATAAACTGAAACTCCACTTCGTGAATCGGCGACAACAGCCGGTTCAGCACCACCTTTATTGCGAACGTCGGCAAATCGATGTCCCAGGACTCCAGCAGCGGCGCCAAGAACGCATTGCAATGTTCCGCCGAAAGATTGAACACGTCCGTATCTAGAAACTCCAGAATGATGGTGCGTGCTTCTTCGTAGGACTGCTTCCTCAGCTTGGCCACGCTGCGCAGCCAGCGCTCGTTCTCCAGTTCGTTCCGGGCGATTCGCTTGGTCACGTCCAGCAGCTTTTGCGTCACCATGCGCTCCAACTCTCCGAAAGCCTGCTTTTCGAAAATGTCCCGCACCTCTTTCTGCTTGTCATGTCGGCATTTCTGAATCACCAGTTCGCGAACTTCATGGTACAGCGGCTTCGGCGTGTCCGCCAGTTTCTTCTTCCACTCTTCGCGGTGTTGCTCTTCCACCAACGCGGACAACTGCCCCTTCGGCAATTTCAGCAGGGCGTTCATCTTTTCGTAGATGTCTGTGCGATTAGCCGCCGGCGGGGCCTTCCGTCGCGTGAGCAACTGCGAGATGTACGACTCGGTGACCTGCGCCGCGGCGGCCAGATCGCGCTGTTCCAGGCCTAATTCCTTCAGCCGTTGTTGGATCACCTCGCATACGTCCATGGCGCCTCCGCGACTTAACCAGTTTAGTAAAGTGTATTGTACAGGCGGCTGGCGAACTTGACAATTCAAGTAAAGCAGCGCTATACTGATTTTGCGATCAAGGCTGCTTTCAGGTCTCTCAGACCAGACCACTTGCCCCTCCTGACAACTCCCTTGGTCTTAACAAGGAGAGTTCCATGTTCGCTCGCAAGGTTTCCCTACGCCTGAAGCCCGAAGCCGCCACCCTGTTCACCCAGAAGATCCAGGATGAGATCATTCCCCTGCTGCGCAAGCAGAAGGGCTTTCTGGATGAACTCACACTCATCGCACAAAGTGGCAAAGAGGTTTATGCCTACAGTTTCTGGGAGACCAGCGAAGACGCGGAACGCTACGACCGCACCGCCTTCAAAGATGTTACCAATCTCCTTACCGGACTGACCGACGGCGCCGTGCGCATCCACACCTACACGGTTGCCAATTCCACTTTTCACCAACAGGCTGCTGCCATCGCCTCCTGAGTCCCTCAATTTCTTTTAAGGCCTGCCGCCGAGTCTCGCCTGGTTCGCATTCGTGGTTCTCTCGGCAAAGGACGCTTATGTACCTACTTCTCTGGATTCCCGTCGGTTTAATCGTCGGGTGGCTCGCTGGCAAAAGTCTGGAAGGCAACGGCTACGGCCGCTCCGTGGACCTCATCATGGGCGCGGGCGGTGCCGCGGTGGGCGGTTTGGTGATGCGCGCCGCCGGATTCTCCGATCATGGCGGAGTCGTGCTTTCGACTTTTGTAGCGGTTTGCTGCGCCGCGCTTCTCACCATCATTGTCGCCCTGGCGAACGGCCGAACCATTTATTCCAGAGTCCTTTAACTCTGACCGACACCGAGCGCTTCCATTGACCAACGCCACTCCCAAGACCTACGCCTACGAATCCAGGATTCTCCTTGTCCGTGAGAGCGCGGTGTTGCCTCCGGATTTGACGACCGAAGACGATACCTTTTTGCCCGGCTGGCGCGTGGTCAAAAACTTCGACGAGTACGCGATGCGCCAGAAGATAAGAAAGACCAATTGGAGTTTTCTTCAGCTGCGTGGCGGCAAGGAAACCAAAGTGATGGGCCGGGTACACCGGCAAATTTTGCAAAAAGGCGTGGCGCGCTTGCTGACCGAGGTGCGCGGCCGAAACTTCAATTCTCTGGAAATCAACATACCGGTTTCTAGACATTTTTTGGGCCTGATCTTTCTTAATATCTCTGTCAGTCTTCGGCATTTTCAGTACAACACTGCTGTCTGATGGCCGGGCGGTTGGTTGAATCAAAATAGGGGAAGCGTATGACAAAACTGTATGTAGGTAATCTGGCGTTCAGTATGACCGATGAAAGTCTGTTGCAGTTGTTCACCGGGAAAGGCTACAAGGTCGGCTCCGCTCGCATCATCACCGACCGTGAAACTGGCCGCTCCCGTGGATTCGGATTCGTGGAACTCGGTGCGGAAGATGACACTTCCAAGGCCATCGGGGAATTCAACGGCATGGAAATTGAAGGCCGCGCACTGCAGGTCAACGAGGCGCGCCCCCAGGAATCCCGGGGCGGTGGTGGCGGTGGTGGGAATCGCGGCGGCGGTGGTGGTGGCCGCGGCGGATATTCTGGCGGACGTGGCGGTGGCGGCGGTGGTCGCGGTCGCGGCAGCTACTGATCGCCTTCTGAGTTTGCGTCGGCGCGGGCGGTTACGACCACGCGCGCGCCGATCGTTTTTCCATTCGCACGAGGAGGATTCTTGGCAATTCTGGAAACCGGGCAATACATCAAGCATTTTCAATACGGTTGCGGCGTGATCGTTAAACGAGATTCCGAGCGCACCACCATCGACTTCGACGAACATGGGCCCAAGATGTTTGTCACCAACCTGATGAAAATCGAACCTGCCGAAGGCGTTCCGCCTAAGCGTCGTCGCGCCAAGCGTGTGAAGGCTGCTCCCGTGGCAGCGCCACTCGCTACTCGGGTCTTCGTTCCCGGGGCCAAATGACCGACGGCCTCATCGTTCAATATCTCGGCTTTCAAGCGAAGTTGCTGGTTCGGGAATACGCCTTTCAGGTGCGCCAGGCTGGCGCGGAGCGCGAATTCACTCTAAATATTGCGAACGACGCTTTCCTTTCCCATCGCGTTCGCTATCAGGATGCTCCCGATATTTGCGCACAGAGACTGCAGGCGGAGTTGGCCGCGCATGCCAACCATCCGCCGCAAACCGAGTACGTGATTACCACCGACGAACTGGACGCCTATCGGACCGCGCGCGCCGTCAAGCCCAGCCGCTATCCTTCACGGCATTCCGAAGGATAAGCGCTGGGCGTTGACCCTGGAGTTCCGCAAGCGCCATTGTCACGCAGTCCCGCAAAGAGAATTCCTGAGAACAGGCCATAATTTCATCACTTTTCGCTTTTGCGTACTTTCGCTCGAGTGCCTGCAGGTGCTTTCCTCTTCGATTTGCCGTGATTGTATTCGATCGCGGTACGCACGAGATTTTTTAGAGCGCGCTCATTAATCTTATCGCCCTCGAAAATATCAATTGCCCGCCACGCATTGCCTCCCAATCCCGCGTTGAAGAGCTTGTCAGGATTAGGCAGGTTCGCCCCGTGGGCAAAAGTAACCTTCACCTTATCTTTGTGCGCATTGCCCACCGCGATCATTCCGTCGCGCGACCACACCGGGCTCCCCATCCATTTCCATTCCTCGATAATCTCCCGGCCGGCTGCGAGGATGTTCTTGCGGATGCTGGCCAACGTTTTCCCGCGCCAGTCTCCGAGTCCTGCAATCAGCTGGTCAATGCGTTCCGATGGATTCATTTGTTCTTTATGCCTCCAATTCTCGTCCCGGTTTCATGCCAGCACCTTATTGGACGGTCGCTTCGACACCAGTCGTCGAAGGACATGGCCTTTCCACATCCAAAGCCCCGAAAGGAGTAGTACCGGAAGAAATACATACCTGACGCTGGCGGCGCAGTTGTGAGTATCCGAAGGCGCATCGTAAACGTAACCGAGAATCGGAATGCCACAGACGATGTGAACCCAGCGAAAAATTGAACGCTTTGTGGCATCTCTCATCGCTGATTTCTCCTTCTTGTCGGCGCTTTTCCCCACAGAAAAAACTCAAACTCGGACCGCGCCTCGGAACCCCCTGGCGGCATAATAAGATTCAGCACCGTTGTGATAAACAAAGACCGTGTCGTAGCGGCGGTCGCAAAAGAGCGCGCCCCCGAGTTTTCTGATATCCGCAGGCGTTCTCACCCAGCTCGACGTTTTCGTATCGAACTTTCCAAGTTCCTGCAACTCCCGATATTGTTCTTCCGTTAAAATCTCAACGCCGATGGCAGCCGCCATATCAATGGCATTGTTTTTCGGTTTATGTTCTTTCCTTGATTCCAGCGCTTCACGATCGTAGCAAAGGCTTCTGCGGCCTTTAGGGCTCTCTGCCGAGCAGTCACACAAAATATATTCGCCTGTCTTTTTATCATGACCAATAACATCCGGCTCACCGTCAGTTCTTTCCATTTCATTCAATGCCCAGAGCTTTTCGGTATTTGGTTCCATCCTTGCCTGTACTTCGGCCCATTCCAGCCCTTTATGCCGGTCCATATTGTTCTCAAAACGGCTTTTCAAAACGGCGAGTAGTTCTATCTGTTGTTCTCGCGACCACTTCTTTTTATTCTTCTCAAACGGTTGACGCATCGCCTTGCGATCCCCCTCGATTCTTCACTTTTGCGACGCTGCGGGCGGCCAGTTGGGTGTCTCGACACCGAACTGCTTGGCGTACTCCGCATTCAATCGCTGCCATCCGCCGAACTTCATGGCCGCGGGTCCGACCATGCGGCCAAGCGGAGTTCCACCGAGAAGCTTATCCAAAACATCGAAACAAATGTGCCATCCGGCTGCACCCATTGCGATGAAGCGGTGACCGATGTTGGTCCACAACGTCAGCCGCGTGCCGTCACCCAATGCTTCAAGCTTCCATCGCATATCGAAGTCGCCCCAGTTATATTCAAGCATCTCGGGAGGGTCGGCTCTCGTCACTTTTGTTTCCGTCACGCGCGGTATGGGTGCTCCTACCGTGGTGAGCTTCACCGTATTGCCAACTGTACCCAAGCTGCTATCGGCGTCGAAAGGCGCCCACTCCCGCAGATGCGCGGGGTCGGTCAGCGCCTCCCACACTTTTTCCGGTGAATGGCGCAGTTCTCTTACGAGAATGAGCGTCCATTTCTCTCCATCCTTCCGCACCTCCGCCCCGAAGGCCGGACCCGGCACGTATCGCTGGTGATCGGTCACCTTCTTCTCCTTAACCTGAGTAGCGGGCCAGCTGTGTGAGCTGAATAAGGTTGCCGCAGGTGTCCTTCAGCATCGCGATGGTCGAGCCCGTCACGTCGGTGGGCGCCATCGTGAACTCGGCGCCGTTAGCCTTGATCCGCTCATAGTCGCCCTTCAGGTCGTCGGTGAAGAACATGGCTGCGGGCTGGCCCTGTTGAAAGATCGCCGCCTGATACGCTTTGGCCGCGGGATTATTGTTCAGCGCCAGTTGCAGTTCTGTGCCGTCCGGCTCCTCGGGCGAGGCCACGGTCAGCCAGCGATATGGCCCTTGCGAAAAATCCGTCTTCTTTGCAAACCCGAGCACCTGCGTATAGAACTGCAACGCCTTGTCCTGATCGTGCACGTAGACGCTCATCACTTTGATTTTCATTTCGTTTCTCCTGTGCGCCGGTTAAACCGGCGAGGTGTAGTGAATGCAAAAGTCATACGAAAGTGGATCAGCGACCCACATCGGCCCCGAGTCATGCGGAGCCGCTCGCAAGGGCGGCGTCGAAGCGTTGACAGGGGAACGTGCGGGCCGGGTATTCAGCCGCGTAAGAAACTTACTCCGGGACGCCGACGCTGTAGGAGAAAGCGGAAGGCCCCATCGGGTGCACCGATATCGCGAGGTGCGCCAGAGTCCCGCGCGGTCAGAGACCCCGTGCACGTATGCAGACACCTCGCGCGGGAACCGGGAGATCCCAAGTTCGCCCAGGGCAGTAGTTGCCTTGGGACGCATCGGGAAGTCTAAGGACGCACGCCGATGACGAACGAACTTGGGAAGTCGGACAGACCCGCTGTACCTGCGAAGTCCCCGAACAATGCCGGGCCACCGGCGGCGGAGGGGATGGAGGGAAAGGGTTTGGCCAAAGGGAACCTGTCTCAGCAAAACGCGTCCCGGATACAGAGCCGGAGCAACGCGCTCAGTGCGCTCGGGCGGGTACGTCAAGCAGCAGAAAAGGATAAGAAGTTGCGGTTCACGGCGCTCCTGCACCACATCTACAACCTGGAAACGTTGCGGATGGCCTACTTCTCGTTGAAGAAGGAAGCTTCCCCAGGCGTGGATGGAGAGACGTGGCGGCACTACGGCGAGGAACTGGAGAGGAATCTTCAGGACCTTTCCGAAAGGCTGAAGCGAGGAGCGTACCGAGCGAAGCCGGTGCGTAGAGTGTATATCCCCAAGGCCGACGGGCGGCAGAGGCCGCTCGGAGTGACGGCGCTGGAAGACAAGCTCGTCCAGCGCGCAGCGGTCGAGGTGCTGAATGCTATCTACGAAACGGACTTTCTCGGCTTCTCGTACGGGTTCCGACCCGGGCGAAGCCAGCATCAAGCGCTGGATGCGCTCTACACGGGACTGCTGACGAGAAAGGTGAACTGGGTGCTCGATCTGGACATTCGCGGGTTTTTCGATGGACTTTCTCACGAATGGCTTGTGAAGTTCATCGAGCACCGGGTTGCAGATCGGCGCGTCGTGCGACTCATCCAGAAATGGCTGAGAGCCGGTGTGCTGGAGGATGGGAAACGAATACGCGTAGAAGAAGGGACGCCCCAGGGCGGAAGTGCCTCGCCGCTTTTGGCGAACGTCTATCTTCACTACGTATTCGACCTGTGGGTCCAGACGTGGCGTCGGAAGCGCGCGCATGGCGATGTGATCGTCGTGCGATTCGCGGACGACATCGTGGTGGGCTTTAACAACAAAGCGGATGCCGACCAGTTTCGGGCAGAACTCACGGAACGAATGAAGAAGTTCAACCTGGAACTGCATCCCGAGAAAACGCGACTGCTGGAGTTCGGTCCGTTTGCGATCGACAACCGGCAGAGACGCGGAGAAGGGAAACCGGAGACGTTCAACTTCCTTGGCTTTACGCACATCTGCGTGAAGAAGAGAAGCAACGGAAGGTATACGGTTCTTCGGCAGACCATACGAAAAAGGTTGCAGGCGAAGCTGAACGAGGTGAAAGCCGAGCTTCAGCGGCGCATGCATGAACCCATCCCGGAATTGGGCAAGTGGCTGCAAGCAGTGGTGCGTGGACACGTCCGCTATTACGGAGTGCCCATGAACCAACCGGCGCTGTTTCTCTTTCGGTTCCAAGTAGGACGCCTCTGGTATCGCGCGCTGTCGCGGCGCAGCCAGAATGGACGCCTCCTTTGGGACCGCATGCGGCGTCTCATCACCCGCTGGCTGCCTATGCCTACCGTCTGTCATCCCTATCCTCTCCGCCGTATGGGCGTCATTACCTAAGGCAAGAGCCGGATGCGGTAGTGCCGCTTGTCCGGATCCGTGGAGGGGGTTGTGAGCGATCATGATCCCTACTCCGACTTGTCACCTTCGCGCTTTTCGCCGCGTCCTTTTCTCCTCGTCGTCTTCTTCGTTGCACTAGCTTGCTCCATGCGGTCCAGGTGACGTTCCAGAGCATCCACGTGAGCGGACCAGAACCGGCGAAACTGCGCCAGCCAGACATCTACTTCCTGAAACGGTTCGGGTTTCAGCCGGTACAGGCGCCGCTGTGCGTCCACCGTCGATTCTACGAAACCGGCCTCCCGCAGCACGCGCAGGTGCTTAGACACGGTCGGCTGGGCCATACCCAGTTGCCGCTCGATCTCGCCCACCGACCGCTCCGTCGAAACCAGCAGGCTCAGGATCGCCCGGCGGTTCGGCTCCGCAATGATTTCGAATACGGATTCCATGATTTGTCTATACTCCACAGAGCATATACGTGTCAAGGTATATTAAGCGATGGCCCGCCCAATCACGGCCACTCCCGGATGAAAAAGCAGAATTATTCGTAGCGTAATGCCACGATGGGGTCAACGAGCATGGCCCGCCGGGCTGGAAGGTAGCACGCCAACAGCGTAACTATGAAAAGCAGGATGCCAACCGCGGCAAAAGTGACCGGATCATAGGTGGTCACGCCAAACAGCAGATCCCGGATCAACCGGGTCAGCCCGAACGCCGCACAGAATCCGACGGCCACGCCCACCAGCGCCAACTTTGCACCCTGCCGTAAGAACATTTTCAGCACGTCCCCGCGCTGAGCGCCAAGCGCCAAACGAATTCCAATTTCGCGCCGCCGTTGCGATACGGTGTAAGAAATTACCCCATAGATGCCGATCATCCCCAACGCCATAGCCATCGCACCGGCGATGCCCAGCATGACCAGCGTGAAAGACGTTCGCGCGACCGATTTGTCATATACCTCTCGCATCGTCCGCACCGACGCCAGCGGCAGATTCGAATTCACGGACCACACCGCTTGCCGAACCTCGTTGAGAAAACTTTGCGTGCCTGCGCGGTCGCTGCGTATTACGAAAGTCACGGTTCGCCACGCATATCCCGCGTCATGCGGATCGCCCACCCAGGAAGACCAATAGACGATTTCGGGCTCTTTTTCCTGCACGCCGTTCTCGCGAACGTCTTGAACCACGCCGATCACCTCATACCAAGGCGTGTTTGGGAGCTCGCGCAATCGTTTGCCGATGGCCGCGGATGGTGCTCCCCACATCTCTCGCGCCAGATTTTCCGAGACCATCACCACCGGTCTCCGGCCGTACACTTCGCTCCAACTCAGTTCGCGGCCGGCAATGATGCGCGTTCCGGAGCTCTCGAAGAAGCCCGGCGATACATGCTTGTACAGCCGGAGCGGGGGAATTTCGCCTTCGGAATACGCCTGGTCCTGCGCGTAGATCGCGTCCCAGTCCGAGTCGTAGCCTTCCATGGGCATTTCACTCGCGAATCCCACGGATTTCACGCCAGGGATGGCCTGCAGCTTTTCGGCGATCTCGTTCTGTGTCCGCGTCACGCGCTCTGGTTCGGCCACCTGCGTTTCCGGAATCGAGATGCGCATGAGCTGCAAATGCGGCGCGTCCGTGAAGCCCGGATCCACGGTTCGCAAACTCTCAAACGTGCGAATCATCAGGCCCGCGCTAACCAGCAGCACCACGGCCATCGCCATTTGAACGACCACCAGTAGGTTCCGTGCGCGGTGCCGCTCGCGGCTCGCGCTGATCGTTCGTCCTGTGCTTCCAAGCGCCAACGAAGTTCTTGGCCCCGCGTATTTCAGCGCCGGAATCAGGCCGAACAGCAAACTCGAGAGCACAGAAAGCAGCAGCGTGAATCCCAGCGTACGTCCATCGATCGAGATTTCGCCGAGTCGCGGCAGATGCGCCGGACCAACCACCACCAGAAATCGCACACCCCAATATGCCAGGCACACTCCAAGCGCGCCGCCCATCAGCCCTAGCAGTACGCTCTCTACCAGAAGTCCTCGCACAATGCGCGCCCAGCCCGCGCCGAGCGCACCGCGTACCGCCAACTCCTGCTGCCGCGCCTCCACTCTCACCAGCAGCAAATTAGCTACGTTCGCGCACGCGATCAGTATCACCAAGCCAATCGTTCCCATCACCACCCACAACATTTCGCCCACGTTGCCGATTACTTCCTGTTTCAGCGGACGAATCGTCGGCGTGATCTTCCACGTTTCGTAGATATGCGAATTTGTTCCCGGTCCATTGGACCAGGAATCCATCCAGATCGGCAGCATTCGCGCTATGTCCGCATCGGCTTCCGCAATCGTCGCGCCGGGTTTGAGCTGCGCGATCCCGTGAAATCCGAATCCCGCAAGAATCACTTTGCCCCGCTCGAATGCCAGCGGACGCACCACATCGAAATCTGCATCGACGAGTTGAAACCCTTTCGGCATTACGCCGACAATCTCCTTTGGCCGTGAATCAACCGTGATGTTTCGCCCAATCACGCCCCGGTCGCCGCCGAACCGCCTCTGCCAATACCCGTAGCCCAGCATCACCCTTTCTGGACCGTGCGGAATCTGGTCCGCCGCAGACAACCAGCGGCCAACAATCGGCGGAGTGCCCAGCGCTTCAAGCACGCCGTCGCTCACCTCCACGGTGCGCACTTGTTCCGGCTCCGCCAGGCCGGTGACGTTCGCCGTGCCTCTGATCCACACGCCCAGCGACTGAAACGTGCGGTTTTGTTCGGCGTACGTGAAATACATCGAAGGCGAGAGCAGCAGCCCATCTCTAAAATCCGCAAGGCCTGCCGCGCCCGGCGCGATCTGGTGCAGCGCCACCAGCTCTTCCACGTTCGGATAATTGAGCGGCTTCAGCAGTACGCTGTTCACAACGCTGAACACCGCGGCATTCGCGCCGATACCGATCGCGATCGTCAACAAACCGACCGCGGTGAAGCCCGGATTCTTGCGCAGCATGCGCAGCCCGAAGCTTAGGTCAGCAAACAATTCCTCCAGCCATCTCCATCCCCAGGCTTCGCGCGCGTCCTCTTTGACCAGTAGCACATTGCCGAACTCGCGCCGGGCGGCGGCTGCGGCTTCTTTGGCGCTCATCCCACCGGCTACAAGTTCTTCCGTTCGCTCTTCCAGGTGCAGGACAATCTCCTCGTCGAGATCGTCGTAGATCCGCCGCCGCAAGAGAAGTTGTTTCAGCCAGTTCACAATTCACCGGGCGATAACACGCGGGTAATGCCTTCCAGCATCCGTTCAAAGCTCGAGACTTCTCGCTGTAAGTGCTTTGCACCCGCGACCGTCAGCTTATAAATTCGCACGCGGCGGTTGCTGGAAGATGTGCCCCACTCCGCTTTGACCAGCTCCGCCTTCAGAAGGCGCTGCAGCGCCGGATACAACGATCCCTCTTCGATCTCCAGTAAGTCATCGGAAGTTCGTTTGATTTGCTGTACCAGCGCATAGCCGTGCAACGGCTGTCGCTGCAGCATCCGGAGAATCATCATCTCCAGCGCGCCCGGAAAAAGGTCTCGTTGTACCGGTTTTTTCATGTCACCAGCCTTTGTTCCTCACCTGCCCGCTCTATGCCTAGACCAAAATAGTATGAGAGTCCTGCCAAAAGTCAAGCCCAATAAATCCGTCTCCCGTGGAAACATAAAAAATGCAAGAAAGGCTCTCAAGAAAGAGGCTCTGACCAAGTGAGCTGCGGAATTAACCATTAAGTGGGCGGCGAGGCCTCACCGTAAAGGATTTACAAGGCTTTCGCGTTAGCTCTTGTGGACGACCTCGAACGAATACCCGTCAGGATCGAATACATCCGCCGCATAGTATCCCGGATAGTATTCCAGTCGTGCGCGCGGTGAAATATTGTCCCTGGCGCCGGCGGCCAGCGCGGCCCTGTAGAATTCATCGACCTTTTCCTCATCTTCGGCCATAAAGCCCCAGTGAATAGCCGCCGGATCAGGTTTCCCTTGCTTTAGCCAGAAGCACGCCCGTTTGCCATCGCCAAATCCCCACAGATCGGGATGGCCGTTTTCACCCTTGTACAGCATGAAGAATTTGATGTTAAGCGGCTTCAGCGCCGCGTCATAGAACGCCAGCGAACGTTCCACATCGCTGACCGTCAGGATAATGTGATCGACCATAGTGCTCCCTCTCAAAATCACGCGCGTTTCAACGGCTTGTCGCTGTGGAGGCCCGCTTACAAATGGAGTTACCACTCTGCGTTTGTCGATTCAGAATAGCTGCCTACCGATTTCGGGTTTTTCAACACTCTTTGAATTTGCTGCCCCACGATGGACTCTTCTCCCGGATTAAGCAGGAAAGTAGTCACCACCAGCGCGTTCGGTTGTGCCGGAACACCTTGGGAAGAACTCTTGCTTCCAGTGTGTGGGTTTAGTTCGATGCTGGGCGTTGCGGTACGCAGACGAACGCGCAGTTCGCGAGTCGAAGTACCGATGACCTTCGGATCGAACTGAATCATCAGGTGTGGAACGTGGTTCGCTAACTCCGGCACCATGATGCTGGTCTGCACGCTCGGTATATCTTTCACCATCCCCACGATCACTTCCATGCGGTCCCGCGATTCCTGCTCCATTCCTTCATCCGTTTGCGTCAGCAGCCAATCCACGGCGGCCACCATCCCGACGATTTGTTCCTTGGCCACTTTCATTCCTCGGCCCACGGAGTCTGCTGGGCACAGATTGCGCTGAGCAAGATCGGTGTACTTTTTCCGCCCCAGCAGAAGTCCTGCATTCTGTGGCCCGCGGATGTCTTTTCCGCCTGAGAAAGACACCAGATCGAATCCCATTCCCGTGTATTTCCAGAGATTCGAGATCGGCGGCATATCGGCAGCCGCATCCAGGTGGCATGGAACGCCTTTGTCGTGGGCCACCGCGATCCAATCCTCCCGGCTGATGCCCACGTCTTCCGCCGCATTGAAATAGTTGGTCATCACCGTGTTCGGGCCCAGCGCCCGCTTGTAGTCCTCCAACGTCACCACATCCACGATCTTGATCCCGCAAATCTGCATGGCCACGTCGTACTCGTAGCGATGAATTTTCTGCACCACGACTTCATTCTTCGGAAACCGTGGAGTTCCGATCAGGTTCGGAATGTCGAGCGCGTCGCAGTTGTTCGCGGCCATGACCGAGGCTGCCGTGGCCAGGGTGATGGCCGACGATGCGCCACAACTGATGCAGCACCCTTCGGCTCTCAGCTTTCCCGCGATATACGCTCCCGCCTTCTGCTGCAACTCCCTAAGATGCACCGGATGCAGCGCGGCCTGCGCAACCGCTGCACGGACCGGAGGAGGCATCACCGCCGATGTGAGTTCCGTGTAAGTGCCGGCGGCATTGATGATCTTCGTTACGCCCAGTTTGTCGTAGTAGTCCGGCGGCGCATTTGCCGCATCGTCCACGACCGTAGCGCCGAAGACGTCCGCCGCACTGCCCAGCATCGGCACCGCGCTCAGGGCGGCCACGGTAGCCTGTGAAGCACGAAGGAAACGCCGGCGCGAATGCGAAACCTGCTCATCTGGACTCTTGGAATCCTTCATCGTCACGTATTCCTCCTAGGCCTTCAGGCCCGCGACTTCGCCACGCAAGACCGTGACCGAGGCTCCCGCGCATCTTCCTTACAGGCTCCAAGGTACACCCCTCCTCACGCACACCCAAACACTTAGATGATCAAAGGGAAAATGGCGGGGACGACGAGACTCGAACTCGCGACCTCTGCCGTGACAGGGCAGCGTTCTAACCAACTGAACTACGTCCCCAACCTTGCGTGGCACTACCAGCGTCGAACGCACCCACAAATCGGCCCTAGCAGCTGTCCCTGCTAAACCACAAAACGGATAGCGTGCGCTCTCCAATTAATCCTAACACAGGTCCGCAAAAACCGAGAAAGCCACACGCGGCAACCGCGATCGTCTCGCCTACACTCCAAAATCTCAGGTGGCCTACAGCAATTTCTGCAGGGTTTCTCTTATACATCCTTTGAAGCGATTACGGCAGACTCTCTCATATCGCCGACGGAGCTTCAACACGCGTTTGACTCGAGCACCAACTAAGCCGGACGAACAGGAGAGCCCCTAACTGTGCTGACTCGCGCGGAAGTTCCGCAAAACCGTTTCTTGCGGCAAATTGTGCTGCCGCTGTGGATCCTCGCGCTCGCGCTGCTTCTGGCGTTCTGTTATTTCGCCAGTTCGCTTTGCATCACCGTGCTGCTGGCCGCCTTTCTGGCGATCGTGGTGGACCCGCTTATCACCTACCTGGAGCGTCTGCACGTTCCGCGAATGATTTCCTCCGCTGGGATAATCGTGGGAACAACGATCCTGATCGCCAGCGCCATCTACGCCTCGTACCACCAGGTGTCGGAGGTCGTCGACCAGCTTCCCGTATACGCAAGGCGCGTTGGCGAGGCTATCGCCCCCTTCGCAAAAAAAGTCCAAAAAGTACAAGACAGCGCCGGACGGCTGAATCCCGAACCCCCCGCCAAGAGAGTCCCGGAGGTGAAGGTCAAGGAGGACTATCCGGCATGGACCACTTACGTTGTTCGCGGCGTTGGTCCCATCAGCGGCGTCGCCATTATCGTCGGCGTTGTGCCATTCCTGATGTTCTTCCTGCTCATCCAGAAAGATAAACTCAAACAAAAATTGTCCATCGTATGGGGCGATTCCATCGACGTGTCCATTTTCGCAGGGAACCTCACGCGCATGGTCCGTGGTTTTGCCATCGGCAACCTTATGATCGGAACCTTTATGGCGCTGGTGACGATTACCGTTCTCTACGCCCTCCAGATACAGGGTGCCGTCTTGATCGGAATCGTCAGCGGATTCTTCAACCTCGTGCCGTTCGTCGGGGCGATTTTCGCGGCGGTCATTACCATGGGCGCCGCTTTATTTCAAAATCAATCCGTCACCAGCATCCTGATCATTCTGTTGACGGTCATTGCGTTGCATACGCTCTCCGCGAACCTCTTGATCCCTAGGGTCATCGGGAAACGCGTCAGTATCAGCCCGGTGGCGGCTACCATAGGCATTCTCTTTTGGGGATGGCTGTGGGGCGTGATTGGCGTGCTTCTGGCGGTGCCCTTAACGGCGCTGGTAAAGATCGTCTCGGACTCGCATCCCTCTCTCGATAAAATCGCCAACTTGCTGGCAGAGCGTCCGCACACCGTTCCGCCGTGGTCGCGTGCTCCGCAACCCGCCCCGGAAGATGCCGTGGAGTTGGGTTTTCGCGAGCGCGAACGGGAGCATACCGGCGTCTGACCGGCAACTCGAACTTCAGTTATTCGCGGCCGCTATTTACGGTTTTCCTTCTTGTAGGTCCGCGTTCCATCTTTGATCCGCCGTTGCGCTTCACGCGGCCCACGCACATCCAGAATCCGATACTGCTTTCCTGACAGCCGGTGATAGTTAACGAAAAATTCTTCTAGCTCGTGAACGAACGTCTTCCCCAGGTCGGTGATGTGCTCAACATGCGCGTAGCTGTGATTGTCTTGCTCGATCGCGACCACGCGGTCATTTCGTTCTTTCTCCTTCTTTGCGCCCTGTTCGCCCTCAATAATTCCAATCACGCGACATTTCAGCAAGCATCCCGGGAACGCTGGCTCATCCATGAGCACCAGCACATCTGTGGGATCGCCATCCTCCGCGATGGTCGAGGGAATAAATCCGAAATCATATGGAAAAGCCATCCCGGCGGGCAGGACCTTCTTCAGCGCAAAGATCTTTTGTTTGTCGTCAAACGCGTATTTGTTGCGACTACCCTTGGGTGTTTCAATAATCACCTGAAGAATTTCGCCGTTCTGTGGAACAGTCGGCTTCAGGAGAGTCGGATCAACCAAGGATTTCTTCTTTGTTTTAGTCATTTTCCCCGGTCTCTCAACAAACACACCATTTTGCGGCGCCCACCGGCATTCGGCCATACGGCTCTCTCGGGATTTCTGCCCATGGTCTAGCGTAGGGCCGCGGGAAAAGCCCAGTCATAAGAGTTGCAAAAGGAAGGCCAGCGAAGCGGCACACATTACCAATGTTCCCGCCCACCCGAACACGCGTAAGTATCGCGGCAACAAGAATTCACCCATGACTTTCGGGTTTTGCGTCAAAAGCATCATCATCGCCATTACCGGAGACGCCAGAAACCCGTTGATCACCGCCGCCACAAACAACGCCTTGATCGGATTCAGGTGTACAAAATTCAACGACAATCCCACCAGAATGGCGACGCCCAGCGCGACGTAAAACTTCTCGGCCCTTCTGGCCTTAAATTGCAATCCCACACGCCACTGCATCGCCTCGCCCACCGCGTACGCCGCCGCGCCCGCAAGCACGGGTACTGCCAACAACCCCGTCCCGATGATGCCCAACGAGAAAATCACATACGCATAACGTCCCGCCAGAGGCTCAAGCGCTTTGGCGGCTTGCGTGGCGGTCTGGATGTCCCTGTTTCCGTGAGCATAAAGAGTAACCGCCGAAGTCAGCATGATGAAAAAAGCCACGACGTTTGACGCCGCCATTCCCAGATACGTGTCCAGTCGAATGCGCCGCAGTTGCTGCTCCGCTTGTTCCGGAGCGCGGACCAGCGCTTTTTCTTTTTTCCGATCTTTCACTTCTTCGGCTTCCTGCGAGGCTTGCCAGAAAAAAAGGTACGGACTGATAGTCGTGCCGAGCACCGCCACCACCATGGTTATGTAGCTGCCACCAAAGCTGCGAACGGGAGGGACGAGGGAGTGCCGCAATACCTCGACCCACGGAACATGCACGAAGAAAACCGTAATCACATACGCGAACAGCGACAGCGACAACCACTTCAAGTAGCCCACATAGCGCGTATAACGCACAAACACCTGCAGCAGCAGCGACCCTATTCCTAGCCACAGAATATGGAACCACGCAGCTCCCCCAAACAACAGATGCACGGCTTCGCCCATCGCACCCAGGTCCGCACCCAAATTGAAAATGGAGGAAACCAGTAGCAGCAGCACAATAAAAACCACAACCGGTCGCGGATAGCTCTTCAGCAAGTTCGCCGAAATTCCACGTCCCGTCACTCGCCCTATGCGCGCGCTGATCTCCTGCACCGCGCACATCAACGGATAGGAAAAAATCGCCATCCACAGGACGCTAAAGCCAAACTGCGCTCCCGCCTGCGAATAAGTCGCGATCCCGCTCGGATCGTCGTCCGACGCGCCCGTCACCAGCCCGGGTCCTAAGTGTGAAAGCGTCCGCCAAAACGTAGAACGCGGACTTGCTACATTCGCGGGCTCCTGATGAGGCGCGTGTTCTGCCGCTTCCATCAGGGCCCGATCATCAGCAAAGTCCAACGGAAGCCCTGCGACTCGATCATGTCAGGTCTTCACAGCCTGCCCAGTAAAAGCAGAACCAGTAGTACAACCACCACCAGACCCAATCCGCCGCTTGGATAGTAGCCCCATCCGCGGCTATACGGCCAAGCCGGCAACGCGCCCAGTGCCATCAGCAGCAAAATCACCAATAGTATCGTCAGCATATTGTTTTCGCCCGCCTATCAACCACCCACCGCCACTTCGTCCTTCGCGTGAAACATCCCTCCGAATATGCGGGCTGTTGACCTCCGCGCCTATTCGAAATCTAAACCGCTCAAGAAACAATCAAGGCAAGGCTGTAGCATCCCTGCCACAAGCCGTTAGGGCCGCAAATTCCTGTCTGCCCCGTGTCTCCTTACACTCTTCCAATCGTCCTCGTACACCGAAAGCAGGATGGCTCTTGCGCGGGAATTTCTCGATGCTGTCAGCTACGGTTTTACGGAGACGCCGCACATGAAAAATGCTGATCAAAAACACTCTGCAGGTGATCGCGATCAATTGATTAAGGATCTCAACGAAGATTTGTCACGCGAGTATCAGGCGATTATTGCGTACGTCATCTATTCGCAAGTTCTCAAAGGCGCGGAATTCATGGGCATTGCCGCCGAACTGGAAAAACATGCGGCGCAAGAGTTGTCGCATGCCCTCATCATCTCAAAGCAGGTGGACTACCTCGGCGGTCAGCCGACGGCGCAGCCCAAGCCCGTTCAGGTAACCGACGACAATAAGGAAATGCTGCGCGCGGATCTAAAAAACGAAACCGAGACCATCAAAAATTATCGCCGCCGCATCCGCCAGTGCGAGGCCCTCGGCGAGTACGCTATGGCCGAGCTCATTCGCGGCATTCTGGTCAACGAACAAGAGCATCAGATCGATCTCGCTACCGCACTCGGCATTGATGTGCCCAGAGCGGAAGACCCCAACGCCTAAGCCACACCCATCATTAATGTTTATTCGAAGCGCTCACCCGTCAGTGCGTCGACAAGTCGCCGTCCGCCAGAAATTGCATCTGTAAGAAAACCTTCTGCTGCGGGAGTTGCAGTTCGGGCTGTCCGGGAAAAGTTGGCATGCCCGGATCCGGATCGGGAGCGGGAAATTGTGGATCCGACGGCCATTTTCGAGGGAGTTCAGGCTGAGGAGGTTGCGGTGTAGGAGGCGTCGGTTTGGGAGAGTTCGGGTTGGGAGTGGAAACGGTTCCCGAAATCATTAGTCCTCACGATGAGCTGGTTGCAAGGTTGCACTATAGGCTCATCGCCGCCAGAAGGGCATCAAGGGAACTCTCCATTTTCACGGCGGAAGTTATTCACCTGCAATAGCGCCGAAACACGTAAATATGACCAAGCCTTTTGCAGCGATTCCCGGATAGCAGCTCCGCCCTCTAGCCAAGTATCTTGTTGCCGAACCCTGAGAGACACTGGCGATCAAGTCCCATTGGGAGTGACTGCACACGGTGATCCGGGACGGGCCTTTGCAGTTTGACTGTCCTGGAAGTCACCCTGGCCGCCAGTGCAACATCTCGCCCCACCTTCTCCACGCTAGACCTACTCGCACTTTTCGAGTCTCGTACATGCCAAGCCCGATGGGCGTTCGCGCGATTTTTGCGCAACATGGTTTCCAGATCGACATGGACATTCACGCCATGGAGCCACTGTCGGATTAAAGGAGGATTATGAGACAACATTTACTGCCAGGTGCTTTGCTGGCTGTACTTGCGTTTGGTTCGGTTGCGGGCTGTTCTAATTCACAGACCAAATCACCGGATGTTGAGAGTCAAATTCGCAATTCGCTCGATCAGGCGGGTTTGAAAGATGTCAGCGTCAGCCAGGACCGCGACAAAGGCGTGGTCACTTTAGCCGGTACCACCGCCTCCGAAGGCGACAAAGGCCAAGCCGAATCCATCGCTAAGTCCATCGCCACTTCCGAAGTTATCGCTAACCAGATTTCCGTGCGGCCTCCAGGCGAGGAAAGCACCGCCAAGACCGTGGATTCCGACCTCGACAAGGGCATCGAAAAGAATATCGATGCTGTGCTCGTAAAGCACAAACTCAACAAGGAAGTGAAATACGACGTCAAGAACGGCGTTGTGACCCTTACCGGCAAGGTGCGTTCGCAATCGCAGCGAGACGGAGTCGAAAAGCTCGCCTCGGGCGTCCCCAACGTCAAGCAGGTTGTCAACGAACTGGAAGTGAAAAACCAGAAGGCCAGCAGCAGCAAAGCCAGCAGTTCCTAGTTGACTGTAACAACCATTTGTAGACTATAATCGTGTCCATGAGAGACGCGATCACTCTGACAAATTCGGAGCTTAAGGAATTGACTCGGCGAGCCTTGAGCCGGACGGGACGGGCCGAAGATTCCCGACGGGCACGGCTGATCTTGCTGCTGGCCGAAGGCCATACCTGGGATGAAGTGTCGGAGCGCATCGACTGCAGCCGTGGTTTTGTCGCTAGTTGGAGCCGACGATTTACCGAGCAGCGCATCGCGGGACTCTACAGCCGGCATTTGGGGCAAGTCGCTACCGTGCTGACCCCGAAACTGGAAGCACGGATTCTGGAGGCCACCCGACATGCACCGCCGGGTGCAGCAACCCACTGGAGCACGCGCAAACTCGGAGCGCATCTGGGGGTCAGCCACATGATGGTGGCACGGGTGTGGCGTAAGCACGGACTTCAGCCGCATCGCATAGAACGCTACATGGCCTCGAACGATCCGAATTTTGAGAAGAAGGCCGCCGACATTATTGGGTTGTATCTGAACCCGCCGGCGCATGCGGCGGTATTCAGCGTGGATGAAAAGACCTCCATCCAGG
This sequence comes from Candidatus Acidiferrales bacterium, assembly GCA_963759275.1. GTDB lineage: Bacteria > Acidobacteriota > Terriglobia > Acidiferrales > UBA7541 > Acidiferrum. The sequence goes on along the minus strand of CAVWYZ010000018.1, from coordinate 877,905 downwards.
CCCTGGATCGCAAGGATCCGGTTCTGCCGCTGTCTCCGGGACGCGCCGAACGGCACGGTTTTGAATACTTTCGTCACGGCACCTTTACATCCGGCACTACAACAAATCGCCTCGTACAGTGAAATGGAAATATGCCGATCCATCGCGCCATCTCAGTACACAATCAGTTGGTACAGGCCACTAGTACCAGCCGCACGCCATTCGGGAACCACAGCGCGCCAGAATCGCCTTCGCAGTTGAGCTATTCACTCGCGGAGGCGGCGCTGGCGCGATGTTTTTTGTGCCGGTACATCTCCTGGTCCGCGCAGGCCATTAGTTCCGCCAGGGCCACGGGGGAATTCGGGTTGTACCGCGCTACTCCCACGCTCAGCGATAATTTATACCGCCCCTCATTGGCATTCGCGTTTTCCAGGTTCTTTGCTAGGCGCGCCAGGATGATTCGCAGATCCGGAATCGACGCTTCCCACGCGAGAACCGCAAACTCATCTCCGCCCAGTCGTGCCAGTAGGTCAGAATCACGGAAAGTTTCTTCCAGCGCATCCGCCGTGCGCACCAGGGCCAGATCTCCTTCGCGATGCCCAAACGAGTCGTTGATGCTTTTCAATCCGTCCAAATCGCAGTAAAGCAATAACACGTTAAGATGATCGCGGTGCGCAATCTTCAACTGCTGCGACGCGGCCGCCAGAAATCCGCGACGGTTGAAAAATCCCGTCAGATCGTCGGTGATGGCCAGCGACCGGATTTCCCGGTCCAGCATCGACTTTTCCACCGCCCACACCGCCGCTTTTTTCAGCGCGCTGTTCAGCGCCACAGAATTTAGCTTCTGCGACTTCGCAATCTCAGAAAGATCCGCTAGCGCCCGCAGAATCTCGTCCAGGTCTTTGTCTTCCGTGCGCAGCACCGTCGACAAGATCGATTCGAGGGTTTCCTTCCGTGGGTACGCTCTCCGGTTGATCGGAAGAACCCGGCCCCGCGATCTATGGTCGTGTTCCGTCGACTCGCCAGAACCGGCATCTTGGGATTCGGTGTTTTTCGAGCTACTGCGTGACATAGGCTTCCGTCCGCTGGAAACGCATCATTGCACTGTGTCTTGGCCATAGAGTCCCATTACCATCGCCCAAGCGCTATCAGGTCTTAGCTGTACTTCTTCCGCATCTTTCGCATACGGCCGATTTGTGCTCAGTGGGCAGGCAAAATTGGACTCGACGCGCCAAACGTCGTACTCTCGCCTATATTCACTGCTTGGGGGCGCTGATGGAAAAGGCCGATCAATTCGCTCACGTATTGCTCTTTAGTTGCCCACACTGCGGCAGTCCGCTCGCCTCTGCGTGCGCCAGCATCAAGAGAAATTTGGAACAGGCCGAAGCCCACTGGTTTAATCCTGTTTGCCACTGTGGTTGGACCGGCGACGTGATGGGCGTTACCGCCGTCAAGCACTGGGTCGAACCGTGGCAAGAGCCCGTCACCTCCGAAGTCGCTTCCTGCGATGGCGAACCGTTGAAATAGACAGCGTCAAGTCCCCTCGCTCAAACGTGTTCCTGCCTTACCTGATTCCGAGCTCTTCACACCAGCGCATCAAACGCGAATCTAAGTACTTCCCTCGATATTCCCCAGTCCGTGCGCATGCTCTTCTTGCGATTCGCGGTTCGATTCGCATTCGCCATCCATATGCCGACAAAGAAAAAGCACTCACCTCCCGATATGCCCGCCGACAGTGGGGCCATCACCACGCCCGCCGAAAAAAAGCAGGTTGAGGAGCGCGTTGCCGTCGGCGTCAATGTTGTCTACGAAGCGATTCGCCGCGAAGGAGAAGTAGAACTGATCCGGCCAGTTGCAGCGTTGGCTTGGTCAGCGCTGGCCGCGGGCCTGTCGATGGGTTTTTCTTTTATCGCTGAAGCGTTGTTAAAAGCGCATCTGCCGGATGCGCCCTGGGCGCCGCTCATCACCAAGAGTGGATACTCTGTGGGATTCCTGATCGTGGTCTTGGGGCGTCAACAGTTGTTTACGGAAAATACCCTGACCGTCGTTCTCCCCGTGCTCCTGCACAAGAACTGGACGTAGTGCTACGCGTCGCGCGATTATGGAGTGTGGTGCTGGTCGCCAATCTCTTCGGCACTTTTCTTTTTGCCTACACCATCGGCCACGCCGCAATTTTCGATGATCAGGTAAAGAATTGTTTAGCGGCCATCGGCAGCTCCCACGGCCAGGCCGCGTTCGCCACCGTGTTTCTTCGCGCTATTTTTGCCGGGTGGTTGATCGCTTTGATGGTCTGGCTTCTTCCAGGGGCAGAGTCGGCGCGCGTGGGAATCATTATCATCCTCACGTATCTGATCGGCATCGGAGGCTTCAATCACATCGTGGCTGGTTCAACTACGCTCTTTTACCTGATCGTCATCAAATCGCTTTCCTGGAACTCGTATCTCACCCACTTCTTTTTCCCCACTCTATTGGGAAATATCGTTGGCGGTGTTTCCCTGGTGGCGGCCCTGGGGCATGCCCAGGTGGCCGGCGGAAAATCGCTGCACGACTAAAACTTCCCGCCCGAAGCCAACGGCCGGACAACTCTCTCCCTTTCGGCTAGCAATCCATTCCCGGATTTCCGTTCGGCGCGCGAAGCGTCGATCTCGAAGTAACCTTTTCTCTCCACCGATGGAAAATCCTGGATAAACTCTCGTTCGAGTTTGCGCGTCGCCGGCTCATTTGCCGGCACCAGCACCAGGTCGGACGGATCGCCCATACGTTCCAGCGCTTCTCCCACCGTGTCCTGAGGCTTCAACAGGAACACGCTTGCGCCTTTGGCCTCATACAGCACGCAAGCCGGTATCGCCCCGGCATACCCCACGCCGACCAATATCGGACACTCCGGGCACTCCGAATGGATCTGCTGCACCATGCTTCGATAATCGGTCGATTTCGTCATCGAAACCGATGTCACCGTCCCCACGACGAGCACCGCCGCCAGAAGGGAACTGGCGCGGGGAGCGGCATTCACTCCAAACCCGATCAGCAACGCCACCATCGGAACGGCAAGTCCCAGGTAGTAATCCGTAGGCATCTTGGCAATGGATTTGTTCGTGAGAATCGCCAGCACGAAAAATCCCATTAGGAACGCGAGATAAATAAATGGCAGCAGAAACTTCCCTCGCTTGCGGCACCACCAACAACCCAGCACCGCAAAATATGCTCCGACGCATAGCGCGAATCCCCAATGCGGCAGCCACGTGCCCGGCATGGCTCCCTCCATCGACCCTTTCAATAACGCCCACAATTCTCTCGAAAACGCCCCAAAGATTGGGTACTGCTGTGGCCGCGCAAACAAATGCACGCGGAGCAGCGGTAACAGCGGCGCGCAGCACATCGCGAACGAGGCCGCAGTCAGCACGGCCCAACGGCGATTGCTCTTCCATCGCTCAGCACACTCGAACAACAGAATTGGTACCACGCACAGCGCCGCGAAATAATGCGTGGCCACACATGCGGCCGCGCACGCTCCGGTCCACCGCGAGCCCTTGAGCGCCAGCAACAATGTCAGCACGATCAGGAAAGACACCATCGCATACGGTCGCGCGTTGTATGCATACCGCAGGCCCACCGCGGATGCGGCGTAGATCACCACTGGCACGCTGGGCCACTTCATCCGCAAACGTATAGCCACGCGATACAACGTGACCAGTGTCGCCAGCGTGAACACCGCCGATAAGCCACGCGCTACTTCCAGCGATTCCCCGAAAACTACTCGCCAGACCGCCAGCGTCCAGAAGTACAGCGGAGGATGCACGTCCTGTTGATACAGCTCCGATAGGATCTTCCCGAAATGGGCTGACGGCTGGAACTGTCCCATTCCCAAAGCCCAATTCAATTTAGCGTGACCCGAAGCGGTCAGCAGCGTGATCGCTTCGTCGTACCAGATCGAAGCGTTGTGCGAATGCACCCACGCCGCTGCCAGCGATGCCAATACCGTAGAGAACGCAATCCACGTGTCGATTGGCTGCGTCCGAACAAGCGATCTCACGCTGGCTATATAGCGATTTAGATCGCCATAGCTATACCTGTCCCGCGCTGTTGCCTGCGGAAATTCGCAATTAGTTGACATGATTCCCGTCTAAACGTTTCCTGAGGAGCTCGCTGGGAGTTCTTGGCCCGAATTCGTAAACTAGTCTCTTTACTGCGATTCTCTTTTCAGCTTGTCCAACTGTGCCCCGCGATCGGGAATCTCCGTGTCGCCGTACGCCTCGTCCGGATGCTTCCTCAAATTGTCCGTGGGAGGCACGCCTTCCACCGCCGGCGCTATTGCACGCGGGATCGGTTGCATTCTGCGAGGAGCGGCTCGATCGTGCCGTTCCTGATTTCTGCGCAAGCGTCTGATTTTTGCTTTTCGCTTCGTGTTCCGCATCTTGACGTCCTCTCCGCTATCGATCACAGAAACCCCCACGACCTAGCCTTTGTGGTGCTTGAAATATTCAACCTGTTTCAGGCGCTTTTCCGCTTCCGCCTTGGTTTTGTAGGGTCCGCCGAGATTTTTCCCCTTCTCGGACAGCACTTTGTAACCTTCTTTGACCTTTTTGATCATGATTCCCCCTGTATTCGATTCTGCGGGAGACCGAACAGGAGTCAATGAAGGAAGGGCTGTAGATAGGGTAACGGTGCAACGGTAATTCGCAGGCTCAATTTGACCGTCGCGAGCGTCGATGATATTCGCCGCTGCTCCAGCCACCAACGTCAATTACCACCGCGATGATCAGGATCAATAGATTGACGCCCGCAATTGGCAAATTCGAGTTAATCATCCACGCGTAGGCCAGCGTCGTCAGCGGAAGAAAGATGAACCCCAGAATCGGTAACAGCAGCCCATGATACGCGCGTTGCAGGTACGTCGAGAAAAAGAACAACAGCACCAGCGCAACTCGGGGGAACGCGGCAAACAGAATCAGTAGTAGACAAGGCATGCGAAGACCTCGGACTCAGCGATCAACCTGCTCGTTCTTCCAGGGGTGCCAGCTTGCGCCGCACATTAAACAACAACACCCGCGACTTTACTCTCAGTGGATTGCTGTAGAAAGCCTCGCACAAAGTCCCGTAAACCGCTACCACCGGAAACGATTGCGATTAAAGTGCGCGCGGTATGGCACCGTTTTGCCGGAACGTTTAAAACTGGAGGAAGCTCGGAAGGGACACAATGAGATTCCTTCCTCTGGAGGTTAATGATGATACGGTGGGCTATCGGATTTTTCGTTATCGCTTTGATTGCGGCGGTTTTGGGTTTTGGAGGAATCGCGGTGGCTGCTGCGGGTATTGCCAAGATCATTTTCTACATCTTCCTCGTATTGTTCTTGGTCTCTCTGATCGGGCACCTCGCCAGCAGAACCTAACCACGGTTCGACCAATGCGGACCATGGAGCCTCGCACCACCGCGGGGCTCCTCATCCGTCTTCTCTAATGCTCTCGGGCGTCTCGCCTGATCTTCTGGTGTTCTACTTACCGCGCGTCCTTGCGGCTTTCCGCGCCGCACGGCGCAGTCCCAACTTTCCCTTGGTATGAACTGCCTTCACCGCCGACTGGTGCCGCGCCTTCCCGCCTCGCCGCCGCGCAATGGTGCGTGCGTGCTTTGCCAAGCTCGATCGCGCCGCCGCGGAGTGTCCTTCGCGCTTGAGCGCGCCCATAGTGGCACGTGAGCGCACTCGCGATGTTTTGCGTTTTCCCGCGCGCCGTCCTTTTTCTCGATCGCGCCGCGCTTGCGCCCGTGTCTTCGAAGAGGTGCCGCGCTTCGGATCCGGCAATGCCACCCCCGCGCGCCGAGCCTTCGACAACCCAATCGCGATGGCCTGCTCCGGCGATTGCGCTCCATGTTTTCCTTCTCGAATGTGGTGCATCTCTTCCCGTACGAATTCTCCCGCCTGCGTGCTCGCGGACTTGCCTTCCTCTTTATCCCGCTGAGCCCGTTCCACTACTTGTTCCTCCGGCATTTTGCATCTCCTTTGAAAGTTTAGACTCCAGGCCCACCTACGCGGTCTTCACAGACGTTGTAAATGTCGCGACACAGGAGTCAAGGCAAGGCTGACCCGTGCCAGCACGGAAGAGAATGCACGATTCGCGGTAATTTCGTTGGGATCCTTGCGGGATGTCGCTGAGGACGCGCTAATACAATCCAAGCGGAATGGGCCGAGGCGCGTGGCCGACGACCGCCAGGCGCGCCTCGGCATATATCTTCACGAGGCGGGTAGCAGATTGGCCGGGTGCGTTAAATTTCGGTTTCGCGAGATGCTGCCGCCCGCGCATTCCACGCACGAACGCGTCCACGGAATAGCCTTCAGGCGCGCCACGGGAATTTTCTCCCCACATACGGTACAGGTTCCATAATCGCCCGTCTCAATGCGCCGCAGGGAAAGGTCGATCTCCGCCAGCATGCGCAGCTCTCTCTCGATATTCGCAATAGCCATTCCCGTCGAGGAGTTACGCATGGCGATGCCCACCTCGTCTTCCGGCTCTTGCTCCATCACGATCTCGCCGCGGCGCTGCTCGATGCGAGCGTTAAGCTCCTCCTTCTGGCGCAGGAGTAGCTCCCGAAATGGTTCGTATTCGCTCTTCTTGTTTCGCTTCGCCATAGCAACACTCCATCTCTCACGAAAGTAATCCGCGCAGTCATAAGAACGGCGACAGGTTTCAACCTTGCTGAAAGCCGCGTGCGCAAAAACAATCCGAATCGGCGGGGCTTTCTCCAACTTCTCAGCTGTCGCCGACGCGTCGCGCTCGTACATGAGCCGTTGGCGTAGCATCGGGGTCGGTTACGTCCGCAGCGATACCCATGTTGCGCGAAAACTCATTCACCTCGGCCTCCGCTTCCTCTTTCGCAATGCCGTAGCGTTCTTGGATGACGCCGATGAGCTGATCGCGCTTCCCCCGAATCACCGTCAGATCGTCATCGGTCAGTTTGCCCCACCGTTCCTTCACGCTGCCCGTGTACTGCTTCCACTTGCCTTCGATTTGATCCCAGTTCATTGCCGCCCTCCTGATAGAACTCCACTCAATGCTGGCAAAACCCATTCGAACTAATTGCTTCGTTGGCAGCTCACATGTAATCACTGCCGAAGACGAAGAACTATCCAGAAGAATACGCAGATACACGGAGAGAATCCTGCAGCATAGGCAACAGTCGATCCCCCCTGCATGGCTCTGCCCCCATGTTTTTTGAATGTGCAGAAAAAATGGTTGCCGGGAATTTTCGCCAGACGTTTCGTCGGCTTTACGCCTCGATGATGCTGTTCTTGATCGCGTAGCGGACCAGTTCGCTCACCGAATGTACCTGCAGTTTCCGCATCACATTTGCCCGGTGGGTCTCCGCAGTTTTTACGCTGATGCCCAGCGCCACCGCAACTTCCTTGCTGCTTTTTCCTTCCGCCAGCAGTTGCACGATCTCGCGTTCCCGCGATGTCAAGCGGCTCCGCGGAGAAGCGGGTGGCAGCGGCGAAGAGATGCGGTCAGAAAAATCGCTCAGAAGCATTTCCGCGGCGCGCGCGGTGAAGAACGTCCGGTGATTCGCCAGCGCCTCCACGGCGTTTACCAGATCGCGATCCGCATCCGCTTTCATTACGTACCCGCGGGCGCCCGCTTCCACGATGTCTTTCACCAGTTGATCCGAAAAGTGCAGCGTCAAAATGATGATGCCCGTTTTCGGCAGTGCTTTGCGGATACGCCGGGCAGCCTCCAATCCGTTCAGGTCCGGCATGCTGATATCGATCACCACGATATCCGGCTTCTGCTCTTCCGCAAGGCTCACCGCTTCGCGCCCGGTCTTGGCTTCTCCGCACACTTGCCATCCGGCGTGTGAAGTCAGTAGCTGCTTCAATCCGCGGCGCAGAATATCGTGATCGTCCGCCACCAGGATGCGCAGTGGCCTCGCTAAAGTGACTGATGTGGGTTTCTGAACGTGCGTTTCGCCAGCCATGATCGACATAACAGTCCTCTCCCGTTAAACAAGCGATACAAACAGGGCAGGTGGGAACTACAGATATTACATTAGGCCCACGCGTCCCATAGGGTGAACCCTGTAGAACCCAAAAAAGATAAATGGGGCGTCAATGGATGTGCTGAGCCGCCCCTAGGACTTTGCAAAAAATTACGCGCGCTCGGGTGAATCGCAACACCGTGTGAGTGGTTCGCCCGATTGGAGCTTCTCTTCTTTCTTGACACCCTGAGGTCGCTCGTTAGTTCCACGCGAATTTCAAGATAGATGACGGACGGAATCGAAAGGGGAAACACGCATGGCAAAGAACAAATCCGTGCTCGGGATTTACACCTCGAGAAGTGCGGTCGAGTCGGCTCTAACACATTTGCGAGATGCTGGATTTTCTAGCTCCGATGTTTCGATCTTGTTGCCAGAAAATCTTGGTCCCAAAGAGTTGGCGACCGAAAAATCAACCAAGGCGCCGGAAGGCACTGCGGCGGGTGCAGGTTCGGGTGCGGTGATTGGCGGTGCGCTGGGTTGGCTGGTCGGCATCGGCGCTTTGGCGATTCCCGGCCTTGGCCCGTTCATCGCGGCTGGACCTATCATGGCAGCGCTGGCCGGCATCGGTGTTGGCGGAGCGGTCGGTGGATTTACAGGCGCTCTTGTGGGCTTGGGCATTCCCGAATACGAAGCCAAACGCTATGAAGGACGTCTGCAAAAGGGCGGCATCCTCGCTTCCGTTCACTGCGACACATCCGAAGAGATCGATCGCGCCAAAGACGTTCTGAAGCGCACCGGTGCCGAGGATATTTCCACCACCAGTGAATCGTCGGTCGGTTCTGAAGCGAAGCGGGCCGGACGGTAATCGATCCACCCAGTGATTCGCTCCAATCGCTCCAAAGGGATATAAATCAGAATCACTTTTTACGCCGGCTGAGAGCCTTCAATGGCAAACAGCCGGCGTATTTTTAGCTACGCCATTCTCCATGAATACACTGCTCAGCACTCCCGGGCACCAACTGATCGACCTTCTGATCCTCGCGATCCCCGTTGCCTGCGTCACCTGGACCGTCACCCATGAAGAGGTCTTTCGGGAACCTCGGGAATGGTGCGCGAAAAAGAGCAAATTCGCCCCCAACACCTGGCAGCGTAAGTTTTTTTATCTGCTCACCTGCGAATATTGCTTCAGTCACTACGTCGCGGCGGCATTCATTGCGCTAACCAAATTCCAATTGCTCGTCGCCGGATGGCGCGGCTATCTTGTGGCCTGGTTGAGCCTGGTGTGGATCGCTAACGCCTACATGAGCATTTTCGGGCGGCTCCGCCTCGACATAAAACAGGAACGCTTGGAGATTGCCGCTACCGAGGCGAGCGACTCTCACCTCAGCGAACACGCTGCCGCACGCCGTTGATCTGCGTGTCTTTTAACGAATGTCTTTTCAGGAAGAAGGGAACTGCTGGAAATTGGACGAGGAGAGCGACCCGTCCCAGCCCTCTCGCTTCATCTCTGAAGCGCTCCGGGTCGCCTCCTCGATCGAGTAAAACCGTGCAGCGCAAGCGATGTTGCCAGACCAATCTTTTCAGGTCCATCAGGTGAATCACGTACATTTGCGGAATTTCGTTTCGTTTTTGATTTCGACGGGACACGCCAAACGCGTCAACTGGACGGCAACAGTGATTGCGAATCTTCCTCACGCAATACGCGGCGCACCGTCATCTCCACGTCTCGCGCGTAGCAGGGGCATTGAATCACGTCAAACGCACCTTTTCCCAATGCATCAAAATACAAATCCCAATCCCCGGTTCGTGTCGTTACCACCACGCGCGGGACCTTGCCCTCGTACTGGTTCGGGTGCATCAGGTCGCAGTAGGAACCATCCGGAAGATGCTCATCGCAAAAAACGATATCGATCGATTCTCTCGCTAGTACGTCTTCAGCTTGTGTCCGTCCTTCGCAAACGATCGTATCGACATGCAGGAATCCCAGTGAATGGAGCAGCGGTTTGTGTACTTCCAACTCGGAAGACACAACGAGAGCACGAACATTTCGCGCAGGCGCCAGATTCCGTGGCAACACAGTTGCAAACTTTTCAGAGAAGCGGGTAGCCGTGGCAGCAGATGCCATAAACAACCTCCGTGGAAGTGGGTAGTGAGACTGGGGGATTACATTGATAGAACGAGGTTACAGAGGCGTCAATACATGCTTCCAAGTAGAAAAAATTACGATGGCACATTGTCACCGGAAATGTTACGAGGAAGTCGTTCCGAATGTTGCGCTTAACGGCTCACGGAAATCCACATACATCGGAGTACCCACTGCCGACTGCCGACAGCCTCCCTAAACTTGTCCTCCTCCCGCATCATCGAACGCATTAAGGGGGAAAAGTCCATGCCATCCACATTGTGGAAGGGCCACATCACCTTTGGCCTGATTTCCATTCCAATTCGTCTGTTTACCGCCGCACGCAACGAACACACCCGTTTTCACGAGACTCACCGCGAATGCGGCACGCGCATTCACCATCAACTCTATTGTCCCTACGATGAACGGGTGGTGACTCGCGAAGAAGTGGCGCTCGGCTTTGAGACCGATGAGGACAAATACGTCCTCGTCGAGCCCGCCGAACTCAAAAAGATCCAACCGAAATCCTCCAAGGTCATGGAGATTCTCCAGTTCGTCAAACTCTCCGATGTTGATCCCATTTTCTTCGAAACCTCATTTTTCTCCATTCCCGAAGAAGGCGGGAAGAAAGCCTACGCCTTATTGTTAAAAACTCTGGAAACCATGGGCTACGCTGCCATTGCGCAAGTCACTCTCCACCAGCGCGAACGCACCGTCATCATCCGCCCCTATCAGAACGGGCTCACGCTTCACACCATCTATTACCCGAACGAAATTCACACTGTTAAAGGCTATGGCCATAGCAATTTGAAAGACCTGAAGAAACAGGAAATCACCCTCGGCGAGCAATTTGCCAAAACGCTGGTCAAACCCTTCCACCCGCAGGATTTTCGCGACGAATATCAGGAGCGCGTGAAAGAGCTGGTTGCCAGCAAGTCGCATGGCCGCGCCGCTCCCAAGCAGGAGCAGACCAAGCGCTTGGCTCCGGTGATCGACCTGATGTCGGCTCTCAAGAAAAGCCTGGCCAATACCCCCGCCCCTTCGAAAACCGCACCAAAACCGGCAAAGACCAGAAAATTGCGGCGCACCGCCTGATTTACCAGATGCATGAACGCGAGCGCGTAATAGCTCATCTCATCCTTTCTCAAGCATCGCTCGGATGGCGTCGCCTGGCCAAACAACCCTAAATAGTTCGTACACGGGGGAGTCAGTCTCGAACCAATAACCATCACCCCTGTTCTTAGGAGGCTTATGAGATTCGGACCATTCCTCGGAATCGCCTTGCTGTTGTTCGTTTTGTGGATCGCTGGATTCCTGGTCTTTCATGTCGCCAGCGCCTTGATTCATATCCTGCTGCTAATCGCGATCATCTCGCTATTTCTGCATTTGTTCACCGGTGCCAAAACGGCCTAGCCACTCGATCGTGGGGCCCAGCATGACGATTTAGAGGCAATACCCGATTGAGGGCGCCGCCGTTCGATGGTCAATATGAATGGGTGAGGTATCCACATGCAAAGTCTGCAGGGAATCAAAGTAGCAATCCTGGTTACGGATGGTTTCGAACAGGACGAACTAATCAAGCCGCGCAAGGCTCTCGACGATGCCGGCGCGCACACCGAAGTGGTCTCTCCCAAGGACGATACCGCGCGCGGTTGGAAGTCCACCGAGTGGGGCGAAAGTGTAAAAGTGGATCGGCGTTTGAATGACGTCCAGCCCAACGAGTTCGACGCGCTGCTCTTACCCGGCGGCGTCATGAACCCCGATAAACTCCGCATGGATCCCAAGGCCGTCGCATTCGTGAAATCGTTCTTCGATGCGGGCAAGCCCGTCGCCGCAATTTGTCATGGCCCGTGGACCATCATCGAAGCTGGCGCTGCCCGCGGCCGCAAAATATCGTCCTGGCCGTCGCTGAAAACGGATCGCCGCAATGCCGGCGCCGAATGGGTAGACAGCGAGGCCCTCGTGGATGGAAATCTTGTAACTGCCCGGAAACCAGACGACATCCCGGCTTTCAACCGCGCCATGCTCGATCTATTTGGCCGTCTCGCTCAGAAACATTCCGGCCAAAAGGGCGCCACAAATTAGCGGTAAGACAGGCCCTAAGGAGGCATCATGCCGAAATACGGAAGAGGCGCAGCGAAGTCCGTCAAGAGCGCCATGACGCGTCGCAAACATGGAACGCTCAAATCAGGCAAAGGTGGCAAGGGCGGCCGCGTGAAGAGTAGGAAGCAAGCCATTGCCATTGGCCTCTCTGAAGCCCGCAAAAAAGGCGCCAAAGTACCTCGGAAGAAATCCCGCTAGCAACTCCCCTGTCGCGCTGCGTTGCATTCGGACCGGACCTGCCGCTGAGCGTCGTCGCGGCTCAATGCGGCCATACTTTCGTCACGCTGAAATCTGGCCTTAGAATGCATCTCCGGTGTTCCCCTCACAAAACAGACGGGCTTCGCCGTAGATGCCCGGGTGCGGTCAAGAAAGTTTTACCAGGCGCGGGAATAAAATCTTCGCCACCTTTGCGAACCACATTCCGATGCTCCGTTGTTTTGTCTTTTCATTGCCTTTATCGCCGTGTCGGAATGGCTCGCCATTTGCTCCTTCTATCTGCGAGTCGGCTTCGTCGCCACGATGATCCTTTCCGGTGACGCGGCTTTCGCTCAGGGCGGCTACATAGGTTCACGTATAGGAGAGCGAAATGGACACAGATACGCAGAGGCGGCCGTTCAAGACCGGGTTTTGCAGCAAATATGAGGAACTGCTGGAGGAATGCCAGATCGCACTGGCGGTATGGTCGCACCGTCGCGAAGAAGCTTGGCAAATGGGCTTGCGTGGCAAGGATCTGGGTGGGGAACTCACTCGGCTTCAGGCGGATTTCGCGAAGTCGTATGCCCGCTTGCAGAAGCACACGCGCGATTGCGAGATTTGCGAATTCGTCGGCAAATCCCTGAACGATTCGCAACCCACTCCCTACGTCGTCGTCTCTAACCAATACGGCCCGGCCTGAGCCGCGCTTATCGCCAGCCCGCACAACTGGGAAGAGGCCCACCCATGAAGCCACTTACCGAATCTGTCTTACGTCACGATTTGCAACCGCTCTGTCCCCGCGACGATCACCCCATGCACTTTGAAGCCAAAGGAATTTCCTGGAAGGATCATGGTTCCACAGAGATCCTCCCGTCCTACCATTGCGGTTTTACAGGTTGCAGCGTTCGATACGATCTTCTCGATGGCTACTTTACCGTCGTCCACACGCCCGAGCTGCCATTCTTCATCGAAGAGCCCGGAGTGAATGTCCTACGTTGCCCCGAGCATGGTACGTGGCTCTACCGCGCTGAAAGCGATCGCACCGACTCGCGCTATGTGTGGCGTTGCGGCGTGGATAGCTGCAACTACGTTCACGCACAGAACGTAACCGGCACCTAGGATTATTGGTCGAGAGGAAGTTCGCGGGTGCTCTCTGCGCGAATGGTTTCACCTAAATCCGCGATTTGCGGGTCGCGCGCAATAATCGGAATTTCCAGGGAAATCATCGTGCCTACGTTGTCGTCCCCAGACGAAACGCTCAGTAGTCCGCCAAGTTCCCGCGCACGTTCGCGCATGCCGCCCAATCCGACGCCCACCCCTTCGTTCCGTTCACGGAAAGATCGCAGCCGCTCCGGCGCAATCCCGCAGCCATAATCCCGCACACTTAGGGCCACGGTATGCGTTCCCACTTCCACTACTACGCACACTTGATCGGTCTTCGCGTGCCGGTGCGCGTTTGTCAAACTTTCCTGGAGGATACGGAACACCGCCGTCTCGATCTCGTCCGAAAAGCGCGGTATCGCCTCCGGCATCTGCAGCGATACAGCAATTCCACTGCGCTGTGCGAATCCTTCCACGAACCAGCGAATGGCCGACGCCAGGCCCGTCTCATCCAGCAACGGCGGATGTAGCAGGTGCGAAATCGTCCTCGTTTCCGTCAGGCACTGATCGATGATCTGCGTGCATTCGTCGAGTAGTTTGCGCGCGGACTCGTCGCTCACCTTCCGCATCGACGACCGCACGTTGACCTTCAGGCTCGCCAGATATTGCCCCAGCGAATCATGCAACTCCCGCGCAACCTTGCGCCGTTCCAAATCCTGCACCTGCAGAATTCTTGCACTCAGGCGCCGCGCTGCTTCTTGCGCCTGTTTTTGCAGCGTTAGATCGGAATTGATTTCCAACCAGCCTATCGGATTGCCCTCGGCGTCGCGCCGATAGGTCCACCGGCTAGACACCGTCATGCGGTGCCCGTACCGGGTTGTCTGCTGCAGCTCGCCTTCCCACACGCCCTTGTGCTTCAAGGTTGACACCACATCCTCATACGACACTGGAAATTCCGTCTGCAACAACCGCGAAGCGTTCTTGCCGGTCGCCTCTTCTTTCTTCCAGCCATACAAGCGTTCTGCTCCACGATTCCAGAACGTGATGCGGTTTTCCAGATCACTGATAAACGCGGCGTCGTTCGCCAGATCCAGCAATTCTGTCTGCGTCGCCACTTCTTGCGCGCTTTGCTGCAGTGCCACTTGCTGTCCTTTTACTTCTTCCAACAACCGGTCGCGCCCGGTGCGCAGCCGCTCCTCCGTTCGCTTGCGGTCCGTTATATCGCGGGATGCGCCAATCGCTCGATACGCTTTTCCGCTCGCGTCGTAAAAAAAGCGCGCCTTTCCTTCTATCCATCGCACCGCTCCGCTGGGCAAACACACGCGGCATTCCACCCGTAGGTCCAGGTGATTGTTCCGCGCCGCTTCCCAGCGTTCCAGAACGTTGGGTAGATCTTCCGGATGAATTCGTGCCTTCCACATTTCCCACGAAGGACAGCATTCCTCCGCTGACGCTGAATATCCGAATAACTCGAATTCTCCTGGCGACCAGTACATTGCCTGCGTCGCCAGGTCCATGTCCCAAGTCCCCATCTGCCCTAGTTCCAGCGCCAGGTTCAGCCGTTCTTCGGATTCCCGCCGCCGCAGATTCGAATCGATGTGCGCGGACACGCGCGAAAGCAATTCCCGGGCACTGAAGGGTTTCGTCAGATAATCGTCCGCACCCGCCCCCAATCCTTGTATGCGGAATTCTTCCCCCGCTCGTGCCGACAACAACAACACCGGCACCGTCTTCAGATTTGGATCTCTTCGAATCGTTTGCAGTAGTTGCATGCCATCCATATTCGGCATCATCACGTCGCTCAGAATCAAGTCGTACGTATTCCGTGCGGTCAACGACAGAGCCTCTCGGCCGTCCTTTGCCGTGTGTACCTCATACCCGTCTTCTTGCAGCTGCCGCCGCACGTATTCGCGCATGTCCGCATTGTCTTCCACCAGCAAGATGCACGGCACGCGCCCGAAGATCAATTTCGCGTTGACTGGGCTCGAGCTCTTCGACGTCTCGCTCGGCAACCATGCCAGCGCTTCGTTCTCAAACATCCTGCGATTTCGCATCCTGGTTTGTTCATCGGCAGTCTGGCCGATGCGATCCTTCGGCAAGTGCGCGGACCCCAAGGGAAACGAAACTTCGAACGTGGTTCCGCTCCTGTACTCGCTCTCGACACGGATCATTCCCCCATGCAGCTTGACGAGTTCTTGAACCAGCGCCAACCCGATCCCCGTGCCTTCGTGCGTGCGGCCGGAAGTTCCTTCCACGCGGTGAAATCGTTCAAAGATCTTCGGCAGTTGCGCCTTCGGGATCCCGACGCCCGTATCTTGCACCGTCAGCAACGCGTGGTTTCCCCGGCGTGCAATTCGCACCGCAATCGCTCCTGTCGAAGTGAATTTCAGCGCGTTGGAAATCAGATTTAACACCACCTTCTCCCACATCTGCATATCCACGTACGCCATCTCATCCAGATCCGGGCAATCCACTTCGTATTGCAATCCCGCTTTCTCGACGGCCGAGCGGAACACGCTCGCGATTTCCGCCGTAACCGTTCCTAGTGCCGTCGGCTCGTACGTCGCTTCGACTCGCCCGGCCTCAATGCGCGAGAAGTCCAGTAGTGTATTCACCAGTTTCAGTAGGCGCAGCACGTTGCGGTGTACCAGCTCAAGCTCCGACCACGATGCCGTCACCGCATCGCCACGCGACAACATTTCCTCCACGGGTCCGAGAATCAACGTCAGCGGCGTGCGCAATTCGTGGCTGATGTTGCTGAAGAACGTGGTCTTCGCGCGGTCCAGATTCGCCAACGCCTCCGCCCGCTGCCGTTCGCCGTCCAGCAGTCGCGCGTCGGCGATGCTCTTGGCAATTTGCCCACTCACCAGCGACAAAAATCCCCGGTAGTCGTCGTCCAGCCGCTTGTGGCAGTTCACTCCCACCACCAAAGCACCAATGGCCTTTTCCTGACCTGCCTGCGCAATCGGCAGCACGATTAATTCCGACGGGCTCACTCCCCAGAACCCGCCCGGTAGCGCCAGCCGGAAACCCTGAGCCTCGTTCAACTCCACGGGGCGTCCACTGTTAATTGCCGAACGCAGCGCCGGCCCTAGGTCTCCTCCCGCGGCGCTATTCAGGTCCACCTCGCTTAGGAAAAATGAATCATCGTCGCTCACCCCAGCGCGCGCCATCGCCTTGGCTTTCGCCGCATGATCATCGACCGTGTACAGAACCGCGCCGGAAATGTCATAGGGATTTCCACCCAGCGCCTGGGCCGCAAATTCCCAGCATTCCTGTTCGTTCGTCGCGTCGATGCTGCGCGCCGCCAGGTCCCGCAGCGTCAGCAGTCGCCGTTCGCTGATCACTCGTTCCGTCGTCTCCGTAACCGGCGTGATCACGCCCACCACGTTGCCCAGTCGGTCGCGAATCGGCGTATAGGAAAATGTATGGTACGTTTCCTCCGGGTAGCCGCTGCGTTCCAGCAACAGCAGCAAGTCGGTCGACCAGGTTGCTTCCCCCGTGCGCAGCACCTGCTCCAGCATCGGCCCAATTACGTCCCAAATTTCCGGATACACTTCCCGGCCGGGCCTGCCCACCGCGAACGGGTGCTTTGCCCCCAGCGTCCGCCGGTAAGAGTCGTTGTACAGCATCACCAGTTCCGGACCCCACCAGACAATCAGGTCGAATCGCGAGCTGATGCAGATGCCCGCGCTCAGCTGCAGGCTCGCCGGCCATGTTTCGGGTGGACCGAGCGGGCTGTTCGTCCAATCGCGCGTGCGCATCAGTGCGCCCATTTCTCCGCCGCCGGCCAGCCATGGCGTGCGGCTTCGCGCCGGCTGTTGTAGGAACGCGGTAATCTTGTCGACTGCGCTCGGTACAGTTGCTCCGGCACTTGTAATCGAATCGATCGCGCCTAACAGGCTGCGGGATAGATCGGCCTTCGCCACGTAACCCGATGCCCCTGCTTCTTCCGCTTGTCTCCGCGTTATTTCGGGATCGTTCTGGCTGACCATCAACACCCGAATACCCGGATACTCCCGGCGGATAATCCGGGTGGCCTCCACGCCATTCATTTCCGGCATCGACACGTCCATCAACACTACGTCGGGCTGTTTCTGCCGTGTGATTTCAACGGCTTCCGCCCCGTCGGCCGCCTCCCCGCAAACGGTCCATTCCGGTCGGGATAACAGCAAGGATCGCAGTGCGCGCCGGATCACTTCGTGGTCGTCGGCGATGAGGATATTCAGTCGTTGCGGCTGCATGGCCTCAACCTCAACCTGCTTTAAAAGACATTTTCAACGGAACCTGGTTGCTTGAAATGCGGTGGTCTCACGGCCAATCATCTAAGTTTGCCCATTAGAGCAATGGCCTCTCCCGAAGTACATACATAACTTCCTGTACGTCCGGCTCGCCGTAAACTCTTGGTTCTAGAACTTCAACCGCAAAAAATAGTGTATCCAGTGGATGGTTATGAATCCCCTCGTGTTATTGAATGATCTTAGTAGAACGATTTTGTTGTAAGGAACAGGTCTTGGAAGATACCAACGGCACCGGCAAAGCAGGCGAAGGCAAGGCGGTCGTCATCGTTGACGACAACGCGGTCGTTCGTAAGAGCGTCGGCCACGCCTTTCTCGAAGACGGCTTCCGCTTCTTCGGCGAAGCCGAAAACGGTGCCGAAGGTATTGAGGTTGTGAAGCAGCTCAAGCCGGATTTGGCCATCTTGGATTTTTCCATGCCCGTGATGAACGGTTTGCAGGCCGCCGTCATCCTGCGCAAGTTATTCCCCGATATGCCTATCATCCTCTTCAGTCTCTATGGCGATGGCCCTGTGAAGGTGGAGGCGGCGCGCGCCGGCGTCAACGCGGTTATCTCCAAGACCGAAGACATGCCGGTGTTGATCAACAAAGCCCACCAGTTGCTCCACAACTGACGCGGGCGACCGCTCGTCCCAATTCTCCGCTTTTCTCTCAGCGCTCACTGTCCGCTCGCCGGTGTTTCTTAGCCGTTGCTCGGGTTGTACCCCAACCATTCCGGGTGTGCCGCCGTGGAATCAAACTGCTGTGAAGTCTTAAACGGCTCGTACTTCCCATTTGCGGCCGCTGGCGCGGTCTTCTGCAGGATCGCGGCGATGTCCGCGCTGGATAACTTGCTGTACGTCGCTGCCGCCTGGAATGCCTGATCCAGTATCGACATACTATCGACCCCCGTGATCACTACGGAAGTCGGCCGGCTCAACGCATATTGCAGGCATTCCAGCGGCGTTACCGTCTTGCTCTCCAAAATGTTTTTGTCGCCCATCGATTTCATCCCAAGTAACGCGATTTGCCGCTGTAGCAGAGTCGGAACCACCTGCTTCTCAAAGCTTCGAAAATGCGCATCCATCACGTTGATGGGCATCTGCGCTGTGTCGAAGTGGAAGTTATGCTTCTGCGCCAGTTCCAGCATGCGCAGGTGCACGATCGGATCCTTGTGCCCGGTAAATCCGATGTACCGCACTTTCCCAGCGCGTTTTGCTTCCACCGTGGCTTCCGCGGCTCCCCCTTCCGCGAAAAACCGGTCCGGATCCTCCAGGCGGATATTCTCGTGGAATTGCCACAAATCCACGTGGTCCACCTGCAGGCGTTGTAACGATTCGTCCAGTTGCTTCAGCGCCGACCCCTTCGTCCGCCCATCGTACTTCGTCATCACGAACACTTTTTGCCGGTAGCCCTTCAGCGCTTTCCCGACGCGCCGCTCACTCTCGCCCTGGTTGTAGTCCCAGGAATTGTCGGAAAAGTTGATCCCGCGATCGACGGCCGCGTGAAACAGTTTGATGGCATCCGCTTCGGTTAGGTGCGATTGACCCAGATGGAAACCGCCCAACCCGATGCAGGAAACCTTCTCTCCCGTTTTCCCCAACATTCGGTACGGCATCTCCACCGTAGATCCGCCGTTTCCTTGCAGCAGATTGCCCACTTCGCCCCGGCTGGCAGCGGTCACCATGGCCAGCCCGCCAATAAATTCCCGTCGGCCTACAGCTAGCATTTCCATGAGCGATCTCCTGTTGCAGAAGAAACGAGAGTGCTGCAATTCGCGCACTCCGGTCCATACAACTGTTCCTGTAAAGGTCCTCGTATACCTTCTGATTTCCGCTGTACCGTTAACTCGCATTCCCACTGTGCCGCCGTGCGTGCCGCCACTTCCTGCTAATCGTCCACACTCCCATGGACACGCCAGCCCACGTTCCCGTCGCCAACAACAAGACCCCGAACGCGTTCGCTCGCTGCAACCCCAACCACACAACCAGCGCAAAGCTCGCCAGGCCAATGCATCCCATCGCCGCTCCTCGTGCTTCTAGCGCCGCCGCTTTGCGACCGCGTGCCCGCCCGTCCATTCCGTGCTTTGCTTTCTTTTGCTCCTGCTTCTTTGCCAACAGCGTTGCGCTTGCCGGAAAGATCGCCGGAAACGCCAGCAAGAGTCCACCCACCGCCGGCCCAAAATGCTGCGCCACCAATCCAGCCGCCGCTGTCACCAATCCTCCAAAAAGGAATCGCGTGGCGACCTCGTTCCATTTCATTCGCGATAACGCTTCGAACTGCCATTGCATCCGCATCGGCTATCTCAAAAATACCAGCCACGTCCCGAAGGCCACCGCTCCCCAGATCGCCAGCGCCCCGCTGCTCGCCTTGATGGCGCTCCACCTGCCTTTTCCCAAGCAAATCATGCAGCAATTCGCATAGGCCAGAAACGCCAGCGCCCCCGCCAGCATCGACCGGCCCTCTACCGACGCAAACGTCTGGCCTTCCGTCAAAACGGTCAGTCCCAAGGTCGCAATCGCAGTGGAAGGAGCCGCCCCGAAAATCCCCGCCAGACTTTTCGGCCCGATTACCTCTCCCAACGCAGCGAACGTCGATACCACCACGCCTCCCACCAGAAATCGCACTAGGATCGTCAGCATCATTCGGCTCTCCCCCGGCCTATCTTCCAGTCTAGAGCCCACTTCTTGCCGCCCTGGCCGAGCCACCCCAGCGAAATACTGCCGTCCTGATCCCGCTCACCATGAACTGTCAATATCCGTTCATATAGAACTGGCGCAGTCTCGCAGGCCACTCGGAAAAATACAGCGCGAAATGTATAGCCATCTCAACCGGCCGCTCCGAAGATAGCCATTGCGACTCTTTCTCGGCGAGGCTCTCTATGTTTCATGAAGACCGATTTCGCTTGATTCAGGAACGCGCTTACGAAATTTATCGCCACCGCGATCCCAATAGCGCTACTCCAGAAGACGATTGGCGGAAGGCAGAATCAGAAGTTACCGCGCAAGAAAGTCAGCACTCTATGCACATCGGACCTGCGCGCCTCCGCGATAAGTCGCATTGGGGCGCGATCGGATCTCACGCTGGCGAAGACTTGGAAAATCCCGCCTGACGCCATGCCCAAGATTCAAATCAGACTCGAGCGCGGCTTGATCACGGATGTTGCGGGACTTCCCCCGGAAATCGCCGTGGAAGTCCTCAATTACGACGTGGAAAAGTTCGACCAGAAGGTTCTTTCGCAAGACGGCAACGGTCAACCCTGCGAAATTAAGGAATGGCACGCCCCCGAATGAGCCCGCGCCGCGTTCCGCATTCTCCAGTCGCAACACAATAATCATTCAGGAGAAAACGATGGCTTCGAAAACTTTGGTTAAATGCGCTCATCCGCCATGTCAGTGCCTCGTCGAGCCGGAACAGAGTTTCTGCAGTTCTGCTTGTTCGAGTGCTCGGGCTGCCGCCAGCGCTCCATGTGCCTGGGGCCATACCGGCTGCGCTGACGACCAAATACTAACCGGCGATTTGGACGAGGACGAATCGGACGCGCTAGCGATAGATTAAGTTCGAACAGTCCCTGCGTTATCGCGTTCCTCGCCTCAGCGCATCCGCGATCGGAACGTATTTCATCTCGCGCTTCTCTCGCGAGCACTTCAGCAATAGCGCTCCCCGGCTCATATTCCCGAGTCCGATAAATGCCTGCGGCACCACCAGACGCTCACCCAGTACCTCCAGCAGCAACGGAATATATTTGCGCGTTGCGATGCTCCCCAGCAGCACCACCCGGAATCGTTCCCCGATCGCTTCCGAAAGTGCGCGCAGATCTCTTTCCAGCGGGTCGCGATACTTCGGATTGTCCGCAACAATCCGTTCTCCCGCAATTTCTGCCAGGTCTTCCAGGCTTACCATGCTCTCCGGCCGCAGCAATCCTCGCGAAGAAGTGATGATCAGCGTGCCCGGCAGACCTTCCTGCGAACGTGCCAACGCGTTCGCGTAAGCTAACTTCCCCCGGAAGTACAGCGCGCTCATAAAACTAAAGGCCTCTCCCAAAGGGATGCCGGTGGTCCGCAACCTCTCCGCCAAAGCGAACGTCGCTCTCGGATTCAGCAGCATTTGCGCGCGCCGCCCCGCCGAATCTGCCGGCGATAACAGATAAATGTAAGGATGGCTTCCAGTCTTATCAGTAAGAGCGGTGGACCCGGGCCCCTGCCCGCGCAACACGATCCGTTTCTCGCTTTTCCGCTCACCCATGCTTGTTTCCGCCTTCAACTTCCATTGTCCAGAAGTTTATCTACGTGTCAAAACCCCGCTGAATACCTGATCTGTGGGAGAGAGACCCCACCTTCCCCCGCGGTTTAATGAATGGCGAGGCGTAACCCGCAACGGCACTCGATCGCGCGATTTCCGATTACAAAAAGCCGCAACCGGATATAAAGTTCGGAATGCGAATCGCTCTTCCGTCTGGCGTAGAAAGGAAACCTCGTTGGCGAAAATCCCCTTCCGCGTCTCGCCCATGCTCGCCACCTTGGTTGACGAGCCCTTCAATCGGCCCGATTGGATCTTCGAAGAAAAGTATGACGGGGTGCGCATGCTCGCTTACAAAGAGAGTTCCCGCGTGTCGTTGATTTCCAGAAACGGCATCGATCGCACGGATCGTTATCCCCAAATCGCCCGCGCCATCCAGCAACTGCAGCCCGACACCCTTGCGCTCGACGGCGAAGTGGTTGTCTTCGACGCCAGGAAAGTCTCGCGCTTCCAATTGTTGCAGCAAGGAAAAGGGAATCCGCAGTTCGCCATTTTCGATTGCCTCTATCGCGACGGAAAAGATTTACGCCGCCAACCGCTGTCCTCCCGTCGCGAAATCCTCGAAAGCCTCTCCAAGCTCACCGGCGCTCTGCAAATTTCGGCGAAAGTCGCACCCAACGGATTAAAAGCCTTTCGCATCGCCAGCCAGCGCGGCTTCGAAGGAATCGTCTGCAAGAACCTCAAATCCATCTACGAAAGCCGTCGCTCCCGCAATTGGCTCAAAGTAAAGGTCCACCACGAACAGGAATTCGTCATAGCGGGTTTCACCAAGCCAAAAGGTTCGCGAACCAACTTCGGCGCACTCTTGCTCGGTGTTTACACCCGCAAAGGACTCCGCTTTGCCGGGAAAGTTGGCACCGGCTTCGACGATGACACCCTAAAAAGCTTGCGCAAAAAGTTCCAGCCGCTCATCTACTCGAAATCTCCTTTTCTCAACGACACGGGAGAGCGCGACGTGACGTTTCTGAAACCGATGCTGGTCGCCCAAATTTCCTTCACCGAATGGACCAGGGACGACAAGTTGCGCCATCCCGTCTTTCTGGGTTTGCGCGACGACAAAGATGCCAAGGATGTCCGCCGGGAGGATTAATGCCGCCAAAAACCAAAACCGCGCGCCCGGAGATCTCCAATCCCGACAAGGTCTTCTGGCCCGAAGAAAAATATACCAAGGGCGACCTCGCCAACTTTTACCGCGAGGTCTTTCCTCTGCTTCGCCCCTATGTCGACGATCGGCTCTTGACTCTCGAGCGTTGCCCCGATGGCATGCAAGGTCAATGCTTCTACCAGAAACAGAAGCCGGACAGTATGCCCGCGGACACGCCCACCAAGCGCGTCCAGAACGCCACGGGAAAACGCAAAGCCACCGATTACGTTCTCGGCGGCAAACTCTCCACCCAGTTGGCCCTGGTCAATCTCGGCTGCATCCCCGTGCATGTCGCCGGAACGCGCGCCAAAACCTTTCCCAAGTCAGACTGGATTTGCTTTGATCTCGATCCCAGCTCCGGAAAGTTTGCAGACGCCGCACGCGTTGCCCTGCTCGTTCGCGATGCGCTCGACCACCTTGGCCTGCGTTCGTTTCCCAAAACCTCCGGAAGCCGCGGCCTGCACGTCTTTATCCCTATTCGCATTGGACCCACTGCCGATGATGTGCTCAAATTCGCACAAGAATTCTGTGAACGTTTGGCAAAGGCTTATCCCAAGCAAACGACCGTTGAACATTCCATCGCGCAAAGGGGCAACCGCGTGTATCTCGATGCATTTCGCAACGGCTTGATGCAAACGGTGGTTAGCCCCTATTCCGTCCGCAGAAAACCGCACGCACCTTTTTCCACTCCCCTCGAATGGTCGGAGGTTACGCCAAAACTGAATCCCGCTAGCTTCAATCTCGGCAATTTCCGCTCGCGTCTGAAGAAGGACCCTTGGGCAGACTTCTTCGCCAGCCGCCAATCTCTCGCAAAAGCTGTCACCGGCCTGAAACGAATCTGAACGATCGGAGAACAAAGCTCCATGTCTCTGGATAAATATCGCAAGAAGCGCAATTTCCAAATCTCGCCCGAGCCCAAAGGCTCCGCCGCACCTCCACGCAAGAGCAAATCTTCATTGCTCTACGTGATTCAGAAGCATCGCGCCACACAACTCCACTACGATTTCCGCCTCGAATGGAATGGCACTCTACTCTCCTGGGCGATTCCCAAAGGTCCCTCGCTCGATCCCAGCGTCAAGCGCCTGGCCATGCAAGTGGAAGATCATCCCGTGGAATACGGCAGTTTCGAAGGAGTGATTCCCGAGGGCGAATACGGTGGCGGCACGGTGATGTTATGGGATCGCGGAACCTGGTCGCCCGAAGATGCCGACGTCAATGAAGCTCTACGAAAGGGAAGTCTGAAATTTACGCTAAGCGGCAAGAAACTGCGTGGTTCCTGGGCGCTGGTACGAACAAAAGGTTTCGGCGGCGCGCAAAAGCCCTCGTGGCTCTTGATCAAACACCGTGACGCCTTCGCTTCCACGAAAGACATAACCGTGCAACAGCCGCGTTCCGTCGCCAGCAAGCGCCTCCTCGCGCAAATTGCCAAAGCCGCGGGCGGCGATGTCGCAAAAGCTGCTACAGGCGACCCTAGTTGAGAAGAGTGTATCGTTGCTGCCCGGGAGCCTCTTTGTCGGACTGCCATTCCACAATTCGGCAAGTCTTGTGGTCGTCGTCTTCCGTCAATTCGGACGCGTCATATTTCTCCACATCGTAGTCCAGGACCTCAATCGCATAATCCCGAGGAATTCCCTGAATATCCTTGACCGTCCCGTTCTCTACCTTGATTTGAATTTTCGCCACGGTTCGCCCCCCTTTCTCATCCTCTAAAGAATGCAGCCGGCGACAAACGCCAGTCACCGGCTGCCGGTTTGCGTTAACGTTATGCGTTTGCGGTACGCGATTTTCCCTTACGCACCGGGGTTTCCTCTTCTTCCTCTTCCGTTTCTCCTTCGCCCTCGGAGTTCGCCGAAGCATTAATCTGCTCCGCCAGTTCCGTCAGCTTGGCGTCGGTTTCTTTCTCTTCGTTCAGCGTCTTCTCCAGCAACTCGGCGGCATTGTTTTCCCCAAGTTCCTGAGCCCATGCATGAACACAACCGTAAGCGGCAATTTCGTAGTGCTCCACGCGTTGTGCGGCGGAAATCAATGCCGCGTCCATCACGCTGCCCTCGAAATCTTCCTCCATCATTTCTTCGCCCTCTTCCAGAATGCCCACCATTCCCGGGCATTTCTTTCCGGACGGCTTTTCGTCCAGCGAAGTCAGCACTTGCTTGAGCCGCTCCACGTGCTCTTTCGTCTGCCCCAAATGGTGCTCAATCCCCGATCGCAGATCGTCGGAGTTGGCGGCCTCTGCCATCTTCGGCAGCGTCTTCACCAGCCGGTTCTCGGCGTCGTAAAGATCGCGGAGCTCGTCAATGAATAGTTCTCTGAGCGTGTTTTCCTTCATCAATCACCTCTCAACCTCTTCCTGTCTTTGTTTGGGCTGACCAAATCAGCTGCCCGTCTTACGGTAGGGGCACGGAAGTCCACCGCCAATACCCACGACTCCGTAGATACGACCGTGCAAAAGGTTTAGCGCTGCAGAAATGCTATTCCGATGGTGACTGCGCGTGCATCAGGTGGGGCTTCGGCCCCACGGGCTTGTGTAGTTCTTGCTCGATCGTCGGTCGTTCTTTCTTTTCGATCGGTTTCACCGCAATCGGCTTACCCTTTTCCGCCGATTCTCTAATGGCATTGATAATTCGCACGTCCGCTAGTCCCTCCACCCCATTCGGCTCGGGCTCTTCATCATTAAGGATGCATTGTGAAAAATAACTCAGCTCCGGTCCAAACTGGTCTCGCTTCTTGTAAATGTTCTTTTTTGTTTTGCCGTTGAGCGTCAGCTCGCTCTTCAAATCCCCAACCATTTCGTACGCCGGATTCATCCGCACGCTGCCTTTTGTGCCCACCACCTGATATTCCGAGCGATCTGCGGCTCCAAAGCTGCATGTGAACGTCGCCAGCCGGTCGTCGGGAAAACGCAGCAGCGCCGAATACATCTCCGCCACCTGCGTAAAGCGTTCATCCTTCGCGGACGCCGAATAGGCGAACACTTCGTAAGGTTCCGCCTCAAAGACATATCTCGCTGCATTAATACAGTAAATTCCTACGTCGAACACCGGGCCTCCCCCCATTTCGCCGTCCAGTCGCGTGTTTCCGGCCACCACTTGTTGAGAAAACACCGAATCGAATATCCGTGGGTTCCCGATGCTCCCGTCGCGGATGGTCTCGATCGTCGATAAATTCCCGCGCTCGAAATGCAACCGGTACGCAATCATCAGTTTCACTTTCCCTCGCTCGGCCGTGTCGATCATTGCTTCACATTCTTGTTCGGTCACCGCCATCGGCTTTTCGCACAGTACGTGTACCCCCGCACGCGCTGCGCCTTCGGCATACGCGCGGTGCATCGCATTCGGCAACGCGATATATACCGCATCAATTCCGTCTGCCACGCAATCCGCATAGTGTTCGTAATTGTAGGTTTTGGGAACTTTGTATTTCTTACCCAGCGCCTTCAGCTTCCCTGGGTCACCCGACACCAGCGCCACCAGTTCCGAATTCTCCTGCGCGTGCGCGAACGCCGGGAGAATCGCTACTTGCGCGATATATCCCAGCCCCACTACCGCATACCGCACT
This sequence comes from Candidatus Acidiferrales bacterium, assembly GCA_963759275.1. Classification (GTDB taxonomy): domain Bacteria; phylum Acidobacteriota; class Terriglobia; order Acidiferrales; family UBA7541; genus Acidiferrum. Next base: position 851,167 of record CAVWYZ010000018.1, on the reverse strand, counting down.
TTCCTCTGCTTCGGTGCTTCCTTTGGTGCTTCAGAAGTCTGCCGCGTCCCGTCTTGCTCCTGGTTCATCACGGTTCCCCTATCATTTATGTGTTCACAACACATTCACGGGTCTGGGACGGTCAGGCGCACCGCGCGTTCTACAACTAATCCTCAGTGCTTTTCTATAGGCAATGACTTGAGATAAGCGATGATCGCCTTGGCGTCCTCCGGCGCCATGTGGTACGTGTGCATCGGAGGACGAAGCACCTCGCCTTCCGGGCCGCTACCTTTTTCCAGCACTCTCTCCATTTGCACGTCGGTAAAGCTGGGAAGCCCTGCCAGCGCGGGTGCGCGGTCTGCCCAGTTTTGAATCGGTCGCACGGGCATGATCCAGATTGGCGCCCCTTGCAGCCAGGCGTGCGCATCCAGGTTTCCGCTGGCGTCTCGCGGCGTGTGGCACTCCGCGCATTTCGCCACCTCTTCGACTAGATATTCCCCGCGCGCAATATTATTTTGTTCGGCTCCGTTGCCGCTCGTGCGTGTGCGTCCCGCGGACGCAAGTCCAAACATCGCGACGAGTGCAACACAAAATAGAAACGCTGGTAATACCGCGCGCGTTTTTCGCATCATAGAGACGCTCGCTCCTGATCGCACGCATCACCTTCGCTTAGACGGTATTTCTAAGGGCAGGGAAGAACAATCCATAACTGGCGGTATTTGCCTGCTATCGAGTCCTGTAGTGGTACTACAGTCTGTAACTTATGAAGAGTCGCCTTTCCGAACGATGGTCTTACCGTTTGCGATCAGCGCATTTTCCGCACCGTCGATTCTACAGCTGCACGTTCACTTCGCCCGGCCCTTCCTTGCGCAACACATCGACGCTGAAACTCTTCTCGCGCCGCGTAATCAGCAAATCCACCCGCGCTTCATTCACCGCGAGTCCCTCAATGCGAAGCTCATCCAGAAACGATGGCAGGTGCGGCTGATCAAATTTGATCGTCCGTTCCGGTGCGCGAATGTCCACCCCGAGCGCCGCGCACAACAGCAGATACGGTGAGCCGGAAGCCCACGCTTGCGGCGCGCACGCCACCGGATACAACGTCGGCCCCGTTCCATCGGGACGCCGGTGGAATCCACAGAACAATTCCGGCAACCGATTCAGATCCATATGCCGTCCCGCCTCGAACATTCCGGAAAGAATCCGTGCCGCCAGGTGTTGTTGGCCATAATTTGCCAGTCCCGCTCCGATTAATGCGTTGTCGTGCGGCCATACCGATCCATTGTGATAGGACATCGGGTTATAGCGCGCCTCTCGCGCCGCCACGGTGCGAATTCCCCAACCCGAATACGATGCCGAATCCAGAAGCGTTTCAGACACCATCGCCGCATGCTCTGCGCTGGCGATTTTCGTAAACAACGCGTGCCCTGCATTCGAACTCCTCACCTCGCATTGCCGTTTCTTGCCGTCAAGCGCCAACGCATACGTCCGTAACTCTTCGCTCCAAAACGCCTGCTCAAACCGTGCCTGCAAATCCTGCGCTTCCGTCAGCAGTTTCGCCCGCAAATCAGCATGGCAAAGATGTTCGCAAAGTGTGGCCACCGCCTGTTTGGCCGCATACACGTACCCTTGCATTTCGCATACCGCAATCGGCGGCTCCGCCAATCGTCCGTCGCGGTGAAATATCGAATCGTAAGAATCCTTCCAGCCTTGCTGCACCAACCCTTTGTCCGACTGTTTGTGGTACTCATACAGCCCGTCGCCATCGATATCGCCATACGCATCAATCCACCGCAACGCCGCCTCAATCTGCGGCCAGATCGTTTTGATAAATGCCAAATCGTTGGTCCGCGTGAAATACGCGCCCGCCAGCATCAGAAACAACGGAGTCGAATCAACGCTCCCGTAATAACGTCCAAACGGGACTTCTCCCGTCGCCGCCATCTCCCCATGGCGAATTTCGTGAATGATCTTTCCCGGTTCCGCATCGCGACTCGGATTTTCCTCGGTGGCCTGCGTTTTCGCCAGGTACGCCAACACGCTGCGCGCTATCGCAGGCGCAATCCATAGGCATTCCATTGCTGTGATAATTCCGTCGCGCCCGAACACCGTGCTGAACCACGGCACGCCCGCATACGGATAATCTCCCTCCGGATTGCCCTCCATCAGCATCGTCAGATCCGATTGGCATCGCGCCAGCCAGCTATTGCCCCGTTTGTTCGACCCGATCAGTCGCGTTCGAAAAATCGGCGGAGAGGTCGTTCGCGACGGCGCGGGCTTCTCTGCAGCACCGGCCTTCGAATCAAATCTTTCGCATGCCACGGTCACCGACAGATTCCACTCCTCGTCGGGCTGCATTTCATGGGTAAACGTAACTTCCTTACCGTGAAACGCTTCTGGCGCAAGCGAAAACGAAACGCGTGTCTGCCGCTTCACGCCATCCAACCCTTCATAGCCCAGCACCAGCGCCTGCTCCTCAACGCGATCCGGCAAGCGCTCCCCCCGCTGTTTGCGTGGCGTACCCCGCACCTCGAAAATGTCCGCGAAATCCGCGTCGAACAGAAACGCCAGCCACACGGGATTCGCTTGCAGCCCGTAGTTCTGAAAGCGGAAGTGGAGATGCAGCACGCCATTCGAAAGCGAAGTCGAACGAAATATATGGATCGTCCCTTGTGGCAAATGCGTGGTGTCGCTCAATTGCGTATCCAGGTTCGTCGCATCCACAGTGAAAAGGGAATTGTCTTCTCGAATGGCGGAATTCAGTAGCAGCGGTTTGCTCTCCCCGAAATAGAACGCCAGGCGCGACAGGTGCCGCGTTTCCATGTGGAACAATCCCAATTGCACCGTTCCCACGGACTCGATGTCCCCGTAGCGGTTGAACACCCCGAATGTTTCCCCATATTTCAGAACGCGCGTGCGAGTATCAGCCAGCGACGAGGTCGCTCTGACATAGAACTCTTGGTCAATGGTAAGCAGGTCTTCGCGTCGTTCCGGCTGCTTCATGAGAGGACTGTCGTTGAAAGCTCCAAGGCGTTCACAGTGTGCGCCAGCGGCGAATGCTCCACAAGCGCTTCGTATATCGACAAATAATCTTTCGCCATTCGGGAATCCGTAAACCGCCGCTCGAACGTCGCTCGGCATCGCGCCCGGCTCAGCCCGGACACTCGTTTCAACGCTTCCACCGCTTCCTCTTCGCTCTTCACAATGAAGCCGCTCACGCCATCCGTGATTAGTTCCGGCACGGAGCCGCAACAGAACGCGATCGTCGGCGTTCCGCAAGCCATCGCTTCGATCATTGTCAGCCCGAAAGGTTCTGGCCAATCGATAGGGAACAGGTACGCATATGCATTGCCCAAAAACCTGTTCTTCTGCTCTTCATTGATTTCTCCCAGGAATTCGATCCCCGGGTTCTTCAATAGCGGCTCGATTTCTGACCGGAAGTATTCGCGGTCTACCTCATCCACTTTCGCCGCAATCTTCAATGGCATTCCCGCTTTCAGCGCAATGCGAATCGCTCGATCGGGCCGTTTCTCTGGAGAGATTCTTCCCAAAAACGCCAAATAATTCCCGTGCTCGGGTTGCAGTTGATACAAGTTCGGCGGAATCCCGTGGTAAACGTTACCGACCCAGTTTACGCGGCCCAGCGGTGGTCGCTGCGACTGCGAGATCGACACCAACGGTTGCTGCGAGAACCGCCGGTACAGTGGCTTCAGGTCCGCCAGGTCCAGGCGTCCGTGCAACGTCGTCACCGTCGGCAACTGCAAACCCCGTGTCGCCGGAAAATGCGAGTAATCGGTGTGAAAATGCAAAATGTCGAATTCGCCCGCACGCGCCAGCACTTTGTCCAGCAATATCGTGTGATACGCCAACGGATCAGAACACGACCGCGTCAATCGCAGCGCCTTGGAGCACCCGCTTTCCAGCCGCGCCGACGTGCGCGAATCGCCGCTGGCAAACAAGGTCACTTCGTGTCCCAACCGTACTAGCTCCTCCGTTAAATACGAAACCACCCGCTCCGTCCCGCCGTACAATTTAGGCGGGACACTCTCATACAGCGGCGCAATTTGGGCAATTTTCATGAATTCTTTCTCCTGATTGAGTTTAGCGTCGCCGCACCTTCCTCCTGTATCCCGTGATTGCGGTAAATGGCTTCGGAGCGTACCTGTAACTCCCGAAAAAATCTCCGCTGTTCCCATCACGTGGATCCACATATCGATTCGCCTGCTGCCAATCCACTTCTACATCTCTCGACCTAGAACGCCTTACGCAAAATACAGCAATCACCCTACTGTGGTCAGTACAGCCTAGCTGGTACAAAACGAAGTTCGCTGTTTCCGATTGCTTGTATCGCAATTTCCAGGTTCGCGCGGAAAGCGTATGTGATCACGCGTGAGAGGTCCCACGATGAACGGAGAGTCCGCCGCCCAAATCGCCGTCCCCCAGGAAAAAAAACGGCCCAAACGTAAGAACGGCGATGCCGATTTGAATGACAACTCCTCGGAGTTGGCCATTATTCTCCAAACGCTGCTCAGCGTCAGAAATGGCGATTTTTCTGTCCGCCTTCCCGTCGTTTGGACCGGCTTGACCGGCCGCATTGCCGACACCTTCAACGAAATCGTGGGTGCCAACCAGCAGATGGCACAGGAACTCAAGCGTCTCGGCCAAACTCTAGGAAAAGAAGGCAAAATTCGCGAGCGCGTGCGCTTTCACATTCCCCAAGGCGCCTGGGGCGAGATGGAAGGGTCCGTCAACACCCTCACCGAAGACCTGCTTCGCCCGATCACCGAAGTCACCCGCGCCATCGCCGCCGTTGCGCAAGGCAATCTCACGCAGACCGTTCGCATGGAAGTCGACAATCGCCCCCTGGAAGGCGAGTTCCTTCGTTCCGCCAATATCGTCAACACCATGATTCAGCAGTTGGGCGTGTTCACCGCCGAAGTCACTCGCGTGGCCCGCGAAGTCGGCACCGACGGCAAGCTGGGCGGCCAAGCCGTGGTTCCCGGAGTAGCCGGCACCTGGAAAGATCTCACCGATTCCGTCAACCTCATGGCTAGCAACCTCACCGGCCAAGTTCGCAATATGGCCGAAGTCGCTACCGCCGTGGCCAGCGGTGACCTTTCCCGCAAAATTACCGTCGACGTGCGCGGTGAAATTTTACAGTTGAAAGAAGCCATCAACACGATGGTGGATCAACTGCGTTCGTTCGCGTCGGAAGTCACGCGTGTGGCCCGTGAAGTGGGCACGGACGGCAAATTGGGCGGCCAGGCCGTCGTGCCTGGTGTGGCAGGCACCTGGAAGGACCTGACCGACTCCGTCAACGCCATGGCAGGAAATCTGACCGCCCAAGTCCGAAACATTGCGGAGGTCACCACCGCGGTGGCTCGCGGCGACTTGTCCCGTAAAATTACTGTCGACGTTAAAGGTGAAATTCTCGAGCTGAAAGAAACCATCAACACCATGGTGGATCAGCTCAACGCCTTCGCTGGTGAAGTTACTCGCGTCGCTCGCGAGGTCGGCACCGAAGGCAAACTCGGTGGTCAGGCCCAAGTCCCCGGCGTCGCCGGAACGTGGAAAGACCTCACCGACAACGTTAACTTCATGGCCAGTAACCTCACCGGTCAGGTTCGCAACATCGCCGAAGTTGCCACCGCCATCGCTAAAGGCGACCTCTCCCGCAAAATCACCGTCGATGTCCGCGGCGAAATTCTTCAGCTCAAAGAAACGCTGAACACCATGGTGGACCAGTTGAACCGGTTCGCCGGAGAAGTCACCCGTGTGGCTCGCGAAGTCGGTACCGACGGCCGTCTTGGCGGTCAGGCTAACGTCCCCGGTGTGGCTGGCACGTGGAAAGATCTCACCGACTCCGTAAATTCCATGGCCGGTAACCTCACCGCGCAGGTGCGCAACATCGCCGAAGTCACCACCGCCGTCGCCCGCGGCGATTTGTCCCGCAAAATCACCGTCGACGTGAAGGGCGAAATTCTCGAACTCAAGAACACCATCAACACCATGGTGGACCAGCTCAACGGTTTCGCCGGTGAAGTCACCCGCGTCGCCCGCGAGGTCGGCACCGAAGGCAAACTCGGCGGCCAGGCGCAAGTCCCCGGCGTTGCCGGAACCTGGGGCGACCTCACCGACAACGTCAACTTCATGGCCAGCAACCTCACTGCTCAGGTGAGAAACATCGCCGAAGTCGCCACGGCCGTCGCGCGCGGCGACTTGTCCCGCAAAATCACGGTGGATGTGAAGGGCGAAATTCTCGAACTCAAAGACACGCTCAACACCATGGTCGATCAACTCCGTTCTTTCGCCTCCGAAGTCACCCGCGTCGCTCGCGAAGTCGGCACCGACGGCAAATTGGGCGGTCAGGCCGACGTGCAAGGTGTGGCCGGAACCTGGAAAGACCTAACGGACTCCGTGAACTCCATGGCCAGCAACCTCACCGGCCAAGTCCGCAACATCGCCGAAGTCACCACCGCCGTGGCCCGCGGCGACCTCTCTCGCAAAATCACCGTCGACGTGAAGGGCGAAATTCTCGAACTCAAGAACACCATCAACACCATGGTGGACCAGCTGAACGCCTTCGCCGGAGAAGTTACCCGTGTCGCGCGCGAAGTTGGTACTGAAGGAAAACTCGGCGGCCAAGCCCAAGTTCCAGACGTCGGTGGCACGTGGAAAGATCTCACCGATAACGTCAACTTCATGGCCAGCAACCTCACCGCGCAAGTCCGCAACATCGCGGAAGTCACCACCGCTGTGGCGCGCGGCGACTTGTCTCGCAAGATCACCGTCGACGTGAAGGGAGAAATTCTCGAACTCAAGAACACCATCAACACCATGGTCGACCAGCTCAACGCCTTCGCAGGAGAAGTCACCCGCGTCGCTCGCGAAGTCGGCACCGAAGGTAAGCTCGGCGGCCAGGCGCAAGTTCCCGGCGTCGCGGGAACGTGGAAGGATCTCACTGACAACGTCAACTTCATGGCCAGTAACCTTACCGGCCAGGTCCGCAATATCGCCGAAGTCGCCACCGCCATTGCCAGCGGCGATCTTTCCCGCAAGATTACTGTCGACGTGCGCGGCGAAATTCTTCAGCTCAAAGAAACACTCAACACCATGGTCGAGCAGCTCCGTTCCTTCGCCGCCGAAGTGACTCGTGTCGCGCGCGAGGTCGGTAGCGAAGGCCGCCTCGGCGGTCAGGCCAACGTCCCCGGCGTCGCCGGAACCTGGAAGGACCTCACCGACTCGGTAAACGCCATGGCTGGAAACTTAACCGGCCAGGTGCGCAACATCGCGGAAGTCACTACGGCCGTGGCCCGCGGCGATCTCTCTCGCAAAATCACCGTGGACGTCAAAGGTGAAATCCTCGAACTCAAGAACACCATCAACACCATGGTGGACCAGCTCAACGCCTTCGCCGCCGAAGTCACTCGCGTCGCTCGCGAAGTCGGCACCGAAGGCAAGCTCGGCGGTCAAGCGCAAGTCCCCGGCGTCGCGGGTACGTGGAAAGATCTCACCGATAACGTGAACGTCATGGCTGCCAACCTCACCGAGCAGGTCCGCGGCATCGTCAAAGTCGTCACTGCCGTCGCCAACGGCGAACTCACGCAGAAACTTACCGTGAACGCCAAGGGCGAAGTCGCCGCCCTCGCCGAAACCATCAACAACATGACCGGCACGCTCGCCACTTTCGCCGATCAAGTCACCACCGTCGCCCGCGAAGTCGGTGTCGAAGGCCGCCTCGGTGGGCAAGCCAACGTCCCCGGCGCTTCCGGCACCTGGAAAGATTTAACCGGCAACGTCAACCTCCTCGCCGACAACCTCACCAACCAGGTCCGCGCCATCGCCGAAGTCGCCACTGCCGTCACCAAGGGCGACCTCACTCGTTCCATTCAAGTCGAAGCCCGCGGCGAAGTCGCCGAACTCAAAGACAATATCAACACCATGATCGACAACTTGCGATTGACCACCGATCGCAACACCGAGCAGGATTGGCTGAAAACCAACCTCGCCAATTTCACCAACATGCTCCAGGGCCAGCGCGACCTCTCCACCGTCGGACGCATGCTCCTCTCCGAACTCGCTCCTCTCGTCAACGCGCAGCAGGGCCTCATCTACCAGATGCTCGAAGGTCCCGGCGAACTTGTGCAACTCTCCGCCTACGCCGACGAGCATTCCGACAATCAGCACAAGCACCTGCGCATCGGCGAAGGCCTCATCGGACAATGTGCCGCGGAAAAGAGCCGCCTGCTCATCAAGAAAGTTCCCCGCGATGCCGTCGCGATCACCTCCGGCTTGTTCAAAGCCGTCCCCCAAAACGTCATCGTCCTTCCCGTTCTCTTCGAGGATCGCGTCAAAGCTGTTATCGAGCTGGCCTCGCTCGGCGAATTCACTGCCTCCCACCTGGCTTTCCTCGAACAGCTCACCTCCAACATCGGCATTGTGCTGAATAGTATTGAAGCCACCATGCAAACGGAAAGCTTGCTGCAGCAATCGCAGCAGTTGGCCACCGAGCTGCAAACCCAGCAAAAAGAGTTGCAGCAAACCAACGAACAATTGGCCCAGAAAGCCCAGCAGCTCGCCGAACAAAACGTCGAAGTCGAACGCAAAAACCAGGAAATCGAGCAGGCTCGCCGCGCTCTCGAAGAAAAGGCCAAAGAGCTGGCCCTCACTTCCAAATACAAATCGGAATTCCTCGCCAACATGTCCCACGAGCTGCGCACTCCGCTCAACAGCATCTTGGTTCTCGGCCAGCAGCTCGCCGAAAACGCCGACGGCAACCTCTCCGGCAAACAGGTGGAATTCTCCCGCACTATTCACGGCGCTGGCACAGACTTGCTCAACCTCATCAGCGATATTCTCGACCTCTCCAAAATCGAATCCGGTACCGTTTCCGTCGAAGCCGAAGAAGTCCTCTTCTCCACGCTCCTCGAAATGGTTGCGCGCCCCTTCCGCCATGAAGCGGAAAATCGCCGCCTCACCTTCGACATCTACTCCGACCCGCACTTGTCGCGCAGCATGGTCACAGACTCCAAGCGTTTGCAGCAGGTGCTCAAGAACTTGCTCTCCAACGCTTTCAAGTTCACCGAACAAGGTGGCGTTCGTGTTTCCGTTTCCGTGGCCTCCCGCGGTTGGAGCGAAGGTCATCCCATCCTTGGCAGCGCTGCCTCGGTCATCGCCTTCGAAGTTACCGACACCGGCATCGGCATTCCCCAGGAAAAGCAGCGCATCATCTTTGAAGCTTTCCAGCAGGCCGACGCCGGCACCAGCCGCAAATATGGCGGCACCGGTCTCGGCCTCGCCATCAGCCGCGAATTGGCTAATCTCCTTGGTGGCGAAATTCAACTCCGCAGCACCCCGGGAGTCGGCAGCACGTTCACTCTCTACCTCCCCAAGACCTACGTCGGCCCATCTTCCGCCATCGCCACGGAAACGCGCCCGGCGCTGCTGGCTTCCGGCCGCCAGTTGGCCCACGTGGTCGTTGCGGAAAGTCCCGAGAAAATTCCCGATGATCGCGAAGATCTCCTCCCCGGCGATAGCAGCCTGCTTATCATCGAAGACGACATTCGCTACGCCCGCATCCTTTGCGATTTGGCCCGCAGCAAAGGATTTAAGGTACTCGTCGCCGCCCGTGGCGCAGAGGGGCTCGCTCTCGCGCGCGAGTATCACCCCACCGCCGTCTCTCTCGACGTGTTTCTCCCCGACATGCTCGGCTGGACTGTCCTCAACCACCTCAAGCAGGATCCCGCCACGCGCCACATTCCCGTCCAACTTCTCACCATGGACGAAGATCGCCAGCACGGTCTCGCTCGCGGCGCCTTCTCCTTCGTCACCAAGCCCGTCACCAACGACGGCCTCGAGAAGGCTCTCGATCGCATCCGAGACTACGCTTCGCCCCGCCGCAAGCGTCTCCTCGTTGTCGAAGACGATCCCGGCGAACAACTCAGCATCCGCGAACTCCTCGGCCACGACGATATCGACGTCACCATTATGTCCACCGGCGAAGAAGCTCTCCAGGCCGTTCAAGAAACGTCCTTCGACTGCGTGGTCCTCGACCTGCGCCTGCCCGACATGACCGGCTTCGAAGTTCTGGGCCGCCTCGGCGAAAGCCCGGCGCTCAGCGAACTTCCCGTCGTGGTCTTCACCGGCAAGGAACTCACGCCCGAAGAAGACGCCCGCCTGCGCACCTTAGCCCGCAGCGTTGTTGTCAAAGGTGTGGAATCGCCTGAGCGTTTGCTCGACGAAACCGCTCTCTTCCTCCATCGCGTGGTCGCCCAACTTCCAGTCGAACGCCAGCGCATGCTCGAAAGGCTTCACGATTCCGACGAAGCGCTCGCCGGCAAAAAAGTTCTCATTGTCGACGACGACGTCCGCAACATCTTCGCCTTGAGCAGCGTCCTCGAACGCCGCCGCATGCAGGTGCTCACCGCCGGCACCGGCAGGGAAGCCATCGCCACTCTCGAATCCACACCAGACGTCGCCATCGTCTTGATGGACATCATGATGCCCGAAATGGACGGCTTCGAAACCATGCAGGTCATTCGTCAGAATCCCCAGTGCTGGCGCATGCCCATCATCGCGCTCACCGCCAAGGCCATGAAGGGTGATCGCGAAAAATGTCTCGAGGCCGGCGCTTCCGAATATCTGGCCAAGCCCGTGAATACCGAGCAGCTTCTTTCGGCCCTGCGTCTCTGGTTACACAGGTAAACGCTGTTGAGGTGATTTTCTAAATGTACGCAGATATACCGCTCAACATCCTGATGGTTGACGACCAGCCCGCCAAGCTGCTCAGCTACGAGGCCATTCTCCGCGACCTCGGCGAAAATCTCATCAAGGTCTCTTCCGGCCGCGAAGCTCTCGACGTCCTCCTCAAAACCGAAATCGCCCTGGTCCTCCTCGACGTCAGCATGCCCGATATCGACGGCTTCGAACTCGCCAACATCATTCGCCAACATCCCCGCTACCAAAACGTCGCCATCATTTTTATTTCCGGTGTGCACCTTACCGACGTCGATCGCATTCGCGCCTACCAGCGTGGCGCCGTGGACTACATCTCCGTTCCCGTGGTTCCCGAATTGCTCCGCGCCAAGGTCACCGTTTTCTCCGAGCTCTTCCGCAAAACCCGTCAACTCGAAGTCGTCAACGACGATCTGCGCGTCGCCGAAGAACATCTTCGCCGTCTAACCGGCCGCCTGATGCAGATCCAGGACGCCGAACGCCGCCGGGTCGCTCGCGATGTTCATGATGGCGTTGGCCAATATCTCATCGGCGTGAAAATGGGCGTCGACCAGCTCTCCCGCCGCCTCGCCCACGATCCCTCCACCAGCGAAAGCGTGAACGAAATTTCCGCGCTTCTCAATCGCGCCATCGTCGAAACTCGCACCATCTCCCATCTCCTCCACCCCCCTCTTCTCGACGAAATCGGCCTCGAGTCCGCTCTCGCCGTCTACGCCGATGGTTTCGCCAAGCGCAGCGGCATCGCCGTCACCATGGGCGTCGCCCCGGATTTAGGCCGTCTCGATAGCGACATTGAAACCGCCCTCTTCCGCGTCGTTCAGGAATGCCTCCTGAATGTTCACCGCCATTCCCAAAGCACCACCGCCAGCGTTTCTCTCGCCCCTGAAAATGGCGATATCAAACTCCAGGTCCGCGACGAAGGCGTCGGCATGACCCCGCCCGAATCCCCCGACACCACCGGCCTCGGTGTCGGCCTTCTGGGCATTCGCGAACGCATCCGCCAACTCGATGGAAAATTGGAGATCGTCTCCGCTAAAGGGAAGGGAACTCTCGTGGTTGCCACGGTCCCCAACCGTCCCCGTACCGTGACGGATAGTCCCGGGCCCATCGGTTTCGACACTCCCGCTTCCCCGTAACATTCTAGAAACTCGCCGCTACATGCAGTTTTAACTTCCGCCTACACATTTGCCCTGATTGTCCCTCATCGCGGATTCGGCTAAAAAATAGCTGATTTGGGGGATCGGAGCCGTCGATTAGCGAGATTCTAATTCCGATTAGGGGTCTGGGATTTTGGAGAGATGCCGGCTATGGAAGTTGCAATTCTGATTAGGGGGTCGAAGCCGTAGCCTGGGAAGTTGTAATTCCGATTAGGGGGTCGGAGCCTCGGCTCCGACATTAGCAAGCCAAGACAATCGGGGCTTTAGCCCCTGAGGAAACTCTTTAGTTTTCTATCTGTGAGCTAAGTTAGCGCCGCATGCCAGTGCAAGGGAGTCATTTATGGATCATGGATTGCCCATCCTCATTGTTTCCTGCCGCCCTGAAAACCGCAGACTCCTCATGCGCGTCTTCGACGGCTTGCCCATCGACGCCTACTCCGCTCCCTCTCTCCAGCAAGCCAAAGAAGCTCTCCAGCTGCGCCCCTTCTCGGTGATCTTCTGCGAAGAGCGTCTCTCCGACGGCTCCTACCTCGATCTATTGCGCGACGTGCTCGCCGTCCCCGAAGACATTCGCTTCGTGGTCATGCTTTGTACCGGCGAGTGGGAAGAATATCTGGATGCCTTGCGTCACGGTGCCTCCGAAGTGCTCCGCTGCCCTCTGCAGCCCACCGATATCGATCTGGCTCTCATCCACGTCATGCGCGGCCCCAGCCACAAAAAAGAGTTTGCCGCTCAGGTGGGCACGTAGCCAGGCTCGCTCGCAAGTTTCCGTACTTCGGTCAAAGCCCGTGTTGGGAGGATCCTCGAAAGTGGCGACTGTACCGATTTCCCCCGCAAGCCCCCTCGGCGCCTTCAAGAAAACCGTTCGTTCCTGCTCCCACTGTGGCAGCGACGAAATTTATCGCCAGCGTCCTCGCGGCATCATCGAACGCCACATCTTCCGCGCCTTCCACTTCGTCCCCTACTGGTGCCCCAACTGCGACAAACGCTTCTACCTCCGCCACTCCCCCCACCGCCATAACTAAGCGCCATGCGTATAGTTCAAAGAGTTAGTTTTCCGCATCGTTCGCCTTGTATTCGCCTCGTTCAATCGACGAGCATGATATCGTAATCAAAGAGCTATAACGAAAACAGATACAACGATTTCTTCTCCAAATTGGCAGGTTGAATCTGCGCGGTTAACCGCATTCTTCTCTCCTTCTGTTAGGGTCTTAAATCCAAATTGGTGGGCGTCTGTAATTGGCAGCGAGCCCGAGAGTCGCTCAGCTAAGCCTGCACGCGGCGAATATATTGAGTCAGGAAACTATTTGAACAACGCGCTGACCTTATCAGTGCAACCCGGACGAGCCGACTGGCTACTCTCGATTTCTCAGACGCAATTCGAAGACATGGAAATTAAGCTAAAGAATGTCGGGCCGCTTGCAAGCGTCGCTGCTGATTTCGCAAAGGTGATGAATGTGTGGCTCAAGGATTGCCCACCGATTATTCGATTGGCATATGGGGCTGTTTTGCTCGAGCCTGTCTCCGACCGTCGCGCTGGATATCGGCGGCTGTCGCAATATTTACATTCCGTTCAAATCGATGACTCTTCGTCGGATTTTTTTTATCAGATTAATAGGCCTAGAACGCTCCAAGACTCGAACGAGAGCGTCAATCGTCTTTCCAGATGGTCGGTTCAAGCTGCTCAGCCGATGAGAATGGCATTCTCGTTAGGTAGCGGTCCGGTCCTGAATCCTCCTGTGCTGTTTACCGAGCCAGACTCAACTGCTCACGCGTGTCGGGTCGAAGTGGATTTGAGTACCGCGGCGTCGCGCCAAAATGACTTGGTTCCAAGCGAATTACCGAAAATTTTTGATGAACTCGTCAGTCTGGGCTCAGAAATCGCTCTCCGAGGAGACGTCCCATGACCCCCTCACCAATTGTCCCGTCACCGATTGCAATGCAAGCTCGCGGCAGTTTTAATATCCCCCCGCGCTTAATTGAGACCGACAAGAAATCTTGGGTAGTCGTTACCGTGAACGCGGACGTGGTGAACGTGGCTTCCACGTCTCTGGGTGGCCAATGTCCCATGATGAGTCAGTTTCACGCGGCGGATGTGGTGTACGTGCGCGACGCTGATGCCCGAACGACTCCGATCTCCGGGTTAGCAGAGATGATGCCGGATGATCTACATATCTTCCTTGCGGACACTCGTTCAAATTGCTCAGTTGGTGTAATGCCGAATATATGGGGCGTGTATTCCGAAATATTTCCGACTGCCACGTTAGTGGAAGTGTCAGTACCGAATTTCTACGATCCGCCGCCAGTCGGCACACTTCCGAACTACCGCTTCGATCAGACCGCGCACTATATTGGTGAACAGCTTGCGTCTGCTTTTCGGCCGAAACGGGATGTTTCGGAATTTGCAAAACCCGAAGATGAAATGGCCAACATGATTTCAGGTTCTCAGAGCATGCTTACTGTCGCCAGTTCCGTCTTTAACGATATGAGGCCGCTGACAGATAAAGAGCGACTATATCTGGGGAAATTCTACAATCGTGCATTCAAGACGCGTTAGCTCACACCCCCATGTTTCCAGGTGAGGACATAGAAAGGCTGGTACCCGAAAGGGTTCGGTCCATCTTGGTTGACCTCAAAAAGAAGCCGATTGACCATTCCAAATGGATTTACGGAAACTCACAAAAGGAAATCTATCAAGGGGATATCCTCAAGAGCGTTGTAGTTTATAGACTGAATGACGTTGGAGAAGTATCTTCACGCGAAGGTCCGGCGATTGTGATCTCGAATACCTGCGACTGCCAGGCGAACCAGAGTGACTCTTTGCTAGTGGCCCCTTTGTTTCAGTTTGCGGAACTGGTGCCCGAGGGGGATTTTACTAACCAAGATATCGCGAACCTTAAGCGCGACCTCCGTGAGAATCATCTTAAAGATCGGGTATTTTTGCCCGCGGTTGGCAACTTACCAGATTCATGGTTTGATTTCGGTCAAATATTTTCGATTTCCTCCGTATATTTTCACTCGGCCAACTTCGAAGAGGGGCGACGGCGAATTGTCGGTCTTTCTCAAAAGGGACATTATTTTTTCCTTATGAGGTTAAGCTTTTTTTTGGGGCGACCCGACCCGATGGATTCTAAGAGGAGCGCGGGACCTGATGAGGAAGACATCAGACAACGCGCATACGAGATTTACCTTGAACAAGGGAGTCGCGACGGCTGTTCATTGGACGACTGGCTACAGGCTGAAAGAGAAATTGTCGGACGCTGGTCGGTAAGATAATTCAGCAAGTACAGTTGCCGTTAGCCTGAGATGCCAATACATTTATTGGGTTTTGGTGGGCGGTAGAGGACTTGAACCTCTGACTTCCTGCTTGTAAGGCAGGCGCTCTAACCAACTGAGCTAACCGCCCCCACACACAAACTCCCACTATTCTACCGCATCTCCGCCCCGCCACCAGCGCCCCATCGTACTCAACCTTCATCAACGCATCAGGCACAGTGGGACCACCGCAGCGCCCACCCGCGATCTCGCCCCCCAGATTACGTTCCGGCGATCCCCTTATTCTGCAGGATCCGCACCACCACTCGGCGGTTTTCCGCTTGTCCTTCCGTCGTAGCGTTGGGCGCTACCTGGTCCGACGTCCCCATCGCTCCCGGCGCCAGGATATTCGTCAACGGAATCTTCCCGTTCTGTTCGAGAAACTCCAGTACGTTGTTCGCCCGCTCCATGCTCAGTTTCTGATTCAGCGCCGCCGATCCCACCGCCGAGGCATACCCTTGCACTTGAACAATGTACGCGGTGATCGTCTGCGCCTTGCTTGCCAGCTCCAGAAGCTGCGCATCATATTTCGGATCCACCGCAACTTTTCCGTTCGCAAAGTACACGGTAACCTCGCCCAGAATGTTGTATTCGCCCAGTTCTCCAAAACGCTTGTTTGCTGCGGCGATTTCCGCCTGATTTGCGGCAATCTTCTGCTGGCTCGCGGCGATTTCCTGCTGATTCGCCGCCGTCTTCTCCTGATTCTCTTTAATCTCCGCCTGGTTCGCTGCCACCGCCTGCTGCGTTGGAACAAGCCCCGCTTGAATATCCTGCGCGGCCTTCAGGTCCGAACCTTTGAATTTTACGGTATCCGCAACCAGTTGCTGCTTGTCGTTCATCATCCCTTTCACTTGCACCGGCAGCCCCGGAATCAGCGCCGTCATCCCCAGTTCCTTCTTGCGCAGCTTGAATGCCCCTTGTACTTCCTGCACTTGCGTATCGGTCGTTAGTGCTACAACGATGGTTTCGTTATCCTGCGTTTTCACCGTCATCGTTGCGCCGCTTCGCCCCACGATCAGACCTTGCACTTGCGTCTGCGCGCTGGCCATCCCCGCGATTCCCAAAATAATCGCGCAAGCCAAAACCGCTCGAATCGACATCCTCAATAGCGTCTTCTTCATAATTCCTCCGTGTGTTCATCCCTTTCTATTGGCCGCCGCTCGTTACGATCAAATCCAGATCCGAATTTCCGCACATCCCATAGATCGACCCCGGCGTGCACGCACCCACCGTGTACTTGAAGCACCCGGCCTTCTTCGCCATCACGCTCACCGGACGGTCAGACCCTCCCATGATCGTTCCCGACGGTTCGAACGGAGACGTCTCGCCAAAATCCACCATCACGCCGGTATTCTTGCCTGCTCCTTGCCACGTCACGTTGGCGCCCGTCTTGATGCACACCGTACCGTCCTTCGGGAAGTTCGCGATGTTCGGCGTTACCGATGCCTCCGTCCCGCCATCCACGCGCTTCACCTCCAGAACGCACGGCGCGCCATTCCATCCGCAGATATTTGCCGCGGTACAAACCTGCTCGGGATGCGCATTGCTGCAAGCCGACTTTCTGGTCTTCTTATCCTTCGCCACACTGTGGCCCGCCACCACCAACACCACCAACAACAACGAACCGCATACCATCGCTGGAGTTGCCATGCTTTTCATGCCACACCTCAGTTGCTTGATCTTGCCGGGCATCGCCCCGGTCTTTCGTTGCGCATTCTTCCGCCAGCCCGCCGCCAAAGCTATTGTCAAAAGGTACAGTGTCCGCTCCCGCGAACCGCCCGCCGTCCGTGGCCGACCGGCTCCGCGACCTGGTTCCTTCTTCACGACTGGTACTTTTGCCAATTCCAACCATCCGCCCTTCCAGCCACAGTACCGAGAACACCGCCCGGCGTTCGCGGAGCCATCTTCATCTGGAAAGGCACACGCACCAGGTAATGCTAACGGCGGCGCGCCCGCCATCGTGACCCAATTCCACCGGCCAGTAGCTTTCGATCGCACGCAATTGCACTAAAACTCAGGGGGACCAATTTATGAAGTGCTTTGTGAGAATAATTCTCGTGTTGGCAATCGCTGCCACGATTCTGCCGCTAGCCGGACCGTCTTTCGCCCAGCAACCCACCAGCGCGCCATCTACCCAGTCAGCCCCAAGCTCCGCTAGCCCCAAGACACAGGAACCGGAAGCCAACACCAGCGCCGGCACCGAGGCCTTGCAAAAAGCCACCCAGAATCCCGTGGCCAGCCTCATCAGCGTCCCGATACAAAACAATACCAATTTTGGCGTCGAGCCCGGCTACCGCAATCAAGATGTTCTGAATATTCAGCCCGTGATTCCCATGGGCATCAGCAAAGACTGGAACTTAATTGTCCGGTGGATCACTCCAATCATTTATCAGCCCATTCCGAATGCCCCGAATACGCCAGAGACCGGTGTCTACGGTTTGGGCGATATGCAGCCCACATTTTTTCTTTCGCCGCGCAAGCCGGGGAAGATTATCTGGGGCGCGGGCCCCATCTTCCAGTTGCCCACGGCCACCAGCAATTATCTCGGGCAAGGGAAGTTGGGAATAGGCCCATCCGTGGTCGTGCTCACGCAACCGGGCAATTGGACGCTGGGCGCTTTGTCCAACAATGTGTGGTCGGTCGCAGGCTCGGGCAGCCGTCCCGACGTGAATCAGTTCCTCCTGCAATATTTTATTAATTACAATTTGAAGAAAGGTTGGTTTCTTACCTGGCAGCCCACCCTGACCGCCAACTGGCAAGCCTCAAGCGGCAACCAATGGACCGTGCCTTACGGCGGCGGCGTGGGCAGAATCATGAAGCTGGGATTCCAACCGGTTTCCCTGACCGCGCAGTTTTACGGCAATGCCGTTCATCCCTATGGAACTCCTTCTTGGACCATGCGCTTCCAAATTGCCTTCCTGTTTCCCAAGCTCACCAAGGACCAGGAAAAAATGATGATGGAGCAGAAACTTAAACAGTTGAACGCGCCGCCGCCGACGAATTAAACAAGCGTGCGCTTCTAGAAGTTGCCGGTCATTCCCGCCGCTGCCCTTCGCGTGGCATCGCCCCCGCCAGCAGCAGCACCGCGCCACAAAACATCAGCGTATCCGCCACGTAATTCAGTCCCTTGCCCAGGCTGGCGCGCTCCACCACGCCGATCGGCACATACACCGCCAGCTCCACGACCAGCACGCTCAGCCCCGCCCACGTCGCAGCGGCGCGAGTTTTCTTGCCCACCAGCAACAGCACACCCGTGACCGCGTAAGCCACCGCCGCCAGGTACGTCCAAAACGCATGTCCCAAAATGTAGTCAGGCGTCAGCGGTTCCAGCGGAACCGCGGGCACGTGATCGCCGTGCAGGAATTGCTCCAAGCTGTAAAACAGCAAGGGAACGGCTACGAAGTAGCGCGCAATTGTCGCAAGGATGTGTTCGCCGCGCCCGCGCCACTGCTGCGTCAGGCTCGAGGCCAGCGCCAGCGCCCCGCCGCTGAAGGCTAGTTCGCGCAGTGCCAGCGTCGGCGCAAACCGGTCGCGCGGGTTTTGCAGCCAACCCGGAACGTCCATCAGCACCACGAAAAGGAAAAACGTCAGCCCCAGCAAACTCGCTGCGAGGCGCGCCTGAATCTTCGTCACCAGGCTGAACCCGGCGGCGATAAAGCAAGCGCCTACAAAGTACGCCCAAAACTGGTGGCACGGAATCCACCGCGGTACGATCGACGCCACCGCCTGCGCCAGCGTGAAATGTTCGGTGCCGAACGCCGCTAGCGGCGCGGCGTAAAAAAGCGGTCCGAACAGAATCAACTTGTCCAGCCCTTGGGCCTTCTGCCAATCCCCGCGCAGGAAAATAATGGCCAGCCCGAGAACAAACACGATTCCGCCAACGGTGTACGACCAGATCACTTCGCGAGGAATCGCGAGAATAATCATGCCTGCCGTCAAGTTCAGTAAGCCGCTCACGCCGATCCTTTCCCTCCGTCGCCCCCGTAACGCACCACCGCAACCTGCGCATTATCGGCGGAGTGTACCACGGCGCCGTTGATTCGGGCTTCGTCAGATCGGAACGAGCAGGCACTCTTGAGCCTACCCGAATCACGCCCCTCGGTGATGTGCATTCTTGACACTGGAAGCGAACGTTACAGAATAACGTCAAGTGTCTCGCCTTCCCCGAAGAGCGCTCCCTCGCGCGGAATGGAGTCCCCCAAAGATAGATGGGATGCGGCGACAAATATAGATGTTCGCGTTGAACCCTATCCGCTACGCGTCAGGAGCCAATCATGAATCGCAAAGAATTCCTGCAAAACAG
This sequence comes from Candidatus Acidiferrales bacterium, assembly GCA_963759275.1. GTDB lineage: Bacteria > Acidobacteriota > Terriglobia > Acidiferrales > UBA7541 > Acidiferrum. Next base: position 831,679 of record CAVWYZ010000018.1, on the reverse strand, counting down.
TTTCAAAGGTGCTGCAGTTGGGCTCATCATTCCGCATTTTCCAGAGTTGCTTTCCGCTGACGCGGCACAAGAGAAACCTGCTGGTCAACTCAGCCGTTCAGATCTGATCGTGGCGGCGCGCGAGATTATTGCCAGCCAACAATACTGTGCGCTCATCACACAAGACGAGCAGGGGCGTTCCCAAGCGAGGACGGTAAATCCCTTTGCCCCTGACGACAACATGATCGTGTGGATAGCAACCAGCACGCTGACTCACAAAGTGCAGCAAATTCGTCGCGACTCTCGCGTGACTCTCTATTATTGCGACCACGCCAAGGCTACCGGTTACGTTGCCATCAACGGCAAGGCCGACCTGGTGGATGACAGGGCGGAGATGGTCAAGCGCAAACGCGCCTACTGGGACACGGCGTTTCCGGGATTCAAGAACCTGGTGCTGATCAAGGTGATTCCTGAGCATTTGGACGTAATAAACTACAGCCGTGGGGCGCTAAACGACCCGGTGACGTGGCATGCACCGTCCGTGGAATTCAAAAACGATTGATCGACGAATCGAGGAAAACGGACTCCTGATCGATCGGCACACTTGGCTTGCTAGCTGTTAGTTTGCCGGTCCAGCAAACAACAGCAGATTTCCATCCGGATCCTTGACAACGAAATTCTTGGCGCCCCACGGCTGCTTTTTAAGCGTCTGGTGAAAGGCAACGCCCGCGGACTGAAACTCAAGAAACAGCAGCTTGATCTCATCTGCTGTGGCAACGGTCATCGACACCGACAACAGTCCCTCGCCATCGCGGACCGTCGACTCCATCACCGGTCGCGCCACACACCTTAAATTGAGACGTGCCGCGTCGCGACCCACCTGCGCATAGTAGGCAGGTTTGCCGTAACCGAATACCAGCGAGAACCCTAACTTCTCTCGGAAAAATTCGCAGGCCCTTTGCATATCGGTGACGAACAGTTGCGGCTCGGCACTGACTATCGTCGCTTTGCATAACGATGATTTGACTTTGCGCGACGTAGTCGACAGTCCGGTTTTCAGGGCTTGCCAACTGTCGAAGCCATGCTGTCTCGCCACCATTTCTTGCGCATCGCTCAGCTTAAAGCGCGCAGCAAGAATCTCCGAGTCGGTCTTATCCCGGAAACCCGGCAAATGCTCGCGGATTTGTGCGGCCACGGGATAGTGACGTTCGCGATGCCACCGCAATATCAGCTTGGCTTGTTTTTTGAGGTTCTCGAGATTGGGCATGTAGGCCTCCACGATGAGATCGTAGGTGGGCATGGCCCTTCGGCGATGTGCCGTTGCTCCTACATGCGCAGACCGCAGTATCCGCGAGCGTGTCCGTGTTTGTCAATCGATAACGCCGTCGCCCGTAGTCCGCGATGAGTCCGCGCCTTCAATTCGCGTGCCAGGAGGTACTTTACCGCCAAGCGCGAATCAGGATTTACGGGTAAAGAAATTAGAAGCGCTCGTGGACAGTTCTTGTAGGTTCGCTCCCAAACGCTGTTTCAGTTTCTGCCAACTCCCGTAGCCGTATTCCCGCGCGACGATGTACTGCGCATCCGCCAGGCGTGCCGGCGATTTTCCCGCTTCCCCATCGAGCGAACAATGCCGTCGCATGGCCGCGGCATTTTGTCGTCGCAAATCATGTAAGAGTTCTCTTGCTTCCCGGCTGATCTCTTCAAAATTTCGTTGCGAGGGTAAACTGCGAGGCATCTGGCACCCCTTGGTGGCCCTTCAAACTGCACGAACCTGAAGAGCCCGCCGATTCCTTGGAGAGCAATGATGAAATTCGGCGCCCGCGCCCGCTACTGGTCACAAGGTCAGTTCCAGAACAGGCGAATAAACGGTCTACGCCTTTCTTTCCGAGCCTCGCCAAATCACACGCCACTCGGGTCGCAGACGCCCTCATCGTCATGCAATCAAGTCGTGCCGCAGCGGCGCTTTGCTACTGAACGTCGAACCTCCGCGCCGGCCGCGTTCCTCAGGCATGTGCCCGTAGTGCAGACCGTTTCGCCCAGTCCGCGAATCGCGTCTGGCCGAGTTTCGCGCCATCGTCAGGCACAATAGAGCGTTCTCTCACTTCTGCGCCAAAGTAGCGCGCTCGCGGATCAGCAATCACCTCCCGCGGATCATTCCTCGCCTTCAGATCCTGGCGGATCAGTTCATCGAAGCGGAATTTCTCCGGACCCGCAATCTCAATTGTCCCGTTCAACGGCGGATCCAACGCGACTCGAGCCATCGCGCTGGCAACATCATCGGCCGCTATGGGCTGGAACTGCACGGGTGCCACGTGAATCTTGTTACCCTCGGTTGCGCTATCCGCGATGCTCTTAACGAACTCGAAGAACTGCGTCGCCCTTACGATCGAGTAGGGAATCGCACTTTCCTTGATCAGTTTCTCCTGAGCGACCTTCGCGCGGAAGTAGCCGCACTCGAGATGTCCGTCAATGCCAACAATCGACAACGCCACGTGATGCCGCACTCCTCCCTTCGCTTCCTGCGCAAGCAAGTTGCGCGTCGAAGTCGTAAAGAACTCCAGCACCGCGGTGTCCTCGAACGACGGAGAATTCGATACGTCGACGACCACCTGCGCATCTTTCAACGCTTCCGCGAGCCCTTGGTCCGTCAGGGTATTGATTCCCGATTTTGGGGAAGCAGCAATGGCTACCGCCGACAACTACGATTTCCATGTTTTCCCTCGCTTTCAGATCTCGGGATTGGGAACATCGGGTGGGAGGATGCTCTAACCAACCATCTACGCCCGTGAAACCGCAGTGTCAAGATTGGCTTACGAATTGGGCGAATTGTTTTGTACGCCAGCCGCGTACCCGTGGTTGTTTGATAGCAGCGGCGGATCTTGGCGTGCGAGGTGGTCATTAACTAGTAACAATTCCCTCGTTTATGCTATGTTTAACGTACTCGCTCCTATCTTTCGCAAGTCAGTGGGTCCAATATGCTCGCCCGCCCCAGCCTTTTTGTGCGTGCATCGCCGCTGCTGATCCTCGTCGCACTCGTTTTCACCCTCGCCCCAGATACTCTCGCGCAAACCGCCGCTCCCTCCGGCCCCAACTCCGATCCCACCTATCAGGATCTTCGCAACATCGCCCTCGGCAACGAATCCGTTTCCGTCACCGACTTGAAGCTCAAGCGCGACGCCGCCACTTTCGTTCTCCATTCCGGCAGCGTTTGCTTCGTTCCCCCCGTCAACGGTAAGATCACCGGCGCAGTTTTTGTCGGCGAGGGTAAGTTTGTTCTCAACCCGCTTATCGATAACGAACGCAAGAGCCTCCGGCTTCTCAGTGAGAACAATGAGGACGAATTCACCGAGCAGTTTGACCGCCTGGTCCTGCGCTTCACCGACGGCACCTACGACGAAATCAAAAAAGCCTCCACGGTCGGGACGGCCCGATGTGACGCTGGCCCGTTGAAAGACAGCCAGTACACCACACGCCACAGAATCAAGCGAAACCTTGAAGCTCGTCTCCTCGAAGAAGTTCTCAGTCCCAGCCCGCGCGGCTATTTCATTGCCTTCATTCACGGCAGGCGTTACGAAGACAAGGAGCTTTTCGAAATCGAGCCTAATCGCGACGTCGACCAGGTCGATTTCCGCACCTACAGCGAGAATCGCCGCTCCGGCGACTGGGCTTCCCTCAGTCTTTCCGAATTCCAGCCCGGCGGGAGGCCTTTCCGCATCGACCATCAGCAACTCGACGCCACCTTTGAGAAGAGTGGTCATCTCTCCGGCAAAGCTACTACCACTCTTGTTGCTACCCGCCGCGGGCTCGCCGTTGTTCCGTTCGACCTTTTCCGCTCCTTGCGCGTGCAGAGTGTCACCACTGACGGCCAGCCTCTCTCTTTCATCCAAGAAGACAAAAACGAAGATAGCGACTTTACGGTGATTCTTCCCAAGCCGCTCGACCTCGGCGAGAAAATCGTCATTACCACTGCCTACGCTGGTAAAGACGCCATCATCAATACCGGCGGTGGCAACTACTATCCTGTTGCCCGCATGAACTGGTATCCCAACGAGCCAGACAGTGCTTTTGGCCAGTATTCCAAGTACGACATGACCTTTCACATTCCTAAAGGCATGAAAATGGCCGCCACCGGCGTCCTTCTCAGCAGCTCTGATCAAGGCGACCAGAACGTCTCGGTATGGAAGAGCGAAGCAGCGCAAACCGTCGCTGGCTTCAGCTTTGGCAGGTTCACGGAGGAACAAACCAGACTTACTCAACCCGAGTATTTCATTCAGTCCTTCGCCAACGAAGAATCCCCAGATTGGGTCAAACAACTTAAGGACGTAGTCAATCAGGACCTTTTCCCAGTCAAACCGGAAGAATTAACGGGAAGGTACGAAGTCGCTCTGGGAACCATGAGTACCACTTCGCTCAACAAAAAGGCCCTCGCGGAAGGGCAGTTCGCCGTTCAGCTTTATACGGACTACTTCGGCCCTTCCCTCTTCAAGCACATGCAACTCACTCAGCAAACCGCTTGCAATTTCGGTCAGTCCTGGCCCGAACTAGTCTGGATTCCTATCTGCTACTACTTCGACGTCTCGGTCCGCCACCAACTCGGCCTCCAGTGGCGTGACAAAGGCTACTGGAAGGTCGTCGCTCCCCACGAAGTCGCCCACCAGTGGTGGGGCCACACCGTCGGCTTCAGCTCTGGCCGCGACCAATGGATGAGCGAGGGCTTTGCCGACTTCTCCGCTTCTCTCTACCTGAGTTTTGTCGAGAAAGACACCAAGAAGTTCCTTACTTTCTGGAACGACGAGCGTGAACTCCTGCTCGAACGCAACGCCGAGGGCTTCCGCGCCATCGACGCCGGGCCTCTCACTATGGGTTACCGCTCCAGCAACACTCGCACCGGCTGGGACATTACCCGCCGCCTCATTTACCCCAAGGGCGCCTACATCCTCCACATGATCCGCATGATGATGTACGACCGCCACAGCGGCGATGACCTCTTCAAGGAAACCATGCGTGATTTCGTCAAGACCTATCGCGGCAAACCCGCCACCACAGAAGACTTCAAGGCCATCCTCGAAGAGCACATGACTCCCGAGATGGACCTCGACGGCAACCACAAGATGGATTGGTTCTTCAACGAATATGTCTATGGCACTCAGCTGCCCACCTACAAATTGGATTTCTCTTTCCATACCGCTCCTGGCGGCGCCCTCACTCTTAATCTCAAGGTCACTCAGTCCAACGTCGATTCCAACTTCAAAATGCTCGTCCCGGTCTATGTTGAGCTCGAGGACGGCAAGATCGTCCTGCTCGGACGCGTCCGCCTCATCGGCACCACTCCCTATGAGCAAAAAGTCTCTCTAGGCACCCCTAAGGTCAAACCCCGCAGCGCAGTCATCAACTATTACGACGACGTCCTCTGCTCTCCGTGACTCGCTAGCATTATCAGAACCCGGCAATCGTAAGAGAAAATTCGCCCAGAGAATTGTCGCATCCCGGAGAACTCACGACAGTTCCGTCCAAGGTTTCCACCTTCGTCGGATATAGTTGCTGGGCCGCGTTGACCTCGTCCCACCTAATGACTCAGCAGTTCCGGAACCGATTCCCCATCCACCGCTCAAAATCAGGCCTGCACTCCAATTCGCTGTGGTATATAAACTCTCTAACTTCGCTCGTAACCGAATCTCGACTCGCCTAAGAGTCCGCCGGAAGACACCATGACGCCAACAACCAGAAGAGAGTTCGTGCAGAGTTGCACAACCGCGATCGCTTTACAGACCGCCAAGCACGGTCTTTTCTCAGACACTCGCTCGCTTGCCTCCGATGAGTCCTTCGCCTCGCAGCAGGAGCGCCGCCGCAAAGAACTTTGGAGCCTGCTCGGTGACCTGCCAACGCAGCATCAGCCCGCTGCTCCCAAATTGCTAAAGACGGAAAAACACGATGGCTACACGCTCCAGCGCTTGGTCCTTGATTTAAACGGCGTCGAACCTGTTCCCGCACTGCTCTTGATTCCCGATAAACGCCCATCCCCCGCTCCCGGCCTCCTTTACATTCATTGGCACGGTGGCATGTACGACCTCGGCAAGGAACAGCTTCTCAAAGGTGTAAATGTCCAGCCCCCCTACGCCCCCGTCTGCGCCGAAAAAGGGTTGGTGACGCTGGCCATCGACAGTTGGTGCTTCGGCGAGCGCAAGCACGAAGCCGATGGAAAGCGCGGCGAAGAAGATGCCTTCAAGCTGATGCTATGGACGGGTCAGGTGCTCTTCGGAATGATGATGTTCGACGAACTCCGCGCCTTCGATTATCTCGCCCAGCGTCCTGAAGTGGATCCCCAACACCTCGGTGTCCTCGGAATGTCCATGGGCGCCACCAAAGCGTGGTGGCTTGCCGCTCTCGATCCCCGTGTGCGTCTCTGTATGGACGTTTGCTGTTTGACCGACTACGAAGAACTCATAAAAGCCCAATCGCTCAGCGAACACGGCATCTATTATTACGTTCCTTCTCTGCTCAAACATTTTCAGGCCGCAGACATCAACGAACTCATCGTGCCGCGGCCCCGCTTGAGCGTGAATGGCCGCCGCGATCCCTTGACTCCCGTCCCCGGCGTCGACAAAATTCGCTCGCACCTCATGCCACTCTATCGCCAGTACGGCAACGAGTCGGATTGTCGCATCGAACTGTTCGACGCGGCTCACCAGGAACTACCCGAAATGCGAAAACTCATCCTCGAAGGGATGGATCGCTATCTCCTCAGCAAGAGCCCGCACGGCTAAACCTGTCGTAGCTTTTGCGCTCTGGTCGCTTAAACCTGATACCTCGCACGCCAATCGCTTGTACCTCTGCCAATCTAAAATATCGTCCTATGGTGTTGGCTGCTTCGAGTACTGTAATCAGAGAGGTTCTCCCGAGATTTCGCACCTTCGCTCGAAAGTGAGAACTCATGTCCCTCGACGCACGAGTTGCCCTTCTTTCTCTCGTGCTTCTGTTATGCACAGCACTCGCACCTGCCGCTGTGGCTCAGGATCCCATCCGGGTGCAGTCCGACGAAGTCCTCGTACCGACTGTGGTCTTTGATAAAGAACTGTACGCGCAACTAAACAAGATGAAGCCGCATCACCGCGACTTCTACGGGCACATCGTCGCCAAGAACGAAAAGCAGTGGGACGCCATCGTCGTAAGGAACCTGACGCGCAAGGATTTTCATTTATTCGAGGACGGACAGGAGCAGAAAATCCAGACCGTACGGCTGGAGCCTCCTGCCTTCCGCATCGTGCAAGATAACTTTGGCAGGCATCCCGAAACCATCGGTATCGGCGGCGGAATTTGGGCCTACCCTGACCGTCCGGCCGCTGACCACACCAATTGGCTCGGCTGGCCCCAGTACGTGATCGCCTATGTTCCCCCGAGATCAGCCGCCGGCAGTTGTCACCAGATCCAGGTGAAAGTGAATAGCGCAAAACTCCAGGTTTGGACGCGCAGCGAATATTGCAATACTCCACATCTCGCCACGGATCCGCTCAACGGCACGGAGTTTGGAGACAAACTCGATGTCGCGGCGCGCTCGGCCAAAGACGCCACACTGGATTTGGCCGCTCATGTTACCGCCTTTCCGGTAAGCGCCGCTCCTGCGCGTGTTTATCTCTCTATGAGTTTTCCCGGACAGTCGCTCAAACATGAGATTCGGAACGGCACGCTTTTCGCCACCATCGGCTCGCTAGTCATGGTGTATCGGGACGATGGAACATTGGCGGCGCGCTACAGCGATTTTGCCTGTTGTGACTATGGGAACGCGGAAGCGGCCCAACCAAATACGACAACGGCCTCACCGCTTTCCTCTGAATCCAGCGGTCTGATTCCTGATCGCTACCAAACGCAGTTTCAGCTTTCTGTCGGCCAATACAACATTCGCGTCGTCTTGAGCGACGGCCAGAATTTCGGTGTCCAACAATTGCCTCTCACCATCCAGCAATACGATTCCGGCCAACTGAATCTCAGCGACATAGCGCTGTCGCGCCGCGTCCGTGCGCTATCGAACGACGAAACGCAAAACCCCAACCAAAGCTATGCGCCGCTGATCAGCAAGAATGTCGAGTTCATTCCTGCGTCCAAAGCGCAATTCTGGCCGACCGACACGCTCTTCGCTTATTTTGAGATCGATGATCCACTGGTCGCCGGCCAACCCAAAACCAAGGTTCAGGCAAACATGAGGACCGTGGACACTCAGTCAGGTGCAGTGGTAGATTCGTTTGCACCGGTAGACACGACAACATATACCCAAGCCGGTAGCTCGGTCATTGCCGTCGGGCGCGGCGTGCTCCTCAATCGCCTGCCTCCCGGCAACTATCGCTTGGAAGTTCAAGCGAGTAATGCCCAGGGGAAGTCCACGCCGTGGCGCTCCGCGGATTTTACGGTAATCGCGGCGTCCCCCCTTGAGATAAGTAAAATTCCGCCAGCGCCCTGACGCTCGCACAAAAGATGTTCGACGGGCGCGCCGATTCCGACACCCTAAGACTCCGTCAGCCGATACCAGGCCAACCCGGCTTTCGCGCCCAACCAACGAAAGGGCTCATTCGGCACGTACAGCAGGTGCGCATTCAGAAACGGATATTCCTTCCACAGTTCCGCTCCTCCCGCCTCCAGATCCGCAATGACTCTCCCGAAGACGGACGTCAGATTCACTCCATGCCCGCTGTACCCCAATCCATAATAAATATTGTTATATTCCCCCGTGCATCCCACCGATGGCGACTCGTCGAGTGACCAGTCTATGACGCCATCCCAACCCAACTCGAACGGTACGCCGGACAATTTCGGATACACGCGCAGAAGTTCACGCTGGAGTTGCGCGAAGTGCCGCGCAGCGTCGCTGCCATCGCCGGCGCCACCTCTGAACGAGTAACCCGGGCTACCGCCCCCAATATGGATCCGGTTGTCCGGCGTCAGCCCGAAGTAGAACACCTCGGTCCGGCTGTCGTTGAATGGAACTCGCTTACTCCATCCGATCGCACTCAACTGCGCCCCGCTGAACGGTTCCGTCACCGCCACATATTCACGCACCGGCACAATGGCGTTTCGCAAGAATCCCAGTCTTCCCGTAAACGCATTCGTCGCCAGCACCAACGACTTCGCCCTGACAGTGTGTCCACTGCTCGTATGCACCAGGTGCTCGCGTCCTTCTTCAATGTTGGCCACCACCGTGTTCTCAAAAATCTCCGCTCCCGCGTTCTCCGCTGCCGCCTTGAACACGCGCACCAGTTTCATGGGATGAACGTGCCCGCCGCTGGGATCGAAAAACGCGCCTTCATACGCCTGCGTGCCGATCGCGCTAACCACTTGCGCCTTGTCCCACAACTCCACGGGCATTCCCAGCGCTCTTGCTTCCTGCACGTAAGCCTTCGCTGCCCTCACTTCCTCGGAACTGGCCAGCACTTGCAGCGCGCCATTGGTTTCCAGTTCGCAGTCGATGCCAGTCGCTTCGCTGAGCTTCGCCAATTCCCGGATGTTCGACGCCGTCAGGTCGTAAATCTTCTTGTCCATCGCCGCATTAGAACTGAACTGCATATACCTGTCGGCCGTCATGGTCAGCACCATCGCGCCGTTTCGTCCCGAGGCTCCGCTCCCACATCCCTGTGCTTCCAACACCACCACGCGCTTGTGCGGGGACCTGCTGCGGATGTAGTAGGCCGCGGACAGTCCCGTGAAGCCGCCTCCGATCACCGCCACATCCGCATCAATATCCTGATCTAACGGAGGATTCTGCGGCCCCGCGCTTCTCGCCCAGTAACTCCGATTGGGTTCGAACACCAACGGTTCACGCCAGATCCTTGGCGAGATCTCATTCAGCGCAGCCGCACCAACCAACGCGCCGCTGCTCGCGATGGCGGTCCTCTTCAGAAAACGGCGTCGACTTGAATTCTCTGGCATTTACGGGAATCTGCAGGAACTCAGCGTAAGAGATTCTCAACCGCCGCGCAATCCGTATCGAAAGTCCCGCCAGCCCCTGGACCACGCAAAATATCCCTTGACCCGGCTCGTCCGTCTATGTATTCTATGCATCGGAATACGAGGTATGCCGTGAACTTCAAGGGCACTCTTCCCACCTTAATCCTGCAAGCCCTCGCGCAACAGCCGAGCCACGGCTATCACATCGCGCAGCGCATCAAAGTGCGCTCCAAGGGCGTCTTGGATTTTAAGGAAGGCACCCTTTACCCGGCGTTGCACAAGCTCAACAATGAAGGTCTGGTCGAGTCCTACGAAAAAGTAGAAAAAGGCCGGTTGCGCCGCTACTATCGCATCACGAAATCCGGACTCGCCACGCTCAGCAAAGACCGAGCCGAATGGCGCGAACTTTCTCGAGCTGTCACCACTCTTTTGGCGGAGGCATAAGCGATGACTACTGCGATGACTACCGTACATACTTGGCTGGAACAGGCGACCCGCCATTTGTCCCACGATTCGGCCGCCCAGGTTCGCTCGGAAATCCAAGAGCACTACGAATCGGAACGAGAAGCCGCAACGGATCGCGGCGCTACACCGGCGGATGCGGAGCAGTCCGCCTTATCTGCTTTGGGCAGCGCCAAGGTCGCCAACCGTCAATACCGCAAAGTGCTGCTGACCTCCGCGCAAGCCCGCATGCTCCGCGTGGGGAATCACGAAGCGCGTGCCATTTGCTCGCGCCCATGGCTGAAAGGGATGCTTCTTGCGTTGCCGATGGTCATGCTGATGGCCGCCTCTGCGTTGTTTCTCAGTGGCGCCGTTGCGCTCGCGCGCACTCTGCTGGTTGGCGGTATTGCGATAGCCGTCTTTTTCGCCGCGCCATTCCTGCCGATTTACACTCCCTCACGCGCGCGCGTTTACCGTCTTCTGAAATGGACCATGCTGCTCGGCTTGTTCTGCGTCATCTTCTGGCACGATGCGCTGAAGTATTCTTGGCTCTTGGCTTCGTGTCTGTGGATTCCGCTCTGGACCGAATCCACTCGCTTCTTAATCCGCCGGAAACTGCCCGTAGCCCAGTGGCCCAAGCAGTTGTACCTTTGATCGCCGCATCAACTGGCGTCGAACCGGCTCATCCATAAATGAATTCGTGTTTCTTCGAAAGCCGGCCCAGCTTCGGTGGCAGGTCTTCCATCGGCCCCATCCACTGTAATTCGCGATCGATGTCCGAATGCAAGCGATATTTTTTCTGCACCGACGCGATTGACGCGCCCACGACATCAATCTTCGCCAGATCATACTGACCCAGTCCCATTTGCGCGCAATAAACAAGGTACCCGGGCCACTGGCTGTCCACGCTCATCGCTTCCAATCCCACACGGTCCGCGGCGATGTAGTCCGTCGACGCGATCGCCACCCGTGAATCCACCGGCGTCCCCGACGTGGGCCCGTTGCCTTCCATCCCTTCGTAGCCGTCGATCACCGTCGCGCCCCAGAACGGCCGCATCTTCTGCGCCGTCAGCAGCATGTTGTACTGCATCTGACGTATGCCCACGTGGTATTTCCGCTTGTCGCTCCAGTGTCCGTCGCCGGGAGCGCTATGCAACGGTGCGCCCAACGTCATGTTCTTCACCGACAAGGACGCCACCGCCGCGTTGTGCGTCTTCAGTACCGCGCAGCAAATCACATACGCATCGGGATCGAACAGCCTCGCCGCCAACCGCACCGGCGTAATGTGCAAGTCAAAATCAATCAGCGTGTGCGTCTCATACTTCGCTTCGCGGTTCAGATCCACGAAGCTTAATTGGTGCGACCGCCAGTCCCTCTCCAGCGGCATATAGCCCAGGTTGTGATAGCCCTCCAGCGTGTCACCCGCCGACGACTCCGCAATCACCACCGGGCCCTTAAACCGCGGCGCCAGGTAGTCCAGAATCCCGTTCAGCGCATCCGCGTGGGTCGACGCCAACTGCTTTTCCGTGGATACGTTGTTCGGCTTGATGATGACGTACTTCTTCCGCTGCAGTCCGGGCGTAATCTCGGAATCGATGCTCATCAACGCGCCGAAGACGTTCTTGCGCCGATCCTCCCCGTGAATGAGCGCCACCTTCGAGCGCTCCGCATACGGAAAAATGGCAGGCGCGGTGCCCCCCGGAGCAGTCCCGGGAGCCGAATCCGACCGTAACGAAGGCAAGGCATTGCAAGACTCGGAGAGCGCCAGGGCGCTGGCCGCACCCGTAAGCTGAAAAAAATGTCTACGTGAGATTGTCATTGTGCCCTCCGTCACTGCCGTCAGTTACAGCCGGGGTATCTTTAGTGTAGTGGGCCCAAACGGAGGCTTCCTATGACGTACGACACATCACGGCGCGGTTTTTTGTCTGCCAGCTTGGCTCTGCCACTGGCCACCCTGACCAGTAAACTAGGACCATTTCGGTCGCAAACCTCCCCAGCCCCCACCGATTCTCCCGTGAAACTCGACTACCGCACCTTGGGCAAAACCGGCCTCAAGGTCACCACTCTGGGTTTCGGTTGCATGGTCACCTCCGACCCCAGCGTCATTACCCGCGCCGCCGACCTCGGCATCACCTATTTCGACACCGCTCGCGTCTACCAGCACGGCAACAACGAAAAGATGGTCGGCGCAGCTCTGAAAGGGAAGCGCAACCAGATTGTGCTCTCCACCAAATCCCCAGCAGATGATAAGGATGGCGCGTTGAAGGATCTGGACACCAGCCTGCGGGAACTGGGCACCGATCACGTCGACATTTGGTACCTCCACGCCAAGACCAAGCCCAGCGAGATCCGCGACGACTTGATCGAAGCCCAGCAAATCGCCAAGCAGCAAGGCAAGATTCGCTTCGCAGGTGTTAGCACGCATTCCGGCCAAAAAGAACTCCTCCCCTGGATGGCGCAGAAGAACGCCTGGGACGTTGTCCTCGTCGCCTACAACTTCACCATGGATTCTGGTATGGACCTGGCCGTGGAAGCCGCGACCAAGGGTAACCTTGGCGTCGTGGCTATGAAAGTCATGGCCGGCGGCTTCAAAAGCCTAAAGCACGGCGATCCCGCTCTCGAGAAGTTGCACCGCGAAGGCGCGATGCTCTCCGCCCTCAAGTGGGCGCTGAAGAATCCGAACGTCTCCACTACCATCCCCAGCATGACCGACATGGATCAGTTGGACGAAAATCTCAAAGCCATGGCCCAGCCCTTCGCCGCTCCCGACGAAAAATTACTGGCCACCAAGCTCGACATCATTAAACCTTTATATTGCCGGTTGTGTGGCGATTGCGAAGGCACCTGCGCCAAAGGCCTGCCGGTTCAAGATACTCTGCGCTTCCTCACCTATGCCGAGGGCTACGGCCAGTTCGCCCTGGGCCGCGAGCATTTTCAGCAATTGCCCGTCTCCCAGAAAACCGTCAGCTGCGGCGATTGCCAGGAATGCACCGTCAAGTGCCCACATGGCGTGCAGGTTTCCGCTCGCATGAGCCGCGCCCAAGAATTGTTTGCATGAGAATCGCATTTCTTCTGCCGCTCCTGCTGCTGTTCGCAAGCGCCGCTCCTGCGCAGGACTATCTCAACTGCCATCTCGTACCCGGCTGGGAACAGTCCGGAGCCAAGCGCGACTTCGCCGCCGACAATCTCTACGAGTACATGGACGGCAACGCGGAAAGCTACTTGCTCTATGGCTTTGTCCACATGCAGGGAATCACTTGCACATCGGGCCAGAAGAAACTCGTAATCGATGTTTCCGAGATGGAGGATTCCGATCTCGCCTACGGCATGTTCGCTTCCAACCGCGATCCCAATCAATCCATCGCCAGGATCGCTATGGGTGGGCAGGTCCAACCGCGTCGTGCCAGTTTTGCCAAAGGCAAATACTACGTGGAAATCGCCGCCAGCCCCGACGGCGATCACACTGCAGCCCTCCAGGCATTTGTTACGAAAATCGAACCGCTCCTCGAAGGTCGCAGCGCTCCGCCCGACGCCCTCAACTGGTTTCCCAAAGAAAATCTAGCGTCCGTCCGTTTGGTTCCGGAAAGCGTCCTCGGCCTGAAGCAGCTAAAGCGCGGCTATGTCGCGAAGTATGCGCAGGGCCAAGCCTTCGTCGTAATCGAAGCTTCCCCCGAATCGGCCGCCGCCGTCTTCAAAAAACTTCAAGCGCGTTTTCCCGACGCCACACCCACTAAACTTGGCGACGAAGCCTTTAGCGCGAAAACTCAGTATCTCGATGATCTCTGCATCTTCAGAAAGGGACGCTACTTGGCAGGCTACGCCAATCTAATCAATCCTCAGGAAGCTCTCACTCGCGCCTCCGCCCTCTTTCGCCGCATACCGTAATAAGGTAGGCCACTTCAAAACGAAGGCGCGGGCCGCTTGAAGCCACCTCTCTCGTCGAGGTAAGCTCTCCGGCATGAACCACCGTGCAAGAATATCCGCGCCATGAAACGCCCATTCCCCGTCACCTTCCTGGGCGGTCTTTTCATCGTCATTGGTGTGGCTGCTCTCGCCTATCACCTCTCAACGTCTCCCTTTGATCGCTGGATGATTCTCATCGCCGCGCTCGAGATCCTCGCCATCGTTGCCGGTGTGTTCCTGCTTCTCGGCCGCAATTGGGCGCGCTGGCTGATGCTGGCGTGGATCGCTTTTCACGTGTACGCCGCCGCCTTGAATTCGTGGTCGCTGGCGGGTGCGCATCTCGTCTTGCTGATCGCCGTTGCCTACTCGCTGCTCACCCCTCCCGCGTCCCTCTATTTTCGTTCGGCGCCGTCACAGTAGGGCCACCACCTGTGTGTCCAGATCTTGGGCCTGGGCACGCCGACTGACCACCGTGATCGCACCTTTGCTTCGTTCCACACGAATTTCTCTCAATCGCTCATTCACGAAATATCGCCAGCACCTGCGTCGCACGCCCTGGCACGAATGCCCAGCGTCACTGCATTATTCAGCCCTCTGTGCTACTGCCTAAGGCACGGCAGAGCTCTCCCACGTCGAGTCAAAAAGGATACGCACATGAGAAAATTCCCGCTACTGTTCTTCGCTCTTCTGGCTGGCTGTTCCGCGATTTCCTTTCGCGGCGGGCCCGCTAAGTCGCAGATCAAAGAGGACCTTGCCGCCTCGTTCGAATCCTGCATGCAGCCCCTTAGGAACGCCAACCAGCCCTACGCCGTAATCGACGCCATGAAAATTACCAGCACCAAAATCTACAACAACGAGGCAACGGTAGTAGTTCGGGTCGAATATCATTGGCTAGGCACACCCGCAACCACGGAGACCTTCCCCGCGCCTCCCTGCAATTACTTCAATGCCCAGTCGGCCAAGAATCTGGCCCAGCCTCGGTTGATCTATAGACTCTCCGGCTCCAATTGGAAATTGGCCGAGATACTGTGACGTTAGATGCCACCGGAGGTTCAGGAAATAAGTCCCACCGTTTCTTCGCCAAAATTGCGCCTCAACCCGCTTTTCTTGCGAATTTTCCCTCCACCCAGTACACTCAATAGTTCACAGTTCAATCGAGGACCGCTCGTTCACATGCTCTTAAACCGCGACTATGTCGGACATCTCGCCTCTCAAGTGATCAAAAAGCTCGTCGAAGACGAGCAAGTCGAAATCAAGGAAAAAGACCAGGAACCCATCATCGCCAAGGTCCGCCTCCGCATGCTCGAAGAAATCACCATCGAGGACAAGGTCAACGAGGAAGTGCGCACCATCCTTACGCAATATCAGGATGAAATGCGCCGCACCGGCGTCTCTTATCAGGAAATGTTCAAGAAGGTGAAGGGCCAGCTCGCTCGCGACCGTAAATTGATTTTGCGCTAACTCCACATCCGCTACAGAAGGGAATAGGGCCGAACCGAAACTATGCGATTGAGCCGCGAAAAAATTGTCCGCATCTCCCACCAGATTGTCGAATTGCTCGTCCAGAGCAACGATGTCGAATTCGTGGAGGACCGCGACACCATTCGCCAGCACATTGTCCAGACCATCACCAATATCCTCAAAGAAGAAGAGAAAATCGAGGTCGAGGTCCGCAAGCGCATCACTTCCCAGAAGAAGGAAATCTTGGAAGGCAGCGAAGAATGGGATGTCCTCTTCCGCAAATACTATTCCGAAGAACTTCGCCGCCAGGGTATCGCGGCCGCACCCGAAGAGCATCAGAAAGCCGGCCACCGCTAGCATCATCGCCCGCAATAAAAAGGGCGGCCACTCTGGGCCGCCCCGCAACACTCCAACTATTCAACCGAGCCGCATCAAGGGGACGTCGACCCATCATCCGGACGCCGCTTCAGTGTCGGACGATCATCATCCGTGCTGCTTGGATCGCTCTGGCTCGTCCCGGTCTGCCCCGGCTGCTTGGTCGTTTGCTCGGTCTTGGTCCGCAATGTCGGCTTGCCCGGTCCCGTATCCTGTACTTTCCGCGCAAACATCACGTTCCGCAGTCGCGCCTTCACGGCATCGAATTCGGAAGTCGTAACAATATATTCGTCCTTCTCCGGCAGAATTCGCGCAATTTCCTTTTGCGCTGCCGCGATGCGATCCGGCGTCGGTGGGTGCGTCGAGAACATCTTCGGCACCGTCCCCGGCCGCCGCTTCTCGTCCGCCTGAATTCTCTCAAAGAACGTCACGTAAGAGTTCGGGTCGTATCCCGCCTTGTACATGTACTGGATGCCCAGAAAATCCGCTTCCTTCTCCGCGTCGCGCGAGAACTTCAGGAACGTCAGCGGAATGGCCAGCTGCATGCCTTCGTAGATTCCGTACCCCGCCCATCCGTAAGGTACAAAGATCATCGCGGCCATCGCGCCGATCTGAATCAGGTCCGCCTTCGTGGCTTGCTTGGTTCCGTGCCGCGCTGTTACGTGCGAAATTTCGTGCGCCATCACTCCCGCAAGTTCCGATTCTTCCTGCGCCCGCAAAATCAGCCCGCTGTTCACGTAGAAAAATCCGCCCGGCAGCGCGAACGCGTTCACTTCATCGGAATCGATCACCTTGATCGTAAATGGCACTTGCGCATCCGAATTGCGCACCAGGTTTTGCCCCACGCGGTTGACGTACTCCGTCACCACCGGGTCATCGATCATCTTGGAACTGCGTTCCACTTCCTGCGCCAGCGACTTTCCCAGCGCAATCTCGTGTTCCAGCGAGTAGAAATTGACGCCCTTGCCCACATTCCGGTTCCCGATTGCGTCCACATCATCCTTCGAATTTTTCGGGTGTACCTGATTCGGCTGGCTCGGCGTGCTCGAATTGTCCGTAGTGCTCTGGCCGGCTGGAGCCGAACTGGCAGGGACCTGACTCCCGGAAGCTTGGCCGCTCGAACTTGGGCTTGTCGTGGATTGCCCGGGCGTAGCCGCAGGTTGTGTGCTGCTGGAAGGAGTACTAGTCTGGTTCGGGCAATCTTTCGGTTTGGCAGGAGTCGGCTGCCCCGGCTGTGCTGGTGGTTGCGCGCACGGGTCTTGCGGCTGCTCGCGGACCGGAGCGGGGTTATCGCTCTGCCCCCGGCTCACTGCGGGCCAAGCCATCAGGCTCGCCGCCAAAATCAGCCCCATGGCATAGCGCGAAGAGTTTTGTATCATCACTACCTCCCCCCGTCCCATCGGAGTATACACCCGTTCCCCACACGAAACCCGCTATTGCTAAAGGGTAGGATGTGCCCCTCCCCGCAAAGGTTTCCCCCGCCTTTGTCTCTTTCCGGTAACCTCTGGTTACCCCTACTTCAAGGGACAGTTGACACTTCCTGCCACTCTATCTACAGTCAAATACAACGATGAGCGCGCGCAAAATTCAAATCGGCCAACTCTGGAAGAATCTGCAAACCGGTGACACTTTCCTTGTAACCCGTGTCTATACCGAGGCTTTAAGCACCATCGTGGTTCTCCGCAAGTCCGGCGCCGAGGACGAACACCAGATCCGCATCAAGGTCGAGCGTACCCCCGCTGGCCAGAACATCCCCGGCTTCGCTCCCGCCATGGAAGACGATTCCGTCTAACCCTTCGGTTTCCGCCCCCTCAGATCGACCGCACCGGCAGCGTCACCACGTCCTCCACCGCCATCGGTTCCTTCTGCAGGAACGGCTCTCCATACTTCACGCCAATCATCTGCCCATAATTCCGCGCCAGTAAGTCCATCCGCGCGTCCAGTTGGTCGATCGCCAGGAACACCCGCTGCTTCCTCTCGCTGGCCGCGGGCCGGAACTGCGATCCATACGCCAGTATCGCCTTCCGCCGCGTTTCATACTGCTTGCTGATGTCCACGATGAAGTTCGCCGGCATTCCTTCAAACGATGTCGCGTAAAGAATCTTGAACGGCCGGAACGGCTCCCCGCTGATCGGCAGTTGCTTCAGTCCCGCTAGAAAACATCCCTCATATCCCAACGTCGACGCGTGATAGTGATCCGGATGCCGCGCCTCCCAGTACGGAAGAATCACCGTATGTGGCCGCAATTCCCGGATCACGCTCGCCAATTTCAACTTATGTTGTCGCGTCGCCTGCACATCCGAATCCGGCACTCCCAAGTTGCCCCGCCAACCCACCTTCAAAATCTTCGCCGCCTTCGCGGACTCCTTCGCCCGAATCTCACGCGTGCCCCGCGTCCCCATTTCTCCTTCCGTCAGATCCAGAATCCCGGTCTTATACCCTTTTTGCGCCATCTTCAGCAGCGTCCCGCCGCACGTCAATTCCACATCATCCGGGTGAGCGGCAATGGCCAAAACATCCAGTTTCATCGCGTCCCTCAAAACTTCCGCGTGGATTGTAGCACCATCAGCAAATGCCCCTTTGTCCCGCCGGTGTGTCGAGCCCGCCAACGAGTACCAATGTACCCCCAAATTGGCCCTTCCGATTCATCGACCCCAATCATCCCCTCCTCCTATCCTTGCCAAACTACGGGCTAGCACTGAGGCGCACCGACCGCTCGCAGTTCTCATACTCCGCGCCCGGAATCCCGACCAGGCAATTCACTTTAGGGCTGGTGTTTTTTGGGTATCACGGGCACGCTCACCGACAAGACTCAAGCCATGGCTGGACTGCGCGCTCTGGCTCGCGAGCGCACCTCTTTTCCTCGCCCACCCTCCAGCTCCATCCGCGTTTCGGAGCTGCTCTCCTCTCTCTCCTATGCGCTGGACCTCACCGAAGGCCGCGAAATGGGCCACTCCGTCCGCAGTTGCATCATCGGCATGCGCATCGCCCAGGAAATTGGCTTACCGGAAGCCGATCAAGCCGATTTGTACTACACGCTCCTGCTGAAGGACGCTGGCTGCAGCAGCAATTCCTCTCGCTTGCACCACATCCTGAACGCCGACGACCTCCGCGCCAAAGGTGACCTGAAGACCGTCGACTGGACGCGTGTCGGTTGGGAAAGTTTGCACTACGCCGTAACTCACGTAGCCACTTCCACCCCCTATCCCCAAAGAATTTGGAAGATGATTCAAGTGGCCGCCACGCAGCAGCGCGATTCCTGTGAACTCGTAAAGATTCGTTGCGAACGCGGCTCCCAGATTGCCCGCAGGCTCGGTTTCTCAGAAAACGTCGCCGCCGGTATCCACAGTCTCGATGAGCACTGGAACGGCTCCGGCTATCCCAACGGCCTGCGCGCTGGCGAGATTCCCATTTTTTCCAATATCGCCAATCTTGCCCAGACTCTCGAAGTCTTCCTCCGCGCTCGCGGCCAACAAGACGCCCTCGACGCCGCGCGCCGCCGTAGCGGCCGCTGGTTCAGTCCCGGCTTGGTGAAAGCGGTCATTTCACTTTGCCGCAGCGGCAAGCTTTGGCAAGACCTCGACAAAGATGATCTGCATTCCGAAGTTCTCGCCATCGAGCCGGCCGACCGCCGCCTCACCGCCGATGCCGACACTATCGACAGCATCTGCCTCGCCTTCGCCGAAATTATCGACGCCAAAACTCCTTTTACCTACCAGCACTCCAACGGTGTCGCGGGAGCTGCCGTCGATATCGGCCGCTATTTCGGATTTGCCGAGCACGACCTCCAGCGTTTGCGCCGCGCCGGACTGCTCCACGACATCGGCAAGCTCGGCGTCTCCAACGCCATCCTCGAAAAGCCCGGAAAGCTCGACGCCGACGAGTTCGCCGCCGTTCGCAAGCATCCTTATTACTCCTACGAAATCCTCCGCCGCGTCTCCGCCTTTGCGGATTTTAGCTACGATGCGGCCGCTCATCACGAACGCCTCGATGGCAAGGGCTACTGGCGCGGCTTATCCGCGGAACAGCTCTCTCTATCCGCGCGTATCCTTGCTGTCGCCGATGTGTTCGATGCCTTACGCGCCAAGCGTCCCTATCGCGACGCGCTGCCCCTCGAAAAAGTTTTCTCCATCATGCTCCAAGACTCTCCGCACGCTCTGGACTCCACCTGCTTGGAAGCTTTGATGGAATCGCAAAGCAGTCTGCAGTCGTTGCCGCAATTTCCGGCTCCGGCAACTGCCGAATAATCCACTACTGAGGAGCTCTTGAAAATGAACCTTCGATCGCTCTGCTTGACCCTTGCCTCTCTTCTGCTCGCTGGCATGGCTTCCGCGCAGGATTTTTATATGAACACTTCCAGCGCGCGCTCCGCCGGTCTCGGCGGCATCTACGTCGCTTCCTCCACCGATGCTCTTGACGCGCTCGCGACCAATCCCGCCGGCATCGCTTTCCTTCGCGGGCGTAACTTGAATCTTGCCCTCGACACCGTTTTCGCGCGCGGCTCCTTTTCGGACTCCGTGAACACCGACGCGCCCCTGCGTACTTCTCCCGGCGTGATTCCGTTCGGCGCTTTCGGTATGCCCCTTGACCACTCCCGTTTCAGCTTCGCCGTCGGCGCTACGCCGGAATTGCTCTCCACCGCCAATTGGAAATATGTCGACGCTCCCGGAACTGCCGGCGCCACCTACGGCTTGCAGCAACAGAAGTCTGCCATCAACGCGCTCCGCTTGTCTGCGGGCCTGGGATTTGCCGTGAATTCCAAACTTTGGCTCGGTGCTTCCGTCGGAGCAGACTACAACACCAACACTCTTCACGCTCCCTACATTTTCCAATCGCAACCGCAACTCGCCGGCCTCAAGACCCTTCTCGATCTTCACACTAGCGGCGTGGGCTGGAACGGCAGCGTTGGCGCCATTGCTCACCCATCGCGCACCCTCGAACTCGGCCTGGCTTGGAAATCGCGCACCGTCATCGACAGCACCGGTACCGCCAGCGGCGATGCCTACGCGCAATTCGCCGCTCTCGGCGTCAACGCTCCCTCAAACTGGACTTACAATGCCGGCGTTCAAAACGTTCTTCCGCAGTCTCTGCTGGCCAGCGCTGCGTGGCAGGCCAATTTCCATTGGCTCTTCGCCTTTCAAGCCAACTGGATTAATTGGAAAGAAGCCTTCGTCGTCCTGCCCGTAAGTCTCACCGATGGCACCAACGCGGTCCTCAACTCCATCGTCGGTTCCACTTCCATGCAGGATGGCATTCCTCTCCACTGGAAGGATCAATACGCTTTCCATGTTGGCGCGGAGCGCAGCTTGACGGAAAACACCACCCTCCGCGCCGGATTCGCTTATGCCAACAGCCCGGTTCCCAGTTCCACGCTCACCCCACTCACCGCTGCGATCTTGTCCAACGAGATTTCCACCGGTCTCACTTGGCGTCACGGCCGTTCACGCTATGAAGCCGCCTACGCCTTCCGCCCCACCGCCAGCCAGAGCGTTGCGCAATCCACGCTGCTCGCCGGCGAATACAACGACAGCTCCGTTCACGTTGGCACACAGTCCCTCATACTCGCCTACTCCTTGCAGTTCTAATCGTCGGCACTCGCTTCGTCCTGCGGCAAATCCGACAGCGGATGTGCTACCTTTTTCGCATGCCTGACGAATCCAATCTCCACGGCCGCGTCGCTCTCGTTACCGGCGCGGCCAAACGTCTCGGACGTGCCGTAGCTCTGCGCCTGGCCCACGAAGGTGCGGACGTGGCCGTTCATTACGGCAAGTCCGCCAGCGAAGCCCACGAACTCGTTGCCGAAATCGAGAAACTCGGCCGCCGCTCCGCCTCCTTTTCCGCGGAACTCACCAACATCGTCGCCATCCAGAAACTCGTCGCCGATGTCGCCTCCCACTTCGGCCAACTGGACATTCTCGTCAACGGCGCCGCCAATTTCCTCGAAACCAAATTCGGCGCCACCACCGAGGCCACCTGGGACGCTTCTCTCGACACCAATCTGAAAGCACCTTTCTTCCTCTCTCAGGCCGCCGCTCCCCACCTCACGAAATCCGGCCACGGCGTCATCGTCAATTTCGCCGATATCGGCGGTATTCTCGGCTGGACCGAATTTCTTCCTCACTCCGTCTCCAAAGCTGGGATCATCCTCATGACCCGCATCCTCGCCAAGGAACTCGCTCCCGCCGTGCGCGTCAACGCCATCGCCCCCGGCACCATCTCCATGCCCGGCGATCCTCCCGAGTGGCAGGCTGATTTCATCCGTCGTGCTCCTCTTCGCCGTACCGGCCGTCCCGAAGAAATCGCCGACGCCGTTATGTATCTGATTCGCGCGGAATTCCTCACCGGTCACACGCTGGTTCTCGATGGCGGGCGAACGCTGTAACCCTCTCTTCATCATTTAAATTTCCACTGAAATGCATCAGCAAAATTTCTGAGCCCTCGCCATGCGCTCTTTCGCCCGAAGGTGTATTCTTATAAATTGTGCATATCGAACTCATGCGCACGGGTTATGGACTGTAGCGTCCACCCGGGCGGAAGGAACTAAGGCCTCATGGATCAGGAAACATTCGCTCCCCGTCACGTAGAGGACGTCGAAATCCAGGAGTGGCTCGAATCGCTCGATTCCGTGCTGCTCTCCAGCGGTACCGACGTGGCTCGCGAAATTCTCGAACGCCTCCGCGCCCACGCCACCGTCAGTGGCATCGATCTTCCATTCACCGCCAACACCCCGTACGCCAACACCATTCCCGCCCGCCTCGAACCTCTGTTCCCCGGCGACCAGCAACTCGAGCGCCGCATCAAGTCCCTCATTCGCTGGAACGCTCTCGCCATGGTTGTTCGCGCCAATCGCCTCGAGCACAATATCGGCGGCCACATTTCCACTTACGCTTCCGCTGCCACTCTCTACGAAGTCGGCTTCAATCATTTCTTCCGCGCCCGCTCCGATAATTTCGAAGGCGACACGATTTATTTCCAGGGACACGCCGCCCCCGGCATTTACGCCCGCGCGTTTCTCGAAGGCCGCCTCAGCATCGAGCAGTTGGAAAATTTCCGCCGCGAACTCAAACCCGGCGGTGGCCTCTCCTCCTATCCGCACCCTTGGCTCATGCCGGACTTCTGGGAATATCCCACCGTGTCCATGGGACTCAGCCCGCTCATGGCCATCTATCAGGCGCGCTTCAATCGCTATCTCGTAAATCGCGGACTCAAGCCCGCCACCGACGCCAAAGTCTGGGCCTTCCTCGGCGATGGCGAAACCGACGAGCCCGAATCCCTCGGCGCCATCACCCTCGCTTCCCGCGAAAAACTCGACAACCTCATCTTCGTCATCAACTGTAATCTTCAGCGCCTCGACGGTCCCGTCCGTGGTAATGGCCAGATCATTCAGGAGCTCGAATCCGCTTTCCGCGGCGCGCGTTGGAACGTCATCAAGGTTTTGTGGGGCTCGGAGTGGGATCCCATTCTCGAGCGCGATTCCGAAGGCCTGCTCGTCAAGCGCATGGGCGAAATGGTCGACGGCGAATACCAGAAGCTCGTCGTATCTTCCGGCGATTACATTCGCCAGTTCTTCTTCGGCAGCGATCCGCGTCTGCTGAAACTCGTCGAGCCTTTGCCCGATGAGGCTCTGCGCCGTCTCCGCCTCGGTGGCCACGACCCCCGCAAAGTCTACGCCGCCTACAAAGCCGCCTTCGAACACAAGGGTGGCCCCACTGTCATTCTCGCCCGCACCATTAAAGGTTACGGCCTCGGCGAAGCCGGCGAAGGCAAGAACGTCACCCACCAGCAGAAAAAGCTCAATGAAGATGAGCTACGCGAATTCCGCTCGCGCTTTGGCATTCCCATGAGCGACGACGATGTCAGCAAAGTCCCCTTTTACCGCCCCTCGGAAGATAGCGAGGAACTTCGCTATCTGCGCGCGCGTCGCGAAGCCCTCGGGGGCTACGTTCCTCAGCGCAAAATTCGCTCCAAGCCCATCGAAGGCGATCACAACGAACTCTTCCGCGAATTTCACGATGGCAGCGACGGCCGCGAAGTTTCCACCACCATGGCTTTCGTCGCCATGCTCCGCAAAATGCTCAAGGATCCCGAAATCGGCAAGCTCATCGTTCCCATCGTCCCCGATGAAGCCCGCACCTTTGGCATGGAGTCGCTCTTCCGCACCATCGGCATTTATTCCAGCGTTGGCCAGAAGTACGAACCTGTCGACGTGAACACCTTGCTCTATTACAAGGAAGCCAAAGACGGCCAGATCCTCGAAGAGGGAATTACCGAAGCCGGTTCCATGGCCTCCTTCATCGCCGCCGGTTCTGCCTACGCTTCACACGGTATCGACACCATCCCCTTCTTCATTTATTACTCCATGTTCGGTTTCCAGCGCATCGCCGATTTCATCTGGGCCGCCGCCGATATGCGCACCCGCGGCTTCCTCCTCGGCGGCACTTCCGGACGCACCACCCTTGCGGGCGAAGGCCTCCAGCACCAGGACGGCAACAGCCATGTCCTCGCGCTCCCTGTGCCCAATCTCCTCGCTTACGATCCCGCCTACGCCTACGAAATTTCCGTCATCATCCAAGACGGCATTCGCCGCATGTACAAAGAGGGCGAGAGCATCTTCTATTACATCACCGTGATGAACGAACCCTACGCCATGCCCGCTATGCCCAAGGGCGCCGAGGAAGGCATCCTCAAGGGCATGTATAAGGTCCACGCGGCCACCAACAAAAAAGCCAAACTCCGCGCGCAAATCCTCGGCAGCGGCGCCATTCTTAACGAAGCGCTCCGCGCTCAGGAAATTCTCGAAAAAAATTACGGCGTTGCCGCCGATGTCTGGAGCGTCACCAGCTACAAGTGCCTCTACACCGACGCCATCGAAACCGAGCGCTGGAATCGTCTGCATCCCGACGAAACTCCGCGCGTTCCCTACATCGCGCAGTGCCTCCAGGACGAACAAGGTGTCTTCGTCGCCGCCTCCGACTACCTCAAGGTTCTTCCCGCGATGGTTTCCAAGTGGGTGCCGCGCCGTCTCGCTACTCTCGGCACCGACGGCTTCGGCCGCAGCGAAGGCCGCGAATCTCTCCGCGATTTCTTCGAAGTCGACGCCCGCTTCATCGCCGTAGCCACGCTGCACGAATTAGCCCAGGACGGCCTAGTCGGCGAAGCCACCGTCCAAAACGCCATCAAAGACCTAAGCATCAACCCCGACAAACCCAACCCCCTCACCGTCTAAATTGGAGTGCGGCGGCCCAGCCGCCGCTTTTACGGTGCAAGCCAGACACACATGACCGCCGAAACGGGAGGCCACGGCTTCATTGCACTCTGACTTCGGAAGGGCCGCAATCCCGCCTTTGTATCTCTGCCGTCCGCCGCGGGCGCCCCGATTCCACCACTAAAAAAATAAAACACACTGTCATCCTGAGGAGCGTTCTCTGCGACGAAGGATCTCAACGTAAACACCAGGTAAGCGCCTGCCTGCCTCTATCCTTCCTCCAACACTTCCGCCACCTTAATCTTCCCCGTCGCCAAATGCGCAATCAATTCCCGATTCGCCGCCAGAAAATCATACTGCCCCAATTCCTTCGGCAGCACCCAAGCCACCTGCTCGAAACATCGCGGCACCACCTCTTCCTCCGCAATCTCCGCCGCAAAAAAATGAATCTCCAACTCCTCCGGATAATTCGCATACTGATGCCGCACTTGCGCGATTTCCCGGCTCTTCCTCAGCGTCGCTCCCAATTCCTCTTTTAACTCCCGCGCCAGCGCCCCCTCCAACGTTTCCCCGTCGCGCACTTTCCCGCCCGCAAACTCCCATTTCAACGCAGACGAGTCCCCGCGCCGCCGCTGCCCGATCAGCAATCGTCGGTCCCCGCGTTCAATCACTGCCGCCACCACTCGCCTCATTCCGCGCCCTCACGATCGCGCACGTCGCAAAAAAGATTCCTGAGTATAATGCATTCGCACCCGCATTCTTCCTACGGAGGCCTCATGCGCCTGGCTCTCTCCATTTCATTCGCACTTATCGCCCTTCCTTCCTTCGCGCAAACTCCTCCCGCTCAGGTCGTCCACTTCACCGGCACCATGGACAACGTCAAAGCCACTTTTGGCCCTGCCGAGCCCGTGGCCCACATCAAACCCGGCGGCATCCTCGAAGCCAGTTCCCTCGATTGCTTCGGCGGCGCACTCCAAAAGCCCGGCGATCCCTTCTCCAACATTAAGATCGACAATCCTCTCACCGGTCCGTTCTTCATCGACGGCGCCGAGCCCGGCGACACCCTCGTCGTCCACATCCTCGATCTCCAGGTCAACGGCAAGCAGGGCGTCGGCACTTTCAGCTCCGGTTTCGGTGCCGCCAATTCCACGCACTACACGCCCATGCTCGAAAAAGAGCCGCTCCCTGATCGCGCCTGGTATTACCCCATCGACGCCGAACATCAGACCATCACCTTCCAGGCCCTCGATTCCAATTTCAAAACGCAATTTCCCCTCAAGCCCTTCCTTGGCTGTATTGGCGTAGCTCCTGCGCATGGCGAAGCGCGCAGTTCTATCGTCCCCGCCGAATTTGGCGGCAACATGGACGCGCCCGAAGTTTCCCCGGGCAACACGCTCTACCTACCCGTCAATGTCTCGGGAGCTCTGTTTTACTTCGGCGATGGTCACGCCGCGATGGGCGACGGAGAAGTGGCCGGCAGCGCCGTCGAAGTTCCCATGAACGCGAAGTTTCAGTTCGAACTGGTCAAAGGCAAGGGCACCGATTGGCCGCGCCTCGAAAATGATCACGAATTAATGACCACCGGTATCTATCGTCCTGTAGACGACGCCGTTCGCATCGCCGTCACCGAACTCATTCACTGGATTCACCGCGACTATGGTCTCTCCGAACTTGATGCCTACGAACTCTTCTCCAAGGTCGGCAAACTCCACCTCACCGAAATGGTCGATCCCAATTACGTCGTCATCGCTTCCATCGACAAAAAATATCTGCCGCCCAAGCCCTGACATACATGTTCAGCGAAATCCTTCTCGATCATTTCCAGCATCCGCGCAACGCCGGTGCGCTCCCTGGCGCGAATATCAATGTCGAAGTCGGCAATCCCGTCTGTGGCGATGTCCTCCACCTCGCCGCCATCATCGCCAAAAACACCATTACCGAAGTCCGCTTCCTCTGCCGCGGATGCACCGCTTCCATCGCCTGCGCCTCGCTTTTAACGGAATCTCTAAAGGGAAGGGAACTGCACGAACTCGCCCACCTCACTGCCGATTCTCTCGCCGCGCAATTGGGTGGGCTTCCGCCCGCATCCTTCCACGCTGCCCAACTCGCTTACGACGCCTTGCAATCCCTGCTCCGCGCCGCGCTCCAAACCCAACCCTCTACGTCGAATCCATGATCCGCGCAAACGCTCCCGGATCGTTCAGATTCACCACGCATCCCTCTTCCATCGTGATGTGTTCAACCACTTCTGCCTCGTGCGCCCACACCACGCTGCGCGCCCCCAGCTCTAATGGCGCATTCAGTAATTCCTGATACAGCGCAGCGGAAAAAATGACCGGATGCCCGCGTCGTCCTTCGAACACCGGCAATACCACCGGCGCATGTGTCGCGTAAAACTGATCCACCAGCCCGTACACCAGTCCGCGGCTGATCAGTGGGTGATCGATCAGGCAAAGCAAAATTCCATCCGTGGCCCCCGGCAAACTGCGCAGCGCCTCCTGGATCGAACTCAACTGCCCGCGCTCCCAATGTTGGTTCACCACCACTTCCTCGGGATTTAGCGCGATCTCTTTGCCGATATGTTCCGCATGCGCGCCCAACACCACGCGCCGCACTCCAATCTTCGGATGTTTCGTAATATCCAGCAGGTGTTCCAGAAACGGCCGGCCCTGGAAGGGCAGCAGCGCTTTCGGTGAGCCCATTCGTCGGGAGGCTCCTCCCGACAGGATTACTGCGGCCAGCATGAGGTCTTCCTTGCTTCGTTTCCGCTAACTCTCAACCGCGCTGTTTGTCTCCAGCTTCAATTTCTTGTGCGCCACTGATTCCATGTTCCGGCGTACCGCAATCAATTCCGCTACGATACTGATCGCGATCTCCTCGGGCGAAAGCGCGCCAATTTCCACGCCCATCGGCGCAAACACGCGCTCGAACTCTTCTATACGGTATCCTTCTTTTTCCAGCGCTTTATATACGCTGAACACCTTACGCCGGCTTCCTATCATTCCTACGTAGCGCGCTTGTGTGCGCACCGCCCAGGCCAGTACTCGCATATCCTCTTTGTGCCCGCGCGTCACGATCACCAGGTAACTTGAGCTGTTCGGCTTCAACTTCTCGAACGCATCTTCAAAACTCGTATGAATTTCTTGCGCCATCGGAAATCGCTGCAAATTCGCAAACGCTTCCCGGTCGTCCACCACGCCCACGCCAAATCCCGCCGCCTGCGCCGCTTTCGCCACCGCCATCGACACGTGCCCGCCGCCGAACAGGTACACCACCGGCTGCGGCAAAATCGGCTCTACAAATACTTCCACCGTCCCCCCGCAAATCAATCCGTTGTCGTACGTCGCGTCATTATTCAGGTGGAACACCAGTTTTCGCGGCGACTCCTTCTCCATCACTTCCTTCGCCGCCGCCCACACGTCCGCTTCCACGCAGCCGCCGCCAATCGTTCCCGCAATCGACCCATCTTCCCGGATCAGCATCCGCGAGCTTTCGAAACTCGGAATCGACCCATTCGTGTGTACAATCGTAGCCAGCGCTCCGCGCTCTCCCGCTCGCCGCATCCGCACGATCTCTTCGAATAGGTCCATGCTCCTCAGCCTACGGTCCGTTCCCCACGCTGTCAATTCCCGCCCCTCAGCCGCCCAAAGCCTATCTCATCCCAGCCATTCTTCGCTCACAAACGGTCGTGCTCCCACCCATATACCAAACAACGTGCTGTCATCCTGAGCGCGTTTTCTGCCTGCCTGCCGCAGGCAGGCGCGAAGGATCTCAACCGTTGCGTCTTGGCTCTCCCCCATCGCGAAGCGGCGCCTCCATAATATCGTGATACGATACACTAACAGCGTCTGGAGGCCTCTCATGAAAGCCATCCTCTTCCATCACCACGGTGACCCCAGCGTTCTTCACTATACCGACGTGGCCGAGCCCCACCTGCGCCACAATGAAGTCCTCGTTCGTGTCCGCGCCTGCGCCCTCAATCATCTCGACCTCTGGGTCCGCCGTGGCTTGCCCGGTGTTCCCATCCCGCTCCCCCACATTCCCGGCAGCGATATTGCCGGCGAGATCGCCAAAATTGGCCCCGAAGTCCGCGATGTCTACGTCGGCCAGAAAGTCGTTCTCGCTCCCGGCATCACCTGTGGCAAGTGTCCCGCCTGCCTCTCTGGCAACGACAACGCCTGCCGCGATTACACCAATCTCGGTTACATGGTCGATGGGGGCTGCGCCGAATACGTGCGTTGCCCGGATGTGAACTGCTTCCCGTATCCCGAAAATCTCGATTGGGTGCACGCTGCCGCCATTCCTCTCGTCTTCCAAACCGCTTGGCACATGCTCGTCACTCGCGCGCAACTCCAGCCCGGTGAA
Organism: Candidatus Acidiferrales bacterium; assembly: GCA_963759275.1. Lineage (GTDB taxonomy): Bacteria > Acidobacteriota > Terriglobia > Acidiferrales > UBA7541 > Acidiferrum. The sequence continues at coordinate 802,017 of CAVWYZ010000018.1, read as the reverse complement.
ACCGTGCTTATTCTTGCCGCCGGCAGCGGCGTTGGCAGCGCCGCCATTCAAATCGCCAAATTCTTCGGCGCTCGCGTCATCGCCACCGCCGGCAACGACGAAAAGCTCGCCAAAGCCAAACTAATCGGCGCCGACGAAGTCATCCATCACGGCATCATGCCCATTGGCAAGGAAGTCCGCCGCCTCACCAGTAACCACGGCGTCGACGTGGTCTTCGAACATGTGGGCGCCGCCACTTGGGACGACAGCGTCAAAAGTCTCGCCAACGGGGGCCGCCTCGTCACCTGCGGCGCCACCACCGGCTACGACGCAAAAATCGATCTCCGGTTTCTCTTCACCCGCCAGCTTTCCATCTTGGGCTCCTACATGGGCACGAAAAACGAGCTGCGCACCGTCCTCAAACTGGTCGCCCAGGGTCGCCTCGCCCCCATCGTCGATAAAGTCTGGCCCCTCCACGACGCCATCGCCGCCCACAACTATCTCGAAAAAGCCAAGCAATTCGGCAAAGTCGTCCTCACCGTCCCCTGACGCAAGTAGCTCCGTTTTTCGCCAACCGTCTTTTTTTCTGCGGGTGCGCTATGATGCGTTCGAGGATCGGTCTATGTTACGCAAAGTGGGCGTGGCAATTTCCTATGCCATCACTATCGGTTACATCGTTTTGATTGTCTGGCCTTCTCTCTACTGTTTCTCGAATGACTGCAAGGGACCGGGTGAGCTCGATGCGTTTATGCCCGCCTTCCTGTTCACTCCCCTGGGCGCCATAACTACGGCCGTCTCATTGCTCGACGCCATGCAACACATCAGAAAAAAACAATCGCCGTGGCTTTTCTGGCCTCTCGCAATCATCTTTTCCCTCATTCTGCTAGGCGTAGTCGCGCTGATAGTCCTCGTCATTTATCACACCGCATTTCGTCGCTAGCGGAAGCCGCGACCCCGCAAGTCCAACGAATTCTCCGGAAAAGTGAATGCCCACCTCGCCCGAAAGATAAGGCAATCGCATAACATGGTACAATCGCCCGCCGCCGCAGCACCAAGGAGACTTCCATGACCGATGTAGTTCTTCCGGGTAAAGAGCGCAGGCAAACTCCGCATTGTATGCGCAGCCGCAAAGCCCCCCGCCCGACGACCCCATTCCACTGCTTCCTTTCTTTGCTTCCGCTCCTACTTCTCTCGACGCTCGGAGCCGCCCCCGCCAGCGCGCAGGGCGACTGCAAGACCGTCTTCGACGCGGACGACAAGTTGATCGCTACCGACCATCGGGCGTTCGCTACCCACTCGGCGGTAGGGCGCGCCGGCAATCCCGAAACCAATGAGTCGGTGATGGTGGGCGGCGTCACCTACGTGAAGGTGAACGGCGGTTGGCACAAAAGTCCGATGACCGTGGCACAACTACGCGAGCAGAAGGCCGAGAATCGCAAGAATGCCAAGAGCGTTTCCTGTCGCTATCTCCGCGACGAATCCGTTGATGGCGAGGTGGCGCGCGTCTTTAGTGTCCACTCCGAAACCGAGGATAACAAATCCGATGGCACCATTTGGATTTCTAAAAGTCGCGGCCTGCCACTTCGCCAGGAGCAGGACAACGATATGGGTGGCTCAGCCGCTGACAAGATGCACTATTCCATTCGCTACGAGTACACCAATGTCACCGCGCCCCCAACGCACTAAGTTTACATAGCTCTACAACCCGCTTGTCCGGCCGAGCTCTGAAAGGGTCAGTCGAGATAATCTCGCGCCATCGCCGCTTCAGGCCTTCGTCGAGTTCATCTTGACGGTTATATCGTGAAGCGATATATATGTGCGGTATTTCTTCCTGGGAGGTGCTATGCCCAAACAATCCATAGATCAGTTGAAAAGTTTCTTCCGAGGAGAGTTAATCCAGCCCACTGATGGTGCCTACGACTCCGCTCGCAAAGTCTATAACGGCATGATCGACAAGCGTCCGCGTCTCATTGCCCGCTGCGTCGATGTCGCTGATGTGATAGCCGCCGTAAGGTTTGGCGTCGACAACGAAATGTTGACCGCCATTCGGGGTGGCGGACATAACGGCGCGGGTTTGGCCACCTGTGACGACGGTCTGGTCATTGACCTTTCACGAATGAAAGGCATTCACGTCAATCCCGCGGCGAAAACCGTCCGCGTCGAAGCCGGTTGCGTCTGGGGCGACGTCGATCACGCCACCCATGCTTTTGGTTTGGCTGCGCCCTGCGGCTTCATTTCTTCAACCGGAGTCGCCGGGCTCACTCTCGGCGGTGGTATCGGCTATCTCACTCGCAGGTATGGTCTGACCATCGACAATCTGCTCGCGGCAGATTTGGTCCTAGCCGACGGTAGCTTTGTGACCGCCAGCAGCCACGAGAACCCCGATCTCTTTTGGGCTATCCGCGGTGGCGGCGGAAACTTCGGCGTCGTCACTTCCTTCGAGTTTCGCCTCCATCCGGTAGACACTGTCCAGTTCGGCCCCACATTCTGGCCTCTCGATGAGGCCACGACCGTTCTCCGCAGCTATCGCGACTTCATCAAGACAGCTCCCGAGTACGTCGGCGGTTTCTTTGCATTTCTCGTTGTCCCGCCCGCCCCCATGTTCCCCAACATCTGCATCTAAAAAAAGTTTGCGCCATCGTTTGGTGTTCGACGGGAACCCCGGAACAGACCGAAGCCGCGTTGAAACCAATGCGTTCCTTGGGCAAGCCGCTCCTCGATCACGTAGGTCCGACGCCATTTCCAATCGCGCAGAGCATCTTTGATCCGCTCTTCGTTCCCGGTCTCCAATGGTATTGGCGCGCCGACAATTTCACGGATCTAAGCGATGAAGCCATCGCGCGCCACGTCGAGTTTGCTCCCAAGATACCAACGATGCTCTCCACGATGCATCTTTACCCTGTCAATGGCGCACCACAGCGAATCAGCAAGAACGATACCGCCTACAGTTTTCGTGAAGCCCTATTTGCCGAAGTGATCGTGGGCGTCGATCCCGATCCCGCCAACGCCCAGAAAATGACCGCCTGGTGCAAAGATTACTGGGACGCCCTGCATCCATTCTCAGCGGGTGGCGCCTACGTGAACTTCATGATGGAAGAGGGCCAGGACCGCGTCCAGGCCACCTATCGCGACAACTATAAGCGTCTCGCGGAAATCAAGCGCAAGGTCGACCCGAAAAACTTCTTCCGCGTGAACCAGAACATTCGCCCCGCCGACTAACCCTCGGTCGCTAAGCGCATCGCACCGTTCGTAAGCCCTACCAACGACCCGCATGCGAGCCGCCGTCCACGTGTAACACTTCACCCGTCACTTGTTCGGCGTGCGCCAAATACAGAACGGCGTCGACGATGTCCTTCACCTGTACGATTTTCCCCATCGGCTGGAACGCCTTCAGCGCGTCTCTGTCGTTGTTCTGGTGCATCGGTGTATCCACCACGCCCGGTGCCACGGCGTTAAACCGGATCCCCTCTTTCGCATACTCCAGCGCCAGGCTTCGAATCACCGTGTTCAGCCCGCCCTTTGTGATCATCGACACCGAGGCCTTTTCGCCCGCGAACGGTTGATCCGCAAGCGACGCCGTAATGCTCACTACGTTTCCCGATTTTTGTTTCAACATCTGCTTCACGCACAGCTGCGCAATGTACAGAAATCCCAGCAGGTTCGTGGAAACCAACGCGTTAAAGTCTTCGGTCGTAAACTCTGTAAATGGTTTGACCCGGTAGATTCCCGCACTGCACACCAGCACATCGATCGTTCCAAAATGTTTAATCGCCGTTTCCGCTACTTTCGCCGCCGTCTCCTGCTTGCCGATATCCCCGTCTGCCAGCACCACTCTCGCCGACGCAGCCAGCGATTGACTGGCATGCAACGACGTCGCGACCACGTTGTAGCCTTCCTTCAGGAAGCCCTCCACCACACCCGCGCCAATGCCTTGTGATGCTCCCGTGACGATTGCTGTTTTCGTTCCCGCCATACGCACTTCCTTCCGTCGCATCCTCGTTGCCCGGACCTATCACGCAGTCCCTTTTACCTCTGCCACTTCGAAAATTACTTCCAGCTCTACTGGAGTTCCCAGCGGAAGGCTGGCAACGCCGTACACCAAGCGGCACGGGCTCTTGTCTTTCCCAAAAACGCTTTGCAGCAACTCCGAAGCAGCGTCCGCCACTTTCGGTTGATCGCGGACATCCCCCACGGTAGCCACCGACACGCCGAGCCGCACGATTCGCCTCACCTTGTCGAGCGATTCCAGATGCTTTCTTGCGACCGCAAGGACGTTTAGCGCCGCCAGCCGAGCCGCACTGCGCCCCCCTTCTACGTCCAACTCCGCGCCCACCCGCCCCACGAACTTCGCGCTACGGCCTTCCGTCGGAAGCATGCCACTTAGAAAAAGTAGATTGCCCGTCTGCACTGCTTCCACGTAACTCCCGAACGGCTCCGGGGGCGCCGGGAGCTCCATCCCAAGTGCTTTCAATCGCTGCTCGGCGCTCGCCGTCAGATCGCCTTCACGCGCTGCCCCTTGCGCCCCCGAATCCATGCTCATTTTTCTCTCCTATTCAGATTCCCGATGCTGCCGAATATAAGCTTGGGAAGTCGGCGTCCATTTCCGGCGCGCCACTTCTCACGCTTTCACCGGCGCAACGATTGGCTAAGCTCATCCGCAAATCTCTCCCCACAATTAACCTGGCGATGATTGTTTTACTCGCTCGAAGAGCGAGCTCCCTCGGTGATTGGCGAAAAGCCTACCACAAATGAATGTCCGAATAATGAACTCCTGTGAAGTTCGACGAATCGAAAGTTTCCTCTAGTACTTAACCGCCGCCAAAACCCGCTATTTGTCTCTCCCGTTCCCCTGTGCCAAAATAAGCCGTATGGAAACCACTCTGGGTAAACACGTCACGCTCGCGAAACCCGATGATTTCGGCAAGCTCCTGCAAGACGAAGGCATCATCTTCACCCAGCTCGACAAGGCCGTGAACTGGGCCCGCAAAAGTTCCATCTGGCCTCTCGGTTTTGGCCTTGCCTGCTGCGCCATCGAAATGATGTCCATGGCCGCCTCGCGTTTCGACCTCGCCCGTTTCGGCGCCGAAGTGTTTCGTCCTTCTCCCCGCCAGGCCGATCTCATGATTGTTGCCGGTCGCCTCTCCCAGAAAATGGCTCCAGTCATTCGTCAGCTCTACGATCAAATGCCCGAACCCAAGTGGGTCATTTCCATGGGTGCTTGCGCCACCTCCGGCGGTGTCTTCAACAATTACGCCATCGTGCAGGGCTGCAATCAAGTCATCCCCGTCGACGTCTACGTTCCCGGCTGCCCCCCGCGCCCCGAAGCCGTTCTCTACGCCATCCTCCAACTCCAAAAGAAAATCGAATCCGAAAAGGGTTCCTTCAGGCGCGCCCTCAACCTCGCCTGACTTGGAGTGCGGCGGTTTACCCTGAGCCTTGCGAAGGGCCGCCTTTTTTGCGCATTAAACACTAGCCACCCCAAAGAACGCGCGCCAGCCCGAGAAAAACTATCTGTCATCCCGAGCCTGCCTGCGGCAAGCAGGCGCAGCGAGGGATCTGCTTTTTCTTTGCAGATCCAACGTCAACTCAATTCCGTCATTCAGAGCGAAGCGAGGAATCCCTCTTCCATCCCCCCGCACGCCGCTGCCTGATCCGCCTCCCAAAACCCCTTTTCTCCCACCCCCGAAACTGTTAGCGTATCCCTCCATGTACCCCCCCGACACCATCAGCGCCCGCGACCTGCTCCGCCACTCCGTCGCCACCATCGCCTATCGCGCTGGAAAAATCCTCCGCGATGCTCCCCAAGGCTACGTTGATTATCAGGCCGGCAAGGATTGCCGCACGCCCGTGCAAATCCTCGCGCACATCGGCGATCTCTTCGACTGGGCGCTGGCCATGGCGAAAGGTAAGCAGGAGTGGCACGACTCCGAGCCTCTGCCTTGGCCCGACGAAGTGCAGCGTTTCTTCGATTCCCTCAAACGCTTCGATGATTTTCTCGCGGGTCCTGAGCAGCTCCACGCCTCCCCGGAAAAATTATTTCAAGGCCCCATCGCCGACGTCCTCAATCATGTGGGCCAGCTCGCCATCCTCCGTCGCCTTTCCGGCGCTCCCATCCGCGGCGAAAATTATTACAAGGCGGACATTTCCTCCGGCCGCGTCGGCAAAGAGCAGCCTCCCCCAAAATTTGAATTTGACTGAATTTTTACTAGACCCGCCCCGCGCCCACCGCTAAGCTTTTATTCTGGAAAGGCGCCCTGATGAACGCTCCTGATCAACGGCGTTATCCGCGTGTAAAGCCGCCTAAAAACGTGGTCGCGGCTTGGCAAGCCGGTACCAAACGCGGCGTTTCGTTTGTCGAAAGCCTCGCCATCGGCGGACTCTTCGTCCGCACCAAGGAAGCCCTCCCGCTCCGCTCTCTCGTGCAGATCCTTCTCGATCTTCCCGTAGGTCAGGTCCGCGCTCGCGCCATCGTCCGTCGCGTCCGCAATGGCCACGGCATCGCCGTTCAGTTCATCGCCATGGATCCCACCGACCGCGCCCGCCTCTTTCAGCAAGTCAACGCCCTGCTCCCCGCTTGAAGCGAACCTGATCACGCCATCGGAACCGCGGTCACCGTGGCAACACCTTCACTCACTTCCAGCTTCGTTCCCGCCGCCGATTTCTCCCGCCGCACATACCCCATTCCGATCCATGCATTCAGCGCCGGAGAAAATCCGCTCCGTGTCACAGTTCCCACTTCTTTTCCATCCGCCAGCAGCGGTGTATTCGCGGCGGGTCCTGCAGTCGTGTCAAATCGCAAACTCACTCGCACCCGATTCACTTGCCCGCGCGAACGCACTCGTTCCACAATTTCCTGGCCCGTATAGCAGCCCTTCGTGTACGAAATGTGCGAGTCCTGCAATCCCGCCTCGTGCGGTATCTGCTTTTCCCCGAAATCGTAGCCAAACCACGGAATCCCCATCTCCAGCCGCACAGTATTCAACGCGCGATAACCAACCGGCCCGCCGCCTTCCTTCCTCACTGCCACTTCCAACGCCTTCCACAACTCCTCCGCCTTCTCCCGCGCCACCACAAACTCCGCACCTGCAATTCCGCACGGCGCTCTCTTCCCGATCCGGCAAGCAATTCCTCCTACCATGCCTTCTCGCAATTCCAACTCATCCATTTCGCCAAGGTCCACGCCGCTCGCCGCCCGCGCCACTGCCGCAGCCCGCAGCCCTTCCACCGCCAACGTCGCATACGCCTCCGTGCGATCCGTCAGCGTCACGTCATCCATGATGATGTATTTGTCCATCGCAGGAATCAGTCGCTCGCGAATCATCGCGTACGAAACGCAAAACAGCGTCGCGCCCAGCCCGTACATTTCAATCTCTGCCTGAATATGTCCTTGCGGACTCAGAAACAACGAAACCGTCCCGTGGTTTTCCTTCAATCCTTTAATATCATTCGTCAAAATCGCGTTCAAATACCGCACCCGGTCCGGCCCGGTAAACTCCAGGTACACGCGATAATTCTTATCGATCAGCCCCACGCTCTCCCGCAACATCCGATATTCTCCGCGCCAGTCGCCAAAATTATCCGGCAGTTCGCACCCGAACCACACCCCCAGCTCCGCCCCATCCTTTCGGTGCAGTTCCGCCAGTGCCGTACGCAAGCTTGTCGCAGGTATTTCCAAGTCCCCGCCACTCCTCACTCCGCCTTCAGTTTAACAAACCACCCGCGCCCGATCCGTTCTCCGCACGGTTTCCAAGTGCGACCATACCAACCATCCCGTCATTCCGGGCCTGCCTCCCGTAGGCAGGCGCAGTCCACGGAGCGAGGTAATGTTTTCCATCGCATAGTTTGCGAGGAATCCCATCCAAACCAACCCCTCATTTCCTACGTCATTCCGAGCGCAGTCCGCGGAGCGAGGAATCTCTCTTCGATCGACCCATCTCTGCAACTCGTCGAGTTACGCGCGCCGCCCGATACCCCTTCACCTAACCGGGAGGGCACGGCTTTAGTTCACCCTGAGCCTCGAAGGGCCGTGCCGTAACAAGCCAACCATCTCGGGGTTTTAGCCCCTGAGGTGCCAGCGCCCCAATGATATACTTTCTCCGTGAGCGAGATTCATCCAGCGCACCGCCTGCCCGACGCAGCCAACAAGGAAATGATCTACCTCAAGATCCCCGTTGGCATGCTTCAGTGCAACTGCTCCATCATCGGCGATCCCCGCACCCTCGAGTGCATCGTCGTCGATCCCGGCGACGAAGTCGAACGCATTCTCGGCCTCCTCGGTCGCTACAAACTCACCGTCAAGGCCATCGTCAGCACCCACGCGCACATCGATCACGTCGGCGGCCTCGCCAAGCTTTACCAATACACCGGCGCGCCCGTCATGATGCACAATGACGATCTCCCTCTCTATCGCGGCATGGAAGTGCAAGCCGCCTTCCTCGGCATGCCCACTCCCGAAATCGTCGAAGTTCACCAACTACTTAAAGAGGGCGACGCGCTCCAGTGGGGCGATTTCCTCGCCAATGTCATGCACACTCCCGGCCACACTCCGGGCAGCGTCTCGCTCTACCTTCCCACCGATGGCGCCAATACCACCCTCTCCCACCCACAGCTTTTTTCCGGTGACACGCTTTTTTCCGGCAGCATCGGCCGCACCGATCTTTGGGGCGGCTCCTACGACGACATCATTGCCTCCCTCAAAGACAAAGTCATGCAGCTCCCTGATTCCACCATCGTCCATCCCGGCCACGGCGCCAGCACCACCATCGGCCACGAACGCGACACCAATCCCTTTTTGAAGTAACCGCGCTAACTCCCACCTTGCGCGCCGTTCCGCGCCTTTCGCATCTCTTCCATCACCGACTGGATCAGTTCCTTCGCGTGCGTCAGCTCCTGCGTAATCATCCGCAAATCCATCGCGGGTACCGCCGGATTCCTTTGGCTCGTGCAATACACCCCGTGCTGCCCCGTCAGCACCAACGCATTCGTAATCCGATCCAGCGACACCGCCAGCCGCCCGCGCTCTTTTCCGAACATCTGCTCATACTTTTCCAGTTCCTCCACATGCTCTTCGAATGCCGACATCCGCCCCTTCCTTCCGGGTTTCCCCAACGATCGCCCCGCCAACTTTTCGCCGGGTAGCACTTCGGGCACAGGCTTCCCGCGCCAAACTTTACGCTAACCCATTGCCATTCCATAATCCACTTGAGCCTTGCCAGAAAGCGGTTTCTACCATGGGTTTTTCAGAGCAATCAGCAAGTCACTACGTTCCGTTTGGCAGCAGCAGGCCTCAGGGGAATTGGGAGCACCGAACCATGCGACGTTCAGATTTAGTGCAGTACAAGGAAAAAGAAAACGGACGAATTGGCCGTACCTCTCAGATTGTCTTCGGTGAACGTCAACACTTGCTCCGCGTTCTGGATTCTCTTGAAGGCACCAGTCTCCCCATTGCTCGCATGCAGCAGGAACGCCGCGCCCTCGAAGAATTGATCCACGCCCGCACGCGTGAACTCAACCACATCAATACCGCTTGGGACGAGAAAATTGGATTGGTCCTCAGTGCCGAAGCTAAACCCGAAATGCTCGACAAGCTTTCCAAGCAGGCGCCTAAAGAAGATTTTTATTTACTCCGTCTGATCAGCGAACATCCGCGCGCCAACGCCAAAACTCTCCACCGCCTCGCGCATCATCCCTACGGCGCCATTCGCGAAAACGTTGCTCGTCATCCCAACGCCGACGCCACCACCCTGACCTTTTTGAGCAAAGACAAAACTCAGCCGCTCTGGTACCTCGTCGCCTTCAATCCCAACACCCCCTCGCCCCTCCAACGTAAACTCCGCGATCGCCTGAAGCGCCTAGGCGACGTCCAAGCCGGCCGCTAATCCTCACCCGCAGACATTCAACGCTTTGTTCCTGTAGGGGCGGCTTTACGCCGCCTGCCTCTTCTTCGCACCTGTAGCGCTGGCTCCTTGCCCTGAGTGACGAAGGGTTATGCCAGCGCCTTGTTTTATCTCCTCCGCAACACTGTCCCAACCCAAAGCGATTGTCATCCTGAGGCTATCCGACGAGGATAGCCGAAGGACCTCACCCGCCGCGTCTTGCCGTCTAACTCATGCTCAACATGAAGCGCAGGCTTCTCGTCCTGAGCTTCGAAGGGTTATGCCAGCGCTTCGTTTTATCTCCTCCACAACCCAAAGCGATTGTCATCCTGAGGCTATCCGACGAGGATAGCCGAAGGACCTCACCCGCCGCGTCTTGCCGTCTAACTCATGCTCAACATGAAGCGCAGGCTTCTCGTCCTGAGCTTCGAAGGGTTATGCCAGCGCTTCGTTTTATCTCCCCCACAACCCAAAGCGATTGTCATCCTGAGGCTATCCGACGAGGATAGCCGAAGGACCTCACCCGCCGCGTCTTGCCATCCAACTCATGTTCAACACGCATCGCAGGCTTCCCACCCGCCATCATTCCCCCACCTTCAACTGCCACAACAAAAAACTCAACGTGTCCGTGTCTTCTTCAATCTGCAAATTCAAGGGTCTTCCACCCGAATGCCCCGACTTCGTGTCATACAACAACAAAATCGGCCGGTCCGATCCCGTCGCGGCCTGTAACCGCGCCGCCATTTTCCGCGCGTGCAACGGGGCCACCCGCGTATCCCCATCGCCCGTGATCAACAACACCGCCGGATACTTCACGCCCGCCTTCACGTGGTGATACGGCGAGTACGCATACAAATACGGAAACTGCTCCTCATTTTCCGCGCTGCCATATTCCGACACCCAATATGCCCCCTCCAGAAATTTCTGGAAGCGCAGCATGTCCTGCAACGGATACAGGCACACCACCGCCCGGTACAACTCTGGCCTTTGCGTCAGCACCGCTCCCACCAGCAATCCTCCGTTGCTGCCCCCTTCAATCGCCAATTTCTCCGGCTTGCTCCATTTCTCCGCAATCAAGTATTCCGCCGCGGCAATAAAATCATCGAAAACATTCTGCTTTTTCTCCAGCATCCCCGTGCGGTGCCACTCTTCTCCGAACTCGCCGCCCCCGCGCAGATTCGGTACCGCCAGAATCCCTCCGTGTTCCGCCCACACGATTGCCGCCTCTTCGAAATCCGGCGTGATGTTTACGTCGAATCCTCCATACCCCGTCAGCAGCACCGGCGTATCCGCGCTCCGCTTCACGCCCTTCTTCGAAAACAGGAACATCGGAATCTTCGTGCCATCCTTGGACTTGTACGAAACCTGCTCCACCTGGAAATCCGCGGGATTTAACGGCACATTGCTCTTTGCCCACACCGACGACTCCTTCGTCTTCACGTCATACGTAAAGATCGTCGACGCATAGTTGAAACTCGTATAGCTGTAATGAATCTCCGGCGAACTCCAACGCCCCGTCACTTGCACCGTCCCCAATCCCGGCAGCGCTACGCTGTACGGCGCAGCTTTTCCTTCCCAGTCGAACACTTTCATTTCCGTCGTCGCGTTCCGCAAATACGTCGCCACCAGCTTTCCGCCTGCCGGCGCCACCACGTCCAGCTTGATATCCGTCTCCGGCACCACTTCCCGCCAACTCGCTCGCTCCGGCTTCTTCGGGTCCACCGCATACGCGTGCCACTGCGGCGCTTTCCAGTTCGTCTGCATCACCAGCGTGTTTCCTGCCCACGCCGTGAAAAATAGCGCGTCCAGATCATTCACCACCGGCACCACCGGCCCGCTCTCCCGTAAATCTTGCAGGTACACTTCCGTCTTGTCCGCACCTGCCCCCGCGATCACTAGGTAATAAATGTAGGAATTGTCCTCAGACAGTTCCAGCGCCAGCTCTTTCTCTTTATCCAGCTTCTCTCCAAACAATAATTTGTCGCTCGCCGGCTCCGCGCCCATCGAGTGGTAATACGCCCGCGGCCCATTCGCCGTGGCCTTTGCGTAATACACTCCCGTGTGGTCGTTCAGCGGTTCCACCGCGCCGTAATCTGCCAATGGCAGCACATCCGGCAATTCCTTGTGCGCTTCGATATCCAGCACGTGTACCGTCACTTCGTCCTGCCCGCCCTCGCGTCTCCCGTAAAACAAAAATTTCCCGTCCTTGCTCACCTTCTCGATAATCGCGCTCGCCGAATGGTCTGCCGACCACGGCGTAGGATCCACCAGCACCTCGTCCGCGCCGTTCGCGCTGCGCCGCATGCAGATCTGCGCCAGTTCCTGTCCCGCCAATCGCTTCGTGAAGAAATACCGCCCGCCTTGTTCCACCGGCAGCGTATACGTATCAATCCGATAGAGCGCGCTCAACCGTTTCTCGATCGCGCCGCGTCCCGGCAATTTCCCCAGTGCCGCTTCCGTGCATTTATCCTGCGCCGCAATCCATGTCCGCGTCTCTTTACTATCCTGGTCCTCCAACCATCGATACGGGTCCACCACCGTCGTCTTCCCGTATTTGTCTTCCACATTATCCACGCGCGTTTTCGGTGGACACGCCCCGCCACCTTCCTGCGCCCTCAGCAGGGAAGGAGCCGCCAGCAGCATCGCTGCCATCAACCACGCACTGCCCCTCAGTCTCGATTTCATGCGTTCTCCCCTCGTTTTGTCAGAGAAGCCATCGGCCTTCGCGCAGGATAAATTCTTCAGTTCACAGATGCCGATGGGGCGCTAGAATACTCGAAAATGGCCTTTCCATCGAATACTAAAATCCACGAGCATCCGGTTAGCGATCCTGCCTCTTCGGCAGCGGTCTCCTCCTCGACAATGGCGTCCCGCAGATTCTGGCCCTATCTCCTCATTTCCGTTCTGCTTCTAGTTCCGTGCTTCTGGCACGCCCACATCGAAGCCGGCGATCTAGGCAGCCACGTCTACAACGCCTGGCTCGCGCAACTCGTGCAGCAGGGCAAAGCTCCCGGCATTTACACCGTCCGGCAGTGGGACAATGTCTTCTTCGATTTCCTGCTCCTCTATCTCGCCAAAGCTTTCGGCTTCGCCGCCGCCGAAAAATTCGCCGTTTCTTTCTGCGTCCTGATCTTCTTCTGGGGAATTTTCGCCTTCATGAAAGCCGTCAGCGGCAGCCCTCCGTGGTTCCTCGTTCCTCTCATCGCCATGCTCAGCTACGGCTACATCTTCCACATGGGCTTCATGAATTACTACTTGTCTCTCGGACTTGGCAGCATTGGCTTGGCCCTCGTCTGGCCCGCTCGCAGAAATGGCCTGCTCGCCGCCGCCATTCTCATGCCCTTCATGCTCTTCGCTCATCCCATCGGTCTCTTCTGGTTCATCGGCATCGCCGCATACCGTCTCATCTGGCCAAAATTTCCCGGTTGGTGGAAATTGCTTCTACCTTCCACCGCCATTCTTATCTTTTTCGCCGCACGTATCTACGTCGCGCGCCACGGCTACGAACTCGAATGGCGCGAAAAGCCTTTCTGGGATCTCAGCGGCGCCGACCAGTTTCACGTTTTCGGTGAACGCTACGCCTGGTTCACCATCGCCATGGCTCTCTTTTTTCTACTCGCCAACGCCCTCGCCGCTTTTCAATCATCGTCGCGCGCCAAATTCTGGACCGATCGTCGCCTCGTCCTCGAGCTCTACTTCATCTCCTTCGTCGGCTCCGCATTACTTCCCGAAAATCTCCATCTCGACCCCACCGGGGGCTGGGTCGGTGCCCTCGCCACGCGCCTGACTCTCGTCACCGCCATTGCGGGCCTTTGTTGGCTCGCTACTCTTCCCCTGCGCGCCTGGCACCTTCTCGCTTGCGGCGCCGCCGCTCTCGTTTTTTTCTCCTTCATCTACCAGGACACCGCCCTCCTCAACCGCATGGAAGCCAACACCCGCCGGGTCACCGAGAAACTTCCTTTCGGCACGCGCACTCTCTCCACCATCTTCGCTCCCAACGATTACCGCACCATCTATCTGCACATTCCCGATCGCGCTTGCATCGGCCACTGCTTCCTCGTTTCCAACTACGAACCTGCCACCCGCCAGTTCCGCGTTCGCGTCCAGCAGGGAAGTCCGGTCGCCAGCGCTTCCGTCGACGACACCGAGGATATGCAGTCCGGCACCTACGACGTGCAGGACGAAGACCTCCCGCTCAAGCAGATTTATCAATGCGAAGCCAAAGACCTGACCCAAATCTGCATCCGCGACTTAGCCGAAGACGAAAAAAATGGCCGCCTGGGCTACCACCCAGTCACCAACCCCTTCTTCTCTCAAAATCCCTAATATGGAGTGCGGGAGCCCCGCTCCCGCTTTTACGGTGACAACAAATCCACCCAAATCCAATTTGTCTCCACACTCCGGGTGTACCCGGGACGCCGCACCCGTCGCCCGAAGAAGGTGCGGGTTTAGATCCCAACCTACCGAACCACGCGCACTTATCCCGCCTCCTGATCGCTGTTCGCCCCCCGATATCCGATATCACCAATCCCATGCCCATCCAATCGCGCCCCACCCGACAGACATATTGGCTCTTGCACCAGTCCAATTTCTGCTAAAATACCTCCAGGGTGAGAGACAATGCTGCCATTACACCTTCAACCCGAAAGCCACATCCCCCTCTATATCCAACTGCGTGACCAGCTTCGTTCCCTCGTCCACGCCGGCGACCTTCGCCCCGGCGACCGCATCCCCGCCAGCCGTGAACTCGCCATCATCCTCGGCGTTCACCGCACCACCGTCGCCAACGCTTACGCCGAACTCGAATCCGAAGGCCTTATCCAGGGCCATGTCGGCCGCGGCACCTTCATCCGCAACAACGGCAACGGACTGAAAATCACGCCGCCCGCTCCTCCCGCGCTGAACGGCCATTCCGATGGCCTCCGCTGGGAACTGCTCTTCGCCGACGAGCGCAGCGAAGAAATTCTTACGCGCCTTACCGCCTCGGCTCCCGATAACGCGCTTTCCTTCGTCATGGCTCGCCCCGCCGAGGAGTTTTTCCCCGTCGAAGAACTGCAGCTCTGCTCGCAAGCCGCGCTTCGCCGCGAAGGCCAGGAAATTCTCAACCTCGGTGCCTCCGACGGCTACGCGCCTCTAAAAGAAGCCTTGCTCGACCTGCTTCGTCGCGAAGGTTTCTCCGTCAAAGACGATTCGCTGCTCATCACCGACGGCTGCCAGCAAGCCCTCGATCTCATCGCCAAAGCTTTCGTCCGCTCCGGCGACACCGTCGTCATGGAAAATCCCACCTACCCCGGCGCCGCCGCCGTCTTCAACGGAGTCCACGCTCGCTGTCTCGGTGTTCCTGTGCGTACCCATGCCGAACCAGGCAGTCCCCTCGGCATCGATGTAGAAGCCCTCGAATCCACGCTCGCCAACAATCGCGTCAAGCTTCTCGTCCTCACGCCCGATTTCCATAATCCAACCGGCACGTCCATGCCGGTCGCCTCGCGTCGCCGCGTCCTCGAACTCGCCGGCCGCTACCAAGTACCCGTCGTCGAAGATCACATCTACGCGCGCCTGCACTCTCACGAAGAGCGTCTGCCGTCCCTCAAGCAACTCGATCGCTACAATCTCGTCATTCATATCGACAGCTTCGCCAAAGTCGCTTTCCCCGGCCTTCGCGTTGGCTGGATTGTCGCTCATCCCGCGGCCATCGAGCGTCTCCGCCTCGTCAAGCAGATGACCGACCTGCACACCGACCAACTCGCGCAAGCCACTCTCGCCGAATTTCTCAAGCGCGGCTTGTTCCAGAAACACCTCGCCCGCATGCGCAAGATTTATACCGAGCGTCTCAACGCCCTCGACGAAGCTCTTCGCAAATCCATGCCCGAAGGCGTCCGCTGGGAACGCCCCGATGGCGGCATGTGCTTCTGGCTCGAACTCCCGCCCGGATTCGATGCCAGTGAATTGATGATGCACGCCCGCGAACGTGGCGTCCTCTTCGCGCCCGGCCGTTATTTCTACGTGCAGTCTCCGCTGCCGAACACCCTGCGTCTCGGGTTCGCCAGCCTCAACGAAAAACAAATTGCTCGTGGCGTCACCATTCTCGCGGAACTTCTGCGCGTCGAAATGCGCAAACGCCAGCGCGGTTCGCGTCGCGCCGAACGCGCCCACGTAGCGCTAGTCTAAAGTTTGTGTAGTGGCCGATCTTCAGATCGGCAAGTAGCGCTGGCTTTTATGCCAGCGCCGCTATCAAGGAGAAGAGCTAAAACGGGAGCAACACGCAACCGTCGTCAAATACAAAAAATGTCCAACGTTCTCAAACTCGATCCCCAACCCACCAACCACTGCTTCGGTTGTGGCGCCGCCAATCCCGCCGGCATGAAACTCCCCTTCGAGCTCGACTTTGACGCCCGCCGCACCCGCGGCCATTTCACCCTCGGCCCCAACTATGCCGGTGGCGCCGGCTTCGCCCACGGTGGCATCATCGCTGTCGTTCTCGACGAAGCCATGGGCAAGCTTTCCAAGCTCACCGAAGAAAAAACCGTCACCGCGGAAATGACCGTCTACTACGCCAAGCCCGTCCCGGTTGACAAGCCCATCCGCGTCGAAGGTTGGCAAGAAGAAGAGAAGGGAAGAAACCGCTTTCGCGTCGCCGAAATTCGCGACCAGCAAGGCACCTTGCTCGCCAGCGGCAAAGGCCGCTTCGTAGTTGTCGACCCCAAACATTTCGCCGGGGCATCCGTGTAGCGCAGGGCGAGCATGCGAGCCCTGCGGCTTTTTTAATTACTGCTCACGAATTTCTGATTCACGAATTTCGCGTAAAGGAGAAAGGCAATGGCAACAAAGAAACCAAACGGAAGCGCTCACAACAACGGCGCAAAAGGTTCCAATGAATGGCGCGTCAAAGTCGGCTTAGCCGAAATGCTCAAGGGCGGCGTCATCATGGACGTCACCAACGCCGACCAGGCGCGCATCGCCGAAAAAGCCGGTGCTTGCGCGGTCATGGCGCTCGAGCGCGTTCCTTCCGATATTCGCAAGGAAGGCGGCGTCGCCCGCATGGCCTCCATCAAGGTCATTCGCGAAATCATGAAGACCGTCACCATCCCGGTAATGGCCAAGGTTCGCATCGGCCATTTCGTCGAAGCCGAAGTGCTTCAGGCTCTCGAAGTCGATTTTATCGACGAGAGCGAAGTCCTTACTCCCGCCGACGAAGAGAATCACGTCTGGAAGCATGATTTCCGCGTCCCCTTCGTGTGTGGCGCGCGCAATCTCGGCGAAGCGCTCCGCCGCATCGCTGAAGGCGCGGCCATGATTCGCACCAAGGGTGAGGCCGGCTCCGGCAACGTGGTCGAAGCGGTTCGCCACATGCGCACCATCGTCAGCGAAATGAAAGGTCTCACCACCTTGCGCGACGACGAACTCATGCGCAAAGCCAAGGAATACGGCGCCCCGCTCGACCTGATTCGCGAAGTCGCTCATCTCGGCAAGCTCCCCGTTCCCAATTTCTCTGCCGGCGGCATTGCCACTCCCGCCGACGCCGCGCTCGTTCGCAAACTCGGCGCCGAAGCGGTTTTCGTCGGCTCCGGCATTTTCAAAAGCAGCGATCCCGAAGCCCGCGCTAAAGCCATCGTGAAAGCCACCACGCACTTCGAAGATCCCAAAATCGTCCTCGAAGCTCACGAACAACTAGGCGAAGCCATGCCCGGCATCGACGTCCGCCAACTAGAAGAAAAGGATCTCCTGGCCACCCGCGGCTGGTAAACGGCCTTTGTAGGGACCGCCTTCCGAGGCGGTCCGTTCCCGATTTTATCTTGTGTAGTGGCCGGTCTTCAGACCGGCGCTAGTAGCGCTGGCTTTTATGCCAGCGCCGCTATCAAAAAAAGATTTTCATCCAGATCGCTTTTTTCGCCTGCCCGCCGCAGGCAGGCGCGAAGGACCTCAATCTTAAAAATGTCGCCACGCCCCAAACCGAAGAATCGTCCAATGAAAATTGGCATCCTGGCCATCCAAGGCGACTTCCACGCCCACGCCGCCATGCTTCACAAACTCGGCGCACAAACCGTCGAAGTCCGCACCGTCGCCGATCTCCACGGCTGCGACGGCCTCATTCTCCCCGGCGGCGAAAGCACCACGCAACTCCAATTCCTCCAGGAAGAAGGTCTCTACGACGCCATCCGCGATTACTCCCGCAAAGGCGGCGCTGTCTTTGGCACCTGTGCCGGAGCCATCCTCCTCGCCAACAACGTCAAAAATCCCCCGCAAGATTCTCTCAAGCTCCTCGACATGACCGTCCTTCGCAACGGCTACGGCCGCCAGCTCGCCAGCGACGTTTTCTTCGGCAACACCACCCTGAAGAAAGAACCACTCGAAATGGTTTTCATTCGCGGCCCCATCATCGAAAAAATCGCTCCCAACATCACCGTCCTCGCCAAGCACGAAGGCACGCCCGCCCTCGTCCAGAAGGATCACATCCTCGCCGCCACCTTCCACCCCGAACTCACCACCGACACCACCGTCCACGAATATTTCCTGAAGCTCGCCTCCAACGGCTCTCACTCGCCCGCTTCCATCTCCAAATCAAAATCACCCCGCAGAACATAACCGCCACCACGTCTGTGTAGTGGCCGCCTGCCCGCCGCAGGCAGGGTCTTCAGACCGGCATGTGCAAGCAATCTCGCCCTCCCTCCATAATCTCCCCCCTTTCGGCTACAATTTCTCCATGCCGCCCCCCGCGCGCAAACTCCGCGTCCTCTTCGTTTGCATCGGCAACGCCTGTCGTAGCCCTATGGCCGAAGCCATCGCGCGCCAGGTCGCTCCCGACATCATGGAGCCCTCCAGCGCCGGCCTGTCTCCACTCGGTCGCATTGAAAAATCCACGCAAGACACCTTGCTCTCCAACGGTTATTCCCTCCGCGGACTTTCCTCCAAAGGCCTCGCGCGCACCGCCGTCGAACAAGCCGATCTCATCGTCAACATGTCCGGCCGTACGCTCGACGGCATTTTCGACCACTCCCGCTCCGCCGCCGGCTCCGGCCTCGCCAAAAAGCTCGAAACCTGGCAAATCAAAGATCCCTATGGCGAAGACCCCGCCACTTATCAGAGAATTTTAGAGCAGCTCGAAACCAAAGTTCTTTTGCTGGCCAGCCGTTTGCGCGATCGTCGTCGGGCGGCTTCCGGCTCTTAACCGTATCGAATGGAGTTTCTTTGCGTCGCGATAAAACCAGCGTTTCGCAGGAAGATTACCTCAAGGCCATCTGGGAGATGCGCGAGGAAAACCAGCTCCCCATCAGCGCCCGCTTGGCCGAAGAACTCGACGTCACTCCCCCCGCCGTTACCGCCGCCGTAAAACGCATGGCGCGCGACGGCCACGTCAAGGTTCAGCGCGATGGCCAGATCCTGCTCACCTCCCAGGGCCGCAAAATCGCCCAGCACCTCATGCTCCGCCATCAACTCGCCGAGATGCTTCTCACCGAAGTCATCGGCGTTCCTTGGGCCAAATCTCACGCGGAAGCCGAGCGCCTCGAGCATGCCATCTCACCGGAAATCGAAGCGCTCCTCGTCAAACGTTTCGCCTCGCACAAAACTTGCCCCCACGGTGTCCCGCTCAGTGGCGGCGTATCGCAGCTTCGCAAGCAGGGTGGCGTGCTTCTCTCCGAATTGCAGCCCGGCGATTCTGCCGAAGTCCTCTGCGTCTACGAAAAAGACGAAGGCTTCCTCGATTTTCTTCAGGACCTCCACCTGCTCCCCGCCAGCAAACTCGATGTTCTCAAGCGCGGCTACGACGAAACGCTGACTCTCCGCGTCGCCGGCCACACCGTTCACCTCGGCAAAACCGCCACCTCCCGCATCTGGGTCCGCCACTCTTCGAATTAACTTTCTTCTGATTTTCGTGCCGCTGCTTCCGTGCTACACTGCCGCCCTCAAAATCTCCGGCACGCCGCGATTCCCCTACCCGCCTCGGATCGTCCGGCGTCCCCTTTTGCGAAAGGAACTCCCATGACCAAGCCACAAACAAAAATGGATCCACCCGATCCCCTAAGCCGCGAAGCTCTTCAAGCTTTCGATGATCTCTCGGGTGTCCACCCAGGCTATCGTCCCGTCCACGCCAAAGGCATTCTTCTCTCCGGCTCCTTCACACCTTCTCCCGCGGCCGCTTCGCTGACCAACGCTCCTCACGCCACGCGCCCTTCCACCCCCGTGGAAGTCCGCTTCTCGGATTTCGCCGGCGTCCCAAATATTCCCGATTACGACGAGGAAAACGCCAGTCCTCGCGGTTTCGCCGCGCGCTTCTATCTCGCCGAGCACGTCCATACCGACATCATCGCCCACTCCGTCGACGCTTTTCCCGTGCGCACCGCCGAGGAATTCGTCGAATTTCTCCACGCCATTCACGCCAGCGGACCCGATGCTCCCAAGCCCACTCCCATCGAAGCGTTTCTCGGCGCTCATCCCGCGGCTCTCGCCTTCGTGCAGGCGCCGAAGCCCATTCCCACCAGCTTCGCAAGGGAATCTTTCTTCTCCGTAAGTGCGTACAAATTCACCAACGCCGCGGGCGTCACCAAGTTCGGTCGCTATCGCATCGTTCCCCAGGACGGCCCCGAGCATCTCGACTCGGCCACCGCCAAAAAACAAACTCCCAATTTTCTTTTCGATGAAATCAAGAGCCGCGTCGCTCGCGGCCCGGTGAAAATGCGTATTTCAGTTCAGGTCGCCGGCGAAGGCGATGTCGTCAACGACGCCACCATCCCTTGGCCCGCCGATCGCCCGCAAATCGAATTCGGTACCCTCGAACTCCACACCGTCGTCCCCGAACAAGACGCCGCCCAGCGCCAAATCATCTTCGACCCGATCCCTCGCGTCCAGGGCATCGAGTCCTCTGGCGATCCCCTACTAGAACCGCGCGCCAATCTCTACCTCCTAAGCGGCCGCCGTCGCCGCTCCGCCACCATCTAAATCATCCGCACTCCGAACCTCCGTAGGGGCGGCTTCTTGCCCTGAGCGTAGCGAAGGGTTACGCCGCCTGCTTTTCTCTTGCGTAGTGGCAGGTCTAAGCTTGCCCTGACACAGGAAGGGACCGGTGCTTTTCGCCACAGCGCGCAATTCTGGCGCTTACTGCGACTTGCCGTGACGCTATCGGCGGCTCTATTTTGCAACCTGGTGATCCGTGCGGAGTCCCGGAACCCACACATTATAAGAGGGCGCCCCTTTGGAGTAGGTTTTGAGTGCTGGCCCATTACCTACAAGAAAGGAACACCCTCATGAGTAGCACTAAATATATCGGCATGGACGTGCACACGGAAAGCATTTCTATCGCCGTGAGGAACTCCGTTGGCAAACTAGTGATGGAATGCGTCATCGAGACCAAGGCGAGCACTATTGTGCAGTTTATTGACGGGCTGCGCGGAGATTTGCGCGTCACCTTTGAAGAAGGAACCTGGGCGGCCTGGCTGTATGACTTGCTGAAGCCCCACGTTACGGAAGTGCTGGTGTGCAATACGCGAAAGAATGCCTCGAGAGACGGCAGTAAGAGTGATCGGATCGATGCCCGCAAGCTGTCCGAACAGCTGTATATGAACAACATCAAGTCGGTGTATCACGGAGAGCACGGTTTGCGAACGTTGAAGGAGCTGGCGCGCAGTTATCTGACCATCAGCAAAGATCTCACTCGGGTCATGAATCGGCTGAAGGCCTTGTATCGCAGTTGGGGCATTCCGTGTGCCGGCAAAGAAGTGTATGCCCCACGGCACCGTGCGGAATGGCTCGCGAAGATCAGCGAAGCCGGGGTGCGGCGACGCGCCGAACACTACTACCAGCAGCTGGATGTCTTGCGCCCCCTGCACCAGGAAGCACGCCGAGATTTGTTGCTAGAAGCCAAGAAGCACAAGCCGTGGAAACTGCTGCGCCTGATTCCGGGGATCGGCCCGATCCGGGCCGCCATCGTGATCGCGGTGATGCAGACGCCCCACCGCTTCCGCACCAAGCGACAGCTGTGGACCTACAGCGGCCTGGCATTGGAAACGCATGACAGCGCGCAATACCGCGTTGCCGAAGGACAGCTGCAGCGTTCCAAGAAACCCGCGACGGTTCGTGGTTTAAATAAGGACTACAACCACGACCTCAAAGATATTTTCAAAGGAGCGGCCATGAGAGCCAGCACCGCTGCTGGACCAATGCACGATTTCTATGAAGCTTTGCTGGCCAAGGGGAGGAAGCCCACGATGGCCCGCCTGACTTTGGCAAGAAAGATTGCCACGATCACGCTGATCGTGTGGAAGAAGGAGGTACGTTTCGACGCCAACTATTTGAAACCACAAGCAGCTTGAGCGTCTCTGGCGAAGAGTCTGTTCCATCCCTGGGAACCATTTCCCGGCGGTGGCCATCGGGCTCTTGAGACGCTCGGTTTCGAGGGGAAGTAGCAATCGGAAAAGTCAGGCCCGTGCTTTAGGCACGCGAGTCTCCGGAGCCACCCTATGCCCTCTCGGACAATCGAAGAAAGCCATTAGGCCACGAGTCTCCGATAGGACCATGCATTGCCACTCATGGAGTGGACAATCGTCAGGCTTGTTGTTTCAGAAACGATGGGTGCCGTCACAACAGCGAAATGGAACCACAGGAAGGAAAAACTGCTTCTCCGCTTCGCAGGCGGAGACAACGACCTTACGGCCTGAGGAAGACCACTCTTTCACTCGGTTGGGCTGAATGCCGAGACAAAAATCGGCATTCAGTCGAAGGGGAGCTGTTTTCTCTTGACATTCCCTCTTATAGGACTTTTCCGAGTTCCGCGTTTCCCAGGACTTGAGAACCGCACATATCTCTTCTGGAGTCTTCCCAAAAATCAGGTGTGCTATAACTCTCGGCATGGCCCAACCCACGAAAGCACCAACAAGCCGCCAACCGCTACAAATTCAACTTACGATAGCCGTTCTCGGCGCGTTGCTGTCAGTCATCGCACACTTCGTTCTGCCTAGGTCACCTGGTCAATCCTTCTTTGAATCAGTTTCAACTTTGCAAGGTAACGGCCCGCAGTTCGCGTGGATGCATTTTCTGGCAAGCTACTATGTGAAGGTCGTATTATTTTTCATTGCGGTTCTAGCCGCAGCTTATCTTCGTGGTCCACGCGCCTGGATTTTTGCCTTTATTTCAGGTGCAGCGGTTCCTGAATTGTTCATCTTTCACTGGCTGAAATGAACTTCGGGTACTGGGAGGAACTTCTCCGATTAGTGCTGCTCCCAATGATCGACGTGCTTGAAGCACAGATAAAGGAGACCGGCGATGAAGAAGATTAGCACTATGCAGGTATTTAGTAATGAAATTTTGCAGGAGCAAAAGCTAACGATCGGTGTGGATCTGGGAGATCGCTGGTCGTTCTACTGTGTTTTGGATGCAGCAGGCAAAATCCTTCTGGAACAGAAAGTACCGACGACACCGGAAGCGATGAAGCAGACGTTTGGAAAGATACCGCGGAGTCTCGTGGCACTGGAGACCGGAACACATTCGCCCTGGGTAAGCCGGCTGTTAACGGAGCTGGGAAACGAAGTGCTCGTGGCGCACGCACAAAAAGTGGAATTGATCACCAAGAGTAATCGAAAAGATGATCGACACGATGCGCGGACGCTGGCACGACTGGCACGCATCGATCCTGAGCTGTTGGGGCCGGTTCGGCATCGCAGTGCAAAGGCGCAAATCCACCTATCGGTAATCCGGGCGCGAGCGGAACTGGTAAGTGCGCGAACGGCGTTGGTGAACGCAGCGCGCGGGTTGGTGAAATCTTTTGGCGAACGACTACCTAAATGTGGCACGTATCAGGTGAACGAGAAATTGGCCGAGGGAGTGAGCGCGGAGTTGCGCGATGTCTTGTCGCCGCTCTTGCGAGAGGTCGAATCGCTGAACGAGCGCATTAAGGAGTACGACGAGCGGATGGAGAAAATCGCCAAGGAAGTGTACCCAGAAGTGTCCTTGCTCCAGCAGGTGAAGGGTGTAGGAACGCAGATCGCGCTGACCTATATCCTGACGATTGAAGACCCGTATCGATTCCCAAAGAGTCGCGCGGTAGGTTGCTTTCTGGGGTTGCGACCTGGGCGGAGGAACTCCGGGGAGAGCGAACCACAGAAGAAAATCAGCAAAGAAGGAGACCGGTATCTGCGAACGATGATGGTGCAGGGAGCGCATTACATTCTGGGGCCTTTTGGAGAAGACAGTGATCTGCGGAGATGGGGACTGAAGCTGGCGGAGCGAGGAGGAAAAAATGCCAAGAAACGAGCGGTAGTTGCCGTGGCAAGGAAGCTGGCAGTACTGCTCCATCGGTTGTGGGTAAGCGGTGAGGTGTACGAACCATTGCGCAATAGCCAAAAAGCGATGCGCGCAGTGGCCTAGAGAGTTTTAATCGGAACAGCTGAGCTCGACCGCCGAGTCCAGGTGACTGCGACTAGGTCCTGGGGCCCAACTCCCACAGAAGTGGGAGAGAGGTCGATTATCAGGTAGCAGCACCTACTGAACGAGAACACCCACCTAGCACCGAGCGAATATCGCTCACAAAGAGTGCGAATGGAAGGATGGCGACAGGGGCGGCTTGGCTGAATGGGAACAGACTGAAAGAAAGAAGAAAGAAGAAAGAAAAAGTGTGCCTTGACATCAACCGGCCTTCTCATGGAAGGACCTCCAGACCCCAAAACCGGTGCGGGTCATACCCGCTAGCAATCGGATTCCTTGACTCCAGCACCGCTGTTGCGAGAGGCTACATAGCCATCAAGGACTCTTCATTGACGGGAAGGGCCGTGTCGAATTCTATCTCAGTTCTCTTCGAAGCGTCGGAACGCGGCGATCGGGCCGCCGCGGATCAATTGTTCACCGCGCTGTATTCCGAGCTCCACCGCATGGCCAAGCGGGAGCTTGCTCGCAATGCCTTCCCGATGAGTTTGGGCGCGACTACTCTACTGCATCAGGCCTATCTCGACTTTGCTGAACACGATGGTGGCCCTTCCTTCCCGGACAGGTCGCGGTTCATGGGATATGCCTCGCGCGTCATGCGAGGCTTGATCATCGATCATGCGAGGAATCGCCACGCCCAGAAACGTGGGGGCCACTTCGAGATTACCTCGTTCGACACGGAGTTCGTTCATCCAGAAGAGCCTGTAGACGTTCGCGAACTCACTGAAATCAGCGACGCACTCGACGATCTTGCCAAGGCGGAACCGGCTCTAGCAATCATTGTCGATTTGAAATTCTTTTGTGGCTTTTCCTTCGCTGAAATAGCTACCATGCAGGGCATTTCGGAACGTACGGTGCAGCGAGGCTGGGAGAAGGCGCGGATTTTCCTCCATCGTGTGATCCGCCCGGACCTGCCCCTGGAATAGGTCCATGCCCAAACTGAGTCCGGAGCAATGGCAACAGGCGAGTCCGTATCTGGACGAAGCTCTGGCGCTGCCAGAGCCAGAACGCGCTGCGTGGCTCGCCTCACTTCGCAGCAAAGACGCAGTCCTCGCCCAACTCCTCGAGGGCCTTCTCGCTGACCACGAAACGTTGAAACAGAAACAATTTCTCGAACAGAACCCGGTGCTGGGGAGCATGTTGGGGCCGTATCAGTTGTTATCAGCCGCAGGCGCGGGGGGCATGGGAGAAGTTTACCGTGCCCGCGATACGCGACTCGACCGGACTGTAGCCATAAAAGTTTTGCCCCACCGTTACTCCACGGATCCTGCCCTGCGCCAGCGGTTCGAACGCGAAGCCAAAGCCATCTCCGCTCTGCAACATCCCAACATTTGCACCCTGTACGACATCGGCCGCCAGGACCACACCGATTACATCGTTATGGAATTTCTCGAAGGACAAACCTTGGCGGCTTTCCTGGAGCAGGGTCCACTGCCAACGGAGAAGACCTTGCAGTATGGAATTGAAGTCGCCGATGCGCTCGACACGGCGCACCGCCGTGGCATCGTTCACCGCGACCTGAAACCCGCAAACATCTTCGTGACCACGCGCGGCGAGTGCAAGGTGCTGGACTTCGGGCTGGCAAAATTCGGCGGCGATGAATCTTTGCTCGAGACGGCCACGAGCCTAGCCAAGTCCGACCGTCTAACCACACCTGGCGTGGCCATGGGCACGGTCGCCTATATGTCTCCGGAACAAGCCCGCGGCGAAATGCTGGATGCGCGCACAGACATCTTCTCTCTTGGCGCAGTACTCTACGAGATGGCCACTGGCCAACTGGCCTTCCCCGGGCAAACCTGGGCGCTAATCTTCAAAGCGATTCTGGACCACACACCGCCACCTCCAACGGAATCGAACCCGCGAATCCCTGCTCCTCTCGATGACATTATCAGCAAAGCCCTGGAGAAAGACCGCGACTTGCGTTACCAGTCGGCGGCCGACCTGCGCACGGACCTAAAACGACTGACGCGCGACACAGGATCGGGACTGCGTTTAGGAGCTGGAGCAGCAACCCCTCCACGCAAAGCTCGAAGGAAGTGGCCATGGGCCATCTCAGCAGTGATGCTCTTCGTCGTCGCCAGTCTCGGCGCCAGCATGTATTGGTGGCTCACTCATCGTCCGGAGCAACCGCAACAATTCAAGCAGCATAGACTTACCGCCAACCCACCGGACCAACCAGTGATCCGCGCTGCGATTTCTCCTGACGGCAACTACCTGGGTTATAGCGATCAGCAGGGCATTCATCTGCAACTCGTGAAAACAGGTGAGACGCAAAGCGCGCCCTGGCCTTCCGGTACCCAGGCGAAGCAGGCTTTTTGGGATTTCGGGGCCTGGTACCCCGACTCCACGCGATTTGTCGGCCGTCTCGCCATCCCAGGGAAGCTTTCTAGCTTGTGGTCAGTTCCGATTTTGGGAGGGACACCCCAGAAACTTATCGAGGACGTCGACATATATGCGGCACTTGCGATTTCGCCGGATGGCTCCTTCATTGCATTTTCGAAGGTACGGAGCTTCAACGGAGCACGCGAGATCTGGCTGATGGGACCCGACGGAGAATCGCCGCACAGGGTACTGATGGCCGACGATCTGTCTGGTTTCGGAAATGTCGCTTGGTCACCAACAGGAGACCGGATTGCTTACCGTTATGTGCATTATCAAGGCCACAAGACCGACGTGTCGGTCGAAAGTTGTGACCGGGACGGGGCCAACAAAACGACTGTCGTTTCCGACGCTGGGCTGGTCGATTTCACGTGGACATCATCGGGGCGGCTCATCTATTCGCGATACATAGAGGGTAGCACCGACTACTACTCCGCTAATCTGTGGGACCTTACAGTGGATGTGAAGAACGGATTGCCGCAAGGGAAACCGCACCGACTGACGGACTGGTCGGGATTCGGGATTGAAGGCCTTAGTGCCACCGCTGATGGAAAGCATCTCGAATTCCTGCGGGGCGCCAGCCACGAAGCCGTCTTCGTCGGGGATCTGGCGAATAACGGAACCCGCGCAGTCAATGTTCGCCGTTTGACGATGGATGACTATAGCAATTTACCTTTGGCGTGGACACCAGATTCCCGCCAGGTAATTTTTTCTTCCAAGCGAACAGAGTTCCGGCAGATTTACAGGCAAGCGCTGGATGGAAACACTCCTCCCCAAATCGTGACGTCTGCTCCCGGCATGGGCTTCTATCTGGCGCGCGTAACTCCAGATGGTGCTGGGTTGATTGTGGAGGGGATTCCCCGCAGCAGCGGCAAGGTTGGCCTCTATCATGTGGGGATAGACGGTGGCGTTCCGCGGTTCCTGTTTGACACGGGTGGCTTCGTAGATTTTCGTTGCACGAACCAGAGTGCGAGCTTCTGCGTGTATGGCCTGCTGATGCCAGACCAGAAGGAACTTGTCATCACATCCATTGACCCCTTGGGTGGTAAGGCCAAGGAATTACTTAGAATCCCGGTTGAACCGGGAGCCCTGTACAGCTGGGCACTCTCTCCTGATGGCTCCAAAGTGGGGATTCTAAGAAATGCGTGGAATACGAACCAGATCCAGTTCTTTGAGGTGCGTGGCGGTGGAACTCGTACGATTACGGCCAAGGGTTATGCAGAACTTCAAAGCCTCGATTGGGCGTCGGATTCGAAAAGCGTGTTAGTAGGAACCTCTGGTCCCAATGGTTCTGCGTTACTTCACATCGACCTGGGTGGCAATGTGCAACCGATTTGGCAGCATCCTCAATCTCAGCGGACCTGGGGCATACCTTCTCCCGACGGCCGCCACTTGGCGATGCTAGGCGAGAGCTCAGACGCAAATGTATGGACGATTGACAATTTTTGATTCGGCATGGAAGATAGCCCCGCCTTTGCAACGCCGCCGGCAATCAAAGCGTGCATCGGTTGTCAGGACTTTCTTACGCGATGAAAAGACGCCGATCCGGATGTCCCAATCCTGAAACAAGCCAAGGCAAAGTATGCCAAACGCAAATAACTCGCTCTGTGTACCCGTATGCCATTCCGGTCCTGGGTTACTGGCGAACGGCGTTGCCGGCACTGTCGGTAAATTTGTGAAGACTCGTTGTCGTCTTTTGCGTCCCCTTTCCGATTGTCTAGGTAGAGCCCCTTTACAGGCTCTGTCGAGAAATAAACAAAAGGAGAATCACCATGAAATCGACAAACGCTCCCAAAAACCCAGTCCTTTCGGCAGCCAAGAAGAAGATCGCTGCAGGGCGGCTTCTTGCCCTGAGCGTAGCGCTCAAAGCGCCTATCAAGGCGACCAAGGTAGCCATGCCTCGCCTCGCCGGCAACCACAACGAAACCCTTGTCGCGTGGTAGCCGCCGACCTGCTTGAGTTTGCAACCGGCCATGAGCCTCGAGAGCAGCGCGCGGATCTCCCGCGTCCAGGCGCGCGTGCGGGGATACGCGTCTCGAGGGAACTACCGCGGAGCGGAGACCTGCCTCCTGGCAGAACTCCGCTCCGCGAAGATTCAACCCGCCGACCGAATCTTCCTGTGGAATGAATTGGGGATGATCTACAAATACCTGGGAAAGTTTCGAGAATCCCGGCAACGTTACCGACGTGCGCTGCGGAAAGCCCATGGTTGCCTGGAGGCCGCGGCGCGCAACTTCTTCCTGGCGGACTTGTACCACAATCTCGGCGGGTTGGAACATGCGCAAAGCCATTTCCGCCGAGGCGAGAAGCTGGCGCGGAAAGGGCTGCGACTGAGACGTCGCGTTGCGTCCGAGGAGAGCTTGCCTGTCGCCGTGGACCTGGCCGGCCTGGCTGCGCTTCTCGAGGGCCAAAAGAAATTTGCTGGGGCAGAGAAATTGTATCGCAGGGCACTCTGCATCTACCGGCGGGAGTACGGGCCGACCCACGGCGAGACTGCGATTTTGCTGAGTAATCTTGCCGCGCTTTACCAATCGACGCAACGCTTCGGGGCTGCGCGAAGCTGTTATCGCCGCGCGCTGAAGATTAAGCGGCGAACGTTCGGCGCTGCACATCCGAGCGTCGCGGTTACCTTGAACAATCTCGGGATGCTGCATTACGCCCAGGGCAACGCTCGAGGTGCCGAACGATATCTTGGCGAGGCATTACGGATCCTGCTCCGCAGTGTTGGCCGCAGACATTTTCAGTACTGTTCCGTAGCAAGGAACTACGAAACTGCTGTTCGTGCCGCTTACTCGAGCCCTCCCGCCTCACTGCCTGGTAAGTCCCCGGAAATCGGAAAGGTACGTCCCAGTACCAACTTCGGCGATTAGCGTTTACCAGGGTCGAAAATCACTGCGCCTGCGCTTGGCTGGGTTGAGGTTTCGGTGATTCGATCCGATATCCCAGCTGTTGTAGTTGCCGAATCATTCTCCACGTGCGCTTGTACTTGGATAGTGTGGTAACTGCCGGGCCTTGTTCTTCGTAACGGGCTCCGTTATGCAGGATCAGCCAGATCAGACGACACTGTCGATGCGCGATGACTCCGATGGCTTGATTATGTCCGAGTCGCGGGACACAACGACGATAGATAACCTCGAAGATGCTTCCTTTTACTTTTATTGCGGCGTTGGCAGCCTGATTGAGTAAGCGACGCATCTGACGATTGCCCTTCGGAGACCGGTGGCTGTAGTTCACGCCGGCGCTCTCTTCGTCGCCGGGGCAGGCACCGACCCACGAAGAGAGGCATTTCTCAGAGGGAAACGTCGCTGCGGTAGGGCCGACTTCGGCAATGATCTGCTGCGCGGAGTCCACTGCGAAACCCGGAACCTCCGCTAGCCGCTGGACCGCATGCTGGTGCGGATGGAGCAAAGTAGCCAGCTCTTGGTCCAGTTGACCGATCTGCTGCTCGAGGATTTGCAAGTGCTCCAGGGTCATTTTCAGGAGCCGTCGGTACACGGGTTTGAGCTCCGTGCACGCGCCGAGGGCATCACACAATTGTTCCGGCGTAGCACGTAATCTCTGATGGGCCAAAGCGGCCAGCGCTGCCGGATTGGTTTCTCCGTCAGCCAGCGCCTTCAACATGCGCCTGGCACTGACGCCAAGCAGATCTGAGACTAGGCTGGACAACTTAATATGGGTCTCTTCCAGAAGTGACTCCAATTGGTTGTGTAACCGCACCACGTCGCGCCGCAACTGGTACTTCTTGCGCGTTACCGCTCTCCATAGACGCTGCTCCGCATCGGGTACAAAGCTCAGTGTCAATTCTCGGGCTACTAATCGTTTCACCAGCCGTTCGGCATCGACGAAATCCTTCTTTCGCCCGCGCCGCCCGCGATTGGACTGCGCCTGCGCAAGATGTAACGTTCCAGACCGCCGCTTGGCTCCTTCCCGTTTCTCGCGGATCGGCTTCCAATACCTTTCCAGTGCTCCCCACACGGGTTTCCAATATTGCGCCGTTGATTCCATAACCACTTCCTCGGCCTCTTGCTCGAGCAACCACGCAGCCAGCAAGCGCAATTGTTCGGGGTTGGCGCCAAACATTCTCCGCTCAAACTGGAACTCACTTTCAACTTCGACGTTGGAGACAACTACCGCCAGCATCTTCTTGTGAACATCGATTCCCGCGATCCTGTATGACATAAACTCCTCCTGGTCGGGAGTGGAGAGCGTGCTGCAGCTACTTTAACCAGGGTCACGGGCTATCGCTGGTTCCCCAAGGGAAAACAACGACGCCCAATTATTCGCTCAAACACGCACGCTCCGGATCAGACAGATGGACGGCCTCAAGCTCTCCACTGATAAACGCGACCTCGCCGCTCCTGACCGTTGCGATTTTACCCCGAGTGTTTTTCATAAGGTTTCGCGGGCCGCAGGCCCTAAAGGACAGATGGGATGAGAAGGCCGGTCTCCGCGGGATGCGATACGCTCCCAATGTTTCGACGTGCTCGAGGCACAAGAAAAAGGAGACCGGCGATGAAGAAGATTAGCACTGTGCAAGCATTTGGGAACGAGATTTTCAGGGAGCAAAAGCTGACGATCGGTTTGGATCTGGGAGATCGCTGGTCGTTCTACTGTGTTTTGGATGAAGCCGGCACAATTATTCTTGAACAGAAACTGCCGACGACACCGGAAACGATGAAGCAGACATTTGGAAAGATACCGCGGAGTTTGATGGCATTGGAGACAGGAACACATTCGCCCTGGGTAAGCCGGCTGTTAGCGGAGCTGGGACACGAAGTGCTCGTGGCGCACGCACAAAAAGTGCAGTTGATCACCAAGAGCAATCGAAAAGATGATCGACACGATGCGCGGACCCTGGCACGACTGGCGCGCATCGATCCCGAGCTATTGGGGCCGGTGCAGCATCGCAGTGCAAAGGCGCAAATCCATCTATCGGTGATCCGGGCGCGAGCGGAACTGGTGAGTGCTCGAACGGCGTTGGTGAATGCAGCACGCGGGTTGGTGAAGTCTTTTGGCGAGCGACTACCTAAATGTGGCACGTATCAGGTGAACGAGAAGCTGGCCGAAGGAGTGAATGCGGAGTTGCGTGATGTTCTGGGGCCACTCTTGCGAGAGGTCGAATCGCTGAACGAACGCATCCAGGAATACGACGAGCGGATGGAGAAAATCGCCAAGGAAGTATGCCCGGAAGTGTCCTTGCTCAAGCAAGTGAAGGGTGTAGGAACGCAGATCGCTCTGACCTATGTCCTCACGATAGAGGACCCGTATCGATTCCCGAAGAGTCGCGCGGTAGGTTGTTTTCTGGGATTGCGACCTGGCCGGAGAAACTCTGGGGAGAGCGAGCCACAGAAAGGAATCAGCAAAGAAGGAGACCGGTATCTGCGAACGATGATGGTGCAAGGAGCGCATTACATTCTGGGGCCGTTTGGAGAAGACAGTGATCTGCGGAGATGGGGACTGAAGCTGGCGGAGCGAGGAGGAAAAAATGCCAAGAAACGAGCGGTAGTTGCCGTGGCAAGGAAGCTGGCAGTACTGCTCCATCGGTTGTGGGTAAGCGGTGAGGTGTACGAACCATTGCGCAATAGCCAAAAAGCGATGCGCGCAGTGGCCTAGAGAGTTTTAATCCGAACAGCTGAGCTCGACCGCCGAGTCCAGGTGACTGCGACTAAGTCCTGGGGCCCGACTCCCACCCGAAAAGGTGGGACGAGAGGTCGATTATCAGGTAGCAGCACCTACTGAAACGAGAACACCCACCTTGCACCGAGCGAATATCGCTCACAAAGAGTGCGAATGGAAGGATGGCGACAGGGGCGGCTTAGCTGAATGGGAACAGACGGAAAGAAAGAAGAAAGCGAAAGTGTGCCTTGACATCAACCGGCCTTCTCATGGAAGGACTTGGAAATCAGAGTGAACTGATAGGCCCATAAGACGCACTAAACGGCCCGCGTCGGGGATTTATTTGGGAATCTCGCCATTCCAGTTGGTCTTGATTGGGTCGAACTTTTGCGCGTCTGCGTTCACCGTCGTGTTTTGGCCGTGCGTGACCTTCCAAATGTCATCACGCTTTACCACCACGAAAGTATCGAGTTGGCTGCCAGTGGGAGTTTCCTTGCGCCCGTGCCCCTCGGGCAGGCTCATTTCGCCACTGCCAGTCTGAATGGCCACCGCGACGGCCACATTCGGTGTGATAGAACGAATGGTTATCTGGTCAAAGTGTATTTGTTCATTCTTAAACATCTCGCGATGAAAAACGCCGAGCGCCTTGACGATATTGGCTCTCCCTTGCCAGCGCGTTCCCACGACGTTAATCAAATCGGCGTCTTCGGTGAAAACGTGCCCCATCGCTTTCATGTCGTGATGGTTCCAAGCTTCTTGAAACGCCATGACAGCGGCTCGAATCCCCAGCTCGTCGGGAGCCTTCCCCGCAGGAGAAGTCGCAGCAGATGCGAATAACAGCGCAACAGGCACAACGAGAAGAAGACGATTGGCCAACACCATTATGGAACTCCTTCGCGGAATCAATCGGCTTCCGATAGTTCAGCGTAGCAAATTGTTTGTGGATTGTAACTTGTTCGGTCGACCGGGGCCAAGTGCCTGATTAGTCCGGAGAAGTGCTAGTGGCCTGTACCAACTGATTGTGTACTGAGATGGCGCGATGGATGGGCATATTTCCATTTCACTGTACGAGGCGATTTGTTGTAGTGCCGGATGTAGCGCAACAGCTTCCTCTTCAGATCAGACACGGAAGTGAATACCCCTCGCGCGATGACGTCGCGGTCGATCTTGCTGAACCACAGCTCGACTTGATTCAACCAGGAAGAGTAGGTGGGAGTGAAGTGCAAGTGAACTTTGGGATGCACCGCCAGGAAGTCCGTGACCGGCCTGCTCTTGTGCGCAGATTGATTGTCAGCGATCACATGGATCTCTTTGCCGCGAGGCTGATCGATCACAATGTCCGTCAGGAAGGCGACGAATTCGGCCGAGGTGTGCCGCGCGGTCGTTTTGCCGAGCACTTCGCCGGTCTTGGTGTTGAAGGCGGCATACAGCGACAAGGTGCCGTGACGAAAGTATTCAAAACCGTGCCGTTCGGCGCGTCCCGGAGACAGCGGCAGAACCGGATCCTTGCGATCCAGGGCCTGGATGGAGGTCTTTTCATCCACGCTGAATACCGCCGCATGCGCCGGCGGGTTCAGATACAACCCAATAATGTCGGCGGCCTTCTTCTCAAAATTCGGATCGTTCGAGGCCATGTAGCGTTCTATGCGATGCGGCTGAAGTCCGTGCTTACGCCACACCCGTGCCACCATCATGTGGCTGACCCCCAGATGCGCTCCGAGTTTGCGCGTGCTCCAGTGGGTTGCTGCACCCGGCGGTGCATGTCGGGTGGCCTCCAGAATCCGTGCTTCCAGTTTCGGGGTCAGCACGGTAGCGACTTGCCCCAAATGCCGGCTGTAGAGTCCCGCGATGCGCTGCTCGGTAAATCGTCGGCTCCAACTAGCGACAAAACCACGGCTGCAGTCGATGCGCTCCGACACTTCATCCCAGGTATGGCCTTCGGCCAGCAGCAAGATCAGCCGTGCCCGTCGGGAATCTTCGGCCCGTCCCGTCCGGCTCAAGGCTCGCCGAGTCAATTCCTTAAGCTCCGAATTTGTCAGAGTGATCGCGTCTCTCATGGACACGATTATAGTCTACAAATGGTTGTTACAGTCAACTAGTACTGCCTCGGTCGCGCCAGGCTCTTGCGGTTCTCTTCAGTTTTTTCTCAGCCAGTTTTCTCAGCAGCGCGCCCACCATGTACTGAGCCGACGGCTCTCATCTTTCTCTTAGCTTAAGCTCCGCCCCTCCAGCGCACACCGAAATCCGGGTTCATCCCCTGCCAATCTCCCCGCCGCCCCTCCACCACCTACCCCTTCGCCGCCCGCTCCAACTCCCCAATATCAATCTTCTTCATCTTCATCATCGCCGCCACCGCCTTCGGACTCTTCAGCAATTCCCCCATTTTCCCCGGCACAATCTGCCACGACAGCCCATATTTGTCCTTCAACCATCCGCATTGACTCTCCTGCCCGCCAGCGGTCAGCTTTGTCCAATAGCGATCCACTTCTTCTTGCGAATCGCACCGCACCACAAACGATACCGCTTCCGTGAACTTGAACATCGGCCCGCCATTCAGCGCCGTGAATTTCTGCCCGTCCAGTTCGAACGAAACCGTCAGTACGCCGCCTTTCTTCATTGCCGGCGTGTCTGTGTCCAGCCGCAACTCTCCCAACTTCCGCGAATTCTGGAACACGCTGATATAAAAATTCACCGCCTCTTCGGCATTCGTGTCGAACCACAGAAACGGCGTAATCCGGGGGGAACTCTCAAGTGCGCTCATGGCAGGAACCTCTCAACAAAATTAAATTTGCTTGCCCTCGGCCAACTGCAAAGCACTTCAGGCGGGTAGTGCCCCGGCAAGTTTCCTATTCGTATCACATATCACTTGCAATCTGCAAGTAATATCG
The DNA here is from genome assembly GCA_963759275.1 of Candidatus Acidiferrales bacterium. Lineage (GTDB taxonomy): Bacteria > Acidobacteriota > Terriglobia > Acidiferrales > UBA7541 > Acidiferrum. The sequence continues at coordinate 766,871 of CAVWYZ010000018.1, read as the reverse complement.
CTACCCTGCTTCCGCAACCTCTTCCGCCTTCTGCACCCGGCGGTCGAAAACTTCCAAAAGGACCTGACACCTCATGAAACTCAATACCTATCTCAATTTCGGCGGTAATTGCGAGCAAGCCTTCCGCTTCTACGAAAAACATCTCGGCGGAAAAATCAATGCCCTCATGACTTTTGACCAGCAGCCCGATCCCAAGAACGTTCCCCCCGGCTGCGAAAAATATATTCTCTACGCCAACATGACCCTCGGCGAAACGCAGATCATGGGCAGTGATGTTCCCGCAGACCGTTTCCAGCCCATGCGCAGCACCTACCTCTCCCTCTCCGTCGATTCCTCTCCCGATGCCGAGCGCATTCACGCTCTCCTTGTCGAAGGCGGCGAAACCTTCATGCCCATGCAGGAAACCTTCTTCGCCTATCGTTTCAGCATGCTCCGCGACAAATTCGGCATCTCCTGGATGATCATTCACCAGCGCCCCGCATCTGCCAGCGCATAACCACCACCGTCGCCGACAAATTCGCCCATAACCCAGCCCTAACTCCTTGAATTCGCCGCGATTCCGCCGCCAGCGCCCCCTCGCGCCCGCCGCTTCCCAGTTCGCGCCGTTTACAACTTTTTACAATCGTTTGCGGCGTCTTGACACACTCCCTCTACCGGGTCTTTATAGTCTCGTTAGCCTGCAGACGAATTGGTTGGAGAATCCGAGCAATGCCTAAGAAGTGGCGCCTGACCGACCGCACCAAAATGCTCCTTAAATTGGAGCTGGCCATCACCCTGCCGGCGTTGGCCCTCATGGCTTTCAGTATCTGGAACCTCAAACACATCCAGCGCGATCAGGCCATTGAAGCCGCCATCCAGCGCGATCTCACCTCGCTCCTCAAATTCACCGAGAAAAAAACTTGGCTCAAAGCCAACGATATCGTCGAGCCCGTTCGCAAGGTGTTTCCCGGTCCCGACGAAAATGCCGCCAAAATCAAAGCGCAGCTTGACCACATTTTGGCCGAGCACCCCGAATTCGCTTACGCGCTGCTCTACGACAAGAAGAACAACGTCATGATCAGCCGTACCCAATCGGGCGAAGGGCGTGACGCTCAGTTCTGTATGCGCGCTCAAGACAATATCAACAGTCTCTCCACCTGGCTTCCCATGGAAGCTCCGGATATGGCCGAAGGCCTCAGGAAAATGGACGAACCGACTGGCTACTATGGTGGCTGGATGGAAAAAGAGGATCACCACTATTACACCAACGAGGCCTACTTCATTCCTCCCGGCGTCGATAAAGAGCGCGTCAGCCTCGGCGTCGTCTCCTTCGATCAGGATTACCTGCAACAAAAATTCTTTCCCGCGGTCTTGACCGACGTCCTCAACAGCAAGTACAACGCCATGCACTCCGATCCCAATCCTCCCACCATGATGATTCACATCCCCAAGGACCCCACTCCCTGGGTCGCTTCTTCCAATTGGGACGGCGGCAAGCCCGAAGTCGAGCGCGCTTTCACCGAAGTCTTCCGCGGCATGATCGTCGCCATCAAGTACAACGGCACCACCATCGCCGACCTCGGCGCCAAATTCCTGCGCACCAACTACATCACCCTCGCCGGCCTTTCGCTCTTCATGATTGGCGGCATCATCCTTACCTATCGCAATATTTCCCGCGAAATGAACCTCGCGCGCCTCAAATCTGATTTCGTCGCCAATGTTTCTCACGAATTGCGCACGCCCCTGGCCCTCATCCGTCTCTACGCGGAAACCCTCGAGCTCGGCCGCCTCACCGCCAAGGAAAAATATCAGGAGTACTTCCGCATCATCCGCGAGGAAAGCGAACGTCTCACCGCGCTCATCAACAATATTCTCGATTTTTCCCGCATCGAAGCCGGCCGCAAGGAATACGAGTTCAAGGAAACCAATCTTCCCGAACTCGTTTGCTCCACCCTGGATTCCTACCGCTTCCAGATAGAGCAAAACGGTTTCGCCTTCGAAGAAAATATCTCCCGCGATATTCCTCCCGTCAACGTCGACCGCGAAGCTATCGCCCGTTCGCTGCTGAATCTCGTCAACAACGCCCTGAAATATTCCAAGGACACAAAATTTATCGGCGTGCGCCTGTACCGCGCCAACGGCAGCGTCAAGCTCGAAGTGCAGGATCACGGCATCGGCATTCCTCCTGCCGAGCAGGAAAAAATCTTCGAAAAGTTTTACCGCTGCGGCGATCCCTTGGTTCACAACATCAAGGGTTCCGGCCTGGGGCTGTCGCTTGTGCGCCACATCGCGCGCGCCCACGGTGGTGACGTTTTGGTCGAAAGTGTCCCGGAGAAGGGCAGTACCTTCACAATCGCTTTGCCGTTGGAGCCGTGCTCAAGTCCCGGCACAGCCATTGCATGAAGCTCGCGGAGCAGTCGGTGGTGTCATGTTCCGCGAAGCCGCATCGCCGTAAGGAGAGGTCATGAGCACAAAGATTTTAATCGTTGAGGATGAACCCAACATGGTGGCGGGCTTGCGCGACAATTTCGAATACGAAGGTTTCCAGGTCATCACCGCTCTCGACGGCGTCGATGGACTCGAACGCGCCCTCAAGGATTCTCCCGACCTCGTCGTTCTCGACGTCATGATGCCCCGCATGAGCGGCCTCGATGTTTGCAAGCAGCTCAAAGCCAAGCGCCCCTCAATCCCCATCATTATGCTCACCGCTCGTGGCCAGGAAGTCGACAAAGTCGTTGGCCTCGAACTCGGCGCCGACGATTACGTCACCAAGCCCTTTTCCATTCGCGAACTTCTCGCCCGCGTCAAAGCCGTTCTTCGCCGCTCGCACACGCTCCCCAAAGATCAGGACAGCTACGCCTTCGGCGATGTCGAGGTGAATCTTCGCAGCTACCAGGTCGTTCGCGGTGGCCAGCGCATCGAATTGTCTAGCAAGGAATTCGAGCTGCTCAAACATTTTCTCTGCCACTCCGGCGAAACCCTTAGCCGCGATCGCCTGCTCGACGAAGTCTGGGGTTACGAGAATTTCCCGACCACCCGCACCGTCGACGCGCACATTGTTCGCATTCGCCAGAAGCTCGAGCCCGTTCCCGATGAACCCCGGTATTTTCTAACGGTCCATGGAGTCGGTTACAAGTTCGTAGGATGAAACCATCATGATGGTACTGAGCGAAAAACTCGATAACCGCCGCGGCGCACCAGCCAATTCCGCGCCCTCGTTCGCCGCCGCCATTGGCAAGAGCTCCCCTTCTACGCGCGTGCCCGTGCCTGCCGCTGAACTCAAGGAGAACGTCCAGTTCCTCACCGACGAGCTCAACGCTCTCCGCCGCGATCACAGCAAGCTCCAGCAAGCGATCTTCGAAGCGGCCCAGATCCAGCGCCGCCTCTGCGCTCCCCGCGAACTCACTCGCGGCGAATTCGAAATTGCCGGCGAAATTTTCCCCGTTCGCAATCTGTCCGGCGATTTCTTCAAGGTCATCGAACTCGAGTCCACCCTCGCCTTAGCTCTCGGCGACATCGCCGGGAAGGGCATGACCGCCGGAATTTGGCAGCCCCATGTGATGGGCCTCGTTCAACGCAGCGCGCGTATGCACGCCAATCCTGCCGATGCCGTCGCCGAAGTGAATAGGGAACTGTGCCGCGAACACGATACTCCGCCGCTCACCGCGCTTTTCTTCGCCCGCATCGAGCCGCGCTCCAACGAACTCGTCTATTGCAACGCCGGTCTTCCCGCGCCGCTACTCCTTCGTGCCAACAAATCTCTCGAGCGCCTCGATCACGGCGGCCCCATGCTCGGCGCCGTGCCCACCGCCACATTCCAATCTGGCTCCGTTACGCTTCATCCTGGAGACATGCTCGTCGCGTATTCCGACGGCGTAACCGAATGCCGCAATCCGCAGGACGACGAATTCGAAATGGAGCGTCTCACGGCTGCCACCACTGCTGTCGCCGGCGTGAACGCCACCAAAGCGCTGTTCTCCTTGCTTGCCACCGTCCTCGATTTCGCAGGCTCCTGCTCACCCGGCGACGACGTCACGCTGCTGGTCATCCGCCGTCGCGACGCTCTCAACTCCGAGCAGCGCCCCAACAATTTTGCAGGTCCTCAACGGCCCAAGCCTTCGAGTCCTCGCTCGAAGCGCGCAAGCCGGGGAGGGCATAGTCCCAAATAGCTGAACAACGGTTCACGTCAGGGTCCCGGAAGCACCACTCTTGGATCGCTCGCTGCTCGTGTGCCCGAATTCGCTGACTTGCAAAGGAGCAATCATGGCGACGCAATCCAACTCGATGCTTCTCGAAGAGGCCGCATTCGGCTCGGCTTTCAATCCGGCCATGCATTCCTGTCCGGATATGTTGAGCTCCATTTACACGGCGCACTATTCGCACGTCCTCCAGGTCTGTCGCCGTTTCTTCCGCCGCCCCGAAGACGCCGAGGACGCCGCCGCCGAAGTCTTCCTCAAGCTGCACACCGTTCTTGACAAAAAAGATGAAGAGCATCCTTTCCGCCCGTGGGTTTGCCAGGTCGCCGGACGCCATTGCATCGATAAGCTCCGCCGCCGCAAGCGCGAAAAGTGCTCGCTCGTACCCGGCACTGATCTTTGTGTGGTTCCCGACGCCGTCACTCCTTCGCCTCTTTCCCAAGTTCTGCGCAAAGAAGCCAAGCGCCAGGTTCGCGAACAACTCAATCTTCTCCCTGACTACTACAAAGTTCCGCTCATCCTCCGCTACTACAAGCGCATGAGCTATTCCGAAATCGCCCAAAAACTCAACCGCCGCCTCCCCGCGGTTAAAACCATAATCTTCCGCGCCAAACTCCGCCTCCGCCGCAACCTCCAACAAGCCCTCTAACTCCCCGTAGGGGCGCAGCCACTGTTCACCCTGAGCCGCGAAGGGCTGCGCCCCATGTCCGCAAACTCACCACGTCTTGAAAGCTCCTCCGTGTCCGCAGCCCGCATCTTGTGTTTTCCCTTCCGCGCCGTTGTAGGGACCGCCTTCCGAGGCGGTCCGCGGGGTGCCGCACCCTTCGCCTCCAAGGGTGCAGGTTTAGATTCCACCCAGCCCAAAACAAATGTGTCCTGTCATCCTGAGCGCAGCGAAGGATCTCACCCGCAGCGTCTTGCCACCCGACCAAAACATCTCGGCAGCGCCAACATCCGTGTTTACCCTGGAAGGGCGAGCTCTTGCGTTGCCATTGTAGGGACCGCCTTCCGAGGCGGTCCGTGGGGTACCGCACCCTTCGCCTCCAAGGGTGCGGGTTTAGATTCCACCCAGCCCAAAACAAATGTGTCGTGTCATCCTGAGCACAGCGAAGGATCTCAACCCCAGCGTCTTGCCACCCAACCAAAATATCTCGGCAGCGCGGACATTACTGCTTACCCTGAAACGGCGAGCTCTCGACTTGCCGTTGTAGGGAACGCCTTCCGAGGCGGTCCGCTCCCCCTTGCCCTGAGCTTCGAAGGGCATCTCTACCGGCTACACGTTTTTCTCTCTCCGCGAACATCCCTACCACCAAACCAAACAACGTCCTAAAATCCCACAATGCCGTCACCATCAAAATTCACGCGCCCCCTCCTTCTCATCTTCTTCCTCGCCTCCACATTCCTCCCCTCCTCCTCCGCCCAGTCCTGCGGCGCCCAAGGCCTCGCCGTTCAAGTCCTCGGCTCCGGTGGCCCCGAACTCCAAGACAAGCGCGCCTCCAGCAGTTATCTCGTCTGGCAAGACGGCCACCCTCTCGCTCTCGTCGACGCCGGCGGCGGAAGCGCCCTTCGCTTCGGTGAAAGTGGTGCGCAAATGTCCCAGCTCGACGTTATCTTCTTCACCCACTTTCACGTCGACCACAGCGCCGATTTTTCCGCCTTAATCAAATCCTCTTGGTTCGAAGATCGCCATCGTCCCCTGCCCATCTACGGCCCGCAGGGAAACGATTTCATGCCGTCCACCACCCAATTCGTCGCGGATTTTTTTGCCGACCATGGTGCCTACGGCTATCTAAGCGAGCTTTTCGTCCCCGGCGAGAGAGGCAGCTACAAATTGCAACCGCACAACGTAGCGGGCACCGCCGCGCCCACACTCGTATTTCGCAACGCCAATCTTTCCGCCTATTCCGTGCGAGTCATCCATGGTGGCGTTCCCGCCTTGGCTTGGCGTCTGGAAATTACAGACAAACGGATCGTATTCAGCGGCGATTCAAACGGCGAAGGAGGTCTCACCCAATTAGCCGCCAACGCCGATCTCTTCATCGCCCACAATGCGGTCCCCGAAGGTGCCACCGGTCTCGAACGACGGCTGCACATGCCTCCCTCGGTAATCGGCCAGATCGCCGCCGATGCCCACGTCAAGCACCTAGTGCTCTCTCATCGCATGCTGCGCACCCTCGGCAAAGAAGACCAAACGGTGGCCGAAATCAAAAAGCATTACTCCGGCCCAGTCACCTTCGCCAACGACCTCGACTGCTTCCCAATAAAATAACGCGCATCCCCGTTTTCTTAGGACGTGCCGACTCCTTGCCTTTGTAAGGACCGCCTTCCGAGGCGATCCGCGGCGTGCCGCACCCTTCGCCTCCAACGGTGCGGGTTTAGATTCCACCCATCCCAAAACAAATGTGTCGTGTCATCCTGAGCGCAGAGAAGGATCTCAACCCCAGCGTCTTGCCACTCGACCAAAATATCTCGGCAGCGCGGACATTACTGCTTACCCTGAAACGGCGAGCTCTTGGATTGCCGTTGTAGGGACCGCCTTCCGAGGCGGTCTGCGGGGTGCCGCACCCTTCGCCTCCAAGGGTGCGGGTTTAGATTCCACCCGACCCAAAATAAATGTGTCGTGTCATCCTGAGCGCAGCGAAGGATCTCAACCCCCGCGTCTTGCCACCCGCCCAAAATATCTCTGCAGCGCGGACACCACTGCTTACCCTGAAACGGCGAGCTCTTGGATTGCCGTTCTAGGGACCGCCTTCCGAGGCGGTCCGCGGGGTGCCGCACCCTTCGCCTCCAAGGGTGCGGGCTTAGATTCCACCCAGCCCAAAACAAATGCGTCGTGTCATCCTGAGCGCAGCGAAGGATCTCAACCCCAGCGTCTCGCCACCCGACCAAAATATCTCGGCAGCGCGGACATTACTGCTACCCTGGAACGGCAACTCTCGAGTTCCTGTTCCAACCTCACCACAACCAATCTCCCGCAACTATCCCTTCTCCTCCAACAACGTCTTCAACCGCCCATACCCCGCGCGACTCACCGGCAACTTCACGCCGTTCGTCAAAATCGCCACTTTGCTGTCTTTCCCATACGGCTCAATCCGCGCCACGCGCTCCAGATTCACGATGTACGACCGGTGAATCCGCACAAACAGCCCCGGATCGAGCGCCAGCTCCAGCCCCGAAATCGTCTGCTGCTTCAAATGTTTTTTACCCTCGCTCACCAGCGAAACATAATCGTCCAGCGCCTCCGCGTAATCCAGCTTGCTCACCGCAATCAAACTTACTTTCGTCCCATCCTTCACCACGATTCGTTCCGCATACTGCCCTGTGGGCCGCGCCGCCGCCACCAACTCCCCTGCATCCACCTGCTTCTTCGTCTCGCGGCTCGTCGCCCGCTCCAGCGCCGCTTCGAATCGTTCTTTGCTGAATGGTTTCAGCAGATAATCCACCGCATGTACGTCAAACGCCTTCATCGCATATTGATCGAACGCCGTCACAAAAATAATCGCCACGCCCGCGCGATCGATCAGTTCCAAAACATCAAATCCCGTCAGCTTCGGCATTTGCACATCCAGAAACAGCAGATCCGGCTTGTGCTCCGCTGCGGCCTTCACCGCCTCCATCCCATTCGCACATTCCGCCGCAATCTCAATCTCCGGATGCGCCCCCAGCATTTCCCGCAGCAGCTTCCGCGCCAGTTCCTCATCATCCACAATCAGCGCTTTCCACTTCCGCATCGCCTGTCTCCAGAACTTGCTTTTCCCGATGGCAGAGCCTTCGCGTTCGCTCAACCACAGAATCGATCCTGCGAACTTCTCAATCCCCGCGCTGTCCGCTGAAGGTCATCTCATAAATTACGATTAGGGGGTCGGAGCTTCAGTTCACCCTGAGCCCCGAAGGGCTCCGACATTGGGAGCCAAGAAAATCCGGACTTTATCCCCTGAGGAACTCTCCGTTCCTTCGCGATGATTGACAGCTTCTAGCCACCAGCCACTGTCTTCTCTTCCTCCACAAACGACAAATTCGCGCGAAACACCATGCTGGAACAATCAGTCGCGCAATCCATCCCATCTTGCTCGCCACTCGCCACTAACCACTAGCCACCGCCTTCTCCTCCGCTGGAAACGACAGATTCACGCGAAACACTTCATCCTCCGCCTTCGCCTCTAAATGTGCTTCGCTGCCATACCGGGCCTCCAACCGCCGTTGCACGTTCCTCAGCCCCACTCCATTCTTCCGCGAACTCCCCGCTTCCGGGTCCCACGAATTTTCCACTGTTACCAGCAGCCGCTCGCCACTTCGCGCTGCCCGCAGACGAATCCATCCGCCATCCGCCATTTGCGCAATCCCGTGTACCACCGCGTTCTCGAACAACGGCTGCAACAGCAGCGGCGGCAGCAGACAATCCTTTGCCCCTTCCTCAATTTCCTTTTCCACGGTCAGCCGCTCCCCGAACCGCACTTTCTCGATCGCGCAATATTTCTCCAGCAGCCCGATCTCCTCGCTCAGCGGAATCACCGCCTTCTCTCCCATCCCCAGTGTCAGCCGCAGAAAATCCGCCAATGATACGCACATCTCCCGCGCCCGCGCCGGATCGATGCTCGTCAGCGCGCTGATCGAATTCAAGCTGTTGTACAAAAAGTGCGGATTGATTTGCGCCTTCAACGCGCTTAGTTCCGCTTCCCGCGCCCGCACACTCGATTCCACCGCGCGTTCCTGCGCCTTCTGACTTTCCTTGTGCGCAATCAGCGCATACTGCACCGCCACGCTCAGCAAATAATAAAATTCCCCCGCGGCGTACAGCATCTCCGTCTTCTTCGAATATTCCGCGTACGTCCCGCTCCATCCCGGCACTGCGTCCATTTCGCGCGCAATGATCTTTCCCACGTGCACCCAGAAAAACGTCAGGATCGTTGCCGCCGTGATGTGAATCGCCAGCACCCGCCACACCGGCGTTCGCCCCAACGGCGCTGTTCGGCAAGAGAACGCTGCGGTCCACGCACTTACCTGCGCCACGCCAGAAAGCATCACCGCCAGCCCCAGCGCGTGCGTTTCGCTCATCCCCCCGGGTGACGCCAGCAGCGTCCCCAGCACCAGTGCGAAAAACGCCCAGCCGCACCAGAACACCACGTGCTGCATCTTTTCCATGCGTATGAGTTTCATGGTCCGATCAATTCTTTACGGAAATGCCACCAAAAAACGCCCGCCCGCGCAGCACCAGGCGCTTCTTCGGCGGCGCTCCCGGTACGTCTGGCAACGGCGGCCGCGTCTCGTCACTGTATCCGCCAAAAATGTTTTGTCCGTCCCACACCACCGTCCACCGCTCCGGTATCACCAGCTCGATTCCCCCGAACACCGCGTCCAGGTACATCTGTGCTTCTTCGCCCGCGATATCCGCCGATCGAAAATCGATCTCCACTCCGCCGAACGTCGCCGTAATCTGCCCGCCCACAAAATTGCTGGTATGAATGCGTCTCTCGATTCCCCCAAATAGCGCGAACGCGTCCAACCTGTCCGTCTCCGCTCCCGCCAGGCTCGAACTCATCATCTGTCGGTCGAATCGCCCCCAAATCATCGCCACGCCCGCAAGAATAATCAGCACCGGCCAAAGCGTATCCCAGGTAAACGGCCGGTATCCCAAGTGCTCCGCCGTGAAAAACGCGCCCACCAGAATCAGCATTACCCCGCCGACGCGTTTCCCCTCGTTCACTACTTTCGCGATTCCCACGATGATCAGCAGTACCGGCCAAAAACGCCAGATTCGCGCTCCGTTGATCACGTCCATGTGATCCAGCAGAATCAACGTGCCGATGATGATCAGCACCGCCCCCGGCAGCCATCTCGACGGCCCCCGGCTGCAATACGGCGCCCTGCCCACCGATGTGTTTTGCTGATCCGTCACGTTCGCTCCAACCTTCTCACTTTCCCTCGTACCTTCACCCGTAAATCTGCTTTACCAACGTCCCGATCATCGGCAGCCATCCCGCAATCGCGCTTACGTGTCCCACCACGTGTGACAAAACATAATCCATGCCGAATTCCATTTCCACAAGCGTGATTCCTATCCCCGCCGCCCATCCGGCACTCAGTAGCATCCGTCCCCGCCGCTCTGGCCTTTTCGTTCCCGTCCCCATGGCGTCCTCCAGGTGGGCTTCTTTGCCCGCCCACAGTCAGCCTAAGTCCCTCCCTCCACCCTCCGCATCCGCCAATCGGCGAACGCTCCCCCGCAATCGGCGAACGCCGCCCCACCGCCGGTTGCTGTCCCGCAGCCCCTGCACTTGAATTCACTCCTGATTCCGTCTATCGTGGGGCCACATCATTCTTGCCGCCCAGGTCAGTCTCCTTGGCGAACCACTTTTCGAAGAGGTGCGCATGTCCCGCAATTTTCATTCTGTCCCGCGTCATCATTGGGCCATCTATATTATTTTCGCCCTCGTTGGTGGACTCACCACCTTCGTCGGTGCCCGCGCTCAACAGAAAGCTTCCGACGACACCACCTTTCGCAAATTGATCGACAACTATTGTGCCGCGTGGAGTTCCGGCAATGCCGATAATGCCGCCAAGTTCTACGCCAAAGACAGCAATCTCACCTTTTACGATCTCGCTCCCTTTTCTTATACCGGCTGGAAAGAATATGACGCGGGCGTGCGCAAGGAGTTCCTGGATAACGCTACCTCCGCCTCGCTTACTGCAGGCAAAGAACTCAAAGTCACGCGCCACGGCAACATCGCCTGGACCGTCGTTCCCATGCATATCACCGCCAAATTCAAAGACGGCAAGACTCTCGATTCCCCTGTCCGCTACACCGGCATCTGGGAAAAGCACGGCAAAACCTGGCTCCTCGTCCACGAACATCTTTCCGTCGCTCTTGGCGGCTAGCTCCTCGCGTTCAGCCGTCTTGCTATAATTGACTCGGGGAATTCGCCTGCAACCTCTCAGTGTGGAATATCTTCAAATTCTACTGGCTCGCCTCGCGCGGCTATCGTCTCCAGCCCTGGAAGAGTCCCTACATCCAATGGCGCTTTGAAACCTTCTTAGGCCAAGAAGCCGCCAACCTCGACGCCCACAAATTCCTCCAGCTCTCCTGGAAGTATCGCCACAACCTGAAATCCTTCGCCGACTGGGCCGCCCTCCGCCGCCGCGCCCAGCACTCCCACCAAGATTCGTAGCGCCGCCTCTGGGTTGAATGTAGTGGCTGGTCTTTAGACCCGCGATATGACTCGCCCCATTCTCCCCATGTCGCGCCGACTTGTCCTGAGCGTGGCGAAGGGTTATGCCTGCTGCCTCTCCTTCTCCGAGCGCCAGAGGCGCGTCAGATACTAGCCCAGCCCGTAAGGGCTGGGACATAACGGCCTGGACCCAAGCGCCGTAGCCGCGACACCGTAACTGCACACTAATAAAATCACTACTCCTCATTAAGAGATACATCCCGAGGCGAGAGGCGAGTCGCGATTGCCCTGGCCCCCAGCGTATAATCAACCCGAGGTCTGCGAATCATGTCCACTCTCCAGATCCTCCAATCCACTCCCGCCCTCCACGAGGCTCGCTGGTGGGAACCCGAACCCAATAACCGCGTTCACTGCTACCTCTGCCCGCGCCATTGCCACATCGGCCACGGCCAAGCCGGCTTCTGTTACATCCGCGCCAACCAAAACGGCAAACTCTACAGCCTCGGCTACGCTTCTCCCGCCGCCCTCCAAGTCGATCCCATCGAGAAAAAGCCCCTCAATCATTTTCTTCCCGGCACGCGCATCTTCAGCATGGGCACCGCCGGCTGCAACATGGGTTGTTTCTTCTGCCAGAATTGGGACATCTCCAAATCCCATCACGATCAGGTTCACTCCAAACATCTCCCTCCCGAAGACGTTCCTCTGCTCGCCATCGAGCACGGCTGCCGCTCCATCGCTTTCACCTACAACGAACCCACCATTTGGGGCGAATACATCATCGACATTTGCAAAGCCGCCAAGCCCCGCGGCCTCAAAACCGTCATGGTCTCCAACGGTTACATCACCCGCGAAGCGTTCCACGACATCTACGATCACATCGACGCCGCCAACATCGATCTCAAAGCCTTCACCGAAAATTTCTACGGCAAGATCACTCTCACCCATCTCCAGCCCGTTCTCGACACGCTCACCTGGCTCAAGAACGAAACCAACGTCTGGTTCGAACTTACCAATCTCATGATCCCCACGCTCAATGACGATCCCGACGAAACCCGTAAACTCGCCGACTGGATTCTCGCCAATCTCGGTCCCGACATTCCTCTCCACTTCACTGCCTTCCATCCCGATTTCAAGTTACAAGACAAGCCGCCCACCCCTCCCGAAACCCTTCACCGCGCCCGCCAAATCGCTCGCGAAGCCGGCCTCCATTTCGTCTACGAAGGCAACATCCATTCCGAAGCCGCCAACACCCACTGCCCGCAATGCAACAAACTCCTGATCCGTCGCAACTGGCATACCGTCACACAAAATCACCTCAAAGCAGGGACCTGCCCTAGCTGCCACACCCCGGTCCCCGGCCACTGGTCCTAACGAGTAGCGCCAGCATCCTTGCTGGCTCTTCCCTTTAGTCAAAACACAAATCAACTCCCCGGTAGGGGCGCAGCATTGTTTACCCTGATCTGTGAAGGGCTGCGCCCCATGTCCGCACAATTTTCCCCGCCACTGTGCCCGTGCAGGTTCTTGGCTTAAAAATTCTCTGTCATCCTGAGCGAAGCGAAGGACCTCACCCGATCCGTTAACCCAATCCATGAATCACTGCGCCAATTCCTCCCGGCCGCACACCGCCCCTTGTCTCCCCAACCCATTCCCGGCAAACTGTTTCCACGCGCAGAATCGAGGAACTCACACATGCCCGAACTCGCCGATCCATCGCGCGCCCCCTCGCCCGCCCGCTTCCGCTGGCTCAACTGGTCCAGCCTCTTCTTCGCTTTCCTGCAAAGCGTCTGCAGTACCTTCATCGCTCTCCACGGCATACGCCTTCTCGTGAGCATTGGCGCCTTCGTTCTCGCCTCTTCCGCCTGGGGTTTCGCCGAGCACCTTCACGCCGACGCCATTCGCATCCCCATGATGCTCATCGCCTTCTTCGGCGCGCTCCTCAATCTCCTCGTCCTCTGGCAAGTCCGCAGGCTTCGCCGCCGCGCCTCTTCCGCCTGGCGTCAACAGCCGCTAACTCCCAACGAGCGCCGCACAGAAAACGTGCAGCTAGCTCTTTCCTTACTCACCTTTGCATTGCTCTTACTCGAAGAAGCCGCCCACTTCCACCTAAAAGGCGTCTTCTAGTGTGGTGGCCGCCTGCCTGCCGCGGGCAGGGTCTTATCCCTGCCCCCCTCTTGCGTCTCCCATGTAGCGCTGGCTTCTCGCCCTGAGCTTCGAAGGGTCATGCCAGCGCTCTTGGTGTCTTCCGTGTTCGTCGGTCGGCGCAGCTTCTTGCCCTGAGTTTCGACGGGTTACGCCGACTGCATTTTCTCTCGGCCGCCACACTCTCGTGCTTTAAGGAGCGGCTCAAATTTCTCTTCCGCTGTCATCCTGAGGCTATCCGACGAGGATAGCCGAAGGATCTCAACCTATCCTCATCATCACAATCATCAAACTTAATTCGCGTCACTCAAAAACTACGTCCGCCACTGACCCGCCCTCACTGCGTAACCCCACCATCCCCACCCGCCTCCGGCTTACCCTTCCAACCCTTCTTATCCTTCGCCAAAATCGTCCCAAAATGCGGTGCGTCGATATCCCCATTCATCACCACCGCCACTTCTGCCCCCGCATGCTTCCGCTTAAACAATGGATCGAACGGCTTCAGCAGCGTTGCCGCAATTCCGGAAGTATCCTTTGACACCGTCGCGTCCGTCCACAAATTCCCCCGCAAATCCACTTGGTGACTGCTCAAATCGTACGTCCCTTCCACACGCGCTCGCGCTCCCGGTAGCTCGAAATACAATCTCGTGAAATTTGCCACGCCTTGTTCAATTCGCACATCGCTGCTCAAACTCGTCACCGCCACTTCCGGAGCATCGCTCGCATCCGCAACCTTCTTTCCTTGCGCTCGCGCGCTCAACAGATTGGCTTTCACCTGTGTCGCCTTCTGAAAACACCCATTCTCTACTTCGAATCGTCCTGTCAGCACCAGGTCCTTCACAAATCCCTCTCCAAATTTTGGTACCGTCACCCGCCCCCAACTGTTCACGCTACCCATCATCGCCGGCTTGGCTGCCCCACTAAATAGCCACAACAAATCCTCAGTCCGTCCATGCGGAATCGTAAAACTCAGTGACGTTTCGCGCTTTCCTACTTTCGGATTCTTTCCGACGCTGCCTTCCACCTGCAGGTTCGTATGGCCAAGCTTCGCCGTCACATTCCGCAATCGCGCTTCTCCCTTCAGTGCGTTTACGGCCACGATATATTGCGCGCTCAGCCCCTCCGTATGTCCCGGCGATTTCAGGTGGAAATCCCCCACGTTCGCGCTGCCGATCACCTCCACTTGCTCCAACATGCCGCTAAAGTTGTTATACGAATCCAGCGTCCCTCCGATTCCCGGATATTTGTCCAGCTTCGCTCTGTGCAATGTTGCCGCTCCCCGCAGTAACGTCTTTCCCACCTCGCCTGCCTTCCATGGTCCAAACTTCCCTGTGGACTCCAATTCTCCCGGCGGCTCGGGAATCGTCATCTTCACCTCGTACGTCATCGGTGTAGTCGCCGCAATCGACCCCACTCTCAGCGTATGAATGTCGAATCGCATCGGCTCCTGCTCATTCTCTTTTTCGAATTCCAGCACCGCACCGTTCGCCGTCACCGCGCCGATTGAAATCTTCGAAGGCTCCGCGCCCGATCCCGCTCCCTCGACACTTTTCCGCTCGTCTCCCGCCGGAATCCGCACGTGGAGCCCTACCAATTCAATATTCGCCAAATGATGAGGACGAACGAGCAGATCGCTGTAACGTCCGGTAATTCGCAGCACTTCCACCGTAGCGATCGGTTTTCCACTTTTCGTCGCACCCGCCAGTGTCACCAGGTCCGCCTCGCATCCCGGATGCGGAAAATAAAATCGGTGAAAATTCTGGATCGTCACTTGCGTCTTGAAGGTGTCTTGCAGCGCCGACGTCAGCAGCGCTTCCGAGTACGGCCAGTGCCGCGCCAGCAGCACCACCGCGCTCACCACCATCGCCAGCACCGCGCACACCAGCGTCCATCCGAGCCGCGCTCGGCCGCGCTTCTGCGACGGCTTTTTCATCTCTTTAATCGGGAAGGGAATCGCTCGCTCTTCCGCCGGAACCGGTGCGCTCGAAACACTCATCTCACTTCAATACACGAACTAGTCCACCCCGGCGATACCCATTCCTCTGTACATTTTCAGGTAAGAATTGCCTACCTTTGCGCTCGAGGCTGAGTCTTGGTTCCTCTTAGCCTGTCATCCTGAAGCTATCCGATGAGGATCGCTGAAGGATCTCAACCTACCCCTCTCCTCACACCGTGCAACCCACCCCCCTCATTCTCCACTCCCAACCACCGCCCGCAACCGCTCATGCAATCTCTCGCTATATCCCACCGGCAACTCATACGTCCGATCATCCGCCGTCAACACCAGAATATTTCGCGTCGAATCCAGCACCGCTGAGCAAATTTCGCAGCCCGCCAGATGCCGCTCCACCGCCGCCAACAGTTCCGGGTCCAGTTCCTTATCCAGGTATCCCGAAATATGTTCCCAAACGTGTTTGCATTCCAGCTTCATTGGAACCACCTTCGGAAAAATCCTCCGCGTCCCTGCTTGCCCTGAGCATCGAAGGGCTCGCCCTGACCATGAAAGGGCGCGTTCTTCAAGTACGGCGCCAGGATCTTCTGGAGCATCATCCGCGCTCGGTGCAGCCTCACCTTCACCAGCGTCACGTTGATTCCCAGCGCCGCGGCCGTCTCTTCCTGATTTAATTCCTCGATATCCCTCAGCACAAACACTTCCCGGTATTTCTCCGGCAGTGCCTTCACCGCCTCCTGCAGCTTCTCCTTCAATTCTTTCCGCTCCAGCGCTTCCAACGGAATCTCCCGCCAGTCCGTCAGCACCGCCGGAGTAAAATCTCTTTCCCCATCTTTCGTGGGCTCGCTCAAGGAATCTTCCGCGGCGGTCTTCGCTTTCCTCAATCGCCGCCGTGCTTCGTTCATCGCAATCGTCACCAGCCACGTGCTGAACTTCGCTTCGCCTCGAAAACTCTTCAGGTTCCGGAACGCGCTGATCATCGTTTCTTGCGCCCCGTCTTCCGCTTCCGTCTCATTCTTCAGAATCGCGAAAATCGTCACGTACACCAGCCGCTCGTACGGCCGGATCAAGTCATGAAACAGCTCGGTCTCCCCGGCCAGCACCCGGGCGATCAACGCCGCTTCGTTCGTCGTTGCTGCTGCTTTCATTGGCCTCGATTAGGGCAATCCAACCGGCACTGTTTCTGCGTACTTACTTCTGGTCTATACGAGCGCTAAACCCCGCAAAGGTGACAATATATTTACATCTCCCGGCCCCCACCGGCACCTTTCCTTTTCCACACCCCATATTTTTCTTCCTCTTTTCTTGCCCCAAGGTGTAACCTTGCCCCACTCCCGGCGTCACACGGGAGCAATCGCTTTTCGGCCACTTGGGTGTGCGAGCCTTGACGGGCTCCGGTCCACCGGAACTTCGTTCACCCTCCCGGCCTGAAACCCAACCCGGCATTTTCGAGGCTGGATTTTGTCCGAATCGCGACTACTTCAATTGGAGGGATGCATCACCTATGACTAAGACCACCAAGGCTCTCATCACTGGCGCGGCGGTTGCTGGCTTGCTCGCTGGCACCGGCGCAGTTGTCCAGGCTTCGACCGTGTTCCATAACGCAAAGTCCTCTTTCTCAGCCACTAGCCAGGACAAGAAAGACGACACCAAAAAGCCCGAAAAGCATGCTTGTAAGGGTCAAAACTCCTGCAAAGGCAATGGCGGTTGCAAGAGCAGCGACAATGGCTGCAAGGGCAAGAACAGCTGCAAGGGCAAGGGCGGCTGCGCGACTGACGGCTCCAAGATGCCCGGCCACTAAAACGCAACCTCTCCTTCGGGGTAGGGCGGCACCAGCCACCCTACCCCGAGGAGAAGTCTCTTCACAACCGAACTCGGTGGCGCCGACATTCTTGCCGACTCTCGGTTACTCTTTATAGCTGGATAGATAATTCAGCTTCGACATCTTAGTTCGTCGGCATCGCTCAACGGCAAGAACTGGTAGCGCTGGCATCCTTGCCGGCTCTTCCCCACTTCTTACTAGGGGGTCGGAGCTTCAGCTCCGACATTCAAAGTCTGCAAGAAATAGGGCTTCAGCCCCTGAGGAATTGTTTGAGCAGCACCCCATAACACCCAGACCGTTATTTCGAACGCGCGGAGCGAGGAATCCCTCTTTCTTTTTCTCCCTCCCAAAATTCACCGGAGCCAGTAATGCCCGCGAATCGTTTCAACAATTTCACCACCTACGGCGTTGGCATCGGCCTGCGCATTCCCCACTACGATCACATCCTCACCCGCAAGCCCGCCTGCGACTGGTTCGAAATCATTTCCGAAAATTTCATGGTCGATGGTGGCCGCCCTCTCCAGATCCTCGACCAGATCCTCGAGCGCTACAAAGTCGTCCAGCACGGCGTCTCCATGTATTTCGGCAACGCGGATAAAGCCAACAAGGAGCATCTCCGCCGCCTCAAAAATCTTGTTCGTCGCACCAAAACTCCTTGGCTCTCCGACCATCTTTGCTGGGGCAGCGTCGATGGCCGCTATTCCCACGATCTTCTCCCCATGCCTTACACCTTCGAAGCCGCCCGCATCACCGCGCAAAAAATAAAAGAAGTCCGCGACTTCCTCGAAGTTCCCGTCGTCGTCGAAAATGTTTCCAGTTACGCCGAATTCCACGTCTCCGAAATGACCGAATGGGAATTCCTCAACGAAGTCGTCGAACGCGCCGACTGTGGCATTCTGCTCGACGTCAACAATATCTACGTCTCTTCGCAGAATCACAGTTTCGATCCCGCCATCTACGTCAACAGCGTCCCCGCCCATCGCGTTGCGCAAATCCACATCGCCGGACACTCCAAATATCGCAAATACATTCTCGACACTCACGACCATCCCGTGATCGATCCCGTCTGGAAGCTCTACGATCGCGCCATCCAGCGCACCGGCCACACCGCCACGCTCCTCGAATGGGATGATCACATCCCGTCCTTCGACGAAGTCCATCACGAAGCGCTCAAGGCCAACAAGTATCTCGCCAGTGCTTCGCTTGCGGCGGCGGTATGAAACTCGCTGCTCTGCAACGCCACGTCGCTCGCGCCGTCATGACCCCGCTCACGCCTTCAGACCGCATGCGCCGTGTTGCTCCCAACGGCCGCGCTCTCGCCGGCGTCGCCAACAAAATCATCAAGCCCAACGATCGCCTCACGTCCTTCGAACGCCTCGAAATCTACAATCGTCAGTATTGGTTCCGCGTCCTCGACGGCTTCTCCGACGATTTTCCCGGCCTCCGCGCTGTTCTCGGCGATCGTCGTTTCAACCAACTCGCGCAGCATTACCTCACCGATTGCCCTTCGCGCTCCTTCACCATGCGCGACATTGGCTCCCGCCTCGAGGCCTGGCTCCGCAAACATCCTCGCTATGCCCCCGGCCGCGTGCAACTCGCCATCGACATGGTTCGCCTCGAATGGGCCGAAATCGAAGCCTTCGATGGCGCCTCCCTGCCTCCCGTGACGACCGCCGCTCTCGTCGCCGCCGATCCCGCAAAACTCCGCCTCCGCTTGCAACCTTATATACGTCTCCTCGATCTCCACTATCCTGTCGACGATCTTCTTCTCGCCGTTAAACACGATGCGTCCTCCGACGTCGCCAACAACGCCGCCAGTAATGCCATGGACGAGCGTCAGAAGCGCAAAAAAGTTTCCGCCGTCGCGCGTCTCAAGCCCACTCCCGTCTATCTCGCCGTTCATCGCATCGATAACACCGTCTACTTCCGTCGACTGGAAAGGGAAGAGTTCGCCATCCTGCAGAATCTCCAAAAGGGTCGTCCCCTGGAACGCGCCATAGTCTCCGCCTTCCGCGCTAGCCCGCAGCCGCGTCGCTCTCCCTGTCCACGTCTCGTCGAAGATCGCGCTTCCGACGTGTCCTCCTGGTTCCAAAATTGGTCGTCCCTCGGCTGGTTCGTGTTGTAACTTTCAGTAGCGCTTCGGCTCTCATCTCCAGTGCGCCGGCCCAGCCCTTGTTGGGGTCCTTCTTGGTGTTGCATGGTAGGGACCGCCTTCCGAGGCGGTCCGTGGACCGGTGCCTCTACCCCGAGCGGGCCTCTTGGGGTAAGCACGGAACATCGCGTTCGGCGAAGACCATCTCTTCTGTCTTCGCCACCGCAGAAAGAGCTCGACCGTATAGTGCCGGGTTCTTCTTGGTGTTGCCGTCGTAGGGACCGCCTTCCGAGGCGGTCAGCTGTGTACGCAGTACCACCGCCGACTTTTGCCCTGAGCCATGAACGGGCTTGTCCTGGGCTTCGCAGGGCACAATTTATCCTGCAAGGGCCGGCGTCCAGTTTCAGCGCGGGGCCTCTTGGGTTCTGTTTTTGGCTCTTAGGCTTTTTAGGGGGTCGGAGCTTTAGCTCCGACGTCAACAGTCAAGCCATACAGGGGCTTCAGCCCCTGAGGAATTGTTTTGACTTCGTTCGCTATGGCAAATAGATTCGACATCCCGAACCTGCCTGCGGCTAAGCAGGCGGAGTCAGCGAAGTGAGAAATCTCTCTTCGATTTACCTATTTTCTACTTCCCAATTTCGTCTTTGACTTCACTAAGGAGCCTTCACTCATGACCCTCATCGCCCAAATCCGACGCCTCTACGCTTGGGCCGTTCGCGCCGCCTCCACTCTTCAATCCCCATTCCTGCTCTTCGTCCGCCTCTACTGGGGCGTGCAACTCGCCCAAAACGGCTGGGGCAAACTCCACAATCTCTCGCGCGTCACCGAATTCTTTTCCAGCCTCGGTGTGCCCGCTCCCGCTTTCACCGCCCCGTTCGTATCCTCCGTCGAATGCATCGGCGGCATCCTCCTCGCCGTTGGTCTGCTCTCCCGCTTCACCGCTCTGGTCATCACCATCGACATGGTCGTCGCGTTCCTTTCCGCCGATCGCGATGCCTTCTTTTCCATCTTCTCCGACCCCGACAAATTCACCGCCGCCACTCCCTACACCACGCTCTTCGCCGCCCTGCTCATCCTGATCTTCGGACCCGGCAAATGGGCTCTCGACACCTACCTCCTCAAGCGCTACCCCTATCCAAAGTAGTAGCCGCCTGCCTGCCGCAGGATTTCCTCTGCGCAGTTGTAGGGACCGCCTTCCGAGGCGGTCCGCTCTCCGCAAATGTCCAACGTCACCATGGACCGCGAGCGTCCGCCGTGTGGCGCTGGGTTTTATGCCAGCGCTCTTGGGCTTCCCGCAACCCAACTCTCCTCGCTGCTTCTATTTCCCACTTTCCATTTTCGCTTTTTCCACGTCCGCCTTCTTCACCACCCAAACCAAATACCCCACCACCGCCACATTCACCACCAACACCACGATCTTCGTCGCATTCGGCCGCCGCAAAATCTCCCAAATCTCCACCGGTATCAACGAACTCGTAATCACAATCGTCATCCACTCCGCCCATCGCTTCAGGAACCACAACCCCAATCCTTCCGTCGCAAACAATCCCGCATACACCAAACTCCCCAATCCCACTTCGCGTATCCGCGTCGGCGTCAGTGCCGTCGCTTCCAGCAGCACCCGCCCCACATCCCGGCTCGCCGGACTTAATCCAATCCGCGGCACCCATTCCCCCAAAATCGCTCCAAGATCCGTATTCACCAATCGCAACGCCGCCACGCCAAACGTAAGCAACAGCGCCGCCTTCGCCAACTTAAACAGCGCAATCCCCCGTATCATCCGTCGATCCGCTTTCCTCATATCCCCCGCCAACACCACCATATCGAGAGCGCACCACTATAACCCGAAGCATGTCGGGGACAGCTCTTCGGTTAGTCCCCGCAGTGGCCGCTCTTGAGCTTGCCCTGACGCAGGTAGGGACCGCCTTCCGAGGCGGTCCGCTTCACCAAATGTCCAACCCGTCTAACTCCGGCCCGTCCTGAGCCTCGAAGGCCATCCCTGTATACCGGTGTAGCGCCATCCCTGCCGGCTCTTGCCTTCCCCGGTGTTCTCCTCACTCCGCCGAACGCCACCTCGTCGGCTCATCTTCGCTTCGCACAAACCCGAAATCCCTCTTCGAATCTCGACCTCAGCTCTCAGTTCGCGACTGACGACTGTCAACTATCACTTCTTCTCCCCCCAACATTGACTCCCCTCGCCTCTCTCGCTTACCATTCGCCCACCTATGTCCCACGCGGCCCTGGCACACGCACCAGAAAAAAACTCCCGCCTCCGCATCCGCCTCATCTGCGCTCTCACCGGCGCCTGGGGCGTCGCCACCGGCTACGCGCTTTTCATCCTCATCTCCCAGCGCGCCGAGAAAACCAGCGGCTCCACAGCCTTCTTTCATTTCTTCGCCGTCCTCACCGTCGCCGTCGTCGTCGTCTCTCTCACCGAATGGTTTCGCGACACCATCCGCGGCGAAGAATCTCAGGCGTCTACGCGTCGCTCTCTTTCCGCCGTGCTCAATTCCGTCCTCCTCCTTGCCGTCTTCGAAGTCTGCGTGCTCGCCTACGAAGAGGTCTCCCAAGCCACTTTCGAAAGTCCTTACGCCGTCAAAGAACTCACCGCCAGCGTTTCCGGCAAACAAAATCCCTATGCCTTCTTCCGTCCCGACGACATTCTCAATCCGTCCGCGCTCCTCCAGCAGTGGCAAACCGGCTTCCTCGATACCACCACTCCCATTCCTCCTCCTGGCACCTACATCGCCTATTCCCTCGATCCCGAATTTCGCTGGACCTTTTTCCCCGACTACGCTCCGCGCCCTTCCTGGCACAACGACCTCGCCAATCGCATCTCCCAATACGATCCGCTCCTCGCCGTTTATCCGTCTTCTCCTCACGCGGGCCAGCCCATGCCGGTCTCCGATCTCTCGCCCAAACAATCCAACGATCTCGCCGCTCTCCGTCGTAAACTCTACATCCTCTCCAATCACGACGACATTCGCCTGCAATCCAATTCCTCTTTCGCCGACAAGGGTCTCGACCCCCGCGCCGATTTCTACTACGACTTCCATCCCGGCGAACGCCCCTGCGATCCTTCCGACATTCGTTGCGAGCCGCCGCCCAGCGCCGGCATCGGCCCGCTTTCCAACGCCACCGCGCGCAACCTCTCGCAAACCCGCCTCCGCAATCTAATCACCGTCGAACTCAACAATCTCATCCTCTCCCCTCGTTTCTACGATGAAGACGTCTTCCGCCATACCGACGTCCCCGAAGGCGTGCGCTTTCTTCTCAGTCGCGAACGCTCTGATTCCATTCGCTTCGACGATCTTCAGGAAACTTACGATCGCACTAAGGCCGAGCCTCCCTCCCAATCACGCGAAGATCGCCGCGCTAAACTCAACGAAGAAATGGCCCAGATTGCTCCGCGTCTCTTGCCGGTCCCCCGCGTCGTTCAGCTCAATCGCCAGCTTGTTTTCGCCGCGTTCCCGCACCTGTTCGCTCCGCTGCCGCAGCGCTTCGACGAACGCTCCGCCAACCTCATCGTCCTCGGTCTTCTTTGGATGTGTGCCGGCGCTGCTCTCGGCTGGATTCTCTCCGGTGCTGTCTTCGATTCTTCCGGCCCGGGTCAGCATCCATCGCGTCGTGGCGCTCTTCGCGGACTCGCTGCCTCGCTCCTCGCCGCTCCCGCTCTCGTTGTCCTTTATGTCGTCGTCGTTCGTCTCGCCTCGCTCGCCCGTGATGCCGTTCATTTCCGCCGCGAACTCCACTACCTTTGGCAGTCCAACACCTTTCCTCCCGACGATCTCTTCGACAGTTCCTTGCTCCCACTCCTCCTGCGCCTCGATTCCTACTGGCACCATAAGTGGCTCACCTTCTCCATCCTCCTCGCAGCCACTCTCTTCCTAGCCGTTTACTGGTTCCTCCTCAAGCCCTGTCATTCCGAACGCCGTGAGGAATCCCTCCTCGTTCCCAGCGTCTTTCCTCGCAACCCTCTCCCTCTCCGCATCGTTGCCTTCTTTGCCTCGCCCTTCGCCCTCGTCCTCGTTGCCCTCGTCTTCGACGCCAATCTCCCTTATGTCTATCTCCTCGTCGCTCTCGTCTGGATCACTCCCGCCGTGTTCCTCGGTATTTGCGGACCCAAGCTCCGCACCGGTTCGCCCATGCCGCAAGCGTGGGGCATTATCGCGGTCGCCGCTGGTCTCGCTCTCCTTCTGCTCACCATCCTTCGCCTCAAATGGGACACGCTCTCCCTCTGGCTCCTTCTTCCCGGCATCGTTCTCGTCGCCACCGGACTCATCATGCGCGCCGGTCTCCGCCTCGAAGAATATTGGCCGCTCGGCGCCCTCGCTCTCGGTCTCGCCGTCTGCGGCATTTCCGCGCTTGTCCAGCAAGCCACCTTCCTCGGCGTTCTTTCCGATGTCCACGAACTCAATGCCTACGCCGGTTACGGTGTAAAACTCGCTCCGCCTTTGCAACTTCTCGGCTCACCCGCACCGCCCTCCAACGCTACACAGGAACCCAGCCCTTACGATGATTATTTTGAAACTCCCGCCCCGCCGCCCACTCGCGAGCAGCAACTCCACCAAAATTTAAGGGACCGCATCGACACACTTCGCCGCCAGGCCCAGGGCAGAGTTTCCACCGGAGACCTTGCTCTCGACGAACATGTTTTGGAATTGCAACGCAAAGATCAAGAACGTCTCAGCGACGTCCGCTCCGAAATTACCCGCCGCCTCGAACTCTCCATCGTAGGTTCCCTAGGTTTCTGGCTAACCGTAGGTCTGCTAGCCGCCTGGTCCCTTCGCCGCGAATCCATCCCCGCATAGCGTCACCTCTTGGGTCCGTAGTGGCCGGTCTTTAGCTTGCCCTGACGCAGGAAGGGACCCGTTCTTCTGCCACGGCACCGCCGTTGCTCCAGGCCTATGGAGGTAGGCTTGTCAGATTCTCACCAAGCGGCCGCGCCCCAATCTAACTGCTCGTCCCCTCGCTCGCAGCGCATCCTTCGTTCTTCCCCTGCAACACCGGTAGCGCCGTCGTGCCTCGACCACTCATCTTCTTTTCCCGCCTCCGCGCGCGCCGCCTCCCGATCGCGATCGACGCCTTGAAGATCGTCCCCACCGCAATCATTCCACCCAACTTGTGCGCTCCCACCGACGCCAACCCCATCGACGCTATGCACCCGCACGACCCGCAATCCGGATTCCCGCCAAACTGGCACGGCGTAATCTTCGTCTCCAGGTCCGCCGACAACGTCTGCGTCGTCTGCGCAAAAATACAATCCTTCGGGCTATGTGGCGGCACCGCGAACTGCTCGATCACTACTTTCGGCATGCTCAGCTTCGGATAACGCGTTCGCAATTCCAGCATCTCCGCAATCGCCAGCGCCCGTTCCTCCGCGCTCAACATTTCCGGCAGCCGGTCTCCCACCTGCGGCGTAAACAGACTGAACCACACCTTCTTGATTTCTTCCCGCGGCGTCCAGAATTTCAGGAAATCTTCCAGGTATCCCGGCCGCTTCATCATCTGACCGGTCACTGTGCAGTGCACGGTGATTTTCTGCCCCACAATATTTTTCAGAATCCGCTCGTACGTCGCCGGCGCTCGCCGCACATCGTGCTCCGGCTGTAATCCGTCAATCGACACCACCACCTCTAACTTCTGGTCCAGGCTCGCCCACGTCGCGCCCATCGTCCGAAACGCGCTGGTCACGATCTGCACGTGGACCCCGCGCTCCAGCAATTTCGGAATCAGCACTTCCACTTCTCGAAAGCGCACCAGCGGGTCGCCCCCCACAATCGACAAGTGCATCGGCTTCAGCCGGTCCACCACTTCCAGCACCCCGTCCACCAGCGCCTGTCCTCTTCGATCGTTCAACTCCCGCAGCGTTCGTCCTCCGCCCAGATGCGCATCGTCGTATGCATAGCATCCCGGGCATTTCAACGGGCATTCCCGCGTGATCTCGATCGAAAGGGAAGGGGACTCCCCATTCAAGATCTTCCCCCACGCTTGAATAATCTTAGAAGTCTCCACTCATCCCCCTAACCTAATCCTGTAGCGCAGGGCGAGCGCCTTGTTGCGAGCCCTGCTTGCCCCGATCTGCCAGGGCCGGTCTTCGTCTGCTTCACACCGACCAGTTGCCTCGTCATGTTCGCCAAATTCGAACTGACCGATATAGTCACCGCTCCGCGAAATAAAAACCATCGCATCTCGATGAAACCCTATCCTTCTTCGATCTTCAATCAACACTTAGAGAACACTTGTGGTCGTTAGGATACTTCGATAGCTGGGGAAGTTATCTCCCGGAAAATCAACGCGGTTGTTCATTTTCTCCGGGCATACCAAGGTAGGGGAATATCGTCTGCGCAGCCAGCGGTGTGAGGTGAGCGAGTATAGGAACATCCCTTCCCAGCCGCCCACAGTATGCTCTCATTCCCTCCCAAATTGCGAGCCCGATACCCGTCTTTGTAGTGGCCGCTGACCTTTTCCACTCACCATTGCACTCTTGCACTTTTATACTCTTACACTTCTTCCCTTATTCTTCCGCTCCCTACTTCCATGCTCCCGGCCACCATCCCCTTGTCATTCCGAACCTGCAGGCGGCAGGCAGGGGCACCCGCGGAGCAAGGAATCCCTCTTCACTCCCCCTACGCCCGAAACACCGGCTCCAACTTCCCGATCTTTACCTTCAATTCTTCCAACTCCGCCGCACTCAATTCCGGCAACGGCCCCGACGCCAACTCCACCGCCATATCAAAAATCTTCTCGTCTCCCGGTGGCACCGCCGCGGTCACCTCCTGATTCAACGTAAACCGCAACGCCAGCTTTGCCATCTCCGGATCGTCAAGTGGCTCATACCAGCACTTCGGATACTTTCGCTCGCTCTCTTTTGTTCCCGCTGGCCATTTCCCGTACGCCAGCGCCTTCAACGCCATCCGCGCCATCCCTTTTTCTTTCGCCTTTGCCAGAATTTGCGGACCAAACCCGCCGTTCTCCCACGCATTCGCGTTCACCGGAAACATCACGCTGTCCAGTTCCATCAGGTCCATCAACCGGATCGCCGCCGGCGCGTTGTGCGCGGAAAATCCCAAATGCCGCGCCTTCCCCTCTTTCTTCGCCGCCACAAACAATTCCGCCGCCCCTCCCGGAGCCAGAATCTTCTCCACATCCTCCATCGAACTCACCGCATGAAACTGGTACAAATCCACATGGTCGGTGTGAAATCGCCGCAAGGTCTGCTCCAACTCCAATCGCGCCCCCGGCGCATCCCGCACCGTGGTCTTCTCCGCCAAAAACACTTTGTGCCGGTACGGCCGCAGCGCCTCTCCTAGTTTCGTTTCCGCTTCACCATCAAAATACGATGGCGCGCAATCAAAATAATTCACGCCACGTTCGTACGCCGCTGCCACCCGCCGCGTCGCCTCTTCCTGCGGCATCTGGCAAATCACAATCCCGCCCATCGCCAGCACCGACAATTCAATCCCATCCTTCCAAGCCCGCCGCGGCAATGTCCCCATACCCGTTCCTCCAGTCCCTGATATTTTGTCGTCACCTGCAGACACCGTATGCCCTGAGCCGGGAAGAGCATCCTTGTTTCCGGTTTCCGCCGCGATTCCATTTCCCGTCAATCCCGCCGCCAGCGCCGCCGCACCCACTCCCAAAAATTCCCGCCGGTCCATCCCCATACCGCACCTCCCCTCAAAATCCTATGCCCCCGCCGCCCGCCTCGCAATCCCGTAGTGGCCGCCTTGCACTTTTACACCTCTGTTCCTCGCTCGCCTCCCCACGTACTTCCCCCCCAATCCATCCCCCCCAACCGTCATTCCGAACGTAGTCCGCGGAGTGAGGAATCCCCCTTCGCTTGATTCTCACCTGTCACCCAAACGATTTCTCCCATCACCATTACACTCTTATACTCTTATGCTCTTATACTCTTACACTTCTTCTCGCCCCTCTTCTCCCATCCCACGCATCAAAAAAGCGGCGAGCCCCCGCTCGCCGCCTCAACTTCTCATCCAAATTGTCAACCGCCGCTGCCTTACTCACCCGGCTTTCCCTGTGCATCCGGTGCCGGCCCAGCTCCCGGCCCCACGGATCCGCCCGGCCCGCGTTGCCCGCGCGTACCCGGGCCACGTCGCCCCGGCCCGCCGCGCTCACTCTGCCAACGTTCCCGGATCGCCGCGCGCAATTTGTCCCGCTGCTCCGGTGTAATCGCGTCTTTCATATCCAACCCGAATCCCACGCGCGATTTCTCCAGCGCCAGTTGCGATGCGCTAATCTCTCCCAGCTTGCTGTCAATCGCGCTACGGTCCGGCTTATCCGCACTCAACAATTCCCGCAAGTCCACGCGTTTCACTTCCAGATCCGCCCGCTGACGAATCTCTGTCTTCCGAAACGTCGCCGCTTGCTGACGAATCTTCGCCACTTGCTCCGCCGAGATTCCCGCCTTCTCGCGTATCGCCGGATCATTCAACAGCCGCATCATCGCAAATCCTCGATCGTATCCGCCGCGCCCAAATCCGCCGCGCTCACTGCCCCAACGCCCGCGATCTCCTCCCGGTCCCATCGGTCCTCGCGCTCCCGGCCCTCCGGGTCCGCCTGGACCATCCGGCCCTTCCACCGCCAATCCCTCTTCGCCCGGACCCTCTTCTGGCTCCGCTGTAAATCCCAGCAGTGCTCCCAAATCGTCCGGACCGCCCTTCGCAAATTCCTCCGGTCCATTCCCCGGAGCATCCACCGCAACATCCGGTCCCGCATTCGCCGGTGCATTGTCCGCGCGATCTTGCGCTTTCACGGCGGCACAGCTCAACGCCACCGCCAACACCACCCATCCAACTTTTGTCTCCATCCTCATGTTGTGCCTTTCTTCTTTCCAGCCACTCGTTCTCCTTTCTAAATTCCCTCCACTCTCCCCAAAGGTTCCCGGCCTCCGATCATTCGCGTCTTGCCCACCAATTCTCCGTTCCCTCCGCGGCCCTCTGCTATCTCTGCGGTGAACTCTTCCTCTCTGAAGTATCCCGTAGCAATTCCCTGTGTAGTGGCGGCTTCTTGCCCCGAGCGCAGCGATGCGTATGCCGCCGCTTTCCCACTCGTCCAGCAACCTACCATGCCGCGATTGTCATCCTGAGGGGCGCCCTTTGCGACGAAGGATCTCAACCCCAGCGTCTTGCCCACCGATTCTCCGGTTCCTCCGCGGCCCTCTGCTTTCTCTGCGGTGAACTCTTCCTCTCCCCACCCCATTCACCATTCCGCCACGTCTTTTGCTAAAATACATTCCGCTTACGCACCGCATCACGTCACTCATCTCTTCAGGGAGAACACTGTGAACCTCTCGTCTCGTACCACCCGCGCGACCGCCGCCATTTTCCTCGCCCTCTTCTTCATCGCGCTTCCCACCTTCGCCCAATCCGACGCCACCACCACTCCCCCACCCAAACAAAAGCCCACCGTCGAAACCGCCAAGCCCAACGCCATCCCCATCCCCGACATCCCCTACACCAAATTTGTCCTCGGCAACGGTCTCACAGTTCTCGTCCACGAAGACCACAAAGCTCCCATCGTCGCGGTCAATTCCTGGTACCACGTCGGTTCCAAAAGCGAGAAAACCGGCAAGACCGGTTTCGCTCATCTCTTCGAACACCTTATGTTCTCCGGCTCTCAGGATTTCAACGTCACGTACATCAACGCTATGGAAAGCATCGGTGCCACCGACCTCAACGGCACCACCAACAACGATCGCACCAACTATTTCGAAAACGTTCCCACCTCCATGCTCGACTACGTCCTCTTCGCCGAATCCGATCGCATGGGCCATCTCCTCCCCGTCCTCGATCAGAAAAAACTCGATCTCCAGCGCGGCGTCGTTCAGAACGAAAAACGTCAGGATGAAAATCAACCCTACGCCGTCTCCGAAGAACTCATCACCGAAAACACCTATCCCGCGGGCCACCCCTACTCCTGGACCGTCATCGGCTCCATGAAAGATCTCGACGCCGCCTCTCTCGCCGACGTTCAGGAATGGTTCAAAACGTACTACGGCCCCAACAACGTTACCCTGGTCATCGCCGGTGACATCACTCCCGAAGTCGCCAAACAAAAAGTCGAAAAATATTACGGCGCCATTCCTCCGGGCCCACCCATCGCCAAGCAGGAAGTCTGGGTCGCCAAGCGCACCGGCACGCATCGCGGCTGGGTTCAGGATCGCGTCCCCCAGGCTCGCCTCTATCGCGTCTGGAACGTTCCTCAAGCCTATTCGCCCGAAGAAGCTCTCCTCGATCTCACCGCTCGTATTTTCGGTCAGGGAAAAACCTCGCGCCTCTACAAGCGCCTCGTCTACAAGGATCAAATCGCCACCAGCGCCTCTGCGGAAGACGAGAACAACGAAATTGCCGGGCAGTTCTACTTAACTCTCACCGCCAAGCCGGGCGGCGATCTTTCCGTCGTCGAAAAAGAAGCCAATGAAGAATTGCAGAAATTCCTGAAAGATGGTCCCACCGAAGCCGAACTCAATCTCGCCAAAACGCAAATCTTCGGCCAGTATGCCCGCATCATGGAACGCATCGGCGGTTTCGGCGGCAAGAGCGACATCATCGCCCGCTGCCAGACCTTCACCGGCGATCCCGCGTGCTACAAAACCTATCTCAAGCGCATCCAGGCCGCCACGCCCGCTTCCATCAAGAAAGTTGCCAACGACTGGCTCTCTGACGGCGACTACGTCCTCGAAGTTCAACCCTATCCCACCGATTTCAAAACCTCTGCTCCCATCGACCGCTCCAAACCTCCCGCGCTCGGTTCCGCGGAAGCTCTGAAACTTCCCGCCATGGAAAAAGCCACGCTTTCCAATGGCCTGAAAATCGTTCTCGCCGAACGCCACACCGCTCCTGTTGTCAATTTCTCGCTCCTCGTCGCCGGTGGTTATTCCTCCGATCCCAACGTTGCCCCTGGCATTTGCAGTTTCTCGCAACGCATGCTCGAAGAGGGAACTCCTACTCGCGATTCCCTCAAAATCGGCGAGGAACTTGAATCCCTCAGCGCCAATTTCAACGCGGCCGCCAATCTTGATTACTCCAGCGTCAATCTCAACGCCTTGAAAATTAATATGGACAAGGCTCTCGACATTTACGCCGACCTCATCCTCCATCCGGCGTTCCCGCAAAAAGAATTCGACCGCCTCCAGAAAGAACGCCTCGCCGCCATCCAACGCGAGAAGGTCACTCCCATTCAGATGGGTCTCCGCGTTCTTCCCACGCTGCTCTTTGGCAAGGATCATCCCTACGACGAGGGTTTCATCGGCACTGGCACCACCGAAAGCGTCTCCAAAATGACCCGCGCCGACCTCGCCAAGTATCACGACACTTGGTACAAGCCCAACAACGCCACCCTGCTCATCGTCGGCGACACCACTCTCGCCGAAATTAAGCCCAAGCTCGAAAAACTTTTCGCCAATTGGAAGTCCGGCGACGTTCCCGCTCTCAACATTCCCGACGTCCCGCAACCCGCCAAAGACGTTGTCTATCTCATGGACCGTCCCGGCTCCGGCCAAAGCGTTATCTTCGGCGCGCAACTCGCTCCGCCCTTCAATAATCCCGACCAGATCGCTCTTCGCCTCGTCAACGACGTCTTCGGCGGCAATTTCTCTTCGCGCATCAATATGAATCTTCGCGAAGACAAGCACTGGTCCTATGGCGTCGGCTCGCGCCTCATCCCTGCTCGCGGCGAACGCCCCTTCGTCAGCTTCTCGCCCGTGCAGACCGACAAGACCAAGGAGTCTCTCGAGCAACTCATCGCCGAATATAAAGACATCACTGGCGATAAGCCCATCACCGACGGCGAACTTAAAGACGCCGCGGAGAACGCCACCCTCTCGCTCCCCGGCGATTTCGAAACCGTGCAACAGCTCTCCGGCGCCTACGGCAACATCCTCCAATACAATTTGCCAGAGGATTACTACAACACTTTCACCAACAAAGCCCTGGCCGTAACGCCAGCCCAGGCCAACGAGGTCGCCAAAAAATACATTCAACCTCAACACTTGATTTGGCTGGTAGTCGGCGACATGTCTAAGGTCGAAGCCGGCATCCGCGAGCTAAACATCGGCGAAGTCCATAAACTAGACGCCGACGGCAACCCTATAAAATAAATCCAAATGTAATAGCCGCCTGCCGCAGGCATGGTCTTTAGCCTGCCCTGAGTTGCGAAGGGCCTGCCCTGAGCGCTCCCGCGTGAGCGCCAACCGCCAGTCAGCAACAAGTCATCCTGAGGCTATCCGATGAGGATAGCCGAAGGACCTCCACCCCGGCGTCTTGGCTTAAACGTTAACCAACTCTGCTCTTCCTCTTCCGGATTTCGATTTCCCGTCCCCACCCACCTACTTCAAACTCCCCGCCAAACTAGCATCCGTGGCTGCACTCGAATAATCCCCCTTGCCAGCTCTCTGCGTCCCTGCTCATTTTCGGCCACGCCACGATCATGTAGCGCTGGCTTTCATGCCAGCGCCTTGTATTTACGAACCTCCCTCAACCTCCGCGTCTCAACCCATCCCCACCCACCTATTTCAAACTCCCCGCCAAACTCATCAAGTTCCTCGGCTGCACTCGAATAATCCCGCCTCGCGGGCTATCAATGTCCGCAATCAATAGAAACGACACCGCCACCACCAACGGCATTACGATCAACCTCACCCAATGGCCCTTTTTCTGCCGCACGTAGTATCCGATCATCACATTGCAGCAAAGCGCGATCAGCCACATCAGCCCCCACGCCGGAATCGGTATCCGATTCCACCACGCCGCCTGCGTATATCCCTGCGAATTCAGCACGTCATTCATCCCCATCACCGTCAGCGCCTGCACCGCGCTGCGTTCCGTTTCCGCTGGCCCCTTCACGGCGCTCCACAGTTCCGTCTGCAATTCCGCCGTCCGCGCGTTCACCGCCACCAAATCGCGCTCCCAGCGTGTCTCATAAAACAGGATCCGCTGCTCCAGGTAGCTCTTCAGCAATCCGCGCACTTTCTCCGCGTTCGCCGCTGGCAACAGCTCTACCCGCAGGTATTCCGTGCCGATCGCGTTCGCTTCTTCCTCTTCCAGATTTTTCCGCTGATCGTACCGGCTGATCGCCATCGAAAACGAAAATCCGATGATCAATCCTAAAAGCGTTAGTGTCGCTGCCAGAATCACTCCAAAATCGTCTCGTTCGTCCGCGTCCATTTCCTCGGTTTTCTTCCGAGCTGCTGCACCCATTCGCTCCGCGATCCACAACACCAGGAATGCCACCACTGCCATCATCACGGGAAAGTTCATCAGATTTTCCATTTCTCCTAACCACCCCTGCCTCGACACTCTACCTCATTCCGCCCACGCCTTCCTTCACTTCCTTTGCTTCTCTACGACCTGCTTCTCTACTACCTTCCTTTCCCTCCTTTCCTTCGGTACTCTATTCCTTTCATGCCCACGAAAAAATCCCAACGCAAATCACCCAAACGCCGCGCCAGCAAACCAGCAAAGCGCTTCACTCCGCCCAACGTCGGCCCCGCTTTTCAAAAATTAGTCGCCGTTATGTCCCGTCTTCGCGCACCCGGCGGCTGCCCTTGGGACCGCGAGCAAACCCACGCCACCCTCCGCACCTACCTCATCGAGGAAGCCTACGAAGTCCTCGACGCTCTCGATTCCACCGACGACGCCAAATTCGCTGAAGAACTTGGCGATCTTCTCCTCCAGGTCCTCTTCCACGCGCAAATCGCCCACGAGGAGCACCGTTTCGACATCACCGACGTCGTCCGCGAAATCTACGAAAAAATGATTCGCCGCCATCCCCACGTCTTCGGCGCCACCCGCGCCAACACCGCCGCCGAAGTCCTCCGCAATTGGGAACAAATCAAGCTCCAGGAACGCGCCAAATCCTCAAGGGGTCGGAGCTTCAGCTCCGACAATAAACGCATCCCAACAAACGAGCCTTCAGGCCCTGCGGACCCCACTTCCATCCTGGACGGTGTCCCGCGCACTCTCCCCGCTCTTCTCGAAGCCCTCCAACTCACCCGCAAAGCCGCACGCATCGGCTTCGACTGGCACAACCTCGACGGCATCTTCGCCAAACTCACCGAAGAAACCCAAGAACTCCAAGCCGCCCTGGCCACCGCAACAACCAACTCCTCACCTGTAGCGCAGGGCGAGCCTGCCCGCCGAAGCGGCAGCGAAGGCGGGTCCGCGAGCCCTGCGGCCCTTTCCTCAGCAACCTATGCGAGTCCCGCCACAGTTTCCTCCGCACTCGGCAATTCCGAGCGCAGCAAGGAATCTTCCTCATCCCCTCCCCGCAAATCAGTTCGCCATAGCGCAAAGCGCGAAGGCGAAACCACCATCGAATCCGAACTCGGCGACATCCTCTTCGTCGCCGTTAATCTCGCGCGCTTCCTCAACATCGATCCCGAACTCGCCCTCAAAAAAACCTCCACCAAATTTTCCCGCCGCTTCCGCGCCATGGAACAATTCGCTCGCGAGCAAGGCACCACCCTCGCCCAAATCCCTCGCCCCCAAATGGAATCCCTCTGGGACCAGGCCAAACGCCAGGAACAATCCTTCCCCAATAATCTCCGAAATAAAACAAACCTGTCATCTTGAGGCTATCCGAAGAGGATAGCCGAAGGCTTGCCCTGAGCCTCGAAGGGATCTCAATCACCGCGTCTTGTCTCCGAACAAATTCTTCCCCTCTTAAACTCTTCCACTCTTACACTTCTTCTCTCCCTACGGTGCCGCACCCTTCGTCTGTAAGGGTGCGGGTTTAGATTCCACGTCACCCGTGCGGTTCGCGAAAAATCGCCGCCATCATCCCGTCCGACTTGCCTGATAAAAACGAAGCACGAGAATAGCCGAAGGCTTGTCCTGAGCCTCG
Organism: Candidatus Acidiferrales bacterium; assembly: GCA_963759275.1. Taxonomy (GTDB): domain Bacteria; phylum Acidobacteriota; class Terriglobia; order Acidiferrales; family UBA7541; genus Acidiferrum. Next base: position 732,664 of record CAVWYZ010000018.1, on the reverse strand, counting down.
AAGGGATCTCCATCACCGTGTCTTGTCTCCAAAACAAATTCGTCCACTCTTAAACTCTTCCACTCTTCCACTCTTCCACTACTTCTTCTCTTCTTCTCTCTCTGCTAACTTATTCTTATAACTCCATGTCCACCGACATCACCATCCGCCACCTCCACTCCCTCGACGACTTCCACCGCTGCGTCCAAATCGCCCGCGAAGTTTGGGCCGACGCCGAACTCGACACCGAACCCCACGTCACCTACGTCATCGCCGACCACACCGGCGGCCAGGTCCTCGGCGCTTTCGATGGCGCGCACATGGTCGGCTTCACCAAAGCCTTCGTCGGTCTGCACGACAAAACCCCTTACCTCCACTCCCACATGGCCGCCGTTCTTCCCACGCACCGCGATCGCCGTATCGGCCGCCAACTCAAACTCGCGCAGCGCGAGGACGCCCTTCGCCGCGGCATTCGTCTCATCGAGTGGACCTTCGACCCGCTCGAAACCAAAAACGCGCACTTCAATATCAATCGTCTCGGCGCCATCTCGCGACGCTACATTCCCAATTTCTACGGCATCACCACCAGCCCGCTCCACCGTGGCATGCCCACCGATCGCCTTCTCGTCGAATGGCATCTCGATTCGCCCCGCGTCGTCGCCGCCATCAACGAACTCACTCCCGAGCCGCGCAACTGCCCCGCCCACATCCATCTCCCCAACTCCATCCTCGCCCCCGCCCGCGATTTCCGCGCCCACAATTCCGCCGCCTCCATCCTTCACACCGCCATCCCTGTAGCGCAGGGCGATCTAGCCCGCCGAAGCGACAGCGAAGGCGGGTCTGCGAGCCCTGCGGTCTTTTCTTCCCCTGCTTCTGAAGCCAATTTCCAGAACTCCACGCCCGCCTCTCCCGAATCCACGATCGCCGAAGGCGAGTCCGCGAGCCCCGTCGATCCCCTGATCGAACTGCAATCCCGCCTCCGCGCCGAATTCACCAACTGGTTCGCCAAAGGCTACGCCGCCACCGGCGTCCGCTCCACCCTCTCCGGTGTAGACTACTGCCTCTCCCCCTTCTCCGATTTCTAACTCTTGTAGGGACCGCCTTCCGAGGCGGTCCGCCAACCTACGCCACCTCGAGAACATCCCGCATCTCCGCTCGCGCGTCTTGTCTCCTATTTCAACTCCACGTGTAGCGCCGGCATCCCTGCCGGCTCTTATGCCGTTACGCCACAATCTTCCTCTCTACGTTTGTCCCTCACTCTCCGCTCCCTCTGCGAATCTCTGCGCCCTCTGCGGTAATGTTTTCTCCTTCATTCTTGTCTCCCCACTGCAAGCACCTCCAAAACCTGCTAACGTATTACCGACAAAAATGCGCATCCATTCCCTGACTCTTCGTGAAATCCATCTAAAACTCATCGCCCCCTTCGAAACTTCCATGGACCGCGTCACCGAACGCCGCATCATCCTCGCCGAGGTCCACGTCGACAACGTTTCCGGCTGGGGCGAATGTACCGCCGGCGAAACTCCCTACTACTGTCCCGAAGACACAGAAACCGCCTGGCACATCCTCAAAAATTTCCTCTGGCCGCGCCTCAAGGGCAGGGAACTATCCTCCTCCGCCGATGTTTGGCCGCTCCTCGAACAAGTCCGCGGACACAACATGGCCAAAGCCACGGTCGAAACCGCCATCTGGGACGCGGAAGCCAAACTCAAAAATCTTCCTCTTTGGAAATTAATCGGCGGCCAGCAGCAGGAAATTCCATGCGGCGTTTCCATCGGTATCAAAGATTCTCTCGACGAACTTTCCGCCACCGTCAGAAAGGAACTCGAGGCCGGTTACCAGCGCATCAAAATCAAAATCAAGCCCGGCAAAGACCTCCAGTCCGTCCAGCGCCTCCGCCAGGATTTTCCCCGCATCAAGCTCACCGTCGACGCCAACTCCGCCTATCGCCTCGACGATCTCCCGCTTCTCAAACAGCTCGACGCCTACTACCTCATGATGATCGAGCAGCCTCTCGGCTGGGACGACCTCTTCGGCCACATCGCCATTCAGAAAAATCTCCAAACGCCCATCTGTCTCGACGAATGCATTCACACCTACGAACAAGCCGAAGCCGCCATCACCCTCGGTGCCTGCAAAATTATCAACATTAAACTCGGTCGCGTCGGCGGCCTCCTTCAGGCCAAACGCATTCACGATCTTTGTCAGCGCCACAACATTCCCGTTTGGTGCGGTGGCATGCTCGAATCCGGCATCGGCCGCGCGCAAAACATCGCCATGTCCACGCTCCCCAATTTCTCTCTCCCTGGCGATGTCACCGCCAGCAAACGGTACTGGCACGAAGATGTAATCTCTCCCGAAGTAACCGTAACTCCCCAGGGCACCATCAATGTCCCGCAATCCCCCGGCCTAGGTTTCACTCCCCGCCAAGATCGCATAGCCTCCATCACCGTCCGCCAGGACCACCTCACTTAACGGTTTCGGCAATCTTCGAATCTCTCTCCCGCGCCACGTATAATTAATCCAATGTTTCACTCCTCACTCCCGTGCAAATAAATTCTCCCAACGGCCGCGCTCCCTCTCGCGCCGCCATCGCCATTTCCATCACCCTCCTCATGGCCATCTGGGCCATCAATTTCCTGGTCGTCAAAATCGGCGTACGCTACCTCCCCGCGTTAGCCTTCGCCTCCTTCCGCATCGTAGCCGCCGGCCTTTTCATGATCGCCATCGCCCCCCTCTGCGCCCGCCTTCCCATGTTCCGCAAATCCCGCTCGCCACTCGCCACTCCCCACTCGCCACTTCTTCACGACCTCTGGACCTTCTTCTACCTCGGCTTCTTCGGCGTCTCCGTCAACCAATTCTGTTTCACGCTCGGCCTGCGCTACACCAACGTCACTCACTCCTCCATCATCGTCGGCATGGCGCCCATCTACACCCTCACGCTCGCCGTTCTTCTTCGCATCGAAAAACCTACCTGGCGCAAAGCCACCGGCATGCTCATCGCCTTCTCCGGCGTAGCCATCCTCGCCTCCGCCACCGGACTCGCCCGCCACTCCCCCACATTTCTCGGCGACGCCATCACCATGTGTGGCTCGCTAGGGTTCGCCATGTACGTCGTCCTCGGCAAACGCGTCGCCTCTAAATACGACGCACTCACCATGACCACGTGGAATTTCATCTTCGGCGCTCTTATCGTTCTTCCCATCGCCATCCAACAAGCCGCCGCCATCCACCTGCTGCAAACTTGGCGCTCCATCCCGTGGCAAGCCTGGGCGGGCGTGGCCTACACCGGACTCTTCAGCTCCACTCTCGCCTATCTTTTCTACTTCTGGCTCCTTCGCTACCTCGAAGCCTCCCAACTCGCCTCCTTCTCCTATCTCCTCCCCGTCTCCGCCTCCGCCCTCAGTATTCTCTTCCTGGGCGAACGCGGCTCCCTCCAAGAACTTCTAGGAGGCCTCCTGGCTCTCCTAGGTGTCTACTGGATCGAATCCACCCGCCGCCTCTAATTTCGCTCTGTGGCGGCGGCCTGCCTGCGCCGTCGGGTTTTACACCGCCATCCTCTTCCTGAGCCGCCCCGCGGAATTTCCAGCGCCAGCGGCGCGACACTTTCTGCCCTTTTCTTTCCGCTCCCGAGTGCCGTACCTTGGTCTTTAGACCCATGCTGTTTCCCCCCGCGCCAACTGTAACCCCCTCTTCATCTCCCCGTAATCACACGCCGTCACCCTACCTCCTCGGGCCCCACATCAAGGAGGAGCAAATGTCCAAACAAGCAGCCGAGCACCATCTCAAAGCAGCCGAACACCACGAACACGCCGCACGCCATCATCGCGAAGCGGCGCGTCACCACGAAAATTCCGACCATCATCTCGCCGCGCACCATTCCGAAATCGCCAATGGCCATCTTCATCACGCCACTCATCACGCCATCGAAGCCACCAAAACTCACGCCAACGACCACACCCAATACGCCAAATCTGCCACCGCTTAACCGTCACACACGCACACCCATATCCAGGGGCGCAGCCACCAAAAATTCCTGCGCCCTATCCTCCCGGCGTGTCGCGGTCAGCTCAGATGTACTTGAGGGTGCCCCACCCTTGATGTGTAAGGGTGGGCTCTTACGATCTCACGCCACAACTTTCTTCTTCTTTCTCTTGGTCAATAAAATGAACTCGTCATCCCGCGCCTGTCTGCGCAGCCAGGCGCAGCGAACGCTCCCCTTCGCTCTCCCGTCTATTCCAAACCTATCTCCCCGCCGTCATCTCCCGCTCCCGCGCCTTCAACTTCGCCACTTCCGCCGTCTCCCACTTCAACTCATCCTGCTCATACTGCCGCCGCTCCGCTGCCGCGCCCACCACCGCCGCATTTCCCGGATCATTCAAAAACGTCCGTTCATCATCCACAAACAAGCGCAGCAAAAACGCAATCCTCTTCTGCTTCTCCCGAATCTGCTGCTCCACCAACGCAATCTCCGCCGCCTTCCTCATCGCCGCCGCACTCCCATCCGAGCCCTTCGTCTCCAACGACCCCTCCGCAGTACTAACACTCGGCTCGCGCCGCACCGCCAGCAGCGCAATCGGATCATTCGTAGTCACCCAATCCGGCTTCCGCGTCGGCTTCGGCACCACTTTCAGATTTTCTTGTTTAGTATCACTACTGGCAGGAACTTCTTGGCCGCTCGCTCGCATCGGCCCCAACACAAACGCCAACACCACCCCGCCCAACACCACGATAGGGAAGCACGCACAGAGTCGCAACTTCATCACAGACTCTCCGTCGCAAATCTTGCCTTATCGTCAACCTACGCCCTCGCCTCCACCCTGTATATAGCCCAAAGGTACTCTCCGAATCAGTTACTCCAGTCCGCCTGAGCCTCACTCCCCATTTTCCAATTTCTATCTCGTCTCCGGTTACCTCCTCTGTTTCCCTCACTTCGTTTCCTTCCGCCATTCGCGCGCTCTCGACGTACAATCTTGCTTGGGAGCCCATATGTCGCAGAGCGAAATCATCTTCTCTGTTCAGGAATCGCCCGAAGGCGGATATGAGGCTCGCGCCTTGGGCATTCCATTTTTTCGCAGGCCGATATTCTCGATCAGTTGAAATCCATGCTCCGCGATGTCGTCGCCTGTCACTTCAACGACGGCGAAAAGCCTTCCGTCATTCGCCTCCATTTGGTCAAAGACGAGGTCATCCCGGCTTGAAGCTGCCCCGCGATCTTAGCGGCGAAGACCTTGCGCGCGCTTTGCGCCACTTCAACTACACCAAATTACCCGGCAGACCGGCAGCCATATGCGTCTCTCCTCCAGTTTTAGAGGTACTCAGCATCACGTCACGATTCCCGCTCACTCTCGCCTCAAAATCGGAACCCTCTCTCAAATCCTTGCTGACGTGGCGAACTATTTGGACTGTACCCGCGAAGAACCTGTGGAGAAGCTTTTCAGCTGACCCAAGTGCATTCCCCGGGACCGCCGATCTCCCGATCGGCTCTTGGATTTTCTTAATTTCCCCGCTTCTTCACTTCCTCACTTCCTCACTTCTTTGCTTCTTAGCTTCCTTGCTTCTTCGCTTCGTTACTTCCTAACTTCTCCTCGCTTCCCCACACCCTCCATTTATCTTCACTCTCTTCCGCGCTACAATTTCCCCTCGTAACCCCTCAGCCCCTCATTGCGTGAAAGGATTCACCATGGCTACCACGCTCCTGGCTCGCCGCAGTTTCCTGAAAATTTCCTCCGCCGCCACCGGCGGTATCCTCATCGCTCTTCACGCCGACCCGCTCGACCTTTTCCCCCAGGTCACCACGCAAATCCCTCCCACGCAAAATTTCGTTGCCGCCGCTTTCGTCCACGTTTCCCCCGACAACATCGTCACCATCACCGCCAAAAATCCCGAAACCGGCCAGGGCATCAAGACCATGCTTCCCATGCTCATCGCCGAAGAGTTCGATGTCGACTGGAAAGATGTTCGCGTCCAGCAAGCCGATCTCGATGAAACCAAATACGGTCGCCAGGTCGCCGGTGGCAGCACCTCCACTCCCGTTAACTGGGATCCTCTCCGTCGCGTGGGCGCCGCGTGTCGCGCCGTTTTCGTTACCGCTGCCGCGCAAACCTGGTCCGTCCCCGAGTCCGATTTGCGCACTTCATCCGGCTGTGTTCTTCATCCCGCGTCGAACCGCACCGCCACCTACGGCTCGCTCGCCGACAAAGCCGTTACCCTCACTCCCCCCGATCTCAAATCCGTCAAACTCAAAGATCCCAAGGATTACAAAATCATCGGCCACACCACGCCCGGCTACGACACGCCTTCCATCGTCGCCGGCAAGCCGCTCTACTCCATCGATTTCCGTGTTCCCAACATGCTCTGGGCCGTTTACGACAAATGTCCCGTCTTCGGCGGTAAAGTCGTCAGCGCCAATCTTGACGACGTGAAGAAGCTCCCCGGCGTCCGCCACGTCTTCGTCCTCGACGGCACCACCGATATTCTCGGGCTCATGCCCGGCATTGCCGTCGTCGCCGATTCCTGGTGGCAAGCCAAATCCGCTCGCGAAAAACTGAAAGTCACTTGGGACGAAGGCCCCACCACGCAGCAAAGCAGTGCCGGCTTTCTCCAACGCGCGCAGGAACTCGCCACACAAACTCCCACCATCACTCTTCGCAAAGATGGCGACGCCCAGACCGCACTAAAATCCGCGCACAAAACCGTCGAAGCCGCCTACGTCTACCCCTTCATCGCTCATGCGCCCATGGAACCCGAAAACTGCCTCGCGCATTTCCACGATGGCAAACTCGAATTCTGGTCGCCCTCACAGACTCCCGAACGCGGCCGCGAACTTGTCGCGCAAGTCCTCAGCATTCCCCCCTCCAACATCACCGTCCACATGATGCGCGCCGGTGGAGGTTTCGGCCGCCGCCTCACCAACGATTACATGGTCGAGTCCGCCGCCATCTCCAAACAGACCGGCGTCCCCATCAAACTTCTCTGGACCCGCGAAGACGATTTTCACCACGATCACTATCGCCCCGCCGGCTATCACTTCCTCAATGGTGGCGTCGATTCCTCCGGCAAACTCGTCGCCTGGCACAATCATTTCGTCAGCTTCGGTGAAGGCAAAAACTTTGCGCCCTCCGCCGGCATCAACGGCGGCCAATTTCCCGCCACGCTTCTTCCCGATTTTTATTTCGGCGCGTCCCTCATGCCCATCGGCATTCCCACTTACGCTCTCCGCGCTCCCGGCAGCAACGCCTTCTCGTGGGTTTTCCAATCTTTCCTCGATGAACTCGCTCACGCGGCAGGGAAGGACCCCGTGCAATTTCGTCTCGAAACCCTCAGCCTTCCACTCGTCAATAATCCCGAATACAAGCCCGAAGATCCTGCGTTCGATCCCGCTCGCGCCGCCGCCGTCGTTAAACTCGCTGCCGAAAAATCCCTCTGGAACACGCGCAAGACGCAACTCCCCAAAGGCTCCGGTCTCGGCATCGCTTTCCAGTTTTCGCATCGCGGCTATTTTGCGGAAGTCGTGCAGCTCAAAGTGAATGATCAAAAACAGGTGAAGGTGGACAGCGTCTGGGTCGCTGGCGACATCGGCAGCCAAATCATCAATCCCGGCGCCGCCGAAAACGAAGCCCAAGGCGGCGTCATCGAAGCGCTGAGCTCCGTCATGTCCTACGAAATCATCATGGATAAAGGCCGTGCCACCAATTCCAATTTCAACGATTACGAGCCGGTCCGCATGAACCAGGTCCCACCAGTAATCGAAGTCCATTTCCTCAAATCCGATAATCCTCCCACCGGCCTCGGCGAACCTTCTCTTCCCCCCGTCCTGCCCGCGGTCTGCAACGCCATCTTCGCCGCCACCGGCCAACGCATCCGCACCCTCCCCCTAGCCAAAAGCGGCTATTCCTGGGCCTGAGCTCCTCCGTAGGGGCGGCCTGCCTGCGCAGTCAGGCTTCTTGCCCCGAGCTTCCCGAAGGGGCACGCCGCCTGCCGTTCGCCGGCCCTATTCTTCGGTCCACGACAGCCGCTTTTCTCTTCGGGTGCCGCACCCTTCGCCATTAAGGGTGCGGGTTTAGATCCCACTTTCCCCAGACGCTCACCCTAAGCACCTCCCCGTCATCCCGAGCCCAGCGAGGGATCCCTCTTCGTTCCCAGCGTCTTGTCTCTTTCTCCGCATTCCACTTGCAGAAACTCCTCATGCTCCCTTCTTCCCCACCCGACTCTCCGTTCCCTCTGAGCCCACTCAGCGACCTCTGTGTGAATTCCGAATCTTTTTTCTTACACTCTTGCACTCTTACACTCTTAAACTTCTTCTCTTCCGAATTCTCCGCACCTACCTCCGCTCCTGGTACAACCCGAACACATTCCCACTCGGATCCCGGAACGACGCCGTAATCTCCGGTGCGTGCGCCCCCACTCCCTGCACGATCGCTCCGCCATTCTCCTTCACCAATCGCATCGCGTCTTCCATATCGCCGACCATAATGTGAATCGTCAATCCATCGCCCGCAAACGCCTTGCGCCCCAACACCCACACGCCGCTGACCTGTCCCACCCCATCGTCAAACGACGTGCTGCCATCCCCCCGCTTCCGAATATTCCACCCAAACACCGCGCGGTAGAATTCCGCCGATCCCGCCACATCCAAACTCGGCATCTCGATATAACAAATCTTCCCATTTCCCAAAGTCGGCTCCATGCCCCACCTCCCAACTAAGTCTCACCTATCCCGAAACATTCTCTCTCAACCCCGCAAACGTCCGCCACGCTGTAATCCTGCGTGCGCGCGATGCGCAAACGTCTTGCCTCAACCAACGGAACCCGTCATTGCGAACGAAATGATGAATCCCTCTCCGATCGCCGCACCTTGCCCACCCTCACCGGGCGCAACACTCTTATGCTTCTTCCCCGCTTTCCACGAATCACGATTCACAAGTCACGAATCACGATCCACGACCGCCACTCGCCACTAACCACTCGCCACTGTTTCAATTATCATCTCCCCATGTCCCTCCACTCCTTCTTCCAAAACAAGTCCGTCCTCATCACTGGCGCTTCTTCCGGCATAGGCGAAGAACTCGCCCTCCAACTCGCCGCTCTCGACGCCCGCCTCACCCTCACCGCACGCAGAAGGGAACTGCTCGACGCCCTCGCCCAGAAAATCGCCGCCACCGGAAAATCTGCTCCCCTCGTCATACCCGCCGACGTGGCGCTCGGTGACGACCTTACCCTCGCCGCCAACGAAACTCTCCGCGCCCACGGCAAACTCGACATCGTCATCGCCAATGCCGGCTTCGGTGTCGTCGGCCCATTCAAGAAACTCACTCTCGAAGATTATCGCCGCCAGTTCGAAACCAATGTATTCGGCCTGCTCCGCACCATCTACGCCGCTCTTCCCGCCATCGAACAATCCCACGGCAATGTCGTTCTCATCGGCAGCGTTTCCGGTTGGACCGCTTCCCCCGGCGCGTCTCCCTATTCCATGAGCAAATTCGCCGTGCGCGCTCTCGCCAACGCCATCACTCCCGAACTCGCTCTCTCCGGCGTGAGAGTCACGCTCATCAGCCCCGGCTTCGTCGCCTCCAACATCCGCCGCGTCGACAATCGCGGCACGCTCCACTCCAGCGCCAAAGAACCCATTCCCGATTGGCTAGTCATGCCCACCGGCAAAGCCGTGCGCAAAATCCTCCGAGCCATCGCCCGCGGCAAACGCGAAGCCATCATCACCACCCACGGTAAACTCCTCGTCGCTGCCCAACGCTTCACTCCCTGGATCCTCCGCCTCGCCTTCCGCCGCATAGCCTCCAACCGCGGCGGCTACCGCACCGAACCCCGCTCCGACAAATAGCACGTCATTCAGCCTGTACTTTTGGCCTCTCGCGTAGGGCCGCAGCACCGCTGCGCCCCAAGTCCGCACAATCCACGAATCCGCCACCTCCCGCCGCGTCCGTTCATCCTGAGGTGCGGGCCGCATCCCCGTTTCCACCCGTAACCTCTTAGTCTGTAGCGCCGGCATCTTTGCCGGCTCCTAACCTCGTACTCGCCGTTTTTCCCCGGGAACGCCGATCTCCCGATCGGCTCTTGGGTTTTCTCGTCGCATTTCGTAGCTTTTTTTCCTCACGGAACTTTCTCCGTCCCTCCTCCGTATATCCCTATTGCTAACCCATATGAGCTATCGTACACTCCTCTTGCTTTCCCATAGGAGCTCTCATGTCTCCCAAAAAAGATGTGCACCAGGGCACTCTCGCCCTCATGGTCCTCAAAACTCTCCAATCTCTTGGTCCGCTTCACGGTTATGGCATCGCTCGCCGCATCGAGCAAACCTCTGGCGATCTTCTCTCCGTCAATTACGGCACCCTCTATCCCGCGCTCCTCAAACTCGAGCAGGAAGGCTTCATCTCCTCCGAGTGGGGCACCTCCGACAACAATCGCAAAGCCCGCTACTACAAACTCACCCGCACCGGCCGCAAGCAACTCCGGCGCGAAGCCTCCGAATGGGCCGAAACCACCGCCATCCTCGCCCGCTTCCTCAACGAGCAACCCTCATGACTCAACCTCCGCGCCTTCCGCTCCGCCCGTATAGTGGCCCGTCTTTATCTTGTCCTGAGCTGCGAAGGGCTCGCCCTGACACCAGAAGAGACCGGTGTCTCCGGCCGCAGCGCCGGTTTCGCGCCAGGCCTCTTGGGTTTCCCGGGATCGCCGATCTCCCGATCGGCTCTTGGGTTTCTCCTCGTAGCGTTGGCTTTCAAGCCAGCGCTTCGGGGTTACGGCCCAAACCAAAAACATCCTGTCATCCTGAGCAACGCGAAGGATCTCAACCCCCGCGTCTTGCCTCCTCCTTTCCTGCACCCGCCGGCCGCCTGCCTTTCTCCTCCGCGCTCTCCGCGAATCTCTGCTCTCTCTGCGTTAATTTCTTGTCTCCCTCTCTCAACTCTTCAACGTCCAAGGTGACCCCATGAATCTCCGCTCCACACTAATCCGCTTCTTCCACCTCCTCCGTCGCCATAACCACGACCGCGACCTAACCACCGAGCTAGACGCCCACCTCGCTCTCCACATCGACCAAAACCTTCGCGCCGGCATGTCCCCAACCGAAGCTCGCCGCCAAGCCCTCCTCCAACTCGGCGGCCTCGAGCAAACCAAACTCCTCGTCCACGATCAGCAATCTCTCCCAATCATCGAATCTCTTCTCCAGGACGCTCGCTTCGCCCTCCGCCTCCTCAAAAAATCTCCCGCGTTCACGGCCGTCGCCGTCCTCACCCTCGCTCTCGGCATCGGTGCCAACTCCGCCATCTTTTCCGTCACTCGCCAGATTCTTCTCCAACGCCTTCCCGTCGCCCATCCCGAGCAACTCGTCCTTCTCTATTCGCCCGGCCCGCGCGAAGGCCACGTCTCCTCCGACGAGGTCGATGGCTCCGAATCTTTTTCCTATCCCATGTATCTCGATCTTCGCGACAAAACTTCCGTCTTCTCCGGCCTTGCTGCCAAAGCCGATTTCCCTGTTAGCGTCGCGATCCACGGGCAAACCGAACGCGCGGGCGCCGAACTCGTCTCCGGTAATTATTTCGAAACGCTCCAGGTCCGTCCCGCGCTCGGCCGCCTCATCGAGCCGGCCGATACTCCCGCGCCTGGCAGCAATCCCGTCGTCGTTCTCGATTACGGCTACTGGCAAAAACGTTTCGGCGGCGATCCCTCCATCCTCAACCAAACCGTTCAGGTCAACGACCAGCCCATGACCGTTGTCGGCGTAGTGCAGCACGGCTTTACCGGCATTCAGCTCGGCAACATCGCGGATCTTTACATCCCCATCACCATGAAGCCCGTCGTCACTCCCGCCACCGAGAATCAGAACCATCGCGGCCTCATGAACCACGACGACTATTGGGCCAAATTGATCGGCCGCCTAAAGCCCGGATTCTCTCGCGCTCAGGCCGCCACCGCGCTCGCTCCCACCTACTATGCTCTTCTCGAAAATGAATTGCCGTTTAATACCGGCCTGAGCGATCGCGAGAAAAAAGAATTCGTTCAGCGCCAGATCATTCTTCGCGACGGCTCCCGCGGTCGCCCCCTCCTCGAAATCAGCACCCGCTCGCAACTCCTCACCCTCATGGGCATGGTCGCTCTCGTGCTCTTCATCACGTGCGCTAACGTTGCCGGACTCCTCACCGCCCGCGGCAGCGCCCGCCAGAAAGAAATCAGCATCCGTATTTCCCTCGGCGCATCTCGCTGGCGCTTGATCCGCCAACTCGTCATCGAATCTTGCTTACTCGCTCTTTTTGGCGCGGTGCTCGGCCTTTTCCTCGCCCACTGGCTCTCCGCCGCTCTCGTTCACTACGCTTCTTCTCACAGCATCGCCGACGGTCTTTCCGCCGCCCTCAATCTTCCTGTCCTTCTCTTCACCTTTTTCCTCGCGCTCCTTTGCGGCATCTTCTTCGGAGTGGCTCCCGCCGTTGCTGCCACTCGCGTGCAGCTCGCCTCCACCCTCAAGGAACAAGGCGGCGCTATTTCCTCTGCTCGCTCCCAGGCCCGCCTCCGCCAAGTCCTCGTCATCTCTCAAGTGGCTCTCACCCTTCTTCTCGTCACCGTCTCGTGCGGCTTCGTCCGCAGCCTTTACAACCTGAAAAACACGGACCTCGGTCTTCGCCCCGACCACGTCCTCCAGTTCTCCATCGCTCCCACTCTCAACGGCTACAATAAGGACCGCAGCCTCGCCTTCTACTCCGAACTCGAACGCAGGCTCGCCGTCCTTCCCGGTGTTCGCTCTCTCAGCGCTTCTGAACTTCCGCTCATGGCTGACGACGATAACAGCTCCACCGTCACATTCGCCGGTTACAACGACACCCCCGACGTCGAGAAAAATTCCGTCGGCCCCGCACATTTTTCCAATCTCGGGATTCCGTTGTTGCAGGGAAGGGAATTCGCCGTCACCGATACTGCCGCCGGCTCCAAAGTCGCCATCGTCAACGAAACTCTCGCCAAACAATATTTCCCCGCGGGCCAGGCCCTCGGAAAACTCATGAAGTTCGGCGGCGGTCCCGGTCCTCTCGACACACAAATCGTCGGCGTCGTTCGCGACAGCCATCACTCCGGCATCAACGAGAAGGTACGCCCCTTCATTTATATTCCCTACACGCAAACGCGCGGACTCAGCAGCCTCACCTACTACCTCCGCACCTCCAACGATCCCGCCGCCCTCGCCGCTTCCGTGCGCAGCACCGTCGCCGAACTCGATGCCACCCTTCCCGTTTACGACGTGCGCACCTTCGAAGAACAGATCAGCGAGCGTCTTTCTTCCAGCCGTCTTCTCGCCGTCCTCGCTTTTGCCTTCGGCTCTCTCGCCGCGCTCCTCGCTGCCATGGGTATCTACGCGCTTCTCGCCTACACCGTGGCGCAACGCACCCGCGAAATCGGTGTGCGCATGGCTCTCGGGGCCCAACCCAAACGCGTCGCCCTCCTCATTCTTTCGGACATCGCTCGTCTCACCTTCGCCGGAATTCTTCTCGGCGTTCCGCTAGCCTACGTTGCCGGAAAACTGGTCGACTCCATGCTATTCAACGTCCACTCCTTCGCCCTTCCCAGCGTCTCCGTCGCGCTTCTCGCACTAGCCACCACCGCCGCCGCAGCCGCCTACGTCCCCGCCCGCCGCGCCTCTAAGGTAGATCCCATAATCGCCCTAAGGTACGAATAAATGTCCACCACTCCCCACTCCCGCTGCCAGCCCTTTCTCTGTAGTGGCCGGTCTTTAGCTTGTCCTGAGCTGCGAAGGGCTCGCCCTGACGCAGGAAGGGACCGGTGTCTCTGGCCGCAGCGCCGCAGTTGCGCCAGGCCTCTCGGGTTTCCCGGGATCGCCGATCTCCCGATCGGCTCTTGGGTTTCCCCCATCTCGGCTCTTCTCCCCGTAGCGCTGGCTTGTCGCCCTGAGCTTCGAAGGGTTATGTCAGCGCTCTTGGGGTTAAGACTCCAACCCCAACCATTTCCCACCACCATTAGCGTCTGCATTCCTCTTTGCGCCACCTCTTGGGTTCTCTTCGTAGGGACCGCCTTCCGAGGCGGTCCGCCAACAAAAGTCCTTGGCTACTCCATAACCGACCACGCCATTCCGACCGAATTGACCAATCCCTCTTCGGTCCCACCATCTTCCTCTGCGTTCTCCGCGAATCTCTGCTCTCACTGCGTTAATTCCTTGTCTTCTTCTCTCAACTCCTCAACGTCCAAGGTGACCCCATGACGATTCGCTCCCTCGCAATCCGCTTCCTCCACCTCTTCCGTCGCCAACCGAACGACCGCGACCTAACCACCGAACTGAACGCCCACCTCGCCCTAGCCATCGAAGAAAATCTCCACGCGGGCATGACCCCCGAAGCCGCCCGTCGCCACGCTCTCCTCCAACTCGGCGGCCTCGAGCAAACCAAGGAACTCATCCGCGCTCAACGCACTCTTCCCTCACTCGAATCCTTCGCCAAAGATCTTCGCTTCGCCGCCCGGCTCCTCCTCCACAAACCTACCTTCACGCTCGTCGTCATCCTCACGCTCGCTCTCGGCATCGGCGCCAACGCCACTATCTTCGCCATGGTCTCCCGTTTCGTTCTGCACACCGCGCCCGTCGGCGATCCGCAAACGCTTCTCGCTCTCCACACCACCGACCACAACGAATGTTGCAATAACTTTTCCTGGCCCCTCTTCACCGACGTCCGCGACAACGCCCACTCCTTCTCCGGCGTCACCGGCTTTTACGAACTTCTCCCCGCCTCCATTTCCGGTAAGGGCGATCCCGAACGTCTCTGGGGCCAGGCCACTTCCACCAATTTCTTCGATGTCACCCAACTCGCTCTCCCTCTCGGCCGTGGCTTTCGTCCCGAGGAAAATAATTCTCCCGTCATCGTTCTCGGCAATCGTGTTTGGAAATCGCGCTTCAACTCCGATGCTCACATCCTCGGCAAATCCATCGCCCTCTCCGGCCATCCCTACACCGTCATCGGCGTCGCTCCTCCTTATTTTCGCGGCATCGATTTCATCCTCGACGCACAATTCTGGGTGCCCATCGGCAACCTCGCGCAGCTCCTTCCCAACACCGCTCATTTCGACCAGCGCGACTACCACTGGATCACCGTTGCGGCTCGTCTCAAACCCGGTGTCTCTAAATCCGAAGCCGCCGCCGAACTCCAGCTTCTCTCTCAACGTTTCGCTCAAGCGCATCCCGATCCCGATAAATATCTCGGCTTCCGTTTCGAAGAAGCCGGCTCCCTCCCGCCTCGCGACAAATCCGTCGTCCTACTTTTCCTCTCCACCCTCATGCTCGTCGTCTTCCTCGTCCTTCTCATCGCCTGCGCCAACGTCGCCAATCTTTTCCTCGCGCAAGCCGCGGGACGCCAGCACGAAATGGCCGTCCGCATCGCGCTCGGCGCCACGCGCATACAACTTCTCCGCCAGGTCCTCACCGAATCCATTCTTCTTTCTCTTCTCGGCGGATCGCTCGGCGTCCTCATCTCCCTTTGGGCCACCAACGGACTCTCCGCCTTCCGTTTTCCCGTTCCCGTTTCCATCGACCTCAACGTCGGCATCGACGCCAAAGTTCTCGGATTCACTTTCGTGCTCAGCCTCATCACCGGTATTCTCTTCGGCCTGCTCCCTGCCTGGACCGCCGCATGGCGTTTTCCTTCCACCGCACTCAAAGGCGAAGACGTCCTCGCGCGTCCCGGCCGCTCCTGGACTCTGCGCAACTTTCTCGTCGTCGCGCAAATCTCCATGTCTCTCGTTCTTCTCTGCGTCACGGGACTCTGCCTGCGCAGCCTGCGCTCTGCCTCCAACATTACTATTGGCTTCCGCTCCAGCGGTGTCCTGGCGATGTCGGTCGATCCGCGCCTTCATGGCTACACGCCCGAACGCACCGTGCAATTCCTCGCCGAACTTCAGCGCCGTGTCTCCGCCATCCCCGGTGTCACCAGCGCCGCCGTCACCGATGCGCTCCCGCTTAACGGGGGACATCGCAGCGATGGTCTCCAGGCCCTCGGCAAAAAGCCTCTCGATCCCACTGCCAGCGTCGAACTCTACGCGGTTTCGCCGGGCTTCTTGGATACGCTCGGCATTCATCTCATCAACGGCCGCGATTTCTCCAACGATTCCGCTACCACTCCGCGCGTCGGCATCATCAATCGAGTCCTTGCCGACAAACTCTTCCCCAATGAAAATCCCATCGGCCAAACCGTCTTTGGTGGCGGGGCCAATTACGAAATCATCGGCGTCACCAACAACATCAAGTCTCGTTTCCTCGGCGAAGATCTTCGCCCCGTCCTCTTCCGCTCTCTAGCCCAAACCGTAGCCACCGATCCTTCCTTCGACGGCTACACCATCCTCGCCGCCATCTCTCCCACTTCCTCTTCTTCAGGTAGCGCTGGCTTTCATGCCAGCGCTTTCTTCCCCTCAAATGACGACCTCGCCCCCGACTCCTCCGCCGCCATCGCCTCTTCCGTTCGCTCCGTCATCCGTGACCTCGACCCTACTCTCGCCGTCTTTAACGAAGAAACCATGGAACACCACATGCGCGGCGCGCTCTTCCTTCCGCGCCTGGCCGGCACGCTGTTCGCCGTCTTTGGTTCCGTCGGCCTGCTCCTCGCCGCCATCGGCCTTTACGGCGTAATGAACTACACCGTCAGCCTTCGCACGCGCGAAATCGGCATTCGCATGGCTCTCGGCGCGCAAGCCCAAAGTGTCCAGGCCCTCATCCTCCGCCAAGGCGCAAAACTCACCGCCATCGCCCTCGCCATCGGCATGCCCGCCGCGCTCCTCGTCGCCAAACTCTTCACCACCATCCTCTATGGCATCCAGCCCCACGACGCCGTAACCTTTATATCTGTCCCTCTCTTCCTGGCCGCCGTAGCCATCCTGGCCGCCTTCCTCCCAGCCCGCCGCGCCTCCCAAGTAGACCCCGCCCAAATCCTGAGGTCCGAGTAACCATGCCACCATTCATCAAAGTTGTTTTCGTAGGCGCGGCTTCTTGCCCTGAGCGCACCGAAGGGGTACGCCGCCTCCCTTTTCCCGCGGGTGCCTCACGCTTCGTCTATAAGAGTGCCGGTTCAGCTTCAACCGAACCCGAACCAACAACACCGTGTCATCCTGAGCAACGCGAAGGATCTCAACCCCCGCGTCGTGTTTCTACCCCTCCGCGCTCCCTCCCATCCAAATCCAAAAACGGTAAACTAATTCTGCACTTCTAAAGGAGCCCCATGCCACCACTCATCCAACTGCGCAACATCGAAAAATCCTTCAACGCCGGCCCCAACAAGTTTTACGTCCTCCGCCGCGTTTCCCTCGAAATCCAATCCGGCGAATTCGTCACCTTCATGGGACCCTCCGGGGCAGGGAAGTCCACGCTCCTCGCCATCATCGGCATGCTCGACGCTTCTTGGTCCGGCGAATACTATTTCCTCGATCAACCCGTCCACAAACTCAACAACAAGCAGCGCAACGAACTCCACAAATACAATATCGGTTTCGTTTTCCAGTCCTACCACCTCATCGACGACCTCACCGTCTACGAAAATCTCGAAATCCCGCTCTCCTACAAAAATATCCCGCAAAAAGAACGCGCCGGCATCGTGGCCGACGCGCTCGATCGTTTCAACATCGTCGGCAAAAAAGATCTCTACCCCAACCAGCTCTCCGGCGGCCAGCAACAATTGGTCGGTGTAGCTCGCGCCGTCATCCAACATCCCAAACTCATCCTCGCCGACGAGCCCACCGGCAATCTCCATTCCAGCCAAGGCGAAGAAATTATGCAGCTCTTCAAAAAATTAAACGACGCCGGCACCACCATCATCCAGGTCACTCACAGCGAAAAAAACGCCGCCTACGGTCATCGCATCCTCAACCTGGCCGACGGCTGGCTCCTCCCCGAATCCCCCGCCACCGCTTCCACCCACACCTCCCCATGACGATCCCTCCCCTAACCGTTGCGCGCAGCGCCAGGCCTCTTGGGTTTTCCGGGACCGCCGATCTCCCGATCGGCTCTTGGGTTTCCCCCTCCTCGTTTTTTCTCCCCGTAGCGCATGCTTCTCGCCCTGAGCTTCGAAGGGTCATGCCAGCGCTCTTCCGGTTCCCATTTCCCATCACCACTAGCGCCGGTATCCTTGCACTTGCCCCCTCTCGGGTTCTCATTGTAGGGACCGCCTTCCGAGGCGGTCCGCCAACACAACTTCTTGGCTACTCCAAAACCGATTACTCCGTCATTCCGAACCTGCCCGCGCAGCCACGCGCCCTCCTCGAAGCGAGCAATCCTTCTCCAATCGCACTTGTCCCCTCTCGGGTTCTCATGGTAGGGACCGCCTTCCGAGGCGGTCCGCCAACACAATTTCTTGGCTACTCCAATACCGATTACTCCGTCATTCCGAACCTGCTCGCGCAGCCACGCGCCCTCCTCGAAGCGAGCAATCCTTCTCCAATCGCATCGCCTCTCCCCTCCGCGCTCTCCGCGAATCTCTGTGTTCTCTGCGGTAATCTTTTCTCCCCCTCTTTCAACGCTCCAACGTCCAAGGTGGCTCCATGAACCTCCGCTCCCTCGCAATCCGCATCCGCAATCTCTTCCACCACAACGACCGTGACCTAACTACCGAACTCCACGCTCACCTCGCTCTAGCCATAGAAGAAAATCTCCGCGCTGGCATGACCCCCGAAGCCGCTCGTCGCCAAGCTCTCCTCCAACTCGGCGGCCTCGAGCAAACCAAACAAGCCGTCCACGATCAGCAAATCCTTCCGTGGCTAGACTCTCTCCGCCGCGACGCGCTCTTCGGCTTTCGCCAGCTCGCCAAAAATAAAATCACCACCGCGGCCGCCATTCTTTCTCTCGCTCTCGCTATCGGCGCTTGCACTTCCGCCTTCCGTCTCATCGACGCCCTCTTCCTCCGCCCGCTTCCCGTCGCCAACGCCAATCACCTCTATTTCCTCTCCCGTGTCGCCATCGGTCCTGAAGGCAAGCCGCAGGATTTCGACGGCTGGGCCTATCCCGATTTCCAGCTCATGCGCGACGCCGCCAAAGGCCAGGCCCAACTCTTCGCCGTTTCCTATGAAGAACTCACCGACGTCACCTACAAATCCGATCAGGAAATGGAGAAAGCTCACGTTAACTATGTCTCCGGCGAAATGTTCTCCGCCTTCGGCCTCCAACCTGCCCTTGGCCGTCTTCTCACTCCCGATGACGACTCCACTCCCGGCGCGCATCCCGTCGCTGTAATTTCCTACGACTACTGGACACGCCGCTTCCAGAACGATCCCGCCGTCCTCGGCAAAACCTTTCGCATCGGTAACGATATTTTCCAGATCGTCGGCGTTTGCAATCCGCCGTTCACCGGAACCGAGCCCGGCACCATGACCGAAATCTTCCTCCCCACCATGATGAATCGCAGTGCGGTTCGCAAAGATTCCACCTGGCATCGCACCCTGGCCATCGTGCGGCCCGGCGTTGCCATCGAACCCCTGCGCGCCAAACTCGATTCCATCAACCGTGCCTTCGAAACCGAACGCTCCAAGTCCTGGGTCAATGAATCACCCGAGGAGATTGCCCAGTACCTCAAGCAGACCCTGCGCTTCAATTCCGCTTCCTCCGGCGCCTCGGGTTTCCAGCAAGACATTCGCCCCTCGCTCCTCGCTCTCGCCGTGCTCGTCTTTCTCGTTCTGCTCATCGCTTGCGCCAACGTCGCCAACCTCATGGTCGCGCAAGCCGCTTCCCGCGCTCGTGAAATGGCTCTCCGCATTTCCATCGGTGCCGGACGCCGCCACCTCCTGCAACTCGTCCTGATCCAAAGCGCCATCCTCGCCTTGATCTCCTCCGCTCTCGGCGCGTTCTTCGCCTTATGGTCTGCTCCCTTCGTTATTTCCACTCTCGGTGGCTCCGACAATCCCGTCCGCCTCGCCCTTCCTGCCGATATCCGCGTCCTCCTCTTTATGTTCGCGCTCACTCTCGTCGTTACTTGTCTCTTCGGACTTCTCCCCGCTCTTCGCGCCTCCGCCATTCAGCCCGCCAGTGCGCTCAAAGGTGGAGAAAATCCGCACTCCCGCCGCCGTCTCATGTACGCACTCATCGCCGCGCAAGTCGCTTTCTGCTGTCTCGTACTCTTGATCTCCGGCCTCTTTGTCGCCACCTTCCAGCGACTCTCGCATCAACCCGTGGGCTTCTCTCCCGATCGCCTTCTCATTCTCGAAACCGTCAGCACCGCGCCCGTGCCCTCCGCCACCTGGCTTCAAGTAGCAGACCAGCTTCGCTCACTCCCCGGCGTCGAACGCTTGGCCGTCTCCAACGGCGCTCTCCTCTCTGGCTACTCCAACAACAATTCCATCTCCGTTAATGGCGGTCCACCTTCCACCACGGTCGCTCATTTCCTCAACGTCTCTCCCGGCTGGCTCGACACCATGCAACTCCCTCTTCTCGACGGCCGCGACTTTCTTCCCTCGGACGCCACGCCCACTGCCGTCAAAGGCACGAGCGTCGCGAATAGCACCGCCATCGTCAACCAGACCTTCGCCAAGACTTTCTTTAAAAATGAAAATCCCCTCGGCAAATATTTCGATGAAATGTTTCCCTACGGCGAGCGCGTTCACTTTCAGGTCGTCGGCGTTGTCCGCGACGCTAAATATCGCAGCATCCGCGAAAACACCCTTCCCACCGCATTCCTTCCATTCCTCTCGCCCGATCCCAAAGCTTGGTGGAGCGCCTCCGGCGCCAGTTTCATCGTCCGTACTCACTCCGCCAATCCCCTCACTCTGGCTGCCACGTTCCGTCGCGCCGTTCCGCAAATTCGTTCCGACTTCCGCGTGAGCAATATCCTCTCCGAGAACCAACTCATCCAGGGCCAGACTATTTGGGAGCGGCTCCTCGCCACGCTCGCCTCTTTCTTCTCAGTCGTTGCGCTGCTCCTCGCCGCCATCGGCCTCTACGGCGTCCTCCACTACACCGTGCAACAACGCCGCCGCGAAATCGCCATTCGGATCGCCATCGGCGCGCAAGCTCCCAACATCGCCCGCCTGGTCACCCTCCCTCTCTTCGCCACCGTATCCGCCGGCGCCTTAGCAGGAATCCTCGCCGGCATTTTTGCGTCCCGCTATCTCTCCGAAATTTTTTACCAGGTGCGTCCCACCGATGCCCCCATGCTGGCCCTCCCCGCCATCGCCATAGCCGCCGCGGCCGCCATCGCCTCCTTGCCCGCCACCTTAAACGCCATCCGCACCAACCCCAACCAAATCCTCCGCTCCGAATAATTCTTCCTACCGTAGCGCGGCTTGCCCTGAGTCCCGAAGGGCATCCCTGTTTACCCTGTAAGGGCCGGCTCTTGGGTTTGCTCTTCCCCTCGTCGCGCTGTCTCGCAACTGATCTTGAGGGTGCCCCATCCTTTCTGCGCGGTCTGCAGAAAGGGTGGGCTCTTACGACCGAATTCCTCAAACTCTCTTCTCTTAAACTCTTACACTCTTACACTTTTCCACTTCTCCTTTTTTCCCTCCCCCCAATCAAACTTTTCCCCCGCCGCCTACGTATATACCAATGGAGGCTCCTGTGGCGTTCCCACACAAACCTTGCTATCCTCCTGTGGACACCACACAGGAGGCTCCTATGTCTGACTCCAAGCTCGATTTACTTCAGGGCACCCTCGACCTTATGGTCCTGCAAACCCTCTCCACCATTGGTCCCCTCCACGGCTACGGCATCGCTCGTCGCATCGAACAGGTTTCCGGCAACGAAGTCCTGCTCAACCAGGGCACCATTTACGCCTCGCTCGTCCGCCTCCAGCAACGCGGCTGGATCTCCGCCGAATGGGGCACCTCCGATAACAATCGCAAAGCCAAGTTTTATTCCATCACCAAGCGCGGTCGCAAACAGCTCACCGAAGACGCCGCCTACTGGCAGCGCCTCTCCATCGTAATGTCCCGCGTCCTGACCGCCCCGGGAGACCCCAACACATGACCCGCCCCATTTACCCACGACACTTCTGCTCGTTGCGAGTGAACTCACGCGTGCTTGAGGGTGCCCCCTCCTCGTTTTTTGAGGGTGGGCTCTTACAATCTAACGCCAGCAACTCTCTTCTCTTCGTTTCTCGTGCCACAACCATTCCTAGCTATGCTCCTGGGTTTCCCGGGAACGCCGATCTCCCGATCGGCTCTTGGGTTTCCCCCTCCTCGTTTTTTCTCCCCGGAGTGCTGGCTTCTCGCCCTGAGCTTCGAAGGGTCATGCCAGCGCTCTTGGGGTTAAAACTCCAGCCCCCACCATTTCCCATTCCCGGTGTCTCCGGCATCCCTGTTTACCCTGTAAGGGCCGGCTCTTGGGCTATCTTCGTAGGGACCGCCTTCCGAGGGGGTCCGCCATCACAATTTCTTGCCTCCAAAACCAAACCCTCCATCACTCCGATGAATCTCTCCGCGTTCCAACATCACCATTCACCGATTCACAACTCGCTCTCTGTTCCTTCACATCCTTCCTCTCCTTCACATCCTCAACCTCCCTTCATCGAGGCCCCACTCCCATGAACCTCCGCCTCTTCCATCGCATCGCCGCCCTCTTCCGTCGCGATCGCCTCGACCACGATCTCGCCGACGAAATGTCCGCCCACCTCGACCTCGCCATCGAAGAAAATCTTCGCAACGGCCTCTCCCCGCAACAGGCCCGCCGCCAGGCCCTCATCGATTTCGGTGGTACGCAACAAGCTAAAGAAAATCATCGCGATTCCCGGAGCCTCCCCATGATCGAAACCCTCGCACAAGATTTGCGCTACACCTTCCGCACTCTTCGCAAGGACCGTTCCTTCACCCTCATCGCCATCCTCATCCTCGCTCTCGGCATTGGCGCCAACATCGTCGTCTTCTCCGTCGTCAACACCCTTCTCCTCCGTCCGCTCCCCTTCAAAAATTCCGATCAGCTCGTCTGGTTCACCGGCAATCACGGCGCTGGCGGACTCTCCGGCGTCACCTACAATGTCGGCTCCTACGAAGAATTTCAGCGCCACGCGCAATCTTTTCAGGAAGTCACCTGCTACCAGGCCTTCTGGGGCAGCACCGAATACAACATGACCGGTCACGGCGATCCTCAGCACATTCAAGCCGTCATGGTCGCCAATAATTTCTTCCACACCCTCGGCATCAATCCCATGCTCGGTCGCACCTTCACTCCCGCTGAACATCAGAAAGGCGCCGCGCCCGTCGCACTTCTCACCTATCCCTTCTGGCAGAGTCAATTCGGCGGCGATCCCCTCATCCTTGGCCGCACCGTCAATTTCGATAACCAGGCTGTCACCATCATCGGGGTGCTTCCGCAATCTTTCGATTTCGCTTCCGTCTTCTCTCCCGGCCTCCGCGTTGATTTCTTTATCCCCGCCTATATGGACATGATCCGCAATTGGGGCAACACCGTCGCTATCGTTGCGCGCCTTAAACCCGGCGTCTCTCTCCCGCAAGCCCAATCCGAAGTCAACATCCTCTCGCCGCAATTTCGCGCCGCGCATCCCGAACCCGATTGGTTCATGGAGTACACCGCCGACCTCTCCTACTTAAAGGACTATGTCACCGGCAAACTCCGCCGCTCGCTCTTCGTCCTCTGGGGCGCTGTCGGTCTCATCCTTCTCATCGTTTGCGTCAATCTCTCCAATCTTCTTCTGGCGCGTATCGCTTCGCGCTCCAAGGAATTCGCCATGCGCACCGCGCTAGGTGCCAGTCGCACCCGCCTCGTCCGCCAACTCGTCACCGAATCTCTCGCGCTCTCCGCCATCGGCGCCGTCTTCGGCGTTGCCCTCGCCTTCGGCGTTGTTTCTTATCTCGCGCACCAGGGCTCCATCGCGCTTCCTCTTCTCAACTCCATTCGCGTCGATGGCGCTGCGCTCCTCTGGACTCTCCTCATCACTCTCGTTGTCGGTTTTATCTTTGGTCTTGCTCCCGGTTTGGCGGTCTCCGGCGGCAATCCTCAGGAGACGCTCAAGGACGCCGGCCGTGGTTCCAGTGAAGGGCGCGGTCACGGCCGTATGCGTGCCGTCCTCGTCGTCTCCGAAATTGCTCTCGCCTGCGTTCTCCTCGTCGGCTCTGGTCTTCTCCTCCGCAGTTTTCTCCGTCTCCTTGATGTCGATCTCGGCTTTCAACCCAGTCACGCGGCGGTCGTCGACATTCAATACGACGCCGGCCCCAAGGGCGAAAAAATTGGTTCCTCGCTTCAGCAAATTGTCTCCACCGTGCAAGCCGTTCCCGGCATAGAAGCCGCTGGCGTCGCAGACATGCTTCCGTTCGATCGCGATCGCGGCTGGGGCCTCTTCAATCCCTCACGCGAGTACAGTAAAGGCGAAGACCAGGGCGCCATCGTCCGCATCATCACTCCCGGCTATCTCAATGCCATGGGCATTCGCCTCATCGAGGGCCGCGACATCTCCTGGCAAGACACGCTCTCCAACCAGCGCGTCATCATCATCAACGAATCTGCTGCGCACCGTCACTGGCCTGGCCAATCTCCCATCGGCCGCGAAGCCCGTGGCTTCGACGAAAAGCCCGGCGTCGTCATCGGTGTCGTCGCCGACGTGCGCGTCTCCAGTCTCGAATCTTCGCCCGGCTCCGAGATTTATCTTCCCGTCTTCTACGGTCCCGAGGGCGCCGAACTCGTCGTGCGTTCTAAGCTTCCTCCTGACGTGCTCACTGCCTCCATCATGCCCGCGCTGCGCCACCAAAATCCTGCGCAGCCCAACAACACTTTCCGGCCCATCCAATCTCTCGTCGACCACAACGTCTCTCCGCGCAAATTCTTCGTCTACCTCGTCGCCATCTTCGCCATCCTCGGCCTCGTCCTCGCCGCCCTCGGCATCTACGGCGTCATCTCTTATTCCGTCACTCGCCAAACTCAGGAGATCGGCATTCGCATGGCTCTCGGCGCCACACCCGGCATCGTCCAACGCAGCGTCCTGGCACGCACACTAAAATTGGCCATCATCGGCGTAGCCATCGGCGCCGCAGGCTCCGTCCTCACCGCGCGCCTCATCTCTTCGCTCCTCTTCCACACCAGTCCCGACGATCCTCCCACCTTCGCCGTAGTCATCGTCCTCTTGGTAGCCGTAGCTCTAGCCGCAGGCTACTTCCCAGCCCTACGCGCCACCCGCGTAGATCCCGTAACCGCCCTAAGGTCCGAATAATGTTTTCGACTCCAGGCAAAACATCGTGGCCTGTCATCCTGAGCGAAGCGAAGGATCTCAACGTTTGCGTCTTGCCTCCATCCCCAATCCCACTGGCAGCGCCGCCTCCCGGCTTCCTTTTGCCCAAATCACGCCTCACTGCCTTCGTAGGGACCGCCTTCCGAGGCGGTCCGCCAACACAATCTCTTGGCTCCAAAACCAAACCCTCCGTCATTCCGACGAATCTCTCCGCGTTCCAACGCCGCCAATTACCGATTCGCAATTCGCTTTCTGCTCGTTCACTTCCTTCGTTTCCTTCCCGTCCCCAACTTCCATTCCCCGAGGCTCCACTCCCATGAACCTCCCCGAACTCCTCCACCGCTTCCTCTCCCTTTTCCGTCGCGCCTCTGACGACCGCGAACTCGACGCCGAGCTCTCCTCCCATCTGGATGAGGCAATCGCCGATAATCTAAAATCCGGCCTCTCTCCCAAAGAAGCCCGCCGCCAAGCCCTCCTGGCTCTCGGCGGCACGCAACAAACCAAAGAATCCGTCCACGACGCGCGCACTCTCCCGTTCTTCGAAACCCTCGCGCAAGACCTCCGCTACGGCGCACGCATGCTCCGCAAATATCCCGCCTTCACGCTCGTCTCCGTTTTCACCCTCGCCCTCGGCATCGGCGCCAACACCGCCATCTTCTCTCTCGTCAATTCCATCCTTCTTCGCCCGCTTCCGTTCGCACAGCCCGAAAAGTTAGTCAGCCTCACCGGCACCTACCCCAAAGGCGCCTTCGTTGCCCTCCGCGAACAGGTCAAATCTCTCGACGTCGCCGCCTATGCCGAAGGCCACGAATTCAATCTCACGCAACACGGCGAACCTCTTCGCCTCACCGGCACTCTCGTTTCCGCTGAATTGTTCATGGTCCTCGGCGTCCGCCCGCAACTCGGCAGTCCCTTCACTCCCGGTGACGACAAATCCGGCCAGGACAATTACGTCATCCTCAGCCACGCGCTCTGGGAGCAACGTTTCGCCTCCGACCCTTCCATCATCGGCCACAACATCGATCTCGAAGGCGTTAGCCGCCAGGTCCTCGGCGTCATGCCCGCCGATTTTCACTTTCCTTCTGCAAAAACGCAGGTCTGGATTCCTCTCCACAACGATCCTGCCGACACCATCTCCTACTGGGCCAACGATTTCATGCCCATCATCGGTCGCCTTCGTCCCGGCGCCACTATCCCGCAAGCGCGCTCCGAAGTCCGCCTCTTCCAATCCAGTGTCGGCCAACTTTTCCCCTGGGCCATGCCCACTTCTTGGAACGCCAACATCAGCGTTGTTGAACTCAAGCACGACATGGTCTCCGACGTTCGCGCCCGCCTCGTTCTTCTTCTCGGCGCTGTCGGCCTCATTCTTCTTATCGCCTGTGTCAACGTCGCCAATCTCGCGCTCTCTCGCGCTGGCACCCGCGAAAAAGAAATCGCGCTCCGCCTCGCCATGGGCGCCGATCGCCGTCGCGTTATCCGCCAGCTCCTCACTGAAAGTGTGCTACTCGCCATTCTCGGTGGCGCGCTCGGCCTTCTCCTGGCCACCCAAGGCCTGCAACTCCTCAAGTTCACTCTTCCTGCAGACACGCCGCGCCTCGTCGATGCGCACATCGATTTCCGCGTACTCCTCTTCACCGGAGCACTCGCCATCCTCACCGGCTTCCTCTTCGGTCTCGCTCCTGCTCTTCAATCCTCCCGCGCCGCTCTCGCCACCACGCTCAATTCCGTTGCCCGTGGCGCCGCGGCCTCCGTCTCTCATCGCCTCCGTAGCGCCCTGGCCATCGCCGAAATCGCTCTCTCGGTTCTCCTCGTCGTCTCCGCCGGTCTGCTCATCCGTAGTTTCTGGAGCCTCTCTCACGTTGATCCTGGCTTCCGCACCGGACGCATCCTCACCGCGCGCGTCACGCCCAATCAGTCGTTCTGCGACGATCCGAAGCGCTGCGTCTCCTTCTATAACGATCTCGTTTCCCGCCTTCGTGCTGCTCCTGGCGTCAGCTCCGCCGCGCTCGTCAATACGCTTCCTCTCGGTGGACGCGTCGCCAAACGCGCCATCCAAATCGAAAATCAAACCACCCCTCCCGGCGATAGCGGCCCGCTCTTCTGGATGCACGCGGTCACTCCCGATTATTTCCACGTCATGAATATTCCAATGGTGTCTGGCCGCGCTTTCACTTCCTCCGACGTCGCCGGCAGTCCCGTCGTCATCGTCAGTGCCTCCACCGCGCATCGTTTCTGGCCCGGCCAGAAGGTGATCGGCACCCACGTCCGCTTCAGCAGTGAACAGGAATGGCGCACCATCGTCGGCATTGTTCCCGATGTCCGCGCCTACGATCTGCAGCACAGCGTTCCCGACTACATGAACGGCACCATCTATCTTCCCTACAACGAAAACGCTACTCTCGAAGGTGGCCATATACCTTCTGATATGAGTGTTGTTCTGCAAACTGGCCTGGAAGAATCGCAAATGCAAGACACTCTGCGCCGCACCATTCTCGGACTCGGCGCGGAAATCCCCGTCACCGAAGTAAAACCCATGCGCGCCGTCGTCTCCGATTCCGTCTCCACTTCCGCTTCCACCACCATTCTCTTCGTCGCCTTCGCGTCTCTCGCTCTCATCCTCGGCGCTATCGGCATCTACGGCGTTCTTTCCTTCCTCGTCTCCACCCGCACCCGCGAAATCGGCATTCGTATGTCTCTCGGCGCTCTCCCGCGCGATGTTCTCTGGCTCATCCTCAAAGAAGGTTTCCAGTTCTCACTAATCGGCATCGCTCTCGGCCTCGCTTCCGCCTTTGCCGTCACCCGCCTGCTCGCCAGCGAACTCTACGGCATCTCCTCCGCCGACCCGCTCACCTTCCTGGCCGCCGCCGTTCTAATGGTCTTAGTCACTCTCGCAGCCTGTTACATTCCCACGCGCCGCGCGATCCACATCGATCCCGTAGCCGCCCTAAGGAGCGAATGAAATGCACGCCGCCATCGCACATGTCTCCACTCAAAACAGCGTGGCCTGTCATCCTGAGCGAAGCGAAGGATCTCAACCTTTGCGTCTTACCTCCCAACCAAATCGCCTTGGTAGCGCCGGCATCCGTGCCGGCTCCTGGGTTATCTTCGTAGGGACCGCCTTCCGAGGCGGTCCGCCATCAAAATTCCTTGCCTCAACAACGACTCTGTCATTCCGAGCAACGCGGGGGCTCCGTGTTTGCTCCGTGCCCGCGATTCCGAATCTCACTGGTAGCGCCGGCATCCTTGCCGGCTCCTGGGCCTTCTCTTCCACGATTTACGACTCACGGACCGCGACCCACGAATCACGCCTCACTGCCTTCGTAGGGACCGCCTTCCGAGGCGGTCCGCCAACACAATTCCTTTCCTCCCAACAACTCCGTCATTCCGAGCAACGCGAGGAATCCCTCTTCGCTTTCCCCAATTCCCAGCTCACAAATCACAACTTACGCATCACCAAAGCGGTAAACTCTAACTGAGGCCCTCCCATGGACATTCAACGACCATCCAACGCACGCGCCAAAAAAATTCGCCGCATCGTCTACGCCTCTATCGCCGCCGTTCTTCTTGCCGGCGTCACCCTCGGCGTCTCCCGTCTTCGCCCTGCTGGTCCCACCGTCGACAAAGCCACCATCTGGACCGACGAGGTCAAGCGCGGCCCTATGATTCGCGACGTTCGCGGCATCGGCACCCTCATCCCCGAAGACATTCGCTGGATCGCCTCGCAAACTGACTCTCGCGTCGATCGCATCGTTCTCCACCCCGGCGCCATCGTGAAGCCAGACAGCATCATCCTCGAACTCAGCAATCCCGAACTCCAGCGCGACGTTCTCGACGCCCAATTCGAACTCAAGGCCGCCCAAGCCGACCTCGAGAGCCTCAAGGTCACCATCAACAGCGACATTCTCAACCAACGATCCATCGCCGCCAACGTTCGCAGCGAGTATGAGCAGGCCAAAATCGAACACGACGTCGATTTCAAACTTCGCCAGGAAGGTCTCCGCGCCGCCGTGATCGAGCAAGAATCCAAGATCAAGGCCGATCAACTCGCCATCCGCGTCAAGCTCGAAGAAGATCGCACCAAGAATGCCGAAGACTCCGCCGGCGCTCGTATTCAGGCGCAACAATCCAAGGTCGATCAGCAACGCGCCCTTTACGATCTCAAGAAAAGTGAACTCGAGGCTCTCCACGTACGCGCTGGCATCAATGGCGTTCTCCAGATTGTTCCTGTCGAAGTCGGCCAGCACGTCGATCCCGGCACCAATCTCGCCCGCGTCGCCGATCCCAAGCGCCTCAAGGCCGAAGTCAAAATTCCGGAAACCCAGGCGCGCGACATCAGCATCGGTCAGCCCGCCACCGTCGACACCCGCAACGGTATCGTCAAAGGTCTCGTCTCACGCATCGATCCTTCTGTGCAGAACGGCACCGTCACCGTCGATATCCAGTTCTCCGACCCGCTTCCGCTCGGCGCGCGTCCCGATCTCAGTGTCGATGGCACCATCGAACTCGAAAACTTGAAAGACGTTCTCTATGTCGGCCGCCCCGTTCACGGCCAGGCCGATTCCACCATCGGTCTCTTTAAACTCATCGACGACGGCTCCGACGCCGTTCGCGTCAACGTCCAACTCGGCAAAACCAGCGTCAATACCGTCGAAATTCTCAATGGCCTCAGGGTCGGCGATAAGGTTATCCTCTCCGACATGTCTTCCATGGATGCCTACGACCGCATTCGCCTCCGCTAACCAAAAATGAACATTCCTCGTCTCACTTACGTACCTATAATTGACTACGGGATATGTATGCCTTCGCAACCCCACAATTCCCGACAAAAGTACTTGAGGGTGCCCCACCCTTGCTTTGTAAGGGTGGGTTCCGACGATCTAATGCCGCCAACCCTCCTCTCTTCGCCGTCCTCTTCGTTTATCCGGAAACACCAATCGCCTGCTCGGCCGTCCTTTGTAGCGGCCGCCTTCCGAGGCGGGCGTTTTTCTCCCCACCTTCCGCGGAACGCCGACCGGCTGATCATCCCTCTCCCTCAAACAAAAACCCGTCATTCCGAGCGGAGTCCGCGCAGCGAGGAATCCCTCTTCGCTCCCCGCGTTTTGTCGCGTACCGCAGAGTCCCCCTGTAGGGGCGGCTTTATGCCGCCTGCCTTTTCATCGCGTGTTGCTGCGGTCCTGAATTTCACGTGTCGCGCCGGCTTGCCCCGAGCATCGAAGGGCATCCCTGTTTACCCTGTAAGGGCCGGCTCCTGGGTTTCGCCTTTCTCCCCGCTTTCCCACGAATCACAAATCACGATTCCCGAATTACTCTCTTCTCACGAATCAAATCTTCCGGAGGCCGGCCAATGACCAATGACACCCTGATCAATCTTCAAGGCGTCAGCAAAATCTTCTTCACCGACGAGCTCGAAACCCACGCCCTCGACGCCGTCGATCTCAATATCCGTAAAGGCGAGTACCTCGCCATCGCCGGTCCTTCCGGCTGTGGTAAGTCCACGCTTCTCGCTATTCTCGGTTTGCTGGATTCACCTACGGAAGGGAACTACTCGCTCAACGGCCAGGCCGTTGCCAGTCTCAAGCTCTCCGACCGCTCGCGCATTCGCAATCGCGAAATCGGTTTCATCTTTCAGGCCTTCAATCTCATCGGCGATCTCACCGTTTACGAAAATGTCGAGCTCCCGCTCACCTACCGCGGCATGGCTTCCTCCGAGCGCAAGGAAAAAGTCCAATCCGCGCTCGAGCGCGTCCAGATGGCGCACCGCGCCAAGCATTATCCCGCGCAGCTTTCCGGTGGGCAGCAACAACGCGTCGCGGTGGCACGCGCGCTCGTTGGCGATCCCATGATTCTCCTTGCTGACGAGCCCACCGGAAACCTCGACTCCAAAAACGGTGACTCCGTCATGGATCTCCTCCAGGACATCCACGCCAGCGGCGCCACCATCTGCATGGTCACCCACGACCCGCGCTACGCCAATCACGCCGAGCGCACCGTCCATCTCTTCGACGGCAAAATCGTAAACGAAACCCTACACAACCAAGTCCCCGCCTGATTCCAGCTTGCGTCGCGACTACTACAAACATGCTTGAGGGTGCCCCATCCTTCGCGCATTCTGCCTGCCTGCGCAGGCAGGCGAAGGGTGGGCTCCGACGACCCAACGCCCCAAACTCTCTTCTCCTAAACTCCTAAACTCTTACACTCTTTCACTCTTATACTCTTATACTTCCTTCCTCTTCCTCTCCTTCACCTCCTCCTCCCCCTCATTTCACCTCACCACTCCCCGCCCCCTCAACCAATTCCGCAAAAGCATCCCCCACTCCCCGACGCTCTCATCCTTCAAATCCAATCCCACCCCATGCGGCGCTTCCGCAAACACATGCAATTCCGCCGGCACTCCCGCTTTATGCAATGCCAAATAAAATGCCACGCTATTCTCCGGTGGCACGGCATCGTCCGTACTCGAACTCCACAAAAAGGTCGCGGGTGTCTGCGCCGTAACCTGTAATTCGTTCGACAGCGCCCGCAGCGACTCCGCACTCGCACCCTTCCCCAACAAATTCTCCGCCGATCCGTGGTGCGCATATTCCGCCACAAACGAAATCACCGGATAGCACAACACCGCAAAATCCGGCCGCGAACTCACACGATCAATCGGGTCCGTCGCGCTCGCATTCCCCGCATCAAAATGCGTTTCCGCCGTCGACGCCAAATGTCCCCCCGCGGAAAATCCCATCACCCCAATCTTGTCTGGCAGCACGCCAAACTCTTTGGCCCGCGCCCGCACCATCCGCACCGCCCGCTGCGCATCGCCCAATTCCACTGGGTGGTGGTACCTCGGTCCCAACCGGTACCGCAACTCGAACGCCGTCACCCCCATCGCATTCAAGAAATTCGCAATCTGCCGTCCTTCATGATTCGTCGCCAGCCATCCATACCCGCCTCCCGGCATCACGATCACCGCCGCCACCGGCTCCTTCGCGTCATACGCCGCATACATCGTCACCGTTGGCACATCCTCTTCCGCATCGCCCAACGCTCCTGGCGCGCGCCCTTCCCACAACCGAAACGTCTTCACCTCCGCCGTCGGGTCTTCATGTCGCGCCTCCGCCGCCGCTTTCCCCGCCTTCAGCGTTACCTCCTGCCCGTTCATCACACTGCTGCACGCCAATCCCGCCACCATCACAACCCATAAAATCCTGCTCACGGTTTCTCTCCTTTTACTTCTATCGCCCTGCTAACCGATACCGATCCTGTTCGGGCACTCTTTGCCGGTAGCGCCGGCATTCTTGTCGGCTCCCGGGTTTCCCTCCCGCCGGCGTAGCGCCCGGTCTTGAGACCGGTGCCTCGATCCGCAGCGCCGCAGTTGCGCCAGCCCTCTTGGGTTTCCCGGGATCGCCGATCTCCCGATCGGCTATTGGGTTTCTCCCCTCCCGTTTTTCTCCCCGTAGCGCTGGCTTTTCGCCCTGAGCTTCGAAGGGCCATGCCAGCACTCTTGCGTTCCCCTGTGCGCCTCCGCAAGCCGGTAGCGCCGGCATCCTTGCCGGCATTCGGGTCTCCCTCGCGCCTGGCAAACTCTTCCCCTTCGAGTGGCTCCCCATGACCCACTAGCACAAGCATCACCAGGCAGCAGGCACTCCAGCCCAAACCTGCCTCTCATAAAAGTATTGTCCGAAAAGGAAATTAACAAGCACTGCGAAGTAGCCGCAAGCGCAGTCGTGCCACCGCGCCACACCGTTACACTCTTAAACTTTTAAATACTTAGACACTTAAACGCTGGCACTCTTACGCTGCTTCTTTCGGTTTTCCCATCACCCCGCCCGCGGCGAATCGGACTCAGCAAAACAAAAACCACCTGTCATCCTGAAGCGTGCGACCAGCATCCGCACCGAAGGCTTGCCCTGAGCTTCGAAGAGATCTCCACCGTCGCCTCTCGCACCGCCAGCATCCCGACTCTCGATCCTCTTAAACTCTTAAACTCTTTCACTTCTTCCCTCGGTTTGTCCCATCGCCCCGCCCGCGGCCGAATCGAACTCAGCAAAAAAAAAACGCCTGTCATCCTGAAGCGATGCGACCAGCATCCGCACCGAAGGCTTGCCCTGAGCTTCGAAGGGATCTCCACCGTCGCGTCTCGCCATCGCCAGTATCCCGACTCTCGATCCTCGTAAACTCCTATACCGCTTCTCTCAGCCTCTCCTCTCACCGCGAAGGAAACATGTACGACTCCAACAAATCCGCCCTCCCCTTATGATCCACCGCCAGCACCTTCAGCAAATCGCTCACCGATAGCATGCCGCGGTACCGCTCTTGCGCATCCAGAATCAGCAAGTGATACACGCCGTTCTTTTCCATCGTCACCAAACTCTCTTCAAACGTCATCTCCGGCGTCACCGTCAACAATTCCCGGCTCATGATTTCCGACACCTTCATCCACGCCGGACATTTATTCTCCGCCGCCACCTTATCCGATATATCGCTCTGCGACACCACTCCTACCAGTTTCCCCGTCCCGTCCTTCACTCCCACCGAACGCACTTCTTTCTCCCGCAAATATTTCGCCGCTTCCATTACCGTCGTGTCTTCCGAAATAAAGTACACTTCTTTGCGCGACCCAATCAGCTCCGCTACTTTCATGATGGCCTCCACAGCCCCCAATTTGCGGCCATCCTAGCCCTCGCTCCTGCGCTTTGCAACCGATATTATCCGGCATTCATTCTTCGCCCGCTCTCTCTGCCTTAACCATTCATTAATCTAAATCATCAGGCCATCCCCTGCCCATCGTACAGGGATTCCCCGATTGACCCTCGTCCGCTCCCATCGTATTCTTCCCGCGTACTAGCGAGGATTAGGGGTGCTCTCTCTGGGCGGATGGGAGTTCCCTTAGTCCTCGTTTTTTTTGCTCCGCTTTCCTAATTGTCAACCTCGCCGTGTAGCGCTGGCTTCTCGCCCTGAGCTTCGAAAGGTCATGCCACCGTTCTTGGGGTTTATGGAGTGCGGCGGCCCAGCCGCCGCTTTTACAATTTCCACCGCACCACCCAATCGCCGTTGTAGCGCAGGCTTCTTGCCCTGAGCTTCGAAGGGTCATGCCAGCGCCCGTAGCACAACCCTTACCGCATCCGCGTAGCTTCGCCGTCTCCCATCCTATTTTCAAACTTCCATTTTCGAATCTCGCCCCAACCCAATCCAAAAACGGTAAACTCCCTTCATGGGTTCCCATCTGCAACTTACGGCCTCCGACGGCCATCGCCTCGGCGCGTATCTCGCTGAACCCAACGCTCCTTCTTCTTTCGCCGTCATCATCCTTCAGGAAATCTTCGGCGTGAATCGCCACATCCGCGCCGTCACCGACGACTACGCCTCCCACGGTTTCACCGCCATCGCTCCCGGCCTCTTTGATCGCGAGCAGCCCGGCATCCAACTCAACTACAATTCCGCCGACAGTTCTCGCGGCATGCAAATCGCCACGCAAATCGGTTTCGACAAGGCGCTCCTCGATGTCAATGCCGCCATCAATTACGCCGCTAAACTCACGCCCAACCGCAAAGTCGGCGTCGTCGGTTTTTGTTGGGGTGGTTCACTCGCCTGGCTCGCCGCCACGCGTTTACATCCTGCCGCCGTTGTCGCCTATTACGGCGGGCAAATCGCCAAATTCGCCAGCGAAACGCCGCACTGTCCTGTCATGCTGCATTTTGGTGCAAAGGATAAGCATATCGGCCCCGCCGAAATCCAGAAAATCCAGCAAGCCCATCCCGATATTCCCATCCACATCTACGAAGACGCCGGCCACGGCTTCAATTGCGATCATCGCCCCGACTACAACCCCAAGGCCGCCTCCCAAGCCCGCCAACGCACCCAAGATTTCCTCTGCTCCCACCTACAATGATTCCATCGTGTGGTCGCGGATCTTCAGACTCGCAAGCGCACCTCCGCAAAGTAGCGCCAGGCTCCCGGGTTCTATGGAGTGCGGCGGCCCAGCCGCCGCTTTTACGATTTCCACGCCGCCTCCCAATCGCCGTTGTAGCGCTGGCTTCTCGCCCTGAGCTTCGAAGGGTTATGCCAGCGCTCTTGGGGTTAGTTCGGGTGCCGCACCCTTCGCCCTCCAAGGGTGCGGGTTTAGATCAAACTCAAACCGCATACCGCAATCCCGTTGTCATCCTGAGGAGCGCCTCTCGCGACGCATCTCTCTTCCACCGATTCCACGAACTCTCATCCGAGCGGAGGTCCGATCTCCGTTTGCGTCACGAAGCCTCCTTGCTACTTCCCCCACGCCCTGATTCACCACCCCAGCGCCAGAGGCGCTGCAGAAATTAGCCCAGTCCGCAAGGGCTGGGTAAGGAACCTCCTCACCGGAGCGCCATAGGTGCGACACAAATTCTCACTCGATAGCGCGGGCATCCGTGTCGGCTCCCAACTCGTTTTCAAAACCAAGCCCCATCACTTCCCCCGAAATTCCCCATACCCCGGCCCCACCCGCATCGAATGGTGCCACGCCAACGGAAACGCCCACCACACCAGCGCCCCTAAAATCGCCTGCCCCAACGCCAACACCAAAATATTTCGTTCTTTCGCAAACAACCACGCCATTCCCACTCCACCCAGAAACGTCAACGGCACCAACACCGGATTCGGCCAGTGCAATAACGCAAACACCGCTCCTGCCACCAACGCCGCCGGCTCCGCTTTCTCAAACGCCGCCTGCAACCGGTTCATCACCAGCGAATTCAATCCCACCTGCTGCAGCAAACAAAACGCCAAATACCCACCAAACCGCCGCATCTCCACCAAATGTTCCGGCCGCCTCTGCACCATTCCCAGAAACAATCCCGCTGCCAAAATCAGTAGGGAACTAACGCCAAAAAATAAAGCCGCTCGCTTCGCCGCCCTCCACAAATTATCGCCGCGCCATCCCATCGTCTTCGGCGTATCCCGCCGCGCCACAAAACTCGCCACCAGCCACACCACGATCACCCACCATGTCCATGGTGCTGCCAACTGCAATTTCCAGATATACGCTCCCAGGAATCCCGCGAATCCCAGCGCTTCCACCAAACACGACCACCGGTACCAACTCCACTTCACGCCGATTGTCCCATCGCCTTCCGACCCTCTTCCGGGTATCCGTCCGTCAATTCCAATAAATGCTCAAACAACTTATCGATGTCGTCTGTCGCCCCGCTCTGTCCTAAATATTCCTTCAACTCAAAATCCGGAAATCCCAGATTGGTCACCCGCCCCGGCAATAATTCCCGCAGTCTCCGCGCCGCTACCGCCCCCACGCTCACAATCGATTCGTACACCGCCTCATTTACTCCGTCCACAAACACGTACGTCTTCAGCAAGCCCGCCAATCGTCCCCGCGTCTCCGGCTCGATAAAGTCCGAGCATAGCAAGCGCATGGCGTCTTGCTCATATTGCTCGCGCGTGGCCCTGTGACTCTGTATCATGGCCATCCATCTAAATAATGGGGCACACCGGCCCCGCGCACAATATCCGCCTTCGCTTAGGCACCGGAAGGAGAAACATGCCCGAACAACCTCGCATCCTTATCCTCGGTGGTGGCTTTGGCGGCCTGTCTGCCGCACAAACGCTCAAGCGCGCTGACGCCCAGATCACCCTCCTCGACCGCCGCAACTTCCATCTCTTCCAGCCCCTTCTCTATCAGGTCGCCACCGGCTCGCTTTCTCCCGGCCAGATTGCTGCGCCTCTTCGCGCTGTTCTGCGCCGCCAGAAAAATACCGAAGTTCTGCTCGGCGACGCCGCCGATATCGATCCTGTCGCGAAAAACGTAACTCTTCGCGACGGCGGCGTCTTCCCCTACGACTTCCTCATCGTCGCCACCGGCTCCAAAACCTCCTACTACGGCAAAGACCAGTGGCGCGAAAATGCTCCCAGCCTCAAAACCGTCGAAGAAGCCACCGCCATCCGCCACAAACTTCTCTACGCCTTCGAACGCGCCGAGCGTTCCGCCACCGAAGCCGAAGCCCGCGCCTGGCTCACCTTCGTCATTGTCGGCGCCGGTGCCACCGGTCTCGAACTCGCCGGAGCTCTCGCCGAAATTGCTCGCGAAACTTTGCGTAGCGATTTTCGCCGTATTCGTCCCGAAGAAGCTCACATCATTCTTCTCGAAGGTGGCCCGCGCGTTCTCCCCGCGTATCCCGAAGATCTTTCTGCCAAAGCCGAGCAACTCGTCACTCGTCTCGGCGTCGACGTCCGCAAAAACACCTTCGTCACAGACATCGACGCCCACGGTCTCAACTTCAAGCAGGGCAACACCACCGGCCGTCTCGACGCCAAATCCATCCTCTGGACCGGCGGCGTCAACGTCACTTCCTTCGGTCAGCGTCTCGCCGAACGCACTTCCGCTGAAACCGACAAGAACGGCAAGATCAAAGTCCTTCCCGATCTCACCGTCCCCAAGTTTCCAGACATTTTCGTTGTCGGCGATCTCGCTCACGTCGTCGAACAAAATGGCAAACAGGTTCCCGGCGTCGCGCAGCCTGCCATTCAGGAAGGGCATTACGCTGCCAAAGTGATTCTCGCGCGCATCAAAAAAGAATCAGCGCCTCGTCCATTCCATTATTTCAACAAAGGCGACATGGCCGTCATCGGTCGCGCCGCCGCTGTCGCCGATATTTTTGGCATTCACATCTCCGGCCTGATCGCGTGGATGACCTGGCTCTTCATCCACCTCATGTACATCGTTGAATTCCAAAGCCGGGTCCAAGTCTTCATCCAGTGGGGTTTCGAATACCTCACCTTCAGCCGCGGCGCACGCATCATCACCGGCGCCTCCATAGGCGCCACCCAAGCCGAAACCGCAGCCGCCGCCGAACCCGAAGACGCTGCCCGCGCAGATGCCGCCTCCGCCACCAATCGCACCTAATCCCATGCCATGTAGCGCTGGCTTCTCGCCCTGAGCTTCGAAGGGTCATGCCAGCGCTCTTGGGTTTACACCCCGACCATTTCCTAGCAAGCTAGCGCCAGCTCTTCGGTTTTCCCGGGACCGCCGATCTCTGATCGGCTCTTGGGTTTCTCCTCACCTCTGTAGTCGGGTCTTCTACCTCCCTCCGTTCCTCCTTCGCCACACCACCATCTCCCCCGCCTCCGCACCATCCCCTCTCCTGTTACCCTCACCTCATGGACCCCCGCCCCGACCACTGGACGCCCGTCTCTCGCCTCGGCGGTTCCATCGTCCTCTCTCTCTATCTCCTTTTCCTCCTCTACGCCTGGCGCAACACTTCCGGTTTCCTCTTCCTCGACTTCGCCAATCTCATCATCCACGAGGCCGGCCATCCACTCTTTTCCTGGGGCGGCCACACGCTCATGATCCTCGGCGGTACGCTCGGCGAACTCATCGTCCCGCTCGCCTGCGCGGCATTTTTCTTTTTCCATCGCCAAACCTACGGCTTCGCTTTCTCCCTCTTCTGGTTCTTCGAAAACTTTCTCTACATCGGCACCTACATGGCCGACGCCCGCACCCTCATCCTCCCGCTCGTCAATTCCGACGAAAGCGATTGGACCATCCTCTTCGAACAATGGGGCATTCTCATTCACGACCAACAAATCGGCCACGCCACCCGCCAACTAGGCTGGCTAGGCATGTTCGCCGTGATAACCTGGCTAGCCTTCCGCCTCTACCAGGATTCCCGCCCGCATCCCCATCCCCTCGCTCCGTAACTCGTGTAGTGCCGGCCTGCCTGCCGCAGGCAGGTCTTGAGCTTGCCCTGACACACGAAGGGACCGGTGCCTCTGCCGCAGCGCCGTTGCGCCAGGCCTCTTCGGGTTTATGGAGTGCGGCGGCCCAGCCGCCGCTTTTGCAATTTCCCCCGCGCCACCCAAATCGCCGTTGTAGCGCCGGCTTCTCGCCCTGAGCTCCGAAGAGTCAAGCTAGCGCTCTTGGGTTTGCATCCCAACCATCTCCTCGCAAGCTAGCGCCAGCTCTTCGGTTTTCCCGGGAACGGCGATCTCCGATCGGCTCTTGGGTTTCTCCTAGCCTCCGCAGTCGCAGGTCTGGAGACCCGCAAGCCCCTCGCCCTGACTGTCCTCGCCCATCGAGTAGTAGCAAATATCGCTAGCCCCCGCGCGCGCCTCCCACCCGAACAATCTCCTTTACAACGCTCCCCCGCAAACGCTATAAACCATCCCCTGGGCCCGCCCTCACTTCTACGGAATCATCCATTCAGAAAGGAAGTTTATGAATCTCCGCAGGAATTTCTACCGCTTGCACCCCGTGCTTACTGCCGCGGGACTCCTCCTCTCCCTCACCACCACGCTCGCCCCAACGGCTCTTCGCGCCCAGGGCTCCGCCGATCTGCAAGCCCGCGTCACCGAACTCAAAGAATCCCAAGCCAAGAACAAACAAGCTCTCGCGCAGTACTCCTGGGAAGAAACCGTCAAGATCATTCTCAAGGGGGAAGAGAAGAAAACCGAACACTTCGAAGTTCGCCAGGGCCCCGATGGCAAGCCCGTAAAAACTTCGCTCGACCAGCCCGCCGCCCCTCCGCAAGAACAATCCGGCGGTCGCGGTGGTCGGCTCAAGCAACACGTCGTCGAAAAGAAAAAGGAAGAATACAAGGATTACGCGGACAAGATGAAAGAACTCGCCCAGCACTACGTTCCGCCTGACAAAGATGACATTCAGGCCGCCTACGCCAAGGGCAACATTTCCCTCAACCCCGCAGGCGACAGCGTCACCAAACTCGTCATTCACGATTACTACAAGCCCGGCGACACCATGACCCTCACCATCGACAAGGCCCAAAAACAACTCCAGTCCATCGCCATTGCCTCCTGGATGGACGACCCCAAAGATGTCATGAATCTCACTGTCGGTTTCGGGCGTCTTCCCGACGGCACCAACCACGTCGCCACCGTAACCATCGAAGGCGTAGCCAAACAACTAACCGTAAACACCACCAACTCAGATTACAAAAAACTCTAGCCCATATTTTCTACCAACGTCTCTGTTACCTTGCTTTCCTGTAGCGCGGTGCTCTCATGTAGCGCTGGATTCTCGCCCTGAGCTTCCAAGGGTCATGCCAGCGCTCTTGGGTTTCTATTTTCGATCCTCTTCTCGAATTCCACGCCCGCCCACTACCACTGCACTCCCGGATACAAACTAGGCAAACGGAACCCGCGGTACGCGTTCTGCCCCAACGTCCGCAACTGCCACACCACCTCCGGGCTCGTTCCTTGCGTCGTCTCAAAAATATCCGAAAGCCCCGCCGGCGCTCCCGCATTGAAGTCCGACTCCAGATTTCCATTCGTCAATTGCTCGGAGTTGCCTCCCCACAGCGAAAATTCTCCCGGCCCATACTTCGTCAGAATCGTCGCGGTTTTCGCCGTCTCATCAATTTCGTACACCTCCGACGTGCTGTACGGACACGTTGGCTCGCCCACTGACGCGCACGTTTGCCCTGTGGGATAAACTCGCACGTTCCCGTTATCCATCACTGCCAGCTGAAATTTCCCCGTCGTATTCGTGCTCACAAACGACGGCCCGTGCTCCGCGTAAAACCAATCTTGCGGATCCGTCCCGCCCATCAACGTGAAATCTCCCCCTTCCCCCAATTTCCACAAAATATCTCCCGCCCCTTTTCCATTCGCATAATCGATTTTGATGATCCAGCTCTGATGTCTCATCGACAAAAGCAAGTTCCCATCATCCGCCGAGTACAGCAGCGCATTCGAGTGCGTCCAGTCCGGATATCCTTCCAGCGCCCGGCTCGTATCCAAATGGTCGAACGTATTCCACGACCACACTGGCAGAAACGTTCCATCCGTCTGCGGAGCCAGGTCGATAATCACGTCTCCCAACAGGTTCGGATAAGTTGGGCATACGTACGGCATCCCCGTGCACGGCTGCAAAATACTTCCCAGCGCGATCCAGTGCCCGTTCGGCAGTTGGATCACGTCATGATGAAAGGTCAGCACCGTAAAATTCATTCCCGCGGCCGGAAGCGCCGCATTCAACGCATCCAGCGACTCTTCGCGAATCGTCGCCCCCGTCAAGTCAATTTCTCGCAGTACTTGAATCGTTCCCGCCACCGCCGGCTTCGCTACCGGTTCATCCGACGTCTCCGAAATATCCATCAGCAAATGTCCGTTCGGCAGCAGGTGCACTCCCTGTAACAAGTCGCTTATCGTTCCTTGCCACGGATACGACCACAGCAAACGCCCCTGCAGGTCCACCACCGCCAGTGAACTCCCCGGATATCCCGTCGCCAGATCCAGAATCTCCACGCCCGATTGCGGTGACGCTCCCGGCGCCGTCGTCACCGTCAGTTTCGGTTGTTGCGCTACGGCTACCGCCGTCGTTGTGAATACATGGTCCACGTCCGTCGCCATCGTTCCATCCGTCGCTTGCACCACCGCGCGCATGTGATACGCCGTGTTCGCCAGCATTCCCGCAACCAGTAAGCTCACGGTTCGCCCGACGTCGGCGCCGCTTGCGCCCAAGTCTTTAATCCATAAGAAGTGTCCGTGCTGAACTGCACCATCACATTCGTCCCCGCCGGCGCCACTACGCTGTACTGTGCCACCTGCGGCTGAATCGTCGCGGCCACTTGTCCCGGCGCCATCACCGTCACCGTCGTCGCCGCTGTTTTCGTCGAGTCTTTCATGCTCGTCACCGTCACTGTGTACGTTTCGTTTTGCGTCACCGTCGACGCCGTGAAATTTCCCGTCGCATCCACCGTTGCCGCAGGCGCCGTTGTATCCATGTTCGTCACGCCCCACGTCAAGTCCGCAACTCCTTGCGAATCCGTCGCCGTCAGTTGCACCGATTGCGTGGAAAACACCATCGTACTTTGCGGACTGATCGACACCGCCACGGCTGGAGGGGGCATTGAACCCGATCCGGATCCCGAACTCGAACACCCTTGCAGACACACCAGCACAACGCACAGCCCGAGCACACCCTGCCACTTCGTTCTCATTTTTTTAATCCCTAAGTTTTAATTGGGCGGCACTTCTCCCCGAGACTCCCCAAATCGCTTTAGAGTCTTTCACATTTCCACAGCGACTCTCCCTACAAAAAGACGTGTAGCTCACCCTCACCGATACGGTATGACGCTTGCACTACGAATCCGCAGCGTACCGCCAGCCGCACTGGACTCCCGCCTCTCTTTGTTGTAAAAACTTCATGTATCCATGCGCGAGTATCAACCATCCAAGTCGATGGTCGCCTTGATCTCTCGATTCGCATAAGATCAAATTTTCGCAGACCGCCATCCCCTCAACCTCGATGACCCTCTGCACTCCAAGGAAAACACTATGAGCGAAGCTGCACGACAAGTTCCTGTTACCACTACTTCTTCTAAACCTCATACCTTTCCCGCCAAAGCCTACGCCGCCCATTCCGCCACCTCTCCCCTCGCTCCCTTCACCATTCCTCGCCGTGAGCCGCGTCCCCAGGACCTTCAGATCCAGATCCTCTTCTGCGGCGTCTGCCACTCCGATCTCCATCAGGTTCGCAATGAGTGGGAAGGCGCCATCCCCACCGTTTATCCCGTGGTTCCCGGCCACGAGATCGTCGGCCGCGTCGTCAAGGTTGGCAGCGCCGTCAAGAAATTTAAGGAGGGCGATATCGCCGCCGTCGGCTGCCTCGTCGACTCCTGCCGTGCTTGCCCCAGTTGCCTCGATGGCGACGAAGCCTTCTGCGAAAACGGCGCCACCTTCACCTACAACAGTGAAGACAAAGTTCTCGCCGGTGTTACTTACGGCGGCTATTCCGATAGCATCGTAGTCGATGAATATTTTGCCCTGAAGGTCTCCCCGAAACTCGATCTCGCCGCCACCGCTCCGCTGCTCTGCGCCGGCATCACCACCTACTCGCCCCTTCGTCACTGGAAAGTTGGCAAGGGTCAGAAAGTTGGCATCGTCGGTCTCGGTGGACTCGGCCACATGGGCGTCAAGTTCGCCCACGCCTTCGGTGCTAACGTCGTTCTCTTCACCACTTCGCCCAACAAATCCGCCGACGCCAAGCGTCTCGGCGCCGATGAAGTTGTCATCTCCAAAAACCCCGACGAAATGCTAAAACACGCGGGCAGCTTCAATTTCATTCTCGATTGCGTCTCCGCCGAGCACGACCTCAACGCCTACATCGCGCTCCTCAAGCGCAACGGCACTTTGACCCTCGTCGGCGCTCCCGAAAAACCTCTCCCCGTGGGCGCTTTCAATCTCATCTTCGGTCGCCACAGCCTCGCCGGCTCCGCCATCGGCGGCCTTCGCGAGACCCAGGAAATGCTCGATTTTTGCGCCGATCACAACATCACCTCCGACATCGAGCGCATCTCCATCCAACAAATCAACCAAGCCTACGACCGCCTCCTAAAGGGCGACGTAAAATACCGTTTCGTAATCGACTCCGCCTCCTTATCTGTGTAGCGCCGGCATCCCTGCCGGCTCTCGGGATTGTGGGTTTTTCCCGGGAACGCCGATCTCCCGATCGGCTCTTGGGTCATCCTCTTCTTATCCGCCGCCGCTACTTCCTCCCGCCCAATTTCCCATAATCCTTCGCATACGCCCGCAACCCAAAACTCGCCGTTATCTTCGAATACCCCGCCTCCAACTGCTCCTTATACCGGTCCTGGCTCCAATCCAGCACGTCCTTCGGATCCAAATTCAAAACCGTCAAATCCGTTGGCTCCATGACCAATTTCCCAAACTGCACCCGGCTTCCTTCAAACGCCATATAACTGCCTTTCTCTTTCGCCTCCGGCAACGACTTTCCTCCATCTCCAAACGTCGTCACGATCGCATTCTTCTCCACCCGCACACCCGTCAACTTCCCGCGAATATGTGGCGGCGGCAGCAGCGTCCCCAGGTCCATCAACAAATCATTTTTGTCCGTATCAATTCCCGGAATCTTGCTGGTGTTCACGATGTTCGCCAATTCCACGCCAAACAATCCCATCAACCCCTTCACCGGCAATTTCAGCGCCGTAATCTTCTCCGTGTGTACGCGTATCCGTCCATCCGAGTTCACGTTCAGCGTCCCTGCCGTTCCAAACGGAATGTCTCCCTTGTTGTGCAATTTCCCCTTAATAATCAGCCGCGCCTTATCAATCGACACCGACAAATCTTTCAGCGGCGCATCGCTCTTCGCAAAAACATAATTGTTCATGATGTCCGATAGCGCTTCTGGCGTGATCGTCACCGTTCCGTTCGTCACTCGCACTTCGAACGATGTCTTATCGTCGAACACCACCTTCTCGTTTTTTCCCGTCGGCCACAATTCTCCGGACAATACTTGTAGGTGCGCTCCCGCCGTCGGCGTCAGACGAAATAGCACGTTGCGCATCTCTGCTTTTACTCCATGCACTTGCTCCGCAGGCGTCGCTGGCGCCGTTGCGGGTCCCGGGGCTTGCGTGGGCGTCGCTGCTGGCGTTGAATTCGTGCTCGTCGCGCTTCCTCCCGCCTGCCCCGTATTCGCTGGCTGTGTCTTCTTCGAACAAGCCGCCATCCCCACCAGACTCAAGCCCGCCGCCAGCAACACTGCATTAAATTTTCTGATTCTTCCCATCGTTTCCACCCGCTCATCCCGTTTTCGCGTGATCGCGCGTACCTAAAAGCCCATTCATACTACAACCCACCTTCCTTAACTCACCATACACAAACCACTTCACCTGCCTCCGCACCAAGTAACCACCCTCCGCCCCCCGCATCTATTTACCCATACCCGATCGCAAGGGCCTGTTCCGGGCTGAATCTCAACTTGCGAATTCGCTCTACCGCTGTTGGGGAAAATCTTCGGCCAGGGACACTCGCTCATGAATCTGGGAAACACCGCGCGCTCTTCGGATCCAAATCTACGCGGCCATCGACGCCATCTTCTTTTCGCCG
This sequence comes from Candidatus Acidiferrales bacterium, assembly GCA_963759275.1. Lineage (GTDB taxonomy): Bacteria > Acidobacteriota > Terriglobia > Acidiferrales > UBA7541 > Acidiferrum. The sequence continues at coordinate 687,698 of CAVWYZ010000018.1, read as the reverse complement.
CCTCGCTCCTCGCCCTCGTCGCCATCGTATCCGGCTGTTCTTCCACCGAACAGTCCAAAGCCGCCGCTGCCACCGCGCCTCATGCCGTCCCCGTCAGCGTAGCCGCCGTCACCTGCAAACAGATTGGCGATGTCGATGAATTCACCGGCCATCTCGAGGCCGTCAATACCGTTGAAGTTCGTCCCCGCGTTTCCGGTTATCTGCAGCGCGTCCTGTTCAAAGAAGGCGCCATCGTTCAGAAGGGCGACCTCCTCTTCGAAATCGATCCGCGCCCGTTCCAGGCCGAAGTCGATCGCCTGAAAGGCGATCTCGATCAGGCCAAAGCCGAATCCGCTCGCGCGCAAAATGATTTCGAGCGTGCCGAACGTCTCCACAACAACGATGGCATGTCCAAGGAAGAATACGATCGTCGCGCGTCCGCCCGCGTAGCCGCCGTGGCCCGCATCGCCTCCATCGAAGGCGCGCTTCGTGGCGCGCAACTCAATCTCGAATTCACCCGCATCACCGCGCCCATCACGGGACGCGTCGGCCGCGCGGAAATCACGGAAGGGAACTTGGTCCAGTCCGGCCCGGCGCAAACGCCGCTCACCACTCTCGTTTCTCTCGATCCCATCTACGCTTATTTCGATGCCGACGAGCAAGCCTACTTGAAGTACGCGAAAGCCTCAAAATCTGCCAACTCCACTTCCAACGCGCTCGGCAGCGTCGCCCTTCTCGCTCTCGCCAACGAAGACAATTTCCCCCACGTCGGTCGCGTTACCTTCGTTGATAATCAAGTCAGCTCCACCACCGGCACCATCCGCGTTCGCGCCACCTTCCCCAACAAAAATCTTGCCCTCACTCCCGGCCTCTTCGTTCGCGTTCGCCTCGAGGGTTCCGGCGCGTACATGGGCTGCCTCGCGAACGACGCCGCCATCGTCACCGACCTCAACCAAAAATATGTGTTCGTCCTCGGCCAGAAAAATACTCTCGAGTATCGTCCCGTGCAAACCGGTCCCATCTCCGATGGCCTCCGCGTCATTCGCAAAGGCCTTCATCCTGGCGACGTCATTGTCGTCAACGGCCTCCAGCGCGTTCGTCCCGGCTCGGTAGTTTCTCCCACCTCCGTTCCCATGGCCGCCGCCGACGACATTTCTTCCCCAATCGCACCCGCGCAATCCGCCGCAGCCACCTCCGACGAGCATCCCAGCGGCGCCAAGGCCCACCAGTAACCCGGATAACTCCATGCATATCTCAGACTTTTTTATCAAACGCCCGATCTTTGCTGCCGTCATCTCCATCATCATTTTCGTGATTGGAGCCCTCGCTTACTTGCGCTTGCCCCTCAGCGAGTATCCCGAAGTCGTGCCTCCCACCGTCGTGGTTCGTACCTCGTACCCCGGCGCGAATCCAAAAGTCATTGCCGACACCGTCGCGTCCCCTCTCGAGCAACAGATCAACGGCGTCGAAGGCATGTTATATATGTTCTCCCAGGCCACTGCGGACGGCGTGATGACTCTAACGGTCACGTTCGGCTTGGGCACCGACCTCGACAAAGCTCAAGTCCAGGTCCAAAATCGCGTCTCTCAAGCGCTCCCACGCCTTCCGCAGGAAGTTCAACGTCTCGGCGTCACCACCGAAAAAACTTCTCCCGACCTCCTCATGGTCGTTCACCTCGTTTCTCCTGATCGCCGTTACGACACTCTCTATCTCGCCAACCTCGCCATCCTTCAGGTCAAAGACGAACTCAACCGTCTTCCCGGTGTTGGCAACGTGCAAGTCTTCGGCGCCGGCGATTTCAGCATGCGCGTGTGGCTCAACCCCAATCAACTCGCCTCTCACAATCTCACCGCCACCGATGTCGTCAACGCCATTCGCGAGCAAAATATTCAAGTCGCTGCCGGAGTACTCGGTGCTCCTCCTACCCGCGATAACAGCACCGCCTTCCAGCTCCTCGTCAACACCCAGGGCCGTCTCACCACCGAAGACGAATTTGCCAACATCATCATTCGTGCTTCCAAAGACGGCCAGATCACCCGCGTCCGCGATGTCGGTCGCGTCGAACTCGGCTCCAGCACGTACGCCCTGCGCAGCCTTCTCGACAACAAGCCCGCTGCCGCTCTTCCCATCTCCCAGCGTCCCGGCTCCAACGCCCTCGAAACCTCTCTCCAGGTTCGCCAAACCATGGAGCGCCTCAAAAAATCCTTCCCACAGGGCGTCGACTACACTATCGCCTACGATCCCACGGTTTTCGTTCGCGAATCGATTCACGCCGTTGGCCACACTTTCATTGAAGCCCTGATCCTCGTCGTTCTTGTCGTTCTCGTTTTCCTCCAGACCTGGCGCGCTTCCGTCATTCCACTTCTCGCCCTCCCCGTTTCTCTCGTCGGCACGTTTTCCATCATGCTGGCGCTCGGCTTCTCCTTGAACACCCTCTCTCTCTTCGGCCTGGTTCTCGCCATCGGCATCGTTGTAGACGACGCCATCGTCGTCGTCGAAAACGTCGAACGCAATATCGAACTCGGTTACGAGCCCCACGTCGCCACGCAACGCGCCATGGCCGAAGTCAGCGGCCCCATCATCGCTATCGCTCTCGTCCTCTCCGCCGTCTTCGTTCCCACCGCCTTCATCGTCGGTCTCTCCGGCGAGTTCTACAAACAATTTGCCCTCACCATCGCCATCTCCACCGTCATCTCCGCGTTCAACTCGCTCACTCTCAGCCCCGCTCTCGCCGCTCTCCTCCTCAAGCCTCGCGAGGCCAAGAAAGACATCCTCACCCGCGGCATTGATTTCGCCTTCGGCTGGTTCTTCAAAATCTTCAATCGCTTTTTCGGCGCTGCTTCCAACGGCTACGGCAAACTCGTCAGTCACACCGTGCGCTCCAGCCTCATCGCTCTGCTCGTCTACGCCGGTCTCATCGCTCTCACCATCGGTGGCTTCGCTCGCGTTCCTGCGGGCTTCGTTCCCACGCAAGATAAAGGCTATCTCGTCGCTTTCGCGCAACTCCCCAACGGCGCCACTCTCGATCGCACCGACGATGTCATTCGCAAAATGACCGACATCGCCATGAAAAACCCCGGTGTCCAGCACTCCGTCGCCTTTCCCGGTCTCTCCATCAACGGTTTCACCAATAGCCCCAATTCCGGTATTGTCTTCGCCACGCTCAAGCCCTTCGACGAGCGCAAATCTCCCGAACTCTCCGCCGACGCCATCGCCGCCGACCTGAATCAAAAGTTCGGCGCCATCCAGGAAGCCTTCGTCGCTATTTTCCCGCCGCCTCCTGTTCAAGGTCTCGGCACCGTCGGCGGCTTCAAGCTCTACATCGAAGATCGTGGCGGTCTCGGCCTCGAAGCTCTCTACCACGAAACCACCACCGCCTTGCAGACCGGGAATCGCACTCCCCAACTCGCCGGCCTCTTTTCCAGTTTCGACATCAACGTCCCGCAAATCGATGCGCACGTCGATCGCGACAAAGCCAAAACCTATGGCATCCCGCTCGAAAATATTTTCGAAACCATGCAGGTCTATCTCGGCTCGCTCTATGTCAACGACTTCAATCGCTTCGGCCGTACCTATCAGGTCAACGTGCAAGCCGAATCGCCATATCGACTCCACGCAGAAGATATCGTTCGCCTCAAAACCAGAAATTCTGCCGGTGAAATGATTGCGCTCAGTTCCGTCGTCACCGTCAATCCCATCTACGGCCCTGATCGCGTGATGCACTATAACGGTTTTCCCGCCGCTGAAATTAACGGTGCCGCCGCTCCCGGCTACAGTTCCGGGCAATCCGAAACCGCCATGGCCAAGCTCCTCACCAACCAGTTGCCCAACGGCATGCAATTCGAGTGGACCGAACTCACCTACCAGAAAATCCTTGCCGGCAACACCATGGTCTACATCTTCCCGCTCTCCGTCTTTCTCGTGTACCTCGTGCTCGCCGCGCAATACGAAAGCTGGTCGCTTCCCCTCGTCGTCATTCTCATCGTCCCCATGACGCTGTTCTCCGCTATCGCCGGAGTTTGGCTCCTCCACGGAGACAACAACGTCTTCACGCAAATCAGTTTGATCGTCCTCGTCGGTCTTGCCTGCAAGAACGCCATTTTGATCGTCGAATTTGCTCGCGAACAACAAATCCTCGGCATGAATCGCATCGACGCTGTCTTGGCCGCCTGCCGTCTCCGTCTTCGCCCTATCCTCATGACCTCATTCGCCTTTACCATGGGCGTCATTCCTCTCGTATTGTCCAGCGGTGCTGGCTCCGAAATGCGCCGCGCCATCGGTGTGGCCGTGTTCTTCGGCATGTTGGGCGTCACGGGCTTTGGCTTGGTCCTCACCCCCGTCTTCTACGTTGTCATTCGCCGTTTCGTCGAGGGCCGCGAACTCCAGAAAGCCGCCGCGCCCGCATCCGATCTACCCTCTGCAACTTCGGCGGAGGCCTAACCCATGCTCACCAACCGCCTTCGCAATTGTGTCCATCTTCCGTTGCTCGCAGCACTCGCCATCGCCGGCTGCTCCGTCGGCCCGCATTACAAAGCCCCGCAGCCTGCCCCTGCGCAGTTTCATTCCGCCGACGCGCAACTCACCGCCACCGCGCCGTTCGACGAAAAATGGTGGAAGCAGTTCGACGATCCCGTTCTCAATGACCTCATGGAAAAAGCCCTCGTCGCCAATAACGACGTCCTCATTTCCCAGGCGCGCCTCGCCGAAGCTCGCGCCGTGTACGACGAGCGCAAGTTCGACCGCTATCCCATCGTTCCCGCAGATGTCAGCTACTCTTACGCCAAGCAGCAAATCCCCGGCTTCTTCAACGATCGTTATACCGTCAACACTTTCCGCTCCGGTCTCGACGCCGCCTGGGAAGTCGACCTCTTCGGCCGCGTTCGCCACAATGTCGCCGCCGCGCGCAGTGACACGCAAGCCGCCGTCGCCGATCTCCATTACGTCCAGGTCAGCGTCGCCGCCGAACTCGCTCTCAATTATTTTCAGCTACGCGGCGCGCAGTGGCGCCTCGATGTCGCCCATCGCCAGCTCGAAAACCAGAAAGAAACTCTGCGCCTCACCCAACTTCGCCGCGATGCCGGTGTTGGTGAAGAACAAGACGTCGCCAGTGCCGCCGCGCGTGTCGCAGGCACCGACGCCACCATTCCTTCTCTCGAGTACGCCGTCGCTCGCGCCCAATATCGTCTCGCCGTTCTCACTGGCGTTCGTCCCGGTGAGCTCGCCGCCGATCTTTCTCCCCGCATCTACGCGCCCATCGACAAAGCCATTCCCATCGGTGACGCTGCCGAACTGCTCCACCGCCGTCCCGACATCCAAGCCGCCGAGCGCCGTCTCTCCGCCGCCACCGAACGTCAGGGCGTAGCGGTCGCGCAGCTCTATCCTGAAGTCAGCATTTCCTCGTTCATCGGTTTTCTCGCGGGTCGTGGCAGTCAGTTCTTCACCACCAGTTCTTTCGCCACCGTCATCTCTCCCACTATCACTTGGTCCGCCTTCGACATCGGCCGCGCCCGAGCTCGCGTTCGTGGTGCCAACGCCGACACCCAGGAAGCCCTCGCCACCTACAACGACACCGTCCTTCGCGCGCTCGAAGAAACCGAAAACGCTTTCTCCAACTATCGCTCGCAGCAGCAAACTCTGCTCAAGCTCGGTACCGAAGCCCAGCAATCCAAACGCGCCGCCGATATCGCCCGCCTCCGCTACAAAGAAGGCGTCATCGATTTCCTCCAACTCCTCGACGCCGAGCGCACCCAACTCCAGGCCGAAGACGACGTAGCCCAAAGTGAAAGCAACGTCTACGCCGCGGTAGTAGCCATCTACAAATCCCTAGCCGGCGGCCCCTCCTAACCCAGCGCCCGCGCAGCGCCGTCATCTCTGTTTACCCTGAAACGGCCCCCTCTCGCGCCTTTCCCGGGAACGCCATTCTCCCGAATGGCGTATCTCTCACTCTTTGTAGGGGCGGCTTTACGCCGCCTGCCTTTGTAGTGGCCAGTCTTCAGCTTGCCCTGACGCAGGAAGGGAACGGTGCTTTTCCCCGCAGCGCCGTAGTTGCGCCAGGGGCTTGGGTTATCTTTTCTTTCGCACGCCCGCGCTCGACTTGAAACGGAATCTCGCTGTCAATGCACTCCGCCTTTGCGTTCCCCCCAAACTTCCCCCCACTACCGCCATCCAATCCGATAAATATTCCTCTGCGTCGTCACCTTCACGTAGATATACTCCCCCGGCTGCGCGCCTCCAGACGCCCGCGCTTGCGGCAACAACTTCGCCCCAACCAGCCCCGCAACCTCCTTCTCCGTTCCCAAACCTCCCTTCGGTAGACTCGGCAACGCTCTCCCATCCAACAACGGAATCGCGTACGTGTGCCGCTCCCAACTCGGTTCGTGCAAATACACGTGCTTCATATCCGGTGACCAACTCACCAGCGGCGGCGTCACTCCGCGATTCTCTTCGCCCGCCGTCCCTCCTTCCGGCAGAATCATTGTCGGCGCGCTTCCGTCCAGCGGCTGCACCACCACGTCGCTCCCTTCCCAAATCCCCGCCCACTTTTCGTCCGGCGAAATGCTGTACAGATACATCACCGGCGTGCTCACAATTTTCTGCAGTCCGGTCCCGTCCTGCTTCATCCTCCAGAAATACGATTCCCCCTGCTCCCCGCCTACGAAATAAATGTCGCCGCTTCGTCCGAAACGTGCCCGCACCGCGTCCATCCGCGTCAACACCTGCGGCGCACCCGATCCATCCAGCGGCGCGATCCAGATCGGCGAGCGCCCGCTGGCGTCCGCATTGACGTACACCACCTTCGTCCCGTCATACGAAATATCGAAATCTTCCATGTGCGAGTTCGGTAGCAAATCTTCGTACTGGCGCGTCTCCAGATTTACCGCCCGCAGCTGTCCGCTCACGAAATGCGTGCTCGCTCCCGACCGCACCAGGTAATAAATTTTCTTTCCGTCCCGCGAAAACGATGGCCGGAACGCAAATCCCTCCGACGTGATCTGCCGGTCCTCGCTCCCCATGTGTACCCACAATGCGCTCTGGTTCGTGCCGATTGCCGTTACCAGCGAATGTCCGTCCGGAGCGCTCCAGATCCCTTGTTCTTCGCTCGCTCCGAACGTAATCTGCTCCCGCGCTCCGTCGGGAAACCGCTGCCTCCAGATGTGGAAGCCGCTCCCCGCGTTCGCCGAAAAATACATCCATTTCCCGTCCGGTGACCACGCCGCCCCTGTGCACTGCGCGGGCGCTGGCCCCACCGTTCTCGGCCCATCCTTCCCCGCGAACGACACCAACGCGCACGGCATCCACCCGCTCATATTCATCTGCACTACCAGCACCCATTTCCCATCCGGCGATGGATACGACCGGTGCGCCATTCCTTTGCTATCCGCCGGCACGTACACCATCCGTTCATTCGTGCGGTTCTCGTCCGCCGTGGCCAGCGCCATGTGTATTCCGGCGCCGGTCAATTCCGAGAACAGCACCCGCCGCGGCGTTTCCTCCCCCGGCATCCACGTCAACCCCGAAGCATTCTGCAACAGCGCTCGCGCTTCTCCTCCCAGTGTTGGCACCACCCACGTGCTCATCCCCCGCAGGTCCACCGTGTACGCGATCCGGTCTCCGCTCGGGGAGAATACCGGGCTCATCTTCCCCAGTCCGTCTTTCGTCAGTTGCACCGGCTCACCCTTCGGCAGGAACTTCACGTAAATTTCTCCCGGCCCCACGAAAGTATTTTCCCCACGGATGAACGTCAGCATCTTTCCATCCGCCGACAAGGAAGGCGAGGTCGCCGAATCCGTAAAATTCGTCAACTGCTCGTACGTAAGCGCACCCAGTGGAGCTTCACCGTTTTGTCCGCGCTGCTTTAGAAAAAGCACCGCCGCAATCCCGAGCAATGCCGCCACGCCAATCCCCGCCGCCACCCACGCCAGTTTTGGTTTCTTCTTTTCCTGTTTCTCTTCCGCTGCGGCTACCGCCCGCGAACTCGACGACACTTCCATCCGCCGCAGGTCCGCCCCCAGATCTTTCGCGGACTGGTACCGCAGCTCCGGATCCTTCTCCAGGCATTTCCCGATGATGCGGTCCATCTCCGCCGATATCTTGCGGTTGATCGCTGCCGCCGACGGCGCCGTTTTGTGCAGGATGCTTTCGATCCGCGCCCCCACCGACAAATCGGTGAAGGGAAGTTGCCCCGTTGCCAGTTCGAACAGCGCCACTCCCGCGGAATAAATGTCCGCGCGTTCGTCGATCTCTTTCCCCAGCAATTGTTCGGGAGACATGTACGGCAGCGTTCCCGCCTGCGATCCCGGCGCATCCACCAGGCTCACCGTCGCGCTCAGGTTCTCCAGCGCTTGCGGCGACAACGTCGCCAGCCCAAAATCCAGGATCTTCAGCCGCCCGTCCGGCGTCACCTTCAAGTTCGACGGCTTCAAGTCGCGATGCAACACTCCCGCCGTGTGCGCCGCCGCCAATCCCTGCGCCAGTTGGATTCCCAGGCGCACAATCTTTTCTTCCGCCAACGGCCCTGACGCCAGCATGACATCCAGTGGCACGCCCGGCACAAACTCGCTCACCAGAAAATCCAGGTCATCTACCGAATCGAAGTCGTGAATGATTTGAATGGCGGGATGATTCAGTTTCGAAAGGATTAGCGCTTCGTTGCGAAAACGCCTGCGTGCGCCCGAAGAGCCTAATGCTCCCGGAGAGAGCACCTTGATCGCCAAGTCCCGCCCCAGCCGCTCATCGTGTGCGCGGTACACCACGCCCATTCCGCCCGCACCGATTTGTTCCACGATCCGATAGCGGCCGAGCGTTTGGCCGATCACCACGCCCATTCCGGTCACCTTGGGCCTTCACTGCGCTTTAGAAACACAAATGGTATTGACCGCCCCCGAGAAAAGCAAGCCACCTCTTGCCCGCTACGATCTCCGGCTTCCACTCCCAGGTGTAGCGCCGGCTTCCAGCCGGCTAGTGGATCCAACTACCGATCTCTCCCAAATCAAAATCTCCGTCATCCCGAGCGCAGCGAGGGATCCCTCTTCGATCTTTGCTCCTATCTCCCAACTCACCCGATTGTCATCCCGACCGAAGTGGCCCGTCCTTCTCTTCCGCGCGGTTCCCAGCGCGACGGGCCACGCAGTGGAGGCTTGCCCTGAGTCCGCGAAGGGCATCTGCTTTTTCCGTCTCGCCACTCGCCACTCCCCACTCGCCACTGCCTTTCCCGCCCGTTTGACCTTCCCTCCCCATTCAGACAATCTGCCCAACGCAAACCGCAGGCCACGCCAATCCCGCCGCCACAAAAATCCTCACAACCCACAAACTCCACCTGGACCCCACACCGTTCATCGCACAATTCCCCGGTCTCCCCTGCTACCACCAAGCCCGATCTACATTCCCATCACGGTGCCCGATTCCCGCGAAACCGCACGCACCCTCCCCCGCAGAGCAACATCCTCACCATTTCGCCGACTTTTCTCTCCACTCGTCACTCTCCACTCCCCACTGCCTCATGTACCATAATCCCGCCACCCAAGGAGCCTCCATGTCGCAACGCCACTGCCTCACCCTCGACCTGAAAAACGATCCCGCCCTCATCGCCGAATACAAAAAACATCACCAACACGTCTGGCCCGAAATCCTCAACAGCATCCACGATTCCGGCATCCTCGACATGGAAATCTATCTTCTCGACACCCGCCTCTTCATGATCATGGAAGTTGCCGACAACTTTTCCTTCGCCGCCAAACAAAAAGCCGACCAACAAAATCCCAAGGTCCAGGAATGGGAATCCCTGATGTGGAAGTTCCAGCAAGCTCTCCCCCAAGCCAAGCCCGGTGAAAAGTGGCTTCCCATGGAACGCATTTTCAAGCTTCCGCGGTAAACTCAATTTGCGCGTATCGCCACGATGAAAGCTCTCGTCCTTCAAAATCCCGGCCAAGCATCCATCCAATCCGTACCGGAGCCAATCCCGCAACCCGGCGGCGTCTTTCTCCGTGTACGCATGGTCGGCCTGTGCGGCAGCGATCTCAATTCCTATCGCGGCAAAAATCCGCTCGTCCGTTACCCCAGAATTCCCGGCCACGAAATCGCCGCCACGATTATCGAAACCACCTCCGCACTCCCGCCCGGCCTCGCCATCGGCTCCAACGTCACCATGTCGCCCTACACCAATTGCGGCCAATGCTCCGCCTGCCTCCGCGGTCGCCCCAACGCCTGCGCCAACAACCAAACCCTTGGCGTGCAGCGCGACGGCGCCCTCACCGAATTCATCACCATGCCACCCGAAAAACTTTTCCCCGCGCCATCGCTCACCCTAAAAGAACTCTGTCTCGTCGAGCCTCTCACCGTAGGTTTTCACGCCGCAGCCCGCGCTCGAGTCTCCGCCACAGACAAAGTCGCCGTCCTCGGTTGCGGCGGAGTCGGTCTCGGCGCCATCGCCGCCTCCCATTTCGCGGGAGCCACTACCATCGCCATCGATCTCGCCGACGAAAAACTCGCCATCGCCCAGAAAGCCGGCGCCGCCCACGTCATCAATTCCTCCCGCCACTCTCTCCACGACCAACTCCCCGCTCTCACCGACGGTCGCGGTCCCGACGTCATCATCGAAGCCATCGGCACTCCCGAAACCTTTCGCGCTGCTGTCGAAGAAGTCGCCTTCACCGGCCGCGTCGTCTACATCGGTTACGCCAAAGAACCCGTAGCCTACGAAACTCGCCTCTTTGTCCAAAAAGAACTCGACATCCTCGGCTCCCGCAACGCTCTCCCCGCCGACTTCTACACCGTAATCAACATGCTCCAGCAAAAACAATTCCCCGTGGACGCCGCCGTAGGCCACATCATCCCCTTGGACCAAGCTCCCCAACTCCTGGCCAACTGGTCCGCCCACCCCAGCGCCTACACCAAAATCATGATCCACCTGGACTAGCTTTCTCCCACCATGTAGCGCTGGCTTTCATGCCAGCGCCCTAGCCTGTACCGCCACGTTTCGCCACTCAATCTAAATTCGCTCTGTAGGGGCGGCTTTACGCCGCCCGCCTTTCACTCGTTTCATCTCTCCCACCATGTAGCGCTGGCTTTCATGCCAGCGCCCTAGCCTGTACCGCCACGTTTCGTCACTCAATCTAAATTCGCTCTGTAGGGGCGGCTTTACGCCGCCTGCCTTTCACTCGTTTCATCTCTCCCTCCCATGTAACGCTGGCTTTCATGCCAGCGCCCTCTTAGCGCCTCGGCATCCTTGCCACCTCGTGGGTTACTCTGTGCAGCGGCGGGTCCTTAGATCCGCGGCCCCCGCCTCCCATCACCAGCGCCGAAGGCGCGCCACATATTAGCCCAGCCCGCAAGGGCTGGGACTCCAAGCCAAGAAACAGAGCGCCATAGGTGCGGCACAGGGTTGCACGAAGAACCTCCCCGCCGTAATCGTGCGTCGCCACCGCCTCGCGCAGCGCCTCCACCTTCATTTCCCAACGAACTTTCCCCCACCTGAGTTACCATCTCCACTTCGCTCCGGAGGAACGCCGCATGCCATCGCCGCAAAATTCGCCATCACCCAACGCGGCCCCTCCCTCCCACCATTTATTTCCCGCCGGACATCTCCTCCCCTTCATCCTGGTCACCGCCCTCTTCTTCCTCTGGGGCATTCCCAACAATCTCAACGATGTCCTCATCCGCCATTTCATGAAGTCATTCGCCATCTCCCGCTTTCAAGCCGGCCTCGTGCAATCCGCTTTCTATATGGGCTACTTCCTCCTCGCCATCCCCGCCGCACTCATGATGAAGCGCGCCGGCTACAAAGCCGGTTTCGTCGTCGGACTTCTCCTCTACGCCTCGGGTGCCTTCCTCTTCTGGCCCGCCGCCATCACCGGCAGCTACGGTTTCTTTCTCTTCGCCCTTTTCGTCATCGCCAGCGGCCTCTCCTTCCTCGAAACCGCCTCCAATCCTTTCATCGCGCAACTCGGCGATCCCGACAGTTCCGAGCGCCGCCTCAATTTCTCACAAGCCTTCAATCCTCTAGGCGCCATCACCGGCGCGCTCATCGGCACCGTCTTCATTTTTTCCGGCGTCGAACTCTCTCCCCAACAAATCGCCCAACTCCAGGCCCAGCACTCCTACGACGCTTACCGCCACGTCGAAACCTTGCGCGTCATTCGTCCTTATCTCGTCATCGGTGTAGTCGCCGTCATCTGGGCCCTCCTCATCCTCCGCACGAAATTTCCGGTCATCGCCAGCGAACGCGAACCAGACGCCTCCCATCGCGGATCCTTCCTTCAACTCTTCCGGCAACGCCATTTCGTTCTCGCCGTCATCGCGCAATTCCTCTACGTCGGCGCGCAAGTCGGCACCTGGAGCTACTTCATCTCTTATGTTCAGGAATACGCCCACCAGCCCGAAAAAATCGCTGGCTACTTTCTCACCGGCACGCTCGCTGCTTTCGGCGTGGGCCGCTTCATCGCTGCTTACTTAATGCGCTTCGTTTCTCCCAGCCGTCTCATGGGCGTCTACGCCGCTGCCAACATCGCGCTCCTCTGCGTCGGCGTGTTTCATCCCGGCTGGCTCGGTGTCTGGTGCGTCTTCCTCACCAGTTTCTTCATGTCCCTGATGTTCCCCACCATTTTCGCCCTCGGCCTCAAGGGTCTTGGCCCCAACACCAAAATCGGCGGCTCCTTCTTAGTCATGGCCATCGTAGGCGGCGCCGTCCTCACTCCTATCATGGGCCTCATCTCCGAGCGCCTCCACTCCCTCGCCCTCTCCTACTCCATCCCCCTCTTCGCCTATCTCTTTATCTGCCTCTATTCCTTCCTAGGCTCCCACCAATCCACTCCAACCCGCACCACCGCCACTCCCATGTAGCGCTGGCGTTTCTGCCAGCGCTCTCGCCCGTACCGCCACGTCTCGCCGCTCAATCTAAATTCGCTCTGTAGGGGCGGCTTTACGCCGCCCGCCTTCCACTCGTTTCATCTCCCCCTCCTACCTCCGCTCCAGCGCCGTAGGCGCGCCACATATTAGCCCAGCCCGCAAGGGCTGGGACACCAGGCCCCAAAAAAAGCACCGTAGGTGCGACACAGGTTTTGCGCCAACTCGCCTACCGGTAGCGCCGCCATCCCTGCCGGCTCTTCGCTCTCTACCACCACGTTTCGCCACTCAATCTAAATTCGCTCGGTAGGGGCGGCTTTACGCCGCCCGCCTTTCACTCGTTTCATCTCTCCCGCTCTTCCTTCGACCAATAATTCCGATATCGCACAATCTCCCGATACCCCAATCGCCGGTAAACCGGCAACCCCATCTTCGTTGCTTCCAACGACGCAAATTTTCCTCCCAACGCAAATCCCGCTCGCGTTGCCGCCGCCGTCGTCAATTTCCCCAACCCGTGTCCTCGCAATTCCGGAATCGTTCCCACCCATCCAATCCACGCCACCTCTTCTTTCACCATCGTCATCGCCACCGACGCTGGCTTGCCATGATCCCTCGCGACAAACGCCGCCGTTTCTTCCCCCAGCAATCTCTCCGCATCTCGAAAAATCGCCCGCACCACTTCCTCAGCTCCGGGCGCTTCTCCCCGAAATGCTTCCGCCGCTACTTCCGCAAACTCTCGTGCATCCGCCTCATCTCGCACTCGGCGCACTTCCACACCTTCCCGCGCGTCTCCAACCTTCGGTGCTTCGTGCATCACCATCCCACTGAATTCCCCCGCGAACCGCATCCCCGCGTCCTGTGCAGCTTTCTCCAAGTCCTCGTCGACGCCCTCTCGCGTCCACAATTCGTATTGATTCTCCAACTCTCCCAAAAACGTTTCCGCTCGCGCCAACACTTCTGCCGCGTCCATCACCCCGGTTCGCAACGCGCTGTTCACCAGCCCCGGATGCGGATGCTTTCCCGCCACAAGAAAAAGTCCACGCTGCTCAATAGCCACACCGTCGCACCGCCGCGCGATTTCCTTCAGCGCTTCAAGCAAGCACCGTTGCGCCAACCGCGCCGTTTCTACTTCACCGTGACTCACACCCAACTCCTCGCTTCAGCCCCGCTGTCTCACTCTGCCGCCTTCCACCCGACGCGCAGACATCGCCCGTCCGGTTCGCGCCCGACCACCGAAAGGAAATGCCGGAACAGATTCCCTCAGCGAAGCGGAGCTGAGATGAACCTCCAACTTTGAAGAATGATCAGGCCAGGGGAAGGGCACTAGGTTTGAACTACGTCCGCAGCACAGCATGCAGAAGAAAAAGACCTAAGCCGGCGCAACCAGCTTCTTTCCTAACCGCGCCTCGGTCTTTGCCATCGCGCTTCGCGTCGCTTCTCACCACCAGTCGCGTTGTCCATTGCGCCGCGGCCTTCAACAAGGAACTGCTCTCGCTCGTCCCCGCTCTCCGTATCGTGAAATCATTGCTGGTGTCATTCACCAGCGTCAGGCACTCCGGAATCTCCGACAACGCAACGCCGCACACCACCACACACGCCATCACGCTAAACAATAACCACGCGAGCCTGGAGCGATGCCGCAACATGAGGGGATCCTGCCGTCAACCGCCAATCTCGACCTTCTTATCGAATCACCCTGCCAATAGCAAGCAGTTTGTCGCCCCCGACACTTCGTCTCTACGCCGAAGCACGGACTCCGCCTCCGCGCCCCAAAATGCCTGCTAGTCTTTGCCGGTCAAGGGCGGCAATTCGTTCGACCGGTCCGGCAAAAAGATCCGCAGTAGCAGAAAAATCACGAACGCGTAACCCAACACATTCAACACAAAAAACAAAAGCAGCTCCGTGATCAGGTTGTCGGCATACCTCCACGGAATCCATTCCAGAAATCGCTGGAAGAACATCTGCATCAGGTAAGACCCGGAATACGTCAGGTAGGGAACTGGCCGGGAGATTCCCGCGAATCGCAGCGCCAGCGCGAGCACCGTAATAAAAACTCCGCCCAAAATCGAATACCAGATGAGTTTGCGCCGCACGTGGCAATCCAGCGGGACACCTGTCACTGACATCAACGGCTTCGCTAAGATTTCATCCTATCGGGATTTTACCGCCTTCGCGAGCCAGCCCCGAGGGACACGCATCCCATTCGGGCTACACCTCAAGCTGGTACCGAAACATCCTCCGGTGAGGGTGGCCTTCCCAATTGCCATCACTGCTTCCTGGCCGCCCTCCCCCGGACGACGGTTTCAACTCACCCTGCAGCGCTACTCTTGCGCTTGCACCAGCGGCAATTGCGACGACAGTTGCAGGTCAATCATCGCCTGGATCCGCCGCTCGATTTGGAAGAACGTCGCCACTTTCTTTCCCGGCACCGCTGCCGTGAAGATCGGAACATAGCGTATCCGCAATTCCGCCACGTTCTTCTCCACACCCAGCGCACGGTTCGTCAACGACAGCGCCTGCTCGTCCGTCATCGTGCCCCACTGGTCCGCATATTCCTTGATCAACGCGTATTTCTCGTTGTTGATTTTCACCAGGTCCGCCGTGTATTGGTCGTACACCGGCCAGAATTTCGTGGCCTCCGTGTCCGTCAGCTTTAAGTTCGCGGCCACCAGTTGCTTCTTCTTCGATCGGATGTCTTGCCGCAACAGATTAATATCCTGATCCACTCCGGATTGCGAACCCGATTGCGCCGTGCTCGCCGCTTGCCGTCCCGCCGGCGTCTTCGCCGAAGGGCTAACTCCGAAGTACGTCAGACATCCCGCCACCGCCAACGCCGTGATTAGTTTCTTGTGCATCTCCGTCTGTCTCCTTTTTGGTATCTGTCCACAGTTTCTCCGACTCCGCCCCGAACCTGCTTACTCTCACCATTTTGGGTAGCTCTCACTGGCCGGCGCGCGCACAAACATTCACTCGCCGTGTACACCAAGCCGCCCAGTTCTTACTCGGCGCAACATCGCTTCAGCCGAGCTCCCGTGAATTGTTCAATCTCACTTGCTACCCGCGGCTTATTCGCGCAACGCTCCAACTATTTACTAGCGGGCGGCAAAGTAAGCGAATTCGACAGCGAGAACGTCAGCGCCGTCTCTGCCGGAATTTCAATCTGCTTATTCCCGGTAAACGCGCCGCCCACCAAGCCTCCCGCCGCGCCCACCAGCGCTCCAATCCCCGCTCCTTTTCCTCCACCCGCGATTCCTCCGATCAGCGCGCCTCCCGCGGCTCCGCCTCCCGTTGTCACCGCAGTCCTCTTTCCTTTTCCTTTTACGGTGCTGTCCAGCGATCCCGTCTGAATCGTGTAGTTCCGCCCGTGGATCGTTATGCTCGTCAGCGCAATCGACAGCTCGCCTTCTCCCTTGATCTTCCCCTTTTCCTTCGCCGTGATTACTTTCCCCGTCACTTCCGAGCCCTTCGGTATCGCCGTCACTCCGCCTACGCTCACCGGCCGCGCCAGTGTCGCCAGGAACGTCTGCCCAGACTTGCTGGTCTTCGAACCCAACGCTTGGTCCACCGTTACCGTCAGGTCCGTCCCTGCCGGCACCACGATAGGCTGTGGCTCGGGCGCCGGTGCGGGCGCGGGAACTGCCGCGGGCGCTGGCGTGCTTGCCGTTTGATCCGCTGCCGCTGCTTCTGCTCCGGTCTGCGACGCCACTACCGTCTCATCATCTACTCCCGTGGCTCCCGGCTCCTCATGCGCAATTTGCTCCACTTTCTGTTGCGCTGCCTGATCCTTTACCGTTCCTCGCAAAACTATTTTCCCGTCTTTCGCCGTTACGTTTACCGTCGAATCCTTCGTCACCGGATCCGCGGCCACCTTGTTTTGCACGTCTTGCGCAATCGTTTCATCGCTCGCGTGCTTCGAACATCCCCCCACGAAACTCAATAGCGCGCCCGCCACCAGAATCGCACCGCAACCTATCGCCCTTCCAAATCTATTCCGCATCGAGACTCTCCTTTTTCCTTTCATTCCCTGGCACGACTGTTGCTACTTCCGCTCGACTGGTTCGCACGGTTCACAAAAGCGTTTCCGCTCTTCATGAATATTCGTCATCGTGCAATCCAGCTCCGTCCCCCTCCGTCGTCGGCCGGTGAGCAATCTAAGACACTCGGCCTCCCTTGACGATACACAACCCGCCGCACTCCTGTCGAATCATGGATCCCGCAAATCATTTTGCAGGCGCTCTTTCAGAATGGAGGCCCGGTATCATGCCAGGCGCTACACAGCACTGCGACAACATTACCCCCAGGGCGGTGGGTCGTCGAAAATTAAAATCCCAATCCCCCCCAATGTCAATACCTTCATCACGCACGTAACCACCATCGCGAATCGTGTGAAGCGGTTCCTTAGTTGCGCGGATAATCGATGAACTCAACTACCTGCTGTCCATTGGAATCCGTCACTGTCTTTGTTGCCGTACGGAGTCGCAGCCAATAGCCTGGCGTATCTGCGTCAAAGAGAAAATTCCAGACGAAGACTCGTCGGAAGTGCGGGCTAGTCCTGCTTATCTGATCCAGCGCTTGTAACAGGAGAGTTCTGGCCGGAACATCGGTCCCTCCGATCGTAACGGTAGCGTCTTGCAGTGGATTACTGGACAAGCCGATAGTCCCAAGATAAACCTTCATGCCCGATTTTGCGGTCAGCGTGTCGGCGATTAATCGAAGACTCTTTTCTGCATCACGTTGCTGCACAGAGATCGTTATGGGGGTATCGAGTAGGGCGTTCACCGGTTCGTCTCGCCCATTCTTATCTTTTCTCGCTGTGCCGACGACCGTGTACCGCCCATCCGTTTTCCGGCGAACCGCGAATTTTCCCGGATTGCCGCTGGAATTATAGCTTGTGACCAACGCTTGCAAGATCTGTTCCGCGGCATCTCCTGAAGCGATTGACGAGGGTTCCGGCAGACTAGTCTGGAACAGTCCCCCCGATACTCGTGTCACGGCCTTACCATTCGGATGGCTTGCTCTCCATTTTGGATCCGTGTCATCAACGAGGTCGAAATGACTCACGTACGGAGGGTCCTCGTAATCAGCGAGCCAGCCATATTCCTGGCTGATTGCTTCAACCGCTTGCAGCAGCGGCCTCGGGAAGTTTGCGGTGACGCTTGCCGCTGTTCCGTTGTGTTGTACAACGGCCGCATCCATGAACGATGGCTTGGTGGGTGCTTGTGCCAATAGAAACGATGGGAGAAGCATAGAGACGAAACAAAAGAAAATCACTCGTCGCATGTTAGCGCGCCTCCTTTGTTAATTGCCTTAGGAGATCGGCATGGCCAACCGGTGAAATACCCTTAACGGTTAACTTCGACGGCGTAACTTCCAAATTCCCCAACCAAGGACAACAAGCATTACAAGAGCTGCCACCAATGAAATTGAAGGATTCGACACCACAGGGAGCAGAAACCCAGGGCCGACCATAACGTGGTGAGTATTGGCACCATGAATGACGAGCATCAAAACGTGAGTCCACATTACCGGAAGAACCACGATGAACAGAACTGCCAGGGCCGCGATGGAGAGAATGACTATGCCAAACACCTTCATTGATCGAAGTGTACTAGCATATTTATGTTTGAGCCAGCACGTCGACGACGAAGCAGAGGCCCGTCTCGACATTGTGGCGTTGAGCGCGGAGATTTGAGTTTCATCTGAGCCGAAGTGCGTCAGGCCCCATTCAATCTTTCAGGAACTTCAGTGTCTAAGGAATCAATCCACGAGGTGAGATCAAGCAAGTGGTGCCGGGGGGACATCGTCCGTGGACACATCAACACCAAACGACAAAGTATGAAAACCATCTATCATAGACGTTCGGATTCGGTTCGGCAGTGCCCTCCGCAGTCGGCGCACCAGGCTGGGGGCGTCACAGGAAGAGATTGCGGACTATGATCAACTGGACACTCTTGAAGGACGAGGGATAACGATGCGGAAAGTTCTAGATTCGAAATGTGCTCATGTCACGATTGCAGTTGTTATCGTGTTCGCAGTCATCATCCTCACCATACCCGGAGCCATGCAGTCCGCGAACGCTCAAGGACAGATTGCCGTACCTCTTCCACCGATGGGTTGGTCTTCCTGGAACAGCTTCTCCAATACCGTCGATGCTAAAGTCGTGATGGACCAGGCGAAAGCCATGGTCGCCAACGGCATGGCAAAGGCGGGCTATCGATACGTCAACATTGACGAAGGCTGGTGGCTGGGCCAACGCGATGCCGAAGGGAATATTGTGGTCGATGCCAAGTCGTGGCCCGCGCTGGCTCCCGATGAGCACGCCGGGGACATGGCGAACATCGTACGCTTCATTCACGGACTTGGCCTGCAGGTCGGCATTTACACTGACGCGGGAATGGACGGCTGCAGCCTGTACCCGGATCTGGGCCCGGTCTATCAACACGTGGGCAGTGAAGGACATTATGAGCAGGACTTCCTTCAATTCGCCAAGTGGGGATTCGACTATGTGAAGGTCGATTGGTGCGGCGGCGACAAGGAGAAACTCGATCCCGCGGTTCAATATGCCGAGGTTGCCAGAGCGATTAGCAAAGCTGAATCTGTCACTGGGCGCCAGCTCTACTTTTCAATCTGTGAGTGGGGAAACAACAGCCCGTGGACATGGGCTCCCAACATAGGCGGCTCGCCCGCGGATATCTGGCGGACCAGCGGCGATATCGTCCCTCCGATTGTGCCGCATGAAAAGCACAGCGGCCGCCTGGCCAGCTTTCCCGGCGTGCTCTCGAATTTTGATCAGGGGATTCATCCCGAAGCGCAACATACCGGTTTTTACAACGATCCCGACATGATGGTGGTCGGCATGCCGGGACTTACGGACGCTCAGAACCGAGTCCATATGAGCCTTTGGGCGATCTCTGCAGCCCCGCTGCTGGCGGGGGCGGATCTCACTGCTTTGAGTCATGCCACTCTAACCACTCTTACCAATGCCGAGGTGATCGCCGTCGATCAGGACTCCCTGGGACTGCAGGGAGTAAAAGTCGCATCCTCCGGTGATGGACTTGAGGTATGGTCCAAGGCGCTCTCCACTCCGGGACAACGCGCGGTGCTGCTGCTCAACAGGACCGGCGACCCTGCCGCAATCACCGTACATTGGAGCAATCTGGGACTCACAGACCCGTCGCCCGCTTCGGTGAGAGATCTCTGGGCTAGGAATGATCTCGGTTCCTTCGACTCTTCGTATTCCGCTACCGTTAAGTCGAACGACGCGGTAATGCTGATCATCCACGGCAGCGAAGGCAAGCTCACGACGTACACTCCTGCCGGCGCCGATGGTGTGGGCAAGGGCCAGGAGGTCAGCTTTAACAAGGTGGTCTCGCGCGTTCGCCTAGCCCGAGTCCGGATTCTGTATACAAATGCTGAGAAGACCCCACGAATGGCGGAACTCCGGGTGAACGGCAGGATCGCCACCAGAATAGCGTTCCCCCCTACCGGAAGCGAGAACGCGGGGGCGGTGTGGATTGAAGCGCTCCTCGATCGCGAAGGCGCCAACAACGTGCTCACCTTTTCGCCGCTCTCGGGTCCGGGATGGAGGATCGAGTCGATCGCGGTCGAGTAAAGAGTAGCGCCTACTGGACCAGAGAGGTTGAGACGCGACTTGAAGACTTACAGTCAATACTGAAGGGGGAACCGCGCATCGCGCGGGATTGCGAAACACGCGGAGAAAATCACGCTCACGCCGTCGGATGTACATCGCGTCGGGAACTTGGAATTTGCTCGGAAGTATGGCTGTTACAATGGTGCCGGGGGCCAGAATCGAACTGGCTACGCCCGCCTTTTCAGGGCGGCGCTCTACCGGTGAGCTACCCCGGCACGTCAAAACTTACAGGTTCCAGTTGTGGCCAGTCCCTGTAGTGGTGCCAGCCCGCAATCTCCAAAAGAACCGCAAGCGTTTCGCGCGCCACTTCCACTTCGTGACGCCTCGCGCTCAGCGCTTCTTCCTGGAATTGCGAACTCAAAAAGTATAGCGGTTCAATCGCTCGCCCGCAACTCACCCGTCTTCCGCCAAAAGTGACCATAACGCATCACCGTCACCGCCGGCTCTGGTTTTTCCGCGGTTCGCTCGCCTTGCCTCTACCGCTACGGGTTGTTACTTCTGACAATTACGTCCGCAACCCGAAGATGACAGCATACGAGACTATCCATGGCTGTGCCGCTCTTGCAAGGACAGCAAATCGCTCCACATTTGCAACGGTTCATCCATCTCGCGGCACGAACGCCCGTGGATCTGCCACTAAGGAGAATCTTAATGAAGCGCACTCTTCCGATGACTAACGGTAAGCTACGACTCGCCAGCATCGTTCTGCAGTTTAGTAAGCGTCTAGCGCTAATCGGCGGGGTGGCGCTCGCAATCATCGCCCCGGCCATCGCCCAGAATCCGGAAATTCAGCAGAAGCTCGCTGCCGTCAAACAAGCGGCCGCGGAAAATAAACAGAAAATTCGTCAGTATCAATGGACGGAAACCACTCAGCTCACCTTAAAGGGCGACGCCAAGCCTCCTACACAAAATCTCTGCCAGTACGGTCCCGACGGAAAAGTCCAAAAGACCATGATTGGAACTCCTCCGCCTCCTCCCAGCGGCGGCCGCATGAAGCAAAAAATCGTCGCCAAGAAAAAAGCCGAAATGAAGGACTACATGCAAGACGTCAAGGCCGTCCTCGCCATGTACGTTCCACCCGACCCCCAGAAAATGCAGGCTGATTACCAGGCCGGCAAAGTTTCCTTCAATCCGGTCCCCGGCGCGATGAACTTGATCTTTGCGGATTATGCCCAGCCCGGCGATAAGATGACCATCACCTATGACACTGCCGCCAAGAAAATCAGCGGCTTGATGATCAATACCTACATGGGCGAAGAAAAAGACGTCGTCACCTTGCAGGTCCAGATGGCCACCCTTCCCGATGGCACCAGCTACGAACAGCAGTCCATTCTCAACGCCACTGCCAAGGAGTTGGTGGTTACCACCACAAATTCCAACTACCGCAACATCGGCGGCAACTAGCCAACATACGCTCGCGGCAAAACGCAATCATCTTGAGTATGAGCTAGCGGTCAGGATCCCAATGCCGCGCTTGTTTCGCTTGCTTCTGTGCGTACACGGAACCGCGTTTCATGGGGCGACTCGCCAAACAGCTCGGCGTATTGCTCAGCGAAACGGCCGAGGTGCCAGAAGCCTAGCTCCAGCGCAACATCGGTCACCGTGATGGACCGAGTTGTTTCCTCTCGCAACGCACGACGCGCACGATTCAGCCGCACGCGGCGCAGATACGTCGCTGGTCCCATGCCAAGTGCGTTCTGAAAAGCGCGATTCAGCGTCCGTCGCGGCACTTCGCACGCCTCGCATAGGTCGGATACCTTCGGTTCTACCAGGTGGGATTCCTGCATCACCTGATCTACCCGTTTCAACACGGCAGCGTCCCGCCGGTCCGCTTCATCGGAATGTGACGGCAGTTGCTGCGCCACGGCTTCCAGAAAAGCACTCACCAACTCTTCCTCGAATTTCGCTAAAGCTGCTCTCGCGTTGCGTACTCTCGGATCACACTGAATAATCGTTGCTGCTTCCGCAAAGTGCGCGATGATTTCTCGCCTTGCGTCCGCTGGCGGCTCAAATACCGATTGTGGATGACGCATTGCCTCTTGCAGTTGTGGAGAAAATCGCTGTACGTATTTCGCAAAGACTTCATCGCGCAAACCAAAGCAAATGATCTTGAAGTTCCGGCCATAAACTCCGTCGTGTTTCGCTGTCGGCCCGTGAATCATCAGTGACCCGGCACGTACTTCAACTCCGTCCTGCAGCGATCGGCCGTTGCTGTCCAGGATCACCGACAACGTCCATAAGTTTGGGAAAGTGCCTATCGCACGCATTGACAAGTTGGTTTCAACATAGGAGAAGTGACCGCCCGGTAGGCGCAGGCGGACATGCCGCCCGCTTAGTCGGCCAGGTTCCAGTTGGGAAAATTCCACATCTACCCCGGAAAGCACCGCTCGGTAGGAATCGGCGTCCTCAATGATGTATTGGAAGTAATCCGACGGCTCTTGATTCGACATATACCCCTTGTGTTTGGCCCAAAACGGATAGCCGATTCGTATGGCATCGACTATCTTACAGAAAAGAGTATGGAGCGCAGGGTATACCCCTGTTGTGACGGGCGTCACAGCCACCAACTCCATCCAATTTAGCTCTAGCGCCCCACGATGGCGCTGAATTGCACGACTTTTTGAGTTAAGGAGATTTTTCATGTCCAGAAATTCACCTCGCGTTTGGGCAGCCACGGCTGCGCTTCTGTTGGCCTCGAGCCTTATTTCGGTAATCGCCGCCAAAACCCCGGAACCCGTACCACCGCAATCTTCAAGTGCGTCTGCGCAGGACAAGGCGAAAACCTGCAATGACCTCGCCGACAAGAAAGGCCTCAAAGACAAGGATCGTCAGACTTTCATGCAGAGTTGCCTCAATAAGGCCGCAGATACCGGGTCCAGTGCCAACGTCAGCGAGCAGGACAAAGCGAAAACCTGCAACGACCTGGCGGACAAGAAAGGGCTAAAAGGTGCGGATCGCCGGTCGTTTGTGAAGGATTGCGTGAAAAAAGCCAACCCGCAGTAGGTTGATGCGGCTAGAGACTTTCTGAGAACGATAACGTTGCTTTGAACGTGAAAATAGAAATGCAAGTGGCATGGTGCTTCGCTGCCGACCGTGTGTGCGCATCGAGTTTCTTTTTTGAGTGGAAGACTAGCGGTTCCACCTGCGTCGATTTTGCAGGTCTATTGAATGTTACTTCTGACAATTCCATCCGGAGGACAAAGGCGGCAGTATCTGTAACACCCATCGGTGTGAAGTCACGCCCCAAAGACCGTATGTTCGGCAGCGACATCAAGACTTTCGTTACTTTGTGCGAGTTGAACACGATGAGGGATGACTTAGGGAGAATCCAAATGAATCGCCACTTTTCCATGACCAACGATAAGCAGGGCATCACCGGTACCGCTGTGCATCTCAGCAAGCGTCTGGTGATGATCGCCGCCGTGACGCTAGGCATCATCGCCCCAGCGCTCGCTCAGAATCCTGCGATCCAAGAGAAGCTTGCGGCGGTCAAGCAAGCTGCCGCAGAAAACAAACAGAAGATCCGCCAATATCAATGGACAGAAACCACGCAGCTCACCTTGAAGGGTGACGCCAAGCCTCCAACCAAGAACCTCTGCCAGTACGGTCCCGACGGAAAAGTCCAAAAAACCATGACGGGAACTCCTCCGCCACCTCCCAGCGGCGGCAAGATGAAACAGAAAGTCATCGCGAACAAAAAAGCGGAAATGAAGGATTACATGCAAGACGTCAAGGCCGTCCTCGCCATGTACGTTCCACCCGACCCCCAGAAAATGCAGGCAGCCTTCCAGGCCGGCAAAGTCTCCTTGAATCCTGCAGGCAGTGCGGTGAACTTAGTCTTCGCGGACTACGCGCAGCCCGGCGACAAGATGACCCTCACCTTCGACACTGCCGCCAAGAAGATCAGCGCCTTAAAGATCGATACCTACATGGGTGAGGAAAAAGATGTCGTGACCTTGCAGGTCCAAATGGCCAGCCTGCCCGATGGCACCAACTACGAGTCGCAAACAATTCTGAACGCGACCGCGAAGCAGTTAGTGGTCACCACCACAAATTCGGATTACAAAAAACTAAGCGGCAACTAGAAGTTATCTCATAAACACTTTGAACGGACTGAGCAGTTGAAACTTATGGCCAATGGCGTAAATCGAGAACATGGACATGACCGACGCCCAGTGGGCGGTTCTCGAACCGTTGTTTCGTCCCAAACGACGAGCCGATGGGCGAGGGCGATCGTGGCAGGACACGCGCGCGGTATTGAACGGTGTATTTTGGGTGTTGCGCACCGGCGCTCCTTGGCACGATCTCCCGTCTCGCTATCCGCCCTATCAGACTTGTCATCGGCGCTTCCAATCCTGGCAGCGCAGCGGGTTGCTGACGCGCTTGCTGCAAAAACTGGCCGAAGATTTACGAGGCCGAGGGAAGCTCGATCTGAGCGAATCCTTCATCGATGCCAGCTTCAGCGGGGCGAAAAAAGGGGCAGTGGTGTCGGCCCTACAAAACGCGGCAAAGGCAGCAAAATCATGGCAATCGCAGACGGCCATGGTCTTCCTTTCGCCGTGCACGTGGCCAGCGCTTCGCCTCATGAAACAAAACTCGTCGAAGCCACGCTCGAGCAACGCTTCCTCAGAGAAACTCCCGAGCGGATGATCGGTGACCGCGCTTACGACAGCGATCCGTTGGACCAACACATCCGGCAACGCTACGGCGTGCAACTCATCGCGCCCCACAAATTTGTTCGCGTGGCCCCCGCAACTCAAGACGGGCGGCGCCTGCGCCGATATCGCCGCCGTTGGAAGATCGAGCGCCTATTCGCTTGGCTTCATAATTTTCGTCGGATTGTCATTCGCTGGGAATACTACCCAGAGAATTTCCTCGGGATGGTTCAACTCGCTTGCGCTGTCATCCTCCTGAGGCATTTATGAGATGGCTTCTAGCCAACGGCTCTTGCTTCAACCGAGGAGAAATTCATGAACCGCATCGCACGATTGCAAAAGGCGTCCTTTATCGCTCTAGCCGCCTTCGTACTTGGCGTGGCTGGGACGTATGTGATTGGCTGCGCAAAACAGGCGGCCCCGCCCGCGCAGGAAACTCCCAAGGCCGCGATCACCGCAGCACCGGCCCCGGTCGTTGGCGGCGGCCCATACTCACCCAACGTCGGCCAGACCTACCCGAATCGCGTCTACTGGGGAGTCGCTCACGTGCACACCGGTTTTTCCTTCGACGCGGGGATGTTTGGAGTAACGCTCACGCCCGATGATCTCTTCAAAGTCGCCACCGGCGGCGAAGTTGTGATGGACAACGGAGTGCATTTCAAACAGGACCGCCCGCTGGACTGGGTGGCCATCACCGACCACGCCGAATACATGGGCATCTCCGACCAGCTTCGGGCCGGCAGCCCCGATCTTCTCGCCAACCCACAGGGCAAGCGGTGGTACGAAATGTCCAAAACCAGCCCCGAGGAAGGTGTCAAAGCCGCGATCGAAGCGGTGGTCTCCATGCAGTCCGGCAAGCCGGTCTTCGATGCCAGCAAACTCACCGCTGCCGCGTGGGCGCACGCTACTGCGTCAGCCGAGAAGTGGAACCAGCCAGGGGTTTTCATCACACTGCACGGTTTCGAGTGGACTTGCGCCCCTGGAGGTAACAACCTTCATCGCACTGTCATTTTCCGCGATAACGCCGACCACGTGAACCAGATCGTTCCCTTTTCCACGTTTGACAGTCAGGATCCTGCGGAACTTTGGAAGTACATGGACAATTACGCGAAGAAGACCGGCGGCCAAGTTCTGGCGATCCCCCACAACGGCAACCTGAGCAATGGAATTATGTATACGGCGGAAACTTTCGACGGGAAACCCATGGACCGGGCGTACGCTGAAGCGCGCGCCAGCCATGAGCCACTCCTGGAGGCCACGCAGATTAAAGGCGACAGCGAGACCCATCCCTACCTCTCCCCAAACGACGAATTCGCCAATTTTGAAAAATGGTGGGACTTTGATTTTGGCCATCGGGTGCCGGCGCAGAATAGCGTCCTCCACGGCAACTACATCCGTTCCGCGCTCAGACTGGGCCTGGAACTGGAAGCCAAGCTGGGTGCCAACCCTTACAAATCCGGCCTGATTGGCGGCAACGATGCCCACGTGGGCGTGGTGACCACCAAGGAAGACAACTTCTTCGGTGAGTTTGCTAATGGATTGCCCTCGCCAGACCGTTGGAAAGCCCCGCTGCTCGCGGGTAGCGACGGCAAGCCCCTGATCTCCGTCTGGGGCGAACAAGCCGCCGGCCTGGGCGGTGTCTGGGCTCGCGAGAACACTCGCGAAGGAATCTGGGAAGCGCTCAAGCGCAAGGAAGTTTACGCCACTACTGGCGATCGCCCCGTTGTTCGCGTGTTTGCAGGATGGGACTTCGTAGCCGCTGATCGCGACCGGCCCGACTTCGCCGAGAATGGCTACGCCCACGGCGTGCCCATGGGTGGCGACCTCAAGCCCGGTCCTGCTGGCAAAGCGCCGACCTTCCTCGTGCGTGCCATGCGCGACCCCGACGGGCCCAACCTCGACCGCATCCAGATCATCAAAGGCTGGCTCGGCAAGGACGGCAAAACGCAAGAGCGCATTTTCGACGTAGCCGTCTCCGGTGGACGCAAGATTGGTCCCGACGGCCGCTGCAAAACGTCCGTAGGTAGCACTGTCGACGTGGCCAACGCCACCTACACCAACACCATCGGCGCCGCCACTCTCGAAGCCTACTGGAAAGATCCGGCATTCGACGCCACGCAGAACGCCTTTTACTACATCCGCGTCATCCAGATCCCTTCGCCGCGCTGGACCGCCTACGACCAAAAACGTTACGGCATCAAGATGCCCGACTACGTTCCCATGACCGTCACCGACCGCGCTTACACCTCGCCCATCTGGTACACGCCAGCAAAGTGATGGTGATTCCAATGAAAAAGCTCGCGCGGGAACCCCTGTTGCATTTTCTCCTGTTGGGAGCTGCGATCTTCCTCGTCTACAGCGTGGTGTCCAAGCACTCTGCCGGCGAGCCAGGAAAAATTGTCATCACCCAAGGGCAACTCGAGTCCCTGTTGGATGGCTTTACCCAGACTCGCCAACGGCCCCCTACGCAAGACGAATGGGAAGGCTTGATCCGGGACCGTGTGCGCCAGGAAGTCTTCTACCGTGAGGCGCTCGCGCTGGACTTGGACAAGGATGACCTGATCATCCGTCGCCGCTTGCAGCAGAAAATGGAATTCATCTCCGACGGTGCCGCGGCTCAAGCTCAGCCGACCGACGCCGAACTGAATGCCTATCTGCAGGCGCATCCCGATTCGTTTCGCGTGGACCAGCGATTCACGTTCCGCCAGGTATTCCTCAACCCGGACAAGCGAAGCAAAAAACTGACGTCCGACGCCGCGCAATTGTTGGCGCTGTTGAACCAGGAGCCCACCACAACCGACATCTCCAAGCTGGGCGATTCCATCATGCTCGATAACGATTACCACGCGCTCCCGGCGAGCGAAGCCGGAAGGATTTTCGGCGGTAAATTTGCCACCTCTTTGGCTCGCCTGCCGCTCGGCAAATGGCAAGGCCCGCTCGAATCCGCCTACGGTGTGCACCTGGTGTTTGTCAGCGAGCACGTGGGAGGTCGCATGCCCACGCTCGCGGAAGCTCACGACGCCGTCCGCCGTGAGTGGGACGAAGCCCATCGCGCAGAGGCCAACGACAAGTTTTACGCGGAACTGCTCAAGCATTACGCCGTGACCATCGAAAAGCCTGCGCCTGCCGAGAACGAAAGGAAAGTCGCAAAGAAATGAGTTTGCCGGGGCAGACAACGAAACCGAATCGCCGGGCTTATCGTCACCCGGCGGAATTTGTGAAGGATTTTCGCTTTGTCTGGGAACGGCGCTCCATGGTTCGCCGAACCACGCGGGCGTTGATTTCTGCCGCTTTTCGCGAACGGCTGATGATGGCGGTCACCGAGGTCAATGGCTGCCGGTATTGCAGCTACGTTCACGCTCGCTTGGCGTTAAGCGCTGGTGTCTCCGATCAAGAGTTGCGCCAGCTTTTGTCGGGAACCACTCCGACGAATACTCCGCAGGACGAATTGGTGGCGTTGGCTTATGCCCAGCATTGGGCCGAATCTGATGCCCGTCCCGCGCCAGAAGCGCGCCAAACGTTGGAGCAGAAGTACGGGGAGAAAAAAGCCGAAGCCATCCACATCGTTCTTCACATGATTCGCATTGGCAACCTGATTGGCAATCTCTGGGATAACTGGCTCTTCCGACTATCGTATGGACGCCTTGGTCTGCAGGATGGGGCTAGATGAAACGCGTGGTGCTCAATCTGATTTTGTTCGGCGCACTCGCGCCCTCCATGTGCGCGCATGAAGTCCGTCCCGCGTATCTCGAATTGCGCCAGACCGGCCCGGATACCTACGAGGCACTCTGGAAAGTACCCGGGCAGGGAGATTTGCGCCTCGGACTTTACGTGGAACTTCCCGCAGCTTGCAGCAACGTCAACGAACCCAGCCGCTCCATGGTCAACAATGCCTATATCGAACGCTGGACCGTAAAGTGTTCGGGCGGTCTCAGCGGCGGCAAGATCAACATCGCCGGCCTCTCTGCGACCAGCACCGACGTGCTCGTTCGCTTGGAACGCCTCGATGGCACCACCGAAGTCACCCGCCTTACGGCGTCGTCTCCGTCTTTTGTGGTCGCGGCTTCGGCCAGCGCCGTCGGCGTCGCGCGTACGTATACGGTGCTTGGTATCGAGCATATCCTCACGGGCGTTGACCACCAAGATTCCGGCTTTCAAGGCACGCCACTCGCGCGCCGAACTCAAGGCCATGGGTAAAGCGCTGCGCGAGAAGTGCCCGCGCACCTCGCATGCCGAGTGGAAACCGCCGCACGACAGACCGGACCCCGTGCAACTGGTGCTGAAGGCTGACGAAGGGCGAATTCCCGATCTCCTTCCTCTTCGCCATGGCCGCATGGTCGCGTCTCCTTTCACCTTCTATCGCGGCTCCGCGCTTGCCATGGCCGTGGATCTGGCGCGCCTCCCGTCTACCGGTATCCGCGTGCAATGCGGCGGAGATTCCCACCTGGTGAATTTCCGCGGTCTCGCCACTCCGGAGAGGCAAGTCATCTTCGCCGTAAACGACCTCGATGAAACTCTTCCGGCGCCGTGGGAATGGGACCTGAAGCGGCTTGCCGCCAGTTTCGTCATCGCTTGTCGCGACAACGGCCTCAGCGAATCCACCGCAGAGAATGCCGTGCTCACCTGTGTCCGCTCTTACCGCGAGCACATGGCCGAGTTCGCCGAGATGAAAGTGTTGGAACTGTGGTACTTCGCCGTGGAAGCCGAGATGTTGATCGCCAGCGTTAAAGATGCCGATATCCGCCGCGGCGCTATCAAAAACCTGTCCAAGGCGCGTGAGAGCAGCACTTCCGAAGGCCTGTTCCCGAAACTGATAGCTGATTCTGGCGGATCCCCAGTCATCAAAGACCAACTTCCCGCGATCTTTCACTGGAAAGCTCACAAAGCCGGGGAGATTCATCCGGACATCCGCTACGCCGTTGCCCAATACCGCGATTCCTTGGCGCCTAACCATCGCATGTTGTTCGACCGCTACGAAATCAAGGACGCCGCTGCCAAGGTTGTCGGTGTCGGAAGCGTCGGAACCGGTTGCTGGATGATGCTGTTGATGGCCGGCGAAAAAGATCCCCTCATTTTGCAGGTCAAAGAGGCACGAGCCTCCGTTCTGGAGGCCTATGCGGGAAAAAGCATCTACCCGAACCACGGACAACGCGTCGTGAACGGCCATCGTCTGATGCAACCCGCAAGTGATATTTTCCTCGGTTGGACCGAAGGGAGGAAAGGACGTCATTTCTATGTCCGTCAACTCCGCGACGTCAAAATCAAATTTGCCGTCGAGACCTTCGAGAAGGCCAGGATGATCTTCTTCGCCGATTGTTGCGGCTACTCCTTAGCGCTCTCGCACGCGCGTTCCGGCGAGCCCGCTCTGATCAGCGGCTATTTGGGCAAGAGCGACAGGTTCGACCAAGCCATCGCCGAGTTCTCCGTTGCTTACGCCGATCAGAACGAAAAAGACCACGCCGCGCTAAAACGTGCCATCCGCGACGGCAAAGTCAAAGCGCTCATCGAAAAGGAAAAGTAGTCGTCGTGCCCAGGAAACTTGCCTTAGCTGCTAAAATCGGCCCGCACTAAATTGGGATTCAACCGCAGCGAGATTTCCAACTCTTGACCGAAAGGAACCTTACAGATGCGTACAGTTCGTTTCTTTTTTCCATTATTTGCCTTGTTGCTTGTTACGGCCTTTGTTTCAAACACGCTTGTTCATGCTCAGATGGGCAATCTCCAAATCATCAAAGCAGTCTACGGTAAATCCGGAGCCGGGAAAGACGTTACCCGACGTCTTCAGCTAATGATTAAGAACAACACCTTAAACGTAAAAGTAACCAACGACAATATGGGCGGAGATCCTAACAAAGGTGCGGATAAGAGCGTAAAGGTGGATTACAGCTTTCGTGGGCAGCGTCGGCAAGTGGTAGTCAAGGAAGGCGATTGGCTGAAACTGCCCTGAGTCCCCGAAATCTGTGATGTCACGATGCGGGGCGACGGCCACCCCCGCATCGCCCAGTTGCCCTCCACCGCCCACTTATGCTCGACTATCTCCATGACCACCGCACATCCTAAATCTACCGACCTCATTCCATCTCTCGATACGCTTGCCAAAACATCTTCCTCCTCCGATGCCTTCATGAAAGCCATCGTCGCGCTGCTCCATGAAAAGCTCACGCGCTACAATTGGGTCGGTTTTTACATGCTGGAAAAAGAAGCGGACCGCGACGTCCTCGTCCTCGGCCCCTTCAAGGGCACCATGACGCCCCACACTCGCATCCCTCTTCATCAGGGTATCTGCGGCGCCGCGGCCTCCACCGGAAAAACCATCGTCGTCGACGACGTCAACGCCGACTCTCGTTATCTCGCCTGCTCTCTCGAAACCAAATCTGAAATCGTCGTTCCCATCTTCGTTCACGGCAATGTCGTCGGTGAACTCGACATCGACTCTCACTTCCACGCCGCCTTCGGTCCCGACGATCGCCAACTCTGCGAGCACGCCGCCGCGCTTCTCGGCAAATTCATCGAGCAGCATCCACAGCACTGAATCGCCGCGCCGCCGTTGCTGCTGGCCGCGACGAGCCACCTCGCTCGGCGGCGTGCTTCCGCTTTCCTGACCCGCCTCCGCTCTTCTCGTCTAGGGAACTGTCGCCGACACTTGGTTCGAATACGAGCTTTCGCTTCCATTCGAACTCACCGAAGTCACCACGTAATAATAAGAATTCCCCGATGTCACGCTGCTGTCGGAATACGCCGTCCCCGCCAGCGGTGTGCTCGTCAGCTTTGCGTACGATGCCCCCGAAACCGTCGACCGGTACACGTCGTAGCCTGTCACTCCGCTCGTGGTGCTCGCCTGCCACTGCAACGCCACCATGTGACTCCCAGCCGCCACTCCCGTACCGCTCACAGGAATCGCCAGGCTCGCATTCGTCGCGTTGCTCGTGACCGTGATGCTTCCGCTTACCGCGCCCGCGGCCTTCGGCGCGAAATCAGCCGTGATCACCGCGCTCTGTCCCGCCGCCAGCGTCGTGCTGCTCAGTGCCGTCGCGCTCAGTCCCGTCCCTTTCACGCTGTCGCCGGAAATTGTGATGCTCGAATTGCCTCCGTTCGTCACCGTGATCTGCCGCGTCACCGACGAAT
The DNA here is from genome assembly GCA_963759275.1 of Candidatus Acidiferrales bacterium. Classification (GTDB taxonomy): domain Bacteria; phylum Acidobacteriota; class Terriglobia; order Acidiferrales; family UBA7541; genus Acidiferrum. The sequence goes on along the minus strand of CAVWYZ010000018.1, from coordinate 655,448 downwards.
TCACGCTCACACTCCCGAACGCTACGCTCGACGGCGACACCGTCAACACTTTCGAGCTGCTCACTCCTTTTCCCGCCAGCGTCACCAGGATACGGTTATCCGCTGCCGTTGAAGTGATCGCTACCGATCCCGCATAGCTGCTCGCCGCCGTCGGCAAAAATGCCGCCGCAAACTGCGTCGTCGCTCCCGGTGCCAGCGTCAATGGCGTGCTGATCCCCGAAACCGAAAACCCCGCGTCGTACGGTGTCACGCCCGTGATGGTCACGCTCACCGTCCCGTCATTCTTCACTTGAATGCTCTGCGTGTTCTTCGTTCCCACCGGAACATTTCCGAATTGCGCCGCCGTCATGCTTGTGCTGATGTGCCACGTCCCGCCGCTCGCCACCGCGTTCCCGGTCAGCGTCACCAGCACTCTGCTGTCCGCCGCTGTCGACGTGATCGCCACCGACCCTGCATAACTCCCCGCCGCCTTCGGCTGAAAAATTGCCGAAAATTGCGCGCTCGCTCCCGGTGCCAGCGTCAACGGCGTGCTGATCCCCGATACCGAAAATCCCGTGTCGTACGGCGTAACTCCCGTCAGCGTAATACTCACCTTTCCATCGTTCTTTAACTGGATGGTCTGCGTGCTCTTCGTTCCCACTGGCACGTTCTTGAATTGTGCCGACCCCACGCTCGTAGTGATGTGCCCCGTCGCCGCCGCAGCCGCGGTAGTGTTCGCCGCATTTGCGGTACTCGTGGCGCCTGCTCCATACAACGGCACCACAAACGCGCTGTTCCCTGCGGTCGACAGAATTTCCAGTCTTCCGTTTAGCGTCGCCGTCTTTGTAGGCGCGAACTTCACCAGGAACGTCGCCTTCGCCCCCACTCCTAGCGTCTTCGGCAACGTCAGCCCGATCACGCTGTAACCCGCGCCTGCCAGTGTCTCGCCAAGCAATGTGGTTGCCGCGGTTCCCGTGTTATAGATCGTTACGCTGAGTGTGTTCGTGTGTCCCACCGATACGCTGCCGAACTGCAATAGGTTCGGTTTCGGAGTCAATTCACCGCTGGCTTTAGCGCGTGGCGAAAGTCCAGCACACACCAGCGCCGCAAGAAGAAGGGTTAGTAAGGTTGAAATTGTTTTTCGCGAATGCGCTGGAACTTCCGCAAGAACAATCCCCAGGAAAGAAGAAATGGCCCGTGGCCCGTGGTATCTCATAGCATTCTCAGTCTGGGGAACGCTTTGCGAACAATCTACTGAACCCCCGTCGCGTTATCGGGCAGGAAAAGAGCCTAAAGGCTTTCCTGTTCCCGCACACTGCACCACCGTACAGGTAACCCTAAAATAGACAACACGCCCCTAGTAGCCGTTAAGTAATAGCGTAACGATCCCGCGGCGCAATCTTCCGTCCGCGCGGCGAAATACATTCCATGTCGCCCCATTTCGCTTTAAATGTAGTTGGATTACCTGTCGCCGGATACCGCCCGAATCGTAATTAGCACCAGTGCCGCAGGCACGGCACAAACTAGCCCAGCCCGCAAGGGCTGGGTAACCACGCAAAAATCAGCGGAGCGCCGTAGGCGCGAAACGGTTTCTCCGCGATGCCCCACGCTTCACCGCAACCGCCATCTGATCGCCGATCACCGGCTTACCCTGGGCTTCAAAGAGCGCAATACATTTTTCTCGCGAGCCCCGCGCCAACCAACTTTGCCCGCTAATCGCAAATCGCAAACCAACCCCGCAACCGCCTCCTGATCGCCGATCGCCGGCTTGCCCTGAGCTTCGAAGGGGCGCTGATCGCTCCTGATATCCGATATCAGATATCTGATATCTAGTATCTCTTTCCCCCCTCACTTCTCCCGATCATCAAACTCCCGCATCCAATCGCTCCCCTTCAACACCTCTCTCGGACGCGTCCCATCCGGCGGCCCCACAATCCCATCCTTCTCCATCAAGTCAATCAAATGTGCCGCGCGTCCGTACCCGATCCGCAATCGCCGCTGCAGCGTCGACGTCGATGCGCGTCCCATCTCGCAGCAGATCCGCACCGCATCGTGATACAACTCGTCATCCGCCTCTTCGCCACCGCCGCCCTCATCGCTAGCATCGTAACTCCGCGTCGGCTTCCCGCCGTTCTTGGCCGGGATTTCCTTCCCATCCTCATCCTTCGGCGGATCCAGCAGCGCTTCGTTGTACTTCGCCTGCGCCTGCTCTTTCCAGAATTCGCACACTGCGGAAATTTCGTCTTCCGTCACCAGTGGCCCGTGAATCCGGTGCAGTCGCGCTGATCCTGCGGGCAGATACAACATGTCGCCTTTGCCCAACAGGGATTCCGACCCATTCGTATCCAGAATCGTGCGCGAGTCCACCTTGCTCGCCACCCGGAACGAAATACGCGCAGGGAAGTTCGCCTTGATCAACCCCGTAATTACGTCCACCGACGGCCGCTGCGTCGCCAATATCAAATGGATCCCCACCGCGCGCGCCATCTGCGCCAGTCGCGTGATGGACTCTTCCACATTATTCGTGTCCACCATCATCAAATCCGCCAACTCATCGATAATGATCACCAGGTAGGGAAGTGGCTTGTGCTCGCTTTCCTCCACATTCTCAAACAACGAAAGCGATTGCTGCTTCTGGAACGTCCGGTTGTACTGGTCGATGTTCCGCACGCCCCGCTGCGCCAGCAATTTCAGCCGGTTCTCCATCTCCCGCGTCGCGTTCCGCAACACGTTCGACGCCACCTTCGGGTCCGTCACCACCGGAGCCAGCAAATGCGGTATATCACCATACAAACTCAGTTCCAGCCGCTTTGGATCTACCAGCACCATCTTCACGTCGTCCGGTGTCGCCTTGTACAAAATCGACATCATCAGCGAATTGATGAACACGCTCTTGCCCGTGCCCGTCGACCCTGCGATCAGCAAGTGCGGCATCGACGCCAGATCCGTTACGCGGATCCGCCCGTGCAAATCCCGCCCCATCGCCAGCGTCAATTTACTCGGCGAATTCGCAAACTCCGTCGCTTCCACAATTTCCCGCAACGCAATCGTCTGCCGCCGCAGATTCGGCACTTCAATCCCTACCGTCGATTTTCCCGGTATTCTCTCGATCAGAATCGATTCCGCCTGCAGTGCCAGGCACAAATCTTCCGTCAGTCCAATAATCCGGCTGTACTTGATTCCCGCTTCCGGTTTGAACTCAAACGTGGTCACCACCGGACCCGGATTGATCTGCGTTACGCGCCCTTCCACGCCAAATTCGTGGCACTTCTCCTCAATCGCCCGCGCCCGCAGCTTCAATTCATCTTCATCCAGCTTTTGCGTGCCTTCGCCCTCTCTCAGCAACGACACCGACGGCAACCGGTAATTCGTTGCTCCCTTCGCGCCTTTGGGCTCAACCTTCTTCGCCTTCCCGTCCGTCGTCGCTTTACCCTGAGTGTCAGCGAAGGGCCCCAGCATCACCACCGGAGCTTTGTGTCCGGTTTCTTTCACCGGCGCATCATCTTCTTCTTCCTTACCCGCGCCCTTCTTCGCCTTGAAAATGTCCGCCTGCTCTTCCAGATGTATCGTCTTCGGCGCCTCCGCCTCCGCCTTCTCTCCGCGTCCCACAATCTGCGGAGCCACCGGCTTCCGTCCGCTCAATTTCCGCTCTTCTACCTCGCGCCGCATTCGCGCTTCTTCGCGCTCTTCCCGCCAGTCTTCCCAGCGTGCCCGCGCCCGCTGCCAGATTCCAATCTTGCCTACCTTGCCCAACGGCCCCTTCGAACTGCTCGCCCATGCATGAGCCCCGCTGAAGCTGAAACTCGTCGTCAGGAACAGCGCGATAATCAATATCGCCACCGCCACCAGAATCCCGCCCCAGAAATTAAATCCGCTCTGCAATCCGTGCGACACCGCTCCGCCCAGCAATCCCCCCGCCGGGATCGCTCCGCGCACATCCGGAAAATGAATCATCGACAGCAGGGAAGGAAGCGACAGCAGCAACAATCCGTAGCCCACAATCGTCGCCCATTGCGAATCCACCGCGCGGCTGCGGAACCAGCGGTATCCCAAGATCCCGATCGCCACCGGCAACAGAAACGCCGCGAATCCAAAAATTTGAAAACTTAAATCCGCCGTGTACGACCCCACCGGCCCAATCCAGTTCCGCACCGGGTTCTCGCCCATCGACGCGGCACTCACATTGAACGCCGGATCATGCGGCGAGTACGAAATCAACGCCAGCGCCAGCAACACCGCCGCCATCACGCACACAAATCCCACCAGCTCATTCAACCGCTTATTCTCAGTAGGTGTCAGGAAGCGCACAAAATCTCTCCTCAGCAAACACCGCCGTAGCGGTGATTAGCCCGTGTACTGGCCGCCTGCCTGCCGCAGGCAGGGTCTTTAGCTTGCCCTGACTTCGGGAAGAGACCGGCAAACACCAGCCATTTAGCCTTTGTAGCGGCCGCCTTCTGTGGCGGGCGCCCTTAGGCCTTTGGGGAAGGCTGAGTGGACACGCACGCGTACCCGCATCCGTGCCAATTCTCCGGGGCGCGGCGCTGTTGCGCCCCATGTTGGAGGAACACCGAAATCATACCATCCGCCTCCCCCAGCACAAGCCCATCTTCACCCCTGTTTCCATACCACCCGTACCCACGGGATTGCCCTTCTGTTTGTAGGGGCGGCTTTACGCCGCCTGCCTTTCTCCTTTAGGGGGTCGGAGCTTCAGCTCCGACATTACACCTCGCAATGGCTTCAGCCCCTGAGGACTCCGTCGCGCGCCCTACCGTTTCCCACCCCAACCAAAAAAAATTGTCATCCTGAGCGCAGCGAAGGACCTCAACCCCAGCGTCTTGTTTCCCAACCCAACCATCGCGAGCAAACTCTTACACTCTTACAATTCTTCTCTTCAATCCCCCTCTTCACCCCACCAACTTCGCCGCAAAAAACAGCACCGCAATCCCCACAATAATCCGGTAAATCGCAAACGGCCCAAACCCCCGCTTCCGCACCCACGCCATAAACCACGCCACGCTTCCGTACGCCACCACAAACGAAACCACAAACCCGATCGCCAGCACGATCCATCCATGCGCATCGATGCTCGACACCCCGATCGGATTCTCCGTCTTCGTTCCGTGCAGCGATTTATAAAGCGTGTACAGCGTCGCTACCGCCATCGTCGGCATCGACAAGAAAAACGAAAACTCCAGCGCCGACGCCCGCGACATCCCCGCCACCTGCCCCGCCGCGATCGTCGACATCGACCGCGACGTCCCCGGAAACACCGCCGACAAAATCTGGCACGCCCCAATCCACACGGCCTGCCCCAAACTCATCGCTTCCATGTGCCACGTGTGAATCACGCCCCCGGCCGTTCCCTCGCCCGCTGTCTCCGACTTCGCATTTCGCGTATCCACAAACCACATCACGATTCCGCCAATCAGCAGCGCGCTCCCCATCACGTACGGATTCTCCAGGTTTTTTCCAATCACCTTCGTCAGCAGAAACGACGGAATCGCCGTCACCACAAACGCAATCATCACCAGGCTCAAGGGATGCGTCAGGATCGTCCGGTCGCCCCGCTCTCCCCGCGGAAACGTAGCGATAAATTTCGCAATCCGCTCCCGAAAATAAATCGGTAGCGTCAAAATCGCTCCCAACTGAATCACAATCGTGTACATCTTCCAGTACCCGCTGCCCAAATCCACATGCAGCAGCCACTCCGACAGCCGCAAATGCGCCGTCGAGCTCACCGGAATAAACTCCGTCAATCCCTCCACCACTCCCAAAATCACACTCAACACGTAATCGTTCACGCCACTCTCCTGAATTCTTTAGCGCTGCACTTCATCAACGAGCTAAATCTGCCCCGCCGCAGTCCATGCCACGATTTGTAGCGCCGGCATCCTTGTTTACCCTGTAAGGGCCAGCTCTTGGGGTTTAACCCCACCTCGCGCCACCGCTCACATGATCTTGAGGGTGCCCCATCCTTTCTGCGCTGTTTGCAGAAAGGGTGGGCTCTTACCCGGTTACGCCCTATCCGCTCCTCATCCGAGCTTCCCCACTGATATAAAGTCTCTTACTCTTACACCTTTACACCATTGCACTCTTATACTTCTGCCGATCCCTGCGAAATTACGATTCACGAATCACGACTCACAAGTCACGATTCCGTCAACCTCTTCCTCATCTCGTACGCATCCACTTTCCCCAAATAATATCGTTTCAACACTGCTTCCGTACGATATCCATGCCGTTCCCAGAACGCAATCCCGCTCTCATTGTCCACTGCCGTCTCCAGCAACACCGACTTCACCTCATGAAACCGAAAATGTTTCTCCATCTCCGCCAGCAAGTAAGACCCCAACCCACTGCGTCGGCTCCCCGGCGCTACATCCAACGTAATAATGTGCGCCAGCGGCGGATGCTTCTCCGCCAAAATAAATCCCACAATGGACTTGCCTTCTTCCGCCACCAGACAATCCGCCGCCGGCAAATTCAAAAAATATTGCAGCGACCACTTGCTGTACGCAATCCCCGCCGGAAAGCAAGCCTGATCCAGCTTGTACAAAGCCCCGAAGTCCCGCCCCTCGTACTGTCGTATCGTCCACTCCGCCATAGCGGCGCCAATCCTACCACTTTGGAGTGCGGCAGCTCTGCTTGTCCTGAGCCCGCGAAGGGCTGCCGCTTTACGCTTCGAGCCCACTTCGACCCGCCGCGGTTCTACTCCCACATGCTCGCGGATACGACCTCTCTTCGTAGCGGCGGCCTTCCGAGACCGGCGCCTTTTTCTGCTCGAACTTTCCAAGCGCATCAAACCTAGAAGAATCTGTAGGGGCGGCTTTACGCCGCCTGCATTTCCTCTTGGTTTTTCCTCTCTTTAGGGGGTCGGAGCTTCAGTTCAGCCTGAGTATCGAAGGGCTCCGACATTACACCCCGCAACGGACGGGCCTCAGCCCCTGAGGACTCCGCCAACCGCCGCACGCTGATCGCCCTTCGTCGATTCGCTCCTTCTCCCTCTGTGCCCTCCGCGTCTCCGTGGCGATTCCTACTTCGCCAACCCCAACGCCCGCAACGTCCCCTCATCCGCCACGCGTCCCCCATTTCCATTCACCGCCACGCTAAATCCTCCCGCGTAATCCCACATCGTCCATCCCATGCCATATTTCTCCAGCACCGTTCGCACATCATGAATCCACCGCAGACGATCTTCCGGCGCGGCAGCCTCCCGATACACCCCAAACTCATTGCACGTCACCGGTACGTGCCAGCGTTTCCCCCACGCCGCCACCGCCGCAATCTCCGCGTCAATCCGCTCCGCATTCCATCGGTCCAGCCCATACCGCACAACCAACAACTGGTTTACCGCGTCCGGCGCCTCCGTCACTGCGCTCTGCACATTCTCCGGCGTCGACGGATACGGCAGCTTCGTCAGGTAATGCTGAAAATTCGTACTCCACGTCGCGCCCTGATGCGTAAAAATATGCGGATCGTAAAAATGGAAGTTGTAAATAATGTTCGCATCTCGCAGCGGCTCCAAAAACAGCAACTCCGTATTCGACGACCAGTTCGCCCCCGCCGCAATAATCGTGTGCTGCGGCGCGCCCTCCCGTATCCCGCGCGCCAACCGTTCCTGCACTCCCGCCCAGCGATAGCGATCCTTAAACTCCGGCTCATTCAAAATCTCAAAGAACACTTTCTCGGGATCCAGATTCGAATAATGTTTCGCCAGCGCCCTCCAGAAATCTTCAAACTGTTCCACGGCCACATCATCCGTCGCCAGCCGCGCCTTGAAGTCGCTGTCCGGATGAATATCGATAATCACCGCCAATCCCTGATCCAGAATCATCTTCACCGCGCCATCCACCATCACCAGATAGTCCGCCGGTATCCGGTCTGCCTGTCCGCGCCGGAACATCGGTTCCGCATTTAACGTAAATCGCACATGATCGAATCCCATCTGCTTGATCAGCGCCATATCCTGCGCCGTATCGTACGTATCGAAATGTTCCTTCGTGTATTGCCCCCCAATCGCCTGCGCAAACCAATGACTCAAATTAATCCCGTGCTTCAAATGTTCCGCCCGCCGAAACGCCAACCCCGCATCCTGCGCCAGCAGGGAACCACCCGCCATCAGCCCACACACCACCACCAAAACAAAACGGGCGGTCCGCATAGCCGCCCGTAAAATCCCAACTTCGTTTGCCCGTAACTCAGCATTCATCGTTCGATCCCATCTGCTCCGCCTCCCATAAAAACGTAGGGGCGCAGCATTGCTTGCCCCGAGTCGCGAAGGGCTGCGCCCCATTTCACTACACCTTCAAACCGCTTGTCATCCTGGAGCGCACGCCTCATGCGCGAAGGATCTCAACCGCTGTGTCTTGCCTCAATTTCTCCCCGCAAGCCACCCGCTTCCTGATCGCTGATCGCCGTTCGCGCCCCAACGGGGAATCCCGTCTCCTGATATCCGCTATCTGATACCTCTCTTCCTCACAACTTCACCGTAACCGTCTTCACCTCGGTATAATTCGCCAGCCCATATTCCCCAAGCTCGCGCCCGATCCCCGACTGTTTGAACCCGCCAAACGGCGCCGCCGCGTCAAACACGTCGTAGCAATTCACCCACACGGTTCCGGCCCGCACGCCATCCGCAATCGCGTGCGCCTTCGTAATATCCTTCGTCCAAACCGCTGCCGCCAATCCATACAGCGATTTGTTCGCCCGTTCCACCACTTCATTCACATCCTTGAATTTCAGGATCGACATCACCGGCCCAAATATTTCTTCCTGCGCAATCTTCATATTGTCCTGCACGTCGGCAAACACCGTCGGCTCGATAAAGTATCCCTTATCGCCAACGCGATTCCCGCCCGCCAGCAATTTCGCCTTCTCCTGCTTCCCGCTCTCGATGTACCCCATCACCTTATTAAATTGTTCCTGGTCCACTTGCGGTCCCTGCTCGGTGTTCCGATCGAACGGATTGCCCACGGTCCGCTTCTTCGCGCGCGCCACGCTCTTCTCCACAAATTCGTCGTAGGCCTTCTCTTCCACAAACAGTCGCGATCCCGCGCAGCAGCACTGCCCTTGATTAAAGAACAATGCGAAGTGCGCGCCTTCGATCGCCTGCTCCATGTCCGCATCCGCGAACACAATATTCGGACTCTTTCCGCCCAGCTCCAGCGTGACACGCTTCAAATTCGATTCCGCCGAAGCCTTCATGATCAGGTGACCCACTTCCGTCGATCCCGTGAACGCCACCTTATCCACATCCATGTGCCGTGCCAGCGCCGCGCCGGCCGTCGGTCCATAGCCCGGCAGCAGATTCACCACGCCCTCGGGGAATCCCGCCTCCAATATCAATTCGCCCACGCGCAGCGCGCTCAGCGGAGTCTGCTCCGCCGGCTTCATCACCACCGTGCAGCCCGCTGCCAACGCCGGCCCCAATTTCCACGCCTGCATCAGCAACGGAAAATTCCACGGAATAATCTGACCCACCACGCCCACCGGCTCATGCTTCGTGTACGAAAAGTACCGCCCCTGCACCGGGATCGTTTTCCCCTGAATCTTGTCCGCCCAGCCCGCGTAATACCGGTAGCACGCAATCGTCAGCGGCAAATCCGCCGCCAGCGCCACCGCGTACGGCTTCCCGTTGTCCAGCGATTCCAGTTCCGCCAGTTCTTCCTTATTCTTCTCGATCAAATCTGCCAGCTTGTTCATCAACACGCCGCGTGCCGAAGCGCTCAATTTCTTCCGCCACGGTCCGTGATCAAACGCCGCTCGCGCCGCTGCCACCGCCTTATCTACATCGGCCGCGTCCGCCTCCGCCACTTGCGTAATCACTTCTCCCGTCGATGGGTTAATTGTCGGAAATGTTTTCCCTGACGCGGCATCCACCCACTTCCCATTAATCAGCAATTTCGTCGCATTCACCTTGACCTTAGGTTCAATCACGCTAGTAGCTGTAGCCATAGTCAATTCCTCCCCTATTCGCGGCCGTCCGCCGCAGGCAGAGTCTTCACTTGCCCTGAGCAAGTAGTACCCCTGCCGTTGTCTTCGCTGGTCCGCACAGCCTACACCCCCGCCCCCGCAGAATCAACATTCCCGATGCATCCCATCACTTTTCCTGTAGCGCAGCGGCGAGTCCCCGAGCCCTGCGGTTTTTATCCTGCCTCTTGCGAGTCCCGTGCCGTTTTCGTCCACCGTTTCCTGCCGCCCAACCTAGCCCGGTGGCGCCATATGGAGTGCGGCGGCCCAGCCGCCGCTTTTACCGCCCTCAACGTAGCAACCAACCCATATCCACCGAGCGTAGGGCCGACATCCTGCCGGTTCTCGCGTCTACTCCTGCCCGGCTCTGTCGTTTCTCTGTAGGGGCGGCTTCACGCCGCCTGCCTTTCTCTTGGGTTCTCTCTTCTTCTTAGGGGGTCGGAGCTTAAGTTTAGCCTGAGTATCGAAGGCCTCCGACATCTCATATCCGCAAGAATTGGGGCTTCAGCCCCTGAGGACTCTGCTCCCCCCTCTCGCCCCACCACCTCAAATTTCCGTCCTCCCCCGCCTCGCCACCACCATCGCCGTCCCCATCGCCCCCAACAACAACGCCGCCGCCACAAACCACGCCGCTCCCGGCGCGTGCCACCGCGCATCCGGCGCAATCGTCGCCGAAAACACTTGCGTGAACAGCACCGGCCCCACCATCCCCGTCAACGCCCGCAGCGAATTAATCGCTCCCTGCAATTTCCCCTGCGAACTCGCATCCACCCGCTGCGACATCAACGACTGCATCGCCGGCCCCGCCACTCCCCACAACGCAATAAACGGTATCGCTGCCAGCGCGCCCCACCCGCGCCACGCCAACCCAAATCCCACGAATCCCAGCACGCCATAAAACAGTCCGGTCGTCAGGCTCAGCCGCTCGCCGAATTTCTTCACGTACGGTCCCACCAACCCGCCCGACACAATCGCCGCGCACACCCCCACTACCGCCAATGACAGCCCAATACTTCGTTGGTTCCATCCATACCGGTATTCCGTGTACAGCACCCAAACACTCTGCAGCGCTTGGTGCGCCGTGTAGTACAAGATCACCACAATCGACAAGCCCGCGAGCTCCGGATGCGATCGCAACAGCATCAACGACCCCAGCGGATTCGCCATGTGCCACGCGGTCTTCGCGCGTTTTTCCTTCGCCAACGATTCCGGCAGCACAAACGCGCCATACAAAAAGTTCGCCAGGCTCAACGCCGCCGCCGCCCAGAACGGCGCCCGTAAATTATATTGACCCAGCAGTCCGCCCACCGCCGGTCCTACGACGAATCCCACGCCAAACGCCGCGCCCAGCATCCCAAACCGTTTCGCGCGTTGCGCCGGCGCCGAAATATCCGTGATATACGCAAACGCCGTCGACACATTCGACGCCGTAATCCCCGAAATCAATCGCCCCACAAACAACCACTTCAACGACGGCGCCAGCGCCATGAAAATGTAATCCAGCCCCAATCCCAAACACGAAATCAGGATTACCGGACGCCGCCCGAACCGGTCGCTCCACGCCCCCAGCACCGGCAAAAACAAAAATTGCATCAGGTTCCAGATCAGCCCGAAATACCCCACCATGTCCGAAGCCCGCGCAATATTTCCGCCTTCAAACGACTTGATCAGGTCCGGCAACACTGGCGCAATAATTCCAAACGCCAGAAAATCCAGCATCACCGTAACCACAATAAACGCCATCGCCGCCCGCGACCCGGACACGCCTCCGCCCGTCGCGCCCGCAGCAGGGAACTGTTCTGTCAGTGAATTCTGTCCGTCGAGGTTAGCCATGCGCTTGAGATTCTAGCGCATATAAAAAATCTACGTCATTCCGAACGCAGTGAGGAATCCCTCTTGCCCTCAGCGTCTTGACTCCATCGGTCTGTAGGGGCGGCTTCTTGCCCTGAGCGTAGCGAAGGGCATGCCGCCTGCCTTTCTCCGTCATTCCGAACGAACTGAGAAATCCCTCTTCTCACTCAAAACTGCCTGGATCCCAACGACAAACCCCGTCATTTCGAGCGCAGCGAGAAATCCCTCTGTGTCCTGAGCGTCTTGACTCCATCGGTCTGTAGGAGCGTTTCTTGTCCTGAGCGCAGCGAAGGCCGCACCGCCTTTTTGCTCTTGACTCGGTCGCTCTGTAGGGGTGGCTTCTTGTCCTGAGCGTAGCGAAGGGCATGCCGCCTGCCTTCCGCAATCCCGCCTCTGCTCCTTGGGTCTTGGCTATCCACCCCAAAAAGCGCATTGTCATCCTGAGGCTATCCGAAAAGAATAGCCTCAGGATCTCAACCGAGAATAAGCAGAAAATGTCAGCGATGCGCACGAACGCTGGTCGCACTCGGGAACCGCAACAATCGCCTCGGTTTCCAAAACAAAAAAGACCCCGTCCTTCCGAACGGAGTCCACGCAATGAGCAATCCCTCGTGCCTTCTGATATCCGATATCTGCTATCTGATATCGCCCTCACCTACACTTCCAAAATCACCGGCAAAATCAGCGGCCTCTTCGACGTCTGCTTGTTGATATACCTCTTCAAATCCACGCGAATCTTCTCTTTAATTACCGACCAATCCGCCCGCTCTTCCAAATTCGACGATTCCACCGTACGCGACACCACGTCCCGCGCTCCCGCCAGAAACTCATTCCCGTTCTCACTCATCAACCCGCGCGTCACAATCTCCGGCGCCGATTCCACCTGACCGGTGTGCTTATCGATCGCAATAATCGGAATCACCACGCCTTCTTCCGACAAATGTTTCCGGTCGCGCACCACCAACTCTTCAATCTCCTCCAGCGATCCCGAATCCACCAGCACGCGCCCCGCCGGCACCGGGTCTCTCCGGTACGCTCCGTCCTCCGTAAACTCGATGCACTTCCCATTTTCCAGCAACATAATCTCTTCGCTCACGCAGCCCAACTGGTGTGCCAGCGCCGCATGACGGAACAAATGCCGGTATTCCCCGTGTACCGGAATAAAATATTTCGGCTTCACCAGCCGCAGCACCATCTTCTGCTCTTCCTGGCTCGCATGTCCGCTCACGTGAATCGGCCCGTTCGTATTGTCGTAATACACCAGTGCCCGTCGCCGGAACATGTGATCCAGCATCCGGAAAATGGCCTTCTCGTTCCCCGGAATAATCCTCGCCGACAAAATCACCGTATCGTTCTCGTCGATGGTCACCAACCGGTGATTGTCTACCGCGATTCGCGACATCGAGGACATCGGCTCCGCTTGCGATCCGCTCACCAGCAGCAGCAACCGCTTCGGATCGAATCCGCGAATATCCTGCGGCCGCACCACGATGCCATCCGGGATGCGCAGCAATCCCAACTCGTGCGCGATCTCCACGTTATCCACCATGCTGCGCCCAACAAATCCCACCTTGCGGCCCACGCGTTCCGCAACATCCACCACCTGCTGAATCCGGTGGATCGACGACGCGAAGCACGACAGCACCACTCGCTTCGGCGCCATCCGCGTCAATTCTTCGATCCGCGGCACCACCACGCGTTCCGACGGCGTAAATCCTGGCCGCTCCACGTTCGTCGAATCGCTGAACAGCGCCAGCACGCCCTCATTTCCATATCGCGCGAACGCGTGCAGATCAAACGGCGCGCCATCCACCGGCGTCTGATCGATCTTGAAATCGCCCGTGTGAATAATCACGCCAAGCGGCGTGCGAATCGCCAGCGCCACGCAATCCACCGTGCTGTGCGTCACTGGAATAAATTCAATCTCGTACGGCCCGATTTCCACCAGCCGCCCGGGAATCACTTCAAACAACTTCGCCGATTCCATCAGCCCGGCTTCTTCCAGCCGCTTCTTCACCAGTGCCAGCGTGAACCGCGTCCCGTAAATCGGCACATTCAAGTCCCGCAGAATATACGGCAACGCCCCGATGTGGTCTTCGTGCCCGTGCGTCAGTACAATTGCCTTGATATGTTCGCGGTTCTGCTTCAGGTAGGTAATGTCCGGAATCACCAGGTCCACGCCCAGCAACTCCGACTCCGGGAACATCATTCCCGCGTCCACCACAAGGATGTCCTCCCCGTAGCGGAACACCATCATATTCATTCCAAATTCGCCAAGGCCACCTAGCGGTATTGCGGTCAGCGTCTGTGTAAGCTTACTCAAGTATGTTTTTTCTCCACGTCCGAACCTCAAATCCTACCACACTGTCTCCCTCCCCGTAGGAACCCCGCCCACTCCCGTTTGCGCACGATCGCATCCCCGTCATTCCGAACGGAGTCCGCGTAGTGAGGAATCTCTCTTCGCTCTCTGCCGGGTGCCGCACCCTTCGCTTTTAAAGGTGCGGGTTTAGATCCCACCTCAACCCAAATCCCCCACGAGTAGCGCCGGCATCCCTGCCGGCTCTCGGGTTTGTCGTCGCCGTTTATGGAGTGCGGCGGCCGAGCCGCCGCTTTTACGGTCCACAACATTGCAACCAACCCAAATCCACCCTGGGAAGCGCCGGCTCTTCGCACATGTGATCGACGGTCTTCATACCTACAAGCACAAATAAACGCATTTCGACCTGTAGCGGCGGCTTCTTGCCCTGAGCGTAACGAAGGGTACGCCGCCTGCCTTTCTCTTGGGTTCTCTCTTCTCTTTAGGGGGTCGGAGCTTCAGCTCCGACATTAAACGCCCGCAAAAAAAGGGGGCTTCAGCCCCTGAGGACTCCGCCAAGTGCGGGTTTAGATTCAATTCCAACCCTAATCAACACAACAGAAATAGGCTTTCACCCTGAGCTCCGAAGGGACCTCACCCACGGCGTCTTGCTTCAAACCCATCCCAAATCAAGACCCCTCACCCGTTCTTTCCCCCAAAAAACAAATGTGCAATCGACACCAGAATCACCGCGCCCACCGTAGCCGCCGCCAGCGAAAACAAAAACGTATTTGCATGAAAAATTCCCAACTGCGTGAAAATCCATCCCCCAATCACCGACCCAATCAATCCCAGCACAATATCCCCGATGCACCCAAACCCGCGACCCCGCGCCAATTTCCCCGCCAACCATCCCGCCAACAGCCCCACCACAATCCACCACAGCAGCCCATGAGGAGGCCACATCACACGCAAGTCCCAACTCGTTGCGCTCGTTTGCATCGCCACCGCACTAATCGCTACCATCATCCCTCCTCCATCTCTGCGTCTTGCCATCCACCCCACAAAAAAGAACCGTCATTCCGAACGCAGTGAGGAATCCCTCTTCCTGCGTCTTGTCGCAATCAACCATGACCACTCACCACTCGCCACTCCCCACTCCCCACTCGCCACTGCCTCTCACCCCGGCTCCTGCTGCGTCATACAATGCAACGTACCCAACCCCAACACCAAATCCCGGCACGGAATCCCCACCACTTCTCGCCCCGGAAACAATTTCGCCAACGTGTTCAACGCCACCCGATCATTCGCATCCGTAAACGTCGGCACAATCACCAGTCCATTCGCAATATAAAAATTCGCATAACTCGCCGGCAATCGTTGCCCGTCAAAATAAACCGGCCGCGGCATCGACAACGTTTCCACCGTCAGCGCCTGCCCGTCCTGATCCTTCATCCCACGCAGTCGCGTCAAATTCTCCTGCAGCGCCGCATAATTCGCATCGCGGCGATCTTCTTCCACAATCGTCACCACCGTGCTCTCGTTCACAAAGCGCGTCAAATCGTCCACGTGCCCGTGCGTGTCGTCCCCCGCAATGCCATTCCCCAGCCACAACACATTCGTCACGCCCAAATATTCGCGAAACACGTCTGCATAGTCTTCTTTCGTAAATCCCGGATTCCGCTCCTGCACCTTACTCTGCAAACATTCCTCGGTCGTCAACAGCGTCCCGCGTCCATTCACGTCAATCGACCCGCCCTCCAGCACCACCCGCCGCCCGTTACGCATCGGCAAAAACATCCGCCGCTTCCGCCGCGCATTCATCCCTCGCACCGCCGCCGCATCCTTCTTGTGGTTTCCGTATTTCGCCCACCCGTTAAACACAAAATGGTTGTACGCCACTTCTCCCGCCGCATTCTTCACGCAAATCGGCCCGGAATCCCGCATCCACCCGCGATCCGTCGGCACCCGGAAAAATTCCACCGACTCCAGCTTCGCTCCCGCCTTCTTCAGAATCGCCCGCGCCCGTTTTTCTCCCGCATAATCCTCCACCAGCAAGAACACCCGTTCCACCTGCGACAGCAGTCGCACCATCTCCGCGAACGCCCAGGGAATCGGCGCGAATTTCCCCGGCCAATCCGTCAACTCATGCGGCCACCCCAACCAAGTAGCCTCATGCTTCTCCCACTCCGCCGGCATTCGAAATCCCAACTCCCGCGGCGTCTCCCCATCCTGTTTCTTTTGCATAAGTGTAGTGATGTTCTCCACTGGGTGCCGCACCCTTCGCTTTTAAGGGTGCGGGTTTAGATTCAACCTCAACCCACAGCTACCAATAAGAACCAATTGTCATCTCTGAAAGCGCGACGCTGATAGGCCGGGTGCCGCACCCTTCGGTGTTAAGGGTGCGGGTTTAGATTCAACTCCAACCCACATCAACGCAACAAAAATAAACGGCACCACCCGCGCAATCGATTTACGACGTCTCCGTGTACTCCGCGGCCCTCAGCGAACTCTGCGGTAATCTTCTCTCTTCGTCCGGTGCGGGTTTAGATTTAAGTCGACTCACATCAACGCAACAAAAAATAACGTGTCATCCTGAGCGCAGCGAAGGCTTGCCCTGAGCTTCGAAGGGACCTCACCCGCCGCATCTTGCCCGAACCCCATCAACACCGAGCCACTCCTAAACTCTTTCACTATTACACTTCCTTTACTTCCTCAACCTCCCTCACTTCTCCCCACCCCACCTCTCCAACAGTCCCCCGAACGCGTCAATCCTCCGGTCCCGAAAGAACGGCCAATTCCGACGCGTGTCCTCGCTCTTCGCCGGATCGCACTCCACCACCAAGATCTCTTCCTTATCATTCGACGCTTCCTGCAACACTTGCCCCGAAGGGTCCGCCACGAACGAATTCCCCCAAAACTCAATCCCCGGATCGCCCTTTTCCGGCTTTCCCTCGAAGCCCACGCGATTCACCACCGCCACATACATTCCATTCGCCACCGCATGCGCCCGTTGGATCGTTTTCCACGAATCCAGTTGCGCCGCGCCAAATTGCGCTTTCTCGTGCGGGTGCCATCCAATGCTCGTCGGATAGAAAATCACTTGCGCGCCCTGCATCGCTGTCAGCCGCGATCCTTCCGGATACCACTGGTCCCAGCAGATCTGCACGCCAATCCGCGCATACTTCGTATCGAAATTCAAAAATCCCAAATCCCCCGGCGTAAAATAAAATTTCTCGTAGTACAGCGGATCATCCGGGATGTGCATCTTCCGGTATTTTCCCAGGTACGTCCCATCCGCATCCAAAATCGCGCACGTGTTGTGATACACGCCTGCCGCCCGCCGCTCGAACAACGACACCACCAGCGCCACTTTCTTTTCCTTCGCCACAGCGCTCAACCGCTCCGTCGTCGGCCCCGGCACCGCCTCCGCCAGATTGAACAGTTCCGCATCCTCGGTCCGGCAAAAATATTCCCCCGCGAACAATTCATGCAGACAAATCACCTGCGCCCCGCACTTCGCCGCCTCGCGGATCTTTTCCTCCGCGCGCACCAGATTCTCTTCCTTATTCGTGGTGCACTTCATCTGCACCAACCCCGCCGTAAACTTATTCGCCATTACGCTACCTTTCTCACAGAATTTGTCATCCTGAGGAGCGCGTTGTTTTTTGCGCGACGAAGGCTTGCCCTGGAAGGGATCTCAACCATTGCGTCTTGTGCCAATCTAACCTTCGTTATTCCGAGCCTGCCTGCGGCAAGCAGGCAACGCGAGGAATCTGCTTTTTCCTTTCCCGTCTTGATTCGCTCGTCTTCGTTTTTATTCTTGCGACCTGTCGACTGTCGGCTGCGTGCTGTCGACTAGATTCTACTTTCCTTCTTCCTCCGTTTGTACTATCAATTCCTTAGTCTTACAATTCTTCCGCCTGCATTCGGAAAATGTTTCGAGTCGCATTCGTTACACGCCGTTCACATTTGGTTTTTGTAGGGACCGCCTTCTGAGGCGGTCCGCAACTGTAGCGTTATCGCGATTGCCGCATCGTACGCGAAATGGTGTGAGCAACCGCAATAGTTCGCAAGGAGTCTTTCTCATGGCGAAATCTTCCAAAACCGTTACCGGCCGCGTCCTCCACGATCCCGTCAAAGACAAACTCCGCCCCATCTTCCCCCTCGATCTCTCCAAAATTAAAACCATCGACGACCTCGTCCGCGCCATGGGCGACACCGCTTACACCGCCCGCCAGATCGGCGATGCTGCCGACGTTCTCGAAGCCATGGCCCGCGACAAAGATTGCTTCACCGTCATGACCCTTGCCGGCGCTCTCACCGTCGGCAAAATGGGTCTCGTCTTCTGCGATCTCATCGAATCCGGCATCGTCAAAGCCATCGTCTCTACCGGCGCGCTCATGGCTCACGGCCTGGTCGAAGCCACCGGCCGCTCCCACTTCCGCTACGATCCCTCCAAAATGGACGACAACCAGCTCTTCCTCGCCGGTTACAACCGCGTCTACGATTCTCTCGAACCCGAAACCAATCTCGATCACGTCGAAGAAGTTGTCGACGGCATCCTCGAAAAATGGGATCCCGACGAAGTCGTCTGCAGTTGGAAGCTCCACAAACGCGTCGGCGAATTTCTCGTCAAGAACACCAAGGGCCGTGGCATTCTAAAATCCGCCTTCGAACACAACGTCCCCGTTTTTGTTCCCGCCTTTTCCGACTCCGAACTCGGCCTCGATTTCGCGCTCAACCAATACGCGCGCAAGCGCGACAAGCGTCCCACACTCCGCTTCGATCCCTTCGAGGATTTCGAAACTTTCGCCAACATCATGATGGCCACCAAAAAAATGGGTATCTTCACCGTGGGCGGCGGTGTTCCGCGCAACTGGTCTCAGCAATTCGGTGTCTACGCCGAGCTCATGGCCCGCCGCGGCTACAAAAATATACCTCTCAAGCGCTACTCTTACGGCGTGCGCATCTGCCCCGAACCCGTCAACTGGGGCGGCCTGAGCGGCAGCACCTACACCGAAGCTGTCTCCTGGGGGAAATTCGTCCCCCCAGAAGAAGGAGGCAAACTAGCCGAAGTCCTGGAAGACGCCACGGTAGCCCTCCCCCTGATCGTAGGCGCCGTACTCCAACGCATCGGCTACCTAAAAAAGTAGCGCCGATAAGCAATTGAACTTGAGGGTGCCCCATCCTTTGCGCTTTTCTGCAAAGGGTGGGCTCCCACGATCCAACGCTACATCTTTTCTGATCCCCGGTTTACGTGTTTAGACTCACCAATTCCCATCTCCCAAATAACATCGTCATCCCGAGCGCAGCGAGGGATTCCTCTTCGCTCTCGGAGAATTGTGTTCCGCGGATCCCCTTCGATCTATCTTCTCTTCGCCTTTTCCATCATCTGCGCTAAACTCCCCCAGCCCTGGAGGCCATCATGCCGAAATCCGCCGCCCAATCCCGTTCGCTTTACGACGTCCACCCCGGCGTTGCCATGGCCCAGAGATGGCTCGCCGAACTCAAACCCAAAACCGGCCGCGCCCTCGACGAATGGATCGCCCTCGTCAAAAAAGATGGCCCGCAAAATTTCACCGCCCGCAAAACCTGGCTCAAAACCAAACACAAACTCGGCAACAACACCGCCTGGATGATCGCCGAGCGCATCGACGGAGCGGGCTACGCGGAAGACACTCCAGAACAATATCTCGCCACCGCCGTCAAATATGTCGAGGATCAATATTCCGGGAAAAAATCCGTGCTCCGCCCCATCTACGACAAGCTTCTGCAACTCACCAAATCCATCGGCCCCGACGTCAAAGCCTGCCCCTGCAAAACCATGGTTCCGCTCTACCGCAACCACGTCTTCGCCCAGATCAAGCCCACCACCAACTCCCGCATCGATTTCGGTCTCTGCTTCACCACCTACAAAGGCAAACTCCCCAAGCTCCTCATCGACACCGGCGGCCTCGCCAAAAAAGATCGCATCACCCATCGCATCGAACTTACCCACCCGGGCCAGATTGATGCCGACCTCAAGAAGTGGCTAGCCGCTGCCTATCACCTCGACGCCTAACGTGGACTGCGGCGGCTGGGTTTTGGGTACCGCACCCTTCGCTTGTAAAGGGTGCGGGTTTAGATTCCACCAGATCGCATCCTCAGCAAATAGTGCCGCCATCCCTAGTTACCTTGGAAGGTCGGCTCTCGAGGTATTCTCTTGCGAGATTTGTAGCGCTGGCATTCATGCCAGCGCTCTTGGGTTTCCGCTCTCTCTTCACCTCGCCATGACGTACGAAGCAATCCCCAAATGGCAATTCTCCGTTTCCTCGGCGTTCCTCCGCGACCTCTGCGTTAATCTTTCTCCCCAAAAACACAAAACGGCACCGCGATCCCTCGCGACGCCTCGACTTTTCTCTTCCAACTCTCTGCCATCCCTGCTACATTTTTGTTCCCGATTTTCCTCCTATCGAGGACCCATGAACT
Source organism: Candidatus Acidiferrales bacterium (assembly GCA_963759275.1). Classification (GTDB taxonomy): domain Bacteria; phylum Acidobacteriota; class Terriglobia; order Acidiferrales; family UBA7541; genus Acidiferrum. The sequence continues at coordinate 634,882 of CAVWYZ010000018.1, read as the reverse complement.
CTCTTCGCTTCCTTGCCACGCTGCTCGTCTCTCTTCTTCTATCTCCTCTACCGAATCCCAATCCACAACAAAAGGACACCACCATGTCGCAACACGCCACCGGCTCGTTCGACGTAAAACTTGCCCCACTCGATCCCGCTTTCAAATTCGACGACAATCCCCTTGGTCGCATGTCCATCGACAAGCAGTATCACGGCGACCTCGAAGCCACCAGCAACGGCGAAATGCTCACCGCCGGCACTCCCGCCAAGGGTTCCGGCGGCTACGTCGCGATGGAACGCGTCAGCGGCTCGCTCCATGGACGCACCGGCACCTTCGCCCTGCAGCACAGTGGCACGATGCAGAACGGTGCGTTTCAGCTCGAAGTAAAAGTTGTACCGGGTTCCGGAACCGGCCAGCTAGCGGGCCTCTCCGGCTCCATGAACATCATCATCGCCCCCGGCGGCGCCCACTCCTACGAGCTAACCTACTCCGTGCCCGACTCCAAATAACCCCGTCCACTCGTGGCGCTGGCTTGTCCTGAGATTCGAAGGGCTTTCATGCCAGCGCTCTTGGGGTTCGGTTCTCTCTCTTCACCTCGCCCTGACGCACGAAGCCCTTCCCAAAAACCAATTCTCCGTTTCCTCTGCGTTCCTCCGCGATCTCTGCGTTAATCTTTTCCGCCCCCAAAAACAAAAAGGGCGCCCCGATCCCTCGAGGCGCCCAATCTCACATCAAACTATTTGCGTTCCCAACATCGCTGCCCGCGACGCAACGAATCACAACTCACGAATCACGATTCACAAATCAATCATCATCTCCATGCAAAACCGCCGCCGTCAGCACCGTCGTCCACAATCCTCTCTTATCTCCCACCGCTGACTGTGTAATATTCATCGTCCGCACAATCTTGTTCGAAATTCGATACACTTCCTTCTTCTCGTCCCAAGACAAATCCGGATCAAATTCCACATTTAACGTCGTCGCCAGCATCTCTGCCGCCAACTCTTCCGCGTACTCGCCTGCTACTTCTTCCGTCTCGCCAAAGGAATGATGCTCGCTCAAATACCCGTACATCGGCCGCTCGCTCGGCAGTGCCAGTCCAATGCTCGCCGCGATCAACCGGTGCGGCTCTTTCGTCGAATTCTCGCTGATCACCGTGAACGCCACTTGCCCCGGCTTCATCAGCTTCAATCCTTCGCTCCGCGAAATCAGTTTGCAGTTTGGTGGAAAGATCGAACTCACCCGCACAATATTGCACGCGGCGATTCCGGCGTTCCGTAGTGCCAATTCGAAGCTCGAAAGCCTCTCGCGATGTTTCCCCACGCCCTTGGTCAGGAAAATTTTCTTCGCTACGAACGCCATTTTGCTGGGTCACCGTTCAAGTTGGATTTTTTCGCGCAAATTACTCTGCGCCATTGAAAAAGTAACAAGCTTGCTCTCCACTGTCAATGCACTTCACGCGCCAACTCCGCATTGTTCTTCGCGCCCCGCCAAAAGTTTCTCCGCGGTGCGCCAATTCTTCGCCGCCGTCGCCGAATCGTTCCCACGCAACGCCAATTGTTCTCTCGCGTTTCAGCATCTACTCAGTCTGAATGTCTCGAATTGCATTCCTTTAGCGAGTCGGAGCTTCAGCTCCGACAAAAAAACACCAACAAAAAGGGGCTTCAGCCCCTGAAGACTCTATCCCTCACGCTTACTTCTTCTCTCCGAACGCTTCCTAGAAAGATACTGAGCCTCTACGCAATCTCAACCACTGCGTCTTGCCTCATTCGCCTGAATTCACTCAGGCAAAAGCTTCCTGATCGCTGATCGCCGGCCGCTGATCACTGACTCCCGTCTCACCAGTCACTTCTCTGACCGCTACACCTCTCCCGCCAAATAATTCACCAATCTTCCCAACGGCACGCAAATCGCCTGCACCTTTCGCAAATCTTCCGTCGTAAAATCCGCTCCCACGCCTTCCGCGCTCTCGCCCTTCCGGCTGATCTGCATTACCCCCACCACTTTTCCCTCATTCAAGATCGGCGCGCTCAAAATTTTCTGAATCGATTCCCCGGAAACGGTCGCGGCTTTTACGCCTTCAAACACCGTCGCATGCCGCACTGCGGAAAAATTATTATTGATCTCCGAACGGCTTTCCCGCGCCGTGCGCGCCGCCAGCGCCGACGTGCTCGTCAATGGAACGAACCCCACATTCTTCAGTGCCACCGGCACCAGAAAATGCAGATGCCTCCAGCGGTTCGACACCGCCAGTATCGCCACCTCGTCCACCTTCACGCGCAACTCTTTCGCGATTTTTTCCGCCACTCCCGGCAGAGACACCTCCGACACGCTCGACGGGTCCGCGTCCAATGCGCCCGCCAACCGCTCCAGCTCCGACACCAATCTCGTCGCCATACTTTTTTTTCGTATCTCCGTCCCCGCAGGAAGGATCGCGGGGTACCACCGGGAAATCTCCGTCTTCTTTCTCCATGTTCTGCTTTTCGCCATTTCCTCGCAACAAATTTCCCGTTTCCTGTGCCGTTCCTACTTACACCGCGCTCCGCAAACCGTTTTTCGCTCCGCCCTTCACGCGCGTTCCGACAATTGTGCTAACGTACCCCGTACTCATTTCCATCCGCATCGGAGCCACTCCCGTGCCTAACATTCCTCTTCGCCTAGGTGGAACCCACGCGCGCATCGCCGTCATTCCCGGCGACGGCATCGGCAAAGAAGTCACGCCCGTCGCCGTCAACGTCATCAACGCCGCCACCGCCAAACGCCACCGCCACGTCGAGTTCGTCGAGTTCGACTGGGGCGCCGACAAATTCCTCCGCGAAAAAATTACGCTCCCCGACGGCGCCGTCGAAATGCTTCGCGATGAGTTCGACGCCATCCTCTTCGGCGCGCTCGGCGATCCTCGCGTCCCCTCCAATCAGCACGCCGCCGATATTCTCCTTGGCCTGCGTTTCAAGCTCGACCTCTACGTCAATGCCCGCCCCACCGAGCTCTTCCACGAGCGCTTCACGCCGCTCAAAGATCGCATCCCCAACGACATTCGCATGATGGTCTTCCGCGAAAACACTGAAGGCGTCTACACCGGTGCCGGCGGCTTCTTCAAAAAGGGAACTCCCGACGAGATCGCCACCCAGGAAGACATCAACACCCGCAAAGGCGTAGAGCGCATCCTGCGCTTCGCCTTCAATTATTGCCGCGGCTCCGGCCTCAATGCCTCCCCTGTAGCGCAGGGCGACCTCGCCCGCCGTAGCCCCAGCGAAGGCGGGTCTGCGAGCCCTGCGGGTTCATCGTCGGGTCTTGCCTCCGCCTCGCTGCCGAATCCCCCCGCCCACCACTCCACCCACAAACCCCTCCGCCTCTGCATGTCCGACAAATCCAACGCCATGACCTTCGCCGGCGACCTCTGGCAGCGCACCTTCAAATCCCTTCGCGCCGAATATCCCGACGTCGACTCCCGCCACCTTTATATAGACACCCTCGCCATGGAAGTTGTCAGGGACCCGCGCCAGTTCGACGTCATCGTCACCAACAACATGTTTGGCGACATCATCTCCGACCTCACCTCCCAACTGGCAGGCGGTCTCGGTCTCGCACCCTCCGCCAACATCCACCCCGGCCAAACTTCTCTCTTCGAGCCCGTTCACGGCTCTGCCCCCAACATTGCCGGAAAGGGCATCGCCAACCCCTTCGGTTCCGTCTTAGCCTCCTGCATGATGTTGGATTTCCTGGGCTGGCCCGAAGAATCCGCCCTCTTAAAGCAATCCGTGAAGTCCGCCCTCCACGACGACGTGGTCACTCCCGACCTCCACGGATCTAAACAAACACTCGAGGTCTCCGACTACCTGACCAACTACATTTCCAAGCATTCATGAATCACTTGAAGTGTTTCCACGAGGTTTCGCTCGAGCTCGATGAGCGAACAAGCGGGCAACCGGTATTAGCCATTGGATAAAGAAACACCGCGATTTTGTCCTCGAAGATTCGCCACTTACCACATCGCCCAAACGAACCCCCCCCCCAAAATATGCCGGCAGAAACGGCAAGGAGGCCCTGAAGACGAATGGCATGCAATCTACCCGCGTCCGTTCTTTCTCTTTGGGTCACATTGTCCCGAACGAACCCTCTATACAGTTTTGGGTATTTTGCGGGAGCAGCCATCATCAACGTGCCGACTGAAATGAAAACGATGGAGAAGGCCATGAAAAGTATTCTCAGTGGAAGAGGCATTCTGTAAACTTTCTCGGTTCGCTCGCGAGATGTTCCGAGCGCAGGCGCTGTTATCGGATTGTAGTTCATTGAGTCGGGTGCCGCACTCTTCGGTTTTAAGGGTGCGGGTTTAGAATCAGCGTCACCCCAGGGTATCTTTTACTCCGTCTCCGGGTTTTATCTCTTCTTCACCACCCAAGCGATCAGCAACCCAATCAAAAATCCCCCGATGTGCGCCCACCACGCCACGCCGCCCGCGTTCGCCGCGCCAAACTCCCCGATGCCCTCCAGAAACTGCAGCACGAACCAATACCCCAGCACGAACAACGCGGGAATCGGAATCAGAAAAATGAAGAACAGCATCAGCACATTCGCTCGCGGGTACAGCACCGCGTACGCGCCCATCACCCCGCTGATCGCTCCACTCGCTCCAATCGCCGGAAGGGAAGAGTGCAGGTTGAACAGCACATGGATGAACCCCGACCCGATTCCGCAGAACAAATAGAACAATAGATACGCCGCGTGCCCGAAGTAATCCTCCACGTTGTCCCCGAATACATACAGGAACAGCATGTTCCCCAGCAGGTGCATCAACCCGCCGTGCAGAAACATGCTCGTGAACATCGGATAGAACGCCATCTTGAATCCCAAGTATCCCGCCAGAAACGCCGGGATCCGCATCGGCACGGTCGCGTTCGCCACCAGGAACGCCTTCGCCGCATGCGGTGGCAAGTGCACCTGGTAAAAGAACACCACCACGTTGATCAGAATCAACGCCCAATTCACAAACGGAAATGTCCGTGTAGGGTTGTCGTCCTTAATCGGTATCATCGAATCCGCAGCGCCACCAGCACCAGCTCAAGCCCGTGCCGTCTCATCCCATCTAGCGCCAGTGTACCGTGGAGTGCGGCAGCCGAGCTGCCGCTTTTGCGGATAATCCCACAACAAAATTGCCCCAGCGGGAGCCCGGCTCCCGCAAACTCACCAGTTGCCCGTGTCGCGATCGTAAAGCGGCGGCCTCACTGCACTCCAAACGTCGGCGCCGACCAGCCAGCAAGTGTGGTCGCGGCCTTGAGACCCGCAAACACTAATACTCGTCCAATAGGGAACTCCAAACACTTCAACCATCACTTCATTTGTCGGCGCGCCGACATCCCCCCCACTTCCAGGTCCCGTCATTCCGAACCCGCCTGCGGCAGGCAGGCGCAGTCTGCGAAGTGAGGAATCTCTCTTCGATATAGGACTTGCCTCCGCGTCGAACGAGCAGTGATCGGCGGCTAAGAGCTATCCGCTGTGAACTGTCAGTTATCCTTTGGCAGTCCTCGCCTCACCGATACTCGTCACAAAATCCCGGCGCGTTGTACCCCAGAATCTTGCAGCTCCTCTTAATCTCGTCCGTGATCATCTTGCAAGTGTTCTGCGCGTTGCATGGCGGATGCGTTGCCGGAGACACTTGTGTGCATTGCTGCACCAACTGATTCGCCCGTTGCGCACCCACGGCCTGCGTGCAGGTCCTCCCCTGCGCCGCATCGTCTCCATGGCCGTTGCCATTCCCGTACCCATTTCCATACCGCCCGCCCGTCTCCACCGCGAAATCTGCGCGACATCCCTTATCTACCCAGATCCCCCGAGCATCGAATCCCCACGTGGTGCCTTCCGCGCAAGACGATCCGCTCACCTGCTTCACCATGCGGATCCGCGCATTCGTGGTATCCACCGAACAGTAGTTTCGCTTGCCATCATCCGACGAGCACCGCACCGTCCGGCTCGAAACGGGCTGGTTCCCATACCCGCTGCCATATCCATTGCTTCCGCCCACGCTGAAGTCCGCGCGGCATCCTTTATCTACCCAGATCCCACTCTGATCAAAACCCCACGTCCGCCCCTCCGTGCATGGCGACCCGCTCCGCTGCTTGGTCATCTGCACGCCGTTATGCGTGTCGGCAGGGCAGTGGTGCCGCCCGCCATCATCCGACGAGCAGGAGATCGTCTGCCCACCATACCCACCCGGCCCGGCATTCCCCGCCAGCAGAAAGTCTGCGCGACACCCCCGGTCCACCCAGATGCCCCGGTTGTCATATCCCCACGTCTGGTCCTGGACGCACGGCGACCCGCTGCGCTGCTTCACCATCTGTACCCCGGCTCGCGTCTCCGCGTTGCAGTAATGCCGCTTGCCATCGTCCGACTAACACGTAACAGTCTGTTGCGCCTGAGCGCGGCCAACCGAAATCAACACCACCACCAAAACGAAAAACAATCGACAGGTGCGCATGGAACTCTCCTGGATGTGCGTTTTTTTGACGGGCGGCGGGCGGCAATTTCGCACATAACCTACGCCGAATCGCCAGCCGCCGCAAGCCCCTGATCCGCACACGTGTGGTCGCGGATCTTGAGCTTGCCCTGCCGTAGCAAGGCTCGCAAGGACGGGCAGCGCCCGATAGCAACCAGAAGCCTTTGCCCCGACGCCAAAAGGGAAGTGGCAGAAGGTCGCGTCCTATAATGTTATTGGTGGAAAATCTAAGTTAACAGAATCTAGGCCGCCTCCGTTCCTCCTGAAATCGCGAGAGTTATAGCCTTAAGCTTGAGAAAATCCGTCCTGCTAACGGCGGGCGCGCCGCCGTTTGGAGTGCGAGAGCCCAGCTCTCGCTTTTGCAAACTCAACCCAGCCACGAATCGCCCCAGCGGGAGCCCGGCTCCCGCAACCAACAACTCCTCCGCCAACGCAGCGACCGCAAAAGCGGCGGCTGGGCCGCCGCACTCCATATCGACTCAGATCCCGTTCACCGATCCTTCCCCGCCGCGCCACTTCCCCCAGCACTCTCCGTCATTCCGAGCCTGCCTGCGGCAAGCAGGCGCAGCGAGGAATCCCTCTTCGATTTGCGACACGAGCAATCCCACTCCGCGAGGACCGCGCAATGTCGGCGCGCCGACCAAATATCCCTCGCGCACAACCCGCATCGCGCACTACATCCCACTTCTCCACAGTTTCCCCCACGCCAGCATTGCTTCTCCTACAGTGCGTATGGTAAGTAATTAAGTTCTGCACGCGCGCTCGTTTTAGGTGAGGACCGCTCCTACGCCTCTCCTCGCGGTCGGCGCGCCGACATTGCGCATGCCTGCCCGCGAAACGGAAGCCATCATCCTGAAGACCTTTCCTCTGGGTGAGGCGGATCGCCTGGTCAGTTTTCTGGGCCGCGCCTCGGGACGCATGCGTGGTGTAGCCGCTGGCGCGCGCCGCCTGAAGAACCGCTACGGCTCCACGCTCGAACTGTTGTCTCACGTGCAGATTTGGTACGTCGAACGGGAAACCCGCGACCTGGTGCGCATCCAACAGGCCGAATTGCTCGACTCCTTTAACAAGGCCCAGAGCGACTACAGCCTTAGCACCGGTCTCGCGCTGGTCAGCGAAGTGGCCGAACAGGTCTTGCCGGAACACGAAGTAAACGAATCTATGTTCCGATTGATCCTGCTCACCGCCAAAGAAGTAGAACGCCGCGGCGCTTCCGCTCTGCCGCTGACCTACTTCGCGTTTTGGACCGTGCGCTTGGCGGGCTGGCTACCCCGCTTCGATCTTTGCGCCGTGTGCGGCAAGCCCTTCGGGAAGGGAATCGCCTTTCAGGATCGCTTCCATCCCGGCCTGTACGACGCGGAGCATCGTCACTCGGGCATGAAGCCGGTTTCGCACGAAGCTCGTGAACTGGCGGAAGTGTTCACCAAGCAGCGCCTGGATCAGTTGGACGAGGCGCTCACGACGTTACCCGGAGCCAAAGAATTACGCGAGGCAGGCTTCAGCTGGATCGAGCATCACACGGAACGCAAACTAGCGACCCGCGCGTTACTCGAAACCTGATTTGGAGTGCGGGAGTCCGCTCCCGCTTTTTGCGGTGTGAAGGTCGGTATCTTCGCTCCAGCGGGAGCCCGGCTCCCGCCGGCCGGGGTCCAGAAAACTCCTGGATCGCAAAGGCGGCGGCAGGGCCACCGCACTCCAAAATGTCGGCCCGCCGACAAACTCGGCCGGGCGGAAGTGGGACGATTCTGTATGGTCCGCCTTCCGAGGCGGACCGCAAACGGAGCAGTAAGAAGAATTCGGCTAAAGCAAAACTTTAGAGCAACAAGGATTGGGTTGCGGGACTTAAAGTAATAAATGAGCATCAAGGTAAAGTTAAGCTTGAGGTCGCGGTTTTGTGAGATCGAGCTTGAAAATGGCGAGCGCATCGTTGGGCTATAACTTAAAGATATGCTTTAATTCTCAGATTTTGTGCATCGACGTATGGCAAGCATCACTTGAGGAGAGCACGTGCCAACTAAAGTAAAACTTCAATCGAAGCCCAAGGCTTCCGGCCTCACTTTCCAGGAGTTCATCCTGAAGTTGATGCACTATTGGGATCGCCAAGGCTGCGTCCTCCAGCAACCCTACGACACCGAAGTCGGCGCCGGCACCATGCACCCGGAAACCTTTCTCCGCGTCCTCGGCTCCGCTCCCTACCGCGTCGCTTACGTCCAACCCTCGCGTCGGCCCGCCGACGGACGCTACGGCGAAAATCCCAACCGCCTCTACAAACATTTTCAGTATCAGGTCATCCTCAAGCCCGCGCCTAACGACATTCAGGATTTGTACCTGCGCAGCCTGGAAGCCATCGGCATCGACCTGCGCGAGCATGACATTCGCTTCGAGGAAGACAATTGGGAGTCGCCCACGCTTGGCGCTTGGGGCATCGGTTGGCAAGTTCTCCTCGACGGACTGGAGATTACCCAGTTCACCTACTTCCAGCAGAGCGGCGGCATCGACCTCGACCCCATCTCCGTAGAGATCACGTACGGCCTGGAACGCATCTGCGCCTTCCTCCAAGATGTCGAGAGTGTCTACGACATCCGCTGGACCCCGGGCATGACCTACGGACAGATTCGCTTGGCGGAAGAGCAGCAGCTTTCTGAATACAGTTTCGACAAGAGCGACGCCAAGGCGCTCCGCGCCGAGTTTGAGTTGCACGAAAAAGAAGCCAAGGAACTGCTGGATGGCTGGAAAGTTTTGGTCGGCGCGCCGACCAAAACCGAGAAGCACGGTGGGGAAGGGACGCAGGGCCATCTCGCGCTTCCGGCTTCACCGGCGGGCGCGCCTGCGATTGCGGGCCCGTCACCGACGACCGGCGCGTCGGCCAAGGCTCGCGCACGTTACCCGCTGCTCGCCGCCTACGACCACTGCCTCAAGTGTTCGCACCTCTTTAACCTGATGGATGCCCGCGGCGTCATCTCCACCACCGAACGCGCCGCGCTGATGCAACGCGTGCGCACCTTGGCGTGCCGCACCGCCGCTGCATACCTTGACCAGATCGGCGGCAAGGACAATGTCGGCGTGCCGACCAAACTGGCCACACCCGGTATCCAGCCTCTCCACGAGGTGCGCTCGTGAACCCCCTGTGGAGTCCGAGAGCCCGGCTCTCGCTTTTACAAACTCAGCCCAGTCACGAATCAGGCCAATGGGAGCCCAGCTCCCGCAGCCAACTCTCCGGCCAATTGCACAATCGCAAAAGCGGTGGCACGGCCGGCGCACTCCAAAATGTCGGCGCGCGGACCAAAGATTGCACGCCAATGTTGCGTGGCTTTTGTAGGGTCCGCCTTCCGAGGCGGACCGCAATGCTTGCCCTGCCCGGACATGAATTCCTTGACGCTAGGTTTTTCGGACGGCCTCAGAAGGCCGTCCCTACAAAGACTAGAAATGTCGGCGCGCCGACATTCCCGAATTGGAACGGTACTCCCGAGGTGGCCGCATGACCGCCGCCCGCAAGAAGGGAACTTCTGTGAAGCACGCGAAAGCCTCCAAGTCCCAGAGTTCAGCTAAGCCGTCGAAGTCCTCTTCCGTTTCGAATGCGAAAGGCCGTGCCACGGCGCATTTGGTCGGCGCGCCGACCAAAACCTCTCCCCGCGTCGAACTGCTCTTCGAAATTGGCGCCGAGGAAATTCCCGCCGGCATGCTCCCCCGCGCCGTCGCGGAACTGAAGACCATCCTCGAGAAGCATCTCGTCGCCGAGAATCTGATGGAAGGCGCCACGCTGGAAACCTTCGGCGGTCCCCGCCGGTTGACAGCCGTGGTTCGCGGCATCATCGCCAAGCAGTCAGACCTTGACCTCGAAGTCACTGGCCCGCCCAAGTCCGTGGCCTATGATAATGTCGGCGCGCCGACCAGAGCGGCCGTCAGCTTCGCCGAAAAGCAGGGTGTCGGTCTCCACGAACTCCTCACGGTGCAAACCGCCAAGGGCGAATTCATCGCCGCCAAGGTCACCAAGCGCGGCCGCACGTCCTTCGATCTGCTCTACGAAATTCTGCCTCGCGTCATCCACGACCTCTCGTGGCCCAAGACCATGACCTGGACCGGACTCAAGGGCGCGCGGTTCATTCGTCCTATCCGCTGGATCGTCGCTCTGCTGGATGGCAAGCCCCTGAAGTTTTCCTTTGGCGGAGTCGCTGCGGGAGACACCACCTCCGGCCACCGCTTCCTTGGCCAGCCGCACATTCGCGTCAGCAACTTTGCCGACTACGAGAAGAAGCTTCGCGCCAATGGCGTGATCGTCCGCTCGGAAGAGCGCCGCGAGAAGATCGTGCGCGAACTGGAATCCCACGCCAAGCGTTCCGGCTACCACATCCACGAAGACGCGCACCTGCTCGAACTGGTGTCGTACCTCAACGAGTTTCCCAGCGTGATCCAAGGCGACTTCGATCCGTCCTTCCTCGAACTGCCCGACGAGATCCTGATCACCGTGATGCGCGGCCACCAGAAATATTTCGCCGTCGAGAAGTGGGGCGGAGAACTGGCACCACACTTCCTGGCGGTCATTAATCTGGCCAAGGATACCAAGGGGCTCGTGCGCGCCGGGCACGAACGCGTCTTGCGCGCGCGTTTCGCCGATGCGCGCTTCTTCTGGGAGTCCGACCAGAAGGTGAAGCTCGCAGACATTCTGCCCAAGCTGCAAAAGGTCACCTACGAGTCGCGGCTTGGCAGTTACTTCGACAAGGTCGAGCGCGTGCGTGCCATCGCTCGCTGGCTCGCCGAGCAGTGGTACAACCTCGGCGTGATGCAGGCGCACGTGGCCGATGCCGACCGCGCCGCGGAGTTGGCCAAGTGCGACCTCGCCACCGAGATGGTGCGCGAATTCACCGAATTGCAAGGTGTTGTGGGCGGGCTGTACGCGCGTGCACAAGGCGAGTCCGAGGAAATCGCTGATGCGGTGTACGACCACTACCGCCCCGTGGGACTCGATGACCCTATCCCACGCAACCTGACCGGCTGTGCCGTCGCGCTCGCGGACAAACTCGATTCCATCGTGGGCTGTTTCTCCGTGGGCGTGGTTCCCACGGGCTCCAGCGATCCTTACGCGTTGCGCCGCGCCGCGCTCGGCATCGTGAAAATCATACTGGAGAAGAAGCTGTACGTTTCTCTATCCTTATTCATAGGCGCCGCGGCCAGAGCGCTGCTGGCGCATCCGCCAAAGAAGGGAATTACCGAGCAGCAGGAAAAACAGGTGATGGAATTCTTGCTGGAGCGGGCCCGCTTCGTGTTGCGCGAAAAATCCGGGTACGCCTACGACGAAGTGAATGCCGTGCTGCGTGCCGGCAGCGACGACCTGGTCGATGTCGAGAAGCGGTTGAAGGCGCTCAAGGCCATTCGTAAGACGAAGAACTTCGAACCGCTCGCGGTATCCTTCAAGCGCATCCGCCGCATCCTCGAGAAAGCCGGTATCACCAGCGAAGTGCAACCCGTTAATGCGGAACTCTTCGAGAAAGATGCGGAGCGCGAACTGTACGCGGCGGTGCGCAAGACCGCTGCGAAGGTTGTCGAGGACAAGCGCGCAGGGAAGTATCAGGAAGCGCTGGAAGAGATCGCGGGATTGCGCAAAGCGGTCGACCAGTTCTTCCTCGACGTGATGGTGATGGCCGAGGACGAAGCGGTGCGCAATAATCGGCTGGCGCTACTGGCGGAGTTGCTGCGCGAGTTCACCACCATCGCGGACTTTTCCGAACTGGCCGGCGAAGAGAAGTAAGTTTTGGTCGGCGCGCCGACCAAAACAGGCAAACTCGCCGGTTAAGTTCTTTGTAGGGGCGCAAGACTCCTGCGCCCCATGTCCGCACGATCGGTGAATCGTGAGCGATGTTGTGCGGATTCAGCTAAGCACGGTTGACCGTGCCAAGCTGGGGTCCAGCAATGGTGGACCCCTACGCGGAGTGCGGTGCCGACTGGAAGAAATGCAACTCCAAAATGTCGGCGCGCCGACATTGCAAGTCTGCACAGAAGAGAGTTTGCGGGGCGGTCGTGCCCAGCGAGGGTTGTGAGATGTATCACGGAGTCATCGTGGCGGATGAGCGATAATGGAGGGCTTCGAGTTGTGCCGGAAGCAAGCCGGAATGTCGGCCTGCCTACCGCAGGCAGGCGCGGCGACCAAGCTTTGGAGTGCGAGAGCCTGGAGCGGCCCGTCATTCCGAGCGCAGCGAGGAATCCCTCTCGGATCGACCTCACAGAGAGATTCCTCACTCCGCAGACTCCGTTCGGAATGACGGGTTGCGGCGCGTTGGCGCTGAATGGACGGAATCGAACGTGGCACGGGCGGGAACATTTTGTACCTACATCATGGCCAGCAATTCGGGTGTGTTGTATGTCGGGGTGACAAATAATCTCGTGGCTCGCGTAGCTCAACACAAGGAAGGTATGGTCCCCGGCTTTACCCAGCGCTACCACGTGAACAGGTTGGTCTGGTGTGAACCACATTCCAGTATCCGTGCTGCCATTGTGCGGGAGAAAGAGATTAAGGGTTGGGGCCGCATGAAGAAAGTGCGCCTGATCGAGGGAAGAAATCCTGAGTGGCGCGATTTGAGCCTGGGGCCGAAAACTCACACGCAGCGTCATTTCGAGCGCAGCGAGGAATCCCTCTTGGATCGATTGTTCGGAGGGATTCCTCACTCCGCAGACTCCATTCGGAGTGACGGGGAACAGTGATCGCGTGAAACGCAGGCGGAGCATGTCTGTAAAGTTCTACTTGAAGTGGCGCAACACGATCTTGGCGACAAATTTCTTCGGAAAAATGTCGGCGCGCCGACCAAAATTCCACTCCAAACCCAACTGAGTGGAGCGGGCGGCGCGAGAGTCAGGTGCAGTGGGTAGTGGCCCGTCTTTAGACTGGCGAATGTCTTTTGTTTCGCCGCTCTACAGATCGGCCACTGCCGTTCGTCAAAACATAAGAGAGGCATACCGTGACAAAGTGGGTCTATTTCTTCGGTGCAGGAAAAGCGGAGGGAGACGGCGAGTGGCGCGATCTGCTCGGCGGCAAAGGAGCCGGGCTGGCGGAGATGACCAAGATTGGTCTTCCGGTGCCCGCCGGATTTACTATCTCCACGGAAACGTGCGACTACTTTTATAAACACGACAAGAAGTATCCCGCCGAGCTGGCCAAGCAGGTGAAAGACAACGTCGCCAAACTCGAGAAAGTCACCAAGAAAAAGCTCGGAGATCCCAAGGCGCCCCTGCTGGTCAGCGTGCGTTCCGGTTCCGCGCGCTCCATGCCTGGCATGATGGAAACGATTCTCAACCTCGGCCTGAACGACAAGTCTGTGCAGGGGCTTGCGGGCGCGACGGGTAACGAGCGCTTCGCCTACGACGCGTATCGCCGTTTCGTGCAGATGTATTCCACCGTGGTGATGGGTCTCTCCAAGGAAGATCTGGAGCATCGCTTGCGCGCCATGAAAGATCGCCTCGGCGTGAAGCTGGACACCGATGTGCCAGCCAAGGGCTGGAAAGAGCTGGTGGGCGAGTACAAGCAATACTTCAAGGAGAAGGCCGGGAAGGATTTCCCCGACGATCCCATGGAGCAATTGTGGGGCGCGGTCGGCGCGGTGTTTGGTTCGTGGATGGCGGAGAAGGCCGTCACCTATCGCCGCGTAGAGAAAATCACCGGACTGCTCGGCACGGCCGTCAACGTCGTGCAGATGGTCTTCGGCAATACGGGCGATAACTCCGGAACCGGTGTGTGCTTCACGCGCGACCCGAGCTCCGGCGAAAAGATTTTTTACGGCGACTATCTCACCAACGCGCAGGGCGAAGACGTGGTAGCAGGCATTCGCACCCCAGTGCACCTGACGGAACTGGGCAAGATCATGCCGAAGGCCTACGCGCAACTCGAGAAGGTTCGAGTAAAACTTGAGAATCACTACAAAGACATGCAGGACATGGAATTCACGATTGAAGAAGGCACGCTGTACATGCTGCAGACGCGCACCGGTAAGCGCACGCCTGCGGCGACCTTCAAGATCGCCATGGACATGGCCAACGAGAAGTTGATCAGCAAAGAAGAAGCGGTCCTTCGCGTAAAGCCAGAAGACATCGAGCGGCTCTTCTATCCGGTGATCGATTCCAAGGTGGATAAGAAGTCGCTGCAAGCGAAGATTCTGGCGCACGGCATCGATGCGGTTCCCGGTGCGGCGGTGGGTCGAGTGGTCTTCAACGCAGCCGATGCCGAAGAGTGGGCCAAGAAGGGCGAGAAGGTCATTCTGGTGCGGCGTGAAACCAGCCCCGAAGATGTAGGCGGCATGGCCGTGGCCCAGGGCATCCTCACCGCAACCGGCGGCAAGACTTCCCACGCCGCGGTGGTTGCGCGCGGATGGGGCAAGTGCTGCATCGTTGGCGCGGAATCGCTCGACATCGATTACAGCAGCAAATCCATGAAGGACGGCAAGAGCGGCAAAGTCGTGAAAGAAGGGGAGTGGCTCACGCTCGACGGCAGTGAAGGCACGGTGTACGTCGACAAAATGCCGCTGGTTACCCCGGAATTCCCGAAAGCGTATCAGACCATCATGAAGTGGGCCGACGACATTCGCCGGTTACGCGTGCGCACCAATGCGGATACGCCGCAGGATGCGCGCAAGGCCATCGAGTTCGGCGCGGAAGGCATTGGGCTGTGCCGCACCGAGCACATGTTCTTCACCGACTTTGAATTCCCGGAGAAGAGCCAGGAACGCCAGCGCGCTATCCAGGAAATGATTCTGGCCGACGACAAAGAAAAGCGCGTGAAGGCGCTCGATAAGTTGTTGCCGTTCCAGCGCCGCGACTTCATCGGTATCTTCAAGGCGATGAATGGATTCCCGGTGACCATTCGCCTGATCGATCCTCCGCTGCACGAATTTGTGCCGCACGATCACGCCAAGCAAGCTGAACTGGCCAAGGAACTGGGCATTCCGGTGGAAACCGTGGCGCGTCGCGTGGAGCAATTGCACGAGGCGAACCCCATGCTCGGCCATCGCGGCTGCCGTTTGTCCATCACCTATCCGGAAATTCTCGAGATGCAGGTGCGGGCGATCATCGAAGCGGCGATCGAATGCCACAAAGCCAAAGTTAAAGTGTTACCTGAGATCATGATTCCGCTCACGCTGGACAAAAAGGAGCTCGGCATTCTTGTCGATGCTACCCGGCGCGTTGCGGATGACTTGCTGAAGAAGGCGAACGTGAAGCTACCTTATTTAGTGGGCACCATGATCGAATTGCCGCGCGCGGCGTTGCTGGCGAATGAGATTGCCGAAGTGGCGGAGTTCTTCTCGTTCGGCACTAACGACCTGACGCAAACCACCATGGGCCTCTCGCGCGACGACGCGGGGCGCTTCCTGCCGGACTATGTGGATGAAAAGAAGGCCGGCGTTTTCCACGGCGATCCTTTCCAGACGCTGGACCAGAAGGGCGTGGGAATGCTGATCAAGTGGGGCATCGAAAAGGGCCGGTCGACGCGTCCTAAGCTGAAGGTGGGGATATGCGGCGAGCACGGCGGCGATGCCGACAGTGTGAAGTTCTGCCACCAGGTAGGGATGGATTATGTGAGCGCTTCGCCGTTCCGCGTGCCGATTTCGCGGTTGGCTGCGGCGCAAGCAGTGGTGGAAGAAAAGAAAGCGCAAAAGGCCAAAGGCAAGAAGAAGTAAGGGAAGTCAGAGTTAATGCATGCGGGGCGCTGCGTGGGGTTAGCGTCCCGCATGTTTTTTTGTGCGCCAGAAATTTTGGTCGGCCTGCCTACCGCGGGCAGGCGCGCCGACATTTGGAGTGCGAGAGCCCTGCCCTCGCTTTTGTGAAGAAAGCGAAGGAGCGGTTCGTGCCGGTGGGAGCCGGGCTCCCGCAACTTGGGCCCGCGCCGAGTTCGAGACCGTAAGAGCGGCAGCAGGGCTGCCGCACTCCAAGATGGTTTTGCGTGACGAAGTTTGCGCTTCTAGTAACATGTGAAGTCTCCGGCTCGGGTGGGGAGCTACGGTGAAGAGACTTCGGCCCAGGATGGCGATGCTGTTTGCACTTGTGCTGTTCGCAGGCGCCTGCTTCGCTGCGGACACACTCGTTGTGCTGAAGGGGCGCGTGATTGATGAGAATGGATTGCCCGTTGGCAATGCTCAAGTAAAACTTGAACAAGCTGGCGGGCAAGTTTTTTTGGCGAAGAGCGATGACGCCGGCTTCTTTTCCCTCCGCGACCTTTCTCTCGGTGAATACACAGCGCGCATCGAGAAGGCCGGGTTCTTTCTGCTGGCGGATCAGAAGATCACGTTGACGGCGGAGAGTACGGAGTTCACCTTCACGCTGAATCACGTGGAAGAAGTGCGGGAGCAAGTGGAGGTGACCGCGCCAGCGCACACCATTGATTCGGCCACCACGCAGAGCACGGAGACCCTGACCAGCAAGGAAATCCTGGACGTGCCGGTGCCGAGCGGGCACGACCTGGAGCAGAGTCTGGTGATCATGCCGCAAGTGTTGCGCGACTACTCCAACTTGCTGCACATCGCGGGAGCGCGGAACACCCAGGTGCAATATTTGCTCGACGGGGTGGAAGTGGGCGATCCCGCGAGCAATGGGTTGACGTCGCGAATGGTTGTGGAGGCGGTGCGCACCGCGCAGATCCAGACCGGGCGATTTGGGTCGGAGTATGCGCACCCGGGCGGAGCCATTCTGAATTATGAAACGCGGGAAGGCGACGACCGCTGGCGCTTCAACGCCACTGATTTCATACCCGGAATCAATGTGCAAGACGGCGTGCAGTTGGGGAATTTCTATCCGCGGGTGACCTTTTCCGGACCGATTGTAAAGGATGAACTGTGGTTCTCGCAGGCGTTCGACGTGCTACACACGTTGAACATTGAGAAGGGACTGCCTCCGGGAACGCCCGACCAGTCGCAATCGTGGGGCGGCGATAGCTGGTCGCGCCTGTTGTGGAAGATGTCGGAGAACAATAGCGTGCAGGCGGCGTTCCTGGCGAATGTGGACGACGATGCGAATTTTGGCTTGGACGCGCTGCATCCGCAATCGGTAACGAGAGATGTGGCGGCGCGGGAATTATTCGGATTCGTGAAAGAGCAGAGTTACTTCGAGAAGAACTTGTTTGAGATTGGCATCGGCGTGGAAGATTCGCTGTACGACGCGGTCCCGCAGGGTTCGCAGCCCTACGTGATATTGGTGAATGGCGCGGAAGGGAACTATTTTCAACGGCAGGGTCAGGACGCGCGGCGCTACCAGTTGTTCGCCGATGCGATCCGGGGGCCGGTGAAATGGCACGGCACGCACACGCTCTCGCTGGGCGTAAACATCGCGGATGTAAGCCTGCAGCAAACGTCGACGCGGGGCGAGATTCAGGCGTTGCGCGCGGATTTGACATTGGATCGTCAGAGCACGTTTACAGGCAATGCGACGTTTCATGTGGGCAACACGCAAGCGGGCGGATTCGTGCAGGATTCCTGGTCGCCGGACCCGCACTTCGTGGTGCTGGCGGGCGCGCGCGTGGACTGGGATCGCGCAGTGCATGGAGGATTGGTGCAGCCGCGGGTGGCGTTGAATTGGCTGCCCTTCGCAACTCAGGGCAAGCCGTTTGGCACCCACGACAAGCGCTTTGCGGAGGACCGTACCAAGATTTCCGTGGGCTGGGGCATGTACGACATCCCGCTGAACCTGTCGGTGATCGGGCAGGCGTACGATCAGCAACAGCTAGACACGTTGTATGACCCGACCGGGAAAATCCCGGTGCAGGGTCCGGTGACGAGCGCCTTTCGTTTGCCTGGTGGCGGGCTGGAGCAACTGAAGCAGCCGTACTTCGACATTTGGAGCGCGGGCGTGCAGCAACGTGTGGGCGACAACACGCTGCTCAGCGTGGAATTGCTGGCGCGGGATCAGCAACACGGACTGGTGTGGGAAACGCTGACTCCCGGGCAGTTGGGCTCGGATTTTCTGTTGACCAGCACGCGCAGAGATAAATATCGCGGCGTGACGCTTACGGCTCGGCACACGTTCAAGAATTCCGCGGTGCTGTTTGGGAGTTACACGCGGTCGCGGGCGAGCACGGATCAGGTGCTCGATCCTACCCTGGGCGCGCTGTATTTTGCGCCGCAACAGCCGGGGCCTTTGAGTTGGGACGCGCCGAATCGCGTGATGACCTGGGGCAGTATTCCCACGCCGATCTGGGGAATTTTGTTTTCGTATCTGGTGGATTACCACACGGGATATCCGTGGAGCGCGATCAACCAGCAGCAATTTCTGGTGGGCGCGCCGAACTCGATGCGGTTCCCGGATTACACCACGGTGTCGATTGCGTTCGAGAAGAAGCTCACGTTTCGCGATCGCGTATTTGCGGTGCGCGTATCGGTCATCAATTTGCTGAATGGGGGAAATTCCGACGTAGTGGTGAACAACGTGGATGCGCCGAACTATGGCCTGTTCACCGGCGGGCAGGGCAGAGCGGTTACAGCGCGCTTGCGTTTTGTGGGAAGGAAATAGTCGCAGAATTTGTTGGCGCTGGGTGGGCGGAGATCCGCAGTGCGCATAGACGCGCTCCATGTAGGCTTGTTAGTGCGGGAGCAAATGGGTCCGTTCGATGGAACGAATGAGGGAGAAAAAGGCTTAACGCAGAGGGCGCAGAGGAAGCGCGCGGAGTTCGCGGAGAGTTTCGCGACTACAGTGCTGAGGTCGATTTGGATAGAGTTCCCAACGCTTCCGCGCTGGGCTAACGTGTGGCTCGCCGCTGGCGCTGGATGTTGCAGTTTGCGAATAGATGCGATTAGTGGGCGACTTTTAACTCAATAGTGCGTAAGCCGATGGTGGTGGAGTCGTGGAGAATGAATTCGCAGCCGACGGAAGTGATACAAAGGAAATTACCGCGACGGAGGACCCTAACGGGGTTGCTGTCTGGAGAAGTGAACTTGAAATTGATCTTGAGGAGCTCGGGTGCGAGGGGCTTGAGGGCGTCGGTACCGGAGAAGCGCTTCTGACCAATGGCATGGAATCTTCCAGTGTTGGGGTCAAGTTCGAGAAGGACGTAATATTCGATATTGAGCGAGCCACCATGCACAGCGGTGAGGGACGCGGCGTTGACGTGGGGAAGTTTGTAGTCGCGCATGGCGATGATCTCATCGATCGCGTTCATGTTGACAGTCTTCGAGGAGCCCGGACTGAGTTGCTCGAGACGAGCATTGTTCTTTTCGGCCAGATTGGTGATGTGATTGCCGTCCGGGTCGTATTGCCCGGAGAGGCGGTTGTGAGCAAAGCGGCACATCTGGAGGGCGGATTGCATGTTGTGCTGGGACTGGTAGAGTTCGCAAAGATGAGCGGCGGCCATGCCGTTTTGTGTGAGCTTCCACGAAGCTACGAGGGTTTTCTCAGCGTCTTCGAGTTTGCCGAGCCGTAGTTGAATCCAACCGAGGGTGTGCCAATAGTTTGAAAGTTTCAGGGCGAGAGCTTCGTCTTCAGGGAGTGGATTGTCGAGAGTAATTTTGGTCGAATCGTCTTCGACCGATTCGACAGCTTTCCGGGCGAACTCGAGCGCAATGTCTAGGCCCTTGTTCGTTTCCGCAATATCAAATGCAGCCTGGTTCAGCGACTCGGCGGGCAGGCCAAGTTCAAGAAGTGCGTGATAGGCATCCCTGGCCTGCTCGACATCACCGGCGAGAAGGTACGCTTTTGCGAGTTGCGATTGAGCCGGTTCGAAGCTGGGACGCAGCTTGAGAACAGTCTCAAGCTCCTTCGTAGCTTCCGGATAGCGTTTTAACCAGATGAAAATGTTGCCGAGATTCATGGGGCCGTCTGGGTCGTCTGGCTGGAACTTGACATAGCTCTGCCAAACAGGGAGCGCCTCGTTGTAGTTGCCTTTAGCCATCAATGCGTAAGCGTAAACCTTGTAGGAAACTGGCTCTTGAGGATTCGCGGCCGTAGCCTTTTTGAACGCGTCTATGCCGGCTTCCCATTGACCGACTGACATTAGGAATGCGCCAAGGCGGAGCCATGCGCGGATAAACTTAGGGTCTGCCGCGACGGAACGGTAGAGGGAAGCGATAGCGGTCTGCGAGTCTTTGCGTTGCAGCGCCTCATTGGCTTCGGTTTCGAGGCGGAGGGCTTCAGGGGCGGAGCTGTCGGGTAGATGGCGGACGAAACCTGTCAAGTCTGTGACCACCAGCTCGCTCTGAGCACCGGCGTCGGGCGTAGGAGTACGGTTTGAGGAAAGCTGGATCCACTGGGAGTAGTCGTCGAAGACAGTTTTGGAGAATTGCTCGTAGGGGGTGAAATCGGATTTAGGGAGTTCGTGAAGAAGCGTGCGCAAAGAACGCTCAGAGGAAAGCGTGTTGCCTTTGAAGGAATAGGTGGCGTCAAATTTCGCAAAATCGTTTTTGACGTGAATGTCTTCGGGAACTTGCGGGATATAGCCTTTCGGGAGTTCGAGTTGAGCTTCGAAGGAAACTTCGAGTAATTCGCCGAGAAAGAAGGGAACGGAGAGGGCGTCGAGGTCGGAACTCATGGTAGGGAGGGAAATGAAAGCAGAGGGCGCCACGATACGGTGATTAGGCCAATCGCCAAAGTCTTTGCGGTGATATTTGTAGCTGAGACGAAACGGTTCATCGGTTTTTTCGGGAGAACTGGCTGAAACGTCGCTCACCTCGCCGGCAAAACCAAGGCTTTGGGAAATGCGTTGGGCCAGTTCTTTCCATTGAGGCATGGCGGTGGAACGAAAAGCGCTGCGCAAGAGAACTTCGGTATCGCCTCTGATGAAGAACTGGGAATCACCCGTGAGGGTTCCTGAGTCATCGAGAGCGGCTTTCATTTTGAATTTTTCGAAGGAAGGGTAGGGCAAATCGGCAGGAGTGTTGAGAAGCGCAGCGGGCTTGTCGTCCCACAGGACAAGGGCGTGCTTGTCGCGAAGAGGGGCCTGCAAATACTGAAAGGGAGCAACTTCTGCGGTGGTGTCTAACCAAATCAAGGTGTTGCCACGAGGAATGACAGTCATGACGTGGTCGAAGGCGGAAGGCGAGGGCATATCCTCATCCATTTCGCGTTGGGAATTGATGAGGGCAGGATAAGCCTTGATGCCAGCGGCACTGAGAAGTGCGGCAAAGAGCGTGTGTTTGTCTTTGCAGTCGCCATATTGATTGGCGAGGACTTCGGCGGCGAAGTGGGGCTGGTAACGGCCGACACCAAAAGCGATGCCAATATAGCGGAATTGCAGACTGACGTAGTTGTAAATGGCGCGGAGCTTGGCGTCATCGTCCGTCATACCTTTGGTTAGCTCGGCGGCTTTAGCCTGGATTTCGAGAGTGGGCTTGACGCGGTCGTTCTGCAGATTGCCATACCAGCGGCCGATGTCGCCCCACGTTTGAAAACTGCTCAAGCGGACGTCGGGCTGGGGAAAACGGCCACGGCCTCGTTCCCAGGTGAGCTTCGCAACCTCTACTTTTTCGTTAGGCGTTCTTGTTTCGAGATTCGAACGCGACCAGGTGTAGACGCGATAGTTGCCGGATTCGGAGATCGTGGGTTTCAGTTCTGGGCTTTTCCAAGTGATGACGCGGTCACGTGGGACGCTAAGCTCCAGATGTTCCTGCAGCATGATGACGTCGCGGAAAAAATTATAGTCGAACCAGAACTGCCCGGGGGCAAGAGGTTGGTGAGGTGCTCGACGGTTTTGTATTCGAGTACGTCACCGATGCCGAGACCTTTGACGGCGGCGTGCTTTTCCCGGAGGTCACTGTAGAAAGGGGCCTGGCGAGTGATTTCCGAGGGCATGTCCTGAATGCTGTCAGGTGTGGTTTCGACGGCGGAGCCGTCTGCTTTGTGAACGCGGATGAATTCAATGTCGAAAGTGCCGACGCCGCTTGCGTAAGAAAAAGTGAGGAGGCCATAGCGTTGAACGCCGGCGTCCGATTGTATGCGGACGCGGGCTAACTCTTCGTGGACGGAGGTGCCGTCGTTCTCGAATTTCACTTTGTGGGTGTACTGCTCCACGACGGCGGCCTCTTTGGAATGGTCGGGCTTGGCGGCGTTGGTTGGTGATGTTGCTGGCGCCGCCGCAGGAGATTGTGCACTGGCGCGGAAGGGGGCGAAGGGAATCAGGAGCAACAGGACGACGGCAGGGCGAGCCTTGGGCATGTAAGGGCCTCAGTCCTCAGATAAAAACATGAGGAGGAATTGCTGACATGGGATTGGAAGCAAAATCCCTGAGTAAGTAGATTGTACAACGCAGAGCGATTTCGCGACGGTAAGTGTGGGGAAACGTAACGATGGAGTAATGGTGGGCAGGGATTTGGTGAGAAAGCGGCGCGTGGTGGAAATGGAGAGAAAAAAGCAGATCCCTCGCGTTGCTCGGGATGACGAGTTTTTTTGGGCGAGCTGCGTGAGGCTGGCATGAAAGCCAGCGCTGCATTGAGGAGGGAAGAGAGTATGGAGTTATTTTGTGGTGGGGGAAGTGGTTGATTCTTTTGCGTAGGTGGGAGAGAGGGTGTTGTGGGATTGGGCGATGGGGAGCAGGGTGGGGTAGAACTGGACGAAGGTGGTGTCGACGGCGGCGTGTTGGGCGTGGCAGGAATAGCAGGAGGCGGAGGCGGGTGTCATGGTGGAGGGCTTGTCGCCATCGAAGCCGAAGAAGGCCCAGCTGCCTTGGGACTTGAAACGCGCTTCGTCTTTTACGTGAACTTCTAAGCCCATCACTTCGGTGGATTGAAAATGGCCCGCCTTGTTGATGGAACCTTTGGATTGCGCGCCGCGGACTTCCAGAACCAGCATGGTTTTGTCCGGCCACGTGCCGGTCTTCAGAAAAGCCTGGTAGGACTCGGGATTCACAAAAACATTGTCGAACATGTGGTGGTCCATGTTCATGGCGGGGCTGTAGCTCATGTCGAAGCCGGTGGTGAGGTAGACCCATTCGCGATAGTTGGCGGGGAGTTGTAGTTCGCCCTTGTCGGTGTAGGCGGGAGCGTCGGCGGACGCGGGAGCGGGCTTGGGCGTGTACGCGGCGAAGAGGCCGAGTAATGCGAAAGGAGCGACGATCAGGAGGAGCGGTTTGGTGTCCATGAGTTGGGATTTTCGCGCGAGGGAGGGGAGAAAGGGAAGACCGTTTTACGATTTTGTTGGGGTCGGTGCCGTGGGTGGTGGCAGCTCCGGCGATTTTGCGATTGGGAAACGAGTACCCGCTGTTCCATGGAAGTTCGACGCGAGGATGGCTGCGGCACGCGTGGCTGTGGCTGGTGATATTGCGGAGGCGGCGTTGGGGTGGACGGGTGCGGTTAAGCAGCGGACGGCTGAGATCGCGTGGCGGTGCGGTTGAGATCCTTCGCTTCGCTCAGGACGACAGTTTCTGTGTGTTGCGTGAGAACCCAAAGGGAGATTGGTATTCCTGGGGAAAACCCAAGAGCCGTCCGTTTCAGGATGAAGCGATTCGAGGGTAGCCCGGGACGTCATTCGGAAGCTCAGGACAAGCCGGCGCTACACGGCGCGAAACGCAGGCGGCGTAAAGCCGCTCCTACAATCAGGGGAGCGGGATGGTTAGGGGATCGGATTTGCCGAGGTAGACGAGGCTATAGTTCGCGTCTTTGTTGGGCTTGGGGATGGGGAAGTAGAGATAGCCGGCGATGGGAATGGAGACCTTCGCTTCAGGTAGACCCTTTTCGTAAAGCTCGTGCTCGATAGAATCGCGATTGCGATCGGCGATGTCGGGAGGAATCGTGCTGGCGGGTGCAACGCCGACGCCGCCTCCCGCGCTAACGCCATGGACGTGAGTCGGCTGGCCCGTGATGGGATCGATGTAGGTACCGGCTTCATAGCCGACATTGGCAACGGGAGTGATGTCGACACCGCTGCCGGTAAGAGGAGCTTTCGGTTTGACGAGCATGGCGGCGACGACGGTGGCGCTGACGGGACGAACGGGGATATCGGTTTTTGAATCGACGAGAGTGAAATCGGCGAGGACAAGTTCGGTGAGTTCGTCTTTTTTCGGATAGATGGCCACTTGCACCACGATGCAGCAACGATTGAGATTGGCGGCGAACGCGGAGGCGACTTGTTTTTTGGTGAGACGTTCGGCGCCGATGGTGAGCCCGTCTTGTTCTCCGTGGGCTTTGTATTTGGTAGCGGCGGAGCGCGGGGCGGTGCCTTCGTGGTGCTCGGTGGATTGGTCTGAGGATTGGTCCACGTCTTGGGCTTGGGCTGGCGAGGGAGGCGCGAGGAACAGGATGGGAGCGAGAAACAGCGAGGACAGCAGCACGGTTGTGCGAGTCATCGGGCACCCCCTGAGGAGAGTATACGCTTAGTGAGACGCGGGGGAGAGGGGCAGGAAGTACAGGAGAAGATCGAAAATGGAGACCCGAATCAGATTGGCCACGGAGGAATTGGACGCAGGCAAATTGAATATAGCGGGAGAGGTTTTTTGTGGTGAAAGGTGAGCTGAGGGACCTGCCTATGGCGGGCAGGTCGCGAGCACGTCTTAGGGATTAGGCGCCGGCGCCTGCTGGGCCGGGCATCTTGTGCCACCAGCCAACGGATTTGGGAGTGGAGTAGAGGTGCGAGCCGTCGCCGGGTTGCGTTTTGTCTTTATGGGCTTTGGGCGTTTTTTGGTGCTTGGGCGGCTTAGGGGGCTTGGCGGAAGAGGGTTCGGCGGCGCTGCTGGCGCTGGAACTGGAGTTGGACTTGGCGTGATGGTGCCACCACCAGGCCTGTGCGGAGGGAATGGGGCCGAACGCGGTGAACAGAGCAATCACGCAGAGGGCCGGGAGTAGTCGTTTCATCGAGGTTTTCCCCTTTCTTCGTTTTTAGCATGTGAGGCGGGAGGGCACACCTGTACGAAAGGGCATGGGTGCGTAAGGAGTAAAGGATTGGGTGGAGGTTTGGGTGGCGAGATGGACCGAGGGGGAAGAGCGGAAGTATAAGAGTGTAAGGGTGGAAAAGTGCAAGAGTGCGGTGGATGGCGATGGGGATGCGGGGCGCGAAAACCCAAGAGCCGATCGGGAGATCGGCGTTCCCGGGGGAAACCCGAAGAGCCGGTAAGGACGCCCGCGGGGAGAAAGGCAGTCGGCGTAAAGCCGTCCCTACAGGGCGTGGCTCGATTAGGCAGCATTCGGAGTGAGCGGGGTTGGCGAAGTCCAAGTATAATCGCGGGCACTTATGACAATTACGGCGGGAACTAAGCTAGGACCTTACGAGATTTTGGGGCCGTTGGGGGCTGGCGGGATGGGCGAAGTGTATCGCGCGCGGGACACGCGGTTGGGGCGCGATGTAGCGATCAAGGTGCTGCCCGCGTCGTTCACCGCGGATGCTGCGGCGAAGGCGCGATTCGATCGCGAAGCGAAGACCATTTCTGGACTAAATCACCCGAACATTTGCGTGCTGCACGACGTGGGTCATCAGGACGGCGCGGATTTTCTGGTGATGGAATGCGTGGAAGGGGAGACGCTGGCGAAGCGATTGGAGAAAGGGCCGCTGCCGCAGGAGCAAGTGCTGAAAGTGGGAGCACAGATTGCGGAAGCGCTGGACCGCGCGCATCGCAGCGGGATTGTGCATCGCGACTTGAAACCGGGAAACGTGATGCTGACGGCGACGGGCGCGAAGCTGCTGGATTTTGGATTGGCGAAAGAGACGGCGGGAGTGGCGAGTCTGGTGACGGTGACCGCGTCGAATCCGGTTTCTCCGGTGACGCAGCAGGGAATGATTGTGGGCACGTTTCAGTACATGTCGCCGGAACAGATTGAAGGGAAAGAACTGGATGGACGCAGCGACATTTTTTCGTTGGGAGCGGTGCTGTATGAAATGGTGACAGGGAAACGAGCGTTCGAGGGGAAGACGCAATTGAGCGTGGCGTCCGCGATTTTGGAGCGCGAGCCGGAACCGATACGGGCGGTGAAGTCGATCACGCCGCCGGCGCTGGAGCACGCGATTCAGCGGTGTCTGGCGAAGGATCGCGAAGAGCGCTGGCAGGCGGCGCGCGACCTGGCGATGGAGCTCGACTGGATTGGAAAGAGCGGGAGTCAGACGGAAGCGCCAGCCATCCGCAAGAAAACGAAAGTGCGGATGTGGCTGGTGTGGGCGTTGGCAGGAGCGGCGGCGCTGGGATTGTTGTTGGGTGCGATTTTCTGGCGGGGAGCGAAGGCGCCAGAGCCGATGATGATTTTTTCTGCGCCCTTATCCTTTGCTGCGAGGGACATGGCCATGGCGCCAAACGGGCACACCGTGGCGGTGGTGGGCGACCGCGGAGTGGGATCGAAGAGTGCGTTGTGGCTGTACGAAGTTGGATCGCAGGACGCCACGATGCTGCCGAACACGGATGGAGCGAATTTCCCGTTCTGGTCGCCGGATGGGAAATCGCTGGCGTTTTTTGCGGAAGGCAAGCTGAAACGATTAGATCTGAACAGTGGCGCGGTGCAGACGTTGACGGACGCGCCATCGGGACGGGGAGGGAGTTGGAACCAGGACGGAGTGATCGTGTTCACGCCGAGCGGAAAACTGGGACAATCGCTGATGCAGATTCCGGCGACCGGAGGGACCGCGAAGATCATCAGCACGCTGGATACGGCGCGGGGAGAGACGAGTCATCGCTGGCCGACGTTTTTGCCGGATGGAAAACATTTTGTGTTCATGGGCTTCACCGTGGTGGCGCACAGCAACAACAACGCGATCTACCTGGGCACGCTGGGGAGCACGGAGAAGAAATTTCTTGTGGATGCGATGGCGAGCCCGGGATTTGCAGCCCCAGACTGGGTACTGTTTTACCGGGACGATACGCTGTTTGCACAGAGGCTGGATCTGAGGAAGTTGGAGTTGACCGGGCCAGCCAAGCCAATCTTAACCGAGGTGCAGAATGCACCGCGGATTGGACGAGCGGCGTACTCCGCGGCGAACGGAGGCGCGCTGATGGCGCAGACGGGCAGGTCGGTGTCGTTGTCGCAACTGGTTTGGTTTGACCGGAGTGGAAAACAAGTGGAATCCGTGGGGAAAGCAAAGGAGGACGTATACGCGAATCCGTCGTTATCGCCGGACCGGAGAATGGTGGCGGTGGACCGGACGGACTCTGGAAACCAAAATGCAGACGTGTGGATTTATAACGTGGAGGGAGAGGGAACGAAGCGACTGACGTTTGATCCGGCGATCGATGCGGTGCCGGTGTGGAGTCCGGATGGGAAGCAGGTGGTTTTTGCTTCGGGGAGGAAGGGCGGATTCGATTTGTATCTGAAACCGGCGGATGGATCGCAGGAAGAGAAGGTGGTTACGAATGGCGAAGGAGAAGATAAGTATCCGAATGCGTGGTCGCAGGACGGGAAATACATTTTGTATCTGTATGGGAAAGAGATGCGGTACTTGAGCTACCCGGAATTGCAAGCGCATCCGTTTTTACAGACGAGCGCGACCGTGAAGAATGGCCAATTTTCGCCGGATGGGAAGTGGGTGGCATACGCCTCGAATGAAAGCGGGAGATGGGAAGTGTATGTGACCTCGTTTCCGGAGGCACACGGAAAATGGCAGGTGTCGTCGGGAGGCGGGGAGCAGCCGCGGTGGCGAGGTGACGGGAAAGAGCTGTTCTATTTGTCGGCGGACGGAAAGCTGATGGCGATGGCGGTGAAAGAAGGCGCGAATTTCGATGCGGGAGCGCCGGAGGTGTTATTCCAGACGAACGCGCGGGAACCATTGGCGACGTCGGAGCAGGTGGTGTACGACGTGTCGAAGGATGGGCAGAGATTTTTGATCAACACGTATGTGAAGAATACGGACACGAAGCCGATGACGGTGGTGTTGCATTGGGGGGAGTAGGAGCGGCGATGCGAGGATTGGGAATTGCGAGAAGTTTTTTATTGGTGCTGCTCAGTGCCGTGTTGTGTGGGAACGCGTGGGGACAAGAGAAGGCGGATTTTGCGGGCGAATGGGCGTTGCGACTGGGGAAGCGCGTTTTTCTGGTGGTGAGTCTGAAGCCCGTGGCGCAAGACGCCGGGCGGTATGAGGGTGCGCTGATTCGTCCGAAACACTTTTCGACGAGTGGCGTCAATTTTTCGGGGATTTCTGGCGGCGCAGTGCGTTTCCGCATCGTAAAAAGCGCGATCAAAGAAAATTGCTTGTCGTTCACGACGGAGAATCCGGCGGACACGAGCGACACGGATGATTTCCAATTGTGCGAAGTGAGCGATGGGCAGGGAACGTTGAAACTTAAGGTGCCGGGCTTCGAGGCGTGGCCGGTGAGCAGGGAGAAGGGGCCGGTGGCACTCGCGACGGATTGGGACAGCGCGCGGAGTTATCTGCTGGACGACACGGATGTTTCCAACGCGGAGATGCAGCGGGTGTTTGAGGACGATCAAAAGGTGAGACAGCCGAGAACCGACAAGATGGATTGGACGCCGGTGGAGAAGACGGATGCGGAACGGCGTGAGGTGACGCGCAAGTTGTTGGCGGAGGGAAAACTGCACACCGGAGAAGATTTCGAACGAGCGGCATTTGTGTTTCAGCATGGCAGTTCCCCCGACGATTATTTGTTGGCGCACACGTTGGCGATGGTGGCAGTGGCACATGGGCGAAGCGGGGCGATATGGATTTCTGCGGCGACGCTGGATCGATACTTGAACTCCATTCATCAAGCACAGATCTTCGGCACGCAATTTTATACGCCGGAAGGAAAGCCCGCGACGCAGGAGCCGTACAATCGCGAATTGATTTCGGATGCGTTGCGACGGCAGTTGGGCGTGCCTTCGCAGGCGGCCCAGGAAGAGCAGCGAAAAGAATATGATACGGAGCGAGCGAAATCGGAGAAGTGAAGAGGGAGATGTGGGGAGCGAGAGCCGGCCCTTACAGGGTACGCAGGGATGGCCTTCGAGGATCAGGGCGAGAAGCGGATTCTACGGTGAGGATGTGGCAAGACGCGGCGGGTGAGGTCCCTTCGCTGCGCTCAGGATGACAGCTTTTTGTGGCGCTGCGTTTGGGGAGGGCGCGGGGATTTTGGAGCGAGGCAAGACGCGGTGGTTGAGATCCTTCGCTTTGCTCAGGATGACAGGGTTTTTGTGGCTTTTGGCTGCGGGGTGGAAGAAAAAGGCAGGCGGCATACCCTTTGCTAAACACAGGGCAAGCCAAGCTTCCGGGCAAGCCCTTCGAGGCTCAGGGCAAGAAGCCGCCCCTACGCGGGTTCGGTGGTTAGGAAGCGGAGCTCCCAGGAGGTGGAGGGTTGGCCGGTTTGTTCTGCCAGGGCGCGGAGGGTTACCGAACCTTGTTGCTCGGGAAATTCGGCGGGGGTGTAGGCGAAGGTTCGGGCGGCGATGGGAACGGTGAAGGGGCGCGCGGGATTTTGTGACGCGGGTTGATTGTTGGCGGCGGCAAGTTTGTTGTCGGTGGTCAGCTCGTTGAAGTAGGCGTGATTGTCCGCGGCGGGCGCGCCCAGCAGCCAAGGGCCGTAAGAGAACGTGACACGCTTCGGATCGCTCGGTTTTTGTTGGAGCGCCATGTCGTAATTCACGATGAGAACGTCGCCACGATGCCACTGGCGATGCGCGCGGATGTAATCTCCATCGACAGGAAATTGCGTTGAAGCGCCGTTGAGGCGGATGGCGAGCGCGTGTGCCCAGGCGGGTTTACGAATGAGAAGAGAGGCGGGAGCTTCGCCAGCAGAGGTGATGGTGATTTTTACGGAGCCATCGAGCGCGAGTGACGAGGTTGCGGTTGCGGCTAGAGTTGGCGAGGCGGCATGATCGGCTTTCGCGGCGCTATCGATCGGCAATTCGTAGGCGAGCGTTCCAGAGTTGGCGCGGAACACGCTGGTTTGCAGATCAGGAAAATAGCGTAGCCCGTGCAAGGTGCAGCACCACCACGCGCGGACGGCGGCATCGCCAGAGAAGCCGGTGAGCGTGAGGACGCGATGGCCAAAATCACCGGTGTCGAATTGATTGAGAGAAAGTTCGTTGAAGGCGGCGCGCTCGGCCATAGCCAAATATTTGGGATCGGTGGTGACCTGCCAAAGAGCGAGATTAAGGCGCAGCCAATCGACTTCCGCGCAACCTTCGGTGCGGTGCTTGTTGGGGCTCCAGCCCTCGGGCACTCCACCGGTGATGAGTAGATCCTCGGACTGGGCGACGTCTTGCCAGGCGGCTTGGCATTGGTGGAGGAAGCGCGGATCTGCGGTGGCGTGATAGAGATCCATCACGCCGCGCAAACTGGTGAGGTAGCCGTGAACGTGATCGCCGGGGCGGCGCTCGATGACAGCGGCGATTTGTTCGGCGAGATGGCGGTAGCGATCGTCTTTGGTGGCGACGTAAAGATTGGCGAGGCCTTCGGTCTGTTGCGTCCAGCAAATGTAGCTAGAAGCAAAATGCGCGGCGCCAAATTCATCGCGAATATTTTGCGAGAGCATGAGTGGAGCGATGCGGAGAAGAAAATCGCCTAAGCGCTGCGAGGACGCGAGTACGGAGAGATCGGGCTTATAGCGGTAATACTCGAGGAGGCCGACGAGTAAACGGCCGTTGCCCCAGAGAAGCGCGAGATCATTGTCGGTGGGCTTGTCGTAATGAAAGGCGCTGCCGAAATAGCCATCGGATTTTTGCAGGGCGATGACCTTGGGGACCAGTGCGTCGAGGCTTGGGAACTTGGTGCCGTAAACACGAGCGGCGGTGGCCAGCGCGCCGATGTACCTGCCGGAGAGATCGCCACTGTATTCGGTAAAGCGGCGGCCGGGCGTGGGGCGAACGTCTTGGAGAAGAAAATCTTCAGTGAAGGCGGGAGCGGTGCCATGAAGAACGCGATGCAGGGTGAGTTGGTAGCGCTGCTGCAGCGGAGCGTCGGAGGGTGCGGCGGAAGGCAAGGAAAGAATTTCGGTCGGAGACTCGCTCGCGGGTGACGGCGGATAAGAAAACGGCTCGCGGCGGGTGAGTAAAGGGACGGCGGCGGCGCTTCTCAGAAAATTTCTGCGATTCATGGTGGGCCTTTCTTCTTAAGGTGATGCTACCTGTTGCGGCGCGCGGTGCCAAGGGCAGGCGGGCCGAGAGGGTGTGACCCCTGTAGGAAAAACGCTGTAGACGCTACAACATTAAACGAGGCGACTTAGGGAATCCCATCGATATGGTTTCGCGGAATATTTCGGCAGTGTGTGAGCAGGCGGTATTTGGCCGACTTCAAGGAGGGACTATGAGAGGGATTGGAATCGCACTCGCGTTTGGCCTGCTGTTGGTGACGGCCAGCGCCACACCTGCGCAAGACACGACCAGCAGCGGGAAATCAAAAGCGGAAGTGAGGACGGAAACCGGTTGCCTGGCGAAGGGCGACAGTGCCAACTCCTTCGTGCTGAACGCCAGTGATGGAAGCACCTGGGACGTGAAGAGCGACCAGGTGGCGCTGGCGGATCACGTGGGACATGAGGTAACGGTGAAGGGCACCGTGTCTAATGTGATGGCGCATAACGCGAAAGAAGAAGCGAAAGACGCCGCGGCCAGCGCTGGCATGAAGAAAAGCAACAACGAGCACGGCGACATGGAAGTGGCTTCACTGAAGATGGTCAGCCATTCCTGTAAGTAGGGATTAAAGTTCCGCCGCTGGAATAAACACACACAAAAGAGGTCAACCGGCGCGCCGTGTGAGGAAGTTATCCTCGCGCGGCGCGTTTTTGTCTTCGAGATGGATCGAGAAAGGGCGCCTATGGTGCTGGTCCCGCCTAATGCGCGACCGGATTCGGACTTAGCGAGATGATGAAATCCCGAACATCACGATCGATAGAAATTTCGGTTTCGTATTCGCCACTTTGGAGACCGTATCCTCGGACCGCTGGACTAAGTGAATATTTGCCCCGCACTAGGCCGATGAAGCTAAAGCGTCCGTCCTTGTCGAGAACCGCAGTCTGGCTGTCCCACACCTGGTCGGAAGAGATGATGATGCGCATTCCGTCGGGGATTGATTTGCCGTCGCTGAGAAGAACTCGCCCTTGAAACTGATGGCCGGGCAATAGCTCGAGGTTACCAACGTTGACGGAATCCCCCGGAAGTGAAGTCGTACACGGTTTGGGCTCGGTCGCCCCGCGAGTCGCGACGGATTCCATCTTTGCATAAACGAACCAATTGATCTGCGGTGGCACATTGCTAAGCGTGAACGAGCCGTCGTCCTGCGTTCCGACTCGCATTTCAGAATAAGGCGTTCCCACTATTTTCAACTGGTCCGCGAAACCACCTCTTGTCTGGCCAATTAAACCGACCTCTGCATTGCCAACGGGCTTGCCATCTTTGACTAAACGCCCGTGAATTGTGGCTCCTTTTGACAACTCGATGGTTTGACGGTTCGGACCGGTAGCCAATACGACGAACTTGGGAGCGAGAGTGCGGGCCTCGATGGAAAGAAGCATTCTCTTCGCTGAGTTGGCATAGACCAGATCGAATTCTCCGTTTGCATTGGTGACGGCGAGAGGGTCGAGCCCCGGGACGGTGCCAATGATGGAGTGTTCGTTGATTTCCACGCCTACAGGGTTCACGACGGCATTTGCAATGGCATTCTGCAATTTATCGACAACGCGGCCTTTCACGATATGCGCCGGGTCGGTAACAGGAGAACGTGGGACGAGAACCGCAGTCGGCGCGAAGTTTTTCGACGAATCAGCAACTTTGATAAACGTTGGAGTATATCCATCGAGCACTACGAGCAATTCAAACCAGAGGTCCGGGTTAAGCTTTTCGACGCTATAAGATCCCGCGGCGTCGGTGGTGGTGCGTTTACCGCAATCTTCGTAACAACTGGGGCAGTATGTGCTGTATCCATGTTTGACGCCCGCGTGATAGACCATCACCGTGGCGTTGCTGAGAGGTCTGCCCACGGAGTCGACAACTTTTCCGGTGATGGTCAGGCGTGGGGCGCCGAGCGAAACCGTGCTGGCGATGAAGAACAGAGCGAAGGCAACTAGGAATTTGATATGCATGCGGAGCTATTCCGGAGTGCTTATTCTAAGTCCAAAGTATCTGTGCAGAGTGCGCTAAATTTTGCGGACGAGGCCGCGTTCTGTGGCTTTGGTGTTGCGGACGAGGAGCAGGACGAGGAGCATGCCGGTGAAGGGAATCAGGCCAGCGAGGATCATGAGCGGGTCGAAGAGGTGCGTGCCGGTGGCGATGCGCGCATCGGAGAGGCGGCCGGCCAATTCGAAGACGATGATGGTGCCGAGAGAAGCACCGGTGCCGCTGAGGCCGCTGACGGAAGCAACGGACTCACTGGGGAATAGATCGGAGGGCAGGACGTTGGCGATGGTGGTGAAGGAGGCGTAAGAAAAAGTGGCGAGGGCGAAAAGCAGAGTGAGGAGCGCTAGGTTGGTAGTGAAGATGGTGGGGATGAGGAGGGTGACGCCGATGCCGCCGAAAATGACGAGGGCTTTGCGCGCGTTGCCTACGGACCAGCCGCGCTTGATGAGATAGCCGGAGGCGATGCCGCCGAAAAAATTGCCGAGGTCGGCGGCGATGAAGGGAACCCAGATGGCGATGATTCCGCTACGCAAGGAAATGCCCTTGGCGACGAGGTAGATAGGGAACCAGTCGGCGATGAAAAAGAAAACGGGATCGGTGAAGGTGCGCGCGACGATGGTGCCCCAGGTTTGCGGGAGCTTGAGAAGATCGCGCCAGCGGGGCCGGGCGTGCTGTTGCGTTTGCGGGTCCTGGGTATCGGCGAGAATCATCTGCAGTTCGGAGTTGCTGATGCGCGGATGCTGTTGCGGCGTGTAGTAGAAGCGGCGCCACACGATGAGCCAGAGCAGGCCGAGCAGGCCAGGCACGATGAAGGCCCAGCGCGCGCCCCAATGAAAATAGAACCAAAGAACGATGAAGGGGGCGAGAGCGCCTCCAATGGAGGAGCCGCTGTCGAAGAAGGCGGTGGCCAAGCCGCGTTCGTGTTTTGGGAACCACTCGGAGACGGCCTTGGTGGCACCGGGCCAGTTACCGGATTCGGCGGCGCCGAGCAGAAAGCGGAAGCTGAGGAAACTGTAAAAGCCGCGAGCGAGCGGGGTGAAAATAGAAACGATGGAATAGAAAAGGACGGTGAAGGTGAGGCCGCGTTTTGTGCCGATGCGATCGAGGAGGCGTCCGAAAAGAGTTTGGCCGATGGAATAGGCGACGCGAAAAGCGACCACGATGTTGGCGTAATCGGTGTTGGTCCAGTGATGTTCGAGCTTGAGGTAGGGGGCGAGGAGGGAAAGAGTTTGGCGGTCGACGTAATTGATGACGGTGGAAGCGAAGAGGATGGCGCCAATCCACCAGCGCAGGTGCGCGATGGGGCGCGGCCTTGCGGGAGTTGGGGGCGGCGAGGGCGGTGCGGCGGACATTGTTCGCTACGATTTCGTTGTTGGCGCGGCGTACTTGGAAAGCGTGGCGGGAGAAAGCAATTGCGCGGAGTGGCGGTCGAGATAGATGGTGGTGTTGGGATGCGTGCGGAGGATGGAAGCGGGAGCCATGGGGCTGAGTTCGCCGTCGAAGCAGGCGTGAATGGCCTGGGCTTTGCGCGCGTCGGGAACGATGCAGAGGATCTCCTTGGTTTTGAGGATTTGCTGGACGGACATGGAGATGGCTTGCTTGGGAACCTCGTCGAGATTGCGGAACCAGCCTTCGCCGACTTGCTGCTGGCGGCAGGCGTGATCGAGATTGACGATGATGTAAGGATCGGTGATCTGGAAATCGGCGGGAGGATCGTTGAAGGCGAGATGGCCATTTTCGCCGATGCCGGCGAAGGCAATATCGACGGGCGCGCTGGAGATGGCGGCGTTGACGCGGCGAATGAGGTCGCCGGGATCGGCGGTGGGATCGAGAAGGTGATGATTGGTGATGCCGGTCTTGCTGATAAGGCGCTCTTCGAGGAATTTGCAGAAGCTGGCGGGATGATTGGCGGGCAGGCCGATATATTCGTCAAGATGAAAGAGTTCGACGTTTTGCCAGGCGATGTTGGGAGTGGCGGTGAGGATTTCGAGGAATTCGAATTGCGCCGCGCCGGTGGCGGCGATGAGGCGGGCGTGGCCGCGAGCGGCAATGGCGGAGCGGAGAGCGGTGGTGGCTTGCGTGGCGGCAGTTTTTGCGAGGGAGGGCTTGTCGTCGAAAACCTTGATAATCATCTGCGAAGCTTTCCGCCGGGCGGTTGCGACCGGCTCATTATTATGGGTGAAGGCTATAACGCCTTGACATGATAGCAGGGCGCGTGATGTTCTCTTGCGGTGAGAAGAATTATTTGTGATTGGCGATTCGAGCGGAGCGGTTGAGGAGAAAACGATGAGCGACGAGAAAAGCACGATGGACCGCAAGACATTTTTGACGAAATCGGCGGCATTGCTGGCGGGAGGCGCGGCGTCGGCGAATACGGCGCTGTCGTACAGCCGGATTGCGGGGGCGAACGACCGGATTGCGCTTTGCCACATCGGGACGGGAAGCCGGGGCGAGGATCTGGATCTGATCGCGTCGCAATTGAAGACGAAATATAACGTGGAGATGGTGGCGGTGTGCGATTTGTGGAAATTGAATCGCGAGAAA
Organism: Candidatus Acidiferrales bacterium; assembly: GCA_963759275.1. Lineage (GTDB taxonomy): Bacteria > Acidobacteriota > Terriglobia > Acidiferrales > UBA7541 > Acidiferrum. The sequence goes on along the minus strand of CAVWYZ010000018.1, from coordinate 598,957 downwards.
GCGGTGGCGACAAACGAGAAATACTACGGACGCGCGCCGCGGGGCGTGCAGTACGCGGAAGATGCGCTGGCGATGAAGGATGTGGACGCGGTGATGATTTCCACGCCGGAGCACTCGCACCCGATCCTTATGAAAATGGCGGTGGAAGCGGGGAAAGATGCGTACGTGGAAAAGCCGATGGGAAATTCGCTGGCGGATGTGAAGGCGGGGCGCGACGCGGTGTTGAAAAGCAAGCGCATCGTGCAGGTGGGCACGCAGCATCGCAGCGAACCGTACCCGCGCGCGGCGCACGATTTAGTGCAGACCGGCGTGTTGGGCGATGTGAGCAAGGTGGAGATTGTCTGGAATTACAACGGGCCACGGTGGAGAGGCGTGCCGGGGACGAAACTGGTGCGGGAGCAGGACACGGATTGGAAGAAATGGCTGATGAACCGGCCGTACCGGCCGTTTGACCCGCAGGTGTATTGCGAATTCCGTTTGTACAAGGAATTTTCCGGGGGGATTCCGGACCAGTGGATGAGCCATGCGATCGACCTGGTGCACTGGTTCATGAACGATAATTTTCCGCGGTCGGTGGTGGCGAATGGCGGGGTGCTAGCGTGGCACGACGGGCGGGAGAATGCGGATACGTTCCAAGCGCTGCTGGAATATCCGAAGGGATTTCTGGTGAGTTATTCGACGAGCTTTGGAAACGATTCGCCGGGATTCACGCGATACATGGGGAAAAAGGCGACGCTGGTGAATGTGGGAGGCGAGGGGAGTCCGCTGTATCAGCTGGTGGAAGAAAAAGGGAATCACGAAGACGATCCGGACATCGACAAGCAGCGGCCGGCGAAATATGTAACGCTACCGGGACAAACGGGGATTCCGCCGATGGGGATTGACGATTTGACGACGGAGCACATGACGAACTGGTTCGATTGTTTGCGTTCGCGGGAGCAACCGCACTGCACAGTGCATGAGGGATTCGCCCATTCGGTGGCGTGCATTATGGCGGCGCAGTCGTACTGGTCGGGGAAGAAGCTGTATTGGGACGCGGCGAGCGAGACGATCGTGGATCACGCGTAGGGTGGTGGGGGGGGAAGTGGAGAGCCTGATTGGTGTGCCGAATCAGCGTGCGGCTGAACTCGCCCTTTTACACCAAGCGATCCTCGTTTGACCGTTATATGCGAACTTCCCACGCGAGTTGGCAATAGACTGGTGTAACATCGCGGCAAATGATCGAGAAGAAGCGTAACGGAACCGAATTGTGGTATAGAGCGGTCGCGCAGAACCCGGCAGTCTTTGCGATTGCATGGTTGGGTCCGCTGTTCCTGATTGTGCTGTTCCTGAAACGAATACACGCCAGTACGGTGATGATCTTTTCTGTCGTGGTGCCTTCGGTGCTTTTAGGATTGATGATATTGGTGCGCCCCGAATGGGCTGAGCGCATGAGGCGAGTTAGCGAACGAGAGTCAGAGAGGACGAGAGAGGGTCTCGAAAGACGCCCTCCGACGGGGCTTCCGTAGGAGCGGTCCATATTATTCTTGCTGTTCTGAATCAGCTCGCAGCTGGGTCCAGGCTTTTTTGGGACCGTGCAAACCAGCCGGGAGTGGGAGCGGTGTTTTGGGCGATATGCGCGATCGCCTGGCTCCGCGCGGCTGGGAATACGAATAGGTCTGAGGTACCATTCACAACGAGTGAAGCACCGCTAGGAAGAGCCCTAGTAGCCCGCGACTGTGGTATTTCGAGAAAATTCTTGAGAAATGGATCCGAAAGGAATTCGTGAAACTGACCAAGTCACTGTTCAGGATGGATGGCTGCAGATTCCGGTTAACGCTGGCGGGATTGTTGATGCTGCTGGTGGGCGCTATGCCGACGACCGCCAAGGTGGCCACTGACTTCGACCCTAATCTTGATTTCTCAAAGTACAAAACGTTTGCGTATATTGGCGGACAAGAGCAGTTGCTACGGCTGCAGGTGAATCCGGACCAGTTCAACAACCAAATCCACGGAGCTGTCGTCCGAGAACTGACAGCCAAGGGACTTCGCGAGGTACAACTAGAAGAGAAACCGGATCTGGTGGTGCGGTATTGGGTGGAAACGAAAAATGACGTGGGAGTGGGATACGGCGCGAGTTGGGCGACGTACGGAACGTACTGGACGGGTCACTGGAGCGTCCAGTACACCAGCATGCACACGCACACAACCAATGAGGGCACGATCGGGATCGAGTTGATTGACGCGAATCTGCGCAGTCTGGCCTGGCGAATGTTTGCCACCGAAAAGATCTATCACACGGACCCGAAGAAGATCTGGAAGGTCGCGGATGACAGCATCAAGAAGGGCTTCAAGGGCTATCAACCGTCGGCAAAGGCCGTGGAAGAGAAGAAAATGGAGTGGGCGAAAGAAGACGCCGCGAAGAAATCGGCGCAACCGTAGACCGGCGACATTCGGGGAACCCAAGAGCCGGTCGGGAGACCGGCGTTCCCGGGGAACTTCAGCAGAGGCATCACGAAGGCGAACATCAAGCAGGCCAGGTCCTGAGCATTGCCCAGTCGCGAGTGATGGATTCGGACATTAGTTCCGCTTATGCGGCTTATGAAATTTGCGATGCGAATAGTCCTCACTAATTTCTTGACATTACAGACGAAATCGTAAGAATCATCGGCAATGGTGGAGTCGGTTCGGGGGGCGAAGTGAGTTCCAGGTGGTCGATATTGCCGAGGGATCGACCGGATTCTGTTTAACCTCTACCTTGGAATCCTCCCAGTCCTGCCTGAGCACGAGGGTGTCGCGTTAATTCATGGGGGCGTGTGTATGCTTACAAAAACCTATAAGCGGTTATTGTGGACGATTTTCTTCGTTCCATTGCTGCTGTGCTCTGGAGTATTTGCGCAGACGGGCACAACGTCGTTGCACGGGACGGTGCTGGATAAATCACGAGCCGCCGTCAGCGGAACGAAGGTTACGCTGGTGAACGAAGCGCAGGGACTGGAACGCGAAGCCACGACGACCTCCGCGGGCGAATTCGAATTTCTGGCACTGCCCCCGGGAACCTATGTGTTGACCGCGGAGAAGGACGGCTTCAACAGGTACGAGCAGCGAAATCTGCAACTGCTGGTGAACGTGCCGACGACGGTGAACATTGTGTTGCAAGTGGGTTCAGTCAGCACGCGGGTGGAAGTATCCGCGCAGAGCGAGACGATCAATACCACGGATGCGTCGTTGGGAATTGCGTTCAGTGAGAACCAGGTCAAACAGTTGCCGCTGGAAAGCCGCAACGTCCCGGACCTTCTGTCGCTCCAGCCTGGCGTGGTGTATACAGGCAACCGGCCCGACATCGATACGGACAAAGACACGCGGAGCGGCTCAGTGAACGGTTCGCACAGCGATCAGAGCAACGTTACGCTGGACGGAATTTCCGTGAACGATAAGGGAGGACACTCGTTCACGTCGGTACTTCCGGTGACACTGGATTCGGTCCAGGAGTTTCGAGTAACGACGTCAAATTATGGAGCCGACGAAGGCACGGCATCCGCGGCGCAGGTGGCGCTGGTTACGCGAAGCGGCACGAATAATTTTCATGGCTCGGCGTACGAGTACAATCGCAATTCGTATTTCAGCGCCAACGACTACTTCATCAAGGCCTCGCAATTGTCGAGCGGGTTAGCGAACAAGCCGAACCAGTTGAACCGCAACATTTTTGGAGGCTCGGTGGGCGGCCCGGTGCGCAAGAATCGCTTTTACTTTTTCCTGAATTACGAAGGCTATCGCGATGCGGAATCGGTCAGCGCGCTTCGTACCGTTCCTACAGCGGCAATGCGCGACGGAGTGATTCAATACCTGTGCCAAACGAATTCCGACGGTTCGCCGAATACGTCACTTTGTCCGGGCAACACGGTTCAGGGAATTAGCGGCGCTTCCTATACGGCTCCCGCCGGATACAAGGCGCTGTCGCCACAGCAAATTACGGCGATGGACAGCACCAGTCTGGGACCGCACGGTCCCAATCCGGTGGTTCTGTCGTACATGAACTCGACATATCCATTGCCGAACGATCAAACGACGGGCGACCTTGTGAATACCGCGGGTTACCGTTTTCGCGCGCCGACCGACACGACAAAAAACTGGTACATCGGGAAACTCGACTACAACATCACCAAGGATGCCAAGCACCGGATATCCGTGAGCGCGGCCTTGGCCAACGAGAATTCCGCGGGCGCGCCATTTCTGCCGGGGAAGCCTCCGGAGGAAGATACCGTTAATTACAACAAGGGGATCATCGTCGGGTACGCGGCGGTTCTGTCTTCTTCGCTAGTGAATAATTTCCGGTATGGGTTCGTGCGGGAGAGTCTCGGAAATATAGGCAACTCGAACCAAGCATGGAATTACTTGCAGGCATTCGACCAAGGCGTTACGTATTCGTCGTCCTTTCAGCGCCCGGTGCATAATGTGACCGACGACGTTTCCTGGATCCACGGGAAGCACACGTTCCAATTCGGCGTGCAACTGGCGTTCCTGCGCAGCCCGTCGACCAACACGAATAATTCGTTCAGCAGTGGAACCGCGAATCCCGATTGGCTGCTGAATTCGGGACTTTCCACGACATCGGCATCTCCACTGAATCCAGCGAACAATGGTTATCCGGGCGTGGATTCGAGTTTCGTGAGCAACTACGACTACCCGATGACGTCGTTGCTGGGGATGGTGACGCTGGTCAACGCGTATTACAACTACGGGCGAGATGGGAATCCGATCCCGCAGGGCGCACCAGTTTCGCGAGATTTTGGGGAAAACTCTTACGAGTTCTATGCGCAAGATACGTGGAAAGTGAAGCCCACTCTCACGGTGACGCTGGGCCTCCGGTATTCACTATTTTCTCCGCCCTGGGAAGTGAATGGTTTGCAAGTTACGCCGACCACGAGCCTGAATTCCTGGTTTAACGAGCGGGGCACCGGAATGCTTCAAGGAGTTCCTTCGAGTGCCGCACCGTTGATTAGTTACGACTGGGGAGGCCCAGCGAACGGCAAGTCTGGTTTCTACAACTGGGACTATCACGATTTTGCGCCGCGTGTGGCCGTGGCTTGGGCGCCAGACTCTGGCCCGGGACTGCTTGGCGCACTTTTCGGAAACAAAGGACAGACCAGCATCCGCGCGGGATTCGGAATTGTGTATGACCGCGTGGGGGAGAGCCTGGCGGACACGTTCGATCAGAATGGCTCGTTCGGTCTTTCGACGCAACTGTCGAATCCGTCGGACATTCAGACTTCTCAGACGGCGCCGCGAATTACCGACTTGAATACCATTCCCACGACGGATTACGCAGGGAATCCTATATTCATTCAGCCGCCGGCGGGCACGTTTCCGAAGACTTTTCCGAGCAGCCTGAACACGGGCGGGTCCGCGATCACGTGGGGCGTGGATAACACGCTCAAGACTCCTTATTCCTACGCTATTGACTTGGCGGTGAGCCGCGAACTGCGCTCCGGATTCTCGATCGAGGCCGCGTATGTTGGTAGGCTGTCGCACCGGTTGTTGGCGCAGGATGATCTGGCGATGCCGCTAGACATCTACGACAAAAAGGCCGGGATCGATTATTTCGCGGCGGAAGTGGCGCTGGCGAAAGCGTTCCGGCCGCAACTGAATGCGGGAAGCACCAACGCTACGCTGTCGTTTAATCCCAGCCAGCTTCCGGCGAACGTGCAGCAATTCTGGATCGATCAGATCCAAGCGTTGAAGCCGGGAGGGGCGTACACCCTGAGCGGCTGTACGGGAACCGACGCCAGCGGCAATCCGGTTCTGATGGGCACGACCAGTCCGGTGGTTGCGGCGTTCGATCTATTCTGCAGCACGCGATTCAACGATTCGCTGGCGCTGTACAACCTGGATTCCTACGGTATTCCCGACCTTAACAATTCGGGCGTTTCCTACTTTCCGACGTCGGGACAGTACACCTACTACAGCCCGCAATACAGTTCGCTGTATGCGTGGCGGTCGATGGCCAATGCGAACTACAACGCTCTGCAAGTGTCGTTGCGGCACCGCATGGTGAATGGATTCCAATTCGACTTCAATTACACGTTTTCCAAATCCATCGACTTGGCTTCGGACGCCGAACGCATCGGCCCCGCGAGTTATACGAGCAGCTTGAACAACATCATTATTAACGCGTGGAATCCGAACCAGGAACGCGGAGTGTCGTCGTTCGACGCCACCCATCAGTTCAACGCCAACTGGATTGTGGAGCTACCGTTTGGGCGCGGCCGCAAGATTGGTCGAGAGTCCAACCGGATTCTGGATGCATTCATCGGCGGCTGGCAGGTTTCCGGGCTATTCCGGTGGACGAGCGGCTTCCCGGTCAACGTGGACAACGGCTACAGCAATTTTCCGACGAACTTCGAACAGGAAGGTAATGCGGACCTGGTGGGTCCGGTGAAAACCGGAGCTTACTTCAATACCGGGACACCCAACATTTTCGCCAACGGACCGGCGGCGATCAATTCGTTTGCGCCAGCGTATGCGGGGGAATCTGGCCAACGCAACGTGATAAGAGGGAACGGCTACTTCGGGATTGATTTGGGCGTATCGAAGCGCTGGACAATGCCGTGGAGCGAGGCGCAAAGCCTGCAATTCCGTTGGGAGACGTTCAACGTGACGAACTCGGTGCGGTTCGACGTGCAGTCCAGCTTGCTGTCTTCGGCGCTCACTCTGGGCAGCGGTGGGAGTTTCGGAAATTATTCTGGATTGCTGACGAACCCGCGCATCATGCAGTTCGCGTTGCGGTATGAATTTTAGTTGTAGGAGTTAGCAGGTGCGCGGCAACGCGTGATTCATGACCGGTCGGGTCGTCCGGAAAAAGCAGGCGGCGTAAAGCCGCCCCTACAGATCACCCTATTATATAGCGGCAACATTTAACGCGTTGTGTTGTACCAGCGCAGGACGCGTAGAGCGCGCAGGGTGTTCCAGCGGCTGGCGCTGCCGACATCGGTCTCCATCGCTAAGGGAATGCGTTCTTGCTGAAGGAGGTTGAGTGGCCAGCGGCCATTCTGGTGAGCGCGCGCACGCACGATCTCGACTGCCTCGCGAACGCGGTGGTCCGGTTTGATTCCTGCATTGCGCAGATAATCGATCCCGCGCAAGACGTCGTAGTGCCAAAAGGTGGGGAACGAGAAGCGTAGCCAACGTTCGTCAATGACTTCGCCGGTGCGAAGCGAGCGGAACATGCGGCGCTGGAGAAGATAGTTCTCGGCCCTGTTGCGGGCTTTCGTGACGGCTGCCCGTTTGCGGCCGGCTTGTTCATAGGCGAGCAGTCCTTCAAGCACGCAGATGGTGGTATGGAAGGACGAGCGGCGGCTTTTCGGACGTTTCGCGGAAGGTTCCACCGCCTCGCAATTCCAGCCGCCGTCCTCGAGTTGCTGGCCGAGGAGCCGATTGGCCAGCGAATCGTTGGGTTTCTTGAAATACGCGCCGAGGGCGAGGATTCTGCCGTTGATGCAGGGCTCGGTTTCGCCATGAAGAAACGGGCGATTGTTGAGCGGCTTGAATACGAGATGCTTATCGACGCGCTGAATCATTTTGCGTGCTGGTTGGCTGGCGGGGTCGAGGCCGAGGTCCATCAAGACGACGAGACTGTAGAGGGTAGTGAGCAATCCGCGGTCTTCGTTTGGGCCGCCCCAGTTGCCGGCACGCGATTGGCGAGCGAGGAGTTGCGCGCCCCAGCCTTCGGTGGCAATGCGAGAGCGCTCGGCGGCAATGGCGTTGGGCGGTTCGTCGGTGAGGTCGCGCAGGACCTGCCAGCGAATGGCGGGATCGGCATTGAGAAGCCATTTGAGTTGCGCGGGTCGGGGTGGGTGATTGTGTTGGCGCATTTGTCGTTTATAGCAAATCGGGTGGGATTTTGCGTTGCGCGGGATCGCGGATGGAGGGTGGGTTACGGGGCGGGGCGGAATTTTGTAGGGCGAGGACAACCCAAGAGCCGGTCGGGAGACCGGCGTTCCCGGGAAACGTCAGATGCACGTTTGGAAGATGAGGTGGGGGACGGAGAGCGCGGCAGGCGGTGTAGCCCTTCGAGGCTCAGGGCAAGAAGCCGCCCCTACGATGGAAACTTAGAACGAGACAAGACACGTCGGTTGAGACCTTCAAATTGCGAGACGGAAGGGGCTACGGTCAATGGTGATCGGTGAGATCGGATTCGGAGACGGGAGGCGGGGAGGCTGCGGCTCCCGAGAGGCCCAAGCGCTGGCGCGAGCTGAACATGGAGCCGCGCGCATCGCGAGAGGGAGCGAATGCCAACAAGCCGAGTGGCTGGGGGATGTCGTCGTAGATGGCCTCGATGCCGCCGCGCATGAAATAGGTTTCGTGCCAGAAACCGGTGCCGCCGGAGTTGCGGAGAAAGTTTTTCCACCAGATGCGGTGAGGCTCGGAACGCGTCCAGGCTTCCAAGGAAGGATAGTCTCGCCAGTACTGACGCATGCCGACGTGCAGAGGGAAGAGCGAAACGATGAGATTCTCGTGGTGCAATAGACCTTCGGGATGGGCGTCTACGGAGCTTTGTATTTTTGGCCCGAAGCCGAAGAGGGTCTTGAGGCCGCGAAGGAAATTAACGCGCATTCCGAGATAGACGACCACCAGGTCGGGATAGCCGCTCAGATCAACGGTGGTGCGTTTTACGGATCCAGGCATCGAAAGGCCTCCTTTACAAAGTGTCTGCCGAGATTTTATCCGAGTTCGGCGCGGCGCGTTCGCCGACGGCAGAGGAACATGATGAGGATTGAAATTTATTTTTCGGGCCAGGCGTTCAGGAGGCGGCGGAGGAGAACGAGTTGGCCGAGGTGATAGGAGTTGTGGTCGATGAGCAGAATGGCTTTGGAGGCGAGGGATTGGTTGTTGGCATGGGGTAGGGGAGCGAGGATGTCGGATTTTTCCAGAGCCGCGACGAGCTTTTTGCGGTCGGCGCGGAATGAGGCGACGGATTTATCCCAAGCCTTGGCGTCCGGAGGCGCGGGAGATTTAGGCCAGTAGCCGTCGGGGAAGCTGGGAGACTTGTGTTTGGGGTTAAGAGCATATTCAACGATGTCCCATTGCGCGATACGAAGATGTTCGAGGAGTTGGTAAGCGGAGTGGGGAAGATCGTGAGGTCGCGCGCCTCGGAGATCGGCAGGGAAGTTTTTGACGGCATCCTCGAAGCTGGCGTGGGCATTGGCTTCGACGAGATGAGAGATGAGTTCCTTGCGAAAGGCGTTGGAGTGAATGGAAGATTTTTGTGGCATCGGAGAGACCTCAGGCAGAAGACTTAAGACAAAGGTTGGATGAGCTGAAAGGCGAGTTTGGCACACAGAGGGGCGAGGGCATTCGGTGTCGTGCAATTGCAAAGCCCGAATTACTGGTTAGCGTGTTTCCATGAGTTATGCGTCAGGCCTTTGCTTCAGGACTGATTCAGAGATAAGTTACGACAATGGACGAAGCGCAAAGTAGCCATCCACTGACGAAAGCGGCGAACGCGTATTCCCCACAGCGCATGGTGCTAGTGGGGTGCGTCGGGATTGCTCTGTCGTATCTTACGGCGCGAGTAGGCGGGGCACTGATCATACGGCCGCAAATGGTCTCGCCGCTATGGTTGGGGAACGTGCTGCTGGTGTCCGTGTTGTTGTTGGTGCCGCGAAGAATTTGGGCGGTACTGGTGACCGCGGGCCTGATTGGATTTTTTCTTTATGACCTGCAGGCCGGGGTCCCGGCGTACTCCATCGTCTGGCTTATTCTTTCGAACGCGGTAGAAGTGCTGATCGCGGCGATTTGTTTACGCCATTCCTTTGACGGGGTGCCCCGGTTAAATAGTGTCAAAGCCCTGGCCAGGTACGCGTTCTATGGAGTGTTCCTGGCGCCATTCGTTGGGGCCTTTATAGGAGCACTTTCCGCCCGGAGCAACTATTGGACGAATTGGAAGGTGGCGTTCTTATCGGAGGCGCTGGGATTTGTGGCATTGTTGCCCGCCATTTTGGGCTGGAACCGGGAAATTTCGGCTTGGGCGCAAAAACCTCGAAGGCAACACCTGGAGGCAATCGCGCTGCTGGTGGCGCTGGTAATTGTAGGAACTGTGGCTTTTGTTAGCCCGGAGAGGGGCAGCCCTCCCGCGCTGTTGTACGCACTGGTGCCGTTGTTATTGTGGTGTGCGTTGCGGTTCGGATCGACGGGAGTTAGCACGGCGATGATTGCCATCGCGTTTTTATCGATCTGGGGCGCGGTACACGGCCGGGGCCCGTTCGTAGAACCAGGGGAATCAGTCAACGTATTGTCACTGCAGTTCTTCCTAGTATTCGCAGCGACACCGTTCCTGTTTCTTGCGGTTCTGGTAGAAGAGCGCCAGCAGGGGGAAGAGAAGCTGCGGAAAAGCGAAGAACGGTTTCGCCTGGCGGCGCAGGCGGGGAAGATGTTCGCGTATGAGTGGAACGCGAAGACGGATGTGCTGGTGCGCTCAGAGCAAAGTGCGCAAGTTCTGGGAATGGACGAGGCCGGAGCGACCACGGGTCAGCAGGTATTGGCCAAGGTTCATCCCGACGACCGCGAAAGACTGATGGACGCGATTGCCAAACTTAGTCCGGAGAAACCCCGACTCGAAATCAGTTATCGGATGCTACGTTCTGACGGGAGCGCGGTATGGGTGGGCCGGACGAGTCGCGCGCACTTCGACGCACAACGACGGATGCTGAGGATCGTAGGCATGGTGGAGGACATCACGGAACAAAAGCTTGCGGAAGAGGCGCTTTCGAGCTTGAGCCGCAGATTGATTAAAGCGCAAGAGCAGGAGCGCCGGCGAATCGCCAGAGAGTTACACGATGATTTGGGGCAACGGATGGCGCTGCTGCAAATCGGCCTGGAACAATTTGAGCATGGCACCGCCGGACTTACGTCGCAAGCCCGCGTCCAGCTGCAGGACGTGGCTGAAGTAGCGTCGGACCTGTCGAGCGATCTGCACAACTTGTCACACCAACTTCATCCGGTGAAATTGGATCTGCAAGGATTGGTAGCGGCGATGTCGAGCTTGTGCGGAGAGCTATCGAAGCAGCACGGCGTAAAAATCAATTTTGTTCACTATGACGTTCCCGGCGAGATCAGGGAGGACGTGGCGCTGTGCGTATTCCGAGTTGTTCAGGAGGCCCTGCGAAACGTAGTGAAGCATAGCGGAACGTTAGACGCGGCGGTGGAGCTACGCGGTAGAGGGGAAGGGATCGACGTTTGCATCTCGGACTATGGAACCGGATTCAGCCCGGAGGCGGTGCGGGGGAAAGGCGGCCTCGGCCTGGTGAGCATGGCGGAACGGCTACGACTGGTAGGAGGACATTTTTCGATTGAATCGGAACCGTCTCGAGGGGCCAGAATCCGTGCGCGCATCCCGCAAGCGGCTTCCAGCGTCAATTCCAGGAACCAAATGGGCCCAACTTCTGCTTAGCGCGCCAGCCGGCGATGCGGATGGTGGGAGGAAGCGTGGGAGAGGCGGAAGAGCGCAAGTCAGGTCATGCCAAGAAGCGGACTTGGCCGGTGGCAATGTCGTAGACGGCGCCCACCAATTTGGCGCCGGTCTTCACGGCGTCTTGCGCTTCCGGAGTTTCGAGGAGCTGGTGCATGGACCAGCGCACATTGGCTTCCACGGCTTGCACGATCTTCTCCGCTTCCGGTAGCTCAGTGGCGAATTCGGGGAGCCCGGGAAGAATGTTGTTGATGAGGATTTGAATTCGCGAGCGCTCGGCGACGCCCTGTTGCTTGTAGGCCAGCGCGGCCTTTACGGCGCCACATCCGGCATGGCCCAGCACGACAAATAGCGGTGTGCGGAGGTGCGCTCCGGCGTACTGCAGGCTGCCCATCACTTCCGGGGAGATCACGTTGCCGGCGACGCGCACGATGAAGAGTTCGCCGAAATTCGCATCGAAGATCAGTTCGGGAGGCACGCGGGAATCGCTGCATCCCAAGATGGTCGCGAAAGGGCGCTGCTCTCGGGCCAGGTCCGCAAGAGTTTCTTTGCACACGGTGGGGAAATGGGCGTGGCCCTGGATGAATCTCTGGTTGCCGGCGATCAGCTTCTGCAGGCCTTGCTCAGCGGCGATCTGAGTTTCAGAAGGTTCAAGAGTAGTCATGGCGGTTGGTCCTCGGCTCGAGTAAAGCGCAATGCATTGGCAATCCAGATTGACGAACGAAAACAAGAAATCGGTTCATTTGTCGAATGGAAAAATTCGCTTCCAATCATCTTTCATGCTGATCACAATCCAGCCATTGGTCTTAGCCAGGGCCAGTAGCTCGTCGGAAAAGGTGCCCACATGGGTATCCGGCAATCCTCCCGCAGGTCCGTACGCGTATTCGCGGATGGCATCGTCATGGTGAACGAGCATCATCAGCCGGGGGCCATCGGCGGCCTGCGTCCATTGCAACATTTCCTGATCGCCTCCGGAATTGCCGAAGGCCGCCTGGGGCCGTTTGCCGATGAAGAGATTGATGCCGACGGCTTTGCCCGGCCCATCGTCGATAAGAAATACTTTTGGTTCGCGGAGTAGTTCGGGCTTGCCATTCGTATTTTGGTATTTGGTGACGATGCTGGAGCCGACGACCTGTTCCGGAGGAACGCCATAAATCTTCTCCCTGTAAGCGCGGACAAATTCCTGACCGCTCCCGGTAACGATATAGGTGCGGAAGCCTTTCACGCGGAGATAGCGCATCACTTCCAGCATGGGCTGGTAAACGAGATCGGTGTAGGGACGATCGAAGCGGGGCGCTTTGGCGGTGGCCAGCCACTGTTTTACGAGGGCTTGAAACTGATCCGTATTCATCCCGGCGTGAGTGACGGCGACGATTTCCAACCAGTCGCGCTCCGAGAATTTGCTCATGGCCTCGCGATCGCCACCGAGGACAGCCTTAAACGGCAGCTTTTCTTTCCATTCCGGGTGCTGAGGAGCCATTTCGCCCAAACGGGCGAGGGCGAACATGGCCTGCGCGTATATGGGATGTTCTGTCCAGAGCGTGCCATCCTGATCAAAGGTGGCGACGCGATCTTTTGGTTCTACATAGTTGGGGCTGGATTTTTCGGTGGTCGCTTTGACAAAAGCGAGAATGGCTTTTTTAGCGGGACCATTATTCCACGAGGGCAGAGGATCGTGTTCCGCATAGGCACCGGCCACGCCGAACAAGAGCACGGTCAAGGCGAGGAATGCTCTGCGGGTAAGGTTCCAAGACAACCGAACGCTGGCGCTCATGTTATTGGGTCTCCTCTTTCGACGGCAGATGCGGACAGGGAGACAATGCTGCAATGGCGGACGGTAGATAATTGTCAAAATTAACAGTGCCGCGGTGCATCTCGCGATCAACGCATCATTATCAACCAAACGAGCGATGACTTTCGAGGATGACGCGAATCCTACGAATGACGCGCAGCCGAAGCGCGCGGCTACTGGCGATGAAGAGGGGGCCAGCCGATCCAGGAATACTGCCAAGCGACGGAGACACTATTGTAGTTGCCCCCGAAACGGACGTAGGTTCCATCGCTATAGCTGATCTTGACGGTCTGGTGTTTTTTGAGGGGAAAGGCAAAAGTCGCGCCAATGCGCGAGCTGGTCTGCCGGGTGGCGGAATTCGCAATCCCATTCAAGCTGGTGGTGCCACCGAACCAGAAATTTCCATCCAGGGAGGCCCAGCAACGCAGCTTGCGGATGTCGTAGCTGAAATGGCCTTCGAAGGAGCCGATGGGATTTTCCGTCTGAGGTCGTGGATTGGGAGGGGAATAGAAGGCGTTATTGGTGGTGTAGAACCAGACGCCACCGTAGGCGTCGAGTACCCAATTGCCCCAACGCTGCGAATAGCCTAATTCGGGTTTGAAGGCCCAGCGATTAATACTCCAGTTGATCAAATGGTTGGGGTCATATTGACCGGTTGGAGCAACAACGGTGAGACTAGCCCCCAGCAAGAGCTTCTGTTTCCACTTGGCGAATTGTGGAGCGGCCATGGCTGGTCCGCCCTTGAGGTTGACGGAGAAACGCACGCTAAGGTCGAGGAGTCCGGAGCGATAAATCTGGCGTTGCGTGCCAAGGAGCGAGCCCTGGAAGGTGCCGACACCGTAGGGCAAAAAACCGGTGATGTTCGCGGAGCGGCCAAACAGGCTGAAGGAATGGTAGTAGCTCATGACCGGGACGCTGTAGGTTCCGGTGGCGTTGGAGACGGGGATCGCGCCGTTTAAGTCGAGGCCACCGCTGAAATAAGACCAGGAAAGGGTGATGGCATTACCGTTTGTCGGGGTTATGAGATAGGCGCGAGGAGCCAGAGTCTGTGCCGAGGCAACGTCGCCGAGGGAAAGAGCTGTGCAGACGAAGAGAAGTAATCGAGCGAGTCTGGTGATCACTGGTGGTTTCCGAAGAGTCCGCGACAACTGACCAGCTGGAGTTTTTGTGCTGATTGCAATGAGCGAGTCTACATCACAGCGGTCGTCTGTGAAATCGATTGTATCATCGGCGCCTATTCCTACAGCGGACGAAACATCACGAGAGCATCTACGTAGCCGAGGTTCGGATGAAGAAAAACGCCGGGCAAACGGCCGACAGTTTGAAAGCCGCAACTTTGCCAGAGGCGTACCGCGTTTTCGTTGGTGGCCACGACAAAATTGAACTGCATGGCGCGAAAGCCGCGGGCTTTGGCGCGGTCTAAGGAATGGAGACACATCGTGCGCGCGAGTCCGCGTCCCTGCGCCGCTGGTGCCGTGACATAGCCACAATTCGCGACGTGCGCGCCGGCCGCTTTCTGATTGGCCTGGAGGAAATAGGTGGCAACAATTTCGCCAGCGTCTTCGGCGACAAAGACCTCGTGATCGGGGCTCAGCCAGTAGGCGAGGGCTTCGGCTTTGGTCATTTCGCGTGGGAGCGGATAGGTTTCGCCTGCGCGGAGCATGGGCTCCAAGATGCGCCAGAGGGCGTCGGCGTCGGTGGGATGTGCGGGCCGGATGGAGGGCATGGAGGTAATGTAGCACCGGTGCTGGGGAATTAGATTGGCCACGGAGGCACGGAGAGCACAGAGACGAGAAGAGGGGATGGGGAAGAGCCGGCACTTTAAGGAGTGAGTTAGTCGCGATTTTTGGGGATGGGGATCAGGGCGCGGATGGCCAGGATGTGAGCTTTGGCGTTGGGCGCGTTCTGGTTGTAGAAACCTACGGTGCAATTGGGACGGAAATAGTAGGCGTCGGCGGATTTTGCGGGGCGAAGGTTTTCGATGCCGTCGGTGCCGGAGCCTGCGGCCATTTGTCCCTGGCCATCGAAGACGAGATAAATTTCTTCAGCAAATTCATGGTGGTGCGGGAAGTTTGTGCCACCCGGAGCGAAATCCATCAGGAAAAAATCGGCTACGGAATAGGTGGAGTTGATGCGATCGCGCGGAGGTTTGGTGGGGCCGATGAGAAGTTTGTAGAGGACGGAGTCTGGATGACCTTCGACGGTTTGTTCTTTTAGTTCGCTGAGATTGGCGACTTCCAGCTTGGCCGGGTGAGAGAGCGGAACATCGGCGGGAATTTTGACGGAGGCGATGACGAGGCGGAGCGGTTGGTTGGAAGAATTGGAAACTGTGTGCGGGACGGTGGGCGGGAGATAGGTGAAATCATTTTGCGCGAGGGGATGGGATTCGCCGGCGTAGTGAAGAGTGCCGGAGCCCTCGAGGACGAAGTAAAGTTCCTCGATGCGCGGATAGGTGACGGATTGGCAGGAGCCTTGGGGATCAACGGTGAGTTCCCCGAAGCGGGTGATGGAGTGGAGGACGGAGGATTGCGCGTCCCCTTCACCGAAGATGGGAGTGTAGTGACAGGAGTTGGTGGTGACGTCGATGGAATGTTGGGAGAGAGTGGAAACGTTGCGAAAGAGCCAGGTGGGATCGACTTTGCGTTCTTGCGCGAAGAGCGGCGCGGCTAGGGCGAGAAGAAGTGCGGCGATGATGCGCATTGGTGGGCCTCCGGTGGTGCGCGGGAATTCTAGCAAAGTTTTGGATGGAAGGGCGGAGGGGATGGAGGAGAGAGCCAAGAGCCAAGAGCCAAGAGCCAAGAGCCAAGAGGGATCCCTCGCTGCGCTCGGGATGACGGAGTTTCTTGGGAGCTAGGAGAGGAGGTTGGCCACGGAGGGCGGAGAATGAGAAAAAAGAAAAGAGGGGACCCGCCCGTTGCAGTGAACGCGAGGGGCAGGTCTCCTAGCGGAAAAGGCAGGCGGCGTAACCCTTCGCGCGCTCAGGACAAGCCCTTCGAAGCTGAGGGCAAACCCTTCGAAGCTCAGGGCAAGAAGCCGCCCCTACAGAAGCAAAAAGTCAGCTCGCTATAGGGGCGCGGAACGCAGATTGGGGAACCCAAGACGCGCACGCGGGAAACCACGACGCATGTGGGAAACCCACGACGCGCATTGGGGGAACCCAAGACGCTGGCATGAAAGCCAGCGCTACACAGGCCGGCGCCCTTCGCGCGCTCAGGGCAAGCCGCCGCCGCTACAGGAAAGAACGGCTAGGCTGAGGCGGCTATGGCTGGGTCGGTGGTGCTGTCGTGGCCGGTTTCTACGTGGCCGGCTAGGCGGCGCTGGAAACTGGAGTCGGCGCTGGCTTGAATGGTGAAGTCGTACCAGCCGTGAGATTTTCCCAGCGGAGTGAAATAGGTGAAGGTGCCGTTGGGCGAGAGTTGGTGGGTGATGGTCTTGCCGGAGTAGGCGTCGAAGATGGTGACTTTCTCGCCGTTGGAACTGTGATTCTGAATGACGAGGGCGATGCCTTCGGATTCCTTATCGTAAATGGATTTGACGGAAATATTGGCGCTGCGCGAGCCGACACCGCCAGTGAAGGTGCGCAGGAAACCATTGGGACCGAAGACGGACAAATCGTAGGAGCCACCGGTGGTCGGGAAATTGTCGGAGGCATCGTCGCCGGCGCCGACAGTGTAGGCGCGTGGCGCAGTCAGACCGTCTGCGAAACGAACCTGGAAGAAGGCTGCGGCGTTTCCGCAATTGCGGAAGCGGAGTTGCAGTGTGCCGTGCCAAGTGTTCACGTCTGCATCGACGAGCAATTCGTAAGGCAGAGCGCGGGCGGGACGCGTGCCGGATTCCTGTTGCGGAAGCGCCTGCGCAGAGGGAGGAGCGGGCGAGTAATCGGGATGGCGGACATCGTCGGGCGGCGCGTAGGAAACGGTGCTGGGAAGCGGAACCGTGGCGCCGTTGGGCGAGTCGAAGTTGAACGCCGAAGTGAGATCGCCGACGATGGCGCGACGCCACGGCGTGATGTTGGACTCGATGAGATTGGGATTGTGGCGGCCGAAGCGTCGTTCGATGAAGCGAATGAGGGAAGTGTGGTCAAAGACCTGGGAATTGACCCATCCCCCTTTGCTCCAAGGAGAGATGACGACCATGGGGACACGGACGCCAAGGCCGTAAGGACCGGCGGGATACTCGGAGTTGCCGGTGAAGATTTCGTTGGTGGTAGGAACGGTGGAGATGCCTTCGGCGGAAGACTGCGGAGGAGTGGGAGGAACGATGTGATCGAAGAAGCCGTCGTTCTCGTCGTACATGAGGAAGAAAACGGTTTTGCTCCAGACTTCGGGATTGGCGGTGAGAGCGTCGAGAATCTGCGAGACGTACCAGGCGCCGTAGTTGGCGGGCCAGTTGGGATGCTCGGTGTATGCCTCGGGAGCCACGATCCAGGAAACTTGCGGCAACTTATTGGCGAGAACGTCCTGACGGAAGGTGTCGAAGAGTGAGCCGCTCTGCTTGATGGTGGTGCCGGTTCTGGCTTTGAGAGCGAGCGGACTGTTATTCAAGGCGTTCTGATATTGGAAGAAGTAGAGCAGAGAATTGTCGCCGTAGTTGCCGATGTAGGCATCGCCGGTCCAGCCCCAGTAGTCGGCGGCGTCGAGACCATCGCCGACGTCCTGATAGATCTTCCAGGAGACACCGGCGCTGTCGAGGCGTTCGGGATAGGTGGACCAACCGTAACCGGCTTCGGCGTTGTCGATGACCGGGCCGCCGCCCGAGCCGTCGTTACCAACCCAACCGGTCCACATGTGATAGCGATTGGGGTCGGTGGGACCGAGAAGCGAGCAGTGGTACGCATCGCAAACGGTGAAGGCATCGGCGAGCGCGTAGTGGTAAGGAATATCGCTGCGGGTGAGATGGGCCATGGTGGTGGTGCCTTTGTTGGGGACCCACTTATCGTAATTGCCGCTGTTCCAGGCGTCGTGCGTGGTGGTCCAATCGTGGGCGAGATCTTCGAGGAATTGCAGGCCGAGATTGGGAGCGCCGGGATGGAAAGGCAGAACGAAGCCATCGGGATTGCTGGAGTCGGGCTGATGCCAGACGCTTTTACCCGAGGGGAGCTTGATGACGCGCGGATCGCCATAGCCGCGAACACCGCGCAGCGTGCCGAAGTAATGATCGAAGGAACGATTCTCTTGCATCATGAAGACGATGTGCTCGACGTCGTCAATGGTGCCGGTGCGCTGATTGGCGGGGAGTGCGAGTGCGCGAGTGATGCTTGCGGGAAAAGCGGCGGAAGCAGCACCGGTAGTAAGAAGTTTCAGGAAATCGCGACGATCTGAGCTCATAGAGAAATCACCTTTCTGGAGTGAGTGTGGGCAACGGGCTAGCGAGAGAGAGTAAGGGCGAGTCATTGCGGGTGTGTTAGGAGTTGGTAGCGATTGTGTTATTTGGTTGGTTGATTTGATTACAGGGGGGAGAGAGAGATTACAGCGCGAAGTAGCCACGTTTCAGCCTATAGCCCACAGCCTACAGCTTGCAGTGAAGAGGGATCCCTTCGAGGCTCGGGCCAAGCCCTCGCTTCGAAGGCTGCGCCTGCTTGCCGCAGGCAGGCTCGAGACGATGGAAATTCTTGTTTGGGAGATGCTCTGGATGTTAGTTGGGCATGTGGGAAGCGGCGGCTAGTGCGGGAGCTAGCTGGTGATGGTCATTCCAATCTTTTACTAACTTATCGGTTTGGGCGATTTGGGTGGCGGATAAGTGGGCCTTGGCGTCTTCGGCATTTCCTTCGTTGCCGCGCAAGCTGAACCAGAAGTAGGCTTGCGCAAAATCCTGAGGAACGCCGAGTCCTTGAAGGTAGAGCAAGCCCAGTTCATTGCGTCCCTGACCCGCGCCGCCGAGATCGGGAAAATGCTCGGCGGCTTTACGAAACCATTGCGCGGCGAGTTGGTAGTTTTGATCGACGCCATCGCCGTCCGCGTATTTTTGGCCGAGAACGACTTGGGCATCGGCATCGCCGGATTCCGCGGCTTTGCGGTACGACTTCAACGCTAACTCATGATCGATGGTGCCGAACCAGTCGTCATCGTAGGCGATGGCGAGCCAGAGTTGCGTGGAGGCGTCACCGTGTTCGGCGGCGCGGAGCATCCAACGTTCGCCGACGGCGGGGTTGGCGATCCGGGCTCCCATACCGTAGGCGCCTTCGGCGGGCGGGTAGCTCTGTTCGGCCGATTTGAGGAACCAGCGTTGGGCTTCTTCCGGATTTCTCGGGACGAGGCGGCCCCGGTTGTAAACACAACCCACGAAATACTGCGCTTCCGCATCGCCAGCCTGAGCTTTCGCGAGGAGTTGATGGAATTGCGCTCGATTCAAGAGTTCCTGGTTCGCCCAGTTGGCGAATTCTTGTTGCTTGGGATCGGGACTCTGCTGCGCAGGCGAGCGGGGAGCGAGAAGTAGAAGGGAAGACAGGATGAGCAGGAGGCGAGAAATCATGGACGCTCCATCTGGAGGAGGATACACCTTGAGCGGTGGGAAGCTCAATGGGATGGGAGACGAGAGAAGCGCGAGGCTCAGGACAAGTCCTCGGTGCGAAGACTCAGCTCGGATGACGGAAGAGGAGAATGGATTGGCCACGGAGTCGCGGAGAGCACGGAGAGGAGTCGGGAAGAAAGTGCGGGACCCGCTTCAGAGCCGGCAGGGATGCCGGCGCTACTGAGTCGAGGAGACTAATGGGAAGGCAGGCGGCGTAACCCTTCGCTATGCGCAGGGCAAGCCCTTCGAAGCTCAGGGCAAGAAGCCGCCCCTACAGAGTGGGGGGAGATGGAGCGGCGAGAGTGGCGGAAGAGCACTCTGCGGGTGAGAGTTGCTGGCCAAGGGCGCGGGTGTCGTGGTTTACTCACGAATTGAGTGCGCGAGACGAAGTGGAACGCATAGAGTGTGAATAGCAATGGTCGGGCGCGGAAACTGGAAACAGCAGGAGCAGGCGGTAGGGAGTTTGCAGAAATTCTAATTCAGGAGTGGGAATGAGCAACAATCGCGCGACTCACCCGGAGAATTTGCAGCGGGGCGGGCTGTGGTACGGGACGCTGGCTTTGGTGCTTCTGATTGTGTGCATGATTGCGGTACACGTGAGCTTTCTGCGGGCCCCTTATTTTTGGGACGAGACGTATTTTGCGCCGGCAGCGCACGACGTGTTGGCGACGGGCAGTCTGATCCCGATTTCGGTACCAGTAGAGTCGCATCCCCCGCTGGTGTACGTATGGCTGGCGCTGTGGTGGAAGCTATTTGGGTTCAGCATCGTGGTGGCGCGGATTTCGATGCTGGCGGTGGCGATGTTCACGCTGGTGGGCGTGTACCGGCTGGCGCGGTTGTTCACGACGGGCGCGGTGCCGATTTTGGTGATGCTATTGACCGCGATTTATCCGGTATTTTTCGCAGAAAGCACGATGGTGCAGTTGGATATGGCGGCGGCGGGGTTGACGGTGTGGGCGTTGGTGGCGTACGTGCGCGGGCGGCGGTGGGAAACGGCGGTGCTGTTTAGTTTGGCGGTGCTGGCGAAGGAAACGGCGATTGTTGCGCCCGCGGTGATTGCAGGTTTGGAAATTGTGATGGCGCTGCGCGAGCGTAAGGAAAGTATAGGAGAGAGGATTCGTGCGGCGTGGCAGGCGTCGTATCCGATGGTGCTGCCGTTGGCGTCGCTGTTGTGCTGGTTTGGATGGATGTATCACAAGACAGGGACGCCGTTCGGGGATACAGGTTATGTGCAGTACAACACGGGAGGGTCGCTGCGGCCAATGCGCATGGCGCTGGCGGGCGCGCAGCATTTGTATCACCTGCTGATCTATCTGAACCTGTTTGTGCTGACGGGACTGGCGGCGCTTGTTTGCGTGGTGACGCGTCCGCGCGTTTCTGCAGAATCCGCGGCGGCACGAAACAATCGTGGGTGGCTGACGCTGGGCGCGGTGGTTGCGGGATATGTGGTGATGCTTTCGCTGGTAGGAGGAGTGACGCTGGCGCGGTATTTGTTGCCGGTGTACCCACTTGTGGTACTGGGTTGCGTGGCAGCGATCAGTGTGCGAGTGAGATGGTGGCCGGTAATCGCGGGGGTGACGGCGGTAGCGTTCGTAGCGGGGTTGTTCCCATACACGAACCGGTTCTTGTTCCGGCGGGACGACAATCTGGCGTATCTGGATTTTGTTTCACTGCATCAGAAGGCGGCGAAGTTCGTTGCCGACGATGCGGCAGCGGATGGCCGCAACGTGAAAGTGATGACGGTGTGGCCGGGATCGAGCGAGTTGGCGCAGCCATGGCTGGGTTATAGAAAAGGACCGATGGAAGTTTTGGAGGTAGACACGTTTTGGCCGAAAGATATGGCGGCGGCGAAGGCGAAGGAGCCTAACTACATTTTGATGTTCCCGCGGCGGGTTTGCAAAATGGAGAATCCGTTGTTGAATGCGCGTTGGTGGCACCAGGCATATTTTCGCGGCGGAGAGGAAGCGACGCCAGAGGAAGTGGCGCAGGAGATGAATGCGCGAGTGGTGTATCACGCGGAGAGTCATTGCGATTGGGTGGCGGTGTTGAAAGTGGAGGGGAAGAAGAGCGAGTAGGTGGGAGCGAGACGCGACGCGATGTGATGTGTGAATCGTGTTGGATTGCGTTTGCGGAAGAGGAATTGGTTGGAGATTTGAGGTTACAGGGACGGATCGTTTTTCCTCGGTGAACAGCGATTACCCCAAGAGCCCCTGGCGCGACGGCGGCGCTGCGGGGAAAAGCGCCGGTCCCTTCCTACGTCAGGGCAAGCTAAAGACCCTGCCTGCGGCAGGCAGGCGGCCACTACACAGGCGAAAAGACCGGCAAGAGCCGGCAAGGATGCCGGCGCTACACATGGTTGCGTGATTTCGGGAAGGAACACAGCGGAAATGGTGGGGTGTGGGTATAATCACGGGCGGACATGGCACTGAATCTGGGAACAAAACTGGGGCCGTACGAGATTGTGGCGGCGATTGGCGCGGGCGGGATGGGCGAGGTGTATCGCGCCACGGACGGGCGACTGGGACGCGACGTGGCGATCAAGGTGTTGCCGCCCACGTTTGCGAATGATGCGGAACGGTTGCGGCGCTTCGACCAGGAAGCGAAAACCGTAGCGGCACTGAACCATCCGAACATTCTGGGACTCCTCGACATCGGAACATTTGAAGGATCGCCGTTTCTGGTAAGCGAATTACTGGAAGGCGAAACGCTGCGGAAGATCATCAGCGACGGGCCGATACCGACGCGGCGCGCGGTGGAGTATGCATTGGGGATGGCGCAGGGACTGGCGGCGGCGCACGAGAAGGGCATTGTGCACCGGGATCTGAAGCCGGAGAACGTGTTCATCACGAAAGATGGACGCGTGAAGATTCTGGATTTTGGTTTAGCGAAACTGGTGAGGGAAGAGCACAGCCTGGAAACGGCGCTGACGCTGACGAGTCCGACGACTACGCCGGGGATGGTGCTGGGTACGATCGGATACATGTCGCCGGAACAGGTGAAGGGCGAGCCGAGCGACGAACGATCGGACATTTTCAGTTTTGGCGCGGTGCTGTATGAGATGTTGACGGGGAAGCGCGCGTTCAAACGGGATACGACGGTGGAATCGATGACGGCGATTCTGAAGGAAGAGCCGCCGGAGTTGAGCGATACAGGATGGCAAGGGCCGGTCGGGCTACAACGGATATTGACGCGCTGTTTGGAGAAGAGCCCGCAGCGGCGGTTCCAGTCGGCGAGCGACCTGGCGTTTGCGATTGAGGCGTTGAGCGGAACGGGAACTTCGCCGAATCTTTCGGCGGCCGCGGCGGCGGCTACGGCGCTGGACAGCGGCGCGAGGAAGAAGCGAGGGTGGTTGCTGGCGGGAGGCGCGCTGGGATGCGCGGCGCTGGGAGCGGTGATTGCGTGGGCGATGCATCCGGGAAACCGGCCGGTGCCGACGTTCGAGCGATTGTCGTTTGAGCGCGGGACGGTGATCCGCGGAAGATTCGCGCCGGCAGCGAAAATGGTGCTGTACAGCGGAGTGCTGAGCGGCGGCGTGCCGGACACGTATGAGATTCGCGAGGATTATCCGACGTCGGTACCGGCGGGATTGCACGGGGCGCTGCTGCTGGATGTTTCGAAGCAGGACGAGATGGCGGTGCTGGTGCGGGCGCATTTTTATGGACAATACCAGTGGGGCGGAACATTGGCGCGGGTGCCGGTGGGAGGAACGAGCTCGCGGGAATTGCTGGACGATGTGTATGACGCGAGTTGGTCTCCGGACGGGAACGAGTTGGCGGCAATTGTGTGGAAGGGCGAGCAGTGGGAAGTGCAATATCCACTGGGGAAAATCTTGCTGAAGACCGACTACTGGTTGAGCGATATCCGCGTGTCTCCAGACGGAAAACAGGTGGCGGTGCTGCGGCATCCGGCGGCATCGAGGGACGATCGCGGGAATGTGCTGCTGGACCGCGACGGAAAACAAAAAGTGATTTCGGGGGAATGGGAAGCGCTGGAAGGAATGGCGTGGCGGCCGGATGGGAAAGAAGTGTGGTTTGCAGCAGCGGCGACGGGAGATGCCTATTGCATCCGCGCGAGCAATCTGAAGGGGGAAGAAAGAACGGTGTATTGCGGGACGTCGGGGACGCGGCTGCATGATATAGCGGCAACGGGGCGCACGCTGGTGTCGGTGGACGTGAGTAGACTGTGGATGACGGGAGTGGAGCACGGCGGGAAAGAGGAGCGGCAATTGAACGCGCTGGGCTCGACGTTGCAACCGAAGCTGACACCGGACGGGAGTGAATTGGTGTCGACGGACCCGTCGGAACGAGGCGGGAAGAATTATGCGGTGTACGCGCAGAAGATGGACGGGTCTGCGGCGGTGAAGATTGCCGAGGGCGGGTACGGGTCGGATATCAGCGACGATGGAAAATTTGTGTTAGTTGAGATGCCGGGAGAGAACCGGGTGCAAGTGGTGCCGGTGGGAGCGGGCGAGGCGCAGGCGCTGCAGTGGGAAGGATTTCAGGTGAGCTGGGCGAATTGGTTTCCCGACGGGCAGCATATTTTGCTGGAAGGAAATCCCACGGGGCAGCCGGTAGGATGGTATGTGACCGACCGAAACGGGGCGACGCCCAAGATGGTCGTTAAGGATGCTCCGGCATGGGCGGACGTGATGCCGGACGGGAAGCACCTGTTGTTGATGCAAAACGACGGGACGCTGGTGAAGCGGTCGATCGAGGACGGAAGCGAAACTAAATTGCGGAAACTGGGGCCGGGGGAGACTCCGGTGGATTGGACGAAGGAGCCGGGGAAGCTTTTTACGGAGACGACCACGCCGACGTCGGTGCGTATTGATAAGGTGGATCTGGAAAGCGAGCGGCGGGAGACGTGGTACGAGTTTACGCCGAAGAATGTGGATGGGGCGCTGTTGAACGTGGAGCAGGTGAGCATCACGCCGGATGGGAAGTGGATGGTGTTCAATTACAAGGTGGAGTCGGGGCAGTTTTATACGAGCGAAAATTTGCGGTGAGGGGATTGGCCACGGAGACGAGAGGGCGGCGAGTTGGTTGACGGAGTGACGAGGCGGATCGGTTGAGGTCCTTCGCTGCGCCTGCTTGCCGTAGGCAGCCTCAGGATGACAATGAATTTTTTGTCTGTGAGGTAGCGTCGCACGGGAAGAGAAGAGGGATCTCTTCGGGGCTCAGGCCAAGCCTTCGTTGCGAACGGTTTCGCTCGGGATGACGGACGGTTTGTAGGAAGTGAAACGCGTGGGTGGAGTGGGATCTAAACCCGCACCCTTTAAAACCGAAGGGTGCGGCACCCAGGCGAAGAAAAGAGAAAGGCAGGCGGCGTAAAGCCGCCCCTACAGGGCGATTGGGAAGGTCTGGCCGTGGCGCGAAAAGGGACGTGGGCGCTATAAAAGAGCTGAGTTTGGATTGGAAATGCGGAATATGAGGACTGCGTGGAGATGGGTTGTGGGAGAACGGCTCGAGTTTTAGTGTTGGCGTTAGGGTGCCTGGGCGCGAGCGCGGCGCGTGCGCAGTTGCAGGGTCATATCTCGATGGCGAAGGAAGCGTACGTGGCGGGAGAGCCGATTTACGTACATTTCGAAGTGACGAATACGAGTCAGGACGCGGTGCAATTTGTCGCGAGCGATCCGTATAACGAAGGATGCGGGGGCTACGTTATCGAAGTATCGCGCGGTGCGGCCCTTGCGCATTCGAGTTGTAAGGCTGGAGTGGGCGAAGAGTGCAACGCGTCCAGCCAGATTCTTCCTTCGGGCGAAACCAATCGGCAAAACATCTTGGTGAACTACGGGCACGATGTTTCGAAGGCGGGTAGTTACGAAATTCATGCAGTACGCGTGATGAAGTATGGGCCATTGAGCGCGCAGTTCAATGATCCCGCGGGGAAGCGCGAGTTCAAAGTGGAAGCGCGGTTCCGGATCGAAGTGCAAAAAGAAGATCGCGAAGCGCTGAAAGAGATTTACAGAGTGTATGTGACGAACCTGGAGTCGAATGATTCGGAAATTCAGAGGGAAGCGGAACGAGCGATTGTGAGCGGCGCGCCGCCGTGGCTGGAAGAGACGATTGAGGGGATGGTGAGGCGCTCGTCGTCACGAGAATTCGCGCTGCTGGGATTGAAGAACCTGAATACGGCGCGATCGCGAGAACGGTTGGCGGGGATCCTGCAGAACACTTCGGAATATACGGAGGAAAATGAGGCGGCGGTGGCGTACCTGGCGGAGTTAGGGGACAAGAAATATTTTCCGCTGCTGCTGGAGCTGGCGAAGAAACAGGAAGCGGACCAGGGACGAGAATACGTGGTGGCCGCGGCGGAATTGGGCGGTGATGATGCGCTGCCGTACTTGAAGGAACTGGTGGGTAGTAAAGATGCGAATGCGCGGGCGAATGGCGTGGTGGGATTGGGAGTGACGGGGAGTCGCGCGGCGGTGGGCGTGTTGGTGGATGTGTTGAAGAGCGCGAATGGGGAATTGGGGAAGTTGGTGGTGGAGTCGTTGGTGGAGTTGACGCACCGGACGGGTGAGGATGCGGGGAAATGGGCGGCGTGGTGGGAGGCGCATGGCGCGAGCGCGAAGGTGTATGGTCCGCGGGAGTGCGATGAGGTGGAGGGGTTGGAGTGAGGGGAAGGATTGGCCACGGAGACGCGGAGCGCACGGAGCAAAGAAGCAAAGAAGCCGCTCTGCTAGTTGGCGGTTTGGGGAGACGGATCGGTTGAGGTCCTTCGCTGCGCTCAGGATGACAAGTTAATTTTTTGTCTGCGACATAGCGTCTCGCGGGAAGAGAAGGGAACCCTTCGGGGCTCAGGGCAAGCCTTCGCTACGCCTGCTTGCCGCAGGCAGGCTCAGGATGACAGTGTTTTTCTTGTGGGATGAAATCAGGCGGAAAGTGAACAGGACCCTGACTTCGCGGACTGTGTTCGGGATGAGATGTGTTTTGGTGGTGCGGGAAATGCGTGGGCGGGGTGGGATCTAAACCCGCACCCTTTAAAACCGAAGGGTGCGGCACCCGAAGACGGGAAGAGAAGAGAAAGGCAGGCGGCGTAACCCTTCGCGAAGCTCAGGGCAAGAAGCCGCCGCTACGGAGCGCTGGGTGAGGCATCCTGTGGTGGGGAAGGCGATTCCAAGTAAGGCAGGGTGAAGGCTCGTCGGGGAAATGGAATAGGGAATGGCGCGGGAATGAGAAAGAGGCGTTATGAGGGCTAAACACGCGGTGGGGATTGTTGCGCTGAGTCTGGCGATGGGAATGATCGCGGTGGGGCAGGGATTCAAAGTTTATCCGGGAGCGAAGAAATATACACCGCCAGAGACGGATGAAAGCAAGGAAGCGGAGAAGGCGATGCCGCCGGGAACGCAGTCGTCGATTTATCTGACGGATGATGCGTTTGAAAAAGTGACGGGGTTTTATGGAGGGATCGGCAAAGAGTATGCGATGCCGGGAATGAATAAGGGTGGAAAGCTGCCGAGCGGGCAAGAGATCAAGATGGCGTTTTTTATTTTTGATGGCGCGGCGGATCTGAAGGGGTCGAAAAGTTGGATGAAGGTGCAGCGGCCGTACATCGGGTCGGTGGATTTCAAGAGTGGGACGCCGGAGTATAAGGATATACGGGATGTGACGTCGATACAGTTGGTGGAGAAGAAGTAGGGGGGAGAAAGATGGAAAATAGAAATTGGGACGATGGTAGGTGCGGGTTCAACGGCGAAGAAGTTTAAGAGTTTAAGGGTGTAAGAGTGTTAGGACGTGAGCCGGCAAGGATGCCGGCGCTACACGGCAGGCTTAGTTATTTATCCCAGTGGGCTACGTGAACTAGTTGGAAGAGGGAGCCGCCTTGGGGGGCGGGCTGGATGGAGACGAGGTGCTGGTCCTGTTTAGTGCCGGATTTGAAGAGTAGGGCACCTTTGTCGGGCTTGTCGTCGCCACAGGTGAGGGGCTTGTTGGATTTGTCGTCGTCGGAGCTGTCGGATTTGTTGGCGGCATCGGCAGGCGAGGGATGGGAGCAGTCGAGAACCTTGCCATATTTGGAAAGTTTCTTTTTGTAGAAGTCCGCGATTTTCTCGGTGGAGTCGTCCGACTCCATTTTCAACACAGCTAATTTCATGCCGGAACCGCTGCCCCACAGGCCGAAGTTGATGCCGGCGGAATCTTCGTCTTTATCTTTGTGGCGGCGCGCGCCGGGATAAAGAGGGAGACCGATATCTTTGGAATCGGCGTCGGCGGCCATGGTGATGCCTGCGCCTTTGGGAGCCTGGGCGGGAGTGGGAGTAGGAAGGGAGACGGCGACGAGGAAAACGATAAGAGGAACGGAGGCAAGACGTGGGGTGGAGGACATAAGAACTCCTTAGTGGTTTGGGATGACACTGAATGATACGACGGGGAGCGGGGGGAAGTTCCGTGGGACTGGAAGAACTAGCAGCGAAGAAATAGCGGAGAACGACGGAGACGGGAGTGATCACGGTCACTGAGGCGAGATGAGCAAGGGTTCAAGGTATGACGATACAGTTACTACTCATGTTCAGCAATACACCCTCGCCCGGATTGTATACACGTTTAGGAGAGAAGGAGATTGCAAAATGATGTCAGCGGAGGTGTGGAAAAAGAATACGGTGGAATTCGCGATATCGGTGAAGCGGTTGTTGCAGGTGATGCACGCCGAAGGGGAAGTGGAACTGCGGTCGCCGGCGCGGGAATGTCCGGGTTGCGGAAAGCGCGCGGAAGTGGTGGTGCTGCCGGAAGGGTTGTGCGGGGACTGCTGGTCGAAGAAAGCAATCGCGGCGTGGAAGGTGATCCGGATGGGGGACATGGTGGCGGGGGATTAGGGGCGAGAAAATAGAAAACCCAACAGCCGTTCTCGGGGTGCTTGGGTGGGCGTACGGAACCCGAGAGGGATCCCTCGCTGCGAAGACTCCGCTCGGGATGACGGGGTTTCTTGGGCGGACGAGGGTGCACATTTGTGCGGGTATCAAAGGCAAGGCAGGCGGCGTGAAGCCGCCCCTACAGAGCGATTGGTGCGAGAGCGCGGGGGAAAGGCTAGGAGTCGGCCCTCTCCAGGGTAAACAGGGATGCCGGCGCTACCAATTGCTGTCGCGTGTCGCGGCTAAGGAAGAGGCGTGATCGTCGCTCAGGGCAGGCCCTCGCTACGAAGACTCCGCACGCGCGTGTGCGTTGACGCGCGGGGGATGGGTGAATAAGATGAGTGGCCAATGGGAGATGCCGACGCGCTCATCGGAGGGAGCATCTCGCACTACCGGATTGTGGAGAGAATCGGTGGCGGCGGGATGGGGGTGGTATATAAGGCGGAAGACACACGCCTGCACCGGAATGTGGCACTGAAGTTCCTGCCAGAGAAAGTCGCGAGAGATCCTCAAGCATTAGCGAGATTTCAACGAGAGGCGCAGGCGGCGTCGGCGTTGAACCATCCGAACATCTGTACGATTTACGATATTGGAGAAGAAGGCGGGAAAGCGTTCATCGCCATGGAGTATCTGGATGGCGCGACGCTGAAGCACTTGATCAGCGGGCAGCCGATGGAGTTGGAGCGGTTGCTGGATTTATCGATTGAGGTGACGGAGGCGTTGGACGCGGCGCATGGGGAAGGGATCGTCCACCGGGATATCAAGCCGGCAAATATTTTTGTGACCAAGCGAGGGCACGCGAAGATTCTGGATTTTGGATTGGCGAAAGTGAATTCGGGGAAGGCGGGAAGCGCGGAGGGAGTGACGGCGACGGTGGCGACGAGCGTCGATCCGGAGCAGTTGACGAGCCCGGGGAGCACGGTGGGGACGGTGTCGTATATGTCCCCGGAGCAGGTGCTGGGAAAAACACTGGATGCGCGCACGGATCTGTATTCGTTCGGGGTGGTGCTGTACGAAATGGCGACGGGATTTCTGCCGTTTGCGGGAGACAGCACGGGAGCGGTGTTCGACGCGATTCTGCACAAAGAGCCGACGGAAGCGGTGCGATTGAATACGTCGGTGCCGCGAGAGTTGGAACGGATCATAGATAAGGCAATGGAGAAGGACCGTGATTTGCGGTATCACTCCGCGGCGGACCTGCGAACGGATTTGAAGAGGCTGAAGAGGGACAGCAGTTCGGGAAAAGTGCCGCGCGTGAGCGGAGAAGTGAGCGGGGCGAGCGGAGCGGGACTGCCTGGCGCGGTGATTGGGCAGACGGCGCCGGGAAGCGGCGGGGCGGGAAGTGGAAGCGCGGTGGCGGTGGAGGCGCGGCCGAGACGATCGCGGAAGTGGATGGGTCCGGTGGTGCTGTTGCTGCTGGTGGGGATGGCGGTGTTCGCGTGGTTGTACTGGAAGCGGGCGCATCGCGGGCTGGCAGCGACCGGCTTTCAGAATCCGGGGATTACGAGCGTGACTTCGTCGGGCGACGTGATGATGGTGGCGATTTCCGCGGACGGAAAGTATCTAGCGTACATCTCGAATAGATTTGGGAAATACAGTTTGTGGGTGAGGCAGATGGCGGTGGCGAATCCGGTGCAAGTGGTGGCGCCGAGCCAAACCTATTTGTTGAATGTGTCGGTAACGCCGGACGGGAATTATCTGGATTACCTGGCGAATGAGCCGCAGAGTCCGGCGGGAACGGTGTATCGAGTGCCGATTTTGGGAGGAACGCCACAGCGGGTGGTGGACAAAGTGTACTTTGGCGTGAGCTATTCGCCGGATGGGAAGCAGCTGTGTTACACGACGATTGATTTGGAGAAGGAAGAGACGGCGGTGATGGTGGCGAATATCGACGGGAGCGGGGCGCACGCGTTATCGCGTCAGAAGATGACGATGATGGGTGGATATTATCAGATGGCGTCGTGGAGTCCGGATGGGAAACGCATTGCGACATTCCTGATCGACCCGGTGGAGAGCGGACAGAACTACGAACTGGTGGAAGTGGATACTGCGAGTGGAGCGACCAAGGCCATCGAGGGAGGAAGATGGCGGCAGATCAATAATATGACCTGGCTGCCGGACGGCAGTGGATTGTTGCTGGCGGCGTTGCGGAAGACCGGAACGCAAGTGCAATTGTGGATGGTGAGTTATCCCGACGGGAAGATTCGAAAGATTTCGAATGACTTGAGCGAATATGAATCGCTGGCGATCACAGCGGACGGCAGCACCATTGCCGCGGTACAGCACAATTTAAGCAGCCAAATCTGGGTGGGTGCCGCGGAGGCACCGGAGAAAATACAGCAGATCACGAGCGGAAAGCTGGATGGAAAAGAGGGACTCGCGTGGGACGGCAGTGAACGCGTGATTTATGCGGGGAATCGCACCGAGAATTGGGATTTGTTCGAGATCGGCGCGGATGGAAACGGCGAGAAGAAATTGACGTTCAGTGCGAGATATCACGGAACTCCGACGGCGTGCGAGGGCGGCCGGACCGTGGTGTTTGATACGAATGCGGCCGGGAAGAAACACTTGTGGAAAATGGACCGGCAAAGCGGGGAAGAGGCGCAGTTGACGAATGGTCTGGGGGAATTTTTACCGGCGTGCGCCGGGGAATGGGTGTACTACGACCAGTTGGTGGAAAACGGAAAGTCGCTGGTGTACAAGATGCCGGTGAATGGCGGAGCGGGAATCAAGATGGACGACCGGGCGGCGGTAGGCGGACCGCTGGTGACACTGGACGGAAAGCAACTGGTGTTTCCGGGGATCGGTAAGAATGGCCAGGTTGACGGAATTGTTTTGGATGCCGAGAACGGAAGAAAAGCAGGAGAAATCGCGGTGTCCGTACAGATGGACCCGTATGTGAAGGTGGCGCGGTGGTCGGTGGATGGAAAAGGGTTGGTGATTGCGGATGTGCGGAGCGGCACGCCAAATCTTTGGTTATTTCCGTTGGTCGAAGGGAAGAGCGGCGAGGTGAAGTATGTGCGGCAGGGAGAGCCGAAACAGTTGACGTTTTATAAGAGCGGGATGATTTGGGATTTTGATTGGTCGAAGGATGGAAAGAAGATGGCGATGGCACGGGGAGAGAATGCGAGCGATGTGGTGGTGTTTCGGGAGGGGAGGTGAGGCGAGGCGGGAACAGGAAAGAAGCTAAGAAGCTAAGAAGCTAAGAAGCTAAGAAGCAGACCTGACCCCAAGAGCCCCTGGCGCAACTGCGGCGCTGCGGGGAAGAGCTTCGGTCCCTTCGTATGTCAGGGCAAGCTAAAGACCGTGATCGCGGTAGGCACGCGGCCACTGCATGAGCGAGTTGGCGCGACGCGGGCTAGGTTACAATTTGGCGGAGCCGGCGGCTTGGATTTGGTGGGACTTGGGGTCGGATAAGAAGGCGATGGCGGTCAGGTTGGCGGGATTCCACTTTTCGTTTAGATCGATGGTGATGGTTACGGGCGCGTTGGAGTTGATGGCGAGCGCGGATTTTTCTTTGCGTAGCAGGCGAACGATGGGCGCATGCTGAAGAGTTTCGCCGGAATTTTCTCCGGCGCTGACGTTGGAGCTGAGATTTTTTTCGGTCAGGGCAATCCACAAATCTAGAGTTGAGGCGGAAGCCGGCAGGATGCCGGCGCTACCAGGAGCGGACCGGACGCCGCTCGAAAGGACGGAGTGTGGCTCGGCCAGGAGGCTGAGTTGAAAGGTGCGGGTGTGCGGATTTGCGTTGGGGACGGCGGTGAGGAGGAGGCGCGGTTTGGAATGAGCGGCGGCCCAGCGGACCTGTTCGCGGGCTTCGCGAGTGCGATTGCCGATGAATTGGGCGCGGCCGTCGACGATCATTTGCGGCGTGTAGACGCCGCCGTCGGGAAGAGTGACGGAATATTGTTCTTGACGACGGGAGAAATCGGCGGAGGAGAAGGGGTCGGCCCAGCCGAGAGAGTTCCAGTAATCGACGTGCTCTTCGAGCGGAAGAATTTCGATGCCGTCGAAGGGTTGATCGTCGGCGAGTTTTCTGAGCAGAGAATCGGCGGGAGGGCAACTGGAGCAGCCTTCGGACGTGAAAAGCTCAACGATGACGGGTTGGCGGGCGGAAGAGTCGAATGCGGATTTGGAAGAGGCGGAGGAGTGCGCGGGCCAGTGAAGGAAGATGAGCAGGGCGGTGACGGTGACCGCGAGAAAAGCGAAGAGCAGAGAGAGAGGTTTGAAGCGCATGATGGCCCCCTACACAGTGTAAGAGAGGAAAAGCGGGGAAAAGTTACAGAGGGAGGGGATGGAGCGGAAGAGGTACGGGGGAGGGCGAGCAGAGAGTTGGTTGAGAAAGAAAGAGTTTAAGAGGGGAAGAGATCAATAAGGATGGTTCCGGGTGGAGAAAAGCCGTTTTCCCAGCCCTTGCGGACTGGGCTAATTCTTGTGACGCGCCCCTGGCGCTCGGTGTGGCGGAGGGCCGCGCTGCCGGCGCTACACGGAGAGAACGCAAGGCGACGAGTGTTGCGCGGTGGTTGGGTGAAAATCGAAGAGCGATTCCTCACTCCGCGGACTTCGTTCGGAATGACGGGCTTCGGTTGTGTGGAAGAAGGTGGTGCGGGTTAGGTCACTTGGCGGGAGGAATACGGAGTGGGGTGCTGGCGGGAGAGTAGGATTGGAGTAGAACGAAACTTGGCCCCTTCCCCAGAAGGCCAAGAACATGGCGGAGAGCAAGAACGGTCTCGGAGACACAACCGGGACTTCGAAACAGCGCCGAAGTGGGCGCCTGAGCCTGTCTGTTCCCATCATTATTATAGGAGCCACGGAAGAAGGCCGAGTGTTCTCGGAAGAGACGCACACGGTGGTGCTGAGTCTGCATGGCGCGGGAATTGTGTCTCGACACAAATTGATGGCGGAGCAGGAACTGATCTTGCGGGTGTGCGAGTCCAACCGGGAGACGGAAGTGCGCGTGGTGGGAGAAATTGGGAGCCAGGACGGGCTGTACACGTATGGCGTGGCGTTTCTGGACGCGCATCTGGATTTTTGGGGGAGGGAATTTCCGCCGGCGCCGGTATGGCGGCCGGACGTGCTGCTGCTGGAGTGCGCGGGATGCCGCGAGTCGGTGGAGTTGACGAATGGAGATTTTGAGTACGACATCTGCGCGATTCATGGCGGGCTGGCGCGATTTTGCAATGAATGCGGGTTGCTGACGGTTTGGAGGCAGTCGCACGAGGTGATGCCGAGTGCGCCGAAGGCGACCGCGAGTGCTACGCGGGAGGAATTGCGAGACACGGCGGTGGCGGTGGCGGAAGTGGAGGAGGCGGCGCCGGAGAACGCGGTGGAATTTGTGTCGCTGGCGGACGCGATGGAAGGGACGGAGCGGCGCGCGCGGGTGCGTGCGAAAGTGAATTTTTTTGCGTGCGTGCGGACGGAGGCGTTCGGGGTAGATATTGTAAATTGCATTGATATGTCGCGAGGAGGAGTGAGTTTTCGTAGCCGAAATTTGTATGAGAAGGGGATGCGATTAACGATTGCGGTGCCGTTTTCGCCGGAAGCGAAGAATGCGCCGACGATTTTCGTGAAGGGAAGAATCGCGCACGTGGAGGAAATGGCGGGGAACGGGATGTGGAGGTGCGGAGTGGAGTTTTTGAGATGAAGGGAAGCGGTTAGGGCGGAAGAGAAGAAGTGAAAGAGTGCAAGAGTATAAGAGTGGAAGAGTGGGGAGACCGAGGGATCCCTCGCTGCGCTCGGGTGACGAGGCTCGGGACTAGCCCTTCACGGCTCAGGGCAGGCCCGGGGTTTCCCATCTAAACGGGAACGACAACCCCTCGAGGCTCCGCGCAGAAAGCGGCGCTGGAAGGCTTAAAACTGGATGCTTGCGGGCCGAAAGACCCGCGACGAGGTGGGGTTGCGGTTTTGGATGGTGGGGGTTCGATGATACAAATGGGGGATGCTGCTGCGCGGACGCATCCGGATGTTCTTTTTTTATGATGTGGGGGAAGCGTTTGACCGGGAAAAGCTGAGGAATTTGCTGGGACCGCGCGGGGGCGCGACCAAGCCGGATTTTCCGCGACGCACGCCGGATTACATACGATTTGAAAATCCACCGATGGCGGAGCCGAGTGAGCCGCTGACCTTGCACAGCGGCCAGAACGTGGTGTGTTCGGTGAAGTATTACGAATACGCGATCGTGGAAGTGCAACTGGAGGCGGAGTTCGAGGGCGATTGGGAAGTGTTCCTGACGCAAACGTCGGCGTGGATGGATTCGCCGGAGATCGGGCCGGAAGGGCGAGCGGTGGCGGCGAAACATCTGGAACGCATCGCGGGAGCGGTGATCAAGCCGCGAGAAGAATGGCTGCAGGAAAATTATCTGGTGGTGGAATTGAACGAGATCCGGAACGAAGCGGGAGCGGTGGTGATGGCGGAAGATTTGCTGGCGGGCTACCGGGAGCAGATTGCGCAACTGATCCGGGGAGAGGTGACACCGTTGGCGCGCAGTACATCGGACCGGTTGCTGGAAGGAAGCTTGTCGTATTACCCGACGGATTTGCTGGTGGTGGCGGCGACGGCGGCGTTGGTGTATGACCGGCCGGAAGAAGTGGCGTGGACCATTCAGATTCTGGAGTACGCGAAGATGCAGTTGCTGGAGTTCCGATATTACGACAATTTTATGAATCGGGTGCTGGGTGATGTGTATAACACGCTGGACCGGAAGCAGAACCTGCTGCTGTCGCGATGGGCGCTGCCGCGGGAGGCGAACCGGTTGAATACGATACGGCTGGACGTGATGGAATTGACGGAGCGCATCGATAATGCGGTGAAATTCGTGAGTGACACATTTTATGCGCGGGCGTACCGGTTGGCGGCGTCGCGGGTGGGCGTGGCGGAGTATCGGGATCTGGTGGAACAGAAATTGGAGACAGCGGGAGAATTGTACGGGTTCATGATGGCGCAGTTTAATGAGGCGCGGTTATTTTTGTTGGAGGCGGCGATTACGGTGTTGTGCTTGTTGGATGTGCTTTTGTTATTTAAGGGGAGGTGAAGGCAGTGGCGAGTGGTGAGTGGCTAGCGAGAAGCAAAGAAGCTAACAAGCGTAAGAGTAAAGGCGCGGAAGGATCGGGTGGTTGCGATTGTGGGTGGGAGGAAGAGAGAAGGCAGGCGGCATAAAGCCGCCCCTACAGAGCGATCGGCTTGGATCGGTTGGGACTATTTGGGGAGGGGCGATGCGGATTACGATTGCACATAAGAAGACGAAGGCGGAGATACGAGACAAGGTGGACCGGACGTTTGATGAGATGTTCCAGGGGATGGGAGGCGTTCCGGTGCAGGTGGAAGTGCAGCAGAAGAGTTGGGTGGGAGACGTGCTGAATTTTGCGGTGACCGCCAAGATGGCATTTATGAGCACGCCGATCAAGGGGACGGTGGAAGTGGGAGAGCATGACGTGACGATCGACGCGGATTTGGGGATGTTAGGGAACCTGGTGGGGGAGAAGAAGGCGCAGGAGATGGTGGAGAAGCGGGTGAAGGGGTTGTTGAATTGAAGGATGGGGACGGAAATTGGAAGATGGAAATTAGAAAATTGAAAATGGAAACCCAAGAGCCGTCGCGGGATACGACAGTGGACAGTGACGAAGAGGGATCCCTCGCTGCGAGGACTCCGCTCGGGATGACGGCGGTTTGGCAGGGTTAGGCGGCGTTTGTGGAATTGGGATTTTAATTCATACCCTTTTAGTGCTGGTGTGTCGCACCTACGGCGCTGCTGTTGGTTGGGAAGGTGAGTTGGCGGACAGAGTAAAGAAACCGAGAGAGTGAATACCCCAGGAGAGTGAATACCCCAAGAGAGGAATGCCCCTAGCAGAGAGGAATGAACCCGAGAGAATGATTACCCCAGGAGGCCTGGCGCTACTGCGGCGCTGCGGGGAAAGGCACCGGCCCGTTCCTACGTCAGGGCGAGCTAAAGACCGTGCCGGGGGTAGGCAGGCGGCCACAACACGAGACCCGCAGCCGGCAAGGATGCCAGCGCTACCAAGGAGAAGGCAGGCGGCGTAACCCTTCGAAGCTGAGGGGAAGCCCTTCGAAGCTCAGGGCAAGCAGCCGCCCCTCCAAAACAATTCGGGGACGGTTGGTGGAGGATTAGAAATCGCGCCAGGGGCGCCAGTAGGGGACGGAGGTGTAGTGGGCTTCGTTGATGCGGTTGATCCAACCTTTGAGGATGATGAGGATTTGTTTCAGCATGGTGCGCCTCGGAAGAGCGGCGTTCGCTGAGTAGAGTATGGACCTGTGACGGGCGGATTTCGAGTGGAGATTTCGTACACGGCGGCGGGGATTTGGAGTGGGCTAAATGTCGGATGTGCTTTGGAAGAGTGGCAAGCCGCTGCAGAGTTGACGCAATACGCTGATCTGGTCCTCGGTCAAATCGATAAATTGGAATCCGTACATTGCTCCGACTTTGCGGCGGACGATGGCCTTCACCCAGGCGCCGGAGACGGGGAACATTTGGACCGTGGAGCCGATGGCGAGGAAGTTGGGAGTCGCGGCAGAGATACCGGACTCACTGATTTCGAAACTGGTGGCGGAGAACTCGAGGCCATTCGCGGGGCAGATGTTGATTTCGCGAATGAAGCGGTGGCGCGGGTGTTTACGGCGCTCGGCCCAGGAGTCGGGTAGCTGTTGTTTGGCTAACTTTCCCGGGATGGGGCGAAAAATCTGGAACATGCAGGCACCTGGAAAGCAAAAGTGGGCGCAGACAGTTGGAGCATGGGATAGAGGTCCCACGCCGACACGGCCGCCCGTAGTTGTAATCGGCAAAAAGCGAGGGGACTTGAGAGGATGCGCGAGTCAAAACAGGATGGATGGCAACCAGGCGCCGGCAGGGTCGTTGTAAAGGCCGATGGTCATTAGCGTCATTTGCTGAACGATCTGCAGACCGTTGGCGAGACACCAGCGAAGGAGAGCGGTGTTGCGGGAGGGCACGAGAATTCCAGGGCCGCCGAAGGAATCAGCGGAAGAGATCAGGGCTTGCAGGTCGAGATTGGTTTCGGCGGTGGCATGGCCGGAGAACGCCAAGGCGGAGGCGTAACCGGTGATGCGAGAGTCGCGTTCGACGACGACGGCGGTTTTCTGCTGGATGGAGTGTGCCAGGTCGGCACCGCGATCGAATCCATGAATGCGTCGGGAGAGCGTGTTGCAGGCATCGAGATCGGTGGGTTGTGCCGGCCTAGTGGTGCAGCCGGGAACATCGCGATCGCTGAGGTGTCCCTGGACGCAAGAGAGAGGTTCGCGGACATCGAAGCCGAGGCTGGCGTAAAGGGAAAACGAGCGGTTGTGGTAAGCGGCCTGGACAAGGCGCATTCCCGCGGGGCAGCGCTGGTCGGCGCGATCCATGACGGCGCGCATGAGTTTGCGACCGACGCCGGAATTCTGCGTGGTGGAATCGACGGTGATGGGGCCGATGCCCGCGATGATGGCACGCTCGTCGAGGCAATTGCTTCCGACGATGCGTCCTTCGGATTCGGCGACGACGCAATAGAAGCCGGGATGCGAGAAGAGCATGGAGAAAATGCCGATGGTGAAGTCTGGCGAGGGAAAATCGGGAGGAAACCCGTGGCGAGCGCTGAGTTTGGAGAAGGCGTCGTAACAGATCTGACCGCAGACGGAACTGTCAGCAGGAGTAGCGAGGCGAATTACAACCTCGGATTGCGAACGCGAAGGCATGGGCGGACCTCCATTTTTCCCGGCGAGAGTATAACAGCGTTGGGGGCGAAGATGGGGAGATGTAACGGATTCGCTGCGTTGGCTGTGTGGCTCGTTGGATGTACCCTGTCAGTGAGTTTTGTGGGGCGCGCTTATGCGTAATTGCGCTTTCGCTACATGCCTTTTGGCGCTGCTGGTGGTCCCATCCGCGGGCTACGGTCAGAAAAAACCAGCAATCGCACCCAAGATATTGTCCGCGAAGACGGTGTATTTCGACGACCGCACAGCCTCCGACGCTGTGGGCGCGGCGGCGTTAAATCAACTAAAGAAATGGGGACGTTTTCAGGTTGTGAAAGATAAGAAGGCGGCGGACCTGATTTTGCTGCTTTCGGCGGACCCGTACAACGGAGGCTACATTATATTTGCGAGCGGCCAGACCGGAACCATGGGGGAGAACGGACACGTCGAGGAAGATCGGGTGCCTAACTATAACCACCAAGCGCCAGTTCGTGACGCGTATCTGACGGTGATTGATCCAAAGACCGGGCAGAGTCTTTGGAGTGACTCGCATGTGTGGGGAGGATTGCTAACGGGAGCGAATAGCGCGGGGGAACGGCTGGTGAAGAAACTGCAGAAGGAAGTCGGGAAATAAATTATTTGAAAGCCAGAGCCAGCGAGATGGCTACGCAGAGGGTGGGTCGGGGAGGCCGACTAGTTTGCGAAATTCGGGATTGTCGTGGAGACACTCGAGATCGGTATCGCGGGCGGCCCAGTTGAGATTGCCGTAGCCGGCGGTAACGGCTTTCTGCAAGGTGGCGAAAGCTTCGGCTTTTCTGCCGAGGACGCCGTAGGTGCAGGAGGCGTTGTAAAGCGTATTGCCGTCATTGGGGCGAAGGGCGACGGCGGTCTGCAGGTGGCGGACGGCTTCGTCGACTTCACCGCTGGCGGCTAAGTTGCTCGACAGCAAGATGCGAGCGCGCACATCTTCCGGAACCATTTCCAATTGCTGGCGGAGAACGGCGGTCATGCGACGGCCGACGTTTTCGGCTTCGACGCGACGGTGCAGATGCTTGAGGCAGACGTGGTAGGGGATGTAAGTGTTGTAGTCGTCGCCATTGGCTTCGAGGGCTTGTTCGGCGAGAGCGGCGGCTTCTTCGTATTTACCTTGGGAGAGCAGGCCGCGTCCGAGAATATTCCAGGAACCATCGCAATCACGTTTACGCTCGATGGCGCGGCGAGCCATTAATTCGGTTTCGTCGAATTTCTTTTGCGCGTAGAAGAGGCGGGCGCGAGCAACCATGACTTCGGGCAACTCGGGGGCGAGGGCGGTGGCACGGTCACAAGCGGCGATGCCGCGGGCGATCCAGTCGGGGCTTTGGTCGCGCAATTCGTAAATGAGTCCACAGAGATGAGCGATACCGGCATAGGCGAGGGCAAAATTGCGGTCGAGTTGAATGGCCTGCTCGAACATCTGCAAGGCGTAGTCGGTGTTTTCGCGGCGAGTGTAGCTGCGGCCGCGCAAGTAAAAATCGTAGGCTTGGGTGTTTTCGGTGGGCTTGATGCCGATGATTTTTTCTTCCTGAGGAGTAAGGGTGATGCGGAGCGCCTGGGCAATGCTGCGGGCGATTTCATCCTGGATGGCGAAGACGTCTTCGAGTTGGCGGTCGTAACGTTCGGCCCAGACGGAGTGACGCGTGGAACCTTCTACAAGCTGGGCGGTGATGCGGAGACGATTACCGGAGCGGCGAATGGTGCCTTCGAGAACGAAGGTGGCGCCGAGTTGCTGGCCGACTTGCGCGGCGTTGGTAGTTTTGTCGCGGAAGGCGAGCATTTCTGAGCGAGGAAAAATCTGGAGCTGCGTGATTTTGGAAAGCTCGGTGATGATGTCTTCGGTCATGCCATCGCGGAAATATTCGTCTTCCTTGCCGCCACCTTGATTTTCAAAGTAGAGAACGGCTACGGATTTTCGCGTGGGCCCTGCGGAGGGATGGGAACTGGACGAGTCGGGCTTGTCGACGCGGCGGCTGGCGTCCATATCGCGTTTCAGGCGCTTGAGGTCGGCGCGCAGCTCGGCGGCGGTCTGGTAGCGGAGATCGGTATCTTTTTCCAGGGCTTTGGAAAAAATATTCTCCATGGTCAGCGGCAGGCGGGAATTCAGTTGGGTGGCGGGAGCCGCTTCACCGTGGAGGATGCCATCGAAGATCAAGGCGGAGGTGGAGCCGGAGAAGGGAGTCACGCCGGTGGCCATTTCGTAGAGAACGACACCGAGGGAAAAGAGATCGGAGCGCAGGTCGAGAGTTTCTCCACGCGCTTGTTCCGGGGACATGTAGGCAACGGTACCGACGGAGCTGCCGGGGTTGGTAAGAAAATCGCTGCCCTCAATGATGGTGCGGGTCTGTAAGGCGGATTCGCTGATGAAAGGGGCAGCGGGGGTCCCAGGATTGGCGAGTTTGGCGAGGCCGAAGTCCAGAATTTTGGCGGGACCGCGATCGACGAGGAAAATGTTGGCAGGCTTGATATCGCGATGGACGATGCCTTTAGCGTGGGCCGCTTCGAGGCCGTCGGCGATCTGGATGCCGAGGTCGAGAAGTTCGGCGATGGCGATGGGCTTGCCGGAGATGCGGTGCTTGAGCGTCTGACCTTCAAGCAGTTCCATGGCAATGAACGGGCGGCCTTCGAATTCGCCGATATCGTAAATGGTGCAGATGTTCGGATGATTGAGAGACGAGGCGGCGCGGGCTTCGCGGCGGAACCGTTCGATGGCCTGGGGATCCTGAGAGATGTCGTCGGGGAGGAATTTCAGGGCGACGTTGCGACCGAGGCGGGTGTCTTTGGCTTTGTAGACAACACCCATTCCACCGCCACCGAGTTTTTCCAATACGCTGTAGTGAGAGATGCTGCGACCAAGAATCGAGGCGGTGTCTGTCATCGGGAATGGAGTTTAACGCAGGGGTTGGGGTGCAGGCAAATTGGGGGGAGTATTGGAACAGGAAACGGCGAAGAAGTGTAAGAGTGCAAGGGTATAAGGGTGTAAGAGCAAAAGATTTGCCGCGGGCAGACTTCGAGCGACGGAATTTTGGAGGATGGCTTGCGCGGGAATCGAAGAGAGATTCCTTCGAAGCTCAGGGCAAGCCTTCGCGGCGCAGGGAGAAGGGAGGGAGGGCGCAAAATTGATTTGACTCTATCGGCGCAGTATGGTCTTTTGTGTTGTCTGATTCTGGTTTTGATTACTGACAACATACGTCCTTTCGGCTGTTATCCTGTTCTCTCCGCCCCGTTGTCCAGAAATACAAAACTGTGATGCTCGGTGAAGTTCGTGCGATTTCCCGTTGATCCAGGTTCCTCGGGAGAAGTGGAATGAAGCGAGCGAGCAAATTCTTAATTGCAATCCTGAGCATGGTGTTGGCCGGGATGGCGTGGAGCCCTGTCGCGAGCGCGCAGAAAAAGGAAGCTGGCGCGCAGAAAGAAAAATCACAGTTCAGTGCGAACTGGCCGACGGATCCCGCTGCCTATGTGGGGGCGGATACATGCAAGACGTGCCACGACGAGATTTACGCGAACTTTGCGAGAACGGCGCATTTCGCCACTGCCTCGGAAGCCGGGACGGACGCGCACAAAGGGCCGCAATGGCATGGGTGTGAAGCGTGCCACGGGCCGGGCAAAGAGCACGTGGACGGCGGCGGCGATGTCTCGAAAATCTTCACATTTAAGGATGCTTCGCCGCAGGAGACGAGCGCGCGGTGCTTGCGTTGCCACCAGTACACGGAAGAACATGGCAACTACGATCGGTCGGTGCATCTGACGAATGGAGTCGGGTGCATCGATTGCCACTCGCCGCATCATGCGAAGGAAAGCGAATTCCTGCTGACGGTGAAGTCTCCCGAGCTTTGTTACAAATGCCACATGGACGTGCGCGCGCAGTTTGCACGGCCCTTTCATCATCGCGTGAACGAAGGACTGGTGCAGTGCAGCGACTGCCACAGCCCGCACGGCACGTTCCGGCCGAAGCAGTTGCGCACGGCCGCCGCGGGGGACGAGGTGTGCTACAAGTGCCACGCGGAAAAGCAAGGACCTTTCGTATACCAGCATGAAGCGAAGATGGAAGGCTGTGTCATCTGCCATTCACCGCACGGGTCCACGAACCCACGAATGCTGGTGCAGAACCAAGTGAACCTGCTGTGCCTGAGCTGCCATTCGTTGTCGGCGGATGCAGGACCGGCGGCGACTCCGACCTTTCATAATCAAGCGCAAAAATATCAGGCCTGCACGCTATGCCACACGGCGATACACGGGTCGAATTCGAGCAGTGTGTTTTTTACGCCCTGAGTGGAGTAACTATGAGGAACTCACGGCAACGCCGATCGCGCACCTTTTTTGAAAGGGAATGGCCGTGTCTTGTGGTTGTAGCGTTGGCGTTCTTGATGGCGGACGCTGTCTGGGCGCAAGTGCAACAGTCTCCGGCGCAGCAGACACAAGCGCAGCAGACGCCGGCGCCGCAGGCGGATGCGGATAATGGGCTGGACCAGGGAAATTACAACATCAAGCAATCGATTGAGTTTGGGGGGCGGTTCACGAGCGTTTCCGGGGATGAACAGACGTACGACACGATGGTGAACCTGCAACAAGGGCCGCGGCTACTGAACTTCACGACGGAAATGCATTCGCTGGATCCGCACGGAGCGCTGTTTGACCGGTTTTATTTCAGCAACTTTGGCTACGGCGGCGATCCGAATGTTGTGAGCGTCATCCGCGTCAGCAAAAACAAATGGTACAGCTTCAACGGAATGGTGCGGCACGACGAGAATTTCTGGGACTATTCGCTGCTGGCCAATCCGTTTAATCCGGCCACTCCGGTGGCGAATGCGCCGCCGAATTTCAACCCCACGGTGAATGCTCCGGCGAATGTGCTGGGCACAACGGTTGTGGGCATCACGCCGCACTACTTCAATACGCGCCGCAACATGCAGAACTATGGAGTGACGCTGCTGCCGGACGCGAAGATTCGTTTTCGGCTTGGCTACAACCACTACACGAATTCGGGGCCGGCGTACTCGACCATCCATCAAGGCACCGAGCAGTTTCTGCTGCAGAATATTTCCACGACCATGAACCAGTACCGACTGGGAGTGGACTTCCGATTTTTGCCCCGGACGAACATCAGCTTCGACGAAATTTGGAGTTACTACAAAACCGATCCGGGAGTGATCGATCCTAACCAACAGTTTTCGGTGGGAAGTGGCTTTCCGTTGGTGGATCTGGGAGTGTCGTGGAATCCGCCGAGCCAGCCGTGCAACCCGACGTTTCAACCGGGTAGCATCGTAAACCCGAAGTGCAGCGCGTATTACAACTACTCGAACTACCAACCAACGCGGCTGAGCGCGCCGACCGAGCAGATCAGCATTCAATCCAGCTACATTCCCAGTGTGCAGTTGTCTGGGAAATTCAGTTACACGGGCGGCGATCTGAACAATTCGCGAGATCAGTTGGGATTCCAAGGATTGGAGTCGCGTACGTTTCTGGCGGATTATACGCAATCGGGGCCGTTGGCGGGGCGCGAGGTGTCCTCGTATGCGGATTTCGGGGCAACCTGGCAGATCACCAAGGACTTCAGTCTGGTGGACTCATTTCACTATGGCAACTGGCAGGAACCGGCACAGTTCACGTCGTCGGAGTGTTCGTTTTTTGGCAGTAGCCTGATTGTTCCGCCGAGTATTTTTGCGACGTCGGCGAGCTTGCCGGTGACCACGTGCGCGGCACCCGCGAATGGGGTTGCGGGGATTCCCACCCATTCCACGAGTTCGGGACCGGATGTGCTGTTGAACGTGGACGCCAATTTCTTGAAGCAACAGATCACCAGCAATTTGATTGAAGGGCAGGTGCAGCTGTCAGCAAAGGCCGGCGCATATTTTGGTTACCGGTATATGCATCGCGTGATTGCGGACAATTTTTACAATTTTCAGAACGCGGTCTATTACCCCAATAATGCAGCGCGGGGAAACTGCACCCTGGTAGCCGGAGTACTGCCTGACGGGTGCACGCAGAATCTGGACGGATCCATTTCGTATACCACGCCGGACGCGACATACGGGCCGCCAGGAATCACAGACATTAATTCGAACACGGCGGTGCTGGGCGTGTGGGCCAAGCCGGTGAAAAATCTCAGTTTGAATGTGGACGCGGAAATCGGGACAGCGGACAACACGTTTACGCGGTTGAGTCCGCAGAATTACCAGCAAGTGCGCGCGCGTGCGCAGTACAAGATTGCGGCGTGGCTGAACCTGAGCGGCTATTTCCTGACGGCGAACGGGCAGAATAATTTAGTGGCGGTGAATGGGACGCAGC
Organism: Candidatus Acidiferrales bacterium; assembly: GCA_963759275.1. Taxonomy (GTDB): domain Bacteria; phylum Acidobacteriota; class Terriglobia; order Acidiferrales; family UBA7541; genus Acidiferrum. The sequence goes on along the minus strand of CAVWYZ010000018.1, from coordinate 554,338 downwards.
ATAACCGAGGGACCGGCGTTTCGCTTTCGTTGACGCCGGGCGAGAAGTTTTCCGCGCAGCTGGGATACAACTACAACAATATCTACTCAAACTTGTACGTGTGTTTCACGAGCAGCGCGGCGCTGCCAGGATTGGCGCCATGCCCAGGTGTGCCGGGACTGGTGGAAGAAATGTCACCATACTCGAGCGTAGTGAATACGGGCTTTCTGGATTTTCTGTGGACGCCGGTGAAGCGGCTGACGCTAGAAGTGGGGGCAAACCTTTCGGGAGTGTCGGGATCGCAGGTGAACCTGAATCCAGAGAGCCCGATTGCGACGGCGCCGCTAGGGCCGCTGAACTCGACGTGGTATCAGCCTTATGGGAGCGTGTCTTATCAATTTGCGAAGCACTGGCTGGGGCGCGCGCGATGGGACTATTACGCGTATCACGAGGATGCGAATGGATCGTATCAGGACTTGTACGCACCGCGGAATTTTCACGCGAACCTGGTGACGTTGTCGCTGCAATATGCGTTTTAGGGGGGCAGCGAGGCCGGGCGTGAGACGCTTTTCTTGTGGTTGATTGCCGGGAGACGGGGTAACATCCGCAGACAGTTCAGAGTGGAATGACCGAGCCTCTGCGTTGAATTTCAAAGCAAATTGCCTGTGTGGCTGTGTCGGCCCGTTTTTGGGACCGCGGGACGGCGATTGCTGTCAAGGAGCACCCAGCAAATGAAGGCGAAACTTGCGGAACATCTGACTAAGGCCAGAGATACGATTGCGGAGATGGACCGTATCTTAACAGGGCAGAAATACCGGAGCGATGCGCGCACGGTGGCGGTTTCTGGACTGCTGGCGACGATCACGCAACATCACCGGAGCGTAATCCTGTTGATCAATTCCGGATCACTGCGTTCGGCGGGAGCGCTAGTCCGGGTGATCGTGGAGGCCATGTATTTTGGGTTGTGGATGAATGCCAGTCCAACCGCTGAAGAGATAAAACGGATCAGAGCGAATGACGAGTTTCCGGTGGATATTCAGACGGTCGCAAAAGCGGTGAACGCGGCGTACAAAGGAAATACGTTCTTTGAAGAGATCAAGAAGCGCTGCGGAGCGCCGCTCTACCAAGTGAATCGCGCGGGGATCCTGCAGCTGGGGCGGTGGTCACTCGATAAAGAGGCAGGGCTGCGCAACGATGAACCGGAGCTTATGGAGATAACGAAGACGGCGACGTTGTGCGTTTTGTTGCTGGGCGCAGAATTTCTGGCGAAGCAGAATCGCGCCGCGGAGAGCAAAGCGGTGCAGGCTCTGGCGACGAAGTAATTCCGATCACGCGTGCAAACAGGGCCGCGTTGTGCGGTTAGAGTGTTTGGCGAAGGCGATGAATCGTGGAGTGTGGCGGAAGCGGACCTGACGAGCGAAGGTATCCCAAAGCTAAACGAGGAGGTGCGATGGTGCTGAGTCGGCGCGAAATGTGTTCGGTGATTCCTGTGGCGCTGCTGCCGGCGCTGTTTTCGGTGGAGGGTGTGGCGTCGGCGCAAGAGGGTGCGCTGCCGTCGAAGGCGTATCCGTTCGAGAAATTGCCGGTGCATACGGAGAACGGTGCGCAGTTTCGCGATGTGTTGAAAGGGAAGTTGGCGACCGGGGAATCGTTGGAGGTGCATGAGACTACGCTGCCGCCGGGAGGCGCGCCGCACTCGCCGCACAAGCACGTACATTCGGAGATGTGGCTGATTCGCGAAGGGACGGTGGAGCTCTTTGCGGATGGGAAGTCATACCGATTGGGGCCGGGATCGGTGGGATTTGTGCGATCGAATGAGGAGCATGGGATCAAGAATGTGGGGGCGACGGCGGCGACGTATTTCGTGGTGGCGATTGGACCGGGGGCGGAAGGGTGAGGGGGAGAGGGAAAGCCAAAAGCCAAAAGCCAAAAGCCAAGGACTGAAGCTCCGAGCCCCCAGCCAGGAAGGTTGAGACAGGGGGGTTACAATACCACCAACAAGGAATTGAGAGGCGTCCCATGTGTCGTGCTGTACCTCGGGCTCTCTGTCTGATTGTGGTTTGTGCGTTGGCTTGCAGTTTAATTATTACGGCTCGAGCGGGTCTCCGAGGTCCTGGAAAATATTGTGGAGTGGTCGTATTTGACCGCTGGGATACCTGTTTCCTTCTGAGCGGTCCTTACATTACTTACATTTCCGAGACGGTAAAGGGCGAATTGCGTCCTTACAAAGATACTGCAATGCAGGTCGATGCCTCCGATGTCGTGCAGCCCATGAATCCGGGGGATGCGCTCATCCGGAAATTTAAAATCATTGGTCCGGCTCCCGATCCTCATCTGTGGGCTGCGCTCGAAGGCATAGAGTTAATCGCTGAAAGTGATTTCGGCCCTCGTGGGGCTGCAACTTTTTTGATCGAAATCAAAAACATAGGCGCTGGATCCGTTGTGTTCGATAGTTCGGAGCTTGGCCCGGCGCTATTGGGAATAAGGCGGAAAGGTCCGTTCTCTGTCTCCGATGGCAGCTCAGAGGCTTGGATAACGCGGCATGACCTTTGGAACTCCACCTCGTTGATAAGCGAGAGTAGCGATGGGAAGTCTTCAGCCTCCTATGCGATAGACCCGACCGACCTCCTTCCTCAGCACCTCGTGTTGGAACCCGGCCAGTCCGAAAAAGTGCACATCACGTTCAGCACTCCTCCCGGTCAGTATCAATTTATCCTCGGGTATGGCGGTGGAGTTCACGACGAAAAGTCCATCGCGAGCAATGCGATTTCTTTCGACGTGGACGGCAGGGGCATGGCTGTTCCTGTCGACCCGCCGGGTTATAGCGACAGATAGATTACGCAACCGGAAACACTGGAGGACGATGTGAAGGCTTGGCGTTTGGTGGTGGGGATGGGGATTGGGGCGATTTGTTTGTGCGGGTCGGTGTGGGGGCAGAGTTTGCCAGTGCGGGGAGGGGAAGACGTGAAGGGGTTTCATTGGCCGGAAGGGAAGAAGGGCGCGGTTAGTTTGAGTTTTGATGATGCGCGGTTGAGCCAGGTGGATACCGGGTTGGCGTTGTTGAAAAAAGAGGGTGTGAAGGTCACGTTCTTTGTGCAGCCGGAAGGAGTGGAGAAACGGCTGGCGGGCTGGAAACAAGCGGTGGCCGATGGACACGAGATCGCCAATCATTCGATGACGCATCCGTGCACGGGCAATTACGCGTTTTCGCGGGAGAACGCGCTCGAGAATTACGACCTGGGGATGATGGCGAAACAACTCGACGAAGCGAATGAGGAAATTTACAAACTACTGGGAGTGAAGCCGCGGACGTTTGCGTACCCGTGCGGGCAGAAGTTTGTGGGCCGGGGAAAAGAAGTGAAGAGTTATGTGCCGCTGGTGGCGGAGCGGTTCCTGGTGGGAAGAGGTTACCTGGACGAGTCCGCGAACGATCCGGAGATTTGCGATCTGGCGCAGGCCATGGGCACCGGCTTCGACGAGTTGGATTTTGCGCAGATGAAGAAGATCGTGGACGAAGCGGCGAAAGAAGGACGGTGGGTGATTTTCGTAGGGCACGAGATTGGTGGACACGCTTACCAGACTACGGACACCAAGGCGCTGGAAGCACTGTGCGAGTACTTGAAGAATCCGGCGAGTGGCGTGTGGTTGGGGACGGTGCAGGAGATTGGCGGGTATGTGCGGAAGCAGCAGGAAGAGAAAAAGACTGGGGCGGGGAAGTGAGAGCTACCGACGGTACGGACGCCCAGTATAGGGTACGTTGACTCGAACTAGAAGGCGACCTAAGATGTGCGAAATAATCAGAGCGGAGTGAATGTGTGTGCGCCCCTCGTGGGCCGACCAGGTCTCGAAATGGACTGTTGATCGCCAGCAAAGGATTTCCACAATGAAAACCGCCCATTGCATGACCTGCGTTCGCTTGCTAATCGCGCTTGCTGCCGCTTGGTTTGTGGTTAGTGCGTCGCGTGCACAAGAGTACGTGCGAGATGCGGAGCCAAAACTTTTCTCGTACGACGAGTTGGTACAGCTTAGCTTGGACCAGGAACTGAGCCCGGAGCTGACGGAGAAGCTTCAGCTGATCACGACGACTCCGTTTATCAATAATGAGGCGTACCTAAACGGGGCGCGGCCGCGACCGCTGGAAGTTCCACAGCTAGGACCTTCGCTGCGAGTGGCTTTCTGGAACATCGAACGCGGCCTGGAACTCGATTACATCGAGCTATTTCTCAGAGACAAAGACGCCTTCATGGCCAAGGTAGAAGAAGAGCGCAAACACGCGAAAGAAAACAAAAAGAGGGTGCGTGCTGTTGAGATGGAGAAAATTCCCGAAGAAATCGAAATCCTGAAGTCTGCCGACGTGTGGATCTTGAATGAAGTCGATTGGGGAGTGAAACGCACGGAATACCGAGAGGTGATACGCGAACTGGGCAAGGCGTTGAACATGAATTGGGCATATGGAGTGGAATTTCTGGAAGTGGATCCGAAGCAGCTGGGCACGGATACATTCGATGATGGAGAGAGCAAAGCGGACCAACAACAGCTACTGGAGGAGTTCAAGGTCGATAAAGACAGATTGCGGGGGCTACACGGGAATGCAGTGCTCTCACGGTATCCGATTCGTAGCGCGCAGTTGGTTCCGTTCACCGTGGGCTATGACTGGTTCAAAGAAAGCAAGATCCGGCCGATGGAAAAGGCAAAACGGAAGGCCGCTGTATTGATTGGCGAAGATCTGTTGCGGGAAGTGCGGCGCGGCCAGAGAACGACGCTGTACGTGGACCTGGATGTGCCCGAAGCGCCGGGGCATCTGGTGACTGTGGCGTGCACGCATCTGGAAAACCGCGCCAAGCCAAAGATCCGCCGGCAACAGATGGCGGAGCTTCTGAACCACGTGCGCGATTCTGCGAATCCGGTAATCGTTGCGGGGGACATGAACACCACCGGGTCGGACTCGACACCGACCAGCATCGAAAACATGCTGTATAAGCGGTATGGCAGCGTGGATTTCTGGACAACCAAAGGCGTGCAATGGGCTACGGGAGTGGGAATGATTTACGGGGGAGCCAAGGCGGCCATGAGCCTGTCTGGTATTCAATACCGAATTGATCCCACCGCCGCCAACATCCCCGGCGCCTCCGCGAATCTGGAGCGCGGTTTTTTCAATTCGCTGGAAAAATTCCGTTTTGCGGACGGCAAAGCCATCGACTTCCGGGGTATTCCGGAGCGCACGATCAACGGAACTGCGGGTACGCTGGCAGATTCGAATCAGAGGCAAGGCGCCGGATTTAAACCGACATTCAACGCGGAACTGATTTGGGGCAACGTGAAGTTGGCGAAATACAAACTGGATTGGTTCTTCGTGAAGGATGACATAGAGACGCCGCGCGACGCGAAAGGGCCGTTCGTGTTCGCACCGCACTTCGCGCGCACCCTGGTGAACCTGAATAATTGTCCCCCGGAGCCGATTGCGGACCACAGTCCGATGACGATCGACTTGCCGTTCCATGAGCCCGCGCGACCGTTTGGTAAAGCCAAGACGCAGTGATTTGCGGAGCTGTGCTAGTACTTGAAGAATCCGGCGAGCGGCGCGGCAGAACGCGGAGGGAGCGTTAACCTTTTAGAGTGATGCGCGAGGCTTCTTGGGGGCGAAACTCGAGGGCCGCCTCCCACCTCGGGGGCTGCTCACCTGGTAACTCGCAGCAACAAGCGACTCCGGCGAAACGACCGCCGAACTGCCGCTCGCCGAAAGCCTGGAATGACGCGCGGGCGTCGAAGGGGGTGCCCGGCCGAAGGTCGGCGAGGAGATTCCGGTCGGCGCGGACCCATTGCACGAGCGTCGAGCATGCTTTGTGCGGAATGGCCATTTGTGGCCAAGAGTACGTGTTTTGAGTGAGGAATTCGACTGGCCGTTGGGACAGTGAGGAAGCCTGCCATATGGTCCAGGTCGTAAATGGGCAGGTTAATTGGAAGTGGGGATGGGCCACCCCAAATCATCTCGGCCACAAGTGGTGGGCCATCCCGGGGCCGGGTCTTGGCCTATAACTTTTGCCACTTACCGGCGATTTGCCGGGAATGTATGTTGCGTCCACGGCCGAGTAGGGCGTGTTAGTTTCCTACCAGGAGGGAATATCCAGATGGAGAACCGAGTCGGGATTGTGTGTGCTGCAAAGACCGCGAGGATTTGGGGGACGGTTGTGGTTTTCGTCGCGATGCTGATGGGGAGCGTGGCGGCGTTGGGGCAATCCGCGGACAAGATTTACGTGGGCGCGAACATCGTGACGATGAATGAAGCGCAGCCGAGCGCCGAAGCAGTGGCAGTAAAGAACGGCAAGATTCTAGCGGTGGGCAGCCGAGCGGAGTTGGAAGGGAAGTTCAAGGGAAGCGCGACGAAGATAGAAGAATTAGGACCCGCCGCCGTCGGGGCCGGGTAAAGATGTGCCGAGCATCGCGGCAGGCGGGAACATTATTGATGTGGTCGCATATCCGTTTATCACCGATCTGGATAAGGCGTTGGCGAGCAGTCCGGTGAATACGTGGGGAAGCTATGACAAACACTTCAAAATTGGAGGCGTGAAGATCACGTCGGATGGCTCGCCGCAAGGGAGAACGGCATATTTCACGACGCCGTACCTGCTCGGCGGCCCCGGCGGGGAAACAAACTGGAGCGGAGAGCCAACATTTCCCGAAGACACGATCAAGGAGATGTTCAAGAAGGTTTATGCGTTGAATGTGCCGCTACTGGTGCATGCGAATGGAGACGCGGCGATTGATCTGGTTTTTCGGGCGCATGAGTATGCGGCGGCGGATGATGTGACCAAGGACCGCCACGTAACGGTGATTCACGCGCAATTCACGCGGCCAGACCAGTTGGACAAGTATGTGAAATACAAGTTCACGCCGTCGTTCTATACGCTGCATACGTTTTATTTTGCGAGCGCGCACGTGGCGAATCGTGGAGCGAAGCAGGCGGCGTATATTAGCCCGATGCGCGTTGCCATCGATAAAGGACTGAGACCGACGAATCACACGGACTTTGTGGTGGCGCCGCTGGACCAGATGTTTATGCTGTGGTCCGCAGTGAATCGCATTTCCCGGGAGGGAGCGGCGGTTGGAGCGGACCAGCGGGTGACGACCATGGAAGGATTAAAGGCGATGACGATCAATGTGGCGTGGCAATACCAGGAGCAAGCGATGAAAGGGTCCTTGGAACCGGGGAAATTGGCGGACCTGGTGATCCTGGATAAGAACCCGCTGAAGGTGGATCCGCTGCAGATTAAAGACATCAAGATCGAAGAGACGATCAAGGAGGGGAAGACGATCTACAAGAGACAGTAGACGACTGCGGTTATCCGTCGAGAGGATTGCGTTCCAGAAAAACCTGGCACAGTTGACTTCCCCTCTTTCGCGTTCTACGCTCGCCATAACGACGGCGCTCGGGAGAGGACCTTCCCATGCCAGCCCAGGTCCCGATACAGGACGCTCTCATTGGCCTGGAATTCGGCCACTACCGCATCCTCGAAAAAATTGGCAGCGGTGGCATGGGCGTGGTATATCGGGCCCGCGATTTCCACCTGGACCGTGACGTCGCTCTCAAGCTTCTCCATCCCGGAACCATCGGCGACGAAACCGCTCGTCACCGCTTTCGCAACGAGGCCCTCGCACTTTCGAAACTGAATCATCCCAACATCGCCACGATCCACGATTTTGATACGCAGCGGGATACCGATTTCCTGGTAATGGAATACATCGCAGGCCGCCCGCTCAGCGCCAGGATAGCCGCAGGGCATCTCCCCGAATCCGATCTGCTCCCGCTGGCCCTGCAACTCGTCGAAGGACTTGTCGCGGCGCATGCGCAGTCGGTCATTCACCGCGATCTGAAGCCTGCCAACCTGCTCATCAGTGGCGACAACCGCCTCAAGATCCTGGATTTCGGGCTCGCCCGGTTCCGCCTTCCCGTGGCCGAATCGGTCACGCAGTCGCGACTGGAATCGCAAGCGATGGCAGGCACATTTCCCTACATGGCTCCGGAACAGCTCCTGGGCGGCGATCTGGATGGGCGCACCGATCTTTATGCGACCGGCCTCATTCTGTACGAGATGGCCACCGGCCAACGCGCGTTCGCGGAACTCTCGAGCGGCAAATTGCTCGACGCCATGCTGCACCGCCCTCCTGTTCCACCGCGCCAGCTCAATCCGAAAATCTCCCGGGAGCTCGAACGCATCATCTCCAAGTGCCTGGAAAAAAGTCCTGTCGATCGTTACCAGTCCGCCCGGGACCTTGCCGTGGATCTTCGGCGACTGCAGCGGGATTCCACAGCCGAGTTCATCGATTCCACCCCTGCTGGACCAGATTTGGCGCGCACTCTTTTCCGGAAGAAATCCTTCTTGGCGATGCTCGCGACTATTCTGCTGCTCACCGCGGTTGGCGCAATCCTGTCCAGAGTCGGCTTGCGCGATATTCTGCCTCACGTCCTTAACCGAGCTCCCCAGGTGCAGTCCATCGCCGTTCTTCCGCTTGCGAATCTTTCTGGTGATCCCGAGCGCGAATTCTTCGCCGACGGTGTTACCGAAGAGCTGATCACCCAGCTGGGCAAAAGCACCGGGCTCCGGGTCATTTCTCGGCAATCCGTGATGCAGTTCAAGCATACCTCGCTGCCGTTGAGCGAAATAGCGCGCAAACTCGAAGTCGACGCTATCGTCGAAGGATCCGTGCTACAGGCCGGTAATCGGGTTCGCGTGACCGCGCGTTTGGTACCGGCTTCCAGCGAAAAACCTCTGTGGGCCGAGCAGTACGACCGCGATCTCCGCGATATTCTTACGGTGCAGGCGGAAGTCACGCAGGCCATCGCCGCTGAAATCAAACTCACACTATCGCCGGAAGAGAAAGCGCGGCTGGCTGCACCTCGCCCCGTGAATCCCGAAGCGTACGAGGCGTACCTGAAAGGGCGGGCCTACTGGTTCCAGGTCTCCAAGCCCGGCTATGAAGAAGCCGAGCACTATTTCCAGCTTGCGCTGGAGAAAGATCCCAACTACGCCCTGGCCTATTCCGGTCTGGCGGATGTGTGGCTGATGCGGACCGATACTGGCTATCTGGCGGCCTCGGAAGTTCTCGATAAGGCCAAAGCTTATGCAGTCAAAGCGCTCGAACTCGATCCGTCCCTGGCCGAGGCGCATGTCAGCCTCGCCAATATTTCCCTGGGGCTTGACCATGATCAGTCGGCGGCGGAAGAGCACTTTAGGCGTGCCATTCAGGTGAACCCGAGCAGTGCCATTGCGCACTTCATGTACGCCGATTTCCTGATCTCCCTCCATCGTAATGGCGAATGGGACGCCGAAATTCACAAGTGCCTTGCTCTCGACCCCATGTACTATTTTTGGCGCGCGTTCTACGGTTGGCATCTGATCTACCTTGGGCGGTACGACGAAGCGATCGAGAATCTGCAGAACGTTCTCACGTCCAATCCCAATTTTTCTTCGGCGCACATGGGACTGTGGGGCGCCTATTTCAAGAAGCATATGGACAAGGAGGCGTATGTGGAAGCCGTGAGGTTCTTTGAAGTGTTGAACGACCGAGAAGCCGTGGAAGCGCTGCATTCCGGTTTCGCTGCGGGTGGCTATCGCGAAGCCATGAAGCGCGCCGGCGATGTGCTCGCCGCCCGCTCCGAGCATAGCCACGTCGCCGGCATACGGATCGCCCGCCTGTACGCGCACGCCCACCAGAACGATCTTGCGCTGGCCTGGCTAAAGAGAGCCGTCGACGCCAATGAAACACCCACGTCCCACCTTGCTGTCGCCTGGGACTGGGATGCGCTCCGCCCCGACCCTCGTTTCCAGGAGCTTCTCCGCCGCCTCAATCTACCGCAATAATTTCTGCGCCTGCGTAGTTGCGGCGCGAGCCGAAGGCAGTTCTGTGGACGGAGCTAGAAGTTCGAATTTGGGATTTCTCACGAGATAGGGATGGTGAAACGAACTTGTCAGAAGTCGTTTGGCGAGCTTTCTGGGTGAGCCAGCGGGAAGTCATCGAGGAAAACGGTGGTGGGAGTTGTCACAGCCGGAGCGGCAGCCGGATTCTTGCTTATCCGTCGAGGGGGTTGCGTTCTAGCGCGGCCAATGGCAACGGATCGGGAATTCCTGCTGCCGGGAGTCTTTTGTGCCAGATTACGGGTTGGATGCGGCCGACTAGAAAAACCCAGCAGGCCATGCCGGCGAGAGAAGCGGCGGTGAGGATGACGAAGGCCCAGTAAAACTGGCCGGTGCGCTGGAGGACGAATCCGGTGACGGCGGGGGCGACGACTCCGGCGAGATTGCCAAAGGCATTCTGGAAACCGGTCCAGCGTCCGGCAGCTTGGGCACCGGCGAGCGTTTGCGTGATGGCATAGACATTGGAGGAACCCGCACCGAAGAAGATGACGCCCAAGATGAGCGCGGCAACGCAGTAAGCGGGTCCGCTGACGACGGCGAGACCGATGAAAATGCCGGAGAGAGCGAGGCCGCCGCCTGCAAACGTTTTGCGCACGAGAGTTGGCGTGGCACCGGAGGCAATCCAACGATCGGAGAGCCAGCCGGAGAGCATGGCGATGCAGGCGCCGGCGAGGTAAGCGATGCCGCCGATACGGGCCATCTTGTTCATGGAGAAGTGGCGCTCGCGAACGAGATAGTAGGGAAGCCAGGTGATGAGGAAATAGTTCACATAGTTGCCGAAGAAAAGGCCGAGGCACGTTCCCCAGGCCGAACGCAACTGCACAAATTCGAGAAGACTGGGCGCGCCGATGGAATCCGCCGTGGCAGGGGCTGGGCGGTTCTTAGGCATGAACTTGAGCCAAGGAAGAAGCCACAGCATGCTGGCGAGTCCCAAGACGATGAAGAAGGGACGCCAGCCGAAGCGGGCCATGAGCATTCCGCCGCAGAGCATGCCGAATCCGGGGCCGAGCACGTAGCCGGTGGTGATGACGGAATTGGCAAAGCCGCGATGTTCTTCGGAGAAGTTGAGGGCAATGATTTTGGAGTAAGAAGGGAAGGCCACGGATTCGCCGATGCCGAGGAGCAAACGAAGGACGAGCAGCATGGCGAAGAGGTGCACGAAACCGGTAGCGGCAGTGGCGGCGGACCATAAGAAGAAGCCGCCGGCGATGACCCAGTTGACGTTGAAGCGGTCGACAAGCCAGCCGGAGACGAGTTGCATGAAGGCGTAAGTCCAGAAAAAGGCGGAGAGCAGAGCGCCGAGTTTGGCGGGGGAGATGGCGAGCTCGTCTTTCAAGAGGGGGGCGGCGATGGAGAGATTGCCGCGATCGACGTAGTTGATGAAGACGGAGAGCGAGAGCAAGACCAGGACGATCCAGAGGGAGGCTGGAATGCCCCGAGAATGCGCTGGTTTTGTGGTGGACATGAAGAGTTGGGGCTTATCTTGAACAGAGTGGGCGGGGAAAGCAACTCGTTTGTGGGGAAGGGGGCCATTGGGGAAGCAGCATCTAGCGACACGCAATCGAACGCATTGAGTGAATGCGAATGCAACGATGGAGGGAGCCAGATTGGTGATTTTAATTGGGAACTTTGGCGCTGTGCTCGAGTCGCGCAAGTCGCTTGAGGATGAGGGGATTGTCCGGGGATTTCGCGGCGGCGGCACGGCACTGGGCAATCGCAGCGCTGGTTTTTCCCAGTGCTTCGAGAGCGGTGCTGGCCAGGAGCAGGCTTTCGATGGATTCACCGACGCCTTGCGGCAGGGCGTTGAGGATCGCCAGTGCGTTGTCGGGGTGTCCGGTTTCGAGCAGCAGGCGCGCGACTTGGATTCGTTTTTCAGGCGTAGCATCTTTGGTCAGGCGGTGCGATTCGGCGAGGGCGTTTTGCTGGCGCTCTGCGGTGATCCAGTGGTGAAACAGGGGATTCGCGCCCAGTTCCGCGTAGGTCCCTTCACCCAGTTCCGCGGGAATCCAGTTGGGATTCTGGTCGAACGCAACCGCCAGATATTGCAAGGCCAGAGTGGGCTCTTCGATGCTACGGGCGACACGCGCCGCGCGCAGCCACACGCGTTGCCACATCACGCCCCGTGCCACCGCCGCGACGAGTGCCGACTTCGCATCCGCAAGATTTCCATGTTGCGCGAAGATGTTCGCGCGAACCACTTCTTGCCGCGCCATCTGCATGTCGAAGAGTTGCTGGAGTTGGCCCACGGGATCGCTGGCATGGTCGATGCGCAGGTCGATATCGATTGGCCAACCTTCTGTAGTGCGAACCAGCAAGGCGGCGGACTCGCGTCCGGTGCGCTGGCCTCCAGAGCGATCGCCCGCGAGGAGCGCGGCCATCAATTTGTCGGCGAGCGATCCGGAGGTGTGGAGAAATGCATGCTCCATCGCCTCGACCACTTGAGGTCCGGCCAGTCCGTTGCCCTGAATGCTGTAGCCCGCACCAGAACGAACGCCGGCCCAGACCGCTTGCTGCGCTTGATCGCCGGTGTAATTCGCGGCACGGCCATCAACGCTGACGATGCCGACTTGCCGCGCTTCCGAGCCGGCACCGTCGAAGTTGCCGTCGTCGGCGAGCAGGCGCTTCAAGACCACTTCTGCGCTGAGTCCCTGAGCGAGTAGAGCGAGTCCCCGCGGACCGTAATGCGGATTCGTCTCAAACTGCGAGGCCACGGCGCCTACACCCGCCTGCGCATACGGGACGCTTGCCCCCACCGCCAAATTGTTGGTCTGTACCGCTACTCCGCACGCACGCGTATTCGGATCGCACGCGACAATGGAGTATGTGGCGTACAGGCTGATCGGCCGCAGAAGAAGTGCAGCCGACAAAACCAAGAACAGCGTGGCGAGCTGGCGTTTCGACATGGTTCTCCCTCGACCTTAAAGTACGCCGGAAAGGGGAGGAATGTTCCAAGGGCTGCTGCGTGTCGAGAGCTATGCTGCGCAATGGTTAAGAAGCCGCCTGCAATTTCAACATGGCTGATTGGTTTGAATGGCACTCCATCAAGGAGGCTGAGCGATGAGGCGGGGCCGGGTTCAGATTTTCAAGAAGATTTTCTTTCGCCACAAAAGCCATAACAAGAACCAACAGATTGCCACGGCTGCGAGCGAATAAACCAGCGAGGCGTTCGCTGTGGCGAGTCCGGCCGCTTCGAGCCAGGTTTGTGCGGCTTCGTGCCAATTCATGGTTGCTCCGTTTGGACCGCGCGCGGTAAATGTGTAGCCCGGTCCGTAAATGAACGAGTCCGCGACAAAGCCGGCAATCGCGTTCATGCCAAAGACGAGGATCGGCATGGTCCATGCGCCTCGCCATCTCTTCACTTCGAGCATCCAGTACAAGAGCGACAAAAACAGGAGCGCGAGTCCCGCGCTGAAGAGGACAAACGAACTGGTCCAAAGATTTTTGTTGATGGGAAACCAGTGATTCCAAAGCACTCCGGCAAGTATGCCGATAATGCCAGACAGGAGCATGCCCGCGATTAACTTACGAGCATCTTTTTGCTTTCTCAACCAATGGCCGGCGAGCACACCGATGAGCGTTGAGCCGATGGCCGGGATGGTGTGAAGGATGCCCTCGGGATCGCGGGTGCCGTCGTACAAATGACCCATGAACAATTTTCGATCCAGCCACGCCGGGAGATTTTGCACCTGATCCATGAACGGAATGTCGCGGCCGGGTACTCCCGCGCCGGGCACGGGGAAAAAGCGCAGGAGGGCCCAATAGCCAACCAGGCAGGCGACCAGCGCGAGCCCTTGTTGTCGGCGGCCGGCCCAGAGTTCCAGGATGGACGCGAAGAAGTAGCAAATCCCGATGCGTTGCGTCACTCCTTCGAATCGCCAGGTGTGCAGGTCCAACCCGATGATCGGCGAGGCATTGACGAGCATTCCGATGGCGATGAGTAGGAGCGCGCGGTTGACGGCGTGGAGGAAGATTTGCCGGCGGGTGTCTCCGCGCTGCAGCCGGGCCGCAAAAGAATAAACGATGGAAATGCCCACGAGAAAAAGGAACGAAGGGAAGATGAAGTCCGCCGGCGTCCATCCGTTCCATTTGGTGTGCATGATGGGCCAGTAGGCATGTTCGTCGCTGCCGGGATTATCGACGACGATCATAGCAGCGACCATCAAACCGCGGTAGACATCCAGAGACATCAGCCTGGACGATGAGTTCAGCTTGGCGGCATCCACGATTCCCCCCTCGGGGAGACGGAGCGAGTAAGAATTAGTGGGTGGGCTTGGTCTTTAGTTCAACGAGGACCGCGTCGACGGGTTTGTCCGAGAGATTTTCCGGGAGGTGGGCACCGGCGGGAGTCCATTGGGAATTGTGAGCCTTGCCGGTGGTGTCGATCGACTTGCCGTCGGGGGTGGTCATCTTCATGTGGGCATCGGTTTCGTAGACGACTACGGCGTCGGGATGAACGTGCATCACGGATTTTTCGTGTGGCCCGTAGTGAATGCGAAGAACGCGGACCTGATCGTTTTCAAAGATGACCTTGTAGTGCTGCGGATCGACTTTGACGGGATCTTGCGCGAGCGCGGCAGAAGCGGTGAGACAAACGAAGACCAGCAACAGCAATGCGCGATGCATCAATAAGTTCTCCTTGTGTGGAAAGACGAATGGGGCCGACCTGATCGGATGCCACGGTAGTATCCCGGGAGCGGGCGTGTCAATGAATTATTGGCGAGCCTTGAGCGAAGGAGCGCTTGTTACTACACGACCCGCAAGGTTAAAGACGATGGGGCGAAGCAAGTAGAGAAGAACGACGAGGTACATTACCTCATGGCCCTCGGCAAAGGCCCACATGCCGGAGGAAGCGTTCTGGAGATCGATGATCTGCGCGGTGGAAACACCGGTGGCGGCGGCTTGAATGCCGATCATCAGTGTGCGCTTGAGAAGCATGGCGCCGTATGCGAGCACCCAGATGAGGACGAAGGTGCAAAGTTCGTAGGCGACACGCACAAAAGCGTTGCGGTTGCGCACGAAGCGAGCATACAAGTCGGAGTCGGCGGGCGCGCAGTCGTTCAACATGGCCAGGACGGCAAAACCGAAGGGCCCGAATGCCGCGAGAAACAGCCAGAGGAGAGAGCGCTGATTGGAGCGGATTACGAAAAAGCACACCAGGAGCCACAAGACGGCTACAGTTGCGAGAAGGGCCCAGAAAAGGATGGTCTTCAGATGGCTGAGCAGGTGGAAGTTGCGGACATAGTTCGGATGACCAGCGGCACTTTCGGGATTAATCAGGCTAAGGAGCGATCCCCCGAGGGTCAAGACCAGGGGGATCAGCAGGAGGAGAGCAAGAGCTACGAGCCATTGTTTTTTAATGATGCCCACGGGCGGGGAACCTCACTGGTTTCACTGTACAACGAGTGGCAGCGGGTTGGTCGTGATATAGGTTAAGGAGGTTTGCAATCGTTTACGTCATCAGTTGACGGAGTCATGAGTCACTGAACTGCAAGACGTGAGCGAACAATCTCGCTCGCCGCTTCGGTAACTTCTGCTCTTGCTAAGACTAAGACATGCCGGATTTCGTGCGGATAAATGAAATAATGCCCTCGTCCCAACGATACCAATGCTGTCTGTCACGCGGTAGAACAAAGTACAGTATGCCCCAAGGCAAAATGTAGCGGTTCGCTCTTACATAGCCCAAGATCCAGAATCTGTTACACGCTACTATCTCAGGATATTCTAGTGGTCTCCACACAAAGAATCTTCGATACATCAGTTTGTCTTTCCCAGGTTTGACGCGGGTTACCGACATCGTGCCAAAACTCACAAATAGCAAAGGGATGAGGACCATAAAACGGAGGGGATAAGCAACATTGAATGAATCCCAGATAACGTAGAGAAGGACGCCACTCATGACAAACTTCGGCCCCCAATAGCTAGGGTCCAGAGTTTCAAGAGCTGTTGGGAGCTTATATTCGTCCGCCATTATCGCCCACTATACGCTGCGCGAGCCTACGATCTGTGCGACATAGTGAGCTACGGTACGTCGCCGTACCGGCAAAGTGGGGGAGTCAGGCAGGCTTGCGACCAAAGGCGAATTCAAGGCGGTGTTGTTGGGGACGTAGCCGTCAACGGGTGCGGCTGTGAGCGCAACTCAGCCAGTGTCCAAACTGGAGTGACCAGGATTGTGCGATGGAAGTCGCCAAAGTTCGAAGCGAGAAGTCCCGTTCGGGCGGCGATGTTGAGGACACGAAAACCGGGCTGGAGCGGCACGCCCGCGAGGAGCCCGGGACAACGCGGTGGTAGACTTCGTCGCGATCGCAAGTGGCGCCGCGCCGGTCGAAATGGGAGTGCGGGTTCAGAAACGCGGGCGCTGGTCTTGTGGTTACAAAATGCGAAGTCCGCGAGAGGCGTTAGAAGCTTGTGGTGAGGCGAAGTGCGAAACTGCGCGAAGGGCCGATCGCGTTGCCGGAGAACAGGCCGCCGAAGTCGATGACGTTCAGGACGTTGGTGAGGTTCTGTCCATCCAACTGTATCCGCATGTTCCAGCGTTCGGATTTGTGAAGATCCGCACCGGCGGAGGCATTTAGTTGGAAGGTGGGGTCGATGCGGCCGCGATCGAAATTCACGCGGCTGATGACGGCGGGACCGTACTGAGCGAGAGCGTCCGCGGGGTCGCCCTGAAATTCGAAGGGAAGACCGGAATCGAACTGAACGCCAAAGGCAAGCCAGAAGCGCGGTTGGACTTGATAACGGACGCGGCCGCGCACGGTGTTGCGTTGGTCTTGCGAAATGGGAAAGTGGCCGGTGATCTGACTGGTGGCGCTGGAAGCATCGTCGCCCAAGAAGAGTCCGCCGGTGACGGGGTACCAGGCGTTGCCCACCATATAGGAATAGCTGACAAGTCCCGAGAATCCGTGCCAATCCGGAATATAAAGTTTCCCTTCGGCCCCATAGATGGTGGACTTACGGAATGCGATGGGAAAGCTGATGGAGGTGTTGGAAATCTGATCGTCGTCCGCGTAGTTGTTGACGTAGCGGCGGTAATAATTGACATCGAGCTTCAACTTGCTCCAGAAGGATTTGGATACGCCAATCTCGAAATAGTTTCCCTGGGAAGGCTCGACGGGCAACCGTAAGAAGTTCGTGGGATCGAGAGACAGGATTTCGGAAGAATTCGACAGGAGAATATTTTCGAAGGACGGAGTCTGAAAAACGCGGTCGTAGGAGAAGTGGATGACGGTCTCCGCGGAAGGGAAGTAGCGGGAAACGGCGATGCGCGGGGAGAAGGCCTGGTTATTGGTTTCGAGTTGGTAGTGATCCCAACGCAAACCGGCATTGATGGTCCATTTATCGAGATGAATCAAGTCTTGGACGAAGGCGGACTGCTCGAGGTCCGGTTTGTTTCCCCGAAAAGCAAAGATGAGAGGAGTGTTGTCATCGAATTGCGAAGGGTCGGTGATGTTGTAGGCGAAATCCTCGTTCAAGAATGTGTTGTCCGATTCGACGCCGAATTTCCATTCCTGGCGGTCATGGTTCACGGTGAGCATGCCTTTGAAATATCCCTCGCGAAACCAGTTGTGCTGGAAGACCTGAATGGGCGTGGAATTTTCGTTGGAGTAAAAGTCGTTGGCGTTATCGCGAACCATGCCGCGGAAATCGGCAACGACGTTGGAGGAAAAGGTGTGCTGATAGGAGGCGATGCCCATGGTCTCAATGTTGTCGGCGTTTTGCCGTTGACCGGCGGCCTGTTGCACCAATTCGTTGGGAATGTCGTAGCGCGAAACTTCATGGCGGACGATCAGGCGCAGGCGATCGTTGGGAGTCAAATCGCGCTCGTAGCTGGCCGAAAAATCACCGAGGGTGCCAGTGTTGGAATAGTTTTCGGGCACCACGGGATTCAAATAGTGGTCGGTCATGCTGCCGCTGGCGGTGGCTCCGAAGATATTCTTTCCCGAGCTATATTGGCCTTCGACGAAGGCTGCGGCGGAGTTGAAACTGCCGCCCGACAAGACGGCTTGCCCGTGGAAACCGGGTTGCGAATCCGGCGTGGTGTTTACCTCGATGACGCCGCCCATTTTTCGGCCGTATTCGGCAGGGAATCCTCCGGTGTAGAGACTCAAGGATTGGACGTCGTCGGCTTCGATCTGCGGGCCGAAGCTGGGAGAGCGATTGTCGGTCAGAGGAACGCCATCGACGACGAACTGGGTTTGATATTCGGAGCCGCGCGGATGCAAAACCGCATTGCCTTCATAAATCCATCCGGGTTGGGTGATGACCAATTCTTGAATGGAACGACCGGGAACGGAGGTCAGGCGGGGCTCGATTTGATCGGGGCCGACCTGATTGACCGAGCCGGCCTGGTCGGGATCGATTAAGGTGTCGATGGCGCTGACGACTACGCTCTGATTGAGGGCAGTCAATTTGAGTTGAATCGTATGATCGATGGCAATCGAAGAGTTGATTTGCACCGTATCCGAAGTGACGGCGAAGCCGGATTGCTCGATGGTCAGCTGATAGATGCCGAAGGGCATGCGGCGCACGTCCAAGGCGCCCTGGTCGTCGGTAACCAGGGTGCTCTGATACCCGTTTGCCTCGCTTTTCATTTGGACGGAGGTCTTCAGGCCGACGCCGTTCGGATCGACGATTTTGAGGTGCAGCTCCCCGCGATTGCTTTGGCAGAGGGCGGCGGCAGCGCAGAAGAGGAAGAGAAGTGTCAGCCTTTTCATGAAAATACAGTATAAGGTCCCCGCGCGGGAATGGCGGACTAAGAGGCGGCGATTGTCGAATTTGCATGCCTACACCACGAAGCTCTTGGCGCGGAATTGCGTTGTGGGAGACGGTGTGATCTCAGCAAGAGCTAGGTGACGCGGAACACCGTGCGTTCTTGTAGGTTGTTGGTAGGCTTGCGGGGGAGCGACGCTGGAATTGGGGCGATTGGGGGTAACGATGATTGTGCTGCGGCTGTTGTGCGTTCTCGCTGTGAGCAGTTTGGTGCGTGTGCCGCGTGGTGAAGCGCAGGTTCCGACAGAGCAACCTGAGTTAATCGAGGGCCCGTGGGAAGTAGCCACCGCTTCCGGGATCGACGGGATTTTTTTCGAGATTGTGACTTCTTCGAGCGGCCCAACGGGCGCGGAGCAGTTCGATTGGCAAACCATTAGCATTCGCGTGTATCACCGGGAAGGCGGGAAGGAGACATGGGGGTATTTCGGAACAAAGGAAAAAGCTAGCGCGAAATCCTACAGCATGCAGGATGATCATTCGTTTACGCTTTTCGACGGTGGGCACCTGCGCATTCATTTCGCTGACGTCGCGAAACCATTCGATTGGGACATAACTTTTTCCCGCAGTACCCACGAATGGTCGGGCACCTGGTCGCATTCAGGGCAAAGCTCTCCTGTGGTGCTGAGGCGGCCAGAACCAAATTCCGGCGTGAAGCCGAGTATATTTGTTGGCAATTGGACCGGGGAATCCACTAAGCAGTACCTGGCTCCCGGAAGCCTACACATCTCACAGTCAGCCGATGGGGTGCTTTCTGCGTGGCTTGATCGCACAATTTCCGGCTACGACCCGACAACGAGGTCGACGCACAACGACCGGCGCAACGGTGAATTTTTGGGGGTGTCGGCTGTTACTCCAACTGGGTTTCTTTTGGAACGATCCGGTGGCGGTGGCATCCCGGCTCGCTACCGTGGGACTTTGTCCGAGGACCGGCAAGTACTCACGGGCAGTTGGATGGAGGAGGGTGGGGGCGGGTTGAATGCGCCAGACCGGTTTCGAAGGGCGGGAGAATAGGATTGCGAATCATCGATTTTTTGGTGGATGACGGAACTGGGAACTTATATCCGACAGATCACGGGCAGCTTAGGCGATCGAAGCAACAACCTTGACTTCGAGCAACGCTGCGACCTAGACTCTGAGGCCTCGGGTCTTCCTCTTCCGCGCGGACGGATTCACGAGCTACCGCATGCGAATTTTGCTTCTGCTCGCGCTCGCACTGGCATTTGTGGCACCAGCCACATACGCACAGAAGCCCCCGGCTCCGACTCCTGCGCCTCGCCCGTCCTCGGGCCCTCCTACTACGGCCATTCCGTCCGGCTCGACGGTGCAGCCCATCGAGTCGCGACAAGATCTGGTGATGTATCTGGCCGGACGCGTTACCGTGAATGACGGCACGGCCATTCCGAACGACGTGATGATTGAGCGCGTTTGCAACAACAACGTGCGCCAGCAAGTGTACGCCGCTCCTGGCGGGGATTTCAGCATGCAACTGGGTTCACGCAGCGATACGATTCTGGACGCGAGCGGCGACCCCGGTACGCCCGGTGGCGCGAGTCGCAGGG
The DNA here is from genome assembly GCA_963759275.1 of Candidatus Acidiferrales bacterium. GTDB lineage: Bacteria > Acidobacteriota > Terriglobia > Acidiferrales > UBA7541 > Acidiferrum. The sequence goes on along the minus strand of CAVWYZ010000018.1, from coordinate 534,120 downwards.
ATCCGGCCATGGGTATTCCTCGGCGCGACTTGACGACGTGCGATCTACGCGCATCCGCCGCAGGATTCCGTTCCGGTGTCGTGAGTCTTGCGCAAGTGACGGCATTTGATAGCACCATGGACCGGATTGATGTGGGCACGATTGTTGTAGAGCGTTCGGAAAAAATTAAAGGCACGACGCTGAGTGCTCTGGCATACCGTGCGCCGAAAGAGGCGCGCAAAGCGTACGAGAGGGGCCTGGAGGCTGAGAAGAACGACAAACTGGCCGCCGCCCGGAAACACTATGAGACCGCGGTGCAGCGCTATCCGGCGTACGTGAGCGCGTGGTTTCACCTGGGGACCGTGCTGCAAAAACAAAGCGAGACGGATGCAGCGCGCGAGGCTTTCCTCCGGGCCACCGAGATCAACGCGAAGTACTTGCCGCCGTATCTGTCGCTGGCGGCAATGGCGTTCGAAGCGCAAAACTGGGCTGACGTGCTGAAATTTGCCGGTCCAATCATGGACCTCGATCCGTTGAATCACGCCACGGTCACGGGCTACGTCGTCGATCTGGATCCATGGAACCTCGCGGACGCCTACTTCTACAATGCGTTCGCTAATTACAAGCTCGGCAAAGTCGAGGACGCCGAAAAGAGCGCTTTGAAGGCGGAACACGTTGACCTGCGAACGAACTTCCCGGAGCTACATTTATTGCTGGCCAATATCTATGCGCGCAAGAACGATTACGCTGACGCGATCTACCATCTACAGATCTACCTGGAATTGGCGCCGTCCGCGAAAGACGCGGATGAGGTACGCGAGCAGTTGGCACGACTAGAAAAGCTGAATGACGTTGGGTCCAGCCGTAAGCCCGAGCAAGACTAACGAATCGGCGGGCATGTTCGCCTTAAAGGCTGACACGGGTGGATTTGTGACTTGCAACGAGAATTTGTGGGCGATTCGCAGACCCGGCCGCGACGGTGGAAAGCAGATCCCTCGCGGTGCTCGGGATGACACCGGTTAGGTAATGAAGGCGGAGCGTGCGTGTGGTGGTTCGGCAGGGCTCCCGCCTCGGAAGGCGGCCGCTACACGGCACAAGTCGGAATGGTGGGAGTGAGAGCCGGCGAGGATGCCGTTTTCTGGGATTCCGCAAGGCAAGAATAGAAAGAAGATACCCTGGGGAGGCTACTGTTACTTTTGCCAATTCCGGGTTTCGTTTGGGGCCTAGAGAATAGTGGGCATAGACGGAATTCCCTCGCTCCACGTCCGGGCTAATCGAGATCCGCAAGCACAAGGAGTTGGCGCAATGGAAGACAGATACATTTCGTACTGTGGCGGTCGAACTGTCGGCAATCGATGCACCGCGCGAGTGCGACAAATCGTGCTGACAGCGGTTTCGTTGGGTACTTTTGCGGCGGCCGGAGCATTGGCGCAACAGCCCGCATCCGAACCGTGCTCGGCGGCAGGAACCGCGTCGCTCAAGTCCGAGAAGCAGTTGCCAGCGGAGCCCAAGCCATTTGGCGGAGTGATCAAGCGCGACTCGCGGGAATCGAAGGCATGCTGGGAGCCGCGAATCGTGCCGCCGAAGGGCGCGCCAAACATATTGTTGATCATCACAGACGACGCAGGGTTCGGGGTGTCCAGTACGTTTGGCGGGGTGATTCCCACGCCGGCGCTGGACTTGATCGCCAAGAATGGACTGCGTTACACGAACTTCAATTCGACGGCGTTGTGTTCGCCGACGCGGGCCGCGCTGATTACGGGACGGAACCACCACTCGGTGGGATTTGGAGTGATCTCGGAACAAGCGACGGGATTTCCGGGCTACAACAGCATCATTCCCAAAGATAAGGTTACCGTTGGGCGGATCCTGAAAGAGAACGGTTACTCGACTTCATGGTTTGGCAAGAATCACAACACGCCTTCGTTCGCGGCGAGCCAGGCGGGTCCGTTCGACCAATGGCCCGTGGGCATGGGATTTGATTATTTCTATGGGTTCAACGGCGGCGACGCGAACCAGTGGCAGCCGAATCTATTCCGTAACACGTCGGAGATCTATCCGTATGTAGGGAAGCCGGGATGGAACCTGACGACGGCGATGGCGGACGACGCGATCGAGTACATGAAGCGGCTGAACGCGGTGAGTCCGGAGCAGCCGTTCCTGGTTTACTACGCGCCGGGAGGCACGCACGCGCCGCATCATCCGACGCCGGAATGGATCAAGAAAATCAGCGACATGCATTTGTTCGATAAGGGCTGGGACGATCTTCGGGATCAGATCTTTGCGAACCAGAAGAAGCTTGGCGTAATTCCGCCGGACGCGAAGATGACGCCGTGGCCAGCGGACTTGCTGAAACACTGGAACCAGCTGACGCCGGACGAACAAAAAATGTTCCTGCGGCAGGTGGACGTGTTTGCGGCGTACGTGGCGTATACCGACAATGAAATCGGGCGGGTGATCCAGGAAGTAGCAGACGAAGGCAAGCTGGACAACACGCTGATTATTTATATCGAGGGAGATAACGGCACGAGCGCGGAAGGGACGCTGAATGGCACGCCGAACGAAGTGGCCATGTTCAACCAGGTGGAAGTACCTGTGGAAGTGCAACTGAAATACTTCTACGACGCGTGGGGTTCGGACAAAACGTACAACCACATGGCGGTGCCGTGGGCTTGGGCATTCGACACGCCCTTTTCGTGGACGAAGCAAATTTCGTCGCACTTTGGCGGCGTACGGCAAGGCATGGCGATTTCGTGGCCGGGGCACATTGATGATCCCGGGGGAATACGCAACCAGTTCCACCACATGATCGATATCGTGCCGACGATGTTGGAAGCCGCGCAGATTCAGGCGCCCGAGTATGTGGACGGGATCAAGCAAAAGCCGATCGAAGGCGTGAGCATGGTGTACACGTTCAAGAAGGCGAATGCCAACGCACCTTCGACGCACCACACGCAGTATTTTGAAATGATGGGCGACCATGCGATTTATCACGACGGATGGATCGCCAGCACCAAGGTGATGCGCGCGCCGTGGGATACCGGGAAAATGGTGAAAGAGAGCCCGGCGGACTATCCCTGGGAACTATATGACCTGACGAAAGACTGGACGCAGACGGACAACGTGGTGGACAAGAATCCGGCAAAGCTGAAGGAGATGGAGACGTTGTTCTGGAAGGAAGCGGAGAAATATCAGGTGCTTCCGTTGGACAATTCGGTGGTGGCGCGGCTGATCATTCCAAAACCCAGCCTGAGCGCGGGCCGCACGGTGTTTAACTACAGTGGCGAAATAACGGGGATACCCAATGGAGATGCTCCGAGCATTTTGAACTCATCGTATGACTTCAAGGCGGACGTGGAGGTGCCGGACGGCGGCGGCAACGGCATGCTGGTGACCCAAGGCGGGCGATTCGGCGGGTATGGCTTTTACGTATTAAAGGGCAAGCCCGTGTTCCTATGGAATCTGGTGGACCTGAAACGGGTGCGTTGGGAAAGCCCGGAGGCGCTGACACCGGGAAAACACACGGTGGAGTTTGCGTTCAAGTACGACGGACTGGGGATGGGCACGCTGGCCTTCGGCAGTCCGAGCGGCATCGGCCGAGGTGGCACGGGCGTATTGTCGGTGGATGGCAAGCAGGTTGCGACGCAAACGATGGAGCACACTCTTCCGTTCATCCTGCAATGGGACGAGAACTTCGATGTGGGCGCGGATACGGGCACTCCGGTGGACGACCAGGACTATCAGGTGCCGTTTGAATTTAACGGCAAGCTGGTGAAACTGACGCTGACGATCGACCGGCCACAGTTGACGCCGGCGGATATTGAGAAGCTGAAGGACGCGCAACGGAACAATAAGACGAGCGAATGATGGCGCGGTGAAATGGATGTGCCGCGAATATATTCTGTGGGTGGCGAGTCTTTCTGGCTAAAGTCCAATCATGGGGCGGGGGAGTCGCGGTGGAAGCCGGCAAGGATGCCGGCGCTACACACTGACGCCCCCTGAAGACCGACACAAAGAACTTCGTTCGGCCTCCTGAAGAAAGGCATAGCGGGCGAATAATGGTGCGGCGGGATAGATATCCTGCAAATATAGTGCATAGTGCCGAGTCTTCAGGGGCTGAAGCCCAATTCATCGAACGAGCTTTACGCCGGGGCTGGAAGCCCCGGCCTCCTAAAAAAAACACAAAGAACTTAAGAGGCACGTCAATCGCAGTGTCGCGAGAAGATGGTGCGGAAGAGACGCATTTGACCTCCTTGATCTAAACTATCCAAACTAAATCACGCAGGATGGCGGGATATGAGACGTTGCTGGGCTATAAAATACGCTGGAGCTGGGAGGGGTGCGGGCGTGGCACGGAGAGAGTTAGAGGCCGAGGCCTTGGGGTTTGTAAAACCGCGTGGGATAGGATTGGTGACTGGCTTCTCACTAAGATTAAATTGAGACCGGACTACTGTTGGAGAATGTCGATGAACAATCCTAAGAGAGCCAACTGTGTTTGATGCCAAACTAGTCGCGGCACGATGGTATTTGGGCGAAATTTCCGGAGAAGAGATGCCAGGAATCGCTTGCGAGGCGCTCGAAATGGGGCATAACGGAAGAAACTTGCGACGTTTGGCGGGACTTCGCAGTCCTGCGAGAAGAGACGTGGTGGAATTAGTAGACGCAGCGGTGCGAGAATTGGGATTGCAGGCTCCGATGGCAAAGAAGGATGCTGCTCTGTGGATGGCAAGGCGCATGGCAGTCGGAATCATAGAAGGACGGATCGACCCATACGAAGGAGCATGTCGAATTGGGCTTGTCTATGCTGCAGAAGAGGATGACTTGCGGCATTGGTGCACCTTAGTGAGCAACTATGAGGTGGCGGCAGCGACTGGGCCAACCGAAAAAGCAAAAGAGCAAATTTTAGAGGCCGCAAGGAGCTTGCGGAACGACGAGGACTTCGAAGCAACGGTTGCAAGATTTCAGAAGTTTTTGGAACAGTGCAATTATCTCGGGAAGATCGTCTGGTTAATGCCTGGTGACGTTTTATTGTCAGGCGAGCGGTTTGTATACGTTCGAGTTCCCATTCCTGCGACCAACGAGTCGAAGGCTCGAAGTATTTTCGACGAAGGCGTTGCGCACGGGCGCGGCTTGCTTATATCGACCCTTTGCGAAATGCAATCCGCAACATGCTGCTGCCTATGGTATCCGGAGCGACAAGAAAACGAGCCGCAAGGATTGTGGCCCCACGACGGAAGCGTGAAGTTCTCCGCAAAAACTGAAATGGCGAGGATGCCTGGGAAGCCAGTGAAGAGCAGATTGTTGTGGGCATTTCTCAAATATCGCCATCGCGGACATCAACACCTGAAGGACTTGTTATTCGGTGGATAGTCGGCGAAGGGAGAGAAGCCCAATTCATCGAACGAGCTTTACGCCGGGGCTGGAAGCCCCGGCCTCCTAAAGAGACATGGGCCGGTGCCGACGATCATGACGGAATTGGTGAAGTGGAACGGCGATACTAGAAAAATACTACAGACAAGATGAAGGTGTGGATATACCTTGTGCACTTTCGGAGCGCAAGGGGATGGCGGACTCTGCACGGACGAAGCGTGAGGAGCAGGGAAGTAGAGCGGAGTTGGATGCATACCGGCGCGGGTGAAGATGATTTTTGGTTTGGTGCTCACCTCTAATGCCTATACATCGTGGTGTGTTCGTTGAGTAGCGGCGCGAAACTGACATTGCCGGGCGGCGAACGCGCGTCTGGGCTGACGGAATTTGATTTGGGATATTACGGTTGGCGCGTGGTGCTGGCGGCGTGCCTGGGAGTGATGGCGGGCTTCGGTTCGCTGTTCGTATATACGTTTACCGTATTTGTGAAACCGCTGAGCGCGGCGTTTGGTTGGAACCGCGAAGCGATTTCGCTGGGGTTTGGACTGGCGGCGATTACGTTGGGCGCGATTTCGCCGCTGCTGGGGCGGTGGATCGACCGTTTTGGGCCGCGGCGCATCATTCTTCCGTGCATGACGGTGTTTGGATGCGCGATCGCTTCGCTGGCATTGCTGCGTTCGGGCGTATGGCAATTTTATGTGACCTGCGTGGTGCTGGGGTTGGTGGGAAATGGCGCGGCGCATCTGGCGTACTCGCGATCGATTTCCACGTGGTTCGAACGGCGACTGGGTACGGCGCTGGCGTTCGTGATGGTGGGAGCCGGGTTGGGTGCGATGATTTTGCCGGTGGTTGCGCAGGCAATTATCAGCCGGGCGGGTTGGCGGGTGGCGTACCTATCGCTCGGAGGGCTGGCGCTGCTGCTGGGATTGCCGCTGAGTTGGCGATATGTTTTCGAACGCGGCTCAGGCACGGGCGCCGGTGCGGGCAGGAGCAAGACAGCGACCGTGGAACATGCGGGGAAGACGTGGCAGGAAGGGCTGCGGTCGTATGTGTTCTGGATTATTGTGGCGGTGCTTTTTGTGAGTTCGATCAGCATGAATGGAGCGATCACACACTTGTCGGCATTGCTGACGGATCGCGGAATCACGCCGGGAGATGCGGCGTTGTGCGCGTCAGTGCTGGGCGGCGCGAGTTTACTGGGAAGGATTGGGGTTGGCTGGCTGCTGGACCGTTTTTTTGGGGCACGCGTGGCGCTGGCGGTGAGTTTGAGTACCGCGGCGGGGATTTATGTGCTGGCACATGCAAACAGTTTTGTGGCGGGATGCGTGTCGTGCGGGCTGATCGGAATTGGTGCGGGAGGGGAAGCGGCGATTACGCCGTATTTGCTGACACGCTATTTTGGGCTACGCGCGTTTTCCACGCTATACGGGCTGACGTGGACGTTTTACGCGGCGGCGGGCGCGATTGGCCCGGTGATTTTGGGGCGCGCGTTTGATGCGACGGGGTCGTACGCATCGTTGCTGGTGATATTGGCGGTGGCGTTGTCGGTGGCGGGGATCCTGAATCTGTTGTTGCCGAGATACGAGAGGGCGCGGAGTGAGTAGCCTGGGTTCGAGGCTTGAAGTTGCGGGATTGGAGTCACGAGGATTGGCCTGGTTTTCTTGACAGTTTTCCGTGGTGCGGCTATAGTGCCGCCACTCCGCAGTACGTATACCGGGACCTTTTTTTAAATTGGGTAGCGATTGAGGTTGCAGCGATCGCAGGGGGGTTCTGTGGCGATTGGAAACGCAGGGCTGGCAGCAGGTGTTGAGAAAGAAGCAAGCGCGACGAAGCAGTTCAAGACATTCTTGAGCCGGTATTTCTACTTGAGTATGTCGCTGGCGCTGGCCGCGCTGGTGATTGCGGGCTTCAGCCGCACGGTGGGCACAAGTTTGTTCCACGCCAACCCGCCAAGGCCGCTGCTTTTGTGGGTCCATGGAGCCGCGTTCGCAACGTGGGTGGTCTTCTTTATCGCGCAATCAGCGCTGGTGCGCGCGCGGAAAGTGAGCGTGCACCGCTTACTCGGCTGGTTTGGAGCAGGGTTGGCGGCGGTGATGGTGGTGCTGGGCTTGACGATCGCGGTGGTGATGGCGCGGTTTGATACCGTGGTGCTGCAGCAGAAGGGCGTGGAGGCTTTTTTGTCGGTGCCGTTCGTCGACATGATCATCTTTGGCTCGTGCATCGGGCTGGCGATTTATTGGAGAAAGAAGCCGGAATATCACCGGCGGCTGATATTGATAGCGAGTTGCCAACTGATGGACGCGGCGATTGGGCGATTCGATTTCATGTTCAACCACAGTCTGTTCTTTCCCGCGTTAGATTGCCTGATTGTGCTGGGCATGCTGCGGGATTGGGCAGTGGATAAGCGGGTGCACAAGGTGTATGTGTATGCGCTGCCGTCGTTGCTGATTTTGCAGGGTTTTGCAATCTACGCGTGGAGAATGAATCCGAAGTGGTGGCAAGGGATCACGCAGGCGATTTTGGGATGATGGAGTTGGGGCGGGTGGAATCGCTGCGATATTTTCTGGAGCGAGAGCGGTGCCGTGCAAACGGCAAAACCTCAGGCTGCATTTTTCAAAATAGGGGTGTGGCTATCTCCCTTACTCTGTGACGTTGCCATCCTTGAGTTTTGTTTTCAACTCTGCGATCAACTTCTCCAAATCTGCCTTTCTCTGGGCGTCGTCCATTATCCGCGCCAATACGCCACGCAACGCCAAAATGTGGGCGGTCAACAACGCCTTGTCCGCCGGGGCCCGAACGTCCGGCTGCACTCCCACACCTTCGTAGTCGCCATGGGTGACATTATTGGTGCCGCGGTTGAAGGGAATCTCGGCAATAAGATGAGCGCTCAAGCGGTAATTGCGTCCTGCTTCTCGGCCTGATGAATGGCATCGTTTTTGTTACAACCAGAAGCAAAGAGCAAAGCGACTGCGTGGGGCAGTTGGTGGAAGAGCGGAGGGTGGTCGGGAAAGGAGTTACTTCTGGCTATTGCTTCCGCCTGCCAGTTCTCCATTGGGTATGAAAGTGGTGGCGTTGCGGGCGGCCATCTGACCGCCTTCGCTATCGCGGGCCACGAGGCGAACGAGGTAGGTGCCGGGTTTCAGATCGAAGGTGGATTTAATGGTCACGCCGGTTTTACTGAGTTTTTCCAGGGTGGTGTCGTGCATCCTGATGCGGAGCGTTTTCTCGTTGGCGGCGATGTAGTGGCCATTTTCGTCGAAAATGACGGTCGCGACGGTCAGGTCGTTGTCATTGCGCCCGTCCGTCTTGCGAAAATGAATGGATTTGAGATCGAAGTGCGCGAGCACCGAGAGGCTGGCGTCCGCGCTGTCCTTCATGAAAAATTGTGTCTTCAACTCGACGGCAATCTCGTTCAACTCGTCCTGGGAAATGAGCACTTGTTCAATCTCAGCCTGGGCCTGCTCCGCGGGGTCCAGTGCTTTTTTGGGGGCAAAATAACCGCGCCGTGCCTGCACGACCAGATCTTTCCCGGCGGCAATCTGAACTTTGATGGTGTGGTAGCGGCCGTCGGGCTTTAAATTTTGCGGAGAAAACGAGAGGACATAGGAAACCGGTGGCGCAGCGATGATCTGTTGGAGGTGCGCGTCGAGGTCATTACGATTATGGAACCAGGTTCCACCGGTTCCGGCAGCGAGGTCGCCTAAAATCTGGCCGGACAGAGATTGTTCCAACAGATGGAACCGCGTGTGGGCACCCGATTGTTCCCCAGCGTCGGGCGCGGAGATATCCCCCATATCGGGCGTGTACAAACCCCGCGCGTCAATGGTGTCAACAACGACACCGGCTTTTACGGCGCGATCGATCAGTTCCTGCATGCTGCGCGAAACTTCGGCGGAGACCACGCCGGGAGAGATCAAGGCCATGATGCGTTGACCCGGCATACCAGCCAGCATGCGGACAACATCCTCGATCCTGCGAATCCACGAGTCGATGTCCGCTTCGCCCTCAGCGAGCACTTGCCTGGCTCTGGAATCGGCGAGTTGAGCGGCCTGGGCATACATATTCGGATCATGGTGATACTCACAGCCCCAGGCATCCGCGATGGCCGCGTTGGTGGCATCCGCATCGTGGAAGTTGAGCATACGCTCGGCCTGAAAATAGCTGATGCTGGGACATTCGTTGATCAGTAAGTTGCCCGTCATGGGTCGCGGGATGATGCGGAGCAGCGTGTTTCGCAGAAGCGCAAGATCGTTCGTGAAATCCTGCTCGACGGCGCCGGAGGTGGTGCGGAGGGCTACGCGGTCGGCGGGCGTGATGGTGTCGATGACCTTGTTGGCGGCATTGCGCACGACCAAGGCATCCTCGGTTTTCAGATGCGTGTCGTCGAACATCAGCGCCACGAATCGCACGGGTACGACGGCTTCCGTTGGAGCAGCATTGGTTACGCCCGTGGATGCCCCGGGTGTCGTCGCCGCAGGCTGGGTTGGCGCGCGTTCCAGAGCAAACGTCGAGATGGCCTGGAGCTTGTTGTTATCGAAGAGCTGGAAATCGTTTTTCGTGAGATTGTCGACGACTTTCCCTCCGGGCTCGCGGACGACCACGCGCACCTGTACCTCGTTCACGCGAATGTGAAACGTTGTGGGCGTATCCGACGTGGCGACCTCGGGCGCGGCTGGTGAGCCGGATGGCGGGGAAGTGTTAGGAGCGGCAGGCGTGGCTTGAGCCGCTACAGCGGACGGGAAAAAGATGGCACAGAGGAACGGTAGTGAGAACAGCGCTGGTGGCAGCAAGAGCGAGGCGCTAGTGAACCGAGACTGTCGGCGGAAAGACATCGCACTCTCCCTCCGCGCTGCAACCGGAACATTGACCTGGGCACGGACGCAGGTCCTTCGATGACGTATGAACACTATACGTTCATGTGACGCTTAATTAACAGAGTGAATAACACAATCGGTCGAGGGGCTCGACTCTTTTCTGGAGTGCTTCCAGGATGGACAGCAGGAGAGTGGGGCGAGTAAGGAGATGTTCGGGTTGTGGGATGATCGGGGGAAGAGCACGACCCAAGTACGTGGGATCACGGCTTCATGTAATGAAGCGCAATACATCCTGATTTGAAAGTGTTGGGCTCGACAAGTGTTAATTGTAATTTTTCCGGCAGGCTAATGCCTTCAAACAACCGTCGCCCTTCTCCTGAAACTATCGGGTGAACGACGAAATAATATTCATCAAGCAGACCGAGTTCTACAAGTTGTAAAGGAATGGTGACACCACCGGTAAGAATATTTGTGCCTTGTTCTTGTTTCAACTTGAGTATTTCGTCGCGAAGGCCCGTACGAACAATTCTCGTTTTGTTTCCTTCCGAGCTGTCTAATGATCGTGAGAAAACAACAGTTTTGTTGACGGCGTCGAATGCCTGGGCAAATGCGTAATCTGCTTTAGTCTGCTCGGAAGGATTTTTCGCCACATCGGGCCAATAAGGAACCATCAATTGATAAGTTTTACGCCCGTAGACGAATGGTCAGCAGTTCGCGTGAGGTGCGTAAAATAGCCAAGCGCGTGGCTGCGGACGTGAAGGGTCCCATATATACGGACCTGAGGGGCAATGCATACGACATCGTCGGTATCCGAGAGGAAGTCGACAAGGCGATAGAGAGAGTTGCCAAGCTGAATGAAACGTCAAACGAGACCTATTCTCCGAGAAGCGCGGATGAAACAGAGATTCTGTCTATACTGCTGAAGGCTGAGTTCCAAGCGAACAACTGGACCAAAAACGAAAGGATTTGTTTCTCCGTTAAAGGACTTGACCCAAGCCCTGATTTGGTAAAGACCTTACGTCAGCATTTAAACGTGAGCAGTTCGGCCGAGTGGCGCAAGAAGTTCGACTGCGGATTTGAGGTTCGCATTGAGTATCCGAGTTTTGACTTGTCGCAGGGCAAGGACATACGCGTACAGGTCCTGGACAACCGGGAAATTAATCAAGGGACTGGCGACCTCACGGTGACACTGAGAGATGTTACCTACTCGTTTCACAAGTCGGATGGAAAATGGTTGGTAATTGACTGCGTCCCTACGAAACAAACAAATTGACTGCTAGGGCCTGGTAAGTCGGGTAGCTTGGAAGTTGGAACCGGTCCAATACTGGGACGATTCAGCGCGGTTTTGGGAGAATGCTCATGCCTTGGGCGGTGGAACTGCACCCAGGTGCATCATCAAGCCGATCGCGTCCATGAGCATGCTGCCTCTTTGATTTTGCGGTCGTGAAATCGGTCGGGAAACGGAGCTTGGTCCACGAAGGGGCGAAGGATTGCGGCGTTAAGTGGTGTGAATGGAATGGTGTTTTTGCGAGGAAAAGCATTGCGCAGGGCTGAGTCTGCGACAATGCGATTTTATTGGACTGGGGTGACTAAGCTGTGGCGCCCTCGGCGCTTTCTGGCGCTGCGGTGTCGGTAGAGGCAACTCGCGCGGCTTCCATCTGTAATCCTTTGTTGGCATCAAAGCGTTGCTTGCGGTCCAGGCCCTTGATGAACTCGCGTGCGGCTTTGGCGATTGCTCCTGCGATGGTGGTGGCGTCCACCTTCACGGTGGTCGTCTCGGAACCCTTCTGGCGGTCTTCATAACGAATCTTCACGCTATAACTATTCATTTCGTCTCCATGTAGGTTTTTACTGCTTATTTGATTGTAACGAGAAACGCCGGGTTGGTCAGCGTTTATGCGGGCTTTCTACTCGCCCAGAATCGTGCTAATCCGAGGCGCTACGGCGTGGCCTCTGTTTTTTCGAGATGGATCGAATGACCAGCTTGCCTTTGCCGCTCACAGGCAACGGCGTTTTAGCCTGCGCGATGGCAGCAGCGATAAGTTCGTCAACCTCTGGACGCGCCAGCGTTGTCGTGGACGCGATTCGGATGAAACGGTTTTGACTGCCGCTGCCGAGGAGCAACTTATGAGGATCGGGAAGCGTGGCTCCGTGGTAGAACGAAAGCCCAACTCCATTGGCGCCTGCGGCAATGGACAAGATGCAATCGGACGGTCGCTCGGTGGAGCAGTACCCAATCACGAAAAAGTTGTAGTTGTCATAAACCAGTTCATCGGCAGTGGGCAGACGCTTGCGCAACAGTTTGCGCACGGAACGGATCAATGCTGCGTTCTTCGCGTCAAATTTGCTGATAAAGCCCGCAAGTTGCCGCTCGCCTGCCGCGTCGGATGGGGTAGCAATTCGTTTCGTGGTCTTCATGGATATTGCGTCCGCCTTCTTGTGCAAGTTGAGGGTGAGTATAGCGCGCTGAGATGGCCTTCTGCCGATGTTTCACCTCCGGACGTTACGCGGGGAAGCGACTTTCGCAAGACAGCTAATCAGCCTTTTTGTGTAGTCCCCAAGTTTTCACGGTTCCATCTTCCTGGCTTTCCGACGATGCGTGAATGGCTTTTCCGTCGGGCGTAACCTCCAAACGGACTACGAACACAATCTTTCCATCCCGCTGATTGGTCATTTCCACGGTATTGGCAGCAATTCGTTTCACGGCGACCATGGTGTGTGCCGGGTCATCTTCGATCAGGTAGAATTTGCCGTCGAATTTGGCGTCGAACTTTTCTCCCAGCGGGGTCTCCGCACTGAATCCTTGCGAAGTGCACTTGTATGTGATGATGGTGCTGTTTGCCGACCGACTCTGCTTGAAGATTTGCCACGAACCGGAGACAGCGTGCGCACCTGAAGGCGCGGGCGCAATACGCCGAAACACACTCTCAAAGGTGACCGTCTCTGCTTCTGTCATATCTTTCATCACTTGGGTCAAAGTGTTGCCGTCTGGAGAGACGGTGTCCGTTTCCATAAACATGGGTTTGCCAGCTTTTTTGGATGTCACCTCGACCGTATGTTCGTCCACGATACGGACGCTGACGGTATCCCAATAACCCGTGACCGGAACCTGTTGGTCTTTCCCATCGGCATGGAGCACCCTGTGGCCATCCCGAAAAATCCCATCGGCGAGCGAAAGCGCAATCGGTTTTTCGGCCGCGAAGTCGCGATCTTTATCGGTATCAATAATCCAAGTACCGTCGAACAGGCTTTGCGAGCGAGACGTACCGGGGAACAGAAGTACTAAAAGCAATGCGATGGATGCGGATTTCATGAGGGCACCTCTAAACTCTCGCGGGGCGCTTCAACAAAACTGGTCGGATATGATGCAGGTTCCAACGTAGCTGGTGGCCTGACAGTTTCTCAAGTTTCGGGGAGTCGGCTGACAGAACATGTTGCCTATCGTAGGTGGCTACGCTTCGGCTGAATGGTCGTTGATGACGGTGCTTGTCGGATGTGAAACGAAGGGCTGAGCGCGCGATCGCTGAGGCGTTTACTTCTTTTCATTGCGGTTTTAGACTGTTGGTCGGAGGCTTTATGAGCACCGCGCCCGCCGCCTCTCCCAGCCAGCGTCAACCGGAACTGCTTGGACAAACTGTGGTCGTGATCGGCGGCAGCGCCGGTATCGGGCTGGAAACCGCGCGAAGAGCACGGGCCGAGGGAGCCAAGCTGATCCTGACGGGGCGGAATTCCGAGCGGCTGCGAAGCGCCGCCGACGAACTGGAGCCGCTGAGCACCGCGACCTTCGATGCCACCGACTTCGACCGCCTTGAGCGGTTCTTCAACGATCTTCCCACGCCAATCGATCACGTGCTGATCACGGGGCCGGGTCCGTACTACGCACCGCTGGCGGACTTTGACTTCGAAAAAGCGCGGCGCGCCATCGAGGCGCATCTGTTTCTGCCGCTGCAGGTGGCGCGCAACGCCACAAAAAAGGTCCGAGCGGGAGGAACCCTGCTGTTCCTGGGCGGCACGGGTGGGCGGAGCACGGCGCGGGGATTAGCGCTCATCGCGGCTCTGACGGCAGCGATGCCCGCGTTGACGAAGAACCTGGCGCTGGAGATCGCACCCATCCGAGTGAACCTGATCGCGGCCGGGTTCGTGGATACGCCGCTGTCGGCAGAGATTCTCGGCGACCAACTGGAAGCGCGTCGCCAGCAACTGCGCGCGACGTTGCCGATCCAGCGCGTGGTCGGACCGGCGGATGTCGCCGCGCTTGCGGTACATATCATGACGAATACGGCGCTGACCGGCGCAACCTTCGATGTGGATGGCGGGCAGCAGCTTGTCGCGGGCTGAATGAGGCCGCGGGCAATACGCGGTGCCGAGCGGATAAGTCGATGGATTTCGAAGCTCGGTGTCCGCCGAGCGATGCCATATCCCGATTCACAAGAACCCAGACGTTATTTCGATTCGAGAACCACGCGCTGATTGGCAGGCTGAATGGGGCGATTATCGTGTTTGTATTTTTTGGCGAAGACCTCGAGTTCGGGGCCGGAAATGTCGACGGGAGTTTTGAGCACGTACCAAGTGACGCCCTCGGTGCAGGGAGGGGTGGTGAGCGAACCGGCGAAGGTGTAGTAGCCGGTGGTGGGCGGGAGGAGATCCTTGGCGTTGATGGAAACGGAAGAGACGACGACGACTTTACCTTTTTCCGCGGAAAGGTTGCGCCAGAGAGTATCGAAGAGCGGGGTAGGCGTGGAGTCCTTTTTGAAAAGTATGGCGACGACGGCGAGGTGGCCCTCGGGATCCGCGTGGACGAGGTGGGCGACTAGATCGTAGTGTTTTCCGTTGACGTGCTCTTCACTGGGATGATGGAAATGAAATTGTTGGAGAGTGTAGGTTTTGTCGCCGACGGTCAAGGTGCTGCCGGGAGCATAGTTGACCATGATGGTGTGACCATTATCGACGATGCTGAGCGGCACAGCGCTGTAATTAAATTGCAGGGGAGGAAGATCGGCTGGCTTGGCGTTGGAAATATTGATGGGAGATTGAATATGGCCGTTGGAGCAAGCGGCGTAAGCGGGGTCGAGTTCGCCCCAGTGCTGGGGATCTTCCTTACCTTCGTAACTCCAATGCGGAGGCGCGGAAGATTGGGCGCGTGAAAGGGCGGGCAGCAACGCGCAGATGAGGGAAAAGACAAGGGCTTTGCAAGTTAAATGAGACAACATGAGCTTGATCCTCCGGAGGGCTATCGCGGGACGATAATACGCCGAAGTGGCGTGCTTACCAAGTTCGTAGGGTGGTCCGGAGCGGTTCGTTATTTGCTTGGCAGAAATCGAGATGAATCGAGATTGTTCCGCGGGAACTACGGATTCGCGCCGGTAACCCGCTGCCAGGTGCTCTGGTACAAACGACGCTGTCCATCGGGCGAGGTGTCTTCATCCGAGAGGATCAGGCGGTCGCCATCGAATCGGAAATTGCGGCTCTGATCGGTGCCAATGTAGTGAGGCCAAGAACCCACTTCCGGCCGATGAATGACCCGGTACTCCTTCTCGCGAATTTCGTAGCTGCCGCAATAAGCAAAGAATGCATCGTAAGAGCGAAGTTTCTCAGCGTCGGTGGGCTTTTCTGAATCGGCCCAGTGAGGATGATTGGGATTGGCGAGGGACACGCACATATGGCCGGTCGGATCGTATATGAGATAGCCAATCGGATGAGGGCCGTATTCCGGATACGGCTCGAACTTGCCATCGGACCGGAGGGTTCCGGCGGATAGCAGCCGCCAAGTTCCGAGCAAGCGCTCGCGGGTCCCACGGTCAGATTGCGGCGCAGCAACATTTGCAGCGTTCTGCGCTGACAGGATTACGCAAGTTCCGACGAGAAAGAAAAACAGCAGTAAAGATTTCATGGAAGCGCTTTCGGGTCTAATCCGACCTGTGACTGGTGCATCCTACGTGTTTGCTTGGCGGGGCACAACAGAATTGCCATCCGGGCGGGATGGTTGGAAGAAAGATTAGCGGAACAACCAAGGTCCGTATGGACGTTTCTTGACCAGTTCTCGTGCCTCAGTCTCGATGCGCGCGTTCTCTGCAGCCATAGCTGCCTCACCCTGAAAAAGCGTATGCACGTGTTTGTATGAAAGATACGGATACTTTTCATAAGACCAGCGCACCGTGAAATAGAGTGCGGCAGCACAGCCAAGGAGTAACAATAATGCGGCGAGACTCGGGTGGAATGGGAATCCCAGGCAGCCGAGCGCCAATATGGAGGTCAAACTGGTGATGGCCAAAGCGAGTTTGCGCGCTCGGAAAAAGATAAGGCCGAGGACAAGTGCTGCAAGAAAGCACCAAATGCCGTGGCGATAATCGCGGCTATAAAAGCTAGTAGCAGCCGCCACTAGCAGCAGGGCGATAACAGTCCCCGTGAAGACGAGAAAAATCTCGCGAGCCGTCATCTTCGGAGGCGTCAAGAACTCCGACAATCCTTTGGCGTCCATTGAAGATCAGGATACCCGCTTGTGCCGGAAGGCATGAATGAACGCGTCATATTGAATGCTCAAAAGGTCAGGACGCACTGAATTGTTCATGCTTAAGCGTTCATTCACCAGCCCACATAGTACTTTTTGCAGAAGTCCAAATCCGCTTTTTCATTGGTGAGTTGACTTCTGGTTACGGAGACATTACACGCTACATTTCGGAGGGGAGTCGGCAGCTTTGAATAATTGTCGCCATCGACCGAAAGACCAAAGAAGATATCCGTTCGATAGGTTTTGTCGTTTTTACGTCCGATAATCGTGAAGGTGTAGACGCTGTCGATGTTTCCCTCAGCATATTGTCCGGTGTAGGAGCTTGCCAAGTCCTTCATGTTGTCGATGGCCCAGTTAATTGCCCTCATTTGCTTCTTGGACAACACCGCCTGGTGAGTCACGTACGACTTTTTTGCCTCATTGAACTCTTCCCATTCGGCCTTACCGTCGGGAAACACACGGAGATAGGTGGTGTCGCGATTCGGCTGACAACAACCACCAGAGAAATCGCGCGCCTCCAAAATTGGCGAGTCGCTGCCTTTGCGCTGAGCGGTCATGGGCAACGTGATTGCGATGACCAGAAGCAGGCTCAATGGGACAGGGTTAAATCGCTTCATTTTTCGCCAGAGCTCCACGTTGTCCATTGTCGGTTATTCTCAGCATCCCAGTTGTTCGTTCCGCGGGTCTTGCACCCAATGAATGAACTGGGCTTCACGCTGGCAGAGGGTGCGGTAGATTCTGATTGCTCGGATTGCCGAGTTACCGGCAAAGGCGCTCCCGGTACTCGGTTAGATTTTTACCGTGCTGATTTGGATGATTGGCTCGCAATTGGTGTAGTTGGGGACGTCGCCGACAATTTGTTGGGCCTGCGGCCCCCATGCCTAAACAAATGCGTCGATGGACTCGAAGTAAAGGTGACCCATGGCGAGATAGGTCGGCGGAGATCCCGGGATGGCCCCAGCGACGCCTTCTTCAACCGCGACATTCTTAAGAGTTGAGCCAAGAAGTCGCTGAACCATCGGAATATGGTTCGAGCAATAGTAGGACATGTCAAAGTGGCTTCCGGGTCGGTTGGGATAAAACACACTCACCTTCACCATCGAAATCTCCGTGTCGAAGATCGCTGTTGTGCGTGGAGGTTACTCGAGCGCTTATGGCCGCGTCAAGAGATTCAAATTCGGTTCCATCTGATAAACACTGTTAGCTTAACCGGTCGACGCAACACCATTTAATCGGATTGATACGACCCTAGTTCACCTGGAAAACCGATCTGTTTGACTGTGCTCGGTCAAAACCTAACCAGGGTAGCGTTCCGGTTCATCTAACGTAGCGAGCGACTTTAGCTTTTGTTTTCAAAGCAAGGTAGGTTCCAGCTGAGTCGACCCGTTGAGATCACCCCGTTTATTAGGACCCACGTCGTATTGTGATGCGGAGAAGTTCACTCATGAACAGTTGCCTTCAATAGTCGATGGAACTTCGTTATCGTATAATCCGCTCAAATGGGGCAACAACAGTTCAGGCCTCGACTCATCCACGGCAAGCGCGGAGCGGTAGTTGCAGTGTGCGTTACCGGCTATCTCGCGGCCTTGAGTGTTCGGGATGTGCTATGGCATTCCCAACGCCGGCACCATTGGATTCTAGACTTAGACCAGATTGTTTACGATTTACACAGGCTTGGTTACTGGCATATTTCGCTGCCAGCCTGGCTCGTAGCGGGGGCTAATCTGGGATTCTACGCAGCACTACTCTGGGGTGGAGTGGTGCTTTACCGGATTGCTCAGGGCAAGGAGCGCGTTTTGGTAGTTGCCTGGGCCGCACTTATCTTCCTTGGCTTAATCCAATTTCTAGTTTCAGCGTCTGTGGCTACCGCAATTGACCCCGTAAGAGCCATTATGGCGGGAGCAGCATTCCTTGCAGCCTTGGATATCTTTTTAAAGATGCCCGCCAGCGGCCACACTCGGGTCGATAATCAAACATCTCGGAACACTTGACAATAGGTAGACTCTGCACGATGGCGAGCAAAAAGGCCATAGTAGGGCCCGATTTGTCGCTTATCGGAGGGATAGAACTTAGACCGATTCGTAGCGAAGGACCGACCTTGGCACCTTACTGGCTCCGTTGCTCAACTTTTATACTTATTCGACAAGCGTTAGAACGAGCTGCCATCACCAACCAATTACGGCAATTTTGTAGATGAGCAGAATGACTATGGCGGCCAGGGCGACCCAGGCGGACAGCGTGTAGCGTCGGAAGAGGTACAAGGTCACGCTTGCCCAGCAGAAGCATGCCGCTATTAAGGCGCCGGCGATATATGGCGCAGCGACCGCGGCCGAAAAGCTCGTGCCAAGTGCGTGCCTGAGCCGGAAGAACTCCCCTAGTGTCCTTACCACGATGAGGAATTGAGCGGTGATTCCTATCTGAGCCCAGCGTTCTCTAGTCACGGAGGATATTCTAGCTGGGCGGGCAACGCTTGGCGACAAATTGCGATTGCGTACGCTCTATGTGCCTGTCGGTGTCGAGGACCGGACGAATTTGTTCTTCTTGGATGGATTGCTGTCGGCGTGCGAAGTGAATAGGGACCTCAGCGGCTAAAGCCGGTGTGATTTGAGGCGGGTACGGCATGGCTGAAGCCATGCCCTCCCGGAAAACGGGTGACTTACGGCATGGTTGAACAGGCTGTGGGCAATTCCGAGCGGCGGCAGAAAACTGTGGTGGTCGAGAAGCTGCCGAGAACTCAAGAGAAGAGAGATTCCTCACTCTGCGGACTCCGTTCGGAATGACGAAACTGGGACAGGTACGGCATGGCTGAAGCCATGCCCTCTCAAAAACAGGCTACTTGCGGCGTGAGTGAACAGACTATGGGAAATTCCGAGTGGCGGCGGAGAACTGTGGTGGTCGAGAAGCTGCCGAGAACTCAAGAGAAGAGAGATTCCTCACTCCGCGGACTCCGTTCGGAATGACGAAGCTGGGACAGGTGCGGCATGGCTAAAGGCATGGCCTCCCGTTGTGCGGAATGACGAAATTGAAGATTTTGCGCGAGATGTGAAGGCGTGGCCTTGCGACCTGCGGCTGAAGCCGGGTCGATTTTATTGCGGGTACGGCATGGCTGAAGCCATGCCCTCCCAAAAACAGTGCGGTTGCGGATTTATGCTTGTGTAGCTTTGGGGATGAAACCTGGAACGCCGGTGTTCACTACTGGATTCAGACGCTGCCTGATTTGGATGCGATTGATTTGGTCGAGGGCGTCTTGCGGAAGGGAAGAGATGTCGAAATTCTCGCGGGCGCGGGCCGCACTTCTGGGCGTGGTAAGCAAAGCGGTGCCGCGCTGCACGGCCCAAGCGAGCAGCACCTGCGCCGGCGTCTTTCCGACGCGCGTGGCGATCGAAGAAATGACGGGATCTTCGAGCAGGCCCGGCTTCATGCCGTGACCTAAAGGCGCAAACGCCAAAAACACAATGTTGTTCTGCTTGCAGAATTCGAGCAGTTCGGTTTCCGGCAGATATGGATGAGACTCTACCTGGACGACGGCGGGCTTGATTCTGGCGGATGCATAGATGGGCTTCAGTTCGTCCAGGGTGATGTCGGAAAGACCGATGGCGAGGCACTGGCCATGATTCACAAGACTTTCCATGGCTGTCCAAGTGTCGAGCAAAGTGATGTCGCGGTCGTAGAGGACATTGCCGTTTTGATCGCGCGGGTCCTGATTGTCGCCGGGTTGAAACGCGAAGGGCGTGTGGATGAGATAGAGGTCGAGATAGTTGAGCGCGAGTTTGTTGAGACTGGCCTGGAAAGCCGGTGCGACGCGGGCGGGCCGGTGATTGGAGTTCCAGAGCTTGGTGGTGACGAAAATATCTTCGCGGGCGATTCCTCCGGCGGCGAGTCCGGCCTGGAGCGCGCTGCCTACCTCGCGCTCGTTGCCGTAGCGTTCGGCGCAATCGAAGTGACGGAATCCGGCTGCGAGCGCGTCTCTGGTGGCGGTGATGGTTAAGGCAGGGTCGGGAATGAGAGTGCCGAAGCCGAGTGCGGGGATACGGCCGGCGCCGTGATTGAGTGGGAGTCTGGTCATGCGTAGATCGGAGGATGCGTTCATTGGTTCCACCTCGAGACTATTTTGGCGGGCTCGGCAGCGCCGCGCGATTGGATTAGATGCGGGGTGAAGGAGACTGGACGCAGCGCTGAACTTCTCGTTGGGGCGTTATGGCGATTTCTTTTGCGGGGCCGGAGCTGTTTTCGCATTGGGTCGCTTGTTCCAGCCGTGGAAGGCTGAGAAGTCTTTCGCGTTCCAGGCTTCGCGGAGCCCGGGCTTGCTCAGATCCCAGTCGGGGCGAATCTCGCTGAACAAGGTGCGCAGGTCGCGCCAAAGGTCAGTAACTGACGGGCGGCCCCAGAACCAGTAGCCGTTGTAGATGCTGAAGACCACGAGGCCGGGTTTGAGGACCAGCGTGTGCGGAATCATGGGGTTGTTGTCGGGGTCGGTGTACTCCGGGATGTCGAGATCCTTTTGCACCGTGCGGTCGGGGTCGGAGAGAAAGGGCCACTGAGCGCCGACGGAGGCGCGGAACTCCTGGGAGGTGTGGTGGTCGTCGGTGGAGATGGTGGCGATCTGGGTGTAGGCGACGGCGATTTTGGGGTAAAAGGCGGCGAGATCGAGATGCTGCTGGTGCTCCTTGGGGCAGAAGTGGCCGCGCGCGAGGGTGAGGATGAGCGGATCATCGCCCTGAAGTTCGCTGAGCCGGCGCAGCGTGCGGGTGTGATCGGGGAGCTGGTAGTCGGGAAAAGTGGCGCCGGGCACGATGTCAGAGCGCATAGTTGGACTCCTTCGATGGGGCTAGCGTGGCGTCGCGCCCGTTGGTGGCGGGACGACGAGCTGGGAAGAGGTAAGACACTAACATAGATGGTGGGGATGGGGAATCGGGTGGTGGGTGGGGAATGGAGAGGTTGGTAGTGGGGCTTCAAGAGGCGTGGGTATTCAACGGACAACTTCGGCGCAGAACTACCCAGACGGTTTGGGTTAAGCAGGGAAATGCTTTGGGCTAGGGGCAGACTATGTTCCCCTGCGTCATGCCGGTGATCGTTTTCTCGGAGAGCCCCGGCTGATAACGTTCGTAGGCCACGGAATAGGCCGCCGTATTCTCGCCTGGGGCACCCGGGTTTCCGGTCACGATAATCACAATGGTTCTATCCGAGTTGTAGAACACGGTCTGCGAACGCTTGGATTCGTACCCGCTAATTTTGGGGAAGCCGGTAAGGTGCGAGGAATACCACGCAACCACGGCGTCTACTTTAATGTTGTATAGAGTATAGAAATTTCCTTGCATTTTGCTCTTGCAGACGTGAGAGTCCGGCATTCTTGTGGGTTCGTTGTATGTGTAGGCGACGTTGGGCATGTGATTTCCTGGATCCGTTGCGGGCATCAAGGCGAGACCGGTAAGCGGATCATTCGCAAGTAGCTTTCCTTGGCCCAGCGCGTTCGTTGAGCAAAGCAGAAACATAGTTGCCGCCAGCAGCGCGATTTTCATTGAGTTTCTCCATTCGCCAGCCGTATTGTGTGTGGCATTGAACGGTTAAGCTGGCGGCGTTAATTGGGACCGAAAGTAGATCTCTTTGATTTTCCGGCCTGGTCGTCGGTTGTGCGAGGCATATTGTAATAGAAAGTGATACGCAGAGCGATGAAGGGTTGAGAAAACTTCTCCGGGAGATGGTCGAACGGGGCCAGCGCACGAATGGCGGTTAGGCTGGCCCTATCGAGGTCTTCCTTTCCGGAGCGGGCAGTCAGTTTGACGAAATCCTCTGGAATCTTGCCATCCTGCATGATGCGGAATTCGACGCTGTTTACACCCTGTTGGCCCATCTGAACGGATGGAGGCATGATGGCAGACCAATTTTGTCTGACGGAGATGTACACGGTGCGAAGATAGGCATTGAAATCGATGCCCTCTGTGTCCGTGAGCATTTCGAGACCGGAGCGAACCTGCGCATGCTTTGGAGTGGAACCCGCGGATTGCGGCCCATCGGTGGTTGGCAAGACGACCGTCCCTGCGGTGTGGGATGGTGCTGAAACTAGTACAGCGAGAAGTAACAGGCGGTTTGCTGTCAGGATGAACATACGCTCAGCCGAGTGGGCAATATGCGGCGAATCTCCGGCATTTTTATAACACTTAGAGTTTCAGAAGTCCTGATTAAACCGTAAAAGTCCGGTCTGAGTCCTGTGATTGGGAAATACGAGTTCTGGTTCAGTTCTTCGGTTTTTGCTTGGCGTTTTTTAGAAGACTCGCAACTTGTTTAACATCATCTTCATCGAGTTGGTGGCACTTTCCAGCTGTCTCGAAAGGGTGCCATTCAATAATCGGGCTCTTGCCGCAATTCGCCAGCCGGAGGTAGTCGAGTGGGCTACGTCCCTTGGTATCCTTTGCGTATGCTTCCGCACCTGCATTTATAGCTGCTTTCACCTCATCGGCTTCGCCTTTGGCAGCGAGGATCATTAGCGCGGTGACTCCATCGCCGTTTTTAGCGTTTATCTCCGCACCTCCTCGCCATAAGTCTTCATCGAATTGCCGTGCAATGGCAGAAGCCATCAATGGAGTATCGCCTGCGAAGGACTTGTGATTCGGATTTGCCCCTGCATTCAGCAAAAGCCGGACCGGCTCGGAATCGGAGCTCGCGGCCGCATGCATCAGCGCTGTCCAACCGCTGGAGTCCACCGCATCGATTTCGTCCCCTCGCGCGATGGCGTCATTGATCGAATTGATATCGGCGTTTATCGCTGCTCTCATAAGCACGGTCACGCCTGGTTTTGGCATAAAGGCGTCTTGAAAAATATTACTAAGCGGCTCAGCTCTTGATTCTCCGTGCCGCCAGAGATGAGTGTTGGCGGCAGCATCGATTGCTTCCTCGAATGTCTCCAGCCATGCAGGGGCAGAATTCGCATAGTCGGGATACCGACAGGTTCCTGCCTATTTGGAGACGATCCTCTTCCAAGACACGCTCGACAAGCTGGCTGAACAGAACCGGATGGATTAATTAGAGACGGCGGCGGTTGGTGCGGGTGGTTTTTCGGGGTACATGCGTTCGAACTCTGGATCACCATGCAGCGGCAACAAGTCGGGGTCGCGGCGGGCCCAGACCGCATCTTTGGAGCCGGCCTCCCAGGCTTTGCGCAAGGTTTCGAGCGCGTCGGTCTTCCTTTTCAACAAGCAGTAGACACAGGCCGCGTTATAAAGGATGGAGGCTTCGTTGGCGCGCAAGGTGACCGCGAGATTGAGTTCGCGTAACGCGTCCTCTTCACGACCTAGATCCGCGTAATAGGCGCCCAGCAGGACGCGCGCTCGGGCGTCTTCGGGCACGTGTTTCAAATGGTTTTGCAGCGCCACGATCATGCGCGCAATCATGTTGTGCCGCGCGTCTGCTCTTCCCGACGCACCTAAGGCATTAATGATAGGGACGTAGACGTTGTAGTCTTCGCCGCTTGCGCCGATGGCGCCTTCGGAAATGTCGATAACCTCTTGATTGCGCCCCGCGGCAAAGAGAGCGCGGCAGAAAAGGTAATACGCGCCGTCACAGTCGTGCTTTCGCTCGATGGCCTTTTTCACCATGCGCACGGCTTCGTCATACATTCCGGCGGCGTACAACACCCAGGCCTGGCTGATATGCGTTTCCGGGAGATCCCAGCGGAGTGTTACGGCCTTGCCAGAGGCCTCGCGCGCCCGCTCGACCCAAATGGAATCGCGGCTAAAAAACGAATAATACATGGCGCAGGCGTTGGCGCAAGCCGCATAGGCGAGTGCGAAACTGGGGTCGAGAGCGACGGCGTTTTCAAACATTTGTAACGCGAACTCGACGTCCTGGCGGGTCAACCGGCGCGCGTAACGCTTGCCGCGCAAATAAAGGTCGTAGGCCTGCGGGTTTTCCGTGGGCTTGTCCGCGAGAGCTTCCAGTTCTTGCGGCGAAAGAGTCACGCGCAACGCTTCGGCGATTTTGCGCGCCATTTCGTCCTGCACTTCGAACACGTCCTGCATCTCGCGATCGAAGCGTTCGGACCACAATTGAAAATCGGTACGGGTGTCGACGAGTTGCGCGGTTATGCGGACGCGGGCGCCGGCGCGGCGTACGGTACCGGTCAGGACGAAGGCGGCGCCGAGTTGCTGACCAATTTGCGTTGGGGTGACCGGCTTGTCGCGGAACGCCAGCACCGTGGGACGAGAAAATGTGTTGAGTCCCCGTATCTTGTTCAGTTCGGTGATGACATCTTCGGTGATGCCGTCGCGCAGGTATTCGTCTTCTTTTACGCCGCTCTGATTCTCGAAATACAGCACCGCGATGGACTTTTTGGTGGAAGCCGGGGCGCTTACCGGAGCGTGGGTGACGCCGCTTTTCTCAGCGGCGGGGCGGCGGCTGGAATCGAGGTCGCGCTTCATCCGTTTGAGGTCGGCGCGGAGCTCACTGGCGGTCTGATAGCGAAGATCGCTGTCTTTCTCGAGGGCCTTGCCTAATATATTGTCCAAGGCCTGGGGCAACTTGGAATTCAACTTTGTTGCAGGGGTGGGCTCGGCGTGGAGAATGCCGTCAAAAATCAATGCCACGGTCTGACCGGTGAAGGGAAGTTCGGCCGTAGCCATTTCATACAGCACCACACCGAGCGAAAATAAATCCGAACGGATGTCCAGTTCTTCGCCGCGAGCCTGCTCGGGCGACATGTACGCCACGGTGCCGATGGAGCTGCCCGGGCTCGTCAGTAAGGCGTCGTCGCCCACCTGCGTGCGGGATTGGGAGAGCACTTCGGTCACGGCTTCCATAGCCGGCTGCCGGTGGTGGGCCAGCTTAGCCAAACCAAAGTCCAAAATTTTTGCGGAACCCTTGTCGACGAGGAAAATGTTCGCAGGTTTGATGTCCCGGTGAACGATGCCTTTGGCGTGCGCTGCTTCCAGACCGTCAGCCACCTGGATCCCGATGTCTAAGATCTCGGACGCGGGCAGCGGCCTGCCGGAGATGCGATGCTTGAGAGTTTGTCCCTCCAAGAGTTCCATGGCAATAAAGGGACGCCCTTCAAATTCTCCAATATCGTAAATGGTGCAGATGTTGGGATGATTCAAGGAGGAGGCCGCGCGGGCTTCCCGGCGAAAGCGCTCGACCGACTGTACGTCTTGCGAAATATCGTCGGGGAGGAATTTTAGGGCGACATTTCGGCCGAGCCGCGCGTCTTGGGCCTTATAAACTACGCCCATACCTCCGCCGCCTAATTTTTCGACAACATTGTAATGGGAGATCGTCCGACCAAGAATCGAAGAGGTATCTGTCACGGTTCATGGAGTTTACCTCAGAGGCTGAAGGCAAGCAATTGCGAGGTGGAAGGCAGGTCAAGCTAACTCTCGGTAAATCGGGTTACGGACGCATCGCTGCCAGTTGCTCTTGCTCTATGGGAAAAAGGGAAGCACCAATTCCTTGAACGAAGCGCAAGAGTCGTGGTTCTATGACGGGGAGCGTGGATTCACTCTCTGGGGTCGGCAAAGGGTGGTCAGGAGTAAACTCGCGAAATGACGAAAAAGCTGCGATTTCTGGTATCGCTCCATACCCGCGAAAACGATTTCCAAGTGGCCCAAGCGCAATCCGCAGAACATGCGGCGCGCAAATTGGGGGTCGATGCGGAAATCGTCTATGCCGATAACGACTCGGTGACTCAGAGTACGCAACTTCTACAGGCAATCCAAAGCCGAATTGAGGCGCGACCCGATGCGATTGTGGTGGAACCCGTTGGGAGCACGTCCATGCCGCAGGTGGCCCGGGCCGCCAGCGCTGTGGGAATCGGCTGGGCGGTGCTGAACAAGCGACCGGATTATTTGGCGGAACTCCGGCGTACGGCAAAAGCACCCGTGTTTGCCGTCAGTTCCGATCACTTTGAGATTGGACGCATTCAAGGAAGGCAATTCGCAGCGTTGCTGCCCGGGGATGGATCTATTCTGTACATAAAAGGACCGTCGCAGAGTTCCGCGGCGAGAGAGCGTGAGTTGGGGATGCTGGAGACGAAACCGCCGAACGTTCAATTGGCGATGCTGAAGGGCGAATGGACGGAGGAAAGTGCGGTGCGGGCGGTACGGTCCTGGCTGAAACTAGCTACTTCTCAAAGCGCGTTGATTAAGCTGGTCGGCGCGCAAGATGACGCGATGGCCATTGGCGCGCGCAAAGCTTTTCAGGAGATCAGCAACGAAACAGAACGCTCGCGATGGCTGAGCTTGCCATTTACGGGGTGCGATGGCCAGTCGGCGACGGGCCAAGCCTGGGTACGCGAAAAGCGACTCGCGGCTACGATTCACATTCCGCCGCTCGCGGGGCAAGCGATGGAGATTCTGGCAAAGGCCATTCAGGACGGGAAACAACCGCTTGAGCAATTCTTGACCAGTTCGTTCTCCATTCCACCGCTGGAAACATTGGGGAACGAAAATTCGCGAAGGTGAAGAAGATAATGGAGGCGACGAATTAGCACTCTTGCGGCGCCGCATCCGATAAGGGCGGAAGGCAGCCCCGGAGAGATAACGAAGGCAACACCAAATAGGAAGAGGAGCAAGCTGGTCAAGTTTAAATCAGGAACCGGCGCCGACTTGTGCGGCCGGCGCGCTAATCAGAACTCCCGGACGAGTTAGTCTCCCTCAAGCGTCACATGCACTTCCTGCAATTCTTGATTTCCGTGATGACAATCGCGTGCGTCCCGTTGCGTTCGAATACGATTCCGCTCGCACGCACATATTTGCCCACGAAGGGCATCAGCTTTTGCCTCTGGTCGTAATCCGGCATTTTGTCAGAGATAGGCAGATACAGGCTGCCATCTTTGGTGAGAATAGCGAGCGGCGAACCGGCCCGCACGCATGCCAGTGCGCACTTCATGCTCAAGTGGGTCGCGTTTCCATCGAGGTTCTGAATGGGGCATGCCATATCGCGAAGCAAACCCTCAATCGTGGCTTTTGACCTATTTGCGCGGGAACCTTCCATCGACGTTTTCTGCGGAGGCTGGGGCGCTGCCATCATCGAGGCAATACCGCAGGCTGCCAAGAAGCAGAAACGCAACATTCGCTTCATCGGTTCTCCTTTTCATGAGGGGTCGACGATCGGTATCAGCGGAATGACAAAGAATGGATAAAGGATGCTTTCGCGTCCCCTGGAAGCAGAGCATACCGCGACTTGCAGTGCTGCGAAGTGCAAACTTTGGAAGCTCTTGGAAAGCGGGGTTACCGACAACGTGGGTACCGATAGCCACCTGTACGGTTCCGACCATTAATCAGGCGCGAGGGACCCGAAGAGCCTGTCATTTCTGACAATATCGACCGATGATCACGGATGAAAGCATAGGGGGCCTCAGTGCCGTCGCGCTTTGCAGGGAGCTGATAGTGGCTCCATAGAAATCAATGAGGCATGGCTGCGGAATAGAGAGGACTCGCAATGCACGTCGAAAAGTCCGAGAAGACAGATGCGAAACAGAAAGTTGTCCATGAGTTTGAAGAACTTGGCATCATCAGTTTGTATCTGGCTTTTTTCTTCTGCGCGCTGGCGACGTACAGCATGCTCTTGCTGGACAGGTTTCACATTTCCTATTTCGCGTACGGCACTGCTCTCATCAACGCTCTGGTTATCGCCAAGGTGATTCTCATAGGAGAAGCGATGCATGCTGGGACGAGATTCGAGCGAAAGGCTCTGCTGTATTCAGCGATTTGGAAAGCGTTTGTGTTCGGCTTGCTGGTGTTTGCGTTCCATATTCTTGAGGAGATGATCAAGCACCTTGTTGATGGGAAGGACCTGGCGGGAGCGTTTCACAACATACGCATCGACGACCTGCTCACTCGAACGGTGATCATCTTTTGCACGTTCATTCCGCTGTTCGCTTTCCGGGAACTGCGGCGAGTGATGGGCCAAGATAACTTTCGGACTCTCTTTTTCCGCTCAACAGCGGCCCAACCCGACTGACGATTAGAAATGGAAGACCAGACCCGCCGATAGTCGAACATTATTTTGCGTGCCCCTGCTGCTGGGAAACTTGAACTCATCAGCCTCTCTGAAATGAGTCAAGAGGTAGTCTGCCTGGAGAGGTCGGAGAGAGAAGCGGCGAGATAGGCGAAAATCCAAGCCGCCTCCTACAGTCATCGCGAAGTCCGTTTGATTGCCTTCGAGGTGTGTGTCTGAAGTGGCGTGAGCTACGCCAAAAAGCGTTTGCGCGTAAGGTGTGAACCGTCCTAGATGACGATAAGAAAAGCGCGGGCCGAACAGGTAGGTCCACATGTTGCCCTTGAAATCGACACCTTCCATGGTTATCAGGCGTGACGTGCGGTAACCGGCGAAGTCAAACACGCCGCCGAGCCAACTGTTCACGTTGTATGCCACGGACGCTTCGCCACCATTCATGTTGAAGCTGGGCAGAGTGGGACTGACGGAAGGATTCGCGCGCACGTAGGAATACGCAGCAGATAGGTCGATCTTCGTTGCGGACTCCTGTCCCCGTACGGCTACCGCCAAGAAGGAAAGAAACGTGAGGGAACACACCATGGCCTGTACTTTCATGATGCCTCCTGTAAATTGATGTGCTCAGGCAGCAAATGACGAGCGGCGCCAACTTGCACTTCTGTTTAACGCAGATGCCGGGGAGTTGTTGGGAGTTGCCTTGGAAGTTATGTTCATTAATAGAGCTTCACCACAACAGAAATACCTTAAACGAATATTTCGACAGGGGCATCGGTGTCAACTCTAAGTAAGTCGCGCGGGCTCAGACGGTCGCTGCAATGACGCGCTATTCGGCGATTATGCGGTCGGCCCATTCGACTAGAGAAACAAAGACGGCGGGATTACCGAACTTCGCACTCCAATTGGCAAGATCATTTTCCGAAACCCCACGGGCTCGGGAGCAAGCGCCTCAAGAAAACACAGGAATGTGTTTGGCGACGATTTTCTCGCGCAATTCGCTGAGTGGGGGCCAACCAATGGGAATGACCGCATCCGACGTGGCCTTACGCATCAGATAGGTGGCGTCGGCAGTCAGGAATATCTGAACTTCGTGACCGGCGTCCGACAACGCGAGCGAATGTGCAAACACGAATGAGGCGCGGGTCGGGTCGTCGGTACCCCAGGAACTCCTCATCATAATTTTCAGAGCTTTCTTCGATTCCGGGGCCTGGGCTTTTACCCCGAGTGCCAGAAATGGAAGGCCGACCAACTGCGACAAGAATTTGCGCCTGGCCATATTGTTTCTCCTGGTGTTACTCAATCTAAAGGGAAGTTCCGCTGAAGATACCCTGGTATTCCAGCGGCGTCAATTCGCTAGGTACCGGTGAGTCGTGCCGGCTCAAACGGTCGATGCAACACCATCGAGTGCATTGATTCGACAATGATTCCACGGGAGAGCTATTTCTTTGGCTGTACTCGGTCTCGGGTAATATAAAAGCATGTGTTTCGTACTTTACGTCGGGACGAACGATCCTCTCCCTCGAAAGAAATGGCAGCAAGATGCCCCGGACCTTAGCGTTGAGTCCCTCACCGAAAGGGATGCCCCCATCAAAGCTCACTTCCAGAGTCCTGAAGTGCGGTACATCGGTTCTACTTCTGGATGTGGCTGTGATTTCCCCCACGCAATGCTCCAGAATGGCGGGTGGCCCGAAATTGCATACTTAGAACACCTCGAACGGGACGAGCAGCGTGTTGCTAATGACAAGCGCAATCGAGAAGCGTTAGTCGCTTTGTTGCGAGAGTCGAGAGAAAAGGCGGTTGAACTATACGGGATTTGGGACGGAGAGTTCGTGGAGGCACCAAAGAGTCAAGAAAGCATTGCAGCCGAGGCAATTCTTGATTCGGCTTTTCTTTTCAAAGAGCGCGGTTTTTACAAAGTTGCAGTCCAGCTCCGAAATGAGTCAAGGGAGTCTGGTTGACGGCGTCGAATGACTGAATATGCGCTCTATCTCGATGACAGTGGACACCCGTCAGACCAGCCAGCCGTTGTAGTTGCCGGATTCGTTGCGACGGTTGAACGGTGGCAGCAATTTGAACCGGAGTGGCTGGCCGCGCTCCATAAGCACGGTCTTGGCGACACGTTCCACATGACTGATTTTGAGGCCGCTAAGCGGAGAGACCGTGGCCAGGTACTGGAACACTTGACGTCAATAATTTCAAAATATACACAGGCGAGTTTCTCTTGCGCCGTGAGCATGGAAGCCTACAGAAAGGTCAACGACCTTTATGCGCTCGAAGAAGCAATAGGGACGCCCTTTGCAATCGCTACTAGAGGTGTGGTCAGAAACCTGAACTTGTGGAAGAAAAAGTTTTTGGATGTATCGGACGGCGTTGCGGTTTTTGTGGAAGAGGGTACGAAGCACTTCGGTGATATGGAGGAAGCGTTTCGACGGGACGCGCTTCCCATACCTCAACGAGTTCCCAAACGACACCTATGCGTTCAACCCGCTGACATGCTGGCTTGGGAAGCATTTAACTACGACAGTCTGGGGCCTACCCGTAAGAGCTTGCGTAACCTAGTGGGCAACGAACGTGCGCTTGAGACCAATCACGGAAAATTCCTTGAGAGCAACATTCTCGAAAGCTGTAGCAGGATGGAAATCGTTCATTTGCGTAAGGATATTTCGCCAACCGTGCAGCATGTTTATCATTCGTCACCGAAAAGACTTCGCAAGAGAACTATCGAGTAATGCTCGCCAGAGCGGGGAACGGTTGGCCTTTCAACTCCTGGTTTGTTTGAATGAATAGGTCGCGAAACCGGAGAAGTATATTCAGTACTCAGATTTCCGATTTTCACGAATGGGTTAAGAATCCGGGGACATGAGGTACAAGTTCCAAGAGTCAGGCAACCGATGGAGAAGTATGGCAGCTCAATGCTTCCTGAACGCTAGGAACGCAACGGCGATGCACAAGGCAATCCAAAAAGCGCCCGTCAATCTGATTGCACGGATGCCGGGCATCTTAACCCGGCCATTGTGAAACCACGCGTAGAAGCTACTCACGCTCGAAGGAAGAACGAGCCACCACAGGCCGAAGCCGACAAACACGGACAGGCCAAGGTAGTCGCTCAAGCTCATGGCAAAGTTATGAAATCACACCGCAAGTGCCACTAGCAAGCAGGCTTTCGGCAGGTAAGTCGGGCTACCGAAAAGGGCGCGTTTCCGAGTCCTACGCCGCACCAGTCACTAACGCGCATGCGCAGTTTGTCGTAGATGTAAGCAGCAAGGGTGGGTGGTGGTATGGTAACGGAATGGGAAGAGCGGAGAGAAGAGGGCCGCGAAGAGGGGTGAGCGCGGTTGGAGGAGCGGTGGGGCGAACGAAGGGGATGGGGTGGCTGGCGGTCGTTAGCGTGGCGCTGTTTCCTGCTCTGGGTATGGCGGGGCAGGGAGGGCAAGGTGCGCAGGCGCAACCGGCCGAAGCGCCGGCGACGATCCGCGTGCGGGTGAATGTTGTGGAAGTGCGGGTGGTGGTGCGGGACGAGCACGGCAAGCCAGTGGCGAATCTGGGGCGCGAGGATTTCCAACTGTACGACGACGGAAAGCCGCAGACGATCGCGAACTTCACGGTGGAAACGCCGGAGGTGCGCTCGGCGGAGGCGGCCGCGGCTGCGTCGGCGGTGCCCACGGAAGCGCTGATGCCGGCGAGCGCGCCGGAGCGTTTCGTGGCGCTGGTGTTTGACGACACGCATCTTTCGCAGGCGGACTTGGTGTACGCGCGAAATTCGGCGACGGCATTCCTAGACGGGTTGGAGCCGAGGGATCGCGTGGGGCTGTACTCGATTTCGGGGAGCCTGAATCACAATTTCACGGCGGACAAGGAAGAGTTGAAGAGAGCGCTGACGGGACTGTCGTCGCACTTCGCGATGGTCAGCCGGTCGGGAGATTGTCCGAAGGTGTCGTATTACCTGGCGAACCAGGTGGACACGTATCAAGACGATACGGCGTTCCGGCTGATCGTGAATGAGGCGCTGCAGTGCGCGTACGGGAGTGATCCGAAGATGATGGTGCAGGCGGAGATGCTGGCGCGCAACGCGGTGCAGCAGGCGATGTCGCTGGGACAAGCGGACAATAATCAGGTGTACGACCAGTTGATGGCGATTGTGAAGTGGATGGAAACGAAGCCGGGGCGGCGCACGGTGGTGTTCATCTCGCCGGGAGTTTCGCTGACGAACGACCGGACGCGGTTGCAGCACGTGGTGGAAGAGGCGAACCGGCAAAAAATCGTAATCAATACACTGGATGCGCGGGGCGTGTTCACGGTGGGCATGTTCTCTGGCGAGAGTGGCGGGCCGCAAACGCCGCGAGAGATGGCGCTGAATTCGCAGGAAGCGACGCAACAGATGGAACTGCTGGTGGATCTGGCGGATGGCACGGGCGGAACGCACTACCTGTACTCGAACGACATCGCCGGCGGGCTAAAGCAGTTGGGGGATGAGCCGGCGATTACGTACATTCTGACGTTTTCGCCGACGGCGGCGAAGGGCGACGGAGCGTTTCACAAGTTGAAAGTGGGGCTGACGGGAAAGCGGCACTACCAGATTGTGGCGAGAAACGGATACTACGACGCGAAGAAAGAAGGCGACACAAAACAGCAGGTGGAGGCGGAGATTCGTAAAGAGCTGTACTCGGGGAGCGAGCTGCTGGAAATGCCGATGGAGCTGAAGTTGGCTGCGGTGAAGAAGGCGGCGGAAGAGAGGAAGATCGCGATCACCGTGCTGCTGGGGATCAAGGACGTGCCGTTCCGAAAAGAGCAGGACCGCGACTGCAACGTGCTGATGACTTCGGTGGCGATTTTTGACGAGAACGGAAATTATATGTTGGGCGGGGAGAAAACGCTGGAACTGCGGCTGACGGCACCGACGTACGAGAAGTTTTTGGATACGGGCGTGCCGATGCGGGCGGAATATACGGTGAAGCCGGGGAAATACCTGGTGCGGCAACTGGTGAGGGAAGGCGAGGGCGGGCGGACGTCGGTGCGGGAAGGGATGGTGGAGGTGCCGGAGTAGGAGGGGGGAGTTGGAGGTCTTTGCTGTGCGACGAAGCGTTCGTCTGACGCGAACACACGATGGCGACGAAGAGGTTCGATCGCGCGAACTATTGCGAGGGCAGCCCAAGACCCACCCTTTGGAAACCAAGGGTAGGGCACCCTCCGCGTTTTTGTGATTGTGGATTAGGAGGAATCCAGCAGTCTCGATGAGACTCCTATGAATCAGGGCACCTTAGATGAAGTTGGCGGCGGCGTTGGTGGTGCCGACGCCGTGGTAGTGAGTGGGGCGGAAAGGCGAGCTGGCGGCGGTGATTTATTTTTCCTTTGGCGGTTCCCACAATTCGATGCGGTTTCCATCGGGATCCATGATCCAGGCAAAGCGTCCGTATTCGGCGTTCTCGCGATGCGGATCAATCTCGACGCCGGCCTTCTTCAACTCTTCCAGCAACCCGTCCAGATCATCGACACGATAGTTCACCATGAAGCTGGCTTTGCTGGCGCCAAAATACTTGGTGGTTCGCGGAAAAATCGACCAAGCGGTCGCGCCCTGCGCACCGGGCTCACTGCCGTCCGGCGCCTGCAATTCGCGCCACTCAAATGTGGCGCCCTGCCCGTGCGGCTCGCGCTTAATGCCGAGATGCTTCTCATACCACTGATATAAAGGTTCCGGGCTCTCAGACTGAAAGAAGATTCCGCCAATACCTGTTACGCGTTTCATGAGGGAGTACCCCGCCAAGTGTTTATGTCGACAGCAATCGCGGAAAAGAGCGTCGCATAGATTCCGACTTTAGCCAAGCGTCTTGTGCGCGGTGCTTCATGGATTCGAACGTGGATTGCGTTTGAAACCTGAGGGGAGGTTATTCGTGGCGCAGGATTTCCATGGGATCGATGCGCGCGGCGCGGTGAGCAGGCATGTAGCTGGCGAAGAGGGTGACGCCGATGAGGAGAAGCGAGACCAGGGTGAGCGTCACGGCGTCGTGAGGTTTCACGCCGAACAGGTAGGCGGTAAGGAAGGGCGTGGCCAGAAAAGACGCGGCTGCTCCAATCACAACGCCTATCGCGGAGAGAATCATTGCCTGGCGCAGGACCAAGGCAAGAACCTGACCGGGTTGCGCGCCCAACGCCATGCGCAGTCCGATTTCGTGGCTGCGCTGGCTGACGGAATAGGACATGACGCCGTAAACGCCGATGGCAGCGAGAAGCAAGGCGACGGCGGCGAAGAGTCCCAGCAATTGCGACAAGAAGCGCCACGGCCCAGCGGAATCGGAGACCGTTTGCTGAACGGTAGTGACGCCGAAGACCGCGGAATCGGGCGCCAGTTCTGAAATTGTTTTGCGAATGCTCTCGAGGAATTCCTTGGAGACGAAGCGCGCGCGCACCACAAGACTTTTGTGTAGCCGGGCCTCGCTGAAGTCGGAAATGCGCGTCGGCAACTGCATGTACGACACGTACGCTTGAGGCGGCGAGTCATGCGTTAGCACGCGCCCCTTTACTTTACGAACGATGCCGACAATTTGCCGCGGCCGCTCATCGGGCGAGTCGTCAAAGGTGATGAACTGACCGAGGGGATCCTGGTTAGGCCAGAATTGATGTGCCATGGTTTCGTCGATGACCACCACCCAAGGCGCGCTTTCGGTGTCCTGCTCATCGATACCGCGGCCCCGCAATATCGGGATATCCATCACGCGAAGATAGTTTGGACTGACGGAATCCCGGGACATGGCTAACCTCTCGCCGGGTAAATTTGGCGCTTGCCCGGGCATGCGGAAAGCCGGACGAGCGGGTTGCGTGTCCTCGGTCAGAGGCAGCCAGTCAACAAAGGCGGCAGCTTCCACACCGGGCAGAGATTGCAGCCGCTCCACAACCTGGCGGCAGAAAAGCTCCACCGGCGGATGAATCACGTTTAAACCAAGATGCTGCGAATCGGTCGCGTCGATGTACTTGTCGCCCGTCAGGCGCACTTGTGCGGTAACAAGATGCTCGGGGCTGAAGCCGGGATTGGTGCGCAGGATGCGCGTCAGGGTGTTGAGCACAAGTCCGGCGCAGATGAGCAGCACCAGCGCGACCGCGATCTCGGCGATCACCAAAATATTTCGCGTGCGATGGCGCGACACGGAAGAGGTGGAGCGGCCCTCTCCGCGCAAGGTTTCATTTACGTCCTGCTTCGAGGCGCGGAACGCCGGAGCGAGGCCGAACACGATGCCGGTTAGAACGCAGATGCCAAACGTGAAGAGCAAAATCCGCGCATCCATCGGGGTATTTGCCGTGCGTGGCATCCAACTGGGCGACAACAGATCGAACAACTTAATGCCCCAAATGGAGAGCAGCAGTCCACCCAACCCACCCGCGCAGGCGAGCACGAGGCTTTCCGTCAGCATTTGCCGAATGAGCCGAGTCCGTCCGGCCCCTAGTGCCACGCGAATCCCCATCTCTTTGCGGCGAGAGTCGGCGCGAACCAGCAGAAGATTGGCGACATTGGCGCACGCGATGAGTAAGACGAAGCCCACAACCGCGAGTAACAGGTACAAAATGCTGGAAGACCAGCCGAACAGACCTTGCTTCAATGGCTCGACGCGAACACCCATGCCCTTGTACTCGACGGGAAACTCCTGGACCAGATGCTGCTGGACAACGTCCATGGTGGCCTGCGCCTGCTGGACGGAGATGCCGGGCTTCAGTTTGGCGATAGCAAACAACCAGCGTGGATCCCCAACGCCTGAATCAGCGGGGCTCGGGCTTCCGTCAATTTCGAATATGTCAGGAGGACCGGTTCCGAAAAGATCATAGCCGGGATCCATAACAGCAATGATGGGCCCGGAATAAGTGTCCACAAATATGGTTTGACCGAGAATCTTTGGATTGCCCCCGAAACGGCGCTGCCAAAACTCGTAGCTGAGTGCGACGCCGGACACTCCAAGGGCCTCGGTCTTGTCATCCATAGGAATTGAGCCGAGAAAGGGTTTTAGACCCAACAAAGGAAACATGCGCACGTTGGAATGTTGCACGCTGGCGCGTTCACCAGCACCGGCACCGGACATGGCGACTATGTCCGGGGCGGAGACACCTTCGATCTGTTCGAAAACGTCGGTTGCCACTTTCCAGTGCGCTACATCCGTCCAAGAAACGGGTCCCCAGTAATCGTGCGGAAATTTGGGATCGTAAATCGACACGCGCACCAGGCGATCCTGATCAGGGTAGGGAAGTGGACGCAACAGCAGCGCGTTGATGGCGCTGAAAATCGTGGTATTGGCGCCGATGCCGATGGCCAGGGTGAGT
The DNA here is from genome assembly GCA_963759275.1 of Candidatus Acidiferrales bacterium. Taxonomy (GTDB): domain Bacteria; phylum Acidobacteriota; class Terriglobia; order Acidiferrales; family UBA7541; genus Acidiferrum. The sequence continues at coordinate 497,211 of CAVWYZ010000018.1, read as the reverse complement.
GTTGCCACGAGGGCAAAACCCGGACTCTTGCGCAATCCGCGCAAGGCATAGCGAAGATCTTGACCGAACGCCTGGAACCATTCCGTCATAGGGATAATCCGAAACGTCGTCTCGCGTGAGCAGTTGCGATATAAGGGTACACCGAGTGCGTGTGGAAGTTATCGGTAGTCAGAGGAAGATATGCGGCGAGGTAACGCCGTGAGCGCCACCGAGAAGGGCATCAGAAGTCCACTTGTTCGACTACTTTCAAGAGTCGAAGCAGCGTGGCGTGCTCTTTTGGGGTGAGTCTCTTTCGGAGTTGTTCATCGGCTGCTTTGCGCTCTTTGATGAGATGTTCTCGATATTTGTTTCCTTTGGGGGTGAGCCGGACCAAGATGGCCCTTCCGGTATCCGCTTTTTTCTCGGAGGCCAAGCCTTCGCGGACCATCGCCTTGATTGCGCGGTGGACGACCGTGCGGTCGAAGCCAAGAAGGGTGGCAATTTGATTCTGGTTGAGGGCGGCCCCGTTGCGGAGGGTGGACATGATGAAGCCGCGAGTGTAGGAGCAGTGGGTCTTTTGCTCGAGCCTTTTGGCGACGGAAAAGTAGGCTGAGGCTAAACGCACTAATACTGAATCGTTGGAAATGTCGTGCGGGATGAGTTGGTTATCGACGAGGTTCATAGGATCGTGACCGTGGCGTTGAGCGGCCTGCGCCATTGCGGATGATCGATATGTTGGGCAGATTTCTTGCCGATGGCAATGACCATCGCAATCTCATGATACCGCGGCGAAAGCCCAAGGAATTTGGCGAGCCGGCGACCGTCAAATCCGTCCATGGGGCAAGTGTTGAGGCCGAGCGCTTCGGCAGCGATCATGAGATTTTCGCAGGCCAGGGAGGTGTTCTTGAACGCCCATTTGAACAACCCCGCGCGCGACACAGGCGGCATCCCGATGGTCTTCCAGAGATTCAGTGCGCGCAGAATGATCCATTTTAGAGCGCCGAGGATTCCGAACCATCCCTGTATGAAGAACAACGGAACAAATTTGGATTTACGTTGGTACTCGAGCAGCGCACGCTCAGTGGCTCCCGTCATGCGCATCCATTCCAGTTGACCGTGTGTGGTGGCACGCCACGAGCCGATGTCCGCGACGGCGACTATCAGTGCCGAGGCGGTTTCAGCGGGCATTTGGTGCATACATAGCCCGGCGGCCACCTTCTTAATCTCGGGGGACTTCACCCAGTAGAAACGATAAGGCTGCATGTTGAAGCTGGAAGGAGCAGAACGAGCGGCATCGAGAATTTGTTCGCGGACCGCGTCGGGGATCTCGATGGGGTCAAAAACCTTGATGGCCCTTCGTTGCAGGATGGTTTCCAGGACGTGGCTCATGCTGGCCTCCATGTTGTCAGTACAACATACTTATGTTGGCTATGCAACATGAAAGTTTGTAGGTTGCCAGGGAAGCCGACATGCCACCGGGGATTAGCTCCGTATGGTTGAGCCAGGCCGGCGCAAGGTGGTCAGACGCCTTGGTAGACCAGGGCAAGAAATCTGGCGGGGTTGATGAAACCGTTTCCCCATTCTTCATCGGTACGAGCGCTGGGCTTGGCGGCCACCGTTTCCGGCAGGGACCGGCCTTGTTTCTTGAGGGCCGCGACTTTGTCTCGGATATCCACCAATACGTCGCGAAAAAGAAGGAGGTCGGCTTTGCCACCCACGGCGCCATGGCCGGGTATGACGATCATCTTGTCGGTTACTTTAGCTAAGTTGAGTTCGGCGGCACGAATCTGCCCGTCAATGCTACCTCCGGTGGAGTAGTCAATGAAGGGGTAGTTGCGATTCCAGAAGGTGTCTCCGGTGTGAAAAATATCCGCCTCAGTAAAGTGCACGGAGATATCAGAATCCGTGTGAGCGGGCGAATAGTGTTTAAGAACCAGGGTGGCGCCGTTGAAGTGCAGCGTATGGTCCTCCTGGAATACGGTAGAGGGAATCGCGGCTGGCGGTGAGGCCGGGAAAGTGTAGTGCCAACCCTCGACGCGCGTGTCTTTCAAGAGATGCTTACGCGTGTTTTCGTGCGCCAGGATGCTGGCACCGGCCTGGTGCAGCCAGGCGTTGCCGCCGGTGTGATCGAAGTGCCAGTGCGTATTGATTAGTTGCCTGATGGGATCCGCATTGATGCCGGCTAGAGCGGCGGAAACGTTTGGACGCGAAGTGACGATTTCCGCATCCACGAGCAGCTTTCCGTCGGCACCGGTGAGCACGGCAATATTTCCGCCCGCGCCCAAAAGAACGCTGATATGGGAGCGCAGAGGTTGAACGGTGACCTTGGCTGTGGCGGCTTCCTTAAACGCAGCTGCAACCAGGTGGTCCTCCTCGGCGAAGAGTCCGCTGGGTGCGACACAGGCTGCGGCAAACGTCAGGCTCCCCGCGGCGAGAAATTTACGGCGTGAGAGTTCAGCTGAGCTGGTGGTGAGCATGTGTTCCTCTTATGAGCTTTGACTTACGCTTAACCCGACACTTTTGTTTTGCCACGTTGAAACTTTAACTGACAGACGCGCGATCATCTGCGCGGAAGCTATTATTGCGGCAACTCTGTGCCGGCTTGTTCGCGGACCATGTAGTCGGCGTACCAATCGGGCCAGTTCTTATCGGCTTGCCCCAGCTTGGCCTCGTGCAGGCCGTGAGCAGCGGCGGCGCGGCGAAGTGCGCTGGCCAGATCGGCGGCGGAGGCGAAGGTGGTGGCGGCGGGGTCGATGCGCCCGGGGAGGCGCGTGGTGATTTCCTGAAACAGCCAGCCATTGCCGTCGGGATCCGAGAAGGAAGCGAAGGAGCGATAGCTGCCATGTTCGGGATCGCGACCGCTGACGCGGTGCCGGCCAAAGAGGTAGGGCTCGTCGGTGCCGGTATAGATGTTGGCGGCGCCGTGGAAGATCTCGCTGACCTTGACGCCATGGGCGAGCAGTTCGTTGCGGGCTGCTTCGATGTCCGAAACGATCAGGTACAAGCCCTGGGAGGAGCCGGGCGCGGCGGCAGTGACGTTCTTGCCGAAGATGATGGAGCAGCCAGAGCCGGGAGGCGTGAACTGGATGACGCGAAAGTCGTCAGCGCTGGCGAAGTCGGCGTCGAGGCGCCAGCCGAGGGCGGCGTTGAACTCTTTGGCGAGATCGACATCCGAGACAGGGATGACGATGACTTCGAGTTTGGTGGGAATGGTCGCGGGCGCGGCGATTTCTCTGGCTTGCTTGGGTTCCGTCATTGGGATACTCCTTTTCGTGGATTAGATGCCGGCGAATCGCCAGAGCGGAACCGGGCGAAGAGTGTGCTGCGCGAAGGCGAAGTCCGGCTGCGAGAGGCGACGAGACTAGCACAGGCAAACCATCTTGTGCATTAAATCTGGGCATGGGGGTTGGCGATGAATTGGGTGTTGGCTTGTGTTAGAACTGTCACCGGTGAGTCGGATGTGAGTGGCTTGAGTGGCGATTTTCAAGTGGAGGTTCGGGCGGATGATGAGTCAACTAAGAAGGATCGTGTTCGCCGTACTGATAGTTTGTTCCGGGGCTGTGGCGTTTGGGCAACAGCCGCCGGTGAATTCACCATTGCTGGATCATCTGGTTGGGAAGTGGGTGCTCGAGGGCACGATTGCAGGCCGAGACACGATACATGATGTGAACGCCGAGTGGGTGCTGGAACGTCACTACGTGCGCATCCAGGAAGTTTCTCGTCAGAAGAACGAGAAAGGCGAGCCGCAATATCAAGCGACAATTTACATTGGATGGAATGAAGCGACGAAGGAAAACGCGTGCGTTTGGCTGGATGTCTACGGCGGCTTGAGCTCTGAATCGATTGGCGTGGCAAGTCCGAAGGAGAATGAACTGCTTTTTGTTTTCAAGGACGGCAAAGGCGCAGTGACTTTCAAGAATAACTTCGTGTATGACGCGAAAGCGGGCACCTGGGAATGGCGCATGGATAATGTGGCGAACGGCGTAGCGAAGTCGTTCGGACGGGTGAAACTGACGCGAGAGTGAAGTCTCGGTCACCGAAGGTAGAGAGTCGACGCCCAACCGGATTGAGGCTTGCCCCCTGCAATTTGCAAGACCGCGCGAATTCGTGCAGGGGAGAGAATTAGACCGGGCGCCCCAGGGTGATCCACATGGCTTCGATCAGCACATAGGCGAAAAGCACCAGAGAATAGGTGCGCGGAGCCAAGCGGCGGCGGGTATCCAACATTATTAAGGCAAGCAGCAAGGTGTCAATCAACGCAAGGCAGATAGCCTGCGACCAGGATTGGCGAAGATTAAACCAATATCCTAGCGTTCTTGCCAGGCCCGCCGGCAGCAGGACCAGCACAATACAAATCATGCAGCGCATGTGCGTGGCGGTATCGCGGGCGCGAATCGAAGCGATTGATATTCCGTACAACGTGCCGAACAGAAGCAGTTGGGCAGCAGAGAGGAACTCCGCGTTGCGCGCCGCTGGCATGGTCGCGCCCGCAGTGAGATGTTCGTGATACTCCTTCCACAACATGGCGACGGAGAAGACGAGAGCAAAAGGTAGCAAGCTGTTCGAGAGCTTTCCGAGAATGCGGTGGGTGGAGAACGCCCGATAGCGAATGAGAAGAGGCTGGACGATCAACAGGATAAGAAAGCAAAACAACAGAGCCGCGTGTACGTGGACAGCAGTGGTTATGGATTCACCGAAATGTGGGATCTCGGATAAATACGGAATCCAGAAACCCGCGATGAAGATGGGCAGAAGAGCAAGCAGGACATAACCGAGGTTGCGGTAGTGGCGCTCCATTCGTTGGTGCCGACCGGGCGGCATTATAGTTGGGTGGCCGAGACGTTTCAACCGTGGCGGTTGGGTGCTCAACATGAGGGCGTGCTTGTCGCAAAAACTGGCGGTACCCCATGCTTTTTAGCGATCTTTCGATCCGGCGTGCCTGGTGAGCCGCTCGGCGGGGAGAGGGCACTGGAGCGGGGATATATATAAGGATGGGGTGATTCGAGCTTGCCAAAGGAACGAGAGGGGAAAGCAGATCCCTCGCTGCGCCTGCTTGCCGCAGGCAGCGTCGGGATGACACACGCTCTCCGAGAGGGAAAAGGCTGCCCGCCTCGGAAGGCGGCCGCTACAGAAGAACGGAGCCAGGCCCATCCAGGGTAAACAGGAATGTGCTTCGCGGATCAGGGCGAGCTTTTCGCAACTCAGGACAAGCCCTTCATATCTCCGGACGAGGTCTTCGCAGCTCAGGGCGAGCCCTTCGTACCTCAGGGCGAGTTGGCGCTAGGCGTTTTTATGCCGCTGTGGAGCTAGGGGTTTCCCCAGTGGCCTGTGGTGCGCGGCCGCACCTACCCTTAATCAAGCATTTCAGCCTGCCCGGTTCGCCGCTCGGGGACAAGACCGAGTGCACCGTAGCGCCGCAGGTGATTCGAATAAAAGGAAGAAAATGAAAACGAATCTAGTGCTGGCGATTGCCTGGACGGTTGTGGCGGTACCGACGGCGTGGGCTCAAAAGGGTATCGAGGTCACGCCGTTCGTCGGCGGACAAGTGAACAGTGGGCTGAATGTTGCGACTGGCCCTTTCAATAACATCGACGTGCAAAACGGGCTGAACTTCGGGGTCAGCGCGGGTTACTTGATGGGTACGCATGCCGGCATCGAATTCATGTGGAATCACAATCAAGCCGGCGCCAAGGCCCAGTCCAGTGGAAATCCCGAGCTGAAGATATTCAATCTCCGCAGCAACCAATATTTAGGCGACTTTGTATTGCACTTCAAGGACCGCGACAGCCGACTACGGCCGTTCGTCCTCTTTGGCGCCGGCGTCAACAATCTTGCACCGGACCGAAGCGGGGTAAACAGCATTACGCGCTTCGCGTGGGTATTCGGTGGCGGCGTAAAATATAATTTCAGCAAGCGTTTTGGATTACGTCTGCAGGCGAAGTGGTCGCCTACCTATATCAATACAACTACGGATGGCATCTGGTGTGATCCATTCTGGGGTGGTTGCTGGGCTAAGGGGGATAGCGTTTTTCTGAACGAAATCGACGCTACGGCAGGATTAACGTTCCGTTTTTAGAGACGGCTTGAACTGCCAACGAAGATTTGATTGGAGAACGATCAGCTACCACGCGAAGGACAGTGGTGCAAGGTCGACGCTGAAGAACTGATTCCACCGCACGCTCTGACCTAGATCACTGAATGAAAACGCGGCCGCCGGATACAGTGGATTCTGAGCTAGAATCGGCTGGTGTCAGGCTCTTGAGACGACCGCGGAGGAATTGTGAAGAAACTGTCCGGTATGGTGATGATCGGCGTATCGATTACGCTGGGAAGCTTGCCTTGGTTAGTGAGCAGGTCCGCATCCGCATCGGTGGCAACTCGGCAGAACACGCAGGCGGGCGACGAGTTGAAACAGTTGGCGGCGCTCGATCCTGTTGATACGCACACGCACGTGTTCGCGGACGATCCGGGCTTCTACGGCATGTTGAACCGCTTACGCTTGCACCTGGTGGATATTTGCGTATTCACGGACAAAGAGCCGTCGTTCCCCACGTTGCAGGCGCAGATCGACGCCGACCTGGCGGTGACTCGCGGGTCGAAGGGGCATGTGTCGTTTTGCACGACGTTCGATCCGTTCAAATTCCGCGATCCGCATTTTGCCGCGGACACTATCCAGCAGCTCGACCGCGATTCGAAGAACGGGGCGGTCGCCGTGAAAATCTGGAAAAACATCGGCATGGAGTTGAAAACTCCCGAGGGTAAATATGTGATGCCGGACGACGCCGCGTTTGCGCCGATTTACCGGGCCATCGCGGAACACAATATGACGCTGATCGCGCACGTGGCGGAGCCGAATTCGTGTTGGGAGCCGCCCAACCCGGCGAGCCCCGACTACAGTTATTACAAAGAGCATCCGGAGTGGTACATGTACGGCAAGAGCGAGCGGCCTTCGAAGGAGCAGATCCTTGCGGCGCGCGACCACTTACTGGCGGAGAATCCCAAGTTGCGTGTGGTGGGCGCGCATCTGGGCAGCATGGAAGTGGATGTGGACGAAATTGCGAAACGCTTCGAGCGGTATCCCAACTTTGCGGTCGATACCGCCGCGCGCGTAGAGTATTTCGCTTTGCAACCGCGCGACAAAGTGCGGGCGTTCCTGATGAAGTACCAGGATCGCGTGCTGTACGGCACGGATCTGGATTATGGACGAAAAGGAGATGCGGGCAGCCTGCGCGAGTGGGAGTCGAGGTACCTGCGGGACTGGAAGTTTTTTTCTACGAACGAGACGGTGGAGTTTGATGGGCGAAAGTTCCAAGGATTGCAGTTGCCGGACACGGTGCTGCGCAAGCTGTACCACGATAACGCGATGCACTGGATACCAAGGATGACGAAGGCGAGTTCGTAGCGAGCGTGAGGCGTAAACTCTGACATACGAAATTCAGGCTAGCCAGAGAGTCCAAACGTGAAAAGATTTGTCTCATCGAATCCGGTAATTTTCGGGCTTCTGGTCGCCCTCGTGATGTTCGCAGCGCTGATCGCGATGCAAACGTGGTTTCCGTCGCTGGGCGAGGCCTGGAAGAGAAACAACAGGGCCACACAGTCTGTTTGGTTCACGGCTGGACTATTCGGTGTTCTGGTAAATCGGTTCTGGCAGTGTCGACGCCGAGGTGTTTTTTGGGTGGCGTGGTTCGGTTTGTTCGCAGTGCATAGCATCGGCGTGTTGTTGTACTCGCTCCATGTGCATCCGTTAGTGCTGCAGCAGTGGATCCTTTTGCTCACGATCGAGTCCATAGTTGTGTTCTTAGGACTAGGGTGGTTAATGCGTAAATTCAAGGATCATTCTTATTAGGGACCTACCTTCCCGGTGACGGCGTTTGTCTCGAGGTGAACGAAGTAATTTTCTTTGTAATGGGCTACGCGTTCCAGGCGGGAACCAGGCGCACCATATTCCAGACGAGTTCATCGAGGGCCGAGTCCATTTGGTCGTGGGGTTCGGTGCGAGTGTTGGTTAAAGCGGCCCAGCACATGCCGGAAGCAGTGCGGACCATGATGGTGGTAGTGCCGGGGAGGCTGCCGTTGTGCCACCAGTTGCCCTTGCCGTCGTTGCGGACATTCCAGCCGCGCGCGTATTTTACGGGAGAATTCTGCGGATAGGCGGGAGCGGGAGTGGTCATTGATTGAATGGATTCCGGCTTCAACAAGCTGGGACTGGTTGCGCCGCCCAAGTGATCGAGGAATTGCACGAGGCTGGTAGGGCTGGCGAGCCAGCCACCGTGAGAATCCATGCGCGTGACGTTCATCTTGTAAGGATCCTCGCTGTACTGTCCGTAATACACGACCTCATCGGGGAAGCGTTGGCCCTCTTTGTTGCGTGCGATCTTCATGTCGGAGATGCCGCAAGGGGCGAGGATATTGGCCTGGACGTACGATTCGTAGGGCTGGCCGGTAACCTGCTCGATCACACGGCCTAAGACACAGTAACCGAAATTGGAGTAGGCCCAGTGCTGGCCCGGAGGAAAGGTGAGGGGCAGGTTCTCGATGGTCCAGGAGATGAGTTTTTCGTGATCCCAGGAATCGTGCTGGAACATGGGATCGGTGGAATCGTTGGGCCAGCCGCCGGAGGTGTGGGTTAAGAGGTGATCGACGGTGACATCGGTGACGTATTGCTTGTAGGGACCTTTTCCATATTTTGCGCCGAGGATGCCGGAGGGCCCGAAAACCTTATCGTTGAGATTGAGTTTGTGCTGCTCGAGCAGAGAGAAGATGGTGACGGAAGTGATGGGCTTGCTGACGCTGGCGATGCGGAAGATGCTGGATTGTTGGGCCTGCAAGGCTTTGGAGCGATCCATCATGCCAAACGCGCGGTCGTAAACGAACTGGCCATTGCGGGAGATGGCGATGGAGGAAGCGGGCACGGCGAACTGCTTATTGAATCCCCAGACGAGGCGACCCATGTCGCCGCGATCTCTTCCGGTGAGGCCGTCGGGAGCACCTTGACCATTTTGGGGAAGAGAAGCGGAGCGGAGAGGAAAAGCGGTCAGTGCGGTGATGCCCGCACCGAGGAGTTGATGGAGCAGCGATCGTCTGGTCAGCAGGTCAACCATTGCGTGAGAGTCCTTTTCATGGAGTGGAGGAACGTAGGGATTCTACCGGAATGGGGAGGTGAGTCTAAATATTTCTGGATGGGTGAGCAGGAATTCGTTTTTGAGAATGTGAACGTCGCGAGAAGAGAAAGGCAGGCGGCATAGCCCTTCGGGGGACTCAGGGCAAGCCCTTCGCAACTCAGGGCAAGCAGCCGCTCCTACAGAGTCCGGAGAGCCGGCGCTACCGGCTGTGCTACTGGCCTTTCCTTGATGATGTGGGTAAAGTGGCAGGTGCAATTTTGGGGAGCGTGCCATGGGGAAGTACCGGACTCGGTGGTTGATACATTTGGTTGCAATTCTGGCGCTTACGGTGGGTTGGGCGGCGGTTGCGCAAGAACCTCCGGCAGAGAAGCCACCGGCCAACGTTGCGGGGAAGTGGACGATTTATGCGAAAGCGGCGGATGGCGAAATGTCCACAAAATACATTGAATTGAAGCAGGACGGGGATACGATCACGGGACATTTTAAGGGCCCGAACCAGTCGGGCGGACTGGAAGGAACGATCAACGAAGAGCACATCGTGTTCCGCACCAAAACGCGCTGGGTGTTTGTATTCCGTGGGCGCGTGGAGGGCAACACGATCCAAGGCACGTTTCATGATCGACGAGGCACCGGGCAATGGCAGGCACAGCGGTCCGAATGAAGATTCGGCGCAAGGCTGGACGCAGGGGCACGCGGTTTTCGGGTGTATAATCCCCGGGCAATTGGAATTTGGAGGTAAACCTTGAGCACCGCGCAAACTCCAAATCTTTGGGTTCCGGTGTGTTGCGAGCGCGTCATGCGCTACAACATGTTTTTGCAACAAGGCGGTACGGGCTACGGTGTGCTGTTCTGCGAAGTGTGCAGCAAGAACGTAACGTTCGAACTGGAACAACTAGGTGACGTAAGCGTGTACGGAGAAGGCGCGAAGGTACTGAGTATGCTGGGATCGCCGAAGCCCCCCAACGTGAAGCGGAAAAAGTTGGATGGCGATGCCGCGGTGAACGACAAGACGTTGTGAGACAGACGGCCGCTTGGTGAAGAGCGGGCCTAGCCATGATTGACGAAACCATTTCTCACTTTCGCATCATTGAAAAACTGGGTGAAGGCGGGATGGGCGTGGTCTATAAGGCCATGGATCTGCGGCTGGACCGCCCGGTGGCGCTGAAATTCCTTCCTGAAAACATGCTGCAAGACGCGCAAGCGCTGGAACGATTCCGGCGCGAAGCGCGAGCAGCCTCGGCGCTGAATCATCCGGGGATCTGCACGATTTACGATATCGGCGAACAAGGCGGGCGCGGTTTCATCGCGATGGAATTCATTGACGGGGAAACGCTGCGCAGTCACATCCAGGGAAAGGCGCTGCCTCTGGGAGAAGTACTCAGATTGGGGATACAGATCGCGGAAGCTCTGGAGGTCGCGCACGGCGAAGGAATTATCCACCGGGATATCAAGCCCGCGAATGTTTTCGTGACCAAGCGCGGACAGGCGAAGGTGCTGGATTTTGGGCTGGCCAAACTGGTGCGCAAAGGGGTTGCGGCAGGGGACGCGGGTGCGGACAGCGACGCGACGGATTCCACGTCGATTGTGGGAATCATCAGCGGCACGCCGTCGTACATGTCGCCGGAGCAGGTGCGCGGAGATGCACTGGATCCACGCACGGATATTTTCTCGCTGGGATTGCTGTTGTATGAAATGGCGACGGGACGCCAGGCGTTCAGCGGGCGGACGGGTGGAGTGGTCATCGAGGCGGTGCTGACACGGTCGCCGGTTCCGGCGCGCAGCATCAATCCAGAAATTCCGGCGAAGCTGGAAGAAATCATCAACAAGGCGCTGCATAAGGATCGCGAGCAGCGGTATCAACACGCGGCGGAAATTCGCGCGGAACTGCAACGACTGGAACGCGGTAGCGATTCTGGCGCGATCACTGTGGGGATCGCCGGGGAATCCAACCGGACGGCGAGTGGCGATTTGCCGTCGAGCGGGGAAGAACGGGCGCGGACGGCAACGGAAAAAAGCGGCGGGCCGCGTACGGAACGAGTGTCGAAGGTCATCGATTCGCTGGCGGTTTTGCCGTTCGAAAATGCGAGCAGCGACCCGGAGCACGAGTACCTGAGCGACGGAATCGCGGGGAGTCTGGTGAATACTCTGGCGAGCGTGCCAAAGCTGCGCGTGATGGCGCAGAGCACGATGTTCCGGTACAAGGGGCGGCACATAGATCCGCAAACGGTTGGGCGGGAGTTGAAAGTGCGCGCGGTGCTCACGGGAAGAATCATGCAAAGCGGAGGATCGTTGCGCATCGGGACAGAGTTGGTGGACGTCGCGACGGGATCGCAATTGTGGGGCGCGCAATACGATCGGAAGCCCGGCGATATTTTTGCGATTCAAGACGACATTTCCAACGAGATATCGGAAAAATTACGGTTGAAGCTGACGCGAGCCGAGAAGAAGCGGTTAACGAAACGCCAAACGGATGATGCCGAGGCTTATAGGCTGTACCTGAAGGGGCGTCATCATTGGAACCGGTGGACGGAAGAGGGATTTTACAAAGCGATCGAATATTTTCAGCAAGCGGTTGAAAGAGATCCCAGCTACGCTCTGGCCTATACGGGTATAGCGGATTCGTATGTGCTGCTGGGGTGGAACAGCTATTTGCCGCCGAAAGACGCGTTTCCGAAAGGGAAAATGGCGGCGATGAAGGCTTTGCGGCTGGATCCGGATCTGGGCGAGGGCCATACGCCACAGGCGGCGGTGCTGTGGCTTTACGATTGGCAGTGGCGGGAGGCGCAGGAAGAATTCCAACGCAGCCTGGCGCTGAATCCCGCGCATCCGACGGCGAGCCATTGGTACGCCGAGTATTTAATGACGATGGGAAGGCACGAGGAAGCGATCGGACGGATGAAAAGCAGTCAGGAGCTTGATCCGTTGTCGTTGATAATCAGCGTGGCGATCGGATGGGCGCATTACATGGCCGGGAAATATGACGAGGCTATGGAACAGTTGCGGCGCACCGTGGAGATGGAGCCGAACTATCCGGTGACCTACTGGATACTGGGCCTGGTGCTGAGGAAATTACGTCGTTATGAGGAGGCCATCGCCGAGGGTGAGAAGGGCGTGAAGTTGTCTGGAGGCAGCCCGTTGATGAATGCGGCGTTGGCGCAAACGTTGGCGAGCGCGGGTAGAAAAAAGGAAGCGATGCAGATCCTGGAGGAGCTGACGAACCTGGGAACGCAACGGTATGTGGCGCCGTATTTTTTCGCGGGGATCTACATCGGGTTGGGAGAAGACGAGCGCGCGATGGAATACCTGGAGAAATCCTACGAGGAGCACTCGCACTGGCTGATCTATCTGCATATTGATCCGAGTATGGATGGACTGCGCGGCGATCCGCGTTTTCAGGATTTATTGCGGCGTGTGGGTTTGCCGCTGGAGAATGTGGCGCAGGCGAACAGGCGATAGCACTCAGGATTGAGGTGGAGCGTGTGGAGCAGGCTGGTTGGGAGTAGGAGCACCATGCAGGAGAGGCAACTGGGAGGCAAACTCCAGATTGATCATCATGCTGATGCGTTCATCGAGCTGAAAGAAAGTGGCGGCCTTCTTTCCGGGAAGGGCGTCCTTTACGAGAGGCAAATACTTCGAGCGCAACTGGACCGTTTGTTCGTCCAGCTCGAGCCAACGGCGCACGAAAATCAGCGCGTCATCGTTAGACATAGAGCGCCAGTTTTGTGAGTAAGTGCGGATCATGGTGAGTCTCTCACCGTTGATCTGGCTGAGATCGTTGGAATATTTGTCGTAAACAGCCCAGAACTTGATGGCCTCCGATTCGGTCATCGGCAAGTTTTCACCGATTAATTTCTGCTTCTGTTTTCTGAGGTCGTGGCGCATCATCTGCAGTTCTTGCTGGGACATTCCCTGGAGTGATAATTGCTGTGAAGGCTCGTTCTTATCGTGTATTTGGCCGTAGAGACTCCAACTGAGAAAAAGACAGGCGGCTGAGAGTGTGAGTACTGCGACGCTTTGGAATTTCATGAATGGTGTTCTCCGTCAGCGGCCGAAAGGTTGCCGCAAGTGTTGTTGCGCTGGGCAATCTTACACGAAGCTGGAGGCGACGGGAGAAGTCAGTTCATTGGGTGTTGACAGACAGGAGTGCGTTCGGAGGGCTGCCGTCTTACGCGAAGACGAGATTCACAGGGAGAGATTCTCAATCGAAGGGCTCGGAGTGGCCCAAGACCCACCCTTCCAAACCAAGGGTGGGGCACCCTGCGCGTGTTTGTGATGGGGGTTGGCTTAGTGATTGAGTGCCGGGCTGCGAGTTAACTGGGCTAGGGCGGACTGGGCTTGTGGTTTTTCCGGAGCGCCGGGAATTTGGAGGTAGGCGCGAAGTTGAACCGTAGCTTCTTGGCGCGCTCCTCTGCGGGAAAGAAGACTGGCTAACAGGAGCCTGGCGATGGGAATGCTCGGGGTGCTGAGCCTTAGGTGCTGCTCGGCTTCGGGGGTGAACTGTTCCTGAGCGACAAGGGCACAACCGAGAATGTAGTGAGAGGTAACCTGCGCGGGATCCAGGTCGAGGGTTGCGCGGGCGACGTGTTCGGCTTCCGGATAGCGTTGGAGGAGAAAAAGAGTGGCGCCGAGATTGTTCAATGGTTCGGCAGAATGAGGCTGACTGGCGGAGGCCATCTTAAACTCTGACACCGCGCGATCATATTCGTGGAGGCCAACGTAGAGCCTGCCGAGCGAGTTGCGCGCAGGCCAGTAGTGCGGGTCGATGGCCAGTACTTTTTCGAGGTGGGAAGCGGAGGCTTGCCAGTCTCCCGACTGGAAGGCTTTCTGGGAGCGTTGCAATTCACGGGAAGCCTTAGGAGAAAGCTGCAAGTCCACTACCGAGATGGTTCCGGGAGTCGCGAGAGCAAAGTAGGGAGGCAGAGCAGTCGGTTGGAGGGTGGAGGGTTTGCGTTGTAAGTCATCATTTAACTGAGCGAATTTATCGCTCGTGGTGGTCCGAACATTTTGTTGCGAGTGGCAAGTTGTTGAGAGCAACAGAAGCAAAATACAAATCCGGCAGCTCATAAGTATCTCCTCACGCTGACTCGACGGAGTCTTGAACTTGCGGGCGAGCGTCCGACCGGCGTTCGCCCGTGTGTCGCCAAGGGGCCGTAAATTACAGAGGACCGAATGGGTGCGAGAAGACCGTCAGGTACGTTGCGATGCCTACCGTGGAGCTTCGTCGTCTTTGTCTAAATTGCGGACGGTGCGAACGACGCCGTGGAGCGGAGAAGTTCCGAAATGGCCAGCGGCATCCAGCTCGAAGGTCACGGCGATATTGGAGAGCTCGACGCTGTTGCCACCGGTGACATCGATTTGCAGTTGCGAGGTTGAGCCGAAAGGCGGGGGGAGCTTTCCGTTAGCGGTAATGGTAGCGGGTCCGGTAACACGAAAGCCATTCGGAATGGCAGTGACCTGGCCGCCCAGCAAAGTGATGTGATGCGTATGGGCATTCCGCTGCGCCGGATCGTTCAAGTTACCGTCGCCGCTACTGGCTACCCCGGCATCGGAGCGAACCATGGTGAGCGCGGCTGAAAAATCGGCTTTGCCGGAGTCTCCTTTCATGGTCAACGACCAATGGCCACGAACCTCCCACGGGCCGCTGACGGTGGTGGGGACGTTTTGGGGGGTAAAGTCATTGATGACCCCGCTGTATCGCACAAGTTTCGAAGGTTCGGCCAGGGCGGCCATGGCTACCGCCAGCACCATGACCGCGCTAACACTTGTTGCCCACAAAGTTCTGTTCTTCATACGCGCTCCTAACTTGAGATTGGCGCCTGTGTCGCTGAAAGTCTTCTGAGGCGCGGGGAGAGCATCGGGCAGGCTAGGCGGTTAGGTCAAAGGGCAATGAGCGGGATGGGGGATTTGCGGTCAGATGCAGTCTTTTGCCGTTGGCGGGAGTGGAGTTACACTAAGCGGCACTTGGCTTGTCACGAATGCGGCCTAGTCAGGACAAAGTTGATGGGCGAACCAGTCCCAGGCGCACCTGTTTTTGAGACCCCATCGGAAGAGCGGCTCGATTCCTGGAAGGAAATCGCGGCGTACCTGCATCGCGACGTAACGACGGTACAGCGGTGGGAGAAGCGCGAGAGTATGCCGGTACACCGGCACGTGCATGACAAGCGTGGTTCCGTCTATGCCATAGCGGCCGAGTTGGATGCCTGGGTGCAAAGCCGCAGGGAGCATCTGGAAGAGGAAGAGGAGAAAGAGAAGGGGTCGGCGACGGCACCCGTAGAAGCGGAGGCCGACCTTGGGAGCGCGATACCCCGGTCGCGCCGCTGGATGGTGTGGGCCGGTGTGGCGGCGGTTGCTTTGCTGGCTATCGGTTACCTGGCATTGCGAGGGCGCAGCGGCGGCGCGGGACATCCCAAAATTAACTCGCTGGCGGTGCTGCCGCTGAAGAACCTGTCGGGTGACGCCGCGCAAGATTATCTGGCGGAGGGGATGACCGAGGCGGTGATCGGGCGGCTATCGGGGATCCACGATTTGCGGGTGGTTTCGCACACGTCGGTGATGCGCTTCCGGAATCCGCAGGAATCGGCGCCGGAGATTGCGCGAACGCTGGGAGTGGATGCGTTGGTGGAAGGCTCGGTGATTCGCGATGGCAACCGGATTCGCGTGACCGCGCAGTTGATTCGCGGCGCGACTGACGAGCACTTCTGGTCGGAGACGTATGATCGGGAGCTGAGCGACGTGCTTAGTTTGCAGAGCGAGTTAGCACAGAAGATTGCGGAGAAGGTCCGAGTCTCGATGACAGGAGAAGAACACGAGCGGCTTACTGCGGCACATGCGGTAGCGCCGGAGGTTTACGAGAATTATCTGAAGGGGCGGTTTGCGCTCGGCAAGGCCAACAGCAGGCCCGAGGTGGAGGAGAGTATCGGGTTTTTCGAGGAGGCGCTGAAGAAGGATCCGACGTTTGCGCCGGCGTATGTGGGCGTGGCCGATGCTTACGGCGCGCTTGGCACCGTCTTTATGGGGGTACCGGCGGCCGAGACGCGGCCGAAAGTAATCAGCGCGGCGCGAAAGGCTCTTGAACTGGATGCAAACCTATCCGAGGCGCACGTGCTGCTGGCAGACGCGGAGCAGGAGCAGTGGCAGTGGGCCGAGGCCGAGACGGAATACCGGCGCGCCCTTGAGCTGAATCCGAATGACCCAAGGGCGCACTACGACCTGGCGATGTGGCTGGCGTGCCAGGGCCGAACCGACGAGGCGGTGGCGTGGGCGCGGCGTGGCCGTGAACTGGATCCGGTCGTGATCACCGGTAGCGGCATTGGATGGATTCTGTTTCTGTCGCACCGCTACGACGAGGCGATACGGGAGTCACGTGGAGAACTGGCGGTGCAACCGGACAACGCCGGAGCGCTTAATACCCTGGGCTTCGCGCTGATCGCCAACAATCAAGCGAGTGAGGCAATACCGGTGTTGGAGAAGGCGGTTTCTAGTTCGAACCGAAGCGCGGCGGTAATTGGGGTGCTGATCCACGCGTATGCGCAAGGCGGACGGCGCGGAGATGCGGTTGCGCTTTTGGCGGAATTGAAAAAACGAAATGAGACAGGTTACGTTCCCGCCGGGGCGTTTGTGAATGCGTATTTAGGGTTAGGAGAAAATGAAGAGGCATTTGTTTGGCTGGAGCGCGCGTACAAAGAACAGTCGAATATTCTGCAGTTCGTTAAGGTGCATCCGTTTTTTGACGCGATTCGGGGAGACGCGCGATTTGCGGATCTGGTGCGGCGGGTAGGGTTGGGGTAGGTAATTCGGGTGCTACTTGATGCCGATCACCATGGACTCTGGGCCGAGCAAGTGTTCCACGCGGGCCTGACTGAAACCTACTTCCTTCATCCAACCGATGCAATCGTGGCCGGTGTAATCGAATCCGCCGGGAGTTTCAATCAACATGTTCAGACTCATGAGCAAACCGAAGGAATTTTGCGAGCGGTCGTCATCAATGAGCGCTTCGTAGATGACAACGGCGCCGCCGGGGTTGAGGGCATCGTGGGCTTTGCGAAGGAGCATCTTTTTCTCGTGGAGATTCCAGTCGTGGAGGATGTGGCCCATGGTGATGACATCCACGTTCGGTAGGGGATGTTCGAAGAAATTGCCCGGGTGAAAGGAGAGGCGGGAGGCGAGGCCGTTCTGGTTGACGTATTCCTCGAAGATCGGACCGACTTCGGGGAGATCGAAACCGAATCCGGTGAGGTGTTTGTTGGCGAGGGCGATCTGTACAGCCAAATCGCCTTGCGCGGTGCCCACGTCGGCGAAGGTGCGGTATTGTCCCCAGGGAGCTTTTTTGGCGATGGCTTGATTAGCGCCGCGGCTGATGCCGGTCATGGCGGCGAGGAAGGTTTTCAGACGGGCGGGATTGGCATAGAGCGCATCGAAGGGGGAAGCGGTTCCGCCATCTTTTGCTTCGTTCTGCTGTTTGCCGGTGCGGAGCGCGATGGTGAGATTGCTCCAGTGATCGTAGAGACGCTGGTTGGCCATTTCCAGCATGCCGCCGATGTAGGAGGGTTTGTGCTTGTCGAGATATAAATCGGTGACGGGAGTGTTCGCATACTTGCCATCGGCGCGCCGCAAGAAACCGAGAGCAACCAGGCAATCGAAGAAATCGCGCCCGGCTCGCGGGTGAATTCCTAGACGGCTCTGGAGCGTTTCCAAGTCCTCCGGTCGCGCGGCCAGTTCCGTAAAGACTTCCATCTCGACGGCGCTCAGCAGTGCTTTGGAAGACCAAAATCCCAATCCTACTTGCATAATCCGTTCCGGAGTGGGGCCGGCGTGGTCGGTCATGTTCGAATCCTCCGTTAGCGATGGGGGAAGGTGCGCATTGTAACAGTGGAGTGGACGGATAGGAAGCAGTCGCATCGCCCGTGAAAGCACGCCGCATGACTGCGCTGATCGCGAGTGAAATACCCTATCTCTTTCGCCCGGCCGCCCGCTTTCGACATTGCCAACACCGCTACAATCCCCCACAATTGGCGCACTATTGCCGAGTGCGATTGAACTGAATTCTCGCCATGTTCAGCATACTCATCCGGCATCTGCGACGGAGCGAGCATGCCACGATTTACCACGATTCTCTTAGTACTGTTCTGTTTTTGCTGCGGGGGTTGCAACGTCGGCAGCATTGAGAACCTGCTCGGTCTGGGCGGTGGCAAGAAAACGGTAACCGTCGTGGTCGATCCCCAAACGCAAAGCGTCGTGGTCGCCGCGACCCAGCAATTCACGGCCACGGTTACGGGGTCGTCGAACACCGCGGTTGCGTGGAGTGTCGGCGGTACGGGTTGTTCCACGCAGGATTGCGGATCGATTTCCGCCGCCGGAGTGTACACGGCTCCCAAGAGCATTCCGAATCCTGCTCTTGTCACTGTCACAGCGACCGCCAACGCCAATTCTGCAGATTTCGGCTCCGCCGCCGTTACGATCATCGCCGCACCGGCCGCCGCCTCCGCGATGCTTCGTGGCGTCTATACCTTTCTTTTGTCCGGTTCTGACGGCGAAGGCTCGCTTTCCATCGGTGGCACTTTCGAAGCCGACGGTAGTGGCCAACTGCAAAATGGGAAACTCCGGCTCTGCCGAGGGGAATCCGATTGTTTCGATCAAGCCTTCGCGGGCTCCAGTGTTTCCACCGACGCCGACAATGGCACGTTCGCGGCAGACATTTTTCCCGGATCGACGTTCACGTTCTCGTCGGCGCGAAATAATATCTTCAAACTCGAATTAGACGGGTCCCACAGTCTGCGCGCCTCGGGCATCCTGCGCACCAACTCCACTCCGACGGGCAACTAAGTCAAGAAATGGATGGCTCTTTGCGCGCGGTGCTGAGCAGCGAGTGCAGTGGCTGCGGAGTTCGCCACGCTATGCGTCACAGCGACGGATGACTGGTCTCTGCCCGATAAGCGGGGGCAAAAATTTCGGAGACGAAGGACTCGAGTGTGGTGGGGGTGATGTTGGCGGCGGAGCGTGGTTGCTGAGGGACGATGAGGCCAGCGTTTGCACCATTCCACATTTCGATGAGCAGGTCGGCGGTTTTTTTCGGCAGGCCCATACTGGCGAAGGCGGGTTCAAACGCGGCGGTGGGCAACTGCACGTAGGCGAGATCGGGCCTGCCGAGGGCGGGGCCGACGATGGAGGCGGCTTCGCGCATGGAGATGTCGCGCTGACCGTGTAGTTCCTGGATCGAGCTGCGGAAGAAATCGCGGGCGGCGAGACGCGAGGCGGCGTACGCGCCGATGTCTTTGGAGGCGATCCATGGCATGGATGCGTCGGCAGGAATCGCGCCGGGCAGCGTGCCGGTGGAGCGCAACGGGGCGATGCTCATGAAGAGGTTGTCCATGAAATAGGCGGCGCGGAGATGAAGGACGTGGAGTCCCGCGACGCGATTGAGTTTTTGTTCCTGATTGTGCAAACCGACGATGGGGCCGGTGCCCTGGGCATGTTGCGCGCCGATGGAGCTGAGATTCACGACGAAGGGAACACGGGCGTTGGTAATGGCGGCGGCGTAGGAATCGGAGACGCGGTTTTGGTGGGCGCGCAGATCCGGATGGCCGAGATCTTCGGGGAGGACGAGGTAGACGGCGGAAGCGCCAGCGAAGGCTTCGGTGATGGCGTCGGCATTTTCGACGTTAGCGACAAAGGGCTGTGCGCCAAGATCGGCGAGAGGAGCGAGCTTCTTTGGGTCGCGGGCAACGGCGCGAACCTTTTCGCCTTTGGCGAGCAACATTTGGGTGGCGACGCGTCCCGTGCGGCCGGTGGCGCCGGTGATGACGATCATGGTGGCCTCCTGTGGTAGAGGTGCAGTCGGCTGATTCTGGCGAGGTCATTGATAATTTGCAATAGGATGCGGGTGAACGGCTGGCAGGCCTTTTCGGTGTATAGTTTCTAGCGATTCGGGCGTTGGAAGCAAGAATCTACGATGAATAGTTGGTTGCGACGATCTGACGCTCCATGGCGCCAACGACAACGACGACGGGACGCAAACCCAGTGCAGAACGCATTCTAGAGTTGGATGGCCTGCGGGGGCTGGCCATTCTTCTGGTGGTGCTGTGCCACTACATCACCGCGGTGCCGCACGGCCGATCGCACTCCTTGGGTTCGATGGCGGGAACGGCATTGGGGCTGGCCGCATCGGGTGTCGACCTTTTTTTATTCTTTCGGGCTTCTTGATTGGCGGAATATTACTGGATTCCACGGGAACGGGATCTCCGAACTACTACCGGACCTTTTATCTCCGGCGATTTTACAGAATCTTTCCCGTGTACTATTTGTGGATCGCCTTGTTTGCGGTGATTTCGCTGGTAAGTCCACAGTTTCGTTTGCAAACGCCGTATTGGGTATTCCTCGCTTTCTTGCAAAATTATTCCCGCCACCGGACAGCTATCGAGGTCGTGTGGTTTGGTGTGATGTGGTCGCTAGGGGTTGAAGAGCAGTTTTATTTGCTGGCGCCACCGCTAATCCGCAACACACAACAAACAACAAACAACAAAGACATCTAACGAGAATCCTGCTCGGCGTACTGGCGTTTTCGTTTATTTTGCGGTTGTTGGTTGCCGGCTTGTTCGGAAACGCAACCCACAACTATTGGGGACTGAGCGCGGCGACCTTTTGGATGCCCTGTCGAGCTGATGACCTTGCGTTGGGAGTACTTGTCGCGTTGGCGTGGAGGACAGAGTCGCAAAAACAATGGATCGCGGCGCATCTTGCTTATTTCAAATACGCGATCGTTGTTTGTGCGGTGGTGCTTCTGATGCTTCTTCCTTGGATGGCCAAACCACTTTATTTTGTTGCCAGCATGTTCGGGATTCCTCTTTTTTCCGCGCTGTATCTGTCGATGCTGGTAATCGCGTTGATGGATAAGCAAAGCGTGATTGCGACGGTGTGCCGGTGGCGGGTGCTGCGGGAGTTGGGGAAGATATCGTATTGCGTGTACATCATTCATGTGGCGGTGAATTGGGCGGTTCATAAATATGTGCGGGGCGAATTGCCGCGATTCGACAGTTGGCGGTCCATCGGAGTGACCGCACTGGCGGTTGTGGTAACGCTGATGATCGCGGAAATATCGTGGTTTCTTTACGAGCGACCGCTGATTCGCCGCGGGCATAAATATTCGTATTAGGAACACCGGAGGCGCATGGGGTGAGGAAATTGCGCCTCCGATGTGTGGTGGGTACTGGGCGGAAAGTGGGGCGCTACTTTTCGGT
This sequence comes from Candidatus Acidiferrales bacterium, assembly GCA_963759275.1. Lineage (GTDB taxonomy): Bacteria > Acidobacteriota > Terriglobia > Acidiferrales > UBA7541 > Acidiferrum. The sequence goes on along the minus strand of CAVWYZ010000018.1, from coordinate 475,877 downwards.
AACGCGGAGAGAGATGCGGCGATTCTTCTGGCGACCCTCGTCGGTGGTGTTGTCGGCGACGGGATGGTCTTCGCCGTAGCCCTGAGATTCCATGCGATCGGGAGCCACGCCGAGCTTCTGAAGTTCGGCTTTGACGGAGTCGGCGCGATCTTGCGAGAGCTTGAGATTCGCGTCTTTGTCGCCGGTGTTATCGGTGTAGCCGCCGATTTTGATTTTCACCTTTGGGTAGGCGGCGAGAATGGCGGCGACACTGTGGAGCTGGTCTTCGGAGGCAGGCTGGAGCGTGGCGCTTCCGGTGTCGAAGAGCAGGCGGTCGAAATCAAACCAGGTGGCGGGGTCAACAGGTTGCGAGCTGTTGAGGAATTGGATCAGCTTGTTCTCGACACCGTACTGAGGAATGTTGAGTACGTCGCCGTCGGGCAGCGTGGTCTTGAAAAACGCGCCGAGGGAAGCCCAGGCGGAGTTGGCGGCGTCGCTTACGGTGTTGGCAGCGTTGGTGGCGGCGGTGCTCACTGGCGTTGTGGAGACTTTCGAGCCCTGCATGGCGCGATAGACGAACCAGACAACGAGCAGGGCCACAAGGACGCCGACGATGGCCATCCAGTTGGTGCCTTTCACTTTGTCTTCGACAACGCGTTCGGCGGCGACGGCTTTGCTGGTTGCTCCGGTGAAGCCAGAGGACAGGTTGCTGAGGAAGCCGGCCGGAAGGTACTTCTGCAAATTGGGACCTTCGGCGGTGAGCATGTTGGACAAGGAACTGGTGTTGAGAGCACGGCTGGCATGCATTTTGGCGAAGAAGCCGAGAACCAAGGGAACCGCGGTCTGCAGCAGAGTGCTGGCGGTGGAAGTGTTGATGCCAGCACGTTGTGAGAGAACAGTGGCGACCTGATTCTGCTGTCCGCCAAAGATGGCGGGCAAGAATTTGCCGGCGATATCAGTGACACTGCCAGTGAGGCCCGAGGAGCCGAGGTTGGATAAGCTGCCGAGGATGCTTTGCCCCGAGGAGCCGCTGACCAAGCCGATGAGCTGGTTGAGGAAGCCGCTGTCAGAGGTTTTGCTAACCATTCCGCCGAGCAGCGCCGCCGCAGCGGTGCCCAAACCAGATTGAATCATGGTTGGAGATTCGCCGAGCCGGGCCGCGAGACTGTGCTGCATTTCCGGGGTCACCAGGCCCATAACACCATCTAAAATCGAAGTAGCCATAGGTTGAGACGTAGCCATAGATATTCTCCCTGTGAGGATGCGTTTGTGTTGTGAACTGAAGGAACGACGGGGCGGGAGTACGGCGGCATTATACTCTTTGGGAGTGGGTGGGGAAGATAAATATTCGGGGAAAAAGGCGGAGGGTTGAGGGGAGAAGCAAAGAGCCGGCCCTTCCAGGGCAAGCAGGGATGCCCTTCGCAACTCAGGGCGAGCAGGCGCTATGATGTGGAGTGGATCAGCAATGTCTGAGGATGGAGAGAGGCTGGCGTGCGAGCTATGAATCGTAGATACGGCTTGGTGGTTATTGTGTTTGCGTGGGTGCTGTTTTTCGCGCAAGGGGTGCTGGCGCAGAAGGTGTCCACGACGACAGACGACAAATATAATTTCGCGGAACATAAGCGGTATGCGTGGCGCGGGAATCGATTGACGACGCGGCAGAATCCGGACACGAATGAAGTGATGAATATCAAGATCGTGAAGGCCGTGAATCAACAGCTGGCGGCGAAGGGTTTTGTGGAAGTGCAAGAAAAGCCGGATTTCTATATTTTCTACGATGGAGGAGGGAACGTGAAGCTGGGCGCGGGCGGCGCGGACCAGGTAGGCTCCGGACCTACGACTTCCGCTGATATTGGACCGGACTACGGACTGGGGAATGGCCCGACGCTATCGCCGACGACATGGATGAAAGTGAACGGGCAAATCGAGTTTCATATTGTGGACGCAACGGCGAAGAAGGCGGTGTGGGAAACCACGTACAGTAAGAATTTTCGCGATCCGGACAAGGCGTTGAAGAACATGGACAAAGAAGTGAATGAACTGGTGACGAAATCGTTTAAGGACTTCCCGCCGAAGGAAAAGAAGTAGAGGCTGGGCGGGAGATCACTTGTCCGGCGACTCAGGGGCCGTGAAGGTGGGTTTAGGGTTATAGGTTATAATTCCGGGCAATCATGCCGCTCGCTCCAGGCACTTATCTTGGCCCATATGAAATTGTCGCTCCCCTCGGCGCAGGGGGCATGGGGGAAGTGTATCGCGCACGGGACAGCCGGCTGGGGCGCATGGTGGCGATCAAGGTCTTGCCCGGAGATCTTTCGCAAAACGTGGAGCTGCGGCAGCGGCTGGAGCATGAAGCGCGCGCGGTATCGAAACTGTCGCACCCCAACATCTGCACGCTGCACGATATCGGGCATCACGAAGGCATCGATTATCTGGTGCTGGAGTTTGTGGAAGGGCAGACGCTGCGGAAGTTGGTTACCGCCGGCGTGCCTGCCATGCGCGACGTAATTTCGATTGCGGTGCAGATCACCGAAGGGCTGGCGAAGGCGCATGAAGTGGGCGTGATCCACCGGGATTTAAAACCAGAGAACATCATCGTTTCGGCGGAAGCGGTAAAGATTCTGGATTTTGGTCTGGCGAAATTTCGGCTGGAAGACGAAGAACTGCCGGACACCTGCGTAACGGTGCATACGGAACCGGGGACATTCTCCGGCACGCCACGGTATATGTCGCCAGAGCAGGCCAGCGGGAAGCCGCTGGATTTTCGCTCGGACCAGTTTTCGTTGGGACTGGTGCTGTACGAACTGGCTACCGGGAAGTACGCATTTCGTCGCTCGACGCAAGCACATACGCTGCTGGCAATCGTCCAGGAAGAACCCAAACCGATCGCAGCGCTGAATCCGCAGGTACCTCCACCACTGTGTTGGATCATTGAACGATGCCTGGCGAAGGAGCCGGAGAAACGGTATTTCTCGACGCGGGATTTGCTACGGGATCTGATTGCGATTCGCGACCGGCTGACGGACCTGCACGCGAGGCGGCAAGACGCGCGACCGAGTAATTTACCCGTGGCGGCGACCGCGTTCGTGGGACGCGACAAAGAACTGGCCGCGCTGAAGGCGCTGCTGCTGCGTCCCGAGGTGCGGCTGGTTACGGTGACGGGGCCGGGGGGAATCGGCAAATCGCGTTTGGCGATCGAAGGCGCGCGCGATCTGGCGGACGACTTCGCGGCGGGAATGTATTTCGTGCCGCTGGCGGCGATCAGCGATGCGAGCCAGATCATTCTAAGCATCGCGCAGACCGTGGGAGTGAGCGAGGCGAGTGGCCAAGCGCCGATGGAGCGGTTAAAGGAATATTTCGGCAATTCATCGGGATCGGCGACGCTGCTGGTGATCGACAACTTCGAACACCTGGTGGAAGCGGCGCCGCTGCTTACGGAACTGCTGGGACTGGCGCGCGATGTGAAGATACTGGTGACCAGCCGCGCGGCTCTGCACGTTTACAACGAGCATGAATTCCCGGTGCCACCGCTGGCGCTGCCCGAAGCGAAATCGGCGTCCTTGAGTGAGTACGGCAAGTTTTCGGCGATTTCGCTGTTTGTCCAGCGGGCGCAGGCGGTGAAGCCGGGTTTCGAGCTGAGCGAGGAGAACGCGCCGATTGTGGCGGAGATTTGTGCTCGGCTGGATGGACTGCCGTTGGCGATCGAACTGGCCGCGGCGCGCATGAAGCTACTTTCGGTATCCGCTTTGCGGGCGAGACTGGCGAGTTGCCTGCAGCTATTGACCGGCGGAGCGCGAGACTTGCCGGCGCGACAGCAAACACTACGCCAAGCGATCGACTGGAGTCACGATCTTCTGACGGAGCCGGAGCAGAAACTCTTCCGGAGACTTTCTGTTTTTCGGGGAGGATGCACGCTGGAGGGTGTGGAAGCAGTTTGCGACACAAAGCAAGATTTGGGAGTGGATGTGCTGGATGGCATGTCTTCCATGGTGGACAAGAGCCTGGTGAAGCAGACGGAGCAGGCGGACGGCGAGCCGCGTTTTGTGATGCTGGAAACGATCCGTGAGTATGCTTTCTCGAAAATGGAGGCGTGTGGCGAGGAAGCGCAAGCGCGGCGGGCGCATGCGGCGTACTGTCTGGTGTTGGCGGAGGAAGGCGCGGCAGAGGATACCAGCGCGAACCAGACTGAATGGCTCGAGAGATTTGAACGAGAGCACGACAATTTTCGGGCGGCGCTTGATTGGCTTACGGAAAGAGGCAACGCCGAATGGGGACTCCGTTTGGGTATCGCTCTATTTCGCTTCTGGGAGATGCGCGAACACCTGAGCGAAGGCCGGGATCATCTGGAAAGACTGCTGAAACTGGAAAAGGCGTTGGCGCCAAGCCCGGCGAGGGTGCGAGCATTGTTCGCCGCAGGAGTGCTGGCGGGGGAGCAAGGCGACTTCGGTTCTGCCATCGGCCTGCTGCAGGAGAGTTTGAAGATCGCGAGGGAACTGGAAGATAAGCAGAGTGTGGCGGTCTCGTTGAACGGACTGGCGGTGACGGAGCGAGACCGCGGGAACTTGCAGACTTCCCGGGAGATGTTCGAAGAGACCCTGACACTGTGGCGAGAGCTGGATGATGCGACCGCGGTGGCGCGATGTTTGAGCAACCTTGCGAACGTGGCGAGCCTACAACGGGATTTTTCCTACGCGGGAGCTCTGTACAAGGAATGCCTGACGATGTTTCGTGGATTGGGAGACCGGGCAGGTTACGCGCGGGCGCTGAATCATCAGGGAGATGTCGCGCGGGAACAAGGGGATAGCGATAGCGCGCGGGCGCTTTATGAGCAGAGCCTGGCCACGTTTCACCAACTCGATGATTTATGGGGAGTGGCCGGGGCGCTGGCGGACCTGGGAAACCTAGCGAGAGAGCAGCGGGATTATCGTGAAGCGGACTCGTTGTGCCGCGAGAGTCTGGGGATTTTCCGGAAGCTGGAATATAAGCGAGGTATTGCGCGACTACTAGAGTCCTTCGCGTGCTCGGCGGCAGCGCAGTTGGAACCGGAACGCGCGTTGCGGTTGGCAGGCGCCGCCGCGGCCCTGCGGCAGAGCATTGGGGCGCGAACTCTTGCCGCGGAACAAGCCAGGTTGGACGAAAGCCTGGAAGTGTCGCGGCGAGCGTTGCCGACGGCAGCAAGCAGAACGGCGTGGCTGGAAGGTTGGGTGATGCCGGTCGAGAAATCCATTGAGGACTTGCTACGACCTGGGTTTGGTTCCAGCCAGACGGCGGATTGATTGGGTTTGGTTTGCAGTGAGTGGGCGCTAGCCGGATGAGCCGATTCGCGCGGAAAATTGCGACACCGGATTACTCGGCGGTGGTGGGGTCGATGAGCCGGCGCACGGCGGAAATACGGTTCGCCGGGAAGCCGCCGCGTTTGGCGTGCTCACGAATGGTGGCTTCGTCGGGAGCAAGATAGACGCAATAGAGTTTGTCGCCGGTAACATAGCTCTGCAGCCACTGAATCTCTGGACCCATTCCTCTAAGAACCGCCACGGACTTTCGCGAGACGGCTTGCAGTTCGGCATCGGTGAGATTTCCCAACCCAGGTATTTCCCGCTCGATCACAAACTTCGGCATGTGGTAACCTCCGCCACGAAAATCCTAGCAAGCCCGGGGACTTGCTACAATAGCGCGTTACGCCAAGCGCTGGAGGCCAACGTGGATCTGAGGTCTGTGCAAAAACCGCTGAAGGAACAATACCGGAATGACCCGTCGTCCTCGCGAATCACATTGAAGGCGAAAGGCGGGCAAACGGAGACGCCGATAGCCTGTTCGGTGGCGATCGGGCGCGCCATTTATAACGCCGAAGCGCACAGCGGGGTGGGAGGCGCGGGCACGGCGGCGTGTTCCGGCGACATGCTGCTTGGCGCGTTGTCGGCGTGCGCACAAATTACCTGCCAGATGGTAGCGGCGGCCATGGGGATCGCGACGGAGCGGATTGAAGTGACGGTCGAAGGAGATTTGGATCTTCGCGGGACGCTGGGAATAGCGAAGGATGTGCCGGTGGGGTTCGAGAGTATCCGGGTGCGCTTCGACATTACGGCACCGACGGCGACCGCCGAGCAGTTGCGGAGTTTGCAAGAAAAGACGGAACAGTATTGTGTGGTGATGCAGACGTTGGTGCAGCCGCCGCGAATGCAGACGGAATGGGTGGGTGCGAAGTAAGGTGGGGCGCGAGAACGGGTTCGGCCTCGTTCTTCCAAAACGTCTGGCTTGGTCCCAAAGATGCTCGCGAGCGAAGCGGCTTTGTGTAAAGCGCTGCAAGGTTGTGCCACGCCAACGAGCTATTCTGTGCGGTGGCCTTCGGTAACCATCATTCCTATCATCCGGCTGAATCGAACAGTTCTGTACGGCTACAAAAATGTGGTGGCGGACGGACGTATGATATGGCGGAGTGAGGAACTGTGAGGACGGGGCGAGAGATGGAACGTGGGGAACTTGGCAGGGCGGCGGTGCGGATTTTTGGCGCGAATGAGCGGATGAACCAGATGGTGATCGAGCATCTGGACGCGCGTGCGTGGAAGGCGAAGGCGCCGGGGAATGCGCGCAGCATTGCGGCGATTTTTACGCATGTACACAATGTGCGGTGCAAGTGGGTGAGACTGACGGCGCCGCACTTGAAAGTTCCGCGAAAGCTGGACCGGGCGCATTGCACGGTGCGACAGGCAAAGGCGGGATTGGCGGAAAGCGGGGCGCGCTGCGCGGAGATGCTGGCGGAGGCGCTGGGGAGCGTGGAAGGGCGCATCCAGAAATTCCGGCGAGACGGCTGGGGCAAGGCTTGGCCGGTGGGCGTGGAAATGTTGTCTTATATGCTGGCGCACGAAGCGCACCATCGCGGGCAAGTGTGTATGCTGGCGCACCAGTTGGGATATCCGTTGCCGGTGAACGTGCGAGCGGGGTTGTGGAATTGGGAAAGGATTTGGAAAGAGTGCGGGTGGAGGTGTGGGCCGGGCGGCTAGGGGCTAGAAGTTGCTTTGATAAATGGAACAGGGAACAGAAATTCCTCAGGGGCGCTTCGCGATCTGGGCTCAAGCCGAGACCTACGAGCCCGGAGATCAGACGGCAAAATGTCGGAGCCCTTCGCTGCTCAGGGCGAGCTGAAGCTCCGACCCCATAATAAGTATTTCTGAGATCGCTTATGGGCGCAGGGACGAGAGAACGAATTTGCGGGTGATAGAAGTTTAGAAAAGCGGACCGGCGAAGCGGTTTGACGGAGAAGTTTTGGTGGAACACGGGGAGAAACATGTCTTCAACTTCACGACGTAGCTTTTTTGTTTTGGCGGGAGGCGGGGCGGTGGCGCTATCGAGCGGGGCGAAATTGGCGAGTGCGGGGCAGTTGCCGGGGCAATCGGCGGGGAAGACCGCTGGCGGAGAGGAGAAAGACTTTTCGAATGTGATGGCGATTGCCGCGCACCCGGGAGACGCGTTTTTCGCGATGGGCGCGCCGGTGGCGGTGGCTACGCATGTGGGTGGGGAGGGAGCGCTGTTAAGTTTGTCGCTGGGAGAGCGCGGGTCGCCGAAGATGGCTGCGGCACAATATGGAGCGGCGCAACGCGAGGCGGCCGAAAAAGCGGCGGCGGCGATTGGGGCGAAGGCTTTGTTCCTGACGTATCCGGACGGAGAAATTCCGGTGACGGAAGAGGCGAAATTCGCGGTGTGCGATTTGATCCGGCAATACAAGCCTTCGACGATTGTGACGCACTGGAAGGGTAGTTGGCATAAAGACCATCGAGCCTGTTACGAAATTGTGGACGACGCGATTTTTTATGCGGGGCTACCGGCGCTGGTGCGGAAAGACCCGGCGCATGGGGTACGGAAATTATTTTTTGCGGATAACTGGGAAGACGCGACGGGATTCGTGGCGGACACGTATGTGGATATTAGCGCGGTGTGCGAAGGCTGGCTGAATGCGTGCAGCGCGTTTCCGATGTGGCGAGGGGAGACGGGATTTCGTTACAACGATTATTACGGGAGCATGGCGGTGGCGCGCGGGTGCTTGAGCAATTTCAAACGGGCGGTGGCGCTGATGTCGCCGGAGGAGCAACGGGTGGAGCGGGTGCGGATGCCGTAGTGGGGTGAAGTTGGTGACCCCAAGACCCACCCTTTGAAACCAAGGGTGGGGCACCCTCCGCATTTTTGGGGATTGGCGATTGGAGAGTGGGAAAAAGGAGAGAGGCGCTCGGAGAATGCACAAGCGCCTCCTCTACTGCGTCAACGTAAACCGTACCTCACTGGATCACCTCCTTCTCGGCAGGAACAGCCGATGTCGACAAGAATGTCGAGTGGGAGGAGTATAGCGCGGGATCACAGAGATGTCAGGTGGGCGGTGCGTACTGGGGGACGTGCGGGATCAATTATTGCGCTGAGGGGAGGGAAGCGGCGGTAAGATTTGGGTATCGAAGACATGGCCAGCAGACCCAGGCCCTGAGGCGCCATGGAATTTTGGGTGCTCATTCTGACGGTGTGGGCCTTCTTTCGCTGGGTGCTGACGCGCATCCGGCGGCGGAAGGAGGATGAGCGATTTGCGAACGTCATAGAAGCGCTGAATAAGTTTGAAACGCGGTTCAAAGATGTGGCGAGGCTCGAGAAGCGGATCCAGGAACTCGAGCAGAAGCTGGCCTCTTCGGGCACTGCTGCCGCGCCACCCGCACCACCGCCAGTCGAGCATCTACCCGTAGTGGTTCCTCCCCCGATTGAGATTCCCAAGCTGATTACTCCGCCGGAACCTGCTGTTCCCGTTCCTCCGGCTTCACCGGTTGCGGAGGAGGTGCATCCGCCTGTGCCGACGACGCCGGTTCCGGTGGTGCCGCCCGCAAAACCGGTGGTGCCGCCGCCGACTCCCGTGATTCCTCATGCGCCTGCGCCGATGCGTCCTACCGCTCCGCCGCTTTCTGCACCACCACACGCCGCGCCAGTTTCTGCGCGGGAGATGAGTTCGCAACTTGAGGAGACGCTGGGGAAAAATTGGCTGAACAAACTGGGCATCATCGCGCTGGTGATCGGTATTTCGTTATTTCTGGCGTACCAATTTCCCTCGCTGAGCAATCCGCAAAAGATCGGGTTGGGCTACTTTTTGAGCTTCGTGATTCTGGGGACGGGAATTTATCTGGAGCGCAGCGACCGTTACCGAGTGTTTTCGCGCGCGCTGATTGGCGGCGGGTGGGCGCTGACGTTTTTCGTGACGTACGCGATGTACTTTGTGCCGTACACGCGAGTGATCGACACGGAGTGGGTGGACCTGGTGCTGTTGCTGCTGGTGGCAGGGGTCATGGTGGTTCACACGCTGCGCTACGACTCGCAGGTGGTGACCGGGCTGGCGTTTCTGCTGGCGTTCACGACGGTGGCGATCAGCCAGAACACGATTTACTCGCTGTCGGCGGGAGCGATTCTGGCGCTGGGGCTGGTGGCGATTGTGCACCGGCGGGAGTGGTTCGCGCTGGAAGTGTTCGGGATCCTGGCGTCGTATATCAACCATTACATCTGGCTGAACACGATCATCGCGCCGATGGCGGGGCACCACCGGATGTTCCCGGAATTTGTGCCGAGCACGGTGCTGCTGTGCTTGTACTGGTGCACGTATCGATGGTCGTACATAGCGCGGCGGGTGCAGACCGCAACACAAGAGAACATTTCGACCCTGGCGGCCATTCTGAACACTTCGTTGCTGCTGGGATTATTCAAATACCAGTCGGTGCGGCCGGAGTTGGCGTTCTACGCGCTGCTGTTGCTGGGCGCGATCGAATTGACGCTGGGGCAGTTGCCCGTGACGCGGAGGCGACGGGCGGCGTTCGTCATTCTGTCGACGATTGGGATTTTGCTGCTGGTGGCGGCGATTCCGTTCAAGTATTCCGGGATGGACACGGCGGTGATCTGGCTGGCCGAAGCAGAGATGTTGATCCTGGCGGGCGTGTTCACGGGCGAAGTTCTTTTCCGGCGGTTTGGATTGCTGGTGGCGCTGCTGACATCGGGGGACATGCTGATCAATCAGGCGCTGCCGACGCTGGCGCATATCGCTTCGCCGTTTGGCGGCGCGGTGTTTGGCATCAGCGCACAAACTGCGTCCGCGTCCAAGATGCAACTGGCAGTGAGTTTTCTGGTGGCGGCGCTGCTGTTCTACGGGGATGCGCTGGTGATTCCGCGGCGGTGGAAGGAGTTATTCACGTCGGAAAGCGAGAGCGTATTGTTCCGGGCGCTTTCTTATCTCGGCGGAGTGATGCTGTTTGTGGCGGTGTGGCTGGCGGTGGGGGATGCGTGGACGGCGGTGGTGTGGGTAGGCGTCGCGCTGCTGCTCCTTATTTCGGCGCGGGCTTTTTCTGTTCGCGACTTAACGTACCAGGCTCATTTGTTTGCGCTGGCGGGGGTGTGGCGCGCTTTCGCGGTGAACTACTTCCTGGGAACCGGCTTTGTGGGCACGCATTTGTCGGTTCGCCTGCTGACGCTATCGATTGTGATGGTGCTGCTGTATTTGTGCGCACGCCATCTGGCGGCAGGGAATTGGGATTCCGATTTTGTGGTGCATCCATCGGAGATGTATACGACAGCGGCGGCGCTGGTGTTTGTGGCGCTGGCGTATCGCGAATGCGCGTGGGCGTGGGTGGCGCTGGCGTGGGGCGGGTTCGCGCTGGTTCTGGCGGTTCTGGGGATACGGATCGAACGGCGGGATTTGAGTCTGCAGGCACATTTTCTGGTGCTGGCGGGATTCGTGCGAACGTTGCTTGTGAATATTGATGCGACCGAGGAATGGCATCGTTTCACGATTCGGTTTGTGACGTTCACGTTGATGGCAGTGCTCCTTTATTTGTGCGCGTACTTCAGTGGGCCGCGGGAGTCGGATTACAAGAGACTGTTTGCGGCGCTACATACGTGGGCCGGTTCGATTTTGATCGCGGTGCTGGCGTTTCTGGAAGTGTCGTCGCCATGGATCGCGGTGGCGTGGTCGGTGTTCGCGCTGCTATTGCTGATTACAGCGAATCGCGTGAAGAGCAGGCAACTGCATTTCCAGGCGTACATATTGTCGGTGGCGGCGTTATTCCAGATTGTGACGGTGAATCTTGCGGCGGCGGGTGCATGGAGTTTGTATCCACGCGTTTCGTTGCGGCTGATTAGCGTAGGGCTGGTTGCGGGCATCTTTTATCTTTGCGCGCGGTGGGCGGCGAAGGGGGAATACGCGCAGGCGGTGTTCGCCGGGGTGGCGTATACGTGGGCGGCTTCGGCATTGGTTGTGCTGCTGATGGACTACGAACTGGGCGCGCATGCGGTGGCGGTGGGATGGGCGCTGTTTGGATTGCTGTTGTTCGAGATCGGCGTGCAGTGGAGATCGCGGAACTGGCGTTTGCAGAGTTATGTGGTGCTAGTCCTAAGCTTCTTGCGGTTGGCGTCGGTTAATTCCGCTTTCGCGCCACATGAGCTGGTTCTGACGACGTTGCCGATCGCGTTTGTTTTTTACTTTGTGTATTTCCAACTGACGCTGCTTACGCGTGCGGCGCCTAGCGGCGCTCCTTCGGGTGTGGGAGCAGGCGGTTCCGGGGCTTCGGGGACGGTGTTTTCCGAGGCGTCCAGTGATGCGTTTGCGTTCGACCGGCAAATCTATGCGGACACGGTGTTCGTTTATCTGGGAACAATCACCTTGGCGCTGTTCGCGAACTGGTATAGCACCGATGCACTCGTTCTTCTGGCGTGGGCGGCGCTGTCGTTCGTGCTGATTGCGGTGTCGTGGGGCAGTCGACAGGATGTTTTTCTGCACCAGAGCGTGCTGCTGGCGTTCGTGGTTTTCTTTCGCGGATTTTCGTATGAGTTGGCGGGCTGGGGCCGTCCAAATTCGCCATGGCACGCCGACCGAGTGTTTTGTATTGCGGCGGCGGCTGGCATCTTGTTTGCCGCGCAGGCGTGGGCGTTCCCGCTGCGGAAGCGGTTGCCGGCCGCCGCGTCGAAGCTCGACAACACGTTCGGGCAACTATGGCAGCGTCCGGAGCAGATTTATTTTTTCCTGCCGATGATCCTGGTGACGATGCTGGTGCTGAACGAAATCCCGCAAGGGCGCGTGACGATCGTTTGGGGGATCGAAGCGGTGGCGGCGTTTTTGTTCGCGTTGGTGGTAGGAGAACGGAGTTTTCGACTGGCGGGTCTGGGGTTGCTGCTGGTGTGCGTGGCGAGAATCGTGTTGCTGGATGTGTGGCGGCAGGAGCGGTCGGACCGGTTCGTGACGTTTATAATTCTGGGAGTGGCGCTGCTACTGGTTTCGTACTTGTATACGCGATATTCGGAAGCGATCCGGCGCTATTTGTAGACGGGGCAGTCCGATCGCTATCAGAAGAATGCGTTTCGCGGGCAATCGGAAGGAAAAAACCACGGGCCACCCTTTGTCTTGATGGCCTTCCGAGAAACGCCGCGCCTGCCGGGACCTGTTACTTTTGACAATTCCACTCGATGGCGTGGCGAGACACTCTCTAGGGAGTGAATTGGTCGGGTAGCTTGTGTGCAGCCAGTTTGCCGACGCAAAAAATACGCAAAAAGAAAAAAAGTGGTTGAGAGAGAGGACCGGAGCGATGAAATCGATCTGTCGAGGGACGGCATTGGTGTTGGTGTCGGCATTTTTGGTGTGGACGCTGGCGGGTTGCGGCGGAAATGAGTCTGCGGGAAGCAAGAAATCGGCGGACCTGGAAGAAACACTGAGCATTGCGTCGGAAGCATACATTTATGGGTATCCGCTGGTGACAATGGATATGGTACGGAAACAAATGACGAATGTGGCGACGGCGGGAGCTGAACGCGCGCCGATGGGGCAGTTGGTGAGACTGCGAGCGTATCCGTCGGTGGACAATCATGCGGTCACCGCGCCGAATGCGGACACGCTGTATACGATCGCGTGGATCGACGTGTCGCTGGAACCTTGGGTGTTCAGCATTCCGGATATGGGCGACCGGTATTATCTGATGCCGATGCTGAGTGGATGGACGGACGTGTTTCAGGTGCCGGGAAAGCGCACGAGCGGAGACAAAGCGCAGAAGTATGCGATCACGGGGCCGGGGTGGACGGGAACACTGCCCGTGGGGGTGACGGAGTATAAATCGCCGACAGGAATGGTGTGGATTCTGGGACGCATTTATTGCACCGGAACGCCGGAAGACTATAAGACGGTACACGCGCTGCAGGACAAGTTCTCGTTGGTGCCGCTGAGCGGGTATGGCAAGCCGTATACAGCGCTGCCGGCAGAAGTGGATGCCAACTTCGACATGAAAACAGGGATCCGGGACCAAGTGAACGCGATGGATACCTATGCGTATTTCAATTATCTGGCGCGGTTGATGAAGACGAATCCACCGGCGGATGCGGACGCGCCGTTGGTGGCGCGCATGGCGAAGATCGGGCTGATCCCCGGAAAAGATTTTGACCCGAGCAAACTGGATCTGATGGACAAGGAAGCGATCAAGGCGGTACCGAAACTGGCCGTCGTGAAGATCATGGAATATTTCAAGTCATCGGGGAAGCCGCTGAACGGGTGGATCTTCACGACCAAGACCGGACTGTATGGAACGGACTATCTGCAGCGCGCGATGATTGCAGCCATAGGGCTAGGAGCGAACCGACCGCAAGACGCGGTGTACCCTACATCGGAAGAGGATGCGAATGGAAAGAAGTACGATGGCGCGACGCATAAGTATGTAATCCATTTTGCGAAGGGGCAGATGCCGCCGGCGAATGCGTTTTGGTCGATCACCATGTACGACGCGAGTTATTTCTTTGTGCCGAACGCGATCAATCGCTATACGGTGAGTTCGCGGAGTAAGTTCGTACTCAATGCGGATGGCTCGGTAGACATCTATGTGCAAGCGGAATCACCGGGGAAGGGTAAGGAAGCGAACTGGCTCCCAGCGCCGAAGGCACAGTTCATCCTGATGATGCGGCTGTATTGGCCGAAGGAGACGGCGCCTTCCATCATTGACGGAACCTGGGCACCGCCTGCGGCGAAAGAAGTGAGCTAGGCGGGAGAGAGACGCGGTTGTGCTTGCGAACGTCGAGGGGGCAAGCACAACGGTCGCGCCACGCACGGCCTACGGGAATAACCTGAGATTTCGCGGGTGGTTCTGCGAGCCAGTACTGTAACCAGCGAGTACTGTAACCATTTTCTGTCTATCTTGTTACTAGCAGAATAATTTTTGTGATTGCCATCACAAGTTTGCGTTCATAGAATTGCAGCAATCCGGTCAGGTGCCTGTAGGGGCGGTAAGGCGAAGACTGAGATGTACGAGCAATTCTTCAATTTCATGGGCTTACGGGAAGACCCTTTCCACGTTTCTCCCGATCCTCGTTTTTACTATTCCACATCGGCACATGAGTCGGCTCTGGCGGAGCTGCTGTTTGGGCTGGAGACCCGCAAAGGGCTGCTGGTTCTCACGGGCGAGGCTGGCACGGGCAAGACCAGCATCCTTAATCAAATCCTAGAATGGCTGCAGCGGCGGGGCCGCTCGACGGCGTACATTTTCCATACGCATGTGGAACCGATCGGGCTATTGCGGTTCATCTTGGCGGAATTTGGGGTGCCGTGCGTTTCGAAGGCGAAAAGCGAGTTGGTGAGCGCGTTGCATGGCTGGCTGCTGCAGCGGCATGCCGCGCAGGATTTGCCGGTACTGATACTCGATGAGGCGCAGGGACTGCCGGTGCAGACGCTGGATGAACTGCGGCTGCTGCTGAATCTGGAGACGCCGCGGGGCAAACTGCTGCAGGTGATTCTGTCGGGCCAGCCGAAGCTGGACGAAAAGCTGCGGTTGCCGGCGTTGAAGCAATTGCGGCAGCGAGTGATGTTCCATTCGCGGCTGCCAGTACTGACACAGAAGGAGACCGCGGCGTACATTTCGAGCAGGTTGGCGACGGCGGGATGCACGGGGTCGTCCCTGTTTCCGGATGACGCGGTACGGGATATCTACACGTCGTCGCATGGCATTCCGCGGGTGGTGAATCTGCTGTGTGAACATGCGCTGATTTCGGCGTACGGGGAGCAGCAAAGAGTGGTGTCGCCCGAGATGATCCGGCGGATTGCGGCAGACTTTGAGCTGCTGGCGAATCCATTGTCCGGAACCGTGGATATGGAATTGCGGCCGCGGACGGTGCGACTGGCGCCGTTTCCGGTGATTGATGAGGACGAAGAGGTGGCGGCGGAAGCGTTGGAGTATGCAGCGGGGCTCGAAGAGATTGCCGCAGTTGAGGCTGCTGACGCGCCCGCTGTGCGTGGAGCGGCTCCAACTTATGCGAAGCCAACGAAATCCTGGAGAAGGTACCAGGCGCGTTCGGGGGCGGGCCGGTTGGCAAGAGAAGCAGCGGCAGGGATGCGAGATGCCTGGCAACGGGTAACGGATATGGTGGTTATGTATGTTGGCGTTGCGCGGTGGGCCGTGCATCGAGCCATGGAGAGGCCGAAAGCGAAGTCGGCGACGCCGCAGTGGCTTCCCGCGAATTGGTGTTCGCAAATCGAGTTTGACATTTTGAAGCATCCGCAAAACGTGGCGCCGAAGGATGCGCTGCCGGTTACGACGAAAGAGGAAGAGCCGGTTGCGGCGGTTGCGGTGGCTCCGGCGATGGCGGAGGCTTTGAAGAAACCTGCGAAGAGTTGGCGCCGGCACACGGAGCGATCGAGTGTGGCGGCGTTTGGACGCAAAGCGGTTGCGACGGTGCGGGAGGGTTGGCGTGGATTGGCGCAGGGGTCGGTTTCGTATATGCGCTCGGTGTATCGATCGTTTGTGCGAGATATTCGGATCCAGTTGCGGGGATTGAATTCGCCTACGCCGGCGTTTGAGATGGGGTCGTCGCCCGAGGACGGAAACGAAAAGGGAGTGGCGTTGCGAAATGTGTGGGGGCCGATTGTGAAATGGTTGCGGCAACCGTTGACGCCGGGGGATTTGGTTGGGAAGCGTGCGGGGCGCCGTCGCAGGTAGTGGTTTGTGGCGCGATGGCATTCAGAATTGATCCTTTCACATGAGAGAGCACATGGGAGCCGGGGCTTTTTGGGAAAGTGTGTGCGAAGGAAGATTGTCTGGGCGCGGTTCAGGGCAAGAAGCCGGCGCTACATGGATGGACGCGGAGGCTGAGGGCCCGGGGAGATTTGAAGAGGGAAGAGCCGATCGGGAGATCGGCGTTCCCGGGATTTTGGCGAGGCGGTTGGCGGGAAGGAAAGCGCTGGCATAAAAGCCAGCGCTACAGCGGCTACCACATGGCGGGATGGCGGTGTTCCCGGTCGGTGACTGTGTTGTTGGGCAAGGCTGTGGTTGACAATCGAGGGGGATGGCGTCAGACTCCGCGGCATGCGAATAACAACTTTATGCTTGTGGGTATTGGCTTTGGCGGTGCCGGGAGCGCGGGCGCAGACTCCAGTGTTCGAGACCGATCACGCGCATAGCTCGATCAAGTTTAGCGTGAGCGCGTCGGTGCCGATCGCCGGGACGTTCGACAGGTGGGACGCTACGGTGACATTTACATCGCCCCAGCTGAGCACCGCGGTGCTGGACATCAAGATTCAAGCGGACAGCGTGAATACGGGAAGCGGGATGAAAGACGGGAAATTGAAGGGAAAAGATTTTTTTGATGTGAAAGACAACCCGTTGATTACCTTTCATTCGAAGAAGGTTGTACAGACCGGGCCGCACACTGTGGAGTTTGACGGGGACTTCACGATCCGGGGAGTGACGAAACAAGAGAAGCTGGCGTTTACGATTGAAGGCGAAGGGACCGGCACAGGAACGATCAACGGAACGATGGCCTTCGACCGCAAGGAGTACGGGATGAACAGCGGGATTCCGTTTATCAAGATTGCCGATCGCGTGGAAGTGACCGTGGACCTGAAGGGCAGGCGGGTCAGCGGGCCCCCGGTAGTTTTCCAACAATAAGAATCGTGCGTGGACCAGACGCCGAAGTGTAAGTGTGCGCGGTTCGTGGTCACGTAAAATCCCAAGCAATTTATGAGTAAAACCCGAGAACGGTGAAGGGTCGGGAGGGCGAGCCTCGCTCAGAGGTCGAGCGTGCCGTGGACGCGCATGTTATTGAGGTGGAATTCGGCGCGGAAGGAGAGGGAATTGGCGCGGCCGGGGCTGGGCGTTTTCGCGGAGGCTTTGCAATGGAGAATGACGCGGTCGGTGTCCGGGTCGAGAGTGGGTTGACCGTCGATCTGCTTGGGGAAATGAAATTCGACGCGAGGGTCTTCGTCATCGGCGCCCTCGACGAAGCGGACGGTGGCGAGATCGATGGTGGAACCGCCGGGTAGTTCGAGGAAGACACCGTCGTGGAGATCTTCGGCGGGATCGTGGAGGATGCGATATTGCTCGACGCCTTCGACGGCGAGGATGTAGTCGGGAAGATCGTCGACCTGGAGGGGCTGCTTTCCGAGAGCGGGATTGCGAAGCTGGCGCAGGCGGAGTTGCGCGAGGCGAATGGTTTTGGAGGACCACCAGAGGACGGGAACATCGGCTTGCGGCTTGGAGCGGCTGAGCTGAATGCCGGGGGCGAGGTCAGCATCATTGGAATTGACGGGGTCGATCTGTCCACCGGTTTGGCGGTCGATTTCGCGAGAAGCGATTTTGGTTTCGAGCTTGACGGAGGAGGGACTCCAAGGAGAGTCCTGGAGGATGTGGAATACGTCGGCAAGAGTCCATTTGGCGGGAGGTTTGTCCCAGGGAGGGCCGCCGAGAGAGGCGGGGATGGCGAGACAAGCGATCAGCAGGGCGCGCGGAAACATGGTTGGACTGGACAGACCCCGGGGATAAGGATGCGTCGAAAGAGGGGGAGAGTTGCATTTTGGGTTGGAGGAGGGGGATTAAGAGTAAATGGGGTGGGGTGCGAGGGGCTAGGTTGGGTTGTGGCGGGGAGGAGAGAAGAAGTGAAAGAGTGAAAGAGTGAAAGAGTGAAAGAGTGAAAGAGTGGACCCTTGGAAGAAGTGTTGGGTGGCGAAGCAAAGAGCCGGCGGATGCCTTTCCTTTATCGGGGCAAGCGGCGCTACAGAGGAGAGAATTGGCCACGTGAAGAGGAAAGGCAGGCGGCATGAAGCCGCCCCTACGGGGCGACGGATCAAAAGCGCTGGCAGCGCTACCGGAAACAGAGCGCTACATGGCGGGACGCTACAGGGAGCGGGATGGCGTGTCAACGCAAAGTAGAAATGTCCGGATTTTCGCCAGATAGAAATGTCCGCTTCCATGGTCTTCTCCAAGGGTGTGCGGCGGGCACATGGTATTTAGGTTTGATTTTGTTTTGGGGTTTCGGTGTTTGTTCCGCAAGTCCTGGAGGCCGTAGGCCGGAAGGACTTGCGGTCGTTCGCGTGGGTTCAGGACAGGGGCGCAGGTGCAGATAGCGCCCGCAGTAGCGCAACCAGTGGCTGCCGTCCAACCGCCGTTCGATCTCGACTGCTGCTCCACGCAGTCCCGCACAAACTTCTTCCCGCAGTAGCCCCCAGCGATTTCCGTCCCAGCTGACGGTGTGGTCCTGAGCCACTTTGCGGGCCACGCGTACACTCAGGATCTCTTCCAGATGCTGTTCCCGTCCCAGTTGCCGATGGGCATTGCGGGCCTTCCGCGGTGTCACGGTAAAACGCTGCTCCCACTCAGGAAGAAAGCGCGTCTGCAGGAAATGATTTGCTCCGAGGATGCTGTCGATTCCTGCCAAGCGCATCTCCTTCACCAGACGATCCTGTAGCGTTTCAAACAACCTCTCGATACGCCCTTTCGCTTGCGGACTGTGGGCCGCGATCCATTCGATGCCTAGTTCGTGCAACGCGCGCCCAAACTGCGTGCGCAGCGGATCTCCCCGCAGTTATTCTGCAAGCGGCTGCGGCCCGGCGGTCCGAAAAATGCTGGCTTTATCCGTGTAGTGGGCCAAAGGACGTCCATAGCGCCGTAACCAGCCCTGCAGGGTTCGCAGGTTTTCTTCCGTGGTGTCGTGCTCGGTGAACCGTCCCCACATGCGACTCGTGGCATCGTCGATCAGGGCGATGAGATGGCAAGCCGGACCGCGCTCCTCCAGCCAGCGGAAAGGCGAGCTGTCCTGCATCACCAGCTCCCCGAAACTCGCTCGGCGCTCCCGCCACACGTGGATCTTTTTCACGCGCTGAGAGCGCGGCCGCCACAGGGCTGCCTTAGTCATCCACTTCCGCAGCGTCTCCCGGCTCACGGAGAAACCCTCCTGGGCCAGGTGCTCGGAGGCCAGCGTGGGACCGAAATCCGCATAACGCTGCTGCAGACGCGCCACAATCTTCTGCTCCCAGCGGGCCGGCAGCCTGCGGTTCGATGGCCGGCCACGCAGTCCGTGAACCAAGGACTGATCTCCTCGTTGCCGAAAGCGCAGCAGCATCCGCCGCACCTGGCGGTCGCTTACCTTCAGCCTCGCGGCTCCAGCTACCTGCGTCAGATGCTTCTGCTGTATCTCGTGCAATACCTTCAAACGGTCCCGTTCTCGTTGGCTCAAAGCGATTCGCTCCGTCTCCATGGGGCCCTCGGCTATCCATGAAAGCGGACATTTCTACTTTGCACATCTCTAACGAAGTCGGCCCCGTCAAGTGGGATTTGAACTTCTTTTCGTCCAAGCCTGCACACCCTCACTTTGGCGCAGTGGCGCCTGGTTTTTCGCTTTGTCCCCACCTGTCCAACCTGCTCGCTCGGCCCGTCCTACTCCATCAACTCGGTGTTGCCCACCAGACATCTCTCCGATCACTCACGACCATGATGATTTATTCGATCTCCCCGCATCTCGGGGAGGCAGGTAGCCTATTCAAACCTCCGGTCACTGCACCGCAGGACCATTGTGCAAATCAGGCATCCCTGCACGGGCACCACCGTTCTTCTGCCGCAGCTGTCCACGGCGACAGAACTCTTGATAATCGATCTGGTCGCGCAGCATGATCCAGAGTCGGATTCCGAGTTTACGCGCTGCTGCGACCCTTGCTTTTCCCATCCCTTTTTGTATCAGTTTGCGTCGATAGAAGCTTTTCAACTCTGGATCTCGTCTGACTGCCTGTATCGTTGCTTCGCACCAGAGGTACCGCACAAGAGCATTGCCTTCCTTGCTCATCGCTCCAAGTCGCTGCCGGCGCCCACTGGAGTATTCACTCGGGATCATCCCGATGTAGCTGGCTACGGTTTTGCCGTCGGCGAACCGCCTAGGATCACCCAAAAACACTTCGGTGGCCAATGCTGTAACCGGACCGACTCCCGGATGCGTCATCAGCCTTCGTGCTTGGGGACGTCGGCAGGCCTCTTCATTCACTTGCCGATCCAGGTCGTCGATCGATTCCTGGAAGCGTGGATACAAAGTCAGCAAAGCTGTTCTTCGTTGGCTTGTATGCGGAGCCATCGGCAGTGCCTGAAGTTCGTGTTGGCCTGCCTGGCTCCACAAGGACTGGCCCCGTCGCAAACCATTCGCCAGCGCCATGGATTGCAGCGTGTGTTGGACGCGACTCCGCATGCGCACCCATTGATGACGGTGCCGCAGCAAAGTACGCAAATCCCGTTGTTCACTCGAAGGCATCCAGATCGTGGGGAAGCGGTTCTCTGCCAACAACTTCAACAACAAGAACGCGTCCCGCCGATCGTGTTTCTGCTTGCGGGTCTCGGCCTTGTGGATTTTCTTGGGATGGCCCACTCGGCATTCGATCCCCAGCTCTTCCATGAGCTTCAGAAACCAATGCATCGAACCGGTAGCTTCGATCCCCACCAGAACTTGGTCGGGGAGTGCGGAATAAAATTCTCGCACCTGCTCGCCGTCGTGCTCGAGAGTTTTCTCAAACAGCTCCCCTGTGCTGGTATCCAACATTGCGATCGTCTGTTGTCGAGCGTGTAAGTCCACACCTATAATTCGCATCTCGGCCTCCTTCGATCCGAGCTATGCAGGTTGGTACCGGCATAGTTTACTCGGACCGTTGAGAGGCCGACTTCGTTATGTCATCAAACCGGACATTCTCATTTTGCAGCGACAGGGAGCGGGATGGCGTTGACTGGGGGGAGGCGGGACGTTAGGATGCGGGAAAGGTCCCGGGTGAATGATCGCGAAAGAGTTTGCGCATTATGTGGTGCTGGAGCAGGCCGGCGCGGGGGCGATGGGTGTCGTTTATCGCGCGCGGGATGAGCGACTGCAGCGCGAAGTGGCGCTGAAAATACCGTTGGAAGGCGCGATTCTGACGGAGGAGTTGCGGGCAAAGTGGTTGACGGAAGCGCGGGCGGCGTCGGCGCTGAACCATCCAAATATCTGCACAATTTATGAAGTGGGCGAGTACGCGGGTCAGCCGTACATCGCGATGGAATATTTGTCTGGGAAATCGCTAAATGCGTGCATCCCGGACGATGGATTGCCGACGGAGACGGTGCTGGAATATGGAGCGCAGATCGCGAGCGCGTTGGAACACGCGCACATGCATGGAGTGCTGCACCGCGATCTGAAATCGGCGAACGTGCGGCAGAGCGGCAGCGGCGAAGTGAAGGTGCTGGATTTTGGATTGGCGGCGAGTCTAAAGGATAAGGCGCTGGAGGGCGCGACGCAGTCGAATGCCATGGACACCACGGGAGCGCCGGGAACACTGGCGTATCTGGCGCCGGAAGTTTTGACGGGAACGCCGGCGGATGTGCGTGCGGACATTTGGGCGCTGGGAGTTTTGCTGTACGAGATGGCGTCGCGGGCGCATCCGTTTCCGGGTCGTACGACGTATGAATTGTGCAGCGCGATTTTGAAGGAAGCGCCGCGGCCTTTGCCGATGCACGTACCGCCAGGATTGCGGGCGATTATTTTGCGGTGCCTGGCGAAGCAGCCGGAGCAGCGATATCAGCGGGCGAGCGAAGTGAAAGCGGCGCTCGAAGCCTTGCATTCGAATGGCGGGATGATGGCATCGGCGTCGTCGGCTGCGGCGGTGCCGTTTGGCGGAGTGCTCGAAGCGCAGAAAAATCGTACCAAACAGTTTTTGTGGATGAGCGCGGCGCTGCTGGTGGCGGTGGCGGGCGTGATCTATTTTGTGCCGGGAGCGAAGCCGAAGATAGGACGGCCGGAGCCGGGCGGGAAACTGAGGCAGTTGGTGGCGACGCAGAAAACTGTTCTAGGGCCGGCGCTATCGCCGGATGGAAAGATGCTGGCGTATGTGGAGCAGGGCACGAATGGGGATGATTTGTATGTGACGCGCGTTGCGGGGGGAGAGCGGGTGAAGTTGACGAGTGACGCATCGCGGAAGAGCGAGCCGGCATTTTCTCCAGATGGGGAGAAGATTGCGTTTGCGCGGAAAATGATGGGCGATGAGGCAGGGGAGATTTGCACGATCGCGACGCTGGGCGGGCCGGTGATGACGGTGCTGTAGGGCGGGTCGATGCCGGCGTGGGCGCCAGACGGAACGCGATTAACGTTTGTGAGGAAGAAGGCGGGAGATCCGGAGACGCTGGCGATTGTGGGGCTGGATGGAACGGATATGCGGACGATTCTGGCGGGGGATGCAGTGTACCCGTTTTTGGGGAGGCCGGCGTGGTCGCCGGATGGAAAAATGATTGCGGTGGCGCGGAGCCGGGGAGGAAGCAGCCGGGAAATTTGGATGGTGCCCTTGAATGGTGGGACCGCGTGGGAATTGACGCATGGAGCGGCGGGAGTGTCGAGCGATACGCCGGTGTTTTCGGCGGACGGGAAAGGACTGGTGTTCCGATCGAATCGCAGCGGAGCGTGGAATATCTGGTTCATGGAGTTGAGTGGAAGAGGCGCGACGCAACTGACGACGGGGCCGGGTCCGGATTCTGCGCCGAGTGTGGCCCGGGATGGAACGATGGCGTTTCTGAATTCGCGAACGCGGACGGTGCTGGAGCTATATGAGTTGGCGACGGGAAAGACGAAAGCGCTTTTGACGGAGTCGGGAATTTTGTGGGCGCCCGCGTTTTCTCCCGACGGGCAGGAAGTAACGTACTCGATGGGACAGCCGGATGGCGGGTGGCATTTGTGGACGCTGCCGCTGGACGGGGGAGCGGCGCGACAACTGACGTCGGGAAAATTGCTGGAGATTTACGCGCGGTACATGCCGGATGGAGAGAACATTTTGTACAGCACGTGGGGGCCGGAGCCGTTGAGCATTGGACGCGTGCCGAGGAAAGGTGGAGCGACGCGATTGCTGGAGCCGAAGGCGACGACGAGCGATTCGTACGCGGATGTGTCGTGGGACGGGAAGTGGGTGGTGTTTGTGCGGACGGAGAATAAGGTGTCGCACCTGTTCGTGCGGGCGGCGGATGGTGGCGGGGAAGCGCGGCGCGTGGGAACAGTGGATGGAACGGTACCGCGATGGTCACCGGATGGGAAGTGGATTGCATTCAGTCCGGACCGAGGATTTCAGGATGGCGTGTTTGTAGTGCATCCGGATGGCAGCGGATTGAAACGGGTGGCGGACCGCGGTGGTTGGCCAGTGTGGTGGCCGGATGGAACGCAGATTGGACTGCAGACAGTGGGGCCCGATGGGAACACGGCCTTTACGGTGGTGAATCTTGCGACGGGAGCGACGCGAGTGTTGCCGGGATTGCAATTCAGCGGGACGAATTATCCGTTTGATGTGTCGCGAGATGGGAAGTGGTTGGTGACGACGAATACCGTGGATGAGTCGGATGAGATCTGGTTGGTGGAGGAGAAGAGGTGAAGAGGCAGTGGTGAGTGGTTAGTGGCGAGAGAAGAAGAAGCAAAGAAGCAAAGAAGCAAAGAAGCAAAGAAGCAAAGAAGTGAAGATGTAGGGACCCCTTCGAAGCTCAGGGCGAGCGAGAGAAGAGAGGAAGTAGCGAAGAAGTGCAAGAGTTCGAGAGTGTAAGGGGCAGGCGCGGGTAATTGGAGAATCGAAGACAAGGAGACGACCGAGAAGACATGGTTAGTTGGCCTGTCTGAATCACCTGTGAGGATTTGAGTCAGGTGCGCGGGGGGAATACGCGGGCGTCCTGGAGATATTTGTTGGGGATGTTGCGGAGCGGAGGGTCTGCGGAATAGCGCTTGCGGAAGAGATAGGAGATGTTGCTGTAGACCTGTATTTCGGGACGATGGAATTGGAAATAGAGACCGCACTGGGCGTAGGAAATGGGAGTGACGTCGAAGAGAAGCGTCTCCCACTCGAAGCCGGAGCCCCAGACGAGGCCTTTGAGGCGAAGATCGAGATTGGCGCCGGCGTCGACAAGAAGTTCCATCACAGGACGGCAGTGATTTTGGTTGCTGTTGACGGCGTGGAAGAGGGGAGTGTGGCCAGCGAAGCCGTTGGGGTCGAGGGCCGCGCGGACGTTTACATCGAGGCCAGAATCGAGGAGAAGGCGAGCGCAGTGGACGGAATTATATTCGGCACAAACGTGCAGGGCGGAGACTCCGTGGAGGGAAGTGAAAGCGCAGGCAAGAGAGAAGCGGCGGCGGAGAGAGTCGGGGGAAGGTTGCAGGATTTGGCGGAGGCGAGTGGGCTCGTCGAGGAGAAGAATTTCGAGAAAGGGATCGTGGAGTGAGGCTCCGGCATCGAGCATGACGCGGAGACATTCGGGAAAGCGCGGGGAACGCAAATACATTTCGGCGAGGATGAGGATGGGAGGTTTGTCGTTGATGGGAGCATTGGGATCAAGTCCGGAAGCGAAGGCGGCGCGGATTTGTTCCGGAGAGTGGACTTCGAAGGCGAAGAGGAGGTCGTCGGAGAGGGACATCGTGGGATTAGAACATTTTGGTGCAGGATGGGGAACAGGAATCTAAAACGACAAGAGTGAAGAGAGAGCCGAGATGGAGAATTTGCGGGTGGTATTGGTGGCTACGCGGAATCCGCTGAATATGGGGGCGGTGGCGCGGGCGATGAGTAATTTTGGAACGGCGCGGTTGCGAGTGGTGCATCCGTACGAGAAAGCATTTCGGGAGGCACGATCGGCGGTGGGAGCAGCGGCAGTGCTGCGGGATGCGGAGGAGTGCGCGACGGTAGAAGAGGCGGTGGCGGATTGTGGGCTGGTGGTGGGAACTACGGCGATTGGGAATAGAGAGATCAAGCATCCGCTACGGAGTCTGGACAAAGCGGGAGTGGTGATTCGGAAGCGACTGGCGAAAGAGCGTGTGGCGATTTTGTTTGGGTCGGAGAAGAAGGGACTTTCGAATGAGGATTTGAGTTATTGCCACTGGATTTTGCACATAGCAACGCGGGGAGAACACCAGTCGATGAATTTGGGGCAGGCCGCGGCGGTGATTTTGTGGGAATTGGCGCGGGGAGAGAGAAGCTTCGAGGAGCGAGTGTCACGTACCGCCGCGAAGATGGAGACGGTGGAGCGGATTACGGAAGCTTGGCTGGAATGTTTGGTGAAGAGCGGGTACGTGGCGGCGCGGAGTGAGCGGTTGGCGGAAGAGAAGTTGCGGCGAATGGTGAGACGGTTCGCGTTGGATGAAGCGGACGCGGAGGTGTTTTTGGGGATGGTGAGGAAGGTCAGGGAAGAGGTGGCCCTTCGAGGCTCAGGGCAAGCGAGTGGCGAGGGGGAGAGAAGTGAAGAAGCAAGAAGTAAGAAGCAAGAAGCTAAGAAGTAGGGAAGAAGTATAAGAGGATAAAAGTTTAAGAGTTTAAGAGCGCGTTGGACATGATCGTCGTGAAATAAGAGAGAGTCGGCCCTTCCTTCGTCAGGGGAAGCCGACGTTACGCGCGGGTGCAACGAGATGCTGTGATCGAAGAGAGATCCCTCGCGTTGCTTGGGGCTGCGGGGAGTCTCGGCGCTGGCCGGGCGGGAGCGAGGCTCCCGCTTGAGGGGGTTCTGATTTGGTTTGGATGGCAAAAGCGGCAGCCCTTCGCGGGCTCAGGACAAGCTGGGCTGCCGCACTCCACAAGCGTTACTTGGTGTAGATGAGTAGGACGAAGGTGTCTGGGAGAATGGCGGGGCGGGGACGCGGGTGGTCGGGAGTGGCGGCGGGCGCGGGGCCGAAGTCGGCGGTGACGGTGTAAACGGTGTGAGTGGCGTAGTCGAGGGCCATGGTGCGCGCGCCACGCTGGGTCTGAATCATTTCCACAAGAGAAAATTTGGTGGGGGAGTCTTCGTGAGCGATGGTGATGGTGCCGTCGCCGCAGGAGGCGAACGCGTATCCGGTGGCAGGATCGAAGCGATTGGCGTCGACACCCTGGCCGATGGGCACGGTGCCGAGGATTTTGCCGGAGTTGCCGTCGACGAAGGTCATGAGCTTGTTGTGGCAGCCGACGATTAGGATTTCGTGGGCCGCGTCAATGGCCAGGCCGGAAGGAGATTCGCAAGGGGCGAGCGGCCAGGTGTTTGCGATTTTTAGAGTTTTGGCGTCGAACTTGACGAGAGAACTCTTGTCTTCGAGATTGACGAAGATATTGCCTTTGCCATCGGTGGCGCCGAATTCGGGTTTGCCGCCGAGCGGGATGGTGGAAACGAGTTTGCCGGAAGCGGCGTCGATGGCAGAAGAAGAGGCGGCGTCACCATTAAAGGTGAAGACGCGCTTGGAGAAGGGGTCGTAGATGGTGCCGTCGGTGTCTTCATCGGTTTTGATATTGCCGAGAGGCTTGAGGGAGGTGAGATCGAACATCGTGGAATCGCCGGTGCGGCCGTTGGTAGTGAAACCTTTATTGAATTCGTCGGCGATAGCGATGCCGTGGACGCCCTGGGTGTCTGGGATGTCGCCGAGGATTTTGCCTTCGGCCGGATCGACAACGATGACGTGGGTGCCGCGCGAAATGAAGAGACGATGCGTGGCGGGATCGACGGCGAGGTAGTCCCAGCCGCCAGTGCCGCCGAGTTTCACTTTTTTATCGAGATGATAGCCAGAAGGGCCGACGGATTGGGAGAAAGCAGGCGCGGCGAGGAAGAGGGAAAAGAGAAGCGGGGCGAGTGCGAGATTTTTTGACATGAAGACCTCCGGGTCGGGAGTGCAGGACGTGGGCGAGGATGACAGGGGAGAGATAAACGCAGGATAAATGGAGGAGCAAGGAGGGGAATGAGGTTGAGGAAGTGAACCCGAGCCACTTCGTGTGACTCGGTAGGTTAGGCACTCGAGTGTAGAGAAAGAATTTACAAAGCCGGCAAGGATGCCGGCGCTACAGGCGGGTGCCACGAAATGCTGCGATCGAAGAGAGATCCCTCGCTTCGAGGACTTCGCTCGGGATGACGACCCTGTCGTTTTAGTGGAATTGGAACCCGAAGCCCGCCCTCGAGTATGAGAGTGAGGAAACCCCCGGAAACGGCAGGCGGCGTAAAGCCGCCCCTACAGAGTTAGTCAGGTGGCCGCAGCGGACTGCCGCACTCCATGACCCGAGAGCGCGGAGGGAAGGCTGTGCTAGGATGGCGCGGGATGAATACGGACGCGCGCATCGGGAAGACGGTTTCGCACTACAAGATTGTGGAACGGTTGGGCGGCGGAGGGATGGGGGTCGTCTACCGTGCAGAAGATACGCGGCTGAAACGGGCCGTGGCCCTGAAGTTCCTACCTGAAGAACTGACGCGGGATGCGCAGGCGCTGGAGCGGTTCCGGCGCGAGGCGCAGGCGGCGTCGGCGATCAATCACCCGAATATTTGCACCGTGTATGACGTGGGCGATGAGGACGGAGTTGCGTTCATCGCGATGGAGTGCCTGGTGGGGCAGACGCTGAAGGAGCGGATTGAAGCGCGGCGCGTGACGCAAACGGAGTTGGTGAAATGGGGGATACAGATTGCGGACGCGTTGGAGGCGGCGCACGCGAAGGGACTAGTGCACCGGGATATCAAGCCGGCGAATATTTTTATTACCGCGCGGGAAGACGCGAAAATTCTGGATTTTGGGTTGGCGAAGCAGACGCCGGGCGGGGGTGGTGCGGGAGTGTCGTCGCTGCCGACGGTGACGAATGAATGGACGCTGACGACGCCGGGATATGCGATTGGCACGATGGCGTATATGTCGCCGGAGCAAGCGCGGGGTGAAGAACTGGATGCGCGGACGGACCTGTTTTCGTTTGGAGCGGTGCTGTACGAGATGGCGACGGGAGAAGGCGCGTTTCGGGGAAACACGGCGGCGTTGATACACGATGCGATTTTGAATCGCGAGCCCTCGGGACTGACGGAGACGAAGACGGCGGCACGGACTACGGAAAAGACGGTGGTGCGGCGATTGGCGTTTCCGGGGGACGGGCTGAAACACATTCTGCGGAAGGCGCTGGAGAAAGACAAAAGATTGCGGTATCAGAGCGCGGCGGAGATGCGCACGGATTTGGAGAGATTGAAGCGGGATACGGAAAGTGGGTTGGTGGCCAAGGCGAGTGGAGTTGGTGAAGCGGGCGAGGGCGGCGGCTCGAAATGGAAATGGATAGGAGCGGGAGTGGCGGCGGTGGCGCTACTGGGAGTAGCAGGAGTGCTGGTGTATTCGCGATGGTATGCGGCGACCGGCGGCGAAAAAGTGGATTCGGGGAAGTGGGAACAGTTGACATTTTTCACGGATTCCGCGGTGTATCCGGCGCTTTCGCCGGACGGGAGAATGCTGGCGTATTTGCGGGGGGAAAGCACGTTCATTGGGCCAGCGAATGTGTATGTGCAGATGCTGCCGACCGGGGATCCGGTGCAATTGACGCATGACGAGCAACCCAAGTTGCGCCCGATATTTTCCCCGGATGGAACAAGGATTGCGTACGGAGTGGTGGACCCTTGGGATACGTGGGTAGTGAGTGTATTGGGAGGTGAACCGCGACTACTGCTGAGAAATGCGTCGTCGCTGAGCTGGATTGAAGGAGGAAAGCGGCTGTTGTTCAGCGAAATCAAGAGCGGATTGCACATGGGAGTGGTTACGACGGATGAGGGGCGCGGGCAGAGCCGGGATGTGTACTTGCCCGAGGGAAGCCGGAGCATGGCGCATCATTCGTATTTGTCACCAGACGGGAAGTGGGTGCTGGTGGTGATGATGAACGAGCAGGGAAAGCTGGTGCAATGCCGAGTGGTGCCGTTTGACGGAAATGGAAAAGAACAACTAGTGGGACCGGCGGGAGCGACGTGCACGACGGGGGCGTGGAGTCCCGATGGAAAGTGGGTGTATCTGAGCGCGGAGAAAGATGGGGAGTTCCACATCTGGCGGCAGAGATTTCCGAGCGGAGATTTGGAGCAGGTGACATCGGGGCCGACGGAGGAAGAAGGAATTGCAATGGCGGCTGATGGGAAGTCGTTCATCACGTCGGTAGGGACGACG
The DNA here is from genome assembly GCA_963759275.1 of Candidatus Acidiferrales bacterium. GTDB lineage: Bacteria > Acidobacteriota > Terriglobia > Acidiferrales > UBA7541 > Acidiferrum. Next base: position 446,729 of record CAVWYZ010000018.1, on the reverse strand, counting down.
GACTCCAGCATATGGATTCACGACAAAAAGGGGGAGCGGCAAGTATCGTCGGAAGGAAGCGCGACAGCGCCAGTGTTTTCCAGCGATGGAGAACGTTTGTATTACCTGAAGAGAAGCGGGCGCGATCCGAAAGAGGAATTGTGGAGGATGGACCTGCGGAGCGGGACGGACGAACGGCTGTTGCCGGGATATGGGATCGAGAGAAGCGGCGGCATGAAGGATTACTCAGTGTCGAGCGACGACAAGCGAGTGGCGTTTGCGATGAAGGATGACAAAGGAATATCGCACGTGTGGATCGCGCCGACGGATCATCGAGGAGCACCGCTGAAGTTGGAGTCTGAAGAGAACGAGGACTCCCCGGTGTTGTTGCCGAATGGAGATGTGCTGTACCGGGTGAGCCACGGGGGAAAGAATTATGTGTACAAGAGGAGGGCGGAAGGTGGCGAAGAAAAACCGGTGATGGAGGAAGCGATTCTGGAATTGGTGGAGGCCTCGCCGGATGGGAAGTGGGTGGTGGTGTCTGTGAGCGACAATCAGAACCCGGACCATCCGTACCGGACGGTGGCCTATCCGACAGAGGGAGGTCCGCAAGTGACGTTGTGCCGGATGCTGTGCGCGGTGGAATGGGATACGAATGAAGCGCACCTGGTGATGAATCTGTTTAAAGGGAAAAATGGAATTGCGTATTTTGTGCCGACTGAGAAAGGCGCAGGACTACCGAAATTGGGAGCGGAGGGAGTGGGGGGAAGCGAAGACCTACAGAAGTTCGGGAAGACGGAAATCGTGGAGGAGATGGTGGATTCGGCGGTGTCGCCGGAGGTATACGCGTTTACGCGGGTGACGGTGAGGAGGAATTTGTACCGGATACCGGTGAAATGAGGAAAAGAGGAAGAAGCAAAGAAGTGAGGAAGTAAAAAAGTAATGAAATGAGAATGCGATTCGGCGTTGCGGGCGTGGCTGCGGTTGGTTTCGTGGAGTTGAGGATTGATCGAGAGGAATTCTTGACGGGGTCGTCGGTGGGGGAACAATCGTGCATGGGTCGGAGTTGAGATTCTTCGTCGCGAAAGGCGCTCCTCAGAATGACACCGCGTTTTTTGTGCTTGCGCGGGGCGTGAGGTGAGGATCGATTAGAAGAGAAGAAGTCAAAGAGTGAGAGTCGCGGGTCGGTGGCGGGTGACGGATTTTTTGTAGGAAATGGATGGCGCTTTGGAAAAAAGGCAGGCGGCGTAACCCTTCGCAGCTCAGGGCAAGAAGCCGCGGGGTACAGGGAGCACAGGGGAGATAGTGAATATGTGTAGAATCGCGCGATGGATGGTGGCGGTGGGTTTGGCGATTTCGTGTGGCGGTGCCGTGGCGGTGGGGCAGGGTGCGAGTACGGTTGTTGCTGCAGGGCAGGTGCAGAGCGGGGCGGAGATGAAAGCCGGCCCTTCCAGGGTAAACACGGATGCCGGCGCTACCGATACGAGGCAGGGCGCGAGCGCTACGAGGATTACGAAGTACACTTTGCCGCCGGAGCGGGAGCGTCAGGCGCGGACGTTGGCGAAGGTGCGGCTGCGGAGCCGGCTAGTGGAGTTGGTGTATGGGTTCGTGGTGTTGCTGGTGGTGCTGTGGTGGAAGCTGGCGGCGAAATATCGAGACGTGGCGGAGAAGGCCAGCGGGAAACGATTTGTGCAGGTGTTGATTTTCGCGCCGCTGATTGCATTGACGATGGACGTGATGCAACTGCCGACGGGAATTTACGATAACTGGCTGGACCGCGCATACGGATTGTCGGTGCAGGGATGGGCGTCGTGGTTCTGGGATTGGACGAAGGGCGAGCTGCTGTCGGTGATCGGGACGATTATCGTGGTGTGGATTCTGTATGCGGTCATCCGGAAATCGCCGGGGCGGTGGTGGTTTTATTTCTGGCTGGCGACGTTGCCACTGGTGCTGGCGCTGATTTTTATTCAGCCGCTGGTGATCGATCCGATGTTCCACAAATTCGAGCCATTGCAGGTGAAGGACCCGGGATTGACGGCGGAGTTGGAAAAGATGGTGCAGCGCGCGGGGGAAAATATTCCGCCGGAGCGGATGTACTGGATGGGTGCGGGAGAAAAGACGACGGAGCTGAACGCATATGTGACGGGCTTCGGGGCATCGAAGAGGATTGTGGTGTGGGACACGACGATTGCGAAGATGAATACACCGCAGATTGTGTTTGTGGCGGGGCACGAGATGGGGCATTACGTGTTGAAGCATATTCCGAAGGGAATTGCGTTCGCGTTTGCGGGACTGTTTGTGACGTTTTATCTGGGTTACCGGTTGATTGGGTGGGTGCTGGCGCGATGGGGAGTGGTGTGGGGGATACGCGAGGTGGGAGATTTGGCGTCGTTTCCCGCATTGCTGCTGGTGGTTGGGATTTTATCGTTTGTAGGGCAGCCGATTGGAAATACATTTTCGCGATATATCGAGCATCAGGCGGATCAGTATGGATTGGAAGTGACGCACGGACTGACGCCGGATTCGGGGCAGGTGGCGGCGCAGTCGTTCAACATTTTGGGGGATGTGGATCTGTCGGATCCGGAGCCGAAGCGGTGGGTGGTGGATATGTTCTACGATCATCCGGCGATACCGGATCGGATCCAGTTTTGTTTGCACTATGACCCGTGGGGAGAGGGGAAGACGGGAGAATTTCTGAAGTGAGGGAAAGAAGGAATTAACGCAGAGGGCGCAGAGGGCAGCGGAGAATTGGGCAGCTACCAGGGGGTGCGTTCGAGGAGGGAGCGCTCGGAGGGGGGATTGGGATTGGTGGGCGGAGAATTGTCGGAGACGACCTGATTGCGGCCCTGGCGCTTGGCGCGGAACATGCGTTTGTCGGCGAGAGAGAAGAGGCGGGCGGCATCGTCGCCGTCGTTGGGAAAACTGGAGAGGCCGACGCTGATGGTGATCTGAACTTGTTGGGAGCGGTGCGGAATTTCGATGCGCGTGTGAGCGATGCGTTGACGAAGTGATTCGAGTTTTTGGCGTCCTGCCTCAATATCCATTTCCGGAAGAATGACGACGAACTCTTCGCCGCCGTAGCGGCCGACGGTATCGCTTTGCCGGAACGATTCGCGAAGGATTTCGCTGAGCTTGCGAAGGACGACATCGCCGGAAGCGTGACCGTGATTGTCGTTGAGTGTTTTGAAACGATCGACATCGACGACGGCGACGGTGAGTTGCTGGCGATAGCGGCGAGCGCGGGAAAGTTCGACGGCGAAACGATCGTCGACGTAACCGCGATTGAAAAGGCCGGTGAGGGGGTCGCCGGTGGCGAGTTGGAGGAGTTTTTGGCTGCGGGAAACGAGGGCGAGACTGAGAACGGAAGCGGTGAGCATCATGATGAGTCGAGAGATTTGCGTGGACCAGTCGAAGATGCCGTAAGAAAAGGGAGCGTAGATGGGATTGTTAAGATCCCAGTGAGAGGCGGCGAAATAAACGAGCGCGAGGTATTGAGCGAAGGCCAGGAAGCCGGCGGAGATGCAGACGCGTTTGTCGTAGCGGAGGCTGGTGGCGCCGATGGCGAGGAAATAGCCTTCGAAGACAACTTTGCTATTGACGGCGGTGTGCGGCTGATTGAGGAGAAGGAAGAGGAGGAGCGCGGCGCTGACGAGCGAGACGTCGAGGCTGGTGGTGGCGAAACTGAGCCACGAGGGATTGAATTCGCGAAGGATGAGGACGTAGACGGCGAGCGAAAGGAAGAAGGTGGCGGAGGCGAGGCTGATGCCGACGAGTCCTTCCTTGGGATCGACTGGAAAGAAGAGCGAGTTGATGAGAGGAATGAGAAGGAGAAGCGTGGCCAGAGAAAGGCGGATTTTGGCGACCAGAAGTTCGCCCGCAACGCCGGCCTGTGCGAGAACGGGATCGGGACGCGACCAGAGAGATGGCAGGGATTTGGGGAGTTTTGGGTTCATCGAATCGATGGGTGTGGTGGGCGCGGGTTCGTTTGGGCGGTCGAGAATAGGATACCGGGAGATTGGGAGTTTGGGTGGAGTGGGTGGGTAGGAGGTGGCGGAAGGGTTACGGGAGGAGGACGTTTGGGAGGTGAAGGAGGTAAAGGAGTGGGGAGCAGAAGTGTAAGAGTGAAATAGTTTAAGAGTTTAAGAGTAAGACGGGGCGAGGCACGTGAGAATTAGTGGAAATTGTCGACTAGCATGATTTGGGCTTGTTGCCAGCCGGGTTGGTCGAAGAAGAGGGAGGAGGCGTCGGGGGAAGCGGAGAGCCAGAAGGGGACGATGTTGAGAGTGGCGAGGGTGGAGAGTTGGTGGGTGGTGGTGCTGTAGAGCGCGGCGATGGGTTTGCCTTTGCCGGAAGAAGTGGCGAAGACGATGCCGCGATCGGTAACGGCCCAACTGGCCCAAGAGGCGGGGCGCACGAGCGGAGAGAGAAGTTTTTCGGGGCCGCCATTGGCGGGGATTTGCCAGATTTCGGGATTGGCGTACCAGGATTTCGCGTAGTAAATGAATTTGCCATCGGGAGAAACGATGGCGGCGTGACCACCGTGCTGCGTGACTTGCGTGGGAGTGCCACCGGCTGAGGGAACTTTCCAAACCTGGAAGGTGCCGGTGCGCGAGGACGCGAAATAAATCCATTTGGAATCGCGGGACCAACTCGGACAAACGTTGTGGTTGTCGGGAGTGAGCAGGCGAGGAGGCGCGCCGTCGAGGGTGATGGTGTAGATGGCAGAGCCATTGCGGCGGCCGGCATCGAAGGCGATGGATTGGCTGTCGGGAGACCAGCGAGGTGTGCCGACATCGCCGATGACGGTGAGCTGGCGGGCGTGAGAGCCGTCGCGATCGGCGACCCAGATTTCCATGGTGCCGGAGCGGTCGGACATGTACGCGATTTTTTTGCTGTCGGGAGAAATTTGTGGCGCGGGACCTTGATCGGTTTCGCTGGTGGAAGGAATGAGGATGCGTGGCTGGTTTTGCGCGGCAGCGGAGGCGTGGAGATCCAGTTCCCAAATATTGAGAGCGCGGGTGATGCGCTGGTAGGCGAGGCGCGAAGTGGCGCGAGAAATGGCGGGATACCAGCCGCTGTCGTTGATCTGCAGGGGCGTGTCGCGGAGATGCGCGGAGACGCGCCAGAGTCCGGGATGGCTGCCGCGACCGGAGGCGAAGATGATGGACTGTCCGTCGGCGGACCATTGCGGAGGGCCGAGAATGCGCGCGTGTTCGGAGGCGATTTGTGTGGGTTCGCCGCCGTTGGCGGGGATGACGAGGAGTTGATCGGAGAAGTCCGTGTCGCCGCTGCGAACGAAGAGGAGTTGGCGTCCGTCGGGAGAGAAGGCGGGTCCCCAATCCTGGGAAGAGGGTGGAGCTTCGGTGAGCGAGCGCGTGGCGGAGTTTTGCAAGGAGAATTGCACGAGGCCGGAAGCGGCGGTGTAGAGGAGAGCGGTGCCGTCAGGAGAGAAGGCGAGTTCGGGGCGAGTGGGTGATGCGTTGATTGAGGTTTCGGACGCGGCGGTTGTGCGGTTGGCGAGTTGGTCCGGGGAAAAAGGAACGAGATGGAGAGAGATGTTGGTGCCGGAGTAGCGCGCAAAAGCGATAGTGCGACCGTCGGGAGACCAGGTGGGCCAGCCGTCATCGGGATTGCGGGTGAGCTGCGCGGAAGCGCCGGTGGCGAGAGATTGTACGAAGACGCCTGCATCGGGAGGAGTGGAGGATTCACGATGGAAAGCGACGAACTCGCCGGAAGGAGAGAAGGCGGGCTCGCTGGTTTCGTCGGCGAGAGTGGTGAGGGGGTTGATGTGAGGAAGAGAAGCGGGAGTGGGATGGGTGGTGGAGGAGTTGACGCGTTTCAGAAGGAAGGTGGCGGGGAGAAGGAGAGCGAGGAAGAGGGAGGCCAGGAGAATGTAGGGACGGGTTGGTGGATCGAAGTGGCGCGGCTGCGGTTTTGCCGATTCGGTGTCGATTGAAGTGGAATCTAAACCCGCACCCTTAAGGGCGAAGGGTGCGGCACCCGTCGGAAAAGACGGGCGGCGAGAAGCCGCCCCTACAGAGTCAGGAAAGGAGGGGATGGAGGTGAAGCGATAGCCGCGGCGGGGGAGGGTTTCGATGTAGGTGGGGGAGTCGGCGGAATCGTTGAGGGCTTCGCGGAGTTTGTTGATGGCGGCGTTGAGGGAGTGGTCGAAATCGACGAAAGTGTCGGCGGGCCAGAGTTGGGCGCGGAGTTCTTCGCGGGTGACGAGTTGGCCGGGATGATTAAGGAGGATGGTGAGGATCTCGAAGGGCTGGCGGGCGAGCTTGATTTTGATGGTGTGCTTCCAGAGTTCGTGGGTGTGCGGGTCGAGAGAGAAAGGACCGAAGGAGATACGGTGGTTGCGGTTCATTTGGATACACGAGCCCCTAAGGAGGTACGAAGGTAGGGACGAGGAAGTTCCGGGGTTGGTTAGGTTCGGGGAGCGAGGAGGTTGAGGAAAGGAAAGAGAGGGAAGGAGTAAGGAAAGATTAACGCAGAGTACGTTCAGGGTGGCGCGAGGTCGCAGAGAATACTGTGAGTCGGAGGAGCATGTTTGCGGTGGGAGATGGCGGAAGCAGGGCTCCCGCTGAACGATCTGTGGCGCGGCTGAGTGAGCGGAGAAAGCGGCAGCTGGGCTGCCCTTCGAAGCTCAGGGCAAGCCACACTCCATGTTAGTTGGGGAGTGGGGGAGAGTTGGAGGGGATGGTGAAGGTGGCGGATTTGCCGGAAGTGGAGGCGGAGGGTTGGGAGCCGCCGACGGAGATTTGTACGGAGCCGGCGGGGATGTAGCGGTGGCCTAGGGGGTCCACGATGGAAAGATCGCGTGGAGAGAGAACGAACGATACGAATTGGAAGGCGCCAGCTTCGAGATGAATGCGTTTGAAACCGACAAGCGCGCGGATGGGAGCGCCTTCGATGTTGGGATGAGAAATGTAGAGTTGCACGACTTCGTCACCGGCGATTGTCGATTCATTCTTTAAGCGAACCGAGACGTGTACAGGGGCATTGCCGGAGACCTGGGAGACCGAGGGTGCAGACGTAGCGTTGGATGGGTCGGCGGAATGTTGGGAGTCGTTCGCGACACCAGGTGCGAGATCGGAAACCACGGGGTCGGAGTAGGAGAAGGTGGAGTAGGAGAGGCCGAAGCCGAAGGGGTAGAGGGGCTGTTCGTTGAGGTAGCGGTAGGTGCGGTTGGCCATGTTGTAGTCGGTGTAGGGCGGGAGTTGGGCCACGGACTTGTAGAAGGTGACGGGGAGACGGCCGGCAGGATTGTAATCGCCGGAGAGCACATCGGCAACGGCGGCGCCGCCTTCTTCGCCGGGATACCAGGCTTCGAGAATAGCGGCGGCGTGATCGTTGGCCCAATTGACGGCGAGCGCGGAGCCGGAGGTGAGCACGACGACGAGCGGCCTGCCGGTGGCGGCTACGGCTTCGAGAAGTTGGCGCTGCGTGGCGGGAAGCGTGATGTCTGTGCGATCGCCACCGAAGAAGCCGGGATCGCTGGCTTCGGACTCTTCGCCTTCAAGTTGCGCGGTGATGCCGACTACGGCGATGGTGACATCGGATTTGCGCGCGGCGTCGACGGCTTCCTGCTGAAGATTCGGAGGGAGCCAGAGCAGGTGGACGGACGATTCCCAAGAGCGATGAAAATATTCGAGCTTGATGGGGTAGGCGTGTCCGGCTTGGAGATGGACGAGGGTGGTGAGCGCGCGATCGCCGTGGGGGGCCCAATCATCGATGAAAAGTTTGTCGCTCAGGTAGAGCTTGTAACCGCCGTCGGTGCTGGCGCCGAGACGGTAGTCGCCGTCGACGGGAGGAATGAGGACGCCGGACCAGCGAACGGAGAAATATTCGGCGGGGACGTTGGGGGCGGGGGAGATGTTGTCCCAGGCGAAGTCGACGGCGGGATCGGTGCGAGTGGTAGTGGGAGAGCCAGTGAGATTAGGGTTGGAGAAGTATTCGGCGGTGAGACCGATCGAAAGGTTGGGAGGTTGATGACGTTCAGGAGAGGAAGGAGGTACAGGAGAGGAGGAGGAAACGGCCGCAGGGCTCGCGGACTCGCCCTGCGCTACAGGAGAGGTGCGGAAGGCGGAGGGGGGAATGGGGAGGGCGCGGGATTCGGTTAGGGGGGCGCCTACGGCGTAGGTGAGTTTGGCGTTGGGGTAGCGCTTTTTGATGCCCGAAAGAATTGTGGAGTAGGTGGACGGAAGGCCGTTGTAGTTGCCTAAGAGGACGTCTTCGGAATCGGCAGTGGGGCCGATTACGGCGATGGATTTAATTTTGGGATCGAGCGGGAGAGTGCATTCGCCGCGTTTGGCGTGAGGGCGCGGGGCATTTTTGAGTAGGACGATGGATTCGCGCGCGGCCTGCAGAGCGAGTCTGCGATTGGCGGCGGTGTCGACATCGGCGAGGGTGAGTTTGGACCAGGGAACATTGGCGGGAGGATCGAACATGCCGAGACGGAAGCGGGCTTCGAAGAGGCGACGAACGGCGCGATCGATGTCGGAGGGAGCAACGAGGCGATCTTCGAGGGCGCGATCGAGAACTTTATATTGCGGACCGCAGGTAAGGTCGGTGCCGGCTTTGAGAGAGAGCGCGGCGGCTTGATCGAGGGTCATGGTGAAATCGTGGCCCTGGTAGAGATCCTTGACGGCCCAGCAATCGGAGACAACGTAACCTTTGAAACCCCAATCGCGGCGAAGAAGATTGTAAAGAAGATGATTGGCGCAAGCGGGTTCGCCGTCGACGGAGTTGTACGCGCACATAATGGAATCGGCGTGGCCTTCCATGACGGTGGCGCGGAAGGCAGGCGTGTACGTGTCGTAGAGATCGTGATAAGAAACGGGAACATCGAAGCGATGGCGCAGCGTTTCCGGGCCGGAGTGTACGGCGTAGTGTTTGGGAGTGGAAACGGTTTTTAGGTAATGTGGGTCGTCGCCCTGAAGGCCGGTGACGAAAGCTACGCCGAGTCGCGCGGTGAGGAAAGGATCTTCGCCGTAGGTCTCCTGGCCACGACCCCAGCGCGGATCGCGAAAGATGTTGATGTTGGGCGACCAGAACGTGAGACCGTAATAGCGGCCGGTGTTGTGGTGGACGATGGCGTCATTATATTTGCCGCGGGCTTCGGTGGAGATGGTGTCGGCGATGGAATGGATCAGGTTGGTGTCCCAGGTGGCAGCGAGGCCGATGGCTTGCGGGAAAACAGTGGCGTAGCCGGAACGCGCGACGCCGTGGAGTCCTTCATTCCACCAATTGTAGGCGGGCACTTGCAGGCGCGGGATGGCGGGGGCGACGTCTTGCATCTGCGCGATTTTTTCTTCGATGGTCATCCGGGAGACAAGATCGGCGACGCGCTGCTCGATGGGGAGCGAAGCGTCGAAATAGATGGGCGGAGGCATGGAAGGTTGCGGCGGTTCGTATTGGGCGAGAGCGAGGGTTGGGAAAAGCGTGAGGCAGAGGAACAGAAATTTTGGGATTCGCATGGTTGCTGATGAGATTGTAGGAAAAGCGAAGGAAAGAAGTAAAGAAGCAAGGAAGAGGGTGAACGAACGGAACAGACTCATGGCGGGAAAGCTAAACCCGCACCCACGGAAGAGACCAAGTGCAAAGGGGTTGTGATGGAAGGGCGAGAGACAGATTTACGTTGAGAGGCAAGACGCGGTGGTTGAGGTCCTTCGGCTATCCCCGTCCTTCGCCGCTCAGGACAAGTCGGATAGCCTCAGGATGACAGCGCGTGCTTGATGGGATGGTTGCAGTGATGGCAGAGAAACGGGGAGAGAATTACCACAGAGAGCACTGAGAGACGCAGAGGAAGCGGAGAGTTGGGTGATGCGGTGATACGCGGCGAGAGATGGTGGGCGAGTGGGACGGCGGTGGTGGTGTGGATCGCTTTGGGGACGGTGGTGGTGCATCTGGTTACGGGGTGGAGGTATGGATTTGATCGCGACGAATTGATGGCGCTGGAAGATGCGCGGCATCTGGCTTGGGGATATGTGCAGTATCCGCCGATGACGGCGTTTTTCGGTTGGGTGGCGCTGAAATTGTTTGGGACGTCGTTGGTGGGATTTCGAGTGTTTGCGGCGGTGGCGCAGGCGTTGGCGGTGGTGTTGACGGGGTTGATGGCGAAGGAGATTTATAAGACAGCGGCCCTTCGAGGCTCAGGGCAAGCGAGCGGGGGGCGATGGGCGATGGTGGTGGCGGCGTTGGCGGGAGTGCCGTTTTGTTTGGGGGCTGGGGCGTTGATGCAGTACATCTCGTTTGATTATTTGTGCTGGGTGGTGGTGGCGTGGGGAGTGGTGAAGGTGGCGAGTGGAGAAGAAAAACGAAGAGAAGAAGTGGAAGAGTTTAAGACTGTAAGAGTGCGAAAGCCGAAGAGCAGACCGACCCTATCTGCAAGAAACGCAGATTGGGTAGGACACCCAAAGGAGAAAGGTGGCGATGAAATGGAGTTGGCGGACCGCCTCGGAAGGCGGTCCCTACAAATGCAAGGAGGGTGGTGGTTGGTGGTGGGGGCGGGGATTGGGTTGGGGATGCTGGCGAAGTACACGATGCTGTTTTTGGTGTGTGGAGTGGTGGCGGGAATTTTGTTTACGCCGATGCGGAGACATTTGCGGAGCGGATGGTTGTGGTTGGGTGTCTTGGTGGCGGTGGGGATTGCTGCTCCGAATTTGGTTTGGGAGTGGCGGCATGGATTTGTGTCGTTGGATTTTTTGCGATTTCTGCATGTGCGGGATGTGGGCGAGGGATTGACCGATTGGTTTTTGGTGGGGCAGTTGGAGATTACGTTGTTGGCGGCACCGTTGGCGTTGGCGGGATTGTGGTTTTGTTTTTTCACGAAGGAAGGGAAGCGATTTCGGATATTGGGATGGATGTATGTGGTGCCGTTGATTTTGTATTTGGTGATGCGGGGACGAGATTATTATTTGGCGCCGGCGTATCCGATGCTGTATGCGATGGGGGCGGTGGGGGTGGAGAGGAAGTGGCGAGGAGAGAGAATCGAAGAAGTGGAAGAGTGTAAAAGTGAAAGAGTAGAAGAGTTGCAGGAACTCGAGACTCGCGGTCCGGCAACTACGGTAGAGTGCGCGGAGAAGCAAGAAAAGAGCAGGTCCCTCGCGTTGCTCGGTATGACAAGACTTTTTGAGAAGGCTTGGCTGGGAAAACTGATTTGGGCTTGCTTGATTTTGGATGTGGTGGTGGCAGGGGCGGTGGCGTTGCCGGTGGCGCCGGTGAATTCGGAGTGGTGGCGATTTGCTTCGCAGGTGGACAGCGTGTTTCCGGAGGAGATTGGGTGGCCGGAATTTGTGGAGGCGGTGGCGCAGGTGCGGGATCGTTTGCCGGTAGAGGAGCGGGGGCGAGTGACGATTTTGGCGGGGAATTATGGAGAAGTGGGAGCGCTGAATTTGTATCGGGAGAAATATGGATTGCCGCGGGCGATTAGTGGAGTGAATTCGAGTTGGGAACGCGGCTATGGGGATCCGGCAAAGGTGGTGATTGTGGTGGGATATTCGCGGGAATTTTTGGAGAGGGAGTTTGCGTCGTGCGAGGTGGGAGGAAGAGTGTGGAACCGGTATGGGGTGATGAACGAGGAGACGATTGAGGACCCGGAAATTTTTGTTTGCCGGGGGTTGAAGGGGAGTTGGGAGATGTTTTGGAGCAAGGTGCGAAAGTTTGCATGAGGGGAGAGGAGGATTTGCCACAGAGGCGCGGAGATTGGAATTGCTTCGTTAACGAGCAGGGATTTTTGGTGGAGGCAAGTTGCAGGGGTTGAGATCCTTCGCTGCGCCTGCTTGCCGCAGGCGGGCTCCGAATGACACTTTTTACTTATATTTTTTTTTTGCGAACAGGGCGAGGAAGAACGCCGGGGCCGGTAAGCCGCCCCTACTGGGAATTTTGTTGGGCGACTATATGGTTAGTGGACAGTGATTTGTTGGGTGGAGGTGGTTTGGCCGTACTGGTTGGCGGCGTAGAGCGTGTAGGTCGTGGTGGTGGTTGGGGAAACTTGGACGGAGGTGGCGCGCGTGGCGCCTACTGTGGGGGAGATGATTACATAATCGGCGTTGGTGACTTGCCAGGTTAGGGTTACGGCTGCGCCTGAGGAGATGGAGTTGGAGGATGCTGTGAAACTGGTGATGGTGGGATTGGCGCCGGTGGGGATGTTGGAGTTGGTGTAGAGCGGAGTGAGCGTGAGTACTTCGAAATTATTGGCGGTTACCGAGCCGAGGTTGTGCAGGTCGTCGTTGCTCCAGCGATCGTCGGGTGCGCCGGAGATATACATCGAAGAACCATTGTCGGCGAGGATGAGGCCGTACTTTTTCATAGCGTTGAGGATGACTTGATTAGCGGCAGAAAAGCTGGAGATATCGAAACTGGCTTTGAGGCGGAGTCGCGCGCCCATGGGGAGCGCGTTGGCGTTGCTGGTGGTGGAAGCGAAGTGCGAAGCGGGCGGAACGAAACCGGCACTGGAATTCTGCAACGTGAAACGAATAGCGTGATGGATTGCGCCTGCGGCGACTTCATCGTAACGAACTAATCCAGGAAAAATGGGGAGACCGGCGGCATCGGCGCTGGTCCAGGTGTAGGGGCGCTGCTCGTCGGAGAGCAGATCCCAGACGGCGCCGGAGTCTGCGTTCCATGCGGCGGATTGCGGATAGGAAGAGTAAAGCTCGTAGAGGAAGCAATTGGATTTATCGAGAACGAGAACGTGGCGGTCGCCGGAGCCGGGATTAGGGTAGCCCTCGATGGGCGCGGTGAGAGGAATGGGCATGGGTCCGGGATCGGATTCGTCGCCGTAAGCCTGATAGTCGACAGGGATGAGAGGCTGCGTGGAATCGACGACGGTATAGGGGATGCCGATGCTGGAACCGTTGTATTGACCGGCACCGAAGTCGGAGTGAAGTCCGATGGAGGAGCCGATGTAATTAATGATGGCGGAGGAGTTGGGGTCGACGGAGGCCGAGGAAATGTCTTTATTCCAGAGATTGTCGGAGGGGAAAGGCAAGAAGCCGCCGAGGCTGGCGCCTTGTCCTGTGGACATTTGCGAGCAGGATGAAGTTTGCACCGAACCGTTTACCTGAAAATTGAGCGAGGAAGAAGTGCTGGCGCCGGGGTCGGGATTTTCCACGGCGATGGGGAAGGTGCCGGCGATTGCAGCGGTGCCGGTGGCCGTGAGTTGCGTGGAGGAGACGAAAGTGGTGGGAAGTGGGGAATTGTTGAAAAGGACTTGCGCGCCGTTGAGGAAATTGGCACCAGTGATGGTGAGAGAGAAGACGCCGAGATTGGTGGAGGCGGGAGAAATGCCGGAGAGGCTGGGCGTGGGATTCCAGAGCGTGACGGCGGAGGAAGAGGACTTGGTGGTGTCGGCGGAGGAGGTGGCGGTGATGGTGACGGTGTTGGGAGAAGGAAGAGAGGCGGGGGCGGTGAACTTGCCAGAGGAGTCGATGGTGCCGAGAGTGGCGTTGCCACTTGCGACGGAATTGACGGACCAAGTGACGGAGGTGTTGCTTGAGCCAGTGACGGTCGCGGAGAAGGTGAGCGTGGAACCGGCGCGAATGTTGGCGGTGGTGGGAGCGACAGCGACGGTAACGGAATCAGGCGGAGGCGGGCTCTGTTTTTGTCCGGAGGAGGTGGAGCTGCTGCAGGAAGCTAGCGCGAGGGCGAGGAGGCAGACGAATACGAATAGGAACAGGGGGCGCAGCGCGGAGGACATAGTAAGGATAGTGTGCGGTGGAGGGTGGGATGGAGGGAACTGGACGGTGGGACAGAAAAGGGGCAGGGGGGAGAAGAGGGAGGTTGAGTAGACAAGACGCGATGGTTGAGATCCTTCGCTGCGCTCAGGATGACAACATCACCTTTATTTCCTCAAGCACGGTAGGTAGCGACGTGAGTGCGAAACGGCAGGCGGCGTAAAGCCGCCCCTACAGTGGGAATTTTGAGTTGGGAGGCGAGACGTGGAGGTAGGCAAAGCGAAGGCTTGCGGTGAGCTTCCAAGGATCTCAACCAGGATGAGACCGGGTTCCACAAGCACGGCGGGGGAGAGCGCGAGAGCCGGCAAGGGATGCCGGCGCTACCAGTGCTAGGAGAGTAGGGTGAGGGCGGGGATAGTACGAAAGAGGGGGCGGGTTTGGTACGGAGAAGCTATAGGGGACACAGCGGGGAGGGGGTAGAGTGTGGGCAGATGGAAGGATTTGTGTTTGGTGAACACGGTCAGTGGGCTGGCCATTGCGAGCCTGAGGCAAGACGCTGCGCTCCCTTCACTGCGTTCGGGGTAAGCAGGATGACAACGCGATATTTTTCCGGTCGTTGCAGGTAGTTCGAGGAGATTTGACGGGGCCAGGTTGGAAGACTCGTGACGGAGGAAGAGGAATGTCGCTACTACATTTTCGGCGGGTGGAGCGGAGACGAACGGCGCGGGCGACGATGAGCATGCGAGTGCTGGTGTATGGAGATTGCGACGAAGGGATTTTTCGGTACTGGGCAAAATCGGAGAGCGTGAGCGCGCACGGCGGAGTGCTGCTCCTGGAATCGGCGATGGCGGTGGGCCAGACGTTTAACGTGGCCAACGAACATAACGGGAAGAAGGCGACGGCGAAGATCGTAGCGGTGCGGAGCGGGAAAGAGGGAGATGTACACGCGTCGTTTGAGTTTGTGGAAGGTGGGGAGCGGTTCTGGAGTATGGCGTTTCCGGCGGCGGGAGCGAAGCCGTTGCGGAAGTTGGTGCCGAGGGTGGCCGAGTAAGTGGAAGAAGCGAGGAGAGGACGAGGTAACGAAGCAACGAAACTAGGAAGTTTGGGATCCGAAGAAGTGTAAGAGTGTAAGAGTGTAAGGGTGTAACGGTTTAAGAGTTTAAGAATTTAAGAATGGAAGAAGTTCCTGCCTGAATTTGATTCGTTCGCGAATTATTCCGGAAAAACATTGTAGTGGTTTGAGCGTCCGCGTGGACCCCTGCGCGTTGTTGCGGGAAGGCGAGGAAAGGCAGGCGGGGTGACCCTTCGTTGCGCTCAGGGCAAGCCCTTCGATACTCAGGGCGAGTCCTTCGCTCAGGGCAAGAAGCCGCCCCTACCGCTTGATTTGTTTTGTTCGGCTGGATGCGTCGGGTTGCGCGAGACGAAGGAAAAATGAGAGCCGGCAAGGATGCCGGCGCTACGCACTTCGGAGCGATGGAAGAAACGGGTGCGGGAAGTAAGCCGAAGGGATTTGGGGTTGGGTGACCTTGCGGGGATTGTGGGGGAAGGATTAGGCTCGGGGCATGCGAAAACTCATTTATGTGGTGGCACGTGTGGCGGTCTGCATGGTGGTGGTGTGTTTGTATGGCGTGGAGTTACTGAGTCAGGACGCGGCGTTTTGGAAGGCGGAGTGGGTGACGATGGCGGGAGCGCCGGCGCGAGACGAGGTGGTGCTGCATTTCCGGAAGGTGATTGAGGTGAGTGGGGCGGCGCCGGAACATTTTCTGGTGGACGTGAGCGCGGACAATGCGTTTGTGTTTTATGCAAATGGGAAGCGGGTGGGGACGGGTCCGGCGAAAAGCGATTTGGGGCATTGGCGGTACGAGGTGCTGGATCTGGGGCCGTATTTGAAGGCGGGAAAGAATGTGTTGGCGGCGACGGTATGGAATTTTGGGACGAAGGCGGCGGTGTCGCAGATGAGCGATCGCGTGGGATTTTTGGTGCATGGCGAAAGTGAAGTGGAGCGCGCGGCGGATACGAATGAGTCGTGGGAGGTGGAGTTAGAGAACGGCGTGAGTGCGCTGAAGGTGGAATTGCCAGGATTTTATTATGCGGCGGGGCCGGGGGAACGCTGGGACGCAGGGAAGTTTGATTGGAGTTTTGATGGCGATGAGATGAAGGACAAGAGTGCGTGGACGAAGGCCGTGTCGTTGGGACGCGGAGCGCTGCGTGGGGAGAGAGATGCGCCGAATAATTGGCAGCTGGTGAAGGATCCGTTGCCGGCGATGGAGATGCGGGAAGTATCGGGGGGACAGGTGGTGCGGGCAAGCGGAGTGGCGATGCCGACTGGATTACCGCAACAATCTTTCTTGGTGGCCCCCTACGCGAAAGCGAGTGTTTTGGTTGATCGCGGCGAATTGATTACGGGATTTCCCTTGTTAATGGTGCGGCACGGGGCTGGAAGCAAGATTCGAATGACGTATGCAGAAGCGTTGTTTGACGCAAGGGGAGAGAAGGGAAATCGGAACGAAATCGAGGGGAAGCACATTTTAGGGATAACCGATGAGTTCACGGTGGCTGGCGTCGTGCCGGGTGAAGATAACCCGCGATCAGACAGGCTTCGCGACTCGGTACAAGCCGGAATGGCTGCCCCACGAACCAACTTCATGCCGTTGGGGTGGAGGACATGGCGATATTTGGAGATTGACGTCGAGGCGGGCGAAGAGCCTCTGGAGGTATGCGGGTGGCGAACGTGGTTCAGCGCGTATCCGTTTGAGGAGAAGGGATATTTTCGGTCGGATGAGGCTTCGCTGGGGCAGATTTGGAAGATTGGGTGGAGGACGGCGCGGCTGGATGCGCACGATACGTATATGGACACGCCGTATTGGGAGCGGTTGCAGTACATCGGGGATACGCGGATTCAGGCGCTGATTTCTTATTCGGTGGCGGGAGACGATCGGTTGCCACAGCAGGCGATTGATGCGTTCAACAATTCGCGGATTCCAGATGGACTGACGCAGAGCAGATACCCATCGGAATTGGTGCAGATGATCCCGACGTTTTCGTTGCTGTGGGTGGGGATGGTACATGATTTCTGGATGTATCGAGGCGGGGACGTGGCTGGCATAAAAGCCAGCGCTACATTGAAGAAGGAAGAAACAAATGCCGAATCGGGTAATGAATTTGTGCGCGCACAGTTACCGGGCGTGCGGGCGGTGATGAATTGGTATGTGGCGCGGCAAAGGGCGGACGGATTGTTGGGAAAGATTCCGTGGTGGCCGTTTGTGGATTGGGGCAAGGATTTTGAGAATGGAGAGGCGCCGCAAGAGGCGGATGGCCAGTCTGCGGTGATGACGCTGCAGTATGTGGAGGCGTTGCGATATGCGGCGGAGTTAGAGGAGACGCTCGGCGATAAACACATGGCGGAGATTTATCGCGGAGCGGCATCGCGTGCGGCGGAAGGAGTTTGGAAATTGTGCTGGGACGCGAGTGCAGGATTGCTGGCGGACACTCCGGCGAAAAGACATTATTCGCAGCACGCGAATATTTTGGGAGTTTGGCTGGATGTGATTCCGACGGAGAAGCAGAAGGATGTGATGAATACAATTTTGTTCGCCAGCGAGGCGCCGTACCGGCTAAGTAACCCGAAGTACCACATTGAGTACGACCAGTATCAGGCGGTGCCGCACATGACGCTAGCTTCTTATTATTTTCGGTTTTATCTGGCGCGGGCGGTGGAGCATGCGGGGATGGGCGATATGTACTTGGAATTGTTGGGACCGTGGCGGGAGATGATGAAGCTGGGGCTGACGACGTGGGCGGAACAGCCGGAGCCAACGCGATCGGATTCGCATGCGTGGAGCGCGCATCCGAATTTTGACTTGGTGCGGATTGTGGCGGGGATTGCGCCAGCGGAGCCGGGATTTGCGAAAGTGCGGATTGAACCGCACCTGTTGTATTTAACCAGTGTGGAGGCGGGGCTGCCGACACCGCGAGGAATGATTGAAGTGAAATATGTGTTGGGGGAAAGTGGGTTGGAGGCAGATGTGAAATTGCCGGAGGGAGTTACGGGGGAATTGGAGTGGGAGGGGAAGCGGGTGGAGTTGCACGGCGGAGAGCAGAAGGTGGAAGTGCAGAAATCGAAAACGGGAAATGGAAATTAGAAAATAGGTAAAGCGAACTGTGGCGCGATGGCGAAGGCGCGGCTATTTTGTCGCGAAGTATGCGGTTATACGCGGATGCGAAGGGAGTTGCGGGTAGGGCTTGACGGGAGTAGTCCTGAGAGTAATATACGTGTCCCCAGCGCAGAACTCGGCGGAACGACGGAGACGAGATGCGCACGGCAAGGTATGACATTTTTGCGGGACATGATGCCAAGGATGGACTGTGGCTGGATGTGGCAGACGGTCTGGATGCCGCGCGGGAAAAGATGAGAGACCTCGCGGCGAAAGAACGCGGAGCGTATTTTATTTATTGCGTGGCGACACGGGAAATTGTTGGTTCGGTGGACACGACGAAACCGGAAAAGGCGGAGGGGCGCGGGGCGTCGTAGGCGGGTTCGGGCGGGGATGATGCCCCCGATCTGTCGTAGCGCAATTGTCGGAGCTCTTCGATGGTCCGCTTGGAGTGTAAAATTCGATTCCCTGAAAAATAATCAAATTGTGGACCCTGCGCGTACGGGTGGGCTCCGGCGCGGTTGCGAGGTTATCGACCCAGATGCCGGCACGTGCGCTTGGAAAAGAAAGGCAGGCGGGGTAACCCTTCGAAGCTCAGGGCAAGAAGCCGCCCTACAGTGGGATTTGTATTGGTAGCGAGGCACGGTGAGTGGGTGATGCGGTGTTTACCGTGAAGGCAGCGGCCCTTCGAAACTCAGGGCAAGCAAGGTCGCCGCACTCCAAGAAAAGCGGTCAGGAGAGCTGGTTTGGGGCAGCGGTGGAGGGGGCGTCGGAGGAGGGAGAGTGGCAGCGGGGGCAGTGGCAGTCGAGGACGTGCGGGTGGGGGACGGTGTAGAGGAGACTGCAAACGGAGCAGCCGAGTTCGCAGACGTAATCGCCCGAATCCGACTTGGTGTGATTGTTGAGGAGCAATTGGCCGTGTTTGTTCATAAATCCCGGGGAGAGTGACATGTAGGAAGAATACGGTTCGCCTGGGCGGGGCGGCTGTGACACGGAGCACACCTCGTTCTGGAGCGAGGTTAAGGTGGTCGGAGGGCCCGGTTTCGTAAAAGAGTAAGACCACCTGGCCGTTCATCGGGATCAATCCGGGCGGAGTTGAGATTGTTGGCCAACGGAAGGCTAGCATGTGGGGTGTTAAGAATTCGTAAGGACGACCGCTAAGTAGGCATTTTGAAAAAGAAATAGAGGGCCAGGAAGAAGAAAATCAGGTCGGGGGACCAGGCGGCGAGGAAGGGCGGGAGTTGGCCTATGCCGCCCATGGCTTCGGTTAGGGCGGAGAGGGCCCAGTAAGCGATGCCAATACCGACACCGAGGGCCAAGCCGCCGACGGCGCCACGGTTGCCTACGAAGAGGGCGAAGGGAATTGCGAGCATCATGCTGATGGGGGCGATGAGCGGGTAAGCGAATTTTTTGTGGAACTGGACGGTGAGGGAGGAAACGTCGAACCCGGCAATGCGCAGACCCGCGATGTAGCGAAGAAGTTCGCGCCAGGACATCTGGAAGGCTTGAATGACTTCGCGATTGAAGTAAGAAGGCGGTTCGGTGAGTTCGGGAAGCGAGGTGACCTTGAAGGGCATGAAGCGGGTGACGGCGCTGCCGGAGAAATCACGGACCCAGCCGGACTCGAGGACCCAGGTGTTTTCTGTGTCGAGCCATTCGGCACGGGAAGCGAAGATACGGCGCTTCATTTGAAACGTGGTGGGGTCGAGTTCGATGACGGAGAGTCCGCCGAAGAGTTTTTCCTTGGGATCAAATAAATCGTAATTGTAGACCTTGGAGTTGACGCCAAAAATCCAGCGCTGGGGACGGGTGTAGGTCTGCGGGGGGCGTCCTTTGATGATGGCGCGATAGGCGTCCTGACGCTGGTTGGCGTAAGGGAGGTAGGTGTCGTCGAGGATGAGAAGAGTGGCGGCGATGGCGCACCCGGCGATAAGGAGGGGAAGCGCGATGCGATAGAGAGAAATACCGCTGGCTTTGAAGGCGACGATTTCGTTGTTTTTACTGAGAATGCCGAGAGTAACGAGGACGGCGACGAGCGCGCCGAGCGGAGTGAACTGGTAGACAGAGTAGGGAATGAGATAGCGGAAATAGCCGAAAACGATCATGAAGGGAACATTGTGGCGGCGAATGTCTTCGGCGAGTTCGAAAAAGGTGAAGATTTCGAAGAGGAAGATGAAGGCGACCATGATGACCACGAAGAAATAGAAAAAGCGGCGAAGGATGTAGAGATCGAGGATGGAAGGAAGGCTGGAGTAGGAAGGCTGCGAGGCGACTCCGTTTTCGGCGCGGGCGGCGGCGCTGCGAGGACGGAGGCGGGTGCGGCGGCGAAGGAGTCGCCAGAAGGCGGCGAGGCGGGTGACGAACTGGGGAGTGGGAACATCTCCGCGGTAGCGCTCCATGCGGGGGAAAAGCGCGATAGCGGTAAGGGCGATCACAATGTCGGCGGCCCAGATGCCGATAAAGGGAGGGAGGAGTCCCTGGCGAGCGAAGCCGGCGCCAGTGACGAGGATGAGGTAGTAGGAGGCGATGATAACGATGGCGAGAAGGGAGCCAGCCGCGCGACCGCCGCGGCGAGGTTGCGCGCCGAGAGGGACGGCGATGAGGGCGAATACAAAACAGGCGGCAGGGAAAGCGAGGCGTTGATTGAGCTCGACGCGCGCATCGCGCCAGTTAGGGCCGCGTTCTTCCCAGAGCTGGCGGAGCGAGCGCTCGGGCATGGAGATGGCGCGCTCTTTGGGGGGAAGCATGGTGGAAAATTCCATGGGCCAATCGGTGCGACCGAAGGAGGTGATGGAATAACGATCGGGAGTGGCGCGAGTGAATTCGTGGGTGGTGCCGTCGTTGAGATGGAGTTCGAGTTTGCCGAGGGCGGGTTCGGCAATTACAATCGCAGATTCCGCAAGAGTGATTTGGGAATTGTTATCTGCGCCCGCCTGAGCGAGGAAGACGCCGTTCCAGTGTGTGCCGGAAGCGGAAACGTCGCTAATATAGAGGACGAGATGAGGGAAGCGCTCGTCGAAGACACGTGGCTGCACGGCGAAGGAAATTTGGGAAGTAATGAGGGTGGATTCGATGTCGCGTCCGGCGCGAAGGGAGAGCGGGGCGAGCCAGGCGGACATGAGAAGAGTGAGCGCGGCGCCGAGGACGGCAAGAACACCGACGGGAACGAGAATGCGTTTGCGGGAAATGCCGAGAGCGGTGAGGGCAATGATTTCCGAGTCCATGGACATGCGGCCGAGACCGAGCAGGACACCGATGAGCACGGCCATGGGGATGGTGAAGACGAGGACGCTGGGAACGATGCAGAGGAAGAGAGTGGCGACCTGGGAGCCGGAGCCGGAGTGGCGGACGAAAATCTCCATGAGTTTGACGAGTTTGGGAACGAAGAGCACGAAAGTGAAAATGAGGAGTCCGAGGAAGGCGTGGCGGATAACTTCGCGGGCGATATAACGGTCGAGAAGGCGCATGGGCGAAAGGGTGAGTGTAACATGGGGGAGGATGAGCACGGAGGTTGTGCGGGGGAGCGCCTGCGGAAGGCACGGAGGGGGAGTGAGGAGGGAACGAGCGCGGCGCGTGGGAGTGGCGAGTAGCGGAGTGGAAGGCTAAAGCAGATCCCTCGCTACGCCTGCTTGTTGCAGGCAGGCTCGGGATGACAAAATTTTTGCAAGATTCGGGGATTCAAGAGGATCGAGAGAACCGGCAGGAGAACATCGCCGATCTAAAGATCGGCCACTACACAAGAAAGAGAACCCAAGAATGACCTTCAGAGTGCGACGGTGGCACCCGAAGAAACGGCAGGCGGCGTAAAGCCGCCCCTACAGGTGGAATTGTGGATTTGGGAGAGACGGAGAGGCGCGGGGAATGAATCGGATAAATTTGGCGGTGCTATGGCATATGCATCAGCCGCAATATCGGGACCCGGAGACGGGGGCGTACGTGTTGCCGTGGACGCGGCTACACGCGACCAAAGATTATTGGGGCATGGTGAAGATTTTCGAGGAGTTTCCGAAGTTTCACGCGACCTTCAACATGGTGCCGTCACTGTGCATGCAGTTGGAGGAATACGCGAGCGGGAAATTCAAAGAGCCGTGGTTCGAGTTAGCATTTCGGCCGGTAGAAAAGCTAACGAAAGAGGATAAGCGGGAGATTCTGGAGCGGGCGTTCCAGGTGAATCATGAGAGGTTGATGGCGCGCTGGCCGCGCTTTGTGGAGCTGCACGAATGGGCGCGCGTGGCGGGCGGGGCGCAAGCGCTGGTGACGTTCACCACGCGGGACTGGCGGGATTTGCAGGTGCTGTCGCAACTGGCGTGGATGGATGAGGAGTGGTTAGAGAAGGACGAAGTGATTTGCCGGTTGGCGAATCGTGGAAAAGATTTCAGCGCAAAAGATAAAACGGATTTGAAGTCAAAGCAGATCGAGATTGTGGGGATGGTGTTGCCGGCGTGCCGGGAGGCGGCGGCACGGGGACAGATCGAGATCAGCACGACACCGTTTTATCACCCGATCCTGCCACTGTTGTGCGATTCGGATATTGCGCGCGTGGCGAATCCGGCGACGCCGCTGCCGAGGCGGGCGTTTCGCAGGCCAGAGGATGCGCGAGAGCAGTTGCGGCGGGCGAAGGAATATCACGAGCGGGTGTTTGGGGCGAAGCCGGTGGGATTGTGGCCGTCGGAAGGATCGGTATCGGACCAGGCGTTGACGATTGCCGCGGAAGAAGGATTCGAGTGGTTCGGGACGGATGAAGGAGTGCTGGGCCGTACGCTGAACGTGGGATTTTTCCGGGATTCGAATGGGATTGCGGCGAACGCGGACCGCTTGTACCAGCCGTGGCGATTGCAACTGGGAGAGAGAGCGGTTACGGGATTATTCCGCGACCATCATTTGTCGGACCTAGTGGGTTTTGTGTACAGCCGCATGGATAGCGTGGCTGCGGCAGCGGATTTGCATGGAAGATTGCGGCAGTTGGGCGAATCGGTGAAGACCGACAAACCGCTGACGGTGTGTTTGTTCCTGGATGGAGAAAATGCGTGGGAATACTATCCGGGGAATGGGCGGCAATTCTTGCGGGAGTTTTACCGGCGGATCAGCGATGACCAGGATTTCCGGGCGTTGACGGCAAGCGAAACGATTGCGGAGGCGAAGGATGTGCCGACGACGAACGGAATTTTTCCGGCGTCGTGGATCAACGCGAATTTCGACGTGTGGATTGGGAACGAAGAAGATGTGGCCGCGTGGGAATTGTTGTGGGATGCGCGGGAAGCGTACGCGAAGGGGGTGGAAGCGCGGGAAAAGGGCCGGCAGAATGCGCCGACGGCGGAGGGATTGAAGAAGGCGCAGGAATCGTTGCTGGCAGGAGAGGGCAGCGACTGGTGCTGGTGGTTCGGGCCGGAGCACAGCACGGCGAACGACGCGGAGTTTGATGCGCTGTACCGGAAACATCTGACGGGCGTGTATCTGGCGCTGGGGCAAGTGGCTCCGGAGGAATTGGCGAAACCGATCAAGAAGAAACCGGAGCGGGCGTATCAATTGCCGCCGAGCACGAGTTTGAAGGTGAAGGTGGACGGGTACGATTCGAGTTATTTCGAGTGGCTGGGAGCGGGCGTGTATTCGCCATTGCAGCGCGGCGGAGCGATGCACGGACGGGTTTTTTATCTGAAGGAATTGCGGTATGGATTCGAGGAAGAACGGTTTGTGGTGCGCGTGGAATGTTTTCCGGATTCGCTGTCGGAGTTGGAATGTCCGGAGTTTCGAATTGTTTTGGGAGCGGCGGAAGAGTTGACGGTGGTGGTGAACCTGGAACGCGGGCGATTGAAGGAATTCGCGGTGGAAAAGAACCGTGTGTGCTTGTTGAAGCCGGATGCGATTGCGGCGGCGGCGTTTCAGCGGACGTTGGAAGTGGCGGTACGGAAGGACCAGTTGGAGTTGAAGGGGATGACGAAGATTATACTGGGCGTGGCGCTGTGGCATGGCGGATTGCCGATTGATGTGATGCCGGCGGAGGGTGGGCTGGACGTGTTGTTGGGTGAGGAGAATGCGGCGTGGGCGGTGGAGGAGAAGTAGGGTGTTGGGAAATGGAAATGGGAAAATAGCGAGAGGACACGCGAGAACTTGGGCGGAGAGCCGGCAAGGATGCCGGCGCTACATGCTGACGGCGAGAATGGCTGTTGCGTAGGGACGAAGCGAAACGCGATAGCGGGAAAAGGAAAAGCAGATCCCTCACTGCGTTCGGGATGACAATGTTTTTCTCGGCAAGACGCGAGATTGAAGAGCACCGGGAAACATAGGCAAGAGAGCATTGCCGATCTGAAGATCGGCCACTACACGAGAAAGAGAAACCCAGGAGCCACACTCAGAGTATGGCGGGGGCATTGACCACACAAACGAGGCGTGTGGTTGAATTGGTCACGCCTGTACTTGGGTACTATGGCGCGGGGGTGGGGGTAGTCGAAAGAATGGAAGGGAGAAAAGTGGGCGCACGCGGTGCGTCTGAGCGGGAAGGTGCGCCGGCCTGGAGTTGGCGCGAGGACCAAGAGTCGTGTCATCCGCAGCGAAGATAGCCGGAACAGAAAGTCCTACGAACGAGGGAAACGGTAAACCGAGACCGAATCCCGTGGCGCTGGAAGTGATGGTGAACGTGACGGGAGCGAAGCCGCAGGTGGCAGGGGGCGCGCGCGATTTATTTTTCGAAGAAACATCAACGGTGCTGGTGTTTAAAGACGGGGCGGTGATTCGTCTGGCGGCGCCGGTTGAGGTGGGGCAATTGCTGTTCTTGACGAACCGGAAAAGCAATCAGGAAGTGGTGTGCCAGGTATTGCGGACACGAAGCTTTAAGCAAGATTCCGTATTCGTGGAGTTGCAGTTCACGGAAGCGCGCACGGATTACTGGGGCGTAGCGTTTCCGGAAGAGAAGCGCGGCGGGGCGGAATTCCGAGCCGTAGAACACGTGCAGGCGGAAGCGACGACGGCGGAGCGTGTGGATGCGCCGGTGGCGCCGCACAGCGCGGAAGACGTAAATCAACTGAAGGAAGAAGTGGAAGCGCTGCGCGATCAGTTGGTGGTGCTGGAAAAGAAGAATGTGGAGGAAGTGGCGGCGAAGGCGATGGCGGACGCCGCGGCGGAACGTGACAAGGCGGCGCGGGAAGCGGCGATGCGCGAGGCATCGAAAGCGGTGGAGGCGGTGGTGGCGAATGCGCGGCCGGCGGGAGATGCTGGCGCGAGTGCGGGTGCGCCGGGATCTGGAATGAACTTGAAGGAAGAGCTGGCTCCAGTGAATGAGCCTGGCGCAGTGGCGGCGAAGGTGTTGGCGTTGGTGGGGGAAGAGAAACCGGAATTGTTGATGCCGCCGGCACCGCCGAAGGATGAGAACGAAGTGGCGCGGGCGGTGGTAGGGATGTCCCTGCCGGTTTGGAGGATGGAGAAAACACCGGAAGAACAATTGTTGGAGGAGGAAGCGGCGGCAGCGAATACGAGACCGGTGCAGGAGCCGTTAGTGGCGGCAGAGGCAGCTGTGGAATCGGCGTCGGAAGAATTGCTGCCGGAGCCGGCGTTGGATTTCACGCAAGGGGCGAAAGGGAAGCGCGCGAAGGCGAAGAAGAGTGTGGCGAGTGTCGGAGCGGGAGCAGGATCAGGGAAAGTGCGGACGATTGGATTGAGTGCGTTGCTGGTGTTGGCAGTAGTGGGCGGGGCCTGGTATGGGAAGTGGTGGCAATATTTGCCGGGGAAGAAAGCGGCGGCGGTAAGTGTGAAGGCTGGTGCGAGGAAAACCGGAAATGGCGCGACCCTTCCTTCCTCAGGGCAAGCCCTTCCGGTGTCAGGGCAAGCGAGCGGGACGCCTGCCGGGTCGGGGCAGACTGCCGCGGCGACCTCGAGCACCAATGGAGCGACTGTGGATTCGGGGAAGGATGCGAAGCATGATGTTGGTACGGCCGCCCTTCCTTCGTCAGGGCAAGCCCTCTCTACGTCGGGGCAAGCTACGTCAGGGCAGGCCCTTCCTGCGTCAGGGCGAGGGACGAGTGACAGCGTGGCGGTGAAGGCGGGGTCGAGTGAAGCTGCGGGGGCGGCTCCGGTTGCGGAGAAAAAGCCGGGGTTGCGGGAACGAATTTTCGGAAAGAAGAGCCAGCCGAAGGCGGAGGACGCGTCGAAGACAGCTGTAGAGGCGACAGTGCCGGCGGATGCTCCGGTGCTGCCCGCGAAATTGGTGAAGGCGGTGAATCCGGTGTACCCGCCGGAGGCGATGCGGAGTTACATCACCGGGGATATCAAGGCGGAAGTGGAAGTGCTGGCGTCGGGGCGTGTGGGCGACGTGAAAGTAATTTCGGGGCCGAAGGCCTTGCGCGAGGCGGCGGTGGAAGCGTTGAAGCAGTATGAGTATGCTCCCGCGACGCAGGGTGGGAAAGCGGTGGAGTCGAAGGCGGAGGCGGTGGTGAAGTTTTGGTTTAATCCATGAGGAAGGAAGAGAAGCAAGGAAGCTAAAAAGCTAAAATACTAAAATGCTAAAAGCTAAGAAGTAACGACTAGGTGAACTTCTTTCGCATACGATCCCGGCGGGTTCATTCGGCGGTAATTCCCAGGACATTTTGGAGTGGTTATTCGACGGAGAAGGTGGTGGCGCGCCACGGGGTTTTGTTTCCGGCGGAATCGGAGGCTTGGGCTTCCAAGCGATAGCTGCCCGGGGGAAGTTTGGCCATTTCCATCTCCCACACAAGCGGTATCGCGGGAGGCTGGGAGTCGGGCCGCATCGGTGAATCCACGGGACGCACACCGGTCCCGATTTTCAACTCGTTGGTTTTATCGTCGGTCACCTTTATTTCCAAGTAGAATGTTGGAGCACCGGCTGCCTGCAGTTGAGACCCGTAGATTTCTAGGTAGGCAAATAACTTCTCGCTTTTTTTGAATTTCCTATCAGCGGTAGGCGTAAATTCTACGCTCTTGAACGTCAGCGGTACAAACTGGGGAGCATGGGTGGGGCCTCGCTCGTCACGCGCAGGTTTATGATACCTCTTGCAGAGAGCGATGCCGCTCAACGAGAGGGCAGCTGCGGAGAAATCATCCACCGTGAGAGATACGCTTGCTCTCCCGATTTTCTCTCCGTCTGTAAGCAGGAATTCGAATCGATAGTCACCTGGGTTGAGGTTCACCTGGGTTTCGTAACCGCTGGGAATGGCCGCCTGTTCCAACGCCTGCAACGCAACGGCTGGTGGTGGAAGGGGAACATCCCAGCCCTTCTCCGAGGGACCGCACGCAGTATCGCTGAAGCGTGCGACCAGGGTGCCGTTTCTATCGAAGACAAACCCCAAAACGGCAATCGATGTAATCAGATTAATCCCGTCCCAATGATGTCTCAACTGATTTGATGGCAGCTCAGCAGAGAGACTGATCCTAGCTGTCCTAGACGAGTGTCCCAGGAATGGGACGACTTCTAGCGCCAAGGGGAGATCGCCGCTTCCTTTTGAATCTGCGTAAGCGGCTAGCCTGTTGCCAAGTTCAGTCCCTTGCAAAGGGTCTGAAAGTGGATCGTTTGTGTTGCAATACTGAAGGGGCGCGAATACGGTGCTGTTTCTGTGGTCAACCTTGATAGAGATTCGATGACA
Source organism: Candidatus Acidiferrales bacterium (assembly GCA_963759275.1). Taxonomy (GTDB): domain Bacteria; phylum Acidobacteriota; class Terriglobia; order Acidiferrales; family UBA7541; genus Acidiferrum. Next base: position 419,324 of record CAVWYZ010000018.1, on the reverse strand, counting down.
GCTACCCGCTGGAGAAGGACGCGGGACATAAGTTACCAGATACGTATGGAACCTTGAGCCGAGGAGTGTGAATAGTTTGTTCGTTACATCCGGCCCTACCCAAATGCCAGTCGGCGTGCACGAATACTCTGCATGATAACCAATGTTATCGCGAACGGCCCAAGCCTCTCCTTTTTCAACGCTGAAATGCTGGATCTTGGCTTCCACGCCGTCGTCGAAAATGTGCACGGATTTCGCCGACAAGCCGGTAACTTCCTTGGAATGCAACCACTCAGTAGTCCTCTTCTCCTCAAATACTTCAAAGGGCAAGACCACCTCATGCGATTCGACTCTGATGACCGGTGAGTTGTCTGTTTGGGCGGAAGAGGTTGCCGCGAACGAGGCTGCAGCTAGTAGGAACGGGGCGGCGCGGAGTGCTGGGTGAAACGGGGATGGCTGGGGGCGCATGGCGTTTCTTCCTTTTGGACGTGAAGGAAGGATATATGGTTTCGGGGAGGAATATGGAATTGTATTGGCTGTCCAACTTCTTTTTAGAGAGCGCTGGCTGTGGCCAACGCTCCCGGTCAGAAGTGGGTTAGCCGTTCACCGAAAGGGTGCTGGCGGTGGATGAGGAAGACGACGTCGCGCCGCCTGAGGTCATTTGCAATAGATCCTGTTGCAATGAACTGTAGGCTTGCTGCGCATTGGAAAGGCTTCCGGATTGCAGTGCCGTTCCCAATTCATTGAACAACTGGCTGATTGCACTGGAGGCGGAACTGGAGTCCCCTCCGTGATGGTGGTGATGATGACCGCTGGCGGACTGGCTCGACGCCGCCATGCTCTGGAAATCCTGCTGCAGCGTTGAGTAGTCCGACTGGGCTGCCGTAAGGTTCCCAGACTGCAGGTCCTGTGCAAGCTGGCTGAAGGCCGTGGCGATCCCGCTGCCGCTCTGGGCGGAAGACGAAGTGGTGGAACTGCTTTGCGGCATGTCTTGTTTCAAGGTCGCAAAGTCTGATTGCGCCGCGGACATATTGCCAGACTGCAAATCCTGACCCAGTTGCTGAAATTCCTGCTGAAACTGCTGTTTTTTGCTCTGCACCGTCTGGGTCAGAAAGCTAAACAAACTACTGGCTGCAATTCCTGTTACCGACATTAGAATTCTCTCCTAGACTACTTTCCCTTCTCTCCTAACTCTAGCTATCGGCACTTTTCAAACGCACTTTAGTGCCGCAGCCGTCTTTAGTTGCAAGCTCTGTTCCAACGCCTCGGCAGAAGCGGAAATTCTCAACTCCCAGTCCTCAGGTGACTTACAGGCGGGCCGGTGGTCAGCAGGATCCGAAGGAAGCTCGCACCAGGCAAGGTTTGCCCAGCGCATCCACCAAAACCTGCCCAGGGCCCGCCTATAACTTCTTTGCACAGCGTCGACAAAAGCCACGCCATTTTTTCTGCTGCTTCGGTAAGATACTGCCCATTGTTCTGGAAAGGACGGAGAAATGAAGAAAGTCATCGCGCTGTTATTGTGTGCTGGCGTGTTCCTGGTTGCGCCGTTATCCCGCGCGCAGGACGACGAGCGGAAAGACGCGGAGGGTTGCAAGGATTCGCCGCTGATAACGCGCTTTCCCGGCGGCATCATCAACTCTTGCGACAACAAGGAATTCGATCAGTACGATTTTCCGCTGGGCACGGACAAGGATGGCAACGCCAAGATCAAGCACGTGGAAGGCGAATTCCATTCCTGGGATATCAGCACGCGCGAAGGCGTCAGCGAACTGCAGATCTACCGCAACATGGAAACCGCCTTGAAGTCAGGAGGCTTCCAGATCGATTACACGGAATCTCCGAACAACATCACCGCCGCACAAAGGGGGGACGTGGATCTACATCGAGAGCAAAGGCGCTTACTACTACCAGACGATCGTGACATCAAAAGAGATGAAGCAGGAAGTGACGGCGGACGCTTCGAGCCTGAAAGATGAAATTGAAAAGAGCGGGCACGTGGCGGTGTACGGGATCCATTTCGACACAGGGAAAGCCACGATACAGGCCGATTCGGCGGATACGTTGAACCAAGTCGTTGCATTATTGCAGCAGAATCCCGATTTGAAGTTGCGGGTGGAAGGACACACGGACAATCAGGGGAGCGCGGGGAGCAATCAGGTTCTTAGCGAAAAGCGGGCGCAAGCAGTGGTTGCGTGGCTGGTGGCGCACGGCGTGGACGCTGCGCGGTTGAAGGCGCAAGGCTATGGCCAGACCAAGCCGGTGGCGGATAATTCGAGTGATGATGGCCGCGCCAAGAACCGCCGCGTGGAACTGGCAAAACTATAAGTGGGATCAGCCTCCGGCGATGGAGGGCACCAGCAGGACTTTGTCGCCATCTTTCAAGGCGGACGCTTCGCCGCCGAGGAAGCGGATGTCTTCGTCGTTCAGATAAACGTTGATGAATTGGCGGATTTGTCCTTCGTCGTCGCGCACATGGCGTGACAGCGCAGGGAACTTCGTCACCAATTCATTCAGAGCTTCCGCTACCGTCTTCGCGCCGCTTTCCAGCTTTGGCGCGCCGTCGGTGAATCTCCGGAAGGCTGTCGGTATCTCAATCGTAATTGCCATTCTGTATCTCCAGGTTTGTAATTTCGATTCGGCTAACGGGCGCTATGGACACACCCTCAGGCATTGGACTGCTGGTGCTCCGCCTCTTCCAACTGTCGCGCGACCAAGGCTTCAAACGCCTCCAGTTTCGGCGCGATTGCTTCACTGGCCGGGAAATCCGCGACCAGGGCGTCGGTAGTTTTCAAGCCGTTACCGGTAATGGAAACCACGGTGGTCTCGTCGGGGCGGATGCGTCCTTGCTCGATGAGCTTTGCGGTTACGCCGGCGGTAACGCCACCGGCTGTCTCCGCGAAGATGCCTTCGGTCTGCGCCAGGAGTTTGATGGAATCGATGATCTCCGGGTCACTTACGCTTTCCGCCCATCCGCCGGTTTCGGTTATCAGGCGGCGCGCATAGTGTCCGTCGGCGGGATTGCCGATGGCCAGGGAACGCGCAATAGTGTTGGGCTTCTGCGGTTCCACCCGGGCCAAACCGCGTTTCACAGCTTCTGCAATCGGCGAGCATCCGGCGGCCTGCGCGCCAAAGAACTTCACGTGCTTGGGCTCAACCCATCCTAAATGGGCCAGTTCACAGAAGGCCTTGGCGATCTTTCCGATCAACGAACCGCCCGCCATCGGCACTACGACGTTGTCAGGCAATTCCCAGCCAAGCTGTTCCGCGATTTCATAGCCGTGGGTTTTCGAGCCTTCCGCGTAATAGGGACGCAGGTTTACGTTCACCAAGCCCCACTGGAAGCGATCGGCGATCTGGGTACAGAGCCGGTTCACGTGATCGTAGTTGCCGTCGATGCGGATAATGCGCGCGCCATACACGGCCGTATTCAGGATTTTCGCCGGTTCCAGGTCTGCGGGGATGAACACGGTGGTGTCGAATCCCTGCTGCGCGCCTTGCGCCGCAACGGCATTCGCGAGGTTGCCGGTGGAAGAGCATCCTACCGTCTTGAACCCAAAGCGCCGGGCAGCTGCCAATGCCGTCGCTACCACGCGATCTTTGAAAGACAGGGTAGGGAAGCAGACGGCATCGTTCTTAAAGTAGAGATTCTTGAGGCCCCATTGCGCACCGAGCTTGCGCGACTTCACCAGTGGCGTGCCGCCCACCGAAGCGGTCGGGGTGAATCCCTCGGGCAGAGGCAGCAATTCGGAGTACCGCCACATGTTGAACGCCCGGTGTACCAGGGTTTCGCGCTTTGCGACCCGGCTCAGGGCCTCGTAGTCGTAGCTCACTTCCAGCGGGGAGAAGCACTCTTCGCAGAACGACTGCGGGGTGTTGGCGTACTTCTTGCCGCATTCCCTACAGCTTAGAAAATAGACTTCCTTCATAAGTCACCTCGCGCTAGGTTCCGCCTAGGCCGCCTGCCTGGGCGCCTATGTGAGAAATGACGTGACAATTGACTGAGGGCAGCGCGGAGGGGCAAAATGAAAAACCCTCCGTGCCAAAAAGCTTGGAGGGTCTCAGAGGAGCTAACTTCTGTGAACTCTACCAGCTCTTTAGCAGTTTTTTACGTGGAGCAAGTCGCCCTAAATCGCCACGTGATGCCGCTATCACGGCTCCTTTGTTTATGCTATATCTCGAACCTCTTGTCAACCGGGAAGTTACCGAAAAAATGAGCTCACAACAGTTTGCGCCCCGGCTGCGTCAAAGAATAAGGTGCAGCAACACATCCAGTGAGACCCGGCCGGATGGCCAGTTAACGTCGAGGCGCATCAAAGAGTGAGAGAAACCCCGGCAGTTTTCGGGTGTTATACTCTCGGCAGGTGGCCTGGGCCACGGAATAGACAGGAGCAATACAGATGGATCAAGTGAGGAATATGGTGGACTGGACGCGGCGGCGGAAACTGATCGCGACCGTGTCGATTGCGGCTACGCTGGTGATTGGAATCTTTATCGGCACGCTGGAGAACGGTAAAGTTTCGGCGATGCGTGGCTTCTCGTTTGCGGGCTCCAGCGCGGCAACACTCGCGCTTCCGGATCCTATTCCGTCGTCGAATTCGTTCTCGGGTATCGTGAATCGCGTCGAACCGGCGGTGGTGAACATCGCGACCACCCAGGTGATGGACCGCAAGGCCAAGCGTCATCATTCCCAGGGTGACCAGGACGATCCCAGCGAAGACTTCTTCTTCCACTTCTTTGACGGTCAACCCGGCGCGGGACCGCAGCAGCAGCCGCAAGCGGAACGCAGCTTGGGCTCCGGCGTGATCCTCGATAAGGCAGGCTACATCCTTACGAACAATCACGTGATCGATCAGGCCACCAAGATTCAGGTGCAGCTCAACGGCGACACCACCAAATACACCGCGAAGGTTATCGGCACCGACGAAGACACCGATCTTGCGGTCATCAAGATCGATGCCGGCAAAGAATTGCCTTTCGCCAAGCTGGGCAATTCCGACGGCGTTCAGGTCGGCGACTGGGTTCTGGCGATTGGCAGCCCCTTCGGGCTCAACGCCACGGTCACCGCAGGCATCATCAGCGCCAAGGATCGCAACAACGTGGGCAACCGGCAGTTCCAGCGCTTCCTGCAAACAGATGCCGCGATCAATCCGGGTAACTCCGGCGGTCCGCTAGTCGATCTGGCCGGCCAGGTGATCGGCATCAACACCGCTATTTTGACGGGCAGCCGCGGCTACGAAGGCGTCGGCTTCGCCATGCCGTCGACCACCGCGATCAATGTGTACGATCAGATCATCAAGTCTGGCCGCGTGACGCGCGGTTCCATTGGCGTGCAATTCCAGGAAGAACTTGGCACCAACCAGATCACGCTGAAATCGCTCGGCGCCCCGCACGGCGTGGTGATTGAAGCAGTGGAACCCGGCAGCCCAGCGGAACGCGCTGGACTGAAGGGCGGTGACGTGATCAGCGCCGTCAACGGCACGCAGGTGAAGACGGGCAATGACCTTGTGAATCCGATCGCTTCCGCACCTCTTGGCAGCAAGGTGAAAATCACCTACTTCCGCGACAAACAGCAGAAGGAAACCACGGCCATCGTCGAAGACCGCACGCACGTTTTCCCGAATGCGGCGGGCCGCGTGAGCAACGCTCCGGACGATGCGGCTCCCGCAGAATTCGGCCTGCGCGTGGAAAGCCTGACTCCCGACAAGGCGCAGCGCGTTGGCGTGGAAGGGCAGAAGGGCGTGCTGGTAAGCGAAGTGGAGCCCACCAGTTTTGCCGACGATATCGGCTTCACACCGGGCGATGTCATCTCCGAAGTGAACGGCCAATCCGTCACCACGGTAGACGACTACCGCCGGGCCATCAGCAAACTTAAGCCAGGAGAAAACGTGGTTTTCAAGGTTATGCGGCGGAGCCCGACGGACCGCGTCATGACCGTTTTCCTCCCGGGCGTCGTACCGGCGGACAGCAAGTAAAACAGGGACGTTTCGAGCACTATGGGGCAATTGCTCTGCAAGAGAAATCTTGGCGGACTACTGGTCGCGGCATTGACGGCGGGCACGCTGATTGTGCCCGTCGCGGCCGCGCAGAGCAGCAGTGCGTCGCAATCCAAAAAAACGACGCACAAGCATACGGCCACGAGCAGTTCAGGCGCTAAGACGTCTACAACAACGAAGTCGACTAGCAGCAAAAGTGCCACGGCCTCTAAAAATTCCAAGCATCACAAGACCAAGAAAGTAAGGGGCCAAGCCGCTCCAACTCCGGAACGCATCAGCGAAATTCAGGAAGCGTTGGCAAAAAAGGGAGTCCTCACGGACACGCCGAGCGGCCAGTGGGACGATTCCACGGTCGATGCCATGAAGAGGTTTCAATCTTCGAACGGGCTTAATCCTACGGGAAAGCTGGATGCTTTGACGCTCCAGAAGCTTGGGCTGGGGTCAGAAACCGCCGGACTCGCTGCTCCTACGCCGCCACCAAACTCGGCCAACCGCCTTCGTTATCTTTCCTCGTTGCCACCGGAATCCGACGAAAAGCCCTGAGGTTGGTGGTGCTGTCGCGCGGAGATGTCGCGCTTACCGCGCGTGGCTCGACAAGAATTCCCAAATCACTTCGCTGGCGTCCAGGTTTTGGCTCGTTTTGCCGATGAGCATCGCGGGTAGATACTGCGTCCCGCCGGGCCACGTATGCCCTCCGCCGTTCACCGTGTAACCTTGCACTTCGCTGTTCCCGGCACAGGCGGCGTAAGTCACTACGTCGATGCTGGTGCCGTCGCCCGCGGTATCGGGAATGTGCTTTGCTGCAGGCTGGCCGGTGCAATGATTGGCTTGCACGAATTTTTGCATCGCCGCATCATGCGACAGCACGGTTCCGGCCGCGCCCCTTCGCAGTTCGCCGCCTTGGAACGGTACCAACGGATCTTCGGTTCCTTGCATAATCAGCACCGAAATTGGCTTGGCGGGATGGCAGGTGGCCAGGCTCTCGGCCAAGGACGCTCCCACAATGGCGACTGCTGCAAGGCGATTTGCGAGATCGCACGCGAGGCGGCCGCTCATGAATCCGCCGTTAGACATTCCGGTGGCGTAGATTCGCGCTGGATCTACTTTGTACTCGCTTTCGATCTTGTCGATTAACGCAGAGAGGAATTTAACGTCGTCCACGCGGTCGTGGTCCGACGGTGTGCCGCCTCTCCCGTCCGCCCAGCTGCGGTCCAGGCCGTCGGGGTACACCGCAAGAAAGCGATACTCGTCGCTGAGCCGGTCGAGGTGACCTAGTTTTTCTTCACCGGAGCCGGTTCCCAGACGTCCGTGCAGCGCCAGGAGCAGCGGCATTCCTTTGGCCTCGTCATAGCCGGGCGGGACATGTAACAGGTAAGTTCGCGCGCGTCCATCTACCTGAATCTGGCCCCGCTGATCTTTGGAGCCGCCGCGCACCAAATATCCGCTGATGACCGCGACACCCAGGAAGATCGGAACCGCCAGAGCTGCATTCCGCAAGTTCATGCGTGTGCCCTCGTGCTCCTCAAAAAGCTGCCCTACTGAACCCAAGCGCCAGGAGAAAGTTACGGGTTGGGCTGGGCCGGGCAGAATCGATGCAACATATCAAAAATTTGCGTTTGCCCGCATTATTTCAGGCGCGTAAGCTTGGCCTATGTTTAGCGACTCACACAACACTTTTCGCGCATGTTGCTGCTGTGGCTGTTGCGCGCTGGTGTGTTGTGTTCTGGTGTGGGGAGGCTAAACCGGTAACGAGCAAAGTTTAGCCATTTCGCAGTCTCGAACCCATCGCCAGAATGCCTGGTGGATGGGTTTTTGGTTTTTAGGGTCGAAGCATGTGACATCAACCGTAACGCGCCCGCGGGATTGGCTGCGAGTGGCGTGCCAGAGCGCTTAGTGGAAGGTTGCCGTTGCGTGTGGGGTGGCAAGGGTCGTGGTCAAGGCGGTCCTTGCCACCTGAAGTAGCTTCAGACATGGGGCGCGGTCGCCAAGTGGTAAGGCATGGGTCTGCAAAACCCATATCGGCGGTTCGATTCCGCCTCGCGCCTCCAAATTCCTTCGGTCCGACCCGGACACATGGGTGACACAACGTACCTAAGACATAGGTAACACTTTTGGGCCGAACGGATTTTCCAGCGGTTCGAGCACCCGAGTCTCCAGATCGAAGTATCCCAAATCATAATCCATAAAGCTCACCAGCCAAATGTCATCGTGCACTTCTTTAATGCCGACGGCCTGACCAGCAAAGACCTGACTGAAATTGATTTTCTTCTTGCCCAGGCAGATACGCCCGCAACGGGTGATCACGATCGTTTTATCGTGGAGAGGATAGTCGATGTCTGGCAATCCGTTGTAGGGACGCGGAGAAGGTTGGTAGACCTCCGCCGGACATTTCATGTCCAGAGCTTCGTGGGGGCGTTCGTTGTTGAATACCTCGATGAACTTGTCGAACCTAGCCTGCTGCTGCAGAAAATTCCCAGCGGCCGGCTTAGTGGCCTCTTTCTTCAAGGTCAGATGCATGCGCTCATGACGACCATTTTGCTGAGGATGACCCGGCTTGATCCGTTCGATGCCGATGCCCAGCCGCAGCCACCAGACCGCGAGCTTGCTTAGATTGAACAACGCATGCGCGGAGGCGAAGGGCACGCCGTTATCACTGCGAATGTTGGCGGGCAAGCCGCGCTCTTTGAAAAGCCTTTCAAACACAGTAAAAGCGTAGTTTTCTCTGGTAGAAGAAAGTGCCTCGCAGGTCAGCAGATACCGGCTGGCATGATCGGTGACCGTCAGCGGATAGCAGTATTGATGATTCCCCAGCAAGAATTCGCCCTTGTAATCGGTGCACCACAACTCATTGGGTCGCTGGCCCAACGATAAAGCGGTTCCCTGAGCGCGACGACGCAAGCGGCCGCGGCGCTCCACCAGTCCATGACGATCCAGAACCGCATGGACGGTGCTTTTGGCCGGCATAGGAATACCCGAGAACCGGCGCAGCAAGCGCTCACGGATTTTGCGCGCACCCCAGCTGGGGTGCTCACGCTTCATGTTTAAGATGTAGTTTTCCACCTGGAAGGGAAGCTGATTCGCGTACCGATACGGACGTCGACTTCGATCGGTGAGCCCTTGCATGCCGCATGCCTGGTAGCGATCGAAAATCTTGTAGCCGGTCTTGCGGGAAATGCCAAACTCCCTGCAAAGTTCCGCCATCGCCTCGCCGGCTAGCCGGCGAGCCACAAACTGCAGTCTTTCATCCATAACCGAACACTCCTTCCAAGGCATCTCTCCCTCCCCTTTACGGGGAAAAGTGTCACCTATGTGTCCGGTACAATGTGTTACCTATGTCTCAGGCCGCTCATTCATGCTGTTGACGAGACGGCGGATCTCCCGCCTAAGCGGTCTGTATGCGGCCGATGCCCGGTGCAGATTGACGGACCGAAGCAGTACTAGTGGCCTGTACCAACTGATTGTGTACTGAGATGGCGCGATGGATGGGCATATTTCCATTTCACTGTACGAGGCGATTTGTTGTAGTGCCGGATGTAGCGCAACAGCTTCCTCTTCAGATCAGACACGGAAGTGAATACCCCTCGCGCGATGACGTCGCGGTCGATCTTGCTGAACCACAGCTCGACTTGATTCAACCAGGAAGAGTAGGTGGGAGTGAAGTGCAAGTGAACTTTGGGATGCACCGCCAGGAAGTCCGTGACCGGCCTGCTCTTGTGCGCAGATTGATTGTCAGCGATCACATGGATCTCTTTGCCGCGAGGCTGATCGATCACAATGTCCGTCAGGAAGGCGACGAATTCGGCCGAGGTGTGCCGCGCGGTCGTTTTGCCGAGCACTTCGCCGGTCTTGGTGTTGAAGGCGGCATACAGCGACAAGGTGCCGTGACGAAAGTATTCAAAACCGTGCCGTTCGGCGCGTCCCGGAGACAGCGGCAGAACCGGATCCTTGCGATCCAGGGCCTGGATGGAGGTCTTTTCATCCACGCTGAATACCGCCGCATGCGCCGGCGGGTTCAGATACAACCCAATAATGTCGGCGGCCTTCTTCTCAAAATTCGGATCGTTCGAGGCCATGTAGCGTTCTATGCGATGCGGCTGAAGTCCGTGCTTACGCCACACCCGTGCCACCATCATGTGGCTGACCCCCAGATGCGCTCCGAGTTTGCGCGTGCTCCAGTGGGTTGCTGCACCCGGCGGTGCATGTCGGGTGGCCTCCAGAATCCGTGCTTCCAGTTTCGGGGTCAGCACGGTAGCGACTTGCCCCAAATGCCGGCTGTAGAGTCCCGCGATGCGCTGCTCGGTAAATCGTCGGCTCCAACTAGCGACAAAACCACGGCTGCAGTCGATGCGCTCCGACACTTCATCCCAGGTATGGCCTTCGGCCAGCAGCAAGATCAGCCGTGCCCGTCGGGAATCTTCGGCCCGTCCCGTCCGGCTCAAGGCTCGCCGAGTCAATTCCTTAAGCTCCGAATTTGTCAGAGTGATCGCGTCTCTCATGGACACGATTATAGTCTACAAATGGTTGTTACAGTCAACTAGGAGCCACACATTATAAGAGGGCGCCCCTTTGGAGTAGGTTTTGAGTGCTGGCCCATTACCTACAAGAAAGGAACACCCTCATGAGTAGCACTAAATATATCGGCATGGACGTGCACACGGAAAGCATTTCTATCGCCGTGAGGAACTCCGTTGGCAAACTAGTGATGGAATGCGTCATCGAGACCAAGGCGAGCACTATTGTGCAGTTTATTGACGGGCTGCGCGGAGATTTGCGCGTCACCTTTGAAGAAGGAACCTGGGCGGCCTGGCTGTATGACTTGCTGAAGCCCCACGTTACGGAAGTGCTGGTGTGCAATACGCGAAAGAATGCCTCGAGAGACGGCAGTAAGAGTGATCGGATCGATGCCCGCAAGCTGTCCGAACAGCTGTATATGAACAACATCAAGTCGGTGTATCACGGAGAGCACGGTTTGCGAACGTTGAAGGAGCTGGCGCGCAGTTATCTGACCATCAGCAAAGATCTCACTCGGGTCATGAATCGGCTGAAGGCCTTGTATCGCAGTTGGGGCATTCCGTGTGCCGGCAAAGAAGTGTATGCCCCACGGCACCGTGCGGAATGGCTCGCGAAGATCAGCGAAGCCGGGGTGCGGCGACGCGCCGAACACTACTACCAGCAGCTGGATGTCTTGCGCCCCCTGCACCAGGAAGCACGCCGAGATTTGTTGCTAGAAGCCAAGAAGCACAAGCCGTGGAAACTGCTGCGCCTGATTCCGGGGATCGGCCCGATCCGGGCCGCCATCGTGATCGCGGTGATGCAGACGCCCCACCGCTTCCGCACCAAGCGACAGCTGTGGACCTACAGCGGCCTGGCATTGGAAACGCATGACAGCGCGCAATACCGCGTTGCCGAAGGACAGCTGCAGCGTTCCAAGAAACCCGCGACGGTTCGTGGTTTAAATAAGGACTACAACCACGACCTCAAAGATATTTTCAAAGGAGCGGCCATGAGAGCCAGCACCGCTGCTGGACCAATGCACGATTTCTATGAAGCTTTGCTGGCCAAGGGGAGGAAGCCCACGATGGCCCGCCTGACCTTGGCAAGAAAGATTGCCACGATCACGCTGATCGTGTGGAAGAAGGAGGTACGTTTCGACGCCAACTATTTGAAACCACAAGCAGCTTGAGCGTCTCTGGCGAAGAGTCTGTTCCATCCCTGGGAACCATTTCCCGGCGGTGGCCATCGGGCTCTTGAGACGCTCGGTTTCGAGGGGAAGTAGCAATCGGAAAAGTCAGGCCCGTGCTTTAGGCACGCGAGTCTCCGGAGCCACCCTATGCCCTCTCGGACAATCGAAGAAAGCCATTAGGCCACGAGTCTCCGATAGGACCATGCATTGCCACTCATGGAGTGGACAATCGTCAGGCTTGTTGTTTCAGAAACGATGGGTGCCGTCACAACAGCGAAATGGAACCACAGGAAGGAAAAACTGCTTCTCCGCTTCGCAGGCGGAGACAACGACCTTACGGCCTGAGGAAGACCACTCTTTCACTCGGTTGGGCTGAATGCCGAGACAAAAATCGGCATTCAGTCGAAGGGGAGCTGTTTTCTCTTGACATTCCCTCTTATAGGACTTTTCCGGTAACCGGACTACGCGGGAGCTGACCGATGACTTGCGGTAGAATGGCCGCCTGATTGTCGGTGGATGGGTTGGACACGGGTGTACGGATTCAGCCGAACTGTACGAACCCTCGACGGGGTAATTTGTGGTTATCGCAAAGATGGCCAGCAGACGCGGCCAGCCAACTGCCACATTGCTTTCCAATGGAAATGTGCTCATTGCTGGCGGTGGCGATCACGACACACCCGGGGGAATCGCATCCGCCGAGATTTTTCATGCCGACACTCTGCGGTTCGAGCCAATAGCGGCCATGCATTTTGCACGTATCTCACACACCGCCACTTTGTTGAATGCCGGGCGTGTACTGATCGCTGGAGGACGCGGCGAAAGTGTTAATGCTACAGCTGAACTTTATGATCCGCAAACCGAGACGTTCCTTGAGACGGGAAGCATGCTAACGGCACGATATAAGCACACAGCTGGTTTGCTCCCTGACGGGAAAGTGCTTATTGCCGGTGGATCAGATGATCGGGATTGGCAAGGTCCGACCAACCGTGCGGAGATCTACGATCCTCACAGCGGAAAGTTTAACGCTACGTCACCACTGAACGACAAACGCTTTAAATTGCCTGAGGAGAGCGTTCAATTGCCATCCGGGAGAACATTGGTAGCGGGCGGAAGCAAGCAAGTGGAGACTTACGACGGAAGCGCGAAAAGGTTCTTTCTCGCAGCAGGTCAAATGAGCGACGACTGGCATTTGATGACGGCAACCCTGCTAAAGGACGGCACCGTCTTGCTGACCGGTGGGTACGCCAACAATGATCGTGGAACCAACCAAACGTGGATTTATCGCCCCTAAGAAAACTCAAGTGTTGATACCATGAGAGTCCTGGTTAACGACATAATCGTCGGTTTGCTACGCATCATCGATAATTTTATTGAGGGCTGAGGAAGGCGAACCATCCGGCACCTCCTCAAAGAACTGCCTCGGCCAAATCGAAAGGCAGCCATTGGACGGCAATCATTCACAAAATTTGCACGACTCCCAAGAGTTGCCGCCAGAATATGAAATCTCGGCTACGGAGTAAAGTCTGCGCTTGGTCTGGCACCCTTGCGTCAGCGGACAAGTTTTCGCGTCTTGCAGTTACTCGCTCGTCCGCGACGTATGTACGCAGCAACGGAATCTCGGGTATCATCGAGTCGCTCCTAAATTCAATAGCGAGAACGAATGACAAAAACAAAAAGAATGTTTCTAGGTGCAACTGGATTCGCCGTAGGCATGCTCCTTGTTGCTGGATGCGGTGGGAAGAACGATGCCATTAATCAGGCTGAAAAGAAGGATGCCGGCAACGGCATTCCCGTCCCCAGCATCGCCGAGACCAAAGACATCGCAGAGCAGGGATTCATTTACGGTTTACCGCTCGTGATGAATTACGCCGTCATGAACGAGTTCGCTGTTGACCCGAACTCCGGCCAGTTCAAGGCACCTTTCAATCAGATTAAGAACGAGACCCACGTCGCCACCCCCGAGGATACAGCTGTCATCACGCCAAACAGCGACACGCCTTACTCGATGCTGTGGGCAGACTTGCGTGCAGAACCCCTGGTAGTGTCTGTGCCTGCGGTGCAAAAGCCCCGCTACTACTCTGTGCAGCTAATCGACGGCAACACCTACAACTTCGGCTATATCGGCAGCCGCGCTACAGGTTTTTCTCCCGGAAGCTATATGGTCGTTGGCCCGGACTGGAAAGGCACGACGCCAACAGGTATCAAGAAAGTGTTTACATCTACTACGCCATTCGCGTTGGTTCTGTTTCGCACGCAACTCATCAATCCACAAGACATGCCGAACGTCGAGAAGATTCAAGCTGGCTATAAGGCAGAGCCCCTTTCCACATTCTTGAAACAATCCCCGCCACCTGCCGCCCCGAAAATCAACTTCGTTCCTGCCAACACGGCAGGCATCAAGGCTAATTTTTACGAGTATCTTTCCGCTGCCCTCGAATTTGTGCCGCCGTCGCCAGAGACGCAGAATATTCGGGACAAACTCGGCAGTATTGGCATCGGGCCGAACAAGAAATTTGAGTTCAAGGACTTGTCGCCGGAACATAAGGCAGCCATCTTGCTTGGCATGAAAGAGGGCGACAACCAAGTGGACAAATTCCTAGCCAGCGGAAACAAGAACATCAATGGCTGGAACGTTGGCGCGTTCTTCGGCGACAAAGATTTCTTCAAGACCAATTGGGTGATGCGCGCAGGCGCAGCCAAGGGCGGTCTTTACGGAAACAATGCCGAGGAAGCGATGTATCCGTACACCCGCACGGATGGTAAGGGCGAAACGCTCGACGGAAGCAAGCACAATTACACAATTACTTTCCCCGCCGGGCAACTTCCGCCCGTCAATGCCTTCTGGTCGGTCACCATGTACGACGGTAAGAGCCAATTCCTGATCACGAATCCAATCAATCGCTATCTCATAAACTCGCCGATGCTAGGAAGCATGAAGAAAAGCGCGGACGGCTCGGTGACGCTCTACATTCAGAAGGACTCGCCCGGAAAGGCGACGGAGTCCAACTGGCTGCCAGCGCCGAACGACACCATTTACCTGGTTATGCGTTTGTACTGGCCCAAGGCGACCCCGCCTTCGATACTTCCGCCGGGCGAAGGCACGTGGCAACCGCCCGCAGTGCTGCAAGCGCAATAGTTCACAACCTCTGAAAAAGTTGGCAAGCGCCTGGTAAACGGGGAAATCGCCCAAGTACGTATCAGTACTTCGGCCTTCGGGTTGGGCCGGTACTATGAGGAACTTTACCGGTTGATGTCATAACGAGGTCGGCCTCACGACGAGCCGAGTAGACTGTTCGGTGTTCACCCTACAGCGCTCGGAACGAAGGAGGCCGGATGCGAATTATAGGATGTGATTTGCACGCTCGCCAGCAGACTTTGGCGATGCTCGATACAGAGACCGGAGAAGTGGTGAATCGCACGCTGATGCACGAAGGCAACCAGGTGCGGGAGTTTTATTCCGAACTTCCGCGCCCGGTGCTGGTGGGCATCGAAGCCATTGGACCCATGCAGTGGTTTTTGGATCTGCTGGCGCAGTTGGGAATCGAATGCCGGGTGGGAGACGCCGCTAAGATTCGTGCGGCGGAACCCCGCAAGCAGAAACATGACCGGCGCGACGCCGAGTTGATTCTAAAACTGCTGGTAGAGAAGCGTTTCCCGGCCATTTGGATGCCCAGCAAGGAACTACTGGATCTGCGCGCGTTGTTGCTGCACCGTCATCAATGGGTGCGTCTACGCACGCAGGTACAGAATGCGCTGCAGGCCATCGCGCTCGCGAATGGATTGCGGCGCGGTCCTGGCTTGTGGAGTTATGACGGGCAAGCGACGATCGCGTTCTTGCCCTTGCCGCCGCACGCCTCTTTACGACGGAGCGCCTTGCAGGCGATGTATGGCCATATGGAAGAGGAAATCGAGAAGCTGACGGTGCAAGTTGCCGAACAAGTGGAGCATCGCTCGGGAGCCCAGTTGCTGATGACCCATCCCGGAGGGGGACCGGTCACGGCGCTGGCCACGGATGTGTTCTTGGGGGATGCGCAGCGGTTCGACGATGGTAAGTCGTTGGCCAGCTACGTGGGGCTGATTCCGGAGGAACGTTCCAGCGGGAGACGGCGGCGGCTCGGCAGAATCAGCAAACAAGGTAATCCGTTGTTGCGCTTTCTGTGGAATGAGGCGGGCGCTCACGCGGCACGCCGCGATCCGGAGTTGCGGCGTTTCTATCGGCGCAAACTGGTGCAAAAGGGGCTGGGAAAAGCACGCGTGGCCGTGGCCCGCAAGCTGGGAATCCGGCTGTGGATCATGCTGCGCGATCAGATCGATTACCAAGAGTTCTGTCGTCGTGGACAGAAGCAAAGCGGTGCCGCCTGTGCGGGGATGCCTGAAGTCGGGAATGGTGCGAATCGTCACCGTCCGGTTGAATAGGTTACCCGCCTCCCTTCGCAGGAAGGGAGTTCGCAGAAGTCATCATGGTCCGCAATGACCGAAGAGATGCTTGGTGGACAGCACCGCAACGATGAAAGCGACACAGATCTGAGCGTCAAGGGTGAACACACGAATGCCAACGATCGATGCTCTTCAGCAGATATGCAACGGGTGTGCCCCGAGGAGGCCAACACCCCAGAAAAAAGCTCTTGCAACGGCCGACCTCGTTAGAGAGGCCTGACTCTCCAGGAACTTGTTGCTCGCTGCTTTCAAATCGAGAAAACGTCGCAGGCAAGTTCCTGGCACTAGCGACGCGTCGAAGAGGCAGTCGGGGCTAATCGGGACCTAACCAACATCTCAGCCGAATCGGGTACCGGTCACACCAGTTTGGATACGTCAGTGCAACTGGGACTATTTTTTGGCTGCGTTCGCTGCCATTCGAGCGCGGAACTGTTTTTCCTTCTGAATTTCTTCGTCGCTGAAAGCAGGTGCGAACTCTTCGGGCGCGAAGACCTGGCGGATCTCGATGTCGGTCTCGCCTTCATTGGGGCAACGCTTGACCCACTCGATGGCCTCTTGGAGAGACTTGACCTGCCAGAACCAGAAGGCGGCGATGAGTTCCTTGCTTTCGACGAAGGGTCCATCAACGACGGTGGGGCGGTTCTTGCCGGACAAGTGGACGCGGGCGCCTTTGGACGAGGGGTGAAGACCGTCGTAGCCTATCAAGACTCCGGCTTCCAAGAGCTCGTCGTTGAATTTGTTCATGTCGGCCATGAGTTGGTCTGACGGGAGTGCGCCTTCGTTTTCGGAGCATTTGACGATGACCATGAATCGCATTGTGTTTGTCGTTTCGGGTTGAGTTGGTCTGACGTTCAAGTTCAGAGCTTAATTGCTGCTCTACGGATAGTCGAACGAGAAGGTGTAGAATCGACACGCAGAACCGAGAAAATTCTCGGTAGCTCCTGGTAAGCGCGGTTACCCGGACATCTCTAACAATGTCGGCCCTGTCAAATCCTTTTTGAGCACACTTCGCCGTTCACACCAAAGAGTGGCCTTCGTTGTCCTTCTTTGACTGCTGCTTCGACGACCACGGCTCGCTCGTAATCTTTCGGTCGGCTTCAGTCCGACCCAAACATCTCTTCGATCCGTACTTCGACCAGGATTACTTCTTCAAACTCCCTCTGCAGGGAGCGGAATGCCCTATCAAGTGGACGGTGTTCTACTTCACACCATGTCCGGGATCGAGCTGTCCCGCGTACGAACCGAACTCTAGCGATGGCGAATAGTCGGAGCTATTCCGCCACATCCAGTACAACCGAACCGCCAGCCTGCGCCCCATCGCCACCTTGGCAATGCTTTTGTGGCGACGCATCGCCAGGTGCATGTACCGACGTCTCCAGTCCGGCTGGATACGCGCTGCTGCTTGGGCTGCTTCCACCAACAAGAAGCGCAACAATGAATTGCCTTGCTTGCTGATGTGTCCAAGTCGCTGCTTGCGAGCACTGGACTCCTCACATGGGATCATCCCCACGTACGTGCCGATCTGCTTGCCGCGTTGAAACCGCGTCGGAGTTCCGATGATCAACACGTAGGCGAGTGCCGTCAGCGGACCGACACCCGGATGAGTCATCAGCCGCATCGCCTCAGGTCGCTTCCTGGCTTCCCGTTCGACGGCTGCGGTTAATTCTTCAATCGTCGGATTCATACGGTCCAGCAGTTCCAACAACTCTTGCCGGCGGCGACTGGCCCAAGGACCTAATGCGAGCTTTTCTAACTGTGCTCGCCCCGGTTCGCTGAATAGCTTTTTCTTCCAGCGATAGCCCTCGTTCATCGCCAAGGCCTGCAACTGATTCATGATCCGGGTGCGCATCTGCACCAACCGATGACGGTGCCAGAGAAGTTGTCGCAGATCCCGATTCTCCGGACCCGGTACCCAAATTTGCGGAAAGTTATTTTCCCGCAACAGCCGGAGTAGGAGTCGGGCGTCCTCACGATCGAACTTCTGCTTCTTCACTCGCTTGGCTTTGATCTCCGCAGGATCTCCGATCCACAGCTCGAAACCTAATTCAGCCAGTAGGCGCTCGAACCAGCGTGCATATCCGGTAGCCTCCATGCCTACCCGCACGCAGATTCCTCGCTGCTTCAGGTCTCGATAGAATCTCTCGGCTTGTCCATCACTGTGGTTCAGTTCCTGTTCACCACACTCACCTGTCTCTTCCACAAAAAATGCAATCGTCTGAAAGCTCGGGTGGTAATCTACGCCTATCAACATCATGTTCGGCTCCTTCTCCCGAGCCTATGGTCGTTAAGCAACCACAGTCTACTCGGGTCGAGGAGCCGACATTGTTATGCAATCAAGTGGATGCAGTACGAACCTTTCCGATTTCCGGGAGTTGGCATACTTTTTGACGGAGAGAAGGACGATTCCCGCCATCAGCAGGACCAGGATGCCAAAGATTATCCGGCTTGCAGTGCCAAACCTTAGCAACGACAAACGGAACCGGTCACTGATCGCGGCCAAATAATTACCGGTTCGAGCGTATGCCACACTTCGGTTCCCCAACGCACGGGCGTGTTCCGGATTAATCCGGAGCGCCTGATCGTAATCTGCGATGGCACTCTTATAATCACCTTGGTTCGCATAGGCGTACCCACGTCCGTTCAACGCATCGGCGTCCTTCGGCGTCAACCGCAGTGCCTGACTGAAATCTCTGATTGCGTCGTCATTATAGCCCTTGTATTCGTAGGCCAAGCCGCGATTGTAGAACGCTTCGGCGGAGTCAGGCTTCAGTTGGAGCGCTTGAGCGTAGTCCTGCATGGCTTGGTCAGAATCACCGCTACGCCAGTACGCCAAGCCCCGCGTGATGAATGCGTCGGCAAAGTTTGGATTGATTCGCAGCACTTGATCGAAGTCCTCGATGGCACGGCGGTAGTCGCCCTTGTCCGCGTACAGCCTGCCACGACTGTAAAACGCCTCGCGATAGTTCGGATTGATTCGTAGCGCCTCGTTGTAGTCCTCCAGGGCATGGGCATAATCTCCTATGCGTTTATGCGCAACTCCGCGGCTATATAATGCGTCCACGAGGCGCGCATTAAGCCGAATGGCTTGGTCATAGTCTTGAACAGCATGAACATAGTCACCCTTGTCCGCGCGTGCTGCGCCGCGATGGTAAAACGCATCCGCAAAGTCAGGCTTCAGTCCTAACGCCTGATTGAAATCCTGAATCGCGTGTTCGTAGTCCTTTTGCTGCGCGTAAGCCGCTCCTCGGCTATCGAGTGCCTCGGCCGCAAAGTTCGGCCTCAACTTCAACGCCTCACCATAGTCCCGAATGGCGCGCTCGAAGTCGCCGTTATGCGCAAATGCCAAGCCGCGATCATAGAGCGCAATGGCGTCGTTGGGATTAAGACGTATTGCCTCATCGTAATCCTGGATCGCGCGGACGTAATCATCCTTGTGCGTATAGGAAACACCCCTCTCGCGCAACGCGCCGGAGAGATTTGGACTCAATCGCAATGCGTGAGTGAAATCCTGAAGGGCTTGATCGTAGTCCGTCTTCTTGGCGTAAACCCAGCCTCGACCATAGAACGCATTGGCATAGTTTGCATTTAGCCTGAGTGCCGCGTTGTAGTCTTGGAGCGCCAGGTCATAGTCACCTTTTCGCCCGTGAGCCGAACCCCGGTCTAAGAATGCTACGGCTAGAGTCTTGCCACTCACTTGGCCAGAATGGATCAGCACGGAACATGCCTTGATGCTCTGTTCCGGATCATCAGTCGCGCACTGTGTCTTATACTCCTGCTGCGGTTGCCCCAGCAGTGGAGACGCAGCAACACAACTCATCAGCGTAATTATTAACCAAATGCGCATGAATCCGGAACCGTCAGGCGAACACAATTATATATCTCAAGTCCTGGGAAACGCGGCCAATCGGGGCCAGCCAGAGTGTGAGGCAGGCTCTGTGCGACTCAGCTTCGTGGGCAGCGTTCCTAGGTTTCCCGTCGTCACTTCTTCCGCGTGTAGTGAAACTCTCGAACGCTGTCTTTGCCGTTAACGCGAATCGTCCACGCCTCAGTGAAGTGGTCCGGGCCCTCGATTGTGATAACCATACGGTGCATATGCTGATCGTTGGGGCTCGCGAGGTTGGTCGCGCCGATGAAGGAAAAGACGAATTCATTCGGATTCGAGCGTACGGACGGCGTTTCGAGTCGCGGCTGGTTTCCCATCGAGCAGAAATGAGTCATAGCCACGCGTGGTCCGTCGGCGTTGTAAATCGAAACCATCTGCGTGTCGTTCGCGCTGTTGACGGTCTCTTCGAGAGCGGTGTTGTTCGATATGAGCCGGAATGAAGTGGTGAAGGGTTTGCCGTCGGCATCGGTGGCTGTCCAATCGCCCACCAACGTCTTCAGGCCGTCGAAGCTCGTACTACTCCCAGTCTGCCCAGCATGAGCGGAAAACGTAGCCGCAAACAAAACAGCCGTAATTACGGCTGACAGGCTCTTCGAGTGTTTCAATGGCGTCCTCCCCCGGTTTACCGCATTGTCTGCCGAACAGTGATTCTCGTCTAATGATTAAGATTGTCGCCGGTTCCTAGCGCGCGACCACCAGCTGATTGCACGGATTGTACCTAATTTCGGAAGCGTCGAGACGACTCGTTGGGTAGCTCCTGGTAAGCGCGCAACTCGGAAAAGCGGGTCCCGACGCTCTGCACGGATCACCAACCTGCAGAATGGAGCCGCCGATAATGTCACGGCAAATCGTATGTTTTTGTCAGTGTATATGCGGGCGTTCTTTGTGGCGTCTCCCCGCGGAACCCTCTCCCTGATCGACTCGAAATCGACAGTGCGATTCCGCCTCACGTCCCCAAATTCTTTCATGCTGTTGATACGGTCCCCTGTGAGCCTCAGGACGAATTTCGTAGCGAAATTGCAACGTACCTGATGGAGCCCGCCGCTGGTGTTTAATAGGCGTGAATTAGCTCCACACTTACGCCGCCGATTTTGTCGGTGTCCATATAGTGGTATTGCCCGGAATTGGGCTTGCCGATGTCGCCCCATGCTCCGGCTTGCCACACCGGAAAACCGAGTTTTTCATAGGCGGCGGTAGCTTTGGAGAGATCGTCTACGGGCATGCCAAGGTGCTGGATGCCGTCGCCGTGGAGCTTCAGGAAATCTTCGTAAATATTGGCTGGAGTGGATGGCGGCTGAATCCACTCGAAACTGATGGGGCCGAGCCGTTGAAAGCCCACTTCAAACGCCAGAGCAAGCGGCTGGCCGCGATAGCGCGAATCGTCGCGTGGCGTAGCATGCTCCAGATTAAAACCAGGAAAACCCAGCTTCTGCCAAAAGTCCCGAACCGCAGCCGCGTCGCGAACTACCGGAGCGAGGTGCGAGACGGTTTTCTGCTGTAGAGGCTTGGGCGCTCCTCCGGGCCAGTAGAGAAGGCCAAGAACGTATTTGCCCTGCGGCTCCGTGTCGAAGTAGGTGTAGGTCACCGGCGTGTGGTCGATTTCAAAGGTGACCTGCTGCAGAACCCTTATTCCGAGGCTGGCCATGCGCTGAATCTCGTTGTCCATCGCCTGTTTGTTGGGAACCTCATGGACGACAGCAAAAATGCCGTCCTTATGCGTTCGCAGGAAATCATGGTAGGAATTCGACTGGCCTGGGGCGGGCTGAAGGAAATTGACGGTGAGATTGCCGAGGCGTCCGGTGACCTGGGAGGTCTTGATGGTGGCGGGCTTGCCATGATCGGTACCCACGGCGTTGAGGTGCGGGTACTTGTGGATATCGGTCATGCCGAGCGCGATCCACGTGGGCAAAATCGTATCGATGTTCGGCGAGAGCCAGGTGACGCGGTTGATGGATTGATAGTATTCCGGCAACTGGGCGGCGTGACAGATTCCCGTCAGAAAGCACAGTACCGCAAGAAAGCGCAGGAGCTTCATTGGCCTCTCCCGTTCTCAGAAATATCCATGCATGTCGGTCGCAGAGCGAGTTGCACCGCAGACGGATTCCAAAGTTGCCTTATAACTGACATAGTAAACACTCATTAGAAAGTAAGCCAGTGAAATCCGCATACATAAAATTTCTGGGCACGCTTCACTTGCCGCCACGGGTTTGCACTTCAGGAGCGTGGCCTTTTGTGGAGACGCGGCAAGAAGGAGAAAAGTCACGTCAGCCGTTCTCGACACGCGCTTTTATATCTAAGTAGGCTGCTTCGATAAGGCTGTTTAGGGCTGCGACGTTCGTGGCCGTTCCCGGCTTCAGTTTCACATGACGCATGAACTTGCCGGAGCCTTGCAGCAAGCGAGCCGGATCCGGTAGTCCTGCGCCCTGAAAGAATCCCACGTTGACGTGCGAGGTGAAGACGTTGACGTAGGCGAAGGGCGCATCCCCCAAACAAGCAGTCGGACAGCCGTCATGCAGAAGCTCCCGAACTTCATCGCCGCATTTTCGCATCACCGCAAACCACTGGCGCGCGACGGCTCCCAATTCGCCGCTGTGTGCTTTCATCCACGCGTCGATGGCGGGATCCCGCTCGACAGCGCCGTCGAATCGCAGCAGGTCCGTTTTCATTGTCGTTCGCTCCTGCTTTCGAGATCATCCCCTGGAAGGACTTCAGATTGCGTCTAAGATAGCCGTAGAATTCAAGGGGCACGAAGAAGTTGTCTTCATTCGAGGATATATACCCTATGACAGACTGGTTCGCACGCCCCGTCTTACACGTGGCGGACGTTGAGGCCTCGCTCCGCTTTTACGTGAACCAGCTCGGGTTCACGAGCCCTTGGCGCTACGAGGAGGACGGCAGGGCGCACGTTGCACAGGTCGACCGGCAGGGCTGCGCGCTTATTCTGGCGGACACGTGGCCGGAGAAGATTGGCAAGGGGTTGATATTTATTTCTCTGAACCTCGGGCAGGAGAAGCAGGAGGCCGCGTTGGACGCGCTGCGCGCGGAACTGGAGGGCAAGGGCGTTTCAGTCAAGGAGGGGTCGTGGGGCTACCGGGTGCTGGTGGTCGATGATCCGGACGGCAACCAGCTGTTCTTCAACTATCCGAACGAGGCTGCCTCCGGCAAGACTGTTCGCGATTGTTAGCGATGTAGCGTAATCGGTCGCGTCCTATACATCGCAATCGACCTTCGGGAGCAGGGCGTATAGCCTGACTGCGTGGTTTGACGCTGCACGGCTCGCTCGCTAGACTCGACTCCTCTTGGGAGGAATTATGGCTACGGCGGGCAGCGCGCGCGTGTTCAAGAATTTCATCAACGGCGAATGGGTGGCTCCTACGGGCGGCCGCACTCACCTGAACCATAATCCCGCTAACACGGACGAAGTGGTTGGCGAATTTCCACTTTCGTCGCAGGCCGATGTGGATGCCGCGGTTTCCGCCGCGCGCGAAGCGTACAAAACCTGGCGGCTGGTTCCAGCACCCAAACGGGCGGAAATTCTGTTTCGCGTTGCGGAACTGCTCGTCAAGCGGAAGGAGGAATTTTCTCGCGACATGACGCGCGAGATGGGAAAAGTGCTTGCCGAAACGCGCGGCGACGTCCAGGAAGCCATCGACATGACCTACTACATGGCTGGCGAGGGGCGCCGCTTGTTCGGGCAGACCACGCCTTCGGAGTTGCTCAACAAATTTGCGATGAGCGTGCGCCAGCCCATTGGCGTTTGCGGCATGATCACCCCGTGGAATTTCCCGATGGCCATTCCTTCGTGGAAAATGATGCCCGCGTTGATTTGCGGGAACACGGTCGTCCTTAAACCTGCCGAAGACACTCCGCTCTCTTCGTATCATCTGGTGGAAACGATGGCCGAGGCTGGTATTCCAGCGGGCGTGGTAAATCTCGTAAGTGGCGATGGCCCCGGGGCAGGCGCACCGCTCTCCGCGCACAAGGACGTTCCAGTGGTTAGCTTCACGGGTTCGACGTCCACGGGCCGGATCATCGCGCAAACGTGCGCGCCGGATTTCAAGCATTGCAGCCTGGAAATGGGCGGCAAAAACATTATTTTGATTCTCGAGGATGCCAACCTCGACCTGGCCGTTGACGGCGCCATTTGGGGTGGATTTGGCACCACCGGACAACGCTGCACCGCCGCAAGCCGCGTCGCAGTACACAAGACGCTGTACAAGGAATTCCTTTCGCGGTTCGTGGAGCGAGCGCAAAAATTGCGGGTGGGCGACGGACTCGACTCCGGCACGGATATGGGGCCAGTTATCAACGAGCCGCAACTGCAAACCGTGATGGGTTACGTGGAAATCGGCAAGGGTGAGGGAGCCAAGCTGCTTACTGGTGGGCATCGACTCGAGAAGGGCGCTCACGCGAAAGGGTGGTTCCACGAGCCGACGGTGTTCGCAGATTGCGATCCCCGGATGCGCATCGCGCAGGAGGAAATCTTTGGCCCAGTCGTTTCGGTGATGCCGATTGATAGCCTGGAGCAGGGAATTGAGATCGCCAACGGGGTGCCGTATGGATTGTCGGCGTCGGTTTACACGAGAAATGTTAACGCCGCGTTTGCCGCGCTTCGCGATCTCTACACGGGCATCGTCTATATCAATGCGCCGACCATCGGGGCGGAGACGCATCTGCCCTTCGGCGGCACCAAGCAAACGGGAAATGGTCACCGGGAAGCGGCGATTGCGGCCATCGACTTCTTAACGGAATGGAAATCTATCTACATCGACTATTCGGACAAGCTGCAGCGCGCACAAATCGACAACAACTAAGTCCACTTTGCCGCTTTACTTTATGCTAGAATGTAAAGCATGGCTGAAGCTACTCTGTCGTCCAAAAACCAGATTGTCATCCCCTTAGAGGCGCGTCGAGCGTTGGGCCTAAAACCTGGGGATAAACTCCTTGTGGTTCTAAAAGGAGATCAGATCATTATTTTGCAGAAACCGCGGTCGTACGCGGCCGCGCTGGCGGGCCTGGGCCGAGGCCTGTACCCGGACGGCTATCTTGAAAAGGAACGCGATAGTTGGGAGTAGAGCGCTTAAGCGCTGTGTTGCAGTCGCACCGGCACGTTGCGCTGGACAGCAGCGTTTTTATCTACCAACTTGACAGGCGCGCACGATATTTCCCTCTATCAGATTGCCTTTTCGGTTGGCTGGCAAAGCGTGGCCATTCTGCGGTGTCGTCGACGCTCTCGTTTACGGAAATCCTGGTTCCCGCGTACCAAGAGGGTGAGGAGAAAAGAATCCAAGCCTATTATGCATTTCTGAGCACCTACCCGAATTTGACTTGGGTGCCTACCGTGCTCGAGATCGCGGACCAGGCGGCGCGCCTGCGCTGCACGTATCGGCTCAAGACTCCCGACGCTATCCATGCGGCGACGGCGATCTATGCAAAAGCCACGCTATTTGTGACGAACGATTTTGTTTTTAAGCGGGTGAAGGAAATGGATAGTTTGATTCTCGACGAACTCCTTTGACGGGGCTTGACAGGGTTCCTAGAATAGGAGTTAGCACCCACTGAAGAGTGCTGCTTATGCGTTACCCAACACTGCAGGATCGTCGCAATCGTCAGGTGCTTGCCGACATCGTCCGTACGTACATCGAGACGGGCGAGCCGGTCTCCTCGCGCGTCATTTCCCGGCGTTACGAGGAGCCGCTGAGCACTGCGACGATTCGCGGCGTGATGGCCGACCTGGAGGACGGCGGGTATCTCTACCAGCCACACACGTCGGCGGGGCGCGTGCCCACGGCGGCCGCCTATCGGTTTTTCGCGCAAGAGATCGCCTCGCAAGCTACCTTGACGATTGAGGACCGCGAGTGGATCAGCCGGGAGATGGCGGGCGGCTCGAGTCCCAGTGAGATCACCGAGCGCGCCGGACATGTTCTGGCCGAGGTTTCCAAGGGTCTGGGCATCGTGGTTTCTCCGCCGCTTCGACAAGCTGTATTGGAACACGCCCGCATGTGGTTGATCCCGGATGGTCGCGTGGTGGTTGTTCTGATTTCTCCCGGTGGCAACACGCGGGACAAAGTGCTGCGGCCTCCGAGACTGTTCACGCAGGAAGAGCTCGACGCCACCGCCGATTTCTTGAATCGCCATTACACGGGATGGACCTTGGAAGCGATCCGCGCCGATCTGTTGCAGAAATTGGCGAATGAACGGGAACGCTACGAGAACATCGCGCAGAGCGCTCTGGCGCTTTGCGATCCCGCAATTCTTGGCGAGAGTTCGAAGTCGCAAATCTACGTGGAAGGCACGGCGCAGATCGTCACCGCACCTGAATTTTCCGACCAGGTGCAGCTCGGCGAATTGCTAACGGCTATTGAAGAGAAGCATCGACTCATTACGGTTTTGAACGCGTGCATCGAGACGCCCGAGCCCGTCTTCGTGCAGATCGGTGTGAAAGAGATTTCGCAAACGAGCGAAAATATCGCGCTCATCAGCGCTCCCTACTCGACGCATGACAAGACCCAGGGTTCGCTGGGAGTGCTCGGGCCCACGCGGATGCATTACGAGCGCGCCATGACCGCGGTAGCCTATGTAGCGCAGCTTTTCAGCGAGGCGTTAAATAAGATTGAATAAGCGATTTCCAGACCAGAATTGAGGAAGGCGTTATGAACGATCGTGATTTCGACATGAATTCTCCGGGGCGCGAGAACGCGGAAGATAAATCCGCCGACGAGAGCCTGCGCGATGATGCCGAAGCCAAGAAACTGGCGAGCGAACTTGAAGATATGCGGCAGACGCTGGTGCGGCACCAGGCGGACTTCGCGAATTTTCGTAAGCGCGCGGAAAAAGACAATCGGGAAGCCGGCCAGCGCGCCACCGCAAGGGTGATCGAGCAACTGATCCCGATCATCGACGGTTTTGAGCACGCGCTCGCGGCGCACCGCGAACCTCAGTATGAGGGCTATCGGAAGGGCTTCGAGCTGATCTACAAACAACTGGTCGACAATTTTTCGCGGCTTGGGGCTGAGCGCATTGATCCGCAGGGGCAGCCCTTCGATCCGCATCTGCACCAAGCAGTAGATCGCGCTGAAACCACAGACCATCCCGACGGCACGGTTATGGAAGTCTATCAACCCGGCTACATTTACCACGGTCGCGTTCTGCGCCCCGCCATGGTTCGCGTAGCCGTTCACAGCGATCGCGCATCGAACAAAGTTGCGAACTAACGAGACTATGTCACCAGCCCAACAGCGAGATTTTTACGAAGTTCTTAGCGTCAGCAAAACCGCTTCCGTCGAGGAGATCAAATCCTCGTACCGAAAGGCGGCGATGCAGTGGCATCCCGACCGCAATCCCGATAACAAGGAAGAAGCGGAGATCCGTTTCCGGGAGTGCACGGAAGCGTACAGTGTGCTGAGCGATCCGCAGAAGCGCCAGATTTATGACACCTACGGCCACGCGGGCCTGGCTCGCTCGGGCGGCGCCTCGGATTTCAACGAAACGATTTTCCAGGATTTCCACGACATTCTCGGAGATTTCTTTGGCTTCGAGGATTTGTTTGGCGGTGGCCGCCGACGTGGCGGATCGCGCAGTCGTGTGCAGCGCGGCGCTGATCTGCGCTACGACATGACGCTCTCTTTCGAAGAGGCGTCGATGGGCATCAATACGAAAATCCGCGTGCCGCGTCAGGAATATTGCGAGTCATGTAACGGCACAGGCGCGAAAAAGGGAACTGGCGTTGTAGCGTGCCAGACCTGCGGCGGACGGGGGCAGTTGGTCTACCAGCAGGGATTCTTCACGATTAACCGAACATGTCCGGCTTGCTCGGGCGCCGGGCAAATCGTCAAGGAACGCTGCCCGGATTGTCGTGGGCAAGGGCGCGTGGACCGCGAACGCACCATCGAATTGCGTATTCCGCCCGGTGTGGATACAGGAACCCGGTTGCGCGTGCAGGGTGAAGGCGAGCCCGGGCCGAACGGCGGACCGGCAGGCGATCTGTATGTGGTGCTCGAAGTGAAGGAGCACAGTTTCTTCGAGCGGCGTGGCGCAGACCTATATTGCACGATTCCGCTGAGTGTTGCGCAAGCTGCGTTGGGCACGGAACTCCAGGTGCCCGGCCTGAATAGCGAAGAACGCCTGAAGATTCCCGAGGGCACGCAGAGCGGCGCCGTCTTCCGCATCAAGGGCAAAGGGCTATCCGATCCGCACGGCGGTGGTCGCGGCGATCTGTATTACCACGTTCGTGTGGTCACTCCGACGAAGCTCAGCAAGGAACAGCGCAAGCTGTTGGAGCAGCTCCACTCCACGTTGAAGGTGGACAACAAGCCGGCCGAGCGCGGTTCCTCGCTCTTCGACAAGGTCAAGGACATCTTCGGCTAACTTGGATTGTGGGAGCCGTACTCCCGTTTTTTACGGACTGGAGTTCGTCACAGACCAGCCGTTTCGTGCCAACATAAACATCATGCGTCGCCGCTTCTTCGTCGATCACTTTGAGAACCAATCCGCCTTCATGGAAGGAGAAGCCGCGCATCATCTTGGCCGCGTGCTGCGCGCGCAATCCGGTCAGCTTTACGAACTGAGCGACGGGCATGCCGTCTGGCTCGCCCGGATCGAGACAGTCACGCGAGACCGCGTGGACTTTGCGCTTCTCGAACCAGTTCCCGCGTACGTGCCAAAACTCCAAACGACGTTGCTTCTCTCCGTGGTGAAGTTCGATGCTTTTGAATGGGCCCTCGAGAAAGCTACGGAGCTCGGCGCCTGTCGTATCGTGCCGCTTGCCTCGGCCCGGAGCGAAAAAGCTCTGCTCGCGGCCGCTCCTAAACGCACTGAGCGTTGGAGGAAGATTCTCCTCGAATCGTGCCAGCAATGCCGTCGCGTGCAACTACCGATTCTGGAGTCGCTCACAAGACCCGAAGCAGCATTCGCGTCGGCTAGTTCCGGCATCCGCGTTCTGCTCTCCGAGTCCGCCGATGCTCCTCCCCTCCGCGGCGTGCTCGCCGGACTACGGGAATCCGCTGCGGTCCTTGCGATTGGTCCGGAAGGCGGCTGGACGGAACCCGAAATTGCGGCCGCCCTCGCGGCATCCTTTCGCGAAGCCTCCCTTGGCAAGCTCATCCTGCGAACAGAGACCGCCGTAGTCGCCTCGTTAGCGGCTCTGAACTTCGCCCTGTCAGAGGATTGAAGAGTACCCGAACACATTTGCACGCCGTCTAATCAGAGGTTGAGCAGCGGATCGTCCTGGCCGCGCTTCAATCCAAGCAACAAGGGAGGTCGCAAGGCGAATCCAATCCACACGAGCCGGCCGGATTCGACGGCCGCATGAATTCGCGACTGGCCTTAAATCCAGCGCGCATGTTATAAATAAAAGGCAGTACGTGATGCTTAAACCAGACGAGAACAATCTCCCCTCTCCACAAGGCGACGCTTCCACCGCCACTACCTCTCCTTTGGAAGCTACTTCTTTGCCACCCTCCAGTCCCGATGCTTTGCCATCTTCTTCGCATCAACTGCTTCGCCATGAAATTCGGGTCTGGACCCGCGATCTGCTCATCGCCATCGGCCTAGCCCTGGTGATCATCGTTTTTCTCTATCAGCCGGTGAAAGTCGAGGGCACCAGCATGGCCCCGCTCCTGTCGGATCAGGAGCGCATTTTCATCAACAAGTTTGTGTATCGTTTCGAGCCCATTGATCGCGGAGACGTGGTGGTCTTCTGGTATCCCCTCGACCGCTCGAAGTCTTTTATCAAGCGGGTCATCGCCCTGCCCGGAGAAACCGTCGAAATTCGCCGGGGCATCGTCTACGTCAACGGAAAAGAGATTGCCGAGCCGTACGTTCCCCCGCAATACGCGGACGTCAGCGACTACGGCCCCGCCAAGGTGCCTCGGGGCAGCTATTTTGTTATGGGCGACCATCGCATCAGTTCCAATGATTCACGGGTATTTGGGCCGGTCTCCAGCCAGTTCATCTACGGTCGCGCTGTTTTTGCCTACTGGCCGGTGGACCATTTCGGTTCCTTGTCCACAACCGAGGCCAGCGACAAATGACGTTTGACGGAGGATCCACTGACGGACGTTCAGCACAGACCCGCCATACTCGCGCTCGAAGACGGGCGCGTATTTAACGGCCGCGCGGCCGGCGCTATCACGCGCCGCGGCGGTGAAGTCGTTTTTAATACCAGCCTCACCGGATATCAGGAAGTTTTTACCGACCCCAGCTACGCGGGGCAGATCGTTTGCCTGACATATCCGCACATCGGCAACGTGGGCGCGAATCTTGACGATGAGGAATCCGGGCGCCCGTACATCGAATCGCTGATCGTTCGCGAGTTTTCCCAAGTGGCTTCCAATTGGCGTTCTGGGGAAAGCGCGCAGCTGTATCTCAACCGGCACAAAATCCCGGTCATCTGGGATATCGATACGCGCGCGCTGGTACTTCACATTCGCAAAGTTGGCGCTCTGCGCGGCATGGTTTCCACGGACGGCACTCCTGCGGATCAATTGATCTTCGAAGCCAAGCAGATTCCTCTCATGACTGGACTGGAACTGGCCAGTCGCGTCACCTGCGCCAAGGCCTACGACTGGCAGAAGGGTTCCATCGAGCTTGCTACCTCTCCGTGGGCCGAGCAGATGGGGGAATCCGGTGCCACGCCCGACCGCAAATTCAAGGTCGTCGCCTACGATTACGGCATTAAGCTAAACATTCTGCGGCTACTGTACGACCACCATTGCGAAGTGACGGTCGTCCCCGCGAACACCTCGGCGGAGGACATTCTTGCCTTTCGTCCCGACGGCGTGTTCCTCTCGAATGGTCCTGGCGATCCGGAGCCCGTTACCTACGCGCATGAAAGTATTCGTAAACTTGCTGGTCGCGTGCCCATTTTCGGCATTTGCCTTGGACACCAACTCTGTGGCATCGCATTAGGCGGCAAGACGTTCAAGCTGAAATTCGGCCACCATGGTTCCAATCATCCGGTGAAAAATCTTCTGACCAATCAAGTGGAGATCACTGCGCAGAATCATGGGTTCTGCGTGGATCCGGAATCGTTGCCATCAAGCGATGTGGAAGTGACCCACCTGAATCTGAACGACCACACGAATGAAGGCATGCGTCACAAGAATCTGCCGCTGTTCAGCGTGCAGTATCACCCCGAAGCCTCGCCGGGTCCGCACGATTCTCACTACTTGTTCACGCAGTTCACGGACATGATGAAAGAATTTCAAACGCCCGGGAGCTCGCGAGGATGACGCCGACCGCAAAAAAGGGAATAGATGCCTAAACGCAAAGACATCCATAAAATCCTGATCATCGGCTCCGGCCCCATCGTCATCGGCCAAGCCTGCGAGTTCGACTATTCGGGCGCCCAGGCTTGCAAGGCACTTCGCGCCGAGGGATATGAAGTGGTCCTTGTCAATTCCAATCCGGCCACCATCATGACCGACCCGGAACTGGCGCACCGAACCTACATTGAGCCGCTCACCAAGGAATACTTGGAAGAAATCATCATTAAGGAGCGCCCCGACGCGCTGCTTCCTACCGTTGGCGGCCAAACGGCGCTGAATCTAGCCGTCGAGCTTGCGGAATCGGGCATTCTGGAAAAGCACAAGGTCGAGATGATCGGCGCTTCTCTCCGCGCGATTAAGGTGGCGGAAGATCGCCTGTGGTTCAAAGATGCTTGCCGCAAGATCGGCCTGGAGGTGCCCGCGTCCGCGCTTGTTAACAGCGCGCAAGACGCCATGCGCCTGTGCGATCAGCTCGGGTTCCCGCTGGTCATTCGACCTTCATTCACGCTCGGGGGCACCGGTGGCTCCATCGCCTACAACAAGGAGGAATTCGGCGAAGCCATCTCCCATGCCCTCGATATGAGCCCGGTGCACGAAGCGCTCGTCGAGGAATCCGTACTGGGGTGGAAAGAATACGAACTCGAAGTTATGCGCGATTACCGCGACAACTTCGTGGTTATTTGTACCATCGAGAACTTCGATCCCATGGGTGTACACACCGGCGACTCCATCACCGTGGCGCCCGCGCAAACCCTCACGGACAAGGAATACCAACGGATGCGCGATGCTGCCGCGGCGATCATTCGCGAAGTCGGCGTAGAAACCGGCGGCTCCAACGTCCAGTTTGCGGTCAATCCCGAAAACGGGCGTATGACGGTCATCGAAATGAATCCGCGCGTGTCCCGCAGTTCCGCGCTGGCCAGCAAAGCGACCGGCTTTCCCATTGCCAAGATTGCGGCGCGCCTGGCTGTTGGCATGTCCCTCGACGAAATCCCCAACGACATCACGCAGAAGACGCCTGCGTCGTTCGAACCGACCATCGACTACGTGGTGGTGAAAATTCCCAAGTGGCAATTTGAGAAGTTTCCCGGCGCGGATAGCACCCTCGGCACACAAATGAAATCAGTGGGCGAGGTTATGTCCATCGGCCGCACCTTCAAGGAAGCTCTTCAGAAGGGCATTAGGTCTCTAGAGCCCAGCACGGCGTGGCGCGCTCCCGCGGAAACTCCCGATTCGCTGTTGCGTGAAAAATTGGCAACGCCGCGTCCGAACCGTATTCACTGGATTCTCACCGCAATGGAGCGCGGTATGCCCGCACGGGATATCTGCGAGTTGACGAAAATCGATCCGTGGTTCATTCACCAAATTGAGGAAATCATCCAGGTCAATCGCCGTGCCGCTTCTGTGACCGTCGAAACCGCCTCGAAGGAATTGCTGCGCGACGTAAAGCGCATTGGCACCAGCGACGAGCATCTCGCTCAGCTCTGGAAAACGACTCCCGCCGCTGTTCGCTTGCAGCGCGCTCGCCACGGAGTGGGTCCGGTGTTCAAGCGCGTTGATACATGCGCCGCCGAATTTGAGTCTTTTACCCCGTACATGTATTCCACTTACGAGGAAGAGGACGAAGCCAACGTTTCCCAGAAACA
This sequence comes from Candidatus Acidiferrales bacterium, assembly GCA_963759275.1. Classification (GTDB taxonomy): domain Bacteria; phylum Acidobacteriota; class Terriglobia; order Acidiferrales; family UBA7541; genus Acidiferrum. Next base: position 386,436 of record CAVWYZ010000018.1, on the reverse strand, counting down.
AAAAATCATGATTCTTGGCAGCGGTCCTAACCGCATCGGACAGGGAATTGAATTCGATTACTGCTGCTGCCACGCCAGTTTCGCGCTGCGCGCCGACGGTTTCGAAACCATCATGGTTAATTGCAATCCGGAGACGGTTTCTACCGACTACGACACGTCCGACCGTCTTTACTTCGAGCCGCTTACTCTCGAAGACGTCCTGGCGATCGTCGAAAAAGAAAAGCCCAATGGCGTTATCGTGCAGTTCGGTGGGCAGACTCCGCTTAACCTGGCGCTCGAGCTCAAGCGGAACGGCGTGCCCATCGTCGGTACGGCACCGGAATCGATTGACCTCGCGGAAGACCGCCGGCGATTCGGCCGCCTCCTCGATGAGTTGAAAATTCCGCAACCGCGCAACGGTACGGCCCTCGTGCCGGAGGAAGCCGCGCGGGTTGCCGGCGAAATCGGCTTACCCGTTCTGGTGCGGCCAAGCTATGTACTCGGCGGCCGCGCGATGGTGATCGCCTACGACGTCAACACCGTTCAGGAATACGTGGCGCAGGCGGCATTGATGGGCCCCGCGCGGCCGGTCCTGATCGATCAGTTTCTCGAGGAAGCCACCGAGGTGGACGTCGATGCCCTAGCCGACGGCACCGACGTGGTGATCGGCGGCATCATGGAGCACATCGAAGAAGCCGGGGTACACTCCGGCGATTCCTCTTGTGTTCTCCCTCCCGTCAGCCTGTCTCCCAAGGTTATGGAGACCATTCGCGATTATACGAAGCGCTTGGCCCTGGCTCTCAAAGTCGTGGGTCTGATGAATGTGCAGTATGCCATTCAGCGCGACACGGTGTACGTGCTTGAAGTGAATCCGCGTGCCTCGCGCACGATTCCGTATGTAAGCAAGGCCACCGGCGTTCCACTTGCCAAAGTTGCTTCGCGACTGATGGTCGGCCGGCGGCTCTCGGACATGAAACTGCCCATCGTGCATCACGACGGCGTTGCAGAGATTGCCGTGCGCGACTACTTCTCGGTGAAATCACCGGTGTTCCCGTTTAATAAGTTTCGCGGCGTGGACACCATTCTCGGTCCGGAGATGCGCAGTACCGGAGAGGTCATGGGTATTTCCACCGATTACGGTCAGGCGTTCGCCAAAGCGCAACTGGCCGCTGGACAGAAACTTCCCAGTGGCGGAACCGTCTTTATCAGCGTGAATGATCGCGACAAACGCAATATCGGCCAACTGGCCAAGGAACTCGTGTCCCTGGGATTCAAAATCGTCGCCACGCGCGGCACCTGCGCGGCGATGCGCGCCTCCAGCGTCCCGTGCGAGGAAGTGTTTAAGGTAAACGAAGGCCGGCCGAACATCGTCGACCTCATTAAGACCGGCAAAGTCCATCTGGTCATCAACACGCCGCTGGGCCGCGAATCCTTCTACGACGAAAAATCGATTCGCCGCGCCGCCATCCGCTACAACATCACGTGCATCACGACGCTCTCCGCCGCAGAAGCTGCGGTGCGCGGGATCCACTCTCTCCAGGAGGTGCAGCGGGAAGTGAACTGCCTCCAGGACCTGCACGGCTCTGGCGTGACCGCTGCCGGCACGCCGACGACGGGAGACTGATCCGTGGAAATTCGTGGCATCTTCCCTGCGCTGGTCACTCCGTTCCTGGCAGACGAATCGGTTTCGCTGGCGGGAGTCCGGGAAAATATCTGCCGATACAATGACACCGCTGTGGCCGGTTACGTGGTTCTGGGCTCTACGGGCGAGACCGTGATGCTTACGCGCGAGGAGGCCGACGCTGTCCTCGCGATCGCCAAAGAAGCCGCTTCACCGCAGAAGCTTCTGATCGCCGGCACTGGAGCGGAATCCACCGCAGAGACCATCACCCGTACAAAACGCGCTGCCGAGCTTGGCTATCCTCTCGCTTTGGTAAAAACGCCGTACTACTACAAACCGGTCTATCGCGGCGAAACGTATATTCGCCATTACCGCGCGGTTGCGGACGCGTCGCCGATACCGATTCTGCTGTACTCCGTTCCGCAATTCACCGGCATTTCTCTGGAAACACCAGAGATTCTCGCGCTTGCGGATCATCCCAATATAGCTGGTATCAAAGACAGTTCGGGTAATGTGCAGCGCGTTGCCGAAGTCGTGGCCGGCGCGCCCGCCGACTTCCGCGTGCTCACGGGCGGTGCCGCCGTGATCTATCCAGCGCTGGCCATAGGCGCCCGCGGTGCAATCCTGGCATTAGCCGCGGCGTTGCCGGAGAAGTGCGCCGAACTCCACAGCCTATTTCAGAGAGGGCAGCATGAGCAGGCTCGTCAACTGCAATTGCTGCTCGCGCAGGCCTCCAAGCGCATTGTTTCCGAAAATGGAATTGCCGGCGTGAAGTATGCCATGGACCTGCGCGGGTATAACGGGGGCCTGCCGCGTCTTCCGCTGCTGCCCTTATCCGAGGAAAAAAAGCGTTTGATCGCGGACCTGCTATCGCAGATGCATCCCGCCGCGGCGAGGGTCTGACCATGCCGTCACCTTTTTCCCGGACGATCATCTAAGCGCTCATGGACTGTCGCGCCCTTTTACCTCACCAACTCCCGCACACGTCTAAGCTTTTTCGCGATTACGTCGAGAAATTCTCCAAGGTTGAGTCCTTCTTCGAACACGCCCCCGAGCTGAAATCCATCGTTGCGTATTCCAAGAAACTACAATTTCCCGCCGAGCGCAGGCGCCGGGTCGCCGATGTACTCCGCGCGCAAAACGTCCTGTATGGCAGCGGGGAAGCGACAGAGAAGAACCTGGATCGTCTGGCTGAGGGGGCCGTCGCCGTGGTCAGTGGCCAGCAAGTCGGATTGTTTGGCGGTCCGGCGTACGCGTTTTACAAAGCTCTTAGCGCTATCCAGGCCGCGCAAGAACTATCCGAAAAAGGGATTCCGGCGGTCCCGGTTTTCTGGATGGCTACGGAAGATCATGACGTCGACGAAGTTCGCCACGTCACGTGGTTCCACGAGGGGGAACTGCAGAAATTCGAGCTTCCCAAGCCCGCTGAAGAGGCTGTACCTGTCGGTCGAATTCAGCTGGGCAAAGAAATCAACGAACTGGTGTCGCGCGCGCAACCTTTGTTGGGTGAGACCTACGGCGACCTATTGCATGAAACCTATACGCCGGTTGCCACCTACGGCAGCGCCTTCGCCGGGTTATTTGCCCGCATCTTCGCGGACCACGGCCTGATTCTTCTCGATCCTTTGGATGAACAGCTGCACAGAATTGCGGCGCCGCTTCTGAAAGATGCTCTGGCCCAACGCGACGAGCTGAACGCTCTGCTTCTTCAGCGAGGCAAGGAATTGGAACACGCCGGATACGAGGTTCAAGTCAAAGTGACCTCGCAGAGCACGCTGCTGTTTTCCATGGAGGAAGGGAAGCGCCAAGTGATTACCGCCACGAACGAGGGTTATTCCGGTGGCGTGCTGGCGATGCCTCGCGAAGATTGGCCCCAACGCATTGAAGCTTCTCCGGAACTCTTCAGTCCCAATGCGCTGTTTCGCCCCGTGATGCAGGACTATCTCCTTCCCACGGTCGCGTATTTTGGTGGACCCGCGGAAATTGCCTATTACGCGCAATCCCAGGTGATTTACAAGAAGCTTCTGGGCCGCATGCCGGTTCTGCTTCCGCGCGCCGATTTCACTTTAGTCGATCCGAAAGCCGAACGCATCCTTAAGAAATATCATCTCGATGTGGAAGATGTGTGGCGCGGTTCGCAGGCCTTGCGAAACCGCATGTACAATTCCGCGATACCGAAAAAGCTCTCTCGCGAATTCGACGATAACCTCCACCACATCGAAAAGAGCATCAAGAAGCTTCATAAGGCCATCGCTAAAGTGGATCCCACCATTCAGGGCACCATTGCGCGCGCCGAAAAGCGCATCCGCTATCAAATCGAAAAGCTCCGTCATAAAACGGGAGCAGCCCTCGACCGTCACGAAAAGCTGATCACCAAGCACGAGACCTTTCTGGAGAACCTCCTTTTCCCGCAAAAGGGACTGCAATCCCGAGATCTTTGTTTCCTGCCGTTTCTTGCACGATGGGGCTCGGGAGGCCTGAACGAGTTACAGGAGTGCGCCACTCCTAAAAAACCGGGTCGCCACCTGATTGTACCGATCCCGTAATTCTGACTTCGTCATTCCGAATCTGCCTGCGACAGGCGCGACCCGCGAGGTGAGGAATCTCTCTTTTCCGTCGTCAGGCTGCTAGACTTTTGCTGGAGGCACCATTTTGCAATCGATTACCGTAAAAACCTCGCGGCGGACGCAACTCGTGGATATTACCAAGGACGTGCAGCGTATCGTTACGGCGCTCGGCATTCGCGTAGGCACTTGCTTTCTCTACGTGCCGCACACCACCGCCGCGGTGCTGATTAACGAACATGCCGATCCCGACGTAGCCTCTGACGCCGTAGGTGCGATGGACAGGCTGGTTCCGTCCTCGGGCCCCTATCGCCACGCGGAAGGGAACTCCGATTCGCATGTGAAGACCATGCTTACTGGCACGACGCAATTTGTCTTCGTCGAGGAAGGGAAGTTGGCGCTTGGCCGCTGGCAGGGGATTTTCCTGGCGGAATTTGATGGCCCTCGCGAGCGCAAGCTGTACGTCAAGGTCCTGCCCGACCGCGTCTAAGCAACACCTCTAAATCTCCGCTTGTATCCGTAGCCAGCAGGCATACACTGAGCGCAATCGGAGGAGCGCCATGCACCGCCTGCTTGTTGCTCTTTTCATTTTTTACCTTTCTGCTTTCGCCCAAAAAGTCGACGATATTCACCATTTCGATTACGACGCAAAGCTCCCTTTGGACACGCAAGACGCGGGAGTCGACTTCCGCGGCAGCGTCGGCGTCTACGATATTTCCTACGCCAGCCCCAAAGGCGGCCGCGTCCCCGCCTATCTCGTCCTGCCCCCAGGCAAAGGGCCGTTCGCGGCTATTATTTGGGGCCACTGGTGCTGGGCCAATTCCGAGTTTCGCAATCGCAAGGAATTTCTGGACGAAGCCGTTGCCCTCGCTCCTGCCGGTGTAGCTTCGCTACTAATCGATTTTCCGATTGCTCGTCCCGGTTACGTTTCCGACAACGATCCTCTCGGCGCTAAACAGATCGACGATCTTTTGCAGCGTGTCATCGACATTCGCCGCGCCGCCGATCTCGTTCTTGCTCGCCCGTTTGCCGATCCCAAGCGTCTCGCGTATGTCGGCCATAGTTGCGGCGCAAACGCGGGCGCCATCGTCAGTGGCGTCGACAAGCGCTTCCGCGCTTTCGTTCTCATGGCGGGCAGTCTCTCGGATGAGGCCATCGTTAAGAGTCCGCAATTCCAGGAGTTTCGGCAAAAGTTCGGCGCTGAAAAGGTCGATGCCTTCATGAAGAAATATTCCTGGGCAGACGAAGGGAAGTATATTTCGCATGCCGCGCCGGCTACCCTGCTCCTGCAATTCGCCAGTCAGGAAAAATTCCTTACTCCTGAGCTTGCCAAGGCTAGCGCCGCGGTAGCCAGCGAGCCGAAGCAGTTCAAACTGTACGACGCGCCCCACGCACTAAACTCCGAAGCCCGTCGCGACCGCATCGCCTTCCTCACCGAACAACTCAACCTCAAACCGCTGTCGCCCGATGTGGTCGCCGCGATCCCGGCTCTACCACAGCCTCCTGAACCAGCGCAGCAGTAGTGCACGCGGACAAACTGCCTCTTGCAGTGTGCTAGAGTCGTAAGAAATGAAGAATCTGGGCGTTTACATCCAGGTGCCTTTTTGTCAGACGAAGTGCACCTACTGCAACTTTCATACGGGTGTGGTGTCCACTAATCGCTTCGCGCCCTATATCCGTGCGGTTCAGCACGAAATCGCGAATGCGCAGGAACTTCTCAAGGCTGCCGGCATTGATTGGCCCGATAGCATTTCATCGCAACTCGTGGACACCGTTTATATTGGCGGTGGTACCCCCAGCCTTTTAGATCCCAAACTCCTTCGCGAGCTTCTGCGCTCGATTCAGCAATCATTTCCTCCTGGCTGGGAAGAAGTCACGCTCGAAGCCGACCCGGAAACCATCGAGCCCGAAAAAGCGCGTCAATGGGCTGGATGCGGCATTAATCGCATTTCATTCGGCTCGCAATCTTTCGTCGACGACGAACTCAAAGCTGCGGGCCGGATGCACCGCAGCGCCGACATCTACAAGGCCGTCCCCGTCCCACGCGATGCCGGGATACGCAACATCAGTTTCGATCTCATCGCCGGTCTGCCGAAGCAGACCCAGAGTTCCTGGCGCCATTCCTTGAGCGAAACCATCGCGCTTGCTCCCGAGCACGTCTCCGTCTACATGATGGAGATCGACGAAGGCTCGCGCCTCGGCCTAGAGGTGCTCAACAACGGCCCCCGCTACAGCGCTCCCGAGCTCCCCAGCGAAGAAGCCATGGCCAATTTTTACGAGCTTGCTCAGAGTGAACTGAAATCCGCCGGCTACGAACAGTACGAAATATCCAATTGGGCGAAGCCTGGTTTTACTTCCAAGCACAACCTGAAATACTGGCGTCGAGAGCCGTATCTGGGCTTCGGGGCGGGTGCGCATTCGTTTTCTGGTGCGCAGCGATGGGCGAATATCCATGACGCCGCGGCCTATGTCTCCGCCATTACGAATGGCAGCAGTGCCATCGAGAATGTCCAGCCCGTCACCGCGGAACTCGCGCTGGAAGAAGAACTGTTCCTGGGCTTGCGGCAACTGGCGGGCATCAATCTGTCTCGCATTGAGCGCCAATATGGCGTCGATTTTAGAAACAAAGTGAGTCGCCTGGCGTCCCATGGCATGGTAGAACAGTGTGGTGACGTCCTGAGGCTTGCCCCGGAAAAACTCCACGTGTCCAACGAAGTGCTAGTGGAGTTGCTGCGTTAGCTGCAGTTTTATTCCATTAGCCGATGACGGAGGCAGGCATTTGCAACCGGAGAGAGCCAGATGAGCTACACCGTCGCTAAAGGTAATCAACTCGTGGATCCCGATCGCGTCGCGCCCGTGGAGAACGCTGTCGATCTGCGCAGCGATACCGTCACGCGCCCCAGCGACGAAATGCGCCGGGCCATGGCCGCCGCTGAAGTGGGAGACGATGTTTATGGCGAAGATCCCACCGTCAATCTCCTGCAGAAACGCGCTGCCGAAATCTTCGGCAAAGAAGCGGCCCTCTTTGTTCCTACCGGCTGCATGGGCAACCTGATTTCCATCAAGATCTGGACCAATCTGACCAACGAAGTGATTTGCGAAGAACGTGGCCACGTGAATCTTTACGAGCTCGCATCCATGTCGGCAATCGCCGGATGCATGCCCAGGGCCGTGCGCGCGGGCGACGACGGGATTCTGACGTGGGAGCAGATTCAGGCCGCCATTCGCCCCAAGATTTACTACGATTCCCAAACCGCGCTCATTTGCCTGGAAAACACCAGCAATATGGCGGGTGGAACCGCCTACCCCACCGAGCGCGTTCATGAAATTTGCGACAATGCCCACGCCCTTGGCTTGAAAGTGCACCTCGACGGTGCGCGCGTTTTCAACGCGGCGGTGGCGCTGAACGATAACGTCGCGCATATGACGGCGAAATGCGACTCCGTGATGTTTTGCCTCTCCAAGGGGCTCGGCGCGCCTGTCGGTTCGATGATCGTTGGTTCCCGCGAATTCATTGAACGGGGCCGCATGTACCGCAAACTGTTCGGCGGCGGCATGCGTCAGGTTGGCGTTCTCGCTGCTGCGGGGCTGATCGCACTCGAGAAATCTCCGGCCCGCCTGCACGAAGACCACGCTAACGCCAAGCATCTCGCGGAAGGGATCACGCAACTGCCAGGGCTGAAAATAGATCCGAAGGCGGTTCGTACAAATATCGTGATTTTTGACTGCAAAGCCACCGGCATGAATGCTGTGGAATTCTGCGACGCGCTTCATGCGAAAGGAATTTGGGCGCAGGACACCGCGCTGTATTCCGTTCGCATGGTCACACACTGGAACGTGGACCGTGCGGGTATCGATCGTGCCCTGGTGGAATTACGCGCGCTGACGCAGAAACAACAGAGCCGCGGGGCTTGAGGCACGCCATATTGTTTATCATTTCGTGCGGAGTCGACGAAGTGAGAAATGTCTTTCGGAATGGTCAGGAAGTAGCAAGTCACAAGGAGCGTCCATGAACCGCATCCGCAGCCGCATTGCATTGGTATTGGTGTGTTCCATTTTCTGCGTGACTCTCGCACAGGGCCAATCCTCTTCACCCACTCCCGAAGAAGCCAAGAAATTCATCGAAACCGCCGAACAGCAGTTGTTTGATTTAAGTAACAAGGCGCAACGCGCCGCATGGGTCCAGGAAAACTTCATCACGGTTGATACCGAACAAATCGCCGCCGATCTGGGTGAACAAGCCAATACGGCCGCTACTCGATATGCCAAGGAAGCGCACCGCTTCGATCACGTCCAGCTATCGCCGGAGCTCGCTCGCAAACGCCTGCTCCTCGAACTCGCTGCCGGTTTCCCCGCGCCGGATGATCCCAAGGCGCAAAAGGAACTCGCGCAGGTGCTTTCCTCGCTGGACGGGGACTACGGAAAAGGGAAGTGGTGCCCGGACGGAGCGGACAAGCCGTGCCTGGATGTAACCGCTGTCGGAAAACTGATGGCCACTAGTCGCAATCCCGACGAGTTGAAGCGCGCTTGGCTCGGCTGGCACGCGGTCGGCGCACCGATGCGTCAACGCTACGCGCGTATGGTGGAACTCGGGGATGAAGGCGCTCGCCAATTGGGGTATTCCGACGTGGGCGCGCTCTGGCGTTCTAACTACGACATGCCTCCGGACCAATTCGCCAGCGAAATGGATCGCCTGTGGGAGCAACTCCGCCCGCTGTATCTTTCGCTGCACGCCTACGTTCGGGGCCAGTTGGTGAAGAAGTACGGCAAAGAGATTGTTCCACCAAGCGGCGCTATTCCGGCGCACCTGCTGGGGAACATCTGGGCTCAGGAGTGGAACAATGTTTACGACCTGATGGATTCGCCCAAGCCGGCGCAAAGTTTCGACCTGACCAAAATTCTGGTTGACCGCAAAACCGACCCGAAGGGCATGGTCAAGTACGGCGAGAACTTCTTCAAGTCGCTAGGTTTCGCGCCGCTGCCGGAGACCTTTTGGGAGCGCTCGCTGTTTACTAAGCCGGCCGATCGCGATGTGGTTTGTCACGCCAGCGCGTGGGATGTCGACTCCAAAGACGATCTTCGTGTGAAAATGTGCATTCAGATTACCGAAGAAGATTTCCGTACGATTCACCACGAACTGGGTCACAACTTCTATCAGCGTGCTTACGATACGCAACCGCCGCTGTTTCAAAATAGCGCCAACGATGGCTTCCACGAAGCCGTCGGCGATACCATCGCGCTCTCGGTTACCCCCGAATACCTGAAACAAATCGGCTTGATCGATACGGTGCCGCCTGCTTCCGGTGACATTGATTACCTGCTTCAAAAAGCCTTGGAAAAAGTGGCTTTTCTGCCCTTTGGTCTCACCATCGACAAGTGGCGCTGGGAAGTTTTCTCCGGCCAGATCAAGCCTGCGGAGTACAACAAAGCCTGGTGGGATCTTCGCCTGAAATACCAGGGCGTTGCACCACCTGTAGCGCGCAGCGAAGCGGATTTCGATCCCGGAGCGAAATATCACGTGCCTGGGAATGTCCCCTACGCGCGATATTTTCTCGCCGCCATCTACCAGTTTCAGTTCCAGCGCGGTCTCTGCAAGACGGCTGGATTTCAAGGGCCGCTGCACCGCTGTTCCATTTACAACAATAAGGCCGCCGGAGAGAAACTTAACGAAATGCTCTCCCTGGGGCAAAGCAAGCCTTGGCCCGATGCATTGGAAGTCATCACCGGACAAAAGCAAATGGACGCGACCGCTCTGGCCGACTACTTTGCGCCGCTGAAGGCCTGGCTTGACGAACAAAATAAAAAGAATAATTATCCCGTGGGCTGGTAGTCGAGGCGGGGATTGCGCGTGCGGTAGCGCAATATTTAATTTGGATGCGTTGGCGTTTGCCCAGCATTGATGGGCTTAATCTTCGATTCGTCCGCTGCCTACGCCCTGCTCGCGGCTTCTGGCTACGCGCAGTCTGGCAAAGAACTTGTTCGCCGACGCGATGTCCTTGGCGATCTGTTCCTTCAGTTCGTCCGCGCCCGCGAACTTTTTCTCGGCGCGCAGGCGTTTCCAGAAGCGCACTTCGATTCGCTTGGGTGCGAAATTCCCGGAATAATCAAGTAGATGCGTTTCGACGCTGAGGCCCGAGCCATTAAATGTGGGCCGCACTCCCACGTTGGTCACGCTGCGATGACTGCTGCTCTCGCCTTCCAACACCGTGCGCGTAATGTATACGCCTTTGGCGGGAAGCAATTCCTGCTCTGGCTTTAGATTTAGAGTGGGGAAGGTCAGCTTTCGCCCAGTCCCGGTGCCACTGATCACTTCGCCGGTCAGGTCAAATGGTCGTCCCAGCAAGCGAGCCGCATGGCGCACATCCCCTTCGGCCACTAACTTCCGAATCAGAGTGCTTGAGACAATTTCTCCATCAAGCATCACCGGCATGTGGACGACCACTTCAAACCCCTCGCGCATGCCCATGTCACGCAGAAACTTCACGTCGCCGGCGTGCTTATGGCCAAATCGAAAATTGTCGCCAACCACCACGGCGCGCACCTTCAATTGGTTCACAAGTATCTCTCGCACAAAATCTTCCGCGGACACCGACGCTAGCTCTTTCGTGAACGGCAGCACCACGGCCGCTTCCATCCCGACGGCTCCAAACCAATCCAGGCGCTGCTGATTTGTGGAAATGCGGGGCGGCGCCGAATCCGGGCGCAGTACTTTCACGGGTGGCGGTTCGAACGTCAGCGCTGTCGCCACAGCGCCGCTCTCTTTCGCGCGTTCAATGGCGTAGCGCAGCACTTTCTGGTGGCCGATGTGAATACCGTCGAATGTCCCGATCGCAATCACGCTGCCGCGCCCGCTTGTCGCATATTTTTTTGCCCAGTCCTCCGCGGTAGAGAACAGCTGAATGCCGCCCGAAGGAACATGCACTTGCATGGACAGAGCACGCACCGCGCGTTCGACCGCCGGGGATTCTGTTGCTACCGCCAACTCCAAACCGTCGTAGGCCAATTTCACGTGGGGAAAGCCGGCTTTTCGCAGGCGTTCATTCGTTGCTTCATGCGGAAGATCGTGTGCGATGTGGGTAAACCACGCCCGTTTCGGGCGCAGCTTTTCGATTAACGCCAATGCTTGTTCCACTGTCTGGTGCATCGGATGCGGCACATCCCGCAGGGCATCCAGAATCAAATCGTCCAGGTCTTCGAGTAAGGGCACGCTGGAATCCGGCAATCGACTGAAATCCGTCAGGTACGCCGCGCGGCCAAAGCGAAATCCCAGGACTTCCATTTCCCCGTGTAACAACGGTACGGGAATGAACGGAGTCCCCAGCGCGATAAAGGGACCATCCACCTCACGCAATTCCACGCTTGGCACGCTGCTCAGCGTCGGTCGTCCATCAAACACATAGGAGAACACGCGCTTCACGACGCGAAAGGTTTCTTCCGTTCCATACACAGGGATCGCACCTTTTTGCCGGAAATTGTAGGGCCGTAAATCGTCGAAACCCAGGATGTGATCCGCGTGGCAGTGCGTCAGCAGCACGGCGTCCAGTCGATCGAGGCGCACGCGCAATGCCTGGGCGCGAAAGTCCGGGGTAGTATCGATCACTACGTTTTGCCCATTCCGAGAAAGAAGCAGAGAAGGCCGCAGGCGGTTGTCGCGGGGATCCTGCGACTCGCAAACCGCGCAATGGCATCCGAGCGTCGGCACCCCCATACTTGTGCCCGACCCCATCACCCGCAAACGTATTGGCTGAGTTCCCATCCTGTCTATTGTATCCGCCTCCGAACGTGTAGCGCAGGGCGAGTCTCCGAGTCCTGCGTCTTTCCCCTGATGTACGTGCATACCTAGAAGCCGCCATTTCTCTCGCATTGCCTTTCTCGTCCGCCTCCGCAAAAACAAAAACGGCGCGATGCACTCGCGCCGTCCGTTTCCTGATTCCGATGTATGGCTTTTACTTCTTCCCGCCCTTGGCCTGGGCCGTGACCTTTGCCATCTCTGCGGTCATGGCTTTCGAAATCTCCAGGTAAGTTAGCTTCAATTTGCCAAGCAAATCCACCAGCATGTCGTTCTCTTCCGGGGCCAGATTTCCCTTGGTCTTCTGTTGCAGCGCGTCCAGCATATCGATCAGCTCACGCGCAGCGTCCGGATCGAGCATCGGTTGGCCGGTATTCGGATCTGCATACGCGCCAAGCACCATCGCCGCGTTGCTGCCGATCATGCGCACCAGATTTTCGAACGCCGGCAACTTCTTGGGCGTGTCTGCGGCTGGCTTCGCCGCTTCCGCCTTAGCGTCCGCTGCTGCTTTGGCTTCGGCCTTGACTTCTTCGCGCTTCGCCTCGCGTTCCTGTTCTTCCACCACTTCTTTGCGGATTTCGCCTTCAGCGGTAAAGGGCCGCCGATCGATTACCTTGAATCCATCGTCTTTGTTGTCCGACACGTCTCGTTACCTCGCTCAAAAAGTATCCACACAGTTTATCACGGGAAGGGAACTACGGGGCTGGGCCCATCTCCGTCGGTCGCCGTTCTAGCCGCATCCCCTGCTGCTTTGCCGCAAGGCACAATTCGGTTGGACTGGCCCCCTCTTTCTTCATGCTATTCTTTCGTTGAACCTATGCGCGTGCTTCCCGCTGCGATCGCTTTTTTCCTGGCCGCCACCGCTCTCGCGCAGCAGACGGCCTCTTCGGCGGTGTTTGCTCCGTTTGAAACATGGCGCGCGGCCGTCCTGGCTGGCGATTCAGCAGCGCTATCCGCACTCTATGTACAATCTCCCCCAGCGGAAATCGTTGGCCCGGGCAGGACACGCGTCGCGCTTCCGGATGAGATTGCTTTCTGGGCCGGCTGGAAATCCGAAGGTCTTATCGGTTTATCGGCGCAGATTGCTCAGCAGGCCGACCAGGGCCCGGACATGCACGCGTTGGCGGTCCAACTTACGCTTACTACGAAGAACGGCGCAGCGCTCAAGAAACAGTTTGTCGCCATGGCGCAAACTTGGGTCCGTCAGAATGGCCAGTGGCGCCTTGCCGGAGTGCAACATTCCATGGCCACTCGCCTCAGGCAGCCGCTCGAAAACAAGGACATCTATCCGCAGGGAGTAGATGCGACTCAGGAAATTGCCGAGGCGCTGCGCGCAGCGACTGCGTCGCACAAACGTGTGCTGGTTGTTTTTGGTGGCAACTGGTGCTTCGATTGCCACGTTCTTGACGAAGCCTTTCACTCCCCCGAAATCGCGCCGACGCTCAACCGATCTTTCCTGGTCGTTCACGTTGACATTGGTCAGATGGACAAAAACCTCGACGTCGCCAGAAAATACGATGTTCCACTCGAGCGCGGCGTCCCGGCCATCGCGGTCCTCGATTCCGACGGCAAACTCTTGTTTAGTCAAAAACGCGGTGAATTCGAAGCCGCTCGTTCGATGGCGCCCGAAGATATTCTGACTTTCCTCAATAAATGGAAGCGCGCGGCCTAACGAGTAGCTCCCGCCGTGTTAGACTTTTTCCGAATTCAAGGAGTTGCACCATGTATTCACGCCGTGCAGTTGCGGTCTTCGCCTTTTTTCTGTTCGCGCTGGCAGTCGCCGCACAGAAGCCCGATAAATCGGACAGACTTACGGTCCAGGGCAAACTGACTCGGGTCATGGCTATTGGCGGAGAGACCTCCGGCTGGGCCATTGAACTAAATCCCGTCCTGGAAGTTCACGGCAAGCAGGTTAGCTCCATTGAAGTGGTTGCGCTGGATTCCAAAAAACTCGAAGCTCTCGAGAATCAGACGGTAAAAGCCAAAGGAACGTTGTCTAACGTTACCGGCATAGAGACCGGGCAACGGCCGGTCCTCAATGTCACTTCGATCAAAGCGATGAAAGAGAAGCCCGCAAAGGACAAATAGACTGCTAGGTTCGCGCGCGTATCTGTCTCACTACGTAAAGGCAAGGGGTTGCCTGGTGGTTTCTTCTTACCGCACGGCCATGTATCACTTCACGACCCAGAACGGCTGCTTGGCGGCGACAAATTCCACCGGTACATCCTTCACAAATCCTTTCAGCCAGGTGGTGCACTCCAACATTCCCGGCTGCTCGCTGGGAATATGCCCGATTACGATTAGCGCCTTGTTCCTACGCTGGGTCACCGCATCCGCCGCGTATTCTACGGTTTCCCACTCGCGTGTCTCGCCCACTAACAGCACCTGTACGTCATCACGTTCCAGTGCATGGGTCTCGGGCTCAAAGCCGGCCGCACCAGGACTGAGCGCCAACTTCGTCACTTTCATTTCTGGCACGCCCACTACGCGCACGACCGGCGAGTCCAGTTTCTCGGCCACCCGTTTGGCCAATTGCTTCAGCGTTGTCTCCGGGATCGTGAACAAATAGGGGTTTTCGGTGCTCTGGTATTTCTCCCACCCCAACGCGTGAATCACGCCAGTCTCGATTCCATCCGGCTTACGCATGTGCCAGTGGTCGTGAAAGCGCCACACCACCATATTGTGTTTCTCGATAAAGTCGCGTTTCTCTTTCCAGACTGGATCGCTTTCGGACATTCCTTCGGGGGTGTCCAGATGTGCGTAGAACGTGGGCTCATGGGTGATGACAAAATTCAATCCCTTCGCTGAGGCCCGCTCCAACACATCCATTGTCGCCATCATGGTTATCGCAATTCCCGTGACCGGCGTATCCGGATTGCCGGCTTTAAATGTGTCCACCGTGTCTTTCTGCCACGGTACTCCTACCTGTTTCTGTATCTCTGCCACAATTTCCCGCGCCGTGGGCTTGTCCTGAGTCGCGAAGGGCTTGTTCATTTGCGCCTTCGCGCTCCAGGCGCACACCAAGATACCGAACATCGCCAGCACGACCGCTACCTTCGTCTTCATTCGTGGCTCCCCGAAAAGTCACCGCATAACTTTGCACTGCCAGACTTCTTGTCGCTGCGTCTTTACTTCTTTTCTCCCAGCTTTACGGTCTTGCCGGTCTTGGCCGACTCCCGCGCCGCATCCATCACTTCGGCCACGACGACATTGACTGCCAACGACGACTGCCCCTCGGGCTTTAGGCCCTCCAACACCACTGCGCGCAAATACTTCAACTCGTCATCGGCCGGAGGCATCAACGCTGGAGCGCGTTCGGTCTTTGCTTCCTCCTCGCCCGACTTCCGCACTCTCAGCTCGTCTCCTCCCACGGTCTCCACTTCGCCGGTCTTGCCATAAATCTCCACATCGCTCCGCCCGAACGGCCAATTCCACGAAGCTTGCACCACGCCTTCCGCCTTCGGGTACGTCAGCACAATTGTGGCGTCGTCATCCACTTTGGGATACACATCCGGCTTGATGTGCAAGGTCACTGCCGTCACTGTCAAGGGCCGCTCGCCGTGCATCAGCCAGGTCATGAAATCCACGCCGTAGCATCCGAAGTCGTAGAGAGCGCCGCCGCCATTGAGTTTCGGGTCGGTCAGCCAGCCTAGAAATTCGGGTCCGACGCCAATTTCCTTGGGACCGAAATGCCCGTCGTGTGCCACGATGCGCCGAACTTCGCCGATCGTACCTTGCTTCACCACGTCATAGGCGCCAATGCGGCTTGGCTGCCAGGTCGTAAAGTAATTCACCATCACCGGAATCTTGGCTTCTTCCGCGGCTTTGGCAATCGCGTGCGCATCCTCCGCGCTCACGGCCAGCGGCTTTTCCATCATCACGGGAATGTGATGTTTCGCGCATACCTCCACCACCTTGCGGTGATCGTAAGTGCTGGTGTAAATGAGCACGGCCTGAGGCTTGGTCGCCGTAATCATTTCTTCCAAATCCGCGTGGTATAGCTTTGCGTCCAAGGCATATTTCTTCGCGTAGCGGTCAAACAGCGCACGGTCCGGCTCCTGCACGCCTACGATTGCAATATCCGTGCGCTTGATCGCACCCGAGAAAAAACCCTCGGCGTGCCCATGGACCAATCCGGCAATCGCCACACGCAGTGGCTTACCAGAGTCGGCCGCCTTGTCCTGGCTCCAGGCACTTCCGCTGCATGTCATGGCGCACAGAATTATTGCCGCTGCATAAGCTATCAGCCTCGATTTACGAATCATCTCGATCCTCCCGTAGCAGACACCTGCGATCGCAGTTCCTCAAACTCCCATGTACCCGATCCCACTTCTTCCACTTTCCCACTCGGCATTTTCACTCTGGCGGTGGTATTCGGCGGCACTTGCACCTTCAATTGGAACTTCCCGCCGGCAATCTCCCAGCCCGAAGCCACTTTTCCGTAAACGCTCTCGACCGACGCGCGCGCATAGGTCAAGCCGCCCCCCGGTCGCGGAGCAATCACAATGTGTTTGTATCCTGGCCGCGCCTCATCGATTCCAATCCCCGCGACCACGCCATACATCCAATCGCCAATCGCACCATACGCATAATGATTGAAGGAATTCATCCCCGGATCCTGGAAGCTGCCGTCCTCCTTGATGCCGTCCCAGCGTTCCCAAATGGTGGTCGCGCCTTTGGTCACGGGGTATAGCCATGAAGGATATTCCTTGCGGTTCAGCAGCGTGTACGCTTCGTTGAGATGTCCCGAATCGCTCAGCGCCCAATTCAATCCCGAAGCCCCCAAAAATCCGGTGGTCAAATGCCCGAATTTTCGCACATCGGCCGCCAGACGGTCCGCCGCTTCCGCACGCATCGATTCCGGCAACAGATCGAATGTCAGCGCCAGCGTGTAAGCCGTCTGCGTATTCGAACTTAATCTGCCGTTCGGGGTAACAAACTCCCGCATAAACGCAGCCTTGATCTTTCCTTCCAGTTCCTGATATTCCGCCGCATCTTCCTTTTTGCCGAGAACCGTGGCCGTCTTCGCCAGTAAGTCCGTGGAGTGCGCAAAATACGCCGTCTGGATAAAATCCTTGTCTGTGGTCGCGCCTGGATAATCCGAATCCGTAGTGGCATACGCCAGCCAATCGCCAAAGGTGAATCCCGTGTTGTACAAATAGCGGTCGCCCGCCTGCTTGCGCATGTACTCGACCCAGGCCTTCATGCTCGGATATTGCTCCTCCAACACGCGCCGGTCCCCAAAGGCTTGGTACACATTCCACGGCACCACCACCGCAACATCCGCCCAACCTGACGACGCTGAATCACCTTTCCGCGTGGCGTGGGACAAGATGTTCGGAATCACGTGCGGCACAGCGCCATCATCCTGCTGATCCAGAGCGAGATCCTTCAACCACTTTTCGTAAAATGCGACGGTCTCGAAATTGAAAGAGGCTGTGGGCGAGAACACCTGGGCATCTCCCGTCCAACCAAGGCGCTCATCCCGTTGCGGACAATCCGTCGGCACATCCAGGAAATTACCCTTTTGTCCCCAGATAATGTTGTGTTCCAGCTGGTTCAGCAGGGAATTGGAGGTTTCGAAACTTCCCGTCCTTTCCATCTCTGAATGCACAACTTCGCCGGTAAAATCCTCGGGCTTCACTTCACCCGGCCATCCGCTGACCTCGACATAGCGGAAGCCCTGAAACGTAAAGTGCGGCTCGAACACTTCCTCGCCGCCGCCGCGCGTGGTGTAGGTATCCGTCTGTTTTGCGCTGCGCAGATTCGCGGTGTAGAAGTTGCCCGCCTTGTCCAACACTTCCGCATGGCGCAAGGTAATCGTGGTTCCTGCCGGAGCGGTTACGCGCACCTTCACCCAACCGACCATATTCTGTCCCATGTCCACGACGGTTTCCCCGGCCGGAGTCTTGAGCACCTTCACGGCTTTCACTTCTTCAATCTTTTTGACCGGCGGACCCGCCGCGGCCACCAGCTTTGCGTTCGGGGGATCGACGACCTTCACGCCCTTCCAATCCTTGTCGTCGTATCCGGGTGTGCTCCATCCGGCTTTCTCCAGCCGTGCATCGTAAGTTTCGCCATCGTAAATATCGGAAACCAGCACCGCGCCGGTCGACGATTTCCAGTTGCCGTCGCTCGCCTCAATCTGCTGCGTGCCATCGGTGTAAGTAATCACCAACTGCGCCAGCAGCGCCACCTTCTTGCCGTAATTATTCCGCTTTCCCTCAAAGGCCATGTGCCCGCGGAACCACCCATCGCCTAGCATGGCGGCTAAACAGTTCGGCCCGCGCTTCAGCATCTCGGTCACGTCGTAGGTCTGGTACTGCAGCCGGAAATCGTACGCGGTCCATCCCGGCGTGAAATACTGGTCACCTACGCGATTCCCATTCAGTTGCATTTCGTATAATCCCTCGGCCGAAGCAAACAGCCGGGCTTTCGCGATTTTCTTTTTCGTGTCGGAGGTGAACTGTCTTCTCAGCAGTGGCGCTGGATTCGAGCTGGTGTCATCCTCCACGAGATCCGGCGTAATCCATTGCGCTTTCCAATCCTGCGCTGCAAGTAATCCCATTTCCCACTTCGCTGGCTTGCTCCAGTCGCTTCTATGCCCGTGATTGTCGGAGACGCGCAGCCGCCAATAATAGATTGCCCCGCTCGCCAGCGCCGGGCCCGCATACTCTACCCCTACCGACGCGTCCGATTTCACCTCGCCGCTATCCCAGAGAGGTTTCCCCGTCGCCAGTTCGTTTTCCGACCGAGCCACCTGCACTTCATAATCGGTTTGCAGCACGTTCTTTTCTGGCGACTCCAGCTCCCAACTGAATCGCGGCCGCGCCACATCGATCACCGGATCGACTTTCCACTCGCACCGCAACTTTTTGACCGCCAGTGCCGCCTGATCTTGAGCCGGGGTAACACCGGCCGAGACCCAGGACACGGCCATCGCGCAGATCACGGCACAACCTATCCAAGCCACTCGCCTCGTCGTCATCCCTGTCTCCCGTGGCACTGAGATTCTTGATTACCTAGCACTATTGCGGTGAGCCCCTAGGCTTGACGAACCAACCACTTCCAGAACCGGACCACTCGCCAAACCTTGGAGCGTAACTCTTCCACCGCGAATTGGAAACGCCTTTTCGCCCATGGGCTTCCGGCGCAATGTGAACGGACTTGCCTATTTCCCACCTTGCCTGAGGAATTCTTTTTCACATTTCTCTCTTCTTTCGCCCCGGGTGTGCGCCTAACCTGCATCTTCCTTGTGATTTACGTTTTCCACACCCATGCAAATCAATGGAAACGCAATTGCTTGTTAGATACCTGCAATCTTCCCTGTCCCTGTTGATTTCCTTGATCTTCTGGCTCTTTTCGGTACCAGCCCCGAGAAGAGAACAGTCAGGTCTGCCCTAACTCCGCCCCACGGATCGCCGCGCTGCCCCCACGCCGCGCGGCGATTCTTTTTTTGGCAGCAGGATAAGAAGGCATTCGGAATCGTGACTGGACCGGTTTAAGACTGGGCAGTTTTGAACACTCCGGAAGCTCAGAATCGAATGTGAGCAGACTCGACCTAATTTTCCTTTTTCATCTTCAGGAGCTGCACCTGAGTGGCATCCAACCGCTGCACGATCACTTCAGCAAAGCGCCGCAGCAATTCATACCCGAGTTCATGGTCGGCCTCTAATTTCGCGCGCAAACAGCGCGCGTCAAAGGCAATGGCTTTGGTTGCTTTTAAAGCCCGAGCATTAAAATGCCAGTGATACGGCGGCGACACCCACGACCATCCCAGAATTTCGCCCGCACCCACCTGATGGACTGACGACCTGGGCCGATCCGGCACGGTCAACTCGATGGACACCGCGCCTTCCTCGATAAAATAGAACGCATCGGCCGGATCCCCTTCCACGAAAATCGTTTTCCCCTCGGCGAACCGCGCATTCTTCGCGCATCCCTCGATCACTTTTAATTGCTTGTCGGAAAGGCCGTTGAAAAAGGGATGCTTCTTGAGCAACGAATCCAGTGTCTCCATCATGTCTGTGCCTCCTGCGGCAAAAATCGTGGTTTCGCGGTAGCGGCGAAAAGGAATCGTGGACCGGCAGCACACGGCGGGCGCGGCGTTAACCGCTAGGAACGTAAGGAATTGCGCGATCCTCGGACGGCCTCGGACTTCCTTGCTGGCGGGCTACCCACCAACTCAGCTTCCATCTCCTCGTATACTACTCCACCCAGAGGAAAGCAACGACACGCATCACTGCCACTTCTGCAACTTCGTGGCACCGCGTTTCTACCACGGGCTATACTAACGGGCGGGTGAGGCCCGTTCCTACCCGGGTTTCCACTCGGAGGCTTGGCCGTGCTTCTGGATCTCGGCAGAGCGATTTCCTTTCTCCTGAGCCTCCTGTCTTTCTATGCGGTGCTCGGCGCGGCGTTCTTCGCCACCGCGACAACATGGGAGCAACGGTTGGTCGCAGCGATCGCCCGAATCGTTGTGGCCGCTTGTATGTCTTGCGCCAGCGGAATGCTGTTTCGTTACGAGAGCAGCCCACCGGTTCCGCTTCTACGGACCCTCCCCGTGCGCCTTTTCCTGTGGACCTTGGTTGGCGTCGTGGTTCTATTTGTTCTTGCTTGGTTGCTCGACACCTACTACGTCCCGCTTCTTTGGCGGAATCAACCGTGGGTCTTTTAGCGGTGTTGCGCGGCGCGGCTTGCATCGTTTCGCCTAACTCCCTATACTGAATTTGCCGCGATCCCATCGCGATTCTGCTTCATCGCTCCTCACATTCTCGGGACTCTGGCGGCGGAGAGGGCATGTCTCCCACGACAACCCAGCCTGATTCAGATTATTTGATCGCAAAGCGGCACACCTTATCCGGCATTATTTACAGCACACAGAAGGGCCAACACATTCCATGAGCGCTACTGCGGTAAACCTCCCGGGCGGCAGCTTGCGGTTCTGGCAGACGACTGTTGGGAAGAAAGCCATCATGGCCATCACCGGCGTGATCCTGTTCGGCTTCGTCGTTGGTCATTTGCTGGGCAATCTGCAGATTTTCCTGCCACCGGAGCACATCAATCACTACGCCGCGACCTTACGGTCTCTTCCGGCGCTGCTGTGGGGTGCGCGCATCACTTTGTTGATCTCGGTTGGCCTGCACATCTGGTCGTCGTGGCAGCTTTGGCTGCTACAACGCGAGGCGCGGCCCATTGGGTATGTGAAGAAGACCAATCTCAACTCCACCTACGCATCCCGGACGATGATGTGGAGCGGCCCGATTATCCTGGCCTTTGTGATCTTTCATCTGTTGCATTTGACCTTTGGCACCATCCATCCGGGCGGCCCGTTCGACGAGCACAATGTCTATAACAATGTGGTTACTGGTTTTCAGGTATGGCCGGTTTCGCTGTTCTACATCATCGCGATGATCATGCTTTGTTATCACCTGTATCACGGCCTGTGGAGCATGTTTCAAACGCTCGGCTTCAGCCATCCGGTCTATACGCCGTGGCTGCGCGCTCTGGCAAAAATTGTCGCCATCCTGATCGCGGTCGGCAACATTTCCATACCGGTCGCCATTCTGGCCGGCTTCATCAAGCCGGTCTAGGAGAGACTGATCCCATGGAATTACAATCCCACGCCCCTACTGGTCCGATTGAGCAGTCTTGGGAGAAACACAAGTTCGATCTCAAGCTCATCAATCCTGCCAATAAGCGCAAGTACAACATCATCGTGGTCGGTTCGGGTCTCGCGGGAGGAGCTGCCGCCGCCAGTCTCGGGGAACTAGGCTACAACGTTCAGTGCTTCTGTTATCAGGATAGCCCGCGCCGAGCGCACTCCATCGCGGCGCAGGGAGGCATCAACGCCGCAAAGAATTATCACAACGATGGCGACAGCGTTTTCCGGCTCTTCTATGACACGGTGAAGGGCGGCGATTTTCGCGCGCGCGAAGCCAACGTCTACCGCCTGGCGCAAGTCAGCGTAAACATCATCGACCAGTGCGTCGCGCAGGGTGTGCCCTTTGCCCGAGAGTACGGCGGCCTGCTGGACAATCGTTCCTTCGGCGGCGCGCAAGTCTCGCGTACTTTTTATGCCCGTGGCCAGACGGGGCAGCAACTGCTTCTTGGCGCTTATCAGGCACTCGAACGACAGATTGGCCTGGGCTCCGTGAAAATGTATCCGCGCATGGAGATGCTGGATCTGATCGTGGTTGACGGCCAGGCGCGTGGCATCGTCACGCGCAGCCTGTATGACGGCAAAATTGAAGTGCACATGGGCGATGCGGTCATCCTTGCCACCGGCGGCTATGGCAACGTGTTCTATCTTTCAACGAACGCCAAGGGTTGCAACGCCACCGCCATCTGGCGGGCGTACAAGCGCGGGGCGCTTTTCGCGAATCCTTGCTACACGCAGATTCACCCTACGTGCATTCCCGTTGCCGGTGAATATCAGTCGAAGCTCACCTTAATGTCGGAGTCTCTCCGTAACGACGGGCGTATCTGGGTTCCCAAGACGCCGGGCGACAAGCGCCCGCCAAGCCAGATTCCCGAGTCGGAGCGCGATTATTATCTGGAGCGGCGTTACCCGAGCTTCGGCAACCTGGTTCCGCGCGACATCGCTTCTCGTGCGGCCAAAGCGGAGTGCGATTCTGGTCACGGCGTGGGGCCGAGTGGTCTTGGTGTTTATCTGGATTTTAGCGATGCCATCCAGCGTCTCGGCAAACACAAGATTGAAGAGCGGTATGGCAACCTCTTCGAAATGTACGAGCGCATTACCGGCGAGAATCCTTACGTAGTGCCCATGCGCATCTATCCGGCCACGCACTACACCATGGGCGGGCTGTGGGTGGATTACAACTTGATGTCCACGATTCCAGGGCTGTTCGTGCTTGGCGAAGCGAATTTCTCCGACCACGGCGCCAACCGCCTGGGTGCCAGCGCGCTGATGCAAGGGCTGGCCGATGGCTACTTCATCATTCCCTATACGTTGGGCAATTACCTGGCCACCGCCAAGCCGGGTAAGGTTTCCCCGGACGCGCCTGCGGTGAAGGACGCGGTCGCCAACGTCACAGCCATCACCAACAAGCTGTTGAACGGCAGCGGCAATCGCACCGTGGATTCTTTTCATCGCGAACTCGGCAAAATTGTTTGGGATTACTGCGGCATGGCTCGGAATGCCGCCGGGCTAAGGAAAGCGCTCGAGCTGATCCCGGCTCTTCGCGAGGAATTCTGGAAAAATGTTCGGGTGATCGGCACGAATGAAGAATTCAACCAATCCCTCGAGAAGGCCGGCCGAGTGGCAGACTTCTTCGAACTTGCGGAACTTATGTGCATCGACGCGTTCAATCGCAACGAATCCTGCGGCGGCCACTTCCGCGAAGAATATCAAACGCCGGAAGGCGAAGCGTTGCGCGATGACGAGCACTATTCCTACGTCGCCGCATGGGGATACCAGGGTGAAGGGCGCGCTCCCACGTTGACGAAAGAGCCGCTGACCTTCGAGTACGTTCACCCCTCCCAACGGAGCTACAAGTGAAACTTATTCTTCACGTCTGGCGCCAGAAGAATTCCCAGGATAAGGGCCGCATGGTCCGTTACGATGCTCCCGACGTCGACGAGCACATGTCCTTCCTCGAGATGCTCGACGTTGTCAACGAAGGCCTTATTACCAAGGGCGAAGATCCCATCGCTTTCGATCACGATTGCCGCGAAGGCATTTGCGGCATGTGCGGCTTCATGATTAACGGCAAAGCCCACGGCGGGTTCAAGCGCACAACCGTGTGCCAGTTGCACATGCGACATTTCAAGGATGGCGACGAGATTTACCTGGAGCCCTGGCGCGCCAAAGCGTTCCCCGTCGTCAAGGATCTCGTGGTCAACCGCGGCTCCTTCGATCGCATCATCGCCGCTGGCGGTTTCATTTCCGTGCCCACGGGAAGCGCCCCCGACGGCAACACGATTCCCGTGCCGAAGTCGGACGCCGATCTCGCGATGGACGCTGCCGCTTGCATCGGTTGCGGCGCATGTGTTGCGGCCTGTCCGAACGCCGCTGCCGCGCTTTTTGTCGGCGCCAAAATTTCCCACCTCGGGCACTTGCCGCAGGGTCAGGTGGAACGCGATCGCCGAGCACTAGCAATGGTTCAACAACTGAATATCGAGGGCTTTGCCAATTGCACCAATATCGGTGAATGCGAAGCCGCTTGCCCGAAAGACATCAAGCTGGAAGTCATTGCGCGCACCAACCGCGATTACATCAAAGCGGCTATCACGGAACGCCCAGGATCCACGACTGCCGGCGCCGGATAGCGCCGGGGAACCCTTCTTCCCATTGGTCCTTGAAGTCTCGAAAAACTCTCCGTTTCCGCCGCGGTCCTCCGTTCACTCCGCGATGACATCCTAATTTTCTAGACTGCTGCAACTGTTGAACGCCGTTCTCTTCTGCTACTCTACCTACGCTCGCTGTGAATTCACTGGGGGACCGATGTTCCGCTCAATCATCTTTCTTTTTGTGTGTCTCATGGGGGCCACTGCCATGCTAGTTACCGCGCAATCCGACGCCGTCTCCGATAAAGCGAAAAAGCTGCAGGCCTCCGCGATCGTCATCGACACGCACGACGACACCACGCAACGGCTCCTCGATCCGCATTTCGATATCACCGTTCCACACGCCGATGGCAACATCGACGTTCCCCGGATGCGTGATGGCGGACTCACGACCATCTTTTTCTCGATCTGGATCAACGGTAAAATTCTCGGCCCGGCCGCGGTGAAGCAAGCCCTCGATCAAATCGACGCCGTCCGCGAAACGGTGCGCAAGCATCCCAACGATTTCATCCTCGCCACCACCGCCGACGATATTCGTGAGGCCAAGAAACAGCACAAGATTGCCGCGCTCATGGGCGTTGAGGGCGGGCACATGATGGGCAACGATCTGGCCGTCCTGCGTACTTTCGCCGCCCTCGGGGTGCGCTACATGACCCTCACGCATATGGAAAATAACGAGTGGGCTGATTCTTCCACGGCCACACCGGAACACAACGGGCTTACGCCTTTCGGCAAAGATGTAGTCCGCGAAATGAATCGGCTCGGGATGCTGGTGGACATCTCCCATGTATCCGATAAGACTTTCTACGACGCACTGGAAGTCAGCAAAGCTCCGCTCATCGCTTCCCACTCGTCTTGCCGGGCTCTTTGCAACGCTGCACGCAACATGACCGACGATATGATCCGCGATCTCGCCAAACACGACGGCGTCATTCAGATCAATTATCATGTGGGCTTCCTCAGCCAACAGTTCCGCGATTTTGAAGCAGCTCACCCGGAAGTGGAAAAAGAGATTAACGAAGAAGTGAAAAAACGTTGTGGAACCGACGAAGCCTGCAGCGGTGTCGCCGGCGACCAGGTCGTTCGCGACTTCATGAAGGAGGGCAAGCTTCCCAAGGTCGATTGGACTGCCATTATCGAGCACATCGACCACGCCGTGAAAGTCGGAGGCATCGACCATGTTGGCCTGGGCTCCGATTTCGATGGCGCGGTCATGCCTCTTGGCATGGAAGATGTCACACATATCCCGCAAATCACGGACGCGCTCCTCAAAAAGGGCTACTCCGAATCCGACGTGCGCAAAATCCTGGGAGAAAATACTCTGCGCGTTCTAAGCGAAGCCCAGAAAGTCTCTCGCGATCTCAACAAATAATCCGTAGGGGCGGCCTGCTGCGCGGTCAGGCTTCACGCCGCCTGCCGTTTCTTCGGCCTCCGCTTTACTTCCAAGCGACTCCCGTTCGCAAGTCTCCTACTCGCGACCCCGCGTTGGCGTTAGAATTAGTGTGCTCCATTCATTCATCACTTCGTCGGAGGCTTTCACCAATATGTGCAACGCCAGGTTCGCCGCCCGCGCGGCAGCGCTTTTTGTCTGTTCCGTTCTTCCGGCCTTTTCGCAAACGTCGACCACTGCACCCGCAAAGCCGAAATCTTCCACCACTGCGACCACCCACACGACTACGGCGTCATACGACCGCACTCTTCTGCGGCCAACTCTCCTGAAAGATACCGCGCCCGCCACGTATCAGGTTAAGTTCGACACCACGCGTGGCGAGTTCACTGTGACCGTCCATCGCGACTGGGCGCCCAACGGCGCGGACCGCTTCTATAATCTCGTCAAGCATCACTTTTATGATGGCGCGCGGATTTACCGGGTCATTCCCAACTTCGTTGCGCAATTTGGCATTAATGCGAATCCCCCGGTGAACGCCGCCTGGGCCAAGGCCACGATTAAGGATGATCCGGTCACGCAAAAAAACGTCCGCGGCACGCTCACCTTCGCCAAAACTTCTCAGCCCAACTCCCGCACGACGGAAATATTTATCAATCTGAAAGACAATACTCCGCTTGATTCGCAGGGATTTGCTCCCTTCGCAGTGATCGACGAAAAGGGAATCAACGTGGTTGAAATGTTCTACGACCAGTATCCCGACCCGGCGGCGGCAGGCGAGCAACCCGGCATGGAAAAGGGCGGTGAAAAGTACATCGCCTCGAAATTCCCCAAACTGGACGTTATCAAATCCGCCAGCATCGTCGGGGGCACCGCCTCTACTTCCGCTCCGAAGGCCACCACCTCCAAACCAGCCGCCAAACCCAAATCCTAGCGAATTCGTTCCTTGGAATCGGCCCTAGGTACCTGGGGGCAGGGTCGAGAAATGACGTGCGGACCGGTATAGGATGGGTTTGCGAGTCACGATTCACGACTCACAAATCACGAACCGTGCGCCACATCTCCATGTATCCAATCCCCCAATGTTACGCATCCAATCTTTGAGGCCAAGTACTGGTTGACGCTGTCACCAGCGCTTGCGTAACCTTTACTTGCATATGTTGCACCTCTGCCAGACCGGTTCGTTCGCGCAAGCCATGTGTTGCTGCTGCTGTTGTTGTCGGCTTGCCCACTCTGGCCATAGGTGCTTCGCCGTGTAACTAGAACGGATCGACGAGTTTCGAAGCCCACGTGCCAGAGTTTCAGGCAACGTGGGTTTTTTGTTTTTAGCGCAGTTGTTTTTGCCGTTATTGGGAAGGGAATCGCTCCGAATGTCCGTCACCAAAGAAACCAAGGCTCAGCGCGTCGAACGCCACAAACGCGAAAAGAACGCGTGGGATCACCTCGACGAGATTCGCAATTTCGCCCGCCTGGGCCACGAATCAATCCCTCAGGAATGGCTCGGTACGTACTTCCGGACGTGGGGCATTTATACGCAGGGCGATGGGCTCGGGGTCATCGGCGGCACCGGCGGGGAAGGGAAAGCCACTCCGTATTTCATGATGCGCATCCGCATCCCGAACGGGCTACTCACGAGCCACCAGTTGCGCACCATCGCCGAGCTTTCCACCGCACACGGTAACGGCGTCGCCGACATCACTGTCCGGCAAAATATTCAGCTGCACTGGATCCGCATCGAATCGATTCCTGAGATTCTCGATACACTGCACTCCATCGGGTTAACCACCACAGGTGCTTGCGGCGACGTCACTCGGAACATTACCGGCTGCCCACTTGCCGGAGTTCATGCCCACGAACCCATCGATGTGAATCCCATCATCCAGGCCATCGACAAAGAGCTAGGCGGCAACCCCGAGTTCTACAATCTTCCGCGCAAATTCAAAATCACGGTAACCGCTTGCCCCGATTGGTGCTCTTACCCCGAAATTAACGACATCGCTCTGATCGCCACTCCTCGTCCGCTTAGGGGGTCGGAGCTTGTTTTCAATGAGGTCCCTACGAATCACGGGTCACGATTCACGAATCACGAAATCGGCTTCTCCCTCCGCATCGGTGGCGGTCTCTCCACCCAGCCGCATCTCGCGGTACCCATTCCCGCCTTCATCCAGTGGCACCAAGTGATCCCCGTCGTCCGCGCCATCACAGAAATTTTCCGTGAGTCTGATGTGCTTCGCCACTCCCGCGACAAGGCCCGTCTCAAATATCTGTTTCTGGAGCACGCCTGGACCGCCGGTTCGTTCCTCGAGCTCATCGAATCCAAGCTCGGCTATTCCCTTGATCCCGCCGAACCCGCAACACCCCCGGCCCAGGTCCACCGCGATCATCTTGGCGTCATCCCGCAGCAGCAACCAGGTTTGTTCTCCATCGGAGCTTCGGTGATTCGCGGACGCATCACTCCCGCACAACTCACCGTTGCGGCCGATCTGGCTGAGCGCTACGGCGACGGCCACGTACGAAATACGCCGATGCAAAATCTTCTGCTCGTCAACATTCCCGAAGAGCACGTCCCCACGGTGGTCAATGAACTCACCGCAGCCGGACTGCCCATCGAGTCGTCCGCGTTCGTCCGCGGTACGGTCGCCTGCACCGGCTCCGAATTCTGCAAGTTGGCGCTCACCGAAACCAAGTCCTACGCCCGCTGGCTCACCGAGCAGCTCGAAGATCGCTTTCCGGATTATCAGGAGCAGCTCCGCCTGCACATTACTGGCTGCCCCAATTCCTGCGGCCAGCACTGGATCGCAGACATCGGCATCGAAGGCAAGAAAATTAAGTCCAACGGCAAAATGATCGACGCCTACTATTTTTGCGTAGGCGGCAGCGTCGGCCAGATCGCGGCTATAGCGCGGCCGCTTGGCTATCGTTGCCCCGCTGAGGAAGTCCCCAACGCGATAGCTCGATTGCTCGAATATTTCAACATCGAGAGGGAACAACGCGAGCCATTGCAGAAATTCCTGGCGCGCCAGTCTACGGAATCCCTGCGCAGCGTTCTTGCTGGCGGCCCCGTTGAAATCGCCGAGCGTGACCTGGCCACTGCGGCTACTCCTCATTCCGTGGAGGACCGATGAGCCTTTTTCCCGCTTTCCTGAAATTGCAAAACCGTTCCGTCCTGGTGGTGGGCGGCGGCGCCATCGCCACGTCGAAAATCCCGTCTCTACTGGAAGCTGGTGCGCGGGTCACCGTCGTTGCGCCCAAGATCAACCCGCAACTGGCGGAGTGGGTGCGCAATCGCCGAATCGATTGGCTTCCCAAACCGTTTCGCGCCGGCGATCTTGACGGCAAATTTCTGGTCATTGCCGCCACGTCGATTCGTGAGGTGAATGCTGCTGTATTTGCGGAAGCGGATGCGCGCCAAATACTCTGCAACGCCGTGGACGACATCGAGCACTGCCACTTTTATTACGGTTCGATCGTGCAACGAGGCGATTTACAAATCGCAATATCCACGAACGGCAAGTCTCCCGCACTGGCGCAGCGTCTGCGCAAGGAACTGGAAGAACAATTTGGCCCGGAATATGCCGGATGGCTGGAATGCCTCGGGGCGGCTCGCGAATCTTTGCGCGCGCAATCTACCGATTCGGAAGCTACTAAACTGCAACTCCACCAATTAGCTGCTCGGCAAATGTTCGAACGGTTCCTTCGCGAGTCGCAGGCAGGCAGCGCCGAGGAGGTTCAATGAACCCTCTGCCAGGCAAGGTTTTCCTTATAGGAGCGGGACCCGGTGATCCGGACCTGCTGACGCGCAAAGCTGCTCGCGTTCTGGAGTCCGCGGACGTCGTGCTGCACGATTCGCTGGTTTCTTCCGAGATTCTCGCGCTGATACCGTCCGGAGCACAACGCATCGATGTGGGTAAGCGCGCCGGGTTCCGTCTGCTGAGTCAGTCGGATATTAATGCGCTGCTGGTTGACGCTGCCACAAAGCACGGAATCGTGGTGCGCCTCAAGGGCGGCGATCCGCTCCTTTTCGGTCGCGCCGCGGAAGAAATCGGAGCCCTTCGCGTGCACAAGATTCCCTTTGAAATTGTTCCGGGAATTTCCGCGGCGTTTGCCTCCGCGGCGGCCGCGCAAGTTTCTCTGACGGATCGCCGCCTGGCGTCCCGCGTGCTCTTTACCACCTTCTCTCGCTCCGAAGACGCGCGCTCGTTCTCCGGCGTTCCGATTGCCCCAGACACCACCGTTGTGGTTTACATGCCCGGCCCCGATTACACCGAGGTATCGCGGTGGCTCATTGATTCTGGCTTGGTTCCCGAAACGCCAGTGCTTGTAATTTCCAAAGCGTCGCAGCCCGAGCAATCTACCCGCGTCGCTACGATTGCGGCGCTCGGTGGACTTGCTCCACTGCCCGCCCCGGCTCTTCTGATTGTTGGCCGCGTAGTCGCGCACTCTAGCGCGGTTGCTGTTGCCGGCTGGTTTGAGCAGCAACCGTTGGAATCGCTGGAAAAACTTTCCGTCTCGTGAACGAACCAGGAGAAGCTCAATGCCCAACGAACAAACGCAGTCCGCGGTTAAGCCCAGCCTGAAGGTCTCTCTGGACACCTGGGCGGTGCTACTGGCCCTGTTTGCCGCGGCGCTGGTCCGTCTCGGCGCCATCCAGCACGTTCCGTGGTAGCGCGGGCATCCTTGCTGGCTCTTGGCTGCAGTTGTTAGCAAGCCGAAAAATTGAGTTCCGGTTCCCAAATCTGACGAAGGATGAATCTACATGGCCGACGCAATCGCACTTCCGCAAAATCCTCCGCTCTCGCTCAGCACGAAATTCCTGCGCTTGCTTCCGGGGGGCGGCCTTCTCGCTGCTATCGGCTTTGCCGGAAAATTGCTGGAGAAAAATATCAACGGCTATGCCAAGGCGCATCATTTCCCGTTCCCTAACATCGAATATGTTTTGTGGGCCATTCTTATCGGTCTGGTGATCTCCAACGTTTTCGGCCTGGCGGAAATCTTCAAGCCCGGCGTGGCGACGTACGAATTCTGGCTGAAAGCGGGTATCGTGCTGCTTGGTTCGCGATTTCTTCTCGGCGATGTTGCCAAGCTCGGTGGCGTCAGTCTGCTTCTGGTAGCCATTGAAATAGCCGGCTCGCTCGCGTTCATGACCTGGCTCGGCCGCTTGTTCGGGCTGAAGCCGAAACTCACGACGCTGCTCGCCGTGGGCTCCGCGGTTTGCGGTGTCAGCGCCATTATTGCCACGCAAGGCGCCATCGATGCCGACGAAGAGGACTCCTCGTTCGCCATCGCCGCTATCCTCGCTCTCGGCGCCATCGCCCTCTTCACTTTTCCGCTGATCGGCCACAGTCTGCATCTCTCCGATCACGCCTACGGCATTTGGGCGGGACTAGCCGTGGACAATACCGCGGAAGCCACCGCCGCCGGTGCGCTCTATTCTGATTCTGCCGCGAAGCTTGCCGTCCTGACCAAGACTTGCCGCAATGCCCTCATCGGCTTCGTCGTTCTCGCGTACGCCATCTACTGGGCCAGCAAAGGGCAGGCGCAGAACGTAAGCAACAAAGCCGCGTTCCTCTGGCAAAACTTTCCGAAATTTGTATTGGGTTTTCTTCTGATTTCACTGCTCGCCACGGTAGGCTTCTTCAGCAAAGACCAAAACACCGCGCTGGCCAATCTTTCCCGCTGGGCCTTCCTGTTAACCTTCGCGGGAGTCGGTCTGCGCACCAATTTCCGTCAGATGAAGAGCCAAGGCCTGCGCCCCTTCGCGGTAGGTTTCATCGGCGAAATCACCATCGCCCTGTTCACGCTAGTTTTGGTAATCGCAGCGGGAAACTTTTTCGGTTTCTAAAGCGGAGTGAGCTATCCGGCCGATCGTGTTATTCCGGTTCCACGCACACCTCAATGGTATTTCCGTCCGCATCCTGAAACTGAAAAAATCGGTTCCCGCCCGAATCGCTCTGGATCGCGCCCACGGTCACGCCCCGCGACGCAAATTCCTCGTGCACCTTCTCGATCCTCTTCGTGAACAGAATCGGGTGTCCTTCTATGTTGGCTTTCTCCTCTCCCGGTGGAATCAACACGAGCGCCACTCCATCCTCGTCTTCCTTGTCAAATGCCAGCAGCGCCTCGAAATCCTCGCTCTTAATCGGCGTCAATCGCAGCTTCAACTTTTCTTGATACCACGCGATTGCACGGCCCAGATCTCTGACTCCGACGGAGATGCTCCCGCCGCCAAAATAGAAATTCCTCACGCCCCACATTTCAGTCCCTCCAACAAAAAGGGGGCGCACCGCAGCGCCCCTTCTCAAGCTCCCGACTACCTACTACCGATTACAACTGCCTTCAAATCCCCAACACGGTTACCAATTCTTTGACCGACGCAGCGCTCTTCTGCAGGGCCGCATTTTCTTCCGCCGTCAACTTAATCTCAATGATTTTTTCTGCGCCGCCGGCTCCGAGCTTCACCGGAACGCCGACAAACAATCCCTTAATTCCGTACTCGCCATCCAGGTATACGGCGCAGGGCAGAATCTTCTTTTTGTCCTTCAGGATCGCTTCCACCATCTCGACGGCGGCCGCCGATGGCGCATAGTACGCCGACCCGGTCTTCAGCAGATTCACAATTTCCGCCCCGCCCTTGCGCGTACGCGTGACAATGGCTTCGATTTTTTCCGCCGGCAACAGATCCGGCAAGGGAATCCCCGCCACCGTCGAGTATCGCGGCAGCGGCACCATGTCGTCGCCATGCCCGCCCAACACAAACGAGTGCACGTTCTCCACGCTCACGCCGCATTCCATGGCCACGAATGCGCTCATGCGCGCCGAGTCCAGCACGCCCGCCATGCCCAGCACGCGATTCTTCGGGAAGCCGCTGATTTTCATGGCCGCCTGGGCCATGGCGTCCAGCGGATTGGTCACAATCACCAGAATGCAATTGGGCGAGTGCTTTACAATCTGTTCCACCACGCCCTTGACCACGTCGTAATTCGCCTTCAGCAAATCGTCACGGCTCATCCCGGGCTTGCGCGGAAACCCCGCCGTAATAACCACCACGTCGCTATTTGCCGTGCCGCTATAATCTCCGCTCGCCGTGGAAAGTCCCGTGGCAAACGAATCCGTCCGCGTGATCGGCCCGCTCTCTACCATGTCCAGAGCCTTGCCCGCCGGTGGCCCATCCAGAATATCGGTCAGCACCACGTCGGCCAGCTCCAGATCCACAATGCGCTGCGCCGTGGTCGACCCCACAAATCCACCACCCACCACCGTTACTTTCTTCCGGCTCATCTCATCTCCTTATTCACCAGCAAGATCGAAATCCCAATGATACGAGGGCCTACAAAGGCAGGCGGCGTAAAGCCGCCCCTACACTCTGCCGTCGTGGGTCTCTGGACCCGCAAGCGCAAGGTCGGTTTCCAACCTCATCCCATATTCTCAATAATGGCGGAGGCAAACGCGCTCGTCCCTAATTTTGTACCACCGGTCATCAATCGTTCCAGGTCGTAGGTCACACGCTTCTGCTGGATGGTTTTGGCGATTCCATCCTCGATTAGCTTCGCCGCTTCGCTCCAGCCCAGAAACTCGAACATCATCGCGCCGCTCAGCATCACGGAACTGGGATTAATTACGTCTTTATCCGCATATTTCGGTGCTGTCCCGTGGGTAGCCTCAAACACGCCGTAGCCATCGCCAATATTGGAGCCCGGCGCGATTCCCAATCCACCGACCTGTGCCGCGCACGCATCGCTCAAATAATCGCCATTCAAATTTGGTGTAGCCAGCACGCTGTATTCATTCGGCCGCAGCAGCATCTGCTGAAACACGGAATCCGCAATGCGGTCGTTGATCATCAACTTCTTCTTCCACTGGCCGCGACCATGGGTTTCGCCAATCGCATCCAGCACTCCCTCCACTTCGGCATACACGGTCTTCTTGAAATCTTCCGTCGCTGATTCCAAGCCGGGTTCGATCAGCGCCGCGTTTTGTTCGATAGCCAGCCCCGAGTTCTTATCCAGATTGTCCAGGATCCAGCTTTCGCGCTCCGTGACCGTTTGCGCGCGGAATTCTTCCCGGGCCAGGTCGTAGCTCCAGTCGCGGAACGCACCTTCGGTAAACTTCTGGATATTTCCCTTGTGCACGATGGTGACGCTGGGCCGCTTGTTGTCCAACGCATATTGCACGGCGCGGCGCATCAAGCGTTTTGTTCCGGTAGGGGAAATCGGCTTGATGCCCACTCCGGAATCCCAACGAATCTGCTTCTTCCCGTCCTTCAGCATTTCCTTGTTCAGAAAATCCAACAGCTTCTTCACCTCCGGGGTTCCGCTCTTCCATTCGATCCCGATGTATACGTCTTCTGTGTTCTCGCGGAAAATTACGACGTCCATCTTTTCCGGCTCGCGCACAGGGGAGGGAACTCCCGTGAAATAGCGCACTGGACGCACGCACGCGTACAAATCCAGAATCTGCCGCAGCGCCACGTTCAGCGAGCGAATCCCGCCGCCCACCGGCGTGGTTAATGGCCCTTTGATCGATACGCGAAAATCCCGCGCCGCTTCGACGGTATCGTCCGGCAACCACTGCTTAAAGGTATTGAACGCCTTCTCTCCAGCGAACACTTCGAACCACGCTACGCGCTTCTTGCCGCCATAAGCCTTTTGCACCGCGGCGTCGAACACGCGGCGCGACGCTTTCCAGATGTCCCGCCCCGTCCCATCGCCTTCGATAAAGGGAATAATCGGATTGTCCGGCACTTGCAACACGCCATTGGCGTACCCGATAGCCTTGCCATCCGCCGGCACCACCACTCCGTTATAGGTCGTCTTCATGTTTGAGGTCCCCTGTAGCGCAGAGTTCTTGCAACTCTGGCGTCCTTCCCCGATTTATCGTAAAGACCGCTTTGTGGGGCGGTCCGCGCTTCAGCGTTTACGTTTTGATATGCGCAGGCAGAACTCCCCGTAATGCGCACTTAAATATTCGCGGAGCGATAGCGAACCAAAAACTTTAGCACATCGTACGGCATCTTCGAAATCGCAACCGGCCTCCACGCACTCGGAACGGAGCCGATTGGTTGATTTAACCGTTTGTGGTATTCCGCATCCAACACTAAAATATCCGCGCAATTCTCTCTCACGGAGGAACTTCCTTGCTTTTCGACTGGAACACCTATCAAGCGGAACTCACCAAATCCATCCCCGACTTTGCGAAACTCTCACCCGATTCGCTGAAGGGCTACCAAACCCTCTCCGCCGCGAACGCCAAGAATTCTCTGCTGGGCGAAAAAGTGCGCCAACTCATCTCCATCGCTGTCGCGGTCACCACGCGGTGCGATGGTTGCATCACTTTTCACACAGAAGCTGCTCTAAAAGCTGGCGCCACCAAACAGGAAATTGCCGAAGCTCTTGGTGTGGCGATGGCGATGAACGCGGGCGCCGCACTTATCTATTCGCTTCGCGCGCTGGATTCCGTGGACGCACATTCCCCGAAGCCCTAACGCCGCTCGGCCTCAGGCAACAGCTGGGGTAAGAGCTGGCAAGGATGCTGGCGCTACTCGTCGAAGCACGGGCGCAGCGCGCCTAGCATCCGTTTCGCCTTGCGCTCGTGCGGTCTCACGCTTAGGATTTGGGATTCTTTGGGGGACAGACTGAAGATAGTTTGAGTTAGGACCCTTGGCGGCGGTTGTTGAAGAACGAGCTGGTCACAGACAGCACAAAAAGCGCCAGTACGGCTATACATAGAATGACAACGATCACGTTGGAAATCCTCCCAGTGGTTCCGATAGGAGCACGGGACGGGCCACTTGCAATTCATAATTATTTCAATAACTTAGCGAATCAGACGGCCGCTCGGATGTATGGAATTGGATTCACTGTGCCGTCCATTCCATGCAATCTCTTGGATTAGTGGGACGCGCGGTGCTAGCCGGCCGGGCGAAATGCCCCGGTAGAGTGCCGCCTTGCCTTCTTAGGTTTTGCTCAGGTGGATTGAGCCGTCGCCGGTGCGGATGGTCAACGTTTGTCCGCCACCGTTCAGTTTGCCGTGAATGCTGGATGAGCTGAACGATCCCTCAACCGTCAGTGGCAAGCCCATGCTGATATGCCCGTCGTGCGTGCTGGCATCGACGTTGGCTTGCAGATCGCCAGGCACTTCCAGATCTACGCTGCCGTCTCCCGAGTGAAGCGACCAAGGCGCGGCCATTTTCGAGCCCGCGGCCGCCCGAGCCGTCACGCTGCCGTCCCCGGTCTTGATGGTCAAGCCGTCAAAACGTCCCTCCAGATTGATGTGACCGTCTCCGCTAGAAGCGTCCACGGTGCCATCCAGGCCGCGAGCCTCAATATGACCATCTCCTGTATGGAAGCGGATGTTTCCCTTGGCACCTTGTACCGTGATGCTCCCATCGCCCGTGGTTACGTCCACCTTGCCGTTGATCGAATCGGCTTCAACCGAGCCGTCGCCGCTGCGCACGGTCAGGTCCGCGTCTTTCGGCATGTGTACTTCGACGCGCAAACTGGTGTGCCGCACACCCCAATTCCAGAAACTGCCACCGGACGTCTTGGCTACGACTTCCACGGAATCGCCGTTCTGTTGCGTGGTGACGCGCAAATCCCGGTCGAGCTTGTAGCCGGTATACACCACGCGAATCTCAACCTGCTTGATGTCACCAGTCGATACCCGCACCGCGCCGTCGTCGGTATCCACGTTCACGCGGGCATGGCCGGTAATGCTGAAGGTCTTTGCCACTTCGTCAGCGCGTGCGGCGGTCGCGCCCGCCAGCGCCATCGCGCCAGCCAACATCGCCAAACTCATCAGTTTACGTCCCGGAGCCGACCGGGGCAGGGAACCACGCACCACAGCAGCTATGCTCATCTTCAATCTCCCTGAAACCACCATTCCTCGTCCTATAACCATGAACGTACCGGGCATCCAAAATGTTCCGTTCGGGTTGAGGCCAGGACGGCACGGCCGGTTTGGAGCCGCGCTCTGGCGACGGAGGTTGTCCGAAACCGGCCTATCCTCCCAACTGCGCCTACTTCTTCTTTCGCAAGGCCTTCAGGAAGTCCCCAACCGGCAAGGTGTTGATCACGTCTTTCTTCTCCAACCACCCGCGCCTTGCCATGGTGACACCATGCCGGATAAACGCCAAATTACCAGTGCTGTGCGAGTCCGTGGAAATCACCACCTTAACGCCCTTTTGCTTGCACATGCGCAGGTGCACATCTTTCAGGTCAAGCCGGTCTGGATACGAATTGCACTCCATGGCCACACCATG
Source organism: Candidatus Acidiferrales bacterium (assembly GCA_963759275.1). Classification (GTDB taxonomy): domain Bacteria; phylum Acidobacteriota; class Terriglobia; order Acidiferrales; family UBA7541; genus Acidiferrum. The sequence continues at coordinate 349,530 of CAVWYZ010000018.1, read as the reverse complement.
TTTCGCGCAAGCGTCCAGGATCTTCTCCATGTCGTATCCCAATGCTTCCCGCTTCAGGAGCAAGCGGCCCGTAGGGTGTCCGATGATTTGCGCGTAGGGGTTCTCAATCGCAGCGAGCATCCGGTCGGTCATTTCCGCCGGCTCGAGATTGAAATAGGAATGGATGGAGCAGACTACCACGTCGATCTGCGCCAGTATTTCGTCCGAATAATCCAGCTTCCCGTCCTTCAATACGTCCACTTCCGATCCGACCAGCACGCGAATTCCCAGATCCTTGGCGTCTGCCGCCCTTAGCGTCTTGATGTGCGCGGCCATGCGCTTTTCGTCCAGGCCATTGGCTACCGTTACCGCCTTCGAGTGGTCGGTAATCGCGATGTATTCGTGTCCCAAGGCCTTGGCGGCCGCGGCCATCTCCTCAATCGTATTCTTGCCATCGCTCGCCTTCGTGTGCATCTGCAAGTCGCCCTTGATGTCTCGCAGCTCTACCAGCTTCGGCAACTTGCCTTTTTCCGCTGCTTCTATTTCCCCGGTGTTTTCGCGTAATTCCGGAGGCACAAATTGCAGTTTCAGCTTCTCGTAAATCTCTTCCTCGGTTCGTCCGGCCACGCGTTTTTCGCCCTTGAGCGTGGCCAGATCATACTCATTCAAGGTCCATCCCATATCGTTGGCGCGTCCCCGCAAGCGCACGTTGTGTTCCTTGGAGCCGGTGAAATACAGCAACGCCGCGCCAAAGTTCTCCTTTTCCAACAACCGCACATCCACTTGCAGCCCGCTGGACAGCGTGAAACTGACCTTGTTCTCGCCGTGCGCCAAAACCTGCTCAATCCGCGGGTAGGTCAAAATGTGTTTGGCCACTTCATCGATAACATCTTGCCTGGTAGCGGCGGCATCCTGCCGGCCCTTGGATTTAGTAGCGGAGGCGGGCGCCATGGTCACCAACAAATCCAAATCTCCAACCGTTTCTCGGCCTCGCCGTAACGAGCCGGCTGGTGTAACGCTCTCCACGGCTTTTCCAACCTTCTTGATATGCTCGGCGATCTCGCTCGCCGCCGCTTCCACTGCGCTGATCAGGAACCGTCCCGACCCTTTCTTGAAGGTCTCCACAGCTTTCAAAATGTTTTGTTCGCTTTTCTCGCCGAATCCCGCGAGGTCCCGCAGTTTGCCGTCGCGCGCTAGTTTCTCGACGTCCGCGACGGTCGCACACTTGAACTGCTTCCAGAGGAGTAGAACCTTTTTCGGCCCGAGGGATTGCAGGGTCAGCACCTCCAACAGAGTCGGTGGAAATTTCTTCAGGAGCTTGGCGCGAAGGGCATAGTCGCCAGTTTTCACGATCTCGGTCAGGTGATCCACCATGCCCTGGCCAATTCCCGGCAGTTCCAGTAATTTCTCGGGAGTGGCGACCAAATGTTCTACCGGTTGCGGCAATCCCTCGATCAGTTCTGCCGCCTTTTCGTACGTCCGGTAGCGCCCGATGATCGCGCCATCAATCTCCAGCAACTGTGCGGTCTCCCGCAAGATTCGTGCAATCGATTTGTTGTCCATGCCCGCGATTATATCCCGTACTTTCGCAACGACGCACCACCGCTATTCAACCGATTCGCGATTGCTGCTCGCCGATCGCTGATCGCTTGTTTCTCAAATAGAAAACCGGCGGAAGCTTTCGCCTCCGCCGGTCCATTCCTTCCAAACTCTTACGACACCGGTTTAGATACATTCGCTGCTTGCGGCCCTTTCGGGCCTTGCACAATCTCAAATTCGACCGGGTCTCCTTCCTGCAATGTGCGGTATCCGTCGCCGACGATCGCTGAGTAATGTACGAACACATCGGGCCCGTCTTCCCTCCCTATGAATCCGTATCCTTTCGAATTATTAAACCACTTAACGGTTCCTTGCACTTCGTGTCTCCTTGGTGACTCACTGTTTCTACTCTTGGGGCGGATCAGAAACTAATCGCCGCCATGAGCACGAATTGCGTGGAGTGTATCAAAATGGCTTTCCGAGTCAATAATCGTTTCTCGGGAAAATTCCTACTTGTGTATTCTTATACAAAAAAGAACGTTAAAACGACATGTCGTATGCGCGGAAGTATCGCACTGCGCAAGGCGAAAGTGGTTAGTTACCGCTTCTTTTGCTTGGAATCCCAAGCAGGATGCAAAAAAGTGAGGTAGTACAAAATGCCGGCAATCGATTTTCCGTCACGTAACTTGCCCTTTTGCATCATTTGTTTCAGTTCTCCCGGCTTATAGGCATGGGAAATTATTTTCTCATCCGCTTCCGGTTGGGCTTTGCCCACTGTGAGCCCCTCCGCGAGCAAAATGTGCATGCGCTCCTCGAGAAATCCCGGCGTTGGAAAGACGTCCAGAAATTCAGTAAATCGTTTTGCTGTGTAGCCCGTCTCTTCCTTCAACTCGCGCGCGGCGCCTTTCTTCACCGATTCTCCTTCGTCGATCCGCCCCGCCACCAGTTCCCATAGGTATTGCCGTGCGGCGTGGCGGTATTGCTGGATCATCAGGATGCGGCCGTCCTCGAATACCGGGAGTACCACAACAGATCCCGGATGGGTGATGACCTCGCGTGTGGCGCGCAGTCCGCCGGGCTCTACTACCTCGTCTCGTCGCACGCCAAACACCTTGCCCCGAAACACCATCGTGCTCCTCAGCACCTTTGCTTTTCCGTTAGTCATCTCGCTCCTCTTCGTCTTTCCCTTCGAACGCATAACTGATAACTTATAACTTCACGCCGCCATGCCCATCAACGCCATTATCGTCGACGACGAAAAGCCCGCGCGCGAGGAACTGGCGTTTCTGCTCAAATCGTTCCCCGAAATCAATCTGCTGGCTTTGGGCAAGAACGGTCTCGATGCCGTGAATCTCATCAAAGAGCACAGCCCGGACCTCATGTTCCTTGACGTGCAAATGCCGGGGCTGGACGGTTTCGGCGTTTTGCAGAAGCTCGTGGAGCGCAAACTGAAAGTGCCGCACGTGGTTTTCGCAACCGCTTTTGACCACTACGCGGTTCAGGCCTTCGATGTGAACGCGGTGGACTACGTCTTGAAGCCCTTCGACAAGGCGCGGCTCTCGAAAGCGATCCAAAGAGTTAAACGCGAAATTGAATCGGAGACCAGCCCCACGGAACGGCTCGAGCAGCTCGTCAACCAACTGGCTGCGCCGAAGCCTAACAACTCGCAACCCGCCAAGGTGTTGATCCGCTCGCAGCAGCGCATGCTGCTTGTCGATTCTCGCGATCTTATCTACGCTTCCATCGAAGGCGGCCTGATTTCCATTTTTGCCAAAGATGCTGAAGGCACCTCCAACTATCGCACGCTCGACGAACTCCTGGAGGCCCTTGATGCCGAATCTTTCTGGCGCCCGCATCGCTCCTATCTCGTCAACATTCACCACATCAAAGAAGTTGTGCCATGGTTTAAATCCAGTTTCATGCTGAAAATGGACGACAAGAAGCAATCTGAAATCCCGGTAAGCCGCCAACAAACTAAGCGCCTGCGCGAATTGTTCAATCTCTGATGGTTTCCTATTCATTACTCTGGTGCCCCTTGACTTTGGGTGCCGCACGTGACTTGTAACTCGTGGGAAGAAGAACCCAAGAAGGTGGCGTAAAGCCGCCCCTACAAGGCGATTCGAATGGTTAGAGCGTTCGTGCGATTGAATCCAGACCCGCACTCTTGAGCGCGACGGCAGTCACATCCTCCACGCCCCATGCTAAACTTTTCTCCCGCGATGGACTTCTCCCTCTCTGACCACCAACTCCTTATTCGCGACACCGTTCGCGAGTTCATGCACACCGAAGTGCGCCCGCACGTAAAAGACTGGGAACGCACCGACCACTTTCCCCTGGAGGCCATAAAAAAACTCGGAGCCCTCGGCTGTTGCGGGATGCTGATGCCGGAGGAATGGGGCGGCCCCGGCTTGGACACCATTTCCTACGTTCTCATGTTGGAAGAAGTAGCCAAGATTCACGCGGCAATTGCTACGGCACTCAGCGTCACAAATTCCGCGGTGCAACTGCCATTACTCGCTCACGGCACGCAGGCGCAAAAATCCAAATATCTCCGCCGGCTGGCCGCTGGCGAAATCCTGGGCGCGTTCTGCCTGACCGAACCCGCTGCCGGCTCTGACGCAGCCGGCATTCAATCCACCGCCGTGCTCCCATCCTCTACCTCCTTAGTTTCGTCCACCTCCTATGTTTTAAATGGCAGCAAGACCTGGGTCACGAACGGTTCCGCTGCGGGGCTCTATCTTATTTTTGCCAAAACCAATCCCGCCGCGGCTGGGAAGGGAATTACCGCGTTTCTGGTCGAGCCCAGCTTCCCCGGCTTCAAAATCGGACGCCACGAAGACAAGATGGGCCAGCGTAGTTCGCCCTCGGTGGAAATTCTTCTGAACGATTGTGTTGTGCCGGCGGAGAATCGTCTCGGTGAAGAAGGCGCCGGATTGAAGATTGCGCTCTCCGCTCTCGACGGTGGCCGCATCGGCATTGCGGCCCTGGCTGTGGGCCTGGCGCAAGGCGCCCTGGACGAATCCGTGAAATACGCGAAAGCCCGCAAAGCTTTCAACAAATCCATCGGGGATTTCCAAGCGATTCAATGGATGCTCGCCGACATGCACACCGAAATCGAAGCCGCGCGCGGGTTGCTCTACCAAGCCGCGTTTTTTAAGGATTCCGACGCCAAAATGGGCTCTGCCGCGTCTCGCGCCAAGCTTTACGCCAGCGAAATGGTCAATCGCGTGGTTTACAAAGCTGTCCAGATTCATGGGTCCCTCGGCTACTCCCGCGAATCCGAGGTCGAGCGCATGTACCGCGACGCCCGAGTCATCACGATCTACGAGGGCACCAGCGAAATTCAGCGCACTATCATTGCCCGCGATTTGCTCAAGTAGCACAGGCTTCCGCCTGTGGCCTTTTGCCGGCACACTCGTTTCGAAATTGGCGCCCGGCTCTACGTGTGACCCGGATATCCGATCACTGATATCTGATATCCTTTTGAATTCAGCACGACCATTCCAATTCGCCGAGGCTCTAACGACTTGACTACCGCCACCAAACGCGTCCTCTCCGGCATGCGCCCCACCGGCCGCCTGCACATTGGCCACTACTTCGGCGCGCTGCAGAACTGGGTAAATCTACAGACCGATCCTTCTTACGAATGTTTTTACTTTGTGGCCGACTGGCACGCGCTTACGTCCGATTACGCGGATACCTCGGCGGTGGCCGAAAATTCTCTGCAAATCACGATTGATTACCTCGCCGCAGGCCTCGATCCGAACAAGTCCGTCATCTTTCTCCAGTCGCAAGTGCCCGAGCACGCCGAATTGCATCTGCTGCTGTCGATGATTACGCCCCTGGGCTGGCTTGAACGCATTCCTACGTACAAGGAAGCCCTCGACAACATCACCAACAAGGATCTACACACTTACGGCTTCCTCGGCTACCCGACGCTGCAAACCGCCGATATCGTCATGTACAGCGAGCCCGGCAAAGGTCTCTACGTTCCCGTCGGCGAAGATCAGGTTTCCCACGTCGAGTTTTCGCGCGAACTTGTCCGGCGCTTTAACCTTTTCTACGGTTTCAATGTCAGCGCTGAAATCTTTACGCCGCAAAACCGCAAACTCGGCCGCAACGTTCTCTTCAAACTTCTCGACGTTCCTTCGAACGAGCCCATTATTCCGGAAGGGCAGGAGCTCAGCCCCGAACAAAGGGCCGTTGCCACGGCCTATATTCGTCAACGCGTACTGGAAACGGGCCTGAACAACTTCTTCGAGAAAGTTCCTGTCACTCTCAAACCGTTCTTGTCGTTCGCCAGCGTTCTCCAAGAGCCCGACGTCCTCCTCACCAAAACTCCCCGCATTCCCGGACTCGATGGCCGCAAAATGTCCAAATCGTATGGCAACGCCATCACGCTGTCCGAGTCCGATGCGGACATTCGCGCCAAAACCAAAGTAATGGTCACCGACCCTGCCCGCAAGCGTCGCACGGATCCTGGCAATCCCGACGTCTGCCCGGTCTATGATTGGCACAAACTCTTCTCCACTCCGGAGCGCGATCCCGGCCGTCTCGACTGGGTTCGCCAAGGCTGCACAACCGCCGGCATCGGCTGCATCGAATGCAAATCCGCCATGGCCGACAACCTCATTAAGTGGATTACGCCCGTGCGCGAGCGCCGCCTGGACTACGAGCAAAATCCGAAGAAGGCCCTGGCGATTCTCGATGAAGGTTCCGCCAAAGCCAGGGAATCCGCCAAGCGCACCATGTCCCGGGTCCGCGAATCCATCTTCCACTGGCCAACCAAGCGCAACGAAATCGCGGGCTGACCCTCGCTCTGTAGGGGCGGCCTGCCTGCGCAGTCAGGCCTTACGCCGCCACCTTTGCGTTGCTTCCTGATATCTGATCGCTGATATCTGTTATCCTTTCCAGAGCCCGACTTCCAATTTAGGACCTAAAGCAGAATCCATGGCCTCACCCTACCGCATCAACATCCCGTTCTACGAAGGTCCGCTTGACCTCCTGCTTGACCTCATCAAGAAGCAGGAAATGAATATCCACGATATTCAAATCTCGAAAATTACTTCGCAATATCTCGATTACCTGCACCAGCTCGAAGTGCAAAACATCGATGTCTCCGCCGAATTCATCTACATGGCCGCCACGCTGATTTACATCAAGTCCAAAATGCTGCTCCCGCCCGATCCCCTGGCCACTGCGGAAGAGCAGGCCACTGATCCGCGCGAAGAACTGGTCCAGCGTCTCCTGGAGCACGAAAAATTCAAGAACGCCGCGCAGCTTCTTTACCAAAAGCAGCAGATCGAAGAGAACGTCTGGTCCAAGCCCGACAAATCGCTTTACAACGACGAAGGCACCGAGGGCGAACTGGTCGTGTCACTCGTCGATCTTGTGCGCGTGTTTCAGCAAGTGCTGGAACGCAAAAAAGAAGTCACGCGCATCGAGTTGCAACACGAGACCTTTACCGTTGCGCAGATGATTGCGCAGCTTCGCGGCCAAATCCTGTCGAGCGACACGAATTCCGTCAGCCTGGTTCAGTTTTTCGAAGCGTGTCCCTCGCGGCACGCCATGATTGTGGCGTTTCTCGCCGTGCTCGAAATGGTGAAGCTGCAGGCCATCGGGCTGAGCCAGGAGAAGCAGTTCGGTGAAATCGTGATCAAAAAAGCGAAAGCGTTCGATATCGCTTTCGACGACCATGGCGCGCTGCGCATCGACGCGGAATACCAGTAAACCAGCCCTAGTAGCGGCGGCATCCTGCGGACTATTCGCCCTGCACTGTTTCACCTGATATCCTCTCCGACATGCTCGCACCCGGGAGGTCACGCAGTGTTCGTGAAAGAACTTTGGCGTTATCCCGTCAAGTCTATGGCGGGAGAGCGGCTCGACGAGATTCAACTGGAAGAACTTGGTTTCGTGGGGGACCGCAACGTTCTGGTCGTCGATGCGCGCGGCCACGTAGCCACTTCGCGGACGTTTCCGGCGTTACTCGGGCTGAAGGGTACGCTCGGTCCCGATGGCCAGGCCTTGATCGACGGCCACGCGTGGAACTCGCCAGAAGCGTTGGCTCTGGTTCGCAAAGCTGTGGGGCCCGGCGCCGAACTCGTTCACGACGAGGGGCCCGAGCGTTTCGATATTCTCCCGCTACTGGTTGCCACCGATGGCGCCATCAGCGCCTTTGGCCATGACAGCCGCCGTCTGCGGTCCAACATCGTTGTGGGGGGCGTGGAGGGGCTCGACGAGCGTTCGTGGCCGGGGAAATTCCTGCGCATCGGCGATGTCGTGATTGGCGTGCAAGATCTTCGCGGGCGCTGCGCGATGACCACATACGATCCCGACACGTTGCGTCAGGATCCCGGGATCCTCAAGGAGATCGTCCAAAAATTCGGCGGAAGACTGGCCTTAAACTGCTACGTAGTGCAGGGTGGCAAGCTGCGCGTCGGCGACCCGGTTGAATTGCTGGCCCGGCAGCCGTAGGGCAAGCGAATGGCCCACGCCATCGGAAGCTGATTTCTCGTTCTCCCGCTTTGCACGCGCGACTGTTAACTGTAAACTGTTAGCTGCTCATGACCGATCTGGAACTAAAAGCCGCGCTCGAAGCCATCATCTACGCCGCCGACGAGCCTGCGACGCTCGAACAGCTCGCCATTGCGGCAGGCGAAGACAAGCTTCCGGTGAAAGCCGCGCTGGACCAGCTTGTTGCTTCTTACGCTGCGGAGGACCGCGGCATTGAAGTCCGCGCTGTCGCCGGCGGCTACAAGATGTACACCAAGCCGCAGCATCACGACGTGGTCCGCCGCTTCATCAAGTCGTTGCGCCCGCCGCTGCGCCTCTCGATGCCCGCGCTCGAAACGCTGGCGGTTATCGCCTACAAGCAGCCGGTCACTGCGCCCGAGATTTCCGAGATTCGCAGCGTCAACACGTCTGGCGTAATCTCCACGCTGCTCGACAAGAAATTAATCACCACGGCGGGCCGCAAAGAAGTGATTGGCCGCCCGATTCTCTACAAGACGTCCAAGGAATTTCTGATGCGCTTTGGCCTGAGCGATCTGGACGAACTGCCCAGCCTGAAAGAATTCGAGGCGCTGGCGCGTGAAGCGCTCGGCGCGGACGAAGCGGTAGCCGCAGATCTCACGGAAGACCAGGTTGCGGAGTTGCATCCCGAAACCGATGTGGCGAACGCGGGCGTCCCAACAAACGATTCCGCGGAAACCATCAGCGAAACTATCCAGCACGTCGAAGAGGAATTGTCGGCCGCCGAAGCGCAGCGCGAGCACGAAGCCCTGGCCACGGATGAGGGCATGCCTTCGGGCACTCTCGACGAGGATCCGCCTCCTCCCAACGCGAAATCTACCTCCGCCGACTGACCTTGGAGTGCGGCGGCCCAGCCGCCGCTTTTTACAGCGGAAGCTCGTCGCCCAATCCCAATTTCTCTCAAAGGAAAGCTGTCAGGTGTAGCGCCGGCATCCTTGCCGGCTTCTGGATTCGGATTTTCTTGCATTCCGCGGCGCTGAAATTGCACCGATCATTCGCCGCTTGGCAATATCTGGTATCCTTAGTCGCCCCACAAAAACAATGCTCGAACGTCTGCAAAAAATTATCGCTCGCGCCGGTATCGCCTCTCGCCGTCACGCCGAGCAACTCATTCTTTCTGGCCAGGTTCGCGTCAACGGAAAGGTCGTCACCGAACTAGGCACCAAAGCCGATCCCGCCACGGATAAAATCGAAGCCGCTGGGCGCGCGATTAGCGATTCCGCTCCGCGCCACGTGTATCTTCTCCTGCACAAGCCCCCGGAAGTGGTCTCCTCGCTCGCCGATCCCGAAGGCCGTAAAACTCTTCGCAACTTTCTTCGTGGTTTTCCCGAACGCGTGTACCCCGTGGGCAATCTGGAATACGCCGCCTCGGGCCTGGTGTTCCTTACGAACGACGGCGATCTGGCTGCACAACTCCTGAAACACTGGAATCAACTGGAGCAGACCTACCACATAAAGATAAAGGGCATGCTGACGCTGACCGATCTCGATCGTCTCAGCAGCGCTCTGCGCATCAAACTCAAGACCGTGCGCCAACCGGAAGCGACGCGCCGCAACAGCGCTAATTATTGGTATCAATTGCAAATGAGCGGGCCACAACTTGAGCCACTTCGCCGCGTACTATTTCGAGAGCATCACCCGATGGAAAAGGTGATGCGCATCGGCTTAGGGCCGCTCAGCGTGGAAGGCATTCCGCGCGGGCGCTACCGCTTGCTGGAGAAACGCGAAGTGGAATCTCTGACCAAGCCCTCCAGAAGGCCAGCCAAGCCGAGCAGCAAACCGAAGCCTCGCTGAATTTCGTCGCGCCATGCCTTTGGACCGCCTGCAAAAAATACTTGCCGCCGCCGGGGTGGCTTCCCGCCGCAAAGCCGAAGAAATCATCACTGCGGGACGCGTCACGCTGAACGGTAAAGTGGTCACGGAACTTGGCACCAAGGCTGACCTGGCTACCGACACCATCACGGTCGATGGAAAGCCGTTGCAGCCCCCCGAGCGATTCGTTTATTTCTTGTTGAACAAGCCCAAAGGTTACGTCACCACGGTCAGCGATCCCGAAGGCCGCCCTACCGTGATGCAACTTCTCGGCAATTTGCGCGAACGCGTTTATCCCGTAGGCCGATTGGATTACGCCAGCGAAGGCCTGCTCTTGCTTACCAATGACGGCGCGCTGGCGCAAAAACTCACCAAAGCGGGTTCCCACGTCCCCAAGAGCTACCACGTTAAGGTCAGCGGCAAGCCTAACGAGCAAGCTATCCAGAAGCTCCGCGACGGTGTGACTATCACTCTGGACGACAACCGTCGCGTGAAACTTTCCCCAACAAAAATCCACCTCATTCAGGACGTGGAAAATCCCTGGTACGAAGTCACGCTGATCGAAGGCCGCAATCGCCAAATTCGCCGCATGTTCTTGCAGGTGGGCTTTCTGGTGGAAAAGATCAAGCGAGTGCAGCTTGGCCCGCTGACATTAGACGTCCCGCCCGGGAAATTTCGGCCACTGACGGAAAGGGAAGTACACCGGTTGAAGAATCTCGCTTCGCCTCCCGGCGCGTAACACTCCCGATGGCCCTCTGGTACTCCGAGGTGAATTCGGGCAGTCGAAGATCAACCGTTACTGTTAACCGCCACCCCCTACACAAACGCTTATCGCAGGCATAAACTATTCTCATGACGCACACCCTCGAAGAACTCATCCCCGATTACATTCAAGGCCTCCCGGCCTATGTTCCTGGAAAGCCCATTGAAGAAGTGGAACAGGATCTGAAGATCCATGCGGTCAAGTTGGCTTCGAACGAGAATCCTCTCGGGCCGTCGCCCAAAGCTATGGAAGCCGCGCGGCGGGCGCTGGGAGAAGCGAACTGGTATCCCGATGGTGGCAGCAAGCGTCTTCGTGAAGTGTTGGCCCTGCGCAACGATGTGCGCCCCGAGGAAGTGTTTGTCGGGCTGGGCTCCAGTGAGATCATTGACCTCGCTTCCCGGGTGCTGCTTCGTCCCGGTCTCGACGGCATTACCAGCGAGGGCTCGTTCGCGCTCTTCGCCATCGCTATTCGGGCCAGCGGCGGAAATCTCATCCAAACGCCTCTTCGCGATTACGCCTTCGATCTCGATGCAATCGCTGTTGCGGTTACGTCGCAAACCCGCATCATTTATATCGCTAACCCCAATAATCCTACCGGCACGGCCTTCGGCCATGACGAATTTGCGGCGTTCCTGAAGAAAGTTCCCGGTGACGTTCTGGTCGTTCTCGACGAGGCTTACCACGAATATGCCGCGCGCCCCGATCTGCCGCGCGCTCGCGAGCTGTTCCGCGAATACAACAACATCCTCACGCTGCGTACTTTTTCCAAGGTCTACGGCCTGGCCGGACTGCGCATCGGCTATGGCATCGGCCATTCCACCCTGGTCGCCGAAATGAACAAGCTGCGCACGCCGTTCAATGTCACCAGCGTCGGCCAGGCTGCTGCTCTCGCGGCGCTCGACGATAACGACCACGTCGTTCGCTCCGTGGAATCCAATCGCCACGAGCGCCAGCGCCTCTTCGAGGAACTCCGCCGCCTGGGTTTCTCGCCGGTCCCAAGTGAGACGAATTTTCTTTTTGTGCCCATTGGCCCCGACGCCAAATCCCTGTGCGAGGAACTCTTGCACGAGGGCGTCATCGTTCGTCCCATGGCGTGGATGGGTTTCCCCGAAGCGATCCGAATTTCTGTGGGCTCCCCGGCGGAGAACACCAAGCTCTTGCTGGCGCTGGCTGCCACGAAGCTCCGCCTGCGCTCCGATTCCATCCTTGCCTCGCGCTGACACGATCCGGATTGGGAAGTCGTCAGCGTTCGCAACGAAAACTTGAAAGTCACGCTAACGCCGACCGGGGGTTACGATTTTCTGGCAGGTGATTCCTTAAGCTAGGCGGGGACCGCGTCGTCGCCTTCCAGCGCTTCGCGTATTTCCTCGGCGGGCACTGCGCCTTGCCTGCCGACGCACCAATGGTCGCCGCGCAGCTCGACAATCGTCGATGGCAACATGTCGGCCGTATCTCCGGCATCCAGAATCAAGGGAATGCGATCGCCCAGTTGCCGGAACACTTCGTCGCCGCTTTCGCAGGTGGGCGAACCGGAAACGTTGGCGCTGGTGCCCGTCAGCGGCACGCCCAGTTCCGCGATCAAATCGTTCACGATCTTGTGCTTCGGCCAGCGCAACGCTACGCGCCTGGTGTTGGCCGTCACCTTCAGCGGAAGGCGATTCGACGCGTCCACCACGATGGTCAACGGCCCGGGCCAGCAGGCTTGCGCCAACCGATAAAAATTGTCGGGCAGGTCTCTCGCCAAAACTTGCGCATAAATCAGGGAATTAATCAGGATCGGGAGAGCGCGGTGTTCCGGCCGGCCCTTCACGCGGAATATTTCTTCCACGGCGGCGAGATTTACGGGATCAGCGGCCAACGCGTAAAGCGTATCCGTAGGCACAGCGATCACGGAACCACGATTTAACCAGCCTGCGGCGTAGCGAATGGTCCGTGGATCGGGATTCGCGGCACTCACCTTCAATATCTCAGCGGACAATCGAAGGTACCCACCCTATTTCTGGAGCGACGGCCAGGAAGCGAACTCGCCGCTGAGGGCAAAATATCATAGGCGCCTACCCCGCGCAATGCATCGTGAACCATCATTCCACTACTGTGGCTGCCGCTCAATCTGTCGGGGCGGCTTTATGCCGCCTGCCCCTCTTTGCCTTCCGATTTAACGCTTTCTGACGTTTCACCTTGCACGCCGCCCCTGCCGTCTTGCCTCTTGCCGCGGATTTGATACGCTCGCCTCATGGCACCATCCCCGTCGAAAAGCGGCCGCCCACCTCGTCCCGCCAACGAGCCCTCGGATGCCATCACCAGCCGCGAGAATCGTTGGTTGAAAGAGTTTCGCGTCGCGCTGCGCGGCGGGGTGCCCACCGCGAACGGCGCCGTTGGGGTTGAGGGAGTGCGCTTGGTCGAAGAAGCTCTCACGTCCGGATGCAAGATTGAAGGTGTGCTGTTCAGTGAAGCCGGTGAGCGGTATCGCGACCGTTTGGCGCCCTTCGTCAAACAATCCGACACCGCGTTCCCCGTTTTGCGGACCACCGACCGGCTCTTCGAAGGCATTGCGGACACCGAGCATCCCCAGGGTGTCGCCGCGCTGGTTGTGCCGCGCGCGGTGGAAATTGCCGATGTGTTGGCCACGCCCGCTGGTGCGTGTGCCCCACTGATCGTGGTCCTGGCTGGAGTGCAGGACCCCGGAAATGTCGGCACGATTGTCCGCACCGCCGCCGCCTTCGGTGCTACCGGCATCATTACCGCAGCCACCGGGCAAAGTGGCACCGCCAGCCCGTTTGCGCCGAAAGCCTTGCGCGCTTCGGTCGGCGCCGCGCTGCATCTCCCGATTCTCACCGGGATGGCCCTGGGCATTTTGCTAACCCAACTGAAACTCAACGGGATTCGCACTGTGGCTTCATGCGTACACGAAGATGGCGTAGGCCTGATGGCGCCGTGGGAAGTGGAATGGTGTGAGCCGGTGGCACTGCTGGTGGGAAACGAAGGCGCGGGATTGCCGGAGGATGTGGTCCACGCCGCTGATGGAAAAATCCATATCCCGATGGCTACGAAGGTGGAAAGCCTGAACGCCGGTGCGGCAGCCGCAGTGGTCTTATACGAAGCCTATCGCCAGCGAGCGAAAAAGTCGTAAGCTCGGTACGCAACAATCCATAGAACTATCCAAGGGTCACCAAGAATATGAGAATCGCGCCAAACGGCTGGAACCTTGCCGCAGCTTTGTCAGTGTTCGTACTGTTGCTCGCCGCTCCCGCGCACGCCCAACAATCGGCTACACTGCAAAACGATGCGCCTCAATTGGTGATCATCGACACTGATATCGGCGACGACATTGACGATGCTTTCGCTATTGGCCTCGCCCTGCAAAGCCCTGAAGTAAAAATCCTCGGCATTACTACTGCGTGGGGCAACACTCCTCTTCGCACACGGCTTGTGTTCCGGTTCCTGCGGGAGACTGGCCATGCCGACATCCCCGTCGCTACCGGACCGGAAAAATATCCCGCGAAGGGTACGCTTACCTTTTCCCAAGCGAAATATGCCGAGCGGGAAACCGGCGCAAAATCTCCTGGTGCGGTGGACTTCTTGCTCGATCAAATCCGCAAACATCCGGACGAAATCACGCTGGTGGCCATCGGTCCGGAGACGAATCTCGGTGCCGCCATTGAAAAAGATCCCGGCACTTTTCGCAAGCTCAAGCGAATCGTCTTGATGGGCGGGTCTGTCTATCGCGGCTATGACGGCTTTCCGTATCCCACCGTCCCGCCCAAGCCGATGATCGAGTGGAATATCCTTTGCGACATTCCCGCCGCGCAAAAAGTGTTTACCTCGGGTGTCCCATTGTACGTGATGCCGCTCGACTCCACACAAATCAAGTTGCAGGAACTCGAACGCGCGTGGCTGTTCAGCAGGGGCACTGCGCTTACGGACGCGCTTACCGTGCTCTATCACCAGTGGGCTTACGTCACGCGGCAGGAAACGCCAACCATGTTCGACGCGGTCGCCATGGCCTACGCGATCAGGCCTGAACTGTGTCCTACCAAGCCGCTCCACCTCCGTGTTGACGACGAAGGCTCCACCAAACCGGAATCAGGCGATCCCAACGCTCAAGTCTGCCTGGCTTCCGACAGCGACGCGTTCCTGCACCTCTACATGAGCCGCGTGGCTGGCTTTGCTCAGTAGATGACGGCCGCGCCATTCGAATTCGTAACCGAAAACCCATAAACTGTAGCCATGGGATTATTCGCCTCACTCCCCGAGCCAGAAGCCGCCGCAGGATTGCAACCGCTCGCGGAACGCATGCGCCCGCGCACTCTCGACGAGTTCATGGGCCAGGAAAAACTGCTCGGCCCCGGGAAGCCCCTGCGCGTACAGATCGAAACCGACAATCTTAGCTCCATGTTGTTTTGGGGACCGCCCGGCTGTGGCAAGACAACACTCGCGCGGGTGATTGCCCGGCTCACGAAAAGCGAATTCGTGGCCTTCAGCGCCGTCCTGAGCGGCATTAAGGAAATTAAAGAAGTGATGGCGGAAGCCGAGAAGCGCTCCCGCGGCGGCCTGCGCACCATTGTGTTCGTCGACGAAGTTCACCGCTTCAACAAGGCCCAGCAGGACGCTTTTCTGCCTTACGTTGAAGCGGGACACATTCTGTTCATCGGCGCCACCACGGAAAATCCTTCCTTCGAGGTCATCTCGCCGCTGCTCTCGCGTACCAAGGTCTACATCCTGGAGTCGCTCAGCACTCCGCAAATCGTCGACTTGCTGCGTCGCGCTCTGGTGGATAAAGAACACGGCCTCGGTAACGACAACATCAACGCCTCGGACGACGTTCTGTTTCGCATCGCATCGTTCGCCAACGGCGACGCCCGCTCTGCTTACAACACTCTCGAACTCTGCACTAAAAGCGCTGGCGTAGCAGCCGACGGTTCCAAATCCATCACTATGGAACTGCTCGAAAATGTTCTGCAGCGCAAAATGTTGCGCTACGACAAGGCTGGCGAGGAACATTACAATCTCATCTCCGCGCTACACAAATCCGTAAGGAATTCGGATCCGGATGCCGCACTCTACTGGCTAGCGCGCATGATCGAAAGCGGTGAAGACCCGCTTTACCTGGCTCGCCGCATGGTGCGCATGGCCAGCGAAGATATCGGCATGGCCGAACCCGGGGCTCTCTCGGTCACGTTGGCCGCCAAGGAGGCATTCGATTTTCTCGGTGTGCCGGAAGGCCACTTGGCATTAGCTCAGGCAGCGGTGTATCTATCCTTAGCGCCCAAATCCAACGCCGTCTACGTTGCCTACGGAGACGTTATGGAAGATGTGCGCAAGACCGAAGCCGATCCTGTGCCACTTCAACTCAGAAATGCAGTTACCGGCTTGATGAAGAATGTCGGCTACGGTGAAGGATACAAATACGCGCACGATTACGCGGAGAAGGTCACCGAGATGTCGTGTTTGCCGGACAACCTTTCGGGGCGTGTGTACTACAAACCTACTGACCAGGGTTTCGAGGCTCGTTTGCGCGCCCGCATGGAAGAAATACGGAAAATCAAGATTCGCGGCGTCACCGGGAGCTGAGATTTCGCTTTTGCACGGTTTCACGCGTTGAAGAATGGGGAGACGGGATGGCGATACGAAAAAGCGTGAATGCACCACTCGGAGTCGCATTGATTTTGGTGGTCGTGGCGTTAGTGGTTGGCGCTTGTTGGGCGGCGGAGGATTCGCCTCGGCCAAAAGTGTTGGGCATCGCCTACGTTACATTCAAGGCCACAGATCTCGAGAAAGCCAAGGGCTTCTATGGCGGCGAGCTTGGCTTGCCAAGCGCCAGTCCAAAATACGGCAATAAGGTCCAGGCAAGTTATACCGTCAATCAGGACCAACATATTGAATTAGCAAAGACCGCCCCTGGCACCGGCGGTTCTTACCTGGTAGAGATTGGCTTCGCGACGGACGATCTCGCCAAAATGCGCGAGTATCTGACCGCCAAAGGCGTGCCCGCGGATCGCATTGCCTCCTGGCCCGACGGCACCAAATATTTCGAGACCGGTGATCCGGAAGGAAACCGGATCGTGTTCGTCGAACAGAAGAGAACCGGCGAGGAGACTGGCGCGCCAACCGCCATCAGTCACAAGCTGAATCACGCCGGAATTATCGTCAAAGACGCGGACGCCGAGAACCATTTCTATCAAGACGTACTGGGTTTCCACGTTTACTGGCATGGGGGCATGAAAGAGGGCGAAACGAATTGGATGGCCATGCAGGTGCCCGACGGTACCGATTGGATCGAGTACATGCTGCGCATCGGCCCGAATCCAGACAAGCATACCCGCGGCGTGATGTACCACATCTCCCTTGGCGTACCCAGCGTAGCCGCCGCAGCCAAAGCGCTGGAGGCGAAAGGCTACAGTGGATTCGAACCGCCGAAAGTGGGGAAGGACGGAAAGTGGCAACTGAATCTCTACGATCCGGACGAGACCCGCGTGGAACTAATGGAATTTACGCCGGTAGAAAAGCCGTGCTGCTCTGAGTTCACTGGGACGCATCCAACTCCATAGGCAAATTCGCAGGAATACGGCAGAATTTGTAATTGCATTGTGAGGAACGCTCCGGAAATGCTCGCCCATCGCCACGTCGCCCAGACCAAGCCATTCCCAAAACTATTTCTTTTCGCGCTTTTTCTTTCGCTCTGTATGGGACCTGCTGCCGCGCCGCTTCGCGCCCAAAATCTCGATAAGCCGGTCATCAACATCGACGACGAAGTGACCGCTTTTGCCTACGCGCCCGATGGCCGCATCGTGTTTTCCGTTCGCCGCATGTTCAAAAACAAGAAATACGATATGCAGCGTGACGATATCTTCATTGCCGAGGCCAACGGCAAGCGCCGGCGTATCCTTGAGGGGCAAAAGTTCACGCACGGCGATAAGCCCTTCACCTACCAGGTTGAATCTTTCACCTGGTCTCCCAACGGCCACATCGTTGCCGTGCAACTCTTCACTACTACCGTCGATCCCGAAGATGAACACCACGACGATTCCCGCGCGCTGCTCCTGCTCGACGATTCCGGGCACGAGTTGCACCCTCGCGGACCCGACCCTCTTGTGTTGGAGGCGGAGCAGCCCATGTGGCTGCGTGACAACGGCACGCTGGTATACCTGAGCGAAGAGATCTCCACGCGCGAATTGTTTTCCCTGCATTACCTGTACATGTCTGGCGGCCCGGAAACCAAAGCGTTCGAAGGCCGCACATTTTCCGGCGCGGTGCGTATTCCGGGAAGCAACTCGGCGATTGCTATCGAGCGCGATCGCAACATGGAAGGTCCTCCGCGCATGCAGCGGTTGGAATTGCTGTCACAGGAGAATAAGGAACTGGCGACCCTCGACGGCTACTATGGCGGGCTTTCGATTTCTCCTAGCGGCACCAAGGTTGCCTACTTTCTCGACCGCGAAGTTTTGGAAATTCGCGATCTGGAGAATCCCGCTCGCATTGCGCGAATGCGAGTCGGCCTCGGCGTATTGCAGTGGAATGCCGAAGAGACGGAAATCTACGTGAAGCGCACGGTGGAAAAAAAGTCGGCCGACCTCGTCAGTTTCCGCGTCCCCGGATTGGCTGCGTTTCGCAAAGGACAAGTGGTCCCGGTGCTGGAGCCCGAGCCCAAACAACTGCTTCACGGCTTGGCCATTCGCGAGTACGGCTTATCCGCCGATGGCCGCTACTTGGCCGTGGTCCTACCCGGAAAACGCAATCTCCAAGTCTTCGGGTTCTAGCCAACGAAGACAGCTGCGAACTAGCTTGTAGCACGGGCATCCCAGCCGGCTCTACGCCTTCCCAGCAATCTCGAACTTCCTCTTGCGATGCTCCACAAACAAACACGCATCCTGCACCACCAACAATCCCGCCGCATGCGATTTCTCCGCTGCGACGGCATGCGTAATCCCTTGCTGCAGCCACAAGGCTTTCGCATGAATCGCAATCGCGGAATCCGCAACGGGCAGAACCTGATCCGGCCGGCGAAACACGTCCACAATATCGACGGGCACCGGCACATTTTCCAGCCGTGCATAAGCCTTTTGCCCTAAGACTTCAGTCTCGTTTGGGTTTACCGGAATGATCGTGTAACCCACCGACTGCAAATATTCCGCCACGCCGTGCGAGGGACGCGCCGGATTCGACGACAATCCCACGACGGCAATGATCTTGGACTCGCGCAGCAGTTTGGTGATCGGATCAGAAGCGGGTCCGCCCGTTTCTGGCACAAGAATTCGCATGTTAATTGGATGAACGGGAGTCAAAAACCGTGACGTTCCCGTTTGTTACCTCTCCCAGAAGCAGATTTTCCCTAAGACCACAGCCTTGTCCGCGCCGGTCGCGCTCGGCAGATTTCCCGGGCGCCGGTGCCAGGTTTCGTACGCCAGTAGCGCGAACGCGTACGCCTCTTTCGCCTCTTCCGGCACGCCCAGTTTCGACGACGGCAGTACCTCCATCGGTGCTAGGGCCGCCGTCAATTGGGCCATAATCAGCGGGTTCTTCGCTCCGCCTCCGGAAACAATCAGCTGCTGCACTTTGGTCTTGCGCAACACGAAGCGCTTGAGCGCGTCCACCACCGACGCCACCGTAAACTCCGTCGTCGTTCGAATCAAATCGTTCGGCCCGGCCCCGAATTTCTTCCCCATGCGCAGCAGTTCCTGGAAATAGGCTCGCCCGTAATATTCGCGTCCCGTGGATTTCGGCGGGCCCAGTCGGAGATAGGGATCGCGCAGCAATTCCTTCAACACTTTCGCGTTCGTGACGCCCTGCCGCGCCAGCCTCGCGCCCCGATCGAACCTCAGCTTCTTTCGTGTGAAGTGCCAGACCAGTGCGTCCATCAGCATGTTTCCCGGCCCGCTATCGAACGCCACCACCTGGCTCGGCTTCGCCCCCGCCGGCAATACCGTCAGGTTTCCGATGCCACCCAGATTCAGCGACACTCGGCCTAACTTTTCATCCGCGTATAAAAGATAGTCGGCATACGGCACCAAGGGCGCGCCTTGCCCTCCTACGGCCATGTCCGTGACGCGAAAATCGCCCACCGTGGGGATTCCGGTCTCCGCGGCAATCACTGCGGGCTCGCCGATCTGTAGTGTAGACGCCGTCGACCGCCCGAGAAACGATACCGGCCGTCCCTGGTGAAAAATCGTCTGCCCGTGGCTTCCGATCAATTCCACACGTGAAAGCGCGACGCGAAGTTCCTTGCATGCGCCGAGCGCCGCGTCCGCAAAGGCCATCCCTAAGCGAAAGTTCAGCTGACTGATTTCGCCCGATGTGCACGCCGCTCCTTCGGCGATTCGCAATACTTCCTTGCGGAGAATATCCGGCATGCGGCGCGAAGCATGCGCCACCAGGCGCGTCCGTAGTTTTGGCGGCGCCCCACTGATCTCGGCCAGCGCGACATCAATTCCGTCGGCTGAAGTGCCACTCATCATTCCCATCACCAGCATGCGTATCCCCTCATGCGCTGGTTGTAACACACCTCGACGAAAGCTAATGCGGTTTGTGTCGCTACCGTGTCCAATTTATTTTGGGGAGCGGCCCGGAAAAGCTGTGCCAGGGAGGCCTACATCTTCGCGAGCGCACAACGAATAGTCTCTGTTCGGGGACTTAGCTGACTTGCTTCTTCAGTTCGGCTAATAGATTCAGCGCTTCGATTGGCTTTAGCTCATCGAGGTTCGCGGCCTTCAGTTTGTCGATCACCGCGCGGTCTAATGCGGTAAACATCACGCCCTGGCTCCCATTTCCATTTGTGCCGCCGAGCGCTCCAGGGCTCAGGGTCTCGCTCAATTCATGCTCGCTTTGCTCGTGCTTCGCCAGAACTTCGCGAGCCCGCTCGATCACGCTGCGTGGCAATCCCGCCAATCGTGCGACTTCGATCCCGTAACTTTTGTTCGCGCTGCCCGGTTCCACTTTCCGCAAGAAAATAATTTCGCTCGGCGTCTCTTTCACGCTCACGTGCACGTTCTTCACCGTGGGTAACAATTCCGCCAATTCGGTCAATTCATGGTAATGGGTGGCAAACAGCGTCCGCGCGCGCGTGTGTTTCTGCAAATGTTCCACTACCGCCCAGGCAATCGATAAGCCGTCAAAGGTCGCGGTGCCGCGTCCCACTTCGTCGAGAAGCACCAGGCTCGACGGGGTCGCGTGATTCAAAATTCCCGCCACCTCGCTCATTTCCACCAAAAACGTCGAGCGTCCCCGGGCCAGATTGTCGCTCGCCCCAATGCGCGTAAAAATCCGGTCGGTGATCGGCAATTTCGCCTGACGCGCCGCCACATAACAGCCGATTTGGGCCATCAATACAATCAACGCCGTCTGCCGCAAATACGTGGACTTGCCGCCCATATTCGGACCGGTAATCAGCAGCAATTGCTGGCGACCCGGCTCGAAGCACAAATCGTTCGGCACAAAACGCTCGCCCTTCTGCTTCAAGAGTTCTTCAATCACCGGATGCCGTCCACCAATGATCAGCAACTCCCCGGTTCCGTTGAATTCCGGCCGCACATAATTGCGATCCGCCGCCAGTTTCGCGAACGACGCCAATACATCCAATTTCGCGATTGCCCCAGCCGTTCTTCTCAGCCGGGAAGCTTTCCCCGCGATGCTCGACCGCACATCTACGTAGAGTTGCCGCTCGATCTCCGCGATCCGCTCGTCCGCGGCCAGGATCTTTCGCTCATACTCCTTCAGTTCCGGCGAAGTGAACCGTTCCGCATTGACCAGGGTCTGCTTCCGTTCATAGTCCGCTGGAGCCAAATGCAGGTTGGGCTTCGAAATCTCGATGTAATAACCAAAAATCTGGTTGAAGCGGATCTTCAGCGACCCAATCCCAGTCCTCTTCCTCTCGCGCTCCTCCATCGACGCGATTATGGTCTTGCTGTGTTGGCTCAGATCCCGGAGCTCATCCAACTCAGCGTTGTATCCCACGCGAATGACTCCCGGTTCGCTGGCTACGGCCGGAGGCTCCTCTGCGATCGCGCGTTCCAGCAACTCCTTGACGTCCGCCAATTCATCGATTTCCGCGTGCAATTGGCGCAACAGGCCAACCTGCGCGACCCCTGCCAGTTGGGCGCGATCGACTGTGAACTCGCGTATGACCGGAAGCTGTGCCAGGGATTTGCGCAACGCAACCAACTCCCGCGGCATCGCCTGACCCAAGGTAATCCGGCTCGTTAAACGCTCCAGGTCCTGGATTCCGCGCAGTTCTTTGCGAATTTCGCCCCGTACAACGGTCTGCTTCAGAAGATGTTCCACCGCGTCCAGTCGCGCCTCGATGGCGTCCGCGTCTATCAGTGGGCGCAGGATCCAGGAGCGCAGCAACCGCGCGCCCATCCCGGTCACCGTGGCATCAAGAGCCGCAATTAATGTGGTCGGCCCGCTGGTCTTGGTCTCTTCGGTAAAAATCGGGGCAAGTAACTCAAGGTTCCGCACGGAAACAGGATCTAGAACCAGCGCATCTTGCTGCTGGTAATAACGGATCCGATCGAGGTGCTGCAGCGCTTCCACACTTGGCGCGTCGTCTCCGCGCGCGGCATTCTCGCGCAGGTAATGCACCACCGCCCCTGCCGCGCACATCGCTTGCACGTGCGCGTCCAGCCCGAATCCCGTTAACTCCGCGACGCCAAACTGCTCTCGCAAAATCCGTTCGGCATAGTCCCGCTGAAAAATCCAATCTTCCAGGCGGCTTTCCACGCCGCCTGCACCATCGAGCAGAGTGTTCTTCGCGGTTTCGAATAGCTGCTGAGGGCGGGGAAGTAGCGTCTCGCGCGGGTGCAATAATTGCAGTTCATCCCGCAATTCTTCCTCGGCGGCCGCGCCGGTGAATTCCGTAGCCAGGAATTCTCCCGTGGACAAGTCCACCAACGCCAAGCCAATCTTGCGCGCCGCAGTATCCTGGGCCACGGCCGCCAAAAAATTATTTTCGCGGGCGTCCAGCACCGCCACATCGGTCGCGGTTCCCGGCGTGATAACCCGCGAAACTTCGCGGCGCACCAGTTTTTTCCCGGGACCCGGCTGCTCCATCTGTTCGCAAATGGCTACCTTGAATCCCGCGCGAATAAGCTTGGCAATATAGCCATCGGCCGCGTGACATGGCACGCCGCACATCGGAATGGGTTGCCCCTTCTCGCGGTTCCGCGACGTCAGGGTGATGCGCAGTTCCCGCGAAGCGATCATCGCGTCTTCGTAAAACAACTCGTAAAAATCTCCCAAGCGAAACAGGAGCAACGCGTGAGGGTACCGCCCCTTCACGGCGTTGTACTGCTGCATCAATGGTGTGGTCGCTTCGCTCATTTGGAGTGCGGCGTCGTAGGGTCGGCCTGCTTGCGCAGTCAGGCTTTAAGCCGCCTACCTTGACCTTCCTATCTCACCAATTACTCGTCCATCTTCTCCACTTCTCGCAAAATAAAGGCGTAATCCATCGCGATCTCTCGCAGAAAATCATACCTGCCACTCGCGCCCCCGTGACCCGCGCCCATATTCGTTTTCAGCAGCAACACGTTTCCATCCGTCTTCAGCGTGCGCAGCTTCGCCACGTACTTCGCCGCTTCCCAATACATTACTTGGCTATCATTCCACGCAGTCTTCACCAGCATCCGGGGATACGCCTTCCGCTCCACATTTGTATAGGGGCAATACTGCTTCATATAAAAATAGTCGTCCGCTACCTCCGGGTTCCCCCACTCCTCATATTCCCCCACCGTTAGCGGAAGGGTGGCGTCCAGCATGGTGTTCAACACATCCACAAACGGCACATGGCTGACCACCGCGTAGAATTTCTCCGGCGCCAGATTCGCCACGGCGCCCATCAGCAGGCCACCTGCACTTCCGCCTTCCATCACCATGCGCTCGGGTGAGGAGTATCGTTTCGCCACCAGGAAATCCGCGCACGCAATGAAATCCGTGAACGTATTCATCTTCTTATGCATGCGTCCCGCATCGTGCCATGGCTTTCCCAGTTCGCCGCCGCCTCGGATATGCGCAATGGCGTACATCATTCCCCGGTCCAGCAAACTCAACCGGTTCGAACTGAACATCACGGGCATGGACAATCCATAGCTGCCATATCCATACAGCAACAACGGCGCTCCGCCATCCCGCATGGTGTCTTTTCTGCGCACTAATGAAATGGGGATCAGCGTTCCATCCGCGGCCTTGGCGTGTAGCCGTTCGCTTACATAATTCGCGGAGTCAAAATTACCCAATACCGGCTGCTGCTTGCGCAACATCCATCGTCCGGTGCGCACTTCGAAGTCGTACACCGATCGCGGTGTCACCATCGATTCATACTGGAACCGTACCGTTCCTGTGTCGAATTCCGGGTTCGTCCCCAACATTGCGTTATAAGCCGGCTCCGAAAACATCAATCGTTCCGACGCCGCAAAAGCACTGGGCGCTTGCTTCGTCAAATCCACGATGCGCAAGTGCGGCAACCCGTCTTCACGCTCCGTAATCACCAAATGCGTTCGAAACACTTCCAGACCCGCCAGCATTACGCCCGGCCGATTCTCCATCACTTCATGCCAGCGCGACCGCACCGGATCTTCCGCCGGTGCCGTCACCAGACGGTATGTCCGCCCTGCGCTATTCGTGCGGATAAAAAACACGCCGCCTGCCGCATCGCGCGCGCTTCCCGGATGGTGATCCACGTAATACTCGTGATCGTCTTCGCGCTCCGCAATTAATTGAAACGCGCCAAATGGCGAATCCGCGCGCAAATAACGGCATTCGCTGGTTGTGTGGCTGTTCACCACCAAGAATAGATAGGCGCCACTGCGGCTCCGCTCCACGTCCATGCGGAAGCGCTCATCCTTCTCTTCCAAAAGCAGTTCGTCCGCCGGTTCGGGTTCTCCGTGAGCTGCATGCTGATCGCCGAACCGGTGGCGCCACAGCTGATTCGACCGCTTCGTGACGTCATCTTCCGTCACGTAAAACAAGGTGCGGTTATCCAGGGCCCAAGCCGCGCTGGTTACACGCTCCGCACGAAAGGGAAGTAGCGCCCCGTTGCGCAGATCCTTTACTTCTAGGACATACTGGCGGTAACCCGTCGAATCCGTGGCATACGCCAGCCACTGGTCATCGTCGCTCACTTCGAAAATGCCCAAGCCCATGTAGGTATGGCCCTCGGCCAACTCGTTCAAATCCAGCAACAACTCCTCGCCTTCCTGCGGCCCGGGCGCTGTAACTGCTGCTGGTGAGGCTTCCGTCTCTTTTTCGGTGTGTGGTGCCTGATCCGGCGTGGCAAACTCCGCCCCGAACCCCTGTTTCAATTCCGCGCGCAATTGGGCCAACAGCTGATCCTCTAGCGCGTTTTTCTGTCCCGCGTCTTGATGCTCGTAAGGGGATCGCTGGTCGCTGGTCACCTTTTTCCTGCCGTAGATCGGATACTGCTTCCCCTCTTCCGTCCGCGTGTAATACTCATACCCCCGCAGTTTGTAGGGAACACTCAAATCGGTCTGCTGAATGCGCCCCAACATTTCCTGGTACAGCTTTTCCTGGAACGCTTCGGTCCCGCGCATCTCCGCATCCGCATACGCGTTTTCGGCCTCCAGATACGCCTTTACCCGCGGATCCTTTTTGTTCTTCATCCACGCGTAATGGTCTACGCGACGGTCTCCGTGGATCACGTGTTCCACCGGCTCACGGTCGGCCAATGGCGCTTGCATTCCTGTTCCTCCCGCGCTACCCACGGCTGCACCTCTCACGTTCCCGGGCCCGCCTCCGGCCCCGTCCTCCGAGTGTCTCCCGGTATCCGGCAAGGAAAAAGCCACCCTCTCGATTTTTAAATCGTTTCTCATCTCTTTGAATTTTCGGAATCTCGCGAAGACCGTGAAGCAGCAGACCTAGCCCATTAGCTGATGAACCTGCGGGTGGTAAGACCCAGAAGCTTCCGCTCCTGGCTCCGCCTCGCTCGCCACCAGTAGCTGCCCAAAGGGAACCCCTTCATTCCCTCCGCACCCGGGCAAATCCCATCGTCCGTTATCCTATCCCACCTCCGCGTTTCTTTGTACCCCTGGCCTGTCGTCGCCAGCCACGGCTGAGGAAATTTCCCCGGGGTTCCAGTCGCCCGCGCCCATCCTACTTCCATTTCGGCCACGGGCCGCCGTCTGCTATTCTCATTTTGACGGTTATGCCTCCGGAAATCGAAATCAAGTTGCCCATATCCAAGCCGAAAGTCTTTCTCCGGCTGCTTGCCAAATTGGGTGCCAAGCCTATCTCTCCTCGCGTTCATGAGCGCAACCTCATCTTTGACACTCCCGACGGCGGTTTGGCCAAGCACGGCCAGCTCCTTCGCATTCGCACCGAGTCCCCTGCTCCTGCGGGCAAAGCGAAAGGGAAGAAGCCAAGCGCCAAGTCGGCGGCTGAACGCTACCTGCTCACTTTTAAATCTCCTCCAGAGCAAATGGCTATTCTTCCTGCGGCCACTCCCGGCCGCCACAAGGTCCGCGACGAACTGGAAACCGTGCTCACGGACGCCGATGCTCTTCGGAAGATATTCGAAGGGCTTGGGCTGCGTGGCTGGTTCCGTTACGAGAAATATCGCACCCCCTACAAGCTGCCGGCGCGCCACAAATGGGCCAAAGATCTGCTGATCGATTACGACGAAACTCCCATCGGCACCTTCATTGAGTTGGAAGGGCCGCATCACGCCATCGACCAGGGTGCCAAGCTACTTGGCTTTCACCCGCGTGACTTCATCACCAAGAATTATCTGGTGCTGTATCTGGACGATTGCAAGCGCCGGGGACAGACCGCCTCCCACATGCTGTTTCCCTCCTCCAAGTAGTTCTTGGACGTAGCGGCTTCGCGCGTCCTCAGCCGCCAAGGACGTCAGCTTTACAGTATGTGCTTGCCCTGGAGACCGTAAACGGGGCTTCCTACAGCGTCCGTCAGAGCGCCTGTTCGGGTGGTGACTAATAGGGGTGCCGGTCCACTAAGTTCCATTGACGCAGTTAGATGGGGATTCTATGGTGAGAAACTGTGGGGATTTGCGTAAGGCTGTGGCAGGAGGAGTAGACGTGAGCGCTTCCAGCGAAATGAACTATGCACTGAGGATGCTTCAATATATGCGAGCAGGCGCGCGACTGAATTCGCGGGTGAAGGTCATCGTGGAGTGGAATGAGGGCGGGTCGGATCACGCCGCGGAAGGCTACACCGTGGACATCAGCCCGAAAGGCTGCCTGGCTATCGTGCCACAGGGCTTCGCCGTCGGCCAGAAACTGCGGCTGAAGAATGGCAGCAATCAAAAGGAATCCGAAGCAATCTTGATCTGGCGCGGCCATGAAGGCCGGAGCGGCTGGGAGTTGGGGTTAGAGTTGACGCATCCGCCAGAAGAGTTTTGGGGAGTCGATTTCTAGGGTACAGGCACAACGGCAGTGGCAGACGGCGCGGCTTCGGTCGCGCCGTTTGTCTTTTAAGAGCAGATGCATTCCGGCGCGGGGCGAGTCATGCCACCTCGGCGAATCCCAAAGATTTCCACTGGTAGCGCAGGGAATTGGTAATTTCTGCTTGCTTAGGCGAGGGTCAGGCACATAGAGTATGCGTATGCCATTGGCTTGTCGGCCGGCATATACACCAATCGAATTGACGTGGTACAGGTGCCTCGCGGAACGTGTGTGTTCGTGAGGGTTTCTTGAATCGTGAAGTAGTTCAGTTGTGGAGGCGGTTGCAGAAATGACGGCGATCATAACCGTTGCGAACCAGAAGGGTGGAGTCGGGAAAACGACCACGGCCATTAATCTGGCGGCCGGCATCGCGACGAAGGGCCGGAGGACGCTGCTGATTGATCTTGATCCGCAGGCCAACTCCACGATTGCATTTTTCAATATGGGTGAAGTGAAAGAGTCGATGTTCGATGTGCTCTCCGACGCGCGCGTACCTATGGCGCAGGTGATCAAGGCCAGCAAAGATCCACTGCTGAGCGTCGGCCCCGGCCGGTTGTCCTTAGCCAAATTGGAGACCGTGCTGAGTGGACAGTTCGACGCACCCTATCGCTTGAAGGATGCGCTCGCGCCAGTCCTGAAAGACTTCGACTATGTGGTGATCGACACGCCGCCATCGCTGGGCATTCTGACGGTGAATGCACTGGTGAGCGCCACACATTTGCTGGTCCCGATCCAGGCCGCCTATTTTGCCATTGAAGGCACCGACGATCTGCTGGAGACCTACGAACGTATCCGCGCCCGGCCGAATCCGCAGTTGCGCATGCTCGGCGTGGTCATCACGCTCTTCGATAAGCGGACGAACATTTCGCGAGATACCCACGGGCAAATTCGCTCGGTGTTTGGCGAAGTGCTGTTCAAGACCAAAATCAGCAAAAACGTGCGGCTGGAAGAAAGTCCCGCCTACAAAGAAACCATTTTTTCGTTTGCCCCCAAATCGCCGGGAGCAATCGAGTACAAAAAACTTGCAGCGGAGGTTGTCCAACGTGTCGAAGAAAGCCGGGTTGCCCGTCACGCTGAAGATGCGGCATGACGCGCACTACGTAGAATCGTTGACAAGTTATAGCGGCGCGGCCGTGGGCCGGATGATCCCCGTGGATCAGATTCGTCCCAATCCAGACCAGCCGCGAAAAGCGCTGGGCGACCTGCGCGAACTCACCGAATCCATTCGTGAGAAGGGTGTGCTGGAGCCGTTGCTGGTGCGCTTTATGCCGCGCGAGGATTGCTACTACATCATCTCCGGCGAGCGTCGCTACCACGCTTCCCGTGCGGCGGGATTGCGCGAAGTTCCGGCCATCGAAAAAATGGCCGACGACGCGGAAACGCTGGAAATCGCGCTGATCGAGAACATGCAGCGCAAGGATTTGACGCCGTTTGAAGAAGCCGAAGGACTGCATCGTTTGGCCGAGCAGTTCGACTATACCCACGACGACGTAGCCAAGAAGCTGGGCAAGTCCCGCAGTTCGGTGAGCGAGACGCTTATCCTGCGAAACATTCCAGATCCCATCCGTAAGAAGTGTGTTGAAGTCGGGATATTGTCGAAGTCCTTGCTGCTGCAGATTGCCAAACAGCAGACCGAAAAAAAGATGTTAGAGATGCTGGCGCGCATCCTGCAGGGTGGATTGACCCGTGACGAAGCTCGGCGCGAGCGCGCGGAAGAGAAGACCGGCCCCCAGCGGCCTCAGCCGTTTATCTTTCATTACGAGCCGGAAAACGAGACGTTCAAGTTTCGCCTGCAGTTCAAGAAGAGCCATGTCTCGCGCGACGAATTGATTCGTACGCTGCGGGAAATTCTCTCCCAGTTGGAGGGCAACGAAGCCGCGGATTCCACGGCGGCGTAGGCACTTTTGTTTCGGAGCAGTTTCAAGCGAACAGGTCTCAGCGGCGCGGCGTAAGTCGCGCCGCTTAATTTTCCACCTGGCAGGTCCGTGTAGCGCCGGCTTGCCCTGAGCTCCGAAGGGCATCCCTGCTGGCTTCGCGGCAAGCTGAATAATTCCTCGCATGTATAATTGTTTCTATGGAATTTACACCAGCGCAGATGGAACTGCTGCAACGCCTGTTCGAAGCGGGATTTCGGCCGATCGCCATTCCTCCCTACGAAAATGCCTTGTGCGTTCATCGTGGAGATTGCGCGGCACTGCTAGCTCCAATCGAAAATGGCGGATTGCGGCTGCTGGCGCCGGTGACCGTGATGGTCGACGGCAATCTGAGCGTCCGGCTCAAGAAGTCCTCGGGGGACGTGTTTGTCTGGAAGAAGACGGAAGTCGCGGCCACGGAAGAGCGGTTAAGTCTGCTAGAGAAGTTTCGCGCAGGGTTGCTGGAGATGCTGGAGAGCCGGAAACTGTGAGTGGCAATCCGTTAAAGCCCAACGTCAGCTGAAAGTAACCGAAGAACGGTTTAGGAAATCGAACAAATATGACTACATACGACGTCATTTGTGTGGGTGCAGGACCAACCGGACTGGCTTGCGCGATGGAAGCGAAGCGAGCCGGCCTGCGGGCGCTGGTTATCGACAAGGGCTGCTTGTGCAATTCGATTTACCACTATCCCGTCAACATGGTGTTTTTCACTACGCCCGAACTGCTGGAGATTGGCGATCTTCCTCTGGTGTGCGGGGGCGAAAAGCCTACGCGGGCCGAGGCCCTGAAGTATTACAGGAAGGGAACTGAGCACTATGCGCTGGAGCTCCGCCTGTTTGAGAGAGTGCTGCGCGTGGACGGGCACGCCGGCGCGTTCACGGTGGTAACCGAGACGTTGCAGGGAACCGAGGAGCGCTACGCGGGGAAAAACGTGGTGGTGGCTACCGGCTATTACGATTTACCGAATGAAATGGGCGTGCCGGGGGAGCACCAGCCGCACGTCAGCCACTACTACTCGGAACCGCACGAATTTTGGAATCAGGATGTGGTGGTGATCGGCGGCAAGAATTCGTCGGTGGAGGCCGCGCTGGACTTGTGGCGGAATGGCGCGAAGGTGACTTTGCTGGTTCGCGGCAAAGAATTGGGTACTTCGATCAAATATTGGGTGCGCCCGGATATCGAGAATCGCATCAAGGCCGGCCAGATCCCCGCAGTGTTTCACGCCAAGGTTAAAGAAATCGTGCGCGACGGCGTGATGATCGAAAACGGCGGCGGTGCGCGCCTGATTCCCGGGAAACAGGTATTCGCCCTGACCGGCTATCATCCCGATTACGAATTTATCGAACGCCTGGGAGTGAAACTGGATCCGGAAAGCCGCCGCCCGCAACTGAATCCCGACACGCTAGAAAGTAATGTGAAGGGTATCTACCTGGCAGGTGTGGTGGTAGCCGGCAAGAATACCAACGAGATTTTCATCGAAAACGGTCGCTTTCACGGCAAGCAAATTGTCGATGCGTTGAAGTAAGGGAAGTGGCGAATAGCGAGTGGCGAGTGGTGAGCTGAGAAAAAGCGATTACACCCCGTTTGACGATGGTTTGCGGGGGCTGCGGCGGGTTTGCTAGACTGAACATCTTATGGGATCACTGATTAAAGAAGTGGCGCAGACGAGCGTTGCGCTGGTGAAGGGATTTGCCGTCACCTTCAAGACCATGTTCGAGAAGACGGTGACGGAGAATTATCCCGCCGCGCCGGTGAATTTTCAGCCGCGCTATCGCGGTATCCACGTGCTGCACCGCGATGAAGGCGGCCTGGAAAAGTGCGTGGGCTGCTTCCTCTGTGCCGCCGCGTGTCCCTCGAACTGCATTTATATTGAGGCGGCCGAGAATATCGAGGACAAGCGCATCTCCGCTGGTGAACGCTACGCTAAGGTCTATAACATCGATTACTCCCGCTGTATTTTCTGCGGCTATTGCGTGGAAGCGTGTCCCACGGACGCGATCACTCACGGGCATGGATTTGAACTGGCGACCTACGACATCAATTCGCTGGTGTACCGCAAAGAGCAGATGCTGGAAAGCTTGAAAGGCGCGCCGCCGGTAGGGTCGATGGCAGAAAGCCGGCCGGAGATCAGTTCGCGATAGTCCGGAAACGGAAAATAGAAATTCGAAAGTAAAGAACGAAGCGGCTCCGAGAAATCGGGGCCGCTTTTGTTTTTGAGGGTTCTTTTCACCGAACTGCACAAGCGTGGGTCCAGGTCGGTTCGCGCGCAGGGTCATCTGTGTCCCCTAATCCATATACAGATAGTTAGACGTAAGTTGGCGAGGCGAGCCGTGCTGATCGAGAAAAAGGGTCGCGAACGAAGAGACCGCAAAACGCACCTTCGGGTCGTTGCGGGAGCAGCGCAACGGACGAGGATGATGCCGAGAAAGTCGCAACGAGAGCAAGGCATACCTCAGGGAACGCTGGCGGTGGGCAACGTTCGAGCCAAAAAGCAAACAAACAGCGAAAGACCGGTGCAACGCGCAGGCGAAAGTTCAGGAGCGACTGCGCGGTGTGCGGGGCAGGGGGACGCGATCTGCCAAAACGTTATCGGACGCACTGTGACCGTTGCCGTTGGAACCGCCGGCCTCAGCCTCGAAAGAACTTTCCGCGGCCAACACAGAACGCTGGCGCTGCTCGATGAGCCAGCGGGCCAATTGCGCCGAAGTATTTTCTTCCAGGTACTGATCCAGCAATTCGGCGATTTCTTTGCGCAGGTTCGCGGCGTGGGCCAGGCGCGACAGCTCGTAGGACTGGAGCGTGGTGCGCGAGGCGGAGAGAAGAAATTCCCAGGGAGCCTGGGTACGAAACTTGGACACAAAAACCTCCAGAGCGGGGAACTGCAGCAATACTACAAGAATAGTAACACTATAGTAATACATCATGTAGTACGTGATGGCGGTACATATCCGCTGTGGAAACGTGTGGAAAACCAGCAAAACCCTTTGGAACTCTGCAGCGGTTGCGCCGGGGACTACGAGGATCCCGATTGGACCGCGTGGGAAGAGGATTCCGACGAGGAAGATGGCGCCGGAGAGCCCAGAGAAGAACGCCTCAGACCCACAAGGCCTGAGTTGCAGGAGGAGCGATGAACGAAAAACGGAGGAGAAGCCGTGAATCCGAGTACGCCGACCGCATGCCCACGCAGTTGGACGTGGTCCGGCAGGTGATGCTGCTGGCGGCCCAGTACGGCTCCTGGCTGACGCTGGAGGAGCTCGCGCGAAAGACAAAATTTGCGGAGCCCAGCATTTCGGCGCAGTTGCGTCACTTGCGAAAGGAAGCGCATGGCGCATTCGAGGTCGCGAAGCGGAGGCGGGCCAGCGACGAGGCACTGCGATCCAATACCCGCGAACGAGTGTGGGAGTACCAAGTGAAGGCGTAAAGAGCGGGACAGCGTAGCGCGGAGGACGGAGAGGCGGAGGCGATCATGAGCGTGAAGGCGGAGTTGGCGTTTGACGTGTGTTAGGAGGTGTATCGCGGAGCGCGAGAAATCATGGAGACCAAGCGCGGCGTCGCGGCTCTCGACTGGCAGCAAGGCTCAAAATATTTATGGCGGCCGGATCTACGCCCGAAGTTAAAGGATTGGGTCGCGGATTTCGCGTTGGCCGGAGAAGCGGCGTTGGCCGAGCCGGAACGCGCATCCAGAATGGTGATGTTCCGTCTGTATTATTTAGGGCTGGCGGAGTACGAACAGGCCCGGCATTTCCTGGGCTTGAGCGAACGCGGCTGGAGCAACTGGTCACAAGAGATTCGGCGCAGATGCGGCGAGGAATTGTTGCGCCGCGGACTGTTCCCGCCGCGCAAGTACTTTAACGGCGAAGAGTAACACTCCGGTGGATTTCAGTTGCGTGGCTTCACGGCTAACTAAGAATTAGCGGATCGCCGACGCGGATAATTTTGCCGGCTTCGGTGCTGGCCACGCGGGTATTGGTGCTCAGTCGATAGAAGTGGTCGAAGCGCGATCGGGGAGACCACGGGGGCAACGTGGCTTCGCGCTGTTGCGTAAAATGCTTCTGGAATCCATCCAGATTCGCACCAGTCCAGGGATCCCGCGGAGGAACCGGACAACGCGCGCAAGGATTGCTGCCTTCCAAACGCAGTTCGCCGACGGTAAAACGCACGACGCTCCGTTCATCCTCGCCAAAGAGCTGGTCTTCCCAGAACGCGGGGACCCCATCTACTTCGAGCGAGGCGCGAAAGCGCTGGCGTGCGCTTTCAACGTTAATGCTCGGGAACCTCTCCGGGCTCAGACTAAACCAGTCTGCGACCGCCTGAAGCGATGCCGTAGAAACGATCGTGGGTCCGTTGGCGATGGGATCGTCGGGAAAGCCGCCGGGCGAATAGCGCACGATAATCTGCTGCTCGAAAAACACGCTGAACCATTCGGCCGCACTCTCATATTCGTCAGGAAAACGGAGGGTTCGCGGAGGAATTTTGCGCGTGTCCGCCGGCACCGCCAGCGTCACGCTCGACAGATCTGGCGCATAACTCGCGCGAATCAAATGCACCGCGGGAGTACGCTTGCCATTCACCCATTTGCCGTCAACCGAATAAAGGGCCCAGGCCCGATCCAGCGTCAGCCCACCGGACGGAGAAATGCTCGACTCAGGGACCAAAACGGGATCGAGAGACTTGATGGGATGCAGGCGAATGTTCGCTAATTTGGCCGTCGGCGATGAAAGTAGCACTGAGAAAGTTTAGCAGATGCCGAAACAGAATAGTGCCGGAGTGGAACGGCCCCTTCGACGGAGCGTACGGAATGAAACAACAAGGACCTCAACCCTAGGCCGAGGCCCTCGTTGGTGGTGACAGGCAGGTAAAATCACGTAGCGCTGGCGGCAAGGACGCGCTCTCGCGCCTCCATCCGATAGCAACGCGTGCCCGATTTGCGTTTCGCCTCATGGGCTTGCGACGCCGTAAGCAGCAGGGAAGAGCGAATCGTGGCCACGGCTCCGCCCGCGTAAAAAGCGAGGGAAATGTCGCCTAACGACACGACGTCCGGAAATTCCGACATGGCCAAGACGTCGTAGGAGTCTTCGGTGAAGAAAGCACCGACGAGCGTGCCACCTAAGGACTCAATGGGTTGGCGAATCGCGGCTAACGGATCGCTGGTATGTTGCACCAAGGAATGCCAGGCAGAACTGGTGAAACTGATTTGATGAGAATAGCGGCACATGAACAGTTCTTTCTGGGGGAAGGGAAGATCGGGGTTTGCGTAGTGTGCTCGCGTCATTGGTACGTGTCAAGGGAAAAGAAGTAGAAAACGGTAATATTGTTGGTCGGTAGAAGTGCCCTGCAAAAAAAGTTTACGGCGGGTGCATATTTCTCTTGACAGTAAGTAACGATATGATATATTTGTGGACGTAGAAAAGTGTATCCAGTGAAGCCCTGGCAACCTGCCGGGGCTTTTTGTTTTTGGGAAGGTAGAAAGGGTCCGAAATGCGAAAAAGAGTGATTCGCTGGATGTTGGCCGCCGTTTTGTTGGCCCCACTGACGGCGTGGGCGGGACCGTCGCAGCATACCGTGAGTGTGACGCTGAATTACGATTTCACGGTTGATAATGGTTGCAGCACCACCGTGACCAACGGTTGCGTCAAGCAGTTCAATATCTACGACATTACCGGCGGGGGCACGCCCGTGAAACTCTTCTCGGTCAGCGCTCCGAGCGGGGCGAACACCTCGATGACCGGTATTACCGGCAGCAGTACGTTGCTGACCCTGAAAGCCGGCGTACACACGTTTGCGGCTACAGCGCAGATGGCTGACGGCACGGAATCAAGCCCAAACGCGTGTACTGCTACTGCCACGGTCGCGCCGGGCTCGCCTGTAAGCTTTAGCGTTACGGTTCAGTAGCAGGGAAGAAGTGACAGCGTTAACGAGAGTCCTGGCGGAGAGTGCCGTTGCGACCTCTACAGTGGACGTAACGGGGGATCGGCATAGAATAGGGGGCATTGTCGCCGGCGAAGCTGGGATGCCGGTGCGGGGAGGCGACAATGCTCTCAAAATTGGCGTTGGCGATCTTGGTGGCTGCGTTGCCTCTGGTGGCAGCGGCACGGGCTCAACAACACACCGTAACCGCAACACTGGATTATGACTTCAAGCACCTCCATTCCTGCAGCGAGAAAGAAACCACCAACTGCGTCAAGCAGTTCAATATTTATGAACTGACCGGCGGCCCGACGCCCATGCGGAAGTTGTTTTCGTTCCCTGCGCCAAGCGGAGAGAAGAAACTAAAGAAGAAGATTACCGGAGTCAGCGGCGCGGTAGACCTGATGCCTGGTGTCCATATGTTTGGCGCCACCGCGGAAATGGCGGACGGCAGCGAATCGGATCCAAAGGCATGTACCGCATTGGGAAAGGTCGCGGCGACGACGGTTGTGAGCTTGGCAATGGGAAAACCGTAAGCGCTCGTTGGATTGATGCGCTGAATGGATTGCAGTAGTCGATCAGAGTAGCGGCGCCGTGCCGCGTTCCACATGAAAAAGTGTCATGCATTTTACCCGATCACGGGATCGCGATCGGCTTGGCTTCCGTGTGTGCAGAAGGCGGAAGCGGAGTCCGCCTTCTGCAAGAAGCATGGTGACGCGATCGTTGGCGTGATGCTAGGCGCGTTGGTATTCGCGCCGGCGTTGAACGAAGTGGAGCATTTGTGCGCGCAAAATCGTCCGTGCCCCATCGCACAAGCCCAGCGGAGTAAGTGATGACGGCTGTACTGCGAGTCGGAGTTTGTACTTTCCGGACATTGAACGATCCGCTGTCCGGAGAACTGCACGTGCTGAGCGGATCATCGCGGCGCAGTGGAGCGCGCGAACACCGGAACCCGGCGAAACAAAAATCGCGGGCGCCCCTTGCGGGATCAGACGACGGAAACGGGCCGACCGACGGCGAGAGTGCGCACACCTCCGCAGCACACGCCGCGGGCCAGGATCCATGCACTGATTCGGCTGGGACCGATGGGACCGGAGTGTTGCGCGCTCCAAAAGATAAAGATGGGGAGGAGCCAACGGAAAGGCAGGCTTCGCCGATCACGAAGACCGCGAAGCCCCTGCCAAAGGACACCTTTGAATTCTTGAAGGAGGTGAACGAAGACGTCCAAATGGTCGAAGTCGCAAAGTCACTGTTGAAGGATGAAGACAGCCGAATCAAACAGAAAGTGTTTCAGCAGTTGATGTCGATCGGCTACGCAAAGACCTTACGGTCGAAAACCGAGAAGGTGCGGACGTACATCAACGACTTGCCTCAAGCAGTTAGGGATTAACGCGAACGTCAGTACAACGGAGAAACGTATGTCGAACCCGAAAGCAGTGTTTGCGGGAGAAATCGCACAAATCGCAGGCGTAGGCGCGGTGGTGTTGGGCGTGGTGTTGAGTTTGCATCACTGGGGAGCAGGAGCCGCGCTGATCGGTGGTATTGCCGCTTTCTTCATCGGCAAGAAATTGCGTGGCGCATAGCTAGGTTGAAAGAGACGGGAAACTTGTGCAGGATGCGAGAGCCACGCAGATGGTTAGGAGCGGGGACGGGATCACGCGTCGCTTGTCGGAATGTTACAAGGCGTTTGACCGCCAAAGGCAGTTCCACCGATCGAAAGCGAAGTACAGGCTATTCGGTGGAGCAGCTGGCCCTGGCAAGACAAAGGCGCTCCTGTGGGAGGCCATCGCGCAGGCGCTGACCGTGGCGGGTTGCGACACATTGCTGTTGCGGCGGACATATCCAGAGTTGGAAAGTTCGCTTCTTGGGCAATTTCGCCGCGACGTCCCGCGAGATCTGTACATAAGTTATAACGACGCCAAACATCTGGTGACATGGATAAACGGATCGACGACGCGATTTGGGCATTGCCGCAACGAAAACGACGTTTATCAGTACCAAGGAGCGGAATTTCTGTTCATCGGCATTGATGAACTTACGCATTTTACCTTGAAGCAGTGGCAATTCCTGACATCCAGAAACCGCTGCGCGATTCGGAGGTATACCGACGGAGACAACAAGGGCAAAGAGGTATTCCCGTGCATGGCCGGCGCCACGAATCCGGGCAACATTGGGCACGCGTGGGTCAAGGCGCAAGTAGCCAATGAGAGGGGCATCCGATACCTCGCACCCGACAAATTCCACAGAAAAAGCTTTAGAAACCGAAAGAATCCTCTTGACAGCGCGTCCTATAAGCTATATTATGTTAACTATGGAATCGGTCAGAATCGTGCCTCGCGTTTGCCCCACCCGATTAAGGTCTGTTTGTGTTTGCCGCGTCCCGTTTCGGAACTCGTTCCCTGTTCCCCGCAGTGGTGTCAACCTCACAACAGAAGCGATTCGATTCTCTTGCTGAACGCGCGCTATTTCTTGGCCGCGTTATTCGATTTGGCCAGTTCGTAGTCGATGTATTGCTGCAATGCGTGCGGGTCGGCCCCACCCAACTTGCGCCCGTTCACAAACACCGTAGGGGTGCTCCGTACGTCAAGCAGCTTGCCATTCGCCACGCTGGCGTCGACTTCAGCCGCAGCCTGGGGGCTGCTGAGGCACGCTTTAAACGTATCCGTATTCAGGTTAGCGCGGCCTGCGAACTCAATCATCTTGTCGTAGGCGTTGGCCGCTGACACCACATCCTGATTGTCATAGGTCAGGTCGTACATCTTCCAGAACGCCGCCGGATCCTGCTGGTACGCGCACCGTCCCGCCAATGCACCGGTCCGGGCCCAGGGATGGATCGACTCGATCGGAAAGTCTTTAAAGATCAATTTTACCTGCGGGTATTTGGGCAGCAGCCCGCGCACCGCATCGTGGAAGTTGCGGCAGACCGGGCACTCGAAATCCCCGTATTCGACCACCGTCACCGGGGCATTCCGGTTCCCGAATACCGGCGCGCCCTTCAGGTCGAACTTGGCGATGTTCTCCGCCAACGGATTCACGGTAATGTCGTTAACATCTCCGCGAAACAGGTACCGTCCGTCGGCGCTCAAGTACATCTTCACCGTGTCCGACCCGTCAGCGCTCTTCACATCGATGGATACTTCCGAAAGTCCCGAGGAGCCGAGCGGTTTCGGCGCGCCCACGGTGATGGTGAAATCGGGCCCGAGCGCGTAGTAGTTCCGCAGAAAGCCTTCGACGGATTTTTGCGCCTGCGCCGGCGTCGTGGCCGCGGGCTGTTGCGCGCAAACGAGCGCAGCGGACGCAGCAAGATAGCTTAGCAGTATGATAAGTCGTGTCAGTTTCACGAGTCCTCGCTTGATAGGTAGCGCCGGCTTCCAGCCGGCTTCTGGCAAAGCGTTCTGATTATCCATGGATATTTTCATGGAACAAATCGCTGCGCAATCGGAAACGGCCGCCCAAATCCGAACGCCCGTGAAGTAATCTTCAATCCCGGAGCCGCCTGCTTGCGTTTGTACTCATTGCGATCCACCAATGCCGCGATATTTCGGATCAGCCCCACATCGAATCCGGTTTCCACCGCGATTTCCTCTGGGCATTTCACTTCTTCGATATATGCCTTCAAGATGCGGTCCAGTACTTCATAGGGTGGCAGGGAATCCGTGTCCTTCTGATTTGGACGCAGTTCCGCCGACGGGGGTTTCTCCAGCGTCGACCGCGGCACCACTTCCCTTTCGCGATTGATGTACCGCGCCAGTTCGTACACCATCAGCTTCGGCACGTCGGAAATTACCGCCAATCCGCCGGCCATATCGCCGTACAACGTGCAGTAACCTACGGCATTTTCCGATTTGTTTCCCGTGCTCAGCACCATCGATCCAAATTTATTCGAAAGCGCCATCAGATAATTGCCGCGAATCCGCGCCTGAATATTTTCTTCTGTGGTGTCCGCGGAACGTCCCAGGAACGCCGGCGCCAGCGCTTCCTTGTACGCCTCAAACACCTGCGCAATGGGAATGGTAAGAAACTCGATGCCCAGGTTGTGCGCCAGCGCCTGCGCATCCGTTTTGCTGCCTTCCGACGAATACGGCCCCGGCATCGACACGCCCAGGACATTTTCCTTGCCCAGTGCCGCAACCGCAATCGACGCCACGACCGCCGAATCCACGCCGCCACTCAGCCCCACAATCGTTTTGCTGAAATTACATTTACGCACATAGTCCCGCGTCCCCAGGACCAGCGCCTCATAGGAATACGCGATTTCGTCGGCGGGCTGATCGTGGATGTCGCCCTCGCTCGTAATCGTGTCGAACATCACGAGATCTTCTTCAAAGGCCTTGGCTTGTGCGGCGATTTTCCCATTGGCGTCGAATGCCGCACTCGCTCCGTCAAATATCAGCGAATCGTTTCCGCCCACCTGGTTCACATACACCACCGGCCGCCGGTGATGCACCGCCGTGGACCGCAGCATGCCCAATCGCAGGAATCGCTTATCAATCGTGAAGGGTGACGCGGAAATATTAATCAGCACGCTGGTGCCCTGGTGGACCAGTTCGGTCACCGGATCCCGCGCATACATGGGCGAGGCCCAGAACGTTTTATCGTTCCACACATCCTCGCAAATGGTGATGCCCAGCTGTTCCTGCGCCAGGCCAAACACATACTGCTTGTCACCTGGCTGAAAATAGCGCGATTCGTCGAATACATCGTACGTGGGCAGCAGCATCTTCGATTGCTCAAACGCCACCCGCCCTTGCACGATCAGCGCCGCTTTATTGGCGACCGACTTCCCTGCCCGGTGATGGTCGGCATCCACGCGTCCGGCATAACCCACAATTGCCGGAAGCGGCATTTGCGCTGCCACGCGCTGGAGTGTTTCGTGATTGCGTTGAATAAAAGCGGGTCGTTCGAGAAGGTCCAGCGGCAGGTACCCACAGATGCAAAGTTCGGAGAACACTGCCAGGTCCGCGCCAAGTCGCGTGGCCTGCGCCGCTAGCGACAATATGCGCGCGGAATTCCCTTCGAAATCACCCACGGTGGGATTGAATTGGGCGAGCGCTATCTTCATCCGGGTAGAGGATTAGCATAAGTGCGCCCCAAGCAGAATGCAAATCCGCGGGCACATCTGGGTAGCGCCGGCTTGCCCTGGGCCCAAAAGGGCATCCCTCTTTACCCTGTGAGAACCGAATTGTTATTTCGATGCGCGTCGCCCCTTTGCCAGCATCGCCATCCGCAGGATTGCGTTCATCCGGCTTTGATAGCCCTTGCCGTGACTCTTCAGCCATTCCAATACATCGGCGTCGATGCGCACTGTCAATTGCCGTTTTACAGGTCGGTAGAACTTTCCTCGAACTGCTCCAGCCCAATCCTCCCGTGAACTGGCCGGGAGATCGGAGAAGTCGATATCTTTTTCTGCGCGGGCCGACAGCGCGGCCAGTTCCCTGCGTACAGACTCAGGCATCTTCTTCATAGATTCTTCGTTCCAGTCCGTTCGCGCGCCGCGCCGAGATGATACGGATCTCTGTCTCATACGTTATGCTTTCCTCTCACGTGTGTGCGACCAGCAGCAAGACGGCGTCGCCTGCCCTGCCAATCGTCTGCCAACGTTGTTCCCCTTCTTTGACTCGCTCCAACCTGCTGATGTGCATGGGGTCATGGAACACCAAAACGTCAGCTGCAAAGCTGACGCCATGCTTCCGCAAGTTGCTACGATTCTTCCGTTCATCCCAGGTGAACAATCGTCACACCTGTATTGTAACTACAATATTGTAACTCCACGATGTTAGTGTCTGCAAGAACAACGTTATCGCCGCTGGTAGCGCCGGCATCCTGCCGGCTCTCTGCCGCTTTCCCGCCCACTGTCGCTTGACCGATCTAATCGCCAGTCGCAGCCGATGTCTGCTGGAACCTCGTCTCCGCCGTCAGTCCAAACGCATCCAGCAAGCGCTCTTGCATCCGCTCGCTCACTTCATTAATCGCATCCACACCCAAGTCCGTCGGACTCACGCGATACCGCAGTTTTCGTTGCCCCGCCGACGTTTCCACGATCGAGAGCACTGCATCGGCCACTTCCTGCGCATTCGCCGCCGATTGCGCCAACGCCGCGCTCACCTTGTCGGGTATTTGCGCCGCCGCCCCATAAGTTTCCGTGCGTGCATGATCTGCCGCGGTGACCACGTTGCCAAACACCGCCGTCTGATACGCGCCCGGCTCCAGGAGACTGCATTCAATTCCCTGCCCGGCCAGTTCGTAGTGATACGCCTCCGCCATCGCTTCCATCGCGAATTTGCTGGCGCAGTAAAATCCAAAACCGGGCACCACGAGGCGGCCTGCCCCGCTGCTCACGTGCAATAGCAGCCCGCTGCGTTGCTTGCGCATAAATGGCAACACTGCCCGGTTCACCCGCACGCAGCCAATAAAATTTGTGTCCATGATC
Organism: Candidatus Acidiferrales bacterium; assembly: GCA_963759275.1. Classification (GTDB taxonomy): domain Bacteria; phylum Acidobacteriota; class Terriglobia; order Acidiferrales; family UBA7541; genus Acidiferrum. The sequence continues at coordinate 308,250 of CAVWYZ010000018.1, read as the reverse complement.
CGGCGCACCTGCTCCACCGTGGTCGCTTCCTGTAGCCCCACTAACGCATATCCCGCATTGTTAATGGCCACATCAATCCGGCCCGCTTGCTGAACGCACGCATGCACCGCGCGGTCCACCGAGCTTTCGTCGGTCACGTCCATCTCCAGCACCGTCACCCCGGCAACCTTACGCAGTTCCGTGGCGTTCGCGGCATTGCGCACCGCGGGATCGCGCATGGTGGCGAAAACGGTGTGCCCGTTGCGCGCCAGCGTTTCGGCGAACATTCGACCGAATCCCGTGCTGGACCCGGTGATCAGAACCACTTGTTTGCTTGCCATGAATCCTCCTGGATGGGGGCGGGGAGATATGGTGAACCCAGTGACGGCAGGATGTAAAGGCTGGTTTTGCGACCGTAGGCTGTGTGCACAAAAAAAGGGTGCAGCCGAAGCCGCACCCCAACGAAGGGCGAAAATTCTGAATCGCGAATTACACGCTGAACGAACTACCGCAACCGCAGGTGCTCTTCACGTTCGGATTATTGAACTTGAATCCGGCGCCTTCCAGCGTCTCAACGTAGTCAATCTCCACGCCGTCCAGGTACATCGAGCTCATCTGATCGACGGCGACCTTCAAGCCCGCAAAATCCATTACTTCGTCGGACTCGTTGGTCTGATTCTCAAACGCCATGTGGTATTGGAAACCGGAGCAGCCCCCTCCGACCACGGCTACGCGTAGCGCAACCGGGACCGGGTTCTGCATGTTCATGATTTCCTTGACCTTCGTGGCGGCAACGGGCGTCAGATTTACCATAATTTCTCTAGGCCTCCGCTCGCGAAATTGCTCCGCAAGCTCTCTTCTTTTCCAGTATACAACACAACTCGCGGTTTCAACCAGAGCGCTGTCGCGCATCAGTTAGTTCCCTGCTTCGCGTAGTTCCCTGCTTCGCGCGCGCCCCGAGTCGCCCGCTACAAAAGCGAACACTCTTCCTCTAAGATAGATGCATGATCAAACATAAGGTTACCTTGCTGCCCGGCGAAGGCATCGGGCCGGAAGCTTCCGCGGCCGTTCGTCGCATCCTCGACGCTTCCGGCGTCCAGATCGAGTGGGAAGTCCTGGAAGCTCGCGCCGAAAATACCGACAAAGCCACCACCGGCGCGGAGGTCCTGAACAACGCCGCCATCGAATCCGTCCGCCGCAATAAAGTCGCTCTCAAGGGCCCCATGGCCACCGCCATTGCCGGCGGCGCGCGCAGCGTCAACGTCGCTCTGCGCAAGAGCCTCGAACTTTACGCCAATCTGCGCCCAGTGAAGAACCTTCCGGGCGTCAAATCGCATTTTGACAATGTCGATGTCGTGATCGTCCGCGAAAATACCGAAGATCTATACTCCGGTCTCGAGCACGAAGTCGTTCCCGGCGTAGTCGAAAGCCTGAAAATCATCACCGAAAAAGCCTCCACGCGCATTGCCAAATTTGCCTTCGAATATGCTCGCAAAGTCGGCCGCAAGAAGATTCACGCCATCCACAAAGCCAATATCATGAAGCTCAGCGATGGCCTGTTCCTTAAATCCGTGCGCGCCGTGGCCGAAAAGTATCCCGATATCGAGTACAAGGAATTGATTGTCGACAACGCCTGTATGCAAATTGTTATCGACCCGCAGCAATTCGACATTCTCCTGCTCCCCAATCTCTATGGCGATGTGATGAGCGATCTTGCCGCCGGTCTCGTTGGCGGTTTGGGCGTTGTTCCCAGCGGCAACATTGGCGATGAAGGCGCCATTTTCGAAGCCGTCCACGGCACCGCGCCGGACATTGCCGGCAAGGGGATCGCTAATCCCACGGCTCTCCTGATGAGCTCCATCCTCATGCTCAACTACATTGGCGAAGCGTTCACCGCCGATCGCGTCGAGCAGGCTCTCTGGAAGGTTTACCGCGAAGGCAAGCACATGACCCGCGACCTGGGCGGCAAGGCCACCACGCAGGAATTCACCGACGCCGTAATCGCCGCCCTGCCCCACGTCTAGGAGCACCGTGACGAGTCAGCCTAGGCTGGATGCGCTGACGCCCAAAAGTACTTGAGGGTGCCCCATCCCTCGCGGTTTCTGCCTGCCTGCGCAGGCAAGCGAAGGGTGGGTTCTTACGGTCTAACAGTGCAACACTTCGCTTTCTTCGTGGCTTCTGCGTTACGGCTGGCTCTAACTTTGGAGTGCGGCGGCCCAGCCGCAGCTATTACGGTCGCTCCGTGGTAGCAATCGCAATCCCTTCGCTTAACCTCAATACGCAGCACCTAAAACTTCGCCCGCGCCGCAATCTCGCGAATTTCCCGATTCTCAATCACCCGCCCGCGCACATTCTCCACCGTAGCCTGCACCATGGCCCGCCCCAAATCCCGCCCGGGAATATACAGCGAGGGAAACGGCTTCAGCAGTCGCCCCAACGGTTGCAGCATCGCGTAAACCTTAGGCAGCGACGCGGATGGCTTCGCATCAATGAACGCCGGCCGCCAGCAATCGGCCTGGACCAGCGAAATCAAATCCAGCTCCACTTGCCCTTTCACCTGCGCCCAAAACATCCGGCTTTTCACGTTAGTTCCCTGCCCGCTGATGTAATGGAACGCCGCATTCGGACTGCATCGTTTCAGCATATTCGCGGCAGCCAACGTGTATGAATATGTGATCGTCCGATACTCCTCCTTTGACACCTGCGTCACCGACACGCCCAGGCAGAACAAACACGCATCTATATTCCGGAACGCCTCTTCCACCGTCGCATAATCCAGAAAATCCTTGTGCACAAACGTCCGCAGCTTCGCGCTCGTCGCCATCAGCGGCCGCCGCGCAATCGCCCGCACTTCATCGACGATCGGCGCTCCCGCGCAAGCCTCCAGCACCGCCCCGCCCGCAGATCCACTCGCGCCAAATAGCAGGATTTTCATCGCAGGAGGAGTGTACACGAAGCGAAAGGACGAGAGCAGGCCAGCCTCGTTTTCATGGATTTTGTGGAATGCGGCGGCCCAGCCGCCGCTTTTACCCTTTCTACGTTGCCTCCCAAACTTCCACTAACCGTCTCCGCCAAAAGCCAGCCTGGCTCAACCTCCACGGATAGCGCCACCTCGCCAATTGACTAGTCGTCTGACTAGTCATACAATGGCGATCGGAAGCCTTTCATGACCAAATGGCAATTGCAGGACGCGAAATCGCGCTTCAGCGAATTGATCGACGACACCCTCGAAAAAGGGCCGCAAGTGGTCACCCGCCGCGGAATTGATACCGCCGTGGTCGTTTCCATCGAGGAATGGAAGAAGCTGAAGGACGAAAAGCGTGCCACCTGGAAGGATGCCCTCCTTGGGGAAGGTCCGCGATTCGATATTCCTATTCCCAAGCGCGGGAAGGCAAAATTGCGCAAGGCGCCGGTGCTCGATTGATCCGCTATCTGATTGACACCAACGTGGTGTCCGAGATGCGCAAGCGCAAGCCGCACGGCGCTGCCTCCAAATGGCTACAAGACCTCGATGTCGAACAGGTTTTCTTCTCGGCAGTGACCTTCGGAGAAATTCAACGCGGTGTGGAACTCACGCGGCAACAAGATCCAGGGAAAGCCAATGAAATCGAGGCTTGGGCCCGGCAATTGGAGAACGCGTCTCCCGTCCTGCCCATGGATGCTGCGTGCTTCAAGGAATACGCGCGGCTGATACACGGGCGTTCCGACACGTTAGCCGAAGACGCGATGATCGCAGCCACGGCGCGGGTGCATGGGCTAACGGTAGCTACGCGCAACGAGCGGGATTTCCGCCCCCTGGGCGTCTCGGTATTCAATCCCTTCAAGTCCTAGGCGACCCACCCGCACCTTTTCAGTCCAGACACAGCGTTTCATCAGACGCCGCGTTGTTCAGAATGTGGGAGGGCGCAAAACCGACTCCGCAATCGCTATTTCGGCGCGTAAATCTGGTACACCAGTAACACGACGACGACACAAATCGCTAGTGTTTATGCGATATTGAGCAGATTGACGTGTCGAGCAGTCTAAGCTGAGTCTAAGACTATTTCTGTCTACAACTCAAATCAACAGTTTAGAGTGCATTCAGTCTGCGTAGCGCGAACGAATTGCTAGTGCCCACTTTTCCGGTAACCGCGTTTACCAGGACTCGCGCTGGCTAATTCTTCTACGCGGCTTCGTGCCCTCACTCATCGGATTTCACGGATGTCCTATCCGTAGGCCAAGGCTTAAACGCAAAAATCCAAAATGCGATTAAGTTCAAACCCGGTACGAGTGCGAACAAGCACCAAACTGCATGATGGCCGGTACGCCGGAGGAGTTTGATAATCGGCACAAGAAGGACGAATACGGTAACACCTGCCATTACCAGAAATTGGGAAAAAGTAACCAGCGACCTCAGGTCCCAGCTAGTGGCTGCCTCTTGCATAAATTCTTCCTCCTTAATCTCCGGTCTGCGCGTTTATCGGGACCTATAGGCATTGTGGATGCATCGCCAATTGTCGTTGTGCTCTCCGCCACGGATGCTCACGAGAGTTTCTTAGAAGAATGAGAACGCTTTCGCCAGCGTGACAATACCGCTCAGCAGACACCAAGCAAATATCAGAACCCACGCTCTACCGAGGCCTTGCCTTGACCGAATCCCCCAGATTCCGAGTCCGCACGACACGGTGCCGATAAGCAGATTCAATTCAGAGGGGCTGACTCCGAGACTCGTCAACCAGCTCGCTATGTGGCGATTCACGAAGCCGACACCGAGATAGATGGCTAGGAAGACGCTAATCAAAACGGCATAGGCGAGCGGGATGTGATGGCTCCACCACCTCTGCCGTCTCTTTCGAGCGAGTTTTGCAGTTCGGAACGAATCCGTCATCGCAAGCCTGTGGAAGCAAGAGCACATGTCGCTTTGCTGATGTTATTCATGGGAGCAGCAACGAAAGGGTCGCTCCGAAGGAGTCTCGTCGGTCTTGGACACCATTGTACTCTGGGCGTTGCAGAACTGAAACGTAAGCCATTTAGACCGAATTTTTCGCACTAAGTCCTGGTTTGTCCGGTGGTCTCAATGGGTCGTCGCAACACTCAACTGGAACCCACCTTGCATTGAAACAAAAGCCAAATTCGCTCGCTAGGTTAGATCAGCCGGAACGCTACCCTGGCTAGGTTTTGACCGCGCACAACCAAACAGATCGGTTTTCCAGGGGAAGTAGGGTCGTATCAACCGATTAAATGGTGTTGCATCGACCGTTTGAGCCGACACCGGTTACCGGAAAAGTTCCTCCCAGTACCCCGTTCTCTACCGGAAGAATGGAATGACGAATTCTTTGAAACAAAGCCAAGTCGTGATTGCAACGAAAAACCCGAACACGCAGAAGAGCGCAATTGTCGAAGCTTTGTACGGTCTCTTGGGAAACAAGAGTGGAGGCGGCTTTAATGCGTTCTCTTTCGCCATCTCCAATACAACCTGGTCAAGCTCTGCTTTAATGCGCCTATTGCGCTCGACTAGTCTTTGCCAAAGTGTTTTCACGGTGAAATCGCCACATACAATTCTAGTCCCCCGGTCAACTCCCCGGTAAGTCCGGTAATCGGAAAGGTTCCTCCTAGTACCCGCCTCGCAGGAACCTGCTCAACTTGTCGCTTCCCGCCGCTCATATTCGACGCCAGACGCGAATCCGATTACTTATACGCCGTGATCCATGAACAGGGACGTTCTGAAAAGAGCGTCCCTTTTTTGCGTTCATCCGTCACAGACAAGCAGGGAGGGGATCCACCAGAATGAGCGTACTGCTGCTCTCTGAGTATGTCGGAGGCGGTAAGCGCGTTTCGAATTGGGGCGCGACCTAATAAGTTGCGCCCTTATTTTTGTGAAGGGAGAACGCAGTGAAACTACACCCCCTAGAAGAAATCGCCAGAGAGTTTGAGAGGGTCAATAAAGAGCTTAGCGCCCAAGTGAAAATACTGCGCAAGCAGCTTGCAAAGAAGAAAGCAAAGAAGCGCTGACTTACTCAGTACCTCCATGCCACGTCAAGCTCAACCTGACCCTCGTGACGTTAAGTATTACATCGAAAGACTTGCCGAACCCGAATTGCTCGAAATAGCCGTTACGGTCGATAGAGAGCTCGCGGTTCCAGTCGGCAAGTTGCGTCGTGGAGGGGAAATCGAATTCATGTCAAAACGCAAAGCGTTAAAGGCACTAAAAATATTGAAAGGTTATCCGGCAAGATTTCCCGCGTCACGAATCGTCACAATGAGTGTCACTCTTACTCATCCAGTAAAAGAGCGCGTGTGCATGTACAGATTAATGTGGGGGGACCCAGCCCCGTTTAACGGCTACTCCGATTCTTTGCCGCAGCGCTGGGTATTGCTGGGTATCTACTACGGCTATCGAGCAAACGCCATCGCTGACTCTTTTACTAACTTACTCGGACACCCTTTAAAACGCACGGACCGCACGAAGCTTCTCAGGGGAATTGCGATGATTAGAAATGGGTCGGTGCACGTAACGCGCTTGAAGCACGCAAAAAAGAAGCGCTGAAGCGTCGCACTCAATCTGGTTAAAGTGCGACGCCCTGTAGCGCTCGACTGCGTGCATCAGTCGAAACTTGAAGCGCACACAGGGCGCAGAAAATCAATAAACTGCGCCCTGTGTGCTGGGCAGGACGGATGGAGGTTCGCCCTGCATTTCGCTCAGTCAGCGTCCTGATGTCCCAAGCAGGACGCAGCGAAAACTAAGAGTGACAAGCGAGAAAACGAATCGGAAGTGGACTGCTCGCTGCTTTCGCTAATTTTCCGTCAACTCGCAAGAAACTCTCGTAACCCACCTGTCCCTTTTCTGCGTAGCGTTCGTTATAGACCTTCACAGCCAAGCTGTTGCGCACTTGACGACGAATGAAGCGCGACAGGTCGCCAAAAGCAATCGGCTTTGTGCCCGCGCTCATGTTCGCAAGTGAAGGCGATATGAAGACCGGAAAGTCGAACAGCATCAAGCGACCATTCGGGTCACGGTCAAAATCCAGCAAATACGAGCCCGCCGTGCTCGCTTTCAGCTTGCGCAGCGCTGTTAGCGTCGTGATGTTCATCAGGAATCCGCCGTTCGCAGCGTATGCAGGGTCAACGCTTGCAACTAAGTCAAGCAACTCGTCGCCCGTGACTGCGCCCGTCGCTGCGCTCGTAACACCAGCATCACTATCAGCAATCAAATTCGCGATGAACTGAGCGCCGACGCCTCGCGCCATTCTGCGCCCGAACATTCCCGCAAGTACGTTTGCGAGAGGATACGCGCTGTCTGCAGCAAGCTCCATGCTCGCGACAATGTGCCCTGACCGCCATTGTGGGCAGCGACCAAACGCGACGTTGTCGAACGTCACAGGAGATGCTGTTGTAGACACAGCGTTCTCTGCGACGAGCGTCGCGACTGCCGAAGTGTCATCATCCGTCGGAAAACCGCACGCTGTTCCCTTATCCGTTTCAAACAGCCTCGCAGCGTCGAAAATTTCATCGTGCGCCTTCAGCGATGCTGTGAACGTGTCAGCGAAAGATGCAGGCGTCAAATAACCGCCCGACGCATCGACGCCCACAGCAAGAGCGCGCTTCTGCTTTTCGTCGAGCCATTGTTCGCCTTGCCGCAAGAAGGTATCGAATGCATACTCCTTTTCGTTGCGCACGCTGACTTCAAAATCACTGATTTGCTTTCTGCGTTCGCGCATCGACGTAGGGCGAATCTCATCACTGAAATCCAGCTCTTCAGCGCTGCGCGATTCGCTGACATCAAAATCGGACAACGGGATTGTGCGCTGCGACCCGTCATCTTCTAAAAGAATCACTTCGCCGTTACGATGGATAATCTTCATTTCACGCTCCCATTTCTGAATGATAGTGCGCCCTACAAAAAACCCGATTCTTGATGACGTAAGCGCCGCGTCGATTGCAGTGCTCGCAATGACGATGCAGCGCTTCGTCTGCATCGAGGTCGCGAAGATTCAAATCCCTGTTCGTCAAGGGCGTATTTGCAGGAACTTTCTCACAGTGATTGACCTTCAACCATGCGCGTGTCTGCGCGTTGTCAGGCAAATCCACGACTTCCTGTGGCTGAAAACTGAAGTCTGTTCCCGCAATCGAAACGAGCATTCGCACTTTCATACTTCAACTCTCTTTCACAGTTCTGAAGGCCGTCAAGAAAAATGCGCATCCTTCGCTACCTATAGCGATTTCTTAGCGCTGATGACTTTCACAGTTGATTGCGATTTATAGCCTTGCAGACTGTTGAAAGTTCGCCCGCACTCATTACACCTGTGATGCCGGTACGTGATGCGAAAATGCTTCCAGCGGCGACGCGTGTCGAGAACTTTCGTGTTGTCTGCGTTGCAGAATTCACATGGAAATCCTAATCGCATCGATAAACCCAGCTCTTGGATTTTATACATTCCTCGCATAAATCCGATTCTTGCGTGCACCAGTTACGCAAGCAGCGACCACAGACACGCTGCAGGGGTTGCGTCTCTTTGATTTTCTCGGGCTGAACCGTCTTCAGCTTGCTTTGTTTACGAGTTAAGCGTCTCATTTCTTTTCCACAGCTCGCAGCAAACGATGACGACTGAGATAGTCGAATTCAGATTCGAACGTCGTCGTCTTGTCGCGATAATACGATTCATGCCCCATATGGAGTGGAGACCCTGCGATAGGCGCTGAACCGCCCGTGTGTCTGCGCAGCTCGCCGTCAGTCGCTGCAGGGCTGTCGAACTCCCACCACGCCCAAGGGCGAGTGCCCGGATGTTCTTTTATCCATTCGTCGAGCAGCTCTTTTCTGTTGTCGTTCCATGCTGTATGCAGCAACGCTGCGTCAAACGCACAGTGAACGTCATTGAACGCGCCTAAATCGACGCCGTTGAGCAGATGCAACCGCTGGTCAGCTGCGAGCGTCGCCTTCCTTGGTAGTTTCTTCGCTAGTCTTCTTCTCATCGTCTTTCTCCTATTCGTGGGGATGTTCTCGGGCGAGTCTCGCTTTCGACGGGTTCCTCGTCCGAAAGATTCAGCGCAGCGATTGCGCGAATAAATGCGATGCGACTGTCGCGCTCGATTGCAACCTCGGGCCTATTTCTCGGCGCGCCGAATCTGTCGAGATACGAAGTCCCATGCTTCGACAGGACTTTTCGCGCTTGCTCGCATCGGTCCCAACTCTCAGCCGCTTTAACGAGCACAGCAAAATCGTGGGGTTCTAAAATGTAAGCGTCGATGATGCTTTGCACCCACTTCCTCATCTCTTTCGATAAGTGTCCGGGTATCTTCGGCGCTACTTCGGACTGTCTTGACATCGTGATTCCTCCTTAAAAAAATCTGTTGCTGTAAAATGTTTTGAATGAACTTGGATGAAATCGTTTTTCTGACTCGCGTGTCGTTCGCCGTGGTGAACGCCTGGGTGATTTTGACCCCGTATCGTACTAGTACACATACTCACTCGTTATATCCTTTGTGTTGCGCGTAGTACTCGCGCTCAGCAACAATAAATTCCTCCCACAACTGCACAGCGTCTGCTCGCGTCAGTCCAATCTCCTTCGGCGCATGCATCGCGTGATAGATTAAATCGCGCCGATTGCGCAGCGCTGCTATCTCCCGCCCGATGCGCTGAGACTCACTCATCAGGTCGCGAGCGAGCGCGCCGACAGAGTCAGTTCGCTCGACTTGCTGACATACAAAAGCTGCGAACGTCATCGCTGCACCCCGTCTGTGGCTATGAACGCTGCAACAGCGCGACGCTCAGACGAACGGACGTGACTGACGACAGAATCAGACGCAGTCACGCGAATGCGCTGTTTCCCCTGCAAAAACACGCTTTCTAATGTTTTCAACAACTTAGCTCGCTCAAGTCTGAGCACTTGAGCACTTGAGCAGCTCGGATGACATAATTCTATTGGCGATTGCTTTAGTAAAATATTGTCTACTCCAGCTTCACAAGTGCTCAAGTGCTCAGAGCTGATTTGCTCGTTCATATGCGAATCCGAAGCCCTTTCCAGTAGCGGTCGCCGTCGTCCCCCGTGATGCCGATGCGCTGCAACTCTAGAGCGAATTTCCTCTTTGACATCTGTCGCAGATTCGACTCTTTCGACCACTTGACGTACTCGCTGTACGTGTCGCGGCGGGCCAGTCGCCAATCGTCTTGTGACAAATCGAATTCGAAACACTCTTTGATGAAATCGTTGACGATGTCTTCTGAAGTTCTGTACTGCGTCGTCGCATCACTGATTTCTACTGGCTGCGCGAGCGTGTTGGTCTTCCAGTCAGCGAATCCATTGATGGCGAGATTTAGAATCCCTGAAGACTCTTCCTCAAGTAGAATTTCCGACAGATTGTTAACGCGTTTGTCATCGGCAACTGTGTTTGTGAACGGGACGACTTTCAGCCGCCTCCATAGCGCGTCATCTCCAGCAGGAACGTGTGGAGGGTAATTCGTGACGAGCGCGAGTTTACATTGGGGCGTGAACTTGAAAAAATTCTGATGCTTCAATTGCGCCGACATCGGGTCTTCGCCAGTCAGAAGCTTGATTCGTGCAACGTCGAGACTCCGCCCCTGTGCAGATTCGCTACAAAATGCGAAGCGCACACCGACTAGGTTTCCAGTTGCAAAGTCAGTTGTGTTCTTGCTTAGCAGGAAATAGTTTTCCGGTAGTGCGTAAGCGTAGGGGCCTAGAATCCCGGTCATGACCCGAATGAAAGTTCCTTTACCCCCCTGCGTCGGGCCGTGAAGACACCACCACTTTTGCTCTCCCGTTAGGGCAGTGAGCCAGTAGCCCATCAAGCGCTTCACGTACTTGATGAGCGCTTCCTTATTGCTGAAAGTTTCATTCAGGAACTTTTCAAACTTAGGGCATTTTTTGTCAGGGTAATACTTGATGTCGATAATCTTTGTGATGAAATCTTCCCTGCTGTGCGGCCTGAACTTCATTGTTTCTAAGTCGATTGTTCCGTTGCTGACGTTGAGCAGTAGAGGATGGGTGTCGAATAGTTTGTAAAATTCCTTAACTTCGACCATGTTGCGGGCTTCTTCGATTGAGCCGCGCTGGATGTAACTTGATTCTGATTTTAACGCCCACGCTCCGAGTGCTTTTCGCAAAGATTCAGACGCTACACTTGCTGCTTCTGAATAAATTCCGCGAGCGACTTCCTGCATCCTACGGCTCATTCCTAAAACATCATTCACTTCCCAATGCGTGCCCGTCCAAGTGCACCAGATTTTGCGGTCTGACGCGTAACGAATCTCTTGACTGAATCTCGCTTTCAATCTGTCAGCGTTGCTGCCCTCAGTGATGAGTATTCTGCCCGGCATCTCATCTTCAGCAGCAACTTCATATCGCGAAACACTACGGGCGATTTTCGCGCACATCTTTTTGTAGTCAGTGCCGTAATCGTCGCAGCGCTTTTCGCAAACAACGACGAGCGCAGCATAAATTTCCCCTTCTTCTAATCCACTACGGCGCAATTTGCCCGCGATGCTTGTCAGTTCGTTATCGTGAGCGCCGCGAGGAATCCCTTTTTTAGATTTTGCCGCCTGCTCTTCAGTTCGCTTCAGTCGTTTGTGCAACTTGCTGAGTTGTGTTTGACAGTCGGCGACTGCATTGCCGTTTAGAGAAAGTCCTGTCATCGCAAAGAATCGATTGCAGTCGTACATCTCAGTGTTGTTTGTTTGCACTACCGGGCTTGGGATGCTGCCACGCGTGAAGAACTTGACCCCTGTTCCGCTCGGGGATATTTCAGCGTAGGTCGGAAATTGCTTGATGAGTTTCTGCGCCCAGTCTTCGAATACGCCCGTCTCTGGATTTCTGCACTTATCAAGGTCAACCCCGCAGTACGGGTCATTCTTTTTGAAACGAAAGCCGATGCCGATTAAATCGTCATGTTTGACGAAGCATGAGACAGCTTCAGCAAATGTCGCTGTCGCCATCGTCTCGGACGTGTACTTCCCCGGCGGGTACGCTTGAGCTGTGTGAGCGTCGATGGGTAATTTTCTACCGTCAACAACTTTCCAGCACTCCCACTGCTCAATCGCTTTCAACTCGTCGGGAATGTTTTTGAAGTTCGCAACGTCAGCGCGTGCGAATGTTTTTATATCGCTCATGGCGACGCCTACCGGGTCCGACGCGCTTTGTTCCCGCTTCCTGTTGGACGCCCTACATTCGGCGATACGACTTTTCTCTTGACGCAAGTCGAGCTGTACGCGTCGAGGTCTTCTTTCAGGTAAAAGATTTTTTCCCCGTCGAGATGAAATTTCGGCCCAGCGCCATTGCAGCGCAGAATCGCAAGATAGCCCCGCGATTTGCCCACATACAGCGCCGCTTCGTACGGGTCGAGACGCGCACCCGCAGCAGCAGCTTCAGCGATAGCTTTGCGCAACTTCAGATTTTCAAGTCTGGATTGGAAAGTTTTAATTCGTGACACAGTCGCCTCCGGTCGAAAGATGCCAGACAAGGATGTCTGGGTCCGACCGGGATGGCTTTGTTAAACCTGAGCCACAGTTCTATTTGTTGTTCACAGCGAACTGTTCAACATTTGCATGTGTGTCGCTGCTTTTATCCCGTTACTACAAGGGCGTTTTCTCTCGCCGTTTAATATCGCAAGAGCGTCGTCTATCTACTCTCGCACTATAAGTATTTAGTGCATGATGTTTTTGAGTTGTCAAATAATATTAACTCGACGGCAGTTGCTTCTGCGCCGCCGCGATGACCTTCTGCATCTGACGTTCCCCAGCAAGCATCGTTTCGCGTTGTACGGCTTGCGCGAGATGCGCGTAGCGCTGCGTTGACCGCACAGAAGTATGACCGACAGTAGCGCCGACTTGTTCAAGCGAACGGCCCGCCATGACCATGAACGAAATCGCAGTGTGTCGCAAATCGTGTCCCCTGAAGTTCAAGGGCGACGAGCGAGGATAATCGAGCTGCGCAAGCTTCAGCAGTGACCGCCAAGCTTGGAAATTGAAGTCGAAGCGGGGCGTTTTGGGATCCTTTCCGGGAAACACGTACGGGGAACGATTCGCCAGCCGTGCGCGACGCTCTGACAGAATCCGAAGCGCAGTCGGCGATAGCTCAATCGTCAATGCGACGCCGTTCTTTGTCTCTGAAGCTGCGAGCACCCAAGTCTGGGCGTCGAAGTTGATTGCTGACCAACGGGCACGCATCACAGTTTTTTTGCGCTGCGCTGTGGCCAGTGAGAGACGAACGAAGTCAGCGAGGTCAGCATTGTGTTCCCGCGTCTGCTCGCACGCTTGCAGCAACCGCGCCAGCTCTTCAGGGGACAAGCAACGCGCACGCTCAGTCTCGACAAAGCGCTCTTTCGTGCGTAGCCGGGCGGGGTTCTTCCCCGCATACAGCTCATTGTCGATTGCCCATTTGTAAATCGTGCGCAAAGTATCCATCGTATGATTCGCAGTCGATTTCCCTAAATCGGATGCGCGTTTGCGTTTACGAGTCAGCCCGACACCCCGCCCGAGACGTGAATGCAGAGCAAGCACGTCAGCTCGCGAGATTTCAGACAGTTCCCTGTCCTTCCAACTCGACAGATAGCGCGTCAACGCTGCACGAATCTCTTTCGCAGCCTTTTCGGGCTGTCTCGCGTGCAGCAGGATATGTCGTTCGATATACATCTCTGCGACTTTTTCGAGCGTCAGCACGCTCGCAGCATCGCTCTTCGCGAATGGATTGACGCCCTTGTAAGCTTCTTTCTTGAACACAGCGAGGGCACCGTCATACTCGCGAGCTTTATCGCGTGCTACGTCGAGCGAGATTGTCGGATGTTCCCCGATGCTGCGATACGTGGGCACGCCACGAACGCTGTGATACCAGAAAAAGAATCGCTTCCCTGTGGGCATGAGCTTCAGCCCGAGCGAGCTTTTCGCGTCGTAAATCGTCGTCACTTTGTCGGGGATTGCGAGCGCTGCGATGCGGCGGTCAGTCAGATGCTCGTATTGCGTCGCTGCAGCTGCTTTGTTCTTACCCCTCGGGCGTAAATCTTCTTGCATGTGAAGTAGACCTCCAATCTAAGAAAAGTCTAAGACGAGCTTATAATTGGAGCGAATCTAAGATAATGCAGCATAATCACCAACACGCACAGTATACTCTAAGTACCTGTGTTTGTAAATAGATACAAATGTGAGCTAATGTGAGTCAGTGAGTGTAAATCTTGTACACCATGAAGTACACGATAACCCCGGTCACCGACACATAGAGCCACAGCGGAAGCGTCCAGCGCGCAATGATGCGGTGTTTGTCGAACTTCTGCAGCCAAGCCCGCCGCAGCGTAATGAGGATCAAAGGAACGATCACCACTGCGAGAATTGTGTGCGATGTCAGCAAGGTGAAATACACCGGCCGGATCCATCCCTGCCCCTGGAAGTGAATAATCTGGTGAATCCGGATGTGGTAGACCACATAGGACACAAGGAACGCGCACGAAGTAATAAACGCCGAAATCATGAACTTCTTGTGCACTGCGATTTTACCGCTGCGAATGGCGCCATACCCGCAAGCCAGCAAAACCGCGCTCGTTCCATTCAGCGTAGCGTTCAGAGCAGCATGAGAGAACATAGTTTAGCGGATCAAAAGTTCTGGTAGCGCGTCTCCAATAATCACAAACCACGAATCACGACTGCTGTTAGCGCGGCAGCTTATCGATCATCATCAATCCCAGCAAAATCGGGATGTGCATCACGGTGGCGTGCATCAACCACTTCGCCCGCGTATTCGTCTTTGCGCTGGCCGCCCACAAGCACACCTGCAGGCTCGCCGTGCACGTCACCAGCGCCCCAAAGAAATACAACACGCCCGCAAATCCCATCACCGCCGGAAGCAAGCTCACCGCAATCAGCGCGCTCGCGTACAGAATGATTTGCCGGAACGTCCGCGTGCCGTCCTTATCCACCACCGGCAGCATCAGAATCCCCGCCCGCGCGTAGTCCTCGCGATACATCCAACTGATCGCGTGGAAGTGCGGGAATTGCCACAAGAACAAAATCGCAAACAGCAGCCAGGCTCCCGCATCCAGCTTCCCTGTCGCCGCCGTCCATCCGATCATCGGCGGAATCGCTCCGGGAATCGCGCCAACGAATGTCGCCCACACCGTGCGCTTCTTCAGCGGCGTATACGCCAGCAAATAGCTGAGCGACGTAAACACGCCTAGCAGGCACGCCACATATCCCGCCACAAAGTAAAGATCCACCGCCCCCGCCACCGCCAGCGCCAACCCAAATCGCAGCGCCTCCGTGGGTGTCAGCAGCCCGGTAGGCAATGGCCGCGAAGCCGTCCGCCGCATGTACCGGTCCGATTCTCTTTCAATGTAATGATTCAGCGCCGCGGTTCCCGCCGCAATCAGCATCGTGCCGCACACTACGTGAATCATGTGCAGCCACGGCATGGGCCCGCGCACGCCCATATAGAACCCGGCGCCTGTGGTCATCAGCACCAGAAACGACACGTCCGGCTTGGTCAGCGCAATATACGCGCTAAGTTTCGTGGGTGCCGCCAGCCGTTCTGCAGACACAGAGGCAACCGCAGTGGAGCGAGAGCGAGCGTTCGGCATTAAGCGGGCACCTCACCTTTAGTCGTTGCGAAGAGCACTTCCGTCTTTCGCGGCACCAGCCGGTAGCACACCACCACCGTCGCCACCGACGTGGCAAACAGAATCGCCCCCACCACCGTGTGCACCACTGTCGAGATCACCACCGGCGGCAACGGCTGCGGATCGTCAGCGGAATTAATGCGCGCCCACAGCGCCACCAGCCCCAGCAGGATCTGCAATCCCACGATCGAATGCAGCAGTTTCCGCACGCGCGCAATCGCCGGAACTTCCGGGAAGCGTTTGCGCAGCACCAGCGCGGTATAAACCACCATCAACAGCACAATCGGCGCGCCGTACACGTGCGGCTTCAGCGACAAATATTTGTGCCGGAATCCCGCGCCCACCAGCACCTGCAGGAAAATCACGAACGCGTTCAGCGTCACGATCGAGTGTATCGATGGCGAGCCCTTATCCACATACTGCGGCTGGCTCTCCATGTACCACCGGCTGGTACACACCGCGATGCTCACCAGGATCGCGAACATAATCTCCGCCGTGCACGCATGCATCACCGGCAGCCAGTAATGCAACAGCTTCAGTACCGTCAACCCGCCCAGCACGCCTTGGAAAATCACGCCGCCCAACGCCGCAAAGCCCAGGTATTTCATCCACGGCCGCTCGTCGTACTTCCACAACAGAAACGCCAGCACCATGATGAACAGGCCGAGCGCCGCTGCGATCAATCGATGGGAATGTTCGAACGCGATGCCGCCCACCATCGGTGGGTTAAGCGTTCCGTAAGAGAGCGGCCAATCCGGCACCGCCAGCGCGGCGTCTTCTGAAGTGACCAACGCCCCCGCGGTCAGTAGGATCACCGTCCAGGCAACCACAAACAACGCATATTTATGTACGCCGGAATGATATCTAGCCATCATGAATTTCGGGCCCCAAACCCGAAACACACATTATAGCGCGCACAGCAAACCCTGAACCGCCCAGCATTGTAGCAGAGCCAAAGCGAACCCGCCAAGCAAGCGCTGCCTGAGTGATTTGTATGTTGGGCTACCTGAGGGAACTTCGGGTTCTTCTTCAGCGGCTTGTATTGATCTACCAAATCCTTCGCTCGCCGCTCAGGAGCCTGGATGACTACCGGTCTACCACGATTTGAACGGCTCATTCGTGGCCGCCGTGCTGACGAAGCAATTCCGCTACCTCCTTGTAGCCCTTAACTTCCGCCATGTGATACGGAGTCAAACCTCCTCTGACTTCGTACAAAGCTAAGGACGGGTCAGCGTTCACCACAGTACGTTCACTCATGGCATTAACATCCGCGTGGTCCGCGAGCAGCAGTTCGACAATGTCCTTAAACCCGTAATCTGCCGCGCAATGCAATGGCGTCCACCCGCTCTTATTTTTGGCATTAACGTCGGCCTTGTTGGCCAACAACAACACTGCTACATCCTTGTAGTCTTTGTCTGCGGCACGGTGCAAGGCGTCCAACCGTCGTTGTCCTTGGAATTGACGTCGGCCTTCTTAGCGAGTAGCAATTCTGCCACGTCTCTATGGCCCTTACTTGCGGCCAACTGCAGAGGTGTATCGCCTTTGCTGGTTTTGGAATCGACGTGCGCCCCGTGCGCCAGCAGCAGCGCCACAAAATCCGTGAAGCCCTTGTCAGCCGCGCAATGCAATGCGGACCAGCCATCGTTGCTAGCCGCACTGACGTCTGCGTTGTGAGCCAACAGCAACGTGACCACATCTGCGTGGCCCTGATATGCCGCACTCTGCAAAGGTGTCCAACCGTTGTTGTCCTTCGCATTGACATCCGCCTTGTTGGCAATTAGCAATTCGGCGACGTCCAAATGACCCTTATCAGCCGCCCACTGCAAAGGTGTTCCCCCTTTGTCAGTCTTTGCATCGACCTCCGCTTTGTCGGCGAGCAGTAGTGCCACGATCCCAATATTGTTCTTGGCGTTGACATCCGCCTTGTTAGCAGCCAGCAACTCAACTGCGTCCTTGTGGCCCTGATACGCCGCGGCGTGTAGCGGTGTCCAGCCGGCTTCGTCCTTGGCGTTTACGTCCGCTTTCTGGGCGAGGAGCAAAGCTATCACGTCACTATGGCCGTTATAGGCGGCCCACTCTAGCGGAGTATTCCCGTGATTCGTCCTAGCGTTTACATCGGCGTGACTGGCGAGCAGTAATACGACCACATCGGGATAGCCGTGAGACGCTGCCAGGTGCAAAGGTGTATCACTCTTTTCATCTTTGCTGAAAACAAGTTTAGGATTCCCTTTGAGCAGGAACTCCACGGTTGCTAAGTCGCCCTTCCCGGCTGCGTCGCAAATCTTGCTGCTTTGTGCATTCCGGTGACAGGCGACGGCGATCGTTGTATAAGCCAGCGCGAAGACTACGAAGGTGACACGGGATTGAACTCGGGACTTCACGGGTGGGTTGTCTTGGGTCCTTTCACTTGAAGAATAGCCGACACAAATCCAGTCAACAAGATAAACGGTTATCAGAAAAGTGGGTACTACGCGGTCGCTGTCCAACCAAATTCACAATTTTGGCGAATCGTGACGCTGATCACATCTTTACTCGTCCCCGGGGAATAAACACTTCGACGAGTGCAGCTCCGGACGGCTAATCCGCTAAGTGAAAACGTTCCCAAGTTGCGCTACAAATGCGTGGCTCCTCTGGACGGGAGGAGCCACTGATTCTTTCCCAGGTCCCGGCAAACAAAGTAATACCGACGTGAACGACGGGCGGCGCGGCCGATGCCTCTTCCTTCTCGAAGGCTTCACACACGAATCGAGTCTCGGGACAGTGTTTGGGTCTATTGGGAATGCAATGGACGCCGCGACCTTTCGCGCGTCAGAAATCTCAGTGTCGGTGGTTTGTTCCTGGAAACGGGCACGCTGGAACGCATCGGCGCCATCGCCCACCTGAACTTCCTGGTCGATGAAGGAGAGATTCGCGCGGATGGCATCGTTCAGCATGCGCGGACCGGCGGCGGACTAGGTTTGAAGTTCTACGCGATGCCTGATAAAGACCGCCCGAATCTAGCCGCATTGATGTTGCGGCTCAGCAGTGCAGCATGACCGCGAGCCTCGCTGGATCAGATCGCAGAGCAGGCCGCACGCGACCCGCAGACTTCGTGAATTAATGCCACAACGCCGCTCGCGGGAATATACTCTCACCAATCGTGGTGGTGTCTTCGTGGCACCCAGAAGTACACACTATCATCGCTGGTCAAACCTCTCGCAGTACCACTATGTACAGAAGAAATATGCGCGAAAAACCAGAGAGCAAACCTTTTGGACCCTGACCGCGCTGCTCCTCGTTCTCTTAGTCTGTGCTGTTGTACTGCAGATCAGTGAAACCGATTCGCAGAGAAAATACAGAATTCAGGACGACGAAGCGGCCATCGACAAATTGGCCTGTCAGTTCGGGCCAAAGGCGTGCGCCGCAGCCAAAGAAGAATCTCGCAAGGTAATCTGCAAACTCTTCCCAGAAGAGTGCTATCCAGGAAAATAAAACAGAGCGAAGTCCACCGCTGAATGAAAGCGGCGCGCTCAGCGCACCTTCACCCCTAAGTACGTCGTAGGTCGTTCCACCGCCTTGAACCAGTGCGGCACGTTCGCCGGAATAATCAGCACATCGCCTTTCGTGATCGCCCGGACGGTTCCCCCTTCCATCGCCGCCGCCCGGATTTCGCCCGGCCCGGTCTCTTTTCCACCGGCAACCATTCCCCCGGTGACAAACGTAGCCGAGCCCTCCAAAACATAAAAAATGTCGGTGTCCTTCTGATGAATTTCCACCTCGCCCGCATCGTCGCGATGAAATACGTGCACGCGATAATTCTTCTCCGGATTCCCGTTGTACAGCGTGGCTCCCTTCGCATACGCCGCCGCCACCTGCTCGTGCGAAATGAACACAACGCCCGCAACATCCGGCGTGCTGCCAGGAACGCCGCCAGTCGACGCCGCCTGTGCAGCCGCGCTCCGCGAATCAGAAAGTCCAAGCGTCTTGCTGTTCGCGTTCAGCAAAGCCCCCATAGCAAACGCAACCACCCCAACTAACCCCAACGGCAAAAGCCTTCTCATGATTCCCTCCCCATTCGCACCTGCGGCAAGCTGAATGTATATATCACGATTACGTCTCCGCATTTGACGCCCCGGCTGGCACAGCCTACACTCTAGCGCTTTCATCTCACCACCCGCTGCGTGGAGGAATAATGAATCGAGAACTGGAAGGCAAAATCAGCCTGATCACGGGTGGCACCTCCGGCATTGGGCGCGACACATCTGTGCTCTTCGCCAAGGCTGGCGCCAAAGTCGTAGTCGCGGGCCGCCGCGAAGCCGAAGGAAACGAAGTGGTGCAGGCGATCCGCGCGCAGGGTGGCGACGCCATCTTCGTGAAAGCCGACGTCTCCAGAGCCGCCGACGTGGAAATGCTCGTCGCCAAAATCGTCGAAAAATACGGTCGCCTCGATATCGCTTTCAATAATGCCGGCATCGAGGGCGTTTGGGTGCCCATCGTCGAACAATCCGAAGAGGATTGGGACCGCGTGATCGACATTAATCTGAAAGGCGTGTGGCTTTGCCTCAAACACGAAATTCGCCAGATGCTCAAGCAAGCCGGTGGCGGCGCGATCGTAAATATGGCTTCCGTCGCCGGACTGATGGGTTCTCCCGGAGCGGCCACCTATTGCTCCAGCAAGCACGGCGTGATCGGGCTGACCAAAGCCGCATCGCTGGAAACGGCGGCAAGCGGCATCCGCATAAATGCCATCTGTCCCGCCGTCATCGAGACGGCGATGGCCGAACGCGCCTTCGCCGAGCCACAATTCAACAAATTTGTTCTCAGTCTCCACGCCCTTGGCCGTTTCGGACGCCCCGCAGAAGTGGCCGACGCCGTCCTGTGGATGTGCTCGGAACGGTCTTCATTTATGACTGGCCACGCCCTGGTGCTCGACGGCGGTTTTCTCGCTGGGCCGCATCCTCCCGCCCAATAGGCGGGGCACAACCGCTTCCCTAACCTTGACATTCCTACGCGTCAGTGAAAATGTACGAAGCGCATCCCAGACTCACCTGCGAGGATTCCATGCGCCATTCGGCACGTCTGCTGTGTGTCGTCGCCCTTCTGTTCGTCGCGCCATCTTTCACGCGCGCGCAATTTGGCCCGCAAGAACCGCAAGGTTCCGGCCCCAAGCTGGACCCGCCGACCACGTTCCCTGCCCCAGGCACATTTCCCACCACCGAATCCATTACGCTGCTCGACGCCGACCCACAGGCCACCATCCATTACACCTGGGACGGCAGCGCTCCCACGTCCAAAAGTCCCGCATACGATCCTCGCCAGTTGCTCTTCATCGGCGGCATTTACGAAGGCAACCACGGCCTCAAGGCCGGCTACACGCTCCGCGCCTTCGCCATGCGCGAAGGCCGCACCAATAGCGAGATCGCCAATTTTCAATTCGTCGTCGATCGCCGCGATCGTACCGCCTACGTCTCCGAGGAAATTCTTCCCGGCGTGCGCATGGTGCGCGACTCCGACAACGACAAAATGTTTCTGATTCGCGGAGCCAAGAAATTCGCGCTCGTCGATTGCGGCCTTGGACGTGGCGAACTCAAGGCTTATCTCTCGCAATACACCGGCGGTCTGCCCCTCGAAGTCATCTTCACTCACAACCACTTCGACCACATCGGTCAATCTGACCAATTCATCCGCGATTCCGAGGAACACATCGGCGAAGCCGACCGCGCGGAAGCCGTGCGCCTCCTGAAATCGCGTGACATTCCCGACGACATTATCGAGAAAAATCTACTCGCCGCTCACGATGGCGACCGCATCGACCTCGGCGACCGTTCCCTCATCATCTATGCCGCTCCCGGCCACACCGCCGGCTCGCTGGTGGTTTTCGACGAGCAAAGCGGAAATCTCTTCACCGGCGATTCCCTCGGAAGCAATTCCCCAACGATTCCCGACGCGCTCTGGCTGCAGTGGAGCCAGACTCCGCTGGACATTTATCTCGCGACCGTGAAAAACACGCGCGCCAATTTCCGCGGCAAAGTGCAGCACATGATGACCGGCCACAACGATCATCCCCTTACCGGCGAAGCGTATCTCGACAATCTCCAGAACGCGCTCCAGTCGCTCATGGACAAAGGCGACGCCGTGCTCGTGCCCTCCTACCGCCCCACTGGCGCGCTCCAGGTCACCATCGGTGATCGACTCCACGATCCCGACTGGGTCGCCATCAACGTCAACAAAGAACACTATCTCCCCGCGCCCATCGACCAGATCGCCAGCCTCACGCGCCTCTCCATCGGCGGCGCGCAACTCCGTCCGAGCTTCTCGCCCGAAATTAAGCAATACACCGTCGCGCTCCCGCCCAAATCACGCACCGTTACCATCACCGTCGAGCCTACCTCCACCCGCACAAGCGCGATCACCATCAACGACGAAAAAGTTGCCCCCGCCGAAGCTCACCAACTCAAGCTAGCCAAAAACTTCTCGCCCATCAAAGTTACCGTCACTTCCCCAGACGGTGCCCACACCGCCGACTACGTCGTCACAATTAAAATGCCCTGAACAATCGGTATCGCCAAAATCGTAGGGGCGCAGCACGCTGCGCCCCATGTCCGCACGATTGCGTGAATCCGTAGCTCTACGGAGTGCGGCAGCCCAGCTGCCGCTTTTCAAAACAATAAGGCTACTAAAACACAGCTAGCGGGAGCCCAGCTCCCGCCAGCAAGGAGAAAACGCAGCGCTATCCTCGGGGCAATCCGCCCTCCCTACTTCCCATTTTCGAATTTCTGTTTTCGAATTGCCTTCTAGACCTACTCGTAACCGTCGTCGACTCCGCCACTTCCGAGACCACTATCCACTTTCACATTTCTATTTTCGCTTTTTCCCTGCCCGCCACCCGCCACTACTCACTCGCCACTGCTTTTTCACCCGGCTTCACTTCCACCGCCCGCAGCACCAGGTCCGTCAGCGCCCCGATAAACGCGGGCGAATCCCCCACCGCCGGCATCATGCGGAATCGTTGGATGCCCCATTTCTTCGCATCCGCCCGCCCGTCAATATTAATTTCGTGCAGCGTTTCAATGTGCTCGGTCACGAACGAAATCGGCACCACCATCGCCTCCTTGATCCCTTCGTGCCCCAATCGTTCCAACGTGCCCAGAAACGACGGCTCCAGCCATTTCGCCGGCCCCACTTTGCTCTGGTAGCAAAGAAGGTGTGTCTTAGGCCAGTTCTCAAACCGCGCACTTCCCTGCTCGCACACCAGCCGCACCGTTTCATTAATGTGCTTCGGATACGGATCGCCTTTTTCCACCAGGCTCATCGGCAGCCCGTGCGCGCTGAACACCAGATGAATCCGTGACGCATCCGGAAATTGCCGCAAGCACTTTCCGATATTGTTGACCAGCGCCTCGATATACAGCGGATGATCGTAGAAATCTTCAATCGTCCGTTCCGGCGGAGTGTCCAGCGGCTCGCCGTACACTCGTCGCCACTCCTTCAAGCTGCTCAACGTGGTCGCATACGAATAGTGCGGATATAGCGGCAGCAGTACCAATTCATCCAGTCGCCCGGCCTTTTTCAACGTGGCGACCGCGTCCTCAGTCATCGGTTTCCAGTAGCGCATCGCCGTCACGGCCACCGGATCGATATATGGCGTCAGCGCCTTGACCAAGCGTGTTCGTTGCCGCTCTGTCAGAATCGCGATGGGCGAACGCCGCCCAATCATCGCGTAGCGGCCCGCCACCGGCGGCGTCCGTTTTTTCGCAATGTATCGCGCCAGCGGCCCGCGAATAAAATTTAACGGCCCCAACGGTATGATGTCGGGATCCAGAAACAAATTGGTCAGAAATGGTTCGACAGTCGCGAGCGAATCCGGCCCTCCCAACTGGAAGAGCACGATCCCCACGCGTTTTTTGGAGCCAGTAGT
This sequence comes from Candidatus Acidiferrales bacterium, assembly GCA_963759275.1. Taxonomy (GTDB): domain Bacteria; phylum Acidobacteriota; class Terriglobia; order Acidiferrales; family UBA7541; genus Acidiferrum. Next base: position 284,783 of record CAVWYZ010000018.1, on the reverse strand, counting down.
CACGAGCGATCCTCAGCCATTCTCGGCGGCTCCGCGCCGTTACTTCCCTCGCGGCAAGCTATGCTTCAGCCGATCGATTTCCACCCGCAGATCATGCGCGCGTTTCGCAATCGTTACGTAGAACAAAAAGAACACGCCCCAGCCAATCAGATACGCCGCAAAAACACTGTTCAGATTCTTCATAGCGCCTCCGCTTCCCGCTGCAGAATATCCACGTCGTTCTTCATCTCTTCCAGCACGTACCGCTCGACGATCAGGAACAAAGCCAGAACGTGCATCGCAAACGCCGAGAAAAACAGCACCATCTTCATCGTGTGCTCCAGACCCGACCCCGGGCCGCCCATAATCACCGGCGAAGGGTGCTGGGTGCGCCACCAGCGGATGGCCCCGAACACCAGCGGCACATCCAAAAACGCGAATATCCCGAATAGCGAACTTAGCAGCGCCCGCCGCTCCGGCTCTTCAATCAGCGTTCGCAACAATAAATACGACACGTATAACAGCCACAGCACGAACGTCGATGTCAGCCGCGCGTCCCACGTCCACCAGATGCCCCACACCGGATGCGCCCAGATCGGCCCGGTAATCAGCACTACCGTTGTCAGCACCAATCCCACTTCCGCCGAAGACACCGCGAGCCAATCGTATTTCGGCGCGCGTTTCCACACATAAAGCAGGTTGCAGGCGAAACACACGAAGAAAGCGTCCATCCCGGCCCACGCGCTGCCCACGTGAAAATAGAAAATGCGCTGGATCAGCCCCATCGTGCGTTCTTCGGGAGCCACGTACAAAGCCGCGTACGCCGATGCGATTACTAGGGCAATCGCAACCGCGCCGAGGAGTATGCGTTTCACCATGGCGGATCATTCCTCCAGAAGATATTCGCCGAAAAGCCATAGCGCCGTCAAAAACACCAGATCGAAAATGGCCAAGAACGCGATTCCCTTCCACTCAATCACCGGCTCGCGGTCCAGCAGGCTCACGCTCACCGTAGCGCTCACCACCAGCACCGGCGTAAGCAAGGGCAACAGTAACAGCGGCAGCAGCAGTTCCCGCATGCGCGCTTGCGCTGAAATCGCAGACAGCGCGGTGCCCGCCACTGAAACTCCCAAGCTTCCCAGAAACAGCACGAGCAAAAGGTAGTGCAACTCCGGCAAGATCGGAATGTTATAGAACGCCGCGAACAGCGGCAGCATCAGAATTTCCGTCAGCAGCAGGAATAGGGTGTTGGCAATCAGCTTCGCCAGAAAGATGGAGAACGGGTCATCCACCGCCAGCCGCAAAGAACTCAGCGTGTCGTTCGCTTGCTCGCGCAAAAAGCACGGTTGCAACATCAACGAAGCCGCAAACAGAATCGCCAGCCACAATAGGCCCGGCCCGAATTCCCGCGACTCCTCCGCCGTAGGATTGATTGCGAAGCTGAACAGGATCAGCACCACCAGGATGAACACCACCGTGGTCGTCAGCAGTTCTCGCGAACGAAACTCCGTCCGCAGTTCCTTGCCCAGCAGCGTCGCGGTGTTGGAGAACAGGCTCATGGCAATCACGCGCCTCCAAACGTCAGAATGGAGCGCAACGAAGCGCCACTCGCCGTATCGGCCACAACGGATCCCGCGTCCAGCTGCACCGCCCGCGTCGCCAGCGCCGAAATTTCCGACTCGCCATGCAAGCTCATCACCACCGTGCATCCGGACCGGTGTACATCCCCAAGAGACTTGGCCAGCCACGAAATGCCCAGCGGATCCAGTCCCGTCGCCGGTTCGTCGAAAAGTAGCACGCTGGGCCGATGCACCAGCGCACGAGCAATTGCGATGCGCTGCCGCATTCCGCGCGAAAATGTGCGCACCAACGACGCCCGCCGCTCATACAGCCCCACTTCACGCAGCAACTCCTCCGCGCGAGCGGCCGGCTCCGGTACATTCTGCAGCTTGCCAAACAGAATCAGATTTTCTTCGGCGGAGAGTTCGTCGTAGACCATGGTCGTATGCGCCACATATCCCGGCCGATTGTTCACAGCGGATTCCGAAACGGCGCCAGGAAATGAAAGCGTCCCTGCAGTGGGACGAACAATACGCGCCGCCACACGCAGGAGCGTGGTTTTCCCCGAGCCATTCCGCCCCGCCAGTACCACGCATTCTCCAGGAGCGATCTCCAGCGAAACACGCCGCAGCGCGAACAAGCCGCCGTAGCGCTTATCGATCTTGTCGAAGCGTAATCCAGTTGGAGAGAGCGAGGGCAAAGTAGTCTTCCGATTTGGGGGAGCGCCCAAGATTTCAGTTATTCCAGCGCCTCACACAACGGCCGATTCCCCACTGCGCTCGGAATCACAAAATGATTAGCCTTGAACCATGTCGCGAAGCAGTTGGTCGAATTTGGCCTTCTCGCGAGCGTAGTCTACCTCGGAAATCGTCCCCGCCTGCCGGCGCAATTCCAGCCGGAAAATCTGCTCCTTCAGCGAGTCCATCGTGACGGCTATGTGCTGATCCACCTGTGCTGCCACGTTGCTGGGTGGTGTTGGCGCGGCCGCTGGAGGCGTTTTCTTCGCCTTAGCCGCCGATCCTGCGGACTTGGCAACCTTGGGCGCCTTCGCTGGCGCAGATGCAAGTTCCTCGTCTTCTGGCCCGCCCGCCACAATCACTTGCTTTCGCGAAAGCAGCAGCGCGCCCATCGCAAAAATCGCCGCCAGTCCCGCAAACACATACCATTTGAAATCATCCAACCGGCTCGGTGCCGCAATCACTTCCGGCCCCTGATCTTGGCGCGAATTCCCTTCCTGGCCCTGGCCGCCCTGTCCTTGCGCGGCGCCTGCCGGCGGTGCGGTCGGCACCCCAGACAGGCTCACGCTGAGAATCCCTTTTGCCGGTAGCGGATCGTGCGTGTACACCAGCATTCCTTGTTCCTGTCCCGCTGGATTCAATCCGTCGCCCGTCACCGTGACACCGGGAGGCACCACCACCAGCAATTTCGCGCCGGGATAAACAGCCGGCAACTTCAACACCGCGGAACTATTCGTGTAAGGGACCTCGTAAGACAGCCGCACATTCGTCTGCCCGGGCCGGAACGGGTATGCGATCGCAAACCGTCCCTTGCCTTTGTCGATCGATGCCTGCGCCACCGCCATCCCCATCGAGGTTGTCGTACTCACTTGATTCAGCGTGGCATTCTCCGGTATCGCAAAATCGAAATTTCCTTCGGTGCGGAAAAAGGCCGCCGGCGGTTTCGTGGCATTCTCAATCGAATATTCTTCCGCGCCCACGAGCTTGTCGGCCTGCGGCTCAAAGATGATCACGTGCGAAGGCACGCTGATGGACTTGGGGTCCTTCGAAATGTCGTAGATTTCCACTTCCACGCTCGGCCGTCCCGGCGGCGCGAACGTATTGAAGCTCACATCGTGGAACGTCGCGCGAATCAGGACCGGCGCGCCCCCAATCGAATCCTTGGTTACGCTGAAATGCCCTTGCGCGTCGCTCGTCGTCGTCGCCAGCTCCATCATGTTCTGCGTGGGACTCAACAAGTCGAGCGCTACATTCGCTTCTGCTTTTCCCGTGGTGCGATTGATGACCGTGCCGCTCAGCGTGCCGGCTTCGGCGGCGGCGGCGAGAATGATGGATGTGAACAGTACAGGAAGGACGCGCGCCGCAAGCGACTTCATCTAGCGCTCCGCTCAGGAGTGGAGGGGCGAACCGCGCGGGGGCGGCGAATCTGCGATTCGGTCACTTGCTCGATCTCGGTCAGCACCAGAGCGGCTTCATCTTCCAGAGAATTCTTCATCAGCTCGTAATCACCTTCGGAATATTTGCCCGCGCGATGTTCGAATTTAAGGTCGCGCAGGTTATCGTAAATCATGTCGCGCCGTTCAAGTAACTGGTCCAGTTTGGTGCGATGCGGCGCCAGGTCCGACGCGTCTGGCTGGATGTAGAACACAAATAGAAAGACCAGCGCTGCCAAAGCAAAGCACGCACCTAGCGCTGCCCAGTCCGGCAACACCGCAAGCACCCATGTGAAAGCCAGCAGCATCTCGTCAGTCCTCGGTTTCCCGCGTCGCTTGTGCCCGAGCGCGATCCAGCGCCTCGTTATGCACGGTGGATCCCGCGGCCGTCGCGCCCAGGCTCGAGGGGCGCATCGCCCACTTGCGCACCACGAAAACCACCAATCCGAATCCCACCACCGAATAGAAAACCGGCATGAGCCACGCCACCAGTCCAAATCCCTTTTTCGGCGGCTCGACGTACACCACCGTGCCGTATTCCGCCACGAACGCATCAATAATTTGCTGCTCTGACTCGCCCTTCGCCAGGTGCGCGTCCACTTCCTTGAGCATTGCCTTCGCCGTGTCGCAGGGGCCCGAAAACGCGCCGCCCGGATGCGCGCAGCCGCCCGCGCTCATGTCGCACCCTTTGCACATGCACTTCAGGTGCATGCCGATCGCTTTGGCGCGTTGCGAATAACCAACCTGCGCGGTAACCAGCGGTGCTGCCGCGAGCGCCACCAGCGCGAACAAAAATGCAATTCGCTTCGCCTTAATCATGTCCCTCTCGCAGCGCGATGTTTTGTGTGCTCAACACCGCTTCGCCTGGTACCGTTGACGGTTGCGGCGCGCCCGCCAGCACCAGTCCCGCCCGGCGATTCGGCATCAACGCCAACAGCGTGCCCATCACCACCCACACGCCGCCCAGCCAGATCCATTTCACCAGCGGATTCAGAAACGCGTGAATCACCGGCACATTCGCTTCCGGGTCCATTCCCGCGTACACCACGTAAAGATCTTCCCGCAGCGTCGAATAAATCGCCACCATCGTTCCGGCGGCCTGCTCGTTACCTTGGAACTGCCGCTTCTCCGGATACAGCATCATGATCTGTTTATTGCCCTTCAGAACTTCCACGATCATGCGCTGCGCCGTGTAATTCTTTTCTGCCTTGGTGTCCGCGCTTTGCAATACCAGCGTATACGGCCCCAGTTTCAACGCATCGCCAATGTTCATGGGCTTTTGCGCTTCGGTGTTGAACGCCGCGCCCGCCAAGCCGATAAAAATCAGCACCATGCCAAAGTGCACCACGTACCCGCCATAGCGCCGCGTATTGCGCATCGCCAGTTCGTGCGCAGACATCATCTTGCTCATTCCGGTCCGCGCCGAAATCACCTTCGCCCCACGGTAGAACTCCAGCACGATCGTCCACGTTACAAAGCCGCACAGGAAGAAACACAGCATCGATGCGCCATCGCGATACCGCAGCACAAACGCCAGAACCGCCGAAATTGCGCCCACAAGTAGCGGCCAACCGAAATTCCGCTTCAAGCTGTCCATGGAAGTCTTGCGCCACGCCAGCAGCGGCCCCACGCCCGTCAGGAACAGAATCGCCAGCCCAATCGGAATCATCACTTTGTTAAAGAACGGCGCTCCTACGCTGATCCGATTACTGGTAAACCATTCGGAAAACACGGGAAACAACGTCCCAGACAAAACCGCGATGCACGCTACCAGGAACAGAAGATTGTTGAAGAGGAAGCTCGATTCGCGCGATACCATCGAGTCCAACACATTCTCGCTCTTCAGATAATCGCGGTTCTTGAAATACGCCACGAAGCACACCAGCAGGATTACCATCATGAATCCCACAAACCACGGCCCGATGTGCGAATTCGCAAACGCGTGTACGGAACTGACCACGCCGCTGCGCGTTAAGAACGTCCCCAGAATGCACAGCAGGAACGTGCAGAACACCAGCCACACATTCCACACCTTCATCATCCCGCGCTTTTCCTGCATCATTACCGAGTGCAAAAACGCCGTGCCCGTAAGCCACGGCAGCAGCGAAGCGTTCTCCACCGGATCCCAGCCCCAGTAGCCGCCCCAACCCAGAACCGCATATGCCCAATGTGCTCCCAGCAAAATTCCCAGCGATTGGAAACACCATGCCACCATTGTCCATTTGCGTGTAAGGTGAATCCATTTCTCACCCGGATACCGCGCCAGCAGCGCCGCCAGCGCAAACGCAAACGGAATCGTGAACCCGGTATAGCCGGAATACAGGTTCGGCGGATGAATCACCATTTCCGGATACTGCAGCAGCGGATTCAGCCCGTTTCCGTCCATCCGCGTGAACGGTTCCAGCACGCCGCTGGCATTCATTACGCCCAGCGTCTTGAACGGATTCTCCACGAAATTATTCAGCGTAAGGAAGAACAACTGAACACCGGCAAGGATCACGCCCACATACGGCATCAGCTCGCCATTCTTGTGCCGATACGCGATCAGCACCGACAGCACATACACCGAAAGCAGCGTGCTCCAGAACAACAGCGAGCCTTCCTGCCCGGCCCACAAGGCCGCTACTTTATAAAACGCCGATAGGTCGCGGTTCGAATGCGAAACCACGTACGCCATTGAGAAATTATCGGTGAATAGCAGGTATTCCAGGCTGATGGTCGACAGGAAAATCAGCACGCAGGTGGCGATGCCCGCCTGTCTCGTGCTCTTGATGAGTAGCGGATGCCGCGTGCGGATCGCGAAGATGCCGCCGATGACGGCGTATACGGCGCACACAAACGCAAGCAGAAGCGAAAAACTACCAAATACATCCATGCCGTTCGCCCTCCCCCTAGCCTAGTTTCACCGGGCGTTGTACGTGCTGCTGCTGGTTTGCGTTGCTGCGGTCGCGGCAGGTTTATCACCGCCAGGAGCCATCTCATACTTTGACGCGCACTTCGCCTGTACGTGCTCCGCAACGAATTTCCCGTCGTTCGAAGGACGGCCTTCCACCAGAGCCTGCGACTTATCCACGAATGTGTCCGGTAAAGGGTCGGTGCCTACGTAGCTGACGGGTAGAGACTTGCCTTGCTCTTCCAACACGAATTCGATCCGCCCCGGCAAGTGCTTGATCGTCCCCGGAGCCACCGTTCCCGCCAACCGCATGCGGTGATTCCGTGCCGAGCCTTGCAGCGCCTGGTATTCCGCGATGGTGTGGTAATACGTCTTGCTTTCACCGTAGCCCAGCCAAGCCATGAAGCCCAGCGCCACCACGATTACACCAATGCCAACACCAAATTTTGCACGACTTTGCACAAATCACCCCTTGATGAGGGCTGCCACCGAAATAGTAACATACCGGGCAGCCTGTAGGTACGCTATCAGTTTCCGTTAGGTACTCACCTGGCACAGTGACGGACGTCACAGGCGCAACGCCTAGACAGCAGAGCTCTTAGCAATTCCTAATGCCTTCCCGAACGCTGTGAGCTCAGCTTCTGCCCAATCCCCGCTCCTCGACAGAAATAGCGACCCGGCCTCCGGAAGCACCGGGCACCCTAGATCGGCCTGTCTTAGCCTGTCTGCGTATGCCTGCAAATCCGCGGATAGTAGCACCACGCGTTTTGGCTTTAGGGACCTGCGGATCCGCGCGAGCGTGGCCGGGAGCTGCTTCTCGATCAGTGCCTGCTTCTCACTTTCGGAAATCGATGCGTCCAGCGGGCACTCCAACACATGAACGAGCAGCAATCCCAGCTTCTGAAATTCGTTCTGAATGCTCTCGGGAGCCTTCCCTTCCGTGGAAATTTGCCCGCCTTTCAGCACGCTGGCAGCTTCACCCTGAAATTGACTGGCCGGTGCGTACAAGAACTTGCTATCCGTGTTGGGAGAAACCCCCGAAAGCAGCAGCGCCTGAATGTGGACGGGACGAAACCGCGTAGCCCACGCCAATCGCCCCAGCCGCCGCGATATGTGCGCCGAATCCGCCAGTTGTCCACATCCATCGCATGGGAGTAGTAAAGAGTCCATACCAGAACAAAAGCCTAGTGGAAGATCCGCTCACAGGCAAATGAAAGGAACTGTCCATCAGTCGCCGTCGCACGTGACTCTTCCCGTAGGGACCGCCTTCCGAGGCGGTCCGCCGCTACAAATGCCGCCGCGGTCACTCCGCGATTGCTCGCGCCAGGCAGACAGAGTCCGCGATGCGAGGACTCCCTCTGGGTTCTTTGTATGATTGCTACTGATCCGAAGTGGAGCGCCTTACGCTCCGGCCTATTTCGACACCGTGGCATCCGCCGGCAGCTTGGCCCGCAAACACCACTTCAATTCCTGACTCAAATCGGTAATTTCCATCCCGGGCATCACGATGAACTTGCAGGACAACATTTCTCTCGGCTCATCATCGTCGGGGAGTTGGCACGTCACCCGGCAATATTGGCAATCCTGATTCCAGCAAAAACGGCCGTAAGGTATGGTTTCCGGGCTGATGAATTGAAAGCACCGCAGTAAAGAATTGCGCTCAGGGACCTGGAATCTCTTTCCCAGGATGGTGATATCCACCAGCTTTTCGTAGGGACGAAACGGTTCCGACATGACGAGGCATTTTCCTTTGCAAACGGTGCGGAGTGAATTTCCCCGAGGCGATGGGCCACGCGCTGCACCTTCAGAGTAGTGCCGGATGTGAGGTGGAACAACGAAAGGATAGGACCGAAGTGGCGAATCTGCTACGGGGTCGAGCTACCCGCTAAAATCAAAAAACTGGCACATCCGCCGGAACTTCTCATACCGGTCGTGCACCAACTGACGCGGCGACTGGCTCGACAATTCCAGTAACTGCCGCTCCAGCACATCTCCCAAGAGCCGCGCCGCGCCTTCGTAATCGCTGTGCGCCCCGCCGTCCGGCTCGGAAACAATCTCGTCAATAATGCCAAGCTCCCGGAGATCCGGCGCCATAATCTTCATCGCAATCGCCGCCGTCTCCGCCTTCGTCGCATCTCGCCAGATAATCGACGCGCAACCTTCCGGCGAAATCACCGAATAGAATCCGTTCTCCAGGATATTGACGCGATCGCCCACCGCAATCGCCAGCGCTCCGCCCGAACCGCCCTCGCCCGTCACCGTAACAATCACTGGCACTGGCAGTCGCGCCATTTCCCGTAAGTTCCGCGCAATCGCCTCGCCCTGGCCACGTTCTTCCGCATCAATCCCCGGATAAGCTCCTGGCGTATCCACAAACGTCAGAATCGGCCGCCTGAATTTCGCCGCCAGTTGCATCACGCGAAGCGCCTTGCGGTAGCCTTCTGGCTTGGGCTGCCCGAAATTGCGGATTACTCGCTGCTTCGTATCTCTTCCCTTTTGCTGGCCAATCACCGCGACGGGTCGCCCGCGGAATTTTCCCATGCCCGCCACCAGCGCCTTGTCGTCGCCAAAGCCGCGGTCCCCGTGCAGTTCCACAAAATCCGTCAGCATCAAATTGATCCAATCCAGTGTGTGCGGACGCTGCGGATGACGCGCGATCTGCGCTCGTTGCCATGGCCCCAAATGCGTATAAAATTCCCGCCGCAGCTCCAGAACTTCATGCTTGATGCGCTCGAGTTCCGTGTCGTCGCCATTGACGCTGCCCGCGGAAAGTCGTCGCAATTCCTCAACATCTTTTTCCAGACGCTCGATTTCTTTCTGACGCTCGAGCGTCTCCAGGGCCTTTTTATCTTTTTTGGCCGCGCACATTAAGAAACCCTTCGAATCGCTTCGTCGCCGCAGATGCGGTCCAACGCCGCGATAAAGTCCGGTGTGACCCGTATCTTACGCTGAGATTGCACCACAGCAGTAGTCCCATCGTGGGCCTTAACCTCAAAGATAACCGTGCTCGGTCCGACAGCCTTGGCGAATAGCTCCTCCAGTTGCGCCAGCGCATCCTCGCTCAGCCGTTGCAGGTCCAGCTTCAACCGAAACTCCGCCGGCCCGTTCGTCTCCGCTATCGCTTCCAGCTTCCGCGCTTCCTGTAGCGAAAGTCGGGTTCCCGCCTCTTCCACCTGCACGCGCACCTTCAAAAGCAACGGTTGCCCGGGCTTCAGCACGCTTTCCAGCCGCGCAAAACTCTCCGGAAACGCCAGTAGTTCCTGAACCCCAGTCATGTCCTGCAACGTGAAAATGGCCCAGCGCGCGCCCTTCTTTGAACGCATCGGACGAGTCCCCACAACCAAGCCCGCCACGGCGATTTCCTTGCCGTTCCGTTGCCCTTCCACCTCATCCAGAGACACAGCGCCCAGTTCCTTCAGGCGTGAAGCATAGCGCTCCAGCGGGTGCCCCGACACGTAAAATCCCAGCATCGCGTATTCGTTCGACAGCCGGTCTTCTTCCGTCCACGGTGCCGCATCGCGCAGTTCGAAATGCACTTTCGGCTCGCTCGTCCCGCCACCGCCAAAGAACAGCCCATGCTGCCCGGATTCCTTCGCGCGCGCGGCCCGCTGAATCGCAGAGATGGCATCGTCCACCGACGCCAGCATCGGTTCCCGCGGCCCCAGCGAATCCATCGCCCCGCACTTGATCAAGCTTTCGAACACGCGCTTGTTCAAGAACCGCGATTCAATCCTCTCGCAAAACTCATACAGCGATTTGAACGGTCCCTGGCTGAGCCGCGATTCGCGGATGGCCTTGGCCGTGTTCTCTCCCACGTTCTTGATCGCCGCCATTCCAAACCGAATCGAATCCCCTACCGGCGTAAAGAATAGATCGCTCTCATTCACGTCCGGAGGCAGAATCGGGATACTCATCCCGCGCGATTCATTAATGTATTTCACCTGCTTCTCGGCATTTCCCGTTTCCGACGTGAGCAGCGCCGCCATAAATTCCACCGGATAGTGCGTCTTCAACCATGCCGTCTGATACGCCAACAGCGCGTATGCGCACGAGTGCGACTTGTTGAATCCGTATCCCGCGAATTCCTCCATCAAGTCAAAGATGTGAACCGCTTTCTTCTCCGGAATCTTGTTCTTCTCGCAGCCCGCAAGGAACTTCGCCCGCTGCGCCGCCATCTCTTCTTTCTTCTTCTTCCCCATCGCCCGGCGCAAAAGGTCCGCTTCACCTAGCGAGAAACTCGCCAGCCGGTTGGCAATCTGCATCACCTGTTCCTGATACAGAATGACGCCGTACGTCTCTTCCAGAATGTCTTTCAATTGCGGAAGTTCATACGAAACCTTGGTCTTGCCGTGCTTGCGATTGATGAAGTCGTCGATCATTCCGCCCTGAATCGGGCCCGGGCGGTACAGCGCGTTCAGCGCCGTCAAATCCTCGATTCGCGTCGGCTGGTAACGTCGCAAAATGTCGCGCATGCCGTGCGACTCAAACTGGAAAATCGCCGTGGTATCGCCGCGCGTAAAAAGTTTGTACGTAGCTTCATCGTCCAGCGGCAGACTGTCCAACTCGACCGCCACGCCGCGGTTCGCCTGCACCATTTTCGCTGCATCGTAGAGCACGGTAAGCGTCGTCAGGCCCAGGAAATCCATCTTCAGCAGGCCGATGCGTTCCAGCGCATTCATGTCGTACTGCGTTGTGATTTCATCCCGGTTCGTCTTGTAAACCGGCACCAGTTCCGTCAGCGGCTGCGGAGAGATCACCACTCCCGCTGCGTGCGTGGATGCATGCCGAGATAGTCCTTCCAGTCGCAGCGCCACTTTCATCAAATCCTTCAGCCGTTCGTCCGCATCAATCGCGGCCTTCAGTTGCGGCGATTCCTTCAACGCCACTTCCAGTTCAATCCCCAGCGTCGCCGGAATCAGCTTGGCCAGCCGGTCCACTTCCCCGTAAGGAATGTCCATCGCCCGACCTACATCCTTCACCGCCGCCTTCGCCGCCATGGTTCCAAACGTAATGATCTGCGAAACGTTCTCGCGCCCGTATTTATGCGTGACGTAATCAATCAACTCCCCGCGCCGCCGCATGCAGAAATCGATATCGATATCCGGCATGGAAACGCGCTCGGGATTCAAAAATCGCTCAAATAGCAGGTTGTATTGTAGCGGATCCACGTCCGTAATCCGCAACGCGTAACTCACCAGGCTCCCCGCCGCCGAACCGCGCCCCGGGCCCACCGGCACTTCTTGCGCCCGCGCGTAGCGGATGAAATCCCAAACGATCAGGAAGTACCCCTCGTAGTGCATCTTCTTGATCATTTCGATTTCCGACGACAACCGGCTCTCATATTCCGAAAGCGGATTACTCAGCCGGTTCAGCTTGGCCAGTCGCTCCAGGTGCGGAATGCGCGACGCGAACCCCTCCCGCGTCACTTGCTCGAAGTAACTGCCCGGCGTGTGCCCCTCGGGAACCTTGAATTCCGGCAGCGCGTTCGGAATGTGGTCGATCTTTACGTTGCACCGCGCCGCGATATCCACCGTGCGGCTCACCGCCTCCGGTACTTCGCGAAATACCTTCGCCATTTCCTGGGCGGTCTTGAAATAAAATTGGTCCGTCGCGAATTTCATGCGGTGTGTGTCGCTCATCGTCTTGCCGGTCTGAATACACAGCAAAACCTCCTGCGCGTGCGCGTCCGTATCGTGCAGATAGTGGCAATCGTTCGTCGCCACCAGCGGAATACCCGTTTCCTTCGCCAACCGGATCAGTTGGGTGTTGACTCCCTTCTCAATCGGCAGTCCCTGGTCCTGAATCTCCAGAAAGAAGTTCCCTTTTCCAAAAATGTCCCGCAACCGGTAAGCCGTGTCGCGCGCCTTATCGTACTTGTCGTCGACAATCAGTTCCGTCACCGGCCCGCGCAAGCACGCTCCCAACGCAATCAATCCGCGTGAATGTTTGCTCAGTAGTTCAAAATCGATGCGCGGCTTGTAGTAGAAGCCTTCCAGGAACCCGGCGGACACCAGCTTGATCAGGTTGTGGTAGCCCTCCAGGTTTTCGCAGAGCAGCACCAGGTGATTGCTTCCCCGCGTCCCCGGTTCGAAATCGTCGCGATCATCGCTGTTTACCGGACCAGATTTTTCGCCGCGATCGTGCCGGCTGCCCTTCGCCACGTAAACTTCGCAGCCGATAATCGGCTTGACGTCGCGCTTGCTCGCTTCGTAGAAGAAATTTGCCGCGGCAAACAGGTTGCCGTGGTCGGTGATGGCCACGGCCGGCATTTTTTGCCGCGAAGCCTCGTCGAGGAGTTCCGAGGTTTCGCACGCTCCGTCCAGCAGGCTGTAATCCGTGTGGACGTGCAGGTGAACAAACTGGGGATTGCCCATGAATTTTATTTTAAATCTTGCCGCCTAATATTGCGAACGCTCGATTCCCCTGATTGTGGATAAGTTTGGACGCCCGAGCAAGCGGGTACCCTAAACGAACAAGTTGAAACCTGGGCGGGTGATTGAATAAGACTCGTATTCCTTGCTTGAATCTGGAATCGTCAACGATTGCCCATTGGAAAAGATCAGCTTCAAAGTTCCATCTTCGTGCGCTTCAAACGTTTTTATCGTGGCACCGAGAAGCGCAGTAGTGCGCGACGCGATTTCAGCGCAAATTGGATCGGGTTTCCACGAGAGTTCCGTCGCGCCGTCAAAATAGCTAAAAACACCCTCGACGGAAATTCTGACGTCCTCGTCAAAAGCAAATTGAACTTGAAAGAGACCGATTGCCACCTGAATGACCTCGCGGCCATTCAAGAAGCTCAGATCAATGCTCGGATTCAGACCGTACATTATCTGGCCTCACATAAGAATCTGAAGCATAGACTCACTGATCAGAAGGCCCGCTACTTCTTCGATTTCTTGGACCCTGCAGGTCTCGCCGCAGACTTAGCGCGTTCCTTAGCCGCCTTCTCCGCCGCAGCCTTGTTTTTCGCGTGGATCGCTTCGCTAGCCGCGTGCTTATCTGGCCCTTTCGCCGGTTTCTTCTCTTTTTCCTTCTTTTTCGGCGGTTCCTTAATCCCCGAGAGCTTGCGCAAGATTTTCTCGCGCTCTTCTGGCGTCTTTCCCCGCCCATTCAACTGCGCCGCGAACACATCGTTTACAATCTGGTCGAACTTCGGGCCGCGCGGCATGCCCAACGCCTCCAGTTCGGTACCCACCACCGGCAACGCCTGCCGAATCGGCCGCCACTTATTCAGATACGCCTTCAGTTTCGACACCGCCGCCGAATTATTCGATTCCGCCAGCAAGTACGCGATCACGTCCAGCGGCAGCTTCTCAATATACTGATACGCCTCGATCGGTGTTTTCGTCTTTTTCCCCGCCAAGTCCTTCTGTACCGCGTTTGCTTCCTCTGGAAACTCCTCGATCGTCTCGATCTCCGCTGCCCGGAAGCCCAGCTTCGATAGTAGGTGGCCCAGTTCCCGATCCTTCAACCGGCCCAAGATCGCCAGCATCATCGGCGTGGCCAAACGCGGTCGGAAGCCGGCCATGAACAACTCGTCGCGCACCTTGAACAGTCGCGAAATGGCCTCGTAATCCGGGTGCTTCTTCGCAAGCAGCGGGTGTACCAACCCCAGTAGGTCCGCCTCGTCCCACTCCTTCAACACCAAGTGCGGCCGCTCTTCGCGGGCCAGTGCCCGCATTTCATGACCAGCATCGTCTGGCGTGATGGTTTTCTGCAGTTCGCGTTCAATCGCCAGGTTGAACCATTCCTGCGTCCGCGCCTCCAACTTGAAGCCCATGCGCGCCGCCACGCGCAACGCCCGAAGCAAGCGCACCGGCTGGTTCGTGAAGCTGTGTATCGTCAGCGCGCGCACTTCGCCGTGCTCGATGTCCGACAGTCCGTTCGTCGGATCTAGCAGCAGCCCCCGCGAAGCGGGATTCAGCGATATCGCGATCGCGTTCAGCGAGAAATCCCGCCGCCGCAAATCTTCCATAATCGTCGACCAGCGAATCTCCGGCCGCGTCCCCGGACGCACGTAATATTCGTCGCGTGCCGCGGACAAGCTCCCATCCACATCTCCGGCAAACAAAATTTCCACGTGCCGTAGTTTTTCGTCTTCTGATAAGACCTTGGCTCCGCCTTTTTCCAACTCCCGGGCCATCTTCGAAGGATTTCCTTCGATGCTGAAGTCCAGGTCGCGTAGCGTTGCCCCCGTAATCAGGTCCCGTACGGTTCCCCCCGTGAGGTACACATTGAAACCCATCGCCGCCGCCAATTCCTGTACGCGAAGCATTGCCGCGCGCTGCTCCGGAGAAAGCCGGCTTTCCAGCAAGAACATGTAATCTGGCATTGCACTCCTTCCACTTTAGGGTGGGCTCCTCGATTCGGCGGCGCCCGTGCCCGCGATAGTTCCCTTCCCGAACGCTAAGCGCGCGGGTGATGAGCCTTGTAAATCTGTTTCAAACGTTCCTCCACCACGTGCGTATAAATCTGCGTCGTGGAGATGTCACTATGACCCAGCATCAACTGCACGGAGCGAAGATCCGCTCCACGCTCCAGAAGATGCGTGGCAAAACTATGCCGCAGCATGTGAGGCGTGAGCGCCACACGCAATCCGGCTTGTCTTCCATAGGCGGAGAGTATTTTCCAAACCCCCACGCGGCTCAGTCGCCCGCCGCGCCGGTTCAGAAAAAGGATGGGAGAAGGTGAGCCCTGCGTATTCCCCAGAAGTTTTGGGCGCGCATCGCGCAAGTAGCGATCCACCAGCGCCATGGCTTTCTTCCCTACTGGCACAATGCGCTCTTTGTCGCCCTTGCCGATGCAGCGCACGCAGCCTACCGCGCGGTCCAGGTCCATCACTCGCAGGCTCGTCAATTCCGATACTCGCAAGCCGCTGGAATACAGCACCTCCAGCATCGCCCGGTCCCGCAATCCAATCGGCGTCTTGTCGTCCGGCTGCAACAGTAATTTCTCTACTTCTTCCAGCCGCAGATAATCCGGCAGCGTTCGCCGGATCTTCGGAGATTCCAGGTTAATCGATGGATCGTCCGTGATCATCTCGTGGATTTGCGCGAACCGGAAAAAATTCCGCAGCGTCACCAGATGCCGCGCCACCGTCCGGCTTTCCAACTTTTGCCGGTACAGGCTCGACAGAAAATCAACCAGGTCGTCTCGCGAAACCTGCTGCAGCGTCAGCTTGCTCTTCTTCGCGAACGCGTCGAACTTGTACATGTCCCGGCTGTACGCCGAAATCGTGTTCGGAGACAGCCCCTTCTCCACTCGCACGTAGTTCAGAAACGCCGTGATTGCCGCCGAGATTTCCATTACGAACCAGCCAATTCTTCGGCCGTCTCGCGACGCGTGGCGATGCCGTAGACTTCTTCGATCTCCGGACAACGGAATATCCACGTCAGGCCGATATACAGAAGCGTGGCGCCCCCAATCAATCCGATAAACACCAGCAGTTGCGTGAAGAACGCCGACTGCAGCGTGTAATTCGCATAGTGATTGCCGATCGCGCAACCTACTCCCATCAGTGCCGCGCACATCGATATCTTGCCGATCGACCGCAGAATCTGAATACTGCCCAGCGAGCCGTAACGGATGCGGAATATAAAGAACAGCGCGAAAAAGTCGAAGAACGTAGCCAGTACCGTGGCCAGCGCCGGCCCGCCGTTCTGGAATCGCTTGAACAAAAAATGTAGAAATACAATGTTCAGAATGATATTCAGCGCAAACGAAATCAGCGCCACGATCACCGGTGTCTTTGTATCGTTCGCCGAATAAAACGCCGGCACAATCAGTTTCACGCACGCCAGTGCCGGAAGCCCCGCCGCGTAGTACAGCAACGGCCGCGCCGTCAGTCGCGTGGACGCGGCCACGAATTGCCCGTGCTGGAAGAGCATGCGGATAATCGGCTCGCGCAGAATCATCAGCCCTAGCGCCGCGGGTATCGTGATGTACGCCACGATGCGCACAGCAAACGTCAGCGTGCGCTTCATCCCCTCAAAATCGTTCGCCGCGGCCTGGTGAGACATCATCGGCAGAATTGCCGTCGCCACGGCAATCGCGTATCCACCCAGCACCAATTCCATGACGCGATCCGAGACGTACAACGCGGCCAGGCTTCCGCGGGGCATGCGCGGCGCCGTCGCAAAAAACGTGTCCACGAAAAAATTGATCTGCGCGATGCCCATGCCAAAGAAGCGCGGAAACATCACGCGCGCAAAATTCTTGATCCCCGGATGCGCAAACGAAATCCCGAAATCGAAGCGCATCCCTTTGTGTACCAACTGCGGCACCAGGATCAAAAACTGCAGCGCTCCGCCCACCAGCACGCCCACCGCCAGCGAGACCGCTGGGTTGTGGAAGTAATGCCACACCAGCCCAATCGAGAAGATGATGATCGCCAGATTCTGCAGCGCGGTCGTCGACGCTGGCAGCGCAAAATTGTGGAATGAGTTCAGAATCCCCATTCCCAGCGCCGCTAGCCCCGCAAAAAACAGGTACGGGAAAACAATCCGGTTCAGCACGATCGCTTCCGCATAACTGCTCGCGCGGTCTTCCTGCGACGCGAACGACTGAATTACCACCGGCGAAAAAATCACTCCCAGCACGGTGACGATCGCCAGCACCAGCGCCAGCGTCCAGAACAACCGGTTCGCGAATCCCCACAGCTCCTTCGAATTCTCCCGCATGTACGTCGTGAACACCGGGATGAACGACGCCGTCACCACTCCGTCCGCCACCATGCGTCGAAACAGGTTCGGCAGCCGGTAGGCCAGCACGAACGCGTCCGCCGATAGCGTCGTGCCGAGCAGAAACGAAATACGCTGGTCACGCACGTAGCCCAGAACCCGGCTTACGATGGTAACCAGGGAGATGATGGACGCGGATTTGAGGATTTGCTTCTTTTCGGTCAAAGACGGCCCTCAGGGACCTAAAGCCATTAAAAACAATGAGTTGACAGGAAAGACGAGGCTAAATTAACATAATCCCTGCTGTTTCTCAACTGTTTCATGATGATTGACGGAAAAAGTCAGTTTGAAGACTAAAACTCCAGCCTCTACCCACAAAAAAGTCGTCATCGAGCTTCTCGAAAAGAAGCTTCTGCGAGGCTACCTTAATCCCGCGCAACTCCCACGCGCCGAATCCCTCGACCTCCTGACTCCTACCGGCGAACACGAAGAGATTCCCCTCGGCAAAGTCCGCGCCGTCTATTTCGTCCGCGACCTCCAGCAAAATATCGATATGGAGCGCAAATCCTTCCTCAGCCGCCCCAAACTCGACGGCCTCTGGGTACGCCTCCGCTTCCGCGATGGCGCCAGCCTCGAGGGCGTCATCCCCAACGATCTTCTCTCTCTCCAGGACAGCGGCCTGCAACTCACTCCGCCCGATTTCAACTCCAACACCGACCGCATCTACGTCCCCCGAACCGCCCTGACCGAATTCACCGTTCTCGGTGTAGTCGGCATAGCCCGCCGCAAACCCATTGCAGTCGCAGCCGCCACTACCCAACCCCGCCTCTTCACCGAGGACTAGACTCATTCTCTCCTTCGTTTCACAAACCCGGTCCTGCCATTCTTGTCATCCAGCGCCAAAGGCGCGGCACATGTTAGCCCAGCCCGTAAGGGCTGGGTAAACGAACCACCTCGCCGGAGCGCCGTAGGCGCGCCACAGCCATAGTCCAAAAGTCAACTCGAAGACTGCAAAGACTTGGAATTTATTTGTCGTAACCGGCCGCCGCGACCGCCAAATTATCTCGGCCCTCCTCCGCCCTCGTTTCGTTTGTCTCTCCCTCTCCGCTGCGGTATCCTGCCTGCAGAAGCCCGCCTTGGAGGCCCCGATGACGCAAACCCTTTCACCTCTCGATTCCCTGTTTTTCGAAATTATTCTCGCCACCCTTGCCATCGGCCTTCCCATCGTCATTGTCTTGGCCGTCCGCTTCCTTTGGGATCGCCACCTGAACCTCGGCCGTTCCAAGGAACTCGACAAACTCGTCTGGCAATTGCACCGCATCGCCAGTGCCATGGAACATCAAATGAACTTGTCCTTTCCTCCCGTTCAACCCGGCACCGAAGAGGCTCGCGATCTCGCGTATCTTCAGTACCCGGCTCCACAAGCCGTCCCTCAACCCAATCCTGTGGCTCCTCGCGCCGCAGCACCCGCTCCCGCCAAAGCTCAACCGGTTCAGCCTGCCGCGCAAGCGCCCACAGTTCCCCAGCCAGTTGCCGCCGAGCCAGATTCCCTGCCCCCGCTCGAACGTCGCGATCCTGCCGTCGAGGCCCCGCGCGCTGGAGTCAACTCCATGTTCGGCCTGTAGATTTAGCGACTCGCGCGTCTCACCGATCTGCATCTCTTACTGACGAGCCTTCAAGCAACATCCGCATCCAAACGCGGTAATATATCCCGACCATGCTCACCACATCCCAGGATGTCGTAATTGTTGCGGTCTGCGTTCTGCTCGCCCTGCTGTTTCTCTGGATCCTGCAGCGCATCTGGCCCAGTTCCCAACGCCGTCTTCACAACGACATCATCGGCTGGCAAGTTAGCGTGCTCGGCACCACTTATGCCGTCATCATCGGTTTCATGCTCTACGCCGTTTGGACCACCTTCCAATCCGCGGAAATCAATGCCGACAACGAAGCCAACTGCCTCGTAAACGTTTTTCGACTCGCCGACGGTCTCCCCGAAGCGCAACGCGACCAGGTGCATCAACTCGCCCGCGAGTATGTCGCCGTCGTGCTCGATCAGGAGTGGCCCGCGATGCATCGAGGTGAAAAAGGATTTGCAGGTCATCCCGTAGTCGAAAAATTATGGGCTACCGTGGTGCAAGCCAAGCCCGTCACGTTCGCCGAACAAACCAGCATGAGCCTCACCTTATCCGAAATCTCCCAGATGACACGCTTTCGCCGCGTCCGCGAAGTCCAGAGCGATTCCAACCTTCCCGCCATCCTCTGGTTCCTGATGATTCTCGGCGCGGTTATCACCACCATGTCCGCCGCGCTTTTCGGCACAGACAATTTCAAGCTTCATCTCGTTCAAGTCTTATCCCTAACCCTGCTCATCTCCATCGCCCTCGTTGCCATCGCGGACATCGACCGCCCATTTCAAGGCGTGGTCCACGTTCGTCCACTCGGCTTCGACCGTGCCCGCATCACCTTTGATCATCTCCCTCTCGACGCTCACTAGCCTTCCCATCGCGTCCTCTCGCAACCCACAGATTTGACTGTTGAATGCAATGAAGATAGAACAGGCGATTCGCGGAGGACTCCGATGGGAAAGTTCCTGTTCACCATGTTGCCGGCCAATGACCTTGGTCTGCCAACGCGCCTCGTGCCCATCGCGCGGGCCCTTGCAGACCGCGGCCACCACGTTGCCGTCTTCAATCCCTCGCCCGCGCCCGCAAAATTAATCGCCGAAGCGGGACTCACCAACCTTCCGCTTCCCCAGCGCCCCATGCCCGTTCCCAATATCGATCTCGTGCAAGCCAGCGCCACCTGGGATGTCGAACAGATGCTGGCTTCGTTCTATTTCGACGAAGACTACGTGCGTGCCACCACGGCCATGTATCTAGACCTCATTCGCGATTTCCATCCCGACGTGGTCGTCGATTCCTTCGACATGCTCGCCTGCCTGGCCGCCCGCATTCTCCATGTCCCACTCGCCACCGTCCTCCAGGGCAATTTTCACCCTGCCAGCAGGGGATTTCTGTGGTGGGAACACGAACGCCCGTCTGGCTTGCCCACTGCCGTACCCGTCGTCAATAAAATTGCCGTGGAAAATGGTGTAGCGCCCGTCGCGCGCTGCGTCGATCTCCTCGCTGGAGAGCTTTCCTTGATCGTTGGCACTCCGGAGACGGACCCGCTCCCGCCCTTGGCGAACGCCACTTACGTCGGACCCATCATCTGGCAGCGAGGTGACGCCGTTCTGCCGAACTGGCTCGCCTTGTTGCGCCGCGATGTTCCGCTTGTCTGGGTATACTCCGGCAATCCCAGATATGCCGGCGCCGCCGCTACCACTCCCATCGACTCCATCGTCGTGATTCGCGCCGCCATCGCCGCGCTCCGCGATGCGCCCGTTCAAGTTGTCCTCACCACCGGTCATCAGGAATTACCCAGCGAATTTGGCACGTTGCCCGCAAACTTTCGTCACGTTTCGTATCTCCCCGGCCCGGCGATGGCCGCGCGCTGCGATCTCATGGTCCATCACGGTGGTCACGGTTCCGTCATGACCGGCCTGGCGGCTGGCACGCCCGCTGTAATTATCCCGACCATCACTGAGCGCGAGAGCAACGCCCGCCGCCTCGTCGCGCTAGGTGCGGGCGAAGTCGTCGTGCCCACCAACGGCGCCGACGGCGAGAAGCACATCGACATCGCCGACTTTACCGCCAAGCTCAACCGTGTTCTGCGGGAACCCGCCTATCGCCAGTCCGCCCAGCGCATCGCGCAGTCTATGCGCCAATACGCCGGTGCCCCCGACGCCGCCGACCGCATCG
The DNA here is from genome assembly GCA_963759275.1 of Candidatus Acidiferrales bacterium. Taxonomy (GTDB): domain Bacteria; phylum Acidobacteriota; class Terriglobia; order Acidiferrales; family UBA7541; genus Acidiferrum. The sequence goes on along the minus strand of CAVWYZ010000018.1, from coordinate 263,702 downwards.
AGCGTTTCGCAACGGAGCGCCGTCGCCCGTAGCGGCCGACGGGAGTAGTTCAAATTGCGGTTCATTCCACCCGGGAACCTTTTTCACCTCCCACGGTAATACTTCTCAAGGACAGGTCTGGCCAGCCAACGGAGTTTTTCCGCGCGGCAGGGTCATGCAGGCTTACGGCACGCACTGTTTTGCCGGTTCGCGTTTGGCGACAGCAACGGAGGAGGCCGGAAATCCAGTTGAAGCACTCAGAATGACCGGAGAAGTTGCATGATCGCCAGTAGCACTCATACGCCGACGCGCCTCCCCTTTCTCCCGGTCTTTCTCGTCCTCTGCACAAGCATCCTCTTTGCGCAACCCGCGCCGCCAACCGCGCAGCACTCCGCCAACGACGTCGTCCTCCTGGCCCTCGAACCCCTCAATCCTCGCTCCGCGCACCAGCAACACGTCCGCCAAGGTCTCCTCGGCAACGCGGACGCCGACTTAACCGAACAGCAGCATTTGCTCGCGATCCAGATGAATATCGCGCGCGAAACGGCCAAGTTCGGCCCCGTCTTGCTCCTCGCGCCCGACGAAGCCACAAAAACTGCCGTCCAGCAGCGCTGCAACGAATTCCAACTTTGCGATCTTCTCCACTCCGATCGCATCCGCATGAGAGTCGTTCCTCACGACGGCGCCTGGATTCGCGATTTTGGCCCACAAATTGACGCCATCGGCGACGCCGCACACGTCGTCCACTGGCGCTATTTCGATATTCGCGCCGAACAAGCCAAGCAGGAAAAATTCCAGGAACTCGAAACCGCCCGCCTCAAATTGCTCGAAGCACGCCAGCGCGAGGACGAACCCGACGCCTTCTCGCAGGACTCCACGCCCGACGCCCGCAAGGCCGCGGCATCCACGATCGACGACCGCACCTATCTTCTCCGCGAATATTCCCAGATTCTCAGCGAAGCCTCGGTCCAACGTCCCAACGACGAAAATTCCGCCTACGACATTGCCGATGCGGTCCTCGCCACTCCCGATTTCAAGTACACAAGTTCACCCGCCGCTATCGACGGCGGCAATCTCTTCAAGCTCTCCGATGGCCGTTGCCTGACCACTCGCGCACTCCTCTCGCGTAACAAAGATCAAAACATCGATCTCGATCAGGAACTCCAGAAAGTTGTCGGCTGCCGCAGCGTGACTTTCCTCGAACCTCTCCCTGGCCCCGTCATCGAACACGTCGATATGTTCGCCCTTCCCGCGGGCGGCAAGCAAATCCTGTTGGCGTCCTACGACCTCTCCAGTCCTTTCGCTGCCGAGTATTGGCCGAAACTTACCGACTCCGAACGCGACCTCGCCCTCAACGCCGAACTCGCCATGCAAGTAAACGCTGATCGCCTCACGCGTCTCGGCTACGAAGTCATCCCCATCGCGTCCCCGTTTCCTCGAATTCCCGCCAACGGCCACACCTACTATCCCAGCGTGTTAAACGCGTTGCTGCGCGAGGGTGCCGACGGCTCGCGCCAACTCCTCGTTCCCTCGTACAAGGATGATCAAGCGGACATTCAGGCCGCAGCCCTCCAACAAATAGTCAACGCCTTCGGCCCCAGCACCCAAATCGTCACCGTCGAAGCCACCGACGCCGCCAAGGCGCAAGGCGCTATCCACTGCCTCACGCTCACCGCGCCTCTGCAGTTGTCCATCTTCAACGATTCCACAGACGCCGCGCATCGCCGGCAGGACCTCGCCCTAAAAGAACAACTCGATCGCAACGCTGCGTCCGCCATCGCCGCTCAGATTCCTCCCGCCGGACTCCAGGGCGAATGGGCCATCCTCGAGCAAGACGAACAATCCGACGGATCCCCGCTCGACCTCTACCCGCAAAGAATTTTCTTCAGTCCGCACGAATTCCAGAAAGGCGTCTTCGACCAGTTGGAGTCCCAAGGCACCTATTCCATCGACACGCGCGACCCAACCTCCTGGTCCCTGCATTTCCATTTCGCCGATCAACAAGCCGTCCCCGCCACCGTGCAATGGCTCAACAAAGACGAACTAAAGCTCCTCCTCGACGACGGCGACACCACCCTCCTCCTCAAACGCATCAATTCCGCTCAAGCCTCCCCCTTCAAACTCGCCACCCACCCCTCGCATCCATCCCACGAACGCCCCTTCGCCTCCACCACCCACCCTCCAGTAACCCTCCAACCGGTCCAGCCCTGAAAGCCCCCAGCTCAGCCTTGGGGTCCATTGACAGTCAGCAGGCGCACAGTCATCTTCTCCCTGAGTACCTCAACTGCTTGCAAAGGTGACACTCAGAAGATGACCGACCGCGAAAAAGCAGGCCTGCGAGGCCCGGTTCGCAACTACAGCGAAAAATGTCAGTATCACGACGGCTACACTTGCTCCACGGAATCCACTTACGACCTCGACGGCCGCCTTCTCCAAATTCGCGTCATCCATCCGGATTCTTCTGAATGGGTCAGCGCTCGCACTTACGACTGCGCCGGCCATCTAACGAAAATTATTTCCGGTCAAGCTGGCAGCCACCAAACCGAAACGATTTACAGTTATGACGGAAATGGAAGGATCATCGAGATCCGTACCGTGGCTCAGCCAGAGCCTCCGCAACACCGTGCGTCCTCAGTGGCCCTAGACTTCGCGGCGGAAGGCCCTCATGACGAGCTGCCCATTCCGCACGGTGGTTCGCTCAAAATTATTTATGACGAAACCGGTCGCCCCATCGAAATTCACACATTCGGCATGAAAGACCAACTTCTAAGCAAGTCCATTCGTTCATACGACGCCGGCGGACGTCTCATCGAACAAAATCAAATTTTGGAGAACCCCATTGGGTTATTAACGGATCGCATGCCTGCCGGTGCGATCGGCGAAATGACCGAGGGGCAGCGCGACCGCTTAAGTCGCGTCATCAATACGATATTCGCCGGAAAGAGAGGAAGCGGCGCCTCCTACTTCTATGACGCCGACGGCCGCCTTACCGAAGTTCGTCAGCGAACTTTCATTCTCGAGATCATCACAACCATTCGCTATAACGATCATGGCGATAGAGTTGAAGCACGGGCCACATTCAGCCCCAATAACGCTATACCTCCCTCTGGTGGCCGCATCGACCAGGACGGTAACTTCCTCCCTTCACAACCGGAAACCGATAGCCCTTCCCTTGCCAACCCGTTCGAAGGTCTCGGTTCGCCCCATCTTCACAGCTACGACTACGAAGGCTACGATAAGCACGACAACTGGATTAAGCGGACAAAAACTGCTCACGTTGGCGACATCTCTCACACCATCGTCGCCCATCGCTCCCTCTCTTATTTCTAACCCGCACTACGTATTTTCTCGGCAGCCTTCAGCGTCTGGTAGTTGATTCCCGCCGCATTCAGGCTGGAGCCCTGTTGAAATGGATATGTGGGTAGCGTCGACAGAAAGTCCTTCAGCTTGTTCTGCACCGGTACGAACAACCGGATGTTGTCGCCGTACCAGCGGATGTACATGCCAGACTCACGCGACGCCGATTCAAAAGGGTCGGCACACAGGTTGGTGATTGCCGGCGATATTCCTATTTCCCTGCTTGGTGGTTTACGGAGCGATTGTCAGCCGTCCGGCAGGCCAACACTAGATGGATTTCAGCAGCACTTGAAAGCGCGGGTCGCCGCGCAGAGAGTCGAGATCCGAGTCTTGCTCGGCCCACACCTTGTGCAGAGAGCCGGACGAACTTTGCGCCATTACCTTCTCCAGGCAGGCGATCGCTTCATCCGCAAGGCCCTGTAGCGCGTAACTGCACGCCACGTTGTACAGCACCATGGGGTCGTCTGGATCCACGGAAAGCGCCCGCCTCGCCCACTGCAACGCCCGTTCCTTCTGTCCTACTTGAAACAATCCCGCGGCTCCCAGGTACAGCGCTCGCGCATCGTCAGGATGCAGCTCCAGATGTTTTTCGATGATGCGCAGCGCGCGTTGGCGAACCGCTTCGCCCTCCAGCTTCCGCCCCAGAGCGAAATACGTCTGTCCCAGTAGCATCGGCGCCTGAAAATCTTCCGGATTTGCCCAGCAGGCCTTCTCATACAATTGCGCGGCCTCTTCCATCTCTCCACGCTGGTAGCGCAAGCGCGCATAAAAATAGTAGGCGTCGAATATCTTCGGGTTCAGCTGGATGGCGGTCTCGAATTCCTTGTGCGCCTCGTCGTATTTCCTCACCATCTGAAATGCCAGCCCGCGCGACACGTGCGCCTCAGCCAGTTCCGGGTCCAGCTCCACGGCCTTGCGGCTCGCAATCTCCGCTTCCTTGCGATTATCGTCGCTGGCATCCCACCACAGAAAAATGAATGCGCAACAGTCAGCCACCCCTGCATACGCCAGCGCGTAGTTCGGGTCAATCACAATCGCGCGCGCAAACAACTGTCGGGCAAAGTCAAAACTCTTTCGGCGAAACTGGTGGAAGAATTGCCGCCCCTTCAAGTAGTAGTCGTACGCCTGCACATCGGTGGTCGGAGCTTTCTCGATCGCGCGTTTTTCCTGCTCCGTCAGCACCAGCTTCAACGCTTTCGCGATGCTCTGGGCGATCTCATCCTGGATTGCAAACACATCTTCCATCTGGCGATCGTAGCGTTCGGCCCATACGGAACGCGCTGTCGAGGTCTCCACCAGGCGCGCCGTGATGCGCAACCGGTCGCCCGATCTTCGTAAACTTCCTTCCAACACGAATGCCGCGTTCAGTTCCCGCCCCACTTCCGGCGCCGTTACCTGTTTATCTCGATAGGCCATCACCGCCGACCGCGTCAGCACCCACAGTTCCTTGATTTTCGAAATTTCGGTGATGATGTCTTCGGTTATGCCGTCTCGGAAGTACTCATCTTCTTTCGCCCCGCCCGGATTTTCGAGATAGAGTACCGCCAGCGATTTCGCGGCTCCTGTATCCGACTCCAGTTTCCCTGAATCGGAATCGTGCTTCAGCCGGCGCAAATCATCCCGAATCGCCGCAGCGGTCTGATACCGTGCTTTGCGGTTCTTCTGCATCGCGGTATCGATAATTCTTCCCAGGTCCGGCGGAATGTGTGCGTTTAATCGCACCGCCGAGGTAGGGGTGCGGTTTAAAATCGCCTCAAAAACCAGCGCTGACGTGTTTCCAGAAAACGGCTGGCGTCCCGTAGCCATCTCATACAAAACCACGCCCAGGGAGAACAGGTCCGTTCTCGCGTCCACTTCTTCTCCGCGCGCCTGCTCGGGAGACATGTAAGCGATCGTGCCCAGCGCGGTCCCGGGGCTCGTGAGATTTTCGTCCCGCCCCATCGAAAGTGTCCGGCCCTCCGGTGGGTTTTCCACCAGCGTATGCTCCTCGCGGCGCCGCGCGAGCTTCGCCAACCCGAAATCTAGAATCTTCACCTGTTCGCGTCCGGTGATAAAAATGTTGGCCGGTTTTATGTCGCGATGCACGATTCCCTTCGAATGCGCCGCGTCGAGCGCGTCCGCCAACTGAATCCCCAAGGTCACTATCACTTCCGGATCCATGGCCCGGCCGGTGATCCGGCGCTTCAGGGTTTCTCCTTCCAGAAATTCCATAGCGATAAAATGCCGTCCGCCATACTCACCGGTGTCGTAGATCGTGCAGATATTCGGATGGTTCAGGGAGGAAGCAGCCCGCGCTTCGCGCCGAAACCGTTCGATCGTCGCGGCATCCTGTGCCGTCTCTTCGGGGAGGAACTTCAACGCTACGGAGCGGTCCAGCCGGGTGTCCTCGGCTTTGTAGACCACACCCATGCCGCCGTCGCCTAGTTTTTCAATGATTCGATAATGACCGAGGGACTGACCAATAAGAGAAAGAGATTCCATCGGCGTGCATCTTATGCGGGCGTAGAGATGCTTGTCAAACCTGCACCGAAATGCGGGCGCACAGCGCTACCACGTTCCGATTCTCACCACCGCCTGCGTCGAGATCTTCACTCCTTCTTGCGGGCGGATTTGCGCGACGTCGTTCATCCACGTGTGCGTGTACTCCAGATTCACCACCCGCCACGCAAAGGGCCGCGTGACCACCCAATCGAACCCGCCTCCCACCGCGATGCTCGGCCCATTCTGCGCGGTCTCGATCGAGTAGTCGCTCCGCTTCGGGTAGTGCGGCAAGGTCCCGCTGCCGTCGTTCCATTCGTCCCACAGCTTCGTCCGCAACTCGTGATCCATGATTTCCTGCGTCACTTTGCGCCCGCCAAACAGGAATTGCGTAAACGGCGAAAACTTTCGCGCCGCCATCGGCGTCCAGCGGAACCCGCCTCCGTAAAACAGCGAATCCGCGCTCACGTTAACGGCCGGCTGGTGCATGATCAGGCAGCCGCTCACTTCCGTAATTACTTGCAGCTTCGGGTTCACCCGCGCCGCGCCAGTGCCGCCACCGCCGACGCACGAACCGCCGCCCAAAAACGTTTCGTAATAGGGGAACGCCGTTAGCTCGATGTCTGCTTCTTTCGGCCGCGGCTGATGCACAAACTCCACACCCTCCGGCTTCCATGCGTCTTTCACGTAAATGAACGGCTTCTCCCCTTCTCCGTTTTTGTAGTCTTCCAGAAGCGCCTTGCGCACCAGGTAGTTGTCCCCGAACAGATTCATGCGCGTGTCGCGGACCCACGGCGGACGGAACGCCATCATGTTCGCAAACGTTCGTCCCGGATTCAGAAAGCTCCGTGCCAGCACCAGCACCGTGCGGTTGCTCGTGCGATTCTCCAGTCCCATGATCAGGTAGCGATCCGCCGCATCTTCCGCCAGCATGGTGCAAAAACCCAGCGTCGGCGTATCCACCAGCGTGATAAATCCCGGTGAAGCGTGCAGCATTACGTTACCAATCGACGCTTCACTTACCGGCCCGATTTTCCATTGCGTATGCCATACCGCCGAATACGCCAGCGAGCGGAACATGCTCACCCAATAATCCCGGCCATCTCCCCATTGCACCAGCCGGTACCTCGGATCATTTTGCCGCTCGATGAATCCGAACACCGACCCTTCGATTGGATGACCAACGTACGGCGCCATGAACGAGTCGCCGTCGCTCCAGCCCCGCAATTCGGAAACCGATTGGACGTAATGCGTGAACCAGTGCCCGTTCAGCGTGTCCCGCGTGCCCGCTTCGGTGGTTAGGTCGAACGTGTGCATGATTCCCGTGTAAAGTATGGATTCGCCGAAGGCCGGTGCCCACCGGAAATGTCCCTCGCGATCCTTGTCTTTTTTCTGATCCTGCGGGTTTACACGAATATCCGTGTTGCTGGATTCCTTAGGCTGTTTGTCCGGAGAGAAAACGACCGGTAGTGTCACCGCCCTCGGTGTATCGCGATCGTTGGGGAAAGGCTCCAGTTGCGACAGCGGGATAAACCAGGCCTCATCGATCGAACGCAGGAGTTCAGACTGGGCGTAGAGAATATCCGAAGGCCCCGACGCAATATTTACAACGGCTTCCTGGGCGCAAACGCTACAGCCCAACAAACCGCTTGCCGCTAGACTCAATAGAAAACCAACAATTCGGCTTGCTCTGACCAAAACGATACACTCCTGGGAAGTGGTAAATGCCAATAGATTTGCATTCTGCGGGGCGACGCAGCGTGCGGACTTGAGCGGGGTCAACAGCGCCCCGCTATTATAGCGATTCGGATGCTCTGGTAAAACCTAAAGTTGCCAGAATCTCCTCATCCGTATGTGCTTCACTTCCCCGTTTCCGCTGTGCGAGACTCATCCCGTAGCCTCGGAAAACACTACTCGGGTTAAGCCCAGGAGCTCACTCCATGAAGCTGCAGGAACTTGCACAGAAGTTGGGATGCCGCCTGGACGGCGCCTCCAATACCGAAATTCACGGCGTCGCCGGAATCGATCGCGCCGTCGCGGGCCAGCTTACCTTTCTCGCCAATCGTCGCTACTCGCCCCTCTTGAAATCCACCCGCGCTTCCGCCGTGCTCCTGGAAGACGGTGTGGAATTGCCCCGCGAAAAAGGTCTGCACGCCTTGGCCGCTCTGCGTACGCCAAATCCGTATCTCGCCTTCGCCCACGCTCTGGAGCTTTTCTACCAACCGCCCCTGTACACGCCCGGGGCACATCCCACCGCCGTCGTCGCCGCTTCCGCAAAAATCGCCGAAGGTTCGCACATCGGACCCTATTGCTTCATCGACGAGGGCGTCGAGATCGGACCCCGGGCTATCCTGCACAGTTCCGTCACGGTCTACCGCGATGCAAGAATTGGCTCCGACTTTTTCGCCCACGCCCACGCCGTCGTTCGCGAAGCCTGCATCATCGGAAATCGTGTGATCCTCCAGAACGGCGCAATTATTGGCGGAGACGGCCTCGGTTACGCCAAACGCGCCGACGGCACCTGGCACAAGATGGTGCAGTCCGGCCCCGCCGTCTTGGAAGACGATGTAGAAGTTCAAGCAAACGCCTGCATCGATCGCGCTACCGTCGGCGAAACCCGCATCGGCCATGGCACCAAGATCGACGACCTCGTTCTCGTCGGCCATGCCTCGCAAGTCGGCCCCAACACCATGCTGTGCGGTCAGGTCGGCCTCGCCGGTTCCACCAAAATCGGGGAAAGCTGCATCCTCGCCGGACAAGTCGGCACCGCCGGCCATTTAACCATCGGCGACAAAGCCGTTATCACCGCGCAGAGCGGTGTCCCCAACGATGTGCCGCCGCGCTCCCTCTATTCCGGCTATCCCGCGGTCGAAAATCGCGAGTGGCTCAAAATGATGGCGGCGCTACACCGTTTGCCGGAGCTACAGAAGAAAGTGAACGAGTTGGAAAGTACAATCGAAAAAATGCGCGGCGAAAAACCAGGCAGCAAAGCCAAAACAAAAAAGTAACTTCCCAGTTCCTCACGCCGCCCCGGGAAACCCCACAGGGCGTTGGTCCGGCGGCAGTCCCGCGGCCAGCCGGTCGTGAATCTCCTGCACCAGCGCGGTTCGCTCCTCTAGCGTGTACTTCGTCGGGTCAATCGGTTCCAAAAACTCGACCAGAATCGTCCCTGGATGGATGTTCAATTTACGTTTCTCCATCACCCGGTGCGCTCCCGAACACGCCACCGGCACCACCGGCACTCCCGCATGAATCGCCATCACCGCGGTGCCCTTCTTGAATTCCTGCAATCGACCATCGGGGCTCCGCGTTCCTTCCGGATAAATCAAAAATGATTGACCGGCCCGCAAGGCTTCGGTCGCTTTCTCTACACTTTCGATCGCAGACTCGCGGTTGAACCGGTCCACCGGAATAAAATGCGCCAAATGGAAGGCTTGCCCCACAATCGGCCATTCAAACAGCGAGCGCTTCAGCAAGATTGCGATGCGCCGTGGAATCGCTCCCACCACTGCCGGAGCGTCCGCCGAACTCGTATGATTCGCCGCAAAGATGCACGTTCCCTTCGGGATGCGTTCGGTCCCTTTCACCTTCACGCGTACGCCCACGCAATTCACAAAGAACATCACACCCTTGATGCCGGCCCAGTACAGCGGATCCACGTGTTTCGTCACGAAGGTATACACCAGCAACGGCGGCCCCACGATAAGGATATAGATCGTCAGGAAAATGGAGACAAACGCGGCACGGAGCATGGGCTAAGAACGACTTTCTCGGATTGCCAACAAATGGTCAAGCGTCCAGTGGGCTTCTCCGCACACAAACCAGCACGGTCCTCTTAACGCTTGGCCGTTACCGGATCGGTCGTCCCGTGCAGCATCCCGTCGCGGATCCGTTTCGCGCGGTCCGTAGCGCCCGGGGATTCCACCACTTCGTAAAACTTCTCGCGCACCTCGCCCAGCCGCAGATCCACCATCTGCTCCTGGTCCGCGCGCCGAATCCGCAGTTGTATCTCTTCTCCCGGTTTCTGTTGCGTGACCCAGCGATCGGGACGCCGCGGCACGTCACCGTTATTCCATCGAATCACTTCGTCCCCCACCAGCAGCCCGCTCTTTTCCGCATTACTTCCGGGCTCAACACCCACAATCGTCTTGCTTCCGTCGGGCTGCCGCTCCAGCACGAATCCCAATGTTGCCCGTACAGACTCTTTTTGCTGTAGGGCCAGTCCCGCCTGCCCCAAAACCTTCTCATACGGCAGCGCTTTGGCACCGCTTACATAATCGTTAAAGAAATCATCCAGCGAGCCGCCCGTAAGCTTCTCCGCCTCCAGCTTCACGTCCAGGCTGTCGCGGTAAAATTTCCCCGCCTTCGCGAAGTCCTGATTCATCGCTCGCAATACATCATCCAAACTGTGTTGGTTGTCTGTGCGATCGCGAATCACAATGTCCAGCAGCACGCCCAGCACTTGTCCCTTGGTGTAGTACGATACGCTGCGCTGCGGCTGGTTATATAGCGCGTACTTGTCCAGCCACGTATCCAAGCTCGATTGCTCCGCGCTTTGCCACTCTTCCGCTGGCCGCACTTCCAATTCGCTGATCTGCGACGAAAGATCCTGATAAAACTCGTGCCGGTTCCAGATTCCAGACCGCACCAGCGTGTACGACGCGTAGGTGTTCGTGACCCCCTCGGCGAACCATAGCGCCCGCGTATACATCTCGTGCGTATAATCCACCGGCTCCAGCGTCGCGGGACGAATGCGCTTCACATTCCACAGGTGAAAGTATTCATGCGCGGCAACATTCGCCAGGTATTCCCCCGACGGCACATAAATCGCCGTCGAGTTGGCGTGCTCCATCCCGCCGCCTCCGCCGCCCGATACTTTGCCAATATGAAAAATGAACGTGTACTCGCTGTACGGCGCGCCTTCCATCAATTTGATTTCGTACGTGCAAATCTTCCGCAGCGCTGTCTCTACGTCGTGTTTCTTGTAATTGTCTCCGTGGATCACCACGTGCACCGCCGGCGACAGGTCGTGAATCGTGAACTCTTCGAAATTCGACGCCTCGATCGGGCCGTCCGCCAGAGTGTCATACGTCGGCGCATCAATCGTGTATGCGCGTGAACCGTCGGCGGAATTCGCCGCTACTTTTCCCGCGGTTCCGATCTTCCATCCGTCCGGCACATCCCGCAACACAATCGAACTCTGCTCCGCGCGCCGCTCCGGCACATACAGCAGAATCATTGCGGGGTTAATGAACGCGTGCTCCGTATTCAGTTGTGAATTGAACGGCCCCACATCGTCCCAAAACGTCGCGTACTTCACCGTGACCGTTCCGCTCGCCTTCACCCGCCACGTCAACTTATCCAGCTTTTCAATATCCACGCGCTGCCCATCCGCATACGCTTCCACCTGCTGCACGTGGCTGCTGAAATCCCGTATCTCATACAGCGCGTTCCACGCCGCCATCTGCAGCTTCACTTCGCCGCGAACCTCCGGCACTTCCATCGACACACGGAACAAATGCTGCTCCGGATGAGCCAGCGACACGGTATAGCGGATCGCCCCGAACGCGCCGGGCGAACACAGGAGCGAGACCGCTAGAACCAGAAAGGATAGAGTTGCCGTACAGATGCGTCGTTTCACCTAGCGCGCGCCTCGGAGGGAGATGGCCGCGTTGCCAGCCGCTTCAATAGCTTTTCGCATAATCCATCGAAACTACCATTGGACATCACCAGGAGCAAATCTTCGGGTTGTGCTTCGCCCGCCAGAAATTCTGCTATCGCGTCCGCACTCGGCAGCACCCGCGCGTCTTTCCCGAGCTTCTGAATCGCCGCGGTAATCGTTTCCGGATCCAGCCGCTGCTCGTCTGCCAACTGCCCGGCGCGATGAACGCCGCCCAGAATCACGCGATCCCCCATTGCCAGCGCCTGCGGAAGCGCGTCTTGGAAAACTCGCCGCCTCATCGAATTCGACCGCGGCTCCAGAATCGCCCACACGCGCCGTTTCGGCCAGCGTAGCCGGGCCGCTTCGATCGTCGCGCGGATCGCCGTTGGATGATGCGCAAAATCGTCCACCACCAAAATGCCGTCAATCTCGCCCTTCACATCCATTCGGCGTTTCACGCTCTGAAACGTTGCCAGCGCCGAACGGATAAACTCTGTCCGAATTCCGCGTCCCTGCGCAACGATCAACGCCGCCAAGGCATTCAGTACATTGTGCCGCCCCGATGCCGGCAGCGTGAATTCTCCGTACAGTTCGCCTTTGAACTGCACCCGGAAGTGCATCTGCTCGTCCACCATTTTCACTTCACTGGCGATCCAGTCGTTGGTCCCATCAAACCCATACGTAATCACAGGACAAAATGCCTTCGCCACCGCCGCGCGCGGTGCCTCGCCCGCCCCCGCATCTCGCCACACGATCACGCGTCCGCGCCGTGGCACCAGATTCACCAGCCGTTTGAACGCCAACTGGTACACCGCGAAATCCGTGTAAATGTCCGCGTGATCGAACTCCACCGAAGTAATGATCAAATCATCTGGAGCATAGTGCAGGAATTTTGCCGCCTTATCCCAATACGCGGAGTCGTACTCGTCGCCCTCCAGAATGAATTCCGATCCGCCCGCCAATCCATAACTCTTCTCAAAATTCTCCGCGATCCCGCCCACCAGAAAATTCGGGCGCTTCCCCGCCACATGGAAAATCCACGCCAGCATCGCCGTGGTCGTGGTTTTCCCGTGCGTGCCGCTTACCACAATCGAGTGCTTCCCTGGCAGAAACTCCTCTTCCAGAATTTCTGGTAGCGACCGGTGCGCCAGCCTACGGTCCAGCATTTCCTCCACTTCCACGTTCCCCCGCGAAATCGCGTTGCCCACAACAATCAGATCCGGCGCAGGCGTCAGGTTCTTCGCGTCAAACGAAGTTGCATACTCAATCCCCAGAGATTCCAAAAATGTTGATGCCGGTGGATATACGCCCGCATCCGATCCCGTAACTCGGTACCCGCGCTCGCGCAGCATTCCCGCCAGAGGCGACATCGCAGATCCACCGATTCCGATCATGTGAACGTGTTTCATTTTCTTCGCTGGCTTGCCCATCGTTATTGCACCACCGCCGGCTCCAGAATCTCCAATTGCCCGCCTTCCGATGCCACCAGTCGCGCCTGCACGCCCAACGGCAGCGTCAACATGGGCCGTTGCGTGTGTCCCACCGCTGCGCCATACACAATCGGCACTCCCAGCGGACTCAGCAGCCGCTCGCAAACCTCCGGCACTGTCGGACTGCCCTTCACCACCGGCCCCGATTCCGGAAATTCGCCCAGCAACACTGCGCGCACCGCCTGGAATTTTCCCGCCTGCTTCAGGTGCATCAGCGCCCGATCCACTTGATACGGTCGCATCCCGCGATCCTCCAGCACCAAAATCGATCCTGCCGTATCCAGTTCCCATGGCGTTCCCAACGTCGCTTGCAGCAATGTCAGGCAGCCTCCCAGCAACCGCCCCTCCGCTACACCTCGCGCCAATACCTTCCCGCCGAGCGGAATCTCCCATCCCGATTTCGTGTTTCCCACCGCCTGCAAAAAAGAATGTTCGTCGTACCCGCGCGCATCATCGGCGCCGCGATTCAGCCCCGCCGTCACCATCGGCCCGTGAAATGTCACCCAGCCGCATTTTTGCCAAAGATAAATTTGCAACGACGTCAGATCGCTGAATCCGATCACGCACTTCGGTTCCTGCAGTTGCGCCGCCAGATTGTGGTCTAGCAGATACGTCGCGCCATAGCCCCCGCGCAGCGCCACCAACCCCGCAATCTCGGCGTGACGCGCCGCTTTCACAAACGCGTCCAGTCGCGCCGGTGTAGACCCCGCAAAATATCCTTCCGACCCTGGAAATTGCACGGGGGTGAACTCATAACCAAGCCGCCGCAATTCCGCCAGTCCTGCCGTCACTTCCAGTTGTTCCGCGGGCGAGGCCGGCGCAAACACCGCCACTTTCGACCCTTTTTGCAGAGCCTTCGGCTTCCTCGGCACTCTTACAGCAAGACTCATGCGTGCGGACCCTCGAACGGAATCACTTCCGTCGCCACTCCTTCTCGATTCAACTGCGCCACAATCTGCACTTCCTGCTTGTGCGTGGTTTCCGCCTCGAATTCCACCACCGACTGGTCGCCCAGCATCGACGTGCGAAATTGCAGGATTGGCACATGTAATTCCGCCAGCAACTTGCGAACTTCCGCCGCCACATTATCCGCATGGCTCGTCGTAAACCGGAACAGCACCGTGTTGGACTTCAGATTCAACAGCGCCGCTCCCCACCCAATCACGATCAGTGCGAATAGCACGATCCCCGTCGCCACGCCCGCCAAACTGAAAAAGCCGCCTCCGGTGGCCATCCCGATCGCCGCTTCCACAAAAATCGTCGCCGCCGTCGTCATTCCCACTTTGCCCAGATTGTCTTTCAGAATCGCGCCGGCGCCCAGAAACCCGATTCCCTGCACGATATTCGACGCAATCCGCGTCGGCCCCGTGTCTCCCCACATGTGCGACAACTGCTGCGACATGATTGTGAACAGCGCCGTCGCCAGGCACACGAACATGCTCGTGCGTATTCCTGCCGGACGCCGCCGGTAGTCCCGCTCCGCGCCTATGATGGCGCCCATGGCTGCCGCAAACAGCAGCCGTATCACCGCGTCGTGAAAGGAAATCATGGGCAACAGCGGCCAGTCCGCTTACTGCCGATTCTACTGGAGCTACAGTTTGAATTGCGTGAGTTTTGCGAAGTGCCGTGCTCTGGCGTGTATCTCGGGGCGTTTCAGGCTCAACAGCCGCTCCAGCCCGAACTTTTCCACCGTGAAGCTCCCCATTACCGACCCGTACACCATCGCGCGCCGCAGCGCCGCATCACTGCTGCTTCCCGCACTGGCCAGGTATCCCATGAAGCCGCCCGCAAAACTGTCCCCCGCGCCCGTCGGGTCGTGCGGTTCCTCCAGCGGAAACGCTGGAACACAAAACACCCCGTGTTTGTCCACCAGCATCGCCCCATATTCCCCTCGTTTTACCACCAAGGTGGACGGCCCCATCTTGAAGATCTGCTTCGCCGCCCGCAGCAAATTATGCTCGCTCGACAGTTGCCGTGTCTCCGAATCGTTGATCATCAAAATGTCCACGTGTTTCAACGTCTCGCGCAGCTCCGCATTCGTCCGCTCGATCCAGTAATTCATCGTGTCCATCGCCGCCAGTTTCGGCGTGCCTTTTACCTGATGGAGCACGTCGCGCTGCAGGTCCGGAGCAATATTCGCCAGGAAAACATAGCGGGATTGCCGGTACTTCTCCGGCAGCCGCGGCTTGAACTCGGCGAACACGTTCAGGTCCGTCGCCAGTGTCACTCGTTCGTTCAAATTCTCCGAATAGCGTCCCGCCCAGAAGAAGCACTTCCCCGTCGCGCGTTCCAGTCCTTCGATGTCGATCGAGCGTTTGCGCAGTATCGCCTCGTCCTTTGGATCGAAGTCGTCGCCTACAATCGCCACCAGATTTACGTGCGTGAAAAATGCCGCGCACACCGAAAAATACGTCGCCGCCCCTCCCAGGGTGCGCTCCACTTTCCCATACGGGCTTTCCAACGCGTCATACGCAACCGAACCAACCACGAGCAAGGACATGAACGTTCCTCTCCTGCCGGTAAAGACCGGCTTCTACAAATATTTCCCGATAATCGCGGCCAGATTCTTCTTCGTTGCCGCGGGCACCACTTTCGGGTCCGTCAAAATCGCGTGCTTCAATGCGCTTCCGCACTTACACCCGCGCTCCGCCGAAATTGCCTTGATCGCTTCCCGTAGCACCGTTTGCGCGTTGCTCGCATTCTGATTCAGCGTGGCGATAATCGCCTCCACCGTCACCGAATCGTGCTCCGGGTGCCAGCAGTCGTAATCCGTGATCATTGCAATCGTCGAGTAGCAAATCTCCGCTTCCCGCGCCAGTTTCGCTTCCGTCACATTCGTCATCCCAATCACCGAAAATTTCATCGCGCGATGATAATTCGCTTCCGCCAACGTCGAGAATTGCGGTCCTTCCATGCAGATGTACGTCCCCTTCTCATGCACCGCTATCTTCTGCTCCCGGCAAACCCTTTCCAGCACCGCCGATAATTCCGGGCACGTCGGCTTGTCGAACGTCACGTGCGCCACAATTCCGTTTCCGAAAAATGTCGATTTCCTGCCCTTCGTGCTGTCGAAAAACTGGTCCGGGATCAGAAATTCTCCGGGACGCAAATCCTCCTGCAATGACCCCACCGCGCTCACGGAAAGGATCCGCTGTACCCCCAGCAATTTCATCGCGTAGATATTCGCCCGGAAATTCAATTCGCTCGGCAGGATTCGATGTCCCCGCCCGTGTCGCGCCAGAAACGCCACGTGCTTCCCTTCCAGTTTCCCCACCACAATCGCGTCCGAAGGATCGCCAAACGGCGTCTTCACGCGGATTTCCCGCGTCTCCGTCAATCCGCCCATCGCGTACAGGCCGCTTCCGCCGATCACGCCAATCTCCGCGCCCGCAGCCTTCGTCCGCGCACTCTTGCCCTTCGCTGCTTTCCTGCTCGCCATTTCCATTTCTCCTGGGATTTACCGGTTCAGGTCCACCGGTTCGATTTCAATCTTTCCTTCGCGCTCGCGCAGCGTGGCCGCCGCCACATCCGGATCGTGTCCGAACGCCACAATCCATTCCCCGGTCACCATGCGCGGAATCCATTGCCGCTTCGTCTCCAGCGTTTGCAGCGGGTACAGATCGTAAGCCATGATCCAGGGCAACGGAGTATGGTGACGTGTAGGGATTAAATCTGCAACAAACGCCAGCGTCTTCCCGCCTCCGCTGATTACTACCGCCTGAATATTCGCGTTGTGCCCCGGAATCCGCGTCACGGAAATCCCGGGCATAATCTCGGCGTCGCCGTCCACCAGGTCCCACGATCCTTCCTTCGAAATCGGCGCAAAATTCTCCGGAAAATAACTCGCGCGGTCCCGCTCGGTCGGATACATCGCGTGCTCCAGCTCCCCGCGCTGCACCACATATCGCGCTTTCCGGAATGTCGGCAACAACCGTCCATTCACTTTCCTGGTGTTGCCCCCGCAGTGGTCGAAGTGCAGATGCGTGTTAATCACCAGGTCCACCTGTTCAGGCCGCACGCCCACGCGCCCCAGCGAATCCATCAACGGATCGCCGTCCTGCACGTTGTAAATCGACCGCTGCTTGGCATCGAGCTTAGAACCGTTCCCCGTTTCCACCACAATCGTTTTGCCACCCGCCCGCACCAACAACGAATTCGCCCTCATCCGAATCCGGTTATTTACGTCCGGCGGAGATTTTTTCTCCCACAAAACTTTCGGCACCACGCCAAACATGGCGCCCCCGTCCAGTCCGAACGCGCCACCATCCAGAAATAAAACCTCTATGTCCCCAAGATGCATAATGATTCCTTACGCCAAAAATCCGCCATCCTTCAAGAGTTGCTTCACCGCCGAAAATGGATCCTGTTTCCGTTCCGCCACCGCCTTCGCCAACTCCCGTAGCCGCGCTTCCCCTTCTTTCCCTTTCAACACTCTTTCCAGCAGCCGCGATTCCAGCATCTCAATCAGCCGGTTCTGCCAGTGCTCGACGTGCTTCTTTTGCCGTTCCCCGCTCGTTTCGAAATGTTTCCGAAACTTGTCCACCGTCGCCGCCAGCTCAGCGATTCCGCGATTTTCTGTTGCCACCGTCCGCACTACCGGAGGATGCCAGCCCTCCCGCGGCGTCACCAGCGACAGCATCGCGTGCAACTGCTCCTCGAGTCGCTCCGCGCCTTCCCGGTCGGCTTTGTTCAACACGAAAATGTCGCCAATCTCCATCAGCCCGGCTTTCATGTTCTGGATGTCGTCGCCCAGTCCCGGCACCAGCACCACCACCACGCAATCCGCCAATCGCACAATATCAATCTCGTCTTGCCCCACGCCCACCGTCTCGATCAGCACTTGCCGCTTCCCCGCCGCATCCAGCAGCAACGCCACTTCCGCCGTCGAGCGTGCCAACCCGCCCAGAAATCCCCGCGTCGCCATCGACCGGATAAAGATTCCATCGTCGCTCGCATGGCTCTGCATCCGAATGCGATCCCCCAGAATCGCGCCGCCGGTGTATGGGCTCGTGGGATCCACCGCAATCACTCCAACGCGCTCGTCCGCCTTGCGATGCACCGCCGCCAGGCGATCTACCAGCGTGCTCTTCCCCGTCCCCGGCGCGCCCGTGATTCCCGTCAGATATGCAGTTCCCGTATGTGGAAACAGTTCCTTCAGCAGCGCTTCCGATTCGCTTGAATGATTTTCAATCGCGGTAATCGCCCGCGAAATGGCGCGTACGTCGCCCTGCAAGACCTTGGCAGCCCATTCGGAAGTGGAAAGTGTCATCGCCACTTCCGCCTCAATAATTGGATATGTGATTCCTCGATCGCTTCGGTAGGCAGAGGTTCGTGTGCTCGGCGAATCACCATGCCTCTATTATTTCTTGCCAAGCAACTGCCGCGCAATCACCAGCCGCTGAATTTCGCTGGTACCTTCCCCGATGGTGCACAGCTTCACATCCCGATAAAACTTCTCCGCCGGATAGTCCTTGATGAATCCATATCCCCCGTGCACCTGCACGCACTCGTTCGCCACGCGCACCGCCACCTCGCTCGCGAACAGCTTCGCCATGCTCGATTCTCTCGTAAACCGCCCGCTCTTCTGGTCTGCCAGCCACGCCGCCTGGTACACCAGCAGTCGCGCCGCTTCCACTTCCGTCGCCATGTCCGCCAACTTGAACTGGATCGCCTGGAATTCCGCAATCGTCTTGTTGAACTGCTTCCGCTGCTTCGCGTACTTCGTCGCGGCCTCCAGCGCCCCTTGTGCCATGCCCAGCGCCAGCGCCGCAATCGAAATCCGCCCGCCATCCAGAATCTGCAGGCTCCCCGTGAACCCTTCGCCCAGCAGTCCCAGCAACTGCTTTGCGCCAATCTTGCAATCCGTGAAGATCACTTCCGCGGTGTCGCTGGCTCGCATCCCCAGCTTGTTTTCCTTTTTCCCCGGCCGGAATCCCGGCGTGCCCTTCTCCAAAATAAACGCGCTGATCCCGTGTGACTCCTTGGCCTTGTCCGTTACTGCCATCGCCACGCAAATGTCCGCATACGACCCGTTCGTCGTAAACGTCTTCGAACCATTCAGGACCCAGTCTTCGCCCTGCCGCACCGCCGTCGTCCGCGTCCCCCCGGCGTCCGAACCCGCTTCCGGTTCCGTCAGCGACCACGCCCCCAGCTTCTTCCCCTGCGCCAGCGGCATCAGGTACTTCTTCTTCTGTTCTTCGCTGCCAAATTTGTAAATGTGATTGCTGCACAGTGAATTGTGCGCTGCTACAAACAGCCCCACAGACCCGTCCACCCGCGCCAATTCCTCAATCACCGTCGCGTATTCGATGTACCCCAACCCTGCTCCCCCGTATTCCTCCGGGAAGATCACGCCCATCAGACCCATCTCCGCCAACTTCGGCAGCAATTCCGTGGGAAAGTGCGAAGCCTCGTCCCACTCCATCACGTGCGGCCCGATTTCGCCCTCGGCGAACTCCCGCACAGACTTGCGCAGGTGCTTCTGTTCTTCGGTAAAAGTGAAATCCACGTGTCCCTCGCCTGCGACCGTTTCCTATATTCGCTAAAAGTTTAGCTTATACCCGCAATTTCCGCACCGGGTTCGCCACGCCCCTTTTCTCATCGCGAACCTGCCGCGTTCCGTTCCGCCCTAACAAAATCCTCACGAACTTTTCAGGACTTACCAGCGTCCGCAGTTTTATGTTGTCACCATGAAGCAGGCTCTCCGGCAGCCAGGGAGGTGAAGATGTCGTTGTATGTTTTCGTAGGATTGTGCGTCGTGGGCGTGGATATTCTGATCTACATCCTGCTCCAGTGGATGTACGGCGACACCCGTCGCGCGCTAGCCAGAAAGCTGGAGGCCCAGCGCAGCGCCATGTCGCCACAGAGGAGCCAACCCTTCGTAGTTGCACCGCACGCGCACTCCGCCGTTACCCGCCAACGCCTCCAAAAAGTGAGGCACCGCCTAGAACGCCGCACCGCCTAGCTGGTAAGATCCTTGCCGGCTCTTGAGTTCGGACCGCGTGGTCGCGGCCTGCCTGCCGCAGGCAGGGTCTGTAGCTTGTCCATGATCTCCAAAGGGACCCGCCAAAAAAATCCCATTTCGCAAACTCTCATCTTTCCTGGTCGCTGTTCGCCAACCTCACCATGCACACCCCGACGTCCAAGGCCCGACCTCGATCCCAAATTTTTCCCTCGATTTACTTCGAAGAACCGCCCTGCTCTTTCGCTAAACACTCGTTGCAGATCCCGCCGACTTCCGTGCGCGATACCTTTACTTCAATGTCGCAAGCGGCCGCAATCTGCTGCTTCAGCTGCTCGTACAGCCGCGATTCGAACTCCCTTACTTTGCCGCACCGCAAACACGCCACATGGATATGATCGCGCGGCCCATGCGTCTCGTAATAATGCCGGTCTCCGCGCAGGTGCAGCAGGTCCAGTTCGTCGATCAGCCCTTCTTTTTTCAGCAGGTCAATTGTGCGGTACACCGTAACCAGATGCACTTCCGGATCGATCTTCTGCGCCCGCTCCAGAATTTGGTCCACGTCCAGGTGCTGTTCTGCCGAATCCATTACCTGCAAAATCACTCGCCGCTGCCGCGTCAACCGGATCCCGCGCTCCCGCAGCGCGTCCTGCAGGTGCCCCGAAGGCTCGGCGGCATTGATCCGCTCGCCGCTGGAAACACGTCGCGATGGAGTAGCAGTCATAAATGGCCTTTGAAAGCTCAGTCTATCAGGCTGGATACCTTAGCGAATTACGCGGCATTTCCGTCAGGAATGTCGCGTAAAAATGCGCGCTACGTCGTTATACGTCACGTACACAATCAGCACAAGCAGAAACACCAGGCCCACCTGGATCAGCCTTTCCTTGAACGCCAGGCTGAAATCCCGCCGCCGCAGTCCTTCCAGCGACAGCAGTAAGATGTGCCCTCCATCCAGAATCGGGATGGGTAATAAATTCAAAATCCCCAGGTTCACGCTGATCAGCGCCATGAACAAGATTGTCGCCGACGGTCCGATCGTCACCGCTTCGCCGGCCGCCCGAGAAATTCCCACCACGCTCTGCAAGTCCTTCACAGATACGCGCCCGGTTACCAGTTTCACCACCACGCCCACGGTTTCGTACACAATGCCCACGGTCTGCGAAAACCCGCTCTTGAACGATCCCACGATCCCTAGCGATTTCCGTGCTACCGCGATATCCGGGCCCACACCAATTTGATAAACCTTGTCGCCAGTCTGCGCCGCCCCAATCACCGGCGTCACTGTCAACGTTACCGTCTGGCCCTTCCGCAGGACTTCCAACGGCATCGTCTTCCCTTCCGACTTGTGGATGTCGTAGACGAACTGGTCCCAATAATTCACCTTCTGCCCGTTCAGAGACTCAACCACGTCTCCATCCTTGATGCCCGCCACTGCCGCCGGCCGTCCAGGAATCACCTGCAGAATTTTGGGAGCGATAGGAGAGAAGCCCAGTGGATATTCGTCGGTAGCGTTCTTATAGTCGATGTTGACTTCTTTAGTCGCGCCCGTGGGATCTTCCACCTGTAACTTCAATGTGCTGCCCGGAGTTGCCGTCCCCAGCACCTGATATGCGTCGCGCCACGTCGGATTCTTGGTGCCGTTCAGCGCCACAATCCTATCGCCAACCTGCAAACCCGATGTCGCCGTTTGCGGCAGACCGACCACAATCACCGGCTTATCCAAATATGCCGGATAAGGCTCGCCCGCGATCACGAAGTACGTTCCCAGCAGCAGCACCGGAAAAATCAGATTCACGGCCGGTCCTGCGAACGAAATCAGCGCCCGCTGCCACCGCGTCTTCGACATCAACTCATCCGGTGCCCCGGTCGGTTTCTGCTCCCCCGCGTCGATGTCCGTAATATCTTGTCCGGCCATGCGCACATAACCGCCCAGCGGCAGCGCGCTGAATCGCCAATCCGTATCGCCTCGCTTCACGCCAAACACCCGCGGCCCGAAGCCAATCGAAAACACGTCCACGCGCACGCCAAACAGGCGCGCCATCACAAAATGTCCCCACTCGTGAACGAGGATGATGACACCGAGGACGACCAGGCCGATCAAAATGTCCATTAGCGCGAGTAACTCCGTCCGTTTGATTGTAGCAAAAACCCAGAATCCCCCAGAGCCACAACCCGCAACCCTGTGCCCGTCTTGCAAGGCGCCCTAAGTTAGATGCAATTCCACCCGAATCGGTAGCGAGAAACCGTTTTCCGTAAACCGCTGCCACGCCAACGCTGTCTTCTCGGGCAAGCTCTATTCCACCGTCCTCGCGCCCCGTCATCCCATCCAGACTTACCCACCTATTCCTAATCCCCAAAATAACTTCACAATCCCCCAAATAATTTCATTTTCCTCAAAACAAAGCCCACGTCATCCTGAGCCTGCCTGCGGCAAGCAGGCGCAGCGAAGGATCTCAACCAGGCGTCTTGCCTCCCACCTAACCGTTTGCCCCGCGCCCGCTTCCTGATCGCTGATCGCCGTTCGCTGATATCTGATATCTGATTACTGCTATCGCGCATCCGCTCCTCTACGCCGAAACCGTATGCCCCGCCAGCCGCCCTACCGCTTCTCCAGCCTGCCGCCGCGCTTCCGCATCCGCCGCCAACACATCCGCAATCGACCCGAACTTCACCCGCGGCGTCTTTGCCAGCACCGCTTCCACCACTTCGGGAATCGCCAAAAACGGCAATCGGTGCTCCAGGAACGCCGCCACTGCCACCTCATCGGCCGCGTTCAGCACACACGGCAATGCCCCGCCCTTTTTCATTGCCTCCCGCGCCAATCGCAAACACGGGAACCGCCGCGTCGACGCCTTCTCGAAATCCAGCCGCCGCAATTTCTCCCAATCCAATTGCACTCGCGCCGACGGCACCCGCTCCGGATACGTCAGCGCATATTGAATCGGCATGCGCATATCCGGCGGAGCTAATTGCGCCAGCACCGCCCCGTCTACAAACTCCACAAACGAATGAATCACCGATTGCGGGTGGATGATTACGTCGATCTGTTCCGGCCGCATATCGAACAGCCAGCGCGCCTCGATGATCTCGAATCCCTTGTTCATCATCGTGGCGCTATCAATCGTGATACGGTTCCCCATTTTCCAATTGGGATGCGCCAGAGCCTGCTCCGTCGTTACATTTGCCAGTTGCGCCAGCGGTGTCTTTCGAAACGGGCCGCCTGACGCCGTCAGCACAATCCGGCGCACCTCGGGATACAACGGACTCTTCGTCGCGCTGCCTCCCGCGCGCTTCCCCGCTCGTAAACACTGGTGCACTGCGTTGTGCTCGGAGTCTACCGGCAGCAATTCCCTGCCCGATTTCGCCGCCGCGGCCATCACCAATTCGCCCGCCGCCACCAGCACTTCCTTATTCGAAAGCGCCACCACGCGTCCAAGCTTCACGGCCTCGTACGTAGCCGCAAGCCCCACCACGCCCACCGCCGCGGACAAAACAATCTCCGCGCTCGAATGCGTAGCCACCGCCAGCATCCCTTCGGCCCCGTGATGAATCGCCGGCAATGGCGTTGCGTTCTTCTCGCGCAGTCGTCGTGCCAATTCATCCGCCAGCGCCGCCGTGGCCACGGAAACCACTTCCGGCCGGTGCCGCTGGATCTGCCCCACCAGTTCGTCCAGATTGTTTCCCGCTGCCAGCGCGGTGATCCGGAACTCCTCCGGCAGCGCTTCCACTACATTTAACGTTTGACGCCCAATGGACCCGGTTGACCCGAGAATGGCGAGTGTTTTCATAAGCAGTCGGTACGTGCCCGTCGGCAGTTCATTTTCGAATCACTTTTAATTACGCGCGGAGCCCCTACAGGTGTGGATTCACCAAAACTAAATAATACCAGATGACCGGGATGCACAGGATTAACGCATCGATCCGGTCCAGCACTCCGCCATGTCCCGGCAACAATCCGCCCGAATCCTTCACTCCCGCGCTCCGCTTGCAAGCCGATTCCAGTAAATCCCCCATCTGGCCCGCAATGTTCCCCAACGTAGCCATTGCCAACAGATGCGGCAAAGAAATCGTCAACCAGAAGTGGAACCCATACGCCACCAGCAACGATCCCGCCAATCCCCCAATCGACCCTTCCCAAGTCTTCTTAGGCGAAATATGCGGTGCCAACGGGTGTTTCCCAATCGCCCGCCCCACAAAATAAGCCACCGTATCCGCCGCCCAAGTAATCGCCAACGCGAACAACAGCAACCGCGGCCCAAACGTCGGGAACCCATGAAGGCGTATGGCAAACGATAGCGGAAACGCCACAAGGAGCAGCGCGCTAGAAGAAATTCCTGCCGAAGGAAGTGATTCCACCAACGGCCGTCTCGTAAACAGCGTCAGGACAGTCAGCCCCAGGACAAAAAGGAAAAACGCGTCAAATGCGGTTACCCGGCTGGCGTTGAGGAAGTCCGCATAGAAGTATATGGAACGCTTTTCTTCCCAATCGCTCGGCAACAGCGCAGAAGAGTGCCACTGTGCGAGCACAACGGACAGGGCCGCGAAAATCGTCCACAACCGATAAGCGCGATGCCCAATCGCATCGCCCAACGCGAAATATTCGCGCAACGCCAGAATCGTGATCACCGCCAACGCGATCGCCACCACCCACGTAGGCGTAAAGAGCACGATACCGATAACAATAGGAATTAAAACAAGTGCGGTAAGAACGCGCGTCCCGGTCATAGCCGGAACAAAGCATATCAGATATCACTTTGGAGTGCGGCGGCCCAGCCGCCGCTTTTGCCTACTTCAATCCCACTACCGCGCGCATCAACTCCGCTGTAGGGGCGGCTTTACGCCGCCTGCCTCTCTCTTCCCGTCCTGCCCGACTTCGACACCGAACCCCAAGCACGCCATTCGAACACAAGCGAACCCGAAAATGGCCAATCTTTAGGATCCTTCACCAACCCCGCTCTCACCGGATTTTCCAATACGTAAGCCATCGAAGCCGCTAACTCCTCCGCATTGCGAATCACATGATCGTGAAAGCCCTTTTGCCAGACATGCTGGAACCTGAACTGGCGAAGCAAGGCCGTCGATGCACCTTTAAAAGCGCGCACTGCGGTGGACAGGTGGGCATTCGAATTCAAACCACTTAACAGTAGATGGCAATGATCTGGCATGAAGCAATAAGCATGTACATCGAACGAGCACTGTCTCATTTCTTCTGAAAGCAGGCAGATCAGTGGTTCCACAACATCCGGCGCGGTGAAAATACGTTCACGATTTTGTGCGCAGATGGTCACTAGATAGGCGCCGAAACCGAAATAATTCGAAGAAGGAAGGCGGTTGGGTTCGCGGAATTGTTCGGCGGACATAACAGAAAGGCAGGCGGCGTAAAGCCGCCCCTACAAAATAGTATACAGAGATAATGTTAACAATAGATTAGAGGGAGGCGGTGCGGGCCGGTGGCGCAATCGCCCCATACCGCCGTTCCCGCTTCTGATAATCGATAAGCGATTCGAACAGCCGCGCTCGATTAAAATCCGGCCACAGCGTCTCGGTCACAAAAATCTCCGCATACGCAATCTGCCACAGCAGAAAATTGCTCACCCGCAACTCCCCGCTCGTCCGAATCAACAAATCCGGGTCCGGCAAATCCGCCGTATACAAATGCCGCGTAATATCTTCTTCGCTGATCGTCTTCGGCGCGGTATGCCCGTTGCGCGCCGCCAGAATCGCGTTCATCGCATCCACAATTTCCGCCCGCCCGCCATAATTCAGTGCGATGTTCAGCACCATCCCGGTATTTCCCGCCGTCGCCGCCGTAGCTTCCCGCGTATCTTTCTGCACGCCTTCCGGCAACTCATCGCCCCGCCCCAGAAAACGCATCCGGATATTATTCCGCTGGATCAGCGGCATTTCCTTGCGGATATATTCGCGCAAAAGCTGCATCAGAAACTCGATCTCCGTCTTCGGCCGCCGCCAATTCTCCACGGAAAACGCGTACAGCGTCAGCGCTTCCACGTTCAGTCGCGCGCACGTCTCAATCGCCATCCGCGCCGATTGCGTCCCGGTGCGGTGTCCTGCCACACGCGGCAAATGGCGCTTCTGCGCCCACCGCCCGTTGCCATCCATAATGATGGCGATATGCCGCGGCAGTCGCGTCAAATCGAGTTTTTCCAGTAGCCGGGCCTCTTCGGCTGTTACCGGGCCAAGGGTTTCGGGGAAGACGGTATGGAGAGACGGGAGCACGATGCGATTCCGGATAAATCCTCTTTACGGCGCAAAGTTAACATGGGTCGCCCCACGGAAGCAAATAAGAACCTGATGAACGTGTGATGTTGGTGACTATCAACAACGGCGAAAACGGCGCCCGTCGCCCCCGTGTATTTCCACAAACTCCACTCAGCTCGGCGGTGGGTGGAACGCCTGATAGAACCCCTGGAACACCAGCACAAACGTCAGCAGAATCATGGCCACGGCCGTGACCCACGCCACCAAATTAAACAGGAACCCGTTCGTGTGCTCTCCCATCAAGTCCTTGCGATTCACCAGCAGTAAAATGAATATCACCACAACGGGAAGCCAGACTCCGTTGCCCACCTGCGAGAAAATAAAAATCTTCCACAGCGGCACGTTCGGCAGCAGCACGATCCCGGCCCCCACCACGATCAGAATCGTATACAGCCAGTAGAACGCCGGGGCTTCGCGGAATTTATGGTCTAGCCCGGCCTCGAACCCCAACCCTTCGCAGATCACGTGGGCCGTCGACAGCGGAAGAATTGTCGCTGCAAACAGCGATGCGTTGAGCAATCCAAACGCAAACGTAATCGCCGCCCACTTCCCTGCCAGCGGTATCAATGCTTTGGCCGCCTCACCCGCATCCGAAATATTCGTCTGGCCATTCGCATGCAGCGTTGCCGCGGTACAGATAATGATGAAGAACACAATCACCATGCACGAGATGCTGCCGAGCAGCACATCCAGTCTCGCTTGCGGGTATTGCCGCGGCCCCACCTTCTTCTCCACAAATCCCGCCTGCAAATAGAAAAATTGCCACGGTGCGATGGTCGTGCCAATCAGCGCCGTCAGCATGATCAGGTAGCTGGTGTCGAAATGAATCGTCGGAATCACCGTCATTTTCGCCGCCAGGACCCAATCCGGGTGGGAAAATATCGCGGAGAACAAATACGTCAGATAGAACACGCACGCCACCAGGAACACCACTTCCACTTGCCGGTAGCTCCCCTTCAGCACCAGAACCCACACCACCACCGCTGCAATCGGCACCGCCACATACTTGCTGATCCCGAAAATTTGCATCGCGGCCGCCACGCCCGCGAATTCAGCTACTACGTTACCCAGGTCCACCAGAAATCCCACAATCATCACAAAGAACGTTGACCGGAACCCGAACTCCTCGCGGATCAAATCCGATAGGCCCTTCCCCGTGATCACGCCCAACCGCGCGCACATTTCCATGGTCACGTACAACGCGATCGTCATCGGCACCAGCGACCACAGCAGCGTGTATCCGTACGCCGAACCCGCCTGCGTATACGTCGCGATTCCGCCCGCGTCGTTATCCACATTCGACGTGATGATTCCCGGCCCGATCACCGCCAGGAACAAAAAGATGCGCCGCCGCCACTGATTTGTACGCGAGAATCCGCGGAACACCGTCGCGCGGAGCCGGTCAATTTGCGCGTTGAGAGAGGCGAATGTCATGAACCCAGTCGACCGCCCACTGTGTTCGACGCAAAGCCGGTGCCGGCCGCCGGGGCATTCCCATAAGCCGCCCGCATCATGCGTTCACCAGCCGCGACACCACGTCGTCCACCGTCACCACCCCAATCGGCCTCCGGTCGTTATCCAGCACCGTCAACATTCGCAAATTGTATTTATCGAACAGCTCAAACGCGTCCTTCTCGTTCGAATCCGCCGTGATCGACACCAGCGGCTCCGTTTTCAATTCCGTCATATGCTGTTCGGGCGCCGCCAGCAGAATCCGCGCAATCGGCACCGTCCCGGCAAAGTGCCCCAGCTTATCCAAAATGACGATCGTATCCAGTTGCTCCAGGTTGAATTCCTGCTTCCGCAACCATTCCAGAACCTCGTCGCGCGATATAGACTCGCTCACAAACGCAAACTCCGTGTTCATCATGCCGCCCGCCGTCGCGGGATCGAATGCCAGCAACTCCCGCACCTCGCTGGCTTCCAGGTTCGGCATTTCTTCCAGCAATTCTTCCGACGTCTCCTTTGGCAAATCCGCCAAAAGGTCCGCCGCTGCGTCCGGCGCCATTTCCTCGATAATGTCCGCCGCTTTCTCGGGGTCCAGTTTTTCCACGATTTGCGTCGTCAGGCGTTCATCCAGTTCCGCCAACACCGCCGCCGCCGTTTCTTCATCCAGTGACGCGATAATCCCCTGCCGCTCGGCCGCCGACAGTTCTTCCATCATCTCGGCCAGATCGGCGGGGTGCAGATCCTCCAGCTTCTCGTGCGTGATCCGCAGTTTCACCCGTCGCAACGGGTCCGGCTCGATTAAGTTCACAAACTCCCAACGGATTGATCGCTGCGGTAGCTTGCTCTGTAGCTTCCGCACCAGGCTCGACGGCGCAATCCCCTGTAGGAGTCTCCGCACCGCCCCTGGCACGCCCACATCCACCTGCGCAATCCGCAGCTCTACGTGCTCGTTGGCACGAAACTCCGCCAGATCCACATCATTTACCCGCACCACTTTTCGCCCGGAAGTATCAATAATCTGCTGGTCCAGCAGGTCCTTTTGTACCGCCAGCCAAGCCTCATTCGGACGATACGCCTCCAGCGCCCGCTCGCTCACATTCAAGTCGATTCGCCCCGGCACGGCCTTGCCCACCTGGTCATACCGCGCCACCAGCGGCTGGAACCGCCCGCGCGAAATCAAGTAGTGCGACACACGGTTGGGCGCCTCCGCTGGCTCGATGAAAAATTCGCGCACACGTCCCA
Source organism: Candidatus Acidiferrales bacterium (assembly GCA_963759275.1). Lineage (GTDB taxonomy): Bacteria > Acidobacteriota > Terriglobia > Acidiferrales > UBA7541 > Acidiferrum. The sequence goes on along the minus strand of CAVWYZ010000018.1, from coordinate 234,805 downwards.
CGTAGTTGCCCGCAACGTCGTACGCGGCAGCTCCCATGAGTTCCGTGGCATACAACATCTTCGCTCCAACCCTTTCTGCTCGCAGCTTTCCGCCGGCCGGTTCCCCGCACTATCCGTAAATGCAATTCCGAGACCGCGTCTTGCCCACACCAGTCTCCGCAAATAAAAAAACCCGCGGGCGGTGGGCCGACGCGGGTAGATACCTTCCAAAATGACGATTTTCTACCCGGGGGTGTGTTCTCTGGTGGCTAAGTGTCGAAAACGTCCTCCCTGCAGGACGGTGTCGAAACTTGGCCGGACGAGATGCGTCCTAGCCGCGGATATTTCCGGCTGAGCGAACGAGAGGCGGACCACCATCCCCACAAATCTAGGGTGAGGTTCGAATTCGCTAGACGCGCTCATCAGAGAGAAAGCACTCCCAGCTTAGGAATAAACCGCACTGTAACAAGTTGTCAAGGATAAACAGCCGTAATAGTGGAAAATTTTCCTAAAATCTACAAATTTACGACCGCGCCCGGAAAATTCCCCGCAAACGCTCGTCAGAACTTTCTATTGCTCGCCACTAGCCACTCGCCACTAACCACTGCTTTTCCCATGTTATCTTCGTACGTCAATTCCCCATGTCCTTCTTCCCCATCTTCCGTGCGCAACTTCGCCCCACCTTGCGCCTCGCTCTTCCCCTCATCCTCGCCGAAATCGGCTGGATGTCCATGACCATCGTGGACACCATGATGGTCGGCCGCCTTCCCTATTCCGCCGAAGCCATCGGGGCTGTATCCATCGCCTCTAGCCTCTTTATCGTTTTCGCCTTCTTCGGGGAAGGCCTTCTCGTCGGCCTGGACACCCTTGTCTCGCAGTCTTTCGGTGCCGGCCGTCGCGAAGATTGCCACACCTCGCTCGTCAACGGAATCTATCTCAGCTTCGCGATCGCCCCGTTTCTCGCCATTCCCGTCTGGATCTTGCCCAGCTATTTCGAACGCTTCGGCGTCACCCACCCCGTCGCAATCCTCGCCGCCCCCTATATGCGCACCCTCTCCGCCGGACTCGTTCCCCTCCTCCTCTATTTCGCCGTTCGCCGCACGCTCCAGGGAATGAACATGGTGCGCCCCATCGCTTTCGCGCTCATCACCGCCAATCTCGTCAATTTCACCGGCAACTGGGTCCTCATCTACGGCAAACTGGGCTTCCCAGCTTACGGTGTCACCGGCTCCGGCATCGCCACCTGCATTTCCCGCGGCTACCTCGCGCTGGTCCTGGTCGTTTATCTACTCTGGTACGACCGTCGCCACAAAACGGAACTCCTCAACACGCCCCTGCAGCCCAATCTCGATCGCATCCGCAAACTCGTCGCTCTCGGTGTCCCCGCCGCCATTCAACAGACCGCGGAAGTCGCCGTTTTCGCTTTGGTAGCCACGCTCATCGCGCGTCTCGGCGCCGTCGTCCAGGCCGGCCACCAGATCGCCCTCAACACAGTCGCTCTCACCTATATGGTGCCCCTTGGCCTCTCCTCGGCCGCCGCCGTCCGTGTCGGCCAAGCCCTGGGCCGTCGCGACCCCGCTGGCGCGCGCGATGCTGGCAACACCGCCATCGTTCTCGGCGCTTCCTTCATGTCCGCCATGAGCGTCGCTCTCCTCGTTTTCCCTCGCTACATCGCCCGCTTCTACACCGCCGACGAAACCGTAATTCACTCCGCCACGATCCTTCTCATGGCCGGAGCCGCCTTCCAACTTTTCGACGGCATCCAGACCGTCGCCACCGGCTCCCTTCGCGGTACCGGCGACACTCGCACCCCTATGGTCTGCCACTTCACCGCCTACTGGCTGATCGGCCTTCCCCTTGGCGCCTATCTCTGCTTCCACCAACACTGGGGCGCCCTGGGCCTATGGATCGGGCTCAGCCTCAGCCTGATCCTGATCGGCATCCTCCTCCTGATCTTCTGGTCCCGTCGCGCCCGCCATCTGCAGAACGCGTAGCGCCGGCATCCCTGCCGGCCTCCACATTCTTCTCCGTCTGTAGGGGCGGCTTTACGCCGCCTGCCTTCGTTCCCTGAGCGCAGCGAAGGTTCCGCCTCTTGCACGCCACCTCCCAACACCGCCGCGCCCAACGTTAATCTGTCATCAATCTGTCATCCTGAAGCGATGCGACAAGCATCGCTGGAGGATCTCAACCTCTGCATCTTGTCTCCAAATCCTCCGCTCCCTCTGCGGCCCTCCGTTGCCTCTGTGGTCAACTCCTCCCCAAAATAAAAGCGGCGCAACCGAAGCCGCGCCGCCGAATCCTCTCCTTACTTCTTTACTTCCGCCTCTTCCTCACATCTTGTATCGACCCAAATCCTCGTCACTCAACCCTTCCAGATAATTCCGCAACTGCTCATTCGTCGTCCGCTCCGCCAACGCCGAACTGACCTTCGAATTTTTCAATACCGCTTCATCCACAAAAATCGGGCAATCCATCCGCAGCGCCAACGCCAGCGCATCGCTCGGCCGCGAATCAATACTCATCAATTCCCCGTCGCGCTCCACCCAGATCAATGCATAAAACGTATCGTCGCGCAGATCGTTCACCACAATCTTTTGCACCGACACTTCCAAACCCTGCAGCACATTTTTCAGTAGATCATGTGTCATCGGACGCGGCGTCTGTACCTTCTCGATTTCCAGCGCAATCGCGTTTGCTTCGTATGCCCCCACCCAGATCGGCAGGATCGCCTGCCCTTGTACATCCTTCAACACTACAATCGGCATTTGCGTTACGGGGTCCATCATTAGGCCGCGTATCTTCATCTCTACTTCCATCGCGCCCTCCTTGCTACTGCACCTGCCGATAAACCAAATCCGTCATTCCGAGCCTGCCTGCGGCAAGCAGGCGAAGCGAGGAATCTCTCTTCACTTCGCGCCCTCGGCGCCTCCGTGGCGAATCCGCTCCCCCACTAAACTATTCGGCGTCGCCGACGTCACCCGAACCTGCACGTAGTCTCCCAGACTTTCTTCCTCGCGGGAAGTGAAATTCATCACCTTATTGGATGACGTATGACCACTCCACTGCTGCTCGCGCCGCGATTTCCCTTCCACCATCACCTCAAACGTCTGTCCCACCAGCTTCTCATTCCGCGCTCGCTGAATTTCCCGCTGCTTTTCCATCAAGACCGCCAGCCGCCGCGATTTCTCTTCTTCCGGAATCGCGTCCTCCATCTTCAGCGACGGCGTATTCGGCCGCGGCGAATACTTGAACGAAAACGCTCCGTCATATTGCGCCAAATCCAGCAGCGACAACGTCTCTTCGAAATCCGCTTCCGTCTCTCCCGGAAATCCCACAATAATGTCCGAGGTGATTCTGATCTCCCGCTTCGCCGCGCGCATCAACGCAATCTTTTCCAGATATTCATCGCGCGTATACGTTCGCGCCATCGCCCGCAGCACTTTTGTCGAACCGCTCTGCACCGGCAGATGGATGTGCTCGCAAATTCCCGGCACTGCCTCGATCGCCTCCACAATGTCCTTCCCAAAATCCCGTGGATGCGAAGTCGTGAATCTTACCCGCCGAATTCCGCGTACTTCCGCCACCGCCACCAGCAATTCCGAAAACCGCATCTTCCGCGCGCTCGGGTCGGCGTAGGAATTCACCGTCTGCCCCAACAACTGCACCTCGGTGTATCCGGCGTCGGCCAACTTCCGCACCTCTTCCAGGATCGACGCGCTTCCGCGACTCCGCTCCGGCCCCCGCGTAAACGGCACCACGCAATACGAACAAGCCTTATCGCATCCTTCGATGATCGTCAGATACGCCCGCCACGGATTGTCCCGCCGCGTAACCTCGGTCTCAAACGTCTCGTCGGTATCCGTCTCCAGCCCGGTCACCCGGCGATTCCCCGCCTCCAACTCCTGGATAAGCTGTGGCAGCTTCCGGTAACTCGCGCTCCCGCAAACCAAACTGACCCAAGGCGCCCTCGTGAAAATCTTCTCGCCCTCTTGCTGCGCCACACACCCCAACACCCCAATAATCTTCTCTTCACCAGCCTGTGGCGCAGGGCGAGTCCGCGAGCCCTGCGGCTTTCTCCCAATACCGTCCACGCTTGACCTCATTGATGCGCCGATCTCCGATCGGTTCTTCGGCTCGCCACTCCCCACTCTCCACTCGCCACTGCCGTCCACCGGCCGAAATTCCCCCAGCCGCGAAAACACCTTCTGCGCGGCCTTCTCCCGGATTGAGCAGGTGTTATAAAGGACCACTCCCGCCTCTTCCACGGTCTCCACCTGCCGGTACCCCCGCGCCAAAAGCACCCCCGCTACCTTCTCCGAGTCGTGCTCATTCATCTGGCACCCAAACGTCTCCAAATAAAATGTCCCCCGCCCGCCCTGTAGCGCAGGGCGAGTCTTCGAGCCTTGCGGCCTTTCCTTCGGCCCATCCGGTGGTGGCTCCTGAGACCCGCCAAGCGAGTCCGCGAGCGCAGGCACTCCATCGGCGCAGTTTGCGGGCGAGCCCACACCCGCACCCAAAAGCCGTTCCAATCCAATATCGAACGCCTTCCCCATACCCACACTCTACCACACGCCTTTTTGGAGTGCGGGAGCCCAGCTCCCGCTTTTCGGTCCACACCTAACCACCCAAACCCTTTTTCCTTGTTGACAAATTCAGCCCATGATTTAATCCTCACCGCAGGTTCCACCTGATGGGCCTTCTGAAACAATGGCTTTGGCCGGACGTCTCGATTCGCAATCACTCTCAAGGTGCCATTCAAGAAGCTTTTTGGGTCGCAATCGCCGTTTCGGCTTATCGACTTCTGTGGGTATTGATCTCCTACCTCCGCGATTCAGATCAGCCACTTAATCGCGGAGTCCTTCTTAGCGGCCTTCTTTTCGCCTTACTTGCCATCGGAATATATTTTCGTTCCCGCACGGCCGCCACTCTCGCTTTCGCTATCTACGTTGGGGAGTTTATCCACTCATCGAGCATCCACTTACAATTTCCGATTATTCCCGCGCTGGTCTCGCTCGCTCTTCTCGCTGGAGCTCGCGGCACCTTCGCCTATCGCAAGTTCGCGCCGAGCCCTGCCGATCTACCTTCCGTAGCCGAAAGCTTTCGTTCCCTCAAGTCCCCTTCGTCTCCGCATGACTCGACCCCGACTTAGATTTCTTCACTCCCCCCACTCATCTGAACCTAACCAGACAATTTACCGTGATCGTACCGTTGCTCTGTAGGGGCGGCTTTACGCCGCCTGCTGTTCTTCAACCTAATCAACCTGCCCGCAAAAAATCCCCAGCACCGTTCCCGGGTAACCATTCATCCCCCCAATTAACTCTTACTCCTTTCAATTTTCGCGCGCCCTCCAATTCCCGTTACACTCCTACTCATGCCTCCGCGAAATACTCTTCGTGCATTTTCGTTCCTGTGCCTGTTTCTGATAGCGGGGTGCCGGTCAGCCGATCAGCTTGCACCGCTGGCCCAACCCGACCGCATCCTCATCACTAAGTCATCGCGCACTCTTTCCCTCATGAAGGGCGATCAGATCCTAAAATCCTACAAGGTTGCACTGGGCCGCCAACCCTTCGGCGCCAAAGATCGCCAGGGTGATCACAAAACTCCCGAAGGCATCTATTCCGTCGACCACAAACTTTCCAACGGCAGATTCCATCTGGCCCTGCATCTCTCCTATCCGAATGCTTCCGATCGCGAACGTGCACACGCTCTCGGCGTGTCGCCAGGCGGCGACGTCGAAATTCATGGAGTTCCTAAGGTTTTTGGTTGGCTCGGCGGTCTTCACCGCCGTATAGATTGGACAGACGGCTGCATCGCCGTCACGAACTCAGAGATCGAAGAAATCTACCCACTCGTCCCTGTCGGCACTCCCGTCGAAATCCGTCCCTGATTCTCCCCATCGCACTATGCCGCTCTCTTGAATCTCACCCGCGCCGTCCAACCCAATGCGTATAGTACGCGCAGCAACAGGTCTGTAGAAATGTCTCGCGTATTGCGGTTTAGAATCGCGGCAACCCTCGTTCGAGACGTTTTCGCCATCCGCGCAACATCCGCGTGCGTCAATTTGCGTCGCTGCACTTCCTCCGCAATCTTCGTATTCAGCTCGCTCCGCAATTCGATTTCACCTCCATCCGCCGGAGTCAGCCCGAGCGCTTTCGCAAGTTCGCCAGAATTTCGCGCGATCACTCGCTTCTTCCTATTCATTTATCAACTCCTTCAACCGCTTCCTTCTCACGTCGATCTCGCGCTTTGCGGTCTCCCTAGGCTGGCTTTTTCACAATTCACAAGTCACGATTCACGAACAACTCACTCCACCCCCACAAACCGCAACCCCACCGCATATTTCCCCGGCAAACTCTCCGGCAGTTCCACCACCACATCTCCGCCTTGCTGCTTCCATGAAGCGCTGGCTTTCATGCCAGCGCCATCCAACACCGTCACCGTTGCTCCGCTCTTCATCTTCAAATCCCGAATCGTCACCGTCTTCCCCTGCGGCTCGCCCAATACAAACGCATACACCGCGTCGCCCTTCTCGGTGAACCGCACATCCACGCCATCCAGGGTCTTGCCCTCCGCCCGCTTCCACGGACGCGTCCCATAAATCCCTTCGCCATTCACCTCCAACCACGCCCCCAGCGCCTTCAACCGGTCCAGTTGCACCGCGGGAATCGTTCCATCCGCCTCCGGCCCCACATCCAGCAACAAATTCCCGTTCTTGCTCACAATATCCACCAGCAAATAAATCAGCGCATCTTTCGCGATCGTCTGCCCTTCACCCTCCGCCCGGTTATATCCAAACGACCTCCCCAGCCCGCGACACTCCTCCCACTTCTTCTTATTCACTTTCTTCAGCGTCTCGTATTCCGGCGAAACAAAATCCTCATGCTTCACGCCAAACCGGTCGTCCACCACTCCCTCCGGATTCGCGTTGTAGAACTCCGCCATAATCTCCAGCGGATGCCCGGTCTTCGGATAATCAATGTCATTCCACAAAATCGACGGCTTATATTTCGCGATCAATTCCCGCATATGCGCGTCCGCGTACTTCCCGTACGCCTCGCTTTGCGGCTGAATCGTTTTCGCCTGCTTCCAATCGGTGATCGGCCCCGGCACAAACGTCCAGTCATATCCGCCCGAGTAGTACACGCCCATGCGCATGCCCTTCTCGCGCACCGCCGCTGTCAGCTCGCCCACCAAATCCCGCGTCGCGTGCTGCCGACCTTTCGGCAACGTGGGATTCGGCGTGTCGCTCGGCCACAACGTGAAGCCCTCGTGATGCTTCGTCGTCAGCACCACGTAGCGCGCTCCCGCCATCTTGAACGCGCTCGCCATCACCTCCGGATTCCACTTCTGAATCTCTTTGTCGAATGTCTCCGCGAAATTGTAGTAGTTGTAATCCGCCCCATAATGTTCCTTGTGATATTCCTGCGTCGGCGATCCATCCAGCCGCATCGTGTTGTAGTACCACTCCGCGTAAGGATTCCGTTTCACGTACTCCTTCACAGGCAGTTTCTCCAACTCTTTCTCCGGCGTCAGCACCGCCCATCCCGGCACCGAATACAATCCCCAATGAATAAAAATCCCCAGCTTCGCGTCCGCATACCAGTCCGGCAGCGGGTGCGTATCCAACGACTCAACCGTAGCCTCATACTTCTCCGCCGCCGGTACCACCGGCTCGGGCTTCGTCTCTGCCATTCTTGTAGGGACCGCCTTCTGCTTGCCCTGAGCTTCGAAGGGCTTGCCCTGAGTCCCGAAGGGAGACGCTCCGCCACCCACACGCCCAGCAACCAAACACACAATCATCACCACCAAAATCCCCATCCAGAATTTCCTCATCCCCGCTCCTTCTTCCGACAATAAACCGTCATCCCGAGCCTGCCTGCGGCAAGCAGGCATCGCGAGGGATCCCTCTTCTATCTTCGCACTCTTGCACTTCTTCTCTTCCAATTCTCCCATCGCTATTTCCGATTTTCTGTGATCGCCGCCAAATTCTTCCGCATCGCCGCAATCCGCTTCTTCCCCTTCGCCGACCCCTCCACCACCTTCTCAATATTCCTCATCCATTCCGGCAGATTCATCTTCCCCGGAAACTCCTTCACAAACGGCGCAATCTTCGCCCACTGAAAATACATTTCCTGGCACGTGTCGTACACCAATCCCTCGCTCAACATGCCGTGCAGCACAAACGCGCACACCATGTCCCAGTACCCGTACACCTGCAGCACAAATCCGGTTTCCTTCCCGCCCTTGCTCACCATCTCCGCCAATTCTTCCGCCGTCTTCGGCGCAAACGCACCACCCACATAACTCCGCGCCTCCCGCATCACGGTCTCCCGCCGCAATTCATACAACCTCAAGATCAACTCCGCCTGCTCCGTGCTTTTCCTGGCCATCCAGCATTACCTCCCCAACGCAAGCCTTCCACTCTTCATCCTTCACTTCATTCACTTCCTAATGTTGCTTTGCCTCCTGTCTTCATCCACGCCGCCACAAACAAAATCCCCAACAATCCATCCGTCACCGCGAACACCAGATCCCTCGCGTTCGTTCTTCCCTGCATCACCAGCACGACTATCGCGATCGCATAACTGAACTTCTCCACCATCGACGGAATCATCATCGGCCGGAAGCGCACCGGATCCTGCGCAATCACCAGAAACGCGATCTGCCACGCCACTCCCAGTCCCACAAACCCGTAATAAAATCCCGGATGCGTAATCGCCGGAGGATCCTGTTTCCCAATCAAATTAAACATAAAATATAGCGGCACCATCACCAGCACGCCCCAGATCCCCGCCACCCAAAACACCACCTTCGCAAATTTCATCGCTCCTCCCGTGTCCCTGCTTCTTTCTTCATTCGTTCCTCTACCTCCTTTGCTTCTTTCACTTCCTTGCCTTATTTCTTTTACTTCCCTCACTTCCATCCGCCATCTCCACCTGCTCCAACTAAACTGCCCTTTCGAAAAATGAGCCCGACCCTGGATCCAAAAGAGTCGGGCTCATTTACTTTTATACTCTTACACCGTTGCACTATTACACTTCTTCTCCGATCCTTTCACGACTCACAACTCACGGCTTCTTCTTTTCCTCCGTGGCCTTCGCTGCCATCACTGCCGCCTTCGGCCTCCAGAAGTCCGGATCCGCCTTGATCCATTCATCCTTCACATAGCTCATGTGTGGATTTACAGCGAACAACTGCTGCTGGACGCTTTCCAGGCAGGAAGCGCTCAACTCCCCAAACTTCTTCATGCCTTCTTCACCCATCGCTGCCTCAAACTTCTTTCCCTCCGCGAATCCCTTGTCGATCTCATCCAGCGTTTTGTGCGACACCAGCAAGATGTAAGTGCCCGAGTCCCCGCCATACACCTGTTCAAACATTCCCCAATGCGCCGCCGGCACTCCCTTCTCATATCCCGCCTTGGCCATCTTCACTGTTTCCGCAAATTCATGGTCTTTGCCTGGCTTCACATGAAACAGCATCACCTCCAAATAGCGCATCCCAGACAAATCCGTCTTTGTGTTCATACTCATTTCTTCGTGAAAATAAAACAGCCCCTGGTCCGCGGAGTCCAGCAGATCTCCATCGGTGGCATAGGCTTTGTCCAGCGATGCCGATAGCACGGCGTTCTTTCCCACCGCGTCTCCGTCTTTCTGGTACGCCTCAAACGATGGGTACGATGTTAGAAAAATGGCTCGCGACTTTCCAGATAACGACGTCAACCCAATGTAATTCGTCGGCCATTTCGCCTTCCGCATCGCCTCCACAAACAGTCCTTCAGTCTTCTCGTGCGCTCCTCCTGCTTTTCCCGGCTTCAGATATTCCCGTTGGATCAACATCACCTTCGGTACTTCTTGCGCTGCCGCACTCCACGCGCACCCCACTGCCAAAGTCATTCCCAACGCAAATCGGCTGATTCGCATAGTCAATCCTCTCTTTCTCTTCCTGTTTTCTCGACAAATTTCCCGGATGAGCCCAGGCCCAAGGTAGGAACTGCAACGCCGCCGAGCCTATAAGAGACCCACCCCAGATGCAAGCTCTTCTCAACTCCCCACCGTGTAGCGCCGGCATCCTTATTTACTCCGGAAGGGCCCGCTCTTCGATTTTCCTAGTTACACCACCACATATATGATCTTGAGGGTTCCCCATCCTTCGCGTTTTCCGCGAAGGGTGGGCTCCTACGTTCTAACGCCACATCTTTTCTTCCTCCGCACTTTTCCACTCTTCAACTCTTTTACTTCCTCGATTCTTGCGCCGTCCCGCAGGCTCACGAACGCCGCGCGAACCTTCCGGTTCCACGAGTCTCGAGTCGCGCTGTACAAAAACACGCCCTTCCCGATGCTTCCCTTTTCACAACTTCCGTCATTCCCTCTTTGCTTCGCCTCCCCTCGTCTGCTACGCTGATTTTGTCGGCCAAATTCGCTCCGAATCGAGGGGTTTGACATTATTTCTCTCCTATCCGCACTCTACATCGGCAATATCTTCGACATTCTCGAGCAAACCGGTTGGGTGGCTCGCGCGGTTCTCGGCATCCTGCTCTTTTTCTCACTCATCTCCTGGGCGCTCATCTTCCAGAAGCTCGGACTCTTCGGTCGCATCCGTCGCCAAAGCGATCAATTCCTAAAAATCTTCCGCGCCACCAAAGGCGTAGCCAATCCGCAAGGACTCGTCTCCGCCGGCTCGCCCTTCGCCAACGTTTACGCGGCCGGCTATCGTGAATTACAGTCCCAGATGTCCAACGCCGGTCAAGGCAATCCCAATCCGCCCAAACTCAAGTCCCTCCAGGCCGTTACCGTCAGCATGCAGCTGGCATCCACCGACGAGGTTCGCCGCGTCGAAAAGGGCATGTCCTGGCTCGCCACCACTGCGGGTGTCACTCCCTTTATCGGCCTCTTCGGTACCGTGTGGGGCATCATCGACGCTTTCTCCGGCCTCGGCACTTCCGGTGCCGCCAGCCTGCGCGCCGTCGCGCCCGGCATTGCCGAAGCGCTTGTCACCACCGCCGCGGGACTCTTTGCCGCTATCCCCGCGCTCATCGCCTACAACTATTTCCTCCAGGACATTCGTGATCTAGCGCAGCGTCTCGACACCTTCGCCAACGAATTCACCTCCCAGATCGAAAAAACCTTCACCTGATGGACTGAACCGCCATGCCCCAAATCTCCAAATCCACGCAATCCTCTCTCTCCGAAATCAACATGGTTCCGTTCATCGACGTGGTCCTCGTCCTCTTGATCATCTTCATGATCACCGCCCCGATTCTCCAGTCCGGTATCGAGGTCGACGTCCCCAAAACTCACACCGTCAAGGAAATCACGGAGCAAAAGCTCGTCGTCACCATCGACAAAAAACAGCTCATCTATCTCGGCAACGATCCCATCAACATTCATCAACTCGCCGACAAAATCCGCAAACAAGCCAAGCACCAGAACGACGTCGTCTATCTTCGCGCCGACGAAACCGTTCCTTTCGGCGCCTTCTGCTCCGTCATCGACACCCTCCGCGTCTCCGGCATCGCCAACATCTCCATCGTCACCCAACCCATCACCGACCGGAACAAATGACCCCTCGCTCCAACTCGATCTCAGTAGCGCCAGCTCGCCTTGAGCCGCGAAGGGCATCCCTGTTTACCCTGGAAGGGCCGGCTCTTGAGTTCTCCTCGTCACGCCTCGCTGCAAATGGTCTTGAGGGTGCCCCATCCTTCGCGCCTTTTGCGAAGGGTGGGCTCTTACCATCCGATGCCTCAACTTTTCTTCTCTTCTCCGTTCCTGTCCTGTCGTTCGAGCATCCGTCTCCAACAAACGAAGCGCTTGTCATCCTGAGGAGCGCGCTTTTTGCGCGACGAAGGATCTCAACTGCTCCGCGGTCCACCAACCGTAGCGCCTCCACTTCTCGCATCCTGATCACTGCCCGCCACTCCTCACTCGCCACTCGCCACTTTCTCCCATGACCTCCTACGCCGCTACCGCCGACGAACTCTCCCTCAAAAAGTATTTCTCTTACTCTGTCTTCTTCCACGTCGCGCTCACGGCTCTCCTTTTGATCGGCGTCTGGGCCGAGCGCTCCGGTGAATCCTGGGGCGGCGTTGGTGCCGGCGGAGATTCCAGCGTAAAAGTAAATCTCGTCGCGCCCAGCGCCGGCATTCCCATGCCTCCGGAGATTAATCCGACGGACTCCCAAGTCGTCGATCCCACTAAAGGTCTCAACGTCGAAGAACCCAAACCCAAAGCGCCCGAGCCGATCAAAGACGCCACCACCATCCCGAAATTCGAAAAGGAAAAGCCGCTTCCTCCCAGCAAAAAATCCAAAGTCTTCGAACCCAAAACTCCCCCGCCCCAAAACGCTGTTCCCTACGGCAAGGGCGGCACCATGGACAACATGAGCGGCTACTCCACCACGCCCGGTCCTCTTAATGGCGGTGTCGCCGCCACGGGACAGGGCGGTGGCGATTTCGCCGCGCGCTATGCCTGGTACGTCGAATCCGTCCGCCGCGCCGTCAATCAAAACTGGATGCAGAACACCATCGACCCCGGCGTTCGCGCAGCCCGCCGCGCCAAAACCACCGTCACCTTCACCATCAATCGCGATGGCTCGGTCAAAAATATTCGCGTCTCCGAATCTTCTGGCAATCGTTCCATGGACGACTCCGCTCAGCGCGCGCTCCTCTCCATCGATCATTTCCCCGCTCTCCCCGCCGATTATTCTGGCCGCTACGTCGACGTCACCTTCGACTTCGACCTGAGCATGTCCCGATGATTGCCGATAGGGAGTGGGCCATCCCTGCTAGCCCTGAGCTTCGAAGGGCTCGTCCTGATCCCCGAAGAAGGGCTTGTCCTGAGCCCCGAAGGGCTGTCGCTCTTACGCTTGCGTCTTCATCGCCCAATTTCGCGATCGCCATTCCTCACACACGAGAAAAGAATCTGTCATCCCGAGCCTGCCTGCGGCAAGCAGGCAACGCGAGGGATCTGCTTTTCTCTTCGCTCGTCGCTCGCCACTCGCCACTTCTTCAGCCCCGTCCCACATTTCCCGAATCCCCAACCCCGTCCCGTCTGCTATCCTATTTTTTCGAGGACTTTCGCATCACCCATCCGTCCCATGGAGGATTCGCTTGTCTTTAAAGAAAATCGCCGCGCCGATCTTCGTTTGTCTCTTCGCCGCTTTCCTTTGCACTTCCTCTTCCCTCGCGCAAGACTGGGTTCACATCGCTACCGGCATCGGCCAGAACATGCCGCGCATCGCCGTCTCCGATTTCGTTCCCAAGGCGGATCCCGATAAAGCACACTCCACGCTGTTCACCACGGTCGTTCGCGACGATCTGGCCTTCTCCGGCGTTGTCGATCTCGCTCCTCCTAGCTTCTATCCACAAAAAACGCCTTCGCAGCCCGGCGAACTCCAGATGCTCGATTGGTCGCAAGCTCCCGTGAATGCCAACTTCCTCGCCTTCGGCAATCTCTCGGAATCTTCCGCCGAAGTCGCCATCTTCGCCTGGATGTACGACGTGCGTAATCCCTCCACGCAAGCCGTGGTCGGGAAGGTCTATCGCGGCGCTCCCACCGACGCGCAAGTCCGCAAATTTGCTCACCAGTTCGCTGACGAAATCATCTCCAAGCTTTCCGGCGGACTCCCCAGCATCGCCTCCACGCAGATTGCTTTCATTCGCGGCGCAGTCGGCGCGAAAGAACTTTGGGTCATGGATTACGACGGTTCCAACGCGCACCAACTCACTTCACTCCACTCCGTCTCGCTAACTCCGCGCTGGTCGCCCGATGCTTCGCGCATCGCCTTCACTTGTTTCGTTCCCGTCAGTGGCGTCACCAGTGCGCAAATCTGCATGTATTCCTTTGACACCGGCCGGCTCGTCTCCTTCGCCCGTTATCGCGGCACCAACAATTCCCCCACCTGGTCTCCCGACGGTTCCCAGGTCATGTTCTCTTCGTCCATGCAGGGCAATCCCGCTCTCTACGTCACCGACGCCAGCGGCAATCGTCCCAAGCGCCTAACTTTCGCTTCCAACGGTGCCGATACTTCTCCCGCATGGAATCCCAAAACTGGTCAAACCGTCGCCTTTGTCAGCGATCGCGGTGGCGTTCCGATGCTGTACATGATGAATTCCGACGGCACCGACACCCGCAAGATCGATCTGCCAGACATGGGCTACGTCATCGATCCCGCCTGGTCTCCCAACGGCCAGCTTCTCGCTTTTTCCTGGCGCCGTCCTTCCGGCAATTACGACATCTATCTGATGGACGTTGTCTCGCACCAACTTCGCGAACTTACCCGCGATGCCGGCCGCAACGAACGCCCTTCCTGGGCTCCCGACGGCCGCCATATCGTTTTCGAATCCACACGCGGCGGGTCTCGTCAGATATGGACCATGCTTGCCGACGGCTCGCAGCCTCACCAGCTCACCACTTCCGGTCACAACGAATCGCCCAACTGGTCTACTCGCTAATATGTACCTCACTCCGCCCCCGAGTCCGTATACCGCGGGTTTCCACCAGGCTGTTGGATCTCTTGCTGATCCTCAATTTCGCGCGCGCCATCGCACAAATAACCTTGAGGGTGGCCTACCCTTTGCGGCTGTTGCAAAGGGTAGGCTTTTGGGCTCCTACGCCACAACTTTTCTTTTCGTCGTCACCTCTCTCTTGAATTCTTTCACTCTTAAACTCTTAAACTTCTTCGCCTTTCTCCGCTCCTGGCTCGCCACTCCCCACTCGCCACTCGCCACTCTCACTCGCCGTATCTCTTCGCGCACATTCTCTTTAATTTCTCTTTCCTTCCCGCTACAATATATCGTGTCACGACATATCCCCCGGACCCGGCCCTCTGGTGGTACTATCGCTACGTCCAGCGGACCCAACACGGGATTTCTCGGTGTCTTAGGAGGACACGCATGACTCAGCTACACCGCCCGCTCGTTCGCTCGTTACTTATCTCTGCCTCGGCTCTCGCTCTCTTTGTTGCTGGCTGCAACAAGAAACCGCCCGTCGCCGCTCCGCCGGCGTATACGCCTCCACCGGCCGCCGTTAAGCCCACCGCGAGCCTTAGTGCGGATCGCACTTCCATCAACAAGGGCGAATCTGTGAAATTGAGCTGGACCACCACCGACGCCACCAACGTTTCCATCGCTCCCGAAGTCGGCGCCGTCACTCCTCAGGGCTCCACCACCGTCAGCCCTCTCGCCACCACCACCTACACGCTCACCGCCAGTTCCGCGGGTGGCAATGCCGATTCCACCGTGCAAATTAGCGTTAACGCGCCTGCTCCTGTCGCCGAAGCTCCCAAACTCGGCTTCGACGAACTCTTCCTCAAGGAAGTGCGTGACGCGTACTTCGATTACGACTCCGCCGCGATACGCCCGGATGCTCGCGAAGCCCTCCAGAAAACGGCGGACTTCCTCAAGGGTTATCCCAACACCCGCGTGACCATTGAAGGCCATTGCGACGAACGCGGCTCGACTGAATACAACCTGGCTCTCGGCCAGCGCCGCGCCAATGCCGTCAAGGAATACCTCGTCAGCCTGGGCATTCCCGCGGACCATCTCTCCACGACCAGTTGGGGCAAAGAAAAGCCGTTCTGCACCGAATCCACCGAAGCCTGCTACGCTCAAAATCGTCGCGGCCACTTCGCCCAGAACAAGCAGTAAGTTCCGCCGGAATTTTGCCGAAGCCGCACCCTCCACCGGGTGCGGCTTTTTTTGGAGTGCGGCGGCCCAGCTCGCCCTGAGCTTCGAAGGGCTTGTCCTCGGCAACGAAGGGCCGCCGCTTTGCTCTCTCGCCGCACTGCCCGCTCCCAGATGCGTAGCACGGTTTTATCCTGAGCCTCGAAGGGCATCGTTGCGCTCTTGTGGCTTCGGGCCCGTAGGGCGGCTTCTCGCCCTGCTTCGAAGGGTGTGCCGCTTGCTGCTTCTTCCCAGAAATTCCTTCCTTTCTACTCCCGATTCCCACTTGCTCCATTTCCTCTCTCCCGCTAAATTGGAAGATTGGGACTAAACCAGCTTCATCCCATGTTTTCTCTGGAGGCTTTTTCATGCGCATGCGTAACATCTCTCTCTTTGTCGGCACCATGCTCGTCAGTGCTCTCGCCGGCAGTCTCATCGGCCCGAAACCGGCCCTCGCTGTCGCTCGCGAAATTATCGAGCTGCAGCGCGATGTCACCACGCTCCTCCAGGGTCAAAAAGACATGCAAACCCAAATGACTCAGGACCACACCGTCCAGAAAACCCTCATCCAGCAGTCCTCCGATTCTGTCAACAAACTCGACTCCACCATGTCCTCGCTCCAAAAATCCGTCCAGGACGTCCAGGCCAACTCCGGCACGCGTCTCGACACCATGTCCACTCAGGTGCAGGGCCTCTCCGACAATCTTGAAGAAATCAAATCTCGCATCGGAAAACTCAATCAGCAGCTTGTCGATCTGCAAAACTCCGTTCAGAGCATTGACTCCCGCCTCGCCGGTGGCACTCCCACCTCCGCTCCCGCGGGCAGCACAGCTCCTTCCGGCGGACCCGGCTCTGCCTCCAACGGCGCGCCTTCCAATGGTGGCCCGGCCGGGCCGCCTCCCTCCGCCGATACTCTCTATTCCAACGGGCTCCGCGATCTCACCGGTGGCAAATACGATCTCGCCCACTCCGAATTTCAGGACTACCTCAAGTATTACGGCGACACGGACCTCGCCTCCAACGCCCAGTTCTGGCTCGGCGAAATCGCCTACGCGCAAAAAAATTATGATGGAGCCGTGGATGAATACAACAAGGTCATCAACAACTATCCGAAAAGTTTCAAGCTCGCTCCCGCTCATCTCAAGAAAGGCATGGCCCTCCTTGAACTCGGCCAGAAATCTTCCGGCGTGAAAGAACTTCGTGAAGTCGTCCGCCGCTACCCCGGCACCGAAGAGGAACGCCGCGCTCGCGCCAAGCTCAAGGATATGGGCGTAGCCGTCTCCGCCTCCACCGCTCACTAATCCTGGAGTGCGCCGGCCGAGCCGCCGCCTTTACGATCTCAGCAGTCAATCTTCAATGATGTCCCCCTCCAGCACCTCCACCACCACTCGATCCCGCCGACCCACCTGACGTCGCTCCTCCCCCAGAATGTCCGCCGCCTCCACCACCACTTCCCACACTCCCACCACTCGATCCTCCGCGCGAACCGCCTCCTCCGTTTCCGCCACCACCAGACGCCCCGCGCCCTCCGCCACTCGCGCTACCTGTTCCTCCCACGCGTCCACCTCCAACTCCAACTGAGCTTCCAACTTGTCCACTCGTGCCCACACGCGCCACGACCACATCACGCCCTGTTCCTCCCGCACCTGTTTTTCCCACAAAGTTTCCCGTCTTGTAATCGAACCGAATCGCTGGCGCGTTCGTCGTTCTCACCAGAGGTCGCGCTGCAGCACTCAGCACTCCTCGCGCCGAAACGCCTTCCGCCATCCGCGCCTCAATGATCGGCTGAGTAACATGCAGCGCATGCGCCACCTGCCCCTTCTCCCATCCTTGTTCCAATCCGCGCGGTTCACTGGACGCCATTCGCACCGCATTGCCTCGCGTTGCCTGCACTCCCGCCTGTAGTTTCCCTTTCGCCGTCCCCAGCGTCAGAACCTTCGCATTTATCGGTGGCTGGCCCTTACGATCCAGCGGATGCCGCGGCAAAATTCCAATCCGCCGATGCCCCACTTTCACCAAGTGGCATTCGTGTCGGTGCCTTCTCCCCACCACCCACGTCGAATACTCTTCACACATCGGTGAGAGTATCGTCGACGTGTACAGTTCGTCCGGGTACAAGCAAGAATTCTCAACCGTGTTATTCCAACTTCCCGCCAAGCACCCACCATACTGCACTCGTTGCGATCGCACTGGTATGCGCTTCTGGCGCCCTGCGGTTACCCTCCACGCCTCCATCGGGCATCTCGTCAACATCGTGCGGTTCACGAGAATTTGCGGCACGTTCCCGTTCTTCCCAGCGTTTACGGCAAGGGTTTGCGCTGTCACCGGATTCGGCTTCCAGCATTTTCCGTACGGCGGACAATCGAAGAATCTTCCGCCTTCGACCATCCCCGCCAATCCAGGGATCGGCTCCTGCAATCCCGCCTCTTTCATCCCTTGTGCGATTACTGCCCGTCGCGTCGCCAGTCGCGTGGTCACCCAGTCTCTCCACTCTTTCTGCTGTGCCGTTTCCGCGCTTGCCGGTAGGGCAATCGCTTCTCCATTCGCATACGCAACCGCCTCCCCGGCCTTCAGCGTCTTCACTCCTCCCGCCAACATCCCCACGTT
Organism: Candidatus Acidiferrales bacterium; assembly: GCA_963759275.1. GTDB lineage: Bacteria > Acidobacteriota > Terriglobia > Acidiferrales > UBA7541 > Acidiferrum. Next base: position 216,561 of record CAVWYZ010000018.1, on the reverse strand, counting down.
CAGTTCTTCCACGGCTCCTACCACGAACGCATTCAACCTGCTTTCCATCGTCACTGTTTGTCGTGTTTTTATCCGAAAGGGGTCTGCGGCAGGACTGTTCACGTAGATAAAATTGTCCGATGTGTGTGCGATCGTTGCTGTCCCAGTTAGCAGACTCAACGTTGTCGAGGTCGCATCGCCTTTAGCCAACAACGCGTTGAATTCCAGAGTCGAATGCTCTGCCAGGTAAAGAACCGACCCATCTTCAAACTCGATCTCCGCGCGCCCGTTCTCCGTCACCAGCGTGTAGCCATCCTCCATTACTTGCCCAACACTCGCCTCAATCCACTTCTTCCCCAATTCCGGCTTTCCGTTATGCCCAGGTGAAAACTTCACCTCGCCATCGGCATGGTTCACCCACACCATTTGCGGTTCCACCTCTCCCTGCGCCTTTATGATTTCTGGCGATGCTACGAAACTCGCGGAAGCTAACAGGCAGGACAGCGTCGTCGGGGTCCATCGCATGGCAAACCTCCAAACGATCCAATAACCCCTTGCTAATTTTATGACGTAAATAAACCCTGAGCGGGTACACCTCCCAAGCTAGGTTTCGTCCCTCCATGCGATCAACCACACAGCCTAACGCCTCCACACGTCTGTCCTGCCGCCACCCTTACTCATCGTTCCGGCCCGCGTCCAGTCCACCCCTTCCTCGCTCTGCAACCGGCTCCGCCATAGCGCCGGCAACAAGGCCAGCACCGGCTCAATCCCGAAATCCCACAGATACCTCAATCCCGTCCTTCCTTCTCTCTCTCCGTTTCCAAAATCATCCGATCGAACGCTCCCGGCAACCCTTCCATCGTCGAGTACGGCCCCGGCACGTATGCCCGCGAACTAATCCCCGCCTGCGACAATTCCGAAATCATCCAATCCTCCCGGTTCGTCTTGTCCCAAAACTCCACCGCATCCGCCCCGCTAAAATCCGCCTTCGCCATTTCCGCCGGATGGAACAGCCATTCCGTCACCACTTCCGTCCGATTCACCCCTCGTGGCCACAACCGGTGCACCATCACGTAATCCGGGTGCAAACTTAAAAATAGATTCGGATAAATCGCATAGTACAGCACCGTCTTCCGCTGCTCTTCATTCAACCCCGGCAAACACTCTCTCCGCCGCACGCCGTCCATGCTCATGGTCTGCGCGCCACCCCGAAAATCCATCGACCCGCCGACATAACTCCGCGTCGGCGCAGCATTCTCACCGCTCATGGTGTCGGTCACCCGGCTCAGCGTCGGATGGAGCAACGGGCAATGCAGACACTCGTTGTAGTTCTGCACAATCAATTTCCAATTCGCCTGCACCTCATACGTCGCGCGCTTCCATACGCGCAGTCCTTCCATTCCCCATGCCGCAAACTTCTCCGGTAAATCCAGCAATTGCTCCCGCAGCGGCTGCGCTTCCTTTCCCAGGTTCAAGAAAATGTGTCCGTCCCAAATCTCCGTCTTCACCTCATGCAACGGATAATCCTCGCGACGAAATTCCCCCGCCTCCATGTGCGGCGCCCCCAATAATTTCCCATCCAGCCCGTACGCCCACCCGTGATAAGGACACTGAATCCGTCCCGCAAACGTTCCTGCTCCTTCTACGCACATCCGCGTTCCGCGATGCCGGCACACGTTATAAAACGCCCGCACTTCGCCGCTTCCATCGCGTGTCACAATCACGCTTTCCCCCGCCACTTCCGCCAAAAAGTATTGCCCTTTCTCGGCAATCTGCTCACTCCTCCCCGCGCACACCCACATCGCAAAATAAAATCGCTCCATCTCCTCCCGAAAGATCCCCTCGTCTGTGTAATACCGCCCCGGCAACGTCTTCTGCATCGGCAAATTCCCCCGCCCGAATCTATTCCGTCCTCCCCTATCTTTGCAACCGGGCATCTCTGGTCATATCGCGCTTTCTCTCTTTGATCTTTCCTCCGCTCGCGAACCGGTAGCGCCGGTTTATCCTGAGCCGCGAAGGGCCTCCGTGCCGGCTTCGTGGTCTCTCCATGTCCGCGATCGACAAATTGTTCTCAAGTTTCACTAAATCAAACCGCGGTGTCGTCCTGAGGCTATCCGACGAGGATAGCCGAAGGACCTCAACTTCCGCGTCTTGCCACGCAACTCGCGACGCCTCATCTGCCCCTCAAAATTCCCGATAATTTCCATCTATTCTTTGCGTCACCACCTCCTCGTTCTCCGTTGTACATTCCTTCCATTCCCGGAATCCCAACCTCAAGGAGTTCAGCATGCGGATACATCTCTACAAGGTCAGGCTCATCATCGGCACTATTGTCTTCCTCGCCGCTGTCACCTTCTTCGGCACCGCCGCTGCGCAAAAAGATTCCCGGCCCAAGCCCCAGGATCGCCTCGCCCTCGGCGAAGATAACGTCAAGCAACTCCTTCTCCTCATGAACACCGATAAAAACGGCATGGTCTCCAAGCAGGACTACATGAAATTCATGGAAGCCGAATTCCAGCGCCTCGACAAATCTCACCAAAACCAACTCGACGCCCACGAACTAAACCGATCCACCCTCTACGCCTCCCATTTCACCGGCAAATAATCCCCCCGCCCCCCACCCATTGAAATTGTCCTCTCCCCGAACTCCGCGGCCTGCAGCGCCCTCTGCGGTAATTCCTTTTCCTCCCGCCCCGTGCTATCTTCCTTTCATCAGGAGAATTTCCACCCTTGTCCGTCGATAAAACGGCAGCCCGAAAACGATTCACCATCCTGAGCAGCATCGCGACGAAGGATTTCATTCATCTTAACCTCGTCCCTAGGAGCGCATGGTATGTCCGTCAATAAAGTCATTCTCGTCGGCCGCCTCGGCCGCGATCCAGAAACCCGCTATACATCCGGCGGCCAGGCCGTCGCCAATTTTTCTGTCGCCACCGACGAATCCTACAAGGACAAAAACGGCGAGCGCCAGAAGCGCACCGAGTGGCACAAGATTGTCGTCTGGGGCAAGCAAGCCGAAATTGCCCAGCAGTATTTGAAGAAGGGTTCTCTCGTTTTCATCGAAGGCCGCATCCAATCTCGCGAATGGCAGGATAAAGAGGGCCAGAAGCGCACCAGTTTCGAAATTGTCGCCAGTAATTTCCGCATGCTCGGGGGACGCGGCGACGGCATGGCCGCGGGCGCCAGCGCAGGAGGTGCCTCTTCCGGTGGCGGCCGCTCCGACGACCTCGAGCACGCCGCACCCTCCGACGATTTCGCCTCCGGCGGCGGCGCCCCCGAAATCAACGACGAAGACATCCCCTTCTAGCCTGTGTAGGGACGGCCTTCAGATGCCGACCGCTCTTGGCGATTTAGCTCTACGAACTCGGTAACTCTCCCTTGGGAGTCCGTCCCCAATACGCCCCAACGCCGAGCTCTATCCGTCGTAGTCATCGCAGAAAGGCGATCGTCCTCGCGCTTACTCTTACACTCTTGCACTGTTGAACTCTTAAACTTCTTTCTCTTTTGTCCGCTTCCCGCTCCCGCTACACTACTCCCCATGAACCTCCACGACTTCCGCCGCATCGCGCTCTCCCTCCCCAACGTCGAGGAATCCTCCCACATGGGCCAACCCGACTTCCGCGTCGACGGCCGCATCTTCGCCACGCTCGCTTCCGCCAAGCAGGGTTACGGCAACCTCATGCTCACTCTCGAGCAGCAGCAATCTTTCGTCACCGAACTCCCCGAAGTGTTTCTTCCCATCCCCGGCGGCTGGGGCCGCATGGGCATGACCCACATCATCCTCTCTGCGGCCTCCGAAGATGTCCTCACCGGCGCACTCCAAGCCGCCTACAACCTCCGCCTCCAGAAAAACACCAAATCCAAATCTCGCCCAAATCCCAAACCGCCCAGCAAAAAATCCCGATCCAGCCGTAAGCGCCCCAACACAGCCCGCCCCCGCAAGAAACGCTAACCATTCCGCTTTTCACCATTGCACTCTTACACCTTTGCACTCTTACACTTCTCCTCGTGTCCATCCTAGGTCCGATTCCTGATCGCTGGCTTGCACTGAGCACCGAAGGGTCGCCGCAACAAAAAAAACGGCGCAACCGAAGCCGCGCCGCCCAACGAATCACAACTCAACGATCCCGACTCGCAACCTCACATCGTCAGCACCACCCGAAACTCCGCCCGCCCGCTCTCCATCCGCGCAAACGCTTCCTTCACCTTCGCCAGCGGATATTTCTCGATCATCGCCCGCACTCCCGCGAACCTCGAAAACTCCAGCGTGTCCTGCGAATCCTTCGCCGTACCCGAGGGCCATCCTTGTATTCCTCGCCTTGCAAACAGCAGGGGCCCCACCGGCACTGTCAGCGGCTCCGCCGGCGCACCCACCACCAGCAATTTCCCGTTCACACTTAACCCATCGATCAAGTCCGTCATCGCTTTCGCGTTCGGCGCCGTTGCCAGAAGCAATTTCGCTCCGCCCATTTTTCGCAGTTCTTCCGCGCCGTTTTTCGCTTTCGTGTCGATGTACGCAAAGGCTCCCAGCTTTTTCGCCAGCGCCTCGTTTTCTGGCCCGCGCCCGATTGCCACCGTCTTGTACCCGAACTTCGACGCATACTGAATCCCCAAATGGCCGAGTCCGCCAACGCCCAATACCCCCACCAATTCGCCCGGTCGAACGCCGCTGTTTCGCAACGCATTGAATGTCGTAATTCCCGCACACATCAACGGCCCCGCGTCTGCTGCATCGAGTCCCTCCGGAACCGGCGCCACCGCTTCGTGTCGCGCCAACATGTACTGCGCGTATCCGCCGTCCCGCGAAACTCCCGTAATCGCTTGGTTCACGCAAGTATTAAAATCGCCGCGCCGGCAAGAGTCGCACACGAAGCAATGTCCCCCGTGCCAGCCCACTCCCACGCGCTCGCCTTTCTTCCATTCCGTTACACCGCCGCCCACTTCATCCACGATCCCCACCACTTCATGTCCGGGAACTCGCGGATATGCCAGCCCGGGAAGCGGAACTCCCGCTTTCACCACCATATCGCTGTGACAAATTCCGCATGCCTCCACCTTGATGCGAATCTCTCCCGCTCCCGACTGCGGTATCTCGCGTTCCACCAACTCGAATTCCGCGCCAGCCTTCCCAATCTGTGCCACCAAATTCTTAGCCATCATCTTCTCCTAACTCTCAGTTTCGTTTCCCCACGCACAAATCCCTCCCTTCGATGCAATTCCCAATTCCCCGGTTAGCTCCCTGTGGTTCTTCTCCAATACCCGCACCCGTAGCGCCGGCTTGCCCTGAGCTGCAAAGGGCCACCCTTGCCGGCTCTTTGCCCTCGAAACGGGGCACCAGCACCTTTACCTTCGCTTCGGGCCGTTTGTTCCCCGAATTTCTATTTTCCAATTTCTGCTTCCCGATTCTCTCCCTAACTCCTTCCTTTCCTGTGGTATGCCCACATGTCTCCTGTGGACTCCCCACAGGTATACCTCCTATTTCCTTGAATTAACGCACAATCTCTATCTTTTTTCATCTTCCCCCCCAAACTTTTTCCTCACTTCGTTCGTTATACCTATAACTATCCGCCAAGCCGAGTGGCTTCAATTTGGACCATCACGCGTTTCGCGTGCTTAGGACCTCGTGTGCCTCGATCTTCTTCGTCGCCGCGAGTTCCCTTCTCACCGCGCCTTCGCGGAGGTGTGTCCCAGGTGTGCGCAATTCTGCCGGTCTTCATCGGTCTGCAGACTTGCGTTGTAAGTAGCGGAACGTATCTCTAGTCAAGGGGGACCACTATCATGTACTCACGGCAACATCATTCGTTCTCGTTCGTCACTCGTCTCGCAATTCTCTTCCTCTGTCTCGCAGCTCTATTGCCCAGGCACTCCGCGGCACAATCGCCAACGCCGCAGCCACACCAACAACAACCCACTGCCGCTTTGCGGGCTCTCGCCGATCGTGGCGACTCCGCTGCCCAATATCGTCTCGCAAAATTCATGCTCACTCACAATCCTTCGCCCAACGATATTCCCACCGCCCTCAACTACCTTCGCGATTCCGTCGCGCAAAATAATCCCGACGCCGAATTCTATCTCGGCTATCTTTACGAACACGGCCAGTTTGTTCCCAAAGACTACGCGCTCGCCTTCCAGAATTACGAAGCCGCCACGCGCGTCCATTACTCGCCCGCGGAAAATAATCTCGCTTCCCTCTACCAACACGGTCAGGGCGTCCCCAAAAATCTTGACAAAACGTTCGACTGGTATCTTGCCGCGGCCCAGCACGGCAATCCTGTCGGGCAACTCAATCTCGCCAACCTCTACTACGGCGGCGAAGGCGTTCCCCGCAACACGCAGGAAGCCGTCCGCTGGCTTCGCCTATCCGCTGATGCGGGCCTTCCCGAAGCGCAAAGCAATCTCGCCTATTTTTACTTTTATGGAATTGTCGTTCCGCGCGATTACAACGAAGCCGCTCGACTCGTCCGCCTCGCCGCTCAACAAAATCTTCCCGGCGCGTAAACCAGCCTCGCTTATCTCTACGAACACGGCAAAGGTGTTCCTCTCGATTACGTCGCTGCCTATACCTGGTATTCCCGCGCCATGGCCAACGGCGATCAAGCCGGCGCTAAGAATCGCAAACACCTGGCCCAGATCATGACCCCCAACCAACTCAACCAGGCCAGCTCCACAATAGCCAGCGCTTCATGTGGCAATCCGCAAGCGCAAAACCCTAGCTGCGCCCCTTCATCCATTTCCAACCAGTCGCCCGCAACCTCCGCATCCACGAGCACAGCCACCGCCGCCACCTTTTCCCTACTCAGCCACTAACGCCTTTTCCACGTCGTTGCCTGCCCCTACCCTTTGTGCGCTCCTTGCGCAAAGGGTAGGTCCTCTCCTGTAGCGCAGGGCGAATCCGCGAGCCCTGCGGCCTTTGCACACCGGATATTTCAAATTATTTACAATTCCGCAGCAAACTAATTAGTCTCCCGCGCGTATACAACGGTAGCAATCGGCCAAGACGAGTGGTCCCAATAGCCATCACGCGTGGGGCGTGCCAGGGTTTCGTGTGCCTCGTTCGTTTCTTTCTCTGCGCTCTCCGCTTAACTCTGTTTCCTCTGCGTTAATCCTTGTCTCCCTAACCCATCCACAAGCCTCCCGCCAAACCTCGCTTCCATTACTTCCTCAACCTCCTCCTCCCCTCACATCCCCGCCGCACTCCCCTGCGCCGCCTCGATCTGCTGAAACATTCCCAACCGATCCCACATATCCCACGTTTCCACCACTTTTCCATCCACAATCCGCGCAAACCCCATTCCGGCAATCTTCACTTCCGCTCCGCTCGCCGGAATTCCCAAGCCATCTCCGTGATGGTGCATCGTTCCTTTCCATCGCACCGCCACCAACTCTCCCGTTTCCAACACTTCCTGCAACTCAATCCGTATATCCGGAAACGCATTCACCAGTCGCGTATGCAACGCCAGCCAACCTGCGGGCCCCAGCACATCCTCGCCCGTCTCGCTCGTCCCGTGCGCTACGCATCCCGGCGCCACCAATTCCCAAATCGTCTCCGTCTTCTTCTGGTTCCACACTTCCTCAAACCACCGCCTCACCAACGCCGCGTTTTCATTCGCCATTTTCCCCTCCTCCACTGATCATTCTTCTCAGTCTCTCCGCGTCCTCCGTGAATCTCTGTTCACTCTGTGTTAATTCCTCGTCTCCTCCGCATCCTTTACTTCCTACGTCCTCATCTCGCCTGCACCTCCACGGCCTCCGTCAGCCTCACCAATTTCTTCTCTCCCACCACTACAGGCTGCCCGTGCTGCACATACCGCGCCAGCACTCCCGGCTTCATCCATTCGAAGCCCCACGCGTCTTCCACCGCCACCACCGTGTACGCTCCCGGCACCACGCCCTGCAAACTAAACGTCCCGTCGAAATCGCTTTGATCCCGCCGGAACAAATCCACATTCGCCTGCGGATCAATCGGCACCAGCGCCACCATCACTCCCGCCAGCGGCTTCCCATTCTTCTCCACCACTCCCTCAATCCGCGCCACACCCACCGCCACTTCCGCCGTCACCTCCGCCGTCGCTCCCGCCGCCAGATTCACCTCGTTCCCCAACGCTCCCACCACATGCGCCGCCGAGTACTGCTTCCCCGGCGCCAGCACCACAATCCCGTATCTACCCGCCTTCAGTCCCGCAAACTCTGCTTGTCCATTAGCAGTGCCTTGTTGCAGCGCCACAATTCTCTGCCGCGCATCCCGCAGTCCCAACGCATACATCTGCGGCAACGTCTCATCCTCCGGCAACTTCACCGTCACTTTCAGTTTCCCCAGCGGTTCCCCTGTCGTCCCCCCCAAGTCCTGCCCGTCGTGCAACAAATCCATTTCGTGGAACTCCTGTGTCTCTCCCCCTTCCGGATCTGTCATTCTCACTTCGTAGCGCCCCATCGCCACTCCCGAAATCTCGTACACTCCCGGCGCCACCGGACGAAACCCGCTCGCTGTGTCCACCATCTGCTCCGAATCGAAGACGCGCTTTCGCAACATCGGAACCTGGAATACCATCTGCTGTCCCTCGGCATTCACCGGCACATGAAACACTATGTGCAGCGCCGCCACTGGCGACATCCGTATCTCGATCTCCTGGCGCTCTCCGCCCTTCAACTCCACCGCCGCCGCACTCTCTGCCTCTGTCCCCCCGCCATAAAACGTCGTCGGATACGCCACGTCCAGCGCCTGCGGCACGTGCGATGCCCCATCGCTTCCCGCTTGCGTTGATCTGCCATGCACCGCGTACCACGGCTTCGCGCTCGCCGCCACGAAATACGTTCCCGGCCGCAACAGACTAAAATCGAAATACCCGCGATCGTCGCTGCTCGCTGCGTTCACGCTGGTCACTCGATTCATTCCCGCGCTGTGATCCTCCATGAATAATTGCACCCGCGCGTCGCGCACTGCCTCGCCCGATTCATCCAGCACGTGCCCCGCAATCATCGCCATCGGCATCAGCCGCAGCACCAACTTGTCCGTCGCAAATTCCGGCCCGGTCACAATCGCCGTCGAATACTGCTCGTGCTGCTCGTACCCCGACGGTATGTACCCGCTTCGCGCTCCTTGTAGCGCATACTTCCCCGCCGGTAATCCCGCAAACTCGAACCGCCCGCCTTCTCCCGTCACCGTTCCAATCACGCGCATCCGGTTCCGCGTGTCCTCCAGCGTCACCTTCACCCGCCCCAGCGCCGACCCCGTAACCGCATTTACTACCGTTCCTGCGATCTTGTACACCTGCGCCGCCCCACCCTGGTTTGAGGGAGTATCCTGGCTTTGCTTGCCTGCAGCAAAACTCGTCATTCCGAACGAAGTGAGGAATCCCTCTTCGCTCCCGGCGCGGAGCCTCCCATTCGCTGTCACACACCACGCCAACAAAACGCACACCACCATGCCAGTCCATCGCACTCTCATTCTTCCTGACTCCCCACCACCTTCAACTTCACACTCACCTTCTCCCCCGCCTCCAAATGAACCGCTTGTCCCTGGCTCTCCAACCTCTTCACAGATTCCTCATCTCCAAATCCCAAATCTTGCGGCCCTCCGGCATACGCCAACGCCACATAATCTCCCGGCGCCACATTCTGCAAAGTGAATGTTCCATTCTGTGTCACCGTCGACGGTGGTTGTTGCCATCCACCACGCCCGACCGGTAGCAAAAACACAGACCGTGGATTATCCCCGCCCGCTGCCGGATTCCCTTCCGTCTCTTCCAAAGTGCCGGAAACTTCCGCCCCGTCATCGCGCAGCGTCACTTCAATCGGCGGCACGCTTCCTCCCATCCCCACCACCAGCGGCTGTTTCAGCAAGTCCACTCCGCCACACTCGATCGAGGCCACATACCCATTACGCGAGAACGCTCGCACACGATACTTTCCGGGCCGCACATTCTCAGCAAGGAGCGTGCGATTGTCCGATCCCTCTACCGGCCGCGTACCTACGTCGCGTTGGCCTGCCGCGGAATCCGCCATTGCTTTCAGCGTCACGTATGTATCCAACAGCCGCACATCTCCCGGTCCTGTATATCCGCCGTTGTCATTGATCGGCGCCGTTGGAAAAGTCGGTCTCACGTTCACCGTCACCGTCGCATTCTCCACCATGCGCACCGCTGCTCCCTCGAAAGGTTCGCCCTTCACCGCAAAATTCGTAATTCCCGTCGATCCCGTTGTCCCCGCGAATGCCTCTAACTCCACCGTGTAATTCCCGTCTGGCAGCAGCCCCGCAATCGTTCGCTCCATCGGGTTGTATCCCAGCGCCCAGCCGGGTCCCCAATGCCCCATCGGATACACCGTCACTTGCATCGGCACCATCGCGGAACTCACCACCGGAATTTTCACCGGGTAATAGGCGTGCCGTTCCACCGTCACGTTCGCATGCGCCGTCTCTCCCGCCTTCACGGTAATCGCGCTCGCCAAAGAAAAATCCGTGGTGTTCGGATAATAAATTGGTGGATACCCGAACATCTCCGCTCCCGGCCCCGCCGCCAGCGAGTCCTGATCCATCTGTTCGTGCGTGAGCAACCGATACGTTCCCGCGTGTAATCCGCTGAACCGAAACTCTCCATTCGCCCAGGTCATGAACGTTCCAGCCGGCTCCCATTTTTCTTCTCGTTCCCGCATCTGCCGCTGGTACAACTCGCACCGGATCCGCACTTCCCCATCCGTCCCCGGCACAATCACACGCCCCACAATCATCGCCTCCGGCACCAGGTAAATCGTCACGCCTGTCGACGTTTCCACCATCCTCTCGTTCGTCCACCGGCTATCCAGGAAACCCAGCTTTTTTGCCTGCAGCGCCGAACTTCGCGCACCGGGTCCGCCCGTGCGAAGCACAACTCCATTTCCAGCCACGCCCGGCGAATTTGTCTCGCTCTTGCGCTCCGTCATCGCAAATTCAAATTCCCCGCGGTCGTTCGTCATCGTCGCGTATTCATCCCCCGCCGTGGTCACCAGCGCGTGTCCAATCGGCTCGCCCGTCACCTTATTCACTACGCGCCCCCGCACCGTAACCGTTGTGCTCTCCGACGCCGCACCCGCGCCACTCTCCTGCCCCAACACACTTCCGGAACACGCCATCACACCAAGCGCCATAGCGACCATCCACCGCGTTCTCATCTCACCGTTCCTCATCCATCAAGTTCACCATTCAGCACCGCCGCGATTCTACCACCATCCCAACTCGCCAGCGTGGGCCATTCCCGAGCCGCAAAGGGAATCCCCGCCCGTCCATGTAGCGCTGGCTCTTATGCCAGCGCATTTTTCCGTCGGGGTATCGGCCGGGTGCCGGGTGCCGCACCCTTCGCCTTGAAAGGGTGCGGGTCTAGATTCAATCGCAACTCCCACCATCACGTTGTTCTCTCACCCGATCTCAGCAACCATTTTTTTCTCTCTCTTTATCTCCGTGCACTCTGTGTCTCCGTGGCCAATCTCTCCCCTCTTTACTTCCACCCTCCGCCACCCCATACTCCCCACATCGGAGGCTCCCATGCCCACCGCCCCCACCGCTTCTCCGCATCATCCCTCGCACTTCGCATCCGCAATCACCACCGTCGCCGCGCTCCTTGTCGGCACTGCGTTCTTCGCACTCTGGTTCTGGCTGCTTCCTCCCGTTCTCGGATTCCAAATGCCCACGGAGCCCTCGTGGCGCTGGCTCGCCGCGATTCCGTCCGTCCTCGGCTTCGCCGTAGCGCTACGTTGCGTCTACGACTTCGGCCGCACAGGCCACGGCACACCCGCGCCCATGGCGCCTCCGCAAAAATTAGTTGTTGTTGGGTTTTACCGCTACGTCCGCAATCCCATGTACGTCGGTTTCTTCGTGGGCTGGATCGGCCTGTGGATCGTCTTCGGCCGCGCCAACTCCGCTCTCATCCTCGCCGCTGCCGCCGTGGCCTTAGCCGCTCATCTCTTCGTCCTGTTCTACGAAGAGCCCACCCTCCACAAACTATTCCGCGCCGATTACGACCTCTTCCGCCAGAACGTCCCGCGCTGGCTCCCCCGCCTCCGCCCCTGGTCCCCGCCGCACCAAACCTAACCGCCCCCGCCTCGTAGCGCTGGCTTTCATGCCAGCGCTCTTCTCCGTGAACCTGGGCCCGTCCGCCGATCCCCACTTTTGCACTCCTAAACCATTACACTCTTACACTTCTTCTCGTTCCAATTCCAAATTCTCGATTTCAAATACTCCCCCGTCACTCCACCGCCACCAAATTATCTTCCGGATTCCGATCAATCAACTTATTGTACGGATCCACCCCCGCCCACGTCGGTTTCTCCCCCACCACCACTTCCACCGTCGACTTATCCGTGCTGAACTGCTTCTTCTCCATGTATAGCTTCTTCAAATGTTCCTTCGTCCCGCTGAACACCCCCACATCGATCCAATCATTTAATGTCATCGGCGTCTCATTCCCCGATCCATCCGCCTTCCGCTTCGCGGTCTCTACCTTCAGCGTCACTTTATATTTGCCGTCTCCCGCCGGAACCGCCGTCGCCGATGCCGCCTTGTTCTCGTACAACACGATCGACTCGAACATGTCGTCCACCACATATTGCATTTCTGGCGGCGTCGCGTCCCGCATCGCCTGTACAAATCCTCGCGTGTCCGGGTACGGCCCCGTCGCGTAGCGGTTCTTGTCCAGATACCCCCGCAGCGCCGCATTCAATTTGTCTTCCCCGATGTAATCGCTCATCGCAAACATCACCAGCGCGCCTTTGTAATACCAGACGTACGGCTCGTTTTGCACCAACGCTAGCGGCGGCTCGTGCCGCACTTCTCCCGCGCGGCCCCGCAGGTACCGGTCCAGCTCGTACCGCAAATTCTTCCGTATGCTTTCTTCCCCGTACTTCTTCTCCATCACCTTCAACGCCGAATATTCCGCCAGTGTCTCCGACATCATGTTCGATCCCTGCTCCGCGCTGCCGATCAACTGATGCCCCCACCACTGGTGCGCCAGTTCGTGCGCGTTCACGAAGTACAGCAGGTCCAGATCATCCTTCTTCTTCATCCGCTCAATGAAGCCAATGGACTCCGAAAATGGCACGGTATTCGGGAACGATTGCGCAAAGCTTCGGTAGCGCGGAAATTCCAGCACGCGATACTGCGTGAACTGGTACGGCCCGAAATTCTTTTCGTAATACGCCAGTCCGGCCTTTGCCGATTCCATCATCTTGTCCAGGTTGTACTCGTGTCCCGGCGTGTAGTACACCCCCAGGTTTACTACTCCCCCCGAAGCGCCACCGTTTGCGGCAGCGTCCGTCGAGAGCGGAATCTCTCTCTTCCATTGATCGCGCTTCACATCAAACCGCCCCGACAAAAACGAATAGAAATTGTTAATCCGCTGCTCCCCCATGTCGTACGCGAAATACCGCCGCCCGTTTTCCGTCCATTCCTTCCTCAAATAGCCCGGCGCAATCGCGATCTGGTCCGCCGACGTGCTTACCACGCACTTGAACGTCACCCACTCCGAATCCGCTGTGAACAAATTCACGTTCGAATAGTACGGATCCCCGCGCTGCGCCATCTCCTCATACTCCGGCAGCTTCTCTTCGCGCCGGCGCACCGGATCATCAATCTCCGTCCCTCGCGAATAGCCCAGCGTCGGAAAATAATCCCGGTCAAAGAATGTCCCGTTGTACGCCAGTTCCGGCCGCTCCCCTCCATCCTTGAATCCCTTGGTATTCGCCGACGCCTTGAAATCCATGCGTATGCTTTCACCCGGCTTCAGCGGTTCGTCCAGGGTATAAATCTCGTAAAAATGTTCCTTATCGCTCAGTTTGTTCTTGAACGCCCGGTCAAACTTCACTTCATCAATCGATTCCTTCGCTTCCGTCACATGAATCTCGCCAATCGGCTGGTCCGTCCGGTTCACCATCGTATAGTGTCCCGTAGCCTGAAACGATCGACGCTCCGGATAAATATCCACCGCCACTTCTACATCCGTAATCTTCGGCTGCGGCAGCTTCTCGTATTTCTTGTACCGCTTCTCGTACTCCGCCGCCCGGTGCCTCTCCGCAAACGTGGTGCGATACACGTTCATCACATGCGCGTTGTAATAAAACCAGCCGCCCGCCGCCACCGCCACTCCCGCGCACACCAACGCCGCTCCTACCAGCCTCGGAAAGCGCTGCCGCAGCAGTTTCATCCGCACTCTGAATTTCGTCTCCGTCCCCCTTCGCGCCAGCCCAATCGCCAGCACTCCCAGCAACCCTCCGATCCCCAGCCAGTACACATTCACCCACAACAATGCCTTCACAAAGTGTCCATATCCGTTCATGTCCGAATACGTGTACGGCGTAATCTCCCCATACAATTCCAATCGGTTCTCGATCCCATAGCGGTACAGCACCGGAATCAGAATGATGAATCCGATGATGATCGCGTGCCCCACAAACTTATTGCTCACCACCGTGTGTACGAACAACGCCAGCAGCACCACCATCAGTAACTGCGGCAGCCAGATAAGATACAGTTCCGCCACGTAATGCAGAATCTCGAAGCGGTAGAACCCGCCCACTGCCTGCATCACCACGCCGACCACCATCACAATCGTCAGCAACAACAGTTGCACCAGCGCCAGAGCCGCGAACTTGCTCAACCAGTCCGCCCAATCCTTTTCCGGCAACGCATCGTGGATCTGATCGAACCGCACATCCCGCTCTCGCCAGATCAACTCCCCGGCGTACAGCGCCACCACGATATACAAAAACAAAAAGCCGCCGCCTTGCAGCACGTTCAACATCAAGTACGTCACTGGCCAGACGCGCACTCCACTCGATTCCCCGGCGAAGTATCCGTTGATCGCGCAGAAGATCACCATCAGCAGCGCGATTCCCCAGAACGGAATCTCCCGCAAAATATTCCTCATCCGCATACGCGTCATCGACACGAACTGCATCCACGTCGTTCCCGCCCCAAACTCTTGCGCCACCGCAGGCAATTGCGTCACTCCGCGCACCCGCGTCTTCTTCTCCTGCTCTTCCGCTTCCGCTGCTTCCTTCGCCTTTTTATTCGCGCGCTTTCCCGCCAACGCTTCCGCAGACATCGGAAACAACGCATATGTCAGGCCCAAGGCGACCACGCCGATTCCCATCCACAGCAGCCGGTTCCACAGAAATGCCTCAGACCAATCCAGCAGTCGCGTATTTCTCTCCGCCACTGTCCAATAGCGCATCAGGCTGGTCATGAACACCAAGCCCAATGGATCCACCACCGACGGCCAGAACCGTTCCAATTTATTCGTCGTAATTACCGAAATCGCCAGGATCAGGTAAATTGCCAGCAGCGCCACTCCTTGCAGGTACACCACAACGATTCGCCGCGACAACGCCGCCACGCAGTAAAACAACGCCCCTAAAAAGAAAATCTCAATGACCGTAATGTCGAAAAACGGACGCAAGTACGCCATCAAGTGCACCGGTGCCAGCCGCGTTTTGTCCGCCCACGGCATCGCCGTTCCCACGATCCCACCCAGCACCAATCCGCTGAACACGAACAGCGTCACCACGAACGACGCCAACCACTTCCCGCCCAGATAATCAAACTTCTTCACTGGCTTCGTGAATATCAGTGCGTACGTGTCTTGCTGAAAATCCCGCAATATCGCCGGACCAAAAATCGCCGCAATCAGGATTGCCCCAAACGCCGTGAACTGCCCGTAGCAATTCAGCAGCGCGTAGGGACCGTTCAGCAGCACCTTCCCCGTCCCAATCGGCCCAAAGTCCGCCACCGACACCGAAAAAAACATCATCGCGAACGGAATCAGGAAAAAGATGTACGTCGACATACTCCGCATCCGCAACTTCATCTCAAACCAAAAAAATGTCCAGAACATCTCACCTCCACCAATTCCTCTGTAGGGCGGCCCGCCTGCGAAGTCAGGCTCCTAGCCCCGAGCCTCGAGGGGTTACGCCGCCTGCCTTCGCTCTTGGGTTACCCGGGAACGCCGGTCTCCCGACCGGCTCTTCTCTTCCCCTGAGGTCACCCGTTCCGCAAAAAACATTTCACCGTCATTCCGAACGCAGTGAGGAATCTCTCTTCGCTCTTTGCGTCTTGCCGCCCACTCTCAGATTCTCCACACTCTTAAACTCTTACAACTCTTTCACTCTTTCACTCTTACACTTCTTCTCTTCCGCCCTTTCCGAACTCCCTGTCCTCCGTGTCTCCATAGCCAATCCAACTCTTCTCAGTTCTTCTCCCCACCACCCAAATTCAAAAAGTACACATCCTCCAGATCCGCCTCCGCGCTCTCAAACCCATCTCCCGGCGAACTCTCCGAGTACACCCGCACCTCATGCAATCCGCCCACCAGGTGCGTCGATATCACCTTCATCGACTTCTCCAACGCTTCCCGCTCTCCATCTGTCGGCACAATCTTCTTCCACACCCGCCCGCGCACTTTTTCCAGAGCCTCGCTCGGTTTCCCTTCCAGCAGTAATTGTCCCTCGCTGATAATCGCCATCCGCGAACACAGTTCCCGCACGTCTTCCACAATGTGCGTCGACAGAATCACCACCACATTCCGCCCGATCCCACTGAGCAAATTCAAAAACCGGTTCCGCTCCGCCGGGTCCAATCCCGCCGTCGGCTCATCCACAATGATCAACTTCGGATTCGCCAGTAGCGCCTGCGCAATTCCAAACCGCTGCTTCATCCCGCCGGAATATCCGCCCAACGCCTTCTTCCGGCTGTCCCACAAATTCGTCTGCTGCAGCAGCGACTCCACAATTTCCTTCCGCTCTTTCGCGTTTGTAATTCCCTTCATTACCGCGAGATGCTCCAGCAGATCGATCGCCGGCATCTTCGGATACACGCCAAACTCCTGCGGCAAGTACCCTAAGATCTTCCGCGTCTCATCTTTCTGCTCCACCAGGTTCAAGCCGTCCAGCTTCGCCGACCCCTCATCCGGCTCCAGCAGCGTCGCCAAAATCTTCATCAACGTCGATTTCCCCGCCCCGTTCGGCCCCACCAACCCAAACATCCCCGTGGGGATCTCCAACGACACCCCGCGCAAAGCCCGCACTCCCCCCGCATAAGTCTTGGTTAAATTCGTAATCGTCAGCACGATCCCTCCGCTAATCCTATGTAGTCCCGGGTCTTTTAGACCCGCAAGCCGCCGTCCATGTAACGCTGGCTTTTATGCCAGCGCTTTTCTCTGCTGGGTGCCGCACCCTTCGCCTTCAAAGGGTGCGGGTTTAGACCCACAACCGCTAAGAAATCCAAATCCGCACTATTCCACTTTTAAACTCTTACCCTTCTTCTCTTCGCTTCTCTCTCAACCAATTACCCCTACAGACGGCCCACCTCCCCCAAAAGTCTCGCAAGGCCCCCGACAATATCCCATCCCCCCGCCCAAGTCTTTAACTTTTGCACCCACGACACTCTTGCACTTTCCTCGCTTGGGTTTCCCCACCCGCCCACATTACCTGCCTCTCCCTCACTCACATTCCCCTTGCACTCTTTCTCCAATCCTGCTACTCTGTTCTTGCGTTTGTTGCTCTTGTTTCGCCTTTTGTTTTAAAGCGCCGCAGGTTCAACTTGCGGCCTTTTTTTGTTTCCCGCCCGCTTTCCGCGGTGTCTGGTGAATCAGCGAAAGACGCCCGGGTTCCCTTAAAAGTTCTCCGGTAAAAGAGTGCATCAGATAGCTTTTATAATTTAAAGGAACACATCTGTGAAAGAACAAGGAACAGTGAAGTGGTTTAACGCCAGCAAGGGCTTTGGATTCATCCAGCGCCAGAGCGGCGAGGACGTTTTCGTCCATTTCTCCGCTATTCAGGCGGACGGCTATCGCTCCCTCAACGAGGGACAGGCCGTTGAATTCGAGGTTGTCCGCGGCCCCAAGGGCCTGCAGGCTTCCAACGTTCAACCTCTGTAAACCACTAGCTGTCGTTGCGGCTGCCTTTGGCGCCGCCTAGCTTCAGCAATCACCGGGCGGGAGATCACCTCTCCCGCCCTTTTTATTCCGAATGCCCCTAGCCACTCGACAAAACAAAACCCCGTCATTCCGTGCATCTCTCCGCAGTCTCCGCGTCTCGCCTCGCTAGCGTCTCTTAAACTCTTGCCCTCTTAGACCCTTATACTTCCTCGCGTTCGTCCTTTACTTCCTTTACCTCATTTATTTCCTGAATCTCATCCACCCCTTCTCCCTCTCTACGAGTCACGATTCACGCCTCACCTCGTCCCTGCCTGCGGCGCCGCAAACACGAACGCCACCACAACATCCGACGCCACCGCTTTCCCCTGGTACATTGCCGGTGTAAACACCCACGTCTTCGCCGCCGCGGTCGCCGCCCCGCTTAATGCCCCCTTCCCGCGCACCACGATCGCGCCATGTACTTTGCCGTCGTGTCCCACGTGGACCTGCAGCACCACGGTCCCCGCGCTCACCGTGTTCGGTGGATACATCGCATAATTCGCCTTCGTCAATCCCGCAGGCTGAAAAGCTCCACCCCCACCGCCTGCCGCTGGTTGCAACGATTCACCCGGCAGTCCCACGCCACTCGGGTTGTACGGATTGAACGCCACATTTACCCGCACCAGACCTGCCACGCCTTGCCCATCCACCATTGCCGGTGTGTATTGCCAACTCTTCACCGCGTCCTGCGCCGCGCTCGTCAACGGTGGCACGTCCCGCACCACCGTCACATTCTGCACCGCGGCACTCGCATCCAAACTTACATCCAACGTCACAAATCCCGTCGTGTTCGTATTTATGGGGTACGCGATCGCACCTCCCTGCGCGATCCCCGCCGCATGATAATTCCCGCCATTCCCTTGCCCCCGCACCCACACACCCGCCGTCAAACTCGCCACCACCAAAATCCCTGCAAACACCAACCATCCTCGTCTCATCGCGCTCTCCTCCACGCCACCGCCAACGCCGCTCACCATATCACAGATAGCCTCATTCCAAATCTGCCGACCCCGACCCTCTCGGCATCATGTAGCGCCGGCTCTTGCGCTCTCGTCTATCGAATCCGCTCCTGCGTGCCCTCCGTGTCTCTGTGGCCAATCTTCCTGCTCACGCCACTCACCACTCGCCACTTCCTGTTGTACACTTCTCCATCATCAATCTTGCAGCGAGGCGCTCTTGCTCCCCTCCGGTCGTTTTCCTCGTTTCGCTCTCGCAGCCGCTCTGCTTTTCGCGCTGCTCCTCGTCCTCGACCTCAATCTCGTCCGCTCCGCCGTCACCGGTTTGCTGCTCTCCAACTCTCTCGACCTCGCCATCGTCCTGCTCGCCACCATCTGCTCGTTCTCCGCGGCTCGCCGCTCGTCCGGCTACGCCCGCCAGCTCTGGCTCCTCCTCGCCATCGCCCTCTCGCTCGACACCGCCGCGCAGGCCATCACCACCTACTACCAATCCTTCGTCCCCAACGCCTCGCACTCGCCTTGGCCTTCCGACGTCCTCTTCTTCGTATGGCCCGCTCCCGTCTTCATGATGTTTCTTCCCCGTTCCGAAGACGATTCCTCCGCCATCGACACTCTTCGCCTTCTCGATTTCCTGCAGGTCGCCATCCTCGCCGTCACGATCTACGTCTATTTTTTCTTTTCCCCGTTGCGCTGGCAGACCGATCAGAACACCGTTCTCCGCCAAATTCTCATCCTTTACATCGTTCGCGATTCTATTCTGGCTGCCGCGTTTTTCCTTCGCTCGCGCGCCACCCTGCCCTCCTGGATTCGCTCGTTTTCATTCACGCTCGCCCTCGTATTTCTCGCTGCCTGCATTTCCGACGCCCACGACCTCCTCAATCTCGTTGCCGCCCCCGCCATCGCCACCTATGGCGACCTCCTCTGGATGCTTCCGTCGCTCATCGTCATCTATTTCGCCGCCTCATGGCGGCAAACCGACTCATCCCTCCTCAAGCCCGCTACTTCCTCCGTTGGAAAAATGCTCGGGGCGCAGATTCTTCCGGTGGCTATGCCGCTCTTCGTCATCTTCATGAGCCGCGCCATCGCCCGCGAACAACCCGTCTTCGCCTGGCTCGCTATCACCGCTTCCGTCTTGTGCTCCTCCGTCCGCCTGATCCTCACCAACCGTCGCCAGCGCCGCATCGCCGACAATCTCCTCGCTACGGAACGCGCCCTCCGCTCTTCCGAAGAAATTCTCTCCACCGCGTTTCGCAATTCTCCTGACGCCTTCAGCATCAATCCGTTTCCCAACGGCCCGTATCTCGACGTCAACGAGGGCTATGCCCGGCTCACCGGCTATTCCCGCGAGGAAGCTCTCGGCAAGACGCCCCGCCAGATGAATCTCTGGGTCGATTTCGAAAGCCGCGATCAGGTTCTCGCCGCACTTCGCGAATCCGGCCACGTCCGCGATTTCGAATTCCGTTTCCGTACCAGGTCTGGCGCGATCCGCATCGGCCAGATGAGTGCCTCAATCATCGACATCCAGGGACAACTCTGCTCCCTGGTGATCGTTCGTGATATCACCGAACGCAAAATCGCCGAAGATATCCTCCGTTCCAGCGAAGAGCGTTTCCGCTCCCTCGTCTCCGATTTTCATTTCGCGGTCGTCCTGCATTCCCCCGACGCCCGCATCGAATTCGCCAATCGTGCCGCCCATCAGATGTTTCATCTTCCCGATGCTTCTGCCATTGGCAGACGTCTCCCCGAGCTCGGCATCTCCGTCGTCGATGAATTTGGCAACGACATTCCTAACGAGGACCGTCCCGTCATCCGCGTTATCCGTACCCGCGCTCCCATCTACGATGCCCTCACGGGCTATCGTTATCCCGGCTCCACCAAAATTCTCTGGACCTACGGCAACATCGTCCCGCAATTCAATGCCAATGGGGATCTCGTCCGCCTGATCAGCTCTTACGCCGACGTCACCGCCATGAAAAACGCCGAGCAGGCCATCCATAGCCTCTCGACGCGCCTCCTCAATCTTCAGGATGAAGAGCGCCGCCGCCTCGGCCGCGAACTCCACGACGGCCTCGCGCAAACCGTGCTTGCCATCAATCTCAGCCTCGCTCAAGTTCGCCAATCGCTCTCCTCAAACGATGACGCCGCCTCCCGCTCCCTCGATCGCGCACGTGATCTCACCCAACAGATGTCCCGCGAGATTCGCACGCTCTCTTACTTGCTTCATCCTCCGCTTCTCGACGATCTCGGCCTCGTTTCCACCCTCAAGGAGTACGCCCACGGCTTCAGCGAACGCAGCGGGATTCAAACCCAATTCGTTGCCCATACCCAATTCGAGCGCCTGCCGCAGTCTCTCGAAATCGCTCTCTTTCGCATCGTTCAGGAGAGTCTCACCAATATTCAACGCCATTCCGGCAGCGCCTCCGCCGAAATCCGTCTCACCCAACAAAGCTCTCTCCTCACTCTCGAAGTCATCGACCACGGCCACGGCATGCACCTCCAAGACAATTCCCCCGTCACTCGGGAGGGCACGGCTTCAGCCGTGCCGTTAAGCGGCAAAAGTCCTAGCGCTTTAGCCCCAGGGTCAACCAATCACGAACCTCGCGTCGCCACTCTCGGCGTCGGCATCCCGGGCATGCGCGAACGCATGGCCCAACTCGGCGGTCATCTCGCAATTCTTTCTGGTCCCACCGGCACCACCATTCGCGCTACTATCTCCCTAGCGCTTTCCCCGACGGAGCTTCACGATGCCCTCACTTCGCATCCTGATCGCGGATGATCATTCCGTCGTACGTGCCGGTCTCCGCACCCTCTTGGAATCGCGTTCCGGCTGGGATGTTTGCGCCGAAGCCGCCGACGGTCGCGATGCCGTCGAAAAAGCCACCAAACTCAAACCCGATGTAGCCGTCCTCGATATAGGCATGCCTCTCCTCAACGGAGTCGAGGCCACTCGCCAGATTCGCGTCGCCTCTCCCTCCACCGAAATCCTCATCCTCACCATGCACGAATCCGACGACCTCGTTCAGCAAGTCGTCCAGGCCGGTGCTCGCGGTTACATCCTCAAAGACGACGCCGACCGCGTTCTCCTCGCCGCCGTCGATGCCGCCAGTCATCACAAACCCTACTTCTCTACACGCGTCTCAGCCGCTCGCCCCGACGATCCCGACTCCACCGACGCCACCAAGCCCTCCCGCATGCGCCTCACTCCCCGCGAACGCGAAATCCTGCAACTTCTCGCCGAGGGCAAATCCAACAAGGAAGTTGCCTCCCTCCTCGGTATCGCCGTAAACACCGCCGAAGCCCATCGCGCCAATATCATGCTCAAGCTCAACCTCCACTCCCTAGCCGAATTAGTCCATTACGCCATCCGCAACCAAATCATCAAACCCTAGTTTGGACTGCGGCGGCCCAGCCGCCGCTTTTGCCGTCCCAGTGTCTTGGCACCAACCTCTGCACTCTTTCACTCTTACACTGCTTCTCCTTCCTCTTTCCCCCTCCCTAGTGCAAATTCCCTACGCACTCCCCTCCATTCCCTAATCCCTCCCCATCCCTCACTATGAATGAACATTCATAGGGCCGGGTTCGGAGAAGATGAAATCAATCCGTGTCTTAATAGCCGACGATTCACCCACAGCGCTTCGGTCGGTCTGTGACTACCTTGAATTCGCCGGCGGATTTGAGATCGTAGGTACCGCCAGTGACGGCTTGAATGCTGTACAACTTGCATCCGTCCACAAGCCGGATCTGGTGCTCCTCGATCTCAGCATGCCGCGGGTGAACGGACTGGAGGCTGCCGAGCAAATCCGCCTCTCCAGTCCCCACCTGCGCATGATCATCTTTTCCGAACTCAATGGCCTTTCGATCGCCGACGAATGCCGTCGCCACGGCGCCGACAGTTTCGTCCACAAAAGTCATTTGCCCGAACGCTTGCTCCCGGAAATCGATCGCCTTTTCAATTCCGGTGATTCCGGCCGTTCCAGGCCCAGTGAAAATTAGCCGAGCGGTTCCACGAACGCCTCCCGTCCAGCGTTCCCAGCCGTTCGTTCGTGTGCCGCCGGCTCTCAACTGTTCTGTAGGGGCGGCTTTACGCCGCCTGCTTGTGTGGTGGCGGCCTGCCTGCGCCGTCAGGCTTCTTGCTGATCGTAGCGAAAGGTCACGCCGCCTGTGTAGTGTCCGGTCTTTCGTTTGCCCTGACGTAGGAAGGGACCGGTGCCGTTAGCCGCAGCGCGCAGTGTGCGCTAGGCTCTCGGGGTACTTTTAAGTTTTTGCAGTGGTTTTGCTTTCTCGGCGTCTTGTCTTTCTCCTTTAGGGGGTCGGAGCTTCAGCTCCGACATTTGGCCCAAGCATGAATTGGGCTTCAGCCCCTGAGGAGTGTCTTTCGCAGTATCCCCGCGAACTCGTACTTCCGAATAGAGTCCGCGGCGTGAGGTAATGTTTTCCATCGCATTTTCGGCGAGGAATCTCTCTTCTCTTTCCAGAGAGCCTCGCGCGACTTTTTCTTCAAGGAGCATTTAGAAGCGCTCTCCGCCCAACGAGACGCCATTTCTAACCCGCAAGACCCATGCAAGACTCCCGCATCCACATTCTTTTCCTGGGCGAAAACCACTCCTGGCAAAAACTCTCTCATTCGCTCTCCGACGACATCCCTCTCCAACTCCACCGCCTCGACTCGCTCGCCGACCTCTTTCAAGCGCTCGCTACCGGCCAATGGCAGGGCCTCGTTATCGACATCCACGCCTGGAATTTCCGCGGCCTTCACTACATTGAAAAAGTTCGCGCCCAATATCCCTCGTTTCCCATCATCGCTCTCTACTCTTCCGCCATCCCGGGCCTCGACGCTAAATCTACTTCCTGCGGTGCCTCGCGCTCCATTCCCTACACCGAGTTCTCCGCGGCCTCCGTTCACAGCGCCATTGATTCCGCGCTCGCCGACGTCGACTCCCAATTTCTCCTCGAAAAAACGCCGCCTCCCGACCTTCAGCCCATCGATTCCAACGGCGTCACCGTGACCTTCTCCAAAAATCAGGTCATCACTCACGCGCTCAACAATCTTCTCTGCGTCATCTCCGCCAACGCCGACCTGCTCTCCGACACACTCAACGGTGCTGCCGCCGTCAACCGCCCCCTAACCGAAATCAAAAAAGCCGCCCGCTCCGCCTCCGCACTAATGCGCCACCTCAAGTAACTCGTACCCTTGCGCGCAGGTGTCATCCTGAAGCGATGCGACCAGCATCGCTGAAGGACCTCAACCCTCGCGTCTTCCCGCGCCAGTCCTACTTTTACGCTCTTCTACTCTTAAACTCTTACACTTTTGCACTCTTAAACTTCCTCTTCTTCGTCTTTGCCCCGCCTACTCCGCATTCCTCACCGCCCCGTGCCCCACCATCCACTCCACCATCCCGCTCGGCGCATTCTTCACGCCCATCACGTTCGCTCCCTTCACATCCTTGCAACGACCCCCACTTCACTCCCTCCAAATCTGCATTCCGTAAATCCGCATTCTCCAGGCTCGTGCCGCTCAAGTCCGCGTTCTTCAAATCCGCTCCCGTAAAATCCGCATCGTTCAACACGCTTCGTGCAAACGACACGCCTTCCAGCCGCGCTCCTCGAAAGTTCGCTCCACGCAAACTCGCATCTTCCACATTCGCCCCCGCCAACTCCGCCTTCCGCGCATCCGCCGCATCAAAATTCGCCCGCGACAATTTTCCCTTCGGCAATCGCACCCCCATCAGAAATGCCGAAGACAAATTCACTCCCACCAGCGACACGCCATCCGCGTTCAACTCCTCCAGCGCTTCGATCCGCCCGCCATTCCCGCCTTTGCCTTCCGCCATGTCAATCACCTGCCACGCCTGATAATGTTTTTGCTTCAACCGATCTCCCGCTTCCGAAAAATAAAAAATCACCGCCACCAGGACGCCGAAACTCCCTAAATATTCCAGTACCTCCAGAAACCGCCAATTGCTCAGCGCGTACACCACCCACTCCATCGCATACTCCACCATCGCAAACGGCACCACCCATCCCTGCCGCACCCGTCCTCGCCACTCTCGCCAACTCTCTGGCCGTTCTCTGCGCACATGTACCTGCATCCGATAATCTCCTAACGTGATTGGTAGCGCCGGGTTCTAGCCGGCTACGCCCCTCTTCATCTGGCCCTCAGCCCCGAATGAAACCACAACCCCAAATTCCCCAAAGTTCGATCGCCAACGCCCCCAAACGTTACACCCTATCAAAACTCCGCCAAAATGGCCTGCCAGCGCAGTTAGGCTTCTTGCCTTGAGCCTGACTTGCCCTGAGCTTCGGATGGTTACGCCGCCCCCCACTCCTCTGTCCAGATACCTTCCCGTGGACCGCGATCAGGTCCGCCCCCACGTATGCGGCCCGGGAGGGCACGGCTTTAGCCGTGCCGTTCACTCAGCTAAATTTCGAGGGCTTTAGTCCCTGAGGGGTTCCGCAGACACACCCGCGCGCAATCCACCCGCTACAGGCGAATACTGTTCCCTTTTTGGTCAGAAAATCGAAGCGCCCCGCTTCGTCACCGCACCGAGGACTGGCGCAGCTCTTTACTTCCTTGCTTCCTTGCTTCTTAGCTGCTCTATTTCTTTACTTCTTCCTTCCCTGTTTGCTCCTTCTTCCTCTCCGCATCCATTCGCTGCACCATCGACTCAAACTTCGGCTTCTGCTCCGGCGTCAAGAACTCCCGCATCTCATTCCGCGCTTTCTCCCGCGCCGCATCCACGTCCTGCTCCGCCTTGTCGCGTATGCCCTTCATTTCCTGATGCGCCCCGCGAATCACGTCATCCATCTTTGCGGTCTGTTCCGCCGTCAATCCCAGTTCCCGCGACATATCCGCCACGCGTTTCGCTCGCCGTTCCGGTTCCGTCATCGGCTTCGGCGTCGTCAGCGTCGCCGCGTAACTCCGGTGCCCGAAACTGTACCCAAACACCGCGCCAATCGCCGCGCCTACCAAGAACACGACCGCCAGCCATATCCGTGCTTTACGCAATGAATCCGGATTCATCGTGCCTGCTCCTCCTGCACAACGGCGACTACGTCATCATTCGCTGGCGTGCTTGGCAACGATTCAAAGATCCCTTCCGCTGGTTTCAGTGCTACCCCGCGTGCCTTCGAAGCCCGTTGCACCTGGAACGCCCACGTCCCTCCCAACATCAATAGCAACGTTGCGAACGCCACCAATCGCGGCGCCAGCCGCCGGACTCCGTTCCAGAATCCATTCTGCCGTTCTTCCATCTCGACTTCCCGCGCCACTATCGCGTGCATTACTCGTTGTGTGAACCACGGTCCCGCCGTCGGCAAACTCTCCGGCATCCCTTCCAACGCCCGGCGCGTCTCCACAAAATCATCCAGCGCGGCTTCACACTCCTTGCATCGTGCCGCATGCTCCTGCGCCTCGCCCGGCAACTCTCTCAGCAACACCGCTGCCGTCGCGCCACGCAGTCCCTCCATCGGCAATTCTTCCAGCTCATTCAAAAACAGTTCGCAATTCATCCTTGCACCCTTGGGAAGTTCCCTCATTCTACCTTTACCTCGTTTCTCCCCGAGTCGACTTCTCCGCATTCCTCCGCAAACTCAAACCCCCGCCGCTCGTTTCTTTCTTCGCATCCTCTCCGTTATTTTTTGCCGCGCACGGAATAATCTCACTTTCACCGTGTTCCCGTTCAATCCCATCACCTCCGCGATCTCTTCCACGGTGAATCCCTGCACTTCCTTCAGCACCAGCATGGACCGGTCGCGCTCGTCCAGGCATTCCAGCCACTGGTCCAACTGCTGCTGCGTCTCGAGCTGCTCGCTGATGTCCGGCGCGTATTTGGGCTTGTGCTCTGTGGATTGGTACGCGTGCGCCTGCTCCTCACTCAACTCCGATTCGAATACCAGCGGCCGAACTTTCTTCTTCCGCAACAGGTCCCAGCATTCATTCACCGTTATCTTATACAACCACGTGCTGAATGCCGACCTCTGGTCGAATCGCTTTAACGAAAAGTACGCCTTCAAAAATACTTGCTGCGCGATATCCTCTACATCCTCGCGGTTCCTCAGAATTCCTCCGGCTACCGCGAAAACTCGTCCTTGATGCTTCGCCACCAGCAATTCGAACGCATCCTTGTCCCCTTGCTGGGCCTGCCGCACCAGTTCGCGGTCATCCCCCCGCCGCGCCGTTCCCTGCTGGGCCTTCTCGGCCTCAGTCGCCACCGGCACATCACTCTCCTCTGAATTTGGGACGTTGGCCATCTCTCTTTGGTTACGCTATTTTAATGCCCCTGTCCACTCCCTCCACCACCCTGCTACATCCGTTTCTTTCCGCCAACTCCCCTCCAGATTTGCCCTTGCAATTGTTAACTAACTGTAGAATACTCAATCCATGATTATCGGTGACAGGCTTCGCGCTCTGCGCGAAGAAAAGAAACTCTCCCAGGGCGACATCGAGAAACGTACCGGCCTACTTCGTTGTTATATTTCCCGCGTTGAAAATGGTCACACCGTTCCGGCCATTGAAACGCTCGAAAAGCTGGCGCGCGCTCTCGAATGCCCACTTTATCAACTCTTCTACGACGGCGAGGAGCCCCCTCAGCTGCCCAATCTCCCCAAGCGTAAGTCCTCCGACGATATCGCCTGGGGCACTTCGGGCAAAGAGGCGCGCTACCTCAACAAGCTTCGCCGCTTGCTGAGCAAAGCCGACGACGAAGATCGCAAGCTGCTTCTCTATATGGCCCAGAAAATGGCCAATAGGTAGTCGCTTCTTCGGAGGCCCTCCTCCGAACACAACTCAAGGTCATGCAAAAAGGCCGCTCTGCCAACCGATTGCGGCCTTTTCGCATTTCTGGTTTTGTAAAGATTTGTAAGTTTCCTCGCCGCCCTGTGGATAATCTCTCTTCGAATTCACTCCCACTCGATCGTGCTCGGCGGTTTGCTGCTGATGTCGTACACCACTCGCGTGACTCCGGTCACCTCGTTCACGATCCTCGTCGACATCCTCTCCAGCACGTCTCCCGGCAGCCTCACCCAGTCCGCCGTCATCGCATCCTCGGACTGCACCACGCGCACCGCCACCGTGAGTCCATACGTTCTCCCGTCGCCCATCACTCCCACGCTTCTCACCGGTAGCAGCACCGCAAAGGCTTGCCACACTTTGTTATACAGCCCTGCGCGACGGATTTCCTCCACCACAATGGCATCTGCCTCTCGCAGCGTACTAAGGTCCTCGCGCGTAATCTGCCCCAATAACCGAACCGCTAAACCGGGTCCCGGAAACGGATGTTTCACTAATATCTCTTCGGGTAATCCTAAGTCCTTTCCAATACTACGCACCTCATCTTTAAACAGGTCTCGTAGCGGCTCAATCAACCCAAACGGCATCTTTTCTGGCAATCCCCCCACGTTGTGATGCGACTTAATCGTTGCCGACGGCCCTTTAACCGACACGGATTCAATCACATCCGGATATAGCGTGCCCTGCACCAGCCACCGGATGTCCCCGCCTGCTTGTGCCTGCAGCTTTTCCGCCTCGGCCGCGAATACATTTATAAACTCATTCCCGATGATCTTCCGCTTCTTCTCCGGGTCGCTCACGCCCTGCAACTTCTCCAGAAACAAATCCGTCGCGTCTACTCCAACTACCCGCAAGCCCAATCGTTCCCGATACATCTCGAGCGTGTGTTCGAATTCGTTCTTCCGTAGTAATCCTGTGTTCACAAAAATGTTCGTCAGGCGATCCCCCATCGCCCTGTGTACCAGTACGGCCGCCACCGTCGAATCCACTCCCCCGCTCAAGTCCGCAAATCGCGTGATGTGTTCCCACTTTGGCCCGCAGCGCTTCCACTGTCTCTTCGATGAACGCCGCTCCGCTCCACTTCGGCTCCGCCTGGCATACGGCGAACAGGAAATTGCGCAGAATCTCTGTTCCGCGCTCGGTGTGCTTCACTTCCGGGTGGAACTGCACGGTATAAATCTTCCGCTTCGGGTCTTCCGCCGACGCGATCGCGTTCGAAGTCTTCCCGGTGGCATAAAACCCCGGCGGCAGGGCATGGACGTTATCCCCATGGCTATTCCAGATCTTTAAACTGTTCGGGAAATTCTTAAACAGGTGGCTCTCGCACTTCTCCATGCTCCACTGCGCCGGCCCGTACTCCCGCCGGTCCGCTGGCTCCACTTTCCCGCCCAAGTTCTTCGCCACCCACTGCATGCCGTAGCAAATTCCCAAGATAGGAATCCCCATTGCTAGCACGCCCGGATCGCACACTGGCGCGTCCTTGTCGTACACCGAGCTCGGCCCGCCCGACAAAATAATTCCCGCCGGCTCCAATTTCCGAATCTCATCCAGCGCCACGGTACACGGCAGAATCGCGCTGAACACTTGTTGCTCGCGCACCCGCCGCGCAATCAACTGCGTGTACTGCCCCCCAAAGTCCAGCACCACGATCCCGCCCAGTTCCGCCTTCATCTTCCGTTCTTCCGCTTTCACCTGTGCTGTTCCCCCCATCCCTCACCTCGCTCAGAATCTTCAACCTCATCTGTAGGGGCGGCTTTACGCCGCCTGCCTTTTTCGCGCCCTTTCTCGTATTGTCCGTGCTCTCTGCGAACCTCTGTTCCCTCTGCGCTAATCTTTTTCTTGCCCTCTTTCTTGTTTTCACCTCACCACAAGATTCAGCAACTTATCCTTAACAAAAATGACCTTCATAATCGACTTTCCCGCCAGATGCGCCGCCACTCCCGCATCCGCCTTCGCCAACTTCAGCACCTCGTCTTCGCTCGCACCCGCCGCCACCTTCACCCTCCCGCGCACTTTCCCCAGCACCTGCACCACAATTTCCACTTCCTCGTCCTTCGCCAATTCCGCGTCAAACGCCGGCCAGCTCACCGTCCACAATCCCCCGCTATGCCCCAGCATCTCCCACAACTCTTCCGCCAAGTGCGGCGTGATCGGCGCCATCATCAACACCAGAATCTCCAGCACTTCCTTCTTCACTTCCGCGCGCACACTCGCATCCGCCGCATACACCGCGTTCGTCAATTCCATAATCTGCGCAATCGACGAGTTGAAATGCCACCGCGTCTCAAAATCTCCACTAACTCGCCGCAAAGTCTGATGCGCCTTCCGCAACAACCCCTTCTCGCTCTCGCTAAAACCACCCGTCATTCCGAGCGCCAGCGAGGAATCTCTCTGTTCTTCGCTCGCCACCTGCTTGCCCTGAGCCGCGAAGGGCCACTCACCACTCGCCACTGCCTTCTCCACCAACCGGTACACCCGATTCAAAAACCGCCACGCCCCCTCAATCGCTTCCTCGCTCCACTCCAGGTCCTTCTCCGGCGGCGCCGCGAACAGCGTATATAGTCTCCCCGTATCCGCGCCGTACTTCTCGGCCATCTCAATCGCTCCCACCACATTGCCTTTCGACTTCGACATCGCCACTCCGCCCTTTTGCACCATCCCCTGCGTGAACAAACGCGCGGCCGGCTCGCTGTGCTGAATCAATCCGATGTCCCGCATTACCTTGCACCAAAAACGCGAATACAGCAGGTGCAGAATCGCATGCGTGATCCCGCCGATGTACTGATCAATCGGAAACCAGTAGCCTACCTTCGCCGAATCGTACGGCGCATTATCATTGTGCGGATCGCAGTACCGGTAGAAATACCACGACGAGTCCACGAACGTATCCATCGTATCCGTCTCGCGCCGCGCCATCCTGCCACATTTCGGGCACTTCACATTCACAAACTCCGGATCCGTTGCCAGCGGCGATTGCCCCTCGCCCGTCAACACAGGATTCGCCGGCAGCACCACCGGCAAATCCGCATCCGGCACCGGGACCATGCCATCCTCCTCGCAATAAATCACAGGAATCGGCGTGCCCCAATACCGTTGCCGCGAAATTCCCCAATCCCGCAACCGGTAAATCGTCTCCTTCTTCCCAAATCCTCCAGCTTCTGCATCCGCAGCCATCGCCTCAATCGCATCCGCCGTCCGCATCCCCGAATACTTCCCCGAATTCACACTGATCCCATATTCGGTATAGGGCTCGGTGGCCTCCTGGTTTTCCAGATATCCGATATCAGATATCTGATGTCCATCCGCCCTCTGCGCCTCCGTGGCCAATCCCTCCCTCGCCACCACCACCGGCACCGGCAACCTATACTTTCGGCAAAACTCAAAATCCCTCTCGTCATGCGCCGGAACCGCCATAATCGCTCCGGTCCCATACTCCATCAGCACAAAATTCCCGACCCATATCGGAATCTTCTCCCCACTGAACGGATTCACCGCATACCGACCGGTAAAAAAACCGTCCTTCTCCGCGGTAGCAATATCCTCCATCTTTACCGACGTCTGCTTCATTCCCGCCAGCTTGGCCAACCGCTCCGCGGTCTTGCTTGTGTAGTGCCCGGTCTTCAGACCGGCAACCTTCTCTGTAGCCCGCTCCGCATCGCCAGCGTTCAGGTCCTCCGCCGTCCCATCCCAAGCCCCCGTCGTATGTGCATCCTGATAATGAGAATGATGCCGCCCCTTCTCTTCGCTTTCCTCCGCCCCCCGAATCAATCCCTCCACCAACGGATGATTCGGCGCCAAAATCAATGCCGAAGCCCCAAAAATCGTATCGATCCGCGTAGTAAATATTTCAATCCTGATCTGATTTCTGATATCCGATATCGGCTTTTCGCCCTCCACCGCAAACCAGACCTTCGCCCCCGTACTCTTGCCAATCCAATTCCGCTGCATAGTGATGACCCGTTCCGGCCATCCGCCCTCCAACAATTGCAAATCATCCAGCAACTGGTCGGCATACGCCGTGGTCTTCAGGAACCACTGCTCAATCTCGCGCGCTTCCACCAAGGTATCTTCATGCCGCCAGCAATACCCGCCGTTCACCACCTGCTCGTTTGCCAGCACCGTGGCGCATTTCGGACACCAATTCACCCGGCTCTTTTTCTTGTACGCAATTCCGCGCTCCAGCATCCGCAAAAAGAACCACTGGTTCCATTTGTAGTATTCCGGCTCGCACGTGGAAATCTCCCGTCTCCAGTCATACGAGAACCCAAAACGTCGCAACACTCTCTGAAATTCCGCAATGTTATTGTTCGTCCAGATCCGCGGATGCGTGTGATTCTTGATCGCGGCATTCTCGGCAGGCAATCCAAACGCGTCCCATCCCATCGGATGGATCACGTTAAATCCCTTCATTCTCTTTACTCGCGCAACCACATCCCCGATCGTGTAGTTGCGCATGTGCCCCATATGCAGCGTCCCCGAAGGGTACGGCAGCATCTCCAGCACATAATATTTTGGCTTTTGAGGATCGACTTCCGATTCAAATACGCGGTTCTCATTCCACCGCTTCTGCCACTTCGCCTCAATCTCCTGCGGCTTGTAGTCCCCCACGTTTCCCCGTCCCCTTTGGAGTGCGGGAGTCCAACTCCCGCTTTTCACAGCTTAGCGTTCGTCGACCACTTCTCAGTGGGAGCCCTGCTCCCGCCATCAGGATGTAAGTGTCTTCACCGTCTCGTCGCCTTATCCAATTTCCATTTTCTATTTTCGTTTCTTCGCCGCCTTCTTCTTCCCCGCTGGCAAATGCCGCGCGCTATGCTTCTTTCCTGCCTTCGCCATCGCCCGCTTCAACGCCGGCGTCAACATCGAAAATCCCTTCTCCGCCGCCGGTCCTTCCACTCCCGCCAATTCCCATAATTTCGCCACGTTTCGCCGGTCGTCTCCCACATCGTCAATCGGCGTCTCCAGAATAAACGCCCGACCCGGCAATCCTTCC
Source organism: Candidatus Acidiferrales bacterium (assembly GCA_963759275.1). Taxonomy (GTDB): domain Bacteria; phylum Acidobacteriota; class Terriglobia; order Acidiferrales; family UBA7541; genus Acidiferrum. Next base: position 183,912 of record CAVWYZ010000018.1, on the reverse strand, counting down.
GGCGGTATCGTTCCCAAGCGCGCATGCTTCAAAATTCTTCCAATCGCCTCGCTCCCAAGCTTCCCCTCGCCAATATTCGCGTGACGATCCACACGCCCGCCCAACGGAATCTTCGAATCATTCACATGCAGCACCGGAACATTTTCCAATCCAATCGTCCGGTCAATCGCGTCAATCGTCTGTTCCAGCCCCGCTTCGCTGCGAATGTCGTAACCCGCCGCCAGCAGATGCGCCGTGTCCAAACAAACGCCCACTCGCAGCGGCCGATCATCCGTCCGATGGCTTCCGCCGCCGCGATTCAATCCATTCACAATCGTCGCCACTTCTTCCAGTCGCGACCCTACCGACGTGCCCATTCCCGCGGTATTCTCAACCAAGATCCGCATCTTTCCCAACGGCACGCGCTTCGCCGCCTGCTTCACGCTATCCACAATCGACGCCATCGCGCTTTCCACGCTCACCTCGCCGCGCGCCCCCGGATGCACCACAATGTAATCCGCGCCCAGCGCCACGCCGCGCACCAACTCCTCATGGAATGCCTGGATCGACCGTGTCCGCAGCATCGGCTGCGTTGCCGCCAGGTTCACCAAGTAATTCGCATGAATCACCAAGGGCCCCAGTTGCAATTCCTCCCGCCGGGTGCGAAACGCCTTCGCGTCCGACGCCGGGATTCGCACCGTAGCCCCCTGCCACATCCGCGGGCTCGCCGAGAAAATCTGTAGCGCGTTTGCCCCTAATTTCTTCGCCGATTCCAGCGCGTTCAGGTAACTCCCCGCGATCGACGTGTGGATCCCGATTCGCACACTCCCATCCATCCACGCCGGCGCCTGGGGCTCCGGTTCCGGCTGCGGCACATACTCCTCATCCGCCTCAAAAATCGTATTGTCCACCAATGGATATTCCGCCATACCTATCCTTCTACCCGCTCTTTCTCTCTATTCTTAAACTTCCTATTCTACCACACCGTCTTTTTTTGGAGTGCGGCAGCCAGCTGCCGCTTTTACGGTCCTAATCGGCTCGCCGACCAGCCTCATGCCTTCGCCGACTGTCGTTTCTGGCTTCCTCCCGTAGGGACCGCCTTCCGAGGCGGTCCGCCAACGACCTATCCCCACGGTCTTATCCCACCGCCTAAACGCCTACCCGCCGCGCGCCCCTCGCCCCAATTTCTATTCTCCATTCCCCATTTCCGCCGTACCATATCCCCGCCATGTCTACTCCAGCTCCCACTCCGACACCGAACGTCCAACAAGTCGTCCCCTTCTTCATGGTCACGGATATGCCCCGCTCCCTCCGCTTCTACACGGAAGGTCTCGGCTTCACTCTCAAAAATAAATGGACTCCCGATGCCCCCGACAAAATCCGCTGGTGTTGGCTTGAATTAGGCGGCGCCGCTTTGATGCTCCAGGAATACAATCCCAATCGTGTCCCGAAAGAAAAGCGCGGCGAAGGCGTTTCCCTGTGGTTCACATGCCAGGATGCGATTGTCCTTTATCATGAATTCCAATCCCGCGGCCTCACTCCCCAGGAACCCTTCGTCGGCAATCACATGTGGGATACCGCCATTACCGACCCCGACGGCTACCATCTCCACTTCGAATCCCCCACCGACGTCCCCGAAGAAACCAAACTCTCCGACCTCCCTGCAAAATGAAGCACATCGCTCTGTTGGGGCTGCCTTTGGCGTGCGGCAGCCCAGCTGCCGCTTTTACGGTCTAATCCAGTCCACTGGGCTAAATCCATCCACGAACGCGCCAAAACAAAAAACCATCATGCCGAGCCTGCCTGCGGCAAGCAGGCAACGCGAGGGATCCCTCTTCGCTCGTATCGCCCTAATTCGAAACAACCGCTTCATTCGCTTTCCCTACTTTTCTTTCTCCGCGCTCTCCGGGCCTCCGTGGCAATCCCCCTCGGTCACTTCTTCGAGAGCGACCGCACATAATTCACCACATTCCAAATCTGTTTCGGCGGCATCCTTCCTTCTTCCCCGCTCATTTGTCCTTTTCCCTTATCGATGATCGTAAAAATCTCTCCGTCGGTCAGCGATTTCAACGCATCCGCATCCCGATAATCTTTCACCGTCAATTTCATATCCACCGCCAAATCCCCGTCTCCCGCGCCCGCCTTCCCATGGCACATCGCGCAATCCGTCGCATACGCTTTCTTCCCCAACGCCAGCGATTCCGGAGTAGCCTTCGTCGGATTCACCATCTTCACCGCATCCGCACTCGCCGCGCCCGCCTTTGCCTCCGCCGTAGCCGCCGGCTTTTCTTCCGTGCTTTTCTGCGTCTCTTGCCCCCATCCATTCCACACCACCAGCATCGCGCACAGAAATATCCAGTTCATGCCCGCTCTCCTGCTGCACTTGTCTCGCTACGGTCCATCGGGCCGAAGTTGCGCCAAGTATAGTCCTCCGCCAACGCACCCGCGCCTTTATTCTTCCCCGAAGGTTCCGTCCTTCTCCCGAAAAGCGCGCTGGTTTCGATTCCACTTCCAGCCAACTCACAACAACAAGCACCTTGTCATCCTGAGGAGCGCCGTTCGCGACGAAGGATCTCAACCGCCCCGTCTCGCCTCCGAATGCGATCCTTCCGACCGACGCTCGGTGCCCCACTCTTCCCTTCTAAAACTATTCCACTCTTACACTTCTTCTCTTCTTTCTTCTCCCCTACAGCATCCTCCCGCACAAAAGTAATCCCTCCCCCGATTCCCCTCCCGGTACCCAGCGCGAAAATAAATTCCAGCACGACAGAACCGAGGCACCATGCGTCACAAAAAAGGAATCGCCATCGCCGTTTTCGTCCTCTCCTTGATCCTCTTCGCCCTTCAAGGCGCCCTATGGGTCAGATCCACGGCCCACGCCCACTCCGAAACCGACAAGCAAAATATCGAAGTCCAACACCCGCCTAACGAAATTCCCGGCATTGCCGCCACCTTAATCCTCATCGCCGCCGCCGTAATCGCCTCCGTTCCCCCACGCACCACCGCAAACAAATAACCCGCGCCGCGCTGCGCAGTCACTATTGCACCCTTACACTTTTGCACTCTTAAACTTCTTCCTCTTCTCTTCCACTCGCCACTCGTCACTAGCCACTCTCCACTCGCCCTTGGCCCTTCCCCACTTCCTGTATAATCACCCAACCATGCCCCTCTCCCCCGGCACCAAGCTCGGCCCTTACGTCATCCTTTCCCCTCTCGGCTCCGGCGGCATGGGGGAAGTCTACCGCGCCCGCGACACTCGTCTCGATCGCGCCGTCGCCATCAAAATTCTCCCCGCGCATCTGTCCTCCGACCCCGCGCGCAAGCAGCGTTTCGAACGCGAAGCCAAAACCATCTCCGGTCTCAATCACCCCAACATCTGCACGCTTCACGACGTCGGCTCCCTCGACGGCCTCGACTATCTCGTCATGGAATGTGTGGAAGGCGAAAGCCTCGCCTCCCGCCTCGAAAAAGGGGCGCTGCCTACCGATCAGGTCCTCAAAATCGGCGCCGAACTTGCCGACGCTCTCGACAAAGCCCATCGCAACGGCATCGTCCATCGCGATCTCAAGCCTGCCAACATCATGCTCACCAAGTCCGGCACCAAGCTCCTCGACTTCGGCCTTGCCAAGCCTACTGCTCCGCAGGCCACGCTCGCCACGCTTACCAGCGCCGCTCCGCAACACAACCCCGTCACGCAGGAAGGCACCATCGTCGGCACTTTCCAGTACATGTCTCCCGAACAAATTGAAGGCAAGGAACTCGACGCGCGCTCCGATATCTTCTCCCTGGGCACCGTTCTCTACGAAGCGCTCACCGGCAAGCGCGCCTTCGACGGCAAATCGCAGCTCTCCGTCGCCTCCGCGATTCTCGAAAAAGAACCCGAGCCCATCACCAGCATCATCCCGCTGACTCCTCCGGCTCTCGATCACGCCATCCGGCGTTGCCTTGCCAAGGATCCCGACGACCGTTGGCAAACCGCGCGCGACCTCGCCCTCGAACTAAAATGGCTCGCCACCCCCACCGGCAGCACCGATTCCGCTCGCCCTGTTGCCACCAAACCAAAATCCAAATTCAAAAAATATTTTCCTTACCTCATCGAAGCCGCCACCATCATCGCCCTCGCCTTTATCGTCGGCCCAAGATTCTCGCGCAGCACTAGCTCCTCCGACCGCGCCACTCTTCGCGCTACCCTGCTCCCGCCCGAAAAATCCCAATTCGCTTCCATCGAAACTGACGAAGGCGGCGTCCCCGCGGTTTCTCCCGATGGCCGCTACGTCGTCTCGCCCGTTCATGAAGCCGATGGCAAAGTCCGCCTCTGGCTGCGCCCGCTGCAGTCCACCGAAGGCAAAATTCTCCCCGGCACCGAGGGTTCCGGCCACGCCTTTTGGTCCCCCGACTCTCGCTCCATCGCTTTCTTTTCCACGGGAAAACTCAAGCGCATCGATATCGACGGCAGCACTCCCTACAACATCGCCGACGCTCCACTCGGTCGCGGCGGTTCCTGGAATTCCGACGGCACCATTCTCTTTTCTCCGTCGCAAGCGTCGCCCCTCGTGAAGGTCCCTTCCTCCGGCGGTACTCCCGTCGCGGTCACTGCCCTCGACAAGGCCACCAGTGTCAACAGCCATCGCTGGCCACAATTTCTCCCCGATGGAAAGCACTTCATCTTTATTATTCGTTCCGACGCCGAATCCGGTCTCTATGTAGCTTCGCTCGACAATCCCCAACCCAAACTCGTTGTCCCCACCATCTTCAACGCCAGTTACGTCGCTCCCGGCTACCTTCTCTTCGTTCGCGACGAAGCCCTCTTCGCCCAAAAATTCGATACCGCCGCGCTCAAACTTTCTGGCGATCCCCTTCCTCTCTCCGATCGCGTCGGCACGTTCTCACCCGCCAATAACGCCCTTTTCTCCGCCTCCAATACTGGCATTCTGGCCTACTATCCTTCGCAATCCACTGCCGGCGCCAATCTCGTCTGGTACGACCGCTCGGGTAAAAAATCAGACACTCTTACGCAGATGTTCCTTACCGCTTCGTCCATTTCTCCCGATGGTACTCTCGCGGCCCTGAGCGCCTACGCCCCCAACGAATGGATTCCCAAACTTTGGAAATTTGATCTTCAGCGTGGCAGCAAGACGCCCTTAACCCAGGGCTTTGGCACCGGCCCGGTCTGGTCGCCCGACGGCCAGTTCATCTATTACTCTGCTATCTCCACCATCAGCCGGATCGAGAAGGTCAGCGTTGGCGGCGGCAACTCGGAACAAGTTTTGGCTCTCGACGATTATTCCGTTTCTCCCAATTCGCTCTGCCGCGATGGCAACACCTTGCTCTTTGCCCGCACACCCAAAGCAGAGCTCCAGCACGTTTCCATTTGGGCGATGGCTCTGCATGGCGATGCCAAGCCCTTTCAGGTTATTCCTGAAGATCAGCGCCCGTCGCGCGCCAACTTCTCTCCCGATTGTCATTGGGTTGCTTACGAATCGCGCGTTACCGGCAATCGCGAAATCGCAGTCGTCCACTTTCCCGATGGTGGCCATCGCTATCAAGTCTCGACTTCCGGCGGCTTCAATCCTCTTTGGCGCCACGATGGCAAAGAACTTTTCTTCTACTCTCCCAACGAAAGCTCTATCTCCTCCGTCTCCGTCCAGCTAAACGGCGACGGCCTCGCTCTCGGCAAACCCACCGCGCTCTTCCAGGTCCATCCCTTCGCTCCGCGCCTCGGCGTCTTCGACGTAACTCCCGACGCCCAAAAATTCCTCGTCTTCGGCGATACCTCTTCCTTCAACGGCACGCCCCTCTTCATAGTCCAAAACTGGGACGCCTCTCTCCCCTCCCACTAACCAGCACTCGTAGTGGCCGGTCCTTAGCTTGCCCTGACGCAGGAAGGGACCGGCGCTTTTCGCCGCAGCGCCGCAGTTGCGCCAGGCTTTTGGGGTCCATCCCCTCTCCCCACAACGTCAACTTGTCATCCTGAAGCGATGCGACGAGCATCGCTGAAGGGTCTCAACCTAAGCGTCTTGGCTCTGACCCCCTCCCGACTCTCGGTCTTCTTCCACTCTTAAACTTCTTCCCTTCCGGCTCCTCTCACTTCCGCCACCCCAACCCATCTGGATCCTTCCCCGTCTCCATGGTCCCCACCACTTCCAACGTCCCCAGATCCACCACATCCACTTTGTTATCCCCGCTCACCGCCGCATACGCGCGCTTTCCCGAAGGCTCCATCAAAATTCCTTCCACGCTCGACCCCAACTTCATCCGCTTCGTCACTTTCCTCGTCTTCGCATCCACCACCAGCAATTCCCCACTCCCTAAATCCGAAATCAGCACCAATTTCCCGTCCAGTGTAAACTTTACGCGATTCGAATGCTTGGTCCCCACCGGAATCGTCTCAATCACCTTCTTCGCCGCGGTATCAATGATCGACACGGTTCCATCTTCCGAATTCGCCGCCCACACTTCCTTCCCGTCCGGTGAAATTGCCGATCCCCTCCGGTCCTTTCCCCACCGCAATCACCGTGTTCGTCCACTCTCCACCGTCCCGGTTCGGCTCTACGACCGTCACCGAACCCGAATTTACATTCGCCGTGTAAATCGTGTGCGTCTTCTTTGCAATCACCAGCATGTGCGTGCGGTTCTGCCCAATTTCGTGAACCCAATCCACTTTGTTCGTCGCCGCGTCGTATCGCGCGATCTTCTTGCTGCCCTCCGCCGTGAAATAAAATTTCCCCGCGAAGAACTCTACGCCATGCGGCCCCAGCAAATCCCCGAACTTCTCCCCGCGTGGCCCGATGACATTCGTCAACTCCACGCGATGAATTTCTTTCTGCGCATCCAAATCAATCACGCTCAGTGTCGTACCGTCCTGATGCGCGCCATAATTCGTCACCACCGCGATCTTCCCATCGTCGCTGACCGCCACTTCATGCGGCATCGTGCCCGTCCCCACGCGCCCCACCACCTGCCAATTCCCCACATTCACAATCGCCAGCTCGCTAGCCCCTTTGTTCAAAACCACCACCGCCGGCCGCGGCGTGCCACTCTGCCCCAAGCACATTCCCGACCAGATCAAACTAACCACCGTGCACATCGTCATATGCCTCATATCACCCTCCTTCCGTCATCGCTCTGTAGGGGCGGCTTTATGCCGCCTGCCTTTCTCTTGTGTTTTCCCCACTCTTATACCATTTCACTCTTAAACTCTTACACTTCTTCGCCTTTATCTTCCTCGCAAAAACAAAAAGCGCGCCACAGGCGCGCCTCCCCTTCACATCCTAGACTTCCTTCACTTCCTACCCGTTCAGCCCCTTATCGATCCTGCAGCGTCATCTCCCGCACTTTCCCGCCGGGTTTCGCGTTCGCAATTTCCTGCAACCGCAGCAGCACATCTTTCGTAATCGCGTCGCTACTCGGCAAATCCATCCGTTGCAAACCTTCCAGCGCGTTCGCAATCCGCGACAGGTACGCCATCAGCTCTTCCGTCACCACCGAGCTTTCCATTTCCACACGCTGCCGCCGCCGCAATCCCAACAGGATCGCTGCGCAGATTAACAGCGCCCCGCCGCCCGCAAGCAATTGAAAGCTCGTCAGCGGCAGATTCCAAGCCCCAATGCTTCCTTGCCACATCCCTAACATCAACATCCATTCCTCCCGGCCGGGCACTCCCCGACTATACCGAACCCCACTCCCATTTGCACCCTGTCAACCTGCAATTCCCCGTATGCAGGCACCCACCGCTGGGCCTATCCACCGAGCGCATCGCCGGCCTACACCCCGTGTAGCGCTGGCTTTTATGCCAGCGCTCTTTAATCTGCATCCGCATCGCCGTGTCGCGGGTCTTTAGACCCGCAAGCACCATAACCTTCCCCCGACAAAAACTGGATCCCCTCCTCCGTCATCACCCAGAACGAACTAACTCTCCAATCGACCTGTACGGGCGGTTTTACGCCGCCTGCCTTTCTTGTTTTTTCCGTTCCGACTGCCGCAACCAATTGGTAGCGCCAGCATCCTTGCCGGTTCTTCGTGTACCAATCCTCACCAAGTACAACCTCGACGACGAAGCGCGATCCTTCTCCCCCTCTTAAACTCTTGCACCTTTGCACTATTACACTTCTTCTCTCCCTTTCAGCTCCGTGCTCTCCGTGGCTCCGTGGCCAATCCTCCTCTTTTCCCTTACACTTTCCACATGCTCATCGTCATGCAATCCCACGCCTCCGACGCACAGGTCCGCGCCGTTTGCGACAAAATCGAATCTCTCGGCCTCAAAGCGCATCCCATCCCCGGCGTTGGACGCACCGCCATCGGCATCACCGGCAACTCCGGCGCCATCGACCTCGGCGTTCTCGAATCCATGCCCGGCGTCATCGACTGCATCCCCGTCACCAAGCCTTACAAACTCGTTTCCCGCGACGTCAAAGAAGAAGATTCCATCCTCACCATCCCCACTCCCTCCGGTGAAGTGAAAGTCGGCGGTCCGCACATCGCCATGGTCGCCGGTCCCTGCGCGGTGGAAACCGAAGAGCAATGCCTCACCGTCGCGCAACAACTCAAATCCACCGGCATTCATCTCTTCCGCGGTGGCGCCTACAAACCGCGCACCAGTCCGTATTCGTTTCAGGGATTGGGTCTAGAAGGTTTGAAAATTCTTTCTAACGTCCGCAAACAATTCGGCTTCGGCATCGTCACCGAAGCCATCGACAATGAATCTCTCGATCTCGTCGAGGAATATGCCGACGTCATCCAGATCGGCGCACGCAACATGCAGAATTTCTCGCTCCTTAAACGCGCTGGCCGCGCCAAAAAGCCCGTTCTCCTCAAGCGCGGCATGTCCGCCACTCTCGACGAATTTCTCATGGCCGCCGAATACATCCTCAGCGAAGGCAACTACAACGTGATGCTCTGCGAACGCGGCGTCCGCACTTTCTCCGACTTTTCCCGCAACACGTTAGATCTCGCCGTAGTTCCCGCCGTTAAAAAACGCAGCCATCTCCCCATCCTCGTCGACCCCTCTCACGGAACAGGCAAACGCCACAAAGTCCTCCCCCTCTCGCGTGCCGCTGTAGCCGTAGGCGCCGACGGCCTCCTCGTCGAAGTCCACCACAATCCCGAATCCGCCCTCTCCGATGGCATCCAATCCATCCTCCCCCTCGAATTTTCCAACCTGATCCACGAAGTCCAGCAAATCGCCCAAGTCCTAAACCGCCACCTCAATTAATTTGGCTCACCACCCAAGTCCGCTCACCCCACACGGACTGCTAGCGCCGGTTTGTCCTGAGCCACGAAGGGCATCCCTGTTCACCCTGGAAGGGCCGGCGCTTCGCATCCGCATCCCCATCTCCTAAACAACCCCGTCATTCCGAGCGGAGTCTTCGCAGCGAGGAATCCCTCTTTTTGGAAGGTGCGCATTTAGACTCCGTGCTCTCCGTGTCTCCGTAGCCAATCCTCTCCATTACCCTACTCCTGCACCTCTCCTGTAAAATCATTCCATTCCATGTCCGCCCTCAAAAATCCCCGCGCCTATTTCGTTCTTCTCGTCCTGCTCGTCGCCGCCATCACCGTCATCCTCAAAGAGCATCGTCCATCCTTCCTTCGCCCCAATCTCCACATGTACGCCTACGTTTCCACCGCCGACGGCTCTCTCACTGTCGTCGATCTCGCCAAACTCCAGGCCATCGCCAAAATTCCCGTCGGCCCCAGCATCTCCGATCTTCGCGAGCACACCACCCGCAACGAAATCTGGGGCGTCTCTTCCACCGGCGGCTATGTCTTCGTCCTCGACACCTCCTCCAACCAACTCACCCGCATCCCCGTCGGCCCACTCCCTTACTCTCTCGATTTTTCTCCCTCCGGTGATCGCATCTACACCACCACTTCCGCCTCCGACCAACTCGTCGCCATCGACACCGCGTCCCGCCAGGTCTACGGCCGCGCTCACACCAACGCCGAACCCGTGCAAGCTCGCCTCACTCCCGACGCAAAAAATATCGTCGTCATCAATCGCCGCGCCAACCTGCTTTCCATCCACGACGCCCGCACACTCCAGCTCCTTGATTCCATTCCGGTCATTCCGCAGCCCGACGAAGTCGTCATCACTCCCGATTCCACGCTCGCCTTCGTCATGAGTCGCACGCAAAAACGCCTCTCCGTCGTCGATCTCGTCCGCGCCACGCTTCTCACCAATCTCGAACTCGCCGGCACTCCCACGCAAATGCTTCTCAAGCCCGACGGCGGCGAAATTTACGTCATCTCTCCCGACGCCCACGGCCTGCAAGCCATCAACACCTGGACCCACGAAATGGGCGACTCCATGCTCCTCGGCTCCGCTCCCGCCACCGCCATCATCACTTCCGACGAATCCGAAATGTACGTCGCCGATCGCGCCGCCTCCCGCATCATTCCCGTCGACATCTACAATCGCCGCCTCCCCGGCCGCCCCATCGCCGTCGGCTCCACGCCCTCCCACATGCGTTTTTCTCCCGCCGATGCCGGCGCCAAATCTCCCATGCTCCTCGTCGTCGACGAGTCCTCCGGCGACCTCGCCGTAATCCGCACCCGCAACGATTCCCTGATCACCCTAATCCCCGTAGCCAACCACCCCCAGCGCCTAGCCGTTAAAACGTTTTAGCCGCGGCAAGCGAATCCGGCATTCGATGTAAGTGTCTATTGTGTCCATGGTCATGTTATAATGACCATAGTCAGGAGCACCTTCAATGAGACAAATTCCCACGAGTACCTTCAAGGCACGCTGCCTTGCTGTCATGAAAAATGTCCAAGCTACGGGGGAACCCGTCATCGTCACGAAGCGCGGCTCTCCGGTCGTCAAAGTCGTCCCCATTCCCACGGACAAGAACGATATTTTCGGTTTCCTAACGGGAAAAGTGAAAATCATCGGCGATATCGAATCGCCCATCCCGGTCGCCTGGGAAGTCACCAAAAAGTGATTCTCCTCGATACCCACGTCCTTGTCTGGGTCACCGCCGAACCCGCAAAACTTTCCAAGCGTGCCAGTTCCACCATCCGCAGAGCCACACGCACCGGCGGGCTGGCCATCTCTGCAATCACTCTCTGGGAGCTGGCTTGGCTCGCAACGCATGGCCGTCTGCAGCTCTCCGGAACCGTGGAGGCCTACTTGGAAGAGATTTCTTCTCGCGTCTCCGTTCGGCCCATCACACCAAAAATCGCCGCGCTGGCCAATCAATTCTCTTCAGACTATTCCCACGATCCATGTGATCGCCTGATCGGCGCCACCGCCTTGTCCGAAGGCATGCTCCTCGTCACGAAAGACACCAAAATCCGCAATTACCAACAACTCCAAACCCTCTGGTAGCGCCGGTTAGTCCTGCGCTCCGCCGCGCAACAAAACAAAAGTGTCATCCTGAGGAGCGCATCTTGCGACGAAGGATCTCAACCGGCTGCGTCTTGTCGCTCCACGGTCTTTTACTTTTACCGCCCTCTGTGTTCCACTCCCTTGCACCCCACCACCACCCGTGCTAACACTGACGTGACGGCCAACCTCGCTCCCTTCCTAACCGAAGACCTTTGCCGCCACAAAGGTTTCCCCATGAATACCCAACAACCGAATCGCGCCGCTTGGCTCCAGGGCCCGGCCGCTCAGTGCACTCCGCAGGCTCAAAAACACACTCCCGCATGGCGTATCGTCCTCCTCGGTGCTCCCGGCGTCGGCAAAGGTACACAAGCGCAACTCCTCCACGAAAAACTCGGTGCCTGCCATCTCTCCACCGGCGACGTTTTCCGCGCCGCATCCCGTTCCGATTGCCCGCCCTCGCCTTCCATGGCCAAAGCGCTCGCCTTCATGCGTCGTGGCGCACTCGTTCCAGACACCACGGTTTGGGACCTGGTCCGCGAACGCGCCGGCTGCCTTCATTGCCACGGCGGCTTTCTTCTCGACGGCTTTCCCCGCACACTCGCGCAAGCCGAAGCTCTCAACGACCTTCTCGAACAGGAACATCTCCCACTCGACGCGGTCATCAACTACGACCTTCCGATCCCCGAAATTATTTCGCGCCTTAGCGGACGTCGCACCTGCGCCAAATGCAAAGCCGTATTCCACGTCACCAGTCAGCCTCCCAAGCGCGAAGGCATTTGCGATCATTGCGGCTCCGCTCTCTTCCGCCGCGAAGACGATCGTCCCGAATCCGTCCAGGTCCGCCTAGCCGCTTACACCGAATCCACCGCTCCTCTCATCGACCTCTACCGCAATCTCGGCATTCTCATCACCATCCCAGCCGCCGGCGCCCCTGACCAAATTTGCCACAGCGCCATAGCCGCCCTCCAAGCCGCCACCCACTCCACCGTCGCGCCTTGACCATGTTCCGGCCGTAGGGACCGCCTTCCGAGGCGGTCCGCACCTGAATCAACATCTCGTCGTCTGCAATCCACGTCACCCGATCCCCGATCAACGAACGCTTGGTAGCGCCGGTTCATCCCGAGCCTCGAAGGGTTTACCCTGAGCTACGAAGGGCATCCATGTTCACCCTGTAAGGGCCGGCTCTTCGCATTCTTCACCCTTAAACTCTTTCACTCTTTCACTCTTTCACTCTCACACTTCTTCTCTTTCCTCCTCATCCACCGCTATATATCACCACCTCCATCGCTCCCCGCACATTTCCCGCCAAAACTCCACTCTTGCCCCACGTGCTATATAGGTCTACACTCTCCCCGGTTCGTATCCTTTCGGTCCCGAGGTGTGTCCTATGAAACTCCGTTCTATCGCTGTATCCCTGTGTCTGTTCGTCGCCATCGCCTGCGCGGCTCTCCCCCTCGCCGCCAACGATTTCGACAATCACCGCCCCAAAAAAATTGTCGGCGGCTATTTTGAAGAGTGGTCTATCTACGGCGCCAACTTCAACATCGCCAATCTCCAAGCCAACGGCGTCGCCAACAAACTCACGCATCTTTCCTACGCCTTTGGTAACGCCACGCCCACCGGCTGCGCCATCGCCGACAGTTGGGCCGATTACCAAACTCCGTATCTTCCCAGCGTCACCGGCGAACCCTACCCCGGCCCGCTCTACGGCAATTTCGCCGCGCTCCAGCAACTCAAACAGCTCCATCCCAATCTTAAAGTTTTGATTTCTCTAGCGGGAGCTTCCGGCTTTTCCGCCGCCGCATCCTCCGCAGCCACACGCCAAGCCTTCGTCGCCAGTTGTATCGATCTCTTTATCAACGGCAATCTCGAGCCCGGCGTTTCCGCCGCTGGCGTTTTCGATGGCTTCGATATCGATTGGGAATTTCCCACCGCCACCGACACGCCCAACGTCACTCTGCTCATGCAGGAATTTCGCAAGCAGCTCAACGCTCTCGGCAAGCACAACAAGAAACAATATCTCCTCACCATGTTCGGTCCCGCCGGTGAACAAAACTTTTCCAACATCCAGCTCGCCAAAGTCGCCCAGCAACTCGATTACTACAACGTTCAGGGTTACGACTTTCATGGCGATTGGGAGACCGTCACCAATCACGATTCTCCGTTGCTCGACGACAAGCAGGATCCCGCCTTCGGTGAAAATTTCTTCATCGACTACACCATCAACTCTTACATTCGCGCCGGCGTTCCCCCCAGCAAACTCGTGCTCGGCGTTCCCACCTACGGCTACGGCTGGTCTGGCGTTCCCAACACCAACAATGGCCTCTACCAGCAATCCACGTCCCTCGCCATTCCTCCCAGTTCCGACTATCTCGAAACTCCCGGCGTCGCCACTTATCTCACCATCAGCAGTCTCACTGGATACACGCGCCACTTCGATCTAAAACGCATCGCCGTTTGGTCCTACAATCCCAGCACGCAGACCTTCTGGACCTACGACGATCCCACCACCGTCTTCCTTAAAATGGGCTACGTCAACATCCGCAACCTGGGCGGCGCTTTCGTCTGGGCCTTAAAAGACGACGACGCCAACGGCTCCATAGTCAAAACCATAGCCAACAACCTCCACTAATCTCACACGTAGGGGCGCAGCACGCTGCGCCCCACGTCCTCACAATCTTTAAGTCGCAACGCAGGGTTTCTCTTCTCTTTCTCGCCTCCCTAATCTTCGCGTCTCACACTTCAACTAAGTTTTCTCCGTAGGGGCGGCTTTACGCCGCCTGCTTTCCATCCAACACCATCATTCCGAGCCTGCCTACGGTAGGCAGGCCGGGTGCCGCACCCTTCGCCTTCAAAGGGTGCGGGTTTAGATTAACCTTCACACAATCCTCAAGAACCATTGGTAGCGCCGGCATCCCTGCCGGCTCGTCGCACCCAGCACGTCTCGCCATTTAATTTAAATCTGTCCTGTAGGGGCGGCTTCTTGCCCTGAGCTTCGAAGGGTTACGCCGCCGGTTTTCCCATCCTCAATCCCCCTCTGCGTCCAGATCTCCGACTTCACCTCCTTGTCTCCTCTCGCTGGGTGCTGCACCCTTGCCTTCAAAGGGTGCGGGTTTAGATTAACCTTCACACAATCCTCAAGAACCATTGGTAGCGCCGGCATCCCTGCCGGCTCTTCGCACTCAGTACGTCTCGCCATTTAATTTAAATCTGTCCTGTAGGGGCGGCTTTTTGCCCTGAGCTTCGAAGGGTTACGCCGCCTGCTTTCCATCCAACACCATCATTCCGACCCTGCCTGCGATAGGCAGGCGGAGTCTTAGTAGCGAGGCAATGTTTTCCATCGCGCTTTCTGCGATGAATCGCTCTTCGATCTCCGCGTCTTGCCTCCAAGCCTCCTCCCTCTCGCCACTAACCACTCGCCACTGCCCCAAATTTCCCCGTCACCTTATCCTCGTCTCCCGCGTCCAACTAAATGTGCTTACCAATCCGCTCATTGAGAGGTCCCCATGGCTTCCGCATCACCCGCTTTCTCCTCCCCGCTCGATCCCATCACCGGCTACGAAGATCTTCGCGATCTTACGCATCCTCGTCACGCGCTCACGCAGTTTTATCGCGCCTTTAATACCAGAGACATCGTCCTCATGCGCCAGAACTGGTCGGCCACCGACGACGTCTCCATGAACAATCCCCTCGGCGGCACCAAACGCGGCTGGCCTGAAATCCGTCGCGTCTACGAAAAACTTTTTCTCGGCCCCGCGCGCATCTCCGTCGAGTTCTACAACTATTCTCTCCACGTTTCCGGCGAAACCTTCTACGCCGTTGGCCACGAACGCGGCCGCTTCGAATCCACCGCCGCCACCTTCGATCTTTCGTTTCGCACCACGCGCATCTTCCGCCTCCTCGACCACCACTGGCGCCAGGTCCATCACCACGGCTCCTGCGACGACCCCGCCCTCCTCGATCGCTACCAGTCCACCCTCAACTCCTTCTCCCACGATTCGTTCCTCTTCCCCTCCCCACCCCCGCGCCTCTGCTCTTAACGCGAAGCGCCGCCATCTTGCATCCGCGCCTTATTCCGCATGTAGGGACCGCCTTCTGCTTGCCCTCCGTAGGAGGGAGGCGGTCCGCAACCTAATCCACGCCTCATCGCAATCCGCCTCCGCGCCTTCTGGTGTTCCGTCTCCGCAGGTCCACGTCTCTCTCTTTAGTAGGCCGGGGCTTCAGCCCTGGCGTAACGCGCTTGAATGAATTGGGCTTTAGCCCCTGAAGACTCTGAACTGTTTGCAGGAGACTTCGAGACAGCACGCGAGTAGGGACCTCCTTCCGAGGCGGTCCGCTACGTAATCCACACCTCATCACCAACCCACTGTTCACCAACCAATCAGAAACCTGGTCCGCGGTTTTTCCTCTCTTGTCCTTCTCGCCCCACCCCCAACACAATCCCCAAATTCTCTCCCGAAACCATATATCCTTCCTTCACGTCCAAAAGAAAGAAACGCCATGCGCCCCCAGCCATCCCCGTTTCACCCAACTCTCCGCGCCGCCTCGCTCCTACTAGCCGCAGCCTCGTTCGCCGCAATCTCCTCCGCCCAGACCGCCACTCCCCCACTCATCAAAGTCGAATCCCACGAAGTGGTCTTGCCTATTCGGGTAATTCATGAGACGAAGGAGGAGTCGTGGGATCTGATAGCCCCCGACGGAGGCATGCAACACGGTCGGTTGTTATATTCCAAGGATGTAACTGGCCTGTCGCCTAAATCCGTGCACATTTTTGACGATGGCGTGGAAGTCAACATCCAGCATTTCAGCGTGGAGAAAGCAGACGGCTGGGTAGTGCGTGATAACATGGGCCGTCACCTGAACTATTCGTGCGTACCGAGAGGCATATGGAGGGGACAGGATACACCCAGCGTCCGCGACGCATGGTACCATACGTATCTCGTTACTTACGTCCCTCCTCCCTCTCCAACAGGCAGTTGCCATAGCATCTCCGTCACGGTTGACCGCAAGGGCAGCAGAGTTTTCGCGCCCACTCAGTATTGCAACACAAATGATCCACTCTCGGACCCGCTGAAACAGACGGAACTCGAAAACAGGCTGGTTGCCTACGCAGATTCAAAAGCAAGCGGCAATCTCCCTTTGACGCTACAAGCGGTCCAGTTTCGGGGGCCTTCGAACACAGCTCGGATCAATCTCTCTGCAGAGCTACCAGCGAACCAGTTGACACGGCGTTGGGATAGGGATGGGACCCGCTTGGTCACGTCGATTGCCATTCTGGGTCTGGTCTTCGATAAGAACCGAACGCTGGTCACTCGCTTCAGCGATACGGCGTGCGCTCCGGGCGAAGAGGGCTACAGTGGTCCCCTTCCACCAGCGACCGATTTCTTGGAAAGGGACGCTCAAAACGTTGTTCCCAGCGGTTACTCCACCCAACTGGACATTGCCACGGGCGATTGCTACCTGGAGATTCTCCTTACAGATGGTGAGAACTTCGGAAGAGCAGACATTTCTTTGAGCGTAGACGATTTTTCCTCGCGCGCCCTCTCTATAAGCGGCGTCGCGCTCTGCAAGAGGTACCACAAACCTTCGCCTGATGAGCGAGGCCCCACCCGCGCTCCTCAATATGTCCCCTTGATGTTCGATGGCCAGGAATTTACCCCCGCTGGCAATACGCAGTTCAAGAAAGGCGAGCAGTTGATGACCTATGTCGAGATCTACGGCTCCGAACTTCGAGCACCCGCAACTCCAAAACTCTTCATGGAAATGAAGGTGTTCGATGAGAAGACGAACGAGCTGAAAATTGGGACCGGCGTGCGCCCCGTGGATTCGATGGTGCGGCCCGACTCCCAGCCTCCCGCGATACCGCTTGTGTGGGAAATGGAAGTGGCCAAACTTCCTACCGGCAGCTATCGCTTGGAAGCCCAAGCCTCCGACTCCGCCGGAAACAAAACCCCGTGGCGCGCCACCACCTTCTCCGTCGAATAATCACTCTTTGGAGAAGGCAAGGGCAGACGATCCCCTGGCGTCGCTCGGGATGACGGCGAAGGGGGAGAAGAAAAAGGCAGGCGGCGTGAAGCCGCCCCTACAAGGGATTTTGAATTCGCGCGAGGATTCGTGAGTACCGGCGCAGTTCTAATGCCCCAAGCAACGGGGCTGCGCCCTCTGGCGGAGTCCTACCGAAGGCCTCACCCGGCAGCGTTGCGGATGAGTTGACAATAAAAATCAACGGAGTGCGCGAAATTCTCCACGCCGATTCTCTCGTTGGTGCTGTGCAGGCGTCCTACGTCTTCTGCATTCATGCGGATGGGGGAAAAACGGTAAATATCGTGCGTCAGCGGCGCGTAATGCTTGGAATCCGTGGCGGCCACGAAGACGAACGGCGCGACTACCGCTTCCGGATAAACCGCCGCGAGCGTTTTCTGCATCAGCTTGAAATTCGCGGAATCCACACTGGAGCGCGCCGAGGGCTCGACGGGAGGTTCCCCTGCCATGGGCGCGATCGCTACGCGCGGGTCGTCCACAACTTTACGAACGTGTTCAATTACACCGGCCACCGTATCCCCCGGCAAAATCCGAAAATTGACAATCGCGCTCGCGCGGCTGGGCATCACGTTATCTTTTGTGCCCGCCCGGAAAATCGTTGCGGCGGTGGTGGTGCGAAGCGTCGCGTTCGTATCCGGCGAAGACTCCAAGATATGCTGCACCACGGGCCCGAACAGCCACATGTTCTTGAACACGATTCGCATGGGGAAGCTTGCGCTGCCCCCTCCGTATTCCAGAAACTCCCCAATGGGCCCGTGAACATAAGCGGGCATGGGATGCGCCTCAATTTTAGCGATGGCTGCGCTCAATATGCCGATGCTGGAGGTGTTCGGCGGAACCGAGGAATGCCCCCCGGCGGTTTCCACGGACAGCTCCAGACTGAGGTAGCCCTTTTCGGACGTCCCGATTATCGCGACCGGAGCGCTAACCCCTGGCATCATGCCCAGGGAAACGAAGCCTCCTTCATCGGTGACGAACTCCGCCTGAATTCCTCGGGACTGCAGCAGTTGCGCAATTTTCTCGGCGCCTTCTTGGCCGCCAACCTCTTCGTCCTGGCCGAACGCAAGCATCACGGTCCGCTTCGGTTGGAATCCTTTCGATAGTAAGAGATCCACGGCTTCCAGATCGCCGATCACGGCCATCTTGTCATCGAGAGTGCCGCGCCCCCAGATGAATCCGTCCGCGATCTGTCCAGAAAACGGCGGGTGCGTCCACTTGTCTTCGGTACCTTCTTCGATCGGCACCACGTCCTGATGGCCCAACAGCACGATCGGTTTCAATGAGGGATCCGTTCCCTTCCAGGTGAAAAGCAAACTGTTGGCGCCGACAGTTTCATGATCGAGCTTGGCGTACACCTGGGGAAACGTCTTTTCCAGATAGGAATGGAACGCGGCAAATGCGGTTTCCGTTGCCTGGCGCTGGTCCGCGTTGCCTTCCGGTCCCCAGGAAATTGTGCGGAAGGGAATGGCTCCGGAAAGGTCTTGCGCCACCTTTTGCGCGTTCACGCCTTCAGAAGTGTGCGGAAGGGGCGCAATCTGTTTCGAGGGAATCAGGAAGGTCCGGGCAAGGACCACGACGACCAGAAGTAACAAGACCAGGCCCACAAATTTCAAGAGCTTCTTCATTTAGCGTTCTCCCTGACTCGATGGGCGGTAGCGTATCACACGGAATCTCCCCAGGCGGCGACAGGCAACGGAGCAGCGCTTCTTTCAATCCAACACCGTGGTACGCTATTTTCGTGCTGGCCCATTCCGGGTCTGAGGGAGGATGGAATTGGCCTATTACGCCCTTTTTTATGAAGTCGTTGAAAACTTTGTGGAGCAGCGCACTCCTTATCGCAAGGAACACTTAAAGCTGGCCGATGAAGCGAACCGCCGCGGCGAATTGGTCCTGGCTGGAGCTTTGGCCGAGCCCGCGGACGGAGCGTTGATTATTTTCCGCGGTGACGATCCGGAAGTCGCCGCGGCATTCGCACGAAATGATCCCTACGTTCAAAATGGTTTGGTGAAACATTGGGAGGTTCGACCGTGGACGGTTGTCGTCGGGGGTGAAGCAAGAGCCAGTGCCAGCGGGGCTGGAGGAGATGCCTGAAATGGTCGTGCGATTCTGGTCGGCTCGAACCACCCAGGTACGGTTTCCCGATTACCTGAAGCATTTCAACGAGCACGTGCTTCCGCGCTTGCGAGAGGTGGATGGATTCCTGGAAGCGCGCGTGATCTCGCAGTCCGATGGCGTGGTGGTGCAATTCATCGTGGAAACGTTATGGAATTCGATGGACGCCATCCATCGATTCGCCGGGCCGGAATGCGAAGCCGCCGTGATCGCCGATGAAGCGCTACACCTGCTAACGTCCTATGACCGGCGGGTTCGCCATTACGTAGTGGATTTGTGCGAAGACCATCGCACGGTGAAGGCCTCGGCTTGAACCGCTCGCATCGGATGCACCGCTCGCTTGCCGCTGATTTTTAGGATGCTAAACTATGTGGATAACACCATGACACCCACCACTCTCTACGAAAAAATCTGGAATAGCCACGTGGTTCACGAAGAACCCGGCAAGCCCGCGCTCATTTACATCGATCGCCACCTCATCCATGAAGGCACGTCTCCGCAGGCGTTCGCCGGATTGCAGGCTGAGGGTCGCAAAGTGCGGAGGCCTGACCTGACCTTCGCGGTAATGGACCACTCCGTGCCCACCAAGGATCGCCTGCTGCCGATTGTGGACCAGGACGCGAAGTTGCAGTTTGAAGCGCTGGAACGGAATTGCCGGGAAACCGGCGTGCGGCTGTTCGATATGCACAGCAAGAATCAGGGCATCGTGCACATCATCGGGCCGGAACTGGGGATTACGCAGCCGGGCCAGACCATTGTTTGCGGCGACAGCCACACCTCCACCCACGGCGCGTTCGGAACGCTGGCTTTCGGCATCGGCACCAGCGAAGTGGAACACGTGTTGGCCACGCAATGCCTGGTGCAAAGTAAATCCAAGACCATGCAGATCGTGGTGAATGGTAAACGGCCCAAGGGCGTAACCGCGAAAGATATAATCCTGGCCATCATCGGCAAGATCGGAATCGGCGGCGGTACCAGTCATGTAGCGGAGTATCGCGGCGACGCCATTCGCGAACTCTCCATGGACGGCCGCATGACCGTTTGCAACATGACCATCGAGGGCGGCGCGCGGGCCGGCATGGTAGCGCCCGACGAAACTACCTTTGCATACATGGAAGGGCGTCCATTCGTGCCGCGCGGCAAGGAATTTCAAGAGGCTGTGGAACGCTGGAAGCAGCTGAAGACCGACAGCGGCGCAAGATTCGATATCACCGTGGAACTGCGCGCCGATGAAATCGGGCCGCAAGTCACTTGGGGAACTAATCCGGGCATGGTAACCAGCGTGACCGGTCGCGTGCCGGACCCGCACGACTTCAAGGATTTGAACGACCAGAAGGCCACAGAGAGCGCGCTGAAATACATGGGGCTGAAGCCTGGAACACCGATTGTGGACATTCCGGTGGACCGCGTGTTTATCGGCTCGTGCACGAATTCGCGTCTGGACGATCTGCGAGCGGCGGCGCAATTGGTAGCCGGTAAGCACGTCGCGAAAAATATCAAGCAGGCATTGATTGTGCCGGGTTCGCGCGGAATCAAGGCGCAGGCAGAGAAAGAAGGTCTGGACAAAATTTTCTCCGCCGCGGGGTTCGAATGGCGCGACGCTGGCTGCAGCATGTGTATCGGCATGAATGCGGATGTCCTGCCGCCGCACGAACGCAGTGCCAGCACCTCGAACCGCAATTTCGAGGGCCGTCAGGGACGCGACAGCCGCACCCATCTGGTGAGCCCGGTGATGGCTGCCGCCGCCGCGATTGCCGGCCACTTCGTGGATGTTCGCGAATTTGACGTGGCGAAAGTGGAGTAGCGGTAGAGTTTACTTTCGAATTTCAGGGGACATTTCGAATGCAGCCATTTACTACGCACACCGGACTGGTTCAGCCGATCGATCGCGTGAACGTCGACACCGATCAGATGGTGCCAAAGCAATTTCTGAAGGCGCTAACACGCCAGGGTTTTGGGCGCATCCTTTTTTACGACTGGCGTTATCTCCAGCCCGGAGATCGCCCAAATCCGGAATTCGTGCTGAATTTTCCCCGCTATAAAGGAGCATCGATATTGCTGGCGCGCACCAATTTCGGATGCGGCTCCAGCCGCGAGCATGCACCGTGGGCCATCGGCGATTACGGATTCCGCGTGATCATCGCGCCAAGCTACGCCGACATCTTTTACAACAACTGCTTCAAGAACGGCATTTTGCCCGCGATTCTGAAAGAAAATGAAGTGGACGAGCTGTTCAAACGCACGGAAAAAGAAGAGGGCTATTCCCTGGTCGTCGACCTTCCGGAGCAGACCATCAGCGATAAACACGGGTTGAAGTACAGCTTCGAAATTGCCCCATCGCGAAAAGAAGTGTTGTTGAACGGCCTGGATGATATTGGCACTTCCCTTTTGCACGTCGATACAATCCACGCGTACGAAAAGGCGAACAAGAAAATAGCTCCGATGTACGAAGCCGTGGATGTGAAGCACTACTCCTAACGTTCATTGCGCAACACGATGGGAACGCCGCCGCTACATCGCTCGCCACCAAGGCTTAAAGTAGACGCGGCCTTCGAAGATGGGTTCGGGCGCTTCCGGCGCGGCTGGCTCCCCTAACAATTCGGCAATAAGAATCCCGGCGACGACTAGGCCTGCTCCCTTCCACGCCCGCGCACTTAGGCGCTCGTGCAGCAAAACGTAGGACGTAATCACCGCAAATACCGGCTCCAGCGCAAAAAGAATCGCCGCGTGTCCCGGAGAAGTAAACTGTTGCGCCCACAATTGCACCGTGAAGGCCACGGCGGTGGCAAACACCGCGCAAATCAGGATCGCCAGAAAAAGCGGCCAGCCCCAATCGAAACGCACCGGTTGCCAGTGAATGGCGCCCGCAAAACCCGTTAGCGGCCAGGCCATCACCGCACAACCTGCCACCTGGATTAGGCTCAATGCGGAAACAGAGTGTTCCTGCGAGTACTCTCCCACCAGAATAATGTGCACCGCATAAAATCCCGCGGCGATGAAGGTGAGCACGTCGCCGCGATTCAAGTACCGCAAACCCTCCACGGGAACCGTAAGGAAATAAAGACCGATCAGCGCGGCGAAGGCTCCAGCGTAAATCCACTTGGTTAGAGTGCGTCCCCAAAATATCGCCAGCAAAAGAGGCACCAAAACCACGCTGGAGCCAGTGACGAATCCCGAGTTTGTCGCGGTGGTGTATTGCAGCCCGGCCGTCTGGAAGCAGTATCCAGAGAACATGAAAAATGCCAAGCGCATCCCCGGGAAGATTTCTCCGCGTTGGATTCTGCCAAGAACATGGGGACGGAAAAGCGCCATCAGCACCGCGGCGATCGAGAAGCGCACGGCGAGGAACACGAACGGCGAAGAGTGGTCCAGGCCGGTTTTCACCACTACGAAGGTGACGCCCCAGATGAGCGAGCAGAACATCAACGCCAGATCGGCTTTTAGTTTGCGATCCATTGACACCGGACTCCGCCAGTAAGCCACGCCAGTGTAGCCGGAAACCGCTCGAACGGGTACGCAGCGGTGATGCTATTGACTGCGGGCTCGCGTGCTGTACATTCTCGTCCTATGGCCGCCCGTCGTACACTTCGTGGCGCTTGCGCCCTACTGGTTGGTTGCGCAATTCTAAGCGCGATGGCCCCGAGCGCGGCTTCGAAAGAATCTTGGATCGAGGTGCACTCACCGCACTTCACCGTCATCAGTAACGCTGGCGACAAACAAGCGCGGAAGCTGGCCGACCAGTTCGAGCAATTCCGTGAAATGTTTCACAACTCGTTTCCGAAACTGCACGTCGATCTCGGCAAGCCTCTGATTATTTTCGCGGTGAAGAACCAAGCATCGATGAAAGCATTTATTCCCGCTTACTGGGAGAGCAAGGAACTCGCCCATCCCTCGGGCATTTATATTTCCGGCGAAGAACGGCATTACGTCATCGTTCGAACAGACATGGCGAGCGGCAATCCCTATCACGTGGTCTATCACGAATACACCCACGCCATTATGGATCGCAATTTCATGGGCCTGCCGCTGTGGCTCAATGAAGGTCTTGCCGAGTTCTATGGCAGTTCCACGATCTACGATAAGTATGTGGAGGTCGGGAAAGTAGCCCCCGAACACCTGCGAACACTCAGCGAGGAAAAGCTAATTCCGATCGAGACACTTCTGCAGGCGGACGAACACTCGCCGTTCTACAGCGAAGCGAACCATGCGTCGATGTTTTATGCGGAGTCATGGACCATCGTTCACTATCTGATGCTCGATCCCGAAGCGCGACAACAGCAATTGCTAAGCAAGTTCCTGTCGGCGTGGAGCTCCACCGGAAACCAGTTCGAAGCGGCGCAACAAACCTTTGGCGATTTGAACAAATTCGGTGCGGAGATGGAGTCCTACGCCCGGCGGCGAACCTTCTATGTGGGCAAGATAAACACAGCGATTCACGACGATCCCAAGAGCTTCACGTCGCGAGGCCTCAGCGACGCGGAAATAAATGCGCAGCGCGGCCTCTTTTACGCGCACACAAAAAGGCCCATCGAGGCGCAGAGTGCGATTGCGGAAGCTCTCAAGTCCGACCCCGAACTTCCGTTAGCCTACGAGGCCCAAGGATTCCTCGCGTACTCGCAACAGAATTTTCGCGACGCAGAAAAGTCCTTTACCCGCGCCATCGAATTGCACTCCACGGACTATTTTCCTTACTACTTTGCGGCGGAAGCCCAGTTGCGCAGCGGAAAACCCTCCGAGGAGCAAATACCTGGGGTCATCGCATCACTCGAGAAAGCCATTCAAATGAACGAGGAATTTGCGCCAGCGTATGCGGCGCTCGCATCGGTCTATTCCATCACGCCGGAGACCTACGACAAAGCGCTTGCCGCCGGTCGCAAAGCCGTAGAACTGGAACCGGGCAATCTTTTCTATGCCACCAACTACGGCTACGTGCTGGCAAACGCGGGGAGGACCGGAGAAGCCAAGGTGCTGGTGACGCGGATTCAAGAGGTAGCGAAGACTCCCGTGGAACGAGACAGCGTTCAGCAACTCCTGGCTGCGATCGCCAATCGAGAAAGCTATGACCAGCGGGTGGCCGAGAGGAAACGGCAACCAAGTGAACAAACGCCTCCCGTTGCAGCTGTGCCTACGCCGAAGCTATCTGAGACTGCACAGGGCGCTGCTGCCAATCCCGTGGTTGCGGCGCATGAAGGCGAGGACGAGTGGGCGGTAGAGGGAAACGTGCTTTCCGCGGATTGCGGCACTGGTCAGGGAAAAGTAGCGATTTCGGAAGGAAAGGCCACGTTGAGGTTTCGCGTTCGCGATTTTGCCAGCCTCGACGTGGCCACGACAGCGAAGCAGGATAAAAACGCGCCCCCGCTGTGTGCAAATTGGAAGAGTCGCCGCGTACGGGTCTACTTTTACAAATTAAAAGACAAAGATTTCACGGGAGAACTGAGCACACTTCAATTCTTGTGATATACCGTCTTGCCACCAACGACGGTACGAAGGACTTCGGTTTTCAGGATGTCGCGCGGCGGAATTTTTGTCAGGTCCTGGGAAAGTATGACGAAATCCGCGAACTCTCCGACTTTCAGTTCGCCCTTCTTCCCATCCATGAATTCCGCATAAGCAGAACCGCTGGTGTACGCGCTGATGCAATCGGCCAGCGGAAGTTTTTCCTGAGGGATCCAGCCTCCCGGCGGACCGCCGTCAACCGCCTCGCGCGTCGTGCAGGCATACAGCCCGCGAAGTGGATTGATGGGTTCCACATCGTAATCCGTGCCGAAAGCCAGCTTGGCGCCCGCATTTTGCAGCGATCGCCAGGCATATGCTCCCCTAGAGCGTTCCGGGCCCAGGCGCTGTTCGGCCCAGCGCATATCGTTGGTCTCATGCGAGGGCTGCATGGAAGCAATCACGTGCAGTGATCCGAAGCGCGCCTCATCCTCCGGCGCGACGACTTGCGCGTGTTCGATGCGATCCCGACGGTCGCGCGGTGGATTCACTCTCAACAACGATTCGAAGGTGTCCAGCGCCACGCGATTGGCTTTGTCCCCGATGGCGTGAAACGCCAACTGGAAACCCAACCGGTCGCGCTCGATGGCCATCGCCTTCAACTTCTCCGGATCTACGGTCAGCATGCCACTGGTCGATGGATCGTCGGAATACGGCGCAAGGAGCGCCGCGGTGTGCGTGCCGAGAGCGCCATCCATAAAACCTTTGAGCGCACCGGTTCTTAACCAGGGATCGGTTGTGCCGCCCTCGGCCCGCCGGTTCTGCAACTCGTCCGTGGAAAGCGTGAAGGGCAGCCATTCCGTAACGCGCACCGTCAGTTTATTGGCCCGCTTCAGATCGCCATACGCCTGAAAATCTTCCCACGCGGAAAAATCCTGCACAGACGTAACGCCGTTTTGTGCAAGCTCGGCCAGAACCAACTCAATTCCCTTCTGCCGGTCCTCGTCAGATGGATCAGGAATCCGTTGTGACACCATCTCCGTGGCATTTTCTTTCAGCAAGCCGTTCGGCTCCCCGTCGGCAAAGCGGTCAATCTCTCCACCTGGGGGATTGGGCGTTTCGCTGGTAATCTCGGCATGTTTGAGGGCCAAGGAATTAACGACGGCGATGTGTCCGGAGATGTGGTCGAGATACACCGGATTGTTCGGCGCCGCCTGATCGAGTTCCAGTCGTGTGGGATATTTCTGATCGGGCCAGCGGGACTGATCCCAGCCGCTACCAAGGATCCACTCCCCCGGTTTGTGTTTTTCGGCGGCGCCTTTCACCATTTTCAGAACATCATCGACCGAGGTCGCGCCATTGAGGGCCAGCGTGAGCTTGTCGCGGCCGGCGCCTCCCAGATGAACGTGGGCATCGTTAAACCCCGGCATCACAAAGCGGCCTTTCAACTGCACGATGTCATGGGACTCAGCTCCGCCGCAATCCAGCAGGATTTGCGACAACGAACCTACGCAAAGAATTTTCTCGTCGCGCACAGCCATGGCCTCTGCCCAGGGATGCTTTGGATCATTAGTATAAATCCGTCCGTGCAAGTAATACGTTGTAGGGAGAATGACCGGCGGTTTCGCTTGTGAAAACGTAGCCTGAGCCGTAGCCGACGCCAAAACAAGGAGCAAGATTAGGCGGGCGAAGCCTGCTGGTTCCTTCATTACGGCCGCTCCGAGGCCAATCCGGAAACGCCCAGCAGCGTCAACAAAACGCGCTTTAATCCTAGTTCCCGCTCTGCCGGTTCATACCATTCGTCCAGCGAATGCGCGCCGCCACCATTACCGCCCGCTCCGATAGCAATCGCTTCAATTCCCATGGAAAGTGGAATGTTGGCGTCTGTCGAGGAGCGTTCGTTTCGCGATTTATTGCCAATGAAGTCGTCGGCGGCACGCAAAGAATCGAGCAGCGCGGAATCCGGAGGCAATTCTCCTCCGGGCCGGCTACCTATCAAGTTCAATTTCCATTCCAGTTTTCCGCGGCTTCGTTCGCGCGCATTATCCATCTCGTCTCGCACGCCGGCGGCAATGCATTCACGCAATGCCGCCTCCATGCGGCCGATCTCATCTTCGTTCTCCGAGCGCAGATCAACCTTCAGAGTGACCTCAAAGGGAATGGAATTAACGGAGGTTCCCCCTTCGATCTGGCCAAGATTAAACGTGGTGCGCGGTGTCACGGGCACTTTGGTGTTGATGAAGCGCACCGAACCACGCACCAGCGCGTTAATAGGATTGGGCATGCCGAAGTCGGACCAACTATGGCCGCCTGGCCCAGTGATAACCACCTCGACGCGGCGCGAAGCCAGCGCTTTTGTGGTGACATAATCGATGCCAGATCCGTCCAGCACGATGACCGCCCGTATTTTTGCTTGATACGCGTCGATCAACGCCCGCATGCCGCGCAGATTTCCTTCGCCCTCTTCGCCAACGTTCGCGACAAACAAAATGGTGCGTTGCGGCTTGATCTTCGCAACGTGGATGGCGCGCGCCACCGACAGCAACGCCGCCAAGCCCGTGCCATTATCGGAAATTCCCGGAGCGACCAGCCGGTCGCCGTCGCGCGTCACATTTATCTCGGTGCCCTCCGGAAAAACCGTGTCCAGGTGGGCCGTCAACAGCACCACTTCCTTGTCCTGGGCGCCGCGAAGTTCCCCAATGACATTACCGATCTTGTCGGTAAACACGGACAGGCCTTCGGCGGAGAGAATATCCTTCACCGCCTGTGCGCGCTTCTCTTCGTGAAACGACGGGGCCGGAATTTCGGTAAGCCGGATTTGCTGCGCAGTGGTCCAATCGAGGTTTTTGTCCAGCCACTCCAGCGCTTCCCGTACTTGAGGCTGATCGGCCAGCGCACTCGTGCGAGTGTGCCGGGGCATGGCAGAGATGACCGAAGGACGAATCGGCATAGCCAAGAGGATAGCGCAAACGGCAACGCGTTTCACTGTCACAAAGGGCAGTCGCATCGACAACCCGCGTAACAAGAACGATACACTCGAAAAAAACCGAAGACACGCCGGGTTCTGATCACAAGAACGCGTATCCGCGAGGCGCAGCGGCCGAGAAAAATCAGACCGTTGCACGAGGGACAGCGCAGAGCGCCCGGACTTCGTCATCCGTAAGCACCCGCGAAGATTGTTTGGCAGCTTCAAAGATGCGATTCACCAGTTCGTCAGTTTCGGGAATCCCGTGGCGGGCCAGCCAATAGATTACGTTGGATTTCCCGCTCATGGGGCCAATTTCCACGATTTGTTCCAGGCCCACGAGATGAGCGGGAACGCCACTGTAAACAGAGTCGGCCAGTTTGCGGTCGTGGTTCCGCAAAGCTTTGACGATAGCGGCCGCGTGCACCCCGGTGGCTGTGCGGAACGCGTCACGACCAAAGACCGGATAATTGGGAGGAATTGTTGTGTGTGTAGCCTTGGCGATTTTTTCGCAGTATGCCCGCAGGTACGTCAGATCGTTCTGCCGAAGCCCTAGAAGGCGCAGGTTCACCAATAGCAATTCCATCGGCGTGTTCCCCACGCGTTCGCCCAGCGACAGCGCCACTCCGTGAATTTGGCGCGCACCCGCCGCGATCGCGGCAAGCGAGTTGGCAATAGCCAGGCCACGATCGCGATGCCCGTGCCAGTCCACACGAATATCTTCTCCCGAAGGTTTCACCACCGTATCGATCACGAACTTCACGAGATTGTAGGTGCCTTCCGGAGTTGCGTGACCGACGGTATCGCAGAGAACGATGGCCCGCGCGCCACTTCGAATTGCCGCAGAATATAACCGCTTAACGGTTTCAGGATCGGTGCGCACCGTGTCTTCGGTGACGTACATGGAAGGCAGCCCATGCGATACCGCAAACTTCACCGCCTTCTCCGTGGTGCGCTCCAGATGATCGACGCTCCAATCCTCCACCAGACGTCGGATCGGGCTGGACCCCAGGAACGTAGCGGCCTCAATGGGGATTCCCACGCGTTGCGAAATATCCACGATCGGACGAATGTCCGCCTCAACGGTGCGCGCCGCGCAATTCGGCCTAATGCGCATATGGTGCCGGGCAATTTCTCGCGCGAGCGCTTCCACATCTCTGGCTGCGCGCGGACCAGCCCCCGGAAGACCAATGTTGACGGAATCGATCGCCAACACTTCCATCAAGTGAAGGATTTCGATTTTGTCTTCGATGGACGGGTCGTGGATGGAAGGATTCTGCAGGCCATCGCGCAGTGTTTCATCATTCACCAAGACCTGCGTACCAGGAGGGATAGGCACGTGACCGGCCAGGTTCCAGTCGTAGATCAAATTGTCTTCGGACACGGCGGAGCGACCTTCCTGTCCAACGCAGATTAGTATCTTACGGTGAAACTATTCGGTAGTTGCTTCGGGTCTGGACGGTACAGCGTTTTGCAGAATTCACAACGATATACCTCCGTCCCTTGCCCGATGGCTTGGGCCACCTCCGAAGGATAGTCGTACCAGCGCTTCAAATGGCCGGCACACAGTTTTCCCTTGGCGTCTTTTTCGTCGCAAGCGCGCTGCTTGGGCTTGCGCGTTTTAATCTTGGGCTTGTCCGATTTTTCTTCAGTCACCGGCGGCAGAGTCTCCGCCGCGGGCGTTGGTGCCGATTCCTCAGTCACGAGTGTTCTCCTTCACGAATCGCTAAAATCCTCGATCGCGAAACATGGTCTTCATGGCGCCGCGGGCGTGGCGCAAGCGCTCCGCTAAGCCGCCAGCAAACTCAAAGCGCAGGAAGTCATCCGCAGCTTTCTCCAGATCAGCGCCATAGCGATACCACCACGGCTTCTCTTTGTGCGGCAAGCCATCCACATCTACATACTTTAGATGCACCATCTCGAGCAAACCGGCTTTGCCGTGCGTGCGCCCCCAACCACTCAAACCTGTTCCGCCGTGCGGAGCTTCCGCAATAGCGAAACCGCTCAAGGCATCATTCAGCATGACGGTGCCGGCCCGCAACCGTCGCGCGATTTGTTTTCCTCGGCCCGTATCGCTGGTCCAGACACTGGCCGCGAGAGCGAAATCCGTGTCGTTGGCCAGGCGAATCGCTTCGCCGACGTCACGAACCACCTGTACGGCAAGAATCGGGCCAAACGTCTCGTCGCGGAAGAGTTGCATGGAGGAATCCACGCCCGCCAGAACCGTTGGTTCGAAAAAGTTTGCACCCAGATCAGCGCGCGGGCGTCCGCCACAAAGAAGTTTCGCGCCGCGTTGCACCGCGTCGGCGATCAGTTCTTGCATGCGCTGTACGTGTTGCGGCCGAATAAGTGGCCCTACGTCCGTCTGCGGATCATTGCCAGGGCCTACGCGTAGCTTTTGGGTCTTGGCGACGCAGGCGGCGAGGAACGCGTCGCTGATGGGTTGTTCTACAAAAATACGCTCGAGTGACAGGCAGACCTGGCCACAATTTGTGAAGCTCCCCCAAACCGCGGCGCTCGACGTGACGTTGATGTCCGCGTCAGCGAGAACCACCATGGCGTCTTTCCCGCCAAGTTCCAAGACGCTGGGGATTAATTCCCGTGCACAGGCTTCCGCAACGTGACGGCCGGTGAAAACGCTTCCGGTGAAGAACACTTTGTCCGGATGCGCGTCGATCAGAGCCTGGCCGACGTCTCCGCCACCCTGCACCACGGTCACGAGCGATTCCGGAAATCCCGCATCGCGGAACAGCTTTTCGATCAGCACGCCGCATTCCGGCGTGAAATCGCTCGTCTTGCACACCACCCCGTTTCCAGCGGCCACTGCCGGAATGATCTGGCTCATAGGAATCGCCAGCGGGTAATTCCAGGAACTGATGATCGCGAGCACGCCCAGGGGTTCGTAGAGTAATTGACCCGATTTCAATTTGGCGGCGGTGCTGTGGTGAGGTACGCGTTCGGCCTGCAGCAACTTGGGCCCACGTTTGGCAAAATAATCCGCGGTATCCAGGGCCACGAAGACGTCCGCGAATTTCGCCTCGGCGCGCGGCTTACCAGACTCGCGCACAACTGCATCGGTGAGGAGTTCGCGGGCCTCCAAAATTTTCCCCTTCAAAACGCCGATGCGCGCGCAGCGTTCCTCCACGCGCACGCCCGCCCAAGCGATCTGCGCCTCTCTGGCCTTGGCCAGAAGTTGCGGCACCGCTAAAACGGGAGTGCGTTCAAAACTGGCCCTCACTTTACCGGTAGCGGGATCAATCGAGGGCAGAGTTTCCAGGGCGACGGGGGTAGCGGCCATAGATGCGATTCTAACGTAAGGAAGGCGCGAGTTCACGTGATAGCGCAATCGTTTCCAAGGGAGCTACCGTCACGAAGAACCTAGAATACGCAGCAGTTTAAGGATTGTATTTGTCGAGCCAGCTCTTGATCTCAGTGAACACGTTTCGGCGTTGCTCCGCCAGGCGCGGAAAATGCGGAGAGCCGGGATAAGTAACCATACGCACCGTTTTTCCGCGCTCGGCGAGCAAAACGAAGAACTCGCGGCCCTGAAACGTAGGGACGCGGCGGTCGGCTTCTCCGTGAAGAATCAACAGCGGCGTGGTGACCTGATCGGCGTGCATTACCGCGGAAAATTCCAGAAACGGGGCGGGATCCTTTTCTTGCATGCGCAGGTCATAATCCACCTGGCTGATGTCGCTCGTCGGAATGAAGCTCAGCCAGTCCGTGATGCCGGCACCTTCGATGGCCGCTTTGTAGCGATGCGTTTGCGTCACCGTCCAGGACGTCATGAAGCCACCGGCGCTCCAGCCGAAGATCGCCAGACGATTCGGGTCCGCCCACCCTTGTGCAATAGCAAAATCCGTAGCGCTGTCCACGTCGCTGTACGCGCGGTCGCCAAAATGTTGATAGATGGCCTGCAGAAAGTCCGTGCCGTAGCCCGTTGAACCGCGGTATTGCGGTTGCAGAACAACGTACCCTGCGCCCGCGATCATCCGCGAAAACAGATCGAAGTCCAATGTGTCATTCGCTTCCGGGCCGCCGTGGGGCAACACGAGAAACGGGTAGTGCTTCCCGGCTTCATAATTTGCCGGTAGCGTCAGGATGCCTTCGAGTTTCGTGCCATCCTTGGCGGTCCAGTTCACAATGCGCACATCTCCCAGTGCGACCTTCGCAAGCACGTCGTCGCCTTCGTGCGTAATCCTCTGCAGTTCCCCGCCCTGGCTAACCGCGACGTTCAGGGAGTGCGTCGGGTCTCCCACGGTGAACGCGCGCACCTCCGAACTCGAAACAAAAGGTGAAATTGCAGGCGGCGCATACACGACACCTTCGGGCCAGTGATAAGCGGGCGACAATTTTCCGTCGCGATAGGAATATACGTCGACAATCGTGCCCTTGTGCATTTCCACCCAAACCATGCCATGCGGGTCGTTGCTGACGCTGGTAATTGACCCTCCAAGTTTCGGTGTTTGGTCCTGAGGAGTGCCTCCCGCCGCCGGAACGGTCCAGAGATGATCGGGCGTTAAAACATCGGTGGTCGTGCTCGCGAATGCCAGGTCTTTTCCACCATTCGCCCACGCCAAACCGCTCACCGCGTTTGGAATCTCCGCAATCTTCCGGGCGCCACCGGAACTGCAAATCCACAGGAACGAACGCACATCGTGATGACCGATCTTTTGAAACTGTGTGACTACCGCAAGCTGTGCGCTGTCTGCCGACCACGCCACGTCTCCAACCTCCTTCAGCTCCGGACACCACCAGCCACCCTCGGAACCATTCGCGCTGGTAACGTAAACGCTGTTCTCATCGTTTTCGGCAACGTGGCGCACTTCCACGAGAGGATCGGCGGGACGCGGATCGGCCGTAAAGGCGAACTTATTTCCATCTGGCGAAATCCAGGTGCCGTGAATTCCATTTGGCAGCGCGATAATCTGCGTGGGTTTCCCGCCGCTCAGCGGCACCACGCCCAACTGGCCTTTCTTATCGACCTCGTACGTGCCGTACAACGATCCGCCGTCTCGGGTGAAACCCGCTGGTTCGAACGATTCCGGCAGCTCCAGCTTGCGGCTATTCGCGCCAGACGTATCGATGAGGCGCCACTCGTGCTTCGTCGGTCCCTTGTCGCCGTCATAGCTCACTTCGTACAACACCGTTTTCCCATCCGGCGAAACCGCACGCGCACTCGCGCGGCGCAGCGCGGAATAATCGTCCAAGCCAAACGCATGTTTATCCGGAACAGCGTCACTGCGCGCCGCGACGCCGAAACCAATCAGTACAACGAGCAGCACAAGGAGTGCACGAACATTTCGTGGGTTCATAGCGCGCATATTGTACCCAACTACTTCGCGAACGGAAATGCATGCCTTTCAGGAACGCCGTCCGCGAACAGTACTTTCGTACCAGTCGAAACTGGGACTTCCCGCGCAACTGTTCGCGCCGCCCAGTGTTTGATCCAGTATTCAAGCTGGTCGAGTCCTCGTCGGCTTGTCGTGGTTACACGCCACTCGAAGTGGTGACCACCATCCCAAAACTAACGTGAGGCTCGCCCCTCATCAGGAGACTACTCATGAAGTGTCTTTATTCGCGCGCGGTGTGCGGCGGGGCCCTGGCCGCGCTAGCCCTATTTTCGTACGGGTGTTCGTCGGGCAGTTCCAGTTCGGGGGGCACTGCTCCGCAATCGCAAACCGGCACGGTCAATCTGATCGTGAGTGACGCGCCCACGGAAGACTGGGCGACTATCGGTGTGAAAGTGTTGTCGATTTCCCTGACGCCGCAAGGCGGCGGAAGTGACATCGCCGTTTATTCCGCGCCAAGTCCTGCGCCCATGATCAACCTGCTGCAACTCGACCAGTTGAACGAAATTCTCGGAAACGTGAGTGTCCCGGTCGGCACGTACACCGCCGCAACGATAACGGTCGGCGGGAATCCCGGGGATGTGCTGCTAATCGCTTCCGCCGACCCGGAAACGGGCTTTGCCGCCGCAGCTGGTTCCACGGTTCCTTCGAGTCAAATCCAGATAGTTCATACAACGGGAAGCGCCGGTAGTTTGACGGTGCCAGTGAAGCTGAATCTGGCGTCGCCCTTGGTGGTCACCGCGAATCAGACCAACGCGTTGGATCTCGATTTTGATCTCGCGCACCCCGCTTTCATCGTGGCTCACGTGCCTCCGTCCGGCGGCGGCGCCACCATGTGGGCAGTGAACTTCAAGGGTACGCTGCGCCATCGGCTCATTCACGACCTGCGACGCTTGGTGCTCCGCCACCACTATGGCACGGTTACCGCCGTATCCTCCGACAACAGCACGCTCACATTCGACAAAGACTATCCCGTCTACCCTCCTACCAATCCGGAAACCGCCATCACGACCTCGCAGGCCCTTTCCGTCCAGGCAGATTCTACAGACGGAACAGTCTTCTATGATCTGGATGCCAAGACTCGTACGACCATTCATGATTTCGGCGCGCTGGCGTCGAGTATCGTCGGAAAATACATTCGCGTCGCGGCCCGCTATCAAGTGGACGGCACGCTCGTTGCCGTGCGGATCTGGGCAAGCAATTCGTTCAACAGTATCTGGATCAGTCCGGAAGGTCACGTCCTGCACGTAGATACGAACAGCAACACGCTCGTAGTTGACAACGAACTGGGTGTGGGCGTGCCGATTACCGTCGACGCCAATACTCTCTTCTACTTCCGCACGCCGGCCGACGCACAAGCAGACGCCACGGCGATTGGGCAGGGCCCGGCGTTTCTGTCCAATCTGGTACGCGGATTTAAGGTACACGTAAGTGTTGATGATCCGCTGGCAAGCCCTCTCGTCGCCAGTTCCATCGACATCGAGATCGCGCGCTACGACGGCGTAATCACCGGTAGCAATCTAACCAGCTTCACCTACTCACGAAATTTCCATAATCCGAACGACGACTACACCGCTCCGCTAGCGTTTATTTCTTCCAGTACCCCGAACGGCAGCGATCCGCAAACCGGCAATCCCATCACCGGATTTAAGTGGTGGAATTTCACTTACCCGACGATCGTGGACAGCGGCGCGAATGCCATTCCTGATTTCGACAATGCCACCAACGGCAGCGTCAATTTCGGCGGCAGCGTCGGACTCATGAAAGCCGCGGGCGAGACTTGGGCAAAGTGGAATGACCCCAGCGCACAAAACGCGTGGGCCGCTCCATCCGCCGTACTCGTACCCACAACAATTCCCTTGGGCACGGCCGCATCGGGCTACAGCAACGGCAGCTTTACAGTTACTGTTCCGGGCGGCGCGTTAGCCGTGCCGGTTAACCTCAGCACCGCCTCACAGTCTGCCACGCTGGTCTATCAGATCGATTGGAGCGGCGGAATTCTCACCGTCAGTCCGGTAGACATCACCACCTCAGCCGGACAAAACACACTAACGAGCAACCTGGTAACGGGCACGCCGGTGAAGGTGTACGGCATCCCCCAAGCCGACGGCACCATCAAGTGTTACGTGCTCACATACTTCACGGGATTCGCTCAGGCCACCACGAACTGAGTTATCACCAAAAAAATCGCGCCGCCAGTGGATTACTCGCTGGCGGCGCTTTTTGTTCACTTCTCGGCCAATTCGAAATTATTCAGAGCCGACCTGAAACGTCTCGTCGTGATCGACGCTGACCATCACCAATCCCTGCGGTGGAACGGTGGGGCCAGACTTCGACCGGTCCTTCAACTCAAACAGCTTGTCGACGTCGGCCGGCACTAATTTCCCTCGCCCAACTTCGAGTAGCGTCCCCACCATTTTGCGGACCATGTAGCGCAAGAAAGATCGCCCGTGTACGGTAAACCACAGTTCCTGGCCGTCTTCGGTACGGCCAAGTTCGGTGGAAAAAATCTCGCGCTCCATGTTGCGTTCTTTGTCGTCTTCCTCAGAGCCCGAGGAAGCCGCGAAGGACGAGAAATCGTGTACGCCGGCAAAGCGTGCAGCCGCCTTTGTCATGGCGTCTTCATCGAGCGGGAACGGGTAGTGAAGGACATAGCGCCACAGCATGGGCGGCACAACTTTCCCGCGATAAATCCGGTAGCGATACACCTTCCCTTTTGCGGACCAGCGCGCGTTGAAGTCGGGCCCCTTCTCTTCCGCGGCCACAATGCGAATCGTCGGCGGTAACAGCGCGTTCAACGCGCGTTGGAATTCACAGGCGGAGAGCGCGGACTGCGTGCGAAAGCTGCCTACCTGTCCGAGCGCATGTACACCCGCATCGGTGCGGCCGGCGCCCAGCAGTTGAATATTTTCCTGCGTAATGCGGCGCAACACCGACACAATTTCACCCTGCACTGTGGGCTTGTTGACCTGGAATTGCCATCCGTGGAAATCGGTGCCGTCATAGGCAATCGTGAGTTTGAAATAACGCATGCGGAAACTGGATTTAGGAAGCTGAACGCACAAAGCGGCTGCCGGGTTTAATGGCCACAGTTCCCTGCCGGCATAACGGGCAATCTTCCGGCTCGTAGCTATCAATTTTCAATTGGATCAGCGCGTTCGATTCCACCGGAAATTCAATGGTGCCTCCGCTGCGATCGATCAAAGCGCCCGCAGCCACTACGCGGCCACCAGCCTCCTGAACAACGTGAATGGTCTCTTCCGTCGAGCCGCCGGTGGTCCAGACATCCTCCACAACCAAGACGTGTTGGTCGGGCTTGATGCTAAAGCCGCGGCGCATCGTCAAGGTGCCGCTGGCATCGCGCTCGACGAACAGCGCGGGAACACCACCGCCCAGCGGATCGTTCGGGAGGGGCAGGGCCCGCGCCACTTCCTGGCCTATCACCACGCCACCAAGCGCTGGCGATACCACCACATCAATTCTCGCGTCGGAAAACAGTGCCGCCAACGACTGCCCCAATTTCTCCGCATACCGGGGATATTGTAGAACCAGCGCACACTGCACATAGGTGTCGCTATGACGCCCACTGGACAGCTCAAAATGGCCGTGCCGAATGGCTCCGGCAGCCTCAAAGATGGATAGCAGTTGTTCGCGTGTGGACATGAATCTGTATTATGCGCCCAGCTAACCGATTGCACGACTTAAACGTCGAAACGTCAGGAGATTAGCCGCCAGTTCTCGCATTGTCAAGGTTGGGTGTGCTTGCTAAACTGGCGATTCGGTCGGTTTGACCCGTTGCTTCTTGTCGCGCGCTCCTTTTCACGTTCCGTGGCCATGAAACAATTTGGCCGCCGGGTACGTTTACATTAGAAGAAGAACGATTTACAGGATTCGCTGTATACGCTCCAAGTGATCCAAGTAAAAGTGAGGATATCCATGAAGAAGCCGTTCTTTAGACCCCTGCTTGCGGCAGTTCTAGTGGGGGTGATGGCTGGAACACCAGTGGTTCCGGTGCTGGCGCAGGAGCCCTCGTCTCCCGCGCAGGGACATGCCGCGGCGCAGGGAGGTGTTCCCATTTCGCTCGGAGTGTCGAAATTTAATTATTCGCACTCGCCCAGCCCGTTTCCACGCATTGTTGATCCCTATCGCATGCAGTATGTAGACCCGACGTCGCTGACGAATTCGCCGCGATTGGACCAGTTGATCCATGACGGCAAGTTGCCGTTGAGTTTGCAGGATGCCATTGCGTTGGCGCTGGAAAACAGCATGGACATCGTAGTCCAGCGCTATTCTCCTTGGATCGCCGACGTGAGCCTCTTGAAGGCCCGCGCGGGCGGCTATGGGTACGGCACCCCGGGCAGCATCGCCGTGGGTTCGACAGCGAATCTTCCTGAGCTATATTACGACCCGACGCTCACTCAGGTGATCGGCTTTAGCGACGCTACCACACCGATCGCCAACCCCTTCATCTCCGGTACCGCCGGGACAGGAGTTTCGGCAGGCGCGAATGTCGCCCAGCCTCTCTTTTCGCATACCGCCTATTACAACACCACCTATTACCAGAGCTTTATGACCGGCACCTCGCTTAGCGTTGGTTGGGACAATACGCGCGCTTCTTCGACCGCCGCGAACTTCTTTAATCCCTATGTGCAATCTTCGCTCACCGTCGGATTTCAGCAACAACTGCTCGCTGGCGCGGGGCGCTTCATCAATCGCCGCAATATCATCATTACGGAAAACAACCGCAAGATTGCAGACCTGGCGTTCGCTCAGCAAGCCATCACCACGGTCACCAATACCATCAATGCCTATTGGGAATTGGTTTATGCGCGGGAAAACGTCAATGTAGAGAAGCAGGCCGTGACCGTTTCCGAGAAACTCTTCAATGACAACAAGAAACAGCTGGAAATTGGAACCATGGCGCCCCTGGACGTGACCCGCGCGGAATCAGAACTGGCGACCGACCGCCAGAACCTGATCGTGGCGCAGACCACGCAACTCCAGGATGAACTGGTCCTAAAAAACTATATTTCGAAAGACCCGATGGCTTCTAACCTGCTCGACGTGGAAGTGATCCCAACTGATAAGCCCGAATCGCCCGCGACCATCGAAACTGCCGCGTTTAACGACGCCATCAAAGAAGCGTTTCAGAAGCGGCCCGATTTGCAGGAGCAGTATTTCAACCTCAAGAACGCGGAAGTGGACGTGAAGGCCACCAAGAACGCGTTGTTGCCCACCGCTACCATCGGGCTCCAGTATTCTTCGAGTGGATTGGCCGGCAATTCGTCCATCACCGGCGTTCCAACCACCGTCGCAGGCTCGTCCGTTGTCGATGCCAATGGTGTTCCCATCGCCGGTATTTTCGTGCCATCGACGGTTACGCCCGTAACTGGACTCTACAAAGATGGCTTTTCCACCTCTCAGTCGCAACTTTTCCACAACACCTTTCCGGTTTATTCCGGCCAGCTGACCTTTAGCCTTCCGCTTCGGAACCGTGCCGCGCAAGCAGACAACGTTCACGCGCAATTGGTGGAGCGTCAGTTTGAGGCGGAAGTTCAACAGACAAAGAACAGCGCCGTCCTTGATGTCCGCAACACCATCATTGCCGTCGAGCAAGGCCGGGCTCAGGTCCAGGCCGCCAGCAAAGCGCGCGAATTGCAACAACAAACGTTCGACGCCGAGCAGAAGAAATATCAGCTCGGCGCTTCCACGGTTTATAACGTCATCCTCACGCAACGTGACCTGATCACCGCGCAAGGTACCGAGCTTCGCGCCTTGGCGAATCTTGCCGAAGCCAAGGCCAACTACGAGCGCGCACTTGGGCGCACTCTCGAGGTCAATAACGTCACCATCGCGGGAATCAAGAAAGGCACATTCGAGAAGGACCCCTTGATCCCCGGGACGCTAAATGGACAAGTGGTCGGCACAGACTCCTTCTTCAAGGCACTGGAAAAGGCCGACGTTTCTTCCGGACAGCGATAAACGCACATCTTTTCACCAACCTATGCGGCCATGACGGGCAGTCCCGTCGTGGCCGTTTCTGTTTTAAGGCGCCGCCTCGGCCTGCTGCGTTCTTGGGAAAAGACTCACGCACATACCTTGCCCACTACATAGCTTTCGCATAGCATTAGTTTTTGTGAGCCGCGCCATAGTTATTTCTTTGGTTCCATGTACTCGTAGTGAAGCAGCGATCTCACGCTCCGGGAGCGCTATCCAATGAGTGACCCAACGGATATCAAGGCAGGAGCAGGTGGCAGCCCCTCCCGCCCACGAAAGCCTTCCCCTTCCGAGCAGAAGTGGGAGAAAGACACCCTGACGCCCACACTAGGAAAGACTCCCGAACGTCAGAAGGAATTCACGACCACGTCTGGCTACCCGATTCGCCGGCTTTATACCGACGCCGATCTCGCACCTTGGGACCCGGCACGCGATCTGAGTTTTCCGGGTGAGCCTCCATACACGCGCGGCATCCACCCCACAATGTACCGGACACGGCTGTGGACCATGCGGCAGTTTGCGGGATTCGGAACAGCCGAGGACACCAACCAACGGTTTCGTTACTTGCTGGCGCACGGCCAGACCGGCCTTTCCACGGCGTTCGACCTCCCCACGCTGATGGGGTATGACTCCGACCACGCGCTATCCGAGGGTGAAGTGGGCAAGTGCGGCGTGGCCATCAGTTCCCTGGCGGACATGGAAGTTCTGTTCGATCAAATCCCGCTGGCCGATGTCACCACGTCGATGACCATCAATTCCCCTGCGGCGGTTATTTGGGCTATGTATCTCGCGGTAGCGGAAAAGCAGGGAGCAGACTGGAAGAAGATCTCGGGCACCCTGCAGAACGACATTTTGAAGGAATACATCGCACAGAAGGAGTACATCTACCCGCCCGAACCCTCCATGCGCCTGGTGATCGATACCTTCGAATTCGGGATGAAGCAAACCCCAAAATTCAATGTGATCTCCATCAGCGGTTATCACATCCGCGAGGCGGGTTCGACGGCGATCCAGGAACTGGCGTTCACCTTGCGCGATGGCATGGAATACGTCGAGTGGGCGATGCGGCGCGGCTTGCCTGTCGACGAATTCGTGCCGCAACTCTCCTTCTTCTTCAACGCGCACAACGATTTCTTCGAAGAGATCGCCAAGTACCGTGCCGCTCGCCGCATCTGGTACAAGACCATGACCGAGCGCTACAAATCCACGAATCCGCGGTCGTGGGCGTTGCGCTTTCACACGCAAACGGCGGGTTGTTCGCTAACAGCGCAGCAGCCCGTAAACAACGTGGTGCGCACCGCGATTCAGGCGCTAGCCGGAGTGATGGGCGGGACGCAATCTCTGCATACGAACTCACTCGACGAGGCCTGGGCGCTCCCCACGGAATTCGCGGCAACTGTGGCGCTGCGCACGCAACAAATCATCGCCCACGAGACCGGCGTGACCAATACCGTGGATCCGCTGGGTGGCTCCTACTTCGTGGAAGCGCTGACCAGCGAAGTGGAAGAAGGCGCGTGGGAATACGTGCGGCGCATCGACGCTATGGGTGGAATGGTCGCGGCCATAGAGAAAAGTTATCCGCAGCGGGAAATCGCGGAAGCCAGTTATCGCTACCAGATGGCCGTCGACAAAAAAGAAAAAATCATCGTGGGTGTGAATGAATACGTCACGCCGGAAAAACCAATCGAGATCTTGCAGATCGACGAAACCGTTGCGGAGCGACAAGCCGCGCGCCTTTCCAAATTGCGCGCGGAGCGCTCCTCGGCCGAGGTAGAACGTCGGCTGAAGGCTCTGCGTAAAGCCGCCGAAGGCTGCGACAACCTGATGCCCTTCATCTACGACGCAGTCAAGTCCTACGCTACCCTGGGCGAAATTTGCGAAGCCATGCGCGCGGTCTTCGGTGCATACGAAGAAGTCGCCGTCACCTAATAAAATGAGAATAACGGATGCCGGATAAGAAAATTCGAGTTTTGATTGCCAAGCCTGGGCTGGATGGCCACGACCGCGGGGCCAAGGTGATCGCACGAGCCTTGCGCGATGCGGGCATGGAAGTCATTTACACCGGATTGCGGCAAACTCCTGAGATGATTGCTTCCGCCGCGACGCAGGAAGACGTGGACGTGATCGGTTTATCGATTCTCTCCGGCGCGCATAAAACGATCTGCCCACAATTGATGAAGCTGCTGCACGAAAAAGGTATGGACGACGTGACCGTGCTAGTGGGCGGGATTATTCCAGAGGCGGACATTCCAGCGCTGAAGCAATCGGGAATTGCCGAAATTTTTCTGCCAGGCACATCGACCCAGGACATCATCGAATTCATTCATAAGCGAACCGCGGCTGCGCGCTAACTTCACGCAAATCCCGCAGGGATTCCAAAGCGCGCCCTGATCCTATTTCTGCGTGACCGTCCGCTCAAATTTCACCCGCGTGTACAGCGTTTGAAAACCCAGGCGCGTAATATTGCGCTGAGAGATGCTGCCGGGCTGCGCCAAAGACATGGCCAGTTCGCATTTCGAATCGGCGGCGCGACGCAGACGGGTATTCAGGAGCGCGGTTTGCACGCCACGTTTCCGAAAGTCCGGGAGCGTACTCGCGCCGAATAGCCCCGCGATTCTGCCCCGGATCGCAAGCGTCGCTCCGCCGGCCACGCGTCCATCAATGCGGGCAAGATAGCACTCCGTCCCTTTGGCCAACGCGAACATCTTCATGATCGACAGAAGTTCCTGCGTGACCGGGTAGTTTTCCGCGAACCCCTGCGCCACAGTCATAACCCACAGGTCGAGTTCTTCGGGACTCGCCCGGCGAATCTCGATTTCGGGCGGAGTTGGCGCGAACGATTGCGCAAAAACTCTGCGCACCATGACGTTCGAGAATTCAGACACGTGGTACCGCCGCTCTTTGTAGTATTCGAACAGGCTGGGATCCGCCAGGGGGCATGTTTCAACCCGTACGGGTTCGTTTCGACTGAAATAAAAGCTCTCCAACAGATCGAACTCTTCGGAAGTGACGGCCGCTTGCATGCCCAACGCAACCGCCTGCGTCATGGGATTGCCGGGACCGCAGTACACCGCGAAACCGCCGGCGATCGGCAACATGGCGGTCGGCGAACAGGACTCGCTCCCTGTATCCATCATCAATTGAGCGCAGGCCACGGCAGCCTGGGCTTCCGCGGACTCCAGTTCGCGGGCAAGCTCACGGTCGAGAATGATATTTTCCATGGCGGCCAGTTTACCGCATCTCACGAACTGGACCCGCAATCCGTTTTGCTTCCGAGCCGAATTGCTACGTATACTGCATTGTCCTGATCTCGTGCGCCGAGGTATTCGCGTGTCAACACTGAAATCCGCGGTGAATCCCAAATCTCCGCAATTCGAGAAGAGTTCTCAGCAAATGGTCAGCCTGTTGACCAAGTTGAAGAATGAAGAGGAGAAAATCCGCGAAGGCGGAGGCGCCAAGGCCATCGACTCGCAGCACAAGAAAAACCGGCTAACCGCACGGGAACGGATTGCAGGGCTCATCGATCCGGGAACCCATTTTTTCGAGCTTGGCATTTACGCGGCGTACGAAATGTACGAGGAATGGGGCGGCGCGCCGGCCGCGGGAACCATCACCGGTCTTGGTCGCGTGGCCGGGCGCCTGTTCATGATCATTGCCAACGACGCCACCGTGAAAGCCGGCGCGTTTTTCCCGATGACCGCCAAGAAAGTGATTCGCGCGCAGAACATCGCCATCGATAACCGCATTCCCACGATTTACCTGGTCGATTCCGCTGGAGTGTTCCTGCCTCTGCAGGAGGACGTGTTCCCGGACACCGACGATTTCGGCCGGGTGTTCCGCAATAACGCGGTCATGAGCGCGATGGGTATCCCGCAGATCACCGCGATTATGGGGATGTGCGTGGCCGGCGGCGCGTACCTTCCGGTAATGTGCGATCACATTCTGATGACGGAAGGATCCGGGTTGTTCCTTGCCGGTCCCGCACTGGTGCAGGCTGCCATCGGGCAGAAAAGTACCGCCGAAGAATTGGGCGGTGCGAAAATGCATTCCCAAATCAGCGGAACCGTGGACTTCCGGGAACCCGACGACGAATCTTGCCTGAAACGCATCCGCGCACTGGTCGACAAGATGGGCGCGCCGAATCCCCCAATTTTTAGCCATGCCCGATTGGCGGAGCCGAATTACCCGGCCAGCGAACTGTACGGCATTTTTTCCGGCGATCCTGGCAAGCAGTACGACATGCGCGAGATTCTCGCGCGCATTGTGGATGGCAGTGCCTTCGAAGAGTATCGCGCCGAATACGGCGAGACTCTGCTGTGCGGCTATGCCCGCATCGGCGGTTGGGCCGTCGGTATTGTCGCCAATCAAAAGAAACATGTTCAGACGCATGCGCCCCATTCCGACCAGAAACGCATTGAATTTGGTGGAGTGATTTACACGGAATCGGCGGAGAAGGCGGCGCGCTTCATTCTGGATTGCAACCAGAACCGCATCCCGCTGGTGTTTCTGCACGACGTGAACGGCTTCATGGTAGGAAAAGACGCGGAATGGAGCGGCATCATTCGCGCCGGGGCTAAGATGGTGAACGCCGTGGCCAATAGCGTGGTGCCTAAGATTACCGTGATTCTGGGCGGAAGCTTTGGGGCGGGAAATTATGCCATGTGCGGCAAGGCGTACGACCCGCGCTTTATGTTTGCCTGGCCGACCGCGAAATTCGCAGTGATGAGCGGCGACGCCGCGGCAAACACCCTGGCCGAGATTAAGTTCAAGCAGTTGGAGCGCGAGGGAAAGAAGCTGGACGACAAGGCGAAGAAAGAGCTGCTCGACTCTATCAAGGCCACTTACGAGCATCAGACCGACCCCCGGTACGCGGCCGCGCGCCTGTGGCTCGACGCCATCATCGATCCCGCGCAAACACGCGACGCGATCATCTGGGCTCTTCAGGCCGCCGCGCTGAACACCGACATTCGCGAGTTTAAAACCGGCGT
Organism: Candidatus Acidiferrales bacterium; assembly: GCA_963759275.1. Taxonomy (GTDB): domain Bacteria; phylum Acidobacteriota; class Terriglobia; order Acidiferrales; family UBA7541; genus Acidiferrum. Next base: position 139,722 of record CAVWYZ010000018.1, on the reverse strand, counting down.
ACTACAAACCTGACCCTCCGAGATCCCATGGATACCATCAAATTAATCGAGTGCCCGCGCGACGCCTGGCAAGGACTGCCTGACTTCATCCCCACAGATGTGAAAGTTGACTATCTGAGGGAATTAATCCTCACCGGGTTTCACCATATCGACGCGGTGAGTTTCGTTTCGCCCAAACACGTGAAGCAGATGGCGGACAGCGAAGAAGTAATGACCAAACTGCTCGCTTCCCTGCCCGATGGTTCCGCTCTTCCGGAGATTATCGGCATCGTCGTGAATGAGAAAGGATTGGAACGCGCGCTCGCGACTCCCTCGATCTCCACCATCGGGTATCCCTATTCCATTTCCGCCTATTTCCGCCGCGCGAATGCCAACATGACGCGAGCCGAATCGCGCGCACTGGTCGAGATTCTGAAGCGCGAGACCAAAGCCGCCAATAAGAATCTGGTGATTTACATTTCCATGGCCTTCGGCAATCCCTACGATGAACCCTGGGGGCCAGAAATCGTGCAGGACACTCTGGACTGGTTGAAAGATATTCGTGTGGGAACTGTATCGCTCGCCGATACCGTAGGTACCGCCACCGCCGACGTGGTGCACGACGTTTACGCAAAAGCGAAAGATCACGTCGCAGGAATCGAGTTGGGCGTGCACCTGCATTCGCGTCCGGATAATGCTCAGGAAAAAGTATTGGCGGCGTATGCGGCAGGTTGCCGCCGATTTGATTCCGCCCTTACCGGACTGGGCGGCTGCCCGTTTGCCGGTGACGATCTGGTCGGCAATATACCGACCGAGAGCGTTCTCGCGGCTCTGGTTAGCGTGGGTGCGCAGCCCGCTCTCGATGGCGCTAAACTAGCTAGAGCAATCGAAATGACGAATGAGATTCGTGCAAAGTACGCGCACGGCACCGTCGCTCATTAAGGGGGCCCCTGCATGAAGTTCGAAACGCTGCTATTGGAAACCGATGGTCATCTTTCCACTATCACTCTAAACCGTCCGGATAAGCGCAACGCGATTTCGATCCAGATGATCGCGGAGTTACACGCCGCCCTAGATGAAATCGAGAAAACCCACACGCGCGTGGTAATCCTGACCGGAGCCGGCAAAGCATTTTGTGCAGGGATCGATCTGGATTATCTACAAGCCATCGGCCGGCAATCTGCGGCGGAGAATCAGGACGATTCGAAGCGCATCGCGAAAATGTTTCGCAAAATCTGGAGTTATTCGCGTCCGCTGATCGCCGCCGTTAATGGACATGCGCTGGCAGGGGGATGCGGGATCGCCACCTTGTGCGATTTCACGCTCTCGGTGCCGGAAGCAAAATTCGGGTACACGGAGGTCAGGATTGGTTTTTTGCCGGCGATTGTTTCCGTCTTTCTAACGCGCCAGGTGGGAGAAAAACGTGCCCGCGATCTGTTGTTGACCGGGCGCCTGGTGGAAGCGGCCGAGGCGAAGGAACTGGGACTGATCAACGAAATTGTGCCGGCCGAATCTTTGCTGGCCCGCGCGCATGAATTGGCGGAAACGATTCTTGCCGCAAGCCCTAGCAGCATCACCCGCGCCAAACACCTGCTGGTTTCCGCGGCCGCCGCCAGCGTCGATCACGATCTTGAACGGGCCGTACTTGAAAGTGCCCGCGTGCGCTGCACCCCTGACTTCAAAGAAGGCTTGGCCGCCTTCCTCGAGAAACGTAAACCCGTCTGGCACGGAAACACGAAGTAGTTCGGCAATTAGCCGACAGTCGATAGCCAACAGCCACGAGCCAGCAGTCCTCCGGCAAGCCCTGGTGGACGAAGCGATTCCGTTGATTCCTACTTATACATATTACTGGACATGCATATTGTATGCAGCATTACAGCAAGCTCCTGGTTTGGCAACGCAGCCACCGATTGGTATTGGCACTTTACAGTTGCACCCGGACGTTTCCAATCGACGAGAAGTATGGATTAACATCGCAACTTCGACGAGCGGCTTCTGCCGTTCCGACAAATATTGCGGAAGGTTCAAAACGCGTAACTCCCAAGGACTACGCTCGATTTATTAATATTGCCGAGGGCTCACTATCCGAAACCGAGTACCTCCTCCTTCTTTGTCACGATCTAGGCTACATTCCGCCAGCGACAGTACGAAGCCATTTAGTAGAAGTGTCGGAACTGTTGAAAATGCTGCACAGCCTAAGAAAAACCGTGCAGCGTGATATGTCCCTCGAAACATCTTAGCTGTGAGCTCTAGGCTGACGGCTATAGGCTCGCAGTAAACCGACATTTCTCCGGGGCGCAAGTTCCGGCATACTAAGAGCCGATGATCGAACATCACGATGTAACTGTACGAGTGCGCTATGCCGAGACGGACCAGATGGGCGTGGTCTATCATTCCAACTACCTGATTTGGTTCGAAGTCGGGCGAGTGGAAATCATGCGGTCGCTGGGATTCGATTACAAGAAAATGGAAATTGAGGACGACTGCTACCTGGTCGTTGCGGATGCCCATTGCCGCTATCATCATCCCGCGCGTTACGATGAACTCATCACCGTACGCACGCGCATCCTCGAGGCCAAGAACCGCATGCTGAAATTTGGCTATGAAGTGTTGCGCCAGGCCGACGAGAAGCTGTTGGCTACGGGAGACACCACCCACATTTCGTGTAGCCGCGATGGCCGGGTGATCCATTTTCCAGAAAAGTACAAAACCGCATTTTTGGCGATTGTCGCCGAACTTCCTGAACGGAGCGCGGAATGAGCGTGCTTCTGACCGGCAATGATCTGACGTTTCCGCAACTGTACGCCGTAGCCTTACAAAACGAATCGGTATCCCTGTCGCCAGACGCCGTCGCTCGCATGAAGGCGTCGCGCGCCGTCGTCGACAAGCTTCTGGCCGATGGGCAAACGGCCTACGGTATCAATACCGGATTCGGCAAACTGGCTAGTGTTCGGATTTCTTCGGAACAGGTCCGGCAACTCCAAATTAATCTGGTTCGCTCACATGCCTGTGGAGTGGGCACGGCTCTTTCAGAAGCCGAGACGCGCGGAATGATTCTGCTGCGCGCGAACGCACTTGCGAAGGGTTTAAGCGGCATACGTCCCGTGGTTGTCGAGACGCTTTGTGCCATGCTCAACCACGGCATCCACCCGGTCATTCCATCCCAAGGCTCGGTGGGCGCCTCGGGAGATCTCGCGCCCTTAGCCCATCTAGCTCAGGTGGTGATCGGAGAAGGCGAGGCAAGTTACAAAGACGAAACACTGGCGGGCGGCGAGGCGCTAAAGCGTGCGGGAATTGCTCCCGTGGCTCTCGAGGCAAAAGAGGGACTGTCGTTGCTGAACGGCACGCAAGGCATGCTCTCGCTACTGAGTCTGGCGCTGCGTGACGCCGACATGCTGGCGGACACCGCCGATGTCGCCGCTTCCTTGTCGCTCGACGCACTACGCGGCAGTCCGGGCGCATTCGACGCCCGGATTATGCATGCGCGCGCTTATTCCGGAGCCGCCACTACAGCCCGGCATCTCGCCCACCTAAATGATGGCAGCCAGATTCGCGAGTCGCACCGTTCTCCAGACGCGGACAAGCGCGTACAGGACGCCTACAGTTTGCGGTGCACACCGCAAGTCCATGGCGCAGTGCGCGATTCCCTGTCGCAGGCCAGAGAAATGGCGCTGGTCGAATTGAACAGCGCGACAGACAATCCTTTGGTCTTCGTGAAGGACAATGGCGGCGACATTATCAGCGGCGGAAATTTCCATGGACAGCCGCTCGCGATGGCGGCGGATCAAGTAGCAATTGCGCTAGCGACGCTCAGCGGTATTTCCGAGCGTCGCATCGAACAAATGACCAATCCTCTTACCAGCATGTTGCCGGCATTTCTCACACCGGATCCCGGGTTGAACTCCGGCTTCATGATCGTGCAGGTAACCGCCGCGGCGCTCACCAGCGAAAATCGTGTGCTCGCTACGCCCCATTCCGTGGATTCCATCTCCACTTCTGGCAATCAGGAAGACTACGTGTCCATGGGCATGAGCGGAGCACGGCGACTGGAACGCATGCTGCACAATCTGCGATATATTCTGGCGATTGAGCTACTATGCGCGTGCCAAGGGATTGACCTGCTGGCGCCATTGCAAACGGGCACGCTGGCGAAAACGGCACAAGCAGCAGTGCGGGCAGTATCGTCGAAAGTTACCGCTGACCGGCCGCTCGCTCCGGACGTAAATCGCGTGGCGGAGTTAATCGCGAGCGGTGCAATCGCGAAAGTATTGCATTAGTTCCCTACCCCGCCGTGGCCCTGAAGCACGCGGGCAAACACATCGCTATCGACGTTTGACCCAGTGGCCACGAGCGCTACGCGCTTCCCGGCCAACTGCTGTTTCTCCTGCAACGCCGCGGCCAAACCGGCCGCACCCGCTCCTTCCACAACATTGTGCGTGTCAGCGAAAATGTGGCGCATGGCCGCTTCCACTTCGTCGTCCGTGACGGTCACCATGCGCTCAACATTTTCGAGCATGATCGAAAGCGGCTCCGCCTCGGCTTTGCGGCAGGCTAGGCCGTCAGCAATTCGCGTCGTCGCGGGAGCTTCAACCGGCTGGCGTTGGACGAAAGATTCGGCAAAGCACGGAGCGCTCGCGGAAACCACTCCAATCAACTTCGTTTTCAGTCCCAGCGCGTTTCGCACCGCGGCCGCGCCGCAAATTCCTGATCCCATACCAATCGGGACGTAGGCTACGTCAACATTCGAAACCGCGGAGAAGAACTCCAACCAATAGGTAGCGATTCCCCGAACGATGTCGTAATGAAAGGGCTGAACCATGTGCAACTTCTGCTCGGCGGCCAGGTCGATGGCCTTTTCCCGCGCGGCCTGATAGTCGTGCCCATGCTCGATTAGCGTGGCGCCCTGCGCCCGCATCGCGGCATTTTTTCCGCGACTATTGCCGCGAGGAACCAGCACCGTAGCGGAAAGGCCAAACTGTTTTGCCGCCAGCGCCACGGATTGCCCGTGATTTCCGCGCGTGGCGGTGATCAATCCGCGCGTGGACGGTTCGCGTTTCAGCAGGGCGTCGACGTACGTTACCGCGGTTCTCGCCTTGAATGCGCCTATGGGGGTTTGATTTTCGTGTTTCAGCCAAACTTCCGTGCCAAGTCGCTCGCTCAACAGTGGCCAGCAATATTGGGGAGTAGGCTGCATAAAGCGATAAATCAGTTCACCGGCGGCCTGAATCTCGGGGATCGATGGCAGCTTTGAATTCACGCATTTTTCCTTTCGCCGCACTACTTATCCCAACGCCTCAAGAAAATACATGAACATGCGATATCCGGCGATATAGCTGAACGGCGGCAATTCCAGCGAATAGTGCCCCACAGGAAGTTCCATGGTGCGGGGATCGGCGCCGTGTTGCCGCAGAGCGCACAGCATCTGCTCCGTTAGTTCTGGCAGGAACGTCGGGTCATATTTGCCATACACCATGAACGTGTTGCGATTAGCACCCATGCCGCGTTCCACGTACGGCATCGGGCTGATGGGCGCCCAATAGCGGCGCAGTTCGTCAACGCTGACTTCGTGGCGCAAAGCCTCCCACACGTGATTGGTGGTCATGCCCTGGCTGACCACATCCGCAAAATACGTGGATACATGAAAGAATCCCCCGGCTCGCACACGCTTGTCGTGAACCAAGGTAATGTACCCAACCGACGAGCCAATGCTGGTTCCCAAGATTCCCAAGCGATCGTAGCCCTGCCGTTCCAGCCACGCGAGGCAAGCCCGCGCGTCCTGTACCGCCTGACGATTCGCCACCAGGGTCATACCAATATTCGGGCCCACCAATTGATCCGCGCGTTCGTGGCCATCGGCCATCCGCCGGTCGTGATATGGCAAGCTCATTTTCACCGCGGTGATGCCAATGCGCTGCAGCCAATGACACAGCGCCACTTGTCCGTGCCATTTCGCATTCCAGTTCGGCAAAATCAGAACGGCCGGACCCGCTTTCCGCGCCGGAAATACTTGGGCGTGCACAATATTGTTCGGCAGGTGCGGTGAGGTCAGTGGACTGGTAAACGTGAGCACGTTCTTCTCGTCCAGATGGTAGTCACTGACCTCCGCGGGCGCGAACCAATCCTCGCTCCGCGCAATGGCTTCGCTCGCGTATTCGGCGACGTATTGTCGCGGATCGTCGACACCCGGCCGACCGCCGATATGCTCGAGGCCCCACTCGAATTCACGCACCATCCGATTATCGTCGGTCGTCCAGCGGCGATGCTCATACCGCCGAATCCAATGCTCGTAGCGACTCATGGCCATAAGTTATTCAGTGTAGCGCACCAGAAAGTTTGCAGCCGAACGTTGCCGGCAACTAGCTCGTGATTATCAACGGGTGGCCCCCACCACAGCGTTCCCGTTAGCCATCCGACACGGCCGTACGCCCGCTTCATTGAGCCGCTGCAAAGCCTGTGGCACAGTCAGATGTGTGATCCCCTTCTTCTTTTTTTTATTTGGCATCGTCATTGGCAGCTTCCTGAATGTCTGCATCTCGCGGATTCCCGCAGGGCTGTCGGTCGTTTCTCCGGGGTCGCGGTGCCCGCGGTGCGAAAAGCCGATAGCCGCTTACGACAATATTCCGGTCCTCAGTTGGTTTCTGCTGAGAGGAAAGTGTCGGAATTGCCATCTGGCGATCTCTCCGATGTACCCGATCGTGGAATTTCTGACCGGCGTGTTGTTCGTAGTGACGTATTACAGTTTTGGACTGACTCTGCCCACTTTCAAATTTCTGATTTTCGATTGCCTGCTGGTGATTTTGATTGTCACGGACATCGTGGAGCGGATTCTGCCGGACGCCATCAACTGGTTCGGGTTCGGATTGGCGTTAGCTTTCGCCACCAGGGTGCCGCCCGAGCGCTTCGTCGACATCTGGATTCATGATCGATACCTCCCGCAGATGGTGGTCGGGGTGATTGACGCTTTGCTCGGTGCGGCCTTCGGGAGCCTGCTGTTGTTAGGCGCGGCCTGGCTCTACAAATTGGTTCGCAAGCGCGAAGGCATGGGCATGGGTGACGTAAAGATGATGGCTATGGTGGGCGCGTTCCTGGGAGTACGCGGCGCATTCCTGACTATCCTGATCGGAACGTTAATGGGAAGCGTCGTCGGATTGGGTCTCGTCACCGCTTTATATTTGTTTGGCTGGAGGCGAGTGATTGCCGAGCGGGCTCATCGTCGTGGACTCGGAAGCCTGTCGTCTCTGCGCTGGACCCTGGCGTCTGAATACCAACTTCCCCTGGGGTCGTTTCTAGGAGTAGGGGCGCTGCTAGTCGTGTATGCGCTGCCTTGGTTCGGCTTCATGATTTCCCCCGCTTTCCGCCATTTTCAATCCTAGGATTCACGCTCGTTACCGATAGGAGCCTGGAAGCCCGCCAGGTCTAAATCAGGAGTAAAATAAACAAGGCGAAACCCAATACGTTGCGAGTCTGCCTTGGCGCATTAGGTGTGCCATCGCCGGCTCCGCGGGAGGTCACAGAAAATGCGCTTATCTACAATTCTGAGATTTATGGCGATGGCGGCAGTTCTAGCGCTCGTCGCGTTTACTCTCCCCGCCCAGGACCAGAGCTCCGATGACGTTGCAGCGGCCGCCCGCAAAGCTCGCGAACAGCAGAAGAATGCCCCGAAGCCCAAGAAGATCCTAACGAACGACGATATCCCGTCAGCAAAAACGGACTCACCTGCCTCGCAAACCGCCGCTCCTAAAGAAGGTGAGCAAAGCGCGGCTCAAGCCGATGCGAAAGGGGATGAAAACGATCCCAAGTCCGAAGCGTACTGGCGCAAGCGCTTCCAGAAGGTACGGGACAAGTTAAGTGTGTCCGAGCAGGAACTCGACGTTCTGCAGCGCGAAATGGACAAAGATCAGGTGCAGTATTATCCGGATCCCCAGAAGGCCCTGATGCAACAGCACGATCGCTCCGATATCAATGAGAAGCAGGCCAAGATCGATGCGAAGAAAAAAGAAATCGACGGCCTGAAACAACAGTTGAGCGATATGGAAGATGAGCTGCGTAAATCCGGCGGCGATCCCGGGTGGGCGCGGTAAGCACGCCGGCGGAAAGCTTGTATCCTGCAAAAGCCTTTGAGATTACCAAAACGGTCGATTAGTTGACGTAACCGCCTTCGGGCAGTTCGATCTCGCCATTCTCCAGAATGGCCAATCCTTCTTCCAACATTTCTGTCCCTTTTTGCAGGGCCTGCCACGCAACGCGCTCGGATTCCTCGGCCACCAGTTCCAGGCACCCTTGAATCGCGTCGGCATCTCCCAGGATCTTGCTGTCCAATAGTGGCACAAGTTTTTCCAGCGCTTTATCTTGAATCTGCTGGAACGCCGTCTCGACGGGAACTTCCTCCATGCACAACCCGCAAGCTAGCTCTACGAGAGTATCTTCCAGGCGGATGCGCCGGATGCGGCCCTTCAATTCGCTTCTGGCTGTTTGCGCCAGTCCGTTGTTTGTAATCATTCGCGCGTCGTTCATACCGAAGGCTCCCTTAGGCTGACTCTCTCGCCTCCGGTGAGACTACAAGCTGCGGTGGGCCTCGACAATAAGAAGGGCGTACCAGCCATTAATGAAATGCACACATTTCCGATGCCCTCGAACCGACCTTTTCCGACTCAGTGGGCAGACTGATTTGGATGCCGCTTCACTTTTTTCCCGTTGCTTTGGCCCTGTTCCAGCCTGCGAATAAAATTAACCACGCGGCGTTCCAGGGTGCTCTGTTGTCTGACGGAGATGAGATACCGAACAACTTGCCGGCGTAGCGCCGTGGTCATCTGACGAAACGCCGCTTGGGCTTTGGGCGAGTTACGCAGCGCGAGCACGAGCGCCGGCGGAAGCGTCGGCTCTCGCGATTCTTCGTCGTGCTGCATGGCAATTTCGACGACCGCGCCCGAATCTACACGCAGTTTCTTTCGAATGTCGCCATGAATCGCCAGCCGGTAACAGCCCTTACCACGAGACACCAGGGTCGATTGCAGCGGCACGCCTTCCACCGTGCCTTTCACCGCAACGTGAGCAGCTCCTCCGCCCAGCTCGCGAGACACCTCGGCAGGAACATCGATAAATCGGATGACTCCCACCTTATAGATTTTTGCGGAGAAGACGTAGACATCGTCCATTTGGCGAGAATAATACCGCAGGTTCTCTACTTTTACGGACGAATGGCGATATGCAGCGCCACCGAGCCCAGAGTCATCAGGTGGTAGGACGGTTGGCTGTAGCCGGCCTCCGCAAGGGCGGATACTAATTCAGCCGGCCGAAAAAATCGCGCCACGGATTTTGGCAAATACGCGTAGGCCTCCGGGTCTCCCGAAATCCAGCCGCCGACTTTGGGCAGTACCGTACGCGTGTAGAAACGGTAGGCGTCGCCTAGCAAGCCGGGGGCGGGTTCGGCAAAGTCCAGAATCGCAAGAGTTGCGCCGGATTTCAGAATGCGGAAGATTTCCCGCAGACCCTCCTGATAGTTCGCCAGATTGCGAAATCCAAAGGCGGACGTAACCAGATCGAAGGATTCACCCGCAAAAGGTAAATGAAGCGCGTCGGCTTCAAGGAACGGCAGTTGGGCCGCTCCATTACCTTCGGCCGCTTTTTGACGGGCGCGCACCAGCATTGTGTGTGAAAAATCTGCTCCGATAATTCTGGCCTTGGCGCCACGGCCCAGCGCAAACGTCAAATCTCCTGTGCCGCAGCAAAGATCCAACACCAGCGCATCGGATCGCTGCAAAATGGGTTGGAGCTCTCGCGCCGTCCGTGCCCGCCATAGCCGGTCCATTTGCGCAGATAACAAATGATTCAGCAGGTCGTAACGTGGGGCGATGCGCGTAAACATCTCCCGCACCTGCCGCGACGCTTCCTGCTGATTTCTCGCTCCCTCCGGCTGCGTGCCGTGCGGCAATTGCTGGGGTTCAGTCATGGCATTCTTCCAGCGCGTTTCGGTGCTCTAGAATCAGGCGCGGACCAAAGCGCAAGACACAAAGAGCCGCCTTCTCGGTCACGCCGTCGCAGGATTGCGCTTTCCCGATCCCTGCCGACAACACGAAACGCACTTTGCCGAATTTTGTTTTTTTGTCGGCCCGCATCAGCGCAAAAAGACGCTGCGCCGGGACAGACGGCCACTCCGGAAGTGGACCGAGACGGCGCACTAGGGCGATGACGCGGGCCACGTCGTCCGCAGGGGTATGCACGGCCTCATGCCCCAACAGGGCGGCGCACATCATGCCCCACGCCACCGCTTCCCCATGCTGAAACTTTTTGTAGCGCGTTGCGGACTCCAGAGCGTGAGCGAATGTGTGGCCGTAATTCAAGATTTCGCGCAGGCCCGATTCGCGCTCGTCTTTACTGACAACCTGTGCCTTAATCTCGATAGACCGACGAATAACATGTTCAAGGGCTTGATCATCTCGCGCCAGAATCCGATCCATGTTCTGCTCGAGAAACGCGAACAATTTAGCGTCCGCGATTACGCCGTACTTGATCACCTCGGCCAAGCCGCCACGGAATTCCCGCGCCGGCAAAGTGCGCAATACTTCCGGATCGACGAGCACCAAGCTGGGTGGGTAGAAGGCTCCCACCAGGTTCTTCCCTTCCGGCAGATTTACTCCCGTTTTTCCGCCCACTGAACTGTCGACCTGTGCCACCACCGTCGTCGGCACCTGCACCAGAGCCACGCCTCGCAAATACGAGGCGGCCACGAATCCCACGACATCGCCAACTACTCCGCCGCCCACGGCAATCAGAAGAGACTTGCGGTCGGCACCGGCTCGGACCAACTTCCGCGCGAGGAGTTCCACCGTCTTTAGATTTTTGGCCGATTCCGCGTCGTCGAATAGATGAATGTGAATCTTCGTTCCGTACGCAAACCACCGTGCGATTTTCTTGGCAACCGCGCGCCACACCCGCGGAGAACTCACTATGTGGACACTGGACAAATGTCCGAGTCGCGCAATTTCCCGCGAGGCTTGGCGCAGAATTCCGCGGCGGCAGATGACCGTATAATCGCCGGCAGCGGCGCGAACGCGAATCGCTCTTGTATCTGAAGGTTTCATCGCTCTGCGTGGATTCAACCAATGTAGCACAAGCGCGAAGCGCACTGAACCAGCCGACACCGCGCTTCGACGGTGTATACTTTTCGGTGCTCGAAATCCTTCGTTCTTTCGAGCAGCTTCCAGAAAACCAAGCCGCTGATCGCGTCACTCCCGCGCGGAGTTGCGCACCACGTTCAGGCGCGGCGGAAAGCGAATCCGTAATGGTTCACTCAGCCCCACACGCATGGCGTTATTCCCTCTCGGCTCTTTTCCTCATCCTGATCGGCTTTCTGCCAGTCCACGCCGGGAATCCTCCCGCAACCCGCCCCGGCTACTATCGTTTCCCCGCGATTCAAGGCGACACCATCATCTTCACCGCGGAAGGCGACCTTTGGACCGTGAGCGCAAAAGGCGGAGCCGCCCAGCGCCTGACGTCAAATCCCGGCGAGGAAGTGCGCGCGGCGATCTCGCCGGACGGCAAAACCGTGGCATTCAGCGCCGAGTATGAAGGTCCCATGGACGCTTTCACGATGCCTGTGAATGGAGGCTTGCCCGAACGGCGGACTTGGGATGGCGGTGCCGTGGTCGTGGGTTGGACTCCCGATGGGCGCGTTTTGTACCGGACCGCGCGGTACTCCACGTTGCCGAACGCCCAACTGGTCGCTGTGGATTCTCAGGGACGGCGCGAACTGATCCCGCTATCGCAAGCGGCGCAAGGTGTCTACACTCCCGATGGAAAAACACTTTTCTTCACGCGACTGAACAAACAAGGCAGCAACACCAAGCGGTACAAGGGCGGCACCGCGCAGAATATCTGGCGCTACGATTCCGGCAAGGAAGCAGTCCCCCTCACCGCGGATTACGCCGGCACTTCGCAAAATCCCATGTTCTGGAGCGGCCGCGTGTATTTTCTTTCGGATCGCGATGGCACCATGAACGTATATTCCATGGATCCCAACGGCCATGACGTAAAACAGCACACCCACCACAGCGGATTCGACGTGCAATCGGCGTCGCTCTCGAATGGGCGCATCGCGTACCAGTGCGGCGCAGACCTCTGGCTACTGGACCTGAATGCGAATCAGGACGCCATCATTCCGATCACCCTGGTTTCCGATTTCGACCAGTTGCGCGATCACTGGGTGAAGAAACCGCTGGAGTACCTCAGCATGGCGCACATCGCGCCCGATGGAAGCGCGGCGGTGTTCACCGCGCGCGGCGAAGTGTTCACGTTGCCTGCGGCGGCAAGCGGAAGAATCGTGAAGGTCGCAGGAAATTCCGGCGTGCGTTATCGCGACGCGCGCTACATGCCAGACGGCAAAACAATACTCGCGATTTCGACGGAAACCGGCGAGACCGAATTCTGGAGTTATCCCGCGAATGGCGAGGGCAAGCCGGAACAACTGACGCACAACGCCAACGTCTTGCGATGGGATGGCGTGCCGTCGCCCGATGGTCACTGGCTGGCGCATCGCAACAAGAATCAGGAATTGTGGCTATTCGACCTGAAAGCCAAAACGGACAAAAAAATTGCTCAGAGCATGAACGGCGATTTCGACAGTCTGACCTGGTCGCCCGATAGCCAGTGGCTCGCGTTCGAAGAAAACGCGGACAATACCTTTACCCAGATCAAGGTGCTCAACGTCAATACCGGCGCCATGCAGGCACTCACTTCGGATCACTACAATAGCGGCAACCCCACGTGGAGTTCCGATGGCAAGTGGCTGTACTTCTTATCGGACCGCATGCTCACAACTGTGATTCACTCGCCGTGGGGACCGCGTCAGCCCGATCCATATTTCGATCACTCCATGAAGGTGTATGAGCTTGCGTTGACGGCGGGATTGCGTTCGCCATTCGCTCCGGTGGACGAACTACATCCAGAGCAACCTGCCAAGCCAGACGAAGCGAAGCCGGACAAGGGCCCGAACGACAAAGCGAAGAAGGAAGTAGACGATAAGAAGGCCGCGGAAGAAAAGAAAGCAGGAGAAGAAAAGAAAAAAGAGGAAGAAAAAAAGCCTATTCCTCCCGTCAACATCGATTTCACCGACATTGCTTCGCGATTGAATGAAATTCCCGTGCCCCCGGGGAATTACTCCGCGTTACAGGCAACCGACAAACGCCTCTGCTGGTTGGATCGCACCGACGGGCCGCAGCCAAAGCGGAATCTACAATGCGTGGACATTGCGAATAAGGGAGACGCACCGGAAACCGTATGGGCGGACGTGAAAGCCTACGAAATCTCTTCCAATCGCAAAAAGATGCTGGTGTGGAAGGGCGAGGACTTCTACATATTGGATGGCGAAGCCAAAGCCGCCACGGTCGCGGATGCCAAAACGCTAGCCAAAGCCAAAATCGAGATGGCCCGCTGGGAAATCTTGACGAATCCCCGCGCGGAATTTCACGAGATGTTCCTGGATGCCTGGCGGTTGGAGCGCGATTATTTTTACGACCGGAATATGCATGGCCTGGATTGGCCAGCGATTCGCGATCGCTATCTTCCTCTTGTCGACCGCGTTTCTGACCGCAACGAATTGAACGATGTCATTGCACAAATGGTCAGCGAACTTTCCGCCCTGCACATCTTCGTGTTTGGCGGCGACGCTCGCAAGCCTGCCGACCAGATTGATCTGGCCTCTCTCGGCGCCGTGTTGCGCCGCGACGAAAAGGCCGGCGGCTACGTCGTCGACCATATCTACGCCTATGATCCGGATTTGCCTAACCTGGCGCCCCCGTTCGCGCGTCCGGATTCGCTAGTGCACGAAGGTGAAGTGATCGTAAGCCTGGACGGCGAAGATGTATTGAACGTACCGGACGAGCGGGAATTGCTCCGCGGAAAAGCCGGGCGAAAGGTGATGCTGCGCGTGAAGAACTCCAAAGGCGATATTCGCGACGTATTGGTTACGCCGGTCACCGACGAAGCGGACCGCAATTTGCGCTATGACGAGTGGGAATACACTCGCCGCCTGAAAGTAGACGCGGGCTCGCAGGGTCACATCGGCTACGTTCACTTGCGCGCTATGGGTGCCGGCGACATCGAGCAGTGGGTTCGCGATTTTTATCCCGTGTTCGACCGCCAGGGACTGATCATCGACGTGCGCCACAATGGCGGCGGGAATATCGACTCCTGGATTCTGGGCAAGCTGCTGCGCAAAGCCTGGTTTTACTGGCAACCGCGCATCGGAAATCCCTACTGGAATATGCAGTATGCGTTCCGTGGCCACGTCGTTGTGCTCTGCGACGAGCATACCGGCTCCGACGGCGAAGCCTTCACCGAAGGCATTCGACGCCTGGACATCGGAAAAATTATCGGCACTCGAACGTGGGGCGGCGAAATCTGGCTTTCCGCCAGCAATATTCTGGCGGACCAGGGAATCGCCACCGCCGCGGAATTCGGTGTGTACGGGCCGGAGGGCAAATGGCTGATCGAAGGATACGGGGTCGATCCGGACATTGTCGTGGATAACTTGCCGCACGCTACCTTCACCGGAAGCGATGCTCAACTGGACGCCGCCGTGAAATATCTGGAAGAGGAAATCCAGAAGGATCCGCGGCCCGTGCCAAAGGCTCCCGCTTATCCCGTCAAATCGTTTAAGTACGAAAAATAGCCGGGCGCTCGCAATCCGCTCACAATTCCCCGAGGCCGAAATGCTTCGTGCTACCATAGGGCCGCGCGTGAAGCAGGCATGTCATGACGCTCTCACACAAGGTTTATCACGTCGATTACGCGGTAGTGGGCTCGGGAATTGCCGGTGTGCGCGCAGCGATCGAATTAAGCCAGGCTGGCAGCGTGCTGGTGCTGGCAAAATCCTCCTTAAGTGAATCCGCTACGGCCTATGCGCAGAGTGGCATAGCCGTCGCTCTCAGCGACGAAGACGAAATCGCGCTACACGAACAAGACACCATCAACGCCGGCGACGGGCTGTGCAATCCCGAAACCGTGGCTCTCCTCGTCGAAGAAGGACCCAAATACATAACCCAGCTGATCGAATGGGGCACCGAATTTGATCGCGCGGGCACAAAGCTCGCGTTCACGCGCGAAGCCGCTCACAGCCGGTCTCGCATCCTGCACGCCAATGGCGACTCCAGCGGCCGAGAAATCAGCCGCGCGTTGCTCGCGCGGGCCCATACCATTCCCCATCTCCATCTTCGTCCCCACGCGTTTACCACCAGCCTGGTGTTGGAAAAGGGCCGTGCCGTGGGCGTGCAATTCATCGACGAAAACGATGGAACCTTGCACGAACTCCGCGCCGGGGCGGTCTTGCTGGCTACGGGCGGCCTCGGCCAACTCTATCGTGACACTACCAATCCAGAAGTTGCGACTGGCGACGGCATCGCCATCGCATACGAATCCGGCGCGGTTCTTGCGGATATGGAATTCGT
Source organism: Candidatus Acidiferrales bacterium (assembly GCA_963759275.1). GTDB lineage: Bacteria > Acidobacteriota > Terriglobia > Acidiferrales > UBA7541 > Acidiferrum. The sequence goes on along the minus strand of CAVWYZ010000018.1, from coordinate 124,300 downwards.
GCAGTTCCATCCAACGGCGCTTTGCGTGCAAGGCGCGCCGCGTTTCCTGCTCAGCGAGGCATTGCGAAGTGAAGGCGCGGTCTTGCGCAACATCAGCCTTGAACGATTCATGAAACGCTATCATGAGGCACAGGAACTGGCTCCACGCGACGTGATTGCCCGCGCCATTACCACCGAGATGCACCGCACCAACAGCAAGCACGTGTATCTCGACATGACTTCCAAGTCCCAAGAGTTCTTCGAAAAGCGTTTTCCGCGCATCTACTCGACCTGTGTAGGTTACGGTCTCGATCTCGCCAGCGACCTTGCTCCGATCAGTCCCGCAGCGCACTTCATGATTGGCGGCGTTAAGACAGACGGCTGGGGTCGCACCTCGATACCCGGTCTTTATGCTGCCGGCGAAACCGCCGCCAACGGTGTGCACGGCGCCAACCGTTTAGCCAGTAATTCCCTGCTGGAAGGGCTGGTATTTGGTGCGCGCGCAGGCATCGCCATGATTCGGGACGCGCCGGGATCGCAGAAAAATTCCGCGCATCTGCCGGGCTCGCCTGCTCCTTCCAAGTGGAGCGAACCGGACAAGCATCACGAAAAAGGAAAACCAAAGCAGCCCGAGCTGACCGCCACAGACAAAATTCGTGAAGTTATGTGGAAACAGGTCGGCATCCTTCGCAGCGGCAAAGACTTGAAGACCGCTATCGAGGATCTGACGGCTCTGCCGCTACCGCGCCCAGAAAAGAATTATCGCGGCGACTACGAACTGCGCAACCTGCACACCCTGGCACTGCTGATTGCCCGCAGCGCGTTGGCACGCGAAGAAAGCCGCGGCAGTCATTACCGGGCGGATTTTCCTTATCGCGATGATGATACTTTTCGGACACATTCCCTGGTTGCCAAGGCCCGCGAGGTTTCCTTCCAGAACCAAGGCGGCTTGGCAGCAGGCGGGCATTGAACAACCACTTCCTACTTCTTTTGTAATTCCTTTATCGACTCCAGAATCACATGACCAGTAATCGCCAGGGTTTTCGGACTGATCTTGTCCAGAGTGTCCTGCGTGGTATGCCAATAGGGCACGTCATGCGCAGCGTCCAGGTCGATGATGTCGACGGAAGGCACATTGCGTTTCGTGAAGGAAAAATGGTCGTCGCTGATCGCGCCCACGGTTTGGTCTACAAAGACATCGGAATAGCCGAGCTTCGCGGCGGTACGCCATACCAAGTCCTGGAGCCACTTGGTCGAGCCGCCTTCGCGACTGAAGTGCGGGGTGCGTCCGCCAACGAGATCCGCCAGGATAAACGCTTTCACCTTGGACAAGTCTCCACTCTGAGCCAACTGCGCGGCCATTTGCCGGCTGCCATAGGTATTGTCCGGGTCCTGCCATTCTTTGTTAAACGCTTCCTCCGCATCAAAGAAAGCAATCCATATCGCGTATTTTCCCGGTGGCTGTTTGCAGAGCAATCGAGCGAGTTCGAGCATCACTGCCGTTGACGAGCCCGCATCGTCCGCGCCGACAAAATTCTCCATTTTCTTGGTGTCATAGTGCGTGCCCAACAAAATAATCCCCTGCTTCTCGCCCGGGGTTTTCGCCACGATGTTTTTCATTGGCACCCGGCCATCCGGAGTGTCCGCGGAGAAAGAGTCGGTATCCACTTTGCAGCCGTACGATTGCAATTCCGTCACGAGATATTCCTGCAGCTTCGCAATCGCGGGCGACCCAGGCGGCCTGGGGCCGAAACTTACTTGCTTGGCAACTTGGTCGTATGCGCGCTTACCGTCGAACCCGCCGGTCTTATCCGCTGGCGGCGCTTCGTCCGCGGGATCGATGGCGGGCGCGGTACCCGCTACCGCGCTCATAAATGGCGGCTGTGCCGGCTCAGGCTGAGAAGAATTGCCAGACTTACAGCCAAGAGCCAACAACACGCAGCAGATGGCCAGGCCTGGCACAAAGCGGGAGCGCGCTTCGGCACGTGTCATTACGAATGACCTGCATTCTCTTCGGCCAGCCGTTTGTTCCGCTTGCGCACCACCATCGCGGACACTCCGATGCCAATAAAATACAGCAGCACCATCGGCGCCATGAAGATCAACATGGTTTGCGCATCGGGAGTAGGCGTGATAATCGCAGCTACCACCGCAATAATCAGGATCGCGTAGCGGAAATTTTTCCACAGAAATTGCGGCGTAACGATACCGAACAGGGTCAAGAAAAAGATCAAGATGGGCAATTCGAAAACCAGTCCGAGTCCCAGCAGCACAATCAAAATCAAATCAAAATACTCGTTAATGCTCAGCAGCGGCGCCACGGTCCCGCCAAATTGCTGAAAGCCCACCAGAAACTTCAGCATGTACGGCAGGGTGATGAAATATCCAAACGCAATGCCGGACAAAAACAAAAACACCGTCGAGAATAAGAATCCCGTCACCGCGCTTCGTTCATGCTTATACAGCGCCGGGGCCACAAACAGCCAAAGCTGATAAAGCACCACCGGCGAAGCCAGCACGATACCGATGTACACGCCCAGCGTGATAACCAGATTCAACGCTCCCGCGGGATGGTTGTAATACAACTTGGATTCGAAATGCGCCTCGCTCAGGGCCTTCAGCATCGGCTGGTCGATGAACTTGATCACCTTCGGCGCGATATACACGCCTACAAACGCGCCAATGCCGATCGCGTAAAGGGAGTTAATGATGCGCTTCCGCAATTCTGACAGATGCTCGAAAAACGTCATCTGCCCCCCGGCGGCTTCCATCCGGGCTGCAAGCGAGTTGTCAGGCGGGCTGCTGTTGGTCATGGGAGGGAGGGTTTTCCGCCACGTGCTCTGTTTCGGGTTGCGTTTCCACTTCGGTCTTCTCGGCTTCCGCCGCTTTCATTTCCCCGTTTTCTCCGTCCAATCGAGCAACCGCATCCGGTGAGGGAGTCACAACGGGTAAGTCACCGGAATGGCTGTGGACTGCCGCTTCCGCAAGAGGGGTGGTGGCCGCAGAAGGAGGGAGTGGGGTGCCAGCGGTTGGACTCATGCCACGAATCGTCGCATCCGCGGCAGCATTCGCTTCGGCCACTTGTTTCTTCAGCTCCGCAATCCGGGCCTGGCGTTCCAGATCTCGCATTTCTTCTTCGAAAGCGTTCTTGAAATCACTAGACGCTTTGCGGAATTCGGCCATTAATTTGCCAAAACTACGCGCCAATTCGGGCAGCTTTTGGGGGCCGAACACCACCAATACCACCAGGAAAACCACAATCATGTGGGGGATGCTAAGCATTATCGAATTTGGACGTCCTGGGTGCCCTAAAGGTGCCCTGTCTGCATCATAGAAAGGGTACGCACCAGTGTCAAACGACAGTTGGCCCGGTGCATGCTATACTGGCTTTTTAACGACCGGCCGGGGGTATTCATGAATCCAGAACGACGTGGACTCGTCCTTGTCATCGTGGTCCTAGTGCTATCGGCGATCTTGGGCGGAGTTTACGGCCCCTCGGTGCGCGCCACCACCTCGTCAACCGACGACTTCCGTACCTCGGTCGAGAGCTTCACCTCCGTCTTGGATGTCGTGCAGTCCAATTATGCCGAGCCGGTGGACGTTGACCGCGCGGTCTATCAGGGTGCCATCCCGGGCATGCTGCGCATGCTCGACCCCCACTCCAATTTCTTCGATTCCCGGCAGTTTGCGCTGCTTCGCGAAGACCAGCGCGGCAAATACTATGGTGTCGGCATGGTAGTCGCGCCCCGCGACAACCACACCGTCGTCGTGGCTCCCTACGTCGACGCCCCCGCCTTCAAAGCCGGTCTTCGTCCCGGCGACGTAATCGCCAAGGTTGACGATAAATCCACCGACGGGCTGTCCACCACCGAAGTCGCCGACATGCTCAAGGGTCCGAAGGGCACGATCGTAAAAATTTCTGTCAGCCGCGAAGGCTGGACCGATCCACTTGTCTTCAGTGTGACGCGCGATGAAATTCCCCGTCATTCCGTCGACATTGTGACCATGCTGAAACCCGGCATCGGTTACGTGCGCCTGACCCAGTTCAACGAAACCACCGACCGCGAAATCGGCGACGCCCTCAAGCAGCTCGGCGCCAATTCCCTCGATGGCTTAGTCCTCGATATGCGCAATAACCCCGGCGGACTCCTCAACGAAGCCGTAGCGGTTGGCGATATCTTCCTGGAAAAGAATCAGCTGATCGTTTCCTATCACGGGCGCAGCGCACCAGAACGCCGCTTCTATGCCATTCGCGGAAATCAGGGCATGACCGTGCCCCTCGTGATTCTGGTGAACAATAATTCGGCCTCCGCGGCGGAAATCGTCACTGGCGCCGTGCAAGATCACGACCGCGGCTTGGTCGTTGGCGATACCACTTTCGGCAAGGGCTTGGTGCAAACCGTAACTCCGCTTTCGGAGAACACTGGCCTGGCTCTGACCACCGCTCGCTATTACACGCCGAGTGGCCGGTTGATTCAGCGCGACTATAAATCTATTTCTCTTTACGAATATCACTACGAGCGTAAAGTTCCCGAGCATCCCACGGAGATTCGCCAAACCGACAGCGGCCGCGAAGTCACCGGCGGCGGCGGTATCACTCCCGACATCGTTGTGGACCAGCCCAAGTACACTAAGCTGCAGGAAGAGATGTTCCGCAACGACGTCTTCTTCCCGCAGGAACAAGGCGTCGGCGGCTTCACGCGCTATTTCCTCGGCACTCGTCCGGTCATCTCGCATTCCTTCGAAGTGGACGATAAGGTCATGAAGGAATTCCGCGACTACTTGGCGAAACACAATATTCACTACACCGAACCGGAATTCGCCGAGAATCAGGATTGGATCAAGCGCAAGATCAAGCAGGAAGTCTTCATGTCGAACTACGGCACGCAAGAGGGATTCAAGGTCCTGCTGGAAGCTGATCCCCAGGTACAGAAGGCCATGGAAGCCATCCCGCAAGCGCGTGCGCTCTACGAAAACGCCCGCAAAGTTGTGGCACAGCGCGCCGGCAATACCGCGCACCTCAACCAACCTTGAGGCACGTCTTGGCCGCAGCGACGCACATGCTACGACTGCAAGACACGTCACCCGCCAAAAGTCATTGATCTGACCTTGCCTGAACGGCAACGCACGTTTGGCGGTCAACCTCCAACAAAAGCCACAACTGCGCTGTTACCGTGAATTCACCGGTAACAGCGCGAAGTTGCCAGCTTTCTTGTTTGCTCAGTTCAAGCCAGATCGAAGCGATCGTGGTTCATCACTTTCGCCCACGCCGCCACGAAGTCTTTCACGAACTTTGCTTGTGAATCCGCGCAGGCATAGACTTCGGCGAGCGCGCGCAACTGTGAGTGCGAACCAAAGATCAGGTCAACACGGGTGCCTGTCCACTTGACCTCATTCGTCTTCCGGTCGCGTCCCTCGTACACGGCTCCAGCGCCATTGGACGGTTGCCATTGCGTGCGCATGTCGAGCAGGTTGACGAAGAAATCATTCGTCAGCGTCTCCGGCCGCTTGGTGAAGACGCCGTGCTTAGACTTCCCGGTATTGGCTCCCAGAACGCGCAGGCCGCCTACGAGAACCGTCATCTCTGGAGCGGTCAGCTTCAACAACTGCGCCCGATCCACCAAACGCTCCTCCGGTGATAGGCCCTGGCTCGCGCGAAAATAATTGCGGAAGCCGTCGGCCATCGGTTCGAGCGGCTCGAAAGACTCCACGTCGGTTTGTTCTTGCGAGGCATCCATGCGCCCCGGGGTGAACGGCACCTTTACGTCTTGTCCGGCAGCCTTCGCGGCTTTCTCGACCGCCGCACAGCCGCCGAGAACGATCAAGTCCGCCAGTGACACCTTCTTCCCGCCAGTCTGTGAAGCGTTGAACTCCTTCTGGATCGTTTCGAGCTTTTGCAGCACCTTTGCTAATTGAGCGGGCTCGTTGGCTTCCCAGTCTTTCTGCGGCGCGAGTCGAATACGCGCACCGTTCGCGCCTCCCCGCTTATCCGAGCCGCGGAACGTAGACGCCGAAGCCCAAGCCGTCGACACCAACTCGGAAACGGTCAGCCCTGACGCGAGGATTTTCGCCTTGAGGGTTGCAATTTCCTGCTCCCCGATTTGCGGATGATTCGCAGCGGGGATCGGGTCTTGCCACGACAGCGTCTCCTTCGGAACGAGGGGGCCGAGATACCGCACGATCGGTCCCATGTCGCGGTGCGTCAGCTTGAACCACGCCCGGGCAAACGCATCTGCGAACTGATCCGGATGCTCGTAAAAGCGGCGCGAAATTTTTTCGTAAGCAGGGTCGAACCGCAAGGAAAGGTCGGTGGTCAGCATGGATGGCGTACGCCGCTTTGCGGGATCGTGCGGATCGGGCACGGTACCGGCGCCCGCACCATTTTTCGGTGTCCACTGGTGCGCTCCGGCCGGGCTCTTGGTCAGTTCCCATTCGTAGCCGAACAAGTTTTCGAAGAAGTTATTGCTCCATTTCGTCGGCGTCGTGGTCCAAATCACTTCCAGGCCGCTGCCGATCGCGTCGTTCCCCTTGCCCGAACGAAACTTGCCCTTCCAGCCTAGGCCTTGCTCTTCGATGCTGGCAGCTTCCGGCTCTGGGCCCACCAGTGCCGCATCGCCGGCGCCGTGTGTTTTACCGAATGTGTGCCCACCGGCAATCAGCGCGACCGTCTCTTCGTCGTTCATCGCCATGCGGCGGAACGTTTCACGGATATCCTTAGCCGCCGCGATGGGATCGGGCTTCCCGTTGGGCCCTTCGGGATTTACGTAAATCAGGCCCATTTGCACGGCTGCGAGAGGATTCGAAAGATCACGGTCACCACTGTAGCGTTCATCGGCGAGCCACTTGCCTTCTGGGCCCCAGAAAACATCTTCCTCGGGCTCCCACACATCCGCACGCCCGCCGCCAAAACCGAACGTCTTGAAACCCATCGACTCGAGCGCGACGTTGCCCGCCAGAATCAACAGGTCCGCCCAGGAGATCTTGCGGCCGTATTTCTGTTTGATCGGCCAAAGCAGCCGGCGGGCTTTGTCAAGGTTCACGTTGTCCGGCCAACTGTTGAGTGGCGCGAAGCGCTGTTGGCCCGCTCCAGCACCGCCACGGCCATCGCCAATGCGATACGTCCCGGCGCTGTGCCACGCCATTCGAATGAACAGACCACCATAATGGCCAAAGTCCGCCGGCCACCAATCCTGCGAGTCCGTCATCAAGGCATTCAGGTCCTTGATCACCGCCTGCAGGTCGAGACTCTTGAATTCCTTCGCATAGTCGAACTCCTCACCCATCGGATCCGACAGAGCGGAGTGCTGGTGAAGAACGCGAAGATCCAACTGGTTCGGCCACCAATCCCGGTTCGTGTGTGACGTAGCTCCGTGAGCAAACGGGCACTTGGATTCCGTTGGTGCTCCCGCTGAGCTGGTATGTTCTTTTTCCATGTGTTTACCTTCCTTCGAATTAGTTGAAATCTGTTACGAACTGCAAATTCGTTTCCAGCTCCGCATTTGAGCGAGGGCCGCCGCGTTTGCTAACGCCCTTCGCAAATTAACGGGCAGCGCGCCGCGGAGCGCACTTCGCGCAGAGTCCTCGGAAAATGAGTTCGCATTCGCGAAGCATCCGCTTGCCGAGAGAGCGCGAGGCAGGTTTGGGCACGTTGTACCACTCAAGGTCCTCGACGTTGCCGCAGCGGTCACAGATGAAGTGATGATGCCGTATGCCTTTCGCATCGAATCGCGCGGCGCGTCCTTCGACGGCCACTTCACGAACCAATCCCGCCTCCACCAGATCCCGTAGATTGTTATAAGTGGTGGCCCGGGAAGAGCGTGGATCCAGGCGATTCACGGCTTTGAAGATTTCCGCAGCGGTGGGATGACTGTTGTGCTCCATCAGGAATGCCATCAGAGCATAGCGCTGCGAGGTGCAACGCAATCCGCTGCCGTCGAAGGACCGTTTTATCGTCTTGGCGTCCATCAGACGTTTAGACTATGTCTAATATGAGATTTAGTCAAGAGTGTGCTTTTGATTGCTGCAGCGACCAGAAAATCGGATTCCGTGTCGCGCTTCCTGATGATGGAGGAGTCGCCTGGTCCTTCAGGTCGACCAGAGCAACCGGGCCAAAACAGTGATTTGTGGTCGACCGTGAACTAGGTTAAACTTTTTAAGTTGTCTCTATTTACCTAGTGTTTGTAGACCCAGTTATGGAGGGCGAGTAGCTCAGCTGGGAGAGCGCCTCGTTCGCAACGAGGAGGCCGAGGGTTCGAATCCCTTCTCGTCCACCAACGATTTCGTTAGGGATTAGGGCTCGTTCCTATCCTTGCCGACCCGCAGATACAGTCCCCCATTTCTGACTCAACCTTGGCATTGGCTTTTGTAGCGGCCGCCTTCCGAGGCGGGCGACTTTAGGATAATCACGCTCGCCAGGAGTGGAGTCTTGCAAACGCAAGAGTGTTCTCCTTCACACCTAAACAATAGATGGCCAACAGCGTGATTCGCTGCCGCAACACCTCTACTGCTATCCTTACAAGGACCGACTTTTTGCGAGGTCATGCCAGAAACTTGCCACCAATTATCAGCGCACAAGGATTAGCCAAGAGATTTGGAGTCGCTCCCCTGTTTCAGAACCTTTCGTTCGCAATATCCGAGGGGGAACGGATTGGGGTGATCGGGCCAAACGGGTCTGGAAAATCAACGCTCCTGGAAATCCTGAGCGGCCAACTGCAACCCGATCGTGGCGAACTGGCCATCCGGAAAGGCACGCGCCTGAGCGTAGTGCGACAGGTATCGGATTACGCGCCCAGAGAGACCGTCCGGTCCGTGCTGGGGAAAGCCCTCGACCAGGCGGGAGTGAGCGAGGAGGATCGTCCCGGCCGATTGGCCGCGATCCTGGGTCGCGCCGGCTTCGCCGACCTGAATATTGAGGCCGCCACGCTCTCCGGTGGCTGGCGAAAAAGATTGGCGATCGTGGAATCGCTGGTGCGCCACCCGGATGTCTTGCTGCTCGACGAGCCCACAAATCACCTGGATCTTGCCGGCATTGATTGGCTCGAGGGCGTACTGGCCAGCGCTCCCTTCGCCTGCGTCGTCGTCAGTCACGATCGCTATTTCCTGGAAAATGTGGCCAACGAAATCGTCGAGATCAATCCATCCTACGAAAACGGCTCGCTCCGCGTGTCCGGTAACTACAGCGCGTTTCTCGAGGCCAAGGAAGAGTACTTGCATGCCCAGCGTAACCGCCAGGCGGCGTTAGAAAATCGTGTTCATACGGAAATCGAATGGCTCAGGCGAGGACCAAAGGCGCGAACCACCAAATCCAAAGCGCGCATCGACAAAGCCCACGAGTTGATTGGAGAACTGGCGGAGGTGAACGCGCGCAGCCGCAGTGCCACCGCGCAAATCGACTTTGCCTCCTCGGACCGCAAGACCAAGCAATTGGTCACGCTCGACGATGTTACCTATTCGATTGGCGACCGCACTCTTTTTGCGAACATTCATTTCATTATTACCTCCGGGATGCGCGTCGGACTTGTGGGTCCCAACGGAAGCGGAAAGACCACGCTGCTGCGGCTTCTGAATGGAGACATCAAACCAAGCCACGGCAAAATTCGCGCGGCGGAAGCTCTACGCGTGGTGTACTTCGACCAAAACCGCGTTTTGGACCCGGACGTAACCTTGCGGCGTGCCCTCGCTCCAGACTCCGATTCGGTGATATACCAGGACCGCGTAATTCATGTCGCCGCGTGGGCCGCGCGATTTCTCTTCACCGGCGAGCAATTGAATCAGCCGGTAGGCCGCCTTTCCGGCGGTGAGCGGGCCCGCGTGTTGATTGCGCAACTGATGCTGCAGCCAGCCGATGTGCTGCTCTTGGACGAGCCGACGAACGATCTGGATATTCCGACGCTGGAGATCCTGGAAGATAGTCTGCTCGAATACCGCGGAGCGCTGGTTTTGGTTACCCACGATCGCTACATGCTCGACCGCGTTTCCACGGTGGTATTGGGCTTGGACGGTCTGGGAAAAGCGGAGCGCTTCGCCGATTTTCTACAGTGGGAAGCGTGGCAGGCTTCGCAGCAGGCGGCCGCGAAAAACAAACCGTCGACAAAAAGCGCGACCACCGCGACAGCGGCCACGGCTTCCGCCCCTTCGACGAGCGGAACCATAGCGAAGAAAAAACTCTCCTACAAAGAAGCGCGGGAACTAGACACCATCGAACAGCGCATCGCCGACGCCGAAAAGGAACTGCAAGCACGCCACGATTCCCTGCTCGACCCGGCCATGATGAACGACGCCGTGCAGTTGCGCACCATCTCCCTGCAGATGGAAGCCGCACAGAAAACGATCGATCAACTCTATGCGCGATGGGCCGAACTGGAAGCCAAATTCTCTGGAGCTTGAGTCTTACTGCGCAGCGTTGCCCGGTCCGCCAACCATGTGCAGTCGTGGCAACCGCTCTTCCACCGGCGGCAATACGGGAAACGCGGCATGCGGCTCCGTCTGATACCAGTAGGCCACCGAAAAATAATTGTCAGACCTGCCATTCGCGTGTCCGTGCTCAATCGTCGCTTTCAGCGACTTGGTAAATGGAATGGGCGAATCCAGATGGAAGCGATACAAGCTGCTCCGGCTCCCGGCTTTTTCTTCCCCTACAACCGGCGCGCCATATAGGCCATAGGAGAAGGGCTTGCCGCCGAAATCGTAAGCGCCCAGGAAATAATCCTCCGTCCCAGTGCCGGTGATCTGCGGCTCTTTTGCGCCATCAATAAAAAACACATCGTCGCCCTCGCCCCACCAGTAATCCTGATTCTGCAGCACGGACATGGTGACGCCCACGAAATGGCCGCGGCCAGTGGCTTCCATCCACACGTAATTCCCTTCTCCGTTCAGGTTCTTCCTATCGTTCTGCCGCGGATCGCCGTTGTTCGTCCAGTCGCCCGGCAAGCCCTTGTTCGGCGAGGCTTGGCGGTACTGCGCGTGGAAGTACAGGGTGTCTGCGGCTAGCGGCTTGGCGTAAGCCTGGTAGTCGATATTGAAATACAGCGCGTCGAGTTTCATCTGGCCGGCATTTTCCACGGTAATTCGTGCGTGCTTCTGAAACGGCATGGGGAAATAGGAATTCACCGCGTGGTTTGGCGCGGCCGATAACGGAATGGACTGAAACGTGAAATATTCGCCTAGCCCCAGTCCAAAAAAATCCCCGATAGGAGCTTCCACACTCGGAGTGGATTCGTCGTCCCAGTACATGCGCAATACCAGTTTTTTCAGATGATACGATTCATCCGAGGCAAACGTGAACCAGATATGCGTGATGATTCCGGGACCCGGTTCGTCGAGAATCGTCCACGTTTTCCCCGGCTCGATCGTCCGAAAATCTTCATTCCCTCCGGAACGGTCGTAACTCGAAACCCGCTTTTGCGCGTAGTCGTGAGGCTCGGTTAGATCCTTAAGCGACGCTTCAGTCTGTGCATAAGCACCCGTGCAAATGACTGACAGAACCAACAGCAATCGTCCACACACTCTGATCATCGGCTTATCCTCTCCGTGTTACTTTGATGTCTGACCCGCAAGACAATCGCGGCGTTGACGCTACTTCGTGGCAGTCACAGCATCCAGCTTCTTCAGCATTTCCGCAATCTCCGGATTGGCCATGAACGCCTTCCACACCGTGCCGCTGCGGTAGTTCTCGATCATCACCGCGATGGGCGCCTGGTTGAGCCCCATGTAAATGGGCGACACCCAATTTTGTCCAGGATTATACGCGTCGCGCGGGCCGTACACACCCCACAATTCGCCTCCGAGATCGCGGTAGTAATGCTTTAGGGCCAGCATGGACGCTTCCGGCGTGTATGGAAACGAAGCCAGCGCCCCGGTGGGCGTAAGCGTTCCACGATCATCCGCGGCATTTGGCGCGTGCGCCACATAGCCATCCGGCCCATCGCTCGCCGTCAGTCCCCAGGCATCGGCACCATATCCTTCGAAGTGCTTCGGGTTAGCCATCACGTAAGCGCGATTGATCAGCGCGATGTTTTTGTTGTTCTCAAAATAGGAAGGAGTATAGCGGTCGTGCAGCGCGTGGGGGTCGAAGCCAAAGAAAGAATAGTGCGTAAAGAACAGCGGCCCGCCCGATCCTACCCCTACATCTAGCTTGATTCCGTAATAGGTGTTGCCATTGAAGTAGTGGTCGCCATCTCTGGTCTGGCCCCACCCAGCCCGATATTCCTGCGCTCGTTCCGATTGGCTGGCCCACCCGGAGTAATACATATCGGCCGGAACTCCGTGCGTCGGCGACGCCATCGACAGCAGATAAGTGATCATCACTTCGTTAAACCCGATCAGCGGATGGTGGATGGCCCACGACCAGTCCGGCGACCAATGCCAGTAAAGAAACCCACTTTGCGCATTCTCGCGGTACCAGCTCCACTCCGCGCCTTCCCACAGCTGCGTGATGCGCTTGTATAGCGCGCCTTCCTCGGGACTGTTGCCTCGAAAATATTGCCGCGCCGCCAACAGTCCCTCCATCAAAAACGATGTCTCGACCAAATCGCCGCCATCATCCAGCATTCCAAACACCGGCATGGTTTTCCCGGTGGCTCCGTTCATGTAATGGGACCACACCCCGTGATACCGTTGCGCCTTCTCCAGAAAGCTTACGATTTTCGTTAGCCGCTCGATTCCCTGCTCGCGCGTGATGAATCCCCGTTGGACTCCCACAATCAGCGCACCGATTCCCATGCCGCTCGCGCCGGTCGCCACAACCCGGTCATCACCGGGAATGTTTTCGCGCGCCATGCCGGAATGCGGATCGGCGCCCTCCCAGTAGTAGTGGAAACACGCTTCTTGCAGCATCGTCAGCAGTTCGTCGTCGCTGAGCTCACGGGTTTCCGCTCCGGCAGTCTCCGATAGCGACGACTCGCGATATTCCGCGTCCGATGCGGACACCTTGTATTGCGCTTTCACACCCGATTTCCCGAGAAAGTCCTCGTAGCGCAAAATATCGGGAACCTGGATGCCCACCGGTTCGAACTTTCCACCCTCCATAGAACGATAAATCGTGAAGCGCGCTACGCGTGAACTTTCGGGTGCGCTCCAGCTGACTTCAATGTGCCGGTCATATCCTTTCGCGTGCACATTTCCCGGAACTGGCAGAGCCTTCGCGGTAGGCATGCCTGCTTTCAGGGCTGCGTCACTATCGATGCGGATTTCATCGACGATTAACGTGTGAGCAACTCCGTCGGCCTTTCCTTGGTGGAAGATCATGCTCTGTAAGTACGCCGCGTGCAACGGATAGATCGACGCGCTATCGAACTCCCTTAGCGGTATGTGTATCTGTACCCAGCGGCCGGCGGGAATTGCCCTGGCATATTTTCCCAGCGGCAACGCTACACTGAAACTCCCGGGAAACTCTGCCACTTGCAGGCCCCCGCTTGTGTTGGCCAGTGTGAGCAGCGGAAGATCGCTCTCCTCGATGGCCACCGGCGAATAGCACCAGAACGACAGCGTGTCTCCGATGAAGCCGGGATAGCGATTGCGCACATCCACGATGTGTACCGCCGCTTCCCAACCGCCGCCTGGTTGCGATTGCCACTCCAGCCGAAGCGCATTGGGCGGTGTTCGGAAAAGTTTGCTTTCCACCGGCAGCTTGTTGTGATTCTGGGCCAGAACGCTCGGCGCAACTGCGGAAGCACTGCTGTAAAAATAAAAATCGTTGGTTAGACTATTGTCGAAATACGTGTGGCGGTAATAGTCCTCGTTACAAATTGCACCAGGAGAGAATAACAGGCCAAAAAGGAACAACACGCAGCCCAGCACACTCAGTCTACCAACGCGACTTTTTGCAAACATGATTCTTCCCTTGAATGACGATAATCCTGCAACAAAAACCCCTGAACGTCAGCGAGTGTACTCCAGACCGCGTCCGCCCAGAACACAATCCTTTAAGTAAATCGATTAACTACAAATCTCATGCTATCCTCACCGTCGATGTCGAGGACTCGCACTATGCTCAGGAAATTCGTACCCACGCTGCTTTTTGCCGCCGCACTATTTACTCCTGCACACGACATCCGTGCGCAAGTACCGCCGTCGCAGACCCTGGTGATCGATCTCTCCGCCAAGGCCACGCCCTTCCCCCATTACTGGGAACAGGCTTTCGGTTCTGGCCGGGCGATTCTGACTCTGCGCGAATCCTACAGAAATGACCTGCGCGAGGTAAAAAAGATCACCGATTTCCGCTATGTCCGCTTTCATGCCATCTTCCACGATGAACTGGGCGTTTACGATGAAGACGAGAACGGCAAGCCCATTTTCAATTTCTCCTACGTCGGCCAGGTTTACGACGGATTGCTTGCCAACGGCGTGCGGCCCTTCGTGGAAATCAGTTTCATGCCCAAGAAACTTGCCCTGCGCCAGGACCTGCACCCTTTCTGGTACAAGCAGAATGTCTCGCCGCCAAAGGACTATGCCAAATGGGACGCACTAATCCGCAATTTTGCCCAGTTCCTGATTGCCCGCTACGGCATCGACGAAGTCTCCCAATGGTATTTTGAAGTTTGGAACGAGCCCAACATCGATTTTTGGTCCGGGGATCCGAAGCAGTCCACTTACTTCGAACTCTACGATCACACCGCGCGCGCCCTCAAATCCGTTAATCCTCGACTTCGTGTCGGCGGACCCGCAACCTCATCGGCTCATTGGGTCGACGATTTTATCGCTCACGTTTCCCAGAACCATGTCCCGGTGGATTTCGTCTCCACCCACGGCTACTCCGATGACACCGTCGAAGACCTCTTCGGCACTCACGAGGAAATGCCCATTGAGAAGCGCGCCTGCAAAGCAGTAGAGAAAGTACACAATCAGGTCAAAGCGTCCGCGTTGCCGAATTTGCCGCTGTTTTGGACCGAGTGGAACGTATCCGGTTACGGTCCGCTTCACGCCGGCGACACCAGCTATTCAGCCACCGCCACGGCGCAAACGATTCGCGACTGCGACGGTATGCTCGATATGCTCGCTCGTTGGACTTTCAGCGATGTCTTCGAAGAAAACGGCCCTCCGCGAGAACCGTTCTACGGCGGTTTCGGCCTCATCGCGCCGGGAGGAATCAAGAAACCGAGCTATTACGCGTTTCAACTCTTTCATCGGCTGGGAACCACCAGAATCGCCAATCCTGCCGAGAATACCCTTGTTACCCGGAGGCCCGACGGTTCCCTGGCTATCGCCATGTGGAATCTGTCGCCTCCCGATCATCCCGGGATCGCGCATACCTACGATCTGACCTTCTCGGGGGCCAAAGCTCCGAGCCACCTACTGCTGTCCCGAATCGATGCGGACCACAGCAATACGGTCTCCGCCTACGAACAAATAGCTAGCCCGCAATACCCTACGCCCGACCAGATTCTCCAGCTCAATCGTAAATCAGCACTTATGCCTCCCGAGCGCGTGCCCGTCCGCCATGGACATCTCAATCTCACTGTCCCGGCCAACGGGTTTGTCCTGCTGGAGTCGAAGCCCTAAGTCCACTCCCTCCCAGTTGGTCAGCTCGGGAAGAGCACCCTCGTACCTGGCGTGCCCCAATTTCGCACTGCCTCCAGGC
The DNA here is from genome assembly GCA_963759275.1 of Candidatus Acidiferrales bacterium. Taxonomy (GTDB): domain Bacteria; phylum Acidobacteriota; class Terriglobia; order Acidiferrales; family UBA7541; genus Acidiferrum. The sequence continues at coordinate 108,744 of CAVWYZ010000018.1, read as the reverse complement.
CCTACTACCTTTTTCAATGCAGGCTATCAGCGACCCGAAAACTTGATGCTTGACATTCAAAAAGCCTATTCATATACTCCCTCCAACTGGCTGCTTAACCGATTTACTAGCGGGTTTGGTGCAACTTCCGCTAAATTTTCCCGGTGCAATTTCGTCGAGCGGAGGAATACGCATGTCCGTTTCACGCATTCTTTCACGCAGCATCATTGCTCTCGCTCTCCTGCTTTGCATTAGCTTCACAGCTCACGCCCAATACCGCGCCGGAGTTCAGGGAACAGTTCTCGATCCCCAAGGCGCCGCGATTCCTGACGCCACCATCACGGTCACTGCAAAAGACACCGGGTTGGTGCAAGTAGGCACAACCGACTCTAACGGCGTCTATTCGGTCAGCCGCCTGGCGCCGGGTCTCTACACGATTTCGATCGAAAAGGCCGGTTTCAAACGCAAGGTTCTGGACGACGTAAGAATCGTCGGAGAACAGAATAACGCGGTGAACGTCACGCTGGACGTTGGCCAAGTATCCGAGTCGGTCACCGTCAACGGCAACGAACTTCCGGCAATCGATACCGAATCTGGCGTGATAGCCGGCACGGTAACCAGCCAGCAGATTCAGGCTCTCCCCTCGTTTGGGCGCGACGTCTTCCAACTCGTACAACTCGCCCCCGGTGCGTTCGGCGATGCTTCGCGCAGCGCATCCGGCGATTCCTACGGACAACCCGGAAATGCCGGTCCTGGCGGAAGCGGTGGCGGAAGCGGTATCTTCTCCACGGAAAATAGACCTCAGGTGACCATCAACGGCGGTCGGCAGGATTCCAACAACGTCACCCTCGACGGCATCAATATCACTAGCGTTTCCTGGGGCTCGGCGGCCATCATTACTCCGAACGAAGACTCCGTAAAAGAAGTCCGCGTGGTGACCAATGAATACGACGCGGAGAGCGGACGGTTCGGCGGCGGCCAAATCCAGGTCATCTCGCAAAGCGGCACCAATTCTTATCACGGCAGCGCGTTTTTCAAGGCGGATCGTCCAGGTCTAAATGCCTACCAGCCCTTTTACGGCTCAGCGGACGCCCCGAGAACTCCTGAGCGAAATGAAAACAGATTCAATCAATGGGGTGGAAGCCTGGGCGGCCCGGTGATCAAGAACAAACTCTTCGTCTTTTTCGCGTACGAGACCATTCGCAACAGCGGCACGAATGTCAGCAGCGGCTGGTTCGAAACCGCGGCTCTGCTGAAGTCCGCTCCTGGCGGAAGCCTTGCCGCACGCTATGGGGCGTTCCCCGGAGAAGCCGTATCATCGACGGGTGTCGTCGATCAATCGTGTGCCTCCATCGGTCTGGTGCAAGGCACAAACTGCAACATGATTCCCGGCCAGGGGTTGGACATCGGACAGCCTCTGGATCCGTCCAAGTTCCCCCTCGGTACTGCGGACCCCAGCTTCGTCAACAATCTAAGTCCGGGACTTGGCGGCGATGGCACCGGCAGCCCAGCCAATCTCGACGGTGTCGCCGACATCGCCTACGTAAACACAACCGGCCCCAACGATCAGACCAATCAGCAGTTCAATGGCCGCATCGATTTCAATCCGACCAGCAAAGACCTGTTCGCCTACAACATCTATTACACTCCGGTGAGCAACACAACGTTTAACAATCCCCGTCCCGCGAACATCTTTTACCATAACGCGATCAACGAAGCGATGACCGGGCTGTGGACCCACACCTTCAGCCCGACGGTCATCAACGAGGCGCGCATCAACGCTGCTGGCTGGCGCTGGAACGAACTCGCGGACAATCCCCAAAGTCCTCTGGGCCTGCCCAACCCCGCCTACATCGGCGATCCCAATAACGGCAACAACATCGGCACCGTGAATACGCAGGGCAATACGCTCGGTGGTGCGGCAGGGAGTATCTTCGACCAGTGGACCTATGGCGCAAAAGACGTGGTAACCAAGGTACAAGGTAGCCACACCCTTAAGTTCGGCGGCGAACTCACCAAACTGCACTTCGTGCAGGATGCTCCGTGGTCTGCTCGCCCCAATTGGGGATTCCAGAATTACTGGGATTTCCTCAACGACGCGGCATATTCCGAAACCGGTGTATTCAATCCAACCACTGGCGTTCCGACCGACGTCCGCAAAGACTCGCGTCAAACCTTCTATGGCTTCTTCATTCAGGACAGCTTCAAAGCTAAGCCCAATCTGACCCTGACCGCTGGGATGCGTTGGGACTATTTCGGTCCTGTCTCCTTTACCCGCAACCAGCTCTCTACCGTGGTTTTGGGCGATCAGCCGAATCCTCTGACCGGCATGTACATGCGCATCGGCGGGAACCTCTACAACTCGCAATCCGGCAATTTCGGGCCGCAACTCGGCTTTGCCTGGAGTCCTGGCGCAGTGATGCACCATGAGATGAACAGCAGGCTGGTTATTCGCGGCGGATTTGGTATCGGTTACACCGCACCAGAGCAAGCCATCACGCTGAACGGCTGGGGAAACATTCCGTTCACGAACAACGGCACGTTCCTAACCGGCTCAAACGTCGTTTACGACTTTCCGTCCGATCCGCACCAATTCGGACCGTATCCGGCTAATCCGAACACCGTCTCTCCATTCGACCAAAACAACATTCCGATCGGCGGCTCGCCCGTCAGCGTAACGGCCTTCCCTGCCCATCTCCCAACCACCTACACCTATCGCTATTCTCTTGAGGGGCAGTATGACCTCGGGCACAACTGGGTGGCGACGGTGGGCTATCAGGGCAGTACTTCTCATCACCTTACCCGCCAGTCCAACTTGAATTTAATTTATGGCGCGCAAGGAATTGCCCTCAATCCGGAGATCAACAACGTCGACTACTACAGCTACGACGCCAACTCCAACTTCAATGCCCTATTGACTGAACTGCAGCATCGTTTCGCCCGTTCCTTCGAGATCGATGCGCAGTATCGCTATTCCAAGAGCATGGACAATGCGTCAGGACCGTATGAAATCAACTTCTACCAGTGGAACCCCAAGCTCGACTGGGGTCCTTCCGACTTCGATGCCACCCATGTGTTCAAACTCTGGGGTATCTACACACCAGACTTCTTCAAGGAAGGCTGGCAGAAGAAAATCCTGGGCGGTTGGACCATCAGCGGCATCTTCAATTGGCACAGCGGCTATCCGTGGTCGCCGGCCTTCAACAGTACCTGTAACTTGATCTACGCCAATGGGGCTTGCACGAACGGCGGCAATAGCCAACTCGCACCAGTGGCATATCTTGGAGGCGCGCAGAGTGACTATAGCAACTCCGCGTTCCTGCGCTCCGGTGGAAACTTCCCCGGTGGTGGCCCCGCCTACTTCACGGCTCCAGCCTACACCGCTTGTGCTTTGCCGTTTCCTCAGGTCTGCCCTGGCGCTCCCCAAGCCCCTGGAATCCAGCGCAACTCGCTGCGTGGGCCACGCTATCGCGACGTCGACGCCACCATCAGCAAGGCGTTCGGCTTGCCTAAGATGCCAATCTTGGGCGAGAACGCGCAGTTCGAATTCCGCGCGAACGCCTACAACCTGTTTAATAACCTGAATCTCGACGTCAACCAAATTGACAAAATCGTAACCGATCCTACCTTTGGTGAGATTACCGGAACTCCCGGCGCTCTCGGCGGTCGCACCATCGAACTCCAGGCGCGCTTCAGTTTCTAACCCTTTCCGGAGGCGCTTCCCCTGGCGCCTCCGCGATGTACCGAAAAGCTGCCAACGAGTCCCCCACCCCGGGAAGCAATCTCGCTGGCAGCTTTTCTTTTACACTAGACTCTTGCCTATGCCCCGCTTCGCTACCGCCGTGTGCCCGCGCCAACACCGCACCGGCGCACGTCCGTCTCGGCGCACCGCCATTTCGTTGCTATTTTTGCTGGCCGCGGCATTCTTTACTTCCCTGCCCGCGGCATTTCCTCAGTCTAATCCGCCCTCCGAGAGTTTCGAGACTCTCACGAAGCGCGCTGCCGCCGCTCGCGATTCCGACCAACTGGACCAAGCTATCGTTTTATACGAAAAGGCGCTGGCCATTCGTCCCAAATGGGCCGAAGGCTGGTGGTCCCTCGGCACCATCGAATACGACCGCAACAATTACCGCTCGGCCGCTGCGGCATTTCGTCAATTAATTCCACTGGCGCCGAAAGATGGTACCGCCTACGCCATGCTGGGTCTATGCGAATTCGAACTGGGTCAGGACGATGCTGCCTTAAAATACCTCGAACAAGCGAAAACTCTGAACATTTCTTCCAATGAGCAATTGCGGCGGGTACTGCTCTATCACGACGGCCTGCTACTGCTGCGCGTTGGCAGGTTTCAATCGGCGCAGACCGTGCTGGGTGGTCTCTGCCAAGACACCGTGCCCAATGCCGACGCCATCAAAGCCTTAGGCTGGGCCGTGTTTCGTATTGATCCCAAGACCGCGCCTCCCCAGAGTTCGCCAGGCACGCTCATCGTCCAACGCGCGGGCCACGCCGAATGCCTGGCCATTCAGAAAAAATACGACGAGGCACGCCAGGAGTACTCGACGTTGGCCGCCGAATATCCGGAGTACCCAAACATCCACTACGTCTTCGGCAAATTTCTCGCCGAAGCCAATGACCCCACTGCCGCAGTCGCGGAATTTCAGAAAGAAATCAAAAACAATCCCAAGGACATCAATTCCCGTCTGGAAATCGCCGCGACCCAGTACAAAGTAAACTCTGCGGCAGGCATTCCCTACGCTGAGCAGGCCGTGCAACTCGATCCCCGCCTACCGTTCGCTCATTACTTGCTCGGATTGCTCTACCTGGACGTCGACGAATATCAGAAAGCCATTCCTCATCTCGAAATCGCCCAAAAAGCTTTCCCCAAAGATGCCAAGATTTGTTTTGCGCTCGGCTCCGCCTATTCGCGCGCCGGCAGAAAGCAGGAAGCAGCCAAGGCGCGCAACGCTTTTCAACGCCTGAATCAGGAGTCCACGAACGACTCCAACGCCTCTTATTAGTTGCTCTATCTTGCGCGGTACTTTTTACTTTGCGGATTCTTCCACGGTCAGGATGCGATCGCCGGCAACATCCTTCAGAATCTGCTTGATCCCGCTGGGCCAGCGAATCTCGATTTCTTTGATTTTGGTGTTCTTTCCTAATCCAAAGTGTACGCGCGGGTCGCTCGAGGAAGCATAACCGACCGCTGTGGTAACTTCGTTCCACTGCTGCTTGCCATCTTCCGTCGTAATCTTGATTTGCGCGCCGATTCCCATGCGATTGCTTTTCGTTCCCACCAGCTTCACAAGAATCCAGTGATTGCCGTTCTCGGAAATGTTATGAAATAGCTTTGCCGGGCCGTCGAGCACCGACACTACGACGTCGACGCGGCCGTCGTTATCCAGATCGCCGAGTGCGACTCCCCGGTGCGCCCCGGGCAACTGAAAATCTGGGCCAGCTTCCGGACCCACATCCACAAATTTCGTATCTCCCAGATTTCGAAAGATGCTGTTCGGCTCCGGGTAGCTGCGCCCGGGATTCTGCACGGCGATGTTGTCCATCACATTAGCGCGCGCCACAAAAAGATCCTTCCACCCGTCATTATCAAAATCCGCCACGCCGTTTCCCCAGCCCGACATGTCGTTCGTCTTTCCCAATCCGCTGGCCACCGTCATATCCTGAAACTCGCCCTTGCCCTCGTTGATCCACAGGGGAAATTCTTCATGCTCCACCGCCGTATGCCAGATATCCGGTAAGCCATCGTTATTAACGTCCCGAAAATCTGCGCCCATGCCGGACCGCGCGCTTCCGTCCGGAGCGTAACCCACACCCGCCAACAAGGCGACCTCCTCAAATTTCTTGCCCTTGATGTTGTGGAATAGGAAGTTCTGCGTGGTGTCGTTGGCCACGAAGGCGTCCAGATAGCCGTCTCCATCGTAGTCCGCGAACGTGACGCTCATTCCCTTCCCGAACTGCTGCGCAATTCCGGTCTCTTGAGACACGTCGGTGAACGTTCCGTCGCCATTGTTGCGATACAGAGTGTTGTGCGTCGCCGCGTAATACTTCGGGTGACAGTAGCCTCGCACGCCTTCCTTGATCCGGCAGTACGGATCCTTATTCACCTCCCACACACAATAATTCACCACGAAAAGGTCCAGCAGTCCGTCGTTGTTGTAGTCGAACCAACCCGCGCCCACCGACCACATTTTCTTTCCATTTAACTTGGCCCCGCCGACTCCCGCTTTCGCCGTCACCTCGCTAAATGTTCCGTTGCCGTTGTTGTGGAACAACTGGTTGCCCGTTACGTTGGCCAGAAACACGTCCGGCCAACCATCATTGTCGTAATCCCCAATGGCCACGCCGCTGCCATAACCCGCACCAGCCAGTCCGGCCTTCTCCGTCACGTCCGTAAACGTGCCGTCATGATTGTTGTGAAATAATCGATTCCAATACGCGGGCGTTTCCTTTTCCAACGACGGGATCGCTGCCCCACCCACCAGATACACATCCAGATAACCGTCGCCGTCGTAATCGAACAGCGCCACGCCCGCTACCATCGTTTGTGGTTGATTCTTGTTTTCCGTATTTCCGTTGGCGGTGATGTAGTGCAGTCCGGCTTTTTGGGCGATCTCTTCGAACCGGATCGTGCTTTCCGATTTTGCGGTTTGCGGAGCCGGCGCCGGCTTTTCCTGCGCCAACGCCACCGGCAACACGATTCCCAACAGAATTAGCAGCCGCCGCATTGCTTCATGCCTGGTGGAATCCAACCTTTGTCATTGCGGATTGCGCTTCACTGTTCTTCATGAACGTGTTCCAGATTAACCCGCTGCGCTGATTTTCCGCCATGATCATGGTGATGCCCAGGTCGATTCCCAGCACATCGGCGTCATACCAGTCCGAAAGCGGGTTGAAGGCATCCACGTAACTATACAGCCCCCAAGCCTTTGCTGGGTAGCTGCCGCGGATATTTCGCAATACGCGCATACAATCCGTAAACAAAAATGGCAGAGACCCGCCCGTAGCGCAGGGAACGATGCTGCCGTCGATTGGCCCTTGTTTCGGCGGACCGCCCCACGCCGTATATCCCCCGGCATAATCCGAAGCACTTATGCCCCACAAATCATCGGTGTAATCGCTGAATTGATTCGCCAACGATAAACAAAACAGTTTGTGCGCCTTGGTCGCCGTCACGGAATTATCAAAGTAATTTGCGTACGCGTCCTTCTTGTTTCGAAAGTCGAACCACGCCTGAGAATACTGGTGCGTGAAGATCGGATCGTTCCCCGAAATATACGCGAGTCCTTGGTACGTAACCGTGGGTCGCGTCCAGGCGTTCCATGTCTCCGGAGGCACCGGATGCGTCGGCGATCCGATACCGAGAAGATAAATCATCATCAGCTCGCAATAATGCTCCCACCTCGCGCTCAGAAATCCCGACTCCGGGTGCCATCCCATCGAGAACGTCTTCCCGCCATTCAGCATCCACGGCCAGTCCACCCGTTCGTATATCTTTGTCGCCAAATCTTGAATTTCCGCATCGTGAAAATATTGCCGTGCGGTCAAAACTCCACATAACAACAAAGACGTGTCGATCGACGATAACTCGACCTGTTCCCAGCGTTGTCCTGTGTTCATGTCCAGGAAGTGATAGTAGAAACCGTGAACGTTCGGCGTCTTCTCGTCCAGAAACCGCAACGTGGTGCGCACCCGATTCGCTACATCGGCCGTCTTTGCGTAGCCGCGGGCATCCCCGATGCACAACGCGCTCAGTCCAAATCCCGTCGCCGCGATGCTGGACATTGTCCGGGTATCGCCGCCATTCAATAGCGCGCGGTCCTTCACTTGCCCGGTATCGGGATTGGTTTCATTCCAGAAAAATTGAAACGAGCCACGCTGGATCTCTTCAAGCAGTTGCTCGTCCGTCCCCTGATATGGCGTGGCCGCAAGTCCTGTCGCTTTGGGCTTGCTTAGCTTACACCCTAGCAGCGACGCCAACGGAGCGAGCGCCACGCCTTGCCCGCACAATCGCAGCAATTCTCGGCGATTCATTCGAGGTATAGCCATGGAATGGATCTCTCTTAATCAGCGATTTCGAATTCGACCGGCTGACCGTGTTGCGAGTCCGGGCTCACCCAAATCCTCACCAGGCTCGGCTCAACGGTGCGTTGGTTGTGAATGTCCCACAACGCGAACGATTCCGGCGTCAGCGAGAACGTCACCTTCTTGGTTTCACCGGGCGCCAATGCTACCCGTTCGAACCCCTTCAACGCCCGCATCGGTTCTTCCACGCTCGTGCCTCGCAGCCCTACATATACTTGGACGACTTCCACGGCAGAAACTTTGCCTGAGTTCGTCACATTCGCGCTCACCGTCATCACCGTTTTTGCGTCCGATGGCCTGGAGCGCAGGCCGGTAGCCAGCTCCCTTGCGCTCAACTTCGTTGTGCTGAGCTCCGGCGACGAATAGCGGAACTCCGTGTACGACAAGCCGTAACCGAAGGCAAACTGCGGCGCATTGGGCTCATCCACATATCGCGAAACATATTTTTCCGTGCCTTCGTGCGGCGGTTTGCTCAAATCCGTATTGCCCGCCGGACGGCCCGTGCTGAGGGCGTCATAGTAATCGGGAATCTGGCCGATCGAGTGCGGCCAACTCACCACCAGCCTTCCGCTCGGTACCGCTTCACCGTAAATCGTGCGCACCAACGCCGGACCCGCCTGCACTCCGGGAAACCATGCCGCAATCACGCCCGGGATGTGTGCGAATGCCCACGTCAACGTCAACGGCCTTCCGCTGAACAATACCAGCACCACCGGCTTCCCGGTTGCCGCCACCTGCTCCAATAATTCCTCTTGGCGTCCCGGCAAGACCAGATGTGCCCGCGAGCCTGCTTCCGCAGTCATCTCGCCCGCGTCTTCGCCCAACGCCAGAATGGCCACATCCGCCACGCGCGCCGCCGCAACCGCCGCGCTGATCTGCTCGTCTGTGGCGCTCAGGATTTCTCCGCCCTTCTCGTATTTCACCCGATCCGCACCCAATCGCTGCGTCAGCGCGCTCCGCAACGTGACCACGTCCTTCGCTTGCCCATGGGCTCCCCACGACCCCAACATCTCCCCGGCGTCGTCCGCCAGCGGACCGATCAGCGCGACCGTGTGCATTTCATCATTGAGCGGCAACAAATGGCGCGAACCCAGCATTTCATTCTTCAGCAGCACGAAGGAACGTTCCGCGGCGGTACGTGCTAACTCCAAACTGTCTTTCGGCAACGCGCCTTGGTTCGCGCGTGTCTCGTCCGTGTACGGCTTGTCGAAAAGTCCCAACGCGAACTTCACCCGAAGTACGTGACGCACCGCCTCGTCCAACTGCGCCTCAGACACTTTGCCAGCTTTCACGAGCCCCAGCATGTGCTCGTGATACAGATTGCTCTCCATATCCATGTCGACCCCAGCAGTAAGAGCCTTCCTCGCTGCGGTTGCTCCATCGTTCGCAATTCCGTGCGCCACCAACTCGCCTACCGCGCCCCAATCGCTGTCCACCATCCCCGGAAAGCGCCACTCGTTCCGCAAGATCTGCGTGAGCGTAAACGGATTGGCGGTCGATGGCACTCCGTTCAGCGCGTTAAACGCGCTCATTACAGAGGCTCCGCCCTCATCCAGCGCGGCATAAAACGGCGGCAAATACACTTCGCGCAAAGTATGTTCGGAAATTTCCGTCGTGTTGTAGTCCCGACCGCCTTCAGCAGCTCCGTAGCCAACGTAGTGCTTTACGCAGGCCGCGATGCTGTCCGGAGCGTTCAGATTTTTCCCTTGATAACCGCGCACGTACGCCCGCGCAATTTCACTTCCCAAATACGGGTCTTCTCCCGCTCCCTCAATCATCCGGCCCCAGCGTGCATCGCGCGCGATATCTACCATCGGCGAAAACGTCCAGCGCACTCCGGATGCGGAGGCCTCCTGAGCCGCGAGTCGCGCCGCCCTTTCGATGAGCTGCGGGTCCCAGGTCGAAGCCAATCCCAACGGAACAGGAAATTCTGTCCGGTATCCGTGAATCACGTCTAAGCCGTACAACAGAGGAATGTGTAACCGCGATTGTTCCACTGCGATGTGCTGATACTTGTTGGCGGACGCAGCATCTTCCAAATTGAACAGCGAGCCAACTTGCCCCCTCGCGACCATGTCTTGATAGTCGCCGCGACCTGTTCCCGGGCCGGTGGGCGCGCCGACGGAATATTGCACTAACTGGCCCACCTTCTCTTCTAACGTCATTTGCTTCAGAAGCGATTCCACTCGTTTCTCGATGGCCGCATCGCCGAGAGCCGACCTCACCGGCAGGCCGCGAAACTCCGGCGTGCGAGTCGATTCCTGACTTCTTGCAAATGGCACCACTAGCAATAGCAATGAGCCGATCAGAAGCATTCGGCGTAGACATTGAGGCAGCACGTGTTTCAGGCTCCTTGACTATGAACGTCTTCTAAATCTCGGTCGTACTTTTCCGAATTCCATGGCACACTTGTCCCACGTAAAGCCCCTTCGTTTGTTCCTGAAGAGGGGGGACGGAGTTTCCGAACAGTTCCTACCTGACATCCGCGGCCGTGGTTCTTCCGGCGCGATTCGATTGTCAACCACATCCATCCTACTCATGCTCATACGGTGTCATAGTAAATCGATTTATTAGCTTCAATCTATCACATTCTTATATCCGCAACCACTCTTTCCACCTGCCCTCCGCGACGTCCTTGCTCCTCTGCCCTACCTTGTGACAGACTACGACTCAAGATTCGCATGGTACGGACCAAACAGAAAACCGCCATCACCAGCGCACCACTGGCCACCCCTTCCATCAGCCTGAAGGAACTCGCCGCCCATCTTGGATTGTCTTCCGCGACGGTCTCGCTGGTCATCAACCGCTCTCCCGGTGCCAAATCCATCCCTCCCAGCACCCAGGAACGTGTGCGTGCCGCCGCTCGCGAGCTGAACTACCGTCCTAATCTGATGGCCCGATCGCTGCGCCAAAAAAGAAGCTTCACCATTGGCGTGGTCGTTCCCGAGGTCAGCGAAGGTTACGCCGCCCTGGTACTTTCCGGGATCGAGGATCACCTCCTCCAGGAGGGCTACTTCTACTTCGTCGTCAGCCATCGCCACCGAGCCGACTTGATTGAGGAATACCCGGCGCTCCTGCAACAACGCGCCGTCGAGGGCCTCATCGCTGTCGACACCGTTTTAACTGGGTCCAACGTTATTCCCGCTGTGGCCATCTCTGGACATTCGGAAGTCCCGGGCGTAACCAACATTGTGCTGGACCACAATCTTGCCGCCCAACTCGCCCTCCAGCACCTTCAGAAAGCCGGCCACACCCGCATCGCCCTGATCAAGGGCCAGGATTTCAGTTCCGACACCGAAATCCGCTGGCGCGCCCTTCATTCCGTCGCCAAGCAACTGGGTATCGCCGTTCACGAGAAGCTCACCATTCAGCTCGCCGGAGACTCTCCCTCTCCCGCCGTCGGCTATGGCGTGACACGCACGCTCCTGGACCGGGGTGAGCCCTTCTCGGCCCTGCTGGCCTTCAACGACATCTCCGCAATCGGCGCCATTCAGGCTCTCCGTGAATCGGGCAAACGCGTGCCAGAAGACGTATCTGTCATCGGATTTGACGACATCCAGAGCGCCGCCTACCAGAATCCGGGCCTCACCACCGTCCGCCAGCCCTTGCGCCAGATGGGCGTGATTGCCGCGGAAACCCTGCTCTCGCGCATTAATTCTCCCCGCCAGACGGAATATCCTGCGGAAATTGTCGTGAAGCCTGAATTGATTATTCGTGGCTCCACCGCGGCGGCTAACACCTAATACCTGATTGGTTTCTTCGCTGCCCGCCCCATCTTTCTTTTCCAGCTCGTTCTCGGTAAAATTGGTATTGGTCGTGTTTTGTTGCTTATAAGTAACGCTGAAAACGTGAAAATGACCTAGTAGCAACACTGTCGTAACCTGCTCCAAGCGAAACTCGGTTTCGCCCGAGGTCAACTGTGAGAACGGTAACCGCCGACCCGCTCTTAACCGAAACTTCCCTCTTCCGCATCATTCTTGCGCAGTCCCCGGAGGATTTGGTCGAATGCCAGCGCCTCCGCTACGATGTCTTTAATCTCGAACTGGGCGAGGGCCTTTCCACTTCAGATCGATCCGGCCTGGATATCGACCCCTTTGACTCTTTCTGTGACCACCTTATGGTTCGCGACCTCGAAACCGGCAGGCTCGTCGGTACCTACCGCCTGCAAACGGGAGAAGTGGCTCGCCGGAACCTGGGCTACTACGGCAACCAGCTTTTCGATTTTTCCGCGTACGATTCCGTACGCCGCGAAGTTCTCGAACTGGGCCGCGCGTGCGTGCATATCGACTATCGCAACATCATGGTCCTGCACGCGCTCTGGAAAGGCATCGCGGTTTACGCCACTCGTCACGACTCCCGCTACTTGATCGGCTGCAGTTCCATTTCTTCGCAAGATGAGAACTTGGGCGTGGCCATGTTCAACTCTCTCAAGGATCGTTATCTCGTTGAGCCCGCCTTGCGCACCACTCCCCAGCCCGGCCACGAATGCCATGCTTCCGGTGTTGCCGTCGACGCTGGGCGCCCACCGCGCCTTTTCCGCGCCTATCTCGAGATTTCTGGCTGCATTTGCGGCGCTCCAGCCATCGACCGGGAATTCAAGACCATCGACTTTCTAACCTTGGTTGATCTCGCCAATCTTCCCGATCGCGTTCGCACCCGTTTTTTCTAGCCGCGCCTCGCATCCCCCTATCTACCTTTTGGTCCCGGTTGTGCATCGAATCGGCGGGTGTAGACTCTCCCCGGAGGTAAAGCCATATGGTTTCTATCAGCCCCGAACAAGCCTCGTTTCTGCTTCAATACATGTTGCCGACGGTGAAGAATGAGCACCGCGTTACCCGCTCGGTAATCGAAGCGATTCCGCAAAGCCAATCAGACTATCGCCCCGACCCTAATTCGAAAACTGCTATGGAACTGGCTTGGCACGTCGTTGCCGCCGAACATCGCTTTTACGGCGGTATAGTCGCAGGAGCGTTCGATTTCACCCCCATTCATCGCCCGGAAAATGTGCGCACACCCGCGGAGATCGCCCAATGGTACGACGATTCCTTCGCGAAAAATTTCGATGCGCTTCCAAATCTATCGGGAGAACAGCTCGCCAAAATCGTCGATTTCCGTGGCATGTTCCAGCTTCCCGCGGTGGCTTACTTTACCTTCTCCTTGCATCACACCATTCATCACCGCGGCCAGCTCTCCACTTATCTGCGCGCCATGGGCGGAAAAGTTCCGGCAATCTATGGGGAAAGCTACGACTCAGCGGCAGCGAAAGCAGCCGCACAGGCCTAGGGTAGGCCGCGCATAGCGCACATCTACAAGTTGTTTGCTAGGCCAACCGCCGGAACTTCTTGAGGCGATACAGCGTCTCGCCCGCGCGCGGAATCACCTTGATTCCTTCCGCCTCACGTCCCAGCCACTCCTTCAAATTTACCGAACTCGGGTCTAGATAACCCAAATTCACGCGATGACACCGTTCTTCCGAAATTCCCGTGGCCAAGGTCACACGAATCCGATCCCTCTCAAATCCCGTGCCCAAATCGAACGCGCCTTGGCCGCGCAGGTGCGTGGAATGCGCCAACACTCCTCTGGGCACATCCGCAAAGTGCTTCCACTGTTTCGTAAAGTAATCGCGGCAATGGTACCCAATCTCTTCGATGTGGTGCCCATGCGTGTAACTGAATTCCGTGATGTGCGGCGCGTACACCACCACTTCCCCCTCATCCATCATCGCGGGCTCGGCCTTGTACATCCCTTTCGCGGCGGTCCAGATGTCCGCATACATTTCCGGCATCACCGCCAGCACGCGGCGAAACGGCTGCTCCACCCACTCGATATGGATTTGCGCCGATAACTCAGCCGCGGATCGCCACGCCTCCCGCGCACCACCAAAATAGAACCCCGATACGCCTTCGTGTTTTACCACCAAGGCCATACATGCCACCGGTACTTTGATTTTAGCTGCTGCGCGATCGATCAATTCTCTTACCGCTGTCGATTCGGTGCCAATCACGTGGTAGCTGCCCAGCAGCGCGCCCAACCAGTGTGTCTGGTCGATCATTTCTTTGCCGCTTATTCCAGGAAATAGGTATTTGTTCCCGCCGGAGAAGCCCACCACTTCATGAGGGAAAACCGGGCCGCAAATCAGCACCTGGTCATACTCATAAATCAGCCGGTTGATCTTCACGCTGATCGCTTCGGCAAGCAGTCCACCAGACACTTGCTCCACATCACTAGCGGGAATTGTCCCGACCTCTGTGAACGTGTCCGCGCGATCCCAGCGGTGGTTAAACACTCGCGCTGCGCCACACTTTCCGTCCGCGACGGGGTGCCCCAGCAATCGCGTCAACTGCTCGTCACTCATCAACGGATGCGTTCCCAGCGCCACCAGGTAATCGCACGCCGCCGCGCGCCGGCCTATTTCTTCCTGTAGCAGGTCGAACATCTGCGCCATCGGCATGGTCCGCGTGCCGTCGGGAATGATCGTCAGCACCTTCTTGCCATCGATAACCAATTCCCGCGCTGACGCGGCCACTAGCGTCTTCAATTCGACCGCCGAAAGTGTGCGCTCCGGCGATCCTTTACCGATCATCATCTCCATCCACTTGTGAACACTCGATCATCAGCCACCGTATACGCCGCGCATTGCCGCGCGCTGCATCGCCGTGCGAAACTAACCTCCATTATGCGCACTTCCCTCGCCTCCCGCGCAATCCTACCTTACCGGTGTGCGCTTGCCTCAAACAGGCCTTAGCCCATCACGCTTACCCCGCCGCCGCTGGCGCATGGCGTTCCTGCTGGCTTTCGGTGTAATGATTGCCTTCTTCGATCGCATCAACCTGGCGGTCTCGCAAAACGCCCTCCATGCCTCCTTCGGCATTTCGCTGATTGCCTTCGGGTATCTTTCCAGTGCCTTCAACTGGAGCTACGCGCTGATGCAAATGCCCGCAGGCATGCTCCTGGACCGCTTCGGGGTTCGGCGTGTCGGCCGCGTCAGCACTTGCCTGTGGAGCATCACCTCGTTTGTCGCCGCTATTTCTCCCGGGCTTGCCTCCTTCTTTTTCGCGCGCTTGCTCCTCGGTGTCGCCGAAGCGCCCACGTTTCCTGCGAACGCTAAGGCCATCGGCTACTGGTTTCCACAGCACGAGCGTAGCTTGGCCATCGCCATCACCGACGCAGCCGCCAAGTTTTCCTCGGCCATCGGTGTTCCCTTCCTGGGCCTGCTCTTGCTTCATTTTGGCTGGCGCTACACTTTCGCCGCCACCGGCGTGCTCAGTTTGCTCTATTTCGGCATGTTCTATGCGTTCTACCGGAATCCAACCGAAGACCTGCGGCTTTCCGCCGAGGAGCTCCGCTACATTTCCGAAGGCAACACCCAACAGCAACCACAAGCGCAGGTGAAAGGGCCGTCCCTGCTTTGGTATTTACTTCGCCAGCGCAAGGTATACGGTTTGGCGCTGGGCTGGGGCGCCTACAATTACAGTTTCTATCTTTTTCTGAATTGGCTGCCCACTTATCTGGCCATCGCTCACCACATGGATTTGTTGCACTCCGCGTTTTACACCAGCGCTCCATGGCTCTTCGCCACGCTCACCGATCTTGTGGTCGGTGGTTGGCTGGTGGACGCGCTGATCCAGCGGGGTTGGAACGCGAATCGTGTACGCCAGTTCGTGCTGATCGCCGGCACGGCCTTTGGCCTCGCGATTTTCGGCGCGGCGCACCCGCACAGCGCCTTCGCCGCTTTGTGTTGGATCAGCCTCGCGCTTGGCGGTCTCGCTGCGGCTGCACCGGTGGCCTGGACAGTGCCCTCGCTCATCGCTCCTCGCGACAGCGTCGGTACCCTCGCCAGTATCGCGAATATGTCCGGCCAATTTGCGGCGATTTCCGCGCCGATTATTACCGGCTACATCGTTTCCGCCACACACTCATTTGCGTCGGCCTTTATCACCGCTGCGGTGATTCTCTTCTTGGGTATTTTCGGCTATGCGTTCCTGCTCGGCCGCATCGAGCCGATCCCCGATCCCGCCACTTAGCTACCCGTCAGCTCTACTTCCCGAGCGCATCCGGCAATCCGCGATAATACCGAAACCCTTCCACACGTTTGCCATCTCGGGTTCGGATCGTGTCCAGAGCCCACGCTTTCATTTGTTTTACTTCTTCCTCTGTGGGATTCGGATTGTAATTCTTCCATCCCGGTCCGTACTGGCTGATGTAATGCGCGTCCGCATTCACCCGCTTATCGACGAAGTCTGTAATGTCCACCCAGGTGTTTTCATCCTGAAAATCGTAATCGTTGTACAGCATGTATTCCGGGATCATGAATTCCTTCAAGCCTTCTTGCGTAATCTGGCCTTCGAACAATAGCCTCCACATCGCCGCCCGCGCCGCGTCCGCTGCGAGATACGCCGCCGCGCGATGATCCGATTTGTGCCAACGCTGAAAATTCTTCCCCGGATCCCAGGCAACCAACACGTCTGGCCGCAGCTTGCGGATCCAGCGCACCAGGTTCTCCACCACTGCTTTGCGATCTTCGAATTCCAGTAATCCGTCGTCGTATCCCAGGTTGATGTAGTGGTCCCCGGGAATGCCCAACTCTTTTAGCGCCGCTAATTCTTCTTGCCTGCGGATTTCCGCCAGTTGCGTCCGCGACAGTTTTGGGTCTTGCGTCCCAACGTTCCCTGTCGTCAGCGTCACGATATAAACCTGGTTGCCATGTGCCTGCAGCATGGCGAGCGTGCCATGCGAAAGCGCATCGTCATCCGCATGCGCTCCAATCAACAGGATTGTCTTGCCCGTCCACTTCTCCACCGGCACTTCCGGCTTTTGGGGAGCCGTCTGCGCCATCCCTAATCCCACCATCCCGAATATCCCCGCCACTACCAACATCCCACTCCGCACCACTCTCATTGTTCCTCCTGTGCCTGCACTGCTGCCGGGAAACCGATCGCCAAAACAAAAAAGGCCCGGCTATGGACCAGGCCTTACAAAAAAATTTCCCATCGATTCGACAGAATACGAGTATTCCACTCTCAGACGCCTCTCGTCTGCCGCTGCCCCCTAACTGTTTCCGTTGGTCTTGGGTGCGCTGGGCGACGGGATCACATGCGCATCCCGCCTCGGTGGCGGCAACTTCGGAGTAGTCTTCTTCGGCTTCTTTTTCTCGCGATTTCCTCTATCTCGGTTTCCCATGGACACAGCTTGCCACACTTCCCCATTTATCGCTAGCTCTTGGGAGCTACTGGGCGGCCCCGGCAAGCTGCATTGCATGTGTGAGCGCTGCGCTCGATTGTGTCGGATCAGCCAACTTCGCGCGCACGAAATCGCGCGTTCCGCCGCCTTTGCCCGAAATGGCCCCAAGCACCTGCTTCAACAGTGCACCCAGGTCCAACCCCGCGCTCGGCGACTGCGCAAATACCAGTTGTCCCGTAGGCTCATGGACCAGTAGCGCCACCGTCTTCTCACTTTTCGCCAGCTCCGTCGCCAGCGGCAACAGCAACTCAGGATTTTCTTCGCGCAGCACTACCGCCACACATCGCACGCCATTGTTCCCTGTGGCGGTGCTGGCGATCATCAAATTTGCGCGCGCTTCCGCAAGTTGCTGCAGCGTCAGGCGCAACGTCTTCACGTTTGTGTCGCGCTCGCCGTAAGTTTTGTCGATGGCCGCGATGGCCTCTTCCGGCGCACAGCTAAGCCGTTCCCCGATTCCTCGCAGCAACTGAAAATCGGCCGTCGCCAATTGCTCGGCCCGGCCACCACATGCGAACTCAACTCGCCAGTCCTGACGAATCTTCGTACACCGTCGCACCAACACCAATCCAATCTGCCCCGTGCTCTTCACATGCGTCCCTCCGCACGGCTGCAGGTCCGCGCCTTCAATCTCCACCGCGCGGAGAATGCCTTCGCGTTCAACTTGTTTCCGCACGCCGCGTTCCGCCAATTCGTCGGCGGTTCCATAGCGCACCGTAACCGGACGATCCTCAAAGATGGCTTTGTTCGCTGCTCGTTGCGCCCCCTGCAGCGCTTCCAGGGACGGCTCCCGCCCACGCAGATCAATCGTGCAGAGTTCGGCCCCCAGATGGAACGACACCGTCGGCAGTCCATAGCGTTCTTGAAACATTGCCGAGAGCAGATGTTGCCCCGTGTGTTGCTGCATGTGATCGAAGCGCCGCGGCCAATCGATGCAGCCATCCACGACTGCACCCGCGGCGACTTCCCTATCCACGATGTGTGCGACGTCGTCTCCATCATCACGCACGTCCAAAACGTTCGCCTCACCCAACCGCCCCAGGTCGTTCGGCTGTCCTCCTGAAGTGGGGTATAACGCCGTTCGATCTAGCACCACTTCCCATGCGGGCTTGGTGCCAAACGGGGTCGGAAATGGCTCGGCAGGAACACACGAAACTACGCGAGCCGTGAAATTCTGGACAAACGCGTCATCGTAATAGAGGCGATAAGTAGGCATGAAGGCCGAAATTTTAACACACAACCAAGTTGGCGCATTTTCACTGTAAACTCACCCGCTCATTGGTCAGAACCTCACCACCGTTCCGGTAAACTAGTTCCATGGGGATCCGGTTCATTGCCCTCGATATCGATGGAACATTGCTGAATAGCCGTTTCGAAGTGTCTGTGGCTAATCGCGCGATGATCGCCGAGGCCACGCGCCGCGGGATCGAAGTAGCGCTTGTCACCGGACGCCGGTACGACTTCGCCATGCCCGTCGCCAACCAGATTGACGCTCCTCTCACCCTGATCGTGAATAACGGCGCAGTGGTGCGCACCAAGTCCGGGAATACCCTTCTTCGCCATTTGCTGCCCCGGGAAACCGCCGGCCGCGTCCTGTCCGCAACCGCACAATGGAGAACCGCTACCGCTGTGGTCTTTGACCGGCCTCAGACCAATCAGATCATGCTGCAAACTATCGATTGGGACGACCCTACGCGCGGCGGTTACTACCGCCGTAACCGGGAATTCCTCGCAGAGGCAATGCCCCTCGAGAGTTGCCTCACCGAGGATCCCATCCAAGTGATGTACACCGGAACCGTCGCCGCCATGCGTGAAGCCGAAACCGCATTACGCCGCGTCCAATTTGCTGAGGAGTTCGCTTTGGCCGCCACCGTCTACGAGGACCGCGATTTTTCCATGCTCGACGTGATTCGCGCGGGAATCACCAAGGGCGCCACACTGGCCGAGTGGACAGCCGCTCGCCACATTCTGCCCCAGGAAATCCTCGCCATCGGCGACAACCACAACGACTTGGAGATGCTATCCTTTGCTGGTGTCCCCGTGGTGATGGAAAATGGCGTGCCTGAGTTGAAGCAGCGCGGCTGGCATGTCACCGGGTCAAATGACGAGGATGGAGTGGCTACGGCAATTCAGCGATTTGCTCTGACGGAGACCAGCGAGTGAAATTGTCCATCAACCGTCTGGCGCTGGGCGCGTGCCTGCTGCTGGCGCTGGTGCTGAGCTCCTCACCGGCCGCCCACGCAGATTATGTCGTGCTGCGCAGCGGCGCTCGCCTCGATGTTACCGGCTACGAAATCCTTCCAGACCGCTACATCCTCCATCTTAAGGGTGGCGTGGCTGAAGTGCCGGTCAGCGAAATCGTCGGCATCGAGCCGGAAGAGATTTTCGACCCCGTTGCTGTGCCTCTCACCGACAAGACGCCTTTCGAGAAAATCATCCGCGCCGCTGCCGAGCGCTATGGCCTGGATGCCGACTTAATCCATTGCGTCGTGGCCGTGGAGTCTAACTTCAATCCAAAAGCGGTTTCTCCCAAGAAGGCCAGTGGACTAATGCAACTCCTGCCACAAACGGCAGCGCATTACGGCGTCAAGAACATCTTCGATCCCGAAGAAAACGTGAATGCCGGCACTCGCTACCTGAAGGAACTACTCGCCAAATACCACGACCTCACTCTGGCTCTCGCCGCATACAACGCCGGCCCGGAGCGCGTTGACCAGTACGGGCGCCGTGTTCCACCCTACCTGGAAACCATGAAGTACGTCCAGCGCATCGCCAAGAGCTACGCAAAAATCAAATCGGAATCCGTCGCGGCAAAACAGGGCAACTGACCGGAGTTTCCTCGAAGAAATCTATTGCTGCGGGGCCTGCAACGGTGGGTTCTGATTGGGATCTGGCGTCGCGCCGGGGTTCATGTTCTGCGACGGATTCTGCATCTGGTTCTGATTGGACGTGGGGTTCTGATTGGAATTAATGCCCGTAGAAAATGGCGAATTCGAAGCGCCGGCACCTGCCGGATTCGCGCCATTCATGTTTTGGATCGGCGTGCCTATCCCCGCCGAAGCGCCTCCAACCGTCATGTCCTTCGAAGGATCCCAGACAAACTCAAACAGCCGATAATTCTTGGCCTTCTCATAAACCAGAAACGATTTCTTATTGACCTTGCTTCCCACCCCGATAATGTTTCCACCAATCGTGTTGCTGGCGTCCATCATTCCGCCCAAAGAATGCGGTTGGCTCATGTCCCCAGATCCGTCACCGGCCGGAGCGTTGGGATCCGCATTCGCATCGCTGGAATTCGCATTCGCGCCATTCGCTAGCGCCGTGGTAACCGCCCCGGCCTGGGAACTTCCGGCTCCTTGATTCATGCCAAACCCGGAAGAGTTGAGAGAATTTCCCGCGGCACCCATTCCCTGCGAACCAGTCGAAAACAGTGAACCGCCAGCGGGCCGCGCACCGGCCATCCCGGCGCTTCCCATCCCGCTCATGCCAAAGCTGCGATCGCTCAAACTGCCGATCAACTGGCCGTTCGGCCCCACATAGATCAGTCTCCATGAGCCATCGACCTGATTCATCGGATCCTTATACGCCTGGCGCATGAAACGAATCCCCGTCTTGGGCTTCGTCAGGTCATCCAGCGATGTCGGAAACCGGTGCAGCTTCATGTAGTACATGCGAATGCCACGCGTGTACTGCTTGCCGCGCCACACCATTTCCGCTTCCCTTTCCCGCTGAATCTTGCTGAGCACCGTCGGAGCGGCAGCGGCCATGCTGATCACCAGCAGCGCCAGAAAGAACATCACCAGAACCAGGGCGTACCCTGATTCCGTGTTGCGCGCGACTTTGTGCCTCGCCGGCCTCATCCATTACCCTTGCGGTGGCAGTTCCAAATTGTTCGAGTTTTTCTTGCCCGTCACGGTGTCTTCGTATTCGATCCGGTCGTTTCCAATGTGCGTTATGCGGATATGGTTCTGGACCGTGTCGCCTTCCTGCACGATGTGGATGTCTTCTCCATCCAGCAAAAACGCTCGCCGCGGCGCGTTCGTCGGCAGCGATCCATATCCGTAGAATTTCATGCTCAACACCGGCGGCGGTGGCTCCGGCGGCGCATGCACCGTCGGGTACTCACGCGTAGGCCTCGGTGCCGCCACAGTGGTGGTACTTTGGGCGACCGCTACCGGCCCAGCCACGAATATATTGCGGCCGGAGGCCTTGTACACGGTAGCTTGCGACTCGCCCATTTCCTTGAAAATTACACTGTAATCTTCCGCGTCGATCGGCGTGTACGTGCCGGTCAACCGCGGCCCGCCGATCGCGGTCCTGCTCCTCGAGAAGTACAGCCACACCACTGCCGCCACCACCAGCAATGCAATCAGTGCGACCCTTTCGTTTTGTTGCTTGGTCCGCGCCATCACGCCTTCCGAAAATACGTTCGCAAATGCAGCGACACTTTCAACTCACCAACCGGCCCGCCCCGCGCGCTTTCCGCCGTATTCACGGCCAGCGAATCCACGATGTATACATTCTTCGAACGCTGCAGATGATTCAAAAACTTCACGATGCCGTCGTAGTCGCCCGTAACCGTCGCTTCCATCGTCAGCTCCGTCAGGTTACGGCCAGCCACATCCTTCGGGTGAATCTGCACGTTCTCGACGATCAGCCTGGTATCGTGCGCGTATTCGTCCATCTCTTGCGATACCACGGAATATCCCTTTGAGGCAGGTAGCAAGGTGTCTTCAAACTGATCGAACTTCTTCAGTATTTCCGGGATCGTCCCGCGGATCTTCGTGGCGCGTTCCACATCCGCTTTCACTAACGCCAGTTGCCGGTTTTCCGTCACCAGCGTCTGCTGCCGGTTGTTCTCTGGCGACGACAGCTTCGAATTCAAATACATCAGCGCGCCATCGGCCAGCAAGACCACGGCGAGTCCCGCGATGATGATCTGCTTCTTGGTCTGAAAGTCAGTCATGCCCTAGATACCCGTATAAATCGCAGAGAATTCCACGACAAACGCATCCCCACCCCCAGTACCGCTCTGTTTCGGCACTCCCTCTTCCGTCAACTCCACATGCGTGAATGATCGCGAATCCTCAAATGCTCTCAGCAGCTTTACTTTCGAATCCTGCGCCGCTCCACCTACCTCGAATTTCACGGTCGCCGATCCATTCTCCAGCTTCGGCTCGATTCGGATCACGTGGACCCCTGCAGGCAACGTGTGCTCCAGGTCCATGAACATCTTGGTCCAGTTGAAACTGCGCGCCTCAATCACACTTCCGATGAATTTTGCGCGGTCCTGTAAATTATGATTTTCTTCTCGCGAGAAAAACTGCTGCAACTCTTTGCGCTGAGCCTGTAAACGGTCCATCTCTCTTTGCGTGCTGCCAAGTTTCACCCGAAAATCGGCATCGGCCTTACGTAGCGTGTAGAAGTGCCACCCCAGGGACAGAAACAGCAGGCCACCCACAATCCCCACCAATGCCGAGCCCACCAGAAACCTCCGGTGGCTGACCAGCGGTTTGGTAGCGAGATTAAGTCCGACGTTCATTCCGTTCCTTGCCGATTCTCCCTTTAGTTTCGATGCAACATCCAGCCCACAAGCCCTTCCAGCTCATTTTCCGCCAGCGGCCGGGCCTCTGCTCGCAAGTTCCCATCGGACATAGCCGCGCTGAGCAGCGAGCGGATGGGACACTTGAACTCGTCTTCCAGTGGCCGCACGAATTCAGGCAGGCGATTCCCAAGGCCCGCCACGCGCACCGCCTGGATGCCTTCCTGCCAGGTATCCTGATAGTAGGCCGCCAGCGGATAAATCTCTTCGAGCAGCAAATGGGGCGTCAGCGCGTCGGTATGCACCGGCAACTCCGTGCAACGATAGCCAGCCAATACGCCTTCTCTGACGATCGCCGTAGTTAACGAGGTGCCCGCCACGCGAGCCAATAATGTGGGCTTCTGGTCATCCAGCAAGCTTACGGCCGCAAGCGTCGTGCTCAACACCACCCCGGGCCGCAGTGACGCTTCTTCCAGCGCCGCTTCATACTCTTTGATGATCCGCAGACGCGCGATCGCCGTTACCACATCCACGCCTTCCGCCCTGGGTGCCTGCCGCATATACGACAAGAGCGTCTCCTCCACTTCGAACGGCACGCTCTTCTTCAGCTTCCACCGCAGCATGGGAACTGCTTCTTCCGCACTGCGCGGAAATTCATCGAAATGCTGCACAAACACGCGAATCACCGGATCCGGTACCAGCAGCGCCGCGTCTTCGTCCTTTGCGCTTAACGTCTGGCAGACACTGGCCACCGCCGCCTTCACCGCGGCAGCGTTCGCTATGTTGGACTCAATCGCGGATGGAACAATTGCGCCTTTCGGCAGCCCCACAATGTCGTAGGCAACGTGCGTGCCCCCGCGACCGAAGCGCACTCCCGCCACGCGATCGGTAGAAATTTCGATGGCCAGCGCGGGATGCGGAGTCGCATCAATCCAGCGCACAAATCGACGCACCGCGTCGGACTTGTAAATTCCCTCCCGAATTGTGGCGCCGCTACTCAACGAAGGTTACCTTATTGATTTCCCGCAACGTGGTCACGCCCGCGCGAACCTTGGCAAGAGCACTTTCCCGCAGCGTAATCATACCCTCTGCTATCGCTGCACGCTTGATTTCCGATGTGGGCCGGCGGTCCACAATCATTTCACGGATATGGTCGCTCAAGTCAAGCAACTCGCAGATCGCGCTCCGGCCATGAAACCCTGTCCCAGAACACTCCAAACATCCTGCACCCTCGGCAAACTGATACCGGTTGGCCGTAGCCGGGTCAATCCCCGATTCCGAAAGCTCGATATCCGCATATTTCTTGGGCTTCTTGCAGTTCGGGCAAATCAGCCGGACCAGCCGTTGCGCCAGAATACAGTTCAGCGCGGAGACGAAGTTGTACGGTTCGACGCCCATGTTGATGAAACGGCCGATGACGTCGGTAACGTTGTTCGCGTGGACCGTCGTGAACACCAGGTGGCCTGTCAGTGCGGACTGAATCGCGATCTGCGCGGTTTCCTGGTCACGAATTTCGCCCACCATGATCTTGTCCGGGTCGTGCCGCAAAATCGACCGCAAGCCGCGCGCGAATGTGAGTCCCTTTTTCTCGTTCACAGGAATTTGCGTGATCCCGCGCAGTTGGTACTCCACCGGATCTTCGATGGTGACGATCTTATCTTCGTCGGACTTGATTTCGTTAATCGCGGCGTACAGCGTCGTGGTCTTTCCTGAACCCGTCGGCCCCGTGACCAACACCATCCCATAAGGCTCGCGAATGTACCGCCGGAAACTCTTCGTCTCGTCCGGCGAAAAACCCACAACATCCAGGCTCAAACTCTGGAATTTCTCGGACAGCGTTTCCTTGTCCAATACGCGCAGCACCGCGTCTTCGCCGTGGCTGGCCGGCATGATCGACACGCGCAAGTCGATGAACCGCCCCTTGTACTTCACCCGGAAACGCCCGTCTTGCGGAACGCGCCGCTCTGCAATATCCAGGTCGCTTAACACTTTTATGCGCGACAGTACCGTGGAATGCCATTCTTTGGCGATCGGTTGCATGGCGTGTTGCAGCACACCGTCAATCCGGTATTTCACCGCCACTTCGCTGTCTCGCGCTTCGATGTGAATATCACTGGCGCGCCGCTCCAGCGCGGTAAAAATGATCGTTTCCACTAAGCGCACCACCGGACTGACCGTGGTGTCCCTCGTCAGCCGGTCTCCGGAGATGGTCTCTTCGCTTTCTTCTTCCTCGTCCTTCGAGACTTGCAGCGTAAACGCTTCGGTGGCTTGCTCCAGTACGCGTTGCGACTGCTCGGTCCGCTTCAGCAGATCGCTGATTTGCCGCGACGTAGCCACCTTGTACGTGAGTTTCTTTCCCAGCAGCAGGGGCAGTTCGTCGCTCAGGATAACGATGCTGGGATCGGCTACCGCAATCACCAGTACGCCGTCGTGCATCATCAACGGCACAAAGTGGTATCGGAACATCAAATCGGCAGGAATGGTTCGGAACAGATCCGCATCGATCCGCTGCTCCTGCAGGTCGATAAATCCGCAGCGATACCGGGCCGCCAACCGGCGCGCCTGTGCCCGTTCCTGCTCCAGGTCCACCGGCCCGCCCGGGGTTATCGCGGAATTTGGAAGATTCGGATCAGCCGTGGCCATAAAAACAACTCACCTTCCTGAGGTCCCAGAAACGGAAAACGAGAATATCGGCAGATACAGCGATATCAGAATTCCCGCAACCAACAATCCCATTACGATCAGCAAGGCTGGCTCAATCAACGATACCAGCGCGCCCAACTTCAGTGAAACTTCCTCTTCATAAAATTCCGCAACACTATTCAGCATCGGCGCCAACGCCCCGCTCGATTCGCCCACTTCAATCATGTCGACGGCCATTTCCGGCATCACTCGATTTGCCGACATCGCTCCGTGCAGCGATTCTCCTTCGCGTACCATCTGCGTGGCCTGTCCCACGGTCCCGCGAATCAACTTGCTACCAATCGATTCAGACGCCGTCGCTAACGCAGCCACCAACGGCGTTCCGCCAGTCAGCAGCGTGCCCAGCGTCCGGCAGAATTGCGCCACCTGAAACTTCAGCAAGGTCGGCCCCAGCACCGGGATCTTGAATTTGAATCGATCGAACGCCACTCCCCCTTGCTCACTCCTCGACCAGAAATACACTCCCACGGCCGTTAGCGCCAGCAGCGCAACAAAGCCCAAAATGTACGGCCGGTAGTCGATCGTCACCGCTATCAGTATCTTCGTGGGCGTCGGTAATTCCACTCCCAGATCGCGATACAGCGCGCCAAACTTAGGAACCACAAAGGTCACGAGGTACGTCACGATCACCGTTGCCGTGATCACCAACAAGGTCGGGTACACCAACGCCGCCACCAGCTTCTTCTGTACGCCCGTGCTCACTTTCTGATAGGCGATGTAGTGTTCCAGCACTCCGGATAGATTGCCGCTCTTTTCCCCAGCCAGAATCGCCGTAGAATACACCTTGGAGAAAACTCCAGCTTCGTCTACCGCCTCGGAAAGCGATCTCCCTTCCCGTACGCGATCGCGAATCTGCGTCAGCACAGGACGCAACTTCGGGGCGCTCGCGCGCGTCGCCAACAGGTCTAATGCGCGCAGAATGGGCAGGCCGGCTTTGATCAGTGTGTTGAATTGCTGGTTGAGCACCAGAAAATCATTACCACCGATTTTCCGCTCGCGCCGTACCCCCAGGAATCCGCTCACCAGGGTATTGCGGGGATCGACCGAATACACATACAAGCCTCGGTCGGCCAGCTTCTGGCGCGCTTCGTCCTTATCAGCGGCCGCTTCTACGTGAGAAAAAACGCGGCCATTGGCATCCGCTACCCGGCAGACAAATTCGCCCATATGCTGTAGTTTACCTCAAGGAGCCCCTGACCCAAATTGACTTAGCGCTAACTCGTCCCAAAAACGCAAGCCCAATAGCTCCTATTGTTTACTGACGCAGCCCCGGCGTATCCGGTAGCAGTCCATCCACAATCGCCACTCCCCGCGGCGGATTAAACTCAAACAACGACTTTTCTACAGGGGGATTCCAGCGCCATCCGGCAAACGAGAATTCAATCTCGATGCCGCCTTCCTGCGGAATTATGATCCGGCTCAACTCCGCCTGGGGACTCAACTCGAATAGCACGGCCTTGCTGGAAGCAGACTCCTGGCCATTGTCAGTGCCCCGCAGCTTGCACCGGTAAACCGCGCCACCAGGCCGTGTCGACGGCTCACCCTGCGCCAACGAAACTTCGCTACACAGCCGTGAAAGCTTCATGTGCGAGGTGAGGAACGCCAGCGGCGTCCGCCAATCCTCGCTTTGCTTCGCGGGCATGCGCGTCGCCGTGTGGTCCGCGGGAGAGTAGAACCAAACGTACTTCCCATCCACCAAAAATGTATTCTTCTCTGGCGCCTGATAATCCCAGCGCATCTTCCCCGGCTTCAGAAAATACGCGTCCCCCGATTCCACCCGCACCACCCGCCCATTCTCCCGGTACCGCTCCAGAAACGTAGCCTGCAACGTCCGCGCCGAACTGTATTGCGTTTCGAAGGTGTGCAGCAAACGACCGTCACTGCCGGGCGCGGCTGGCACGAATGACGCGAATATCAGTAGCGGAAGAGTGAGCGCAGGTCGCACTCAGACAGTCTAGCAGGTAGCGCTAAAGTGGCGGGCTGCCCGAATTCGCAGCCCCAGTTGAGTTGTACCGGATTACATTGCTCTCGTCGGAATAGAAACTCTTCTGGCCGGTAATATCCTGCACTTGGGGTGCCGCATTGAGCGTGAATTGGACCGCAGGCGTTGTGGAAGCGTTCTGGACATATGTGAATATGTATCCAGACTTTGTGCCACTGGCCAACGCCGGGTCGATAAAGCAGGAAGCTGTAGGAGTGCTGGGGCAAGGAGAGGTGCCGCCCGTACCGAGGTCGGAGAGAGCGGCAGAGTAACCGATAGAGGTGAACATGGTGGAGTATGCGATTTCCGCTGTATTTACGGCGTGGACGGACGAGACGGCGGAGGATTCGTTCGCGGTAATCTTTGCGCGAAGAAAGTTGGGAATCGCGATGGCCGCAATGATCAAAATGATGGCGACGACCATGAGTAGTTCGATCAATGAAAACCCGGTTTGTCGATCCTTCATTGGCTCAGTCTCCGAGCTTAGTTCAAGCACGCTCATCTACTGGGCAGCATGTCGAATGCCAATTAACGGTTGTTTTCGGCACGGCCAGTCGCGGTAACCTTCTGACTATACTAGCGAAAAATTCGCCCGCTGCGGGAAAGAATCCAGGCTGCCCTAAATCGTCATGCCGAGTGCCACTTAGTGTCGAGGTGTCTAGCCCGCTCTTTTCCTCTTCGGATCCGCCGCGGACTGCCGAGAAAGGATCCACGCAAAATAAACAGAGCGGATTGAAGTCAACCCGCTCTGCCGACTCACACAATTTGTTGTTGTAAGTTGAGGAATTCTCTTAGAGAGGCGCGCCTGTCGTAACGGTACAAGTTGTACCCGCCAAGGCGTAAATCACACCCGACTGGTCACTGCAGAAAGCACGCGAACCGGTTTGGTTCAGCGCCTGAGGAGCGGCCAGGGAGGTGTAGATCACGTTGACGGTGCCAGAGGTACCAACTGCGCCTGCTGCTGAGAACACATACCCGCTCTTTGTGCCCAATGCGAGGACATTGTCAATTAAGCACGCAGTCCCGATCGCCGAGGTACACGGATTAGCTCCACCCAGGTCGGAAAGTTGAGCGGCATAACCAGTGGCGGGGAAGTTTACCGAGTAAGTCACCATCGCGGTGTTAATCGTACGGAGAGAACCAACCGCCGAAGACTCATTCGCTGCCATCTTCGAGCGCATGAGGTTCGGAATTGCGATGGCCGCGATGATCAGAATGATCGCCACGACGATCAGCAACTCGATAAGAGAGAAACCCTTCTGCTTCTTCATGAGATCTCCTTGAGAGAGTTTAGTGCCAGAGCACTCCCGAATACGTGCAAAAAGCGTGCCAATCACCGCGCCAGCAAGCAAGTCTTCAAAAATCCTACATCTAACTTACACTAAAGAGCTTATCCGTATCAGCCAGGCAAGCCACTCGTCTAAGCAACCCAATCTCACCGTCCCAAAACGGTCCTGTTGACTATTACTGTCACTCCCCACCGCCATTTACTGTCATTACGCCAAGCCGCCAAAAAAGGAGACAGAGCGGGTTGAGGTCAACCCGCTCTGCCGAATCACACAATTTGTTGTGAGTTGAGGAATTCCCTTAGAGAGGCGCGCCCGTCGTAACGGTACAAGTTGTACCCGCCAAGGCGTAAATCACACCCGACTGGTCACTGCAGAAAGCACGCGAACCGGTCTGGTTCAGCGCCTGAGGAGCGGCCAGGGAGGTGTAGATCACGTTGACGGTGCCAGAGGTACCAACTGCGCCCGCAGCCGAGAACACATAGCCGCTCTTCGTGCCCAGTGCTAGAACATTGTCAATTAAGCACGCCGTCGCGACCGCCGAGGTGCATGGATTGGCTCCGCCCAGGTTGGCCAGAGAAGTGGCATAACCAGTGGCGGGGAAGTTCACCGAATAGGTCACCATTGCGGTGTTCACGGTACGCAGGGAACCGACCGCCGAAGACTCATTCGCTGCCATCTTCGAGCGCATGAGGTTTGGAATTGCGATAGCCGCAATGATCAAAATAATTGCCACGACGATCAGCAATTCGATAAGAGAGAAACCCTTCTGCTTCTTCATTAGATCTCCTTGAGAGAGTTAGCGTTTGGAGCGACACCCCGAATATATGCACGCTCCGCGCCAAAATAGTGGGCCCGTTCCCCGGCGTTTCCCCGACTGCATGCAACTGATATTAAGCATCTTAAACGGCATTCCACAGATCCGCTCATCTTTCACTAATTCGCCAATCAGCTAATTGTAACAATTACCGTCACTTATACCGGCCAATTTTGGTCACTGTGCACTTCCATTCAAAACGGCAAGCAGCCTTTTCGCCTGCTCATTGCCGCCATCCAATCGCACCGCCATTTCCGCATCGGCTCTTGCACCGCCCAAGTCACCGCCCCGGTACCGTAAAGCTGCCCGAGCGGACCACGCTCTCGATGATCCCGCCGAACGTGCGATCTCTCCATCCAGTAGCTTCAGCGCTTGATCGCTTCGTCCCTCCTTAACAAGTATCTCCGCCAGGCTTATGATCATGAAATCGTAGTTGGGACTCGACTGTGGCGTCATCGTGAGTGCCGTCTCAAGCAGTTTTTCGGCGTCCAAATCGTGTCCTTTGTTGGACTCAATCAGAGCGTTATAGGCCATGGCTTCGGGCAAATCCCGATAGATGTGCAGAGCGGTTTGCAGCTCCTTGCTCGCCGCGTCTTTGTCGCCTCGCGTGTAATACATGACGCCAAGGTTGGAATGGATCTTCGCGCTTCCCGGAACCACCTTTACGTCGGCAGAAAACAGCGTGAAATTGTCGTGCCAGTCCCGGTTGCGCACAATAGTGCGAACTGTAAGTGCCGCCAGAAAAATCGCCAGCACTGTCCAAGCCAATTTCCCTTGGCGCTTCAACAACCAGATCCAGATCAAAGCAACAAGCAGGCAATAGCCCGCGGAAGGCAGATACGCCAACCGCTCACCCATAATCGTTCCTGTCGGAACTAATATGTTTGCGGTTATCGCGAAGCCCGCCACATAAATGGTGCCGGCCAGAAACCATTCTTTCCGATTCGTCTTCAAGGTCCACAGCCAAACGGCCATCAGCAAGACCGCGGCAATCGCTGCAGGCGCCAAATGGCGCAAGTTTGCGTACAGCAGAATCGCATTGTACGAATAATCGCTCGAGAGCTTTCCGGGATAGATTTGAATTCCGATGTACTTCCATGCGATCCGAACAGCATTCAGAATTCGCAACTTGGCCGGAAGATGACCAAGGGGATTATCAAGGAATACCACACTCGCCGCGCCAAAATGCCCGCCTTGCACCTTCCAGAGCAACGCTAGATACGCGACCGCCGTCACCGCTGTCGCCACGTAGGCATAAAGCGCTTTCCATTTGCCTCGGACGTAATCCCCGACAATTACTAGCGGCACAAACGCAAGCGCCGACTCCTTGGACAATAGCGCCAACGCAAAACAAATCACTACCGCGATCTCATGGTTTTCCAGGTGCAAGAGCCATGCCGTAAGAAGAAATCCTGCCGCCAGCAACTCCGCTCGTCCTACCACCGACGCTACGGCTTCCGTGTGTATGGGATGCACCGCGAATACCAATGCCGCCACCCACGCGACAAGCGGTCCCTGCGGTGAAAAATCCAACAATCTCTTGAGGGTCAGGAACAGCAGGACGGTGACAATGGCTTGCAGCAGCAGATTGCCAAGATGATAGCCAAGCGGATGGGCGCCATCTACCATCCAATTCAACGCAAAACTTCCAAACGTCACCGGC
This sequence comes from Candidatus Acidiferrales bacterium, assembly GCA_963759275.1. Taxonomy (GTDB): domain Bacteria; phylum Acidobacteriota; class Terriglobia; order Acidiferrales; family UBA7541; genus Acidiferrum. Next base: position 77,439 of record CAVWYZ010000018.1, on the reverse strand, counting down.
CGAAATATATTTGTATATTCGACTGGCTCGAACAGCCCTCCTAGCGTCGGACTTGTTACCCGGGAATTCCGCAATATGTAGAGCGTGTCGTCCTGCGTGAACTCATTCCCCAGCGTATTGCCATACGCCAATAGCACTATGGCAACGAGAAGGCCGATGCGCAAACGGTCACTCATTCTCGATCGCCCGCAAAGACCAGTGAAATCCTTCTCTCCATTGCTTCGTCAGAGGTTGTGTTTCTTGGCATAGTGGCGGAAGGAACGGTAGGAGATCTTCAGCATCTCGGCGGCATGGGTTCGCACGCCGTCCGCTTTATCCAGTGCAGCCTGCAGATAGCGCTTCTCCGTGTCGGCGACCACGCGTTCGAAATCGACGCCCTCCGCAGGAATTTGCGCGCTTTCCGATTCGCCAAGCGCCGCTCCAAATGTCGACGACGTACGCGCCACGCGATCCGGCAGCACCGCCACGGAAATCTCCGGCCCGCTCTCCAGAGCTACCGCGCGCTCGATAGTATTTTCCAACTCGCGCACATTTCCTGGCCAGTCATAAGACTCGAGTCGCCGCATGGCATCCGGAGAAATACCGTCAATCTTCTTGTTCATCGAATTTCGGAACGATTCCAGGAAATGCCGCGCCAGCAGCGGGATATCCTCGCGGCGGTCCCGTAGGGCGGGTACGTGCAGCGGGATCACGCTTAAGCGATAAAAAAGATCTTCCCGGAACTCTCCCGCAGCGATGGCTTTTTCCAAATCTCTATTGGTCGCCGCGATCACTCGCACATCGACATCAATTTCCTCCGTACTGCCTAGTGGCCGCACTTTGCCTTCCTGCAAAACACGGTAAAGCTTCACCTGCATCGCCAGGTTCATGTTGCCGATCTCGTCCATGAACAGCGTGCCACCGTGGGCCGCCTGGAATAGCCCTCGGCGGTTCTCGTTTGCGCCGGTGAACGCGCCCTTCGTGTAGCCAAACAGTTCCGACTCCAACAGCGTCTCGGGAAACGCTCCGCAGTTGATGGTGATGAAGTGCGCGTCCGAGCGGGAGCTGTTTTCGTGGATCGCGCGCGCCACCAGTTCCTTACCCGTGCCGCTTTCTCCGGTTATTAGCACACGGCTGTTCTGTGGCGCCACGGTTTGGATCAGATCGAAAATCGCCTTCATCTTCGGGCTTTGCCCGATGATATTGTCCAGTCCCGTCAGGCGGCGTAACTCGCGCCGCAGGTACCCCGCTTCTTTCTTCCACCTGAGGTTTTCGGTAACTTCACGAACCGCAACGCGCAACTGCTCCACGAGGTCGTGATCCTTAATAACATAGCGATTTGCCCCTTCGTTCGCGGCCGCGATAGCGGTCTCCAGCGAAGGAACCCCCGTGATCAACACGAAATACGCATCCGGTGCCACTTCCCGCGTGAAGCGCAGTAACTCCACCCCGGTCTGTCCCGGCATTCGGACGTCGGAAATAACAATGTCGAATAACGAACTCTCCAGTTTCCGCTTTGCCCCTTCGACGTTATGCACCACTTCCACGCGGTGACCTTCCTTGCGAAAGGTGATCTCCAACAACTCGCAGATGGACTTTTCATCATCCACCACCAGGATGTGGGCCATCTCGCGACTGACATCTTTCGGAGCGGTTTTAGTTGCTGGCATAAAACCTCATTGGATGCGCGGGAGCTCGACCACAAACTCCGCGCCTTTCTCTTTTTCGCTGAGAACGGTGATGCGTCCGTTATGAGCCTGAACAATCTGGTACACGATGGCAAGTCCGAGACCGGTGCCACCCTCGAAATTCGATTGCAACGGTTCGAATATCTTGGCGCGCTGCGCCGGCTCCAACCCCACGCCGGTGTCGCGGAACGATATGCGCAGGCTATCCGGAACATGTTCTATGCCCACGGTTAACGTCCCGCCCTTCGGCATCGCGCGAATTGCGTTATCACATAAGTTCCAGAACACTTGCTTAATCTTATTCGGATCCACTCGCGCTTTGCACACCTGTCCATTGAACGCGCGCACCAGCTGCACGTTCTTTCCCACGTCCGGCTTGCGTTCCATCAGCATTAGCGTCTCCTCCAGGAGGGCGCGCACGTCCTCTTCCTGGAAGGAGTAACTTTTTTCACGCGAGTAATTCAGAAAATCGGTAATGATGTGATTCAACCGCTCGGACTCCCGGCTCACGATGCTTACCAGGTGCTTCTCGTCCTCTTCGAGCGGTACCAGTCGCCCCAATTCCTTCACCGCCCCCGCGATCGCCGTCAACGGCTGCCGTATTTCATGGGCAATCGCTGCGGACAAGCGCCCTACCGCGGCCATGCGTTCCTTCGTCGCAACTTCCTGCTCCAACCGGCGAAGGTCCGTCAAATCCTGAAAGTTGAATACGTAACCGCTCCGCACCGCATCGCGCGTTCGCAGGGGAGATACGGAAATACCTAAGTATCGTCGTTGTCCTCCGGGTGTTCGCACTTCAATTTCGCGCCGCAGAGATAGCCGCTCCGGCAGTCCCAGCATGTCTTCCAGCCAGAAGTCCGGGCTCACGTCGCGCAAATCTCGTCCACGCAACTCTGTGAACGTGCGACCCAGAATTTCTTCGCCCGTCCGGTTCAAAAGAACAATCCGCCCTTCCATGTCCGTTGTCACCAGGCCGCCGCGCATCGAGTGAATAATATCCGCGGTGAAATCCTGCAACTCCAGAAGCTCTTCCCTTTTTTCCTCCAGCTCCGTGCTTTTCTTGCGCAACGACACGGCCAGCAAACTTGCCAAATACGCCACCGCCAAAAATCCAAAGGTATTGCTTAGAAACCACAAGCGAATCGTCTCGAACGTAGGCGCGGCAATCGACGTTCTCGGAATTTTCCCGCTGTAAACCAAGGCGGTCGTCAAGGCCAGCGAAGAAAGACAGAACAGCGCCGTCAGAAACGTAAGCTGCCGGGAAAACAGAATGCTGGCTACGATAATCACCAGCAGGTATAGCGACGTAAAATTGCTGTCTTGTAGTCCCGTCGCGTATACGATCGCGGTAATCATCCCAACGTCGCACGACACCTGCAGCACACCCAGCCACGACGCGGTTGGCAGCAAGCGCACCAGAATCAGGTGCAGAATCCCGATGGTGATCCACAAAATTATGATGGGAAGAAAATAGCGAGCGGTTCCGGTCGGCGGAGAGTATTGCGGCCACACCACGGCCACGCCCAAAATCAGGGCGATCATCAGTAGCCGGACTTTCGTCAGCCACTCCAGCCAATCACGCCTTGTCAGCGTCTGTTCCATGGAATGGAAGCGCCAACTACCCCCGCTTCCGTCCCCCCACGACCATTTAAACAGAAATGGGAGAACAGGGGTTCGCCGCCTGTCCTCCCATTTCCGAAAGTGAACTATCGTTTAGTGTCCGCTGAGTTTTCCGATCAGCGAGAACAGCGGCAAGTACATCGAGATAACCACGCCGCCGACGACCAATCCAAGGAACACGATCATGATTGGCTCGAGGGCCGTCAGTAAGTCCTTCACCGCCACGTCTACTTCGTCTTCGTAGAAGTCCGCGATCTTCTGCAGCATGGCATCCATCGCGCCCGTTTGCTCACCGACCGCGATCATCTGCGTCACCATGCCGGGGAACACTTCTGATTCCTTCAAGGGCTCCGTCAGCGACTTGCCTTCTTCCAGTGACTTGCGCACCTGGTTGAGCGCCCGTTCAACAACCGCGTTTCCGGACGTCTTGGCCGTGATATCCAGGCCTTCCAGGATGGGCACACCGCTCGAGATAAGCGTTCCCAGGGTTCGCGTAAAGCGCGCCACGGCGATCTTCCTCATCAACATGCCGACCACCGGCAATTTAAGCACGATAGTATCGAGTACAAAACGGCCGCCTGGCGTCCCGTACCAGATCTTCAGTCCGAAGATCGAGGCCACGAGTCCAACGAAAATCAGGAAACCGAAAATGCTGCCGACGAAGTGGCTCAAGCCAATCACGATTTTGGTGGGAAGTGGCAGATCCACGCCCAACCCCGCGAACAAGGTGGCGAAAATCGGCACAACCTTCCACAAGAGGAGCGTGATGACGGCGCCAGCGATGGTCAACACGCCGACCGGATAGATTAACGCCGACTTTACTGCCGCCTTCAACTTCACGTTCTTTTCGATGTAGGTGGATAGCCGCTGCAGAATCGTGTCCAGAATACCGCCAGTTTCGCCCGCTTCCACCATGTTGCTGTAAAGCGGATCGAATACCTTGGGATACTGTTTCATCGCGGTCGACAGGTTGCTTCCGCCCTCCACCGCGCTGCGTACTCCCGTCAGCACCTTCTGGAAGGTCTTGTTCTCTTGCTGGCTGGCAAGGATTTCCAGACACTGCACCAGGGGTAGACCAGCGTCGATCATCACCGAGAACTGCCGCGTGAATATGGCCAGTTCCTTCGAATTGACGCCCCCGCCGAACGTGGGCAGATTGAACTCTTTGCCTTTCTCAGACACACGCGTGGGCGTGATCTGCTGGCGTCGCAGCAAAGTCTGCAGTTCCGTCTTGCTGTTGGCGTTCATTTCTCCTGCCACAGCCGTCCCTGCCCGATTCGTTCCCTTGTATGTAAAGACCGGCATGGTATCTCCTCCTCAGCGGTCGAAAGCCTTTTCCGAACTTTGCACTTCCCCGAAGCCCTTCAATCTTTATTTCCCTGCTCTAGTGACGCGTTCCTACCGGCGTCTTGCCCGTGGACGTCTTGCCGCCCGATGGCGACGTGGACACTCCGCGGTTGATCATATCTTGCAACTCGTCCGGGTTCGACGAGCGGGCCAACGCTACATCCATCGTGACGAGCTTAGCAAAGTACGCGTTCGCCAGTCCCTGATTGAACGTTTGCATTCCCGTCTGTCCCGTTCCCGTCTGCATGGCCGAATAAATCTGGTGAATTTTATCCTCGCGAATCAGGTTGCGGATAGCCGGCGTGGGCACCAATACTTCCATCACCATGACACGTCCGCGTCCGTCGGACTTCGGTAGCAACGCTTGGCAAAGAATTCCTTCCAGTACCATCGAAAGCTGCGCGCGAATTTGCGGCTGCTGGTGCGCTGGGAAAACGTCAATAATACGGTTGATCGTCGACGCCGCTGAGTTTGTGTGCAGCGTTGCGAACGTCAAGTGACCGGTTTCCGCGATACGTAGCGCGGATTCAATCGTCTCCAGATCGCGCATTTCGCCGATCAGCACCACGTCGGGGTCTTCGCGCAGCGCGGCCCGCAACGAGTTCGCGAACGAATGGGTGTCCGCGTGAACTTCGCGCTGGTTCACCAAACACTTTTTGTGGTTGTGCAGAAACTCAATCGGGTCCTCGATCGTGATCATGTGCTCTTCGCGTTCCGCATTGATCTTGTCGAGCATTGCCGCCAGCGTTGTGGACTTGCCCGATCCCGTCGGTCCCGTCACCAGCACCAAACCACGCGGCTTATCGCACAGTCCGCGCACCACCGTCGGCAGACCCAACGCATCGAAGCCCTTGATCTCCCACGGAATGGTACGGAACACCGCGCCGACCGCGCCCCGCTGATTAAACACATTGCCGCGGAAGCGTGCCAGGTTCTTCAAACCAAACGAAAAGTCCAATTCCAAATTCTCTTCGAAACGGTGCTTCTGCGAGTCGGTCAGCACGCTGTACGCCAGCGACTTGGTGTCCGCGGCGGTTAATGGCGGCATATCCAGCGGCCGTAACCGTCCGTGTACTCGCACGCGCGGCGCGCTATTGGTGGTGATGTGGAGGTCGCTGCCCCCCATTTCAATCATCTTCTTCAGCAATTCGCTTAGAGTTATGCCAGCCATATCTTCTCCGTTCCTATAAAACCGTTTCGCGGATTACTTCCTCTAACGTGGTGAATCCCAGGGCCGACTTGATAAGTCCGCTGCGCCGCAGCGTGATCATTCCCTGCTCGATCGCCTTCTTCTTCAACTCCAGCGCCGACGCACCCACCAGAATCAATTCGCGCAGCTCGTCGTTTATTTCCATCACCTCGTACAAACCCGTGCGCCCTTTGTAGCCGCGCTTGCCACACGTAGAACATCCCTTGCCGTGATAAATCTTCGTCGTCTTCGCTTCTTCGGGCGTATACCCCGCGTCGATCAGCGCTTGCTCGGGAATTTCCAACTCTTCCTTGCAATTCGAGCACACCCGGCGAACCAGGCGTTGCGCGCAGATCAGGTTCACCGAGGTCGCCACCAGGAACGGCTCGATGCCCATGTTCATCAAGCGACTGATTGTCGAAGGCGCATCGTTCGTGTGCAGCGTGGATAGCACCAAGTGCCCCGTGAGCGCGGCTTTCACCGCGATTTCCGCCGTTTCGAAGTCGCGAATTTCACCGACCAGAATGATGTTCGGGTCTTGCCGCAGGAACGCGCGTAGCGCTGCCGCAAAGTTCAACCCAATCTGATCTTTCATCTGTACCTGGTTGATGCCTTGCAACTGAAACTCAACCGGGTCTTCCGCGGTCATAATATTTGTATCAACCTGGTTCAGCCGCGAAACCGACGAATACAGCGTATTGGTTTTACCGGATCCAGTTGGGCCCGTAACCAGCACCATCCCGTACGGCCGCAAAATGTTTCGTTCGAATTTCTTCAGCGACTCCGGTTCGAAACCCAGTTTCGTCATGTCTAGTCGCAGGTTCTCTTTGTCCAGCAACCGGAGCACGATTTTCTCGCCGTACAGGGTCGGCACCGTCGAAACGCGGAAGTCCAGTTCCTTCTTCTTCCCTTCCGCCTTGTACTTGATCATGATGCGGCCGTCCTGCGGCAGCCGCTTCTCCGCGATATCCAGCTTGGCCATGATCTTCATACGGCTGGTAATGGCATCGCGCAATTTCATTGGCGGGCTCATCACCGTTTGCAACACACCATCGACGCGGAACCGCACGCGCATTTCGTTCTCGTAAGGCTCCACGTGAATATCGCTGGCACCCCGCTTTACCGAGTCCGTCAGGATCAGGTTCACCAGCTTAATAATCGGCGCTTCTTCGGCGGCCTTCTCCAGCATGGCCGCGTCCATTTCCTGCTCTTCTGCCGCCAACTCCAATTCCTGGTCCTCATCCACCAGGTCCTTCATCAGGGAGCTGAGCTCTTCGTGGCTCGAAGCGCTGCCACCGTAGAAGCGGCTAATGGCTTCGGCGATCGCCGATTCGGACGCCACCACCGGTTCCACATTGAACCCGGTCATGAACTTGATGTCGTCCATCGCAAACACGTTTGTCGGGTCCGTCATCGCGATCGTCAGCACCGAGCCAACGCGCGAAAGTGGGATCACCTGGTAACGCAGCGCCGTGTCTTGCGGGATTAACTTGATGACGTTGGGATCAATTTCGTAGTACTTCAGGTTAATAGAGGGAACGCCGTACTGCCGGGAGAGCACACCCGTGATGTCATCGTCCGTAATGAAGCCCATCTTCGTCAGGCAACTGCCCAACTTGCCCCCGTTGGATCGCTGGAACTCCAGCGCCTTCTCCAACTGGTCCTGCGTGATGAGGCTTTCCTTTAGTAAGATTTCGCCCAAACGGACTGACATCCGGCCAACTCCCTAGACACAGTGCACCCAAGGCCAAACATAGCAAAGCCCTCGTTCCTGCGTCGTTCGATTTTGAACCATCGTTGTGAATTCGCTAATACCTGTACGCTAGAACAGGCCTTTGCGCCTCGGGCCAGTGTCTATTTCTTGACTTGCCGCAACTGCGCCGCTATCTTGCGAAAGAGATGTCTGTCACCCGCATTTTGCCGACTCGTTCTTCTCTTCGCAACCGTATCCGCCAGCCGCTGCGTCGTCCTTCCGTTGCGCCCGAACCTGCCATCTCGCTCCAGCTATCCGCGTACTATAATGCGCTCTTCCGCGCCTATGGACCACAACACTGGTGGCCCGGACGCACCCGGTTTGAAGTAATTGTCGGCGCAATCCTCACGCAAAACACCAGTTGGTCGAATGTCGAACGCGCCATTGTGGCCCTTCGCGACGAGAAGCTTCTCTCTCTCAACGCCATGGCGCAAGTTCCCCTCGATCGCCTTGCCCGTCTGATTCGCTCCTCTGGCTATTTTCGACAGAAGGCCCGCAAACTCAAGGCGTTCGTGCATTTCCTTCGCGACCGTCACGCCGGCTCACTCAACAGGTTGTTCGCCACTCCGACACCGGAACTCCGCGAACAGCTTCTAACCGTGCACGGCATCGGTCCGGAAACCGCCGATTCCATTTTGCTTTACGCGGGCAATCACCCAGTTTTCGTCGTAGATGCCTACACCCGCCGGATCCTCGAGCGGCACGGCCTGGCGAATGCCAAGCAAAGTTACGCAGAAATCCAACAACTCTTCCAGCGGAGCCTTCCCGCGAGTCCGCCTCTATTCAACGAGTATCACGCTCTGATCGTCCACACCGGCAAACATTTCTGCCGCAAACGCCAACCCGACTGTGCGCAATGCCCGCTCCGACCCTTTTTGCCTTCGGCCTCGGAGGCACGTCCGTGAGCCCCACCAACTCCAAGGGCCGTCTGCGGCTTGTCCTCGGCGGGCTCCTGGTCACCTTCCTTCTCGCTGCAGTCTTCACGCTCGGTTCGCTGGATGTCCCTTTCGAGCCAAACTCCTGGCGCGAAGTCATCGCCCTCTACTCGGTTTCCAGCTTCATCACCGCTGCTCTCCTCGTCTTTGGACTCATCTTCATTCGCAGCGTTGTCCGCCTGCGAATGGAGCGCAGCAAGGCGCAGCTTGGCGCGCGCTTCAAAACCAAGATGGTTCTCGGAGCCATGGCCGTCTCGCTGCTCCCCGTCATCTTTATGTTCTTCGTCAGCTATTCCCTGCTCAACCGCACGCTGGGTCGGTGGTTCCCGCGCCCCCTCGAAATCGTTTCCGAAGAAACCCAGAAACTATTGAATGATCTCGGGCGTGGCACGCTTCCCCGGCTGCGCACCTTGGGCTATGGAGCCGCTGCCCACGCCGAAGAAATTCCCGAAGCGTTTCTCCAGCATTCGTTGGGCTCCGGCCTTGACGCTGTGTGGATCTTCGACGCACAAGGAAACTTTCTGAAAGGTGGAGTGATCTGCGAAGATCAGCCGGAAAATCGCTCCGCGGAACTTTGCACCATCAGCGGAGTCCAAGGTTCACTGCAAGACACACTGCCCAGCGGCGTGCAGATCTGGCGCGCCAAGAACCAGAGCTACTTTGCCACCGGTGTGCCCCTGGACTTGCCGGATCATCCCCAAAGCACCCTGGTTGCCGGTTATCGCACCAGTCCCGATTTCTTGACGCGCTGGACCACCATCCACCGGCAGACCCAGCAATACGAAAACGTGAAGCAGAATCTGCGCGCCTTCAAACGGCAAATGCTCTTGATCCTCTTCTTCTTCACGCTTCTGGTTCTTTCCGCCGCCACTTGGGTTGCGCTGTTCCTCGCCAAGCAGGTTACCGTCCCCATCCAGGCGCTCGCCGAGGGTACGCGCGAAGTTTCCGCCGGCAATTTCCAATATCAGGTTCCCGAACAAGCGCAGGACGAACTCGGCGTGCTGGTCCGCTCCTTCAATTCCATGACCACGCAACTGCGCGACAATCGCTCCCAAATCGACGAGTTTACCCGCAACCTTCAGCAAGCCGTCCAGGAACTCGAGCGCCGGCGCCAATTGATGGAGACCGTGCTCGAGAATATTCCCGCCGGCGTCATCTATCTAAACGCGGACGGTCATGTACAGCGCACCAACAAAGCTCTCGCGGGCATGTTTGCCATCGCTTCCAAAGAGGTGGACTCACTGGAAGAACTGGTCGGCCCCGACGCGCATCGAACTCTCCAGCAGTTGATGCGGCGCGCTCTGCGCATGGGCGTGGTCACGCGCGAAATCGAAGTTGTGGCCAGCGATCGCGTCTCGCACCTCGCCGTTACCGTCAGTTCCCTGGGCCCCCGGCGCGCCAATACCGGCTTTGTGCTCGTGTTCGACGATCTCACCGAAGTGTTGCGTGCCCAAAAATCCGCCGCTTGGCAGGAAGTCGCCCGCCGGATCGCCCACGAAATCAAGAATCCTCTCACGCCCATCCAGCTTTCCGCGCAACGTATCCTGCACCACGTCGATCTCCGTGCCGGACTTCCCAGCAACCTTGCTGACACCGAACTCACTCGCATCGCGCAGGAATGTGCGCGACTGATTGTTCGCGAAGTCGGCACCCTCTCCGCCCTCGTGAACGAATTTTCCCAATTCGTGCGTTTCCCCACCGCCAAGCTACAGCCCACCGACGCAAATACCGCGGTCCACGAAGCGCTCGAAGTTTTCTCTGGCCGTCTCGATGGCATCCAGCTGAAAGCTTCCTTGGAATCCAATCTCCCTGCCATCCGCGCGGATGGTCCGCTGCTTCGCAGCGTCATCATCAACCTGATCGATAACGCTGCCGAAGCTCTGGAAGACGCTACCGTTCGTGAGATCACCGTGGCAACCCATCTCCGCCCGGATTCCGATACCATTGAGATTGCCGTCGCGGACACCGGTCATGGCATATCGCCTGAAGATAAGGACAAACTGTTTCTGCCACACTTTTCTACTAAGGATCGCGGCACCGGCCTCGGCCTCGCCATTGCCGCGCGCATTATCTCCGAACACGGCGGTTCCCTCCGTGTCGAAGACAACCGGCCCGTGGGTTCGCGTTTCCTTATCGAATTACCCGTTGCCGAACTGTCCGCCACCACCGGCACCGACAAATTGGGAGCGGACAGCGATCGATGACCTTCCATCCTAAAATCCTTATCGTGGATGATGAAGAAGGCATCCGCGAATCTCTCGCATCCATCCTTCGCGACGAGCGCTACACCGTTGAGGTCGCTGGTTCCGGTGAAGAAGCTCTTTCCCTAATTACCAAACGAGAATTCCAGGTCGTGCTCCTCGACGTTTGGCTCCCCGGCATCGATGGCATGGAGGCGCTTACGCGCATTCAGGATTTGCCGCGCCCGCCGGCGGTGATCATGATTTCGGGACACGGCAGCATTGAAACCGCGGTCCGCGCCACCAAGCTGGGGGCCTTCGATTTCATCGAGAAACCCCTCTCTCTCGAAAAAGTAAACGTCCTGGTGCGCAACGCTCTGCAACAGCGGCGCCTTCAAGAAGAAAATCAGACGCTGCGCAATGAACTCATTCACCGCTACCAGGTCATCGGCGATAGCGTCCCGATGAAAGCGCTGCGCCAGCAAATCGCGGTCACCGCGCCCACCAACGGCCGCGTTCTGATCTATGGCGAGAGTGGCACCGGCAAAGAACTCGTCGCCCGCGCCCTCCATGCCAACAGCCAGCGCAATAAGGGTCCTTTCGTCGAAGTCAGTTGTGCCGCCATCCCGGAAGAGTTGATCGAATCGGAACTATTCGGCCATGTGAAAGGCAGCTTCAGCGCCGCCACCGACGACAAGACCGGAAAATTTCAGAAGGCTGATGCCGGCACGCTGTTTCTGGATGAAGTCGGCGACATGAGTCTGCGTACGCAATCGAAAGTGTTACGTGTTCTGGAAGAGCAGCGTATCGAGCCCATCGGCGCGAATCAAACGTTGCGTGTCGACGTGCGCGTCATCGCGGCCACCAACAAGATTCTCGAGCAGGAAATCACCAAGGGCGCCTTCCGCCAGGATCTTTTCTATCGCTTGAACGTAATTCCCTTTCACGTTCCGCCGCTGCGCGATCGCAAAGAAGATATCCCTGTGCTGGCGCGGTTTTTCCTGAATGAATTCAGCTCCGAATACGGCAAGAAGACGCGGGAACTAAGCGATGGGGCGCTCGAAATTCTGGTTCGTTATCCGTGGCCGGGAAATGTACGAGAGTTGAAAAACTTGGTGGAGCGCCTCGTTATTGTCTGCCCGCAGGCGCGCATCGAGCCGCATCACCTGCCGCCCGAGCTTTTTCGCGGCGTTGCCGAAAGTCCGCAACATCCCTATTCCACGCTGCACGAAGCGCGCAGCGCCTACGAGCGCGAGTTCATTCTCCGCAAGTTGCAGGAGCATCGCTGGAACATGACGCAAACCGCCTCCGCCCTCGGCCTGGAGCGCTCCCACCTCTACCGTAAAATGAAATCCTTGGGAATCGCCGCTCCCGAATAGCTGGACACTGACGATTCTCAAATTAACGATGCGTGTCATCCTGAGGAGCGCAGTCCGCGACGAAGGCTCGCCCTGAGCCTCGAAGGGACACAACCAACGAGTCTTGCCGCGATCGAAACGTGTCACTCGCTTTCCCTCTTCCGAGCCTGCCCCTCCGCCAACGCCTCCAACTGCGAATGCCAATCCAGTTCGCGCACCTTCTGCGGATTCTCTCGCCAGTCCTCCACCACTTTTACAAACATCGCCAAAAACACCTTCGTCCCCAGCAGCGTTTCCAACTCCTTCCGCGCCTGCGTGCCGATCCTCTTCAGCATCTCGCCTTTATGCCCAATTAGAATTTTCTTCTGCGAATCACGCTCCACATGCAGCGTCGCGTGGATTCGCAATAGTTTCGGCGACTCCTCAAACTGATCGATCACGATCGCCAGCGCGTGCGGTACCTCGTGGTACGTCAAATCGATGGCCTTCTCGCGGATGATCTCCCCCACCAGAAAGCGTTCCGGCTGGTCGGTAATCTGATCCTCCGGAAAAAAGGGCTGGCCTTCCGGCAGTTCCTTCAAAATTTCCTTCAGCAAGTCCTTACAGCCGTCGCCCTTCAGCGCGGAGATCGGCACCAGCGCCGCAAACGGGAATGCCTTCGCAAACGAATCCAGCAGCGGCAGAAGTTTGGGCTTAGGCACGCGGTCGATCTTGTTCAGCGCCAGAATTGTTTTTCCTGCAAACCGCTGCCCCTTCTCCAGTAGCAGCGCGTCGGCATGCGGCATCGTACGGCTCGCATCCACCATCATCAGCAGCACATCGATTCCTTCCAGCGCCGCCGCCACTTCCCGCATCATCTGGCGATTCAGCGCCGTCGTGGCCTCGTGCAATCCCGGGGTATCGACAAACACGATCTGCCCATCCGGACGCGTCACGATTCCTTGAATGCGGTTGCGCGTGGTCTGCGGTTTGGAAGTGACGATCGCCACTTTCTGCCCCACAAACCGGTTCAGCAACGTGGACTTCCCGGCATTCGGCCGCCCGATAATGGCCACAAATCCGGCGCGTTGTTTCTTCTCTTTTGTCGTTTCTTTTTCGTCCGTCACAATTTCGCTCATTTCACTGGGGGCAATTCCAAAACGCTTGCATGCTCACCATCGCGTCGCGACTCAATCCAAAGCTAAGGAAGCTCTCAGGCAGCGCTCCTCGGATGAACAGGAATGGATGGGTTAAATGATAACAGTACGCGAACGATGGCGCGCTTCTGAATCTCCGCGCCTTCAGCGCTGCATGGGCGAACTCGCTGCCGCCAAGCGCCGCGCCCGTAGCCGCAACACTTTTCGCTGGTTCGATTCCAGCACCTCGAAGCGATAACCAGCCAGATCAATTTTGTCACCGGGAGCCGGCACTTTCCCCAGCGCATGGCTCATCAATCCCGCGACCGTCGTCACCGTCTCGTCCGAGTGCTCCCCGAATTGCAACGACAGAACCCTCTCCGCATCGGAAATCGACATGCTCCCCCGCAACACCAGGCTGCCATCCGCCTCACGCACCGCATCCGGCGCCGGTTGCATGCTACCCGTGTGCGCCTCCCCAACAATCTCCTCTACCAGGTCTTCCACCGTGGCGATTCCCGCCACCGAGCCGTGCTCATCAATCACCACCACCATCGACAAGTTTTTCTGCCGCATCTCCCGCAACAGATCCGAGCCCACCTTTGTCTCCGGCACAAACAAAACTGGCTTTAGCAGCTCTCTCACTTTTCGTTTCGGCAAATCTGTATCCGCAATCTGCAGCAAGTCTTGCACCTGCACCACTCCCACGATGTCGTCCAGCGATCGCTCATACACCGGCATCTTCGCGAACTTCGTCTCCACATATTTCGCGTGCATTTCTTCCAGCGACGCGTCCGCTTGCAGCGCCACCACGTCCGGCCGCGGCGTCATCACCTCGCGCACCCGTTTATCGCTGAACTCCACCACCTGCTCGATCAGATCCGCTTGCTCCGGTTCGATAATTCCTTCCTCTTCGGCCACCTCGACCAGCGCCTCGATTCCCTCTTCCGTTCGTTGTTCCTCGGTTCGCTCCACTTCCTGTTCGGAAATGCGCGCCAGCGATTCCGCAGCCTCCAGAAACACGCGCACCGGCCACACCAGCCACATCCCCACGCGAATCATCGGGAGTAGCGGAACCAGCCACCGCCCCGTAGTCCGGTACAGCAGCATGTCCGGAACAAAATGCATCAGCAGAATTACTTCCAGTGACAGGAACACCAGAAACTGCAGACCGGCTTCCCACCGGTTCGGCACCCAAAATACAATGCCCCGCGTAGTCTCCAGCACCACAAACGCCAGCCAAAAATGCCCCAGGATGCGGAACGTGCGGCCTCCGCTCCTCCGATTGATATTGAGCTTCGGCTCGATCTCCGCTTCAAATATGTCCAGATGCTCGTGGACGCGTCCGGTCGTCATACGTCCCAGTTCGCGGTAAATCAGCGTGAGGTAGGAAAAAATCGGCAGACCTAGCGCCAGAATCAATAGACTACCGATATAGGCCCAAAGCAACATCAGCTCAGCCCCAACCGGCGCCGCAGCGTTGCTTCCACTCGTTCCATCTCGCCGCGATCGGTTTCGTGATCATATCCCAGAAGATGCAATATCCCATGCAACATCAGAACGCAAATTTCTTCTGCCATCGTGCGATGAAACGCTTTTGCGTTTCGTCGGGCCACCACCGGTGAAATCGCAATATCGCCCAGAAATGTACCACGCACTTCCATTGTACGGCGTCTCAAGTCTCTGGGCTTGCTGCGAAGTTCCGCGGGGAACGACAGCACATCCGTGGTCTTGGCCTTCTTCCGAAACTTGCTATTCAGCCGCTTCATCTCCGCATCCGTCACAAATCGTACGAATGCCGCGCCCCGTTGCAATCTCAATTCCCGCTGCAACTTCCGTAGGAATCTCTCCAACTCCAATAGCGGAACGCGTACACGTTTCTGCCGGTTTTCAATGTCACTGGAATCGCGCTGTCCACCCGGAGCCTTGCGCGCGCGTCGCTTAGTCGCCATTCTGAATTACGATACCGGTTTCTCCGCCGGTGGCAACTCTTTCATTGGTCCCTGGCCGTTTCCGGTTCGTTGCGGTTGCGTGGCGTCGTGCTCCTCGTACGCCCGAATGATCTGCTGCACCAGGTTGTGCCGCACCACATCTTTTTCCCCGAACTGCACCACGCTGATCCCCGGAATGCGCCCGCAAATTTCCATCGCTTCCACTAATCCAGACTTCTTCCCCGCGGGCAAGTCAATTTGCGTGATATCTCCGGTGATCACCGCCTTCGAGTTGAATCCCAAGCGCGTCAGAAACATCTTCATCTGTTCGCTGGTGGTGTTCTGCGCCTCATCCAGAATTACGAAGGAGTCGTTCAGCGTCCGCCCGCGCATGAATGCCAACGGCGCCACCTCAATAATTCCTTTTTCCAGAAACCGTTCCAGTTTGTCCGCGTCCAGCATGTCGTACAACGCATCGTAAAGCGGCCGCATGTACGGATCGATCTTTTCCTGCAATGTGCCGGGCAAGAATCCCAGCCGCTCTCCCGCTTCCACCGCCGGCCGCGCCAAAATGATTCGATTCACCTGCTTGGTCAGCAGCGCACTCACCGCCATCGCCACCGCGAGATACGTTTTCCCCGTCCCTCCCGGCCCAATGCCAAACGTCATGTCGTGACTTTCGATCTCTTCCATGTACCGCCGCTGGCTGGCATTCTTCGGTGTTACGGTTTTCTTCCCGAACGACCGCGTGCGCCCGTGCTCAAACATCCCGCGCGGCGACGCATGCGGCTCTTCCGTCGCCACGCGCATCAACGATTTCACTTCCGCGCTGGTAAGTTCGCGGCCGTGCCGTGTCAGGTGGTTGTACTCCTCCACGATCCGCACCGCCTGGTCGACCGCCTCTTGCGTACCTTCAATCGTCAGACGGGTATCGGTCAAGTGCGTTCGCACCTGCAAACTGTCTTCAAACGTTCGTATGTTTTCGTCGAGGGTTCCGAAAAACGGCTCCAGTTTCCCGGAGATGTGGATTGTGCGCTTCATCCAGTTGGAAGGTTGTGCTGCTTCCCGCAATGGGTGGCCGATGGGCTTTCCTCCTGAATCTTCCCGGCTGCTTCCCAGCCTCGTGAAGGAGAATACGTTCACCGTAGCGCACCGCCGTGCAGCGGTCAAGTTACACTACAATGACATCCGCCACGCCGCGTTATCTGGCTCTTACGGCTTCGCTGCTATAGCTTGCTGGATCGCCTTCTCCGCCAGCGGTGCCATCACCGCATACCCCGCCGCATTCGGATGCAGCCCGTCATTGGTCATTTCTCTCTTCAAGAAGCCCTTCTCATCGGCCATTGCCGGAAAATAATTCAGATACACGTCGTCATGCTCCGCCGCGTATTTCTTGATCCACTCGTTCAGCGCAAGAATTTTTTCCGGCGGCCTGCGCAACGTCTGGGTGATGCTCTTTCCGTCCGGCGTGGTGAGATCCGCCACCGGTGTCACCGAACTCAGCACCACCCGAATGTTATGTACGTGTGCCAGTTCCGACATCGACGCCAGATTTCCTTCGATTTCTTCCAGCGTCATCGGACCCGTGTTTCCCGCGATGTCATTCGTGCCCGCCAAAATCACCACTACCTGCGGTTGCAACGCGATCACGTCGGGCCGAAAGCGCAGCAACATCTGCGGCGTAGTCTGCCCTCCGATGCCGCGATCCAGATAGGGCTTTCCCGGGAAAAATCCGCCCATCTCCGGTTGCTGCCAAATGTCCGTTATCGAATCGCCCATGAACACCACGCGCAGTTCACCCGACGTCGGCGCCGCCACTTTCGCATTCGCGTCCCTGTACCGCGCCAGGAACGGCCAGTCCATCAACCGCTGGTTCATGGACTCGACTCTCTTCTCCAGCGCCGATACGTCTGGACAATTTGCCACGGCCTTTCCGGCCGCCCCGGATGTCGGCGTCTCTTGCGCCCATACCCCTGCACAGCTGATCCCCACGCATAACAACAGCAGCCAAGTTTTCTTCATCGCACCTCGCTTCGCGAATTCTTCACCTGTACTTGTCGGAGTGTTTTCCCGGTCAGGGTCAGTGTCGCAACAATCACCTGTACTCTGGTACCTCAGAGCTATAGACCCTACCATTCCCTTCTTGAAAAATCACATACATCGCACAACGCATTCGTCAGGATTAAAAGGCTCTGAGGGAGGAAGGTCCCATGCTCGCGTCTTCAAAGTATCTGGCACTCGGTTCGGCTCTCCTGCTTTCCGCGATTCCCGCGCTTTGCACGGAAAAAACCGAGACCGTAACCCCAGTCTCCGCACGCACCGCGGTGGTGAAATGCCCCGGCGAAACCAACATCCCGTTTACCGCGGACCCTGAACAAGCTTTGCCCTTGCGTATTGTGGGTTCGCTTTCTTGTGGTGACACCGTTGCGGTGCTCTCCGATCTCGAAGGCTATACCGCTCAGATTCGCACCAAGGATGGACAAGAGGGCTACGTCGCGCAAATGTATCTCACCGCGGCCAGCGGCAACGCCCCGGTTACCGTCGAGAAGCCACAGCCATCGTCTGCAACCGCTGTAAACGGAGTGGTTCGCTGGGTCGCCGGCACGCCAGGCTGCGACGAGTTCCTCAGCCACGGCCGCCACGTAGAATCCGTTACCGCCAACGGCATCACCGTCCAGGTTTCCTTGCAAGACAGCGGCTGGAAGTATCGTGCCAACATTGCCATTTCCAACCAGTCGGGCGAAAAGATTGAAGTGCTCCCCGGAATCATCACACTCGACGAACTCACCCCGAACCTTCGCGCCTTATTGGCCTCTAGTCCCGAAAAGCTTGCGCATACTCCCACGCATCAGGTGCTCTGGACGCTTACGGACGCCGTGCCCTCCCGGAGCGCCGTCGCTCCCGGAGTCGCGCAAACCGATCTCCTCGCGGTTCGCAACTCGCCCGCGCCCGATTACCTTAACCCGCATCTCGCGCTGGCCTCCACGCACCACGGTGCCTTCGACCGCTCGGAGTCCGTCGACGTCGAGTCTCTTTCTCTCCGGCCCACAACGATTCGCACGGGCCAGGTGACCGCCGGAGTCATGTGGTTCGACCGCGACAGTGATGCGCGTGAACTGTCCGTGCGCGTTCCCGCCGGAGACATGGTTTTCGATTTCTCGTTTTCCTTCGAACAGAAAAAATAAAGACTGCCCCATACAAGAAACGGCCCGGCGCACCCCCACGCCGGGCCGTTTCCATTTCCATCGTGATCTCAAACCATACGTGCGGTCATCCTGAGCCTCTTTACGGCACACCGCTCGTATCAGAGTCTCTCTTTCAGCGTTCAGGCCCTCAATCCGCCGCTACCGCGCGATTCTTCGCCCACTCCCGAATCGCACTGATTTCCTCGGCGCGCGTCACACTCAACGGCTGCGTGCCCTTGATCTCTCCCAGCAAAATCTCGGTCGACAGCGGTTGCTTCAGGCTGAACGCTGTATACAGTCCGGAAACAATGGCCTGTTCGATCTCCGCGCCAGAGAACCCTTCACTAGCCTGCGCCAGCACCGCAGTATCAAACGTCCCCGGATCCCGTCCGCGCTTCTTCAAATGCAAAGTAAATAGCGCCGCCCGATTCTGCGTGTTCGGCAGGTCCACGAAAAAGATCTCATCAAATCGTCCCTTGCGCAGCATTTCCGGCGGTAGCACCGTAATGTTGTTCGAAGTCGCCGCCAGAAACACGCCACTCTCGCGATCCTGCATCCACGTCAGCAAAGTCGCCAGCAGCCGTTGCGACAATCCCGCATCCGCATCCCCGCTGGTTCCTGCCGACGCAAAGGCCTTCTCAATTTCATCGATCCACAGCACCACCGGCGACAATTTCTGAGCCAATTCCAATGCCCTTCGTAGTCTCTTCTCGCTCTCACCCACAAATTTGTCATACAGCGCACCGGCATCCAGCCGCACCAGATCGTAGCCCCACTCACCCGCCACCGCCCGCGCCGCCAGGCTCTTCCCGCAGCCTTGCACGCCCATAATAATGATTCCCTTTGGCGGGACTAACCCGAAGCGTTGACCTTCCACAGTCCACGCGCTTTTTCGTTTCGCCACCCACTCGCGCAAGCGTTGCAGACCGGCCACATCGCGGAACGACGCATCGCGCTTCACATTCTCCAGCAGGCCTTCTGTTCGTAATGCCTGCCGTTTACCCTCCGCCACATCCTCCAGCAGCCCGTCGTCCGCTCGCCCCCGCGCCAACACGCACTGTCGCAGCACCCGCAGCGCTTCTTCTTCCGAAAGCCCAGCTAGATTTTTCGCCAACTGCGTCAAAGCAGCGGAGTCCAACGAATTGGGGATACTCTGAGAAGCACTTAATTCCGCGAGCGTGCTCCTCACTGCACCAAGTAATTCTTCGGCAGCGGGCAATCCCAGTTGAAATTCCACCGCATCCGCTGCCAGCTCTGGCGGCAGCGATAGCGCCGCAGCCACTAGGACGATCGAACGTCTCGCGGTGCGAAATCCGTCGGCCAGATCGCGCAATTTCCGGCTGATCTTGTCGTTGTCGCAATAACGTCCAAAATCTTTCAGCAGAAAAATGCCCTCGCCCTGGATTACTCCGATATTCGCCAACGCCTGTTCTGGCTGGTCTGAGTTGTACAGCGCGGCACCGCCATTCCTCGCCAGCCCGGTGGTGATGCTCCAGGTGTAAATCGGCAGCGACAGGCGGTTGGCCACCCGCTGCAGCAGCGCCGCGAACCGCTGCTCTTCGCTGGTTTCCACCGCGATAATCGGGTTGCGCGAATTAATGAGCAGACAGAGTTGATCCCTCTTGGCATCCGGCGCACTCCCGGCGGCGGGCGCAACGGGGCCCGCCACTGTAGCGGGCGAGGGCGTGCTTAGCGGCACGCGCGATACAGGTTTCACGTCGTTTGACAAAGCCTACTCGCACCGTTCAAACTAATAGTTTGAGAAAAACGCATAAGGAGCAATAGATGCCTCAAGGTCAGGCTACCAAAGTTAAGAAAAAGAAGAAGTCCGTATTAAAGCGGGCGGAGCAATCTCGTCAACGTGCCGAAGTGAACCGCGCGAATCGTACCCGCGTCCGCAGCGCCATGAAGCGTCTGCGCACCGCTATCACCGCCGGTGACGCCACCGCCGCGGGAAATCTTCTGAATCCCACGCTGTCCGCGATCGACGCCGCGATCGCCAAGGGCGTGCTGCATGAGAACACCGGAAACCGCTACAAGTCTCGCCTCGCGCTTGCCTATAACGCCGTCAAAGCCAAGTCCGCAAAGTAACCGGCTCTAACGTAGACTTTCCGCGGGCAACGACAGTTGCCCGCTTTTTCTTTTACGGCAACACCTGCTCACCTCGCCACCGCCGCTTCATCCCCACTCAACCGCCACACCAAAAATTCCATAATCGCGCGTACATCTTTCGCGCCGCCCTTTAACCGATTGTCCGCTTCCTGCAACGCCTGCAGACCATCCAGCAAGCGCTCACGAGGAATTTTGCGCGCGCAGCGAATCGCCAGTTCCGCCTGTTCCGGCCGCATCCCCAGCGCTTTCGCCGCTTGCCACCCATTCGTTACTCCCCGCACCTCGCTAGCCTCCACCAGCTTGCGGTACATCCACGCCATCCCGCCCACCATCAAAACCGGTTCTTCGCCTTCGCGCAGCAACCGGTCGATAAACTCCAGCGCTCTTCGCGGTTGGTGCGATGCCAGCAAATCGGCCACTTCCCAGATCGTGGTGGTCTTTTCCGAAATCACCAGCAAACTCACATCTTCTCGCCGAATCGTCTTCCGTTCTGCGGCGAAGGTGGCTAACTTATCCACCTCGGTCTTCAGTCGCGTCAAATCGCCATTCACAAATTCCGCCAGGTCTTCCGCCGCGCCCTTTTCAAAGGTGACGCCCTGCTCCTTGGCCATCACCTTCGCGAGCGCCTCCGCAGTCCCAATGCGATCCTCCGCGCGGTCACCGAGCCCCACTCCCACCACCAGCGCCAAATCGGCCAGCTTCTTGCCCAACATCATGCGCATATCCAATTTTTCCGCCTCGATCACCAATACGGTGAACGGCGCCGGATCTTCCAGATACGCCACGATTCGTTCGACGGTGTACTCGCGAGCCTTCTCCCCCAATTTCTCGATCGCTTCCGCCTCTTCGATGAACACCACTTGCTGCGACGATAGCATCGGCAGAGTCTGCGCTTGGTCGAGCGCCATCGGAGTTTCCCCACGGTCGGCGGAAAAACGCGACACCGCCCACGTTCGCGCCCCCTCCGGCACAAATTTGTCGATCAACGCGGCCCGGCAGGAATCCCGCAGATATGGTTCATCCCCCAGCAGCAACAGTGCCGGGATGATTTTCCCCTTCCCCAAGCGTTCCTTGAATTGCTCCAGACTTAGCCGCGCCATCAATAATTCTCCGTCACCGCCGCCACCAGGCGGGTCGCAAAATCCTGGGCCATGCGATCGGCCGCGGGTTCGCCTTCCTGAAAAAATGATTCCACTTGACTTTTCGGGTCAGAGGCAACAGGACAGGTGGTACCAGAAGATGGCACACATGTAGTGGCCAGCTGATATTCGTCGCGGAACACAAAATTGTCCGTGTGGTACAGCACTTTGCCACTGTCCCGCTCCGTCAAAGTCACTTCGCACTTCATCGTCACCATCATCGCCGTCGCCTGCGCCACTGCGGTAGTCGTCGAATTCGAACTCTGGAACAGCAGCGGCACCACTTCCACGCTCAGTACTTTTCCTGTCAGTACCGCATCTCCCGCGTCGGGATTCGATACCACCTTGTATCTCGTTTTTGCCAGAAATTCGTGAATCGTCGCTGCCGTTAGCCGCTGCTCGATTTTGAAGGTGCTGGTCTTGTTCTCCAATGCGGGTACCGCGATCACCTGGATCGTTTTCGGTAAGGCATCTGGTCCGTGCCCTGCCACGTGATAGCCGCAACCCGAAGCCAGGAGCCCCACCATTAGGCACCACACGACTCGCCCCAAATCGCTCCTTACCATTATTCTTCCAGCCATTCCGCGAGCTTGCTTCCGCTCCACGCCGGCAAGCGCAAATTGTCCGCCGCACCCCAGAACCACCATCCTCCCGCTCGAACGGTATCCGGCTCCGGTGCTCGCAAGAAAATACTGGTTTCCCCCGCCACGCTGACATTACCCGGGCCTGGCTCCATCAACGGAACCATCGTGAAGCCCGCGTCCTTACAAGCGTCGATTAGCTTCGTGGAATCCGCCGTCTCTTCAACCTCCACGAAAGCGCTAAACGTCACGCCGTAAAATACCGGCGCGTGCAGCAGATTCACCGAAATCTTGGCATCCTCCGTAGCATCACCGATAGCCGCCGTGATCTCTGCCCGCACCTCCAACAAGTGTTGGTGTAGATCCTGCCGGCTTTCTGTCCCAAACCGCGGCAACAAATTGAACGCTGCCTGCGTCCCAAACACCGGCGTGCCAATGTTCTGGAAAGACAGCAGTTGCGACGTCTGCGTTTCCAGTTCCTCAATCCCTTCCCTGCCCGCTTCGGACACCGGTTGAAACACGTTGCTTACCACCCGCCGTAGTCTCAACGGGCGTAAGGCCATCGCCAGCGTTGCGATACCCATGCCTGCCGCAGACGCAACCGAATAGACTCCTGCGTTCTTCGCCACTCGTCTTCCGCTCAATGCTTCAATGCGCGGGAACCACGGTATCGCGTCAGGATCAGACAAGCTCGCACGCGTGAAATCGATCACCTTGGCGCCCGCCTCTTTTGCAGCTCCCAGACATTGTTTTCCAAATCCTGTTGACCCCGCTAAAAACGCGTAGCGCGCCCCGCGAAACGAGTCTTCTTCCACGCGTTGGATTACGGTCGCTTCGCCGCCCGCTTCGGTCAGCGTGCCCGCGGCGATTTCTTCATCCACCAGGTGAAACTCCCAGCCGGCAAAGCGGCTTTCCTCTAAAACGCTCTTGAGCTCGCCACCCAACAGCGAAGAAGCTCCCGCAATCACAATTTTTTCGGAACGTCGGTCAGGAGTCATGGGTCAAGCGGCCCGCGCAACGGTTCGGCGTCGAACGAATCGCACCAGATGCAAAGCAATTCCGACCGCCGCATACGTGCACGCAATGATCACCAGCGCATATTCGGAATATTTCCAGATGATCCCCACTAGCAGGAACAGCAGCACGATGGTAATCGACGGTTGCCGTCGGCTCCACGGAATATCCTTGAAACTGTAATATCGTATCGTGCTGGTCATCAGCGCTCCCAGCGCCAGCAACAATGCAAACCAGACCAGCGACCAATTTTTGGCTGTGATTGGCCCCAACCAGTGGCACGCGTGTACGATCGCCGCTACTACTCCCGCCGCCGCTGGCGTAGGCATTCCCACGAAGTTCTTGTTTCCGCCCGGCTCCATCCCCTTCACGTTAAATCGTGCCAAGCGCCATGCGGAACAGATTAAAAATGTCAAGCAACAGAGCCACGCGAATTCGCCCAACTGGTGATAGCCCTGGATCGCAAAGCCGCTGCGGTATCCCCAGGCGTATGCCAGAATCGCAGGGGCAATTCCAAAACTCACCACGTCCGCCAGACTGTCGAATTGCACTCCGAATTCCGTATTCGTTCCCGTCATCCGCGCGATTCGCCCGTCCATCGAATCGAACAAGATCGCAATCCCGATCGCTTTCGCGGCATGGTCAAAATCCTCGTTCCGGCCAACCAGCGCCGCGATCGACGCGTAGTAGCCGCACAACAGGTTCGCCACGGTAAACAAACTGGGAAGCAAAAAGATTCCCCGGCGAAACCGGCGCTTTCGTTTCTGCGCTTCCGGAAACGGCATGCTTTGCTGTTCGATTTCATCCATCTTAATTCCCTCTGCGCCACTTCAGAGTACTACGAGCGCCCGTCGTCCTGTAGTTTCTGCCGCGCATTGCTGGAGACGGACGGCGCTGCTTTCGTTCTTACGCCCGCGCCCTCCTGCATTTGCGCCACCACGCTCGAACCACCTTTTACGTTCTCACCGACCTTTACCAGCACTTCTGCCTCTGCTGGCAGCCACAGGTCGACGCGCGAACCGAAGCGAACCAGGCCGATCCGCTCGCCGCGTGCCACTTCGTCCCCCGCCTTTTTCCAGGCCACCACGCGCCTCGCCACCCAACCAGCGATTTGCTTGTACACAATTTCGCCGTGTTCCGTTGCCTGCATAAAAACGTTCTGCTCATTTTCAAAGGACGCCTTGGCGTCCCACGCCGCCAGGAATTTTCCCGGTTTGTACTCCAGGTGGATGATCTTTCCCGCCGCCGGTGCACGATTTACGTGTACATTCCAAATCGCCAGGAAAATGCTGATGCGCTTGCCTGGCCGCCCCTGATTCTCCTCATCT
Source organism: Candidatus Acidiferrales bacterium (assembly GCA_963759275.1). GTDB lineage: Bacteria > Acidobacteriota > Terriglobia > Acidiferrales > UBA7541 > Acidiferrum. Next base: position 52,985 of record CAVWYZ010000018.1, on the reverse strand, counting down.
TTGACCACAACCACACGTCCGTCCGCGGGCGCCACAATCAACCCCGGTTCCGATGGAATCACACGTTCTGGATTACGGAAGAAACTGAAAACGAACAAACCTAGCAACAGCAGTATCGCCCCGGCGGCGGTCTGCCATTCGCCGCGGACGATCAACAGCACCATGCCTAATATGAATGGTGGTAAACCGAACCAATACCCTTCCCGGACCATAGGCTCCCCACTCCGTCACGGCTCCGCGCCGCAGGAGGACTCTGGTCATTCTACGATACTTCGTTGTACCGGGAGGGCGTTTAACGGCGGGCTACTGCGAATGTCTAGCGCGCGCACTTTGGAAGTGCGCAGCAATGCGCTCCATTTCATCCTTTACGTGAAGCTTTAGTTTTTTCAGTCGGATTTCTTCGATGAGGTCTTCGGAATTCAGGTAGGGCGATTGCGAGAGTTTCTGGAGTTCTGCTTCGTACTGATGATGCTTTTCGGCCAGACGCTGATACTCGGCGTCTGCTTCGAAAATTACGTCCCGAGGGCTCCGCTGTGCTGTTGCCATGCGTGTCTCCTCTGACTTGGATTGTGAACACTACATGAACGCAAGACTAGCACCGGGAATTTCCGCGTCAAGAGTAAATTCGTACCGGTGCTGTGAATTTCGCCTCCGGTACTTCCAGCCCACTCGTACCGTACTTCGCGCCATCAGGCTATTTCCCGCCGCAATACCAACGCTGCCTCCTCGGGGTTCCGATAATACCCGGGGCGCTTCCCAACGCGCAGGAAGCCCAATTCGGTATACAACTTCGCCGCTGGTCGATTCGAAGACCGCACTTCCAAGAACACCTGGCGCACGCCATTGCGGCCAAATACCCCACACAATGTTGCCACTAAGCTCGCGCCTATTCCTCGTCTTCGAAAGTCCGCACCGACGGCCAGATTCAGTATCTCTCCCTCATCCAGCACTCGACGCCCATAGATGAAACCGCCAAGATCCTCCCCCTCCCAGCTCAACAGAAAATACTCGGGATTTTCTTCCAGAATTGCAGCCAGGGAAGCTTCCGACCAAGACGCCGCCTCGGGAGTCTTGCGGAGTATCGCTTCCACCTGCGGAAGATCCTCCCGCCGACATGGCACGATCCGTCCTGCCGAACCCCCGCTGCAAGTTTCAGCGGGCATTAACCGACGGCCCTTTCCAGAAAATCTCCGCGTCAGACCTTCTCACGTAGTTCGCGTCTAGCGCGACAGGGTCCGTGAATTCACCCTTCGCGGCGCGTGCTTCGGCCAATCTGCCGATAACCGGCGCCAGTACTGCCGATCCTCGAACCAGCTTGTCTCCGCGGACAACGCGCTGTGCAAACAACTTGGCGTTTTCGATCAGGTCAGGATCCAAACAGACCCACGCAACCAACTCCGCCCCCGCACGGCCATCAACGAAGGCCACAAACTCGTCCGGTGTGCACACGGTCTCGTCGCCGATCCTGTCCCACCCACTCGCCGCTACCGTTCGGTAGAGGGCGCTGAATACTTGCCCTCGATGGGCATTAAAGCTCGCGGCGACTAATCCTGAGTTGACCACCTCGGACCGCGCCATTGCTTCCAGCCTCGGTACTCCCACGATTCGTTTGCCGTAGACTTCCGCCCAGGCCTTCACGCTGGTCAGCCCAACCCGCAACCCCGTAAACGACCCCGGCCCCGTGGACACCGCAAAGAGGTCGACTTGCTCCACGCTTGCACCTGCTTCGCCCAACACGTTTTCGACCGCAGGCAGCAGCCAAGCCGAATAATCGGTCCCGTCGTCGTGAATTCGCTGCGAAACAGCAGTCCCATCCCTCATCACAGCTACACTTCCGCGCGCTTCGGACGTATCAATTGCCAACGTAATCATTATAGGAAACCCATCCCTCCACCAGCTTACTCCTTCAAACTGAATGTGTTGCACCAAAAAACAGGGGTGGTCAAATGGGTTGAACCATCGTCAGTGGCACCAAATTACGACCAACAAAATCTCTCGACCCTGAGCAATTCGACTGCCAAATCCATTTTGGCCCGCCTCTATCTCCCTGATTCCACGGGATATACCTTGACTCTTCCGGCACACTTGTCTAAACTCGTTTTATCTTCTTGGGGGACCACCGAAGCTATGGAATATAAGATTGGCGACAAAGTCGTTTATCCAAACCACGGCGTAGGGATAGTAGAACAAATCAGTTACGGCATACTCAACGGCAGAACTGAACGTTACTTCATGATCCGCATTGTCTCCAGCGGTTTGCGCGTTATGGTTCCTTCTTCTAACGCGCCAACAGTTGGCTTGCGATCGGTCATCCGCTCCAATGACGCCAGCAAGGTGCTGGGTTTCCTGGAAAAAGGGAAGCTCAATTCGCACCATGACTGGAAACATCGCTTCAAGGAAAATTCCGAGCGCATGCGCACGGGTTCCCTTTTGGAAGTTGCGGTCGTACTCAAAAGCCTAGTCTCCCTCAGCCGTAGCAAGCCCCTTTCCTTCCGCGAAAAGAAAATGCTGGAGCGCGCCAAGTACCTGCTCGTAAGCGAAATGGCCACTGCCCGCAACCTGACCGCGGAAAACGCCGAAGGTCTGGTGGTTAAGTCCTTAGCAAAGGCCAAACTACAGTTCCCCACAATGATGGAGAAAGTAGACTAACTTCTTTCCCAACCGGAATTGTTTCGCGGGCGATCTTCGGGTCGCCCGTTTTTTTTGGGGAGTGCTTGTCCACCCTGAGCGACACAAACGGTGGGCCGCCGTCGCTTTCACGGTTGTAAATCGGTCACAGACGAAGTGGGCAAGCCCCAGCCGTCACGCCAGCGGCATACTGGCCTTGGCGTTCAACGAATTATCCGCAAACTGTCCGTGCTGAAATCGCGCATACGCCGCGGCCGCGATCATTGCCGCATTGTCAGTGGAAAGCGCCCGGCTGGGAAAGAACACCTTAACGCCGGCCGCTCGGGCTCGCTCTTCGAACGTCGCCCGCAGTTGACTGTTCGCGGCCACCCCGCCGGAGATCAATACTGTCCCCACGCTACATTCTTCGGACGCCAGCATTGTGCGCTCCACCAGATCTCGCACCACGGCATTCTGAAATTCGCGCACCAGCCCCAGAGTCTCGGGACTACATAATCTCACCAATTCCTCGAACGACCGGCTTCCTGTCCGCAACGCCTCTTCCCGATGGCGAATCTCGCTGTTGTACTCCGGGTGTTCTCGTACGTGGTAGAGCACCGCAGTCTTCAGCCCGCTGAAGCTGAAATCCAACGCGTTTCCTCGCGTCTTTGTAGGTCCAAACCTCGTAGGAGCCGGTGCATTCCCCGCTGCCGAGGCCAGTCGATCCAGAATTGGTCCACCCGGATAGCCCAGCCCCAGCAGCTTGGCTACCTTGTCGTACGCCTCGCCAGCCGCGTCGTCCCGAGTCTGTCCCAGCTTTCGATAGGCGAAGGCCTCGTTCGATGACTGACCAGCGGTCTTAACTTCGTACAAAACCGTGTGCCCACCGGACACAATCAGGCAGACCGCTGGCAGACTGGGCGCGTTTCCATGGACATGCGCTTCCAGGAATGCCGACTGGATGTGTCCCTCTGAGTGATTCACTCCCACAAGGGGCTTGTTCAACGCAGCCGCCAGCGTCTTTCCATAGGTAATTCCAACCAGTAATGACCCCACCAGCCCCGGACCTTGCGTCACCCCGATCGCATCCAAGTCCGCAAAGCGTAAACCGGATTGCTCCATCGCTTCTCGCACCACCGGCACAATCTGCCGCAAATGCTCGCGCGAAGCTAACTCTGGCACCACGCCCCCATATTTCCGGTGAATGTCGATCTGCGACGACACTACGTTGGACAGAATCCTTCGACCATCCGCCACCACGGCGGCTGCCGTCTCGTCACACGACGACTCTATACCCAATATCCTTACTTCTCTGGTGGTCTCTTCCCTCATCGCTCGCCATGTTCCGCTGCCACTGAGGCAATACGCACAGCCGTTTCTTACGTGCCCTTCACAAAACTCCATGCTAGCACACGCTCTCCTGGCTATTGCCTATTCGGCAAAGTCCCATTGCAGCGCTCCCCCTTCATCTCGCATTCTGGTGCAACACGTGAAGGAGTCCTGTGCCTACCACTCTACCAAGCGTCTCGCCTACTCACGGCTTCGAAACCGTCACCCAGAACATGGTCCAAGGCGGCGGTGCCCTCCGGAATCATCCAGCGCAAAGCGCCACTACCATCGACGGCTGGAAATCCGCTATCTTCGGCCTTCCCTTCCTGCTCATCGGCGCGTTCATCGTCGGAGCCGCCTTAAATCTTTTTCACCTCAAGGGTAAACACGGTCCAGACTGGCTCATCGGCATGGTCGGAGGGTTCTTCGCGTTCGCCGGAGCTTTTCTGTTTCTCCACGGCGTCGTCGGGATCCTTCGCAAAGCACGCTATCAACGTGAAGCCGCCCTGCACCCGGGCCAACCCTGGCTCGCCGACTACCACTGGCACACCGACGGATTCCGCTTCTCCGCGTTCAAAATGATGCTTGGCCGATTTTCCTTTGCGCTGTTCTGGAGCGCCTTCCTTGTTCCCTTCTTCTGGGTTGGTCTCCACGGAGCTTGGCCGTTCCTCGTGGGCGCGTCGATCTTCGCCCTCATCGGCCTGTTCATCTGGTATCGCGCCGTGAAAGCCCTGGCGGACCTGCTTCGCTACGGCAACAGCTTTCTCCAATATGACAGCTTCCCTTTTTTCCTCGGCAGCACTCTCAGCGCCCACCTGCGCGCCCCAAGTAATCTCGCCGACCTCGATGAACTCACGCTAACGCTGCGTTGCGTCGCGGAACGCTACACTTCCGGCGGCACCGGCGGAAATCAAAACCCCCAGGTCGTCTGTTACGAACTCTACAAAGATGCGGTAACTCTGCCGCGCGAACGCCTCGCCTCGTTCTCCGGAGGCACTATCCCGATTCAGTTCTCGGTTCCCTCGAACCAGCCCGCCACCAGCCTCATCTCCACTCCTCCTACCTATTGGGAAATCGAAGCTCGCGGAAAATCCCGCGTCGCCGAGTACGAGGCCTATTTTCTCGTTCCCGTCTACGCCTCCTGAGCATCTTATCGACTTGCCTTTACCACTTCGCCTCACACTTTTTCCCCGAATACTGTAATTCTGCAAATTCCTTTCACCGGGGATGACTGATCTCCGAGATGGTGGCCCGTTTTTTAGTCGATCTTTTGTAGTGGAGCTTTTCTTGCCGGAAGCCAGCGGCACAGCCTTGCGGAGTTCTCTCTCACTGTTTCAAGTAACGAAGCGCAACACATCCTGATTTAAAAGGCTTTGACTCAACCAGTTTCAATTGCAATTTCTCGGGCAGGCTGATGCCCTCCATCAATCGTCTGCCTTCTCCAGCAATGATTGGCAAAACGGCAAAACGATATTCGTCAATCAGGCCAAGCTCCATCAGTTGTGAAGGAACATCTACACCGCCGACCAAAATATCTTTGCCCGGTTCTTGTTTCAATCGAAGTATCTCTTCGCGGAGATCGGAACGAACAATCCTCGTCTTTCCATCTTCAACCGGCTCTAACGATCGCGAAAAAACAACTATCTTGCAGGAGTTGAAGGCCTGAGCAAATTCAATATCCGTTTCTCTGTCATCCTGGCTTTTCTCCACATCGGGCCAATACGGCACCATCAATTGATAGGTCTTACGCCCATAAACCAGTAGGCCAACCTCGCGCACCATCTGTGTGTAGTAGCGCATCAACTCATCGTCAGGAATCCCCGTGGTGTGGTCGCAGCATCCGTCCAGTGTGATGTTGATTGCGTAGATCAGCTTTCTCATGGTTCTTTCTGCTCCTGTGTTGTCTTTCTTTCTCTTGCCGCGTACTCTAGCCAATTCTCGAAGGTTCCGCTAACGGGAAAGTGGCTAGCTATGTCGGAAAAGGGTCAATCTCCTAAATCCATGTTCTCGGTGCAGAATATGGAAGAACTGCGCCGTCTCTACGACAGCGATACGCCAGTACTGGCATATGCCTTCCAGAGGCGGATGGTCGAGGGCTGGACGCCAGCGCACAGTCACCACCGCGGGCAACTCGTCGCACTGACCCAGGGGTTGCTGATCGTGGAAACGGAAAACGAGCGCTGGCTGTTTCCCTCCCAGCGTTGCGCATGGACTCCGCCAAATTGTAAGCACGCGGCGCGTTCTGTCGGAGGCGCTGCTGGCGGGATGGTGGACTTTTCTCCGGAGATGTGTCGCGGTCTGCCCAAGACGCCCTGCCTGTTCAACTCATCGGAGCTATTGTTCGCCATAGTTCATCGTATGGTCGGTTGGGACCTCCGCCAACCGCTCAACCCGGCGAAGAAGCACTTAATCACAACACTTCGTGATGAGATTCGCCAGCCTGAGAAGCAGCCCTTGCGTTTGATGATACCCAGAGAGGAAAGACTGGCCAGAGTTGCAGATGCTCTGCTGGATGATGTTGCGGATGACCGCACGCTGGACGCTTGGGCAGATGTTGCCGGAATGGCCCGCCGTACTTTCATGCGTGCGTTTTCGGCTCAGGTAGGCATGCCGTTTGGCCGTTGGCGACAGCAGGCGCGGTTGTTTGCTGCCCTTGAGATGCTGGCACAAAAGAAATCTGTCACGGAAGTCGCTATCGCGGTCGGTTACGACAGTGTAAGTTCGTTCATTGAGATGTTTCGGACGATGCTGGGATCCACACCGCAGACATACTTTCGAGGCAGGCCTTCGACCGCCCACGAGTAGTGAAGGGAGTAATCCCTATGGACATCACTTACCGTGTCTTCAAAAACGAAATGTGCGGTAATATATGGCGTTATGCATCCGCGCCCACCGGGGGATCAACTCCGGAAACTTCGCATTCGCCTCGGGATCACGACCCGCGACGTCGAAAGCTTAAGTCTTAGAATCGCCGAAGAGGAAAAAAACCCCGAGTTCCAGATTTCCAACGCTTGGCTCACTCAGCTGGAAAATTCCGACTCCGTCCCCAGCATCTACAAGCTCTATTCCTTATCGGTCATCTATCACGTCAAATTTACCGACCTCCTCCTTTATTTTGGCGTGGACCTCCAGAAGGTCACGCAACACCAGTTGCTCGCCCCCCTCGCCAATACCCATCTCACCAATCTCGAAGTCTACGATTCCGACAAAACTGTCTCGTTCCCCGTGCGTTTCGACCGCTCCTTCGACCTCGACAACACCAACTTGCTCGCCCGCATGGTGGAAGTCTGGGGTGAAATCCCCGTCGCACTCCTCCAGCATCTGGACCTGCGGCACAATCTCTACGGATACATCGGGCTTCAGGATTTCACCCTCTACCCTCTGCTGCGTCCCGGCTCTTTCGTTCAAGTGGATCAACGCGTGCGCAAGATCCAGCCGCAACGTTGGCGCACGGAGTTCGACCGGCCAGTTTATTTTGTGGAGTTACGCGACGGCTACGCGTGCTCGTGGTGTGAACTTCAGGATGGCCGCTTGCTGCTCTTGCCCCATCCTCTTTCGCCCTGCAGCGTCCGTAGTCTGGACTATGGCCGCGATGCCGAAATCATCGGCCAAGTAACGGCTGTAGCGATGAGGCTGGTTGACATGCCTGACTCTGCTCCTGACGGAATCGCAAAATCTCCAAGGCAAGCCTGACGTTCGACAAGAAAAGCTGCACCATCGTCGAGTCCACTTCCATCGGCACGGCCACGCGATACGGTTCCAGTTCCTGCCAGGCGTGGATGAAACCTACCGGCGCTTCATGGGAATTTCGAACGTAACATTCCAGTTCGGCCACCAGTTGTTCCAGCGGAAGAGACACCAAACCGCGGAATATCTCCCGATGCGCCGTCTGCAACGCCTCTCGCGCCTCTTCCATCCCATAGCGCGTCGCTAATCCTTCGTGGTGATACATACCGCTGTTGTAGTCCCTCGTCGAGGCCAGGTAAATCAGGCGGGCAAAATCACCCGGCATTCCGGACAGCGTCCGTCGCTCCAGATCGTCGTATGCTTTCCGCACCAAGACCATCGATCGCTTGACCTCTCAAAGGCTGGAATCTACCGCGAAGAATAGTTCCTACGATACCGTCCCACCAACCGCGTTTATCTGCGGTAAAGACCGGCCGATCCGCTGGTACAACGCGCCCGTATGGGCCGCAAGATTGACCAGTACGTGCGGACCAGACACGTGCACCAGCAACCGCAACACACCGCAAAAAAACTTGACTTCCACAAATTGCCAGAACAATTTCGCCTCGGTCGCTGCGTTCAAATTTGTGCTCTGCCGCGAACTTAGCCGGTGCTTCCGCATGATTCCACTGACATCTTCAGAAGTGCGGCGAACCCAGTGCACCGCGACCCTGCGGCGCTCTTCCCTATACAAATGCTGTAGCCGGCGGGATTGCAATCTCGCCACGAATTCCTGGTCTTCGCGAGAGAAAATTCTCTCGGCCAACGCCGTGGCTTCCAGCGCGCCAGGAACCTCCTCACGTTTCGGCGGTCCGCCCGCTGCCCGATCTGCTGGCTCAGGATCCCCGGTTCGCAGTAATAACAGAACAATTGCGAACACCGCGGCGGCGGCCAGCGCGAGAGACGGATTCATGCGCGCACCGCCCAGCCCAAACGCGCCAGCGTCCGCCGGAATTGCTCCCGCGTCGACGCCACAACCAATTCGTAGTCCTGCTCGAACCGGTTTTCAGGTTGCAACGTCGGTGCGGCTTCGAACGACCACAATGTTTTTGTCCATATCCCGAGGACTACCAGATACGAGACAGCCTCGGCATTTGACCAGACCCTGCGGATCGGTTCCCATTGGTAGTACCACAGCGCAAATTGCAGAACACTCATCCCAACGAACAGCCCATACCCGATCAAGATGCCCTTCAAGTTCCTGCCGTACGGAATCGCATACCACAAAAACAAGGAAACCAAGGTCAGAATCGCCAGCGCCTGCACGATCCGCAGATTCCGTTCCAATATCAGCGACCCGGAAGCCAGCCGCTCGATCAGATCTCCTGATGGCATCGCCAGGGTTCTTGCGAAAATCGCCCCAAACACCAGCAGCAACAAATATCTCGCCATTCTCGCCGCCCCGGGAAACGCACGGAGCGCTACTCGATAGATCTCGAAAATGATTCCGGATCCAATCGCCAAGCTAATAAACTGTGTCACCCAATAGACCGGATCATAATAAGCAGGAATCCAGCGATAGACGGCCATGCGCAAAACATCATTGATCGTCACAAACAACAAGTAGCCGTAAAAAATCGGAAATTGCCGACAAAGCCTTCCCCGAAATCCTCGCACCAGTACGAGAATCTCCAGTACCGCTCCGACCCACCATATGGTCATCGTCACCATAAACTAATTAGTTCTCGTATCCAATCTCTACCCTGCGCGCGAATAATAGCACGAGTTAAGGGGGAGTGGGACAACTCCCCCTCGCCCCGCAAGCGGCATCGGTGACAGACCGGTTACGCCTGACTTGCGGTAGTTCCCGTCCTCTTCGGAGGCACCGGAGCAGGCGCCACTCCGTCTGCTTGAAGGACTGCCCCCGAGCTCGGATGGACGAAAATTGTGTTTGCCGCACGCTTCGCCGTATCACCAGCGGAAGTGCAACAAAACAAAGCCACAGCCAGAAGTGATCCCGCGACTGTAAGAGTCCAAGTTGTTTTCGAATTGTTCATAAATCTCTCCTGATCAAAATTTGGCGAGCGCCAACAAACTAAGGTTTTAGGGAGTTCATTGGCATAGCGGAGTCTAAACCACTGTCTCAGAATGGAACGCACCTCATCCGATTTGCTTGGCATCCCAAGCAAGGAACCTGCCCCCCTCCGGAGATACTCAATCCGTCTTTTCGATTTGTCTTTTTGTCCGCGGGGGCACCGCGACTCTGCGCGCTTTTTCTCGGATTTTTCGTTCTAGTGTTTCCCTATTAATTGGCCAGCGTTTTCCTGTATGTGCTGCGCATGTTCGACTTCGAGCATTGCGCCTCCTTCCCGCCTCTACACTGCCTATTAACCGCGACATGGCGATCCCTTTTGCGCTTTCCTTCGCCCATTCCAACTCATCCCACGGCGAGAGACACCCACCCGTCCACCTTCCTCACACGAGGGCACACAAATATCGCACCCGGTCCCGCATGACGCTTTTCTCTCCCGCTTTGCTTGCCTTTCAGAGCAAATGAGTTCCTTCTAACAAATTAGCCCTTCTAACCGCATAGACTGCAAACGTTCGGCGACAACTCGAACGCGGATGTGCGTGTGGTTCCGCAGTGACGAGATCCTACGAGAAGCGCACGGTGAACAAGATCAAGCCTTCTGGCGAAACACGAGATCCGGCCGTTTTGCGTGGTCCACGGCCATGAATCAGAGGCGAAGCGAACGCGTGTTGTTACAAGTGCGAATCGTGGTGGACACCACCATCGAAGGCGGCAGGCACGTCCGTCTCGATGCTTTCACTTTGGTCGTGAATGCTCACGGCGGCTTACTGGAAATGAGCCTGAAGGTCCCCAAAGGCCATAAACTGCTCCTCACCAACCCCAACCTGGGTACCCAGGAACTGTGTCACGTCGTGGCGGTGCGGGGTTCCGATGATGGGCACTTCGCGATTGCCTTTGAGTTCGACAATCCTTCCCCGCAATTCTGGCCGATCACCTTTCCTCCTCACGACTGGAGCGTGGTCCAAACCGAGCACTAACTCGCCTGCACCTAGGCACCGCAGCCCGACCCGAACTCCTTTTCCCCCACTACCGGCCCCTCGACTCACGTACCAATCCTTCGCTTTATTGACAAACGCAATCTCTCGCAGATACTGTCCCTACGGAGCAAAATTTTCCTGCGAAGGTTCATCTCCACAATCCGATCATGACTGAAGAGCTAAAGCAGTCCCTCCTGAGAGTCTCTCCGCACCGCAGAGTTCGCAAGGCTGTCCTACCCGCCGCCGGCCTTGGCACGCGCTTTCTACCCGCCACGAAAGCCCAGCCGAAAGAAATGTTAACGGTGGTCGACAAACCGCAGATTCAATATGTGGTCGAAGAGTGTGTCGCCTCGGGCATTGAGCACGTCATTATCGTCACCGGCAAAGGGAAAAATTCCATCGAAGATCACTTCGACTACTCTCCCGTTCTCGAGCGCCATCTCGAGGAGAAGGGCAAAACCAGAGAAGCTGAAATGGTGCGGGATATCAGCGACATGGTTCAGGTCAGCTATACGCGCCAGAAGGAACCACTTGGCCTCGGCCACGCCGTACTTGTCGCTAAGGATCTCGTCGGCGACGAACCCTTCGCCGTGCTCCTCGGCGACGTTCTCATTCCTGGACCGAATCCCGCTACCAAGCAACTGATTGAGGTCTACGAAGCCACCGGCACAGGCGCTATCGCCGTCGAAGAAGTTCCGCGAGACAAAACCCATTTGTATGGCATTGTCGATGGCGAACCCGCACCCCAGCCACCCTTTGGTGAACGTTTGTTGCGCATTCGCGATCTGGTCGAAAAACCAAAGCCCGAACAGGCGCCATCCAACCTCGCCATTACCGGCCGTTACGTACTTCCCTCCGCGATTTTCGATTGCCTGGCACGCACCAAACCTGGCGCCGGAGGCGAAATCCAACTCACGGACGCCATGCGGATACTGGCCAAGGAACAAGGTCTATGGGCGTTGATCTATGATGGAATTTCTTACGATGCGGGAGAGAAACTCGGCTTCCTGAAAGCCACCGTCGAAATCGCCCTGCAAAATAAGGAATTCGGCGAGGCCTTTCGCTCGTACCTCAAATCCCTGAAATTGTAGGAGTTGGTTTCTTCTAGCAACGGGTCCTCGATTGCTTCAGCGAGGTGGGCGAGATCTACTTCTTGGCGGGCTTCTTTTCCTTCGTTTCTTTGGCCGCGGGCTCGCTCGAACTTTCCTTACCGGAATCCTTCGCGGTTTCTTTTTCGGCCGGTTTATTGTCGGCGCCACCGCTCTTCTTCCCCGCGTAATCCGTCACATACCAACCGCCGCCCTTAAATTGTATTGCTGGCGCGGAAAACACAGATTCCACTTTCCCGCCGCAATGCGGACACTTCTTCAGATGCGGTCCCGCTACCTTCTCAATTTTCTCGGTTTTTTTGTGGCACTTCGTACACTCGTACTCGTACAGCGGCACAGTCCGCCCTCCTGCATGTGATGCAAAAGTTCGATTATAGCATGCGCCACAGCCCGTCTACCCGGCATGCTAAACTGACCTTCGACCAACTCCATGAACGCCGATCCACATTCTGAAACCGCTTCGCAGCAGCCTCGCCGCGGCTGCCTCTATCTGGTCGCCACTCCCATCGGCAATCTCGAAGACATCACGCTTCGGGCACTTCGCGTCTTGAAAGAAGTCGACCAGATCGCGTGCGAAGACACGCGCCACACTCTGAAACTCCTCAATCATTTCGAAATTCAAAAGCCTCTAGTCAGCTACCACGAACACAATGAAGTCACGCGCGCTTCCGAATTGGTCTTCGCCATGGAGCGCGGCACTAGCGTCGCCTTGGTTAGTGATGCCGGTATGCCATTGGTCTCCGACCCCGGCCACCGCTTGGTCGCTCTCGCCATTCGCCACCACATTCCGGTGGTCCCCATTCCCGGCCCGGCGGCGCTCTTGGCCGCGCTCTCTGCTTCCGGCCTGCCCAACGAAGAATTCCTGTTTTTGGGGTTTCTGCCCGCGCGCAGCGGCGAGCGCCAACGCGCCCTCGAACGCCTGCGCATCGAAGATCGCACGCTAATCCTCTACGAAGCGCCGCATCGCATTCACGACACCATTGCCGACGCCGTCGCCATCCTCGGTGATCGCCCTGCCTGCCTCGCTCGCGAAATCACCAAACTCCATGAAGAATTTCGCCGCGGCAAACTCACCGACATTTTCCAGACCCTGAACGAGCACCCTGCCAAGGGTGAAATCACTCTGGTGATCGGTCCCGCCGAAAAGGGCGCGCCCGGCGCCAACATCGACACCGCGCAATCCCTCGCCGCACGTGTCGACGAACTTATGCACCAAGCCAAACTCGATCGCAAGGAAGCCCTCAAGCTGGCCGCCAAAGAACGCGGCATGACCAAGCGCGACGCCTATCGCCAGCTCCTCGACGAAAATCCCCCGGCACCGGAATAGCGTGTCCCGGACTAGGGGGTCCGAATTCGCGAAGCTAATTCCGGACTGAGTGCCTGATAGTGCTTAAGATTCCAGGTGTAAATTGTCTCGGCTCCGCATTTCGCCGCGCAGGCTAGCAACAAGGCATCGTAAACCCGCCCGCCCGCAAAGCCGTTTGCCGCGACATTCTGAATGGCCGCAAAGTACTCGTCCGCTGTCAGCGAGACCAACGACAATCGGGTTCGAATATCCGCTAGGAAGAGCACCGCCTGCTCTGGAAGGATCATCGGGCGAACCGGGAGTGCCGTCGTGACCAAGTAGAACTCGGCTAGCGAATGAAGTCCGCACGCACTATGGTGCTTGTATGCCTTGGAGAGCCTCTGAATGCTTGGCGTGTGATGAATGTGCGCGCTTCGGAATGCCGCAACTAAAACCGACGTATCGAAGAACTCTTTCATTCGGACAGTTCGTGATTACGCTTTTTCCGGTCGGAGTCGATTAACTCAGGTATAGAATCATCGGAGGAATTCTCTTCTTCAAACACCCAAATCCCAAGCTCTTTCCTCATCGAAGCCTGCGGCCGCACAGGTCGCAGCGTAATGCGCTCGCCTTCGGTTTCGAGTTGCAGCGTATCCCCGGGCTCCAGCCGTAGACGGTCACGGACCGGCTTCGGTAATACAATCCTTCCGGCTTTGTCGAGAGTGAGCTTGTCTGCCATAATGGCATTATCTCATGGCAAATGGTATCGCTCAATACCAATTTGCCCGCGCCTTGGCCGACCCTCGCCTCTTACGCTGCCGATTCTGGCCGGAACATCCTCTGGAATCGCGGGCCTACAAACTGCACACCCACCACGCGCTCGCCACCCGTTTCCGAATTGCTCACATGCACCACGCGCCCTTTCGTCTCGAAGTCCTGCTCTTCGCGACGCATCGCGGGCCCCTGCATCGGTATACGGATTTGCAGGTTCGAGCCGATGGCCACGTCGAATCGCGTGCGGAACGCCGCGCCACCCCTGCACAAATTTTCACTGGCGGTTTCTTCTTCGAAGCTGAACCCCCGCGCATCCTTCCCGGTCACGCGCAAAGGCAGGCGCACAGAGATTCTACGTTCGGACCGCTGCCGGGCTGTTCTCTCGCTTGTTGTCGGACTCATGGGCTGAGTTCCCCCAAACGGCCGCTTTTCGTTCGAAGAAGCGTTCGACGTTCTCGACTACTTCCCCGGGCGTGCGCGCCAAATGCACGATCCTGCGAAGTTCGCCGCCATTCCCCACCCCATGGGTAAACCAGCAGGCGAACTGCTTCATTTTTCCCATGCTATCCGGTGCATTGGAGTTAAGAATTTGCCTGTAGTAGCCAGAAAGTAACCGGTGCCGGTCCTCTTCCGTCGGCACGCGGTACCGGCCAGTCTCTCGAAACTCCTTCATCTGCGCGAAAATCCATGGGTTCGTCGCCGCCGCTCGCCCAATCATCACCGCATCGCAGCTCGTCTCTTTCACCATCCGCGCCGCATCTTCCGGGCACTGAATATCGCCATTTCCGATGATCGGGATTTTCGCCGCCTGCTTCACTTCCGCAATGATGTTCCAGTCCGCCTTGCCCGCATAACCCTGCAAGCGCGTCCGCGGGTGGATGGCAGCCGCTTCCACGCCGGCCTGCTCCGCCATTTTCACCACTTCCTTGGCTACAATGGAATTCTCGTCCCAGCCCGCACGCAGCTTAATCGTCAGAGGAATCTTCACCGCCGCGCGAACCTTGCGGAAAATCTCATTCAGCAACGGCAATTCTCGCAATAATCCCGACCCGCCGCACTTGACCACTTTCTTCGCGGGGCACCCCAGATTAATGTCCACCGCGTCGTAGCCCAGGTCTTCTACCATACGCGCCGCGTCCGCCATTACCTGGGGGCTCGCTCCAAACAACTGTGCCGCAATCGGATGTTCGTCTTCCTGGAAAAACAGGTACCGCTCGGCTTTCTTCGCGCTCCGCGTAATTCCTTCGGAGCTTGTGAACTCCGTCATCAGCAATCCGCAACCGCCTTGCCCGCGAATCACTCGCCGGAACAATGTATCCGTTACTCCAGCCATCGGCGCCAGCACCGTCGCCGGACGAATACACAAATCCCTCACCTTATATTCCGCCGGAAGCATCGCGGAATACGTCGCGTCGATCAGGCGTTCGCTCCTCCCCAGGAGGTCTCGCGCCCGTTCCGTGAATTGTGGATTTTCGCAGTTAATTCTTGGCTTCCTTCTTTGTCGCGTTATCCGGCTCGCTCGCCAAATATCGTTCCAGTCTCAGGAACTTACGTCCCAGTGCGCCGCTGTAGGCCGACCACTGCTCTTCCCCGGATTCAATGGTCATGGCTGACCGCACCGCCGCCACCTTCGAATCCATGTCATCCAAATAATGAAAAACCAGTGCTTCCCGAATCATCGGCAACTTCGGCGATCCAAACTCATATTGCCCGTGATGGCTGATCAAAATGTGCTGCACCACCGCTTTCAGTTTCGCCGGAAAACCATCGATTTCCTCCATCGCCTTCGCCACGGTTTCCAATT
Organism: Candidatus Acidiferrales bacterium; assembly: GCA_963759275.1. Classification (GTDB taxonomy): domain Bacteria; phylum Acidobacteriota; class Terriglobia; order Acidiferrales; family UBA7541; genus Acidiferrum. The sequence goes on along the minus strand of CAVWYZ010000018.1, from coordinate 37,342 downwards.
CCATAACGATGTGGCCGAGCAGCTGCCCTTCCGTCGTGTACGACACCGATCGCTCGTAGCACAACTCGTCCAGTTTCCCCACGTCATGCAGCATTGCCGCCGTCAACAACAAGTCCACATCCAATTCCGGATAGTGCAGCGCCACCAGCTTCGCGAGCCCGCATAGCCCCACCACGTGCTCCAACAGCCCGCCCAAATACGCGTGATGCATGACCTTTGCCGCGGGCGCCCGTTTGTAGCGCGCCTCAATTTCCGGGTTCCGCAATATTTTCAATACCAGCTTCTGCAGCCACGGATTCTTGATTCCTTCGGCATCACTCAGCAGTTGCCGGTACATCTCCTCCACATCAAACGGGGTATGCGCCAGAAAGTCGGCCAGGTCAATTTCTTCCGGTTTTGCCAGCCGGAACTGCTGTAGGGATAGTTGCGGCTTATTTCGGTAAATCTCCACCCGCGCGTGTACCTTCACGAAATCGTCGCGATTCACCGTCTTGGCGCACGCCTCAAACTGCTCCCACATCCGCGCTTCCACGCTGCCACTGCGGTCGCCGAGTTCCATGCGCAAATAGGGTTTCCCCGTGTTTGTATTGCGAACCTCCTTCTCTTGCACCAGGAAAAATCCCGTTATCACCTGGTCCGCCGCTAGGTCCTTCACGAAAGGACTCTTCATGATTTCGGCTCGGTGCTCTTCCCAAACAGCAGGTACTTCTTATGGCCTTTCTTTTCCTTGGTGTTTTCCGGCGTCGCACTCACTTCTTCAATCTCCGAATTTCCGCCGCCAGACATTTCCTGGTACGCGGGTTTCACCACCACGTAGCTCTGCTCGCGTAGCGTTTTCAGGTATTCACGCATTGCCGGTTCGATCCGCTGCTCGTACAGATGTTCCTGAATCTCGTTTTCTACCTTATCGAACGGCTGCAAACCTTCGTCGTAGTGCTCAAGAACTTTCAATATTAGAAATCCTTGCTTCGTCTCGATCACGTCCGTCATTTCATTCTTCTTCATGGCAAACACCTGGTCTTCCAGGTCCTTAGAAAGCTCGCCGCGCTTATACACGCCCAGGAAGCCGCCTTGTTGCGCGGTGGCGCCCTCGGAAAACCGCTTCGCCAATTCACCAAAGTCTTCGCCATCTTTCACACGATCATGCAGCTTCTGCGCTTTGGCTTTCAGATCCGGGATTTCCGACTCCTTCTTTCCTTCCGTTTTGATTTCGATCGCGCTCAGTGCCACCTGTTCCTGCTTGATGAAGTCCTTCTTGTGGTCCTCGTAATACTTCATCTCATCGTCGTGCCCGATGGTAATGTGCGATCCCACTTCTCGGCGAATCACTTCCTGCGTCAGCAAGTGGTTCCGTATATCGTTTTTGAAATCGTCCCAGTTCAGGTTCTGTGCCGTAACCGCTTTCTCCAACTCATCCATGTCTTTCAAATTGTTCTTTTGTCGGATCTGGTCCAGTTGTTTCACCACTTCCGGTTCCACGTTGATGTCCATGTCTTTGCCGCGCTGTGCCAGCAACGCCTGGTCGATTAAATCCCGCAGCGCATACTTTTCGCTGTCTTCGACGGCCATCTTCAACTGCTCGGGTGTGCACCGCCCGCTACACTGGTCGCGCGCGCTGTCTGCCGCCGAGGCTTTTGCCTTGTCCAATTCCGAGCGCGTAATGATTTCGTTGTTTACCCGCGCGATAATCTCCTCAACAACCTTCCCCTCACTGTCAGTGCTCTTCTTTGGTGCCACCACCTTGGCGGCAGGCGTATCGGCCTTTTTCGGCGTTGCCGGTTTCTCCTCTGCCGGAGCTTCTGCGGGAGCCTCCATCTGCGGCTTTTCCAGAGCCGGAGGGTTCTGCGAAGAGCTCTCGCCAGGGGTCGGAGCCGGCGGCGTCTGCGCAGGTGGATTTTGCGCCGGCGGGTTCTGTGCTGGTGGAGTCTGGGCCAGCATCGGCCAGGCAATCAAAACTCCCGCGAGTAATACCAGTGATTTCATAAATCTCCCCATTCCCAGAGTTTAGCTTGGTTTCTTCGCCATGTCAGCCTGCGGTTGTGCGCCCAAACCTGCCAATACCTTGTGCAAAGCCACCGTCACCGGCTCCCCCCGCTCCACTTCCATCCATAGAACCCCGCTGGGATCCAGCTTGATTCCCTTACGCGACCGCACCACCTTTACCACCGCGGCAGGTTCTAGCGTCGTCTCCGGATGAAACCGTATCGCAATCCTGGTTCCCTGCCTCTCCACTGCGGCTATCCGCAAACGCTCACACATGGATTTGAGGACCGCGAACTCCAGAAGGTTTTCCACAGATTTTGGCAGCACCCCGAAGCGATCTTCCAGTTCCTTGTAGACGTCCTGCTTTTCCACTTCGCTCGCCACTGTCGATATTCGTTTGTACGTCCGCAGCCGCAGATTCTCGCTCGGTATGTATTCCGGCGGAATCCGAACATCCATCCCCAGGCTCAACGTGACGCGCAGATCCGAAGCCGGTTCTTCACCCTTCAACTTAGCCACTGCCCGTTCCAGCATCTGCACGTACATATCAAAGCCGATGGCCTCAATGTGTCCGTGCTGCTGCCGGCCCAACATGTTTCCCGCTCCCCGCAACTCCAGATCCAGCGCGGCAATCCGGAATCCCGCACCCAGTTCGCTGAACTCTTTCATCGCCGCCAATCGCTTCCGCGCGATGTCGGTCAACAGTTGCTCCGGTGGCACGAGCAAATACGCATAGGCGCGTTGACTCGACCGGCCCACCCGGCCTCTCAATTGATACAACTCCGCCAGTCCCAGCCGGTCGGCCCGATTGATCAAAATCGTGTTCGCCCGCGGTATATCCAGTCCGTTTTCCACAATGGTGGTCGCCACCAGGACATCCGCCTCATCGCGGATGAACTTCAGCATCACCTGTTCCAGTTCGCGCTCACTCAATTGCCCATGCCCCACCACCACCCGCGCCTTCGGAACCAGCGTCGACACCAGATTCGCCAGCGAGTAAATCGACTCGACGCGATTGTGGATGACGTAAACCTGGCCATCCCGCGCCAATTCATTCTCGATCGCCTTCTTGACCAGTTCCTCCTGGAACGGCGACACCACCGTCTGAATCGCCAGCCGGTCTCGTGGCGGCGTTTCTATCACCGACATGTCTCGCAAACCCACCAACGACATATGCAGCGTTCGCGGAATGGGTGTAGCCGACAGCGCCAGCGCATGGACGTTTTTGCGCATTTCTTTCAATCGCTCTTTGTGTGCCACGCCGAAGCGTTGCTCTTCATCTACAACCAGCAAACCCAAATCCTGAAACTTGATGTCTTTCGATAACAGCCGGTGCGTGCCGATAACAATGTCTACTTTCCCGGCCTCCAGGTCCGCCAGGATTACTTTCTGTTCCGCCGCGGTTCGGAAGCGGCTCAACATCTCGATCCTCGCCGGAAACGCTGCGAATCGCTTCTTGAACGTCTCAAAATGCTGGAAGGCCAGCACGGTCGTGGGCGTCAGCACCGCCACCTGCTTGCTCTCGCTGATGGCCTTGAACGCCGCCCTCATCGCTACTTCCGTTTTTCCGTACCCGACGTCGCCGCACAGCAACCGGTCCATCGGCGACGATTTCTCCAAATCCCGCTTCACATCCGCGATCGCCGTCAACTGGTCTGGCGTCTCCTCAAACTCAAACGTATCTTCGAATTCTCTTTGGAACGCTCCATCGGGAGAAAATGCGAACCCGCGCGCCGTTTTTCTTTCGGCATAGAGAACGAGCAACTTGTCCGCCATGTCTTCCAGCGACTTGCGCACGCGCGTCTTCCGCGTATTCCACGCCGTTCCCCCCAGCCGGTCCAAGGCGGGAGCCGCACCCTCCACCACGCGATAGCTCTGCACCAAATCCATGCGTTCCAGCGGCACGTACAAGCGCGAATCTTCCGCGTAGCGCAGCAACATGAACTCGCCGCGCCGCCCGTCGGATTCGATCAATCGCAATCCCTCGAATTGCCCGATTCCGTGATCTACGTGCACCACAAAATCACCGGGTTTCAATTCCGCAAAGTCCGCAAAGAATCCCGACGTCCGAATCTTCCGGCTCGGTCGCTCCACTGCCGGTGTCACGTCAAACAAGTCGGCGCTTCCGTACAACGTCAGCTTCACTTCCGGGAACGCCACGCCTGCCGCAAACGGAGCCCGCACCAGCAATAATCGCGCCGTCTCCGACGCGCTCTCCGCCGTAAATCCTGCCGCGGCTTCTTCTGTCTCCCCGAGCACGTAGGGCATTTCGTACTCGCGGCAAATGTCCGCGTAACGTTCCAGTTCGCCGGTGCTGCCTGCCGTAAGAAACACCGTTCCGCCAGTCGAGGTTTGCGAACGTATATCGCCCAAACAGGCGACCACATCGCCGTGAAATCGCGTGCTCGCCCGGGCAATCAGCTCGAATCGCTGGCCGCCGGATTGCGCCAGGTTCAATTGCTCCACCTCAATCCGCGATGTCTTGTGCAGCGCCTTTTCCCATCCATCTTCATTCCAGAAAAAATCACCGACTAACGGTGCGTTCGCCTGGCCATGTCGCTCGTAATTCTCCGTCGCCGCTTCCAGCATCTGCTTCCGGGTCTCTCGTAACGTCTCGGGCTCGTCCAAAAACACAATCGGCTTCAACGAACTTTCCGCCAGCTCAAACAGCGCGGTTCCTCCGGGCTCTTTTGTGGCTCCAAACCATCCGCCAGGCTCCCACTGCTCCGCCTCGCGACTCCCCGGTGCAGGCACACTCCATTCCGTCAGCGGCAGAATCGTCGTTTTCACCACCGGCGCAATCGATCGCTGCGTTCTCGGATCGAACTCGCGCACCGATTCCACCGTGTCGCCCAGCAATTCGATGCGTACCGGCCGCAACGCTTCCGGGGAAAACACGTCCACGATCCCCCCGCGCACCGCGAATTGTCCGGGCAGTTCCACCATTTCCGTCCGTGCATAGCCAATGCTGGCCAGGTGCGTGATCAACTCTTCGTGATTCGCTTCAGAATCTTTCGCAAGCGTTCGTGCCAAGGTCAGATAAACGTATGGGTCCTGATAGCGCCATAGCGCCGCTGCGACCGGCGCCACTACAACGGACACTTCGCCATTCGCCAATCGATATAGCGTCGCCGCTCTGCGTTCCAGAATGTCCGGATGTGGTGCTTGGGGATCCCACGGAAGGCTGTCGAACGCGGGCAATACGGCGATTCCACCGGTAGGGCCAGGAAATATCTGCGCGAAGAATCGAAATGTTTCCGCTAATTCTTCCGCCCGCCGGTTGTTTTCCGTAACGAAGAACGCCGGCCGCCGCAGTTCGTGTACCACATGCGCCGCCACCAACGGTTTTGCTACATCATGTAACCCGGAAACGCCGACAAGATTCGACCCCGAGCGCACTTCTCCCACTACGCCCTCCATTGCAGGGTGGCGCAGGAGCGCTTCCAGTCGTTCTCTCACCGCCGGCAGTATCATTTATTTCTGGGTTCGGTCCCTAATTTCCGGCGCGTCTGTTCAACATAACCTCGAAAAAATAAAGTCGAAAAAACCGTAATCCCGAGCCTGCCTGCGGCAAGCAGGCGCAGCGAGGAATCTCTCTACGCTTGCTTCATTGCTTCATTGCTTCGTCGCTTCATTCCCTCGAATCTTGGTCAAAATCTCTGTAGTCGAATATCCCGGCACGTTATCAATCAGCACCACTTTACCTCCGGCCGCTTCCACTTCTTCCCGACCCACAATTTGATTCCCCGGCCAGTCGCTTCCCTTCACCAGAATATCCGGCACCAGCGCCGCAATCACTCTCTGGGGGGTAAATTCATCGAAAATCACAACGCCATCCACGCATTCCAGACTCGCCAGAATCTCCGCGCGCTCTTTCTCTGGAATCAGCGGCCGGCCCTCGCCCTTCAGCACTCGAACGCTTTCGTCGCTATTGATTCCCACAATCAGCGCGTCGCCCATCCCGCGCGCCGTTTCCAGACTGTGAATATGTCCGGGATGCAGCAGGTCGAAGCATCCATTCGTGAACACCACGCGCTTCCCGTTGCGTTTCTCCCGTCCAAACCGCACAATTATTTCTTCCAATGTTGATACTGCTGCTGGCAAAGGCTCTCCATGTGCTCTGAAAAAGGTAGATCCACGGCCCATCGCGTTCTTCAGTTTAGCATGTTCGTATCTTCGTCCGTTTCCCGGAGCATCTGCGTTGGATAAGAAAAAACAAGTGATTCAGGCGGTTGGCGGCGTGCTGTGTTTACTTGTGGGCGGCTTCCTTGCCCTTTATCCCGCGCGCCGTTACTCCGAGCGCCGTTACGTCGTCGACGCCGCGTCGTGCCGCATGGATCTCCTGATGGTCACCCGCGCCGACCTGCTCGCCCAGCCGAGCACCGGCTCCGTGGTTCTCCTGCACGGACTCGCCGCCAATAAAATCATCATGCAGTATCTCGCACGCTCGTTCGCCGAACTCGGCTTGCGCGTTTACATTCCCGATCTTCCCGGTCACGGCCGGTCCCCTGGCCCCTTCACCCCGGAACACGCCGAGTCTTGTACTGGCTCGCTCCTACGCGGCCTCGCTGCCCGCGGCATGATTATTCCGGACCGCACCATCCTCGCCGGCCATTCCATGGGCGGCGCCATAGCGCTCCGCCTTGCGGACAAGTTCCGTCCCGCGGGTGTTATCGCCATTTCTCCCGCGCCGATGATTCCCGGGCATGGGGTGATTCACGAAAACGTGTTGTTCGACACGCTACCGATTCTCACGCCCAACACCCGCATCCTCGTCGGCCAGTTCGAGCCACCGGGTATCAAAGACAATGCCTCCGACCTGGCCGCTCACAGCCCCGACTTCGTCAAATTTTCCATAATTCCGTGGGCCTCCCACCTCACCGTGTTGTTTTCTCCGACCGTGGCCCGCGAATCGCAAGCCTGGGCCGCGCACGTACTTTCTCTTCCCGGCAACGCACGCCTCCCGTCTCATGCCAATCTTTTCGGCTGTCTCGTCGGCATCGTCGGCTTGCTGATGATTGCCGGACCATTTCTCAGGGAAATGGTTCCCGATCAGCCCACCGGCGAACCCGAAACCTCCCGGCCTATTTCTCGCTTTCGCGCCGGCGTCGAAGTCTCCCTCTTTTCTGTGTTCGCGATTCACATTCTCCACTACTGGCAGCCTCTCGGCATCTTGCATTTGTTTGAAGGCGCGTATCTTGCCAGCTTTTTCCTCATCGTAGGAGTTGGCCTGCTTCTTTTGCATTTTCGAATCGTCCAAGAAAATATCCGCGTCCGTCCCGCAGCACTTGTTGGGGCGGCATTCTCTGCCGTGTTGCTTCACTTCCTCGTCACCGGCTGGTTCGAACTCACCGCCTCGGGTGCTTGGCTCATCTGGCAGCGTTGGGCGCGTTTCCCTGGTTTCCTGTTAGCCGCCTTCGTTTTTTTATACGCTCTCGAACTCCTCGCTGGCCCCGTTATCCATACGCGCAAGCGATTCTTGTTTTGGTTCTCGCTCATCGTCCTGGCGTGGCTCGCTCTTGCTGGAGGAGTGCTGTACCTGAGAAGCGGAGAAATCCTTCTTGTACTTCTGTCTCTGTATTTCGCTTTGTTTTTCCTGCTCGCTGGTCTAGGTATCCAATTGGTACGCCGCCGTTCGGGCTCTCCCACAGCCGCTGCGTTGTTCGGTGCTATACTTCTCGCTGGGTTTTGTCTGGTGCTCTTTCCATTGTCTTAAAGACGCTGGGCTTGCCTCTGTGGGTCATCCCTCCTGCGGAGACGCCAACAACTGCATTTAGCGGAGACGAATGGCTGACTATGTCATTGTCGGTGGTGGGCCTTCTGGAGCCATGTGTGGCGAGCAACTCGCTCGCGCCGGCCACACCGTAGACATTTTCGATGAGCATCTCGCGTGGGAAAAGCCTTGTGGCGGCGGTCTGACCTACAAAGCCACGCAGTGTTTCCCGTTCCTGCTCGATAATCCGCTTCCAAAAAAACTCATCCAAAAAGTCGAACTCATCAGCGCGGAGAATCAGCGCGCCTCGCTGGATCTGCCGCATCCCATCGTTATTTACTCCCGCACGATCCTGAACGGCTTGCTTCTTGACCGCGCCCGCGAGGCTGGTTGCCGCATCCATCATTCCCGCGTGCAAAGCGTCGACACCTCCTTGCAACAGCCGCGCTATTCCATCGACGGCGAGTGGTTCAACTCCGATTTCGTGGTGCTGGCCGGCGGAGCGCGCAACCAATTCCTCCCGGGCACCAGAGCTTTGGCCCGCGACGAACTGGAAATGACGCAGGGCTATTTCGTCCCGCAAACCGCCGAGCAGATTCTTATCAAGTTTCTCCCGGAATTCGAGGGCTACATCTGGTCGTTCCCGCGCGCCGACCATCTTTCTCTGGGTATTTGCGGCAGCATGCAGGCGCACACCAGCACTGAATTGCGCGGGCACCTTCACCAGTTTGCGGGTTCGGAAAAGATCGAAACTGCCAACGCCAAATTTTACAGCCACGTCCTGCCTTCCCCGCAGGTGCGCACGCTCTCGGATCGCGCGGTGATTGGCCGAAACTGGGCACTGTGCGGCGACGCCGCCGCCTGGGTCGACCCTCTCACCGGCGAAGGCCTCTTCTATGCTATGCGTTCGGGCGAAATCCTCGGCCGTTCTCTCGCAGAAGGCTGCCCGGAAAAGTACGCCTCTCGGGTACGCTCTTCGTTCTCGCTGGAACTGGAATTTGCCGCGCGTATCGTGCGCCGCTTCTACCGCGGCTCGTTCCTCGGCACGGCGGTCACCACGCGCATGGTGCAATTCCTCCAGCGCAACGCCGTTTTCCGCCAACTGCTTTCCGATTTATTCTGTGGAACTCAGGATTACACCGGCTTGAAGCAGCGCGTACTTAGCCACCTCGGCGGCACGCTCAGCCAGTTCGTTAACAGCGTACTTCGCTTCGATCACCCCGCCACCAAAGCGCCTACGTCTGACGCGGCAGATTGATCGCGCTTGTTACGCCGCCAGCACCTTCTGGAATCGCTCAAACGCCCAATCAATTTCCTCTCGTGTGATCGTCAGCGGTGGGGCAATGCGGATGATCATCTCGTGCGTCTCCTTGCAAAGGACTCCCTCGTCTTTTAGCGCTTCGCAATATTTTCGCGCTGCAGTATTCAATACGACGCCAATCCACAATCCGCGCCCGCGAACCTCGGTAATCAGGGGACTCCGCAGGCCGCGCAATTTCGCCAGGAAATAGCCGCCCAGTTCCGCCGAACGCTCCACCAATTTCTCTTCTTTCAACACCTGCAACGCCGTTCGCGCCACGGCACACGCCAGCGGATTGCCACCAAACGTGCTGCCGTGATCGCCCGGCCCGAACACTCCCAGAATTTCCTTGGACGCCAGCACTGCCGAGATGGGATAAAAACCTCCGCCCAGCGCCTTCCCAATGATCACTACATCCGGACGCATCCCTTCATGTTGGTAAGCAAACAGTTTCCCGGTCCGTCCCAAGCCCGACTGAATTTCGTCCACCATCAGCAATACACGATTTTCGTTGCAGATCGTGGCTGCCTCCCGCAAATACCCATCCGGCGGAATCACGATCCCCGATTCTCCTTGAATCGGTTCGCAAAGAAACGCACAGGTGTTCGGGGTGATCGCCTCGCGCAGCGCTCGCGCATCTCCAAACGGGATTATCCGGAATCCCGGCGTCAACGGTCCGAAGCCTTTCTTATATTGTTCGTCGCTGGAAAAGCTGATCACCGTCACCGTGCGCCCGTGGAAGTTCCCCGCACACACGATGATCTCTGCCTTGCCATCTGGGATTCCCTTCTTTGTGTAGCCCCATTTCCGCGCGGCCTTTACCGCGGTTTCCACCGCTTCGGCGCCCGAATTCATCGGCAGGGCCATTTCCATTCCCGTCAGATCGTGCAAATCCTTGTACAGCAGAGGCAATTGCGCGTTTCGGAACGCCCGGGAAGTCAGCGTCACTTTCTGCGCCTGCTCTACTAACGCCGCCAGAATGCGCGGATGACAATGCCCCTGGTTTACCGCGGAGTACGCCGCCAGGCAATCCAGATAACGCTTGCCTTCCACGTCGATTACCCAGCAGCCTTCTGCTCGCTCCACCACTACATCCAGCGGGTGGTAATTATGCGCTCCATAGGTGTCTTCCAGAGCGATCAACTCTTTTGCGCCAAGCAATTGTTCCTCTATCAGTGCCATAAAATTACCTCGTTCCTTTACGCTCCACTGTAGGTCGCGGTCCTCAGGCGCCCCTAGGCCCTGCTGTACTGTTCATTGGTCCCATGTCTTGGAGCGAAGAGACGAGAGCGGCAGCGGAGTTCCGCGCCCGCTGCGGGGAAGGATACCTGCCAAAATCATGGCACCCCGGTCCCCAAAAACGCAATGGCCCGGGGCACAAGGGTTACCCCCGCTTCAAATCTGTATCAAACTCCTCTTTCCATGCGTCCAACCTAAGGAGCCCCCACCATGAATTCTGTTTCCCGATTCTTTTCAGAGCCCTCGACCGGTCTCGCCGGCGTCTTCTTCATCCGGCTGGCCGTCGGCCTGATTTTCCTCACGCAAGGCATTCTTAAGTTCATCGATCCGGCTCTCGGCGTAAACCGTTTCACACGCATCGGCTTTTTCCACCCCTACTTCACCGCGCATTTCGTCGGCACATTCGAAGTGATTTGCGGCTTCCTGGTTCTCATCGGCCTCTGGACGCGCGCCGCTTCCCTTCCTCTCTTGATCATCATCACCACCGCCATCGTCACCACCAAACTTCCGGAGCTCACTCGCCCCACCCAAGGTTTCTGGTTCATGGTCAGCGACGCGCGCACCGATTTTGCTATGCTCTGCTCGCTGATTTTTCTGATCCTCGCGGGAGGCGGCGCTTGGGGCATCGAACAGCGACGCCATCCGCCGTCCGTCTAAGGAGTGGCCTATGAATGCCAAATCAATTTCACGGCGTTCGTTTTTACAGACCAGCGGCCTGGCCGCCGGCGCCATCTGCCTTGCCGAAAGTTGTCCGGTGACTGCATTTGCGACCTCTCAACAGGGCGCAACCTCACCCGACTACACGATCCACATCAAAACTTCTCCCGTCGAAATCGCTCCCAAGCGCATCGTTGGCGTCACGACCTATAACGGCCAGTTTCCCGGACCGCTCCTGCGCTTCAAAGAAGGCCAGCCCGTCACCATCGATCTCTTCAACGACACGGATACTCCCGAACAGCTCCACTGGCACGGCCAGAAAGTTTCCACCGATGTCGATGGCGCCGCCGAAGAAGGCACGCCTTTCATTCCCGCTCACGGCAAGCGGCGCATCCAATTCACTCCCAATCCGGCAGGCTTTCGCTTTTACCACACGCACAATCGCGCGGGCGCCGATTTGGCCGCCGGCCAATACAGCGGGCAAGTTGGACCCGTGTACATCGAGCCTAAATCCTCTCCCGGCAATTTCGATCGCGAAATTTTCCTGGTCTTGAAAGAATTCGAACCCACCTTCAGTCGCGGCGGCGATATGGACATGAACTTCCTCTCCCCGGCCACTCCTGACAAGCTCCTGAAAGAGTCTGGCGAGTCTGCCATGAAGGCTTCCCTCGCTAAAGGCATGCCCCACGGCTTCGAAGTGGGCTACGGCTCGTTCACCATAAACGGACGCATGCTCGGCCACGGCGATCCCATTCGCGTCAAATCCGGCGAGCGCATCCTATTTCATGTGCTGAATGGCAGCGCCACGGAAATTCGCAGCGTCGCTCTGCCCGGACACTCTTTCCAGGTTCTAGCGCTCGACGGCAACCCTGTTCCTAATCCCGTGAAAGTCCCCGTACTGTGGCTCGGCACCGCCGAACGCATCTCTGCCATCGTGGAAATGAATCATCCCGGCGTGTGGATACTGGGTGATCTGGCTGATGACGATCGCCGCCACGGCATGGGCATCGTCATCGAATACGCCAACCATAAAGGGGCTCCGGTGTGGATTGCTCCCCCTCCTTTCAAATGGAACTACACACGTTTCGCCAAAGCCGGTGCTTCTGCTTCTCCACCCGACGAAACCTTCGAGATGACGTTCGCCAAAAACAACGCCGCCCATGAAGGTTTTAATCTCTGGACCATCAACGGCACCGCTTACCCTATGACCGAAGCCGCAGTTCCAGCCACGTTCCATCTAAAACAAGGCAAGCGCTATCGCCTGAAAATGCGCAATGCCAGCGACGACATTCATCCGATCCACCTGCACCGCCACTCGTTTGAATTAACCAATTTCGCTGGAATTCCCACCGCAGGCGTTCTGAAGGACGTGCTCATGGTCGGCGGCTACCAGGAAGCCCACGTCGATTTCGTTGCTGACAATCCCGGCCTCACGCTTTTCCACTGCCACCAGCAACTCCACATGGACTTCGGCTTCATGACCCTGTTCGACTACGTCTAGCCGACCGAGACCCGGGTGCTCCCCAAGCGGGCCCGCTTCGGATATCATGCCCTTAACGTGACCTCGACGACGGAATCTTCCCTCAGTTCGCGCCGCCGCGCGATACGCGACATCCTGCTCTACGGCGTATGTGGCGGACTGCTTGTGGCCGTCCTGAAACTCACCGAGTACCGCTTCCTCGTCGTGGAGTATTCCGTGGAGATCTATGTCTCGTTGGTCGCCGCGCTGTTTGCCGGGATCGGCATCTGGCTCGGTCTGACGCTCACCAGAAAGAAGCCCACGACCATCATCAAGGAAATCCCCGTGCCCGCCACGGACCCATTCGTCGTGGACCAGAACCGGCTGAGCGAACTGGGCATCACCGCACGCGAACTGGAGATTCTCGGGCTCATCGCCAAGGGGCTAAGCAATCGAGAGATTGCCGCCCAGCTATTTGTCAGCGAGAACACCGTAAAGACTCATTCGAGCCGGCTATTTGATAAACTCGGCGCAAAAAGGCGTACCCAAGCGGTGCAGATTGGAAAGGCCGACCGGCTGATCCCATGACACCTCCTCGCTACCCAAAAGGATGATTTTTCGCTCCAAAAGGCAAAATCACCCGAAAGTATGACGACACGGAGCGGCTCCCTCACTACACTTCGGCCACGTCAACGCAGTTTTCACATAAGGAGAATGGCATCCCATGAAAAAAACAGCTCTCACGTTCGGCCTGATCTCCGGCGCAATTTCGGCCGTATTCATGCTCATTACCGCCCGTTTAGCCGACAAGATCGGTTTCGACAAGGGCGCGTACCTCGGCTACACCCTCATTGTGCTCTCGGCGCTGATGATCTTCTTTGGGGTGCGTTCGTATCGAGAAAACGTAGGAGCCGGGCGTCTGACCTTCGGTCGTGGCTGCGCGGTCGGCATCCTGATTACCTTGATCTCCAGCGCGTGCTATGTGGCTACCTGGGAGATCGTGTATTACAAATTCATGCCGGACTTTTCCGATAAGTATTCCGCCCACATGATCGAGCGCGCCAAGGCCTCCGGCGCTACGCCGGAAAAGATGGATGCGATGATCCAGCAGGCCAAGCAGTTCAAGCAGATGTACGACAATCCCATAAACAATGTGGCCCTGACGTTTGCTGAGATTTTTCCCGTGGGCTTGGTGGTTACATTGCTTTCCGCCGGGATCCTGAGGAAGAAAGCCGGCAACGCTGAAAATTAGTGAATCGGGCTCTAGGGCCTTAGCCAATCGTCCAAACCCGCGTGCACAAACGCGTCGTCATTCAAGCGCGGGTATGCAGCATGCACTCTGTCAATCTCTTCGCGTTGTCCCGATCCGAGGCCCTCGTGGGGATCGAGGCACCAGATTCCTTCTAGCAGCCCCTGCCGCCGCAAGACCTCGTGCAAACCCGCGATACATCCCACAAAATGATTCGCTACGTCGAAGAAGGCCGCGTTGCAATCGGTTACCTCCACATTCCGTTGCAAGATCGACTGAGGGATTGCCTGCCCTTGGGACGCTACCGCGTGACACTCGTTCAACAACTCCACCGCGCTTCTGGTCCAAACCGCCCAATGCCCTAGCAACCCTCCCACGATTCGGCACTCGCGATGCTGTCCGTTGCTCCGGAACACATACGGAGTAACCAGGTCCATCAGGATGTTGTCATCGTTGCCCGTGTATAGCGCGATATCGCGTCCGGATTCGGCCACGGCCCGCACCACATCCAGCGTTTGATACCGGTTGAACGGCGCGATCTTTATCGCCACAACATTTTCAATCTCCGCAAGCTCTCGCCAGAACTTGTACGAGAGCTCGCGACCTCCCACGGCAGGCTGGAGGTAGAAACCGACGATCGGCAAAACCTGCGCTATTTCACGGCAATGCGAGATGAGCGCTCTCTCGTTAAGGTCGTTCACAGCGGCCAAACTCAGAAGCCCGGCGCTGTATCGCAGGTCAGCCAAGAGCCGTGCCTCGCGCAGCGCCTGAGCTGTGTCTCCACAAATTCCGCCCACACGCACCATCGGCTCCGCTCGGCCCACGTCCGCGCGATCCATCTCCTCTGCCGCCAATCGCAATACCGGTTCAAACAGGCCGACACGTGCATCTCGAATTGCAAACTGAGTCGTATGAACGCCAACGGCCAAGCCACCCGCTCCCGCCGCAATGTAGTAGCGCGACAGCGCCCTTTGCCGGCGTTCATCCAACTGGCGAGCCGCCGTCAGTGCCAGCGGGTGCGCGGGAATTGCCGTGCCCCGCCGCAAAACCTGCTGAATTTTCGCGTCCATCCGAACGGCCATTCGTCTCCTCGCTTATTTGCGATGCTCTCACTCAAAAACGTCCGGCCCGCTCCTCAAAGTGCGTTGGCTTGGCTAAGCTCGTGCCACCCTTGCTCACCCACTCGGCAATCCAATCCATCATTTGTTTCGCGCTCACCTGCGGCCGCCCAAATAGCCCGTACGACTTTTCCGCATTGCTCAAGAGCGCGTCGCTCGATTCCTGCCCTTCAAACGTAACGTGCTTTTTCATCAGCTTCCCAAACTCCTGCGCGGCTGCTCGCACACTTAGTAATTCCGGTCCGGTGATGTTGAGTACATTTGGCGGCGAAGTGGCGTGCGCGAGTGACGCGATGCTCACAGCCGACGCGTCGGCCTGCCAGATCGCGTTCAGGTATCCCATCGACAGCCGCACCGGCCTTCCTGAATGTACGTGTTGCGCGATATCCACGAGTACGCCGTAGCGCATCTCCGTGGCATAGTTCAGCCGCAGTATGGTCATCTTCGTCTTATGTACCCGGCTGAAATGCTCGAATACGCGTTCGCGCCCTAAGCAACTCATCGCGTATTCTCCCGACGGATTCAGAGCATCGCCTTCTCGCGAGCCACCTTGAGAGACGGGCGTGAGTCCATATACGTTCCCCGTAGAAAATACCGCGATTCTGCTGTGCTTGTATCGTTCCGCGATCACTCCCGGCAGAAAGCTATTGATCGCCCACGTCAACGCCTCCTGGCCCGTGGTGCCAAATTTCATTCCCGCCATGAACACCACGTTGGCCGCGTCGGGTAGTTTGCGTAGCGATGCAATATCCAGCAGATCGCAGCGTACCGTCTCGACGCCCCAGGATTGCAACCGCTGCTCCAACGCGACAGAGGAAAATCGCGCCACCCCAATTACACGCCGCTTCACGCCCGCCAGCTCCGAAGCCCGTTTCGCCATGCGTGCCAGGGTTGGCCCCATTTTCCCGCCCACGCCCAGCACCACAATGTCGCCGTCCAGCGCGCCCAGAACCTTAATCGCGCCCGGAGTCGGCTCGCTCAAGAGCTCTTCGAGTTGTTCTACATTTTCAATTGCGTTCGGGTAACTCGCCATTTCCGTTTTTTTTCTCTTTTCAAATCCGCGCTGGCCACACCGCCGCGCGATTTTACTCGAATTGATTGGCACACGTCCGGACGGTTCCGGTATGCTCCCAGCAGTTTACAATTGTTCAGGAAATTCTCGATATGCTGCTTCGCCCAATGACCAGACTCGATGTTCCCACGGGTCTCCATCTAAATGAACGCGCGGGATGGAACCAGACTGGCGCCGACTGGAGCCGCTTCCTCGACGCCAGCCCCACCGGATGCTTCGTAGCCGAAGAGGATGCGCAAGTCTGCGGCACCGCCACAACCATTGCATACGAAAATCGCTTCGCGTGGATCGGCATGGTTCTGGTCGACCCTGCCTACCAAAAACACGGCATCGGCACGCAACTTCTGAAGCGCACCGTCGAGTACCTCGACCAACAGAAGATTCCCACCATGAAGCTCGACGCCACCCCGCAAGGCCAACCGCTCTACGCCAAGTTGGGCTTCGTACCCGAATACGAGATCGAGCGATGGATTCTGAAAAGGCTGGCCAACGCAAGTGTGCCCCCTGCCGATTTCTCGACGCCACCGCTCGAAGACACGCAGCTAGAACTCATCTTCAAGCGGGATCGGGAAATATTCGGCGCGGATCGCAGCTTTCTGCTGCGGTCCCTGCGAGACAGTTCACCCAATCTCGCCATAACCAGTTGGCGTGACGGTGACTTGCAGGGCTATGCATTCGGCCGGTGCGGGCTGTTCGCCGATCATCTCGGCCCCTGGGTGGCGAATTCCCACGCCACGGCAGAATATCTCCTCCTGGAATTTCTGGTCCGCTCGTCCCGCGAAACGATTATCGCGGACTGCCGTTCGGCCAATCGGATGGCCATGGAGCTCTTGCGCTCGCACGGTTTTACTCACTCACGCCAGCTCACACGAATGTTTCGCGGCCCAAACGCCCATCCCGGCGATCCGGAGCCTCTCTGTGCGATTGCCGGTCCCGAATTTGGATGAAATCTACCTGCCATTCACGCTAACCTTCCCAGTCCGTCTTCCTAAATAAACGCACCTCAGGAGGCCAATGGTCTCGAGCGGGTCAGACGCTTCGCCAAATCACATCTATTACGGCTGGTGGATTGTTGTTGCCGCCTTTCTGAATCTTTTCTGCGTCGTCGGCATTATCTTCTACGGCTTCCCCGTCTTTTATCCATACTTCGTCGAGTCGCTCGGCTTCACTCGCGCCCAGGTCACGCAAGGCTTTTTTCTCGGATTTCTCTTCGCCGGACTCCCGTTCGGCATCCTGGCCGGCACATTGATCGACCGCGTCGGGGCTCGCTTAGTGATTCTGATTGGCGTTGGCCTGGTTGGGCTTCCGCTTCTCCTGATGGGCTGGATGACCCGCTTCTGGCAATTCGAGATTCTTTGCATCATGGAAGTTCTGGGCTACGTCCTCGCCGGGCCCATCCCCAACCAGGTTTTGATCTCGCGCTGGTTTTCCCGCCGCCGCGGGCGCGCCATGGGTTACGCCTACCTCGGACTCGGACTCGGCGGAGTCGTTGCTCCGCTGTTAATTAATTTTCTCGCGCACGCACTGGGATGGCGTCATGCCCTGCAATTGCTCGGCATCGCAATTCTCGCCGTGTTGTTTCCTGTGGCCCTTTGGGTCACGCGCTCCGCTCCGGAGGAGCTGGGTATCGACTCCACACCGGAATTGGCCACGCAGAATCCCTCTCTGCAAACTTCGCCATCGATTGGCGTCGCGCAAGCCGCCCGCTCCCTCAGTTTTTGGCTGATCCTCGGCGGGTCCACGCTGGCCATTGGAACCATCGGGGCCGTGATTCAACACTTCATCCTGTTCCTGAAAGACTCCGGCCATTCGGCAACGGGCGCGGCGCGTTTCTCCACCATTTTGCTGGCGTCAAGTCTGGGCGGACGTGTGATTGTCGGCTACCTCGCCGATAGCTTTCGAAAAACCCACATCATGACCTTCTTCTATTTTCTGATCGGCGCATCCGTCTTCCTACTCGTACTTCCCGCGTCACCGTCCGTGCTCTGGACCTTCGCCATTATCTTCGGATTTTCGATGGGTGCGGACTATATGCTCATTCCCCTGGTCACCGCGGAATGTTTCGGCACTGCCGCGCTTGGCAAGCTGCTGGCCCTGATCATCATGGGCTACTCCATCGGCCAGTGGGCCGCGCCCTGGCTCGTTGGCCGCATCTTCGACGCTCGACACAGTTACGATCTAGCCTGGAAAATCATCGCTATCGCCGGAATCCTGGGTGCCGCCGCGATCTTCGCCATCCCTGCTCCTAAGCGCGCCTCCGCCTGAGCACACCAGTTCACGTACTCTGTTTTCCCGCTCGCGCATCGAACAGGGTATCCTCCCAAGAGACTAAGGGAACTTATGGCCACAACTGCCACAACCGCTGCGGCACCTATCGAAGCCGCAGCCAAGAAAGCAAAGAAAAAGATCAACTGGCAGTCGCTGCCGGAAATCTGGGCGCTGCTTCATCCGCGCCGGGGTATGCTCCTGCTCGGCCTTGTTCTGGTAGCAA
Source organism: Candidatus Acidiferrales bacterium (assembly GCA_963759275.1). GTDB lineage: Bacteria > Acidobacteriota > Terriglobia > Acidiferrales > UBA7541 > Acidiferrum. Next base: position 19,061 of record CAVWYZ010000018.1, on the reverse strand, counting down.
TTAATCGCGTGGCCGGCCTGGTGCTGCCGGGTTCCAGTAAATACCTGTTCGACAACGTCATCGACAAGCACCAGACGAAACTCCTTGGCCCCATCGTCTTGGCGGTGGTGGGCGCCACGCTGCTCCAGGGCATTACGTCCTTTACCCTTACGCAAGTTCTCTCCAAGTCTGCGCAGCGCATGATCACGGACATGCGCAAACAAGTGCAGGCGCACATCGGGCGGCTGAGTATCGCCTACTATGATGCGAACAAGACTGGCGTGCTGGTCTCGCGCATCATGAGCGACGTGGAAGGTATCCGAAACCTGATCGGCACCGGCCTGGTGGAGTTTGTGGGCGGCTTGCTGACCGCGGTTCTCGCACTGATCATTCTTCTGCGCACCAGCACCACGATGACCGTGGTGGCCTTCGCCGTAATGTTGAGTTTCGCGTTGTTCCTGAACAAGGCCTTTGCCGCGATTCGCCCCATTTTCCGCGCCCGGCCAAAGATCAATGCGGAAGTCACCGGCCGGCTTACGGAATCGCTGGGCGGTGTGCGCGTGGTAAAGGGCTATCACGCCGAGGATCGCGAAGAACAGGTGTTCGCCAGCGGCGCACAACGGTTGCTGGACAATGTGTTGAAAACTTTGACCACGACTTCGTTGATGAGCCTGTCCGGCGCATCGCTGATGGGTATCGTCAGCGCGATCATCATGTATTTGGGTGCGCGGCAGGTGTTGGCCGGAACGATGACCAAAGGCGAATTAATTTCCTATTCCGCGTATCTCGTTCTGATGGTCGCGCCGGTCTTCCAGATCGTAAACATCGGAACGCAAATCACGGAAGCCATCACCGGACTGGAACGCACCCGCGAAATCCTGAATGAATCCAAAGAGGACGAGGATCCGAAGCGCACTGTTACGCTGAATCGCATCGATGGACGCGTGCAATTCGACGACGTACACTTTTCTTACGAACCGAACAAGGAAGTATTGCACGGCATCAGCTTTGTTTCCGACCCCGGAACCGTGACTGCGCTGGTCGGACCGTCTGGCTCAGGCAAATCCACCATTATTGGATTGATCTCCGCGTTTTATGTACCAACAACAGGGCGGATATTCGTCGATGGAATCGACATCTCCACCGTGCGCCTTAGTTCGTATCGCACGCAGCTCGGCGTAGTGCTCCAGGAGACATTTCTCTTCGACGGCACTATTCGCGAAAATGTCGCGTACGCGCGGCCGGATGCGACCGAAGACGAGATTATGGCGGCCTGCCGCATCGCGCGCGTCGATGAATTTGCCGACAATTTCGAGAAGAAATACGACACCGTGGTTGGCGAGCGCGGCGTGAAGCTTTCCGGAGGGCAGAAGCAACGGGTGTCTATCGCCCGCGCGATTCTAGCCGATCCGCGCATCCTGATTCTCGACGAAGCCACGTCCAGCCTGGACTCAGAATCGGAAGCGCTGATTCAGGAAGGTTTGAAATACCTGATGAGGGGACGCACCACGTTCGTGATTGCCCATCGCCTGTCCACCATTCGACGCGCGGAACAGATTCTCGTTGTTCAGGACGGCCGCATCCTCGAACGTGGAACCCACGAAAGCCTGTACGCCACGCAAGGTCGCTATTTCGAGCTATACAACAAGCAGCACGCCGTGGAAACGAACTTGTTCCTGGCTCCGGGTGAAGGAGACAAACCCGAGGACAACGAGAATAGCGGGGGCGGCTCCGCCGAAGGCACGATTCCGGAAGCGATTCGCATCATGCGCTCCCGCAACTCGTAGACACTCAGGTGCGATGAATCTCTCTTCGATTTCGAATATTGAGGTGTCTTACAGCGTAAACGTTACAAACTACAGCGAGGGACGCCGCACAACGGCCTTCTTCGCCTGAGCCGCCTGCGCCGGTAGCAGTGTAGCCATCTTGCGAATCATGGCCAGCACCAGGCGCTTGTCGCCCTCGGACAGCGTGGTGCTGTACTTTTTGATCTCGGCAAGGAAGCGAATCTCGTCCTGTGAAAGCTCGCCCAACATTTTCTGGGTTTCTTTGTCACGCGGAGTCTCGGTGCCGGGGAAAAAGTCCGCCAGGGAAATCTCCATGGCTTCGGCAATCTTAGCCAGCGTCTCCAGAGAAGGAACCGTGTGCCCGTTTTCCACGCGGGAAAGATAGCAGCGAAGCAAGCCGGTGCGGCGTTCAATGTCACCCTGGGACAATCCGCGTTGGCTACGGTAAGTTTTAATCACTTCGCCGATGTTTACTTGTGGTTTCTCTTTAGGCACGGTTTCCTCCAACGGAAACAGTAGCTTAGTGGCTAACAGTAGGACTGGCAAGGGCGAAAGCCCAGCGAAGGGTTCCTAAAGGTAACCCTGAAAACCACGGGCGGACTGTGCACGAATTGCTTTGTAGCGACGGCCTTCCGAGGCCGTCCGCAAATCAATGCGCCAGGTCGGCGGTCGCGGGAACGATGTTGTAGCCGCTCAGTTCGAGCACTGCGGGCTTACCTTCCGCATCGCTTAGATCATAGGTGGCGCTGACGGACTTTTCCTCGCCAGGCAGCAACGAGAAATAGTTGTCGTCCCAGAAGATGGGCACGATGTCGTCACCGCCCTGGCCCTTGGTGGCGCGCAAGAGAACCTGAAACGCTACGCCAGCGCTGGGATTCTTCACCTTGGCGGTGATAATTCCCTTCCCGCCTTCTTCGCGTACTTCGGAGGTCCACTCCAGCTTGACTTGTGGAAGCGAACCGAGTCCCGTGAGGTCGGCGAAGTCTTTTTGCGGCGTGTAGACGGTGTCCCGACGCTTCGTCCAATCGAGGGTGTCGAGTTTTGTAGAGAGCCAGTAGAAATTGTCGCTGATTAGTTTTCCGGAAGCGTCGTGAAGATACAGCTTGAGGAAGTAGGTCTTGGAAAGATTCGCGGGTTTGGGAAGATCGAAGGCTTTCACCGCTGCATCGGCGGGCAAATCGAGTTTCGCGTTCTTGGTGTCGATCTCTTTGCCGTCAATGTTGAAAAGCCGGGCGGTGGCTTCCAGGCCGTTGATGGGTTCGTAGGTGCCGTTCACGACGGCGACGGAATTGTCGTTGTAATCGTATTGCACGTGGACAATTTCCTGGGCTTTCTTGGTGCCGAAGTAGCCGCCCGCCGGAACCAGATAATAGTCGTAGAGGTGCCAAATCAGCGAAGGCCACGCGTTATCCAGCATCCATTGAATCACGCCGGTGGAGGTGTATTTGTTGCGCCCATAAGCCTCGAACATGGAGCGTTCGTTGTCGTACGCCATGGCTTGCGCCTTGCGCTCGTAATCGTCCAGCGAAGTGGCGGGGCCATAGCGCTTGTCGAGCGCGTCAGTGAAGACGTGCACATCGGCGAAGCGATCGCGGCCCGAATGGAAGTTCCAATACTCGTCGATGGGCCAGAGATGGTCCTTGGGAATGAATTTCTCCAAACTTTCCTTGGGAGGAATCGCCGGTCCGGGACTGGTTTCCGTGTTGTAGCCATACGCGCCACCGGCTTGGGTGTCCACCAGCCAATACACGGGAGGAACATACTCGTACGGACCGGTCATTTTGACGCCCGATTTTCCGGTCACGGCAGTGGATGTTTCGCTAGCAGAAGAGACTGTGGGATTGGGCCACTCGAGATCTTTCAGGATGCCTAGATACATATTCTCGATGTCGGGAGGCGGCGGATTATCGCTGCCGTAGAGCCAGACAAACACGCTGGGATGGTTGCGCAAACGGGAGATTTGATCGACCAGTGAGGCCGCCGCGATGGACTTCGTTTCCGGCGTCCAATGCTTCCAACGTTCCCAAGCGTCGCAGCATATCCATCCGGGCATTACCAAAAGGCCCAGTTTGTCGGTTTTGTCGAAGAATTCGTCGCGATCCGTTTTGCCTTCCAGGCGTATGGAATTCAGGCCCATGTGCTTCACATAATTCAGATCCGCATCCAGGCGCTTGGACGACCAGCGCAGGAGCATGTCGGGAGCCCAGGCCGCGCCGCGTATCAAAACGTTTTTACCGTTCACCTTGAAGAGACGGCCGCCGCTGCTGGTGAGTTCGGAAGTGACTTCGCGAACACCGAAATTGACGATGGCACTATCGGACTCGTTGCCCCCGGAAACGACGCTGAACTTCGCGGTATAAAGATAGGGCTCGCCCATTTGATACGGCCACCACAAATGGGGCTGCGCGAGTTTGAGTTGCGGAAACTGTTCGGGAGTGAGACGAACCGTTTTCGTTTCCTTGGCGGCGAGTTCGACCGACTGGCTGACTTGTACGCCCGCCAGATCCACTTGGAGGGTGGTGGTAACCGGGTGGTCGGTGGTGTTGGTAAGCACAGCACTCGGAGTAAGGGCCGCAGAGGCGTAGTCCGAACCAAGTTTCGCGGCCACGAAGGGACGGCGGAGCGATACATCGCCGGTTTCGGATAAAAAGACTTCGCGCCAGATGCCCATGTCCTTGTCGGGAGGAGTGGGATTCCAATCGACCCACGTAAGACCCAGATCATTCTTTTCTGGGGCGAAGACTTCGACGGCGAGGGCGTTCGGGCCGTTCTTCTTCAGAAGTTGGTCGATGCGGAACTCAAAAGTGCGATAGGCACCAGCAACATCGGCACGGTCGGCTATTTTTTTGCCGTTCAGCCAAACGTTGGCGCGATAGTTGATGCCGAGAAAGTGCAGCCACGCCGCAGGCTTCGCGGAACTTCCCGGCGTGGAAAATTCGGTACGGAACCAGAACGAGCAGCGATAGGGACTGTCCGCGGGCATGTCGCGCGTTGCGAACAGGCCTTTGGTGTCCGAGACAAAGCCGGGAAACTTCTTCAGATTCATCCCGTAGTTGGGATCGGGGAGCGACTTGTCCGTGACCAACGCGCCAACCACCGTGCCGGGAACCTCGGCCGGGTGCCATTTGGCGGCATCGAATCCGGCGACCGAAATCTGGTCCCCGCTGGTTTTATCCAAGCAGGACGATTGCATGCGCCAGGTGCCGTGCAAATCGTGACGGTCGGCGGGAGTCTGGGCCATCGTGAAACTTGTGAAAACGAAGGAGCTGAACAGCAGGAAAGCGGAGAAACGCAAAGCGCGGAGTACAGGCATAAAGTTCCTCGCAGAACCAAACAGCAGGAAAATGATTTTCCGTGACAACTGGCGCCAGTGTACATTAAATCGATTCAACATTGGACAGATTTCTTATTCACACGCGCCGGCGCGGCGAAATGTTCTCGAGACGGAAGCCGGAGGAAAGCTGCGAGCTTGAACTGGCGCAAGGAGAGAAATGGTCCCGGAGGAGGGAGTCGAACCCACACGGGGAGTGATCCCCGGCAGATTTTGAGTCTGCATTACGCTCTTCTAAACCTCAAGAAACAGCGGTTTTGCTGGTGTTTTTAGTGTTTTTATTTACTCTGGATTACATGCATTTACTATACTTTGGACATAATTGGACATACTACCCGAGGCGAGCCTGCCGCTTCTGGTGCGCTTTCTCGGCCAGCAGCCGCGCGTCGTCAACGTCCCGCTCCTTACCGATGTTGTAGCGGCTGTAAGTACTGTCGGTCACGTGTCCGGTGATCGCCTTCGCGCGGTCGCGGCTCATGCCCGCCTCGTCGAAGTTCCTGACCGCCGTGTGTCGCGTGTGGCGGAGCAGCGGGCCGACGTAGCTGCGAAGACGGACCAGGTGCTTGCACCCCTCCCGTTGCCCCGCACTTGCGGCAGCGGTAGTGCCCGATGCCGAGCTTGACGCAGGCGCGCTTCCACTCTGCACTGTGCCGATCATTAAGGGGGAAGATAATCTGGTCGGGGCTCCCCGGCTTCAGCTTGAAGTCGCTGGGCACGAACACCGTCCGCGGTTCGCCGGTCTTGGTGATCTCGCCGGGGAGGGTGATCATCCGCTTGGTCATGTCGGCGTGCCGCCACCTGAGTCGGAGCATCTCGTGAACGCGCATTCCGGTGTGGTAGCACAGGATGAAGGCCGAGCGCAGCGGCTCGGTCAGCGTCTTTGACAGGGGCTGGTACCACTCGTCCTTGATGAAGATGGCGTTCAGGTTCTTCTTCGGCTCCTTAACCATCGGGAAGTGTAGAGGAAATGCGAGAGCTCAAGCAGCTCGTTCTCCAGGGCCAGCCGGAACATCCTTCGCAGGGCAGCCATCAGGCGGTTGGTGGTCGCGTCGGTGATGCCGTCTTTGCGGCACTCCTGGCGGAAAGCTTCAGGCTGGCCACGCCGAAGTCCTTCACACGCCAGCCGCCGAAGAACCGGTCCAGCCTGGTGAAGTGCATTCTGCCGCGCCTTACAGACCGCTGCTTCTTGGCGATGCACTCGGCCACGTGAGCGTCCCGCAGCTGCTCGTAGGTGACCTCGTCGGGATCGACGATCTGCGGGCGGCGTACAAGCCGATCTCCGACAGCTTCTTGTTGAGGTGCCGCTGGGCGAACTCGCGGTCGCGAGAGTGTGTAGACTCGCGGTGGCGTATGTAGTCACTCGTCCCGTCCGCCCGCCGCTTCACCTCGCGATGAGCCTACGTACCAGATGTCTCCGACCTGGTAGAGCTGCCCGCTGCCGTAACGGGCTTTCTTTGGATTTTTTTTCGGGTCCTTGTTCAATATCCAGGAACGACTGCACGATCCCAGTACTTGTTCTGAATGTGTTGCGGAATCTTTTCGACAAGACCATTACAGCCGTTGTGTCTGAACAAGCTAGCAATAACCCGTTTGTGGCCTTCGATAGGATCTATGGGGTCACTGTCATCGAGAAATATTTCTTGCGTATGACACTTTGCACACTCAGCAATGATCTTTACTTTCGGCCTATCACCTTCAACGATCCATTTAGTGCCCATGACTTCCTCCTTCATGCAACGCTAGCTCCAAAAAGTCTCAGCCCCCGGATCCTGTCTCCAGAACCCGGGGCTGTGTTGCGCTCCTGCTCAAAAAGCAAGTTCAGACTCTTGTTTCGGACAGTCTTCCGTCTGACTCACCTCTCCCTTTCTTTTAACCTTCGCCATGCACTCGTCGCACCAGCGCGGAAACGCTGCGTGTTACTGTGTCTAGAGCCGTTCACGTCGATCAGATTTCCTGGGTAATCTATGTAGTCTTTGCAAGCGTCACATTGATAGATCTGCTTCCTCACTCCTCTGCTTGGTACAGCGACGGCATCTTCTGATTCCATTCTTCACCCCTCCCAGAATTGAATTACGGGGGCCGGTTGCTCTGGCGTTTTCAGCCAACAGTATCAACCCCTCGATTTTAATACACGTGTTTTGATTGAGGGTCAAGTCCTATTTCCTCGTCAAATTTCAGTTGCTAAGCGTGATCTGCGTGGCGACCAGCGAGGCCCAGACGGGGCTGGAAGATGTAGGTCGGCCCGATCGCTTCGGTGTTGCAATTGAGCACGATCGAGTCCCCGGCCGAGATCTGGAGCACGTCCACGACGGGAACGGTTACGGCCTGTCCGGTCCCCTCAAGAGGTCCGACGAAGCCGCTGGCCGCCGTAAATCCCGTGTTGGTGGGATCCAGCGCCGAGCTGGCGTTGCAGAAGGTGATCGTGTTGCCGATCAAATAAATCGCGGCGGTTATCTGGTAGGTGCCCGCCTGCCGAGACTGGCGGCGTTTCGAGGATCACCATCGGGCTGGAGCTGATCGACGTTCCGCTCATGCCGGGGCACAATTTCATCTGTCCCTGCACGCGATCTCCGCATTCCGCGAAGTAGGTCAGCATCGGCGGCGTAGGCTCGGCCGATCGACCGGTTGGGCCTTGCGGCCCTGGAATTCCCTGTTCACCCTGTGGGCCTGGGGGACCCGGAACACCCGGAATTCCCTGGGGTCCCGGCACCCCTTGAATTCCCTGCTTGCCTTGCGGCCCGGGCGGACCTGGGTAGAAGAAGTCTGCGCCTGCGGATGAAAGCTGTTGCACTGAATAAGAAACCCGGCAATGAGCACCGAAAGACAGATCGCGATGCGTTTCATGTTCGTTCTCCTTTTCACTTCGCCAGCTGGGCCGAGCTGCGGCGGTCTGCACCTTGTGCTTCTTGGCGGTGGAGACGGCGGCGGGCTTGCGGGTCATCTTGGCTTCGCGGGCGAGGCGATCAACCGCGCCCTTCGAAAGCGTCGGGAAGGCGTCGTGGATCTTGGTAAATCGCCGCCGAGTTGGATCGCTTTTGCGACCTGATCCGGCGTGATGGTGATTCTCGACTTCCGTATCCGAGGCTCGCAGTACTTCAGGAACACGTCCGACGTGCCTTTCAGGTTCAAGTTCTTCAACTGCGCCGCGAGAAATTCTTCGCGGGTCTTCTCGTCGTTCTCCTTACCGATGTGATACGCGGCGTTGGTGATGCTGCGAAACGGATCCGATGGATTCCAAGTTGCGGTGACTTTTTTCATTGGTGTTGCTCCTTTTATCATCTTGTAGAGGTGGTTATACCTCTGAGAGACTCATATACCTTGGCCGACTTAATGTAAACAAAGGAATGCGGTAATCTACTCGTAACAATGGACTTAAACGCCAAAAAGCGCCCTGCCAGCCTGGAAAGGCGGCCTACGAGTCTTTCCGGTCGATTTCGAGGGTTTATGGCTGGAAATACTAACCTGGAAAGATCACCGCCCTGGTTGGCTGTACGACGACTTTTTAGGGGTATCCGAGCTACCTTAGGGATGTACCTCAGGTCGGCAGCCAGGAGTAGAGAAGGAGCTGCAAGCTGACTATGAAACCGAAAAAAACAGTGTGGACAGAACAACGCCTCCAAACACAGTTTCGACTGTACGACTTAATGTTCTTCGATGGCCGCCTGAGCGACTGGACCGTGCTTGCCAAGGAACCCTTTCCACGCGGAACTGCCTCTGGTACACCAGTGCTGTTCGTGGGATTTACTGATGAATGGAAGAAGCAAATTCTCGTCAGTCCCGTCACTCTCGGAATAAGCAAGGACTCGAGGATAAAATCAGTCCTGTTGCACGAGATGGCCCACGCGGCCTCTGGTGACGGCACCCACGGGAAGACGGGAGCGTGGGGTCAGGAAATGAACCGACTCAAGGCCGCGCGCGCCCCGGTGGGACGACTAAGCTTCTCGTGTAAGGCAAGCAGCAACCAGAAAACGCCAAAATGATCAAGGCTAGTCTGCGGCCAGGAGAAGCGTGGCCGGGCGATGACGCGTGCGGCGCGATCGCTCGCGGTCGGCGCAGCGACACATACCGTTTTAGCTTGACGGTTTTAGTTTGCCCGATCCGCAAAGCGGTTAACGATTTTTGACCACTGGTCCTCGTACCGTTCCACGTTCAACCGTAACGTTATCAACCCCCATCGATAAATCTGGCTGCTTTTGATGGCGTTGGAAATATTTCTCCGCGTAGGGCTTATTTCGTGCATCTTGCGCCGCACAAATCTCTTTGTGTGTTAGAACGAAAAACCTGTCTTTGAAGCTCCCGTCCGGACCTACCTTAATCTGGAACAGCACCCAAAAATCAGGCGCCTGCGGGTCGCTCGCCAAGTGCTTCTGCCCGATCGAGGTCACAAAATTATTTTGTTGGCTCGTCTTTACTTCGATTTTGAGGGCGGGCGTCTGACGGTCACTGATCGCATATACATCGACCGATTTCCGATTGCCATATGTAACGGTTGCGAAAATGCCTCGTCTGTTCAGTTCACTGCACACGCGATATTCACCCGCGAGATTCAGAAGGTCTGAAGGAATTCTCGTTATGCTTTTTCCATTTTCCGCTCCTGGTCAAGCCGCTGGGGCTCTCATCAGTTCCGGTTAATACCAGCACTGCTACGTACGAGGTCTAGCTTGGTGCACAGGGTCTTGGCTTTTATCCTTAGTGGTCTTAACCACTACGGTAATACAATTCGATGATAAGCAGCTCCTGGTTTTTTCCGATGTGGCCTGCTGCGACCCGAGCGAACCTTTAACCGACGCCTGAGCCACCACGTGACATAATCCTCTTGAATGGACGCGATATCCGAAAGCTTGCTAGACTTCGCGGGTGCCCGCACCTACGAGCAAATCGTCTGATAGCTTTGCGGCTGAGAACCTCAGGACGCTCAGGCTGCTTCATCAGATTTTGATGGTTGTTGCTGCCGCAATTCTGGCGTTCGCATTGCGCTCTGATTTGTCGGGCGATTACACGAACGCTTTAAATGAACTTTCCGCGCTGAAAGAGGTTTCATTTGACGGGTGGGCGACATTTATCTCAGACCGCTACAAAATCCAACAAGACAACAATAACAAATTTGTTCTCAGCGTCGTCCACTTAGCTAGTTTGCCGATTCAAGGACGCCCAACGCTTGGACAACCCATTTACGGAGATTTAGCACCCTCCACCGGAGTACCGCTATCTTCGCTCGATTCTTTTATCAGCGATTCCCGAAAAATTGGTGTAATTATCCTAAGTGCTGATAAAGGCTATCTAGCAGACCAACTGAAGCGCGCGGTTGCTTCTCGGAACCCTCATCCCGTCGTGACGGGCATGTGGCTGGAGGGATTCGCTGGGGGATAGCACCACTGGTTAATGGCTTGCGAATGGTAGACTGGCGGAATCCGTCTCTATCGGCCACCGCAACGCTGAACTTTAACATCAATGACCAACCACAGACCGTACCTAACGCACCGGTATACGTGATTGTGCCTTATACAATCCGATTTGAGAGCGGGCACTTGGCGAAAATGGTTGAAAACCGATGTCTTCGGCCAAAAACTCATTGACCCAAAAACTGGCGTAGCATTCCCAAACCTAAAAAAGTTTTGGGGCAAGGTCAACGGATTTTCGGTGGACCAATCCACCGTGCTTCTTTCAAGAACAGCTTGAGTCAAGCAAAAGGGGCACGCTGTCGTTCTTTGGAATCTCAGTGGAGAGAAGTTTGGCAATTTCCGCCGGGCCGATTATCTGCTTCTCGATTCTGTTTGTTCCTTTGCTTACACGTGCGGCACTTCCGCTCCATAGCTGGCGAAGCCGATGGAACTAAGGATTACCCGTGGGTTCCGCTCTTCACAGGCGTGTGGGGAGCACTGTTCGTTACATACACAACGATATTGATTCTTCCTGTTACGGCCAATGCGGTACTGCTTATAAAGTTTGGGCACTGGCAGGAACAGAGCACGAAGTTGGGCGTCGTCTTTGCGATACTCGTGCTGGGCGTGGGCGCATGGACCCTGATTGAGATTCGCAGGTTGCGGCGAGAAGTCTATAGGTAGGCAGGAATTCCACGCCAGTGAGACGACGCCGCCATTAAATTATTTAAGCAGGCAATTTCAAACTAACTGGGTACTGAGAGCGAAAAGCCAAAAAAGCAAAAAGGCCCGAACCCTAAGCTCCGGGCCTGATCTTTTTTGGTTGTGTGCACCACTTACTTCTTGTCCTCGCGCAGCGCCGCCTTGCGCAAAACTGATAGCGTCAGCTGCTCACGGTATACATCGATAGGTCTCTCATCCTCGGATCAGTTCCAGGGCGAGGTCAAACTGGGCTCTACTACACCCTATTTTTGTGGCGTCCGATGGCCATTGGAGGACTTTTTCGGGACGGACGGGATATTTACACGGGTTGCACTAACGGAGGGCATTAGACGTGATTTTGGGCTGTTTGCAGAGTTGTTCCGCTCTGGTAGAAGAGAGTAGCGAAGGCGACAATCAGCAGGACATCAACGAGACTGATCTTCATGGCAACACCTGCCGCACACTCACCAACGCCGTCTGGTCATTCCCATAGTCGACCTGCAAATGCAGACCATCAGTGCGCTCGATCACGGCCTTGATCGTGGCGTCTACGATGCGACCGAGCGGCAGGCTGACCTGTACGCGGTCTCCGACCTTGAATTGCCGTGGGACTGGGTTGCTCTTGCTATGCAATCATGTTTACATCTCTGGATGCCGCAATTAATTAGATGTCCCAGGTTGCGATAATTCGAGTCGCCGCTTGCAAAAGCTCACTCCCATCAAGCCCACTAGGCCTGTCCCGAAAAGGAAAGCGGAGGGTAGTTCGGGTGTTGGCGTGGGGCCTTGCCATACGCCTGGATCCTCGAATGCTGTTCGTCCGTATCCTGTTGCCGTTTGCGAAAAGTCCTCACCTGATGAGGTGCTGTATGAGCCGATGACACCATCTGGGGAGCCTAATGAGACGACCCAACCTTTCCTGGCGGTGCGCCGATGATGTTTCCGAAGCTATTCGTAGTGATCTCAAAGTACGTAGATGCAGGTGTCGCATTGTATTGATCAATGGTTAAGCCGCTTCCATCGGAAAACGAAAAGGACGAAATATCAGCGTTGGGTATGACAAAGTCATTCAAATTTTCGAGTTGGCTTAGGGACAATGTCGTCGCGAACGAGCCTGTAACGGAGTATGCCCCTGCGCAATCGATAGAGCCATTGACACTGACGGCGTAGGTTCCAGAGCAATAGTGGTAGGGGTTACCTGTGTATGTGTACATCTCCTGCGCAACGGTCGATGGCACCCCCCAACCCAGCACACAGACTGAGCAAATCAGCAAGATCTTAACCGTCGCATTTCGACACGCCGGAACCCATTTGTCACCTCCAGTTAATTTTTGTCTACGGAACTTATTCCTACTTTAGGAAACATGCGCGAGGCGGCAAATTCTCTCACCCATAATCTCCTACAACCAGCTATGTGAGTCAATGCCACAGGGCACAGTCGCCGTGCCCTATTTTGTCGTAGTTGCTGCACCCTGCCGTAGTGAAATTGCTCGTTTGCTTACACGTGGGCGCTGTTCTACGGGACACTGCATGGTAGATGAATAGAACGATGACTGCGCCCACTACGGCGACCAGGATGCTGTAAAGATTCACGCCAGTCACGCCCATGTGGCCAATGGTATTGAAGAGCCATCCGCCCAGAACGGCCCCGACGATTCCTAACACAATGTCTATTAAAACGCCTTCGCCAGACTTGTTGACGATTTTACTGGCGATGAAACCTGAAATGAGTCCGAGAATGATCCACGCTAAGAATGACGTTGAGTCCTCCTATGTGCTCGTGCCCGCGGAGAAGAAGGAATTGCATCCTCCTACTGCGCGAACGCCCTGAGCATATGATTGAGAGAAGACTTCTGGCTTCATCGACATATAATGGAGACTGTCTAGTTTTGGCGCTGTTCCATTTTGTACAGATATGACGCGTTGCTCGGGTAATTTGGGATTAGTCGGCTCCTAGTACTCCACTCGAAACAGCCCACGCCCGGCGGCGCATCAACAACCCTCATGCCAGGGTCAAACGAAGAAACCCAGAGGGATTGCAACTTCAGGGCAATTACGAGCGTGGGCACAGCCCCCGAACTTGCAGAAAAGGTGAGGGGCGGAAAGGGAGTAACTTCCCGCCCTCGGGTGTGCGGTGCGCGGAAATGAGGGCAAATACCTTAACCCCGGTGAGCGCGCGCTGCGTCCGGCCCCACCTGACCGGGGTGAACTCAATTAATATTCGCCACATGACCGGCGGATAATTTCCTGAACTCGGGTCGAATAACACCACGTCGGCGCGGCAACGCGCGATAAACTGGCACTCGCCGCGGGTGATGTCCGTCAGCTCTGCTGCGTAACACGCTGGATCGTCGGCCGCGAGGCCCGACGACGATATAGCTACAGGTCGCCGAACACCAAAGCGCCGACGTTGCCTAGTGAGAGTTGTCCGGTGGCCAGCGACGGGCAAAATACACCGGCTTGCCGAATAGCATCTCGTTGTCCCCCTCGACGCTGAGCAACGGGCGCTGAGCGCCGTCTACCGCCTGACGCAACAACTTGTAGCAGCATCATCGACCAGCCACGCACACTTGGGACTGCGGCGGTAAAAACGATTCATCGTGAAATAAAAATTGGTGACGTCCGTCAGCGTGAGTTTGCCCGCGCTGCCGTTCGACACCGAGGGACTCAGCTGGGTAGCGATGCCGCTCATGTCGGCGCCGCGGCGACCGGCCACTATAAACTGGCCGATCTTACGGGCTAAGGCGACGCTGGCCGCCCTGACTATTTTTTGACCGAAGCCGGGAATATCCTGCTCTGCTTCGAGCGACGCGGCGAACGATGCGCGGAAGGTGATGTCTGACCGCAAGGTTCCGCCCGCCACCGGTGGAATAACCTGCGCGACCTGCTGAACGGTCTCGGCGACCAGTTGCGCGGTGATTAGCGCCAGGTTGTAGCCGCTTACCTGCGACGGTTGCAACGTGGACGAATCGGTCATCGTGAAGTCACAGACGTTCGGGTTTAGGATTTCATCGACTTGGTTCATCGCCTCGTACACCGTCGGTATGTGGACGTTCGGCACCAGGAAGCCGCCTCGGCTCCCAGCGGTACCAGTCTGCTTTGTTGACCGACCAGAAAATCACGAACCTCGACCGCTTCCGCGTGGCCGGAAAAATAGCGATCGAATTTATTGCGGTATCCGCGTCGTCGAACTTGCGGTTGAGACCCAGTTCGTCGGAGAGCGCGCCCGCGTACTTGGCGCGAATCTCGCCGCTCGAAAAACCACGACTCTCCAGGGTACGAGCGCGTTGCTGGAGGACTCGGGCTTGTGCCTTTTCGCTGGCCGAACCTCTCGCCAGCTTCTCGGCACGGTAAAGTAATTCATCAACTTCCAACATACATTTCGGTGTCATTAGAATTTCCTGAGTTGAATTTTGTCCGCGTATACCAGCACGGACGCCGTTACCACAACTTATTTGCTGCTATCGATTGCTCGAGGTCCGTCGCCGGTGGTGCTGAAACCAGGTGCGCGTTACGGAACTCCGTGAAGCGGGATCCGAGCTTCTTGGCGCGGCTCTCAAGAATTGTTTCAAAAATTCTTTGAGGGCATCCAAGTTCTCGAAGATCCACAGACGGTGCCAACGGCCGCCCGTTGACGGCAGCCGTCTCGACGTGGGGCCGGAGCAGGAATTTTATTTCTTGTTCGGTGAACATGTGTCTTACCTCCTCTGCTCGAATTTTTACTGCGTCTAACTAACGTGCTTACGGCGAGAATCCACGTCCAGGTCCGGATCACAGTCATCATCTAGTTCTGGATCGCACTCGTCGGGTTCGAGCTGACGGGGCGAGGAGAGGTCCCAAGTGACGGTTCAGGGTTGGCCGTCGCTTTCTCCACGTTGGCCTTGACGGTGGACGGTGGTCGGGCGGAGTGGTGCCTAACGTTTGGTTTGGTCACGGGTGCTTACCTCCTTTCTTATTTATTTTTTGGGAACGACAATTTTTGCTGGCCGTGGTTCCTGCACTGAATGGTCGCGATTACGCTCGTCGGCCCGTCGGACCGCCAGGGCTATCTCGTCCTTCGACATTGCCAACACCTGGGCGCGGCCGATCTGCGTTCGCGAATACCACTGACCCATTCGTTCGCCCTTTTTCATCGTGTGCCTGACCGCGTGCACGACGGGCCAATCCTCGTCCCAGTTTTGTACGGGAATCTTTCCCTGGTCGATGGCGCGGTCGATCAGCGGGCCGAAACTTCCCGGCGGGCGACTCTTTATACTGGACGTTGGGTTTTGGAAGCGGCGTGTTCTCCCGGGCGATCCGTCTTAAGGTTTGTTCCTCTTGAGGCGTAAGCATTTTCATTTCTCCTTATCAAGATGTCCAGCGCGGGTTGACTTCCCCCAATCGTCCGCCGACACTTGCTTTCGAAAACCACCCCGAGCCAATTGCTCGCAGGCGAATTGCGACAGCTCCAGCCTGTTTCTCCGCGCGACGCAGCCACGATTGCCGACCATCGTTTCCATAATCTTGCAGGCGAGCGCTCCTGCGTGGTTGTATTTCATACGTACCCGCATCCAGACGCCCGCATCTGTTCGATCGTCTCGTCGGTGCGAAAGACCGGGAGCAGAAATTCTTCGAATCCAGTTACTGGTTTGCCGGTGCCGATAAAAATCATGTATTTCTTCACGACGCGCTGAAGCATTTCGTTCTGCGGATCCCTAGCCAGCATCTCTTTCGCACCGAGAAAAAACTATACTACCGAGTCGTTGACGTGGACGCCACGCGAGGCCGCGTCCTCGATCGTAATGTTCACTTCGGCATCGGTCATTGCACGGCCCGCTTTCCAATTTTATTTGCTTCTCGCAGCAAATCTTCGACCGACTCTTCTTCCGTCTCCGAAGGCTCCTCTTTCAAAAGCATTTTTCTGGTGCGCATCAGGCTTTCTAAATTAGCGAACGCCGGATTTCGTTTCTCCGCCTCGCCGATGCTGCCACCGCACTCGCACTCCCCCATCTGTTCGTCGATGAGTTGATCGATCTTCGCCAGGCGCTCGCGGTTGCTAGGGGTGAGGCGTTTCTCCACGCGCTTTTTCTGCCGCTCCAGCGACCGCTTGATGTTTCCGCTGCCCGTTAATTCAAGGTCTTCGATCTTTGTCATGCTGCCCTCTTGATGAACCCGGAAAAGCTAGGAAAATGGCCAAAACATTCTTAAAAACGCGGAGATATTTCAAATTGACCTGCGCACGAGTTCAGCCCGAAAATAAGGATACATTTATAGGGGCCTCCCCGGTGTACTACGGTGTTATATAATTCACATCGCATCGTGCACCACCGGCCGTGATGCCTTTTCGATCGCTTCCGTCATCAGTCGCTCGAAGTTCTGCACCCGCACCCTGTCGCCGCGACGGCAGTGCAACAAATATCCATCGAGGATGCTGCGCTCTCCGTTCCACTTGCTCAGTAGCTCACTGTTCGGCGAGATCGGATTTCCGCACGGATGCGGTGCACCGCTGGGAATTTTCAATCGGCGTCTCATTCCAAATCCTTCCACCGCCAAGCACGATCATCACGTCATCGATCAGCTTCAATTTCGACTCCACGTCTTCATCTCTTCTGTCGATCAAGACCTTCAACTCGCGCAGCAGTCTCGATGCCTCATCGATTCGTTGTTTATAGGTCAAATACTTCACGGTCGAGGTGCCGCCGTCTCACGCTCCAAGAACACGCGCACGATTCTGGACGCTTCCGCACTAATGCTGCGGTCGTTAGCGATGGCCAGGCGCTCTAACTGTTGCTTGACTTGTGGCGCGAGGCGCACGGCTACGAGTTCACGTTGTTCTTTCGCGTCCATTGCGGCGGTGCTCCTGGTTTTGATTTGTGAAGCAGTGATGAGGAAGTACTGTACCTATTTTAACAACACTGAACAAGGGTGTCCAGCGGCAGGTCGCGATTTGCACTCATTACACTCATTTAGGCTCTAACATTTGGTGGTAGGTTCTATTCAGGGCATATTTGCTACATATAGCTTTTGGTGAAACGCTTAATACAGAATGAGTGCAGTGAGTGCATGTCTGTTGAAAACAAAGCACTTCTCAAAACGGTATTTCCTCGTTTTTCGCGCTGTCGTCGGCTGGGCGGCGGTGGATACTCGGCTGCCGACTTCCGACTACATGGACTCGAAATTTCGACCGACCATCCATGCGTTGAAGTCTGTAACCGTCTTATGACTTTGTTTTGTAGTTTTCGTAGGATCCACTGGACGTGGTAGCCGTCCCACTTATCGCTCTTCAGCAGGAGGTCGTCGACTTCGCCGCCGTAAGAATCCCCTTTGATTTCTTGAAGTGAGACCGTCTCACCGCCGTATTTGTTATACCATGCGTCGAGTAGCTCGCCGCCGGCCGACCGAATAGGGTCATCTTTAATAATGCGCTCACGCGCCTCGTACGGATCAGCGTAGCCTAACCACGTCAGACAACCACATACGAGTTTATCCCACTCGTCGAAGCCACCCCAAGGCTCACGATTGAGACACCAAGGAGAACCGGCAAGTATGTAGGCGCGCAGCGCTAAGCATGCGGCCATCACCAGTTGCGGGTGGCACTCTAGCGCGCGCCGTACCGGATCAAAAGCAAACTTTCTGGACTCAGGACGCTCGCACTGCTCGTCGATATCACAGCGCAATGCGCGTGTCGATAAGTCTCCGCCGATAACTAAGTTATTGCCGGTCGCGAAGATAACGGCAACATTCTTTAGATTTACGTCGAGGCTCTCGCCCAGAATGCGGTCGCGCATCACATTTTCTGTGATTAGAATGCAGAGTTTTGAACCTTGCAGCGTGCGCTCGACGTTGTCAATAAGAATAGAGCGGTCACCAGCACGCATTAGCGGCAGTAGGTGCTTCCCGAACTCTTCTTCGTCAACAAATTGCGCCGTCGTAGGCAATTGTCCGGTAGCTCCCGCCACGTCGGCTTTAGCGATCTTCGTTTTTCCGTATCGTGGTGTGCTCGCCGTTACGGTGTGTAGCGGTACAGGGCCGAAGTGCAGATACGGTCTGGCGACTATCGAGAGCACTCCAGAAAGCGCCACAGAGTACGACGCCGTTTCCAGTCGTTTTCTGTTTTCATACTCGGGGTGGACGAACGGGAATCCGTTGAAGATAGTCTCAAACTGTTTCATGGCGGCAACGGCATCGGACTTCGAGATCTTTTCAGGTAAAGCTTGATAGAGATTCCGGTTAGGCGGCACAAAGAGCACGCCTTCCTCGAACACCTTCGTCGTAGCATTTCCGCTTGGCGATCGAACAGGCGATGAGGTAACCATCTTTAGCGTCGGATAGGGAACGCTTCGGATTTCGGCTTTTACACGATTGTGTAGGTGTCCGGGAAGAATTTTTGGAACATGGCAACGAATAACACCATCCTTACCCGAAATGCAGAACGAAGCCCGGCAGTCGAGATCCATGACTAGAGTCTGGTACGATGCTACTTCGATTATCATGCTCTCGGCGTCACGTCTGTAGCCCTTGAACTCGACGACGTCGCGTCCAGAGTCATCCTTAGTGATGGCTTTCTTGCTAGCTTCGGCAGAATCGCGGCAGTGTATCGGGTGGACAAGCTCGGCGTTGCGCTCGAAATATTTCATGCCAATTCCGTGTAGTATCTCTTCCGCCTGTCTGACCATTTCCGCAAGTTTTCCTGGATCACTGTTAACCGCAACTTCTTTGCCGGTAGTTTTTAGTCTGCGCTCACTTGCTAGCTTCTTGCGTCGGTCGGATACCGATTTACTTAGCGGCTTTTGCCTCACACCCAGGCGCTTCGCCAGAGCTGCAAGGCGTTGGTCGATCTCCAGAGGGTCGCACTGAGCCAAGCTGCCGACGGCGTCCGCGAGCGCCGGTATTCGTACGTCCTTA
>CAVWYZ010000017.1:0-99519 GCA_963759275.1 Candidatus Acidiferrales bacterium | reverse complement strand
CGGCTCACCGCAGTGGCTAAACTGCGGCTTTCCACCGGTTCGTTCGCCCTGTTTCCCTCAGATCCATTATTCCGTGGTCCGCTTGCGCGGCGCCGGGACTGTCGACTCTGAAATAGTCAGGTGCTTGAAAGAGTTCGCCTTGTAAATCCACAGTACTGCTCAACATACTCGAGCAGAACTTGTAATAAATCATGCCATCAGTCCCCCAAGCAGACCGTAATCGGCCCGAGGTTATCGGCATGAAATTGCCAGCCTTACTGTTGTCAAAGAACGTTGACCCTGATCCCATCAGGGGCCCCAGCTTGCGCTGGAGCGTCCTCCTTCCGGAGGACCCGGGCACTTTCCGCGGAAACCGCAAAAAGGGCCCATAAAAACGAAAAACCCGGCGCCGAGCGCCGGGCACAATCACTCGCTATGAGTGATTTTGCGCGATGCTCAACGTTTCTAGCCAGTGCTAATAAGGCGCCTCACTATAGGATCTGTGCCTTGGAGTACTTCAGACCCGACTGTGAATCCCCGGTTCGACACTTTAGGGAAGTCCCGAACCATTTGTAATCTTACTATAACGATGAAATATGTCAAGCACTGTAGGAAAGATTTTTGAATAGCTTTCCACACCCCTGTGGAAGCTGTGAAAAACGCAAGAAAATCGCAGTTTTATTGGCTTTTCTAGCGATCATCGGGAGCCCATTCCATAATACGCAAGACGGGCTTTCCGTCCAAATTTTCGAGGGGAAAATAAACCAGGTGGGTTTTCGGATCGACCGCCACGGTATGCGCGTGGGGTAGATGCAACTCTCCGACGAGCTCCAATGTGCGATTGGCTTCCTGAAAAATCGTTACGTGTCCCGACTCCGCAGCGACGTAGAGGCGTTTTGTGCCGTTGTCGAAAGCCAGCACGTCGGGACTTTTCCCCACCGAAAATGGGGGACCAACTTGCATAGTCTTCAAATCCACGACGACTAACTTATCGTTGGCTTCGCCGGCAACGAACGCCAACTGGTCCTCCACATCCAGCGCGATTCCGTGCGGATCATCGAGCCAGGTGAGCGGTGTGCGTGCGGTGATTCGAGAGCGTAGCGGGTCGATGGTGACCAATTCGTTTTTGCCGTGCACCGCCACGTATATCCGGTCAGCGCCGCTATCGTAGACGGTGTTACCGGCTCCGCCGCCGAGCGGGATGCTGGTAACTAAGGTGTTGTTCGTGGCGTCGATCACCACGTCGGCATTTCCATGTTCGTCGGAAACGAAAATACGCTGAACGGTTGGGGCGTAGGCTAAACCGTCGGGATATTTAATGTCGCCGACCCTCGCCAGCGTTTTGAGGGTCGCCTCATCGACAACCGCGACTTGATGATCTCCGGTGACGGACGCAAAAATCCTGTGCAGTTCGGGGACAGCGAGGACGCCATGGATGCGATGGAATCCATCGATATTGGCGACGACTGCACGTTTCCTGGTGTCGAAAACTACCAATTGGTCCGCATTCATATGCGCGATAAAGAGGCGACCATCGGAAACGCTGAGACTTTGATAATCGAAACGAACGGCAGGACCGGGTAGAGGCGCATCAGCGACGACACGCAGGACATCGCGATTTTCTGTGACTTTTGAAAACAGACCAGTGGAGACGAGCGCTACCGAAGAACTCGCTACCAGGACGGCGATCGCAATAAATTGAGCCCTTCTGCTCATGTCACTCACCAGTGAAACAGGTCTGCCAATTATGTTGGCTTATCAGCTCGTTCGTCAAAACGAAAAGGGCCTGGCGTTTCGGCCAGACCCTTCGTCCGTCCGGCAAGATTTCGAGCAGAGCGCTTTTAGTCCGCGGCGGGCTTGGCGTTTTTCTTTTGTGCCTCTACGGTCCAAGGCGGGGTGATGCCGTTCATGCGAGCATAGGCGATGGACTGTCCCAGATGTTCGTGATTATGGGTGACGAGAAGATAGATCACGTCGCCATCGTTGGCATCGGGTCCGAGTTTCTTTTCTGCTTTTGCGAAATCTGCGTTGGACATTTTCTGAACGGTGGCCAAGGCATAGGCGAACGATTTATTCAACTGCTCGATAATCTTGGCTTTGTCCGTGGTCGATTTCTCGAATCCTTCCCGCTGGAAGTCGGGGGCAGGCGCGGTCCCGGTCATCATCGTGGGAATGCCGTAGTTTGCGCTTGCCACATGGAGGAAGAGTTCGCTGACCGAGCGGGCGCCCGGCTCCGGGCGCCAAGTGTATTTGTCGGCCGGAATGGATTCGGCGAGTTCCGTGTACTTCTTCTGTAATCCCTGAAGATCCACGATGGCTTGCGCCTTCATATCGTAACTTGGCGGCGTTTTGTCTTGGGATGCGGGGTTTTGTGTTTGTGCGACCGTTCTAGAGTGCCCGGCGGCGTTCGAGAGAAGTCCGGCGATCAACAATAGAGGTAGACCAACGGTTAACCTTGTCTTCATGCGTTCTCCTTTGCGAATCCAATGGGCAGACCGACCCGCGCCGGAATTGCACACCTGCGACGATCGCTCAATGCCACGACCGCGACGCTCCGGCATCGTTACAAGCTAAGACGCTAGAAATCAGAATTTGTTCTCGTGAGGAGGACTAATTTCGCGTAGTCAATCGGCAGATGGGCGGGGTCCCATGGAGCGGACATAGTAAAGAAAGAGGTGGAAAGCGGGAGCTCTCCACCTCGAGGACCGTTCTAACACGTAGGAATGATGCCAAGCTACTTGGCTTGAAGTGTCTCGATGTAATTGACGAGGTTGCTGACGCGTTGCTGCACCACCGTGTCGTTAAACTTATCCAGTGATTGGAACAACGGGCCCCACACCGGCATTTGAGCGGATCCGTGCGCTCCGGCTCCGGAACCGCTGCCGAACTTCAAGGCGCTAGCGACACTGTTGGCGGGAAACTTGCCGTCGTGCTTGCGAGCCAATTGGGTTAAATCCGTGGGCTGTGACTTCATGGCGCTGGCGGCTGGACCGTTTCCTTTACCATCAAGGCCGTGACAAGGAGCGCAGTACTGGGTGAACATCTC
Organism: Candidatus Acidiferrales bacterium; assembly: GCA_963759275.1. Taxonomy (GTDB): domain Bacteria; phylum Acidobacteriota; class Terriglobia; order Acidiferrales; family UBA7541; genus Acidiferrum. The sequence continues at coordinate 96,494 of CAVWYZ010000017.1, read as the reverse complement.
TTTGCCAGAAATCGGGCTGGTCTGCTTAATGGTGGTCGACTTTACCGCGGGTTTCTGGTCCGACTTGTCTTGTGCCAAGCATAGGCTGGTGGCCACCACTAACGTACCCAGCAGGATCATGGTCTTTTTGAACATGAAAGAATCCTTTCTGTTGGGATAGATTCGCGGTGAGCGTTCTAAATCCTCTATCCGTACACTATGTGGAATATCTCACGGGGAGGAAGCAAACCCTGTGATGAGCGTCACACGACATGCCCCGCGTTGCCATACGTGTTGTTCGCGCAACCGCATAGACATCGATGATGGTGCGTTGCACCAATATCCCCCGAGGACCTCGGAGTTATTCGTGGTCTGGTCGAAGCGAAAATCTGGCAAGTGATTTAACTTCAGGGAGATTTGCGGGGATCCTGAAGACCGATAAGATGCGCGTCGCGCGAAAAGCAACGCGAATCGGATTTTTCTCATCAGATGCACCTGGACCATCGGGTGTCGGGCGCGAAATGGTGCAGGTTGCCTTGACTCTTCTGGAGATTCAGCCTACACTACGGAGTTTTTAGGTGGCCCCTGGAGCCATCTGGGGGAGGATGGAAATGGAAAAGAAGCGCTTGGAGTACTATAAAAAGAAATTGCTGACGCGCCGGGACGAACTGGTGAAAACGATCACGCGCACGGAGGAAGAAGGCCGGCAGGCTGACGATGATCCCACGGTGGATCTTGCGGACAAGGCCGCCAACTCGTATACCAAGGAGTTCCTGTTCGGGCAGACCAGCAGCGACCGGAACATCCTGAATATGATCGATGAGGCGTTAAAGCGCATCCGCAGCGACGAGTACGGTGAATGCGCCGTGTGCCACGAAGAGATGCAGCAGAAACGGCTGGAAGCGGTACCTTGGGCCAAACACTGTATTTCCTGCCAGGAAAAGATGGAACAGGGCTTGTTGTAGGCTTGCCGCATTCGTTTACCAACAAAACAGATAACCGATGTATAATAGGCAAGTAGATTTTGCGTGGGCGGTTCTATGCCTATTTCTCCCACACGCAATGCGCTGGTGCCGCTTCTTCAGAGTGTCGGCGGCGCGGTCACGAGTCTGTGCTTCCCCGCGAATTGCCGACTATGTGAAGAGTTGCTGGTGGATGCGCGACGACTTCCACTGTGTGACAACTGCCTCTCGTCGTTCGTGGAAATTCCGCCGGGCAGTTGCAATATTTGCGGTCTGCCGGGAACGTTTGATCCGGAGTTTCCGAAGGAGCAGTCGATCTGCGCGGATTGTGAAGAGCACCGGTTCGGGTTTCAAGTGGCACGCAGCTTTGGATTTTATGAGGGACTCCTGGCGCGTGCGATATTGCTCCTAAAGCACGAACAGATTGTGCCGTTGGGAAAATGGTTCGCAGAGCGGCTGGCGGAGCTGGTTCGAAAAGAAGCGGAACGCCTGTCTGCCGATGTGCTTGTGCCCGTGCCATTGCACCGCCAGCGCAGCCGCGAGCGAGGATTTAACCAAGTCGACTTGTTTGGCCAGCCGCTTTCGAAGCTCCTGAATCTGCCGTACCAGGCCGTGCTGCTGATGCGATCGCGCCCGCGGCCGGAGAAGCATCTGCTGCGGAGCGAAGAACGGTGGGAGGCGGTACGTGGCGCTTTTGCCATGCGGAAAGGCGGCCGAGTTGACAATTTACGAATCTTGCTGCTAGATGATGTAATGACGACGGGAGCGACGTTAGACGCGTGTTCACGCGCGTTACGCGAAGCTGGCGCTAAATCGGTCTTGGGTTTGACGATTGCCCGGGCCGGCCGTCCGCTAAGCTCCTTCGCCGAACACCCGTAGCAAGAAGGGACGGGCGATGAGCGCAAGACGACCAGAGGCGATAGACCACCGGGGGCGACATTCCCCCGAAGCGGTCGGAACGCTTGCGTCCAACGCTTCGGGGAACATCGGTCGTCAAGTAACTCCGCTGGTGATTCCGCGCGCTTCCCTCATGCAGGAACCTGTTTTAGTACTGAACGCGACCTACGAACCAATTAATGTAACGGCGGTGCGGCGCGCAATGGTGCTGCTGCTGAAGGGCGTAGCGCAAGCGGAAGAGTTGCACAGTGCGGAAGTACATTCCTCAGCGCATTCGCACAAGGTTCCCTCCGTAATCCGGCTTTTGGCTTATCGGCACATACCGCAGCAGAGCCGCGCGCTCTCCCGAAAAAATATTTTGTTGCGCGATCGGAATACGTGCCAGTTCTGCGGAAAGATATTTCCGAGTTCAGAGTTGACGCTGGACCATGTAATTCCGCGCTCGCGAGGCGGCCGGTCCTCGTGGGAGAATTTAGTGGCGTGCTGTTATCGGTGTAATAACAACAAGGGAGATCGCACACCGGAAGAAGCGGGGCTAAAACTGGCGCGCCGTCCGCGGCCGTTTACGCTGCACACCTCGCGGCAATTGATGCGATTGATTGGCCATCGCGATGAGCGCTGGCGTAAATACTTGTTTTATTGAAGTTTAGGCGGGAATTTCGCTAAATTCCAAACACAACATTTTTAGGAAACCTTTTTCGTTGTGGTGCATCTAACTTTATAACAACCACTTCGAGGACACACCCCGGGAGGCAGCTAGGGTCCACACCCTAGCTGCTTCTCTCCTTTTAAAGCCGATTTCTATCCAGGATTTATTCCCATTTCTTATTTCTACTTTTGCGTTTGCAGTTTTGCGAGAGCTTCCGCCGCGGCGGTCAGTAAAGCTTCCGCGCCTACCGGTTTTCCTGTAGCGTGAATCATCCACATGTCCGGGGTGACACGGCCCATTGTGGCCATGCGTTCGAATTCCGGGCCAATGGCGCCGGACTTTTGCATTTGCTCTTCGATCTGAAAGGCGATGAGATGGCCGATCGGATAATCCGGTAGGTACATAAACGAATCAATCATGTGGGAATATACCGCGAGAAGTACGACGTCTTTTTTGTCGAATACCGGCGCATAGTATTTGTTCCAGACGGTTTTTGCGATTTGAATGGTGGCGTCGCGCAATTGTTCCGAAGTGGCGCTTGGATGCTCATACATCCAGTGCCACACGTCCATGTCCACCATCGCGACGCCGCTGATTTCGTAGGTATTCCAGAAGTCGTTAAGGGTTTTGAGCCTTTCGGTTTGTGGATCAGGCGTGGCGAGGCCAAGAACCTCCAGGTCATGGCCTTGTAACACCATCGCGAGCGCTTCGGTAAACGCGGTGTTGGGTACCCCTTCCAGCAAAGTGTAGTCGACTTCGTCCAGCGAGAAAGTTTGCTCAACGTTGTGTCCCATCTCATGAATGGCGATGTTGAAGCCCTTGTAATTCATGCCGGTGCTTTCCACCCGTGTGCGTAGATGCGCTTTTTCGCTGCGCATTTCCGCACCCATGGCGTGGCCTGATCCGCGGGCTGGATCGACGATGATGTTGTTCGCGAGATACTGGGCCTTTTCGGGAGTGAATCCGAATTTCATCAGAATGTTCGGAATGTCTTTCTGGTAGGCAGTCGCGGTGGGATATCGGTTCGATACAATGGCGTCCAGTTGCGCTTCGGTGTAAGCGCCTCGTGCGCGAAAACCGTCGTACCAAATGTCGAAGGGCTCAAGGGGCCGGCCCAGACGTGACTGAATCAGGTTCGCGATTTTGGGAACGAGGGGCGAAGTCAGAACCTGCTCCAACATTTCACGCACGCGGTGTTCTGGAATTTCGCGGTCTTTGTCGAACCGTCGGGCGATTAAAGAGGGAGCGGTAGGAGAATACGGATCCATTTTGCGAGAGGCTTGGTAAGTTGCAAGGAGCATGGCGTAACGGGTGGAGGGTTCCGGGGAATTGGTAATTTGTTTCTTCGATGGTGACGCGAGATCGCTGTCATGCTCGGCGGCAGGCTGTACCGCATTCGTCCAGGGATTCCAATCGACGTTGGGATTGTTCACGACGATTTCAGGGATCGTCTGCGTGACGATACGCTCCATCACTTGTTGGATGGCGCGCTGCTTGGCCAATCCGTGTTGCGAATCAGCATAGTCGGCTTTGATTTCGTCGCGAAGGTTCCAGTGACTGAGCAAACGTAACTTTGCCGGGAAGAGTCGCGTTCGCTGCCGATCGAGTAGATGGAACATCCAAATGTTGTACTGGGAGATGTAGGAATCGGCTTCAGCGCCCGCGCGCGCGATCTCCAAGTTCACCGCGGCGGGAACGCGTTTGGAAAAAATCTGCGCAAGGCGCACCTCGGCCCATTGCTGGCGGGTCCAACCGGGGCCCTCGGAGAGTCGTTCCTGGAGGGTGGTGAGCGGGAAATTGAGTAGGACAACGAAGGCCAGTTTGTTGTTGAAGAAATCGTCGACGACGTGCGCAGAGGGGTCGTATCCGGCAAACAATTCATCGAAGGGAAGGACCGGGCCGTTATCGAGATCGGCTTGTTGGCGGAATTCGCGATTAATTTCGTGCATGTGGCCGTTCAGTTGTTCCAGGAGCGACTGGTAGCGCTCGAACATGGTGTTGAGCGTGAGCTGCTCGCCAGCAAAATTAGTCAAGACGAAATCTTCGAAGACGGTAGCATCACCGTCTCCGGCACGCCAGAATTCTGCTACCTGATTTAGACCTCGATCGATACGGGCACGTTGTGCAGCACCATACTTGGCGATCAGTTCGGCTGTGAGTTTTTCCCTGGCGCCATTCATCCAAGGCAAAGTCTGGTTGTCGTCGGTAAGAGAAGGCATGTCTGACTCCGCAGCAATTGTCGACGCAAAACCCAGTGAAACACAAAGTAAGGAGACAAGACAAAAACGCATGTGGCCTCCGGAAAGTGCGTGGTGCAACTTCGGAAACCCAGAAGGGAGCATCAGCCAGCGAATCCGACTGCGTAGCATTTTACACCGGAGGCAGCGCCGCTGGCGGGAGGAACCTCAAACTTGATCTGAAAGAGTTCAGGCGGAATCTGGGCCGAGGGCGGCAACTAGGCCGGTGTATCTCTGACGGCGGAAAAACTCTCTACTGCGGAAGCCTCGTCGGGGAATTCGGGAAAGACCTGGTAAAGCTGAGTCACTCTAAGGATCTCTTCTACCTTAGGAGCCAAACCTACAACCTTCATAGCACCGCCTTTTTTGACGACGCTCATGTAGTTTCGGACGAGTTCGCCGATTCCGGAGCTGTCCAGATACTCGAGGCCAGTGAGATTGAGGACAATATTGGTCTGCCCCTGTTTGAGCAATCCATGGATCATTTGCTGGAAGGCTTTGGATTCGAAGGAGGTCAAGCGACCGGTAACGTCGACGAGTGAGACATCTTCAGTGTAACGAACGCTAACGGAAAAACTCATGAGAACCTACCGGGTGCCTGAGGTACTCAGAAATTCTACCGTGTATTCCGGGGAAGGCAAGGGTTTGTCGTTGGCCGTGAAAGTCGAGGGACGCAAACGTTTCTTACTGGCGCATGACAACGCGCAGTCCACGGCGCCAGCCTTCGGCTAAACCGACTCGAACGATCTCCAATTCTGGCGACAAATATTTCAATAGCGCGTCGGTGGTGGGATGGAAACGCAGAGCCGGAGCAACAAGATAGACGATAGGCGGCGCGGATTGCAGTCGCAAACGAGAAAAATATCCATATCTCTGGAGGTCACCAAGCAACTGATGTCGGCGGATGCGATTCCAGTAGTCGGCAGCTTGCAGAGGGAGTTCTGGATTTTCCGTGGCCTTCAATTCGAGGATAGCGAGGCGCTTGGTGGTGGTGACGGCCAGTAAGTCGAGGATTCCATGGTGGCCGGCGGAGTTGGCGATGATTTGCTCGTAAACGTGCTCCGAATCCAGATTGATGTCTATCCGGGCGATGTCCTGGATCACCAAGGATTGCATCCAGCGCTCGGCCTGTGCGCGGTACAAGGGATGACGGAGGTTGGTCGCCAAGGGAGAGCGAAATTTTTTGAGCGAGAGAACAAGATTTTTCAATTCGTGCTCATTTTTTGGAGACAAAGGCCTGATGACCGCGCCGCAGCCAAAATGGATTTGGCCGTCGACCCAGCGGGCGAACGACAAACCACGGAAACGCAGAACGACTTCCCGCTCGCGGGGCACCGCATGAGCGCAGATCGCTTCCGGGGCCAGGGCTACAATTTTTTCGAGATCGTCTTTTGCCCAATCTAGCAACGAATCGGACTCGCGGCGAGGAATGAGCCAACTGCTGACATTCCCATCGCTACGCGGATCGACGCGTTCCAGGTTTTCATTGAGGGGATTCAGTTCGTAGATCTGAACTGCTAAGCGGGAATCGAGTGAGGCCAGTTGGTGCGCTAGCAGGCCGGCTTTGCCTTGCGGCAGAATCAGGCGGAGAAAAGACACTCTGCCCTTCCGGGACCCGAGCCTTGCGCGCTCCAGCCACAAAAGAGCGAAAGTCAGGCAGCTTTCGATGGCGTCCTGAGTTTCTCCGGCGGGAACGGCGAGAAACGCGGAACGAATTGAGCCTTTGAGAGAGGTGCCGCGCGCGTAAATTCTGGAGAGAGAATGTTCAAGATCCGCTGCGGTCGACAGTTTTTCCACGGTTTCATCGGGAAAGTTTTCCGCCAAGATGCGGCGCAACTGTTCGCAGAAATCCTCGCGCGAAATCTGTTTTGGATTGCGGGCGAAATCCCGGCAGACGATTTCCATACGATCCGGTGCGGCGCGACCAAAGCGTTCCACGGCCAATAGGATCCGCTCGCTGGATTGATCGGCAATGGCAAGCACACGGCGGGTAACGTTGCAGTTCTCCGCCCAAAGATGAAGCAACGGCTTATCTTCCGCCCCGCGAACTTCCCAGGACAGGGGAGCTAAGGGGCAGGTCCGGCCACCGTTCTCGCGAATTTCGATGGAGCCAGACGCCAGCAAGTCCTGAAGGCTCGCCCGCAGTTCCTCGGCGAAATGCATACCCTAATCATAATCTAACTAGATAATTAATGGACTACTGTTTTAGGGGAGCAAGCTGCAGGCGGGACACGCGGACGACGGGAGCCTGCCTATTCCAAGAATTAGGAATGTGTTCGAACGAAATCTCGACAGAGCGGCGCTCACCGGGGGCCAAGGCGAGGGCGGGTGGGGCTAAAACCTTGCGGGTTTCACGCAGCACGACCTGGTTCATATCGTCGAAAAATTCGGCAGTAAGGGTGATGCCTAAAACGGGTTGGGCGCCTCCGTTGTAAAGTTCCGCGGCCAGGGTGGTCACTTCTTGATGAAGAAAGTTTTCCGCGCGGCTCATTTCAATTTTGGCGACTTCGATTTTCTTCGCGGACTCTTGTTCCGCGGAATTCATGTTTAGAACGACAGTTTCGGATCCCGCAGAAGATTTTTGGTTCTGGAAAGGTTGGAAGAGGAACCACAGGCTGAGGAGAATCGCTATGGCAACGACAAGCGTTATTCCCAGGGTGATCGGAGAAAATTTGGATTTGCGTTCCGGAGTTTCAGGACTTTCGTGTGATGCCTGCATGAGAATCTCACTTCGGCTGCAGCGGCCAAGTGGCTAACGACCGAGCGTCAAGCGATGCGCAAGAGGTTCCGGCAACCGAGCGGAACGCATGCGGCTTTGAACCTGGCCAATATCATAGGCGACGCGCCAGAATTCGATGGCATGGTGATCGAGGTCGGCAATGGCGAAACTGGCGCGGGGGTCGCCGTCACGGGGCTGGCCCACGGAACCTGGATTGACCAGGTAACGTTTCGCCGCTTCGATCTGCAGGGCGCAATGCAGTTCGTTGCTGCGCGGATGGAGTTGCAGCACTTCCAATTGCGAGTCCAGATAGGCGAACCCACCTTGATGGTGGGTATGTCCGTAGAAAGTTACCTGCACGGTAGAGTCCAGTAATCCTTCCAGAGCTTGGGAAGGTGTGAACACATATTCATCCTCGTCCTGAACCGCACCGTGTACAAGGATAAGGCCGTCGGTTTCCAACGGTCCCTGTGGGAGACCTGCTAGCCAATCGAGGTTTTCGTTGGATAGTTGCGCACGGGTCCAATCGACAGCCATTTTGGCGACAGGATTGAAGTCATCGGTAGCCATGAGTTCGGCAACGGCTTTATCGTGGTTGCCACGGATGGTCACGGCACCCAACTCGCGAATCTGGGAAGTTACTTCGTTGGGATCCGGGCCATAACCTACCACATCGCCAAGACAAACAACGCGGTCCCACTTCCCTTCCGCTGCTTTCAGGGAGGCATCAAGGGCCGTCAAATTGGCGTGGAGATCGCTTAGGACTAGAGTTCGCATCCCGCTTCCGGACCGTGGCAAAGAGTATAGATGAACAAGGAAAGGGATGCACGGCGCAAAGTGGACATTTGATAAGATGGCACCGAACGTTACTCCATGTAAAAATGACACAAAAAAAGTAGCTTCACCCGCGAAACATATAAGCGGGGGCGTTCGTCTATACCAGTGCAGCCGGCAATCAGGCTGTAGCGGGACGGACAGAGATTTCGGCAAGAAAAACCCCGCGGTGGCAGCCGCGGGGCCAATGACACTCAGTTGTACCGGCTCTTGAACCAGGACGAAGAGGTGTCTCGCACGTGAGGCTACTCCTCTCCTACCTGTGTGTCAACTCTTCCTTCCAAGCACACGCTTCCGGTTGACTCGAACGTGGAAAGGAATATGACTCACATGAAAAAACAATCGCTCCTTGCGAATCTGGTGCTGGCGGGCGCACTCGCTGTAGCCGTACCGGTGTTCGCAAAACCCATGTCCGCCAACCTACCGATTACGCATAACGTCAAAGTAGGACAAACCGAGGTCAAGGCCGGTGACTACCGTTTCTTGATCGATGGCAATCACCTGACCATTTTGAACGGCAAGAAAACCGTTGCGGAAGCCGAAGGGCGTTGGGAAGACCGGGACGCCAAGGCTCAATACAACAGTGTGGTGTCGAACGGAGAAGGCAAAGTTGTCGAACTGCGCTTTGAAGGCAAGAAAAGCGTATTCGTGCTGCCTCAGTAAGAAGACGCGATACGAATTTGTAACTTGGAGTTCGTGACCTGACCGGAGAGGGGAGCTTGCGTTTTGAGCTTCCCTCTCTTTTTTTCGAACGAGCCGGTAAATCTACCTTCCGTTTTCTTTCTAATTTCTCAAATTTATGAAAATCAGCGGATGAACATGCAGTCGCCGTAACTGTAGAAACGGTAGTGTGCGGAAACGGCGTGACGATATGCAGCCAGAACCTTTTCCCTGCCGGCGAACGCGGAGACTAGCGCGAGCAGCGTGGATTTTGGCAAATGAAAGTTGGTCAGAAGCATATCGACGATGCGGAAGTTATGGCCGGGAAAGATAAATATCTGCGCTTCGGCGCGCCCTGCGAGCAAGAGGTTGCCTGTATCGGTGCGAACCGCTGCGTCTTCCAACGCTCGGACCACCGTAGTGCCTACGGCCAAGACTGGGCGCTTCTCCTGTTTCGCTTTGCGAATTTTCTCGGCCGCCGCTTCCGTGATTTCGTAGGACTCCGAGTGAATCTTGTGTTCTTCGAGAATTTCGGCGTGGACGGGCTGGAATGTCCCCAAGCCGACTTCTAATGTGACTTCGCAGGTTTCGCAGCCGCGCGCGCGGATTCGTTCGAGAGTTTGCTCCGTGAAATGGAGTCCCGCAGTGGGAGCGGCGACGGCACCCGGTTTTTGCGCAAAGACCGTCTGATAGCGCTGCTTGTCCAATTCCTTATCGGGGCGGTCGATGTAGGGCGGCAGCGGCACATGGCCGAGTTTCTCGACATTCACATCGACGGAGAGATTATTTGTGCTGCGAAAGCGGATCGCGCGGAGACCGAGTTCCCCTCGCGACAGGATTTCGCCTTCCAGTTCGCCTCCGCCAAATACCACGTGTTCTCCGACGTGCATCTTTCGCCCTGGGCGAACCAAGGCTTCCCATAAATCACCGTCAAGCCGGCGCGTAAGAAAGACCTCGACGTTTCCGGTCAAGTGCTGGCGTGCCGTTTTGCGGGAAGGCGGTTGCGAATGAACCCCACCGCGATGGCCAAACAGGCGCGCAGGGAGAACTCGGGTGTTGTTGAAGACGAGCAACTCATTCCCTTGAAGCAGGTCTGGGAAGTCGATGAATTGACGGTCTTGCCAGCCACCCTTGGCGCGATCGAGGAGAAGCAGCCGGGACGCGTCTCTTTGGGCTAATGGTTCCTGAGCGATCAGATCCTTGGGAAGATCGTAGGAGAATTCGTCGACGCGCATGTCTTTTCCATCCTATAACAAAAGCAAGAGTTAGGTGAAAATGGTGGTGGATCAGCCCGAGTGTCGATGAAGTTCTATGGATGGACCATCATCAGTAAAATGCTGCTATTATTAGTCTTAGCGGAAAGTTGGAGGAAGCAAGAAAAATACTTGACAATGATACGCTAAGATTTTATTATTGCATCGATATCACTTATGGAGGATATCCCATGAGAGCTACTCTCACTCAATTTCAACCTTTTCGCGGTGTTTCTCTGCAGGACCAGATCAACCGGCTGTTCAATGAAACGTTTGATCGGTCCTCGGACGAGGCCAGCTTGACGCCTTGGGCTCCCGCGGTCGACATTTACGAGACCGAGCAGAACCTGGTGGTCAAAGCGGACCTTCCGGACATCAAACCGGAGGAACTCGACATTCGAGTCGAGAACAACATCCTGACGATTCGCGGTGAACGCAAATTCGAGAAGAAGGTGAACGAGAACAACTACCTGCGCGTGGAGCGTTCGTATGGCTCGTTCAGCCGGAGTTTCTCGTTGGCGAGCACGGTGAACACGGAAGCGATCCAAGCGGATTACAGGAATGGCGTGCTGACGCTGAGCATCCCGAAGCGCGAGGAAGCCAAGCCGAAGCAGATCAAGGTTCATGTGGACACGCCAGTAGTGGCGGCGGCAGCGGCCAAGTAACACGCGAAAGGTCCCGGCGGCAGTTGCCGCCGTGGGGTAGCATATGGGGGCTGGCCGCGGGCCAGCCCCTTTTCTGTAGGGATTCAGACACGAGAGGGATTTATGTTGCGATTCGACAAAATGACAGTGAAGGCGCAGGAGGCGCTCCAAGAAGCGCAAGAGGTTGCCGCGCGTCACGAAAATCAAGCGGTGGAACCCATTCATCTGTTGGAGGCGTTGGTGCAGCAGCAAGACGGCGTCGTGCCGCCACTGCTAGCCAGGCTGGGAATTCGCGCGGAAGCGTTGACCCAGGATGTAGAACGGGAGATTGGGCGATTGCCGAAAGTGCAAGGCTTTGCACAGCAGCATTTGGGTCGTGCGTTGAACGATGTGCTGGAAAAGTCGTTTGACGAAGCGACGAAATTTAAAGATGAATACGTTTCGACCGAGCACCTGTTCCTGGCGATCGCCGCCGCGGACAGTGATCCTGCGGGAAAACTACTGAAGAAACATGGCGCATCGCATGAAGCGATCTTGCAAGCGCTGGCGGGTGTTCGCGGCAGTCAACGGGTGACATCGCAAAATCCCGAGACGACATATGCGGCACTGGAGAAATATGCACGGGATCTGACGGATTTGGCGCGGCGGTCGAAACTGGACCCGGTGATCGGGCGAGACGAAGAGATTCGGCGCGTGATGCAAATCCTGGCACGGCGCACGAAGAACAATCCGGTATTGATTGGCGAACCAGGTGTCGGCAAAACCGCAATCGTAGAAGGATTGGCGCAACGCATTGTATCCGGTGATGTGCCGGATGTTCTGAAGACAAAAAAGTTGGTGGCGTTGGATCTGGCAGCCTTGGTGGCCGGCGCGAAATTTCGCGGCGAATTCGAAGACCGGCTGAAGGCCGTGTTGAAGGAGATATCCGAAGCGGAAGGACAGATCATTCTGTTCATCGACGAGCTGCATACGCTGGTGGGAGCAGGAGCGGCGGAAGGGTCGATGGACGCTTCGAATATGTTGAAGCCCGCTCTGGCGCGCGGTGAATTGCGGGCGATTGGCGCGACCACGTTGAATGAATACAAAAAGTACATCGAGAAAGACCCTGCACTGGAGCGGCGATTCCAACCGGTGTTGGTGAACGAGCCGACCGTCGAAGATACGATCGCGATTCTTCGCGGGCTGAAGGACCGCTATGAAGTGCACCACGGCGTGCGGATTAAGGACGCGGCCATTCTGGCGGCGGCCACTTTGTCGCACCGTTATATCTCGGACCGGTTCTTGCCGGACAAGGCGATCGACCTGATTGATGAGGCGGCGGCCAGTTTGCGCATGCAAATCGATTCCCTGCCCACGGAGATTGATGAAATCGAGCGGCGCATTTTGCAACTGGAAATCGAGCGGCAGGCGTTGCTGAAAGAGACCGACGCGCATTCGATCGAGCGCCGCGGCCAGATTGATAAAGAATTGGCGAAGTTGCGGGAAGACTCCAGCGGCCGGAAGGCTCGTTGGCAGGCGGAGAAAGATGCGATTTCGAAGATTCGCAAGCTGAAGGAACAGATCGAGCAGCTGAAAGCGGAAGCAGATCGTTACGAGCGCGCCGGAGATTTGGCGAAGGTGGCGGAAATCCGGTACGGCAAAATCGCACAAGCGGAACGTGAAGCGCAGCAGGCCCAAGAGCGATTTGCGTCCATGCAGAAGGGCGCGCGGATGCTGAAGGAAGAAGTGGATGAGGAAGACATCGCGCGACTGATCAGCAAGTGGACAGGAATTCCCGTAGGGCGTTTGCTGGAAGGCGAAGCGCAAAAACTGGTGCACATGGAGGAGCGACTGCGGCAGCGCGTGGTCGGCCAGGAAGATGCACTAGCGCGGGTGTCGAATGCCGTTCGGCGCAGCCGTGCCGGCCTTTCCGATACGAAGCGTCCGATCGGGTCTTTCATTTTTCTGGGACCGACAGGCGTGGGAAAAACGGAGTTGGCCCGCGCGTTGGCGGAATTTCTATTCGACGACGAGAAGCTGATGATCCGCATCGACATGTCTGAGTACATGGAGAAGCACACCGTTTCCCGACTGATCGGCGCGCCCCCGGGGTACGTCGGATACGAAGAAGGCGGGCAACTGACGGAACAGGTGCGGCGCCATCCGTACTCGGTGGTGCTGTTCGACGAAATCGAAAAGGCGCATCCGGATGTGTTCAACGTGCTGCTGCAAATCCTGGAGGATGGCCGGCTGACGGATGGGAAGGGGCGCACGGTCGATTTCCGGAACACGGTTCTGGTGATGACCAGCAACGTGGGTTCGACTGCCATCTACGAACTTGCAGCCAAAGATCCAGAGCGCGCGCGAAAGGAAGCCATGGAGGCTTTGCGCCAAGCGTTCCGGCCAGAGTTCATTAACCGCATCGACGAGATCGTGATCTTCAATCCACTGGGCAAGGAACAGTTGGAACGGATCGTCGGACTGCTGCTAAAGAACGTGGAGAAGTTGCTGGCGGAACGCCAGATCACTCTGGAGCTTACGCCAGCTGCAAACGAACTGTTGCTCCGAGAAGGGTATGACCCGTCGTACGGAGCGCGGCCACTGCGGCGCACCATCCAGCGATTGATTCAGGATCCACTGGCGATGCAGATCCTGGAAGGCGCGGTGTTGCCCGGCGATCACATCCGGGTGGATCGCGATGGAAAGAAAGATGCGATGCGCTTTGAGCGCGTGCCAGAAAAGAAGCCGGCGGCGGCAGCGAAACGGTGAGTGCGTTCGTGGAGTCAGAGAGCGAGGCGGCTTGACGCTCTCTGACCCGACTTCTAGACTGATTTTGCTGCGGGAAGGTTGCGAATCATGAAAATTCTGCGAACAGGCGCGATATTGGTTCTTCTGAGTGTTGTGCTGGTGGTGGCTGGTGGGGCCATCGGCGGGCGTGGAGGCATGCAGATCGCGCTGGTTATCGCGGTGGTGATGAATTTCGTTTCGTATTTCTTTTCCGACAAAATCGCTTTGAAGACGAGCGGTGCGCAGCCGGTGACCCGTGAACAGCTTCCGCGTCTGTATCAAGTGATGGAGGGTCTGGCAGCCAAAGCAAATATCCCGGTACCGAAACTTTACGTGGTGCCGGATGCTGCGCCGAATGCGTTTGCGACGGGCCGCAGTCCGAATCATGCGTCGGTGGCGGTAACGCAGGGCTTATTGCAAATTATGAATGACGACGAACTGGAAGGGGTGATCGCGCACGAACTGTCTCACGTGCGGAATTACGACATTCTGACAAGTTCGATCGCGGCGACAATTGCCGGAGCCGTGACATACATGGCGCAGATGGGCCGGTGGGCTATGCTGTTCGGTGGCATGGGCGGAAGCCGGGATGACGACCGCGAAGGCGGCGGCTTTACCGCGCTGCTCATGATTTTCTTGGCGCCGTTCGCCGCGTTGTTGCTGCAACTATTCCTTTCGCGAACTCGCGAATACGCCGCGGACGAAACGGGGGTGCGGATGGTCGGTCACCCGCAAGGGTTGATCAGCGCTCTGGAAAAACTGGGTGCGTACAACAAACGCATCCCGACTTCGGCAATCTCCCCGAGTACTTCATCGCTGTGCATCGTGAAGCCGTTTTTTGGAGCAGGAACTCTCAGTTCCTTGTTCAGCACGCACCCTCCGTTGGAGGAACGTATCGCAGCGTTGAAACAGATGACGGTGACGCCGCGACGCTAGTACGCGCGGTTGTGAATTTGTACATCGAAAACGGAAGCGAAAGAGTGTGTCGCGGTAAAGTTTTCTAGTCCTAGTCCCGAACACGCAAAGAGCGTAAACAACGGGGTGACAGTAAGTCGTGTTTCTTCAGAACCTTAGTTGGGCCGGGGAACCACCCTACCTTTGGCGTACTAAGTGCATTACATAACGATGAACGCGGTCCGCTATTGACGGGGACTTGGGGGAGATGGGAATGAGCTGCCGAGACACTATTCATTTGATTTGTATGTACTTAGAGGGGAAACTCTCGGCACCGGTGCAAATGGAGATCGAAAATCATCTGACGTCCTGCGCTGACTGTAGACTGGTGTTAGAAGCGGCGACAAGTACGCTGGACCGCTATTTCAGTACGACTAAAGTGGCAAGCAATTCACAAGCAGCCTGAGCTTCAGGCTAAAACACACAATTTTAGAGAGTTAGAGGCGCGAGGAGAGATGGCTCGCGCGCCTGTTTTGTTTTGTGGAGTAAGGAATCGGGCAATCGGTGAGTCGCATGAGAATCCTGCAAAATTTACTTTGAAAAGCTGTAGAAAGTAATCTTTACGGGTACTAGTACTTTAGGAATCGGCGCGGTGGCGGCTCGCTGCCCCCTCCAACCCCTTTCGCTTCTTTCGATTGTCGCGACATTGCCCAGTATGCCGACTTTGGTCCCAAAGGTGCCATTTTCCACAGCACAGGGCGCAATCGCCCAAAGGAGAGATGATGTCCATGAGTGACTATCAGGAAACCCAAATCGAAAGCACAGCCGCTACGCCCCGTTGGGTCGGGCTTGCCATTGCTGCGCTTGGAGCGGTTTCGTTAGTGGGCTTGGGATTCGGGGTATCGGCGTGGAATTCTTCGAAGGCTCTGGAGCAGTCAACTCAAGCCTCGTTGAAGCAGCAGAATGATCAGCTGTCTCAGCGGTTGGCGAAGGAAGACGATCAAAACCAGCAACTGCAGAGCGACCTGAAGGTCGTGACTGACAAGTTGAACGTAACCCAGGAGGATCTGCAGAAGGCACGGCAACAAACGAAGGCTTCGGTGGCTGCATACAACAAGAAGCTGTCGGGCCTGGAAACGAACGTCAACACGCAACTGGCGACGAAAGCCAGCACGGACGATGTTACTAAACTGGGTGGAGACGTTACGGGCGTAAAGAACGATCTGGAAGACACCAAGACGAAGCTGGAACGCGCCACTGGGGACATGGGCGTGATGAGTGGCTTGATCGCCAGGAACCACGATGATTTGGAAGAGCTGAGGCGTAAGGGCGATCGCAACTACTATGAGTTCACGTTGCAAAAGTCCAAGACTCCGCAGCGTGTGGGACCGGTCCAGATTTCGCTGAACAAGTCGGACCAGAAGCGGTCGAAATACACGGTGACCGTGCTGGCCGACGACAAGTCCATCGAAAAGAAGGACAAGACCGCGGGCGAACCCGTTCAGTTCTACGTGAAGGGCACCGCGCGTTATGCACCTTACGAACTGGTGGTGTTCGACGTGAACAAGAACCAAGTGACGGGCTATCTGTCGACGCCGAAGTCCGGAGGGGCAGCGACGGCAGCAAGCAATACGCCTGCGCAGTAAGATCGGCGGCGTTTGCCCAGAAGAGCTTGAGAGAGCACAAGTGAAGGGAGGACCGCAAGGTTCCTCCCTTTCGCTTTTTGCGTGCGACTGATAGGGCCGGGTTCTCCGGTTTAGTTCTGTGGACTGGGCATGTCGGTTGTGACACTCTCAAGTGGGACCTTGGCCGGGGTAAAGACTGCAGAATCGGTAGGGGGGAACAAAATGAAAATGAGATCGGTAGCAAGTGCGGCGTTTCTACTCTCGACGGCGATGTTCGCTTTCGGAGCCGATAGCACGATGACGGGCTATATCTCTGACAGCCATTGCGGAGCAAAAGGCGCGAAGGCGGGGCACGAAGAATGTGCCGTGAAGTGCGTGAAGGAGCACGACGGAAAATATGTGTTCGTGGACGATTCGGATCACAAAGTGTACGCGATAGCGAATCAGGACCAAGCCGCTCCGCATGCTGGCCATCATGTGACCGTAAAAGGCTCGGTGGAAGGTGACAGTCTGAAGGTGGCGAGCATCGAGATGGCGAAATAAGACAGTATTAATTCGTTTTAGTGAGATGGGCGGGGCGCGAATCCCGCCCATTTTTATTTGTACGGTGGCTTGGATTCAGCTACGATGATGTTTCACCATGGGCACGAAACTCCTGCACGTCGGCCGCGCGTTTACTCCTACCACCGAGCTACGGGATGCCGGAATCCTTATCCGCGATGGCGTGATCGAGTCCGTGGGGCCGCGCAGTTCCCTCACATTGCCAGGAGGAGCTGAGGAAATTATTGCGACAGACAAGGTCGCCGCGCCTGGCTTTATCGACGTGCATATACACGGCGCTGGTGGGCATGACGTGATGCAAGGGACCGAAGAAGCGCTGAACGCGATCTCTTCGCTGATCGGCTCGCACGGCACGACTGCATTCGTGGCCACGACGGTTACCGCCGATCCGAACGCCATTTGCAAAAGCAGCGAGGAAATCGCGAAATATATTGTGCAGCAGCACGGCAAGTCTCGCGCGGGCGCCGAAGTGCTGGGGATACATTTCGAAGGACCATTCATCAGTCCGGTGCGCCGCGGGGTGCATCCTCCGGAATGGATTCGGCTACCTTCCGCGGAAATGCTGGAGAAGTTTGTGGCGGCGGCACAGGGAAATGCGCTGCTATTGACGATAGCGCCGGAATTGATGGGTGCGATGCCGTGCATCGACGCGGCGCTCAAGGCAGGGATGGTAGTCGGTATCGGGCACACCGACGCGACGTACGAGCAAACGCGGGTGGCCCTGGCGCATGGCGCACATCATGCCATTCACATGTACAACGCTATGCGGCCTTTCTCGCACCGCGATCCGGGAGTGATCGGCGCGGTACTGACGTCACCGGAGATTTCCGCGGAACTGATCGCCGATGGCGTGCATGTGGAAGAAACGGCGATGCGGTTGTTGCTTCAGGCCAAGGGCGCCGGTGGAGTGATTCTGATCAGTGATGGAATTTCCGCGACGGGAATGCCCGACGGGAAATATATTTTGGGCGGATTTGAAGTGACGGTCAGCGGGGGAGTGTGCCGCAACCTGGAAGGTAAGTTGGCGGGAAGCACGCTGACGCTCGACCGCGCGCTGCGAAACATCGTGAAACTGGGTTATTCGCTGGGCGATGGATTGCAGATGTTAACGTTTAATCCCGCGAAACTCCTGGGCATCGAGCACAAAAAAGGTGTGCTGCATGCAAACGCGGATGCGGATATCATTCTCCTGAATGAAGCTCTGGAAGTGACGCAAGTGTTCACGCGAGGGCTCCCCGTTTAGCTGTTCGTTCCTGCCTATTTGTTCAATGGAATATTTAATTCGTCGGCGAGTTGCCGAGGGTTAAACGGACTGCACGCAATGTAGCGCTCTCCTACTTTGAGCGTTGGGACTCTACGCTTACCATGATTGGCGCGAAGAACTTCGGCTTCCGCACCCGGATCATGCTCGATATTTATTTCGAGAAATTCGACTCCGCGATCCTTCAGAAAGGATTTGGCGCGGCGGCAATCCGGGCACCAAGTTGTGGAATACATCGTGATCGGTTCCATATCGACGAGCTGGACCTAGCGGGTTTCAACCGGAACGCCGCGGTACTTGCGGGCGATTTGAATACGAATCACAGCGCGTTGCAAGGCAATGGTCGCACGATCCCAATCGATATTGGTGTCGTTAGAAGCCAGACGTTGTTCGGCGCGCGCCTTTGCCGCTTCCGCACGAGCAAGATCGATTTCACCGGCGCGCTCGGCGGTTTCTGCCAGGAGCGTGACGCGGTCCGGCAAGACTTCTGCAAACCCGCGGAGTATCGCCAGCAAAACGGGCTGGCTGGAAGTAGCCGTCCTATATCTCAATTCGCCGATGCCAAGTTCCGTGATCAACGGGGCGTGCCCGGGCAAAATGCCCAACTCGCCGTCGAGGCCGGGAATAATGACTTCCACGACGGTTTCGTGGAGCAATTGCCGCTCTGGCGTGACCACGATCAATTCGATGGCTTCAGGAAGCATTTTGCCTCAGACGCCCGCCTTCATCTTCTCGGCCTTCTCCAGAACTTCCTCAATGGTGCCAACCATGTAGAAAGCCTGCTCGGGAATTTCGTCGTACTTGCCTTCGACGATTTCCTTAAAGCTGCGGACGGTGTCTTCGATTTTTACGTACTTGCCTTCCAGCCCGGTGAATTGCGCGGCAACGAACATAGGTTGTGAGAGGAACCGTTCGATGCGGCGTGCGCGGGCCACGGTGCGCTTGTCTTCGTCGGAAAGCTCTTCGATACCGAGAATAGCAATGATGTCCTGAAGGTCCTTGTAGCGCTGCAGGATGGATTTGACGCCGCGCGCGACCGCATAGTGTTCCTGGCCAACGACGCGAGGATCCAAAATGCGCGAACTGCTGGCCAGAGGATCGACCGCGGGATAAATGCCGCGCTCTACGATCTGGCGGCTCAGGTTGGTTGTCGCGTCAAGATGCGTGAACGTGGCCGCAGGAGCGGGGTCGGTGTAGTCGTCGGCGGGCACGTAAATCGCCTGAACGGAGGTGATGGATCCGGTTTTAGTGGAAGTGATGCGCTCCTGAAGCTCGCCGATTTCGGTGTTCAAGTTCGGTTGGTATCCCACGGCGGAAGGCATGCGGCCGAGGAGCGCGGAAACTTCGGAGCCCGCTTGCACGAAACGGAAAATATTGTCGATGAAGAGGAGGACGTCGAGATGTTCTTCGTCACGGAAATATTCCGCGACGGTCAGACCAGTCAAGCCCACGCGCAGACGAGCGCCGGGCGGTTCCGTCATTTGGCCGTAAATCAGAGCGGCACGAGACTTATCGGGATTTCCGGGAACGATTACTTCAGACTCTTGGAATTCCTGATAGAGGTCGTTACCCTCGCGCGTCCGTTCGCCAACGCCCGCGAACACAGATACACCGCCGTGTTTCATGGCGACGTTGTGGATCAACTCTTGAATCAAAACGGTTTTGCCAACGCCAGCGCCGCCGAATAGACCGATTTTTCCACCCTTCAGGAAGGGTTGGATCAGGTCGACGACTTTGATCCCGGTCTCGAACATTTCCAAAGTGGTGGACTGATCGTCGAGAGCTGGAGATGGCCGGTGAATGGGATAGTGGGTCTTGGAGTTGACTGGTCCGAGTCCATCGACCGGCTTGCCGAGAACATTCAGCACACGGCCGAGGGTCTCCCGACCGACGGGGACTTCGATGGGGTCACCGGTATCAATCGCTTTCATGCCGCGAACCATTCCTTCGGTTGGCTCCATGGCCACGGCGCGAACACGGCCTTCGCCGAGGTGCTGCTGAACTTCAGCAGTCACGTCCAACGGTTCGGGCGAGTTAAAGCCTTCGCTGGTGATACGTACGGCGTTATAAATGGACGGGAGATGGCCCGCCTCAAACTGAATGTCGAGCACAGGTCCGATGACCTGCACCACGTGTCCTACTGCTGCCTGTTTCTCGGCCATTGTTTCTCCTACGCGGTCGACGAAGCGCCGCTGACAATTTCAATGATTTCTTTGGTGATCGCTGCTTGCCGTACTTTGTTCATGTGCAGGGTCAAAGCCTCGATGACGTCGCCGGCGTTCTTGGTGGCAGCTTCCATGGCGGTCATCCGGGCCGCATGCTCGGCGGCGGAAGATTCGAGGAGGGCGCGAAGAACCTGCGTCTCCACGTATCGGGGAAGTAAACGATTCAGAATCTGTTCCGCCGGTTGTTCGTAGATGTAGTCGACCTGATCGGAGGGAGATTGCTCCTGCGCGTCTCCGGCCGCGACAATTTTTTCTACAGGCAACAATTTTTCGGTGACGAGATTGGGAGCAATGACGTTTTTAAATTCGCTGAAGACGGCGTAGACCGCGTCAACTTTGTCTTCCGCATACAGCGAGGTGACCAGATTTGCGATTTCGCGAGCCACTCCGAAATCGACGCGGGCCAGGACGTTCACATATTCACCGGCGAACTCCAGGCCGGTCTTGCGCAGCGCGTCGCGAGATTTCTTGCCCACGGGAATGACAACGATCTTCTTGCCGTGCTTGCTTTTAATGAACTTGACGGCCTCTTTCAAAATATTCGCATTAAAGGCGCCAGCAAGGCCCCGTTCCCCTGCAAGAACGAGAACCAAGATGCGCTCTTCGGGCCGCTTAGCGAGAAGGGGATGTTGGGGAGATTCGATGCGCTCCATGGTCGAACGAAGGACACGAACTAGTTCACTGGCATACGGCCGCGCAGCCAGCGCGGCTTCCTGCGCTCGGCGCAAACGTGCGGCAGAAACGAATTTCATGGCACGCGTGATCTGCTGCGTGTTCTTGACCGACCGGATGCGGCGCCGAAAATCGAGTAAGGTAGGCATGAATTCCCGTTAGGCGGCGATACTAATTTGCTCCTACGCCAATGGTGGCGGAGAAGCGATCTTTGAAGGCGTCCAGCGCGGTTTTGATATTTGCCTTGATGCCGTCATCGAGCGCTTTCTTGGTGGCGATCTCTTTGAGGACGCCGGCATAGTTCGTTTCCGCGAATTGGAGAAATTCCTTTTCGAAGCGGCGTACTTCGTTGACCGGGATGGAATCCAAAGCCCCGCTGGTGGCCACATACAGAGCGAGGACCTGTTTTTCGACGGAGAGTGGCACGTACTGATCTTGTTTTAGGACTTCGGTCAAACGCTGGCCACGGGCCAACTGCGCTTGGGTGACCTTATCCAACTGGTCCGAGCCGAACTGGGCGAAGGCAGCCAGTTCGCGATACTGCGCCATATCCAACCGCAGCGTTCCGGCAACTTGCCGCATCGCTTTGATTTGCGCGTTACCGCCGACACGGCTAACGGAGATACCGACGTTGATGGCGGGGCGAATACCGGCGTTGAAAAGATCCGCTTCCAGATAAATCTGGCCGTCCGTAATGGAGATGACGTTCGTCGGAATGTACGCAGAAACGTCGCCCGCCTGGGTCTCGATGACCGGAAGGGCAGTCAACGAACCGGCACCGAGTTTGTCGTTCAACTTTGCGGCGCGTTCCAATAAGCGAGAGTGAAGATAAAACACGTCGCCAGGAAAGGCTTCGCGTCCCGGCGGACGGCGCAAGAGCAGCGAGATTTCGCGGTAGGCTTGGGCGTGCTTGGAAAGATCGTCGTAGAAGACGACGGCGTGGCGCTTGGAATCGCGGAAATATTCGCCCATGGCGCACGCGGCGTAGGGAGCGATGTACTGCAACGAAGCGGGTTCCGCGGCGGAAGATGCCACGACGATGGTGTAGTCCATCGCACCGGCATCGGTTAGCGTCTTGATGACCTGCGCGATGGTCGAGCGTTTCTGCCCGATGGCGCAGTAGATGCAAATCATGTCGCTGCCCTTCTGGTTGATGATGGTGTCCAGAATGACGGCGGTCTTACCGGTTTGGCGGTCGCCAATGATTAACTCGCGCTGACCGCGGCCGATGGGAATCATGGAGTCGATGGCTTTGATACCGGTCTGCAAAGGCTCGCGGACGGGCTGACGATCGAGAACACCGGGAGCAAGACGTTCGAGCGGAATGCGCTGCTTCGCCTGGATGGGTCCTTTGTCGTCTTCGGGCTCACCGAGAGGGTTCACGACGCGGCCAACCAACTCCTCGCCGACCGGCACGGACATAATCGTGTTAGTGCGGCGAACGGTGTCGCCTTCTTTCAGTTCCGACGATTCGCCGAGGAGCACGACGCCGACTTCCTCTTCCTCAAGGTTCAGCGCGATACCGAAAATGTCGTGGGGAAAAGCCAACATTTCGCCGTACATGGCTTTTTCGATCCCGTGAACGCGGGCGATGCCGTCGCCGACGCTGATGACGGAACCGACCTCGTCGACGGAGACCGTCTGCTCGTAGTTTGCGATTTGCTCGCGCAGAATCTTGCTGATTTCGTCTGCCTTGATTTGTGCCATACCCGCTCCGCTCCCGAATGCCTACTCTGCAGCCAATTGCACACGCAATTGATTTAGCCGGTTTTGCACCGAGCCGTCGTAGATCGTGTCACCGATGCGAACCACCGCACCGCCGAGCAATGCCGGCTGCAGGGAATACTTGGCCTGAATCTTTTTACCGGAAAGACGCTCGAGCGTGCGAACCAACGCCGTTCTTTGCGCCTCATTCAACTCCGCGGCTGTAGTTACTTCGGCTTCCGCGACGCCCTGACGCTGCCGAAGCACCTGTTCGAAAGTGTCCACAATTTTCGGCAGGAAGTGAACGCGCTGATTATCCGCCATCACAAACAAAAAATTCCGGATGATTTTGCTGGCACCGAGCCGCGCAACGAGCTTCTCGATTACACCGTGTTTGGCATCTCGCGAAATTGCGGGACTGGTCAGGAAATTCCGAAGCTCCGCAGATTCGTTGTACGCGGCGTAAAAATCCTGCAACTGTTGGCGAGCGGGTTCGGCAGCGCCCTGCTCCAGGACGATATCCGCCAAGGCGGTTGCATATTGCAGGCTAGCCGATTTCAATTCGGCCTCCCCTGCAACGTTTGTACGAAATTGCTGATCATCGATTCCTGCACGGCGGGGGTCATCTGCTGGGCGACCAGGGATTCCGCGCCATCGACAGCGAGTTTAGCGGCCAGCGCTTTGAGTTCCACACGAGCGGCGCGTTCGGCTGCTTCAATTTCCGATTTGGCAGCAACGCCCACTTTCTCGATATCGAGTTTCATCATTCCGCGCAAGCGTTCCAACTCCGCAGCCGCGTCTTTTTGAGCCTGAGCGCGAAACTCGGCGATTTCCTGTTCCAGACGAGTCAGTTTGGTAGCAGCCTCTTTCAACTGACGGTCGGCCTCGGCTTTGGCGGCCGCCGCTTTGGTAATCGCGGCGCTGATCTTGTCGGCGTTGCGACGAATATGAGGAGGTAGAACCTTCGCGAATAGCCAATAGGCGGCGATTGCGATTATACCGAAGTGAATCCATTTGAAGATGTCGACGGTGGTGGATCCCGCAGGGGCAGCACCTTCTTCAGCGGCGCGGGCAATCACAGCAAATGAGAAAAGAGAGAACGACACCAGGGAAGCGCGAAGAATAGAGAAGTGCCGCATTATCGAGCTTCTCTCGAGGGGCCAGAGGGATCCGGAGAAACCTGCATGGCGCGACGCGCAATTTCCACTGCCAATTGGGACACGGTAGCTTCGATATCCTTCTTTGCGGTTTCGAACTCGGTCACGACGCGCTGCTTAGCGACCCCGACCTCGGCAGACGCCTTGCTCCGTGCATCTTTTAAAGCGGCGGCGCGCTCGTCGAGCAATTTTTTTCGCTCAGCTTCCTGCTCGGCATAGACCTTGGCCTTCGCTTGGCGCAAGGCTTCTTCGTACTGTCTTACTTTTTCGGCGGCAGCCGCTTGCGCCGCCTCGGCCGACTTTTGCGCACCAAGGGTTCGGGCATCGCGTTCGGCCATCACCGCAAGGATCGGTTTGAAGAAGAGTGCCCGCATGACAACGTAGAAAACGAGGACAATCAGGGCAACAGGCACAGCCCGAAGGAACAGTTCGCCGATTTGGTGAACCAGACTTGGCATTGGATTGTTTCGCCTAAAGACTCAGGTGGGCAGCCACGCCGTCCTCCGACCCGGTAGGAGCGTACGGTGGGCCCGATGCTGCCTCACAGAACCACTATTTATACCATTCGCTGGAACTTTTCGTCAACGCAACCTGAACCTTCTTTTCCCTCTTCTTCCTCCGGTCCACTATACTTTCCAGTCATCGGGGAGCCGTTTTGGCGACAAGATTCGGAGCCATTTGGCTGAAGCGCGCCGGAGAGGTCAGGATGATGGCAAAGAGTTGGAAAACCAAGCTGATTCATACAGACTCGAAGATTCCACAGAACTACGAGTCTCTGGCAAGCCCGACGTACCGCGGATCCACCACGGTGTTTCCTTCCGTCTCCGCCGTACACGACACCTGGGATCAATGGCGAGTTGGCTACACCTATGGGCTGTATGGCACGCCGACCACGCTGGAGCTGGCCGCGCGGGTCTGCGAGCTGGAATCCGGGACGCACACGATTCTGACGCCCGGTGGGCAAGCGGCGATATCGCTGATTAATTTGGCGCTATTGCAGAGTGGGGATCACATGCTGGTTCCTGCGAGCGTGTATTACCCGAACCGGAAACTTGCCACGAGGTTGCTCTCCCGCTTCGGAATTTCCACGGATTTTTATGATCCCAGCGTGGGCGGAGACATCCGCTCGTTGATTCAGGAAAACACGAAGCTGATCTGGTGCGAAAGTCCCGGGTCAATCACGATGGAAATTCAGGATCTTCCAGCGATCGTGGCAGCAGCCCACGAGCGCAACGTCAAGGTGGTTCTGGATAACACGTGGTCCGCCGGAGTATTGCTGGATGCGTTCGCGCATGGTGTGGACATCACAATGCAGGCTTTGACGAAGTACATTGGCGGGCACAGCGACCTCTTACTCGGATCCATTACGGTTCGCGACGATGCGCTGTATCAGAGACTGGGCGCAACCCATCAGGTGATTGGCTGCGCGGCATCGCCGGATGATTGCAGTTTGGCGCTTCGCGGAATGAAGACCCTGGGCGTGCGCCTTGCGGCGATCGAGTCGTCAGCGTTGAGTGTAGCGCGATGGCTGCACGGTCGTCCCGAGGTCGAACTGGTACTGCATCCGGCGCTGCCGTCTTGCCCAGGCCATGAATTCTGGAAACGGGATTTTCTAGGCTCCTCGGGTGTTTTTTCAATTGTGTTCAAGCCAGGACCAACGCAGAAGCAGGTTCAGGCGTTCGTCGATGCTTTGCGACTTTTTAAGGTTGGTTATAGCTGGGGAGGAGTGGCGAGCCTGGCGGTCGCGTACGACATTGGGCGAATTCCTGGGCGCCCTCCGTATGAGCACCGAATCGTGCGGCTGAACATCGGGTTGGAAGCAACCGATGATCTCGTTGCGGATCTGCAGCAGGCCTTATCCAAACTAAGCGCCTGATTCGCGAATATCGCTTGAAAAACTCACGAACAGCCCAACACAGCGGTTTTATGACGCGCGTGCGACTATGCCTTTGTCGCCCGTTTCCACTCGGATGTCAGTCAAATCGGATAAAAGGATAGCAGCCCAGCGGTACACATTGTGCTCGTAGACAATCTTGCGCATCCGGCTCATGTGAATGGATTGCTCGTCTTCGCTGAATTCCAGCGCCTGGTGGATGGCATTCGCGACTTGGTCCACGTCGTAAGGATTGACCAGCAGGGCATCGCTCAATTCGCGAGCAGCACCTGTGAATGTACTGAGGATCAGTGCGCCGCGGTTATCGTCGCGCGAAGCCACAAACTCCTTGGCGACAAGATTCATCCCGTCATGCAGCGAGGTCACGAGGCATACCGAAGCAGCGCGGAAGTAACGCTCGATCTCCTCGTGCGAGTGGTGGCGTTTCAGGAGCACGATCGGTTTCCAGCGGCCAGACTGGAGGCGTGCGTTGATGCGGTCCGCTTCGGCGGTGACTTCATCGAGAAATTGCTGGTAACGCGGAATATCGGTACGGCTGGGAGCGCCGATCTGCACGAAGGTGAACCGGCGTTGGTACTCAGGATATAACTCCAGGAAGCGTTCCACGCCGCGCAGGCGCTCGACAATTCCCTTGGTGTAATCCAAGCGGTCCACACCGACGCCGAGTAAAGATGCTTCGACGCCCAGTTCGGAGAATAAGGAGGCGCGCCCTTCACCGGTTATGCGGACAACTTGGCCGCCAACTCGTTCCTGCGGGAAAGCAACGCTGATGGGGTAAGGACGCACGCGGGTGATATGGCCCTTGCGGCTAACTTCGAAGCGGTCCCAGTCGGTAAGCGCTTCGACGGCGCGGTCAACTGTTTGGAGAAAATTGTTGCAATGAGTTTGGATGTGGAATCCGATCAGGTCTGCACCCAGCAACCCGTCCACAAGTTCGCGTTGCCACGGGCAAATTCCGAATGCTTCGGCGTTAGGCCAGGGAATGTGCCAGAAAACCGCGACGCGAACGTCGGGCCGCGATTCTTTCACCATGCGGGGTAGCAACGCAAAGTGATAGTCCTGAACGAGAAGAATCGGCGACTGCGTTCCTTCCATCTCTTGAAGTACGGCGTCTGCGAAGCGGCGGTTGATGCGCTGGTAGTACATCCAATCGCCAGGCCGGAACACGGGGCGAGTGTGCGCGATGTGACAAAGAGGCCAGAGCCCTTCGTTGGAAAAACCTTCGTAATAACCGCGGTCTTCCTCTTCAGAAAGCCAGACGCGGCGAAGAGTGTAAGTAGGATGGTGGGGAGGTACACGCAATTGATCGCGCTCGTTGACCACGTCGCGGTCGGCATTCCCTGAACCGTTAGCGATCCAGGTGCCTTCGCAAGCCTGTAAAACGGGTTCGAGAGCTGTTACCAGACCACTAGCGGGCACAAGCACTTTGATCGAATGGTCTTTGTCGTCGTAGACGTGCATGTAGGGTTCGCGATTGGAGACGACGAACAAAGCATCGCCCTGCAATTTGCTTTGCAAGCTCACGCGCAGCCGTTCCGCGGTCCATTGCGACAATTGCGATTCGCGGAGTTGCGCCTCCTCCTGCGCGGCTGCGCGTGCCGAAGTCAGATCTCGCGCCAGGTGTCGTGCCTCTGCGTGAATCTGGTCGAATATCTCTCCGTGAAGCGGGGCGGCGGGGAAATCGGAGGGATCGGCGCGGAGACTGCGCAACCACTTAGCGGTCTTGAGGAGAGGGGAGGTAAATGTCCATCGAACAAGGAATAGCGCCAAGCCAGATATCAGTATCGTCTGGAGAAGCGTACTGAGCAGCGAATCGCGAATTGCGCGCATCACGCGTGTGTGGATATAGCTGGCGTCGAAGACCACCATCAGGCTACCGATCACTTCTCCATCGCGATGGAGGGGTACGGCGCAAAAATGCAGGGGATCGCCGCCTACATCGCGGAATTCGGAGCCTTCCTTGTTGGCCCCGGCAGCATGAGCAGCTAGGGGAGGCTGAGAGGCGAAAATGGGAGAAAGGTCGCGCGTGATGGCCACGGTGTGCCCAGATTTATCGTAGACGGCAACGCCGAGGAGATGTTCGCGTTCGCCATATTTATCGACGAAACGACCGAGGTTGCGGTCTGTGGCACGACCGGGCGTGGACTCCAAGCTCTCTTGTAAGCTTTCCGCCAAAACGGAGGAGCGATGCGAAAGATCGTTGCGCAGATTGCGACGTTCGAGGCGCACCTGATAAAAACCGTAGAACACGGACACACATAGAACGCTAACCACCAGTGGGACGACGAGTTTGAGCGTCGTGCGGATAGTAATCCCTCGAATTGGGCCGAAGCCTCTCATACCATGCTGTTTCGGAGCCGTCCTGTACAGTACTTTCTCAATTCTGCAAACTTACGGTATCTTTGCCGGATCCAGCAACAAAGTGGAACCGGCGCCTAGCACGTGCAGAAACAAACGTAAGGCAAACGGGTCAGCCATCGAGCGGGGCCCTTGAGTAGGATGCCCGTTGTGCCGGTGCTGGTAACATTACCGAACACGGAACAGACTTGGGGCAAATCGGCGGCCAGTTCGACTGGATTCATCATCATCTTTTTAACTTATTAGAAATAAGACAGTTAAATGTAAAGAAGCGGAAGAATCAACGAATAGCCGACTAGGCAGTGGAAAAATCACACCGGAGGTTGCGCGTAAATTACTCGAAAGAAAGCCAAGAGAGGGGAGTCGCCGCGTCCGTGCCCAATGGATCTGACGGAGGGCACCGGACGCGGGCAATCCCGTTGGTTCAGAGGGGAAGCCTGCTTCGGTTGAAGCCAGCCTCCTCTTTGGGGTCGCCTAAGGCTGGGATTTGGGGTACCCAGCCAAGACGAGAAGGTAACTAACGCCACGATGGAACCAAGTGGCCGTAGCGTCAAACGAACTTGGGGTAGTTCTTTTATCAACAATTAAGCCATGCCCTTCGTTCAACTTATAGTCTTTTATCAACTCGCGATTTAGTGTATTATTTGCACCTCGACAAGGGTGCAGGCGCGGATGGACATAAAATCGACGACCAATCGGCGACTTTATCGCTTCGGCCTTTTTGAGGCGGATCTAGAGTTAGGAACACTCACGCGCCAAGGCACATCCGTAAAGCTACAAGAACAACCATTCCGCATCCTTGCGCTGCTGATCGAATCGCCTGGCGAAATCCTCAGTAGGGATGAATTGCGAAAGAATATCTGGCCGGATGGCACCTATGTGGAATTCGACGGCAGCCTGAATACGGCACTGATGAAACTACGTGCGGCGCTGAATGACAGTGCTGATAATCCCCGATTCATCGAAACCGTTCCGCGCAAAGGATACCGGTTCATAGCGCCGGTGGAGATCAGCAAAATCGAATCGCCGAGCGTGACGACGGCAGTACGCATTGAGGCCGGCGATTCGGCAATAACTGATTTTGGAACGAGCATTGAACAGGAAACGCCGATAGCGGCGAAACCTTCTCTGCTGAAAGAAGCTTATGGGAGGCGGCTCGGCCCGCATTGGTGGGAAGCACTTTTGATACTGGCTGGGGTGACCGCCTTCCTGACGTATGGACTCTGGCCGCGAACGGAACCTCGCGTTGTGCGAGTTCAGCAGCTCACCCACTCTGGCCAAGTGGACCCTTGGGGCAAGCTGGTGACCGACGGCAGCCGAATCTACTTTGTCGTACGGGACGTGACCGGCTGGAACCTGATGCAAACATCCGTGGAGGGTGGGGCGATACAACGAACGCCTACTCCGTTTGACAATACAAGAATCTTCGATCTATCACCCGATCATTCGCAATTCCTGATTGGCCAGTTGACACACCGCGGAGAAGAAACCGCCCTATGGTTATGGCCCGTGCAAGGTGGGGCCCCACGACGGCTGGGCGACGTGATCGCGCAGGAAGCGGTATGGTCTCCTGTCGGTGATTTGATCGCCTACGTACATGGCGAAACGATTCAACTCACCGATCCCGAAGGTAATCATGTCCGAGAGCTTGCAAAATTCCATCCCGCGCCACATTCGTTAGTGTGGTCCCCGGACGGAAAGCGACTACGCTTCACGCAAACCAATTTGCTGGAGAGCACAGACTCGATGTGGGAAATCGATCTGGACAACAGCGCTCCGCGACGCGTGCTTCCGGAGGGCCAGCACGGACCGCACGAAGGCAGCGGCACCTGGGTGGGAGGAGGCGATTATTTTGTATTTTCGTCCGGTGTCGATCTTCGAGCCAGTCTGGCCGTGGATACGCAGGCGAGTCTTTGGATCATGGACGAAAACCGCGGGCTGTTTCGGAGGCATACCGGAGAGCCGATCCAATTGACGAGAGGACCGATCGCATTTGATCATCCAAATGCCATGCAGGATGGCAGCCGAGTTTTTGCCATCGGGTCGCACAACGAGTACCAACTGCTGCGAATTGATCCCAAAACATCTGCGAAAACCGCAATGCTGGCCGAATCTGGCGCGACGGACATGGACTTCTCACTTGATGGGCAATGGGTTGTGTATGCCGCCCGTGAAAACGGCACATTGTGGAAGAGCCGACTCGATGGCAGCGGCAAAGTGCAATTGACGGCCGGGGCCACAGGAGCGTTCGCGCCGCACTGGTCACCCGACCAAAAACAAATTCTGTTCACAGGCTTTTTGCTGGATAGTCAGCCACGACTCTACGTGGTTTCTGCAAACGGTGGTTCGCCAAGGAGTATACTGCCTTCTAACAACAAGTGGGCATCGGTTTCCGGCGACTGGCGGACAGACGGACGCCAGATCATTTTGGACGTTCAGGAAATGGCGTCGGAAAAGGATTCGGAAATTCGGATTCTGGATCTTGATAGCGGGAAGCTGACCAAGTTGGTGGATTCTGACGGGCTGATTGAACCGCGGTGGTCTGCGGACGGCCGATACATTGCGGCTCTCAATCCGAAGAAGAAACAGGTGCTGCTGTACGATTGCAAACTGCAGAAGTGGTCTATAGTGGCCGAGGCAAATTTCCCAGCGTCGCTGCGATGGTCACCAAGCGGCGACGCGCTGTATTACCAGGACGTGGACGAACTAGAAGAGAGTATATTCCGTGTCCCAATGGCGACGCGGGAACCCGAGCGCGTTCTGGGTTTGGGTGACATTCTAAGTTCCGGCGCCGCTCGCGGCATTTTCACGGGATTGAGTCCAGATGGATCCGTGTACGTAACGGTGGATCATGGCGACGTGGATGTGTATGCGGTAGATTTGAAACTCCCGTAGAACATCGGCTTCGCTGGATTCGACGCAGCCTCGCACCTGTCCCCAACGACAGGTTTGTCCCAAGCACAATTGAACGGCCGGCGCTCTCGGCCTTGCAAGCCAGGGCTAAACTGGATGGGCCGCAGGGGGTGCGAGATGAATCGAAAGATTATCTTATTGGCGTGGCTGGTAATGCTGCTTCTGGCGGCCACGGGGCTGCGCGCACAGACAACTTCGAAAAAATCGGGTACGTCTATCGCCGGCATAGTTCTGGGAGCAGATGGTAAAGCGGTTCCAGCAGCGGCGGTGACCTGTCAGTCTTCCGCGGGTATGCACCCGCGAGTCGTCCATACCGATGCGAAGGGGCACTACTTGATTACCGGCCTGAAACAGGACTCCTACGATCTGCGAGCCACTTCGAACGGCGCCTACTCCGACTGGGAGAAAAATATTCCCGTGCGCAAGGGGCAGACAAAAGAAATCACGCTGCGCTTGCTAAACGGAAACACGGCGATTAGAGGGACGCTCCCAAAGAAGCCGTCGAACTAATTATAATGCGACCGCAAGCCTTGTGGGCTTTTGTACTCTTGCGCCTAACGAGGCCCTACTGTCGCTATAAGACCATTATAATGAATAGGTTATGGTCGGCGGGCTGACGTTGGGTCCTATAGAGCGCTAGTACCAAGACCCGCGTACTTATTTTTTGGGGCTATCGGCCCATTGAGAGAATTGGCGTGAACCAGCATTCTGGACTCCGACGGGTTGGGGGCCGCGCGGGGACAACGGTTCCGCAAGGGGCCGTGTGCGAGCCACCCAACCCGCCAGAATTTCCCTTCCCTCGTCGCTCTAACCCTCCATTCAGAAGCGCGTTCTAAAGTTGTGCCAGTGGGTAAAGCCCGGGCATCCACTGACCATGGGTCTGGACCAGATTGTGCAGGGGTGTAAGTTAGGTGGGGGCACTACTTCTGTGGGCGGCGGATGCAATGCAGCGGTTTAGTTCTCATGGCAGGCTAATTTGCAAAGTTGGTTTGGGGCTTCTGGCCACACTCTTCGTAATTGGTGTGGTGCGGCCTGCGCCTCTGTTTTCGCTCCGCGAAGCTACCATCCAGGTATTCGGAAGGTACGTTGCGAAAACCGAATCAGAAAATGCCACCACCTTAAGGCAGGGGCCGTTCCTATGGATCGACGGGCTGTCGGCGAATGAGCGAGATCCGGCGCTCGCGAATTTAAAGAAAGGAGAAGTGGAACTGCGACGGCTGAGCGTGAGCGCATCCGGCGAAAATCTGGATGTTCCGGGAGGGATGATACACGATTGGGAAGGAATCGTGTTTATACCGGGCGCAAAGCTCGATGAGGTGCTGAAGATTCTGGAAGATTACGATCACCATGCGACCTATTATTCGCCGGATGTCGAGCGCGCGCGAATTGAATCGCACCATGGCAACGAGTTTCGAGTGTTCATGCGTTTTCGGCGTCACAAAGTGGTGACGGTGGTTCTGGATACCGAGCATGAGGTGACCTACTTTCGCGATTCGCCGCTAAGGGCACATAGCCGCAGCTCCGCGATCCGGATTGCGCAAGTGGACGATCCGGGAGGGCCGAAGGAAAAAGAGAAAACGCCAGGAGATGATGACGGTTATCTGTGGCGAATGGAGACCTGGTGGCGAATGGAAGAACGCGATGGCGGGGTTTATGTGCAGAATCAGGTGGTGACGCTGACGCGCGACATTCCTACCGGTCTGGGATGGCTGATTGAGCCGTTCATCACGAATATCCCGAAGGAAACGCTGGAATTTACACTGAAGGCGACGCGCAAGGCGGCGCTGGAGAATCGCCACGAGCAGGTTTCACCCTAAGCCGGTCTTCGGGACAGGGAACTCAGGAAGAATTACTTCTGAAGAGCTCGATGGAGTTCTTGAATCTGTTCGATGCCCATTAAATCCTGTCGCAGAGATTCAAAATTGCTCCGATCAATTTTCGCGTTCAGTATTTCGCCGATGCAGCGCTGAAGGACGGCGGGATCGCTGCCCGTACACACTTTGCCGACAGCGTGTTTTGCAACGAGGCGCGCGAGCCCGCTATCCGGCGGCGTATGCGCAAAAATGGGGCGTTGTGCCTGGATGTAAGTGGAAAGCTTGATCGGGAGGCTGGTTCGCCGGAAGCCTCGGAAGCGGAATCCGTCGGGATACATGGCATAAACAAAGTCGCATCTCGCGAGCACGGGAAGCGCGTCCTGTTCGAGGAGTTCGCCGTGGTTCTCGAACGGCGCGAGCTTCTCTGAGGCTATTTGATCCACCTCGGGCGACTGACCAATTCGAACGATCTTAAGGGAGCGCTGCTGTGCTTCGGCCACAGCGCGGCAAACGAGTACGAAATCGCGGAATGGCCGAGGATGATAAAGCGAGCCGATGTGGCCAACGGTGAGGGTCTGGCTCGATAGATGGAAATCTACATCCGGAAGCTGCGGAAGATATTTATAAAGAGCAAAACAATCGACGCCATACTTATGTTTGAAAAAATCGCGCATCATCGTGCTGGTAACATCCACCGAACGCGCGCCGCGCAAGACCCGCGAAAACACGATCGACATGAAGGGATAGAGAGGACGGAAGCGTCTGGAGCGGACTAGCATCGCCAGCGGCTCGTCATGTACGGTCAGGTGAACAGGTTTGCCTTGGGCCATGAGTTCATCGGCAACGGAGATGCCTTCATAGTGGCCGACCACCCAATAGAGATCGGCGTTTAGCTGACTGACAAGTTCTTTGACGCGACGGGTAGACCTGGGTAAGACGTGACTTCTTGCCGCGAGGTCCGCGGCGAATTGCGCTGAGGTGAGCGGCTTGCCTAACCAACGACGACGTTCGCCAGGGACTAGAGCACTCGAGAGGTAAGCCCACTCGACATCGAGGTCTGGCAATTGGGCCAGATGGCTGCGCAACTGCACGGAGCCGCCACCCATTTCAGGGGAATAGGGAGTGAAGAGAACAATACGCATTCGAAGCAATTAATCTAGCAGATAGTGAGCGGCGCCCGAAGCTCGCCTTGGCTATGGACTGGAGCAGGTAAAGCGCGAAATAGACAGGTTCTAAAATCTCGATGCTATATTGGAATCGCATGGTACGCATGCGAACAGCAGGCCGGTGGAGTATCGTTTTCCCTTTTTGGGGAGTGGAAATGAAGACCAGCAGAAGAAAGATGGAGGAGTTGTTGTGGGTGTCAGGACTTCATGCGCCAGCCCGCGCATTGTACTCGGCAACCTTAGGGCGACCGGCAGCCCGGGCGCGCGATGAAATGACGGAGTTCTATCGAAGCATATTGCGACCGAATACGCTGGCATTTGATATTGGAGCTAATGTTGGGGTGCTTTCGTCGGTATTTGCTTCCCTTGGTTGCAAGGTCGTAGCTCTAGAGCCAAATCCAGATTGCGTTCGCCATGTTCAACTGTCATATGGAGACAAGCCGATCGAAGTGATTCAAGCGGCGGTTGGAGCGAAAAATGGGCTGGTGGTGTTGAACGTTTCGGACGAAAGAGACGTTAGAAGTACCGTCTCGGATGACTGGATAAACACCATGGGGGGGCAAGATGAGAGTTATCGCGGAATCTGGTCCAGACAAAACACAGTGCCGGTGTTGACGCTTGACACGCTCATAGAACATTTCGGAATGCCAGAGTTCATCAAGGTGGATGTTGAAGGATTTGAGGAAAAAGTGCTTTCCGGGTTATCCACGCAGCCTCCTTTGATGTCATTTGAATTCACGGCGGCGTTCCTCGCCCCGGCGCTACGCTGCATAAACATGACAATTCTGAAGGAAGGAACGCTGTTCAACTTCGCGTACAACGGCGAATGGGGATACCCCGCGCGCTTTGAAAACGAAAAATGGCTCGATAAGGGAGAACTGCAGAAGAGTCTCAGGAAAATTGAAGGAAGCGATGTGCAAGGAGACATTTTCGCCAAGCTCCAAAAACAAAATCGATAAACTGAACGCCGTCTGGAGGGGGCCTGCGATTCAGGCTGAACGAGTTCCTCGTGAAGGAGAAATACGGCGAAAGGTCGACTCTAATAGTTCTGCCGTTTTGGCCGCATTCTGATCCCAGCTCTGATGTTTACGGACAAAGTCCGACGCTGCCGCCGCGATTCGTTGGCGTAGAGCGCTATCGGCGTACAATTGACGAACGAAGTGCGCAAGTTGTTTTTCGTCTTGTGGATCCTTAAGAATGAGACCATTTTCGCCATCCGTAATATTTTCGCTGGCACCAGTTTGGATGCTGGCGATTACAGGAAGTCCACAAGCCATGGCTTCGAGAATGGGTAGGTTGAACCCATCCTCCAAAGAAGGTCCGGCGTAAACATCCGCGGCCGCATAGAACTGAACCACGTCGGAAGAGGGACTCTGAAACGAGACGATATCTTGCAAACCAAGATCGAGAATGGCGGACCGGTATAATTCGCGATCGTCGTTACCGACGACCATCAAACGAAGGGGAAGATCGCGCAACTGGGCGAAGGCTCTTAAAAGAGTATCCAGGCCCTTCTTCTTCCAATCGTTGCCTATCAGAAGGACAACAAAATCCGATTCCGCATAGCGAAAAGCTTTGCGGAGTTCCAGTCTTCTGGCCTGGCAAGAGCCGGGATTAAAACGGGCAACGTCCGCGGCATTAGGAATCACGACCACGTCGGTCCGGCCGAGAAACTGTCCTAATTGCTCGGCGATCAGGTTGGAGACGGCTACCAAAGAAACACGCGGATTGCGGTATATCTTGCGCTCCAAAAACATAATCAGTTGGTAGTAGAGCCTACGATGGATAAGGCGTGGCCAGGTTCTGAAAGGGACGCGACGGAGGAGAAGTTGCTCACGAGTCTGCTGGTAAAACGCATGAAATACGATATGAACGACGGTCACGTCGGGATAGAGGCAATTGGTACCAGGTGTGTAGATGAGATCTGGGCGGAAACCTAAACGTCTGTCACGCCAGAACCGCCAATGGTTGGCCAAGAACCACCAGATAAATTTCAACAGGTGCGGCCCCGGAATGTCAGAAACTTTGTGCCAGTAGATGCCTGGAGCCTTTTCTGTTAAACACTCGAAGGGACGAAGGCCCTGGACTTGCGAGACCTGTTGGGCATACAGATCGACGCACCAATCATTCTGACTTACAAATCGCTCGATTTGCTGCACGATACACATTTCGGTGCCGTGTTGCTTGTCCAAGAATGGGGATACAACGGCGAGACGCAATTCAGGCCTGCCCTGCAGAGGATTGAGCTTGAGCAAGTTCAAATGCCTTCGGGAACAATCTCAAGCGATAGAGCACGCCGAGCAAGAGCCAAAGATTTGCGTTCAGCAAAAAATCCTGATACGGACGTTCGGCGACCAGTCCAGCATCAGTTTACTCGCAACGATGTCGCGCAACTTCAGGTGGATGGAAAGCAGGCAGCGCTTGGGCCGCAAGGCCGACTGCCAGGTTTCGCTATCCGCTTGACTGGCGCGATACGCCGGACGGCCGCCATGACGTGCAACTTCCCGGCTCACGGTCGATACCGCTCGCTCTAAACGTTTGGCAATCTCACGGAACGACCAACCGGAAGCTAGCCCCCGTGAGATTTCCTCGCGCTCACGCAGCGTGACCGCGAGGAGCGCCCTCCGCCGTACTGCCGGAACAATCCCACCCTGACGCGCCACGACACCGCGAATGGAGTTATGGTCCTTGCCAAAAGCGCGCCCGATCTCATGCAGCGTCTGCCCTTCCTTCCAACGTCGCCACACGTCGCACTTCTGCTCCGCAGAAAGCCCAAACCGTCTCCCTCGTCTCATAAACACCACCTTTGAAAGCAGCTTTATACCAGATGGTGTTGCAGCGACCGTTTGAACCGGCAACTATTGCCGGTAAACATCATCGGGATAAGTAGAATGATTGCGTACAGACAGATGGCAAAAGCGAGGGGAAACCAAGGGGTGCCTCGGAGTTCCACTACAATTGTCCAGGAAGATAAGGCGATGCCCAGAGCCAAGAAAATCCACAGGACAAGCCCCAGAACGCCGAGTTCCACGATCAGGTTACCGAAGCCACTCTCGACCGCAATAAACATGGGCTTCGCGCCCATGATGCGCACGACATATTGGCCGCCCAAAGTGGTCGTTCCGAGACCATACCCGTAGGGCCAGCGCGGGTGATCGAACGCGTACTCCAATTGTCTCAGCGGGTAGGTTTTGGTGCGCTGAACGAGTTCGCTCGTGGGGCTGTCGGGCATAAGAGTCTCGGAATAGATAGCAAGACGTGAGCCGAGGGCGTCTGGAAAAATCGTCAACAAAAGAATGATGCCCATGCCAATGAGCAGAGCGGTTCGCTGAATTGCTCGAAGAACACGTATCGCTTCACGCTGGCGCCACGGGGCTCCCCACAGGAAGCCAGCCGAAAAAACCAGCGCTGTTCCAGCATTCCACATAAAAACGCCACGAGAAGCACTCATAAGACTGGCGGCGGCAACCATCCCGACAGCGGTAAACGCGATCGTACGCCCGCGCCGTGTGCGCAGAAGAAGATAGCCACTAAACCCCAAACAGACGATCCAAGCCACGATCAAGAAATCCTGGAAACGTCCCGCGCTGACGAAGACGGAGGTGGGCCTGTAGGCGAGCAAGCCCGAGATGGGCGCCGCCCTGTAAGTTGTGCTGAGATCTCGAATGTCTTCCTGGATAACTCTAGGGTTCAAAAACGTAGGACCGATAATCGACTGAGCCAAGCCCAATCCCGCAACGATGATGATGAGAACGCATAGAAACGACATGAAGCGCCGCAGATCTACCTCGGATTCTGCGAACGCATAGCCCACATAAATGAGCGGAACATAAATGAAATTCACCTTCATACCGAGAATGCCGTAATAAATGCTGGAGGAAGCCGGATTGAAGATTTGAATGAGACAGAACCAAAAGAAAAGGGCCAGTGGCAGGCGGAAAGGAATCTGGAATTTCTCGATTCGCTTGGCCAATCGGGCGCGAAAAAAGGAAAGGTAGAGCGCCAGCGCCAGGAAATCTTTGGCAAAATAGATGGCCATATTGTTGCCAAGGTATTTGCGAACCATATCTTCGAACAAAATCCAGGCAATCAAAAAATAAAGGCCGCGACGCCAATCGTTCAAAATGGCAATGAAAACGGCTCCGCCGATGAAGAGAACCGCAGCAAACGCCAGGCTCATTATGTCGTCAGCCAGGATCGCTTCGGCCGATTTGTAAGCCGCAAAAATAACGACGATAAGAAGCCCGAAAGCAAACAGGGGACTTTTGGACGTTCGGAAAAGCGGCGTAGCTCCTAACGTTCTCATGACCGTAAGCCCCTAATCATTTGGGCAGTGAATGTGAGCATGCCACTTTTCAGCTCTTCCTTTAACTTGGGGCTGCGCTGCGTTCACTTTCTGCCGGGGTCAACGAAAAATCATCGAGAATACAGCACGGTTAGACCGGCAATAAGAGGCATGACGCGTACACATGATACCTCTGTAAGCTGACGCTTGCTGAGTGTCGAGCAGGTCCATCCGCTGTCATCGATGACGATGATGAACCGCGGCAGTCACGGCTTGGACGGTACTCTCAACCATATCGGCACCGGACCAACCCTTGATGCGCGCTTTAGCAGCAGAGCCCAAGCGACGTAAGCGCGACTTGTCACCGGATAATTTTTTCAGCAGGGCAGAAAGGGCGTCTTCATTGCCACAGGGATACACCAACTCGGGATCCACGGGTTCCACCAGGTCTTGCGCCGCACCGACCTGGTCGCTTACCACCACCGGACACCCGCAACAATACGCTTCATTCACCACTAGCGCGAATGGTTCGTACTCGGAAGGAAGCACCATCAGATCGGCAGCCCCGTATGCGGCTGGAAGCTTCGTTTGATTCACGAAGCCCAGGAAACGAACACTTTGGCTAATACCCAATCGGGAGGCTTCGCTCTCCAATTCGTGGCGCAGCGCACCCTCACCCGCGTAAACGAGCAACGAGCCAGGAAGATTGGCGCGTGCAAAGGCGCGCAGGAAGTCCGCAGGACGCTTCCAAGGTTGCAGCTTAGCGCAGAAGAGGATAACGGTGGTTTCGGCGTTGGCACCCCATGACGCGCGAACCGCGTCTCGGTTTACGCGAGACGCTTGGTCGATCCACCAGTCATTGTCAACCGCGTTGGGGATTAGCGAGATGTGATCGGGGTGAATCCTCAGAGACAGCATTAGATCGCGGCCGGGCGAAGAACCCACGATCGTCTGGTCCGCGAGGCGATACAGATAGGGCCAGAAGAGACGCTTGAGAGCGGGCTTCCAGGAACGCCCATCTTTAGCTGCGACCGTAAATGTGTCGGTGCCAAACAAGAAAGCCGTTCGAGAGAGCCGGCACGCGAAGAAGCTGATCCAGAACGAAGCGCGAATATAGCCGGTAAAGCAGACAACAGCATCAAATTTGCCCTTGCGTATGAATCCCCACAACCCCGGATTGAACAAACCTAAAAATCCAGGCCCTCCGTTGCCCTTGTTAGGGATTTCGGTCCAGGAAAAGCCGTCTAAAAGTTCGACGTCCCACTTCACCGTGGTGTTGAACTCAGGGTCGTGGACCGCTTTCTCTCCGGCCATGGTGCAATAAGCGACGTGGAGGTCGAATCGTGGGTCTCGCGCCAATCTCCGGAAGAGAGGCGAAACGTAGGGGATAGGATGAGAGCAAATATAGAGGAGGCGATAGCGCGATTCAGCCAAAGACCACCTCGGATGGAGCGCTCAATTGATGCACAACAGGCAACATGAACTCCGCAAAACACCCACTTCGGCGACGAGTATACATGGTATCGGGAGGTACCTAAGTATGCTAGAATGCATGGGTTCCGGTGAGGGTCCGGTATCGTTTTTCCTCGGTTCTTTCATGGTACAACGTAAATCTCCGCACAGGTAACCTCGCGATGCGGGTAGAATGAGCCACGAGTCCATTCCTTAGCAGTGGCGGGGTACCATTAATCCAAATTGAGATGGCCACGGCGGCCACGAGTACTGAAAAAGAGGAATTGTCATGTCTGGGCATTCAAAGTGGGCCACGATCAAGCATAAGAAGGCGGCGACCGACGCAAAGCGCGGCCGCGTCTTCACACGCATCATTCGAGAAATCACGATCGCCGCACGCATAGGCGGAGGCGACGCAAACTCCAATCCTCGACTTCGCACGGCCATTGCGGCAGCGAAGAATGAGAACATGCCGAACGAAAACATCGAGCGCGCGATCCTTCGGGGAACTGGGCAACTGGAAGGCGAACAGTACGAAGAGGCCATGTTTGAAGGGTACGGGCCGGGCGGCGTTGGGCTGTTGATTCAGGTGGTCACCACGAACCGGAACCGTATCGTCGGCGAGTTTCGCCACTTGATGAGCAAGAATGGCGGGAATATGGCGGAGGCCGGAGCGGTTGGATGGATGTTCCACCGCAAGGGCGAACTCACCGTGCCCAAGGAAGCGGCCAGCGAGGATAAGCTGCTGGACCTGGTGTTGGAAGCCGGCGCTGAAGATATGAAGGATGACGGATCCGCGTGGTACATCGTGACGCCTCCGGAATCGCTGGAAGCGGTGAAGGAAGCGCTGACCAAGGCGGGAGTTACGCCGGCATCGGCGGAACTTAGCATGGTGCCGCAGAACTATATCAAGCTGACCGGCCAGCAAGCCGCGCAGATGCTGCGGTTGGTCGAAGCATTGGAAGAGCACGACGACGTGCAGCACGTCTACGCGAACTTCGACATCGACGAGTCAGAAATTCAGGCCGCCGTCAGCGCCAACTAGCCTTTCCAATTTTAAGAGCGGCCATTCCTTGATGGGAGTGGCCGTTTTCTTTTTTGTCGATGCCGCGCCACATTTGATTGGAACACACACGCGCTTCGCCTTAGACTAACAGGCATGAACCAGAACACCCTAGCGGGCAAGAATTCCGAAGGTTGTCTGCGTGTACTGGGCGTGGACCCTGCGGCAGCGGGGCCAACCGGTTATGCGATTATCGAGCGCGGCCCACAGGGTTGCCGGGTGCTGCATTATGGGGCGTTTCAGGTTACGGCCAAGCGGCAGAAAAGTTCATCGGGAGCCGCACTTCAGGATGTGCACGCACTATTGTGCGAACTGATTGCGAAATTCCGGCCGCAGGTTATGGCGGTTGAATCCGTTTTCACGGCATTGAACATGAGGACCGCGCTGCGACTAGCAGAGGTGCGGGGCGTGGTGCTTCTGGCAGGCGAACAACTTGGGATTAAAGTGCGCAGTTATTCTCCACGAGAAGTGAAGGCCTGTGTAGCGGGCTACGGCCATGCGGACAAGAAGCAAATGCAAGCGATGGTGAAAGCGCAGCTAAGCATGAAGGAAATCCCCGAACCGTCTGACGCCGCCGACGCGTTGGCTGTTGCGCTGTGTTACCTGCAGACGGAGGAACTGGAACGGCGCTTCGGCGTGAGCAAGGCGGATTTGGCGGTAAGTGGAAAATCGCGGGATCGAAGACGGCCGGCAGTGGATCCTCGCGTAATGGAACGCAGCGTTCGCGTGCAATTCGATCGATGAGTGCAACGTACCGTTCGATATTGGCTGTGGCACTGCTCTTCTGCCTCTTTGGAGGCGTTGAAGGACGCTGCTCTCCCGCGGGATCCGGCGTTTTTACCTACCGCCGCATATTTAAATCCAGCACACCGGAATTCATCGAACTTAAGATCAACGAAGATTCCGACACCGGCACCTATGAGATCCGGCAGCTCGATGACGATCCGGGCGCCACGAAATTTGAGATAGACCATCCTTTGCGCGCGCGGATTTTCGAATTAATTGCGAAGCTCAACTATTTCAACGGGCTGGATTTGGACGTTCACCGGAAGATCGCCAATCTGGGCGAGAAGACGTTCCGCTGGGAGCGGGGCAACGAAACGCATGAAGTGAAGTTCAATTACACCGTGAACCCCGACGCGGCGCAATTGCTGCAAATTTGCGAAGGATTGGCGCGCCAGCAGGAGTTGGTGGATTTGCTGCAACGCAGAATGAAATATGACCGACTGGGTGTGAATGACGCGTTACTACAGTTAGAGACCGACTTTTCGAAGGGCGTTCTGCCCGAGCCCCAACGCGTGCTGCCGATACTGGACCAGATCGCGGGAGACTCGCGCTTCGTGGAGATCGCGCGGCAGCGTGCGCGTGCCTTGGCAGAACGAATCCGGCACTAGAACCGAAACGCGTTCCGCTTGCTACTCCTGCATGACTCCGTACTGAAATCGCGGACGAAGGTTCGCGCCATGTAGTTCGATCATGCCCAGCGTAAGCGCTTGTGGGACCAAGACGGCCGTTATGGCTTCCCAAGGCTCCGGCACAACATTGAGCTTCACGGGGAACAATTTCTCGGAAGATGGATGCTCGTCTGTCGCGACCAGAATCACTTTGCCGCCACGGGCATTGCAATCGTGAGCGAGCTTTATGCCTAATGCTGCCGCGCGTCCTAGTGCGAAAATAATCGCGACGTGAGAGTCGTTGACGTCCAATAACGGTCCGTGCCGAAAGCCTGCGCCGGAATGGGCGGCCGCGCGCTTTCCAGCCATCTCGCGAATGCAGAGAGCCCCCATGATGGCGGCACCATACGCGGGGCCGCGGCCGATCAGTTCGATGTTCGAAGCGCCTGCGCAGAACTTTTCCAGTTCACTACGGAGATTAAATATTTGATTGAGCGAATCGGAATAGGCCTCCAGAACGCGCGCAGAGTCGGACTGCCAGACGCGCCCAGCCATGTGGTAGGCGACCAATAAGCAAGCAGCCGTAGCGTTAGTGTAAGTCTTGGTGGCATTGCCGTATTCAGGACCCGCGAGCATCGGCAGCCTCTGCGGAACCAAGGACCAGCACGCACTGTTTTGGTTGTTGCAGACCAGCACTATGGGCTTGGCTGTTTTTTTTCGGCACAGTTCGACAAGTTCTGCACTCTCGCCCGAAGCTGTGGTGAGAACAGTCGCGGCAACCTGATCCCACACGGGCAGTGAGTAGTGCAGCCACTCGCCGGCATCAACAAAGAAGGACGATCTTCCACAGGATTGCAGCCAAACCGAGCCAGCAATAGACGAGCAATAGGACGCACCCATGCCAATAAACAAGATCGGGCTGTTAGCCAAGGCGAGTCGGCGAAGATTCTCCAGTTCTTCAAGAATGGATTTGTCTTCGGCGTACGCACGAAATAGTTGGGCCAGACGTTCCGGTTGCTCGCGGCACTCTCTTTCATAGATCTCGGTCATGCTCATGCTCAGCATTTCGCTGGGTGGCTTCACACCAGCTATCCAATGCGGTTCTCGATTCGCGGTATCTTCCATGGCGCTCCTTACAGCAACGTGTGTGCACAGTGCACAACCAGGCTTTTTCAGGAATCATAACAAAGTTTGGGATATTATGAAGGTCAGGTGAACACATGCCTGACGCGTCCTCTGCCGCAAAGCCTCGTGTAGATCACGGCTTTCTTGCCCGTATCTCTTTCATCGCCGCGCTTGGCGGTGTGTTGTACGGATACGACATGGGCATCATTGCCGCGGCGGTCATTTTCGTACGGCACACGTTCGCGTTATCGACAGTGATGGAAGAACTCGTTGTCAGCATCGTGCTGGTGGGAGCCATGGCAGGAGCCATGGTAGGAGGAGCGGTTGCCGATCGTATCGGGCGGCGAGCTACGCTGGTTTGGGCGGGAGTCATTTTCATCGTGGGCTCGGTTCTTGCACCGCTATCTCCGAACGTGATTGTGCTCATCATCGCGCGGGCAATCATCGGAATTGGCATCGGGTTCACTTCGGTTACTGCTCCAGTCTATGTGTCCGAACTGGCCCCGCCGCAATCGCGCGGGATGCTGATCGGACTGTATCAATTTGCATTGACGATCGGTATTGCGCTGGCGGACCTGGTGGGTTATTGGCTTGCCACACAAGAAGCGTGGCGGCTTATGTTTGGAATAGCCGCTGTTCCTACTTTGTTCTTCCTGGGCATCATTCTGACCGTGCCGGAGAGCCCGCGGTGGCTTTTCGCCCATTCCCGCGAGAAGGAAGCAGAATCCGTGCTACTGAGTTACACGGATGCAAACGGAGCGCAGCAGTTTCTTGCAGATATTCGCGAAGGATTGAAAACCGCTATCGAGCAACGGTGGTCCGCTCTCTTGACTCCCGCGGTGAGAGGTTCACTTTTCATCGCCGTGGGATTTACGGTGCTGCAGCAGGTGACTGGGATCAACACCATTATTTATTATGGCCCACAGATTTTTGAGCTTGCGGGCATCGGAACCCATTCCAATTCGATTCTTGCCACGCTGTTGGTGGCGGTTGTGAACGTGATTGCGACGGTCGTCGGAATCACGCTGGTGGATCGCGTGGGGCGTAAACCACTTCTATATGTGGGCGTGGGCGGCATGACCGTGGCTTTGTTTCTGTTGGCATACTCGTTCAGCCATCAGGCCGCCCTTGGCAGATCGTTAGGAATGATCGCGATTGGATGTCTGGTGCTGTATATCGCTTGTTTCGC
This sequence comes from Candidatus Acidiferrales bacterium, assembly GCA_963759275.1. GTDB lineage: Bacteria > Acidobacteriota > Terriglobia > Acidiferrales > UBA7541 > Acidiferrum. The sequence goes on along the minus strand of CAVWYZ010000017.1, from coordinate 52,142 downwards.
GTTCAGCCTGGGAGCCATCGCCTGGATTCTGGTGTCGGAAGTATTCCCGCTGAGAGTGCGGGGACGCGGCGTAGCGGTAGCAACATTGTTTTCGGGTATTTCTAATTTCGCTGTGTCGCTGACGTTTTTGTCGATGATCAAAGCTGCGGGAAGCGCGTGGACATTCGCGATTTACGGTCTGATGAGTATCTTGACTCTGGTTTTCATACGATTCGCGGTACCGGAAACCTGTGGACGCGAACTCGAGAGCATCAGCGCGCGACAGACGGAATTTAGCGCTCCGACACCCTAGGATTTAGCGTTCACGAGTCTTGCGGCAATTTGCGATTCCGCGCGATCGAGCGCCAAGCGAACTGCCCCGATCAACTGTGCATCTTCACCCAGCGAACTGGTGATCAGTTTCGGTCGAGCAGGCTGCGTGTAAGGTTCGAGGATGCGGCGCGTCGCAGCAATCAACGGACCGTTCGTTCCCACGCCACCACCCAGGACGAAGAGCGTGGAATTCAAGACAGCAGAGATGTTGTATACCGCGTAGGCCAAGATGCGAGCAGAGCGCTCCAGCACATTCCTGGCGTGTGGATTCCCTGCGAGCGCATGGTAAAAGATGCCCGTCGCGGTTAGGTCTTGTCCATTTCGCGCCGACTTATGATGGTAGGAGGCTAGCCATTGTTGGCGAATTCCCTCCCCGCCAATCATTCTCTCTAATGATCCTGGAGCGCCTAGTTTCGCTGGAGCGTCCGGAGCCCCGGGAACAATCATGTAGCCCACTTCGCCAGCGACCCAATTTGGACCGTGCACCAACTGTCCGTTAACGAAGATGCCTGCAGCGATTCCCGTACCGATCGCAAGAAAAACGAAGTCGCGGACGCCTCGTGCCGCGCCCATCCAGTTCTCGCCGATCGCAGCTGCCTTCACGTCGTTTTCAACGACGGCAGGAATATCCAGCTCTGCTTCCAACAACCGCGCCAAAGGAACATCTCGCCAACCCTTCAAGTAAGAGGTTGCGAACACAATTCCGGCGGCACGATCAGTCACGCCGGGTGCTCCTGCGGCTGCGGCGAGCAGTGAACTGCGGGGCACTTTCGTCTGCTGTAGAAGTTGGTTAACGCCGCTGCGGACCTGCTTCACAACCATTTCCGGGGAAGCTGTGCTCTTCGTCGAGGCTCTCCATCCGGCGAGTACAGATCCCGTGATATCAGCGATGGCAACCCGAAGATTGCTGCCACCAATGTCGATGGCGATGACGTGCCCATAGGCTGCATTGATCTTAGGAATTCGCGACAGGCGGTCCCGTGTGACGGATCCGTGATCCACAAATTGAATCAGCCCTTGAGATTTGAGGAACGACAGAGACTTTGCGAGTCCGTGACGGGAAAAGCCCGCGGCCTCTTCCAGCTGTTCACGCGTCTTGAATTCCTGATCGCGCAAAAGGCGCAGCAAATGGCAAACATCTTTGCCGTTTGGCGGAGACGGTTGTCGGGAGGTCACTTTCCTCGTGTTTGAGGACTGGTGCGTAATATGCTGCGCCATGGCTACAAGCCTGAATATGACACTAAGTTATCTCTGTTTAGAAAGTCAATCAAGCTGACTTCCGCAGCGAGGAGGAGACGCTTTCGGCGGGAATAATGGCTTAGTTGGGCGGTTCGGCGGGCTGTAGCAAATCCAATACGGCGGACTGCATGCCGACAAAAATAGCACCCCAGAGCGTGGCGGAAGAACCAAGAGCTCCGATGGCCACACGCGTCACGGCAAATTCGCTTCCTTTTAGCAGGGACCTGACTTCCTGCAAAAGCCGCGAGTGACTGCCGACCTCGCCACCGAGCAAGATGATCGTGGGATTGAGGATGAGCGCCAGGTCCAGAATGACATCCGACAGAATCGTGGCGCGTTGCAGGAGAATTCTTTTCGCTTGCGCGTTGCCGGCAGCGGCGAGATCGAACACTTCGGTGGCGTGGCGCACTTTGGGGCGAGCTCGGCTGCTCTTGGGACTGGCATGCCAACTCCTGAGAATTCCCGGAGCTCCCAGTACTTTTTCGAGGCGCCCATATCCATGGATGGTGGGATGCTCGCGCGAAATATGCGGCACACGCAGATAACCGATTTCGCCGGCAGACCATTGCGAGCCGCGATAAATGTTGCCTTCCAGGAAAATGCCGGCTCCGACACCTTCTCCGATGGTGATGAACACAAAATTGCTTTCACGCTGCGCTGCGCCACGGAAATATTCGCCTTGGGCGGCAAGGTTAGTGTCGTTTTCGGCGACAACTTTGCAGTTAAATTCGTGAGTCAACAGCGAAACCAGCGGAACGTTGCTCCAGCCTGTCAGTTTGCTGAGAGAGATGACGACACCCTTTTGCACATTCACGATGGCGGGAACCGCAACGATCACACCTAACAATAGATCATCGGTTTGTTTTTGCTTGCGAAGTAGACTCCGCACTTCTTTGCCGATCTGAGCGCACACGGCGGCGGGCTTTGACGAATGGCGTAGGATTGCGGCTTTCGCTCGGCCAAGTTCATGGCCGTCGAGGTCGGTCAACAGGAGCCGGAGAAAATGAGGTCCAATTTCGACTCCGGCGATGCAGCCGCGCTCTGCTCTGAAGCGAATGATGTCGGGTGGCCGACCACCTGTGGAGTCTCCTTCGCCGATAGGTTCGACTAGACCGGCAGAAGCAAGGTGCGCCACGACGTTGGTCACGGTCGGCGCACTCAGGCCGGAGGCTCGAACCAGATCGGCTTTCGAACACGGGCCCGCTTCCCGGAGGAGACGCAACAAGAGCTGTGCGTTGGTCTGGCGCAGGAGCGGAGGCCTTGCCACCAACACTGGTTCTTTTTTCACGACGAGATCACCGCCCCATGATCGAATGCAATTGAGACCAGGATGCCTCTCATATTACGGCATTTTGACGCAGGGTGGCGTCATCGGCTTGGAGGGCTTGCCATTTCGATGGCCCAGGCGGCCGCAGGGCGCATGTACATCGATGCCCGGAAATTCCCGGTATCGTCCCAAGCTTCCGGCGTGCGGAACCAATAGCCCTTACTTTCATAAATCACCTGATAGAGCCCCCGCGCGGTGTGAAACGCTTCGTCCTTGAGGCCATCGCTGAACATTAGGGCGGCCAGTCCAAATGTGGTTCCCACCCACACTTCCTCGCCCTGCTCGTTGCCACGCATAATGGTGCCGTTTGCGTTCATGCCGTTTGCCGCGCCCATTTCCCCATTGCCGAACTTCATCACGTTGTTGGCATAAATTTCTTTCAGCGCGGAACGCTGCATGTCTTTGGGCACGAGGTCTCCCAATCCGGTCATATTCGCGTACCACTGCCCGGCCAATTGGTCGGCTTGGATAGCGTCGCGATAATCGCTTTCCATGTCGTAGCGGAAATATTTGCCATTCCAGAGTTTGTCGATATAGGTTTCTTGCGCTTTCAGGAAGAGCGTGTGGTATTGGTCGGCGGAGTTGGTTTCACCCAACACCTTCGCGGTTTCTTCGGAAGCGCGCAAGGCCGCGAGCCACAGCCCGCCGCAATAAGCGCTGACGCCGCGCACGACCCACGAGTCATAAGTCTGATCGGGGTAGCCGCTATTCTCCGGAATGCCGCCGCCGTGATCAAATTGCTGGAGGTACGTGATAGCCGCTTGCATCGCGGGCCACATGTCTCGGAGGAAGTCTTTGTCTTGCTTTCCTGTCAGGACATAATCGCGGTAGACCATCAAGACAAATTTGGAGTTTAGGTCTTTCCAGTCATTCGTGTCTTGCCAGCCCGGCTCGTTGACGGAGATAAACGGATCACCTTCCGGCACACCCAGATCGTGCGGCACCGCACCGATTTTTTTCCGTTTGTGCAGCACAGGCACGCCCGTTTGTTGAGTTTTCCAAACCCATAAACCGAGTTCGGGATATTCGCGCGGAACAGTATAGGCAAACTCGCGAAGCACCTGCTTATCGATCACCGGCCAGAACTTCAAAAGCGGCAGAGACGCGTAAAACCGTACGTCGGAGGTGGCGTAGTACGCATAATCGAAGCACTCCAACAGGGCAAAAGTAGCTGGCAGCTTCTTATCCGAGCCCACTTCACGACCCCAAAATGTGCCGCCGTCCGTGAGAGTGTACAGTTCGTTGAACAGCATGCCGCGGTACCACGCGGGTTTGCTTTCATCCCTAATATAAGGAGCCTGCCACGCATCGATCGAGGAGCTCCAGTCTGCGGCGTGCAGCAAACCATCACGAGCGATGGCGAAAGAATTGTGTCCATCTGTGCCATAGAAGTCGGTGTAGCGGCGATTCCACCGGCGGCCCTGGCCAAACTCAACCACGGGAAAATCCCAAGCGATCGTCATCGGGACAATTTTCGTCTCGCCGGGCTGCAGAGTGAAACGGATCGCGATGGCTCCGGCGAGTTTTTCGCTGGCGCTGACCCAGGAGGTGTTGCTGTTGTCCAAGCGTCCGTCTTTTGAGAAAGGAACCCAGATCGCTTCGCCATCGCCGTCGGCGAGAAATTCTGTGTGGTAGGTGACTTCCACACCGGGGGATTCGAGCGCGGCGATGGAGAACTCGCCGTCCCACTCATTCGCCGACTGTTGCGCGCGATTGCGACCGAACACGATGCCTTTTACGGTTTGCGATGGCCCTGCGGATTCCGAGTGGAAATGGTTCTGGTCGCCCTGATTCAGGGCGCCATGAAAGTCGTGGTTGTATGTTCGAAACCATCCGTCCATGTTCGTCCAGGAAAGAAGAACGGAGATAGTGACGGCGTGCTTCGTAGGATTTTCCGCGTGCCAGCGGTAGACCGCCACGGGATAGCTGGACTCCTGATAGTTGTTGGGCAGTACCGGCGAAAACTGCTCGAGAACGACGCGAGCAGGAAATTTCTCCCACGTATAGTCGTACCAAGACTTCGGGTACAACGCGGCGTATTCACCGGCGCCGACTGGATAGTCCCACTGCCAACTGGAAAGTTCTCCATTTTGGGGATGATCGGTCATTAAGACGCGGGCCGTTCCGGTGGACTCGCCTTCCACCTGCTGAAACATGGCGAATTGATTCGCAAAGACCGGAGCGTATTTGTGTACGCCGCTCTTGATGTGCCAACGGGCAAAGTCGCCGCGGTACGTCCGCGAGAAAGTGCCAGCGCCAAAGCCACCGACCGGAGCGCCTTGCCAATAGCCGTCGTCAATGTCGGAGTTGTTTTTACGCGTACCGGGATTCGAAAGAGGGGCACCGAGCGGCCGCTTCCAAGCGATTTTAGGAATTTCGTCGCTGATGCTTAAGGCCGGAGACAAAACAGAGAGGAAAACACCAGCAACCAACAGCAAAAGTGTATTTCGTTTCATTCGCGCTCCCCGAGACGATTTCATCTGAGACACAACCGAACAAAAGAAGACCGGCCGAAATATTGCTGAGAATAAAAAGTGGAGCGAGTCTCTAACGACCACTATAACGCGTTCGAACGGAATACAACGAGCTACGAGCGGCGATAAAGAGCGTTTTCTTGTCGGCCCCTCCGAACACCAATTGGGCAGGCCGCTCCGGAACATCTATCGTACCAATGCGCTGTCCGGCGGAACTGTAAACATAGACTTGTCCCGCGGCAATGTAGACGTTTCCTTCGCTGTCTTCGGTGACGCCTTCGCCACCAGTATTAGCGAAGAGCTGGAGATCTGCGAGCGATCCATCTTCACCGACTGTGGCTCGATAAGTATTCTGTTCGGATTCATCGGTGACATAAATGTTCTGTCCAATGGTTGCAGGAACCAGCCCAAACGCGCGTAAAACATCGTGCATTTTGGATCCGTAATAAAGCTGGCCCGTGACGAAGTCTTCTCCCACTGGAATGAAAGTACTGCGATCGAGCGAAACGAATTCGTAGGGCTTCTGTTTCGCCATGGCCGCCGGAAAATCATTCTCGTTACGCCAATAATCGACGGGAAGGATAGGAGTCATTCCGGGGCGCGGAGCGGCAGTTTCTGGCGGGAGCAGCGTCAACTGATCAAAGTTAGTGCCCGGCTTGAAAGTGTAGACCGTGCCTTTGCCTGCATAAGAAATGACGAGGAGGTCTCCCGATTTGTCGAAGGCAAGTTCAACAGGGTCGAGCGGATTGTCGCGGACGATGGAGAGTTGCTGCGAAGTTACGGACCAGCGATAAATAGTCTGCCACTTGGCGTCGACAAAATAGAAATTGCCGGTTCGATCTACTGCGCCGCCCGAAATGTTGAAGAAGCCGCCCGCCAGTTTCTCCACGTGCGCGCCTTCCGCCAAGACGGGAGCGGCAGTGGCGGGAACGTTCTTCGGCGGCGCACCTGAAACGGTGAGCCACGCGAATTCGCGTTGACGAATTTCGACATTGTGAGTCTGATCGAACACGGAATTATCGAAGGAAACCTTGCTGTCGCTGTAGCAATGCACGTTACGAAATCGAATATTTTTCGAATTGGCGATTTTTACCGCGTAGGGAAACGGCTGGTAGCTGCTGACGACGCGATACATATGAAGGTTGGCGACGGTCACGTCGCTGGAGTCGCGAATCTCCAGCGGCAATGCGAATCCTCCTTCACCTCGTTCCTCTTCCGTTTGCAATGCATAGATCTGCCAATTCGAGACGTTGTGGAGGACGACTTCGTTGCGGACATGGTGCTCGCTGGAAAGTTCGTAGATCCGGCCGCTGGCGGAAGTATCTGAAATATAGAGCCCGGCTTGCGCAAACGTGCTGGGTGTCCAAATATTGACAAACGTGCCGCCACCGCCATCGGTGACCCACAGGCTGGGATACTGGCCATCCCAGCGCCGGTTGATATTCGCATCTGCTGTGTGCGTGTTGTTATAAATTTCCTCCCAGAACTTGCGCCGCTCGTCCGGAGGGGCATCCGGATCGACAGTGCCGTGGCCACCGAGGAAGCGCACGTCGTTGACCATGGAGTCCGCGCCCGCCATCCATTTGAGCGCGGTGGCGCGCGGGTTGATTCCGTTGGTGTACAAACCAATGCCGGTAACAATATTGCTTCCACCCTTGGGTGCCTCTAGCAAGGGTTTGGGAGCGCCAACACCCTGAAACGCCGGGGTTTCGTCCGCAAGGAAAATGCGCGTGGTGCTGGGATGCAGGCCAATGAGGATGGTGTCTGGCTGAAGGACGATGGTGTCGGTGACGCGATATTTGCCGGAAGGGAGATAGATGGCGTTATGTTCGGCAATCGCTTTTTTCAATGCGGCGGTATCGTCTGTCGTACCGTCACCGGTTACACCGATCGAGCGAACATTCACCCACGTGTTCATCGGAGGCAGGGCGCGAATATCCGATTTGAGCGGCGGTGGAAGGGAGGTTAAGGGCTCCGCGTCGAATACATCCTGAATTGCAGGCATAGCGCCGATGTCGTCGTAGTGAAAGCCGTGGGAGAACGTTTTGACCTGATACATTTTCTGTAGCCCGGCAACTTGCTTTCCACTTTCGCGATAAGAAACGAAAACAGGCACGCCATGGCAAATCACATTTTCCATATTGATTTCCGTGCGCGGACTGCTCTCGTTGCTGACAATCACGGCAGGGCCGGAGATATTTTCGAGGCGGGCATCTTTCACCCATAACTCATCGGAATAAGTGGGATCGATAGAAATCGCGGTGGGAACATTTTTGAATTGTGGCCGAATCAGCGTCAAGCCTGCTTCGTGTTCGCGAATGGCTGCTTCGCTTTGCCCTTCGAAGGAACTGTCGATCACCGTGAACTGCCATCCGGGTGAAGGTTTGCGCGTCCAGACTCCGTATTTCCCGCCGAAAAAATGCAAATCCTCGGCAACGTTGCCGCCGTCGTGAATACCGGCAATTCCAGAACCGATGTGAAAATCCATGTGAGACATGTAGCAGTGCTGGGCATACCGCGCGCGCACACCTACGGCTCCCGGATTACCATCCTGGATTTCCAGATCGATGTTGCTCATTGCGGAATAAAAGGTTCCCGGATTGGCATCGGGTGGCGTGGTATCTGTTTTTTCGTGCGCCATGCGATCGAAGCTCGGCCGACCGCCCGCGAAGAACACCATGTACGCAGGGCCTTGCTGGTATCCCGGAGTATTGGGAGCCAAGACCAGCACGGGCCGCGTCGGTCCAAAGCCGATTACGCGAATGCCAGGCCAAATGTAAATCGTTTTGGAGATGCGATAGCGACCTGACGGAACAAAGAGGATTCCTTGGACGTGGGTTTCCTGAACGTTATTGATGGCTTTCTGGAGGGCGTCGGAATCGTCGGACTTGCCGTCTGCGTGGACGGAAAATTTGTCCGCCGTGAGGTAAACCGCTTTGGGGTCGTCTACCTTACTCGTGTAGTAGGAATCCGCGAGCAAAGGTGTGCAGAACAGCAGCAACATTGCGCATCCGAACAGTGTTTTCATGATGGTTTAATCCCCGGGGCCATTTGGGAAGCAACTGATGAACTCGATTGTGGTTTGTGCCGGCCCAGACGAAGACATCACAATGGTGGGCGGTTTCACGTAGACCATTATTCATCCGAATCCGGCAATTGTGAATCGCTCTCCGAGCTCGGGGTTGGGAATCTCTCTTTATGGGTGTTGGATCGGGACGCAAGCCTTGCGTTCCTCCCTTAATCACCCGATTGTTCCACGTCGAAGGCCAACCGACACTGAGCGGGAGTTCGAAAGCCCAGTCGCCTAAACAAAAGGAGACAAAATGAGCAACCAGATTGGTGATCGGTATTCCTGTTCAGATCCAAACTGTGGGTGCGAAATTGAAATTCAGCGGCCATGCAATATGGTTCCTTCCGACGCCGCTTCCGAGGTTGCGGATACGGCTCCGTTTCGGAGGGATTTCCGCTCCGAAGGCGTTTCAACGACAGGAGATTTCGGCGATCAAGGGTCCAAGGGTGAGGGTACCTTCGGAACCGTTGGCAGCGGAGATCGTAGCGCGATGACGAGCGGTCGCTACGACACGGAAAGCACGCGGGTGAGGGAAACGGCACACAGTTCAGGTAGAACACTGACTTGTTTCTGCGGCAGCGCCATGACGGAAATTGGTACGGGGCGGCAGCGCGCGCAAGCAGCCCGATTCGGCTCCGACAAATAGCGCAATTACATGTGCGGCGCCCAGCCCTTTTCGTATTCGCGCCCCCAACCCTTCATGGCCTCGCTGTCATTCTTTATTTCTCCGTTGTGGGGGTCGAGGTGTAGTTCGCGATTTACTTCCCACGCGATGTTGGAGAGCTGCAGCATGGTCACCGAAACGTTGCCCACGGCAATGGGCGCGTTGAGTTTCTCGCCTTTGCGGATTCCCGCGATGAAGTTGGCAAAATGTGCATCGGTCATGGAATCGCGGCCGACGGTGTCTGCGGATGAAGTGGTGCTGCCAACCTTGAATTCATTGGTCTTTTTACCGTTGAGGTCGTAAATCTCGTAACCATCGCGATCGAGGACGACTGTACCCGTGGTTCCCATAACTGCCGATCCGCGATCCCGTCCGTAAATCTTCATTCCTTGGCAACACTTTCCTTCCCAGGAAATCATTTTGTCGTCGTATTCGAAACTGGTGATCAGCGTGTCGTAAAACTGCCAGTCGTCTTTGAATTGATAGCGGCCGCCGGAAGCGGTCACGCGTTTTGGAAAATCAACTCCCAGTGCCCACCGGCAAACATCGACTTCATGCGTGCCATTGTTTAGTGTTTCGCCCGTTCCCCAGGTCTTGAACCAGTGCCAGTTGTAAGGATGGAAATTATCTTTGTACGGCGTACGCGGCGCGGGACCTTGCCACAAGTCCCAATCCAAATAGGCCGGCACGGGCACTTCTTTCCCGGTGCCGATGGATTTCCTGACGTTGCTGTACCAGGCCTTCGCGTAATACGGCCTGCCGACCAAGCCTCCGTGAATTTTTTCGACGATTTCAGCGGTGTAACGTGACGAGCGTTGCTGTGTGCCCATCTGCACGAGTTTGCCGTATTTTTGCTGCGCCTGAACGAGCAGCGCTCCCTCCGCGGGATTATGACTGCACGGCTTCTCGACATAGACGTGCTTCCCAGCCTGCAATCCGGCGATGGCCATGGGCGCGTGCCAATGGTCGGGAGTGGCAATCGTGATGGCATCGACTTCCTTTTGTTCGAGGACGCGGCGGAAGTCTCTCTCGGCTACCGGCGCTTCGCCCATTTCGTGCTTGGTGCTGTCCGCAAATTTCTTCAAGACGTTGCCGTCGACATCGCAAACGTACGAAATACGCGCGGCTGCTTTATTCGCCTTGAGCGAATCGAGGTGAGCATAGCCGCGAGAATTCAGGCCGATGACCGCAAAATTCAGGCGATCATTCGATCCGACAATCCGACCGTAACTTTTTGCCGTAGTTTCCACCGCTAGTCCCGCTGTACCTATCGCCAGTGCATCCAGAAACTCGCGTCGTGTAACCATTATATTCCCCGTGACAAGCAGGATTCGTTTCCTGCTATCGGCGACAGCATATCCCGGAAAGACCGTGTGTTCCAGCGTTGACCGGCGCTGTTTTATCGCGACCGAGAAATGCCGCCTCACAGCGAGAAGGAAATCGCGATCTGACGCGAAACAGTTACGCTATCGCTAATGCTCTGTGTCCTTTGGAGTTCCCATAGAACTGCCGATGGGGATGTTCATTCGTCACGAACCCTGTATAGTCGCGGTGCTAAACTAATGCCGCTACATCCTCGGGCCGCCCCCCTGTAACCCCAACCGGCTCCTACGAGAGGACGGAATCTATGCCACGAACAATCGATGTGACGGAGCTGATACTGAGAGACGCGCATCAGAGCCTGCTGGCCACTCGAATGGCGCTGGAAGACATGGTCCCGGCATGCGAAGACATCGATAAGGCTGGCTTCTGGAGCGTGGAATGTTGGGGCGGCGCTACTTTTGATGCGTGTATCCGCTTCCTGAATGAGGACCCGTGGGAGCGACTCCGGACCTTCCGCAAATTGCTACCGAACAGCCGGCTACAGATGCTGCTGCGCGGACAAAATCTGTTGGGCTATCGGCATTACGAGGACAGTGTAGTGGACCGTTTCGTGGCACGGGCCGCGGATAACGGCATGGACGTGTTCCGGGTGTTTGATGCGTTAAACGATGTACGCAATGTGAAGCGCGCGATCGCCGCGGTGAAGAAAGCGGGAAAGCACGCGCAGGGAACCATCTGCTACACGATCAGCCCTCTTCACACGGTGGAAGGTTACGTGCAACTAGCCAGACGCTTGATGGACTTGGGTTGCGACTCTCTTTGCATCAAGGACATGGCCGCGCTGCTGAAGCCCCAGGCAGCCTACGACACCGTGAAAGCGATCAAGGAGGCACTAGGCGAATCCGTGCGAGTGCACGTACACGTTCATGCGACGACAGGAGTTACGCTGGTTTCGCTGATGAAAGCGATCGAAGCAGGGGCCGATGCGGTCGATACCGCGATCAGTTCCTTGAGTTTAGGACCCGGCCACAACCCGACGGAGAGCCTGGTGCACATGCTTGATGGAACCGGGTATACCACCAATCTCGATATGGAACGCTTGCTGAAAATTCGCGACCATTTCGCGACCATTCGGCCACGTTACACCGAATTCCTTTCGAACATCACGGGCGTGGACACAGAAATTTTCACTAGCCAGATTCCCGGCGGGATGATTTCGAATATGGAAAGCCAACTCAAGCAGCAAGGCGCTGCAGACAAAGTGAAAGAAGTTTTACTGGAAGTTCCAGAGGTGCGGCGAACTGCCGGCTACCCGCCACTCGTGACGCCTTCCAGCCAGATCGTGGGAACTCAGGCGGTCTTCAATGTCCTGATGGGTCCATACAAGGTGATTACGGCGGAGTTTGCCGATTTGATGCTGGGTTATTACGGTTCCACATTAGGTGAGCGGGATCCGGAAGTGATGGCGCGCTGCGAAAAGCAAGCCAAGAAGCCACCCATCATGATGAGGCCGGCAGATTTGTTGAAGCCGGAATGGGAACAGTTACGTACGACCGCGATTGCCCTAGACGGTTGCGACGGCTCCGATGAGGACATTCTGACCTGCGCCATGTTTCCGAAAGTGGCGCCGAAGTTTTTCTCGGAACGGGCAAAGGGACCAAAGAGCGTGGCCAAGGATCCGAGTATAGCGGCGGCGGCACATGCTCCTGCAGTGAACGGCGGAGCAGGGCCAGTGCGAGAGACTGTCAAATACGAAGTTCAGTTGGACGGCAAAAAGCACGTGCTAACCGTTTCGCCTGCCTAGAGGACCTTCATGAAAAAAATGGAACAGCGCATAGAAGAGTTGAAGAGCCGGCGAGCCGAGGTTGAACTCGGCGGCGGAAAAGAACGCATCGAGAAGCAGCATCAAGGCGGAAAACTGACCGCGCGCGAACGCATTGCCGAACTTTGCGATCCGAACAGTTTTCAGGAATCCGGCATGTTCGCCGAACATCGCGCCACGCTGTTCGGCATGTTGGATAAGAGCTTTCCCGCGGACGGCGTGGTGACCGGCGCGGCCACGGTCCTGGGTCGCAGGGTGCATCTGGCGAGCCAGGACTTTACAGTCGCCGGAGGTTCGGCTGGTGAAGTGCACTCGCTGAAAGTTGCCGAAACCATGGAACAGGCGATGAAGACTGGTACGCCATTCGTCTTCATCAACGATTCGGGCGGCGCGCGCGTGCAAGAGGGTATCGATTCGCTCTCCGGTTATGGTCAGGTGTTTTACCAGAACGTAATGCTGAGCGGATCGGTTCCGCAGATTTCCGTAATTTGCGGTCCATGCGCTGGTGGTGCGGCGTATTCCCCGGCCCTGACTGACTTCATCATCCAAACACGCAAGGCGCAGATGTTCATTACCGGGCCAAACGTGATCAAACAGGTCACCGGTGAAAACGTAACGGCGGAGGCACTGGGCGGGCCCGAAGCGCACATGGCGAAGTCCGGAGTGATTCATTTCATTGCCGAAGACGATAAGCATGCGCTGCTACTTTGCAAAAAACTGCTTAGCTTCTTGCCTTCCAACAACGCCGAGGATCCTCCAGACCTGCCCAGCGATGGCAACGTTGATCCCAACCCGCACCTGAATGCAATCGTGCCGGTAGATGGCAAGCAGCCGTACGATGTTCGGGAAGTGATCGTGAATGTCATCGATGGCGGCGACTTTTTGGAAGTACAGGCAGGGTACGCGCCAAATATTGTCGTCGGTTTCGCGCGCGTAGTCGGGCGAACGATTGGGATCATTGCAAACCAGCCGGCTGCGCTCGCCGGTGTTCTGGACATCAATGCTTCCGACAAGGCTTCGAGGTTCATACGCTTCTGCAATGCGTTCAACATCTCGGTGGTGACCTTTGTGGATGTTCCGGGATTCTTGCCGGGAATCGATCAGGAGTATGGGGGAATCATCCGTCACGGAGCAAAGATGATTTTCGCGTACTCGGCGGCGACTGTGCCTAAGATCACGATCATTCTGCGCAAATCCTTCGGAGGGGCGTACCTGGCGATGTGCGGCCGGGATATGGGAGCGGACCGCGTGTATGCGTGGCCTACGGCGGAAGTGGCTGTTATGGGCGCCGAGGGGGCTGCGGAAATTGTGTTCAAGAAGGAAATCGAAACGGCCAAAGATAAGGTGGCAAAGCGCAAGGAAATGATCAACAAGTATCGCGATGCGTTTTCGACCCCGTATGTGGCCGCCGGGCGGCGTTTGGTGGACGACATCATTGAACCGGCTTCGACGCGCAGGGTGCTTGCCCAGGCGCTCGAATTCCTACATACCAAGCGGGAGTTACGCCCGCCGAAGAAGCACGGACTGATTCCACTGTGAGGATGGCGGAGCTTCGCATGTCAAAACACGACATCAAGACACTGGAGGCGGAGGTACAGCAACTGCGAGGGCGTGTCGAAAAGCTCGAAGCGCTGCTCGCGTCGGCAAAAGGCACTTCTCCCTCGGAGGAAAAGAAAGCAGCCTTGCGGGCGCCCGCAGGCGAAGTATCCCCCGACATTATTTTGGCGATCTCTGCGGCCGTGGCCGCTTTCCTCGGCAAGCGCGCATCGATTCGTCAGATTCGGCTGAGCGGCGAAACCCCTTGGGCTATGCAAGGGCGCGCTACCGTTCAGGCTTCACACGGAGCCGAATATGTTCGCGGTCGTCGTTGAAAAACTAGGTGAGGCATGAAACTTAAAGTTACAGTCGATGGCAAAGTGTACGAGGTGGATGTGGAAGTAGCGCCGGAGCCCCCGCCAACGCTACCCACGTTTCTAACGTCCGCCGCTACGGCAACTATCGCCGCCGCGCCCGCCGGATCTTCCCCGGAAGGAGCGGGAATCGATGCGGTAGCCGACGAAACTAAGGTGTGCCGGAGCCCGGTCTCTGGAATCACCGTGAAAGCCAACGTGCGGCCCGGCGAAACCATTCAACCCGGCGATGTTTTGTTCGTGCTGGAAGCCATGAAGATGGAAACGGAAATTACCGCGCCGGTTGGCGGCAAAGTCGCCGAGGTAAAGATAAAAGTGGGCGACGGGGTCAAGAGCGGACAGGTGGTGCTGACATGGGAATAGATGCGAAGGAGCTGCCCGGGTTTCTGTTTTACGATCACGTTGCGATTGCGGTGAAGCAGGGCGACCTGGAGAATCAGGTCAATGCGTACAAGACCATGGGATTCACGGAATTGCACCGCGAGGATGTGCACGGCAAGGACCTGGTGCGCGAGGTACTCCTGCGCATCGGCGATGGCCCGAATCTGATTCAATTATTGGAGCCGCTTTCCGCGGATTCGCCGGTGACCAAGCAAATCGAAAAGAATGGCGGGCGGGGTGGGTTTGCCCATATTGCGTTGCGGGTTGCGGACATCCAGAAAGCATTCGACTACTTGAAGGAAAAAGGCTTTCATATCATCGATGGGGCGCCGCGCTCAGGTTCCCGCGGCACTACCGTTTTCTTCGTGCATCCGAAGACCACGGATGCGGCTGCGCTGGGCTATCTGATCGAGGTCGTGCAGGAAGGCAGAAAGTAATGTGGGAAGAATTCCCTCCAATTTCAACCGCTGACTGGGAATCCGCGATCCGCGCGGATCTGAAAGGCGCGGACTACGACAAGAAGTTGCTGTGGCGCAACGACGAAGGCATCACCGTGCGGCCATTTTACCGTGCCGAGGATTTGCCGGGCACCACAGGGCAAGCGCGGTTCACGGGAACGTGGCAAGTGGCTACGTCCAACGAAATTCCGAAAGGCACCGTGCGCGCTGATCTGCTTCACGAGCAAGGCGCCACCGCAGTGCAGGAAATTGGATACGGACTTGCAGAATCGCAGGGAAAGCAAAATACATTTGTGTTCTCTGTAGGAACGAACTACTTTTTCGAAATCGCAAAGCTGCGCGCGGCCCGCCAGCTGTGGGCGCGGCTGTCGTCCGAGTCGATGATCATCTGGTCGAGAACGTCGATGACCGACAAGAGCTTATACGATCCATCGGCAAACCTGATGCGGTGCACGACGGAAGCAATGAGCGCGATCTTTGGCGGATGCGATTATCTGGTGATCGAGAGCGCCATGTTTCCGGAACATTTGTCGCGCAGCCTAGGGCGTATCCTCCGCGAAGAATCGCATTTGGAAGAAGTATCCGATCCGGGCGGAGGGTCATACTACATCGAGTCACTGACCGCTTCGATCGCAACGGAAGCATGGAAGGTGTATGAAGCCGGGTTACAAAGCCGCGATTCGGCGATCGCCGCGGCAAGAACGGCCAAAGAGAAGGCAGTCGCGCAACGGAAACTCACGCTGGTCGGTGTGAATAACTATCCGAACCTCAAGGAAACCCTTCCTGCAGATGCTGCCTTGCCGGCGGCTTCCTGGCGCATGGCAGAGCCGTTCGAAAAGATTCGCCAAAAAGTGGAAAAAGCGGGAAAGCGTCCGCGAGTCCTTTTGCTGCAGCGCGGCGACGTAAAAATGAAGATGGCGCGGGCCAATTTCTGCCTGAATCTGTTTGGTTGCGCCGGCTTCGACGTGAAGAATTCGGAAACGCTAGAACCTGCTGATCTCATCGTGCTATGCAGTTCCGATCCCGAATACCTGGCTTTCGCGCAGGAAATTTGCCCCAAAAGCAAAGCGCCCGTGCTGGTAGCTGGAAATCCCAAAGAGCAAATCGATGCTCTGCGCGCCGCGGGCGTTAAGGATTTCGCCTATCTGGGGATGGACGCCGTGAAGTTTTTGTCGCAATGGCAAGAGGCCCTCACATGACTCGCCAGAAATGGATGACGCCGGAAAGTATTGAGGTCAAACCTCTTTACACAGCCGCCGACCTGGCAGGGATCGAGCATTTGGAATATGCCGCAGGACTGCCTCCGTTTCTTCGTGGACCGTACACCTCGATGTATGCGCTGCGGCCCTGGACCATTCGGCAATATGCGGGGTTCTCGACTGCGGAGGATTCGAACGCGTTTTACCGGCGCAATCTCGCCGCCGGCCAAAAGGGGCTGAGCGTCGCGTTCGACCTGGCGACACACCGTGGCTATGATTCCGACCACCCGCGTGTAACAGGGGACGTGGGAAAAGCGGGAGTCGCAAT
Source organism: Candidatus Acidiferrales bacterium (assembly GCA_963759275.1). Classification (GTDB taxonomy): domain Bacteria; phylum Acidobacteriota; class Terriglobia; order Acidiferrales; family UBA7541; genus Acidiferrum. The sequence goes on along the minus strand of CAVWYZ010000017.1, from coordinate 35,635 downwards.
CGACAGCGTCGAAGACATGAAGATACTCTTCGACAAGATTCCCCTCGATCAGATGTCCGTGTCCATGACCATGAATGGCGCAGTGCTTCCCATCATGGCGTTCTATATCGTGGCCGCAGAGGAACAAGGCGTTCCGACGCAGAAGCTCACCGGCACAATTCAGAACGACATCCTCAAGGAATTCATGGTGCGGAACACGTACATCTATCCTCCGGGCCATTCCATGCGGATTATCGGCGATATCTTTCGGTACTGCTCCGCGAAAATGCCGAAATTCAACTGCATCTCGATTTCCGGTTATCACATGCAGGAAGCAGGAGCGACCGCGGATATCGAGTTGGCGTACACGCTGGCGGACGGGCTGGAATATTTGCGCACGGGGCTGCACGCCGGGCTGGATATCGACGAATTTGCGCCACGGCTCAGCTTTTTCTGGGCCATCGGCATGAACCACTTCATGGAAATCGCCAAGATGCGCGCGGCCCGGTTGCTGTGGGCCAAGCTCGTAAAGCAGTTCCATCCGAAGAACGCGAAATCCATGGCGTTGCGCACGCACTCGCAAACTTCAGGATGGAGCCTGACGGCGCAAGACGTCTTCAACAACGTAATACGAACCACCGTCGAAGCCATAGCCGCGGCGATGGGCGGCACACAATCACTGCATACCAACGCTCTTGATGAGGCACTAGCGTTGCCGACCGACTTCTCGGCGCGTATCGCGCGCAACACGCAAATTTACTTGCAAGACGAAACAGGTATCACGCACGTGGTGGATCCCTGGGGCGGGAGTTACTACGTCGAATCGCTCACAGCGGAGCTTGCAGCAAAAGCTTGGACGCTGATCCAGGAAGTGGAGAAATTGGGCGGCATGACGCGCGCCATCGAATCCGGTTTACCCAAAATGCGCATCGAAGAAGCTGCCGCCCGGCGGCAGGCGCGCATCGATTCCGGGCGCGAAACTATTGTGGGTGTGAACAAATATGCCGTGGCCGAAGGAAAGCCTATTGATGTGTTGGTCGTGGATAACGCGGCAGTGCGGGAGAATCAATTGTCGCGGCTGCGAAATGTGAAAGCTGCGCGCAACGCAAAAGATCTAGAAGCGGCGCTGGCTGCGCTGACGAACTGTGCCAGCTCCGGTGAAGGCAATCTTCTGGAGTTGGCTGTCGACGCGGCGCGGAGGCGCGCCACACTTGGCGAAATTTCCAAGGCTTTGGAAAAAGTTTTCGGGCGATATCAGGCGGTGCATCACACAATTTCCGGTGTCTACTCTTCGGAGAGCCGGCAGGATCCGGAGTTCATAAAAGCACGCGACCTAGTAGAGTCATTTGCCAAGGCCGAAGGGCGCCGCCCACGCATCCTTGTAGCAAAAATGGGGCAGGACGGGCACGACCGCGGCGCAAAAGTGATTGCAACCGCTTTTGCGGATTTGGGATTCGACGTGGATCTCGGCCCGCTGTTCCAGACGCCGGAAGAAGTAGCCCGCATGGCCGTGGAAAACGATGTCCACGTGCTGGGAGTATCCACGCTCGCGGGGGGACACATGACCCTGGTGCCCCAGGTAATCGAGGAATTGAAGAGACTGGGCCGTCCAGATATTCTGGTTGTCGTGGGCGGCGTGATTCCTCCCCAGGATTTTGACGCGCTGAAGAAAGCCGGCGCGGGTGGCGTCTTTGGGCCGGGAACACGTATTCCGCTCTCCGCGCAGGAAGTCCTGCACGCATTGCAGGGGTAAGCATTGCGCACACGCCGTTTGGCGGCTGAACAATACGTCTCCGGTGTGTTGGCGGGTGATCGCGCGACCCTCGCGCGCACGATCACGGTTATCGAGAGCGATCTTCCCGCCGACAACGAGCTTTCCGCGAAAATTCTAGACGCGCTTCTCCCATACACAGGCAAGTCCCGACGCATCGGAGTCACTGGTGTACCTGGAGTTGGCAAGAGCACGTTTCTCGATAAAATCGGAATGCACATTCTTCGCGAGCGCGGAGAGAAACTCGCGGTATTGAGTATCGACCCCTCGAGTCCCGTGACTGGCGGCAGCATCCTCGGCGACAAAACGCGCATGGAAAGATTGTCGATGGAGCCGAATGCGTTCATTCGTCCTTCGCCTTCGCGCGGCGCGCTTGGCGGCGTTGCCGGCCGGACGCGAGAAACCATGCTGGTTTGCGAAGGAGCGGGGTTTAATAACGTCTGGATAGAAACGATTGGCGTCGGGCAATCAGAAGTTGCTGTTCGTTCCATGACGGATTTTGTTCTGCTGCTGTTATTGCCCGGTGCGGGAGACGACTTGCAAGGTATCAAGCGAGGAATCCTGGAGCTTGTGGACGCCATTGCCATTAATAAGGCCGACGGTTCCCAGCTCGAGCGGGCGCAGATGGCTAAGGCGGACTACGAGAGCGCGCTTCATTTGTTTGCTCCTGCCGCTGGGGGATGGACGCCCCCGGTTTTGCTCTGCAGCGCCCAGACAGGCACCGGCATAACCGAAATATGGGACTGCATCCTGCGCCACGAAAAATTCCAACTGGAGAAGGGATTGCGCGAAGAACAGCGTCGAGAACAGGCGCTGGCTGCGATGAAGCAGTTGGTTAGCGCCGAACTCGAGGCGGCGCTCCGCCACGATCCCGAAATTTCCAAGCACCTGCCGGAAATCGAACAGCAGGTCCGCGACGGGAAAATCACCGCCTTCGCTGCCGCACGCATGCTATTGTCGGAGTTTCATTTTCCGCGACCTCGAACCCATGCGGGCAAACCAAATGCCATCAAACAAAACTAGAAAGGATGGCGATCAGGAACTTGGTATGCTCGCTCCGATCACGCGGCGTGATTTCCTTGGCTCCACTCTGTTAGCCTCGGGCGCGGTTCTGCTTGATTCTCTTACTCCGGAACAATTGCTTGCACAGAAAGATGAATTCACGGGATACGGAGGAGTCGGCGAGTACAGTACCTCCAACGGAAATACGCTACCGGTTCTGCGAGCAGGACATAAGATCCGCGACGCGGCTTACGATCGGCTCCCAGAAAATATTGTCGAAACAGGTGAGACCTACGACTGCATTATCGTAGGTGGCGGAATCAGCGGCATTGCAGCGGCACTCTTCTTCCAGCGGCAGGCAGGGCCGCAGGCGAAGTGCTTGGTGCTGGAAAATCATCCCATTTTCGGCGGAGAGGCGAAGCAGAACGAATTTCTGGTGGACGGCAAGCGACTGATCGCGCATCAAGGTTCTGCCATTTACCAACTGCAGGATCCGCAAAGCTTTCTGGCGCATTTTTATGATTCGATCGGCCTGCGCACACCGAAACTTACCTATCAGAAGTGGGGCGGTCCCCAGCCGGAAATGCCGCTGTCGCGCACTCCCTACGACGCAGTGGGAATGCCGCTCGGGCAATACGGCTTCTGGTTTGGCGCGAAGTTTGGTAATACCCCCGGTCTGTGGGTGATGGATCCGGTTCGCCGGAAATTAGAACAAGCGCCCCTCTCTGCTTCGGCGCGTGCGGAGTGGCTCCGCTGGCTTACGGGCGCGTCCGTTGACGGAAAGAAGTTCGAGCACCCCAAGGTGGACGCCGATGCGATCTCCCGCTATCTCGATTCAATCACTCTCGAACAGCACTACATGGAGCGCTTCGGCCTTAGCCAGGAAACGGTGCGCACATTCCTTTCTCCGGTGGAAGGTGGTGGGGCCGGGCTCGGCGCGGATGCACTATCCGCCTATTCTGACTACGCCTTTGAGATGCTTCATCCTGTCGCCGACGAAACAGGAAACACAGATCAGATGTTCCCGGGCGGCAACACGACCATCGCCCGGCTCATGGTGAAGAGCCTGATTCCCTCGGCAATCGAGGGAGAGGACAGCGTCGAAGGTGTTACACGCCATACCGTAAATTTCGCGGCGCTTGACTCCTCTGGCGCGCCTACGAGAATCCGCCCCGGCTCTACCGCAGTTGCGGTGCGCCACGATGGCGATCCTGCAAAAGCCTCCAGCGTCTCTGTCGTCTACGAGAAAGGTGGCACGCTGTACCGCGTGAAAGGCCGTTCTGCGGTTATGGCGGGTGGCAGTTGGACTTCTAAACACATCGTAAGAGATCTGCCCGAGACACATCGGCAAGCCTACTCCCAGTTCTACCGTTCCCCCTGCATGATGGCGAATGTGGCCGTCAGGAATTGGCGATTTCTGTACGACATGGGCCTGACGGGATGCCGCTGGTTTGACGGCCAGGTCGGGAACTACACGGAAGTGCGCAAACTTGCGGTGACGGGCGCCGTAGACCCGACAATTTCCCCCGACTCCCCGATTGTGCTCTCGCTTAAAGTCCTGTACTCCTACCCCGGTCTTTCCACGGAAGAGCAGGGTAATCGAGGGCGAGGAGAATTGCTGGCGACATCGTTCGCAGAATACGAACGGCGGGTTCGCCAACAGTTTACTGATATGTTTGGTGCCCACGGATTCGACGCGAAGCGCGACATAGCCGGAATTATTCTGAATCGCTGGGGTCATGCTTATCTGAGCCCCCAGCCCGGATTTTTCTTTGGAACAAATGGCAAACCTGCGCCCCGAGAAACTCTACGGAAGGCCCCGTTTGGCCGCATCGCTTTTGCCAACACCGATCTTGCCGGTGCGATGGACCATCGATTCTCAATCCTAGAAGGGCAGCGCGCCGTGGATCAGATCCTCTCGCAAAAAGGATAATTGCCCGCCAGTTTGCCGAATTGCGTCGCGCCGCCTCTAACCACTCCAATGCTTAGTTCCCTACTCGACGGGAATTTTTTGTTACGCTGGCATTTTTCTGTGCATCCGATCCAGTGTAAATCACGCGCCAGATCGAGTTGGATCCGTCGTCGGTGACCAGTAGCGAGCCATCTTGCGCGACGGCGACACCTACCGGCCTGCCCCACACATGGCCGTTATCGACCACAAATCCCGTGAGAAAATCTTCGTAACTGCCACTGGCGCGACCACTGTGATTCATGGGGACACGTATCACTTCGTATCCCGCGCGCACCGAGCGATTCCAGGAGCCATGTTCCGACGCAAAGATGTCGTCTCGATATTCCTTCGGAAACTGTGAGCCTTCATAAAATGTCAGTTCAAGAGAAGCGTTGTGAGGTTGCAAAAGCACGTCGGGAACAATGACCTTGTTTTTTAACTCCGGATGTTTCCCCTCGTGGCGAGGATCTTGATGGCTGCCGATGTACCACCATGGCCAACCATAGAATCCGCCCTCTTCCACGTGAGTGATGTAGTCGGGCACAAGATTGTCTCCCAATCCGTCGCGCTCGTTAACGGAGCACCAGAGCTCGTTGGTTTTAGGATTGATGGCAAGTCCACCGCCGGCATTGCGGATTCCGTAAGCGTAAACACGCATTCCTGAGCCATCGGGATTGAACTCCAGGATGTCGGCGCGATTTTTCTCGGCTGGCGTCGTATCGGGATCATCGACGTTGGATCCGGAACCGACGGCGACAAACATTTTCTTTCCATCGTCTGTAAACTCCACGTCGCGCGTCCAGTGGCCGCTCCCGTGGGGAAGGTCCGCAATGTGTTGGGGTGCGCCGCCGGCTTCCAGATCGCCATTCTTGTAGGGGATGCGAACGACGGCGTCCGTATTTCCGATGTACACCCACTGCGGATTGTCCCCGGGCGGATAGAACGCAATGCCATAGGGGCGATTGAACCCGGAAGCAAACACGCTCGTTTGCTTTGGCTTGCCGTCCGCAGAGATTCCGCGAAACACTTTGATCGTTCCACTGCTGCTTTCGGCCAAAAAGAAATCGCCGTTCGGCGCGGTCTTGATCAAACGCGGATTATCAAGTCCGGTCGCGTAGAGCTGAACGGTGAATCCGTTGGGGGCTTTGGGCCACGCGTTTTCAGGACGCGCGACCAGTTTCGGTCCGTTGTTTGACGTGTCAGTAGCGTAGGGCGGTGGAAGCGCTTGCGCTTTGATGGTGCGGACTTGGCCAGGCTGCTCAACGCGAAAATCTGTAAACGGTGGTTGCGGCAGCGGCGCATTCGTCTTCACCGGAGTCCCCGCGGGCGGCACGGCAGCAATATTTCTCCCAACGGCAGAATTCTTGAGGGACTTCAGGAAACTGATGATCTGCCACCGCTGCTGCTCGGAAAGGCTACCCCAGGCCGGCATACCGTTACTCACGGATCCGGTGGTAATGAACCAGAACACTTCCCCGTCTGGCGCTGTTTGCGATGGTCCTTGCGAGACGGGCGGAATATTCCCCGTACCCTGCCCGTTGGGACCGTGGCACGCGGCGCAGTAGGTGGCGTATAACTTGGAGCCAGCCGCGACGGCATCGGGTTGGCCCGCAAATGGGTTCTTTTTGCCAGCGCTTGAGACTGGAGCGTTGTGAAAGTGAGCGTCCTGGGCCGCAAGTCGTGATGTGGAAAGGAAAAACGCGAAAGCGACAATTGCAATCGAAAGATGGTAAGGTGCGCGGACTTTCAAGTTTCCTCCAGAAGCCGTCGCAGATTCCTAACCACCTGCGACCGGATGATCATTTAGAGCAACGGCGATGAATTGGGTTGTAATTGATTCTCTTGGGTCGGGTCGCGTTTTAGCGAGCATGAGAAAGAAAATAAGTTCATTGCCATTTTCCGCGTTGGCTTAAGTAAGTAACATCCCGATTCTAGACTGGGCAATCTTAAGCCACTTCTGGTAACAAAACGACAACCACCTGAAGGTCCGAAAATCCGTAATTGCATCTAGTGTCCAATTCCCCTAGTACCGATAACAGCCTGATTTTTCAACGGGCCGGAACGATGTCGGTCGGCTACTCCGACAAAAGTCAGGAGCCCCAATTAGCGTGTTGGGGTACAGCCTTTCCTGTATTTTTTGTGGACGACAGGAAACCTTTCTCAATCTCGGCAATCCAATGGGGGTGGCGTCCCTTCCCTCGACAAGGCGAGATCGTTGGTGCTTGCCCTGAACCACGGTGTTGGGCTAGGCTCCCATCTCTCGCGATGAAAAGGCTACTGGTAAAACAATGATTTCTTCTCATGCAAAAATCTCCGAAGTATCCAATCTGTTGTTTCGCCTTGCGGACGCTCGCGCACGCTCCGACAAACTCTTCGCGATCGTCAAGACCGATTCGCTTTATGAGCGCCCGATTCCCGAACGTCACCGCATCATTTTCTACGTAGGACACCTAGAAGCTTTCGACTGGAATCTTTTCCTCCCAGTTATCTCGTCTCTCACACCGTTCGCTCCCGAGCTCGACAAGTTGTTCGCGTTCGGCATCGACCCTGTTGACGGAGGGCTCCCGATGGATGTCCCGGGAGATTGGCCACCGCTCACAAAGGTGCAGGAGTATGTCGGTCGCATTCGCCTAAACATCGACGAAGCACTCAAGAGATTCGATGACACGCGAACGTCCAATAAATCGCAGCCGGAATTAGCCAGACTGCTAAATGTCGCGATCGAGCACCGTCTGATGCACGCGGAAACGCTTGCTTATATGCTTCATCAGCTACCCTTCGCAAAGAAACACTACCAGGCGCAACGACACACGAGCCAGACCCCAGTTCCGAACGAATTAGTCGTGATACCGGAAGGCCACACCCGGCTGGGTCTCAGAAAAAGCGATTCGCGTTTTGGCTGGGATAACGAATACGACGCTTGCGATCTGGAGGTGCCATCCTTCGCCATCGACAAATACATGGTATCCAATGAGGATTTCCTGGGTTTCATTCTCGACCAAGGCTATCAAAATTCCCATCTATGGTCGGCGGAGGACTGGCGATGGAAAGAGCAGCAAAGCATAGGTCAGCCCGTTTTCTGGGAAAAGAACGGTGAGGCGTGGTTCTATCGCGGCATGTTCGAGAATATTCCTCTCCCTCTTGCCTGGCCCGTCTATGTCAGCCACGCAGAGGCGAGCGCATATGCGCGCTGGGCTCACAAGGCGTTGCCCACAGAGCCGCAATGGCAACGCGCCGCCTACGGGACGTCGAATGCCCCGGATCACGAATTCCCGTGGGGCGATGACAATCCTAGCCCTGGCGAGGGTAACTTCGATTTCGCTCGTTGGGATCCCGTCGACGTCCATTCCTTCCCGCAAAACCGCAGCGCTTTCGGCGTCGTTGGGCAACTCGGAAATGGATGGGAATGGACTTCCACCCTGTTCGCGCCATTGGCCGGATTCGAGCCCTTTTCGTTCTATCCCGGGTACTCCGCCAACTTTTTTGACGGCCATCATTTCGTGATGAAAGGCGGCTCTGCCCGCACCGCCGCCTGCATGCTTCGCAGTTCCTTCCGGAACTGGTTTCAACCGCACTACCAGTATGTATACGCCGGTTTTCGCTGCGTCTCATGAATACGAACTGAAGGATCGGACCCATCATGACAACACATCTCGCTCTTGCCACTGCAACTGCATCGAGTACTTCTGCTCTTGAGATTCGCAATGGCCTGCTAAAGACGGGCCAAAAAGAAATTCCATCCAAGTACTTCTACGATTCCGTCGGTTCCGCCCTATTCGAGGTGATCTGCCAGTTGCCAGAATATGGAGTGACTCGGGCGGAAGTCCGGATCCTTGCTCGTCACGCCGACGAAATCGTCTCCAGATCGCCAGCGCCGGTGTTGGTAGCCGAACTGGGAAGCGGCGCCGGAAAGAAGACGCGTTTGATTTTAGAGGCGCTATGTCGCCGCCAGCGCGAAACCTCATACCATCCCATCGAAATTTCCCGCGACGCCCTAATGATGTGTCAACGCGAACTCGGCGACATTCCTTGCCTCAGCATCGTCGGCCTCGAACGCGAATACCTTCAAGGCCTTCGGGAAGCCGTTGCCCGAAGGAAGCCGGGCGAACATCTTATGGTGTTATTCCTCGGAGGCACCATCGGAAATTTCGATGGAACCGCCAGCACCTCTTTTCTCGCCCGCGTCCGCGATATTCTCGAGCCCGCCGATTCCCTGCTCTTGGGAGCCGATCTTCTGAAGCCGGTGAGCGTGCTGTTGGCGGCCTATGATGATCCTTTGGGAGTGACTGCCGCGTTTAACCGCAATCTGCTGGTTAGATTAAATCGCGAGATCGGCACGGATTTTGACCTTTCGCAATTCGAACATCTCGCCATCTTCAACCAGCAGACCCATAGCATCGAAATGCACCTGAAATCACGTACCCCGCAGACCATTACGATTCCAGCCGCGGAGAGTTCCTTCGATTTGCAGGCCGGTGAGACGATCTGGACGGAAACCAGTCACAAATATTCTTGCGACGAGCTTCTGTCCATGGCGCGGCAGGCCGGCTTCCGTTGCGACGCGCAGTGGATTGATCGAGAATGGCCCTTCGCCGAAAATCTGTGGATCGCCGAATAGAGCAAAACTGCGAGTATTGTCCGGAATCTCAGTCGGGCAATGTTCGAGGAATCTGGCGGTTAAGGGGGATTCGAACCCCTGGTAGGAGTTTGGCACCTACGACAGTTCAGCAATTCCAATTCCACTGAAGGGTGTCCGGAATCAGTAAGCCATAATCCATTCAGGATCAACGCCCAGCGCGGCGACCGCTTCTGACAAGGCGAGTTGTCGTGACTTAATTGCTTCCGAGGCCTCTGAGCCGGAGGTGCCGTGGTCGTGAGACCGACAGCATTTCAGCGTGTGACAAAGATCACCACCCACACGGGCCGGACTGCATATAGTGGGATACATGCGTGCAAGTTGGATCGGGGCAATTCGTGAATTTCTCGACACGCTGTCTCAGATGTGGGTCACAAGCCTCGGATCCCACGATAAGTCAAGATCTGGGTGAATCGGCATTGGGGTCGAACAGAGCCGCATGGCTGAACAGCCACCATGCGTTGAATGACCAACTAAACCAACTAGATACTGCGCGAGCACACGTGGCCTACGGGGAAACAGCATTCGGGCATGAACTTCCACGGGAACGAAGGCGCAGCGTGGATGTCGTCATTCTTGCCCGGCGCTGGTTCTTCCGTCGGGTGCTGCTCATCTTGCTGTTGTGCACGCCCACACTCTCTGCAACTCCTCCCCCGGATGCATGGGTACCGGTTCGTTGGACCGGCGGTCCGATGGAACTTGCTTGGCGAACCCACGCAAAAACGCTTACGACCGATGCTGCCGTTCGCGACGCCCTGGCCCGCTGGTACGAACCGACCACGCTCAGCCTTCTAGAGAACTCGCCCGTAAATTGCCTCCTGGTCACGTGGAGTGCGCCCGTCGATCCGGCTGTCGAAGCCGAACAGCAGCAACTCGTAAAGGTCTATGCGGAGGCGGCGCACAAGCGCAGTCTGGCCGTGCTGGGCCTCGTGTATGCGGCCAGCGATGCTTCGAAGATCGCTGGGGACGCCACCCGGGCTGCACTCGACGGACTTGTGCTCGACGGTGAATTCCCCGCGGACTTCCCCGTCGCCTTGCGCAAAGCCGCCGGCCCCCTATTGGTCGTCGAGATCGCGAAAGAAGCGGATTCGTGGCGGTGGAAGCATCCGCCGATTGTGGCCGTTGCGGGCGTAGCTCCGAGTGCACACATTCTTTCGGAAATGGGTATTCGCGGCGCGCCCTCGAGCCAGCCGTGGATCCAGTCCAACATTTGGCTGGCACGGTCGTACAGTCTTGCGTCATTTTCGCCACCGGTGTGGATCAGCAGCCAATTGGAGAACGCCTCGGCCGTCGATTATGAGCGAGCTGTGGCTGATGCTGCCGCGGGCGGTGGTCGTTGGATCGTTTCGCTCGACGACGGTCTACGCGCCAGATTGCGATCGCGGGATGCCTCGGCGCTCGAGGAGTGGCGGCGTATCTCAAGCTACGTGAAATTCGCGGAGAGTCACCCTGATTGGCGTACCGTCGCGCCATACGGAAATGTCGGCTGCGTGCTGGATGCGGCGAATAAGAATCAATATCTCGCGAATGAGTACATGAACCTTATGACACGCCGTCAGGTGCCTTTCCGTTTGCTGACGCGTTCCGCGCTGGGCGCCGCCGTAATGGCGCAGTTCCGCGCGATTGTGGCCATCGAACTCGACCCGCCGTCTGCGAGCGAGCGCAAACTGCTGCAGGATTTCGCCGATAACGGCGGGCTTGTAGTGGCTGGTCCTTCGTGGGGCGGGGCTCCCACCGCAGAGCCGTATGCCGAATTGCCGGCCGGAAAAGGCCGCGTCGCGGTTTACAAAGATCCCGATCCTGAAACGGTGGCGCGCGATCTTAAGGAACTGCTGTCAGACGAGGACCTGGGAGTGGTTCCGTTCAATGTGCCGTCGGTGATCACGTTCGCAAGGGGAGGCGATCCCGGGCGGCCTCTCCTCCTGCAGTTAGTCAACTATTCCGACCATCCGGCTGAAGCAATCACGCTTCGTGTGGCCGGGAAATTTCGTTCGGCTCGCCTGGAAACACCAGAGGGTATGGCCGTGGGACTATCGCTGCGGGACGCCGAGGGAACCACGGAAGTGACAATTCCGAAGCTTTTGCTGTGGGGTATGGTTTCGATGGAATAAGAGGAGACAAACAATGTGCAAAGGACTGACGCGGCGCGATTGGTTGGCACTTTCTGGTCTTGCGGCAGGTGCAATCGCTGTGGGACCCAGCAAAGCTCGAGCGGCTGAAGCAGCGCGGAGCATACCGGAGAAACCCGCGGCTCCGTCGGAGCCCGTATCCGTCGCGAAGGTCCGCAGCTACAACGAGGACCTGACCGCGCAATTCCGCAAGATGTTCGACCAGATTGGCGGGATCGAAAACCAGGTCAAGGGGAAAACGGTCGGGATCAAAGTCAATCTGACCGGCGACGCTCCCTTCCCCGGATATACCCCGGGCGACACGCATTGGGTGCATCCTCGCGTCGTTGGCGCGGCGGTCGCGGCCTTCGGCACGCTCGGCGCGAAGCGCATCCGGATTCTTGAAAGCACCGACAGCCGCAAGCTTGGCCACAAGCTCGAAGACAAGCTGCTCTCCGGAGGTTGGGACGTTAATGCGATTCGCAATGCCGCGCCCCATGTCGAATTTGAGGACACCAACACAATCGGCCAAGCCAAGCAATACTCTCTGTTCAAGGTCAAGAGCAACCCATACGTATTCCCAGCTTTCCTGATGAACCACTCCTATGAGGACTGCGATTACTTCGTGAGCATGGGCAAGATGAAAAACCACGAAGAGATGGGCATCACCATCTGCATCAAGAACCTGTTCGGCATTACGCCAACCGGCTTGTATCGCGATCGCGAGCAAGTTTTCCACTACGGGTACGCGCAGGCGCCTTCCGGCGCTCCCACCGAACTCGATCCGAATTCGACCCGCTACGAAGGCTGGCGGCTCCCTCGCGTTCTCGTCGACATTCTCGGCTCGCGGCCGGTGGACTTGGCCATCGCCGACGGCATCGTCGCCATGGTTGGCGGCGAGGGCCCCTGGGTCCTCGGTTCCAAGCCCTGTCATCCGGGAATTCTCGTCGTCGGCAAAAACTGCGTAAACACCGACTCTGTCGCTGCGGCTTGTATGGGCTACAACCCACGTGCTGGCCGGCATGAGGCGCCCTATCGCGTCTTCAAAAATCCCAAGGATCATCCACCCGATCAGTGCCACCCCGCCGATGAGACCTTCCAATACGCCGACAATATGATGCTTCTCGCCGAAGCCGCGGGAATCGGCTCGGCGGACCTGACTAAAATCGATGCGCGCGGCGTATCCATCAAGGAAGCCATGTTCGACTACGAAGCCTTCTGGAAGAACCAGACGCCGAAGGGGGTTTCCTGAGGCGTCTGGTTCTCACCCTCTTCGCAACGGTTCTGCTAGCTTGGCCAGTTACATCGCAGCAACCGGAAAAGCTCGAAAAAAGCACGGATGCCATGGGGGCGACGTTTTCCATCGCCGCCTATGGCTCCGATCGAGTATCCATGAACCAGGCGATCGACGCGGCATTTGAGGAAGTCCATCGCCTGGATGCGCTGCTCTCCAATTACCTGCCCGCGAGCGAGTGGAGTCGTGTCAATCGTGAGGCGGCCAAGCGTCCGGTTGCAGTCTCACCGGAGTTGTTCGGTATCCTGTCTGATTGCGTCGAGTACAGTCGCATGAGCGAAGGCACCTTCGATCTGACTGTCGGCCCGCTCATGCGCACCTGGGGCTTTGCTGGCGGAGGCCATCACGTTCCATCTCCCGATGAGATCCGCGAGGCGCTTGAACTGGTGGGATACCAGCACGTGCTACTGGATGCGCGGGGGAAAACCGTGCGCTTCGATCATCCCGGAGTGGAGCTCGATCCCGGCGGAGTAGGCAAGGGCTACGCTGTCGATCGCATGGTCGAGATCCTCCGCGCGCGCGGCATTCGCAGTGCGCTCGTCGCCGCTTCCGGCAGCAGTATTTTTGGCCTCGGCAACCCGCCAGACGAGCCTCGAGGCTGGCCCATCAGCATTGCCGACCCCTGGGACCACCGTAAAAATGCGGCGCAGGTGTTTCTCAAAGATCTGTCCCTATCCATCTCGGGTAGCTACGAAAAATCATTCCGCTCGGGCGGACACCGTTACTCGCATATCATGGATCCCCGCCGCGGGGCCCCTGCCGAAAACGCCGTGCAAGTAACTGTCCTTACATCCCGCACCATCGATAGCGAGGTCTGGGCCAAGCCTTATTTCATCCTGGGATTCGACTGGACGGCCGCCCACAAGCCAAAGTCCTGGCGCGTGCTCTACTGCGAAAACATTCCCGGCGCCGCGTGCTCCTGGGTGGAGTAGTCCGCTCGCTATCGATGTCGTTCGATTCGCTTAGAGAAGGCTGGCACTGAATTGGCATGGCTGGTATGCGTTCCGGCGTGGACTTGCCACGAACCCGCACAGACTCGGAGTTTTCGATAAGGTGTTTCAGCAAATTCTGCGACACGCCAATGTCACCACGATTTATAAATATTCACGTAAAAACATCTACCGCAGACGCAGCGAAACTAATGAAAGCACTGTAACGATGTGTGCAACTCGTGGTGCTAGAAGTTCGCCAATAATGTGGATGTTCTTCGGGAGTGCGGTACGCAAATGTCGCCGCTGGAAGCAGTTAGGGGAAACATGGCGGAGAGGGGGGGATTCGAACCCCCGGTACAGGTTTTGGCCCGTACAACGGTTTAGCAAACCGCCGCCTTCAGCCTCTCGGCCACCTCTCCGGCGTTTTGTTTCAATAGTTTACCATCAAACGGCAAAAAGCTGCTGGCCTTTTGCTGGCCTCGACGTAGTTCCTCCAAGGTTACTTGCATCCGTTGCATCGCTTCCAGCACTGCTGGATCGAACACCTTGATGTAGCGCTCCTTGGTTACGTGTGGCTTGGCGTGGCGCAAAACGCGCTGGACGACTTTGTCGTCAGCACCCAATGCATACAGGTTCGAGGCGATACCACGCCGAAACCCGTGCCACCCATACCACGGCAGCCCGATCGCTTCGATTGCTGGTCGAATCACCTTCTGCGCAAGCTTGTCCATTGCCATCGGACGTCCATCGCCGGAGTGAAATATCACTCCCGACTTTGGGTTATGCATGCTCATGCGGTAGTCGTCCAGAATCGTTGCCAATGCAGGAATCACCGGAACGGAATTTCTGCTCGCGCGGGTCTTGGGTCGGTTGACAACCGACTTCCAGATCGACCGGCAGACCGTCATTTCTGCCCCGTTGTAGTCGTGCCATTCCACTCCCCGCAGTTCACCTTCGCGCAACCCAACAAACGATGCTGTGGCGACGGCAGCCTTCGGTAGCAGGGGCAGGACATCCAGAATCTGAAGAATCTGGCTCAGGTTGTAAGCGAACGTTTCCTTCGCTTCACGCGCCTTGCTCGGAAGCAAAGCGCCTTGAACCGGATTCGCACCGTCGAATGCACCTTCATTTTTCGCAAAAGTGAAGATGCCGCTCAGCACCGACTTAATGTGCTGGAGCGTGTTTTTCGCTAGGTCATGGTCTGCGGCAATGGCCCGCAGCATCCTACCGACGTGAACGGTACGAACGTCGCGCACGCGCAATTTTCCAATTCGTGCGGACATGTGATTCTCCCAGATCTCCCGGTAACCCTTACTGGTGCTGGCTCGGCGTTCCGCTTCCACCCAAGGCAGGTAGCAACGCTCAACGAATTCCGCAAGGGTCATGCCCGAATCAGGGTCACATCGATCGTGATTGATTCTTTGCATGAAGCTGATACGAAGCGCCTCGATATGAGCGGCAGTTGGAAAAGAATCCAAACCGCCCAGACGTTTGGCCCGCCTGCAAAGCTTCGCCGAACCGTCCTTCTGCCGGACAGATTCGCGATATCGCACAAACCAGGCACCATTATCCTGGTACAAACAGCCCTTCTGATAACGAACAGGTCTAGTCAAAGTTCCCTCCTTGACCATACCCTGTCCGTGCTCACCAACTGGCGGCTCAGCCAATCGCTCAGCTCAACGCTGCCCCAACTGAAACGAATGTACCGTCCCAGCCGGTAGTGGGGAATCGGATCGCTAGTGCGCTTTTGGTTTGCCCGCGAGCGTATCCAACTTTCCGGCACGCTTAGCCGTTTCGCCAGCTCGATCGAGTCTATCACTTCCAGTTCGTCTTGCTTCATAGGTGATCCCAAAAACGATCCTGCAAGTTCGCTTTCGGCAAGACATGCAGAAGACGCATCCGTCGCGAGCTGTCGTGGCTCTTTCTTGACGGCGATGTGGGGATGAACCTCACGGAACTCATGCGAATCCTTCGTGACTGCCGAATCCTTCGAGTGCGCCCGCATCATACTATACGTACAGCACCATGAAAAATGGTTTCGACAGAAATGTGGCTGCCGGCCGTCGGGTGTGTTCCGCCGGGTTCGGACCAAGCCGAACTGGTCTTTCGTCAGTCCTCGCCTAGCATCTTCCTAAGCGTCTCCCTGTTTTTGTTCGAGATCTCCTCCGCTGCAGCTCGGACTAGTTTTTCATATCTCAATCTGGCGCGAACACGGGCCGCAGGGAGTGCATCTTCCGGGGGCTCGACAACGCAGGTAATGACGTATTTCAGTAGCACATCGATGAGGGCAACCTGTGCCTGGGCAAGCGTGTGAAGGCTCTGGCCCTGCTTCGCCATGTTGGCGAGCGTGGCTGCCACCCGGGCCTCAAATTGTGTCGCCGCTTCATCGTTATCGCCCCTTCGGATCTCGTTTTCGCAGGCGGCGAGAATGAATGCCTGTTCGGATCGAAAACCCCTATTTTTAGAGGCTTCTCGCACCTTCTCTCGGAATTCTTTACTCGGAAACAGGAGACTTCGTTCCGTTCTTGGCTTCGTGGCCATGTATTTCCTCCATTTCACGGTCTTGTAATGTCGAAAAGCGTGGATCGATTAGCGGTGGCACATTTGTGGCACATCTCAAGCAAAAGTCGCCACATCCTTTCTTTCTGAAAACCAAGAAGTTGCCTCCAAAAACGCGGGCCCCGTCGCCACATTCCTTTATGTTCCCCAATACGTGTGTTTTCGCCGATGATCCGTCAGCAGTCCCTGCACTGCGCTCCTATTCCTGATGAAAGAGTGTTGACTTCTGTTGACAACTGATGACTTTTGTCGATTTCTGCCAACTTTGGTTGATTTTCGGGCGATATTTGTCGACCTCTGTTGATTTCTGCCGACGCAGCGGAGCCCCTTGCTTTATACCGAAATACCATACTGCTATAGGTATAGCAGCATCAGAACACATGTCAAATGGAACATTTCCGCCAGTGCCTGAACAGACTAGCCGCCACTCCATCCCGGAGAAAAGCTGCGCTTATTCGATCTCTTCTTCCGGGGATCGAGGCGGCGCTGAGGTGCGGTCATTGTTTTAAAGAGATTTGGGTAGCGCTGGAAGGAGAAGGGCTACAGATGAGCTACCGCGTTTTTCACAAGACCGTCTCACGCAGCAGAAACGCAAAGAAGCCAACCGCCACCAGCATCTGGGGAAAACTGGATAAACCTCTCGAGGCGCAAGGGCGGCAGGGAACAAAAGTGGAGGCAGTTGAAGAGCGGGACCCACTTGCGAATCTAAGACGACTTGAACCAGAAGCTAGGCCTGGCTTCCACTGGCGGGGTATACGGAATGTGAAAACGCCGGTGCAAGGGACTGAGGATTCGAATGACAAGAACAATCGGTAAACCTCGCTGATGTTTTCAATACTTGGGGGAAAGAAGTCGGGGATGGTTGCGGGATCGACGCCGGGAATCTTTCTCCTCGGAAGCGGCGGGACGGGAGTGCGCTTGTAACGTTCATTCCATTTGGCCCAGGAGTTTCGGTCGAAAATCCCGGGTGCGGGGTCATCCAGTGTTCCGAATGTGTTTTTGCATCAAGGCGCGCAGTTTGAGCAGATCACGATTTGACATGCGCACACTCCCGCGAAATTAATGGGGTGGGTTGAACGAGCGGCGAGGGTGGTGTATATATCTGCATGTACGGGCTGTGACGTTAATTTAGTTGCGGCAATCCCATCCTGAAGACAGCAGGGAATCGTGCCCAAGCGGCGAAGCGCTCATTTCGGAGTCTACAATGTCCGGCTCTTGAGTTCTCTCGACAAACTCCTGCGGGACAAACCGAGATTTATGGGAGAACTGTCGACTTCGGTCAATGACGCGCTTCTAGCGGTCGATCTGAATACGGTCGAGCTTGTGACTCTTCAATCCAGACAGAAACAAACCGGGAGAGAAACGCAAGTCGTCATCTTGAATCGACTTCGCAAGCGCATTCATCAAGTTGCCAAAAAGCGGAATTGTTCGATGAATCAGCTCGTCAATAGCGCTCTGCTGGCTTTTTACTCAAAGGGCGGAGAAACGAAACTCAAAAAATCAACCAAGGGCCGCGGATCGTCTTTGCGTTCGTACGACACAATGTCGGACTCGGAGCGTCGGGAGCTTCATCAGATGCTTGCGGAGCTTTCGACAATGCAATCCGTTCCGTTCGAGGCGGAAGAGCCGAACGGATCATATTACGAATACGATCGGAACCTGAAAGCGACAGTGAAGGTAACCCCTGACGGAGAGCGAACCCCCGTTGAGAAATTAGAGACGAGCTTTGGGAAGACTCCGCGCAAAATTGCACACGAGGAAATCGCATCCTGAGCCAGCAAAAGCCAGCTCTGTTCATAATCGCGGGACCGGTGGGCGCCGGTAAAACAACTTTCTATGAAGCCTACTTGAAAGAGGCATTCCCCACACTCGTTCCCGCGCTGAGACACCAGCAACAACCATTTCTTGAGGAGCGGCGTTCTTTTGCTGTTGAGGACATTCGTGTGGACACGCAACTGCTCGACCAGGCCAAAGCAGCAGGGTATTCGACGAAGGTTCTTTTCATTTCGACAGAAGACGCAGATTTGAATGTGGGCCGCGTAATGGTGCGCATGAGTCGCGGAGGACAGGCCGTGCCCGTGTCCAGCGTGATTGACTCATATCGCGAATCAACGGCGAATCTCTCCGAAGTCCCCAAACATGCCGATGAATTGCTCGTGTACGACAACACAGCGCATCGTCGCGGCTTCCGCGTAGTGGCACAATTCGTAAGCGGCAAGTTGAGTAAAACCACACAGACGATACCCGACTGGGCAACTAAAGTGTTCGGCAAGGAATTACAACCCTCAGAGCAACACGAGAAGTCCGGACGAGGACGCTAACTTTTCTATCCCCTTTATTCATTATGTGCCCTGGGCCCCGACTCGCTCTTTACCTGCTCGGGACCAGGCATCCGGGCTGTAGCAAGCTAGGACGGTCGGGGAAGCACCGACGATCATGCAGAATGACGCCATAGAGTTTACGGTGCGATCATTGAGCTAATTTCTGGAGTGTGCTCAGCAAGGGTGGACCCTTCAGTAGTGGATAAAATGCTCGGAGTGTGTATATACTTTCCGAGAGGATTATCCATCATGGCGATTGTTTCAAGGGCCGTGAATTCAGCACGCAAGGCTTTCAACAAGCGTGGGGGTATGCTCCGGACGATGGACGCGCTACGTCTGGGTATCCATCCTCGTACACTTTACAAGCTCCGTGACCAGGGGGAGCTTGAACGTGTTGGCCGGGGACTGTACCGCCTCTCCACTGCACCACATCTGACTAATCCAGACTGGGTCACAGTGGCGATTCGTGCCCCCAATGCAGTAGTGTGCCTGATATCCGCGCTGGCTCATCATGGTCTGACAACACAGGTTCCCCACACTATTGATCTTGCCATACCCAGCCATGGGCAGATACCAAAGCTGGATGCTCTTCCCATCCGAGTGTTCTGGTACTCCGAGCCGGCTTTCAGCGCAGGAGTTGAGCTAGTTCGAACCGATGAGGTTTCCGTCCGAGTCTACTCAGCTGCGAAGACGGTGGCCGACTGTTTCAAGTACCGCAATAAGATTGGCCTGGATATCGCGGTTGAAGCCCTGCGGCGATTTCGGGAACTGAAGAAAAAGTCGGACTTTCGGGAACTCGTGCGCTACGCGCGCATTTGCCGTGTGGAGAGGATCATGCGCCCCTATCTTGAGGCTACGCTGTGAGTAAACGAGATATCGGGGCTTCCGTGCGTCAGCGCTTGCTAAATCAAGCACACAAACAGGGGAGGCCTTTTCAGGAGCTTCTCCAATACTTTGTCATGGAACGGTTCCTGTACCGATTGTCGAAATCACAGTTCCGTGACTCGTTCATTCTGAAGGGTGCTCTTTTGCTGACTGCTTGGAGGGCGCCACAGTCGAGACCGACGATGGACATCGATCTAATGGGTCGGGCCGACAACGATCTTGAACACATACGGTCAATTATTGAGGAGATTTGCGGTCTCGCGGTGCAAGAGGATGGAGCCGAGTTCAAGAAAGAGACCGTTGAAATCCAGAGAATCAAAGAAGATGCAGAGTACGAAGGAGCACGGGTTCGCCTAACCGCTACGGTGTCAAAGGCGAGGCTAGTTGTACAAATCGACATCGGATTTGGTGACTCGATCATCCCTCGCCCGACTGAGATTGAATATCCGGTTCTGCTTGAATTTCCTGTCCCGAAATTGCTTGCGTATCCCAGAGAGACAGTTGTTGCAGAAAAACTGGAGGCGATCACTGTTCTCGGAGTTCTGAACAGCCGGATGAAGGACTATTTCGATCTCATGTTGCTGTCACAGCTATACGAGTTCGATGGTGCCATCCTGCATCGAGCAGTGAGAGCTACGTTCAACCGACGTTCCACGGAAGTCGAGCCGCTGCCCATTGGTCTTACGGATGACTTTGCGTTGGTGCCAGGAAAGGCTGCGCAATGGAAGGCATTTCTTCGCAGGAGCAGATTCGTGTCAATTCCGGTTGAAAATTCCCCTTTGTACCGGTTGAAAATTCCCCACCCCTGAACTTCATGAATGGGCCTCCCTGGCCTCGGACGGAGTGGAGCCCAGCGCCGTCTTTTGGCGCGTTTTGGGCGCAACGGAGTCCGAGGCCAGGGAACGAGCCGCGGCCTCCGCTCCTTCCTGCCCTCGAGGCGGCACCAAGCCGGCCTTGCGGCGATCCTTCAGCCGGTAGCTCTCGCCGCGAATGTTGATGGTCGTCGAATGATGCAGCAGTCGGTCCAGGATCGCCGTGGCGATGATTGAGTCGCCGAAGATCGATCCCCAGTCCCCGTAGCTTTTGTTCGAGGTCAGGATGATGCTCCCACGTTCATATCGCGCGCTCACCAACTGGAAGAAAATCGTGGCTCCCAGATCGTCCAGCGGCAGATAGCCCACTTCATCGATCACCAGAACTTTCGGTGCCAGGTACACGCGCATCCGCCGATCCAACCGGCCTTCGCGATACGCGCGCCCCAAGTCCGCCGCCAGATCGTGCGCGGTGATGAAATACGCTCCCATCCCCGAGCGGATCGCTTCTTCCGCCAGCGCCACGCTCAAATGCGTTTTCCCCACGCCCGGTGGCCCCAGAAAAATCACGTTGCTGGCTTCGTGGATAAACCGCAGCGAACGCAACTCTCGAAGCTGCCGCTCATCAAGCGAAGGCTGAAAGCCGAAATCGAACTGCTCGAAGGTTTTCACGAACGGGAAATGCGCCAGCTGCAGCCGTGCACGCAGGTACCGAGTCCTTCGTGCTTCCACCTCGCAGCACAGCAACTCATCAAGAAAGTCCGCATAGCTCGGCTCTTTCTTCGACGCTTGTTCCAGCAAGTTCTCTAGCCGGGCTTGCACCGCTTTCAATCCCAGCGCCTCCAGCGCCGTCTGTAACCGCTCGATCGGAGTGTTCATCGCCCACCTCCGTTCGCCACGCGCTCATACGCTGCCAACGAACGCTTCTCCACCACCGGCGCGCTCTGCCGCAGATGAATCAGGATCTTGCTTTCCGCTCTTCGCGCTCCCAGCGGAATCCCCTGATGGTGTGGCGGGAACGTCAGCACGCTGTGTTTCCGTTGCGCCTTGCCGTGCATGGCAATCCGCTCACGGCCCGTGCGGATATCCACTTCCTCCGCGATCTCCTGCACCCACACTTCCTGGCCCGCATACTGCCAGGGCACCGAATACCGACTACCTTGCCAGTCCACGTAGGCATCCCGCGCCACTTTGCGCAGTTCGCCATCCACGTATGGATACGGCGGCTGCCCCGCCAGCGACTGTAAACTGAACTGCTCCACATCCCAGCGCACCGCCACTTGCTCATGCGTCGTTCCGTGTACCCGCTGGTTCGCTACTCCCCAAACCCACTCGCGCAACTGTGCGTTCAGATCGCTCAGGCTGCGGGGCTCGCGCCCCTGCAAACCACACAAAAAGTTCCGCCGCACATACTTCACGCCCGCTTCCACTTTCCCTTTCGTCTGTGCCCGATACGGCCGACACAGCCGCGGCGTGAAGCCCCAGTAGTGCGCAAAGTCCTTAAACACCGGGTGCCAAACGATCTCGCCTCGTTCATCCGTCCCCAGCCACACCGTCTTCATGCGGTCGTAGAGAATCTCCTCCGGCACTCCGCCGATCTGCTGGAACGCCGCTTCGTGCAGCCGCAGCAGCGTGCCCAGTTTTTGATCCAATGCTGCTTCCGCCACCATTCTTCGGCTGTAACCCAACGTGAAGGTGAATCCGTGCAGCTTCTGCTCCTGCCCGGCCATCTCCAGCGTGCCCAGATGTCCCCAATCCACCTGCGCCTGCTTGCCCGGAGCTGTCTCGAAGCGCCGCACCGCCACCACTCGTGCCGACCTGCGTTGCGGCCGCAACCAGTCCGTCAGAATCGTGTAGCTCCCCGTGTAGTTCCGTTCACGCAGTTCGCGCAGCAGCACCCGCGCGTTCCACACCCCAGCACGCAGACGCTCCTCCAAGTACGGCTTAAACGCATCGAGCTTACTTGGTTGCGGTGTACGCGGCCCGTACTCCGGTGCCACCCCCGCCGCTTGCATATACTTTCGAATCGTCTTGCGATCCCAGCCGGTCAGCTTGCTGATCGCCTGGATGCTCATCCCTTGCCGTTGCAGTTCTTTTAGTTCTTGCACGTCTTTCCCCCTTAACAAGTCTCGGAACCTCCTCCATGCGGAGTAGGCTACGGTGTACCACATCAGGGGGTGGGGAAAATTCAACCGGCACTATGGGGATTTTTGCACCGGCGCTGACATTCGG
Organism: Candidatus Acidiferrales bacterium; assembly: GCA_963759275.1. Classification (GTDB taxonomy): domain Bacteria; phylum Acidobacteriota; class Terriglobia; order Acidiferrales; family UBA7541; genus Acidiferrum. The sequence goes on along the minus strand of CAVWYZ010000017.1, from coordinate 13,153 downwards.
AACGGACTACGCAAATCTAGATGGCGTCATAAGGATAGTGCGGGGTTTTGCTGGACCCGTATTGGCAGCGGCTGTAACCGAAGACGGATTTCAGTCTCACTGGAGGCCTGGTGGGCCGTGGGTAACTTAGGACGCGAAGTAGGTATGGGATCGACTGGCCACCCCCGATAGAGACAGGCCGAAGATTCAGGGAAGGGTTGGTGGGTCGAAGAGCCCACGGCCTATACTCCAGGTTTTAACTCGGGATGCGTCTGCCTCGTGAGCAGGTGGTTTGCTGACGACTATTTTAGGCGATGTGAAGGCCGTGGGGCGAAAGCACTACCCTGAAGCCGGAGAGAAATTGCCCAGAGCCTTCGGTCTGTGACCGAATGGTCTCAGGAGATCATTTCAGTTTGTGGAGCATTTGGGCTCTCACCGAACGACTGATAATCTGGTTTACTGAAAATCAGGAAACGCAGCAACGTTAGGCAAGATCTGTTCGCCACAAATCCGGCGAATTCCAAACCTCCCAGATCGGGACTTCTGGCCCTGAATAACTTCCGGTTATTCAGGAAGAACACCTGGATCCCTGTTCAGCGTTTTAGGCAGTCACTTCAGCGAATTGCCGACTTCCCGACAAAGTGTGGTCATCCGAATTCCATAGCTCCAACTAGGTTTTCCTTGGAGAGTTAGAACGGTGTTTGAAACTGTTGTCCGTCCCGTGGATGTGGTCTCAAGGGTGGCCGACTTCTGGCAAGGCTACGCTGTCATCGTAGCGGAACTCAGTTCGGTCGGAGTAGCCACGGTTTCTGAGGTGACGAACTGCCACTGGTTAGCGGGAGGATGAACTTCGCAGCTGCCACGCCAAGCGATCCGCCGATTAGTGTTTCCCAAGCTCGAGCTGCCAAAACGGATATCGAGGTTTCGCCGCTCACGGCCAATGTCACCATAAGTGTAAATGCATACGCCGCGCACGCGACATCATAACGGTCGGGCAACGCGATGGCGTAGATGATCATTGCCACAGCGGCGAGCGCCCATGCTAACGGTGGAAAGTGCAAACAAATCGGCAGACAGAGAATTCCGAGCGGCACGCCGATCAAGGTTCCAACAATACGCCGACGAACGCGATCTGCAGTTCCAGAGGCGGACCCAGCAATGACGTAGGTGCTCGCAGTGATAGCCCAGGCTGACTGTTGCAGGTGGATGACGCTGCTAAGTAGAACGATGATAAGAGCCGCAATGGCGGACTGCAACGCCATGCGCATTTCCAGCGGGACCCGACCATCGGGATCCGAGGCATAGAGGGTCGCGGGCATCGGAGGCTCGACCGGTCGACGGAACACCTGAGCAACGATAGAAGCTACCCCGGCCGTAAGGCCGACAAGCAACACCATGGGCAGATCCTGCGACGTTAGGTTGGTACCGTACGCAAGGAGTTGACCAATATAAATTTGGGAGCCGATGCCTGCGCCGAGGATTCCAAATCGTTTGAGATATCCAACGAAGAACGCGCCGATGATCAGAATCCACTCGGGCCCCGCTAGACCAAGCCGGATCGGAAGCGAAGACAACCCAACGAACATCAGTGCGCCCGCGACCGCGGCGGCATTCAGAAATGCGAGGTCGCGCGCCGACAACCAGCGAGTCGTCTGACCTTCGGAAACGCTCGCCCAAAGTGCGAAGCCTGCAGCAAGGTAGCCAAGCCACTGACTGCCCGAAATATCGTAGGAACGATGGAGCACAATGCCCAACACCGCCGCTAGGCCATAAGCCGCAACCAGACGCAAACCCTTTCTACGCCGATGGCCGCCCGGGTCGATTTGTTCAAGCCACGATGCCATGTGCCGCTTTCCTTTTAAGATTTCTCGCGCGATTGCATGGCCATGGCCACGAGCGCGCCGATGAGAATTGCCGGGAAAAGCTGGCCTACGGCGGCCTCAGCAACGGTCAACGATCGCGCAATCGGAGAAATAGGAGTTACCTCGCCACCTACTGTGGTGATGGTGCAGAAGCTGAAGTAAGTCAGTTTAGAAATCAGTTGGTCAAGATCCCTGGGCGCAGTGACGAAATGGAATGAGCCGGGACGGGATTGCTCAATGATCTGGAACGCCGAAGCCCATGCCATGCCGATCAGCAGATATGCGCTGACTCCACCCTGGATGCGGCTCCAGGTAATCGGCCCGCCGCGAAACATCACCAGTAGCACAATGCGGACGTAGAGGAGCAAGGTAAGGATTGAAAAAATGCTTCCAAGCTGCCGCAAGGGCGGTGTCGGGTAAGCGCGCGACGCTCCCAAGAGAGCCGCCGTCACCAAGATCAGGACGATCACTAGAATGGTGTCGAACCGGGTTTGCTTAACCGCAATGGCGGCGAACACCATGAGCACCATCATGAGCAGGTCCACCGCGATTCTGCCCGGGACACCTGCTTCGCGCATTGGAGTAATTACGAAAACAAGAACGCACAGTGAGATGCTGATCAGGGTTAGACCGAGATCGCCGGACCAGAACTCTCCGCCTTTGATGCGAAAGAGTGCGATGCGGGGTAGTGCTGTAATGTTGGACATGAAAGGCTCCTCCAGGAGTTGACGCAGCGGTTCGAACCTTACTTCTAAAGTGAAATGCAAGCCGCTAGCCAAATCTAACTGCCCTGTTTTGCCCGCGTTTCTCAAATCGGTCACGAGCCTTTCCAAGCTCTCTTCCCGAACTCTCGTGAATTCGCGAGCCGCCCGGGGATCTGATGCACCTTAAGAGACTCATTTGCCGCGGCTTGGAAATGGCACTGGATTTGCATTCTTAATTAGCAACTTCCCCCTAACCCCAAGAAAGACTCCGCCGGTGGCTGACGAGCGCCACCGGCGGAGCACCCTCCCGAGTAAGTCAGATTCACGCGTTCCGCGCTGCAACCAATTCCGGTTGAGCCCAGTGAAAATGCAAAACGGGAAACGCATGAAAAATTGCGTTTCCCGCTTCCTGTCCGGCCGGGCAGAAATCTAATCGATGGGAGACCAATTGTCGCCCGGGTTGTATAGCTGGATGGAGGCCGCGGTCTTGGCCGTGTCTGGTCCAAGGTCTCGCTCGTAAACAAACCCTTGGCGGCCGATTATGAAGCTCATGATTCCCGTTTCGCCATACTTCACGGGAGTCGCGAGGATGGCAAAGCCGCCGGTCATCTTCCCGTTCACGACGTAACTCTGCGCGCCACCCGTTGCATCATCGCCCTGACCAGTAAGGATGCGCAGTGCATACCCGTCGATGACGAAGGGCTGGTCTGGCGACAGCGACGTGAGGGATGAGCTCGGAAATGCCTCGAGTTGCGCCAGCGGGCTGACGCCGAATGAATCCCAAGCGGGCCAATACAGTCCGTCCTGCTTTCCCGCCGTGCTGATGATGCGTTGCGCATATTCGCCAGAGTTAATGTTGGCGGAGTAAATCTGCTCCGCGTTCGCGAGTGAGGCCAGCGTGTCTATGGTCAGCAGTTCGTTCCTGCCGATTTCGCGGGCGCGGATTTCCTGGGCTCCCGCGACGGCGTCGAAGTACCAACTGCCCGACGCGTTCTTGGCCAGCGGCACGGGGAAGGCGAAGTTGTCCGCGCCGATATAGAGCACGCGACTGCCGTCCGACATGTCCACCCAGCGGTTCATCTGCTGGTATTTGGAAAAGAACTGCTGCATGGCCGTCTTGTCGGACTCGCTGTCTCCAGAGGTGATGAGGGCTCTCGCCTCACTGCCGAGGACCTTGGTCAGTGCCTTCTCATCTGTGTCCTTCGTCGCCTGGGCCAGCTCGGTGGCTGCCTCCATGGGCGACTGGAACCTCATTTGAGTTGCTGCGTCGCTGGCGAATGCCAGCTTGCCTGTATCTACTGCTCGGACCGTGAAGCCGAGACCGGCGAGAGCGAGAATTCCGGCGAGTGCCAATCCTGTCCACTTCGTATTCGTTTTGTTCTGATTCGTGGTCATTTTCAATCTCCTTGAATTTTTCTGATATGCCTTTCTTTGAGTTTCCGTTGCTCGATTCGGCCCCTTAGCGACGACGCCCGCCGCCGGAAGAATGATGTTCCACAGGCGCATGCTGCCTGACTTGGTGTTGTTGAGGACGCTGCCTGGCCACACTGGTGTGGCCACGAGTGCTCTCCGCGCGATTGGTTCTGCCGTCGCCGCTCATGCGCGAGCTGCCGAGGTTCGAGCGATTGTCGTTTCTGGATTGCGGGTTGCGAGTGTCGTTGTGATAGCCGCCTGCGGGTGCCACCCCGGGGCCGTTCATCCCCGCATTGTGATTCTGAACTCCGTTGTTTCCGCCAATCAGACCATGGTTTCCGTTGTTGCCGCCGTTGGGCACCTGCTGACCGGCATTTTTGTCCTGGTGCCAGCCGCCGTCAGGCCCGAAATATCCATTCGGGTGATAAGCGCCGTTCGGGCCATTGTGCGTGTCTTCGCCAGGCTTGTAGTTACCGTCGGGGTGAAACGTGCCATTGTTGCCATACCAAGCATGATTTTGTGACCCGACTGCTCCGCCGTTGGGGCCGACACCGGCATGCTCCACACCGCCGTTGCCGCCGATCAGGCCGTGATTGCCGTTGCTGCCGCCATTGGGCATGTTTGCTGGCCCCGTTCCGGGCACATCGTGGTGAAAGGCTCCGTTCGGGCCGTAGTAGCCATTGGGGTGATAAGCGCCATTCGGTCCGTAGTGGGTATCCTCACCGGGACGGTAGCCAGGACCCCAAGGGTGATAGCCGTTGTAGTTGGTGGTGTGCCAGGTGTTGTTCGTGATGTAGGTGTTGTGGTTGAAGATAATCGTGCTGCCACCGCCGCCTCCGCCCCAGCCTCCCCAGTTGCAAGCCCAGGCATGAAAGCCCCAGCCGAAGCCACCGCCCACTGCCCAGCCTCCGCCACCGAAGGTCACGCCGACGCCGAAGCTCAGGACCGGTGCGGCAAAGACCACGGGAGGCGTGTACATCGGCACAACAATGGGTGTGCCGTAGATGATTGCCGGGTTGTACTGCGGTACGTAAACCACCTGCGGATTAGCTGGTTGAATCACGATCGTGTTGGGTGAGGGCGTCGTGACGGTGATCTGCGAATTCGATTGCAGTGTGCCAGCCGTCTGCGCTTTCGCGCGCATCACTTGCACCGCCGCCATCACATCCGACTGTTGGAAATGGAACGCCTGCCCGAGGCTCGAGGTCCAGGACAGGTTGTTCGCTAGATTCGCAAGTACGCTAGGGAATTGCGTCAGCGCCTTAACGCTGGGATCCCAATCCTGCTGATCTGCGGCTTGTTCCAGCGATTGGCCCGTAAGATTCGGGTTCTGACTCAGCCATTGATTCGCCGCAGTCACTTCGTCCGGTGCTGTGGCCGCCGCGAGCACCTGCGCGACAAGAGCGTCCGGGTAGAGCGCGATCGGCGCTACGAGGCTATCGAGTTGCTCCGAAGAGAGGGGCACCGGTGAAGGTGCCTGGGCCTGTGCCTGAGAGTCGCCACCATTCGTCTGCGGCGCGTAGGAGTTCGACGCTTGCGATTCGTTCGATGATTGCGAATAGCTCGAAGCCTGTTGGGCGGCCACTGGTGTCAATTGGGTAGTCGGTGGAAGAAGCATCGGCTGGCCGTAGCTGACCACGGCTTGCGGTGGCGCTCCGATTCCCACGGTCCGCACCGCTTGCCACGGAGCCTGTTTCCCATGAATGCCGTAATCTCCCGCAATGTTGTCTCCATATACGTGTCCGTGGAAGTTTAGGATAGTTTTCGTCACGGTGCTGAAGTGGATGAAATTCCCTTTCAATTCGCCCTGTATGGGTCCCGCTTGATCCGGGCCTTCGAAGCAGCCGGTGATGTGGTTGCCGTACTGGGCAATTTGCACGTGCTTTATGACCATCGAACCGTCCTTGATGCTCGTGGAGTAAATGGTCCAATTGCCTTGCACGTTGACGGGGGGTTGCTGCGCCTGGGTGGCACCACAATTCAATAGCGACACCAGAGCAAGGGTGAGCGTGCTCAGAGTCGCGGTGAGTTTCTTCATGACTTCCTCCTAATTGATTTCGCGACTGCTTTCTCGCGATGTCGCTGCACGGGAATAAAGCAAGGTATGCGCCATAACTAAGTGCTTGAGGAAATACAACTTGCGTTTGGGCGCACTTCGCGGAGGTTCGAGAATTCACGAAATCTCGGGAAAAGCGGATACGTGACTTTGGGAAAAAACTGACACGGGAGAATCGCCCTCGGTTGGCGATATGGCCTGCGAGGAAAAGACTGTGTGGGCCACAACCTGTCATGTACGCACCGAGTGCGTAGGTGTAGAATCAGCCACTTACGGAGAACACCTTTGCAGCCAGAACCCCTACTTGCCTTGGCCGCAGCGGTTGCGGGGGAGCACAGCACCCGAAATGCACTCGACGCGATTGTTCAAGGCCTTGCCAAGCAGCCTGGGATAGCGCTGGCTCGCATCTGGTTGCTGGAACCCGGAGACATCTGCGGCGAGTGCTTTCTTGGAAGCGAATGTGCCGACCACTGTGAGTGCCTCCACCTGGTTGCCAGTGCGGGATCGTCCTTGAATGGAAATGAACACCGGTCGCTTCGGGAAGGATATTTCCGGCGCATCCCGCTCAGCAAAACAAAAGGAAAAGTGGGAGTCATTGGGACGACTGGAAATTCGATTCGAATCGCCAACATAACACCGGAAAGCGAGTGGATCCGCAGGCCCGAATGGGCCAAGAGTGAAGGGATCCGCGCTTTCGCGGGTGAACCACTGAAGTTCGGGGGAAAGATCCTGGGTGTCTTGGGTATTTTCAGCCGCGAGAATTTGACGGAGCAAGAGTTTACCTGGCTGCGCATGTTTGCCGACCAGGCGGCCGTCGCGATCACGAACGCGCAGGCCTTCGAACAAGCGGGACAAGCTCTGGAAGAATTACAAAAGAGCGAAACGAAGTACCGTTCTCTTCTGGACCTTTCTCCCGTTGCGATTTACCTGGTGGACAATACTGGACAATTTATCTCCGCAAATCAGGCAGGTTTGAAGCTGCTGGGTTGTACCGCCGACGAACTCTTTGGCATGCCCATCGCCGTGACTTACTCGCCAGAAGAGCTTTCGCGAATCAAAACTCCCATGGAGGCAATGGGATCCGGCCTGACGCGATTTGAGCGAACATTCTTGCGTAGAGATGGCTCCACGCTGACCGTGGAAATTTCTCTATCTCCCACGCTGCCGGGCGGACGGCAGGTGGTGATGCGGGACATCACAGACCGGAAACGCGCTGAAGAGGCGGTAAAGGAGCAGGCTCGTCAATTACAGCAGGTCATTGATGTTGCGCCAGTCCACATGTTCATTTGGGAAGCGGACGCAAATGTCTCTTACGGAAACCGCGCAACACTGGACTATTTCGGCCCTATTCCGCGAAAACATCCGATGGAGTTTCTTGAACTGGTTACCCATTCCGAGGACATAGCGGCGCTGAAGCTGGGGATAGAAGAAACCTTTAAGCACGGCGAAGCCTTTGAGACGGAAGTCCGAATGCGCCGACACGATGGGGATTACCGCTGGTTTTTGTATCGGCTGAATCCGCTTCGCGACGAACAAGGACGTATAACCCGCTGGTGTGGTGTTCGAACAGACATTGACGATCAAAAGCGGGCGCAGGAGCGAACGCAACGGGAAAACATCGCCCTGCGAGAGGAAATCGACAAGACTTCCATGTTCGAGGAAATCGTGGGCACATCTTCCGCTCTTCAAGCGGTCCTTATGCGCGTCACAAAAGTTGCTCCAAGCAATACCACAGTTCTCATCACCGGTGAAACTGGCACAGGCAAGGAACTCATCGCGCGGGCGATTCACAAACGCTCGCCGCGGTCGTCGCGTCCCTTCGTAAGTGTGAATTGCGCGGCAATTCCCCGCGATCTCATCGCTTCCGAACTATTCGGCCACGAGAAAGGCGCCTTCACCGGCGCGTTGCAAAGAAGGTTGGGCCGCTTCGAATTGGCCGAAGGCGGCACAATCTTCCTTGACGAAATCGGGGAGTTGAATGCGGAGATTCAAGTGGCTTTGCTCCGCGTTTTGCAGGAGCGCGAATTCGATCGCGTGGGAGGTACCCGCCCGATTCGAGCAGACGTCCGTGTCATAACGGCCACGCACCGCGACCTTCCCGTGGAGGTTGCGGCCGGCACTTTTCGCAGCGACCTTTTTTATCGCATCAACGTCTTCCCGGTGAAAGTGCCACCGCTTCGGGAGCGGAGGGAAGATATTCGCTTGCTGGTCGAGTATTTTATCGACCGCTATGCGACGAAGGCAGGGAAAAGGATCACCAGCATCGAAAAGAAGAGCCTGGCTCATTTGCAATCCTATGCCTGGCCAGGCAATATCCGTGAACTGCAGAATGTCATTGAGCGCTCGGTGATCTTGTGCGACTCGGATGAATTTTCCGTTGACGAGAGTTGGCTGACCTTGAGGCCGGCCGCAGTCCAGCCGCTGCGGGAGGACCTGGTCGATCAAGAGAAAAAGCGCATTGAAGCCGCCCTGGCGGAGGCCGGGGGACGAGTTTCGGGATCCTCGGGAGCGGCGGCGAAACTTGGCATGCCCGCCTCCACGCTCGATTCCAAAATCAAATCATTGCACATCGATAAGCGCCGCTTTCAAACCCACTAAGATTCGTTTGCTTCCTTCACGAAGTTTCGGAAATTCCTGAAGTCTCCGGGACCCTTCCTTCCCATAAGTAATTCCGATTCCAGTACTTAAATTTGGCAGCGTTCTTGCATTTCTAACCGCGGGCTCAAGGGACGTTTGATCCGAGGCGCAACAAGCGCGGAGCCGAAGCTTAAGGAAATCGAGAGGGTGATGTCATGAAAATCGCACAAAGGTCGTTGCTGCTGGTCGGCGCGCTGTTCGCTTGCCAGTTTTCTGTTGGGACTTCCAGAACGGCTGCTGCCGATAAGGAACCCGCGAGCACAGCAGAGACTACCTCCGCCGATCACAGCTATCCGGCTAAAAACGCCATTTTGATCCACGCCTCTCCGAATAGCGCTTCAGCGGGGAGTTCGTCTACAAAGACGATTACGATTTCGATGCCCGCCGAAACTCGACCCGAAACGGTCCGGGTTACCCTCAACGGCAAAGACGTCACTCCGAAATTCACCGAAACTCCGTGCTCCGAAGCGGTCTGCGAGGTCGGCACTTTGTCGTCAGCCGATGGCATGCTGCCAGGAAAAAACGTCCTGTACGCCGTCGCCAAGAAATCCGACGGCTCCCTCGCAAGCTCGCGGCTGCACTTCAACGGGAAATCTGAGGCGGCTCAGGCGGCATCGCGCTCGACGGTGCCCGGAAAAGTGACCGCAAAGGCGCCGACGAAAGCTGAAGCCACGGCTGCTCTTGGTTCAAGCCCGATTGGCGACGGCTATCTTCCGCCCGCGGTGATTTTCAACACCCTGACTCCAGGGGGCTGGAACGGCAAAACGCCATGGATCCAGATTGGCTATGAGCAGTTGCCGACCCTCGGCGGTTCTACCTGTTCGGGTACTTCTAACGGATACCTTGCCGTTGTTGTGAACCGCCAAACCCTACTGGAAGTACCCGGTGCGACGCAGTGCTTTCCGGGTTCGCAGAATCTCGCCGCATACCTGCAGACTCTCACGAATGATCAGATTGCCATCGTTGGGACAATCCAGGGCTTCAGTGCGGCTGGGTTTCTGGACACCAGCGCGATCGGAGGCACAAACTACACGCCACTCGACGCCACCGCAGATTATCCCCAGAGCTACATGGCGATCGGAGCCGGCGGAGCGGCGGCTGGCTCGGCCTATGAGAACTTCTATACAAAAAACATGGCGACGACCTTTGATGTCTTCGCCACAGGATCGTTAATCGAAGACGCTACGGGGAACTACAACTTCCAGTCTTCCGGCACGTTCGAGTATATGGTGTCGCCGAACGATCCCAACAATGGCAGCGGCCAAAGCACGGTCACTCTGTTGAACGTCGGTTCGTTGTTCCGCTACAACCAATTCAGTTATCCGGACAAGGTCGTTTTTTATTCGCCAGCGAACCAAACCAATGGTTTCTGGTTGATGAAGCTACAGCGCGACAATCTGGACAATTTGGACTTCAACGCCAATTGTGGCGCGATGGCGAACAGCGCAAAGCAGCAAACCGATGTGACGAGCTGTGGCAAGTTTTACCCGACAGGATCGAGCGACGCCCCAACGGAAGCGAGCACCTTTATGCAGTTGCAGAATGATCTCGCCGCTGTCAATCCCGTCCAGTTGGCATTTCTCGTCTCGGTAGGCACCCCGCTCTATGGCGCCTCGACTTGGGATGTGGCCAAAAGAGTCTGTCAACTCCCGTGGGCTGGTAGTCCCAAATGCGTTGCCCCCTTGGAAAGTATGGGCGGCGTCCCAATGTCAACGTTGAGCCTTTACGCGCCCGGGAGCAACTACAGCCTGGTTAGTTGCACGGACTGCGGTGATGCTTTGAGCGGCCACGTGGCGCTCTCCAACACGGCTTACGCACAGCAAGGACAGACCGGAAATCTACATGGCATTGTTCAGCGAAACCTGCACGGGCTCTTTTGGCCGACTCGGGTTTCGCAAGAGAGCTCAGGCTCCGATTACACGATCGATGTAGTCAACTCGCAACAGCCGGTGGAGTGGCCGGAGCTGACCGGGAACCTTTTGCCCGGGGCGAGTTCGCTGACAGGCCAGTACACTGCGTACCAATATTCGAGCTACCAGCTCCTTACCCAGTACTATATGAAAGGCGCGCAGGGCGATTATCTGGATAATATCCACTATTACTTCACCGGGTCGCTCAACACGCTTCTGGATTACCACACCTTTGACCCGGTCAATCTTCCGTTTCCTGGTGCAGCGAACAGTTGTTACACATGGACTGACCCGGTGACGAAGGAGACCCCGGAGTGCTTCACGGCACAGGACCTTCAGGCAGTCGCCCAGCAGCTCAGCACCGAGATTATTGATCTGGATAATGTGCTGCTCTTTATGGTGACGGGACCGACCAATATGAAGGACATTGTTGCGTCCGGGAACGGAAGCGCCGCGCTGGCGTTGATTGGAGCGGCCGCCTCCGTCGAAGGCAGCAACTTGCAGCCTCCGCCCACCACTCCCGTCAAGGCCAACATCGACAACATCCTGAACCTCGTAGGGAGTGCGGTATCCTTCACCGCGGCCTTCGCGTCAGGGAACCCGGAACTGGCGCCAGTGATAGCTGCGTCCATCTCGGGCATCTCTTCGATGTTTGAGGGCGCTGGCGACGTCGCTGGCGGTCTCACCACCGGAGGCGGCCCTACGCCCCTGCCCAGCCCGGAACTCAAGCTGGTAACGACCATTGGGGACTTGGCGAACAGCTCGCTGCAACAGCAGTTCACCATCGGTTTCGACACTGAACTCGACACCATACTGGGCGACTGGGGCAAGTTGTCACAACTTGGACCGCTCGTAACCAACACCAACAATCCGACCTTCTACGCTCCCAACCAACTGGTTCAGAACCTCGCGATCAAAGCCATCGGCCAAGCTTCGCAGCGTTCCTTCTATATGGCGCTGGTTCCGACAAACTATAAGGTTCATTATTGGCCCGGCTGGGTGGGTTTTAGCTCCTACCCAATCAATCCTCCGGACATGGGCATCTTGGAAGACGATGACAACACTGATGGCCCCTGCCGAAGCTTCTATCCATGGTACGGTCAAAACGGAACCATCAATCTGCCTCCGTTTGTGGATCGAGCCACTCCGACCTTCGCTGGCTACCAATATCCGTGGAGCGGGCCGAGCGATTTGTTCAACGTTGACCACTACCTGATCGTTGGACAAGTGCAGAATCCGGGCAAGACAGGCAGTAACAGCGAGAATTTCCCATTCCTCGATAGCCAAGTAGCAACCACGATGTTCTCGGCCCAGGGACTCAATATACCCTTGGATGAATTCGACAGCAGCAACGGGCCGATGGCGTCGGCGGGCAGCTTTGTGAATATCGTGCAGAATCCCAGTACCATCTATTTCGGCTTGAGCATCGTTTCCGATTGTTACTACCGCAACCAAAGCGGCGTGGCGTCCTCGCCGAGTCCGAGCGCGGCTGCTACGACCACTACCTTGGTTGCCCCCACTACTTCCGTGCTGGGCGAGAGCGTGACTTTGCAAGCGAACGTCACGACTTCTTCCGGCCCGGCTCCCTCTGGGACAGTCACCTTCGATGACGGCAAGACTCAGATTGGAACTGCGACCGTGACCAACGGGACGGCCACTTTCTCGACGAACTCCCTCGCCCTTGGCGCACACTCGCTCGCCGCGTACTACGTCGTGAATAGCAATTACTCGGCTTCGAGTTCCGCCGCCAGCACGCTGACGGTGTACGCGAACTCGCCCGATATGGCCCTCAGTCTCTCCGCAAGCAGCGTGAATCTGGCCTATGGAGCGACCTCCTCGCCAGTATCATTGCAGGTCGCCTCGCGCTCGGGCCTCACCGGTACGGTGACTTTGAGCTGTGCGGGCTTGCCCGTCGGAGTCACCTGCAGCTTCAATCCGACGCAGCCGACCATCACGGCCGGAGGACAAGCCACGAGTTCACTCACGATCTCAGCCGCTTCTGTACGTGCGGCAGGAATGTCGCTGCCGAAAGGTACCGCGGCGATTTTCCTGGCACCGGTCTACCTCTTCCTGCTCTGGTGCGTACGCAAAGACGCCCGGAAGCTGCGCATGTTCGTCTGCGCGCTGCTTCTGTCGGTTATCTCGCTCGGATGCTTGACGGCATGCAGCGGCGGATCGAAAAGCACTCAGCCAACTCCCGGCTCGCAGACGATCCTGGTGATCGCAACGAGTGGAACGACGACGAAGAGCACACCGTTAATCCTGAACTTGCAGTAACACAAACGGAGTGCAGCGAGCGATCGCCGCACTCCGTTTTCCATTCTTCAACACAAAGAGAAAAGGAATTTCATGTGGAAAATTACCAAATCTAGGGACAAGAAGCGCGTGGTCCTGAGCATCAGCGGAAGGATTAAGGCGGAAGAACTGCTAGAACTTCAAATGGCAGTGTCCTCGGAAGAAACGCTGAATGTCAAAGTAGACTTGGACCTGCAAAACGTGAGGCTTGTGGACCAGCACGTGGTCACTTATTTAGCGTGCTCTGAGACAACCGGCACTCGCCTTCGGAATTGCCCCTCTTATATTCGCGAATGG
>CAVWYZ010000016.1:0-297723 GCA_963759275.1 Candidatus Acidiferrales bacterium | reverse complement strand
CACTTCGTCGACAAACAGGATCTCCGGTTCGAGGTGGGCGGCGACAGCGAAAGCGAGACGGACATACATCCCGCTGGAATAGTGCTTCACGGGCGTATCGATGAATTGTCCGATCTCGGCGAACGCGACAATTTCATCAAATTTGCGCTTGATCTCGCTCTTGCCCATGCCGAGAATTGCACCGCTGAGGAAGGTGTTCTCGCGTCCGGTAAGTTCCGGGTGAAAGCCGGTGCCGACTTCGAGCAGGCTACCAACGCGTCCACGAATCTCCGCCCATCCGGTGGTCGGTTTTGTAATGCGCGAGAGGATTTTCAGCAGGGTAGTCTTTCCGGCGCCATTGCGGCCGATGAGGCCCAAGACTTCGCCTTCGCGGACTTCGAGGGAGACGTTTTCCAACGCCCAGAACGTTTCATCTCTGGGGCGCCGGAAAACGGACAGAGGTGATCGCAGCATGCGGCTGAGATGATCGCGGAGGAGTGTGCTCTGCTGAAGAGCACCGCGATGGTAGCTCTTGCCAAGACCTTCAGCATGGATAACGACTGTGCTCATTGATCGTTGGCCCCCAGCGGCTTAAGCCAAGGTCGTGCCTCCCCAGCAACGGCAAAAAACCGCGAGGAAGCTAGACCCGGTCTGCAACGGTGCCCTCCATGCGCTGAAAGAAGAAAAGACCGCCGAGGAGGACAACTATGACTGCGGAAGCGGAGGCGAGCATGAGCGGGCCGGGGGCAACGCCGTGGCCGGTTAGGGCCCATCGGAATCCGTCAATGACGCCGGCCATGGGATTGAGGCCGTAGAGCCACCGCCAGCGCTGTGGGACAAGAGAGCTGGGGTAGGCGACTGGGGAGGCGAACATCCAAACCTGGATGAGGAAGGGCACGACGTAGCGGACGTCGCGATACAGCGCGTTTAGCGCTGACATCCACAGGCCGACGCCGAGGGCGGTGAGCACGGCGAGAAGCAACAATACGGGCAGCCAAAGTACCGCAAGCGTGGGTTTAATGCCGTAGATGGAGATGACCACGAGGAGAACGACGAATCCGATGGTGAAGTCCACCAGTCCAGAAATGACGGCAGAAATTGGGAGAACGAGACGTGGGAAAAAGACTTTGGTGATAACGCGCTGATTGTCGACGACAACATTGGTGCAGCTCTGTAGCGCACCGGAGAAGTAGGCCCAAGGAACAAGCGCGGAGAAATAGAAAACGGGATAAGGGAGGCCATCCGAGGGAAGCTTGGCGAGCCGGCCGAAAAAGATGAGTGAACACACCCATAGTCATTAGCGGCTGCAGAACCACCCAGGCGATGCCAATGACGGTCTGCTTGTAGCGAACTTTGACGTCACGCCAAACGAGAAAGTAAAGCAACTCCCGGTAATTCCACAGCTCCTTAAGGCGCAGGTTGAACCAGCCGCGCGGAGGCTCAATACGGATAACACTGTTACTGGCTGACTGCTCTGTCAGGGGAGCAATTACCGTTTGGTTGGAAGTCAACGACGCCATGACCCAAGTTGCTTAATTTGCGAGCACTCCTTCGGAGCCTTTGAACTTAGGTACAGAAAAACGAACCTGAAACGTACCCGGGCGGGAGTTCTTTAGCTTATCCCAAAACTTAAGGCTGCGCACTCTTGTTCAGTTGATCGACGTCTTTTCGCTCAATTTGTCGCATCAAGTCGCCGCGGCGGAAAAAATATGCACGCAGACTCGATGTTAGCCGAGCGGGCACAACATAGAACTGATTGTACGTGGCTTCACGAAACGAGATGGGCCCCCGCGCGGGAATTAGATGATTGCCCCACTGATAGATCATGCCTAGATTCCAGAGTACGAAACAGGTCAGCACTCCGGAGCAAACAGCCAGCGCAAACCGGGGCTGGGAAAAACGCGCTGCCACACGCTCCAGAAAGTAAGCCAAGCCAATAACGAAGAGTGGGGTCAGCGACACAAAAAAGCGGTTGCCATACGAGGAAATACCGGCCCAATCCGGGTAGAAGCAAATGAACAAGTAGAAAGCTACCATGGCTGCGGCAAACGGAACGCCGACTTTGGGCAGTCTAATCGCGAACAGGATTAACCCGAGAATGGCAAAAGCTAACACTGGAGTCCACGACAAGAGCCCATGTTCGGAGGAGAATAAAACACTAAGAAAAACCGGCGAACGCCAGAGAAAATATCGAAGGGCAACGTAACCCGTTTCGAAAGGGCCACCATATACGATCGCCCGGGTCACGAAAGTAGGAAGCATGACCACGGCAACAACCAACGCGAAGAACAGGTGGCGGCTCGCAAGTTGCCGCAAGGTCGGCGAAGACGGCCGCCGTGAGCGAAAGATCTGGGTATACTGGCCGAATGCTTCCACGAGAAGCACACTGAGGATCATTAAATTGGGGTAATAGACGTCGAGCATTAAACCGGTGATCAATCCCAAGATCAGCCATTGTGAAAGGGTCCGATGCTCTGATGTGGTGTCCCAATACCAGAGGAAGAGCGCGCACACAAACGCGGAATGCGCATGCGACCACGAAGGGTTGAAGTACATGTAAACCGGTAGAGAACTGGCCCACCAGATCGCCAGTGTGGCGACGAAAGACCAAAGAGGTCCGACGTACTTACGCGCCAGCTGGAATGAGATCCATAAAGCAAGGAATCCGTACAAGCCCGTGCCAAAGGCCATAGCATAGCGGTACGGAGCGGAAAAACCGTCCGCTGCAACAGTTGATCCAAACGCCCGCGCTAACAAAACACCGCCATGGGCCAACAGAAGGAAGGGGGACCAGAGCATCGCCGGTCCAACGGTAAAATGGTTTTCGAGATGGCCGGTCCGTGTACGAAATTCCGCCCTAGGCTGACCGTTCTCGTCACAGCGGGATTCCCGAAAACTATCGTTAGCGGACTGGTAGTCATGGGTAAAATCCAGATCGTGCTCAATGAGTGGGGCGCGGGCATACGCGTAATAGCCAACTCCGTCCCCCCGCACCCACGGGTTCAACAATGGAATTGTAATCAGGAATACGCCGAGCAGGATCCATTCGAATCGGCCCTGCGGTCCTCGAAATCGGGTACTCAATGAGATTTGACCCTTCCGTCGAAAGTCAGTCTAGTGATGAAATATGCCTGACGTCACTCAGCCGAAGGTGCCCGGGCCGCACTGGCAAGCGACAGATGACCTTCTTTTTGCCGGTAATACGCCGCGACACGGTCGATGATATCCACGAGACTGGTCTGCGGCCTGAAACCAGTCAGAGATAAAAGTTTATCGACGCAAGGAACGCGACGCATCATATCTTCGAATCCCGCCTCATAGGCTTGGTCGTAGGGAACATAGTGGATTGGCGAAGAACTATGAGTGCGCTGCTTTTACCATGCTTGCGAGATTCTCGATGGTTATTTCTTCCACATTGCCGATATTGATGACTTCCCCGACGGCACGCTCCAGAGGCAACAACCTTAGAAGAGCCTCGACAGTGTCACGAACGTCGCAGAAACAGCGTGATTGCTTGCCATCGCCATAGACCTCGATCGGTTCATTTTTGAGGGCGCGCTGCACAAAATTCGGCAGGACCATGCCGTACCGGCCCGTTTGCCGGGGTCCTACAGTATTGAAAAAACGGACGACAATGACAGGCTGTTTCTTTTCTTTCCAATAGGCAAGAGCCAGGAATTCATCGAGCGCTTTCGAGGCTGCATAGCTCCAACGACCCTTCGTTGTGGGGCCAAGAACCAGGTCGGCATCCTCATGGAAAGGCACATGCGTGTTCTTCCCGTAAACTTCCGAGGTAGAGGCCAGCAGCACCAACTTCTTTTTCTTCGAGGCTGCTTGTAGGATCAATTCCGTTCCATTGACATTGGTCTCTATCGTACGCACTGGACTCTCGACGATCAGCTTTACTCCAACCGCAGCCGCGAAATGAATGATGACATCCGCGTCATCCGCGAGCTCGGCGAGGAGCTGTTTATTTTCGATGCCGTCGAGGTGATATTCCAGATTCTGCCTGCCCTTCAGATGACGGATGTTTTCCATGCTGCCCGTGGACAGGTTGTCCAGCAACACTACCTTTTCATTGTTTTCCAGGAGCCGTTCGGCGAGATGAGAACCAATGAAACCCGCACCCCCCGTGATGAGATATCGCAAGGCCGCCTCCTCAGAGTTTGTCGGAATCTTCTTGGTCCCCGGTGGATACCGCACTGTGTGCAGCCGATTCTGTGAGGGATTCTTGAGGGCCGTAACCGTAGGAATACGGATAATAGCGATACGAGTAGTAGTAATCGGGAGCGCTGGAATCCACGGCGTTCAGTACGACCCCCAGGAGTTTGGACTTTACATTGGTGAGTAGATCACGGGTGCGGGTAAACGCGACCTTGGGAGTTTCCCCACTGCGTACCACAAGCAGCACACCATCCACCTGAACGGAAATAATCACGGCATCCGTTGCAGCCATGACCGGTGGTGAATCAATCACCACAAATTTATATTTCTTCCGGAGCTCGGCGATGGCCTCTACCAGCCTGTGTGACGATAAAAGGTCGGCTGGGTTCGGAGGAAGTGGGCCGGTGGGAATTGCCGACAGGTTTGGGATCAAGGGATGAGGCACAGTTACGAGTTCAAGCGATGAGACGCCAGCAAGATACGAGCTGAATCCTGCATATTTTCCTGTGCCCAAATTCAGTAATCGGCTCACACCAGGTTTGCGCAAGTCCGCATCCACAATCACCGTACTGTCGCCTAACTGCGCAAAAGTAACAGCGAGATTCGCTGCTACAGTCGTTTTCCCCTCCCGAGGTAGCGCGCTGCTCACTAAGATGACCTGCGGTGGATGATCAGGCCGCGAGAGCAGCAGAGAGGTTCGTAGTGCTCGGAATGCTTCGGACATCTGGGACTTCGGCAGATGCTGGGCAACCAGTTCAATTCGCTTCTCGTGGCCGTTGCCCGAAGTGGCGTCGGACAATCCGGATTTCTTCATTGAAATTGTGTTTCCCATGAACGCGGGAACAACCGCAAGCGAAGGCAGACGAGCCAGGGTTTCCACATCATCTGGGGTCTTCACGGTGTTGTCCAGATACTCGCGGAGAAGGGCGAGTCCTATACCACCTACCAAACCGGCAAGAAGCGCCAGGGCAATATTCCGTGTCTTGGCCGGCCGCGAGGGTGTCGAGGGAACCATCGCCGGATCCACGATCCGAATATTAGAAGATTTTAGCCCCGAGGCGATTTGAGCTTCCTTCAGCTTCGTCTCCAAACTGTCGTAGAGAGCTTTGTTTGCTTCAGCTTCGCGCTTGAGGATGTTGTACTGGATCATTTTCCCGGACATCACGTTAACTTCGGCCTTCTGATCGTCGAGGGCTTTGCTCACAAGTTCCTCGTGCTGCTTCGCCTCACGATAGTCACTTTCAAGTTGAAGGACTATGCCGGTGCGCTCTCTGGTCATCTGACCATCCAACTCCTTCATCTGCGCCTGAATCCGCTTCACCTTGGGATAATTCGGACCATATTGATTAACGGCGTCGGCGTACTGGATGGATAGATCTCCACGTCGCTTTTCCATTTCTTGCAGGATAGGATTGTCTCGGAGCTGCGGCACGGCATCAAGAGCACCTGATTTGGCAAATTCATAAAGAGCCTGTCTTTTCAGGCTGTCGTTCTGAGCGTCGCTTAGCTGTCTAGTCAAATCGCCGAGTCGTTGCGTGGTGACATTGTTTTTATCATCGAGCGTCCAGATCTGATTATTACGCTCGTATTCGATTCGAGCGTCTTCCGAGTGGCGCACTCTGACGCTGAGCTCGTTGAGTTCCTCTTGAAGCCATTTGGAAGCCGCCGCTGTGGCCTCGTAACGGCTTTTGTAGTTTTGCGCGATATAGTTTTCGAGATGGGTATTCAGGATCTTTGCTGCCAGCTGAGGATTGGTGGACTCGAACGTGACTTCCATCAGCCGCGTGTTGGGGATACGCTTCACGCTCAAACTACCCACAAATGCTGCAACTTGCGGGGGTAATTGTTGGTTTTTCAGCGATCCAGAGGCGATCACGTCGGACTCCCCCCCACCCGAGAAATCGGGATCCGCGTCAAGACTCATGCTTCGGATCGTCAACAACGCCATAGTCTCGCTAGTGAGAATCCGCGATTGCGTCTCAATATAATTATCGAAATCAAGTTCGTAGTCATACGAATCCGCGCCCTGAAAGGGCAGTATGTTTGTATTTTCGCGATCGATCTCCATCTTTGCACTGGAGACATAAACGGGCTTCATCCGGAATGTCGCAATACTCACGATCGTGACAACCGCCACCAGAAACGAAAGAATCGTCCACTGATATTTGCGGAGAATTAGTAGGTAATCATAAAGATGCGGCTCTCGCGGCGAGAGCTCGATCGTAGGAAATCGAGCAGCGGAGGAGGGAAGGACTTCTACATTCCCGTTCGAACCGGGGTCACGAGGCACGATTTTGGAGTCGTCGTCCATTGCACCTTCTACTGGTACGCAACCCGGTAGAACGCCACATTCACAGCAGCGGCCAAGGCGAGTTGCAGCGTCTGAAGCGCGAACTCTTTCTTACGATTGTCCGGAATATAAAGGACGTCGCTAGCTCGCATTTGCAGATCTTCCGACTTCTGTTCGATCACTTTCTTAAGATCCACCGCGGTCTCGGTCTGCTTACCTTGGTCGTCCTTCCGGATAATGACGGCCCGATCCAGTTTTGCGATCCTCGTCACGCCACCCGCGAGGGCAAGTATTTTTAATGTGGTCAATTGGGTGCGATCGTTAGAGACGACAAATCCTCCGGGCCGATTCACTGCGCCCAGCACATACACGATGCCGGCGTGCGGCACCGTGACAACATCACCGGCCTGTAGGGGAATATTGTTCCGAGTATCACCCGTTTCGATGAGCTCGTTCAGATTGACGGTAATAATGTTACCGGAGGGAGCCGGCGTACCTTTGGAAGCGGTGGGATTGCTGGAATTTGGAGTGTTTTGCGCCAATTCGGTTCCTGGAGGAAACGCCGTATGGTTCACCTCCGAAGTTTTGTCCTTGTCGCTCGAAACAGGTGCATCCTGTGTTGAAACCTCCGCGGAGGCCGTCGTTCCTGGTGCAGAAGGTTCGGGAATGGGGATCATTGTAAAAGAGTGGGCACGAGTCACAAGGATGGTATCGCCGGCATCATTGGAGATGCCACCTGCTTCGGCAATCGCTTCGAGCAAAGTTACACCGTGATCCGCTTCGTACACCATGGGATGCTGAACGGCTCCCACAATGGTGATGGGCTTGCTCTTGTGCTCCTTCACCGTCACGCTGACTTCCGGCTGGCTGACTAATCCATTCGCCTGCAATACATCCGCGATCACTTGCTGTGCTTGAATCTCGGTGAGACCAGCAACGTGCACGCGGGTCGGAACCAGCGGAATACTGATAGTTCCGGACTGGCTGACGCGCAATTCGCGGGACAATTCAGGTACGTCGAATACGGAAACGCTCAGCAGATCACTATTCCCGATAGTGTAGTCATGTGGGGCCGCCTTCCAAGTTTCGCTCAGCGCGCGGATGCGCTGGTTGGTTTCTTGTGGAGTACCAACCACCGAGACATCTTGAGCAGTAGCACAAGATGCCCTGTGGAAAAAAAGGAGCAGCGCGACGCAGGGTAAAAAGTACCATCGGCCGCCAATGCTAGCCCGGACCTTCAACTTCGTTGCCTCCCGCGCGTTATTATACAGGCTCACTATCACGAACCGACGACTGTTTTCGTTGGCGGCTACGGTGCGACTGGCTACCCTCTGCCGTTGGGTCGACGGGCTGGAGGCGCACAGTTGCCATGTGGGCTGAGACAAAAAATAGCAGGGCGTTCGCCGGTATATGCAGGTTGAAGTCTACCAAACTATGAACCAAGATCCCACTACATGCTACCAGCCCGGAAAGGTTCAGAACCGAACCAAACGACCTCTCTAAGGCAATCGTACCTTCGAGGGCACTGACTAACACTACCCCTAGAAACCATAAACAACAAAGCCCTCCGATGATCCCAGTCTCCGCCAATCCCTCCAAATAGTCATTGTGCGCGTGGTTTACGATTCTCCCGTCGTAAACCGAATCGTAGGGCGGGTAAACCATCTGCAGCGTCCCAAGGCCTGTGCCGATGATGCGGTGGTCAAGAAACAGCCGAAAGGTATCCCGTCGCATCGCCGCACGTTTGCCGGCAGAAACCTCGAGGTTTTGGATTCCAGTGAAACGCTGCAATACCTGTTGGACGCCAATCCAGGAAACAGCCAACACTGCCGTGAGAACCAGCACTCCGCCGAAGATCATGTACTTGCTATGGACGCGGCGAATCTGCAGCAACAAAAACAGGATCACCATCTGTACAGCGAAACTGACGATTCCTCCGCGCGACGCCGACAGGATCAGTGCCACGATTGGTACCACCGCAAACAGCGCCACCAGAAAAATGCGTTCTTTGCGCACCTTTCCTAAAACTAGCGGCACGAGCGCAATGGGAATGATCATTTCCGCGAAACCCGCAAAGTGGTTGCGGTTGACATACGGGCCAAATGGAATCCCGCCAAAACGCATTACCCGGAACCAGTAGAGCTTCCCGTTGAAAGTCAGGTGTTGCAGAATCCCGAAGATCGAAACGAAAAATCCCAGGCTCATCAAGAACCACACGAACACTCGCCAGTGAGCCCTTCGGATAAATACCTGGGACATCAGAAAGATCACGATTAGATAGGTGACCAGAAGCTGCAATTCGACTCGCGTGTAATAACGCGAAGCGGTGAGATGAAATCGAGGAAATCCGAGTTGTACCACGACCACCAGCGCAAACACACAAAGCGGCAGAAATTCCGGCGGAATCGTCAATTGTTCGGCTCTGATCCGGTATTGCTTTATCGTCCACACGACCAGCAGCACCGCGGCGCCGACTTCCAGCACTGCCTGAGACCACTCCTCCACCGCGCCAAAAGACAACACGGCGAACGCCAGCAAGCAGCAGATGCCAATGCGGAAAAAACTCATGGTTTATGGTGCTCGGCGGGCTCTGGCACAAGGTTAACGTCGTCCACCCAAGCCGTGCCGGAGATACGCACATCTGGATCGTCACTCGGCTCACGAGTGACGCAGATTTTCACACGATGAATTTCGGTCCCTGCGATCCAGGGTTGCTCGATCAGCGTAAAGAGATTATTGCCGTAAAGCTGCTTCGTACTCACCAGCGGGGCTTCGGTAGTGCCATAAGAGCGGATACGAAAACCGACGCCATGTTCCGTAGTGAGATCCTTCGTCTTGATCCAGCCTGAAAAACGATAGGTAGTTCCGGGCTGTACGACTGCGAACGTACACGCTGCCTCCAGATTCGGGTTGTGCTTTCCGTCAAACGAGAGCCGCAGTGATTCGCGCCCAGAATGCTTTTCGGCCGTGTCAAGTCTGATACTGACCCCTTGTGAAATCGGCGGAAAGGTCCAGCTAAATAAAACACCATTGGCGCCTGATTCGAAACTCGGATCCCACACAACCGTGCCCGGAGGCTGGAGCAGCGGCGGCAGATTCATCGTGGAAGTGCCCTGGTCCCATACTCGCCGGGCCTCGGTAAATTCGCCCGCTTGTTGCAGCGCGTAAACCAAACCCTCGAACTGGTCAACCCTCAGATGCGGATCAAGGGTCAGGAGGCGCGCCCAGACAGTCTTCGCCACTGCCAACTGCTTTTCATTTATGGCTTCTCCAATCACATCCACGTAAACACCGTAATATGGGGGAAGAAGCTGTGCCAGAAGGACGTCAATGTCCGGATTGGACCGGTACGCTCGAGAAAACGCTGTCGCTGCGCGTGGCCCGTCCGCCTCAATCGAACGGCGTAATTCCGCATACGACTGCGTCAATTCGCCTTGCCGCAAAAGAAAATTCCCATAGCGCCAGGAGACCTCCGCAGAGACTGGATAGCTTTTCTTAGCCTCCAAGTAAGCGGCTCGAGCCTCCTCGGTCTTTCCATCCAGCTCGTAGGCGGTTCCCAGATCTAGCCACGCATCAGTTGCAACAGGATTCAGCGCGATTGCTTGTTGGTAGGATTTTTCGGCCAGCGCGGAGTCTGGCTGCTCCAGATTGTATTGCTGATAGCGGCCGAGCATGTACCAGTAGGCCGGATTCTCGGGCTCCAGCCGTACAGCCGATTCCAGCGACTGCGCCGTACCAGTTTCGGAATAGTAATTCGCGACGGCGCAACGGATTCCAAAGAAGGACAGCCACAGCCCCACGAGCAAGGCTGCCATGACCAACAATCCGCGTGAAAGGGAATCAGAGAGACGCAGGATCATCAGAGGTAACTCTGCCTAGTCAGCGCGGTGGATGCAAGAATAAATTGACGGAGAGGACGGAGGAAATTCGTTTCAAAAGGAACAGCTCCCACTTTCCATGCCCGGTTGGTGCTGCCGCTGGCAACGCGCTGCCCCACAAACCGGGGTGGCGGTCGATTCTGTTCCCCGGTAGAATGCTGTCGATTAGGTTGGTCATCCATGTGAGTTTCGCAACCTCGACCTTGCGTTAAAGCGGAGGGGCTAGAGTGATGTTTTCTTTCTTGGATCACGTCGAGGTGCCGAAGCATGTGCTGGTGCGCTTTCTCGGGAAGGAAACCGTGCTCCTGAATCTCGAAGCGGAATGCTATTACGGACTGGATGAGATTGGGACGCGGATGTGGCAAGTGGTCACAGCCGCGCCCAGCATCGAGAATGCTTACGCAGAGTTGTTGGCCGAATTCGACGTCGCGCCGGAGCTGCTTCGTCAGAATCTTTCGGAACTCCTCGGACGGCTGGTCGATCTCGGCTTGCTCCGAGTCCACTATGCTGATGTCGAAGTGGATCCGGCAATTTAGGGCGCTGGAGCGCCCGGCGCGGGGACTATTCTTGCGCGCATCCGTTTTGTTGCCTCTGATTTCTATCAGCTTGCGATGGCGCGGATTTCGCAAAACCAAGGCATCCCTCCAGCATTTCCTCTCTGTACCCTACGGATCGCAGAATGCGGACGCACAGGAACGCGCCGCTTTGTCTGCACAAACGGTACGAGCCGCGGCGCACTGTGGAATAGGTGATCCTGCCTGCCTCCAGCAATCGCTGACACTCTGGTGGCTACTAGCACGGCAGGGCATTGCTTCTGACTTGCGCGTGGGAATTCGCAAGGACGGAGAAAAGTTGGAAGCACATGCCTGGGTCGAGTGCGGAGAGGTAGCTTTGAACGATCCAGAAAGGGATCATCCGCACTACGCGGTTTTCGACGAAGCTCTCGCGTCGTTGCCGCCTGAACTAAAATGAGTTCTGCTGAGATAGTCTATACAGGCGGCATCCCTCCCGATACGAACCCGAACGAAAGTACTGCCGCGAATCTAAAGTTCGGCAGCCGCGAACATGGCAAGGTGACGCATTGAGTGGAATTGTCGGCATTTTTCACCGTGACGGTGCACCGATTGAGCCGACGTTGCTACAGTCGCTTGTGGATTTTCTCGCCTACCGTGGTCCAGATGCTCAGGCGAGCTGGATGGCGAGTTCGATTGGTCTGGGCCATACGCTACTGCGAACGACGCGTGAGTCGTCTGGCGAGTGCCAGCCCGCTGCTTTCGAGGGTCGGCATTGGATCACAGCGGATGCCAGGCTCGACAGGCGCGCAGAATTGCTGGCGGCACTGGATCTTGCGGGGAACGACAGCGATCGCTCAGTTCCCGACTCCGAGTTAATACTCCGCGCCTACGCGAAATGGGGCCCGGCGTGCGTGGAACATCTGCG
Source organism: Candidatus Acidiferrales bacterium (assembly GCA_963759275.1). GTDB lineage: Bacteria > Acidobacteriota > Terriglobia > Acidiferrales > UBA7541 > Acidiferrum. The sequence continues at coordinate 285,972 of CAVWYZ010000016.1, read as the reverse complement.
CGGTGATTTTGCTTTTGCGATTTGGGATGCACCCAATAAGAAACTGTTTTGTGCGCGCGATCAGTTTGGGATTAAACCCTTTTACTATGCTAGCGTCGGCTCGATCCTGGTTTTCAGCAACACGCTCGATTGTGTCCGCCGGCATCCCGCCGTCTCGGGACGATTGAATGATCTCGCGATTGCCGATTTTCTTCTCTTCGACATGATCCGGGAACCCGAGGCTACTTCGTTCACGGATATCCGCAGGCTGCCTCCTGCACATACCCTCGTCTGCGAGCACGGCGGCATCTCCGTTCACCGCTACTGGGTGTTGCCTGTAAGCGGCCCCCTTCATCACAAACGGCCGAGCGAGTGCGTCGAGCAATTCCGGGAACTTCTGGATCATGCCGTCGCCGACAGGCTGAGAACGAACTGTGCGGGAGTCTTGATGAGCGGTGGACTCGATTCTCCCACGGTGGCGGCCAGTGCGCAGCGAACACTCACGCGCAGCGGGTCCACTGCCGGACTGTGCGCCTATACGGAAGTCTTCGACAGATTGGTTCCGCACGAGGAGCGCCGTTACGCGGACCTTGTAGCCAAATCGCTGAAAATTCCAATCGAATTTCAAGTACTTGATGACATCGGCCTGTGGAAGCATCGGGATCAGGAAGACGAATCGTTGGCCCGAGCCCGTGCATTCCCCTGGGTCGGATGGAGGGTTGGCGCAATTGCGTCAGATTGCAGTCCGGAACCGCGTGGTCTTGACTGGCTTTGGGGCCGACCCCGCCCTTTCCTGCCTGCTGTCGGTTCATTTCTTACACTTGCTCAAGAAGAGGCAGTTTGGCCGCATGTTGGTTGACGCGATGCAATATCTGACAGCGGAAGGCAGGTTTTCGCGGCTGTACTTTCGCACGCGTTGGCAGCGATGGTTTGCTTCCAAGGGTCAGGCGCCCGGTTATCCGGGATGGTTGAACCGGGACCTGGAAAGACAGCTGGGCTTGCGCGAGCGGTGGGACGCGTTGAACCGGGCCTCCACTCCGAATGTAGCTGTTCGCCCTATCGCCTATGAATCCATGGTTGACCCCATGTGGCCAGCTTTGTTTGAGGGAAACGATGCTGGAGTAACACGCGTTGCGGTGGAAGTTTGCCATCCATTTTTTGATCTGCGGCTGGTGGATTTTTTGCTGGCTTTGCCTGCGCTGCCGTGGTGTTCCGATAAGGAGTTGCTTCGGGAAGCCAGTCGCGGTATGCTGCCGGACGTAGTTCGTTTGCGACGCAAGTCGCCCCTCCTTGCGGACCCGTTGACCGTGCTTCTCCAGCAGCTCGAAGTCAGCGTGGGTGGATACCTTCGAAGGTGTCCCTGAATTGAGTCGATACGTAGAGCAGCGCCTCATCCCAAAAGTGTTCGGTGAAAAGAATGCCTGGACTGCCTGGATTCATCTCCGCCCGCTGAGTTTGAACTTTTGGTTGCGATCGAAACAGGCATCGCGTATAAAGGTGCCGGGAGAAGTGTCTTGAAATCGGAAGCGCAAGGGCGTGGAAAGAAACCCTATCAAAAGCCGAGCCTTCGGATTTATGGCAACATCCGAACGATGACCCAGACATCACCAGTGCAAATGGGAAAAATGGACTCTTTTGGCCATGGCCGTAAGACTGCTTGAGGGTCACGTTCCGAGGAACTTTTGTTCGTATCGCATGTAGTTTATGGGCTGCGACTTGCAGCCGACGTGGTTCTCCCTGGCGCTTCCCCTTCAGCTTGATTCAGACCTCATTTGACGTACGGATACGGTTGAAGGATTGGACTACATTTCTCGGCGACATCTCCTGAGTGCGTCGAGATTCTTCTATGCCGGTTCACCCGACGAGGACGACGGCCAGCCGAACTTGCGCGTCGGCGTGTTCCCTGGTGGAGATTATTTCGGCTTTTTCTATAGCGATGGGGTGCGATTCGCCGTCGAACGTCGGGGCCGCGAGGTGTGGGCCGCCTGGCCAGAAAACTACACCCTCGAAGATGCCTGCACCTATTTGGTCGGACCGGTGATCGGGTTTGTTTTGCGCCTGCGTGGGGTGCCCTGCCTGCATGCGAGTGCCGTTGCCGTAGGCGAACAGGCGATTGCGCTGGTAGGTTTTCCGGGTGCCGGCAAGTCCACCACCGTTGCGGCGTTTGCGCAGTGTGGTTTTTCGGTGATCTCGGATGATGTGGTGGCGTTGGCGGAGGACGGAGCGAACTTTCTCGTTCCGCCGGGTTATCCTCGTGTGAACTTGTGGCCTGACTCGGTTCGCGCCTTATTTGGCACGGAGGAGGCTTTGCCACGGATCACACCGACCTGGGATAAACGCTACATGGCGCTTGGCGACAACGGTTTTGGTTTCGCTACAAAGCCGTTGCCCCTGCGAGCGATCTACCTCCTCGGCGCACGCGAGGCGGAGTTGGCGAGTCCTGTCATAGAAGAAGTCGCCGGTAGTGCCGCCCTCGCAGAGCTCGTCCCCAACACCTACGTGAACTATCTCCTCGACCGTGACATGCGTTCCCGAGAGTTTGACGTGCTCAGCCGGGTAGTCGCTAGAATCCCCATTCGCCGCGTGCGGCCCACCGCCGACCCCTCTGCGGTTTTTGACCTATCGGAGGCCATCGTTGCCGATGCGAAACGGGTGATGGTACCCAGGTCCGAGAATCGCGGCCTCGAGGTACGACTAATCCTATGTATAGCTTGGGCGCCTATGGCTCCATGGTCGCGGATCGCGTTCGCGTGGACGCTTACTCTCAGGCCTTGCGCAAAACCGTTCGGGAAGGATCCGTCGTCGTGGAGATCGGCACGGGGCCGGGCATTTTCGCAGTGCTTGCCTGTCAGCTCGGTGCCAGCCGGGTGTATGCCATCGAGCCGAGTGAAATCATTCAGGTGGCTCGTGAGGTTGCCGCCGCCAATGGCTGCGCAGACAAAATCGAGTTTTTCGAGGAGTTCTCCAACCGCGTGACGCTTCCCACCCGGGCCGATGTGATCCTCTCCGATCTTCGCGGTGTGTTGCCACTTTTCGAACGCCATATCCCGGCGATCGTGGACGCACGGCATCGGTTTCTTGCGCCAGGAGGAACCCTGATCCCGCGAAGGGATACGCTGTGGGCTGCGATCGTGGAAGCCCCAAAACCCTACGGCGAATTCGTAGACCCCTGGGACCACAATTCGCTCGGCCAAGACCTGAGCGCAGCCCGACAGCTGATCGTGAACAACTCTCAAAAAGTACGTGTAAGTCCCGAACAGCTATTGACCGCGACATCAGACTCTGGACCACGCTCGACTATGGCAGCGTCGAAAACCCCGATGTCCGAGGCAATCTGGACTGGAGGGTCGAGCGAGCCGGGACGGGACACGGGATCCTGGTGTGGTTCGATGCGGAGTTGGCCGAGGGTATCGGGTTCTCCAACGCTCCCTCCGCGCCAGAGACAGTTTACGGTTCTCTCTTTCTCCCTTGGACACAACCCGTGTCCCTGGCGCCCGGCCAAGCGGTGGGTGTAAGCCTCGAGGCGAAACTGGTGGAACACGATTACGTATGGCGATGGATCACGCGCATCGAACCGCTGCAGGGATTGGGCGCTCCGCCCATCCATTTTGACCAATCGCAGCTAAACGGTGAAGTGCTGTCGGCGGCACAGCTCCACAGAATAGCGGCAGACTACGTCCCGCACCTTTCCGAGGAGGGTCACCTGCGTCGCAGAACTTTCGAGCTGATAGACGGACAAGTTTCCCTTGGGGAGATCGCGCACCGGCTGGCAACAGAATTTCCTGAGCGCTTCCCAAAGTGGGAGCAAGCCTTGTCCTACGCCGGTGGGATCTCGCAAGAATACAGCCGGTAGACGGACCGCGCCTTTCCCGTTGTTCGCACACAGACACTACTACCTCAATGTTCGGTTGCAGTTAGGGCCAAGAGTTCGATATAAGTTCCTTATAGAGAATCGAAATGGCTAAAACTGTTAAACAGGAACCGAAAAAGCCGTATTCGAAGCCCACGTTCATCGTTTACGGGACGTTGCAGGAACTCAGGCAGCGCGATGGTCGCAAGGTTATTGGCGATTGCGGGAAGTAACACGCCCTCAAAAAAAAGGCAGTTCCTCCTCATTTAGATCACCTAATATCTGCTCGCATTCGCATCGAAACGAGCGAAGTCATATCTCCGCGTAGGGAATATGCCGAAAACCAAGGGGCTTCGTGGGCGGTCAGGGTCAGCAAAAACCCACTGCCACAGCGCGCAGCCCAGTTCACTGGGGCACGGTGGCAGTGATGCTCAAGGAGCCAAGGATCAGAAAAGCACCGGAGTTACTCAGTTAAATCCCTTGCACGGATGAACGGAACTGCGAATATGCCGTCTCAAGATTTCTTGCCACGGCCGTATTTACGCGCAAGGCGAAACGGGCGGCGCAATGTGTCGAGCAAATGCTTGCGGCTGATGTCTCCGCCCGCCTGCCAGTCATCTTCGGTGGGAGAAAGCGAGAGCCGCAGGAGATAGGCAGGCGCAGCAAGCACCGCGCCGCGCATGCGCAGACGGAACGCGGCACGCTCGAAGAGCGTTGGAAGCGGATGAGTGGCCGAGGTCAGCCAGGTGCGAACGCACGCCGCCAGCTTGGCCGCACCGGCGTCTCGCCGAACGGTCGCGAGCACTGCATCCGGCGGACGGGCACCCAGGAGATCAGTGGCAAGCCGAAGGCCGGTGTGCAACATGCGCTCCGCTTCGACTTCCTTCGCGATCTCCGCGACACCCTGCCAATTGATGTTCGACTGGCGGCTGATGAGCGCGGCGACGTCGGCAATCCAGCCCAAGCGTTCCCAGAGATGGGTGGCGCCGTGAACACAGATGTACACCAACTCGTCTTCCACGGCCAAGGCAGGAGCTTCGTGACCATCCAGGTGCACGAGAATTCGCCTCTCGAAAAGCTTTTCCAGAGGCAAGCGTCGGGGAAAATAGCGCAGCGTCAAATCGTTATGCAGTTCGACGATGAGATTTGTGTCCGATTTGGAAAAAAGATACTGGCCGGGAATTCTGCCGGCGTCGATGGCGCTCAGCGGTATGGCGGCCTGATAACCTATTGCCAGCAAGGATTCTGTGGCGCTCCGGATATCGCGCTGACGGACGAGCAGGTCCAGATCGCCGTAGCTACGTATGCTGGGGTCACCATAGGCCTGCATGGCCAACACCGGGCCTTTCACAACCAGTGCCGGAACATTTTTGGTTGCGAAGAGCTGCAAGAGACGAAATAACTCTGCCGTCATTCTTAGTAGTGAGAAAACCTGCGCGCGGTGATATTCAAGGAGCGCCTGCCTTACCTCCGCAGGAACAAGTTGGTCGTCGAGCTCACGCAAACCCACGGCGAGATGCCCCATGACCCTGTGTTCCTGCGCAAGCCCGAGCAACCGTGACCAATCCGCCGAGCGAGCCAGCTCCGCAAGCTTCTTCACATCAATAACAGGAGAGGCGCACGCAAGGAGCATCGGCCATTCGCCATGAAGCGACCTCAAATTGGGTAGACCAGATGGCGGCAAAGGTTCCTCCATGCCGACTCGACTGTAGTGTACGCGATTCAGTTATTTTTCTACGTTATATCCTGCTTGTGGATGGGGCAGACCTGGTTCTCTGCACGCGGGGTATCGTGGAAAGTCGTTGACGCGATCAAAACTGAGAGCTTATTTCCCAGCGGAACCTATTTGGTTGTCTTCTCCCCGCCCGCGTCGCCGCACGTCGATCCCCAGTCGTTTGATCTTTTGATTCAAGGTGGAGAGGGGAATCAGAAAACGTTCTGCTGCTTCCGTCTGGTTCCATCCGGTGCGTTCCAGCATGTCCACGACGATGCGCCGTTCCACTTCGTCCATGATCTGGAACAGGGTGGGGTTCGGATTATCCGCGGCCGAGCGCGAACCCGCTTCACCAGGCAGCGGAGGCAAAAACTCCGACATCTGCAAGCGCACCCCACGGACGATCTCCTTGCTTCGAACAGAATCGGGGAGCAGGTCCACGTCGACACGTTCTTGCGTAGACAGCACCACGGCGCGCTCCACCACATTTTCCAGTTCGCGAACGTTTCCCGGCCAGTCGTAATCCATCAACAGCTTCATCGCACTAGAAGTGAAATGGCGCAACGGTTTCGTATTTTCGAGACAGAAGCGCTCCAGGAAGTGCGCCAGCAATAGAGGAATGTCTTCGCGCCGCTCCCGCAGCGACGGCAAGCGAAGATGAATCACGTTGAGCCGGTGATACAAATCTTCGCGGAAGCGCCCTTCTTTGACCAGCGAAAGCAGATCGATGTTCGATGCGGCAACGATGCGTACATCCACTTTGAGTTGTTCGGTGCCGCCAAGCCGCATGAACTCGCGTTCCTGGATAACGCGAAGCAGTTTCGCCTGCGTCTCCGGGCTCACCGTAGCAATCTCGTCAAAGAAAATCGTTCCCTGATCGGCCACCTCAAACAAACCTTTCTTCGACGTAACAGCGCTGGTGAACGCGCCCCTCACGTGGCCGAAGAGTTGGGATTCCAGTAAGTCCACCGGAATCGATCCGGTGTTGACCGGCACGAAAGCCTTGTCCGCGCGTGGCGAGGCCGAATGGATGGCCTTCGCGATCAGCTCTTTTCCGGTGCCACTTTCGCCGCTAATCAAGATGGTCGAGCGTGATGGGGCGACTTGCGCCACCAAGTCCAGAAGCGCCAGCATTTTTTCGCCCTTGCCCACGATGTTGGGGAAGTTGAAACGCTGCTTCAACGCGCGCTTCAGTTGCACGTTTTCGTCGCGCAGACGCCGTGCTTCGACAGCCTGCGCCACCTGCGCCAGCAACTCGTCGTTGGACCATGGCTTGGTGATGTAGTCCATCGCGCCGCTCTTAAATGCGGCGCGTGCCATCTCGATCGAGCCATACGCCGTGATCAGTACGATGGGTAGATGCGGATCCTGGCGGTGAACGTCCTTGAGCATCTCGATTCCGTTGCGATCCGGCAGGCTCACGTCGAGTAACATCAGATCAAATGGACGCTCCTCCAGCCTCGATAGCCCCAAAAGCGCAGTTTCCGCACTCGAGACGGCGTATCCTTCGGTCCTCAGCAAAAGCTCCAGGCCTTCGCGAATTTCCGACTCGTCATCAACCACTAAAATCGATCCCTTAGACATGAACAGTTTTCCTTGCCGCTGGGAATTCCACATGGAACGAGGTACCGCGGCCGGGGGTCGACCGTACGTCAATCTTGCCGGCATGCTCCTTGATAATTCCGTAGCTCACGCTGAGGCCCAGGCCGGTCCCGCGGCCACCCGGTTTCGTTGTGAAGAACGGATCGAAAATCTTATGGATGTGCTCGCGAGAGATCCCGTTGCCTGTATCCACAACTTCAATTTCCACGCTGCCATTGTGCGCATGCGTGCGCACTTCCAGCATTCCGCCTTGCGGCATGGCATCGCGCGCATTCAGGAACAAGTTCAAGAAAACCTGTTGCAGTTTGTTGGCCGAGCCTCGCACCGGCGGCAGCGACGACCCCAATTGTTTGACCACTTGTATCTGCGAGGCCTTCAACGGGTGGGAGACTAGCGAAAGCGTTTCCTCCACGACATGGTTCACATCCACGTCGGCAAGCTCACTGGGTCCGGTCCGCGAGAAATTCAGCAAATTATTCACGATTTCACTGGCGCGGAACGTCTGCTTCACGATCTTTTCAATGATGGCCTGTCGCGGGTCGCCTTCCGGCATCTGCTTGGCCAGCATCTGAATATAATTGGAAATCACCGCCAGCGGCGTGTTTACTTCGTGCGCCACACCCGCCGCCAACAATCCCAAAGATGTCAGTTTTTCCGTCTGGGACATCTGCTCTTCCATGCGCTCGCGCTGCGTCACGTCGTCGAACAGCAGCAGACGTCCGATTTTCTCGCCAGACTTGCCGACCAGCGGAGTGATCGAGACGTTAAGAACAAGCGCGCGGCCCTGATGCGTCAGACGGTGCTTGTAAATCCCAGTAACCTGTTCTTCGTCGCCGCGGGCCTCAATTTCCAGAACCAGATCACGTGGTAAGAGCTCACTGAACGGTCTGCCCACCGCGTCGTTTTGGCTAACCCCGAAAAGCTGCTCCATGCGGCTGTTCCACGCGTCAATCGTACCGAGAAGGTCGACGGCCAGCACTCCCACATTCAGTGATTCCACGATGTTTTCGCTGAAATCCTTCAGCCGCGCCACTTCGAGCGCCTTTTGCTCCAACGAGGTATAGAGTTGCGAATTATCCAGAGCAATCGCCACATATCCCGCAATGGTCTGGACCAGCTCGACGTCATCGCTCGAGAGATAATCGCCGTCTACCGTCTTGCCCAGGCCAAGCACCGCCACCGCGTGGTCGCGAATTCGACAGGGAATAAAATAATTCAGTTCCAATTGTTCCAGCGTTCGGCGTACCGAATCGTTCACGTCGCGTGCGCCCCGCGGCGATTCAAAGAAGATAGGCCCGCTCTGAAACTCTGGCCGCGACGACGCGATGAAACTTAAGTCCAGCGACTCCACAAGCCGCACACCCATGGACCGGGCTAGACGCATTTCGCCGGGCCGCACAGGATCTTCCACGAAGATGGCCAGACGATCGACTAAGAGCGTTTGCGACACGCGGTCCATCACTGAGCCGAGCATAGGTTCCAGCCGGACTTCGTTGGTTAACGTGCGGCCAAATTCAATCAACGTGCGGCGATAGTTCAAGCGGTCACGATAAAAGAAGCGGTCCAGCCGCGCCTGAATGCCTTCGCGAAACGGCTGAAACAGGAACGCCGCAATTACGATGGCAATCATGCCCGCCACCGGTCCGCTCGTTTGCGCGTGGAAGATTTCCGCGATCAGCGCGACCAGTCCGAAATATACCGCCGCCACCGCCGCCGTCGCCGCCGTATACGCCAGGCCGCGCTTAAAGATGATGTCCACATCCATCAAGCGGTAACGAATGATCGCGTAGCCGAAACACAGCGGGATCAACACCAGGCTGATGGTGGAATATTGCATCCAGGAACGCGATTGCGGGTCCACCAGGTACGGCAAAACGTAAAACGCGGTAAACGGCAGGCTGCCCGCCAGCGTTCCTCCCGTCAGCCATTTCAACTGCTGGCGCAAGACACCGGAACGCGAATGGCGATAACTGATGTAGAAAACCAAACCCGCCGCCAGGAAGTACAGCCCCAGGAACCCGTACTCGATTTGCTCGAGCACCACGCGCGACCGGATCGAGGGCACGAAACCCAGCGCGTTAAACGCGGTCAAGGCGTGGATGGTTAGCAGCACTGCCGGAACCAAATAAATCGCGGATATTTTCAGAAGAGATTTGCGGTCGACGCCCGATCGCCCCGGGAAAACGAGCGCGAAGTGCAACAGCAACGTCGGCGCGAGCATCTGCGCGACCACCCCCGACCAGTACACTTCCAGGTCGAAGGCGTCCAGCTTCCCACTGTAATGGAACGAATAGAGGATGAAGGAGACCAGGCAGAACACATAAAAGTGAACGGCCCGCGGTGCATTCCATCTTCGAACGAAAATAAACAGCCCAATAAACAAATACAGCAGACCTACCACGCGCTCGTAGTTCTCAACGGTAAGCGGTTTTTGCGCCGGGGCCGTGATCAGACGGGCTTCGAACTCCTCGCCATTCCGAGTGAGCGTATAACGCAATTGCGTCCACAATCCCGCGCGGAATAACCGCTGGGCCACATGCTTCTCATTCGGAACGGGAACATCGTCAATCGCGGTGAGCAAGTCGCCCGGCCGGATTCCGGCGGCAGCGGCAGGAGAGTTCGGCGTGACCTTCCAAGCCTCAATGCCAGAGGTACTGTCAGTCCAGGCAACCCCGTCGTCTACCAGGTCATAACGGGAACGCTGCAGGAAGTTCAGCCAAGCGAAGATGACCGCCGCTAAGGTAGCAAGCGCGAGAACTACCGCACCTACGCTGACTCGTAGACTTTCTTTCATGCCTAACCTGTCACTGGTGGCCTTAGACATTGGACGGAGCAAGTCCTCTTCCAATCTTTAGTAGATATGGTTATAAATAACCATCCTGAAATCAGTAGCATACCGCAAACAAGCGAGGGAGCGAACCAATTCTTCCATTTTCTGGTAGGGGAGATACAGGTTCCGGAAGGCTTCGGTTGCTCAGAATTGCAGGCTCAGACCACCTCGAAAACTGCGGAACGCGGGAACGAGCACCACCTGACCGTCTCTCGTGCTGATCGGCACGTTGCCTTGCGCCAGTAGATTGTCGCACTCCGCATTCGCCTCCCAATGGCCGACGGTCGGCCAAGGCAGGGGTTGCCGAATCCCGATATGCAGATAAGGATTCAGGTCGTAGATCGCTTCTCCGTAGGGATCTACTCGCGAGAGAGCCAGGCCATTGATCCACTTGTAGCCCGCCGTCAACATCGTATGGGATACCGGGACCCTGCCAGAGAGTTTCACGGCAACGGAATGGCGAGGAGCGGTCCGCAAAGCGTCTCTCAGCCCCGCATCTGTCACTGTCACGGGCACGAGCGCTCCGGAAAACGCATAAATCGTGGTCAACTCCAGGTCGTCGGAGATTCGCTCACGGAGCGCAGCACGCGCGCCCCAGGAAACAGAGGAGCCTCCGTCATAAGCGAACGCATTCGAATAGTAATCTTGGAAGTACTCACCTGCCGGCAGATCGGTGCCCTTGCCAAACAGCGCCACATGACTGTTGTCGTCATGGAAAACCGCCATTTGCACCAGGCTTCGTGGCCCCAACTTCCGAACGGCCGAGAGTTCTTCGTGGCGTCCGTTCTCCAAGACCGCTTTTCCATCGTGCCAAAGCAGTGCCGGGAACTCGTCCAGCTGATTCATCGCGAGGGATAACGCGCTCATCGGGCTGGTTTCGCTGAGATATGCGACGGTGTTGTCCCCATCGCTCGTGGCCGCCGGCAGCGATGCATAGATCGCATCCAGATACCAGTTCTGCGATAGCCTCGTATCCAAATCCAAGCGCGGCCGTACGCTCCAAGCAGAAGCACCAGCTCCCACCAGAACGTATTCACCGCCGACCCGCAACACGAAGCGATCGTCAAAAGTCATCGAGCCGCTTTGGTCAATGCGCACGCCGCGGAACGTTGGACCTTCTGGCCCGATTTTTGCCTCGCGGAGCACCAGGGTACTGCGCGGGGCATCTTGCCGGGCGCCCATGGGCAACCACACGGTCGCAAGTCCACCTGCGGGAGCATCCTGGTCATAGCTAACCTGCCCGGCAAACACTAGCTGGTTATCGCGATCCAACCGCTGGTCATAGGCGAATGCCGTGCCCGGCGCAGCATCGATATTCGAAACGGAACCTGGCCGGCGTGCGCCGCCGCTAAATTCGACCTGGCCGAGTTGCCGTTGCGTTCCGGCGTCAGCAACGAACGCAGTGCTGTCATCCGAATCCTCTTCGGTCCATTGCAACACTGGGCGCATTCCCGACGCGGAACGTAGCACCCATTTCCAATCATCCGGCTCCGCAGTGCCGTTCAGGGGCGCACGTCGCAACTGCTCAATCGAGGCGAACAAAGACTCCAACTGCACGCGTACAACAGTCGTTAAATTGGGGGAGATCTGGATGTGTTTTTCCAGCGAAGGCAAAAAACCGGCCAAAGAGACGCGCACGGTATAGAGGCCGGGCGCCAGATTCTCGGCGCGGAAAACACCTTCGGTATTGGTCAGGAGAGGATGACTAAGGAGGTTGCCCTGCGCTTCTGCAAAGATCTCGACGGTCGCGCCAAGTTGCGGAATACCTGCGGGATCCTTAACGATTCCGGAGATTGTCCCTGCGGTTGACTTGTGGCTGGATTGCGCGGCGGCAGGATTAGGGCTCACGCACACACCCACCGTGGCAACAAATAGAGCACCGAAGCACAGGAGCGGTCCGTGCCTCACTCGGTTACCTCCCTGGCGTTACGTTCGCCGCCGCTTTCTGCTCGACTGGAGCCTTGATTGAAAAATTCGCCGTGCGCGATATGGTTGTCTGAGCCAGCTTATCGGTGGCGCTGACCTCCAGAGTATACTTCCCGGGTGCCAACGTAGCCAGCGGTAAAAGCCGCTCGATGGTGACCTGGTCGCCCGTCTGCTTCATCTCCGCAGAAGATTCCTTAAACTGCATGACCTGCTGATCACCACGCTTAACGGTATACACGAAAGACGCATCGGATTTGTGAGTCTTCTCGTCGGGTTTCAAATTGTAAACCTGCAGGTAAATTCCCATTTTGTCCGACGTCGAAAAGTTGCCGTCCAACTTCGGCCGAACCTTCGATGAACCCAAAACAAATTGCCCGGTGCCAATCTGCCGGGCGGGCACGTGTTCGATCTGGTCCGCAATAATCAACGTGCTGGCTTCCAACTTGTCCTCATCATAGCGGGGCACTGCCAACCTGGTGTTGACCGCGCCAACGTTTCCGCTACTGACATCCTTAATCACAAGATCCAGTCGATATAATCCAGGGCGCAGGGGCAACGCTTTCTGGTAGATCGACATTTGCTTGTTGGCCAGTGCGAACAACGAGTCCGGATAGTCCCGCTTCACGGAATCTTCGAACGTTTGCACCACTTTTCCGGTCAGGCTGCTGACGCGCCCGAAAATATTGATCTCCGCCGAATGCACACCGTCTTTTGACTTGAACGAGAGTTGGTTGTTCGGAATCTGAATCGAAACCGGCACCAAAACCGTGTCGCTCGTCACCTTCAGGAAATCGGTGCGATATTCAAACTTCAGCGAATCGCGCACCATGCGCGACGTCACAATCGCTTCCAGGTCCTTATATTTCACTTCTGGCGGGCGCTGCACCTTCGAGTACAATTCCAACCGGGTGAATTCGTTCAAGCTGGCGGGAGTGCCTCCCAAAGTCGTCGGAAGGTTGGTGCCATCCGAACGCGTAAATCGATCGGCTTTGGACGCCATGCCCATCGATTCCAGAAGGCTCAAACCCGCTCCCGGCACGTGCAGCAGCGCGTCCTTTTCCGAGGGATCCATGGTCAAGTGATACTCGCCGCTTCCCGTCGGATCCACGAATTCCAATTCCACGTTCTCCTGGATTCCTTCCAGGTAGCGATAGCGCCACCGCTCCCAGGGATAGGTCGTCGTGGAACCGCCACCTTCTTCCATCGGGCGATCGTAGGTACCACCCGTGGGATGCGATTCGATTTCGTCGGGTTTGCCCCAGATGATGTAGATGCGCCCGCGATCTGTCTTCCAGCCCGGAATACCGGAAGCGAAATGCTCGTTGGCGTAAGCGATCCGGCGATAGTGCTCTTCCTTAAAGTCGTTGTCGGGCAGGTCAGGGTTGCTGCTACGCCTCAGCCAGAATGCTTCGATAAACTGCTCGCGTTCTTCGTTGGTTTCCAGTTGCAGGAAGGCTTTCCGTTCGTCGGGAGAAATGATGTAGACCACATCCTCGTTGAGCCACGTCTTATAGGGCGTGTCCAACTCCTTGAGGGTCTTCTTCATCTTCTGCTTTTGTTCTTTGGTGAGCTTCTGGTTTTGCGGAATATCTGGAGGAGGCTCTTGCGCTTCTTGTGCGAACGCAGGAATAGCGAGGAGGATGAGGGACGGGAGAAGCATCGAAAATTTTCTAGAGAAGGTTTGCATTGCTGACACCCCTACGACGATTTGATTCTAATCCCCCGCCAAATCCCCGTCAATTCGCGAATCTCTCTCATTTAAAAACACTTTTACCCCTTTTCCGGTTAGACGAGGGGCTTGGCAGGCGAGTTGCCTCTGTTTGACACCACAAGCATCCGTCGCAAGGACCAATGACGCTACCCAAGTTTAGATGGTACTAGTATTAGGTTCACTACTGCAGGTGGCGATGTTGCCGGTCGAAGCCGATCAGCGAATCGAAAATGGCCAGGACATGCCGGCGGTATTCGACCATGCGCGCGAATACATTTCGCAGATGTGGTTCGCGCTCGGCGTCCTTGTGCCACTTCGCCAAAACCGCCGCCGGCACTTCGATATCACGGCGCAGCTGTTCCGGAGCGTGTCCGCGCAGGAACAGGCCGTAGAAGAACGCGGCTTCGCGCTGCGGAAAGCCGAGATCCGCAATCACTTCTGCCGGCAGCATGGGAGCGATTGTCGCCATAGCAAAACCGCAGTTTACTCAAAACTTTGTCCGCGTCAAGTAGGACGCAGGTTTTCTTGTCGCGAGGCAGTCAAGGGGCCCCCGCAAATCGCATGCAACGGAACAGCACTTGACCGGTTCTAACCGGACATAGGATGCTTGACCGAATGGCGAGGTTACCCAAGTCGATGGCGGGGCGCGCAGTAGGGAAGTTTCTGCGCTTTGGCGTGCTGCGTGGCCTGCGCTCCGTGGAAATTGACCCGGAAGAGTTTCGCCGCAATCTTGCGGAGAAGCATGGTTTGTGGGTTCCCCACTTTGGCCGGATGAAAGATGCACCGCTGGAAAAATTGGATGCGATTGCCGAGCGTCTGATTCACGACGCGCAGCGGTTGGCTATGGCACAGGGAGCAGGTTTCGGCCTCGGCGGCGTAATCACCGTGATCCCGGATACCGGGTTTCTTACGGTGATTACGCTTCGCTTGATTCAAAGGTTGTGCCTGTTATACGGCTTTCAGGACGATGGCACGGAGCGACGTACTCAAATGTGGATTGCGGCGGCGAGCGCGGCTGGCGTTGATTTCGGCAAAGACCTCGCGGAAAAACAAATGGTTGAGAAGTTGGCGCCACGGATCGCCACGCGTCTCGCCGTTCACCTTGGCGAAGAAAGCGCCGAAAAGTGGGTGGGCCGGCTGGTGCCGCTGGCGAGTTCCGCGATCGGTGGCGCGCTGAACTACTCCTTCGTGAAAAGTTGGGGACGGCGCGTGCACCGGCACCTGCGGGAAAAACACCTGGCGGAACGAGCCGCAGCCGCAACGACCCTTCCCACGCTGAGACCGGCGATCGTTCGCTGAACGCCGCTTCCGCTCCATCGATTTCCATGCTTCCTCCCGAGAACAATCCCTTTTCTCTGGGCGTGAATTACCCGTGGCGCAACTACGGTCACGATTTTGGCTGCACCAACGGGGAGCACCTCGGGATCAGCCTTTCCAAGGCACAAGAGTCGATCGCTCGTGATTTTGCGCAAATCCGGGAAGCGGGCGTTTCTGTCGTGCGCTGGTTTCTGTTTGGCGATGGCCGCGGAGGCTTTCTAACCGAGGACGGCATTCCGCGGAAGCCCGATGATTTCCTGTTCGCCGATGTTGCAGCGGCTCTTCATTTGGCGGAGTCACACAATCTGAAGCTGTGCCTCCCTTTGATCGACTACCTTTGGTTGCAGGAACACGGCGGAAAACGACACGCGCACGCTCACGAACATGTTTTGCATTTTTCTGCCGGCCGAGAAGCGTTTCTACAAAATGTCCTGATTCCCCTTTTCGAAAAGTTTCAGGGTCATCCGGCCATCTTTGCGTGGGACATCGCCAATGAACCGGAATGGGCCATTCACGAATTTCATCCTATCGCTGAGGCGAAATTCCGGTTTGCTGACTTTCGCGCCTATACCGTCGAGATTGCACGCGCCGTGCATGAGTATGGGAAAACGCCTGTGACTCTTGGTTCCGGACGGTTGATGTGGGTCCGCGCATGGGTCACCGTGGGGCTCGATTATTACCAGGCTCACTACTATCCCAGCAGTGAAGCGGAAAATCGCGGCAACCTCGCACAGCAACTTGCAACGCTACAACCGCTTGATAAGCCGTTGTGGCTCGGCGAACTTCCCGCACGAGATCCTTCCCGCCCCGATTACTCTCTGCGCGAAGCATTGGACGCTTGCCGAAGGTCCGGTTTGTGTGGTGCCGCAGTCTGGCGCTGGACGGAATCCGAGGTGGAAGGCACCGATGGAGCTGCCGGCTGTGTCGAACCCGCCGAGCTCGTAGCGTGGAGCAAATCGGAAAAGGCGGCGCATCGGTCGGCTTAGTTCTACTTTTGTCACGAGGCTGGAAATCCCGAAGTATCCGCCGTAAAGTGGGAAGGGCCAGAGAAGGGCCGGAAGGTGGGGGTCAGATGAAAAACCTCGGCAAAGTGTTGGGCCTTTTGGCGCTCGTCGGTTTCGGCGCAGCCCTGCTCGTCGTTCCGGAATTCGCGGCGTCGCGTTCGCAACAGCAAATGCCCGGGATGGATCAGGGCGCGAACAACGCCGCCGAACCCGTGCCCGCTTTCCACGCACAGCCTCCAACCGGGGAATTGCCACCGACGATGGAGCCCTCAATTTACAGCGAGAAACTGGTGTTTAATGCGTACGTCGTGGCGGGCCGCGTCAAGAAGGTCCTGTATCAACAGCCTTGCTACTGCCACTGTGACCGCCGTAACGGCCACGGAAGCTTGTTGGACTGTTTCGTGAGCCGGCACGGATCCGGATGCGACATTTGTGAGAAGGAAGTATTCTTCTCTTACGAACAAACACACAAGGGCAAAACTCCCACGCAAATCCGTCAGGCCATCATGCGCGGCGACTGGCAAAAGGTAGACCTTGCGAAGTATTCCAAGGATTATTTACCTCCCCAAAATTCCCTCGCGAAGTAATTTTGTCTGGAAATGACTCGTAAGGATCACGCTGCGGAGACTCCCGCGACGACTTTCCTGCGCCAGCACGGCATAACTTTCACAGAGCATCTGTACGATTACGTCGAGCGCGGCGGAACTGCCGAATCATCGCACCAATTGGGCGTGCCCGAGCATGAAGTCGTCAAAACGCTGGTGATGCAGGATCAGGACGCCAAGCCGCTGATCATCCTGATGCACGGCGACCGGCAAGTCAGCTTGAAGAACCTGGCGCGTCAGATTGGCGCGAAACGCGTGGAACCCTGTAAGCCAGACGTAGCGCAACGCCATACCGGTTATCAAGTCGGTGGAACCTCGCCGTTTGGCATGCGTAAGCAACTGCCGATTTTCGTGGAGCGATCTATCCTCGATTTGCCGACCCTCTATATCAACGGAGGTCAGCGCGGTTTCCTGGTCGCGATCTCTTCGCAAGTTCTCACAGATACACTACAGGCGCGTCCGGTGGATTGTGCCGCGGCTTCAGAATAGCCAGTAAGCTGTATCTCACTTACGTCTTCTGTTAAACTCCCGCTGATTATTTGCGATGCTCTTGTTATTCCTGCTCAACGCAACACGGGGTGAAACGTGATCCTGAAACGCCTTCGCATGTTGATGGGATTCTTTGCGCTCGTTACTCTGGCTGCCGTTCTGCTCTTCTCCTTGCATTTGACGGTCAGCGCCGCCGGAGACGCTCCTTCCTGGGGATTTTCGACCAGCAACCTCGATAGAACCTGCAAACCTTGCGACAACTTCTACGAGTTCGCCATGGGCAGTTGGATGAAGTCCAATCCCATCCCCGCGGAATATTCTTCGTGGGGCACGTTTACGCAACTGCGGGACAATAACCTCACAGCTCTGCGCACCATCCTGGATGCCGCCACCAAAGCCACTCCTCCCGCGGGTTCCAACGAACAGAAAATCGGCGATTTCTATGCCAGTTGCATGGATACGGCGGCGATCGAGTCCGCTGGCCTGAAACCCATTGAGGGAGACCTGAACGAAATCACGGCGATCAATGATCGCAAGTCGCTGGATGCGGCGATCACCCGCCTGCAACAGCAAGGGGCGGGTGTGCTTTTTCGCTTTTCTTCCGGCCAAGACATCAAGGACAGCTCCCGGGTGATTGCGCAAGCGAGCCAAGGCGGCTTGGGGATGCCGGACCGCGATTATTATTTCCGGGATGACGAGAAGTCCAAACAGCTGAGGGCAGATTACGAACAACACGTCGCCAAAATGTTCACGCTTGCGGGCGATGTACCCGAGAAAGCGGCCGGTGAAGCCAAAACCGTGATGGCGATTGAGACCGCTTTGGCGAAAGCCTCACGCAGCCGCGTGGAGCTGCGCGATCCCGAGAAAAATTATCATCCCATGGCCATCGCGGAGGTGAACGCACTTACTCCCGATTGGCCCTGGCAAAGCTATCTGCAGGAAGTGGGCGCTCCAAAGCTGGAACAAGTCAATATTCGCCAGCCCGAATTCTTCAAGGCCATGAACGAAGAGCTTTCCAGTGTTCCGCTTGCCGACTGGAAGACCTATCTGCGCTGGCACGTGATTCACGCCAACGCACCGGCACTCCCGGAAAAATTCGTGGAAGAGAATTTCGATTTTTACGACCGGAGGCTTTCCGGCACCAAGGAGATGCTGCCGCGGTGGAAACGCTGCGTGCAATCCACGGATCGCAATCTCGGCGAAGCGCTTGGCCAGGTTTACGTGGACAAATATTTTCCGCCTGCCGCCAAAGCGCGCGCCAAGGAAATGGTCGCAAATCTTATCGCGGCACTTCGCGAAGACATCCCCACACTTTCCTGGATGGGACCAGACACCAAAAAAGAGGCGCTGGCGAAACTGGAAGCTTTCACCGTAAAAATTGGCTATCCGGACAAGTGGAGAGATTATTCCAAGCTGACCATCGATCGCAGTTCCTACGACGCCAACGTCCGCCGCAGTATGGAATTCGAATACGCTCGCGAGCTTGCCAAAATCGGTAAGCCCGTGGACCGCGCGGAGTGGGGCATGACTCCGCCCACAGTGAATGCTTATTACAGCTCCACGATGAATGAAATCGTCTTCCCTGCCGGCATTTTGCAACCGCCGTTTTACGATCCTACCGCGGATGACGCCGTGAATTACGGTGGCATTGGCGCGGTAATCGGCCACGAAATCAGCCATGGCTTCGACGATCAAGGTTCCAAGTTCGATGGCAAGGGCAACTTGAACGAATGGTGGAAGCCCGAAGACCGTAAGAACTTCACCGAACGCGGCGATTGCGTGATGAATCAGTTCAACGGCTACGAAGTGGAACCGGGACTGCATCAAAACGGCAAGCTCGTGCTCGGTGAAAGCATCGGCGATCTGGGTGGCCTGACGATCGCCTACGCGGCGTACGAAAAATCTATCGAGGGCAAGCGTCCGAAAGACATCGACGGCTTTACGCCGGAGCAGCGCTTCTTTCTTGGCTGGGCCCAAGTGTGGGGCGCCAACCAGCGCGCGGAGGCAGCGCGCCTGCAAACCAACACGGACCCGCACCCGCTGGCGCGTTTCCGCGGCAACGGCCCGCTCTCGAACATGGAAGCGTTCGCGAAGGCGTTTGGCTGCAAGCAGGGCGACGCGATGGTGCGCCAACAATCCTGCAAAATCTGGTAGCGCCATTCGCGCTGACAAGCCGAACCCGCAGGTAAAACAAAACGGGCGAGCTGCGATTCAGCCCGCCCGTTTCCTGATTGTGCCGAACTCTCTACCAGACTAGTTTCAGTCCAAGCTGTATGTGCCGTGAGCCGCCGGAACCAACCACCGGATTCGATGCTTGTACGTCCGGCGTCGCAGACGCACGCCCGAGCGAATCTGGAGAGGTCAGATCTTCGCCAACCGAACCCACCGCGAAGTTAGGATGATTGAGCAAGTTGAAAATCTCGCCGCGGAATTGCAGTTTAAACCTTTCGGTCAGCCTCCACACCTTGCCAACCGAGAAGTCCCAGTTCACAAAACCCGGGCCGCGAAAGATGTTCCGTCCCATATTTCCGAAGGTGAGCGGCGCGTTCGGGTAAATGACCACGCCATTCTGCGAAAAACACCCACCGGCATAGGCCAACGACTCTTGCAGGCCTGGGGTGGTCGCGACGCCTTGACAGATGGGATCACTCGCATCCAGGAACGGAATGGGATTGGATTGCGACCATTTTAATTTGCTCGGATTTCCCACGATATTCCAGCGATCATTGTTGGCATTCCCCGGTCCTTCTCCGGTTCCGGAAAAATCGTAGTAGTCGTCGTAAAGCAGAACTGGCATGCCGGTCTCATACGTAAAGATTGTGTTGACCTGCCAGCCTTCCAGCATTTGTGCGAAGGATTTCTTCGATGGCAAATCGTAGGACGCCGAGAGCGTGAAGCGGTGCCGGATGTCATAGTCGCCGGCGCCCTTTTCCGCGTTGAAATCCAGATTGTTCTGCGGAATGTATCCCAGATTGCTGGTGCTCCCCGCCGTGTCGATCGCATGGCCGAAGGTGTACCCGGCCAGTAAATAGAGACCGTGCGAATAGCGCTTGGTAAATGTGACTTGCAGGCTTTCGTAGGTCGACGTCGACTTATTGCCGAGGTAATTCACGTAGCTGTAGTACGGAAAGCAGGATCCACCTGTTCCCAACCCTCCCTGGCTGGCCGAACACCCCGTGTACATTGGTTTCGCGGCTTGCTCGCAAGCTCCGTTGGTTCCGTCGGGATCGCCAACCTCGTAGCACGGTGCGACCAGTGCCTGGCTCGATTGGTTGATGTCAACCGTGCTGTAGAGGTGTACACCATGGTTGGCAACGTAGGCGACCTGCAGCACGCTGTTCGGCGTGATTTGCTGCTGGATGTTGAAGTTCCAATTCAACACGTACGGTGTCTTCAGATTCTTATCGACCGCGAATACCGTGCACGCCGAGTAATCGTACACGTCGGAGTTGCACGAATTCAGGCTCGTGTTGTTTACCGGAAAAATCGGTCCGGCCACCGACCAGTTTACGAGGGAAGGATCGGCGCCCTGCAAAACGTAGGAAGTAATGGTTCCGGTCGGCTTAACCACGTTTCCATTCGGAAGCACGCCCGGCAATCCAGACGGGTTGAGGTTCAATCCGCCTCCACTGAACGCAAATGTCCGGATAGAGGGCTGAACATAAATCATCCCGAATCCCGATCGCACCACCGTTTTGCCGTTGCCGAAAACGTCCCACGCCACGCCCAAGCGAGGCGACACGTTGTTGTAGTTCGTCTTGTACGGCTCGCTGATTCCCATCCCGACCTGCTCCAGGCCCTGGCCAGGGATGAAATTCGCCAACAAGTCGTGCGAATCATGAATCGGATACGTCACGTCGTAGCGTAACCCGAGATTCAGCGTAACCTTCCTCGTGATTCGGTAATCGTCCTGCGCGAAGAGTCCCCAGGACTTCATGGTCATGTCACGTCCCGGATCGCCATACAGCAATCTCCACGCCCGCACGTCTCCCACCAGGAAATCCGGCAAGTAATGGAAATCCACGCGTCCTCGTCCATAACTCGCGCGGTAATAGTCGACTCCTCCGTTGCTGAATACCCCGCCAAATCGCAGCGTGTGCTTTCCGAAAGTGACCGATGCGGTGTCCGAGTAGTTTTGCGTATGGCTGGGAGTGGTCTCCAACGGCCAACTGGAGTTGCCGCCCATATAGTCAAAATACGAGGTGCTCGGATTGATTCGCGGAAAACCAAACAGATGCGGATCGGTGACTCCGGTATTCAACCCATACTGGGAAGGTGCAACGTTCGCGTCTTGCGGGGCAATCTTCTCGTAAAAACTGTTGTAGCTGAAGCGCACTGTATTGTTCCACCGAGAATTCGGCGTGAACGTCCAATCCGCTCCAATCACCTGCGTGATCGGCGCAGCGTGCGAGAGCCAGTACGGTTGCAGGGGCACGGCGTCTTCTTCCACCTGGTTCGAATTCGCATATACATACCGGCCAGAAATCGTGTTCTGATCATTGAGGTGATAATCGGTCTTGAAAACCAGATTGTCCGCGCGGTTGGTATTGTTGAAGTTGAAATTGATGATCGTGGGATCGCTACTGTCCGCGGTGTAACCCGGGTTCTTAGGTAGATATTTGAGCAAGTTCAAGCTGAGCTGGCTACAATTGGTCGGCGTCGTGTCGCAACCCAGCGAACGCAGCGCATCCGGTACGCTCGAGTAAGGATCGCCGTCCGGATTATCCGGCGTCGCGAGTGAAGACGTCACTGGGCTGTACGCATTATAGGGATTTCCTACAGTGCTCCGCACGCCTTCGTAGTTCGCAAAATAAAACCACTTCTGCTTGATAAACGCCCCGCCAATCGAGGCGCCAAACTGGTTCAATCGCACAGCAGAAATAGGCTGCGGTTTGATATTGAAGTAATTTCGCGCGTCGAACGCGTCATTGCGATTGAAATAGTAAGCCGTCCCATGAATTTGGTCGGTTCCGGATTTGATGCCGATATTCACCACCACTCCCGGCTTGGCCCCGAAATCGGCGTCCGGTTGCTCCTGGGTATTGAATTCCTGGATGGCATCCAGCGGCAGCGTGCTGGCGGGAGTGCCACTAATTCCGGCGCCGTTCACGATGGTGTCACCGTAATAGATGTCGTTGTCGTTCGCTCCGTCGATGATGTAGTTGTTGTCGTCGGGACGCAGACCATTTGAGGTGGTCGAATGGAAACCGCCGCCGGCCGTTCTTTGTACCCCGGGGTGCAAATTGAGAAGGTTTTGAAAGTCCCTTCCCTGGACCGGCAATTCGTTCACCGCTTGGTTGGAAAGAACGCCGCTCAGCACCGCGTTGGACGCCTCGGTGAGGGGCGCTTCTCCGGAAACTTGGACAACTTCGGTGATCGAACCGGTGCTCAATTGAAAATCGAGTTTCAGATCGTTAGCGACTTCGATCTGAACTTTTTCACGTATTGCCGTTTTGAAACCTTTCGCTTCGACCTTGACGGAATAGAAGCCTGGCTCCAGGGTGGGGTCGCTGTAATTTCCTTCCCCGTTCGAGAGCAAAACCCGTTGTACGTGTGTATCCACGTTTTCGATGGTGATTGACGCCCCCGCTATCGTGGCACCGGTCGGATCCGTTACCTGGCCGCTGATACGCCCGCGATTCGATTGCGCGGCGCCCATGATCGGCACCAACAAAGCGGCTAATATGTAAACGAGAAATTTGACTCGAATGGAATTCATGAACGCACCCCCATGCGTGAAATTTGATACACCAACAAGACTGACAACGAGAATGATCGCGAGCAGAAGAGGAGGAGAACGATCAGACCGGGCCCAGGCTTACAGGCCCGCTTGCAATTTGCCGGTGGCTACCTGATTGACGATTTGACTTGGGTGGAACCTGTGGACACAACAAGAATGAATAAACATGGCCTGGGCTCCAGTCCTATGGTGTTGACGCGGAGTATGGGCGAGGGCGCACGCGAAGTCAACGGAGAACTAAGCCGGTTGAACTTGCGTGACTTGTCGGATTCACAACGGCGTTTCAGAATCGCTCGGACAAACCGTATACTCACCAAATGTCTAGGATGAACTCTTTGCGATGGTTTCACTTCAGTACTTTGCTGTGCCTGACTTGCTGCTTTCTTAGCGCTCCGGCTTCCGCGAAATGGAAGTATTTGCGTGCCGGGAATGCAACCGACTCGACAAAAACTCCGCTACCTGGATTTGCTTTGATGGGCGGAGGCGCGCACCAGGACCCAGCGTTCAAATGGCTATGTGAGCGCACCAACGGCGGTGATTTCCTGGTGCTGAGCGCACATGATGACGACGCGTACATGAAGAAATTGAATCAGGAAATGCAAGCGGTCTGCCCGCTCAATTCCGCGGCGACTCTTTCGTTCACCAACCGGGAGGATTCCAGCGATCCAAAGGTGGTCGAAATCATCGACCATGCGGAGAACATTTACCTGGCCGGCGGCGATCAATCCGATTACGTGCGCTACTGGCAAGACACTCCCGTGCAAGACGCGCTCAACCGCCATATCAGCGCAGGTAAACCGCTGGGAGGTTTAAGCGCCGGTCTCGCCATCATGGGGGAATTTTCCTTTTCCTCGATGATCGACACCATTCATTCGCCTGATGCTTTGGCGAATCCCTATGGCAACGAAGTCACACTCACCCGCGACTTTCTGCGCATCCCGCTGCTTACCAGCACCATCACCGACACGCACTTCGTGAAGCGCGATCGCCTCGGCCGGCTGCTCGTCTTCATGGCGCGTATTTTGAAAGATGGCTGGGCGAAACAGATTCGCGCGATCGCCGTGGAAGAAAACGCCAGTCTGCTGGTAGAACCCGACGGCGCTTCCCGAGTCGTTGGCGAGGGTCCGGTATATTTCCTCGAGGCTGCTCAGCCGCCGGAAGTCTGCGCGTATCGCCAACCACTTTCCTTCAGCGGCATCGCGGTTCAGCGCGTCGCGTCGGGAAAAAGTTTCCAACTCAAGACCTGGTCCGGCGAATCCGACGCCTATTCTCTCTCCGTCGCGAAGGGCGTCGTTCAGGCCTCCGGCAGTTCGCACGGAATCTACTGAAAAATATTCTTTTATTTTCGAGGGATTCCCAACCGCAGATAATCATCCGATTTGTTCAGCCAGTCTTCGCGCGGCGGGTTGAACACATCCAGGTCTAGCGTATCCTCGATCGCCCACGCCTCGTGCGGCATGTTCGAAGGAATGCACAGCACTTCTCCCGCGCGCACCACAATTTCCTTGCCGTCGATGGCAAACTTCAGCGCGCCTTCCAAAATATAAGTGACCTGCTCGTTATGATGATGGTGCTCCGGCACATGCGCGCCTTTCTTCAGGAAGACTCGCGCCAGCATCAGGTTGTCTCCCACCACCATCTCGCGCGCGATCAGGTCGTTCAGCTTTTCATGCTCAACGGTGTTCCAGGGAATATATTTGCAGGATTTCGTGGTCATTTCTTCAAGTCTCCATACAGCCGCGCGGCGTTATCGTGCAGATAATTGCGCGCCAGTTCCAAAGCCTTCGCTTCGCTGAGCGCGCCTTCCTCCACAAGCTCTGCCAACGCCGCTGCCAATCCGGTGCGCGTGGTTCGCGCGGCCAGCCACATGCTCTCCTCCGCGCCTAAGGCATCGTTAAACGGAAACGCGTCGGATCCGTACATCATCTTGTCCGGATACAGCGTCAGCAGTTGCTTCAGCACTTCCTTGAACTGCGACGGGTACAACAGCTCCGATTGGAACGAAGTGTCGAGATAGACATTCTTCACCGCGGTCAGCAACGCCGCCTCGCGTTCATAGGGCCAACCACCGTGTAACAACACAAAGTTCACATTCTTGTATCGCGGGTCGCGCAATACGTTCTCTAGATTCAACACATTTCCGTTTTGCAGGCTGAAGTAGTCGCCAATGCCCACGGCGGAATGTATATGTACCGGCAAATGAAGTTTTCCCGCCTGATCCACCAGCACGCGGAAAATATAATCCTGAAATTGCTTGTATTCGCCGGGGGTCGGTACGCCGCCAGCTCGATATTTGTTGTAGATCGCTTCGGCATGCTCGCGAGGCGGATCCGCGAAATAGAGCGAACGGAAGTACGCTGCTTCAAACTTGATCGCCACGCCGCCATGTTTCTGCTGGTTGTCGGCCATCGTGCGCCGCACGAAATTCTCGTAACCCGCCAGGTCGGCGGGCAAACCCTCGACGCCTTCCTGCTTTTTCCAGCGGCTCAGCATTTTTTCCTGCAGCGGAATATACACACCCATATCCGGCGTGCTGGCTTTCTGCTGCGTATTGTCGAATGGGAAGAAGAACGAATCTACGAAGAAAACCCAGCGGAATCGCTTGGGATCAAGATAGGGCGCCATCATGGCGCGATTGGCCAGGCAAACGTCTACGTTCAGCTTATCCAGAAGGTTGTCGAAATAGGCGGTGCTGCCAGATTGTTCCGCGGCCTTGGCCTTATCGGCCAGCCACTTGCCGTGTTCCGCGGTGAAATCGTTGTACGGGTAACCGTAGAGCGCTTTCGCTCCCGCCACAAATTCCGGATTATCTTCGCGCAGGCGTAGCGTGGCGCTTTCATCCGGCGGCGCCGCCATCGCGTCCACGTCGCTGTCGTCAGCGAAGCCGGGATGCGCGTGATTGTCGAACAGCGGAATTGCATCAATTTGTTTGAGCAGGCGTTCGTACGTCTTCTTCACATCGCCGGATGGATAAGGACGGGATTGCGCCGCAACGGTATATGCCATGCCAGCGGACAACACAGCGCCGACTCCGATTCGTAGCACACGATTCATATCGAGCATTCTCCCCAAGCAAACTTTCGGACGTGACGACTGCTTATCGCGAAACCGCGGCTCGCCAGTGCATTGTTGCCCGCTGAATGCGTTCCAGCGCCTCTTCCAGCAGGTGCGTCGCGCTTACCAGCGAGAATCGCACGTAATTTTTCCCTTCCGCTCCAAATGCAGCTCCGGCAATCGCCGCTACGCCCACCTCTTCCAGTAATATTCTTTGCACTTCTTCCGCCGGCTTCCCGGTTTCTTCAATGTTCACCCAGGCGTAAAACGCGCCGTCCGGTGATTGGCAACGGAACCCTGGAATTTTGTTCAATTTCTCGACGAACACATCGCGCCTCTTGCGGTACTCCGCCACCATGGCGGGAACCGCGTTCGTCGAATCCAGCAGCGCTTCGATGGCCGCCACCTGCGAGAATTCCGCCGTGCAGGTAAAGGTGTTGAGCACCAGCATATCCATCGCGTCAATGACGCGTTTTGGAGCAATCGCGTACCCCAGTCGCCATCCCGTCATCGCAAACGATTTCGAAAATCCGTCGATGATTATCGTGCGCTCGGCCATCCCAGGGAGCGCCCAAATCGACTTATATTCACCGTTGAAAAGAATCCGCGCATAAATTTCGTCGGCGATCACCCACAAATCGTGCTTCTTGGCCAGTTCGGCGATCTCTGCAATCGCCCGCTCGGTGAACACCGTGCCCGTCGGATTATTCGGCGAGTTGAAAATCAGCATCCGCGTCTTCGGCGTGATCTTCGCGGCAATCTCCGCCAAATCCGGCTGAAATTTATTTTTCTCGCGCAAGGCGAAAGGAACGGCGTTCGCTCCCAACCCGCGAGTAAAGGAAGGATAGATCGGAAAGCTCGGGTTCGGGTAAAGCACATCGTCGCCCGGTTCGATCAGCGCCATCATTGCCAGGGAGAGCGCCATCTTACAGCCCGGCGCCACCAGCACTTGTTCGGCTACGACATTAAGATCCCGCGTGCGCTTCAGGTAGTCCGCAATGCCGCTGCGCAACGGTGGAATTCCGCGCGTCGCCACATACCGGTCGCGCCCACTTGCTACCGCGGCGCGCACCGCATCCACCACCGGCGCCGCCGGATGGAAATCGGGTTCGCCCAACTCCAGATGAATGATGGAGCGGCCTTCTTTTTCGAGTTCTTTGGCGCGGGTGTAAACCGCCAGGGCTCCCTCGCCGGTTAGATAAGAAACGCGCGTTGCGATTTTTGGCATGACCGAAAAATAATATCACTCTTCTGGAAGGGAGTATCTATGCGCCGTGGCGCGCAGAGCAGAGGCGCCGCGCCTATAGCGCAGCGCCTCTTCCGAGTTGTCACGACGTAACGCGGTCTGTTAGAACGCGTAGCGCAACGAGAATTGGATCAAGCGCGGCACGCCCTTGGTACTGGTGATTACGCCAAAATTCCCGGGGCTTTCGACGTCCGTGGCCACCGGGTTCGCAAAGTTGGCATGGTTCCAAATGTTGAAGAAATCCGCCGTGAAGCGCAGCGACTGCCGTTCGGTCAGGCGGATATTCTTGATGAGCGAGAAATCCCAGTTCTGCTGGAAAGGTCCGCGGTAGATATTCCGGCCCAGATTCCCGAAACCGGTCAGGCAATAGTTCGTGTCGCCAGAGTTGCAAGCCCCCTGATTCGCGGCCAGAACCGGCACGGGTGTGAAGTTATTGATGTTCACGTATCCGTTGAGCCGGTCGTGAATGTTGCCGCTGGTGTACCCGCCAGAGATCGACGCGCCAGAAGCGAGTTCCGCGCCCAACAGCGGAGTGCTGCCTGCTCCCAGGAACGCCGTACCCGCACCTGAATCGAAGATCGAAAACGGCGAGCCGGATTGGAAGATGGTAACGCCACTTATGCCCCATCCGCCGAGTACTGCCTTCTTGAATCCCTCGCCATTGCGGTAAAACGGTAGGTCATAGACGTAGCTCACCACCAGGCGGTGCGGCCGGTCGAAGTCCGAAAGTCCCCGCGAGGCATTGATGTTGCTTTGATCGTTGTACGCGGTGTTGAACGCGGTGTTGCCCGTGGAAGTCGCGTCCGTCGATTTGGAATAGGTATACGCCGCCTGGAAGTAGCCGTCCTTCCACCGCCGCGATACCGTAGTCTGCAACGAATGGTAATGCGAGTAGGCATCGTTCGCGAAGATCTGGTAGCCCGCATAACCGTTCAGACCTGGCGTAGGCGTCCGCGCAATCGCGTTCGAAGCCGTATTCGAAGTGATCTGGTATTGCACGCCATTCACATCCGTGACGGTAAACGGATTCGTAGTAGACGCATCGACCGACTGTATTCCATCGCGAGTTTCGCGCAAGTGCACCGCGTGTGTTCCCACGTAGCCCACCTCGAGAACCCACTGCTTGCCCAAGTCTCGCTGAATCGTCAAGTTCCACTGCTGCGTGTTAGGCACTTTGAAATTTCGCGGTACTTCCAACGCGAAATCGAGGACCGACGGCAGGCTTCCCGTGCATCCGGCCTGATTCGCGTAGATCGGGGTTTGCGTGGAATCGGAAGTTGGCAAGCCCGTGCTGTTCGACACGAAACCCTGAAGAACGGAAAGGCACGGCAGGAACGCGCTGCTCAAAACTCCCGCGGCCGGCAGTCCGTTCGGATTGGATCCGGCGCCCGTGGTCGCGTCGCAATAAGGGCTGTACGGCTTCGGGTTGGAGGCCGCGCAAGGCGCAAAGAAATTGGTGAAGCCTCCCGGCGCGCTGCCCGCAAAAACGATGGGAAGGAAGGGCGTCTGGAACGACAGTTGGTCCACCGCACCGACGTCTTCGCGAACATAGTAAATGCCATAGCCCGCGCGGATGGTGGTCTTGTTCTTGCCGAATAGATCGTAGGCCAAGCCGATGCGTGGTCCGATACCCGTCGAGTACCGGTGGTTAAACGTGGTGGCGTCCGCAGTCCCGGTGAAGTCGGTGACTCCCAGATTGTTCACGCACCCCGGATACACGAACGGATTTTCCCCCGAGAGCGTCAAGCTCGATTGCACGTTGCCGATATGGCAAGCGCCGTCAATCCATGCCCCCATCACTTCGGTACGCACGCCCAGGTTCAATGTCAGGTTCTTGGTCGCCTTCCAGTCGTCCTGGAAGAAAACCGCAAAGTCGTTCTGCTTGTACTGGTGATTGTAAACACCGCCGCCGCCAAAGCTGAATTGCGGAGCGCCTACGAGAAAATTCTGGAAGTCGGTAGTGTCAAAGGGAAGCGGCGAAGTCGTCGACGCCGGCGTATTGGTGAAAAAGAGCTGGCCGTTGAAGGTTTGCGGGAAGAGCTTATCCAGATTGATGAAATCGATTTCGCCGCCGAACCGGAAGACGTGCGAACCGTGTACCCAGGAAACTGTGTCCACGCCGGTGAAATTATTCTGCAGGTTCGAGGTGTTCGCCTGTGGCGTGGGCCCGATCTGGAAACCGGAACTGCCAAACGTGAATTTATAGATACTGTCCGTGATGTTGCTCATCGGCCGGTTGATGCCGAGGTCTGTCACCGTTACAGGAGCGTTGTTGATGGCCGAGTTGTTAATGCGCACGTAGCCAAAGCGCACTTCGTTCACGATTGCCGGGGAGAACAGGTGCGTCTCCGACAATCCGAAGAACCGGTCGTTCACCGGCAATGTGTACGGGAAGTTCAAGTCCGAAGCTGCGATGCTGCCGCCGAGGGACGCCTGCAGGCCACCCGCCCCGAACGGCTCGAATGTCGAGGAGTTCGAAAAGAAGAAGCGCGCGGAAATTTTGTCCACGCCGCCATGAAATTCCTTGTCCCAGTTGGTCGTGAACTGGTCATCGGTGAATTTGCCGGGTGTGCTGTAAGAGAAAATTCCTTCACCATTGCTGGTGTCGGGAACGCTGGGAATCAGGTAGCCGTTCGTGGCTCCGCCAAATTGATTGCTCTTGAATTGCAACAGCGCCACCGCCACGGGATCCAGCGTCACTCCTGCCGGGAGTCCCCCCGGGAAAAAGGCCTGCGTCAACGACGCCAC
This sequence comes from Candidatus Acidiferrales bacterium, assembly GCA_963759275.1. Lineage (GTDB taxonomy): Bacteria > Acidobacteriota > Terriglobia > Acidiferrales > UBA7541 > Acidiferrum. The sequence goes on along the minus strand of CAVWYZ010000016.1, from coordinate 256,157 downwards.
CGACCGGTCGGTGGGAATCGACGGAATCACCGTGCTAATAAACGTGCCCGGCGAGAGACCGCTGCGTTGCCGAGTTCCCTGATAGTTCACAAAAAAGAACCCGAGTTTCTCTGGTCCCAGCGGCCCTCCCAAACTGCCGCCAAAGACATTCTGTTTCAACACCGGACGATCCTGGCCGCTGGCATTCAGAAAATAATCGTTGGCGTTAAGAGCATTGTTCCGGAAGAACTCATACACGTCGCCATGTAATTGTCGTGTTCCGGTTTTCAGAATCGCATTGATGTTTCCGCCGCCATTGCGCCCTTGCGTCGCATCGTACAGCGAGGTTTGCACCTTGAACTCCTGGATCACGTCCGGGCTCGGCAGCGGCGTATTCGTCAGTTCCGCCACGTTGTAGTCCGTGGCGCTGATTCCTTCGATCAGGTAATTGTTGTTGTCTTCGCGCTGGCCGTTCACGATCATGCGCACGTCTCCGCGGCCCAATTGCGTCGAGTTGTTCAGGTCGCTCTGCGCGCCCGCCGACAGCGTCAACAATTGTTGAAAGTTTTGCGTGGCCAAGGGCAGGCTGCGGACCGTCGTCGAACCGATGGATTCTCCGGTGGTGGCATTCGTCGTATCCACGGCAGCAACTTCTGCGGTGATTTCAATCTTTTCGCTGACCGTCCCCGGTTTCAGTGGCACCGTCAGGCGCGTGGTTTCCGTCACGCGAACCTGAATGTCGACCGCCTTCGCCTCGGAAAAGCCGGTCTTATTGACCACAACCGAATAAGTCCCCGGCGGCAGTAGCGTAACCAGGAATGTACCGTCGGCGTTCGTATTCAGTCGCCGGACCAACTGTTCGGTCGCCACATTGATGATTTGCACCTCGGCGTCCGCTACCGATCCTCCGTTCACGTCTACCACCGAGCCGCTGATTGCGCCCGTTGCCCCTCCTTGACCGTACGCCGCGGGCAGCAGGAGAATTCCCGAAACTAACAACAACGCAATAGCCATCTTTATAAAGACTTTCATTTCTATCCCCCCCACGAAGTTGAAGAAATGTAAGAAAGAAGCCCCGTCGTCCGCCTGCGCGGGTTCCCCTACCCACATTTGCGTGCGAATTTCCAGCCCACTCGGAAAGAGTTATAGATTGAAGAGACTGCTACACATAGATGAACCCACCCATGGGACACGAAAGTAGCGATTAACCCACCTGTTGTCAAGAACTTGCCAATCAATAATTCTTATGTGCCTCATCCGTCTCATTAATCCTCGTCCCTCTCGCGTTTATTCCCCACGTGACGGTACTCATTCCGCAAGGGGGCTTGTTCGCAGGCCGGACCCGAATTAACCTAACGCAACCCGCCAACCTGCTGTATCGTCTAAGCTGTAGGGTCCGCGCACCTCGAGGTGCCTCATGAAACGCCTGTCTTTATTCTCTTTATCTCTGTCTTTGTTCCTGGTTTGGATCGTATTGCCTCCGTCAGCCAGCGCGGACTCCAGCCACGCTCGTATCGTGCGTCTGAGCCTGGTTCAGGGAGACGTCCGGTTTGCCCACGAATTCCACAAGGATTCACTGGAGGACGCCAAGGCAACTTGGGAGATTGCTCCGCTCAATCTTCCTATCCGCGAAGGATACGCTCTTGCCACCGACGCAAATGGTCGCGCCGAAGTGGAATTTGAAAATGGCGCTATGGCCTTCCTCAGCGCCAACACCTTGATCGAATTTTACGACCTGTCTCTGGACGATGGCGCCCGGGTCACTCGTCTGATCCTGCGCCAGGGTAGCGCTATCTTCTACGTCCATCCCGCAAAGGATGACTATTTCAGCGTGACCGGCGGCGATTTCAGCGTGGAAGCTAATGGTCGCTCGCGATTCCGTTTAGACAATTTCGACGATGGCAGCAACGTTAACGTGGAGTTGGGTCAGGTTAATGTGCTGCGCGGCAAAGTCACCAAGTCGCTGGAAAAGGGCCAGTCCTACGCTATCAACATGAACGACGGGACCGCCCCGGTCATCTCGCGAGCCAGCGATAGCGATGATTTCGATAAGTGGGTGTCCGGACGCATCGACAGCGTGGCCACCGCCACCGCGTATACCAGCCAGTACGTGAATTCACCCGATTACACTTCGGGATTTGCTGATCTCTACAACTACGGCTCCTTTTACAACGTTCCCGGCTACGGTTTCGGTTGGCAGCCATATGGAGTGGGTCTGGGTTGGAGCCCGTTTGCATTCGGTTCCTGGTACTCGGATCCTTTCTTCGGTTTGAATTTTATTGGTTCTGCCCCGTGGGGCTGGTTGCCTTACCACTATGGCGGCTGGATATTCAGCCCCTCCTACGGTTGGGTGTGGATGCCGACGGGATTTGGCGGTCTCGGTGGGCCAATTTATTATCGCCCTGTGACCGCCGTGTGGGTTCACTCCGGCACCACAACCGGCTTGGTTCCCGTGCATCCCGGTGACGGCCATGGCAAAACGCCCCTCAATCTGGCGCACGGTATTTATCCGGTGCAAGGCAATACCATCGTCGCGGCGACTTCCGCCGCGGGCGAAAAATGGTCGGTATCCAAGAATCCGCCGCGCAACGTAATTTCCGCGAACACGTTTGCAGCCACCACCCAGCCGACGCGCATTTCGCGCACCATTCTCTCCGGAACTTCTGGAAGCCGCCCGGTTACTCTCAGCCGCGATTCTTCCATTGTTTACGATCCCGGCCAGCACCGCTTCGTGAATGGCTCCACTTCTCCGAAGGTCGCTGGCAATCAGGGGGACGTCCACACGAACGGTTCCGCGGGCGTTCCGAACCGAACGAATACGGCGATTCCCAGTGCAACGACCCGCACGCCAGCGAACGGGCCACCCCCCAGCCGCGGCGCAGTTATGCCAGCCCGGCCGCACATCAATCCACCGACACCCACTTCACCCTCTTACAACTCGCATTCCGGAACAGCGGTTTGGACGGGGCACCCGAGTTCTGGAGGCAGCACGCCGTCTCACAGTTCTCCAGCATCGGCACCCGCTCCTATGCCCTCGTCTTCTTCCTCTTCTGGCCATTCCTCGGGAGGACATCACTAGGCGGCGTTCAGATTTCATATAGCAAAAAGGCTCGCAGCATTTTTCCTGCGAGCCTTTTTGCTTCAGACGGGATTGGCTGCGCGCTTAGCCAAATGTCATCCCCGCATAACCCACCACTTCCTCGCGATGCCCGTTGACATCACCCGACGTGGCATAACGCACCAGCGCCGCTTGTTCTATGCCTAACCGATTCATCGCCGTTAGCATGGCAATAGCGGGCCCCAATCCACACATGGAGATCTTTTCGTCGCGGCAGGTTTCATACAGTCCCTTGGCATCGAGCCGCAACATACATTCAATAGCCTTCGCGTCTTTTGCACGAGTGGTCTCGTCGTCTTCGTAATGATTCATATCCGACGAGGTGACAATCAGCACCTCTTCCGCTGTTTTTTCCAGTACGCGCGCGATGCCTTCGCCCGTTTCACGCAAATCCTGAAAGTTCAGGGTTCCTACAGCTACCGGTACAAATGAAAATCTAGCGGATAGCACTTGCAAGAAGGGCAACTCCACTTCCAACGAATGTTCCCTACTATGCGCCACGCTGTCCTCGCGCAGTGCGGGGCAGCTCTTTTTTAGTTCGTTTGCCAGCGCGGAATCGATGGCGACGTCTCCCAATGGCGTCCGCCAAACTCCTTCCGAAAGAATGGCCAACGGTTCTCCGCGCGGATAATGCCGCACCCCGAGCAACAGTATTTTCTTTGGCAGCACGATGCGCGCAAAAACAGCTCCCGCCACTCCGCCCGAGTAAATGTACCCGGCATGCGGCACCAGGCACGCGCGAACTTTTATCTTCGTCTGTGCCGTCTCTTCCTTTGTATATTTTTCAACCTGCGAGGATAGTTCTGCGGGATTGGCGGGATAAAACTGACCGGCTACGGCGGGTAGACGCAACATGACTCCCTCCGTTTCAGAGGGGCCGCGACGGTTTTCCTTTAATCTTCACAGCGGTGCGCGAAGTCGGATCGTAGTACACGGTGACTTTGTCGCCGTACTGGTAGCCACCCTGATCCACGATTTTTTGCATTTTCGCGGCAACCGTGGCGTCCAGCGGAAAAGTCTGAATGCCTAAATCATTGCCCTTCGCTCGCACAGTTACTTGCGCCACGTTCGCGTGCACGATATAGCCTTCAAATTTCTCCAAGCCCGTAGGTTTGGGCTTCGGGGTCAGCGCTTTCACTATGATCGGAGCTACTTCGTCCACGATAATCGGCGTCAGGATAGGGTCCTGCGCGGCAGCACGGGACACCGCCAGCGTGCCTAGCACCGTTACTGCAAAAGCGCTAACCACCGCCATCGTGAAAATTTTCTTCATTCGATATCGTCCGTCGCAATCCGTAATGACTTCAAAAATCGCACATCCTGGGGTGTCATCGTCAGCCGCGAGGGTTGGCGTTTGTCCGGCTCCTGGTCCAGAGATTCCTGATCCACCTGAATGCGCAGGGATTCCAGAAAACGCCGGTCTTGCGTGGTCATCTTGGGCATCTCGCTGCCATCGCGCCTGGCCAATCCGATGGTTGCGTCCAGTTTCAGCACGATGTCATAGCCGTGCGCCCGGACCCCCGCGATGGCTCCGGTAATCCGTTCCGACTCCGAAACGGTATCGTTGATCGCGTGTCCCAGTTCGCGCAAAAGGTTTTTGAGGTGATCGTCAAGTTGCAAAGGCGCTTCCCCCAGTACTGCTAAGGTGATTTTAGGCCCACACTTTGTTGGATACAAGCCGACCTTTTGTCGTTGTCTTCAATCTATTCACAGCCCTTTAGCCGCGTACCTGTCCTTTCGACCGGTATTCCCGGCACCGGCAACTTCGCGGTTTCTGCGTTAAGATTCGTGTATGTCCACGGCAGCAAGTTCCGCTTCTCGCGCGCCGGAACCGCGCGGCTTTAAGCGGCTTTGGCGAGTGCTGAAACAGCTTTTTTACGAAACAGTGGGAGCGCTTTTTGCCATCCTCGCGCTGGGCTGGCTGAATTCCGCCTTCCGGGCGTGGACCCGCGACGTGGCTTACTGGCTGATTGGGCTGTCCATCGTCGTTGCGCTGTTGTTTGTCTTCTTCGCCGTCAGTTCGTTCCGCCGCGCACGCTCTCTCTAACTCGCTCTTCGAAACCGGCCTGCTCGTTTGACGTGCTCCATCTTCTGCTCCAAGGTGCTCCATCTTCTGCTCCAAAGCACAGCTGCCACTTTGCTGCCTCTGTAGTATTCTGACCGCGGACACAACTCATGAAGCTGATCCTTGCTTCCGCCTCGATTCGACGGGCCCAAATTCTGCGCGATGCCGGTATTTCTTTTTCCGTTCTCTCGTCCGCCGTGGACGAAACGCCTTTTCCCGACGAAACACCGCAGGAGATGGTGCAGCGCCTGGCGGACGCCAAAGCGGAACTGGTTGCGGCGCGCACGGTTGGCCCTGCCATCCTCGTTGCTGCCGACACGACCGTCGTTCTCGACGGCCAGATTCTCGGCAAACCTCGCTCCACGGATGACGCGCGCCATATGCTCGAGCTTTACTCTGGGCGCACACATTCGGTCATCACCGGCGTGACCCTGATTCGCCTGCCTGAGATGGAACGCCGTCAATTCGTCGAAACTACCCTGGTCACTTTCGCGGCGCTCTCGGACGAGCAAATCTCCCGCTACCTTTCCACCGACGAGCCGTACGACAAAGCCGGCGCCTACGCCATTCAAGGACATGCCGGTCGTTTCATTCCGCGTATCGAGGGTTGCTACTTCAATGTTGTCGGCCTGCCCTTAGCGCGGCTCGTCGCGGCTCTTCAAGAACTCGGCTGGTCGGAAGAATACGAATCCCAGTAGCAGCCGCGCCAAAAAAGGCAAAAGCGCCCCCGTCAGTGCAGGGCGCCTTTACGTTTCAATCTCGGTTGAATTATTTAGATCCCTGGGTTTTCGCGTTGTGCTTCTTGTTGTAGATATTTTTCGAAGTCGCGTTCTGTTCTTTGTTGACCTGCTTCTTTTCGCTGGCCGTAAGCTTGCCGCCGTTCGCTGCGCGATCCGCCTTCACTTGCTGGTTGATATTTTTCTGCTGATTCTCCAGCTTGGCGGTTTCACCTGCGGTCAACTGCCCGCTCTTGACGCCTTGCGCAATGCGGTCCTGTTGATTCTCGCGGCGCTGGCCCACCTCATTATTCCCATAGTGCGCGGTGTTGGCATTGTGCTTATCGTCGTAAATCTGGTTGGACACGTGGTTCTGTTGCTTGTTGATTTGCTGCTTCTCGGATGTTGTCAGTTTCCCGCCGTTGGCGGCACGGTCCGCGCGCGTTTCCGCGTTGATCGCCGATTCCTTCTTCTCCAAATTCGCGGTTTCTCCCGCGGTCAACTGGCCGCTCTGTATTCCGTTTGCGATTCGGTCCTGTTGGTTATCCTTCCGTTGAGCAACTTCCCCGGGCTTTGTCGCCGTGGTGGAAGGACTGCTGGAACTCTGTGCGGACGAGGTATCCTGCCCCAGTGCTACAGTCCCCAGAAACAACACCGCAGCAGGCAAAACCATCCACTTCGAGATTGTTGGGCGCATCGGTTAGCTCCTCTGTTTAGCGTGATTGCCGGTACCTGGTTGTACCCAAGTGTGGGGAAAAAGTTGCGCCCTTTCTACTGCCCGAACGGGCAGTATTGGCGCTACCTACCAGAGAACAGGAGCTGTTCGATTTACCACATGGAATACGCGAAATACGGTTTTAGTAACCGGCAAGGAAAAACGCTGTTCTGTCCAGGCCCAGTTCGCCGTTGTGTTCCGGTCAGGCTGCGGTGGCACTCACTTCCATCGAATGGATACTTTCGCCGGAGGAGCCGACCGAGGTCACCACGTAGTAGTAGGTTCCGTTGGCCAGGCCGTCATCGGAGTAGCTCGTCGCTGCAGTGGAGGCAATCAGCGCATACGGCCCGCCGCTCGTTCCCGAGCGCTTCACGTTATAGTTGTTCGCGCCGCTGCTGGCGTTCCAACTGATCGCCACTTGTCCATTTCCAGACTTTGCGGTAATCCCCGTGGGGGCAGCAATTGCCGTGGCCTGTCCAGGCGTTTGTGCTGCGCCGGCCATTCCGTCTTTGAAATTGCGTATGCCTTCTCCCAATCCCTTCATCACTTCGGGGATCTTCCGGCCGCCAAACAGGATCAACACGATGGCTAAAACTACCAGCCAGTGAAATACGCTAAATTCACCCATAATCGCTCTCCGCTCCGTAACTAACTGTCCGGCTGCCCGGTTACCTGGGGCCGTTTCCACTCATTTTAAGCCGGATTCGTTCTCATCTGCCTGCTACAGGATAACACGCTCGTCACCCATCCGCCGTGTCAAGCGCTGCCGATCGAGGTATTCTAGCAAGGGAATCGCGTATTTCCGTGTGATCCCGGTCAACTCTTTGAACGTCGGCACCCCAATGCGCTCGCCCCTGGATTTCTTGTAGTTCTGCAACAGCACCGGCAATCGTCCCAGCGCATCGCGGTGGAAAATAAGTTCCGGAGAAACGCGCACCAGCACTTTTTCGCGCAGCAGAATCTGCAATATTTTTTCCGCACGCCGGCTTTCGATTGCCAGTTGTCCCAAAACCTCTTTTACCGCAGGTACCGCCAGCCCCGCAGCAGCAAACGCTTGTTCTATTTGCGTGCGCGCGCGCACTTCTTCAGGCGTCAGCGTAATTTCCGCTCCGGCTTTTTTCACCAGTTCGCCCTGCAACGTAACTTTGCCCTGTTTCGCCAATTCTTCCAGCGCGGCCCGGAACGCCTCTGTCCTGACCCGCCGCCCAACTACGGCTCGCAGGTCTTCCCGCGGAATGCCTGCCACCAGCGGGTTTTCCTTGTGAAACGCCTCTACGCGCGAAAGCAGGTTTTTTGCAATGTCCTGAAATATGCTCTCGGCCAATAGCAGCATGGGCTCCGTGTTCACGACGCGAATTGCACGCGCGGCCACGAGACTGTCAACCGCCGCCCGCACTTCCTCCAGCATCCAACCTGTTCGCGGAATGATCTCCTGCATCCCAATGCCGAGAATATTCCGCTCCACCATGGAGCGCAGGATTTCTTCTTGCGAACCTCGCACTAGCGCCTCCAAAAATGGCGCGCGTCCCAAGTCCTTTCGTGTTGCGCGGCGCGCCAGCGGATCCAAAACCGCTCCGCCTCCGATGGTGATGACCGGCGAAAATTGCCGCACGATGTAGCGGTCGCCCCGCACCGCCACCACGTCATCCATGAATCGCAGTTGTACAAAGGCAGATTCGCCAGGCCGCAATTCTGTTTGTCCATACAAGTGCACCGTCGCGACACTCTCGACGGTGCCCGCATGAAAGTGCACGCGGGCATTGTGCTTCAGCGCGGGCGCGCCAGGCAGCAGCTCCATTCGCGCATCGATCCGGCGCGTCTTGGTAAAACGGCCGGGTGCCGCGATCACCATGCCACGTTGCACGGCACTGTGCTCGATGCTCGCAAGATTCACGGCAGTTCGTTGCCCCGCCGACGCGCGTTCCACTCCTTTTCCACCGGTCTGCACTCCCCGCACGCGCAGCAATTTCTTTTCTGGCAGCAACTCCACTTCATCGCCCGAGGCAATCTGGCCAGAGATCAACGTACCCGTCACCACCGTACCGAATCCCTTCACCGCAAACGAACGGTCAATCGGCAGCCGGAAATAACGTTCGGTTTGTTTCTCCGGGATTTTCTGGGCTTCTTCCCACAGCACCTTTTTCAGCTCAGGCAGCCCCGCGCCGGTCTTTGCGCTCACCGCCAGAATCGGCGCTCCTTCCAGAAACGAACCTTTCACAAAGTCTTCTACTTCCAGTCGCACTAATTCAGCACTGTCCCGCTCCACCAGATCGGTCTTGGTCAGCGCAATCACTCCTCGCTGCACTCCCAACAACCGGCAAATATCGAAGTGTTCCTGTGTCTGCGGCTTGATCGCTTCATCCGCAGCAATCACCAGCAGTACCAGATCAATTCCCGACGTGCCCGCCAGCATATTCTTCACGAAGCGCTCGTGGCCCGGCACATCCACGAATCCGAAGCGCACACCTTCCTGCTCGAGAAACGCAAAGCCGAGATCAATGGTGATTCCGCGGCGTTTCTCTTCTTCCAAACGGTCCGGATGCGTCCCGGTCAGTGCCTTGATCAACGCGGACTTCCCGTGATCGATATGCCCTGCGGTTCCGACGATGATGCTTTTGGTCATTTCAGCAAATGGCGGGCAACGGCCGTCTCAATACTCCGTCTGTTTGGAATGCTCTCTACGAGGATTTGTTGCGCCTACTTCGAGGATTCTCCTTCATCCCTTGGCCGCAGCGATCTCTTCTACAATTTCCTGCGCCGCGCTGCGTGGATCCGCTGCTGCCAGGATGGGCCGCCCTACCACGATAAAGTCGGCGCCCGCCTTGATAGCTTCGCGTGGAGTCGCGGTGCGCGCCTGATCGTCTTGCTTTGCGCCAACACTCTTATCCTTCGGGCGTACGCCCGGCGTCACAATCAGAAATTCCCGCCCGCACGCTTTGCGAATCGCTTTTGCTTCCTGGACCGATGCAACCACGCCATCCACTCCCGCGGCCTGCGCCAATCTCGCTAATTTCACCACGCGCGTCTGCGGCGCACCGCCAATTCCGACTTCCCGCATCGCCTTCCGGTCCATGCTCGTCAATATTGTGACCGCCAGCAGTCGCGTGCGGTCCGCGCCCATCGGCACGCCTGCACTAACCGCCTGCGCCGCTGCGCGCATCATCAGTGTTCCTCCCAGCGCATGCACGTTCACAAGCTGCACGCCGGGCATGGCCGCTGACGCTAGCACTGCTCCCGCCACAGTGTTCGGTATGTCGTGGAACTTCAGATCGAGGAATATTCCCGTGCCCAGTTGCGCCACTTGCCGCACGGCTTCCGGCCCGGCACTCGTAAACAACTGGCTGCCAATCTTGAACATGCCTACAAGATCCGCCACCTGTTTCGCGAACTTTACCGCCGTTGTCAATGAATCAAAGTCGAGGGCTACGATCAGGCTGCTGCGTGGATGGGCGTCGAAATTCAAGGTTCGGGACTTGCCCGAATCGACTTAGTTAGCGTCCGCTTCTGTCCGGGTGTGCTTTGGCGGAACCTGCAGCAGTTCCAGCCGAACCTGCGTCACTCCCGAGTGGACCAAACCAATCTTCCGGGCTATGCGATAGGATACATCAATTTCGCGTCCTTCTTGATAGGGTCCGCGATCATTGATGCGCGCAACTTCAAATTTCCCGTTGCGCGGGTTCACTACCCTGACCCAGGAACCAAACGGAAGGTTCGGGTGCGCCGCCGTCAAACTCTCGGAATTAAACCTCTCCCCGTTAGCCGTCTCTTTCCCGTTGAACTCCGGTCCGTACCAACTGGCGTTGCCAACCCATACCTTAATGGGGTGAACCGGCGCGCTCAGGTGGGCAACCAAGGGGGCCTCGATACCCGGTGCAATGAGGAACATCAGGGGTATCCACCGTATCGCAGCCCAGATCATAAAGAGTGGTCGTCGCATAGTGTGTTCTTTTCGCTACGAACTACCCAAAAAGTGTAGCCTCCGTACCGCGTTATGTCAACCGTTTTCAACTCGGAATTTTCCTCGTATCTCACTGATAGTTAATACTTTATCTCGTTCTAGGACCTTCGTAAGGGCCCCCACAAGCGCCTCACTGGCCTGCGGGTCAGCAAAACTGGCCGTCCCTACCTGTACGGCAGACGCGCCGACCATTATGTATTCGAGCACGTTCTCCACCTTTTCTATACCTCCCAGCCCGATCACTGGAATCTTAATTACCTTCCAAGCCTCCCAAACCAGCCGCATCGTGATTGGCTTTATGGCTGGCCCCGACAGCCCTCCGGTAGCGTTTCCCAGCACCGACCTACCGCTCCTAATGTCAACAGCCATAGCGGGATACGTGTTGGCGATCGTTACCGCGTCGGCTCCGGCAGATTCTGCAGTTCGAGCGATCAGCGCTATGTCGGTAACCAGGGGCATCAACTTTACCCACAACGGGCGCCTTCCCGCTGCCTTTCGCGCCGCCCCTACCACTTCGGCGACTTGGGCTGGATCGCTTCCAAACTGCATTCCCCCCTTTTTTACATTTGGGCAGGAAATATTGAGCTCGTAGGCGGAAATCCCTTCGGCATCCTCTAGCCGCCGAATGACCTCCACGTAGTCATCCAAACAATATCCGAAGACGTTCACTATCAGGTGCGTGTTGTATTTCCGCAACACTGGCAGCTTATCTTTAATGAACGCGTCCACCCCAATGTTCTGAAGTCCAACCGCGTTCAACATCCCCGAAGCCGTTTCGTGGAGACGGGGAGAAGGCGCTCCTTCCATTGGCTCCTTCGATATGCCTTTAGTGACAAATCCGCCGAGCCGGTTCAGGTCTACCAGATGGGCGAACTCCACCCCGTAACCGAACGTTCCACTGGCCGTGATTATAGGATTAGCGAGGCGCAAAGCGCCGACTTGCACGCTGAGGTCAACACGATTGGAGGGACTCACACTGGCCACAGAGGATACCATGAAGGCCTCCGCCTCCCGAGAAAATCCCGGCCGCCCAAAGGCTACTTCCCGGCACGTTGCTGCAATGCTTCCCGCAGCACTCGCCCGTCGTGCGTCGCCAGCGTTACTCCCGTCAGTGCGCCAAAGGTCGGCGCAATGTCCGCAGGCGTAGCCGGTTCAAAATATTCTCCGTGCTGGATTCCGTAACCCATCAAGAGAATGGGTACTCGTTGGTCGTAATAGTAAGGCGTGCCGTGACCAGTGCCTGTCGAATGTTTTGCATCCTCGCCCGTAAGCCAGTAAGGCTGCTGCAGCACATACAGATCGCCGCTCCGTGGCGCATAGAAACTTAATTCCGCGGCCGTCCGCATTGGCGATAGAGTTTTGAACCCACCGCCTAATTCCTCCGCGCGAAACACCTCCGCTACTCCCGGCGTGGACAGCGCCGCATCCAGCACCGCTTTCATCGCCGCGGGGTCGTGGCGCAATTGCGTATAGATTCCCTGCGAGAAATAGACCTCGTTTCCCGCTATTTTCGCGATGGCCGGTTTACCGAGGTTAAACGGCTCCAGTGCCTTCTCCAATCGAGCTTGCAGGCCGGGGATGCTTAACACGCTGGCATCGAACCCGGTCTTCTGCATTTGCGCGGGAATCGGTGCCACCCCGTGATCTGCGGAAAGGGCCACAACGTAATTCCCACGCCCCACCTTTTGGTCCAGGTGCGCAAACAGTTCTCCCAAATCCTTGTCCAGACGCACCAGCATGTCCTGGATTTCCCAGCTCCGCGGCCCGAACGTGTGGCCAACGTAATCGGTTGAGGAATAGCTGACCCCGAGATAATCGGTCGCGTCGCGTTTACCCATTCCCAACGCATCGACTGCCGCTTCCGCCAGTTTCGTCAAATAAGTATCCGCAAACGGGCTGGTGGCCCATTGATGAAAAAATGCTTCGCTTGGTGCCGTATCCCCATTCTTACCCCGCAGCGCGAACGGAAACGCATCTCCCCAACCATCCACCGTTCCTGCATTTTCTGCTTTTTCTTCATACCAATACTTTGCTTGGGGCAGAGAGAGCGACCACGTCTTGCCAAAATCGGCGGTCATCGGATGCTGCTTCACGTAGTCCTCGATAAACGGCATCGTTCCGTAGGGCGTCGACGTAATCCAAGCACCCGTGCTGGTGTCGAACCACATAGCTCCGTCGGCTTTGTGACCCGCCATCGTAATCGCCGCCCGCGCTTTCAGTGAGAAAGTCACCACGCGCGTTCCGCCTCCCGTTTGGAATTTCAGCTCTTCCGCATAGGCGGGTAACAACATGCGCCAAGCAGAATCGCCTCCGGTCGTCGTTCCCCCCGCGTACGCGGTGTTCTTCACGTTCGGGTCGCTAGTGCAGGTCACCATTTTTTGTGCGTCGCGGTCCCACCACGCATTGATCACCATGCCATGATCCATGGGAAACGCGCCGGTCGATATCGTTGCGTGACCAACACACGTCTCCGTGGAAGCGTAGGGATACGCTGCGGCTCGGAACCACGCTCCTTCGTCTACCAGCCGCTTTAGTCCGCCGTTCCACTGGCTGCGAAACTTGTCTACGTAGTCCGCGCGCATCTGATCCACCACGATCATCACCACCAATTTTGGCCTCGTTGCGTGCGCCACGCTGGCGACTGCCGGGTGAGCGGCTTTTGGCGCTTGTGCCCACACGGTAGCGGTCGTGCATAGTGTCACGGCGATCGCTGCCGTCCCCGCTCGCCGCCAGAGCAACTTTATTTTCTCCAAGATCATCGACCCTTCTCCTCTTTCCCAGCGAAGTCTAGCACGGACGTACCTGCACCTCCCGGCGGATCGCCGCACCCACTTTTCCTTTCCTCCAGTTGTGTTAGCATTTACGCCGTTATGCGAATCATCGAAAAAAGCCAGCTCATGTCTGCGGCGGAAATCGACCGCACGTTACAGCGCCTCGCCCATCAGATCGTAGAGAAAAGCGGCGGCACGCGGAATCTTGCTCTCATCGGCATCCGACGCCGCGGCGTGCCGCTCGCGCAGCGCATTGCCCGCGCCATGCGTGGTATCGATGGCGTGGAAGTCCCCGTCGGCACGCTGGACATCACTTTATACCGCGACGATCTTTCAAAAGTCGCTCCCCAAGCGGTCCTGCAATCCTCCCACATCGCCTTTGGCGTCGACAGCATGGATCTTGTTCTTGTGGACGACGTGCTCTATACCGGACGAACCATCCGCGCTGCCATGAACGGCCTCTTCGATCTTGGGCGTCCCAAGCGCGTATCGCTCTGCGTGTTGATCGACCGCGGCCATCGCGAAATGCCGATCGAAGCCCAGTACACGGGGCGCAACGTTCAGACTAGCGATACCGAAATTGTCGAGGTCCGCCTGCAGGAAATTGACAACGAGGAACGCGTGGTCCTGGTCGACCGCGTCGACGGCTGATCCTCCGCCGGAAGCTTTTGCGTCCTGGCGCTTCTCCGCGTAAAATGAAGTCCGATCAGGGGGCGCGCTTCCCTCCTCGTTCCGAGATGCGCCTAAGCTTCTTACGAGAACAAAGTGAACTACCGCTTTCGTGATTTGCTCGCGATCGAACCTCTCAGTGCAGACGAAATCACTTTTATTCTCGAGCAGTCCAAACCGTTCCAGGAAATCCAGCGGAATCCCCTTAAGAAATTAGCTACCCTGCGCGGAAAAACCGTCGCACTCGCCTTCTTTGAAAATTCCACCCGCACGCGCTTGAGCTTTGGCACCGCAGCCTCGCGCCTCGGCGCGGACACCATGAATCTTCAGGCGGAAGCTTCCAGCTTGAAGAAGGGCGAAACGCTACTCGATACCGCCAATAACTTGAACGCGATGAAGCCGGATTGTTTCGTGATGCGCCACTCGTCTTCCGGCGCCGCCGACTTTGTAGCGCGCCACCTGGAAATTCCGGTAGTCAATGCCGGCGACGGCACGCACGAGCACCCGTCTCAGGGTTTGCTTGATGCCCTCACCATTCGCGATCGCAAAGGTACGCTCAACAATTTGAACGTTACGATCCTCGGCGACATCGCCCATTCCCGCGTGGCCCGTTCCAACATCCACCTCCTCGGCAAGTTTGGCTGCCGCTTCACCTTGTGTGGCCCCGCGATGTGGGTGCCCCGTGAACTCGAACACATCGGCCCGCCTGGCACTTCAATTCGCTGTGTGTATCGCGTTGAAGAAGCTCTCGAGGATGCCGACGTCATCATCGTTCTTCGCGTGCAGACCGAACGCCTTCACGAGCCGTCCCTCTCGCAAAACGATTACATCCTGCTCTATCAACTCAACGCCGAACGCATGAAACTCGCCAAGCCGGACGCTTTGATTCTCCATCCAGGACCCATCAATCGCGGCACGGAAATTACTCCCGATGTCGCCGATGGCCCGCGCTCCGCTGTGCTTGAACAAGTCACTAACGGCGTCTCGGTGCGCATGGCTATTCTCTATCTTCTGATGGTTGGCGCCACGGAAGGCACGCACCCTGCTCTTGAAGGAAAAGCCACACCGCCCAAGGAATCCGCTCATGCTTCTGATTAAGAACGGCCGCGTTCTCGACCCCGCTTCGAAGACCGATGCTCCTCGAGACATTCTGCTGGACGGCGAACGCATCGCCGAGATCGCACCTGCCGGCAAAATCACTCATGCCGATGGCGGACAAACGTACGACGCGGCCGGCCTCATCGTCGCTCCCGGCTTCATTGATATGCACGCGCACCTGCGCGAACCCGGCCAGGAAAATTCCGAAACCATCGAAACCGGTTCTCACGCTGCTGCACGCGGTGGCTTCACTGCCATCTGCTGCATGCCCAACACTCGCCCGGTCAACGACAACGCCTCCATCACGCGCTTTATCGTCGATCGCGCGAAAGCCTTTGGCCACGTTCGTGTTTGGCCCATCGGCGCCGCCAGCATCGGCAGCAAGGGCGAGTCCATCTCAGAGATCGCCGCGATGCGCGACGCGGGAATCGTGGCCGTGTCCGACGATGGCAAGCCCATCGCCACTGCGAAACTCGCCCGCCAGATCATGGATTATTGTCGTTCGTTGGATCTCCCGGTGATCGAGCACGCCGAAGACGTATCCCTTGCTGCGGGTGCCGTCATGCGCGAAGGAATTGCCTCCACGCGTCTCGGCTTACCGGGAATGCCCGCCGCTGCTGAATCGGTCTGTGTTGCCCGCGACGTCCAAGTCGCTGAGCTCACCGGCGCGCGTCTGCACATCGCGCACCTCTCCGCGAAGTCTTCCCTCGCGCAAGTGCGCTTCGCCAAGCAGAATGGCCTCCGCGTCACCTGCGAAGTCACCCCTCACCATTTCACGCTGATCGACGAAGACGTGACCTACGACTCGCGCTACAAAATGAACCCGCCGCTGGCCGCGCGCGAAGATCGCGAAGCTTTGCTTGAAGGTTTGGCCGACGGCACCGTCGACGCCATCGCCACCGATCACGCCCCGCATGAACCCGCGATTAAAGATGTGGAGTTCGACAAAGCGCCCTTCGGCATTCTCGGCTTCGAAACTGCTATCGGCCTTGCTCTCGAGCAACTTGTCCACTCCAGCCGCCTCCCGCTGATGCGCATGATTGAGCTGTTCACCACCGGCCCGGCGCGCGTGTTGGGTAAAGAGCGCAAGCTTGCCACCGGCGAACCCGCCGACATCACCGTTTTTTCCCTGGATCGTCCCTGGACCTACAACGTCGCCGAATCCGCCAGTCGATCTCGCAACTCTCCCTTCGATGGCCACACCTTCAAAGGCGGCCCCGTCGCCACCATCGTCGCCGGCAAAATCGTCTACAAGCACTAACTTTGGAGTGCGAGATCCCAGCTTGTCCTGAGCCCCGAGGGGCTGCCGCTTTTTCTACTTACTCACCGCACCGGACTGGCTAATCCGTTCTTTCAGCACTTCGCGGTGTAAATCGCATTGTGCTCGCCGCAGCCCGCCAGACTGCTCCACCACTCGGCCATCTTGCGTGAACTCGATGTACACCTGCGACCCGTCGTATTCCGGCCAGTGGGGCAGTCCTTCGCCGTCGGGATTCCCGCGCTTCGCGAAATTCGTCCAGTAGCTCTCCATTAAATCCGCCACCTTGAAATCCACGTCGCCAAATTTCCCCGCGATGTTTCCGCTCTTCGGATAAAAGCCGAACACGTACGGCAGATCCGAGGAGTGCACTGCGCCCTCTGCCTCTTGGCCCGGTATCGCGTGTTCGAACTGATATTCGTACGTGGGGTGCTTCGCCGCGTTGTGCCACTCCACCTGCGTCGTTACCGGGCATCGAAAGATGAGATCGGCCAGCCACTGATTCCCCACGGGACCGTACAGTGGATCGATAACACCTTGGCCGCCATCCGCCAGGCCGTAGGCCGCCAACATCTTCGGCGCAACACTCCCTGACACGTTCTCGATACTCTTTCGCACTTCCTCGATAGAACCCTTCATCGCGAATTCCCGCGTCGTCGAACCGGCGATCATCGGAATCCGCATCTCTTCCCCGGACGCAAACACCTTAGCGGGCAAGCTTGGAAGTACCCATCCGTCTACGCTTGGCTCGGTGAATGGCGTCTCCTCTTTCCCCTGCGGTCGCACTCTCATCAGCTCTTCTGGCGCCAACTCTCGCAACTTCCGAATGGCTCCCTCGCCCACCGGCACATTGAGCGCGGCCGCCAACCTTTCTCCACCGTTTTCAGCCATCGCCAGCGTCGGCATATTCGGATTGATCGCCGCGCCGCTCTCTGCAATCGCCTTGTGAAACAATCCCTTGGCCAGCGGCGAGGTCATCAAGAAACCCGCGTCCTGCGCGCCCGCGGATTGTCCGAACAACGTCACATTCTGCGGATCGCCTCCAAACGCCGCGATGTTGTCCTGCACCCAATGCAGCGCCGCGATCTGATCCATCAGTCCCCAGTTTCCCGAAGCCTTGTGTGCCGATTCCCGTGTCAACTCCGGATGCGCCAGGAAGCCGAACACGCCCAACCGGTAATTCACCGTGACCAGCACAATCCCGTGCTGAACCAGCGTTCCATCTTTATAAAGATCGCTGGACGCCGTCCCGCCCTCATTCCCTCCGCCGTGCAGCCACACCATCACGGGAAGTTTCGCCTTCACCGGCCACGCGGGTGTCATCACGTTCAGGAACAGGCAATCCTCTTTGCTCGTTTCCGCATCATGTTTGTTCCAGTCGCCTAGCACCGGTTGTAAGCAAGGAGCCCCAAACGCGCTTGCCTCTCGCACACCCTTCCACGCATTCGCCGGCACCGGCTCGTGCCATCGCCAATTCCCCACTGGCGGCTCGGCATACGGGATGCCCAGAAATTCCGCGCCTCCCGATGCTCTTGCTACCCCTCGTACTTCGCCGGTTTTTGTGTGCACCACGAACTTCTCATCCGCCGCCGGGGCCGCGGCTCCTGAAATAAGGCTCCCAACCACCATCACCCACGTTAGTGCGAACACAACTTTGTTACCCGCAGATTCGGATCTCACCAAGCTTCTCCTTGCTCCATCCGCACTCATGTTACGGCTTTTCGAGCTGCATCGTAACCGCCTCATTTCAGCAATAACCATCTCGCCGCATCGCAATATTCGGCCCATCCAGCAACGCTAGACTGGGTTAAAGGATTCGCCCATGCGCGTACTATCACCAACTAGGTTTTGTGTGCTGCTCTTGGCTGCGCTCGTCTGTTCGTTGCCCGCGCGCACGCAGACCGAACAGATACTCGACTTCCATAGCGACATCACTCTCGAAAGCGACTCCTCGCTGCAAGTCACCGAAACTATCACGGTCTTCGCCAACGCAAATCAGATTCGCCACGGCATCTATCGTGACTTTCCCACCACCTACCGCGACAACTTCAACAATCGCTACGCCGTCGGATTTCAGATGCTCTCCGCCACCTGCGATTCCGCTGTGGAAGTCTTTCGCGTCGAGGACGTATCGAATGGCAAGCGTATTTATCTTGGCGATCCCAAGTACTTCGTATCTCGCGGCCGCCACGTCTACACGATTTCCTACACCACCAATCGCCAACTCGGATTCTTCAAGGACCACGATGAGCTCTTCTGGAACGTGACGGGCCTGGGCTGGAGCTTTCCCATCCAACACGCCTCGGCCACCATCCATCTGCCTGCATCGATTCCGCTCGCACAAGTAAGACTAGCCGGATACACGGGCGTGCAGGGTTCGCACGAATCGCAGCTCACGGCCACACCAGAGGACACCGCTTTCCAATTCGCCACAACTCGCCCTCTCGGACCTCACCAGGGACTGACCATCCTGCTCATGTGGCCCAAAGGTTTCCTCGCCGAGCCTACTTCTTCCCAAAAACTGCAATTCTTTTTTCAGGACAATCGCGACGCTCTTCTGCTCGCGTGCGGTCTCTTTGTGCTCTTCGCCTACTACCTCGCGGTTTGGTCGGCCGTCGGTAAAGATCCGGCGCGTGGCGTCATCATGCCTCTCTATGAGCCTCCCCAGGAACTCTCCCCTGCCGCCATGCGTTACCTCCTACGCATGGGTTTTGACAACAAGACCTTCGCGGCCGCCATTCTCGACATGGCCGTTCGCGGCTATCTCACGATCAAAGAACAGGCCGGCTCGTACACTCTCTATCTGACTGGCAAGAGCAACCTCACGCTTCCCCCAGACGAGCAACAGATCGCCACCGCTCTTTTCGACGGCCGGGATCAAATCTGGCTGCACCGGGAAAATTATCAAACCATCGGCGCCACGCTCAAACTGCTGAAAAAGTGGCTTGCAAACACCGAGCAGAAGACCTACTTCGTCACCAACTCCCGTTACCTGATTGCACCCATCGTCCTATCGATCGCCGTTGCCGCGGGCTACTTGTTCCTGCGTGGCGCCCCACAAGTTTTCATGGGTGCGTTCCTTGCTTTTTGGCTCACATTCTGGTCGCTTGGGGTCTACGGCTTGGTGATGAGCGCGTTCACGTCGTGGCAAACCGCGTTGCGCTCGCGTTCTGGGGGCCAGGAAGCCGTCGGCATCGGCAAATCTCTGATCGTCACTCTATTTGGGATTCCCTTCATATTTTTCGAGCTGATGGCTTTCTGGTTCCTCTGGAAACTCACCTCATTGCCCTTCGTTGTCTTCGTGCTCGCGTCCGCTGGCTTGCACGTTCTGTTTCTTCATCTCATGAAGGCGCCCACACTCACCGGCCGCCGCCTGCTGGACCAGGTCGAAGGATTCAAAATGTTTCTCGGCTCCGTCGACGCCGACCGCCTGAATCGCGCCAATCCTCCCGAACAAACTCCCGCTGTATTCGAAAAGTTCCTCCCCTATGCGCTAGCGTTAGACGTCGAGCAGGATTGGGCCGAGAAATTTTCCGGCGTCCTCGCAGCGGCCGGCACCGCCCCAAGCAGTAACGGGACCGCTTACACTCCCTCCTTCTATTCCGGCTCTTCCTGGAACGGCTTCACCGGGACGAGCTTCGCCTCTTCCTTTGGCAGCTCGCTTACGTCTGCCATTTCGTCTTCGGCTACGGCGCCTGGTTCCGGTGGTGGCGGCGGGAGTGGAGGTTCGGGAGGAGGCGGGGGAGGGGGAGGAGGAGGAGGTTGGTAAGCTGGCCCGGGAGTCCTATCGCGTCGCGATTTTTTGCACGCGAAACGGGTCGCCTCGCGGCCATTCCACTTTATTTTTGGTTTTACAGTACGGACACATCACAACGCGCTCGACTGGTTTCGCCAGCCCGGTGGATCCCACTACACGCATCCCCCGCTGACATTTCTTGCACCGAAAGATCTTCTGCAACATTCCTCCTTGCTCGACCCAGTCAGCTCGGAGGTCCCCCCAGACCCTGCTCCGCTTGCGTAGGTTTTCCGGCAAACGGACTGCTTCAGGCACGCCTATACATTCCGACGATTAGTGCGCGGCTGGTTCCGCGGCGGGATGTAATCCGTGCTGCGGAACTTCGTGGGTTCCACGAGCTATTGGCTCAATCTTCATCCGGAAAAAATGGTCCAGCGGCACGCGGCCTTTGCCTACTGGATAGGCCTTCTCGATGGCTTTCATCACGTAGGCTTTCGCCAGTGTGGCCGCCTCCACAAGCCCGCGTCCCGCCGCCATCTGTGCGGTAAGCGCGGAGGCAAACGTGCACCCGGTGCCATGGGTGTTTTCAAACTTAACTTTGTCGCCACCCAACTGGTGAATGTCTTGCCCGTCGAACACCACGTCGGTGGCCTTCTCCATGTGGCCGCCTTTGACGATCACGGCCTTCGCGCCCATCTCCACCAGTTTGCGCGCAGCCGCTTCCATATCGGCCACGTCTTTGATGGTGATTCCCGTCAGGATTTCCGCTTCCGGAACATTCGGCGTAATCACGCTTGCGCGTTTCAATAGCTCCGTCGCTACATACTTCACGCCACCCGCGTCCAGCAACTCGGAATCGCTCGACGACTTCATCACCGGGTCATGCACCACCAGGGCAAACTTGTGCGCGTCCAGAAACTCGGCCACCACCACGGCGTTCCCGCGATTTCCCAGCATCCCGATCTTTACTGCGGCAATTTCGCCGTCTTTCGCCAAAACTTCCAACTGCTCGCGCAATTCCGCGCTCGGTGTGTTGTGTACCGCTTCCACTCCCTGCGTATTCTGCACCGTCAACGATGTGATCGCGGCTACTCCGTAACAACCATGCGCCGCAAATGTCTTTAAATCCGCCGCCACGCCTGCTCCGCAACTCGGATCGAAGCCTGCGATCGTCAGCAGAATGGGAGGCACCGCAATTCCCTGCATGTGAAGGTGACTCATAAGGGTCTGTCTTTTGCCTCGTTCCGTGAACAAAATAGCCGGGCACGCTTGCCGATGCGAATTTTTCCCGTTCGCACCGGAAAACGCCCGGCACTTGCGAATTTACGCGCACTGAATTTCGTCTGCAAGGAAATTTTCAGACAACAAACGGATTTTCCCCGAAGAGGTCGGCAAAACGAATCAAATTGTGGAGAAGATCAAGTGTTCACCCGAGACGAGTGAACTCCTGCGTCACGGGAATAAGCCGCGGACTAGCGTCGCTTCCGCCACGCGGCCCACTGCTACGGTCATCGCGGCCGCGCGGGGCGGCACGTGGTGCTTCCGCATCGCTTCCACCATTTCGTGGAAAGACCGCACCATGATTTTCTGCAAGCGCAGATTCACTTCTTCGGAATCCCACAGCAGCCCTTCCTGATTCTGCACCCATTCGAAGTAGCTTACTGTCACGCCGCCGGCGTTCGCCAGAATGTCTGGCAGCACGGTAATCCCGCGCCGCGCCAAAATCTCGTCCGCGTGCGGTGTGGTCGGCCCGTTCGCTGCTTCCGCCACCACGCGGGCCTTTACTGATTCCGCGTTCTGCAGGGTGATCACGTTTTCCAGCGCCGCGGGGATCAAAATGTCGCACTTCATTGCCAGCAGGTCGTCGTTCGAAATCCGCGAAGCTCCCGGCATTCCCACGACTGTCCCGGAGCGCTCCTTATAACGAATCGCCTTGATTGGGTCGATGCCGCGGGAATTGGTCACTCCGCCGCGCGTATCGCTCAGCGCGATAATCTTCGCCTTCTTGTCCGCCAACAACCGCGCGGCCGTCGCGCCGGCGTTGCCGAATCCCTGAACGGCCACGGTTGCCCCGCGCAGCGAGATCTTCTTCATCTTGCAGGCTTCTTCGACCACGTACACCAATCCTTGCGCGGTGGCCTCCGCCCGCCCCACCGACCCGCCTATCGAGAGCGGCTTTCCGGTTACGACTCCCGGCACGGTATGGCCCCGCATCATGGAGTACGTGTCCATGATCCAGGCCATCGTTTGCGCGTCGGTGTACACATCCGGCGCGGGAATATCCTGATCCGGACCAATCAGCGGCAATATCTCGCTGGCAAACCGGCGCGTCAACCGCTCCAATTCGCCCTTCGACATGCGCTTCGGATCGCAGATCACTCCGCCCTTCGCGCCACCAAACGGCACATTCACCACCGCCGTCTTCCAAGTCATCCACGCGGCCAAGGCTTTCACTTCATCCAGCGTTACATTTGGATGAAACCGGATCCCGCCTTTTCCCGGACCACGTGCGATGTTGTGTTGCACGCGAAAGCCGGTCAGCACCTTCACCTGCCCGTTGTCCATCTTCGTCGGCAGAGACACTTCCAGTATCCGTTTTGGCGTGCGCAACACTTGTCGCAGGCCGGGATCCAACTTCAGAACTTCCGCGGCGATATCAAACTGAATTTGCGCGATTCGAAAGGGATTTAATTCCTCACGCGGAGCGATGCGCGGCACTATCGGAGGCGCGTTCACTGTACGGCTGGGGACTGGAGGTTTTGCGACCGTGGCCATTCGCTTCGGTCCTTCCTTTGCGCTTGAATTTACCGGTCTTGCGTGGAACCGAGCCCTACTTCACTTCGTCGTCTATCGCAGGCCAGCCCGACTACGCGCTGGCCGAAATTTTCTGAGTTCCCTTCAAATACTTATCCCGGCATTCCGCCGAACAGAAATGCACCAATTCTCCATCTTGCTTCAACGGCAAAGCGAGCCCTTCCGCAACATGCATTCCGCAGACCGGATCGCGCACCAATTTCTGGTTCACCGCATCGCTCGGAACGTCCACATACGGCTTTTGCCCCGCGTCTCCGTTCGCCATCTTCCCCACAATCCGTCGAAGGATAGCCACAGTCCAAGACACCACTGCGAGCCAGAACAAGTACTTCAAGATACGAGCAATAAATGTCATCCGAATCTCTTCCGCGGCCTATGTTGGATTCACGTTCGGGCGGCAAGCCACGTTGAGCCGAGTGTATGCAGGGCTACTCGGGGAGTCAAACGAAAAGCTGTAATTTCAAGAAGTTGCGCGGCGTAATGGTCCTCAATTGGGAACCTCCGGCAACGTCAAATCCCGCCGTAACTGTAACAAGCTAAATACTTTATGTATTGCCAGGAAGGGACTTCCGGACAACCTAAGCTCCGGCCGGAATTCGATCGATCCCCATGTATGACCGAAGCGCCTCTGGAATCACGATCGATCCATCCGCTTGCTGGTAATTCTCTACAATCGCGATCCAGGTACGTCCAACGGCAAGGCCTGAACCGTTCAAAGTGTGCACAAATTCGCTCTTGCCTCCACCCTTGGGCTTGAAGCGGATCCCCGCGCGCCGTGCCTGGAACGCTTCGCAATTCGAACACGACGAAATCTCGCGAAATTCATTGCTCGACGGCAGCCATACTTCCAAGTCGTACGTCTTAGCCGAAGCAAATCCCATATCGCCGGTGCACAACAGCATGGTGCGGTAGTGCAATCCCAGCTTTTGCAGGATGGTTTCGGCATTGCGCACCAAAGCTTCATGCTCTTCGTAGCTCTTCTCCGGGTGTGTGAACTTGAACAGCTCCACTTTCTGAAACTGGTGCTGCCGCAGAATCCCGCGCGTGTCTTTTCCCGCCGCGCCAGCCTCCGAACGGAAACACGCCGTCCACGCCGTTACGGGAATGGGCAGTTGCTCTTCGGTCAGCGTCGTATCGCGATACAGATTGTGCAATTCCACTTCCGACGTCGGCGTTAGCCAAAAATCCGTGTCCTGCAGCTTGAATAAATCCGCCGCGAATTTCGGTAATTGCCCCGCGCCCATCAACGACGCGGTATTCACCAGGAACGGCGGCAAAATCTCCGTATATCCGTGTTCACGCGTGTGTACATCCAGAAAGAAGTTGGCCAGTGCTCGCTCGAGCCGTGCGCCCCAGCTTTTGTACACCGCGAATCGCGCTCCCGTAATACGGGCCGCGGCCTCCAGGTCCAGAATTCCCGCCTTTTCGCCCACTTCCCAATGCGGCTTGGGCTGAAAATCAAATTTCGGAGCGCTTCCCCATCTCCGCACTTCCTGGTTTCCCTCGGCCCCTGTGCCATAAGGGACGCTTTTGTGAGGAATATTCGGGATCGTCAGCAGAAATTCCCGTTGCGCAGTGTCCAGAACACTTATTCGCTCGTCGACCTGCTTGATTTTTTCGGAAACCTGCTTCATCTCCGCCAGCAAAGCGTCGGCGCTTTCTTTCGCTTTCTTCAGACGCACAATTTCGTCGCTGGCCTTGTTCCGTTGCGCTTTTCTCTCTTCGTTTTCCCGAATCAGCTCTCGCCGTTCTTTGTCGAGCGCGCGAAAACCGTCCAGGTCCAGCGTGGTGTTGCGCCGTTTCGCCATTTCGGCGAACTCGTCCAGATGGTCTCGAAAGTAATTTAAATCATGCATGGTCTTAGAAGCTTAACGTAGTGCCCCGCCCACTGACCAGTGACCGCAGACACGCGCACAGGCTTCCGTTCACAATTTTCGTCACTTTCTGGCGGTGCTAAGTACAGGTACGGAAGTCCCAGCGTTGAGTACTGCCCCAAATGAACCTTGCAGCCTAGTGACCCCGAAAGCCTCCTCCGGCACAATCACTACGTTGTCGGGAGTTCAGTTCGGCTTCCGGAGTGGTGGAATGATCATAGCGATCTTGCTCCTGTGTGTTGTTCTTCTGCTTGCGAGCGCGGCGGAACAACCTGCCACCCCAGAGAAGGATTGATCTTCCGAAAGTAGTCCCTCCATCCCCCACGCCAGAGCGGCCGGAACCCCCACCGGCCGCTCACTTTTTTGAGATGGACCACTTCGATATGAAGAGACAACCACGCCCAACAATCTTGGGAACTTTCGCAAATCAGGAAGGGAATTAACTGGTGGAAGAAATAAAAAAGGGGGCCGGTGCAAGCCCCCCTATATTGATCTGACCCCCCAATAACCGAAACCCAGTCGAGGTTGGGTTTCGGCCACCCCGGGAAGCCAAAGTCATGATTTAGCCATCAAAGATGCACGCCGTTTGCCAAGCGCTCTTCGAACCAGTCGGCCAAATGTAATTCTATGATTATAAGTACTTTAGTTCGCAAAGAGAACATAGTTTAGGGGGAGAGTCAGGAAGAGAATCTACAAAATACCACAGACTCCTACGGGATTCCTACAGTCTTTGGAACTTAGTGTCCCTTAGCCCAGTCCTCCACTGAAACACAATAACGTTATTCCGTCCTGCCCATCTCACGCTCCAATCGTTTCCCTTAATGCATTCGCAATGGATCGCGCGAACCGCTCGACATCCGCTTGGTGTTCGGCTTCCACCATAACCCGCGCTAGAGGTTCCGTACCGGAATAACGCAACACCACCCGGCCGTTTTCGGCCAACGTCGCATTCGCCTCTGCCAACGCCCGTGCCACTTCGGGAATCGACTCCAACGGCGGTTTCGCCTTCACTTTCACGTTCACGATGATCTGTGGATAGTCCTTCAGTCCCTCCACCAGCGACTCCAGTGATCCTTTCATCGACACCAGCGACGCCACTTTGACCGCCGTCAGCAAACCATCTCCCGCAGGACTGTCATCCAGAAAAATAATGTGCCCCGACTGCTCGCCGCCCAAATTGTTGTCCGACTTCAGCATCTCTTCCAGCACATACCGGTCGCCCACCGCCGCCCGCGCCAACGAAATCCCTTCGCGGGCCAGCGCGCGTTCCAATCCCAGGTTGGACATGGAAGTTGCCACCACTCGCTCCTGCCTCAGAGCCTTCTCGGATTTCAGGTAACGCGCCACGGCGAACAGGACCCCGTCACCGTTGACGATGCGGCCCGACTTGCCCACAAACAGCGCTCGATCGGCATCTCCGTCAAACGCAATCCCCAATTCCGCTTTCTTTTCCATTACTCGTTCTCGCAAGCCATCCAGATAGAGAGAGCCACAGCCCGCGTTAATATTCCGGCCGTCCGGACTGACGGCCATCACCACCACGTCCGCCCCCAATGAGCGGAATAGTTCCGGCCCCAGTTGATACGCGGCCCCGTTCGCGCAATCCAACACGATTCGAAAGCCGTTAAGCTGAGCTCCCGCCAGTACGTGCCCCTTTAAAAAATCCAGATATTCCACGTGGAGTTTGTGATCCGCAACCAATGCTGGGCGCTCCACCGGCACCGCTGGACTCTTCAAACGGAAAATGTCCGCCTCGATCTTCTCTTCTTCCGCATCGGGAAACTTCATTCCCTCGTGCGAGAACAGCTTCACTCCGTTGTCGTGATAAGGATTGTGCGACGCCGAAATCACCACGCCCGCCTGATAATCGTTCTGCCGCACCAGGCATGCCACTCCCGGTGTGGTGATCACCCCAGCAAGTTCAACTGTGGCGCCAGTTTTCTGTAGACCCACTGCCAACAGTGCCGCGATGTGCGGTCCGGATTCCCGCGTGTCCATCCCTATGAGCACGTGAGCCGATCCGTGTTCTCGCCTTAGATATTCAGCCAATCCTCGTCCGGTGGCATACAGCGTCGCATCGTCGAGGGGAGGAGTGCCAGGGATTCCGCGGATTCCGTCGGTACCGAAAAGTTCTTTGGTCATAGTTGCAACGCGATCAATCGAGATCGGCCACGCCGCAGTCTAGCACAAGCGTTTCGCACCTCGGGTTGGGCAAACCCGCCGAGTTTCCTCGCCGTTATCAGTGGCTCTGCCCCCTTTATTAACCGCACATGACAATCCCGCAGGCCAGTCCCAGGAAGGCCACGAGTGTGCTACCGTGTTTCGACAAGAGGGGTGTCGCTTGTCAACGACGGAAACACCGCCAGCTACTCTGCGCATTTCTGGTACCTCCACCAGCTTGCGCATTCTGGCGGGCGCGGTTGTTCTTTTGTTTTTTTATTACGCCGCAGGCGTGGTCATTACCCTCTTGCTTTCCGTCCTGCTCGCTTACTTCCTGGATCCCGCGGTTGAGCTTCTGGAGCGGGTTCGCGTTCCCCGGACCATCGGCGCTTTGGTGATGGTTCTGTTGCTGATTGCCGTCATAGGGGTGATGGGCTACGGCTTGTGGATCCGCAGTTCCGATTTCGCCGACAACTGGCCCAGCTACCGAGGGATTATTCGTGATGCTTTAGGGTCCGTTCAAGGCAAGCTGAACGGTATCGAAGGGGGAGTCAACGATCTGGCTAACCCGAACGCCACCGCGAAGCCAATTGCTACCTCGTCCGATTCGGGCACTGTCCACACGCTCTTCCTTCGCGGCATCGGGTCGCTGTACGCCCTGATCTTGGAAGGCACCTTCGTTCCGTTCCTGGTTTTCTTCATGCTCGCGGGCAAGCGCGAAGCCTGGCACTCCACACTGCAGCTATTCCCCATCTCCCGCCGCACGCAAGTGAAGGAAACTCTCGACGATTTACGCAATGTGCTTCGCGATTACCTGATCGGCATGACTGTCGTTACCTTGGTGGTGATCGCCTGTAGCAGCATTTTCTTCCTGGCATTGGGTTTTGATTATCCGGTTCTCGCTGGTATCGCTTCCGGGCTCTTCAACATGGTTCCTTATATCGGCGCGGTTCTCGCCTGGCTGCCGGGCTTCTTCCTCGCCATCTTGAAATGGAAAGCGGTCAGCCACTTCGGTCTCATTGCCGTGGTGCTAACCGGAATTCACATCGTCGCGCAGAACCTCATCGCTCCTCAGCTCGTCGGCCGACAAGTGCAACTCAACGCCGTTGCCATCACCATCTCGCTGTTGTTCTGGGGTTGGGTATGGGGCGGCATGGGGCTGATTCTCGGTATTCCCATCACCGCTGCTTTGCGTGTGATTTGCGACCACACCGAGTCCTGGAAGCCTGTGGCTCGCTGGCTCAGTGCCTGAGTTTCGCTTCCGAAGCGACACTCTTGGAGCGTCGTATGAACCGCCCTCGATTGGTTTGTGCCAGGATTCTTTTTTTCACCTTTGTTCTGGTCTCGAGTTCCCACTCTGCCTGGGCTTGGGGATGCAAAGGCCACCAAACCGTCGCGCTTATCGCGGAGAAGCAACTCACACCCCAAGCACGCCAGTTCCTGGAAAAACTTCTTTCGGAAAATCCCATCGACCCGCAACTGAAGCGCTATTGCGGTAATACCAGTCGCGATCCATTCGTTGACGCCTCCACCTGGCCGGACGACGTCCGCCACGAACTGAAGAATGGTCCGTGGCATTACATCGACATTCCCCGCGGTGCGTCGCGCGCACCGCTCGCGCAATTCTGCGGCAATAGCGGCTGCATCACCCAGGCAATCGCCGAGCAAGTCGCCATTCTGAAGGACAAGAACGCGAACCCTCGCCTGCGCGCCGACGCCGCGCGCTACATCATCCACTTCGTCGGCGATCTCCACATGCCGCTCCATGCCACCACCAACAATGACGAAGGCGGCAACTGCGTCCCAGTCCGCTATTTCCGCCGGCGGCCCCAGGAAAATCATGGCGCTTTTTCTCCCAACCTTCACGTGCTCTGGGACTCCGCGATCCTCGAACGCGACATGGAGGGCGCCGAGCCGCCCGAATATGCGCAATTTCTCCTCCAGGTTTTTTCTTTTGACCTGCCCAAGTGGCAGAGCGCCGGAATTCATGTCGACGATTGGGCGTGGGAGAGCCATGACCTCGCCGAGTCCATCGTTTATGGCGCGTTGCTTCCGAATCCGCCGGTGGAGACTCCCACACCAGTTCACGTCTGCACGGATGCCGACAACATTGGCGAGCGCATGATGCATCTGAATTTATTTGCGGGTCAGAGCTACCAGGACGCGGCCGCTCCCATCGTTCAGGAACGGATCACCCAGGCGGGTGTGCGGCTAGCCATGATCCTCAACGAAGCTGCAATGCCATCCACGAATTAGAATTTCTAGGATTTCATCCCGGCGCGTCGCAGGCGTAAACTGCTCTCGGGAGCAGTTTCCATGCCTACCAAGTATTCCCTCACCATCAACGGGCAGCCCGTTTCTGTAAACGCCGATGCGGACGCTCGCCTGCTTTGGGTTCTTCGCGAACAACTGGATTTGACCGGCACAAAATACGGATGTGGCGAAGGTCAGTGCGGCGCTTGCACCGTGCTGATCGACGGCCGCGCCCAGCGCTCGTGCATCATTCCATTGGCTGCGGTTTCCGGTAAATCCATCGTCACCATCGAAGGCCTGGCAAAAAGCGACCGCTTGCATGCCGTACAACAGGCTTTTCTCGACGAAGATGCGATGCAATGCGCGTATTGCACCTCGGGAATGATCATGTCTGCGGTCTCGCTCTTAAACAGTCGCGAAAATCTTTCGGACTCGGAAATCCTGCAATTCATGCAGGGCAACATCTGCCGCTGCGGTACGTACCCGCGGATCGTCGCCGCCGTCCGAAAGGCCAGCGCGGCCGGAAAGGAGCCGGTCCGATGACACGAAGAACCGACTTGCTCGCCGGCGTTGAACCGGAACGCTACGAATTGCATGCGCCCCTCTCCGTTATGTTTGCAACCGATCGCCGCAATTTCTTTAGGTTTCTCGGCGCCGGAATTGCCGTGGTTTGCGCTGCGTCAAACGTGACGGCATCTCAAGAGTCGGGAAAAACGCGGCGTAACAGCGAGGACGACTTACCTCGGGAAATTGACGCATGGCTGCACATCGGGGAAAACGGCGAAATCACCGTATTTACCGGAAAAGTGGAAGTTGGTCAGAACATTCGCACCTCGCTTTCGCAAGCGGTCGCGGAAGAATTATCGGTGTCGCTGGCATCGGTTCGCCTGGTCATGGGAGACACGCAACTGGTGCCCTTTGACATGGGCACCTTCGGCAGCCGCACTACGCCGGTAATGAACCTGCAACTTCGCCGCGTATCCGCCGCGGCGCGTGATGCGTTGGTTGCTCTGGCGGCAAAGCAATGGAACGCCGATCCCGCAAATCTTACCGCTGCAGATGGTAGAGTCCTCGATGCCAAGGGCCATCATTCCGCCAGCTATTCTGAATTGATTAAAGGACAGCAAATCACCCAAGTCCTTCCGGCGGAAGATCCATTGAAACCCGCAGCGCAATGGAAAGTGGCTGGGCAAGCCGTTCCCAAAGTTGACGGCCGCGATTTTGTTACCGGAAAACATCGCTATCCTTCCGACTGCACTCTGCCCGGCATGTTGTACGGCAAGGTAGTGCGGCCACCCTCGTTCGGCGCCACGCTGATTTCCGCGGACACACACGCAGCCGAACAGTTGGACAATGTCACGGTTGTGCGCGACGGCGATTTCCTCGCCGTTGCGGCCCCTAGTACCGCTGCAGCTGAGAAAGCGGTCGCCTCCATCAAAGCCGAATGGAAATCGCAGCAGCCACAGATCTCCAACAAAGAACTTTTCGATTACTTCAAGAAAAATCAGTCACAGAGTGAGCGCGAACCCGCCCACGAATCTGGCGATATAGAAAAGGCCTTCGCCTCGGCTGACCACAAGCTGAACTCCACTTTCCAAATTCAATACATCGCGCATACGCCGCTGGAGCCACGCGCTGCCCTCGCGCAATGGCATGGTGATCAGCTTACCGTCTGGACCGGTACGCAACGTCCCTTTGGTGTGCGCAGCGAACTGGCCACCGCATTCCACTTGCCCGAAGAGAAAGTGCGCGTGTTGATGCCCGACATGGGTTCCGGCTACGGCGGAAAACACACCGGAGAAGCCGCACTCGAGGCTGCGCGGTTAGCGCGGGCGGCCAAACGGCCTGTAAAGGTCGTCTGGACCCGTGAAGAAGAATTCACCTGGGCTTATTTTCGACCGGCAGGCTTGATCGAGGTCAGCAGCGCGACGGATTCTGCCGGAAAACTCACCGCCTGGGAATTTCATAATTACAATTCCGGTGGTGCCGGCATTCGCACGTACTACGAAATACCGAATCAACGGATTCAGTTTCATCCCGTGGACTCGCCGCTTCGCCAAGGCTCTTATCGCGCCCTGGCGGCCACCGCGAATCACTTTGCTCGCGAAGTACACATGGATGAAATCGCGGCGTCGCTGAAGATGGATCCGCTCGAGTTTCGCTTGAAGAATCTGAAAGACGAACGCCTCCGCGCCGTATTCGAACAAGGTGGAAGACACTTTGGCTGGCACAATCCGCGCACCGTCAACCAGGGCTTCGGCGTCGGCGGCGGCTACGAAAAACTCGGCTATATGGCCACTTTCGTCGAAATTTCTTTAAATCCGCAAACCCGCGAAATCAAGATCAAGCGGGTGCTCACAGCCTTCGATTGCGGCGCCATCGTCAATCCAGACGGCCTGCGCAATCAGTTGATTGGCGCCAATATTATGGGCATCGGCGGCGCGCTGTTTGAAGCCATCGAATTTCAAGATGGCCGCATCCTCAACAATCGCCTCTCTAAATACCGCGTTCCGCGCTTCCGCGATGTTCCGCCTATGGATGCTTTCTTGATTGATCGAAAGGATCAGCCTTCCGTCGGCGCAGGCGAAGCGCCGATTCTCGGCATTGCCCCGGCGATAGCCAATGCGATTTTCGCCGCCACCGGGATTGCTTCGCACTCCTTGCCCATGGCACCAGAGTTGGCTGCCCGAGGCTATCACGTCTCCTGATTTGTAGCGTAACTGCGTTGCGAAAGGTCCTTCACACAAAAAAGAACGGCGACTTTTCAGCCGCCGCTCTCGTTTCGATTTATTTTTTTGAAGATTCGCAATTACTTCTTACGATGTGGTGATTTGTGGTCCAGTGTTTGCAATAACAGTTTTGCGCTTGGCGGCGCAGGCGCCGCATGCTTCAGAACAATCGCTTCGGCGTTCACTTCTTTCCCGTACAACTTCTTGTTGGCATCGTTGTCGGGACGCAGCGTGGAACCCTCCAGCGATACCCCGGCAAACGCTCCACGTGCTCGCGAGTAACTGAGAATCTCCGCGCGCATGGTTGCGTCCGTCGCAGCGTCAGCTGTGCGTCCTTTCGGACCCGCCGCCGCCGAAGCATCTGCTCCGAGCTTTACTTTGCTGGTTAGTATGCCCTTTGCGCTGCGGTCACTCATTAGCAGAAGCACGAAATCCGTGGCTTCACCGCCGATCTGGAAACCAACGCTTCCGCCCTCCAACGCCATCATCGTCGGTGCACCCCACAGGCCGTCGAAATTGGCACCGCCCCGGCAGGTCATCACGCCACGACCGTAGCTCGCACCAACGATAAAGGCTGCCTTCAATACTGACGGCAGCACCACGACACAATACGCTTTATTCAAAATGTCTTGCGGAATGTCATCAGGCACGTTCAGAATCTCGGTCATTACTTGCCCTGCGTTCTGTACGCGATCTGCTTCTTTGACATCGTCAGCCGCTAACAAACTGGAACCCGTAAATGCCAGGAAAGCCGTCGCGACCAGCGAAACCCATACTTTTCTCATACGTAAGACTCCTCCGAAGCTTTATGTGCCGGGACCATCAGGTCGATTCGGCGGGCGGTAAATGCGCTGGGATTATAGGCTAGACCAGATTACAAAGGATAGAACAAACTGCGCTTTTGGCGGTTCCGGTACCCTTACGCAGCGGAGTAGCTCTCCGCCAAATCGCCATTTACGACCGAAAAAGTCGTGATTTCCCGATGAATTTCTCTACATCTGGCCGCAAATTTGTTGACATTCTCCACAGTTACTGCAACGATTAGTCATCCTTTCGAGTCCTTACCCTGACAACTTCTCCCGAAGTTCCTGTTCCTTTGCCGCACGCCGTCCTTGGTTGTCAGATGCAAGAAACCCGCCCGAATAATCTCGCTCCGTACCACCTGGATTCGTCGACGGTGAAGGTGTTTGATGAAACCTGCAAGCCATGTCGCGAAAGTTCGAAATCACGCCCCACTCCCCAATTCTGCCCTTGGTTTTATTGCGCTTCGTTCCTCACGTGAAAGTATCTGGAACGTTCGCGGGCTCTTGCGTATGCTGGGGGCTCGCAGTGCGTATGCGACGTGGCGCTTCACAAAAATTTCCGGGAGCACTGCGGAAAGGCAACTTGGTTGAAAGGCGGCAGGAACCTGGCAACGGGTAACTGCTGAAATCATTGAGGAGAGCAATATGGAAAAAAAGATATGGAACGTTGGAGCGATGGCACTGGCTGGGGGTTTACTGCTGGGCGTTTGCCTGTTGGGTTCGCCTGCCAAAGCCGATGTAGCTGCGGCAGAAGCGACCTTTAAAACGAAGTGCGCCGGATGTCATGGAGCGGACGCCAAGGGCAAGGAAGCCTTGAAGACCCGCGACCTGAGTTCCGCAGACGTTCAGAAGCAGAGCGACGCCGAGCTGGCCGGCATCATCACCAACGGCAAGCCGCCTAAAATGCCACCGTACAAGAGCATGACACCCGAGCAGGTCAAAGATATGGTGTCGTACATTCGCTCTTTGAAGAAGTAACTGCGGATAGTCGCAGCCATCGATATCTGGCACGAGGCGCGGACGCTTCTACGCGCTTCGTGCAGTGAAAAACAAACAAGGAGGAAGTGATGAAGAAGGTTTTGTCAGGGATCGCAATCCTAGCAGCTCTGTGTTTCGCAGGCTCCCTCGTCCGCGCTCAGGATGCGGCCAGCGGTGAAAAGACGTACAAGGCGAAGTGCGCTGGTTGCCACGGCCAGGAAGCGGAAGGCAAGCCGGCAATGAAGGCGCCCCCGATCAAGGGCAAGAGTGCGGACGAAATCCAAAAGCAAATCTCGACTTCGCCCAAGCACGCCGCCGCGAAGAGCTTGACCCCGGATGACGTGAAGTCGCTCGCCGCCTATCTGGGCACATTGAAGTAGCCGTAACCGTAAGTTCGCCGGTGGGCTTGCCCAGCGGGCTCACAACATTGCTGTTCGCGCACGAGTCTCGTCGTATCCTTCGGCGGGGCTCGTGTAGCGCGCGAATCAGCGTTCTAGGTTCCAGCGAGAAGGCGAGGGCATTCCTGCGATGAGTCCGCAAAACACAGTGAAAGACTGGGCCAGGCTGCTCTACTTCTTGAGCCAGAACACGCTGAGCCTCATTGGCGTGGTATTGACCACCAGCAGTGCCATCACCTTGGTCGGATTCTGGATCTACGATTTCATCCTGCCCGGTCCTCCCCACCCTTACGTCGGTATTCTGATTTTCCTGCTGCTCCCCGGAGTTTTTATCCTTGGCCTCGTGGTGATGCCCATTGGGATATTCCTTCGCCGCCGCAAGCTCCGGGCCGCCGGTGAATTGCCTTCCATTTATCCCGCTATCGACATGAAGTCGCCGATGATACGGAATGGCCTGATGTTTATCGGTGTCGCCACGTTCCTGAACATCATGATTTTCGGTTTTGCGTCCTATCAGGGCGTCTCCTACATGGACAGCACCACGTTCTGCGGGCAGACGTGTCACACCGTGATGGCTCCGGAGTTCAGCGCCTACCAAGGCTCGCCGCATTCGCGCGTGGATTGCGTAGCGTGCCACATCGGCCCCGGGGCAGGCTGGTTCGTAAAGTCGAAACTGTCCGGTTTGCGCCAGGTTTTCGCGGTCACCTTCAAGACCTACTCTCGCCCCATTCCTTCGCCAGTGAAATATCTTCGCCCCGCACGAGAGACTTGCGAGCAGTGCCACTGGCCAGCGCGCTTCACCGGAGACAAGTTCCTGGTGAAAACCAATTACAAGGATGATGAGAAGAACACGCCGCTGACCACCGCCCTCCTTCTAAAGGTTGGAGGTCGCACGTGGCAGGGCTCGGTGGGCATCCACGGCCGCCACCTGGATGCGGGCTCACGGATTCACTACATCTCGATCGATGAACAGCGCCAGGTCATTCCGGTGGTTTATTACACCGACGATAAGGGTAAGACCGTCGAATATGTTTCCACGGACATTAAGGCCACGAAAGAACAGTTGGAAAAAGGCGAAAAGCGCGCGATGGACTGTATCGATTGCCACAATCGTCCCACGCATGCCTTCGAATTGCCGGAGAACGCCGTGGACCTGCGCATGTCTCGCGGCCTGATCAGCACAGATCTGCCTTATGTGCGGAAAAAAGCCGTGGAGTTGCTCAAGGTCGATTATCCCGATCGCGATACCGCCAAGGCAAAAATCGTGGAAGGGCTTACGACCTTCTACCGCACCAGCTATCCTGACGTGTACAACAACAAGCGCGCCCTCGTGGAACAAGCTGCGACCACGACCGCCGACATTTATCTCCGCAATATTTTCCCCGATATGAAGGTGACCTGGGGGGTTCATCCCAACAATCTTGGTCACAACGATTTTCCCGGCTGCTTCCGTTGCCACGACGGCTCGCATACCAGTGCCGATGGCCAAACGATTTCCAATGATTGCACTGCTTGCCACAATCTACTTGCGGTGCAGGAGGAGAAACCTAAGGTCCTCACGGATCTGGGACTGCAGTAGATAAAAATTCGTGGGCCCATCGGCCCGAAGGTAGTGCCTTATGAGCTCCAACCGAGCGCTAAGGCGAGGGCAAACCGCCTATCTTTGCTCCTTGCTGATCGCGCTGGCGTGCGTGCTCGCTCCCACTCGCGCTACCGCAAATCCTAAGAACGCTCATCCCCTGAAACAGGATGAAACTTGCGTCGCGTGCCACGGTGCCGCAGGCATGAAGTCCGGCAAGGGCCAGAATATTTCCATTAATCCTTCGAAGCACGCGGCCAGCGCGCATGGCGTCCTGGGCTGTCAGGATTGCCACACTTCGATTAAAGATTTCCCGCACCCGGCAAAAATCCCTAAAGTACAGTGCGTCACCTGCCACGATCAGGAAGCCAAGAACTTCGCCACCAGTGCGCACGCCATCCTTGGCGAAGCGACCTGCGCAACGTGTCACGGGAGCGCGCACGAATTAACCACCACCGAATCACTCGCGCCCGGAAAATGCACCGAATGCCACGCCGATGAAGTGAAGGAATTTACCGCCAGTATCCACGGACAGGCCGCCACCCGCGGCGATCGCGATGCGCCAAAATGTACGTCCTGTCACGGCAGTATTCACGAAGTGAAAGCCGCCAGCGAACCAGATTCAACCATCGCCCGTAAGAACCTCGCGGACACCTGCGCCAAGTGCCACAGCGACGCGGGATTTTTGTCGCGCCACCAGATTCCCGTCGCGCACCCGGTCGAGTCCTACAAACAGAGCGTGCATGGTCGCGCCATTGCCGCAGGCAGCGAAAAGGCCGCGGATTGCAATAGCTGTCACGGAAATCACAACATTTACCCGGCGAAGGATCAGCGCTCGCGCGTAAATCACTGGAAGGTTTCGGAAACCTGCGCCGAGTGCCATGCGGAAATCGCCAAAACCTATAGCGAAAGTGTGCACGGTGTAGCCGTGAAAGCTGGGGTGAAAGATGCTCCCGCGTGCGTCGATTGTCACGGCGAACACCTGATCCTGGACCCGAAGAATCCCGCGTCTCCCGTGAATGCCGCCAACGTTTCCGTGGAAACCTGCGGGCGCTGCCACGCCAGCACGCGTATGGCGGAACTTTACGGTTTGCCGGCGGATCGTGTTCCCTCGTATGCCGAAAGCTACCATGGCCTGGCATTGAAGGGCGGGAAACTCACTGCCGCGAACTGTGCCTCCTGTCACGGCGTGCATAACATTTTCAAATCAAGCGACCCGCGCTCCATGGTAAACACCGCAAATTTGCACAAGACCTGCGGCCGGTGCCACAGCGGTGTAAACGAGGCGCGATACTCCATCGGCCCGATCCACGTGCAAACCGGCGTGGGACCGA
The DNA here is from genome assembly GCA_963759275.1 of Candidatus Acidiferrales bacterium. Classification (GTDB taxonomy): domain Bacteria; phylum Acidobacteriota; class Terriglobia; order Acidiferrales; family UBA7541; genus Acidiferrum. The sequence goes on along the minus strand of CAVWYZ010000016.1, from coordinate 219,152 downwards.
ATCATCCGGTAGTGAAATGGATTCGCTGGATGTACCTGACGCTCATCCCCTTCACCCTGGGTTTCATGCTGCTTCACAATCTGCTGGACCTGTTGAGCAAGCTAATTCGGCGGAAACCGCGCCACGAGAGCACCGAACTCGCCATGCGAATGAATCTTTGGTTCCGCATCGCGCACTGGGGCATCATGGCCAGTTTTCCCACGCTGGTGTTTACTGGGTTCGCGCTGAAGTTCCCGGACAGTTGGTGGGCCAAGCCTTTATTGATGTGGGAATCCGGCACCGGCGTCCGTGGGGGCTTGCACCGCACCGCCGCCGTGGTCCTGATCGCGGCAACGCTCTTCCATTTTGTTCATCTGCTCATCAAGAAGCGCGACCGCTCCTTCCTCTCCGCGATGATTCCCGAAATCAAAGACGCCACGGATATGCTCGACGTACTCCGCTATAACCTGGGCCTCAGCAATCAGGAACCGAAGTTCTCCAAGTTCAATTACGCCGAGAAAATGGAATATTGGGCTTTCATTTGGGGCACCATGGTCATGGCCCTGTCCGGATTCCTGCTGTGGTTCAACAATTTCGCGCTACGCCATTTTCCCAAGTGGATTACCGACGCCGCCACTGCCGTACACTGGTACGAAGCGCTGCTGGCTACCTTCGCGATTCTTATCTGGCACTTCTACCTGGTGATCTTCGATCCCTCCGTCTATCCCATGGATACCGCGTGGCTCGACGGCAAAATTCCTGCCGACCATTACCGGCACAGCCGCCCGGCGTATTACCGCGAACTTGTGAGGCGAGGCCTCGTGGAAACTCCAGAAGAGGAAAGCGAAAAACCCGCCACCACCGCTTCGGAGCCGGCTCCAGGCGACGATTAACGCCGTCTGCGCCGCCGCGCAAACGCTACACGCAGCTATGATAGTGTGAGCCTGGAGACCACGCACGCCATGCCCATTCGCACGATCATCGAGCCGTTTCGCATCAAAAGCGTTGAGCCGATTCGCCATACCACACGCGCGGAACGGCAAAAGCTCATCGAAGACGCCGGCTACAATCTCTTTCTGGTGCCCTCGGAAGCCATCCTGATCGATCTGCTCACCGATTCCGGTACTTCCGCTATGTCCACCGAACAGTGGGCCGCGATGATGCGCGGCGACGAATCCTACGCGGGCTCGCCCAGCTTCACTCGTTTTCGTAACTCCGTTCAATCCATTTTCGGTTTTCGCCACGTTATCCCCACGCATCAGGGCCGTGCCGCCGAACGCATTCTCTTCAACGTGATGTGCAAGAAGGGCGACATCGTGCCCAACAACACGCACTTTGACACCACGCGCGCAAATTGTGAATTTGTCGGTGCCGAGGCCGTGGACATTCCTATTCCCGAAGCCAAGGAGCCTGCGAATCTTCATCCGTTCAAAGGCAACATGGACACCGTGCGACTCACGGAATTAATCGAACGGCACGGCGCCAACAAAATTCCTTTGGTCATGCTCACGGTGACCAACAATTCCGGCGGTGGTCAGCCCGTTTCGCTCGCCAACATCCGCGAGGTGAAGCAAATCTGCAAAAAACACGGCATCCCTCTCTACATCGATGCGTGCCGCTTCGCCGAAAATGCGTACTTCATTAAATTGCGCGAGCCCGGTTACTCCAGCAAGACTCCCCGCGAAATCGCTCGCGAAATATTTTCGTATGCGGATGGTTGCACCATGTCCGCGAAAAAAGATGGCCTTGCGAACATCGGGGGCTTTCTCTGCACGAACGACGACATCCTCGCGCAGCAGGAAAAAGACTTGCTCATCCTCACCGAGGGATTCCCGACCTATGGCGGCCTCGCGGGACGCGATCTGGACGCCATCGCCGTGGGTCTGAACGAAGCGCTGGAAGAGGATTATTTGCATTATCGGATCGCTTCGACGGCATTCCTCGGCAATCATATTTCAAAGGAAGGCGTGCCCATCGTCCAGCCTCCGGGTGGTCATGCCATTTACATCGACGCGCGCGCGTTTCTTCCGCACGTTCCCGCTTCGCAATTTCCGGGAGTGGCTTTGGGCGTGGAGCTGTATCTCGAAGGCGGAATTCGCTCCGTGGAAATCGGCACGCTCATGTTTGGGGAACACGCCACGATGGATCTGGTGCGCCTGGCGATTCCGCGTCGCGTGTACACGCAAAGTCATATTGAATATGTGGTGGAAGTGATTCTGGATGTATGGCGACGCCGCGATAAAATCCCTGGATACGAATTGCTCCACCACGCGCCATTCCTCAGGCACTTCACGGCGCGCCTCAGGCCATTAGCATCCTTAACATCATAAGATGTAAGCCACTCTGGCCTGTCTCTTGCTTCCTTATCCAGTAGTTGTCTGCTGATTCCGGGTCCTACTGGAGGTATTCTCCGGCTCTCGCCAATTGCTGCTGTTAACCCGTTGACGAAGCGGGTGTTACGCATCTGGCAGAGAGGATGGGTCAAAACGCTCGGTGACCCGGTTGCAAATTCACCGCCTCGGACCGAGGGAATCCCCACAACCGCTGCGTCTTCTGGCTCAGTGTTTGATGCGAAGGAGCTTTCGCCATGAAAGCCAATCCGGAAGCTCGTGGTCCACGACTCACCGTCGAACAATTAAAAGCCGCTGCTGCGGAGATGCGCGCGATGAATATCGTCAGCATTTTTGCCGCGGGTTCCGGCCATCCTGGAGGCACGCTGTCCGTGATGGACATTGCCGCCGCGCTGTACCTGAACGTCTTGAATCATGATCCTGGGAATCCAGCTTGGGCACACCGTGATCGAGTATTTTGGTCTGCCGGCCACAAAGCGCCCGCACTCTACGTCGCTCTCGGCCGCGCCGGATACTTTCCCCTGGACGACGTCGTACTCCTCCGGCAGTTAGGCGAAAAATTCGAAGGCCATCCGAATTGGTTGAAAGTGCCCGGCGTCGAAATATCCAGCGGCTCTCTCGGGCAAGGCCTCGGCGCGGCTGTCGGCAGTGCGCTCGCAGCGAAATTACGGGGAGACGATCATCGCGTTTACGTGATTATGGGCGATGGCGAGCAGCAGGAAGGCAGCGTCTGGGAAGCGGCCATGTCTGCGGGCCACTACAAACTGGGGAATCTGTGCGCCATCGTCGACGTAAACCGTCTGCAGATCGACGGCCCGGTCAAAGAAGTGATGGAAGTGGAACCGCTCTCGAAAAAGTATGCGGCCTTCGGCTGGAACGCCATCGAAACCGATGGCCACGACATGCCGCAACTCCTGGACGCGTTTTCCCGCGCGCGCGCAGAGATCGGCCGTCCCACCGTCATTCTGGCGCGCACCATTAAGGGCAAGGGCGTCTCCTACATGGAGAACCAAGCCAACTGGCACGGCACCGCACCCAAGAGAGACCAGTTCGAAAAAGCGTTGCAGGAGTTGCTCACGCCGGATTTCCCTCGTGCTCGCGTCGATATGCTGCTGCAACGCGCCGCAAGCAACGCCGCCAAAGTTACGCAATCCGCCAAGGCCGGCATCCCGAAATTTGTCAACGATTACTGGTGGAATTCCCGCGATGCCATGAAAGTCGAGATGGACCCAACGCGCATGGGCTTTGGCCGCGGCTTGGAAAAAGCGGGAGAAGATCCTCGCGTGGTTACGCTGCATGCCGATATTTCCGGTTCGATCCGCATCACCGATTTCGAGGCCAAGCACCCTGAGCGCAAAAACCGCGTCTTCAGCGTGGGCATCGCAGAACAGAACATGATGAGCGTTGCGGCCGGGCTGGCACGCGAGGGATTTATTCCAGTGACTGGCACGTACGGCGTGTTCGCTTCCGGTCGCGCCTGGGATCAAATCCGCACGACCATCTGCTATTCCAACCTCAACGTGAAAATCGCCGGCGCCCACGGCGGAATTTCCGTCGGGCCAGACGGCGCAACCCACCAGGCCCTGGAAGAAATCGCCCTCACAAATATTCTTCCGAATATGAATGTTGTCGCACCGTGCGATGCCATAGAAACGGAAAAAGCCACGACGCACGCGCTGCTTTCCTTGCTCGGTCCATGTTATTTGCGCTTTGCCCGCGAAGCTACGCCGGTGGTGACCACCACAGATACACCGTACGAATTCGGCACCTCCAACGTGATTCGTTATCGTGGCCCCCAGCCCCGGTTCCTTGACGCGTTCGACACCATTCTCGGCCCTCGCTATCGCGATGAACGGGAACAGATCGCCATCATCGCCTGTGGCCCCATGGTGCCGGAAGCCATGCGCGCAGCGTGGATCATCAAAGAGGAATACGGCGTCGAAACGCGCATCCTCAACGTCCACACCGTCAAGCCGCTGGACATCGCCACGATTGTGCGCGCCGCCGAAGAAACTCGCGTAGTCATCACCGCAGAGGAACATCAGGTCGGCGGGTTCGGAAATATTATCGCCGGAGCGATCCTGCAACACCGGCCCAATTTCCGCCAGCCGCTACAGTGGAGCATGGTAGGCGTGGAAGACCGTTTCGGCGTTTCCGGTAATCCCTGGGAACTGGTTCAGTATTTCGGTCTCACTGCCGAGCACATTGCGAAACGTGCCTTGGAACTCCTGGACAAGAAAGTTGCCAGTGTGCCGGCCATTGGCGGAGCGCTCGCTTCGGTTCGCTGCTCGCGCTGTGGCACCGCTGTGCCAATCCACGAATATGCCAAGGAACTGCCTCCTCGCACTGACGAACTCTGTGCGGATTGCGATTATCAATCGTTGGATCTATGCGCGGTTTGCCGCATCGAATGGGGGAAAGTGAGCGGCGCCACCAACTACGTTTGCCTGGCGTGCCGTGCCAAGCCCGTTTTGCGGTAATTCCCTAAACTTTTTCCAAAATTTAATTCGCAGTGCCATGTGCCAACTCTGTCTCGCTCTTGTATCCTTAGACGCATGGCGAACGTGACCATCGATCCCTCGTTGAAGTCGAAATGCCCGCGTACAGCGTTGGGATTTCTCACCGGTCGCGTGGCCACGCGAGACACGCCTCCCGCGCTGCTGGAAGAAATGAAAGTGCGGGAAACGGAGATTCTTCATCTTCCCGAGCCGCGTGTCCTTCTCGAATCTTCGAAAATTCTCGCCACCCGTTCCGGCTACAAATCACTGGGAAAAGATCCCACGCGTTACCGTGGTTCGGCGGAAGCGCTGCTCCGTCGAATCATCAGTGGCAAAGGCTTCCCACAAATCAATTCGGTCGTGGACATCATCAATCTGATCTCGGTCGAAAGTCGTTTGCCGATTGGCCTCTACGACCTGGCACACGTAAAGGGCGACATTGTGTTTCGTCCAGGTCGCGCGGGGGAAACGTACAAAGGAATTGGCAAATACGATTTGAATCTCGAAGGACTTCCGGTGTTTGCCGACTCCGACGGCCCGCACGGCAGCCCAACGAGCGACTCCGAACGCACTATGGTCACCCCAACCACCCGCGATATCGCCGCGATTCTCGTTTCCTTTGGCGGCGCCGAAGGATTGGAATCTTCTTGCCAGCGCATGGCAGTCTTGTTGCAAAAGTACTCGGAAGGTCAGAACGTCCAATTTCAGGTGCGCTGGTAATCGGCAAATCTCTCGGCCTCGGGCTTGATGCTTCATTTGGCGCTTCCGAGTAAGATAAACCTCACGCCATGCCAAGTGTTTATGACTTGAAATCCAGTCGGCAAAGTCTCCTGCGCCCGGTCACTCTCGCGCTCGCCGAAGTACACGATTCCGGCACGCGATGAACAGCGCTCACATCCATCCCATCGCCAATTTGCTCGCTGCCGTCGCGCGCCTCATCAGTGGTGTACAGGTGCAGTGGGCCGGGTGCGAACCCGACGAACGGCAACGAATTTATTTCGCCAATCACAGCAGCCATCTCGATTTTGTGGTTCTCTGGTCCGCGCTTCCATCAGAAATTCGCGCCAAAACGCGCCCCATCGCCGCCAAGGATTATTGGGAGGCAACCTCGTTGCGACGCTACTTGGCAAACAATGTTTTCCACGCGATGTTTCTTGAGCGTGGCGGGGCAAACAAATCAGCTAACACCGACGAGCACCATTTCGTTGGACGCCACCTCATGGACGCCATGGCCGATGCACTCGGCACCGAAAATTCGCTAATTCTTTTTCCAGAGGGCACTCGCGGTTCGGGAGAAAAGGTAGGACCATTTCGTTCTGGCCTGTACCATTTAGCCGTACGACGGCCCGACGTGGAATTGGTGCCCGCGTATCTTGAAAATCTGAATCGTATTTTGCCCAAAGGAGAATTCTTCCCGGTGCCGATGCTCAGCCTGCTAACGTTTGGCAAGCCCATGTGCCTGAGCCCCGACGAGGACAAAGACACTTTCCTCGAGCGTGCTCGGGAAGCGGTCGCCAGCCTGCGCCGCATCGGAGTTGCGTGATGTTCGAATTCCTCCACGATGCGAAGCTCGACTGGCTTTATGGCGGAGTTCTTTTCCTGCTTTTGCTCTCGACGGTGATCGGCAGGATCCTCAAGGGCCGGCACCGAACCGACGCTAGCCGCACCACCATCGATAATCTGAATGCGCGCATTCGCGCCTGGTGGAAAATGGCCGCCATTTTCGCGATAGCGGTTATCAGCGGGCGCATCGGCTCCCTTGTTCTTTTCGCGATCATCTCCTTCCTGGCCATGCGCGAGTACATCACCCTGGTTCCCACGCGCCGCGCCGATCATCGCACTCTGTTCTGGAGTTTCTTCGTCATCATGCCGCTGCAGTATTACTTGATCGGCATGCAACAGTACGTTCTGTTCGCCATCATGATTCCGGTGCTGGCGTGCATTTTCATTCCTCCCAGCATCGCCGTCGCCGGAGATACGGAACATTTCTTGGAGCGTGCCTCCAAGATTCAGTTCGGCATCATGGTGTGTGTGTATTCGCTCAGCCACGTGCCCGCTCTGCTTTCGTTGAATATTCCTGGATTCCAAGGGCACGACGCGCGCCTGCTTTTCTATCTGGTCATCGTCGATCAGATGAACGATGTGCTGCAGTACGTTTGGGGCAAGCTCATCGGCAAGCGGAAAATTGCTTGGCGCGTCAGTCCCAACAAAACCTGGGAAGGCTTTGTAGGCGGCGCGCTCAGCGCCACCTTGATCGGCACCGCTCTGTGGTGGGCAACGCCATTCACTCCGCTGCAATCAGCGGGGATATCCTTCATGATTTGCGTTCTCGGTTTTAGCGGTGGAATCACCATGAACGCGATCAAACGCGACATCGGCATTAAGGATTTCGGCGTGGTCGTCGAAGGACACGGCGGCATCCTCGATCGCATCGATTCCCTCTGCTTCGCCGCACCTATCTTTTTCCACTTAGTCCGCTACTGCTTCGTTCCCTGGCATTTCTGAGAGAAAAGGCCATTCGCAAAAGAGCCCCGGGTCTTTCGGAGCTACCGCTAGCGCGAAACCTCTTCCGCTGCCGGAATCGACGCCCCTTGTCGCGATTTCAAAAATCCTCGCGCCGCCAGCAGTTCGGCGTTGAGCAGTGCCGCGCCCGCCGCTCCGCGTAACAAATTATGCGAGAGCAGCGTGAGTTTTACGTCCAGCAGCGGACATTCCCGCACGCGACCGACCACCGCGGCCATCCCGCGCCCCGTATTCACATCTTTTCGCGGCTGCGGACGGTCGTCCCCATCGTGTACGACGACCGGATGCTTCAAAGCCGTCGGCAATTGCGCCAATTCTTCCGAAACCTCGAAATCCCGCAGCGCTTCCTGCACCTCTGCGATCGTCGCTGTCTTCTTCAATCGCACTGACACGCATTCCAGGTGACCGTCCACGACCGGCACCCGGTTGCAGTGCGCGCTGATTCCCAGACCCGCATCGATGAACCGGTTTCCATCCCATTTGCCCAGGAGTTTTTGCGGCTCGGCTTCCATCTTCTCTTCTTCCCCGCTGATAAATGGCACCACGTTGGCCAGCGCATCCAGAGACGGCACTCCGGGATAGCCTGCGCCAGATACCGCCTGCAGTGTCACCACAAACAGCTTCTCCAGTCCAAACGCATCGGCCAGCGGTTTCAGCACCAGCACCAAGCCCGCCGTCGAGCAGTTCGGATTCGTCACGATGAACCCGGAATCGTATCCGCGGTTCTTTTGCTGCACCGGAATGCAATCCACGTGCGCCGCGTTCACTTCCGGAATCAACAGCGGCACGTCCTTATCCATGCGGTGATTCTTCGAGTTGCTCACCACCGGATAACCCGCCCGCGCAAATTGCTCTTCCGCTTCTCCAGCCACCGAAGAATCCAGCGCCGAAAATACAAAATCGCAATCTAGACTCGGGTCCAGATCCTTCACCACTAATCCGCGTGCGCGTTCCGGCACCGGCCCTTCCAAATGCCACCGCGCCGCTTCCGCATACGTCTTCCCGCTGGACCGCTCCGACGCCGCCACCGCTGTCAATTCGAACCAAGGATGGTCCGCCAAGAGCTTGACGATCCGTTGCCCCACCATTCCGGTCGCACCCAATACCCCCGCACGCCATTTCTTTGTATTTGCTCGCGCGCTCATGCCAATCCTCCGTCCTGTTGAGAGCCAATGCGTGTCCCGCGGGCATGTGGCTTAAATGTATTTCTCACCCATACGGTCATTTCTGTCTGCGCCGCCAGCGGCAGAACCCTTGGATGCAGCACTTTCGCCCCGCTGGCCGCCAATGCGTGCGCCTCGTCGTAACTCAATTCGTGCAACAACTTCGCCTCCGCGGACTCGTGGGGATTCGCGGTGTAAATCCCGTCCACATCGGTCCAGATCACTAACTCTTCGGCATCCACCACATGTGCGATCAGCGCGCCGGAAAAATCCGAGCTATTGCGCCCCAAAGTGGTAATGCGCCCGTCCTGTGTTGCCCCGATGAAGCCCGTCACCACCGGCACGATCCCCGCCTCCAGCAACGGCAACAAGACTTGTCGCCCGCGTCTGCGTGTGCTCTCCAGTTGGGGCTTCGCATCGCGGAAATTGTCGCAGGTCAGCACAAAATCCGACGAGGCCACCGGCACCGCGCTCACGCCAATCTTGCTGAGCGCCGCGGCGAACAACCGCGCAGCAAAACGTTCCCCAAAGGAAGCCAGCCGGTCCAACAACGCCCCGCTCGTCGCCACGCGCCCGCGCAAAGGCGTTTCATGAAGCAAGTCGTCCGTTAGCAGTGTCAACTCTTCCCGGATTCGCTCGTGCTCCGCTGGTTCAAGAGCCAGGTCTTCCAGCGTGGTCCGATGCAGCAGCGCGACCGCTTCAGCCTCTTGTCGCGCCTGCAAATTCCGCCCTTCGCCAAGCCATCTTCCCAACTTCAACAGCCGGTCCGTCACGCCCTTCATTGCGGAAACCACCACGGTCACCGGTCGCGTCTCAGACTCCTCGCGCACCAACCGCGCCGCGTGGAGCAGCCGTTCCGCTCCCAATAGCGAACTGCCTCCAAACTTAAAGGCCACGACGTTCTCTTGTAACGGATATTCGGCGCGGAGAGCAAGCACACTCTCCAAACCGGCCCGACATTCGTAGGGACGTAAGTCACCCTCCGCGTTCAGGCTCGCTTCCTGCTGTTCCGGGTTCATGGGTACCGCTCCTTGTTTTATGCCGCCGGAGCGTCTCTGGAGGGGGTTGAAACTAAGAAACCCACCACCAGGTTCGCTTCTGGCGGTGGGTTTGGGAACTTTTTCTAGCTGGCTAGCTGTTCCTCCCTGCGCCTGAAGCGATGCTAGTGGACTTCTTAATAATAGTGGTCGTAGTCGACGTGGAGGTGCCCGTCGATAGAGAGGACATTCGCATCGTGGCGTTAGCCAACATGCAAAAAGGATAACATGCCGATTCCGATTTCCAATGTAAATTTCCAGAAAATTGTCGTGTTTTTTATGGCGAAGCTCGGGCGAAAATCTGTCGACTATGCTTCAAACAGCAGGCTGGAGCAGGTTAATCCGGATTCCGCCTTCTGCAGTTCACTAATGTCCAACGGCAGCACCCGGAACCCACCAGCCTCGATCTTTGCCACGGTCTTCGGAAACGACGCCGGAAAAACCACCGATTCCCCAATCGCCAGCGCGTTCCCGGCATGCGCTTCACTCGGGTCCACATCCACCCATTCGAAGCCTTCCATTCGCTTCCATCCGAACCATTCGCGGTTCGCCAACAGCGTGTTCCTGCCCAAACTCGTCACCGCCGATTTCAAATGCAAGCATCCGGTTACCGAAATCGCCGTTACTTCGTATCCATAATGCTCCAGGATCACCGCTAGCTGTCGAATACCCTCGGGGTTCGACCGCGCCGTATCTCCCACAAAGACTTTCTTTCCCACGCGCAGAACATCGCCACCTTCCAGAGTTCCCGGCAATTTCACGTACGCCAGCCGGCGGAATTTCTCCAGTGCCGCGGCAACCGTCGCCGCTTCTTTCCTTCGCGATTCGGTTCCCAACGGGCAAATCACCGCCACTTCGTCCAGCACAATGGCCGGATCTTCCACGAACATCGAGTCCGGCAATTCCGGCTCTTCCGGCAGAGAAATGACCTTTGCGCCCAGCTTCGCCAGCAGTTCTTCGTAAGCATGGTGTTGCGCACGCGCCTTCTCCATGTCGATGGGCTTGCGCTCGATAAAGCTCAGTTCGCAACTCGCCAGTGCGGAACTTACTTGTCGCGTGATCGCCGTCAGCATTCTGTGAATGTACCAGACTACCCCGCGGTTCCGCATATTCCGGCGATGCGTTCGCCGGCGGTTGTCGCCACTCGCAATTCTCGATAGACTCGCTGCAACTTCATTCGATCTACAAAAGGAGCGCTTGACTATGTCCGACGTGGGCCGCAAGGTAGTCGCTCTCTCCATCGTGATTCTGGGCGCAGGTCTTCTATGGGCCGGCCGGCGTTCCTATAGCGACGCCGATGACGCCAAAACAGAAATGAACGCCACCATCGCGGCGGCACGCGAGCGATCTTCATCTTCTGATCCGCGGCTGAAAGGCGCCTACCGTTTCGAACGTGGCGGCTGGGTCTACGTCCACCTCGAAGGCGATCCCACCTCTGTTGGTTTTCAGCACGGCTATCTGCTCGCGCCGGAAATTGAAGATGCATTCCCCGCTGTTTCCACCCTCATGACGCACTCCACTCAGCGCGACTGGCCCTTCTTCCGCGAAGTGGCTCGCGAAAAACTCTGGCCCAAGCTCGATCTCGAGTACCAGCAGGAACTTCAGGGCATCGCGGAAGGTCTGAATGCCCGCACGGGTTCTGCGTTAGACGTTTACGACATCGTCGCACTCAACTCCTTCGAAGAAGTTCCGGATTATTACGTGCCTTGGCTTGATAAGCAGGAGAAAAGGCCCAACGCTCCGGTCTTGAAGAGTCCCGGAAATTGCAGCGCCTTCGTGGCCACCGGCAGTTTTACCAAAAACGGCCAGATCGTTATCGCTCACAATAATTGGACCAGCTATATGACCGGCGAACGTTGGCGCATCATCTTCGATATTCAACCCGCACACGGCTACCGCATCCTGATGGACGGTTTCCCCGGCGTGATCGCCAGCGACGACGATTTCGGCATCAACAACGACGGATTGATGGTCACGGAAACCACTATCAGCCAGTTCGAAGGCTGGGATCCCAACGGCAAGCCCGAATTCATGCGCGCGCGCAAAGCGCTGCAGTATGCCGGCTCCATCGATGAGTACACCCGCATCATGCTCGACGGCAACAACGGTGGTTACGCCAACGATTGGTTGCTCGGTGACCGCAAGACCGGAGAGATCGCGCAACTGGAGCTCGGGCTGAAGGCTTATAAATTGTGGCGGACTAAAGACGGCGTGCTCTCGGGCTCAAACTGGGCGCGCGATCCCAAGGTTCTCAAACTGGATACTCCGAAGTTCGATTCTAATGACATGCAAAGCTCGCCGAACGCCCGGCGCATCCGCTGGGAACAACTGCTCAACGAAAATAAAGGCAAGATCGATGTAGCGCTCGCGCAGCAAATGCTCGGCGACCATTTCGATACCTTCGACAAGAAAACCGAAGCGAACGAACGTACCCTGTGCGGTCACGTTGACGCCAACGCACGCGGTATCGGCATCTGGGGCTGGGGTCCTTACTATCCCGGCGGCGCCGTGCAGGGTAAAGCGACCGACTCGACCATGGCGAAGGAAATGCAATTCGTAGCCCGCATGGGTCACCCGTGTGGCGAAGATTTCCACGCCAAGCCGTTTCTTGATGCTCACCCGGAATTCGCATGGCAACAAAACTATCTTCGCGATATGCCGGCCGGCCCGTGGACCTTTTTTAGTTCCGACGAAGCCAGCCCGTCGAAGCAATAACGCCATTCGTCACTCCTGAGCGGCAACAACAAGAATCGCTCAGAGCACGCACCACCAAAATTGTCATTCATAGGCACCACTAACAAATTTGTCATCCCGAGCGCAGCGAGGGATCTGCTTTTTCGTTCGCTCCTACCTCCCTCCCGCCGTCCTACTGCCGATTCGCCCGCGCCCGCGCCATACCGTTCGACTCTATTCGCGCCTCCACCGTCTGCGGTAAACAATGACGGTACGCCGCATAGGTCTTCTCAAACGCCGCATCCCAGGAAATGCCTGCCATTTTTTCTCGCGCCGCCGCTCCCAGTTGCTTTAACCGTTCACGATCACGCGCCAGTTCGACCACCGTCGCGACAAACTCCGCATCGTTCCCCGTCACGTAGCCGGTCGCGCCGTGCATCACCAGATGCCGCGGTCCGCCTTCATTCGTCACCACGGCCGGCACACCCGAAGCCGCAGCTTCCTGCACCACGTTTCCATAGGTGTCCGTGCGCGAGGGAAAAACAAACAAGTCCATGTTGGCGTAGGCACGGGCCAAGTCTTCTCCCCGCAATACGCCGGCAAACTCTCCTTGCTTCAACCGGCGCTTCAGCCACGCCATCTCGCTCCCATCTCCCACAACCATGATTCGGAAATCGCGGATGCCGGCTTGTAGCAATCCCTGCTCGATCTTGCGCAGCAGTCGCACACCTTTTTCCGGTGTCACTCGGCCCACAAAGCCCAAACGAAGAGTTCCGTTGTTGACGGTGCGATGTTTTGGATGGAATTGCTCGGAGTCGACTCCGCGCGGCATCAAAAATGAACGTGTCCCCAGTTCTTTCTCAAGCCAATCCACTTGCGGCAGCGTGGGCGCCAGCGTGACTTTCGCGAATCTGTAGAACCATAGCAGGATTCGCAAGCCCCGCTCCTGTGACCACGCCACGGTGGGCCGCGCAATCTTGCCGGGCATAAAACCAATCAGCCTCTGCAAACGCCTCGCTGCAAATTGATGAAAGTTCGTATGCCACGAAGCCACCAGCGGAATTTTCAACTTACGCGACAGATATACGCCGAGTTCCCCCAACTCTCCCGGACTGGTGATATGAATCACATCCGGCCGAAACCTCTCTAATTCGTCCTGGATCCGCCGGCGGTAGCGGCAGAAGGCAAAGTCAAACCTCAGGTCGCTTTCAATCTTCGCGCTCAGCCATGAGCGCGTCAGTTCAACTCGCCGGACACTCCCTTCCTCAGAAGTTCCCGGCAGCGTCCCACCATGAATCGCCAACAACGGGGCGTTCTGTCGTTTTGCATACGCAACCAACTGCCGCGCCGTCAGCGCCACGCCGTTGATCTCGTGGTACGTCTCGCAGAGCAAGGCCACCCGCGGATGGAAGGACATAGCCCTCCTTCGTCCGCAGCGTAGAAAGGCCGTATTACGGTTCTATAACGGAAATATCAAGATTGCTCGTGCCGTGCGTTATCAGCCAATCATGGTAACGACGCGTCTTCTGCACGCACTCAGTGCCCGTCCGTCTCCGGTACCACCGACACTTCCACGCTGGATGGGTAATCGGCTGACCGGAAAATCCGTTGCGTCGCTTTCTGGTAGTCCGCTTCCTTCGCGTCGAAAATATTCGGCACAAATTTCTGTGGGTTGCGGTCATAAAGCGGGAACCACGTGCTCTGCACTTGCACCATAATCCGGTGGCCCTTCTTAAACACGTGATCGGCAGTGTGCAGGCTAAACGTGAACGGTGTTATTTCCCCGGCCACCAGAGGTTCCGGATTCTCGTATGATTTCCGGTAACGGCCACGAAAAATTTCGTCCGCGATCATCAATTCGTAACCAGATAGCTTCCAATCAGACTCCACCTTCTGTGGATACACATCGATCAGTTTCACTACCCAATCGCTATCCGTTCCCGTCGTCGAAGCAAAAAGCTTCGCCGTCACTTGTCCCGCCACCGTCACGTCGTCTTGCAATTCATCGGTTTGCCAGGTCAACACGTCCGGCCGGTTGTCTACGAATCGTTGATCCTGCACCAGCCACGTGTACCAAGATCCCGGATGATCATTCGGATAAGTCATGTCCACCGGCCGATGACGATACGGCACTGGATGCGCGGGATCGCTCACATACGAGTCAAACGCCTCGGCGCTCTTCGCTGTTGGAGGATCAAAGGACAGTTTCCCGTTCTCCCCGAAATACAAATTCTCTTTCTGCGCTTCTTTCGGCGGCCAGGAATCGAATCGCGTCCACGCGTCGCTGCCCGTCTGAAACAACAGCGCTTCTTTCAGCGGCAGCGTTCCTTTGTCGTGCAACCAGTACGCAAACCACGGGCTTCCACTTTTTGCCGGAAGTACTGCCCGGTATTCGACCCAAACGGAATCTCGCCCAGCGAATCTCCCGGGCCGTGCGCCCAACCGCCGTGATTCCAGGGCCCGACCACCACATAATTCAGCTGCTTGGGATCGGATTGCTCAAGATTTTCGTAGGTGCGCATCGGCCCATAAAAATCTTCTTGGTCCCACCAGCCGGCCACATTCAGATTCGGTACCGTCGGCTGTTTCATCGCGTTTTCCAAGGCGTGGACCTGCCAAAAATTGTCGTAGCTCGGGTGATTTACGAAATTATTCCACGTCGGAATTTTGTCGTGAAAATAGAGTTTGTTCGCATTCGAAAGCACGCCCAGGCGCAGAAACCAGTCATACAAATCGAACTCGTTGAACTGAAAACTGTAATTCTCGTTCGAAGTTTCCATCAGCGCGGAATACTCGAATCCGTAACTCAACCGGAACGCGCCATTGTGAAAGAAATCGTCTCCCATCCACGCATCGCCCATGCACGCCTGTTCGGAAACCGCCTTCAACGCCGGGTGCGGATTCACCATAGCCATCACGCTCAGAAATCCGCCGTAAGAAATCCCTCGCACGCCCACACGCCCGTTATTCCTGGCGACATTCTTCACCAGCCAATCGATCGTGTCGTACGTGTCCGTGCTCTCATCCACTCCTTTGGCGTCCTTCGGGTCGTGCAACGGGCGATTCATGGCGAAATTTCCCTCGGAGCCATAACGCCCGCGAATGTCCTGGTACACGAAAATGTACCCGTCGGCATACAAATCCTGCGCCGAGAACAAATGACCGCTGTAGCCCTCGGGCCCTCCCGAAATGCCATAGGGCGAGCGCTCCAGCAGCATCGGAAGCGGTTCCTGCGCGTCACGCGGCGTATAAATCTCCGTGTGCAGCTTCACGCCATCCCGCATCGGGATCATGACTTCCTTCTTTTCGAACAGTTTCGGCAGATCCGGTCGAACCGGCTTCTGATCCTGCGCATAGCTGCCAGCCGCCAGCACCAATACGCAGACCAGAACCCACGTCGCCTTTCGCACCATTCTGATTGGCTCCTTCACTTTGCCCCCACTCAATTCTCAGACGCCCTCAAAAAATCGCCGTGAGCATACCATACCGCACCTCTTTCCTGGCTCCAGCCCCAAAACCTCCGGTGGCCTGCCACGCTTGCCTCTGGTAAAATAAGAGTTCATACACCGCACCTGAAACCGATGAAGAAAGGGATTCGTCCGGGCTGCTGGTTGTTTCAGCAGCTATTTTTGTCTTAAGACGCTTTTACCAACATGAGCCACGACATTCGCAATATCGCCATCATCGCTCACGTCGATCATGGCAAAACCACCCTGGTGGACACTATGCTCCGCCAGAGCGGCATTTTCCGCGCCAATCAGGCGCTCGTCGAGCGCGTAATGGACTCCAACGACCTTGAGCGCGAACGCGGTATCACCATTCTCGCCAAAAATACCGCCCTGTTTTTCCACAATACCAAGATCAACATTGTCGACACCCCTGGCCACAGCGATTTCGGCGGTGAAGTCGAGCGCGCCCTGCGCATGGTTGATGGCGTGGTACTCCTCGTCGACGCCAGCGAAGGTCCGCTCCCACAAACGCGCTACGTCCTCCAGAAGGCGCTTGCCGCCAAGCTTCCTCCCGTTGTCGTTCTGAACAAAATTGACCGCCCAGACGCGCGCGCTGAAGAAGTGCTCAACGAAATCTACGACCTCTTCATCGATCTCGATGCCACGGAAGATCAACTCGATTTCCCAATCGTCTACACCAACGCTCGCGCGGGCGTGGCCCATCGCAAGGTCGGCGACGATTCCAAGGATCTGCTCCCCCTCTTCGAAGCCATCGTCAACAAAATCCCGGGTCCCTCCGGCGATCCTGCAGGCGTACTTCAGCTTCAGGTCACCAATCTCGATTATTCGGACTTCCTTGGCCGCCTCGCCATCTGTCGCGTCTTCAATGGCACGCTGAATCGCGGCGAAGAAGTCGGCATCAGCAAGCTCGACGGTAAGATGATCCCCACCAAGATCACCAAGCTGTACACCTTCCGAGGCCTCGAGCGCGACGAAGCCGACAGCGTGGTTGCCGGTGACATTGTGGCCATCGCCGGCGTCGAAGGCATTCAGATCGGCGAAAGCATTACCTCTCTCGAGAATCCTGAGCCGCTCGAACCGCTAACCATTGACGAGCCCACGCTCGCCATGATCTTCTCGGTTAACTCCGGTCCGCTCTGCGGCCGTGAAGGCACTTATCTCACTTCGCGCGATCTCCGCGATCGTCTCGCGAAGGAACTCCTCACCAACGTTTCCATTCGCGTGGAAGATACGGACACTCCCGAATCCTTCCGTGTTCTCGGCCGTGGCGAATTGCAGCTTGCCATTCTGATCGAAACCATGCGCCGCGAGGGTTTCGAACTCATGGTCGGCAAACCGGAAATCGTTGTGCGCAACGAAAATGGCAAGAAACTCGAGCCCGTCGAGCGCCTGGTCATCGACATCCCCGAAAATTTCATCGGCATCATCATGGAGACCATCGGCAGCCGCCGCGGCGAAATGCTCAAAATGAGCAATCACGGCTCCGGCCGCGTCCGCCTCGATTTCAAAATTCCCTCGCGTGGCTTGATTGGTTTGCGCAGTCAGTTGCTCACCGACACGCGCGGAACTGCCCTGATTCACTCGATTTTTGATGGCTGGATGGAATATGGCGGAGACATGGCGCTGCGTCCCACCGGCGCGCTGGTCGCCGATCGTCCCGGTGTTTCCACCGCGTATGCCCTTTGGGGTTTGCAGGAACGCGGCGAACTTTTCATCGGCCCTACCATCGAAGTCTACGAAGGCATGGTTGTCGGCGAAAATTCCCGCGAGCAGGATATGGAAGTGAATGTCACCAAGGAAAAGAAACTCACCAACATGCGCTCTTCTTCCGCTGATGAGGCCATTCGCCTGATCCCCCACCGAGTCCTCAGCCTTGAACAAGCCATCGAATTTATCGCCGACGATGAACTCGTCGAAATCACGCCCAAATCCATTCGCCTGCGCAAGAAAGTCTTGCAGTACAACAAGCGCCCGCGCCGGTGGCAGGAAATCCGCGCCAGCCAGGAAGCTGCCGGCTAATCCCTCACGGTTTGATTCGAAATGCTTTTATGTAGCGGCCGCCTTCCGAGGCGGGCGTCTTTTCGGCATGACGACGCTGTGTTCATCACCAGCGCTAAGGCAGCAACGCCTTTCCGTCCGCCGACGGCAACTCTAACCCCGCCTCTTTGGCCAACGTAGGCGCCACATCCCGCATATCGATCAAGCCCAGGTCCTTTCCTGCAGGCACTCCCGGCCCTACAACAAAAAACGACGCGCGCAAGTCCGGTACATCCGGCAACTCACCGTGCGTCCCGCCCGGTTTAACCTTCGCCGCAATGGGTCCGGTCAACGATGCGCCGGTTCGCCATCCCGTTTTCAAACTCACGAAGAACGACGCGTTCGGATAGCCGCCGCGTTTATGCAGTTCCTCGGCGTCCAACACGCGATCGATTCCGTTCGCCGGGTCCGCCGCCAGTTTCGTCAGCAAATCCCTCACTCGTTCCACCACCGCCGGATCCTGTGGATTCTTCAACACGATGGCCGCCGAACCTCCGGTTTCCCAAGGCATCGCCACCCAATCCGTAATATTTCCTTTTTCGTTCGTCGTGAACAGATTCGCCTCATGAAACGCCACAAACAGATTCAGTTGCTCGACGTACTTCGCAAACCCGTGGTCAGACACCACCGCAACAATCGCGTGACCCGGCGCGACCCGTTCCGCTGCCTCACGAATCCTCCCGATGTCCGCGTCGATTCTCTCCAATACCGCGACAGACTCAGCGCTGAACGGTCCGGTCTCATGTTCGATGTGATCCAGCGCGATCAAGTGCACAGTCAGAAGCCCCGGGTGCTTTTTCTCCAGTATCCACGCGGCATACTTCCCGCGAACCTCATCGGCGTCCGGCGTCGCGTCGATGCCGCCACGATAGGGTCCGATCTCCGCCCCCGCTTCCTCCAGAAGCCCTCGCGTCGTCAGTGCGTGAAGCAGCTTCGCGTCCTCCGGCGTCCCGGCACGCCAGAACTCTGGAATATCCCAGGTGATATTCGCTCCCACGGTCACCGGCCACTGGATGCTGGCCGTAGTCCGACCCGCTTTCGCCGCCGCATCCCAAAGAGTCGGTACTCGGATATCTTCCGCATACCAATACCACCCTTGATAATTTCTCTGCAGCGGATCAAATGTAGTATTCGCCCAGATTCCATGCTTCGCGGGCCACACGCCCGTAACCAGTGTCGTATGACTGGGATACGTCACCGTAGGCACCACCCCAATCACTCCCTCGGCGTACGCTCCTTCCTTCATGAATTGCCGCAGGTTCGGCACTTTCGCCCCGTGCGCGTCGGCAGCCGTTATGTAATCGGGCCGCAACCCGTCCACAGAAATCATCACTAGAACGGGCGGAACCTTTTCTTGCGCCGTAATTCCGCGTGCGCTCCCCAAACACGCCAGCACCCAGATCCCCAGAAACACCCGATAAGTGCCCTTCATCAGCAGTCGCTCCCACTTTGGCGTATGATTACATCTAAGGCCGCACGGTGCTCCTGGCATTTCCCCTGCAGCTGGATTTGATGTACAGTAAGCCACTAACTAAATGATTTTGCCTTACACGGTTACAATTCATTCCGGTTGCCGAGCCATGCTTGAACGCTACGTGCCGGGTGGGGGTCGGTCAACGTGAACTTGTCGAACCAGGTCTCATCGGATGGGCACTCTACAGTTGCCACCATTTCCGCGTCCGCCACGGCTTTACCGCCACACCTTATCACGCGCGATGACGTGAAATATTACATGGGCAAGGTTTTTGATATTCCCGACCGCCGCGTCGAGGCCATGATGGCCATTGTGGATAATGCCCAGGTTCACCAGCGCCACGCGATTTTCCCCATCGACTACACGATTGAACCCAGAGCGCTAGCCAAGACCAACAACGAATATATCGAGCATGCCGTCAAGCTCGGCCGCGAGGCCGCCGAAAAGTGTCTGGAAAAAGCCGGTCTGCGCCCTGAAGACATCGACCTTATTATTACCGTTTCGTGTACGGGTTTTATGATCCCCTCACTGGATGCTCACCTCATCAAGTTGATGGGGTTCCGCCCCAATATCCGCCGCATGCCTTTTACCGAACTCGGCTGCGCCGCCGGAGCCATGGCCATCTCCCGCGCCGCGGATTACATCAAGTCTAATCCCGGCGCGAATGTGCTGATTATCGCCGTCGAATTGCCTTCGCTCACCTTTCAGAGAAAAGATATTTCTCAGGCCAACTTGATCTCCTCCATCCTCTTCGGCGATGGCGCCGCGGCTGTCGTGGTAACCGGCCAGGAAAAACCCGGACCGCGCGTCCTGGTTACGGAGACTTATACTTTCAACGATTCCCTGGGAGCCATGGGCTTCGACCTGCGCGATTCCGGCTTTCATATTTTGCTCGCCAAAGATGTTCCCGAAATGATCGGCGCGGAGATCAAGGAACTCGTAAATGGATTCCTGGAGCGCAGCGGAAAAACTCGCAACGACATTAAAGGTTGGATCCTTCATCCCGGCGGCGCACGCCTGCTTGGCAACATTGAAGAGAAGCTAGGGCTCTGCAAATGCGATACCCAGCCTTCTTGGGATATCCTCGCGAATGTCGGCAACCTCTCCAGCGCCACCATTCTCTTTATTCTCCAGGAATGGCTCGAAAAGCGCCCTCTCAAAGCCGGCGAACACGCCGTCGCGGCCGCCTTTGGCCCCGGCTTCAGCGCGGAGTTTTTGTTGCTTCAATGGAATTAAGCGTCAAAGCCTATCTCGGTCTCCTTCTTGTCGTAGCGCTCCTACGAATCTACGAACTCCAGATTTCCCGCCGCCACCAGCGCGAGATGATCTCCCATGGCGCTTCCCGGGTCATGGATCCCGTATTTGGTCCTATGGTCGCGCTCCATACCGGCGTCCTGCTGGGAGCTGCGCTGGAAGTCGTCTTCCTGCATCGCCCTTTTTATCCGGTCTTGGCCGCGATCTGTTTTGGCATTTTCCTCGCCGCCAATATCGTCCGCTGGTGGGTGATTCGAACCCTCGGCGAGCATTGGAACGTCGAAGTGATGAACTCCACCAGCATGGGCGTCATCACTTCCGGTCCTTTTCGCTATGTCCGGCATCCGAATTACGCCGCTGTTTTCGTTGAAATGCTGGTGCTCCCGTTGATTCATTCCGCGTGGATCACCGCTGCTGTTGGGTCCGCCGCCCATATTCTGGTACTCTCTCGACGCATTAATACCGAAGAGCGCGTCCTGTTTTCGGACGCTCACTACCGGGAGGCCATGTACGGGAAGCCGCGATTCCTTCCCGGACTCTTTTGAGGCAGGTGGACGATGCGTTTTCTTGTTCTCAAGCTACTGCCGTCTCTGATGGGCCTTTTGTTCTGCGCCCCGTGGATTGCTGCTCAATCCCCTCAACCGCTGGGACCAGCCTTTACCTCCGTTCCCGAACTCGAAAGTGGTTATCGTCTCCTTTACCAGCAGAAATTCCCCGAGGCTCGCGAGGTCTTCCAGAAATGGGCGTCGGAAAATCCCACCGAACCTTTCGGCCAGGTCTCTATGGCCGCCAGTTACCTGTTCCAGGAGTTTTTTCTCCAACACATTTTGACCAGTGATTATTTCCTCGATGACAAACGCTTCCTCGGCGGTATCACTGGCACTCCTGACCCCGAGCGTATCAAGAATTTTCAGGAGGCTTGCGGCCGCGCTCGCGTTCTGTCCACGCAGCTCCTGAAAAGTCATCCGCGCGATCCTGAGGGCCTTTTCGCTCTGACCCTTTGCGCCGGAATGCAATCCGACGCCGACAGCATGCTCCTGAAGAAGCACTACGACGCGTTGAAGCACCTCAAGGAAGCCAACGCCAACGCCGAGATGCTGCTTCACGATCATCCGGAAGCCTATGACGCCTATGTCGCCCCTGGCGTCGCTTACTATGTCATCGGCTCGCTTTCCTCCTCCGCCCGCTTCGTTCTCTGGTTTGGCGGAATCCACGGTGACCGGCAGCTCGGAATGTCCCAAGTGCAGAAAACCGCCGATAACGGCCATTACCTCAAGCCTTTTGCCCAAATTCTGCTGGCATTGTCCGCTCGCCGCGAAAAGCAGGATGAATTGGCGCAAAAAAACCTCAAGGAGCTCACCGAGGAATTCCCGGGAAATGAGGTCTACGAGACCGAATACGCGAAAGCCACCGGTCGGCCTATCCCCGCCACCCTCAGGCCTGCCAACTGACCCCGTTTCGGACTCACAGCGGGAACTGCGTGATTTTCATCAGAATTCCCAAGCCATTCTGAGTCTTCCCACCCATGCCTTCTTCGAGCCTTCTTCCCGCAAAATGACTATCTAATCTGTTTTCCTCCACTTACCAACCGTTCCGTTTGGCGCGCCACCTGCTTTTCTACCCGCATTAGCCAGTCCGCCCGACACGTACTGGTTCCGTTTGTCTTCACGAAAGGGCGAGGCATATGCAATTGAAAGAAGCGTATCTGGAGCGTGCCGTCGGCGAAGTCGAGGACTTGTCCGCCCGCGTTGCGATTTTGAAGAATCGATTTGCCCGGCAGAAGGTGAGCGTAAAGCTCGAGCATTACTGGGAACTTGAGTACGTCCGGACTCGCTTTGCCGAGTTTAAACACCGGATCCAGGAACTGGAGGATGCGGACGACCGCGAGATCGCGCGCATCCAGGAAGCCGTGGAATTGGCTTGGAAGGATTTGATTCACGCTGTGGAGACGCTTCTCGCTGCACTTCCCTGAAACGCGGCCCGGTTTCGGCATCTTGCCCGAAGCCACTGCGGAACGGCAGGGAATGCAGAGAAGCTTGGATTGGAATGGCTCGCAGTAGCAGTGCCTGAGCCAATAGCATGGTGCGGCGATTCCGTCCTGCTAGCAAGGCGCGCGGCAAGTAGCGCGCTTGCGCCATAGCGTTTTGCGGATAGCGGCTTGCCGCTTCCGCGTCAGGGCGAGATGGGTCCAGGTCCCCGTCTCGCCCTTGTCTTTACCCCGCCGCCCTCTCGTAACGCCGAATTTGTCCGCCCGGATTGCGATTCGTTTCCCCTGTTACTATGCTGGCTTCCCAAGTAAAAAGGAGGCTCGATGTTCCAATCCGATCTTTTGAAAGGCCGCGCGATTTTCATCACCGGAGGCGGTAGCGGGCTCGGCCGTTCTATGGCCATCGAGTTTTCAAAATTGGGAGCGCGCCTTTTCCTGGTCGGCCGCCGCGAAGATCCCCTGAAAGAAACTTGCGCAGAAATTCACCGCTTAGGTGGTGCCGCAGCCCATGCCACCTGCGACGTCCGCGATTACGCCTCCGTCGACTCCGCTTTCTCCGCTGCCGAACAGCAGTTCGGAGAAATCGATTCGCTGGTCAACAACGCAGCGGGCAATTTCATGGCGCGCACCGAAACGCTCTCACCCAACGCCTTCAACGCCGTCGTGGGCATCGTGTTGCATGGCACGTTCCACTGCACGCAAGCTTTCGCCAAGCGCCGTATTGCCAAAAAATTGGGCGGCAATGTTCTGAACATCACCACCACGTATGCCGCCGCCAATTCCGGCTCAGGCTACGTTGTACCTTCCGCTTGCGCAAAAGCCGGAGTGTTGGCGATGACCACTTCTCTCGCCGTCGAATGGGCGAAATATCACATTCGTCTGAATGCCATCGCCCCCGGGCCGTTCCCCACCGAGGGCGCGTGGTCGCGTCTTATGCCTTCCAAGCAGTTCGAGGAACACGCCATCAACAAGCACCCGATGAAGCGCTTCGGCAAGCATGAAGAACTCACGAATCTCGCGGCATTTCTCCTCAGCGACATGTCGGAGTACATCAACGGGGAATGTGTCGTGATCGATGGCGGGCAATGGCTCCGCGGCGCCGGCGAATTCAACGACCTTGCATTGCTTCCCGATGCCGTCTGGGAGCAGTTGGAAGCAGCCCGCCCTAAAAAGTAAGCTAGTCCGAATTTATTGCGATTATTGCGGCAACCCGCTGGCCCTCAAGAGCACCCGTAGTTTCACTTCGCCCGCCGGTTTGTCATCGGCCTCAGCCTGCACCGTGATCTCTTGCGGTTCCGCTGTTTTCGGCTGTTCCGCAGACAAAACCGGTGTCTCAATCTGCAGCGGGAACGATGTTGACGCCTCCGCCGGCAGAAGAAACTGACCCTCGTTATGACTGAGGTGCCAGCCCTCGGGGAGATTTACTTTGAAATTCACCAACATAGTTTTCGCAGCATCGTGCAGCACAACAATCGGGACCACCAGCGTAGTCCCCGCCTTCACTCCAATCTCCGGAACCTTCGCAACTGGCAAGCCCGCCAATCCATGTGCGGGATCAAATTCTGCATAGAACTTCCAGGGTCCGCCCAATTCAACACGCGGGAGCGGTGCTTCGACTGCTTGCCCAATCAGACTGCCGCCATGAAACAACGCTTCCTTTTGCAAGCCGTTGCTTAAGTGCGCGAAAACATCGTCCGTCGCTTTGCCACCCACCACCGATTTGCCAAAAATCAGCGTCGAAGGTTCCGACCACCACGCTGTCTTTGGGTCGCTCATCATTTTTTCCAGTTCCGCATCGCTCAGTTGTGACAGCCGCGCAATGTCCTCGGGAAATTGCGTGCGGTGAGACATCGCGGAATCCAACGCCAGCCGCCAGTACGGTTTCTTTTGCGAAGGCGAAATCTCTCTCACAGAATAAGTTGGGCCACTTCCTTCAAATTGTTTCTGGTCTTCGGCATCGCTTCCGAAATAGATCTTCTTCGCTTGCCACGGCAGTAAGTTCGAAAAGTAAGACTCATAGTGCGTGGTTGGGCCCGCGAGTTGGGCCGGAAAAACCAGCGGGTCTCCCGCCAGGTCAAACGCCTCGATCGTCAGCACTCCCGTAGCTTGATGGTCGCCGTGATTTTCTCCAATGAACACGCCGGGGAAGTGCGTGAAGATCACCTCGGGCCGCGTCAGTCGAATCAATCCCACCAGTCGTTCCAGGTTCTCCCCGTGCCCCCAATTCGCGAATGAGTCCAGCAAATTTTGTGACGGTGTATCTTTCCCGTCGAGAAACCATACCTTCGAAATGCCGAGTTTTGCGCACGCCTCCCGCGCCTCAATCTCTCTCTCGTTGGCCATCGCCGGTCCGCGCTCGCGTGTAAATCGGTTCACTCCGCTGCCTCCATGCGTCACAAAAATCACCGCCACGCGTTTGTGCATGTCGTAAACCGCTCGCGCCAGATACGGCGTAAAAAACGCCTCATCGTCCGGATGCGCCACCACCTCGAGGATGTCCACCTTGTACCGGTCATCCGGCGGATTCACCTTCTGCGGCAATTGCGCGACTAATGACGACGGGACCGCGAAGGCAAGGAACATCACTGTGCGGATTAAAATAGATTTCAATTTGGTCTCCCGACGAAGGCTCTCACATTTCAAAGACGAAAATTGTATCGAGATTGGGAGAAAATAACTCGTAATACCGCAGTATTCCATGACGTTTATCGATAGTGTGTTTGACATACGTAACGTCTATCGATACACTGGCTACATGGAAACCATAAAAGTCTCTCCCAAATACCAAGTGGTCATTCCAAAAGCGATTCGCGAGCAGTTGGAAATTAAGCCCGGCGAAGAACTGCAGATGTTCGTGCTCGATAATTCCATACGCATTCACAGGCCGCGGTCCATAAAGAGCCTGCGCGGCATCGCCAAAGGTATGGTCTGGAAGGACGAGGACCGTGATCACTCCGAACGCTTCTGATCGATTCCTTGTCGACTCTTCGGGATGGGTCGAGTACCTGGGAAACGCACCAAAGGCAGACCGTTTCGCTCCATACCTCGAAGCTCAGGCGATTCTTTTGCTCCCTTCGATTGTTGTTTATGAGGTTCACAAGAAGATTTACCGAGAACAGGGTAGCAAGCTGGCGACTGAGTTTTTGTCGCAGGCTTTCAGCTTTGGAGACCGTTTGATCCCGCTGACCTTGGATTTAGCTATTTTGGCGTCCCAAACGAGTTCCGACACAGGTCTCCCCATGGCAGATGCGATTATCTATGCAACCGCCCACCACTATCAGGCCCAGCTAATCACCGGAGACGCTCATTTTGCAAATCTTCCACGCGTCACGCTGATCTGAGCTAACTTGACCCTCGCATCCTCCGCCTATACTCTCTAGCTAGTTAAATACACGGCAGATTACTGCATGTCAGGACTCCGACCATGGACCAGATTCACGTAACACTTCCCGACGGTAGCGTGAAGGACCTTCCCAAGGGCACCACCCCTCTGGAAATCGCCAAGTCCATTTCGCCTCGTCTCGCCGACGCCGCACTGGTCGCCAAAGTCCGCGCCACCAACGGCAACAAGCCTTCCGACAAAACCGGCATCTTCTCCAATTCTGTCGACCCGGAAGAAGATGGCAGCCTGCTCTACGATCTTCGTCGCCCCCTCGATCAGGACGTCTCCCTGCAGATCCTCACCGAAAAGGATCCCGACGCCCTCTACGTCTTCCGCCATTCCGCTGCCCATCTTCTCGCCGCCGCAGTGATGGAGCTTTATCCCAATGTGAAGCTCGGCATTGGCCCGCCAATCGATAATGGCTTTTTCTATGAATTCCTGCGCGACGAGCCGTTCACCCCCGAGGATCTGGAAAAAATTGAAAAGAAGATGCACGAGCTTGCTTCCAAAGACCTGCCCAACGAACGCAAGCTCCTGCCCAAAGACGAAGCTCTGAAGCTGTACAAAGACTCCAACCAGATTTTCAAGTGCGAGCTCATCGAAGAGAAAGCCGATGAGCCCATGGTTTCCTTCTATACCACCGGCAAATTCATCGATTTCTGCCGTGGCCCGCACATCCCTTCCACCAAACGCATCCAGGCGTTCAAAATCATGAATGTCGCCGGAGCTTACTGGAAGGGCCAGGAAGGGAATCCGCAACTCCAGCGCATCTATGCGGCCGCCTTCTTCAACCAGAAGGACCTCGATGCCTATCTCCACCGCCTCGAGGAAGCCAAGCGTCGCGATCACCGCAAATTGGGCGTCGAACTGGAACTCTTCAGCATTCAGGAAGAAGCCGGACCCGGCCTCATTTTCTGGCATCCCAAAGGCGGCCTGATTCGCACCCTGATCGAAAACTGGCTACGCGAAGAACTCCTCAAGCGTGGTTACGATCTCGTCTTCACTCCGCACATCATGCGCTTCGACCTTTGGAAAACATCCGGCCACGCCGATTTCTACAAAGAGAACATGTTTGGCCAAATAGAAGTGGAGAAGGCCGATTACCAACTGAAGCCCATGAATTGCCCCGGCCATATCCTCATCTATAAATCCAAGCTACGCAGCTATCGCGATCTTCCGGTCCGTCTCGCGGAGCTTGGCACCGTCTATCGCTATGAGCGCAGCGGCGTGCTCCATGGCCTCCTTCGCGTTCGTGGTTTCACTCAGGACGACGCGCACATCTTCTGCACTCCCGACCAAATCGAATCCGAAGTGGAAGCCTGCGTCGATTTCGCCTTCGCTGTCATGAAGAATTTCGGCTTCGATAAATTCGAAGTGGAACTTTCCGACTGGGATCCGAAGCATCCCGAAAATTACGCAGGCAAGCCGGAAGATTGGCATCGCGCCACAAATGCTCTTGCCAGCACCATGTCTCGCATGAACATTCCTTATAAGAAAATGGAAGGCGAGGCGGCATTCTACGGCCCGAAAATCGACGTAAAGTTGATCGACGCCATAGGCCGCCCCTGGCAGCTCACCACCGTGCAGTTCGACTTCAACTTGCCCGCGCGCTTTGAACTGCAATTCGTCGGCGTAGATGGCGCCAAGCACCAGCCGCTCATGGTGCATCGCGCACTGTTGGGCTCCGTCGAGCGCTTCTTCGGCATTTTGATCGAACACTATGCCGGCGCGTTTCCCCTGTGGCTCGCACCCACACAAGTTGAGATTTGTCCCGTCAGCGAAAAAGTAGCGGATTATGCCAAACACATCTACGAAACGCTGAAGAGCCACGATATCCGTGTGCACCTCGACGATCGCAACGAAAAGCTGCCCGCCAAAATCCGCGACGCACAGCTTCAGAAAATTCCCTACATGCTGGTCGTCGGCCCGAAAGAAGCCGAAGCCGGAACTGTCAGCGTCCGCCACCGCAGCAAAGGTGACTTGGGCGGTCGCCCCCTCTCCGATCTGATCACCGCCCTGAAAGAAGAAATCAATTCGCGCGCCATTCTCTAGGGAAGAACACGGAATCGTGTCTCAGCATGCGCCCTGATTCGCTTTTGGCCCACATTAATCCGGGTTACTCTATCTCTACCGGCTCTCGGAGGCTCCTATGTTCTCCCGTCGCTATTTCCTTAGCGCGTCCGCCGGAACTTTAGCCGCCTCCATGTTCCCTTTCGGTCAAACCATGGCAGCAGACGATCCACCAACCGTGCCTCCCGATCTCGACCACATTATCGTCGGCGTTCCCAACCTCGAAGATGGCATAAACCGCCTGTTTCAACTTTCGGGATATCGCGCTGCCATCGGCGGTTCGCACCCAAACCGTGGCACGCGCAATGCACTCCTCAACCTCGGTAACAACTCCTACCTGGAGTTACTCGCACCGGATCCCGCCCAACCAGAATTGCTCTGGCACAAAGAGATCGCCACTCTCACCGAGCCCACCATTGTTGGCTGGGCCATCCGCCACTCCCAACTCGATCAACTCGCGGCTCTCCTGAAGGAGCGCGGTGTCCCTTGCGCCAATCCTATCGCCGGCTCCCGCGTCAGGCCCGATGGACAAACTCTGCGTTGGCGCATGCTCGCGCTTACGGATGATCGCAAAGGGAATCTTCCTTTTTTCATCGAGTGGGACTCCACTTCGCCTCACCCCTCCACCGACGCTCCTGGCGCTTGCCTGCTTCAGGAGTTCCGCCCCACCGGACCCCTTCCCAAAATCCCGCCTCCGCAAGACGGCATGCGGCTGCACCTCGTTCCCGGCAAGCAGTCTCAGCTTCGCGCGAAGATCGCGGGACTAAACGGAGTTTTCCAGTTCGACTCCATTCCCGTTCCTTCCGAGCATTGGGTCCCCAAAGAGTCGCCGGTCCTCTAGCCGCTTCATCTGGTCTTGCTCCATCCCCTTCGCATGCTATACTTTGAAGTCTGCCCGACTCCGCGAAAGTGGCGTGGGGCTGTCTGTACACTCGAGGTGTGACCCGGCTTGCCGGGTGCCTTTTTTTCTTAGGGGGATTTATCGCTGAGCGGAATTTCCGGCAGGCTGACCGTACCCGAATTAACGAGCGGATACGCGCTCGAGAAGTTCGCGTGATTGATGAGGATGGTGGGCAGTTAGGCGTCATGCAGCCTTTTGAGGCTCTTCGCTTGGCGCGCGAACGTGGACTCGATCTTGTGGAGATTTCCCCCACAGCAGATCCGCCGGTTTGCAAAATCACCGACTACGGTAAATATCAGTATCAGTTGAGCAAGAAGGCTCACGAGCAGCGCAAGAGCAGTCGCGGCTCGCAACTGAAAGAAGTCAAGTTTCGCCCTGCTACCGCCGAACACGATTATCAGGTTCGCAAGAACCAAATCATCCGGTTCCTCGGGGAAGGCCACAAGGTTCGCGCTATGATTTTTCACCGCGGACGCGAAATGGCCCACCAGGAAGTGGGGCGCGCTAAGATGACCAGGCTCCTGGGCGAAATCGGCGAACACTGCCAGATTGAAACCATGCCTCGCATGGAAGGCAACGTTCTAGTCGCTCTTCTCGCTCCGAAAAAGGGCGCTGGCGCTCCGGCCCGGCCGGCTAGCTCGGCGCAGCCGAACGCGTAATTCACGGGAAATTTTCAGGGCTGGCTGCGGCCGGCTCGCAGGGAGAGGATTTACAGCAATGCCACGCAATTCACTGAAGCCCAAGAAGAAACTCAAGACCCATCGCGGCGCCAAGAAGCGTTTCAAGATCACTGCCAACGGCAAGATTCTGCGCATGCATTCCGGCAAACGCCACTTGCTCGGCACCAAGGCTGCCAAGCGTATGCGTAAGCTCAAGAAGCTCACCAAGGTGAATGATCGCGACGTCGCCGCCGTGCGCCAGATGCTCCCTTACGGAGCCTAAAGAATTTTGTGTGGACCGAGTTCGCTCGGTCCTTGCAAGAACCGCGGAACTTCTGTTCCGCAAAACGTGCCAGGCAGCGCTACACGGGTGCCTGCCGGCCGTTTCGCCCCGTTCGCGGGGCACGCGAATGTCGGGCTATCGCTTGGCATTTGTAGCGCTGGCTTTTATGCCAGCGCGGTTGCCGCCAGGACGCAAGTACGCGCGGTAACAAATTATACCGGAAACAAACCCGTTGCTGGAAACGCTTCGCTGCGTTTCTCCGCAACCTGTTTTGCTTCCACAAAATCTGTAGTTCGGCTGTTAGGCAGCAACTGTAGCGCAGGGCGAGTCTTCGAGCCCTGCGGCTCTTTGCGCCGCCCAACGATGAACTACACAGAATCGAAGGAGAAAACCCATGCCACGCGTAAAACGCGGCACAAAACGCCGGGCCCGGCGTAAGAAGTATCTCAAGAGGACCAAGGGCTTCTTTCTTACCAAGAGCAAGCTCTACCAATCCGCACAGGAAGCCGCCAATCGCGCGGATCGCTACGCCAAGCGCGATCGTCGCGTCAAGAAGCGCCAGTACCGTCGCTTGTGGATTCAGCGTGTCGGCGCTGCCGCCCGGTTGAACGGCATAACCTACGGCCAGCTCATTCACGGCCTGAAGGCTTCCGGCATCGACGTCGATCGCAAGGTGCTAGCCGATATGGCTGTGAAAGACGCCGCTGGCTTCGCCGCCCTCGCGGAAAAAGCCAAGGCCTTCGCCCCCAAGCCCGCAGCCAAAAAGGCCTAACCGTGGAGCGCTGGCTCCCAGCCGGCGAATTTCTCTGCCGTAGGGGCGCAGCAATGTTTACCCTGAGCATCGAAGGGCTGCGCCCACCTCGGCAACCACGATCCTCCTGCCGACCTCCGTCATTCCGAACCTACCTGCGGCAGGCAGGCGGAGTCTGCGGAGTGAGGAATCTCTCTTTCTATTTCCACCGGCACCTGTTTCATGTCCGGACGTTGTATTCTTTCTTCTACCCATGTCGACGCCCGATTCGAAGCACACACAGACGTTCGCTGCTCTCGGCATTACCTTCGCCGATCAGGTCCATGCGCTGTTCGCTGAATTACGCGCGCGCTTCGACGCCGACGCCAGTAACGCCACAGACGAAAGCTCTTGGAAGAGTCTCCGCGACTCCTGGTTCGGCCGCAAATCCGGCGTCCTGACACTCATCACCGATAATTGGCTCAAGCCGTCCTCTCCCGAACTCAAACGCGTTGTCGGCGCTTCCTTAAACGAGCTGCGCACTCACGTTGATGCGCAAATCGAAGAGCGCCGTCTCGCCGTCGAAGCCGGTGCGGAGGCTGCCGCCAGCGTTAAAGATCGCGTCGACCTCTCCCTCCCCGGCGTCGTTCGTCCCATCGGCTCGCACCATCTCATCCGCCAGGTTTTCCAGGAAATCGAAGATATCTTCTTCTCCATCGGCTTCTCCGTCGTGGAAGGCCCCGAAATTGAAACGCCTTACTACAATTTCGAAGCGCTCAACATTCCCGAGCATCATCCCGTCCGCGACGATATGGACACCTTCTACCTCGATTTGCCCAAAGGCGCTCCCGGGCCACTGCTGCTCCGTACCCACACTTCGCCCGTTCAGATTCACACCATGGAGAAGCGCCAGCCTCCCGTGCGCGTGATTGTTCCTGGCAAGGTGTATCGCCGAGACAATCCCGACGCCACGCACTCTTTCATGTTCCACCAGATCGAAGGCTTGGCCGTCGATGCGGACATCACTTTCTGCGATTTCACCGGCACTATCGATTACTTCGTGAAGCAATTCTTCGGCGAAGGCGTCAAGACTCGCTTCCGCCCCAGCTACTTCCCGTTCACCGAGCCCTCCGTGGAATTCGACGCTTCCTGCGTCTTCTGCGGCGGCAGCGGTACCGCAAAAACCGGCGGCACCTGTGGCAAGTGCAAAGGTTCCGGCTGGATCGAACTCTTCGGCGCGGGTATGGTCGATCCCGCGGTCTATGGTTTCGTCAATTACGATCCGAAGAAGGTCAGCGGCTTCGCCTTCGGCATCGGCATCGATCGCCTCGCCATGCTCAAATACGGCATCGACGACATTCAGGTCTTTTTCCAGAACGATGTGCGTTTCTTGCGCCAGTTCCCGTAGGTTCGCAGGTGTGTGTTTCTGGTTTAAGCCTTGGCCAAGCCGTATTGTCATTCCGAGCGAAGCGAGGAATCTGCTTTTTGTTTTCTGTACGTACTGGGAAATCTCGCTCGAAATGGCCGATTTATTTAGAGCTGTAAACTAAAGACTGACGACTCTTCATGGCATTCGCCGACTCCAAACAGCGCTTCTCCAACCGTGCGGTGGACTATGCCCGCTATCGCCCAAGCTACCCGCGTGAAGTTCTGGATGTACTGCACAAGTGGTGCAACCTGCAGCCTCTCCACATCATCGCCGACATCGGCTCCGGCACTGGACTTCTCAGCAAGCTCTTCCTCGATCACGGCAATCGCGTTTATGGCGTCGAACCCAATGCGGAAATGCGCGCCGCGGGAGAAGAATTCCTCCAGTCCTACAGCGCTTTCGCCAGCGTGGAGGGTTCCGCGGAAGCCACAAACTTGCCCTCCGACAGCGTCGATTTCGTCGCCGCGGGCCAGGCATTCCACTGGTTCGATCCCGCGTCCACGCGCAGTGAATTCCAGCGCATTCTGAAGTCCGAAGGCCTCGTCATCGTCATCTGGAATGAACGCCTGCTCGACGAAACCGCCTTCCTGCGCGATTACGAAACTTTGCTGCGCAACTTCGGCACCGATTATTCCCATGTCGACGAAAGTTATCCCCGCGCCGAACAGATGCTCGCCTTCTTCCGCCCCAATGAATTCACTTCGCATACCGTCCCGAATTTTCAGGAATTCGATTTCGAGGGACTAAGCGGCCGCCTGCGCAGCAGTTCGTATTCTCCAGCGCCCGAAAATCCGCGCTTCGCTCCCATGATGGAAGAATTGCAACGCATCTTCGCCCTGTATCAGAAGCACGGCAAGGTTCGCCTGGAATATCGCACGCGTATTTATACCGGCAAATTGGATTCGATAGGATAAGCGGATGAAAGTTTCCTACAACTGGCTGAAAGAGTTTGTTGAGATCACCGCAGCGCCGGAAGAAATCGCCTCGCGCCTCGCCCTCGCCGGAACCAACATTGCCGGTATCGAGAACGGCCCGCACGGCGCGGTCATCGACGCTGAAGTTACCTCCAACCGCCCGGATTGCCTCGGCATGCTCGGCATTGCTCGCGAACTCGGCGCCATTTACCGCCTGCCTGTGAAAAGTGTCACTCCCAAGCCGGCGGAAAGCACCGCAGCGAAAGCCAGTGACGCCGTCAGCGTAAAAATCGAGGCTCCCGAGCTTTGCGGCCGTTTCACCGCCCGCGTCATTCGTGGCGTGAAGATTCAGCCTTCGCCCGCCTGGCTCAAAGATCGCATCGAAGCCGCCGGAACCGCCAGCATCAACAATGTCGTCGACATTTCGAATTACGTGATGCTCGAACTCGGCCATCCCCTACACACCTTCGACTACGACCTGGTCCGCAATCACTCCATCGTTGTCCGCCGCGCCCGCCAGAACGAAAAAATCAAAACTCTCGACGGCGTCGACCGCGTCCTCGACCCCAACATCAGCGTCGTTTGCGATGGCGACGGTTCCCGCGCCGTTGGCATTGGCGGAATTATGGGCGGCTCCGAAACTGAAATCTCCTTCTCCACGAAAAATGTCTTAATCGAGTGCGCCTGGTTTGACCCCATCGCCATTCGCCGCGCCGCTCGTTCCTTGAAACTCCACACGGAAGCCAGCACTCGCTTTGGCCGCGGCACCGATCCTGAAATGGCAGAGCTTGCCTCGCGCCGTGCCGCCGAACTGATCTTGCAACTCGCTGGCGGAGAGCTCCTGACCGGTGTGGTCGACGTCTACCCCGGAAAGCGCGCTCCTAAGAAAATTACGCTCTCCCGCGCGGAACTTCTCCGCGTCATGGGCGCCGATGTTCCCGACAAAGATCTGGAAGCCATTCTCTCTTCGCTCGGCTTCGCCCCCGTCCGCGTCGACCAAAATCGTGGCTCCGAGAATTCTCTCCTCGCGGCCTGGGAATGCACGCCACCCTCCTGGCGCACCGACGTCGAACGCGAGATCGACCTGATCGAGGAAGTGGCTCGCATCTATGGCCTCGCAAAGTTCCCGCCTCGGCTGCCCGCCGCCCGCATTGGCGCTGCTCGCTTACCGCATCAGGAAGCGGAAACGCGCTTGCGCGAGCGCCTCATCGGTCTCGGCTATCACGAAATTCTCACCATTCCTCATGTTTCCGAGGAGCGCAACGAACTATTCCGCCCCGCCGACGCGGTTCCTGCGAAGCTCGCAAATCCGCTTAGCGAAGAAGCCAATGTCCTGAAGTCCACCGGCGCTGTCACCATGGCTGCCGCCATCGAGTGGAATCTTAATCACGGACAACGCAACGTACGCCTCTTCGAAATTGGCCACCACTATCGCTTCGTCAACGGCAAATCCGTCGAATCCCGCGTGTTAACCCTCGGCGCTACCGGCGCAGCACGCACCCAAGGTCTTTACGATGCCCCGCGTGATTTCACTTTTGGCGATCTGAAGGGCGATCTCGATGCCATCGGCGCCCTTTCCGGCGGTTTGCGCTGGGAAAATGGTGGCCCCGACTGGCTCAACGTCGCCAAGCGGGGCACGCTTTTTCTCGGCAAGGAAGGGAATCAGCCGCTCGGCTCGGCCGGCCAATTGACCAAACGTGTCGCCGACAAACTCAAATTCCGTCAGGACGTTTATCTCGCGGAGATTTCTCTCGGCCCTCTCTATTGCATGTACTACGGCGTGAAAAATAATCGTCGCTACCAACCACTGCCCCGCTTCCCCGGCGTTGAGCGCGATTTCTCCTTATTCCTCGCGGATGGCGTGGCCTTCGCGGAAGTCACCAAAACCATCGAATCTCTCCAGATTCCCGAAATCACCGCCATCGAGGCCGCCGATCTTTTCCGCGGCAGAAATGTTCCGGCAGGGAAGTATTCGCTGCTCGTCCGCGTCACCTTTCAGAGCAGAGAATCCACTTTCACCGACGCCCAAATCAGCGACTTCTCCAGCCGTATAGTAGCCGCGCTAGAAAAAACTCTAGGCGCCACCCTGCGCGCCAGCTAAATTAACCCCAAATATCCTGTCGTCTTGAGGCGAACCGATGAGGTTCGCCGAAGGATCTCAACCAATCCGCTTAGGGCTATTGATAAATCAGGTCGTCACTCCGAAGGAAGTCCGCGAAGTGAGGTAAATGTTTTTCATCGTGCTTTGCGATGAATTCCTTTTCGATTTCACGCTATGCGCGTTCAATCCGCCTGCTTCAGCGCCCGCTCCACCAGCGTCAAACACCGCTCCGCCTGTTCCTTCAGCAATTCCTCACGTTCGCCGCGCTCTTTCCGAGCCGTATGCAATTCATCCGCAATCGCCAACGCCGCCAATATCGCCACTTTCTGCGTATCCACCGTCGGCGTCATGGCCACAATTGCGTGCATCTTTTCGTCCACATACTCCGCCAACTTCTGCATATACGCTTCATCCAGGTCGCCCTGGATCGGAAATACCTGTCCAAATATCTGCAC
The DNA here is from genome assembly GCA_963759275.1 of Candidatus Acidiferrales bacterium. GTDB lineage: Bacteria > Acidobacteriota > Terriglobia > Acidiferrales > UBA7541 > Acidiferrum. Next base: position 183,782 of record CAVWYZ010000016.1, on the reverse strand, counting down.
TTTCACGTTTCTAGACATCGTCCACCTGCTTACTGCGACCACGAAGTGGGATTACGGTCCCAACGGTGCCCGCGCAATTTCTTGTTTAACTCCCCTGGAAGCGGTCCGGCCGCGCTCGCCGCGCAGTTCGCTTCAACATTTTTGATTTTCCGCATGCCGGGAATTGTCGTGCTTACATCCGAATTCCCCAGAATAAACCGCAACGCCATCTCGGCCATCGTGCTGCCCGCCGGCACCAGCGGTCGCAACGCCTCCGCATGCGCCACGCTTGACTTCAAATTCTCCGGCACAAAATAGGTATTTCGCCAATCACCCGCCGGCCATTTCGAATCCGTCGTCAATGTCCCTGTCAACGTTCCTTCGTCAAACGGCACGCGCGCGATCACCGCTACTTCCCGCATCCGGCAAATCGGAAACAGTGCATCCTCGGGATTCTGGTCGAAAATGTTGTAAATCACTTGCACCGCATCCGCGTGCCCCTCTAGCACCACACGAATGCCATTCGCCGGCTCCCAGCGATTCATGCTGGGCCCAAACGCCCGTACTTTCCCGCTTTTTTTCATCTTCTCAATCGCGCGTGGCAGCCGTTCGTCATTCAGCCAGCGATCTTCCCAGGTGTGAAACTGCATCAGATCAATTGTGTCCGCGCTCAGATTCTTCAAGCTTTTCTCGATGTATTCCTCCACGTACTCTGGCGGGTAGCAATCGTCTAGCGTGAACGTCCGCGTGCTCGGCCATCGCCGGTTTTTCGGCGGAATTTTCGTCGCCACGTACAAATGCTTGTCCGGACCGCCCGCGCCAGAATTGTTTTTATATTCCTTCAAGATTCTCGCCAGAATCTGTTCGCTCTTCCCGTCCCCATACGCCCATGCCGTATCGAAAAAATTGCACCCTAATTCCACCGCGCGCCGCAGCGATTGCAGCGTCTCCGCTTCGTCCGAGCCGGTCCATCCGGCTAATCCCCACATCCCATAACCGATCTCGCTCACTTTCCATCCCGTGCGGCCAAACTGCCGGTAGTTCATCGCTTCGCTCTCCTGATAAATCGAAGCCATTGTAACGGACTTCGCGCAACAGATGTTACCTCCCGCCATTCGCCAATTTGCCGCGTCCGTGTATAACAGCCCTGCTATCATCTTCCATTCCACAATTGACTGGAGGCAAACTTTGGATCTCGCGCCGCCCGTCGCCACGGCGACGAATCAACCAAACATTCGCCACTCGTTCTGGTCCCGCGATCTTGCGCTTCTCCTGGCCGTAGCGCTCGCCACCATCCTGATTCACCTCATCACTGGCGGACGCTACGGCTTCCATCGCGACGAACTCGCCACTCTCGATGACGCTCGCCACCTCGCCTGGGGCTATGTCGCCTATCCTCTCATCACGCCGCTCTTCGGGCGTCTCTCCCTGATGTGGTTCGGCACATCCCTCGTCGGTTTCCGCTTCTTCGCGGCCGTTGTCGAAGCCGCCGCCGTCGTCCTCACCGGCCTCATGGCCAAGGAACTCGGCGCCAGTCGTGGCGCGCAACTCGTCGCGGCTTTCGCTGCGATTCCGTTCTGCTTGGCCGGTGGATCGCTCATGCAGTACGTCTCCTTCGATTATTTCTTCTGGGTGCTCACCGCGTATTTCGTCGTGCGCCTCCTCACCACGCAGAATCCCCGCTGGTGGCTCGCCATCGGCATGTCCATCGGCCTCGGCATGCAGACCAAGTACACCATGGGCTTCTTCGCTCTCGGAATCGTCGCCGGTGTACTCTTCACCGACGCGCGCCCCTATCTAAAATCGCAATGGCTCTGGCTTGGCGTTGTTCTTTCCGTGCTGGTTTTCCTGCCGAATATTCTCTGGCAGGCACAACATCATTTCATCTCATTGGATTTCTTGAATTACATTCACGCGCGCGACATTCGCATCGGCCGCACCAGGAATTTCCTTCCTGCTCAACTAAACATGACGCTGCTGGCGTTTCCTCTCGCGCTCGCCGGCCTTTATTTCTACCTGTTCTCGGCAAGTGGCCGGCGCTTCCGCGTGCTTGGCTGGATGTACCTCGTACCGCTCATTCTCTTCGTCGTTGCCAAGGGCCGCCCGTACTATCTCGCCGCGGCTTATCCCATGCTCTATGCGGCAGGCAGCGTCTGGGGCGAACAGTGGTTCGCCACGTTGCGCCGCGGCTGGCGCAATTTCTTACGCGTCCTCGCCTGGACGGCTTTGCTCGCCGACATCGCCCTCATGTTTGCAGTTTTCCTTCCCATGGCGCCCGTGAACTCCAGGCCGTGGCAATTCGCCAGCAAGATCAACGGAGACTTACGCGAGGAACTGGGCTGGCCCGAACTGGTCGAAACCATCGCGCAAATTCGCGACCAACTCCCACCCGACGATCGCTCCCACTTCGGCATTCTCGCCGGAAATTATGGGGAAGCCGGCGCCATTAATCTCTACGGCCCTCGCTACGGCTTGCCCCCCGCCATCAGCGGCACCAATTCCTATTGGCTGCGCAGCTACCCCGATTCCCAGCCGCAAACTTTGATCGTCATGGGGTTTTCGCGCACTTTCCTCAATCAGACCTTTGATTCCTGTGGACTGGTCGCTCAGGCCTCCAACCACTACGGTGTCCCCAACGAAGAGACCGAAGATTATCCCGGTATTTTCGTCTGTCGTAATCTGAAGCAGCCCTGGCCCGAATTTTGGAAGCACTTTCGCCGCTTCGGCTGATCTCGCCGCGAATCACACCTCCGCTAACGCTCGCCGGTACCGCCGCCACACAAACGCCACCGGCAATCCCAGAATCACCAACCAGATCAACAGTGCCGGACCATCCTCCGCAAAGAACAATGTGATGCCCAGCAGCGTCTCCATGGCTTTATGAAATCCCGCCACAAAGCCATTCCGCAGCCGCGTCCCGATCGACGGAGACGGCAACGTCAGTTGCGCCTGGTACACATCCGCTAGATCCAGATTCACGGTTGCGAAGTCCACGCGGTGCTCCAGCGATTTCTGCTCCGCTTCCATCTGCTCGATTTCTCCGCGCACCCGCGCGATCTCCTGCTCCACTTCCAAAACATCGCTGATTTTCCCCGTGCGCTGCTGCAGAATCGCCTGCAGCCGCTGTTCCGTTCCCCGTGAATTCTTCAGCCGCGCCAGCAGGTCCGCGTGCTGCTGCGTCACTTCCTCGCCGGATTGCGATTCATTCTCGACGCGGCCCAGTGATTTCAGCTCGTTCAAAGCCGCCGCAAGTTCAGGTGCCGGCACGCGCAATGACGCTTGCAGCGTTCGCGGTACACCTTCCGTGGTGTTCACGGTCAGCTCCGCCGCGTACGCATGGTGCCGCGCCAGAATGGCGTCCAGCGTTCCGCGCGACACGGTGAAGTCCTTCACGACCATCGACAGCGACACCGTTCGCGCTATCATCGGCGCCTGCGGCACAATTCCGCCCACAATTCCCTGAGCGCTAGTCGCCTCTTCATTCTCCAATGACGAACTCAACTGGTCCCCAGCCTTAGCCTCTAAGGCGTTTTTAGATTCCGTAACCGCCCGCTGATAGTTTTGAACTTCGGTGCTGGCTGCCGGCGCGTGCTGCCTACTCGCCCTCGCCAACTCCATACGTTGGTACACATCCACATGGGAACGCCACAGATTAGGAATCGTGATAGACACCAGAAGCAGCGCCGCCGCCGCGCCCACACCCGCAGCCCATTGCTTCCAATTCCAATAACGAACGCTCGCAAAGAATTTTGGAGAACTCGCCTCGCGCGGCAACTTGCCATTCGAAACCAGCTCATTGATTCTGCTTTCGAGCTCCTGCGGCACCGCCGGTACCTTCCACCCGCGCAACGTCTGCGAACTCTCGCGGAAGCCTGCAACAGCTTTTTGGCATTCTTCGCATCCCGCAATATGCCCCGCGACAAACTCGTTCCCCACTCCTGCGAGTTCGCCATCTACGAACGCCATCACTTCTTCGGGTGCAACTGGATGTGTCATCGTGTTCATGCGTGTCCCTCGAATTCCGTCAATGCTTGACTCACCGGTTTAGTTGCCGGCGCCGTTAACAACGCCCGCAGAGACGCGCGCGCCCGAAACAGCCGCGAACGCACTGTGTTTACGGGCAAGTTCAGGACTTCCCCGATTTCCGCATAGCTCAGCTCTTCAAATTCGCGCAGCAGCAGAATTTCTCGATCCATGCGTTCCAGTTTGCCGACGGCGTCCCTTAGCCACACTCCCGCGTCCGTCGTCTCTCGTGCGGTCGCTTCCTTCGATCCGCTGGAGGTTCCCAGGAACGCGGCTCGGAATGCCATCTTTCGCCGATGTGCGCGCAGAATTTTGAATCCGATGGCGTAGAGATACGTTCGAAACAGTGCGCGCAGCTCGTAGCGAGCCCCCGTTCGCACTACCGCCAGAAAAGTCTCCTGCGTCAATTCTTCGGCTTGCGCCAGATCGGCCACCCGCCGGCGGAAAAATCCGAACAGCGGCTGCTTGTAACGCCTGAACAGTTCGCCAAAAGCCTCCGTCGAGCCCTTCGCGAACGCCTGCATCAACTCTTCGTCGCTTGCCGCCGGTCCCAGCTTCTCCGCATTCATAATCCTGCCCGTGTCGTTCATGGCTCGTTCTTTTTCGCCTCCGCGGTTAGAACGAACTCCCCTGGCGCTTCTTGCATGGCTGGTAACCCTGCCTCTCACTACTGGTAATGTCCTGAGGCGCAGAAAAGTTCCTTCCGCTTGCTAATAGGGCCGATCAGTCAGACGGGCCACAACGGGAAATTTCGTGGCGATGAGGTAACAGAATGTGGGAGTCTTACTTCTGCCGGGTACCGGTCGCCGTCTGGGGCATCGTGGCATGGCCCACCAGTTGGCTCCCAGACGAAGGGGTCATCAACTTGAAGCAGCGCGCCTGCTCGTCCCAGTAGATCTGTTCCTTATGCGCATTCCACGCCGCCTCCCACTGCTCTTGCACATACTTCCGGCCCTTCTTCTGCAAAAACTTTCGCCAGCAAGCCTCTCCCGGCTTGCGACATTCCATTTGCAGAGCATCCAGCTCTGGCAGAGGAGTCACCATCAGATTCGGCGCGGTAAACAAATCGAACAGCAGGGAATTGGCGATATCCCCCGCGGCTGTGTATTTCCACAAGTCGTAAATCGAATGCTTGGTCTTCCTCTCGTCAGTCAGCTCGGAAATCAGCAAGGGAATCGCGTCTTTTCCCATCGCCAGCACCTGGTCCACCACCTTCGAATCGCAGTATTCCTTGTCCTGAAACCGTCCCATCATCCGGCACGAGCTCGGCGCCGTCATCTCATCGAATTTCCATAGCGGGATTTCGTCCACAGACTCCGGCTTGCTCTGCCCACCAGCCACACCGCACAACACCAGTAAGCACACCAGAGCGATTCCACCTGACCGAACTAGAGGTTTTACAGACATTGCCGGGACTCTACACAGCCGCTTTGTTCCTGACAAGAGGCTTCGTTGGTGCTATCAGTCCTGGCCCGTTTCCGTCTCCTTCACTGTCGCGCCAGAACGGTGGTCGCCTCGGCCAGCTCCGGCCGGTCCGCGGTTGCGGGGCAAATCTCCTTCAACTTCGCGTAATACGTTTGCGCCCCGCCCACATTGCCCGCGCTTTGTGCCATTCGTCCCGCACCTAATAACGCGTCAAATCGATTCGGCGCATTCTTCAACACGGTTTGATACTCCGTCAGCGCTTCCAACGGTCGTTTCAGCTCCGCCAACATGTCCGCCAACATTTCGCGCGCTGGAATGATCACCGATTCGCCACCATTCTTCTCCTGCCGGGCCACCGCCGCGCGCAACTCCGTCAGCGCCTGATCCGTTTTCCCCTGCGCAAACGCCAGCCACGCTTCCGCTTCCCTAAGGTCCGTAGCTTTTTCCTGCGACACTTCGTCGCCTCTCGTTCGCGCCCGAGCCTCCCGTTCTTCCACGCTTTTCGCCAACTCCTTCACCGCCGCGTCCGCTGCCGCCGCTTCTCCGCTTCGTGCCGCTCCAATCGCGCGCGCCCAATACGTATCGCTCAGCCGGTCTTGCCGCAGAGCCGGCACCGGCAAATTCGCTGCCTCTTTCCACCGGTGCAGGTCGAGCGCCGTGCGTGCCGCCAAATACGCGCGGTGCTCCGCTTTCATTTCCTCATCTGCCCCCACCACTTGGTCCATCTGCGCGATCACTTCGCGGGCCTTCGCTTCCTGCCCGCTTTGCACATACGAATAGTTCAGGTAATCCATCGCGTGCGTCTGGTAGTGCGCCTCCGCCTTATGCTGCTCCGCCGCCCGTGCTCCCGCTGCGCGAGCCGCAATGTTCGAATTAATCGAGTCTTGCCACAGCCCCAAGCGCACGAAAATGTGCGACGGCATGTGCAATGCATGCGGAGAATCCGGTGCAATCGCCGCGTAACGCCGCGCCGCCGCCAGTCCTTCGGAAGCCAACTCCGGCCGGTCTGCCGCGTGGATTAGGTAGTGCGCCACTCCCGGGTGATCGGGATACTTTTCGAATAGCGGATTCAGGATCGCGATAGCCTTCTTCTGATTCTCCAGGCTGTCGACATCCATCTCCGCCAAAGCCACCAACGACAACGCGGTAAACGCGCCTACCTCCACGTCGTTCGGCATCTGCTCGTGCATTTTTTCCAGCGCTGCCGAGTATGCCTTCACGTGCTCGACATGCGTCAGCTTGGGATCTACCTGGTAGAAGGCCGCCACCGCGGCCACAAATCCTTGTTCCTTCGCTGTCTTCGGGTGCAGCGCTTCCGCCAGTTCAATTTCGTGATGACCTTCCTTCAGCTGGTTCGCATCCGGAAAATCCCACAACTGCTCGTACAACGACATGGCTTTGCCCCAATGCGCCATCGCGCATTTCGCATCCTGCCGCTCCGCCTCCTCGAACGTTTGCCGCGCTTCCATATATTGGAACGAGTGCAGCAGCGCCAACCCCTTCTCCAATAACGGCTGCGCTTCCGCCGAACAACTCGTAGGGAAGTCCACTTTGCCAAGGTGTGCGGGAACCTGGGCTGCTGGAATCGTCTCAAAATTCCAGAAAAGGAACAGAAGGACTAAAATTAGCGGCTTTGTTCTGTACATCGAATTGCCTCGGTCTGCTGTTGGTTTTCTTCTAAATCGTCACATTCTATAAACCAAAACTTGCATACGTCCAGATTTTGGTTCTACCGGTTTGACAGTCCAGACATTTCGACATCCGGATCTTGGTCTTCGTCGAGCCATAGCGGATCCTGCATCCCTGTCAGGCCTTCAAACTGAGGGTCGTGAATATCCTCCAGCACAGAATTGTCTGGATCGGCAGGATTGTATCGGATACGAATCACAGAATCCGCCAGGCTATTTTGCAACCGCTTTGCCTGTTCCTCGTTTGTAAGGATCGCAAAAATGCCAGAATATGTGATCCCTCCAACTTCAAAAACGTAGCCGAAAACACTCGCATAAGGTGGCATCCCTCGAGAACCGGCACGATGACGAACCTCCCCTTTTTGGATCCTAGCTACTGTTGACACCCAGCGCCTGCTGAACCAGCGCCTAAGCGGAGTACGTAGGGCCAGGTAAACAAGGCACGCTCCAGCTACGCTCTCGACGGCCAGCCGAATCCAAGTTGTCGCGTCTCTCACCAGCATTTCGGTATCGGGCTCCACAGTTCGCCTGTCGCTCTAACCATACACCTTCCCCCTCACGGTTGGACGCCAAGCCGCACTCGAGGGATAATACGCACTGGAGCGGTACTTCGAAGCAGGTGAGGACGCGAACGCCGTTTGAACCGTAACGAATCTCTGGGGTGCTGCGGACAGTCAGCTTGTGTGCACGGCCTGTCCCGTCGGCGAGTCTCCGCAGACTCGCGGCCGGGGCAGGAAAGCCTAATGGTTGACTCGTGGTGCCCACCTATTTCAGAGGTTCACGGCCTAGCTTCCCACGGCCCAGCAGTCCGCTCCTTTTTTCGTGTTCCAGGCTTGCTCTTCTAACTTAAGACGGACCACTTTTCTCATGCGCGTTCTCTTCATCGGTGACATCGTCGGCTCGCCCGGCCGCCAAATCGTTCGTGACCGCCTCGCCGATATCGTCGAGCACCAGCACATCGATTTGGTCATCGCCAACGGCGAAAACTCCGCCTCCGGCTTCGGCATCACTCCCCGCATCGCCGAGGAGTTACTGCATAGCGGAATCGATGTCCTCACCGGCGGCAATCACAGTTGGGATCGCAAAGAGATTTTCGACTTTATCCCCCACGAGCCGCGCCTCCTTCGCCCTGCCAATTTCTCGGACACCAACCCGGGCTCCGGGCTCTACGTCGGCACCGCCAAAAATGGCGTGAAATACGCCATACTGAACGTGCAAGGCCGCGTTTTCCTGGCCCCCAACGATGATCCCTTCAAAAAGGCAGACTCCGAACTCGCTAAGCTCCCCGCTGACGTCGAATTCGTCCTCGTCGATATGCACGCCGAAACCACCAGCGAGAAAATTGCCTTCGGCTGGTATCTCGATGGTCGCGCCACCGCCGTCGTCGGCACGCACACTCACGTCCCCACCGCCGATGAGCACATCCTCCCCGAAGGCACCGCGTACATTACCGATGTCGGTATGACCGGCCCTCACGAGGGCATCATCGGCATGGAACGCGCCGCCATCATCAAGAAATTCATAGATGGACTCCCCACGCGCTTCGAAGTCGCCACCGGAGACGTCCAGATGAACGCCGTGGTCATCGAAACCGATGATGCTGGCCCTCGCAATCAGGCGGGCCGGCTCCGCGCCAAGTCCATCGCGCGCCTGCGCCTTCGTTTAGACTGATTTGCCAAGCAACCACACGATTCCCGGAGTAATCTGAGCAATCATGCGCAAATGGATGGGTAGTCTGGCAGTCGCCGCCGCGTTCCTGCCGGTTGCCGCCGCGCTCTGGGCTGGCGCCCCGGAGATCGATGACGATCTATTTGCCACCAAGCGCGTCTTCCCATCGATCGGCCCGGGCCTTCGCGCCGTACGCCGCGCTTCCAATGGCAATTACTATGTGCTGGCTTCGCCTTCCGTTGGCATCGCGATATTCGATCCCCAAGGCAAACAACTTTCGGTCATCGGGGCTCCCCCACCGGCTCCCGTTGCCAACAAGGCTGGCCGCTCCGGCATCGCCTTCGGCGAGGATTGCGATCTAGACGCCCAGGGTAATGTCTTCGTCGCCGATCGTGGCGACAACCTCGTCACCGAGTTTGCTCCCGACGGCAAGCAAATCCGCTCTTTTCCCGTGAATGCCCCTCTTTCCATTGCGGCTCTGCCGGAAGGAGAAGTCGCCCTTTCCAGCCTCGAGGCGGAACACCACGTTACCGTCTACAACTCCGAAGGAAAAATTGCCCGCGAATTCGGCGACATCGAGTCGATGTCCTCCCGCTCCGACATTGACCATCTTTTGAACCTTGGTCGCGTCCAGTCCGATCCTCAGGGCCGCGTCTATTACGGCTTCACCTATATGCCCGAGCCCACGGTTCGACAGTTCACTCGCTTCGGTAGCGCCACCCAGGAATTTATCTTTACCGGGGAAGACGCCTACCCTGAAGCGTCGGCAACGCGCAAAGCCATCGAGCGCCAGGAGGCCCGTCCCGAGCCGCCTTCCTTCCATCCCATTCTCACCGCTTTCGGTGTCGACCCTGTCGATGGCGACATTTGGATGGGCTTGCACAATACCCTCGTCCATTTCGATAAGGACGGAATCCGCCGCTCCGAATATCAGATTTACACCACGAAGGGCGCGCCAGTCGACGCCATCGCGATTTTGGTCGAACCCGAACGTCTTTTGATCGGATCCGATCCCCTTGGGGTATATGAATTTCATCGACCCGACCGAAAACACTAAAAAGTTTCCCAAGTTTTCCTCAGGCTCAATTGCACCATTTTGGTGCAATGCGCTCTTTCTCTCTTTTCTCTCTCTTCATTTTTCGCCGCATTCCTTTCATTTTTCTCTGCACTTGCACATTTCCGGTGCTTGTGGAAAAGTTGTGAATGGCATGTGAACGTTGGTGCTGGGCTTCGCACACTTTTCGCTTGCTCCGCTGCGAACAGTGCGCGAGAATCCTTCCAGTTTTGAAGCAGTGGAACGTGGTCCTGCAAATCTGAACGGGCTGCGCGGAACCACAGGGGCACAAAACACTCGTTCCTGCGCGGGCAAGAACTCCAAGGCGTGACGCTTTAGGGATGGAATTACTTTCCACAGGTTTTTCACACCTGTGGAAATATACTGCTGTTCGACTTCTCTCATGATAATGACGACTGCTACCCAAATTGGCCGTGAACCCGAAACTCTTAATGTCTGGGACAAATTTCTCGATCTCATCAAGTCCAGAGTTAGCATCAACACATACTCCACCTGGTTTCAGCCCACTCGCTTGAGCCGCCAGGAAGGCGAAACTCTCTTCGTGCAGATCCCCAGTGCTGTTTTCCGTCAGGTCCTCACTCGCACCTACGGCGAAATCATAAAGGCTGTGTTCCACCAGATGAACACGCCCAACACCAAGGTGCAGTATGTCTGCACCGAGGAAGAAACTGCCCAGCCCGCACCGGCTGCCGCTTCCGCCGCCAAGCAGTCCCGGCTCGATTTCGAAAGCAGCGATCACCAACTCAACAACCGCTACACTTTTGACTCCTTCGTGGTCGGCAAGTCCAATGAGTTTGCGCACGCGGCTTCCCGCGCTGTCGCCGAGCAGCCCTCAAAAGCCTACAATCCGCTTTTCCTGTACGGCGGCGTGGGCATGGGTAAAACCCACTTGATGCATGCCATCGGCCACACGATCAAGAAGCGCAATCCCGCCATGCGGCTCAGCTACGTCAGCGCGGAAAAGTTCACCATCGAGGTCATCAACTCTCTTCGCTTTGACCGCATGATCAGCTTCCGCGATCGCTTCCATACCGTCGACGTTCTCCTGGTCGACGACATCCAGTTCATCGCCGGCAAGGAACGCACCCAGGAAGAGTTCTTCCACACGTTTAACGCCCTCTACGAACAGCAGAAGCAAATTGTCATTTCTTCGGATTGCCTGCCAAAAGACATCAACTCGATTGAAGAGCGCCTGCGTTCCCGTTTCGAATGGGGCTTGATCGCCGATATCCAGCCGCCCGATCTGGAAACCAAAATTGCCATTCTGCAAAAGAAGGCGGAGAACGACCGTTTCCATCTCCCCGACGAAGTTGCCGAGTACATCGCCCGCGCCATCAAGTCCAACGTGCGCGAGCTCGAAGGCGCTCTGACCCGCCTGATGGCCTACGCTTCTCTCACCGGTACCGCTATTTCACTCGCTACCGCGCAGCAGGTTCTTCGCAACATCATTGCTTCCCAGGAAAAGCGCGTCACCATCGATCTCATCCAGAAGCGCGTCAGCGAGCATTTCAATCTGCGAGAACAAGATCTCAAGATTCGCAGCAATACCCGCGCTATCGCGTTTCCTCGCCAAGTCGCCATGTACATCGTCAAGCAGTTGACCACCGCCTCGCTTCCCGAAATTGGGCGCCAGTTTGGTGGCAAGCATCACACCACCGTTCTGCATTCCATCAACAAGATTGAGGAATTGCGCCGCTCCGACAAGGAATTAAACCGCACCATCACCCGTCTGATGGATGCCCTTCAGTAGTTAGTCTCGCTAAAGCCCCTCAGCTTCGTATTATTTGCCGATGGCGATTTGTTCTTTTGCCATTCGCTCCAGCGCACCACTCCCAAATCCGGCTGTGGCGCGTCTGGCAGCATCGCCAGAAATTCCAGCAGATTTCCATCCGGATCCCTGAAATAAAGCGTCGCCGCGGGCATCCAGCACAATACGTCAGGTTCCAGCGTCGGCCTCCGTTCGAAGTCGAGCGGCTGCACCTTCGCGGCCTGCAACTCTTCCGCCGCATGAAGTAGGTCCCCCAGCTCCATGGCGAAAGCTACGTGCAAGCTCATCTGTTGCGGAATCGCGCCCACTTCCCAAAGACCCAGCATCGATTCTCCTCGGCCGCCCAACCAATAAAACGCCACTCGGCGTTCCGCCACAACGGAAGCGAGTTCCAGTCCAAGCACTCCTCCATAGAAGTCCATCGCCCGCTTAAGGTTGGCAACCGTTAAGTGCGCCTCGAATAACCCTTGAATTGCTGGCATTGGCTCTCTCCTGACTCTCCGAAAGGGTGTGTAGGGTTGCGAAGCTCTCTACCACGGCCGCGGTGTTCCGTCGTGCCCCAGGAATTTCCCCGCTATTTCCTTCGGATCCCCCGCCAGCACTTTGCGCATCCCGCTGATACTTTGCTCCGGTGTCAGTTGAGCCCGCGGCCCACCCATATCCGTCTTGACCCAGCCGGGATCAAACAACATTACGCTGATGCCCTTCGGTTCCAACTCCTTCGCCAGAATTGAAATCGCCATATTTAGCGCGGTTTTGCTGCTTCGATACTGGTATGACGTCCCCGCCAGCGCTACCGATCCGCCTTGCACCGCCTTCAACGAACCCATGCTGCTACTGATGGCTGCAATTTGCTTCCGTTCGCTGCTCGCCACGTTGGCCAGCAATGCCTCCGTCACCCGCATCGGCCCAAACACGTTGATCTCAAACGCCTCGCGCCATCCTTGGTAGTCGATCTGCCCAATTTTCTGTCCTTCGCGCGGATAAATGCCCGCGTTGAGAATTAGCACATCGATCGGCGTCCCTTTTAGCATCCCTGCTAATTCCTTAATGGACGGCTCGCTCACCAGGTTCAGGGGAAGCACCCGGACTTTCGAATATTTCTTCGCCAACTCTTGCAGTTCAGTAGCGCTCTTTGGATCACGCGCCGTCGCCATCACGTTCCATCCGTCTTCCGCGTACTGCCGGGCAAATTCCAGGCCCAACCCTCGATTCGCACCAGTAACCAGCACTATCGCCATGGCCGTTCTACTCCTTGCTCAATCCCAACTTCGCGCTCTTGGCTCCCGATTTGTGGAAATCGCAGCCGGTCAAGCATCACATTGGATGAGATTCACGATAATTTGTTACGTTCATTCCGTTGTGGAGAACGTGTGGGGATCCCGTGGGAATGCCGCGGATGATTTGTTGAAGTATTTGTCGATTGCCGTTCACCGCTCGAAAATCGCCACGTTTTCCGCACGTCCGCAAGAAATTCCACCGCACACTTGTCGACAAAAATGCAGGCAGGCTTTCGCTTCAGACACTTTTCCACCAATCCACAGTACTCATCACAACAAGAAGAGTTAAATTTTTTAGGTTCGTAAGGATCAAAGGACGATTATGAACCTGATTGTAGTTGTGCAAATGTTCCATCCTGAACCGTCTCGCCGCATCACCCACTCGCCATCACGAATTCCTCAGCATCTTTCTATTTCCACAGCCTTCCGTGGCCCTGTGCCCTTTATACTTAGCCCAAAAACGAGTACAGTACGCTAGCGGTACTTCTACAACGGAGAAACCATGACCGCAACTGGCACGGTCCGCGAGGAAACCCAATCGATGGAATTCAGCGTAACCAAATCCGCGCTGCTCAATGAACTTACTACTACTCAAGGTGTCGTAGAACGTAAAACTACCATCCCTATTCTTTCGAACCTTCTCGTCGAAGCGAGGGGCGATCGTCTGGCAATCACTGCTACCGATCTCGAGCTCAGCGTTCGTACCTCCTGCGAAGCAAAAGTTAAGAAAGAAGGCGCCGGCACCATCCCTGCCAAGAAATTACTCGAACTCGTCCGTCTCCTCCCCGAAGGCGAGATCAAGTTCAAACTCCTCGACAATCATTGGGTCGAAATTGTCAGCGATAAGAAAAAGTACAAAATGGTCGGCATGGCCAAAGAGAATTTCCCCGCTCTCCCGGCAATGCCGCATACGCTGGTGAAGATTCCTGCCGCCGTCCTTGAGAGCCTCATCGGCAAAACGAAATTTGCCATCTCCATGGAAGAGTCGCGCTACACCCTCAATGGCGGCTTGTTGATTCTTAAACCCGACACCCTCGCCATGGTCGCGACCGACGGTCACCGCCTCGCTCTCGCGGAAACCGATCAAAAGCTTGCCGGCCTCAACGGCGAAGTGCGTGTGTTGATTCCCAAAAAAGCCATGGATGAAGTGGAAAAACTCTCTGCTGCCGCAGGCTCCGATGCCCAACTGGAATTTGCCAAGGACGAGAGTCACCTTTTCTTCCAGGTTGGTCATCGCCTATTGATCTCGCGCATCCTCACCGGGCAATTCCCCAATTACGAAGCGGTTCTACCGCGCGAGAACAACAAGACCGTCGTCCTCGAGCGTACGGAATTGACCGACGCTGTTCGTCGCGTCTCGCAACTTGCCGATCAACGTTCTCACGCCGTGAAGTTGGCCGTTTCGCCTGATGGCGTGGAAATTTCCGCCTCCAGCCCGGAATACGGCGAAGCGAAAGAATCTATCGACAAGGAATATAAGGGCGATCCCATCTCCATCGGTTTTAATTCCAGTTACATGCTGGATTTTCTCGCCGCCGCGGCCGATGGCCCCATCAGCATCGAACTCAAAGACGAACAATCCGCCGGACAAATGCGCCCGCTCGCCGACGAAAGCTATCGCTACCGCTACGTAATCATGCCCATGCGCATCTGACGATTCCCGGAAGATTTCTCCCTCTCTGATAAAGAGAAGGCAGAATTTTTTGAGATTCCAAACTGGAATCTCAAGTCTCATTGGTCGAGATGCTCACCGCCCTTAAATCGCCATAAGTGGAACAAAATAAAAACCTTATTTATCCACAGGCGCCAGCCTCGCGCTTGAGTAAATACCCGATTTACAGTAAAATTTAACTGTCGTCGATTCGCGGTTTTTCCTCTAAATCGACGCGTCCGCCAGGCTCTGAACAACCGTTTTTGCCCTGCGCCAGGGGCTGGTTTTCTTGCCTGGAGAATATAAGTCTTCGCCACGTCCCGGAGCGCGGGACGGGATGAAGCAGGAACCCTACGAGCTTCGATCTGGCCCCAGCAAGATCGCGGTCAAAGGGTAGGCGACGATTGGGAATGCCTACATCACGCCTTTCCTGGCTTCACAAAAATTGTTTTTGCAGCACCACCGGCGGAAGCCCTCGTTGTGCGCCGAAGGTTTCCACTCGATCGGATTGCCGTAGGCACGCACATCAGGAGATCAAATGGGCGACAAAGAAACCGTGACAGGCAAGGGCGGTCACCAGTACGACGCCAAATCCATTAAAGTTCTCGGCGGCCTCGAAGCTGTCCGCCTTCGCCCTGCGATGTACATCGGTTCCACCGGCGAAATGGGTTTGCATCACCTCGTCTGGGAAGTGGTGGACAATTCCGTCGACGAAGCCATGGCCGGATTCGCGGATGAAGTAAACGTCACCGTCCATGCCGATAATTCCGTCACCGTCGTGGATAACGGCCGCGGCATCCCCGTCGATATGCACGCCACGGAAAAGCGTCCTGCCGCTGAAGTCGTTCTCACTGTTCTTCACGCCGGCGGAAAGTTCGATAGCGATACCTACAAAGTTTCCGGCGGTCTCCACGGCGTCGGCGTTTCCGTCGTCAACGCCCTTTCCGATTCGTTAGAACTCGAAATTCAGCGCGATGGCGCCGTCTGGGAGCAGAGCTACGAAAAAGGGAAGCCCACCAACAAGCTGAAGCAGACCGGCAAAACCCGCAAGACCGGCACCAAGGTCACGTTTCATCCCGATCCCGGCATTTTCGAGAAAACCACGTTTAGCTACGACACCCTGGCCACCCGCCTGCGCGAGTATGCTTTTCTCAATAAGGGCCTGAAGATTACCCTGACCGACGAGCGCAACGAGAAGTCTGCCGAATTTCGTTTCACCGGCGGCATCGCCGAATTCGTCAAGCATCTCAACCGTGGCAAGTCCACCCTCCACGATTCGCCCATCTACATGGAAGGCAAGAAGGGCAACGTCGAAATCGAAATCGCTCTTCAATACAACGATACCTACGGCGAAAACGTCTTCTCGTTCGCCAACACCATCAACACCGTCGACGGCGGCACGCACCTTTCCGGCTTCCGTTCCGCTCTTACGCGCACCATCAACAACTTTGCCTCTAACGCCGGCATGCTCAAGGAACAAAAAGACGAAGTCAGCATCTCCGGTGATGACGTTCGCGAAGGCCTGGTTGCTGTCGTCAGCGTGCGCCTGCCCCAGCCTCAATTCGAAGGCCAGACCAAAGGCAAACTCAATAGCGATATCAAGGGTGACGTCGAGCAACTCGTCAACGAAAAACTCGGTGACTGGTTTGACAAGCACTCCACCGTGGCTCGCCGCATCATCGGCAAGTGCATCGACGCCGCTCGCGCCCGTGAAGCCGCCCGCAAAGCGCGCGAGCTCACCCGTCGCAAGTCCGCCATGGACTCCAGCGGCCTTCCCGGCAAGCTCGCGGATTGCCAGGAACGCGATCCTTCCCGCTGCGAACTCTTCGTCGTTGAGGGAGAATCCGCCGGCGGCTCCGCCAAGATGGGCCGCGACCGCAAATTCCAGGCCATCCTCCCTCTCAAGGGCAAAATCCTCAACGTCGAAAAGGCTCGCTACGACAAGATGCTCGGCCACGAGGAAATTCGCGCCATTATCACCGCGCTCGGTACCGGCATCGGCAAGGACGATTTCGACGCCGGCAAACTCCGCTATCACAAAATCATTCTCATGACCGACGCGGACGTCGACGGCTCGCACATCCGCACCCTGCTCCTCACCTTCTTCTTCCGCCACATGAAGGAACTGATCGAGCGCGGCCACGTGTACATTGCCCAGCCGCCTCTCTATCGCGTCAAGCGCGGCAAGAGCGAACGGTACATTCGCGATGAACGCGATTTCGCCCGCGAACTCATGAAGCGCGCCACCGAAGATCATGTCGTCAAGGCCAAAGAAGGCGTCAACCTTGAAGGCGCGCGCCTGACTTCCTTCCTGCTTAACGTGCAGGAATACGAAGCTGCGGCCGCAAAGCTGGGCCGCCGGCTGCGTGAACCCGGCCTCGTCGAATTGCTCGCCGAAAGCGGTCTGGAAAAGAAGACCGACTTCGAAGACAAGAAATCTCTGGAAAAACTTTTGAAAGAGGTGGAAAAGAGCAAGCTGAAGCTGGAAGGCAAAATTAATTTCGACGAGGAGCACAGTCTCTACGAAATTCAGTTTGGTGCGCCCCACAACCAGAAGATCAGTTGGGCTGTCGCTTCCACTGCGGAGTACAAGCGTCTGCGTGCCCTCTCCAAACAGATCGAGGAGTTCAATCATCCTCCCTTCACGGTTGCCCGCAATGGCACCAAGGTGAACCGGGAAAAGGCCACCGACGTCCTCAGCTACGTTATGGAAGACGCCAAGAAAGATTTCACCATCACGCGATTCAAAGGCTTGGGAGAAATGAACGCCGAGCAGTTGTGGGAAACCACTATGAATGCGGATACCCGCACGCTCCTGCAGGTCAAACTCGAAGATGCCGTCGCTGCCGAAGACATTTTCACCACGCTCATGGGCGAAAACGTCGAAGCGCGCCGCAAATTTATCGAGGACAACGCCCTTGAAGTAGTGAATCTGGATATTTAATGTCTGGATTTTGCCGGTGCATCGGTTTTTGTAGTGGCCGATCTTCAGATCGGTCAACCGCTAGATGCGCACGATGATGTACCAACTGGGCTGGACAACTTTGCCGGGCCTGCGCGGATTAAGCGTCAGCGAATTTCGTGCTACGCCTACCGCCAGTCCGGATAACGAGAAGGGCGTGGCGGTTGTCTTCGAACACGAAGCTGCCCGCGACGCCTTTTTGCAACGCCTGGAAACAGATTTTGCGCCGCGCCGTTTCACCAACGCGGCCGATGCATTCGACACAGTGAAGGCTTACGTGCTCGATCGCGTCGGCCGGGGTTGCTAGTTATAAGAGTTCGAGAAATTGCTCGAGGGACAAGCCGGACTGTTTCAAGATGTCTGAAAGCGTCCCTTTGGCAAGTTCATTGTGCATGGGGACAACCGTCTTGAATACTTGGTCGCTAACACGCCGCTCCAGAGACACATGGCTTCCCCTCTGGCGCAATTCAACGAAGCCGGCGCGTTTCAATGCGCGGATAACGCGTTCGCCCGATACGCTCGGCAGTTTAGGCATGTCACTGGGAAACTTCGACGGTTGTCCAGAACGAATCGGTGTCGGATGGCCGCTCTTCGGGTACGCCCCAGGTTTCCAAATAAAGCTCAATCGCCTCGGCCAGGTTAGCGCGTGCGGTCTCAACATCTTTGCCCTGCGAGGTCACGTTGAGTTCGGGGCAACGAGCCACGTACCACCCGTTTTCCTTGGTTATCAGCGCGGAGAAGCGGTAGTTCATACGCCGATAGTAACGAAACTAGCTCCCTCATACAACATCTTGCGGCAATTTGCGCCTTTGAGATTCACTAGTTACATATCACGAACGAGGACACATGGCTGACGAACAGAACACATCCGTACTGCTGCCCATCGATATCGAAGCCGAAATGCGCAAGTCGTATCTCGACTATGCCATGAGCGTCATCATCGCCCGCGCGCTTCCCGACGTCCGCGATGGCCTAAAGCCCGTACAGCGCCGCATTCTCGTCGCCATGAACGATCTGGGCCTGGCCTCGAATCGCGGTTACCGCAAGTGCGCCAAAATCTGCGGAGACACTTCCGGCAATTATCACCCGCACGGTGAAGCGGTCATCTACCCCGCACTCGTTCGCCTCGCGCAAGACTTCAACATGCGTTACCCGCTCATCGATGGCCAGGGAAATTTCGGATCCGTGGATGGCGATCCACCCGCGGCCATGCGGTACACGGAGGCGCGTCTCGCCAAGATCACCGAGGACATTCTCGCGGATCTTGAAAAAGAGACGGTCGATTTCGTTCCCAACTTCGATCAGACCCGCGAAGAACCTTTTGTTCTCCCGTCGCGCATTCCCAATCTCCTGGTGAACGGCGCCAGCGGCATCGCCGTAGGCATGGCCACCAACATTCCGCCTCATAACCTTCGCGAGATTGTGGAAGCCGCCATTCTCCTGATCGAAAAGCCCGACGCTCCGCTCAAGGAAGTGATGAAGATCGTGCCCGGCCCCGATTTTCCGACCGGCGCCTACATCGCAGGCCGCGAAGGTATCGAAGCCGCCTATAAAACCGGACGCGGCAGCTTCATCATGCGCGCCAAAGCCGCCATCGAAGAGGCCACCAAGGACCGCGAAAATATCGTCATCACTGAGATTCCCTACCAGGTCAACAAGGCCAGATTGATCGAGCGCATTGCGGAACTCGTGCAGACCAAAAAAATCGAAGGCATCTCCGATGTTCGCGACGAATCTTCTCGCGAAGGTATGCGCATCGTCATCGAGCTGAAACGTGGCGAGGAATCCCAGCTCATCCTCAACAATCTTTTCAAGCACACCCAGATGCAGGAATCCTTCGGCATGATTCTGCTGGCTATCGTTGCCGGCCAACCTCGCGAACTCGGCCTCATCCCGCTCATCAAGCTCTTCATTGAACACCGCATGGAAGTGGTTCGCCGTCGCACCCTCTTCGAATTGCGCAAAGCGGAAGAGCGCGAACACATTTTGGTCGGCTACCAGATCGCTCTCGACCACCTCGATAACGTCATCCGCATTATTCGTGGTTCCACCAGCCGCGCCGAAGCCAAAGAAAACCTGTTCAAGTATTTCAGCGAACAAGATGTCACCATCACCGAGAACGGCAAGTCCAAGAAGCTCGAAGGTGTGAAGCTCGACGGCAGGAAGTATCGTTTCGTCGGCGCCGCCGAAATCGAAGCCGCCGCTCGCCCCGGTGCCCTCAACCTCAGCTACACGCAGATCGACGCCATCCTCGAATTGCAGTTGCACCGCCTCACGCAACTCTCCATCGATGAAATTCTCAAGGAATTAAAGTCGATCCGCGACCTGATCGCGGAACTGAAAGAGATTCTCGCCAGCGATAAGAAACTCAAGCAGGTCATCATCGGGGAATTGCGCGAGGTTCATAAAGCCTACGGTGACGATCGCCGCACCCTCATCGTGGACAAAGTCGATGAGATCAAGCTTGAAGATCTCATCGCCGACACCGACATGCTCATCACCGTGAGCCATGCCGGCTACATCAAGCGCACCCCCACCGAAACGTATCGCCATCAATCCCGCGGGGGCAAAGGCCGCATCGGCGCCCGCACCAAGGAAGAAGATTTCGTCGAGCATCTCTTCGTTGCCTCGGCGCACAGCTACATTCTGCTGTTCACTTCCAAGGGTCGCGTCTACTGGCTGAAAGTCTACGAACTTCCGGAAGCCGCCGCGGCGACGCGCGGTAAAGCCATCGCCAGCCTGGTGAAATTCCAGGAAGACGAAAAGCTCACCGCCCTCGTTGCCGCTACGAATCTCGAGGAAGAAGGCCGCTTCGTCTTCTTGGCTACGAAATTCGGCACTGTGAAAAAATCAGCCTTGACCGAATTCTCCAATCCCCGCTCCACCGGCATCATCGCTATCAACCTCGAAGACAAGGATGAACTCATCGGCGCGAAGCTTACCGATGGCAAGCAGATGATTTTCCTCGCCAGCCACGAGGGCCAGGCCATTCTCTTCCGCGAAACCGAAGTTCGTCCCATGGGGCGTAACGCGGGTGGCGTCAACGGGATGGATCTCGACAAAGACGATTTCGTCGTCAGCATGGATGCCGTTCAACCCGACTTCGAAATCATCGCCAAGGAACACAAGCAGACCAGCCAGAACCTCGAGGAACTCGAGAACGAGCACATCAAAGACTCGCTCACCACCTTGATGCTCACTGTCGCCGAAAAGGGCTATGGCAAGCGCACTGCCCTCGCGGAATACCGCATCACCTCGCGTGGTGGCAAGGGCGTCGTCAACATGAAGACCACCGACCGCAACGGTTCGGTCGTCGCCACGCTTCAGGTCACGGAAGAGTCCGATGTCATGATCATCACCGAACATGGCAAGGTCATCCGCGTCCACGCCAGCGAAATCCGCGAGGCTGGCCGCTCCACGCAGGGCGTTCGTCTTCTCCGCCTCGACGACGACGACTCCGTCGCCGCCGCCGCCGTCCTCCACGAAGAGGACGAAGAAGAAAAAAAGTAACCAACCTCCATTTTTTCTCTATGTAGGGGCGCAGCATTGCTGCGCCCCATGTCCGCACGAACTCCAATTGCTCGCGCGTTTTCTCGAGGCGTACAAAAAGCACAGCCGCCAACTCGCGCCTGCGCTACACTACTTCCCATGAAAATTACACGCCGCCTGTTTGCATTTCTTCTTTTGTCGTCAGCTTTTATCGCCTTTGAATTCGCTTCCGCCACCCCAAAAGCCCCCGCCGGTTCGCATCATCTCGCCTTCGTCGGCACGTATACCGGCAAAACCGGCAGTAAGGGCATCTACGCATTCGATTTTGATTCTTCCATCGGGACGCTCTCACCCAAAGGCCTCGCCGCGGAAACGCCCAGTCCTTCCTGGGTGGCGATCCATCCCAGCGGCAAGTTCGCATACGCCGCCAACGAAACCGGCAAGGACAGCACCGTCACCGCCTTCTCGCTCGATTCCAAAACCGCCAAGCTCACCCAACTCAATCAAATGTCCGCTCTCGGCCAGGATCCTTGTTATCTATCCTTCGACAAAACCGGCAAATATCTTTTCGCCGCGAATTATTCCTCCGGCAACGTGGTTGTTTTTCCCATTCTTCCCGACGGTAAACTCGGCGAACACACTGCCAATGTCAAGGATGCCGGCACTCTCGGCCCCAACAAGGAGCGCCAGGAAGCTCCGCACGCCCACTGGATTCAAGTAGCGCCAAACAATCGCTTCGTCTTTGTTTCCGACCTGGGTCTCGACGCGATTCTTGTCTACCGTTTTGACAGCGCCAAGGGCACGCTCACTCCGAACGATCCCCCCGCCGGTAAGCTCGCTCCCGGCTCCGGACCGCGCCACGTGGCCTTCTCGCCCAGCGGCAAATTCGTCTACGTCGTCAGCGAGCTCAGCAACACCGTCACCGCGTTTTCCTTCGATTCCGCCAAGGGTACTCTTCACGAGTTTCAGATCATTTCCACGCTCCCCAAGGATTTTTCTGGGCGCAACGACGACGCCGAAATCACTGTCCATCCCAATGGCAAATGGCTCTTCGCTTCCAATCGCGGCCACGACACCATCGCCGTCTACGCCGTCAATCCTTCCGACGGCTCACTCACCTCCGCCGGCGAATTTGCCACCGGTGGCAAAGAACCTCGCCATTTCACCATCGATCCCACCGGCAAATTCCTCCTCGCGGAAAATCAAAACTCCAATTCCATCGCCGTCTTTCGCATAGACGCGGCCACTGGCGCCCTCACCAAGGCTTCGCAAGCGGAAGACATTCCTTCCCCCGTGTGCCTGACATTTATGCCGCACTAACTCCCGTAGCGCAGGGCGAACGTTCTTCGTGAGCCCTGCGGCTTTTTCTTCTTTTCTGCTCTACAATCGCGGATTCACTTGCTTGAAGGAGTCTTCATGCGCAGCCTATCCGGTTTGAGAATCACCCTGCTCGCCATCGCTGCCCTTGCGGCGGCCGCTAATGCCTTTGCCGACGGTGAAACCCAGCCCGGCCGCGATCCCAAACAACCCGTCGATCAGGCCTACACCGACAAGATTCTCAAGTACACCACGCAACCGTACTTCTCCTCGCCGCTCGTCAACTATCTTCCCGCCAGCAAAACTGTTCCTACTCCCGAAGCGGTCCTCGGCGACGTTGCTGGCGCGCCCGGCATTCTTCCCTACGCCGAAGATGTCTACAAGTACATGCGCCTTCTCGAGAAAGCCACGCCCCGTGTGAAGGTTTTCTCCATTGGCACCACCGAAGAAGGCCGCGAGATGATCGCCGTTGCCGTCTCCTCCGAAGCCAATCTCAAAAATCTTGAGCAAAATCACCAGCGCCTCGCCAAGCTCGCCGATCCTCGCGCCATTCGTCTCAACGATGACGAAGCCGACAAACTCGTCGCCGATGCCGTTCCCGTTTACTACATCACCGGCACCATTCACTCCCCCGAAACCGGTGCGCCCACCGCGCTCATGGAACTCGCTTACCGCCTCGCCGTCGACGAAAGCCCTTACATCCGCGAAATCCGCGATGGCGTCATCACCCTCATCACTCCCGTCGTGGAAGTCGACGGCCGTGACCGCATGGTCGATCTCTATAAGTGGCACCTGGCGCATCCCAAGGAGTTCTACCCCTATCTCATGTACTGGGGAAAGTATGTCGGCCACGATAACAATCGCGACGCCATGGCTGTCACTCTCAAGCTCACGGAAAATGTTCTCAACACTTATGTCGGCTGGGACGCCCAGGTTCTTCACGATCTCCACGAATCCGTCCCCTATCTTTACGACAACACCGTTGGCGACGGCCCTTACAACGCCTGGGTCGATCCCATCCTCGTTGACGAATGGCAAATGATCGGTGCGCGCAACGTCGCCGACATGACCAAATTCGGCATGCCCGGCGTTTTTACCCACGGCGATTTTGACACCTGGTCCCCCGGCTATCTCATGTTCATCGCCGCCATGCACAATGGCATCAGCCGCCTCTACGAGACCTTCGGCAACGGCGGCGCCGACACCCGCGAACGCACGCTCGAGCCTGAGGAATACGCGCGTACTTGGTATCGCCCCAATCCTCCTCTGCCTAAGACTCTTTGGTCGCAGCGCAACAATAACAATTACGAGGAGACCGGCCTGCTCACTTCACTCCACTACTTCAACCAGAACAAACGCCTCTTCCTCAAGAATTTCTACCTGAAGAGTAAGCGCTCCATCCAAAAGCCTTCAGCCGAGGGCCCGGCCGCCTACGTTCTCCCCTCCGACGATCCTCGCGCCACCGTGCAGGGTGATCTCTTGCGTGTCATGTTCAAGCAGCACGTGGAAATTTCTCGCGCTAGCGGAGCTTTTACGGTGGCGCTGCCTGTGAAAACCGAGAAGAAGTCCGCAAAATCAGAGAAACCCGCCGATTCCGAGGAAAAGCCCAAGCCACCGGCTCCCACCTCGCGCAGTTTCCCCGCCGGCAGTTATGTCATTCGCATGGACCAGCCTTACTCCCGCGTTGCCGACGCGCTTCTCGACTACCAATATTGGAGCCCCGACGATCCGCAGAAGACTCCCTATGACGACACGGCCTGGACCTTCGGCGAACTCTTCGGCGTGCAGGTTACTCGTGTCACCGACCCCAAAGTTCTCGCCGTACCCATGGAGCGCATCACCGAACTTCCCGTCGCCGGTGGCGTTCAGGGCGAAGGCACTCTCTTCGCCATCGATAATCATGCCGAACCTGCGCTCGCCACTCTACGGTTTCGCTTGAAAGACGCCACCATCGAAGCCGCCGAAGAACCCTTCCAGGCCGGCGATCGTAAATTTGCACGCGGCTCTTTCCTAATCCGTGGCGGCATCACCCGCTCCGATCTCGATGTAGCCGCAAAATCCCTCGGCCTTCGCGTCGTCGCGCTCTCCGCAACGCCCAACGTCAAAACTCATCCTGTTCGCGCACCCCGCATCGCTTACGTTCACACCTGGATCAGCACGCAAGCCGAAGGCTGGTGGCGCCTGGCTCTCGATAATCTGCAAATCCCCTACGAATACATGAGCACGCAAGCTCTCGCCAAAATCCCCGACCTACGCGCCCAATACGACGTCATCCTGTTTCCCCCGATCGGCTGGAACTACAATCCCACCACTGTCCTCGAGGGCTTGCCGACTTCCTGGGGCAATCCTCTTCCTTGGCTCAACACGCCGCAAACCCCCAACCTCGGCAAGAACGATTCCACGCCTGACACCCGCCCCGGCCTCGGTTGGGACGGCGTCGCCAAGCTGCAGGACTTTCTTGCCAAAGGCGGCGTTCTTCTGACCGCCACCGACACTTCCCAGTTCGTCGATTCCGTCGGATTCACCAAGGGCGTCACCGCCGTCGAATCCGAAAAAATGAAAATCGTCGGTGCCATTGTCGGCACTCGTCTCGTCGATCCCGCCAGTCCCATTGCTTATGGCTATGACGAAAAGGTCTCGGCTTATTGCGACAACGGCCCGATCTTTTCCGTGAATAGCCTCCTTGGCTCTCGTCGCCGCCGCCTCGGCCCCGAAACCACCACGCGCCCCACCGGACGCGGCACCAAGAATGATCCCGACTTTGTCGTCGGCCGTCAGCCTTCCGAGGCTCCCGACGAGCCCGAACGCGAGCAATGGGAAGTGCCTCTGCCTACTGACGAACAGCTCGACAATAATCCCCGCGTGATTCCCCCGGCCGATCGCCCCCGCGTAATCCTCCGCTACGCCGATGCCAAAGACCTGCTGATCTCCGGGCTGGTCGAAGGTGGCACCGAAATCGCTCAGCATCCCGCCGTCGTCGACGTTCCCAGCGGTGCCGGCCATGTCATCCTCTTCTCGATCAACCCCATCTACCGCGGCGAAACCGAAGGCACCTACTCGCTCGTCCTAAACGCCTTGCTCAACTTCGACAACCTGAACGCCGGCCGCAAACTCGCCGAAAAATAGCCGCCGCAACACCACCCGGGCATCTCCGGCAGGGTTCCGGCCACCACAATTCCCATTGCGCTTATTTCCATTTAGAGTAAAATCCCCGCCGATGCCCAAACGAAAAGCGACAAAATCCTCCAAGCGGCGCTCGAGCCGCAAGTCCCGCGGCCCGAAAATCACCAAACTTCCCAAAGGCGCCCTCACCCTCGTCGTCACTCTTCGCGCCAAAGAAGGTCAGCACCTCCTTCTCGAGGCTGAGCTCCGTGCCCTCGTCGGCCCTTCGCGCAAGGAAGAAGGCTGCCTGCAATACGATCTGCATCGTGGTGCCGACCAACCCGGCACGTTTCTATTCCACGAAGTTTGGGAAAGCCGCGAGCATCACGTGGCGCACACCCGCACGCAACATTTCCTCCGCTGGAACGCCCGCAAAGACGCCCTTCTCGCCGCCAAGGAATCCGCCTTCTGGCAACAGATTGTCTAATGCTTGTTTTGCGGGGCGCTGCCTTAATCCGCAAGTCTTTTCGACATTTTCACCACGGTAAGCGATAGCCCGTTGGGCAGCGGCACCTCGATCGCTCCATCCTTCACGTATCCGCGCGCTGCATACATCGGCACTCCCGTCAGCGTCGCGCCCATTTCCAATCGCCGGAAGCCCTGCGCGTACGCGGCATCTTCGCAAGTTCGCAAGATCAATGTCGCGATCCCTCGGCGCACCCACTCCGGATGCACGAAAAACGCCCGTATCTTTGCCGCATCACGCGCCGGGTCCAGCAATTCGCTGTCGCGGTACGGCCCGTGATCGCTCCCATAAAGTGTCTTCCGCTTGCTCCAGCCGCCGCATGCCACCATGCGCTTCGCGCCTGAGCTACCGCCTGTTTCAACGACGTAATACGTGCCATCCACAATTAACTGTGTATCCACGCCGTACGCCGTTCCCAGCGCCGCTTCCAATTGTTCTGCGGAATAATCCGCGCGCTGCAATACGCGCACGGACACATCGATGAGCTCCCGCAACGCGGGAATATCTTCCGTGCTCGCAAGCCGCAGACGGAATTCTTGTTCCAGCGCCGGCACCCGTCCCCCAACACGGATTCTCTCAAACCGCTTTGTATTCCTCAGAAAAATGCTACGCCATCAGCTCGCAGGAGCCTCGATGTAATATCCTGGCCGCGCCCGCACGGTTAAATCCTTGCGGTCTACCGTCACGTTGATCTCGTGATAGCCATCGGTCGCGCCACCGCTCGGCGTATACGTCAGGGTGTATTGCGAGTGGAGTTCTCCGCCAATGTCATCAACCATTTTCTCGATCGTGCGGTCTTTCCATGCTGATACGTGCTCACCGCCCGTCGCCGCTGCCGCGATTTCCAACTGATGTGCCGTCACTTTATCCTTCGCGTGCGTCACCGCCCAAACCGCCAGCGCCAGAATGTTCACTCCGCCTAGCGCGCTCGCGTCGTTAGACGGCGTCTGCACCGTGCCCGGCGGTCCCGGCATTCCGAAGATCCCATCCGGTGTCGCTCTCGGTACGGGCTTTTCCTCGGGCTTACGCTTTAAGTCCGACTTCAAACCCGACACTCCCACCGTGTAAATCGTAATGTTTGCAAGTTGCGCTCGCCGCAGTACCGCGCCCAACTTTTCTTCGCTCCCGGAATCATGCGCCTCGCCAATCACCAGCATCACCCGCCGCTTTCCCAGTTGCGTCTCCGATACTTCCGGCCGCGTACTCAGCATTTCCACGGCCTTGGACATCGCATCGAACAGCCGCGCATTCCCCGATCCTTCCGCCAAACCAGACAGCGTTTTCTCTATCTCATCCAAATTGTCCGTGAAATCCAGCAACGTGCTTACGCGATCGTCGTATCCCACCACCGCCCCTTCTCCAGTCGGTCCTATCACCGCTTGCCCAATCAAAATTCCCGTCTTCCGGATTTGCGGCAGCAGCGGTTCGATCCGCGCACTCGTTTCCACCACCACCACCAGCGAAATCGGATCTCCTCCAAGATTAAAGTGCGTGATTCGCTGTGGCACTCCGTTGTCCGTGACCCGAAAATCCGATTCCTCCAGGTTGTGCACCATTTCGCCTTGTTCGTCCCGCACCGTCACCGGCGTGTTCACCAACACGGTTCGCACCTTGATCTTCGGCGCCCGTTGAACCGTCGTCCCCGGCGCGGGCGTCATTGGACCTTCTGGCGCTTGTCTGCACAACGCTACGGTGGCAACGCCCAACCACAGTGCAGTCGCCATCATCATATTCCGCCCAAAATGCTTCATCATCGCTCCACTGGTTTCCACAATGCTTTCCCCTGCGTACTCCTTTCGACGCATACGCACCCAAAGACGTTGCCGGAACTCCGCGCTCTGCCTACAATCGTAACTCGCTTCATTCGGAGACTGCTCATGCCCGACGGCAAACGCCTCAAGCCTCAACACGCGCCCAAAGCGCCTCACGAAAACTCCACCTTTATGCAAAGTACTCCGGCGCGCCCCATCCGCATTCTTGCGGAGTACATTCACCCGCTCGCGCAACTCAAAAAGGAAGGCATCGGCGACACCATCGTCATGTTTGGTTCCGCCCGCATCGAGTCTCACGAAACCGCTTCTGCCCGTTACACCCGCCTCAAGGATGCCAGCACCGCCAAGATGGGTCAGCTTAAATTGAAAAGACACCATGCTGACATTCGCGCCGCGAAAAGTTCTCTCGAAATGTCTCGCTATTACGAGGAAGCCCGTCAACTCGCTCACCGCCTGACCACCTGGGCCCTTTCCCTCGGCCCTCGTCCGCGTCGCTTCGTGGTTTGTTCCGGCGGAGGACCTGGAATCATGGAAGCAGCCAATCGCGGCGCTTACGAAGCGGGAGGAAAATCCATCGGCCTTTCCATCGAATTGCCGCACGAACAGTTTGCCAATCCGTACATCAGCCCCGAGCTCAGTTTCAATTTCCACTATTTCTTCATGCGCAAATTATGGTTCGCGCAAATCGCCAAAGCCCTCATCGTTTTCCCCGGCGGCTTCGGCACTATGGATGAACTTTGGGAAATGATGACTCTTTCGCAAACAGGTAAAATGCCTAAGAACACCTTAATCCTCATCTACGGCCGCAAATACTGGAACGATATTCTCAATCTAAAGGCTATGGTGCGTTGGGGCACAATCAATCAGGACGAATTTGATCAACTGCAATTCGCCGACAATGTTGATGAAGCATTCGAAGTAATTCGTTCCGGCCTCGAAAAGTACCACATGCAGGTGGATCCTTTCTTACAAGCCTATTGAAATTTTTTCGTTCTACAACTACGTCTAACTTCCTCTTTATCAATAGCGCTCTTATGGCAACCCTCGTGCTCCCTTCCTGATGTGGTTTGCTTCTTCCCGCAAGACGGCCGTATTCGCCCGGCGTCTCCAGGAAAACCATGCGATTTCACCGGAGAGTGGAAATGATGCGATCGATTCGTTTTGCTTGCGCTTCTGTTCTTTTTGCGGGTGCGCTTTGTTTTCTGGGCTCATCGACACTTCGCGCGGACGACGACTGCCAGAAACGCACCGAGCACGCCGACCACGAACTTCACAAAGCAGCCGAAAAGCATGGCTGGAACAGTCCGGAGGCAGAAAAATGGCGTTCCGAGTTGGCTGAAGCCCGCAATTATTGCTGGGCTCACGATCATCGTTGGTGGGACGAAGATGGACACCGTTGGCGCACCGATCACGACTGGGACGATCATGACCACGATCATGATCACGACCACCACTAAGTTCTCGTTCTTACCCTGACCAACACCCCAAAAGAGGGCACAGAATCTTCCCCTGTGCCCTCTCCTACCTGTTTCGATCGACTCTCACGAATCGCTCATCTCGTTTTAACGAGCGCACAAAATAAAACGAAGCGCCCAACCTGCGGCGCCCCGTCTTCCTATTATGCCGCCCTCGTTGTGAACGTTATCAGCCCGCGGGAACTTCAACCGTCTCCGCGAACATCGCCTCGAATCGTTTCACTTCATCCTGATCGTGCAGCAACACCACCGGCACCACGCGCATCGACTGCTTGCAATAGTGGCACTGCACTCCTTCACCCTGCAGGTCCTGTAAGAACCCGTCCGTAAACCGGTACTCGGCCCGCTCGCGCCTTGCTTTTTTCTGGCCCTTCGACCCGCAATGCGGACACTGAAATTCCACTGTGTCCTTCTGCGGATCGCGCTCCAGAGCCGCCCAGCCCGTGCGGCGTACCCCGACTACTTCCGGAATATGCCTGTCCATCGCATCCTCCCTCCCCTCCGCTTCAGAAAATTAGATGCGCCACGATTTCTCTAAGATGCACCAAACGGTTGTTTGCTTCGTTTTAACTTCGCTAGTTCAATTCACTAGCCTCTTTTCGGACTAGTGCCTTCCAATTACGGCCGGGAACTTGTTTCTTTTCTTGGTGTCAAACGGTGCAGAGGACGCGCGCACCTCACATCCCTGCGAGAGCGGCGCCGGTTTCCCGTTGGCAACCCGGGAGGCTGGCGCCGCAAATCTCTGAAACTCGCGGGCGAATTTGGAGGTGTGTAATGCCGCTCGCTCGTGTTCCCGAACCAAGCCCCAGTTTTCTTCGAAGCTGTCTGGTAGAAGGTGACTCCGCCCAGGAGGCCCGCGGGCGCCGCAACAAACGCCGCGCGGTTCTCATCTCCATCGCTTTCCAGATCCTGGTCGTCGCCGCCTTGGTTCTTTTTCCGCTCTTTACCAAAGGCGAAAACATCGCCACCCGCGCCATCGCGTTTCCGACTATTCCTTATTCCCCCGGGAGAATTCACAGCGAACATTCTCAAAAACCCGCCGACCCAAGCCGAGGCAAACCGGCTCCGTGCCATTTTTGTCCGCCTCAGTCGATACCTCGCACAATTTTCGAGCACGACCCTGCGCCCATCGGCGACGTTGATGGGCCGGTCGGCTCGCCAATTCCAGGGGTCCCCGAAGGCAAGCCCATTCCCGGTGCGTTGCCGCTAATCGACGCGCACCGCGAATCTCCTCAGCCCCCGCCTCCCCCAAAAGAACGGCTCCGCGTCAGCGCAGCTGTTATCGCCGCCAGGCTTGTTCGTCGAATCGAACCGATCTACCCGCCGCTCGCAGTACAAATTCGCCGCGAAGGCCGCGTCGAACTTCACGCCATCATTTCCACGGATGGCTCTATTGAATCTTTGGAAGTCGTCAGCGGCGATCCGTTTTTCGTCCAATCGGCGCTCTCCGCTGTTCGTCAATGGCGTTATCAACCCACACTACTCAACGGCCAGCCCGTGGAAGTCGACACGCACGTCACCGTGATCTACACGCTCGGCCATTAACCTGTAGCGCAGGGCGAGCGCAGTTTGCGAGCCCTGCGGCTTTCTCCATTGCAGTAATGTTCCTGGCTGTGAAGTTGTGACTCGTTGCCGAATCCACCCGCATCCAGAGGGCGCGTAGTAAGCGCCCAAGGATCTCTCGGCCGGTCCTTCAGTCAAATCCAATTCATCTTTTCTAATTTCTATTCTAATTGGGGATAAAACGATAACGCCCACCTACAGCAGCGGTTCACCCGAATACCGCGCAATCACTTCGCGCGCCGCATCCCGCAACCGCACAATCTCCTGCAGTTGATTCGGGTTTCCATCCGCGATGCGCTCCGGATAAATCGGCGCCGATAGCGTAATCGTCACGTGCGTAGGACGCGGCAGCACCGTCCGATCCCGCAAAAACCTTCTCGTCCCTGCCAGCGATACCGGAATCACCGGCGCGCCGGTAGCCACCGCGCCGCGGAACGCGCCCAACTGGAACGGCCGCACGCCATCTTCCGGCGTGAATGTTCCTTCCGGAAACACAAAAACCGATTCGCCCTGTTTCAAATACTCTTCGATCTCATCCACCTGCCGCAGCCGCGAATTTGCATCGTGCCGGTCGAATGACAAGTGTCCCATCTGGTTTAGAAATGTTCCGATGAAGATCATGTTGTTTACTTCGCCCTTAGCCACGAAGCGATACGGCACGCCCAGTCCCATCATCAGCGGCATTACGTCAAAGTAGCTCGCGTGGTTCGACGCGTACACCTTCGCGCCCGGCGTATCCATGAACTCTCTTCCAACCACCTTCACGCGGATTCCCGTCAACGCGAACAATAATTTCAGTGCCGCCGAGGTGTACCGTCCCGCCGCTCGATGATCCTTGTACAGCCGCACGATCGCGCACGCCGGAATAATCCACAAAATAAAAACTACAATGAAGTACACACCGTAAATCTTTTCCAGTGCGGTGCGAATTCCTCCCCCCACCGCTTTGAAGGCACGTTTGACGAACGAACCTGTCCCCAGCCGTGCGATCTGCACCCACGCCGGTGCCTTGGAAGCTGCCAACGTCCCTGCCAGGTACAGTTGTTTCGTTTCCTCTCGCCGCAATTTCCCACTCGATGTCTTCGGTATGCTTCCCGGCGGAATTAACTCCACGCGATCCGGCGGCAGCCCTAGTCCTCGCGATACTTCTTCATTGATCGCCGCTACCACCGCCGCGCGCTTCTCTCGGTTTTCTTCCCGCGATTCCGCAACGATCACCAGTTTTTCCGTGCCGGTTTTCTCGCCTTTCAACCCAAACGCCACCACGCAGCCTTTGCGTATTCCGTCCACCCGTGACGCCAACTCTTCCACTTCATGCGGATACAAATTCCTTCCGCTTTTGATGATGATGTCCTTCACCCGCCCGGTAATGTAAATCTCGCTGTCCGCCTGGTACGCGCGATCCCCCGAATTCACCCACGGAAGTTCGCCTTCCGTGATTACCGGCCCACCCGCAAACAGTTTCGCGGTCGCCTCATCATTTCTGTAATATCCGCTCGTCGCCGACGCGCCCCGGAACCACAAATATCCTTCCATCCGTTCCGGCACTCCTCTTCCATCTTTGTCCGCCACGAGCACTTCATGCCGCGGCAGCGCCACTCCCGACGATACAAACGCAATGGCCGTCTCATCTTCCGGCTGCGCGGCCACGGCGCGCCCTTGCATCGTGAACGCGTCGCGTTCCACGCGATCTACCTTCGGTCCTCGATACAACGGAGGAAACGTTACCCCCAGCGACGCTTCCGCCAGGCCATACACCGGCAACATTGCCTCCCGGCGAAATCCAAATTTCGCAAATCGCTTCGTAAATCGCTCCAGCGTCTCCGGATTCACCGGCTCCGCTCCGTTCAACGCCGCGCGCCAGGAACTCAAATCCACGCCTTCCATGGCCTTATCGGAAATTTTCCGCACGCAAAGTTCATACGCAAAATTTGGCGCTGCTGCGATCGTCCCTTTATATTTCGAAACCGCTTGTAGCCAACGCTCTGGCCGCGTCAAAAACGCCAATGGCGACATCACCACCAGCGGCACGCCATGCAGCAGCAACGTCAGCCAAGCCCCAATCAGTCCCATGTCGTGGTACAGCGGCAGCCAGCTTACCCCCACATCCTGCGGCCCCATTTCCACCGCTTCCGCAATCGCCCGCATGTTGGCCAGCAGATTCGCATGTGTCAGCGTCACGCCCTTCGGATCGCCAGTCGATCCGGACGTGTATTGCAGCAAGGCGATGTCGCTCCCCTTGCGCATGCGACTGCCGCTCAGAAATGCTGGCAGCGCGCCCGGTGCCGGCGGTGGCTCTTTCTCCGCCGCGTCCAGCAATTTCTCCGCATCCACCACAGCCAGCAGCGTTTTTACCCTCGGCTGTAACAGCTTGGCCACTGCTTCTGCGCGACGAAACGTCAGCAGCAAACACACTCCGGCATTATTCAGGATGGCAGTTTGTCGCTCGGCGTACTCTTCGATGCGGTCGGCCCGAAATGGCGGATAAATTGGCACAGGCACCGCGCCCGCCAGCAAAATCCCCGCGTAGCAAACAAAAAATTGCCGCGAAGTCGGCAGCATCAAGGCCACGCGCCCGTCCGCCGGAACTCCGCGTCGCGCCAATTCCTCCGCGCACTTCTGCGCCGCGTTTGCCAACTCTCCAAACGTCAGGGTATGCGCGTGTTCTCCCTGCTCGTCATCTTCCGTGATAATCAGGTGGGTCTGGCTCGCATTGTGTACGCCGCGGTAGCGGATCGCTTCCACCAGCGTTTCCGCTTTTTGCGCAATGGACTCGCCCGCCTCTTCCTTCATGCGCTGCGCCGCCAATGCCGAAACCAGTCCAGACGCTTCGCTTTCATCCCCCAGCACTGCGCCCGGGGCGTTCTGAATCGCTTGGATCAACTCTTCCGGTGTGCTCGCTTCCGCCGCCAGCGAGTCCGGCAAGCGCACGCCAAATGCCGCCTCCAGCCGCGTCAGCAGTTCCACGCGTTCCAGGCTGCCCAATCCCAAATCGCGGTCCAGATTCGATGCCGTCGTCAGCGTCTCCAGAGCCCCGTGGCTGCCCAATTCCTCGAGCAATCCGCGCAGCACTTCCATCACTCGTACGCGCAAACCCGGCAAATCTATTTGTGTTGAAGTTGTGGCCAAGATTACCTGCGATCAACCGCTTCGCGTGAGGCTAACACGCACCGCACCCATTTTCCATCCTGTAGCGCAGGGCGAGCGCAGTACGCGAGCCCTGCGGGTTTCTCTTTCTTTAAATTGAAAGCTATATACCCCGCGCCGATTCTACGCTCCCTGCTTTTTCACCGCATACCCCGGTGGCATCAGCGTCGTCGTAAGATCCACACCCGTAAGATCCGCCTTGCTGAGGTCTGTCTCCCTCAGAATCGCGATGCCCATATCCGCGCCGGTGAACTTCGCGCCATCTACGTGCGCATCCCGAAAATTTGCGTTTCGCAGCAACGCCTTATGGAAATTCGCGTTCGTCAGGTCGCACCGGAAAAACTCCACGCCGCTTGCTTGCGCCTCCGTTAGATCCGCGCCTGCCAAACTGGCCTCGGTCATATCCGTATTACGCAAGTCCGCTTTGCGCATCCGCGCCCCGCTGAAATCCGTTCCGGGCAGACGCGCGCCACGCAGGTCGCTGCCTTCCAGATTCGCCTTCCGCAAAACCGCGCCCGCCAGATTTACCTTGCTCAGGTCCGCTCCGGACAAGTCCGCGCCCTCCAAGTCCGCGCGAATGCCCGTTCCTTTCCAGAAGCGCTCGTGCTCCTCCAGAATCTCCGACAGCTTCTTTCCTTTGTGCCTGATATTGTTCAGCTTTCGCAGTCCCATAGTTTGCTCTTTCCCCCCACTCCCAATCCCTTATTTTACCTAATCCCGCGCCGCCCGAGTACTCTCTCCGCCCGCTGCACTCCGCTCCCCAACGGAGTATGCTAATTTCCAGTGCCAGGACGCGGATCCTTATGGGCCTCACAGTATGAAGCTATTGCTCGCACTTCTCACGGTTCTCAGCTTTGCGGCAATCCCGGCTGCCGCGCAAAGCGATGAAATCGTCGCCAACTTAGCCGGAGGCCGCGTCATCATCCTCGTCGCCGGCGACGGTATCGTCTTTGCCGCCATCAATCATCCCCTCGAAGCCACATCCGTGCCGCCTCGCGTCGCCACCGTAGGCTCTTCGCACGTCGGCGTGTTCTTTGGCGCCTCGGAATGGCAAGTCCCCGCGCAACCTCGCCCCATTCGCCTGGACCGCAACCTCGACGACGTTCATTCCGACCCGCGCACCACGTACCGCGCTCCCGGCTCCGGCGAAGCGGACCTCGAACTCATAGGCGTCAGCTTTCTCGAAAGGCTTCGCCCACTGGTATCCCAACTCCACCACAAGATCGATCTCAAGCCCGATGAACCCCTCTTTGAAATCGTGCTGATTGGCTATGCCCCCGAAGCCTACGGACCGGAAGTTTGGGTCCTCGACTATAACGCCGAACAACAATCCGTCAGCGCCACCAGCGATTTCTGGCAAACCAATATTCTGCGCCCGCGATTCACGCAGCTCTATCCCCCCGAAAAACATCAACCCAAAACTCTGATCGAAACGCGCTTTCCCGCGAATCTCCAGGAAGTTCCTCTCACGGGTTTACTCCAACAGAACGATCCCCGTATCGCTCAGTTGCGTTCTTCGGATTCCCGCTTCAACAAAGTCGCGGAACATATCGAACGCGGTCAGACCAACAAAGTCCTCATGCAAGATGCCGCGGACTTTTTGCGCGCCGTTCTACCCTTCATTGCCGGCAACGCCCATTTTATCGAAGGAGAAGTGGGCGAGAACGGTGGCTTTGAATGGATTGTTCCTCCGGACGAACCCCGCGAGAAAGCGCAAAAAAAAGAGGAGGACAAGGACCGCCCCGCCGACGCGCCCACCTTAATGCGCAAGCCTAATCCCAATCGCTAGTCCTGCCGTCGTAATTCTATTTCGTGGCTCGGCCTCATTCGTCCGCCCCGCCGCACGCAGCACGGCATTCCTCGTAAAGTCTTCAGTCTCCAGCCGCCAATTTCTGCCGTCCGTGTCGCCCGATGTCCTTCCGGTAGTGCATTCCCTCGAAGCGAATCTTTCCGGCGGCCACATAAGCCCTTTCCAACGCGGCGTCCAGCGAATGGCCCGTAGCCGTTACGCCCAGCACCCGCCCGCCAGTCGTCACAATCTTTTCGCCAACGCGTTTCGTTCCTGCATGCAAAACCTTTACATCCGGAATCTTCGCCGCCTCATCGAGCCCGTGAATTTCCTTGCCACTCTCAAATTTTCCCGGATACCCGCCAGAAGCCAGCACCACGCAAGCACTTGCCCCACTCTTCCATTTCAACTTCTCCGGTTGCAACTTCCCCGCAGCCACTTCGCTGAGCACTTCCGCCAAATCGAAATCCATTCGCGCCGCAATCGCTTGCGTTTCCGGATCGCCCAGTCGGCAATTGAATTCCAGCACTTTCGGCCCGCTTTTCGTCAGCATTAGCCCCACATACAAAAACCCTTTGTAACGAATTCCGTCCGCCGCCAACCCTTTCATCGTCGGCTCCACAATCGTCGAGGTAATTACCCGCCGCAGGTCCTCTGGCAACAGTTCATCTGACGAGTACGCTCCCATCCCTCCGGTATTCGGCCCTTCATTGTTGTCGAACGCGCGTTTGTGGTCCCGCGTCGGCACGAGCGAGGCGTAGCGTTCCCCATCAGTCAGCAGAATGAACGACAGTTCGTCGCCATCCAACGCTTCCTCGAACATCACCCGCTTCCCGCCTTCACCAAGCTCGTTCTTCTCCATCACCCGCTCGATGAAATCGGTCGCCGCGTCCGGATTCGGCGCCACAAATACGCCTTTTCCTGCGCACAGTCCGTCGGCCTTGATGACCACCGGCCAGTCCACTTCGCACAACGCCCCGTAAGCTCCTCCTGGCGAGTCGTACGCGCCATACATCGCCGCGGTCGGAATCTTGTGCCGCTCTAAAAACTCTTTCGTGAATACCTTGCTGCCCTCAAGCTGCGCGGCCTGTTTCGTCGGACCCACCACTGCCCACTTCCGCTGCTCGAATGCGTCCACAAGCCCATTCACCAGCGGCAACTCTGGTCCCACCACCGTCAAATCCGACCCGATTCGCTCCGCCAACGCGACCAACTCCGCCACGTCCCCGGCATCCGCCGCGACACATTCGGCTTCGTCCGCGATTCCGCCATTCCCTGGAGCGCAGTAGATCTTGTTGTTCGCAGCTCCACCATTCAACCTCCACACTAGGGCATGTTCCCGCCCGCCCCCACCAATCACCAGAATTTTCATGGACAAATCGCCTCGTTACCCACTTCTTCGAACAATAGTCGCCACGTCGAAGTGTGTCAACGCCAAGGCCTCAATGTTGTGAAAGAACCAGTAGGACTTCGAAATCCGAGTCTGAAGGACTGGAGATTTATTAACCGCTATTTGTACTTAAATAGGTTACTGCAGGCGTACGGCGCTTCAGGCTTGACTCAGCGCTCGAATCGGAATCGTCACTCCTGCCGCTGCATCCGACGATGCCAGCATGTGGCAACGACCATCGAATATTCCGCCCGGGTCGATGACCATGCAGGGCGAATGCACTTCCCCTGTCACCACGCCCTTCGCTTGAATCTCCACCCGGCCCTTCGCGAAAATCACGCCATCAAATCGTCCCGCGATCACCACGCGATTCCCTTCGATTTGCCCTTCCACTTTCGCATTTTCGCCGAGCACCACCGTTTGCTCCGAGATAATGTTTCCCTTCACGCGTCCGTCGATGCGGAACGTTCCCGTCAGTGTCAGCGTGCCTTCCAACGACACGCCCTGATCGATAAAGCCGGTCCACTCTTCGCCGTTACCGTTGCTGGATGAGCCGGGCCACTTCCACGCCATGGAATTACCCCCAGAGGATACACTCTCAATTTAGCGCGCGTTTCAAGCCTGTCAACGCCACGCTTTTCCCAAGTTGTCGAATGCAATTCCTGAACGATGGTGCAGGCGCTCGAAAAGCGCGTCCTGCTTACTTCATTAGTCGATCGTAGATTCCCATCAACTGTGCGTCGTCATAATATTCCAGCACTAGCTGCCCCGGACGCACTCTCGTTTTCTGCCGCAACAGCACCTTCGTTCCCAAATGCCGCTGCAATTCTTCCAGAGCTTCGCGAATGTTTGGATCCACCTGCGACTCCGTCAGCGTTTTTGCGCTGCGGGCCCGCCGCGAAGCCAGTCGCTCAATCTGTCGCACCGTTAGTCCGCCACGCGCCGCCCGCTGCGCGTAGCGCATGCGTTGCTGCGAATCCGGGACCGCTAGCAAGGCTCTACCGTGCCCCGCCGTCAGTTTCCCTTCTTCAATCCAATCTTGGATCGTCGGCTCCAGTTTCAGCAGACGAATCGCATTGGCCACGGTCGCGCGATCTTTACCAGTCCGCTCCGCCACCGCTTCTTGCGTGGCGTTGAATTCGTCCATCAACCTCTCAAACGCCCGGGCTTGCTCGATCGCGTTCAGATCCTCGCGCTGGATGTTTTCCACCAGCGTCATTTCCAAAGCCAGCTCGTCGGGCACCTGGCGCACGATCGCAGTAACACTCGTCAGTCCCGCACGCTGTGCAGCTCGCCAGCGACGCTCGCCCGCGATCAGCTGAAATCGATTGCCGATTGGACGCACTACCAGCGGTTGAATAATCCCGCTGGATTGGATGGAACGCGCCAGCTCGTCTAACGCTTCTTCTCGGAACCGCGTTCGCGGCTGGTAGGGACTCGGCTCAATCAGATCGATGTCGATTTGTGTTGGCCCAGATGGAGCTGGACTCATCGCCGGCGCGGCTGCAGCCGCGGAACCTCCCGCTGCAGGCACACTGGCAGAATGCGGTGGAGTCCCCGCAGCAGGTGCTCCCGGTGTAGGAACCTGCGGTTCAGGCTCCCGAATGAGCGCTCCGAGCCCCCGCCCCAACGCGTTTCTCGGCATTTGCAATTACCTCCTGAGCAAGCTGCGTATACCCCTCGGCGCCCTTGCTATGGATGTCGTAGAAAATAATAGGCTTACCGAAACTTGGCGCCTCCGCAAGCCGTACGTTCCGCGGAATCAGGCTTTGAAACACCTGGGACCCGAAAAAGCTTCTCAAATCCGTCGCCACCTGCCTCGATAACGTTGTTCGCTCGTCATACATCGTCAGGAGAATGCCTTCAATCTCCAGGCTGGGATTCAACGTCCGACGAATTCGCATTAACGTGTCCAACAATTCCGATACGCCTTCCAAGGCCAGGTATTCGCACTGGATCGGCACCATTACCGAGTCCGCAGAAACCAACGCATTCAGCGTCAGCAAATCGAGCGCTGGTGGACAGTCCAGCACGATAAATCGGTATCTCTCACGCAGAGGCTGCAAGAAAGTCTGCAATTTATATTCGCGCTCTTCCGCATTCACTAATTCCACGGCTGCGCCAGCCAAATTCTTATCGGCCGGCAGAACATCCAGGCCCTCGACTTGCGATTTCTGCACGATTCTCTCAAACGGCTCACCCATGATCAGCGCGTGATACATGGTCCTTCGCGAAGGATCCTTCGGGAAGCCGATCGCAGCGGTGGCGTTCGCCTGGGAATCGCAATCGATGAGTAGCGTCGGCTGTTCTGCAGCAGCAAGGCAAGCAGCGAGGTTGACGGCGGTCGTGGTCTTTCCTACTCCGCCTTTTTGATTCGCAACAGCAATGACCCGGGCCAAGAGGTTTCTCTCCAGCGAAGAAAAAGTACCAA
Organism: Candidatus Acidiferrales bacterium; assembly: GCA_963759275.1. GTDB lineage: Bacteria > Acidobacteriota > Terriglobia > Acidiferrales > UBA7541 > Acidiferrum. Next base: position 144,262 of record CAVWYZ010000016.1, on the reverse strand, counting down.
ACGCATACCAGAGAAGCAAGTTGTTTCACGTGAAACAGCCCCGGACCCTGCGGATTTTCTGTGGATTCTGCATTGTTCCACGTGAAACATCGCCCCTTAGATCACTCTCATCATTAGTTTTACGGGAGGCCTCCTGAAAAAACTTATCCACCGAGGTGTTACACAGTAAACATCTTGCGGTCGGATGTTGTCCTACGTGTCACATGAAACACAATAAAAAATCTCCTAAAATGCCACAGTGTTCCATGTGGAACGCAGTCCATCTGGCTATTGCAATTATACAAGTTCATAGGATCGCCAAGACAAGGTTCCACGTGGAACGACCGGAGCGTCTTGAAGCACTGAATTCGTTCCACGTGACACGAATTGTGCTCCAGAATAAGAAAGCTCTGTTATTTTCGAGGATACTTCGCGGATCGAAAGAAATCTAAATTGATCGCTGTTTTGTCGTCACGCCGACGTCGCCGACGTTTCTGCCTTTTTCGTTCCCACCAGGATATACCGCCGCAGCGATTGCGGAACCGATATGGGCTCTTGCCAGTCCCAGTGCGGGGATTTACGAACTTCATCCAAATCCCGCCCGCCGATCCACAACAAAGTTCGGCGCGCCGACAATCGTTCAGACGCACTCCATTCCAGGAATGGCCCGAATTCCCCCAGTGCTCGCGAGCAGACATAATCGAGCGGCGCCAATTCCTCCGACAGTTCCTCATATCGGCTGATCAATACGCGAGCATCTCTAAGCTCAAGATGGCGAACGACTTCCGCCAAAAATGTACCCTTTTTGATATTCGACTCCACCAGAATCAGTTCGAGATCCGGCCGGATAATCTTTATCGGAATCCCTGGAAATCCTGCCCCCGCTCCAATGTCGGCGAGCCGACCAAATTCGACCGGCACGGCCGTGGCCGCATACATACATTCGCAGAAGTGACGATATAGTATTTCCAATGGGTCGCGAATTGCCGTCAGATTCAGCTTCTCATTCCAGTTCCGCAATATCCCCATATATCGCTGAATCAAAACCACTTGCGCGTAGCTAATGGCAATCCCGAATTCATCTAAAGCCCGCCGGATCGTTTCTTCGGAAAGCGGTTTATCTGTCTCTGTTGGCATAAGAGTAAATACACCTGAATACATCTGATAACACTGGATTTACTGAATCTTCCGGCTCGCACCCAGATACTTCGGACCCGCCCTCCCGGCGACAAGGTCCACCATCGTGTGCCAGACAATCACCGGTAGCAGACTTTGCAACGCAAGACGTGCTCCACCAAATACTAATCCCAACAGGGTCGTTCCCGCTACCCCACTTCGTCCCTGATACGTGTGCGCCAAGCCGAACAGAATTGCCGACAACAGCACAACCGCCCAAGAAGCAATTCCCGCGCGGCTTAAGGCCGCCATCGCGAATCCGCGATACAGAAATTCCTCGCATACTCCCGCTGTCACCGACACTGCGCAATAGGCCGCAAGTTCCAGCGAATTGTTGGGCAGGATGCTTTCCGCGAGTTTGCTCAGCAGATCCGGAATAGCTCCCGTCATCCGCCCCACGCGCTTAAGATTGAACCACTGGAAAATGCCGACCAGCGCACCGCCGAAAATCGCCCACAACAGCAGACTAACCGTTATTTCGCGAGAAACACCGAGCGCCTCCGGCGTCAAACCTCGCGCGTGAGCACGCCATGCGACCAGCCCCACGAGAAGCCACTGAAACGCGATGGTACTTCCATAGAGCGCCAGCTTTTCTTTAGTGCCTACCGTTGGTCGCGCTAATAGATGTCGCAGGCGCACCCGGCCGCGCCAGGGAATTACCACGCCGAGAATCAAGAAGATGAGCCAGAAGTCCCAGGGCATCGCCTGATAAGAACATTTTCGTCGCCGTCAGTGCAAGTGATGCGGCGCACCGCGGTCTTCCCTCTGACCTAGCGCATCGCCACCGCTCGGTCTCCGATTCTCCTTCAGCAAGGGGGTTGTGGTATCGTGCCTGCTCGGAGCAACGAACGCGAAAATGAGCACGGTTCCCAATCGACTTCCCTGGTGGACTTGGACTTGGCCATTACTGGCCTGCATTGTCCTGGGTCTTCAGTTTCTGATTGGCTCCGGTGGACCGCTCGCCACTGCTGAAGCATTTGCGCTGATCGCCACGGTTTTCGCGGCCGTTTACCACGCCGAAGTTGTGGCGTGTCGCGTCGGCGAACCGTTTGGCACGCTGGTCCTCGCACTCGCCGTCACCATTATTGAAGTCGCACTGATCGTCTCCATCATGATTACTGGTGGGCCCGATAAAGCCGGACTTGCGCGAGACACGGTTTTTGCCGCAGTGATGATCGTCTGCAACGGCATTGTCGGTCTGTGCCTTTTGGCTGGCGGCGTCCGGCACCGCGAGCAGGCCTTTCAGCTTCAGGGAGCGAACGCAGCGTTGGTCGTGCTTATCGCTCTGACCACTCTCACGATGGTATTTCCGAATCTCACCACCACCACCGAGGGTCCGACATTCAGCTCTGCGCAACTCATCTTCGCCGCTCTTGTCTCGTTGATTCTCTACGGTTCCTTTCTCTTCGTTCAGACCATTCGCCACCGCGACTATTTTCTGCCCACGGAAGGTGCGGGTGAAGGAGCACACGCGCCTCCTCCATCCAACAGAGTCGCGCTGTTCAGCGCCGGACTATTATTTGTTTCGTTAGTAGCTGTCGTAGCCCTCGCGAAGGCTCTCACGCCCATCATGGAGTTTGGCATTGAGAAGGTCGGCGCGCCGAAATCCGCAGTGGGCATCATCATCGCCGGCCTCGTGCTGCTACCCGAAAGCTTGGCTGCCTTCCGCGCCGCTAGCGCCAACCGCTTGCAGACCAGCATGAATCTGGCATTGGGCTCGGTCTTAGCGAGCATCGGACTGACAATTCCCGCCGTGGCGGCGGTGTCCATTTTGCTGCACAAACCGCTCACCTTGGGCATCAATCCCAAAGAAACCGTGCTTTTGGCGCTCACCCTGCTCGTCAGCGTGATTACTCTAGGCACCGGTCGCACCACCGTTCTTCAGGGCATCGTGCATCTCGTCATCTTCGCCGTTTTTCTTTTCCTCTCCGTCGTGCCATAACTCACAAGTGCTCGCAACGAGCACGAATTCTGCTGCATCGTTATAATCGGAATGCGGTACAGCGAGGTCCACGTGGCGGAAGCAATAAGACTTACAGCAATGGCGAAAGCGGCGGGTTGCGCCGCCAAAATGGCCCCGGGCACGCTCGATGCGGTGCTCCGCAGGCTTCCTCCTCAAACCGATCCCAATGTTCTGGTCGGTTTCAATACCAATGACGACGCCGGCGTGTATTTGATCAGCCCAGGCCTCGCGCTCGTACAAACTGTTGATTTCTTTACCCCGGTTGTCGACGACCCCTTCACCTTCGGCCAGATCGCCGCCGCCAATTCACTCAGCGATATCTATGCGATGGGTGGCCGGCCGATCTCGGCTCTCTCCATTGTCGGATTCCCGGACAAGGGCGATCCCGCGATCCTCGAGCAGATCATGCGCGGCGGCCTCGACAAAATGATGGAGGCGAAATGCAGTGTCGTCGGGGGCCATTGCCTGCGCAACGACGACATTCAGTTCGGCTACGCTGTCACCGGACTGATCGATCCCGACCTAGTTTGGAGAAATGTCGGCGCGCAGACCAACGACGTTCTCCTTTTTACCAAACCTCTCGGCACCGGAGTCATTTCCACCGCCCAGAAAAGGGAACGCGCCAGCAAAACGTCCGAAGACGCGGCGATTGCGTCAATGACTCAGCTAAACGATGTTCCTTCCCAGGCCTTGCGCGATTTAGAGTCACAAGCAGGCCAAGGAGTGATCCACGCGGTAACCGACGTAACCGGTTTCAGTTTGCTGGGCCACGCGCGAGAAATGGCCTTGGGTGATCCTGCGAACGGCATTTCTCCCGTTTCCTTCGAAATTCACCACGATGCCTTCACGCTGCTTCCTGGCGCGCTCGACGCGGTTCGCGAAGGCATGCTTCCGGGCGGCCTGAAAAATAACCGCGATTTCATTGGTGATTGCGTGGAATTTGCCGACAGCGTTCCCGAGGAAAATCGTGCCATCCTCTTCGATCCGCAAACCTCCGGTGGCTTGCTCGTCGCCGTCGCACCGGAAGCCGAGAAAATCGCCTTGGATTGTTTTCGAAATCGAGGCATAAAAGCCGCGCGCATCGGCCGCGTGCTCCACAAATCTTCCCCCCTGCTGCGTGTGGTCTAGGTATACCCGCCCTCCCTTATGGACACAATTACTCACGGAATTGCCGGCGCGCTCATCAGTAAAGCTGCTTTCGGGGGACGCGACCTGTTCCCGCCATTTGAAGTGGAGAAGAAAAAACTCGCAACCTGGGCGTTAACACTCGGTGCCATTTTCCCCGACGCGGATGTTGTGCGCGAATTCTTTTCCAGCAATCCGCTGCTGATGATCACCTGGCACCGCAGCATCACTCACTCACTGCTGATGCTGCCGATCTGGTCCGTGATTCTCGCCGCCGTTTTGGCGGCAATTGCCCGCTGGCGAAAATGGCAAGCTCCATCCTTCTTATTACTCACCGCGCTGTTCGCTGTCGGAATTTTTAGCCACATCCTGCTGGATCTGCTGACTGACTACGGAACCATGATCTGGTCGCCGCTGGATTGGTCGCGTCCCGCCTGGGACACCCTGTTCATCATCGATTTCACACTCACCGGAATTCTGCTGGTTCCGCAATTACTTGCCTGGACGTACGAGGATCCCGACCACACCCGCAGGCGCGCCATCATTATGTGGGCGATCTTTACGCCTGCCCCGCTGCTGATCTCCCGGATCGGTCTCGCCGTCGGCGCTCCAATTTCCAACACCGCCATTCTCATCGCCACCGTTATGTTTACCGTCTTGTTTTTCTTTCCTGCGGCGCGTGGCTGGGGCTTGCGAGTTCGCTATGAAAACTGGAACCGCGCCGGCCTGCTCCTGGCGACCGCCTACATCCTTGCCGCCGCTTTTGCCCATCGCGTCGCGCTCGACCGCGTAAAGCAATTCGCGGCTCAGCAAAAATTGGAAGTAGAGGCAATCGGCACCATGCCGTTACCTCCCTCCTTGTGGCATTGGGACGGATTGGTTCGCGCTCCACGCGGCGTGTACGAAATTCGTTACGACTTGTCCGACGACCTTTTCAAATCACGCGACACCAGCGCCGAAGCTGGCGAAGTCATCACCCGCACGTTTTATCCGGACGCGCTTCCCAACGAATATATTGATGTAGCGCGCCAACTCCCCGATGTGCAAAAAGTATTGTGGTTCGAGCGTTTTCCCGTCATCCAGTTCCACAAAGAAGGCGGCGACGCCATCGTGGAATTCTCCGACAAACGTTTTGCGCAGATTCGCCGCGATCGCCCCAGTTCCTTCACCTACCGCGTACGCTTCTCCGCCGACGGTAAAGAAATCACCCAAGGCTGGGTCCGCTAGCCTGGAGTGCGGGAGCCCAGCTCCCGCTTTCGCGTTGTCTGCCATCCCACAGCTCGACCAGCGGCAGCCCTGCTGCCGCCGCAACATACCCTTACAATTATATTACTGGTATATACTATTGCCATGGATTCCCACCAGAATCCGCCCTCACCAGCGACCTTCGATTGGCTGCACGCTCCTATTCACCGGTTGGGTCTCGGAGGCGCCTATATCGTGACAGCGGGAACCTACCAGAAGGTGCGCCTGTTCGGCGGAAACGAGCGCCTTTCTTACCTGACGAAAGCCTTGTTGGTCCTGGCTCAGGAGCACGGGCTGAGATTGCGGGCGTGGTCTGTTTTCTCGAACCATTATCATTTGATCGCGGAAACGGAACAGAGTGGATCGGTCGTTCGCTTCATTCGCTATCTGCATTCCATCTCAGCCAAGTATGTCAACCGGCTCGACGAGACGCCTGGCCGCAAGGTCTGGCACCAATATTGGGATACGCACCTAACATACAAAAGGTCTTACTTCGCGCGCCTGAACTATGTCCACACCAATCCGGTAAAACATAATCTCGTTGCAAACTCCGAATTCTACGAGTGGTGTTCAGCTTCGTGGTTTGCACGGACGGCTTCGCGCTCGTTCTATAGAACCATCGTGGATTTTCCGTCAAATAATGTGGCGGTGCCAGATGATTACGACTTGACGGTGTGAAGTGAATTCACTTGGCGGCAGCAGATCTGCCGCTGTTCAGCGCTCGGCGCGGTGCGCATGGCAAAAGCGGGAGCTGGGCTCCCGCACTCCAACCAACTACTTCGCCGGATGAATCACAATATGCCGCTCTTCGCCCGTTCCGCTGCTTTCCGTGCGCACGCCTGGCATATCCTTCAGCGCCAGATGCACAATCCGCCGCTCGCGCGACGACATGGCATTCAACTGAAACGGCTGCTTTGAGCTAAGCACCCGTTCCGCCGCCACCCGCGCCGTCATGCGCAATTCCTCGAAGCGCAGTGCGCGAAACCCGCCGCAATCCAGGTGAATCTTCTCGTGGAACGCAGGGTCCAGGCCGAGCGCCCGAAACGCCAAGTGTTCCAACCCCTTCAACACTTCGCCGCCGCGCGCAATCAGGATCTCTTTGTCCTTGCCGTCCAGATCCGCAAACACTTCCGCTTCGCCTTCTTCGCTTCCGCCCGCAGACTCGGCCGTCCGCACCTTCACCGACAACTCGAACTTTCCCGCATGAATGATCTTGGTTAGAAAATCCCGCAAGGCTTCCGCCGCTGCTTCGCGGTCCAACTTACCGTCGCGCACTAATTCCTTGCTCATGTGCCCCCGCGAATTGAACGCTACTACTCTTACAGCAGCCCGCCTGTGCTTATTTCTTGGCGCGCACCGGCTTGGCTGGGGCGGGAAGTGGGTGAGTCCGGTTCAGATACCACTGCTGCAAAATCCCAACTACGCTCTGCGTCAAAATATACACCGCCAGGCCGCTGGGATACGGAATAATCATAAACATTGCCGCCATGCCGATGGGCATGAACTTCATCATCTGTGCCTGTTGTGCGTCGGTCGTGGGCATCGGCGTCATTTTGGAAGACAAATACATCGTTACGCCCATCAGCACTGGCAAAATGTAATAAGGATCTTTCGCGGAAAGATCGGAGATCCAGCCAAACCACGGCGCATGCCGTAGTTCAATCGTCCCCTGCAACGCGCGGTACAGCCCAAACCAGATCGGGAACTGCAGCAGTTGCGGAATGCAACCGCCCACCGGATTCACTCCCTCGCGCGAATAAATGGCCATCACCTCTTTATTCATCTCGGCCTTGCGCGGGTCGTTCATTTTGTACTTCTTATACTTCTCCTGCACCTGCTTGATTTCCGGCGCCACGCGTTGCATTTTCAGCGTGCTCTTGTAGCTGGATATGCGCAGCGGGAACAGCACCATGTTGATTGCCAGCGTCAGCGCCACAATCGCCCATCCCCAATTCGGGATGTATCCGTGCAGCCATTTCAAAAAGTGGAACAGCGGGTCCGCGATGAATTCTAGCATCCCGAAATTCACCAACGACTGCATCGGCGGATGCAGCGTTTTCAGCAGGTCGTAATCCTTCGGCCCCACAAAAACGCGCATGTTCATCGGCTGCGCGCTAGTAGCGCTGGCCACTTCCGGCACCGCCTCGGACTCTTCCTTCCCATTTACCGTGGTCGTGTCCCACACCTTCCAGTAACGCGTCTCCAGCGTCGTCGCAAGCGCATCGCTTGGCGGCAGGAAACTCACCGCAAAGTAGTTGTCTTCGATTCCCGCAAAATTCTTCCCGCCCTGCCACGCGCTGCCCCAGTGTTCCGGGCTCTCCAGCTTCTTGTACCCCACCGTACTCAGCTTCCCGTTCTCGCTGTAGAACGTTTGCACTCGCGTGATGGGCGCGGGATTCGTCACCGTCACATCGCCAAAGCCGCCGCGCCACGCCAACCCCGCCAAAATGTGCGAGCCGTTGTAGTTCGTGGTGGTTTCTACAGACACCACATACGAATGATCAAAGTGAAACTTCTTCACCACCTCCAGGTGGCCGTCGCTCCACGTGAACGTGACGTCCGCAGGCGCCTCAAGCGACGAAGCGTCACCGGAAACTTTATACAAGCCCGTGTTCGCGGCTTTCTCCAGCTGCGGATCGTCCAGCACCAATGAGAACGGCCAGCCCCCCGTCTTTTCCGCCGAGTCCGCATGCACCAGGTCCAACGTCCGTTGCGGCTTCGCGTCATCCTTATAGTGTTTCAGCTGCCAACTCTTCACCACCGCGCCACTGTTCGAAAATTCCACGCGATACAACGCGTTTTCTACCACGATCGTGCGTTCCTGCGCATCTGACACCGCAGCTGTTTTCGCCGCCGCCGCCGATGCCGTTGTAGTAGTGGGGAGAGCCGCCTTAGCGGGACCACCGTTACCAGGCGTCGTTGTATTAGGCGTTGTCGTGCTGCCAGTCGTGCCAGCCGTAGCCGGGCCGCTTACCGCTGGAGTGTTCGGTTGCGGCCGCACCGGAGCCTTCGGCGCGAAGAATTTCGCCCACAGCAGAATCACGCCCATGGAAAGCAATGAAGCCACCAGGATGCGCAGCTCTGGCGTGAACTTGTCTTTCGGCCCCAGCGGTGGAAATTGATTCGGCGTGCTCACGAACGCACCCCGTGTGTGTCAGACGGCATTGCAGAATTCGATCGCATCTCTTCCCATTTCTCCGGAACCGGGTCGTATCCAAACTTTCGCGCCAACGGATGGCAGCGCAGCAGCCGTTTCGTTCCCAGCCACACGCCGCGCAACACGCCAAACCGTTCAATCGCCTGGTGCATGTACACCGAACAAGTCGGTTCGTAGCGGCAATTCCCCGCCAGCAGCGGCGACAAGTACGCCTTGTAGCAATTCAACGCAAACAGCGCCACCCGCTCTGGAGTGCGGGAGCCGAGCTCCCGCTTTCCTCCCGCTGCCGCATCAAGCGTATCCCTCAGCGGCAGCCCAGCTGCCGCAGGCAAAATCTCCCGGGTACACGCCAAGCCCGCCTGTGGAGTCCGGAAGCCGTGCTTGCCCTGAGCCTCGAAGGGCTTCCGCTTTTCGCCCACCGCCCCATCAAGCGTATCCCTCAGCGGCAGCCCAGCTGCCGCAGGCAATATCCCCCGACCACGCAGCCAAGCCAACGCCCGCCACCAAACTCGCAATGCAGCAAAGTTCTTCACAGCTTCTTCAGCAGCCGCAACAGATCGGCCGTCAGCGCCGCGAACGGCGCCTTCGCCACCGTACTCTTCGGATGTATGACGATGTCCCATCCCGCCGGTATCTCCTGCCGGTGACAGCGCACCATTTCCCGCAATCGCCGCCGGATGCGGTTACGCACCACTGCGCCGCCTAACGCCTTTTTGATGCTGAAGCCGAATCGGTTCAGGGCTAGTTCGTTGGCACGAACGAAGACGGTGTAGTGCGCGCTCGACACGCGCTTTCCCGCGCGATACACGGCATCGAAATCGCCGCGCCGCACCAGGCGCGCTTCCCTCGGAAACGTCAGGCCCATCGCGGGCCGCCCGCCCCTACTCGGGCGTAAGGCGATGACGTCCCTTTTTACGGCGCGCCGCAAGCACTTTGCGGCCGCCCTTGGTCTTCATCCTCGAACGGAATCCGTGTGTTTTCGCCCGGCGGCGCTTCCGCGGTTGAAAAGTACGCTTTGGCAAGACATTCTCCCTTCACTTCTCCCGCAGCCGTGGAAAACCCCCTGTGCCTCTCCGCGCCCCGCCTTCCCGGCCGGCCTCTCACACACTACGCGTTGGCGTTGGGGTTTTCTCCGTCAAGCCTACTGCCGCATTCCTGGCAGCTTTCGGAATTTACTAGTGTACTTGCGCCCCGCACACACGGTCAAGAAACTCGGGGGTAGTATCCTAAGGGAATAATTCGGCTACACTCTGTTGGCATGGCATTGCATGAGCATCAAGGGGAGTAGCCACGCACAATGGATCTCTCGGAAATACGACGACTCGTGATAGTGGCGATGTTTTCCGACGATACGCTATTTCAACAACTCACTTTGAAGGGCGGTAACGCGCTCAGCTTGATTTATGGCTTTGGATTTCGCAGTTCAATCGATGTCGATCTGTCGCTAGAAGGTGACTTTGTTGATCCGGAAGATGCGGGACGACGTATCCTCGTGTCACTGCGGAATAGATTTGCGGAAGTCGGGATCGTTGTTTTCGATGAAAAGTTCGGCAAAAGACCCATCAAAGAAAACCCAGATTCTGAAAGATGGGGCGGATATCAAGCTGAGTTTAAGCTAATGGAAAAGCAAAGATTCGGTGGTTTGAATCTGCATCAGGCCCGACGTGAGGCGCTTGTCATTGGAACAGGCGAGCAGAGAATATTTCGAGTGCAGATTAGCAAGTACGAATATACGAGAGGAAAGCTCGAGCATAATTTAGATGCATATGCCATTTACGTGTACAGTCCCGCGATGATAGTGATCGAGAAACTTCGCGCAATATGTCAACAAATGGACGAATATCCTCGACGGCAAGAGCGAGGGATTTCTACGACATTTTTTCAACTATCCAAGCCGCTAGCATCAACCTTTCTTCTCCGGACAATCTAGAACTAGTGCGAAATATTTTTGCAGCTAAAGAAGTTCATTTATCGCTAATGTCAAAGATTGCGAATTATCGCGAGTTTCATCGCGCAGATTGGCCATCCGTAGAGTTAACCGCTTCCGGAAAGTTAGAATCGTTTGATTTTTATTTTGACTTTATTTTGCAGCAAGTGGTCGCACTAAAGACCCTTTGGGATGTATAACCGCCATTGATCATCGAAGTTTTTCTCACGCATGCCATGAACCAAATAGAAATTATAGTTTCTGGGCATCCTTCGTATTCGTTCCAGTCGTTCCCCCTCATACTCCGCTCTTTGCATGTAAAATCCAATTGCTTGGTGAAATGGGTACACGTAGTCTAATTTTGTTAACGTTGCAATCAGCGCATTGACGGACATTCGGCTCTTTGCGGATTTATACGCTTGGAGAATCTGGTACGGCCCACCAGAGTATTCTGGTCGCACGACGATATCTATTAGGGTTCGTTCCAAACCTGTAAGAGACAGCGTTTCGCCCTGGGGGCCGGGCAGGGAGACAACTCCCAGATTTCCGGTCTGCTTTCCGTTTAGTATAGCGAACTGCCAATTCGCACTGCGCAGTATATAGTTTGATCGTCTTTGTTTATTCGCAAATGCCCTGTCTAGGGCTTCTTGACTAAGAGAACCAACTGACCGCGGTTTAGCCGTTTGTTCGTGGTTCGTATAAATTATGTTTGGAATTTGCTCTGTCAATCCGTGTAGGAAGACGGCGGTTCCATGAGAAAGATATGAATCTCGTCTGACGGATAATGCGACTAAATAGGCTGATACTTCGCCCCACGTGTATCGCTCCATGCTCTTGTATTTTTCTGATTCCAGAGAGACCTTTTTTAGTTTTGTTTGATCCAAAATGAACTCAATAAATTGAGTGCTTGTTGTGTTTCGAGGTAGCTTCCAAACTTCGCGGTTCCTAGAGAGAATTTTGTTTAAGTCAGCGTGAAGGTAGACACGTTTCGCGTCCTTTTCAAAGTGATCGATTATCTGAGGAAGTGCTGTCGCGAGCCTCTTGGGCATAGGTATATATACCTATCTCTATGCATCTCTGTGTCATCCCCTTTGTTTTCAATGCCTAGTCATCCCTGATACACAGCTAGGTATATATACCTAGTTGTATGGTCTCAAGGTGTGACTATAATTTTATTCACGGGACGCCCCGAGGATGGCGCACCTAATTTCTGAAAACGGACAACAGCATAACAAGGCAGTTACGGCTTTGCCGCAGCGGGATACACCTTGATCCAGTGATTCCGCATCCTGGCTTTCACTTGTTTCCCGTCCAGATTCGCGATGATCAAATCCGATTCCTGCACCGGCATGTGGCAATCGATGCAATTTTCCCGAATCTTCGCGCCCAGTTTCGCAAACTCGCCGCAATCCTTCTCTTTGTGACACTGCAAGCACTTCTCGGAGTACGCCGCCGCCTCGCGTTCCGGCGCATGCACATCGTGACACGTGGTGCAGGTCATCTGGGACGATTGGTAGCAGCGGCTTCTTTGCGTCAGCGCCACCTGGTTGCCATGTACATCCACGCGCGCATCTTCATCCGGCCGCTGCAGCTTGATGAACTTCTCCAGCGGTTCCCCGGGAACATACGAGAACGCGGGCGCCAACTGCTCCCCGATCCCTCCATGGCATTGCGCGCACACTTCGATCTGCCGATCGCGAGACAACGCCGCGGGATTCACGATCGAATGTGCGCTTCCGGCAGCCGCCGCGCCCTTCACTCGCTCACTGGCCACGTGCTGGCGCCCCGGCCCGTGGCACCGTTCGCAAGAGATGCCCAGAACGAACCCAGTCTTCCGGTAGTGGTTCTCCGCTTTAGCAGCAGGCACAGATGCAAAGTAGGTGGCATGACATTCCAGGCAGCGCGGCACAATCGGCCGGCCGAAGTCCGCGATCCCGTCCGAAAATCCCGGGCTGTTCACCCACCCGTTCAGTTCCGTCCAATACGAAACCGGCAATTGAAACAGTTGATCGCCCTTCCAATACAAATACGTTTGCCCCTTTTTGCCGGAGCCCGTAACGATGTCGATGCGTTCGCTTTGCGTTTTCTGGTCGGGAGGTTGCCAGAACACCGCGGTTTCGTAAAAACCATTTTCGCGAGCATCCATGCGGAAGCGCAGGTCCGGATTGCTCGTCGTCAGCACGTTGGCGCCGGAAGCGAAGCTGCCCGCGATCGAGTTTTTGCTGGGAAGTTGCGAAGTCAGCTGGTGCGAAGTATGAACGTAAGTGTCGGCGATCGCGGCGTGGCACTCTTGGCACACCGCATCACCAACAAAATCGCGGCGCGCCGAAGCAGCCTGTGTGCTCGTAGACGATTTATGTGCAGCAGCCTGCGAAGTTTCCCCGCGCCACGCTACCAGCAACGGCGCCACGCACATCAGCCATAGAGCTGCTATAAATTTCCCCGGCCGCACGAAGGCACACCCTCAGCGAACACTTACTCTGACGTTGCTTGTGCCTCATACGGTTGCAGAAAAGGAGCGTCAATACTTCGCGTTCGCTTTTTCCTTGGCGGCGTCCGAACGTACTTTCGGCCAGTTGTAGATTGGATATTTCGGCCGCTTGATTGGCGGCACCGGATGTTCCTTCAGGTTGGTCAGCGCCACGGACACGCCTTTTTCCAGTTGCGGATCCTGGCCCTTGCGCCACAGCGCCGGATCAAGATCCACTTCGATGTCGGGCGCCACGCCAATGTTCTCCACATCGAATTGCCCGGTTTTGGGATTGAACAGGCCAAAGCGCGGCGCGGTAATTTCCCCGCCATCCATCAGCGTTGGATAGCCGCCGATGCCGATCAGTCCGCCCCAAGTGCGCGTGCCGATCAGCGGTCCAATGTTCAGCTCCTTGAACATCCACGGCAACGCGTCGCCGCCCGATCCCGCATATTGGTTGATGAGCATCACCTTCGGCCCAAAGATGACCTGCGGCAGCACAATGTCTTTGCCCTCGCGCGTCATCGCCGACATCAGCAGCGGTCGGCTCAGCCAATCCACAATGTAATCGGCCAGCCAGCCACCGCCGTTGAAGCGCTCGTCAATCACCGCGCCCTGCTTGTCGTTCTGCGGGAAGTAGTAGCGGTTGAAGTTGGTGAACCCGCCAACCGCCGTGTCCGGCAAGTACACGTACGCAAGTTTATTGTCACTGAGCTCATCGACCTTCCGGCGATTGCTGTCCATCCATTCGCGCTGCCGCAAAGCTCGCTCGTTGCCAATGGGAACCACCGTGACTGTGCGCGCATCCTTGCCGCTCGGATCTGGCCCCACTTTCAGTTCCACCTGCTTGCCGGCCAGGTCGAGGAAGAAGCTGTAGACATCGTCGCTGCCATGTACTTCGCGGCCGTTCACCGCAAGCAGATACTCGCCTTCGTGGACATTCACGCCCGGCTCGGTCAATGGCGACCGCAATCCAGGATTCCAGTTCTCGCCGAAGTACACCTTGGCGAAGCGGTAGCGATCGTGGTCGATCGTATAATCCGCGCCCAGCAGGCCCACGCTGACTTGCTTCACTTCCGGCCGATCTCCGCCGAAAATGTACACGTGCTGCGCGGTAATTTCGCCCAGCATGTCCGCCAGAATGTAATTCAGGTCCGCGCGGCACATCAGGTTATCCACGAAGGGCTGATACGTCGCCATCAGTTCCTTCAGGTTCGCTCCATGCAGATTGGGATCGTAGAAGAAGTCTCGCTCGATGCGGCCCACTTCGCGGAACATCTGCTTCCACTCGGCACGCGGATCCACGTAGACCTTCATGTTCTCGGTATGCAACGTACCGTCGGGCTTGCCCGGTTCCGGCGGTTTCCCGAGCGCGTCCACTGGCTTGATTACCCAAGAGCCGTGCAGCGGTCCTCCAGGCGGCGCCATCGGATTGGGCGGAGGAAGCTGCTCGTACAACGCTTTCTCGCCGTTCGAGGAAATCGCGAAGCCGCCAATATTGTCGAGCAGCTTTTCCGTCTTTCGCGTGCACACGTCAAACTTGTGCACCAGTCGGCCAGTCGGCATGCCGGTATCCACGTCAGGACCTTCGGTCAGATACAACAGATGGGTTTTCCCGGCGACCATGCGGTCGTAATTTTTCGCCGGAATTGGCAGAGCCAGAATGCGCTGGTTGATATTCTCGAAGTCGATCTTTACTTCTGGAGTCTTCTCCGCTTCTTTACTGGCCTTCTCGTCCTTCTTTTCATCCTTCTTGTCGTCTTTCTTCTGGGCATCGGCCTTGTCGTCGCCCTTGGCCGCTTTGTCGGCGCCCGCCTTTTCGTCCGGCTTCGCCTCGTCGGGCGGCTTGCAATCATCCGCTGGCGCAGAAGATTTGTCCGAGGCGACCTTTTCTTCGTCGCTCTGCGGAGCCAGCGGCGACTTCAAGTCCTTGCGCAACACCACCACGTAAGCGCTGCGCGTCACAGGAATCTTGTACGCGCCCATGCTGCTGGCCAGCGTCGGACCAACGTCGGTGCTCGCGAAGAAGTACAGATACTTCCCATTCTTGTCGAACGCGGCGGATGCCGTGTCGCTCAAGCCATCGGTAACTTGGTGTTTCGTCTTATCTTCAATGCCATAGATGAACACCGCATGCAGCGAACTGTCGAGCTGCCGCGTGTAGGCGATCCAACGGCTATCCGGCGACCACACCTGGCTGAAGCTTGCACCATCGTAAGGGTTCGTATCGACCAGCACCGGCTTCCCCGCATCGATGTCCACATACCACAGGTTCAACCGCTTGTCGGTGTAAGCAATCTTCTTGCTGTCCGGCGACCACGTCGGCGAATAGAAGAACGACGGTGGATTGCCGAGATTGATCTTGCGCACTTCGCCCATGCCCTCTTGCGGGCTCAGGTGCAACGCATATTCGCCGGACTCGTCGGAAAAGTACGCGATCCACTTGCCGTCTGGCGACCAGGAAGGGTCGCGATCCGCGAAGCCCGTCGAGTTGGTCAGGTTGCGCACATCGCCATGCTCGACAGGAACCGTCAAAATCTCGCCACGCGCTTCAAAAACGGCGCGCGCACCGGTTGGCGAAATATCCGCGTTTTGGATCTGGTCCCCGGCATCCACAAAGTGCGGGCGCACCGCGGGAAAATCGCCAGTCACATGGATATTTACCGCGCTCTGTTTGCCGCTCGCGGGATCAAAAATGTGGATCGAGCCGAATTGCTCGTAAACAATCGCATCCGGCCCCGCCGAAGCCGATTTAATATCCAGCCCGTTGCTCTGCAGCGCCAGGCTAACTTGCTTGGTGCCTGCGTCGTAGACGTACAGACTTACGGGCCCGTCGCGATCCGACAGAAAATAAACTTTGTTGCCGATCCACATGGGCGTGGAATCGTTGGAATTCGTGCGGGGAACCTTCTCAACGCTGGAATCGGAAAGCTGCGCGATCCAGATCGGAGACGCGGTGCCGCCGCGATAGTGCTTTAAACCGCGTTGGAATTGCCAGGATTCCCGGAAATTGGTGAACGGCACATACGCCAGATGCGAACTGTCGGGCGAATACGAACCTTCCACGGCCATCGGCAGCGGAATCAGTTCAGGCAAGCCGCCAGTCAACGGCACAGTGAATAGCTGGGTGAAACCGGCATAGCTGCCGCGCGGCGACCGAAACAGAATGCGCTTGCCATCGCGCGTCCAACCTGCCACCTGATCGCTTCCCGGATGCGAAGTCAGCCGCTTCGGCACGCCACCCGCCGCGGGAATTACGTAGACGTCCTCGTTGCCGTCGTACTCACCGGTAAAGGCGATCATCGAGCCGTCAGGCGAAAAGATCGGGTCAATCTCGATTCCAGCGTCGCTTGTCAGCCGGCGCGCATCGCCGCCGTTGCGATCCACGATCCACAGGTCGCCGCCATAGCTAAACGCAATCTGCGTCTTGCTGACGGTCGGCTTGCGCAACAGCGCGTACGAGTTCCCCGACTGGGCGCGCAGGTCAGACGCCGCCAGAAGTAACAGCAGCAGGCAGAGCAGAACCGGGGCGAACAGAGCAGCTACGGCCGTGCGAAATCTTCTCGGCATCGCAACCTCCACAGGTAAGGTGATTAACATGATGGACGCGTGACCCACACGAAGGTTAGGGTCGGTCTCTCTATTCATACGAAGAACCAAGGGAACAGGTTCCGTCGGCCATCTTGGGATTCGCTACAGGGCGCGTCGACGAAAGGAAGCGCGCTCATCCGACGGAACGCGAACCGGAGTGTAGCACACGCCCACATCAACATTCACCACAAGTTCGGCTCGGCCCGCTTCCGTAGCCTAGTTTCTGATGGACACCACCAAGCCACTGCGATATGGTGCGAGTTCGACGTATTTGCAGGCGCGAAATGCAAGTCCCCACCCCCTGACGAGAACGCGCCCCAAGGCGGGATCGATGAGTAAGAGCACCCTCGCCGCGCTAGCCGCACTTTTGTTTCTGTTTGCCGCTCGCCCCAGTGCGGCCCAAACCTCCGTACAACAAAGCCCGGCTGACTCGTCGCGCGCCTCCGGTACACCCTGCGCCGAGCAGCCAGCAGGTAACGGATTGCGTTTTGTCTGTAAATCCCCGGCCTTCCTGCCAGTACCGGATGATGACGACACCGATCCATCCGCTACGGCCGTGCGCATTGTCCTGAAGCTTCCGGAAGGCACCGCGCTCCGAATCGCCATCGATCAGCGCACGCGCATTTTGCATGTGGGCGAAGCGGTACAAGGCCACGTGGTCGAAACCGTCTATGCGTTCGACGAACCGGTGATTCCGGCCGGTACTGTAGTCACCGGGCGAGTCACGTACATTGCACCGGTGCCCAAGCTGCAGCTCATCCAAGCGTACGCCAATGGCAATTTTTCGCCGTTCCATCAGTATCAAGTGACCTTCGATCGCCTGCTGTTGCAGGATGGCCGCGAGCTGGCTATCGAAACCACTGTAGCGCCGGGTGCCGCGGAAGTGGTCCATTTAGTTAGCAAGCCTTCGAAAACCGATGAGGAAAAACTGGAAAAGCAGAAGAGCAGCGCGGCGCGGGCCGCTCAAGCCGCCAAGCAGGGCGTGAAAGACACCGTTCAGGAAGCCAACACTTCGGCTCACCAAGCCGCCAATGACATTCGCGCGCCCGGTAAATTGCAGCGCCTGAAGCAGTACCTGCTCTCGCAGTCTCCTTATCAACGGCAATATTTGGCGGTAGGCACGCGGTTCAGTGCGTCCTTGAACCAGGAATTGGATTTCGGTTCGGAAACGCAAACGCCAGAGTACTTCGCAAAGTTGGGGACCATTCCCCTGGCAGACACGATGCTGCACGCGCGCCTGATTTTGGAGGTAAGCTCGGCGACGGCTACGCGCGGCTCGCCCGTCGTGGCCGAATTGACGCAGCCCGTGTACTCCGCAGATCATCAACTGCTTTTGCCCTCCGGAAGTCGATTAATCGGGCGGGTTCTGGAAGCAAGACATGCGCGACGATTGCACCGGAACGGCGAGTTGCGCGTCATTTTCGAGCACATCGAAGTTCCCGGCGGAAATTTGCAAGAGGTACAAGGCACCATCGAGGGCATTGAGGTGGACCGCAAAGCGCACATGAAGCTCGACGAAGAAGGTGGTGCGCGCGCTACCGATAGCAAGACCCGTTATTTGTCCACCGGCGTAGCGATCCTGATGGCCGCCGCAGCGGCACATCCAGACGTTGATCGCGGTGGCACTGTTGATCAGGCTGGCGATCCCGCGGTGCGCGCAGGAGCGGGAGCATCGGGATTTGGCCTGGCCGGCACGCTTATTGGACTCGCGGCAAAGTCCAACGCGGTCTCGATTGCGTTTTCGGCATATGGGGCGAGTGCGTCGATTTATGCGAACTTCTTGTCGCGCGGGCGTGAAGTAGTGCTACCGAAGGACGCGCCGTTGGAAATTGGTTTGGGTATTTCCCACTCAGGCGGAAAGCGCGGAAAGCACTAGCACCAGCGCAAAGCCGTCGTATCCTTTACTGCCTACGGTCTGAATCGCTGTGGCGCTGACGCGCGGCTCGGCGGACACCCGTTCGTTGAAGCGGCGAACACCCTGAACGTCGGCATCGGTACTGTTCGGGTCGGCCACGGCCCCATCACGAATGACGTTGTCTGCAATGATCACGCTGCCCGGGCGCGACAGCTTCAGGGCCCAATCGAAATACTCCGCCATCGTCGATTTATTGGCGTCGATGAAGATTAGGTCGAACGGGCCACGCCCTTCCGCGGCAACCGATGGAAGCGTTTCGAGAGCCGGGCCGAGTCGCAGCTCGATCGTATTTGCTAAGCCCGCGCGCGCGAAATTCGATCGCGCCACTTCCGCGTGTTTGGCGCTGGCTTCCAGCGTGAGCATGCGTCCACCCGCAGGGAGCGCCCGCGCCATCCAGATGGTGCTGTAGCCACCGAGAGTGCCGATCTCGAGGATATTCCGCGCGTTTATCGAGCGCGCCAGAAGATGCAGCAATTTCCCTTGCGGCGGCGATACCTGGATCGAAGGCAACTCGCCATCGGCGCTCGCTTTCAGCGCGCCGTCCAGAACCGGATCGCTGGGCACCAGCATTTCCGTGATGTAGCGGTCGACAGCCGTCCATTGTTGGTCGATCATGTGATTCTCCAGGCGAAACGATTTGTATTAGAAACGCCAACCGTAACCGAGCACCAGTTGGATGCTGTGCTGCATCTTGCCGCCGGGAACGGGCTCGCTGGCACCGTTCACGTCGAGATTGCGCGTACCGAAGTAAAGGTGTGTGTCGCCAACTTCGATGCGCAACGTGTTTTTTTCACTCGGATACAATTCCACGATGCCTCCGAGATCCAGCACAAAATTGTTGGCACGCCCGTAGGAATAGGATGGCGACGAGCCAGTTGTGGTAACACTGGTCAGCGCGTCCGAATAGCTATGAAAACCCGGACGCACTTTGCCGAAAAAGCCGAAATGGTTTCGCCGGATGCCGCCCTTTAGTCCCAGCGTTCCCTGCAGAATCGTGCCGCCATCGTGTGGCCCGGAAGCGTCGGGCCGGCGTGGGAAGTACAGCAAATCCCCGTCGAGATAAAGGACGCCGTAGAACCGGTAGGATGCGTAGCCCCCGAAGCCGGGCTCAGTCCGTACGTTATCCGTCAGTCCTTCGCGCGAAATCATCATCGCACTGAAGAGAGGACCGAATTCCCATTTGCCGGGCACGTTGATTTCCCGCCCGTTCTCGGTCAGCGGGCCTGGCCGGTAGGCGACGCCAAAGCTGAGACGGGTGGTGTCGTTGATTTTTCCTGGAATGGCCGCTGTGCCGCCGCCGGAGTACGATGAAATGAACGCAGGCACGCGATAAGGATTACCTTCGATATCGAACCGCAGAACCCAGCGCGGCGAAGGGTAGTATTCGATACCGCCGCCGAGATTAAGTACAAAATAAGTGGCGGGTTGTTCCGTGTACGAAATGCTTGTTCCGCCGGAAAGCACTTGCACGCCAGAGAAATGCAACAACCCTGGTCGAACCAGGCCAAATACCGAAAAGTGCCGGTTCTGAACCACCTTGGCGCGAATCCCAAACACCGCTTGGAGGGTCTGCCCACCCTGCACCAGCGGGAGCGGCACGCCGTTCTCAGGGAAAAAATCCACCTGAGATTCGAAAGCCAGGCGGCGGTTCAAGTTCCAGTCAAAGCGGCCACCGAAACCAGAGAAGTTGGTGCCTGCAAAGTCGGAATTTGTTTGGCGGATGGTGGAATATTGCGCGCCAAGCTCGAACCGCGAGTAATTATCTTGAGCGAAAGAGCGTGTCGTCAGAAGGAAAACAAACAGCAAGCCTAAAAAAAAGATTTTGCGAACCATGGTTCTGCGCGGCTACTTCCTTGTAGCGATGACTTGTAAAGCGACCGAAAAAGTATGGCATGTGCTCGAGCGATTAGCTAACAGGCGTCTCGACGCTCATGCCGGGTGGGTATCACGATATTCGCTGCAGGCTTCAATAAACCGGTCGATATCCTTTTTCAGCAAGTAGTAGGGCGTGGATAAACGAATCTTTGAGGGCGCGCCACCGCGAATGCGAATTTTCTTTTCTTTCCACAGCCAAAGTTCGGGCTCGGGCATTTGGTAAGGCTCAATCGTCACCGTCGTGATTGCGCAACGCAGAGCCGGGTCAGGAGAAGTCCAGGAATGCGCGCCCACGCCCTGCATCTGCGCCAGAATGTAGCCCGCCATTTTGCGGTGGCGCTTCTCGATGCGATCCATGCCAATTTCATTGGCAAATTCGATGGACGCCTTGAGCCCGGCCAGTGCAGGAACGTTGGAACTGCCGATGCGCTGAAAACGTTCCGCGCGAATTTTGGGTTCGTCCCAACCTTCCGTGGCAATGGTATTCCACAGGCGATCGATCACTTCATCGCGAACGTAGAGGAAACCCGTGCCTTTTGGAGCTTGCAGCCATTTGTGCGGACTGGCGGAATACATGTCGCAGCCGAGATCATGCACATCGAGCTTCATCATTCCCGGAACGTGCGCGCCATCTACGGCGGAGAGAATCCCTTTCGAACGTGCCAACGCCGCGAGTTGTTTTACAGGGAGCACGACGCCAGTCACCGTCGTGATATGACTAAAAAACAGCACGCGCGTTCGCGGTGTAATCGCGTCCTGAAACAGCGTGAGGATGGTGGCCGCATCGGGTACTGGCCGCGGCAGCGTGACTTTCTTCACCACAATGCCATAACGCTTGGCGCGGAGATTCCAGGGATTCTCCCCACCGGGATGCTCCTGATCGGTCATCAGCACTTCATCGCCGGGTTTCAGGTCGATGCCATTGGCGATGTAACTGTTTGCCTCGGTGGCGTTGCGCAGGAGCGCAAGTTCATCGCGTTTGCAGCCAATGAATTCCGCAAGCGGATCGCGAAATTGATTCCAGGCGGCGTAACCCCAGATGGGATAATCCTCGGGATTGCTTTGTGCCAGGCGTTCCGAGTCGCGATAGCTCTCGAAGATTGCTTGCAGAACTGGCGTGGGAGATGAACCCACGGTGCCATTATTCAAATACACTTCGTCCTCGGGAATCAGGAACAGCTTGCGGACTTCCGTCCAATAGGCCTCCTCGTCCTTGTCGTAAAGGTTGTGGTCTGGCAATTTGCCTGAAGAGTGCGCAAGGATGTCTTGGCACACATCGGGCAGCGGCGCTCCCGTAAGCGCGGCCATTCCCGCGAACGACGAAAGAAACGAGCGGCGATCAATCATCGAGCCTCCTCGGCGAGCAACGGCGGATTCTAACACTGGAATGCGCTTGATGAGCTGCCGCGGAGAATCAGCTGGCGCTATACTGGCCGTCTCTTTGATGGGGTGGGTTAACGACGAAGATGAACCGGAGAATCTACACGCTTAAGCTTGCCACTCTTCTCGCCATTTGCCTGCTCTTCGTCCGACCAGTGCGGCCACAAAATCCCACCGGCGCGCTGCGCGGCATGGTTGTTGATGCCAGCGGCGAGCGCGTGGCGCATGCCAGCATCAATGTGGATAATGCGGCACTTTCGCTCCATCGGCAAACGCAGGCGGATGATCGCGGGGAATTCCTACTCGAGGATTTGCGGCCCACTGCGTACGAACTTCGCGTCATTGCCGCAGGATTTGCCGAAGCTCGCTCTGAAGTTGTGGTGGCCATCAGTTGGGTGCGGCAAGTTACCGTGACGTTGCAGCCCAAATCGGTCGCGGAAAAAGTGGTGGTGAACGCCGCCACGCCGTCGATCACGACAGAGCCGCTGGACACCGCAAGCGCGGTGCATCAGGCTGTGATTTATCGCCAGGATCTTGAGACCATCCCCCTGGCCGCGCGAAGTTTCGCCAACATCGCGTACCTTGCTCCGGGAACCGAACCCGTTGAACCATCCGATCCCACCAAAGCGCGAATTACCGCGGTAGCAACCGGCGGCAGCTCCGGCCTGAACAATGAGATCTCCGTCGATGGCGGAGATAATTCCGACGATTACATAGGTGGCTTTCTTCAGAATTTTTCGCCGGACGCCATCCAGGAGTTTGCGTTCCGCACCGCGCAGGCCGACGCGGATACGGGGAGGACCACGGCGGGTTCGGTAATGATCACCACGCGCAGCGGCACAAACACGTGGCATGGCGAGTTTTCTGTCTACGAGCGCGCAGCCGCACTGAACGCGCGATTTCCTATCGATAATCCGGCGCCGAATCCCAAGCAGCCCTTTTCACGGCAGAACTATGTGGGCACGCTGGGCGGTCCGGTTGTGAAAGAGAAAGTTTGGCTCTTCGCCTCTCTGGAATACGTACACGAAGACGCCAGCATCGCGTACAGTCCGGCGAGCACGGCGCAATTCGATGCTTTGGCCCAGCTCGCCGCGATGGGCTTGGTTCCGGGTGTGAGTTCAATTGACGTGCCGAACAGCGTGCCGGTGCCGTTCCGCGATTATCTGGGAACGGTGCGCTTCGATTGGGCGCAATCGGAACGCTCGCGCTGGTTTCTGCGCGGAGCGTTGGACACGTACACGACGCGCAATGCGCTGGTGCAGCAGGGCGCTCTCCCTTCCACGGGAGCGACCTCGCATAACAATTACTTCAACACGGTCATCGGTCAACAGTTCACGTTTTCGCCCGCGTGGCTGGGCTCGCTGGTGCTGGAGTTCAGCGGGTTACACCTTACGCAAACACGCAACTCGGATTTGGGTTTTGCACTGGCGTTTCCGTTCACCACCACGTCCAGCGTGATCACCGGATTTGAAACCTACGGAGACAATCAGTTCGTCACGGGAATAGCGGCTTTCCCCGTTTTACGTAACCAGCAGAAATACCAAGTGCGCTACGACGTTACCCACGTCATGGGGCGCCACGCTCCTCGGTTTGGCGTGAATTTCATTCATGAACCGGTTCTCAGCGGTGCGTTGACCGCCAACGCCGAAACCTTGGTTACGTTTCCGCAGAATCCCACTTATTACCTGACGAACCTGGCGCAATTTCCGGTCGACTATGCCGCGGGCAGCGTCTCTTCGCCCGCCGGTGATGGCAGCTTTTCGCAAAATGTACAGCGGCTTGGCCTCTACGCGGAAGATTCGTGGCGGGTCTCTAACGGGCTTACGGTCAATTACGGTTTGCGCTACGACACCACATTTGGATTGTTCAACGCCTCCGGCCGCGACCAAAGCTTCAATCCCGCGCTGAACACCGGTTTGGTGAACGGCATTCCTCACGATTATCGTAAGGCGTTTGCGCCGCGCTTGGGAATTGCCCAGGCGCTTGGCGCTTCGCAAAAAACCGTGATTCGAGCGGGCGTGGGACTCTTTTTTAATGATCTGGCACAAAACGGCTGGGTCAACGCATTTCAGTCCGTGAATGCGGGCAGCTTGGCGAACGGGCCGCTGGCGCCTTCGCTCATCGATCCGAATTACCATACACCCTACGCACTACACGCGACCGCGGGGATTCAGCACGCTCTCAGCGCCAACTGGATTGTCAGCGCCGATTACACCCGCGAAACCGGCATGCATGGTTATCGCAGCTATCCCTATGCCGCAGCCGATGTATTTCGTTCGGACAATCGTTCGAGTTACGACGCATTGTCGCTTCGTGTTCAGGGAAACGTCGCGCACCGCGCGCACTTGGTCGCGCATTACACGCTCTCGTCGGCGAAGACCTGGGGCTGCGTTTTGGGAGAGCTATTCGATTACGTGAACGGTGTCTGCGATCCGAACAATGCGTTTGCTCCGGGTGATTACGGCCCGTCCGGGGAAGACGTCCGCCACCGGTTCGTCTTGGTGGGCACGTTCCAGTTGCCGGCGGGATTCCAACTTTCCGCATTGGGACAGGCCGAGAGCGCCCGGCCTTTTACCATGACCACTCCGGTGGGAACGCGCGCGGTCGTCAATGGCGTGGAAGCCACAATGGACGAGTTTCGAGGCACGCCGTACGTGCAATTTGATATGCGCGTGAGCCGGCCATTTACAATTCGCGAGCGCTGGTCCGTATTGCCGTTCGCGGAATTCTTTAATCTGTTCAATCGCAACAATCCCGGAGCATTTTTCATCACGGATATCTCGGCATTGCCCGCGCCGGTAAACAATCTGGCGAACGCCACGGCGTTTTGCTTGAATCCCGCATGCACGCAAACGCAGCCGATCACCAGCCTAAATCAGTTGCGTTACCCCGCGGGCGCTCTGGGCGATTTCTTCGGTCCTGGCACAACTGTGGGCATACCGTTTGCCGCGCAATTGGGCATCAAAGTATCGTTCTGATTTCCAGGTTAAGCGGGCGGCGTTCGAGGCGGTACAATGAACAGGTGCGTACAAGGGCTATATAGATCATGTTTGAGAATCTGACAGACCGGCTGCAACGAACATTCAAGAATCTGCGCGGGCAGGGCAAGCTCAGCGAAGAGCACCTGGACGTGGCGGTGGGCGAAATCCGCGAGGCGCTGCTGGAAGGCGACGTGAACGTCGGTGTCGCCGACGAGTTGCTCGCGAACATTCGCAAAAAAGCACTGGGCAGCGAAGTGATGCTGCAACTTTCGCCCGACCAACAGGTTGTCAAGATCGTCCGCGACGAATTGCTGAACCTCCTGGGTAAGCACGCCAAGCCGCTGTTTGCCTCGCGCCCTCCTTCCGTGTGGATGATCGTCGGCCTGCAGGGCTCCGGTAAGACCACGACCACCGGAAAATTGGCAAAATGGCTTTCGCAACATGGGCACAGGCCCATCGTGGTTTCCACCGACGTGTATCGTCCCGCGGCGCGGGAACAGTTGAGCCAGGTGGCCAAGTCGATCGGCGTAGCGCTGTGGCCGGGGGCGGGAACAGACAAGCCGCTGGAAATTGTGCGCGGCGCGATCAAGGAAGCAAAACTTTCCGCGAGCGACGTGATCCTTGTAGATACGGCCGGTCGTCTGCACATCGACGATGAATTGATGAACGAGCTTTCCACGCTGAAGAAAGAGCTTCAGCCCAGCGAAATGCTGTTCATCGCCGACGCCATGATTGGGCAAGATGCGGTGCGCTCCGCGGGGGAGTTTCACAAGCGCCTCGGGTTGACGGGCGTGATCCTGACCAAGTTGGATGGCGACGCGAGAGGCGGCGCAGCCCTTTCCATCAGTAAAGTGTCTGGCGCGCCGGTGAAGTTCGTGGGCCTCGGCGAAAAATACGATGCGCTGGAAGCATTTTATCCGGAGCGCATTGTCTCGCGCATTTTAGGGATGGGCGACATTCTGTCGTTGATCGAGCGCGCCGAATCAGCGTTCGACAAAAAAGCGGCGATGGAGCTGGAGCGCAAGCTCCGTAAAGAGGAATTCACGCTGGAAGATTTCCGCGATCAGTTGCGGCAAATCCGCAAGATGGGACCGCTGGAGCAACTGGTAGACATGCTGCCCAAAGTAGGGCCCATGCAGAATCTGCCTAAGGACGCGAAGGTCGATGAAGGCAAGCTGAAGCAAGTCGAAGCCATCATCAATTCCATGACCAACGAGGAACGCCGCGACCACAATGTGCTCGACGGCAAACGCCGCAAACGCATTGCCAAGGGCAGCGGCACCACGGTGCAAGACGTCAACCAGGTGATCAAGCAATACATGCAGATGCGGACGATGATGAAGCAGTACGGCGCCATGGCCGCGCGCGCCAAGATGAAAGGCCTGGGCAAGCTCGCGGGTATGGGCTAGGCCTTACCCGTAATCTTGACGAATTTCTGGTATTATAATATCCATAGACATAGAGGGATGTCGTTATGAAGCTCAAGTTGCGTGCCGTCGGTACATCAACTGGTCTGGTTTTGCCGAAGGAGTTCCTGCACCGGCTGAAGGTAGAGAAGGATGACCACCTTTTTGCGGTCGAAACACCCGAAGGTTATCTGTTGACGCCCTACGACCCCGATATCGAAGAGCAGCTCAAGATTGGACGAAAATTCATGCGCAAACATCGCGAGGCGTTTCGTGCGTTGGCGAAATGAAACAGCCACGGTGGATTAGCCGGCGGGCTCTCCTGCTTTTGCACGCAGAATCGATTGCGGAACACGGCGGTTTGCCTGGCCTACGCGATCAAGGAGCGCTGGATTCGGCGCTGGCACGCCCGCAAAATCGTCTGGCCTATGGAAAGAACTGCGACCTGGCCGATCTCGCTGCCGCATATGCATTCGGGCTCTCGCGGAACCATCCCTTTCGCGACGGGAACAAACGGATTGCTTTTCTCGCTGCTGGATTATTTTTGGAGCTGAACGGATTCGATTTGCGACCAGAGCCACTTACCGCGGTGGAAACGTTTTTTGGGTTAGCGGCTGGTACGATTACAGAAAAAGAAGTTGCCGCATGGATCCGGCAGAATTGGTCGCGAATTTCTATTAGTTAGCCTGCGCGAAAAGATAGCCAGCAACCTTCAGCGAGAGTTCATCCGGATTGAGGTCAGTGCGATTGCTTAGAACAACGACGGTGAAGTGACGTTTCTGGAAACGCTGAATGGTGGTGCGGAATCCTTGTGTGCTGCCGTCGTGATAATTCCGTGAATGCCCCTTGTAGGGATCGAGAAACCAGCCAAAACCATAGGACACTGCAGCGGGATCATCGCCACTCGTCGTGTTGGGATCTCGGGGCCAGTGCGGCTCGGAGCCATCCGCTAATTTCACTGGAGTGAGCGCCGGCTGCATCTCCTTTTCGCTCAGCAAGGTGTGTTTAGCCAGTCCTTCATCCCACTTTGCCAGGTCCGCTACGTTCGAATAAATTCCGCCGTCGCCTAACGTTGCCGATGTGGAGCTTTGGTCGGTTTCCACCATTTTGCCATCTTCTTTCGAATGGCCGAACGCGCGCTGGCCGACGACGTTTGTACCCTTTTTGTAAACGAGAGTGTGATTCATTTTGAGGGGAGCGAAAATCCGCCGCTGCATGAATTGGCGGTAAGGCATTCCGGAAACTTTGGCGACAATCAATCCCAAAACTACGTAGCCGGAATTGCTATATTCCCAGCGCGTACCGGGCGCGAACAGTCCAGTCGGTTGCCCTTCAAGGAGCTCGAGAACTTCCTCGTCATGAATTTGACGATCAGGAGTCCAGGGCGTGCCGCCGCGCCGTTCGTCACGTTCCATGAGTTCTTCATAATCGGGCAAGCCGCCGGTGTGGGTAAGCAGGTTGCGAATCGTTATAATTTTTCCGTAAGCCGGAAAATCCGGAAAAACCTCGGTAAGGCGATCGTCGTAGTGCAGCTTGCCGTCATGAACAAGCAACATGATAGCCATGGCGGTAAATTGCTTGGTGACGCTGGCGAGCCGAAAATTGGTCTGCGAGTCGATCTTGGCGCGAGTGCGAAGATCGCGCACGCCGTAACCCTTTTCGAAGAGAATCTTCCCGTTTTGCTTCACGAGCACCGCTACACCAGGCTGATTCGGCGGAATGAGGCTCGAAAACACAGAATCGATGCGAGCTTGCAGCGTATCGGCCGGAAAAGTCCCCGCAGCTAGCCAGAACGAGCATGCCAAAAGAGCAAAAACGGTGCCTACGGACGCCACGCGCTGCATAATTTGCCCCCAAACGCAGAAAGCATAACATCGAGACCGCCCGTTTATCTGGGTGTAACACATCTGAGATACTTGTCATCTCTCGCCCAGGATGGTTTATGGCTCGCATTGCGCTCGATGATCACCGGTTTTACCTGAATCGCCACCTGCAATGGATGGCGTTCAACCAACGCGTGTTGGAAGAAGCACGGGATGCCCGCAATCCGCTGCTGGAGCGGGTGAAGTTTCTGGCCATCACCGCGAACAATCTGGACGAGTTCGTGGAAATACGCGTGTCCAGCTTCCTGCAGAAGATTGAGCACGGCTCACAACACGTGAGCGCGGATGGCCTGACGACAGAAGAAGAACTCGCGCGGCTTTCCGAGGCCATGCACAAATTCGTAACGGCGCAGTATAAGTGCTGGAATGACGAATTGCTGCCGGCGCTGGCCAAGCACCAGATCCGCATGCTTGCGGTAGATCAGCTAAGCCCCAAAGCGGCGCACATCGCGAAGACCTTCCATGACCGTCGGGTCTATCCGATGTTGACGCCCGTTACCGTGGATCCTACACACCCATTCCCGCACGTGCTGAACAAAGCGCTGTGCATCGCGTTTCTGCTACGCCGGCGCAAAGGTCCTGGAAATAAGCCCTTGTTCGGGGTCGTGACGGTGCCGCGCGCTTTGCCGAGACTGCTGCGCGTGCCTACCGGCAATGGCGGGATACACTTCGTGTTTCTGCAAGACATCATTTCTCGCTACGCTGAAAAGCTCTATAGGGGCTACGAGATTCTGGCGTCGGCGGCATTCCGGATCACCCGCAACAGCAATTTGTACCTGGAAGAAGAAGAATCGCGGACATTGTTGGAGGCCGTGGACTCGCAAGTGGCGCAACGGCGTAAGGGTCAAGCGGTGCGGCTGGAAATCGAAGTCGGGGCGCACCCGGACATTGTGTCGCATCTCGTCACCACCTTCGAATTGGACGAATCGCTGGTGTTTCGCGTGGCGGGACCGGTCAACCTGCAGCGCCTGTTTCATTTGTATGAAGAGACGCCACGGCCGGATTTGAAATATGGCAAGTTTGTGCCGCGGCAAGTGCAAATTGGGCACGATGCGGATTCCCTGTTTGAGGTATTGCGCCATCAGGATGTGCTTTTGCACCACCCTTATGATTCCTACGATCCCGTAGTGGAGTTTCTGCAAACCGCCGCGCATGATCCGCGTGTGCTTTCGATGAAGCAGACGCTGTACCGCACCAATTCCGATTCGCCGGTGGCGGAAGCGCTTCTGGAAGCGGCGGGGAAGAAGGAAGTGACGGTAGTGGTGGAGTTGAAGGCCAGTTTTGACGAAGCCTCGAACATCCGGTGGGCGCGCAGTCTGGAAGACGTGGGTGTCCAGGTATTTTACGGGCTGGCACACCTAAAGACCCACGCCAAGCTGGCATTGATCGTGCGACAGGACCCCGATGGAAAGATTCGCAGGTACGCGCATCTTGGCACAGGCAATTACAATCCCTCGACGGCGCGGTACTACAGCGATTTAAGTTTGTTTACTTCCGACTCGGCAATTACGTCTGCGGTGAGTGATGTATTTAATTTTCTTACGGCCAACGCGGAGCGCGGACATTACAAACCGCTGTTGGTTGCGCCGAAAGACATGGCCAAGTCGATCATCAGCCAGATCGATCGCGAGGCACGGCACGCACGGCGCGGCCGCCCCGCAAGAATTATCGCCAAGTGCAACGCGGTGGTAGACCCACCCGTGATTCGCGCGTTGTACCGGGCGTCGCAGGCGGGTGTGGAGATCGATCTGATCGTGCGCGGCCAATGCGTATTGGTGCCGGGCCTGCGCGGGGTAAGCAGTCGCGTCCGCGTAAGAAGTATCGTAGGGCGCTTTCTGGAGCACAGCCGGATTTATTATTTCGAAAACGGCGGATCACCGGAAGTGTATCTGGGCAGCGCCGATTGGATGCCGCGAAACCTGTACGAACGGGTGGAAGTGCTCTTTCCCTTGAAAGACCAAGAGTTGCGTGAACGCATCTGCAAAGAAATTCTGCCGTCCTATTTAGCGGATAATCAGAAGGCACGGACACTGGGATCCGACGGCCAGTACCGCGCGGCGCGGCCAGTGAAAGGCGAAAGAAAATTTTCTGTGCAGGAGCACCTGATGAAGCTGGCCGGTGGTTTTGTTAACGGATCCGGCAGGTCACGCCAACAGCATCCGAAACTTCACTATACTAGCAGTGAGTCAGGAACCGCGGCCGTGGAACCCTCGGAAACCTTAGATCTGGAGATACAGGACACCACGAATGCAACAGTATGATTTGGTGGTAATCGGGTCGGGACCGGGCGGCCAGCGTGCGGCGATCCAGGCGGCGAAAGCAAAAAAACGCGTTGCAGTGGTGGAAAAACAAACCATGGTGGGCGGAGTGTGCATCAATACCGGCACCATACCGAGCAAGACCATGCGCGAGGCGGTTCTGCACCTGTCCGGATTTTACGACCAGGCGTTTTACGGCTCCAATTATTCCGTCAAAGAAAACATCACGATGAACGATCTCAATTTTCGCGTCACTCGCGTAATTGAGAATGAAGCCGCTGTCTTGCAGGATCAACTGAAGCGGAATGGTGTCGATCTTTACCACGGAATCGGTTCGTTCACCGATCCACATCACATTCGCGTGGAGAACACCACCGGCTTCAACGAACTGGAAGCGGAATACATCGTGCTCGCCACCGGCACGAAACCCGCCGTAAATCCCAAGGTGCCTATCAACGGCCGGAATATCGTGAACAGCGATCAGATCCTGGGCATACCGGCGGTGCCGAAAACCTTGATCGTTGTGGGCGGTGGCGTAATCGGTGTGGAGTACGCCTGCATGTTTACCACGCTCGGCGTGCGCGTAATCATTGTGGAGAAGCGTCCCAGGCTCCTCGAATTCGCGGACGCGGAAGTGGTCGAGGCGCTCAGTTACCACATGCGCGATCGCCGCGCCACCATGCGGTTGACGGAAGAAGTAGAAAGCGTGGAAGAAACGCCCGACGGCAAAGTGGCCGCGAATCTGGTCAGTAAGAAACGGATTCTGGGTGACGCACTTTTATATGCGGTGGGGCGGCAGGGGAACATCGACCGGCTGAACTTACAGGCGGCGGGAGTCGAAGCCGACGACCGGGGCAGAATCAAAGTGGACGCGGAATATCGCACTTCACAGAAGCACATTTTTGCCGTGGGAGACGTGATCGGTTTCCCCAGTCTGGCCTCGGTATCGATGGAACAGGGACGCATCGCCGCCGCAAAAGCCTTTGGGATTCCGGCGGAGTCGGATCCCGCAGGCTATCCGTACGGAATTTACACAATTCCGCAAATTTCATTTATCGGGAAGACAGAAGAGCAGCTTACGGAAGAGGACACGCCGTATGAAGTGGGCGTGGCGTACTACCGGGAGATTGCGCGGGGACAGATCAGCGGGCACACGGAAGGCCGGTTAAAGTTGCTGTTTCATCGCGAAACTTTGGATCTGCTGGGCGTGCACATTTTTGGAGAAGATGCTGCGGAGTTGTTGCACATCGGGCAGGCGGTCTTACTGCTGAAAGGCAAGATCACTTACTTCATCCACACGGTCTTCAATTATCCGACGCTGGCGGAATGTTACAAAGCAGCGGCATTCAATGGAATGAATCGCTTGTCGTAGTGCGGTCGGCGGAATCCGCGGCACGGCGAAAATCCAAAAACAAATTACGCGCCGTTGTTTCCTTCCACTGCCTTGCTGGCAACGAACAAGCCATAGACGAAATTGCCGGAAGCATATCCTGCGCGCATCGCTCGGAAGCCTTTGAGATTAGTGACAAAATCCGCGCCCAGTTTCGCGGCTAAAGCCCAGAATGATTTGTGTTTGATGATGTCCAGGCCGATATCCCAGCTTTTCGCGCAGTTCTCCGAAAGTTCTTGGCGGTGCGCGATATGTAAGCCGCTGGAAGCCAGGAAACCTGCATAGTCGTTCATGTCCCGTAGTTCCACGAACATGGCTTTCTCGATGGGTTCGATGAATTTCTTCTTCTCGGCGGCGGAAGCGTTTTCTCTTCGGAACCAGTCAGTGAGTGCAAAAGTCCCGCCAGGTTTCAGTAGTTTCGCGGCATTCACGAAAAACCGGGCCGGATCGTGATAGTGAGAGATGGATTCCACCGACCAAAGAAAATCAAAAGGCTCGGAAAATTGCAGCTCTTCCGCGTCCATCAACAAAAATTTCGCATTCAGCTTCTGTTCCGCGGCGGCGCGATTGGCCATTTGCACCTGAACAGGAGAAATAGTTACGCCGGTAGCGGCAACGCCATATTCCTTGGCGAGGAAAAGGCTGCTGCCTCCGAATCCGCAACCAATATCCAGGACGCGCGAACCAGATTTAATGCCAGCCAGGCGAGCCAGATGCTCGATCAGTTGCACCTGGGCGGTTTCCTTGGACTCATCGCCACGGATCCAATAGCCGTGATGCAAATGCTCGCCCCAAAGGGAGTGGTAGTAAGGGCTCACGGCGTCGTAGTGTTCGATAATTTTTTGTTTTTCGTTGGGGCGAAGCATAGTTCGCGTTTGGCGTTCCAATAATTCTGGATGTGGATTCTCAGGCAGACTCACATTCTACTCCGCAAGAGGCCATTGTCCAGCGTTGCCGCGAATCTGTGTAACAAATTAGGAAGCGTGCGGTCAGTAGCGCTTGGCCATCTACCGGCATATAATCGCGGCGCTTGGCAATCCGATAGCCGTCTTCGAACGCAATATAAACTGTCCTTCCGAGGAATATTCATGAATGTCAAGAAGCTGTCTGAGTGGTTAGTGCTCGGTTGTCTCGCCAGTGTGCTGTTACTTCCCAAACTAACGGTGGCGCAGGCCAAGGCGGCCCCGGCCAAGTATCCGGACTTTCCCAGCGAAACTCCGGCGACGCTGGTGCCGGTCACCAGCAGTTTCGATTACGAAAAGCGCGAGGTGATGATCGCGATGCGCGATGGTGTGAAGCTCCACACCGTGATCGTGCTGCCAAAAGGCGCGAAGAATGCTCCGATCCTGTTGACCCGTACGCCCTACAACGCTTCCGCGATGGTCAGCCATGCCGCCAGTTCCCACCTCGGACCGATTCTAGAGGGCTACGACAATGCAACCGATGTGATTGTCGAAGACGGCTACATCCGCGTGATCCAGGATGTGCGCGGGAAATACGGCTCGGAAGGCGACTATGTCATGACCCGCCCGTTGCATGGCCCGCTGAACCCAACACCGGTGGACCATTCCACGGACACCTACGACACCATCGAGTGGTTGGTGAAAAATATTCCAGAGAGCAACGGCAAAGTGGGGATTCTGGGA
Organism: Candidatus Acidiferrales bacterium; assembly: GCA_963759275.1. Classification (GTDB taxonomy): domain Bacteria; phylum Acidobacteriota; class Terriglobia; order Acidiferrales; family UBA7541; genus Acidiferrum. The sequence continues at coordinate 110,895 of CAVWYZ010000016.1, read as the reverse complement.
ATTTCGTACGATGGTTTTTTGCCGTTGATGGCGCTGGTGAATCCTCACCCGGCGCTGAAAGTCGCCGTGCCGATGAATCCGATGGTGGACGGCTGGAAGGGCGACGACTGGTTTCACAACGGAGCCTTTCGCGAACAGAATATGCCTTACATCTATGAGCAGGAAGGCACTCGCTCGAATGATGCGTCATGGTGGACCAGCACATACGACGACTACGACCAATACATGCGTGCCGGATCCGCGGGAGAACTGGGACGGGAACACGGCATGGAGCAGTTGGGCTTTTGGCGCAAGATTTTGGAGCATCCCAGCTACGACGCATTTTGGCAGCAACAAGCGATGGACCAGATACTCGCCGCGCAACCGCTGAAAGTTCCCACGATGATTGTGGCGGGATTATGGGATCAGGAAGACATTTATGGCGCAACCGCGGTATACAAGGCCATCAAGCCGAAGGATACGGAGAACGACAAAGTTTTTCTGGTGCTTGGCCCATGGTTCCACGGCCAGCAAATTGGGGACGGCAGTTCCCTCGGAGCCTTGCACTTTGGCAGCGACACCGGCCAGTATTTCCGCCAGCAAGTCCTTCGGCCATTCCTGGCGCAATATCTGAAAGATGGCGCGCCCAAAGCGGATGTCGCCGCGGTAACGGCATACGAAACCGGAACAAACACGTGGCGCCGCTTACCTGGCTGGCCGGCGGGCTGCGCGAGCGGATGCACCGTAAAGCCGACGCCACTCTATCTGGAAGCGGGGCTGAAATTAGGTTTTGCGGCGCCGAAAAGCGGAGATGGCGCGTTTGACGAATACGTGTCTGATCCCGCGAAACCCGTGCCCTACCGCGAACGGCCGAGCCAGCCGGTCGGCTATAGCGGCCGGCTGACGTGGACGCAATGGCTGGTTGACGATCAGCGAGAGGCCTCCGGCAGACCGGATGTGCTGACCTTTGTATCCGATGTCCTGGCCGAGCCCGTGCAGATCAGTGGCCAGCCTGTGGCCAACCTGGTGGCCTCCACCAGCGGAACCGATTCCGATTGGGTGGTGAAGTTGATCGATGTGTATCCGGATGAAGTGGCCGCGGAAAGCTGGATGGGCGGCTACCAGCTAATGATTTCCGCGGACATTTTCCGCGGGCGTTATCGCGAAAGCCTGGAAAATCCCAAGCCGATCGCCAGCGACCAGCCGCTGCTGTACCGATTCGCGCTGCCCAACGCCAACCACGTCTTTCTGGCGGGTCACCGCATCATGGTGCAAATCCAGTCCAGTTGGTTCCCTCTCTACGACCGAAACCCGCAGACCTTCGTACCCAATATCTTCTGGGCCAAGCCACAGGACTATCGCAAAGCGGTACAACGCGTGTACCATGCTTCGGGCCGCGAAAGCTTTGTGGAACTCCCCGTAGTGGAAAGGCCTTAGAAGGCCTGAAAAACCGATGATTCCGCGGGGCAGGCGTGCCGAAGAAAAACTGAGGATAGTTTGCCGGGGGATGCGAACTCACGCTAGAATGGTAAATCTCTAGGAGGACGTACTGTAGTGTTAACTATTCGTTTAGCTAGAATTGGCAAGAAGAAGAAAGCGTTCTACCGTGTGGTGGTCATCGAAAGAACGCGAGCCCGGAATGGGCGTGTGCGTGAAGCGGTGGGGACATACGACCCGCTGAAGAAGCCTGCGGAAGTTAAATTGGATACCGAACGCATCAAGTATTGGCTTGGCGTGGGGGCACAGCCAAGTGATACGGTTCGTAGTTTCATCAAGCAGCAGAAAATCGCATAAACCGTCCTACGCTCAAGCACTCGTTCACGTTCTCAAGTTCTCAGGGTCAGGTCCCAGTGGCGGAGGTTTAAGCGCGCCCTCTGATTGATTTAGGAAGGGCACGTTAGGTAGTTTACAAGCTCAACGCACGCGGGGGGCCCTATGAAAGAACTTGTTGAGGAGATAGCTCGAGCGCTTGTGGACCATCCCGAGGGAGTGCAAGTCAAAGCGGTCGAAGGCTCGCAGGTAACCGTTTTGGAATTGCGAGTCCATCCCGAGGATTTGGGAAAAGTGATCGGCCGTCAGGGGCGTACCGCGAAAGCGATCCGCACGCTGCTGGGCGCTGCTGGAATGAAGCTCCACAAGCGATTCACCCTCGAGATTCTGGAAGATTGAACGAACTCCACGAAGCAAAACGGCGGTGGTTGCTGGTGGCGCGGATTTTAAGACCACGCGGCAATAAGGGTGAGGTCGTCGCCGAGTTGTTGACGGATTTTTCCTCGCGCTTTTCGGCACTCAAAGAAATTTACCTCCAAAAGAATAGTAACGAGCCGCGTTTGGCCGGGCTGAAACAGTTTTGGGTGGATCGCAACCATCCGGGCATGGGCATTTTCCATTTTGCCGGATGCGAAACCATTTCTGACGCGGAATCGTTGCGCGGCTACGACGTGCTGCTGCCTTTCGAAGCTCGCGTGGAGTTGCCCGCTGGCCAGTATTTTGTTACCGATTTGATTGGCTGCACCGTTTTTGATTTACCCGATAACGCTACAAAACTTTCTTCTCCCCCGTGCGCGATAGAAGAAGCGCCACGCGTGCTGGGCACAGTGCGAGATGTGTTCTTTACGGGCGAAACCGTGGCAGGCACGCCGATCTTGCAAGTCGAAACTCCCAAGGGGGAACTGCTGGTGCCGCTCGCCGAGGACATCTGCACACGGATTAGTGTGGCGGAAAAACGGATTGATGTTAGGCTGCCGGAAGGACTGAACGAGCTCGACGCGAAGGAGTAGCGCGAGCGGGGCTCATCTTCATTCCCATCCCGAAGCGATGCGATTCGACCTGATCACTATTTTTCCGGAATTTTTTGTCGGCCCTCTGGACCACGGCATTGTGCGCCGCGCCAAAGAAGCGGGCATAGCGCAGATTCACGTCCAGGACTTGCGGGAATTTACGAAGGACCGGCACCGCACGGTGGATGACCGTCCGTTTGGTGGTGGCGAGGGGATGGTGCTGAAGCCGGAACCGCTATTTGAGGCGGTGGAAAAGCTTCTGGGCCACGACGTGGGTGACGCGGAAACGAAAATAGCGCCCCAGCCGGGCACCGCGATTTTGTTGATGTCCGCCGCGGGACGGCTATTCACACAAGAGACCGCGCGACGATATGCGAAGCTGGACCGGCTCATTTTGATTTGCGGGCGCTACGAGGGAGTGGATGAACGCGTAGCACAGCAGCTGGCTACCGAGGAAATTTGTGTGGGCGACTACGTGTTAAGCGGGGGCGAATTGCCGGCCGCCGTCGTAGTTGACGCGGTGACCCGGTTGCTCCCGGGAGCCGTGGGCAATGAAGCGTCGACGCAGAATGAATCGTTCAGCGAGATTGTGGGACCGCCAAGCAAGGCGAGCGGTTCAGGGCTATTGCTCGATTTTCCCCACTACACCCGGCCCGCGGAATATCGCGGGTGGAAGGTGCCGGAAGTGCTCATCGGGGGGAATCACGCCGAGGTGGCTAAGTGGCGGCGAGAGCAGGCCATTGCGAAAACCCGGCGAAATCGGCCTGACCTCTTCGGAGAAACCGGCTAGGCAAGAACCCCGAGTTTTGGCTATAATTAGTGTTTGCCTTAGAAGTGCTGGCCCCGCCTGAGTGGGTCTGCAGGGAATAAGAAAATGAATCCGGTAATTCGTAAGTTGCACGAAGCACAATTGCGTAAAGACCTCCCCGAATTTCGTCCCGGCGATACCGTCCGGGTGAACGTGCGCCTGCTGGAAGGCGAAGGCGAAAAAGTGAAAGAACGCATCCAGTCCTTTGAGGGCGTGGTGATTTCGAAGAAGGGCCGTGCCAGCAGTGCCACGTTTACCGTGCGACGCGTGAGCTTCGGCACCGGCGTGGAACGCATTTTCCCACTGCACTCGCCTTCGATTTCCTCCATTGACGTGGTCGGCAAGGGCAGCGTCCGGCGCGCGCGCCTCTATTATCTACGCGATCTGCGCGGCAAGGCGGCTCGCATCAAGCGCGCGGCGCGGGAAGAAGAAGCACCAGCCGCCACCAGCAACGCCTAAGACAACGCCAACAGGATTTTACGAGGGACAGGCTACACTGCCTGTCCCTTTTTTGTTTTTGTTTCGAAGCGCACATCCGCCCAGCGCGATTTCGAGTAGAATCGCTGCCGCTAAAGAAAGAGAGTGCGAAACATGAGACCTCGAAGACCGGTTCGGGCGATCGCAACCATTTGTGTGCTAGTCGTGTTTGGTGTCTGCGTCGTTGGCACGAATGCACAGGAAAGCAAAGTCGCGCAGACGCCGCCGATGGGATGGAATAGTTGGGACGCGTACGGCGAGAGCGTGAAAGAGGGCGACATTCGTTCTACGGCGGAGTGGATCGCGAAGAATCTGAAATCGTATGGCTGGGAGTATGTGGTGGTCGACTCCGGCTGGTACGTCACCAACCATTCCGCAGGTTTCAACGCGCAGAGCGCGCAATTCAGCCTGGATAAATTTGGCCGCTACACGCCCGCGGTGAACACCATTCCATCGGCCGCGAATGATGCAGGATTTCGCCCGCTGGCGGACTACGTCCACTCTCTCGGCTTGAAATTCGGGCTGCACATTCTTCGCGGCATCCCCAAAGAAGCAGTAGCGAAAAATATGCCGATTGAAGGTTCTGAGTTTCACGCGCGCGACGCGGCCGACACCGGCGATTCGTGCCCATGGAATCCGTTCAACTACGGGTTGGACACTTCTAAGCCGGCCGCGCAGGCTTACTACGATTCGCTAGCGCGCCAGTTCGCCGACTGGCATGTGGATTTTGTGAAGATAGACTGCATTTCGAGTCGTCCGTATAAAGGCGAGGAGATTCGCCTGATCAGCCAAGCGCTGCGAAAGACCGGTCGGCCTATCGTGCTGAGTCTGTCTCCCGGAGCCGCGCCGCTGGAAAAGGCTGACGAAATGGCAAAGTACGCAAACATGTGGCGCATTTCCGATGATGAGTGGGATGTGTGGCAGAGCAGCGAGGCATTTCCGCAAGGCGTGAACAACCAATTTGAACGCGCCGCGCAGTGGGCGCTTCACTCGCGACCCGGAAACTGGCCCGATGCGGACATGTTGGCGATCGGCGAATTAAAACCGGCGCCCGGATGGGGAGAGCCTCGGAAGACGCGGCTGACGAAAGATGAGCAGCGCACGTTGCTGACGCTATGGTCGATTTTTCGTTCACCGCTGATCACGGGTGGAAATTTGCTCCTCTGCGATGAGTGGACCAAGTCGCTGCTGACCAATGCGGACGTCATCGCCGTGGACCAGCATTCGAAAGGCAATCACGCCGTAGCGACCACCGCCAAGTCGGCGGTGTGGGTGGCCAAGCGAGACGACAACACAGGGTACTACGTAGCATTGTTCAATCGCACTGACGCGCCGCAAACGTTGCAATTCGATTGGAAGCAACTGTGCTTGAAAGGCCAGGAATACGCCGTGCGCGACCTCTGGAAACAGAAAGACGTGGGGCGCAAGAAGTCGATCGATGCCGCGTTACCGGCTCATGGTTCCGCTTTATTGCTGGTTCGCGCCGAAACCGAGCCGTGAACTTCCTTTAGCGTGATAAAATTCACTCGCATACTACCCTATGGGCCGACTTTGCTCTTCCCGATTCGAGCGAGCGGCGCGGAAGCTCGGCTGGACGCGCATTGCGGGTCTCGATGAAGCCGGGCGTGGCGCGCTGTTCGGTCCGGTTGTCGCCGCAGCGGTCATCCTAAATCCCAAACGAAGAATTGTCGGGCTGGACGATTCGAAGAAGCTCACAGCGGATCGGCGCGCGGAACTGGCTCCGCGCATCAAGGAATATGCGCTGGCGTGGGCTGTGGCGGAAATGGATGCACAGCGCATCGACGCCTGGAACATCTACCAGGCCAGCCGGCAGGCCATGACTGCCGCGCTCGAGCAGCTCACCATCTGCCCGGACTACCTGTTGCTCGACGCGATGAAACTGGATGTAATGATCGAGCAAAAGTCGTTGATCAAGGGCGACATGAAAAGCGTTTCCATCGCCGCTGCTTCCATCCTGGCGAAGACGCACCGCGATATGCGCATGGAAGAGTGGGACGCGGTATACCCGCAGTATGGCCTTGCCCAACACAAAGGTTATGGCACGCCGGAGCATCTGGAGGCACTGCGCATCCACGGCCCTACGCCGCTCCACCGTCACTCGTTCTCCCCTGTGCGCGACGCGGGCTGCTGGGCCGCTGGTGCCGTACAGGTCGAGCTGCCCCTGGATGCCGTGTGGCCTCGCGGCGACTGAATCAAAACAGCTGTGGCGTTTAAATCCTAAGGAAAAGTTTCTTCCGATACATCCAATAGAGCACCAGCCAGTAGACGATGAGCATCGCTGTGCCTTCCAGCAATGGTTGGAGCGCGGCGCCGGCAAGGGCGAAAGCGTTAGGCCCCAGATGAATCCGGAAGGTGGATATCAGAAAATCGGGCATCATATGCGCAATCAAATAAGCGGCTATGGAATTCATGCCGATGACCACCAGCGGGAAAGCCCACTTTTTGTAACCGCGATCTTCGATGATCCAGCAGAACGCGGCGAGAAATAGGAAACACAGTCCTCCGCTGAACAGCGTCCAGCTGGGAGTCCAGATGCGTTTTACGATCGGGCAGATTCCTGCGGCGTGAAGCAGTAAACCGATGGCTACTCCGCCCACGCCGGCAAGCAACAATTTCTTGAAGGGGATTTGTGGCACGGCAGCACGCAGCCACCGCCCGGCGATCAGGCCCAGGATCATGGTTCCGAGTGTCGGGATGAAGCTAAGCGTCAAATAACCGCCGCTGTTGGCAACGAAGGGCGTCACACGAGGAAACAGATTCAGGAACCACTGATCGAATCGATTGCCGAAATTGGCGTTCTTGTTCCAATGCGCCAGAAAGCCGGAAAAATTGTGCGACCAATTCGCGGGCACCCCGACGGCTTGCCAGTCGAATCCGGGGCCCGCGACAGGATACAGCGCCCAACACAACCAATAACCAAAGAGAATCGCCGCCAGAGAAATCCACAGCCACTTCTCCTTAACGAAACCGAGAAGAAACAAAAAAACATAGCCGAGACCAATTTGCGTCAGCGTATCTTCGAACGTGAAATAGGTTTGCGGCTGGTACATCGAGCGCAGGAATATCCCGAGAAAAATCAGAACCAAGGCACGCCAGGTGCTGTGCGCAAACTGGCTGCCGAAGCTCTTGCCTTTAGCGGTACGGCTGGCAATCGAGTACGGCAAGGCCACGCCCACCAAAAAAGAGAATCCTGGTTGGATGGTGTCGTGGAGCGAGCAGCCCACCCACTCCACATGGCTTTGGTTGTAACTTAGGACTTTCCAGAACGTGCTGTCCGGATACGCTTGCGCCACCTGCGAGAAACGCAGCACTTCCGCCATCATCAGAAGCATGACGAATCCCCGGTAGGCATCGACGGCAACGACTCGCTGAGGCGCGGCTGCCGTTGTCGCGGTGAAATATGCGCTGGTCACAGAGGCGACCCGTTGCGCTGTTTCCAAAGTCCCCGAGTGAAGTCTGGGAATTTCATCTGCGCGCTGCCTTGCGCGACAGATTTTTCGCTCAACTCCGAGACTGCGCTCCAACTGGCCGCATCGTACACGTCGATGTCCGGCTCCAAACCTTCCCGCATGCACTGTACCAGCCGGAAGAGCATCAGGTAATCCATGCCGCCGTGGCCACGGCCTTCCGCCGTTTTACCTTGTTCTTTCCAGAGCTTGTGCTCGTATTGCTCCTTGTAGAGATCCAGTCCGGCGAACGCCTCGTCGGGATTTCGCCCTTCCAGATAGATGCGCTCGGGATAATCCCGGAAAATTCCTTTGGTGCCCTTGATGAGGTTGATGCGATCGTAAGGTTGAGGATTGACGACGTCGTGCTGCACCATGATGGTCAGGCCGTTCGTGGTTTTTATCAGCGAAGTGTTCATATCGCCGCAAATATATTTTTCATTCCACTTCGGACTGCTCTTTGGAATTTTGGCGGCCCGATAATCTTCCAGGCCCTTTTGCGGAGAGCTCATGGAAACGAGATAGTCGAAACGGTCCCCTCGATTGATGCCCATGTAATTCGCCACCGGCCCGAGCCCGTGCGTAGGGTAAAGATTGCCGTTGCGTTTCGTGTGTGGTGCGCGGCGCCACAAGCCCTCGCTGTGATCTTCAAACAGTATTCCGCGGAGATCATGAATGTACGCGCCTTCTCCGTGGAGCAATTCGCCGAACAACCCCGCGCGAACCATGTTGAGCACCAGCAGTTCGCTGTGACCGTAACAACAATTCTCCATTATCATGCAGTGGCGGCGGGTTTTCTCCGAGGTGTCGACCAGTTGCTGGCACTCCGCCAGAGTAGGCACCGCGGGCACTTCAACTCCGGCATGCTTGCCGCCATTCATCGCGGCTAACGCCATGGGCGCGTGCCAGTCCCACGGCGTGGCGATGTAAATGAAATCGAGATCGTCGCGCTTGCAGAGATTCTCGTAGTCGTGCTCGCCGTTGGTATAGATTTCGGGACGCGCGCCGCTGGCCTTTTCCGCAATTTGTTGCGCGTGAGTGGCGTGGTCTTTGATGGAGTCACAAATGGCTTTCACCTGCACGTGAGGAACGGCCAGGAAATTCGACAGCATCCCGGTTCCTCGCCCGCCAACTCCTATGATTCCGACGCGGACGTCATCTCGCGGCTCAAATTTCATGCCGATTACCGATTCATTCGCCGTAGCAGGCAGGCTCGCGCTATCCAGAGCAAATATTGGTTGTTGGGCGAGAGCTAAGCCCGAACCAATCGCCGCGACACCGGTTTTCAGCAGTTGTCTACGAGAAAGGTGACGATCTTCGTTCTTCGGCGTTTCATCATTTTTCATCAGGTTCTCCTGTTGGAGACGAACTTCAGCGATTCCTTCGAGTACCTACTTATCGAAACGAGAATTATGGAGCAGCCAACAGAGGCTGACGGAATCTTACATGAAGTTGCGAGCGCGTGGGACCGAGACGTGGACCGCATAGGGCAGCCACTCTCCAGCAATTTGCCGCGAACGGAGAAAGGACGGCCAACTCGCGCGCTGAACTACGGACACTTGCTGCATGTGGCTCCCGCAATCTGGTACAGTTCTACCGAAATTCAGGAGACTTACATGCCTCGTCGGTTGTTGTCCTCGTGTTTTGCCGCCACGATTTTCGCGGCGTTTTGCCTCGCTTGCACGAATGTCACATATGGACAAAACTCCGCGGGCCCGCAGCCGGTGGCGTTGCCCGCGCCTGTTCCTCCACCGGTCGACAAGGCTTATGGTCGTACGATTTCGCTTAGCGTCGATCTTACCAACGTGAATGATCGTGTGCTGAATGTGCATGAAACCATTCCCGTGAAGTCTGGCGAGATTACGTTGCTTTACCCGCAGTGGCTCCCCGGCAACCATGCACCTTCCAATCCGATCGCATTCCTGGCCGGACTTGTGCTGACGGCGGATGGCAAACGCATTTCCTGGGTACGCGACCGAGTCAATATGTGGGCGTTTCACGTTGATGTGCCGAACGGTGTCACATCGTTGGAAGTGAACTTTCAATATGTAGCACCGGTAAATCCACAACTGGGACGCATTTCGAACAAGTTCGCCGACCTTACGTGGAACAGTGTTCTCCTGTATCCTGCGGGACACTTTTCGCGGCGCATTCAATTCGCGCCGGAGTTGCGACTACCGGAGGGCTGGAAGTTCGCCACGGCCCTGGAGGTGAAATCGCAAAACGGAAACACGGTGCAATTCAAAGACGTTCCACTGAATACTGTTGATCGACTCCCCGGTTTACGCGGGTGTCAATTTCAAGCGCGTTGATCTTTCGGCGGCTTCAGACAATCCAGGTTTTCCTCGACGTTTTCGCCGATAAGCCAGAGCAGTTGGAGATCACGACGCAGGAGCTGGAGTACCACAAGAATCTGGTGATTCAGGCGCAGAAACTGTTCCGCTCGCGCCACTATGATCACTATGATTTTCTGTTTTCGCTCAGCGATTCGGTCGGCGGCAAGGGTTTGGAGCATCACCAGTCGAGCGAAGACGGTACTCGCGGCAACTACTTCACCGATTGGCCCGCCGGTATTGCCGGCCGGTCCCTTCTGGCACACGAATACACACACTCCTGGAACGGCAAGTTTCGCCGCCCTGCGGATTTGTGGACGGCGAACTTCAACGAGCCCATGCAGAACGATCTTTTGTGGGTTTACGAAGGCCTGACGGATTATTACGGCAACGTGCTCACCGCGCGATCAGGATTATGTACGCCGGACCAAACCCGCGACGAGTTCGCCGAGATTGCCGCGAACTTTGAGATCAGCCCAGGACGAACCTGGCGTTCCTTGGACGACACTACCAACCACGCCATCATGTCGTTCCACGGCATCCAGTCGCAGAGTTGGCCAAGCTGGCAGCGCTCGTTCGATTATTACCCGGAATCGGACCTCATCTGGCTGGAGACCGATGTCCTAATTCGCGAGCTCAGCAACGGACAGAAATCACTGGATGATTTCGCGAAACTATTTTTCGGAACGGACGACGGAAGCTATATCACCGTCACTTACACCCTGGAAGACCTCGTCAAGGCGCTGAACACGGTACAGCCGTATGACTGGGCCGCATTCTTCCGCGAACGAGTTTACGACGTCGCGCCGAAGGTCCCCACCAATGGCATTACACGCGGCGGTTATCGGCTGGTTTACAACGACACGGAACCCGAATGGATGAAGCATATGGACCCATCTCGCGGAACCACCTTCGCCACTTCGCTGGGCTTCTCGCTCAAAGGCGACGGGGGCGACAAGTCCGGGGCTGCCATCGGCAATGTGTGGTGGGACAGCCCGGCGTTTAAAGCAGGCATCACTCCAGACATGAAACTGCAAGCGGTAAACGACCAGGCCTTCAGTCCCGCCAACTTGCGAACGGCGATCCTGACGGCAGAGAAGACCAGCACACCGATCAAGCTGCTCCTGAAGCGCGACGAAGATTTTCTCACCTTAACCATCGACTACCATGGGGGTCTCCGCTACCCGCATCTGGAAAGAGTCGAGTCCGCGCCCGACCGCCTGGACGTAATCCTGTCGCCCTTGGAATAGCGCGAACGCAAGGACCAGGGTTACTAGCATTACGAAGCATGTTTGCTGATCCTAGTACCGAAATGACCGCAACAAAAAAGGGCCCGGCGCCATTGCGCCGGGCCTCTCACATATCGCGCCTTATCCACTCGAACCACGTCTTGTCAGAGCAAGTCTGATCAGGTCGTGTTGTCTCCATGTCTGCAACGGGAGACAATCTGCGCGATAACGTCGCTTTACCACACGGAATAGCGAATATCAGTGATGGGTGTCACCCAAGCCTCTTTTCTGTAAAAGAGTGTGGAGTGACGTCCACCCGTAACGTCTATTCCACCTACGATTCTTTTTCCTGCAGACTTGCAAGATAGACGCATAGGTTCTTAATACGCCGTCTCACCGCGACCTCGTCAAACTTGTCGTGCGTGTTGAAGATCGGGCCCCACACGGGCATGTCTGATGACCCGTGCGCTTGCAGGGGCTTGCCGAATCGCACGATTTCAGTGACATAGTCTTCCGGGAACTTGCCACTGTGCCTCTTGGCTAGGGTTGAAAGGTCCGGTGGCGGCGTTTTTAGCGCGGCGGCAGCGGGCCCCATGCCTTTTCCGTCCTCGCCATGACACGAGGCGCAATATTCCCGATAAGTCTGCTTGCCCGACGCCACATCCGGCACTTCGGTCTGTACTTTGTTGGCGGTCGGCACGCCTTGACCGCTGGCAGCAAAGACTGCCCCTAGTAAACCAATAAATAGAAAGATGTGGTTCATAACGGCTGCTCCTTCCGTCGACTTGCTGCAGAATCGCCCTGGGTGACAAACAGCGGTCCGGGCCTAACGAGTGGCCACGGCCCAAAAGAGCAAGCCCACAATGAGCAGCACAGCGATAAACGTGATCAGAAAAGAATTGGTGAGATAAGGGAGTTTGATGGCCGCCATAGCGCACCTCCCTTGGTTTGGTCTAGCAGAAGGTCCCGCTAGCTGGAAGTGCAGCAGGCTAACGAGTGCGTGACCCAGGTCACCAAGGGTGAAGGAAGGCATGTTACACCCCACATAGCCTTCAACTTCGGGCAGACAAGCCTTGGCCGAGAGGTGACACCGCGCCAAAGCCATTCGCTATTTATTCGCTGGGAGGTTTCGTATCTGCTACGGGGATAACTGCCTGCTCACAATCGCGCGCACTTTGATTGACGCCCCCCAGCCCGGGGCGTAGCGTGAAAAAGTAGAGTCGCAGAGGTCTCAGCGCCTGCACTGCGTCCAGGAGAAAGTCGCGACGGCTTGGGTGGGAGAGCTGTCGTCTATAGCGCATGGCCTATAACAAAAGTAAGTACGTCGAAGCCGCACAGAAACTGCTGAACCAAGGGAAGGTGGCGCAGGCCATCGCCGAATATCAGCAGATCTTGAAGTATGAGCCCCGCGACCAGGTCACCCTGATGACCATCGGCGAGCTGTACATCCGCCAGGGCGAAACTATTCAGGCCATCGACTATTTCGAACGCCTCGCGCAACTCTTCGTCAGCGACGGTTTCCTTACCAAAGCGATCGCGGTCTACAAGAGAATCGCCAAGCTCGCGCCAGAAGAAATCCGGCCATTGGAGAAATTAGCTGACCTGTACGTTCAGCAAGGCGTGATGAGCGAGGCGCGACCGCTATTCCTGCAACTGGCGGAATTGCACCTGAAGAACAATCGCCAGCCGGAAGCGGTCTCGCTCCTCAAAAAGCTTTTGTCTGCGGAGCCCGACAACCTGCGCATCCAGATTCGTCTGGCCGACTTGTACCAGGCCATGGGGCAGTCTGGGGAGGCTCTGGAGACCTACGTATCGGCGGCGCAACGGGCGTTGGCGCGCGGCGATCACGCAGAATGCGAGAAGCTGGCCGACAAGGCGCTGCAGATCAGCCCGAAACATCTGGACGCGCTCATCGTCAAGGCGCGTGCATTCTCGACCGTCGGCAATGTGGCCAAGGCGTCGGACATCCTCGAGCGGGTACCGGACCTGGAAAAGGGCGGCGAACCGGCGGAACTGCTGCTGGACTTGTATTTGAAGAACGCGAAGTGGGACGAAGCCACCGGTCTGGCGTTGCGGATCTTCAGCAGTGACGAAAAGAATTTTGGCGCCACGCAAAAAGTGACGGAAGTGTTGATGGAGTCTGGCCAAGCCGAGCGGGCCATGAGCTTGCTCTCGCGCATCCGCATCCCGATGATCGATGCGGGCGAACACGAAGGAATCACGCATCTTCTCACCGAACTTTCCACGCGGTTACCGGGACGGCTCGAGCCACTGGAATGGCAGGTAGATACTTACGGACGAACGAGCGACTCGTTCCGCATGCCCGATGCGCTAGCGCACCTGGGCGACGCATTACTGACATTGGGCAAACTGGAACGGGCACGCGACGTATTTCAACAACTCGTTGACCGCGAACCCGAGAGCGAACCCGCCAAGCGGAAACTGAACGATGTTTTGAAGAAGATGGGCGCGGTGGACGAAGACGCGACACCGCCAGCCGACATCGTCGTGGTCACCGAGGATTTGCAGCCTGAATTGGCGAAAGCGCCGGCGCCGAAAATCCGGCCGGGTCTGGAAGAAGAAGCAGCACCCAAAGTTGCGGCGGCGGAAACGACGGCATCTGCGCCAGCCGAGCCGGAACTGGACGAAGAAACCCAAAAGTTCATTGCACAATCGCTGACCGATGTGGACCTGTTTGCCAGCTACGGGCTCACGCAAAAAGCCATTGGACTGTTGGAAGCGATTTTGCGCCGCGCTCCGACGCATACGCCCACCCTCGAGAAATTGTTGGACTTTGTGTTGGGAGCCGGAGACGACCGGCGGACGGCAGAACTTGCCGCGCAGCTGGAGCACATTCACGCCAGTCGTGGAGATGCGCGTAGCAGCGAAAGATTTGGAGAATTGCGCCGGCGCTTCCAGCGGGCGGCGGGCTTGAACGACGAGGAAATCGCAGCGGCCGTGGCGGCGGCCATGCCCCAGCCGGTAGAAACGGTACCGGTTGAAGAAGCTGCGGTAGAAACGGCGTTGCCAGAAGCCGAGCCAGTGGAAATAGCGGCGACAGCAGCCGAGGCGACCACGCCGGCGAAAGAAATTTCGCAGGAAGCTGCGGAAGCCGAAGTTCCAGAAATCGAGATTGTGGACGAAGTCCCTGCGGAAGTTGCCACGGCGCCTGAAGCTGCGGAAGAATCCGAAGAAGTTGACCTATCGGCGGAGTGGGCTTCCCTGGTGGAGGAAACGAAAGAGCCAGAACTCGCCACGATGGCCGGCGCGTCCACTGACGCGGCGATGCCCGACATCGAAGAAATTACTGTGCCAGAAGCCGTCGTCGAAGAAGAGCCAGCGGCGGAGGTCCCGGTGGAAACCACGCCGGCGAAGCCATTGGTGGCGGCCTCCGGAAAGGTCAGCCCCGAAGAGTTTTCTGTCCCCGTGGAGTCGGCCGATGCGGACGACTGGACCAATCAGCTTCCCGCCGAGCCCGCGGAGCATCCGGTTCCTGCGCAAGAGCTCGCACAAGAGACGGTGCAAGCGAGCGAGGAAATTGGCCAGCACGCCGACGAGCTGTTGCCTGACGAAGAGCCAACGGCGCTGCCGGTTCCGGAGCATGCCGAGCTGGCTGCGGAGGGTCAGGAGCCTGCGTTAGAAGTGCCACAGGCCGCGCTGCCCGAAACGCCAGAGCCACAGCCGGAAATTGAGCTAGACCAGGAATTCGAATTGGTGCTCGAGCCGGAAGCCGTGGTGCCGGCGCATGAAATGCTTTCACAGATTCCGCCACCGAAGACTCCCGAACCGATGGAAGAATCCCTGCCTCTGGGGCCTGGCGAAGCGCAAAAAGCAAAGGAACCAGTTGCGGGCGACATGTTCTCTTCGGACCAGTTCCTGTCGGATCTGGCGAAGGAAATCGATGAGCTCGGCTTGGATGAACTGACGCCGACGATGTCGCAACCGCATGACGCGAGCCAGGACCAGGCAATCGCGCCAGTGAAAGACAGCTCTTCACCCAGCAGTGAATCCGGGCCGTTGAAGGAAGTGTTTGACGAATTCCGCGCGGAATTGGGTGAGATGGGCGCGGAAGACGAAGACCTCGAGACACACTACAACCTGGGCATCGCGTTCCGGGAAATGGGTTTGCTGGAAGAAGCCATTGGAGAATTTCAAAAAGTAGCCAAGGCGAACGATCGCGGCAAGGCCTTCCGCTATGCCATGCAATGCAGCACGTTGCTGGGATTGGCGTTCATGGAAAAGGGCCAGCCGGAAATCGCGGCCATCTGGTACGAGCGAGCCTTGACCACCCCCGGCCTCGATTCGGAAAGTAAACTGGCGTTGCGGTATGATTTGGGAGTGGCGCAAGAGTCGGCCGGCGATCTGGAAGCGGCACTCAAGAGTTTCTCTCAGGTCTACGCGGTCAATATTGATTATCGCGACGTGGCGGAACGAATTGCCTCGCTCCAAAAACCAGCACGCTGACCAAGTGCCCACCGTCAACCAGGGTAGACCCAAGGGATAATGAACCGGATCCTTCGCGCATTAACGGTTGTGTTGTTGTTTGAGATGGGCGCGCTGTTGCTGTACCTTCCGTGGTCGACCTTCTGGGAACAAAATTATTTTCTCAACCATTTCCCCTCGTTAATGCCGATTGTCCTGAATCCTTCCCTGCGCGGGCTGGTCAGTGGCATCGGCGTCCTGGATATTTTTGTGGCCTTCGGCATGTTCAACTCGCGCCCGGTACCCCCTGCCAGTGTTCGACCACACTCCAACTCGTAAGATGACGCTGTGTTATGTGACGGACCGGAAGGCTTTCGCCGGTTCGCCGCAGGAACAGATCCGCGCGCTGATCGCGAAGATGGAAAGCGCGGCATCGGCGGGGGTGGACTGGATCCAGATTCGCGAAAAGGATCTTCCTGCGCGAGAATTGGCGGCTCTCGTCGAAGAAGCACTCCGCCGAATTCCTCGTTCCTGCCGGATTCTGGTGAACGACCGGCTGGACGTGGCTGCGGCGTGCAGTGCGGGAGGAGTGCATCTGAGCGAACGAAGCTTGCCCGTGGAAGAAGCGAAGCGATTCGTGCGAGAAAAAAAACTGGGCGATGATTTCTTAGTGGGCGTGTCCGCTCATTCGCTGGAGTCGGCACAGTTGGCGGAACAGGCTGGCGCCGACTACATTATCTTCGGTCCCGTATATGAGACGCCATCCAAGGTGGCGTTTGGCGAGCCGCAAGGAACAGACCGGCTGGCAAATGTTTGCGAGAACGTGTCGATACCGGTAATTGCGATTGGCGGAGTTACGCCGCGCAACGTGCGAGACTGTATGAACTCCGGTGCCTCGGGAATCGCGGCGATCCGCATGTTTCAAGATGCCGACGATGTGCATGGTCTGGTGCAGGCGCTGCACCATCACAATCGGATCTAGCGTTCCTGTAGGCGCCGCAAGAGGCGAATCTGCCCCGCGTGATAAACGTCATGGAAAGCGATGCCGTAAATCATTCGCAAATGCTTCTTCGCGGCGGGCGTTTTCAAAACTCTACGAATCGCCGGAATCAAGGCGCGATGTTCATCATCCAGAAGGGCTAGATCGGCGCGCCACGCGGCCTCGCTGGCCTTTCCTTTTTCCGGCCGCGCGAAGAAATTGCTCCCCTGCAGAACAAACGATCCACGTTTGCCGCCCTCGAGATGGCGTCGCACCGCATATTTCCAATATGCCGCGTGCAAAGCCTCTTCCCAGATATTGTGGCGGTTCGGGCCGGGCCTCCAGGCTGCCTGCTTGGCCGTGACTCCTTTCAACGATTGCCGGAGATTGGGTCCATGCCAGGTTTTCCGGGAGTAGGCTTCGTCAAGAAGCGCGAGAATCGTCGATTCTTCACTCATGTTCGCCCCCGGCCGATGAAACTAACACGTTGGCTTGCACGCCGGAAGCCCGGCTCTGGCCGTGATAAACGCGCTGCGTCGCTTTCACGAAATCCGACGTTTTCGCGTCGGGAATATTGAGGAACACCTGGGGATTGCGATCCGTCAGCGGAAACCACGAACTCTGCACCTGCACCATAATGTGGTGACCGCGCCGGAACGTGTGGTTCACGTCCTGCATCGCAAACTCCACTTCCTCTACCTTGCCGGGGGTAAACGGTTCGGGCTTTTCGAAACTGTGACGGAACTTTCCTCGGAAGGGTTCGCCACGTACCAGTTGTTCATAGCCGCCCATGACGAATGCGGGTGGATTCACGTCGGTTGATGGCTTCCCCTTCTCATCGGCGCGCGGCTCGTCCATTTTGTTCTGCGGATAATCCGGTGGATAGACATCAATCAGCTTCACATCCCAATCCGAATCCGTGCCGCTGGTGGAGACGAAAAGGCGCGGGGTTACCGGCCCCACGATCGTGACATCTTCGTTCAACACGTCGGTCTCATAGGTCAACACATCCGTTCGCGATTGGGCGAAGCGTTGGTCAGACAACATGTATTCCTGCGGCACGGTCTGTGTTACATAATTCACGAACGGCACCGGTTTTGCCGGATCGCTCACGTATTCGTCATACGTTGTGGTTTCTTCCTTCGGCGGATCAAACGACAGCGCGCCACCCGCGTGAAAATATAAAGTCTTGGTTTGCGTGTTCTTCGGGGGCCACGAAGCATATTGCCGCCACACGTTCGTTCCGGTCTCAAACACGTAAGCCTTTGGCAATTTCGGGTCGCCGTTCGATTTCAAGTAGCTCTCGAAAAACGGAAACAGAATATTCTTCCGGTAGTATTCGCCCGTGTTCGCCGCGAAATTTACGCGACCGAGATGGTTTCCCTCATAACGACCCCAACCGCCATGCACCCACGGCCCCACGACGAGCGAGTTGAAGATCCCCGGATCGTCGTGCTCGATGGCATGAAACAACGTGAACGGTCCTTGCAGGTCCTCGGCATCGAACCAGCCGCCCACGGTCATTACCGCGCAGTGGACATTCTTGACGTGCTCGGCAAGATTGCGCGCTTTCCAGTAGTCGTCGTAAGTGTCGTGGTGGACCTGGTCCAGCCACAACGCTTCCTGCCCGCCCAACAGTTTCCCTAGGTTCTGTAGCGTCCCGGCCTTCAGGAAAAATTCGTAGCCGTCGGGCGTGCCGTAATCAAAGGGCACCCGCACCTTAGGTGGCAGGTCCGGATTTGCCTGCGGCCGGAAGAAACTGTAAAAGCCAAAATTCGCCGCCAACATGAAAGCGCCGCCGTGGTACGCGTCGTCACCCTTGAAGAGATCGGTCATCGGTGCTTGCGGAGAAGCGGCCTTCAGGGCCGGATGGGAATCGATCATGCTGGCCGAGGTGAAAA
This sequence comes from Candidatus Acidiferrales bacterium, assembly GCA_963759275.1. Classification (GTDB taxonomy): domain Bacteria; phylum Acidobacteriota; class Terriglobia; order Acidiferrales; family UBA7541; genus Acidiferrum. The sequence goes on along the minus strand of CAVWYZ010000016.1, from coordinate 92,520 downwards.
ATCCGGGATACGAAATACCCCAGATTCCCGCTCTTCCATTGCTGTTGGGCACATTTTTCAGCAGCCACTCGATGGTGTCGTACAAATCGCTGCTGTCGTCCACATCGGTTTTGGATTTCTTGACGTCGATGTGCGGGCGCATCTCCACGAACGTCCCCTCGGACATGAATCTTCCGCGCACATCCTGCATCACGAAAATGTAACCGGCCTTGTCGAATTCCGGCGCCGGGCCCAATTGCGTGCGGTATTGATCCACGCCATAAGGCGCGACGCTATAAGGCGTGCGATTGATTAAAAACGGGTAGGGATGTGAACTGTCCTTGGGCACATACACTGCGGTGAACAAGCGAACACCGTCCCGCATGGGAATTTGATATTCGAATTTCGTGTAATGCTCTCTAACATCGAATTCCGGCCCATCTGGCTTCGCCTGTGCCAGCGCGGTTCCCGCGCCTGCCCACAAGCACACGAACAGAATTGCGACTCTGCGGCTCAACATCAGCTCCCTCCACATGAAGGACGCACACTATATGCAGAAAGCCCCAGCGTCAAGCAAACGAGGCAGGCAATTTGGTTGCAGCCGTTCCAGCTATCCCCGAGACACTACCACGTTGTCCAAGCAGCTTTCCGCCGCCCAGAAAATTGAGTTTGTCTTATCCTGGCAGTCTCGAAACTTATCACAGCGGGAGCATCGAGAGTTGCCTTCCAGCTCCGGTCTTCAGCGATCAGAAGTTAAACTTAAACCCCAGTTGCAACTCGCGCGGACCAACCGAGGTGTAGCCGATCTGCCCGAAGCTTGGATCGTCGACCGAAGTATTCGGCGTTCCGAATACCGGATGGTTGAACGCGTTCTGGGCCTCAAGGCGAATTTCGAGATTCATCGCCTCACGGACGGGGAATTGCTTCACCAAAGACAGATTCGTGGTGAACGACCACGGGCTGCGGACGCTGCCTAGAGCTCGCGGAGCATCGCCCAGCGTGAAATCGTCCGGGCGCTGGAAAACGCTGTTATCCACAAAGTAGTTGTCCACCCAATCTGAGCCATGATTGCGTTTGGGTGTCCCCACGAGGTTGGGTCGCTGCGTACCATACGTGGGTAGAGCTAAACCATCGGCAACTGTGAAAGTCAGCGGGCGTCCGTCGGCGATGCGCCAGATGCCATTGGTGCTCCATCCGCCGATAAGCAGGTCCGCCCATCGCGGCATGTCCGACAAGAATGCCCGCCCGCGGCCAAACGGTAGATCGTAGGTGTAGCTGAACTGAATCACATAGGGGATGTCGAAGGTCGACAGACTCCGTTCCAGCCACGGCTTGTTTGGATCCTGCAAGCTCGAGAAACTGCCCAGCCAGGTCACATTGTCGTCGGCTTGCGAAGAGTCATCAATCGACTTTGACCATGTGAAGGTCGCCAGGAACTGTAATCCATTCGAGTACTGCTTCTCCGCCACGAGTTGCACTGCGTTATAGCTGGAATTGGCGATGAGCAGAGGTTCCGTGGCCACACTGGTGAACTGCGGGTACGGAACAAGCAACTGGGAGTATGAAATTTGCGGGCCGGACAAGCTGCTGTTGGGGTCAGTGATGATTCCGGCGAAAGGATTGTTGACCTTGCTATTCAGGCAGGCCACCGTGAGTGTCTGGCAGGGGTTGTTTGGATCAGGGGACGTGATGGGCAAACTCTCAACCCAGGACCCAAGATAGCTACGTTGGGCGGAGCCGCTGAACGGCAGGTGCGTGCCTTTCTTCCCGATATAATTTGCGCTGACCAAGATATTGCTGGGTAGTTGGCGCTCGATCCCAAGGCTCCAGCTCTGCTCGTACGGAGTCTCGTTTGCAAGCGCAGTGCGCAACGGGCCATTCGCGCCGAACCCGACATCGTTCATCAGGCCAAGCGAATTGCCCGTGGGCTGGATCAACCCATTGGGGAACGGGTTATCCAGATGCAAGTATGGTGTGGCGCCATCGTTCTGATAGGTGGTGACAACATTGGTGTACTGATTGAAACCTTGGCCACCATACGGAACGACTCCGGTTACACCCGAGCGCGACTGCCCAAAGTAGATGCCGTACCCGCCACGTACCACCATCTTTGGCGTGAACTTGTAGGCAAGCCCGAAACGCGGCTGAATGTCATGCCAATCCGTCACATAGTTGGTGCGCTGGCCCGAGGACGCAAAAACCTCGCCGCCGCGCAGTGGCACGTTAACGGGATTCCCGCTGACCGCATCGGTGTAGGTGAGACTGCCACCGTTCAACGGACTGGTGGCATTCGGATCAAAGTAATTCTGACGGTTATATCGATCCGTGCGCGGCAAGGTAACGTCGTATCGCAGACCCAGATTCAAGGTCAGATTCGGAGTGACCTTCCAGTTGTCCTGCACGAACCAGCCGTATTGGTAATTGGTCGTGGCTGGCCGGAACTGGATTTCATAAAGCGAGCCGCAGCCATTACTGGCACAACCCTGCGTGAACTGGCCCATCATGAAGCTGGCCATAGGATCGCCACCGCATGCGTCCAGTCCCCCGGGGCAGCCATACGAACCATCGGCATTGAAGCTAAAGAAGCCGTTAGGGGCATTGGTCTGAATGTAGTTCAATTGGTGAATGCGGCCGTCGAACCCGAATTTGATCTCATGCTTACCGTGTATTTTATCCAGTGCGGCCGAAAGTTGGCCGGTGTCCTGGCCCAGCCGGTAGTTGCCGTACGGGTCGCCACCAATATTGGGATACCCGGCAGGCGTATACGAATCGATGAAGATCGAGGGGACACCCGCGAATCCGTTGCTCTGCAAATACGACGGGAAGCCCAAGGCGCCAAGAGGATCGCTTACGCCGTGAGGGTTGTAGGCATCGATGTGCCACACCCCGCGGGTAAATCCGAAGGTCACATTCAGCACCGTGGTGGGACTGAAGGTGTGCGTATCGTTGAGGGCAAACAAATGAGCGTTGGTCCAGTTGGGACCGCCGGCACAGGGGTCGGTGAAGTTCTGGAAACAATCGAAGCCCACGTTGGTGCTGTACTGATACGAGAATTTTCCTGATAGCAAGTTGTTTTGGCTGAAGCGATGGTCAATCTTAATGTCGAACTGGTCGTTGCGGCTGCTGCTGGAGCCCGAACCTACCCAGTTCTGGTAAATGCCAGCAGGCCCAGAAAAATTAGCTTTGGGAAATAGACTCATCATCTTTTGGGCAATTGGATCGATCAGATTCCCCGGCACCCCGGGAGTGGGCTCAAGATTCGCCGGCAACTTGGGGTTGCCCGGGCTAATGTAGTTAGCAATGTTATTAAACGGGATGAACCTGCTGCGTACGGCTCCGCCAGCATTCGCGTCGTAGGTTCCGGAGTACGGGTCCCAAATCTGGCCGGCGGCCGCACTGCATAAGCCAGTGCTGTCGAACGTCCCTCCTTGTGCCGCACATACCTCGCCAAAATCGCCGTTGCGCATGGCATCGGTGGGAACCCCGGCGCTGGCCGTGCTTAACCCGGCAGAGCGCAGGCCGTCATAATCGAAGAAGAAAAAAGTCTTGCTCTTGATGATCGGACCGCCAATGGTGGCGCCGAAATTGTTTCTGCTGAACGACCCAATGGGATTGCCGGCTCGATTGTCAAACCAGTTGTTGGCGTCGAAGCTGGCGTCACGGAAGAAGTCGTACGCGCTTCCATGGAACTTGTTTGTACCCGAGCGCGTGATCATATTAACGACAGACGCACCGGAGAAACCGTATTCGGCGCTGAAGTTCGTCTGTTGCACCTTAAACTCCTCCACCGCTTCCGGTGACGGAACGTAGGTGGCCGAGGTGATTCCCCCATTGGGTTCGGAATTCGTGACCGAAGCGCCATCCGTCAGGATGTCGGCCGTGGATCCACGGCTCCCGTTCGAGACGAAGTTCGTGCCGGTGCAGGTGACGTCGCACTGATCGTCCATCTCGGTGACCCCTGGGGCTAACGCAGTCAGCACAACAACGTTGCGGTCTATCAACGGCAGGTTATTGATGAATCGCCGGTTCACGACTTGGCCGGTTACGGCGTCTTCGGTGGCGAGCGTTTGCGTCTGGGCTTCCACTACAATCGACTGCATCGTAGTGGCAATCTGCAGCTTGAGATTGGCAATCGCGTTTTCGCTGACGTTCACCTTAATGTTGGTGCGCTCTGCCTTCTGGAATCCTTGCATCTCCACTAAAACTGTATAGATCCCCGGTGGAACAGCAGCGAACAGATAGTTCCCCGCAGCGTCGGAAGTGGCGTTAAAGATGAAGCCCTTGGCCTGGTCGGTCAGAGTTACCTTCGCCCCCTGCACTACGGCTCCGCTCGAATCGGTCAGTTCGCCGCTCACGGTACCGAAATAACCCTGGCTGAGCAGCATCACCGGCAGGAGCAGTAGAAGAGCGAGCGACACTCCGCGCAAGATTTTTCTCAGGCACAGCGAGCCAGGTCCATTAAGAATTGCGTTCATGGCAATCTCCTTTGCACAGGTCGAATACCTCTGCAGGCACTCACGGCACCTTCGCGATTGCTGCTCTGAAACTGCACGCACCCCAGTTTGCGGGACCAACCTCGCTCCATCGCCGGACACACAGCGACGGCCAGGTCGTTTTTGTCGAACGAAGGGTTTCCCTGGACCCCGTTTAAAACGATTCAAATACTCATTTCGCGCCATGTCAAGGTCCAAAATCACATAAAGTGTGGTGAAAAAATTACCTACGGTACTGGCTGTCCTGGGCGCGTTTCGGAGCGGCGGCTAAGCGGCAGGTTCTGTGGATGCTAAATGCCTTGTTTAGTGGGAGAAATCCCCGAGACTAAGTGTCGGCAGGGCTTGAAAACGAATTCGAAGAGGAGAAGTCTGTGGCGTCGCGATGATCGGCGAATTAGAATCCCTTCGCGCGGTACGCCTCCAGGCACTTCTTGGCCGTTTCCAGTTCCGGGTAACGGCTTCCCTCTTGTTCCATCAGGTAATATTCCGCGCCACCAACGCTTTGCGCCGCTGCAAATATCGCTTTCCAATCCGCGACACCCTCGCCGAACAGCACCGAGTATCCTTTGTCCGGCGCCCAATCCTTGCAGTGCACGGAGCGAATCCTACCGGGATTGCCGCGAATCCACGCCACGGGATCCGATCCCGCTTCGAGGCAAGTTCCAATATCGAGCTGCAACATCACCGACGGCTTCGTGTTCTTCGCAAGAATCTCCATCGGGCGCACACCATCGATGGGAGTGAACTCCGTCTGGTGATTGTGGTAGCCGGCCTTTAATCCCGCGGGTTCCAGTTTCTCCGCGCCAAAGTTGAGAGCTTCTGCAATTCCCTTCCACCCATTCAGCCCCGGCTTTGGTTGTGAACTCGCCATCACCACGTACTTGCTGCCTAGATTCAGGTTCAGGTCGATTGCGTTTTGAATATGGTCTTTGTCGAGATAAGACGCGTCATTGTGCGTGGAAAAACAGCGAATGCCCAGATCGTCCAGAAGCTTTTTCATTTCTTTGGCTTGCGCGTGGCTCCATTCGAAGTATGGAGCATAGAATTCCAATCCCTGGTAGCCCATCGCGGCAATAGCCCGCACGGTTCCCTGCGGATTTTTTTTCAATTCGTCGCGGACCGAGTACATTTCGATGCCCATGGGAATCGTAGTTGCCGCGCTCGCGCGCAGAGCCCAGGGCATGACCGCGGTAAACGCCAGGAAAGTTCGACGGGGAAAAGCAGTTGCGCTCATATTTTTATCCGATCCAAAACTCGCACATTGTTCGAATCTTACTGCGCAGTATGTGCCACGGCAACCGGCGAACCGTGGCGCTGCTCTTCAACTCGGCAGGAACAGCGTGAATCCGGCCGTGACAATGAGCGAAGTGATGCATAATTTGGGCGAGCTTCTTGCTCGCTGCTTTGTGCGGAGGTGGTATTGCGACTGAAGATTATTCAGGCGGGTGACCCCGTCTTGCGTGAAACCGCTCGTGCGCTCACTCCCGAGGAAATTCTGAGCGACGAGATACAGAGATTGATCCGCGACATGCAGGAGACGATGCACGACGCGCCGGGCGTCGGCCTTGCCGCGCCGCAAGTTGGACTTTCTCTGCAGCTCGCGGTCATCGAAGATCGCGAAGATTTGCTGAAGACCCTGCCGCCGGCGGAGTTCCAGGAAAAGGAGCGGCACCCCGTCCCATTTCATGTGTTGATCAACCCCAAGATCGTGCAAATGGGAAATGATTCCGTCGATTTCTACGAAGGCTGCCTGAGTCTCGCCGGGTTTTCCGCGGTTGTGCCCCGGGCGCGCACGGTTCGCGCGGAATACTTCGATGAACGTGGAGAATTGCGCCGGGTGGAAGCCACCGGCTGGTACGCACGGATTCTGCAGCATGAAATCGACCACTTGGGGGGAGGCCTTTACATCGATCGCATGAATTCCCGCACATTTACCTCGCTGGACAATTGGAATCGTTTCTGGAAATCGAAGCCCATCACGAAATCGTAAGGTTTACCGCCTCCTTCGAGAGCACACTGCCCGCTGCGACCTGCGTCACAGCGCCATGTTCTCCCAGGTGCTATCCCTAAAGCAGTGAAGATGGGCGCCTGAGCCGCTCCGGGCCAGGAAGGAGTTCCCCATGCCAACCGTTACACCGCTTACGGACACCGATGTCAAGTCGGTTCTGATTACCACGGACTTTTCTCCCACTTCCGAGAAGGCTCTTGGGCGTGCCCTGGCGATTGCCCGTCACTACCATGCGAATTTTTATCTGGCCCACGTGGTGTCCTCGATCGGCTACACCATCGCGGGTCCGCCAGCTGCATTGCTGGCTTCCGAAGCGGCTACGCGCGACGCGCAAAAGCTGGAACAATGCCTGGTTGCGAACGGATCATTGGCCGGATTGCATCACGAATCCATCATTCGCCAGGGGGAAATCTTCGAGCAATTGCAGGACATCATCGCGCAAAAATCGGTCGACCTGGTCGTGGTGGGTACGCACGCACGGCGAACTCTGGGGAAATTCTTTCTGGGGTCGGTTGCGGAGCAGATCTTCCGTGGCGTCCAGTGTCCGGTGCTGACTGTAGGTCCGGGCTCTTCTCAGAATTCCCCACTCGAGAAGAACCGCCCATTCCGCTCTTTTTTGTTCGCCACGGATTTTGGCGAGGCTTCCCTCCACGCATTGCCGCGCGCGATCTCGTTCGCCAATCACTTCGGCGTAAAGCTTGTCCTGCTTCACGTCGCCCCGGTTGCGCCTATTCCGGAAGGGTTTCATTGGTCCAGCACGACAGGCGATGTGCGGCAGATGCAAGAGAACGCCCGCGTAGCGGCGTTGAAAAAGCTGGAGGAGATCCTCTCGCGGAATCCGCCGCTTAACACCAAACCGGAGTTCCTGGTCAAATTCGGCACGCCCAGCAAGGTGATATTGAGCGTAGCGTCGGCGTTGGGAGCCGATCTCATCCTTATGGGATTGAATCGTGTGCGACACATCGACACCGCTTGTCATCTGCCGTGGGCTACCGCGTACGAGGTGGTTTGCAACGCTGGTTGTCCGGTCCTGACGGTCAGGAATTAGCGGACCTGTTCGCTCAGCGCTTCGGTGGAATAGTCAGCCCGGATTACTTGAAACCTAAAACAGGATGCGGAGCATACGGCTCTTCGAGAGAAGCGATCTCTTCGCTCGTCAGGCGGAGCGAGAGCGCCGCTACCGCGTCCGAAAGATGATGCGGCTTCGTGGCGCCAACTATAGGCGAGGTAACCCCGGGTTTGCTGAACATCCACGCAAGCGCCACCTGCGCTCGAGGCACGCCACGTTTCTCGGAGACTTGTCCCACGCGCTCGACCACGCGGCGATCGATTTCTTCCGTCTGGCCATACAGAATCTTTCCAAATAGATCGGTTTCATAGCGCTTGGTGCTTTCCGTCTGCCACGGACGCGCCAAACGGCCTCGTGCCAGCGGGCTCCACGGAATCACGCCAACACCCTCGGCTTGGCAAAGGGGAATCATCTCGCGCTCTTCTTCGCGGTACAGCAGGTTGTAATAATTCTGCATGGAAACAAAACGAGCCCAGCCGTGACGATCAGACAGGTACAGCGCTTTTGTGAATTGCCACGCGTACATGGACGAGGCGCCGATGTAACGCACCTTGCCCGACCGCACCACATCGTTCAGTGCGTCCAGAGTCTCTTCAATCGGCGTTTCATAATCCCAGCGATGAATCTGGTATAAGTCCACGTAATCGGTTTGCAGGCGCCGCAGGCTCTGGTCGAGTTCGAAGAAGATCGCTTTGCGCGAGAGGCCGTTGCCGTTGGGCTCGTCGCGCATCACGCCGTGGAGCTTCGTGGCGATAACCACGGCTTCGCGCCGCGTGTTCGCCTTCAGGAATCGCCCCAGAACACTTTCGCTTTCGCCGGCGGAATACACGTTGGCGGTGTCGAAAACATTGATTCCCAGATCGAGGGCTTGGCGGAAAAACGGCTGGCTTTCCGATTCATTCAGCGTCCACGCGTGGCTTCCCGGTTTCGGCTTGCCGATGGCGGGTTCTCCATAACTCATGCAGCCAAGACAAATACGCGAAACTTTCAGACCCGTCTTACCGAGATTCACATATTCCATGGAAAGGGTTTCTCCTCAACGTGAACGCATAGCGCCACTGAGCCTACCAAGGCGGCTAACTATAAAGATGCTTCACAAGTCAAAAAGGACGGAACCCTTTCCTATTCCGCCAGCGATTACATTGCACGAATCTTCATGTACCGTGCGAAATCCGGGTAGAGCTTGACGGCTGCCACACACAACAAAACTAGGGCAAGGCTTTTAAAGGTCGTATTCATGGCGATTCCTCCAATTACCAGTAAACAGGCAAGGCGTTCCAAGTGACATCCCAAAAAAGCCTGTAAGTGGCCGAGGAGAATGGGGGATGCGCTCAGGCACAAAGGCCGATTACGCAGGTGCCGCGTGGGCTCTAACTCGGCGAAGCTGGAGATACTCCAGATACTCGGTGATCCCTTCGCCGGTCTTGGCCGACAGTTTGAAAATTTCCATATCCGGGCGTACTGCACGAATGTTGCGCCTTGCGGCTTCTTCATCAAATTCGACGGCCGCGGCCAGATCGGACTTGGTAATGATCGCAACATCGGCGCTGTTGAAGATCGTCGGGTACTTCAACGGCTTGTCTTCGCCCTCGGTGACCGAAAGCAATACGAAGCGCAAATCCTCGCCGAGATCATAGGAAGATGGGCACACGAGGTTGCCGACATTTTCGATGAAGAGAAAATCAAGCTGGTTCAGATCCCAATCGCCCAACGCGTTCTGAATCATCGCGGCTTCCAGGTGAGACATCGTCCCCGTCAGGATTTGCTTCACTGGAGCGCGACTCCGAGCGAGGCGGGTCGCGTCATTCTCCGTGGCCAGGTCACCTACCAGCGCGGCGACACGCCAATGCGAGTGGAGCAGCGCAAGAGTCTTCTCGAGAAAAGCAGTTTTGCCCGAACCGGGGCGGACGCTGTACGTCAACACCACGGGCGAGGAGAAAATTCTTCCGATTCGCGGAAGCAAACGCGGGATTGTGAGTGGCGCGTCATATGAAGGCGTCATTCGGCTGAAACCCTATGATGTCGAGTTAGTGGAGTGAGTATGGCCTGTTCTTACGCTGCGAAACGACTCGTTCTACTGGCGCACGTGGCACGGTGCCCACGCAGAGTCGCTTTTGTTTCCTTATAAGCTCACACTGTCCGCGTTGCAGTTTGAAAGCTCCCTGGCACTGACTCCGCCCTCTTCGCGCCTGGTGTGCAAAACGCGCGAAATGCCACGGCCCTTTCCGCACAGTGCGTGTCGCTACATGGCGTCATGTTTTGCTCTTTCCCAACTGCGAAGGCGAGTGTAGTATTGTGCAAGAAAACAGCGTTAACGTTAACGACTCTGCTTTCCGGCAGGACCGGCATTTTTGCCCGACCGTTTCGGAGATTATGACTCGTCTTTTCCCCGATATCGTACAGGCCTTTAAGGACTTGGGTTTCGCGCATCAGTACAAGATCTTCTATGCTCCACGGCCCAGGATCCGGAACGGTTTGAGATGACCTCCCGCTTTTCGCCAGTACTAATTCCCAGGCTTGGAACGCAGTCCCTTGGAGCCAAAATGAAGCGAATTGGAATCTTGCTGTTCGTATTGGCCAGTGTTTGCTGCGCACAGGAAAACGACAGCTATCAGCCCTCCGAGACTAATGTCTGGGGAGCGGAATACCCACGCGTTGATCGCGAGGGCAAAGTGCAAATCCGTCTGAAGGCGCCGGAGGCAACGAAGGTGAAGCTGAATTTCTGGAGCGGGCCGAAGGTGGAGATGGTCAAACAACCGGACGGATTCTGGACCGTCACCACGCCTCCGCTTGTTCCCGGCTTCCACTACTACACGCTTATGATCGACGGCGCAGAAGTCAGCGACCCCAATACGCACGCGTTTTTTGGTGGAGGCAAACCCGCAAGTGGCGTAGAGGTTCCAGAGCCCGGCTCGACCTATTATTCGATTCGGGATGTGCCGCACGGCCAGGTTAGGGAAGTTTGGTATTCCTCGAAGGTGACCGGAACCTGGCGCCACGCCCTGGTTTACATGCCACCAAAATACGATGAGCAATCCAATGTGCGTTATCCCGTCCTCTATTTGCAGCATGGTGCTGGCGAAGATGAGACCGGGTGGACGAAGCAAGGCCGCGCCAATTTCATTCTGGATAATCTGATCGCCGCCGGAAGTTGCAAGCCTATGATCGTGGTGATGGCCTATGGTTACGCCAGGCGCGCCGGTCAATCTGCTCCCGATCTAACTGGAAAACCCTTTGGTTCACCCGAAATGATGAAGGCCATGCAGGATATGGCAGCCGCGTTTGAAGATGATGTAACACAGGCCCTGATCCCCTATATCGATGCGAACTTCAGGACTCTTTCGGATCGCGATCATCGCGCCATGGCCGGCCTCTCCATGGGAGGAATGCAGACATTTCAGATTACGCTGAATCATCTGGACCTTTTCTCCTACATTGGAGGATTCAGCGGCGCTGCGGGGCCATTGGTTCTGGGTGGTCAGAAGCTGGACCCCAAGACCGCTTACGATGGCGTGTTCGCGGATCCGGCCGCTTTCGCGAAAAGAGTGCATTTGCTGTGGCTGGGTGTCGGAACGGCTGAACCCGAAAGAATGCGCGCCGGGCTCCAGAGGCTCCATGCTTCGCTTCTCGAAGCGAACATCCAGCATGTGTTTTACGAATCGCCGGGCACCGACCACGAGTGGCAGACGTGGCGCCGCGATCTGAAGGATTTTGCACCAAGGCTCTTCAAGCAGGCCACACAATAAACGGCAGAGCAGAATCGGTCTGCCGGCTGGCCAGTCGAGGAGCACAAAAAGAGGCCTATTCCAAACATGCGAATACCAAACTTCAAGATTCTCAGCGCATTTGCTGTTTTCTTAACCACTGGCTGTGTTTACGGCCAGGACTCGGCGGCACCCGCTTACCTGAACACGTCGTTACCGGCCGAGCAGCGGGCCGCAGACCTCGTTCACCGCATGACCGTTGAAGAAAAGGTCACGCAGTTGACGAATCAGTCCCGCGCTATTCCGAGATTGAACATACCGGCTTACAACTGGTGGAGTGAGGCGCTGCACGGAGTGGCGAGCAGTGGCACCACAGAGTTTCCTGAGCCAGTGGGCTTGGCCGCCACGTTTGATACGGACGCCATCCACCGTATGGCCATAGCCATCGGTATCGAAGCACGAATCAAGCGTGCCCAGTTTGAACGGGCGGGCCACAGCCACGCCCAGGAGGGTCTCGATTTCTGGGCGCCCAACATCAACATCTTTCGCGATCCACGGTGGGGACGTGGGCAAGAAACTTACGGCGAAGATCCATTCCTGACGGCGCGCATGGGCGTCGCGTTTGTGACGGGGATGCAGGGCGACGATCCGAAATACTATCGCGTGATCTCAACCCCGAAACACTACGCCGTCCACAGCGGACCGGAGCCGACGCGCCATACCGCAGACGTGAAAGTCAGCAAGCACGATGAACTGGATACCTATCTGCCGGCATTCCGCGCGACCGTGACCGAGGGCAAAGCCGGGTCGGTGATGTGCGCGTACAACAGCGTTAACGGGCAGCCCGCGTGCATCAACGAGTTTCTGCTGCAGGACCAGTTGCGAGGTAAATGGAATTTCCAAGGCTATGTGGTGTCGGACTGCGCGGCCGTTATCAATATCTTTCGCGACCACCACTTCACCAAGACGCAGCCAGAGGCGTCCGCGTTGGCGATCCAGCGCGGCATGGACAACGAGTGCTTAAATTACTCGGATATTAAGGACGATCGCGACTACAAGCCATACCTCGAGGCTTATCAGCAAGGCTTTCTGAAAGAGAGTGATATCGACACGGCGTTAATTCGACTGTTCACTGCACGCATGAAACTCGGCATGTTCGACCCTCCGCAGATGGTTCCGTACACAAAGATCGAGGAAAGAGAACTCGATAGCCCCGCACACCGAGAACTGGCCCGCGTGATGGCCAATGAAGCGATGGTGCTGCTGAAGAACGACGGTACGCTGCCGCTGAAGAGAAGCGTCAGCAAAATTGCGCTCGTGGGGCCGCTGGCCGATCAGACCAGATACCTGCTTGGCAATTACAACGGCAGGCCCACGCACACGGTTTCCGTTCTGGACGGGATCAAGGCGGAGTTTCCAGATGCGCAGATCACGTTCTTGGAGGGGACGCAGTTCTTGCGTACGGAAGGAGATGTTGTGCCGGCATCATTTTTCACCACGGTGGCTGGCCGGCCAGGACTCACAGAGGAATTCTCCACCGGCGAGATGTTCGGAGTGGAGCGAACGGTACTGGCGGAGCGCCAGGTGAACAATGTGGATTTAAAGTCGCAGGACATTCCGCAAGAAGCGTCCAGCAAATACCCGCTGCGCGTGGAGTGGGCAGGATTTCTCACTCCCACCGAGACAGGAGACTACACCGTTGGAGTGCGCTTTCAAGGCGGGTTCGCTCGAGTGCAGCTCGATGGCAAACCGCTTGCCGATGGTTGGGCCGGCGGAGATGAGGCCCCGCAGGCGAGAGTCGGTCATGTTCACCTGGAACAGGGTAAGAAGGTGTACGTCAAAGTTGGCTACGGGCAAGGCATTGCCGGACCAATGCAGGCGCAGTTAATTTGGGCGAAGTACGATCCGAAACCCAACCTAAAAGCCATTGAATCGGCTAAAGATGCAGACGTGTTCGTAATGGTCTTAGGGATTACCAGCGATCTGGAAGGCGAAGAGATGCCGGTGAGCGAGGAAGGTTTTAAGGGTGGCGACCGGACCAACATCAATCTCCCCAAACCGGAGCAGGACTTGTTGGAAGCCGTGTCAGCAACAGGGAAGCCCGTGATACTCGTGCTGGCAAACGGTAGCGCGCTTGCGGTGAACTGGGCCAACGAACACGCGAACGCGATCCTCGAATCCTGGTATCCCGGCGAGGAAGGCGGAACCGCGATCGCACAAACCCTGTCGGGTAAAAACAATCCTGGCGGCCGGCTTCCGGTCACCTTCTACACAGGAATCGAGCAATTGCCTCCGTTTGAAGATTACGCGATGAAAGGCCGCACCTACCGCTATTTCGAAGGCAAACCGCTCTACCCGTTTGGCTATGGACTCAGCTATACAACCTTTTCCTATCGCGGCCTGCGGCTCCTGAAAAAAACAATCCATGCGGGTGATCCTCTTGCGGCGGAAGTGACTGTGACCAACACGGGAAGCAGCGAAGGCGACGAAGTGGCGCAAGTTTATCTGAGCTTCCCGAATGTGCCAGGGGCTCCGCTGCGGGCTCTCCGCGGATTCCAGCGCCTGCATCTCAAGCCGGGCGAATCGCAGAAGGTGCGTTTCGAACTAAAGGACCGCGATCTAAGCATGGTTACGGAAGCGGGCGAACCAATTATCGCTGAAGGGAAATATTCGGTGTGGATCGGCGGGGGACAGCCCAACGCCGGCGCGCCCACGGTAGTGGAAACGTTTAACGTGAAGGGGACAAAGACTCTGCCGGAGTAGGAAGAGGAGACATCCATGGCGCACTCGAGATCTCGCAGCTTGAGTCTGACGAAGCGTGTTTGGTTGCTACTTGCACTGCTTATCTCGACTGTCGCTTCCGCGCAAACTCAACCCGTTACGGTCACCATCGATGCGTCCAAGACCGCCGCTCCCATTTCGAAATACATCTACGGCCAGTTTCTCGAACATATCGGCGGAATTGTGAACAACGGGATCTGGGCAGAGATGCTCGATGATCGCAAGTTCTACTTTCCCATCACTTCACAACCTCCCGCCGAGCCGGCCGCACAGCCCGGGTTCCGACGCGCCCCGCTGCGCCACTGGACGCCCATCGGCACCGACGACTTCGTGACCATGGACAGCGACCAGCCATACACGGGCGACCGCTCGCCGCTGGTACAACTCGAAAAAAGTGAAACGCACGGATTCCTGCAGTCCGGACTGGCCGTGCGCAGTGAGAAAGCTTACACCGGCAGGATCGTTCTGGCAGGTAGCCCAACCGCGGTCGTGAGGGTGACGCTGATCTGGGGCAAGGAAGCTGGCGACCGGCAGACGGTCACGATTCCCACGCTGGGGCCCGCTTACCACAAGTTCTCGCTGCGTTTCATTGCGAAAGGCGACAGCGATGATGCGCGGCTAGAAATCGCCGGAACGGGTGCCGGCGCGTTTCATGTCGGAGCCGTCTCGCTAATGCCGGCTGACAATATTGAAGGCTTCCGCAAAGAAGTGATCGACGCACTAAAGCAGCTCCATTCCGGAGTCTACCGCTTCCCAGGCGGCAACTTTGTCTCCGCGCACGAGTGGCGCAATGCCGTGGGCGATATCGATATGCGTCCTCCCATCTACGATCCGGTTTGGCATGCCGTGCAGCCAAATGACGTGGGAACAGATGAGTTTCTGACGCTTTGCCGTCTGCTCGATGTGGAGCCTTACATTTCAGTGAATGCCGGCTTTGGCGACGAATGGTCGGCCCGAGAACTCGTGGAATACACCAACGGCGCAGTTTCCACGCCAATGGGCAAATGGCGCGCCGCCAACGGACATCCGAGGCCCTATAACGTTAAGTTCTGGGGTATCGGCAACGAGCCCTGGGGCGATTACCAAATGGGCGCTATGGCCACAGAGCAATTTGAACTCAAGCACGTCATGTTCGCGAAAGCCATGCGGTCGGTGGATCCTTCCATCAAACTGATCGCTGCTGGTGCGATGCCCGACGTGATGACCGGAGCGAACCAGTCCAAACGCATCGGCGGCAAGTTTGTTCCGGACTATCTCTCGACAGCGGACTGGAGTGGTCACATGCTGGCCCACTGTCTGGACTACATCGACATGCTTAGCGAGCACTTCTATTCGGCGAGCAACATGCACACCGATCTGCAGTTGGAGAAGAAGGTCAATATCGGTCCGCAGCCGCTAATCGAATGGGAACGTGCGCCAGCGACGCAAGTTCGCGTCAAATACGAGCATTATCAGGAATATCTGAAACTCATTCCGGCGCTGAGAGCAAAGCCTGTGCCGATCGCCATCGATGAGTGGGCCTATATGGACAGGGACTCGTCCCCGGGGTCTTACAAGACAGTCCCTGCCTATGCCTGGGCGTTTCACGAGATGTTTCGCCACTCCGATCTATTCCAGTTGGGTGCATTCACGTTTGCAACGGCCATGATCAACGAAGACAGAACCCGCGCGGTGCTAAGCCCAACGGGCCTCCTGTTCAAGATGTATCGCGAACATTTCGGTACGATCCCTGTGGAAGTGTCTGGGAATTCCCCCCAGCCCAAACCGATCTACCCCGCAGGGGGCGATCAACCTGCCGTGAATCCCGGTAGCGATACCTACCCTCTGGATGTAAGCGCGGCTCTCACAGGCGATCGCAAGACGCTCACCTTCGCTGTGCTGAATCCGTCAGACACCGAACAGCACCTGAAGATCTCGTTCAATAGTGCGAAGCTCTCCAGCCAGGGCCACCTGTGGCGGATGGCGCCATCCCGTGTGGACGCAACCAATACCGTGGGACAAAAGCCCGGGGTTGAAATCGAGGAGCAGGAACAGACCTCCGCGCCGGACATGATGTCGGTCCCGCCTTTTAGCGTCAGCATTTATTCGTTTCCGATGCAATAGCTCGTCTATGAGTGGAGCGGCAGAGCAAATCCCGAAAGCACCTGGGCAAATAATGAAGGGAGAAATTTCCATGAAAACAAACCGAGTGTGTTGGGTGATCACACTGTTGATGGCACTGGCTCCGGCGCCTCGGCTTGCGGCGCAAGTACAAACGGAAGTGCCGGCGCCGGTTGCCGGCGCAAAGCCCGTGGCTGTCGAGCATATTAAGGTCCACGGAACAGCCTTGGAAGGTAATTTGGAAGGAGACGCTGTCGATCGCGACGTGTTCGTGTTTCTACCGCCCAGCTACGCCAAGCAGAAATCGCGACGCTATCCCGTGGTGTACGCGCTGCACGGTTATTCCATCGGCGCCGAACAGTGGTCTCACGAAATCCATGTGCCGCAGACCATCGAAGGAGCTTTCGCACAAGGCGCTAAAGAGATGATCGTCGTGCTACCAGACTCCAAGACGGTACACAACGGCTCAATGTACTCCAGTTCGGTCACTACGGGAGATTTCGAACAGTTTATTTCGCGCGATCTGGTCGCGTACATTGATGCTCATTACCGCACTCTTCCGAATCGCACGAGCCGCGGCTTGGTTGGCCACTCGATGGGCGGCTACGGCGCGAGCCGAATCGGGATGAAGCATTCCGATGTATTCGGAACCCTGTACATAATGAGTCCGTGTTGTTTGTCCGCCCGAACAGCGGCCTCCTTGAAACCTGAAGATGAGAAGACGCTCGAAGCTGTCAAGACACCAGAGGATTCAGCAAAGCTTTCGTTTTTTCCAAGGGCTCAGCTGGCCAGTGCAGCGGCCTGGTCACCCGACCCGAAGAATCCACCCCTTTACTTGGACCTTCCGATGAAAGATGGTGCGGTCCAACCAGATATTCTCGCGAAATGGGCGGCCAATGCGCCGCTCGCATTTGTGGACCAGTACATTGGAAACCTGCGTCAGTATCGCGCCATTGCGATGGATGTGGGAGACCAGGACGGGTTGCGAGTCGATGCCGGCAAGTTGCATGACGCTCTGGATAAGTACGGAATCGCGAACAGTTTCGAGGTGTACCCAGGAACGCACACGAGCAGAGTGGCCGATCGTTTCCAGAATCATGTGCTGCCGTTCTTCAGTCAGAATCTTTGTTTTCAGAAGAGTTGCAAGTGAATCTTGAATCGTTCGGGCTGACCACTCGGCCTGGCGTTCTGGATTTCGTGGACGATTGAACCGCAGCTTCCTTGATCGCCAGGTCTTTTTGAGGCAATAGAAAAGAAATTCACCAAGAACGTTTTGCGAAGGACAAGATGAAGCACCTCTCCGTCGTTTTCGTGGCACTGCTCTTGCTCTTAATGGGAATCCTCGCGGGCGGGGCAGCACTCCGCGAATCCATCACCGTTGATGAAGTTGCGCATATCGGGGCCGGAGTGAGCTACCTGCAAAAGCTCGATTTGCGAATGAATCTGGAGCATCCGCCGTTAGCGAAGGTTCTGGCCGCCATTCCGCTAGTTCTGGGTGGAGTGCGCGCCGACTACTCGGACCCGGCGTGGCTTATCAGCAATCGCGGGATCGCCGCCATGCTGGGTGAATGGAGTTGGGGTCATTTTGTAGCGCTGCGCTGGAATGATCCACGCGCGACTGTCCTTTGGGCGCGCGCACCGATGCTCTTATTGACGTTGGCGCTAGGCATATTGCTGTACCGCTATGCCTCCGAATTGGGAGGCTCGTGGGGCGGGTTGCTTTGCGTGGCGGCCTTTGCGACCACGCCAACGTTTTTGGTTTTTGGGCCGCTGGTACTTACCGACATTCCGATCACGTTTGTCTCGCTACTGACACTGTGGAGTTTCGCGTCCCTCTGGCACGCTCCCAGCCGCCGCGCTGCCCTCATTTTTGGACTTCTGCTCGGAGCCGCGTTCCTTACGAAATTCTCGTCCGGCCTCCTGCTTTTTTGTTTCCTCGCGTTTCGCTTGATTCTTCGCATTGCGCCGCTACCCGAAATGCCCAAGGATCCGGGAGAACTTCGTTCCTGGCGGCGTCTGCGGGGACGCTATATGTGGCGAGGCATCTTCGTGGCGGCTCTCGCCGTGTATGTTACCTATTTCATTTTGTCGTGGAGGGAACCCACCGATTGGTTGGAGGTGCTCGGTCAAAGTACGCCGTCGTTATTGCTTAGGCGAATGCTGATGCCGGCTTACCTTTATCTTCGCGGGCTGCTTTTCTTCGCGATGACTTCATCGCGGCCGGCCTTTCTTCTAGGCCACTCGTACGCACATGGCATGTGGTTCTATTTTCCGGTCGTGTTTGTTCTGAAGTCGACCCTGGCGTTCCTGCTGATGCTCACGCTCGCCGTGCCGATAGCGCTCATTTGGCGGCGTAGACGCGGGGACTCCGTGGTGATCCCGGCAGACAAGCAATTCCACTGGCGTGCCGTGTGGGTCTTCCTGGTGGTGATTTCGGGATTTTGCCTGCTGAGCCGGATGACTATCAGCATTCGCCACTTCACCATTCCCATTCTGCTGATGATTCTTCTGCTGGCGCCCGTGCCGCGCACGATCACCCACCTGCGCGAGAGAGGCTGGCGGGCTGCTCGAGTCTTGGCCGTGGCCTATGTGTTGCTGTCGATTATTTCGGTGGTCACCGTTATCCGCGCGTATCCTTATTACTTTCCATTTTTCAATAGCCTCAGTTTCGGCCGGCCCGGTTATGACTTGGCGACCGATTCGAATCTCGACTGGAACCAGGCTCTTCCAGAAGTGAACAGCTACGCCGAGCAGCACGGTTTCAACGAGGTGCTCGTAGACGAGTACGGGTTCAACGACCCCACGGTCTATGTGCCACGGGCACGCTTCTGGAATTGCCAGGAGCCCCAGCCTTCCGACGGAGGCCGCTGGGCTATCGTCTCGGCCGACATGATTGAAGACGCGCATAACTGTGTTTGGCTCCTGCAATTCCCGCATCAAGCACTGGCAGGAGGCAGCATGTATGCTTTCCAGCTTCCAGACGTCCTTCCGGCGGTAGGGACGCCAGGGGGTCCGCCGAAAGCCTCTGAGTTCCACATATTTGGCCTGGCGATGCCCGGCTATTCGGATGCACGTTTGATTTTCTTGAATTGCATCCGGGACCCAAACCAGCTGCAACCCACGATAGATAAAATGGTCGCGGAGTTCACGGCCGAGCGCGCCAGGCGCGCAGCGCAAAGCAGCAAGCACTAGGTCGACGACGGATCGAATACCACTGTCTCTTCAGGCCAGCGAATTAATGGGACGAACCTTGTAGTTCGGCGATGGTCTGACGAATGTAATCGGCGCGCGGGTTTTTGGGATCTTCCTGCAGCAATAGCTGTAATTGCGTGATGGTCTGTGGAATCCGATTCATGCGCTGGTAGGCGGCCGCGGCTGTGTAGTGGACGGTTGCATAACCGGCGTGGGGCAACTCATGAACCTTCTGAGCGTCATCGATGGCCTGCTGATCCTGGCCGAGCATGAAGTCGATGCGGACACGGAGGGCGAGGGCTTCTACGTTGGTGGGGCTAGCCGTTAACGCCTTATCCAGTTGTTGCTTGGCCTGCTCGGGTTTGTGATCGGCCACATCCAGGTGCGCAAGACTGACCAGGGCCGGAACCAAACTGCCGTTGATTTTCAATGCGTTTTGCAAAGCCCCACGTTGTTCATCCAACCTGTCGAGGTGGGAATAAGCAACCGACAGATTGTAGTAGGCAGAAGCATAGTGCGGATAAATGGCGACGGCCTTATTGAAATGCTCAGCGGCCTTTGCCCAATTGCTGTGCTGCATTTCGGAATTGCCACGGTCCAGTTCCCGGGAGGCTGGCTTGGGAACATCGAGCTCGGAAACCGCCACAGTGTCACCAATGGCGCCGTTCGTCTCGGAATTAGGTTCGGTGGCTTTGCGCACGGCAATGGCCTCACTCACGAAGACTTGGCCATCTTGGATGTGGATGATTTCGCTTTGTTTTGTTTCGACGCCCGCGCCGGAAATTTCAACACGGTAGTCGCCGGGAAGAAGGCCGGGAAACTCCGCAGAGCCTGAGGAATCGGTTAAGACCACTGCAAGAGGGACGGCGGTCGCCAGACCCTGCAGAAGCTGAACGCGAATGCCCCTCGGTACGTGGCCCCCTGTGACGAACGCCACGTCTACTCGAAGGGTGTTTAGGGAGTGGTTTAGAGGATTGGCAGAGTACTGTGCACACGCGGGAGCAACGGCGAAAAGCAAAAATAAGAGCAGGCGACGCCACATTTTGATGACCCTCCCCTCACTCCTACTAAAAGAGAAGGACTGGTCCAGAGGCGGCTGATGTTACATCGAAGGGCCTTTTCGGATGCATGGGCTTTCGATGCTTTTTCTGTCGTCTCTACGAATTCCAGCACGGCGAAAGAGAACGGACGAAATTGTATAACAAAGTGAAGTTAACGTTAACATTGGGAAGAAACTAAGCTTTTCGGGGCCGCCTCGGATAGAATCGGTTCTGGAATCCGACTCCGAGGGGCGGCAAAAAGCCCAAAGGTCACACCTTGACTTTTACTGCACGAGAAATCAGTCGTCTATTATTCTCGGCGACGCTGGTTCTTGCGCTGGCTTTCCTGGTTCACTCGGAAAGCAGGCAGGAAACTGCCGCACGCTCGTCAAAGATTAAGTTCGCCCTGGAGAACCTGCCTTTCCGATTGGACTCCGACGAAACATTGCAGACCCCACACGCGCCGGCAACAATGGCGGGCGGTGTTGCCGTGTTCGACTACAACCGGGACGGACGGCCTGACATTTTCTTCACTAACGGCGCCAATATTGAAACCCTCAAAAAGGATTCGCCGAAGTTCTTCAACCATCTTTATCGCAATGACGGCAACGGAGTGTTTACGGACGTCACCGAGGAGGCGGGTTTAAGCGGAAGCGGCTACAACATTTGCGTAGCGGTAAGCGATTATGACAACGATGGTTATCCGGATCTGTTCGTTGGCGGTGTTCACGGCAACCACCTTTACCACAACAATGGGAACGGTACCTTCACTGACGTTACGGCCAAAGCTGGGTTGGACCATGCTGTGGATCCTAAATATGGCCCCCTATGGACAGCGGCGGCAGCCTGGGTGGACGTGAACAACGATGGTTTGCTGGATCTCGTAGTTATTAATTATTTACTGTGGGATGTAAAGACCGAGACGCTATGCCCCTATAGGGGGGCGTACGATTACTGTGCTCCGGAACGGTACCCGGGACAACCCAATCAACTATTTTTGAACCGTGGCGATGGCACGTTCGAAGATGTCTCTGAAAAATGGGGCCTTCGCGCTTATGTCGGCAAAGGCATGGGAGTTGGTGTTGCCGATTACGATCTGGATGGCCGGCCCGACCTCTTCGTAACCAACGACACCATGTATAACTTTCTATTCCATAACACGGGACAGAAATTCGAAGAGGTGGGCTTTCCGCAGGGCGTAGCGCTTCCGGAGGAAGGAAGATTCGTCTCGGGGATGGGCCTGGATTTTCGCGACATGAATAACGATGGATATCCGGATATTGTTTTCGTCGCTTTGAATGATCAGACGTTCCCTATTTTCGTGAACAAGCGCGGCAAAGGGTTCGAAGAAACTACACTTCAAACTGGCATGCGCCAGATTTCGCGATCCATGTCCGGATACGGTCCAGGTTTTTTCGATTTTGATAATGACGGCTGGAAGGATCTGTTTGTTTCGCGCGGGCATGTCGAGTCCATCAGCGCGCCGGTATTCAATGTAGAGCAGTACAACACCGTGTTTCGGAATCCCGGCCCGCATGGAAAATGGCAAGCCTTAACGGGAGAAGCGGGTTTTGAGGCATCACCCGCTGCGCGGCATCGCGGGGACGCCTTTGGAGACTTCGACGGAGACGGCCGGGTAGACGTGGTCGTAACCGCGTTGGGCAGAAATCCGGAGATTTGGATGAACCGCACGGAGAACGCGGGGCACTGGCTGGATGTCGCACTGGAAGGTACGAAGAGCAACCGCGATGGCATCGGTGCGCGCATTAAGGTGGTCACTGCAGCGGGGGCACAATACAACCATATGACTTCGAGCGTGGGATATGCGTCGTCCAGTTACGGTCCCGTGCATTTTGGACTCGGCGATGACAGAACTGTTCAATTGCTCGAAATCCATTGGCCATCGGGAATTGTTCAGACGCTGAAGGACGTGGCGGGAGATCGTGTCGTCCGGGTCAAGGAATCTGCTGGGAAGTGATACGAATTCGTTTCTGCCAGGCGCAATCCCGGAAGCAAACGCGTGAGTTAACCGGTCGCCATGGGCGAGTGTTTTTTGAATACGCTAATGTGGGTCCGAGACGGTGGGCAGTCTCTTGACCTTTTGCGCTAGTTCCTCGTCTTCTTTTTGCTTGAGTTCGCGGACCTTCGCAAATTCTTTTTCGGCCGCGGCGTCGTCGCCCATCAACTGATATACATGCCCCAACCGGAAATGCACGATGGACTGATTGGGGCTTAAGCTGACAGCGTGCTGAAGGGCGGCACGCGCTTCGGGATACTTTTTCTTGTCGACCAGAATGCTGGCGATATCCAGATAAACGACGTAATTGTCCTGCTGCACCTGGGCGGCCTTTCGCAAGAGCGGCAGGGCTTTCTCCTCGTCCCCTTGCTTAAGAGCGATGTCTCCAAGATAGGCGAGGGCTTCCCCGCTATCAGGCACTATGGCGAGTTCGGCCTGTAGCGCTTTTACCGCGTCGTCATACTTTTCTGCTTTCCAGTATTCATAGCCAAGGGCGAGGTGCAAATCAGGCTCGTGAGGAGCTAACTGAATCGCTTGCTGATACTCGGAGATCGCTTCCTCGGTTTTGTCCTCGCCGTCTAAGGCCCGGCCCATGAGCAAGTGCACGGCAGAAGAATTCGGACTGAGCTCCTCGAGTTTCTTGAACTCTTCCAGGGCGCACGGGTAGTTTCTGGCTGACAAGCAGCTTTGCGCCAGCGTCTGGTGCAATTCATTGTTGTGCGGGTCCGCAGCCGCAGCTATCTGCAGGTACTTGGCAGCTTCCTCAAAACGCTTGGCGCCGTAACAACTCAGACCAAGCAGCGTG
This sequence comes from Candidatus Acidiferrales bacterium, assembly GCA_963759275.1. Taxonomy (GTDB): domain Bacteria; phylum Acidobacteriota; class Terriglobia; order Acidiferrales; family UBA7541; genus Acidiferrum. The sequence goes on along the minus strand of CAVWYZ010000016.1, from coordinate 69,332 downwards.
GTGGCCTGCAAATTGTGCGGGTCCGCGGTAACAGCCGAACGCAACGGTGGGATGGCATCTTCGAATTTGCCCTGCTTGAATTCCGCCAGGCCCAGATTGAGCTGTACACCGGGCAGATGCGGATCCAATGCAATGGCTTTTCGATAGGCCGCGACAGCTTCGGGATACTTCTGCTCTTGCGAAAGCACGAAACCGAGGCTTGCATAGGCCCCGGCGTCGCGGGGAGTGTGCTGAAGAATCGCACGCCAGGCGTTCTCAGCCTCGGCAAATTTGCCCTGCCGTGCCAGGGCGGTTGCATCCGCCGGGGTGACGGGGTGCTCCTGCGCGTTAAGCAAAGATACGAAAACTAAAGTGACGAAGAAAAATCCAGCAACCAGTGCGCACTTCCAAAAGCCCATGGAGATTTTGTAACCCTTTAACCGCGGAAACAAAAGCGAATTGTGGATGGCATGGGACGTTGGTGAATCAAAGGAGAAGACAGTGACCTGACAATTGGCGTTCAGCGAACTCCCGTCAAGACGTCAACCGTTAGCTGGTCCAGGCGCTCGTACGGGAGACGCTTGCGAAGAATAGCTTCCTTATCAAAGGAGTGGGCCAACAGTGCTTCCGCTCCTTTTTTAGAAAACGTGCCGACCTGCGGAACACGTTTACCATCGCGGGAGATCTCGTGCAGGATAGCTTGGATCTCCTTGTCGGCGTTCCAGCGTTCAGCCTTTTCTTTGAGGATAAGATAGGTGCGCATGCAGCCACGAGCGAAGTCCTTTACCCCGGCACAGTCCTCGGTGCGGTAAGCGTGGGCGTCAAAATGGCGAGGCCCTTCGTAGCCCACATCCTCCAGAAATTTTACGAGCCAAAACGCAGACTTCAGGTTAGCGGAGCCAAAGCGCAGATCCTGATCGAATCGTCCCGACACCTGATCATTCAGGTCGATGTGAAAGAGCTTACCTGCTTCCCAAGCCTGCGCCACTCCGTGAACAAAATTCAAACCAGCCATCTGCTCGTGGGCCATTTCCGGATTGACGCCCACCATTTCCGGGTGATCCAGCGTGGCGATGAATCCCAGATAGTGGCCGGTGGTGGACATATACAGATCTCCGCGAGGCTCATTTGGTTTGGCTTCAAGTGCGAACCGCAATCCGTAGCCGCGGGCCAGATTGTACTCGCAGAGATAGTTGACCGCTTCTCGCAGACGCTTGATAGCTTCGTCAGGACGGCGGCACGCGTCGGTTTCTACCCCTTCGCGTCCACCCCACAATACGAAAATCTTTGCGCCCAACTCCGCACCCAGATCCATCGCGCGCATAGTTTTTTGTACCGCGTAGGCGCGGACCTCGGCATCGTTCGCGGTGAATGCGCCGTCCCGGAATACGGGATGAAAGAACAGCGACACCGTGGCCATGGGAACCACGAGTCCGTACCGCTGGCAAGCACGTTTAAACTCACGCACGATGGCATCGCGTTCGGCCGGTGTCGCTTCGATGGGTACTAAATCATTGTCGTGCAGATTTACGCCCCAAGCTCCAACTTCCGAAAGAATGCCGACTATGTCGACAGGAGACTGCGCTGGGCGCACAAAATCACCGAAAGGGTCACGGCCGCGATTTCCCAGGGTCCACAGGCCGAAGGTAAATTTGTGTTCCGGTTTTGGCTGATATGATCCGTTGTTTCCCATGATCGTCTCCTCGTCCGTTAGAGCCGCGCTCGAATGTCGCCGACGCACACGCATGAACTCCAGCCGGTGGGAATGCCGCTCGACCTACGACGAGTGAGCACAAGTGGTTGGAGTACATATGCTGCACGAGGTAAGGCTAGAAGAAGCCTCGGGCGTTAGTGATGTAGCGACCGCGAAAGGAGAAAGCCGCTGCACATGGCAAGACCTCGACGAACCTGGAGCGCACCTGACCTCTGTAGCGTGTACGTTAACGGCGGAACTATAGTATCATGTGTCCAGCGCATTACAAGAATTCAGAAATTTAATGGATCGCTCCAGAGGTATTAGCAGCCCGGTTCAGCGCGCCCGAAACGTTTTCGTTCGCTAGGTTGTGGCTCCATTCCACGCGTTTTACGGAGGAAGTTTCCAACGGCAGCGAAGCTCTTGCTGTTATGTGAATAAAAGAAATCGATGCGGAGAAACGGAAAATATGACGAAGCAATCAGCGGCTGGGGCAAAGAAGAGCAAGGCACTTCCACCGTATAAGAATCCCAAACTACCTTCCGCGCAGCGAGCCAAGGATCTGCTCCGCCGGATGACGATGGAAGAAAAGGCCGCGCAAATGGTCTGCGTCTGGCGAGAGAAGACCGACAAGCTTGTGAATGAGGAGGGAAATTTCGATTACGCAAAGGCGAAGGCTGCATTCGCCAATGGGTGTGCGCCAGGTCAGGTGGGGCGTCCGAGCGATGCCGGAAAAGGAAAGAATGCCCGAGGAATGGCCGAGCTCACGAACGCGATTCAAAAGTTTTTTTCGGAAGAGAGCCGTTTAGGCATTCCGGTGATATTTCACGAAGAGTGTCTGCATGGGCACGCCGCGGTGGACGGAACCAGCTTCCCGCAGCCTATTGCTCTGGGTGCCACATTCAATCCGGAGTTGGTCGAATCGATCTTCACCGCCACCGCGCTGGAAGCGCGATCGCGCGGAGCTCATCAGGCCCTCACGCCAGTGGTGGATGTGGCGCGTGAGCCGCGTTGGGGGCGAGTGGAAGAAACATATGGCGAAGATCCCTATCTGGTTTCACGGCTGGGCAGCGCGGCGGTTCGCGGGTTCCAAGGCAAAAAGAAGTTCCGTGACCGGAAACACCTGATTGCCACGTTGAAGCATTTCGTGGGTCATGGCCAACCCGAATCGGGCATGAATTGTGCTCCGGCAAACGTCTCGTTGCGCGTGCTGCGCGAGACGTTTCTTTATCCATTCAAAGAAGTGTTGAAGCACACGGGTGCGCTGAGCGTCATGCCGTCGTACAACGAAGTCGACGGCATACCTTCGCATACAAACAGGTGGCTGCTCCGAGACGTGTTGCGGAAAGAATGGGGTTTTGCAGGGTTCATTGTCTCTGATTACTTCGCGATTTGGGAACTCGGCTATCGGCCAGACACGCATGGTCATTTTGTTGCCAAGGACAAACTGGATTCCTGTGTGCAGGCGGTGCGCGCCGGGGTCAACATCGAGTTGCCTGACGCTGACTGCTACCTGCATCTTCCGGAACTTGTGCGCCGAGGAGTGCTGAAGGAGAAGGAACTCGATGAACTGATTGCTCCGATGCTGTTCTGGAAATTCGAGATGGGGCTATTTGAGGATCCGTACGTCGACGTGAGCGAGGCCGAGCGCATTACCGGATGCGAAGCACATCAGGGTGTGGCCCTGAAGGCCGCGCACGAGGCCATCACGCTGCTCAAGAATGAAAATGACTTGGCGCCGCTGGATTTGCGCAAAATCAAGACCATCGCGGTGATTGGTCCGAATGCTAATCGCACGCTGCTGGGCGGATATAGCGGAGTGCCGAAACACGAAGTCACGGTTTTCGAGGGCATTAAAGAGAAGGTGGGAAAGCGCGCGGAGGTGCTCTACAGCGAAGGTTGCAAAATCACGATCGGCGGTTCGTGGAACCAGGATGAAGTGGTCCCCAGCGACCCCGAGGCCGACCGCAAAGGAATTGCCGAGGCCGTGGAAGTGGCCACGAAGGCCGACATCATCGTGTTGGCCATCGGAGGAAATGAGCAGACCTCGCGGGAAGCTTGGGGCCTCAACCACATGGGGGATCGCGCGAGTCTCGATCTGATCGGCGGGCAGGAAGAACTGGTGAAGGCCATGCTCGCGACCGGAAAGCCGGTGATCGTCTTTTTATTTAACGGGCGCCCGCTCTCGATTAATTATCTTAGCCAGAACGTGCCGGTGATCTATGAATGCTGGTATCTCGGTCAGGAGACCGGTCGTGCGGTGGCCGATGTGCTGTTCGGAGATTACAACCCGGGTGGAAAATTGCCGATTTCGTTTCCGCGTTCGGCAGGGCACGTGCCGGTATTTTACAACTACAAGCCGTCGGCTCGGCGCGGTTACCTGTTCGATGAAGTATCCCCGCTGTATGCATTCGGATTCGGCCTGAGCTACACGTCCTTTGCGATTACTAACCCGCGATTGACAAAACACAGGATTAGCCGCAGCGGTTCGACGCGTCTTCTGGTCGAGGTGACCAACACCGGGAAGCGTGCCGGCACAGAGGTCGTACAACTCTACATCAGAGACTTAGTGAGTTCAGCGACAAGGCCGGTCAAAGAATTAAAGGCCTTCCAGAAAGTTCGACTGCAGGCCGGCGAGAGCACTACGGTGGCCCTGGAAATTACGCCAGACCAGTTGGCTTTCTACGACGTGAACATGAATTACCTGGTCGAACCAGGCGATTTTGAAATCATGGTTGGCAATTCATCGCGAGATGTGGACCTGCAGAAACTGGTTTTGCACGTAAAGGCTTAGGGACACCCCAAAGAGCGAGGCAAGTATGACCCAGAAGCTCTCGTTTACGGAAAAAGTCGGCTACAGCCTTGGGGACATGGCTGCGAACTTTATTTTCCAGACGATGTTGGCGTTGCAGTTGAGCTTCTACACCGACACGTTTGGGTTGAGCGCCGCCGAGGCAGGAACACTGTTCTTGGTGGTTGGGCTGGGCGCCGCCGCACTGAATCCGGTCATGGGCTTTATCGCAGACCGGACCAATACGCGCTGGGGGAAATTCCGTCCGTGGCTTCTGTGGACAGCCGTGCCGTTTGGCATTATTGGCGTGCTGACGTTTACGACGCCGAACCTCAGTCCCGCCGGAAAGATTGTCTACGCGTATACAACCTACATTCTTCTGCGGTTGATCTATACCGTCAACAACGTGCCGTACGCAGCATTAACGGGAGTAATCACCGGCGACCCGGACGAGCGGACCAGCCTGTCCTCCTTCCGTCAGATATTTGCGAATTCCGCGGGATTTATCGTTCAGAGCTTGGCCATCCCGATGCGCAACTTCTTCGGGCACGGGAACAACGCCAAGGGTTACCAGATGACTATGGGACTCTTTTCGGTTCTTTGCGTGATCTTCTTCATCATTACCTTCGCAACGACTAAGGAACGCATTCAGCCGGACCCACAACAGAAAAGCTCTTTAAAGCAGGACCTTCGGGATCTTTTCCGCAACGGACCGTGGATCGCCTTATTCCTGGTGACCACTTTCTATTTCATGGCGATATCTATCCGCGGCAGCGTGATGCTGCCGTTTTTCAAGTACTGTGCAGGAAATGAAGCGTTATTCAGCTGGTTCAATGGCTTCGGGCTCACCGCGCTGCTAATTGGCGTGGCCGTCTCGAATTCGCTGGCAATTCGCCTTGGCAAACGAAACCTGTTCGTCATCAGTATGATCCTCACAGCGATATTCAATGTGGCGCTGCTTTTTCTGCCGCCCACCGCGACGGTCGCGGTTTTCGCTTCGGAAGTTCTGCGCCAGTTCGCGTACGGCTGGTCCTGCCCGTTGCTGTGGGCCATGATGGCCGACGTGGCGGACTATGGCGAATGGAAGACAGGAAGGCGTGCTACGGCCACCGTAACTTCGGCGGTGGTATTTGCTTTGTGGGCGGGACTGGCGTTGGGCGGCGCTGTGGCTGGGTGGTTATTCTCGTCGTATGGTTACGTGCCAAATGCTGCCCAGACGGCTCGCGCCTTGGCGGGAATCCGCATGACGGCCAGCGTGTATGCTGGATTGGCGTTCGTGGCAACTGCGGTTTGTCTGTACTTTTACCCGATCACGAGAGATGTGAATCGCCAAATCGCCGACGATTTGGAGGAACGACGGAAGAGCTATGTGCAAGTGGTCACTGCAGGACCGGCGTAGGCAGCGAGTATTTTATGGCCAGCGGGGGAGCCAAGGAGCCGCAATGAACGGGATGTTGCGAGCGCTCGGGCTGGCGGTCGTCGTGGCGACCGTGTTCGTGGCTCAGGCGCAAGCGCCGGTAACGCTAAAAGAGGCGTACCGCGGCGCCTTTGCTATTGGGGCAGCTGTAAACGCGGCGCAATTTACCGAGAAAGATGCCCGTGGCGCGGCTTTGGTCAAAGCGCAGTTCAACTCGATCACGCCCGAAAACGCACTCAAGTGGGAGAATATTCATCCTCGACTGGATACCTACGAGTTTGATCTTCCAGACAAATACGTTGCCTTCGGTGAACAGAATCACATGCTCATCGTCGGGCACTGCCTGGTTTGGCACAACCAGATCCCCAGCGAGGTTTTTCGCGATAACCGGGGCAATTTGGTGTCGCGCAAAGTGCTGCTGAAGCGCATGCACGATCATATTCATATGGTGGTCTCCCGCTACAAAGGAAGGATAAAAAGCTGGGACGTCGTCAATGAGGCTCTGAATGATGACGGCAGCCTGCGCCCCACACTCTGGCTGAAGATTATTGGACAGGATTACATCGCGAAAGCGTTTCAATATGCTCACGAAGCGGACCCGCGCGCGGAGCTGACCTACAATGATTATTCGCTGGAAAACGAGCCGAAGCGAAACGGTGCCCTTGCGCTCATCAAGAATTTGAAAGCGAAGGGGGTACCCATCACCTCCGTGGGATTACAAGGCCACGACAGCCTGACGTGGCCAAGCGTGACACAGGAGGATGCAACTATCGCAGCGTTCGGCAAGTTGGGTGTGCACGTCATCATCTCGGAACTGGATGTAGACGTGCTTCCAACTCCTCCGATAGAGCAAGGAACCGCAGATGTTAGCGCCCGAGTCGAAGCGGATCCGAGCCTGAATCCATACACCAGCGGAATGCCGGAGAGTGTGCAGCAGGCATTGGCCACACGCTACGCCGATCTATTTGAATCATTCTTGCGTCATCGCGATGTCGTCCAAAGGGTGACATTGTGGGGCGTAACCGACGGGGACTCGTGGCGGAACAACTGGCCGGTCAGAGGCCGGACGAATTACCCGTTGCTCTTCGACCGCAATGGCCAGGCCAAGCTGGCTTGGACCGCGGTGAACCAAGCCGCGACCGCCGAGCCGTCCAACTAGCGCGGCACGAAGGGCAGATGATGCTCTTTGTAGCTCTTGGTTCACGAAGCCCAGGTTGGAGAGAGCCGGGAGGAATCGTTCGAAAAGCATCTAGAATAACGGTTACGTTAACGGGACGGCTATTTCGAGACGCAAGGAATCGATTCGCTTCGGGTTTGCTGTCGGACCCACCTGACATAGAATACGGGCGAGTGTGAACATGGCCAAACAGCGGCGGGGCATCCATCTCATCGCGGAAATAGCACAGGTTTCCATTGGCACGGTTGACCGTGCGTTACACGGGCGCGGCGGGATCAACGAAGCAACACGCCAGCGCATTTTGGATGTAGCCCATCAAATCGGATACCGGCCGAACTTAGCTGCGCGTGCCCTTTCGGCAGCCAAGGCCAGTGTCCGAATAGGCGTATGCATTCCGCGCGAAATCCACTTTTTCTATGACCAGCTCTGGCAGGGAGTTCTCGAGGAAGCAGAACGCGTTTCGCAGTTTGGGATTGAGTTTGTAAACCGTCCCGTACAGGCGCTCGGCGAAGGAGATAGCGAAGCGTTCAAAGAGTTGATGGGGAGCGGCGTCGACGGAATTATTCTGACGGCCGGAAATCCGAAAAACTTGCGACCCTTGATTGATGAGGCCGAAGCTAAAGGTATCCACGTCGTCTGTGTCTCGACGGATGCACCGGAAAGCCAGCGTTCCAGCGTGGTTTACGTCGAGCCCTATCTAAATGGATGTTTGGCGGGAGAGTTGATGGGGAAATTTGTGCCGCCCGGATCGAAAGTGGCGGTATTGGCTGGCATGTTGATGGCGGAAGATCACCGGCGCAAAGCAGAGGGTTTTTCGGAAACGTTTCCGAAGCACTGCGCGGGTGGCAAGATAGCGGCGGTGATTGAAGGCCACGAAGACGAAGACGAGAGCTTTCAGAAGACCTTCGACCTGCTAAAGCGAATCCCGGCGCTAGCCGGGATTTATGTGAACACAGTGAACTGTTTGCCGGTCTGCCGAGCTCTCGGAGCGCGAAGCCTGGGGGGCAAGGTAAAGCTGATTACCACCGACTTATTTTTGGAGATGGCTCCCTACTTCAAGAAAGGGACTATCGCGGCGTCGATCTATCAACAACCGCACCGGCAAGGGCAAATTGCCGTTCGAGTTTTAGCCGATAATCTGGTTTCCAAAGTGAACTTCCCGTCTGCGGTGGGCCTTAGTCCAGGCGTCATCATGTCGTCTAACTTCCATCTTTTCAGAGAAATTCGACTGAAAGCCACATTGAATGAGGCGGTGAGTGCAGGTGTAGCACACGCCTCTGCTTCCGGAACAAAAGGAGACTGAGGCGGTAGTAGTTTCCTTGCAGTTACCCGTTCAATCATTCAAGTTTTTGCTTGGCAGTAGCCGTCAGAAGCCGCGGCTCGAGCCACCATCCCACCGATGTCCACTCATAGCACTGACTTAGGGCAAATCCTGCAGGGGATTCACGGCCCCCGCGCCTCCCATTTGTGATTTCGATTAACGTCATTAAAAAAATGCTTGACAATATAAAGACAAGGAGCGACAGTGCGTGTACGTTAACGACGATTCTCGATCGTCGAGGGGTTTCGTCCACATAACCTTCGGTGCGGAGGCATAAATGTTCCTTTCCTCTCGGAGTGATTTTTCGGCCTGCGTGATTGGCCCAAGAAATTGGCTGTTTCGCGCGGTTATTGTAAGCATATTGCTCTTGGCGTTACCGCTTTTTTCGGCGGCTCAAGAATTGAGTAATGCGGCGATCGTCGGTACCGTTACCGACCCGTCCGGCGGCGCGATTCCCGGCGTCACCATCACAATTACGAATACCGACACAGGTCTAAGCAGCCAGTATACGACCAATGATGAGGGCCAATATGTGGCCCCGCGTCTCGCCATTGGTAAGTATGTTGTGCGAGCGGAGACTCCCAAATTCAAGACCACCGAGCAGCGCGGCATTGTCTTGCAAATCGGCGATCGCAGGCGCTTGGACTTCGTAATGGAAGTTGGCGCGGCAACGACGGTAGTTACCGTCGAATCACAGTCGGCACCGGTTGCCGTGCAAACCGACTCCAATGAGATCAGTACCGTACTTACCGGAGACCAAGTCAGCCAGATCACCACCAATGGGCGCAGTCTGTACGAACTGGTTAATCTGGTTCCGGGCGCTAGCAGCGCGCAGGTTGACTTTCAAACGCCGACGCCAATGGGCGGAGACCAGACCATCAGCTTCAACGGTAACCGCGTCGCGCATGCTCTCTATATGATCGACGGTGGTGAGGCTGCCGACCGCGGCGGTTCCGGCGCCGTCGTGATGCCGTCGCTCGACGCGTTGTCTGAATTTCGCGTGATGACCTCGAACTACTCGGCGGAATACGGCTTGGTTTCAGGAGCCACGATCAGCACCGCGGTCAAGGGCGGCTCCGACCAGTTTCACGCCTCGGCGTGGTGGTTCGGGCGCAACGATGCGCTTGATGCGCGCGGCTGGTTCAATCCTACTCCACAGCACGTGCAAGAATTGCGTTTTAACCTTTGGGGTTTTAACGTCGGCGGTCCCATAAAGTTCAAAAAAGGCGCCACGGCGAGGACGTTCTTCTTCTACAACATGGAGTGGCGCCGCCAAGTAACTGGCGGAGGCATCAACCAAGTCGTCCCGTTCCCCGGCACCTACGGAGGAAACCTCGCCGATGCGGTCAATTACAACAAGGCGAACGGGAATGCGCTCTTTAACACGAGCAACGGCGCGCTAAGTATGCCGTTAGGAGTCCAGGCTCCTTACGCTTGTCAAGTATCGCCCGGGGTACAACAAGCGTTCGTTACGGCAGGTCAAGCGCTCAGTGGTTGTACCGGTGGAGCACCCGACCCTACCAAGGCCCAGCCGTTTGTTTACAACGGCCAGCAGAACGTCATCAATCCGGCGCTGATTAATCCCAACGCAGCCGCCCTGCTGCAAGCAGGCATCTACCCAGCCCCCACCAGTGGTGATTTCTTCCATGGCGGCCAGAACGCTCCGACCAATGTCCGCGAAGAAATCGTACGGATCGACCATACTTTTAATAACAACTGGTCGATTTTCGGACATTTTATCGACGAGTCGGAAATCTTGCAGACCGATGTGCCGGCCCGCTGGGCTTGGGTGAACCTGCCGACTTCCAGCGATACATTTGCCAATCCGTCGTACCAAGCCGTGGTGCACGTCGCCAATACGATTAGCCCCACCCTTCTGAATGAGATTGCCTTCAATTATGGCGGGAATCGCATCAACATCTCACCCTTGGGCGTCTACAACATCCCACAAGGATACTCAGAGAATCGGCTCTTCGGTGGCCCGAATAGTATCCTGCCAGCTATCTTTCTCACCAGCAAAACGGGAGCGGTATACAACCAGAACTGGAGCCCCTGGGACAACACCGCCGACAGCTACCAGATCCGCGACGATGTCTCCTGGGCTAAAGGGGCGCATCAGTTCAAATTTGGTGGAAGCTGGCTCTGGTTCAAAAAGGCTCAGCCTTTGCAGGATAGCCCACAAGGCGGATTCCAGTTCAACGGCAACTATACAGGCTATGACTTTGCCGACTTCTTGCTGGGACTCTCCAGCAGTTACAGTGAGGCTGCCCTCAAAGACACGCGGCAATGGAACAGCGTCTCTTGGGGTGCCTACTTCCAAGACGACTGGCGCGCCACCAAACGGCTGACATTGAACCTCGGCCTGCGGTGGGACGGCATTCCGCACACCGCGGAAGTGAATGGCCAGATGTCAAACTTCTATCCCAACTTATGGAATGCTTCTGGGGCGGCAGCAGCCTTTGCTCCCGGGAGTGGCATCGGTTTCGCGAACGCCAACGGCACCCAGATTTGCTCTGGTGTCGGCATTCCCAACGCAACTTGCACCGGAGCCAATCCCTTCTTGGCTGCAGGGCCCAACCCGGGGCTCAATGGACTGCTGTCTTACACCAACGGACTGGGGGTTCCTGGGAAAACACCCGGCGTTCCCTACGGTCTGGTAAATAATCATTGGGACACCTTCGGCCCGCGTATTGGCTTTGCCTATGACCTTACCGGCAAGGGCAAAACGATTTTGCGTGCCGGATTTGGCACCTTCTTCGAGCGCATCCAAGGCAACGACATGTATCAGGCGGGCGCCAACAACCTGTTCGGCGGTAATCCCACCCTCAATAACGTCTCGCTTTCCAATCCGCATGTCGGCGTCGATCCGAATGGAACGGTGATCAGCGCTGCCACGCTTCCGGTGACGGTGAACTCCATAACGGCGCTGGCTCCAAACCTCTACAAGATTCCCACGAGCTATCAATACAGCGCGGGCGTCCAGCAACAACTAGCCGCCAGGACGGTGCTGTCCGCTGCTTATGTAGGCAACCAGGGTCGCCACATGAGCTTCGCTCAGGAAATCGACATGCCGGCTTACGGCCTGCTTCCCACCTTCTTTAACGGATCGGTCAACACTGGCACCGAAAACCTCTACCGGCCGTATCTCGGTTACGGCAGCATCAAGGTGAACCAGAACGAAGCCAATTCGGATTACAATTCATTGCAAATCTCTTTGCGTTCGCAAATTCACGATCTCACATTGCAGGGCGCGTATACGTTTGCTCACGCCACTGACTCCTCCGATAACATTCTCAATGGCGGCGACGGCGGCGACTTGGATTATGTGAGCAATCCCTATGCCGGATGGAAATACGACATGGGGCCATCACAATACAACCGTCGAAACATCGCCGTCTTTAACTTTGTCTACGATGTTCCGTTCTGGCGGAATAGCACGAATCACTTCATGAAGACTGTCGTCGGTGGCTGGCAGGTTTCCGGCGTTGTCACCATCGAGTCGGGCCAACCTCTCAACTTGCAGGTCGGCGGCGGCTTGCAATCGATATGTGGTGCCGTGAGCGGCAACTGCCGCATACGGCCGAACCTCGTTGGGTCGATCGACTACCCCAAGAATGCTACGACCTCGCAAACCAATACGAACGGAACCATGCAGTGGTTCAGCCCCTCGGCCTTTGCGCCGAACCTTCTGCCCGGGAATGCCAGCGTGGCTACTTGGGGCAATCTCGGATTCGATGGAGTCTGGGGCCCTGGCCGCGACAACTGGAACCTGGCTCTCTTCAAGAACTTCAACGTAACCGAACGACTGCGCTTCGAACTTCGGTTCGAGAGCTTCAACACCTTTAACCATCCGCAGATGAACGGCGTGGATACTACGCTCGGAGATGCGGACTTCGGCAAAGTCACCTCTACCAACGATCCACGTACCTTCCAACTGGGTGCGAAGGTGTTCTTCTAAGCGGCGATCTCCCCCACCCCGGGAGGCTGCTTTTCCCCGCTGGTGCCAAACAGGTGCCAGCGGGGATTGCCTTTCGCGCCGGTAGCTCATGGAGTGTGCGCGTATCCGCATCGGATCGATTGATTTGCCGTTCCCGCAACTCGCCGACGCACGACGATGACTTCGCGCTGTTTGCCGTTTCTTATCGCAAGCTTTTATGCTAAACGTTGCGATTCCCGGCATAGGATGATTACTCCCATCCGACGAACCCTCACACAAAAGCTGATTCGGACCCTCCCCTTTGCGCTGGTAGCCGCCGTCGCGTTGTCAGCGCAGCAACGCGTCACCGTCAAAGTCGACCTGTCCAAACCGACGGGGCCTTTCGAACCTGTATGGGCGTGGGTTGGACACGACGAGCCGAACTACACGTATACCGAGGAAGGGCACGAACTTCTCACACGACTTTCTCAACTTAGCTCCTATCCTGTACACGACCGCACGCACAACCTATTAACTTCAGGCGATGGCACGTCAGCACTGAAATGGGGATCGACGAACGTCTTCACACGGGACGCTTACGGGAAACCGGTTTATAACTGGAGCATCGTCGACAGGATTTTTGATACCTATCAAGCGACTGGCATAACACCCTTCGTGGAGATCGGATTTATGCCCGCAGCACTCTCGCCGCATCCAGAGCCGTACCGGCACCATTGGCCGAAAGACTTCGACACCGGTTGGGCGTATCCGCCAAACGACTATCAGGAGTGGTCCGACCTCATCTATAACTGGGTTCGACATATGGCGGATCGCTACGGGTCCGCGCAAGTCACGAAATGGGAGTGGGAGGTTTGGAACGAGCCGGACATTTTTTACTGGCACGGAACCGTGGACGACTACAACAAGTTCTACGACTACACCGTGGCGGCAGTGCGAAGAGCCCTGCCGAACGCACGTGTCGGCGGGCCTGCCACCACTGGCCCCGCGAGCCAGCGCGCCGCTGGCTTCCTACGCGCTTTTCTGGAGCACTGTGCAAAAGGCCAGAACTATGCCACGGGGCAAGCAGGTGCTCCACTGGATTTCATTTCGTTTCATGCGAAAGGAACAGCAAAAGTCGTAGAGGCTCATGTGGAGTTGGATATAGGAACGAATCTGCGCGACATCGATCGGGGTTTCGCGATCATCGAGACCTTTCCCTCATTTCGCGGACTACCTGTTGTCCTTAGCGAATCCGATCCCGAAAGTTGTGCCGCGTGTGACGCGACGTCGCACCCCCAAAACGAGTTTCGTTTGACATCGCAATACGCCAGCTATGAAGCAGAGCTTCTGCACGGAACTCTGGCCCTTGCCGAGCGGCACCACGTCAATCTGCAAGGGACGGTTGCCTGGGCGTTCACTTTTCCCGGCCAGCCCCTCTTTGCGGGACTCCGTTCTTTCACAACAGGGGATATTGACCTGCCGGTGCTGAACGCGTTCCGCATGTTCGGGCTTATGAACGGGGAGCGCGTGGCCGTCGAGAGCACCGGAGGGCTTGCGGTTGGAGATGTCCTCGAGTCGAGCGTGAAAACGAAACCAGACGTGAACGCAATCGCCACGCGTGACAGTCATAGACTGAATGTCCTGATTTGGAGTTATGACGACTATTCCGACCAGTCCGTTCCGGCGGAAATTCGTCTGAGAATCGAGGGCTTGCCTCAAGGTGTGTCACGAGTGTTGCTAGAGCATTGGGGCGTGGATCGCGATCACAGCAATGCTTACACCGCTTGGCAGACTATGGGGTCACCTCCTAATCCTTCCGCGACTGAGTATGAGCACCTTAAAGCTGCGGGACAGTTGCAGTTGCGCGAGTCTCCGCGTTGGATTGTTGCGCAGGGCAGTACAGTTGAGATTACTTTCACTCAACCAGCGCAGGGGCTTTCTCTGCTGGACTTGAGTTGGTAAGTAGAGGCAAATTTCGAAAGTCGGAGCGACCTGTCAGTTTCAATTGATTTCGAAGGTGACGATGAGAATACATTTTTGTCGTGAGTGGAACATCCCGGCGGTTTTCTTTCCCGTACTTTGCTCTTTCCTTCTCGGTGCGATGCCAACAAAAGCTCAACTTTGGGACGTGCCGCCGTTGCCTGCAGTCCAATATGCAGCTGCGCCAGACGGCATGACGGCAACCATCGGCAAAGAAACCGTTCATATTTCGGTTTGTGGCGCTTCCGTCATCCATTTCGTAGCGGCCCCGGAGACACATAGTGCGGCGGCCCGCAGCCAGCCGTGGATGCTCGACCCAAAGGACGCATGTCCAGGTGCCAAATTCCAATTGTCACAGACAGCCGATGCCGCCGTACTTACCACTGACACGTTGAAAATCGAGCTCTCTCTCAAAAGAGGTGACGTGCAATTCAGCACCACCGGGGGCGAGGTCCTTCTGCGCGAGCGAGATTCCGTTCCTCGTACCTATGAACCCGCTGAGTTGAACGGTGAATCGACGTTTCATGTGGAAGACCGATTTGCACCCGATGCAACCGAGGGCTTCTACGGGTTAGGGCAGCACCAGAGCGGAATGTTCAACTACCGGGGTGCGACAGTTCAGCTCGCGCAGAACAATACCGACGTCGCGATTCCGCTGCTGTTGTCGTCAAAGGGCTACGCGCTAATGTGGAACACCGCTTCGCTTACATCTGTCGACAACCGCTTTCCGCTCGAACTGAACTTAAGCGCGCTGGCGGGCCATTCCGTCGATTATTACTTCCTATACGGTCCGGAAATGGACCAACTCATTCATCACTACCGTATCCTCACTGGACATACGCCACTGCTTCCTAAATGGGCTTATGGTTTTTTTCAATCCAAGGACCGCTACGTCTCGCAGGACGAACTTCTTGGAATCGCGCACCGCTATCGCGAAGCCCACATTCCGCTGGACACTATCGTGCAAGACTGGTTCTGGTGGAAGGCGGAGGGTGATCCAGTTTTCAATTCCCAATTTCCGGATGTTCCTGGTGAACTCAAACGCCTCCACGAGGAACATGTCCACGCGATGCTTTCGGTTTGGGGGCTATTCGATTCAAAGTCCGAGAATTTCCTGCGGATGACGCAGCAACATCTGGACGTTCCCAACGCTCACGTTTACGACGCCACGAACCCGAAAGGGCGCGACTTCTTTTGGAACAACCTGGCGGGAGCACTGTTCTCTCAGGGCTGGGATGCGTTTTGGCTGGACAGCGCAGAGCCCGAAGAATACTGGCCGCATATGGGCGACGCGATTCTACAGAACAAGCAGATCTGGATCGGCAACGGCGCGGAGTACACAAACATATTCCCGCTCATGCACACACTGGGCGTTCAAGAACACTGGAAGGCCTCGACGGACCGCAAACGAGTGTTTCTCCTGACGCGGTCAGCGTTCCTCGGGCAGCAGCGAGTTGGAGCAACAGTGTGGTCCGGCGATGTTTATGGCTCGTATTGGGGGTTACGGCATCAAGTGGCGGCCGGAATGAATTTCGCACTTTCGGGATACCCCTACTGGACAACGGACATTGGCGGTTACTGGCCGCCACATGACAATCCGGTTCCTGACCCGGCGTATCAGGAGCTTTACGCGCGGTGGTTCGAGTACGGAGTATTCTGCCCGATCTTCCGCACGCATGGCCACCGGCCGCAGAATGAGATTTGGGCTTTCGACAAAGTCGCGCCGATCCTGATCGGCTATGACAAGCTTCGTTACCGTCTCATGCCCTACATTTATTCACTGGCATGGCGCGTCACAAACGAAGATTACACGATACAACGCCCGCTGGTGATGGACTGGCGGAGCGATCCTAAAACCCGCGACCTTGGGGACGAGTTCATGTTTGGTCCGGCCCTCCTTCTAAGTCCAGTGCTTGAACCAAACGTTGTTCACCGGACTCTCTACCTGCCAGAGGCAACCTGGTACGACTTTTGGACAGGCGCGGCACAGCAAGGCGGCCGGCAGATCGATGCAGACGCCCCGCTTGAGCGTATTCCCATTTACGTGCTTGCCGGTTCGATTCTCCCTCTTGGGCCGGAAATAGAGTATGCCGACGAGAAGCCGGCCGGTCCGATCGAACTCCGCGTTTATCGCGGAGCAGACGGAAGCTTCGATTTCTATCAGGATGCGGGCGACAGCTACGATTATGAAAAGGGCGCGCACGCTGTTATTCCGTTGCGCTGGTCAGAATCAACGCGAAAGCTGACGCTAGGAGAACGCCAAGGCAGTTATCCAGAGATGCCCGCTCGAATGCAATTCAACATCATTTGGGTGTCGGCCGGACACGGTTCGAGCGCCGGCGTAGCCCAACCCGACACCTCGGTCGAATACACCGGAAAGGAAATTTCGATCGCGGCTCCCTGAGAAACGAGACCGAACTGAGCGTGGCGATTTCGTTTCGAAACGCCATCCCCGCAGAATAGCTTTGACGCACGGAGCTATGCACGGTCGCGCTTGCGTGCTTCGGCACTTCGAGAACCCCGGAAAAGACACAAACCAGATTCTCCTCGTTAATTGCACTTGTAGTCCAATGAGTGGACGTTACCGGGTTCACATCGTCCCCGGAGCGTCTGCTCCGAGGATCTGAACTTCATTCGGCGTCGGGGTTGGGGATTAGGACATCGCGCACGACGCCGTCGAGGTCGTGGCAGGCGGCGATGAATTGGCGCAGTGTACGGCGGGTGGGCGGAAACCCGTCGAACTCGCCGGGACGCAGGCCATTCTCTTCGTTGGCGCGCCGGAAATCAGCGAACTTCTTCGTTAGTTCTTCGAGGATTCGGGTTTCCACGGGCTTGTCGATACGAGATTGCACCTCGATATCGCTGGCGTTGAAACGGACTTGCCAGGCGTAAGGAGGCGAGATCACCACGTCGCCACCGATGAGCTCGCTCCAGTGCATGTGATTTCGAAAAGCGGCCGAGAGCAGTCGAATGCGGTAGCCGCGCTCTTGAAAGATCTTGTAGGTTTTCTTGAAAACCGCGACGCCGGCCCATTCGAGATAGCCCGGATCGACAGAGATATTCTCTTTTTCCGCAGCCACCTTCAACCAATCGTCCAAACGGCCAACCATGATGGTGCAAACCGGACCCATGGCGGCAATCTCTTTGCCTTCCTTTTCCCGGCGTTTCAGGCCACGTTCTACAGCTTCCGCAACCGCAATGCACTGAGGAAGAGCGAAGCATACGGTGGCATTGATGCTGATGCCGCGATAGGTCGCCTCTTCGATGGCAGGAATTCCCGCGCGGGTTACGGGAATCTTGACGATGATATTCGGAGCCAGTTTGCTGAACTCTTCGGCCTGGCGAATGATGCTTTCGGTATCACGGAAAAACCGCGGATCGGTTTGAATAGAAAGCCGGCCGTTGCGTCCCCGCTGCGCATCGAAGATTGGTTTCAGTAGCGCCGCGCTCTTGCAAGAAATCTCTCGTACCAATTGCCAGGCAATTTCGTCTTCCGTGGCGGTGGGCCACTCCCGGATCAATGACTGAATACGATCTTTCCACTGTGGCATTTCCTTCTTCAGGACGCCGAGCACAATCACCGGATTGCAAGTTGCTCCTACTGCGCCGTGTTCGATGGCGTAGCGCAACTCCTGGATGGAAGCAGAATCATTCCAAAGGCAGGTGGGAGTTGTCTGCGTCATCTCGTGGAGAGGGCTCTTGAAGGATTCGCCCGTTGCTGTTCGAGTCATTTGTACCTCCTTGGGCGGCTGTCGTTGAAAGGCTCGCAGGTAGATTCCCACAAACGAGAGCTTTTGCCAAAAAACAGTGATGTTTCACTGTCTCCGTACCTAATAGCTTCACCGAAATCTTAGCGCTTTGACGGACGGATGAAAACAAGAAATCGGAATCCCCCGGGTGATGCGTGCCGACAATCGAGGCACCGCTTCCTTCGGACGTGACGCCGTATTTGGCGCTTGTTATGAGTTGCTGAGCACTATCTGGATGCTGTCGACCTGGACTGTAAAGCCAAAAAGGTCGAGGCTCTGTGGACCACCACTGTTAAGACATCCAGGTCATTCCTAAGGCTCGCAGTTGATAAAATCTATAATCGCTTATATGGCTGAGGGCTGGAGAATGTCCGGGAAGTGGGCTAAAGTCAGTCCACGAGTGCGCCATGCGACGCCGGAAAAAATCAGCCAAGGCCAATAAGACAGCCAGCATCTATGACGTGGCACGAGAATCGCGTGTTTCCGTGTTCACCGTGTCAGCGGTCATCAATCATAAGAGCCATGTGGGCAAAAAATTGCGGGAACGCGTGGAAGCGGCAATCCGTAAGCTGAATTACCGCCCGAATCTCCTGGCGCGCGGCCTGGCAGCGCAGAAAACTCACACGATCGGCATGATTGTTCCGGATATTGCGAATCCGTTCTTTCCGATGGTAGTGAGAGGCGCGGAGGATGCGGCACAGAAGCATGGCTACAATCTGCTGCTTTGCAACAGCGACGATACGCAAGAAAAGGAAGAGAACGCCCTGGAGCTGCTGCTGTCAAAGCGGGTGGATGGCATCTTGTTAACCAAGGCGATCTGCGACATCAGCCCAACGCTGCGGCAGCTGATGCAAGAGATGAAAATTCCCGTCGTGCTGGTGATGCGGACGTTTCCCAAGATTTCCAAGGACGCTGTGGTAACAGACGACTATCAGGGCGCCTTCGATGCGGTTTGCCATCTCGCGCGAGCCGGGCGAAAACGCATCGGATTAATCGGTGGTCCCAGAAAAATCAGTAACGGCAAAGCCCGCTGGGAAGGCTTTCGTGACGCCTTGAAGGCCAACAACCTTCCGTATGATCCCGCCCTGGTCGTCGAGGGAGATTATCGAATGGAGTCCGGCTATCGCGGGGCAAATTTGCTGCTTTCTCACCGGCCGGACGGAATCTATGTCGCCAATTATCTGATGACCGTTGGGCTGCTGAAGCTAGCAGAAGAGATGGGGCTGCGCTGTCCCGAAGATTTTGGCCTGGTGAGTTTTGACGACTATCCGTGGCTGGGAATTTTTCACCCCAAGCTTACGACTGTAGAACTACCGAAGTATCAGGTCGGGCAGGAGGCCGTGGAACTCCTGTTGGAACGGATAAACGGAAACGATGGACCGGGAGTGTTAAAAAAGCTGCTCCCAGAGCTTCGCGTGAGGGAGTCCTGTGGTTTTAAGCAGCAAGCAGCGCAGAGCGCCGCGAAGAACGAGCCGGAACCTTCGGTCAAGCCCACAAAACAAAATTAGAAAAACAGTCGTTCCTTCTTGCGCGACTCTTCATATTTTTTCCGCGCCGCGCGCACCGGCTCACGCTCTGAAACTTCGGCGATGGCCACGTCCCACCAGGATTCGTAGCCAGGAACGCGTTCCTCGTAGGCGGTTTCTACGACCACGACGCTGGTCCGCGGGTGCTTCCGTCCTTCCGCCAGAGCAGAGGAAAGTTCGTCTCGCGTCCTTGCGCGAGTGGCCCACGCACCGAGGCTTGCGGCGTTGCTTACAAAATCCACCGGAAGGAGATCGCCGTCATATTTCCCGTCGCGACGGTAGCGGTAGTTTGTCCCCATGCCCTCGTTGCCGCAGCTACGGCTGAGCCCGCCAATGCTGGAAAAGCCGTGGTTGTCGAGCAGCACGATATTGAGCTTGTAGCCTTCCTGAAGAGAGGTCACGATTTCCTGTGCCATCATCAAGTACGAGCCATCACCCACGAGCACGTACACCTCGCCATCCGGGTTCGCCATCTTGACTCCCAGGCCGCCGGCGATTTCATAGCCCATGCAGGAATAGCCGTATTCCAGGTGATAACCTCCGGGTCTCTTGGTTCGCCACAATTTGTGGAGGTCGCCCGGCAAACTACCCGCGGCGCAAACCATGGTGTCACCAGTTTGAACCGCGGCATTCACAACGCCGATCACTTCGCCCTGGGTGACGGGCGGCTCCTTGCGAATGCCGTAGATTCGATCGACTTCCTTTTCCCACTCCGCGCGGGATCGTGCGATTTTGGCACGATAGCTTTCCTCTACGCTGTGTCCCGCGACAGCGGAACGAAGTTCTTCGAGGGTTACGAGCGCATCTCCGGTCAGTGGCAGTGCCGCATGTTTGTAGGCATCGAAGTCCGCCACATTTATGTTGATGAAGCGCACGGCAGGATTTTGGAATGCGGTTTTTGAAGCACTGGTGAAATCGCTGTAGCGCGTGCCAATGCCAATAATCAGATCCGCCTCGCGCGCCAGAATATTTGCGCCGAGCGTTCCGGTGACGCCGACTGCACCGACTTCTTGCGGGTGGTCGTAGGGTAACGCTCCCTTTCCCGCCTGCGTTTCGCAAACAGGAATGCCGGTGGCCGCCGCGAAGTTTGCCAGGGCCGCGCTCGCCTCGGAATAGAGCACTCCTCCTCCGGCAATGATCAGTGGTTTCTTGGCCGCGCGGATCCATTCGGCGGCCCGTTTTAGCAAAGCGTGGTCGCATCGGCTACGAGGAATCACCCAAACGCGTTTTTGGAAAAACTCTTCGGGAAAATCGAAAGCTTCCGTCTGCACATCTTGAGGAAGGCTCAGGATGACCGCTCCCGTTTCTGCGGGTGAGGTCAAGACGCGCATCGCTTCTGGCAAAGCGGTCAGCAATTGTTCCGGGCGCTGAATCCGGTCCCAGTAGCGGGAGACGGACTTGAAGCAATCATTTACCGAAACGTCTTGGGAGCTAGCGGACTCCAATTGTTGCAGGACTGGCGCCACGCTGCGCCGTGCAAAAATATCTCCCGGCAACAAGAGAACGGGAAGGCGATTTACAGTGGCAAGCGCCGCGCCCGTCACCATATTCGTAGCACCGGGGCCGATGGAAGTGGTACAGGCCAGCGTCCTCATTCGGAAACTTGCTTTGGCGAACGCCGCTGCGGTGTGGACCATGGCCTGTTCGTTTCGACAGAGGTAATACTTCAGGCCGGGATCTTGTTCGAGAGCCTGTCCAATTCCGGCGACATTGCCGTGACCGAAAATGCCGAAGATGCCTCCAATGAACCGGTACTCCTTGCCATCCCGAGAGGAATACTGCTTCTGCAGATAACTGACAATCGCCTGTGCAACGGTCAAGCGGCGCTTCATGGAGTTATTCTCCTTGCGTATTACTGGGGCGGATAGGCATTAGCATGCCGCAGAAACAACCACCACACCAGTGGGCCGCACGGTCCGGCGGCGTGCGGAAAAATCATTTTTTCGTTACCAGCGGTAGCCGCGAGTCCGTTTCCTTCCAAGTCGTTTTGAGCCAAACGTGTTGCGGATCCTCTGTAACCGCCAAAGTGCGTGAGGTTCCCGCAAGAAAATTTAAGTAGTAGACGTTGTAGCCCGGGCCGGCCACTACCGGATGATAACCAGACCGCACCAAGACCGCGTCACCGTCTTTGGCACAGACCGTAACGTCCTGTGCGTGGTCCGCCGAATACAACCGTTGCAGGGCAAATCCCTCGTCTGGATGGTCGATGCGGTAATAGTAGATTTCGTCGAGGTCCACTTCCTGCGGAGGATTGTGCACGTCGTGCTTGTGCGGTGGAAAGCTGGACCAGTTGCCACCCGGCGTGTACACCTCGATCACCACAAGTTTGTCCGCGGGGAAGTCGGGGCGAATGATGTCCACGATCTGGCGAGAGGCATTTCCACCGCCACGCAGACCTGTGACAACATCGTGGGGAGTTATCAATTTGGGTTCGAGCTTGGATTCAGAGGGTACGCGACACTCCGCAATTTCACACGCGGTGTCCGCTTTGAAATTAACGGCGTGGCCAGCCGGAAGATACAGGCAGTGGGGTAGTCCATCAAACACATTTTTACGGGCGCCGGCCGTTTGCGGACCGTTTCCCCAGTTCGCCGTGCAGCGGCCGCCCAGTATCACGAACGCGGCTTCCTCGCCCTTGGTAGCAGCTTCGTAGGTTTCGCCGGGATTCAGACGGCGCGCGGACATGCTCATCCATTCCCACTGCACGCTGTCGCGGGAAAAACGTAGCATTTCGCCGGATTGTTCTTTCGCCAGCTTCCTTGAATGGACGACAGAGGGTAGAGAACTCATGCATACTCCTCGAAGCGCTAAGGCAGTATGCTGCGGCGTCAAAGCGCTTTGACATATTATAATATTGGCGCGAGAAATGTATTCGATAATCCTTAAACACTTGGCTTTTGCAGAATCAGCCACTTATAAGCGGCTAGAGCGCAGTCACTCAAAAATGAGTGGGACGGCGGTCGCCGGCATCTCTGGGGGGGGCGTTTATAACTGGTCCCGTAATACTTATGTACCGGCTCTCATGTTATCTTTACATCCGCCGGGCCATTGCTGGCCAACGCCAAGCGAGAGAGTATTAAACTCCCGGCGGCAGGAATTGTCCCGAGGATGCCGAAATGTTTCGGGGAATATCGAGAAAAACCGAAAAGGATGAGACTCTTTTGTCGGCCTGCGGAGGAATGTGTTGAAGGCAAAAAGCAAACGGGTGCGACGACACGTTACGATTCGAGACGTGGCTAAGGCGGCTGGCGCTTCCGTGTCGACAATTTCGGCAGCCCTGAACAATTCCGATTATGTCAGCGCGGACATGCGGAGCCGGATTGAAAACGCCATCAAGGACTTGAAGTACCGCCCCAACGACCTGGCGCGCGGTCTGCGGCTGCAGAAGACGCATTCGATTGCGATCGTGGTGCCGGACCTGTCGAATAATTTTTATATCGAGTTGGTACGAGGCGCTAAGGATTATTCCGCCTCGGCAAATTACACGGTTTTGATCGGCGATTCGCGGGACAGTTGGGAGGAGGAACGCAACTACCTCGATTCGTTTCACAGAAGGCGCGTTGACGGCATTGTGCGTGTTCCTGCCATCGATGCCCTGAAGGGAAAAGGAAAAACGGATCTGGGAAATCTCCCAGTGGTTTATGCGGACCGTTATCCACTGACTAAGGATTCCTACGTCGGCAGAGTGGGAATCGATAACCGGCGGGCGGCAGACAGCGCCACGCGGTACCTTCTTAGCCTGGGCCACCGCAAAATGGGTATCATCACGGGAGATTCTTCGAGCGGAACATCCGTCGACAGGTTGGAGGGATTTCTGCAAGCGCTACGCAGCGCCGGAATCCGTCCAGACCGATCAATGATCCATAGCGGCCACAATGACATGGAGAGCGGGCACGTGCACACCATGCAATTGCTGACCAGAGCGGACCGCCCGACGGCGATTTTCTGCACGAACAACATGATGGCTTTGGGAGCCTTGGCCGCGATCCAGGAAATCGGTTTGGTGTGCCCAGAGGAAATCAGCCTGTTAGGATTTGACGATTTTTACTGGGCGACGTTGTTGCGCCCGAGACTCACGGTGGTTCGCCAACCCGCGAGAGAAGTGGGGATGATCGCGGCGCGAATGCTGATCGACCATCTGGAAGGGCGTCCGGGTGTTCCAACTCCAACGCTACTCGCAACGCAACTGATGGTTCGGGATTCGTGTAGCCCCCCGAAGCAACCTGCGCCGCGCTAATCTGTTCCCAGCGGCCATAACTTCATTACCCGGGCGCGCAAGAAATACAGGCCCAGTCCCACCAAAAATAGAATGATGGCGGTGCCGAGGTATTGCCGCTGATCCGGCGTAATCGCCACGAAGATCCATCCGACCAGAGCGACCAGCGCCGGAAGCGGGTATAGCCACATTTTGTAGGGAAGCGCAATTTTTCTGCGGTAAAGACGCATCGCGAATACGGCAAACACCTGCGGGATAAACTGGAAGACGATTTGAATGATCATGAGCGCGGAGACCAGTCGCTCTAGCGAAAACCAACAAAGCGGAATCGCCATGGCGTTGATCACCAGGAGCGAGACCGTAGGGAAGCGTCCCTTGCTATGCACACTGCCTAAAACTTTGAAGAAGTTACCCTCGGCGCCCGCGGCGTAGAGAATCCTGGAATACCCCAGGCTCATCGTAAAAATGCCACCGAGCGTAGCAGCGAGAATCAGGGCGGTCATGATCGAAGCGGCGCGAGAACCGTGAATCTTACCGATAAATTCAGAGACCACGGCGTGCGACACAGCCGCGTCGCGCCAGGGAATGGTTCCAATAATCACCACACTCATTAAAAGATAGAGAACGGCTACGACGA
Source organism: Candidatus Acidiferrales bacterium (assembly GCA_963759275.1). Lineage (GTDB taxonomy): Bacteria > Acidobacteriota > Terriglobia > Acidiferrales > UBA7541 > Acidiferrum. The sequence goes on along the minus strand of CAVWYZ010000016.1, from coordinate 44,930 downwards.
GAACTGACAGGACGATAGCGCGCGGAATGTTTTTGGTCGGATTTTTTACTTCTCCACCCAGATACGTAATGTTGTTGTAGCCTCCATAGTTATACATGGCGATCAAAGTCGCGCTGGCTAGGCCGTAAAAAAATGCCTTCGATAAATGGAACGCCCCCGGAGGAAAATCGAAAGCCATTCTCGGATTCATGTGGATGATTCCGGTGCTGATGACCCACAGCATGGCGGTTAAAACGACGGCAAGCATCACCACGGAAAGCCGCCCAACTGTTTTGATGGGGCGATAAAGAAGGAAGGTAACGAAAATGCAAACGCCTGCTGCGACCGCACCGACGCCGGTGTGCGTCAAGCTGGGAAAAACGTAGTGCATGTAGTCCGCAAACCCTACGCAAGCGGCGGAAATGGCCAGCGGCGCGACGAAGATCGTTTCCCAGAGAAATAGAAATGAGAACAACCGTCCCCAGGTGCGCGGGTTGAAAGCTTCACGAAAATAAATGTAAGAACCGCCGGCGCCCGGCATGGCAGCGCCAAGTTCCGCATACACCATGCCGTCACAGATGGAAAATAACGCGCCGAGGAACCAGCCAAGAATGGCTTGCGGCCCGCCCATCGCAGAGATAATCACGCCGATGGTGATGAAGGGACCGATTCCGATCATCTCCAGCATGTTGACCGCGGTGGATTGAACCAGTCCCATGCCGCGGACTAGCTTTTCGGATGCGCTGGCGATTTCCGGCGGAAGATGAGGCGAAGAACTTTCGTTCATTTAGGTTCCAAGGTTAAAGCGCGATGCAGATAGCGAGGCGCAATATAGCAGCGTCTTGGCCAACCGACAAGGGCCGACATTACGAAAAATACTGAAACGTTTCGGCACAACTGGCGATACGGAGATACAGCCAGCAAATTGGCCGCAGCGAGCATCGCGAGAATGCGAAATGGCCATGGACAATCACAGGAACGGTGCGCTAATCTGCGTGGAAAATTGAGGCTTCCGCACCATGGAACAGATTACACGACGAAATGTTTTGCTGGCGGGACTGGCGCTACCGGCGATCCTCGAAACCTCGTTTCGAGAACCTCGAGGTACCGATGGTGGCGCCAAAAAGCCGAAACGATTTGAGGAGGTCGCCGGTTTCGAGGTCGCTCAGGTCGTTTCCGAGTGTCCGCTAGCGATCTTGCCTTTGGGCAGCCTGGAGTTTCACGGCCCGCACAATCCGCTGGGTTCGGACTCCATCATCATTTCAGGAATTGCCGAAAACGTCGCGGTGCGCACCAGCGCTTTGTTATTTCCGGTTGTGAAGTTCACACAGTGTCCGGCACACACGGCCCACTTTCAAGGAACGCTATCGATCCGGCCTGAGGTGATGACCATGTACCTGGCGGACATACTGCGAAACATCCTGCAGCTCGGCTTTCGCAAAGTTTTCGTTCTGAACGGACATGACGGCAACATCGGGCCAGGTCGCGGGGCGATTGCAGAGGTGGCGAACGAGGTGAAGGATGCCGCGTTGTTATTCGCCAGTTGGTGGGAGCTTGTTTCGAGCGAGAAAATGAATGCCCTGGGCTTGTTTCATCAACCGAATGGCGGCCATGGTCACGGAGGGCCGCTGGAAACTTCTGCCGTCGCCGCGTTCCGGCCGGATTTGATTCATCTCGACAAGGCGCGAGATTTGCCTCCACCGCCTGACCTCTCCCACGATGGGCCTTATTTTCTCCAAAAGTCTGCTGCAGAGAACTGGCCGGGATATTCCGGCCACGTGAGCGAAGCTTCCCCGGAGAAAGGCCGCCAGGTCGTGAAAATCGGCGAAGACGCCATCGTGCTGCTGATCGAAAATTGGCTGCGTAATCCCGAGGCCCCGGGAAGCTGGTAAGTTGTACGCGAAGACGGAAAAAGCTGACAATCGGAAGTTGGGAATTGAGCAACGCCGCGTCAAGGGGCCGAGAAAAGTGATTAGAGTGCCAAGCAATGGGGTTTGGCGACGGTGGAGCACACTCGGCTGCGTTTCCTTGCTTTTCTTCCTGCTGCCATCGAATTCCCGCGCGCAAAACAAAACCGCCGCACCACAGAACCAGCAGCAGTCCTCCGCAGCATTGCGAGCCGCTCAGTCCGCTCTCGAGGGTGGAGATGCAGAACAAGCCATTCGGATCCTCTCGGATTATCTGCGCTCTCACCCGGAGGACCCTGGCGCTCAGCTTGCTCTGGGCGAGATTTATGAGCGAACAGGACAGTTGGAAAAAGCGGAACCGTTGCTGGCTGGCGCCGCGAAGGCGAGCCACGGCGATCCGGAGATTCGCTTGCAGTGGGCCGTAGTTCTGGCGCGGCTCCACAAATACAAAGAAGCGGAGAGCGCGCTGGCCGGGCTGGCGCCGCCAGCCGATCGTGAGGCGCGAATTGGATTTTATCGCCTGAAAGCTTCGGTAGCTCTGGGATTAGGGAAAGCAACCGCCGCGGCATCAGAGATGGAGAAGGCGCTGGCGCTAAAGCCGGACGACGAAGCGCTTACGTTGGCCACAGCGGCGGCGCAACTGCAATCCGGCAATTGGCAACGCACCGCGGATCTTACAAAACCAATCTTCGAAGCAACTCACGCTCCGCCGGCCGGACTGATGCTTCTCGAAGCGCAACTGGGGGCGCACACGGATTTTCAGTCGACGCTCGATTCGCTTCGCGCAAACGCCAGAAACACTCCAAATGAGCTGGCGATGCGGCAGCGCTTGGCGGAGTTGCTCGTGGCTCACGGCAAATTTCCCGAATCGGTTGACGATTTTCAGAGAGCCGTGGAACTTAGTCCCGGCCGAAGCGATCTGCTGTTCAACCTCGCTCTGGCGCAATTCCGAGCAGGGCGCCTGGACGACGCGCTGGCCACCGCGGGAAAGGGCAGAGAGCTTGGCGATAACGCCGACTTGGAGGATTTGCTTGGTGACATCGAGGAGGCGCGTGGCGACAATCTTGGCGCCGCGAAGAGCTATCAGGCTGCGGTCGCGTTAGCTCCAAACGAGGAGAAATATCGATTGTCGCTGGCCGTGGAGTTGATACGGCACAAAAGTTTCGAAGCCGCGAAAGCTGTACTTCAGCAGGCGGATCAGTTGTTTCCGAATTCGTGGCAAATCCACTACGCGCTCGGGATGATCGAGTATTTTGTGGGAAACGAAGACGAAGCCAGCCGGGTTCTGCTCCACGCGGCAGAATTGTCTCCGGAACCACCCGTCGCGCTGAAGTATGTGGGCGAGATCCAAATGGACCGAGCGGCCGGACCTGACGCTGCGGTGACTACAGATTTGTGCAAGTACGCTGACAGCCATCCCAAAGAAGCGACCATGCAGTATTACTGTGGAGCGCTGCTATTTCGCAGGGATTATGCGGTCGAGGACAAAACCAACCTGACGAATATCCTAAAGCGCTTGAATGGGGCGGCAGAACGGCTTCCCAATGAGGCCGGGCCGCACTGTCAACTGGGTCGGATATACCGGTGGCTGGAACAGTGGCCCGCGGCGCTTCGCGAATCGGAAATTTGTGCGCGGCTGGATCCGGACTCCGCCCAAGCGCACTATCGGCTCGGGCAGATCTATCATCACGAGGGTCAACTGGAGAAGGCTAAGCAGGAAATGAAACTGTTTGAAGCCGCATCGAAGCGCGTTGCTGACGAAAACGCGCGACGCGATGAGACCATGAAAACGTTTCTGTACTCGATTCAGAAAGAAACACCGAACCATAACTAAAATCGGGCTTGGATCCGATGAATCCGCCCTATTCCGTCAACGCTTTACGAGAGTAAATGATCTGGGCCGCTGAGGACTATTCCTAGTGTGCGCCCGCCCGCTCAGGATTCTTGGCGAGACTCACCATGTTGGCAAAAAGGCGGTAGGCTCCAGGAACGCCTTCGGGCAATTCCCGATAGAACGCATAGGCATTGTAGATGTACACGCCCTTGCCGTAGTTGGCGTAGACCAGCCCACCCTTCTGAGGTTCCTGGCCGGGATCATGCGTCTCCAAAAGCGGCACGTATGAGGCATCCCAGCTTTCCAGAAATTTTGATCCGCGCTCTTCCACCCAGTTCTCGAAGTCTTTATTGGAAATTTTGTTGGGCCAGTTGAACACGGGATTGTTGGGTGCCAGGATCTGGACTTGCGAACCCTCGTCGGTAACTTCTTCCGGGTTCGAGCCCATTTTGTAAGGGAAAGGACCGTAATTGTGGTCGTATTCCGGCGTGTTGTATTGCACGATGAGCACGCCGCCGTTCTTGACGTAGTCGAGCAGGCGTCCGTTGTTGGTCTTGACGTCTTCACGCGCGGCATACGCGCGCACGCCTAAAATGATGGCGTCGAATTTCGAAAGATTTCCGTTGGCAAGATCCGCGGAAGAGAGAAAGTGCACATGTATGCCGAGATTCTCGAGGGCTTGCGGAACTTCGTCGCCCGCTCCAACGATGTAGGCAATATTCAAACCGGGAGCGACCTTCGCGTCAACGCCGGTTGTTCGATAAGTCGAGGCGCGGTAGAGGTTATACGGACGTAGTCCCGCATAACCGACTGTGTGGTAGCCCTCTTTGTACTCGTGACCGTCGTAGGTTGCTACCGCTGTAAGAGTGTACGGCTTCTGCTCAAGACCCCGCGGAACCACGTGAAAAATCAGAGACTCGTCGTCGCCGTCTTTCGCGGTTGAGAATTCCTGTTGCGGAGCGTTCCATCCATCCGGCAAGTCGAGCTTCACGGTTCCCTTCGCAGGGCCTTTGACATTGCTGTGTATGGTGACAGTCAGGTCGAAAGACTTTTCACCGAGGGGCACGATTCCTGCTTGTGGCGCGATGGAAACGGAAATGGCGGGCCCGAGGGCGAGCGGCTCGAACACCGTGCCGGCGCCGTTCACGCGGCTGACCGACTGGACCACTTGCGAAATGTCGAACGGAACGCCGTCGAAAGTGAAGTGCAACCGGGCGGCGATCGGATAGGGAGCCAGGGGCAGATTGAGATATTTCGGTTCGATGATGTCGTAATAGGGCTGCTCGATATTCGGCCGGGTAAAATACGGCCTGGTGAATCCGGCGTTCTGGGGAACGTGAACGGTGAATCGCAAATCCTTGGACTGGTTTCCGGCCAGCCTACCGCCGGATTGCGTTGCGGGATCGATGGTCCACTGCTCCCGTGGTGGAGTTTCCAGGGTCACGCTTTCCAGATTTACTGGCACGTTCGTGGGATTTGTGGCGTGAACCTTCACCCAGAATTCTTGCCCGGGAATTGCCACTTGGAAGCTTTCGGGATAGCCGAAGAAGCGCGCAAAGGGGCCAGACGGTTCTTTCTCTGGCGCGACGGTAACCAGAGCTGACAATCCTAAAGATTCCGCCAGGGCATTGCCGAATTGTGCTTGCTTTACCTGGAGTTCGTGGGTCACGTCAAATTTGCAATCAGCGTTCAGGTCGCTTGCCGCCACCTTGGCGATGAGCTCGTCCGTCGCCTTCAGGCCCGCCGCGAGAGTCTGCGCAATTGCTTCCGGATGTTGCGCGGCGAAATCCGCCGTGGCTTTCTCGACCAGAGAATTGATCTGGCCTAAGCCGTCCTTCAGGAAGCCGGGAGCGCCGCCATTTGCCAGGCTGGCTATGCCCATCAGCGAAACATCGATCCCATCAAAAATGGAAGCTTCCTTATCCTGCGCCGGAATCAGCGAAGCAAAGCGATGGTAGGGATTCATCTCCGGTTCGGCAGGAGGCAAGCCGGTGCCGCCGTTCTGCGATTTTTGGTTACCCAGGCCGAGACGAGACACTTGCACGTAAGTGAGCCCGAGAAGCGGACCATACTCCCCGGCGGGAACCTCCACGGATGTGGAGAGTTCGCCTTTGATTACGGAGTTATCCGTATAGTTTCGAAACTCCGCTGGATAATATTTTCCATCGGCGTAGTCGTAAATTCCTTTGTCGGTGATATGGGCGAATGGCACACGGGCGTAGTCCTTGAGCGGCTTCCAGGGACGCAACCCTTCTTTGATCTGCTCGGGAAACATGTTGGGATCGCCTGCAGCTTTGAAAACTTCCTGCGCCACCTGCCCGGCCACTTGGTGATTGCCGTGGCCGTCCGTGCGCCCGCCGACAAAAACGGAGGTGATCACGAGGGGACGGGTCATGCGCACAACGCGGACCGCGTCGGAGAGCACGCGGTCATGGCCCCATTTTTCCAGAGCTTCTTCTCGGGTCTTGGAGAAGCCGTAGTCAATCACTCTAGTCCAGAATTGCTGCGTGCCGTAATAGCGATCCGCAGCTATGAGTTCTTCCGTGCGGACCAAACCCAGCGCGTCGAAATAATCCGAAGACATGACATTCGCGCCGCCCTCACCGCGATTTAAAGTCAGCAAGGTGACCCGCGCTCCTTGCCCGCGGGATTCGTAAGTCAACATGCCGCCGTCTTCATCGTCGGGGTGCGCGGTAACCATGAGCACGCTGGCGCGCGTATGGAGTTTCTGCAAACTTTGCCAAAGCGCCCCCGCCCCTCGGTCAAACGAAACGGCCTGCCCGGCAGTCGCAGGTTTGGAGTTCACGGCGGTAGGGGATTGCGCCATCAAGGGCGCAAGAAGCAGAGTGAGTGAGATAACCGCAATTACGGTGGGACTGAGCTTTCCCGGGCTTGGTGTCATTCCTCCTCCTATATGCTTTGCCGATGTCTTGCGCAAGATCTTCCGGTGCGACGCAATGCGGGTCTTTCTCGCGCGTTCAAGTGTGCACCCGTTTAGCGGCTTTCATCGCTGACGACCGGCGACGCAATTTTCATTTGAAGAACCGCATTGTACGTTCGTGAGAGACAAAGTCAACAAAAATCCCAAAACGTTTTGGCATGCATGGCTAGGCCCGATTCGCATTTCGGCATAGTTGCCAAAGAGTACCGGCAAATACGGAGGAATTGGCGTTTCGGCCAGATTTGGCTTGACAAGCTGACGGTGTGAATGGTATTTCTCCACAACATTCGAGCCGAATCGTTTCGGCATGCCTGGGGGTGGGCTACGAATCGATCTGTAATCCGTTCTATTCCCATCCCATGTGTGACCTTTCGTTTTGGCGAGCGTCTTTCTTGCTAGGGTGGTTGGGCGCATACTCCGGCAAGGTCGCTTGAGTCATCGGTGCTTTCGTGAGGGACACGCTTCGGGGTGCCAGAGGCCGGAGCCGTATACCACAGCTTGACGGGTGGTAAGGCGAGTGGCGATTACCAAGGGTGCATCAAGGGGAAGCTCTTCGAATCTGGACAGGGAGGCAGCAATGAAGCAACGGTTTGATTCTCGAAGATTATTTTACTGGGGCATTGTGCTGTTAGCGGCAGTGGTCGTTTGTGTTCAGCCCGCGGCTGGCCAGATCGACCGTGGCGCCATCGCAGGAAAGGTATTGGACAGCTCTGGAGCCATCGTGCCGAAAGCAACGGTGACAGTCACGAACAAGGCCACGGCGGTTTCTTTGACGACGCCAGTGAATGATGCGGGGGACTATCAGGTGCTGGCGCTGATTCCCGGCATTTATGTAGTTAAGGTGAGCGCGGACGGTTTCCAAACGGCCGTGCAAGACAACATCGAAGTACACGTGCAGGACCGGCTGGCGATAAATTTTGTCTTGAAAGTGGGCTCCATGAACCAGGAGGTACTGGTGACCGGAGCGGAGCCACTCCTGCAAACACAGACAGCGGATGTCGGAGGCGTGGTTAACGAAGAGCAGGTCAACGATCTGCCACTCAACGGCCGCCGTTATGCCGACCTGGCGCTATTGGAACCTGGCGTACAAAAGTTCTACGGTGCCGCGAATCCCGCGCCGGATCGCTTCAGTGTCAACGGCAACCTGGAGTTGCAGAACAATTTTCTGATCAACGGCATTGACAACAACTCCTGGTCAGAGAACCTGCAGGAATTGTCGGTGCAGGTGGTACAGCCGCCGCCCGACGCGGTCCAGGAATTCAAGATTCAGACCCGGACCTACAGCGCAGAGTTTGGCAATTCCGCGGGCGCGGTGATCAACGTATCCATCAAGTCTGGCACCAATGGATTTCATGGAGATCTTTTCGAATTTGCGCGCAACGCGGTATTTGACGCCAATTCGTGGATTAATAACGCGAACGACATTAAACGCGGCCGCTTCACGCAGAATCAATACGGCGGAACGATCGGCGGCCCAATCCTGAAAGACAAACTGTTTTTCTTTGGAGACTACGAGCGTTTCAGCAGCCGGCAATCCACCACAATTTCCAGCGTGGTTCCAACGCCACTTATGGCCGGAGGGAATTTCACGGAATTGCCGTACTCTTTGAGCAAAACGCCACTACTGATCCCCGGCCAGTCCGGCTGCTATGTCGGCAACATCCTTCAAGCCACGAGCTCTACCGGAAAGACTTGCCTGGATCCGGTTGCTGCCAAGACCATGGGGCTGCTTCCCGCTCCGAACGTTGCATCTCTTGTAGCCTTGCAAGGCACGCCAGGAAGCTGGACGGGGCTGCCGAACTACGTGTACTCGACGCCAGTGCCCGACGACGTTTATTCCACAGACGGACGTGTCGATTACAACCTCAATGCCAAAAACCAGATTTACGGCAGCTATAGCTACCGTCATGTGACTCGCGAGGATCCCCCGTGGACCAGCGACGCGGTCGTGGGCAATGGCAACTTTGCAACCGCGTATCGCTGGCATCAACAGCTCGTGGCGATGGGGTGGACGCACACCATCTCCAACACCCTGGCGAACGACGCACGCTTCGGTTTCAATCGCGACTATGCCCACAGCGATCCGGTCGGCGTACCCCTCGGTACTTCTCAAGCAGACTCACTGATCGGCTTGACAGGAATCCCGGACGGGCCGGGCACCGCGGGACTACCCCCAATCGAAATCAATGGCCTCACGCGCATCGGCACGTCGCCTTGGCGGCCACAGTACCAGATTTCACAGGCGTGGAATTTCATCGATAACGTGAGCTGGCTTAAGGGGAACCACAGCTTCAAATTCGGCTACCAATATCTGAGAAGGTCTGACAATTTCCTGGACATCCGCGCCCCGCAGGGCGAGATACAAACGGACGGAGTGTACACCGCTGGTGGAGCATTTGGTCTGCCCGATTATCTTCTCGGCGACGTGGATGGAGTCCACTTTACGACTCCTCACGTGGTCCACTATTTCCAACCGGGCCATTCCTTCTACGCGATGGACACGTGGAGGACCACTTCGAAACTGACTCTGACGTATGGCCTGCGCTACGAACTGTTCGCGCCGATCCTGGACCGCGCCAACGATACAACGAACTTCACAACCGCCAACGGTGGCGGGCTGGTCACAGCCGCGAGTAATGCGTCCGGCTGGTATGACCGTGCGTTGATCCGTCCGGACCTGAACAACTTCGCGCCGCGACTTGGCTTTGCGTACCAGATGACCAATCGCCTGGTGTGGCGCGGTGGATATGGAGTCTTCTACCAACACAGCAATCGCATCGGTTCGGAAAGCTTGCTGCAGTTGAACCCGCCTTTCCTGATTGATACACAACTGAATCAGAGTGGCGCGAACACGGTTTTCCAACTGCAGAACGGATTTCCCTACGACACCATCGCCAATTCGGGGGTAAATCTGCCTGGCCTTCAGATTCGCGCGCAAGATCCAAATCAACGCGCCGGTTACGTCGAGCAGACGAGCTTCGGGCTGGAATACCAGGTGGCAAGAGACACCGTAGCTTCGGCTACTTATGTCGGCAACTGGGGCCGCAAGATGTATCGGGTGCGCGATTACAACCAGCCGCAAATCACTGGATTTGACGGCGGCTGCCCGATCCTGGCGTATCCGTACGCGAACCTGAACACGGTGAGCAACGTTGATACCTTCACTGGTACTCCCGGATCCTGCGCAACCACTGGTCAACATGCTTACCTGGAGTATGCGTCCACCGATGGCAACACGGACTACAACGGCCTGGAAGTTTCTTTGCGCCGCCGGATGTCCAGAGACGTCAGCTTCAATTTGGGTTACACGTTCAGCCACGGACTCGCCAACTTCGGCGACAACCTCACCACCACGCAACTCCCGCAAAACTCGTACAACTACGCCGCGGAAATGAGCAATTCCATTCTCGATATTCGTAGCCGCTTTATCGGGAATTTTATCTGGCAATTGCCGTTCGGTGAAGGCAAGCGCTTCCTATCCGGAGGAAACGCCGCGAGCCGTTGGCTGGGCGATTGGCAGTTCAACGGAATCGTGACCTTGCAGACTGGAACTCCTTATAGCGTGACCGCTGCTAACGACGGGCTGGTGGATCCCAACAACCCCGTTTACGCAAATTGCATAGGCGATGCTTTTGCCGGCGCCACGACCAACCATGATCTCTACACGACCAGCGGGTTTCTGATTAACCCCGCGGCATTTTCGCAACCGGGGCCAGGGCAATTCGGAAATTGTGCCCCCAGGATGTTCCATGGTCCCGGCATTCAAACCTGGGACTTGAGCCTGTTCAAACAGTTCAAGTTCACGGAAAGATATCAGCTGCAATTCCGGGCTGAATTCTTCAATGCCTTCAACCATCCCAACTTCGGGAATCCCAATGCGAATATTTCCTCGCCGGGTTCGTTCGGCAAGGTGTCCAACACGCTCGCCCCGATTCTTGGAAATGATTCCGGAGGCCCCGGCGATCCGCGCGAGATTCAACTGGCACTGAAGTTTTACTTTTAGCTTAGGTGCGGGGGCGGCGTGAGCCGTTCCCCGCGTCTGGTCTGGCGTTTCTGGTGCCCCACACCCCGGGAAGATCGAGAAACGTCGAGGAGAGAATGCGGTGGCTGTCCAACAGTCGAGTGCTCCGCGCCGCCCTGCAGTGAGATCTCCGGAAGAAAGCGAGCTCCAACCTGAGATTCGAAGGCCGCTATTTCGAAGATGCGCTTGACGGAGTTGTCTCGACTTGCGGTTCAGCGCGGCCTTGGAATCTCAACAAAACAGGAGGTGGGAAGTCCCCCAGCCATAGCAGCCTGGGAGAGACCTGTTGCGGTCGCAGAATGAAATGCACGCCCTCGGTTGCGGGGTCCGTTGAAGCGGCCAGCGGACGGATCGTGCGGCGCGCAAAGCCCTAGGGAGAAGGAGAATTTAGCATGTCACATAAGATCGGCATTGTTGGCGCGGGAGGTGTCGGAGCGATTCATGCCGCCATTCTGGCGAAAGATTCACGCGTCAAGCTAAGTGCCTTCTTCGATGTGGACCTGGGCCGTGCACAAGCCATGGCCGCACGATTCGGAGTCCGCCCCGCAGGCTCACTCGCGGAACTCCTGGAACAGAGTGACGCCGTCTTCGTGTGTACCCCGAACACCACGCATGAAGAAGTGGCTACACAAGTTTTGGCTGCCGGGAAACATCTTTTTTGCGAGAAACCCTTCGCCTTGAATCTAGCTTCGGCCACCCGGTTGCGCGACAAGTCCGTGCGCTCCGGACTGATCTATCAGGTGGGTCACAATCGCCGCTTTGCGCCGGTCTATAAAGTTCTGAAAGCGGCCATCGAAAAAAATGAGCTTCGCCCACTTTCGGTTCACGCCAAGATGAACCGCGGCGAGTTGGTGAATCCTCCGTGGGTGTGGAACGCCAGTCTGACGGGAGGCTTTCTGTATGAAACTCCGGTCCACATGTTTGACCTGATGACGTTTTTCTTTGGCAAGGTGGATTGGGTACAGGTGGCCGCGCGCGCACACGAGCACGGCGAATTGGACGACTTTTCCATCTTGTTGAACTTTCAGTCTGGTTTGCAGGCAACCATGAAGACGTTCGCGCACGCCAGTTGGCATTTTCCGTTCGAGCGCTTTGAAGTCTACGGAATGCACTCGACCTATGAAACATTCGAAATGGAGAGCATTTCGTTTACGAATGGCCTGCAATCCAAAACCACGACCTACGATTTTTCCTTGGCCGGAATGCATGAACAGTGGGGCTACATCGAAGAAGATCGCTTGTTTGTCGACGCGCTTGACGGCAAGTCTCCCGTGCCCGTTTCCGCCGAGGATGGCTACCAGGTGGTGCAGTTGATCGAAGCCTGTTACCAGAGCGCCAAGGACCAATCGCGCGTGCATCTCAGCGCATTGGTCAGCAAAGTGTGACATGGCCAAATTTTCCGATCGCGTGCGATTTGCATGTGCTCCCGTAAGTTGGGGCGTGCAAGACGATCCCGGACCTGCCTGGGAGCAACCTTACGAACGCGTCCTCGACGAAATTCTGGCCGCCGGCTTCACCGGCACGGAACTGGGTCCTTACGGTTATTTCCCGACCGACGCCAAGGTTCTGAGGGAGAATCTGGCTCGGCGAAAAATGGCGATGCTCTCGAGTTTTGTTCCCGTTCCCATCGCCGATCCATCCGCGAAGGAAAAAGTGGTGGCCCATGTGCGTCGGGTCGGAAAGTTGCTAGCGGATTTGGGCGCGGGCTTGCTGGTTTTGGCCGACAGCCAAACTCCGCAGCGCAGACAACTCGCCGGACGCGTCCCGCCGGATGGGAGCGAATCTTTGACGGGCGAGCAGTGGAAAAATGTGGGGGTGATTATCGCGGAGGTCGCGCGTGCCGCAGCCGAGTTCGGTCTGATGCTCGTTTTCCACCCGCATGTTGCCACTTACGTGGAGACTCCGCAGGAAGTCGCGCGTCTTTTTGACTCGATCGGCTCCACGGACATGGGCCTGTGCCTCGATACCGGCCACTGCGTTTATGGCCGGGGTGATCCTGTCGAGGAAGCACAGAAGTATCGTTCGTTGCTGCGTTATGTGCATATCAAGGACATTAATGCGCGGGTGCTCGACGAATCGCGACGGAGCAAGTTCGACTTCGAACAAGCCGTCGGTGCGGGAGTGTTTTCGCCGATTGGAGAGGGCTGCATCGATTTTCTGGGATTTCTGCGATTGTTGGAGACGAATCAATATTCCGGCTGGATGGTCGTCGAGCAGGACGTAATTTACGGCAAAACGAAGATTCCGCCGGTGGACAGCATGCGCGCCAGCCTCGCCTATTTGAAAAACACGATGGCGCAGTTATAGATCACGAATGAGTATCATTCAGGCGCGTATTGGACCGAAAGCCCTACGCGGGAACTGGCTAGTTTCACGCAGCTTGCAAGTTCATTTGCCGGCCAAACGCCTTAACGTATTCTGCTAGCACCTGCTGTGCGATTTCGCGACGGCCGACGAGAGGATTTTTCTCAAGAGCGGCAAGAGCGGCTTCGCGCGAATGTTCCGTGGCAGCACGAACAGTCAGCCGTTCATATTCCTTCACCTGCAGCAGCAGGGCTCGCACGGCTTCTGGTGCGTGTCCGACAGGGGGCACGTTAACTCCTTTGGACGAGACCAAGCAGGGGAGTTCCACGGCGTCGTTTGCGTCCAGGTCCACGAGCGCACTACCGTTACGAACGGTGAGCGGAATCAACGAGGGCTTCTCCGCACTCAGAGCTTGCAGCACCAACACCGCGATCCGCTCGTAGCCGGAAAATTCCGAATAGAGTTCCTGGTTTTCCCTTTGTTTTTGGCCTGCCGTGGCTTCGATGCTGAAATAAGAAGCATTTCGTTCGCGCAGATAATTTTCGTAGATATCGACCAACTGCGATTCCGGAGACTGCGCCAGTTTCTGAAACAAGCGGACGTTCATCCCGGCGATGGCTTGGCCCCGCGATTGTCCACTGCGCTCGGTATTTTTGTAGGCCGCCTCGGGGAAATAATAAAAGTAAAGGTACTCGGTGGGGAGCAGCCCGAGTTTCTGAATAAATTCGCTGGGGAAAAGGCCGTGCCGGTAGCATTTTTGGATTGTCTCCGGAGAGGCCAGCACTTCGGGCAGCAGTTCCACGCCCGCTTGGTCGCGGATGGAACGAACCCAGCCCAGATGGTTCAAGCCTAGATAGTCGAAGTGCAATTCGAACGGATTCCGGCCGAGCGCATGGGCAATGGCTTCGAAAGTTTCTAGAGGCGTGTCGCAAACGCCGAGCAGCTTTATGTGTGAATGATTCAGCAAGCCTTGGGAAATAATCCCAACGGGATTGGTGAAGTTGATGACTGTCGCGCGAGGAGCAACACGTTCGATGAGCTTTGCATACTCGATCATAGTCGCGAGGTTCCGCATCGCACAGGCAAAACCACCGGCGCCGACGGTCTCTTGGCCTACCAACCCATGAGCCAGAGCAATCGTTTCGTCCTTCACTCGCGCATCGATGCCGCCGGCGCGAATGCTGGTGATCACATAATCCGCGCCTTCCAACGCATCCTCGGGGGAAGAAGAAGTTTTGATGTGAGCACGCAGTCCGCTACGCTTGCCCATCGCGTCGGCAACTCTGCCCATGACCTTTAGGCGCTCCCGGTCGGTATCCCAGAACGCCAACTCTTCCAGTTTCACACTGTCTCCCGCAGTTGCCAGGCCGTGAACCAAAAGTGGAGTCCTGACCCCCGCAGCTCCGATTACCGTTATCTTCATGATGTGGTCCTTTATCGTTCCAAACGATGCCTGCCGCGCGATCCCGCTTGCCGTGGGATGCTCGTTTTTGCTTCCATTCCTCAGTGGAGTTTTTTCATCAATTCCTTAAGCTCCTTACGCGACGGAATCGCGGAAGATCCACCCGGCTTGGTTGCAGCCAGCGCGCCGCACACATTGCCGGCCCGCAGGCAGTCCTCCAACGGCCATCCCGCCAGATGGCCATGCAAAAAGCCGCCATTAAATGCATCTCCGGAACCCGTCGCATCCACGGAGCGGACACGAATCGACTTTACGCGTAAAACCTTTCCATCGGCCACGGCCAAACACCCATCGACACCCAGCTTCACAACCGGCACGTGAACCCACCGCGCCAATTTTCTCGCGGCTGCTTCCGCTGTCCGTTCACCCGTCATGGCCTTCGCTTCCGATTCATTCGGAAACGTGAATTCCAATTCCCTCAGGAGCGATGGCAATTGCGGAGACCGAAGCGTTTCGGGATTCCATCCCAAGTCCGCCGAAAGACCGATTCCGGTGTGCCGCAATTTGCGAATCAAGCGCGCCCATTTTCCGGGTGGGGTCATCGCGCAAGCCAGATGTAAATGCCGCGCGGTCCGAATCTGTGCGAGCGCAGCTTTACGCGATAAAAGCGCTTCCAAATTTCGATTGATCTTGTCGTAGGTGATCATCATGCGGTCGCCATCAAACGCTGCGCAGACCGTCATCGCCGTTGGCAAGGTGGGATGGAATGCACAACCACGAGTGGAAACTCCGCTTTGCACCAACGTTCGCCATTCCTGAGTGGCAAGCGCATCTTGGCCAACGATGGTTATGATTCGGGTTGGTGTACCAAGCCGGGAAGCTACCAACGCTGTCGTTGCGAGGCCGCCTCCGGGAAAGCGGGCGAAACTCGTGGTCTTAACCTCTTCACCTAATCGGGGAACGCTCGGAAGGTCGTACAAAACCAAGTCGAGGAAAAACTCGCCGAAAACCGCCAGTCCCCTGTCGTTGGGAGCGTTGGCAGGAGTCATCACGCCCCAGATAATAGCAGAGTTGGGTCCGGAGACAAAGCGGTTCGCGGAAAATGCCGAATCGTTATGGTGCCTGTGTTTACTGGGGTTTTACCGCTGCACTGTTTCAGTAACCGTGTCCGTGGCGGGCGAGTATGTACAGGCGACGTCGCGACAGCAACGACGCTACAACTGCAGAGCTACGACGCGCCGCTGAAGGGAGCTGCGACCCCGATTGTGCGGTCCCGCAGCAGCGGCTACGAATCCGGATATCGGCGCAACGGCGAATTGACGCTTCTCGGAAAAACGATCGAACGGCAAACGCGTACGCTGTCAAACAGGCGATTAATTTGTGCTGGAGTCTGGAAGGAAAGTGTCGCTCGGCGGTCTGGCTTCCCGATTGGGAGAAGGCTTAAGATTTCAATATGCGAGTGTTGCTGGTCGAAGACGATTCCCGAATCGCACACTTTGTCGCCAAAGGACTACGCGAGCAAGCCTACGCCGTTGACGTTGCCGCCTCCGGGGGAGACGCACTGTACCAAGTGGCAGTGAATACTTACGACGTTGTAGTTCTGGACGTGATGATTCCCGAACCAGACGGTTTCGCAGTCTGCAAGGAACTTCGCCAAACCGGCCACCGCATGCCGGTGCTTATGCTGACGGCGCGAGATGCGGTCGAAGACCGTATCGAAGGTCTCGATTGCGGGGCGGACGACTATCTCACCAAGCCATTTGAGTTTCGCGAACTGTTGGCGCGGTTGCGTGCGTTACTGCGGCGTCCCAACGCGCTCCAGCCGTTGAGACTTTCGGTTGACGATTTGGTCGTGGACACCGGAGGCCAGACGGTGTCCAGGAACGGCCGAGCGATCCCGATGACCACAAAGGAATATGCACTCGTCGAATTCCTCGCGCGCAACGCGGGGCGTGTAGTTGGGCGCGCAGAAATTGCCGAGCACGTGTGGGATGAAGAATTCGATCCGTTTTCTAATCTGATCGAAGTATATGTAAACCGCGTGCGTCGCAAGATCGACCCAAAAGGTGCAAAGCCTCTCTTGCATACGCGGCGCGGCGCAGGATACGTGCTCGGCCCGGATGCCAAAATAGAAGGAAAACCAGGCGATGCCCGACACCGTCACCATGCTTAGCTCCGTTCGCATTCGCCTGACGCTGTGGTACTCGGGCGCGATGGCCGTGACTCTTCTCGTGCTTGCGTCGGCGACGTATTTCGTCCTGCGCGAGAATCTGGGTAAACGCGTGGACGCGCAGTGCGTGGAGCTAGCCGACACCTTCCTTAGCACGGTGAATGCGGAGATGGGTGACGCCACGAAGCCGGACAGCCTTGCCGACGGTGTGTCTGCCGCCATTTCCGAGCATCGCTTTCGAGACGTGACCTTTGCCGTTTTCGATCCACGCGGGAACTTGATTGGAATGTCGGAAAGCGCTCCGGAAGACCGGCATCACGGACCGTGGAAACCCGAAGAAGTTCTTCCTGCACTAAAGAGTCTCCTCGGGGAGTCGGGCCCTTTTCATTTTGTGCGCGTGGAGGGACACCCTTTCCGCGGTTACCTGCGACCCTTCTCTCTCGAAAACGAGGAAGCGACGCTTGTCGTTCTTCAATCGCTACGGTACCAGAACGAGTTCCTGCGGACGCTCGAAACAACTTTCGCGATTGTGATTCCGCTGACGATTCTGCTTGCGGGTGTTGGTGGCTATCTTCTCGCGCGGCGGAGTCTTTCTCCGGTGGTGGCCATGAGCGCGCAAGCCAGCCGAATTGGATCTGAGAATCTGGGCGCCCGGCTGAGCGTGCGCAATCCGAAAGATGAACTTGGGCAGCTTGCCGTTTCGTTTAATGGATTACTCGACCGGCTCAGCGCGTCCTTTGATCGGCAGAAGCGGTTTGTCGCCGATGCTTCGCACGAACTGCGGACACCCGTCGCGATTCTCTGCGGCGAAACGGAAGTAGCTCTCGGAAAAGGCGGACGAAGCGAGGCGGAATACCGCGAAACGTTGCGGATCCTTGGCGATGAATCGAGACGTCTGAAACACATCGTTGAGGATCTTTTCACGTTGGCGCGCGCCGATACCGGCCAATACCCGCTCTCGTACACGGAGTTCTACCTGGATGAACTTGCGGCGGAGTGCGTGAAAAACGTTCGCACGCTGGCGGCGGCCAAACAAATTAAAGTTACGTTCGAAGCAAGTGCCGAGGCCCCGATTCGGGGCGACGAAACGCTGATCCGGCGAATGCTGCTCAATCTCCTCGACAACGCCATCAAGTACACACCACCCGACGGTTCGATCTCCGTCCGCTGCGAGACGCAAAGTGGCTCCTATCAATTACAGGTGAAGGATTCCGGCCCCGGCATCTCGCCCGAATTGCAACCGCGTATCTTCGAGCGCTTCTTCCGCGGCGACAAGGCGCGCTCACGCCGCGAGGAGGACAGCGGAGGCGCAGGTCTTGGCCTTTCGATTGGCGCGTGGATTGCCGCCGCACACAGCGGCAAATTGGAACTCACGCGTTCCGATGGGACAGCGACCGTTTTTACGGCAATTCTGCCGAAAAGTCCCGCTTCGAGTTAATCCCCCGTTTAGGTTCCGGTTGTTAGCTTTTCAATATGGCTCCCTTTGCCACGGAGAAACGCATGTTGGTGTTGCGATCCTGTTTTCGCAACTTCGTCGTAGTAATGAGCATGCTGTGCGCCGGCTCGCTGTTTGCTCAGCAGCAACCAACTTCGTCGATGCCTGCATCCCCGGTCCGCTTGACCATCACGGATGCTCTCGAACGTGCGCGGCACAATAGTGTCGTTTACCAATCGGCGGTAACCGATGCAAAACTCGCGCATGAGGATAAAAAGCAGGCCGTCGCGGTTCTGTTGCCGAGCGTTACCTACAACAACTCGGCGATCTACTCGCAGGGCACTGGCGTCGATGATCAGGTGAAATTCATTGCCAACAATGCTATTCGCGAATACCTGAGTCAGGGAAATGTGCATGAGGTTCTGGACATTGCCGGGTTTGCCGAAGCGCGCCGCGCTGCCGCGATTGCTGCCGCTGCGAAAGCGCGTGCCGAAATTGCCTCGCGCGGTCTTGTCGTAACCGTTGTGCAGAGCTACTACGCGGCGGCTGCCGCCGAAAAGAAATTGCAGGCTGCACAGAGAGCAGCCGAGGAAGGTGAGCGGTTCCTGAAGGTAACCACGGATCTGGAGCACGGCGGCGAAGTGGCCCATTCGGACGTCGTAAAGGCGGAACTTCAGGTAAACGACCGGCGGCGGCAGCTGGGTGACGCGAAACTCGCATTGCTCAATGCGCGGCTCGATCTCGCGGTTCTTATTTTCCCCACCTTCAATGATAACTTCGAACTTGCCGAAGACTTGCACGCCCCGGTCGAACTGCCGACCTCAGCCGGTGTCGAAGCACGCGCGGCACGGGACAATCCCGATCTGCGCGCCGCGCTCGAAGCGATGAATGCCGCGGGCCACAGTGTGAGTGTGGCGCGGGCTGGCTACCTGCCGTCGCTTGGCCTCGACTACTTCTATGGCATCGATGCCACGAGGTTTGCCACCAAGACGAACGGCGTTTCGAATCTTGGTTCCTCCTATGTCGCGACGCTGAACATTCCCGTCTGGAACTGGGGCGCGACACAAAGCAAAGTCAAACAAGCGGAGCTGCAACACGACCAAGCGGAGCGCGAAGTTTCCCTCGCACAGCGAAAGCTGCTCTCCGAGTTGAAATCACTGTATGCCGAAGCGCAAACGGCAGCTGACCAACTAGCGAGCTTGCAGCGGTCAGCGGAATTGGGAGCAGAGAGTCTGCGGTTGATTAATCTGCGTTACAAAAACGGCGAATCGACTGTGCTCGAAGTTGTGGATGCGCAGAACACTGCGACCGCTACGGATGCTGCTTATCAGGACGGCGCGGTTCGTTACCGCGTGGCGCTGGCGAATCTTCAAACCTTGACGGGAGAGCTCGCCACACCATGAAATCTCTCGCGCCGCTACTGCTGATCGGGGCCTTCGCGTTCGTGGGGTGCAGTCCCGCGGGAAAAGAGAGAGAACCAGTTGTCACGGTCTCGGCGGCCTCCGCCACGAAACAAGCCATTTCGCAGTTCATCTCGGCGGAGGGTGTGGTCTTTCCTGTCAAGCAGGCCACCGTGTCGCCGAAGATCACCTCCACGGTCGTGGATTTCAAGGTGCAGCGTGGGAGCCGCGTGAAGCAAGGACAGTTGCTCGCAATTCTCGAAAACAAGGATCTGGCGGCGCAAGCTGAAGCGAGCAAGGGCGATTTCGAACAAGCGGATGCGAACTATGCGATCACGGTGAACGCCGGATTGCCACAGCAAATTCAAAAGGCGGAACTCGACGCCGCCGCTGCAAAGGCTGCTTTCGACGCGGCTAAGAAAGTTTTCGATAGCAGAAGGGATCTCTACCAGCAAGGCGCGATCCCCCGGCGTGATCTCGACTCGGCCGACGTGGCGCTCGCGCAAGCGCGAAGCCAGAGCGAACAGGCGCAGAAACAGCTCGCCGACTTGCAGCGCATGGGCAAGGAGCAACTGCTTAGGGCGGCGAAGGGCACGAAAGAATCCGCTGAAGGCCACTACCGCGCGGCGGCAGCACAGCTGAGTTACTCCGAGATACGCAGCCCGATGGACGGGGTCGTGACAGACCGTCCGCTTTACGTCGGCGACTTGGCCACAGCCAACCAGCCGATTCTTACGGTCATGGACATTTCGAGCCTGGTTACGAAAGCGCACATTCCCCAAAGCGACGCTGCTCAACTTAAGGTTAACGACCCGGCACGAATCAAAACAGCAGATGGACAGGATCCGATAGAAGGGAGCGTTTCGTTGGTCAGCCCGGCCCTCGATCCGGGAAGTACCACCATCGAAGTGTGGGTCCAAACGCGGAAGCCGACTTCCCTGCTCAAGCCGGGAATGACAGTAGGCCTCGAAATCACGGCAAAGTCAGCGAAGGAAGCACTCGTTGTTCCCACTTCAGCGGTTTTCAAAAACGCGGAAGGCGCCAATTACGTGCTGGTTGCTGGCACAGACTCGAAGGCTCATCAAAAAGTTGTCCAGCTCGGAGTAAAAAACACTGAGCTGACGCAGATCATTTCCGGAATCAGCGAGGGCGAATCTGTCATTGTTTCGGGTGGCTACGCTGTGCCGGATGGCACGGCAATTGAAATCGAAAAGCCGGCACCCGACGAGAAAGACAACAAAGCGCAGCCTAATAAGGAAAAGGAGTAGCGCGGCGTGAGTTCTCTGGTTTCATCCAGTGAGGAAAACAAGAACTCCGCGCCTTGGTTCCAGCGTCTGTCGCGTCCCATCGTCTTCTTTACCATCGCCCTGGCGCTAGTCGGCGCATACCTCGTTTTCACCATTCCCGTTTCTGTTTTTCCCAGCACAGATTTCCCGCGCGTCGTGATTGGGGTGGACGACGGCGTCGCTCCCATCGATCAGATGCTGGTGACGGTTACGAGGCCAATCGAAGAGGCTGTAAACAGCGTTCCCGGATTGCAGAACGTGCGATCGATTACGAGCCGTGGTTCCGCGGAAATTGATCTTTTCTTCGACTGGAACTCCGATATGGTGCTCACGTTGCAGCGCGTCGATGCTGTGGTCGCTCGCCTGCAATCCGAGCTCCCGCCCGCGGCGAAAATTGAAACGCATCGCCTGACGTTCGCGGCATTTCCCATTATCGGGTACAGCCTGACATCCGACAGCGTTCCGCCCGAACGGCTGTGGGAGACGGCCACTTACGACATCAAGCCACGCATGAACCGGTTGGACGGCGTGGCGACAGTCGTAGTGCAAGGCGGACGGGTGCCCGAATTCCAGGTGACCCCCGACCCTGCGCGATTGCCGGTTGCCGGCGTGACGGTCGCGGACATTCTTGATGCGATTCGTCGCACGAATCTGGTGGATTCACCGGGATTGATCGAAAGCGACCATCACCTCGTTCTCGGATTGGTGAGCGGCCAGGTGCATTCCGCAGAAGAGATTGGCCGCATCGTCGTGAAGACGTCTGCGGCGGGCTTTCCGATTCGCATCGGAGACATTGCCTCGGTCTCGCCTTCGGTAGCTCCTGTCTACACAATTGTCACAGCGAACGGAAAGCCAGCCGTGCTCTTGAACGTGAGCCGGCAGCCGGATTCGAACACGCTGCAGGTGGCGAATGAAGTCCACGACCTAATTCGCCAGATCGAACCAACACTTCCGAAGAATGTCCACTTGGAACCCTTTTACGACCAGTCGCTCATCGTCAAAGATTCCATTTCAAGTGTTCGCGACGCAGTTCTGATCGGCATCCTTCTTTCCTCTATTGTGCTGGTGCTTTTTCTGCGGGACTGGGGAACCTCGTTGGTCGCGGGTCTTGTGATTCCGGTAACGCTCTTGATCACCTTCATCGTCCTGAAATTGGCGGGACAAAGCTTCAATCTCATGACGCTTGGCGGATTGGCCGCGGCGGTCGGGCTCGTCATCGACGACGCCATCGTGGTTCTTGAGAACATTGTGCTCCACCGCGACGCAGGGCAGGACCGCCTGATGGCCATCGGGAGCGCCCTGCGCGAGTTGACCGTTCCCCTGCTCGGTTCGACCTTTACGCCGATCGTCGTGTTTCTTCCCCTGATTGCCATGACCGGAGTAAACGGAGCTTTTTTCCGCGCCCTCGCGATCACCATGACGGTGTCGTTGCTCGCATCGCTCCTGCTAGCTCTTACTTGGACGCCTACGCTCAGCCTGTACCTTGTACGACGCAAGAAGGAGACGGACTCTGGTACGGATACAAGTGATGCATCACGGACTCCAGATGCAGCAGCACTGCTCGCCGTGGAAGAGGCGCACCTGTCCGGGTTTTTCGGAAAGATCATTTCGCTTTACGAGCGCATGATGCGTTCAGTGGTGAAACGCCCCATCCTCCTGATGGCGGCTGTTGTTGCGATCGTCGCTCTCTCCGCCTTGTGCTACCGCTTCCTCGGCAGCGACCTTCTCCCGGAAATGGATGAGGGCGGCTTCATTCTGGACTATTACACACCACCCGGGAGCTCACTCACCGAGTCGAACCGCATACTCCTCCACATCGAAGAGATGCTCAAAGCCACGCCGGAAGTCGAAAACACGTCGCGCCGCACGGGCTTACAGCTGGGGCTAGCGGCAGTCACCGAAGCGAATCGTGGTGACTTCACCGTGAAGCTGAAAACGAAGCGCAACCGTTCGGTGGACGAGATCACGGCGGACCTTCGCGGGCAGATTGAATCGTCCGAACCCGGCACAAAAGTGGAATTCGTTCAGATCCTGCAGGACATGATTGGGGATCTAAGTAACCAACCGGAGCCTGTGGTCATCCGCCTCTATTCTCAGGACGGAAAGCTTTTGAATGAAACCGGCCCACGCGTGGCGGAAGCAATCGGCAAGATTCCGGGCGTGGTTGATGTTCTGAATGGAGTGGAAGACGCCGTGAGCGGACCCGCGGTCACGTTCCAGATCAATCCGGCTGCCTCGGCTCGTTCGGGATTCACGCCGGAAGAAGTCTCCGTGGATGCGGCCACGATTCTCGAAGGAGCCCCTGCGACAACTCCGGTCATCTTAAACGACCGTTTGTACACCATTCGCGTGCGTTTTCCTGAGGCGAACCGCTCCTCGCTCGAGCGGATGACGAACACGCTTCTTGTGAGTGCGACCGGTAAGACGGCGACCCTCGGCTCTCTGGCGACCGTAGTGAACAATCCCGGCGAGACGGAAATTCGCAGGGAAAATCTGCAGCGCCTCATTCAAGTCACGGCCCGGCTCGAAGGGGTGGACCTCGGATCGGGAATCGCGCGCGTCCAAAAAGTCATCGACAATTTGCATCTGCCTTTATCCATCCGCGTCGAGTACGGCGGACAATACGAAGAGCAGCAGAAATCGTTCCACGATCTACTGATCGTGCTGCTGCTCGCTCTTTTGCTTCTCTTCGCCGTCTTGCTGTTTGAATTTCGGACGTTTTCGGCGCCCCTCGCGATTCTCGCGTCGGCCCTATTGTCAACGTTTGGCGCGTTTCTTGCGCTGCTGATTACGGGAACGACCTTCAACGTAGCTTCCTTCATGGGCATGATCATGGTCGTCGGCATTGTGGCCAAAAACGGAATTCTTCTGCTGGACGCGGATCATCGCTTCCGGGCCTTGGGATTTTCGCTTGAGGAGTCGATGATTCAGGCGGGCCGCCGCCGGCTCCGCCCCATTGCGATGACCGCATTGGCGACGGTCGCGGGAATGTTCCCACTTGCCTTGGCGATCGGCTCCGGCTCGCAAATGTTGCAGCCGCTCGCGATTGCCGTGATCGGCGGCGTGCTCAGTTCGATCGTGCTGTCACTCGCCTTCACACCGGCGATCCACTACTTTCTCGCAGGCCGCCAAACGGTTGAACCTGATACAGCTCGATGAACCGTGTTCGTGGTCCTAACGCGGCGCAGAGACGCGATCTTCATAATCCTCGAACATAAGAATCCGTTCTCGCCAGTCGCCATTCCTGCGACTCACAGACGCCACTCAAGTTCCGGATCGCGGTGGTTCGGAGGCGCTTTCACCTCTTTTTCGGGATCTCAGCGTCCACTATTAGAACTGGGAAGACAGGACGAGAACTTGCATTTCGCCATTTTGGCTGGTTGGCACGAACAGGTTGCGTGTGTGGAAATCATAGCCCATCGTTTTCGCGCCTGGCTTGGTGGTAATTTCTTGTACTACGGAATATTTGTCCGGAGAGTCCTGGTGAAATACGAAGACCTTTCCGTCACCCGTGGAAAAATAAATCAGGCCCGTTTTGCGATCGAAAGCGCCGGCATCGACGCGCTCCCCGATTGGAGCAGTAAAGATAACTTTTCCCGTGTCGGCATTGACGACCGCGAAATGTTTGCTGCGGCAACCTACAAACAGGCGCCGGTTCTCAATGTCCATGGCGAGACTGGTAGGAGTCGCGCATGGTGCAAGCGGCCAACGGTCCTTCACCTTCAGTGCGTTTACATCAATGCGTAGAGTTTCATTTTGTTCTTCCAGATTCACGTAGAGATTGCCTTTGCCATCGGAAACGGCAAATTCCGGACCTCCGCCAAGTTCGATGGTTCCGGCTACGCTGCCATCCGCAGCGTTCAGGACGGTGATGCTTTCGCCGTCGCCGTTCATGACATAAATTCGTTTGGTTAACGGTTCGTAGATGATGGCGTCGGGCTTCTTTCCGACTTTGATTTCCCCAAGTCGATCGAGTGTTTTCAGATCGAACGCGATCGCGACATCGGCTTTGCCCACGGAGATATAGCCACGGCCCGCTTCGGGAGCGATGGCGACGCCGTGAACTCCCGGTGTATTGGGAATGGTGCCGACAACCGCGAACGAGTCGGCGTCCAATACGTCGACTTGGGTGGAGTGCGACACATAAACACGGCGAGCGGCAGCATCGACGGTCACATAATCCCAACCGCCGGAGCCGGGTACCTGCACTTTCTTCAACAGTTGATAATTTACTGCCGCAAACGAAGCGACAGCAAAAAGCACGACCATGCAGGAAAGAAGAGCTGGAATCTTTTTCATTGTTCCCCCTCAAGCTGCGCCACTCAAATCAGGCTGTACTCAATCACCCTGAACTCACCCGAAACCTCCCCATTGGCTGAGCTTCGGGAGAACGGCCGGTCTACACACTGAAAACAGGTGCATACCGGCCGTTAGGGGTGTTACAAACTCTGCGCTCACCAAGAAAACCGAGGCTCGCAGATACTGATCAAGCTCCCGGTCGCCGCTATTCTCACTTTTCGCGCGTCGGTGACCAATGCATGCCGAACGCAAATGTGGGCCCGTAATATTCGCGCTGGATTAGATACTGCGACTGGCCATTGTAAAATCCGAAAACTTCGTTGTTTAGATTCAGGCCGTAAGCCATCACGGTGAAACCATATTTCAACCGGAAGCTGCCTTGCGCGTCGATCTGAAAGTGCGGATAAAGATAGGTATCGCCATTCGGTCCGTGAAGGCCGCCGGCTGTCGGGCTCGAACCATCGGTGCCGTCCTGATACTGATATTGAAAAATACTCGCGGCGTTGTAGGTCATACCCACTCGGATGGAAAGACGGCCACGATCAAACGTCGGGCTGATGTTCCAGGTATGCGGCGCCTGGCGTACCAAGCGGGGGGTGTCTGACCGGCCCGGTAATCCACTTGCCTGTGAGTCCGTGTAGCTGTAATTGGCAGACAATCCCATGGCGCTCAACATGCCCGGCAGCGAAGTGAAATGCTGAAGATAGGCGAGCTCGAAACCGTATAGCCAACCGCTACCCGCGTTCACCGGCTGAGACACCAGCCATGTGCCCACTGGATAATGACTGTTGCCAGGGACCGGGGTGTAATTCTGCTGCAACATAGACTGCGTGACAATCGGGTCATACAACTGTTTGTAGAAGAATCCACCTTGAATGAGCCCGAACGGTTTCAGATAGTGTTCCAGTAAAATGTCGTAGTTGTTGGCTGTTTCCGCCTTCAAGTTGGGATTGCCAAACGAGGCTTGCAGCGGAGTTTGATTAAGCGTGACGCTGAGTGCCTGCGCGATATCCTGTGGATCGGGGCGCGAAAGTGCCCGGCTGTAGACTACGCGGAGATCGGAGTCGTGCCCCAAGTCAAAGCGCACGGAAGCACTGGGGAGAACTTTGAGATACGAACCATTCATGGTGGTATTGCCGAGGAAATTATTGTCGCTGTCAAAAGAAGGAGTCGAAGTGAAAAGATTGGTGCCTTCGAAACGGACGCCAGCCACAATGCGAATCTTGCTGAAATTGACTGTATCCATTACATAGCCGGCGGATACTTTTTCCACTAAATCAAAATTGCCGGGATTGACTCCAACCGTGGTCGGATCGACCGTGAACTGAGACGGATTAGCTTTCAAGTAATTGGCGAGTTTGTTCCAGTTGGTTGTCGGGCCGAAGGGATAATTATTCGAGTAGTAGTTATCGTTGGTGAAGGTACCAAGGAACTGCGACATCGGCAAAGATACATTCGGCGTGTAAGTAGGAGCGTATGAGTCGTCGAACTTGTGCGCGTTGCGGAACTTTCCACCAATCTCGATGGTAGAGAGGTGGGAACCCAAGTGATAATTTTTGCCGATGGCACCAGTGAACTGTAGGTTCAGCTGCGGTGACTTGCCAAAGGTAGTGTTGATATCTTGCAGATCGTAATTGGCTGGGGCGTAGGCTTCCGTGAAGCAGTTGGGTGTCCACTGCGGAATATACTTTTTCGTGGTGAGTTGCGGGCTGAATTGGCACGTACTGCCATTGGGATATAGGCTGTTATAAGTGTCGTTCGCCCCGAAATCCGCGCCTTCGTCCCCACCCGAGTGAATCTGCTCCGAACGAGAGACCGAGACGTCCCAGGTTACCCAAGTGGTTGTGAAGACGTGTTTACCACCAACCAAAACGCTGCCAATATTGAAAATCGGAACGCGATTGGATGCGCTAAAACTCGGTGAACCTGCACAAGGCGGAACGGTTACGCCACTGTCGTTGGTAGAGCAGCCATTCCCGTTTAAAAGTTGAATTCCGGTTGTATTGTCTGTCAGGGAATAAACCCACTTGTCGCCATAGTCGTGAAAGCTGGAATAAAGCCCACGGATATAAATGTCCGACCCTTCCGACAATTTATAGTCTGCGCTTCCCGTAACTCCCCAGCGGCCGCGTTTGTATTGATATTCACGAATATCTTGCGTATCGAAATAGCGACCCGTGGAACCGCCGGAGAACGTCGCGAGGTCCGGGACCGGTTCAATGTCGTTGATTCCCCGGCCGTTCCAATCGTACGAACCGCCGACAAGCACGCCAAACCGCTTTTGCTCTCCAAAACGCTGGCCGACAGTTCCCGTGGTTTGCACGACGTTGCGTCCACCGAGGATGGGTGTGGTTCCACCGACGAAGCCGGCGGCAACGGTCGGACGCTCGCCGGCTGTCTTCGTTACGATGTTCACGGAGCCGCCGATGCCATCGCCGTCCATGTTCGCCTGCAAAGTCTTGTTGATTTCTACGGACTCAACGAGATCCGCAGGCATGGCGTCGAACTTGATTTGACGCACGCCTGGCTCGGGCGAAGGGATATTTACGCCGTCAATCGTGGCATTGGTGAGGCGTGGTTCCAGGCTGCGGACCTGGATATATTTGCCCTCACCTTCGTCGCGTTCCAGAGTTACGCTGGGCAACCGGCCTACGGCGTCGGCTATGTTGGCATTGGGAAGTGAAGTGAACACCTCATTCGGCAATACCTGAAGAATGTTATCTGCGGTTTTCTCCCGATTGATGGCCTCGACTTCGCCAGAAACTCGTTCCGCAGTGACGAAAATCTGATCCCTCTGCGATGACACTTCCATCTTCACGTCGATCGTCGTGGTTTGTGACGGGGTGATCGTTAGCACTTTCGTAAAAAGCGAAAATCCAACATAGGTCACGGTGATCGTATAGGTACCCGGCGCCAAATTATTCACGAAATACGTCCCCTGTTGATTTGTTGCAACAATCTTGCCGGTGGGCTGCAATTCTACCGACGCACCTTGCAAGGCACTCCCGGAGGAATCTGTGACGTGACCGGTTACTGATCCTTTGTCGTTTTGAGCGCGAACTGCCTGCACTGAGAATAGCGACAAGATCAGCAAGAACATTGTGAGTGGGCGGATAGTTCTTCTCATAACGCTATGACCTCCGGAAAAGCGCGACACATGATCTGTGTCTGGAAAGTGGACGACCGTTTCTCTAATTTGCTCGACGTCCCGGTTTAGGGAACACCCTTGCTCATTCGAGGGATTTCATCTGCTTGGTACGATTAGGCCCTCATTCGCTTAAGCGCGGATGAATGGCTGTGAAGGAATGTTTGAAAATGGGCTGAAAACTCTTTCAGATGACAATTCTTTCAGGTTCGCGCACCCTCGCACGCCACAGGCTGCTCAACGTGGCCCCCAACGGCCGTGCTCTTTGCCGACACGGGAAGTACAATCCGAAAAAGTGAACCCACGCCGATTTCGCTTTCGACTTCTATGCGCCCGTCGTGCATCTCCGCAATCCACCGGGCAATGGACAAACCTAGTCCCGCTCCCGGGACTTCTCGAGAGCGCGCCTGGTCCGCACGATAGAAGCGATCGAATATGCGGGGTAGGTCCTCGGAGGAAATGCCCACTCCCGTGTCCGCGACTTCGATCACGGCCTGCGTCGAAACGACGTACGAGCGAATCTGCACTAAACCGCCCGCCGGGGTGTATTTCAGAGCGTTTTCCAGTACGGCCAACAACAGGCGCTCGAGTGTGGCGGCATCCCCACGAAGGTATATGGCCTCGCTCGAGAGCTGAGACGAGAACGACAGACCCTTGTGATGGGCAAGAACTGCCGCCTGTTGACCAGTTTTCTGAATCACTGGGGTTAGGTCCAACACGGCGAAGTGCATTTGCGCCGCCCCGGCATCGGCTCGGGCCAGCGTCAGCAGCGCTTCAATAAGTTGCGTGGTTTCCTCTGAAACGGTTAAGATGCGCGCCAGCGACTCACGGTATTCCGATTCGGTCCGCGTGCGGCGAAGCGCCAGTTCCGCATGGGTGCGTATCAGAGAGAGCGGCGTGCGCAGATCATGCGAGGCGTTCGCCGTGAATTGCCGGACGCGTTTAACCGAACCTTCAATCCGTTCGAGCATGGCATTTAGAGTAGTTGTCAGCCGCTGCAACTCGTCTGCCGCTTTGGGAACTTCCAACCGTTTTGAAAGATTGTGGAGGCCAATCTGTTCCGTGGATTCAATAATTTGATTCACGGGAGCTAAGGCCCTACCGCTAAGCCAGTAGCCAAGCAACGAAGCGAGAATTACGAGAAGAGGCAGCGAGCGTTTTTCAATCATGCGAAAACGGTCAAGAGCCTGATCGAATGGCTCTGTAGGGACCGCTGTGCTGATTTGGAATTGCTGGTGATCAATCAAAACGCTCTTTTGCGCAATGCGGAATTGCTGGCTATCCAGATTTGTCGTCAGGAAAGTCATGCTTTCCGAGGAAGGACTGGGGAGCGGCGACTGGGGAACCATGAAACGCTGCGAACGGAAAATCCAAGAACCATCCTGCTGCGCAACCTGGAAAATCGCGCCATTTGCCCACAGTTCAGCGAGTTCGCTTAGTTCCTTCTGGACCTTAGGCGTCCCTTTCGCTGCGGAGAGCGTGAGTACCCGCTGAACGATTTCCAGATTGCTGCGGGAAGCATCGTTAACCGTGGTTTCGATCCCGCGGCGAAAACCGAAATCGCAGATCCAAAAGAAGGCCACGAACGAAGCGGCCAGCACAATGAAATACAGAAGAGTAAGGCGCGCGCGAATTGTGAGCTTCACTGGGGTGCCTCCACGCCGGCTGAATATCCAAAGCCGCGATGAGTGTGGATTAACTTCACGTGGGAGTCTTGGTCAATTTTCTTGCGCAACAGGCGTACAAAAGCATCCAAGGTATTTTCTGTAACTTCGCGCCCATGGCCCCAGATGCTGTTCAGGATCTCTTGACGCGAAACCACCCGGCCGACGTTGCGCACGAGAAGTTCTAACAGTCGATACTCGGTATGGGAAAGATGGATTTCCTGGCCCTTCCGGAACGCGCGCAACGAAGTGACATCCAGAATCAGATCCGCCATCTCGAGCACGCTTTTGCGACGAAACTCCCCCCGCCTCGCCAATGCGCGTATGCGCGCCAGTAATTCCAGAAACGAGAATGGCTTAGTCAGATAGTCGTCCGCGCCTGCATTCAGGCCCCGGATAATGTCTGGCACAGAGTCACGCGCAGTCAGCATCAAAACCGGAGTGTCCTGCTGGCGCTGCCGAAGCCGCCGCGCCACTTCCAGGCCGTCCACCTGCGGTAACATGACGTCTAGCAGAATAACGTCGAAGGGAAGTTCCGAAGATTTCTCAAGGGCGGCGCGTCCGTCGCGCGCGAGGCTGGTCTCAATCTGCTCTTCGCGTAGACCTTTGTCGAGCAGTTGGGCCATTTCCGGCTCATCTTCTACGATGAGGACACGCATGCCAGATACTACGTCGATGCCCGGTCACTTCGTGTGAATATTCGATTAACGCAAAATGAATGAACGGTTAGCCCAATCGTTCTTGGAGAATATTCGTGATCCCGGGAGCGGAAGTATCATTTTGCGCCGGCCGCCAATGTGAGCGGTGACGTAATGACGACCGAGTCGGGCTGGCTCCATTCTTCTTTTCCATCCTTAAGCTCGATCTTGTGCATGGTTATGGTCACGCGATTGTGATCTACTTCTACAAGCAAGTAGTGATAGTTGACCCCGGGATCTTTGTAGAGGTCGTCGGCTTTTCGCACAATCGGATACGGGTGCGCGCCTCCTCCGCCGGTAACGAAATACGTGACGCCGCCGTGCACATGGTGCTCGTAATTATGTACGTGCCCACTGAACACGATAAATCGGGCGCGAACCTGCTGTTGGCGCCCCTCAAGGAATTTCGCTAACTCCTCTTCTGAAGCACGCGCGGAGTGGCCTCCTCCGTAAATCTTCTCATCGGAAGAACTGGTGTATGGCGGGTGGTGGAAAATCAGAAACACAAAATCCACCGAAGGGGATAACTGGCCAAGTTGAAGTCGCAGCCATTTCCCTTGCGGTCCCGAGGTTTCCTCCAAAGAGCTGTCGAGCACGAGCATCAGAGAGTTGCCTGCGTGAACGGAATAGTAGCGGCTGTCTTCGATATTCGGGAACCTCTCAAAATAGTTCTTTAGCGCCTCCTGGATGTTCCCCTTAAGGTCGTGATTTCCCAACGCCGGATAGATCGGGATCTTGTGTTCGCGCCAAATCGCGGTTTCAGAGTCCCACACCCGCCAGTCGTTGGCTTCTCCGCCGTTGTAAACGATGTCACCACCGATGGATATATATGCAGGATCTTCTTTGTCGATGGCCGCAACGAGAGCATGGCGAATGGCCGGATTGGCCGGTTGTGTATCGGCAGGATCATGGAATCGCGTGTCGCCAAACGCAACGAAACGAAATTTCGGCGCAACGTTCAGCTGCAACGCGACGGGTTCTTTTGCTGGCGGAGATTGCCCCAGCATCCGGTATCCGAGTTCGAAAACACCGAGCAACATAATTAGGCTGAAAACGGTTTTAAACGCAGCAGACATACGAATTACATTAGCCGCAACATCTCATCCGGTGGTTAACGGATTTTCAGATAGCTGAATTTGGCGCCTCATGACCCGTCAAACTGTGGCGTGTGACCAGGTTCGTCGAGAAATTGGGTTTACTGCAACGATGAAGGTGCGCAGTTTGCTCGTCGTTTTTGCTAAGTGATTGATGAGCTGAAACCCGGAGCCGAACATATTGAGACCCAGTACAAAGCGCTATGTGGAGTAGCACGGTGTGACTAAGAGGTTTCGGCTCGGCCAGTCAAACGAAACCCAAAGTAAAGAGGTAAAGTAGGTTCTGGTATCGCAATGATTGCTCCACAGCGATAAAATCCGTTGCGTCATCAATTGATTATGGAAGGCGGAGGTGGCGAAGGTGTCCAAAATTCGGGCCGCAAATTCTTTCATTTTCTTAGCTGCATTGCTTTGCGTCACGCGAACGACACGTGCGCAGGATATTGTCGTGGATACTGCCGTCTCCCATGCGGTGAATTCTTTCAGTCCAGTGCGGGCGCTCGGAGGAGCCGTAGACCGGCAACGCGGCGGCATCACTCAGGAAGAGATTGAAAAGCATACGCAGTGGGCGCTGAGCGGTCCAGCTCTTAAGGAGCTTTTGGGCTCCGGATGGCAAACGGTCTCGTATCGCCAGAATACCGAATTGCAGATTGAGGCTTGGCACTGGAACCCGCGAGGCGCCTGGAGCAATGCAGCTAAGAAGGAAGGGTACTTTACCGGCAGTAGCGAACCAACTAACGAAGACATAGTCCACTCGTGGGCTTATCCGCTTCCGCATCGTGGCGCTACGCTCGGTGACGGAAACGGATGGTCTCGCCTGACGGACGGCGACCCGAATTCCTATTGGAAGAGCAATCCATACCTGACCACGGCTTATACGGGAGAAGATGACTCACTTCATCCGCAATGGGTGATGATCGACTTGGGCGCGAAGGTCGATGTAAATGCCATCCGCATCGCCTGGGCCAATCCCTATGCCAGGAGTTTTTACGTGCAGTTCTGGACTGGCGAGCTGGAACCTTTTTACGCGGGAATCAACAAGGGCACTTGGCAGACCTTTCCCATGGGCGCTGTTACCAACGGCCAGGGCGGATCGCCA
The DNA here is from genome assembly GCA_963759275.1 of Candidatus Acidiferrales bacterium. Lineage (GTDB taxonomy): Bacteria > Acidobacteriota > Terriglobia > Acidiferrales > UBA7541 > Acidiferrum. The sequence goes on along the minus strand of CAVWYZ010000016.1, from coordinate 12,252 downwards.
ACACAGCGGCTCGCGAATTGGAATATTCCGGTGCGATACTTGCGCATCTGGATGACCGAATCGTCCAACACCTGCGACACGCATGGTCCTCAAGACAAACGCAACTGTATGGGATATGCCATCAACGAGCTGTATATCGGCACCTTATCTGTCGATGGGCAATTCAGCGACATCGTCCAGCATCTTCCGAGCCGGAAACAGACCATCACCTGGCCTTCTTCGGTGGATCCCTGGCATTCCGCTTCCGACCTCGATTACAGCAGAGGAGATCAAGTCGGATTGGACTTCTTTTTCAAATCCGGGGTGACTCGCGGCCTTCCCGCGATGGTGCCTATCGCCATGCTTTATGCAGCTCCCGAGGATGCGGCAAACGAAATCGCCTACCTCTACAAAAGGAAATACCCAATCTCGTGGATCGAGATGGGCGAAGAAGCGGATGGCCAGCGTATGTTGCCAGAAGACTACGCCTCCTTGTACATACAGTTTGCGAGAGCCATTCATAAACTTGTTCCTAATGCGCCCTTGGGTGGGCCGGCTTTCGAAGGCACTCCCGGTGACGTCGACTCCTGGGCCGATGCGAACGGACGAGTGTCCTTCCTTGGCAGGTTCGTCGAGTATCTCAAGGCTCACAATGACCTGAAGGACTTCACGTTCTTTTCCTTCGAGCATTATCCGTGCATGGGCACACACCTGTGCGGTGACTGGACTTCTCTTTATTACGAATCTCAGTGGGTCAACCACGTCGTGCAGACATGGAAAGACAACGGTCTGCCACCGAACATTCCGTTTTTCATGACCGAAGGGAACGACTTCGGCGACGGTGGTCCGGAAACGGTAAAGACCGCGCTGTGGCTGGCGGACTACGTTGGCTCCATGATGACCGCAGGAGCGGGAGGCACGTATTACTTCCATTACATTGCTTCCCCGGGCAAGCGTGGACGCGGCCTGGTCTCGGTTGACGACGATAACCACGCGCTCTACTCGCCTCAGTATCTGGCGTCGCAGGTAATTACCACGGAATGGGTGCAGCCTGTTGACGCCATCCACAAGCTTTATAAAGCGACCAGTAACGTCATCGACAAAGACGGAAATGTCCTGGTCACCGCCTACCCCGTGGAACGGCCGGACGGCCAATGGTCCGTCATGCTGATCAACAAAGATCAAAACCACGATCATTCGGTCAAACTAATATTTACCGATCCCATCGCCAAACAGAATCGCGTTTTCTCTGGCACCGTCGACCGGGTCGTTTTCGGCGCAGCCGAATATCAATGGCATCCCGATCCTCTTTCCGCGGTGGTGGCGGGACCCGTCGCGCCTCCTTCGGACGACGATGACGAAAGCGCCGCTCGCAGGCGCGGCTTGAGTGGTCACGCGGACCCGGACGGGCCACCGGCAAAATCAACCATATCAGCGGCTGGCGCGGGAACTCTTTTCGACCTTCCCAAAGCGTCCATCATCGTGCTTCGTGGCAAGCTCGCGAGTCCCTGAGTCCGAGTCTCGTAACGAATCGTGATTCTCCAGACCGCTGCCTGGCACAGTGATAGCAACGGATTTAATGAGTTAAATGGTAGGCCCGTGGGGACTCGAACCCCAGACCTCTACCGTGTCAAATCTCAAATCTGTGCGAGATGGCGCGACACGGAAGAAGTCCGAGTGATCGGAACAGATAGCGTTTATGCGGGCATCACGCGTGTTGCTTGCCTCTCGCTTGTGACGGAGCGAGATTGAGGGAATCCCTCAGACATGGGTAGGGATGGCAGGGTTACGACACGAACCACGACACAGTATTTCGAGGAGCCGATCTGTTCCGCCCGAGTTGTCCGGCGATAGAACGAGTGCGAGCGCGGACGCCCCCACGCCCCTGCTGACCTTTTTCATTTTTTTTGAATTTTCCACTCGGGAGACCGGGGTACCAGTAGCCACACATTATAAGAGGGCGCCCCTTTGGAGTAGGTTTTGAGTGCTGGCCCATTACCTACAAGAAAGGAACACCCTCATGAGTAGCACTAAATATATCGGCATGGACGTGCACACGGAAAGCATTTCTATCGCCGTGAGGAACTCCGTTGGCAAACTAGTGATGGAATGCGTCATCGAGACCAAGGCGAGCACTATTGTGCAGTTTATTGACGGGCTGCGCGGAGATTTGCGCGTCACCTTTGAAGAAGGAACCTGGGCGGCCTGGCTGTATGACTTGCTGAAGCCCCACGTTACGGAAGTGCTGGTGTGCAATACGCGAAAGAATGCCTCGAGAGACGGCAGTAAGAGTGATCGGATCGATGCCCGCAAGCTGTCCGAACAGCTGTATATGAACAACATCAAGTCGGTGTATCACGGAGAGCACGGTTTGCGAACGTTGAAGGAGCTGGCGCGCAGTTATCTGACCATCAGCAAAGATCTCACTCGGGTCATGAATCGGCTGAAGGCCTTGTATCGCAGTTGGGGCATTCCGTGTGCCGGCAAAGAAGTGTATGCCCCACGGCACCGTGCGGAATGGCTCGCGAAGATCAGCGAAGCCGGGGTGCGGCGACGCGCCGAACACTACTACCAGCAGCTGGATGTCTTGCGCCCCCTGCACCAGGAAGCACGCCGAGATTTGTTGCTAGAAGCCAAGAAGCACAAGCCGTGGAAACTGCTGCGCCTGATTCCGGGGATCGGCCCGATCCGGGCCGCCATCGTGATCGCGGTGATGCAGACGCCCCACCGCTTCCGCACCAAGCGACAGCTGTGGACCTACAGCGGCCTGGCATTGGAAACGCATGACAGCGCGCAATACCGCGTTGCCGAAGGACAGCTGCAGCGTTCCAAGAAACCCGCGACGGTTCGTGGTTTAAATAAGGACTACAACCACGACCTCAAAGATATTTTCAAAGGAGCGGCCATGAGAGCCAGCACCGCTGCTGGACCAATGCACGATTTCTATGAAGCTTTGCTGGCCAAGGGGAGGAAGCCCACGATGGCCCGCCTGACCTTGGCAAGAAAGATTGCCACGATCACGCTGATCGTGTGGAAGAAGGAGGTACGTTTCGACGCCAACTATTTGAAACCACAAGCAGCTTGAGCGTCTCTGGCGAAGAGTCTGTTCCATCCCTGGGAACCATTTCCCGGCGGTGGCCATCGGGCTCTTGAGACGCTCGGTTTCGAGGGGAAGTAGCAATCGGAAAAGTCAGGCCCGTGCTTTAGGCACGCGAGTCTCCGGAGCCACCCTATGCCCTCTCGGACAATCGAAGAAAGCCATTAGGCCACGAGTCTCCGATAGGACCATGCATTGCCACTCATGGAGTGGACAATCGTCAGGCTTGTTGTTTCAGAAACGATGGGTGCCGTCACAACAGCGAAATGGAACCACAGGAAGGAAAAACTGCTTCTCCGCTTCGCAGGCGGAGACAACGACCTTACGGCCTGAGGAAGACCACTCTTTCACTCGGTTGGGCTGAATGCCGAGACAAAAATCGGCATTCAGTCGAAGGGGAGCTGTTTTCTCTTGACATTCCCTCTTATAGGACTTTTCCGATTACCGGTGCCAGCTCAAGCGGTCGACGCAACACTGGCTTGAAGTTTACTCGCTGGAGTTTGAAATCCTAGAGTTTTTCTTGGACGTTGGTTCAAGCGCAGCGAGACCTGGTCGAGTTGCGCTTGAGTGATGGGAGCTAGATCGGTTCCTCGCGGGAAGTATTGCCGCAGCAGCATAGTGGTATTCTCGTTCGAGCCGCGTTGCCAGGGACTTTGCGGATCGCAGAAGTAGACCTGCACATCCGTCGCGACCGTGAACTCCTTGTGCTTGGCCATCTCCAGTCCGCGGTCCCAGGTCAGGGAGAGGCGCAGGGTCGCCGGAAGTTTACGAACATGCTCACTCAATGCAGCAACCACTGCTTCCGTTTCTTTGCTAGGCACTTTGACCAGCATGAGAAAACGTGAATGCCGCTCCACTAACGTGGCAATGTAGCTGTTCTTCCCTCCCGCCAGCAGATCCCCTTCCCAGTGGCCGGGAATCGCACGGTCTTCCGCCTCCGCCGGTCGTTCGCGGATCGAGATGGCGTCGACGATCTGCCCCCGGCGATGTCCATGTTCGCTGGCATGACGCGAGCGGCGCATGCGCCGCTTCGACCGCAGGTAGTCCATCAGCTCTTTTTTCAGCGCTCCACGCGCTTGAATGAACAGGCTGCGGTAGATGGTCTCGTGGGACACGCGCATGCTCTCGTTGTTGGGATACTGAGCCTTCAACCACCCGGCAATCTGTTCGGGCGACCAGTCCAGCATCAGTTTACTCGCAACCATGTTGCGCAACTCGCTGTTCACGGCAAGCAGGCAGCGTTTCGGACGCAACGCCGCGTTCCATGCTCGCTGATCCGCATCATAGGCGCGATAGGCAGGCCGGCCACCATGGCGTGCAATCTCCCGGCTCACCGTCGATGCAGCCCGATGAAGACCACCGGCGATCTCACGAATCGATGAGCCGGAAGCGCCCCCTCGCGAAATGTCTTCTCGCTCAGCGAAGGTGAGCGCCAGTCGCGAACGGCGACGAGCCACAGGAGGAATGCCGCCGCGAGGCAGCAACACAGCGCGAATCGCGCTGTGAGACTTGCCGTAGACGCGCCCGATCTCATGCAGCGTCTGCCCCGCCTTCCATCGGCTCCAAATCTCGCGCTTATCAATCGCAGAAAGTCCAAGCCTTCTTGGTCCCATAGCAACACCACCTTTGCAAAGCAGCTTTACATCAGATGGTGTTGCATCGACCTATTGAATGCTCCGGACAAACCAGGCGCAAGTCTGAGCGCATAGCGCATATCTCCGATTATCCGGTGTTTTCGCAGGCGCCTTATGATTCCTAAGGGAGGTCGATCTGAGAAAGCGCCGAGATTGAACCTTTGTATTTACGGTTAGGTGAATACGGATCTGCGAAAAGGCCTGCCTCGATTAATTTGCGGTTGGCCATACCGAAAACGTAGTGCCAGATCATGGTAAAGCCGTCTTCAAAAGGCACGCCCGCGCGAATAAAACTGAGATCGTTCAGTTCGCCCTTCATCTTGGGGTAGTTCACAACCAACCACTGCTCCATAACTTGATGGCCGATGGAAACCAGGCGCCTCGCCATCGCCTCATCATGTTTCGTGAACACCGGGATGCTCGCCTGATAGCGGTCTCCGTCAGCAGAAATAAATTGAAGAGCCAGAAGTGTCTGCACGAGTGGCTTGGCATCTTTTTCCTGCAGATTGGCAGCTCGTGCCAGTTGGGAGAGCGTTTTCTCTTCGTCGTGCAGGGCCAGCAGCATGTGAGTCATATGCACGGCTGTTTGTTGCAGCGACGCATCGAGCAGAGATTCGAGCACAGGTTTCAATTCCCCGGGATAACCGGTGTCGGCGATACGCCCGGGAATACGCCACAGCAGATCCGGCAAGGTATAACGCGAGGAAGCATGATCTCCAAAGGAAGTAAATTCCGCGTCGTCATAGGTGGTATTGTGGCTTCCCCAGTAGATGCGCTCGAGAGATACGGAGGTGATCTGTTCGGCATCCGGTACATAGTCTCCGTCAGGCCGAGGCTCAGAGGCTTTGCGGTAGCCTTTGGCTGCCGTCAGATCAAGACCGTCCCAATCCAGGGAGGCACATCCGAGAACAAAGTAGGCGACGGCCTTTGGATCCACACCCGGCACTTGGTAAGTCTTAAGTGCAGCATCGATCTCATCCCGACGTGAGAGCATAGTGTTCGCAAGCGAGCCGGCATAGACTTCGCTGGATTCACGAATTTGCTTCACATCTGAGGCCGTAAAAAGCGCGAAGTTCAGAAAATATCTGTCCCCATCGCGACGAATTAGCCTCAACTGCAGCAGATCAGTAATCGGAACATTCCCGTCTTTCAGCGCTGCTTCGACATCCTGCGCCGGGAGTGGTGCTGCTGCCAGTTCCAACAATATCCTCTGGACCGGGATGCTGTTGATTGCCTCATCAAAGCAAGGTTTTTTCGCGCATGAATTCGATCCGACGATACTGTGGCGCAGCAGCTGTTGCTCTTGCGCTATGAGTGGACACACCGATAAGAATGAAACCGGGAGCAGCAGAAGTGCACGAATACGAATCATAGAGAAAACCCCGACAGGCAAGAGCAGGGCAGTTTGTCGGCGCTAGGAATAAATGGCGATGAGTAGCGCGATTGATAACTGGCTGCTGATTACGGAAGTCTAGTCGAGTGCTAAAACACGGAGCAAGGTCTCACATCACCTAGCAGGCCGCTGAAAAATCGTGCTGAGCGAGCAATTTCTAAGTTGATTTGAGCTAGCCCGGAGTTTTCGAGCACCTGAGAGGTGATTCTTTGTTCTACCGGGCGCCCGAAAGAGGCGTTTGAACGCCGTTCAGAGACACCACGGCCCGCACGGACTACGCCGGAACTGTGCTGCGCATCAGGTTGCGCATGCGCACCAGATTGTAAGCCGCGCACGCGAACGTAAAGATCCAATCGACCTTCAGCGTCCCGCGATGCCGCACTTTGCGCAACAATGCAATGGTCTTCAACCAGCCAAAACATTCTTCGATGCGCTTCCTCTTCTTCTGACTGGTCGCATAGCCCGCGTGCCGCGCCGTGCGACTATCGATAGCGCTGCCGCCTCTTCGTCCAAGGTTTTGCGCTACGTGCGGTGTCACCCAAAGGTTCCGGCACTCGCGCACGAAATCCGCCGTGTCAAAACCCTTGTCCCCACCCACCGTCACGCGCTGGCTTCCCGGAATGTCCTGCAGCATTTCCAGTGCCGCATAGCGCTCCGCCGTGCCTGTGGCTTCCCACACCCGGCTCGACACAATCAAACCGTTGCGATTCTCCACCAGCAGATTCCCGCTGTAGCTCAACTTGGCCTCCTTGCCCGGCCCTTTGCGTGCCAGTTGTGCTTCTGGATCACTTTTCGACTCGTGCGTTTCGTTCGAGCGCTTCTCGCCGCGATAATTCACCGTGGGATTTCCGGGATCATCCGGCGGAGGCCAACTCTTCTTGTTCTTGGGCTGAAAACTCTTCACGCTGGCCCAGGCTTCCAGCAAACTCCCGTCTACCGTGAAGTGTTCGTCCGAGGCCCATCCCTGCCCTCGGGCTTGCTTCACCACCAGCGCCAGAAAGTCCCTGGCTACTTCGGCCTCCAGCAAACGGTCACGGTTCTTCGTGAACACCGTGGCATCCCACACCGCATCGTCCAAGTTCAGCCCCACGAACCAGCGGAACAATATGTTGTAGTCGATCTCTTCCACCAGCAGCCGCTCGCTGCGCACCGAGTACAGCATCTGCAGCAGCAGAGCGCGTAGCAACTGCTCCGGCGGAATCGACGGACGCCCCACTTTGGAATACATCTTGTGGAACTCCGGCGAGAGTTCCTTGAGTACCTGGTCTACCATCGTGCGGATCGGCCGCAGCGGATGATCCTTCCGCACCCGCTGCTCCGGCGAAATGTAGCTAAAAACATATCCCTGCTGCTGATCGGTTCCTCGCATACTCAATGAGACGCACCGCGCAACGCCCCGCTACAAAATTTCTGAGTTTTTCAGCAGCCTGCTAGGTCCCGATTGAGGGGGGTTATCGGAGAAGTGGGTTTTGGTACGAACTTTACCGGTAATCGGGAGTTTGAACACTTCAAGATCAACTCTGTCTCAATTTGTGCTGGTTCAACCTGAAGTGGAGAACCGGCTAGTCATCACTGCACCGCATTAAGCGCGAATGTTATGGCAAGCGTTGTCTCCACATCAACGGGTTCTTCATTTACCATCGTCGGTTTATACCGCCACTTCTTCACTGCCTTCTCCGCCGACTTCGCCAGCCGCGCATCCCCATCGATCACCGTTATATTCTGCACGCTTCCGTCCTTCGTTATAATCGCGTGCAGATGTACCGTGCCCTGGATCCCCTCTCTCTTCCACGCATCCGGATAATCAGGTTTGACTCGGTGAATCAGAACGGCCGGTTGGACATTCTTCCCGGTCTTCGGCTGCTCTCAACTTCTACGGAGCCACCTTTAGTAAGCGGACGGTTCCCTCCAAGCACCCGGCGGCAAGCGTATCGCCATCAGGAGAAAATGCGAGAGTACTGACGAAGCACGGGATTTTCTCCTTCGCGTCCGGGGCGTCCTTGTCACTGAGTCCGACCTCGCCCCGCGTCATTTCGGGCAACTCGATGTCGCGAATCTGCTCCCGCGAATCCGGATCGATGAGTTTAATGTCACTACGCCCACCGAGCGCCAGCAACTTGCCATCCTTGGAAAACGCGGCGCAGTTATACCCGCTTTCGGCCTCTGCGGTCCAATCCGTTGTGTTCCAGATCATCACCGTGCGTTGGTTTTGCTTTGGCTCATAGGACGCGACCATCGTCTTGCCGTCAGGCGAGAACGAAACATTAAAAACGCTGTCAACGCCCTCGAATGAGCGCAAAGTCCGGATCTCTGCTTTTGTCGCCAAACTCCAGTCGTGCAGAACGCCGTTTTTGTCTCCGATTATGATGGTTTTGCTATCGGGCGCAAATGTGGCTCCCAGCAAATGGCTGTCGGCCACGATGAGTTCTCCTTCCACGGTCCAGGAACTCGTATTCCAGACCTTTACATGACCATCCGCGTGCATGGTGATCAGAAGATTGCCGTCGGGGGAGAACTGTATTCCGCCTCCGCCCAATCCTAGATCCGGAAAGGCGATGAGTTCTCTTTCGATGGTCCAGGAACTCGTGTTCCAGACCTTCATGTGACCGTTCCCATGCGCTGTGATGAGAAGCTTACCGTCAGGAGAGAACCGGAGCGTCGACACGTTCAGTAACATTTTGGCATCTCCCGAGCGATGGTGTACCTCGAAAACCTTGAGCGGAGTGTCCAACGCGTAGAGTACATACATATCCGAAATTGATTTTTCCTTGGGTATCGGCTTACCTGGGTCCGCTGCGTTCCAGACTTCCGCGCTGTCCCCCATGACCGTTGCGATAAAGGTCCCGTCCGGGCTGTACGCAAAAACCCGCAACTTCGGGGTATGCTCCGTCTCGGAAAGGAACGTACGCGCTCTGCGGTAACTGGTGGTATCAAGCAAGACCACTTCATATCCGAAGCAGAGGCGCGCAAGCTCGCCGCCATTGGGAGAGAACTCGAGGTGCAGTACCATGCGACACTCATCTTTGATGACGACGGGGGCGCTAGGTGTCTGTGCGTAAGCCCCGAAAGCGAATAGGAAAGTTGGGAGCAAGGCTCTGACAAGCTTCATGGGCGCCTCCCTACAACCACGCTGAAAAGCTTGCTAGTAGGGGCACATACTAAGTTGCAGCCGGAGACAAGTCAACAAACATGAACAGATTGCGGACCAAGTCCTGGGAAACGCGCTTCCCGGACAAGTTGGTTTTAGTACCCACAGTTACGGTTGATGTCATAACGAGGTGGGCCTCACGACGAGCCGAGTAGACTGTTCGGTGTTCACCCTACAGCGCTCGGAACGAAGGAGGCCGGATGCGAATTATAGGATGTGATTTGCACGCTCGCCAGCAGACTTTGGCGATGCTCGATACAGAGACCGGAGAAGTGGTGAATCGCACGCTGATGCACGAAGGCAACCAGGTGCGGGAGTTTTATTCCGAACTTCCGCGCCCGGTGCTGGTGGGCATCGAAGCCATTGGACCCATGCAGTGGTTTTTGGATCTGCTGGCGCAGTTGGGAATCGAATGCCGGGTGGGAGACGCCGCTAAGATTCGTGCGGCGAACCCCGCAAGCAGAAACATGACCGGCGCGACGCCGAGTTGATTCTAAAACTGCTGGTAGAGAAGCGTTTCCCGGCCATTTGGATGCCCAGCAAGGAACTACTGGATCTGCGCGCGTTGTTGCTGCACCGTCATCAATGGGTGCGTCTACGCACGCAGGTACAGAATGCGCTGCAGGCCATCGCGCTCGCGAATGGATTGCGGCGCGGTCCTGGCTTGTGGAGTTATGACGGGCAAGCGACGATCGCGTTCTTGCCCTTGCCGCCGCACGCCTCTTTACGACGGAGCGCCTTGCAGGCGATGTATGGCCATATGGAAGAGGAAATCGAGAAGCTGACGGTGCAAGTTGCCGAACAAGTGGAGCATCGCTCGGGAGCCCAGTTGCTGATGACCCATCCCGGAGTGGGACCGGTCACGGCGCTGGCCACGGATGTGTTCTTGGGGGATGCGCAGCGGTTCGACGATGGTAAGTCGTTGGCCAGCTACGTGGGGCTGATTCCGGAGGAACGTTCCAGCGGGAGACGGCGGCGGCTCGGCAGAATCAGCAAACAAGGTAATCCGTTGTTGCGCTTTCTGTGGAATGAGGCGGGCGCTCACGCGGCACGCCGCGATCCGGAGTTGCGGCGTTTCTATCGGCGCAAACTGGTGCAAAAGGGGCTGGGAAAAGCACGCGTGGCCGTGGCCCGCAAGCTGGGAATCCGGCTGTGGATCATGCTGCGCGATCAGATCGATTACCAAGAGTTCTGTCGTCGTGGACAGAAGCAAAGCGGTGCCGCCTGTGCGGGGATGCCTGAAGTCGGGAATGGTGCGAATCGTCACCGTCCGGTTGAATAGGTTACCCGCCTCCCTTCGCAGGAAGGGAGTTCGCAGAAGTCATCATGGTCCGCAATGACCGAAGAGATGCTTGGTGGACAGCACCGCAACGATGAAAGCGACACAGATCTGAGCGTCAAGGGTGAACACACGAATGCCAACGATCGATGCTCTTCAGCAGATATGCAACGGGTGTGCCCCGAGGAGGCCAACACCCCAGAAAAAAGCTCTTGCAACGGCCGACCTCGTTAGAGATTCCCGTGCTTACCAGGCACCAAGAGGCCAATGCCTACCTTAAGCGCCCGTCGGGATATTATTGCGCTCGATTTGCTCGCGAGCGTCGAGCCAGGCTCTAAGCTGAGTCTGCGCGGTACCGTGGAAGAGACGGATAATGATTCCGGCCATGCCTTCGGTATTGGTCCAGGCAACTTGGCCCTTGCCAGTCAGGTTTGTTCCAAACGACAAATCGAATGCGAACTCCACCAACGAAGAATGTTTCAATGGCCGAGCGGTACGAACAGCCATACCTCCGTAGCTCAGGTCGGTGATCTTAGCGTGCTGTTGAGAGTCATCGTCTTTCAGCAGAACATGTAGATTGACAGGGTGACGAAAATAGCGGCGCTGTTCCGACATCATCAGTTCTTTGGCGAGAGTGATGTGCAGGGTCACGCCGTCTGCAGTGATCGGTTTTTTTATCACGACGTTGGCACCCGCACTCACCACTGCAGGGGACACACTGGAATCTGCGACACAGGCGAAAATAACGACTTTGCTATTCGACGTTCCCTTGCGAATGGAGTCGATGAACTGCAGTGCGCCCGGGACTTCGTGATCGACGAACACAGCGTCGATCTTGCGGCGGGCCACGCAATTGCGTGCGGACTCGGAGTCGGGAACAAACGTAAGCGCGGCTCCGAATTTCTTGACTCCTGCTGAGACCGCGGTAAAGGTTGAGTAATCGTCGGACATGAGCACGAACTCAAGCGTACGCAGCGATGACATTGTTGTTACGCTTTCATAGAGAATGAAGGCTTCGAGGATTTCTCGGTCGGTCGTGCTGACACCGCCGAGACCATCGTGTCGCCCACTTCGGTGTCGAGCAAAAATGCCCGTTCCGGTTAAGCGGAACGGGCAGACATTCTGACTCTTGGGACTTTTTACTTGTGGTTCTTGTTCGCCGTTTCTGCGGCAAGCTTTAATTCTTTGTTCACCTGGTCGAGAAGGTCCTTCGCCTTGGCGGCATGTCCCTGCATATCCCATTCATTGGCTTGTTGAGCAGAGGAAATCTTTTCCCACGCCTGCTGGGAAAGGCGCTGAGCCGCGGCTAGATTCGGGTGCTTCTGGCTACTTACGTTGTCTGCCGGCTTCTGTGCGACAGCGATGCTGCCGCCAATCAAAGCCGTTGCACAAATTGCGGCCAGTACGAATTTCGATCTCACCATAGGTATAGTTCTCCTTTAATTCGAGCGGATTTGTTAAGCACGATGGTCGATTCAGAACTAGAGATACTTAATGCATCGTGGAAGGAATTACTGGGTAGCACAATCCATAAAATGCGGCCGCAAGCTAAAGAATTAATGTACGGGGAAGAAACAGTGACTGGGTGAGAAAGAAATCGGCCGTCTGCAAAACGTCCCCAACGGGACTTCTGACTCGGAATAACTTCCGGTTTGCCCGTCATCCGGGAAGAATACAGAAATCTCCCGCTGAGTGTTCAAGGAATTATTTCAACAAATAGTC
>CAVWYZ010000015.1:0-284356 GCA_963759275.1 Candidatus Acidiferrales bacterium | reverse complement strand
TAATCCGTTGGTCCCAGGTTCAAATCCTGGCGGGCCCACCAGAATTTTTGCCAGAGAGCCGGGGGTGAATGGGAAGCGCGAAGATGACGCGCGCCTCCCGTCTTGCAAGCTGGTAAAGCGCTGCTCGGCGGCCCACAAAGTATTCATCCGGGTTGTACGCATGGTGACGGTCGCCTTGTAGCCGAAGGTAGACCTGTTCCGCTCTTACTTGCTCGCGTTTGGGCTCCGGGCCACCGCTGCCGAGACATGTATTTGACACGGCGCGGAAAAGAGCGTGACACAACGTTACGCTGCGCGATTTAGCATCGGTGCGGGGCAGAGCTTCATGGCGCCACGTACCGAATCTTTCAGGCGTTTCTTGGGTACGCGGTGTTGCCTCCATCGTGGCTGCGTTGGTGATCGAGTGCGGCGCATTCGTCTTACTGGACATTTCCCACTGGGTATGGCCCGACAGCCAGGTCAATTTTGCGGACACCAACCCTGCCTACGCCGGGTATCCCTGGGCTTGGAAACGCTAATAGGGGCGATAAATAGCGAGAGCCGTTAAATTGAAGATGTCGCTCGTGGCGATAATATCGCTACGCTTTTAAATCTGATGTCGTCCGGTATTGACGACCCCTATGAAGTTCTTCGCGATATCCGGACAGGAAATCTCCGATTACGCCGCCCAGTCGCCGCGCGGCTACCGTCACTAAAGCACCTTTGAAAGCGTCGAACGAGGTGAAAGTTGGCTTGGCGTTGCCATTTGTAGCCGGCGCGGGTTTCTCAAGGTCGGCGCGCGAATTTGCACGATGGGAGACCTCCGGGCGTTCTTCGCGGTGACGTTTGCGGCGAGAGCTACGAGACGGCAAAATCGCGGAAGCCAACAGGCCACCCCCAAAGGCCATCGCGAGAAGCGTCATCGGCCGCTCTTCAAATTGCGTACGCCAATCAAAGGCACTTTTCACTTTCTGTTCCAGTTCACTGAAGTTTTCGTTCAACTCGCCGCGCGTCCGGTTAATCTGGTGCTCTATTTGATCTGTTCTTTCGCCCATTGCACATTCTCCTTAACCGTCTGAACCGTTTTCTCGGGAACGGGATCGATTTCCTTCAAGCCGTTTCGCCCCGCGATAAGAAAGATGGCGGCGAGAACCACAAGCGCGCCCCCCACTACGAGCGCCGCGAGCCAGGGCGCCAACACGAGAGAGAGGCCGTAAACCGCGGCAAGCAACAGAAACCCGAACCCGTAGAACGCCAGAACCGCGCCTGTCCCCAGTGTTGCGGCTGGCTGCGCGGCGCGACTGGCTTTTTCGCTGACCTCGACTTTCGCCAAACGAAATTCCGAACGAATGATCTGTTGAAGATTACTGACGATGTCTTGCAAAACATCGGAGACGGATCGTTGGGCCTGCGAAGCCATGGTCACTCCTCAATCGTTTAGTGTTCGGGACGACTCAAACCGCGAGCGACCAAAAAGCCCAGGATGGCTGCGGCCGCCAGTGATTGTGCAGGGTAACGCTTGACCATGTTCTGAAGGTCCTCGAGGATCCCTTGCAGATCAGTCTCGCGCACGTAATCGGCGGTATCGCGAAGGCGGTCGGCGGCAGCATGGCCGATGACAGAGAATTGGTCCGCGCCGGAGTGCAGCGAGGTAGCGGTTTTATCGAGCGCTCGCGCGGTGGACTGGCGAGAATCTTCCAGCTTGTCGGTGGCCTTGCGGCCGAACTCGTTTACGGCTTCCTTGGCCTCGAGGGCTTTGTCCTCCAAGGTCCGTTTCATACGTGCTGCGGTTCCGGCGGAACTGGATGAAGTCTCGGAAACGTCTGCGGCGGATTCTCGATTGTTCGCGTCCATGGTTGGCCCTCCTCGGGGTGGCTTGTCTCTTCTCAGTTGCATCCGCTAGCGCTCAGCGCAATCCAGAGACCCACTCATTCGAGACCCGGCGTGTGATTTCGCCTAGTTTCACGCTATGCGCGCGCGAAATAGGAGGCCATAGGGTAAAGGGCGTAGAACCACGTTCGCGTCATCGGAGACTTGGCCGCGCGGAACAGACAGCGGGCACTGTCTTGCCTAGTTATTTTCCTTGTGAGAGGTATGGAACGAATCCGCGCGCGTTTGTGCGCAGCTTATAAACGGATTTCGTTGCGGTGATGTACAAGGTGCCGTAATCCGCATCGCCCCAAGCCAGATTCGCGGGCTGCTCCGGCATAACAATGGTCCCCAAGTGATGGCCTTCGGGGTCCCAGACCCAAATGCCCTCAGGGCCCGTAACATATATATTGCCGTCACGATCCAACTTCATTCCGTCGGGCACGCCGCCCTTGGCCGGCCCGGCTTCCGAACCGAAAATGCGGCCGTCGCTCAGCGATCCATCGGGGTGGAAATCGTAAACACGTATATTTCGTTGCTCGCTATCGTCCACGTAGAACTTCTTTCCATCGGGAGAAAACGCCAGCCCGTTCGGCTGAGTTAAATCCTTGGTGAGAAGCCGAACTTCGCCTTTCGCATCGAGGCGGTATACGCCTTGAAACGGGATTTCTTGTTTTTCGCCGGAAGGCAGATCCATGGTTGGATCCGTAAAGTAAATCGCGCCGTCGGGGCCAGTCACGACGTCATTGGGGCTGTTCAAACGCTGGCCTTCAAAGTGGTCCGCAAGGATTTGGTATTTTCCGTCCGGCTCGATGCGGATTATGGCGCGGAGCACGCTGGCACAATCGATAAGTTTTTGATTCCGGTCGTAGGTGTTTCCGTCGGGGTCGCCCAGCGAGATCAGCTCTTCCTTGTGACCAT
Source organism: Candidatus Acidiferrales bacterium (assembly GCA_963759275.1). GTDB lineage: Bacteria > Acidobacteriota > Terriglobia > Acidiferrales > UBA7541 > Acidiferrum. Next base: position 281,587 of record CAVWYZ010000015.1, on the reverse strand, counting down.
CGGGATAGACACGAAAAATCTTATTGATTTCCTCGTCGCTGACGTAGACGAAGCCTGTCGGGTCCCACACCGGGCCCTCGGTAAAGCCGAAACCCGTGGCAAGCGTTTCGAGCTTGGCGTCGTGCGAGAACAGCTTCCAGAATTGGGGAGATTCGGCACGCAAGGCGAATTGACGCGCGGGTCTATCCGCACGAACCGCGGGAAGAAACAATGCGGCAATCACGAGAGCGGTCAGAACACACAAAATTCCAGTCAGTTGGAGTCGGCGGAGATTCAATTGTCCTCTTCCTCGTTGGAGTTTTTCTTGTTGCGGTCGATCTTGGAAACGGTTGCAAGATAACTCACCAAGTCATTGAGCTCGGCAGGAGTAAGCGTCTTGTCATAATTCGCCGGCATGATGGGCTCGGGCAGAAAGTCGAGATGAGCCACATCCGCGCGAGTCAGAAAATGGAACGTGCCATCGAAGGATTGCAGTTGGATGGAAAAATTGTCTTCGTTGCGAATCACACCCGTGAATTTCTGGGAATCGCGCATGGTGATGATCGCAGTTTTATTTGCTTTCGTCGGATTGTTGCCGGACTGCACGATATCGGTGTGGATGTCCTTAGGGGAAAGTGCGGCACCGTACAACGAAAGATCACGGCCAAGAAAGCCGCCGGTTCCTTGAACCATATGGCATTCGGAACAGCGAGCTTTGCCGAAGAACAGCGTCTTGCCCGCTTGCGGATCTCCAGGCAGCGACGCCGCGGAACCCTTGCCTTGAAGCGAGCGCAGGTATGCCAGGAGTCCATTAAGCTTTGCATTGCCCAGGAATTCGAAGGGAGGCATGCCGGCGGTGGGACGGCCTCCCCGCAAAATGTCGAGCAGTTCGCGGTCGGAGAGTTGCACCACCTGCGGACGCGTGGAGATATCCGGTCCGCGCTCTCCTCCGCGGCCGTCTAACCCGTGACAACCCGCGCAGGAGGACTCGAAAAGATGATGGCCTTCCTCGGTTGATTGTGGGGCCATCTGAGCCGGTGCGCCAGCGGTGCCGAACCAACCGGTGAGGCTAACGAACACCAGCACCGGCAAAGATTGCCAGATATATCTACAAAAGAGGTCGCGAGTCATGTCAGATACTGGGCCACAAAAGATCCATTTTGTCCAGACACGCGCATCGGTTCCAGAACGCTCCACCTGTTTGTGGGCGACCTCTGCGCTGCTTAAAATGTTGAAATAGCTTATCGCGGAATCAGTGTCAACGACTTTCTGAGGATTCGCTCAACGTTTGTGCCATGTTAAATCGATTCAAAGAGTGTTTCTCTGAATGCCGTCCGAGGTGGTAAAGTCCTGTTCAAGTGTACTTAGGAGGATCGATGTACAAATTCTTTGGAATGGCCACGCGCACGACGGTTCAAAAAGGTCTGTTCATATTCGCTTTGCTGGTCACGAGTCTATTGGTGATCGCTACGCATCCTTTCGCGCGCGCGCGGGCGCAAGCTCCCGCGACGGACAATCCCGCTGCCCTGCTGGAAGGTTACCGGCACACGGAAGTGGCGTCGGTGTCCGACGCACTGGAGCAGTTGACCGGGCACAAGATGTACATGACCCACCGAATGAGACCGATTTTCCCTACAAAATTTGCCGGGTTCGCGGTTACGGTGCTGCTAAAGAAGGAAGCCAATGATGACCCGAAAGCACTCAGCGGGATGCTGGCGGCGATTGATGAGGGCGCAAAAGATTCTGTTTACGTGATGGTGGTGGAAGACGGCATCGACATCGCCGGAATGGGTGGATTGATGGGCACGGCGATGCATTCACGAGACTATGCCGGTGCGGTGATCGACGGCGGCGTGCGCGACGTTCCGCAATTGACGAAGATTGGCTTCCCGGTTTACGCGCTGGGCATTGTTCCTTCCACCTCCGTTCACCACTACCGCTTCGGCGGGTCGAATATTCCCGTGGTCTGCGATGGCGTACCCGTAAAGGCGGGAGACATTATCGCTGCGGATCAGGATGGCGTGGTAGTGGTGCCGCGGGCGGATGCGGCCAAAGTATTGGCCTTGGCCGAGGACATGGACTTCAAGGAACACTCGATGTACCCGTACATCGAGCAGCTCAAATCGATTCAAGAGGCAGTGAAGAAATTTGGACGGCTGTGAGTTAGCGCGACCGCAAACGGAGTTTATTTCGAGGATTATTGTTTCGGGAGACGGAATTTTCTAATCCGATGAAAGTTGCAGCACAATTTGTGCGCTTGGCGATAGTGTCGGCAAGCATGATTTGCGCACTTATGGCGCAGGAAAGCGCGAAGTCCTCGTACTCGGCAAAAATCGATGTTTCGCCCGAGCAACTGCTAGCGCAAAGTGCCGGGAAAACTGGCTGTCTTACAACGGAGACTACACCGGAAGGCGCTACAGCAGCCTCGATCAGATCAACACCGGAAATGTGGGCCAACTACGCACGCAGTGGGTGTTCCACGTGCCGAATTCAGACAGCCTGGAAGTCACGCCGGTGGCGGTGGACGGCATGGTTTTCGTTACCTCCGCGAACGACGCATTTGCGCTAGACGGACAAACCGGGCGTCTGGTCTGGCATTATTCGCGGCCGGTTACGGAAGGTCTGATCGACGACGCCTCGCAGCACCACAATCGCGGCGTGGGGATTTGGCGTTCGCGTTTGTATATGGAAACCGACAACGCTCACTTGTTGTGCCTCGACGCGCGCTCCGGTCACTTGTTGTGGGACGTGGCGTACACCGACGAAAACAAAAATTACGGAGCCACAAGCGCGCCGCTCGTTGTGAAAGACAAAGTGCTGGTGGGCACGTCGGGTGGCGATGATGGGGTACGCGGATTTGTGGCGGCATACGACGCCGAGACCGGAAAGCAGGCCTGGCGCTTCTGGACCATTCCCGCACCTGGCGAGCCCGGTTCCGCGAGTTGGCCGGGCGATTCGTATCTGCGAGGCTGCGGCACCACCTGGATGCCGGGTACGTTTGATCCGGAACTCAATACGATTTACTGGGGCACGAGTAATCCTTGTCCCGATTTCGACGGAGGTCCCCGGCCGGGCGACGATCTGTACACGGATTCCGTGCTGGCGCTGGATCCTGACAACGGGAAATTGAAATGGTATTTCCAGTTCACGCCGCACGATCTGTACGATTACGATGCAACCGAAACGCCCGTGCTGATCGATACGGTGTACTCGGGCCAGGCGCGTAAACTTTTGGCCGAAGCCAACCGCAACGGCTTCTTCTATGTTCTCGATCGCACGGATGGAAAATTTCTTTCCGCCGTTCCGTTTGTCGAAAAATTGAATTGGGCAAAGGGAATCGATAAGCAGGGCCGTCCCATTCGTACAGAGGCAATTCCTTCCGCAGAAGGAACGCGTGTATGCCCCGGATTCACCGGCGCCACCAACTGGTACTCGCCATCGTTCAATCCCGAAACGCGCCTTTTCTACTTTCTTGCTTCGGAAAACTGCAATCTATATTTCAAGGAAGAGGAAAAATTCGAAGAAGGGAAAGAGTATTATGGCACCGGCGTGAAGCGCAGTCCTGGCGACGATCACCAGCGCTTTCTACTGGCCTTCGGACTGCAATCGGACAAGCCTACCTGGCGATATGCGCAGATTGGCCCCGGCCATTCGCCCGCGGGAACCATGACGACGAAAGGTGGACTGGTTTTTTTCGGCGACGACGCGCAGTCCTTCGAAGCCGTCGATGCGCGTTCTGGCGCGCCGCTCTGGCATTTTCAAACCGGCCAGAATTTTCATGCGTCGCCGATGTCCTATGCGGTCCGTGGCGTGCAATATGTGGCGATCGCTTCGGGCAGCGATATTTTCAGTTTTGCTTTGCAGTGAAGAACAAAGTTTCGTCTAATCCAAGTAAAGGAGAATGTTCATGCTTTCGAATCTCAGTTCTCGCAGGAGCTTTGCCGCTCGCCTCGCCTCGCTTTTTACCGGCGTGGGAGCCGTCAGTTTGCTTTCCAACACCGCGCCCGCCGCAGCGCAGGCACCCAGCGGCGTGCAGAAATTAGATTACGAGGGAAAAACGGCGGGCAATGGCTTCATCACGCCTCTCGTCATTCACAACGGCACCATTTATATTTCCGGACAGGGCGCGCATTCGCACGATTCCAGCGACTTTCCGCTCGATATTACTCTGCATACCAAAAAGGTGATGGATAACGTCAAGACGCTGGTGGAGCAGGGTGGCGGGACCATGGACAGCATTCTGCAACTCAACGTGTATCTTGCGGACATCGACTTCTACGACCCCATGAACGCGGTCTTCAAAACATATTTTCCGAACGGCGGCCCATCGAGGACCTGCGTGGCGATTGCGTCGCTTCCAGGGAAATCGCTCGTCGAAATCAACTGCATCGCCGCCGTCGTGAAGAAGTAAGTCAACCAGAGGAAAGGGAGAACAATCATGGGACTCAATCTGAAATGGACGCGCCGTTCGTTTATGGGCAGCCTCGGGGCTCTTACCGCGGCGATGTCGAATCCCCGGAAGTTGCTCTCCTCTCCTTCTGCGCCATCTGAAGCCAAGATCAGCGGCTTCGGTTCCACGGGAAATGTCTACGAAGAACTGGGCGTCACCACCGTAATCAATGGGCAGGGCACCATGACGGTTCTCGGCGGGTCATTGATCCGCCCAGAAGTCGAGGCCGTCATGGCGCTCGCCTCAAAACACTTCGTCAGCATTCCGGATCTCGAAGTGGCTGCGGGCAAACGCATTGCGGAAATGCTGAAGCTTCCTTCCGGCTATTCCGCGATCGTAACCTCCGGAGCTGCCGCAGCTATGGAAGCGGGCCTGGCGGGAATTCTGACCGGCGATAATCCGAAGTTCATTCAGCAAATCCCCGATCTCACCGGGATGAAATCCGAAGTCATCATTCAGAAGACGCACCGTAATCCGTTCGATCACCAACTGCGCAACACCGGCGTAAAACTTGTCGTGATCGAAACGCGTGAAGAGTTGCAGAAAGCCGTCACTCCCAACACGGCGATGATGCACTTCTCGAATTTCGCGAACGCCGACGGGCAAATCAAGGTGGACGAATGGATCAAGTTTGCCAAGGAACATAAAATACCTGCGTTCATCGACGCCGCCGCCGACACGCCTCCGGTTTCGCACCTGTGGGACTACGCGAACATGGGATATGACCTGATCGCGTTTAGCGGCGGAAAAGCCATGCGCGGTCCGCAATGCGCCGGGCTTTTGCTGGGCCGGCAGGATTTGGTGGCGTATGCGCTGCTGAATAACAGCCCGCATGAAGACACCATCGGCCGTAGTCAGAAGGTGGGCAAAGAAGAAATCGTCGGGATGGTGAAAGCTTTGGAACTGTACTTGAAAGAGGATCACGAAGCGGAAACCAAAGAGTGGCAAAAACGCCTGGAACTGATTTCCGCGAAGGTCAAGACGCTGCCCACTGTGACTACTTCCTACTTCGTGCCGGATATGGCCAACCACGTTCCTCACATGGAGATTAAGTGGGATCCGCAACGCATCAAGATTTCGCCAAACGACGTCAACGCTACGTTGCGCAAGGGCAGTCCGTCGATTGTGCTGACGACGGGCGAGCGCGAAGGAGCGCTATCGATGAATTCCTTCATGCTGCAGCCCGGCGAAGACGCGATTATCGCAGACAAGCTCTATGCCGTTCTGAAAGCACATTCCGCATGAGTTCCGCCCCTACGAATTCCGCCCGGCGGAGCGTCCATGGCTGAGCAAACCCGCAGCAATGTGCGCTGGTTTCTGGTTTTCTGGCTATTTGTTCTGAGCGCGGTTTCTTTTCTGGACCGCGTGAACATTTCCGTTGCGGCCAGCGCGATTGCTTCGGACTATCACCTCACCGATGTGCAATTAGGCTGGGTGTTCAGTGCGTTCTTGTGGGGCTATGCGCTGTTCCAGACGTTCGGCGGCTGGCTAGCTGATCGACTGGGCCCGCGCCTGGTGTTAACCGCTGGCGTGGTGTGGTGGGGAATCTTTACGGCACTTACGGCAGCAGTCTCTCCCGCGCTGACCGGAGCGGTCTTTTTCTTTGTGTCGGTGCGATTTCTGTTGGGGGCGGGCGAAGCCATCATTTTTCCAGCATCGAATCAATTTGTATCGCGCTGGATTCCGACGCAGGAACGCGGATTTGCGAATGGACTGATCTTTGCCGGGGTGGGTGCGGGCGCAGGTTCCGCACCGGCGATTGTCACGTACATCATGGTGCATTACGGTTGGCGCTGGTCGTTTTGGCTGAGCGCCGTGATTGGCGTGCTCGTGGGACTTGTGTGGTATTGGACGGCGCGCGATACGCCCGAGCAACACCAGCGCGTGTCCCCTGCGGAATTGGCGCACATCGAAGCAGGCCGCACCACAGAATCCGGTGCCGGCAAGGAAACGCTTCCTTGGAGCGTCATACTACGAAGCAAAGAAGTTTGGCTGGTGACGCTAAGTTATTTTTGCTTCGGCTATGTGGCGTGGATTTTCTTCAGCTGGTTCCATCGTTACCTCTTTAAGGTGCGCGGCCTCGACCTGAAATCCAGCGCGTTCTATAGTACGCTGCCTCCCTTGGCGATGGTGGCCTGCAGCCTGCTTGGCGGCATCATCAACGACAAGCTCACCAAGATATACGGCAAGCGGGTGGGCCGGTGCGGAATTGCGGCGTTCGCCTTGTTTCTTACGGCCGTGCTGCTGGTATTGGGGTCGCGAGCCGCCAGTGCCCAATTGGCAAGCGTAGTGCTCGCGGCTGGCGCAGGAGCTCTATATCTGGCGCAGAGCAGTTATTGGTCAGTGACCGCCGATATAGCGGGTTCGCGGGCTGGATCGACTTCTGGGTTTATGAACATGGGGGCGCAGTTGGGTGGCGGTGTTACTGCCATACTCACGCCGGTCATCGCCGTGCACCTGGGCTGGACGTTTCCGTTCTTATTTGCAGCGACGCTCAGTGCCCTTGGCGCCATGGCGTGGCTGGCCGTCGATCCCTCGCGGAACTTGGAGCGCCACGCACAAAGTTCCTCGTGACATCCCGGTTCATTCGCCCAAGAATAGATTCAAGATATTCTTCAGTTTCGGCAATCCAGGAGCCCTGTTGTGACCATCGAAAACGCTATCAGTAAGATCCAGGAGATCGGGATCGTTCCCGTAGTGCGCGCTGCCAATCTTGATGAAGCTCGGCGGGCCGTCGATGCCATCTGCGCCGGAGGTATTCCGGTCATCGAAATCACCATGACGGTACCGGATGCGCCGAAAATGATTGAGGAATTGGTGCGGCACTATGGAACCAGCGTGTTGACTGGCGCGGGCACCGTGACCACCGCGAAGCAAGCCGCAATCTGTCTGGATGCCGGTGCGCAATTCCTGGTCAGCCCGGGGCTTTCGGTTCCGGTGCTGCAAGCCGCCGCGCAGCGCGGGGTGCTGGCCATACCGGGAGCGCTCACGCCCACCGAAGTCATGGCGGCGCTGGAAGCAGGCGCGAAGCTGATCAAGATCTTCCCGTGCGGCAGCGCCGGTGGTCCCAAGCACATTAAGGCGCTGAAGGCACCTTTTCCGGAAACACGGCTGATCCCCACCGGGGGAGTTAACGTGACCAACGCTGCGGACTACCTGGCGGCGGGCGCGTTTGCACTTGGTGTTGGGGCGGACCTGGTGGATCTGGCAGCCGTCCGTCGAAACGAGACCGCTAAAATCATCGATATGGCGAAAACACTGCTGGATGCGGTGCGTCTGGCCAGAGCGAGCAAGTCGTAGCCGGCTGGCGAGCTACCTAGTTATGGCGAAGGGAGACGCCGTTCCGTCTTGGCCGGTTCTTGGCCCCGTACTTGTTGAGGAACGTGACGTTCCAACCAGCAAGGGTTAGCGCGTAACGCCAGTAAGCCCCCAGTTTGCAACCATTTCGGGCATGCGATGAAGGATGTATGCCCAAACCGTAACTGGATACCGTTACGGTACACCCCCTGTTTCACTTCATGACACCCCCGTAACAGTACTACAAACTTTCTCCCAGGGGTTCCTCCCGAAATTCTGGGGCTCTGACGGAGGTGTACGAATCTTCATGTGTTCAAACCATGCGCGTTTTGTTCGCAACCAGGAGGTCGTTTCTCGCCGGATCGAGGGTGAACTCATCATCGTGCCGATTCGCAGCGGGGTAGGGGATCTCAACTCTCTTTATACGCTCAACCCAGTGGGCTCCGTGCTCTGGGATTTTATGTCCGAGGGACACACCGTCGGCGAGATGGTGCAAAGGATTTGTGACGAATTTGAAGTGACGACAGACCAGGCAGAGCAAGACATCAGCAGTTTTCTGGATTCGCTGCTCGAGGAAAAGCTGGTTCTGTCGGCCGGTTAAGTCAACGCAGAACGAAAGGTTTCCGTGGTTCAGACAGCGACATACGGGGATTTCTCCAGCTTTCTTCACGAACGCTTCCAGGGGCGTCGTGTGCCTGCCGAAATCTCGATTGAGATGACCCACCGCTGCCCGCTGGAGTGCCAGCACTGCTACAACAACCTGCCCATGAGCGATGAAAACGCGCGCAAGCAGGAGCTGACCTACGAAGAACACATTCGCCTGCTCGACGAACTAGTCGACCTCGGCTGTCTGTGGCTGCTCTACACTGGTGGCGAAATTTTTGCGCGCAAGGATTTCCTGGATATTTACACGGAGGCCAAGAAGCGTGGCTTCCTGATCACGCTTTTCACCAACGGCACCATGATTACGCCGCGCGTGGCCGATCATCTGGTGAAGTACCCGCCTTTCAGCATTGAAATCACCATGTACGGCGCGACGAAGGAAACCTACGAGAAATTGACACGCATTCCCGGATCATTCGACCGCTGCATGCGCGGAATTGCTTTGCTGATGGAACGCGGGCTGCCGCTGAAGCTGAAAACCGTTCCCACATCGATCAATGTCCACGAAGTTTACGAAATGAAGCGCTATGCCGAGCAGGAGCTAGGCGTCGAGTTCAAGTTCGATCCTCTGGTGAATCCGCGGACGGACTGCTCGCAAAGTCCGCTGGCGGTGCGGTTGTCGCCCGAGGAGGCGGTTGCGCTGGAGTTTCAGGATGCGGTACGGCGCACCGAGTATTTGAAGATCGTGAAACTGGAATTGGCGAAGAACGCGCCGTCCTCCACGAAGCGCTACACCTGCGGCGGCGGCCACAACGGCTGTGCCATTGATCCGAACGGCAACATGACCATCTGCGTACTGTCGCACCGTGAGGGTTACAACCTTCGATCAGGCAATTTCCAGCAGGGTTGGGAAGGTCCTCTGAAAGAGATTCGCGAAACCAACGTGGTGCGCAAGACGATTTGCACCGATTGCCGCATCCGGACCCTGTGCAGTATGTGCGCCGCCAATGGCGAGCTGGAAAGCGGTGATGCGGAAACTCCCGTGGATTTTCTGTGCCAGGTGGCGCACCTGCGCGCCTTCGCCCTGGGCGTTCAGGTTCCTGCGCATGGCGATTGTGCCTGCTGTGAAGGAGGCACGCATCACACTGCGCTACGCGCATCTGCGGAGCGCATCAATCAGCATTCCGCAACACTGACGAACATTCTTCCTCTGCCGTCGCCGCACTCCAACTCTTTGCTGCCCGTGCTCGATTCCGGCGGTGGATGTTCTTCAGGAGGCTGTTCGTCTTGCGGTACGTATTCAGCAATCCCGGCTAGATAGGAACGAAAGCGGAATGAAAGAAAGACCGAAACCCGAGAACAGCAATACCAAGATGCCTTACCAGTCGCCTCAGGTGGTGCGGGTAAGCCTGCGCCCAGAGGAGGCGGTCCTCGGCCACTGCAAGGTTCCCGGCGTCGCCGGCCCGGTTTCCTCGGGATGCCGAGGCATACGCCCCTGCAGCACATTTGGATCCTGACCATGGCAAAAGCTTCTGCTCACCTTCCGAACAAACTAACCGAGGCGGCACGCCTGGCCGTCTCCATTGGCGGATTCTCCTTTGGCATGTGGTGCGCGAAGGATTTGCGCGCCGCGTTGGATCCGGAACACGAGCGCTTCCGACTGGCTGAGACTCCCAATCATGCCTGTCACTTCGAATTGGACATTGCCTGGGCCGATCGGTTGACGCTGCCCAGCGGCACGCCATCGTTTTCGTCGGGCGGGCTGTGGTCTGCGTTTGTCTCGGAAACCGGCACGAAATTTTATTTTGCGAGTCCATCGATTGGCCCTGCGCCGTACAAAGCTGCGTGGTTCGATCCATCGTTCGAACGCGGCCATGTGGTTCTGAACCGGTCATCGTTTCCTGCCGGCGCGCCTGTTCACCCGCTGGAATATCCCTTGGACGAACTGGTGATGATGCACCGCCTGGCGCTGGGCGAAGGAGTGGAAGTTCATGCACTGGGCCTGGCCGATCAAGATGGAAGCGGCTACTTGTTCCTCGGGCATTCCGGCGCGGGAAAGAGCACGACCGCGCGTTTGTGGATGAGTCAGCCCGGAGTGAATCTGCTGAGCGACGATCGCATCATCCTTCGCAAACATGAGGGTAAATTCTGGATGTATGGCACGCCGTGGCACGGTGATGCCGGCGTTGCTTCGCCGAGCCGGACTCCGCTTTCGGCTATTTTCCTGCTGGAGCAGGCTCCCGCCAATGAACTTTTGCCGCTATCGGCTTCGAATGCGGCGGCGGAACTGTTTGCGCGCGCGTTTGTTCCGCACTATCTGCAAAGTGGCATTCAATTCACATTAGGTTTTCTGGATCAGCTCACTCGCTCCGTGCCCTGTTCCATCCTGCGCTTCACTCCCACAGCCAGCGCAGTGGAGGCGGTTCGCTATGCGCGTGTCTGAGACCCACATTCGCCGGGATTCCCGGCTGTTCGAAGAGCTTTGCGCGGCGTTGCTGCGCCGTGGAAATGCTGTGCAGTTCCGCGTGAACGGCCAGAGCATGCAACCGAATCTGCAAGATGGCGACGAAGTGGTGGTTGCTCCGGCCAGCGCGGCCCAGTTGCGCCGCGGCGATGTGGTGCTGGCAGCGCAGCGAAGAACAATTAAAAGTGCATCGAGTCGAGATGCAATTGACACAGCTAATCTGGTGCAGCTGATCACGCGTAGCGAGATTCAGGCCGGAAAATGACGAGCCGACCTGTCGCGTAATCTTCGGGAAGAGTAGTTGCCCGTCGCCGGACGTGCCGGCGAAACCTCGACGCCCCTTGGCAGCTTCGGCCCTGCTTCGCGATTCTTCGCGGTCCTTGCTACTCGTCGTTCAGCCCGGTTCGGCACGCCGCTTCAAGAAACTGCGTCTCACGTTTTCGCGCTGTTTGCGCTATTCGTCATGTTCTTGCTGGCAGCGTCGTCTCTCAACGCCCCTGCAGCGAATGCGCAGCCGATCTCGCGATCACCGTACATCCGGCGCGCCGACAACAGTGCCGCCAGGCGGACAGATCACCTACACTCACGGTTCTGCCAACCCTAGCGGGCTCGCTGTACTCGGCCACCTTACCGGTGGTTACCACAGAGTATCACCAGCGAATACGACCTTTGTTTCAGCGCCGGAACCAGCGGCACTGGCACAGCGGTACTTGGACGCCTAGCGCCCGCGGCCGGAGGTGGATACCTGCACTATTACCCAACGCGCACCACGAATATGGGCAGCGGGAAGTACCAGCCACTTTTACCGTTGTCGTGCTGTTACGGGAGCAGCTCCAAATGGTATGCTCAGCGGCACAGTGATATTAGTTCGACGACTACCGTATCCGGCTGATGGCGCCAATAACGAGCCCGGTGAGCCAGTCCGCAACAGTGACGGTGCAGACGCTCGATCTTTCGATGACGCAATCCGCTGCACCCAATCCTGTAGGCACCGGCGGCAAATATCACCTACACCGAAACAGTGACGAACAACGGACCACTCGTCCTGCTGCGGCGCAACTCTGACCGCAAAGTACGCCGGCAAACACTACCTTCGTTTCCGCTACCCCGCCTACGGGTTGGACCTGCGGAACCACTCCTGCAGTGGGCGGGACCGGCACAATCACGTGCACGGCCAACGCGGCTATGGGTTCCGGCACAACCACCGCAAATTTCTCGATCGTGGTGGCCGTGAATCCATCCGCACCGGGCGGCTCCACGATTACCAATACCGCGACCGTCAGCGAGACGGGCACCGATCCCACGCCAGGAAACAACACGACTTCTACTTCTGTCACTGTGAGTGGCGCTGACCTGTCGATGACGCAAACGGTTTCCGCACCCGCCGTCGCTACCGGATCGACGATCACCTACACCGAAACGGTCACGAACAATGGCCCGAATGCGGCTGTCACCGCCGTGGTGTACCAACAGACACCGCCGAACACGACGTTCAGCTCGGTTACTCCTCCGACGGGCTGGACGTGCGGCACGAAACCCGCCGTTGGCGGAACGGGCCAGGTAATTTGCACCGATGGGTCCAACCTGAACAGTGGCGCAACCACCACCAACTTAACTTTCGTAGTGACTGTCGCCGCCGGTACTGCTGCCGGAACCACCATCGTGAATCTTGCCGACGTGACTTCGCAATCCACCGATCCGAATCCTTCGAACAACGCCACCAGCACATCGACGGTCGTAGAAGTTGCCGGCAACTCCGACCTGGCACTGTCGATGACCGCGGCACCCACACCCGTCTTCATCTCTTCAGCGCTTTCCTACACGATTCAAATAACGAATCGCGGTTTGGCGGCGGGCACTGGAGTGGTAGTTACGGACACGCTACCCGCGACACTGGCGGGCGCCACCGCAACGACGACGCAGGGCAGTTGCGGCGCGCCGTCCGGCGGGACGATCACCTGCAACTTGGGCACAGTCGCTTACCCGCTGGGCGCTCCCATCATCATTACCGTCAGCGGAACCGCGCCAGCATCGCCGGGAACTTTGACGAACGTAGCTTCGGTGTCCACCACCGGTACGGATCCCGTAGCGGCGAATAATTCCTCCACGGTGATGACGGTAGTGCAACCGTTGGTCTGCGCCACTCCTGGAAAAGACGGCGCTCCGGGCGCACCGCTCACTGGAGTTGTAAACACTTACTACGCTGGATCAGGCTCGCCCGGTGCGGGAACGACCAGTCTCACGGTGAAGACGCCTTCTTCGGGTTCTGCCACGCAGATTGCCGTTGGCGATTTGTTGCTCGTCATGCAAATGCAAGGCGCGCAGATCAATTCCACCAATACGAATTCGTACGGCGACAATGTGCCCGGCGATCCTGCTTCCGGTTCCACCAACCTGAGCAATTCCGGACAATTTGAATTTGTGACGGTCACTGCGGTAACCACGGGCAGCGGAACGAATACGCTGACAATTTCCGGAACGGGCGCGAATGGCGGGTTGTTGAACACCTACGCGAGCGTGGCGGCTTCCGCGACACAAGGAATCCAGACGTTCCAGGTGATCCGGGTCCCGCAATACAGCTCCGCCTCGTTGAGCAGTACGCTAGCGGCGCTTCCGTGGAACGGCGCGGTTGGCGGAGTGCTGGCGCTGGACGTGGCTTCGCAACTCACGCTGGGCGGTACGGTAAGCCTGGATGGACAAGGCTTCCGCGGGGCAGGCGGTCGAATCCTTACAGGAGGAACTGGCGCAGGAACCGACGACGTCACGCTCTCGACCAACAACACGAACGGCTCGAAGGGAGAAGGTATCGCGGGAACGCCGCATTATGTAGCGCCCGCGCTCTCGACAATTACGCCCGCGACGACGGCCACGAGCACCGCGCAATCCTATTTAGAAGGACTTCCGAATGGCAGTTACGCGCGCGGCGCACCGGCCAATGCCGGAGGCGGTGCAACCGACGCGGACCCGCCAGCGAACGATCAGAACAGCGGCGGCGGTGCGGGTGGCAACGGTGGCACAGGCGGGATTGGCGGATTTGGCTGGAGCACAGCCGGCTTGGTTGGCGGCTTCGGCGGCGTAGCGTTTCCGGCGTCTACAAGCGCCGTGGTGATGGGCGGCGGCGGTGGCGCGGGAACCACGAACAACGGCTCGACCTGGGATCCCACCACGAACACCGGCAATAGCACATCGACAACTTGTCCTACAGGTTGCACCGGAATCTACAGCAGCGGAACCGCGGGCGGCGGAATCTTCATCGTCCATGCCGGGTCTATCACCGGCACGGGCACAATCAGCGCGAACGGCCTGAACGCTCTTCAAGTGGAAAATGACGGAGGAGGCGGCGGCGGGGCGGGCGGCTCGATCCTCGTGTACGCGAACAGCGGTTCGCTGGGAGGTCTGGCCGCAAGCGCCGCAGGAGGCGATGGAGGAGTTACCTGGCCGGAAACTACTCCGGGCACTTTCCCGGGCAATCGTCACGGTCCCGGAGCGGGCGGCGGTGGTGGCGTCATCTTTTCATCCTTTGCGCCGGGGTCAGCGAACGTAAACGGAGGAATTCCCGGCTGGACCACGCTGGCGAACGATCCGTACGGCGCAACGGCGGGGCAAGACGGCGTCACGGCTTCGGGAATTGCTATTACGGAAACTCCCGGCACGCAAGCAGGCGCGTACTGCGCCGGAGCGGACCTGGCGGTCACGAATTCCGGTTTGCCAGCGATCGTACTTCCTGGCGGGACCATCACGTACACGCAGACGGTAACGAACAATGGACCGTTCGACGCGGTGAACGCGGTGTTCAGCGAAAATATTCCCGCGAACACCAGCTTCCAGTCGATTACCCCGCCTCCACCGGGATGGACTTGTACCACTCCAGCGGTGGGCGGCGTGGGCACAATTACCTGCAACGATCCATCGGTGGCTAACGGCGCCTCGGGCACGTTCACCGTTGTCGTGGCGGTGGGAAATGGCACGCCCTCGGGAACGCAGATCGTTGATGTGGACACGATCACTTCCGGTACCACGGATCCCAATCTCGCGAACAATACGGCGACAGTTGTCACCACGGTGAGCACCGCGACGGGCGCCGACCTGTCCGTTGTGAATACGCTGTCCGCGCCTACCGTGCCGCCCAGCACAAACTTCACCATGACTGCCGTGGTGAAAAATCTTGGACCCGCAGTAAGTGCTGGCGCGGTCTTCACGGAAGCTACCGCCAGCGATATCACCGGGACCGCGAACGCAACGTTCGTCTCTTTGGCGCCGCCTGCCGGTTGGGTCTGCGCCACTCCCGGCGTTGGCGCGACGGGAACAATCACCTGCACGGCCACCTCGCTGGCCGTAGGTGCCACCGCAACATTTCCCGTGGTGATGCAATCGCCGGCCGCTGCTACCGGCACGGTCCTGATGAGCACCGCGAACATTACGGCTACCACGCCCGACCCGAATACCGGGAACAATTCGTCTACGGCCTCTATCACCATCGCCAATACCAACCAGGCCGATCTGGCTGTCACCAGTTCGGATGCGCCCGACCCAGTGACGCAAGGCAACAACATCACCTATACGCAGTCGATTACCAACAACGGGCCTTTGGCGATAACGGCTGGTGCCACGACACCTTCCGTGACCTTTACGGACACGATTCCGGCAAACACCACGCTGGCGTCGGCGTTCGCCCCTCCCGCCGGTTGGACGTGCAACCCGATTGCCGTCGGAGGCACGGGTACGTTTACTTGCACGCTCAACAACGGGCAAACGCTCGCGGTCGGCGCGGTCGTGAATTTCCCGCTGGTCGTCAAAGTGAATTTGGCTACTCCCCCGGGGACCACCATCACGAACACCGCGAACATTGCGAGCAGCGTTTCGGATCCAAACGCGGCCAACAACACTGCCACAGATACGACGCTGGTCGCCTCTCCGACGCAAGCCGACGTAAGCATCATCAAGACCGCCTCGCCCGAACCGGTGAATCAGGGCACGAACCTTTCGTATACCCTCATCGTTAAGAATGGCGGACCCGCGGTAGCACAGAGCGTGGTTGTCACGGATCCGATTCCCGCGCAGGTTACGTACAGTTCTTCGCAAACCACGGCGGGCACCTGCACGTATTCCGCGGTCACCACCACGGTTTCCTGCAACATCGGCAATTTGAGCGTGGGCAGCACGGTTGTAATTACCATCAACGTGAACGCGGCCGTGTTCAGCTCCAACACCCTTTCGACGAATACCGCAACCGTCAGCGCTTTCACCACGGATCCCAATGCGTCGAACAATACTTCTTCGTTTACCTCGACCATTCAGTCGCCGACCGCGGTGGATCTCGCGTCGTTCAACGCTTACGCGCAGCCCGATGGAGCGGTCCGGCTGGTATGGCGCACGCATGAAGAATCCCGGAATCTCGGGTTCCACATTTATCGTGAAGACGGTGCGGGACGTCATCGCGTCGATCCGTCGCTGATTGCTGGTTCGGCGTTGATCCTGCGCGGCTCCAAACCGCAGCACGCCGCGAAGAGTTATGCCGCAATCGACGCGCAGCCCGCTCCCAATGCCGCCTATTGGCTCGAAGATGTGGACATCAACGGCACGCGCACGCTGCACGGGCCTGTGTATGCAGAGACCGCGTCCGCTGAACAAGTTCGCTCAGTCGTCGGGGTGCAAACTGCGAATGCTCTTGCTGTTTCGCCTTCGCTATCGCAATTCCACGCCAATGTGCGGCTAGCGAGGATTCAATCTCGCCCGTTGTGGACGCCGCCTCCCGCCTTCCCATCCGCTCCGTCGGGTACAGCGTTGTTCAACGCCGCGGATCATGCGGGCGTGAAAATTTCCGTCGAGCAGGAAGGCTGGTATCACGTTTCGTTCTCGCAGTTGTTCGCCGCCGGGCTCAGCCCGTATACCGATGTACGCTCGTTGCATTTGTATGCGGAAGGGATCGAACAGCCGCTGCTCCTCGTCGGTCACTCTGCGGGCCTGGCGTCCGCTTCCGATGCCATCGAATTCTATGGAACCGGCATCGATACGCCGTATTCCGCGGATCGCGTTTATTGGCTCATTTCTGAAAACTCGTCCGGCAAACGCGTCCTCTCTGTTTCAGGAGCTTCCGACGAAGCCTCTTCGGCCGTTGGTTTCCCCTTCACGGTGATGCGCGAGGACCGCACCGTCTATTTTGCGGCGCTGCTGAATGGCGAGAACAACGACAACTTCTTCGGCGATGTGGTCAGTTCCGATCCCGTCAATGAAACGCTGACGGTGGCGCACAAAGACGTGTCGTCCGTCCAGCCGGCCACGCTGGAACTTACCCTGCAAGGTGCGACAGATGCACAACAGCATTCTGTAGCGGTGCAATTCAATGGAGCCGAGATCGGCACGTTCAACTTCTACGGGCTGGTTCTGGCTACGCAATCGTTTTCCATCGATTCCTCGTTGATTGTCGAGGGGACAAACTCCGTTACGCTCACTGCGCTCGACGGCGACAACGATGTGAGCGCGGTTCAGTCCGTGAAGCTGCAGTACCTGCACACGTACACCGCGGATGCCAATTGGTTGCGTGCCACGGCACAAGCGGGGACGGACCTGCACATCTCGGGCTTTTCGAATCCGCAAATTCGCGTGTTCGATGTGACCGATCCGCTTAACATTTTTCAGGTCAACGGCAAAATTGTGCAGGAATCGGGAGCTTACAGCGTAAATGTTGCGCTGCCCGGCTCGCCTGCGGCCACTCGCACGATCCTCGCTCTTTCTGCCGAGGGGCTTTCGTCTCCCGTAGCGCTCGAGCCGCACAAACCAACTTTGCTGACTGAACAACGCGCGGGCGCGGATATCGTCATCGTGTCCCATCCGGATTTTGTGGACCATCTGGCGCCGCTCGTGCGACTCCGCGAGTCGCAGGGCCATAGGGTTACGGTGGTCACCACCGACGAAATTTTCGACGATTACAACAATGGCGAGCGAAGCCCGTTCGCCGTTCGCAGCTTCTTGCAGGATGCGTCTTCCCGCTGGCAGCGCAAGCCGCAGGCCGTGCTGTTCGTTGGCGATGCTTCCATGGATCCAAGAAATTATCTCGGCTTCGGCGATTTCGATTTTGTTCCCACGCGCATGATCGAAACCGCGGCCTTCAAGACCGCTTCCGATGATTGGTTCACGGATTTTAAGCATACCGGCTACGCGACAATCCCGACGGGACGTCTGCCGGTGCGCACCGCCGCAGATATCGATTTGCTGGTTTCGAAGATCGTCAACTATGAGCAGGGCGCCGACGCCGGTTCGTGGAATAACCAGGCGCTATTGATCGCCGATCAGAACATCGACTCTAACTTCACGAGCGCGGTTACATCCGCGGCGGCAACACTGCCTTCTTCGCTGCAGAGTTCACAGATTCTTGCCAATGGCATGGACCCCGCGACCGCGCGCGCGCAAATCCTGGCCGCGCTCAACAAAGGCGCGCTGCTAGTGAACTACAACGGACACGGTGCCGAGCAACAATGGTCCTTCGCTGAACTGTTCAACACCGACGACGCAACCGCGTTGACGAATGGCAGCCGCTTGCCCGTCTACGTGATCATCGATTGCCTGAATGGCTTGTTCCAGGACGTCTATGCCGAAAGCCTGGCGGAGTCCCTGATTCTTGCTCCTAACGGTGGCGCCGTAGCGGTTTGGGCGTCGTCTGGATTTACCGAGCAACCTCCGCAAGTGTCCATGAATTTGTCGTTGCTGCATCAACTTGCGGCCTCGCCCAACGATCCACTGGGCGCACTGATCCTGCGCGCCAAAAACGGCACCACCGACAACGATGTGCGGCGCACCTGGATTCTCTTTGGCGATCCCGCGATGAAATTCCACTTCGCTCCGCACGCATCGTCCACTTCCGGCCCCGGACAAATTCGCAGGTTCGAGCCACCAAGAAAACTCTCCGCGAATTGCCCTCGCGAAACCGCTTGTCCAAAGGAGAACCAATGAGCATGAAAATAACGCGACTGCTGCTCACGATCATTTTCGCTTGCGTGGCTCCCTCATTGATGGCCCAGTCGGTTCCGCAAAGTTCCGCTTTGGGCTTAGTCGCGAAGGCTACGGGCGGGCAAATCGGCGACGCGGCGGCTTCGGAAGGCGCTTCGATCTATTCGGGCGACTATCTTTCTACGTCAGACAATGGTTCGATGCTCATTCGCATGGGCGCGCTTTCGCTGGAGCTGCAGGGTTCCACGTCCGTACATATTTATCGCTCGCCGTACGGGGCTGTTGCGGAACTTAACCGCGGAACCGTGCTGTACACGACGCCGGGCGGTGGGCAAAATCTGGTGATCGTCGCCTCCGACGTTCGCGTTACCCCTTCGGTTTCCAATCCCGACTTTGGCCGCGTGAGCCTCGACGATCCCTGCAATATCACCGTGTACAGCCAGCGCGGACAGGCAAATGTGGAAGTGGGATCGGAAAATCGTACCGTCGAGCAAGGCAAAGCGTATCGCGTGCACGCCGTAAACGAGATCACCTATCGCAAATATCTTTCGCCCGACGAGAACGACTACCACAAATACCACGAGCATGTCGCATGTCCCGCGGCGGTAGATATGGCCAAAGGCCACCTGCCCATCGCCGGCGGTCAGAGCCACTTTCTCCTGATCGCGGCCACAACGACGGGCGTTGTGACGGGCGTTCTAGTCTGGAAGTCGCTCGAGAGCCCGGATCGTCCCTAGAGTTTTCCCCGCGTTGCTCCCAATAAAAAAGCAGGTGCGTCAACCAGCCCGACCGCACCTGCTTTTTCTTTTAGAGGCCGTAAGGTTAGCGGCACTTGTTGGGTCAGCCGTGTCCACCAGTGAGTTCACGTACGATCGAGCCAACGAAGTTTCGAGCGTCGCCGAACAACATCAGGGTTTTGTCGAGGTAATACAGGGGATTTTCGATGCCCGCAAAGCCGGCGGCCATACTTCGCTTGATCACCATTACGGTGTGCGCCTTGTCGACATCCAGAATCGGCATGCCGTAAATCGGGCTGCTTTTGTCTTCGCGCGCCGCGGGATTGGTTACGTCATTCGCGCCGATAATTAACGCCACGTCGGTCTGCGGGAAGTCCCCGTTGATGTCATCCATCTCCAGCAATTTGTCGTAGGGAATGTCCGCTTCGGCCAGCAGCACGTTCATGTGTCCCGGCATGCGGCCTGCAACTGGGTGAATCCCAAACTTCACGTCGATCCCTTTTTTGGTTAGCGCGTCGTACAGTTCGCGTACTTTGTGTTGCGCCTGAGCCACGGCCATGCCGTATCCCGGTACGATCACCACTTTACTGGCCGCTGCCAAAATTGCTGCGGCTTCTTCCGGAGTAGCACTGCGCACGGGCTTCGCTTCTGCCGCGCCACCCGCTGCGGCCGCCTGTTCCTGGCCAAACGCCCCGAACAAAACATTGGTGAAGGACCGGTTCATGGCTTTCGACATGTTCACGGACAGGATGAATCCCGAAGCGCCGTCCAGCGCACCTGCGATGATCAATAATTTGCTGCCCAAGACGAAGCCCATCGCGGCCGCCGACAAGCCGGCGTAGGAATTCAACAGCGAAATCACGGTGGGCATATCCGCGCCCCCGATAGGAATGATCATCATCACGCCAAAGAACAGGGGGATGATGATCATCGCCGGGAACAAGTACATTTTCTCAGGATGCTGCACCAGCATGATCGCGATGACGACCGCGACTCCCAGCAAACCCAAATTGACGATGTTCTGTCCTTTATAAGTGATCGGCCGCTGCGGCAGAAGTTCCTGCAGTTTTCCCGCGGCCATCAAACTGCCCGTAAATGTCAGCGCCCCGAGAATGACTTCCAGCGAGAGCACGCCCATCATGAATTTCGGCACTGCCGGTGCGCGTAGATAAAACTCCGCGGTCCCCACTAACGTCACGCATAGCGCGCCGAACGCGTGGCTCAATGCGGTCCGTTGCGGCACTGCGGTCATCGCCACTTTTCCCAGCGGCACGCCGATGATCGTCCCCAGCACCAGCCCGATCGCCACCCACCGGTAGGTGAGCCCGTGATGAAGCAGCGTTCCCACGATGGCCAGAAACATTCCGATTTCACCCGCCCACACGCCGCGGCGCGCGGTGGCCGGAGAACTCAACCACTTCAACGACAAAATAAAAAGCGCGGTCGCGATCAGATACGTTACTTCGATGATGGTGTCTGCCGGGATCATAGGATCACGACTTCCTCGGGCCGCTGGCTTTGAACATTTTCAGCATGCGGTCGGTGATGATGAAACCTCCAACGATGTTGCTGGTAGCCGCCACGATCGCAATCGTGCCGAGAATCGTTGCCAGCTTGCTCTTCCCCTCGCCCGCCAGGATGATGGCGCCCACCACGGCGATGGCGTCCAACGCGTTGGTCAGAGACATCAGCGGCGTATGCAGCAAAGGCGAAACGCGGCGAATCACTTCGAAGCCAATGAACGCCGCCAGCATGAATACGTACAAGCCGGTTAGCAGGTCTAGTTTCATCAAGCGCCTCCCCCGGCTGGTGCCGACTGCAGCGCCGGTAGTCCCAAAAATTCCCGTACTCGCGCGTTCACTACTTCGCCGCCCTGCGTCACCAGGGTTTCGCGCATGATTTCATCCTTCAGATCCAGTTGCAGCTTTCCGTCTTTCACCAAGTGTTGGAGAAAGGCGCTGACGTTGCGCGCATAAAGAGCGCTGGCATGATAGGGAACCGTTGCCGCGAGGTTGAATTCCCCGATGATGGTGACGTTATGTTCCACGATGATTTCGTCGGGCTTTGTCAGTTCGCAGTTGCCGCCGCGCTCCGCAGCCAGGTCCACGATCACCGAGCCCGGCGCCATTTTTTCCACCATGTCCTTGGTGACCAGCACCGGCGATTTCTTTCCCGGGATCACAGCGGCGGTAATCACCACGTCGCTTTCGGCAATCGTCTTTCCCAACAGCTCGCGCTGCTTCTGGTAGAAGCTTTCATCCTGCGCTTTGCCGTATCCGCGCGCGTCCTGCGCGTCTTTCGCTTCGATGGGCAATTCCACAAAACGACCACCCAGGCTCTGTACCTGTTCTTTCGCGGCTGGCCGCATATCGTACGCGGATGCCACCGCGCCCAATCGCCGCGCCGTTGCAATCGCTTGTAGCCCTGCCACGCCAGCGCCGATGATCAGCACGCGGGCCGGAGCAATTGTTCCTGCCGCGGTGGTCAGCATCGGGAACATGCGCGGCAGAGTGTTTGCAGCGAGCACCACGGCTTTATAGCCGCAGATGGTGGCCATTGACGACAGAGCATCCATACTCTGCGCACGCGTGGTGCGCGGCATCAGCTCTACGGAAAATGCGGTGACACCACGATTCGCAATTTCCTGCAGCGTAGCTATGGTACCCAACGGCCGCACGAAGCCGAGTATTACCTGGCCATTGCGCATCATCGGCAAATCCAGGCTTCCATTTTTGTCGTTAGCACCGTGAACCAGAAACTGCACGATGATGTCTGAGGTTTGGAAAATCTCTGCGCGGCTCGCGACTACGCTGGCACCTTTCGCGGCGTATTCGCTGTCCGGGTAACCTGCTTCGATCCCCGCGCCAGCTTCCACCACAATATCCAGGCCGGCCTTCTTCAAGTTGGGAATCACCGCGGGCACCAGCGCCACGCGTCGTTCCTTGGGATAAATTTCCTTGGGCACACCGACAATCATGCACCCTCCTTCCTCACGCGTTTCCACGTTGCTTCCCGATCTCTTCTCCAACTCCTGCTCAAGTTTCGATGTGCACGTCTGGCATTCCTGCTGCCACCCTGCGGCCTGGGAATGCGGTCATTCATCGATCATGCGCTTTCGGGATAGAGGGCGGAGCGAAGGACCCTCTGGAGTGAAAGGTGGTCATGCGTTACAAGCGTTCGGCATGAGCAGCGAGTCATCAAATTGACTGGTGAATTTTATCCTTAATCTCCCGCTGGCGACAAGCAGGAGAAGCCACTTAGTGCAGGCTGTCGTAAACAGCCCGGGCGTCCCGCAGTTTCTTCAGCACTTTCTGCTTTTCATCGGCAGAGTTCCAGTCGGGATACTGATCTGTGATTTCGATGGTCCGGTCGATCCACGCCTTGAAATAGTCGGCATCTTCTTTGGAGTAGGCGCGTTTGCCCGCGATCGCGACGTATACCGGGCTGGTGGTGGCGTAGGCGTAATTGTCCATCACCGGATAGGCGGCCTTGTCGCTCCACGCGCGCAGAACGCACCAACCGCTTTCGTTCAAGGGCACTGTGCCGGCGACATCGGCGGAATCGCGCGGCCCTTCGAGCGCCAGCGTTTGCGCGACTTTACCGTTGCACACCACTTCCAGATGATCGACCGGCACAATCGAACGCAATTTCGCGGTGAAGGGAACCGCCGCCTGCGGCGCATCGAACTTCAATTCACTCCCCACCATTTCTCCGCCCAACTTGAATTGGACCAAGGGGCCATTTGTCGCGAAGCTACGCCCCTGCTTCAATTCATCCAGCCACGTTCCAATACTCGCCGGCCATTCGGGCGTCCACACATACACGCGGTCGAAGCCCACTTGGCCACGGATCGGCGCCGCGTAGTTGGTTGTGGCATCTGTTCCGCCACCGGCCGGAAGTTTGAAGCCCAAATTCAAGAGTTTGTACCACACGGTTGCGGTGGACTTGTGATCGCTGAAGCCGACGATCTCCATGTAATCCAGTTTTCCCAAAGCTACATCCACTGGCAATTCATCCGTAATCCGTTGCGCGGGCTTTGCGAACGGGTCTGGCACTTCATCGAACGGATGCACAGCTCCGACCAGTGCTCCCTGCGCATGCGCCATGTCGTACACATCGGCATTCATCGGAAACAAGCTTGCCGCGGCGGTATTCGGATAGCCGGCGTATCCCGGCAATAGCAAGTGATCCTTCAAATGCAAAATGCCCCGGTGTCCCCAAAAGCTGGTGTGAAATTCCTGGCCCTGCACGATTTGGGAACTGGTCTCATCGCCAAAGTTGGTTTCAAAGTCCACGAACTCGATGTCTGGAAAACGTTGCTCCTTGTTCACCGTGAGATTGTTGACGAACTGCACGCCTTCGCCATCGGCAATCGCGTGTAACCAACCCGGATCATTCTGGTAAGTGCCTCCGTAATTCATGTGGACATGCAGATCGCCGTTGCTCCAATGCTCCGTCGGCTTCCATGGCAACGACAACGGTTGCAATCGGACGCGAATCTCCTTTGTCTCGCCAGCACCTACTTCCACGCTTTGCGTCTGCAGCGTGTAGCCATCGCCTTTGCTTACTTCGAGAGTGACTCGACCAGCTGGTGCTACGAAATCGTCGGTCGACGTTAGGTACACATAATGGCGTTCGAATGGCCGTTCGCTTCGGTCGAAACCGTCGTCCGCATGTATCGTGCTTTCCTGGAAGCAGAATCGCCCGGATTCATCGGTCATCGATACGCGAGCCACCGTTGCCTGTCCTTGCTCGTCCTCGACAACCAGGCGAACCGTTCCCACGGGTTTTAAGAATTTCAGATCCTTGGGGTCGAACGCGGTAATCTGTCGAATTCCGCCACTCGGAAAGTCCTGAATCTCGATGGCGGTGCTACCGGTAAAGTTCGATATGTAAGCAATCTTTTTTCCGTCGGGCGACCATCGTGGATTGGTTTGATCCCAACTCCCGTAGGAAATGGGGAACGCATCGCCGCCGTTCGCCGGCATCACCCAGAGGTTTTGCCATTCTCGGCCCAGATACGAGCTATAGACCATTTTCGATCCATCGGGCGAAAAATCGGGGCGCGCTTTCCAGCTCGTTTCTTCGTAGTGAATTTCGTGCGCCTGCGCACCTGGTTCCGCTTCCATCCGCCAGAAACCGCCGGTTCCGTAGATATGGCCTTGGTTCGAAACAAACAGAAGCTCCCTGCCGTCTCGCGTCCAGACGGGATTAATTTCCATGTCGTAAGCGCTGTAGTAGTAGCGGGGCAGGGCGCTTTTCGATTCTCCGGTCAATCGCGCAACATTTTTCAGCTCGCCATCAATCACGTCCGCCGCAAAAATATGGAATCGCTTGTTATATTGAGTGGAAACCCAGGCAATTCTTTTTCCGTCGGGCGACCAACGTGGTTCCACGTTTACCGCGCTTTCGCGTGTTAGTTGCTTGGTTTCTCCCGTCGCCACCGTCAACAGCCACAATTCCATCGCATCTTTCTGATAGGAGACGTACACCACGCTCTTTCCATCCGGTGACCAGTCTGGCTGGTAGTCGTAGCCTGCGCCGTCTGTCATTTGTATCGCTTGCTTCGAATCCACCTTTTGGCGCCACAGCGATCCCGCCATCGAATACACCAATTCCTTGGAATCGGGAGCCCAACTTAAGCTGCTGGGTCCACTCGTCAACTGTGGCAAATAGAGTTCGCGGTAATAGTAAGAGTGCGGCTCATCGATCTGCGGCAATACTGGCCGGCGCTGTGCGGCAGTCGGAATGACCGTGCAAGCTAGCGCGAAACAGAAAAATCCCCAGGCTGGTTTCAACGTTTCCTCCACACGTGGGCATCGTACGCCAAAACAGGAGACCGCGCAGCAGAACGCGACGCGATGCTTTCGTGAATTCACACCTCAAGCGTATGAAATATCTCCGGCGGTTGGAATTGTGGTGTCGCTTACGCTCTGGTGGAAGAGGCGTTAGGCCAGCCCAACCTTTGTCAGCGGCATTTCGCGCACGCGCTTGCCGGTCGCCGCAAAAATCGCGTTGTAGATCGCGGGCGCCATCGGGGGCAATCCAGGCTCACCGATCCCTGCTGGAGCGGCTTCACTTTCTACAATGTAGACATTCGTCTCGCGAGGTGACGCGTTCATACGCGCGACCTGGAACGTATCGAAATTCGACTGATCGATCACGCCATTGGTCGCGGAAATCTCGCCGTAAAATGCGATGCTCGTTCCCATTACTGCCGCGCCTTCGAACTGCTGCTTGGCAATCAGCGGATTCACCACGGTACCGGCGTCCAGCGCCGTGTCCACCTTGTGAATGATCACGTGCCCGTCTTTCACCTCCACCTGAACGACGGTGGCCACATACGTCAAAAAACTACGGTGCGCGGCGATTCCCATTCCGAATCCCTTGCCAAGTTTCTGCTTGCCCCAGCCGGATTTTTCCGCGGCCATCTGGACCACGCGCCGGAAACGCGCGATGTCGATGGGATATTTCTCGTAGTCGCCGTCGTAGTTGGTGTAGTCCTTTGGCAGCTCCGTCTTCGGCATAATGCGATCTGGGCCGAGCAGTGCGAGCAGGTACTCGACTTGGTCTTTTCCGGCCGCGTGGGCCAATTCGCCGACGAACGAATGGACGCCGTAGGCGTGGTAAATATTCGCCACGGAGCGCAGCCATCCGATCCGCGTGTGCGCCGGCGCCGGTCCATTTTCCGCTCGATGATTCGTCAATGCGAAAGGAATATCGCTGAAGCCCAATCCGATTTCGCCTGCGTCCGCGTATTGCGCGGAAGCATCGAATGTCGAAGCAATCGGCGGGAACGCGCTACGCTGCAGCCATCCGGTCGGCTTTCCATCCGCGCCTAAGGTCGCTTTGAAATACATAGCCGCCACCGAATGGAACGTGTCGAACTTGATGTCGTCTTCGCGGCTCCAGACCACCTTTACCGGTTTGCCCGTTTTTTTCGAAAGTACCGCTGCTTCCACGGCAAAATCGGGAAATGATTTTCGGCCAAACGCGCCGCCGAGCAGCGTCACGTGCACGGTCACATCCTCTTTCTTCACGCCGACGGCTGCTCCAATGGCCTCCTGCGCTCCTTGTGGATTCTGCGACGGAACCCACGCCTCCACTTTTCCGTCGCGATAAACCGCCAACGCCGCCGGCGGCTCCATGGCGGCATGCGCTAGCATAGGCGCGTAATATTCCGCCTCTACGACTTTTCCGCCTTTGGCGAACGCCTCGTCCACGTTGCCGTTTTCCCGCACTACTTTGCATGGCTTGCGGACCGTCGCTTCCAGATCCTTGCGGAACGCGTCGGAGGTCCACGCATCGTGGTCGCTCTTGGTCCATTCCACTTTGAGTTTCTTCTTGCCCTGAAATG
This sequence comes from Candidatus Acidiferrales bacterium, assembly GCA_963759275.1. Lineage (GTDB taxonomy): Bacteria > Acidobacteriota > Terriglobia > Acidiferrales > UBA7541 > Acidiferrum. Next base: position 254,753 of record CAVWYZ010000015.1, on the reverse strand, counting down.
CCGCGTAGGTGCTATCCGCGATGACTGCTACTCCACCGAGTGGCTGCATCATGACGGGCGGCTTGAAGGAGTCGAGTGTCGCCGTTTGCTTGACTCCCGCCACTTTCAGCGCCGCGGAATCGTCCACGCTTTTTACCGCGCCTCCATAGACCGGAGAGTGCACCACCGAGGCGTAGAGCATCCCCTCGACGCGAGCATCCTGACCATAATTGGCTTTGCCGCTCACCATGTCTTTCAAATCGTAGGTAGGCGATGGTTTCCCGATGTAGCGCCACTCGTTTCGCGATTTCAGTTGCACTTCTTCTTTTTTGGGAACCGGCAATTTTGCCGCTGCAGCCGCCAGTTCGCCATAGCCAAGTTTTTTCCTGCTGGCCTTGTGCATCACAAAACTCGCGTCGGTGCTGCATTCTTTCTCTGGCACACCCCAGGTCTGCGCCGCCGCCCTCACGAGCATTAGCCGCGCACTTGCCCCGGCTTCGCGCAAGGGGTCGAAGAAACTGGTCACCGAGTGCGATCCATCTGTATCTTGATCGCCGTATTTCGCATCGCCGTCGGCCTGCACTACCTTCACCCGGGCCCAGTCTGCATCCAATTCATCCGCCACAATGCGCGGTAATCCCGAGCGATTCCCGCTTCCCATTTCCGAGCGGTGGCACACGATGTACACGGTTCCATCCGTATCAATCGCCAAGTACACATTGGGCTGGAGCGCCGCGTTTGCAATGGACCCATCTGCAGCGAGTCCCGCATTTCGCCGCAGCACTTTGGGGATCGCCACCGCGCCCAGCACCAGAGCCCCGGTGCCGACCACGCCTTTCAGGAATCCACGTCGGCTGACATTTTCGATTTGCATCATAAGTTCCACCTGGTCCAGCAATGGACGGAAATCCACTAAAATCCGTCTAGGATGCCCTCTATCCTACCCAGATTCTCGATGGTTGCAAATCTTTCGGCCGGCTAGAGCGGGTTCGGCACGGCCTTCCCTCAAACTTTTTCGGTGAGCAACACTTCCTCCGGCATTCCTGGGATGCGATGAAGAGTAGTTTCCCCAAAGCCGGCTTCGTGGAACATCGTTTGGTATTCTGCAAAGGTGTACGCTTCGCCCGCGTCCGTGCCCGCCAGCATGATCAAGCTAAATGCCGCTTCTGCCGGGGGACTGACGCGATTTTCGTTCGGCACAAATTCCAGGGTCAGCGCTGTTCCGCCGGGTTTGAGGGCCTGGTGAGCGCGCCGCATAAGTTCCACGCAGGTTTGCTTATCGAAATGATGGAAAATATTGGTGAGCAACACGAGGTCGTAGTTGTCGCCTAACTCCGCCTGGAACGCACTGCCCGGGCGCGCCGTGTAGCGGTCAGCGACTCCCGCTTTTGCGGCATTTTCCTTGGCGACCTCCAACACGGCTGGCCAATCTACCGCGGTGATCTGCGCTTTCGGATTTTGTTGCGCGATGGTAATGCCATACATGCCGTGCCCCGCGGCGATGTCCAGCACACGCAGCGGCCGGTCGTGCTGGGCCTCGACGAGCTGCGCAATGAAAAGTGCGGTGGGCACCGTCAATGGCGCCATGTTGCGAGCAAACGACACCCAGATATTGTCGTTCGGTTCGCGATTATCTCCTTTCTCGCTTGCCGTTCCTCCGCGACGAACGGCATCCGCCAAACGCGAGAAATTTTCATAATGCTGCTGGTTGGTGAGAAATCCGACAATCGTGCCCATGTAATGCGGCGAACGCTTGCTGAGAAAGAGAGCGGCATCTGCGCCCAGGTGGTAACCGCTATCTTCTTTGCGGAGAAAGCCCTGAATGGTCAGAAAATCGCTGAGGATGCGCACGCCGCGTTCCGAGGCGTTCAAGCGTTTCGCAATATCCTTCGCGGAAGAATTGCCTTCATCGATCGCAGTGAATAGGTCCAGCTCAATCGCTGCTTTCAGCGCGGCGGTTTGCTGGTGCGCGTTTAGAGTCTGAAAAATATGTTCCGGGGAAGGGGGACGGGCATTCGAGGTAGTAGCCATGAGCGCGTGGCACTCCTTGGGAAATTAGAATTTACTTTCCCACTATAAAGGGACGAGTGAGCCGGCGCAATCGGTTGCTCGTTCGAGGCTATCGCTGGCATACTGCAGTGCCGCGGTTCGGAAGGATTCCATACATGAAGCGTGAATATCATCGCTGGTACTCGAGTCGTCTCGGCCTTGAACTGGGAGTGGTGGTTTACGGTCACTGGGGCCCGCCGCTGCTCGGCTTTCCGACCAGTGCCGGCGACGAATTTGAACTCGAAGGCCAAAGCATGGTCGCTGCGCTTGCGGATTTTATTGATGGCGGCCGCGTCAAGCTGTATACCGTCAACTCGATCAACGGTCTCAGCTTTTATAACAAGGGCGCGCATCCGTTCCATCGCAGTTATGTGCAATCGGTCTTTGATTCCTATCTTCGGGAAGAAGTGGTTCCGTTCATCTGGAACAATTGTCAATCGCAGGCTGCCATTTCCACCATGGGATCTTCGTTTGGCGCCTATCACGCCGCCAATTCGCTGTTCAAGCATCCCGATGTATTCAAACGTTGCTTTGCGATGTCTGGCGTGTACGATTTGAGAAATTTCATGGACGGGATGTACGACAATAATTTCTATTTCAATAATCCGGTGGACTACTTGGCGAACTTATCCGATCCCTGGTACTACGAGCAGCTTGCCTCGTGCGACATTCACCTCGTCACCGGCACCGGCCCGTGGGAGCACAGCGGCCCCACATACCGGCTTTCGGAAATCCTGTCGCGCAAAGGCATCCGCCATTCCCTTGATGATTGGGGGCCACAAGGCGGGCATGACTGGCCGTTCTGGAAAAACGAGATGCGCGAATACATCTCTAAATTGTTTTGAATCAAGGCGTTCAGGCGAGCCCAAGATGGTCGAGTTGGTAGCGACCTTTTTCGATCACCTGGTCTTCATCAATCCACACATTACAATTGCGGGTGAGCACATCCACGTGCGTGCGAGATTTCCAGTCGGCGTGGGTCTGGCTGCCGTAAGGATCGCCGAAGGCGATATGCACGCCCGGAAATTTCTCGTCCTGCAATAAAATTCCGATCATCCGGGAAAGTCCAAGATTTGTGCCGAAGGCCAATTCGCCTACGCGATCGCTGTTTTCGTCGGTGTGGCAATAATTCCAAAACTCTTGTTCCAGATCTTTACGCGGGCAATCCACGTGCGTCAGCCGGCCCCCCGTGATTTCCATCACCAGCGGAGTGGCCTGCAAATCGCCGTACTTTCCATTGAAGTGATCGCCGGCCGTGGCATCGCAGACGAAGGTGCCATCTACCGTCGCGGGAGTAGTAAAAACCTCGCCCGCAGGCAGGTTCGACCAATATCTTGGGCTGATCAATCCGCTAGTCTTCACCCAATCCAGCTTCGGATTGAAATGTGCTTTAAAAGAAGTACCGGCCTCGCTCTTTACCGTCAGGGTTTCCGCGTGGACCATGCGCTCGCGCAAGCGGTCGCTCAATTCGTCCACTTTGCGATAATCCGCGCGCATTCCCTGCTGCATGATTTCTGGCGTGACGCCGATCATGTGGGCATAGCGAATCTGCCGGCGTTCCACGATGCGCACAATCGCCATGCGTGCGCCCAATTCTCCCGGTTGCGGCGTCATGCAGAGCACGCCCACATCCGTTTTCTCGAGCGCTTCCAAAACTGGTTCAGGAGCGCCGCTCATCGGCCGCGGCCCAAAATCCTCCAGCAACAGTCCGGTGAATCGCGCGCCGCGTTGTTCCAGTGCGGTTTCCAGGCTGGCGGCCACGCTACGGCTCACCTCGTCCGCAATTACCAAAACGTGTTCGCCCGACTGCACACCCAGACACACATCAACGGCGTTTTTTGCGCCGGCCATCAACTCGCTGGGCGCGTACCCAAAGGACATCCCTTTATTTTACCGGATTTTAATGTTCTGCCAAATCACTGGAAATCAGGATTTGCCCGCGGAAGCAAGCCGTTGGGCGCGTTTTGGTTCCACACGAAAGGAAGGAATCTGGCCGCCGCCGCTGGTGACGTTGGCCAAACTGCTGCTGCTTAGCCTTGTAAGGTAGCCGGCGACTTTTCCGCGAAACAGATATGGCGCGAAATCCACTAGCATGTCCTTGTACTCCACCTTATTTCCTTTGCCGATATGGGGAAAGACACCGCGGCGCATGGGGATCCGTTCCTGCACGATCCAACAGCCTTTGTCGCTACCGGCATGGCTGCTCTTCAATGCGTGTTCGCTTGCCGCTCCCCAAGTTTTCTTCTCCACTTCCCAACCGAGCGTCACGCCAGCTCCCCCGTACTCGTCGCTTGGCTTCATCACCAGGGTTTTCTGGTTCTTACGAATAAACTCCAATAGCTCGATTGGCTTGCCGTTATACTGCGTTTTCATGTCGGCGACCACGCGCGTCCACGGTATGTGGCGTTGGATCACGTCCCGTTCCTCGGCCGAGAAATAGCGCTCGTTTTGCTCGTCGGTCAGAACCGCGAAAAATGCTTTCACGTGCGGAATCTTGCAGCGGAAATTGTTGGCGACGCATACTGCACCCGATGCGTAAGCCTGCACAATGGGCGCGCACTCTTTCGGACGCGCCACAATGTCGTTCATCAGCACGCGCCGGTACAGCAAATCAATTGTTTTCCCGTGAGCCACCAAGCGCTTGCCGTCGAATTCCAGTTCGCGGGGATCGGCCAAAACCACGGGAATCCCCATCTTCTCGAAGCGTTCCTTCAGAATTTCAAATTCGCTCCACGTCGGTACTTCCTTCCAATCGACGATGGCCATCTGCGGACGTTTCGTTTTTCCGCCCCAATCTACATACGTGCCCACCAACGCATCCAGCAATTTTGCCGACAGCGGATAGCTGTGCACTTCGAAGCGCTTCTGAAATGCTTCCATCACTGGCAGGTTGCGGAAAATATCAGACAGCGATTCCGAATAACCGGGTCCTGCCGGCGATTCTCCGTTGTATTCCGTAAATTTCAACGATTCCGGCAACAGGAACGCATCCAGACGAGAAGCCGCGCTTGCTGGTGCATAGCCCCCCTTCATGCGGACTAGTTTCTCTTCCTCGGGCCGCAAATAAAATTGCTCGAGCAGTGATGGATTCTCGAGCGCCTCGCTGGTCAAACGCTCGGCTACGGCGGCGATTGTCTCCGCCACATTTCGCACCCGCGTCTCATCCTCGGGCGACAGAAACACGGGGCGCAAGAACGGGCAATGCACGCGCGTTCCGAACGTGAGTTTTGCCGCGCGTACTTCTTCCAGAAAGTGCTTGGCCAGATCCGGCGACTTCTTGACCAGCGGGCGGAGCAATTCATCCCAGTATTCAACAGGGTCCGAGCTTCGAGTTGTAGACGTTTTCGCGGATTTCATCGCCGAACGCTTGGCGCCGGAGCCGCCGGTGCGGCTTGCGCGCTTTGCACCGTGCGAGGTGCTCCCGTGAACCCGGCCGGCGCTCCAATGCCCAGCATTTCTTCCCACCGGGGCCAGGTATTCGCAGTGTTGCCGTGCAGCGCGCGGTCGATCACCAGGCGCGCCATTTTCTCGACTACGTGTTCGAAATAAAATTCCGTGATGCGGTCGCGCTCGAAGTCCGGAGCAGGGTTCAGGAAATCGATGGCATATGGCACGCCATCTTTCACGGCGAACTCAATCGTGTTCATTTCGTAGCCCAGCGCCAGATTGATCGTTTGGGCGTCTTTCACTACGCGCGCGCCCAACTCCGGCTTCAGATAATTGTGATCCACCAGGTAACGGCGCTCCTTTGGATCGTAGGCCACCGGCAAAATATCGGTCTTGCCAAAGGTGAAGCACCGCACATACTGCTCGAAATCGATGAATTCCTGCAGCGTCATGCAATACGGCGCGGTCTGGTCGTACGCCTGGAGCAATTCCTCTTCATTATTGACTTTATAGACGTGCTTCCACCCGCCGCCCGAAAATGGCTTCAGAATCGCCGGCCGTCCCACGTAATCGAGCAGCGCCACCCAATCCATCGGATATTTCAAGTTGCGCAAAGATTCCGAGTTAATGTCCACATCGCTCGGATATCCTTTTTGCGGCAGCAATACCGTTTTTGGAATCGCCAGACCCAACTTTGCGGCGAGCGCGTAATTGAAATACTTATCGTCGGCCGTCCACCAGAAGGGATTATTGATGACGTACGTTCCTTGCAGCACCGCATGCTTCAGGTAGCCGCGGTAATACTCCACTTCGTGGGAAATGCGGTCTACGATTACCCGGTATTCCGCCGGCTCTCCCATTTTTGTTCCGCCCAACTTCACAAATTCAGCGGTAACGCCGTCTTTCTGGCCGAGCTTGTTCACGTGCTCCAGGAACGCCGGAGGAAAACTGAATTCCCGCCCGCACAACAACCCTACTTTCACCATGATTTCCTCCTTGCCCGGATCGCCGCCGAAAACAGATTCAGTGGATCGTTCCTGCAGAACTGGACTGCGTATCCATCGCGCTGGCGCGAGTTTCTCTTACCAGATGGCGCACCACTTCCTTCAAATCGCCCGTGTGTTGGTATACCTTCACCTGCCGCTCCGCGCTCGTTCCTTCATTTAATATCGTGTGAATATATTCCACGGCGCCGCGGCTGCCCAGGTCATCCAGCACGTCGTCCACCAGTTCCAGCAATTCCGGGATCAGTTCGCGCATTGGAACTTCCTCTTCCTTGCCGAAATCGATCATCTTGCCTTCAATGCCGTAGCGCGCCGCTCTCCACTTATTTTCTTCAATCAACGCGCGGTGATAGGTACGCCAGGCCATATTGCCGGTATACAGCCGGTGCAGTTTCACGACAATGGCTTGCGTCAACGCGGCGATCGCCACAGCCTCTTCCACTTTTGTGGTGGTGTCGAACATGCGAAATTCCAGCGTTCCATACGTGGGGTGCGGACGCACGTCCCACCAGATCTTCTTCCCGTTATCGATGCAATTCAACCGGATCAGCATATTTACGTAATGTTCGTACGCGGTCCAGGAATCGAACTGTTCTGGAATCCCGGTGCGCGGAAACCGCCGGAACACCGTGGTGCGGAAGGATTTCAGGCCCGTGTTCCTTCCCATCCAGAACGGGGAACTGGTGGAAAGCGCTAGCAGGTGGGGCACGAAATAGCGCACCATGTTCATGATGTCGATGGTGGTTTGCTTATCGGGCATGGCCACATGAATGTGCATGCCGAAAATCAGCAGCGAACGCGCGAGTTGCCCCATTTCTTCCACGATATTCTGGTAGCGCTCGCCCGGCGAAATCACCTGGTCGATCCAACTGGAAAACGGATGCGTCCCCGCGGCGGCTACCTGCAGGCCGGTGCTTTCCGCCACGGACACAAGTTCGCTTCGCGTGCGGTGCATTTCCAGCCGCAATTCGCTGACGTTTTCGCATATTTTCGTTCCGGTCTCGACGATGGACTGGTGCATCTCTTGCTTCACCTGATCGCCGAGCCCACGGGAAGCCGCCGCCGATAACAACTGCACCACGTGCGAGCGCAGTTCCAGCGTATCTGGATCAATGATTTGGAATTCCTCTTCGACACCGATGGTGAAGCGGTGAGCCATGAGTGGCCCTCCGGATCGCGTGATCGCCACTGAAGACTACTTCGGAGTGAGTATCATACTCCGTCATCCTACAAAACTCACGCGGTTCCGGCCCGCTTACGCCTCAGCGATGGATGGACACGCACGCGCGATCAATTTGGTTCTGGACGCTCACCTGCCGCCTTGGCACACTTCCACGCATGCAAATCACGCCATTCCGGATTGAAGAGTACATGGGCAAACACGAATTTGCCGCAAGGTATCTGCTGTCCTCGTCGGATGCCGAATCGCAGACCATCGAACAGCTGCTCGCTCTGGAACCGGGCGCTCATGACGCGTTTCTCAAGCATTGGTGCGGCTACACGGAATCGCCCGGCGCTCCCTGGCTACGCGAGACGCTGGCCACCATTTATCAGCGGATCCATCCCGATCAACTCGTGGTTGTGTCCGCGGCCGAAGAAGCCATTTTCCTTTTCTACCACGCGCTGCTGACTCCGGCCGATCACGCCATCGTGGAAACGCCTTGCTATGAAAGTGCTCTGACCATTCCGAGAAGTACCGGAGCCGTCGTCAGTGAATGGCGCCGTAAGCCCGAGAATGGTTGGGCCCACGATATCGAGGCACTTGAGAAGCTGATTCGCCCGAACACACGCGCCATCTATATCAACACGCCGCACAATCCGACTGGATTACTGATGCCACAGGAAATCAATCGTCGCCTCCTGGAACTTGCGGCGCGCCAGGGCACCTATGTGTTCTCCGACGAGGTTTACCGGGAACTGGAACACGACCCGGCGACGCGCTTGCCCGCAGGGTGTGATCTTTACGATCGCGCCATCAGCCTGGGTTCCGTGAGCAAGGCCTATGGTCTACCAGGCTTGCGTCTGGGATGGCTGGCTTCTCGTGACAGCGCGTTCCTGCAGAAAATCATTTCGCTTAAGCACTACACCACCATTTGCGCCGGCGCTCCCAGCGAGTTTCTGACCGCACTGGCTTTCCGCCATCGCCAGAAGTTCATCGACCGGAATCTGCAGATTGTGCTCCGCAATCTTCAACAGCTTTCCGCGTTTTTTGCGCGCCATACGGATACGTTTGATTGGACCCCGCCGAACGCCAGCACTATCGGCTTCGCGCGCTTCAAGCCGCAGCGAGACGTCCAGGCTTTTTGCGATCTGCTCGTAGAACAGGCCAGTGTTCTGCTTCTGCCCGGCACGGTGTACGACGAACCGCGCCATATCCGCTTCGGCTATGGCCGTCGCAACATGCCGGAATCCCTGACGCAACTGGAATCCTGGCTTTCGAAGAATCCCATGCAATAAAAAAGGGCCATCGTTTCCGATAGCCCTTTGCGATCTCGCGATCTATAAACTAAAAACTGCCGCTACGCTGCTCCCATCGACCTTCTTGCCTGAAAGCACTCCCGGCAGAAGACCGGCCGGCCTTGTGTAGGTTTAAAGGGGACAGTGGTTTCTTTACCGCATTGCGAGCACGTCGTCTTGGTTTCGGTGCGCATGGGCCCGCCGCCACCGCTGCTGCCCGTTTCGGCACGCTTGGCTTTGCAACCCTTGCACCGTTTCGGCTCGTTTTTAAATCCCTTGTCGGCGAAAAACATCTGTTCGCCGGCAGTAAATACAAACTCGGCGCCACACTCGGAACACTTCAGGACCTTATCGTGGAATTCCATGACCGCCCCCCTGGGACCCCGGACGGGCAGCGGGGACGGGCATGTCTTTCACCATGGGCCTGTGCTCACTGCTAAACCCACGCTCCGAACAAACGGTGCGCGGGTCCTTTGGGCCGGCGGGCGAAGAACCTGAACGAACTCCCAACATCTCTGCCAGACTGGGGCCTGATCCCGGAAGCGCGGCGCCGAGCCGCGTCTCGCGCAGTTAATCCTGCTCGCGACGCTGCTTCTTGCGCAGTCGCTTCCGCGAAAGCGCTTCTTTGGCCCGACGCTTCTCGCCGGGCTTCATATAGAAGCTGTGCTTCTTTATTTCCTTAATGATGTCTTCCTGCTGCACTTTGCGCTTAAAACGCCGCAGTGCATTCTCAAGAGACTCATTCTCTTGAATGATTACCTCTGCCAATGAACTTCACCTCTATTCCGGTTCGGATTAATGACCTGTAGTGCGTGCATGTAGCAGCACTACGCCTGGTTAAAGTATCTCATGAGGTTGCTGGCTTCTTGTAGTCAATTACCGCCTCGCAAGTCAAGTACTCTTTGCGCTATCAGGGATTCCCCGCGCTCTGTTGGCTGAGAAGCCACGTATAACTCAAATCTAACTATCGGTAATTTGCTGTACAGGGTCCTTCTCACCTCCCGCTTGCTTCTGCTGATACACTGGGGTGCTTCCTACTCCGGTTTCGGGAGAGACGACTCATGCCCGACATGCGCGATGCCATTGGAGTTCTGCTTGCCGGCGGCCAGGGCGAACGGCTGTGGCCTCTGACCCGTGACCGCGCCAAGCCCGCCGTGCCATTTGGCGGACTGTATCGAATCATCGACATTACTCTTTCTAATTGCGTTAATTCCGGGTTGCGGCGCGTCTTCACTCTGACCCAATACAAAGCGCTGAGCTTGTCGCGGCACGTGCGTGCCGGCTGGTCCTCGCTTATGGGCCTGGGCGAATTCATCGAAGTGCTGCCGCCGCAGATGCGCGTCTCGCAGCAGTGGTATCAGGGAACCGCGGATGCGGTGTACCAGAACATTTATTCCATTGGCAGCGAGCGTTCCAAGTTCGTCTTCATTCTTTCCGGCGACCACATCTACAAGATGAATTACGCCAAGATGCTGCAGCAGCACATCGATTCCGCCGCCGATGTCACCGTGGCCACCATCGAGATTCCTGTTGCCGAAGCCGCCAAGCAGTTCGGCGTGATCGAAACCGACAAGAGTTGGCGGATCCGCGGCTTCGAGGAAAAGCCTGCCCATCCCAAGAATTCGCCTCACAAACATACGCACTGCAACGCTTCCATGGGCGTCTACATTTTCAATACGCAATTATTGATCCCGGTTTTGCTGGCGGATTCCGAAAATCCCAAATCCGCTCACGACTTCGGTAAGGATATTCTTCCCCGCATCATCGATAAGCATCGCGTGTTTGCTTACAACTTCATCGACGAGAACAGCAAGGAATCGCTGTACTGGCGCGATGTGGGAACCATCGACGCTTACTACGAAGCGAACATGGATCTGGTCAGCGTTTCGCCCGTGTTCAACCTCTACGACAAGAATTGGCCGTTGCGCAGTTGGCAGCAGCAATATCCTCCCGCGAAATTCGTTTTCGCGGATGAAGATCGCAAGGGCGTCGCTCTCGATTCCATCGTCGGCGGGGGTTCCATCCTGTCCGGTGGGCGCGTGCAGAACTGCGTGATTGGCTACGACGTGCGAGTGAACAGCTTCTGCGAGGTAACCGCTTCCATCATTTATAATCACGTGAACATCGGCCGCCACTCACGCATTTGCCGGGCGATCATCGATCGCCACGTCAGTCTTCCCGAACATACCGAGATTGGATTTGACCCCGAGGCCGACCGCCGCCGTTTCCATGTCACACCGTCAGGAATCGTCGTGGTCGTGCGCCAGGAGTCTTTGATCGAAGAACCAGAGTCTCAATAACCAGGACCTCCCAGCCATGGCCAATTCTGTTTCACCGAAGTGGGGCTCTCGTTCCGTGTGGCCCCGAATTGCGATTTTTCTTGCTTGCCTGTTATTCATGGCGGCTGCCACGTTCGCGCAGGAGCAGCGCGATTGGCCGGTGTATGGGGGTTCCGCAGCCAGCACGCACTATTCGTCGCTGACGCAGATCAATCGCGCGAACGTCAGTAATCTCAAGGTCGCGTGGAGCTTTGATACTGAGGAACAAGGCGGGTTACAGACCAGCCCGATCATTGTCGATGGCGTGCTCTATGGCATCACTCCTTCGCAAAAGATTTTTGCGTTGGATGCGGCTACGGGAAAGCTTCTCTGGAAATTTGATTCCGGAATTCGCGGGACCCAGCCGGACCGCGGGCTCGCGTATTGGAGCGACGGCCGCGACAAACGCATCATTACCGGCGTAATGCATTTCGTTTACGCGCTCGACGCCACCACCGGTAAGCCCATCGCTTCGTTCGGCCAGAATGGCCGCATCGATTTGCGAGAAGGCCTCGGCCGCGAGCCGGCTTCCGCCCAATTCGTGGCTCTGACCAGCCCGTCGATCGTCTACAAAGATCTTTTCGTCGTGGGAGGCCGTAATCCAGAATCGCTTCCCGCGCCGCCCGGCGATGTCCGTGCCTTCGATGTGCACTCAGGCAAACTGCGCTGGACGTTTCACACCATCCCGCACCCCGGCGAATTTGGATATGACACCTGGCCGAAGGATGCGTGGAAGACCAGCGGCTCCGCGAATAACTGGGCAGGCATGTCCATCGATGTGGCCCGCGGAATTTTGTATGTTCCCACCGGCTCAGCTGCTTTCGATTTTTACGGCCCAGACCGCATTGGCGACGACCTGTTTGCGAATTGTCTGATCGCACTGAACGCGGAGACCGGCCAGCGCATCTGGCATTTTCAGGGCGTGCACCACGATTTGTGGGATCGCGATTTTCCTTCGCCTCCAGTGCTCCTCACGGTTCATCACGATGGCAAATCCATCGACGCGGTGGCCCAACCCTCGAAACAAGGTTACGTCTTTCTGTTCGATCGCCTGACTGGTCAGCCTCTGTTCCCGCTGGAGCAACGGACTTATCCGAAAAGTTCTCTGCCCGGCGAGGTGACTGCGCCTCAACAGGGCCTTCCCACAAAGCCGGCGCCCTTCGCTCGCCAGGTTTTCACGGAGGACATGCTCACCAAGCGCACTCCGGAAGCGCACAAGTGGGCGCTGGAGAAATTCAAGACATTCCGCAATGATGGCCAGTTTGTTCCTCTAAGCGTCGACAAGGATACCGTCGTATTCCCCGGCTTTGATGGTGGCGCGGAGTGGGGCGGATCCGCGGCCGATCCGGACACCGGAATTTTCTACGTGAATTCGAACGATATCGTGTGGACGGGTGCCCTGGCGGAGACGACGGCGCAGAAAAGTGCCAAGGGCATCTACATGGGACAGTGCAGCATGTGCCACGGCGAAAATATGGCCGGTTCGCCGCCCGCGATTCCTTCCCTCGTCGGAGTCGCGGATCGCATTTCGTTCTATCAGATTGCCACCACGGTCATGGAAGGCAAGGGCAGGATGCCGGCTTTTCCGGGCCTTTCCCCAGAACAAATTGATGCGCTGGTCGATTTTGTGACCACCGGAAAAGATAAGGATTTGGCCGATACAGCGCCAACTTTGCCGGCGATGAAATATCATCTAACCGGTTACCGGAGATTTCTCGACCCCGATGGCTATCCCGCTGTCGATCCGCCGTGGGGAACGTTAAACGCCATCGATCTGAATACCGGGGAGTATGTGTGGAAGATTCCGCTCGGCGAATATCCAACACTGGTTGCGCAGGGAATCAAGAATACCGGTTCGCAGAATTATGGTGGCCCCATCGTCACCGCAGGCGGTCTGCTTTTCATCGCAGCTACCAATTACGATAAGAAGTTTCGCGCCTTCGACAAATCCAACGGCAAGTTGCTTTGGGAAACGACTTTGCCGTTTTCCGGTAACGCCACGCCGGCCACGTATTCCGTGAACGGGCGGCAGTTCATCGTCATCGCCGCGGGCGGCGGCAGGGATTTCAAGGGCAAATCCGGTGGAGTGTACGTAGCCTTCGCCTTGCCTGCTCAGCCCGCGGCGCAAAAAGGACAAAACTAGATAAGCGCTTCTGTTTGCCTCTGATTCGCCGGACGTTACAGAACCGGCGTTTGCTCCGTCTTACGCTTCGCGACTCACGGATGCGCGCCTAGCAACGTGTCCTCCGTCACGCCTCGCTTTCCCCACCTCTGCTACAATTTTCCTTCTGTAAACCACACAGGAGAATCAATCATGTCCACGAAAATTACCCGCGTTCACGCCCGCCAGGTCCTCGACTCGCGCGGCAATCCCACCGTCGAAGCGGAAGTTACTCTCGAGTCTGGCGCGTTCGGCCGGGCCATCGTTCCTTCTGGCGCTTCTACCGGCGAACATGAAGCGCTCGAACTCCGCGATGGAGATAAATCGAAGTATTTAGGTAAGGGCGTCCTCAAGGCGGTAGCGAACGCCAATTCGGAAATTGCCAAGGCCGTTATCGGCGCGGATGCCGGGGACCAGCGCGCACTCGATCACAAAATGATCTCACTCGACGGTACGCCAACGAAATCACGCCTCGGTGCCAACGCGATTCTCGCCGTTTCCATGGCGGCCGCTCGTGCTGCCGCGGTTGCTGCGAAGGAGCCGCTGTACAAATACCTGGCGCGCTATTCCACGGATCATTCCGCGAATCTTCTGCCCGTGCCCATGATGAATATTCTGAATGGCGGCGCCCATGCAGACAGCTCGGTCGACTTTCAGGAATTTATGGCCATGCCTGTCGGCGCTCCTACGTTCTCGGAAGCATTGCGTTGGGGCGTGGAAGTATTTCACTCGCTGAAATCCGCGCTGAAGAAGCACGGTTACTCGACTGCGGTCGGCGATGAAGGCGGCTTTGCGCCCAGTTGCAAGTCCAACGAAGAGGCCATTCAGATCGTCTTGGAGGCTATTGGCGCGGCGGGCTATAAACCTGGTGAGCAAGTGGCCATTGCGCTAGATCCGGCTGCCAGTGAATTCTTCGATAAGGCCAGTGGCAAATACGTGTTCAAGAAATCCGATAAGTCCGCGCACTCCTCGCTGGAGATGAGCGATTACTGGACCAAGTGGGTGGAGAAGTATCCTATCGTTTCGCTGGAAGATGGCATGGCCGAAGACGATTGGTCCGGCTGGAAGACTCTGACGCAATCCATCGGTTCGAAAGGCTCCAAGAAAAAGGTTCAGCTCGTCGGCGACGATATTTTTGTCACCAACACGGAGCGGTTGTCGCGCGGGATCAATGAAGGTATAGCCAATTCCATCCTCATTAAGCTGAATCAGATCGGCACCGTCATCGAAACGATCGACGCCATCGAACTGGCCCGCAAGGCCGGATACAAATCCGTGATCTCTCATCGTTCCGGCGAATCGGAAGACACCTTCATCGCGGACCTCGCCGTGGCCACCGCCGCCGGCCAGATTAAGACGGGCTCCGCCTCGCGTACCGATCGCATCTCCAAGTACAACCAGTTGCTGCGCATCGAAGAGGAACTGGGCTCCGCCGCGCGCTTCGACGGCCACGCTCCGCTTAAGTAGGGTTTCTTGTAGGGACGGCCTTCCGAGGCCGTCCGCTCCTCACTCCCAGACGTTTTTAGATAGGGGGCCAGCCGCGCTGTCCTCCTATTTCGACGCTTTCTTTTCTCGCCGCATCTGCGCCAGCACCAGGCGCACGTCGTCATACGGTATTTCCTCGGGCAGAGCTTCCTTGAGCGGTTTCATCCACTCCACACCCACGCGTTCGCACGCCTCGCGAATCTGTTGATAGTGCCCGTCCGGCATCCATTCTCTCTGGAATTCCAATTCGCCCTTTTCGATCAGATCCGCCGTCAATGCGACCACCGAACTCACTTTTCGGCCGCGAATACTGGCGATTTCTTCAAACGTGTGTCCTTGCTGCAGCAGTTCGAAGGTTTCCTGCGACGCATTCGAAGGCTTCGCACGCCATTCCTTGCTCGCCCGTTCCCCTTTCTCAAAACGAGGAAACAGCGCCAGGATTTCCTGCCCATACATTTCACATTTCTTTTCGCCCATGCCGGAAATGGCGCGCAACTCGCGCAAGTTCTTTGGCTTTTTCGCGCAGAGTTCGTCCAGCACCGTGTCATGCATCACGATGAATGCGGCGATCATTTTCTCGCGTGCCGTGACGCGTCGCCACTCACGCAAAAATTCGCGCAACTCCTCATTTACCGGAATCGTCGGGCTTGCCTCATACGTAGCCGCTTCCGCCGTGCGCGCCGGACCCTTCTTCCATTTGCTCGCCTTGCCTTCCGATGACGGTGACGGTGCGGCAGCCATCCAGCGCGGCAGCCCAGAACACGTATCGCATACTCCGCATTTCTCCCACTTCACGTTCTCGCCGAAGTACTCGCAGATCTGCCGTTGCCGGCATTGCGTCGCGTTCACGAATGCCTGCATCAGGTTATAGCGCTGCCACGCCCTTTCTTTCTCCGCACTGGCCGCAATCTGATTTATGAAATACGCGCGCAGCCCGTTATCCCGTTTCTCCCACAGCAAGTAGCAATCGGCGGGCAAGCCATCGCGCCCCGCGCGCCCGGTTTCCTGGTAAAGCTGTTCGACGCTCTCCGGCAAGCCCAAACGTACCACCGCGCGCACGTTCGGTTTGTTGATGCCGAGTCCAAACGCAATTGTGCCGACCAGGACCGTTGCTTCTTCGGTCATCCATTTTTCCTGGTTTGCCCGCCGACTGGCGGCATCCATCTGGCCGTGGTAGCCAACCGCGGCAATCCCGTTTTCGCCCAGCAAGTCGATGATCTCGCCCACGCGCGCGACCGTGGGCGAATACACGATCACGTTGCCCTCTTTTACGCGCTGCACCGCATCCAGCAAAAACTCATCCTGCATCCGGCCTTTGCATTCCTTCACCACATAGCGGAGATTCTCCCGGCGAAAGCTGGAGACGGACTTGAGCGGGTCCTGCAAGCGCAATTGCTGCACAATGTCGTGACGCACCTGCCGCGTCGCGCTCGCGGTAAATGCCGCAATCGCCTGTTTCGGGAACAACGCGCGCAATCTGCTCAGTTGCCGGTATTCCGGCCGGAAATCGTGGCCCCACTCCGAAATGCAATGCGCCTCGTCGATTACAAAAAACGATACCGGCACGGTTTTCAGCCATTCCGCGGTGCCATCGGTCACCGCACGTTCCGGCGAAACATAGATCAGCCGGTACTCGCCTGCCGTGGCTTTCCGTTTCACTTCCTGCCGGTCAGACTCCACCACCGCGCTATTGAGAAATACTGCGGCGATCCCCATCTGGCGTAATTGCGCTACCTGGTCCTGCATCAGCGCGATCAAAGGGGAGATCACGACGGCGGTACGCTGCGGATCCAGCACCGCGGGCAATTGGTAGCAGAGAGACTTTCCGCCTCCGGTAGGCATTACCACACAGACATCGCGTCCCGCGGCCAAGGCGCGCACCACTTCTTCCTGGCGGGGACGGAATGCGTCGTAGCCCCAGTAGCGATTCAGCGCACCGTAGAATTTGTCTGGCGGCAAAGGCACCGCTTGTGTAGCTGCCGCTGCCTGCGAACGAGTCATGGCCGCCTCCGGGCCCGACGAACGAAGAGGGATGCGATAAGTTTCGCCTTTCTTTCGCTTCGCGTCAAATATAAACCCTCTGAAGTACCTTTGTGGTTATTCACAAATCCACAGCAGACTGTGCAAGACGAATCGACGACGCATGTGTTGGGAATTCGCGGATAGGAAGTCTATGGCCGGTATGTCACGGTTTGACCAGCAAATCAGAATTCCAGGCGGAGTTGGAACGCTATCATGCGGGGAGTGCTGTCTCCGCCGAGGCCTACGCCGAGGAGGCCAGTGGGAGGCGAGGTGGAGTAAGTGAGGGTACCGAAACCGGTCTGTGTGGAAAGTTTGCCCGGGATGCCCGCGAGAACCATATTGGGTAAGCCAAAATTGGGATGATTAAAGACATTGAAAAATTGTGTATCGAAGCGCAGCTTGACGCGCTCGGTGATCGGGAACCATTTTGTTAGGTAAAAATCGCTCCAAGTGAAATCGGGACCGCGGAGGGCGTTGCGGCCGAGATTGCCGAACTGGCACGCTTGCGGCGAATCTCCGCCGACGCACGAGCCGGTGCTGGGATCCACGGCAGAAACAAATGCGTTGGGATTGAGCCATTGTACCGTGCCGGGCTGCGTGACGCCGGGAATGGTTTTGTGTTCATAGAGAGGAACGCCGGGAACAACACTGGCGAATTGCGGGCCGCTGCCATTGACGATGCCGTTGCCGTTGGCGGAGTACGGTGTGCTCAACACAGAAAATGGAATGCCGCTGTGCCAGAAAATGGTGCCGGAAATCTGCCAGCCGTTGAAGGCGGTGGCGAGCGCGTGATTTTTAAATTTGCTGGGAAGTTGGTAGACGTATTGCCCGCTGAGATTGTGGCGAATGTCGTAGTCGCAGGGGCCGTAGTCGCGCGCGAGATCGCCCGGAAGCGGCGAGAGAATGCCGCCTGCGGAAAATTGCAGGAAGCCCCCGTTGGAAACGGTATCCATGCAGCGGCTGAAGGTGTAATTGAGTTGGCCCATCAGGCCATGGCCGATGCGCTTCATGGCGGTGAGCTGCAAGCCGTGGTAGTGGCTGTTGGCGCCGGTAGAGAATTGCGTGACCGCGGCGAAGCGAGGATCGCTGGAATGAAGGTACGGAAAGGGAGCAAAGCAACCGGAGCAGACGGTTTGGTAGCCGTTGACTTGCGTGAGATAAGGCTGATTGACGGCTCGTGTGCCGACGTATTGCGCTTTGAGGCTGGCGGTGGAACCGAATTGTCGCTCGAGGCCGAGACTCCACTCCATGAAGTATGGCGCGTGGAGTTTTCCGGTGGGAACCGCGGTGATGTTGACGGGTGGAAGGCAGGCGCCGGGATTCGCGAGTGGGGAAGCGCAGGAGAGCAAGCCCTGCGGAAAGCCGGAGGTGAAAGACTGGTTCGCGGCGACGGTGGCGTCGATGGCGCTGTTAGGCACTCCGGGAGCGAGAGCGGTGCCGCCGACGGTGCCGAGCAGGCCGCCCTGAAATGTTTGAACGTAGGGAGGATTGGTTCCGACAACATCGGCGATGGTGCCGGGTAGCAGATCGCTGAAGAGGCCGAAGCCGGCGCGGAGGAGAGTGTTGGGCGCGAATTGCCAGCCGATCGCGGTGCGCGGCTGTAGGATCGCGAGAGGCGTGGAAGAAAAAATATTGCCGAGGGCGGTTTGGATGGTGGAATTAAGCGGCTGGTTGACGTCGTGAGAAATGGAATCGAAGGCGCCAGTGAGACGCGCGATGTGATCGTGCGGATTGAGCGGATTGGAATTTAATGTGTCGCGGAGACCAATGGTCCAGGTGAAGGTTTTGGTGAGCTTCCATGTGTCTTGGGCGTAGAGATCGAGATTGAGAAAATTGAAGGGCTCGTTGTCGGACGTGGGAAAGGTTTTGCCGGCGGTGGAGGCCACGCCGTAGATGAATTGCGAGAGCGTGGTGTAAGTGGCGGTGGGGACGGAGCCCTGGGCGAAATCGTAATCGTTCAGGCGAAAGATCCGGGTGTTGGTGCCAAAGCGAAATTCGTGCGCACCGTGGCTCCAGGCGAGATTGTCGTTGATAAAGAAGCGGGAGGCGCGGCGGCCCTGGACCCACGTGTTATCGAGGCCGCCAATGGTGGTGAAGGGAGCGTTGGCGCCGCTACCCTCGAGCACGATGGGAAACGCATCGAGGGTTTTGGAGAAATCGGCGGGGCCGAAGAGGCTTTCATACCACGAAAAGGCCGGATTGAAATAGTTGACGAGATTTTGCGAAAAAATATGGGTGTAACCGGCGGCGAAGGAGTAGAGCGGCTGCGGGGAAACAGCATTGAAAAGTGGATTGATGGGATCGGTGTAGGCGGCTTGGACACCGTTGTCGACCTGGAAGCGGTACCAGGTGGGGTTGTTCTGATTGAGATTGTAATCGATGCGGACAGTTTGCACCTGCTCGTGGTCATCGCTGGAGTGGGAAATGCTTTGGCGATTGGCGCAACCGTTGCCGTCGTTGGGGATGGCGGGAGCGGTGCCGCTGGAATCGAAAGGGCAACCCAAAATAGTGAGCGGTGTGCCGGCGGTGTTGCCGTAGAGCGCGAACATCTTCTGATAGAACGGGACAGATTGGGGAGAGGGTTGGTAGACCTTTCCGGTGACGGAGTCGGTGCCACCTAAAGGGAGCTGCTGAAGGACGTAATTCTGGAACGCGGGTGTGGGGACGGTGGTGGCGGTGACGATGGGAAGGGCGATGCGAACCCACTCGCTATCAAAGAAGAAGAAAAGTTTGTCATGGAGAATAGGACCGCCGAGGCTGCCGCCGAAATGATTAACGGTGGAACGCGGCTTGTGATTGCCAGGAGTGGAATTGGTAAAGAAATTGGCGGCGTTGAATCGGGAGCCGTTCCAGAGTTCGTAGAGATTGCCGTGAAAGTTGTTGGTGCCCGACTTTGTGACGTAATTGACTTGAGAAGCGCCATAGCGACCTTGATCGACCGCGTAGGAGAGAGTGTTGACGGTGACTTCAGCGATGGAGTTCAGGCCGAGGACGAGATTGGTAGAGAGCCCGCTGTTGAGATTGGTGAGCGGGTCGTTGGTTTCGAGACCGTCGACAATGTAGCCGTTGGACAGCGCGGGCAAGCCATTGAATTCGACATTGCCGTAGCCGTTGGTGCCGCCGACGAAGTCGTTGCCGCTGCCGGCGGTGTTGATGAGAGCGCCGGAAGCAAACTGCAGCGGATAGGTGAGATCACCGCCCGGGTTGGGGAGATTCTCGAGTGCTGGTGCGCTCAAATTGGTCGAAGTGTTGGCGTTTCCGGAATTGATGAGGAGAGGCTCGCTACTTACCTCCACCGAGAGCTTCGAAGAACTAACTCTGAGTGTGAAATTGACGGTCTGTTTCTGACCCAGACCCGAGATCACGTTGTCGGTCTGCTGAGGATCAAACCCATCCGCGGTGACTTTGACGGAATACACACCAGGTTTCAATTGCGGGAAATTGAAGCGGCCGTCCGCGTCGGTTTTGACCAAACGCTGGAGACCAGTCTCGCGACTGGAAACAGTGACGAGGGCGCCGGGAATGGCGGCGTTCGTCGCGTCGGTGACCTGCCCGACGATGGCGCTGGTTGTTTCGCCCTGGGACAATACGCGGGACGGCGCGAAAGCCAATAGCAGCCCGAGCGAGACCATCATTGGGAGCGAAGTACGCAAAATGGTCTAAACCATCCTTGCTAAGAATGGTTAAGCATAGTTAATTACAAATATTAAGGCAAGTTAATAAAGTTATAATTCACTGAACGGCAGTACTTCCGCGGAATCGGCGTTTCCTGGCGAAGCCGGTTCGGCATTGCCGCCGAGGTATTAGGTTGAGATATGGCACGCAGGACCATGACGCTGGTCGCGTCCGTAAAGAAGCTATAGAATTCCAGTAAGAGGCAATTCCGGGGCGGTACAAAGGCCTAAATGCGTCTGTTCTATCGCGTATCTATCGTGGCAGCGTGCTTTCTTCTCAACGCTCGTGGCTTGCCTGCGCAGGCCCCCCCTTCGATGTCTGGTGGCGTGCCCTCCAGCCCGAGCAATCCCTTGAACTCTTTCGTTTCGTCGAATATCGAAGTGATCGTCAAGGGCGCGGATGGTAAGCCAGTTCCCGGGCAGATTACGGTGCAACTCGTCAACACGGCTGGGCAAGTCTATGACCAAACTTCGGTGAAAAACGGCATTGCCAGATTCAGCGAGGTTCCCAAGACCGAACTTCGCGTACTCGTCATTGCTCCGGGTTACAAACGCGCCGAAAAGTCCGCGGATCTGACTACCGGCAGCAAAATGGTAAAGGTGAACATAGCGTTGGAGCCGATGTCCGCGGAGGACGCGGCGTCCGATCGAGCGATTGGGGCGTTAAATCCTAAAGCGCAAAAAGAAGTCGGAAAAGCACTGGATGACCTGCACAAAAATAAACCTGCCGATGCCTACGCCCACTTGCAAGCGGCGCAAAAGCACGCACCCAACGATGCAGAAGTGGAATATCTTCTGGGTGTCTACGCGACTCAGGTGAACGATGTGAGCCAGGCGCGGGCGCATTGGACGAAAGCATTAGAGATGAACCCCAATCATCTGAGCGCGCTGCTGGAAGCGGCCCAGGCGGCGCTCGATCAGCATAATCCAGGCGACGCGCTGTCCTATGTAAATCGTGCCTTGGTGGTGGAACCGTCCTCGTGGCGTGCCCATGCAATTTTCGCGGAAGCGACCTACTTGCAGGGCAACCGGGATGAAGCGATCAAACAGGCGGAACGCGCGTTGGATTTGGGACACCAAAACGCCGCCGCCGTCGAGCCGTTTCTCGCCGGGTTAGTCGCGGAAAGCGGGGATACCCAACGGGCGAAGCAGATATTGGAAGAATTCCTGAAGGACAACCCTACGAATGTTGCCGCAGCGAAACAACTGGACCAACTCAATCATCCTGAAGTTGCTTCGTCCGCGGCTCCGCTCAGCAGTCCCGCCGCGTCGACACTTGCGACCATGAACGCCGCAACACTGGAATTGCCGGTTCGCGCAAACTGGTTGCCGCCGGACGTGGATGAACACGTTCCCGCCGTGGATGCAACTCCATCGTGCAATCTTAATGAAGTTCTGCACAAGGCCGGCGACCAAGTGGAGGCGTTAGTTCATAACGTCGAGCGATTTTCCGCCACCGAGTGGGTGGTCGATGAAAACATCAGTAAATGGGGTGTGGCTTCTCCATGGGACAAACGTAAGTTTGATTACATCGTGTCCATCCAACAAATACGACCTGGCATCTTGAGTGTAGACGAGTTTCGCAACGCTAGCGGCGGTCCCGCGGATTTTCCAGACGGCTTCATCACCAATGGACTGCCGGCTCTGGTGATGATCTTTCATCCGTTCTATGTCGGCAATTACGAGATGACCTGTGAAGGACTCGCGCACCGCAGCAGCGGCCCGGCTTGGCAGATTCATTTTCGCCAGCGGTCCGATAAGAGTATGTCCATCAAGGCATTTCGTCTGGGAATGCGTGGCACTTCTTATCCAGCGGCGTTGAAGGGACGCGCGTGGATTTCCGCCGAAAATTACCAGATACTCCGGCTGGAGACCGACCTGGTGCAACGCCAGCCGGAAATCCATTTGAATGCGGAGCACACCGCCATCGAATACGGCTCTATCGATTTTCGCGAGAACAATGTGAAATTATGGCTGCCTTTGAGCGCCGAAGTGTACTTTGATTGGAGTGGGCATCGCGTGCATCGAAAGCACACCTTCAACAACTACTTGTTGTTCTCGGTCGATGAACACCAGCGCATCAGCTCTCCAAAAACTCCCAAGCCTTCCGCTGACCCTGTGAAAGACGACGCGCCGACCTCCCTGGAATGACCTCGCTTCATCTGTAGATGGCCGCGATCTCGTAGTCGGTGACGGCGAGGACGGACTGCCGGCGCTCCGCTGTGTGGAAAGAGACAATTGCGGTTATAGTCTGCCCATGGCGACCTCGCCGGTTTCGCCAGTCCGCAATGCTCCGCCTGGCTTCAAGGTCATTGGTGTTTTCTGGCTTGCAACCGCGGCGATCGCCTGCTTACTGCTCTTTTATATAACCAGAGAATTAGTAAGCGTGGCGTTCCGCTGAGTTGGACGGTTGCGTCGTTGCTGTTTCCACCGCATCCGCGCAGCGATTCTTTGACACTCTCTGCAATTCCCCATATCCTCTTGGGGTTCAGGTTCGTGTTCGTCCATCATGATTGGTCAGACTATCGCCCATTATCAGATTCTCCAGAAGCTTGGAGGAGGCGGGATGGGTGTGGTCTATTCCGCCCACGACACGGTGCTCAACCGCTCGGTCGCGCTGAAATTCCTTTCTCCCGAAGCGCTTCGTGACAAGCTGGCCCTCGATCGTTTTCTGCGCGAAGCTCGCGCCGCTGCGTGCCTCAATCATCCGAGCATCTGTACGGTCCACGAGATCGGCGAAAATACGGACGCGCATCCGTTTATCGTGATGGAGTTGCTGGAAGGCGAGACCCTCAAGCAACTCATTTCCGGGAAAGCTCTGCGCATCGACCGCCTGCTGGAGCTTGCCGTGCAAGTTGCCGACGGCCTGGACCACGCTCATGCGCGCGGCATCACGCACCGGGACATCAAGCCCGCCAATATTTTCGTGACGCACGCAGGCCAAGCCAAGATTCTCGATTTCGGCCTGGCCAAGCTTTCCGCCGTGCTTGCGGTTTCGCCCGAGACGGCGCCATCGGACTCCACCAACAAGAGCACGCCCATCCACGAGGACACGCTGACCAATCCCGGTACATCGATGGGCACAATCGCCTATATGTCCCCGGAGCAGGCGCGCGGCGATTCTCTGGATCCCCGCTCCGACCTGTTCTCCTTTGGCTCCGTGCTTTATGAAATGGCCACAGGCTCGCAGCCGTTTCGCGGACAGACTTCGGCGGTGGTTTTCGATGCCATTTTTAACAGCACTCCCGCGGCGCCAAGTTCACTGAACCTGGAAATTCCTGAAGCGCTGGACGCCGTGATTTACAAGGCTCTCGAAAAGGATCGCGATCTTCGCTATCAGTCCGCCGCTGAACTTCGCGCCGATCTCAAACGCCTGAAACGCGATCTCGATTCCGGCAAGCGTATGGTTTCCGGCCGCTCCGGCTCCTACACTGCTGCACCCTCCGCTTCGGTAGACCGTTCGCAAAATTCCGTCGCGGTTCTCTATTTCGAAAATCTCAGCAGCGCAAAGGAAGATGAATATCTTCGCGATGGCATGACCGAAGACATCATCACCGAACTGGCCAACATCAGAAACCTGAAAGTATTTCCGCGTCCGGCGATGCTGCCTTATCGCGACAGGTCCGTGACTGCTCCGCAGGTTGGGCGCGAGCTAAACGCTTCGTATGTTCTCGGCGGCAGCCTCCGCCGCTTTGGCAATCGCTTGCGCATCACCGCGCAGCTTGTGGAAACCAACACCGGCCATGCCCTGTGGGCCCAGCGCTTCGATCGCGAAATGGACGACGTCTTCGAGGTGCAGGACGAAATCGCGCGAAGTATCGCCCAGGCCTTCCGCATCAACCTTTCTCCGCAGGAAGAACAGAAGATCGCTTCCAAGCCGACAGAGAACTCCGTGGCGTACGACTACTATCTGCGCGGTCGCAGCTACGCCCGCCGCGAAAGCATGGAATTTGCCCTGCAAATGTACGAACAAGCCATCAAACTCGATCCGAAATTCGCCCTCGCGCACGCCGGTGTCGCGTACATCTGCGGCATCATTTACGAAATTCGCGAGCACAGTGCCAAGTGGGTGGAGCGCGGCCTGGCTGCCTGTGATAAGGCTCTTCAGCTTGATTCGAACCTGGCCGAGGCGCTCGTCGCCCGCGCGCGCATTGTTTACTCCCAACGGAAGCATGATGAAGCGATCGACTTCGCGAAACGCGCCATCGCGCTTAAGCCCGACTGCGAAGGCGTCTATAACGTTCTGGGCCGCGCCTATTTCGCTTCCGGGCGTTTTCAGGAGGCCGCGGAGCTGACCGCCAAAGCAATCGAAGCGAACGGCGACGATTACAATGTTTTCATTCCTTTCGTGAATGCCCTCGAACGGCTTGGCCGCTACGCGGAACTGAAGCGTTATCGTGAGATGGAGATGCGTAGTTTGGAACGCCAACTGGAACTGGTGCCGGAAGATGTGCGTGCGCGCAGCCTGCTTGCCGCCGACTATGCCAACATGGGCCGCGCCGAAGATGCGGCCCGTCATATTGAAATGACCGTGGCGCTTCGGCCAAACGATTCCAACGTGCTCTACAACGCCGCTTGTACTTACGCGGTACTCGAAAAAAAGGACGAGGCGCTGGACATGCTCCGCCGCGCCTTGGCGTCTGGTTATTCGAATGTAGATTGGCCGCGGCAGGATCCCGACCTGAATCTGGTCCACAACGATCCCGAATTCCTGAAGATGTTTCCACCGAAGTAAAAATCCTCCTTTCAACGGCAGCTCCCCTTGTTCTCCTTAATTCCCGTTGTGACGCACGCCACAGTGCTTCCGCTTGAAGCGCACTACTCTGGAGTGTGGCCATTCCGACGCTACGGTTTGGTTAGTTTGTCCTGAACCTTCGCTCCCGCCGCTTTCGGTCCCGGCTCTTCTTGCCGATGAGCACGCTGGCCCAATCCGAAGCTCTCGCCGCCAAGGACTTCACTCGCCCGGGCGTGAATCCCTGGCTGATCGCTTTCACGGTAATGCTCGCCACGTTCATGGAAGTGCTCGATACGAGCATCGCCAGCGTGGCGTTGCCTCACATCGCGGGCAGCCTTTCCGCAGGGGTAGATGAAAGCACCTGGGTGCTCACCTCCTATCTGGTTTCGAACGCCATCGTGCTTCCGCTCACGGGTTGGTTCTCGAGATTATTTGGCCGCAAGAGTTTTTATATGGCTTGCGTGGTCATTTTTCTGATCAGTTCGTTCTTGTGTGGCATAGCCACCAGCCTTCCGTTGTTGGTTTTCTTTCGCGTGGTGCAAGGCGCCGGCGGCGGCGGATTGCAACCGGTGTCGCAGGCCATCCTGGTGGAAAGTTTTCCCAGGGCAAAGCAGGGAATGGCCATGGCGGTTTATGGCATGGGCGTGGTGGTCGCGCCCATCGTTGGGCCGACACTCGGCGGTTGGCTCACCGACAATTATTCCTGGCGCTGGATTTTCTTCATTAATATTCCCGTCGGCCTGCTGTCCCTTTTCCTCACCTCTACGTTGGTGCATGATCCACCCCATGTGACGCGCAGCGGAAATGGTCAGCGTCTGCGCGTCGATTACATCGGCCTTGGTCTGATCAGCGTGGGGTTGGGCTTCTTACAGGTTGTCCTCGATAAGGGCCAACGCGATGATTGGTTCGGCTCCAACTTCATCGTGTGGTGCACCGTAGTCTGCGTGGTCAGCCTGCTTGGCGCGATAGTTTGGGAGATGCGACAGAAGGATCCTGTCGTGGAGCTGCGCCTCTTCAAGGATCGCAACTACGCTACCGCGACTTTCCTGATGTTTCTCCTCGGCGTAGTGCTCTATGGCAGTACGGTTATGCTTCCGGTGTTGTTGCAAACCGTGGTGGGCTACACAGCGCAACTGAGCGGTCTGGTGTTATCTCCAGGCGCCATGGTCACTCTCGTTTCGCTTCCTATCGTGGGTTGGCTGTTGACGCGGTTCCAGCCGCGCTGGCTGGTGATTTTTGGCTTGGTGGTCTTATCCTTCGGAATGTTCCAACTGGCTTACATCAATTTGACCACCAGCTTCTGGACTTTCGTTTGTCTGTGGATGATGTCGCGCGGCGGTTTGGGATTTTTGTTTGTGCCCATCAATGTGACGGCATTCTCCTTTGTGCCCAAGGAGAAAATGAACAGCGCCACCGGACTGATCAATCTCGCGCGCAACATCGGCGGCAGCGTCGGAATTTCCATGGTCACCACGATTCAGGCGCGGCTCACACAAAAGCACCAGAACGATCTCGTCAGTAACATAACCCCGCTGAACCCTCGCTACCTGAACGCGCTGCACGGACTGACCGCAATGCTGCAGCAGAAGGGCTCAGATGCGGCTGGCGCGGCCCATCAAGCCAGCGCCATGCTGTACGGAGAATTGCAGCGTCAGGCAGCGATGCTGGCGTTCATCGATGTGTTTTGGATCCTCGGTGTGGTCTGCCTGTTCATGATTCCCTGCATGTTCCTCATCAAAACCGGCCACCACAATGACGGCGACAGCATTCCGGTGCATTAAACGAACCGGAATAAATGCCTGATAATTATTTCGAGTGGGATGGAAAAGGGAATCGTGGCGTTATCGTTGCTGCGCCTGCAACGCGGTTTCGAAGGCCTGTTCGCGTTCTTCGACGTACGCTTTGTAACCGCTGGGATCTATGAACGCGTTATGGTCTCCTCTTTTCCAGCGCTGGTATTTCTCTTTTAGTCCGTAGTAGCCGCCGTGGGCGCCCAGAAAAATATCGCAAGGCAAGGTCTTGAGAACCACAAACTCGTGTTTGTAATCTTCCGCAATCTGCGGATAGGCCTTGTTCCCCACCAGTTTGTAACCGGGATTGACGTTCGGACTGCCCACGATGACCACGTGCAGCGTCTTGCCAGCTTCTTTCTCGTCCACAGTCCAGGTCGTCGTTCCCTTGGTGTGCCCCGCGGTCAAGTGTGCCACCAGCACGGCCTCGCCAAGTTGCACTTTATCGCCATCGTGCAACACACGGTCGACTTTGGCCGGCGGATAATGCGTGGATGTATCGCGCCCGTAATGAAAATCCGTTTTACCGCCGGACTCCACTACTCCCACGTCTCCATCCATCACGAAATATTTCGCGCCGGTTTGTTTAAGGATGCTCGCGCTACCGGCGCAGTGATCGTAATGAGCGTGGCTGATCAGCAGGATCTTGATATCGCCGAAGCGGAAGCCCAGCTGCTCCACGCTTTTTCGAATCAGCGGCACGCTCGTCTGAAGATTACTATTGATCAGAACCAGCCCTTGCGATGTGACCACCAGATACGAGGCGAGGTCCTGATCTCCCACGTAGTACAAATTTCCTGCGATGTGGAACGGAGGAAACGGCACACCCCATTCCGAAGCGGTTCTTGCGGGGCCGGCAGGGATGCCGGCGCTACCCGTTTGCGCCACTATTGCAATCAACGCGAGCGCAAGAGACATGCTTATCGCGATTTGCCCGCAACCTATCCCGAATTTTCGCTTTTGAAGCTTATTCAAATTGCCGCAACGCGAGAACTTATCGCGAAACGCTTCACGGTAATTCGACATAGGAAGGGTACGAGTGAGGCGCGGGAAGCACCTCGCCGCAATCGCGCAATTCCTGAAGATGGCACACCAGTGCGCGGCGAAGACTGCCTTCCGCCTCGCCCCGCGTGCGGCCGTTCGCCACGCAACCCGGCATGTCTGGAGAATACGCAAGGTAACCGGAGCCCGTTTCCTCAATCACGATCAGATATTTTTTCATAGCGCCGGTGACACCGGAACCCTCTGGAGCGAAAATTCCGACAGATTGTGCGAGCGATCCTCCGCGATTCCTAAAACCGGCCGGTCACAGAGAGGGTGAAATCGGCTTGGCGGAGTTGCGGAGCACTTCGAGAATGGCATTGCCTCAGTTCGCAGCGGACAAATCTTCATTACAAAACTGTTATTCCTTACAGTAGTCCCCGGGATGTTCCGCGTCAATGCAGCAATAAATCTTTCTTAGCGCGACGACGAGGAAATTCCGGATTCCGGCACATTCTGAAAATGACGGAGCAAATGAATCAACCACACGATGCAAAAAATTGCGAATCCACCCAGCGCG
Organism: Candidatus Acidiferrales bacterium; assembly: GCA_963759275.1. Lineage (GTDB taxonomy): Bacteria > Acidobacteriota > Terriglobia > Acidiferrales > UBA7541 > Acidiferrum. The sequence continues at coordinate 226,131 of CAVWYZ010000015.1, read as the reverse complement.
TACCACATTCCTTGCCAATCGAACCGCCCAATACTCGGAAGATTCGCGTTGATCGCTTGCGAAGTCGCGTAAAGCAGCAGGAACAGCAGCGCACAGCCGAACCACGCCATTTGCGCGCGAAAGAATCGGAAGGTTTCCTCGCGGCGTTCAGGCGCCAGCCAAAAGGATTTGTTCGGCAGGTTGATTCGTTCAGGGGCAGGGAAGGCAGGCGGCGAGGTACCAGAAAAGTCGGAATGGCCGTGACGGCAATGACCAGGGCCATCACCGCGAAGAAAGCCGGCTTCGGTTGCCAGCCATTGGGAACGCCGTAGCCGCTAAAGTGCGAAGCCATGACCGCCGGCAATTGCGGGTACACGTGCGCCCACTGCAGCACGCTCAAAACCAACAACACGCAATAGAGAATGGTCGGGAAGCGTGAATCGTTCATGGTGAGTCCTTATCTGTAGATTAGGACCACGCGCACCCGCGAGCAATATTCCCGCGTCCACCTGTGCTCAGGAAGTCCTTGCGTTTCCCGAACGTTTCGTCGAGATTGGAGGGAATCCCAGCCAATCTGACGGTAGGATGAGAAGCGGTACTTGCCCATGAAACGAACACAACTTATCGCAGCGGGTGTCATTGTTCTTTTGGGGTTGTTTGTCGCGTTGGGACTCTGGAAGACGCAACAACCTCCCGCTCCGCTCAATACCGGCCGGCAACCCGGCAAGCCGATTGTTGTGCTCCGGCCGCTGAAAACCGCGCAACAGATGGCGCAACTTGCCACCTCGCGCGAGGAACGCACGCTCGCACAGGAAGCGCTTCGGCTTGCGGATTACGACGTTGATCTGGCTTTCGATGAAGCGATTCGCGAGACATTGCAGCATCCACCGAAACTTTCTCCGGAAGCTCTCGCCGTCAAAAAGCGCCTGGATAAAGCACAGAAGGCCTTGGAGTCTGAGCAAGAACGTGCGAAAGACCTTGCGGAACAGATGGCGAAAGCGCCGCAAGCAAAGCAGGACGCGATCGAGACGGCCCTTATCCAGGTGGAGGCCGACCTCGACCTCGCGCAGGATGAAGTGGACGACGCCAAACACGACTTGCAGCAAGAAGGCGGTGACCCGGTCGGCCAGCTTCAGGCCATGAAAGCGGAACACGAATCCACGGCCAAAAATTCGGAAACTGCAATTCCCACCACACAGGAACAATCCGAACAATTGGGGCTGATTCACTGGGCGATGCAGTGGCGAAAGCTGCACCAGAAGCAGATGCAACTGTGGCAAGCCAAGTCCGACACGGAAACTTCAGAAGCGCGGTTGAGTGCGAAACACGACGCGCTGGATGCGCAGATCCAGGCGTCAAAAGCGCAAATCCCCGAACTGTCGCATCGCTCCAGCGCCAACGCCGCAACATCCGCGACGCCGAGTGCTCCTGCCGCGACACCGCCGCCGCCCATGTCGCCGGCGGAACTTCTCAAGAAGACCGAGGAATTAGCGGATCAACAAAAAACCGTTTCAGCGTACGACAAACGTATCGAAGCCAAGAAGCAGCTTTCCGCTGTGTATTCGCAATGGATCGATGTTGTAGCAGCTTCGCAACGGACTGTGGTACATCGCGCGCTGCAGGGAATCACGGTCATCCTGGTCATTGCGCTGCTCGCGCTTTTCGTCACCTCGTGGATCGATTCCCTCGTCAATAAGCTGCGCACCGATCGCCGCCAGGTGGAATCCCTGCGCACCGTCACCAGCGTTTCGCTTCAGATCCTTGCTCTGTTCCTAATCCTGCTGGTCCTTCTCGGGCCGCCGGGACAACTCGGCACCTTCCTCGGCCTCGCAGGCGCCGGCCTCACCGTCGCTCTCAAGGATTTCATTGTCGGCTTCATCGGCTGGTTCGTTCTGATGGGCAAAAACGGCATGCGGCTGGGCGACTGGGTGGAAATCAACGGCGTCACCGGCGAAGTGGTGGAAATCAGCCCCTTCCATACCGTGCTGCTGGAAACCGGCAACTGGACCGACTCCGGGCATCCCACCGGGCGCCGCGTCACCTTTACCAACAGCTTTGCGATCGAAGGCCACTACTTCAATTTCTCGACGACTGGGCAATGGCTCTGGGACGAATTGGCCGTTGTGCTTCCCGCGGGCAAAGATCCCTTCCCGATGCTGGATGCGATCCACAAAAAAGTGATCGAAGCCACGCGCGAAACCGTGCAGCAGGCCGAACAGGAATGGAAGACTGCCACCAAATCGCGCGAGCTTAGCGGGTTGTCCGCCGCTCCCGCGATCACCGCGAAACCCGTCGTCGGCGGCACGGAAATTGCCGTGCGCTATGTGACTCGCGCCAGCGACCGCTATGCTTTGCGTGCGAAACTGAACCAGGCTGCCGTGGAATTGCTGGGCGCAAAGGCTGAACCCGTGCCCACGGTCTAGCTTTCGCTACATCCCGCACTTTTTCTCTATGCCGTCGAAGCGCGCAGCAGTTTGCGGGCGCGCGCAGCGGTGAACGTGGCGCCGAAATACATCGCGGCCAGCAGAAAAAAGCCAATGGCGATGCTGAAGCGGTCGGCAATCCAGCCCAGAGAAAAGCTCATCGCCAGCTGTAACACGGTGGCGAAAATCGCGAATGCCGATTGCGTGCGGCCCATGAATTGTTTCGGCACGATGGACATCAGCGAAGACTGCGCCACAATGCCGGCCAGCGCGCGGAAAAATCCAAAACATCCTTGCAGGATCGTGGCTAGCAGCAAGAAAGCCACAAACGGCACCGCAATATGTCCGAGCGCCATTCCCGCCACCGCCGCCACATATAGAGGTAAGCGCAGGCGCTGCGGCAGTTGGCTGGTGATGATCCCGCCAAGAATCGCGCCAATCGCCCAGCCCGCCTCGATAAATCCAAATCCGCGCGCGCCCGAATGTAAGATCTCATCCGCCAGCGCCACCACCACGACGTTCGAACTCACGATGCTGGCCATCAACATCGCGTGCGTAATTCCCAACGCCAGAACCACGGGCTGCTTGCGCAGATACGCCCAGCCGGCCTTCATATCGGTATAAACCGCGAGCGATAATCCCGCTTCCGCCACTTCCGGGTTTTCGCCGCTTTCCAATGCTTGCGCGGTGCCTTCCGCGGACTCCGAAAATTCGCGCGGATACTGGCGATGTTGCAGCGGAGAAACGTAGCCGCTGCGCAGCGAGTACAAGCAATAGGCGGAAACGAAATAGGTGAGGCCGTCGATAAACAAAATGCCGCCGATTCCCGCGTGATCGTACATGAAGCCAACGAACGTGCCGGCCAGCAGCATGCCCGTCTGCACGCCCACAAGTACTGTAGCGTTCGCGCCGGTAAACTGGCTTGGCGGAATCACCTCCTGCACCAACGCGTTCACGTTGGCCCAATACATCGCCGAGCCGGTTCCGGTGATCAGCGTCATGAAGTAGAGATGCCAAAGCCGCAGATGACCGTGCCATGCGATGTACGAAATCGCCAAAACGGCAAAGCCGCGCGCCAGATCCAGCAGCACGCCGAGGTAACGCCGGTCGTAGCGGTCGATCAGCACGCCACCCAGGAACGGCACCACCAGCCCCGGCAGCGTCACCACGATCACCTGCCAACTCACTGCCACCGTCGAGTGTGTGGCCGACATGATGTACCAGCTCACGCCGATAAAGTTCATCCCGCTGCCGAATAGCGAAACGAACATCGCCGTGAAGAAAAAACGGAACGCCCGCTGGCCCAGGAGCAGCCGCCAGTCCACCCGGTGTGTCGTAGCAGTAGCCATCGAGCCCATCATTTTACTATTGGAACTAAGTGAAACTGCAGACCTCGCTGCAGCAAGTTTCGAAGAGGGGAATCGTGCTCGCCACATGATAGCGGTAGGGCTCCGTTACTCGAGCTCCGTTCATTGCGCCCGCCAGTTGATCGAATACGGCCCAGCCTGATCTTGCACCAGCTTTCCTGCGCCTATACGCGGGACCTGCTCGCCGTTGTGCCAGAGATACCGCTCCCCGGCCAAGTGTGATATTTTCCCCTCAGGTTTTACGTACCTAACTCCAGAAGCGGTCCCAGCAAATCCTGTGGTGAAGGAGTACCCGAATGGCTACCGAACCGATGCCAACCCCTGCGCCCGTGGTCGAGCCCCAAGCGCAAATCTCGCCACTTGGCCGAATCATGGGCATGTTCTTTTCGCCCAAGCCCACTTTTGAAGACATTGTCCGAAAGCCGACATGGTTATTGCCGATGGCCATTATCGTAATTTTTGCGCTGATCGGCGTGGTCAGTTTAAACGCGCATTTTGACTGGAAAAGCTACGTGCTCCAACAGATCGAAAAAAGTCCGCAAGCCGCCAGTATGAGTACGGAACAGAAACAGCAGCGCGCCGAAGTAGGTGCGAAATATTCTCCGATGTTTGCTTATGCCTTCGGCATACCAGCGCCCATACTGTCGTTGCTCGTTATTTCACTGGTTCTGATGGGCGCTTATAACCTGTTTGCGGGCGCCGGTGCGAATTACAAGACCTCTCTCTCCATTGTCTGTCACGCCTTTGTTCCTGCGGCGGTCGTTGGCACGGTCCTTTTCGTCACGGTACTCTTCCTCAAGCCCGTTGGTTCGTTCGACCTGGAAAATCCCGTGGCCACAAATCTCGCCATTCTGTTCCCGGAGGATGCCAGCAAGTGGCTGCTGGCGTTGGGCAAGAACATCGACTTGCTTGAGATCTGGAAGTTGCTGCTGCTGGGCATCGGCTTTGCCGCGGTTAATCCCAAAAAGCTGAAGGGCGCAAAACCGTTCACTATCATCTTTGGCATCTTCCTCGTCTACATTGTCGTGCGCGTGGGAATTACGTTCATTTTCTCCTGATACACTGAGCAGGTGAATTTTTCGTTCGAGGTTTTGCAAACCGATCCAACCGGCGCGCGCCGTGGGCGATTGACCACGCCTCACGGTGTAATTGAGACGCCGGTCTTCATGCCCGTGGGCACCGCCGCCACAGTAAAAGCGCTTACGCAAGACGCGCTCGAAGAACTTGGCGCGGGCATCATTCTCGCGAATACCTATCATTTATATCTGCGCCCGGGACATGAACTGATCCGCAAACTCGGCGGCTTGCACCAATTCATGTCTTGGCGCAACGCGATCCTCACGGATTCGGGAGGCTACCAGGTATTTAGCTTGTCCGAATTGCGCAAGATCACCGATGAAGGCGTGCGCTTTCGTTCGCACCTGGATGGTTCCGAACATCTGCTCACGCCAGAAAAAGCCACGGAGATTCAACTGGCGCTGGGCTCGGACATCGCGATGGTGCTCGACGAATGCATCGAAACGCCGGCGCCGCGGAATATTGCGGAAGCCGCGCTGCGGCGCACCACACAGTGGGCTGGGCGTGCACGCCGGTATTTCCTCGATTGCGCCAGTCGCGACGGAAATCCGCCGCAATGGCAATTTGGCATTGTGCAGGGAGCGACGTTTGCGGATTTGCGCCGGGAAAGCGCGCGACAACTTTTAGAACTGGATTTTCCGGGATATGCGGTCGGCGGTTTAGCGGTAGGCGAGCCGCACGAAGTCACTTGTGAGATGGCTGCGGAAGTTACCGCGCTGCTCCCGACGGAACGTCCGCGTTACTTGATGGGCGTGGGCCGGCCGGAGCAATTGGCGGACTATGTGGCGCGTGGCATCGACATGATGGATTGCGTGTTACCTACGCGAGCGGCGCGTCACGCTTGCTTGTATACCAGCGAAGGCCGCGTGCTCATCAAGAACGCGCGGTACATCGAAGATCAGCGGCCCATTGATCCAAATTGCAGTTGCCGGGTGTGCCGGCGCTACACGCGCGCGTACTTGCGCCATCTTTTTGCCGCCGGCGAGATCACCGCAGCCATCCTGGCTACCCACCACAATGTGAGCTTTTACCTTGACATAATGCGGCAAATTCGAGAGGCTATCACTTTTGGACATCTAGCGAATTTCGCGTTAGAGCTGCGCTCTCGCTATGTGGCGGGGCCGGCCTGAGGCGAATGCCGGGCTCGCGGACCAGGTCTGCGGCGCTTTGGCAACCCGCGGTAAGTCGACTCTCATCACGAGAATCGTGCGGGCAGGGCAAGCGGGATTTTTTCCTGCTTGCGGCGGTTTTTCCCTCGCGATAGGAAATCCGGCCGCCTTTGGCCTATGATTGAGATGAGCGAAGGTTCCGAAAGGGTACGGTAACCATCACGGAAATGAATTCGGCGGCGTTGTTGTTTTGGCAGGCGGGCGGTATCGGCGGCCTTGGTGGCTTCATGCTGCCGCTTCTGCTCATGTTCGGCATTATGTATTTTCTGGTGATCATGCCGCAGCAGCGGCAGCGCAAGAAAATGCAAGAGATGCTCGCAGCGGTGAAGAACGGCGACAAGATCGTCACCACTTCCGGCATCTACGGCACGATTAACGGTATTGACGGCGACACTTTTATTTTGAAAGTCGCCGATAATGTAAAAATTCGCATTGCGCGAGCGGCCATTGCCCAGGTGGAGGCACCAGAAGATGCCAAGTAACTCCATCTCGGCTTTTACGTTGCTGCGCCCAATTTTCTAACCATGAATCCTAACCTGAAGTGGAAAGTAGTTTTCATTCTCGCAGTCGTGGTTCTTTGTTTGTATTTCGTTCTGGGTGTTCCCACCTTCCCGACCTCCTTCGCCCAGATCAAAGACAATTTCCAGCACCAGATCAAGCTGGGTCTCGATCTGCAGGGCGGCACGCACCTTACGTTGCAGGTGCAGGTCCAGGAAGCGGTGGCGCAAGAAACCGACCAAACAGTCGATCGTCTGACCACCGCGATGCGCCAGAAGAATATTCACTACGACGAGGTTCGTCGCCTCGACGACACGCACGTAGTCGTGCGCGGCGTTCCCTCCGCCCAGTTCACACAATTCAGCGATCTGTTGCACGATCAGTTTGAAGGCAACTGGACCGTGGGGAATGCTCCGGGAGAACTGAACGCCACGCTCCTGACGCTGCGGCCCACCACCATCGCCGCAATTCAGGAAACCACCATGTCCCAGACGCTCGAAACCATCGAGCGCCGCATCAATGCTCTCGGCCTTACCGAACCCACCATTCAGAAGAATGGCCGCGTCGGACAGGACAACGAAATTATCGTGCAACTCCCCGGCGAAGGGGATCCCGCGGCGGCCATGCGCGTCATTCAAGCGGGCGGTCAACTGGAGCTGAAACTGGTCGCCGATCCGCAGACTTATCCTTCCGAGGCCGCTGCTCTGGCCGCCAAGGGTGGCGTATTGCCTGCGGGTACGGAACTTGTCCAGGGCACCAACGAAGCACGCACTCCCGGATCGCAAAGTGCCGGCGATGTTTGGTACCTATTGCAGCGCACGCCGGCGGTAACGGGACGCGACTTGCGCAGCGCGACCGAAAGTCGCAACACCGAAATGCCCGGCCAGTGGCAAATCAATTTCGTCCTTTCCAGCGATGCCGGCCGCCGGTTCGAGAACTTCACCGAACAGAATATCGGCCGCCAGATGGCCATCGTTCTGGAAAAGAAGGTTTATTCCGCGCCCACGATTCAAGGCAAGATTTCCGACCAGGGCCGCATCGACGGCAACTTCAGCCAGGAAAGCGCGCACGAACTGGCGCAAATTTTGCGCGCGGGTGCTTTACCGGCTTCGATCAAATATCTTGGAAGAGCGCACCGTCGGACCCTCGCTGGGAGCCGACTCCATTCGCCATGGCGTGCAAGCCTCCGTCATCAGCTTGCTCGTGGTGATGATCTTCATGGTGTTCTACTACCGTTTGTCCGGAGTGAACGCGGTACTCGCGTTGATCCTGAACCTGATTATCTTGCTGGCCGCGCTGGCCATGTTCGGCGCCGTGCTCACCTTGCCGGGTATCGCTGGTGTGATCTTGACGATCGGTATGGGCGTGGACTCCAACGTTCTGGTGTTCGAACGTATCCGCGAGGAAATACGTAACGGCAAGTCCTCCCCCGCAGCCGTCGAAGCGGGATTCGACAAGGCCTTCCTGACGATTATCGACACGCACGTTACCACCGTGGTTTCCGCGATCTTCTTGTTCATTTTTGGCACGGGCCCCATTCGTGGCTTCGCTATCACCCTGACTATCGGTTTGATTGCTAACGTGTTCACGGCCATCTACGTGTCCAAGACGATTTTCCATTACCACCTGGCGAAGATGGAACGCCAGGCCGAACTTAGTATCTAGTCAGGCCCAAGAGTTTTAGTACCAGGTAGAAGCCGTACCTGGGAACAAACGGAAACGCCTTGGAGTCTAATGAAGGGAAGCGCTAAACAGCATGATTGAGCTTTTCAAACAGCCCAATATCGACTGGATGGGCAAGGCCAAGTATTTCTTCGCCTTAAGCGGATTGTTATTGGTCATCGGTTGGGCCGCCATCTTCTTCAAGGGCGGCATCAAGTACGGAATCGATTTTCGCGGTGGCACCAACGTCGATGTGCGCTTCGCGCAGCCGCCGAACATTGACAAGCTGCGCGCCGGTCTTCGCGAGCAGGGCTTGGGCAACAGCGAAATTCAGAGCGTGAGCGATATCGCCAGCTCCAGCTCCAATGAAGTGTTGATTTTCGTGGAGCAGGCGGGACAAGGCAGCCAGGCCATCGACGAAGGCAAGACCAAGGTTCTCAATGCCCTCGACGCTACTTACGGCATTTCCAGCGCCGCGAAGCCGGACTTCAACTCCGTTACCTCCTCCGCTCTCGCTAACGCCCTTTCCCAGAAAGATCCTTTGGGACTTTCGATTGGCGCGGGTGACAAGTATCAGATCCTGGCCAAGAACCTCCTCGCCTATCGCGATAAAGATAAGAACGGCGTCATCAGCAATTTTGCGGACCTGGCACAGGTCAGCGGGGCCACTCCGGCCGTTGTAGCCTCTATCGAGTCCAACTATTCCCTCGCACCGTTTGTGATTCGCAATGTTGATATCGTTGGTCCCAAGGTAGGTGCAGAACTACGCAATCAGGCCATTCGAGTAACCCTCTATGCTTTGGCGGGCATGCTGGTATATATTGCCTTCCGGTTCTACGGTGGGCAGATCGGTGGCTCGACAGGTTGGGCAGCCCGGGGCGCAGTCGGATTTATTCTCCGCTTCGTCGATCGCATTATTTTCGGCGTCGCTGCGGTTCTGGCGGTCTTTCACGACGTGCTCATCACTCTGGGTCTTTTCAAGATTTTTGGCTTTGAAATATCACTGACGGTCATCGCGGCGTTGTTGACCCTCGTCGGATATTCGATGAACGACACCATCGTGATCTTCGACCGCATCCGGGAAAACAATCGCCTGTTGCGCAAGGAACCGTTCGCGGATGTGGTCAACAAGTCGATCAATCAGACTTTGTCGCGAACGATTCTGACCAGCGGACTGACTTTCCTCACCGTGCTCGTCCTGTTCCTGATGGGCGGCCAGGTGCTTCGGGCGTTTGCCTTTGCCCTGGTGGTGGGGATTGTGGTAGGAACGTACTCCAGTTTTGGGATTGCAGCGCCGCTGGTCGTCGCCTGGAATCGTTGGCGCGGCCATGGCGTGGTAGCAGGCACCGGAACCGCAGCCGGCAACAAAACCCGTGGGAGCGAGGGCAGCGCAGCGCGCCTGGCCCCAGCGGGTAGGAGGTAGTGGTCACATATGTTTGAAGAAATGGTAGTTTCCACCACGATGAAGAAGACGAACAAGCCATGGACGGTCATGTTGTCCATGTTGTTCCAAATCGCCTTCCTCGCGATTCTCATTCTGATTCCGCTCATTTATACGGAAGCGCTGCCGAAGACGCTGATGTCTTCGATTCTTCTAGCGCCTCCACCTCCGCCACCTCCGCCTCCGCCGCCCGCCCCCGCGCAGATCGTACACATCAAGCCGGTGGCGCACTTGATGGAGGCCGGGAAGTTGGTGGCCCCCAAGGTCATCCCGAAGGACGTCAAGATTATTAAGGAAGAAGAACAGCCGCCCGACATGGGCGCCGGAATCGCTGGGGGAGTTCCCGGCGGCGTTGCCGGTGGTTCCATGGGCGGCGTGATCGGTGGCGTGATTGGTGGCGCGGGTTCTGCAGCTCCACCCCCGCCAAAGCCCAATGTGACGCGTACCCGCGTTGGCGGCGCCGTGCAGGCCGCCAAGCTGGTGAATCGCGTTCAGCCGATGTACCCGCCACTGGCGCGCCAGACGCGCATCAGTGGCACTGTGAAATTGCATGCCATCATCGGAAAGTCCGGCGCCGTGGAACAGTTGCAGGTCGTCTCCGGCCATCCGTTGTTGGTGCAAGCGGCGCTCGACGCCGTGAGGCAGTGGCGCTATCAGCCTACGCTGCTGAACGGTGAACCGGTCGAAGTCGACACCGAAATCGACGTTATTTTCTCTCTCGCTCAGTAGTGCAACGGGGCGACGCAGGAGTCGTGGGAGCCTCGCGTCGTTCTGAGTACGCAGTCGAATTTACATCTTGTGGGTTCCTGCCCGCGGGGGCCACTCGGAAATAAGGAGCAAACGAATGTTAGCAACAGTGTTTGTCTATGCGGCATGGCTTCAGGAGGCCGCCACCAGCTGGGACCTCCGTTCCATGTGGGGCAATATGGGTCTTCTCGCGAAGATCGTCGTGGTCATTCTGTTCATTCTTTCGGTCTATTCGTTCGGCGTGATGATTGACCGTTTCCTGATGTACAACAACGCGCGGAAGCAGTCGCGCTTGTTCGTGCAGCAGGTGGCGGGAGCGCTCAAGGATGGCAAGCTCGATGAAGCGATCGCCATTGCGGAGCGCAACAAGAAGAGCCACATCGCCAAGGTTGTGGCGACGGGCCTCTCGGAATTCCAGTCCGCCTCCCAGCAAGTCTCTGACGCCGAAGTCATCGAAGCCGCCAAGCGCGGTCTCGAACGCTCCGTCGCCATCGTTCACGCGGAAATGAAGCGCGGTCTTTCGGCCCTCGCCACGATTGGTTCGACGGCTCCGTTCGTCGGACTGTTCGGCACGGTAGTCGGAATCTTGAACGCGTTCAAGGGCATTGAATCGCAGAAGGCCACCGGTCTGTCGGCGGTTGCCGGCGGTATCGCGGAAGCCTTGGTCACCACGGCGTTTGGTTTGCTCGTCGCGGTTCCTGCGGTGTGGGCCTATAACTATTTCACCAATCGCGTCGAAGCATTCGACGTCGAGATGGATAACTCTTCGATGGAGTTGATCAACTACTTCATTCTGCGCCGCGGCGCAAAGAAGTAACCCGGAAAGAGGTAGACCATGGCCTATAAACCACAGGCCGGAGCTCAGATGGCGGCGCCAAACGTCATCCCGATGGCGGACATCATGCTCGTGTTGCTGATCATCTTTATGGTGGTCACGCCCATGTTGCAGAAGACCCATCAGGTGGATTTGGCCTCCGTCACTGATCCCCGAGACATGAAAGACGCCGACAAGGACGACGCCGTCGTCGTTGCCGTTACCCGCGATGGCAGCATCTATCTTGGTAACACCAAGACCAAGAAAGAAGAGCTCACCGGCCAGATCAAGGATCAGATCGCCAATAAGCTGGACAAGACCGTCTACGTGAAGAGCGACGCGCGCGCCAAGTATGGCGACGTGGTTGCCATCGTGGACGAAATTCGTTCCGCTGGTGTCGATTCCCTCGGTCTGCTCACGGAAAAAACAAAAGCACTTGGTGGCACGAACACTCAGGCCCCGGCGAATAAACCCGCTGGCGGCGCCTGAGTCGTCTAGGTTCGCTTTACCGTAGTCGTCATTCGTTTGCTGAGTGCATGGATCCGCGCCGGCTCCCACCCGGCGCGGCCAGCTCCTCCAGAAACCGGACGCCGCGGATCAATTAGGAGAATTAGCAATGGGGATGGATGTTGGAAGTAGCTCAGGAGCCATGGCCACGCCGAATATCGTGCCGCTCATCGATATTCTGCTGGTGCTGATCATCATCTTCATGGTCATCACCCCGTTAACGCCCAAGGGCCTCGATGCCCTCGTACCGCAGCCGTCGCCGAATCAGCAGCAGAACGTGGAACTGGAGAACAAGACTGTTGTTGTCCAGGTGCTGATGGGCGGCAAGCTCAAAATCAACAATGAGGACACCACTTGGGAAAACCTCGAACCGCGCATGGAACAGATCTTCAAAGACCGCGCGGAAAAAGTGGCGTTCGTCAAGGGCGATAACGATGTTCAGTTCATGGATGTGGCCCACGCCATCGATCTGATGAAGCAAGCCGGTATCGACCGGGTTGGCCTGATCACCGCCAAGCTCGAGGCCGGCCAGTAAGTTTCGTCGTTGGTTTTCGCGGGTTGTGAGAGTCCTCCTCGCCGGGTGTACGTACCGGGAAACGAGGTGGCTCATGGGTAGCGGTTTTTGTGGTGGTAGAAACGGGATAGTTTCGGGTGTGAATGTAGTCCCGCTGATTGATATTCTGCTGGTGCTTTTGGTCATTTTCATGATCATGCCGCACCGGCAGATGGGCCTTTCGGCGAGTTTGCCGCACGAGGTGCGCGGCCCGGCTCCGCCGGCCAATCCGAAAACTATCATCGTTCAAGTCGCGTCGGATGGCACGATTCGCTTGAACGGTTCGGCTGTACAGCACGATGATCTGCGCGGTCGTCTGGAACAACTCTTCGCTCTGCGTGCTCATCGCGTTGCTTTTCTTCAGGGTGATCGTTCTCTCGAGTTTCAGATGGTTGCTCAGGTTCTGGACGTCATGCACAGTGCGGGCGCTTCCCCGGTAGGATTAGTGACATCCGAACTGGAAAAAAACCGCTGAACGTGATGGAATGGCCCCTATAGGGCGCAAGTGAATCCACGCGCCAGCCTCCGGCTCTTCGGGGCGGTGCGATTCAGGGATGGAAGCTTCCATGACTCAAGTACTGGTTGGACGGGGGACATCCTCGCGATTCTCCCGCATTGCCTGCCAAATGTTTTCTTTGGCGGTGCTATTCATACTCGTCGCTGGCATGTCCGGATGCAACAAGCTCCGTGCCCGTGATCTTCTGAACAAAGGTGTGGCCTCGTTTAAGAACGCGCAATTCGATGCGGCCGTCGAAGACTTCAAGCAGGCCAAGGAACTCGACCCGGACCTCGTCAACGCTCGCTTGTATCTCGCTACTGCTTACGCGAGCCAATACATTCCGGGAGCTCCCTCGGATGAAAACATGCGCCATGGCCAGGAAGCCATTGCGGAATACAAAGATGTACTCGACAAGGATGCCAACAACATCAGCGCCATCGACGGTCTTGCCTCTATCCTTTACCAGATGGCGGGACAGCCGTTTGACGCCAAGAAGTTCGAGGAATCCAAGGCTTATCACGAAAAGCACATCGCCCTGAAACCTCAGGATCCCCAGCCATACTATTCCATCGGCGTAATTGACTGGGCGCTTGCGTATCGTGCCAATACCGAAATGCGTTCGGACTACAACAAGGCGCACATCAACAAGCAGGTCAAAGACACCGATCCGATGCCACCGGACGTCCGCAAGGAATACGCCGAAAAGTATGGGGCCATGGTCGATGACGGAATCGCCAGCCTGAAGAAGGCTATCGAGCTCAAGCCGGATTACGACGACGCCATGACCTACCTCAACCTGCTCTATCGCCGCAAGGCCGACATGGTCGAATCCAGCGCGGAGCGCGATCAGTTCACCAAGATGGCCGACGATCTTCTCGACAAGGTCAAGGAGATCAAGCAGAAGCGCGCGGAACAGCCCCAACCGGCAACCTGACGCGCAATCTGTTCGCTATTCCGAAAGAGGCCCTGGTGCTCTCCGCCAGGGCCTTTTCTTTTCGTACCTTGGTGGAGACTGCCCACATCTACGTTTATAGGAACGCTCCCTAACCCGTGCTGCTCTTCCCCCTCCGGGCCGGCGGGCGTAGACTAAGTTATGGGATCCCGCGCCAACCTGCCCTTGAACTTTAACCGGGACCGCACCGAGCGCCAGGTCAACGCCCGGCTCGAAGAACTGCTGCAAAAACTGCGCGTCCACCGTCCCTCCGAAGATCCTTGGCTGGTTCGCCGCGCCTACGACATAGCTGCCGAACGCCACCGCGACCAGTTCCGCAGCTCCGGCGACCCCTACATCACCCACCTCCTGGAAGTGGCGCACATCCTTGCGGACATGAAGCTAGATGCCACCACACTGGCCGCGGCGCTTCTACACGACGCGATCGAAGACACGGAATATCCTGTCTCCCGGCTGGAAGAACGTTTTGGCGCAGAGGTCGCGCATCTCGTCGAAGGTGTCACCAAAATCGGCCGCCTGAACATGATGGCCCCGGAAGCGCGCCAGGCGGAAAACGTCCGCAAGATGTTGCTGGCGATGGTGAACGACGTTCGCGTCGTTCTCGTGAAGCTTGCCGATCGTTTGCACAACATGCGCACCCTGGAGTTTCTGGCGGAATCCAAGCAGCAACGCATCGCGCGCGAAACCATGGATATCTACTCACCCATCGCGCACCGCTTGGGCATGGCATTGATCAAAGGCGAGCTCGAAGATCTATCCTTCCGCTACCTCGAGCCGGATGCTTACCTCTCGCTGCAGAAAGAAGTCACGGACAAGGCCCCCATTCATAAGCGTTTTCTGGAGGAAGTGCAAAACGCCATTCGCTCGCGTCTGGTCGAAAACAGCATTCCGGCGGAACTGGAAGCCCGGGTCAAGGGGCTGTATTCGCTGCATCGCAAAATCGTCCGCCAGGAACGCAGCCTCGATCAGATTTACGATTTGCTCGCCGTCCGCGTCATCACCGATACGGAGCGCAACTGTTACGCCGCGCTTGGCGTAGTTCACCATATCTGGCGTCCCGTGCCCGGCCGTTTCAAAGACTACATCGCGATGCCGCGGCCAAATCTGTACCAATCGCTTCATACCACCGTCATCCACGGCGGCCAGCCGTTCGAAATCCAGATTCGTACGCAGGAGATGCACCGCATCGCCGAAGAAGGAGTTGCGGCGCACTGGAAATATAAGGATGGCCGGCCGGTTTCCAATGACGACGACCAGCGCATCGCCTGGATGCGGCAACTGATCGAGTGGTCGCAAGAATTGCAGGAGCCGGGCGAGTTTCTATCGACGCTGAAAGTGGATCTCGCGCCCGTCGAGGTTTATGCATTCACGCCGAAGGGGCGCGTGCTGGAATTGCCCAAGGGCGCCACGCCGGTAGACTTTGCGTACTCGGTGCACACGGAGGTCGGCCACCAGTGTGTCGGCGCCAAAGTAAACGGCCAGATGGTGACGCTGCGCCACGAAATCGTCTCTGGCGACGTGGTGGAAATTCTCACGCAGAAAGGGCACAAGCCCAGCCGGGATTGGCTCAGTTTCGTCAAATCGTCCCACGCCAAAAGCAAGATTCGCCATTTCATCAACACCCAGGAGCGCGAGGAAGCCACGGAAATGGGCCGGCGCCTCCTTGAAAACGAATCGCGAAACTTCCCGAAAGGGTTGAAGAGGATTCCCGTCGAAGAACTGCAGAAACTCAGCGAAGAATATGGGCTCTCGCGGCCGGACGACCTTTATGCCGCCGTGGGATTTGGCAAATTCTCTGCGCGCCAAGTCCTGGCGCGCTATTTTGGCGAACCCAGCAAGGAAACCGAGAAGCCGGAAGAGGACGCCAAGCCCACGCTGGTCAAAACCGTCAAACGCATGTTGGGCTTTGGCGAAGCTCCGCTTATCGTCAAAGGCCAGGATGATCTGCTCGTGTTTCGCGCCAAATGTTGCAACCCGATTCCCGGCGACGATATCGTGGGCTATGTCACGCGTGGCCGCGGCGTGGCGGTGCACACCCGCGCGTGTCCCAACGTGCAGAATCTTCTCTACCAAACGGAACGACGCATCGCCGTCGAGTGGGGCGGTAGTAATGTCGCCACCTTCCCGGTGGAATTGTCGATTCGCGCGAAGGACCGTCCCGGTCTGCTCGCCGAGATCACCGCCGTCATCAGTGGCGCGGGCTCCAACATCCGGACTCTCGAGAGCCGGCCCGACCGCCAGAACGCCCGCGTGGAAGCCAGCCTGGAAATCACCGATAAGCGCCAGCTTGAAACCATTCTCACCAACATTCGCCGCGTACAGGGTGTCTATGGAGTCGAGCGGATCTTTCAGGTTTGATTTCGTGTCGCTTCCGGTCTACAGTTTTTTCCCAATCTGCCCGCCGCTTTGTATCCTTGGGCGCCTAGATCGAATCTAAGTCTTAGACTCCTGGCATTGACACTCGACGAGGAAACCATGGACATGATTTTGGCCGCCGGAAGGCCTGCACCCGAGTTCACCCTGCACGTTACCCCCGATCAGAAACTTGCGCTCAAGGAATTGCGTGGTCGTCCCGTCGTTCTGGCGTTTTATCCCGCGGACTGGAGCCCTGTTTGCGGCGACCAGATGGCGCTCTACAACGAAATTCTCTCCGAGTTTCACAAGTTCAACGCCGAGATCCTGGGCATTTCCGTCGACGGCGTGTGGTGTCACGAAGCTTTCGCGAAAGATCGCCACCTCCATTTTCCCTTGCTGGCCGATTTTGAACCCAAGGGCGCCGTTGCCAGGGCGTATGGCGCTTACCGCCAGGACGACGGTGTGTGCGAACGCGCTCTGTTCGTGATCGATAAGAATGGCGTGATTGCCTGGAGTTATTGCTCGCCCGTAGCTGTGAATCCGGGCGCGGATGGAATTCTGGAAGCCCTGGAAAAACTTCCCAAATAGGAGAACTGTCGATGAGCCTACGCGTTCCGGTAAGTGATCAGGACCATGTCCAGGGAAGTGCGGATGCGAAATGCGCTTTGGTCGAGTATGGCGATTACGAATGCCCTCATTGCGGCCACGCCTACCCCATCGTGAAACGCGTCCAGAAACATTTCGGCAAAAAACTTCGCTTCGTCTTCCGCAATTTTCCACTCGCAGAGATGCATCCTCATGCTGAGTCTGCCGCGGAAAGCGCGGAATACGCAGGAGCGCACGGCAAGTTCTGGGAGATGCACGACGCGCTGTTTGAGAATCAGGAGAGCCTGGGCGGCTCTCTTTATTTGAAACTGGCGCAGCAGTTGGGCCTCGCTCCCCAGGAATTGCGCGCGGCTGTCGAGAATCGCGAGTTTCTACCGCGCGTAAAAAACGACTTTACCGGGGGTGTTCGTAGCGGAGTGAATGGCACGCCGACGTTCTTCATCAATGGCAAGCGCCACGACGCCTCCTTCGAATACGAAGACCTCATTGCGGCCATTGATGCTGCTATCGCTGAGGCCTGACACACACTGCCGTTTGGGATACGTCACGCGTCCTCCATCTACCTGTCCGTTCGTCCAGTATCCACGCCAGCACACCGCACGCCACGGTCGCTTGCCGCTTTTACAATGGATACATGAAGAAATCGTTCCTGCCTCTCGCGGTGTGTGCTCTAGTGCTCGCGGCCTGCCAAAAGCATTCACAGACGGATTACAACGCCTTGGATCAGTCCGGCATGTGGTCTTCCAGTCTCGACGAGGTCAAGGCGCTCAAGCCAAGCGATGTGGAAGTCGCGCAACTCACCAAACTGAAGCACACCGGCGCCTCCGATGATCTTTGCTTAGCCCTGTTGCGAGCGGCACGCGCGCACAAT
Source organism: Candidatus Acidiferrales bacterium (assembly GCA_963759275.1). Taxonomy (GTDB): domain Bacteria; phylum Acidobacteriota; class Terriglobia; order Acidiferrales; family UBA7541; genus Acidiferrum. Next base: position 208,611 of record CAVWYZ010000015.1, on the reverse strand, counting down.
CACGAGTTCTCCAACGCGGACGCCGCTATGGACCTGTCTCGCGCCGGCTATACCGATGCGCAGATCCTGGCCTTAGCCCAGTCTGATCAAATCGACATTCTCAGCGGTGAAGCAGTTACCCTGAAACTCATCGGCCTCTCGAACGCGACCGTTCAGCACGTGATCGACCGGCGCGTCCAGGGACTTCCGACGATGACCAGCGAACAGATCGGCCGCCTGAAGAACACCGGCATGTCCGAAACCAAGATTCTCGAAATCGTCGATCAGGGCCTGTCCGACCAGCAGGCAGAAACCCTCATCGCGCAACGCGAAGCAGTTCGCGACCATTCCAACACCGGTTTCGTTCGCGTGCGTGGACGCCGGGCCCGCTAGCACGAAATCTTCCGGCACTCCCTCCTCCGCTCCCTATCTGCTATTCTTCTTTCCCGAACTGCACAAAGGAGCGCCCCTCATGAAGGACGTCATTCTCACCCCCCGCGGTCCCAAGCCTATCGGCCCGTACTCTCAGGCGATTAAATCCAACGGCTTTTTATTCGTTTCCGGACAAGTGGCGCTCGATCCGCAGTCCGGAGAATTTGTGGGCGCGGATGTCCGGCAACAAACGGAACGCGTACTGGAAAATCTGAAGGCTATATTGGAAGCGGCTGGTGCTTCTTTCCACCACGTGGTAAAGACCACCGTGTTTCTGAAAGACATGAACGATTTCGCCGCGATGAACGAAGTTTATGCAAAGTATTTCGCCGCGGCACCCCCGGCGCGATCCACCGTGCAAGCTGCTCGCCTGCCCAAAGACGCACTGGTGGAAATTGAAGTGATCGCGTCGCTTTGAAACTGCAAACGCCCCGAAATTAAAACGGCCACCGCATCGCGCGATGGCCGTGAATTCATTTCAAAATGCCGAGTGTCTTTACGGGCGCGAAGGGCTCTCCAGGGCCTCATAGATTGCCACACCCGTTCCCGCCGCGGTGAGTGCTACAGCCAAGAGTAGAAATCGGCTACGCCCTGCCTTTAGTGGCCCGCCGCCGCTGCCGTGTGGTCCCTGATTTCCAGAACCCGCGCCTGCTGGCTCTTGCGCTTCCGCCAAGGCGGGATCCAGCATCACGCGGAATGATTGTCCTTCACTCACTATCTGAGATTCGCCTTCCACTGTGACGCTAAGCCCGCCGCGCCGCGCGGTCACCACCAACTGCTTGTCGTTCACAAAAGTTACTTGGCCGATCGTGGGAGCGTCAGTCTGCGGCCGGATGGCTGCCGTCGAAGCGAATAAGGTGAAGGCGTGCGCGTTGCCCGTGGAGAAGTTTGCCGTTCCGCGCAGCAGTCTCGCCGACGGTGCCCCTTCGTTATCATTCACCGTTGCCTGCGAATAACTCAGCAGCAACAACCGAGCGGCGCCCGCACGTACTTGCACGCTTCCTTGCTGCTCCGTGCTCAGTACATCGCCACCATACACCGTGGTACCCACGTCCGCGCTGGCTTCGCCCACTCTTGCGCGATCTGCGGCGATTACCGTGCCGAGTGGCGCCACATTTGGCGTCGCCGCGCCAAACACTGGCAAGCCCACCAGACTCAAACTCAATACGGCTGCACCAATTGCGCGCAGGCGTTGCATAAAACCCTCCCGGGCGGAACGGAAGAAGCATACTTCCTTGGCGAGTTTGTCGTCAATCAGTAAACAACGGCATCCACCGGTTGACTCGCCCCGCTCCCTTCCCAGCCTTTCTGCGCCTGCTGCTGGCGGAACGGCCACTTCACTGTTAGAATCCATTCACTGTATGGCCGATTGGAAACAGATAACAGCGCGCATTCGACGCGCTCGCACGGGAAAAGATCCCGCGGGTCAACTTACCAATTTATTTTCCAAGACGCGTGATGCCATGGTGGCCTTCGAACTCGCTCGCTATTTTGAAACCAGCGGCAACACGGCCGATGCGGGTCGATGGTATTTAACGGCCGCGGAGCGTTTTCGCCGCGCCGACTGGAAAACCAAAGCACAAGAAAGTGCTACGCGCCTGGGTGCCACGGAACCTGCGGAAATTCCTGCGCCTGCTCCGCGCGCCAAATCAGAGGAGCCGACCGCTGCCGAGACTCTTGGCGATGCGGGCCCTTCCTCCGCCGAGTCCGACAGTCCTGCGATCGCAGAACAATTGGCGACGCCGCCGGTTGTCGAACATGCGCCAGAGACTCGCCAGGAACCCAGCCGGCAACGTCGGGGCCGTCGTGGTGGGCGCGATTCCCGTTCCTCGCGCCGCGAACCTCAGCGCTCGGCGCCTCGCAGCGCATCCTCTCCAGCCAGCGGCTCACTAGCACGTCCCACTTTGGAAGAGCACGCAGCGCCTCCTGTGGAACCGGCAGCCTCCGAGGGTACTCCGGAAACTCCTAGCGCGCCGAGTCTGCGTGGACGTTACGGCGATCCCGGGCTCGCGTCTCGCTTGACTCAACTGGAAATGAACTTTCGCCGCCTGCTCGCATCCGCACCCACACCCATCGACGCCGCCGACAAGGCGCCTGCGGGACCGGGAGTTTGGGTGCTTACCGATTCCGATCTGACGACATACTATTATGTTGAGCCCTGCCAAACCCTTCGTGTCGCGATTCCCAATTTGCTACGCGGTGGCGCTGCTCGCCGCGGAGGCGAATCCATCCGGCCACGCCTCGCGGAACATCTCGGCATACCCGAAACCCGGGTTGCAAAGTACTTGGGCGACCACTGCGTGGTACGTTGGCTGCAAATGGACGAGGATGCCGCACACTTCGCGCATTTCTTGATTGCCGTACTCCGGCCCGCTCTCAACGAGTAATCTGCATTCCCTGCCAAACCGGAAATTCCCCTCAGTGCCGCCAATCAGTAACCCCCTTTTGGTTGTTGGACTTACGCCCATTTAGTGGCCCTTAGCGCCGTTTAACCTGCATTTTTCACCGTTCACCGTATCCTGCTGGCCTAACGTCTCCCAGTAGCCGCAAACTGTATCCGTCCAATGATTTAGGGTCCGCTCGCTGCGTGTTACCCTAAATGTCAGCCATGGGGGCTACTCGTTCTAGGCTGGCCTTGGCGTTCTTGGGGTTCCGAAGTTAATTTGCACTCTCGAAAGTGAGGCAGCCGCAGTATGCCGAATTCGAACTCTATCTCCACGCAAGTCTTCCGGTCGCTCGACTGGTTAGTCTGCAAGACGGCGGGTATCACCTTCGATACCATTCAATATTTTAACAAGCGCAATCCCAATCCTTCTACTACGCCGCAGTGGTCCGATAAACCTCTGCTGAAGTCCTGGGAAAAGACCAAGCCGACGCTTGGCTTTCCACGCCAGACAGACTCGCTCTGCCCGGCATGTGTCCAGGAAGCGCGCAAAGCCATCATCGAAGGCAATAAGGACTGGCGCGACCTGATGCACGAAAAGGTCGGCGAAATCAAAGCGCAGATCGTGGAGCGCGACGGTCAAGTCTGGATGGTCAAGGACTGCCCGCAGCATGGCCACTATGAAGATTTGATGGCCGTGGACTCCAGTTTCTTGAAGTGGATTGAGAGCCAGTTCCCCGGCCGCGACATTCCCGCGCACAACGACGAAGGCCTGCACAAGCACGGCTCTTCGAACGTCCGCTATGGCCGCGGTTCCGTTCTCACCGTAGATCTCACCAACCGCTGCAACATGATGTGCGATCCCTGCTTCATGGACGCGAACCAGGTGGGCTACGTCCACGAACTCTCGTGGGAAGAAATTCAGGAAATTCTCGACAACGCCGTGAAGATCAAGCCGCGCCGCCAGATGTCCGTGCAGTTCAGCGGTGGCGAGCCCACCATGAGCCCGCACTTCTTCAACGCCATTCGCTACGCGCGCCAGGTAGGCTACAACTCCGTGCAGGCGGCCACCAACGGCATCGAATTCGCCAAGAGCAAGGAATTTGCGAAGCAGGCCTTCGACGCTGGCCTGCGCTACGCGTATCTCCAGTTCGACGGCATCGGGAACGACGCCAACAGCCATCGCCAGATCGGCAACCTGTTCGACGTCAAACTCCGCGCCATCGAAAACATGCACGAAGCCGGTATCGAAATCGTGCTCGTCGTCACCATCGTCAACAACGTGAACAACGACCAGGTCGGTTCGGTCGTGAAGTTCGCGATGGAAAATCCCAAGAAAATCGCTTTCATCAGCTTCCAGCCGGTTTCCTTCACTGGCCGCGACGAAGACATCACTCCGGAACGCCGTCTCCGCCAGCGCTACACGCTTTCGCATCTTGCCAAGGACGTCAGCCAGCAGGTCGGCAAAATCGAGCCCACCCGCGACTGGTTCCCCATCTCCTTCATCAGCACCTTTGCGGGCTTCGCGGACATGGTCAAGGGCAACGAATCCCAGTGGGGTTCGCTCTCCTGCGGCTGCCACCCGAACTGTGGTGTTGGCACCGCGATCATGATCAACAAAGAAACCAAGGAATGGGCTCCGGTCCCGCGCTTCCTCGACGCGCAGAAGCTCACCAGAGACGTCACCGCCATTACCGACGCGGCTCGCGGCAAGACCTTCTCCAACTTCATGATGGCCATGGCGCTCTTGAAGAATTACCACCCGTACCAGGGACCCAAGGGCCTGAAGCTCTGGGATCTCTTCAAGAAGTTCGATAAGACCTGGGCGCTCACCAAGGGTGCCTCCAGCAAATATGGCAAGACCTCTCCCGAACGCACCTACGAAGATGCCATGAAGCGCCGCGCGCAAGACCCGTGGAACTTCCTGTTCATCGCCGGAATGTGGTTCCAGGATTTGTTCAACTACGACTTCCGCCGCACGGAAATGTGCATCATTCCTTACGGCACGCAGCAGGGCGAAATCAGCTTCTGCGCGTACAACACCGGCATCGGCTGGCGCAATATCATCGAGAACATGCACAAGAACGCGACCGTGGCCGAGTGGTACAAGAATCACGGCAAGCACGAGATCTACGCCAAGGGCAAGAGCGTCAGCCTTCAGTCTTATGAGCACTCGCTCAAGATTGACGCCGAAGACGCTGCTCGCGTTCGTCACATTGAGCACGACATTCCCGTAACCGCTGCCGAAGAGAATCGCATCCGCCGCAAGAAAGCTCTCGAAGAGCAGGCCAAGGTTCGCGCGATTTACGAAGAACTGGTCCTCAAGAAGCCTCAGCAGGCGGTCGTGCAGATCGGCACGGTCAGCGACATCGCCAAGGCCGTTCCGGCGAACTTCACCAACGCCGGCAAGCCCGTCACCATCGCCCCAGCGAATGGCAACGGCCATTCGAATGGCAATGGCGCATCTGCGCCCAAGGCCACCGAAGCAGCCGCGGAAGCCGTCGCCGGCGACTAATTCTTCCCTTACCTAAACTTGTTCGAACGGCCCTGACTAGTTCAGGGCCGTTTCTTTTTCCGCGCTATTCTGAACAAGGGAGACTCGATCATGGTCACGTTGGGAAATCGCGTAGCGCTAGTCACCGGGGCCAGCCGCGGCATCGGGAAAGCCGTCGCAATCGCGCTGGCCGGTGCTGGTGCAAATGTCGCTGTGAACTATCGCAAGGAGCAGGCGGCCGCAGAGGACGTGTGCGCGAAGATCCGGGCTCTGGGCCGTCGGGCGCTTGCGGTAAAAGCCGACGTTTCGCTCTCCTCCGAAGTCGATGCCCTCGTGGCCGCCGTGGAACGCGAACTCGGGCCGGTCGAGATTTTGGTCAACAATGCCGGAATCTCCCAGATCAAGCCGTTTTCCGACTTGACCGAGGCCGATTGGGACGAACTGCTGCGCGTGAATCTCAAGTCCGCGTTTCTGATGACACAACGCGTCCTCCCCGGGATGCGCACCCGCCACTGGGGGAGGATCATCAATCTTTCTTCGGTGGCGGCGCAGACCGGCGGTGTCATCGGCCCGCACTATGCCGCCTCCAAAGCTGGCCTGATCGGCCTGACGCATTCTTACGCATCGCTGCTCGCCAAGGAGGGCATCACCAGCAACGCCATCGCTCCGGCGCTCATCGAGACGGATATGATTACCTCCAATCCCAACGCTTCGCCCGCGCGCCTGCCTGTCGGCCACTTCGGCTCGCCCGACGAAATCGGCCGCATTGCCGTCCTGCTCGCCGAAAGTGACTTCCTCACCGGCCAGACCATCAGCCCCAACGGCGGCTGGTACATGACCTGATGCTCATCCCGTAACCTTCCTGCGGTATAATTGGGCTTCGCGTCGACATCGCAATGCCGGCGCAGTTTTGGAGAACTGTTACACATGCCTATTTACGAGTACGTCTGTGATAGCTGCAACGAACGCTTTGAAAAGATCGTGATCAACAAGCAGGCGGAAATCACCTGCCCCAAGTGCTCCAGCAAGAAAGCCACCATCCAGCTTTCCGTTTTTGCCACGGCTGGTTCCGGCTCCTCCAGTCCTTCCGGCGGTTTCTCCGGCGGCGGAGGCGGTTGCTGCGGTGGCGGCTGCTCCTGCCACTAGCTTTGGAGTGTGGCGGTCCAACCGCCGCTTTCACAGCCAATCGATATAGTTGCTGCCGTAGCTCGCGTCCGTTCTCGGGCCGCTCTGGTTTCCGTCTTTTGATTTCTTCCCAGTTGTCGCGTTAAATGGCAGTATGCGCATTTTCGGCGTTCTCCTTCTCAATGCCGCCCTGCTATTGCCAGCGCTCACCGGTCAGCAGTCTTCCCAAAACATCCTGGTTGCCGGACACCAGGCCCGCTTTGACGCCCAGGGCCGCTTGGAGCCTTGGATCGCGTGGAACACTGCCCTGGATCGCGAAATGCATTTCTACCAGCAGTGTCCGGCCGACCACGGTTATCCCCGGTTCGTCTCCGTCACTTTTCTGGATGGCAATTGGACTCCCCTGCCGGACCACAAGGACACCATCCCCGCGATGCAAAATGGCATGGGCATTCTTTCTTACCTCAAGTTCTATGAACTCCGCGGGAAGAAAGATCCCGTCTATCTCGCCACTGCGCGCTCCATGGGCGACTATCTTGTGAAAGAAGCAATCACGCCAGACTCCGGAAAGTATCCCCGGTTCCCACGTTCCACCGGCACACTCGGAAAATTTCCGCAACCGGCGGACTGTGGCTCACAGGCGGATCATCCCTACGAAATTGAGCCGGACAAGGGTGGGATCGCCGGCTATGCCCTGGTACTTTTGTTCGACGCGACCAACGAACGCCGATATCTTGACCAAGCTTTGCAAAACGCGCGGGTCCTGGCCCGGAATCAGGCAACCGGCGACGCCACTCACTCCCCGTGGCCGTTTCGCGCAGACTTTCGCACCGGGCAAGGCCGCGGCCCGATTTCTGGGAACATGACCTATATCCTCCGTCTCTACGATGCGCTTCTTGCCCATGGCTACAAGGAATTCGCCGCCCCGCGTGCCGCCCTTTGGCACTGGATTAAAACCTACCAAATTCCCAGCGCCGCTTCCGATGGTTCGCTCTTCGCGCAGTTCTTTGAGGATCACGATACGCCCACCAATCGCACGGCCTGGGCTCCGCTAAATCTGGCTCGCTACCTTCTGGAGAAGAAGGAATCGCTGGATCCGGAATGGCGGAATGATTCCAACACACTGATCGAATTCGTGCGAAAGAACTTTACCCACCAGGAATTCGGCGTCACGGTTTGCCACGAGCAGGATGAAGACAAAGACGCCTGGGGTGGCGTGAATTCCAATTACGGCGCGGTCCTTGCTCTCTACGCCAAAGCCACCGGTTCCGCGGCACTGGCCAGCGAGGCCCAGCAAGCGCTGAACTTCACTCTCTATTCCATCGACGACCAAGGCCGCCCACGCGACCTCTTCAAGAGCTCGGACCTCGGTGGCTGGCAGGAAGACGCACACACCGATGTAATTCACAATTACGTCGACGTCCTGCGTGCTTTTCCAGCGTGGGGTGACGCCAACTAAGCCGGTGCCAATGCAACTGAAAACCAAAGCCGGGCTTGCGCTGATTTCCTTGGGCATAGGTGTGTTTGCTGCCTGGAACTGGTGGACCAAAACGCGAAACTTCGTGCCTCTCGAAGTGCCAGTTTCCTTGGCCGCGGGCCAGAGCCTGACCGCACCGTTCAAGCTTAATTTCGACGCGCTCTACTTGATCGAAATCGCTGCGGAAAAGACCATGCCACTCGAAACGCTTCACTGCCTCATGGGCGTGGATGCAAATGCCGTGCAATGCAAAGACGTCCCACCGGCCATCAGCGCCGACTGGATTCTCTCCAGCAATGGACAGGAACTAAAGCACGGCACGTCGGCTGAGTTGCACAGTGAATCGAGCGCATCGCAAGGCGTCGTACGCGTAATTGGAGAATTCCAGGGCAAATCTAGTCAGGCATACGCTCTCCAACTGACATCCGCCGCCGATGGCTCTCGTCTGGCAGCCGCTCATCCTCGCTTAAGGGTCGTCGTCGCGAGCATCGCTTATACCGACCTACAATCCGCAGGCGTTTTGGTCTTTTCCACGGCATTTATCTGCATATTCTTCGGGGTAATCTTGCTGGGTGTGGCGATTTACGCGAAACGGCGCGCCAAATCCGTGTGACGGAAATCACAATCTCGTGTGCCGCGTCTCACAGCCGCCCCTCCCCTTCACCAGCAAAATGCCCCTGCACGTTACAGTTTTTCTCCTGCTCTTTCTGCTCACGCACACCCTTTCTTGACGTGCTAACCGGGTCCTTGCTTTGCGGCTGCTTGGGCCATTCGTCCCGAGAGCTGCATCTAAGCAAACGAAAGGATTGTGTAATGTTTAACCACAAGAAGGAATCCGCGGAACAACAGGAGATCTTGGCTTATCTCGAAGCGCTATTCAGTTGCGTCAAGTCTCTGCATTCTAGCGTAGGCGCAGTGATGGCCGATGTGGCGGCCATGCGCAGCACCATGCTGGAAGATCCCGAAGAGATGGCGCTATACCGGAACAACCTGAAATTGGCGGTCGCCACCGCCAAGCCCATCGTCGACGAAGCGATGCGCTCTTACGACGATTTGATGCAGGAAATTGCCGGCTCTCAGCAGTACAAGAACTAGCTTCGGCGGTTTGGCTCGCGCACGAGGTTTCCGCCCACGGGGCTCACGCTGTCCCCCCAAGTGAGCCCCTTATCTTTTTCCCTCTGGGTCCCAAGATTTGCCCGGTGTCGTTCTGAGGAGCGCGCTTTTTGCGCGACGAAGAACCTCAACGTATTGGACTGCTGCAATGCGGAAGTCCCCGCGAACATTCTTTGCTGCGTAGTTGGACGCGACACCCGCGTCACTGCGAGTATTTCTTCATGTACTCGGGAACCGGCGGATCGCTCCTGCGTTGTGCGTCCGGCAGCGGCTCTTTCGCTACGGTTTCCAGCGGCAGCACGCCGGCCCATACCGGCAGCGCGTAGTCTTCTTCATCGTCCAGAGGCCCGCCGGTGCGCACTTTTGCGCTCACTTCTTCCAGAGGCAACGCCAGAACCGTAGTGGCCTTCAGTTCCAGCTCGTTTGGCGGCCGCACGTCGTCCCAACGGCCCTTCATCACATGCTCGGTAAAGATGCGCAGCGCTTCCATCTTCTCTGCGGGATCTTCCACCAATCTTGCCGTACCTAGAATCACCACCGAGCGGTAGTTCACCGAGTGATGGAACGCTGAACGCGCCAGCACCAAACCGTCCACGTGGGTCACCGTCACGCAAACGGGAACGCCGCCGCTGAGCGTCTTCAACATGCGGCTTGCCGCGCTGCCATGCAGATACAAAGTATCTTTGGCGCGCCCGTAGTTCGTGGGTATCACGTAAGGCTGCCCGTCGACCGAGAAGCCGACATGACACACAAACGCGCCGTCCAGAATCTGGTAAACCGTCTCCGTGTCATAGCGCCCGCGCTTCGGTAAGCGCTTGATCTGTGTCCGTTGGGTAGGCTGGAATTCGCTCATTCCCACATTCTAATGGGATACGGCCGCCGCGCCAGAGCCAACTTGGCCTTCTCCGGAGCCGCCACGCTTCTGGGCAGAAAGCCAAGGGAGCAGTTCAGGCTCCGCGAAAGCCTTGGTCCAAACGTCATGGTCAGACTTGTGATATTCGGTATACCGCAGGTTCGCGTGCGTTTTCTTGAGTTGCTTCATCATCGAGCGGACCATGTCTACCGGTACCGACTGGTCGGCGTCGCCTTGAAACACCCACAGCGGTACCTCGGCAATTGCGGGAATGTCTGAAAATGTGTCGTAGGCGGACATGACGATGGCGCCCGCCCACTTCCCACGATAGTTCTGCAGCAGCGACCACACACCTAAGCCGCCCATCGATTGCCCCACGATGTACACGCGGTCCGCATCAATCGAAAAGTCCTTCTGCACCTTTGCGAGAGCGTCCACCGCCAGCAGCAGCCATTTACTCTGCTGGTTGAACTCGGGCTCCGCCCAGGTGTCACCAGAAGGGCACTGCGGCGCCAGTACGAACGCAGGAAAATTCTTCTGCACGGCGCTGCTGATCCAGAAGTGGCTGCCTAGCTGATTTTCCTTGATAATTTGCTTCACGTTGTCGGAACCGCGGCCGTCCACGCCGTGCAGCCACAAAACCAGCGGGTATTTGTGGTTTACGTCATAGCCCAACGGAACGAACAGGCGATACGGAAGGTGTGCGTTGCCTTTCCCAATGTACACTTGCTTGCGAAAGTCGATGTCGTCCTTGGTCAAAACCGCTCCCGCAATAATCCCGTGCCCCAGAAAGAGCAGCAGAAAAATCCCACAACCGTAACGAAACCAGTGCATCCTTCGCATCCTACTCCTTGGGAGGCGCCGCTGCCGCCGCTCCGCGCACTACACGGAAGCCGATATATTCCGGAGCCGGGGTGCAACTCGAACGCGGGTCCGCTGGGCAATCCGCGCTGCCGCCTGCCGCCTTTCCTTTCCCGTCCGCTGTGATTACCCATTCGGCTGCGTTGCCGCCTAAATCGAATATCAGCTGCTCATTCTCCTGCCCCTCTGCAGCGAAACTTCCCACGGGTTTGAGCAACGGTGCGGGACCCGGCAGTTCCTTCAGCTTTTCGCGCAGGCGAACCGTGTCATCGGGATTCGCAGAATAACCGGCCCAATAATCCAGCGTGTTCTCTCCGTCTCGTTTTTCATACTTGCCCGCTAGTTCGTTGTCATTCGGCACGCGCCACGTTTGTCCCGTCATCTTGCTCAGCCATTCGGCATAGGATTTGGCCTGCTCCAAATTGACATCCGTCACCGGATAGTTTTCCGTGCCACGTTCGACCTTGTAGTTTTTGTCGAAGGCCGAAAATTGCCCTCGTGTCACTTCGAAACGCCCAACCTCCAGGTCTCCACGCTTCACAACTTCTGGAATCAACACGGGCTTTCCCTTGTTCGTAAAGGTCGCGCCATAGATTTCGCCCGTGCGTGCGGCCGCCTTTGTTCGCAATGCCGTGTCCAGCGGCGAACCGGCCTTCACCGCTTCGTTCTCCAACGGAGCGGTCTTGAAGAAATATTTGTCGAACCACGCCATTTCTTCATCGATCTTGCGCATTTGGTGCGTCAGCTTGCGCGGGCCGTGTGGCTCGCCGGGAAACACCACGAATTTCACCGGCACTTTGCCGTAGTACTGCAGCGCGCGAAAGTACGACCAGCTTTGCGACGTGGGCACATTCGTATCGGCGGTGCCATGGAAAATCAGCACCGGCGCCTGCACCTTATCCAACTTGAAGAACGGTGATTTGCGAATGTATAACTCAGGGTCTTGCATCGGCGCCTTACCGAAATAATAGGAGTCAAACGAATCGCCGAACACCACGTTGCCCCAGTCGCTGATCCACTCCACATCCCCCGCGCCAACGCTGGCCACTTTGTACCGCGAGGGATACGTGGTGATCAGGCTGGTGGAGAGAATCGACCCGTTCGACCACCCCATCGTCGCCACCTTGTCCGGATCCACCAATCCTTTTTGAATCAAATAATCGACGCCCGCATTGATGTCTGGCGTTTCCAGATCGTAGTAATTCCCGCAGCAGATCGACTCCGCCCATTTCAATCCGTAATTACTGCTGCCGTGATAATTCGGGCTTAGAACGAAAGCACCGCGTTGCGTCAAAAGCTGGTAAGGATACGCCCAGCGATCGCTCCAGGCGTCCAGGTCCTGCGAAGTTGGCCCACCATGAATCGCCGTGATCACCGGATATTTCTTCGCGGGATCGTAATCCGCCGGATACCGCAGTAGGCCCTCCACTTCCTCGCCGTTCGCGCCTTTCCAGCGAACCACTTCCGACTTCGTGAACACGCGGGACTTCGTCAAGCTCTCATTCAGCTTGGTCAACTGTTTCGACGCCGCAAGCGTATTGCCGCCCAATTGCCCTGCAAAGAGCTGGGGCATGCGGCTGGCGCTGGACGACTGGTACACGATCGTCTTTCCGTCCTCGCTCACGTCGAAAAATTGGACGTTCTTTGCGTTTTCGCCGCCCAGTGTTGTCCGCTTCCAGTGCCACGTGTCGCCCGATTTCTCGCGCGTGTAAGCAGCGACATCGAAGTGCGCGCCCGCCGCGAGCAAGGTAACGAAACCGTTGTGCGTGGTGTGCAAGTCGTGGCCTGCGCCATTTTCCCAATCGAGTGGTACCGGAATAACCTTGCCGCTGGCGAGATCGTAAAAGTACAACAGCTGAATGGTGGCGGTCAGAAACTTTGCATCATTCGAAAACGAAGCGCTGGCGTAAAAACCCGAATTATCCGGCGCCCAGGCTAACAGATCTGGATAAACCCGGCCCTCGGTGAAGATCTGCTTCTCTGTAGCGTCCGATAGATTGTGCAGGAAAGTCACCGGTGGCACTTTCTGATCGAAGGTATAGTGCAAACTCCGCGCGTGTACGGCAACCACGTACTTGCCATCTTTCGAGGCGCTCCACCGTTCGATCCAGTCGGTGTTCGTGGTCAGCCGCGTGATCTTCTTGTCTTTTACCGTAATCTTGAAAAGCCGCACCGGAGGCTCGTGCTCGGCATCATCCACCACTTCGGAGTCGTCTTTCCTTTTCTTCTGTGCCTGTTCGTATGCGCTGGGATCTTCGGCGGCACTGAAAATCAGCGTGTCTTTGTCGAGCCACTGCACCCGGCGCGGGGCGCGTTCCAGTTCCGTCAGAGGATACGCTTCGCCGCCGTGCGCGCTGATCAGCCAGATCTGCGTCCCCGCCGTGTCCGGCTTGGCCCCTTGCCTCGGATGCGAACTAAGAAAAGCAATCCACTCTCCATCAGGTGACCATTGCGGTAAAGAAACCGAGCTATTACCCCGCGTCAATTGTACGGACCGGTCTCCGGCCAGGCTCGTCAGAAACAAATTGGATACGCGCTCGTCCTTTTCTTTGTCGCCCTCGCCCCGGATCCACACCGCCGAGCGAGTGTCGGGCGACAGGGAAAAATCGCTAATGGTTTCCGCATACACCACATCTTCGGGCTTCCACGGAGACGTCTTGGCGGGCGTTTTGCTTTCGTCAGCAGCCGATAACCGGCCGCCGGGCAGGCTGAGCGCCACAGCGGCAGCAAAGATCCACAGTAGTTTGCAAGACACGAAGGTCACCTGTTCAAATCATTCAGTAAGCCAAAAGTATCGCGAAGCGATGCGCAAAAAGAATAGTGCAATTGTTGCACAATAGAAAGTTCGGAACTGTCCGCTGCGACCCAAGGAGAAGGCATGCCTACCGAGAAAGCCCCATTCAGGAAAAATACCTTCCAATTTTTCCGCGAATTGGGAAGAAACAATCACAAACCGTGGATGGACGAAAACCGCGAGCGCTACCGCCAGTGCGTCGTCGAACCCTTCCGCCGCTTTCTCGAAGATCTCTCGCCCGCCGTGCTGCAGCTGGACAATAATTTTGACGTTTGCGGCAAGACCGGCGCTAATTTTTCGCGCATCAATCGCGACATTCGTTTTGCCAAGGACAAAACCATCTACAAAACGCAGATGTACGTGAAGTTCAGCTGTCCCTCGCCGGGCGGCCGGGAGCGCGGCCAGCTCTACATGGGCTTGTCCGCCAAAGTGGTTACCGCCGGTTTCCGCGTCTATTCCGGCGGAAAACGAAAGGAGTCGGCCCTGGCTTTGATCGCGCAACCCCGCGTTGCGGCAAACCCCAAATGGGTCGCCCGGCAGAAAAAGCGACTCAGCCGGCGCTACGAAAGCTATTGGTATTCGACCGTGAAGGGCGAATGGACCAAGCACGAAAGTTGGCCCACCAATCCCGAAGACTGGAAGAAGATTCAAGCATGGATCGTGCGCAAGAAGATGAAGCCCTCCGCCGCAATGCGCAGCGATTTTCGCCGGCAAATCCTCGCAGTGTTCAAGGATCTTTACCCGTTATTGAAATTCACCGGCATCCCGGACTGATCGCCGCAGCCTCTCCAAGCGGAACGCAACGTTGACGGGCGCCGCATGCTCGCATACGATGCCGCGGTGCTTGCGGTCGAAGTTGACCAACCCCAAGGCGCAACGTGAAACGTTTTCTGCAAATTGTGATTTGGGTCGTGCTGGCCAGTGTGGCCGCCACGGCCCTCGCGACCATTGCCCTGCACCGCGGCGAACCGATCAGCGCCACCTGGTTTGTCCTCGCGGCTGTCTGCTCGTATCTCGTGGCCTACCGCTTGTACTCCGCTTTCATCGCCGCGAAACTACTCGCGCTGGATAATACCCGTGCGACCCCATCCGAGCGCCGCGACGATGGCCGCGATTTTGTCCCCACCAACAAATGGGTTTTGTTCGGCCACCATTTCGCCGCCATTGCCGGCCCGGGCCCGCTGGTCGGCCCCACACTCGCTGCCCAATTTGGCTACCTGCCCGGAACGCTATGGCTGATCGCCGGCGCCGCGTTCGCAGGCTGCGTGCAGGATTTCGTGATTTTGTTCTGTTCCATCCGCCGTGACGGGAAAACCCTCGGCGAAATGGCTCGCGAAGAAGTGAGCAAACGTGGCGGTTTCATTGCGCAGCTCGCCGTCCTGGCGATCATGATTATTTTGCTCGGCGTCGTGGCCCTCGTAATTGTTAACGCTCTGAAAAGTTCGCCGTGGGCTACCTTCACGCTGGCCGCAACAATTCCCATCGCATTGCTGTTGGGAGTCTACCTGCGTTTCGTGCGCCCCGGCCGCGTGCTGGAAGCCTCGCTCATCGGCGTGGCGCTCGTACTGTTTGCGGTAGTGGCCGGGCAATGGGTAGCCGATTCGCCGGCGTGGGCTCATGCCTTCACATTGAGCGGGCTTGCTCTCACCTTCGCCATTATCACTTACGGCTTCGCGGCTTCCGCCTTGCCCGTCTGGCTGCTTCTGGCCCCGCGCGATTATCTCAGCGCCTTCATCAAAGCGGGCGCCATTTTTTCCCTCGCCGCGGGAATCTTCTTGGTCCGCCCGCATGTTCTGATGCCTCCGCTGACGCGCTTTGTCGATGGCAACGGTCCGGTTTTCGCCGGGAAAATTTTTCCATTCTGCTTCATCACCATCGCGTGTGGCGCCATTAGCGGTTTTCATTCGCTTATCTCCAGCGGCACTACACCGAAAATGATTCAGCGCGAAGGCCACGCCCGGTTCATCGGCTACGGCGCCATGCTGCTGGAGTCGTTTGTCGGCGTCATGGCTATGGTGGCTGCTTGTGCTATGCCGCCCGGTGTCTATTTCGCGATCAATAGCCCGGCACAAATCGTCGGCGCCGCGCCGGAAGCTGCCGCACAGACCATCTCTAGTTGGGGTTATCCGCTTTCCGCTCAAACCATGGCCAACCTCGCCCATTCCGTAGGCGAGCAAACGCTTTGGAATCGCGCTGGCGGCGCTCCTTCGCTGGCCGTCGGCATGGCGCAAATCTTTTCCACCACCATCGGCGGCGAACGCCTGCTCAGTATTTGGTATCACTTCGCGATCATGTTCGAAGCCTTGTTTATCCTCACCGTGCTCGATGCCGGCACGCGCGTAGGCAGATTCATGATTCAGGAATTGGGTGGACGTATCTGGAAGCCATTCGGCCGCCTGAATTGGTATCCCGCGATATTGTTATCGAGTGCCGTGATCGTTGCCGCGTGGGGATATTTTCTCTATCAAGGCGTAATCGATCCCTTGGGGGGAATTAATTCGTTGTGGCCGCTGTTCGGCATCTCCAATCAATTGCTCGCCGCGGTTGCGCTGGTGGTGGCTACCAGTATTTTGCTCAAAATGGGCCGCCTGAAATGGATCTGGGTAACGCTCCTCCCGATGGCTTGGCTTGTGGTAATTACTATGACCGCGAGTTACGACAAGATTTTCAGCGCCAATCCCCGCATCGGCTTCCTGTCCTTTGCGAATGGGTTGGCGGCACAAATCGCCGCAGGCAAGATTCCGGCGGCGAAAATTGGGGAGACGCAGCACATCATTTTCAATCAGCGCCTGGACGCAGCCGTCACTGCGGTTCTTGCCTTGATGATTCTGGTGCTCCTGGTAGAAGCGATCGTGCAATGGCACGCGATTCTTAGACGCGGCAAGGAATCCGTATTGCACGAAACTCCGTATGTGGCCACACAGTGGGCGGAGGGCGATTGATGCGCGCTCCGTACAAAACTTTCAGGATCGCCGCCGCTCATTTTTGGCAAGGTTTGCGCGAGTGGTGCGGCGATGCTGCTTACGAGACCTACCGCAGGTGCGCCACGCGCGTCGGCGAAACGCATCCGCTATCCCCGGCGCAGTTTTATGTCGAGCAGCTGAACAAGAAATATTCGCGGCCCAATCGCTGCTGCTAGTCTCTCCGTTCCCGAATTGTTTACGTGGCGCACGGAGAAATCGCGGAGTAAACTTTGTGCAGGATCGGCCTGCTATAGGTAGACTGATCTCACTTCACCGTTGTACGAAGGGCGGCTGCGCTTATCCTGTGCGTAGCCGTTAAGTTTGCGATACTCCGTTTATAAAATCTCCTCGTCATCTTCCGGCGGCTTCAGAAGCGTAACTTTGTGGACTAACTTGATGCCATGTTTGCGTGCCCCGCTCAAAATCGCGCGCCGCATTTCTTGGGGCAGCTGTTCTGGCGCAAACACCCCTTCGGCATCGCGGGGAAACGCCTTGATGAACTGCGCGGCAATGTGCGCCGTACCGTAAGCAACGGCCGTGGTAAATAGTCCTTGCTGTCGGATCTGGTACAGCGTGGGGAAGTGCGCATCGCTGCGTATCACGAAATACTCATCCTCTTTCGGACCGTGATTTACACCGCGCACCAGCACGGAAGCGGCAAACCGCGCGTTCTGCAAAATTCCCCGGCGAATCAACGACGCGATTTTGCGCGGTGATGACGTTTCAGGAAACCGCCGCCGCGTCAGCCCTCGCGACCGCGAGAGTTTCCCCTGTTTGTGCCAACGGCGCAGCCGATCGAATTCGTTGCCACCGATTTTCACGTCCAGGTCCTGCATGGCAATGAACGTCGGCAGCGTAGCCACCTCGTCTTGCGCCGCCAAAACCACGTTCGCCGGACCGATCGGATCCGGAAACCGGAATTTTTCCAACTCCGAGAACCGCTTGGCCAGTAAATACTTTTTGTGCCGGTAGACGCGAGGATTCGAGATGGCCTCGTCGAACGATACTTCCGGCGACCATTGCGATATGGGGTCTTCGCTTTCCGTGCTTTCGTACAAACGAATGTGCACGGAATGCACTTCGTCTAACAAATCCGCGGCGCGCTTCACCAGCAGATTCGTCAACCCGGGAGCGGCGCCGGTGTTGATCAACGCGACGCGATGCTTCTCCTGGAATTTCTTGGCATAGCGAAATTGTTCCGGCTGAAAAGGGTTTCGCGTCAGGTGAGAGCTCAGGTCCAGGTAATGGGCCCGCAGACGCAGCGCCGCTCGCAGAACGATCTCGTTGAAGACCGAAGCGGAGGCGTTGACGATGAGTTGGCAACCCCGCGCGGCGCGCACAATACCGTGCAGATTGCGGGCGTTTACCGTGGTCACCGCGATGGTCGAGCGTTTGCCCAGAAAACGGCGCGCCCGCTCCGGGTCGCGGTCGCCACACCACACATCGTGGCCCTGCCGTTCCAGAAGTTGTGCCAGAAGGGAGCCAGTCGCACCTGCTCCCAGAACGAAGATTCGCATTCTGTCGGAAAACTTTAGCACAGTCCGGCAAGACCGCAGGTAGTCCGGCGGATGGGCGTTCTAGGCGGGGGCTTGAGATCGTGACGCTGGGGCGCCACGAAGAAGCCCTTCCGTGCTGAGGTCTTGGTCCAAATCTGGCCATGGATACCGTATCCTCCGCCAGCCAGTTTCCAGTTATTTCTTTGTTGTACTGACGCGTGGAGCAGCCTGGGGTACCACGTCAAAGGCACACTAATTTTGCGGCCATCGCGGAGCGCGACGCACAAAACACGCTCATCCGCGGTCAGGGCCAAAATGCCCATGCCAAGCCTCCAAGAGCGCCCTTCGGTGCTCCCGGAGATTGTAGCTTGGGAAGGCCGTAACGCATCGGAGCCAATCCCGATTGCGTGTCTTTTGCTCTCGGCGTAGCATCTAAAGCTGTAACTCCGATCCCGCCGGCCTACCGGGGAGACATCCCAGGGTGGCGGGGCGAGGCAGTCGCAAAATGGCTGCCGAGGGTTTGGGTGGAAACGCCCCAGCCTCCCGTGCTTGGAAAGGAGCAAGTCAGTCGGAAATCTACGGATTTTCGTCTACAGCCCGATTCCATGTACAAATCGGGTTTTTCGTTTTAGGCGAGCGCTCATGAGCCTGTTCGACAAATTTGGCCGTCAGATCACCGACCTGCGCATTTCTATCACTGACCGTTGCAATTTTCGGTGCGTCTATTGCCGCAGCGCCGATCCAGAAAATTATCGCGAGCACGACCAGATTCTCTCGTGGCCGGAACTGGAGCGTTTAGCGCGCATTTTCGTGAGTCTGGGGATTCGCAAAGTACGGCTGACGGGCGGCGAGCCGCTGGTACGTCCTGGCCTGGAAAATTATGTTGCGTACTTGCATCGTCTGGGCATTCACGATTTATCCATGACCACCAATGGCCATCTGCTCGCCGAGCGTTGCGATGCGTTGCTCGCCGCGGGGTTGCACCGCATCAACATCAGCCTGGACTCCCTCGATCCCATCAAGTTTGAAAAAATCACGCGCACACGCTCCTACGACACGGTGATGCGCGGAATTGCTGTGGCCCAGGCCAAGGGTTTCGCTCCGGTGAAAGTGAACGCCGTGCTGGTGCGCGGGTTCAATGAAGATGAAGTGGAAGCCTTCGCGGCGTTTGCGCGCGAGCGTGGCGTAATCATGCGCTTCATCGAATTCATGCCGCTGGATGCCGATCGCCATTGGTCTCGCGACTTGATGGTACCGGCGGCTGAAGTCTATGACCGGATTCACGCGCAGTGGCCCTTGGTGCAAATCGCCAACGAAAAGAGCGAAACCGCGCGCAAGTATCGTTTTGCCGATGGCGCGCCTGGAGAAATCGGGCTGATCGCTCCGGTGACCCAGGCGTTTTGCGGGCACTGCTCGCGCATCCGCCTGACCGCCGACGGCAAGCTCCGCACTTGCCTGTTCAGCAAAGACGACCGCGACATGCGCGGCCTGCTCCGCGGAAACTCTACCGATGAGGAAATCGTGGATTGGGTGCTTGGCGTTGTGAACGAAAAGGAAGAAGGCCACCGCATTAACGAGCCCGGCTTCCTGCCGCCATCCCGCACCATGGTGTTCATCGGCGGCTAAATTCCACTGGCTGCATCCCCTGGCTTTTACTGGTAATCCGAAACGAAAACCGCCAGAATTCATCTAATCTGTTAAATCCGGTATGCAGACTTTGCCGGAGTTGCGGAGCTCGAAAATCCTTTGGGAGATGGCATGGCGGATAACGAAGACGACGACCAGGACGAATCACCCGAACCACCGCAACGCATCTTCACTTTGACGGAGGCCGAGAGCACCCGCCGCGAATTGGAGCCGTTCTTGATTGAAGCCATCGGCGTGCGCAAGCGGCTGAACCTCCTAGAGCAGGACCTGGCTGCAGTTTCCACGCGCATCATGATGATGGGCGGCGTTCTGGTTCCCTACAAGGTTCTGGCGGATAAACGCATGGAGCATCAGAGCCTGGCGGAAGTGATGAAAACAAACCTGGAAAAAATTCTGTCGACCGGCTGCGTCATCAAGGACCTGGACATCGGTCTGCTCGATTTCCCCGCCATTGTGAACAACGAAGAGGTATATCTCTGCTGGAAGCTCGGCGAAGACCGCATTCGTTACTATCATCGCCAGGATGAAGGCTACGCGGGGCGAAAGCCCCTGGATCCGCGCGACCTGGGCCCCGGCGACCAGGTGCAGTAAACCGCGTTTAAGGGCCACTCAGCCGCATAAGTAGCAATTCGCAAGTACATCGCCACGCAAGAACGGGAGCCGGGCACACATGAGCGAAAATCGACTGAAAGATTCGGCTAGCCCTTACCTGCGTTCCGCCGCACACCAGCCCATCGACTGGTATGAATGGAGCGAACCGGCTTTCGCGCGTGCTCACGGAGAAGACAAACCGCTACTGCTCGATATCGGCGCGGTGTGGTGCCATTGGTGCCACGTCATCGACCGCGAAAGCTATGAAGATCCCGAGATCGCCAAGATCATCAACGAACATTTTATTCCCGTGAAGGTGGATCGCGACGAGCGTCCTGATGTGGATTCGCGCTATCAATCCGCCATCAGCGCTATCAGCGGGCAGGGTGGTTGGCCGCTCACCGGATTCCTGATGCCGGATGGCCGGCCCTTTTACGGCGGAACCTATTTCCCGCCGGTGGATCAGCAGGGGCGCCCCAGCTTCCGCCGTGTCCTGCTTGCCGTGGCCGATGCCTACAAGAACAAGCGCGACGAACTGTTGAAGACAGCCGATGCGCTGGCCGAAGCGGTGGCCAAAGCGGAGATGTTCGGAGGCGCGCACGCGGAGTTTGACCCGAAGGTCGTCGATGCGCAAATCAGTTCCATCACCCAGCATTTCGACATTCGTAATGGTGGGTTCGGTCAGGCTCCCAAATTTCCCCACGCTTCCGCCGTGGATCTGCTGCTGGAGCGCTACCGGCAAGCGGGCGAAAAACACTTGCTCGCCATGACGGAAACTACACTGGAAAAAATGGCCGAGGGCGGCGTGTACGATCAACTCGCCGGCGGTTTCCATCGCTATTCCGTTGATGAGCGCTGGCTCGTGCCGCACTTCGAGAAAATGAGTTACGACAATTCGGAACTCCTGAAGAATTACCTCCACGGAGCGCAGGTGACGCAGAATGTGTTTCTCCGCTGCACGGCCGAGGGCATCATTGGTTGGGTGAATGAGATTCTTTCGGAGCAGGCGAACGGCGGTTTCTACGCCAGCCAGGACGCCGACTATTCGTTGGAAGATGACGGCGATTACTTCACCTGGACGCTCAACGAACTTCGCGCTGTCCTTCCTCAGGCAGATGCGCGGATCATGGAATTGCACTATGACGTTGAGACGCACGGGGAAATGCACCACAACCCGGAAAAGAACGTGCTATGGATTGCGAGAGATGCTGACGAAATCGCGAAAAGCCTGGGACTGGACGAATCCGGCGTGCGGCTGAGCATTGCGTCCGCGAAGGGCAAGATGCTGGCCGCAAGGAAGATGCGTCCCACTCCTTACATCGACAAAACCATGTATGTCAGTTGGAACGCGATGTTCGTTTCTGCTTATCTGGATGCCGCCGGCGTGCTCGGTGGCTCTATCGGAACAAGTTGCAAGGCCTTCGCGCTGAAGACACTCGACCGTATGTTGCGCGAAGCCTGGAGCGACGACGAGGGGTTCGCACATCGCATCGGCGGCCCAGCGTTACGCGGCTCCCTGGATGATCAGGTATTCGGCGTCATGGCGCTGCTGGACGCCTACGAAGCCACGCTGGACGCGAAGTATTTTCAAGCCGCCAAGCGCACGATGGACATAACTATCGAAAAATATGGCGATGCCGAAGCCGGCGGCTTCTTTGACCGCGCCTCCGACGCCCCAGCCATGGGTGGGCTTGATGTGCGTCGCAAGCCCTTCCAGGATTCACCCACGCCAAGCGCAAACTCCGTGGCCGCCATGGCCTTGACGCGCATGCACGGTTACACCGACGATCCGAATTATTACGACTGGGCCCGGAAAACGCTGGAGGCCTTCGCCGGTGTGGCGCCACAGTACGGTCTTTTCGCCGCGACCTATGGCCTTGCGGCGACGCTCTTCGCCGAACATCCCACGCAAGTGGTTGTCACCGGTGCCGCGGGCGATCTCGCCGCCGATAAACTGGAACAATCCGCGAACAGCATCTACCGCCTCGGCAAGGCGGTCCTGCGCATTACGCCCGACGCGTCGCTCATCAATCTGCCGGTAGCTTTGCGCCAGACCATACCGCATCTCCCGAAGGACCGGGCGCAAGCGCTGGTGTGCGCAGGCGCCACCTGCTTGCCACCGACGAGCGATCCCGACGAGCTAAAGCGAATCTTGGACGAGGGAATTGCAGGAACCGCGGCAGGATAAACAAGGGGCCAGGGTGGCCCAGCCCCAAAACAACCCGACAACAAAAGTGTTACTTTTTCGGACGCGATTCCGGCGGCACCATGCCATTGTTCCGGTAGTACACCACCAGCGCACCGTAGTGCTCCCCGGAATGTTCGATGAGCCCGTAGGCCAGATTGTAGAGAGGATCGAGATGCGGCCCGCCATCGTTCACGTCCTTCTCCAATCCTTTGTTACCCAGCTTCTTGATCTCATCGGCGCCGTCGCTCACGCATTGCTTCACGAACGCGACAATCTGCGCCTTGCTCTTCAGGTTGTTGTCCTTCGGGTCGTCGGAATACCGCGGCTTTTTGCCCTCGGCAATGTCCGTGAAGTAGTACATCGAGCCCGCCACGTGCAGCATCATCGCCGCGAATGTCCGGGATTCCGGCGCAGGCTTATAGTTGTATTTGTCTTCCGGAAAATCCTCGGCCATCGCGACCAGCTTGCGCCCAATGTCGTTCCACTGCTCCAAAACCAGGTCAGACATGCCGGGCGCGGGCTTCGGCGGGGCCTTCTTTGCGTCTTGAGCCCGCAAAGGCAATGCTCCGCACGCCACCGCCAGCAGCAGGGCCGCCAACCACGTCAATTTTCTCATTACTCTCTCCTTTAGCTTCCCGGGCGGGAAGCTTTCCATCAGACGCTAGGTGCTGAAGGAAGTTTCAACCGGCCAATTGCAAAAAAGGGGTCCCACGGGCCGCCATCATACCCCCGATTTCGGTCTAACCGTGCGGAAAATCAATAACAAAGGCCCATTTACCGCTTTGCGGCGTATTTTAGCGCTTTCCGGCGCTCGCCTGTCGGGCATGGTATTCTAGGAGTTCAGGCTGAGGGGGCCTGTGCATTGAATTGGAGTTACCTCCTTATGCGCAGCGCGGTAGCTATCGGCGCGCTGGCCTTGTTGTTCTTCTCCCAGAGATTCTGGTACTTGGCCCTGTGGCGGGTCACCGCCAACTGGGGCCGCGTCTGGTTGCGCATTGGTGTGCGCCTGCTCTATGTCATCGGTGCGGTTCTTATCATCATTTCCTTGGGCGAGGGCTGGGTCAAGGAGCACCGCCGCATTTTGCCGGGCCACTCGGCGTTTATGTCCATTGCCGGGCTATGGATGCTGGCCGCCTTGGGTGGATACATCTGCGTCAAAGCCGTTCACACCGTCGAGTGGGTTTGGCACCGCCTGCGCAAGGCCGCTCCGTCCGAGCCGTCTAAAGCCGTGACTAAGCCGGAAACCAGCCTCGACTTTGTTCCCGATCCTTCGCGCCGCACGTTCTTCCGCACCGCCAGCGTGGTTGCAGGCGCCGCTCCATTTCTCGGCGTGATGTACGGCTACGCCGCCGAACGGCTGGCGTACCAAGTCAATCGCGTCGAAATCCCCATCGCGAATTTGCCATCGCAACTGGATGGAATGGAAATTGTTCAGATTTCAGACATCCACTTGAGCAGTTATATGACCCGCGACTCGGTGCGCCGCGTGGTGGGCATGGCCAACGATGTGGGCGCGGACCTGGCAGTGGTTACGGGCGACTTGATCACCGGCGTCCACGATTCCGTGTTCGATTGCGTCGAAGAAGTCCGCCACTTGAGGGCCCCGCTGGGCGTCTACGGGTGCAATGGCAATCACGAGATTTATGCACGAGCTGAAGATTTGGCTGGGCGCCTGTTCCAGCAGGCCGGCATGAAAATGTTGCGCCAGGAAAACGCCGTTATTCCGTTCCGTGGCGCGCAACTCAATCTGATCGGCGTGGACTACCAGCGCGAGCGCTTATCCGGCGGCCGCAAAACGCAAATGCTGGCGAACGTTGAACCGCTGGTTCGCAGCGATATGCCCAACATTCTGCTCTCGCACAATCCCAATACCTTCAATCGCGCCGCGGAGCTCGGCATCGAACTTTCGCTTGCGGGCCATACGCACGGCGGCCAGGTGCAGGTCGAAATTCTGGACGTCAGCCTCAGTCCCGCGCGCTTTATCACCGACTACGTGGCGGGGCTTTATCATCGCCCGCTAGCGATGCCCAGTCAGCCGAAGCGCATGGGAGAAACCATCAAGCTCATGCAGAACGCGCCCAAGGGTCTGTCGGCGCTATACGTGAACCGCGGCATTGGAACTGTCGGCGCTCCTGTGCGGTTGGGCGCGCCACCCGAAATCACGCACATCGTTCTGCGACGCGCGTAAATCTCATTTCCGCGCCCACGAAATTGCATCTCACTAGAATCCCGGTCTAAAATCTGGCCAAGTCCTTCATGACCATCCGTGAAACGAATTATTGGCTGGAGACCGTCCGGGGACCTGCGCAAGGCAGCCGCGGCCCGTTGCCCGAAAGCGTAGACGTTGCCGTTGTAGGGGCCGGTTTCTGTGGCCTGTCGGCGGCGCGCACTCTCGCTAAACGTGGCGTGCGCGTTGCGGTACTGGAAGCAGAATCCCTGGGCTGGGGCGCCAGTTGTCGCAACGGCGGCATGGTGCTCACGGGAATGAAGCTGCCCGTGCCTACACTTATTTCCCGCTATGGCGGGGAAATCGTTCGCCGGATGTATGCGGCATCGCTGGAATCCATCGAGCTTGTCGAACAAATTGTGAAGGAAGAGGGAATCGATTGTGCGTTTTCTCGCTGCGGCCATCTGGAAGTGGCGTGCAAAGATTCGCACTTCGCAGCCTATGCCGATGCCGCGGCGGGGATCCAGCGCGAGTTCGGGCATTCCTTGCGAATCGTTTCGAAAAGTGAATTGCGTGCCGAGATCGGCTCCGACATTTACTTCGGTGGATTGGTGGATGAAACCAGCGCGGGCCTGAATCCGGCACAATACGTTGCCGGCTTGGCCCAGGCAGCGCAACGCGCGGGAGCCGGCCTTTACGATCATGCACAAGTGACTGGCGTGAAGGCCGAGTCGTCCAACGGCAGCCGGCGGTTTCGCGTGACCACGTCGCGCGGTTCCGTGGTTGCGAAGGAAGTTCTTCTCGCCAGCGGCGCGTACACCACGTCCGCCACCCCGGCCCTGCGCAAGAAAGTGATTCCCATCGGTTCGTACATCATCGCCACGGAAGTTCTGCCGGTGGATTTGGCTCGCCAACTCAGTCCGCGAAACCGCATGATCTACGATTCCAAGCATTTCCTGTATTACTACCGGCTGACCCCAGACAATCGCATGCTGTTTGGCGGACGCGCCGCATTCTTCCCGGAGTCCGAAAACACGGTGCGCAAAAGCGCGGAACTTCTGCGGCAGGGGATGATCGAGGTGTATCCACAGTTGCGCGACACGAAAGTGGAATTCGTGTGGGGCGGCACGCTGGACTTTGCTTTCGACGTGATGCCGCACGCCGGAACGCTCGCAGGCATGCACTTTGCGGTGGGTTTTGCGGGACATGGCGTAGCAGCAGCCACTTGGATGGGCGCGAAACTGGCTGGCGTGATCTGCGGCGATAGCGACGACAATCCCTTTTCGCAAATTCCGTTTCCCGGAGCGCCACTCGGCCTGCGCAGCGGAAACACGTGGGCGTTGCCTCTTGCCGGAATATATTACCGCGTCCTGGACTACTTCACCTGAACTCCCCGTTCCACGACTGCTCGGAGTTTCGGAAACACATAATAAGCCACGATTCCCAGTAGTACGGGGATAGGTCCCCACTTCAGCGCGAACTTGTCGCTGCCAACCACGGCCACGGCGCTCATCAGCAGCGGCGCGATCACCACGTAGGCGAGGCCCCAGTTTCCCCACGGAATAAGGAAGGGGCGCCTCAATTGCGGTTGGGTGCGGCGGAGGCGCCACGCCGCAAGAACGGTCAACTGCGTCACCAGAATGCGCAGCCACACGTAGACAGTCAGGAGTTGCGCCATGGTCCGGAACGCGAGCAGCGCGCAGATCACCGAAGAAATCAGAATGGCGATCCACGGCGTTCCATATTTCGGGTGCCGTGCCGCAAAAAATGGCGGCAGATATCCGTCTTCGGACATCGTCGATGGCATGCGTGTGCTGGTGAGCATTGTCGCGTTCAGCAACGACACGGTACAGAGCACGGCCGCTACGGTCATCAGAACTCCCAGCCACCCTCCGCCGATTAGTCTGGCCGCAGTCGCCAGATACGTGGTGTTCCAGTCTTGCCAATTGCCCAACGCCGCCAATGAAAGCAATGCGGGAAGAAAATAAGTGGCGACTGACATCGGAACGACAATCGCGAGCGCCAACGGGTAGCTTCTTTGCGGATTGTCGATTTCCTCCGCCACGCTGGAACACTGCTCGTACCCTGAATAGAGCCACAAGCCGAGCGCGAGCCCCACGCCGAAGATCTGAAAAGTCGGCACATGCGGCGGTATCATCGGGCGAAATGGATTGTGCTGCCACTTTGTCGCAGCGATCACGCACTCCGCCACCACTGGCAACAGAATGCAAATGCCGAGGATCGTTGCAACAACTCCTACCATTTGAATCCCACGAATATTGATGTATGCGAACAGGGCTATCAACGACAGCGCGACGAGATAATGCTTCCAACCCGCCACCCCTGGAAAATAATTGGCGAGATAGTCAGCGAAGAGAACGGAGTAGCTCGCGGCCAGCAGCCACGACGCGCTCCAGTTCCACCAACCCGTCAGAAAGCCCCAGAAATCGCCATGGCTGGCGCGTACCCAGCGGTAAAATCCGCCCTCCACGGGAATCGCCGTCGTCAATTCCGCCGTGGCCAAAGAAACCGGGATGCTCCAGAACAACGGAATCACCAGCAGGTACAGCAGCGTCATGCCCGGCCCGCTGGTCGTGACCATCTCTTCCAGACCGAACGGCCCACCGGTGGTGTACGCGTACATCACGAACACGAAGTACAGCAGCCCGGCTTTTTTGACCGCGGACCTGGTTTGGCTCAACTTGGCTCCGTCGCGCTTCGGACCTGGTTACCAAAGCAGCGGATGATATCCTACTTTTCGGCGGCGCGCTGTATCGGATGAAAAATATGGCTCGGGTCTCGCGTCGCACCCACGAACGGAAAATTCATGATTTGTCTGGTGATGGGCGTAACGGGGTCGGGAAAGAGTACCGTCGGGCGAATGCTCGCCGAGCGGCTTGGCTGGGTGTACCTGGAAGCCGATGATTTTCACTCCGCATCGAACAAAGAAAAAATGCATAAAGGCATACCGTTAACAGAAGCGGACCGGTTGCCTTGGCTTGAGGCCATGCACCAGGAACTGCAGGCGCAGAATGCCAAAGGCAAAAACGTAGTCTTGGCTTGCTCCGCGCTTCGAGAAGAATATCGCCGCATTCTGATGGCGGACCTGGATGTAAAGCTCATCTACTTGCGGGGCTCGCGGGAATTGATCGCCGAGCGGTTGCGCCAACGGACCAATCATTTCGCCGGAGAATCGATTCTGGACGACCAGTTCGCCGTACTCGAAGAGCCACGCGATGCGATGATTGTCGACATCACCGAGGACCCCGCACAAATCGTCGAAGAAATCCTGCGCGCGCTGACTTGAGGCGCGAACGTCGCGGGTTACATTGTCAGCTCTCCGCGAGAGCCGTAGCATGGAAACATGTCGAACCCCTGGCTGGGTGTACCGCTTTCCGATTACGAAGGACACATGAATTCGCCGGAGGTCCAGCAGCTCAGTGCTCTGGCGGATTTGTTCGCCGAAGCCGTTGGGCAATGCCGTCCAGCGTCAATCGCGATTCTTGGTATTGCCGGCGGAAATGGCCTCGATCATATCGACGGTAGCGTGACGAAGCGAGTCGTGGGGCTGGATCTGAATCCTGATTATCTTGACGCCGCGCGGGCGCGTTACCCGTCTTTGCCCGGACTCGAGCTGCACTGTATCGATTTAGCCGGGTCCATCGGCAATATAAGGCCAGTGCAATTGGTCCACGCAGCGTTGGTGTTTGAGCACGCTGGAGCGGATCGCTGCCTGGACAATGCGCTTGCTCTCGTTGAGCCCGGTGGTACCTTGGCCGTCGTTTTGCAATTACCAACAACGGTGGCCCAGGCAGTTGCTGCCACTCCGTTTCCCTCCATGCAGAATTTGAAGACGCACTTCACGCTGATCGACTCGAATTGGCTCAGCCGCACTCTCGAAGCTCGCAGATTCCATCTCGTTTCAGTTACGCAGCGTTCACTCCCGGCTGGCAAAGCCTTCTGGATGGGCCTCTTTCGGCGCAAGTAGCTTGCATGGCCGCCCAGTTCAGGAAATAATCCCAACTTGGATGCATCAGGGGACACTTCGTGAAAATTTCATTCCGGACTATTTTGTTTGCTGGGCTTGTGCTGGTCGTAGCTTCGTTCTTACCGTTGAAATCCCGCGTAACTGCTGACGACGTTCCGCTTTATGGATACTCCACCGAGTCTTCCCGTGTGGAACGTCAGTGGGAAGAGAAAATGCGCGCGATTCCGGATCCAAAGAATCTGCGCGCGTACATGGAGCATCTCACCGCGCGCCCGCACCATGTTGGCTCGCCGTACGACAAAGAGAACGCCGAGTGGCTGCTCGCCAGGTTCAAGGAATTCGGCCTGGACGCGCACATCGAAACCTTCAGCGTTTTGTTCCCCACGCCCAAGGAGCGGCTCGTCGAGCTGGTCGATGGCGGCCCGCATTTCACGGCCAAGCTGCAAGAGCCACCCGTGCCGGGCGATCCCACTTCCGATCAGACCGCCGAGCAGCTTCCAACCTATAACGCGTACTCGATCGACGGCGACGTGACCGGCCCGCTCGTGTATGTGAATTACGGAATGCCGGAAGATTACGAAGCGCTGGAGCGCCGCGGAGTTTCCCTGAAGGGCGCAATCATCATCGCGCGATACGGCCGGACCTGGCGCGGCATTAAGCCGTTGATGGGTGCCGAACACGGCGCCGTTGGATGCATCATTTATTCTGATCCCCGTGACGATGGCTATTCCGGTGGCGCCACGTTCCCCAAGGGGCCCTGGCGACCGAAGGATGGCGTGCAACGGGGCAGCGTGCAAGACAGCGCCGTGTTCATGGGCGATCCGCTGACTCCGGGTATCGGTGCAACCGCTGACGCCAAGCGTGTGCCGCTGAAGGACGCCCAGACGCTGACCAAAATTCCCGTGCTGCCGATTTCTTACGCCGACGCGGAACCGCTCCTTGCGGCGATTGGTGGCCCGGTAGCTCCACCTGATTGGCGTGGAGGATTGCCGATCACCTATCGGCTCGGACCGGGTCCGGCGAAAGTGCACCTAAAGGTTTTCTCGAACTGGGATCAGAAGCCACTCTACGACGTGATCGCGAAAATTCCAGGCGCAACGCATCCGGACGAGTGGGTCATCCGGGGGAACCACCACGACGCCTGGGTGAACGGTGCGGAAGATCCCATTTCCGGCATGGTGGCCGTGTTGGAAGAAGCGCGCTCGATGGGCGAACTGCTGAAGCAGGGATGGAAACCGAAACGCACCATGATTTATTGCGCGTGGGATGGAGAAGAGCCGGGCTTGCTTGGCTCGACGGAATGGGTGGAGACACACGTCGACGAACTTCGCAAGCATGCGGTGATGTACGTCAATTCCGATACCAACAGCCGCGGCTATCTTGAACTCGAGGGTTCGCATACGCTGGAACATTTTGTTAACGATGTGGCTCGCGACATTCAGGACCCGGAAACTAAACTATCCGCCTGGAAACGCGCGCAACTGAAGGAAATTGCCGATGCCGGCACTGCGGACGAACGTCGCGAATTGCGCGAACGTCACGATATGCGACTGGATATGCTGGGTGGCGGATCGGATCATGCGCCATTCATCAATTTTGCGGGGATCGCTTCACTGGGTATCGGCTATGGTGGAGAGGATCACGGCGGAATTTATCATTCCATCTACGACGATTTTTACTGGTACACCCATTTCAGCGATACCGACTTCGTGTATAGCCGCGCGCTCACCCAGACGGGCGGTACTCTTATGATGCGCATGGCCGATGCCGACCTTTTGCCATTCCAATTCGCGAATTTTGCGGACGACGTCCGAATGTATGTCCGCGAAGTGGAGAAATTTGCCGGGCAACAGCGCGACGAAATTCAAGAACGCGATCTGAAAATACAGGAAGGGATTTTCGAAGCCACCGCAGATCCGCGCGAAACTTGGGTGGCGCCTAAGAAGGAAGAAGTGCCGCCACACCTGAATTTCGCGCCTCTGGACAATGCCGTGGAAGACCTGGCGCGCAGTTCGGCCGAATATCAAAAGGTGCTCGATCGGGTTAGCGCCAACGGGGGAGCGGCGCTGGCGGGCTCTTCTGTCGAAGAGGTGAATCTGCTGCTCATCCAAAGTGAACGTAAACTCACCACTCCCGAGGGTCTGCCAGGCCGCTTCTGGTATAAACACGAGCTCTACGCACCTGGCGCCTATACCGGCTATGCAGCGAAAGCGATTCCCGCCGTCCGCGAGAATCTGGAGCAGAAAAAATGGAAAGAGGCGGAGCAAGCGGCAGCGCGGGTAGCGCAAGTGCTGGAGAGCGAAGCGGTGCTGATTAATAGCGCGGCGACCAAATTGTCGGCGGTAGCTAAATAGTCTTCGCAGGCTGACGAGCGAGGACCCAGTAGAAAACCGCAAGGTTGTTGATTTGCCTGCAACCTTCGCTGGATTATTATTCAGACCTCGGGAGAGACGGCCATTCCTTCCTATAACCTTGCACTTCTGGGATTCGGCGCAGTAGGGCGCGCGCTGATCCGGATGCTCATCTCGAAAGAGACCGAACTGCGGAGAAAGTACGACGTTCGTTGGCGTCTGACCGGAGTAGCTTCCCGACGAATCGGCTGGATTTCCGATCCCGACGGGCTCAATCCGCTGGCGGCGCTTGCGGGACATTTCCCGAACGAAGTACCCATCGCTCGAAATGTGAAGGAATGGCTGGAACACAGCAGAGCCGACGTGCTCTTTGAGATGACCACTCTGAATGCGCCGACAGGGCAACCCGCCGTCGAGCACTTAATGGCGGCCCTGGATGCGGGCGCGCACGCCATTACGGCCAACAAAGGTCCGGTCGTGCATGCGTATCACGAGCTGATGGCTCGGGCCAAGGAAAGGAAGCGCCAGTTTCTGTTCGAGTCCACGGTGATGGATGGCGCGCCCATTTTTTCCCTCTTTTCGCGCGGGCTGCCTGCCTGCGAATTGCGCGGATTCTCCGGAGTGCTGAACTCCACCAGTAATGTAGTGCTGACCGAGGTGGAGCGGGGACGTTCGTTTGACGAAGCGGTGAAGCGCGCGCAGGCCATGGGTATTGTGGAAACCGATCCGACGCAGGATCTGGATGGCTGGGATTCCGCGGTGAAAGTGGCGGCTATCGCTACGGTGCTGATGGGAGTACCGACGCACATCAATCAGGTGCAGCGTACCGGCATTCGCGAATTGTCCGAAGAAAAAATCCGGTCCGTGCGCGCCGCCGGTATGCGCTACAAGCTGGTCTGCCGCGCGGAGCGGCGGGGAGACGGCGTGGACTGCCGGGTGGCGCCCGAATTGCTTCTTCTGTCCGATCCCATGGCCGGACTGGAAGGCACCAGTTCTGCAATTCGCTTCGATATGGACGTGTTCGGCTTATCTTTGGTGGAGCACAATCCAGGCTTGGAAGCTACCGCGTACGGCTTGTTGGCCGATTTTCTGCGCGCGGTGCAAGCTTGAACGCCGGAAAAGCTCATCCTGCGCGCACGCCATTGGGCACGGGACGCTCCGGCATCGCGAGCGCCGGCGTAATGCCATCCGCGTAGCCTAGATCAAACAGCATACCCTCGGAAATTTCGCCTGCGATTTGCCGCGGCTCCAGATTCACCACGAACAATGCTTGCTTTCCCACGATTTCCTGGGGATTTTCGCGCTCCTTGCGGATGCCGGCGAGGATTTTGCGAGAGTGGTCGCCAAAATTCACCGTCAAACGCATCAGCTTGTGCGAACGCGGCACTTCGTCCACCTGCTCGATGGTGCCCACGCGAATATCAAGCGCTTCCAAGGCAGGGAATTGGACCATGGGCTTTATGGGAGCGGGCGTAAAGTCGTTCATCGCTCACCTCTGGAAATTAGATGCGTAAGCCGGCGTGGGAATTACCGGGTCGCACCGTTCGTCGCGAATGGGCGGATCGGCAACTAGGTGCAAGGGAATGATCCCCGCCCAAACCGGGAAGGCATAATCTTCAGCGTCGTCTTCCACACCGCCGGTGCGGATCTTTGCGGAAACTTCCGTTAGCGGCAATTTCAAGATGCTGGTGGCCTTCAATTCTTTTTCGTTGGGTTGGCGCGCATCGTTCCAGCGGCCGGGAATCAGTTTTTCGGTGAAGGTCTGCAGGGCGCGCAACTTTTCCGCGGGTTCGTCAATCAGCGTGGCGTGGCCGAGAGCCACAACAGAGCGGTAGTTCATGGAATGATTGAATACCGAACGCGCCAGCACCAGTCCGTCGGTCAGCGTGACCGTGATACAGACGGGCAGGCCGCCAATCAGGCCACGCAGCATGCGGCTGGCAGCTGAGCCGTGGAAATAAACATGGTCGCCCACGCGCGCAAACATCGTGGGGATCACGAACGGCTGGCCGTCCACAGCGAAGCCCACGTGGCAGACGAACCCTTCATCCAGGATTTTGTAAATGGCTTCGCGATCGTACACCGCGCGATTCGCCTCGCGGAGCACCCGCGTGCGGTCGGTGACAGGAACCTGATCCGGCATGGATGCCTCGGGGTGAAACACGGCGCGGAGTTGATAGCCGGCGCCATTGCGGCATGAGTGGGATTACAGCAGCAGCGATGATATCACGCAGGGCCCAGCGCCTGTTTATGGTCCTGATCGGTGGTCAGTGCGGTGAACCAGTTTGGGTAAAGGGTTGGCGGCGCCGTCAATTCATCCAGCTTCGCCAGCTCGGCTTCGCGCAATTGCACATCGACAGATTTCAGATTGTCTTCGAGTTGCGTCATCTTCGACGCGCCCATGATCACGCTGGTCACGTAGGGTTTTGCGAGGAGCCACGCCAGGGCAATCTGCGCCACAGTTGCGCCGTGAGGTTGCCCAACGTGCCGCATTTGTTCCACGATTCGGAAGCCCGCCTCTTTATCGAAGGGAATGAAGTTGACGCCCGACAGGCGATTCTCTTTTCCCTGCAGATTTTCTCGTGTGTATTTGCCGCTGAGGAAGCCACCCGCCAGCGGACTCCATACAGTCATGCCGGTCCCCGTGGCGCGCAAAAACGGAACGAACTCATGTTCCAGTTCACGGCCGATCAGCGAATAGTACATTTGCCCGCTGGTGAACTGCGCCCAACCGCGTTCGCGTTGCATAGTGAGGGCCATCGCGGCCTTCCAAGCGGGCCAATTGGAAAATCCGATGTAGCGCACCTTCCCGGAGCGGACCAGGTCGTTCAGCGCTTCCAGCGTTTCTTCGATCGGCGTATAGGCGTCGACTTTGTGAACGATGTACAGGTCGATCCAGTCGGTGTTGAGTTTCTTTAAGCTGGACTCGCATCCTTCGAGAATGTGGCGGCGGGAAAGTCCGGCTTGGGTGATGGGCTTGCCGGAACGAAAACCAACTTTCGTGGCCACTACAACGTCTTTCCGCTTGTCCCCCAGGAATTCACCCAAGTACTTTTCGGCTTCGCCATTCGAGTAGCCGTCGGCGGTATCAAACAAATTCACACCGGCATCGAATGCGCGATGAATCATGGCGCGCGCGGTATCCAGGTCCACCTTGGCAACCGCGGGAAAACGCGCATCCGTTCCAAAGGTCATGTTGCCGAATGCCAGCCGCGAAACCACCAATCCGGTGTTGCCCAAACGCTGGAATTGCATATCCGCCTCCTGCTCTCATTCGCTAGGATGATTCCGCTCAATTCGAGGATACATGCCCCAGCCGTCTGTGAGAAACTGGACGAAGACAGCACACTTATTCTGTGAGCACGCAGGAACCATGAGCACACCCCAGTTGGACCGAAGTGCAGTAGGCGCCCTGGACATTAATTGGGTGCGCGCGCAATTTCCTTCATTGCAGACGCAGGTCAATGGGCAACCCGCCGTCTTTTTCGATGGGCCCGCGGGCACGCAAGTCCCAACCCAGGTGATGCATGCCATCCAGAATTATCTGATGACGGCGAACGCCAACACTGGCGGAGCGTTTCTCACCAGCCGGCGCACCGACGAAATACTCGCGGGTGCGCGCGCGGCCATGGCGGATTTTTTTCACTGCGACCGCGACGAAGTGGTCTTTGGCCAGAACATGACCACGATCACGTATGCGATTTCGCGCGCGATTGGCCGCGAATTGCACGCGGACGATGAAATTCTGCTGACCACCCTGGATCACGATGCCAATTTCTCTCCGTGGAAGGCTCTGGAAGAAAAGGGCGTGGTCATTCGGCAAGTGGACATTCGCGAAAACGATTGCACGCTGAACCTGGATGATCTGAAGAGCAAGCTGAACGAAAAAACCAAGCTGGTGGCGGTGGGATACGCGTCCAACTCGGTCGGTACCATCAACCCTGTCGCCGAAATCACCCGCCTGGCGCATGCCGTTGGAGCGCTGGCGTATATCGATGCGGTGCATTACGCGCCGCACGGCTTAATCGATGTGAAAGAACTGGATTGCGATTTTCTGGTGTGCTCGCCCTACAAGTTCTTCGGACCGCACACCGGCGCGCTTTATGGAAAGCGCCAGCACCTGGAAGGCTTCCGGCCGTACAAAGTGCGGCCCTGCACGGACCAGAGTCCGAGCCGGTGGGAATCGGGTACGCAGGTGCACGAACTGATCGCGGGAATCGGCGCGGCGGTGGAGTACATTGCGGCAGTGGGACGCCACAGCGATCCATCGGCCGAAACACGGCGGCAAGCACTCGCCGCAGCCTTTCGCGCCACGGTGGCGTACGAGCGGCGGTTAATTTCGCGCCTGATCGAGGGATTGCTGGCCATTCCTGGCGTTCGCATTTACGGGATTACCGATCCGCAGCGATTCGGTGAGCGCTGCTCGACGCTTTCACTTCGCATCGGTAACCACAATCCCACTGCCATCGCCACATTTTTGGGTGAGCGCGGCATTTTCACCTGGGATGGCAACTATTACGCTATCAACCTGAGCGAGCGGCTGGGCGTGGAATCGCAAGGCGGGATGCTGCGCATCGGACTGGTGCACTACAACACGATGGAAGAAGTGGAGCGCCTGCTAGCCGCGTTGCGCGAATTTGCTTCTTCGTAATGGGGATAGCCCACTGCACTCCCTGGGAATATTCCGGCAACTCTGGTCATCCACCCAACCTCGCTCCAGAAAGGGCCAAATGAAATGAGCGAGACAAATAGTGCGGTTGTGTTTCCTGCTGAGCTCACCCAAGAAGAGAAGGCCTACGCTGGCTTAGCGCACGCGCTGATGATTTCAACTTGGTGGATTGGTCCTCTGATCATTTTTCTCATGAAGAGAAGTTCTCGCTTTGTGAGCTTTCATGCGCTCCAAGCCCTCATTTGGCAAGTGGTTTTTACTCTGCTTTATATGTTCGGCATGGCTGTGTTTTTTGCTGTTATGTTGGGAAGTGTGCTGTCCGCGTCTCAGGGGAAGCCTGCAGAGCAGGGTCACTTTCCGATCGCGTTATTCATAGCGTTCCCGATTTTCTGGCTAACTATCATGGGTGGCGTTGCAATCTCGATGACACTTGGAATTGTGTATTGCATCAAGGCTATGAAAGGCGAGTGGGCAGGTTACCCAGTCATCGGACACTGGGCGCACAAAATTCTCGGAGCTTAAAATGACCAAACGACCAAAACCGATTGTACTGACTGTGCTGGATGGATGGGGCTATCGCGCGGAGACGAAAGGGAATGCAATTGCCCTTGCGCGCAAGCCCAACTACGACGAAATTCTGAAGAAATTTCCGAACACGTTGATCCAGACTTCCGGGCCGTTTGTCGGCTTGCCGGAAGGGCAGATGGGCAACAGCGAAGTGGGCCACATGAATATCGGGGCGGGGCGCATCGTGCACATGGACATCACGCGCATCGACCTGCTGATTGCCAACAACCAATTGGAGCAGGTGCCGTTGTTCCAGCAGGCGATGGAGCGCGGACGACAGCGGCAATTGCATTTTATCGGCTTGCTGAGCGATGGCGGCGTGCACTCGCATATCAATCACCTGTTTGCGCTGCTGGAAATGGCCAAGAAAGAAAAAGTGGAGAAGGTGTTTGTCCACTGTTTCACGGACGGACGCGATACTCCACCGAACAGCGGGCGCGATTTTGTGCGCCGTTTGCAGCAGAAAATGCGCGAACTGGGCGTGGGCGAAATCGCCACGATCGTGGGCCGCTATTACGCCATGGACCGCGACAATCGCTGGGAGCGTGTGCAGTTGGCGTATCAGGCGCTGGTGTACGGCGAAGCGGAAACGCGAAGCAATGATCCCGTGGCGGCGCTGCAAGCCAGC
Organism: Candidatus Acidiferrales bacterium; assembly: GCA_963759275.1. GTDB lineage: Bacteria > Acidobacteriota > Terriglobia > Acidiferrales > UBA7541 > Acidiferrum. Next base: position 171,845 of record CAVWYZ010000015.1, on the reverse strand, counting down.
TACGAGCAAGGCGTCACCGATGAATTCGTAAAGCCCGTGGTGATTATGCGCGGCGCGGAGCCAACCGCGCAGCCCGTGGGACTGATTCGCGACGAGGACGCGGTGATTTTCTACAATTTCCGCGCCGATCGCGCGCGTCAGATCACGTATGCGCTGGAAGCGCCGGACTTCGATAAATTCGCCGATCCGAAACGGCCGAAAAACCTGTTTTTTGTGGGCATGACGAAATACGACAAGAATTGGCCGTGGCTCAAGTGCGTGATTATGCCGGAGAAGCTGGAACACATTCTGGCGCAAGTGTTTCAGGAACTGCAGTACAAGAATTTACGATGCGCGGAGACGGAGAAGTATGCGCACGTGACCTATTTTTTCAATGGTGGTATCGAAAAGCCGTTCACCGGAGAAGAGCGCATCCTGGTGCCCTCGCCGAAGGTGGCTACGTATGACCTCAAGCCGGAAATGTCTGCCGGCGGAATTACGGATACGGTGGTGAACGCGATCGAGAAGGGCGAATTTGACGCGATCATCATGAACTTCGCGAATGCCGACATGGTGGGGCACTCCGGGAAACTGGAAGCCGCCATTAAAGCCGTGGAAGCGGTGGATGTGGGCCTGGGGCGCATTTATCAGGCGTTGAAGCCGCGCGGCGGCTCATGGATCATCACCGCGGATCATGGCAATGCGGAAACGATGGTGGACCCCGTAACCGGTGGCCCGCATACGTATCACACGACGAATCCGGTGCCGTTTATCTGCGTGTCAGACAATGATGGGTTGCAGTTGGCTCCGGGTGGAGCGCTGCGCGACATTGCGCCGACGATGCTCGGGATCCTCGGCGAGCCCGCGCCGACGGATATGACCGGGCGCGATTTGCGGGTGCTGCGAAAGTCGTAAAAGTGGGCACACGGAACATGGGCCAACAATGGATCGGTTGAGATCCCTTCCTGGGCAAGCCTTCATCGCAAGATGCGCTCTTCAGGATGACAGCTCCTGGTTAATTTAGAGATTAGTCGCCAACGCCACCTTTAGGTGCGGTGTAGCCTTCCTTGGCGTAGACCACCCATTTTTGCTTTTTGCCTTTTTGGTCCATTACGGTGAGCGGGCCGCCATCGGGCGCGACCAGTTCCACTTTAATTTTCCGGTACTTTCCGTCGGTTGCGTGGTTTGTCGGAGTGTAGGTAATGCTGTACTGGTGACGCAGGAACTCGGTGACCTCGCGCATGATTCCAGGGAGTTCGCCGTCAAACTGCGGGAACCAGGCAAACCCTCCGGTCATCTGCGAAAATGTTTTTAACTGATTTTCCGCCTGCAGGAAATTCAGTTCGCGCATGCCGCCGCCGCGGCCGTTCAACTCCAACCAGTTCATCAGGGGCTTGTCCACACCGACGGAGAAGATGGTGACGTCGGTGCCGCGAAGCGCCTTCATCGTTTGATCGAGTGTGTGCTTGGAGAAAGTGTCCACGCCGCTGGCCATAACCAGAATGGACTTTTTGCCCTTCACATCTTTCAGACGATCGACCGTGTCCAGAATAGCGTCAAAGACGTTCGATTCGCTGAAGCCTGGAAAATACAAGCTGTAGAGCGCCTGTCGCACTTCGTCTTTATTCTGGGTGAAATCCACTTCGGTGCGAGGTTTCATGTCAAACGTGACGAGAGCGACCCAGTCTTTCTGCTTCAGATTGGGGAACAGGGCGTCAGCCCAATACTTGGCTTGATAAGAGAACCATCCCGAGTACCGTGCACTGAACTCCATCAGGATGACCATGGTGATGGGGGCGTCGGTAGGGCCGGCGTTGGTGATCGGTTGCGGCTGGCCATCTTCCAATATACGGAAGTTTTCTTTTTTCAAGCCGGTGAGCAGGTCGCCATGCTGCGTGGTAGCGATCACGTCCAGCGTAACTACCGGCACTTCGACGGCGATGGTGGCCCCGGCATCCTGCGGTTTCTGTTCCTGCGGCACGGGCTTGGGAGCGGCGGGTGGAGCTGGGTTAGTAGATTGTGCCGGAGGAGCGCCTTGCGGGCCAGCCGGGGCCTGCGCCGGTGCCGCTGACGAGAGAACCAAGCCGAGCGCCGACAGAACGGCAAATCGAATGATGCCAGCGAATACCCGAGATTGCATTGCCTACCCCCGAATGGTTCTCTATGAGATGCGCCCTAAATAAGATGCGGGTACTGGGCCCCATGTCGTCCGCCCCTGCTCTTCGCGAGTGCAGATTGGGCACGCTCGGAAGGCCCCCAAGGGGAGGCGCAAAGCCGCATGTTAGTATGGAATTTAGTTGGTGCAAACCAGATTCAGAGTGGAGGGTGCCTGCGTGAGTTGGAAGCGATGGAGCTTCTTGATCTCGTGTGTAGTTGCAATCTGCTGTGCGGCGGCGCCGGCGCGCGCGCAAGTCCGCCAGAATCCGCCGGCCATGGGCATACCCGAAAGTCCGTCGATGGTGGGGGATACCACGGCGCTGGCCCGCGAAGCCCAGGATTGGTTAGTGGAATTGGTGAAGATCAACACCACAAATCCGCCAGGAAACGAGCAGCAAGCGGCGAAATACATTGCAGGCATTCTGACCAAAGAAGGAATTACGCCGGAATTGCTGGACCTGGCGCCTGGACGCAGCGCCGTGGTAGCGCGGTTGCGCAGTTCCGCCGTGCCGGACCCATCCAAGGCGTTGCTGCTGGTGGCACACATGGATGTGGTGGGCGTGGATCGCAGCAAGTGGTCGGTGGACCCGTTTGGTGGGGTGATCAAGGACGGTTACCTGTGGGGCCGCGGATCGATTGACGACAAAAGCATGGTGGCGGCGAATCTGGCGGCGTTTATCGCCTTGAAGCGTGGAAGCGTGCATCTTAACCGCGATGTAATTTTTCTGGCGACCGCGGATGAAGAGCAATTCGGCGAGGCCAGCCTCAAAATTCTGATTGCAAAATACTGGGACAAGTTGGCCGCCGGTTTCGCAATCAACGAGGGCGGCAAGGTCGTATTGAAGAACGGCAAAGTCCAGTATGTGGGCGTGCAAGTGGCCGAGAAGGTGGCCATGAATATATCCGTGACCGCGAAAGGGAAGGGCGGGCACGCGTCGATGCCGTCGAAAGAGAATCCAGTGGTGCATCTGGCGGCGGCGGTGGACAAAATCGGCAATTACACGGCGCCGGTGCACCTGACGTCGATTGTGCGGCGCTATTTTGAGGGCCTGGCGGGCATCGAGGATGATGAGACGGCGAAGTGGTTGCGCGTGATTGATACGCCGGATCGCGGTGAGCACGCGCAACGCGTGTTGTCGGACATGAACCCGATGTGGAACTCGATGATGCGCGACACGATTGCGCCGACCATGCTGCAGGCTGGTGTACGCGCCAATGTGATTCCCTCGGAAGCGAAGGCGGTATTGAATGTGAGGCTGTTGCCCGGGGATACCGTGGACGTGTTGCTGAACGATTTGAATAAGCTGGTGAACGATCCCTCGGTGAAACTGGACGTGATGCCCGATGCCGGGCTGGCAGCGCCGAATTCGTCGATGGAAACGGAATTTTACTCGCTGATTACCAAGACGTGCGCAAAGGAATTCGGTGGAGTTCCGGTATTGCCGTTCCTCTCGACCGGAGCGACGGATTCGGCGCAGTTGCGATTGCACAACGTGCAGGCGTATGGGTTGCGTCCCTTTGCGATGAGCGAACAGGATGACGCGAGGGTGCATGGAGACGAAGAGCGGCTGCCACTGGTATCGTTCGCGAAGGGCGTGGATTTGTTGACGCGCATCGTGACCGAGTTTTCTATTACACGCTAACGAATACTTCGGTTATATATGAGAAAGAGCCAACGATGATTTCGCGGCACTCTAAAATCGTCTGCACGATCGGTCCCGCCACACGATCGCCGCGGATGATCCGCAAGCTGATGCAGGCAGGTATGGATGTGGCGCGCTTGAACTTTTCGCACGGCTCACACGAGGAACACGCGCAGAGCATCGCGATGTTGCGGGAAGCTGCCGTCGAGATGAAGAAGCCGATCGCGATTCTGGCGGACCTGCAGGGACCCAAAATACGAACGGGCGCGCTGGCGGGCGGCGGAAACGTGTTGTTGCGAGCTGGGCAGCGTTTCGTGATCACCACGGCAAAGGTGTTGGGCGATTCCACGCGGGTAAATACCACGTTTCTTCCCATGCCACGAGAAGTGAAGCGCGGAGATCGCATCCTGTTGAGCGACGGCCTGATCGAATTGCGCGTGGAGTTGACGAACCGTCATGAAGTGATCTGCCAGGTGGCGAACGGCGGATTCCTCGGCGAGCACAAGGGCATCAATCTGCCGGGAGTGAAGTTGCATGTGCCGGCGCTGACGGACAAAGACCGGCGGGACTTGCGATTTGCTCTGGCGCAAGGCGCCGACTATATCGCGGTGAGTTTTGTGCGCCGCCCCGAAGACGTGGTGCTCGCGAAATCATTGGTGAAACGCGCGCGGGAAAATACTCCGGTAATCGCCAAGCTGGAAAAGCCGGAAGCCATCGAGAATCTGGATGAGATCCTGCAGGTGTCCGACGGCGTGATGGTGGCGCGGGGCGATTTGGGCGTGGAGATGAGTCCGGAGCGCGTGCCCGTGGTGCAAAAGGACATTATTGCGCGTGCGCGCGAATGCCGCCGGCCGGTGATTACCGCGACGCAGATGCTGGAATCAATGACCGAGAATCCGCGGCCGACGCGCGCGGAAGCCTCCGATGTGGCGAATGCAATCTTCGACGGCTCGGATGCCGTGATGTTGAGCGCGGAGACGGCCACCGGAAAGTACCCGGTGGAAGCCGTGGGCATGATGGCGCGGATTATCGAAGAGGCGGAAGCGAGCATCCACGAATTTCCAAGACCGGCGACGACGGAGCGATTGAAAGTGGCGGAGACGGTCGCGGAGTTGGTGTGTCACGCGTCGCGGGAACTGCACATGAAGCTGATCGCGGTGTTTACGCACAGCGGGTTTACGGCGCGGCTGGTTTCGCGCTACCGGCCATTGGTGCCGATCGTGGCATTTTCGCCGGAGGCGACTACGCGCCGGCGCATGGCGTTGCTTTGGGGAGTGACACCGAGGAACATTGTGGACATCAAGAAGATCGACGCGTTGCCGGGGATTGCGGAGAAGCGGCTCCTGGAAGAGCGGCTGGTGCGCAAGGGCGATGTGATTGGCATTGTGGCGGGGACACCGTTGGGAGTGCGGGGAACGACGAACTTCATGAAGTTTCATGTGATCGGCAGCCAGAAAAAATAAAATGCGCTTTTTGCGCAAGTGTTGGGAATGCGAGAGTTAGCAGATTTTTTGGCCCGCGAGTCGCCATAAGTGCGGATTCTAAACGGGTTAGTAAGTCCTTTGCTTTGCCAATGATATCGCAAGTGTTGATTACGCAAGGGTTGCAACGACTACCCTTTGTAAGTGCGGATTCCAATGTACTTAGCGGTATTTCCTGCATAACGTGGGTACATCACCAGCCAAAAAACTAAGGCCGGGAAGGATTTCCCGGCCAAGAAGTACGTGGCGACTTCGGGGTGAAGGAAACCGGCCACGGTCGTTCGTGCCATGAGTGTACCATATAGATATTCAATGTCAAGATAATTATATGGTTATATAGAGATGACCGCTCCGCTGGAGTGGTCTGTAATGTTTAAAGTAAAGGTTGAAATGCCGCGGCCTAGTTAACCCAATGGTCGGGGCGCGAGGGCGGCTCGCCCTTGCCCTTCTTCATATAGACTTCGAACCGTTTGCGATTGCGCTGATATTTCCAGTCGGCCATTTCGTTGCGGACGCGAAAGAGAAATGAACCGCGGCGCAAGTACAGCCAGCCGATGAGCATGCCGCCCAGATGGCAGAAATGGCTGACGCCATCGCCGCCGGAGCGAAGCGTGGAAAAGAATTCGATGGCGGCCATGACGCCGACGAAGGGGCGCATGGGGATCTGGATGGGTAGAGGGAAAAGCCAGATCTGCCGGTCGGGAAAGAGGATGGCGTTGGCGATCAGAATGCCGAAGATCGCGCCAGATGCGCCGATGGTAGGAACATCCGAGGGCCCGCGGCCCCAGAAAAGCGGGATGAAGTTGACGATGACGGTGATGAGTCCGGCGCCGACACCGCAGAGGAAGAAGTAATTCAGGAATTTCTTCTTGCCCCAGACGAGTTCCAGCTCCCGGCCAAACATCCACAGCATAAGCATGTTGATGAGCAAGTGCCATATGCCGCCGTGGAGAAACAGATAGGTGACCGGCTGCCAGACGCGCAGGCCGAAGACCACGCCGCGCGGAACGAGACCAAACCAGTGATTAAACTGGGCGGTGACAGTAAGCGGGAGAAAGACTTCGATCGAGGTCTGAAGAAGAAAGATTCCCGCGCAAAGCAAAACGAGGAGTTTGACCGCAGGCGTGATGAAGCTACGCCAATCAAAGTGAATCCGGGGCGCCCCGAACCTTGATCCCATAAAGAAGAGTTTACGGCGGGGAATGGCGAGCAGTCAAAAGAGGAATTTTGCGAAGTGCGAAGGAATACGTGACCGCGCCTAGAGGGACTTGCGCCGAAGCGGGACGGTCGATTCGGGAATGAAACCGATCTTTCTATGCGCGAAACTCGTTGGCGAATTTCGCAAACCGAGTTTTCTTGGCGGCCGGGCCTGGAGGGCCAGAGAGAGCTACGGAGGGATACCTGAATTAGGAAGAGGAGTCGCGGAAAGTCGAGGTGACATCAGGAGTTAGCGGCCGTGGAGCGGCAGACAGGAAGTTGGGAAGCACGCAGAGTGCGCAAGCGAAAACAGAAAGCCGTGTCGAGGATTTAGAACTCTGTGCTTTTTTCTTTTTCCTGTGTGGCGCAGGGATTGCATGCCTTATGTCCGCGAAGAGAGCCTCCGGACTAACTTCTGACCATGGATGAACTGACACGAGAATTCTTGCTGGAAAGCTACGAGAACCTGGACCGTTTAGACCAGGAATTCGTGAAGTTGGAGACGGAGCCGGGCAACCTGGAACTGTTGAAGAGTATTTTCCGGACGATTCACACCATCAAGGGAACGTGCGGATTCTTGGGATTTTCCAAGCTGGAAACACTCGCGCATGCGGGGGAAAACCTGCTTTCGATGCTGCGTGATGGACACCTTGCGCTGAATTCAGAGATCACGACCGCGTTGCTGGCGATGGTGGATGCGGTGCGGGAGATGCTAGCAAGCATCGATACCGTGGGGAATGAAGGAGAGCGCGACGACCACGCTCTCATCGAAACGTTGGCGCGGTTGCTGAACCCGCCCGTGGCGATTAAAGAAGAAGCGCCTCCGGCGAAAACGGAAGAAGCGGCGAAGAGCCCGGAAGTGCAGCCGGAAGCGAACATCGGGGAAATCCTGATCAAGCGGGGAGCGGCGAAGGTTATCGACGTTTACGACGCGGTACAACAGCAGGAGCAAGGCGATCCGCGGCGCGTCGGAGAGATTCTGGTAGAAAAGGGCGCCGTTAAATCGCAGGAACTTGTGGAAGCGTTGAACCTGCAGCAGCAGGCGCGCGCCGGCAGCACCAGCGACAGCACCATCCGGGTGGAAGTGAGCCAACTGGACCGGCTGATGAACCGGGTCGGCGAACTGGTGCTGTTGCGCAATCAAATCCTGCAATTCAGCAACAACTCGGAAGACAGCGGGCTGCTGGCCACTAGCCAACGACTGAACCTGATCACCACGGAACTGCAGGAAGGCGTGATGAAGACGCGCATGCAGCCCATCGGAAACATCTGGAGTAAATTTCCGCGCACGGTGCGAGACGTGGCCATGTCTTGCGGGAAGAAAGTGCGGATCGAGATGGAAGGGAAAGAGACGGAACTCGATAAAACGATCATCGAGGCAATTAAGGATCCGTTGACGCACATCGTTCGTAATTCCGTGGATCACGGTATCGAAACGCCGGAAAAACGGATAGCCACCGGGAAACCCGTGGAGGGCCTGCTGTCGCTGCGGGCGTATCACGAAGGCGGGCAGGTGAACATCGAGATTTCGGATGACGGCGCGGGGCTCGACCTGGAAAAGATTCGCAAGAAAGCCATGGAAAAAGGCGCGATCACCGCGGAGCAGTCCGCGCGCATGACCGAGCGGGAAGCCGCGAATCTGATTTTTCTTCCAGGATTATCGACGGCGGAAAAGGTGACGAACGTATCGGGTCGCGGCGTCGGAATGGACGTGGTGCGCACGAATATCGACAAGATCGGTGGAAGCGTGGATGTGCAGTCGAAGCCGGGAGCGGGCTCGACGGTGCGCATGAAGATTCCGCTCACCCTGGCCATTATCCCGGCGCTGATTGTGACCAACCGCGGCGACCGCTATGCGATTCCACAAATCAGCTTGCTGGAACTGGTGCGGCTGGAGGGCGAAGAAGCGAAGAAGCGGATCGAGTCGGTGCAGGGTGCGCCGGTGTATCGCTTGCGTGGACGCTTGCTGCCGCTGGTGTATCTGGACCGCGAGCTACGTCCCGACGGCGCGGTAGACCAGGGGCGAAATTCGGCGGTCGTGAACATCGTAGTTTTGCAGGCGGATGAACGGCAGTTCGGGCTGGTGGTGGACGAGATTACCGACACGGAAGAAATCGTAGTGAAGCCGCTCGGCAAGCAGTTAAAGGGCACCAAGACCTTCGCGGGCTCGACGATTATGGGCGACGGACGGGTGGCTCTGATTCTGGATGTACTGGGACTGGCGCAGTCGGCGAACGTGGTGGGCGGGAGCCGGGAACACGCGCTCGCGAAAGAATCCGGGGTAGTCCTCCAGGGAGCGCAAAAGCAGACGATGCTGCTGCTGCAGTGCGGAGCCGAAGGACGCATGGCCATGAAGTTGTCGCTGGTAGCACGGCTGGAAGAGTTTAAGCCGGAGCTGATCGAAAAAGCGGGAGAACAACGGGTGGTGCAATATCGCGGAGAAATCATGCCGTTGATCCGGATTTCGGACGTACTGCATCTGGCGAAGTGCGAATCGCAGGGGAAGGAGGCAGGAAAAACGCAGGTGGTGGTGTATTCGGAGGACGGGCGAAGCGTCGGACTGGTAGTGGACCGCATTCTGGATATTGTCGAAGAGTCGTTTGTACAACAGCAGCCTGCCAAGCGCGAAGGCTTATTCGGCTCCGCGGTGATCCAGCAAAAGGTAACAGACCTGTTGGATGTACACAGTTTAATCCGCAACGCCATTCCGAGCTTTTTCGAAGGCGAGCCCGTGGGTCAGGAGCAATGACGATGGCGAGCGCACAGCAGTTCTGCACATTTTTTATTGACGAGCAGTTCTTTGCGGTGCCGGTGCAGCAAGTGCAAGAAGTGATTCGCTACCAGGAAATGACGAGCGTGCCGCTGGTTCCTCCGGTGATTCGCGGGCTAATCAATCTTCGCGGACAAATCGTGGTGGCCTTTGATTTGCGACGGCGGCTCGGGTATCCGGACCGGCCAAAAGACCAGAAACCGATGAATGTCGTGGTGCGCGCGGATGGCGAGACGGTGAGCTTTTTGGTCGATGAAATCGGCGACGTAATCGAGGTGGAGGAAGACTGCGCGGAACAGCCACCCGAAACATTGCGCGCAGAAATGCGAGAGCTGGTGCAGGGCGTGTACAAGCTGAAAGGCCAGTTGCTATTGGTGCTGGATACGGAGCGCACCGTGCAGGGGGCCGAGAGCGGGCCGGCGCGGCGATGAGAACCCAGAGGCGGTGTCCAAGAGTTTGGCTGAGGGCGATAGAGCTTGGTTGTATGCCTTCAGACAGGATCGCGAAGTCTGAAACTAACCCAGCGGCTACGCCGCGAAAAGGATAGAAAGCAATGTCAAGGAATCATCACAAGTCATCCGTAGCCGTTCTGGACGAAGAGGAAGCGATTTCCACTCCCAGCACCGACCAGCAAAAGTTCGCGGATTATGCCGGCCAAGTGGCCGCCATCAACAAATCGCAGGCGGTGATCGCGTTCAACCTGGATGGCACCGTCATCGACGCCAACGAGAACTTCCTGAAGGCGCTGGGATACACGCTGGAAGAAGTTCGTGGCAAGCATCATAGCTTGTTCGTGGACGAAGCGTACAAGCAGAGTTACGAGTACAAGGAATTCTGGGCGAAATTGAACCGCGGGGAGTATCAAGCTGCGGAATACAAACGCATCGGCAAGGGCGGCAGGGAAGTATGGATTCAGGCTTCTTACAATCCAATCCTGGACGCCAGCGGCAAACCGTTCAAGGTCGTGAAGTATGCGACCGACGTGACGCGGCAGAAACTGACGAATGTCGATTATCAGGGCCAAATCGCGGCAATCAAGAAAGCGCTGGCGGTAATCGAATTCAATATGGACGGCACGGTCATCACAGCAAACGAGAATTTCCTGAAGGCATTGGGGTACACGCTGGACGAGATCAAGGATAAACATCACAGCATGTTTGTGGACGAAGCCTTCCGGCAAAGCTTCGAGTACAAGGAATTCTGGGCGAAATTGAATCGCGGGGAATATCAGGCTGCGGAATACAAACGTATCGGCAAGGGCGGCAAGGAAGTATGGATACAAGCTTCGTACAACCCGATTTTGGACCTCAATGGGAAACCCTGCAAGGTGGTGAAGTACGCTACGGATATCACCGCGCAGAAAAACGCATTGAACGCGATGCTCGCGGATGCCGCGCTACTCTCGAAAGCCGCGGTAGAGGGAAAACTGGCGACGCGCGCGGACGCCACGAAACATCAAGGCGATTACCGCAAAGTGGTGGAAGGGGTAAACGCAACTCTGGACGCGGTGATCGGACCGTTGAATGTAGCGGCGGATTACGTGGACAAAATCAGCAAGGGCGTGATTCCGACGAAAATCACGGACAACTATAACGGCGATTTCAACACCATCAAAAGCAATTTGAACATGTGCATCGACGCAGTGAACGCGCTGGTAGCGGATGCGAACATGCTGTCGAAGGCGGCGGTGGAGGGAAAACTATCCACGCGTGCGGACGCCGGTAAACACCAAGGGGATTTCCGCAAGATCGTGCAGGGGGTGGACGATTGTCTGGACGCGGTGATCGGACCTTTGAATGTGGCGGCGGATTACGTGGACAAAATCAGCAAGGGAAATATTCCCGCCCGGATCACGGACAATTACAACGGCGATTTCAACACCATCAGGAACAACCTGAACACCTGCATCGACGCGGTAAACGCGCCGGTAGGGGATGCGAACATGCTGTCGAAGGCCGCGGTGGAGGGAAAACTATCCACACGGGCGGACGCCGGCAAACATGGGGGAGACTTCCGGAAGATCGTGGAAGGGGTGAATGGCACGCTGGACTCGGTGATCGGCCCGATGCGCGAAGTGGCCGATACCATCGGGAAGCTGGCGGGCGGCGACCTGACGGCAAAAATCTCTAGCCGTTATTCAGGTGATTTCGAACAACTGGGGAGCGCTGTCAACCAACTCAGCTCGCAAGTACACTCCGCCATCCTGCAGATTTCCAATACCACGAACTCGCTGGTTTCCGCGGCCGAGGAATTAACGGCCACGAGCCAGCAGATGAGCGCCAACGCGGAAGAAACGTCCAGCCAGGCTAACGTGGTGACGGCGGCGTCGGATGAAGTGAACAAAAACCTGCAAACCGTGGCGACCGCCACGGAAGAGATGAGCGCGAGTATCAAGGACATCGCCAAGAACGCGTCGGATGCGGCGAAAGTGTCGAATTCGGCCGTGGGCGTGGCGCAAAAAACCAACCAGACGGTAACCAAGCTGGGTCAATCCAGCGCGGAAATCGGCGAAGTCATCAAGGTGATCACTTCCATCGCGCAACAGACCAATTTGCTGGCATTGAACGCCACGATTGAAGCGGCGCGCGCTGGTGAGGCTGGCAAAGTCTTCGCGGTGGTGGCGAACGAAGTGAAGGAACTGGCCAAGGAAACCGCCAAGGCCACTGAAGACATCAGCCGGAAAATCGAAACCATCCAGACGGACACCAAGGAATCGGTGGAAGCCATCGGCACCATCGGCGGAATCATCAACCAGATCAACGACATTTCCGCGACAATCGCGTCAGCGGTAGAGGAGCAGAACGCCACTACCAACGAGATGACGCGCAACGTGAGCGACGCGGCGCGGGGCTCCGGCGAAATCACCAAGAACATCAGCGGAGTGGCGGAAGCAGCGCAAAGCACCTCGCACGGAGCCGCCGATTCGCAAAAAGCCGCGCACGAACTGGCAAGGATGGCCAACGAGCTGAAGGAGCTGACCAGCAAGTTCAAGTTCTGAAAGTTAAATGCGGCAGACGAGTCCGCCGACGAGCGGAAGCAGTCACAATGCCGGGCCGCACACAAGGCGCGGAGGAGCGAGGCAAGGCGTGGACGAGCTCATCAAGGATTTCTTACAAGAAAGCACGGAGAATCTGGACCATCTGGACCAAGACTTCGTGAAGCTGGAAGGCGAGCCGGAAAACCTGGAGCTGCTGAAGAGCATCTTCCGGACGATCCATACGATCAAGGGCACCTGCGGCTTCCTGGGATTCGCGAAGCTGGAGGCGTTGACCCACGCCGGGGAGAGCTTGTTGTCGCTGTTGCGCGACGGCGAGCTGCGGCTGACCGAAGCGAGCGCGGACGCGTTGCTGGAAATGGTGGATGCGGTTCGCCAGTACCTGCGGGAGATCGAGCAGAGCGGCGAGGAAGGTCGCACAGACACCAGCGCTTTGATTGCGCGACTGAAGAAATTGCAGGAGCGTAGTACGGGCGAACAACGCGAGACGGCGCCAGCGGTAACCCAAGTTGCGTTGCCTCCGCCGATTCCCTCCTCTGTGCTTTCCGCCGTGGACCACGAGGAAAAGACGGCTTCTCTGGCGGAGAAGGCTGACACAGCACCGCAAGCGGCAGTGATTGCCACGCCAGCGAGTAAAGTAGCCGCCGCGAAGCAAAAAAAGACAAAGCAAGAGCTGCTGCCCAAGCGGCTGGGAGGAGCGCTGGTACAAAAAGCGAATCTGAAGCCCGCGGACGTACTGCGCGCGCTGGAAATGCAACAGGCCGGCGAATCGCGGCGATTGGGCGAAATCCTGGTGGAGTTGGGACTGGTGACGCCGCAACAGATCGAAGAGATCGTGCGGCAAACCAAGCAGGACGAACCCAAAGAGACGGCCATTCGCGTGGACGTGAACCTGCTGGAAAAGCAGATGAATCTGGTAAGCGAGCTGGTTCTGCTGCGCAACCGGCTGCTGCAGATTGCCGCGGAAGCCAACGAGAGGAACTTGAATTCCACGGTGCACGGGCTGAATTACGTCACGTCGGAGCTGCGCAAGAACGTGATGAAGACGCGCATGCAGCCAGTGAGCCAGCTGTTCGACAAGTTGCCGCGCATCGTGCGCGACGTGTCCAAGGAAATGGGTAAAAAGATCCGGCTGGAAACTCAGGGAGGCAACACGGAGCTGGACAAATCTTTGCTGGAAGCGATCAAGGATCCGGTCACCCATATTCTGCGCAATTCCATCGATCACGGGATCGAGGCGCCAGAGAAACGAATGGAAGAAGGCAAACCGGAAGAAGGAACCGTATCCGTGCGCGCGTTTCATGAGGGCGGGAACTTCCATTTGGAAATCGCCGATGACGGCGCGGGAATCAACGCGCAGCGGGTAAAAGACAAGGCCGTGGCGAAAGGACTGATCACCGTGGCGCAGGCCGACAAGCTGACGGAGAGCGAGATCGTCAATCTGATTTTTCTGCCGGGCCTATCGACCGCGGAAAAAGTGACCAACGTTTCCGGCCGCGGCGTGGGGATGGATGTCGTGAAGACGAACATCGATCGCATTGGCGGACGGGCCAAAATCGACAGCGAAATCGGGCGGGGGACGACGATGCGGCTGGAAATTCCGCTGACGCTGGCGACGATCCCGGCGCTGACGGTGGTCAGCGGAAAATCGGTTTTCGCGATTCCCCAGGCAGCACTGGTGGAAATGATCGGGCTGGATTCGGACAACGTCGACAAATACATCGAATGCATCGACGGCACATCGGTATTCCGCTTCCGCGGCACGGTGCTGCCGCTGCTGCGTTTGCGGCAAGAACTGCAGCTGAAAGACGCTCCGCCGGAAGAAGTAAACACGATTGATCTGGTGGTGGTGCGCACGGAAGGGCGCCAGATCGCGCTGCACGTCGATTCGGTGCGCAGCACGGAAGAAATCGTAATCAAGCCGCTCGACAAACGCTTTAAGGGCATCGCGCTGTATTCGGGCGCGGCGGTGCTGGGCGACGGGCGTGTGGCGTTGATTCTGGACATCGCGGCGCTGGCGCGGCGCGCGGGAATGGTGGCGAGCCAGGAGCTGCGGAACGCGCAGAGCGAGACTGGTATGCGAAAAGAGAAGCTGACGCTGCTCTTGCTGGGCGGGCCCGATGGCGAACGCATGGCCATGCCGCTCGATTGGGTGCAACGGCTGGAAAACTTCGACGCACAAGCAAAGGAGCCACTGGCGGGAGCGTACGTCATGCAGTACCGCGGCGAAATCCTGCCGGTGGTGGAGTTGGTGGATTTACTGGACGAGCGCCGAAAGACGCGGCGCAGCGCCGAGGGGCTACATCCCGCGGAAGCGACCGGACGAATTTCCGCCGTGGTCGTGAAGAGCGAGAACAATAAAGACGTAATCCTGGAGGTCCACCGGATTATGGGCATCGTGAAAGTAGAGTTCGAGAAACTGAACCCGCCAAGCCGCACGGGCGTCCGCGGGACGCTAGTGGTGCAAGAGCGCGTGACGGAGTTGCTGGAGTTGAAAGAGTTGTTAGCAAGGATGCCGGAGGAGATGCGCGTCGCAGGGGCGCTGGTAACGGCCGGAGCGGAGGCAAGCCATGGCGACTAATCAGAAATACGCAACATTTTTTCTGAACGGCATCTGCTTTGGCGTGCCGATCGAGAAAGTGCAGGAGGTGCTGGAGTTCCAGGAAATCACACCGGTACCGCTTTCGGCGGAGGTGTTGCCGGGAATCATCAATTTGCGGGGACAAATCCTGACGACGCTGGACCTGAAAAGGCGGCTGGATCTGGCCGCCAGCGAATCGCACGAGCAACGCATGATGATCGTGGTGCGCACCAGCGAAGGCCCGATGAACCTGATTGTGGACAAGATTGGCAGCGTGACGGATGTGGATTCGGAGCAATTCGAGAAGCCCACGGAAACGTTGAAGGCCGCAGTACGCGCGGTGACCTCACACGTGTGCAAGCTGGAAGGACGACTGCTGCTGGTGTTGGACACGGAAAAGATTATTCAGTTGCCAGAGATTCCGAACCACACACAACAGCTTTCCACGCAGCTAAGAGAAGAAAAAGTGGTGACGTAAGAAGTCGGCCGCATGGTTCGCGGCGGATACGAGCCGAAAGTCTGGAGAGCGGTTTTGGTTTTGCAAAGCAGCGGGAGAGCAACGATGAAGCTCAAAATTGGAGCGAAGTTGGGGATAGGGTTCGGAGTCATTCTGGTTTTGACGTTCGGCGGCGGGGCACTGAGTTACTACCGGATGACGATCATCAAGCAAGACGCAGCGCGTATAACCACAATGCGTGTGCCGACGATGGAAGCAGCGCGAATGTCCCGCAACGTGGCGGAAGCCGCGAAGGGTGCCGGAGAAGTGGCGCAGGCGGCGCAGAGCACATCGCACGGAGCCACGGATTCGCAGAAGGCGGCGAAGAGCCTGGCGGAAATGTCGACGCATCTGCGGGAACTGGTGGGCAGGTTCAAGCTGGACGGCAGCAAAAGAAGTGCGGCGACAAAGCGCAAAACAAATGCAGGGCGCAGTTCACGGCCGGCGGAGAGATCTGCGGAGTTTGAAGAGGAACTGGCAACGACGTAAGCAGAGAACCGAAAAGGAAACAGGGAAGGGTCGGCGAGAGCTTGACGGAAAGAGGCAGCATGTTCGCAAAGTGGAATTTGACGCAAAAGGTGGTCGTATCGATTTCGGCGGTGTTGATCGTCACGTCGCTGGCAAGTTTCTGGATCACCCGGGACCGCGTAAACCGGCAGGCGGAGGATGCGTTCCGCGACAAGGTGCGACAGATCACCGGAATGGCCACGGCGACGCGGGAGTGGTATTCCGCGAACCTCGATTCCCTGGTGCCCAATCACGACTTCAAGCACCTGGAACAGGTGCCGGTGGTAGTGGCCTGGAAGGTGGCGCAACAGTACGCGCAGAGCGCCGGGATGGAATTCAAGACGCCCTCGCCGAGTCCGCGCGACGCGCATAACAGTCCAGACGAGTTTGAACGGCGGGCCTTGGCGCGGTTTCAGGAGCACGCCGACTTGAAGGAATATTCCGAGCGGGTGACCGAGAATGGCCGGGAATGGATGCGATACGCGCAGCCGGTGCGGGTGTCACAAGATTGCTTGTTTTGTCACGGGGATCCCGCGGGAACCAAGGATCCGTTTGGCTACACCAAAGAGGGGATGAAGGCGGGAGATTTGCGCGCGGCATTCACGGTGAAGGCTCCGGTAGACGAATTGGTGGCGAACGCGAGTTCCAATTCGCGGATGCTGTTCCTGACGAACTTATTCACGCTTCTGGCAGCTTGTTTGGCGGTGGCGCTGGTGATCCGTCGCACGGTGATCCGGCCGTTGTTGGGGGTGAAGCAAATGCTGGAAGCCGTGGCGGAGGGCGATCTGACGCAGCGACTGGAAATTACCAGCGCGGACGAAGTGGGGCAGATGGGCGAAGCGTTAAACACCACGGTAGAGAAGATCTCGGAAGTGGTCCGGGAAATCGGCGATGAATCAACAAATGTGGCGAATGCCAGCGAAGAATTCTCGGCAGTAAGCCAGCAGATCAGTGCGAATTCTGAAGAAACTTCAGCGCAGGCGAGCGTAGTCACCATCGCCACGGAGCAAGTCAATCGCGGATTGCAGACGGTAGCGACGGCGACGGAGCAGATGAGTTCCAGTATCCGGGAGATCGCGAAGAACGCCACGGAAGCAGCGAAGGTGGCAGACAGCGCGACCAAGACGGCGTATGAAACGAACGCGGTGGTAGCTAAGCTGGGCGAGTCGAGCGCGGAGATCGGGCAAGTGATCAAGGTGATTACGTCGATCGCCCAAAAGACCGACTTGCTGGCTTTGAATGCCACGGTTGAGGCGGCGCGCGCGGGCGAAGTGGGCGCGGGCTTCGCGGTGGTAGCCAACGAAGTGAAAGAGCTGGCGAAACAGACCGCGGCGGCGACCGAAGACATCAGCCGGAAGATCGAAACGATTCAGGCGGATGCGAAGGGCGCGGTGGAGGCGATTGGTTCGATCAGTGGAGTGATCGGCCAGGTGAACAGTATTTCCGGGACGATCGCTACCGCGGTGGAAGAGCAATCGGCGACAACAACCGAAATGTCCCGGAGCGTGGCGGAAGCCGCACGAGGCGCCGGAGAAGTGGCGCAGAACATTCAGGGAGTAGCGCAAGCGGCGCAGAGCACGTCGCATGGAGCCACGGATTCGCAGAAAGCGGCAAAGAGCCTGGCAGAAATGTCGACGCACCTGCGCGGATTGGTCGGCAGATTCAAATTGGACGAAGGAAACGGCTCACGGTCCGGCCGGCAAACGGATCGTGGCAAGGCCGGCAAGCGTGCCGAGCGAACCGAGGAATACGGAGCGGAATTGGTGAATCGTTAGCGGCCAGAGTTAATCCAGCTTCTTGCGCGCGAAGTAAAACAGCGAGCCGGAAAGGAGCAGGAACATAAATACGGCAAACAGGTTGCTGGTCGCCAGCGGGCCCATCAGTTTCGGACCGAACGAGAAAAGGTCAGCGCGCCAGGGGAGGCGGAAGGTTGACGCTACCCAACCGGGAACGCGAGTGGCGATTTCCGGGTCCTGCAACAGAGTGATGCCGATGCCGAGCAGGCCAAAGACGCCGCCCGCGGCGATGAGCCCACTGGAATAGAGCGCGCCGGGGCTGGCTTCGCCTCCAGCATCCTCTTTTTCCTTCATCGAGGCCTGAACCGCCCAGGCGATGAGTCCTCCGGCAAACATGGTGGCAGTGGTAGCCACGGAAATGTACAGGCCTGTGGCGAACGCCAGGGAACGAACGCCGAGAATTTCAATGGCAATCACCATGGCCACGCCCATGAGCACCAGACGCCAAGGCAAACGCTGAGTGAGGATGCCGCTGATGACTGTGGCCATCAAACGAGCTTGCGGAGCGGGGGCTTTGTCTCCACCGATGCCCTGGGCCCATTGGAATTCAATTTTCTGCGCATCACGATCGTAGAGATATTCGCCGTCGGGAATCACGCTGGAACCGAGCGAATTGATCAGGACATAGCTCTTGTCCTTGTACATGAAAGAATCGCGTTCGACTTTCGCGCCGGTGGGAAGCGCCGAGATGGTGACCGGAATCTCCATGGGCAGGTATTTTTCGAGGCCTTTGTTCATCAAGTTGAGGGTGCCGCCGATGGCAACGGTGGAAATGGTGACGCCGACGAGCAAACCCATCTGCTGCCAAAACGGAGTTGAGCCCACGAGGAAGCCGGTCTTGAGGTCTTGGGAAGTGGCGCCGGCAATCGCGGAGGCAATACAGACTACGCCGCCGATCATGAGGGCGAGGACGGCGTAGTTCGGTGCGGTCCATCCCGCTAAAAGGAAAATAGCGCAAGTGGCCATCAGCGTGGCGATGCTCATGCCGCTAATCGGGTTGGAGGAATTGCCGAGAAGTCCGCTGATGCGGCTGGCGACGGTAACGAACAGAAACCCAAAGACCACCACGAAAACCGCCGCGAAAAGATTCTGATACCAGTAGGTGCCCGCGCCTTTCATGGGATGAAAGGTGAGCAGGATCCACATCATCACGATGATTACGGCGGAACCCAGTATGACCCAACGCATCGGAGTGTCTTGTTCGGTCCGCGTGGCTGCGGGGATCTCCGCGCCATTTTTCGCGCCGACATCTTTCAGGCCGGAGCGCAGCGCGCCGATGATGGTGGGTAGCGTGCGCAACAGAGTGATCAAACCAGCGGCGGCCACGGCTCCCGCGCCCATGGGACGGATGTAGCTGCGCCACATATCGTCCGGGGACATGAGGGGGATCGGGATGGTGGAAGGATAGAGCGGCTTATTTCCAGCGAGCTGGCCGTAGAACTCAATGGCCGGCATGATGACGAGCCAGGAGACGATTCCACCGGCGAACAGGATGCCGGAAACGCGCGGGCCGATGATATAGCCGACGCCGAGATATTCGGAAGTGATGTCCGCGCGGAAACTGGAACCGGGATACCAACTGGGGCGCCCTTCGGGCTGCTCGGTCCACAGGAGGTTGGTTTTCATGAGGAAGGTGTAGACGCCGCCGAGCCCCAAGCCCCAGAAAACGCGGCCAGCGAAGGAACCGCCTTTTTCCCCGGCGACCAGAACGTCGGCGCACGCAGTGCCTTCGGGAAAGCTGAGGTTGCCGTGCTCTTTCACGATGAGCTGGCGGCGCAAGGGAATCATGAAGAGTACGCCAAGCCAGCCGCCCAGGAGCGCCATGGGGAAGATGCGCCAGAACGTGAACTCAGAGCCAAAGCCCAGAAAAATGAGCGCGGGGAGAGTGAACATGACTCCGGCGGCAAGCGATTCGCCCGCCGAGCCGGTGGTCTGCACGATGTTATTTTCCAGAATCGTGGAGCGGCCGAAAGCGCGAAGAATACTGATGGAGAGCACGGCGATGGGGATCGAAGCGGAAACCGTGAGGCCGGCGCGCAAGCCAACGTAAACAGAAACGGCACCGAAAAGTAACCCGAAGATGCTGCCGAGGACGACAGCGCGCAGCGAAAACTCCTTCAAGTGCTGCGAGGCGGGCACGTAAGGACGAAATTCGCCTGCAGGTGCCATGGAACTCGATGGACGGTCGCTCACCGTTCCCTCCCAGGGGAATGCTTGGAATTGCGAATGAAGCTTGTGTGCAGGGATTATGACGCAGAGGGCGGGTTGGGGAAAGGGAATCGTGCATGGTAACAAAAGGAAATAGGTACTCTTGACAACCCGCGGGTTCGTTCGTAAGTTGGGGATAAGCAAAGTACTCAGGTTGCCAACAGTAACGATAGCCGCGCCGCCCAGTCGGAGTGTCGCTTCCCGTATGTGTTCGGCTTCGACCGGATCCCGTGCCGGAACGTAGTTCCGCAGTCAGGGGAGAACCGCCGTGTGTTTACGCCGAATGCTGCTCTTGCTCGTGCCGCTTGTAGTGTGCGTGTTGTATTTTCCGCGAACCAAGGTTGCCGGAGACGAATGGCAGCCGATTGATCCCGCCGAATTGAAGATGACCAGCGAGCCGAATGCTCCCGGTGCGCCGGCCATTTATTTGTATCGGCAAGTGGACCGCAAAGATTCTGGACGCGCGAATACCGAGCACAACTATGTGCGAATCAAAATATTGACGGAAGAGGGGAGGGAAGCGGCGAATGTGGCGATACCGTATCGCGACGAAAGCGCGCAAATCAGCAATATTCGGGCGCGAACGATCCAGGCGGACGGGTCCATCGTGAACTTTGACGGGAAGGTCTACGAGAAGATTATAGAGAAAACCAAGGGAGTGAAAATCAAGGCAAAGGTGTTCACGGCTCCGGACGTGCAGGTGGGAAGTATCGTGGAATATCACTTCAATTACGACTTTCAAGACGGGTATGTGTTCAGCTCGTATTGGGCGATCACGGATGACCTGTTTACGAAAAAGGCGGTTTTCTCGCTGGTGCCTTACCCGGAGTTTGCGGTTCGGTGGGAATGGCCAGCCGGCCTGCCCGCGGGAGCGGATCAACCAAAAATCGGAGCGGACAAAATTGTGCGGATGACGGCGCACGACGTGCCGGCGTTCCAACGGGAAGATTTCATGCCGCCGGAAAACGAAGTGAGGTTCCGGGTGATTTTCATTTATAGCGAAGAAGGTTTTGAGATGGACCCGGCAAAATTCTGGCGGAAATTCGGAAAGAAAGAAAACGACCGGATGGAAAGTTTCCTGGGGAAGAAGAAGGACCTGGAGGCTGCGGTATCGCAAATCGTGTCGCCAAGCGATGCGCCGGACGTGAAGGTACAGAAGATCTACACCCGGGTGGAACAGTTGCGGAACTTGAGTTACGAGTCAGCGAAAAGCGAGCAGGAAGAGAAGAGAGAAAAACTGAAGAAGATCGAAAACGCGGCTGAGGTGATGAAGAGTGGCTATGGATCGGGCGCCGAGATCACCTGGGCCTTCATGGGACTGGCGCGGGCCGCGGGACTGGAAACGTATGGACTGATGCTGTCTCGCCGGAGCGAGTATTTCTTCGACGAAAAGCGGATGGACAAACGGGAACTGGATTCGAACGCGGTGATGGTGAAAGTAAACGGGAAGGATCTGTATTTCGACCCGGGATCGTTGTTCGTGCCGTACGGATTGCTGCCGTGGCAAGAGTCCGCGATCAAAGGAATGAAACTGGATAAGGAGGGAGGAAGCTGGATCGTCACGCCGTTGCCGGAGAGCGGGGAATCGCAAATCCAGAGGACCGCGGATTTGAAGATGAACGAAGAGGGAACGCTGGAAGGAACGGTGAAGCTGACGTTCACCGGGCTGGAAGGGTGGTCCCGGCGGTTGCGGGAGCGAAATGAAGACGAGGAAGCGCGAAAGAAATATTTGGAGGAAGAGCTCAAAGGATATGTTCCCGCAGCGATGGAAGCGGAATTGACGAATCAGCCGGACTGGAAAAGCACGGAGCCTCCGCTGGTGGCGGAATTTAAGGTAAAAATCCCGGGTTGGGTCTCCTCGGCTGGGCGACGGGCGTTGTTGCCGGTGGGAATTTTTGCGGCGCCGGAAAAAGAAATCTTCGCGCATGCCGACCGGGTCTACCCGGTGTGCTTCCATTACCCGTATCAAAAAAAGGACGACGTAACGGTGGAGTTGCCAAGCGGATGGACGGTAGCAAGCGTGCCCACGGCGCAGGATCGCGACGCAAAAGCCGCGGAATACGTGCTGAAGATTGAAGACAAGAAGAACCAGGTACACATCGCGAGGACCGTGCGCAGCGATCTGTTTCTGGTACCGAAACAGACGTATCCGGCCCTCAGAACATTTTTCCAGGCGGTGAGGAGTGGAGATGACCAACAGATCGTGCTGCAGCCGGCGGCGGTTGCGGCCG
Organism: Candidatus Acidiferrales bacterium; assembly: GCA_963759275.1. Classification (GTDB taxonomy): domain Bacteria; phylum Acidobacteriota; class Terriglobia; order Acidiferrales; family UBA7541; genus Acidiferrum. The sequence goes on along the minus strand of CAVWYZ010000015.1, from coordinate 149,804 downwards.
CTCATTGAGGCGAGTGTCTCGCTGGTGAAGGCGACGGCACTATCGGCGATTCTGCTGTGTGGATGGCTCGCCACGATTCCTGCTGCGCATGCGGCCGACGCGCCGGCGTGGATGCACGCGCTGACCAACGCGCCACTGCCGAAACACGACGAAAAGACGGAGGCGGTACTGTTGTACACCGAGGAAATTCTGACGGTGCAACCGAACGGCAAGTTGAAGGAGACCGATCGGACCGTATACAAGATTCTGCGACCCAGCGGAAAACACGTCGGCAAAGTGCAGTTGCACTTCGACAACGAAACGCGGATAACGCGCATTCACGGGTGGTGTATTCCAGCACAAGGAAAAGATTACGAGGTCAAAGACAAGGATGTGACGGAAGACGGCCTGCTGGGTCTACAAGGCGGAGAATTGTTTTCCGACCATCGAGTAAAAGTAATGGAAATTCCGGCGCCGGACCCAGGAAACATCGTGGGATTTGAAGTGGAGCATGAAGACCGGCCGTATGTGCTGCAAGACGAGTGGGGATTCCAGGAAACCATGCCGGTGGCGTTAGCGCGCTACACGTTGCAACTGCCCGCGGGGTGGGAATACAAAACCGTCTGGGTGAATCATCCGGAGGTGACCCCGACGGCCGCGGGAAGCAATCAATGGACATGGGAGCTGCGGGATATACCCGAAATCAAGAGGGAAGAAGATATGCCGCCATGGCGCGGCGTGGCCGGAGTCATGCTGGTGGCGCTGATTCCGCCAGGAGGCACGGGGCATGGATTCCTGACGTGGTCCGAAATGGGTGCGTGGCAGAACGGGTTGCTGCAAGGCCGGCTGACGGCTTCCCCGGAAATCAAACAGAAGGTGGCGGAACTGACGGCACATGCGGGGACGCCGCTGGCGAAAATGCTGGCGCTGGCCGAGTTCATGCAAAACGACATCCGCTACGTGGGCATCTGGCTGGGTATCGGAGGGTGGCAGCCACACGCGGCCCCGGAAGTTTTTTCGAAGCGTTATGGAGATTGCAAAGACAAGGCGGCGTTGCTTTCGGTGATGCTGAAGGAAGTAGGCATCGATTCGTATTTTGTGCTGATTGATTCGCAGCGCGGGGCAGTCACGCCGTCGATTGCGCCGCACCTGGGCTTGTTTGATCACGTGATTCTTGCGATCCGTTTGCCGGATGGCGTTCGCGATGCGCGACTGGTGGCGACCATCCAGGACGCGAAGCTGGGAAAGCTACTGATTTTCGATCCCACTGACGAGTTGACGCCGTTTGGGTCGTTGCACGGAGACCTGCAAGCGAGCTATGCACTGTTGGTGACGCCGGACGGTGGCGCATTGACGCAAATGCCGCAACTGCCGCCTACGTCGAGCGGAGCGTGGCGGACCGCGAAGTTGAGCCTGGATGCGCGGGGAGTTTTGCGAGGCGAAGTTCATGACGAGCGCTTCGGGGACGCGGCCTGGTGGCAACGCGGCGAGCTGCGGAACGTGGAAAAGGAAAGCGATCGAATCAAGCCGGTGGAACGATTGATGGCCAACTCGATTGGAAGCTTTCAGATCACCAACGCCACAATAGCGAACCTGCACGATTCGATGCTGCCTTTTGCGTACCAGTGGTCCTTTGTGGCGCAGGACTATGGAAAATTTGCCGGCGATTTACTGCTGGTGCGGCCCCGCGTGCTCGGTGTGGAAGCGAGTGGCTTGCTGGAGACCAAAGAGCCGCGAAAGTACGCGGTGGAATTCCCCGGGCCGCGGCGCGATATCGATAACTTTGAAATTGCGCTGCCCGCCGGATACGAAGTGGATGAACTTCCGCCGCCGACCGATGTGGAGTACAGCTTCGGCAGCTACCATAGCAAGACAGTGGCCGACGGCCGGGTACTGAAGTATACGCGAACGTACGAGATCAAGCAGTTGAGTGTGCCGGTGAGCCAGGCGGAGGAGTTAAAGAAATTTTTCCGGATCATCGGGAATGATGAGCGGGGGACGGCGGTGCTGAAGCCGGCGGGGCACTGAGGTTGCTCGGCGATTGACCCCACGACCCACCCTTGTAACCCAAGGATGGGGCACCCTCCGCCTGTCTATAGTTTCTCTTCAATTGTAAAGGTGATGCTCATCGTTCATTATGACAAAAATTACACCACATCCAATCGGCTGGGCCACCCGCCAGATCACCTCGGCCCACACAGCGCTTCAGATTCCTCGGCATGGAGTAACGGCAAACCAAGAGCGTCCCACCCTTTGCCAACGACGCAAAGGGTAGGCCACCCTCCTTTTATTACTCTTGGGATACGTCCGTCAGTGATATCCTCACCTCCGATGCTCGAATTTCCCAAACGCCCAAAAGGTGCGCCACCCGCCCGCCAAATTTATAAAAACAGACAAGCCGCAGTGGGGGACAGGGATGCAAACTAGCGGAGTATATAAAGCAGTGTTTCCAGAAGGCTCAGAGGTGCGGGTGGCGGATCGAGCCTTCTTGCAGAATTTTCGGGAAACATGGAAGTACCACCACAAACTCCTACGGGAGCAACTTGAATACGCCGATGCGGTGGCGACGGTCGAAAAGGTAGGCTTTTATCACGGTGGTGATCAGCTCTATAACCTCAAGAACATTCCAGGAATCTGGCACCCGGAATGCCTGCGTCCTGCATGAAAGGAAGGGCGGCCCGTGTTCATCCGTTTTGAATTTTTTGGCGGGTGGCGCACTGAATTTTCCGAATAGGAGGCTCGCCCTGAAGGCAATGCGGCAAAATCCTCCTCTCAACTAAAATTACGACGGTGGCCGTCGCTCTTATCGAAGGACACCTCTTTTATCACTCTAGCGTCACGTCCATCAGTGATATCCTCACATGCGGTGCTCGAAATTCCCCAAACGCCCAAAAGGTGCGCTACCCGCGGACCGACCTCTCAATGAGAAAGCGCGAAACAACTTGGAAGGCGACCTTTGCAATTGGCGCCCAACTATTGTTCGGCTACGGCGCCTGGACTCAATCTTCCGCCCTGCCCGTTCCCCATATTGAGTTGAAAGGGGGAGATAAGATTCAGGTTACAAATATGTTCGCTTCGGGGGGTGGGATCGGACCCATACGTTGCGATTCTCACGGCAACATTTACATGCGTCCGATGCTGGGGAAAATGAAGGGCCCAATGGCGCCAGTCCTCCGCATCTCGGCAGATGGTCAGAGTACGACCTTGTTCGATGTATCCAATGCGCCGGAGATAAAAGAAGCAGCGTCGTACGAGATTTATGATTTCGCAATCAGGAAAGACGGGACAATTCTCGAGTTGGCCGCCCTTACAACCAAAGATCAGCAGCCCGTCGTGGTCGTGATCCAAATCGACGGCGACGACAAGTCAATCTCTCTTACTCACATTGATTCCAGTCTTGCGCCCCGGCAGATAGTCCCATTGCCGAACGGAATGTTTCTTTTGTCAGGAATCCAATTTTCGAGTCGTCCATCATCTGGCGAACACACCGTACAGAAAAGTACGCCATTTATAGCGATCTTTGATTCCAGCGGCAAATTCGTTCGAGAGCTCGAGTTGCCCGACGATATCAAGATGCCAGATATCGATTCATCAAAATCAGAAAATCCAGACATCACGGGTCTTCGGGCCGTGGATTTGAGCCAGTTCGCCGTCACGGAAGACGGTACCGTGTACCTGCTCCGAGCTGGGTCGGCGCCCAAAATATACTCGATTTCTTCCGCTGGCGAAGTCGTCCACTCTTTCCCCCTTAGCACACCGGGCGAGGATGTCTCGGTCCCGTCCATGCTGTATTCAAACGGTCGCCTTGCCTTCGATTTCCTTGTGCCAGTTTCTAAGGATGATCCGCGCCGGCATTTGGTCATTAGGGTTGTTGATGCGCAGGACGGTCATACTCTTTGGGACTATCTACTCGCGAAAGACGTCTATGGGATCCCGGCCTGCTACAGCGGCCAGAGCTTCACGCTTATTCAGGGCGATGCAGATCGGCGATTGGCATTCTTGAAAGTCTCTCCGTAATACGATTGCGCGGGTGGCACACGCTTTGAGTGACGAGATGATTTGGGATTGGCGGGTGGGCCACAGGTTGAGCGGTGGGAACGATTTTGGGTGCCGCACCCTTGGGTTTGGTTCATAAAGGGTGCGGGTTTAGAGTCAAGGTCATGCTCGCCGCACAAAAAAACCCGCACCAATGACCGCTACGGCAATTGCGGATGGTGCAAGCTTTAAAGCGAATGCCTAGCCCAATTCGAAATCCGCACCTGCGGTGGCGCCTTAGTGGACGTGGTTGGCTGGCGATGGTTTATCGGTGGTCTCCATATAATCGATGAGGGCGAGCAGAGCGCCCCAGTGATAAAAACGGTCGCTGGAGGAGACGTCGTCGCCGGAGCCGGTGATGGAATTATAGTTTTCGTGGACGTGATGGTTGGTGGTCCATTCCGCTTGAAATAGTTCCAGGGATTTTTGGGCGAGTTCTTGGCGCGCTTCGGGCTGGTCATAGTTGCGCAACCCGAGATAGACGAGGAAATTCATGGGGCCCCAGATTCTGCCGCGCCAGTAATTTTGATCCTGGAAGGCGGGATCGTTTCGGGGAGTGGCGGGAATCACCCATTTGCCGCCGAATTCTTCGGGATTCAGCAAATGGTCGCGAATCATGCGCTGCGCCTGAACGGGAGTGGCGGCGCGCGCGAGCAGCGGATAGAAATTTGTGGGAGAGGTTCTGGGGCTGAATTCGCCGGTATGGAGATCCTTGTTGAGGAACATGCCGGTTTTTTCGTCCCACAGGGAAGCCAGCGAGGCGCGATAGAAATTCGCACGTTCGCGCAGTTCTTTTTCTTCGGCGGGCTTATTGAGGGCGGCGGCGATTTGGGCCAGCGCATCGCAATCAGCCACATACTGGCTGATCAATCCGACATCGGCCATTTGCAGGAGATGCTTTTTTTCGTCGAAGGCGGCAGAGTCGTACATGGGGCTGTTGTCCAGGCCGGATTCGAGAATGGCGCCAGCACGGGTGCCGCGCGCATCGTCATCAGGGTTGCCGGGAGGATTGTCGCCGTCGCTGCCCCAGGCGAGATAATTGCCGACGCGACGATGCTGCTGCCACCAGCGATTCCAGGTGAGCAGTGGGGCAAAGGTATCCTGCAGAAGCCAACGATCGTGGAATTTGTTGTACAGGCCGAGAACCGTGATGGCGCCCACGGCCGGCTCGGAACGATCAAAACTTTTCCAGTTGCCTGCGCGGGCGTAGTTGGGCACGAAACCTGCGGGAGTAACCTCGCGCAGTATTTCGATGGCGTTGGCGTAAGCCAAATCACGATTGCCGATGGCCGCGAGTGTGGCGGCGAAGAACGTGTCCCAGTCGAAAAGAACATAGCCGCCCCAACCGACGCTCCAAATCCGGCTGACGGGCGAGATGACACGAGCGCGTTCCGGCTCGTAAATGGTGTCCCAACCTAGCGTGGATTGGATGGCGTCGAAGGTCGCCGAAGACGTTTGCCCCAACGAGCGCTCGTACGCCGCACGTTGTTCGTCGATGGCTTGGCGAATTTGGGCAAGTGTGCGCGGCGAGCCGGTGCTGAGCCCGACCGGACCAGTGAGCTCGGCGGCGAGATACGGTGCGGCAACAGGAATGCTGCTGAACGGAGCCTCGGGGGCCGTGGCAAAAATGTCGAGCGATGCGGAGGAGCCGCGCGCTTCGAGCTTGTTGTCAGCGCGAATAACGGTGCCGGGCCGGTTCCAGAGATAGGCCGCAGAGAAAATTACCGTGGGCGGTGGGTGTCCGGTTTTCACTTGGGACAGAGGCGTGACCAGCAAAACCAAATCCGCGCCGCTATGGGCGCTTTGCACGCGTAAATCCAAACCGTTCCAGGTCAGGCGAAGATCGGTGTAGCTGCCGTCCCAAGCGTGTGGGCCCGGGAAAATTTTTTCGTCGTTCTGGCCTTGGCGGCCGATCAGCGCGTCGGACAGAAACGCTTCGCTGTAGAGCGTGGATTTGTGGTGGAAGCCGATGCGGATGGCGAGTCCCGCGGGCAAAAGGACGTGGGTGGCTACGCTATGAACGTCCCAAGTGTTCCAGCCGGTTGCGAGTCGTTTTTGCAGCGCGTCGTATTCAGGCGAGCGCGTTGGCGCCTGCGCGAAAATACATGGTGCAGTGATGCTGCTCAGAACAATCAGAGCGAGAAAGCATAAAAGGCCAGTGGAGCGCAAATTGTTGCGTGGAACTACAGCACGATGACAGTCATTCATTCATCGATAGTGAGTTCCAAGCGAGGTTCTTTGTCAAGGCTAAAGCGCGCGTTCTGCTATGGCCTCGGCGTCAAGCCGAGCGCACAAGCGGGTCGGATTCGTGCCTAGGCTTGTTGATGCGAATGACTAACGTGGCTGGGCAAGCTCGAAATCGCGTTGTACAGCAGCGCGAAGAACAGTCCAGCGACCGCGCCATCAATCAGTCCATCGATTGTGCCGATGAAAACGTTGGCAATGTTCCGGGTATTGTGGAACCAGGGATACACAGAACTGGTGAGTTGAATGAAGCTCACTCCATAAGTGGGATCCGCCAGATTAACCAGACCCACCAACAGAATGGCGCCGCCCCACAACAGTCCAGCGGCGAGGGCCGTAGCTTTCAGAGAGAGTCGCATAATTTTCCTCCTCAAAATTCGCATGAAACCGGAACAAATGGGAACGTGTCCCGGGCGGGCGTAGCAGGCTGGGCCGCCCGGGAGAAAGTCAGAGACGCGGATCAGTTGCCGCTGGTCGCGCGAGCTTGCTGGACGCTGGTGGGCGCCAGGTTTGCCGCAGATTCAAGTTTCTTTAGCGATGGTTCAGGGCGCTGCCAGACCAGGTGCGTATCCGGGGTGTCAACCGGATACGCCACGGTGGACTGCTGCCCTGTGGGTTCCAGGACCAGGTCGGCGCGGCGATTGTAGGCAAGCCAGGTGTTTTTTTCCTGCTTGGTCATCCACGGATCGGGCTTTTGATCACTTTTGGATTGGAGAACTTCCACGGATTTTTGATCGAGCTGTTTTTCCTTGCCTTCCGCTTTGGTTTTGATATCGGCGGCCGGAACGCCCTTGGAGATCAGATAATTTCTGACGAGTGCAGCGCGGCGTTCGCTGAGGGCCTGATTATAATTTTTCGAGCCACGAACGTCGGCGTAGCCAATCACCAGAAGGCTAGCGTTGTGCTCATACATGCCGAACGTTTTGAATTGAGTCGCAAGGTTGTCGAGAGTCATTTTCTCGCTCGCCACCAAGCCGAGGTGTGGGTGGTGTCTAGTGGGATAGGCAGTGGGGAAGAAGAGGCTGGCAAGAGTGGCGGCGGGAGGCGGGTCGATAGAGCCAACAATGTGCAACTTGGCGGTTTTGGTGATGCTGCCCCCGCAAGCGTTGGTAGCGGTAATCGTGTAGTTGACGTCCTGATTGATCGGGCCGGTGGCGCTTTGCTCGGGATCCGCGATGATCTTCTGGCTGCCACTCATGGCGTCACTATTGAACGGCTCGACTCTGGCGGAGTTGGCGTTGGCGCTGGACCAATGCAGAGTGGTGGAATCCTGCTGGACTACACGGTCGCCGATCTTGTGGTAACGAATTTCGGGTTGCGCCAAAGCGAGAGTGGCCGTGGGCGTAGCGTCGACCTTTACGGTTACGCTTTGCGTGGCCTCGCCGCCCGGACCTTTCGCGGTTAACACGTAGGTGGTGTCACGCGTAGGAGTGGCGGCGCGGTCGCCACGAGCGGGAACTTCGCCGATGCCGGAGATAGAAGTGTCCGCGGCTCCGGCGGCGTTCCAACTGAGTTCAGTCCCCTGGCCGCAGGAGAGATTGTTCGACTTCGCGGAAAGTTGCGCCATAACAGGAGCGACGGGGACGGTGGCACTGGCAATTCCAGCGTGGAATCGTGGCTGCGCGGGCATGTCTAGTCCCTGAAGCCAATTTTTGGTTTTCGTTTTTCCGCCGTGATCCATGTAGACGGTGACTTGCTGGCCTGCTTTGACGGTGACCGGGCCGGCCCAAAGCGTTTCACCCTTGCGTGTAACGGAAACCTGATAAGTGCCAGGCCGGACGAGTAGGCGCTGGTGCCAGATCCAGTTCCAGTTGAATTCATCGACATGGCCAACGAAGTAGGCGGGGGTCTTCCCATTCAAGAGAACGGCGGCACGGTCGTAGCCTTTGAGTTCGATATCACCAAATGGTCCGGGGATCTTGCCGTCTTCAGGCTGTAGGTCGACGTTGAGATCCGAGGTTTGATCGGCGTTGACCCGGACATCTTGAGTTTTAGGAAGATAGCCGGAGTTGTAGACACCAACTTGATGGCTGCCCGCGGACAACGTCAGGGTTTGGCTGCCATCGCGGACGGCCTTGCCGTCAACCCAGACGTAGGCTTGTTTGGGAACGACGTGGATTTTCAGTTTCCCAAATTCATTCGAAGACTGCGCAAAAGCCGGGGCGGCGCAGCAGAAAGCCCCGGCTAAAGCCAATGAGGTGACGAACACGAGAGGCCGAGAACGCATGATAGGGGGTCTCCTTCCGGGCAATGAGTAGCTCCAGGGATACAACGTCCAGCGGGAAGATGAGCAGCGGGGCGGACAGGCGCAGAAAGAACGCGCTGGGTGTTCGCGTGTCGCCAAGGGCGGGGGCCGTGGGAAGCGCGCGAATCCTCTTCCACAATATATCGTGATGCGATATATGGACTGCGAGTTGCCTCGAACGGAATGTATCGCAGTGCGATATATTGCCGTGGCCCGGAGTCAGAGAGGAGCTAACTCCTTGGCAGTACGAAGGTGATGGCGGAGGGCGGACGCAGCGTGCTCCAGCGATGGCGGAGGGCGCGGGGCGCGGCATCGAGCATAGCTGCGAGGAGTTGTTGGGCTTGGTCGAAGGGAAGAGTCAGGCGGAAGAGATCGGCGCGGCGGGCGTGGGAGTATTTGTCGTAGCGCGGCGGATTGGCGACGGCGAATTTCGTGAGGGTTTTCCACGCCGAGGTTTTCGCGAAAAGTTTTTTGTCGGCGGCTTCGGCGGGAGTGATTTCGACGAGATTGCGCTGCGCGCCGCCGCCGCTTTCGAAGAGCACCGCGGTGATCGTGGCGGGTTCGAAGGGGCGCGAAGGATCGTCATCGGGAAAAGTGGCAACGAGGGCTTCGATTTCCGGCAAATCGGCGGAGAGGGAATCCCACCAGTAGTGATAGCCATTGTAAAGGACCGTGCCGGTGCGGAAGATTTGTTGAACGCGAGTGGAATCCTTGCCAACGACGCTGACCACCATGTCGACCAGTTCGTGGAGGCGAAAGGTTTGTTTGACGACCGGACGCACGGTGACATAGCCGGCATCGTCTTCGGCGTAGCGAACGGGAATTTGTTGCGGTAGGGGCATGTAATCGAGGCGAATCGCGCGACGAGCCTTAAAAACCGGCGCGAGAAATCACGAAAATGGTTAAGAGAGCTTGGACAGCTTGTCGCGCACGCGGTCGCTTAGCGCTTTGCCATCCACGGCCTTACCGGTGAACGCGTCTTTCGCGGCTTTTACCACCGCGCCCATTTGTTTGATGGAAGTGGCACCCACATCGGTTATGGCCTTACTAATGGCAGCATCCATTTCCGCATCGGAAGCGCCGGCCGGAAGATAGGATTCGAGGATTTTGAGTTCGCTGGTTTCCTTGTCGACAAGATCCTGACGGCCGCCTTTGGCGAACTGGTCGATGGATTCCTTGCGCTGCTTGGCGAGAGTTTGCAGCAACTGGATGGATTCGGTGGCATCGAGCGGGCGCATCTTTTCGACTTGTTTCAGTTGCAGCGCCGACTTCACCATGCGCAGGACGCTGAGGCGCATTTCGTCCTTGGCCTTCATGGCGGTGACAATATCTTTCTGAATCTGCTCAGACAGAGACATGTAGGGGCTCCCTTTGGGAAACTATAACAGAGGCGTGGTGTGCACGCATTGACAGGGTTCACCCTGCACAGTAATTTGGAATGTTTTCATAATATGGGAAGAGACTGCTGATGGGCTGGCAGCTTTTACCCACGAAAAGAGGAAAGATGAAAGTCATCGTAGCGGACAAGATCAGCGAGCGGGGCGTGGAACTGCTGAAAGAGACAGGATGGAAGATTGTGCAGACCACGAAAGAGACGCTGGGAGGCGAGTTGGCGGACGCGGACGCGTTGATCGTGCGCAGCGCCACGAAAGTTACGCCCGAATTGATGGATAAAGCGCCGAAACTGCGCGCTGTGGGCCGCGCCGGCGTGGGCGTGGACAATATCGACCTGGATGAAGCGACGAAACGCGGAATTTTAGTGATGAGCACCCCGGGGGGCAGCTCCGTGAGCGTGGCCGAGCACACGTTGGCGCTGCTGCTGGCGCTGGTGCGGCAAATCCCGAAGTTCGACGCGTCGATGCGCGAAGGGAAATGGGAAAAATCGTCGGCGGGCGCGGAAGTGCGCGGCAAAACATTGGGTCTGATCGGCCTCGGACGCATCGGAGGGGAAGTGGCTTTGCGGGCCAACGCGTTTGACATGCGCGTGCTGGCGTTTGATCCGTATATCAGCGAGGCGGCGGCGAAGGAATTAAATGTGGAGCTGGTGCCGCTGGAGAAATTGCTGGCGGAGAGCGATTTCATTTCGCTGCATACGGCGGTGAGTCCACAGACGAAGAACATGATCAACGCGGAGTCGATCGCGAAGATGAAAAAGGGCGCGCGCATTGTGAATGCCGCGCGGGGTGAATTGATTAATGAAGCAGATTTAGCTGCGGCATTGAAGAGCGGTCAGGTGGCGGGGGCCGCTCTGGATGTATTCGCCGAGGAACCACCGAAGAATTCGCCGTTGATGGGGCTGCCGAATGTGGTGTGCACGCCGCACGTGGCGGGTTCGACCGCGGAGGCGCAGGAAGAGTTGGGGAATCAAGTGGCGGTGCAGGTGCGGGATTACCTGCTGGAAGGCGTGATCCGCAACGCAGTGAACCTCCCGGCACTTTCGCCGGAACAGTACCGGCGCGTGCGGCCGTATCTGGCGCTGGCGGAACAACTGGGATCGCTGGTGTCGCAGGCCGCGGCGACGAGACCGGCACGGGTGAGAATTCGTTATGCCGGCGAGTTGGCGGAACTGGGCACACATTTGCTGCGCAGCGCGGTGCTGGCCGGATTGCTGAACGCGGTGTTGGACGAGAAAGTAAACGTGGTGAATGCTCCGGCGATCGCAGCGGCTCGCGGTTTGACCGTGGAAGAAGAGACGAGGCGTCGCGAGCACGGCTTCCCGCACACGCTGGAAGTTTCGGCATTTCCCAGCCAGCCGGGTGGCCACGGATTCAGCGCGGAGGGCACGGTGCTACACGATGGATCACCCCGCGTAATTAGTATTGATGGCATCGCGTTGGAGGCGCAGCTGGACGGCACGATGTTGTTGCTGCGCAATAACGATAAACCCGGAGTGATCGGCCACGTGGGAACTACACTGGGAAAGCATGGGGTGAATATCGCGACGTTCGCACTGGGCAGACGAGAAGCGACAGTGGGAGCGGAGGCGGTATCGCTGGTGCGGTTGGATGGCAAGGTGTCTGAAGAAATCCTGGAACCTATCCGGGAGCATGCCGCCATCACGGAGGCCAAACTGATCCGCTTGGGGTGAGCCGAACGCCGTACGATGCGTTCGGAAGCTTTTGGATGCTGCGTTGCGCCGGGGAATTTCGATTCTCCGGCGTTTTCTTTCGGTGAGAACGATTCGAATTGCTTCTGCCAAGGATTTGCCGAACTTTGCTTGACTTCTAACGCGGTATGTCATAAAACTCGCTCCCATTAATACGCAAGGTGCGTAGGTGTCGTGTGGCGAGATTCGCTTCCGCCGGGTTGTCCGGGTGTTTTTGTGGGAGGCGATGAGCGAACCGATGCCTTTGCACGGTTATAGACCCTGTGGAATCGGCTCATACGATCATTTATTCCGGCCAGAGAAGGGAGATTATGCAGAGAATCCATCTTTGCCGCACGTTGGCTTTTTTCCTTTTTATTTTGATTTTGATGGGAGTGGGAGCGAAGAGAACTTACGCACAAGCGACGGCCCGGCTGACCGGCGTGGTGAAAGATTCCTCGGGATCGACAGTGCCGTCGGCGGTGGTCACCCTGACGAATCAGGGAACGAACGTGAGTCGTACCACGAAAACAGAGAGCGATGGCACGTACCTGTTTTCGCTGGTAGACGTGGGCACCTACCGGCTGGCGGTGGAGCACGCAGGATTCAAGAAAAATGTGCAGGACGGAATCGTTCTGGAGGTGAACCAGAACGGACGGCTGGACGTGACGCTGGAAGTGGGGCAAAACACGGAGACCGTCGAAGTGTCGGCAGAAGTAGCGCAAATCGACACGTCGGGAGCGGTGCTGGGGAAAGTGGAGGACACGCGGCGAATTCAGGATCTCCCGCTGGTAGACCGCGATACGCTGCAATTGGGTCTGCTGCAAGCGGGCGTGTTTACGCCGGACCCGGATGACGGATCGGGAAACCCTTTCAATGTGAGCGGACAACGCTCGGAGTCCTTGACATTTCTGGTGGACGGCGCGGACAACACGGATTTCCTGGGCAATAACATTGTGGTGAGTCCAAATCCGGATGCGGTGGCGGAGTTCAAGATTCTGACGAATAACTATGATGCGGAGTTTGGCCGCAGCTCCGGCGGAATCGTGAACCAGGTAGTGAAATCGGGAACCAACCAGGTTCACGGTTCGGCGTTTGAATTTTTGCGCAACGACGTGTTCAACGCACGCGACTTTTTCCTCACGGAACGCAGCGCGTTCAAGCGCAACGTGTTTGGGGGAACCATCGGGGCGCCTATCGTGCGCGACAAAACCTTCGTGTTTGCCGCGTATCAAGGGGCGCGGCGACGCGAGGGGCAGGCCTCTCCGCAACTTACAGTCTTAAGCGCGAACGAACGCACGGGAAATTTTGGAGAGCTGTGTCCGAACGCCGCCGGATCGGGCACGGACTTCGATGGAGCAGGGAATTGCCTGAATCCGAATGGGCAGCAATTGGTCAATCCGGTGAGCGGCAATCCTTATCCCTACAATCAGATTCCGGTGAATCCGATTTCCGCGAACTACATTAATAAATATCTGCCGCTGCCCAACCGGCCGAACAATGGTTACCAGTTCAGTGCCACCAGCGCCATCGACGAAGATCAAGGCATTGTCCGGGTGGATCACAATTTCACGCCGCGCGACACGCTTTCGGGCGTGTATCTGATCGACGATGTCCGCCAGGCATTTCCGTTCATCATCGGAAAAGGAGCCTCGTCGGGCGGGAATTTGCCGGTGGGATCGGGATTTGCCACGAACTATCGCGATCAAGTGTTGAGCGTGACGTGGACACATAGTTTCGCTTCCGGATGGATTAATGAGGTGCGCGCATCGGCAAACCGCACGGCAACTCTGCAAGCGACTCCCGACGACACCACGGCTCCGGCGGATCTAGGATTCACCAACATTAATCCGGACGACCCGGGCGGGACTGCGCCGCCGCTCATGTATACCTCGGGATTCAATATTGGGCCTTCGCCGCAGGGGCCAACCAAGCTGCACAACATGGTGTACCAGGGGCAGGATCACGTCACGATTCCCCGCGGACGGCACGAATGGAAGTTCGGCGCGGATATCCGGCGGGTACAAAATAATTTCAATTACGATTTCTATACAAATGGAAGCTACGATTTCGGCCTGTACGGATATGCTCCGGTTTCCGGAACGTTCACGGGAACAAGCCTGTCCGACTTTGTGGGGGGATTTCCGGACAACTATTACCAAGCAGCGAACGCGGTGTATGGAATCCGCACGTCGTCGTATTACTTTTACGGGCAAGACACGTTCAAGATCGTTCCGCGGCTGACGTTGGTGTTGGGCTTGCGCTACGAATACAACACGCCGCAAAGCGACATTCACAATAATATCCTCGGGTATTTCGGGCCGAGCACGCAGTCGACAGTGTTTCCGGATGCCCCTCCAGGGATTTTGTATCCAGGCGATCCGGGCACGCCGAACAATGCCTTGGTGTATCCCGATAAGAACAACTGGGCGCCGCGCTTTGGATTTGCGTGGGACATGCTGGGCAATTCGAAACTGGTGATGCGTGGTGGGTTCGGGATTTTCTATGACCTGGAGGACGGCGCGCTGAACTTGCAGTTTGGCGGCCAGCCACCCTTCGGCGACATTTCCAACCTGTATTACGGAGCAAGCCAGTTCGCGACCACCGACAACACGCTGGCGGATCCGTTTACACCATTGGGAATCACGAATCCTTATCCGTTCCGTGCGAGTGGCCATGTTGGCGAATTTTTTGTGCCCAAGGTCTCCTTTGCGTATGTGACGGATCCCCATTTCCGCACGCCATATTCAGAAAATTTCAACTTTGGCTTCCAGTATCAACTTACGAAAGATACCGCGATCGAAGCGGTGTACGTGGGCAGCATGGGACGCAAACTCATCAGCAGCGTGGACGTGAATCCGCCGAGTCCCGGCGTGGAGCTGCAACAATTGAACAGTATCGGCTATCTGAATATCGATTGTGCGCGGCCACTCTCCGGTTGCGTGAATGGCGCCACCGACCCGAATGCCACGTTGCAGGACATTGGCCAGCTATACACCAACAAGAGCACCGGGTTGTCAGATGCGAACGAACTGCAGGTCACGGTGGACCGGCGTTTCGCCCGCGGACTTTCGTTCCGTGCCGCGTACACGTTTGGAAAGACCATGGACCTGACGTCCGGCTTTCGTGCGCGGTCCTCGACGTATACCGATCCCTTCGATCCGCGACTGGATCGCGCACCGGCGGATTTTGATGTGCGAAACCGGTTCGTGTTTTCGGGAAGCTGGGAAGTGCCGATTGGAAATCGGCTGCAAAACAATCGCGTGTCGCGCGTGATCCTGGGAGATTGGCAAATTAACACAATCGCGACGTTCCAGTCCGGCACGCCCTTTACGCTCTATTCGAACGCGGGCTCGAGCGGGCAAGGGAACGCATTGGAGCGAGTGGATATCACCGGCCCGGTCCGCACGTTCAATGCGCGCAAGATCCAGTCGTTTGATTCGACGTGCGGCGGGGGAACGAACGCAAATTACTATTTTGATCCGTCGTCGTTCGATTGCAGCCTGGCGTACGACACCACGAACGTTTTACCGGGATCCCTTGCTTCGTTCGGGAATATGGGACGAAATGCGATCTACGGCCCCGGCATAAACAATTGGGACATTTCGTTTCTGAAGAAGTTCAAGCTGACGGAATCGAAGAACCTGGAATTTCGCGCGGAAATGTTCAACGCCTTCAATCACGTGCAATTCCTGAACCCCGACAATAATGGATATAGCGGCACGTTTGGGCAAGTGAGCCAGGACCGCGGGCCACGGCTGGTGCAATTCGGGCTGAAATTCTATTACTGAGCGGGGCGCGCGAGGTTCCAGAATCGTGGGATTGCGGCGGGTTGCATGCTGGCCTGTCGGCCTGCCGGTTCAGAATGATTGGTGGGGCTCCGCTGAGCTGTGTTAGGCTTATTTATGTGCTCGAAAGCCTTTTGAGCACGTGTCGGGGCGTAGCGCAGCCTGGCTAGCGCGCCTGGTTCGGGACCAGGAGGTCGTTGGTTCAAATCCAATCGCCCCGACCACTTTTTTCAATAACTTACGCGTGTTTTCTGGTTTTTCCGCTACAGCGCGGTAGACGATTTTGTAGACGGCCAGTTCCTCCGCGCCCTCTCAATGGACCGCCCGGTGATGCGATCAACCGGACTTCGGGCCAACGTTAAAGTCTGCGATCACTTGGCGCATCTGCTGCGCCGTGACTAAGGCAGAAGCAGCAATCGCCACCTCTCTCCATCGGTAAACACTAGCCGACTTTCCGTTACTAATCACTAATCCGTGGAATCTCGAGGGAGTTCTCGCGAAAAGTACGTCGCCTGTTTTTCCCCTTGCCAAACTAGGGGATCGCCCGTTAAACTCCTAGTCAGGCTAGGAGGCCACCAAATCGTGAGCAAAATCGCAAGCGTCCTCCCCGGCACTCTCGACATGTTGATTCTCAAAGCCGTGTCCTTGAAACCGCTGCATGGGTATGGCGTCCTGCTGCGCATCGGCCAGATTTCCGGAGATGCGCTTGAGATTCCGCAGGGATCCTTGTATCCCGCTCTCTACCGGCTGGAGCACCAGGACCTCATCGTTGCCGAATGGGGAGAAAGTGAAAATAACCGGCGGGCGAAGTACTACACCCTAACTTCTGCGGGACGTCGCCGTCTTCGTGAGCAAACCGCCGGATGGAACCGCCTTGTATCTGCTATTGGCGCAGCCTTGAATACCACGTCCGAGGAGGTGTGATATGGTCAAGCGCATTCGCTCCCTGTTCCGCGTCCTCACTCAGGGCCATGATTTCGAAGACGGGATGACCGAAGAATTGCGCTTCCACCTCGAGGAATATACCAATGGCTTAATCCGCTCCGGCCTGTCACCGAAAGAGGCGGCTCGCCGAGCGCGCATCGAGTTAGGCAGCCTTACCAACATCAAGGAGGATTGCCGCCAGGCACGTGGCCTTTACTTCTTCGATGAGCTTCGTCGCGAGCTGAGTTACGCCGCGCGATTACTACGAAAGACGCCAGGATTCACGGTCACTGCCCTTCTGACGCTCGCCGTTTGTCTCGGCGCCAATCTGACCATTTTCGCCGTGATCGACTCGGTTCTCCTTCGTCCTCTGCCATTCCCCGAGCCGGACCGGCTCGTAACCATCTTCAACTCGTATCCCAAAGCAGGCGTCGAACGCGACGGCTCCTCCATAACCAATTACTACGAGCGTCGCGGTCACATTTCGGCCTTCTCTTCTCTCGCGATTTATCGCTATGGCACCGCGATCACCGGCGAACCCGGCGCAACCGAACGTGAACAGATCATGCAAGTGTCTCCTGACTTCTTCTCAACCCTTGGACTCGGCCCCGTGTTCGGCCGCACTTTCACCGACGACGAAACCTCCTACGAAACCGATGGAGTTGTTATTCTGAGCGACACTTTTTGGCGCCAGCACCTCAACGCCGATTCCCACGTGATCGGCCGCCAGATTCGTGTCGACGGTCTTCCCACAACCATCATCGGCGTTCTGCCTTCCACTTTTCGCTTCCTTTCCTCGGACGCTCCGCTCTACTTCCCCCTCGCGTCACGACCCGAGGATCGCACGTTCCTCCAGCGGCATTCCGGGGGGAATGTCATTCAAATGATCGCCCGGCTTAAGCCGGACGCCACGCTCTCGCAAGCTCAGTCTCAGATCGATGCACAGAATGCTACGTTGGAAGTAGATGATCCTCAAGCCAAGATGATTGCCGACGCTGGCTTCCGTTCTCTCGTCGTCCCGCTGCATGCGGACCATGTCGCGGCGCTTCGTCCTACTCTTCTGCTTCTTCAAGCCGGCGTGCTCGCTCTGCTCTTGATCGGCACCGTCAACCTCGTCAACCTGCTTCTCATTCGCGCCAGCGCTCGCGCCAAGGAATTGGCCGTGCGCCAGGCGCTCGGTGCCGGCCGCTGGCACGTCGTCAGCGAACTACTCGTCGAAACCACTTCCCTCACCCTCGTCGGAGGGTTGCTCGGACTCGCCGTCGCCGCCGGAGGAATCCGCCTCCTCGCGGTGCTCGGCACGGATCGCTTGCCCCTAGGAAGCCGCATCGTCTTCGATGCAAGGTTGGCTCTCATCGGCCTGCTTGCAGCCACCCTCATGGGCTTGCTACTCGCTGCGCCAATCGCATGGCTAAATCTTCGTCGCCATCCAGGCAGTGCGCTTCAATCTGAGAGTCGCGGCGGAACCACCAGCCGAACCACGCAACTCCTGCGCCATGCTTTCATCGTTTCCCAAGTTGCCTTGGCGTTCATGCTGCTATCCGGCGCCGCTCTGCTCGCGGTCAGTCTCAAACGCGCCATGGCCGTTTCTCCCGGATTCCAGTCGGACCATATTCTTACTGGGCAAATTTCGCTGACTTGGAAAAGCTACTCGGACGGGCCAGCTCGCCTGGCGTTTGTTGAAAAACTGATGGACACCATCGGACGTCTGCCGGGAGTGTCATCCGCGGGCGTAATCAACAACGTGCCCTTCAGTGGGAAGAACGGCAAAAGCGCCGCCACCGTGAAAGGTTACGTTCTCAGTCCTGGCCAATCGCCCCGAGGTCACTATTCTTACGGCGTTGGTGGCGACTACTTTCGCTCCATGGGCTTTTCTTTGCGAGCCGGACGCTTCCTCACCGCTGACGATTCTCGCCGCTCCGCGCGCGTCTGCGTTGTCGATGAAGAGTTCGCGCGATATTACTGGCCCAACGCCAGCGCCATTGGCCAACAACTATTCGAAGGCTCCTCAGAGGGCAAGGATTCCGAAGCATTCACCGTTGTCGGCGTTGTCGGTGGGGTGAAGCAAGCCGGCCTTACGGAAGACGAAGCGCAAGGCGCCATCTATTATCCCTACGCCTTCCGTGGTGACGAACACATCTTCGTGACTATCCGCGCCAGCCTTGTGCCGGAATCGCTCGAATTAACTCTCCAACACGTGGTTCGCCAAATCGATCCCGATTTACCGGTCTACGATCTTCGCTCCATGGACAATCGCATTGAGGACAGCCTGGTCGCCCGCCGCTCACCTGCCCTGCTCGCCGCTTTTTTTTCTGCCATCGCTCTACTGCTCACTGCCATCGGCACCTACGGAGTGTTGAGTTACGCCGTCGAACAACGTCGCCGCGAGATAGGAGTGCGAATGGCCTTGGGCGCGCAGCCGAACCAAATCCGCCAACAGTTTTTATCTCTCGGTTTGCGCCTGTTTGCCGGCGGCGCGCTATTTGGCACCCTCGGAGCCTGGTCGACCGCCAAAACTATGCAGACGGTGCTGTTCCACGTGCCGGCTCTCAACTGGACAATACTTGCCGGCGCTGCGTGTGCGATGGGCATAATCTCCGTCGTCGCTTGCCTGCTGCCATCGCAACGCGCCGCGCGCATTTCTCCAATGGAAGCTCTCGCCGAGGAGTAGACCGTCCTTTCGATCCTCTGCTGATAGCAAAGACGAAAAGAATCAAGATATCCGAAGCAGTTGCTACGATCTACGATGCCGAAAGAGTGACTAGGAAATCAGCATCCAAACCACGACAGCAATTTATTCTCGGATTACGAGCAAGCCAGAAGTTATCGGTCCGTCCGTCGGATTAGTACCGGTAAACAAGCTTGTGGTTACCTAACTGTCGAAATTGATTGATTGGCCAGAAACGGGGTTGTGGGAAACCAAAGAATGTTTTGGCCAGTGTCGTCGGCAGCCTTGCCTAGTCGCGTTGCGTCAGAGTGGTGCGTAATTTCTTCAGAATGCCAAGCGCGAAGATCAACACGTATCAGCTTATTCGTGTAGACGATTTTGTAGCGGTCAAAGCCTCCGTCATCAACAATGCTCCATAGTGTTCAATCAGTGCTGCCAGACCATTCCATCCAAAACAGTTATTTTCCGCAAAATTCAACAGAGTTCACCAAATGCCGGAATCCGGTTCGGGACCAGGAGGTCGCTGGTTCAAATCCAATCGCCCCGACCACTTTTCTTCCGGTCCGACCCGGACACATGGGTGACACAACGTACCTAAGACATAGGTAACACTTTTGGGCCGAACGGATTTTCCAGCGGTTCGAGCACCCGAGTCTCCAGATCGAAGTATCCCAAATCATAATCCATAAAGCTCACCAGCCAAATGTCATCGTGCACTTCTTTAATGCCGACGGCCTGACCAGCAAAGACCTGACTGAAATTGATTTTCTTCTTGCCCAGGCAGATACGCCCGCAACGGGTGATCACGATCGTTTTATCGTGGAGAGGATAGTCGATGTCTGGCAATCCGTTGTAGGGACGCGGAGAAGGTTGGTAGACCTCCGCCGGACATTTCATGTCCAGAGCTTCGTGGGGGCGTTCGTTGTTGAATACCTCGATGAACTTGTCGAACCTAGCCTGCTGCTGCAGAAAATTCCCAGCGGCCGGCTTAGTGGCCTCTTTCTTCAAGGTCAGATGCATGCGCTCATGACGACCATTTTGCTGAGGATGACCCGGCTTGATCCGTTCGATGCCGATGCCCAGCCGCAGCCACCAGACCGCGAGCTTGCTTAGATTGAACAACGCATGCGCGGAGGCGAAGGGCACGCCGTTATCACTGCGAATGTTGGCGGGCAAGCCGCGCTCTTTGAAAAGCCTTTCAAACACAGTAAAAGCGTAGTTTTCTCTGGTAGAAGAAAGTGCCTCGCAGGTCAGCAGATACCGGCTGGCATGATCGGTGACCGTCAGCGGATAGCAGTATTGATGATTCCCCAGCAAGAATTCGCCCTTGTAATCGGTGCACCACAACTCATTGGGTCGCTGGCCCAACGATAAAGCGGTTCCCTGAGCGCGACGACGCAAGCGGCCGCGGCGCTCCACCAGTCCATGACGATCCAGAACCGCATGGACGGTGCTTTTGGCCGGCATAGGAATACCCGAGAACCGGCGCAGCAAGCGCTCACGGATTTTGCGCGCACCCCAGCTGGGGTGCTCACGCTTCATGTTTAAGATGTAGTTTTCCACCTGGAAGGGAAGCTGATTCGCGTACCGATACGGACGTCGACTTCGATCGGTGAGCCCTTGCATGCCGCATGCCTGGTAGCGATCGAAAATCTTGTAGCCGGTCTTGCGGGAAATGCCAAACTCCCTGCAAAGTTCCGCCATCGCCTCGCCGGCTAGCCGGCGAGCCACAAACTGCAGTCTTTCATCCATAACCGAACACTCCTTCCAAGGCATCTCTCCCTCCCCTTTACGGGGAAAAGTGTCACCTATGTGTCCGGTACAATGTGTTACCTATGTCTCAGGCCGCTCATTCCTTAGTACTTCTCTTACTCATGTTGACGGGTCTTTATGCGTGGTTTCCTCGCACATGTGTGGGGCCATGCATTTCTCGTGAGCGAGCTTGCTAACGAATGCGTAATTTGGCGGTCTAAAGATGGTGTGGAATTGCGGCAGGGCGCGCGGTGGAATTTGCGCAATCTTGACAGCCGAAACGCTGGGAGTAGAATGGGCAACTGTTAGGGAGTGCGCTGAGTAATTCCTTAGCGACTTCACTAGTGTTCATGTTGCTGCTCGGCGAATAGCAACGCTGGGCAGGCTGAACGGTTCTATAGTTCATGCGGCGATGGTAGACACAAACGCTCCTGCCTCGCCACAAAATCAAATCTCATGATTACCGTAAAAGAGCTTACCAAAAGGTACGCCCGCAACACGGCCGTCGATCACATTTCCTTTCAAGTGGAAAAAGGGCAGATCGTAGGGTTTCTGGGGCCGAATGGCGCCGGGAAAACCACTACGATGCGGATGCTGACCTGCTTCTTGCCGCCGACTTCAGGCGGCGCGAGCGTGGCCGGATTCGATCTGCTGGAACAGCCGTTCGAAGTGAAACGACGCATCGGGTATTTACCGGAGACGCCGCCGCTGTATCTCGAGATGCGCACCACGGAGTATCTGAACTTTGTGGGGAAAATCAAGGGGCTGCGCGGACCCGAGCTCGGCAAGCGGGTGGATTTTGTTCTGGACCGCTGCGCTTTGAAGGACGTGAAAGAAAAAGTATTAGGCAAGCTCTCCAAGGGCTACCGGCAGCGCGTGGGGCTGGCTCAGGCGATCATCCACAATCCAGATGTGCTGATTCTGGATGAACCGACGGCGGGCTTGGACCCCAAGCAGATCAACGAGACGCGCGACCTGATCAAGAGCCTGGCGGGCGATCACACCATTATTCTGAGTACGCATATCCTTCCCGAGGTCGAGCAGACCTGCGAGCGAGTGATCATCATCAACAAAGGGAAATTGGTGGCGACGGATTCGGTGAGCAATCTGCAGAACCGTGCGCGGGGGGCAAGTTCAATTTTGGTGGAAGTTGCGGGCCGCAACGGCGTGCTGGATGCGGCGTCCATACAACACCGGCTGGAACAAGTGTCGGGGGTCAGTCGCGTGTTGGTGAAGGAAACACGAAACAATAGTGCCATCCTGGAAGTGGAAGGCAAAGGCGAGCACGGGATTCGTGGCGACGTAGCGCGCGCAGTAGTGGAATCCGGGTGGGATCTTAACGAGCTGCGTCCTGCTGCGATTAGCCTGGAGGAGGTGTTCCTCCAGCTTACGGGCACGGAAGGTGGGGCCGCTGCGGCGTCGCCGGAAGCGGCGGCATTGCAGGACGTGGCAAGCAACACTCCGAGGGAAAGCGTATGAGGAACGTCTGGATCATTTGCCGAAAGGAACTGCGCAGCTATTTTGTTTCGCCCATTGCCTATCTTTTGCTGGGGATGTTCGCGGTGATTTTCGGTTTCTTCTTCTGGAATGTGGTGGGCTATTTTGTGTTTGCCGGCATGGAATCGCAAATGCGCGGCACGTCGTTTCCCATGAACCTCAATGAAGAGGTGATTCGCCCGCTGGTGTCCAACGTAAGCGTAATCGGCTTGTTCCTGATTCCCATGATCACCATGCGACTGTTTGCGGAAGAGAAGCGAACCGGAACCATCGAGCTTCTGGCCACTTCGCCGATTCATGATGTCGAAGTAATCCTCGGAAAATGGTTGGCCGCGCTGTTTCTTTACGCCAGCATGCTGCTACTGACGGCGGTGAATTTTATCTGGTTGTTCAAGTATGGGAATCCGGATTGGAAGCCGCTGGCGGTGGCGTATCTGGGACTGTTGCTGCAAGCGGGAGCATTGCTGGCCATCGGGGCGTTTATCTCGACGTTAACGCGGAATCAGATTATCGCCGGCGGGGCGACCTTTGGCGTATGCCTGCTGCTGTGGGTATTGGAATGGGTGAGCGGTTATGACCCGTCGACGTGGGCACGCGTGTTGGCGTACCTGTCGGTGCTGACGCATTTCGATTCGTTCTCGAAGGGCGTGCTCTCGATCAAAGACGGTGTGTTCTACATGACCGCGATTTTTCTGGGACTGTTTCTGACGACGCGGTCGATGGAATCGTTGCGGTGGAGATCCTGAGATGAGCGTGCCATTTTTGCGAGCCCGCCAGACGAAGTATGCGCTGTTCGCAGCGAGCTACATTCTGATTGTCTTGGCGATAATCGTGGCGGGGAATGTGCTTGCGAACCGCTACAATAAAACGTTCGACGCCACGTCCAACAAACGCTACAGCCTGTCTCCCCAAACGGCAAAGATTGTGAGGGGCCTGAAGGAACCGGCGACGATCACGTATTTCGACCAAAGTTCGCGATTTCCGCAGGCCAAGGACCAGCTCGAGCAGTACGCCAATCTTTCCCCCAAAGTACATGTCGGGTACGTGGACCCTGACAAGAAACCGGAGACCGCCCGCGCCGCCGGCGTAACCGCCTATGGCACAACCGTCGTGCAAGTGGGAGCGCGCAAAGAACAAACGAAGGGGACGACGGAAGAGGACATTACCGGGGCGTTCATCCGGGATCTGAAAAGCAGTACACGCACGATCTGCTTTGTGGAAGGCAGCGGAGAACATCAGATCGAGGATTCGGATCGCAACGGCTATTCGCGTCTGAAAGATTTTCTGGCGAAGGATGGCTACGAAAGTAAGTCCGTGAACCTGATCGTCAAAACCGAGATTCCGGCGGAATGCACGGTGCTTGCGGTGGCGGGTCCGGAGTCTGACTATCAACAACCGGAAGTGGACGCCATCCAGAAGTATGTGGAAGGTGGCGGGCGCGCGCTGATTATGTTGAACCCGCCGTTGAAAATGGGGCGTGCAGAGATTGCCGATAACGAAGGCCTGAACAAGGTATTGGAAAGCTGGGGAGTTACGCCAGAAAATAATTTAATTCTCGATCTGAATCCGATCGGGCAGATTGCGGGGCTGGGGCCGCAGGTGGCGTTGGTGACGAGTTACGATTCGCACGCGATTGTGAACGATATGAGCAGGCGGGTGACGGGTTTCCCGCTGGCGCGTTCGCTGGATACCAAGAACGGCGAGAAGACCACAGTGCAGAAGCTGTTCAGTTCTTCGGATTCGAGCCTGGCGACGACCAAGTTGGATAATCCTTCGGTGAACGTGAACGATCCGAAGAATACCAAGGGACCGTTGCTGATTGCCGCGGCGGGAACGTACAACACAGGAAAAGAAAATTCACAGGGCCGGTTCGTGGTGGTGGGCAGTTCGGATTGGGCGGCCAATTCGTTTATCGGCTTCAACGGCAACCGGGATCTTGCGCTCAATACGGTGAACTGGCTTGCTTCCGACGAAGATCTGATTTCGATTCGGCCAAAGGATCGTGAGGATCGCCGCATCACGCTGACCAATGCGCAGATGAGGTGGATGCGGATTAGCAGCCAGTTTTTGTTGCCGCTGATCGTGATCATTGGTGGAGTTTCCGTGTGGTGGCGCCGGCGCTAGAAGCAGGAAGCGTGTTGCGACCCGGAGATCGAAATCCTGCTGCGAGAAAGCTGTCATGAAACTGCGTGGTTTGTATGTTGCCGCATTTGTTCTGGCTGTGCTCTGTGGAATTTTGTACTGGTCGAATCGACAGAGCACGAAGACGAACGCCAGTGCCAAGACGTCTTCGGACGCACCGCCGAAGATTCTGTCTCTTGATCGAGCGGATATCACCGGGTTGACGATTCGTCGAAAGGACCAGGC
The DNA here is from genome assembly GCA_963759275.1 of Candidatus Acidiferrales bacterium. Classification (GTDB taxonomy): domain Bacteria; phylum Acidobacteriota; class Terriglobia; order Acidiferrales; family UBA7541; genus Acidiferrum. Next base: position 125,220 of record CAVWYZ010000015.1, on the reverse strand, counting down.
GCCGCTCGATCTTTCACGGAACAATTCGGGTGGATGGCAGATTACCGCGCCGATAGCTCTGGCCGCCGACGAAGAATCGGTCTCCGGGATTCTCTATACGCTTTCGTCGCTGAACGCGGACCGGCAACTTGAGGATAAGGCTTCCAACCTGGCGTCCTACGGGCTTACGGCTCCTTCGCTGGAAGTGGCGGTGACGCTGAAAGATAAGAAAACGGAGAAGCTTCTGATCGGCGATCAGACTCCTTCGGGAAGCGCGTATTACGCCGCGCTTGCGGGTGACCCGCGGCTGTTCACCGTGGCCAGCTATAACAAATCCAGCCTGGACAAAACGGTCGACGATCTGCGCGACAAGCGGTTGCTTCCCTTGGATTTTGACAAGGCCAGCCAAATTGAACTCTCGGATCACACCGCGAAAAACAAAAAGGGCATTACGTTTGCGCGGAGCAAAACTGGCTGGCAGATACTGCGCCCGGGACCTTATCGCGCCGACAGCGGCCAAGTGGAAGAGCTCATCCGTTCGCTGAAGGACGCGAAACTGGAAACGGGCGCGGATACCGGGAACGAAAAGGCGTTCCACTCCGCGAGTCCCTTCGCCACGGCAAAAGTGACCGGCACGTTTGGCACGCAGGAGTTGCAAGTCCGCAAAGCGAAAGATGATTACTACGCCGAGAGCAGCGCCGTTTCCGGCGTCTACAAAGTGCCGGCGAGCGTGGGCACCAGTCTGGACAAGTCTCTCGAGGATTTCCGCGATAAAAAGGTATTTGATTTCGGGTACGAAGATCCGGAAAAGATTGAAATCCATGATGGCGGGAAATCGTACTTCCTGACGCGTTCCGGCTCCGACTGGTGGGACGCCAAAGGGAAAAAACTGGACGTTTCCGCCGTCGATGATTTACTGGGCAAGATCCGAGATCTCTCCGCCACAAAGTTTCCCACGTCTGGATACACGACAGCGGCACTGAAGTTGACCGTCACGTCGAATGGCGGCAAGCGCGTGGAGCGAGTTTCAGTGGCCAAGGGGGGCGACGGGTACCTCGCCAAGCGCGAGAATGATCCTGCGCTATATGAACTTGCGTCCTCTGCGGTGCAGGGATTGCAAGAATCCGCCGCGAATCTCAAGCCTGCTGCGACGCCGCAGAAATAATTTCGCGACGCAAGTTTTGCAGCCGCTTATTTTGCGCGTTTGCGCGCCGGGGTCTTGCCGAATGGATTTAACGCGACGGCAGCCTCAGCCGTGAGCAGCAGGAACGTGAACGTTTCTTGCAGGTACAAGCGAACCGCCTTGTCCGTGTGACTCAAGTAGCCGATGGAAACATCCTGGCCGATGTGCAGGTCGAAATCGCCGCCGCGGGTGGTGAGGACGAAGGCACCCTCGATGGCAGGCGCCCAGATGATTTTATTGTCGACAAGCCGCTTGACGTGTTCCAGCACCGGATAACCATGATCACTGGTTTCTGCCAGCGCGGTGTAGGCGTCGGCACCGAGCAGCACGGAGTACGGACCGTTGACGCCGACGAGTCGCAATTGGCTCAGACCCTGGGCGATGGCTTCCGGATAAGCGCGCACATCTTCTGGGAGCGTCATGACGGGATTGCTGGCTCCGGAACGAATGCCCACGATATTCGCGGCCTGGTAGCCTTCGAATATCGCGCCATCTTCGGAGAAGGCGATCTGGCGCGCGGCGTCCTTTGCCGGCTGCCAGTCGGAATCGTTGGCGCCACGTTCGACGTCGTCGATCGCGTGGCGGTCCAGTTCGAAGGGGACGCGCAACTCGACCAGCGCTTTCACTTCGCGCTGCCTGGCAAGGACGCCGTCGCGGGGAGCCGCGATATTTTGCAAATGGCCGGTGCCGACGGCGGAGAGAGCCGCGCCCTCGGGACCTCGGACGTCCACCACGCGTCTGCCGGCGAGATAACGTTTCAGGGTCCGGGTAGTCTCCTCTTCAATTTGCGCCCAGGCCGCATCGGAAATGGGAGCGAGCTCGCGATGCAGATTATTCATGCGGAATTTCTCCTTTAAGGGAACCAATACCAAGGGAACCATCATTGTTGCGCGAATCGGCCGGGGCGGATTCTGGTGACGGTGGTTCGGCGGAAGGCGCCGGGTCCGACTCTGCTGCTACGTCCTCCAGAAAAGTTGCGGAGGGCACAAAGAATAAGCTGCCAGTGACGGCATGGCTGAAATCGAGCAGGCGATCGTAATTTCCCGGAGGGCGCCCGATGAACATGTTAGAGAGCATCTGCTCGGTGGTACGAGGAGAACGGCTGTAGCCGATGAAATAGGTGCCGAACTCGCCTTGCGAGGCACGCCCGAAGGGCATGTTATCGCGCAGGATTTTCACTTCTTTGCCATCTTCGACGATAGTGGTGAGGGCGCTGTGAGCGTAAGTTGGCTTCACCGAATCGTCCAGCTCGATGTCTGATAATTTGTTGCGGCCGATGATGCGTTCCTGCTGTTCGACAGGTAGCGCGTTCCACGCGTCCAGGTTGTGAAGGTACTTCTGCACAATAACGTAGCTGCCGCCGCAGAAGGGCGCATCCTCCTCGCCAACGAGAACGGCATCAACGGCGGTTTGGCCGCGAGGATTTTCCGTACCGTCGACGAAACCGATAAGATCGCGATCGTCAAAATAGCGGAAACCTTGCACCTCGTCTTCGGGCGTAACCGCGCTGCCTATGCGGGCCATGATTTGCGTGGCAAGTTCGAAACACAAATCCATGCGCTTGGCGCGAATGTGGAACAGCAAATCACCGGGTGTGGAGACGGCGTGACGCGGTCCAGCGTGAATTTCTTTGAAGGCGTGCAGCTCTGCGGGACGGGGCGAGCCGAAGAGCGGGTCCCAAGCGTCGGAGCTGAATCCCATGACGCAGGAAAGCCCCGCCTCGATATCGCGAAATTCCACAGCGCGCAGAATGGAGCCGAGGTCCGCACAGAACGAGCGGATGGTGGCGCGATGCTCCCGGCCTGGTTTTATGCTCAGCACCAGAAAAATCACGGCACGCGTGAGCGGAGCGGCGACGGGTTGTGCCAGGCCGACAACCGAACTTGCCTGTTCGGGAGTACCGAGGGGTTTAGATCCCATTGCTCGTTATTCCAATATGGATGGCAAAATTGGTACGACGTTTTGATGCGATGAAATAAAGCGCGGTTAGCTTATCATTTCCTCCAGAGATGCGTCTATCCTTGCTGCCGCGCGCAGAGAAGAGTGGATGCGAGACACCGGAGAAAAATCGGATAGAATCGACAGAATGTCGTTAGTCCGAAAGTATGATGGCTTGAACTGAGGATAAACTGGCAACAATGAAAGCACTGGTATATGTCGGGCCGGGCCGTGTGCAATTGGAAGAACGACCAAGGCCGGTGGTGGGTTCTACAGAAGCAGAAGTCGCGATCGAGCTGGCGGGAGTGTGCGGTTCAGACATCTCCGGATTTTTGGGGCATAGCGCGCGAAGAAAACCGCCGCTGGTGCTGGGCCACGAACTGATCGGGCGATTGAGCACTGGAAAGCGCGTGGTGGCGAATCCGCTGATCAGTTGTGGAGTGTGTGGTGCGTGCCTGGCGGGTACGCAGAACCTGTGCGAGAGTTGGCGGCTATTGGGGATGGATCAGACGGCGGGCTCGTTTGCGGAGTTTGTGTCGTTGCCTTCGCGGCAGATTTACGAAATACCAGATTCTTTGCCGTCGAGTCGCGCGGTTTTAGCCGAGCCGCTAGCGAATATCGTGCACCTGTTTCGCAGTGCCGCTCCGGCCCCATTTTTTCGATTGGCGATTGTGGGCGGAGGCACCATGGGCGCGCTGGCTTTGCTGGTGAGCGGAAAGATCGGGACGAAAGATGTGCTGGTGGCGGATGTCAGCGAACGGCGGCTGGCCACGGTGAGAGAATTGGGCGCTTCCGCGGCGGTAAATACGGGATCCGCGGAAGGGGTAGCGGAGGCGCAGAAGTTGGCGGGTCGTGGGTTTGATCTGGTGCTGGACGCGAGTGGAAGCGGGCCTGCGCGACAAATGGCGTTTGATTTGTGCCGGCCCGGAGGCTGCGTGGTGCTGCTGGGCATGGCGGCGCAGAGCAGCGAACTTAATTTTGTGACGAGCATCCGCAAGGAGCATCGCGTGGTGATGTCGTTCGCATACACCCCGGCGGATTTTCGGCGCGCGCTGGACTTGCTGATTGCGGGCGAAGTGGAGCTGGATCGCTGGACCGAGAAGTATCCGCTGGAACGCGGTCAGGAAGCGTTGGACCGTATCAGCCACGCGCCCGGGGCAACTTTGAAAATGTTATTGGAAATTAACGGCAGCAAAAACTGAAGGACCGCGGCGAAGTAGCCTAATTCTTGCTGGATTGGTTTGTTACAAACGCGTGACCGGGGACATCCAACCAACGTTTGCAGGGGAGGCAATCGCTCATGGACGAAAAAAACAAACAGGGAAGTGACCAGCCGGTTCTAGGACACATCGAGAAGCTTGTGGCCGAAGAGCACCGGCTCTTTCAGCAGGGAGCGCTCGACGAGAACGACCGGTCGCGCCTGGCAAAAGTTCAGGTGGAGCTTGACCAGTGCTGGGACCTGTTGCGACAGCGCCGGGCTCGCCGCGAATTCGGCGAAGATCCGAAGAAAGCGCATGTTCGCCCGCCGGACGTGGTGGAGAACTACGAAGGATAAAAACGGCGCCGTTGCGTTCGGCGTAGCTCTCGACCCGAAATATCTCGTGCGGCGGCAATTCAAAACGTGGAGCCGCGGGCTACTGCTTTCCCTCTTTTTCCATCCAGTCGCGGATATACGCGGGGCAATTCTCGATCTGAATGCCCTCCAAGGCACAATCCGCGAGAAAACGGACGGCAGCGCGATCCGCTAGCCGCACTTCTTTCAAGTCCACCACAATATTCGAATCGGGATCGGGGAAGCCGATCAGTCTCTTCAATTCCGCGACATGCTCCGCCTGCAGTCGTCCGCTGAGGACGAAAACCGTCAAGCCTCGTTGAGTGCGCTTCTCGATCTTTAAAGTCATTCTGCTCCAGAGCCTAAATTCGTTCGATCTGACTTAGCGGACGTCTTGCGCTGGTGAATTCGCGGAGTCGGGAGAGTCCTGGGAGAATGCCAAGCCGGATTCGTGGAACCCTTTAAGGAGCGAATTTATATCCAGCGCCGTTCACCCGGCGCTCGCCCAAGTCGACTCAGCGACGGCCTTCAATATCGGCATACGCCGGAGCGAGAGACGCGCCTGGAACATCCGTGCTTTGGCCGCGGTCGTCGAAATTCCCAGATACTGAGCGGTTTCTCGCAACGAGCGTTCGTTGAGTTGATGGACTTCAATCGTCTTTCGAATGGTGGGTCGAAGTTTGCTGATGGCCTGCGCGACAATCTTTTTTTCTTCGATCCGTCCGTAGCTTTGCTCCGGATTAGGCGCGGAATCTCGCAGTTCGAAATAGGTTTGCGCGCGACCTTCTGAATCCGGCTGATCAATGGAAGCCTCGAATTTGCCGCGCCGTTTACGCAACAGTCCGAGCGCTGAATTGATGGCAATTCGTGTGAGCCACGTCGAGAACCGGGCCCGCTCGTCGAATTCCGTCAAATGCAGATAAGCACTAAGGAAAGAGTTCTGCACGGCGTCTTCCGCGTCTTCGTAATTCACGGTAATCCGCTGAACGACTCGGAGCAGTTTGGCGGAGTGACGTTCACAAAGTTCGCCGAACGCTTCTGTCTGTCCCGCTTTGGCCTTCACCACGAGTCTCTCGTCGCTCAGGTTTTGCATACTCTCGCCTAGCGCGGGAGTGTTCACCGTCCCGGCTGGTTGCGTTCTTCTGGGGCTCGACATCGTCGACTCCTGACTTGCGCCTGAGCGTTGGCGAAGTGCTCGTCGCGGCGCATCGTGTTGCTCTCGATCCAGCGCATTTGGGAGTGCAAATCATTGCCCACTAGCAAGTTGATGAAAACGAAAGAGAAAACGCGGAGGCGAGTGACGAAATCTTGGCATGTGCCGGTTTTTCGGGATAAAGACGCGGGATTGTTACGATTCTGAAATAAACTTGTGCTTCTTTATGTTGAGCTGCTTTATTTTCCAATCGAGCGTGGAGCGGGGAATTCCCAGTCGTATCGCCGCTCCATGGGGCCCGGCGACTCGCCCTCCAGTTTCGGCGAGAGCCGCTTCGATCAATTCTCTTTCCTGTTTTTGCAGCGCTTCCGGAAGGGCCCCGGGCAGTTCCGGCCGGTCCGGTTGTTCAACCGAGAGCCAGGCCTCATCGATCCAAAACGTACGTCCGCTGCACAAAATCAAGGACCTCTCGACGATATTTTGCAGTTCGCGAATGTTTCCCGGCCAAGGATACACCATGCACAATTCCAGGGTGTTCTGGTCGATGCTGCGGATGGGCTTGCCGAATTTCTCGGCATAGCGCTGGACAAAATACTCGAGGAGGATCGGAATGTCGTCTTTCCGCTGCCGCAAGGGCGGCACAGCGATGGGGAAAACGTTCAGCCGGTAGAACAGATCGGCGCGAAACGTTCCGGCGCTGATCGCGGCGGGGAGGTCGCGATTGGTAGCGGCGATTACGCGGACGTCCGCGGAGATAACCCGATTCCCGCCCACGCGTTCGAATTCACGCTCCTGCAAAACTCGCAACAAGGCGATCTGCGTCTCGCTCGGCAGTTCACCAACTTCGTCGAGGAATATCGTTCCGGACTGCGCCAGCTCAAAGCGGCCCTGGCGTCGCTGCAGCGCTCCGGTGAACGCGCCTTTTTCGTGGCCAAAAAGTTCCGAGGCGATTAACGAAGAAGGAATCGAGGCGCAGTTGACGCTGATAAACGCCTGGGCGGAGCGCTGTGAATGCTTGTGAATGGCGCGGGCGATGAGTTCTTTTCCGGTGCCGGTTTCGCCCGTGATCAGTACAGTAGAGTCCGTGGGCGCCACTTTCAGAATGCCGGAGAGCACGGTTTGCAGCGCCGGTGCGGAACCGACAATCTCCTCAAACATGAATGCCTGATCGATCTGTTCGCGCAGGGCGATGTTTTCTTCGTGAAGCTGATCTTTCAGACGATTGATTTCCTGGAAGGCTTTTTCCAATTCGGCGCGCGCACGGCACTGTTCGGTGACATCCATCGCCGTGCCCACAAACTCGAGCACGTCGCCCTTTTCGTTCAATACCGGATGGCCGATAGAGTGAATGTTTTTCAGCGAGCCGTCTGGAAGAACGATGCGAAAGTCCGCCGTAAACTCGATCTTTTCTCGCTGCGTGCGGTCGAGAATCTCTTTGACGAGCGGGCGGTCTTCCGGGTGAATCCGGTGGAAGAAAAAGCTGACGGTCGACGCGTCCTCTTCCGGAGCAACGCCGAAAATTCGAGCGGCTTCCGGGGAGCAAGTGACGCGCCCGGAAGTGGCGTCTTGCGCCCAACTGCACATCTGTACCAATCGTTGGCCTTCGATGAGATTGGCTTCGGAGCGCTGTAATTTCTCGTCGGCTTTTTTGCGCTCGGAAATGTCTCGATAGATCAGATAGATGACCACCTGATCGCGGCCTAACGGAATGCGCGACGCGACGACCGAAGTGTCGAATGGAATGCCGTCTTTTCCTTGGCGCTGCGCTTCCACGTAGACTTTTTCACCGGAATTGACACGGACGCGATTGCCGACGGCCGCTTCGCGCAGATCTTCCGGAACGATCAGCTCCGGCAGCCAACGGTTGGCCACTTCTTCGGGCGTGTAGCCGAACATCCGCGTGAACTCCCGATTCACACGGAGCACGTGGAAAGTTTCGTCGGTAAGGATTACCGCATCGGGCGAGAGTTCGAATAATCCGTCCAGCTGCTCCTTCTGTTTTTGGAGATTGCGTTCGGCCAGCCGGCTGTCTCCAAGGGCCTTTTCCAGTTCAGCACTGACAAGACGCTGCGCGGTCACGTCCATCACGGTTCCGACGAATTCGACCACGTCTCCCGCCGCGTTCAAGAGAGGATGGCCGATTTTGTGGAGGTGCTTGACGGTTTCACCAGGAAGGACAATGCGAAAATCGGTTTCGAAATCGGTTTTCAGGCGCAAGGCCCGGTCATACCGCAGAGTTTCGGCGGGAAGATCCTCGGGATGAATGCGGCTTGTGAGGAGACTGGCGGCGAGAGTGTTCTGATTAGACGATATTCCATAAATCTGGAGTGTTTCCGGTGACGCCGAGACAACGTCCGTGGACACATTCCTGCGCCAGCTACCGGTGTGGCTCAGGGTTTGCGCTTCCAGAAGAAAGGCCTCGCTGCGGCGCAGTTGTTCGTCCGCCTTTTCTCGTTCGGCAACTTCGAGGGTTAGCTCTTTGTTCAACGAGGTGAGTTCCGCGGTGGGGTCCGCTATGCGGCTTTCCAACTCGCGGCGCGAACGCGTAATCCAGATCATCAGGGCGCCGAACGTGAGGAACGCGGAATTATAGAACGCCGCTGAAAGAATACCGGTACCCGGTTCGAAGAAAAAACTGCGGATGAACAGCGCTAACAACACGGAAAGGATTCCGGGCTTTGTGCCGCCATACCAGAAGGTGATGGCGATCGCCGAAAGTGCGAACGCCGTAAACGCGTGAGGCAAATTGAAATGCGTGAAGAGCAGCTCCAGGAAGAAGGCGACGGAGACCGCGCCAACGGCCATGACATAGCGGAGCGCGACAGGCAGAGAGGGTCGCGCGGATAATTTCACTGTGCTGGAAGCAGCCATACGTCTGCGGCACTCTCCTAATCGGGAGAGAGAATCCCTGGGCGAAGTAACACCTGCTTGGGCAGATTTATCCTAGCTGGTCCGTATGCAGGTCGAAACACAATCGAGGAACGGGAGTATACACTCAGGTCCTCGACGTTGGTCTATGAAAATTCTGATGATGGCAAGTAAGGAACTGTTACACGGGACGGCCAGAAAACGCCAGCGGACCACCGGATGTTCATAAATCCAGCAAAGTGATGCGATTAGATGCTGTAATTGGCGGAACGCAGACCGTCCTTATATGCGTCACGCGCTTCGGCGGCCTGTTTCTGTGCGTCTTGTTCCTTAAAGTGCGCGTCGTCCCACTTTTCCATCGCCACGATGGAGTGGTCGGGAGTGGCTAACGCTTCCTCGGCGCAGATGGCATTAACCCATTCGTCGACGGCTGTTTTGTAGGCGAAACGCAAGTGATCGAGATCAGGTCTGTCCATGGCCGGTTCAGACTAATTACCGGGCAGGGCCGCGTCAATCGAGGTCTAGCGGTTTTAACCGGAAATTCATACAGACGCAGAACAGGGCCAGATGCCACGCGGAATTCGGGCGCCGTTTCTTTCATCTCGCGGACGTCGGTGAATTACTGCGGCGTCAGGGTGATGTCGTCGAACGAAACGGTATAACCACTGCTGGCCGCGTTCTTCCCGGTTACCGTGAATCGGAAGGAATAGGTTCCGGCGACCGCAAAGTTAAAGGTTCCGTAGTCGAAGGTACCCAACGTTGCCGATGCCAGATACTCATCCAAAGTGGCGCCGACATTGGTGCCGTTCACGGAGAGCTGCGAAATGCCGCGGGTGTTCATGGTCTTGTAAGAAAGTTTGATGTCGTAGATGCCCACAGTGGGGACGTTCACGGAGAACGTAACGTAGTCTCCCACTTTTGTGGCATCAATGATGGTGCCGGTGCCGTCGGGAAACACGGGGTCGGCGAATTGACGGAACGTGGGACCGGAGCTGGCTGCGGGCAGCGAGGTAGTGGCGTAGACAATGGGCGTTTTCGACTGCGTCGCTCCACTCGAATAGGTCCACGTAACGATGTCCTGATTGGCTACGGAGGAGCCGGTGGCGCCGGTGAATCCAAGATACGCCGTGGTGCCGCCGACGACCGAGGGAATATTCACAACCCAACTCGCAGTGAACGTCTGACTGGTGTTCACCTGATCGGTCAGGGTCAACGTGAGTAGCGTGCCGTCGTAGGTTATGTGTGCCTTGAAGGTGTCGCCGCTGCGCAGATTCACGCCGCCGGTCGGAGTAATCGCCGGCGTCGTGGGTGAAGCGCCGTTCTGATACATGCCGGTGGAATTTGTACCTTCTCCAGCGTTGTTCACGATGTCGAACTTCACGGCAACGCTCTTGCCGATCGGCGTATTCGCGCTGCTCGAGGGATTCGTGACGTTATCCGGCCCATAGCCCAATCCGCCACCGGAAGGTCCGAGGGCGGTGGTGCCTGCGTTTTGGATGACGAAGGTGATGCCGTTGCCGAAGGCGCTGGTGCCGATGCTGGACAGTTGGAAGGTGAAGTCGGTGGTAAAGCTGCTCACGCTTACCGGGGTAGTGAACCACGCGCTGCCGGCCTGATTGGTAGTGCTGTTGGTCAGGCGCAGGCGCGTCCCGCTGAGCGCGGTGCTTCCGTTAAACGTCAGCCCAGAAGCGGTAAATCCGGCCGAATAATTGATGCTGGTACCGCCGCCTCCGGTGTTGATGGTGTACGCGGCCGCGCCCACGTTACTATTCGCGAACCCGGTGGCAACGGCGATGGCGTTCAGAGTTTCGGTGACGCCGACCGCGACTGGACCGGTGTACTTGGTGGAGGAGGTCGTCGGCGTCGTGCCGTTCGTGGTGTAGTAGATGGTCGCCCCGGACGTTGTGCTGGAAATAGTCACGTTCTGGGCGCTGGTGTACGTGCCCGCCACGGGAGAGAAGGTTGGGGTCGCGGCTTGCGTCTGCGTCACTCCCGTAGTGAAAGTCCAGTTCTGAATGTCCTGGATGGCGGTAAGCGAACCGGTACCACCAGTGAAGCCGGCGAACGCCGCGTTGCCGCCGATAATGGCTGGAAGATTCACGGGCCAGGTCTGCGAAAACGTTCCGTTGGTGGTGGTGTCCGTGATGGTCATCGCCAGGTTCGTGCCGTCGTACGTCATGTGAACCTTGAACGGATGCCCGCTGTGGAGATTAATCGCGGAACTGGTCATATCTACCGCTGGCGTGGTTGGAGAAGCGCCGTTAGTGTACAGGCCGGTGGAATCCGCACCTTCGCCGTTATTGCTGTACAAATCGAACTTCACGGCGATGCTTTGGCCGATTCCCGGAGTGCCCGTCGTGGTGGCCGGACCGTAGCCGAGTCCACCACCGTACGGCCCAATCGCGGTTGCGCCTATTCCTTGGAGAACGAACGCGAACCCGTCGGCCGTGGGACTCGTTCCGCCGGAGACCAGGAAAGTGAAGTCCGTGGTGAAGGTCTGAATACTCACGGGAGTGGGATACCACGCTGCGGACGCTTCGTTGGTGCCGCCGTCGGTGATGCGCAAGCTGGTTCCGTTGATTGTCGCTGCGCTCAACAGGGTCATGCTGCCAGCGGTGAAGCCGCTGGGGAAACTAATCCCCGTTCCGCCCGAGGAATTAATTGTGTACAAGCCGGCTAAAGGCTGGCTGTTCACGAGGCCCGGAGCGGCGGCAATCGCCGTGAGCGTTTCGGTGGTTCCGACAAACACGGGACCCGAGTAGAGCGAACTCGAGGTCGTGGGTGTTGTGCTGTTCAAGGTGTAGTAGATCGTCGAGTTTGGAGTCGTGTCGGTAATGGTGACGCTCTGCGACGATGTATAGGTTCCGGGCGCCGGGCTAAAGATCGGCGTCGCGGCTTGAATCGCATAAGCGTTGCTGGCGACGGCGCTGGGATTGTAGCCAGAAGCGGAAGCGATCGCTTTCACGGTGACTGGCCCCGTGAGCGCAAATGGAGTTGCGTAGAGCGTCGAGGCGGTCGTGGGGGTCGTGCCGTCGGTGGTGTAGTAAATCGAAGCGCCCGAGGTGGCGTCTGTCAGCGTTACGCTGACGGGCAACGTGTAGGTTCCAGCCACGGGGCTGATCGTTGGCGTAGCCGCCGTGGGTGTCGATCCGGTACTGGTAAAGGTCCAGCTCTCAATCTTCTGACTGGACGACGATCCTCCGGTTCCTCCCGTAAAACCGACATAGGCGGTGCTTCCGCCCACGATGCTGGGAATATTTACGGTCCAGCTGGTGCTGAAGGTGGTGTTGGCGACGGGGTCCGTGATGGTCATGGAAAGAACGGAGCCGTTGTAGGACATGTGAACGTTCATCGTGTCGCCGCTGTGAAGATTAATGCCCGAGGAAGTGAGATCGATCGAGTTAGGCGTGGTCGGCGATGCACCATTGGTGTATAAGCCGGTGGAATTGCCGCCCTCACCCGCGTTGTTGTAGAGGTCGAATTTAATGGCCACGCTCTTGGCGATGGGCGTATTAGTGCTCGCCGATGGGTTGGTAGGAGCATCAGGGCCATAACCCAGGCCGCCACCGCTTGGCCCGAGAGCGGTCAACCCGCTGCCTTGAATCGTGAACGTCATGCCGTCGGCGACCGGATTCGACAACTGCATCGCGAAGTCCGTCGAGAATGCTTGAATATTTACTTGCGAGTTGTACCACGCGCTGCCCGCTTGATTCGCTCCGCCGTTGGTCAACTGGAGTCGCGTGTCGTCCAATCCGGTGCTGCCGTTGAAGGTCATGGAGGACGTCGCAGCGCCGAAGCCCAGGCTGAAATCGATGCCAGAACCGCCGGTACTGATGGTGTACGTGGAACTGGCGACGGGGCTATTGGAAAGCCCGGTGGCCGTGGCGATGGCGTTGATCGTGGTAGTCGCGCTGATCGTCAAGGCCGCGGAGTAGAGCTTCGTTGTTCCGGCTCCTGGACTCGGAGTGGAGCCATCGGTGGTGTAGTAGATCTGGCTACTCGGCGAGGCATCCGAAATGGTTACGGTCTGCGCGCTGGAATAGGATCCTGCCGCGGGCGAGAAAGTCGGCATCAGCGCCTGCGTCTGAAGCGTATAGCTCTGCTTCGCCACGGCGCTGGTCACGAAGCCGGTCGCGCTGGCAATGGCCGAAATCGTTTCCGTGGTGCTTACGGTGATCGCCCCGGTGTATTTGGTCGACGAAGTCGTGGGCGTGCTGCCGTCGGTGGTGTAGTAGATCGTCGCTCCGGACGTGCTATCCGTGATGGTTACGGACAGACTTCCCGTGAACGATTGGCCTACCGGGCTGATCACTGGAGTCGCCGCTTGGGTCTGCCCGCCTAACAGGCCAAAGACACTGATCTGTGTTTCCGTGCCGACATAAACTTTTCCATTCGTGATCGTTGGTACGGCAAACTTGACCGACGCTCCCGGATTGTCGCGCGTGGCATTTTGAGAGCTAGCGTAAAGAAGCGTGGCCACGTTCGTGGCGTCGTGCGCGTAGAGGATAGCTTGACCTTGCGAACCAAAATTATCGGTCTTCAAACTCCACACAATGCCATTGGTCGTGCCATTCGCGGAGATGCTGGGCGAGGGGCTGTAGGTGCCGGCGCTTTCGTTCGACATCGACGTCTGGCTGGTAATGGCTCCGTTCGCGAAACCATACAATCTGAGCTTGTCACTCTTCGGCCAAATATAAACTCGGCCATTCCAATACGCCGGAGATCCCCACAGACCATTGGCGAGATTTACCGCCTGGCCCGGGTCGGTGGAGTTGTTGGCATTGTAGCCCCCCAGGCTTTCGCGATTTAGAACATACACGCGACCGGACTTGCCGATCTGCACCAGTTGCCGGCCTCCGCCACCCACGGAATCCGGCAGCAGCACCGCTCCGCCGGAAGCTTGGTCGAGATCCGAACCATTTAAACTGGCTTGATCGTGTGGCGTGAAATCGTCCTGGACGGTGATCACACCGTTCGTCAAATCCAGACGAATGACCGAATCGCCGTAGGACATCGAGTTCGTGTACGTGGGTAACGCATCAAACGTGCCGTTTCCCGTTACTGCAAACATCCGCCCATAGGGCTTGCCGGAAGGTACATCCGCAGCCAATCCGGTACCACTCATCCAAACTCCCGAACCTAGGGAATTGGCCGAAGAGCACCACACACTGGTTTGCTGCAGGTTGCTGGCGTTATAGGCGAGAATCCAGCCGTGCCAGGATCCGTTGTCGCCATGCGCCGCAAAACCGATGTACACAATGCCGTTCAGCAACAACAGGCCGGGCCGCTGGTTCTCCCACTTCGGATCGAAGTTGAGTTTGCCTCCGGAACTGCCATTTCCCGTTCCCGATACGCTGCCGGACAGTGCCATCGGGCCGCCAAACTTCTCGGCTCCCGTGGTGATGTCCAGCGCGTGGAGCCGCTGGATGAAAGTGGTGTCGGACACGGTGGACTTGGCCACCACATACATGGTGTTCGTGGTGGTATCAATGACGGGAGTTCCGGTGATGCCCACCTGCGGCACGATGTCCGTGGTGGCGACGTCGCTTTGCGGCACCGGTTTTTCTCCGCTGCCCGCGCCGTGTGCGGAATCAATCAGCGATACCTTCCACAGCGGGGACGCGTTGGCTCCGCCGTTGCTGTCCGCATCGAAGGCGTACACGCTGTCATTCTCCGTGGCGACAAATACGATGTTGTGGGTGGTTCCTGCTTGCGCGGTTCCGGTCCCTAACTTCACACCGGCGACGTACAGCGGTTGCGCGTAAACATAGCCGTCGACGGTCTGCGAAAAGAGCCTTCCGAAGGTGGTGGAGTTTACATTCGCGGGCGTGAGAATGGTCTCCGTGGTGTTCGCGCCCGTACGCGCGATGTCGTTGTGCTGGGTTGTCACGTTGGTCTGGGCATTGCTGCGTGCAGACAGAAGCCCCGCGCACAAGAGCGCCAAGGCCAGCCAGCGAGCGCCTCTCGCATGCCATTGATTCACACTTGAAGATTTGCACACACGCACTTCGACCACACTTTTCGATAACATTACCCACGTCCTCCGAGACCGCCGACCCAAACTCTCGCCAATTACCTTAAATGATGTCGTTAAAACTGTATTTGCGGATTCACAACCGAAACCCCATTCGGTTGCTCACTCTGCAGGCGGGATGCAGACTTGCGCGGAAGTATAGCGATGGTTCGGGCGAATGTGCAACCCGTAGTTTTGGGTCTAAGGTAATGAAATCAGTAGTACTTACAGTACGTTTCAGCTAGTACTGGTTCATTAGATTCTCGGGGCAAAGTCACGTTAAAATGGGCCCACATTTTCTTGGAGGCCCGATGAATCTTGACCTGCGTGGGTTCAAGACGCGCAACCTCATACCCTTTGCGCTGCTTTTTGCTATTCCGTACTCGTCGCCGCCGCTCCTATTTTCCCAGGATGCTCCTAAATCCACGGCCAATCCGGCTCCGGGCCAACTCACCGTCGGCCGCATCTATGGTCAGCCGAGCCTAAGTGGGCATCTGACTTCCGGCGTTGCATGGCTTCCCGATAACCGCAGGCTTAGCTACCAGGCTTCCGGTTCCGGGAAAGATGCTCGAACCTCGCTCTGGGTACTCGATCTCGCCTCAGGGCAGCGCTCGGTGCTGATTCCCGCGGAAAAATTCGAAAGCGCCCTCCCCGCGCCCCCTTCGGAAAGTGGGGAAGACGCCGCGCCGCCACCCGCCCCCCATGCGCCAACAGAATATCTGTGGTCACCGGATTCCGCAGCAGTGCTTCTGATCGACGGAAACTCGCTGGCCTGGTTCGACCTGAAGACTCAGGCAGCGCGACTCTTGGTGACAGGCAAAGAAAAACTTTCCGACGCCAAGATTTCGCCCAACGGAAAATTCGTCAGCTTCCTACGCGATTACAATCTCTGGACCGTTGGCGTGGCCGACGGAAAGGTCCGAGCACTGACCACGCGTGGCAGCGAGGAAATTCGCAAGGGCGAACTTGACTGGGTTTATCCCGAAGAACTGGACATTACGACGGCTTATTGGTGGGCGCCGGATTCTTCCGCGGTGGCGTTTTTGGAGATGGATGAACGGCAGGTTTCGCAGTTCCCATTGGTGGATTTCGAATCGCCCACCGGAAAAGCAACGCTAGAGCGCTATCCCGCGGATGGCGGCAAGAATCCCGTGGTTCATGTGTACGTTGTGCCCGCGTCGGGTGGAACACCTCGGCTGATGGACACGGGCGCGAATGACGATATCTATCTGCCGCGCGTCAATTGGCTTCCGGATTCGAAACGTGTGGCGATCCAGCGGCTAAATCGCAAGCAAACGACGCTCGAGTTGCTGGTGGCGGACGCATCGAGCGGCAAGTCTTCCGTGGTTCTGACGGACACCGATGCGTATTGGATCAACATGTCCGACGATCTGCGTTTCTTCCAGGATGGCAAACGCTTTTTGTGGTCCAGCGAGCGCTCCGGCTATCGTCACCTTTATTTATACGACCTTACCGGTAAGGAACTGGCTCAATTGACGCATGGCGATTGGGAAGTCCGGCATGTGTTGGCGCTGGATGAAGCGAAAGGTGTGGTCTACTTCAGCGCCACGGAAAAGTCGGCGCTCGAACGGCATCTTTATCGTGTTGCGATCGATGGTTCTGGGCTGAAGCGGCTGTCGAAAGAAGATGGAGTCCACGCGATTGAATATTCGCCGGACAACGAATTTTATCTGGATACCTATTCCAACGCGAATACGCCGCCGCGTCAGGACATCTACCGGGCGGATGGCTCGAAGTTTCTTACGTTGAACGAAAATAAAGTTCCGGAACTTGCGGCGTTCCACTTGTCTCTCGTGGAATTCTTCACCATCCAATCGCACGATAACGTCGCCTTGAATTGCTTCATGATCAAGCCGCCGAATTTCGATCCTGCCAAGAAATATCCCGTGATTACCTTTGTTTATGGCGGGCCGGGATTTCAGGTGGTGATGAACGGATGGAGTGGGTCGGAGTTTCTGTGGCACCAGTTGATGGCGCAAAAGGGCTACATTATTTTTGCGCTGGACAATCGCGGATCTTCCGGGCGCGGACATCTTTTCGAAGAGCCGATCCACTATCGTTTCGCGGCGCAGGAGCTATCGGATCAGCGCGACGGCGCCGTATGGTTGCGACACCAGCCTTACGTTGATCCCAATCGCATCGGCATCTGGGGCTGGAGCTATGGCGGACACATGACGCTGCACGCCATGTTCGAAGCGCCGGAAGTTTACAAAGCCGGCTTCGCGGTCGCTCCCGTGACCGATTGGCACTACTACGACACGATTTACACGGAGCGTTACCTTGGCCCTCCCGACGCAGTACACGAGGAGAGTTACGACGAATCGTCCCCAACCAAGAACGCCAAAGGGTTGACAGGGAAGTTGCTGATCGCGCACGGATCGGGCGACGACAATGTTCATTATTCGAACACGCTGGCCGTAATCGATGAACTGATCCGGGTGGGAAAGTACGCGGAAGTGATGACATTCCCGGGCCGTAGCCATGGGATTGCGGGTCCTGCCGCCCGACGGATTCTGTTTAATCGCGCCACGCAGTTTTTCCTGGAAAATCTCTAGTACGCCGCGAAGCTGCGAGCAGGAATGGCCGCTTCCTTACTGCGGCAGGCCGCCGCCTCTGCCAACCAATACGCGCAACGTAATGGTAGCGATCTGCTGACCGTTGGCTTCTGCAGTCCATGTGATTTCTTGCCAGCCGAGTTCACCAGAGGCGGGAGCCATCAGAACCGATTGTGCGGGATACGTTTCTCCCCCGGAAACCGAATATTGCGCCGAGCCGGATTTTTCGCCCCAGCCCTTCGGCAACACCACCGTCAGGCTCACGGTTTGTGGATTCGCAGTCGCGTTGTGAATCAGCAACGGAACGTGAATCGTTCCGCCCCAGCCGGTAGCCAATTCTGGAGTAGGCAAAAGCTGCGCCAGATGTGCGATGTCGTGAGCCTTCCAGAATTTTTGATAGAACGCCCAGGGATCGCCGATCTCTAGCGTCAACCCTTCGTGACTCTGCAGTTGGTAACCGCGCACCGGCACGAATGTGGCGGCGCCCGGCTGGATGCCTTCGAAAAGATCGCCGGTTACCCTGCTGGGCTTCACCACGGATTTGCCAAAGATGAATCGCACCGGCTGCTCGAACTCGCCGTAATCGCCTTTCGCGATGCTTTCTTTTCCCAGATTGCCTTCTTGCGTCATGTAGAAGACCTGCTCTTCCGCGGCGATTTGCCCATACGAAATGTGGTGCGATGGCGAAATTCCGGTGGTGGCATATTCCGGACCGGCGCCCTTCAGGAAATTCGCGCGATAGGGAGAATCGGCTTTCGCATCGTGCCAATACTGCGAATAGTTTTCGAACGCATCGGTGATGTAATAGATCTTCTTCGGCTGCCAGGGTTGCAGGCCTTCGGTGAGATTGGACATGCCTTGCAATTCTCTTGGCGCGGAAACTTGTTCCGGAAACACCGTGGGATTTCCGGCCAGATCAAACGCTTCTGTGGCGATGACCCCGGCAGCTTGATGATCGGCATGATTTTCGCCAGCCACCTGGTCAGGCAGCATAGTCACAATTATTTCCGGTCTTGTGAGGCGCACCAGCCGCACCATTTCGTCGAGCGTGCGGCCGTGATTCCAGCGATCGAGCGACCACAGAACATTCTGAGCTGGGGTGTCATGATTTCCCAGGAACCACACATTCACAATGCCCAGCGAGTCCAGCGCACGGCGCGCTTCTTGAACCCGTACTTGTCCCAGCGCTGCGCCTGCTTCCGCCGCGATCGCATTTCCCCCGCCGTCGCCTTGCGTACACACGATGGCCGCGATGCGTTTGTGCTCATCGAAACTTAACTTCGCCAAATACGCCGAGATCAGCGCGTCGTCATCCGGATGGCCCACGACGAGCAGAACATCCGCTTTGTAGCGGTCGTCGGGACCGGGGTAGGGCGTCGCTTTTGGCAACTGCGCGCTGCTCCCACTTGCGAATAGCAACATCGCGAGCGTGCCCACAACCAGCAAACGGATTCTCATGCTTCCTCCGGAAAGACCTACGGCAAGTGGCTGACAAAGACTTTGCCACAAATCCTTCGAGCAAAATGTGATTTCGGTTATTTTCTCCACGCGCGCGATCCGCAGGGAGATATCGGCGGAGTCAGCGTGACATGAGCGCCGCTACTTGCTGCCGGAGGAATTTGGTGTGGCGGGGGCTGCGGCCGGGCTGGTGGCGCGAATCAGAATGGGCCAGCGCGGAAAAGCATAATTTCCCGCAACGTCGTCAATGACGTTCACCTGGCAAGTGTAGAAGCCAGGTTTCAAAGACTCGAGGGGAATCTCCATCTGGAAAACGACGGCTTTGCGGTCGGGAGCAGTGATTTCTTCCGCGAGCACGGGCTTGGTCTCATAGACCTTGGTGTCGCCCTGCAAAAACTCGATGCTGGTCAACACGCGCACGGTTTGGTGGCCGTTTTTCGGTTCGCCGCTTCTGCCCGCATTCGCCCTGGTTTTCGCGGAGTCGTACACCTCGTATTGCAGATACAGTTTCTGATCCTGCTGGAAGACGTGCGTAACGCTGGGCACCAATTCCGTCTGTTCGCTGATGAGCGGCTGAAATTTGCTCTTCTTTGCGGTGGAAGGCACGCGCTGGCTGCTCAGCACCACGGAGCTCATACGCAGTGGCGCCTTGCGCAAATCGGGAATGCGCACGTCGGTTTCGAAAGAACCCATGCGGCCGGTACTGTTTTCGCGCACAACAAATTTCAGGTGATAACTACCCGGCGCCAGCAGGAATCCAGTGTTGTACTGCACATTTTTACGCCGAACTTGTTGTGCGCTATCCACCGCCAATTTTACGGTGTCGCGGAGCCGGCCGACAGGCAGTTTTCCGTCCTCCAACACTTGCCCGATGATATCAATGGTGGCGTTGTCCTTATCTTTCGCCTGCACGAAGGGGATTTGCGAACCGGGAATCACCAGCGATACGGCCAAGTAATAATGTGAGTCGTCCTGGCGGAAGTACGCCGCGCCCGCGTAAACCGCCACGTCGGTTTGCGGCAACTCGGCGGCGAGTTCGTCGTCCAACTGCTCTTCGCGATCGCTGGATTTCATGTGCAAGTAGTCACGATCCGCGTAATAACCGGCGCGGTATTCCAATTTCACGTCGGGCCGATTGACCTGCACTTTCAGCCGGCGGTACCGGCCGTCTCTCAGGTGATTGGAGCTGGTGTAGCCCAAAACGTAATACGCCGAAGTGTCTTTCTGTACGACGGAGAACACGCCGCTCAAATCGTTAGTGTCCATGAAGGCTTTGCCACCGGTATCGGCCGCGAGCGTGTACAACGTCTCCTGCGACGAATCGTTGCCGTTCAGATCGTTCAGCACGGATGCGCCGCTGTATGCCGATTGCCCGTGCAAGCTCGCGGACTGCGCCTGGCCGCCCGGGGGAAAAGCGCTAAGCCCGCGCACATCGACGGGATAAATGGAAACGTTGTTGCGCACCGCGGCCGCGGTCGCTGCTCGTAACGCCGACTGATTGTCCACGCCAGACTGCGTGATGCCATTGCTGAAGTAGATCAGGCTTTTCTTTTGCGGAATTTTCCCCATGGCTTCCATCACGGATTCCAACGCGAGCAATTTCCGATCGGCGCTGAAGGTGTTGTAATCGGTGTCATCTGGGGTATAAGAGCCGCTGGTTTCCGCGCCGCCTTCGGAGCTTCCGGTCGCGCCGTTTTCGAATCCCTGGCCCTCGCTGTTGTTGTAGGAGGAAAGCTTGGCGAGAATTTTGTCTTTGTCGTCGGTGAAGTCCAGATCCAGTTGCAGATTCGTGTCCAGAGACATCAGTGCGATCAAATCCGCGGGCTGCATTTTTGCCCGGACATATTTCTTCCCCGCTTCCACGGAGCGATCGATGTCTTCCGGTTGCATAGCCGAGAAATCGAAAAATAACAGCATTAGGCGGCGGTCGCGCGCGTTCAGGCTTTTCTGCACTTTGGAGTTCAGCAATCCACTCGGTGCTGCCGCCGCGCCGGTGACGGTAGTGCCGGCGGCGCCCGCCATCACCATTTCGTCGACTTTCTCGAAATCGAAGCTAGCCAAATCTTGTTTTTTGCCGTCCTCGAATACGGTCAAGTCTTCTTTTTTCAGATCGCGGATTAAGTTACCGTGCTTGTCTCTGGCCACCACGTTGACCAGCACGATTTCCGTACTCACACGCAAGACTCCGCCGTGGGCCGGCGGCTGAGGCGGCGCCGAGGGCTGCTGCTGTGCCAAAAGATGGCCCGCCATGGACCATGCCAGCAGCAGGGCCACCGCGATCTTCTTCCGTTGTGGCTGCATCGCCATAAGCATTACCGTCAAAAACGGAACCTCATAACCATGGTGACCCGGCGCATGTTGCTCACGCTGGTAACTTGTCCGAAGGTGATGGAGTTCACCACTGTGTTGATCCCCGAGAAATACGCGGTATTAAAAATGTTGCTGGCTTGCAATCTCAGTTCGAGCGAGCGCGACTCACGAATCGTGATGGTTTTGTTGATGGCGGAATCGAACGTAAATTGCGCGGGGCCCTCAAGGATATCGCGGCCAGCGTTTCCGTACAGTGTGCCCCCGACGCAATCGGGCCCGGGAACGCAGAACGCGTCCTTGTTGAACCATTCCGCGGTCGTCGGGTTCGCCACGGTCAGCGGCTGGCCAGGAACCAGATTCGCGCGAATGCTGCCGCTCACGCCGCGGCTGATGTCCGTGGTTGCGCCGAACACTTGCGGCGTGAAGTAGAGCCCGGAGGCAATGGTGAAATCCCCGCTCCATTGCCATCCGCCGAAAATGTGCGATGCCGCGCCTCTGGTCAGGAACCGCCGCCCGTCGCCGAAGGGCAGGTCGTAAATCCAATTTCCGGTGAACCGGTGCGTTTGATTGAAGCTGGAAAGGCCGCGCTGCGCGGGAAGATCAAAGGGATTCTGTGCCACGACCTCCCCTCCACCGCCAATGGACGAAGCATCGTCAATCGATTTGGAAAAAACATACTGGGCGCTCAGCCCCAGTCCCTTCGACATTCTTTTTCGCACACGCACGGAGGCAGCGTGGAGAATCGAGTTGCCCTCGGACGATTCGAAAATGAAGGGAGCAGAAGCTTCGGTGGACGCGCAAGTATCTGGAGTGGCGGCGCAGGAGGGTACGAGCGCGCGTTCGGTATCCAGGCGCGTGCCCTTGGCACCGTTGTACCCCACGTTGAGTTGGACGTTGCCGGGAAGCTGGTGCTGGATATCGATATTCCAGATCTGTACGTAGCCGAGGCGGTAATTTGGATCGAGCGCGTAATTATTGGTCACCGCCGTTGGCGTGCTTCCTGGGAATCCATTTTCCAGAGTCAGAAAGTCGCCGTAGGGGCTCACGTTCGTTGCGGTGATCGCGAAAGGAGGCTGGAACGCGAAATTTCGAATGAAGGTTCCGTACTGCGCGAGGTTGTAATTGATTCCGTAGCCCGCGCGGACGACTGTTCCTTTGCCGGCTCTCCACGCGAGCCCCAAGCGCGGCGCCCAATTGTTCTTGTCGGGACGCACCAACGAATCTGGAAAATCGCCGGAATAAATTCCGGATTGGCCGGGCAACACTTGAAACCCGATAATCGACGCAGGACTGAAGCGGACATCGAGGTTGGCGATGCGGTCGCCGGTCTCAGAAAACGGGCTGATGTATTCGTAGCGCAAGCCCAGATTCAGCGACAACTTCGCAAAGATGCGCCAATCATCCTGCACGAAACCATCGTAGGAATTGGCGCGAAATTCGTAATTCGTCGTGCCCGATTGCAGGCTGGTTTGCGCCGGCAAGCCCAACAGAAAATCCGCAAAGTCGTAGCCGGTGCCGGGAAGGGGCTGCGCGTCCCCCGGCAAATATTCCGAAGTGGCAAACCCGTTGAAAACGAAACTGCCTTCGCCGTTACGGGCGGAGCGAAATCCTTGCAGGATTCGCCGGTAATCTCCGCCAAAGCGCACATTGTGTTTCCCGTGGTTCCAGATGACCGTGTCGGAAATCGTATAGGTCTGATCGAGTTCCCGGCTTGGAATGGGCCCGCTGAAGCCCGTGAAACTGTTGAAAGAAATTCCCGGAAGGCCCCAATCGAATGGATCCGTGGAAATGCCGGTGATGCCCGCATTGCCGGCGACGTCGGAAACGCCGGAATAGAGATTGCTGGTGGAAGTACGGTTGTGGTTGTACGTGAAGCTCAGCGAGTTGGTGATTTTCCCTTTGCCATACGTCCATCGCGCATTTCCGTTCCATCCTTGTGTGTTGGTGCTTCCAGCCAATGAGGGGAAGGGGTTCACCAGAGCGTTTTTGGCGCGCGACCAGTTGAAGCCCACGCTCAGATTGTTTCGCGGACCTCTCCGGCTGCCACCGCGCCCTCCACCACCTCCGCCTCCGCCCATCGGCCCAAACCCGGGTCCGCTGCCGGCAAAATTGTGAATCACTCGAAGACTTAGGCTGTCCGTGTCGCTTTCGTCGGAGGTGATGTAATGAAAGTTCTGCGTGGAGCCGGGCAGATTCGGAAGCGGCATGTAGTTCAGAAGAGCCACGGCCGCCGAGCTGAATTCACTTGGGTCGATGATGTTTCCGGGAAACGGAGCGCTGGTGGCAGGATTAAAAATCATGATGGGATTTCCCTGGGCATCCGTGAGGCCGGAGAAATTTCCAGTTCGCTCCGCCTGCGTGGGAACGGTGCTGAATGCATCGTAGGGAGAGCTACCACGCGTGCCATTCCATCCCGCGGCAAAGAAGGTATTTTTGCTCCAGTCGAACAGGCCAGGAATTTTCAGCGGACCCCCGACAAACGCGCCAAATCGTAGCTGGTTATAGCTGGCTTTCTGTGATTGTTGGCCGGAGAGCGAATACGGCTGCGCGTCGAGCCCGGCATTGTCGTCTTGCAGATACAGAAAGCCGTGCGGTTGATTGATATTGAAGTTGCGACCGAACCGGCCCATCACGATGGGCCCGCCTCCCCCGGGGCCGCCGCCCGGGCCACCACCGGGACCACCTCCAGCTCCCGCCGGAGGACCACCGAACGCGGTATAGCCTTCACGTTGCGCGCGTTCGCGAAATTCCTGAATCCGCTGCTGAAGATCCTCCTCGCTGCCGTTGCCAAAATCCTGGCTGCGCCCTTGCGCTCCCGCGATGTTCACGGATTCCGTGGAGAGATCGGCGCCGGCGCCACTCATGGGCAGGCTGGAAAGATCGTTCGAGCTGACGCCCCCATTTCCTTTACCGTTTGCAGTATCGCCGCCGAATCCAGCGAGGGCGTTATCGACCGCGAGGCTTTGAAAGCCGCGACCCACAGCGGCTGTGGCATTCGCGCGATTGGCCTGTTCTTGTTCCTGCTGACGCGAAGCCAAGACGAGTTCCGCTTCCACTTTGCCCGTGGGATTTTCGGGATTAACCGTTACTTCCTGGGTGAGCGGGGCGAAGCCCATGAACTCGACTTTGATGACGTAGCGGCCACGCGGCAGCGCTTTGAACACGAAGGAACCGTCCACCGCCGTGGCTACAGTGAATTTCTTGCCGGTCAAAGTGCTGGCGGCAGTGACGGTCACTCCCGGCAATGCTGTCTTTCCGCTTTTCACGGTACCGGAAACCCGGAAAGTTGTGGGTGGTGGGGCTGGCGCTTCCTGCGCGAATCCCAAACATGCCAGCGGCACCGCGCAGATTAGCGCGACGCACAACAACACAAGTAATCCGCGCAGAAAGCGTTTCAACGCCGCTTTACTCCTGAGGCTTCGGCCCCGGGGCATCCGAACCACCCGGATGCGCCGAATTTCCTTGCGACATCATTTGCTGCATGCGTTGCCATTGTTCGGGGCTCATGACCATCACGCCCTTGGGCACAAACACATCGTTTTGCACCGCGCCTCGTGCCATCACGTGGTCGCCCACCTTGATATCGGCCATGGTAATGCTTTCTCTGCCGCGGCGAAGAGAAGTGTCTTCATTCAGTTCCAGAACTTGCGTGACATTATCGGTGCGCACCACGGTGAGTTTCGGCGCATCGATGGACTTCACTTCGCCCGCGACGTAATCCTTGCCCAATGTGCCCATGGCCATCATGCCGCCACGGCCACCACCACCACCCATGGCCCCGCCGGTGCGCCCGCCGATCATCGTGGCGGTCACGGAGTGGTCGGCATTCTCTGCGCCGCGCACCATCACCACGTCTCCCACTTTGAAGTCGGAAACTTTCGCGGGCTGACGGTCTTTGCGGAATTCGGTTTGTGGCGTGAGTTTAACGGTGACGTCCTGACCGTCAGGATTCGTGATGTCAATCGAGCCGTCATGCACAGCGGTAATTTTGCCGACGAGCGGTCTGGCCCCTTCCTGGCCGCCATGCATCCTGCCTTCGCCCTGCTGGGGCGGCGGAGCGGACGGTTCGTCCTGGGCGCGAGCGGCGGTGACGCTCAGCATTCCGAATAGACCGAGAACAGCGATCAGTTGGATCCTGCGGTTCACTTGGCACCTCTCCATTCGATTTCTGACCGGTAAGCGCTAGCTTCTTAGACGCGCACGGCGGGTCCCGCGTAACCAGGACTTAGGCAGAACTTCGCGGTTACCTCTCTAAGAACTTCCCGAAAGTGGCGCAGAAGGTTCCCGCAACGCAGCATCATCAGAAACGAGCTTAGCACTTGCGTGCGAGCGGAAACGTAATGAAGGGTCGTGAAATGCGCCTAATTGTGGCCGATTAGGCAGCGTTTTCGGCATCAGCGACGCTGAAATAAGTGCAATCCGGGTGCTGAAATGCCAGTGCGCTGACGCTGGCTTCCGGGTCCATCATGAAGCCTTCGGTCAATTGCACGCCGATTTCTTCCGGACGCAGTAATCTCCAGAGTCCGGCTTGGTCTTCCAGGTCCGGACATGCGGGATAGCCAAAGCTGTAGCGCTTGCCGCGATAACGGGAAGTGAAACGCTGCGCCATGGTCATCTCGGGCGGATCGGGGAAACCCCAATCTTCGCGAATGCGGCGATGCAGCCACTCCGCGCAGGCTTCCGCGGATTCGATGGCTAGCGCCTGCAGGCCGTGCGATTTAAAGTAGTAACCGTCATGTTTGGCTTTTTCGGCGCGTTCGCGAATACCTTCGCCGGCGGTGACAACGAAAACCGCAATGTGATCGCGCTTGCCATTTTGCGGCGGCAGAACGTAATCGGCCAGGCACAATTGATCGCCGGTTTTTTGGCGCTTGAATCGCCAAGTGTGCAGCGGTTCTTTACTGCCGGGAGCAAACAGGTGCACCGCGTCGCCATCCGGTTCGGTTTCGAAGAACTGCCAAACGGCGCGCACCTTCATAAAAGTGGCCGCTTCGTTCTTCACTTCTTCCATTTCGTTGAAAAGTTCGACCGCTTTCGCTTCGCGAGCCGCCAAATGCTTTTCGAAGTCGCCGCGATAGCCCATGTGGCGGCCATACAGCATGAATGGGTTGATGTAACTCCAGACTTCGCGGAGATCGGGCACCAGGCGGACTTTGCGATCGAGCGAAGCGACCGCCGGAATCGGCAAATCCGCGCGCACCTTGGGAGAGCGAGCGACGGCCGGTTTCTCCACGAGTTTCACCGTAGTGCTCACGCTTACGCCGTTGCCGGAACTTACGTGTTGCGCCAGCACGCGTTCGCGCGCCGCCGGGTCCATGAGTTCATTCATCAGGCGCAGGCCCGTCATGGCATCTTTGGCGTAGCAAACCGCGCCGCTATAACTGGGAGCGATTTTCTGCTCGGTGAATTTCGCGCTGAGCGCGGCTCCGCCGACCAGCAGCGGCACCCCGATACCCGCGTCCTTCAGATCGTTGGCGGTGATCACCATCTGTTGCGCGCTTTTCACCAGCAGTCCGGATAGGCCGATCGCGTCCGGCCGGTGCGATTGAAACGCTTTGATCAGATCTTCGGGGGGAACCTTGATCCCGAGATTCACCACGTCGAATCCGTTGTTCTTTAAGATGATTTCGACGAGATTCTTGCCGATGTCATGGACGTCGCCCTTCACCGTGGCAAGAATCACTTTGCCACGCTTGGCGGTGTCGGCCTTTTCCATGAACTGTTCCAAATGGCTCACAGCGGCCTTCATCGCTTCGGCGGATTGCAGCACTTCCGCAACGATTAACTCATTGGCGTTGAACAGCCGGCCCACTTCGGCCATGCCTTGCATCAGCGGGCCATTAATAATGTCCAGCGGCGCGGTGCCTTCGGCGCGCTTTTGCTCCAGATCTTCGACTAAACCATCGCGTGTGCCCTCGATGATGTAGTTCGAAAGGCGCTGATCGAGCGGCTGGTCTTCTTTTTTGACTTTTTCTTTTTTTACCGCGGTACGAAAATGCTCGGCGATGGCTGCAATGTGAAATTGATTGACCGCGGCTTTCTGCTCTTTGGTCTGCTGGCGCCAGTCGGCAGGAAGATTGCGCAACAATTCCGATTGTGGTTGGCCCGCGGGCACTTCCTTCGGCGCGTGCTGGAATAGCAGATCCTCCGCCAGGCGGCGTTCATGTTCTGGAATGGAAGCGAAGCGCTCCAGCTTTTCCGTATTCACGATGGCCAGATCAAGTCCTGCTTTGGTGCAGTAATACAGGAAAACCGAGTTGACCACTTCGCGCGCGCCGGCCGGCAAGCCGAAGGACACATTGGAAATGCCCAGAATCGTTCGCGTATCCGGAAGCGCCTGCTTAATCAGGCGGATACCTTCCATGGTCTCCACCGCGCCGCCGATGTAATTTTCGTCGCCCGTGGCGCAGGGAAACACCAACGGATCGAAAACAATGTCTTCGGGCGCAATGCCATACTTTTTCGTCAGCAGTTCGTAGGAACGCTGAGCAATGGCTAGTTTACGTTCGCGGGTGAAGGCTTGCGCCTGTACGGGATCTTCGTCGATGCAGCCGACAACGACGGCAGCGCCGTAATCATGAGCAATCGGCACGACACGTTCAAACTTTTCTTCGCCATCTTCCAGGTTGATGGAATTAATGATGGCTTTACCCTGGCAGTAAGTGAGAGCAAGCTGCACGGCCGAAGGATCCGTGGTGTCAACCATGACCGGAACTTTGATTTTGCGGATCAGCTTGTCGTAGAAGACCGGAATATCTTTTTTCTCGTCGCGCTCGGTGCTTTGCAGGCACACATCGACGATGTGCGCGCCGCCTTTAACCTGGCGCCGCGCGATTTCGGTGGCTTCTTCCCATTTTTCGTCGGCGACCAAATTCTTGAACAAGCGCGAGCCAATTACGTTGGTTCGCTCACCGACAAGTAGAGGGCGCGTCTGATCATCCGCTTCGATGGTTTCAATTCCGGAGTAAATCGCGCGATGTGGCTCCGCAGGCCGAACCCGGGGCTTCTTGCCGTCGACCATCTGCGCGATCGCCCGGATATGCTTTTCCGTGGTGCCGCAACAGCCACCCACAAGATTCAGCCAGCCCTGTTTGACGAATTTCTCCAGTTGCGCGGCCAGCGTTGTGGGCGTTTCCAGGTATTTGCCTTCTTCGTCGGGCAGTCCGGCATTCGGATAGCACGATACAAATTCGCCCGTAAACGTGCTCAACGTGCGGATATGATCGGTCATGAACTCCGGTCCGGTGGCGCAATTCATGCCGAAGGCGATTGGGTGCGTGTGGCGCAGCGATGCCCACATGGCTTCGACCGTTTGTCCGGCGAGCATCGACCCCATCGGCTCGATCGTTACGGACACAACATACGGAATGGCCGAGCCGACTTCTCGCGCAAGCTTCTGTACGGCCAGAAGCGCGGCCTTGATGTTGCGCGTGTCCTGACACGTCTCCACCAGCAACAGGTCAGCGCCGCCTTCGACCAAACCCTTCGCCTGCACGTAATAGGAATCCAGCAGGCCGTCGAACGTAACTCCACCCGTTACGGTGATCGCTTTCGTGGTCGGTCCCATCGAGCCGGCAACAAACCGCGGCTTCGCCGTCGAAGAAAATTCATCGGCGGCCTGGCGAGCGAGTTCCGCAGCGCGGCGGTTCAACTCGTGCGCATCCGCCTGTAGTCCGTATTCCGCCAGAACCAACGGCGTGCCGCCGAAGCTGTTGGTTTCGACGATGTCCGCGCCGGCCTCAAAATATTTCCGGTGAATATCGAGAACCACATCGGGCCGGGTGCGCACCAGGTTTTCGTTGCAACCTTCGAGCGCGGCTCCACCAAAATCAGCGGCGGAAAGGTTGCGTTGCTGCAGCATAGTACCCATCGCGCCGTCCAGTACCAGGATGCGCTGGGCAAGCAGCTCGCGAAGAGCCTTTTCGGATTCTCGAAGATCCTTCATTCCGCGTTGAACCTCGTGCCGCTCGCGCTCCAGTCCCTAAAAAGGGCAGATTGCGCAGCGCAGCTATATCTACCTTATTTTACGTGGCTTTGCTTAGCGAATCGAATCCATTAGCCGAGCGAAATCGCGTCCTGAATGGGCCTGTCCGCCTCTAAATGGGCCGCCAAGCCCCTGAAAACAAGTCGTATCCGTCAGTAACAACTCGTGAACATCGGTGCCCAAGGTCCTTGCCCCTTGGCTCGGCTTTTACTACCCTCGAGAACAGTGAGTACAGTGACTACAGCAAGTACGGCGACCACGACGAAACGCATGTCAGCGAAACTTACAGTTTGTCTGCTTTCTCCGCACCCTCTGGTGCTGAGCGAATTCGAACGCCTGCTGGCCAAGGCCTCGCATTTCAAAGTGATTCCCAAACAGCTGGAATCCACGCTGGCGCCGGATTTGCGCAGCCTGGAACCGCCCAAGGCGCAGGTCTATGTAATAGATGCGCACGCGGCCCGGCAGGCTACGGGAGCGCTACTCACCAACATCTTGGAGCGCTATCCGGAGGCACGGCTGATAGTGGTAGGAGATCAGGTCAGCGATGCCACTTCGTTTTCGCTGTTGCGCCTCGGCGTGAAAGGCATTTTGAGTTACGCCGAAGCGCGCGACCAGCTTTCCCGCGCTCTGCCACTGGTTTCCAACGGCGGGTTCTGGGTGCCCCGTTCGGTGCTTTCCGGCTTCGTCGATTCGATTTTGAGCAGCCAGGGTCGCCGGCTGAAGACCGACGCGGTGACCAACTTGAGCCGGCGCGAGCAGGAAGTTCTCGATTCTCTGCTCGAGAATCTGTCGAACAAAGAAATTGCCAGCAAACTGAACATCGCCGAACGCACGGTGAAATTCCACGTGTCGAATCTGCTGAATAAATTCGGTGTGCGCCGCCGGGCAGACTTGATCCTGCTTACCTTCCAGCGGCGGTTGGCTTCGCAAGGCTAACCAGCGAGCGGCTTCTTCGCGGTTCGCCAATCTCGGAATCAATCTCCCGCGCAATCTCCGGCTCAATCCCCGATCTGATAGCGAATGATGCACCACAGCGCGGTGACGCCGTCTTTCCATGTAATCTTCTTGCCTTCTTCGTAGGTGCGGCCCGCGTAGCTGATCGGCACTTCGTAGATACGCCAGTCGCCCTTGGAGACTTTTGCGGTGATTTCCGGCTCAAAACCAAAACGGTTGGACTTGATGTGAATACCCGTCAGGACCTCGCGTCGAAAGACCTTATAGCAGGTCTCCATATCGGAAATCTTCAGATTCGTGAAAATATCGGAGAGCAGCGTCAGAAACTTGTTGGCGACGTAATGGCGGAAATAATGGACACGCTGCGGCCCGCCCAGAAAGCGCGAGCCAAAGACCACATCGGCGCGGCCATCGAGAATAGGTTCCAAGAGTTTGGGATAGTCCCGCGGATCGTATTCGAGGTCGGCGTCCTGTACCAGCACGATGTCCCCCGCGGCCAAAGAAAAACCGCGGCGCAGCGCGGCACCCTTCCCCTGGTTCACGTGCTGGAAAAAGAAGCGGATGTCTTTGAGGTGGACCGGATCGCCGCCGTCGAGCGCGGGCGCTTCCATTTGGCCGTTTGCCTGAAGGTTGGCCATGTTCTGCAGTATCTCTCGTGTGCCATCTTTGGAGTAGTCATCCACAACCACGACTTCCTTGCGAATGTCGATGTCCAGCACGCGCCGCAGGATCTCGAAAATCGTGTCCTTTTCGTTGTAAACCGGAATGACCACAGAGACTTTCGGATCGACCAGCGCGGTGGGTGTCCGTCGTGTATGTGCCATGTTGCTTGAAGAAATTGTATAGGGTCGAGCTTATCAGGGTAAAGCCTGCGTTCGCTGGAAACAGTGTGGTTAAATAGAAATTCACATTTGGCGATTCGGCTAGCGATGGCGACTTTCTATATCGAACAATTTGGCTGCCGCGCGACGCAAGCAGATGGCGCGGCCATCGAACGAAAATTGCGCGAACAGGGCTGCGCAGCGGCTGCAGAACCAGCTGCTGCGGACTTTGTCGTGCTCAATACATGCACGGTGACCGCCGCAGCCGACGCGCAGGCACGCGAGGCCATCCGTAAGATTCATGCGGCCAATCCTTCCACGCGAATCATTGTGACGGGGTGCTATGCGCAACGCGCTCCGGAGGAGCTTGCCAGCCTGCCGGGTGTGGCGCACGTTGTGGGAAATTCGCACAAGCCAGAAATACCGGCGCTGCTTCAAACCATTTCCGGTGCGCCCTCGATCGCGATGCGCGAAGAATCGGCGCCCTATCATTCCGCCCCCATTTTAAGCGGCGACATTTTTGCGGTTTCGGATGTGCTGGTGGCCCCCGTTCTCGGCGGAGAAGGGAATCACACCCGGCCCACGTTGAAAATTCAGGATGGCTGCAATTCGCGATGCTCGTTTTGCGTGATTCCGTTCGTGCGCGGGCGCTCACGCAGCTTACCCGTAGCGACGGTGCTTGCCGAAATTCAACGGCTGGCCGACAACGGCTTTCGGGAAATTGTGCTGAGCGGCATCAATCTGGGGACCTACGGCCGCGATCTTTCGCCCCGCGTGGAATTTCTGGATTTGTTGCCGCGCATACTGGGTGAAACCAGCGTCGAGCGGCTGCGCATCAGTTCCATTGAACCGCTGGACGTGACCCAGGACTTGATTGAATTGTTTGCTGCCACCGATCGCATTGCGCCGCACTTCCACATGCCGCTGCAATCGGCCAGCAATCGTATTCTTGCGGCGATGCACCGCTGGTATCGCGCAGAGCACTATGCCCGGCGCGTGGAATTGATTCGCGAACGGTTGCCGCATGCCGCTATTGGGGCGGATCTGATTACGGGTTTCCCGGGAGAGACTGACGAGGACCACGCAGCCACGGTGCAGTTCATCGAAAAGCGGTCCTTCACCTATTTGCACGTTTTCTCGTACTCGTTGCGGCCGGGAACGCGCGCCGCCGCGATGCCTGGGCACGTTGCTCCGGAGACTATCAAGCGCAGGGCACGGGAGCTACGGGCTTTAGGAGAACGCAAAGCAGAAGAGTTTCGTCGGACGCAGGCGGGGCGTCCGCTCCGCGTTCTGACGCTGCGGCGGAACAGCAATGACGATCCGTTACTGACTCCTGCGCTATCAGCGAACTATATTTCCGTGATGATCCCGGAAGTCTTGCCACATAATCAGTGGATGAACGTCACCGTCGCGCACACCGGCGGCAAGCATTTGATCGGCGAGCGCCTGGAAACGGTGGCCATCGATGCAGGAGGACCGGTTTAAGCACGCTCATGCACATACTCGGCATCTCCACTTTGGGACGAAGCTCGGCCGTCGCGTTGATCGACGACCATTCCGTACTTTTTGCGATTGAAGAAGACAAGCTGAGCCGCCAGGAATCTCCCGACATCCCGCGCTTGGCGCTGGAACGTTGCCTGCACGAAAACAATTTGAAAATTTCAGACTGCCGCGCGATTGCGCTGTCCGAGCGAACTGCCTCGTCTAAGGGAGGCAAGCGCAGGCCAGTGCGCTCGGCCCTGCAGCAGCAGTTGTTCGATTTGCTGCGCGGGGGACCACGGCCTGCCCACTTCGATCATCATCTCTGCCATGCGGCCAGCGCGTATTACACCTCCGGGTACGACCGCTCGCTGATTCTTTCCCTCGATGAAGGTGCGGGTTCGCTGGCGGGCATGATTTTGTTGGGTGATGGAGACGAAATTCGTCCGTTGCATTCGTTGAAATTTCCGGATTCGTTTGGCTGGTTTTATTCCCGGGTGACGGAGTTGGCGGGTTTGCGGCCGCACCACGACGAACACAAGATTCAATGGATGAGCAAAGACGGCGAGCCGGAATATCTGCCGGTCTTCCGCAAATTGTTCAACTGGAAATCCACCGGCCTCCCGGCGTTGAATCGCCGCTATTTCGAACCCGGCCCCGATCACCGTGGAGTGTTTGCGCCACAGTTTTATCGCGAACTGGGGCTTTCCTCGCGCGGCAACTCGCCGAGTCCGGAAGTGCGCGCGAATCTGGCGCGAAGCGCACAGGATTATCTCGAAGAATTGGTTCTGCAGCTCGTGGCGAACTTCCAGAAGCAGACCGGAACGCATTCGCTATGCGTGGCGGGTGGCGTGTTTCTGAACGTGTTTCTGATTCGCGCGCTCGAAACGCGCAGCGGGTTCAATCATGTTTACGTGCAGCCCGTTTCCGGAAATGCCGGCACGGCGCTGGGCGCGGCGTACTTGTCGCGCAAAAAAACTAAAGGACATTCCGGGCGAGCGCCGCTGGCGACACTGGCGCTGGGCATGCAGGCCAGTTCACAAGAAATCAAAGCGGTGCTGGACAATTGCAAGATTACGTATCGCTACTTGTCCGGCGAAGAACAGACGGTGGAAGAAACCGCGGGCCTGTTGCTGCGAGACAAGATTGTGGCGTGGTGCCAAGGGCGATCGGAATTCGGACATCGCGCGCTGGGCAATCGCAGTTTGCTGGCCTCCCCATTTTCGGAATACATGGTTGAAAACGTGAACCAGTTCATCAAGCACCGAGAAGGCTTTCATCCCTTCGCGCTTTCCGTGCCAGCCGAGCGCGCTGCGGAATATTTTGATGCTTCGCCCAATTGCCGGTTCATGGCTTCGCTGGGCACGCTGAAACGGCCGGTGGCCGGGTTGGAACGCTACGCGTTTCATGGCAACGCAGTGCGTGTGCATACCGTCGAAAAATCGGACAATCCGCTGTATTGGAAGCTGCTGCACAAATTAGGAGAATCCGCGCCCGCGCCAATCTTGGTCAACACATCCTTCAATTTGTTCGGTGAGCCACTGGTAACGGATCCGCGTGGTGCCGTGCGCAGCTTTTATTGCGCTGGCGTAGACGCGCTCGCACTGGGGCCCTTCCTACTGGTGAAGTGAACTAATTCTCAAAAATCACTTGGGCTATGGCCTGTTCGGCCGTGTGCGTGATGCTGACCGCGATATTTTTTACCCCGAGGGCGTCCGCGATTTTTCGGGCTTCGCCTTTTAGCGCCAACGTCGGACGGCCCCCGCGTTGGCGAACAACTTCCAGGTCCACCCAGCGCACCCCGCGACTCCAGCCGGTGCCGAGGGCTTTCATGGCGGCTTCTTTCACGGCGAATCGGCCGGCATACCGTTCGAAGCGGTTCTTGAATTGCTCGCAATAGGCTACTTCATCGAGGGTATACACGCGTCGCAGGAAGCGCTCTCTTTGCGATTCAATCACCGAAGCGATGCGTTTTACTTCCGCGATGTCAATGCCCATGCCGACAATCATGATTCACCTTCAGGGGCAGCGCTTAGCTGCCGGTGCCCGGCCATTTCTGAATGATCCGCTGATGCGATTATACTGGTTCGATTGTGACCAGCAAAAAAACATCACTGAAGAAGAGCAGGAGTCGCCAACCACGGGGAACTTACGAGCAGCGGGGGGTAATCTCCGCTCCATGGAAGCTCCGCAAAGCGGAAGGCCTGAACGTTCTGCAGCTTGACGCGTTCACAAAGCTTCGCTGGCTAGCGCACGGATTCAGCACGCGGGTTGGCGGCAAAAGCGCGCTGGACGGCCAAACCGTACTCAATCTGAGTTTCACGGATTGGGACACGAAGGAAAATGTTGCGGAGAATCGCCGCAGATTCCAATCGGTGGTGGCCGCGAATGATTTTGAGCTAATCGCGCTAAAACAGTTTCACTCTGACTTGATTCGCCCGTTTACCAGTAAACCCGACCGGCCGTGCAAGGGCGATGCTTCCACGACAAAGCAAGCGGGGTTATTGCTGGGCGCGCAAACCGCGGACTGCGTGCCGATTTTGTTGGTGGACCCTAAAAAACGCGCCGTGGCCGCCATTCATGCGGGTTGGCGCGGCACCCTTGCGCGAATCGCACATAAAACCGTGGGCCGGATGGAAATGGAATTTGGCTGCAAGCCCGCGGATTTGCTCGCTGCGATTGGTCCTTCGATTGGGCCTTGCTGTTACGAGGTGGGACCGGAACTGGTCACGAAATTTACGGCGCAATTTGGCGACGCCGACGGATACTTCGACGAAGCGCGTACCGGCGACGAACCGAATCCTCTGCAATGGCTGAACATGAAGCCGCCCGGGCACCAACCGCCGCCGAAGAACGTCCACCTAGATTTGTGGAAGGCGAATCGCTCGCAGCTTTTGTCCGCCGGGCTACGCGACAAGAATATTTTTACCAGCGAACTCTGCACCGCTTGCCGTACCGATCTCTTTTTCAGCTACCGCAAAGAAGGCGTATTGTCTGGCCGCATGCTTTCTGTGATTGGGGTTCACGCGAAGTAAAACAGAGAGCCGCCGCAATATCAGGATTGCGAAGCGCTGTTTGTCCGGCCGAAAAGTTCCTGCTCGACAATTTCCGAAATAATATGGCCCACCAGGGTATGGCATTCCTGAATGCGCGGCGTTTCGTCCGAAGGCACGCAAATACATTCCTGCGCTACGGAGCGGAGCTTGCCGCCCGAACGGCCCGTTAAGCCCACAGTGAGAAGCTTGGCCTGATTCGCGGTAGCAACCGCGTGAAGGATGTTCGGCGAATTGCCGCTGGTGGAGATGGCGATAGCAACGTCACCGGGCTGAGCGAGCGCTTCGATTTGCCGCGAAAATACCTGCTCGAAGCCATGATCATTGGAAATCGCCGTGAGCGAAGAATGGCTGTCGGTGAGCGAAATAGCCGGGAGCGCAGGCCGGTCGAACGCGAAGCGGCCGACGAATTCCGCCGCGATGTGTTGCGCGTCCGTGGCGCTACCACCATTCCCAAAGAGCAGGACTTTGTTGTGTTGGCGGAATGCCTGAATCATCGACTGCACGACCCTGGAGATTGTCGAGAGCAGCGACGCATCGGCACGCAGCAATTCCATTGTGGCAATTGCCGATTCCACAGAACTGCGCACGCGAGGGTCGATTTGGGGCGGTTGAGTCATGCGATTTTTGTAGTCTAGCACGGCTGCTCGCGACACTCCGACGCAGCCCTCCATTAGGCACGTAAATCTAAATGAACGCTCAGCGTAACTGCGGCAAAGGCGACGACTGGATTTCCTGCAACGCCAACTGGCCACAGGCGGCCATCACATCGCGGCCACGGGAGTAGCGCACGAAGGCCGCCACGTCGCGATCCGTCAGGATACGCCGGAATTCTTCGATGCGGTCTTCCTGAGATTCCTGGAAGGGCAATTCGCCGGGATTCCACGGGATCAGGTTGACTTTGACGCGCTTGAGCGGCGCCAGCATTTTCATCACCCGGCGTGCATCGTCGACAGAATCATTCACTCCGCCCAACATGACATATTCAAACGTGATGTGCTCCCAATTTCGCAGCGGGTACCGACGGCAGGCCGCAAGCAATTCTTTTAGAGGATATTTTTTGTTGATGGGCATAAGCTGGTCGCGCTGCTCATCATTCGAAGCGTTCAGGGAAATAGCCAGCTTGGGGCGAACCGGTTCCTGCGCCATGCGATCGATTCCCGGAACAATGCCGCTGGTCGAAAGGGTGACATGCTTGGGCGAAAGCGCCACCCCCTCGGGATCCAGAAGAATGCGCAGCGCCGCAAAAGTATTTTCGAAATTGAGGAGCGGTTCCCCTTGACCCATAAGCACGACGTTGGTGCGCCCCGCGAGGGAGTTCCCGCCAGCCGCATCGGCGCCCCGGCTTTCAGGAGTGCGGCTCATCTCGATCAGCGGAAGCAAAACTTGCGCAAGGATTTCTCCCGGCGTGAGATTCCGGATCAACCCCAATTTCGCAGTCAGGCAAAATTGGCAATCCACCGCGCAACCCGCTTGCGTGGAGATGCAAATGGTCTGACGACCCTCGCTCGGCATGAAGACGGCTTCGACTGCTGCCACTTGCATGCGCGGTTGTTCTTCCGGCGCGGGCAGGCCAAACAGATAACGCACGGAGCCGTCCGCGGAGGAGTATTTGTGCTTCACCGTGGGCAAACTGATTTTCGCGCTTTCGGCAAGCTTGGATCGCAGCGCAACGGGCAGATTGGTCATCGCGCCGACGACGAGGTTTCGTTCGGCATACAGGGCGTGATAGAGCTGAGCGCCGCGATACGCCGGTTCACCCAGGGATTGGCAGAACGCGCGCAATTCCAGTTTGTTTTTGCCCAACAACTCCATCACGTGTGGGCCTCGGCCCCTGATTATTCTCTCATCATCGAGCCGCACATAGGTGCTAGCCCGAATTTGAGATGGGGCGATGGGTGTTCGTTTTCCCCTGCAGTTTAAGGTAAATACCTGATAATAAAATCCTTGCCGATTGTAGGGGACCGTTCAGACTGCCTCTCGCCACACCTCCGGCCCTGTGTCAGAATAGCGTATGGTCTCTAACGCGCGCGATATTCATCGACACGTTTTGCCGAACGGCTTGGTCGTTATCACCGAGACCATGGAACATGTCCGCTCGGTTTCCGTTGGCATTTGGGTGCGCAACGGCTCTCGTCGCGAAATCCCCGAAGAAAATGGCTTGGCGCATTTCCTGGAACACATGGTGTTCAAGGGCACGGAGCGCCGCTCCGCCGAACACATCGCGCGAGAGATGGATTCGGTCGGCGGGATGCTGGACGCGTTTACTTCCAAAGAGCAGATTTGTTTCAACGCCAAAGTGCTCGACGAGCATTTGCCGATCGCCTTCGATGTGCTCGCCGATTTGGTGCTGCGGCCGCGGCTGGACTCCGACGACGTGAAGAAAGAACGCCAAGTGGTCCTCGAAGAAATCAAGATGGACCTGGACAACCCGGAATACCTGCTGCACGACTTGTTCACGCGGGGATTCTGGCCCGACCATTCGCTGGGACGTCCGATTCTCGGCACTCCCGACACGGTGCGAAAGTTCGATGGCGACTCGCTGCGGAGCCGCTTCAAGAACTGGTTTGCTCCGGACCACATCGTAGTTACGGCGGCGGGGCACATCACGCATGAGCAAGTGCTGACGCTGGTCGAAAAAGAATTTGGACACTTAGAGGCACGGAACGCGCGCGAGGACGATCCGGTTCCTTCTACGGCGGCGCCCATTCAATTGGAAAGCAAACGCGACCTGGAGCAGGTGCATCTATGCGTGGGCGTGCCGTCGTTGCCGATCGCACACGAGCGGCGGTTTGGCGTGGCGGTGCTGAATAATCTGTTGGGCGGCGGCATGTCGTCGCGGCTGTTTCAGAATATTCGCGAGAAGCAGGGTTTGGCCTATGCGGTGTTCAGCGAGCTCACGCCTTACTCCGACACAGGCATGCTCAGCGTGTATGCGGGAACGGCGAAAGAGACGATTGGTCAGGTTCTGGACATGACCATCGCGGAGTTCCGGTCCATGAAGGAATCGCCGGTTTCGGAAGAAGAACTGCTTCGGGCGAAGAATCACTTGAAGGGATCGCTGATGTTGTCGTTGGAGTCGACGAGTTCCCGGATGTCGAACCTGGCGCGGCAGGAACTTTATTTTCACCGCTTTTCGTCGCTCGACGAAATTCTGGCGTCCATCGAAGCGGTTACGCATCAAGAAGTTCAGGCGCTGGCGCAGGAATTTTTCCAACCCGAGCGGATTGCCGCCACGGTGCTTGGGCCGATTAATGGCGGCTTCAGCGTAGACCGCGCGCGACTCGCTTGCTAACAGAGCGATGCCAAGCGTGAATCGGGCTCCGAATACTCATGAAATGTAAGGCGTGCTCGAAAGTCATTCCCGATGGCTTCACGGACTGTCCCTGGTGTGGGGCGAGTGCCGTTGGCGCTGCCAGTTCCGGGGCTCGCGGCACTTTAGAACAGACGACTTCCCCAGCGCACAATCTGCTGATAGCGGTTTCTATAGTGTCGTCGGGCTTGCTGTTCGGCGTACTGAATTACTTTGCGGCTGAGCGCAGGGACGGCCCGCTAAGTTTGGAGAATTCCGGCTATTTTCTGAGCCGCTGCGTAGGTGCGGTTCTTTTGGCGGCCATCCTGGTTTTTGCTTATGGCAAGATCCGCGGTACGAAACTCCGCGGTCCCATGCAGGCATTGGTCATTTTGACCGTGTCCTCGCTGCTGACGGTGTTGACTCTGGCGCTTCCGGCGCGGCCGCGCATCAAAGGAATCGATCCGGTCAAGGTGCGGCGTTACAGCGACGTGATCAAGAGCCCGAACGCCACAAACGCACCGCCAGTTGCTCCCACGAAATGGGACGCGGCAAATCGCTCCCTGATGCAAGATATCGTCACGCGAAATCAGCAGTATGTGGCGGAAATTTCCGCGCTCGATGAAACCGCCAAGCCGCTGTACACTCCCGAATCTTTCCGTGACGCCGCGACCATTCAACAAGTGATCGATCAGTTGCACGCGCGGCTGACCGTGGCGGATAAATATACGGACTGGCGGCCGGTATTTTCCAAGATGAAGGATTATGTAGCGAGCGTGGACGCCAGCGACGAGGAAAAGCGGAAATTCCTGGGCGGTTTTGACGCGGCGCTGCCGAAAACGTTGGCAGTCTGCAAAGTAATTTCAGACAAGGAACACGCGTGGCTGCAGGCTTCGCTGGATCTTTATCAGTTCGCGCTGGCGAAACAGGGCGTGTACGTCTGGCAAAGCAATAATTTGAACTTTGAAAAGCGCGCGGACTCGAACGCCTTCAGCCAGAAGTTTTTCAGGGCGCGGACACTGAACACGGAATTCCTCAAGGCTTATTGGGAAGTGCGGCAGGCGCAGGAAGCGATGATGGCGCAATTGGGAATGTCGAATTCCAACGTTGCGCTCCCGCCAGCGCAATAACCTGGCCGCGCCGCTCTCCCATCGGAAAATCAACAGGTATGGGGTCGAAATCGTTGACGGGCCGTGCGCGCTCTGCCATTATCTTGAAAGTTTCCTGGTCTTGGCACGATTTTCGGGAGAAATTCGATCGGCCTGCGCGTTTCCATATTAGCGTCCGGCAGTTCGGGCAATTTAACACTGCTCGAAACCGAACGCACCCGCATCCTTATTGATGCAGGCCTCGGTAAACGCGAAACACTGGCGCGATTGGCTGCCGTGGGCAGGGAATTCCAGCAACTCGACGCCGTCCTGATCACCCACGAACATTCGGATCATTGCAACGGCCTGCCGCAGGTACTGGGGCTCTGGAGAGCGCCTTTGTATGTAACGGAGCCGACCATGGGTGCGCTGCAACGCATTCTGCCGGACACCTTCCGGAAAAGGCTGCAACGGGCAGAGACTATCCAAGCGGGCCAGCGGTTCCTGATTGGGGATATCGACGTTCACGCTTTTGCGATTCCGCATGACGCCGCTGACCCCATCGGATTCACGTTTCGCACCAATGGTACGAAGGTGGCGATTTGCACTGACCTGGGATACGTGCCGGAGCTCGTGAAGGTGCATCTGCGCGAGACGGACTGCCTCATTCTGGAATCCAATCACGATTTGGACATGCTGAAGGTCGGACCGTACCCCTGGGTGGTCAAGCAGCGGGTGCTTTCGCGCACCGGTCATCTCTCGAATCATGCGGTCAGTGAGTTTCTCTGCGATCCGGACGGTTTTGATTCGCGTGCGCGGTACCTGGTGCTGGCGCACATTTCGGAAGAAAACAACAACCCTGATCTGGCGCGCCTTTCGGCTGAAGAAGCACTACGGAGGCGCCCGGCGGCAGCGGCATTTACTGGAGAGTTGCTGGTGGCGTCGCAACACGTTCCGTTGACGCCGCTGGACCTGTAGGCTGGCACGGCCCGTCGTTTTCTTCATAAATATTGCTGATGAAACCCATTGACTTTTCTTGTAGCTAAATCTCCCAACTCGCTTGACACCCTTGCAGGTCATCGCTAAGAATCTTGGTAGCCTACAGAGGCGGTTTTGGGTGTGTGGGAACGCATGAGTGGCGTTCTTCCCTGAGTTGCGGAGAATCCCAAGCTCCACGAATCAGTTGGACTGTTGGTGCGGTACGCCCCAAATACTGAACCTCGATATCTGTTGGGCAGTTGCAGGTGGCGACTGTCAAACGGGAATCATTGCCAATTTATTACTGGTGCGACCAGGTAGGGTGTTGTCGGGCGTTCCTTTCGGGGAAGGAATTCCTATGAATCATAAAAATTTACTAAGCTGGGGGTACGCCGTGAAATTTTTATACGCGCCGAAGTGGCTGGCATTCTTGGGCCTCATTCTTTACGTATTCGCCGGGACAGCGTTGCGCGCGCAAGACGCGACCGGAAGAATCATCGGGAACGTGACGGACCCGAGCGGGTCCGCAATACCGGGCGCGCAGGTAACGGTGACCAACACCGCAACTAAAATAACGCAAACCACGACGGCGGATGCTAGCGGGTTCTATCAAATTTTGTCGCTGCCCATCGGTGAGTACGAGGTGACCGTCGAATCGCAGGGGTTCCGCAAGGAGGTGTTCGAGCACCAGAAGCTTCAGATCAGCCAATCGCTGCGCCTGGATGCCAAACTGGCCATCGGGCAGACCACCGAATCGGTGGAGGTGACCAGCCAGGCGTCGAACGTCGAAACCGTAAATCAGACGATCGGTGCCAGCGTGGTGGGTGAAACCATCCAGCGCGCTCCTTTGAATGGACGGAACGTGCTGGATCTCGCCGCGCTGCAGCCTGGAGTTACCGAAACGAATCCGGATTCCGGCGCGGCCGGCAGTTACAGCATCGCGGGCGGTCGCAGCGATTCGGTGACTTACCTGCTCGACGGAGCGATGAACAATGACCTGTTGAACAACGGTGTGGTCTATAACCCGAACCCGGACACCATCGCGGAATTTCGCATCATGGAGAGCGACTACTCCGCGGAATATGGGCGAAATGGCGGTGGAATCATCAGCGTGGTGACGAAATCGGGTACGAACGAATGGCATGGCAGCGCGTTTGAATTTCTACGCAATGACGCCTTCAACGCGAACACCTTCTTTAACAAAGTAGAAGATTTGCCCAGGGACGTGCTGAAGAGAAATCAGTACGGCGGCACCTTCGGCGGGCCGATTCGAAAGGATAAGTTTTTCTTCTTCGTTGGGTACCAGGGGCAGCGATTGTCGCAGCAACAGATTTCGGGAGAGAACCAAGTCTTCACTCCGGCGCAGTTGCAGGGTGATTTCTCGAATGGCGGAGTTTTGGGAAATTGCCCGAACGCGGATCCCGGAGTAGTGCAGTT
The DNA here is from genome assembly GCA_963759275.1 of Candidatus Acidiferrales bacterium. Taxonomy (GTDB): domain Bacteria; phylum Acidobacteriota; class Terriglobia; order Acidiferrales; family UBA7541; genus Acidiferrum. The sequence goes on along the minus strand of CAVWYZ010000015.1, from coordinate 83,104 downwards.
CCTTGCGGACAATGCCTATTTCCAACCGAATCCGGCAAAAGCCGCGTGCGGCATGATCGACCCGACGAAATTCAATTCCATTTCGCAGAAGTATATTTCTGCCGGTTGGTTGCCCACCAATCCGAGTGGAGCCGCGAACTATCAGGGCGCTCATACAGACAATAACAACGAGATAACCGGTAAGCTGGATTTTCTGTTTTCGGATAAGGATAAGTTGTCAGTGACGATGGGTGGCTTTCGGAATCCGACCTTGGATCCGTTTAACTTCGCGACGGTTCCGGGATTTCCAAACCTGGGTCAGATTAATCACTACATTTTGAACGGAAATTACTATCACAATTTCACTTCGAACGTGGTTAACGAATTCCGAGCATACACGCAGCGCGTGTACCACGAGCAGGACAATGTGGGAGCAAAACTGCCTACCGCTTCGGACTTGGGTTTCGGTGTGACGCCGGATAATCCGACTGGGCCGGTCAATATGTGGTTCGACACCGGACTTCTGGTCGGTTTCAGCGAAAATGGACCGACGACGTTCGCGAATAATACGTTCGGGTTTTTGGACACGATCAGTTGGATCCGTGGAAAGCATAACTTCAAATTTGGTGGCGGTCTATCCGCGTACCAAAACAACACAGTCTACGACTACTACGTCAACGGAGAATTCGATTTCTATTCCTATGACTACGGCCAGGGCCCGGCAACCGGGAATCCTTTGGCAGACTTCTTGCTCGGAGCGCCCAGTCAACTGTTTCAGTACCCGGCAGCACCATCCAACATTCGCAGCAAGGCGTTTGCCGGGTTCTTCCAAGATGAGTGGCGCGTAAAGAAAAACTTCTCGTTGAACCTGGGCATTCGCTACGAATACAACCAGCCTAAATTGGATACGCAGGGACGGTCCTTCTCGATCATTCCGGGCCTGCAATCCCAGGTATTTACGGGAGCGCCGGTGGGTATGGTTTTCCCTGGTGACAAGGGAGCTCCGGTAGGCACCAACTTTCCGGACAAAAACGATTGGGCGCCGCGTATCGGTTTCGCGTGGGACCCTAAAGGCGACGGAAAAACCAGCGTGCGCGGAGGATTCGGCGTCTTCTATGACGTGTTGAAAGGCGAGGACAATTTGCAATTTAACGGGCAGCCTCCGTTCTTCTCGTCCACCGCTCCTATTTTCCCGAACGTTGGACCGGGACAGGCGTCCGAAATTCCGTTCTTTTCCGATCCGTTCGGATCAGCCGGGGTTCCGAATCCGTTTCCCTCGAAGCCACCTGCGTCGAACCTAAACTTCCTGGACGCCGGGTTCCTACCCATCAACGCAGCAGGCTCGGTCTACGTGGTCGACCCGCACTTACGGACGCCGTACACATATCAGTACAACTTGAGCGTGCAGCGGGAGATTGCGCATAACACCGTAATGGAAGTGAGCTACATAGGCAGCAGCTCGCACGGACTGACGTCCTTGATTGACATCAACCCCTTTACTTTGGGAACCACCGACCGTGTTCTGAACTTAACCCCTGGCAATACCACTTGCACGGATTCCATCGGGTATACCACCTCCGGTGCCGATCCGAATGCCACTTGCAGCTTTGCAGGGTTACCGGAGTTCAAAAACGTTACGAAGGCCAACTACAACAGCCTCCAGGTGAGTTTGACGCGGCAGATCTCAGACACGCCATGGCTAGGCCGCACGTACTTCACATTCGCCTACACCTTTGCGCACAGCATCGACAACGTGTCTGGATTCCGGCAACGGAATTCCAGCGTGCCAACTCTTGATCCGAACCTGTTTCGTTCTTCCAGCGACCAGGATATCCGTCACCGCATCACGTTCAGCGGCGGGTGGGACCTGCCGTTCGACCACATGTGGGCTTCCGGACCAAAGCGGCTGACGCAGGGATGGAGCCTATTCCCCATCTTCACTTGGCATACAGGACTGCCCTATGACGTGTTTGCGAATCTTGGGGATCGCTACTACCCTGGTGCCGAGGGACCGTCGGGCGCCGGCGATCCGTATAACACGCACGCGAACATCGTTGGTTCGCTGGCACAGCAGAATCCTCGCGCGGTGCAGGATTTTGGATATGGCCCGGCCAACTACTGGTTCAATCCGAACAGCTTGAGCAATGCGCAATGTCCGGAACCGGACTTCGTAAATCCCACCCCGCCTTGTACGCCGGGGCCAGCCATGCTGCCATCGAACTATCAGGTGGTACAGAATCCGGCCCTAGCGACGTATGGCACCCTGCCAAGAAACTTCCTGCGTGGGCCCGGCTACATCAATTTCGACATGGCCTTTTCCAAGACCACCGCGATCACCGAGCGGACCAAGCTGGAATTTCGCGCGGAGTTCTTCAACATCTTCAACCGCGCCAACTTCCTCAACCCCGGTGTGACGAACCTGGGCAACGGGGTCTACTCAGGGAGCGGTAGCGGAGTAAATCCGAATAGTTCGCTGTTCGGCCAGATTACCTCCACCTACGATCCGCGCATCATTCAATTGGCGCTGCGGCTTACGTTCTAACCGCAAAATTCGCGTCATTTCTTCCGCCGGGAGACGAAAGTCTCCCGGCGTTTTTTTTTGCTGCCGAGACGAACAAACGTTATAGCGTGGCGCGTAGCGCCGGAGATGGTTGGTTGACACTTCTCGGCTTTTCCTCTACTTTGGAAGAACCTTGGTAGAGGTGCGGCGGCCATGAGTAGCCGAGCTTGTTTCTCCCGATCAGCATCGGGAGCTCGGCAAAAGGGGTCCGGCCCAAGGGTCAGGTCAGTGAAACATTGCTGATCGCCGCCGAAACTGGAGCGACTGCTGACGTCGCCACGGTTGGTGTTCCGGTCCAAGGCCGGTCCACTGTCATGCGCGGAGATTGCTTCGCGGATGGAGCGCTATCGAGAGGCAGAATTCTGCGTGTAACTTTGCAGACCCTCCTTTCGTTTTGCTCTCCTTAAAAATTTCCTCCAAGGCTTGGGAAACATGGACTACTACGCACTGACGCGCGTGCTGATCGATCTGGATTCCACCACAGGTCACGAAAAACCGGTGGCGGATTACCTGTTTGGGCATTTGTCGGGGTTGGCGTCTCGGCACAACGGCAATCTCGAGCGCATGAGCGCCGCGCCCGATCGCGATAACGTATTGCTAGTGTTCGGAGAGCCGGTAGTGACGCTCTCCACGCACATGGATACCGTGCCGCCGTATTTTTCGTCGAGCGAGGATGACACGCACATCCACGGGCGTGGCGCGTGCGACGCGAAAGGGATTATTGCCGCCATGGTTGCGTCAGCCGAATCGCTGCTCGATGCGGGCACGCGCAATTTCGCCCTGCTCTTTGTTGTGGGCGAGGAACGCGATAGCGCCGGAGCCAAGGCGGCGGCCGCTGCGCCACGGGGTTCGCGATTCCTGATTAATGGCGAGCCGACGCAAAATCAACTGGCGCTGGGCTCCAAAGGCGCGCTGCGCTACGAAATTATTGCCCGAGGCAAACTGGCGCACTCGGCCTATCCAGAGCTAGGGCACTCTGCCATTCATTCTCTGCTCGATGCGCTTCGGGATATCCGTGCGATTCCGTTGCCGACCGACGCCATTCTCGGCAAGTCCACACTGAACGTGGGCACGATTCACGGAGGCCGCGCGCCAAACGTTGTGGCAGACGATGCGCGGGCGGAGATCATGTTTCGCCTGGTGGGAGATGCGGATCCACTGCGGGCCGAAGTGGCGCGCGCGGCCGCAAAGCACGGCGTGGAAGCGCTAGAAGTTTTGCATTGCTCGGCGGTGCATCTTGGCTCCGTCGAGGGGCTGCCCACCACTGTAGTTGCGTTCACCACGGACATTCCCACTTTCGATGGCGCGTGGGGCCAACCGTTTTTGCTAGGTCCCGGTAGCATTCACGATGCGCACACTTCCGAGGAGCGCATCGATAAAAGGGAATTGCGTGATGCTGTGGGAATCTACGCGCGCATAGTGCGGCAATTGCTCACGACTGGAGCGCCACCGGCATGAGCACTCCGCTGGCGATTGTAGGCTGCGGCAAAATGGGACTGCTGGTGGAACAACTAGCGCCGGAATATGGATTTGAGGTTTGCGCGAAATTCTCGCGTGCCAATAGCGCGGCGCTTTCCCGGGAATTGCTGCGCGGCGCTTCCGTGGCGATTGAGTTCACCACGCCCGCCGCGGCGCCGCAGAATCTGCGCAGGCTGGCCAGTTTGGGTGTGAACACTGTATGCGGCACGACGGGCTGGTATGAAGAGTTGCCCCAGGTCCGTCGGGCCATGGCCGACGCACATTCGGCTTTAGTGTACGGCGCTAATTTTTCTGTCGGTGTGAATCTTTTTTTCGAGGTCGTTGCGCGAGCTGCGGCATTGTTTGCGCAACATCCGGAATACGAATCTTGGGGCTGGGAGATTCACCACTCTGCCAAGAAAGATGCGCCTTCGGGAACGTTGAAGAAGTTGGCCGAAGAGATACGCGCCGCGGGATTCAGTGGTGCGCTGACGCTGAGTTCTAGCCGCGCTGGCGCACATGTGGGAACGCACGAGATTGGCTTCGATTCAGTGGCGGATACGGTGACGCTGCGCCACACCGCGCGGAGCCGCGAGGGTTACGCGCGCGGAGCACTGCAGGCGGCACGTTGGGTACTGGGGAAAGAAGGGGTATTCGAATTTCGAGACGTTTTGGGCGAGTTGCAATCGGCGGTCGCGGTCGGCAAATAAACCGCCGGGGTACACGGGCCGCGAAGAGAGTTTATCGGCATCGGGAAATTTCGGTAAGGAGCACAACATGTTTACTGGAACCGGAACAGCGCTAGTCACTCCCTTTCGCAGGGATGGTGCGTTGGATGAACCAACGCTTCGCGCGCTGGTGAAGCGGCAGATTGCGGCGGGCATAGATTTTCTGGTGCCGTGCGGAACCACCGGAGAGAGCCCGACACTTTCCGATGAAGAGCGGGGCCGCGTGGTAGCAGCGACGGTGGAACTGGCGAAGGGCAAGGTGCCGGTGCTTGCCGGCGCTGGCGGATATAACACCTGCGAGGTGATTGAGCGCGCGCGGGAACTGGCGAAGCTGGATGTTAGCGGCATCCTCTCTGTGACGCCCTACTACAACAAACCCACGCAAGAGGGGCTGTACCAGCATTTCAAGGCCATCGCGGAAGCAGTGGACCTGCCGATTATTTTGTACAGCGTGCAAGGTCGCACGGGAGTAAATATCGAGCCCGCAACGGTTCAGCGATTGGCGCAGATCCCGAACATCGTGGGGATCAAGGAAGCTTCCGGAAATGTGGCGCAGATGGCGGCGATTTTGAATTGTGTGCCGGAAGAATTCCTGGTGCTCTCGGGAGATGATGCGCTGACGCTGCCCTTAATTGCACTGGGGGGGCGCGGCGTGATTTCCGTGGTCTCCAATGAAATTCCGGCGGAGATGGCGAAACTGACCCGGCTGGCGCTGGCGGGAGATATTGAAGGAGCGCGTAGGATTCACCGGCGTTATCATCCGCTGATGGAAATCAACTTTGTCGAGTCGAATCCCATTCCCGTGAAAACGGCGATGGCCGAGATGGGCTTGTTGGAACCGTGCTGGCGCTTGCCATTGGTGCCGCCAAAGGCAGAAAATCGGGCCAAGATTCATCGGGTCCTGGAGTCGCTGAAGCTGCTTGAGAAAGCTCATGCTGCAATCTCAAATTGAAGCGCTATTCGAGACACCTCCCAATAGCTTTCGAGAAGAACATTTCGAATTGTTTCGCGCGTTCAAGACCGCGCTGAATCGCGGAGAGATTCGTGCCGCCGAGCCGGATGCCGCCGCTCCCACGGGCTGGCGGGTGAATCCGTGGGTGAAAAAAGGGATCCTACTTGGCTTCCGGATGGGCGCAATTGTGGACATGTCGATCGACGCGCGGCGCCAGCCCTTCTTCGATAAATCCACTTACCCTGTGCGCGGCGTTTCGCTGGCGGATGGCGTGCGCATTGTGCCGGGGGGCTCGAGCATCCGCGACGGCGCTTATATCGGTTGCGGCGTGATTTGCATGCCACCGATGTTTGTAAACGTTGGCGCGTATGTTGGCGAGGGCACGATGATCGACTCACACGCGTTGGTAGGCTCCTGCGCGCAGATCGGTAGTGATTGCCATCTTTCCGCAGCCGCACAAATTGGCGGAGTGCTTGAGCCGGTGGGTGCGCTGCCAGTCATCATCGAGAAAGATGTAATGGTCGGGGGAAATTCCGGCGTGTATGAGGGCACGGTGGTGAAGCAAGGAGCGGTTCTGGGCACGGGAACAGTATTGAATCGATCGATTCCCGTGTACGACCTGGTGCGCGAGCAGGTGTATTCCGCGAAAGAGGATCTGCCGCTGGTAATCCCGGAAAATGCCGTGGTGGTACCGGGTTCGCGCGCGGTCACGCAAGCTGCGGGAGTGAAGTGGGGCCTTTCCCTGCAATGTGCGGTAATCGTCAAATATCGCGACGACAAGACCGGCTCGCGCATTCAGCTGGAAGACCTGCTGCGATAAGTATCGACTCCGTACGAAATTTACTCACTCAAGATTTTTTCGAAGAAGGCGACGGCGCGCGGATCCTTAGACTGGCCGAGCCAGAACATGGCTTGCTTGCGCACTTCGGGATTCTTATTGTTTTGCGCGACTTCGATCAGTTTCGGCACACCTTCATTGTTCGGCATTTGCGTCAGGGCAAAGACGGCCTTCTTCTTCACTTCGGTGTCGGGATCGTTCTGAATGGCATTGCCGATGGTGCCCGTGGCTTTCTGTCCGGCTTTTTGCGCGAGCCAGAAAAGGGCTTGGCCGCGCACGTGGGAATCCGCATCGTCTTTTGCCATGTGGATGAGATCGTCCACGGCTTCTGGTTCTTGGCTGACGAAAATCGCAAAGGAAACTTTTGCGCGCATATCGGAGTTGGGATCCGTCTTGGCCATTTTGTCGAGAAGCGTCAGGCCCGATTTGCCACGCGCCGCGCCGAGCCAGAACGATGCCTTCTCTCGTAGAGTGAACGGCTGATCTGGCGCGATGAAAGTGGCCAACGCGCGGTCGGCGGAAGCGTCTGCGTGCTGCGCGATAGCCATCACCGCCTGCGAGGAAAGTCCTTCGTCGTTGCCGGGGTCGGCCTCTTTCGCGGTTACAAAAGATGTCAGCAAGGCCACGCTTTCAGCCGCTTTGACGCCGGTGAACCATACGACGCGGAGGCCGCCGGCGTCGAGCGTGCAGTCCGACGAAGCGAACCGGATGCGCATGACGCGTTTCTGGTCGACGCGCAGAAGCATGGTCAGTTGAGCGGTCTGTCCCAGCTTCACAGTTTTCTTTTGATTTTGCCCGATGATGGTGTCGCCGTGCTTTTGCTCGAGTTCGCAGACCCCGCAGTAGCTTTGCTGACCATCGCCGCGATAATTCCCGCAGCAAACCGAGTGATTTCCCGGAACACTATCGACCTCGTAGGCAATCCAAACGGGCTGCAGCGATTCTGCGGCGATCTGATTGAGCGTGGTGCTCAGATTCTGGTTGATCGCCCTGGTTTCCACTTTTGCGTTGATGAACTGCGATTGATCCGCGCAGGTGATCGTTGCACTCAACAACAATAGCGAGGTCAATGCGGCCATTCGCATCAGAAATGACGTTCGCAGCGAACTATGCCGATTCATCCCGCACCTCACTTCAGCAGTTCCATCATGTATTCGTTGCCTTCTTTCGAATTCATGAGAGCCAGCTTGCTGACGGCCATTTTCTTTAGTTCCGGATCCTTTTCCGACTTGGCGATGGCCACAAGCGCCCCGGCATTTCCGCCGATGAAGTATGCGTTCATGATTTCTTCCTTCACGCCGCGATCGGTTTCCTTCGAATAGATAGTCTGCAGCGCCGGATCTTTCGCACCCAGCAAGCCTAGGCTGCGAATCGCGGCCTTGCGCAATTCCGGGTTCTTTTCGGACACCGCCAACTCCGAGAGGCGAGAAGAATCGCCGGCCAGGAAGAGGGCCTGCAGTATTTCCTTTTTGGTCTCGACGGAGGACTCGGATTGGTAAAGACTCTGCAATTCCGTCTTGTCACCCATCAAGCCGAGCTGACGGATCGCATCGCGCTTCAGGGTTTCATTGCTTTCTTTCTTTGCCAGCGCCGCCACGCTCTCGCGATCGCCGGAAATCATGTAACTGTGCAAAACCGCGCGCTTCAGTTCCACATCAGAGGTGCTGGTGTAAATTTCGCTGAGAAGCTTTCCCGAGCCCTTCCCACCGGTCATCCCCAGAAATTCGACCGCTTTTCGCTGCAACTCCGGATTGCTCTGGCCCCGTGCGATCTTGGCCAGCGTTTCCTGAGCTTGTGGCGAGCCACTCTGCACCAGCAGGAACAGAGCCTTACCTTTATCCTTGGGATTCGCCGAACTGTTCAAGTAATTCTCGACGAGCGGAATGCCCCGGGACGGATCGTTGTTCATGATTCCCTGCAGGGCGAGAATTTTCAGGTCGCTGTCGTTCTGCGTGTCCGGATTAACAGGATGGCCGGAGCCTTGGCGCATCTCGATCTCCAGAGCCTCGGCATCTTTTTTCCACTTGCTCTGCGGAAAACGCTTCTTGAGATCGGCGATGGACTCGAGAGCCACATCGCGCTTGCCTAATCTGTTGTTGGCATACGCTTTCCAGTAAAGTGCGGCGTCGGTCTGCGGGCCCGCCATTTGCGCCAGTTCGGCGTATCTCTTCGCGGCCTCGGCATAATTTCCCTCGTCCAGCGAATCACGCCCCTCATTGTAGAGGTCGTCCATCATGGCTTGGCGGTCCTGCTCGGCATCTTGTTTTTCTTGCCGCGCATCTTCAGCCGCTTGCTCACTTTCGAGCTTGTTCGCGGCAGCTTCCGCGTCGTGCTCGGAAGCGACAAAGGCCTGCGAGGCGGCCGATTGCCAGTTGCTGGCGCCGCGAGACGGTCCACAAAAGACCAGCAGGCCGCCCATCACTACACAGGTAGACAGCGCCCAGGTTGTAAAGTTCCGCTTATCGTTCATCTTGAAAAAACCTCCAAACTGATTCCCGACGGTCATGTCTTCTTCCTTTCCGATTTGTCCACGTCGCTTTGTGCGGGAGTCGTTTCGGTGTTTGCCCGCCTTTGGTGCAGTTCCTGGTTGACCACCCGAACCTTCAACAGGATTCCTTTAGCCGCAATGCGCTTCTGAATGGCTTCAAATTGCGCTGGTGTAACTTCGTCCGGACTGTTGGCAATATCCAGAAGCACGCGTTCCAGTTCGTCGAGCGTGCTGGCCATTAGCGCATCGCCGTCGCGTACGGCGGTCTGCCGGTACATGCGGTTTTCTTCCAACAATTCCTCCGCGCGTTTCTGTTCCGACGAAATGTTCACCAGCTTTTCGCCTTTTTCCGGTTCCGTGTTGGCCAGTTCCATCAAGATCATCTCGGAACGGCCCAGGTGATCGCCGACCGCTACCACCAGAACGCGTTCGCGTACCTTCCCCGCATCGGCGAATTCACCGCCGGCAGGACTCTTCTTGCTGTAACGCCCGATAAAGAAAGCCAGCAGAACGAGAGCGGCCATGGCGCCAACGGCTACGAGCCGGTTAGGCTGAAAAAACGAATGCCACCAGGGAGAGCGGTTCTCGGCAAGGCGTGGGGAAATCCGCTGCCACACGCGAGAGCCAAAATCTTCTCCGGGATCCGGAATGGGCATGGCATCCAGCGCAGCGAATACCGCGTCGATCCGCGCCATTTCCTGTTGGCAGTCCGTGCATCCTTTCAGGTGCTTGGCAAAATCTTCGCGCCGGCGGGGTTCACCGTCGCGATAGGCGATCAATTCTTCTTCCGTCATATGGTTCATGTTTCGTTTCCCATGGCGCGGGCGGCACCGCGAAATTCAGAGAACGGCTCGAGCGCTTTGCGAAGTTTGGCCACCGCGCGAAACACCGTGTTCTTCGTGGCATTCGAATTCGATTTCAGCACCGCGGCGATCTCTTCAATCGCGCAGCCCTCCCAATGGCGCATCACGATGGCAGTACGTTCAGCGGGTGTAAGTTCGTTCAGCGCTTGCTGCATTTTGGCGGCAAGCTGCGCGCTGCTCGCGAGTCGCTCGGGCGAGGCGGAAGGATCCTTGATCAAGGCCACCGGGTCGATCTCTACGCCGTCTTCCTTGGGCCGACTCGGCGTAACTTGGCGCGCTTCCTCCACGTTCCGTTGGCGGATGCGGTCGATCGCATAGTTCGCGGCGATGCGGTAGACCCAAGTGCCAAAATTGGAGTTGCCCGCAAACTGGGATAATTTTTGGTACGCCCGCAAAAACGCCTCTTGCACCACTTCCTCCGCGTCGTAAGAGTTGCCGGTCATGCGATACGCCAGCCGGTAGATATACAGGCTGTAGCGCTCGACAAGCACACGATAAGCGTCGCGGTCTCCGCCGAGAACCCGTTCGACGGTGACGGCGTCGTTGGCGGCAGGGGTTTCAGTGCCTTCGGTGCTTGCCCTCATCCTCACGATTAGACAGAAATTGGCCGCCGCGGTTAGGTCCGCCGGGGCAGGCCAACTGTCGCTCGTACCCCGGAAATACCGTATCATTACAGTGGGTTTGAGATGGAGAGGACGCAGTGATTCCACGCTATACGCGAATTGAGATGGGCCGGGTATGGAGCGAAACCAACCGCTTCCAGCGGTGGCTGGATGTGGAATTGGCCGCCGCTGAGACCCTGGCCGAAGCGGGAATGGTTCCGCAAGACGCGGCCACCCTGCTGCGCTCCCGCGCCAAAGTAGACGTCGCCCGAATCAACGAACTGGAAGCCAAAGTGAAGCACGACGTGATCGCCTTCACCATGGCGGTGGGCGAATCGATCAAGAGCCCTTCGGCGGCGCGCTGGCTGCACTACGGCATGACCTCGAACGACGTGGTGGATACGGCGCAAGCGCTGCTGTTGCGCGACGCTTCGCACATTATCGAACGGGATCTGATTCTCTTCGGTGAAGTGCTGGACCTGCGCGCCCATGAGTTTCAGCACACACCCCAAATCGGGCGCACGCACGGGATTCACGCGGAACCCATCACGTTTGGCCTGAAAATCGCCAACTGGTTCGCCGAGAACCAACGCAACATCGCCCGCTTCCGCGAAGCGGCGCAGGGAGTCGCGTTTGGCAAGATTTCCGGTGCGGTGGGGAATGCCTCGCACTTGGGGCCGGAGATCGAAGAGAAAATCTGCAAACGCCTGGGATTGCAGGTGACGCCGGTAGCTTCGCAGGTAATTCAGCGCGATCGCCACGCGCATTACCTCAGCGTGCTGGCGTTGATTGCCGCGACGCTGGAGAAAATCGCGATGGAGATCCGGCACCTGCAACGCACCGAGGTACGCGAAGCGGAAGAGCATTTCAGCGGCGAGCAGCGCGGCAGTTCCGCCATGCCGCACAAGCGAAATCCGGTGACGTGCGAGCAGATCGATGGACTGGCCAGGCTGGTGCGCAGCAACATGCTGGCGGCGTATGAAAATGTCTCCCTGTGGCACGAGCGGGACATTTCCCACTCCTCCGTGGAGCGCATTATTCTGCCGGATTCGACGATCCTCGTGGATTACATGCTGGCCAAGATGACTGCCGTAATCAGCGAGATGCGCGTGTTCCCCAACCGCATGCTGCGCAACCTGGAATCGACCCAGGGCCTGGTGTACTCCGGGCAATTGCTGCAGGATCTCGTCGAGAAGGGCATGCCGCGCGACGACGCTTACAAAGCCGTGCAGGAAAATGCCATGGCCGCGTGGGAGTCCGAAACCAGTTTCCGCGAACGCGTTGCGAAAGATCCACGCATCACCAAATATCTGAAACCGAAAGATCTGGAGTTTACCTTCGACCTGAACCGGCAATTGCGAAACGTGGATAAAATATTTGCCCGCGTATTCGGCGCCCACCCGGCCGGCGAACGAGGCGATGCCGCCGGTAGCGGCGACTAAAAAGCGCGCAGCCTGAATCAATTTCCAATCGAAAAATTAGCAATTGGGGAACGGTTATTCGACGCGCTGCACGTAGCGCGCCTCGGACGTATCAACGCGGATGCGGTCGCCTTCGTTGACGAACGGGGGCACGTTGACGACGAGCCCGGTTTCCAGAGTGGCGGGTTTCATTACCGAACTGGCCGTGGCTTTCTGCAGCGTGGGTTCGGTCTGCACTACGGTCAGATCCATGGTGTCCGGCAAGCTCACGCCGATGGCTTTTTCGTCGTGGAATTCGATCTTCACGAGGGTGTTGGGAATCAGGTAGTACACCGTCTCGCCGAGCTCTTCGCTGTTCATCTGCATCTGCTCGTACGATTCCGTGTTCATGAAGTGGAACGAATCGCCTTCTTTGTAGAGGTACTCGAATTCGATTTCGTCCAGAATCGCGCGGTCCACAAATTCCTCGGCACGGAAGCGGTAATCGATAATCGCGCCGGTGCGCAGATTCTTCATACGAGTTTGCATGGACCCGCGCTTGTTGCCGGGGGTGCGATGCTCCGTGCTGTGCACGGTGAACAGATCGCCTTCGTGCTGGATCACCATACCGGGACGTAGTTGCGTGGCTTTGACGCTGCTGCTCATAGATTCCCTTGGCCCAAAACGGCCGCAGACTCCCTATAGAAGTTAAATGCAATTCGCAAATTCCAGACGGCGGCCCGATGGAGCGACGCGTGGAATGACCTGCCTGCCGCAAGCAGGCATGAGGCACGCGGGAGAAAAAGCGCTCCCAACGCGGAAATTCAGTATAAACGGGCCACCAGCCAAGGGTCAATTCGCCGACGGGATAGGAGATAGGGGCGCGGGAAACTGCCCCCCTGCCCCCTTTGCACAATTTTGGTGCGAGGCGATCAACTTCACACAACGCCGTTTCTTGCCAATGACCGGCACTTTTCCGAGTATGCGACTTACGTGGGCTGAGCCGGGTTTCAGAAAATAATTTTGATGATCCGCATGACCAGTTCTTCCAGCGGCATGATCATGAGTAGCAAAGGCAGGAGCGGCGCGGCGGTGGCAGCAACCAGCCGGGTGATATCGCGAAGCCCAAAGGGTACAATCTTCATTTCGCGGACGCCGGCATAACTATTCCCCAGGTCGGCTAAGGATTGAATGTCGGCAGTCCCCAAAATTGGCTCATCATTCTTATCGCTGTCTAACCATTTTTGGTCGAACTCCGTAACATACTTATTCGCCAGATTGCCGTACCGAGCCAGACCTCTGCGCTTAGCGCGAGCGAGTTGTGGGGAAAACATTGCTAGGGGGCCAAGAATCGCGAGAACGAAGAAACCGAGGAAGACTCCAGCCGTTATTTTGAAGGAGGGCAGGGTCTCGCCTTCGAAGAGTACACGGCTGGCTATTACCCCGGACGCACAGCCTCTTAGGGTGTGCGCCCTAATGAGATTACTTCAGCTTTGCCGACCATCCATGAACTGGATGAGGTTCTTGGTTCTTTATGGCTACGGACCAGATGTCGGCGTCAGGGATCGGTCGCAGAAATATCCTGCAGCAACATCGTTCTTTATCCGGGGATCGCGATCGGTTCCCAGATATTCGTCGAGAAAGTCCAGCAGGACTTGAACTTTCGGCGTCAGCCGTGATGGGCTCGAGAACAGCGCACACAGGGTAATCGGCTCGGGAACCCACTGCGGCAGAATCTGCACCAAGTCTTTTCGAACGTCCGGATGTTTCGCCACCCACAACGGAAGAATAACGATACCGAAACCGCTCAGGGCGAGTTTCAGAGCAACCGTCGGATCACTTGTAACCACTCGAAAAAGGATATCGGGTGTTGCCACCTTCTTGCCCTTGCTCAACTTCCAAGGGCCGGAGCCAACGCATTTGTGAAGTGTGAGGTCCTCCGGGGTCGATGGATTTCCGGCCACTTTGAGATAGTGTGGACTGGCGAAAAGGCCTCGAACCGTCCCAGGATAAGGCCGCACGCGCCTCAGAGAGTCCTTCGGCGCCCGCAGTTTAAAGAAGATGTCCACGTCATCGTGCGGCTCCTGATCCCAACTCGCCGCATAAGGTTCGATCTCAACGCGTAACTTGGGATAGCGTTCCAGGAATTCCTTCAGCAATGGCGCTAGAGTGTCGCGCGCCATGGTCACCGGACAAGCTAGCTTCAGGAGTCCGCTTGGGCTGAAGCGGCGGTCTTCCAGAACGTCACGTCCGTGCTGAAGACTCTGCAGTGCACGTCTGCACGCTTGCAGGTACTCCTTCCCGGCGTCGGTCATGACGAGGCCTCGGGGACCTCGCTGCACTAGCAGAACTCCGAGGTGCTTTTCCAGTCGAGTCAACGCCCGGCTCAGGGTAGAAGCAGGACAGTGCAACTCCTTTGCCGCAGCGGTAAGCGTGCCCGCCTGCGCGACCGAGACGAAGGTACGTACATCGTTGAGATCCAATTCATTCATGTAGAGCCACCGCAGTGTCTATTCGTTGAGTCTAGCAAGTATTGCACTGGCGCAATTCTACCTTGCGCATATCGATCTATCAAAGCTGTCCAGGAAACATCTATTCATGAACCTGCGCTGCCGGGAGAAGAATCCGGTTGTGCGGCGCAAAGACTATGGAGGGGCAATGAAGATTCTGGTAATTGGCGGCACGGGCAAAGTGGGTGCAGAAGTCGTGAAGGAACTTCAGAAGCGCAGGGCAGACATTCGCCTGTTTGTAAGAAAGGACGGCACTCCGACACCGCCGGGCGTTGAGGTCGCGATCGGCGATTTGCTTGACCCGGTCTCGGTAGAGAAGGCGATGCACGGCGTTGACAAACTCTACCTGTTGAACGCCGTCTCGCCCGATGAACTGACGCAAGCCCTTATCGCCTACGATCTGGCCAAAAAGCTGAAGCTGAAACATATCGTCTATCACTCGGTTTTCCGCGTGGAACACTTCAAGGATGTTCCACACTTCGCCTCAAAGCTCGCGATTGAAAACGCCTTACGGGAGTTCGAAGTCCCTTTCACGATTATTCGCCCAAACTACTTCATACAGAACGATGCGACGTTGAAGGACGCCCTGATGGCTGGAGTCTACCCGATGCCTCTCGGCAACGTGGGCATCTCCGTAGTCGACATCCGAGACATTGCGGAGGCAACGGCAATCGTTCTGACTTCGGAAGAACACAACGGCAAGACGTATAACCTTAACGGTCCAGAAGCTATAAGTGGTCCGAAAGCGTCATCGATCCGGAGCCAATTGCTCGGCAAAGAGATTCGTTACGGGGGGCACGACATGGATGCGTTCGAGGAACAGATGAGAAAGCGGGCCACCTCGTGGTCGGCATTCGACATCCGCATGATGTTTCAAGGGTATCTCGAACGTGGGTTCGTGGCGGAGACGGGCGATGTCGAGAAGTTGACGAAACTCCTCGGGCATGCGCCGCGCAGCTACGAGGACTTCGCCGCAGAAACGGCCGCACTGTGGAAATCGTAATCGGCATCAAACACCCAAAAACAGAAGCTTGAGGAGATCGAAATGTCATTTGCTGTGTCACTCATCCCCGCGGACGATCCAAAACGCAGCCTGACCGTCGCTGAACCCGACAACCTCCCTCACATTGGACTGGTTGGAGATACCTACACCATTACCGTGACCGGCGAGCAGACTACCGGACGCTTCTGCGTCATCGACATGCACATCCCGCCTGGCGGCGGTCCGCCCCCGCACCGGCATGACTTCGAGGAGACTTTCATCCTTCTTGAGGGCCAGATGGAAGCCACCTTCCGCGGCAAGAAGTCGACCGTCCGCGCCGGCGAAACCCTGAACATACCTGCCAATGCTCCTCATCAGTTTCACAACGCTTCTGGTGAGGCCGTACGCATGCTCTGTATTTGCTCTCCTGCCGGGCAGGAGAAATTCTTTTTGGAGGTGGGAGTTCCGGTCTCCACTCGCACCACACCTCCGCCCAAACTCTCTGAAAAGGAACAAGCGGCATTTATCGAGAAAGTGAAAGCGCTCGCCCCCAAGTACCGTACCGAGCTTCTAAGAGAGGCGTAAGGTCGAAACCCTTCTCGCAACTCGAACGGCGCTTGTCCATACCTGTCAAGAAAGGAGAACCGTTCATGCTCAAGAAACACTATGAACCATTTCGACGGCCCCATAAGCGCTCCTACACAGAGCCTTTGGCGGTTGCCCCTAAGCGACGGGTAAACCTGAAGTCATCCGGAGGCGGAAACTAGGTCGCATCCGTGATTTCGCCCAGACCGCCTGAAGTTGTCCAGAAGTCGGCTTCTGGGAAGTTTCCCAACATAGGTAATGAGAAACGCGCTTGTGGGAAGTTGAAACGCATCGCACCAATTCAGCTCACGTGAATACTTTTTGCACCAGGTACGTCTTTGATTGCGTTATACGAATCGCATTGCACCAAAATCGTCCAAAATAGGGCAGTTTCGCGCTCTCCTATCTCCTGTCCCGTCAATTCGACGACTTGCGCTTGTCCATGTTCATCTGACCCAGAGCAGGTGATTTTCGACACAGACACTGGTTCAGCTCCTCGGCTTAAGTTGAAGTTTTGATTATGCCGAAACTCCTTATCACCCAGGCCACCGGCTACCGCTTTCGCGGCCTGCTCGAACCCTACAAATTACGCAAGCGAAAGCTGGTGGGTGCGGTGATTCCGTATCTGGCCGCGCTCGCACCGAAAGAGTGGAAGGTAACACTCGTCGATGACGCGACCGAACAAATCGATTTCCATGCCGATGTCGACGTGGTGGCAATTACCATCAGGACGGTCACGTCGTTGCGCGGATATGAGATCGCCGAGAAGTTCCGGCGCAGAGGAATCCCCGTGCTGATGGGCGGCCCGCACGCCACGTTTTACGCCGACGAAGTCGCGGAACATGCCGATGCCGTCTGTATCGGCGAGGCCGAGGAAGTCTTTCCCAAAATGTTGGACGACGCCGCTGCCGGACGGTTGAAGAAGTTCTATCGCAGAGACACGGTGGCGAGTTTAGCGGGGATGCCGGCGCCGCGCTGGGACCTGCTGGACCCGACGAAATATGTGTTCTACCGGCCGTACGTCATCCAGTATTCGCGCGGTTGTCCGTACGTGTGCGACTTCTGCGCCGAGCGCAGATTGAATGGCGATTATGGGTATCGCTACCGGCCGGCGGCCGAGGTGGTGGAGGACGTGAAACGCTGCGGGAGCAAACACATCTTCTTCGCGGCCAGCCAGTTTGCCGGCAACGTGGATCGCGCCATGGAGTTGATGGAAGCGCTCATCCCGCTGAAAATCCGCTGGTCCACGCTGTTCTCCGCCCATTATTGCCTGGACGAGAAGTTTATGGACCTGGCGGCTCGCTCAGGCCTGCTGCACGTCAACACTGGCGTCGAGAGCATCAATCAGCAGACGCTGGCGACCATGCACAAGAGCTTCAACAAATCCTCGGAATACGGCCGCATGATCAAGAACCTGACCAAGCGGAACATCAGCTACTCGCTGAATTTCGTATTCGGATCCGACGCCGACGATGACACGGTGTTCGATGCCACGCTCCGCCTGCTGCACGAGTACAAGGCGCAGACCGCCTATTTCAACATCCTGGTGCCTCTGCGCGGCACGGCTATGCACCAAAAATTCCAGGAGGAAGGGCGGCTGCTCGACGAGGCCAACATGGAGCGTTGGCCGGGGCTGTCGTGCCACTTCAAGCCGCTGCACTTTACTCCCGACGAGCTGGTGCGGCGCATCATGAAGATCCGGCGCGATTTTTATACTACCGGTTCGGCAATCCGGCGGCTGCCGGTGCCGTACCGCCAGGCACACTTCGCCAGCTGGAATCTGCACTTCCTGCAGAGGAAAGTTGTGGCGCACATGGACTCGATGCGGGATTTCACCGAGTTCTAGCGATCATCTGGCTGTCCTGAAAGCGCTCGTGCGTTTCGCACACTCTGTGGAAGCTTCTTTTCAGCCTGACCCACGCATAAATATGCGGAGGATTTGAGCACTTAGCGGGAGACCGAAGCAGGCGGTGAGGAGGGCTTCTCCGGGTACAGGTGCTCAAACTCCGGCTCGCCGTGAAGAAGGGCGAGGTCGGGATCCCGGCGCGCCCAGTCGGCATCCTTGAATCCCGCGTCCCAGGCTTTTTTGAGCGATGCCATAGCATCGGGTTTCCGTTTTAGGTTGCAGTATACGCACGCGGCATTGTAGAGCACCGTTGCTTCACTCGAGCGAAGCGCAACCGCGAAGTCAACTTCGCGGACCGCATCCTCAAATCGGTCGATCCCCGCGTAATCCCCTGCAAGAAGAATGCGTGCCCGGGCATCTTCCGGCACATGCTTGAGATGAGTCTCCAGAGCAGCTACCCGCCTCTGCCGGGTGTTGCGATGCGCTTCTTGCTTCCCCATCACTTCCAGCGCATTCATGATCGGAACGTAGCAGTTGTAGTCCTCGCCACTCGCCTCTAATGCTTCATCGGCAATGGTGGCCAACTCCTGATACTGCCCTGAGGCAAACAGCGAACGGCAGAGCGTGTAGTACGCTCCCTCGCAATCGCGTTTACGCTCAATGGCTTTCTGCGCGCAGTAGATCGCATCTTTATAATTCTGAGCCGCGTAGAGAATCCATGCTTGCGCAACTAGCACCTCGGGCAGTTGCGGTTGCAGGATGACCGCCCGTTGCGAAGCGGCCTCGGCGCGCTTCAGCCAGATCGGATCGCGCCCGTAATTGTAGTGCGTCTGCGCGCATACATTGGCGATCGCGGCATATGCCAAAGCAAAGTTTGGATCTAGGGATACGGCGTTCTCAAACATCTGCAGTGCAAACCCCAGGTCCTGCTGGGTCATGCGCCGGGCATAATTCTTGCCACGCAAATACAGGTCGTACGCCTGCAGATTTTCGGTTGGCTTGGCGGCAAGCGCGGCTTCTTCCTGCGGGGAGAGTGTGATCCGCAAGGCCTCCGCGATGTTGCGCGCGATTTCGTCCTGTACCTCAAAGACATCCTTCATCTCACGGTCGTATCGTTCGGACCATAGAGGAAAGTCTGTGTGCGTGTCCACCAGTTGCGCGTTGATGCGTAGACGATTCCCCGCGCGTCGCAAGCTGCCCGCCAGAACATAAGTTGCCTTGAGTTGCTGACCGATCTGAGCGGGTGTGACCCGCTGGTCGCGGTAGGCCAGCACCGTGGGCCGGGAAAAAATGCTTAGCCCCTTGATCTTGGAGAGTTCCGTGATGATGTCCTCGGTGATGCCGTCGCGAAAGTATTCGTCTTCCTTGACGCCGCTGATGTTTTCGAAATACAGGACGGCAATGGATTTCTCGCTTTGCTTGCTTTCGCTGCGCGATTCGGTTTTTTCGGCTGTGTGTTTGCGACCGGACTCAAGATCGCGCTTCAATCTGGCCAGATCCGTCTTTAAGTCGGTGGCAGTTTGGTAGCGTAAGTTGCGGTCTTTTTCCAGAGCCTTGTCAATGATCCGCTCCAATTCCGGTGGCACCGACGGATTCGTCACTCGCACCGGCTGTGGATCTCGGTTGAGGATGGCTTCATAGATGACCGCCGAGGTATCGCCCTGAAACGGTAAGATGCCGGTCGCCATCTGATACAAAACCGTGCCCAGAGAAAACAGATCCGTCCGCGCGTCGGCCAACTGCCCGCGAGCCTGCTCGGGCGACATATAGGCTACGGTTCCGAGGGTCGTACCCGGCTGGGTGAGGCCGTTGGTATTAGCCTCGGTTTGCATATCGAAGTTCGCATCCATGCCGCCACTGGTACGCCGCGCTCCCTCCATCTTCGCGAGTCCAAAATCGAGGACCTTCACCTGCCCGCGCCCGGTCACAAAGATGTTGGCTGGCTTAATGTCTCGGTGAACAATGCCCTTGGCGTGCGCCGATTCCAGCGCGTCCCCAATCTGGATGGCAACTGTCAGCAATTTATCGATCTCGATGGGGTTGCGGCCGATCATCTGCGCCAGCGTCTGGCCTTCCAACCGTTCCATCACGATGAAGTGCTGTCGCTCGTGCTGTTCGATCGCATGAACCGTGCAGATATTAGGATGGTTCAGCGCCGAAGCCGCACGTGCCTCTCGCTGGAAGCGTTCCAAGGACTGCGCGTCCTGCCCCATTTCTTGCGGTAGAAACTTCAGGGCTACATTGCGGCCCAGCCGAATGTCCTCAGCTTCGTAAACCACTCCCATGCCGCCACTGCCGAGCTTGTTCAGGATTTTGTAATGCGAGATGGTCTGTCCGATCATATTCGTTGGCGATGGTATGGTACGGGTTTAGAACCACTCGGTCAACCACACTGCAGCTTTATCACTCTGGAGAATTTATCTCCCAGGTGATTTCAGTCGAGTTCCCGATTAAGTCGTGCCGGTTCAGACGATCGACGCACCACGGGCTTGCAGTCTACGCGCAGGAGCCTCGGATCAAGAGGAAACCGACGAGTCGGCAACAACCGGAAACGTAGCGGAAATGAAGGTGCCGCCGGAATCGGAGCGAATTTCGAATTCGCCATTGCGCTCGCGCACGCGCTCTTTCATGCCAGCCAGGCCCACGCCCACGTTGCTTCCGTTTTCCTGGAAATTCTTCATCATCTCGGGAGGCAAGCCCACGCCGTAGTCCCAGATCTTGAGGTTGGCGGTTTGGCGATCCGCCCGGAACTGCACCTTGGCCTTGGTGCTACGGGAATGACGCTGAATATTGGTGAACGCCTCCTGGAGAACGCGGAACAATGTGAGCTCCAAATCGCGCGGAAGACGCTCCTCGCTATCCGGCAGGTCGCAATCCACCGCCACGCCGGCTCGCGCCGAGAATCCTTCCAGATACGAGCGTGCGGCAGACACGAAGCCGAGTTCGTCGACTAAAGGCGGATGCAACAGGTGGGAAATCGAGCGGGTGGAGGCGACGGCGTCCTGCAGAATGGTGCTGAGCTCCTGCAATTTTTGCTTTTCGGGAGCCCGGCTGAGCAGGGAATCCGTAATCATCTTGGCCGCCACCAGATTTTGTCCCAGCCCATCGTGCAAATCACGAGCGATTTTCCGGCGCTCCTGATCCTGTGCGTTCAACAGCTGCGCGCTCAAGTTCAAGGCATTGCGTTCGGCAAGTCTCCTCTGTCGTAATTCAAAGGCCAGGCTGCGATAGTGCTCCCAGAGCATATAGAGCGTCACAATGTACGTGAGCGCCAGGATGACGATGGTCCAGATGAAAAGCGATTTGGTCAGCAACAACCGCCGTTCCAGGAGGTTGGCCTCGGCGTCCTGCATGGTCCGAATAATAGCGGAGGTTTGATGCGACCATCCGACGAGTTCCTGAGTGTAGGCGTCCTGGGCCTGCAGGGTCGAGGTGCCGGATTGAAAGAGCCGCAGAGATTCGTCGAACGTGAGGAAGCGTCCCTTGGCGGTTTGTTCCAGCATTTCGCTGGCGCGTTCCGCGTCGGTGTTGTCTCTCACCATGGTTCTCAATTCCACGATCTTCTCGAATATTTCGGTGCGGGTGTCCTCGATGTCTTGCAAGTAACGCTTATCGGCGGTTTGCAGGTAGGTTTGCCGGGTGCGCCCGGTGCGGTTGAGATCGGACTCGATGTCTGCGATTAAGAGTTGCACGCCATAGGTGTGACGGACCCACTCCTCACCAAAGTAAATCCTGTACAACATCCAGGCCACGGCGGAGCCGCAAATGACGAGCAAGAACACTGCCGACGCGAATACCGTCCGGTGATCGAAACGCGGCAGCAACAGGCAGCTCCAGGAAAGCGACTAGCCGAAAGCAGGCAATTATCTTAACGTATTCGTGCTGCTGTGAAGAAGCTGTATCCGTTCCGGAGGCATACCGGGTATGGACTGTATGGCCTTATCGATTCGGGAATGCTATACAGCGGAACATTGAGTTTTGGGAAGCTTGGGGAGGGGGAATCCGTGGTACCTATTCGTCCAAACTTGGTGTATCTATCCGCAGCTTTGGTGGGAACCGCTTTCCTGATGCTCTCTTGCGCCTCCAAGACCGAGCCCGATCATCTGACTGTCCATGCGCCCAGTCATTTCGCGGGAATCGTGCACGTGGACACTTGCGTCAACGGCGCGCCAGCGGCAGACATCGCGGTCGACCAGAACGGGGCTGGCAAAACTTCGCTGTGTCCCGCCGTCGATCACCAGGTGGAAATTGAAGTAATTGAGGACCAGCAGCACTTCAAGTTAGTCGCTCACGATGTGCGCGTCCGCCGCACCGGCGATGGCATTGCAACCAGCGTTGAGGCACAGTTCCATCGCTAGAGCTTCGCTCGATCACTGCCGGCGAGCACTCGGAGCCATTCAGGAATTCCTCGGGGATTCCGTAGCGCCGCTGGAATGTTTCTGGAAGTAGGAGCCGCCGCGAAGAACTTCACGCGCGGCACACACCAATTCCTGGCTGGCATCTTGCTTCAGCACATAGCCGTCGCATCCGGCAGCCTGCAGAGTTTTCTCTATTCCCGGAAAAGAATGCGTGGTGAAGACCAGCACTCTTGTGGACACACCACCTTGGCGAAGGCGGTTGGCCACGGTAAGTCCGCCAGCGTGCGGCATGATCAGATCCAGAATGATCAGGTCGGGCTGCAGAGCGACCGTCTGTGCGATCGCATCCAAACCATTGGCTGCTTCGCCGCAAATCTCAAAATCCTTCTCCTCGGCGAGTAAGGCGCGTATTCCGTGACGTGTAACTTCATGATCGTCCGCGATAAGGATGCGTTTAATTCCGGACAGCTTTGCGCGAGCCGCAGGACGGTCGGAACGTTGCCGAATTTCTACGGAGGCCTCTTCGCTTGGCACCTCGCCGATAGGGGCGCAGGCGCAAACCATGGTGCCATGGCCCGTGGAACTCACGCGCAAACTGCCACCCAGTTGGCGCAGCCGTTGGTTCATGCCCGCGATGCCGACGCCGCTGCCGAATCCCTTCTCGGCAAAATGCACCTTCTGCGGGCTGATTCCTTTGCCATTGTCCTCAATGAAGAGTTCGAGATTGCTGGGAGTGATGGACGAGCGGATCCAGACGCTGGTGGCGTCGGCGTGCCGGATGATGTTGGTGAGGCTCTCCTGGACCACGCGGAACAGCGCAATTTCGCGGTCGCGCGTCAGGCGCGGCAAAGGCGCGTCCAGTTCCGTGTGAACATGCAAACCAATCCGTTTTTCCAGGCCCTGTACGTACCACTGCAGCGCGGCGGTCAAACCCGATTCGTCGAGCAGCGGCGGATGCAGCAGGTAGGACAGCGTGCGGATTTCATTCTCGATCTTACGAAGAATATCGATGGATTCCTTCACGCGGTCGTTGACCGCGCGATTGTTCGCGAATTGGTGCGAAATCGAACCCAGCGCCATGAGCACCACCGCGAGCTCCTGGCCCGTAACGTCATGAAGGTCTCGCGCGATTCTGCGGCGCTCATTGTCGCGGAGCTGCAGGATCTTGGCGGACAAAGACTGCAACTCCGCCTGCGATTCATTGAGAGCTTTACTGGTCTCCACCAGTGCGGTCTTTTCCGCGGCCACCGCGCGGATGGTGGTGGCGTGAGAGACGGTCATGGGCGCGAGCGAAAGGCTGACGAAATGCGTGCGGTCTTCGACCTGGACGCGCAGTTCCCCTTCCACGGGCGCGCGCACGGCATCCGTCAGTCCTTGCGCCAAGGCCGGCCAGGAGGCGGGCGAAATATGAAATTTGAGCTCGGTGCCGACAACGGTGGCGGTCGGAGGGATTCCGAGTGTTTCTCGAAAGCGGGAATTGCAGTACAGCACTACGCCGGAAGGCAAAAGGTTGGCGATACCCACACTGAGCCCGTCCAACAGGGCCTCGAACACGCGAGGATCGTCCCTGTTGCCATTGGCGGAGTGTTGTCCGGAACCCTTCTTTGCCACTTACTCCTCCGGGCTAATCCGAGAACCAGAGTTTACGCTTTCGCCCAGCAGGTGGAATGGGGAAAAGACTGTACTTAAGCGCCTAAGCAGGGGAGGAGGAGGAAAGTTCAACCAGAGTGATCACCGCGCCGTCTATCCTGTTTTCCATCGTGCGATAGGGAAGAATGCGCATCTGGTAATTCTTACCGTGTTTATCCGAGAGTTTTTTCTCCACCGGCCGGAAATCTTTTATCACTTGCAGCACCGATGCCTGGAAATCAGGGATCTCAATAACTGGATTAATGTTCAAAAGCGGTCGTCCTACATCGGCTGCGATCAGGCCAAGAAATTTTTGGGCTTTCGGAGTAAATCGCCGGATGGTCATGTCGCTTCCGATCATCACCACGGAGATTTCGATATTTTCCAGCAGATTCGAGAGGTCCGTGTTGGCCTGGCTGACCTCGCTATTTCGGCTGCGCAGTTCGTCGTTCACCGTGCTTAGTTCCTCGTTGGTCGACTGCAGCTCTTCCTTGGCGGTTTCCAGTTCCTCGTTGGTGCTCTGCAACTCCTCGTTCGAGGAAAGAATTTCCTCGTTGGCGGACTGCAGTTCTTCGTTGGTCGCTTCCTGCGTTTCGATCACCGCTTGCAGATATTCCTTGGTGGCGGCGAGTTCCTGTTCCAGCTGGGCGATTCTTCCGGAATTGAGTTCAGATTCCTTCTTAATGAAGGCTTTGTTGTTGACAGCGCGTCGGGAAGCCGGGGCCGCCGGAACATCGCGAAACACGATCATGAAATATTGTTCTTTGAGGTTGCCGATGTTCACCGGAGTCACTTCCAGATCGACCGACCGCATCTCCGGACTGTGACTCTGTCCACCATCGCCGTTCTCGCTTTTGAACTGAACATGCTGCTTGTGAACCGGAACATTCTGCTTTTTTGCTTTACCGATGGCATTTCGCAGGTCCAGCAAAATGCCTTCCCGGGCCATTTTCAGGATATTCAAGCTGGCGCGGCCGGTGGCCAATTTCAGATAGCGGTTGACGTTGCCGCGAGTGTGGACGATTTCGAAGTCCTCGTTGATGAAGACGGTCGCGGGAGCGAATTGCGTCAGTAGTCGCCGATCGAATTCTTTCTGGGCTTCGAGATAGTTCCAGTTGGGATCCGCCAAACGGGCCTGCAGGCGCAGAGCACTCGATTCCTGACGATCCTTCGGCGGGTTCAACGAGAAAGAAACCACCTGCCGCGCCGCGGTGGCTTTCTTGGAGAAAATCTTGAAAGTGCGATTCTCCAGCGCGAATAGATTGGCCACCGAACCGATGCCCTCGGAAGCACCAAGAAGCAGGAAGCCTTCCGGACGAGCGGCGTAATGGAAAAGCGAGATCACTTTATTCTGCAGCACCGGTTCCAGGTAAATAAGCAGATTACGGCAGGAGATCAAATCCATCTGGGAAAAAGGCGGATCGCTGATCAGGTTCTGCTGCGCAAAAATGCAGATATCGCGAATCGATTTGCTGATGCGATAGCCGCCTTCCACTTTGGTGAAAAAACGTCGCAGCCGTTCGGGCGAAACGTCTCCCTGGATGTTCTCTGGATAAATTCCGTTGCGGGCCCGGGCGACGCTGCTATCGCTTACGTCGGTTCCAAAAATCTGAATAGGGATCTGGGAAGCTTTCTCTCCAAGATGTTCGAGTAACACCATCGCCAGTGAGTAAGCTTCCTCGCCCGTCGCACAGCCCGGAATCCAGAAGCGGATGCTTTGTTCCGGAGCGTGATGCCTGAGGATTTGCGGAAAAACCTCGGTTTTAAGCGCGTCGAACACCTTGGGATTGCGGAAAAAGCTGGTCACGTTGATGAGTATGTCTTGATACAGCGCCTTGATTTCGGCGCTGCTGCTCTGGAGTTGATGAACGTAGTCAGAAAGGCGGTCCAGCTTGTGAACCAGCATGCGGCGCTGAATGCGCCGAAGAATTGTGGTTTGCCGGTAGTGCGTAAAGTCCACCCCGGTGTGCCGCCGGAGCAATTGGAAAATGGAATCCAGTCCGTTGCTTCTGGAGTCAGCAAGGTGCGCGTCGGCGTGGGGTTCCGGGCGGACAACGAAGGGATGCTTCGAAATGCGCCCCAGTTCGTGCGCGATTTCTTTGGGTGAAAGGATGTAGTCGGTGCAGCCCGCGGCGATGGCGCTATGCGGCATGCTGTCGTAACGCGCCGTAGCTTCCTCCTGCGCGAAGGTGACCCCGCCTTGCGCCTGGATTTCCGACAGGCCCAATGTGCCGTCGGAGCCGGAACCGGAAAGAATCACCCCCATGGCCCGATTCCCCTTGGCTTCGGCCAAGGAGCGCATGAAGCGGTCGACGGACATGTGCACGGCATGAGAATCTTCCCGCGGAACCAGTTCCAGCGTGTTCCCCGAGATGGACATGGTCGTGTTGGGAGGAATCACGAAAATGTGGTTGGGAGCGATTTGCATTCCGTTGGTGACTTCGCTCACAGGCATCTTGGTCGCTTTCGCCATCAGCTCGGAAAGGATGCTCTGGTGCGTGGGATCAAGATGCTGGATGAATACAAAAGCGAAGCCGGTATCGAGTGGCAGATTGCGCGTGAATTCCGTGAACGCCTCGACTCCACCCGCAGACGCTCCCACCGCGACTACCGACAAAGCATCGAGAGAGACGTCCGGAGGATTTTGCGGACGAGTTTTCGGTGGAGTGGTTCGTTTGGACTTTTTCTTCATTGCTTGCTTTCGGAGCAGCGGTCCACGGCGCTCCTGCAGCGGCTCCCCGGCTCATCTACCTGCTTGCCAGACGAACCGTATTCTACTCCTGTTGAAGAAGCACGATGCCGGTCTATTTATGCCTAGGGGATTTCACGTAGGAGTGGAAAGCGACTTCTGGACCCACCGGGATAAGCCGGAACCACAGTACGGAAAGCTCACGCGGAAGCGCTGCCTGATCGGTTCTCTTGGTTTTTCGCTTGCACCGAGGTATCGACGGAAGCCATGACCTGATGGGTTCTTGTGCAGAACACGAAATAACTGCCCGGAGCTTCGGAGGCGAGGTCCTTCATGCGTTCAAAGGCATTACCCAACCCTTCGACGGCTTCCAGCCACATCGCATTTTTGTCGAAGATACCGCAGAAGAGATCGTATTCGGGAACGCTCATGACACACCACCTGCGGCCATTTCCTCGGCTGGAACTAGAGAATCGAGGGACCGCGGGCTTGACGTACAGCCGAAGTTGAGACATTGAGGTTACCGTCGCGGTTTGCGGCGTGTCAAGGCTATCGTCGAAATGGCACTCTTTGTAAGGTTTACTTAGTTTCCGTGCCGCGATGCTTGGCGCCGTCCGCCATGATCTTCTCGATTTCATCGGGCGATCGCGGCAGCCGCTGGCTGAGAACTTCGGTGCCAGTTTCGGTGATCAGGACGTCGTCTTCGATGCGCACGCCCAGATTTTCCTCGGGAATGTAGATGCCGGGCTCGACAGTGAGAACAGTTCCCGGACCGATAGGTTTGCAGAGGTCGCCGGGGTCGTGCACGTTCAGGCCGATGCTATGGCCCAGGCCGTGAATGAAATACTGGCCGAGCGGTTTCCCGTGCTGGTCCTTGCCGTGAGAATTGATGTAGTCGTACGCGATCTTGTAGACGCTCTTGTCGCCCTTGCGGCACATGTCCATGCCGGGCTTGAGGGCGCGAATCGCCGCTTCCTGTGCGCCCAGAACGATATCGTAAATCTCGCGCTGCCGCGGCGTGAATTTTCCATTCGCCGGAATCGTGCGCGTGATGTCCGCGGCGTAGCCTGAATATTGCGCGCCCACGTCCATCACCACAATGTCGCCATCCTCAATCTTGCGCGATAGTTTGTCGTAGTGAAGCGCGGTGGAGTTGGGTCCCGCTCCCACGATGGGCGCGTACGCTTCCGCCTCCGAGCCTCCCATGGCGTGAACTTCCACCATTTTCGCGGCAACCTGATATTCCCACAGGCCCGGGCGCATCATTTTCATGGCTTCCAGGTGCGCGTCAAGCGAGAGATCGATGGCCTGCCGCAGCAGCGCGAGCTCCGTCGGCGCTTTGATCAAGCGCAGGTCGGTGATACTGGTCCGAATGTCCTTCACCGTAACTTCCGGCGCGGCTTGCTTCAGCCAGTCGGCGGTCTCTTTCTCATGAGGATAGCCGCCCATCTCTCGCTGATAGGGAAGGATGGTGTAAAACGTGGGATAGATGCGAGCGAGCCGCTCTATAGTAGCGCGTAGCTCGGGAGTCGGCTTCACCGAGGGAAACCCGGTGCGCGTTTCGATGCCGGGATCGCTCGGCGACATGCGCACGCCATTCCATTTTTCTTTGCCAGGATCCTTGGGCGGCAGGAAAAAAATCTCGCGCGTCGCGGAATCGTCGTTCTTGGCTTTGTGGACGTCGGTGGGAAGCAGGATCAACGCCGCTTCCTCTTCATTGTGGCCGGTCAAATAGTAGAAGTTCTCTTCCTGGGCGAAAATGTAGGTTTGCGCTTCCTCTTCCCGGCCGGTGTAGCCGAGCAGCACGATCGGCCCGTCGATATTTGCGGCCAGCTTGGCGCGCCGAGCGGCGTACGCGGAATTAGGTTCACGTTCGCGGCGCTGTTGTGCAACGGCGGGGGCCAGGGCGCAGGAGAGCAGAGCAAGAACTGCCAGGAAATAGCGCTTCTTCCAACGAGAAGGCGCAATACCACGGCGAGACAGACCACCACGGACCAGACCACTCATGCAGTCACCTCTGCTGCTCCCCCGACCTGAGGAGCAAACCGTAATTGTAACGTAAGCGGTGAACGCCCCACCAGCCAGTGCGGCGCGGCTTCGACGGCTCCCGTGCTTGATGGTGACTTAGTGATGTACGAGTTAATAGCGCGGCATAGGCGCGCCGCCAAAATTTCGCGCGGAACGCGCACCCCGCATTACGATGGTAGAAATAGGCCACCCAGCCATTCGGAGGGCGTATGGAACGGGAACGGCGCCGGACACCGCGGTACATCTTCATCGCCAGTGCGGAATTGTACGAAGAGCGCAGTGATGTGCGCGTGGCTTCGCGCGTAAGTGAATTAAGCCAGCATGGCTGCTATCTGGACATGATGAATCCGTTTCCAACCGGAACGCTGGTGCTGCTGAAGATTTTTGCCGGCGAACTGACCTTTCAATCCAAGGCAAAAGTGGTCTATGCCACGCCGAACGTTGGCGCTGGAGTGTCGTTCCTCGACGTCGAGCCCAAGTACGAATACATCCTGAGTCGCTGGCTGGACGAGGCCGCAAAAAGCTGAGATTCAGCGAGTAGGCCCAGTACCACCCCCAGAAAACCGAAACCGCCGCGAACGATTTCTCATCTCACATATTGACTGAAACTGGCCGTCCTTTGGTGGTGAGGAGGTTCACTCTATGGGTGCACCACGTTTTGTGCCGATTCCATCCAGCAGGCAGTGGCTAGCCATTTTCCTTTCATTGGGATTGTTATTCGCCGTTTGTCCCGCGGATGCGTCTGCTCCACAAGACGCGCAAGCGCCCTCGTCCGCGCCGGCTCCCGACCAATCCTCGCAACAGCCGCAGGGCCCCCAATATACGCCGCAAACGCCGGACCAATTGCAACAGCTGGTCGCGCCTATCGCGCTGTATCCGGACTCGCTGGTGGCGCAGATTTTGGCGGCGGCCACCTTCCCGGAGCAGGTGGTAGAGGCGGATCGCTGGGTGCAGTCGAACGCGAATCTGAAAGGCGACGCGCTAGCCAAAGCAGTCGATCAGATGGATTGGGACCCCAGCGTGAAGGCGCTCACCGCCTTTCCGTCCGTGTTGGGGAATATGGACAAGAATCTCTCCTGGACTTCCACATTAGGCGACGCTTATTACAACCAGCAGCAGGATGTGATGGACGCGGTACAGGTGATGCGGCAGAAAGCGGAGGCCGCTGGGAATCTGAAAACCACGCCGCAGCAGACCGTGACTACGCAGGGGTCCACCATCGTGATTCAGCCGGCAGCGCCGGATGTGGTGTACGTCCCCGCCTATAATCCCTGGCTGGTTTACGGCGGACCGATCGTGGCGTGGCCGGGATGGTATCCGTATCCCGGAATCTGGTATGGCGGACCGTACTTATCGTTTGGCGTGGGATTCGGCGTAGGTTTCTTCGGCGGATTTGGCTGGGGTTGGCCGCACTGGGGATTCGACTGGCATAACCGCGTGATTGTGTATAACCACGCGCGGTATTACTCGCCCAGCAGAACCTTTTATAACCGTGATGTTTATTACCGCGGAGGACGCGGCGTCCCAGCCCATGGTGTCGCCCCACATGGATATGTCGGCGGGCGCGGTGGCGTTTATAACCGGCCCGGTGGAACACCGAAACCGTTCGAAGGAAATTCGCGGGCGGCGCGCGGTTATCCCGAGTCTCACGGTGTCGCGTCCGCACCACACTCCGAGCGCGGAACGCGTTCCGGGGCGTTCAGCAATTACGATCACGGCGGTGAATCGAGAAGTTATTCGGCGCGCGGCAGTTCCAGCTTCCATGGTGGCGGGGGCGGCGGGGCTCCCCATGGTGGTGGCGGCGGACACGCTGGCGGCGGGCACCACTAATCTCAGATCTACGGACCAATTTCGGAATCGTTAGGTTTACAACGGGAAGAAGGAGGGACGCGGTATGCGGCAGAAGCGCTTGAATTTTAGCGAGGCGTATCTTGTGAGATTTGCGGCGGTGGCAACATTCTTGTTGGGCTCTCTAACGATTCCTGCCACGGCGCAGCAGCATGGCCAAAAGACTTTTTCTTCGCCTGAGGAAGCCAGCCAAGCATTGTTTATAGCGGCGAAAAACAACGATGAAAAGGCCATGCTGGAGCTGCTGGGATCGGAAGGCAAGGACATTATCTCATCCGGCGACGAAGCGCAGGACACAGCATCCCGTGCGAATTTCGCGAAGAGATATACAGAGATGAATCGCCTGGTGAAAGAGCCGGATGGCACGGTCACTCTGTATATCGGTCCCTGGAACTGGCCGTATCCGATACCTCTGGTGAGCAAAGGCAGCCGCTGGTATTTCGACACTGCGGCTGGAAAGCAAGAAATTCTCTTCCGGCGGATTGGGCGTAATGAAATGTCGGCGATGCGCGTATGCGAAGAATTGGTCGCGGCGCAGAAGGAATATTATTCGCAACACCAGAACGAATACGCGCAGAAGATTGCCAGCGATGAAGGAAAGCAGAACGGATTGTACTGGAAAGCATCCGATGGCGGTCCGCAGAGCCCGATTGGACCACTGGTAGCGCAAGCCGCGGCAACCGATCACGCGGAGCCCTATCATGGCTACTATTTCGAAATTCTGACGAAGCAGGGGAAAGACAGCGCGGGTGGAGCGAAAGATTACATTGTGGACGGCAAAATGACCGCTGGCTTTGCTTTTGTGGCGTATCCCGCCTCGTACCGCTCGTCCGGCGTGATGACCTTTCTGGTTGGTGCGGACGGCGTCATCTACGAAAGAGATCTCGGCAAAAAGACCGAGACTACTTGCAAGGGCATGAAGGAATTCGATACGGCTTCCGGATGGCGTAAAATGGAAGACAAAACGGAAAGTCAGAATCAGCAATCCGCCGGTGCACAGTCGCCAAAGTGAAAGCGTTTGTCCAGATGAAGATGAATCGCGCTCAGGCGCGCGCGGGCAGCACCGAACGAAGAACCGCGACGTAGTGGCAGGCGCTGCCCGCCATCACGAAGAGATGCCACACGAAGTGACTGTACGGTAGCCGTTCCCATACATAAAAAATCACGCCCGAAGAATACAGAATCCCGCCAGCGAGAACCCATAAGAGCGTGGCAGTCGGGACATGCGCGAGAACCGGCTTAGCGGCAATCACCACCAGCCAACCCATCGCCAGATAGATCACCGTCGAGACATGGTGAAAATGGTCCACGAACCAAAATTTGAAAATAATTCCAGCGAAAGCCAGGCCCCACACCACGCCAAACAGCGACCAGCCCCAGGCGCCCCGTAAATCGAGAAGCAGAAACGGTGTGTACGTGCCGGCAATCAGCAGGTAAATCGCGGAATGATCGAAGATTTTCAGCGCTCGCTTGGCGCGCGGTGAAATCACCGCGTGGTAGCAAGTGGACGCCGCATATAGACAAATCAGTGTGGCGCCGTAAATCGAGCAGGCAACGATGTGTGTGGCGGTGCCATGAAAAATGGCGAAAACCAGAAGGACCACGAAGCCGGCAACACTGAGCAGCAGACCAATACCGTGAGTGATGGTGTTGGCGAGTTCTTCCAGGCTGAGGCGAGCACGAGTCATACAAATCCTGACACCACTATTGTTTCCCCTCGCAACAGTGAGCGCAAGTACCGCATTGGTTTTTCGATGGACGCTTTTACTAAAAGCCCGGCGCGCCGGTGGACGCTGCGCGCATCTCCGGAGCATTCACGCCAAAGCGCAGGTGCGCGAACCACGATTGGCTCAAGGACATGCAGCCGGTGTACAGATAACCCCAGACGAACAGGAACAGAAAGGGTACGGTGGCGTAATTTTCGTTGACGATGGCATAGACCACCGTAAGCGCAAAATAAAGGCCGAGAGCGATCTCGCAGTAAGGCATCCAACCGGACTTATTTCTATATTTTTTCGCGGCGAACGTGCCGGACTTGCCTTCGATTTTGAATTTGGGCGTCCGTGCAAATTCCGATTGCTTGCCAAAAATCGCTTCCAGAACGGCTTGGGCGTTACGCACGCTCAGCCCGATGCCGGTGGCCATCACAAACGGCATGTACAGAAAAGTGCTCAGCCAGCTCTTGGGGTGCAGCTCTTTTTGCGCCGCAAGATAAAAACTGGAAATGGAACAAGTGGACGCAAGAAACAGCGGCAGATCGATCACCAGCATCTGGAACCAGCCCTGATAAAACCGCACGATCATCGCGGGAAGCAGCATCGTCGAGAGCAACACCATCAGCGGATAAGAAATATTGGCGGTTAGATGGAAGAAGGCTTCGGATTTGATGTGAAAAGGCACGTCGGAGCGGAAGACCTTGGGAAGGATTTTCTTGGCGGTCTGGATCAGGCCTTTGGCCCAGCGCGCTTGCTGCGCTTTGAAACCATTCATATCGACAGGAAGCTCCGAGGGGCACTCAATTTCCGGCAGGTAAAGGAATTTCCAACCTTTCAACTGCGCGCGATAGGAAAGATCCGTGTCCTCGGTCAGCGTGTCGTGTTCCCAGCCGCCCGCAGCATCGATGGCAGCGCGGCGCCAAACACCGCCGGTCCCGTTGAAATTGAAAAACGTGCCGCGGCGTGAACGCCCGCCATGTTCGATCACGAAGTGCCCGTCGAGCAGAATCGTTTCCACGCGCGTCAGCAGGGAATAGTCGCCATTCAGATACGTCCAGCGGGTCTGCACCATGCCGATGTTCGCGCCACCGTCGGGATTGAGGAAGTACGGAATCGTGCGGCGAAGAAAATCGGCGGGCGGAATGAAATCCGCGTCGAAGATGGCCACAAACTCGCCACGCGCCGTCTTCAAGCCATTTTCCAGTGCGCCGGCTTTGTAACCTTCGCGATTGGTGCGATGAATATACGAAATGGGCAGGCCTTCTGCGGCGTGCCGTTCCACGCAGGCTCGAGCCACCTCGCGAGTTTCATCGGTAGAATCGTCGAGCACCTGAATATCCAGAAGCTCGTGCGGATAATCGAATTGCGAAACCGCGTCGACCAGCCGCTCGATCACGTAGCGCTCGTTGAAGATCGGAAGCTGTATGGTAACCTTTGGCCAGTTGACGACCGGCGGGGGAGCGGCAGGCACGTTCTTACGGTACACAAAGTAGTCGTAGAGAAGTTTGTAGCGATGCATGCCGTACGCGGCCAGCGTGAACAGCACGATGAAGTAGGGAACCATCATGGCCATATCGAACGCGTTGGCGTGGTACACACCGCTGAACGTTCTGTCCGTCAGCTTGTGCCAATAGTGCGTGAGCGGGTTTTGCTGCACAGCGAACAGGAATGACGCAACAGTCAGCAAGGGTAAAAGTTCTCCGAATGTCTTCCGATACCAAGCAAAACCGATGGAGCTCGATGTGGCTGGCAGTCGTGGGAATCGCTTTGGAAGCGGTGTTCCTGCGCATGCACAGCCTGTACTATCTGAAAAACCACGCGATCGGCTTCATCGAACTGGCACTCGCCGGCGGCGTAGTTTACCTGGTTGCGTTGTATGGACTCACTCGAACGCAGGCCACACGCACAACCACCATTTTACTGATTTTTACCGCGATTGTATTCCGCGCAACCCTTTGGCCCATGGCCCCGACGCTTTCCGACGATTTGCAACGTTACCGATGGGAAGGGAAGGTCCAGGCGCACGGCTGGAACCCCTACGCCATTGCGCCCAATGATCCGCGGTTAGCCGCACTGCGTGACCAATATCATGAGGTGATGCCGGGCCGCGAGTTGGCTGCGATTTATCCTCCCGCCACCGAGCTGCTCTTTCGCGTCGCCTGGAAATTTTTCCCGGGACCTGTCGCGTTCAAGACGCCCTTCGCGGCCGCCGACGTTTTGGTGTTGTTGCTGCTGGCGTGGATGTTTCGTCGCGCTAAAGATCGGGATTTTCGCGTGGCGATTTACGCGTGGAATCCGCTGGTCATCGTGGAGTTTGCGGGCAGTGGGCACAATGACGTGTTGGCGTTACTGGGAATTGTGTGCGGGCTCGCGCTGGTGAAGAAGTGGCCGTCCGTGGCAAGCGTGCCGGTCTCCCTCGCGACGATGGCCAAGATTTTTCCCGCCGTGCTTCTTCCCGTGTGGATACGGCGCGCAGGTTGGCCGCGGAAACGAACGGGATGGTGGGCGGCAGTGCTCGCGGGAGCGGCCGCACTGGCGGTCCTGCTTCCTTATTGGAATGCGCTCGGCATGATGCGCACCAACCTCGCGTACTATGAAGCCACCTGGAAAAATTATCATGCCAGTTTGTACACTCTGATCGACTGGCTGACCGGCGGAAAAACAAATATTCCCGCGATCGTTGGGGTCGCTGCAACTTGGGGGTTGGCGCTGTGGCTGGCGTGGAAAAAAGCCGAACCCGCGCGTGCCGCCTATCTTCTGATTGGCACCATTCTGGCGTTCGGGCCGAATGGCTATTCGTGGTATTTCACCTGGATCGTGCCGCTGCTGTGCTTCTACCCGAATCCGGCGTGGCTGCTGCTGACGGTGCTGCAGTTTTTGTCCTATAACGTTTTGATTGGCTATGGGATTCTCGCCGTGTTCCGGTTCGACCCGTTCATGCAATGGTTGGTATACGCGCCTTTTTATGCGCTGCTGCTGGGAAGTTGGTGGTACGAGCGAAGGAATCCCGGAAAATTACAGAAATGCCACACCGGTGAAGCCGAGGCTGTGTAATAAGGCGGAAAGCGTGGAATGGGCATTCTCGTCGGCGGTTTTCAGAATATTTCCCTGTAGCGCCGCTTCCTGAAGTTGCCGTTCCGCTTCCTGGCGGACTTCACTTTCGAGATTAGGATCGGGCGAAGAAAAAAGACCGGTGTCGCGGGAATAAACACGCGTTTTGGAATTGTCGATACGCGTCACAAGTATCTGCGATTTGGGAATTCGCAGAGAAATCGTTTTGCCCGTGATAGACACGTCTTGCGGCTGCAACTGGCCGAGGTCCACGCCGGCGATCACGTCCCCGTGAACCACCAGCAGCAAGCGATCGCTCACCAGGAATTTGGGCAGGTACGGACTGTCATGCTCCCCAGAGATAATTTTATCCATCGTGAAGCTTACGGTTTCGAGGCGCTGCAGTTGCTGGATCTGCCGGACAACGGTGGGCTGATCGATGCGAAACAGTGAGCCGTGGGCACCGGGGCGGAGGAAGTTCAGAAAGCTCACTCCCGTCACCAACCAAATCGTCAGACCCACTGCAAAAATAGTCGACAGGATTCCGGCAATGAGCCCTTTCGTCCACGAGGACGCGGGAGGCACGACACGTTGCGAATCGTTGGTAGTATTCATGGCAGCCGGCACGAAACACTAGAGTAAGGAAAAAATGGCACGCTGTGCCACGCGTTTCTCGACGGAGGGAATGCGGCGGCAGTAGCCTTGATGGCAGAGGTGAGATGGCAATTTGCGTGCGCGTCACTCGTGAATGTTTCCGCGATATTGCTGTGTTTAGTCAGCCTAGCGCTCGTATTTCGCTATAAGGTCAATTCCGCGTGGCTCGTGCTGGGTGGCGCGGAGGCTTTCTCCTGTTTTTCGATCAGGGCACCAGAACAATTTTGCCGAATGTCCCGGGAGCCAGAATCTCCTGATGCGCCAGTGCCGCATCTTTCAGCGGAATTTCCTTATCCACCACAGGCCGAAGCGTACCATTCTCCAGCCCCGCAGCGATGGCGGCATGAATTTCCGCGGCCTCCGTCGGTGTGACCGCCCACAGCGTGAAGCCGCATACCGAGGCGCGCCGGCTCATCAAGTCACGCGGGTTGATCGTGATTTCCCCACGGTTGCCGATGACCACCCCGCGGCCACCTGTGGCGAGAAGTTTTAGGTCGGTCGCCAGATTCACGTTGGCCAGCATCTCTAGAATCACGTCGACGCCACGCCCGCCCGTGAATTTCAAAATCTCATCTCCGTGGTCGGGTTTGGAATGGTCGAAGCCCTGGTGCGCTCCTTCCTTCTTGATTAACTCCAGCCCGCGGGGTGTGCTAGCGGTTCCCAACACCGTCATGCCCAGCGCACGCGCGAATTGTATCGCGGCGAGTCCCACACCGCCGCTCGCTCCGTGGATCAGCAGAGTTTCACCCGGGCGCGCGTGTCCGTGATGGTGGAGCGCCGTGTACGCCGTGCCATACGGAACCCAGATGCCCGCGCCTTGCGCAAACGAAATTTTTTCCGGAAACACGAAAATTTGCGATTCGTCAGCGAGTGCATACTCCGCATAAGCCCCGGTGAGAGTCTTGGCGGTGTAAACGCGATCGCCCGCCTTCACTTTTTTGACGCCCCCACCAACGGCTTCCACCGTGCCTGCGGCATCCGAGCCCGGGGTATAAGGAAGTGGTGGCTTAATCGCGTAGGTCCCGTTGCGCATATACGTGTCGTATGGATTCACACCGGCAGCACGTACACGAACCAGAATCTGTCCTGGCCCGGGCTTGGGTGTGGGAATTTCGCGAAGTTCCAGAACTTCCGGGCCGCCGAATTGGTGAACTTGAATCGCTTTCATGTGCTTTCTCCGTGGAACGAGCAAGACTCCGAATGAAACGCTCGCGTCCATTTGGATGTTTCCCAGGGCGCAATTGTCGCAAGGCCAGCGCAGCGGAGCAAGCCTAAGGAGCAAACTTCCCGCTCAGAAGTGATCGTCGTGGGCGATGGAAATAGGTTCTCCGTCTGCTCCACCGCTCGTCCGAGCCCACGCTGTGGTTTGCCAATTGTCTTTGCTCTTATGGTCCGGAATCCAGGGCGGCAGTGTCTGGTTAAGATGATTGGCTAAAGCAAAGACGTAAGGTTCATACATCTTGCGTAGCTCCAGGAGTTTTTGCCCTGCTTCCGGATCAGCGGACAACATGGTGCCATGCTGCGCAAGCTTGTCGCGAAGTTTGGCCAGGGTTTCTGGCGGCAGACGATCCATTTGTGGCGCGCGCGGCGTTGCACCAAACACCTGGCAGAGATCGACAACCGCGTGCCGAGCGATAGCGAAAGTCAGTTCCGCCTGCTTGGCGCAAGCGCCTTCAATGCCGGCAACCGTCAGCGCACAGGCATCGAGAATCGCGGTCAGCGAACCGATCCACGACTGGTTGTCGTGCTGCGAGCGGAAGTACGCCAGAACCGGGTAAGAAAGATGCGATTCCAAAAGTTCGGCGGACCAGTGTTCCCACTCCCGAAAGAGTTCAAACAAAGCTTCTCTGCCCGTGGGATAGCTGTGCCTTCGAAGGAGTTCTCCTGCTGTCGGAGGAGTGCCGGCGCGCGCGTCGAGCAGCACGATATTCGTTTCGCGGCGGCCAAACGCGCCGTAAATAAAAGGGAGGTACCCGATCACCGCCGCAAGGAAGCCGAACCCGATGCCCGCTTCCATGACCACCAGAAATCGCGCGATGCCGGAACGCGGCACGACATCGCCCAAGCCCAACGTGAAGAAGGTCGTTCCACTCAGATAAATGTCGGTATACAAGCTCGAGTTCGTCCCGGACAGATTCACGGCGGAGCCCGCGCCGTACTGCATCATGCCAAATGCGAGGACCAAGCCGATCGCCCAAACGCCAATCAGAAACAGCAATGAAATCGGCCCGAAGAAGCCTAGAAATGTTTCGCGGGCCTTGCGCGAAGAAATCAGCCGCGCGTAAAGCTTCCAGCTCCTCCATGTGAACAGGTAGTAGAAGCGGGTCAGCCGGAACTTGCGGGTGACCCGCCGCGGCAGAATGATCGCCTCGAAGGCGTCCCAGAGAACCACCAGGAACACAACCACGCCAGCAAAGAAGACTCCCGGAGCGGGGATCATGCCGAGCATTGTACCCGGATTGTCAGCGGCCTGACAGTTAGGCGGATTTGGAGGTCACAAGTTGCGAGGTGACGGTGATTTCCGCCTTGAATAGCTTGGATACCGGGCAACCGGTCTCCGCGGCTTTCACGGCGGCGTCGAACTTGTCCTTGTCGGCGCCAGGAACATGCGCGACCAGATCCAGGTGGCTCTTGGTGATGGAAAATCCTTCGCCAACTTTTTCGAGAGAAATGGTGCAGGTCGTTTCCAACTTGGTTGCTGTCAGGCCCGCGCCGCCGAGTTGCGCGGAAAGCGCCATCGTGAAGCAACCGGCATGTGCCGCGGCCAGAAGCTCTTCAGGATTCGTTCCGACACCATTCTCAAAACGCGTGCTGAAGGAATATTGCGTGTTCTTCAGCGTGCCGCTATCGGTGGAAATAGCGCCCTTACCGGATTTCAGATCGCCTTGCCAAACTGCGGAAGCTTTGCGCTGCATGTGGAAATCTCCTTGTTTCTCATCTTTCGAATTCGCCCAACGGGTTGACGCATGGTTTAGATACGCCGGTGATAGGGCGGGTTACAAGGGCGAGGCCCGATTTTACCACCGATGGAAGATAAAGAACGCACCCAGCGCGATACACACGAAGCCCACGCCATAGTTCCAGCGGAATGTATCGCCAAGGTAGGTGATCGAGAACACAGAAAAGACCGTCAGCGTAATAACTTCCTGAATGGTCTTGAGCTGCGCGCTATTGAATTCGTAGGAGCCAATTCGGTTGGCGGGCACCTGGAAGCAATATTCGAAGAAGGCGATGCCCCAACTCGCAATGATCACTTTCCATAAGGGCGAGTTGCGATATTTCAGATGCCCGTACCAGGCGAAGGTCATGAAGATGTTCGAGATGGTCAGAAGAATAACGGTGCGCAAGTTAGGCTCTCCTTGGCGTTGGCGTCAGCAGACTTCAGCGTTCCTCTCGATGATTACGACGGGCGGGACAGCGTGACAAACAAGCAACCTTCAAAGTAACTTCGAAAAATCCTCAGGCGAAATTCCAGCTTGGCGCAGTATTGCGCGCAGCGTTCCCGTATCGAGTTCCGAATGATCGGGTACCACGACTTGGGCAAACGGGGTATCACGGCGCAAGATGATGTGACTTCCGTGTTGGCGTTTGACGAGAAAACCGAATCTGGCGAGAACGGCAACGCATTCGCGCCCAGAAATCCGAGGCAACTTGCTCATACTGCCAGCAAAAGCGCTTCCAGGGAATCACCGGGGACCGGCAGGCCGTCTTCGCGAAGAGCAAGAATATAACCTTCGATAGCTTCACGAATATTCTGAATTGCTTCTTCCCGGGTCTTGCCCTGACTGATGCATCCTGGCAAGGATGGACACTCTGCTACCCAATAGCCACTTTCGCCGGGGTGAAGGAAAACTTGCCGCATGAAGCCTCCCAGGATGGCATGTTATCACGGAGCTAAACGTTCAGGCTGAGGGAGACCAGTCCAGGCGGCGTAGCGGGAACGATGGGAGGCAGCTTGCTGCGGTCGATCGGATTGTACAAGGTGTCGCGCTCCACGGGAACGCGGCCTGCGGCGCGAATCAGGCGTTCGAGTTCATTGCGCGAGGTGAACTCCGCCGTGGTGGCGCCAGCATCGTGATAAATCTTCTCTTCCACTACCGTGCCATCCATATCGTTGGCGCCGAAACGCAACGCGATTTGCGCGATACTGGGCGTCAGCATGATCCAGTACGCCTTGATGTGCTCGAAATTGTCCAGAAGCAGGCGCGAGACCGCGATGGTTCGCAGATCGTCGT
The DNA here is from genome assembly GCA_963759275.1 of Candidatus Acidiferrales bacterium. GTDB lineage: Bacteria > Acidobacteriota > Terriglobia > Acidiferrales > UBA7541 > Acidiferrum. The sequence continues at coordinate 43,106 of CAVWYZ010000015.1, read as the reverse complement.
AGCCCGTAGGTTTGGGAATATGCGACAGCGGTGTGTTGTCCGGGTGAAATGCCAGCGGGATAAACGCCACGAAGCCATGCGTCTCGTCCTGAGCTTCGCGCAGTAACACCAGGTGGTCCACGCGCTCTTCCACGGTTTCCACATGCCCGTACAGCATGGTCGCGTTCGAACGCAAGCCGATGCGATGCGCCTTCTTGGCCATCGTAAGCCACATGCGCCCGCTCACCTTGTGATCGCAGATGATACGCCGCACACGCGGATGAAAAATTTCCGCGCCACCGCCGGGGCAGGAATCCACGCCGGCTTCTTTCATCTTGACCAGCGTTTCATCCACGGTCAGCTTGGCGATGCGCGCGAAGTAATGCACTTCCACCATCGTGAAAGCTTTCAAGTGCACGTGTGGGTGGCGCTGCTTCAGCCCGCGGATCAGTCCCAGGAAATAATCGAAGGGCAGATCGGGATGCAAGCCGCCCACAATGTGAAATTCCGTGGCGCCTTCGCGCACACCCTGCGCGGCACGTTCATACATTTCTTCCAGCGCGAACGTGTACGCTCCCGGAGCGCCGGGATCCCGGCCAAACGCGCACAACTTGCAATGTGCCACGCAAACATTGGTGGGATTGATGTGCCGATTCACATTGTAATAAGCAATGTTCCCGTGGTGTTTTTCGCGCACATAGTTGGCCAGCCAGCCGACAGACAACAGATCCGGGGACTTGTACAGCGCGACGCCGTCGTCAAACGACAGGCGTTCCCCGGCAAATACCTTGTCGGCGATGGGTTTCAGCGTTGCGTCGGTTAGCTTTAGTTCGGCCACGTTGGTCTCTAGGTTCGATGCTCCAGCACGATGCAACAGCTACACATTCTTGATTTTCGAATCTTTCAAACGCGCCAAACCGCAACCGCGGCGCCCCAGAACAGCAGAAACAACATACTAATATAGCCGTTCACGGCGAAAAACGCAGCGTTCAGCTTGCTCAGATCGTTCGCTTTCACCAGCGAATGTTCGTACCCCAGCAGCGCCGCGACCACCGCAATGCCCGCCCACGCCGGCCAAGGCAAGCCGAAACTGGCCGCCAGCCAACTGAGAAGGATCACCACTCCGACGTGCATCACGCGCGCAATACTCAGTGCGTTGGCCACCCCGAAGCGCTTCGGCACGGAAAACAATCCAGCTTCCGCGTCGAACTGCACATCCTGACACGCGTACAACACATCGAAGCCGCCCACCCACAATGTGACTGCCGCGCACAGAATCAACATCCGCCAATCCAGGTGGCCCGTGATTGCAATCCACGCCGCCGCCGGTGAAATGCCCAGGGCAAAGCCCAGAAACAGGTGCGACCAGTTTGTGAAGCGCTTCGTGTACGAATAAAAGAATAGGATGGCCAGGGCCACGGGAGCTAGTTCGAGCGACAGCAGGTTCAGTTCCCACGCAGCCAGGAAGAACAACGCAATCGCCGCGATCGTAAATGTCCAGGCAAAAGAAACAGACAATGCACCAGTGGCCAGCGCGCGCATTTTGGTGCGCGGATTTTCCTTGTCGTACCGCACGTCGGCGATGCGATTGATGGTCATGGCAGCCGAGCGTGCCGCCACCATCGCCGCAATAATCCACAGAAACTGGTGCAAACTAGGCCAGCCGTGCGTGGTCGCTCGCGCCGCGAGTAGTGCCCCAACCAACGCAAAGGGCAGCGCAAACACGGAGTGCTCGAACTTAATCATTTCCAGCACAGTGCGAATGCGGCTCGCCATACTCGGTTACGACTCCGTCTTCCGCGCCGCCGCGCTGCCCGCCCAACGGTACATTTTCTCTTGCGGCAGGCCGGCTTGCGCCAGCACGCGGCACACATATTGCGTGACGATCTCGTCGACGGATTTGGGTTTGAAGTAGAACGCAGGAACCACGGGCATAATGATCGCGCCCGCCTGCTGCGCCCGCAACATATTTTCCAAATGGATGCGATTGAACGGTGTGTCTCGCACACACAGAATGAGTTTGTGCATTTCCTTCAACATGACGTCCGCGGCGCGCGACACCAGGTCGTCGCTCATGGCGGTCGCGATGGACGCGAGTGCGCCCATGGTGCACGGAATCACGATCATCGCGTCGACATGGTAGCTACCGGAGGCGATGGACGCGCCCACATCTTTATTGGAGATCGGCTCGATTTTCTTTGGCGCGCGGCCCAGAATCCGGCTGGGCAGTTTCTTCAGATCGCCGGAAGTGATGCCAAGCTCCTCAGAAAACAGGCGCTGGCCCGTTTCCGTGACCACCAGATGAATGCGCGAGACGCGAGCATCATCCTCGAGCAGCGTGAGCGCTTTTTGCGCCAGCAGCGCGCCGCTTGCTCCGGTCACACCAATTGTGATGATTCGCCCTTGGGTATTAGCCATTGTTTTTCGCGGATAGTGCCAGTCTCGCAGCGGCCGTTGGGCAAGTCAAGCATAGGCGCACTGCGGCCGGGATGCTAAGATTTCCATCGGTCAAACCCAATGAATGCTGAAGAACTACTGAAGATTTTGCAACAGATTGAAGCTGGAAAGCTCGCGCCGCACGCCGCGGTGGAGCGGCTGAAGCATCTGCCGTTCGAAGATATCGGTTTCGCCAAAGTGGATCACCACCGCGCACTGCGCCAGGGCTATGCCGAAGTGGTGTTCGGAAAAGGCAAAACGCCTCATCAGGTTTCGGAAATTGTACGGACCATGCTGCGCCACAAGGGCTCGCTGCAAAATATTCTAGTGACTCGGGCCGACGCAAAAATTTATGCGGCGGTAAAGCGCGTGAATCGCCAGGCGAAGTTTCACTCCGATTCCGGCGTCATCACTATCGCGCGCAATAAGCAAATCACCGGAAAGGGCACCATCCTGGTGGTGTCGGCGGGAACCAGCGATATTCCTGTGGCCGAAGAGGCGTTGCTGACGGCGCGCATGATGGGCAATCGCGCGGAGCATCTCTATGACGTCGGCGTGGCCGGAATTCACCGGCTGCTCGAGCACCGCACGATGCTGACGGACGCTCGCGTGATCATTTGCATCGCCGGAATGGAAGGCGCGTTGCCGAGCGTGGTGGGCGGATTGGTGGGCGTGCCGGTGATCGCCGTGCCGACGAGCACAGGCTATGGTGCCAGCTTCGGTGGCGTGGCCGCGCTCTTAGGCATGCTGACGTCCTGCGCATCGAACGTCACGGTAGTGAATATCGATAACGGGTTTGGCGCGGCATGCGTCGCGTCGTGCATCAACCGGCTTTAGCCGGCTCTCTATTCCTCACCAACACTTTCATCACGTTCGGCTCTTGCGCGTACCGAATCGCTTCTGGCGCATTCTTCAAAGAAAAAGTGCGCGAAATGAGTGGAGTGGGATCCACTTTGCCCGAGCGCAGCAAAGCAATCGCTTTGGCGAACGGACCGCACCGCGAACCCACCACTGTGATTTCTTTCACCACGATGGGCCAAGTCTCCACCGGTGCTGCGCCGTGAAACGTGGATTTGAGGAGCAAGGTGCCTCGCGGTTCGGTCATGTGTTGCGCCAAAGTGAGTCCTGTCGGTGAGCCGGTAGCTTCCACCACCAGTCGATAGCTTCCTTTTACGCGCTTCCAGTCGTTTGCGTCGCCGCGAATTTTGCACGTCTTGATTCCCGCCTGCTGGGCCAGCTTCAGTTTGGTTCCGTGCTTGCCATAAACAGTAATTTTGCTGCCCGCCGCTTGTAGCACGCGGGCGATCAGTTGCGCGAGTTTGCCGTCACCAAGCACAGCGGCTGTGGGAAATTTGCGAATCGGGATTTGCTCCAGGATCTGGCAAGCAGCCGCGAGCGGTTCCACGAACACCGCTTTTTCATCCGGCACGTTCGCGGGGATCGGATGAAGATTTTCCAGCGGCAGCGCAAGGTATTCGGCAAAGGCCCCGTCGTGCGCCACAATTCCCAGCACGGTGCGCCGTGCGCAATGTGTGTTCAAGCCGCGGCGACAGAATTCGCACAACGGTTTGTAGCCGTAGGCCGAGCACGACACATTGATTTCGCCGGCAACGCGTTTGCCAACCCAGCGCTTCCGTACTGCGGCCGAGACCCCCGCCACCTCCACAACTTCACCGACAAATTCATGGCCAGGCACGCCGTGAAATTGGTGGTAGCCGCGAAGGATCTCCACGTCGGTATTACAAATCCCCGCCATGCGCACACGTATCAGCGCCCAGCGTGGAAGCAACTTCGGCAAAGGTTTTTGAATGGCCTTAAGATTCCTGCGAACTACAGCGAATGCCAACATGCCAGCAGTATGAAGTCACTCAGACCAACGTGGCAACCAACGCCTCAGCCAAAGTGGATTCCTGCTCGGGAAAAACGGTGCGCAGATCCAGCAGCAGGCAATCGTCTTCGATGCGCGCGATCACCGGAATGCCCGTTGGACCTTCGCGCAGGCGCGCCTCCAGATCTTTAGCGGAATAACGCGTGCTGGTAACACGCAGAAGTTTCGTCGGCATCGATTGTGCCGGAGTCGAGCCGCCACCGACGAGAGATTGCCCATCGGCAATTGCAATGTGAGCGCCGCGCCCGGAAATCCTCGATTCCACAAGCTCCACAAATTTTGCGGCACGTTGCGCAATTTCTTCCACCGACGTGCGAATCATCCGTTGCGATGGAATCTCATTCCAGGCCGCACGCAAGTAAGCGCGCAACGTAGCTTCCATGGCCGTGATGGTTAGCTTGTCCACCCGCAGCGCGCGAAACAGCGGATGGCGCCGGACTTTTGCCACCAGTTCTTTCTTTCCAGCGATAATCCCTGCTTGTGGCCCGCCCAGTAGTTTATCTCCACTGAAAAGCACCAGTGAAAAACCCGCCTCAATACTTTCGCGCGCGGTCGGTTCGTGAATTCCCGCCGCCGAAAGATCCACCAGGCAGCCGGAGCCGAGGTCCTCCACCACCGGCACTTCGCGGCGCGCTCCCAGCGCGATCAGTTCCGCCACCTCCGGCTTTTCGGTGAAACCGGTCACGGTGAAATTCGAAGGATGTACGCGGAGCAGCAGGCGCGTCCGCTCATTTATGGCATTTTCGTAATCCGCGATACGTGTACGGTTGGTGGTGCCCACTTCGCGAAGCGCCGCGCCGCTTTGCTCCATAATTTCCGGGATGCGGAAACCGTCGCCGATTTCGATCAACTCGCCGCGAGAAACGATCACTTCGCCGCCGCGTGCCAATGCCGCAAGCGTAAGCAAAACAGCAGCGGCGCAATTATTCACGACGATCGCGGCTTCCGCTCCCGTCAGACGCTCGATAAGCCGCGAGAGATGAACATCGCGTTTCCCGCGGGCTCCGGCGGCGAGATCATATTCCAAATTCGAATATTGCGTTGCGGATTGGCGCAACTCCTCGATTACGGCGGGCGTTAGCGGAGCGCGCCCGAGATTGGTGTGCAGCACCACGCCGGAAGCGTTGATGACCGGCCGCAAGGAAGGCGCAAGCTCCGCTTCCACCGCCGCGATCATGCGCTTTTCGAGTGCTTCGGGGCCGACGGCGCTTTCGTCACTCAAATTTCCCGAAATAATCTCTCGCCGCGCGTCCGCCAGGATTTCTCGCAGAACGGATAACGCATACCCGCGTTCCACCCGCTCGCATACCAAAGTGATACCCGGCCGCAGCAACATTTCGTCCACCGAAGGAAGTTGGCGCAAGAGCGCAGTCTGGTCCGCGGAAGGCGCGCGTTTAGCGGGAGTGGACATGGCGTCATTTCATCACAGCCGCCCGGCACCTGCAATTCCTGCTGTTGTTCCCTCAGCTGCCCTTTCGTACGGGACATTGTTCCACGGCGCGGTGCCGCATGCGCCGCTGCACCCTTCTTCCCGGTTGACGAGCGCGCCAGCGGCTCCTAGGATGTGTTTTCGAGGCTATCCAGGCCATGGCCACCATTGACGAAGAACTGGCGCAAATGGAGCGGGACATCCGCCAGTTAAAAATCGAATACGACATGTTTTTTGGCGGAGGCCGCAAGCGCCCGCCCACGGAAGTCGAGTGGCGCATCGAGCTGCTAGTGAAACGCTACGGGGAACGCGGCGGAGACATGAAGTACGGCCAGCGATTCCGGTTCAATAACCTTACGCAAACCTATGCCAAGTATAAGGACATTTTTCGCAAGCGCATGGCCAAACACGAAGAGGGCAAAATCGACCGGCACTTTGGTGCGGCGGCCAAAGCGATTGAGGCGGAACGCGCGCGTGCGCAAGCGGCTGCTGCTGCGAAGGAAACCGAAGCCACGCCCTCCGTTACTTCTCCCGCGGCTGCGGCCAAAGCTTTCCGCATGGTTTGCTCGGAGCCGGAACGCGAGGCCGACAAGGTCGACCAGCTTTTCGAAGCGTTCGTGCAGGCCAAACAACAAGCCGGAGAAGAGACCAACAAGCTGACCCGCGCCGGTTTCAACGAATTTGTGCGTAAGAAGACCAAAGATCTGCAAAGCAAGAAAAACTGCCGCGACGTGGAATATGTCGTGGAAACCGTCGATGGCCAGGTGAAACTCAAAGCCCTCGTGAAATCCTGATTCTTCCGTTCGAATTTTTCCCACAGCCTGCCACTTTCCCAAACTCCTCTGCTCCGCGTAGACTAGGAGGTTCAATTCTCGCTGGAGGACCTCATGGCTGTGGAGCGTGCGCTGCTGAGCGTGTTTGATAAGACCGGAATCGTGGCATTGGCCCGCAAGCTGGCGGAATTGAAGATTGAAATCCTGTCGACCGGGGGCACCGCGAAACTCCTTCGCCAGGAAGGCGTGCCGGTTAAAGACGTTTCCGAATTTACTGGCTGGCCCGAAATGCTGGGCGGCCGTGTGAAAACCCTGCATCCCAAAGTCCACGGCGGCCTGCTGTTCCGGCGAAACCACACGGACGACCAGAAACAGGCCAGGGAACACGGTATCGCTCCGATCGATTTAGTGGTCGTGAATCTATATCCCTTCGAAGAAGTGGCGGCCAAGGGTTATCTTCCCGCCGAAGAACTGATCGAGAACATTGATATTGGCGGCCCCACGATGCTCCGTTCCGCAGCGAAGAATTTCGAAAGCGTCACAGTAGTGACTGACCCAGCCGATTACGAACGTGTAGCCGCAGAATTGGAAGCAAATCGCGATACGACTTTGCGTCTGCGGTTGGAACTGGCGCGCAAGGTATTCGCCACCACCTCTCGCTACGACGGCGTCATCACCATGAATCTCGAACGGCTGAGCCTGCAGGAAGGCAGGCTGGAAGTGGAGCCCAAGCCGGTACTCCCCGAACGCGTCCATCTGGCCTTGCTGCGCAAGCAGGAACTGCGTTACGGAGAGAATCCCCACCAGTCTGGCGCTCTGTATATTCCGGCCGGCTGCCCACCAAAAGGTTTAGCCGCGGCAAAGCAACTGCAGGGCAAAGAGCTTTCCTACAATAACTATGTGGATCTGGAAGCCGCGCGCAGCCTGGTGGCGGAGTTCGAGCGTCCTGCCGCGGTCATCATCAAGCACAACAATCCGTGCGGTGCGGCAGAGCAGAAGGCGCTATTCGACGCCTACACCAAGGCCTTCGAATGCGATCCACTCTCCGCGTTCGGCGGCGTTCTGGCCTTCAACCACATCGTCGACGCCGTAACCGCGGAAGCAGTTTCCAAGCTATTCGTCGAGTGCATTGTGGCGCCGGGATTCGCCGACCGCGCGCAGGAAATCTTCGCGGCCAAGAAAAATCTGCGTCTCTTAGTGTTGCCGCAGGGCGGCCTGGATCACGACAGGGAACTGCAGTTGAAGCGCATCCTCGGCGGCGTGTTGGTGCAGCAACCGGATCTTGGCAGCTTGACGGAACTGAAAGTCGCCACGAAGCGCGCGCCCACCACCGCAGAACTCACGGACCTGAAATTCGCATGGAAAGTGTGCAAGCACGTGAAGTCCAACGCCATTGTGTTTGCGAAAGACGGCGCAACACTCGGCGTGGGCGCGGGCCAGATGAGCCGCGTGGATTCCGTGAAAATTGCCATAGCCAAAGCGCAGAAGTCACTGCAGGGAACCGCGGTGGCTTCCGATGCGTTTTTCCCGTTCCCCGATGGCGTGGAAGAAGCAGCAAGAGCAGGTGCCACAGCGGTGATTCAGCCGGGTGGCTCGGTGAAAGATCCGGACGTGGTCGCGACGGCCGACCGCCTGGGGCTGGCGATGGTCTTCACCGGGATGCGCCACTTCCTGCACTAGAAATTACCGCGAATCCAGAACCATTTTCTTCCGCGGGTTGTTGCGAAAACCAGTGGCGCGTGCGGTTACACATACTGCAGACCGACAGCATCACCGGAACTTCGATCAACACGCCAACCACCGTAGCCAGTGCGGCTCCCGAACCGGCCCCAAACAATGCAATCGACGTGGCCACCGCCAGTTCGAAGAAGTTGCTCGCGCCAATCAGCGCTCCCGGAGCGGCAACGCGATATTCCACGCGGAACAATCGCATCAATCCGTACGCTAGCGCGGAATTAAAATACACCTGAATCAGGATCGGCACCGCGATCAGCAAAACATGCACCCATTTCCCGGTCAGGTTCTCCGACTGAAAAGCAAAAATCAGAACCAGGGTCGCCAGCAGCGCAAGAATAGTTAACGGGGAGAATTTCGGCAGCAGTACTGTTTCAAACCACTCCTTGCCGTGGCGACGAATCAACACGACTCGCAAAGCCGTGCCGATCGCCAGCGGAATCACGATAAACGCCACGACCGACAAGAATAGAACGACGAACGGAACGGAAAGCGACGACGCACCGCGCACCAGGAACCGCACAATTGGCGCAAACAGCACCAGCATGATCAAGTCATTCAGCGATACCTGCACCAGCGTATACGCGGGATCGCCGTCCGTCAGGTAACTCCAAACAAACACCATCGCCGTGCAGGGAGCCGCCGCCAGAATAATGGTGCCGGCAATATACTGGCTCGCTTCCGCCGGCGAAATCCACGAGGAGAATATGTGACGAAAGAAAAACCAGGAGATCAGAGCCATCGAGAACGGCTTGACCATCCAGTTGACGAACAACGTGATCAACAGGCCTTTCGGCTTTCGTCCCACCGCACGGATCGCGGTGAAATCCACCTTCATCATCATCGGGATAATCATCAGCCAGATAAAAATGGCGATGGGCAGGTTGATTTGGCTCCCCCGGCCAAATTCCACGTCTCGCAACGCACCGACGAAAGTGGGAAACAATTTCCCAATCAGAACTCCGATCACCATGCACAGTGCCACCCACAAGCTCAGGTAGCATTCAAACAACTTCAATTTCGGAGTGCGTCGCGGAGTGAGCGTTGCATTGGATGACGTTCCGTTCATCACTGGTGACCAATCTGATCCAGTTGCCGTTTGATGGCGAGCTGATCGAGGCTGGATATCGGAAGGCTCAGAAATAGCCCGATCCTTCGGTCTAACGTGACAAACGCGTCGCGAAAGGCGCGTTGGATCTCTTCGGGTGTTCCGGTCACCGCTGCCGGATCGGGAACGCCCCAATGCGCGGTGATCGGTTGGCCCGGCCAGACCGGGCAAATTTCATTCGCGGCATTGTCGCAAACGGTAAAAACAAAATTCATACGGGGAGCACCCGGCTTGGCGAATTCATCCCAGCTTTTGCTGCGCAGGCCCTGCGTTTCCAATCCCGCCGATTCCAACTGCCGAATCGCGTGGGGATTTACCCGGCCGGTCGGGTGACTCCCGGCGCTGAACGCGCAAAAGTTTGGTCGGCCTTTGCGATTCAGAATAGCCTCGGCCAAAACAGAACGGGCGGAATTCCCGGTACACAAAAACAGCACGTTGTAGGGTGGCTTCATTGAAATCCTCAATTGCAGCAGGTGGGACCGCAGCAGGAACGTGGCTGAGGTTTCTTCGCGCGGATGAAAGCGCTCATGAACTTGTCTTTGATTTGCGGACCGACTATTTCCGCATCCAAACCGGCCGCGGTCAAAAAGTCGCGCGCTTCTTTCACCTGATAAATCCGCGTAGGCTCAACGTCCACGGATTCGAAGCCCGCGGTCTCCAGCTTTTTTTGGTATTCCGTCTCTTGCAACGCGCCGGCGATGCAGCCCACCCACAATTCCATGCTCTTGCGTACCTCGACCGGCACTTCGCCGCGAATCACCACGTCGGAAACCGCGAACCGTCCGCCGGGCTTCAGCACGCGAAACGCTTCACGCATCACGCGATCCTTGTCTCCGGAAAGATTGATCACGCAATTGGAGATGATCACGTCCACGGTGTTGTCGGGCAGCGGTATGTTCTCGATCGTGCCTTTTAGAAATTCCACATTCTCCACGCCGGCTTTTTTCTGATTTTCCCGCGCCAGCGCCAGCATGTCGTCGGTCATATCTAGTCCATACGCTTTCCCGCCCGGCGCCACGCGCTTTGCGGACAGCAACACGTCAATGCCGCCACCGGAACCAAGATCCAGCACAATCTCACCCGCCTTTAATTCAGCAAGCGCGGTGGGATTACCGCAACCGAGCGAAGCCGCGACCGCGTCGGAAGGCACGGCGCCCTTTTCGGACGCATCGTACAAATTGCGCGTGATCGGGTCGCAGCCGCTCAGCTCCGCGCCTCCTCCACAACATGCCGTTTTGCCTGCGGTAACCTGTCTCGCCGCTGCGCCGTACTTTTCCTTCACCGCTTCCTGAATATTCTTTTCGCTCATAAAAATTCCTTTCCTCAAGACTTCGAAATTTGTACGACCGCTTCCGCGGGAACGACGCGGTTTCGCGTGCAACATTCCTCGTACAGAAAACCTAAAACCTCTTGCAGCGCTCCGGTGTTGGCCTTGTACCAAAGAAAAGTGCTGGCACGCCGCACCTCCACCAGCCCCACATAGCGCAATTTCTCCAGGTGGTGAGAGAGCGTCGACCCGGGAATGTCCAATTCTTCCTGAATTTCTCCGGCCACCATGCCGGCCGGGTGCGCCGAAAGCAGCAAGCGAACGATGCGTAAGCGCGGCTCGGAGCCGAGCGCGGCGAACCGGTCGCCGCAACGTGTGACCAGAAGAGGATCAGGAGCCTTTGGCATATTTCGATAATTGCAGAAATATGGTTGCTTGGCAACCGCTATTTCCCCGGAAACCGTTCGCCTCCCCACTACATCTCATTACTTGGGACCATGCTGCTCTGCGAAACGCCCCGGATTTGGCTTTTGACCGCGCCCACCGTGCATGGGATACTTTCTACTTCTGGATTTTTATGACCCTACAACGCATTGTGTGCACGCTCTGTTTGGCCGGGCTAACCGTATTCCCTGCCTTTGGCCAGACCGCGCCTGCCGATTCCGTCCCCGCCGAAAAGATGACCCCTCGTGCGGACGCCTATTACAACTTCACTATGGGGCATCTCTACGAATTGCAGTACGAGCAGACCAGCCAGCCCGATTTCGCTACTAAGGCCATCGACGCCTACAAAAAGGCGTATGCGTTGGATCCCCAGTCGCCCATCATCGGCGAACGCCTTGCCGAGATGTATTGGAAGGCGCAACGCGTGCGCGAAGCGGTCAATGAAGCCAACGAAATTTTGAAGCACGAGCCGAATGATTTGGCGACCCACCGCCTCCTTGGGCGGATTTACCTGCGCAGCCTGGGCGACGTGAACGGCACATCCGGCGTGCAATCGGAAGTGGTCGCAAAAGCCATTGCCGAATATGCGGAAGTGCATCGCCTCGACCCCAGCGACCAGGACGCCGCGCTCTGGCTGGCGCGTTTGTATCGCCTCCACAACGAACCGGATAAAGCCGAGCAGGTTCTGCGAAAGATGTTGGACGACGATCCCGCCAATGAACCGGCCGTAGAGCAGTTGACGCAGCTTTTGCTCGACGGGAATAAGGCGGATGAGGCCATCAAGCTCCTGGAAGCCATGACGGCGCACTCGTCTTCCGCGACGGTGTTCGATCTGCTAGGCGATGCCTACACACAGAATCACGATTATGCCAAGGCGGAGACGGCTTATCGAAAAGCCGTCGAACTTGATCCCTCGGAATTAAGTCACTTGCGGGGATTGGGCCAGACCCTGCTGACGGAAGAGAAATATTCTGATGCGCTCGAGGTCTATCAGAAGCTCGCGGACTTGATGCCCGACGATTCCGATAATTACCTGCGTATCGCGCAGATCTATCGCGAGCTTCACCAACTGGACAAGGCCGAAGAAAACCTGGTGAAGGCGCGGCAATACAATCCCGGTAGCCTGGAAGTTCTGTACAACGAGGCCATGATTTACCAGGCCCAGGGCCGCTACGACGATGCGATTCGCGTGCTCTCCGATGCCATCACCGGAGTAAAGTCGCAATCCAACGTTCTGCCCTCTCGCCGCCGTTCCCTCTCGATTCTCTACCAGCAACTCGGGATGCTGTATCGCGACGTGCAGAACTACCAAGCGGCGATTTACACCTTCCAGGAACTGGCCCGCCTGGGCGACGAAGAAGACCACCGCGCGCGCCTGTTGATCATGGACACGTATCAGAAGGCGAAAGATTTGCCGAAGGCGCTGCAGGCTGGGCGCGACGCCATGGCCAAGTATCCGAACGATACCGCGATTAAATCTAGCCAGGCGCTCCTGTTGGGAGAGAACGAGCAGACGGATGAAGCGGTCAAGCTGCTGCAAACCGACCTGAAGGGCACGCCGGCCGACCGCGATACCTACCTGAATATTTCTCAAGTGTACGAACGTGGACGCCGCTACGCCGATGCGGAAGAAGCCGCGCGCAAAGCGGAATCCTTCGCCGCCGAACCGCACGACAACGAAATCGCGTGGCTGCTGCTGGGCGCGGTCTACGAACGCCAGAAGCAATTCGACAAAGCCGAAACCGAATTCAAGAAAGTGCTGGATGTAAACCCGAAGAACGCGCAGGTTCTCAACTATTACGGCTACATGCTGGCCGATCGCGGTGTTCGCCTGGATGAGGCGCAAGACCTGATTCAGCGCGCCGTCGACCAGGAACCGCAAAACGGCGCTTATCTGGACAGTCTCGGTTGGGTTTATTACAAGCAGAATAAGCTCGACGAAGCGGAATCGATGTTACGCAAAGCCGTGGAACATGAACCCCACGACCCCACGATCCGTTTGCATCTCGGCGATGTCTATGCCAAGCAGGGCCACACCGATCAGGCCGCGGTCGAATGGGAAAAATCTTTAAACGAATGGCACCGCTCCTTGCCTGCCGACCTGGAAAGCGATAAAGTCGCGGAAGTCGAGAAGAAGCTAAACCAGGTGAAGCACCGCGTGGCGCAAAAAACGCCAGCCGGCGACGCCAAACCCTAACCGATTGCATGCGAGAAATCCGCATCCCAGCGTACGCGAAAGTCAATCTGCGTCTCGACGTGCTTGGAAAGCGCGCCGACGGCTACCACGAACTACGCACGATCTTTCACACCGTGACGTTGCACGACACATTGCAATTTCGCCCAGCCCGCGGCAACGCCATAGAATTGCAAATTCAAGGAAACGAACAGCTCTCGCAGGAATCGGCGGAAAAGAATCTTGTCTATCGCGCGGTCGATGCGCTGCGCCGCGAATTGAAAATTCGTCCTGGCGTCCAGATCCTGTTGCAAAAAAGGATTCCGGCAGGCCGCGGGCTCGGCGGAGGCTCGAGTGACGCTGCTGCGGCGCTCCTCGGCTACCTGCAATTCGTACGGAAAAAGGTGGAATCGACCCGACTGCTGGAGATTGCGGCCGCGCTCGGCGCCGATGTGCCGTTCTTTCTCTTGGGAGGGCGCGCGCTCGGCATCGGAAAAGGCGACGAAATCTATGCGCTACCGGACGTTCCGAAGCGCACTCTACTGATCGTTTCCCCCAGAGAGATTCACGTGCCGACGCCCGATGCCTACCGCTGGCTGCATGCGCCGGAACTGGCTTCATTGACAAAATTCGCCGCCAACCATAAACTATTTGAGTTCTGTGCTCTGTGCTGGAGTACGCAGGTAGAGCGGCTTTCCAACGATTTCGAGAAAGCGGTCTTCCGGCGACATCCCCGCCTGGATCGAATCCGGCGGGTGTTACTCCAAAAAGGGGCGTCAGAAGCCTTGCTGGCTGGTAGCGGTTCGGCGGTGTTTGGAGTTTTCCCGAGCCCAGCAAAGGCGCGCCGAGCCGTTGTCGGGTTTCCGCACGATCAGACCTTCGTCTGCGAAACAATTTCGCGGAGCAGGTATGCGCAAAACATGAACAGCGCGTTGGTTGTGTGACCTTGCAGCGTCCTCCGGTTTTCTGACTTTCCAGCGCACTTTCGGCTCAGATCCTTGGCTTCATTCTGAATTTGGCGTCATCGCAGAGCGGTGACCGTGTGAGAGCGTCGTGAACGACGAGCGATTCAAGATTTTTAGCGGAACCGCGAATCTGCCCCTGGCAGAGGCGATCTGCAAGCATTTGAACGTTCCGTTGGGGAAAGCGCTGTTAGGCCGGTTCAGCGACGGCGAGATTTATTTTCAGATTCTCGAGAACGTGCGCGGCGCGGATGTGTTTGTCGTGCAGCCGTGCTCCTATCCGGTGGACAACCACCTGCTCGAGTTGCTGTTGATGATTGACGCATTCAAGCGTGCGTCGGCTTGGCGAATCACCGCGGTGCTGCCGTATTACTGCTATGCGCGGCAGGATCGCAAAGACAAGCCCCGCGTCCCAATCTCAGCGAAGCTGGTAGCGGACTTACTGGAAACCGCTGGAGCCAGCCGGGCGCTCACGTTGGACTTACATGCGCCGCAGATCCAGGGCTATTTTGACGTGCCCGTGGATCACTTGTACGGCTCGCCAGTGCTCGTGGATTACTTCCGGCACAAGAAATTGCCGAATTTAACGGTGGTTTCTCCCGATGCGGGCGGCGTGGAACGCGCTCGGGCCTTCGCCAAGAAGCTGGATGCGCCGCTGGCCATCGTGGATAAGCGCCGCGTGGATCTGGATGTCACCGAAGTGATGAACCTGATCGGCGACGTGAAAGGGCGCAGCACGTTGATCGTCGACGACATCATCGATACCGCGGGAACGCTCGTGAAAACGGCCGACGCCTTGATTCGCGAAGGCGCCACGCAGGTTTATGCTGCCTGCACCCACGCTATTTTATCTGGACCCGCAGTGGAGCGCCTCGAGAATTCGAAGATTACGGAAGTGGTGGCCACGGATTCCGTGCCCGTTTCTGAAGCGGCCCGGCAATTGAAGAAAGTAAAGATTTTGAGTGTTGCGGACCTGCTCGCGCGCGGCATTCGCTCGATTCACGAAGAGACGTCTATCAGCGAGCTGTTCATCTAAATTTTGTCCGGCGAAACTTTGCGCCGGAAGAGATTCAAGGAAGGGAAAGAAGCTATGGCTCAGATTATCGTGCAAGGCGCGCCGCGAGATTTGCGGGGCAAAAATGAAGCGAGGCGTTTGCGAGTGACTGGAAATGTTCCCGCGACGCTGTATGGAGGAAAGGGCGAAGCGCTCTCCCTCTCGGTGAATACCAAGCAGGTCACCGCAATCTTGCGGTCCGATACCGGCCACAACACTCTGTTTCAGGTGGAATTCGCTGGGAAGCAGGAACCCGCCATCGTGAAAGACTGGCAAGTCGATCCGGTCAGTGGCCGTCTTCTGCATGTGGACCTGCTGCGCGTAGCGATGGATGTGCGCATGAAGGTGAAAGTTCCGGTACACACTTTCGGCGATCCTTCCGGCGTAAAAGTACAGGGTGGCGTGTTCGAAGTGGTCACGCGCGAAGTGGAAGTGGAATGCTTGCCGGCCGACATCCCCACCGAATTCAAGGTCGACGTCAGCGGATTGGCGTTGAACCAGAGCTTGCGCGCCGGCGAACTGCCGGTCGACAAAACCAAGATCAAGCTAATCACCGAAGCCAATACCGTGCTGGCTCACGTTGTGGCCCTGCGCGTCGAGGAAGAGAAGCCTGCGGAAGTTGCAGCGACCGGAGCGGTTCCTGCGGAGCCCGAAGTCATCAAGAAGGGCAAGAAAGAAGTGGAAGGCGAAGAAGGCGCCGAGGGCGGGGAAAAAGCGGAGAAGCCGGAAAAGAAGAAGTAGTTCTCTTCCGCGCCATTCGCTGGCAATTCTATGCGGCTTATCGTTGGCCTTGGCAATCCGGGCCCGGAATACCAGTGGACGCCGCATAATCTCGGTTTCCTTGCGGTAGACGAACTGGCCAACCGTGGTGGCATTCGCGTGGAACGCCCGGAAGCGCAGTCGCTGGTCGGACTCGGCAAGGTGGCAGGGCAAGACGTAATCCTTGCCAAGCCGCAGACGTACATGAACCTCAGCGGCAATGCCGTAGGCCGGCTGATGGACAAGTACGAAGTGGAGCCCGCGGAGTTGCTGGTTTTGTTCGACGAGCGCGATTTGCCCTGGGGCATGATTCGCATCGGCGAACGCGGAAGTCCGGGAACGCACAATGGGGCGAAATCGGTAACCAGTGCGGTGGGCACCCAGGAATTCGCCAGGTTGCGGTTGGGATGCGGGCCCGATCATCCCGTGGGCGATTTAGCAGCCTACGTCTTGCGGCCGATGAAGAAGGGCGAGTTGGAAGTCGCCGGGGAAATGGTGGCGACCGCCGGTGATGCCGTCGAGTTGATTTTGGCGCAAGGCATCCAGGCGGCCATGAACAAGTACAACCGGCGAATTGCGCCGCCGGAAGAAGAGAAGTAGCGGCAAGATCAATTTGCCGAGCAGTTTCGAAGAGATTTCCGGGTCTTGCACCTGGAGAAGAGAAGAAACGAGGTCATCATGGAAGAACGTTTGTACGATCTGGTCTTCATCATTCGCCCGGCCACGCCGGAAGAGGAAATCAAGAAGGTCCTGGCCACGTTGGAGCACGCATGCACCGAAAAGGGCGGCAAGATCGAAAAGGCCGAAACCTGGGGCACGCGCAAGCTGGCCTACAAAGTGATGAAGCACCGCGAAGGCATTTATTTCTACCAGCAGATTCGCACCGGCCACGGTGAGCTTGTCCACGAATTGGAACGCCGCCTCGGCGTGCTGGACGCGGTCATCAAGTATCAGACCGTGCGCCTCGACGAAGATCTCAAGCGCCAGAAAAAACTGGTGCACAAGCGCGAACAGCGTGCGGCGCGTCGTCCGCGTCGCGCGGCGGCTCCCGCGCCCGCTCCTGCTGCGGCTCCTGCCGCCAGCGTCGAGCAGAACACCCAGGCGTAATCGTTCGGGCGTTTAAGAGTTTGGGTTGGAACGCTTCGTGGCCTTTGCCCGGAGCGACATCGGAAAGGTAGGAAGGTATGTCAGAGGAACAGAAACAAGGGCAAGCTCCGGCCGCGCCCGCTGGCGGTGAAAGTGCTCCGAGCAGCCCGAGCGTGCAAAGCGCTCCCAGTGCCCCGAGCGCACCAAGCGCACCAAGCGCGCCGAGTGGACAAGGTCATCAAGGCGGCGGCCAGGGTGGGCCTCGCCGCGAAGGCGGCGGTGGACATTCGGCTGGCGGGCGCCGTGAAGGTGGCCCGGGTGGCGGTGGACGCCGTGAAGGCGGTCCCGGTGGAGGCGGTCCAGGAGGTCCTGGAGGCCCGCGCCGCGGCAAGCGCCAATATTTCCGCAAGAAGAAAGTCTGCAAGTTTTGTGTCGAGAAGATGGACTTCATCGACTACAAGCGCGCGGACATTCTCTCCCAGTTCGTGCAGGAGCGCGGCAAGATCCTTCCGCGGCGCATGACTGGCGTGTGCTCGCGCCATCAGCGTTGGCTCGGCGTAGCCATCAAGCGCGCTCGCAACATCGCTCTGTTGCCGTTTGCCGGCAGCGCCGCGGGAACCCAAGCGCCTCGCGCGGTTGTGGAAGCTCCCAAGGCTTAAGCGCAGGTTGCACGGCTTGACGTTTTCAACTTCGCGTCATTCCGAACCTGCGTGCGATAGGCAGGCGAATCCGCAAAGCCGGGATTTCTTCTTCACATGTGAGAAGAACCTGCTTCGCGAAAAGTTTTGAAAAAGAATCAGGAGATTAGTCATGCAGATCATTCTTCAAGAAGACGTGGAAAAGTTGGGCAATCGCGGTGACGTGGTTACCGTCAAGCCCGGTTACGCGCGCAATTTCTTGCTGCCCAAGAAGCTTGCTGTCGAAGCGACGCCCGGCAACATGAAGGCGCTCGAACGTATTCGCGGCGCGTTGGCCAAGAAGACCGCGACCGAATTGGATGCGGCTAAGAAACAGGCCGAGCTACTCAGCCTGGTTTCGCTGAAGTTCACGCGCAAGACCGGCGAGAACGACCAGATGTTCGGCTCCGTTACCAACGGCGATATCGCGGATGGACTGAAAGCGCAGGGCTTCACCATCGACAAGCGTCAAGTGCAGATTGGCGAGCCGTTGAAGTCGCTGGGCGAGTTTCCGGTGACTGTGAAGGTCTTCCGCGACGTGACCGCCGAGATCAAGGTGAATATCGGAAAAGAAGCCTGATACTTCGAACGCGGCAAATTTCTCTCCGGGGCACGTTTTCCGCGTGCCCCTTTTTATTTCTGCGCCGGATCAAACTGTTCCGCCACACCTTCCACATCTTCCCGCTTCCAGGTTCCGCCCGAAAGATTCGTCACCAAAGCCACAACCAGGTGGCTCTCCGGATAGAGAATCAATTGCGACGTGCCGCCCACCGAACCGCCGGAATGTTCGTAGACCAATCTTCCGGAATGCGATTTGCGGATGAACCAGCCGATACCGTATTCGATAGGCTCGCCCGTTTTTGTTTTCTGCGGAGTGAACATGGTGTTCAGTGTCTCTGCCTTCAAAAAGCCGGGCTGCTCCATCGTCGATCCGAATCGCACCAAATCTTCAGCGGTCGAGAGAAATCCTCCGCCGGCCCATTTGTAGCTGTTATCCACGTACGGCGCATTCTCCGCATGGTGATCCTTGGCCAGTTCGTAGAAGCGCGAACGCTGCTCGATGATCTGCGTGTTTTGGTCCGCGGCGGTGTGCACCAGCCCCATGGGCGTGAATACGTGTTCCTGCATGTACGACAGGAATGGCTCGCCTGACGCAGACTCGATGACCGCGCTCAGCAAATTGAATCCGTAGCTCGAGTAATTGAACTTCGTTCCGGGCGGCGACACCAGCGGATCATTTTCGAAGATTTTCAATCCTTCCAGCACGTTGTCGTAATGGCGTTGCATCATCATCTCGCCGTCGTTGTAGTGGCGGATCCCCGCCAGATGTCCCGCTACCATCCGCACGGTGATCGGAGCGTCTTTGACCGGGAACGACGGAACATATTTCTGCACCGGCGCGTCCAAGTCCAGTTTTCCGGCTTCCACCAACTGCATCAATGCCGTAGCCGTCAGCGGTTTGGAAATGCTGCCGATACGGAACTTTGTGGTCGGCCAGACGGGCACGCGCTCTTCCAGATCCGCGAACCCAAAACCTTCGGAGTACACAATTTTTCCATCCACCGCCACGGCGAGAGCTAATCCCGGCGTGCCGCGCACGAGCCATTCCCGGGCCTGACGATCCGCATTCTCCTTCGCATTTGCATATGCAGTCGCTTGCGCTGCGGAAGCCGCGCCGGAACTCTGCCGGGTGACCGCCCACGAAATGCCCGCGCCAGTGCACAACGAGACCAGCACCACCATGCTGCCCAGCCAAGTCACTCTGTTTCTGCAAGCCTTCGCCATCGCGTGCCCCCGGGAATCCAATAGCCGTCCAGCATGTTGCCACACTCCATCGCAAACGGTTACCAGCATTCCGGTTGTCGTTTAACGAAGGGCGTTATACGATTGCCGTGTGATCCGGTCCTTCCGCTGCCGCGACACCCAGAAGCTCCATGGCCGCGAACGTGTCTTGCGTTTCGCCTCCTTCGAGCAAGTAGCTCGCCGGAAACTGCGGCAACTGGATAGCGCCGTGGAACTGCGGGATCTGGCCTCGCCTCCTGGAAATCATATCGAGGCTCTCAAGGGCGAGCGAAGCGGGCAGCATAGCATCCGTATCAACGACCAATGGAGATTATGCTTTCGTTGTAGCGGATCGGACGCTTTTGCTGTGGAGATTGTCGATTATCACTAGGGAGCATCACATGACGCGCCGAAAGAAAATTCTGCGACCGATTCATCCGGGTGAAATTCTCCAGGAAGACTATCTCAAGCCGATGGGACTAAGCATGAACCGGCTGGCCTTGGATCTGCGTGTTCCGGTCACCCGGATTTCCGAGATTGTTCACAAACGGCGTGGCATCACGACCGACACCGCTCTCCGCCTGGCTCGTTACTTCAACACCAACGCGCGTTATTGGCTCAACCTGCAAGCCGCCTACGATCTGGAACTTGCCGAGGACGAAATTGCCGAGCGGATCGAGCGCGAGGTTCGCCGCGCTGACCCGTCCGATCTTGTCGCGGCCAAGTAGTTGCCCCGCCATACCTTCTTACTTTCCCGCGAAATAGTTATTCACCGGTTTTCCTTCGCGATTCACAGCGAGTCCAATTGACGCGCCTCGCGTTTTGCGAGAACCTTTGCAGGTTCCTGCACTGAGCACCATGCCGTCGCGCCGCGGTGACGAATCGCATTGCGGCTGGATTAGCCGTGTGCTATTTATAGAGCATGCGATAGCGAAGATAAGGCGAAACATAAACTATGCCGGCCGATGCCACCCTCGAACGTCCTCTACCGAATAACCTGGAAGCCGAACGCTCCATCCTCGGCGCAGTTCTGTTGGACAACAACGCCCTGAATACCGCCATTGAAGCGCTGAAGGCAGAAGACTTTTTCCTGCCACAGCACCGTCACGTGTTCCAGCAGATGATCTCGCTCGGGGAAGCGCAACATGCCATCGATCTGGTTACGCTTACCGAGGAATTGCACCGGCGTGGCGAACTCGAGGCCGCCGGAGGCGCGCCCTACTTGGCCAGTCTCACCGATGGCGTGGCACGCGTTTCCAACGTCGAGCACTACGCGCGCATCGTCAAAGAAAAGGCCATGCTGCGCAACCTGATTCACGCCACGCATAACATCCAGCAGAAAGCTTTCGAAGGCGAAGATGGCGCCGATGCCATCCTGGATGGTGCCGAATCCAGTATCTTTGCGCTGGCCGAAGATCGCGTCAAAGCGGGTCTGATCCCCATCAAGGAAATCGTCCACGAAAATTTCGATCGCCTGGAAAAAATCTTTCGCGAAGGCAAGTCCATTACCGGCATTTCCACCGGCTATGGCGAACTGGACAAGCTGCTCTCTGGGTTGCAGCCTTCGGAACTGATTATTCTTGCCGCGCGACCCTCGCAAGGAAAGACGGCGCTGGCCCTGAACTTGGCGGAAAATATTGCCATCCGTGGTGGCTTGCCCGTTGCCGTGTTCAGCCTGGAAATGTCCAAGGAATCCTTGCTGCAACGTCTGGTGGCTTCCGTGGCGCAAGTGGACGCGCATAAATTCCGTTCTGGCCATCTTAGCCGGGAAGACTGGAAGCGCATGACCGAAGCGCTCAGCACCATTTCTTCCGCACCGTTGTGGGTCGATGATGCGGGTTCCACCAGCGTGCTCGAAATTGGCGCGAAGGCGCGCCGGCTGAAGCGCGATAAAGGTCTTTCGTTGCTGGTCGTGGATTATCTCCAGCTCATCACCGGGCGCGGCCGCTTTAATTCTCGCCAGGAAGAAGTGGCCAGCATTTCTCGCGGCTTGAAAGGGCTCGCGAAGGAGTTGCAGATTCCGGTGCTGGTGCTCAGCCAGCTTACCCGTGCACCGGAACGCGACGAGCGCGGTCCGCAGCTATCCGACCTGCGCGAATCGGGCGCCATCGAGCAGGATGCCGACGTGGTCATGTTCATCTACCGGCCGAATTTCTTCAACCTGAACGCCACACCGGAAGAGCGCGACATGGCCGATATTCTGATTGCCAAGCAGCGCAACGGCCCCACCGACAAAGTGAAATTCGTGTTTCGCAGCCGGCTGACTCGTTTCGAGGAAGCCGCGCCAGACGCGTTTTCGCAATTTGCCGGCGGCGACGAGATGTAAGCGCACACACACCGCGTCTGCGGTGCCACAAAGCTCCTCTCTTCGTTTATCGGCGGATTCTTGATCGGCCCGGCTTCTTTGCGCACCGGGAACTACAACCCCTTTTAAATCATCGGCTCTCGTAACGTCCAAAGAAGCCTGTTTTCCTTCGCACCAATCGGCAACCCTGGCCGCTGGCGTGCTCTTCCCCTGTTGACATTCGCGCACCGGTTCGAACCAGTCCTTTTTGCTGCTCTGCGCGGATGCCGTACACTAGAACTTTCCGGGAAAATTCATGCCTCGCGCCAAAAAAAGTCCGGTTGATTTCGTAGGCCGTCCCGTCTGGGCGGAAGTTTCGCTCACTGCTCTGCGGCAGAATCTGGAAGCGATTCGCGCGTACGTGAATCCACCGTCGGAGAAACACACAACGCCGCGCAAGGTTCTCTGCATCGTCAAAGGCAACGGTTACGGACACGGCGGCCCGGACGTCTCCAAGCACCTCGAAAAATTCGGCGCCGATTGGTTTGGCGTTGCGTCTGCCGGTGAAGGCATCGAGTTGCGCAACGCGGGAGTGCGCAAACCAATTCTGGTGCTGGGAGGATTCTGGCCCGGCGAAGAAAAGAATCTCATCGCGTACGATCTCACTCCCGCAATCCATCGCTGCGAGCATCTGGCGCTGTTCAATGCTGCCGCGGCGAAAGCCCGCAAGCGGCGCGCCCCGATTCACCTGAAGATTGACACCGGCATGAATCGCCTGGGCATCTCTCCCGGCGACATGGACTGCTTCGCCAATCAACTCGCCAAATGCCAACACCTGGAACTCACCGGTGCCTTCACGCATCTGGCCTCGTCGGAAGTTTTGACCGATACGCCCACCGGCCATCAGACCGCGGAACAGTTGCAGCGGTTTCAAAAGGCGATTGATCGCCTGCGTGCGCTGGGCGTTGCACCGGGAATCGTTCACATTGCCAACAGCGCCGCCATAGCAGCGCGTCCGGAAACTTGGGCAGACATGGTGCGTCCCGGAGCGCTCCTCTACGGGTATCATCCCGGCTTCGACCCGATGGAAAGGCGTTTCGAGTTTGAAGCCAAGCTTGCGTTGCGGCCGGTGATGAGCTTGCGTGCTCACCTGCTCACCGTGCGCTCGGTCGCCAGCGGCGTTGGCGTCGGCTATAACGCCAGTTGGGTAGCGAAGCGGCCCTCGCGCGTGGCGGTTCTTGCCGCAGGTTATGGCGACGGCATCCATCGCTCGCTGGGCAATCGTGGCTCGGTCGCCATCCGCGGGCACGTGGCCCCGATCATCGGAATCGTCTCGATGGATGTGACTATGCTCGACGTGACCGACGTTCCGGACGTTGCGATCGGCGATGTTGCCACGGTCTACGGCACCGACGGAGCGCAGACGTACCCCGCCAACGTGGTCGCGCGCAGCATCGGTACCGTCACCTCGGACTTGATTTCCGGTGTCAGCCGCCGCGTCCCTCGCTTTTACCTTCCCTGATTCCCGGTTTCACGTCCACAACCCCGATTCGCTTTCTTCCCTTGACGCCAGCCGAAACCGGGAGTATACAGTTCACCACGTTAACTGCTCCGGCAAACACCGCCCTGCTGTTTGCCACTGCCGGAGACGGGCGAATCCTGCGGGATTGCGAGGCTTTGTGGGCCAAACCAAAGTGCAGAGCTACAGTAGTGTACCGCCTGACGGAATGCCTTATTTGGGAAGCATATTCCCCGATCCAAGCCAAGAATCTTCACCTCAAAAACTTCGTGGCCGCACCTGGGATTACTGGGCCATCCGCCTGGCTCTCGTCGGGGCTACTTGCATTCTTTGCTACAATCTCGGCCCATTCGGGATGCATGGATTGCCGGCAGCAGGGCTCGGTTTCCTCGTCGCCATGGTGATTCTGCTCGCGGAATTACGAATGCGCCGCGCGGAGATCAGCGGGCTTGTGGCCGGAGCTTGTGGTGCGGTCCTCGGCCTGCTCGCTTCCCTCCTGATTACCCTGGTGATTTCCCGTACAGCTGAACCTGAACCCACGAAGTCCTTCCTGGAATTTACCTCTCTGTTTGCTTTCGGTTATCTCGGCCTGATGATTGGCTCGTCGAAGAGAAGCGCGTTGCGGCACATTCCGTTACCGCGCGCCGTGGAAGTTCCGGTTCGCGGATCGAAAGCGCTCAAACTATTAGATACCAGCGCACTGATCGATGGCCGCATCGCCGACATTTGCGAAACCCATTTTGTCGATGGGCCGCTGGGAATCCCGCGTTTCGTGCTGCATGAACTCCAGCAAGTCGCCGATTCCTCGGAGTCGCTGAAGCGCCAGCGGGGCCGTCGCGGCCTGGAAGTCGTCGAGCGCATGCAGAAAATGCCCTGGCTGGAAATTCGCTTGCTCGACGAGGACTTTCCCGGTGGCCTGGCCGTGGATCAAAAACTGATTGAACTGGCGCGCTCGTCGGGTTCAAAAATCGTCACCAACGATTTCAACCTGAACAAAGTCGCGCGCGTCCAGGGAATTTCTATCCTGAATGTCAACGAACTTGCCAATGCCATGAAGCCTGCGGTACTGCCGGGCGAGCCCATGCGCGTGCTGGTGCTTCGCGAAGGCAAGGAATCCACGCAAGGTGTAGCTTATCTCGACGACGGCACCATGGTCGTAGTCGACGGCGCGCGCCGCCACATCGGCCGCACCATCGACATCGTGGTGACTTCCACCCACCAGACCCCCGCCGGGAAAATGATATTTGGCCGTGCGGAGGAAAAACCAGAAAATTCCTCCCATGCGGCGGCCGGCGGCAACGGCCCAGTCGCAAGCGCCGTGCCGTCTCCACCGCGCTTCGAAACTGGCGCGTCTTCCCGTTACACGGGACAGTAGTTCCAGCCATAACTAATCGTGCATCAGCCTGGGGCGACCCGAGCGGCCCCAGGCACGTGTCTAATGCGCATCCCTACGCGGCGCGATTTCGCTTCCAGCCTCACCTTGAGGTAAACTTTCCTTTCTGCAACCGACTTAAGCCGTCAGCACTCCGCTTCAGCCGGACTGCGTTCTTCCTATGAGTACGATTGCCGCCATTTTGCCCGCCGCAGGTCTGGGCACGCGCATGGGCCACGAGATGCCCAAGCAGTTCCTGGAACTGGACGGCGTCCCCATTGTGATTCACAGTTTGCGGCGCATTGCCGCTTGCCCGCTCATCACCCACATTATCGTGGCCACGCGCGCGGATGTAATCGAGCGTCTCGAGTTGCGTATTCGCGAAGAGAAGTTCAAGCAGCAAGTGCTTGTCGTGAAGGGCGGAGATTCTCGGCAGGGTTCGGTCAGTCAGGCGCTCAAACATATTCCCGCGGATACGGAATTAGTTGTCGTACACGATGCCGTGCGGCCCTTCGTTACCGTCGAACAGATCACGCGCGTGATCGAGGAAGCGCGCAAGTGCCACGCCGCCATCCTGGCCATTCCTGCCATGGACACGGTGAAGGAAGTAAAGCGCGCGAGCCTGCCCGAAGATGTTGCGCTGATCACCGCGACCATCCCGCGCGAGCGCGTGGTGCTGGCGCAAACCCCGCAAGTCTTCGAAACGCAGCTCTTAAAGCGCGCGTTTGCCGAAGCCGAGGAAGAGGGCGTTAACGCCTCCGACGAGGCCGGACTGATCGAAAAACTCG
This sequence comes from Candidatus Acidiferrales bacterium, assembly GCA_963759275.1. Lineage (GTDB taxonomy): Bacteria > Acidobacteriota > Terriglobia > Acidiferrales > UBA7541 > Acidiferrum. The sequence continues at coordinate 17,592 of CAVWYZ010000015.1, read as the reverse complement.
GCCACGAAGTCCACGTCGTGCAGGGCTCGGAGCGCAACATCAAAATCACCAAGCCCTCGGACATGGAACTCGCCCGCTTTTACCTCCACGCCGAGATCAAAAAATCATGAGCGTGCGCTGCGGCATTGGCTACGACCTGCACCGGCTTGCCGAAGGCCGCAAGCTCATCATCGGCGGGATCGAAGTACCTTTCGACAAGGGACCCGTGGGCCACTCCGACGGTGATGTCCTCGCTCATGCGTTGTGCGACGCGCTTCTCGGCGCTGCGGGGCTCGGCGATATCGGCACGCATTTTCCGGACTCTGATCCCAAGTGGAAGGGCGCGAACAGCCTGCTCTTCCTCGAACACGCGCGCAAGTTGCTCGACGAAAAGTATTTCGCGATTGATTACATCGACGCGGTCGTCATTCTCGAACGTCCGAAACTGGGTCCGCATTTCCCCAAAATGCGGGAAGCGCTGGCCAAGTCCCTGCGCGTAGCAGAAGACCAGATTCATCTCAAGGCCAAGACCAACGAAGGTGTTGATGCGGTAGGTCGCGGTGAAGCGATCGCCTGTCACGTGGTGGCCACCTTGGCGTCTGTGGCGCAGAACGACGCCGCTAAGTCCTCCACTTTCCCCTGTCCCAATCCCGCGAAGAATCCGCGCTAAACTCTCTGCATGTCCTCCGCTGGACACATCCAACCTCATGCTTCTCGCGAAAATCTGTTCGTCGCCAACGATGTGCTTGCGATCCTCAGCGAACGCGGGTGGCTCTCCAGCGATCCTACTCCCGAGCAATCCGCGTTTTGCGAGCGTGCCGCTCTGCTGCTGGGCCCGCACGCAGCCGACGCCCAGGGATTAACCGAACTGCTCGGACTCGTCTTTCACTATGACGCTCCAAAATTATTACAAACCGTCGAGGCGCATGCGGTGCTAGCTCGTTATGGCGCGCGCGACGTCGTACGCGAGGTTGCGCTGTTCCTGCTCGATGCCACTCCCTTCAACTCTGATCGCTTCAAGGAATTGTTCACGCTTCTGAAAGAGAGGCTGGAAGTGCGCGGCCGCGATCTTTTCCATCCACTCCGCCTCGCTCTGGCGGGGCGCCCCGGTGAAGGCGAACTGGACCGCGTGATCCTCCTGCTCGACGATGCCGCGGCTCTTCCGTTCAACCCGCCCGTGAAATCGGCGCGTACCCGCATCCTGGAATTTTGCGCCGCCCTCGATTAGGGCGTTCGCCACCTATCCGTCTCATCCTGAGCCTGCCTGCGGCAAACAGGCGAAGCGAAGGGCTTGCCCTGAGTCCTCGAAGGGATCTCAACCGATCACCAGCCGCATCTCTCCGTTTGGGTTGCCCTCCTGGCAGGCGCGCAAACTTTCAACTTTCCACGTTCAACTGTAAACTTTCTTTCCATGGACCGACTTACAGGCATTCACGCGGTGCGCGAAGCCATCGAGGCCGGCAGCGCCTTTGACCGCATCGTGATTGCAAAAGGCCGCCAGGACACGCGCATCGAAGACATCGTGCAGCTCGCACGCGCGCGCGGAATTGCCGTCCGTTTCGAAGACCGTGGCCAACTCGACCGCCTTGCGAATACCAAAGACCATCAGGGCGTTGTCGCCATCGCTGCGGCCCGCGCTCCCGCCACACTCGAAGACATACTCGAGCGCGCCAATCAATCCAAAACCCATCAGGGACTGATCGTGCTGCTCGATGGCGTCGAGGATCCCCACAATCTAGGTGCGGTCATTCGCACGGCCCTGGCCGCTGGCGCGCACGGTGTAGTGATTCCCGAACGCCGCGCCGCGGGACTAACCGACACCGTGGCGCGTGCCTCCGCTGGTGCGTTAGCACATCTTCCCGTAGCGAAAGTCACGAATCTGGCGCGCGCGATGGAAGATTTGAAGGAAGCGGGTTACTGGCTGGTGGGCTTGGATGAAACCGCTGAGAAATCTTATACCGAAGTGGATTACACCACGCCAACGGGAATCATCATGGGCGGCGAAGGAAACGGTTTACATGAGCTGACGCGCAAGCGCTGCGATTTTATAGTTTCGCTCCCCACAACGGGCCCGGTGAAATCCCTGAACGTTTCCGTGGCCACGGGCGTAGTTCTCTTCGAAGCATTGAGGCAGCGAACAGGTCGACTACGCCCTCACTGAGATGAAAAGCGTCACCTTCAGTGACTCAACTGCATGTCTCGACCAATGCTGTAGGTAAGCGGCTCTCCATTCCCAGTGGATATCGTCAATGTGAGTATCACTCGTATGTAGCTCAAGCGCCCCTTTTAAGTCCAAATAGATTTCAGCCAAATCGGTCGATAGCGAATTCGGCACAGATTGTCCCTGTTTTGTGGGATCAAAAACGGCCCAGTACGTATCAAGATCTCCTAGTTTCTCTTTAAGGATGTTGTAGAGATTTCGGGATTCTTCTGCATGCCGTTTTATCTCTTCGTCGGAATGGTCTACCCCCGCAGTTGCAGGCTCAACGTCCGGTAACTGAATCCCAATGCTACAGAGGTCACAGAGATACAAGAAGGCCTGATCCACAAATTGCTTCCGAGAATGGTCGCTGGCATTCTCGATCAGATCGCAGAATTGCTTTGCAGCCCCCGGGAACCTTTGTATTGCTCGAAGTTCTGAATCCGTTATTGGATGAGCCATAGTTCGACTTGAAGACGCGTGCCTACTTCTCGTATTGTAGCAGCGAGAAAACGTCCAGGCCGGGCAGCTTGGCGCGGCCATTCAGAAACGTCAACTCCACGGCGAACGCGGCTCCATCCACAACGCCGCCGAGCGAGCGAATCAACTGCACCGCCGCCGCCGCAGTCCCCCCCGTGGCCAGCAAATCATCGCATAGCAATACGCGCTGACCCTTTTGCACCGCGTCTTCGTGAATCTCCAGCGCATCCGTGCCATATTCCAGCGCGTACGAAACCTTTGCCGCCTTTGCCGGAAGCTTCTTCGGCTTTCGCACCGGCACAAATCCTGCGCTCATCCGGTACGCCAGCGCCGGAGCCAGAATAAATCCGCGCGCCTCGATGCCCACCACCAGATCGATTTTGTGCCCGTCGTAGTGATTGCACAGCCGGTCGATCAGCAACCGGAATCCATCCTTATCCTTAAGTAATGTCGTCAGGTCGTAGAACAAAATTCCCGGTTTCGGATAGTCCTTTACCTCGCGGATCAATTTCTTCAAGTCGTCCATGCCAACGGCTCCTCGTTAGTTAAACGGTCATTTCAATCGTGAAATCGCCCAGATACTTTTCATCCACGCGATCAGGCTCTTCGTGGACGTTCATTACGCGCGACATGACCGGCCCCTTTTCCAGTGCGACGCGCAACTGTTTCAACTGTTCTGGGGTGCCGATGGCCAACACCTCGACGGTGCCTTCTCGGCGATTACGAACGTAACCCTGCACGCCAAATTTTCCGGCGACATGCTCGACGTAGTTGCGGAAACCCACTCCGTGCACCCGTCCAGAGACAATGTACCGCCGAGCCAGAACCTCTTGTCTCACAGTAGATTCAGTTTAGCAAAGAGCGCGGATGGTTTTGCAATACTCCAAAGCGCAGCGGGCCCCAATCAAACCGCGCTCGCCTGCTCAAGGCGCTTCCTCCGCCAATGCGCGCGCCACCATCTTCTTTGCCGGCGCCGTGGTGATTACCACCACGCTCACCAGAACGAACAACGTGCCCAGGATCGTGCGCAGCCCCAGCGCTTCGCCACCCAGAAAATATCCCACCAGCACCGCGACCACCGGATTCACATACGCGTACGTGCCAACCTTGGTTGGTGATTCGTGATGAATCAGCCACACATACGCGGTGAATCCGATAATCGACCCGGCTACGATCAGGTACAGCAACGACAGCCACGCCGCGCGCGAAACGCTCGACGGGTGAAAATTCCGGAATTCTCCCAGCGCCGCGGCCGTCACCGTCAGTAGCAGACCGCCCGCCAGCATTTGCGCGCCGGAACTCATCACTTTCGAAGCGGGAAGCGGCAGTTTGCGCGTAAGCGTCGACGATATCGACCAACTGACCGACGCAATCATCAGCGCCACAGCACCGGCCCTGTCGATCGGCTCACCGCCCAGATTCAGCGAATGGCTCATCAGTACCGCCACGCCGAATAACCCGATCACCAGCGCCACGGCCAGGCGCACCGTCAGCTTTTGCGTTCGCAGGAAAATAATCTCGGATAGCGCCATGAACGCCGGAATCGTAGCCAGCATCACAGCCGCAATACCCGAGGGCACACGCTGCTCGGCCCAAAACAGCAGCCCATAGTCCATCACGAACATCAGCATGCCCAGCAGGACCGCCGACAACCATTGCCGCGCCGTTGGAGAACGCTCGCCACGAAAAACCGTCCACCCGTATAGGACGAATCCCGCCACGGAAAAGCGCATCGCCGCCAGCAAAAACGGGGGAACTTCGCGCACGCCTACGCGAATCGCCAGGAACGTCGAGCCCCACACAAAGTAGATGATCGCGAAAGCGAGAAGTGTCTTCCAGGTTGGCCGGTGCGGTTCGCCGTGCATAGCAGATCCTACCAAAACTCCTTGCGCCCTGACCCTGCCGAATCGCAACGAATCTTCACCCGAGAAATTGGGCAAGCCCCGAGCCGGAGAGGTAGAATGACTTGCGAAGGCGGCAAATCCAGTGCCAAATTGCATCTAATCTTTTATGGCTGACACGCGTTCCCATTCTCGCGGTTTCTCTTTCGTATCCTTTTTCGCGTTGCCCGTAATTCTCGTTCTTTTTGCGACAACTCCGCTTTTCGCGCAAGACAACCCGGCCGGCCCTCTTGAGCCTCCTCCCGAGCATCACGTCACGCGTATCGTGGGCGTGCCAGAGCCGCCCGCGCCGCCCTCACTGCCGCCCGCGGAGATCATCCAGGCCTTCACCAAAAAGGAAGATCTCTACCAAGGCACCCGGCCGCAATTTGCCTACCGGAAGACCATTCGCATTCAGGAGTTTGGGCCCGATGGCCGACCCTCAGGGGAGTACATCGCCACTTACGACGCGGTCCGCTCCGGCGACGGCAAAATCTATGAGAAGGCGCTCACTGCGCCGCAGACCTCGCTGCAGTATCTCAGCTTCGAGCCCGAAGATGCCGAAGTGCTGACGCGCATCCCCGCGTATCCGGTAACCGCTGCGTCTCTTTCCAAGTACAACCTGAAATACTTGAACACCGAGGAGGTGGATGAGGTGGACTGCTACATTTTCCAGGTATCGCCAAGAACCCTCGAACGCCAGCACCCGTTATTCGACGGCGTTATCTGGGTCGATCAACAATATCTGGAAGTGGTCAAGACCTATGGCAAGTGGGTCACCGATCTGGGCGACATGCACCCGCAGACTCTGCCCTTCGACATGTTCGAAACCTATCGCGAGAATGTCGACGGCAAATATTGGTTCCCGGATTATTCCCGCGCCGATGGCATCTACAGAATGAAAGACCGCGACATTCCTATTCGCGTCACCATCAAGTGGACCAACTTCAAGCCGTTCTCCGCCGTTTCCGTAAGCGCGCCGCCCGCAGCTGCTTCTTCGCCACCCGCAACTCCCGCACCGTCGCCGAATCCAAAACCCTGACCAATCCTTCGTCGTTTATTGAAATTTTCCAAGTTACAGGCGTTAGCGCGGGCGCCGATTTTGTTTATTGCCCAAGCTCTTCAACAGCCGCGGCAGGTCTTGCAGTCTCTCGAGCAGAAATTCTGGTTTTGCCGCACGCAATCGCTTCTCCGTCGGAAACGGTCCAAGCACCGCCACCGCTCGCATGCCCACCGCTCCCGCCATCGCCAGATCCTCGGGCGTGTCGCCCACATAGATGCACTGCTCCGGCTCCAGCTTCAGTTGTCCTAGTGCCATAAGCAGCGGAGCCGGGTGCGGTTTTTTCTCCGGCGTATCGCCGCCGCAGACGCGCGCGCGAAATGTCCGGGTGAGTGCGAACTCCCGCAATTGCCGGCTTACCCGCACTCGGTCGCCGCTGGTCACCAGTCCCAAAACGTGGTGTTGTCCCAGCTGTTGCAGAACGCGGCGCGCCCCGCTCACCAGCTTTGACGGATGCTTGGCATAGTGAAGCCGCCAGAGGTCATCTGCCTTTTGCCAATCTTCCTTGGGAATCCCGGCGGCGCGGTACACCGTGTACCAGTCCGGCGAATAGTGAATCTCCAGTTCCTTCAGTCCCCACCCCAGCCCAAATTCCCGGAACATCCCGAGATATGCCTGCGAATCTGCATGGTAAGAATTGATCAGTGTGCCGTCCCAATCAAACAGGACCGCCGACAGCGGTTTCTCTGCGTTCATTCAGTCAGATTAGCAGAATTGCGGATGGTGCTGACGGAAGGTACCGGCTTAGTCGGCGGGTAACCAGGTCGCGGGAACCTGATCATCGCGGTCAAACGCAAAATCGTCGAAGCTCGCGGCGATTCCGTACCAACCCGGCATATTTGCGGCCTCAATGCGTTGCACCCGGGCCTTGGACGACACCACAACGTTGCCGTAGCCCAGTGGCCGGCTCACTAATACGATATCCAGCTCGATCTCGGTGCCCGGTGCCAGCTGCTTGGGACACAGGAAAAACACGCCCGAAGAGCTTATATCGCGCGTCACCAGTGTGACCGGGAATTCTTCCTTCACGTTAGCCACGCTGCGTAGCTTTAATGGCAGTTTAAGCGCCGCTCGCGGCCGTTCGCGCTGTTCCAGGTGTACGCCCACAGCATGCGTCGGCACACGCACAAATCGTCTGGGCTGAGGATTGCGCAACAACGGCATGACGCGCAGCTTCGGAGTTGGCGGCACAACCGAAGGCGCTTCGGGGAGAACGGGAACAGGAACGGGAGCCGCTGCGGCTTTCACCGTCGCTTCTGGCTGTTTCGGCAGATTTTCCCAAGCTATCGCGCGGTTCGTAGCACTCATCTCGCCCCTCAGAGAGATGAAACAAAATAGCCCCACTGCGGTGGTTCTATTACTAGGTGCTGCTTAATTCTTTGTAAAAGATGTTGGGTTGCCAAGATGCCACTGTCAGAGGCCACTGTCAACCTGTGGAAAACGGCGGAAGTGTCCTAAAACCAAATACTTGGTAATGGTACCCAGCCTTCGCCTCGCCTTCGACCCTCCATTATGGTTCTGTTTTTCTCCCGCGCTCGCGCTATCTTTGCTATGCGCTCCATGGAATCCGATTCGACGCCTCGCTCAACGGTGCCTCCATCCCGAGCTTCTGCCGGCCCTTCGCATCCCACGATGGTATTGATCTGTTTCGCCATCGTATACATCGTTTGGGGCTCCACCTTTTACGGAATTAAGATCGGCATCCAGTCCTTCCCTCCCTATTTATTAGCGGGACTCCGCTATCTTCTAGCCGGAGTCGTTTTCTATCCCACCGTTCGTATCCTAAGCAGAGAGAAGCCCACCCTCTCCCAGTGGAAGACCACTTTCATCACCGGCGGTTTGCTGTTTGCCGCGGGTAACGGCACGGTCTCTTGGGCGGAACTGCGCGTGCCTTCCGGAATCGCCGCTCTACTGGTCGCCACGGTGTCTCTGTGGATGGTTCTGGTCGACTGGCTACGTCCGGGTGGGGCGCGCCCTGCGCCGCGCGTTATCGCCGGTTTTATCCTGGGCTTCCTCGGAATGGCTCTGCTGGTTGGCCCCACGCATCTCGGCAATTCCGGCAGGATTGACCCCATTGGCTCCTTCGCGTTGATTGCCGCTTCCCTGGCCTGGGCCATCGGCTCCATTTACAGTCGCCACCATCCGCTCCCTCGTACGCCGCTCCTGGCTGCGGGAATGCAGACTCTGTGCGGCGGCGTGCAGCTTTGTGTGTTCGCCTTCGCGGCTGGAGAAACTCGGAACTTCCATTTCGCCGATGTAACTCTGCGCTCCTGGCTGGCCCTTCTGTATCTTGCCGCTTTTGGCTCCGGCTTGGGATTCAGCGCCTACGTCTACATTCTGAAGCACAGCACCGCTTCGCGTGTGGCCACTTACGCCTTCGTCAATCCGGTGATTGCCCTGTTCCTGGGCTGGTTCCTGGCCTCGGAGCCGCTCACGTTACGAACCGCCCTGGCCAGCGGCGTAATTCTCACGGCGGTCATATTAGTGATTACTGCGCCGCATAAAGACGCGATCGAAGCCGAGGAGGCCATTCCCACGCCCGGTGAAGCCTGACACCCTTGTTTGGCGAGGCTTAGAACACAAGGCGGTTTGTGGGATGATTTACTCATGATCAAGAGTCTCCAACTCCGCAATACCCTACAAGAAGATGACACAGTCATAGCTGCTCGAATTTCTCTTTTGGGTTTGGTCCTTCGGTATACTCAGTTTTTGTTTTCATAAGGTGAGCCGCAATGGACGCAATATAAAAGGGCGCCCCTTTTGGAGTAGGTTTTGAGTGCTAGCTCAACCGCTCCATAGGAGGAACGCCCTTTATGACCAGCACTAAATATATCGGCATGGATGTGCACAAGGAAAGTATTTCGATTGCCGTCAGGAATGCTGTCGGCAAGATCGTGATGGAATGCGTCGTCGAGACGAAAGCCAGCATGATCCTGCAGTTTTTCGATGGGTTGCGAGGAGATTTGCACGTCACGTTTGAAGAGGGCACCTGGGCTGCCTGGCTGTACGACCTGCTGAAGCCCCGTGTCACGAAGCTGGTGGTGTGCGATCCTCGGCGTAACGCGTTGTTGCAGGACGGCAACCAGAATGATCGCGTCGATGCACGAAAGCTATCCGACCTTCTCTATATGAACAAGCTCAACGCGGTCTATCACGGAGACCACGGGTTGCGGACCTTGAAGGAACTGGGACGGAGTTATCTGACCATCACCCGCGACCAGAGTCGGGTGATGACCCGAGTAAAGGCCATCTATCGCAGCTGGGCCATTCCCTGCAGCGGCAAGCAGGTTTATGGTTCGCGGCATCGGGCCGAGTGGCTCGGAAAGATCCATGAACCGGGAGTTCGCCGGCGGGCGGAGTTGTACTACCAGCAACTGGATGCACTGAGAACCCTGCGCCAGGAAGTACGAAGAGATCTGTTGGCGGAGAGTAAGAAGCACAAAGTGTGGAAGCGCCTGTGTGAGATTCCATCGATTGGTCGATTCGAGCCGCTGAGTTGTTGGGCGTTCTGCAGACTCCACACCGGTTCCGTACCAAGCGGCAGCTGTGGACCTATTGCGGTCTGGGTGTGGTGACCAGTTCCAGCGCCGACCATGAGGTTGCGAAAGGCCAACTGCGACGGAAGAAGAAGCATGTACAGATTCGTGGGCTGAACGAGAACTGCAATCACGATCTGAAGAACCTGTTCAAGGGGGCGGCGGTGGTGGCTTCGATCAAGCCTGGCCCGTTGGCAGAGTTCTATGCGGCTCTCGTGAGCAAAGGCATGCGGCCGGAGATGGCACGGCTGACCTTGGCCAGAAAGATTGCCACGATTGTTTTGATCGTATGGAAGAGAGGAGTGTGCTTCGACGCCCAGTATCTGAAACCACAAACAGCTTGAGTGTCTCGGATCGCATCCGTTCCATCGGGGGAATCCTCTCTAGCGGTGGCCGTGGAGTTCTCGAGACACTCTGGTTCGAGAGCGAGTCTCAGCTGATTTGTTAGGCCCTGCGTGCTTCGGGCACCGAGTCTCACACCCGACCCTAGGCCCTCTCGGACAACCAGAAAAAGCTATAGGCCACGAGTCCCGGATAGAACTATGGTCGCCAAATTTGACCCGTTCTGCTTTGTTAGTTTCGGAACTGACCGGCTTCGTTGCGAAGAAGCGATGAAAAACCGCTGGGAGAAGACCCTCAAATCGTTGGGCCATTATGCCCAGCAACCGAGCGCCTGGGGCGAACGGTCAGAACAGATCTCGCTCGACCAAGTGGGCTGCGAAGCAAGACAACGTCCAGCCGTTGGAGATGTGTTTTTTCTTGACTTCTGCCTTTATAGAACAAACCAGATACTCCAAAGAGTCAAGATAGCGCTTACAAAGACGTAAACCAGGGTAAAAACGAAACCACCACCTGCAATGGAATCGCCCCGAATCCGAAAGGAACACCAATCCCGGAGAAGGGCAGTAGCTCCGACAATTCCGGCCACCCCTCTAAAATGAAAGCATGGCTCAAGGCGCATGTGACCCTGTCGCTTATTGTTGAGCTTCTGGTCCTTATCGTCGGCGTACGGGTCGCCTGCATCTATTCCGGACAGCTGAACCAAATGATTGAATCCAACGAAATCAGTCGCGAATCCCTGACCTCGGTCCAACGGGCTTTCGTTTCTTTCAAACGTTTTGAGTATTTCAGGACGCAGGACGCGGACCATCTGGATGTGCATAATTGGGACGTTCTGGCGGACTTTGACAACAACGGAGCTACAAGCGCCACTAGTGTAGCCGGCATTCTTGAAGTCCAAGAATTGCCGGCGGAACCGACCGAAGAACAGTTCAAGGGTACCGGTAGGAATTTTTCAACTACCAGTATCCCACCGAAAGCTACCCGAGTTATCAGAATTCCACATCGCGTCCCCGAACCAATGATTTTCGGGATTGACCTCGGTCCGATTATCACAGCCAAAAGCGCATCTCGGACCCATTTCAACCGGCATCTTTTTGTCTGGAGTTGGGTCTACTACAGAGATATATTCCCGAAAACAAGACCCCATGTAACAGAACTTTGCAACCAACTTACGGAAATCAACCTCATAACCCAAAATTACAATCCTATTCCTGACCAGCCCACAGCGGGCAACTTCAACTTTTCTTACGCTGGCTGTCGTAATCACAATTGCGATGATGAGCAATGCAAGGACTATCAGGAAATCATCGCAATAGCGGAAAAAAAACCATAGAGCCCGTCTTGTCATGGAACACGCTTTGTGCGTCTGGTATGTCGCGGCATCCCGGTTCGCCGTCGCGATTTGCCGTTCGAAATCGGATAGATTGCCTCGCCAGAGCGCGCTAGTCTAGGGCCATGAAGACGCAACACCAACAAACGCCGCCTACCGGAATCAGCGCTCAGGCTGCCGAGCACTACTGGCAAGCCACGTTGCACCGCGATGCGCGGGCCGACGGCTCGTTTTTCTTTGCTGTGCGCTCCACTCAAGTTTATTGTCGGCCGTCTTGTCCGGCACGCCGCCCGCTGCGCCGTAACACCTTGTTCTTTCGCACGCCGCAGGATGCGGAAAAGCACGGCTTTCGCCCCTGCCGCCGCTGCCATCCCAAACAACAAGATGCCGCCGTCGCCTTGGTGCAACAGGCCACCGCTGTGCTCGCGAACTCCGAAGGAGAATCACTCCGTCTCGGCCAATTGGCCTCTCAGGTCCATTCTTCCACCGCCCAATTGCGCCGCGCGTTCCGCCGGACCACCGGCCTTTCGCCGAAAGAATTTGAGCAAGCGTTTCGACTCGCGCGTTTCAAAAAAATGCTGCGGGATGGCGCCACCGTTACTGATGCGCTCTATGCCTGCGGCTACGGCTCGTCCAGCCGGCTTTACGAAAAAACGGATTCGCACTTAGGTATGACCCCGGCGTCTTACCGAAAGGGAGGAGAAGGCATGCAAATCGAATATACGGTGGCGAACACTTCGTTGGGCAAGGTGCTGGTCGCGGGAACAGAGCGCGGCGTGTCTGCCGTGTACCTCGGCGAAGACGAAAAAAAATTGGTCAACGAACTCCGCAGGGAATACGCGAAGGCGGAGATCCTGCGCGCGGCCGAAGGCAATCAAGCATGGCTGAAAGAAATCGTCAGGCGCGTCGAGGGCAACGCTCCCAGCGTCGATCTTCCGCTGGAGGTTCACGCGACCGCGTTTCAACGCAGGGTCTGGCAGGAATTGCAGAAGATCCCGCGCGGCGCCACGCGCACGTACACGCAAGTGGCGAAATCTCTGGGGAAGCCTCGCTCGGTTCGCGCCGTTGCACGGGCGTGCGCCACGAATCCGGTTTCCATTGTTGTGCCCTGCCATCGTGTGATTCGCGCCGATGGCGCTTTAGCGGGCTACCGCTGGGGACTTTCTCGGAAGCAGAAGTTGCTGGAGAAGGAAGCTGCGTCAGCGTAAATCGCGCTACCCGCGGGGCTTTTCGATCTTCGTACCTTTGGGCCAGTCCGGCTTAAACTTGCCATCGCCGAGCTTCAGATTCTTCATTACCTTCGTGTAGCGAGACAGCGCGTAATCGCCGGTCCCCGCTTCAATGAATTTCTGCTGAGCCGGAAGCCACGACGATTCGTCCACCCACATCACCACTTTGGCGATTTGCTTCTTCATCTCGTCGGACCGCGGCGTCAACTCCAGCACTGCGGTCTTGCGGCCATCCAGCTCCTCTTCGCCGGTCAGCGCGATCTCGTAATTCTTTTTCAGGCTGTCGGTGCGCGTCCCGAAGCCGAGCGCCAAGTACTGGTCTACAATCGCGCGATTCTTGCCGATGTTGTATTCCTCGACGCGATTGATCTTCGGCGTGTAAATGTAAAAGTTATCGCCGTTGCGAAGGATCGTCCGGGGATCCGGCGTCACGAAATCAATGCGCAGTTTGGAATCTTTGCGCACATAAATTTCGCCGGTTTCTGTCGATGTATCCTTAACTACAGCCGTGTACTTCACGTGCTCGACCGCCGCAGTCAGCGACCGAAAGTCCTCGGCGGCGTGATCCATCATCGAAAGCACATATTCAGGTGTGATTTTTGCCGGCGCCTGATTGCTGCCCAGCGCCCTCATCCCAGGAAGAACCGAACAGAATAAAATTAGCAACACACTTGAGCGGATTCGTGTCAAAAGCTACCCCTTGGGCTGAAAACTAGCCCTTATGCCCCAAAACAAATCGTAACATATCGACGAAAAGCGCGTCCGAGGCCGAAGTTCATCGACAACCGGCGTCGTCAAGGAATTGGCGCGCTGTAGCCATGGCGGAAAGGGAATGACCGCACGCCAGAAGCTTCTGATCGAGTGGGTCCGACTGCAGCGAGTTGGGATTGATGTAATCCAGTGTTTTCGTCATCCCCACGTATTTATCATTCAGGTTTTTCATATTATTGAATTCGGCCACCAGCAGCGGATAGGCGCTCCGGTCCGAATCGGTGGAGATGGCGGCGGATGCCAGGTTCAACGATTGCTGCGCCTGTTCCTGATAAGAATCCAGCCAGCCGGTGCCCAGCGGCACGCTACGTTCGATGGCCGTCCGCAGAGCAGAGTGCCATTCGCGCACGCGAGCCATGGCTTCGATGCCCGCTCCCAGAAAATCCTTCGAAAATCCTTGTGGCGCCGCGGACCCGCTGACCGGTGCCGCGCTTCCCGGCATGGTCAACACGATTTGGCTGCCCTTGAAGCTAATGGTGCTGTTGGTCAGCCGTGCCAACCCTTCGATCTCCACGAAGTTATGACCCTGGACCTGCACCACTTTCGCCGTACCTTGTTGGCCGTTGATTGTCAGGGAATTGCTCTGCTGTGCCGCGGCCGCCAATGCCAGCGCGCATCCGCCAAGAAGCACACCCGTCATCCACAATTTATTTCTTCTGCTCGTATCCATCGGTAGTACTCCACATTTTCCGTACAGTACTGCGGCGAGTCCGCTGCAGGCCTGGAAGGGACTTCGCGAATAATACCAGAGCGGCGCGCTTTGGTCTCCTGCTTACGGCGTAGTCGCTGGCCCAGGCCGGATTGCTTCGCGGTGGCGATCGAACCACCAGGCCCATCCGAGCATCACCGCTGTGGCAATCAATCCTGTCGTTGCCATTTCCTTCATGTTCCCCGGCGGCGCGCTGAAATGGTCGCTCACATACACAAAAAGCAGTACGGCTACATACGACCACAATCCCCAACGTCCGGCACGATCGCGCGCGCGGGTGCACCGGGCGTAGAGCCACACGCCGCCCACAAATAGCGGCAACTCCACGATCAGCGTGCCGGGAATCGAGTTCCACAATCCCACGCCATACTTTGCACTGTTTGGGTACAGCGGCATGTCCGGCCGATGCGTCAGCCAATCGAGCACCCAGTGGCTCACGACCCCAATCCACACCGCCACGGCGCCCCACATATCGGAACGATAAGACCGGTACACCAAAGCCAGCGCGGTAGCCCACAGCACCAGAAACAACAGGCTATGCGACCACGGATAGTCATACAATTCCAGCGGAGACCAGCGCGTATTCCCGATCGAAACCCGCGCGTGTTCCCAACCCAGAAGAAGAAAGGCCGTCCACAGAATGTCCGCCCACACCGTCGCCGCGATCAGCAGGCCCAGCGAAGCTCGCGGCGCCATGCGCTTCAGTCCGAATCCCACTCCAAAATGTCCAATAAACATTCCGCACCCGATTCCGCGCGGTCGATAAATTCCGTGGTCACGTTAGTAATGCAGGTGAACGGCCCACAGCCAGGCATCGCGTAAGGACTGGCGCGCTACCATCAATTTCGACGATAGCCGCATGAACCGCGTTTCAGTTTTTTCCTGGGAGGCCGGGCCTACACTTGAAGAACGTCGCCTTCGCGAGCCACCATTTCATACAGCACGGGGTTCACGAAAAATCCTAAAAATAGTCGCGAGAGCAGTCCCGCAACCACTACGATGGCAAACGGCTTTTGTGTGTCGCTCCCCACGCCCGTGGACATAGCCGCCGGAAGAAGTCCCAGGCACGCCACCAGCGCCGTCATCATAATCGGCCGCAGTCGCAGCAGTGAAGCCTCCAGCGTCGCCTCACGAATGTTTCTGCCTTCCAGTCGCAGCTTGTTGATGTAGCTGACCAGAATTACCGCGGTTTCCACCGACACGCCCAGGAGCGCGAGTAGTCCTAGCACGCTGGAAACGCTCAGCGGTGTGTGCGTCAGTTTCAGCGCGATCAGCGCTCCCACCGGTTCCGTGATCACCACGCCCAGCGCGATCGTAATGGGAAACTTGAAGTTCCCATAAAGCGCGAACAGAATCAGAAAAATCAGGAACACCGCCAGCGGCCCAATCACCAGCAGTTGTGCCTTTGCGTCCAGCAATTCACTGTACTCGCCGCCCCAATCCAACCGGTAGCCCTCCGGCAGGCTCACATCCTTTGCGATATTTTTCTGCCCGGCCTTTACGATCCCTTCCAGATCGCGGCCCTCGATCGAAAACTGAATGCCGATGTAACGCGAATTGTTCTCGCGATAAATGAAGGAAGCACCGTTGGACACTTTGATTGAAGCCAATTCCGATAGCGGGATCTGTTGGCCTGCCGGTGCCGGAACCAAAAGATTGCCGATTTCCCGCGCGTCCGAGCGGTATTTCGGGTCCATGCGCACGACCAAATCGAATAGCTTCTCGCCTTGAATTACCTGTGTCGCGGCCTGACCGCCTACGGCTGCCTGCACCACCGCTTCCACGTCGGCGATGTTGATGCCGTATCGTGCGATCTTGGCGCGGTCCGCATCAACCAACAGGCTAGGTTGCCCAAGCTCCCGCACCACCGTCAATTCCGTGAATCCCGGCGTGTGCTCCAGAATGCGCTTGATCTCTACCGCCTTGTGCTCCAGCACTTGTAGATCGGGGCCGAATATTTTTACCGCCAGCGCCGACTTCAAGCCGGTCAGCGCTTCGTCCACGGCATCCTCGGCAGGTTGCGTAAAATTGAAAATCACACCAGGGTAGGTATCCAACTTCTTCTGCAGATCCGCCACCAACTCTTCTTTGTTGTGAATGGAACTCTGGGACCATGATTTGTCGTTGTACGGTTTCAGTCCCACATAAAATTCGCAGTTGAAGAATCCCGTCGGATCGGTCCCGTCATCCGGCCGTCCCAACTCCGATCCTGTCACCGTCACCATCGGATATTGGATCAGCAGATTGCGCACCTGCGGCGCGAACTTCGCGGCCTCTTCGAATGAAATGGTATAGGGCATCGTGGCGCGCACCCACACCGCTCCTTCATCCAGATGCGGCAGGAACTCCCCACCGATCAGTGGCACCAGTAGAAGCGTGGCCCCAAAAATCAGCATCGACACAATCAACGTGACCGCGCCGTGATTCAGGCACCATTCCAGCCGCCCCGCATATTGATCGCGAATCCAGTTATACGCGCGATTCTGCTTTTCTTTTACGCCGCTGCGGAACCAGTAAGACGCCATTACCGGCACTACCGTCAGCGTCAGAATCAGTGCGCCGAGCAGTGCAAATCCCATCGTGTCCGCCATGGGATGGAAAAGCTTTCCCGCAGGTCCGCTGAGCGCGTAAATCGGCAGGTATCCAGCGATGATCACCGCCACGGAGTAGAAAATCGGCCGGTCTACATCGCGTGCTGCCGCCAGGATCACATCGTTCAATTTATATTCGGTCCCGTGGCGAAGCCCCAATTCGCGGTAGATGTTCTCGACCATCACGATCGTTCCGTCGATGATGATCCCAAAATCGATGGCCCCGATGGATAGCAGGTTCGCAGCTTCTCCGGTCCAATGCAGAAAGATGAAAGCAAAGAGCAGTGCCAGAGGGATGGTCAGCGCCGTGATTACCGCGGCGCGGAAGCTGACCAGAAAGAAAATCAGCACGATGAATACCAGCGCCATCCCGCGAAGCAGATTGCCTTCCACGGTGTCGGTCGTTACGCGCACCAGGTCGCTGCGATCGTAATACGGACGGATTTTTACGTCCGGCGGGAGCAGCGTCTTGTTAATCTCGTCGGTCTTTTTCTCCACACCTTGCAGAACATTCTGCGTCTGCTCGCCGCGGCGCATCAGAATTACGCCTTCCACCGCGTCGTCATCATTCTTCAGTTTTGACTGGAAGCCGAAAATGCCCAGCCGTGGCGCGTGCCCGATCTCCACTCGCCCGATATCCTTGATGCGCACCGGGACGCCGTTCAAGCTGGCCACTACGACCTCGCCTATATCCTCGGTGTTCTTCACCAGGCCCAAGCCGCGCACATAATAAAATTGCCCGCCCTGTGTGTAGAAGCCCCCGCCGGTATTGGCATTGTTCGCGTTCAGCGCTGCCACCACCTGCACTACCGGAAGGTGATAGTTGTAGAGTTTCACGGGGTCTAGAAGCACGTGATACTCCATCGTGGGCCCGCCAAAGCCGGAATCATCCGCTACGCCCGGCACGCTCTTATACGCACGTTCAATCGTCCAGTCTTCGAACGTGTGCAGTTCCATCGGCGTGCGGTCGGGACTTTCAATCACATAGCGATAAACCAGTCCGCTCGGGCTGAACAGCGGCGCCATGCTTGGAATCACTCCCTGCGGCAGGGTTGCGTCGCTGATGCGTTCGAACACCACTTGACGCGCAAAATAAGGATTCACATTGTCGGCAAACGTCAGCCGCACATCAGAAAGCCCGTATAACGAAATCGAGCGCATCACCGTCAGTTGCGGCGCGCCGTTCATCGCCAATTCCAGTGGCAGCGTCGTGAGCCTCTCGACTTCTTCCGCCGCGTGCCCCGGCCATTGCGTAATCAATTCCACCATCGGCGGCGACAAATCCGGGTAGGCGTCCACCGGCATTTGCCGGAAAGACCACGCGCCTCCCACAATCATCAAAGCCGTCAACATCAGCACCAGGAAACGCTGTTGCAGGGCAAATTGGACGATGCGATGAATCATCGGGGTTCCGGGAAACTCTCCTTAGTGCTGCAGCGAATTCTTGAATTGCAGGAACAAGCTGCCGTTCGCCGCGACACGCTC
>CAVWYZ010000014.1:0-1039083 GCA_963759275.1 Candidatus Acidiferrales bacterium | reverse complement strand
ATCAGGACGGCCAGAAAGAGGCAACCTAGGAAGAGGTACGTGGGGATCATGAAGAGAAGCCCTGTTTCTCGGACGCCACGGAGGTTCACCAAAGTAATGATCGCCAGAATCACAAGACACAGCAAAAGAGTCCACGGCTGAAGCCGTGGCGCTGCCGAAACAAGCGCACCAACTCCAGCGGAAATGCCCACCGCTACAACCAGAATGTAGTCAATCATTAAAGCAGCAGCAGCAAGAAGGCCTGCGGAAACGCCAAGGTTCTGGCGTGCGACCGTATACGACCCTCCGCCACCGGGGTACGCCTGGATCGTCTGGCGATACGAGAAGTAGACAATTGCGAGGAGAACAATAATACTCGTGCTGATTGGAACGATATAGGCAATACCTGCTGCGCCTAATGGAATAAGCAGCGTAAGTGCCGCTTCCGGGCCGTAGGCAGCGGAACTAAGGGCATCCAGGCCGAAGATGGGAATCCCGGCAGCGGCCCCAACGCACTCGGCACGCGCCTCGTCCGACGCGAGGGGCCGACCCAGAAGCAGATCCAGAACCGTCATATCTTTACAAACTCCTTAGGATCCCCTCACGCATTTCTCGTTGCTCGTTTCTTACCATTACGTCCACTGAAATTGGACAGCTGGAGCACGTGCGGACTCCCCAAAAAGTGATGAACGACATAACCATCCTCGTGGTCGACGATGAACCGCAAATCCGTCGAGTCCTGCGTGCAACGCTCTCCAGCAATGGCTATGAGGTAATCGAGGCAAGGAATGGCGAAGAGGCCATCGCGACAGTCATTCGGGACCGGCCCGATCTGATTCTCTTGGATGCAAACATGCCAGGCATGGGCGGGTTTGAGGTTTGCAGCAAGATTCGATTGTCCTTCAGTGGACCGATTATTATGGTCACCGTCCGAAATTCGGAGCAGGACAAGATTCTCGCACTCGATTCGGGGGCGGACGACTATGTCGTAAAACCCTTCGCCATCGGCGAACTGCTTGCACGCATCCGGGCCGCCTTGCGTAGATCCGCTTCCGAAGAGCCTCTTCCGAAAATCGAGACCCCAGAATTGAGCGCGGATCTCGAGCAAAGAATCGTGGAAGTCCGCGGTAAGAGAGTCCATCTGAGTCCGAAAGAGTTCGACGTGTTTCGGGCACTGATTATTCAACAAGGCAAGCCGCTCACTCATAAGAGATTGCTGCAAATCGTCTGGGGACCCGATCATGCCGAGCAAACTGAGAACCTTCGCGTCGTGATTAACCAGCTGCGCAAGAAAATTGAGACAGACCCCGCTCATCCCAGCTACATTCTGACCGAGCCTTGGCTGGGATATCGATTTCAGCTACCAAGCACAGCCTCCGAAAAACGCTCACGCCGGAAATCGTGACTCTTATCGCGTGGTACTACGGTTGTCGAGGTCCAAATTCAACTCCAAAACATTCACACGGGGCTCGCCGAGGAATCCAAGGTCGCGGCCTCGAGTATGCTGCCGCACGAGGGTGCGGACATCCTCCTGCTTTATGCCACGCGAACGGGCAACGATAGGAATCTGGAATTCCGCAGCCGCAGGAGAGATATCGGGATCCAGCCCCGATCCAGAGGCTGTTACCAAATCGACCGGGATCGGTGCGGTTGGGTTCTCCGCCTGAACTTTTTGAACATCGCTTGTCACTCGATCAATCAATATCTTGTTTGTGGGTCCCAGATTCGAGCCGCTGCTCGACGTCGGATCATAGCCAGTTCCTGCGTTAGACGGCCGCGAATGGAAATAACCTGGCCCGGTGAAGGATTGCCCGATGATTCTTGAACCCACGATCTTGCCGTTTTTCTCGATCAGCTGTCCGTTCGCCTGATGAGGAAACAACACCTGGGCCAGACCTGTGACAGCCAGGGGATACAAGACTCCGAAAATCGCCGTCGTAATCAAGGTGAACCACAGAGCGATCATAAAATTCTTTTTCATAAGGACCTCAAACAACCCGAAGATATGTCAGCACTACGTCGATCAACTTGATTCCAACAAAAGGTGCAATGATTCCACCTACGCCATAGATCAGGAGGTTGCGCTGCAACAAAGCTGATGCACCTAACGGACGGTACCGCACGCCACGCAGAGCCAGCGGAATCAGGGCAATGATGATCAAAGCGTTGAAAATCACTGCCGAGAGAATGGCCGATTCCGGTGTCTTCAGACGCATCACATTCAGTACGCCGAGCACCGGGAACGCTCCAGCGAACATCGCAGGGATGATGGCGAAGTACTTGGCCACATCATTGGCAACCGAGAAAGTGGTCAATGCACCACGAGTGATGAGAAGTTGCTTGCCGATTTCAACGATTTCGATGAGTTTGGTGGGATTAGAATCGAGGTCGACCATGTTGCCGGCTTCTTTCGCGGCCTGTGTGCCAGTATTCATGGCTACCCCGACGTCCGCCTGTGCGAGTGCCGGAGCATCATTGGTACCGTCGCCAGTCATGGCCACGAGCTTCCCCTTGGCCTGTTCACTCTTGATGAGGGCCATCTTGTCTTCCGGCTTGGCTTCGGCGAGGAAGTCGTCGACTCCAGCTTGGCGGGCAATAGCAGCGGCGGTCAGCGGGTTATCGCCGGTGATCATCATCGTGCGAATTCCCATGGCGCGAAGATGGTCGAAACGCTCCCTCATGCCTCCCTTGACGATGTCCGTCAGAGCGATCGCGCCCAGTACGCGGCCATTTTCCGCAACTAGAAGTGGAGTTCCGCCAGCGTTGGAAATTTCCCGGACACAAACCTGCAGTTCGTCCGGAATGCCGTTACCGCGGTTGCCGGTCAAACGAGAAATTGCTTCGAGCGCCCCCTTTCGGATTTCGCGGCCGTCGATGTCGACGCCAGACATTCTGGTTTGTGCAGAGAATGGTATGAAATTCGCCCCGTGAGAAGAAAGATCGCGGCCCCGGAGATTGTAGCGCTCCTTTGCCAACACAACGATGGAGCGGCCCTCTGGCGTTTCGTCGGCTAGCGATGACAGCTGGGCCGCATCCGCGAGATAAGCCTCCTCAATGCCAGGCGCAGGAAAGAATTGGGTAGCGGCGCGGTTTCCCAGGGTAATCGTCCCAGTCTTATCGAGCAACAGCACGTCCACGTCACCCGACGCTTCGACGGCGCGCCCCGACATCGCGATCACATTTCGCTGAATCATGCGGTCCATACCGGCAATGCCGATAGCAGATAGAAGCCCTCCGATGGTCGTGGGAATCAGGCAAACGAGAAGAGAGACTAAGACGAAGATATTCTGACGAGCACCAGAATATACGGCATATGGCTGAAGTGTCACGACCGCTAGAAGAAAGATGATCGTGAGACCCGCCAACAGAATGTTCAACGCAATCTCGTTCGGGGTTTTTTGACGTGAAGCCCCCTCA
Source organism: Candidatus Acidiferrales bacterium (assembly GCA_963759275.1). Classification (GTDB taxonomy): domain Bacteria; phylum Acidobacteriota; class Terriglobia; order Acidiferrales; family UBA7541; genus Acidiferrum. The sequence continues at coordinate 1,035,687 of CAVWYZ010000014.1, read as the reverse complement.
ACTAACTTGATCATGCGGTCGAGAAACGTCTCGCCGGGATTCGAAGTGATCCGTACCTTGATCTCGTCTGAGAGGACTCGTGTTCCACCCGTGACCGCGGAACGATCACCGCCGGATTCGCGGATGACCGGTGCGGACTCCCCGGTGATTGCTGACTCGTCGACCGATGCCACGCCTTCGACGACCTCGCCATCTCCTGGGACGAAGTCCCCGGCCGTAACAACCACGACGTCTCCAGAGCGCAGTTTCGAGCTGACTAGGGACTCCAAGCTGCCATCGCTCCGCAAGACGTGGGCCTGGGTTTCCGCGCGCGCCTTGCGCAGCGTGTCGGCCTGCGCCTTGCCGCGCCCCTCGGCCATGGCTTCTGCGAAGTTGGCGAACAGCACCGTGAACCATAGCCAAAGTGTAATTTGCAATCCAAAGCCGAACTGTCCTGCGTGGTGAGAGGCGTTCCACGCGAGTTGGATCGTCGTCAGGGCGGCTCCCACTTCTACCACGAACATGACTGGATTCTTTACCATGGTCCGTGGATCCAACTTGCGAAATGAATCTGCAATCGCGCGCGAAAGAATGGCGCTGTCAGCGAGTGATTTTTTCCTGATTTGAGCGACCGGGTCCATAGGCACCTCAGAAAGCCTTCCCTGCATTCATCAGCAGGTGTTCGAGAATCGGCCCGAGACTCAGAGCCGGGAAGAACGTGAGCGCACCCACGATCAGAATCGTGGACACCAGCAAACCGGCGAACAGCCCGCCCGTCACGGGGAATGTGCCAGCCGATTCCGGTACAACCTTCTTTTTCGCGAGGCTGCCGGCAATGGCGAGCACCGGAATGATCATGAAGAACCGGCCGAGAAGTTGCGCAGCCGCAGTCGTCGTGTTGTACCACATCGTGTTCGCGTTGATTCCGCCGAATGCCGAGCCGTTGTTACCGGTCGAAGAAACGTATGCGTAAAGCACTTGCGACAAACCGTGTGGCCCTGGGTTGGTAATGCCAGCGGTACCGTACGGCTTGACCACCGAAACAGCGGAAAACCCGAGAATCGTGAACGTCAGAATGAGAACCGCGAGCATGGCCATCTTGACGTCATAGGATTCAATCTTTTTGCCGAGGTATTCGGGTGTTCGGCCTACCATAAGTCCAGCGATGAATACCGCCAGCACCACAAAAACGAAAACGCCGTAGAGGCCTGCACCGACTCCTCCAAACACGACCTCGCCCAGCATGATGTTTATCAAGGGAACCATGCCGCCGAGGGGTGTGTACGAGTCGTGCATGCCGTTTACCGCTCCGCAGCTCGCATCGGTAGTCACCGTAGCAAATAGCGTGGAGTTTGCGATGCCAAAGCGTACTTCTTTGCCTTCCATATTTCCGCCGGACTGAAGTTCACTTGCACGCTGGTCGGTGCCTGCCAAAAGCGGATTGCCTCTGGCCTCTGCCCAATAGGCCGTCGTCACACCGGCGAGAAATAGGAAAGCCATGGCCGCCCAAACCGCCCAGCCGTGCCGTTGCGAGCCCGTCATGCGACCGAGTGTGTAGGTCAACCCGGAAGGTATCGCGAAGATCAGCACCATCTCGAAAAAATTCGAAAAGGGAGTCGGATTTTCAAAAGGGTGAGCGCTGTTAGCATTGAAAAATCCGCCTCCATTTGTGCCAAATTCCTTAATCACCTCCTGTGACGCGACAGGGCCTTGTGCAATGACTTGCTGGGTGATGGTTTGTGTGGTGGTCTTGCCATCCGGCCCGGTAACTTGCGCAGTGAACGGTTGGATCAAATCGGCAGTCGTGTACGGTTTCAAGTTCTGCACGACACCTTGGGACACCAGGATCAGGGATCCTATCAGGCAAACTGGCAGCAGAACCCACAATAGACAACGCGTGGTATCGACCCAGAAGTTTCCTAACTTGTCCGTTTCCTTGCGCGCGATGCCGCGAATCACGACAATGGCCAGCACGATGCCCACGGCAGCAGAAACAAAGTTGTGATATGCCAGACCGGCCATCTGCGTGAGATAACTCATTGTCGACTCGCCGCTATATACCTGCCAGTTGGTATTCGTGGTGAAGGAAGCGGCAGTGCCAAAGGCCAGCCCGGGATCGACGTTCCCAAATTTCTGCGGATTGAGCGGCAGCCACTTCTGGGTGCGTTCGATGAGATAGAGAAGCGTCATAGAAACGCCGCTGAAGAGGAGCATGGCCACAGCGTACTCCGTCCAGCGCATTTCGCGCTTCTCATCGACGCCAGTCAGCCGATACACGAGCCGTTCGATGGGGCTTAAAAGTGAATCGAGGAACGTCCTTTCGCGATTAAAGACCCGTGTCATAAAAACGCCAATGGGTTTGGTTACCAGGAAGATCACGAAGAGGTACAGTCCAATTTGAAACCAGCCATTCGCAGTCATGAACTAGAACTCCTCTGCCTTCAAAAGCGCGTATAGCAAATAGCCAAAGAGAAACACGCAAATCAGCAATAGTGCCCCGTCACCTGCAGTCATATCTCACTCCTATTTCAGTCGTTCGCAACCCCGAACGTACAAAATCCCCACCGCGAAAAACAGCGCGGTCGCTGCGATGAAAATAACGTCCAGCATGACTCTTTCCCCTTTCCACTTCCCGGTTGCTTCCAGCCGTTCTGTTGCAGACTTTCCTTGCGGCACGAGCAATCCATCGAAAAGCGAAATAACCGGACCCCTTTAGAACTTGACCATGATGGCCAAGTCGATAAAAGACTCGTTTTTGCGAAGATCCGGGAACCACACGCTGCTGAGTCCACCACCGCAGGCAGTTTCGGCTGGCCCCAGGCTCGTTTGCCCAGAAGTGGTGCCATTGCTGCAAGTAAAGAATTGCGGCGAGCCGTTATTTCCGCCGGGAGGCGTGATGCCACCCCGACCTGTCCAATACGGCACGCTCGCGTGCCGATAGTCATACTCTGCGCGGAACGTGATGTACTGCTTGGGCATATAGTCAAAGGTGATGGAGGAATCCCAAGCTTTGAAAGGATCGCCCGGATTCCCTGTAAAGTAAGGCGAGTTCGTAGCGGCGGAAATGGCGCCTTCTCCATTTATAGGCGGAATGAGTACGAGATAGCGTCCCGGATTGTTGATCTGGCCGCCGCCGACGGTTACGCCGAACAGGTCCCTGTGAAACCAGAAGCGGTTGTACCCCATCCAGCCGATAAAGCTCTGCTTGGGCCCGCCCTTTTTATCGCCATAGCAGCTCACACCGGAACCATACTCACAACCCAAATCGCCAGTGAGCGAAAATGCCATCTTGTCGAGGGTATTTTCCGGTTTGTCGTAGTACTTAATCTCGATGCTGTCGTCGGTGTGAATGCGACTGCGTCCCTTGATAAAGAGGTCATCCTCACCCACACCGTAATTATTGGAAATGATGTTCATCCAAGGCTTCGGCGTCCATTTGATCTGTCCTCCCACACCCGGCATATGGTTGGCCGAAGCGTAGGACTGCCAACCATTAATGAACCAAGGCTCAATCTTCAGATGTGCCGTCGGAAAAATCTGCACGCGCACACCATTAAAGAACCATGGAGTATTGGAGGAAACATAAGAGGGTTGGTAAGCCCAGTTGTCGAAATTATAGTAGCTGAACAAGCCGATGTAGGACATGAAGATTCCCGCGTCGACATTGATGCCGTGCAGCACGTTGAAGTGATATCCGCCATATGCTTCCGACAAGTAGCGGTAGGCAGTAGGTAGATCCCACTGGCCGTGACCTGGACTGGGGTCATTCCGTGGCGTCGTTGCGGAATACATCCCGAACTGGGTCATGATCCTCGCACGGACGTTGTCAAAGTGAAAATCGCCGCCGACACCGAACTGTTCCAACTGGACTTCGTACGACCGAAAGAGCTCACTCGAGCCACCGATCGTATGATCTGCTGGATGATTGAAGTTAGCGACATAGTTGGTGTCGGCTCGGATTTCTGGAGTGAAGAATTTCGTATCCCAGTAGATCTCTTTGGTGCGGGGATTGCCGTTCAGCCAGGTCCAATCCGCGTCCGAGAAAGGGTCGATCGGCTTCTTTGGCTCGTTCGTCGCAGTATTCGAAGCGGCCCCAGCTGTTGGTGGTTCCTGCTTCGTCTGGACGGTGGCCACACCTACTGGTTGGCTGTTGCCCGAACTGGAGGTAAATCCAGTGTTGGCGCTTCCCTGCGCGATCGCGGGAATTCCAGCACGTTCACTCGTCGCAACCTCTTTCGTCGCGTTTGTGGACGCGGGTGCTGCGCCCGAATTTGCGGCATGCTCCTTTGCTTCCAATTCTTCCACGCGTTTCTTCAGCTGCTCCACGTTATCCAACAACAGTTGCACCTTGTCCAACAAGAGTTGCTCGCGCTCCGTCAGCCCGGACTCCTCCCTGTTCGTGCTTGGCGGCTTTGCTGCGGATGTGGCGGAAGCCTTACTCGGCTTCGGATCATCGTCTGCGCGTCCAGCTCCGCAGACTCCAAAACTCAGAAGCATGAGCATCCCAATTTCAGCCAAACAGTTCCGCGCCAGACAAATCCGCATATTCTCTCCTAACGGCTATTTCGCAACCTCAACGATCTCGCAATCGGGTCGTACACAATCCTTTCGCAATGACTGCAGCCCGAACTGCTTGCTCTCGGCCGCCATGTCACGCTCCGGACTCTGCGCGATCTGGGATTGCGCAGATCACTTTCTCCTGCGGCCTTCCGGTCGCTGACGAAGAGTGGTTGCTTCTTGTGACTTGCCGTAGCTGACTCGTCGTCAATGGCCGGCAGGCTCGTGGGTTTGTGCTTTTTGTCTCGCATCCATCGAAACAGGACGTAAAGATAGAAGGCACATGCAAGTAGACAAAACGCAATTACGAAAGTGAGAGTCATGGCACAAGGGGATCAGGCGTACGAATCAATCGGCTACTCAAATCAACCAACGTCAGCGAGCGCCATTGTCCCCACAACCTCACAACATAGCGAGCCATTCCTCAGAAAGTCCTGAGACCTCCATAAAGATTTTGTGAGTCCCGCGCGGCATGAGCCAGGCAAGGTAAGTACTTAACGTGGCATCTCTTCACTTGATGTCCAGATGCGTGATTCAAGAATCCAATCTGAGCTATCGACTCTTTAATGAAAACGCTCACGACTTTTTTATTCGTATTTTCTTACCTTGCTGTCACTGCTGCGCGGACGAACTGCGCACGCGAGAATAGGGGAACCTCGCAATGTTTAGAAGGCTTTCGGAATTCTTGATGGCGGTCTTGTTGTCAGCGCCATGTGCTTTCGGCCAATCGATGTTTGGCGGTATCGTGGGCGTCGTGAAGGACCCCGGCCAGCGCGAAGTTGCGGCAGCCCAACTCACACTCACAGACCTGGAGGATCATAGCCAGCGGAGCGCGACCGCGGATAGCAATGGAGGATTTGAATTCATAAATATCAAACCCGGCCGTTACGAACTTGTCGCTCACGCTGACGGGTTCGCTGACTACAAAGTTTCTTCCTTCCAGCTTGACGCCCGCCAAAGCCTTCGCCTCGATGTTGCCCTCAAACTCGCTAGCTCCACGCAAACCATCGAAGTCAACGGCGAAAGTGGTCCGGTGATCAATACCGAAAACGGCACCATCGGCGACACCAAGGATTTCCAGCAAATCACGAACCTCCCCGTGAACTACCGCGGGGCGACAACGAGTCCGCTGGCCATGCTGACCACCGTCCCCGGCGCTCAACAGGATGCCAATGGAAACGTTTCCGTTGGTGGCGGGCTTCCTTCGCAGGTCCAGTATTCGGTCGACGGCTCATCCACCGTGAATATTCGGCAGAACGGTGCGCTCGGTAACATGAATCCCTCTTCCGAACTGATCAGCGAATTCAAGGTCACACAATTCAACAACAATGCTGAATTTGCTCAACTCGGCGACGTTACGATCTCTACCAAGAGTGGTGGCGATCAATTTCACGGCAGTGCCTTTGAATATCTGCAGAATGATGCTCTCGATGCCGCGGTCTGGAATTCCGGCGACAAGCCCCACAAGGCCTACAACACCTTCGGTGGCAGCCTCGGCGGCCCGCTTCAACTTCCCAAGCTCTCCCGCGGCGAAGCCAAGACTTTCTTCTTCGCTGACTTCGAAGCCAATCGGCGTCGTTTTTCTACTCCGCTCTTTCTATTTGTTCCCACCAACGCCATGCGTCAGGGCGATTTCTCAGCGCTCGCCACTCCGCTGTTGGATCCTTTCACCGGCAAACCCTACCCGGGAAACAAGATTCCCAGCGGCAGCCAATGCACCAACTCGCGGGATTGCATCAATCCGGTCGCTCGAAGTTTGCTCAGCAACTATCTCCCTGCACCAAACGTCAATGTGACCGCTGCCAATTTTGGCTCGCAGGCTAATTATTTGCAGCAAACTCCCACGCCCAGTGACACCAATGGTTTCGATCTACGCTTCGATCGCACCATCACTTCGAAACAATCGATGTTCGTCCGTTGGAGTTGGAAGCATCTCAGCGCGCAATCCCTCACCGATACCGCGCTTAACACCGTGAACAATTTCCTGCCACCCGATCAAGACGCCGAGCACAACAACAACCTCATCGTTTCTCACAACTACCTCATCACCAACAATCTCGTGAACGAAGCGCGCTTCGGCCTCTCTTTCTGGCAACTCCAGATCAAATTCCCGATTCAAGGCGCGGCGGCCATCTCGACTCTCGGCTTAACAGGCCTCGACATCAGCGACCATCCTACGACGGGCGCCTTCCCCATCTTCAATTTTGGCGACGACCCCGGTAACTACTCTCCCATCGGCCGCGACAAGGACGGAGTCACCAAATCGCAGACCATTCAATTCGCCGATAGCCTCACTTGGATCAAGGGCCGCCACACCATGAAGTTTGGCGTCGATGTCCGGCGCGTTGCCTACCAGGACCTGGAAAGTTTCGGCGGAGCCGATGATTTTGGCGCTTTCACCTTTGATCAGGGCGTTTTCACGGGCAACGCCTTCGCCAATCTCCTTCTGGGATTACCCACGAAAACGTACGTCGCACAATCCGGTCCCGACGTCCACGCTCACACCATTCAAACCGGTTTCTACGCGCAAGATGAATTCCGCCTCAATGATCGCCTCACGTTAACCTACGGGCTTCGTTGGCAGGCCCTTCCTGCTTTCGTCAGCGACCTCACCAACCTCACGGCCTTCGACGTTCGCAACGGTGGTATCATCATTCCCGTTGGAAACCAACCGCGTCCTGGATTCCTCGCCACCATCAACAGCTGCAACCCCTCCGATCCCAACAATTCCACCGACCCTTGCGGCACGCCGACTTCTGCCGATATCGCGCTCGGTTGCACCCCGGTCTTGGGCGCTGCCCCCAGCATGCCCTGCGCTCCCATCGAATATGCGAACAAAGTCGGGCTTGGCTCCGGCCTGCGTCAGTTCTACTGGAGAAATTTTCAACCCCGGCTGGGCTTTGCCTACCGTCCGTTCGGCACCAACAGAATCGTTCTCCGCGGAGGCTTCGGCATCTTCACGATGACCAATCTCGGGCAGCTGTCCTTCAACACCACCAACATTGATGTCTCCGTCGTCCGCACCACCGCGAATTCTCTCACTGGCGGTCAACCCGCGTACCAGTTCCCCAGCGTGCGCACGCGCGATGTTCCGGCTACCGTTGCAGGTACCGGTGATTTCTACCAAAACACGCTCACTAACTACCGCGACCCCCAATCCGCTGAGTGGAATCTGACTGTTGAAGGCGAACTCGTTCGTAGTGTCACTCTACGTGAAAGCTACGTAGGCATGAACTCCTACCGCATGAGCCAGACCATCGATCTCAATCAAGTCGAGCCGAGCGCCACTTCTCCCAATCCCAACCCCAAGCCTTATTCGAATTGGGGCCGCATCCTCTCCACCACGAACTCCGGCCACGTGAACTATAACGGCCTGCAATCCGAAATGAACATGCACGCGCGCGGCGGTCTTACCTTTCAGGCTAGCCATGTCTGGGCCAAGAGCCTCGGCAACGTCGGCGGAGACGCGCCTACCACCTTCAATCCTGAAATCATCTATGGGACTCCTGTCGCCAACCGTTTCGATCTCTCAGCCAACCGGGGCAACATGGCTGCTACGCGGCGCAATCGCTTTCTGCTCTCCGCAGTCTACGATGTCCCTGTCGGCCAGAATCGTAAATTCTTTTCGCACATGAACCGGTTCTCCGATCTCGCTTTCGGCGGATGGTCCGTCAGCACAGTCAGTCTCTGGGAAACCGGCCCCTATCTCACACCCACCACTAGTTCCAGCTACGATCCCGGTAATCTGAACCTTTCTTATCGCGGCGCGTTCCAACGGCCTGATTGCGTGGGAAATGGCAATGTCGCGAACACCGCAACCGGCAGCATGTTCAACATTAGTGGCTTCAATCCGATTCCCTCCGGTCCGATTGGAAACTGCGGAGTCGGTATTCTGCAGGGCCCCGGCACGACCACGATCGCCACCGGACTATCTAAAACATTTTATCTAACCGAGCGGATACGCCTCCGGTTCGAAGGTACATTTACCAATTTGCTCAACCATCCGAACTTCGCTCCGCCGCCCACGAATGTCACATCGTCGTCTTTTGGCATAGTCCAGAGCGTCCAGACCGCGGAGAACAGCGGAAACCGCACAGGTCAACTTGGCCTGCGACTTGAATTTTAGTGGCCGTCCAGACCTGGTCACTGTCGGGTTCTCAGTCAGACGGGCGTCTGCATTGCAGGACCCCACGTTGGGGTTTACACTTGCCAGGGAAGATACAAAAATGCGAGTCTCCGAACTCCCTCGGCCCAGTCCCGAACGGCTTCTACGACAAGTACAAGCCGAAGAGAGTAAGCGGTGGGGTGCGAAACTTAAGATTTTTCTTGGCTACGCACCAGGCGTAGGTAAGTCATATCGCATGTTGGATGAAGCACGACGCCGACGTGAGCGCGGTGAAGACGTTGTCGTTGCCGCCATTCAGTCCCAACAGTCAGGTGATCTGCAGCTGCTCGTACAAAAACTGGAGTCAGTTCCGCCATTTCAGACGCCCGAGGGGCAGGCCATAGACGTGGAAGCTGTACTCCGGCGCTCACCGCAAGTGTGCGTGATCGACCCTCTGGCTGCGCAAAATCCCCCCGGAACCCGCAATGCTCATCGCTGGCAAGATGTCCAGGAACTTCTCAGGAACGGCATTTCTGTCCTGACTAGCGTCAACCTACTGCATGTCGAGGAGTACAAGGAAAAGGTTCAAGCTATCACTGGCAAAGACACTAATGACACGATTCCCAAGTCATTTCTCCTCGCAGCCGATGACATCGTCATCGTGGACGTTCCGACCGACCTGTGTCTGTGGCGTCTCGGTGAAAAACTAACCCCGACAGGGATCAGCAATCTCCAGGAACGTCAGCTCTCAGAACTTCGTGAGCTCGCCCTCCTGCTGACCGCCGAAGTGGTAGATGCGCAACTGGAATCCTACGTTCATGCGCACGGGATCGAGCCAGTGTTTGGGACCCACGAGCGCTTTCTTGTCTGTCTAACGCCGCATTCCAACGCTCCGGCAATGATCGAAAGCGGGGAGCGCAACAAAGAGCGCTTTCAAGGTGAACTCTACGCGGTGTACGTGTGCGAGCCCGGCCGGTCCAAAAGGGAGAGAGCTACGATTCGAAGGTATTTCGATGAGGCGAAAAAAGCCGGCGCCGCCACCGAAATATTGGAAAGCGACGATCCGATCTCTGCGATTGTCGAGTATGCGCGTCAGAAACGCATTACACAGATATTCATCGGACACAGCGCCCACAACACTTTGCGGGATCGCTTTTTCGGTGATCCGGTGCTCCGCCTCATTCGCGCGGCGGAAGGTATCGACGTCCGGGTCTTCCCTCACTAGGTCGACGATGCCTGCGACCGACGACGCCCAACGCGGCAACCTGAAGGTATATCTGGGTTATGCGGCGGGCGTCGGAAAGACTTTTCAGATGCTTGCGGATGGCCGCGCTGCCGCGCAGCGAGGAGTCGATGTCGTCGTTGCTTACTTTGAACCCCACGCTCGCCCTGACACGATCGGACAGGCTCAGGGGCTCGAGACTGTGCCGCACGGCAAGATCGAATACCGTGGCAAGACATTTGAGGAAATGGACACGGAGGCTGTGCTGCGTCGCAGGCCAAGCATCGCTTTAGTCGATGAATTGGCGCATACCAACATCCCCGGCTCGGCTCGCACTAAGCGTTGGGAAGACGTCCAAGTCCTGCTGGACGCTGGCATCGAAGTGTGGACTACGATGAATGCCCAACACATCGAAAGCCTCAACGACCAAATTTGGCAGATTACCGGTATCCAAGTGCGAGAAACGGTACCGGACGGGATCGTGCGGCAAGCGGCGGAGATTGTAGCAGTCGATGTCACACCCGACGCGTTGCTCAACCGCCTAAAGCGGGGAGTGATTTACAAACCAGAAATGGTGGAGAAGGCGCTTACTGGTTTTTTCAAGGGCTCCAATTTGGGCGCGCTCCGCGAACTGACGCTTCGCCAAGCGGCTCATGAAGTCGATCTCAGGCAGTCCGCTTACGATGAGACGCGCGGGTTTCAGGTCCCACGGATTTCCGAAGCGCGCCCCGGCGGAGCAACGGATAGCCAGCCGAAGGAGCGCATTCTCATCCATATCACTGCCGATCCTTCGACCGCCATGCTCATTCGTCGAGGGCGTCGCGTGGCCGACTACCTCCATGCTGATTGCACGGCACTGTTCGTGCACGGAACTCCCGAACTGTCGCAATTGTCAGCCGAGGAACGACAGGCGGTAGAAAAACATCTTCGTTTCGCTCGGAGTCTGCAGATCAAAACGCGTATCCTTGGGGGCAACGATATAGCCAAGACGGTGGTGGAATTCGCTCGCCACAATCAAGTCACGCAAATCTTTGTTGCGCACTCACACCTCGGTCTTCTGAAACGGCTGCGTGGCAGGGATTTCAGCGAGGACATCGTGCGCTTCGCGCAAGATCTTCAAGTCACAGTCGTTGCCGATCGCACTCGCAGGCAAGTTCCTTGACGGGCTATTTCTGCGACATCACACCGCACTACCAGAGATTCCTCGCTCTGCGGAGCTTTGGAAATTGTCGATGGCGTAGAAGGCCGGTGCTTTTTGTGTTTCTAGCCCAGCGAGGGTGCCGCTACTTCCCGACAAAGCGGTTTGCCGTAACAGTCGATTGCGTCACTTTCTTGACATCCAACTCTCCGTTTTTGTCCTCATCCAGTCTTTCGAATTCAGCTTCCATAAACTTCATATACTCTTGCTTGGAGATTTTGCCCTTCTTGTCGGCTTCCATAATGAGGAGCAATTTCTTGACCTCGCCCTCTCCGAGCGCCAGGTTATCTTGCGGTTTCGGAACTGAAACTTTTTGCGCGGCCGCATTCCCAAGCATGCTCCCGGCCGCAACCATCGCTGTGATAGCCCCGATGATCCACACTCTCTTCGTTTGCTTCAGCATGATGGACTCCTTGGAACTCCTGCATCACACCGCGACAGTACGCACTGCCGTTCCAGATCAGGCATTTTGGCAGGATGTCCTTTCTTTTTTTGACATCCGGACTCCGCCAATATACACGCGCGCCAACTGCCTGCTTATGCAAAATATTTCTGCATAGAATCTGAATTCTTTGCGCACCAATGGTCCAACGAGAATCCGGGAGCGGCCCTTGCTTGGATCATGGCCCATCCACCGCCATATTGAAAAATCGAGCGTCGCCGCACAGTTAAACCCATACCAAGTATGGCAACAGCAACCAGCCTGTGGCCGGAACTCTCCCTCGACCTATACATTCAAACTTACCGAGCACTAGGACACATTAATTCGGGACCTAGCCGGCAGTATTCAAGCGGACACGCTTAAACTATCTCTTGGTTTTGGGGGGCCCATCGGACTGTGCGGCTTTGGCGAAGCGAGGCGATAGCCATTTGGCACGCAATGGCTGATTTGTAGCCCAGTTCGAATGGGCAGTCGGGCTCCTTACGGCTGCGAACACAATCGAAGAAATTGCGCATGTGCCTGGCGGTATCGGCATCGTCGGAACTGCCGACGATATCGGGTTCTAAGCCGGTTCGTGAGGGAGTGTCCGACTTGTTTGCAGAGTGAGTACCCTGGGGTAGAAAGGTCACGTTGTCGCTGACGCGTATCACGGTTCCCTTGTTTCCGAGCGCGAGGTCGTTCCCATCCTCGCCGTAGTAATCGTTACCAAAGGCGGAATTCCAAGTGAAACAGAGATGCTCCGGCTGATCCATGGAAACGTCCATGGTATCCGGAACCTCCATGTCCGGAGAAAAGTAGTTGTAGCCGGCCATGGTGACACGGAGAGGCACAGAGAGCCCGAGCACTTTGTACCAGAATGCAACTTGGTGGACCATGTTTTCGAAAACGTTTCCGCCGGAATAGTCCCAAAAGAATCGCCAGTTGATGAAACGCTCTGCATTGAAATCGTGTGGCGCGGCTTCACCCTCAAATGCTTTCCAATCTACGTGGTCGAGAGTGCAGTCAGGAGGGATGGACCTACGCCAACCTCCGTAGGGTTTGTTGCGGTAATGATGAGTGTGAATGGCGGTGATGGTTCCCATGCGATCGGGCGTAGCCAATGCGTGGGCACGTTGAAAGGCCTTCCCACTGACGGACTGGACACCGATCTGAACGACGCGATTTGATTCTTCAAAGGCACGCCGCATACGCCGCGCATGATCGGGATTAAAAGCCATGGTCTTTTCCTGGTAGACATCCTTGCCGGCCTGAAGGGCGGGAACGAAGTGGAGCGCATGCAGGTGCTGGGGAGTGGCAATGAGGACGGCGTCGATGGATTTGTCGTCGAGCAGGCGTCGAAAATCGGTATAGGTCTGAATCGCCGGAGCAACTTGCTTCGCTTCGTCCAGGCGGCGGGAGTAAACGTCGGCGACGGCGACAGCTTGCGTGTTGGGCGCGTGGATAGCCTGTTTGAAAATGTCTAGCCCCCTTCCCCCAGCACCGATCAGCGCAAAACGGACGCGGTCATTTGCGCCCAGAACGCGCGCGGGTGTGAAAAACGAAGAACCGACCAGCGCGGCAGCACCTCCTCCAACACTGTGAATGAACTTCCTTCGATTCAGCATGATTGTGGTTCCTTTCGGCTTGAGCGCGACCGTTCATTCTTCAAGCGTCTCGATGTGACCAGAATTTCACAGTAAGGCGCGTGTCGCAGGGCTTGGCACCGCCGCTTCGCAATTGTGAAAGCCGAGTACTCCGCTCCCCGCGAAACCCGCACCACGAGCTCGAGGAAGCTTCCACTTTCTTCGGAATGTAATCGCGAAACCATATCCGCTTCTCCTGCTCGATCGCCTGATTCCCCGGTATCACCGCGACCGCCTCCCCCAACCCAATTGATCATCCGCCTCCGGCCGCTTGTGCGTCAGCACCGAATGCACAAACGATTCGCACGCCAGATAATTGGCTTCCCCTGCACATCAGAATCTGAGGAATCTAATTCCCACATATTGATCGTCCGCGAATCCATTCGCAAATAGAACGAGTAAAACGAAGACTGTACAGTACAGTAAGTCGAATTGGGCATCGAAGGCAAAGACTCTCAGTAGCATCACGGTCAAGTCCTGACCTGCACCCCGAAATTGAGTAGACACGACAGCATCCACACTGCGCTTGCGGCAATCGACCACAGCTGCGGCCGACGTTCCTTTGCGCCGCTAACGCCCACGTCGACGTATTCTCCGATGATCTCCCAGCCGCGCCCTGTGCAAAACTCGCGCAACTCTGCAATCTGCATCTCTGGGCTGTGACCCGGCATGGGTCCTGACGCGGGCGTAGAGTGCGGCTCTCATCAAATTCGTTTCCTTCGGATTGGCCTCTTGAGCCAGGGCGGCCATTCCGGATGGCACTCAAACCAGTGCAGCCTGGCGCGGCCCTTCTGAGCTGGTTTTGAAATACCTTCTAAGGATTTCGGGTTGTTATCGCAAACCATTTCTACATATGCGCGTCCGCGATACCGATGATCATTTCTGCAATTCTCCTGATTTGCTTAAATCCTCTTTCTAGTAGCATTACACTGCATGTCGATCTCCTACGAAGCCGAGGTTATCCAACTATTCCCATGAAAAACGATTCCCCCGACTCCAAACCCCACCGGATAGAGGCGGCCGTTGACCGGCGGCGATTCCTGCAATCTGCGGTGGGAGCAAGCTTGGCCTTGGCTGCAACTGGCCGCGCACAGACGCGGCGCGCGATCGCGCCCAACGCTTTGATTCGTATAGGGCTGATCGGCAGTGAGGGCCATCGCGACATCCTGCTGCGCAGCATTCCCAAGCTCGCCAACGTTCAATGGACTGCCTATGCCAAGGGAGAACCGGACGAAGACAGCGCGTGGGTGCAAACGGCATTCTCTGGCAGCAGCCGACCGCGTGTGTACGAGAACTACCACGACATGTTGGAGAAAGAGCAGCTTGACGTGGTGGGAATTTGTCTGCCCTTCTTCGAGAATGCCGAGGCGTCGATCCAGGCGGCCCGCAGGGGAATCCATGTACTTTCAGAAAAACCCGCTGCGACGAATCTCGCCGACTTGACGAGCTTGGAGCGAGAAGTCCACCGCAGTGGCGTTCTTTACAGCATCATGCTGGAAATGCGCGCGATGCCTATCTTCCTGGCCGCTCGCAAGGCTGTCCAACAAGGCGCCATTGGCGAACCGATTCTGCTTTCGAGCCAGAAATCGTATAAATTCGGGTCCAACCGCCCCTGGTTTTATAAAGAGAGGAAAACCTACGGCGGAACGATTCCTTGGGTGGGAATTCATGCCCTCGATTACATGCGGTGGGTTTCCGGGCAAGAGTATGCCCGAGTAGCTGCTTTCGAGGGCAACAAGTCACACCCGCAAACCCCCGGCTGTGAGGACCACGCCGGACTGCTGTTCCACCTGGCCAATGGTGGCACGGCGACCTGCCACTTGGACTTCCTTCGCCCGGAAAGTGCCCCCACGCATGGCGATGACCGCCTTCGCATCGCTGGGAGTGAGGGAGTACTTGAGGCTAAGGAGATAGACAATCGAGTGAACCTGATCAGTGCCAAGGGCATGGTGGAAGAATTGCCGCTCCCACAGCCGGTGAACTTTTTCGGAACATTCATTGCCTGCCTCCGAGGTGAGGGCGAGCTTCTGGTTTCGACCAAGGATGCCTTCGCCATCACGCGAATTTGCTTGCGGGCCCGCGACGCCGCCGATGCCGGAACCTGGGTGAAGCTCTAGACTCCAAAGCGCTTTGCCCCAGCCTGGCTAGATCGTCGGCAAACAAGAAGTAAGTTTGCGCGTGGCTCGGGAACGATCGTATGAAACCCAAACACGTAGCGCTTAAACCCACCGATCGAACCAATCCATCATTTTCTGCTGAGCCTGGAGGGGAACTAGTCGGTTACACGGAAGTTATCCAGAAACGCTAGTGCAAACGGCGTTCGAGGAAATCGAGGACCACTCACTCATAAATGCCTGCACTGGGGAATGAAAACATCCCATTTGATACGCTCTTTTGGCTGACAATTGAAATCAACGATTACCCAATGTCTGGTTTGCCCGTATGGTGATCTCAGAATTCACACCTCATGACTTGGCTCGAATATCATGAATTGACGAAGCACAGTGCAGAGTCGCTGCGACGAACTCAGCACTACCTCGATTGGGCCAATATGCCCAATCCATTTCGGCATTATGAAGGCGTTCCGGTGGTGGATTTTCCGGCCGACCCGCCGGCTCCACAGATTTCGGCTCTGGAAGTACTCGAGGGCAAAACAGGAAATACTCTAGCGAAGGACGGTGCAGAATTCCTTTCGCAGTTAATGTTCTATTCCGCCTCGATTAGCGCGTCCAAGCGAGTCCCGTCCTCAGGAGCCATCTACTCTCTGCGCGTCAATCCCTCTTCCGGCAATCTCCATCCGACCGAATTTCACTTCTGCACGCGAGGCCTGGTCGATTGGTCCGATGGCCTCTATCATTACCGTCCCTCATCCCACATGGCAGAACAGCGTGCCATCGGAGATTTTGGCGCGAAACTTGTCAACAACTCTGCCCCACTTATTTTCGTCCTGACCAGTATTGCTTGGCGCGAAGCCTGGAAATACGGGGACCGGGCCTATCGGTATTGCTTACACGACATCGGACATGCCTGGCAGGCTCTCGCGCTTGCGGCTCGATCTCTCGGAAGCGAGAGCTTTGCTATTGGGCAATTTGGGGATGATAGGGTGGCGGAATCGTGTCTCCTCAGTGCAGACGAGTGGCCCATGTTAATCGTCGGGCTGCACGGCCCATCCGTTCCGGTACACAAGCTGAATGCAGACGATACGGTTGTGTTTGGCGGCCAGCCCAACCGACTTTCGGAGGAGCAAAAAACTTACCCTCTGATCGAACGCATTCACACTGCCACGAAGCTCAGCACGGAATCTACCATTCCATCCTTTGGCAAGCTGACGGTATCCGGGCGCGGGGAAGTCAGCTTGCCACCTCCTGTCTCCACAAACCACAGTTTCGGTGACGTCGTTCGTACACGGCGTTCCGCTCTAGACTTCAAGGGCGGCTACGAGTCGATCTCCTTCCCGCAACTTTCAACCCTCCTGTCCACCACAAGGGAACGTCTGTTCGCCGATTTCGCTACACATCGTTACGTCCATCTTTATCTTTACGTCCATCGCGTCGAAGACTTGGAGCCGGGTGTTTATCGCTTCTGGCCGGAGCATGCAGAGTTGGAGAGAATCAAAGCAGGGGACCAACGCCTGGTGGCGGCAGCCCTCAGTTTGGGACAAGACCTGGCCGGTAATGCCTGCGTGGCATTTTCCATGATCGGCGATTTTGAGAATGCTGCCAGCAGGTACGGAGATCGCGGTTATCGATACGTGCATTTCGAGGCGGGAGCAATTGGCCAACGAATGTATCTCGCTGCCAAGGCTCTTGGACTGGGAGCAACAGGCATCGGAGCATTTTTTGATGAAGAAGTGAACCGATATCTGGGCCTCTCATCTGAGCTAGGACAAGTCGTCTACCATTTCGCAATCGGTTACCCGATTGCTGACCCGCGCCTGGAGGTTTAAAAGCATATGGTCGGTATCCTGGTACACGGGAACAACCACTTCATACTGTCCGGACCGTTACCTGACGAGGCAGCCGCCCTGGCGCTGGTGCGGCACTGGTCCATCGTCCAAATTGGCGAGGCGAAGTCGTCGTCTTTCGGACAGTGGCAGATTAGGTCGAAAGAGTTTCGAGAGAACCTGGAATGGGCAGTCGTTGTCCCGGGCGACCGTGAGACCTCTCCAGGAGTCGCGCAGGTACTTGGAGAACTTTCAGCTCGAGGGGTAGCCATCCGGAGATTGTGTAACGGCTGCTGGTAGGAAAGAGCAGCGTCCCTCAGATCGACAGCGCGTAGAGACTCTTAAGATAAACGGGGTTCGCGGAGATGAGAGCACAAGCGACCTACGGCGAACCCTCACTTCACACAACGGGACTTTCTGGCGCGTTTCGTAGGATTCACATTGAAGAGATGCGCGCAGCTACGGCCCGGCCCCGGTCCGTTCGCTATGTTCAACTCACCGCCTGCGCTGTCTGGCTCGGCCGAATATTGTGGTTGAGGCGAAAGAAGTTTGTCGGGTCATATTTATTCTTCAGGGTCACGAGCCGGTTATAATTCTGTCCGTAGGCTTCGCGCGCGATGGCCTCACCTTCGTCCGTCACATAATTTCCGTACGACCCTGCTACCATGAATGGCCGCATTGCTTCCCAGCATTCCCGCGTCCATTGCATGTTCTTTTCGTCCTCCGCCGAGTCCGTCCAAATCGACCACGCTAGAAAATTCCACTCGTAGTGCCGGTGAGGAAATGCCGTAGCCGTCGGCGCCACGCGGGTCGCTGCCCCATTCCAGTGCTCGATGAACGGGGCGAACGTATAAGGTGAGGGACTCTTGGCTACAAATTGCACCATTGCCTGAATCGCTTCCTCGCTTAACTGTTTCAGGAAATTCGATTTGGTGTACACGCGACGCCCCGGCGGAAAGAACGGCTCAAACATACTCTGGATTTGGATGTAACTCATGGGACTTAGAGCATCCGCTAAGGGCGACCCAAACTTCCGGAGTGGATTCAGAATCTTCTCACCCTGCTCCACGGCTCCACAGTAACAGGCTGCTATCCCAAACACCGGGGTTCCGTCGGGAAGCCGGAACGATCCGCCTTGGGTCACGAGTTCGTCCGGGCTCTCCGCCGCAAACTCGCGCCAAAACCGCAGCACTTCCCTCGCGTGGGCCGCGGGATAGAACACCGCGCCACCGAACACCGGGCCCACTTCGTGCAACTGAAATTCTAGCGACGTGGCCACTCCGAAATTTCCGCTGCCCCCTCTTATCGCCCAAAAGAGGTCCGGATTCTCGTTGGCGTTCACGGTCAGCATTTGCCCGTCTGCCGTGACCACGTCTGCCGCGATCACGTTGTCGACCGCCAGTCCGTATTTGGCGTGCAGCTGGCCCCATCCGCCGCCCAGCGTGAGTCCCGCCATTCCCACCGTTGGCACCACTCCTTGGGTTGTTGCCAGCCCAAAAGCCTGTGTCTCGCGGTCGAACTCTCCTAATTTCACTCCGGTCTGCGCTCGCACTGTCCGCCGCACAGGATCCACCCGGATGCCTTTCATTGCCGACATGTCGATCATCAGTCCGCCTTCGCACACTGACTTTCCCGACACGCTGTGGCCTCCCCCGCGAACCGCCACCAGCAATTCGTGCTCGCGCGCTGTGCGCACGCAAGCCAGTACATCTGCAACTCCCGCACACCTCGCAATCACCCCGGGTCGCCGATCAATCATTGCATTCGGCAACGTCCGTGCCGCGTCGTATCCTTCCTCACCCGGACACAACAGCTGCCCACGAAGTGACGATCTTAGTTTCTGAAGAGCGATTTCGGAAATCATCGGACACCCCAAATTGTTGAACACTCGCCATTGTTGCTGCAGGAAGGGAGACCCGTGCGGCGGATTATGCCTACGGTCAATGGAAAAGTCCAGAACTGAGCGTATCGCAGCCGGTCAACTGCTGGTCTGGTACTTGCACGAGTGTCCTTTGCTGGCTTGAAACGCGGTTCGGGTCTGTACCCTGGTAAGTGGATGACCATACTGAACGCGGCGCAGGAGGCCGCGAGTATGGGACGCCGGAAAAAGACAAGCAAACGCTCGCGGGCGAAATCAATACTTCGGCTACCCGACCTGGAACAATCGAAAAACGCAGTTCTGAACTCGCTCGCAGCAGCAAGTTCGCAAGAATCCTATGCGCGCGCCATCGATGAATTCATCAGTTGGTACTGTTCCGAGCCACGCCTGGCCTTCAACCGTAGTGTTGTCCTTCGTTATCGATTCTTTCTCGAACAGAAGAACCTGGCGCCTTCGACAATCAACGTGCGCTTAGCGGCTGTGAGACGACTCGCATTCGAGGCAGCTGATGCAGGCCTTCTCAGTCCCGAATTGGCAGCCGGAATCGGTCGAGTCAAAGGCGCAAAACGCTTGGGCGTTCGGATCGGATATTGGCTCACCGTCGAACAGTCCAGAGCCTTGCTCGCAGAATCGGGAGGAGATGGTCTGCGAGGTAAACGGGATCGCGCGATACTGGCGTTGCTCATTGGCTGCGGCCTGCGACGCGCCGAACTGACAGGGCTCGGACTAGAAGATTTCCAGATTCGCGAGGAACACTGGGTGATCGCCGACCTAATTGGTAAAGGAAAGCACATCCGCACAGTTCCAGTTCCGTTGTGGACGAAGCACGCCGTTGACGAGTGGACCGATGCAGCCAAGATAAGTGCAGGTGCACTCTTCCGGCGAGTAGGCAGACTAGGAAAGATATGGGGCACAAGGCTCATGCCGAAAGCCATCTGGCACATTGTCAAAGCGGCTGCGAAACGTGCCGACATTAAGAATCTCGCTCCGCATGATTTGCGCCGCACCTGCGTACGACTATGCCACTTGGCTGGAGGAGAACTTGAACAAATTCAGTTCTTGCGTGGTCACGCATCAGTTCAGACAACCGAGCATTATCTGGGATGCAAACAGAAACTACGACATGCGGTGAATGACAATCTGGGACTGGAAGACGTCTGACTGAGAACTTACTTCCTCGAACGAGACTTCTGAGGACCAATTCACCCATCGGCGAGTGGGTTGGCGATGTTGCATCAACGAGCGTTTGCCGGCTTGCCTTATGTTTTCGAGGCCTCTCGTCTGAAAATCGCAGGCTGCGGATCAGGGCATATTCGACGTAGCCGCCGTACCATCAGACCACTTGTCTGCCAGAACGAACAGAATCGTCACACGTTCCTCCGGGTCATTCGCCACCATGACGGGTGAGTTGGGATCATCGGCCGCCCAACTCTTCGTCATGTCGCCGGGGGAAAAAAACATCGCATGCGAGTGCCAGCTCTTATCCCGGTCGTTTAAGTACTGCTGCTTCGACATCATGTAAGCCATCGCGCCAGGCTCCAGCGCGGGCAGTTCCTTCTTGTCCAGTGCCGTCGCGATTGCGTGCGCGATTTCAGCCTTCGATTTTCCTGCCAGCACAAGCCTGGTCTTCATCAGATAGATGGGCGCAAAGCTCCTCGTGGCTTGCGCGTTGAAGCAATGGGGTGCACGCATCTTCGGATTCCAGAACTCCGTCTGATCCGTGCCCTGCCCCCACGACCTCTCCACGATGCAGAGAAAGCCATTCGTGCCCTTCACGGCGGTCTTATATCCCTCGCGTCCCAGCACCATCACCTCGGCTCCATCGGAAATGGAACCGGGTGCAGCACTGCGAGCCAGCGCGATCTCGGATTTCTCGTCAGTTATCAGGTACTGATCCAGAGGAGCCATCGCCGGATAGGCAGCTTTTCCGGCCTGTGCAACTGCCTGCCCGCCTGCCTCAAGCAAAACAATCTGCAGGGCAAATGCCAAAGCGATGATCTTGAAGTGATTCTTTCGCATCCTATCCTCCCAATCCGCGCATTTCGCGCCTGTGAACATCGACCCTGAGATCGATTCGCAGATTGCAAATAGGGCAAAATGGGCGGCGTCAAGCCGACACTGTATAATTCACGATTCAATCATTCCGATCGGTCAGAACTAGGCTGCCTGGAATATCTCAACTGTCGGGAATCGGGCAATGCACTCATCGAGCGTCAGTTTACAGCGATTCTCAAGATAGGTCACGATAAACGCGCCAGCGGTGACCGACCAATCGGTAGCGAGAAGCCGACTTCCAGTTACTAATCGCGGTAAGCCGGCATCGGATTACTTCCGGTTTGCCGACCACTCGTTCGGAACCTAGTCCTCTCCCAGGCGCACCCGACCATCCAGGGCGGCGCGCCCCACTCGCTCCGCTATAGTCAAATGTTGGTCCAGATTCCACTTTCCTTACGAGCGGATCAGTGGCAGCCGTAGCCGAAGTCGCCGGGGTCGCGACAATAGGGATTCGGCAGAAAAGATTCCATGTTAGACAGCCCGTAAGCCACGGTGAGGAACGGCAACTCCTCGCTCCTGATCTTCTCGTGGTCGGCTCGAACCAGATCGGCGGGTTGCTCCAAAGTCATCACCGAAAGCGGCTCCCGTCGGTCCGGATGCATTCTGACTGTGTCGACGAGAAACGGCAGAAGGCTTCCCCCACCAGTCACGAATAACTTATGCTGTCGCCAGGTTGAAAGTTCAAGCGCGTTGCTACCCATCTTGATAGAGGCTTCGCTCCAGGCCTTCTGGTAAGATTGGTAAATCTGTTCTCGAACTGGCATTAGCGCGTCACTGACCTTTGCGTTGGCTTGATGAATTGATTGTTTTATACCTCGAAGGGCTAAACAATTGCCATTCAATCCTTGGCATTCTGCTATTGCGCGATCCATGGCATCCATCCCGACTGTTACCGCGGCTGCGCCGTAACGCACCAAGCTTCTCCGCGCAGTTTGTGCCGTGCCAAAGATACGAAAGAGGTTTGCGTGAGTCGTGCCTGCACCTATATCAACCTTTGCATAAGGTCCTGCGCGGACACTGGGAGAACGCAACAGCCACCAGATCGCTGCTTCGTCTTCAGAGCGAATGATATCGATCGGACTCTTAACCGCAACTGTCGCGCGATTCTCGATCCAATCTTGAACCTCTTGGTCGGGAATGGCTGACAAGGCTGAAGGATGTTTTTCCAGGACTCGACGCGCTTTCTCGATCAAGAGGGCCGAATCAAGTAACCCTTCATTGCAATAGAACGTCCACGCTCGACTGGCAATGCTCAGGAATGGGGCTCTTAGTTGTTTGTCGTTGAAGAACGACATCGGCACGCCCATTGTCATGCCCATTTCCACGCCTTCCATACGTCCGTTGAACTGGGCTGCGACGGCTCGGTGTCCTTCGGAGATCAAAAACCATACCGTGAGCGAGGCAAGATCGGCAGCGCTGAATCCATCGGGCAGTTTTGTCGTCAGACCAAGGTAGTACCTTACGTTCCCACTGACTTCAACCGCAACTCGCGTCTTGAGGCTATCGTAGATGTAACAATCGGCGCCGGCCTTGGTGTCATCGCCAAACAATAGCTCTGTTGCAGTCATGCAGACCCGCGACGGAATTCGAAAAGATCCATTGTGTAGAACGAGTACGGCGCTCTCCCCACCTGGCGCGCCGTTATCGCGGAACACAATCTTGGATACGCTGGTCCCGTAGTCAATGCCCAGGTGGACCCGCCGTTTAGCCGGCACTGGAATTCGGTTCCAGAATTTCCATGGAGCCCACGACAATCTCTTCATGTTCGCTTGCCCCCCGACTTGGTTTTGTTTGTCTTGCCCTGATACCGTCCCATCGCCCCGACAGTTAGCGGAATCTATCACGAAACCTGACAAGCCGAGATTCCTCCAGCCCCCATCCTTCAGCACCGCAGTCGGCAGGCGCAGGTGGCCCCACGACTGGATGTAGCGGCGCAATGAGTCCCGGGCTACATGCTTTTGCCGGCCAGGGAAGTGGTGAGAATTCTGGATTAGCACCCTCTCGCAGTCTGATTCTGAAGAGTTGGCGACGAGTACGAATGCTGATCCCGGCCGGATGGCGGGCAACCCGGAAGTTAAGGATTCGTCCTTCTGAATAGTACCGACAAACGCGCACCTCGTCAGTGCTTGATTTCCTGACGAGATTCACAGGACTAATCCGTCGAAGCCGGATCCGCCCGAAGCCTCGTCTGTCACTTCCCACAATCAATGTCCGATTCCAACGCGGAGAGACAGAAGAAAGAGAGAGCAGGAGATTTTCCCTGCTCTCTCTTGGGCACATATTCCTCGACGTCTCCGAGGTCATGCGACATTGGCGATTAGTATCTTCCGGACAGTCATTGCGGCTCAACGAGCGGTGCTCCGAATCGGCCGAAGCGAAATCGCTGCTGAGTCATCTTGCGAAGTTGGGCGGAGAAATGACTCTTTACGCGCTGGCTACTCTCTTCGTGCGTAGCGGTGTTGCCGCTCTCGCCGTTTACTCCGTCGGAATTTGGAGTCGCCAGATACGCGTCCACATTTCCGGAGATCGGGTCAAGGCCAAAACCCGCTATTTCACCGTGAATATTGATCCATTCGGCGGCGAACGGAATAATGGTGGAGTCGGAAGAGGTCAGCGCACTCAAATCAATTGGTTTGCCGTTCTGCCAAAGAACTGCGCGTGGGTTGAAGTCCACGTCCAGAGACAAGCCAACGATGTCACCTTTATCGTTGATGCCCAACCCAACGCTGTTGACGTCCCCATCAAGAGGCTTGAGGTCGGTAACCTGACCGTTCTGCCAAAGAAAGCCATGAAAGTTCATATCGCCGGGCAGATCAGATACACCGACAACCTGATCGAAATCATTGATTGCGAAAGCAATATTGCCGAGTTCTCCTCCAAGGCCCTTCAGGTCAATTATCGCTCCGTTTTTCCAGAGCACGGGATGCGATAGCAAAACCTGGGACAGATTGCTAAATGAGTTGGGATTGAAGGATCCGCAACTGCCGGTGGAGCCGACTGCAATGCCTCGGTCGTTTATCGCAAAGACCACCCCGTCCGGATCTCCAGTGAGTGTGGGAAGCTGTTCGATCTGAGCTTTGAACCAGCTAAACGGTTTGTACCAGATGACCGGCTTGAATTGCTTCACTTGTGCAGCGATCGAGGAACCCGGACAGGTGCTGTCCGCGGCGCCATTTTCCGAAGTGCCCGCGATTTCACCGCGATTGTTAAGCCACGCCGCCTGACCATTCGTGCCTCCTCGCAAAGTCGGCAGCGGCGTCATCACACCGTCTCCTGGCGAAGTGGGTTCCCAAATGAACGGTAGACAAACGAGGTGCGTTCCAAATCCACAAAAGTCTTCCCCATTGGGATCGGGCGTTGAGGTCTCGGCTCCGCCGGCAAGCTGGCCCCATTCGTTCGGCGAGCCGAAGTTGACGCTGTTGAGCCCCCCGAGTGTTCCGAGATCCTTCATCGATCCTTTGCGCCAGAGGAAGGCATGTTGGTTGCCATCGGATTTACTGGCAATGCCCCCGGCCCAGCCATCACTGTTTACGAAAAACGCCGCACTCGCAGAGCCTCCAAGAGTGCCGAGGTCCTTGAAGGTGTACTGCTGTTGGTTTGGCTTGGCCGTCTGGGTTGCGGCTTGTTCCTGGGCGCATACCGGCGCCACAAAGAAGGCGACGGCCAGTCCGAAACGTGCGATGCAAATTGACTTCGATTTTAGAATTGTGATCTTCATTTTTGTTTCCTCCTCAATCGATCTAGTAGGTTCCAACTGGAATGGAAAAATGCCCGGCTCTTTGGGGAATCGAAGCATTGCAGGAGAGTTGGCACGCAAATCCGGACGGGCCCTTCCGGTGTCTGCCAAAGGTGCAGACGACCTGTACCGATCCACGCTTTGAGGTAAGCGGTAATGCCCTGTTCCGAAATGTTGTCGTGGTCGAGGATGACGACGTCAACTTCGTCGCGACAGCCGGGGCACCATGCCGGGACAGCTTTTGCACGGTGAACAATCATCCGCGTCTCCGTCTCAACCGTAATCCTCGTCGTCCTTACCGCCGCGACTCGCTCCATTTCGTCCATGACTCCCGCTAACCGCTTCGAATGCGCGCATCTTGCGCGGGGGACCCGGCAAATGTCCTTAAAAGGCGTCTTAATAGTTCTCAAAGAATCTCAGTGTCATTTTCTTGCAGAAAGGAAAGGACTTACGAAAAGGGAGGCATAATCGTTCATGCTGCCGTAGGCTCCGGCTAACTTCTGGGGCGTTGTCAACCCGAATATCTCCGTGCTAAATTGCTGTTAAAACGCAGGTCGTCGGACCTCTCTCCTGCTAGTCTCCTGCCAGGAGCGGCACTTCCACCGCGCAGCACTTATGGCTACAGGACCAAAAGTTGTCTATGAGTTCGGGCCCTTTCAGGTTGACCCGGACAAGCAGGTCCTACTGTGTGAAAACCAACCTGTTGCGATAACGCCAAAAGCCTTTGAAACGTTGATGATCCTCGTTCGCCATAGTCGCGAGGTGGTTTCCAAAGATGAGCTCATGCAGGCGCTCTGGCCGGATGCCTTTGTCGAGGAAGCGAACCTGAGCCAGAACATCTTCATGCTTCGCAAGGCGCTGGGAGACACTCCGGAGGCTCGGCGCTACATCGTGACCCTTCCGGGACGCGGCTATCGTTTCGCAGCAGAGGTGCGCACCATCACGCAGGATGGCGACGACTTGGTCATACACAGTCGCTCCCGATCTCAGTCGGTTGTCGAGCATATACACCGTTCGTCAAGCGAGAATGCTATCGTCAGACCAGTCGGCGTGGATCGAAAGATCAACTGGAGATACCTGTTTGCGATTGGCGCGGCACTGACTGTGCTTGTTGTGGGCTCGGTTTCTTTTCTGCGGCTGCGGAGGCCGATTGCGCTGCGAGCGACAGACTCCGTAGTGCTCGCCGATTTCACGAACAGCACAGGTGATTCCGTCTTCGACGGCGCGCTTCGGCAAGGCTTGGCAGTGCAGCTTGAGCAATCGCCGTTCCTGAGTCTCGTCTCCGAGGATCGCATCCAGCAAACGCTTGGTTTGATGGGCCAGCCGGCCGATTCAAGACTCACACCAGTGATTGCCCGGGAAATCTGCCAGCGAACGGGGAGCACGGCAGTGCTCGAAGGTGCAATCACACAGATTGGCACCCCGTACCTTATGACCCTGACTGTGGTGAGCTGCGTAAACGGACAATCGCTGGCGAGTTCCGAAGCTCAGGCGAGCGATAAAAACCATGTGCTCGATGCGCTCGGAAAGACGGCATCTGAAATTCGGAGCAAGCTGGGCGAATCACTGATCACCGTACAGAAGTTCGCTACACCACTGGAACAGGCCACTACGCCGTCGCTGGAAGCACTTAAAGCTTACAGCTCCGGTGTTAAAGTACAGAGCGCAACAGGGGATAGCGAGGCGATTCCTTTTTTCAAGCATGCCATCGAACTCGACCCGAATTTTGCACTGGCCTATGCAGAGTTGGGCATCGCTTTTACCACGATTGGGGAACCTAGCATCGGCGCCGGCTACACCCGGAAGGCGTACGAACTCCGCAACCAAACGAGTGAGCCGGAGAAGTATTACATCTCGGCTATCTTCCATAAGGAAGTCACCGGGGACCTCGAAAAGGCCGAGCAATCCTGCAAGCTTTGGATTCAGGCCTATCCGCGTGCGGAGGGGCCGCATATTTACCTGTCCGGGGCCATCTACCCAGGCCTTGGGCGCTATGAAAAAGCAGCTGAAGAAGCCCGAGAAGCAATCCGTTTGAAACCGGATAGTCCTACGTCCTACGTCTTCCTCATGTTCGGCTACATCGGTCTGAATCGCCTTGATGAAGCGAAGGCCGTGTATGGGCAGGCTCTCGAACGCAAACTTAATAACACTTTCTATCCTCCTGCCCTTTATGAGATTGCCTTCTTGCAGAACGATGCAGCAGGGATGGCTAAGCAAGTAGAAGGGTCAGCGGGCCAACCCGGAGTGGAAGACGAACTTCTTGGCTTGGAAGCCGAGACAGCCGCTTACTCCGGGAAGCTAAAGGGCGCCCGGGAGTTCTCGATGCGAGCGATGGATTCCGCAGAACGGACAAAAGAGAAGGAGGCAGCCGCAACTTACGCTACTCTCTCTGCCCTGCGGGAAGTTTTATTCGGGAACACAGGCGAAGCGCGACGGCGCGCCAGTCTGGCAATGGAGCGCTCAACAGGCCGCGATGTGCAGTACGGCGCTGCGCTCGCCTTTGTTTATGCAGGGGACGACGCCCGAGCGCAAGCGCTGACTGACGATTTGGCCACGAGGTTCCCGGAAGATACACTCGTGCAGTTCAACTATCTGCCAACCCTCCGCGCAAAGCTGGCGGTCAGCCGGGGAAATGCTTCTCAGGCAGTTGAGATTCTCAAAAACGTCAAGTCGTATGAGCTAGGACAGACGACAGCCAGTACTTACGGTTGGAACGCCCTATATCCCGTTTTCGTGCGCGGAGAAGCGCATCTTGCCGCGCATCAGGGCGGTGAAGCCGCCACCGAGTTCCAGAAAATTCTCGACCATCGCGGAGTTGTAATCAACGAACCCATCGGCGCGCTCGCACATCTCGGCCTAGCACGCGCCTATGGTTTGCAGGGGGACAAAGCCAAAGCCAAGACGGCCTACCAGGAGTTCCTCACCCTCTGGAAAGATGCCGACCCCGATATTCCCATTCTGAAGCAAGCGAAAGCCGAGTTCGCGAAACTGTAGTAATTGATGTGCTCAAGCTTCTAAATCGAGTAGCAGTTTGACTATTGGTCCGACTCTCCCAGAAAGTAAATTTCAAAAACCGTTCGTGGCATTCAAGGGGATTCAAATCGCGGACGGCTGGGCCTACGAGTGGGGCGAAACTGATGCCAAGTTCGCAATGTCCCCAGAGGTCCCAGCGGTCAGCTTACACATCAAAGGAGTCCGCGTGCTTAGGCGGCAAAGCGATGGTTCTTGGAAAATGGAACTAACCATTTGGACTCAGTAGTGACACCTAGTGTTGCGTCGCCCCCTGAGCCCGCAAGTGTTGATGGCGTCGGTCCAAGCATTTGTTAACGTAACGAGTTCGGCTTCGTCCCGGGAGACGCCTCCGCAGGTTTCACTTTTGCTCCCAAGACCTTTGTGGCGTGAATCGTCGCAATCCGCTTTAATTCGCCGCCAGCAGGGCCCTCTGACAAAATTTGCAAGAATGAGACCGGCGTAATGTCCTCAAAGACTTCCTCGTGGGTCATCTGCTTTCCGTTCTCTTCGCGATCCTCTCTGTACACTAGCCTGTTGCCTTCCCACTTGGCTACGTTTTTTGAAAGCTCGCAGCCTCGCGGATTCGTGCTTTCGCACCAGACAAATCGCTGACCTTGCAAGCCCGCATCCCACCATACCGGACCGAAGCCGCTAATTTCTCCACTAGCATTCTTCTCCTGGAATTCCTCAATGAGGGAGTAGCCACCTGGACCGGGCGACCACTCTTCGTAGCCCTCGCCGGTATCGCCATTCGGCATCTCTTTACTCGGTGCATATTCGGACTTGATCGCCCAACTGCCCAGCATCAGCTTCATGACTTCTGGACCATTCATCTTCAGCTTCGAACCCGGAGATGTTGATAACTGACAGCCAATTCCTGAACTGAAACATGGTGCCGCATACCCCGTACCACCGATAATGCGCCAGCCCTTTGGCCCTTTCCGCCATGTGTGCGTGACCCGGTATTTGACAGATGAAGCCCCATCAGCTTCAGGCCAGAAGTAATATGTGACAGCGACATCCCCGAATACCTCGATTGACTCAGGCTTCGGGACTGGAATGGGCTGAGCGTGTGGTTGCGCCCCTCGGAACTCTTCCGCCACGCCCGATTCAATGTCCGCCTTTCGGAGTGGATGTTCACTATAGTCCGGCCAGCCAACGAAGTTGTCGTCCCAAAGCGACATGAAGCTTTTCAAATCCTTCGCTTGAAAATACCGAAAGTAATTCTGCTCTTCGTTCCAAACCTCCATCTGTTTTGGCGACAATTGCTGCGCAGTTTCTTGATTGTTTCGAGTTCTGGTCTGGTCTTCTTGAGCGCCCGCGACGAGCGGCGTACAAGCAGGCACACCAAAGAGAAGAACTGCGAGAAGCAAGGTTCTTGCCATAGTTCACTCCACACGCGGATTCCGTGGAATCGGATGCGGCATTATATCCCGAGGAAGCTCGATTCCTCGGCTCCCGCGATATGGATTGTGCGCTTTGCCGTTCGCCCAATTGACGGACATCTGAGACTCAGAGGCGGTTCAGAAAAAGGACTTAATGGTGGTCGATATTCCGAATGCTTGATAAACGTTAATCAGGCACTCGGATTGGTTCTTCATCTCGCGAAATGCAACGCTGCATCAAAAACCAATATAGAATGCAGCGGTCCCAACCGAAAACGGCTTTGACCGGAGCGAGCACAGGAGAGGCGAGGTCTGCGAACGCCCAAATGGTGATCAAATCTGAACAGGCACCTGCGCGGCGTAGGTACGAGCGATACTTCTTTTCTGCCATGGCCGCATTGATTTTGGCCACAGTGTTTTTGGGTTTTGCAAAGACTTATTTCCTGGCGGGTATGTTCCGGGCGCCGCTGCCAAATTGGGTGATCCACGTACACGGAGCAGCCTTTACCTTGTGGATAGTTTCATTGATCGGCCAGACCTCGCTGGTTTCGGCGGGGCGCGTGGACATCCATCGGCGGCTGGGCATATTCGTTTTTGGCCTGGCGTGCGCGATGGTGATCCTGGGCTCGATGGCGGCAACGGATTTGCTACGCAGGGGTATGGCCGCTCAAGCCGTCGATGCAAAGACTTTCTATGCTTCGTCCCTCGGGGACATGGTTATTTTTGGAATGCTGATTTTCTTTGCGTTCCGCGCACGGTCGAATCCCGCGGCGCACAAGCGATTGATATTGATCGCGACGATTACGCTACTCGCGGCCGCCATCAACCGGTGGCCCTTCCCAATTATTCTGCGGGAACCGATCCTAATCACCTTGATCGACGATGCATTTTTGCTTCCGCTGGTGGCATATGACCTTTGGTCGACGCGGAAGGTACATCAAGCAACACTGTGGGGCGGACTGTTTTTGGTGGTCATGCAACAGCTGGAGTTGCCGATCGGCAGCACGGCAATTTGGCAGAGTTTTGCGACCTGGGTTTTAGAGCGAATCAAAACATTCCACGGAAGCTGAGGTAGTTACCAGCTCGCCCGTTGGGTTAGTACCGACAAACGGGGTTCGGGTCCCTAACCTCTAAGTGGATGACCATACTGAGCGCGGCGCAGGAGGCCGCCAGTATGGGACGTCGGAAAAAGACAAGCAAACGCTCACGGGCGAAAACAATACTTCGGTTGCCCGACTTGGAACAGTCGAAGAACGCAGTCCTCAACTCGCTCGCAGCAGCGAGTTCGCAAGAATCGTATGCGCATGCCATCAATGAATTCATCGGTTGGTACCGTTCCGAGCCGCGCCTGGCCTTCAACCGTACCGTTGTCCTTCGCTATCGATTCTTTCTCGAACAGAAGAACCTAGCGCCTTCTACCATCAACGTGCGGTTAGCAGCAGTGAGAAGACTCGCATTCGAGGCGGCCGATACTGGTCTCCTGAGTCCCGAATTGGCAGCTGGAATCGGTCGAGTCAAAGGCGCTAAACGTTTGGGCGTTCGGATCGGAAATTGGCTAACCGTCGAACAATCCAGAACCTTGCTCGCAGAACCGGCAGGGGATAGCCTGCGAGGCAAACGTGATCGAGCGATTCTAGCGTTGCTCATTGGATGCGGCCTGCGACGCGCCGAACTGGTAGGACTCGCACTGGAAGATTTTCAGGTCCGCGAGGAGCACTGGGTGATTGCCGACCTGATTGGTAAAGGAAAGCACATCCGCACAGTTCCAGTTCCGATGTGGGCGAAGCTCGCCGTTGATCAGTGGACCGAAGCAGCTAAGATCAATCAAGGTGCAATCTTTCGGCGAGTCAGTAGACAAGGAAAGATCCGGGGCGAGGGCCTTACACCAAAAGCCATCTGGCACGTAGTCAAAGCGGCTGCGAAACGTGCCGAAATCAAGAATCTCGCTCCGCATGACTTGCGCCGCACCTGCGCGCGATTATGTCACTTGGCTGGCGGAGAACTTGAACAGATTCAGTTTTTGCTTGGTCACGCATCGGTTCAGACGACCGAGCATTATCTGGGATGCAAACAGAAACTGCGACACGCGGTGAATGACAACTTGGGACTGGAGGATGTGAGACAGGGCGCTCACTGCCAAGATTAGGATTTCGGGGGAGCCAACCGTTACAGTTCAACGCGCAAGGTACTACATCAGCGACTATAATGAAAACGGCCGAAATCGAAAACGGACGGCTGAGGCGGAGATCTTCAGAAATGCCCTCGGGCGATGCGCAGAGAACTTGGTTTCCGGAAATGGTCGTGCGGTTGCGGGCGGAGTGGCGGGCGGGAATGTCAATGCCGGCTCTCATCAGTCTCCGGGACGAGCTCGACGAAGTGCTTCACCGCATTCGGGTCGGTCGAAATATCAAAACACCGATTATCACTTGCCACAGATGCGGCATGACGGGGCCCGCAGCGGAGCCCCATGTTAGTGTGCGCGCCTTGATCCTGGCGCTGGCCAGATTCGAAATCGCGCCGAAGGATGAAACCCGCGCTTTGGAAAAAGCCTGGGCAACATACCGCAAGCAACACCGTCTGAACATCGAAGGAAAAGTCTCGGCAGGAGACCCGCAAGGCTGCCCTCATTGAAGATTGCGGGGCGGGTTTGCCTATGCGGAGGCCATGATTCGCCTTGCTTCAGACTGCAGCCTATCGGACGATTCTGGAGGAGTGGTCGATCCTGCCCAGTAACTAACCAGAAATGCCAGTGGTGGAAACCGAACCGCGTGCGGCTCTCAGCGTCCCCGAATGGGACTTATAGCTCGTTCCGCCTGATTCACATCGACGAGTAGCGCGTTTGCAAGGACTTAGGGTCAGATTTGTCTTCGGATTTGTCTTCGTGTCTTCGTTGACTTGCCTTCTGGCCCGACCTAAGATCAGCCACGCATGTCAGGCACCGATTCGCTCACCGGCCACACCATCTCGCATTATCGCATCGTCGAGAAGCTCGGCGGGGGAGGAATGGGTGTTGTCTACAAGGCCGAGGACGCGCGGCTGCACCGTAATGTGGCGTTGAAGTTCCTGCCTGAGAATGTCGCCAGAGATCCACAAGCATTAGCGCGATTTCAGAGGGAGGCGGAAGCGGCCTCGGCGCTGAACCATCCGAATATCTGCACGATCTACGACATCGGTGAAGAAGGAGGGCGAGCGTTCATCGCCATGGAATTCCTTGAAGGCTCGACACTGAAGCACCTGATTCAAGGAAAACCGCTGGAAATGGACACGCTGCTGAATCTCGCGATCGAGACGGCGGACGCGTTGGAAGCGGCGCACGCGCAGGGCATTGTTCACAGAGACATCAAACCAGCAAATATATTCGTGACCAAGCGGGGCCGCGCGAAGGTGCTCGACTTCGGACTGGCAAAAGTTTCAGTTGTGGGGGATTCCTCCGGGGACGTGAACACGCTGGCGACGGTTGCGGTGGATCCGGATCATCTGACCAGTCCGGGGACAACGCTGGGTACCGTGGCATATATGTCGCCGGAGCAGGTGCGTGCAAAGGCGCTGGATGCGCGGACGGATTTATTTTCGTTTGGGGTGCTGCTGTATGAAATGACGACGGGGACGCTGCCATTTTCCGGCGAGAGCACGGGCGTGATTTTTGAGGCGATCCTGAATCGTTCGCCGCGACCGGGGTCGAGTGTGGTGAGCGGGATTCCGGGTGAGTTGGACCGAATCATTCAGAAGGCGCTGGAGAAGGACCGTGAGCTTCGCTATCAGCATGCTTCGGATATGCGAAGTGATTTGAAGCGGCTGAAGCGGGATTCGGATTCGGGGCGGACAGGGGGCGTGGTTCCTCTGGTTTCCACGCAGGGTGTTGCCGCGAGTGCAGTGGCTTCTGCGTCCCAGGTGCATCCCTCTTCCGGGGAGGTGCGGCAGTCTACCTCCTCGCATCGGTGGATGATCGTTGCGGCTGTGTGCCTGGCAGCGATTATTGCATTGGGAGGGTATTACTACCGGTTCGCGAAGCCCACTGCGCGAACCGTGGGAGGGATGAAGGAACGTCAACTGACGACGAATTCGAGCGAGAGCGCGGTGCTCAGTGGGCAGATTTCGCCGGACGGGAAGTATTTGCTGTATTCGGACGTGAAAGGTGTGCACCTGAAAATAATCGAGACAGGAGAGCTGAGCAACATCGCGTTGCCAGAGGGGCGGGATGGCCGGCCGATACAGTGGGTAGTGGTTGAGTGGTTTCCGGACGGAACGCATTTTTTGCTGAACGCGATGGCTGGGGGTATGCCGGAGGGCATCTGGAAATTCTCATTGGTCGGAGGCGCGCGGAGGGAACTGCGAGAAGGGCAGGCTTGGTCGATCTCGCCGGATGGGACACGGATCGCCTTCGGAGAGAAGTCGACGCGAGCGGGATTCACCGATATGTGGCTAATGAAAGCCGATGGCGAGGAGCCGCGGAAGCTGGCGGAATTCGGTCCGGACGCGGGAATTGACGACGTCGTATGGTCGCCGGGCGGCAAGCGCTTGGCCTATGCGAAGTTTCAGCAAGGCGCGGAAAAAGACACGGCGGAAATCGAAACACGTGACACGGGGAGCAACGAGGCAAAGACGCTGCTGAGGGAGCAAGTGGGGAATATCTTTCCCACATTGTTGTGGTTACCCGATGGACGACTGGTGTTCACGCGTTTCGAAGAGAACGCGGGATTCAGTTGTAATTTGTGGGCGGTGCGCGTGAATGAAGCAACGGGGCGCCAGGAAAGCGGTCCGGAGCGGTTGACGAATTGGACCGGAGGATGCGAGCCGGCCCTATCCGTAACTCGAGACGGACAGCGTATGGCAGTGCAGAAAAGTTCATGGAAAAGTACGACGCTGGTAGCGGAACTGGGACCGAATGCAGTCCCGGTGAAAGCGCCCGTGCGCTTGACGGTAAGCGATAGCATCGATACGCCAAATGCATGGACAGCAGACAGCAAGGAAGTGCTGTTTTCGTCGGATCGCAACGGGAACGGTCAAATTTTCCGGCAAGCACTTGGGAGCGACAATGCAGATCTGGTGCCGTTTGCGTTCCCGAGTCCGCAGTTTTGTTGTGTGAGTCCAGATGGGAAATGGCTGCTGATTTTTACAACGGCGGATTCTTCAAGCCCCATGTCGGAGCTAAGGCGGATGTCGGCCGACGGCGGGCCTTCGGAGCCCGTACTGACGGCGCGGAATGGAGAGGACAATATCGCGCGATGCTCGGTAGCTCCCGCGACTTTATGCGCGCTGGCGGAGGGAACCCCGGATCACAAGCAGCTGATTTTTACGGCGTTTGATCCGATGAAGGGGCGTGGAGCGGAGTTGCTCCGTACGGACACAATCCCGGGAGCGACCTATGAATGGTCGCTTTCACCGGATGGGACGCGGATCGCGGTGCTGAATCCGAATGAAGGACGGGTACACATTTTGCATCTGGATGGACGCCCGAAGGAAGAAATCGCACCGAAGAACCTCACGTTCGGGGATGCGCTGGATTGGGCGGCCGATAATAAGGGGCTCTTTGTCGACAGTCCGACGGCGAAGGGGACAGCGCTTTCGTATCTGGATTTGCACGGGAATGCGCACGTGGTGTGGGAGGAGACGACATCGATTGGAGCGCGTGGAATCGAGACGCCGTGGGGGATTCCATCGAGGGATGGAAAGCATCTGGCAATCAACGGAATTTATCCGAGCAGCAATATATGGTTGTTGGAGAATTTCTGAGTGGGAGGCCAACCAGGTCAACTCATCTGATTGATCCCGATTGCGTCGTTGACTGGAGAAGTGCCGATCGCGGGCCAGAAACGGGGTTGTAGGAAACACGGGCGGTCTCAATGGGTCAACGCAACTCTAGCTCGGAGTCTACTTGCAGGAGTCTCAAACGTGGGAGTCACTCTCGAGCATGACCGCGGCCGTTCTGCGGAACAGAGCGAAACAAACTTTCCTGAGGAGGCGGAGAATCCCTGGTCCACTCCTACCGAACGCACCCACAATTCTGATTCGCGGACAGCAGCCTGGGCATCTCGAGCCGTGTGGAGCTGTCCTCTACGCCTTCGCTGACGCTGAGGAAAATGAAGCTCCTACGATTTCGAAAGTTCATTCCACTTAGGATGAAGGGTTTCGGATGTCGAGATCGCGAAACCACTCGGCGACCGTGTCGATAACCTAACGGTGGAAGCCGTTTGGACGCGGAATTTCAGAGTTCCTCCCCGAGCCAAATCGACCAGATTCTCTGTTAGCTTGAGTTTCCGCGCATACCATGGCTGGACTGTTGAGGAAGAACCACTCGGGGAGGGGACAGCTAGGGTTTGGTGACCAGGCCGTGATGGATGGCATAAAGCGCCAATTCGAGGCGGTCGCAGACGCCCAGCTTGTCAAAAATGTTATGGAGATGATTCTTCACGGTCTGCTCGCTGATGAAGAGTCTTACGCCGATTTCCTTGTTGCGCAAACCCTGGGTGACGAGCTGGACGATTTCTTTCTCGCGGTCGCTGACGACCGCCTTTCCGCGACGCGGGTCGGAATCGGATCTTGCGAAGGCGCTGATCACCTCGGCGGTGATGCGGTTATCAAGCCAAATTTCACCGGCGTGCACACGCTGTATGCATTTGAGCAAGACTCCGGCAGCAGACTGTTTTAGGAGCGCGCCTCGCGCGCCCAGGCGCATGGCACGAACCACATCGCGCTCATCTTCGGGGCCGGTGAGGACGATGACCCGCGTCGGAACCTTGTCAAAGTTCACCTTCTCCAGAACGGCTAATCCGTTTTTGACGGGCATGCGCAGGTCGAGGAGCAGAATGTCCGGTTTGAGACTGCCGAGCATCTCGATACACTCGGCGCCGTTGGTGGCTTCGCCAACCACGGTAATAGCGCGGTCCGGGTCCAGGAGATTCCGCAGACCATCGCGGACGATGGCGTGGCAATCTGCAATCAGTATCTTGATCATTGATGAATCTCGAGGCTCAAATATAGCGCAACGAGGCTCCCACCACACACAAACCGAATGCTCATAGCAGCCGTTAAACGAACCCCGCATACGCAACTACCTGCTCCGCATTTTCGACAAGCTGGGGATCTCCAGTCGCGTGGGACTCGTGCTTTAAGCCTTGGCTGGTGTCTTTTTGATTTCTGTCAATCACCTGGTTACCGTTCGCAAGCAACGCGGGTTAACTCTAGTTGGATTGAATCGGCTCAGTCCATGTTTTCGCAATTGTCTATGCTTTGGCGCTCTTTGCACCCACCACTTTTGGCATCACTACCTCGAGTCTTCCGTCGTTGAATGTTGCTTTGGCCTTCGAGGGATCAACCTCAAACGGCAAATCGATGACGTGGAACATCAGTTGCGCGTGTCGATGCGAATGGGGGTGTTTTTCAGGTCCTTTTTCTCCGCGCGGCTCAGTTTTCCCACTGATGCTCAGTCGGCGCGGTTCGAGACTCACCTTGATTTCCTGCCGGTGGAATCCAGGAACTTCGGCGCGCGCGGTAAGTCGTTCTCCGGATTCCGAGAGATGGAACTTCACGGGTGTAAGTAGCTCGGATTCCGCGAGGATCCAATCTCCCAGATCGTTTCCGTGTGTGCATCCACGGGCCTCGAAAAGCTCAAAGGCGCGCTGGGCAATCAAATTGGATATGTCTTGAGTGTGCTCGAAAAGCTCAGAAGCGGTTGCGAGATTCAAATCAGTGCTGATTGTTATAGATGTTTCGATCGAAGAATGGTCTTTCATGGCTTCTTCCTTTCAGCAGAACAAGTTCTTGTTCCTCCGCGCGAAAAGACAGGAACATCTTTGGGGTAGCCCTCTCCTGCGCGA
This sequence comes from Candidatus Acidiferrales bacterium, assembly GCA_963759275.1. Taxonomy (GTDB): domain Bacteria; phylum Acidobacteriota; class Terriglobia; order Acidiferrales; family UBA7541; genus Acidiferrum. The sequence continues at coordinate 998,735 of CAVWYZ010000014.1, read as the reverse complement.
AGCTCATGCGTTTTTCGGCCTTTAGAACCAGCTGGTTGAGCGCGGCCTTGGCAGTCAAGGATCGCAGCTTTGCGAATAGCCCTCCTAAACTGATGCCGGGTTGGCCGACCCTACTGACCGCGATCGCGTCGTCTTCGCAATCGTAGTTGCGCTCACAAAGCAGTACCTCTGCTTCAAGCTCATCAACGCCGGCCTGACCAGAGAGTAGTCCTCCGGAGAGGCTGTCACCACGGCTTCCGCCAGCGCAGGAAGAAATTGTCAAGGACCTTCGTCGATGGCTTGGATCAACCAGTCGTTGAGTTCAGCGTCTTCGAATGCGATCACATACACCTCCCGTCTCATTTCCACTGACACTCTCTGCCACACGCTTAATGCTTTTCCGCTGGAGCATGGCCCTGCGGAGGCAGTGCACTCTGGTGCGGCTGTTGATGGGTCTGGACTTTCTGCTGCTGCACGGCGTGCTTTTGCTCAAGTTGCTGCGTTTGCTGAGCGTGGTGCTGCTCCATCTGTTGCTTTTGAGCTTCGTTGCTATTTTTCTTGGCTACCTGCTGGTGTTCTTTTTCTTGCTGTTGCTGCAGCTTCTGGTGTTCCTGATTTTGTTTAGCGGCTAGCTTGTCTTGCTGCTGTTGATATTTCTGGTCCGTTTTAGGGTTGCTGGTGTTCGGCGCTGTGTATTTGTGCGGCTGAACTTCGCTCGCATGAGTGTTGGCTGGACGAGTTTCATTTCCAGTCGCTGTTCGTTCGGGAGCTCTGTACGGAGCGCCAGCTTCCCTGGCAGGTACTGCGCCGCCCTTAAAATCTCCTGGCTTGGGTGTGGCCGCTATAGGAGGCTTGCCCTGATTCACGGAGGCCCGCAACTCCGGGTTGGAACGAGCTTGTTGCATATGCTGGTTTTGTACCGCAACCGGTCCGACGTGGCGTTCCTTATTGTAGGTTTCCTCTTGCGACGACGGCCGCTCGTTGATACCGCCATTGCCGCCATTGTAGCTGACGCGGTTTCCCGAGTTGTATTCAACCCTGGTGTTGTAAGTGTTATGGATGTTTTGGTTGTTTATGCGATTTACAGAGGTGTTGTAATAAAAATGGTTGTTTTCCCAGCGTCCGCCTTCGTAGCCGTGACCACCGTATCCGAAACCATAATTAATCCCGCCGTAATATCCAACGTGCGGCCCCCAGTATCCTTCATGGAAGAAAAATGCGCTGCCGCCCCAGCCCCAGTATCCAGGAGTCCACAGGAAGCCGACTTCGGGCGCTTCGACCCAAGTGCCGGGTACCCAGTAATAGTCATTACCGTCCCAGGCCCAATAACCGGGGGTCCAGATGTACCCGTCCTCGGGACAGATAGGTTGCTCATAAATGGGGAGCGCGGGCGGGCCAAAAGACACAGAAATGCCGATTTGAGCGAATGAAGCGGCAGATAGAACCATCAATATGACCGCGAAAAGCAACGAACGAATTATGACGAGAGTACGCATTGTGGTTCCTTCTTTCTGCTCATCCACTTTTCGCCCCTTTACAGTACGCCACTGCAGGATGCGGATTTGAGTGGTGGGTTTTTGACCTCGGGGCTAAAGTATCTAGCTTTGTGAAACCCCATGCTGTTCGATAGTGCACATTTCGCTGCACAGCAACATCTCAACTTTCGGTAGTTCGTCGACGTTGGATCAGCGTATTCGGGACGCAGCCAAAATGTGTAACGAACATCTACGATTATTCCCCGAAGCGATACTTTAAATAGCCGAACGATACCCGCCTTTTCAATATTGCACAGCCCGGCCGGACAAATGGATCCTAGTGCGACGCTCCGAGAGACAACGTGCACGCGCTTTCGTCGATGGCGGCCAATTAGCAAATGTAAAGTCTCAGTGACCTGCCGGGGCTATCGGGTTGGTCAGCGAACGATTGAGACCCAAAGTTTTATGGCGTTGGGTTGGTCTTTAGTGTGCATGGGTGTTCAAATCTACCAGTGGGCTCGTTGGCAAAACATTTGACGAAATGAAGCAGACTTACGAAGCTGAGCGTGATGAAGAGTCCCTTGACCACGACTGTTTCAAGTTTCCAAGAACAAACAATCAAATAAGTGGCGAGTCGCCGTGCTCAAAGAAGGGGCCTGCGATGTTGGTAACAGCCAGCTCAAACGGTCGCAGGCCCGAGGGGTGAGAAAATAACTGTAGATTCGATCTAGTTTATCGTTCTGCGGAAATCGTGTCTGTCCACAACTGCACACGTCCGAGCCCCGGGTTAGATTTCAGATCCCTAGACTTAGGCAACAGAAACAAAGTTCGAGCACTGTGCAGAAGTGAACAGTGTGTTCCCTGGAGTATCTGTAACATGCCATGCTGGACGGCGAGATAGAGCGACACTGGCCGCGAGTCTGGGCTGGGACGGACGGTGTCAGTCATCTTGCCGTCCTACTCAGATACGCGGACTAAGATGGGCTTCTATGAGGCATCTCGCAGATGACTGTGAGCCGCGCACCTAAAGGAATGGCCGACGGAGGCCGAGTGCGTTTGTCAGAGACTGGGGATAGTGAGAACCAAAGTCGGCAGGAACTGAAAATCAAGAGGAAGCGGCTATATAAGTTATTTTTGAAGAATCCCATATATACGCGGCTGGCTATAGAAATCAAAGCTCTTGACGACCAACTTGCAGAATCGTCCGAGCAAACGATGAGCGCGAATGGTAGCTCCCAGTAGTAGCGACTGATCAGACGTTTAAGCCAGGCAAGAGACATGTCGAATTGAAAGTTCCCAGCGCCAGGGATTAGCGGATACCTGTCTAAATGAAACTGAAGAAAAGACTCAAAACGCAACTGCTCCGCTTTTCGTACTGGCTGGCATACCGCCTGGCCGCTGCTGCAGTTTACACTCGCCAGCCGTTTGTGCGGTATCCATACATGAATACTCCTTCCGAGCTATTGGAGATAACCAGACAACTCCTCTCTGTACAGGCTGCTGGCGCCGCGGTCGAAGTGGGATGCAACCAAGGTTGGACAACGTGTTTTCTCGTGGAAGCCCTGGCGGAACGGGGCGTGAAGCGAGAGTACGTCTGCATTGATACATTCACCGGTTTCACCTCGGCGGACGTGGGATTTGAATACGAAATGCGCGGCAAGGCGGTTGGGCTCTACGATGACTTTTTTTTGATTAACGACCCGGCTTGGCTTAAGGCGTCCATCTCGCGTTTTGGCTACACCAACGTGACAGTGCGAAGAGCCGACACGACCACTTTTGACTACCATGCACTCGGTCAAATCGCATTCGCCTTGGTGGATGTTGATCTTTACCGTCCTGTCAGAGCATCACTCGAGCGCATTCTTCCAAACATGGCACCGGGGGGCTTAGTCATGGTGGATGATTGCGACACGAGAGACACTCTCTGGGACGGAGCAAATCAAGCTTACGCAGAGGTTTGCAGGGATCGCGACATCAGGCCCGAGATCGTGTGCCAGAAGTTCGGAATCATTCGCACCTGAGAATCGCCTCGAATCCGATAGCTACGCGAACATATCCGGTTACGCGACGGAGTTAAGCCATCTGTGGCCGTTCTCGATACAACTTAGAAATCAGCTAGCAACTGATGTAGTGCGTATCGGAGTGAACAGTATTACGTGGAGAAAAGATCCAAGATAGTGGAGAAATGGGTTCCGAGCACCTCAGATCCAAGAAAAGTGTGTCCCGGCCGTTGCTCGTTTTCTTGCTTATTTCGGGTGCCCTAGCGCTGATGGGAATGACCGCCAGTCTAGTGGCTTTACTCGGCGTCGGAAAATGGCTGGTCAGAGAAGACCCTCTTGAACAGGTCACGGCAATTGCCGTACTAAGCGGAAATACGCCCGTTCGCGCATTAGAGGCGGGTCGGCTCTTTCACGACGGATATGCCGAGGAAATCTGGCTGACCCACCCAGGTACTCAGTCCGACGCATTGAAAGCGCTAGGCATTGACTATCCCAGCGAAGATGATGTCAACACCCGCGTTCTTCGCGGGCAGGGTGTGCCTGCGAACGCTATTCACGTTCTGGAAACGTCGATCGTCAATACCTCTGACGAATTGGATTTGATCAGCGCAACCCTGAAAGCCGCGGGTGGAAAGAAGGTCATCGTGGTTACGAATAAAACTCACACGCGGCGCGTTCACATCCTCTGGAACAAGTATTACAGCTCACGCGGGGAGGTAATTACTCGCGCTGTCTCGGACGACAAGTTCGAACCCACCCATTGGTGGAGAACGTCGGGAAGTCTAACGCAAGTCACTCATGAAGTTCTTGGCATTATTAATGCTTGGGCCGGTATGCCCGTTCAACCGCGCCCACGTCCGGCCGCGGCAGTGGTGGCCTCTGGAGTTCGCTGATTTAGTTCTTTCTCATCGTCGACTGGCATAGTTGTTGTCTTTTGGTTTCCCCGGGGGCGTGGCATCATCGCTTCGTAATCTTCGACGACCTTTGCGGGACGGACCTTTGCCTGCTCGGCGTTGATATGGCTAACTATCGCCATTCCTCTTCAGCTGTTGTGTGGCTTTATGACTGATGATTTCTGCAAAACTGTCTGAAAGAGGATAGCGACGGATATTCAAAGTCTTTACTGTGAGGGGAGGGCAAAACAATGGATATCCCGGCGACATTTATAACTTTCGCATTCGGGCTGGCTGTCTTCACGGGGAGCAGCGCGCAGTATCTTGAAGTTTAAGATGTCTAGCGACCAACTGAGTGGGCCAACTAACCTTCACCGCAAGCTCGGTGTGTCGCAGCCTCCGGCACAGATTACCCAGCAGCCTTTTGAGGGAAACGGGCAACATTTGCGGCGGCTTGCACGGCTGCAACCTGGCGAAAAAGCAGATATAAACGATCTGTGGGCGTATATACATGACCTGCGCTCCACAGACATCCAAGGGCCACTGTTCGTTTACCTCTTACCCTTTTGCCTACAAGCGTGGCGCGATGACCTAAGCGGGATGCAGAGAGGATACGACGAGTTGATCGATCATCTCTACCCGGTTTTGGCGGACCCGCAGATCTTCAATTTGCACTTGAGTGAGCGTCAGCGGGAGGTCGTTACAGAGTTTCTCCGTCAAACAATCCTTGAGGAACTAGACCATCAGCGCGGGCTGGCGTTCCAAGGGGCAGATGCAAGGCCATACCGTTGGTTCGGGGCGCTGACAACGTACGGTGTTTTGAGACCGGACCTCAGCCGCCTGTGGAGGCCGTGGTGGGCCCTGGACACAATTGGGCGCGCAATCGGCGCTGTGCAATACATTTCGTGTTTAATGTACCCGGAAAAGGAGAATCGGGTGTTCGCTCCGTGGAACCCCAACCATGGAGGAGGTCCCCCGTGCCTCTGGGAATTTGAAGGTCACTTGTACGCTCACTCTTGGCTTGAACCAAACGTGAATTTCTTGAAGGAGATACTTACAGTTCAGAGCGTCGGTGACCTGCTTCTACGAGCGGTTGAGCGCTTGCTTGGTCAGCCAGAATATGGTGCGGCCGCAACGGTGCAAAAGGATTTTCCACTTCGCGTTGAAACTGTCAGAACCCGCTGCGCTGAACTACCGCAGTTGCTAGCAACGGTTCGGAAGTCGGGCCGAGAACTCTCATGGCTAGAATGATTGAAACTTTGGGGCGAGGTCCTGACAATTGCGCTATGGTCGCAATCACAGCCTACTCGGGTCGAGTAGCCGGCATCGTTATGGAAACCAAGTTGGTATGGGACGGAAGATGAATTTGCGCGCCCGGGATAGGTTGCCCACAAACATGTTCATGGGCACATAACCTCACCCCGATTCAGACGGTCTACATTCGCAATGCACCGAAGAAATAGAGTGCCAGCGCGATAACAACTACGGTGCCAACGATCCCCAGGCCTCCGCTGCTTCCCCATCTCGAGTATCCGTAATAGCCTCCACCGCCACCAAACAGCAGTAATAGAATGATGATTAGTATGAGCATTGAAATTCTCCTTATATCGACTGCGGTTCCCTTGAGCAAGCTGACATGCCTTCCGGCACGGATCTTCAACTAAGGCCGGTCAACGGTCACTTCCTCCCAATAGGGAGCAAGGCCATAGTGTTTATAGATACTGGTTCCCCACGTCGAATCCGCCATATTCGGCCAATTGTTTTTGTCAAAACCCGGAGCTTTCTCCAGCAGCTTCTTGTCCACGTTTAGAACGATGCGTTTCTCTGCCAAATGAAATTGGAACGCGTTCCACGGAATGGCAAAGTATTTGTCACCCACGCCGAGGAAACCGCCAAACGATAGCACCGCGTATGCGATGCGGCCCGCTCCGGCGTCCAGGACCAGGTCTTCAATCTTCCCGAGGTCCTCGTAATTCGAATTGACGATGGTACTGCCGATCACGGTCTTGGCGGGAACGATGTCCCTGTGTCTCGCTAATCTCGGCTCAGGCATTTGATTCTCCTTTTTCGGGTCCGGCCCCCATGTGTCGATTCCCCACGCAGAAGATCGTAGTGGCCAGGAGAGTTGGTGTCTGTGCAGATGTAGACACATTTGCATTTTGCTCGTTCGAAGCAGGTCTGTAGCGGGCAGTCCGAGAGAAGGGACGGTAGGTGGGAGACGCCGCTCGAAAACATAAAGGGGCTGGTAGTCTACATCCGAACGCTCAAGAGGTAGCTTCCGGGCGAGAACGAGTGAGCATACCCGGGATTCTTTCGTGGCTTTTCGCATTTGCCAACAGCCTGACGGGCTCGGCGTGGACGTACAACTGTTTTTGGAACTGTTACCGAAATTTGCGTTCTTGGGCACGGCCGAAGCTGAGTCACCGCAAGGTGTGCCGTTTCGAACAGACCCAACGCGCGAACGCACCTATTGTGAACGTGTAAGACTTCAGACGGGACGGGTTTGAGAGCGTAGTACCCGGTACCACTCAAGGAAGAAACCGATGACAACCGATAATGTAAAGAAATGCGCACATCCCTGTTGTTCGTGCGCGGTAACGAACGGCCAATACTGCAGTGTGGAGTGCGAAACGATGGAAAAGATGCCGGACATTGAATGCCATTGTGGCCATTCCGGCTGCAAAGGCGAAATTGATAAATAACAACCGCTCTGAGACTCGCGGTTGGGTGCAAACCAGAAGGGATCGCGCGAACGGTCAGGCGAAGAGTTCTAGCTGAGTAGCTGTTTAAATTCAACCCAGCCGGGAAACATGGAGGAAAGGAACTATCATGCCACAGGATTCACACCAGAGAGCCGCTGAGTTCCACGACTTGGCCGCGCATGCGCACCGCGTGGCCGCTGCGCATCATGGCAAAGAAGATCACCAGACGGGGCGTGAACATTCCCGGCAAGCGTTGGAGTATGCCACCAAGGCTTTTCACGAGTCACAAGAAGCCCACCAAAGATCCGAGAGCGCGGCAAGTAAACAAGCGGCAGAGGGGTAGTCCTCCAGGGGTTTGTTTACGCCGCTCGCTCAATTTCGAGCACAGCCGAGCCGATCAAGATATGTACAGCCACAAAGATCAACATCTGCGTGCTGCTGCAACAACGCAAGAATCCAGTTCCACGGATATTCTTGCCGGTACCACAAAACCGACATCATCCACGGTCGGTGTCTAGGCCGAACAACGATTAAGCGCGGGGCTCTGCGGATTCTCTAGGCGGGTTGGTCACTTTCCTTTTTGCCGATCCTGCCACCCTGGGCTGGGCCATTTCTTTGCGGATATTGGCCAGTAGAACCTTGGCGGGTTCTTGTATGAGTTTCTTTCGAACCATGAGATTACAATGGCATCAACAGGGGGGGAGAACTGTTTCATTTGGTACAGGACGGCAAGATTTGCCGCTATTTATTCACCATCGAGGCCTGCGATGATGGTTTTCTCCCGAAATTGCGGGAACCGCTGCAAGCGCGCCGCTAAGAGAGCCGTCGAAGCGTAGGATTCTGAATTCGATCTACATGGAAACGCGTTAGAAATTGAATCATCCGGCATGTAAGAACGTTGCGGAGTTCGAACAAGAATGCTCAGTCACGATATTATCGCGGCCCTCGCACCAGCTGTGGTGCGAAACCTAAAGCACTGGATCTACCAACTCGGCGGCGTGGGCTTCATCCCGCTCGGGCTGCTGGACAACTCCCTCATGCCAATCCCGGGAAGCATGGATGTTCTGACTATTGTTTTGTCCACCCGAAAAGAACAGTTGTGGTGGTACTACGCCTTAATGGCTACGTTGGGTTCATTGATCGGAGGTTACGTCACTTACCGACTTGCTCGCAAAGGAGGGAGAGAAGCGCTCGGGCGCAGGTTTTCGGAGAGAAGGCTGAAGAGAGTTTACACGACCTTTGATCGATGGGGCTTTGGTGCAGTTGCCATCCCGGCCTTGCTGCCCCCTCCCGTGCCAACTACGGCGTTCCTTTTCGCCGCGGGGGCGTTGCAATTTCCAATCAAGAAATTTCTGACTGCGCTCGCGCTGGGCCGAATCATCCGATACACACTATTGGCGTTTCTAGCTGCTCGTTATGGACGGCAGATCCTGGTATTTGTCAGGCAACACGGACACCCTGTCCAATTGACAATTATTGGTTCAATTCTAATTGCGGTGTCGGTGCTCTTGTATTTTCTCTTGGGAAAACGCCAAAAACCTGCATAAGCACATGGCCTTGCGAGCACCCCGCGGAGTGCAATGAATCGCCTCAGGCCGGTGCCATCAACGGTCCGAGACGCTGCGGTTCAAAGCCATTTACAACCTCGGCGGCACAGGTTCTCGTCTGTGGAACACCATCCAAACAGGCTACGATGGCCTCAATCACTCGCCTTGACTCATTCGGATCTCTAACCTGGATAGACAGAGCCCCTGCTTCTTTGGCCGGGTAATCATTTCCTCCGGGGAACAAGGCATCTCCAATAAAGATCATGTCGTCGATTGCAATTCCAAGGATGTCCCTCAGTTTTCTAATGCCGTAGGCTTTGTCAATGCCATACTTTGTCACATCGATGGAGGTTGTGCCGCCCATACGCACCGCAAACTCAGGAATAAAAGGAGCAAGGATTGCTCTAATCTTTTTGCGTTTGGCAAAATCGGAATCCCACATTTTCTTTTCGCAAATGGGAGCTTGCTGTCCTAATGCCGAGAATGTGATCTGACTCCCACGATCTTCAATCTGGGTCCCCCAAGTCTTCTCGGCCTGAAAGCCTGCGATTGCGAGCGCCCTATTCAGGGCACTTACAATCTTTGCTTTTTCGTCGGTCGTGAAGTCTTCCGAATAGAGCTCTTGCCAAGCTCCTTCATAGCAGAAGAATTTTGTTCCACAAGTGGGAAGAAGGGATAGATTCCTCAGGCGATCGTCCCGCGGTAGATTCGAAAGGAGCTGTGCTTCGAATTGAGGCCAATTGCCCCCAGAAATGACGGCAACCTTGACGATGCTAAGGAGCTTGTGAAGCAGCCCCGACATTTCGGAATCGAGAGGCGACTTGCTTTCGGCAAGCGTCCCATCCAGATCGAAAGCAATGAGCTGTTTCATTGGGGTAAGCTCCAATCGCGAGTCTGGGAACAGACTCTGATGCGGGCTTCAGCGACTGACCACACTTTAACAAGATCTGTGGCGTTAAAGGAGGTGATCGCTTCCTTGCGAGCCCTCGCGAGCATCAGAAATTCGTCACGTTTTTGTCTCGCTTTCAATCTGTCTTATCAATTCTTCTACATCGAACGGAAATCCTTCATGCTCGACACCGGGTTGCAATCTGACCATCGGAATTTTTGCGACAATCTTGAAAACAATCTCGTCGGGTTTGCCGTTGTGTATCCAAGGGAATTTAAAGTGCTCGGCTTCAGCCACCGGTTGTAACAGACCCAGCATCGATACGCGGCTGAAAACTGCCGCCATATCCGCCCCAGGGCTGCATGCTCGATGATAGATATCGATGTCAATCAAAACCTGTTGACCGGGGTGATGTGCTTGGAAATCATTTTGCATCGCCCAAATGGTCTTAAGGTCAATGGCATTAACGGCAGGAACCAGGCCATCTTTGGGCCAAGAGCTATGATCGAAGGGATTAAAATTCGTCGCCATATGACCCCCGCCTTAGTTCGCCGTCTAGTAAAGCATGATAATGCTCCTCAAAATGTTCACTTCTGCACAGACTCAGGATTCTTCCTGGTGTGCAGGCATCCATGTATGTCGTAGGGAGTGGCGTGCAGACCGATTGTAGAATTGGCTGAAGTCTTGGTCTCTTTCTTCACCGGGCGTCTGTTTTGAACTTATTCACCCCATGACGATCCGTTAACACCAAAAAATGATCAACTATCTTTAAACAATGTCCAGATATGAACAGATACTGATTCCCGAATCTTCTATGATCCTGCCTGCATCTCTTCCCGCGAACTATACAAATCGATCGAACTAGAGGAGAAATTCCATGAAGCAAAGCACGAAGGACAGAACAAAAGGAATCTATCACGAGGTGAAAGGCAACGTGAAACAGAAGGTTGGGAGAGCCGCAAACAATCCTCGGTTACAAGCCGAAGGTCTTGGTGAAAAGGTCGCCGGGAAACTTCAAAAGGCAATTGGCAAAGTCGAAGAAGCCGTCGAAAAGTCTTGAACAGCGGTAGTTGTTTACAGCACCGGCGGAGAATGGTCTCCGCCCTCCGTCAACACACAAAGCAAGAATAGGAGAAAAGTTTCATGAATCTATCACAAGTAACTAACACCGAAATTGGAATCGTCGTCGTAGTCCTGTTAATGCTAGCGGCAGTCATGGCCTATTTGTATTCGGTTCGCAAACGCCGTACGCGACAATTGCGCACGCAGTTTGGTGACTCGGAATATACCCGCGCTGTAAAAGAAGGCGGAAACCGCCGCCAAGCTGAAGCCGTGCTCGACAAGCGCGCGGAACGCGTCGACCGCTTGAACATCCGGGCACTTGCTCCCGCCGATCGTGCTCGTTTTGTCGAAACTTGGGCCAGAGTCCAGGCACGCTTTGTTGACGGTCCCGGTGGCGCCGTCACAGAGGCCGACCAACTACTCAACGATGTGATGTCCATGCGTGGATATCCAATGGGCGACTTTGAGCAGCGCGTCGCGGATATCTCCGTCGATCATCCCCTGGTCCTCGACAATTATCGTGCCGCCCACCAAGTCGCCCTTCGGCAAACCCGTGGCGAAGCTCGTACCGAAGACTTGCGTCAGGCCATGATTCATTACAGAACGCTTTTTGAGGAACTGGTAAACGAGCCCGAGGCTGTGCGCCCATAAACAAGTGAAGCTCTACCCGCAACGGTGCTGGTAGAATGCCGTCCCGTCCAACATCTTGGGAACCGCGGATGATACTCATTGTCCAGTTCTGTACAGTCTTGAGGAAATCTTCTGGTAAGGCCCGCCTATCCTAACCAACCCCAGTTCAAGGCTTGGCTGTTCATAAGGAGCGGACCGGCCTCTCGACTTCCTAAGAGGTCACTCTTTTCGGGCGCGACCTACTATTCTTGATTGAGTCATCGCAACAAACGGAGCCGGCACCATTACCGAATACATACACGATTATGATCGGTAGGCTTGAGCCCTATAATGCAAAAATCTACAATCGACGAAAACTCACTAAGCATCTGGTCGAAGAGAGGAAGACAAGGCTGCGTCAGGGCCTGGGGAACGATGCCGCTGTAGCGCTGACTCCTTTCACTCTCTCGCCGATAACCCTACTGTGCAAAATGCTTGGTAGCGAAGCAAACCAAAAGTTCCACCGCCGGCTCCGCCATGACTGTGCCCCCACCGCCAATAATGCGGGAATGCATACGAGAACATAGCGAGGTTCACACGTCTGCATTTGGGTCAGGAAAGCGGTACGGATCACGACGAACGCCAAAATTAGGGCCAAGCCGGGACTCTCGCGCCAGTACAAAGCGCCCAATATCGCCAGGCCCGCGTAAAGAAAATTCAACAGCGTGAGCCCAACGGTGATCCCGAAGCCTGTCGGGCCTTCATGCCAGCCATCACTCCGGGGCCAAAGTTGCCCCGAGTAGGGGAGTATGGCGGTTCTTGGAGTGAACCACATGACGGCACTGCGTTCAACCGGGATGGCGACGTAGCTTCGGAAGGGATGTCGACGTGTGCGTTCGCGGGCCAGCTTTGTGAACTCCAGGTTCAATTGTCCGCTCATGCCGCGCTCGCGATTGTAACTCTCCAGCAAGGTACCGACCCGGCGGCGTTCTTCGGGCGAATCAAAAGCATAGGTAGGAAGATCATCTATTGCGATTGGGTCGCCGGGTAACTTCCACGTGGAAAGATAAGCATCGCGGGAACGAAACATCCAAGTCTGTGTCCATGCATAAAACCCCGTAGGCACGATTTCACCGAACGACTGCGCATAACGTGGGGCGAGGAATTCTACTCTCCCGAGGGAATGGGCATTGCGAGCAGCCCAGGGAGTCAGCGGCAGCAGCATTCCCGCTACTACCCAGAGAGTAGCAAGCGTCAACCTTTTCCAATTCGACGGGTGCCACCAGCGCAGCCAATACACGGGGAGCACAGCCGCGACGAGTAGCGGAGTCTCGGGCCTAAAGAGCGCGCCGATCCCAACAACCAGCCCTCCGAGAAACCAACTCCGAACAGCGCGAAGAAGGTCGACCCTCTCTCGGATGAGATCGAGCTGCCAAGCAGAGGGGAGCAGGAAGATAAGGATCGCCAGCGTCGTAAGAAAAATTGCGGGGACTTCCGTGAGAGGTACGGCTGCGTAGTTCGCCGTAAAGGGACACAGTACCGCTAACCAGAGCGCTGCGATCGTGATTCGACCACGGATGGGTTCGCTGGCCGTAGAAGCGAGCTGAGCCGCCATGTAGACGATCAGAATGCATGTTGCAAGATCAATGAATACCTGCGCCAGAAATACCGGGTTTCTCCCGGGGCCTGCTAGCGAATAAATGACCGCCAGGAATCCTGGATATCCTGGCATGCGCATGTCGGAAGGATACAGATGTCCATGGGAGAAAAACCCATATATTCCATAGTGCAGCCAATTCCGGGCGAGCTCTTCATAACGGGGCGTGTCTCCGGAAGCAAACGGGAACCTCCAGATTAAGAAAAGGCGCAAAGCCAATCCAACGAGCAAGGCCGGAAGCAAGTGTCTCGAAATGGGTTTGGGCAACATTAGATTTGGCCGAAAGTCCGAGGAGGAAGGCAGCGACTGTCGATTATTGAGTGGTAGCCGTCCGAGATGAATTGGGATTAGCGGTAAAGGACCAGCTGTAAAACCGGCAGTCGCATCTTTCACACCGAAATGGCCTGACAAAAATGATGGCTAGAATTGTTCTCCCCGTCACTCCCTTTCGTCTTGATTGGTGGATTTGTGCGCTACTGCACTTTGGGCATCCGATCATCGCGATTCTCCTGGCTGCTAAGGCACTCAATTGCAATGCAATCTTCTCCAGTAGAGGAATCTCCGTCTGTCTCCTTTTGAACACGGAGGTTCGCTCGCCCCAATCGCTAAGTCTCACATAGTCAAGCCGTTTCAGATTATGGCCTAGAAAACTTCACTTCGTGGGGACTCATCGATCTTCATTGGCGGGATCGTTGAGTCATCCATCGGGCCCGTTTGGCAAATCTTGCTCAGAACGAAGCACAGTCTGAAGCGCAAAGTGTAGTGCGCCCCGCTAATTTATCTGCAATATGAGCGTCTTGCCATCGGCTGATGACGTTGAAAGCTCCATTCTCCCACTACCGAGAATGAAAATGCCCCGTGCTGGTTGGCCTTCCACAAAAAGATTCGCGCCTTTGGGATACACCGCCGAGTGAGTGATAGCAGCCAAAGCTATTACGCTGGCTTTCGGCAGATTGCAAAAAAGTCGCTCTTCACGATGGGGACAAGAAAGACAATTCTTTATGATTTCCAAGCCAAACGGCGTTCGCGCATTCGTACGGGCTGGCAGTTGTATGGGAGTGAATCCCGCTTTCTTCACATAGGGAGGCCTCGACAGGAGTGTTCAATATAGAACAGTCAGCAGTCGCGCAAATCTCTAACATGCTGCGCTTAACGACGGAAACGAACACGGAAGTCCCGCGGGACCTTAGGAGGTTGGAACCATGTATCGCAGATTGCCCTTCGATGCACATCTCAACAGCATAGAGAGAGAAGCGCGAGAGCTTCTCCATGCCGTACGACGGCGGGACGCTGCCGCGTTTGGAAGATTTCAATCCTACGACCCTTTGGCTGGCTTGCTCGCACCAAGAATTGCCGATGCGCTCTATATCGTTGCTCGCGAGTACGGCTACAGTAGTTGGCGGAAACTAAAGGAATGTCTCGCCTCCTGATTCACGCGGACACTGGCTAAATGGGCCGGAACTGGTGCATTTACGCAGACAAATGAAAGGACTAGTCCTTTAGTGTCCCGTCGAAGCACTTCGATGATGTTTGCTTTTCTTGGCTTTCTTCGTCTTCGCGTTTTTTTTGAGTTGTTCATTCTCCTGCCTTAGCGCAGCATTCTCTTGGGTCAAAGCATCAACACGATTGCCGAGGTCACCACTCTCCTTCACCAGCTCCGCCACATGTGTTTTCAGTTGTTCATTTTCTTGACGCGCTTTTGTATCCTCGCACCCCATCAACGTCACACTTGTGACCGCCGCAAGCAACAGGGCAACCATGATGTTCTTACGCATTGTTCCTCCTCAATGCTTTTGCGCTGAACAGGTGAATCGGTTCGGCATGCCGAGCAATTCAATTCCTGGGCGACGTGTTCTAGGCTACCTGCGACGACGATGAACAGACCATCGAATCGCGGCAGAAAGCGCTATGTGCCATTAGTTTCCAGAACAGAGTAGAAGACGGTCGCGTTGTGGAAGGTCTTTACCCATTGAAAAGGGTCCCGCGCACTAAATGCGCAGACTGACTCAATCGTGCAGCACCACACTCAGGAGCGAATCGTTGACTTGAATCTCTCCGTCGTATTGGATGAAGCCCAGTTTCCTAAATTTGTTCATGAAAAAATTGACTCGGGACCGCGTTGTGCCAATCATCTCCGCCAGCATCTCTTGCGATACTTTCGGAAGTGCCTTTTGCGTTTGGCCCGGCGAGCCATAGCGCGCGAGCAGTAATAAAGTGCGCGCGAGCCGTTTTTCGCTGGAGTTGAAGAGTTGATCTACCAGGTCTGCTTCGACCCGGATGTTTCGTGCCAGCATGTACGCGATGAAGCGATCGGAGAACTCGTGTTCCCGGTGGAGTACCCGAATCATCTCGCTTCTCTCAATCACGAGTACGGTCGTGGGCGCAATGGCCGTCGCGGTCGCCATGCAAACGCTCTGCCCCGCAAGGGATCCTTCCCCCAAAAAATCGCCAGGTCCAAGGACTGCCACAACCGCTTCTTTGCCGATTTTATTGACGACAGAAAGCTTCACGCCTCCTTCTTGGATGTAGATGACATTCTTCGCGGGATCGCCCTGCGTGAAGACGATCTGTTTCGCTCGAAACTTTTCTAATCTTCTTCCCAGACCGGCCGAGTCGAGAAACAATTTCACATCGAAAACAGAAATCCTCGAGTTCGCTTTTTGGAGAGGGCGAAGGACGTTGGCAGATAAACGGATAGGAGCTGCCGATGACACCATGACGCGCTACTAGGCTAGCACCAGACACAATCGGCTGACTGTCCAATATTGAACAATCGTGCCAAATTGACGGAATATTCACATCCTTCAGTTGAACTCGGAATAAGCCCTGGACTTTCAGGTGCTTACAGTCAATTTTGGGCGGGTACGGAGGACTTTTCGCAGCGACTGGTACACTTCCAGTCCCCCGTCGTAGTCAATATAGCCCTTCTTTCTGAATCGATTCATGAAGAAATTAACTCGCGGGCGCGTAGTCCCGACCATCTCTGCCAGAACCTGGTGATTGAGAATAGGAATCTCAACAGCCGCTGGACCTTTTTTGCCCAAGTGGGCCAACCGAAGAAGCACGCGCGCAAGCCGCTGTTCGGCGGAGGAAGTCAGTAGGTGGGCCACGTGATCCTGGTAGTTCTTGACACTGGACAGGAGATAGGCCACAAGCGAATTTGAGGTCTTGTTCTTTCTACGAAGTATTTGGAGCATTTTCGCTTTCTTGATAGTCCGTATAGAGCTCGTGGTCAACGCAACAGCCGTAGACATACGGAGTGGATAGCCCGCAAGGCAAAGCTCGCCAAAAAAATCATGCGCGCCAAGGATGGCAGTGACTGCCGCTGGTTGATATTTCGTTCGTGTGGTGAGCCGCACCCCTCCTTCTTGAATGTAGAAAAGCGTGTAGGCGGGTGAACCTTGTCGGTAGATGTTCTGTTTGTTCCGATACTGCGAGAGCTTACCGCCCAAGCTGGCTCCTGAAGAGAAACCGCCAAGGGAAGATGCCGTACGGTTCTTGCGTTTCAAGTGTTGCTCCGCTCTTTCTGCTGGGCCGCCGAACGATCCGTTCTTGTATTGGTCGGTAGTTGTGATCTACTTTGCGCCAATCATCGATTTGCCGGCTGTTGGTGCTTAAGTGGTCTGAGTACCGGCCATCCTTGATTGCCACTAAAGTCCGCTCTATATCGCCAACCCGCAGGCGTAATACCGGAAATCAAAGGAACGATTCGGTCAAAGGCAGGCCCACCATCCGTAACGCTTAATCTTCGTGCTAATTTGTGGAGCCAGCTTTTTGCGATCGCGGTTCACCTTCGTCGTGGATTGCACTTTTGACTTTAGATAACACATCGGGAGGAATTATCTCCATGTGGTGGTCTTTCTTCACGTGCTCGGCGGCTTTCCTCAAAACGTCATGATCCGATTCGCCGCGTATCTCATGATTGCATCCTGGATTCACATCGCCGCATTTCAGAACTTTCGCCATGAGGGAATCTCCTTATTCGGATTTCATGTTTAGGGCAAAACACCATCTTGGTGGGAGCGTTCTGCCGCAGTATTCACGCTACCAATAGGTTCTCCGCCCGACTGTACAAAAGAGAACAGCATGCACTCCTTGCTCGACAGTTATCTCGATCGGCACTTTGAAAACACCCACCCCAGCACGACACCGATACTGCTGAAGCTCGTGTCCTCGGGCAAGCTCCAACCAGGCAAGCTCTTTGGCTGCGTTTCCAAATACGTCGTACGCCTTCATAATGTCGTTCAACGCAAACCGGTGCGTCACGAGGGCGCACTCAAAGTAGTCCTGAAGAATGAGGGAGTGCCACACATCCGTTCCTGAGTAATATGCTCATGGGAAAACTCGGCAGTTACTGGAGGGGCCGCGGGTGAAAAAACAGACACCGGTTCTCGATGGTTTCTGGGATCGGGCGTTGCCCGACCTATTTCAACAGCTACAGGCAACTCCCGCCGGACTGACAGCCGAGGAGGCCAGCCGCAGGCTTCGTCGTTACGGCCCCAACAGCATGGTCCGCGCGTCACGCTTCGCCGGACTGCTTAGTTTTTTCGGTTTCTTCGCCAATCCCCTCGTCATCATCCTTGTCATTGCCAGCGGTGTATCTCTCGCGCTTGGAGAGCACGTCGGTGGGCTGATCATCATTGCTATCGTACTGTTCAGCGTACTCTTGAATTTCTTGATGGAATTCCAGGCTCGCCACGCCGTCGAAGACATCCAGAAACAGATCGCGATCACTGCCGCCGTAGTACGGGATGGAAGAGAACAGGAGATCCCGACAGACCAACTGGTCCCCGGAGATATTATCCGGCTCAACGCAGGGGACCTTGTGCCAGCGGATGCCCGCTTGTTGGAGGTTAAAGACCTGCACGTTCGCGAATCCGTCCTCACTGGGGAATCTTTGCCAGTCGAAAAAATGTCAACTGATCTCGCAAAGGAGAAGCACGGTGTCGCGGATGCCAGCAATAGTGTTTTCCTCGGGACTGCGGTGCAGTCGGGGATTGGCACTGCGGTCGTAGTTTGCACAGGCAAAAACACCGCGTGCGGCGAGATTGCGCATCGTCTGGCCATGCGTCCGCCAGAAACCGAATTTGGCCGAGGCGTGCGCCGTTTCGGAATGATGCTGACCTGGGTGACCATGTTGCTCGTCTTATTCGTCCTACTGGTCAACATCGTCTTCCATCGCCCGATCTTGGAGTCTTTCCTTTTCTCGGTCGCGCTGGCCGTCGGGATGACGCCTGAAATGATGCCCATGATCATCACCGTAACACTGGCACAAGGCGCGAAGCGCATGACCAGGAAGAAAGTATTGGTGAAACAACTCGCCGCGATCGAGGATTTCGGCAGCGTGGACATTCTCTGTACCGACAAGACTGGAACACTCACCGAAGGCGAGATCGTGCTGGACCGCCACGTCGATTTTCAAGGTAAGGATAACGACAACGTCTTGCAGATGATTTACCTGAACAGCAAGTTTGAGGCCGGCATCAAGAGCCCCCTCGATGACGCAGTCCTTAAGCACGAGGCGCCCTCCATTGTGGGATATGAAAAGGTGGACGAGATACCTTTCGACTTCAACCGGAAACGCCTTTCCGTAGCCGTCCGACACGCTGACGGCGACTTTCTCATCACCAAGGGCGAAGCCGAAAGTGTTTTTGCCATCTGCGAACAGGTGACCAACGATGGTATTCCTCAGCCGTTTGACGAAAGCCGCCGGGCGCAGGCACAGGAGACTCTAAAAAACCTAAGCGCGGACGGATACCGAGCACTCGGTGTAGCTGTTCGGAAGGTCGAAAAACAGGATGTTTTTACGGTGGCCGCCGAAAAGTCTATGACCCTAGTCGGCTTCGCTGCATTTCTCGATCCTCCAAAAGAGGGCGTCCTTTCTGTACTGAACGCGCTCAAACAGAACGGCATTTCTGTGGTCGTCATGACCGGCGACAACCAGTACGTGACGCAAAAAATAGCGCACGACGTAGGCTTGGACGCGGATCGCATCCTGGTCGGAAATCAACTCGATGCTTTGGATGATGCCGCGATCGCTATTCAGGCAGAGAACGGCGCCATCTTCGCCCGCGTATCCCCGGAACAAAAGAACCGTGTAATCCTCGCTCTGAAGGCCCGCGGGCACGTCGTCGGCTACATGGGTGATGGAATCAACGACGCCCCGTCCCTGCACACCGCGGACGTGGGCATTTCCGTGATGAACGGAGTGAACGTAGCTAAAGACGCGGCCAAAATCATCCTTTTGGAAAAGGACCTGGCCGTTGTAAACGACGGAGTACTTGAGGGCCGGCGTTCCTTCGCCAACATCATGAAGTACATCATCATGGGCACGAGCTCAAACTTTGGCAATATGTTCAGTATGGCCGCCGCTTCGCTCTTTCTGCCATTCCTGCCCATGCTCCCAAGCCAGATCTTGTTGAACAATTTTCTTTATGATGTTTCGCAAGTTAGCATCCCGACCGACAACGTGGATCCCGCCATGGAGCAGCGGCCCAAGCGATGGCAAATTGGATTTATCCGGCAGTTCATGACAATCATCGGCCCGATCAGTTCCCTTTATGATTTCCTCACGTTTGGCGTGCTGCTGTGGGTGTTTCACGCTTCCACAAATGAATCTCTTTTTCACACCGGATGGTTCGTGGAGTCTCTCGCTACGCAGACGCTCGTCGTATTTGTGATCCGGACGGCAGCCAATCCTCTCAAGAGCCGGCCCAGTAGGCCGTTGTTGATAAGCGTGTTGATTGTCGTTGCTGTCGCAGTCGTGCTGCCGTATACGCCGCTCGGCGGTTTGCTGAGGTTCACTCCGCTTCCCCTCTCGCTGTTGGGCACCATTGCAATTCTTGCGGTGACCTATCTCCTCCTGGTACAGGCTGTAAAGTCCTGGTTCTATCGAAGGCACGCGTTGCTCTGACAGTGGTGTGTGGAGATACTCCACTATCTCACCAAGCCAAGCGCGTTTTGCGCGATTCACACAACTGTTCCGAACAGCCATCCGATGCCCGCCGTCACCACCATGGCTAGCGCTCCCCAGAACGTGACTCGGATTGCTCCGATTGTCACTCCTGCTCCACCTACGCGCGCCGCCAATCCGCCTAACAATGCGAGGAAGGCCAAGGATGTTCCCGAGACAAGAGGGAGCATCCCTCCCGTCGGCGTCAAAGCAGTCACCGCGAGCGGCATAGCTGCTCCGAAAGCAAAGCTCCCCGCCGAGGCCAAGGCCGCCTGGATCGGACGCGCCCGGAAAATGTCGGAGATGCCAAGTTCGTCCCGGGCATGCGCGCCCAAAGCGTCGTGTTTCATCAATTGTTCGGCGACCTGTTTCGCGAGAGAAGGAGCGAGTCCGCGCGCAACATAAATTGCCATCAACTCCTTGTGCTCGCCCTTGTCGTCTGCTTTCAATTCGGCACGCTCAAGATCCAGGTCGGCCGCTTCGGTGTCCGCCTGCGAATGAACAGACACGTACTCACCCGCTGCCATCGACATAGCTCCGGACACCAGCCCGGCTATCCCTGCGATTACCACGCTGCTGTGAGTTCCATGGGCCGCCGCGACTCCAAGCACCAAGCTAGATGTGGACAGGATGCCATCGTTCGCACCCAAAACCGCGGCGCGTAGCCACCCGATCCGGCCGGTGCGGTGTGGTTCTTTATCAGTTGCTCTCATTCTTGGAACCTCCTGATTTCAAAATGAGGCAGTGTTCTCAGATGAACAGTTCGGCTACTCAAAACTCATCAAAATGCTCAGTGCACTACGGGGGACAACTTCAAAATCGAATGCCCCACGGGATCCGGAAAGCTGATGAACCTGATTGAGGTCAGCAAAGAAATTGCGGGTCGGCTCATCCGGATCTTTCTACCAACGTGCGAACAGCCTGTTTATTGATAAGAAGTCGTCCTGATCCTGTCTGCTGGACGTATCCACTCGTCGTGCTGCGCAACCTGGAGTTGGTTCCCCTTACGCGTCGGAACCGTGTCAAAGTTTGCCTTCTCAAGAACGGCTAATGCGTTTTTGACGGGCATGCGCAGGTCGAGGAGCAGAATGTCGGGTTTGAGACTGCCGAGCATCGCGATGCACTCGGCGCCGTTGGTGGCTTCGCCAACCACGGTAATAGCGCGGTCCGCGTCCAGGAGTTTCCGCAGACTATCGCGGACAATGGCGTGGTCATCTGCAATCAGTATCTTGATCATTGAGGGAACTCCAGGCTCAAATATAGCGCAACGAGGCTCCAACCACATACCAACCGAATGGTCATCGCAGCGGTCGAGCGAACCCCGCGTACGCAACTACCTGTTCCGGATTTTCGAAAAGCTGGGTAGCTACCGGGTGTTCCGGGCAGAATGCCTGGACGCGCACTGGTTCGCCTCGTTGACAGATATGGTCGGCTTGTCACTTTTGCCCTTCGAACTTCCGAGCACGAACACAACGATGCGTCCGGCGGAGTGAAACTCTCCTCTGGTCGCAGTTTTGGCTGTGGTTAGATATCGGCCGGTGCTGACTGAACCACCTGGCCCTGGGTCCGAGGGGCTGTATTCCCTTGGTCGGAATGCTTTTTCTTTTTTTGTGACGGGTAGACTTGACACATTCATTGCAAGGTGCGATCAATCGCCCGAGAATGGGCTGGTCGAATGCGAATTTCTCCGTGGCAGTCACATGCGAGCTCCCGGTTCCGCATGACCCACTTAGAGAATCCCGCGACAAGGATCGCGGATTGGCGCAAGAAAGCGCCGCAGGGGCCCGGTAGCCAATAAAGATGTAGCCGGGCCCCTGAGTTTAAAACAAGGTATCAGTGAGGGTGGCGGTCCAGGACGCCATAATGGAAACGCCCTACTAGGGCAAACTTCTCTCGTCAGCGAATACCATCGGTGAGCGATTGGAGGCCGTCAATGAATATTCGCGAAACAATCTTAGTTGGCACTTTGGTTCTGCTGCCTTTGGCCAGCAAAGCTCAAGACAAGCCGACACCGGTCGTGCCGCCCGATGTCGCGGCCGGCAAGCAGACCTACATGGATCATTGCGCCGCATGTCACGGAGCGGACGGTAGAGGCCACGGCCCTGTCGCTTCGGCGCTGAAAAAATCACCGGCGAATCTGAGGACACTTGCCATCCGGCACGATGGCAAATTCCCGGAAGATTATGTTAGCCGTGTGGTGCTTTCTGGCGACCCCATTCTGGGACACGGTTCGTCCGACATGCCCATCTGGGGGCCGGTTTTTTCTATGTACGAGAACGGTGACGAATTGGGCGTGCGTCGACGCATCAAGAACTTGTGCAAGTATCTGGCGTTCATTCAAGACACGAAATCGTAGCCTAATCGGATCGGCTAGGTCTTTCAATTCGTCCGCACCTCCAGACGACCCACACGCCCTAAGTCGTTTCAACACGCTCGTGGTGCCTCTTTCGGTAAGCGCCATCCGTGGGCCGTGTTGACGAGAAGTAGTGTTGCTCAGGCAGCGAGACGAGAGTGTTCAGCAAGATTCCAGGGGAGCAGTTGGTCGATGCGGTTGATCGGGTGCTCCGCGACGAGAGACAACACATTGCGTAGATAAGACTCCGGATCGATTCCGTTCAGCTTCGCCGTGCCGATAAGGCTGTAAATCGCCGCGGCGCTCTCGCCACCCCGGTCCGACCCAGCGAACAAGTAGTTTTTCCTACCCAGAGCGACGGCACGCAATGCTCGCTCCGCAGCGTTGTTATCGATCTCCAGTCGGCCATCGTCGCAGTAGCGCAGCAATGCGTCCCATCGTCCGAGCGTGTAACGAACGGCCAGAGTCGTATCTGATTTCTTCGAGAGTTTGCCCAAGGTCTCTTCCAGCCATTGTTTCAGCGATTCGAGCAATGGCCGGCTGCGGGTGTTACGGATCTCGCGACGCTCTTCCGGCGATCGTCCGTTAATGTCACTTTCCACCGCATACAGTGCCCCGATGCGCTCGAGTGCTTCTTTCGCGACCGGAGACTTGTGGGCCTGCTCGAGATCGTAGAACTTCCTCCGCACATGCGCCCAGCAAGCCGCTTCCTGAATCCTTCCCGTTTCGTAGATCTGCTCGAACCCCGCGTAACCATCGGCCTGCAACGTTCCCTGGAACTTGCTCAGGTGCGCTTTCGGGTGTTTCCCTTTGCGATCCGGCGTGTAGGCAAACCACACCGCCGGAGGAGTTTTATCTCCCGCCGGCCGATCATCTCGCACATAAGTCCACAGTCGCCCCGTCTTGGTTTTTCCATTCCCAGGCGCCAACACCGGCACCGGCGTGTCGTCCGCATGCAACTTCTCCGCTGCCATCACGTGACGTCGCAGCGATTCCACAAGAGGCTCGAGTAACTGGCTCGTTCCGCACACCCAGTCCGCCAGCGTCGAACGATCCAACTCCACTCCTTCCCGAGCGTAGATCTCCGATTGACGGTACAACGGCAAGTGATCGGCATATTTTGAGACCAGTACATGTGCCAGAAGTCCCGGGCCCGCTGTTCCTCGTGCGATCGGCCGGCTTGGCGCTTCCGCCTGCACGATCCGCTCACAACACGCACAAGCCAGCTTCGGCCGAACCTGGCGGATCACTTTGAAGTGTACCGGTTCGATTTCCAGGATCTCCGAAACATCTTCGCCCAGATGCTTCAGCTTACCGCCGCAGTCTGGGCAGGCTTCTTGTTTCGGCAAGTACGTTCGCACTTCCCGCGGCAGTTGCGAGGGCAGTGGCCGCCGTGCAGATCGCGCTAAGGCAACTGCGTTCGCCATGGGCTCAGGTAGAGCAGCGACCTTCTCCGCATCATTTTGCTGCAACGCTTCCAGCCGCAGCTCCAACTGCTCGATCTGGCGATCCAACTTCTCCGACTTCCGACCGAATTGCATGCGACGCAGTTTGGCGATCAGCAGCTTCAGCTGTTCGATCTCGCTGTCGCGCGACACGATCAGTTCATGCTGGGAGATGATCAGAGCTTTCAGTTCGTGGGGATCGAGCGCGTCAAGATCCGGAAGTGTCGCGCGTGGACCAGTCATGCGCGCAGTATGCCATGAACATAATTCATGGCAAATCAATTCTCTATCAACTGCCTCACACGGCCATCTGTGGATTGTAGCTGCGTACCGGACGCCGCCAATCGATCCCTTCCAGCAACATCGACAACTGTGCCGGTGTCAAAGCGACAGTTCCGCTCGTTGCTTGCGGCCAGAGAAATTTTCCCCTCTCGAGTCTTTTTGCGAAAAGGCACAGACCATCACCGTCCCACCACAACAGTTTGATCAGATCCCCGCGCCGCCCTCGAAATACGAACACCTGACCAGAAAACGGATTCTCCTGGAGCGCCGTCTGCACCATCCCGCTCAAGCCCGTAAATCCTCGCCGCAGATCCGTCACTCCTGCGGCGATCCAAATCCGCGTTCCTGCTGGCAGTGCGATCATCCGACCAGGCACCCGATCGCGACACGCAGCGTCGCTACATCCACGGTTCCTGCAATTCGAAGCGTCCCTTTCGAGAGCTTGATTTCCAGGGTTCCGGTTCGCGGAAGGAAATTGTCCTCCTGCACCGCCTCGCTGACTCGCTCATTCGCGACCTTCACCGGCAGCAGACTTGTTGCCGTGTCCCCACCTAGTTGCCCTTCGCGATAGCGCTTTCGCCAATAGAAAACTTGGTTCGCGTTTACATCGTGCCGTCGCGCCACTCTCGACACCGACGCGCCCGGCAACAGCGTCTCTTCCACGATCGCCCGCCGCTCCTGGATCGTCCGGCGCCGGTGCTTTACTCGCTGCCCTCGGACTTGAAGTGTCTGATCCGATGTGTCCACGATCCCTCTTCGTGGACACAAACCATTGTGTCCACAAAGCCCATCATCCTTATTCACACACTCTCAGTACATACGGTTGGAATCGGACGCTTACCTCTTTCGACAGCGTGAACTCACAACAGTACATCTTGGCAGGTGGCTCGGATGAGACTACGGCATCAGAAAACTTCACTGTTGTCCGATTGACCGCCGCAGGCTAAGTCGATTCCAATCTTGGTGCTTCGGGTAACGGACTCTCCTGAAGACTGGCTTTTGTGGATGCGAATCGTTTGCTGGGTCTCTCGCCATCAAATAAATAACTCGACCTGCCGTGTGGAATCACGACAGGCTCCCGGCACCAAAACTCCATGTTCAGAAATTCTCTAGCAGAAACGCATTCGCTTGCCCTTCTTGGCGCGTGAATGCGACGGAGTGACCATCTGGAGAGGTAATCACGCTGGAATAAAACTGCCTCGATGGACTTTCCTGCAAGATGTGCGATTTGCCGGATAAATCAGCGCGCACCAGATAAAAATGTGGCCCTTCTTGCGCGGATCCATAGATCGCTCGTCCGTCGTTGGACCAGGCAAGTCCGGCCAGGATCACCCCAGGAACTGGTATCTCGCGCTCCCCGTGGGTCTCTAAATCGATAACTCGTAAGTTTTTTCCCAATGCCTCAAAACCGCCCACCGCGATCCGCTTTGCGTCCGGCGAAAGCGCCCAGATCAACCAGATCCCCGCGTCGCCCATTTGCGTCCGCGCAAGTTCTTGCCCCTGGCCTTTCAGCGGATCAAGCGAATAAAAAATGAGCTGCCCGTTGGCCATGAGGCTAAGCGCGCAGCCGCTGTTTCCCTGGCGCCCACAATGAAAACCCGTGCTTGTGTCATACGGAGCGTCCAGAACCCGCTCGGCAGTGCCGCCTCCGGCGGGGACGCGCATCAACGTTGCACTGGACGGAGCGGACTTCCCTTGAAAATGTTGGGCCTTCCAAAAGAGAATCCATGCACCATCCGGGCTCACTTCGGCGGAAGACTGATCCTCCGGACCTGGTAATAGTGGCTCCGGATCACTCTGACCGACGGTCTGGCGATAGATTTGGCTACGGCCACCCGTGCGATCGGAGGAGAACAACACCCATTTGCCATCGCGAGACCACCAGCTCGCAGAGTCATTGGTGTCGCTGCTTGTAAAATGCTCCACTTTCCCCAATTGTGTTCCATTATCCCGGAGTTCCCCCAGAAACACGTTATTCCAGACGTGGGTTTTCAATACCAGCAGGCGCTTCCCATCCTGACTGAGCCCGCCAAGGAACGGCCAGACACCATCCCAGCGCGTCATTTTTACCGGTTCCTGCGCTGCCTTGCCGGTGTTGGGATCAACCACCATATACCAGAGATTGAGCACCGTGGCCGAGCCGGAAGATTCGGCTCGGGTGAACACAAAACGCCCATCGGGCGCCCATGCAAAGTCATCCGACTGGTCGGTCAGTAGCGGACTCTTGAGAATCAGCACGGGATCTCCCCCATCCACGCCCACGGACTTTACCGTCACTCCTGCTCCGTTCGGTTCCTCCACTGCGTAAGCAATCCGTTTCCCCGTCGGAGACCACTCCAGCGCGAAGATGTATCCACCCTCGACGGTCTGGATTTTCCGGGCATTCTCTCCGTTCGATCCCATTGTCCATAGCTCCATCCCCTTTCCCGTCGCGAATGCGATCTGCTTGCCATCCTTGGAAAGATGCGCAGAGCCACAATGCGCCCGCAATTTTCGCGGCGTCCCTCCCATAATCGAGGTCACCCATACAGTCGTGCCCTCGTTATCCGAACGGGCGGAAACCAAGAGCTTTTCTCCATCCGGAAACCAGGAGACACCTCTGGCCCGTTTCCGGAAATCCTCGGGCAGTACAAGTTCGTGTTCCTCTCCCGTTTCCAGGTTGAGGATGTGTACTCCTTTGTCGTCGAGGTACGATGCGTAGCGGCCATCACGGGAAAGTGACGCGGCGGTCACGCCTTGATTGTTTGGGGTGTGCGTCAGTAGCCGCTCGCTCATCGGTAAGTTCGATGCCGGCGGGTGGTTACGCCACCACAGGTAACCCGCGCCGGCCAGCACCAATACCGCAATCGCGGGCAAACCGAAGTAAACGATCTTTCTATTTTTCTGTGTCTCTTTGCCGGCAATGGAGTTCGCCGCCCCGCTGACCGCCGGCTGCTTGCTGGACTCCGTGTTTCGTTTTAGCCGCTTCAGGTCTGCCCGAAACTCCGCCGCGCTCTGATACCGCAACTCCCGGTCCTTCTCCATCGCCTTATGAATCACATGCTCCAACTCGGCTGGCATGTTCGAATTCAACCGCACCGGCGTCACTGGATCGTGGTTCAGGATCTCGTTGAAAATGGCTCCGCTCGTATCTCCCTTAAACGGTAAAAAACCCGTGGCCATTTCATACAACACAATCCCAAACGAAAATAAATCGGATCGCGCATCCAGCTTCTTTCCTAACACCTGCTCCGGCGACATGTAGGACACCGTCCCCAGCGCGCTCCCTGGACTTGTCAACTGGTCCGGACCCACTCCCGCTGTCCCCAACGTCGTCGCATTGGATCCGCTACCCGCTCCCGCCGCCACTTTTGCCAATCCAAAATCCAGCACCTTCGCGTGCCCGCGCTCGGTCACAAATATGTTCGCTGGCTTGATATCCCGGTGCACGATTCCTTTTCCATGCGCGGCGTCCAGCGCCTCCGCCACTTCAATCCCCAGGTCCACCAATCTCTCGAAATCCATCGCCTGGCCGGCGATCACGTGCTTCAGCGTCTGCCCTTCCAGAAACTCCATCGCGATAAAGCGTCTCCCCTCGTGCTCCCCTATTTCATAGATCGTGCAGATGTTCGGATGGTTGAGCGCCGACGCCGCACGCGCCTCTCTTCGGAACCGTTCCAGCGCGGACGCAGCTCTCTCCGTCCGCTCCGGCAGGAACTTCAGCGCCACAAATCGCCCGAGCTCCAGATCCTCCGCTTTATACACCACGCCCATCCCGCCGCCGCCCAGCTTTTCCTGGATGCGGTAGTGCGAGACTATCTGCCCAAGGAACGCGTCGGAATCTGTCACAAGGCCGTCATCTTAGGTTGCACCCAAGGCTAAGTCAACAAAGCGAACCTTCGTGTCGCTGCAAAGTGAGAATGTCCGGTTTGATGTGCAAAGTAGAAATGTCCGCTTTCATGGGTGGCCGAGGGGCCTATGGAAACGGAGCGAATCGCGTTGAGCCAACGAGAACGGGACCGCTTGAAAGTGTTGCACGAGGTCCAGCAGAAGCAGTTGGCGCAACTGGCAGCCGCCGAGCGGCTGAAAGTAAGCGATCGCCAGGTGCGGCGGATGCTGCTGCGTCTTCGCGAGCGCGGAGAGCGCTCCCTGGCTCACGGACTGCGCGGCCGACCATCGAACCGCAAGCTGCCAGCCCGCTCGGAGCAGAAGATTTTGGCGCGCCTGCAGCAGCGTTATGCGGATTTCGGACCCACGCTGGCTGCCGAACACCTGGCCCAGGAGGGTTTCTCCGTGAGCCGGGAGACGCTACGGAAGTGGATGACCAAAGCGGGAGTATGGTGCTCAGATAAGAACATTCATCGGGAGGTCCGACATGTACATTGCTGAGCGACTTCGGGCCGTGCACGAAGCCAAGAAGCTTTCCCAGGGGGACATGGAGAAGCGTACGGGCCTTCTCCGCTGCTACATATCCCGCGTAGAAAATGGTCACACGATTCCGTCTTTAGAGACTCTCGAAAAGATTTCCTGGGCATTGGAAATGCCCATGTACCAACTGCTTTATGATGGCTAGGAACCGCCTGTACAAATGAGCTTGTCCAACGACGGAAAAGAAGACTGGGCCACGCGTGGAAAGGGCAAGCGAGAATTTGCGAAATTACGCTATGCGCTTAGTTTCACGAATGAGGCCGACAGAGGTTTGCTGCTTTATTTGGCTAAGAAGATGTCTGAGGAAAAGCGAAAAACCCGCGAAAGCCAGTCCCATCCAGTCGTAGGGCGACGCAGTCCAGATCGGTCAACTAGTATTCGGTAATCGCTATCCCGGGTATGCGCCGGGTGCGATAGCTAAAGTAGAAGCACCGGCACCGACGTGTAAAGCGGACCCGGTAACCTGCGAGTTTTCATCAGTTAGCAAATACGCAACGGCAAAGGCCGCGTCGAGTGGTGTCTGCTGGCGTCCCAACGCCAGCTTTTTTCCCTCTTCTCTAAGAGTTTCTTCCGTTCGGCCGTGCGCCTCGTGCAGTGCTAGTTCTCCCTCGGGATAGCTTCCACAAGTCCGTCGCAGAGATTGTGTTTCAATAATTGCTTAACGACCCTCACGGGTACACCCTCAAAGGTCCGTGACGTGTGACACAACGGGCAGGTAGCTATGATCTTCGTCGGCGACCCCGTTCCTTCTACTTTCCATTCAGTTGTACTTGGCTGAAGATGACCGGAGACGGCGGACTCCTTCACTGCAGGTGATTCGCAATATCCAACACCAAGCCCGTGTTGGTTAAGCTAAGCGGGATCGCGTAGCTCGAATACAACAAGTTGTAATTCGCATCGAGACAGTGAATTTGGTAATTGAGAGCCTGGGGCGCACCGATGCCTTCCTGGTCAAAGGCCACTAAATTGGTGCCTGCGTCGGGGAAAGTCACCTGTGCGTTCGCCGGCACAGCAACCCAATTCCAATCGGTCCCTGCGCCGTTGTACCGATACAGTTGCGAATTTCCGGTGGAGTTATTCTCGATCATGTATTCGGCCCCAATCGACAGCGAGCTATTTTGATAGCCGGTTAGTGCATTCTGATCGGTATCGAGAAAGACTTGCCAGACTGTTCCATTGACGGCGCGCCAGCGGAACGACACGCGGCCGTTCATGATCGTACCGCTGCTGTCGGTGGATGGTGGCCACGCGACCGCGAAAGGGGCCTGCACGCCCTGCTGTTTGACCGCTGTTGCCTCCGCCGTCCAATACACGGGAACTTGATTGTAGCCGTTGGAGGCGCTGTCACTGACATACACCCACCCTGCATTGCGCGTCCGCGCAAGGTTGATTGTGGCCTGCATTTCAGCTTGAGGAACTCCCAGAATGGCGTGCCAGAAACGGTCAGGCGGATATTGATGGATCCAGGGATAGTCAATGTAGCTGCTCTGGTAAGCAGAATAGCCGACGGAGTTTTCCCAATTCATGAGGATGTTGGTGATCGACATCCAACAGTCGTCGGGACTATTGACGCCAGGATTCAGCACCGTTATGCGCGCACCAACCTTCTGCCGGACGTAGTTCGTGAGTTCCTGATAATACAAGAATTGGTTCGGGAAGAACGAATTGCTGGCGCTGCAGTCAGTGGGGGCCTGGTCGAAAAATATTCCGTCCACAAGATAGTTCTGATACAGGGCATCGATCCTTTGGTGAATGACCGTCGGATTGCGAGTCCCATAGTCGGTATAGGTATAGCCAAGAACATGAATACCCTTTTTCCGAGTTTGCTGGATGGCTGTGTCTATATTGGAGTGGTAACTCATGTCATCGCCATTATCGAGGTCGACAATCATGATTCCCAAAGCGGCTGACCCTGGCGCGTCCCAACTTTTCCATACGGAGCTACCTGGATTCTGGTAAGAGGGAACGGCGAGGCGCGTCTGGCTACGCGCCGCAGGCAGCCCGAAAGTAAAAACCAAAACTGCGGAAACACTGAGAGCAATTCGGCGGATGTTGGACATACCCTGCTCCTTGAACTTACCAGAGGGCGCGGGTACCTCCAGAGGATTGCGAATGTTGTTACTCGTCAAAGAGAAAGTCAAGATACGGAACTCCCGGTACCGAAGCGGTATGCCCCGCACCTTCCCTGATAAACCAAATGATCGGCTTACTTGTCGAATGCAAGAATTCTCTTCCGGTCGTCCTTCATGCTGCATCAATGAGCGAGGCTGAGGGTGTGAAGAGGCTGCTAATTCTGTTGCTCCCAAAAGTTGGGATACCTTCGCGAGAAATCGGAATGGCCTTAGACATCCATCCGGTTATCATCCGTCGAATGTTTCCGAGCAAAGCCGTCCGAAACCCGAGAGTCGTGCAATGAATCTATAGCGACAGGTGCCTGTCCTCGGTGACTCGCCCTGTCGCGGGATTTGCAGGCAAAGAAAAAGAGGACAAACTCGACTCTGCTGGAAAGGCCGAGCTTCTCATACATCTTGAAGAGATAATTACTTATGGTGTGTTCGCTCAGGGAAAGCCTTTTCGCGATTTCCCGGTTGGTTAGGCCCTCTGCCACCAGAGTGCCCACCTGATCTTCGCGCTTTGTGAGAAGATGACCGCCCTCCAAATTGGTCACTTTGACGGGCTTGCTATCGACAAGGGCTTGCAACATCACCTCCAGTTGTTCGGAATCCACCCAAACTTGCCCCCGATGGACGGCAAGAATGCACTTCCCAAGTAACCTAATTTCCTCTTTTCGACAGAACACACCTTTGGCACCGTGACGAAACGCATCGAGGGTAAGCTCGCGGCGGATCTTTCTGACGAGCAATACACACCGAACGCTCGGGCAAGTGCGGCGGAGGAGGTCTATCGTCTCCACTCCTTTGGAGGTTCCATCCTGCAAATCCTCGCTGATGAGTGCCATGTCGATGGTGCGTTGAGCGCAGAGATCAAGGACTTGAGACGAGGTTACGGCGGAATAGAGTTCAGTGAAGCCGAGGCGGGCGCGTTTAAGGCCATCCATGAGCAGCTGACAGCCCATGGCGGTATCTTCGGCAATTAGAATGCGTACAGGCGAGTTGCGAGAGGATGGCTCCTCGCGCCGCTGGGAGCTAGGCATCTTTCATCGATCGAAATGCACGTAGACCTGGTCACGCGCGGGGAAGCGGGAGCGCAAGATTAGACTGCTGAGGCCAGAGCAGTCAAGTAGCATTTCATTATTGAGCAGGCAAATTAATTTAAACTGGTAACAGAAGCCCTGGGGCGAAAAGACCTTTCTGTCGAAGCGATAATGTTGCCCATGGTCAAGAAATGGTGCTGCCAGCAATTTGAATCCCATGCGGGCGTGGCCCCTTCGGAAGACGGATTCCGTGTTGCTCTTGTGTGGGGGAAAAATTATTTTCTCGCGTTGCTTGAGTTCAGGCTGAAAGACAAACAGCCGACTGATTTTTCACAATGCGGTATGCGGATCTTGAAGACCTCACTATTGTCCGATTGACCGCCGCAGACACAGTCGATTCCAATCTTGGTGCTTCGGGTACCGCCTCCACCGATCCTTTCGATGATGCGGTAGTGAGAGATCGTCCGGCCGATGAGCGGGTCGGAACCCTGCCATAGTCGGGTCATGTTAGGTTGGGGATAGAAGGCAAGTCAACAAAGCGAACCTTCGCCCAACCAATTTACAGGGTCGAAAATCACTGCGCTTGTGCTTGGCTGGGTTCAGGATTCGGTACTTCGACCCGATAGCCGAGGCTTCGGAGTTGCCGGATCATCTTCCAAGTGCGGAGTTGCTTCGATCGTTTGGTGACCGCTGGGCCTCGTTCTTCGTAACGGACTCTCTGGTGCAAGATCAACCAGATCAGTCGACACTGTCGATGAGCGATGGCCCCAATGGTTTGATTGTGTCCCAGGGTGAAGAATTACAGGTGAAGTTCTCTGGTGTTTTTTGCTAAGTGACTGAAAACGATGGTTGCCCCGTGGGGACTTCTGACTCTTCACTGAGAGCTATTGCAGCTTCGCGTATTCCGCCTTGGCTTCTTTCAGGATGGGGATGTCAGGGTCGGCATCTTTCCAGAGCGTGAGGAAATCCTGATAGGCTGCCTTGGCCTTGGCGGTGTCGCCTTGCAACACGTAGGCTCTGCCGACTTGCAGATGGGCTAGTGCTCCAATAGGGCCGTTCACAACAATTCCACGGTGGTCGAGGATTTTCTGGAACTCCGCGGCGGCGTCTTTGCCCTGATGTGCGGTCAGATAGGCTTCTCCACGCACGTAGGCGGAGTAGAGACCGCCCATGCCGAGCTCGTAAGGCGCAGCAACCTGAAGAAACTCAATCGCGCTTGCTGGGTCATTGCGGCTGAGCGCGATGCGCGCCTGAATCGTTGGCAGACAACTGAATCGCAACGCCGTATTCTCTGGGAATCGCTTGGCCAAGTCATCTGCCAGGGGCTGTGCCCGAACCGCATCTCCGGCCATTGCCAGCTCCGGCGCTGCGGTGCACTCCACGTCCCTACTTTTAGAAAGAAGCAGCGCCGCCGTAGCTCGCTCCCGGGCTTCGGAAAGGTTTCCGATATGCACTTCCCACCAGGCTGCATCAGTTTCGTACCCCGCCAACATCTCCTTTGTTCCCGTGCGTTCTGCCAAAGTCCTCGCCCGTTGCCACAACTCCCGGGCCTTCCCCATTTTCCCAGAATAGGCGGCTGTCGAGGCTTCGGCGGTTAGCATCCACTCTTCTTCCGGCTGCTTGCCTACGGCCCAGTCCACCTGCTCCTTCGCCGCTGCCGCATCGTCTTGTAAGAAGGCAATCGCGTAAATAGAGAAGCGCAAGTTTGGGGAATCGAAGCCTTTTGCTCGTGCTTCTTTGGCAGTCGCCTGCGCCTCCTCCAAACGATTGAGAGCGGTATAGCCGGCGACGAGATTGTTATAAGTAGCACCACTCACGCTCAGGCGGTGTGACTCGAGGGCTTGCTCCAGGCCCTTCTCGTGCAAGCCAAGTTGCTCATAAACAACCGCCAACCAAGTATGCGGTCCGGCATCCCGCGGATAGACCTTCCCCCATAATTCAAAGATTCGCCGCGCCTTTTCTAGGTCGCCGATGAGAAAGTAGTAGTAGTGAGACTCAATGTAGAACTTCTCCCTTTCGCTCACTCGGTCACGGTGTTTGTAGGCCTCCGCCGTATTCTCATCACCTAAGCTGGTCTCCCCGGCATAGTAATAGGCCGTTCCGAGATTGGCATACGCCATAGCGAAATTCGGGTCCAACCGGGCGGCGCTTTGGAACAACGGTATAGCGGCCACATCGTCGCCCCCCTCTAGTGTCTTCCGTCCTAGGCTGTAAGCCTTGAGTGCTTCGAGGGACGAGGTTGTAGCCTGCTGCAGTGGCGCATCGAATTTTTGAACTGAGCCTAACGATTCTCCTAACTTGTTGCGTATGTCGGAACCTGTACTCCCCAGTGCGCCGAGGATATGACTCTTGTCGCTCGCTTGCGCTTCGCTACTGGCCAGCGACTCCCCACTTACGCAGTTGATCGCCTTAAGGGTCAGGAGATACTGCGTGCCAAGCTGTGCGATGGATCCGTCGAGGACGACGGTGCTCCCTGTGCGCTGGCAGAGGTCCAGCGCGAGTTCGCGCGTTATCTTCACATCTGGCTTCTGCCCCATCATCTTCAATGTCTGCTGGATTTGTTGTTCAGAAACGAGGCTCAGAAAGGGTGATTGCTCCAGTTGAATGGAAAGTCCCTGCCGCAGTGTGTCGTCGAACACGGTGTCTCCGGTCTTGTTCGTGAAGTCAGCGAGTATAATGGTGTCTTTGTCGGTGAGCTCCAGCGTTTGACGGAAATAGAAGTAACTGCCTAACGCAAGCGCCACGAACGTTACGACAGCAGGGACAATCACACTCCATCTGATTCCTCGCCGTTCCGCCTCACCAACCGGTCCGCTAGTCGCCGCGGGCAATTGTTCTGACCCCGTGCCGCGTTTCAGGCGTTGCAAATCCGTACGAATTTCCGCCGCGCTCTGATAGCGCAGCTTCCGGTTTTTCTCCGGCGTCTTCTTGACGATGCGCTCTAGTTCCGGCGATTCTTTTGCCATACCCGAATGTTCGTCTAACTTGATGAGTTCAATCGGAACCTTGACACGATATCCGACCTTGGGCAGCGTCTCGATGTACCGGGAATCGCTCGCGGTATCGTTCAACACGCCACGCAACTCACTGATGGCAGCGTTCAGTCCATGTTCGAAATCGACAAAGGTTTCCTTCGGCCACAGCAGTTCGCGCAACTCTTCGCGAGTCAAGACGTCCCCGGCCCGTTCCACCAGAGCCTTGAGCACTAGAAAGGGCTGCGGGCGCAGTTTCACCTTCACACCGTTCTTGCACAGTTCGTGAGCGCGACTGCGCAATTCGTAGGGGCCGAATCGATAGTCTGCAACCTGCATGAATATAGGACCTTTGGAACGGCGAGTAGGATATTGCCTTAGATTCTCTTCTTCGGCAAATTTAAGAGTCCTGTAATGAGTGGATTGGCTCCTGACCTGAATCGTACCTTTTCCTGAGCTTTCCTGTATTGACCGTTCGCGTGTGGTTCTGCGATACAGGGCCGTAACTTGATTTTCGCTCTCTGTGGTTGATGGCCCGGATTGAAGCGCGAGTGCCTCGACGGTGAAAAACTGGCACCTCGGTCAACGCCGGGCAAGGAACGGAATCGACTCGCATAGTCACCGCAAATATACAGGAGATATTCACATGCAACGGGTCAAGAGTTTCGCAGCGGTCTTGAGTCACAAACGAGGAGATCCTATGAAGAACAGAACTTTGTGGTGGTCGGTATGTATCGCCGCGGTCCTGGTGTCGGCAGCAGTCACGGGCGTTTTGGCCCAACCTCCTGCGCCTACTCGATTTAGTGGCATCTTCAACGACTATACCCCGGCGACAGGAGTCGGTGGCCCCTGGGAAATGCATGGCACCTGGTCGTTGAAGCTGAAAGGAGACTCCGGTAAAGCCGATTTCTCCGCAGATATGACGATGGAACATCCCGATTCGTGGATTGCGGCAAACCCCGGTGCCTCCACCACACCTAACGTTGACCATCCGGCGATGCGCATGCCTCATACTCACCACATCACCATGCCGGATGCCATGATCAGCTACGACACGAGTGTTTGCCAGCCTGACAACCCTGCTACCATCGTCCGTTTGGTGGTTATCGGCCAGCCCAGCGTTACCGGCAATGGAAAGGCTGCGTCCTTCGAGTCCCTGGGGCCATCCACGCTGCAAGTTTGCATTAGCGGGGAAGCGCTGGTCGAGTATTCGAACTTGAGCATGTCGTTCACGCCCACGAGTCCTGCAGCGGAGAAACATTTCGGAAGCCAGGCCATCCACGGCATCGTTCGCAAAGTGATGGGCGGCGACTGACACGACAGTGATCAGACCAATTGTGCTGCACGTTGACGCAGTCGCCGCCAGGCATCGGGGCGGACACGCCCTCACCGACCGTGTCCACCACAGTTTTTGCCGATGGTCGGCAACATCCTGAGCCTGTATTCTGAGTGGCACTCTGGCCGGTGACAGGCGGCCACGTTCTAACGCGCTATCTCTTACAAGTGGGTAATGGTGCCCTGCCACCTCCCGAAAAAGCATCAAGCGACCACTCGCTATCACCGGAAGTCAACACCGTAGGTCGGCATCACCGCAAATGCTTTGCACCGTCCCCGAAGCACGTCCTTCTTGAGGAATGCCAATCTTTCCAGCCGCGAGTTGCCCAGGTCCATGTCGGCCTTCGCCTTCTTTGCGCGTTCGACCATCGCTTCGTATTTTCCGCCGTCAAGCTGCTTCTGGAATCGCGCCATCAGCTTTGCGTTCGCTTCTTTCTCAGGCGCATTCACGTCGGCCCACCATTGCTCATCGCCGGCTCCGCAGGGGTCATACTCACCTTGCTATACATCTAGCGACGCAATCTATGGGTCAACATGATTGCGCACTTCGTTCCCGACGCCATCGAATTGTTTTTGAGCTAATGGGCGATTCTGCATCTTAAGATGCACTCGGCGGGTCCCAGTACCCGCATTTCCGATAACCCACCGGAGTTATCGGGTTCCGCAACCGCGCATCTGTTCGTTCAGGAACAACTGAGGGGACTTTTCACACCTTTGCATCAATCCGCCTGCGTCTTACCACCCATCTTGTCGCTGGTTTAGCTCTTTATCTCGTAATCCATCAACGTCTCGTTATCCAATAACTGTGGCCCGTTAATTGCCCTTCTCATTCTGTCTGTCGAGTCCGCGGAGACGTCGTTCTCACGTCGCCGGGTGGTGAGTAGCAATGCCGATGAATCTTGCCCAACTTCCCTTTTGCATCAGGCACTTCGGTAATTGGGTGCAGGAACAACTTGTAGGTGAAGTGCCGACTGACTTGGGGCTCTGTGAATTTGATTGTCGGCACACCTCGTGTTCAGCAGGAGAATGGACGACCTGTCAACGTCGAATTTCCAAGGCTGCCGGAGAACTCATGCCTTTCGTCCAGGAACACACCTGCATAGTTCAGATCGTCGAAACCGGTCAGGAACTCGTGGGTGCAACATGATTGGTCAATACGTCCGCATGGTCGCAACCCCGAATACCCGCATAGGGACTATCAAAGCGGCCCGATTTGATAGAGATCATGCTAGCTTTCTGTTTCACCAGGACTCGCGATTGGTATACACACTCGCTGATGTTTGGATGCGGGACTCTGAACTTGAGGAGTGTAGCCCACCAACCGATGAACAGGTCGCGATGATCAACGACATGGCGATTCGAGACTACTAAGCACGGTTGCCGGACGCTACGCCCATCTTGGCCGCTGATCACTTCGGCTCTTTCGGGTGGCATTGAAGCCACTCATCGCGCGCCTCTCGCCGGTTTCCCGCTGCGGATTAATTCCGCATTGGTCATTTAATCCTCTTCAAATTTTCCCGAATTCGAGCCTTGTTCGCTGCCACGATCCTCCGCAGTTTCCTCGCAGTCGAACGGGCATTCCTCCAATGGAAATGGCAACGGCCAGCCCCGGCTCCGCGATCAGCTCTGCCTTCTGATTCGCCAGTACAATCTCGATGCCAATCTCGTGAAAGCCTATGCGGCAGATTTCTGCGGCACAGCCACCCTTAGCGGCGCCAGCCGTGAACTGGTCGAGTCCTTTATCTCCCATCTCGCGGCCACGGCGAAAGAAAACCGGGATGCCCTGGTCTGCAAACTCAACTCCTACGCCCAACCTGTGGAGGCCAGATCATGCGACGCCACATTCCCCGCCTGCATTCCGGCCAGCAGGATTTGGTCAGCAATCTCGAAGGGCTCTTCCTCGTTCGGGTAGAACGGGTATCCTAAGTCGGAGCAGGTGAACTGCCGAAGCATAATGGTGCGACAAAGCAACAGCGGATCCTCGCGAGAGTCCAGAGAACTCGTCGTTTATTCCATCTTGCGTGATTCTACGTGCAACGCGTGTGGCAAGGGGTTGTCGAAGGGCGATTTCCTCTTCATTGAAGGTGAACACCCCCTTTGCCTGAGTTGCGCCGATTTCGATCATTTGGTTTACCTCCCCAGGGGCGATGCCGCCCTGACCCGACGAGCGCGGAAGCACAGCCCTCTTAACGCCGTAGTGGTTCGCTTCAGCAGGTCAAGGCGCCGCTACGAACGTCAGGGCATCTTGGTTTCGGAGGCCGCGCTCGAGCGCGCCGAACAAGAATGCCTTGCGGATGGTGAGCAGCGCGCGCGACAGCGCGAACGGGATGAAGCGCGCCGTGCAGAAAATGATCGCGATCTCATCATGCACATGACTGGTGCGATCGCGAGACTGTTCCCAGGGTGTCCGCCGGAGGAAGCGCGAACGATCGCAGAACACACTGCCCGGCGGGGCAGTGGTCGGGTGGGGCGGACATTCGCCGGGCGGGCGCTCGAGGAAAGTGCCCTTACTGCCGCTGTGGTTGCGGCCGTCCGCCATCGTCACACGCGATACGATGATCTTCTTATGAGCGGCTATAGTCGGACTGACGCCCGTGATTCTATTCGTGAGGCTGTTGATCGAGTGCTCGAATCTTGGCGCTATCCAACTTGACTTGACTGGATCCGAGAATCTTTCTATCAACGTGCGAACCTCCTGTTTATTGATAAAAAGTCGTCCTGATCCTGTCCTTGGATTCTCGGGGTTCTGTAGAGTCCGAAGTGCGCAAGGGGTGCAAAGAGTTTGTTGACTGCAACCCACTGGAGAAATTAGCCTGACTAGCGACGCAGATGCAGCAGTTAAGCAGAAAATAAAAGGGAGAGCTTTGAATAGTTACAGCGTGAAGATTTCATACGAAGACCGCGAAAAGAGAAGAGAAGAAACGACCGCTAAAGTGGAGGCGACGACCATCGCCGGAGCGATTGCAAAGGCTTCCCGTGAGTTCATCAAGGGTCTCGACCGCAAGCAAAGGTTCGATGCCAACAAGGGATTGCAGATCGAAGCGGCGCGTGTCACGACCGCCGACGCCGACGCAACGGAAAGCGCGAAGGGCACAACTGCTTAGAAGTTCATTCAAGAATCGCGATGAACCTGCAACGGAGGGTGACCATGTAACCGCGCAAGAGAAAACTCGCCCAAGCGACTCGCTGAGTTAGGTCCAGCCTCTCCCGGGACCTAGCCTTCTTCTATCCGGCAATCCTCAACAATTAAAAATGCGGGCCGGTGGTCGTGACACGCGCCGCAACGTTTGTTGGGGTGCCCCTGAGTCAGCGAGGGAATGTGACCGCAAGCCGCAAGAAATAGCGCCGCCGACCAGAGTAAATTCCATTTCCTCCCGGTGGGCTCAACAGATGGCATGGGGTGGGAAAAGAATGCGGCGGATGCGATGGGGAAAGTCGGACACGTCCAAGGCACTCCTCCTATCCGCAGGTAGTACTGACGCCTCGCTTCATGCCGCAGACTCGTTCTTAATCTGCCTTATCACAATTCTTCGACATCGAACGGGAATCCTTCGTGCTTGACGCCAGGTTGTAATCTAACCATCGGAATGGTGGCGACAATCTTGAAAACAACCTCGTCGGGTTTGCCGTCGTGTATCCAAGGGAATTCAAAATGTCCGGCCTCGGCCACCGGTTGCAGCATTCCGAGCATCGATGCTCGGCTAAAGACCGCACTAACATCTGCCCCGGGCTTGCATGCGCGTTTATAGAGGTCCGCGCTAATTGCACCCTGTTGACCGGGGTGACGTGATTGAAAATCATTTTGCATTGCCCAAACGCTTTTTAGGTCAGCGGGGTCAACGGCTGGAACCAGACTATCCCTCGGCCAAGAGCTGTCATCGAACGGATTGAAATTCGTCGACATAGCACCCCCTGACGCCTCAATCTGATTTGCGCGGTATTCCCCGTCGCAGGAACCAATTAAGTACCGATGTTGCCTTTGCAGCCAGCGTGGTGACACTCGCACGACAAGTCGGGCGTTTTCTCCATCGCGGCACATTGCGCACTGCAATATTTGTCGTCTGGTCCGACTTGGCAACTGCACGGCGGATGTGCACACTTTTTTGCCGCCGAAAAGTTTGTGTTCATAGCGTTTCCCCTTGCGAAGATACCCCGAAGCCTGCCGGTCTGTCCCGGGAGCCCAACTTTACCACTCTTTCCTTCGCGACCGTGTAGAATGCCCCGGTGCTGCCACACATAAGAACGATGCGATTAACTCTCGTTGCGAAGCCATTCGATGACCCCGACTACATCTTCGAATTGAAACATGACGGCTTCCGTGCCATAGCCTACATCGAAAATAGCAAGTGCGAACTCGTCTCGCGCAATCAGAATCACTTTTCGTTAAAATCGCTGAAAGAATCGCTAGCATGGTGCCGAAGGACTCTGCCGACCATGTTCCCGGCAATCTTTTCGTAGTATTCATCGAGAACACCCAACTGGCACCGAGCGAACATCGCTCAACTAAGAGTGCGGATGGAAGGGTGGCGACAGAGGCGGCTTGGCTGAACGGGAAAAAGAGAGCAGAACTTACGGAAAGAGCAAAACACTCTTGACTGGGACCGGCCTTCTCATGGAAGGAGTTTTGGGGACCCATCCCAAGAGATGTTCAATTCTACCGGCACGGTGACTGGCCGGAGATTCGGTAGCTAGTCCAAAACCGGGAGGCATATCCTCAAGAAACTCCTTAGGACGCATCACCACGCTCGGATAGTCAGGCCCAGGTCCGCACCCCAATAATCCCCCAATAGGCCAAATACGCCGCTACGATCATCAGGGCAAGCGATACGATCAGCGAGAACCGCTGAACGCCGCGCCGCACTCCTTCTTCTGGACGGCGCAAGGCAACAAAGAAACTCGCCAGCGCCGCGAGTGCGAAAACCAGAGTCACCGCCCACAAAGACGCTGACCAGACGGTCAGATTTCCCAATCGGTCGATCAGATCGTTGCTTGCCGTGATGAAGATGGCGACAAATGCCATCAGACTGAGAACCGCGAGCAGCGGCCAGAAGCGCATGGCGCGCTCCGCGGGACGTCGGCGGCTCTTGATCAAGCCCCCGAAGAGCCAGAACGGCGCATAGACCACAATCGCGGCGATAGAGAGGATAACGAAGAGAACGCAGAGAATCTCTCCGATCGCAAACCACGTGGGTATCATCTTCATGGTTCCCTGCTCCGCCTGGATAAAGCGACCCTCGGTGTTCACACTGAGCAATTCGAGGGTGGGCACGGGAGGCGGGGGATCTTTCTCGGGTACGTGTCTGAACTGTCTTGCTGTCACCGGCAGGAAATGCTCCTTTCGCCCGCCCACAGCGGGGGACAGGATGAGTTGGCCATCTTGGAACCAAACCCTGGAGAGTCCATGCAAGCGTGCTAGAAAATATGTGAGTTCTGTGCGGGGGGAATCGGGCTCGTACCATCCGGAGTAGTCGGCGGCGTATGTCGGCAACTGCGCTGGCGACGGCACCGGCGGTTTCTGCAGATTGCGCGTGATGTAAGCGCGGATCGCGTGGGTGATCTTGTCAAACGCATCACCACTGTCGCTGTTGGTGCTGAAGAAGTAGCCGACACCGTATTCCGGCATGTATGCCATGTCGGTGAGTCCGCCATCGATGCCCCCGTCGTGGCCGTGATAGACGAAGCCATCATCGACGGTCCAGAAGTTGCTCAGGCCGTAGCCAAACTTCATTCCATCTTTCGCGGCCCACGTGCTTTTTGGAACTTCCATGCGATCGATGTCGGCGGTGGGAACGACTTGCTTGCCGCCGACAGCGCCGCGATTCAAATCGAACTGCAGATACGCCGCCATGTCGTTAGCGGAAGCATTGATCGCTCCGGCTGGGCGCATGATGATGTGCGAGTACGGATATGGAGTCTTGCCGTTATCGCGATAGAGAGTTGTCGCCGTGCCCGGTGCGGGCTCGAAGTAGGTCGCGGTCTTCATCCCGATGGGGTTGAAGAGATTCTGCTGCACAAAATCTTCGAACTTTTGCCCCGCAAGTTTCTCGACGACGTAGGCTGCGACCGCCGGGCCCGAATTGCAGTACGCCATGCGAGTGCCGGGAGGCCAGCGCGACGTACGAGAATGATGATCGTAGTCGAGGCCCTCGCGCAGACTCATGGAGTCGGGAGCCTGTTTCGCGTACTCGCGAAAGTGCAAATCGTCCCAGCCGGTGGTGTGCTCAAGCAAATTCACCACCCGGACGGGATCGCTCGATTCCCATGGATTGTCGAACCACACCTCCGGAGCGAGTTTGTGAACGGGATCATCGAGAGACAGCTTGCCCTGGTCGACCAGCATCAGGATCGACAGCGAGACGAAGGCCTTCGAGGTAGAACCGATGCGGAAGAGCGTATCGGCGGTCGCGGCGCGATTGCTGGCCAGGTCGGCCATGCCGAGGCCGGTGACCCATTCAGGCCCGTTTTTGTGAACGATCGCGATCGACACCCCATTCGTGTGGGTGTCCTTGAGGATCTTTTCGACCTGCTGACGGAGTTCGTCGATCAATTGAGCCGGTTTCGGCTCTTCCTCCTTACCAGCGGGTTTATCCGCGGCGAGACAGCTCCAAGTGAGCGGGAACAGAAGAACAACGCGAATGATCCATTTCACGTGAGCTAACCTCCGTGTCAGGACTGAGGGCCAATGGCTATCATACTCGACGACAATTCGGGAGTTGGTGGCGATAAGGGCGTTGCCCGACCCGGCTGTTGACCAGGCGGCTCCCTCCGACCACATCGACGACACTCTTCTTTAACCTTTTGTGTCGCACAAAGTTTCGGGCTGCGATCGCAATTCTGAACGGGTCGCATCGATGGTCACAGCTTGTAGGGTTCGGTGGAGGCATACCCGGGGTCTGTGGCCGAGATTAGTTCGGCGCGAGGGCCGTCCCAGAGAATTAGTAGGCGGCCCACGAGGGGGTCGTCCGTAACCAGGCGGAAGACGGCTTGGGCTACCTCGTCGAGTTCGATCAACTTGGACGGAACATTCTTGGCGCGGCGCTCTTCGGGAGTGAGTGTATCCCAGTAGGCTTTCACTTCTGGAACCGCAACCCAATGGGGGACGAGGCAATTCACGCGAATGTTATCACTGTCGCGGAGCGTCGAAAGAGTGGTGGTCATGCGCAAGACGCCGATTTTGGCGACGTCATAGGGCGTCATGCGGGAGTGGCCCGGCCCGTGCGTGAGCGCGGAGGTGGAGCTTACGTTGACGATGGCGCCTCCGCCCCGCTTGCGCATGGCGGGCAACGCAAACCTTACGCCGTACATTGCGCCCAGCAGATCAATCTCGATGGTGGCGAGCCACTCCTCCGGGGGCGCGCCGGGCTTGTAGCCGGGGCCTGAGGCGTTGTTGACGAGAATGTCGAGGCCGCCGAAGGTCTTTTGAGCGAAGGCGACTAGCGCTTGGACTTCGCTCGCGTGAGACACGTCGCAACGGCAGAACCCGGCCTGGCCTCCGGCTTGCGCGATGCGGTGAACAGTCTCGTTACCACCGGATTCGTTGATGTCGGAGACGACCACGTGGCAGCCTTCGGAAGCGAGGCGTATCGCTTCCGCGCGCCCGGAACCTTCACCGCCTGAGCCTGTTACGATGGCGACGGCATTTCTAAGCTGCATCGGCCCTAGAATAACACGGTCGGCGAGACGCCGAAGGCCTCGTAGTTTCATTTAGAGATGGAATGAACCGCACACCCATTGCATCTCCTCGATGCTTGCTGGACGAGACGCGACAGAAACGATGGCTCCGATGACGAGTACCGCCGAAGTCCGGTTCTGGGAGGTGG
This sequence comes from Candidatus Acidiferrales bacterium, assembly GCA_963759275.1. Classification (GTDB taxonomy): domain Bacteria; phylum Acidobacteriota; class Terriglobia; order Acidiferrales; family UBA7541; genus Acidiferrum. The sequence continues at coordinate 955,202 of CAVWYZ010000014.1, read as the reverse complement.
GCCGCGCTCCCCTGTCTGTTGAGTCGCAAGGCCCTTTCGCCTAAGGCCCATGCCTCAGGATCTTGCACGTTCTCCGCAGTATCAAATGGTGCCATTGAGAGGCAGTCTATCTATTTGATTCTTCACTCTGCTTCCGGACAGAAAAGTGCTGTACCAAAATAGGTGATTTGATAATGGTGTCCCGAGATAGGAATGGGAAAGCGTTGTACTTCCAAACCGACCGGCCTCCGCATTACTGCAAAGCGTTCTTCAGAAGTATATTCGCGATGTCTTGAACCCGCTTAACATGGCAGATTCATTCACAGTTTTGAGTATGACGCTTGCTAATTTTCCAGAGCGTAGCGGGCAGGTGGCTGTTCCTGGAAATACACTAGGTCACGGTGATCTAGAGCGGGTTAATCTAATGAACCAACCGGACGATAGTCGCTGAGCCAAATATATGGACCCCCACTGACGAAAACATTGGGCGGCTAGATGAGTTAGATTCATTGATACTTGGTGATCAGAAGTTCTCTATCATCCACAAATTGCTTTCCCAGGGAGAAGCCAATATAGCCAGTTGCCGACCATCAGGAGAGGGCAATCCCGGAGCGTACATTCCTCCATGATTGGTCCATAAAATCTGAGCCTTCCCATCCAGGTCCACGTGGAGAATCACTGCCCCATGTTGGATGCCGTTGGACATAAACAGTCCTTCACCATCTGCAGCCCAGTCCATGGAAGCAAAACTATTCCAATCCTTTACGTGAATCTCCCTGGGCAACTTTCCGCGCAAGGAGAGTATGTAAATCGGCCCCTTGGGACTCCGAAGAGCAGCAATCTCAGTTCCGTCCGGCGAGAGTTCTGCGTCCCAAAAGTCTGTATTCGGATCGAGAGCAAACTGAGCAAGCTCGTCACCTCGCCCCTTTATTGGATCCAAGGCGGTGATGACCAATCGCTTGCGATCAGTGCTCGGCTCTGCCACCGCACACAAGCTAGAGGGCGCTCTTGCCCTAAGCAACGAGCCACCGGGTCGGACCGTCGCGATCACCTCGGCGGAACCTCCTTCAATCGGAAGCCGTAGAACTTCTAGGCGCGATGACGCGTCGCTGGGATTTATTTTCCGCTCGTAAAGAACCCATTTTCCATCCGCGCTAACGCGAGGATGTACCAACCCCGCGGTACCGGGCACCAGCAGCTTTTCATTGTTGCCGTTCAGAAACTGCTTATACACTCCATATTTGCCCGTACGGTTAGATAGCAAAAGAATTGCTTTGCTATCTCCGGTCCAGTCTTCAGGTAAGTCCCAACTCTCCGATAAGGTAAAGTGTTTTGTATTCCCGATACGTGTTCCGTTGGACTGGAGATCTGCCAAATAAGTGGTGATTCGGAACGCCGATTTCCGAACGACTAGCTCCTTTGCGTCCGCCGTCACACTCAGATTATCTAGGCAAAATTGCGGCCAGTTCGTCAAACGTCTCGATTTGCCGACAGGTTTGCCAGAAGCGACATCGAGCTGCATCTGCCAAAGGTTGCAAGCACCTTCGCCGTAAAAAGACTCCTCCTCTACCAATGAGTAGACCAATCGGCCATCCGGCAACCATACATATGCTTTCAACCTTGCGGTCTCAGCAGGAGAAAGTAACTGTGTTGGAGGTCCATGCACTACATCCCGGCTCAGCAGAGTATTTTCCGACTCGTTTATTTTTTCGTAGATGACACGTCTCGCATCGTTTGACCAAATAAGTCCGCTGATCGAACTGTGTTCATCAGTGCCATCGAATTTAAGGGAGTGTTCTCCGTTCGGACCCATCAGCCAGATTTCACGATCTCCGAGCCTGCCTTTATTTGTGCCAAAAGCGATCTTAGAGCCGTCCGGGGACAGTGAGTAAGCAACCGCATTGTCGCGAAGCTTGCGAGGGGGTCCTCCCCGCACGGCAATTACCCAAATGCTCGAGCCTTCGGAATTCCAGTAATTTGAGTCCTGCCCGGGAGGATGAGCGTTCAGCAGGAACGAGGCGCTGTCGGGAAACCAAGAGCAGAGTTGCCACTCCGGCTCCGCTCCGATGAATGCCTCCGGTTTGGGAACAGTTTGACTCTCTCCGGTTTCGGTGTTTTGGATGTGTATTCCGACATCATCCGTAAACGCCAGGAATTTGCCGTCTGGTGAAATCGCTCCGTTAGCAACTGCGTTTTCCGCCGAACTGGCGGTAAGTTGGCGGAACTTCATCTCTGGTATATCGCGAGTGGATGCCGGTTGCCGTTTGGCAAACCAGACCGACGCACTTGTTATCAAAAGTAATGCGATGCCACCCGCCGCCAATTTGCCCCAACCAAGCACAGCGCGTTTGGGTTCCAGATCGTTTCGCAGGTTCTCCATATCAGCGCGCATTTCCGTCGCGGATTGATAGCGGTTGTTCCTGTCCTTCTGCAAACTCTTGTAAATGATTCTTTCGAGTCTTTCCGGAAGTTTGGGATTCATCTCCCGCACCAGACTAGGCATCTTATTGAGGATGGCTTTCCGCAGGACTTGCTCTGTATCACCAATGAATGCGCGTCGGCCCGTCGCCATTTCATAAAGGACCGAACCAAAAGAAAACAAGTCCGTCCGCGCATCCAATTCCTCGCCGCGGATTTGCTCTGGAGACATATAGCCCGCCGTCCCCATAGCGACGCCGGTTCGGCTGAGGATCGGATCGGGCGTGGAAGGTGGTGCGGCTCCATCGGGGGAGTCGTGCTGCGAATCACGCTCCGCGACTGTGGAACAACCAGCTAGTTTCGCCAATCCGAAATCAAGGAGCTTTGAGTGGCCTTCTGTGGTTACGAAGATATTTGCTGGCTTGATGTCTCGATGAATGATGCCGTGGCGGTGGGCTGCATCCAATCCGTCCGTAATTTGAATCGCGAGATCGAGCAGCTCCAGGACTTCCAGCGGAGGCTTTCTACTTTCGGTTGCGGACATCAACTCGCGAAGCGTCTGTCCCTCCAGCAATTGCATCACCAGAAACGCCTGTCCGGCATGATCTCCGAATTCATAGATCGGACAAATGTTAGGATGCTCAAGCGCCGAGGCGGAGCGAGCTTCGCGTTCAAATCTTCCGAGCGCAGCGGGATCCTTGGCAGAATCTTCCGGTAGAAACTTGATCGCCACCCGGCGTCCGAGTTTGATGTCCTCTGCACGGTATACCAACCCCATGCCGCCGCTACCGAGTCCGTCGAGGATGAGGTAATGAGAAAGGGTCTGGCCAGACAGAGGGAACTCCAAGGAATCGAGCCCACTGCGAATCGCGGCGCGCACGTGATCGCTGGCTCCTTCCGCCCTGGCAAGAAGCGCTTCGACTTCCCGACGTAACTCAGGGTCGTTTTTACAGGTCTGATCGAGCAGGCTGGCGCGATTCTTCGGTTCGCATTCGACTGCGAGATGAAAGGTTTCTTCGATTTGTGTCCAACGCTCAGGAGTCAATCGTCGCCTACTCACCTTGCATCACATTGTGAAGCCAAGCTTCTGCCATCCTTAAGTCGCGCCGGACGGTGACGGGAGAGACTTCTAGTGTCTGAGCAATCTCTTCCATCGAGAGGCCGCCAAAATAGCGGAGCTCGACGGCTCTGCATTTTCGGGGATCGAGTTTTTCCAATGCGTTAAGGCTAGAGTCTAACGCAACAAGGTCCTGGACTTGCTCTCGTCCAAAGCTGACGGCTTCGTCCAGAGAAACTCTCACTCCAGCTCGCTTGCCGGCAAGCTTGCGGCGCGCGTGGTCGACTAAGATCTGGCGCATCTGTCTAGCAGCCACTCCATAAAAATGGGAACGGTTCTGCCAGTTTGGGCTGGACTGATCCACGAGTCGTATATAGGCCTCATGGACGAGAGCAGTTGGCTGCAGCGTGTGGCCTTGGCGCTCGTTCCGGAGATGGCTAGCCGCAAGTCGACGGAGTTCCCGGTACACGAGCGGTGTGAGGTCATCGAGAGCACGTTGGTTACCCTGCGCCCAATCGATGAGAAGTCGTGTCACTTCGTGGGACTCTGACGTGTTCATTTGCTGAGGATCCGGACCTTACTCTTGGCCGGATTATACACCCAGTGTCCAAGCCGCGAACTCCACCTAGCACCCGTGTCCCGGTTAGGCTGGTTTCCGCATGATCGGTTTCACGTGGTTTTCACGCATGAGTAGGTAGAGCGAAGTATCGCCTGTACCCCAGACGTCGAGGAGGTGCCGAGCAACGGAGTCGCCGCAGCAACCAGCAAGAGCGCGACTTCCGATTGGAAGATCACAGCCACCCATAGCAAGTGTAGCGATAACCCTGTTTCATTGTGACCGCTAGAGGTATGTATCCACGGGAGGAGAACCTGGATGCAAGTTCCAATGCTTGAGGTGAGGGGGAGACGAGTTTTGCCCGAAGAAAGGCCATCAGAAGGTGAGCCATATTCAGGCCCAGTGCGACTTCCAAAGATCGGAGTATTTCTCGTAATTGAGAATCGTTTACTGCGGGACGCACTGACACATTTGTTGTGCCGCCGAGGAGAATTCAAGCTGATCGGGAAGGGCGACCGATGTGAAACATCCGCAGCGGACGTGGCGAAAAGCAGTTGTGACGTAACGTTGCTTGATTTTGTCGATCCGGACTGGATTTCCCAGGCCACGGAACAACATGGCGAGATGGGGACGGCGACCAAGATTGTTGCGGTTGGAAGAGAAGCGGAATGCCCTGCGCTCCTGGCGGCGGTGCGATGCGGCGTAAACGGTTATTTGCTGAACGACGCGTCCGCAGACGACGTGCTGACAGCGCTTCGGGCTGTGGCCCGGGGAGAGGTTTACTGTCCACCACAATTGTGCACCATGCTATTTCAGACAGTGGCGCAGATGGAACCAGAAAAAGAACGGAAAGGATCGCGGGGAGTGAGACTTACACCTCGGCAACATATTCTGATGAATTTGGTGGCGAAGGGCCTGACGAATAAAGAAATTGCCGGGGAATTGTTTTTGTCGGTGTACACCGTGAAGAACCACATGTCTCGGATTCTGAAACGAATGAACGCAGAAAGCCGGAGCGAAGCGGTTGGAACATTACGGGCCTTTGGGGCGAGACGAGTCCGTGAGGCGCGCGAACCTTCTAGCTGGAAAGAGGGCCTTCCGTTTGCTTCACAGCGGCAATGATAAGTCGCAAACGCAGGTTAAGTATTAGAGGAGCCTCAGTGAAGAAATCTCTCTCGGTCTTAGCTTTGATTTGCAGTGTGCACCTTCTGAATGCCTGCGGTGGAGGTAGCAAGAGCACTACGACTGTCGCAGCCACTCATCTTTCGGTCACCGCTTCGACCTCAGCCACCGCCGGGATGGCCTTCAAGTTAACGGTTAGTGCGTTCGATGCCTCGAATAACATCGTTTCCGCTTATACCGGAACTGTTCACTTCACCAGCACCGACGCTCAAGCTGTGCTTCCAGTGGACTCGATGTTAGCTGGTGGAATTGGAACCTTCACGGTCACCTTGAAAACCGGTGGCAGTCAAACGGTCACGGTGATCGACACAGCCGGCAGTTTGACCGCAGGCACTTCCGGATCGATCAATGTCAGCCCTGGTGCGACCACTCAACTCGCCATTACTGCATGTCCGATCACCGCCAATATCGGGATTACGTTCCACTGCACCGTTACTGCGATGGATGCCGCAAACAACGTGACCCCGGCCTACACCGGAACCGTGCACTTCTCAAGTACTGACGCACAAGGAGCGCTCCCGACGAACTCAACACTTACTTCTGGAACTTCTAGCGTTTCTGTCGCCCTGAGAACCCCTGGCATTCAGAGCATCACCGCGACCGATGCAGCCGTGAGTTCAATCACTGGAACTTCGAGCTCGATCAACGTCGTTCTACCCCCGGCCACTCACTTTTCCGTTACTGCTCCTGCAACTGCCACCGTCGGAACAGCCTTCAACTTCACCGTCACAGCGCTCGACGCCTCGAACAACACGGCGACTGGCTATACCGGGACTGCGCACTTCACGAGCACCGACGGCCAAGCCGACCTTCCGGCCAATTCAGGATTGATTAATGGGACTGCTACTTTCCCAGCAGCAATGAAGACAACGGGTAGCCAAACGATCACGGCAACCGACTTGGTCAACAACGCGATAACTGGCATATCGAGTTCGATCAATGTCGGTGCCGCCGCGGCGGCAAATCCGCTTCCTCTCATTTACCAGCCGTTGAGTCCAGATGCCGTCGCCATCGGCGGAGCCGGATTCACTGGGACGCTGACAGTCAACGGCACCGGCTTCGTGTCCGGCGCGGTGGTTCACTGGAACGGCATCGCGCGTGCTACCAAGTTCGTGAACCAATCCAAGCTAACCGCAACCGTCCTAGCTGCCGATACCGCCAACGCGAACACCGCATCCGTGACTGTCGTCAATCCCGCACCTGGCGGAGGCACGTCGAATGTACTCTTCTTTGAAACCACGAGGGCTACTTCTTCGGTCGCGCTGCGAGTGCCCTCAAACTTCACGATTGGTTCTGCCGCCGGTTCCATAGCAAACGGCGATTTCAATGGAGACGGCCGTTTGGACTTGGCAGTGGCAGACTCCGGAATCCACGTGCTGCTAGGCAACGGCGATGGCACTTTCCAGCCGGCAGTAGACTACGGTCCGGGTTCAAATTCCGACTTTGTGGCGGTCGGAGATTTCAATGGCGATGGCAAGCTGGACCTCGTTGCAACAAACTCCGGGGTGAGCGTGCTCATGGGCAACGGTGACGGCACCTTCCAACCGGCCGTCAACTACAATGCGGGGTCGGGTCCGTATTCGATAGCCGTCGGAGATTTCAACAGCGACGGCAAACTGGATCTAGCCGTCGCTAACGTTCAAAGCGGCAACGTGAGCGTCTTCCTAGGTAACGGTGACGGAACATTTGAGGCGGCTGTGAGCTTTTCTACCGCGGCCTATCCGTACTCGGTGGCTGTAGGAGATTTTAACGATGACGGTAGGCTGGACTTGGTGACGGCGAACTTTGGCGATACCAATGTGAGTGTGCTCTTGGGTAACGGTGACGGTACGTTTCAACCGGCCATCAACTATGGTGCTGGGCCGGCTCCATCGGCAATAGCAGTCGGAGATTTCAACGGAGACGGCAGCCTTGACTTGGCCGTTACAAACCTCCCTCCCGCGAACACTGGTTCCAGCAGCGTAGCCATCCTTTTGGGTAACGGTGACGGGACTTTTCAGTCGGCCGTCAACTACGCCGCCGCGTCAAGCATTTATACGTCCTCGGTGGCGGTGGCGCTGGGAGATTTTAACGGTGACGGTAAGCTGGACTTGGCCGTAGCGAACCTCACCATCGACCTAACAAACAACGTTAGCATCCTCTTGGGCAACGGTGACGGGACATTTCAGTCCGCGGCAAACTATGGCGTTGGGTCGAAATGGCCGGTCGCCGTGGGAGACTTCAACGGCAATGGAAGATTGGACCTAGCGGTCGGAGGTGCAGTCACCTCAACGGTTTCTCTGTTGCTGCAACCGCCATTGGTCTCAGGAGCGAACGCATTTTTATCAACCGACAGTCTGACTTTCGCAACCCAGCTTGTGGGTACCACCAGCGCAGCGCAGACCGTCCTGCTGAGCAATTATGGGACGGCGCCGCTGAGCATATCGAGCATCGCGACGAACTCCAACTTCGCCGAAAAGAACGATTGCGGTTCAAACCTCGCCTCCGGAGCAAGCTGTACCATCGATGCCACCTTCTCTCCCACAGCGAGGGACAGCTTGACAGGCACGCTTTCGGTTGCCGACGACGCGCCCGGCAACCCGCATACCATCTCCCTCAACGGCACGGGCACGGTCGTGCTACTTAATCCCACTAGCCTGAACTTTGGTTGCATTCCAGAACCGATCGGACATTGCACGTGCTTCACAAGCGGGATGACAACGCTGACCAACACGGGAACCGCGCCGCTGAACATCTCCAGCATTACGGTTACGGGATCCTCCCTGACAAACAACTGCCCAACCAGCTTGGGAGCTGGACAGTCCTGCAACATCTCAGTCCATTTCACGAGTGATGGCGCCATCACCATCACCGACGACGGCGGCGCCAGCCCGCAGACAGTACCCCTAAATTCAGTCCCTTCGGCTTGCCATCGATAGTAGCTAGGAGTGAAGGCATGGGTTCTGACAAAGCGGCGCTTCAGAGATCTTTGCGGGCCGAGGGACCGTCGAAATCCAGCTGTGAGGCCTTAGGCCAAGTAGCTTCGAATTTGGAGGATAGGTCATCATGGCAAAAAAGTTTAAGCCTGCCCTTGTGTTGCTTTCGTCCGATATAAGTCCCGCAGATCACTTGCCGATCCCCTAGTAAAGAACCTTCACCATGAAAGTAAGCTTGCATTCGGAGTGGCAGGAAATCCTGTTCGCATCAGTTACCGATGTGCAATCCCGTAACTGAACAGTTTTTGGCAGTCTTTGCGCAGGAAACCGCCGATCACGGGGATGGGGTGATTGCCTTTCTCGAAGACCAGTCGGCAGGGGATGAGACAAGCTCGCCACTTGTAATCTTCAGTAGCGTGCTTGCGGCCATAAGCGGCAATGTCTTCTTGGGAAACACCGTAGACGACCGCCCCAATTCTAGACCACACGCAGGCACCGGCGCACATGGCACAGGGCTCGTGCGTAGAGTAGAGGACGAAGTCGGGCAGATACCGGCCATAGCCGCTCGATACGTATTTGAGCGTTTCCAACTCTACGTGTTTGATGCTTGACCCCGAGGTTTTTACTCGGTTACCGGCACTGGCAATGACCACTTCGCGCCTGCCCGTGAGGCGTGTGATGACTGCGCCGATGGGGTAGTCGCCGCGGTCACCAGCGCGTTTGGCCTCCGAGACAGCCAGCTCCATGAACTTTTTTCGCGGTTTGTAGAAAGGTGGAATCATGCAGATAGGCGACTCAGTACTCGCGTTCCTTGCACTCACGGCAAAGATGGGTCCAAGGCACTGCTTCCAATCGAGCTTCCGAAAATGGGCTGCTTGCAGACCTCACATACCCCGTAGGTACCCACCTTGATCCGAGCCAACGCCTCTTCGATCGCTCGCGCCAGACGCCCATCAGTTCGGTGCAATCGGATCTGAAGCTCCGCCTCGGCATCGGCGTTGGCTTGGTCAATCATATCTCCCAGCAACCCCCTGCCGCTGGTACCCAGGAGTGAGCCTCCACCCAGGGCAGACGACAACTCATGTTGTTTCTTCAACAACAAACTGTGAAATCGGTGCAAGTCTGCTGGGCCCATGACCCGTCCTCTGTGGGAGGAAAGGGGCGAAGATAGACCCCAATGTGCTCGGTGTAAATGCTGGAGGGAAGGGTACACCTTAGGGGGAAAGTATCAAACCCTATACTACCGGCTCCGACGACCACCGGGGTACTGATACGTATTTGGGAGGTTACGCCGTTAATCGGGAGTTGAGGCAGTTGCTTTCTGTCAATGACGCATGGTGGCCGGGTTGTCCACGCGGAACTATCGGCGAGCGGTAGAGAGTGTTCTAGAAGGTTATGGGATCGAGAAGAGCAGCGTGAGCCGGCAGTTCGTGGCGGCCAGTAGCAATCAGCTACGAGTGCTGTGCGAACGGCGCCTGGAAGATCTAAACCTGGTGGTGCTGATGATCGATGGCATTCACTTTGGTGGTCAGGTGCTGGTGGTAGCTCTGGGCATCGCCGAAGGGGGAGAAAAGCACGTTTTGGGAGTGTGGCAAGGAGCCACCGAGAACACCACGGTGGTCAAAGGACTGTTGGAAGATCTGCTGGACCGCGGACTAGATCGTCAGCGGCGGTATCTGGTGGTGATGGATGGATCGAAAGCACTGCGAGCCGGTGTGGAGCGGGTTTTCGGTGACCAAGTGGAAGTGCAGCGCTGCCAGATTCACAAGCGGCGGAATGTGAAGGAGTATCTGCCGGAGAACTGCCAGAAAGACTACGACCGGCGGATGAGGAAAAATTCATCGATTGAATCCGTTCTTTTCCTTGCTGTCCTGCGTCACATGGTGGCTGTTCAGTTCTATACAGTTTTGTGCCGGTCTCGTCGGTAACATGAACATGACCGCGAAAAGTACCATGCGCATCCAGAAGGGTGACCTGAATTTGTTCGTGGTGAATAATGTCCGGAAAGGACAATACGATGACGCAAAATAATGACTCGAAATCCATACTCCACAAGTTTGGCTACAGCGGTATTCTCGTCGCTGCTTTGCTTCTCACAGCGGCCACCCTCGCCATATCCGCGGTTGATAGAAAAGTAGAAACGATTGATGCCACCGCAATGGGGACCAGCACTCAGATGGGAAAGAACGTCGGGGTGAAGGTGACCATCTACGAGTACTCTACCCCGGAAGATCGACAAGTCCTCGTCGATGCATTCAAAAAAGGCCAGAATCAGGGATTGGTCAACGCCCTCACCAAGATGAATGCTGTTGGTCGGATTGCCATCACCGGTACGCTGGGCTATGACCTCAGTTACATTCGCGTAATTCCCACCGACACCGGGCGCAAGATTCGGTTTGTCACCAATCGCCAGCTCAGATTCGGTGAAGTCTACGCCAACTCCCAGACCATTGCCTACAACTTGACCGCTGGCGAGTTTGACGTGAACGACTCAGACAAAAGTAAGAGTTCCGGCGTCCTCTATCCTGCAGCTCAATTAGTGATCAACAAAGAAGGCCAGCTTGAGATTCAGCTCAATAAGAACCCCTGGAAGCTCGTCGGCATTATCGACTGGAACCAAGCTGGCGTGCTCAAGTAGCCGTAAAATTGGAGGATCGCGCGAAGGATGTAGTCTGGAGAGCTTTTGATCTCGGGAGGTCGCAATGAAAATGACGACGAGTACTCGGCAGGTAGGTGGCGTCACGGTGGTGGACATTAGCGGACGGATTGAACTTGGTGGAGAGAGCGCGGCACTGCGCGACATGGTTTGCGACTTATTGAGCAAGGGGCATATCCAGATTCTGCTGAATCTAGGTGACGTCCATTACATTGACAGTTCGGGCTTGGGTGCTCTCGTCAGTGCCTTCACGACGGTGCGGAAGCAAGGTGGAGAACTGAAACTGCTAAACCTCACTAATAAAGTTCGTGACTTAATGCAAATCACAAAACTTTATACCGTCTTCGACATTACGAATAACGAGGCGGAGGCTGTAAACTCTTTCACTAAACCGGCAGTGGCAACCGCATCCTGAGCCGCATGAAAAAGAGTGAACTCACTCCGACGCAAATATCCTCCGTCACCTGCCCCATGTGTGGTGCTGCTGTCCGCGAGCCGTGTGTGCTGCACTCAGGTGCTCCGCGGTCAGAACCTCACGTTGAGCGTAAGTTTTCCGCTATTGAGGCCATCGAACGCAAACGAAACCACTTGCTCGTAGATGAGTGCTAAGTCCCGATGAATCCCGTTAATCGGGACTTTGCCTCCTGGACACTCCTGCCTGCGCAAGTCACCAGCGATTCGACGACCCTGTCACTTCTGCCAGTTCCCATGACTTGTGGCTCCGATATAGCTTGCCACATTGCCGAAAACGGAATGTAGAGGAGGAACTCTATGCCGACTACTCTTCCTACGGCTCAATAAGACGGCGGAACTAATACGGTGAGGTGTCTCGCTAGGGCCGCCCTCAGTGCTCAAAACTGCGGTAACGTCTCGGTTAGTCGTGCCGGATGGAGGGAAAGTGAATATTTCGAGTCGGATTCGGTCCTGCACACGTGGCTCTTTAGCTTTTGCCGTTCTGGTAGTGGTTCTCTTCGTTCCCAATCTGAAGGCTCAACAATCTGACGAGTTCGATGAGTACAAAATCAAGTTCGACGCCGCATGGTTTTACTCCAACCCTACCGGATCCATCAGGGCCGAAGGTGACACCGTCCCAGTGGATTTTAGCAAGGACCTGAACTTCGGCTCTTACTCGACCTTCGTCGGCAAAGTGGACTGGAAATTCACCCACAAAAACCATTTCTATGTCGTCATCATCCCACTTTGGACGTCTAAGACTACCACCTTGAGCCACGACATTGTCTGGGATGGCCAACCCATCCACGTCGGTGCGGTTGTGCAAAGCGACCTCCATTCTTTTGGGGTCGCTCCCGGCTACCAATACGACATCATCCGCAGGAAACGTGGTCATCTTGGTATTGCCGTGCAAATCGACGTTTTCAATACCACAGGAAAAATAAGTGCTGCGGCGCAGACCACGGGTGACGGTACGCACCAGGCGGCTGTCTCCGCCAGTAAGTCGCTTCTCGCTCCCATTCCTGTCGCTGGCCCGCAATTCCGCTTCTACTTAACGAACTCTCCACGCGTCTTCATCGAAGGGAACGTTTATGGAATGTATTTCTTCGGCTACGGCAACTTCGTGTCGACAGCTGGCGATATCGGATTGACCCTTACCAAGCACATCGCCGCCAACGCCGGATATACGTTGGGAACTCGCTTAAACGTTAACGGCACATCCGACCGCATCGGACTAGATTTGACCCAGAAGGGGCCTCTCGTAGGGCTTCAATTTTCCTTTTGATTTCTCAAGTCCCGACTTGTCCGGTTTACCAGAATGTTGAACTGATTCGTATTGCTTAGGGAACTCTAGTTGTAAGCAGCTATCACTGTTTTTTTACGACGGTTCCACCCTTCATCACGAACTTAGCGTGTTCCAGTGCTCTTATATCCTTCAATGGGTCTTCCGTTACTGCAATGATATCTGCTAGCTTTCCAACTTCGAGCGTTCCAATCTCCTTCTGCATTCCCAATAGATCTGCGGCGTTGCTGGTGGCTGCGCGAATGATTTCCATCGACGTCATCCCCGCTTCCGCATAGGCCTCGTAGACTAGCAAACTCGCCTGACCGCGGTTCATCCCGGGCATCGTCAAATACATGTCGGAGCCTGAGGCAATTGGCACGCCCATCTTTCTTGCTCGTTTTAGACGGTCCTGCTCTTCGTCCACAAACGGCTTGAACGTTTTTTCGAAATCGCTCTTCTCTTTCGCGCTTGGCACTCGCGTTCCGAAGGACATCTGTTCGAAGGTCTGCAGCGTGCCATCGGTGGGAACGAGATAAATATGTCTTTCGGCCATCATCTTCAGGACATCATCCGGCACGGTATAGGCGTGCTCGATCGAATCGACGCCCGCCTCCGCTGCAATTCTCGTCTCCTTGTTGCCAATGGCGTGCGCGGCCACCTTCACTCCCGATACATGCGCTTCCTCTACAATGGCTTTCATTTCCTCCATGGTCACGCTCGCTGGAAAACCGTTCACAATCACCTTGATGCAACGGGCTCCGTCATAGAGCGCCTGCCGAACCGCTTGCCTCGCGCTCTCCGCCCCTCGAATCGTGACATATTCATCTTCAATCAACTTCTGAGCCTCCGGCGTCATTCTTCCAAATTGCCCACCTTGTGCGGCTAGCGCCCGAGTCGAGGGCACGATCCGAGGCCCGGGAATCCATCCGTTCTCGATTGCATGGCGCAACGCCACATCCCCATTTACACCGGAATTTCCGACATCACGCACCGTCGTAATGCCCGCTTCCAGATCCTCTCTTCCCAGTTTCGCTCCCAGCAGGGCCCGCTGCGCTGTACTCTGCGTCGCCACCACACGAAGCATTTCCATATCTTGCGCTGAGACATTGGTCCCATCCATCTCCAACAATAAGTGCGTGTGCACATCAATGAGTCCCGGCAGCAACGTTGCATCGCCCAAATCAATTACCTTTGCGTCTGAAGGAATCACGATCCCTGGCCCCACGGCGGTAATCTTGTCTCCCTCCACCAGCACCACTCCATTACTCATCACTGCGTCACTCTTTCCATCAATGAGTCGCGCCGCGCGGATCGCCACTTTCTGAGGCGTCGCTCCATGCTCTTGTGCGTTTAAACAGGCCGCGAGCAAGAGTATGCTGGCACCCATCAGCCAAACTGCCGTGCGACGTTTCAGCATTCTCCACCTCATCGAAGTTCCGCGCGCCTGCATGCTATCTTCACTTCGTTCTGTGCCTGCTCATTCATACGGAACAGTCGTATTTATCACAATCGGTGGTGAAAAGTCCTAGTCGCGTCGGCTCAGACGGTCGACGCAACACCATCTGAATCTGCGTTGGGAAGGTGGTGCTGCTATGAGGTCAGGGAGGTTGGGGCTTTCTGCGATGGTAAACCAGACGATGCCAATGAGAGCGACGCCTGCACCAACGACGATAATGCTCTTGACGGGAAGCCGGAATCTACCCAGGCTTAATTCCAAGATGGCGAAAAATGCAAGACCGACGGTCAGGTATGCGCTCAGAGTGTTGACGTAGGGAACGCTGATTTGGCAATGAGTGCGGGAGAGCCGCGACGACAGCCGGCGATCGCGTTAACAGTCCGGTGCCGTACATCGCGCTCCAGATTCCTAGCCAGATAAAAAGGCGTGCCCGGCTCCGGCCGCGAAGAGCAGCAAGCGAACAAGCTGCCAATCCCATAGACAGGAAAACCGCTCCTGCAATGATGATAGCAATCTGGCCGCGGAGCATGGACAGCACTTGATCTTCCAAGTGTCCACCTCCTAGATATCACCAAGATATCAGAGTCCGAACGATGTAGAGTCGAGTGGTTTGCATCTCGAATTTATTGCCCCCGCCTATATGCACTTTGGGATCCCTGGACCCAAGAAAAGAATGTTTCCTGGAAAGTGCGGCTCTAAGATTGAGCCATGAACTTCAGGATTTCCCGTGCATGGCCGCGAGCACTACTGAGTGCAGGTCTTGTTTGTATGGCTTCCTCGTTAGGGTTCGGGCAGACGCAGCCCTCGACAAATCGATCGAGGCCCTTTGGCCCTGACGCCTGTGGTCCGGCAGATCCTGCTTACATCCGCGCGGCAAACGAAACAGGTGGCATACCGCTGTTTTTCGAACGCTCTGAAGCAACCAAAGCCTTTCACCGGGTGCGCGAATCAACGAGAAACAACGTGTCAACCGTATTGTGGGCGACCGGAACGCTCAACGGCCAACCAAAAATCGTCAAAATTCCCGTGGACTCAGCGACCCAGAGAATTACATTCACGTTTTCGATAGATACAAAGGGCATCGCACTCAAGCTCGCGCAGCCTTCCGGGGGAGCAATTACCGAGGCTACGGCAAGCACTGAGGTCACGGAATGGAATTGCGGCCGCATTGTCACCGTGAGTTCGCCAGAAGCGGGAGAGTGGCGCGCAGAGATTACGGGCACAGGTAGGTACTGGCTGGAGGCGCAGGCGCAGAGTGATATTTTCTTGGTCAGCGCCGAATTTGTGAAGAGAGGAGGGCGTCCAGGTCACGAAGGACTGTTCCCGATACAGGGAGAGCCCGTCACAGGAACGCCGGCCATGCTGGACGTCTCACTCTCTGCCAGCGCAAAGGGGACCAACGAATTCTGTCTCGTTACGGAAGAGGGCCAGACCATTCAAAAGGTGCAAATGCACGCAGTGAATTCCGACCGTGACTCTCTTGAGTTCGTCGGAAGCGTCGACCTTCCGGCCCAGCCATTCCGCGTTGCGGTGAAAGGAAACGACTCCAATGGCAGACAATACCAGAGATTCTTTTCGAATTTATTTCACGCGGAGAGCGTGGAGGTCTCCTCACGGCTGGACTTCGACGAGTTGTCTCCCGGGGACACCAAACAGGTCGCGTTCACAGTGCGAAACCTCGGCGTCCCACGCACATTCAAAATCACAGTAATGGACGCGCATCAGTTCGTGGGCAAGGTAGAACCGACGCAGCTGACATTAGGAGCGGGGGAAACCGGAATCGTCCAGGTGAATTTGACGGTGCCGGAGGGAACAGCGTCGGGTGTCGGAGACAATGTTGTGTTCGTTGCTACCAGCGTCGCGGGGTCAGCCACGTCGAACTCCAGTATAGTGCACTTGTCGGTTTCCTCGGCCGCAAGTCAAAATCTTCGTTGATTCGAAATTGCAGCACGCCTGGGACGACCCGTGATGTGGCTGAGCTGGTTGTGGAAGGGTTGCCGACGACCAGGGAGCAAGCGGTCGTGGCACTTCGGTGCGTTGGGCGTGACGCGACCAAGTGACACGCTAAAACTACCAGAGAAACGGGATCAAGCGGTACCGTACGCGTTCCGCGTACGCCGCGTATCCGGGAAGTTCGCGCCGGAGAAGGCCTTCCTCGATGAAGATGCGCAGCACGAACAGTCCGATCAAAACGATCGCCAGCAACGCGCCGGCGAAGGACTGCAGCCACAGGGGCATGCCGACGAAAACGAGGACCCCGCCGGAGTACATCGGATGCCGCACGACGTGGTAGGGACCGGTGTCCACGACCACCTGCCCGCGCTCCTCTTGGTACCTGACGACCGCCGTGGCGAAGGCGTTCTCGCGCATGCCGACATGCATGATCCAGAATCCCGCGATGCACAGGGCGAGGCCCAACGACGAAACTATCACGTTCGGTCTCCCCAGCAAGTGCAGCCGAGACACATCCAACCCAATAAAGACGAACTGCCCGGCAATCGCCGGGATCAACGCGACGGCCAGGATCTTGTCGGCCCGCGACCCTTCTTGGAACGGCCCCTTGAGGCGTTCGGCGACCAAGTCCTGGTTCACGCCGAGCATCATGGTCGCTGTCGCGGCGAACATCACGGCGAGGAAAATCCACCCCCGCCACCACGCCAGTGTTCCCGCGGAAAAAAACAGCAGTGCTCCCAAGACGGTGGTCCGCGCGGTGACGGCGGCGATGAGTTTGAAGATCAGCTTGGCGCGAGTTGGGTTGGCCATGCCGACCGACCTCTCTTCCGAAAAGGGAACAGCGTCTAAGGCAGGGTGTACAGAGCCGAGTCTACTCCTGCGCACTGTGGAACAGTATCGCTCATATAGTTGCCAACTACTTGCCGTCTTGCCGTCATGTCGTACCCGCGGTCTGTCAGGATTGCTCCTGGATCACGTGCGACTCTGACCTTATAGTTGCTGCACTCTCAGATCATTGATCGGTGGCACGTAGGCCACTGGTCATGAAGCAGAAGCCAAGTTCCAAGAGAAAACGGCGATTATTGTCTGGTAAACGAATCCGCTCGCGCTGAGCCGAGAAGAGTAGCGAGAAGCTATTGCGGATTCCACCGCAGTGAATAGATTTGCACGACGCTGGTGTCGCTCATCATAGCGGGTCGCCCGTCGGATGTAATCGAGAGAAAGTTCTCGAAGGGACTCGAACTGACGCTCAACCCACTAAACAGGGCAACCAGAGTCCATTTGCCATCGGCAATATTCAACCGGTAAACTCCCGGTTGCTCTCCTGGTTCTGCGGCTATTTTTGCCATCAATATGGACTGCGGCACACTCGGTGCGATAAGACAGGTCCGGTATAGCAACTACAAGCCGTAACGCAAAGGAATACCCATCGCTAGAATGAAGGCAGCTCGAATCGGGCTGCCTTTTTTTGTGTCCCGAGCATGTTCGTTGTTGTTGGAGTACGCACAGGGAAGCCAGGAAGCTGCCGACAAGCTGATTCCAGATTGAGTCTGCTACCGAAGGGGAGCGCTATGATGGCGACAGTGCAGCCGGAAAAGATTATCCATCCTAACACGTGGGACTGTCGTGGAAGTGCTGAGTACCGTAGGGATTCGGTTCCGGAACTGTCGGGAGCTGAGTTGCTTGAATCAGGATTTCCTCACGCTCTGGAAGGATGCCGAACTCGGTGTGTTGGATAGGGGCGTTATGCGACCACTTCCGGCAGTGTTCAAAACTGAACTGCCTCCGACTGGTCGGTTGAGCATTCTGTCAGTAGGCTTCGCAACACAGGATCGACGCACTTACCAAGTGGAACAACAAGCGGGTCCGTCAGTGAACTCAATTCTAGAGCTAAGACCTGTTCAACGAAACGTGCCAATACGGGGGTAGAAAGCAGGCGTGGCGAATGCCCCATGCTGTAGTTGCGACCCAGGACGAAGGCGCAAGCCAATTACGAAGGTCTTCATTTTTAGTTTGTAGAGGATGAGACTCAGACGGACCCACCCCCTAGCACATCCGTACTAAGCCACCGGTACCTTCCTAGATGTGGCTATTGGCCTATTGGGGGACTGCCATCAACCTCTTTAGGATGAGGCACAGTGGGTTGGGGGCCCGCGCGGGGACAACGGTCTCGTAAGGGGCCGTGTGCGAGCTTCCCAACCCGCTCTTTTCTTCCCTGTCTGTATTCTGAAGGACCGACTCGGATGAGATTCACGAAAATTGGTCACACGTGTTCATTTATGTAATAAGTGAGGGCAGGTTTTGAAGTGTAATCGTGCAATATGTGGCAGAAAAACTGTCCGGTTTGTCGGAACCCTTTGGAAAAGAAACATCCGGCGAAGACAGTCCCCTGTCCCTGCGATAAGTATGTCTGAAAAGGGTAGCGCTTCGGACGCTCCCTGCTCACTGACGATTAGGCGACAGCTTTCTTTGCTTGCGCTCTGAGCTTCGCCCAGCGCTTCTTGGTCGCTTTTGAAATTTTTGCTCTCGCTGCGGCAGACAACACGCGCTTCTTGGCAGTTGTGAAATCCCGGTTTGCCGATTTACCCAGAGCCTTCGCTGCAGACTGCAGGCCAATCAAATCACGTTGTAACTTAGCCAGCTGCTTTTTGACCTTCTTCTCTTCCCGAGTAATCGCTGCGAGAATGTTCATGAAATCCTCCCACAACAATCTACCTGAGAGGCTCCGTTCGACCAATACCGTGTCTACGTGGTGGCGTATCCCATTCGCCATAAGCGGCGTTTGACGGGTTTCAATTTTTCATTTGAGAATCATCGACTCGTCTGCGGTCCGCGTATCCTGTGCTCAGTTGGAAACCGTCATCGACATTTGTTCTCGGGCAGGAAAATAGCAACTTATCCTGTTTTTGTATGCACGACCAAAATCCCACTATAAGACGATGGTTGAAACACCGGCGCAGCCAGCGGATTGATTTGCACGTTCCAGTTGTCGTTTACAGGCCTCAAACAGAAGGGCGGCAGTTCTATGAAAGTACCCAAACACTGGTAGTCAACGCGCATGGAGCGCTAATGGCCTTAACAGACATGGTTGTCCCAAGGCAGAAGCTTTTTATGCAGAATACGGAAAGCGGTGAACAACAAGAGTGCCGCGTGGTCTCCGTGAAGAAGGAACTGACCGGGCCCCCCAAGGTTGCCGTGGAATTCACGCAGCCCGCGCCGGGTTTCTGGCACCTTGCCTTTCCACCTGCTGATTGGACTGGCAGGCTTTAATCTCGTGGCATTCAGGAGTTCTTCAATGGTCCTCTGGCTCCGATGCGCTGACGGGCATCTGGTAGGACCCACCCGGCTCAGGAACCAGCCACGAACAGCCTGTCTCTCTCGCTTCTTAACGGAAGATTAACGGCTCCCACCGCAATTCTTCGAGCAGTGTGGATTGCCGCTCGACTGGCCATCTTTCCTTGATGATTTCCGGCGTCACTAGCCCGGACCGCCCCGCCAAGCATAGAATCGAACCACACCTATTCGCAAAGGTTGGGGCGATGGAGCTGCGAGCCGATGTCATGGCAAATGGAAATAACGATTGGCGTGATTAGCGTCTTGCTTTTTGTAATCGTGGGATTCCTATACGCCGCCGCCAAGGCGTTGCACCGTGTGGAAGCAAAAGTTAATGTTCTCGAAGAGCTAGCCGGGTTGCTGAAAAAGCAATTGACCGATGTCACCAGCATATTCCGTAAGGAGCGCAGGTATGTACCACCAACTGTACGGTTTTGCGACCTCTGCCGAAAGGAATATCCCGAGTCAACGCGTTGGTGGACTGCTTATCAGTCCGGACTTGCTCCACTCAAGCTGTGTGCATATCCACAGCAGAAGGAAAAACCAGAGGACAAGTGGCTTCACGGCGAGGACTGCATAGTGGCCGAGTTGCGGACTTACATGACAAATATCCGGCGCCTACTGGAGCCAATCGAGTACAAACAAAAGCGTGAGTACACACTATTTAGTGACTCCGGAACAGAAACCACTCGTGTCCTTGAGGTATCCGCTTGCGACCACTGCAGCAATGAATACACTGAGCCTTCCTTTTGGTGGACTGTCTCATGGCGTGGCATGGAAATTGAAATCAGCGAGGGTTTTCGGTTCGACAGCCATCATGCGCGGCGCTGCTACTTCTGCAGCGAGGAATGTGTGGTCGCGGCAGTGCGCGTATACATAGGCACGCAGCTACGAGTGCTGCCGGAGGAGGCGTGGGAGACATACGAGCTAGCCAGTTTCAAGTCCAGCACTCCCAGAGAGGAAGCTCCTGACAGATGAGAAACCTTGGGCTGGAAGTTGGCGGCTCGGCAAGCCACCAGGTTGGCAGAATCTTTCTTCCCCTTGCGAGCCAGTGGCAACGGAATCCCGGACAGATCACAACCCGACTAAGTGCAACCTTAGTAGAGTAGTTTTCTCGTTGGTCAGCGTGACTGCGTCTTGGCGAGCGTGTACTTCCCTTCCCAGGTGCATTCGATCTCACTCTCCGATTTCATCACCGTCCGGAATTTGCCACTGCCGGTGGCGCCGCGGTACTCGCCATCGCCGCCAACGAATTTGTAGGCACCTTCAACGACAATCCCACCGCCTACGACAGTGGCTTTGCCCTCCAACGTTCCCCAGTCCCGGCCCTTATCAGCGTGGACGTTATTGTAGTAGCCGTGCTGCGAGCCTTTGCCCTCGTGTAAGTCGGTTACACCCCAGTAGGTGATTTTCGAATCGTTCCACCGCGGATCGTCTGATTTCTGCGTGCCGCTGACCTCAGCAATGCTGATCTCGTGGTTAGGTTGATCAGCCAGGGGCATTGCAGAGTGCTTCGTGATTTTCCCCGAAAAAGTTCCCGCGATAGAAGGCATGGAATGTCCCTTCCTTTCTCGACTCTTCTCTCTACTCTTCGCGACGGAATCGAGAATCGGGCGAATAGTGCTCCCCGGCTCCGGTCCCTGTCAAGTAAACAGATCGGCTCACGCCGGACCAAAGAGATGTCGCAGCCTGGTCGTCGCTGGCACAAGGAACCAGGAGATTGCCGACCAACTCAACCTGAGCGAACACACGGTACGCAACTACCTGCTCCGCATTTTCGACAAGCTGGGAATCTCCAGTCGCGTGGAACTGGTGCTTTATGCCTTCAGCGGGACTGAGGGGAACGTCACTTCAGAGAACTCGAAAACATTCTCCGCGTCCGCGTGAACGGAAATATTAAGGCTCAACGTTCAATACCTGGCCGACTCTGTCCCTGTCGGTCTGCTTTATAACGCCACAGGCTGCAGTCTTCCCGTCGCGAGTTCAAGGATCGCCCAGTCGCGGAAGGTGATAGATCGATGCCTTGAAAATCCCCGCCCGAAGGGCGGGATACTCGCTAACGGAAAACGCCACCTCTCCATTTCAGGCTGAACCAACACAGTACGGCAAGCCCGCGCCTCCTGGCTAAAGACTGTCGGAATTGCGTTGCGCAGGGCTGAGTCTACACGACAATGCGATTTTATGCGCCTCCGGTCTCTACTGTCGCACCCTTCGCGTTTTCTGGCGCTTCGGTTTCCACGGTCGCAACTCGCGCAGCTTCTATCTGCAATCCCTTATTGGCATCAGAGCGTTGCTTGCGGTCCAGCCCATTGATGAACTCGCGTGCGGCTTTCGCAATCGCTCCTGCAATGGTGGTCGCATCCACCTTCACCGTTATCCCCTCGGAACCTTTCTGGCGGTCTTCGTATCGAATCTTCACGCTGTAACTGTTCATTTCGTCTCCATGTTGATTTTTACTGCTTATTTTATTGTAACGAGGAACTCCGGGTTGGTCAGTGTTTAAGCGGGCTTCTTATATCCGCAAGCACAGCAAAGGCCACCCAAGTTACCGGTTAATTAGGCGCTGAGCACAAGAGACTGTGTCCCTGAACGGACTGGACGGCGTATCATCATCCCGATTCGATTTCGTCAATGGACTTTGGAAAATGAAAGTGAACATCCTCACACTCCTCATCGCTCTACTGGGATTAAGTTTCCTGGGAATACACTACGGCAGTCAGCCGTGGACTCCTACGCGAATTGCTGGCGTGGTGATTGGGCTCCCATCGTTGGCGCTTCTGGTTCTCGCCCGGCTCGAACTAGGTAGCTCCTTCTCAGTCCGCCCGAAGGCTCAGACCCTCGTAACCCACGGTCTCTATTCTCGCATTCGCAACCCCATCTACCTATTCGGAGGTTTGGTGTTCACGGGGGTCTCTCTTTACATCGACCAGCCGCGCGCTCTATGGCTCTTTGTCGTACTCATTCCGTTGCAGATTTATCGAGCACGCCGGGAAGAACAAATCCTTCAGGCCAGATTCGGTGACGAATACCAGCAATATAAATCGCGCACATGGTTCTGACGAACCGGATGACTTTTCCTCTTTTTGGTTTCCGCGAAAAAGCGACGTGTTTGTTCTTTCTGCGATGTTCGTCACATCCCAAACCAACACTTGGCGGTATCTGTCTTGGTGTCAGGGTTGTTTATTCCCGATTTGGGAGGTGGCATAAATGTGTAGCGCAATGTCCTCCCGCCCAAATCTGGACGACCTCAAAAAAGAAGCAAGACAGTTGCTTCATGCCCTACATCGGCGGGACGCCGCCGCACTTAGACGCTATCATTCCATCGACAAATTGGCTGGCTTGGCTCAACCAAGACTGGACGACGTTCAGTACGTCATCACCCGAGAGCACGGCCACGGCAGTTGGCAGAAGTTGAAGGAACATCTACATAGCACGAACAATCCCTGGAACTGCTAATAACAATCCAGGTCGCCCCAGCTCAATGGCTCGGTGCCCCCCCGGTTCGCCCCTGAACCACACCGACCCTTGGAATTGGCCTGGGGCATTTTTGAATGGGGACAGACTCACGGAAAGAAGAAAGCGAAAGTGCCTTGACATCAACCGGCCTTCTCATGGAAGGAGTTGAGTATTGCTTTCGCAATTAAAAGCGATAACGCAGCTCAGCAGCTCAGAAAGAAATGAGATTTTCTCGGCAGCTTTGTTCGGCACTGGTTAATGCCTATACGCGGACGTATGATAGCCACATGTTGAAGAGAGAACTCCCCGTTACGCATTGCACCCAATGTGGTGGCGCGGGTTACAACCGTAGAGTGGCAGATCGCCGCTGTAGTAAGACTATCGCCGGAGAACGGTGCGGCGGCACTAACGCAAATGCCCTCAACCGTAGCGATTGGGAAGATTGCTCATACTGTGAAGCGACCGGATATTATCGCAATAAAAACTGTCCGCAATGCCAAGGTGTCGGCTATCTCTTCGTGTGTCCGAGAGAAAAGCAGGCTATCGTTTAACGGAAACGGATCCTGCCAGTACCGCGTTTATCGGAACCGAGCGCCGAAGTCGGGATTTGTCGCCAAGCGTTGCCTGCCCAGCTAGAATACCTGCATGACTAGAGAACGCTGGGCTCAGATAGGAATCACGGCTCAATTCCTCATCGTGGTAAGGACACTAGGTGAGTTCTTCCGGCTCAGACATGTCCATGCCACGAACTTCTCGGCCGCAGTCGCTGTCGGGGTCAAGGGGATTTCGATCCGGCACAATGCTGAGTGCCAAATTTAGCTGTTTAGGAGCGGTGGGACAGGGGCAGCTGGCGTGTGCGTGTTAACGGCAGCCCAGTTGCCATGCAAGTCTCGGTTGAAACTAGCCCGAGATCAGTTTCGGTCAGCCGAAGCCTTACGAGCGATCAACCCGAATCCTTTGGCGTCAGCATCCCGTTCGAGGGCGGTCAATTGTGCTTGTGCCTCCGCCGCTTTGCCCGATTTCCTCTCCCATTCAGCAATTGCCAGCCGACAATCAAATTCCATACCCACATAACCATGTTCGCGCGCCTGTTTCAGCGTTGCGTCCAACTTTGGGCGAGCGGTCTTCGCATCGCCTGACGCCAAAGACGCACGTGTGGATGCCAGGTCAAACTGAAGTCGGGCGAGAAAATTCTGGCTCCTTGCCGCAAGTGGCTCGGCGTGCTCACGCTCGAGCTTTGCTTCTGCAACTTTGTTTTGCGCGAGGAGTGTCTGGATCAGCCCGATATACGCTGTTAGTTCATCGTCGGTTTGTTTTTCTTGATGAAACTGTTCTTTCCATTTGCGCAGTGCATTCTCGGCATCGGCTGAGTGTCCTTCCTCAATCGATAGTACGGCTAACGCAACCTGAACTTGCGCTTCAACTTGTTTCTCACCCATCTGTACCGCAATGGCCAGCGATTCTTCGTAGGACTTCCTGGCGGCCGCAAGATCGCCGCGATCCATTAAGACATCACCCAGTCCGGACTGCACGTATGCCAGTGCGTTCTTATCGTCGACCTCATTCGCTGCCGCTTTGGCTTGCTGATAGGTCGTCTCTGCGCTGTCCAGATTTCCTTGCATTCTTGATAGCTCTGCGATGTCGCTGAGCACCAGGGCGACTCCGCTCTTGTCCCCAGCGGCCTGATAGTTGGGAATCGAATCCTCAAGCATCCGCTTCGCTTCACGTAGCAGGCCCTGCTTAAGAT
Organism: Candidatus Acidiferrales bacterium; assembly: GCA_963759275.1. Classification (GTDB taxonomy): domain Bacteria; phylum Acidobacteriota; class Terriglobia; order Acidiferrales; family UBA7541; genus Acidiferrum. The sequence continues at coordinate 930,756 of CAVWYZ010000014.1, read as the reverse complement.
AAACATCTCCTATATTGTTCGAAGTTGCCGCTAGCCCTTCGACTACTCCATTGTGGCGAAACTCCCTCGCCGCTTCGCGCCACATGGATTCCGCCTTGTGAAGATCACCCTGCTGGTAATACGTGCCAGCCAGATCATTTAGTATTCTGGCTTCATTATACTTGTCGCCCGCGGCGGCAAAGCTCTCTATGGCCTTCTCGCAATCACTGATCGTCTCTTCCGTCGAAACGCCAAGAGCAACACCCTGCTGACAGAGAATCCCATAGGCCCGCGCCACCATTAGATGCGAACCCAGCGCGGTTCCTTTCGCGACCGCCCGCTTCGCAGCGGCTTGCCCCGCCGCAACATTCTGGGTAACTTGTGCCGACGCCTCCAACAGATCGATCCGCGGATCGTCCCCGGAAGGCGCAGGAAGTTGACGCAATATTTTCAGAGTGGCGAGTGCTTTTTCGGGCTGCACCTGGTACTGAGCAGTGGCGAGGTATAGTCCATATTCGAGGCTGTCCGGGTGTAGTTGAAAAAGCGATCGATAAACCTCCACTGCCTTCGGCATATTGCCCGATAATTCCCAATAAGACGCTTCGATCAGCAATTTCTCGCTTTGCGGCAGGTGACCCGAGAGGTCCAGAGCTCGCTTGGCTTCTGCCGTAGCTTTCAATCCGTATCCCAAATGCCCCAAGGCATCGGAAAGGGCGGCGTGCGCCAGCGGATAGTTGGGATCCGCAGCGACTGCCTTTATTAGCAGGTCTCTCGCGCCGATGAAATCGAAGTCCCACAATTTTGCTTTCCCTTCTGAGTAGAATCGAATTGCCGTTTGATTGGCAGGCAGCGACGCCTGAACCGCATCTCCACTGTCGGGTGAGAGCAGGCCCATGCCAAGGCTTTCACGAAGGTGAGTTCCGGCACGAGTCGCCAGTTCAAACAGATCAGCTTTGCTCCCGGTGACCGCATCTTCGGAGATGGTCTCCCCATTAGCTGTATCTTGCAGCCGAATATCCAGGCGGATGCGATCTCCCGTCTCACTTGGCACGGTGGTATACGATCCAACCACGATGACGTCGGCACCCGGGTTTGTCCGCAAACGTTCCAGCGTGGATCTTGCCAGCGTTTCTCCATTGCCAATTGGAAATTCGCGCTTGACGCGTGCCACGTCCTCATCTGGCACGACGCGCAAGCCGCCCCCCGCCGCCAATTCCGTGCTAACCATTTCGGTAAAAGCTTGCGATAGCCAGTCCTCATCCTGGCGACCGGGTAGATTGCGAAAACCCAGAACGGCGACCGATCTACGTATCTGTGGGCTACCCGCCGAACTCTTTGCTTCGGCGGTGGATGCAGACTGCCTCCGAAAAGAACGGAACACAATTGCACCAACAAGCAAAATCGCGACGGCAAAGATTAAAACTGCCTGCTTGATTCTGATAGTTGAAACTTTGTTGGGCGGGGCAGGAAGTGCCAGAATGGCCGGAACCGAATTTGGCGATGGAATCGGCGTATCCGCCACCAGGGGTTCTTGAAGCACGCATTCGATCGGAGCGAGGAAGCGATACCCCCTGCGCGGTACGGTTTCGACGAATCGGGGGTTCTCCGCATCATCGCCAAGTGCTTCGCGGAGCTTGCCGACGGCAACACTGAGAATGGCTCACAATTTTCGCGTTGCTGTTCTTGTGCTCCGCCGGTCATGGCCAGCAATCTGCACCGGAGCTGATCTTGTTCAACGGCAAAATATTTACCAGCAATTCTGGCCAGCCATACGTCGAAGCACTGGCCATACGCGGCGAGCGGATCATCGGTATCGGCGATTCTGTAAAAATAAAATCTCTCGCTGGCCCGCAGACAAAACAAATTGATCTTGCCGGCCGCACGGTAATCCCCGGCATAAACGACGCGCACAATCACCTGGAGCTCCAGCCAGTAAATGAAGTGGAAGTGCACCTGAAAACAATGAACCCCAAATGGGATGAGGTCAGAGATGCCATAGCCGCGACGTCAGGTAAATCTCCCAACAAGTCATTGATTGTGGTCACAATCGGGTCCGCGATCTTTCAAGATGTTTCCGTCAATAGGAATTCGCTCGACAAGGTAGCACCCGAGAATCCGGTCCTTTTGGTTACCTTAACCGGCCATGGATTCATTCTAAACAGCGCTGGGCTCAGGTTTTTTGGTATTGCGGACAATCAAGCGGATCCCGTGGGAGGACGCTTTGAGCGCGATGCGAGGGGTAGGCTAACTGGCGTGGTGCGGGAGTACGCCGGCATAGACATGGATCGAACCGTCGAGAATGCGGTGCCGGAAAAAGATGCGGTCGCTCAACTCCGGTCTACGCTCGACGACGCGGAGAGATTCGGGATCACTTCAATTCAAGATATGTCGAATGGAATTCCTCCCGCGCGTGCCGTGGCGTTACTTGAAGAAGTTCCCACACGTATTAGGATCCGCGTAATTCGGATGCCGGGAACGACAGCCGCAGGAAGGGACATTGAAGAAGGTAAGGGAGTGCCACGGAATCCCAATGGGTTGATCACGGTGAGTGGAACGAAGTGGATGACGGATGGAGTGCCGATCGAAGGAACGTTTACTCCGCGCGAGGCAATCAAAATGCCAACTTCTCCGCCCTTCGATGATATTTTCGGGGACTTGCCGCTGACGTTCCCGGAAAAAGAGATCGCGGCCATGTTGAAGGAATCACTTAAAGACAACGATCAGCTCATCCTGCATGTTTCGGGTTATCGTGCCGCGAAGGCAGTCCTTGACGCGATGGATGCGACAGGTGGAAAAAGCGTCTGGGCGGGCCGGCGCGTGAGATTTGAGCACGGTGACAGCCTGTTTCCGGACCTTGTGGGCAGGGTGAAGGAGTACGGAATTGTAGTAGTGCAAAACCCCTCGCACCTGATGGGTTTATCCAGCGTTGCCAGCTCTGGAGGTGCCGCATTTAGCAAAGCCCAACCGCTAAGATCGCTACTGGCTGCGGGAATCCCCGTGGCGCTTGGGTCGGACGGCCCCACAAATCCGTTTTTGAATATTATGTTCGCGACAATCCATGGAGACCGTCCATCAGAAGCGATAACACGCGAGCAAGCGGTGGTGGCCTACACGCTGACTGCGGCCTACGCCGAGTTTGCTGAAAAAGAGAAAGGGAGCCTGGAGCCCGGCAAACTCGCTGATCTCGCCGTGCTCTCGCAAGACATTTTCCAGGTGTCGCCACAGGATCTGCCGAAAACCGAATCCATTCTGACAATGGTCGGTGGCTACGTTGTCTACGACTCCAAATTGTTGACCGTTCGTTAGCAGTTCAATCGCTCGAATAAAATGCTCCACTGAGTTCTACATATCGATGGTGAGTGAAGATGAAACTGAGAGTTGCATCACCACAAGGAGGGGCGGCCGATGAGTGCGTTTCGTTCATTTTGGAAGTGGGTTTTCCGCGCTAGTCTTTTCGTGATTTTAGTCCTTGTGCTGGTATGGGCGGGAACGCGCATATCGCGCGCCTACCACTTGAGAGCCGCTCAGCGACCGCCATCGGCCTTCATTGTCGAGAACGCGCCGGTGATTGCGCTGATCCATGCACGGATGATAGACGGCACAGGATCACCAGCGCTAGAAAACCAAGCGGTAATACTCGACAACGGAAAGATCGCCGATCTCGGCCCGTCGTCATCGGTCTCCGTGCCTCCGGGCGCGCGCGTTCTCGATCTTTCTGGCAAAACCGTATTCCCCGGCCTCGTGATGCTTCACGAGCATCTTTTTACTATTTCACCCGACAGCAAGCCAAGCAAGATTCTCTTGGTAGAGCAGCCTGTTTCGTTTCCGCTGTTGTATCTGGCAGCGGGCGTAACCACTCTCCGCACTGCCGGGAGTATCGATGCACAGGCCGACCTTGCCATCAAGCGCGCCATCGATTCCGGCCAACACCCCGGGCCAGACATGTTTCTCACCGCGCCATATCTGGAATCCAACCCGCTCACTTTTTCGCAAATGCACGCCCTCGCCAGCCCGGACGAAGTCCGTCGCGCCGTTGACCATGGCGCCGCCGAGGGCATGACTTCCTTCAAAGCCTATATACATCTCACGCCGGAAGAACTCAAAGCCGCCATCGACGAAGCGCACAGCAAGGGTCTGAAAATTACAGGGCACCTGTGCTCGGTGGGATTCACAGAGGCGGCCGACATGGGAATTGACGGTCTTGAGCACGGACTTGGAGTTGACACGGAATTTTTCCCGGGGAAACAACCGGGCGTTTGCCCTCCAGACAGAGCCGCCGAAAAAGACTTCGACGCACGCGTTGACGTGGAAAGCCCGGAAGTGCAGCGATTAATCCATCACCTCGTAGAGCGCCACGTGGCAATCACCTCGACCATGGCCGTATTTGAGGATGCGACCGACAACCTCCAGCCCATGTCTGCCCTCGAGGATCGCGAGATGCGCGCGCTTTGCTTTAAGAGCGCGCTAATCTACCGAATCATAAGAAAGGTCGTCCTGCCGAGAATCGTCATGCATCACCTTATGGGCAAGGAAATGCAGTTCGAGCGCGACTTCGTCGCTGCGGGAGGCCTTCTCCTCGCGGGCTCCGATCCTACCGGTGACGGCGGTACGGTCGCGGGCTATGCCGATCAGCGCGAAATTGAGTTGCTCGTCAAAGCAGGTTTTACTCCTGTGGAAGCGATTCACATCGCAACGGCCAACGGCGCGGAATACCTCGGACAAAATGACCGTATCGGCACCATCGCGAAAGGAAAGCAAGCGGATCTAGTCGTCGTAACCGGCGATCCCTCAAAAAATGTCTCCGACATTCGTAGTGTCAATATTGTCTTCCGCAATGGCGTCGGCTACAGCTCGGCGAAATTGTTTCAGGCTGTCCGTGGCCTTGTCGGGGTGGACTAACCGGGAGATTCCAGAAGGAACATTTTGAAAAGGAAGTTTCTATGAAGACGATGCTCAGGATCGGGCTAATCTGGGTCGGCCTTCTGACCATGTGGGTGGCCTGCTTTGAAAAAGCACTCGACCAGTCTCTCAGCAATGCTCCGCAACCTCCGGCCGAGATGCAGAGCTTGGAAAAGGCGCTCGCGGGCAAGTGGTCCACAACCTATGACTTTGAACCGGGCGGGATCGTCTGCCTTATCATTCACACATGAAAGGACCACACATGAATCGACGAGATTTTGTCAGCACTGTATCTCTGGGTTTGGCGGCGGGTCTTCCAGTTTTTGCCGAAAACGGCGTATCCGATGTCGAAGCGGGTAGCGCCAACGCGAATGTTATTGGTCCGACCGCCAGTCCGGCCGGACGGCTGGAATTCGCGTCGGCGCTGGAAGCTGCTGAGGCGATTCGCAAAAAGCACATTTCCTCGTTCGAGCTGACGCAACAAACCTTCGCGCGGATCGACAAATACAATCCGAAACTGAATGCGTTTGCATATCAACTTCGTGAAGACGCGTTCGCACAGGCGAAGCGAGCGGATGAAACGCAGGCAAGCGGGAAATCGCTCCGCGTCCTTCACGGCGTGCCGGTTCACGTAAAGGAAAGTTTTGCAGTGACGGGGCATCCTTGTACCTGGGGAATTCCGGCGTTGAAAGACTCCAGGGCGTCAAGCGATTCGGAGGTTGTGGCGCGGTTCCGGGGCGCGGGCGCGGTGCTGATTGGGGCGACGAATGTTCCGCTCGGGCTGGACGATTGGCAAAGCTACAACCAGATTTACGGCACAACAAACAATCCGTGGGATGTGAAGCGGTCGCCGGGAGGATCCTCCGGCGGGACCGCTGCAGCTCTGGCTGCAGGCCTCGGCTACTTGAGCGTGGGCAGCGACATCGGGGGATCGATTCGCGTGCCAGCGCATTTCTGCGGCGTCTACGGGCACAAGCCGACTCTGGATCTGATAGACATGCAGGGACACTTCCCGGGCGGGCAGCGCCAAGCTCCGGGTTTCTCGACTCTGCTGGCAGTAGGCGGTCCGCTGGCGCGAAGCGCGGAGGATTTGCTGGCAGCATTGCGTTTTCTGGGCGGTCCTGCGGACTACTCCGCGAAAGCGTGGAAATGGGAACTGCCCGCGGCGCGACACGAAAGCTTGCGGGAGTTTCGGGTCGGCTACGTGCTGGACGATCCCTATTGTCCAGTGACTTCGGAAACCAAAGCAGTGCTGGAGAATACGATCCAGAAACTTGAGAAAGCGGGTGCCAAGCTGAAAAGCGGCTGGCCCGCAGGATTCAAGATTGATGAGCTATGCCAGAATTATAATTTTCATCTGAATGCGTTCATGTTCAGCGTTGCGCCAGCAGAGCAGCAAGAGGTGGAGCGGAAAGAGGCCGCAGCGAGCGGCAAAGTAGTGCCGGGTCTGGCGAGCTTTGCCGACTGGCAACAGCAAAACTTCCGGCGGCTGGGATATCGCGCGGAGTGGCAGAGCTATTTCGACGAGGTCGACGTGTTCCTATCGCCCGTAGCATTTACCAGCGCGTTTGTTCATGACCACAGCGAACCGCACAGTAAGCGCACGATCGCAACGGTACACGGGCCGCGCGCGTACAACGATATGTTGCGGTGGATCGCACCTGCGACACTGACCGGATGTCCGGCGACGGTAGCGCCGGTCGGACGAGGCGAGGGCGGCTTGCCGATCGGGCTGCAAATCATGGGACCGTATTGGGAAGACGCCACGCCAATTGTCTTTGCGAAGCTGCTGGCACGGGTACAGGGCGGATTTGTGGCGCCATCCGGTTTCGAATAGTACGGCGCGGTAACGATGCTCAGCGGACCGGGGGCGGGTACGGCGCGGGCTGATAGTCTATCGAGTAGACCGGGAATTCCCCTCCCCGGGTTTTTGCATTTCGCCGATTGCGGGCGGATCACGGGCAACCCGGAAGTTATCGACTCGCCCGTTGGGTTAGTACCGACAAACGCCTTTGCATGGAGTGATGTGGCCAACTTGCTAGTGGGCTGCAAAGCCTGAAGTCGATCCGCATGAAGGCGCAAATTGTCCCGGAGGGACGCTGGTTGCAAGAGAATGAAAAGTCGATTGGGACCAAGAGGCAAGCCTTATACCAGTGAACAACGGGGAATATAGTGAACTATCGAGGGTTTGTAGTGCGGTTGGTGAAGCGATTGAATCTGAGCCGAAAAGGTTTTGTGTGGCTTGCGTTGCTCCTGATTGCTCTGGCGATCTTGCGTTCGGCAATCGCGACGCGACTCGACGGTTTTACCATCGACGAGGCCTATCACATCACAGCAGGCGTCTCTTACGTGAAGTTTCACGATTTCCGAATCAATCCGGAGCATCCTCCACTCGTAAAACTTTGGGTGGGCAGTATCATTGCGGCGTCGGGATTTCGTTTGGATTCCCTTCAGCGATTCAACGATAAGCCGGGTGAACGGAAGTTCACACAACGTACAGTTTTTAGGGAGAACGACCCTGATTCCGTGCAGAGGCGTGCGAGGGCAGCGATGTACGCCTTGAATGGCGTTTTGTTGCTTGCCCTGGCATTTGCGCTGGAACGTGTATTCAATCCGGGCGTTTCCCTCGGCACACTTCTGTTCCTTGCTATTGACCCGACGGTTGCGGCGCACCTGCCCGTCGTTATGACCGATCTACCGGTGGCGCTGCTCTCAACAACCGCCGTCGTTCTCGCCGCAAGAGCCTTTCGCGAATGGATCTGGACCGACCTTGCGGCTTGCTCGGCATTTCTCGGGCTTGCTCTGACCGCCAAACATTCTGCCCCCGTGGTGCTCTTGAGCGTAGCCCTCATTGGTACCGCGCTTGCCATTCTTCAACCGCTTTCCTCGCCAGAGGACTCTCGATGGCCAAGATTTGTAAAGCTTGGCATGGTGCTAGGCGGAGCAGTGGTTGTCCTATGGGCTTCCTATCTGTTCCGCTATTCCGAGTCTCCTTCTGGGCTGGAGTCGTTCAACCGCCCGCTGGTACAAAAAATCAACGACGTAGCTTCACCCCGTTATCACGCCGTGTTAGCAACAATGGCCGCGACTCATGTGGTGCCCCGAGCCTATCTCTGGGGTTTTGCAGACACCATCCGTGCGGGAATGGAGGGCCGGGAGAGTCCTAAGTTGTTTTTTGGCAGGCTATATCACTTCAAGGGCCCCAAATATTTCTTCCCCGCAATGATTGCCGTGAAAGTGCCAATCGGCCTGATCGCACTGGTGCTGCTCGGGTTGTTTCTCTTTTTCACTCGTCGCATTCCGCCAGACTGGTTCCTTCCTTGTGGAGTCGTGTTTGCAGTCGTGGTGTTGTTTCTGCTGGTTCTTTCTCAAGGAGCGACCTACGCAGGAATCCGACACGCTTTACCTGCCGTTGTTTTGCTCGCCGTTTTTGCGGGTGTCGGCTTTGAGGCGGCGCTATCTTCCACACCTCCGCAACTCAAGGCTTTCGTGGCGCTCGGTCTCGTCGCAGCGGCCGCGTCAGCGCTGCCGCAGCTGCGGCCCTGGGAGTATTTCAATGAATTCGTGGGTGGCTCCGCGAATGCTTACAAGTACTTTAGCGATGAAGGCGTGGATCTTCTGCAAAGGTCGAAAGAGCTCGTGGAATACTACAGGCAGGAGCTGAAACCAAATGGTCTACGGCCTGTCTGTCTCTATTGGGTTTGGGACGAGGAAAAGGCCGCAAGAGGCATCGACTGTCTTGGTAGCGATGAGAAACGGGACCGTGGGCTCATGGAGCTCCCGAATAGGTCGGGCGCGATCTTTGCCGGCCCGGCCGACTTTATTAGAAATAGTTTTTGGGATAGTGCCGCCTTGCGGGAAGCAACTCCCGTAAAGCGACTGGGGAATCTCTTCATCTTTCGAGGCAACTTTTACTTGCCCGGCCAGGCGGCCTCTGATTCTTACTGGCTCGGAATCAACAAGATTTATGGCGAGAAACCTGATGATGCGGAGGCGGAAAAAGCGTTTCGCCGCTCCGTGGAAATTGATCCGACAGCCTACTTCGTTTATATTCAGCTGGGAAATCTCTATCTGAAGCGCGGCTCCCGCCAGGATTGCGTGCGCGCTTATTCGGATGCACTCAGGTACGCGCCCGAAGAGCTGGAGCTTCGCTCTGCGCTCGAGAATCAAATTCAGCGGGTATCCCGCGAAGCTCTCACAGGGGTCAGCCCCCTGCGCGACCCTTACATGGAATGATGTCTCGGGAAGAATAGTTACCAACTGCGGGAAGAGCCGAGTGTCATCCGTGAGATGGGAGACATCGTCAGAGTCGATGCGCAAACTCTTATAATCATTCAGCCTGAGACATAGGGAGGTCGGATATTTCTAAGTACAGCCTCCGTACAACTGAGAGAGGAAAAATGATGCTCTGGGTCCCATAAGCGAGACCAGGGAAAGCATTTAGATTTTTACTACTACGGTTCGGGAACAGGATTCCCACAGCGACGTCCCAATTCCCCGGGTGATCAGTCGTGTCGTTCAACCACATTTTGTAATCGGCGATTAAGCCTTCTTTTTTGAAGTCGGCATAGACGGGCCAAACCTGACGGAACACACGGTTCGGAATTATCTGATTCGCATTTTCGACAAGCTGGGTATCTCGAGCCGCGTAGAGCTGGTCCTCTACGCCTTCAGCGGCGTTGAGGAAAACATAGCTCTCCCGCCTACCAGAGCTTATTCTGCTTCGGCATGACGCATACCCACTGATGACGGTGCCGCAACAAGGCCCGCAGGCGGAGTAGCTCTCGATCTTCTGCCTTTTGACGGGACACTTCGATGCGAGTACGCACCCATCTTCTTCAACCACGATCCACATCTTGAGCCCTTCGGAGAGCCTCCAAGGAATTGCGCGCCGCGGGTGCTGAGCCAAATCGAGGCCAGTCCGGGCCGCGGACTTTGCATGAAGCGTTCCGCATGACTGTGCAAAAGTGAACAGCGCACATCGGCGGCGGTTTCTAACATGCACACGGGACGGTGGGACAGAGCGATATTGACCGGCCTGGCGGAGCCCCTTCCTGCCTGATTGTGCCTCGGAACAGCAGCTTCTGCGTCAACCCGAATAAACCGTGGTTCCTGGCCGACCAAGACACAGCAGAAATTTGCCGAGTTCTAGTGAACGCGGTAGCGGCTGATGCGGGGCACTGGAATGCGAACTGTCTGGTTTCGTAAACGGGTCCATGCTCCTTTCGCGGGTGTATCGGTGACCTCAGTAACGGCAAATTTGTGGCCCTTCGGGTCACGCAACAAAGGAGGTGGGATGGCCCGTCTTACGCCGCGCGAACGAGATGTCGTGCGGCGGGTCGCGCACAGCATGAGGAATCAGGAGATTGCCATTCAGCTCAACCTGAGCGAACACACGGTACGGAACTATCTGCTCCTTGTTTTCGACAAACTGGGCATCTCGAGCCATGTGAAGCTGGTTCTCTATGCCTTCAGCGGCGTTGAAGAAACGGTGACGCCCGAGGATCGGTCTTGGTCTCGTCCGTCAATACCAGTGCCATGCTTCGGTCTTGCTGTATTTCAGATTCCAACGTCACTCCCATTTCTCAGCTCGGTTCATTTCCTTGGATTCTTTCCGACTACTTTTCACTTGTCCTTCAAAGATCATCAACTTAGAAGGATGTGGGAGGACTGCCTAAGTACGTGGAAGTACAGCTAAACCGCAGCTCTTACAGGTGAAATTACAGGTGAAGAAATTCCACAGCGCATCGGAATTAGGGCCGTCATTTCTGACTCAGAAGGTAGAGGTCGGCGTGACCGCCGGGTCGCGCATACACCAGCGTGGAGAGGTCCCGGGAAAAATCGTAAGCATTGCCGCCGTAATCCAGGGGGAACGTGAATGGAATCTTCAATGCAATTTGGGGAGCTCCGATGGTTTTCCCGTCTTTCCAGGGTTGGCGATAAATCGTGACCTCCCCGCGAGCGGCAACGGCGTACAAGAAGGATTTGCCATCGCGAGCAAAGCGCGCGGATTCCGTTGCAATGTCTGGCAGCAGCTTGGTACACCTCCGGTCGGAAACAGAGATTTGATAGATTCCGTTCTTTTCTCCATAGCGTTCGACGCCGAGCAAGTACTGGCCGCTGGGGTCAGCGTCGGAAACATAGCCGCAGTTGTCGACGAGCATTTCTGGACTCGAACCGTCGGCGTTTAATCTCCACACGGTAATGGTATTCGCTTTTCCTAACACACTTGCAAAAACGGATTTCTGTTCAGGACTCCACACCGCATCGTAGGGGATACCGCCGAGTTGAGGCATCTTCAGAAGACCACTGCCATCGCTTGCGACCAGGTACTCATTGCCGCCTCCGGCGGCTGGCGCCTCGCTAAAGGACAGATGAAGATTATCGGGTGCCCAGGCACCAGTCCCAAGCGTATCTCCGCCCGCGACCTTCACTTTGTTGGCTCCGTCGATATCTGCCACCCAAAGTTCGCTTCTATCGTGTCCGCGGGACGTAATATACATGACGCGTTTGTTATCCGGCGAAATGGATGGCTGCGTGGCCTCCTCCGGCACGATGTCCGTCGATTCCTTTGATTGGACGTGGTATACGGTCAAGGAGCCAGAGGATCTGCCGTTAACAAAGTAAATTCCCTTGCCGGACAAATCCACCATCGGTGAGTAGTCAGGGCCAGTTCCGAAGGTAATCTGCGTGAGCCTCCGATCGTTCAGATTGTAGCTCCAAATGTTGGTCAGACCATTAATGTTGCGGCTGAAGAGAAGGGTTTTACCCGGTTCGGCCCAAACCGCATCGACGGGGTTGCCGGACACTTCACCCAATTCAACGGCTGCGCGGCTGGTCAATTTGATTTTGTAAAAGCTGACGGTGGCCGAGAAATCGCGAGTAGCATAAGCTAGGAGGTCGTCGCCGCCGGGAAACAGTAGAAGCGGCCTAAAGACCAAGCCGGTATTTTCGGAGTCGTACACCAATTCTTCGTTCAGTCCAGACTTCTCGGAACGATAGATTCCCGAGCTTCCATATTTGCCATAAAAAATGGAGCTGCCATCCAACGACGGAACCACGTAGCCGGCAGACGCCGCATGTCGAGGTGTACCACCGAGCGTAGGCACCGCCCAAACCTCCTCGCGACCCAGCATCCTTCCGTAATAGATCTCCTTGCCGTCCGGGGAAAAGGTATTCACGAATTTGTCGCCTTCGTCATTCGTGAGTTGAAGGGGCTCGCCACCGGAGGCGAGCATGAGGAAGATTTGTGGAATGCCGCCAACAGGTGAATCGAATGCCAAGGCGTGGCCATCGGGAGAGAGCCGCGCGTTGTTGATGGGTTTGTTCCACTGGCTGATTCGCCTAACGCTCAGGGTGCCGCTCGGCGTGTTAGGGCGGGGCCAGAAGTGATACGCCGCAAAAGCTGAAGCGAGTAGAGCGACGCAAACTCCCAAAACCATGAATCGGCTCAGCGCAATCCTCGTTGACGGGGCAACTGCCGTAACCGAACGAGCGAAAGGTTCCGCAGGGAGTTCGTTAGCGGCACGGCTCGCGGATGAAGAGGTCCGGCCGGAATCGGAATCGCGCTTCAGGCGCATCAGTTCGGAACGCATTTCCGAGGCGTGCTGATAGCGCAGTCGCAAAACCGTCAGGAAGGAACTTCAGGGCAACGAAGCGATGGAGCTTGGTGTCCTCTGCTTTATAAACAACGCCCATACCACCGCCGCCGAGTCTTTCAAGGATGCAGTAGTGAGAGATGGTTTTGCCGATCATGGTTGGGAGCGCAACTCCGCGCTGCGATGTTAGAGAGGGGGTGGAAGGGAAGTCAATAAATTGTTGGTGGAGTGCCGGGTGCGGCTCCGCACAATTCTGGAGCATCCCATTATTTTCGCTTTACTTGTCTCTAAACACGCGTATGGTTCGCGAGTTCCATGGAGGGAACGAAATGGCAAAGAAATCGATGCGGTCCGAGAAGACAACGAAGAATTCGAAGCGGAGTAAGGTCACGATAAAACCAGTGAAGACGAGGAAAGCGTCCACGAACCCTGTGCCAACCGCTGCCGTAGTTAGGGCCCGCGTCCGCCGCAACCACGGGCGGCTCCCTGCTAACGGCTTAATCGAACGCGCGCAGAGACCAGCTCCACTGCCCCGCCAAAACGCGCGTCCGATTAAGCACTAGCGTCATCCATGCACAATCCATATCCCGCGCTTTTCAATACTGTACAATCTCACGACTCGGTACGCCTTAGCTCCTAAGGCGGCAGCGCTGAAATCCCGGTTTGCCGCGGCGTCTTCTTTGGAGTTACTTGAGATTGATAGGGAGACTGAAGATGAAGCCCCAACTGGCAAAGCACCGCGTTCTATCCTTATGCGTAATCGGTCTCTGCGTCCTCAGTGGTGCGTGGTTCGGAATACACGCCGAGTCGCAACAGGACAAGGTCGCCCAAAAATTGATCGCAGCTTGGCGATTGGTTTCGGTAGAGGGCACAGACGCCACTTTTCACTTTGCTTATGATCACCCTACGGGCCTCATCATCTACGATCGGTCCGGCTGGATGGCTGTCCAGATCGACATTAAGGGTATTCGCAAGCCCTTCGTTAACGGGCCCGCCGGCGGTACTGGCGAAGAGAAGGTGGCTGCCTTCGATAATTACATTTCGTATTACGGCACATACACGCTGGATTTGAAGGCGCAAACGGTCACTCACCACTTGGAAGACGCAAGCCCGCCAAATTGGCGCGGCGTCAATAATGTCCGATGGTTCGAATTTCAAGGCGATGATCGCCTTCTCCTTATCCCCCGCGAGGATGGGAAAGGAGGAGTAATTGATCGAAAGAATGCGACGTTTAAGCTTCTATGGGAACGCATCAAATAGTGACTTATCCGCGAGTCCGGGTTCCGGACGAGTGGTCGGCAAACCTTCCGTTACAGGTTTATGGAAGGTTTTGAGACGGCCGAGCATCTCGACACACTCGGCGCCGTTGGTGGCTTCGCCAACCACGGTAACAGCGCGGTCCGGGTCCAGGAGTTTCCGCAGACCAGCGCGGACAATGGCGTGGTCATCTGCAATCAGTATCTTGATCATTGATGGAACTCGAGGCTCAAATATAGCGCAACGAGGCAAGTCCCCACGAAGGTCCCAATTGAAATTAATCTTCGATTGAAGTCGAAGCAATAGCTCGGATTGGGAATTTCAAACCGGCGGACAGCTATTAAAATAAACCTTTTCGGTAATCCGGCTTCCCCGGAATTTAGTTGCTAATTCCAAACCAACTCGCTGAACCTCAGTGAGTTCGACCACCTACCTCAATCCATACTCTGTTGGTTTCAACCTCTCCAGCCCACGCCTGGTAAGGCTGCTGGACTTAGAACGATAGTTTCAGCGCCAATTGACATTGCCGGGGCCCGACCGTTGTGTAGCTGATGACTCCAAAGTTCGCATCGCCCACAGTCGTGTCCGGTGTGCCAAAAACCGGGTGGTTGAAGGCATTCTGTGCCTCCAGGCGCAGTTCCAGCTTCACGTTCTCGTGGCTGGGCACAAGTCCAAAATCCTTAGAAATGGACAGGTTGGTGGTGAAGAAGAACGGACTCCGGATCGAGCTGAGGGCCCGAGCCGCATTGCCCAGGGTGTAGGCATCCGGTGTCTGGAAGCAGTTGGGGTTCGCGAAGTAGTTGTACACCCAATTGCCGTCGCCACCGCCCGTACGCTTCGGTGCGCAGACCAGATTGGGGCGCTGGGGTCCGTAGGTCGGTATCGAGGCTCCGTAAGTTTCAAAGTTAAGTGGAAATCCCTTCTGGAAGGTCCAGACACCGGCAGTTTTCCACCCGCCCACGATGAGCTCGAGCACACGAGGCATGTCGTTAAGATAAGGGCGCCCGTGGCCGATTGGCAGATCGTAGGTGTAGTTGATTTTGAGCATCTGCGGTACATCAAAGGTTGAGAGGCTGCGGTCGAGCCAAGGCTTGTTGGGATCCTGAGGTTCCCAGAGACCACCGGTAGTGCCCGCGAGCCATGCCACGTTGGTGTCGTACATGGAAGAATCGTCAATGGACTTGGACCATGTGTAATTGGCGGAGAGTTGCAAGCCGTTGGAGTAGTGCTTTTCGATCGTCAGTTGCAGGGCGTTGTAGATCGAGTTGGCAATGGGTGGCACGTCGCTCGTGACGCTGGTGTATTGCGGATAGGGCAACTCCAGTTGATAGGCCTGAACTTGCGATGCCGTAAGGGAGCTGTTGGCATAGTAGGAGGCCATCGAGCCAGTGGTCAGGATCGAAGCAAAGGGATTGTTCACATAGTTGGTAAGGCTGGCGATCTGCGTGGTAGACAGCTTCTCGACCGAGGGGCCCAAAATGTCAAGGATGTTGCCACCGTTGTACGGCAATCGCGTTCCCTTCTTTCCTACGTAATCCGCCGTAACCACTATTTCGCCCGGCAGTTGACGCTGGAACCCGAAGCTCCATCCTTGTTCATAAGGTGTTCTTGCCCAGAACGGCGTCAGGATCGGACCCACGGCTCCGTAACTTACGTCATTCAGCAAGCCCAGTGTGTTTCCCGGCGGCTGGATCAAGCCATTAGGGAAGGGGTTCCCAAAATGCAAATAGGGCGTGGCGCCATCGTTGTTGTAGGTGCCGATTGCCCCGGTCCACTGATTAAATCCCTCTGAACCGTAAGGCAACACGCCGCTGGCGCCCGACCGCGACTGGCCGAAGTAGATCCCGTATCCACCACGCATCACGGTCTTCGGTGTCAGTAGATATGAAAAGCCAAAACGAGGTTGGATATCCTTCCAGTCGGTGTCGAAGTTGGTGCGTTGGCTGGAATTTGCGAAGACCTCACCACCGTACAGCGTGCGCGTCACGGCTTTTCCCGTAAGCGGGTCGGTGTAGGAGATCTTGCCGCCATTTAGCGGGCTAACGACGTCCGGATCGAACGAGTTCAGCCGGTTATAGCGTTCCGTGCGTGGCAGGTTAACGTCATAGCGCAGCCCGATATTCAAAGTCAGCTTGGGTGTCACTTTCCAGTTGTCTTGGCCAAATCCCGCAAACTGGTAATTTTGGGTGGCGGGCCGGAACTGGATTTCATAGCCTTGGCTACCACCCATCTGCCCCATCATAAAGCTGGCCATGGAATCGCCGCCGCACTGGCTGATATCGCCGAGCGGGCATTGTGAACTGCCTTGGTTGTTAAAACCGAAGGTGCCGTTCGGTGCGTTGGTCTGAATGTAGTTCATCTGGTGGATGCGTCCTTCGAAACCGAATTTCAGTTCGTGCTTTCCCTTGATCTTCGTTAGCAGCTCGCTCAACTGCCCAGTGTCCTGGCCTTGCCGGTAATTGCCATAGGGATCCTGGCCGATGCTGGTATAGCCAGCGGAATAGTAGTCGCCGATAAACATCGACGGAACCCCCATAAACCCGTTGCTATTTAAATAGGACGGGAAGCCCAGTGTGCTAAGGGGATTCGAATTTAGGCTCGAGTTGTAGGCATCAATGTTCCACGTGCCGCGGGTAAACCCAAGAGTGCTGGTGAGGATCAGCGTGGGGCTGAACGTGTACGTATCGTTGAGGGCGAACAAGTGGGCCGTACCAGAATTGGTGCCGCTGCCGCAGGGGTCGGTGAAATTCTTGAAGCAGTTGTACGGAGTGTTATTCCACCACTGTTGCGAGTATTTCCCGCTAAGCAGGTTCTTTTCGCTGATGCGGTAATCGATCTTCAGGTCGAACTGGTCGTTCGCGCCGCGATTGGAACCGGCGCCAACCCAATTGTCATAGATGCCGTTACCCGCGTAATTCGGCTCCGGGAAATAGGACATCATCTTCTGGGCGACCGGATCGATCAAATTGCCACGGACTTGGGGCAACTGATAACTCGTGCCGTTAAGGTTGGGATTGCCCGGACTTGTGTAGGTAGCAAGGTTGTTAAACGGGATAAAGGTGCTGCGGTATGCGCCAGAACCCAGATCGCTGGAATAGGTAGGGTAATTCGCGGGCGCGTTTGGAACATTAGAGTAATAAACGCCCGAATAAGGATCCCAAAGCTGTCCCGCGGGATCAACTTGCTGGCCGGACATGCACTCTCCCGCGGAATTAAAGGTGCCGCCGGCCGCCGCGCAAAGTCCGCCAAAATTTCCTTGGCGTTCCGCGTCGGTGGGAACGCCAGCCTGTGCGGTGGCCATGCTCGTGTCGCGCGTGCCATCCCAGTCGAAGAAGAAGAAGAGCTTGTCCTTCTTGATCGGCCCGCCAAGGGTGCCGCCATAATTATGCCGGTGCAGCGGAGAAATGGGTTGCTCCGCCGCGTTGGCGAACCAATTGTTGGCGTCAGTCATGCTGTTGCGAATAAAGTCGTAGACTCCGCCATGGAACGAATTACCGCCCGAGCGCGTGATCATGTTGACCACCGAGGAACCCGTGAACCCATACTCCGCGCTGAAATTGGTCTGCTCGACTTTGAACTCTTCGACTGCTTCTGCGGACGGAGTATAGGTCACTGCCGTGATGCCGCCATTGGGTTCGAAGTTGGTGATGGAGGCGCCGTCCATCAGAATGTCCGCGCTAGCGCCGCGGCTACCATTCGAGACGAAGTTTGTTCCGGTATCGCCCACGGAGTTCTGGTCGCTCATGGCGTTCATGCCGGGAGCCAGCATGACAAAGTCCAGTACATATCGGTCAACCAGTGGCAGGTCGTTGATGAACTTGCGGTTGACCACCTGTCCCGTCACTGCGTCCTCGGTTGCCAGCGCCTGCGTCTGCGCCTGCACTTCCACACTCTGCGTGGCAGTCGCCACCTTCAGGCGGAAGTTTGCCGTGGCATTCTCGCTGACGGTGATCTTCACCTCCGTGCGTACTTCCCGTTGAAACCCTTCGACGGTTACCGTCAAGGTGTACACGCCGGGAGGAACCGAAGTCAGCAGATAACGTCCCGCGCTATCGGACGTAGCCGCAAACGTGAAACCTTTGGCCACGTCGGTGATGACTACCTTGGCACCGGGTACCACTGCGCCGCTCGGATCGGTGAGTTCGCCGCTCACTGTCCCGAAATACCCCTGTGCCAGTAGTATCGAGGGGAAACCTAGCAGGAAAAGGAAGAACCCCCCGAAGAAAATTCTGCCCAGCCGTTTCGAAAGCTTCGTGAAACAATTCCCAGTCATGATTAGCTCCTTGCGCGTGGAAGTCGTGGACTGTCGCTCACAAAAAATTTGCGCGTCGCGCCTCCGCATGGACCAACACATCCGAGCTTGTGGGACTGAAGTCGCGCACTCCAGAGGGAGTTGTTGCGGGCAGTCTCCGAGGCACATGTTAAAACGATTCATGTACGCATCCGATGGTAGTGTCAAGATAAATCGTCACAAGGGGTACGGCTCGGTCCCTTCTCTAGACGGTATCGTCTAGCTATAGCTAGCCGAACCGGCGGACGCAATTGGAAAGAAGCCGAAACCGAATGGAGAACCTGGGCATCACACCTCAAAGAGGTTCCACAGAGTGGCGAAGGAGGGTAAGCCTTCAGCGGAACTGAGGGGAACGTCACTTCAGAGAACTCGAAAACATTCTCCGCGTCCGCGTGAACGGAAATATTAAGGACCAACGTTCAATACCTGGCCGACTCTGTCCCTGCGAACATAATTTAGGGTTCAACCGCCATATTGAAAAATTGAGCGTCGCCGCACAGTTAACCCATACCAAGTTTGGCAACAGCAACCAGCCTGCGGCCGGAACTGCATTCCAGAATTCGGTCGATGTTGCCACGATGGCGAACCACAACATGACAATTTCGGCGAAGGGCAGGCCCGGTGACCTTAGCCGAAAGAAGAGGGCGGACCCATTGAGCAACAACTGCAGTGCATCGGAGCTGCTGTCAAACCAACCAAGCTGCAATCGCCATCGCTAGGTATCTCGAACAGTCACATCTCCGGCGGTACCGACTGAACTGCGCAACGGTGGGCTTTAGTTTCAGCCTCCTCTCAGTCAGCTTGCGCTTATGGGCTACAATTACGAGACTTGGGGGATTCCATGCGTGTTAGTCGGTTCCTGATCTTGTGCGCGTTTCAGCTCTTTATCCTTCCTGACATTTACGCCCAACAGGCCGCATCGCTATCCCCGCCGGTGCAGAAGTATGTGCGGGTGAACACGCCGAGAGTGGTGCTCCAGCACGTGCGTGTAATTGATGGTACGGGACGACCGCCAGTCGAGGACCAGAACTTGATCATCGAACAGGGCAAGATCTCCTCGGTGCAAGCGAGTTCGGAAACTCCGGCCGCCGACGGAACGACGGTCCTCAACCTGCGCGGATATACGGTGATGCCGGGAATCGTCGGCATGCACAACCACCTTTTTTACATCGCCGAGCCGAATGAAGACAGCCAGTGGAACTTCGAGCCGCCGATGCTGTTGCCGCAGATGACATTCTCCGCGCCTCGTCTCTATTTGGCTGGGGGCGTGACCACGATGCGCACTACGGGAAGCGTCGAGACCTATGCAGACCTGAATCTGAAACGTGCGATCGACGAGGGCAAGTTGCCTGGTCCCCACATCGACGTGACAGGACCTTATTTGGAAGGACCGCACAGCTATTTCATTCAGATGCATGAGCTGAGTAGTCCTGACGAGGCGAGGCAGATGGTCGATTATTGGGCAGACCGTGGTGTGACCTCGTTCAAGGCATACATGAATATCACCCGCGCGGAACTGAAGGCTGCGATTGAAGCAGCTCATAAGCGCGGGATCAAGATTACAGGGCACCTGTGCTCGGTGACATACAAGGAAGCGGCGGAGCTTGGCATCGACGACTTGGAACATGGTTTTTTTGTGAATACGCAACTCGATCCTGACAAGAAGCCGGACGAGTGCAGCTCAAGCATGGGCGACTACACCCTTGAGCATATGGATCCCAATACTCCAGAGGCGAAGGACCTGATCAATACGCTGGTGAAACATCATGTCGCGATCACCT
This sequence comes from Candidatus Acidiferrales bacterium, assembly GCA_963759275.1. Taxonomy (GTDB): domain Bacteria; phylum Acidobacteriota; class Terriglobia; order Acidiferrales; family UBA7541; genus Acidiferrum. Next base: position 910,951 of record CAVWYZ010000014.1, on the reverse strand, counting down.
CGACGCTTCCGGTGTTTGAGGAAGAAATGCCGGGTCGTCCTCCGCTCCGACAGCAGGTTGTTGAAGCAATGGCGCCAGAAGCGCGCGAGGCCTACCTTTACAGCCGCGAGCGGCCTGCGACAATGAAACCGCCAAAAACCGACCGGGCCATGCTGTTCAAGCACGACTTGCAGATGGAATATGCGTTCGCCGCAGCTGGAGGGTTGCTGTTGGCGGGGCCAGATCCCACAGGCAGCGGGGGCGTCGTACCCGGATTAGGCGATCAGCGCGAGATCGAACTCCTGGTCGAGGCCGGGTTCTCGCCCGTCCAGGCCATTAGAATTGCGCCCCTAAACGGGGCCATTTACCTGGGCAAGCAGGATCAGATTGGATCCATTGCCGCCGGGAAGAATGCGGACCTCGTGATCATCAAAGGCGATCCAGGCACAACGATTTCAGATATTGAAAAAGTGGAGATCGTCTTTAAGGACGGTGTCGGCTATGACTCGCAAAAGCTCATCGACTCCGCGAACGGACGCTACGGCCAATATTGACCGCCGCCAACCCGGAAACAATCCTGAAAGTCACGAATTAACGGGTCAAGTTCTGGTAACGGCGTTCGAGGAGATGAGAACGCAAGAGATTCAAAGATTCTCGCCGAGACCTCGCTTCCTACATCGGGACCTCCGGGTACTAATCCGAACATTTTCGGGTCGAATGGGGGCCGAGGTTTGCGAGGGTGTCCTTGCAGTCGTGCAGAACCCGCAAGACGTCAATGCCACTCATCTTCTGCATTCGCACGTCAAGCAAAACGACGTCGGGACGATACTCGCGCAAGGTAAACAAAGTCGCAAAGGCCTAGAGAGAGACCATCACGGAAATCTGGAATCAGCTTGTCGGCAGCTTCTTGGCTTCCCCGTGCGTACTCCAACAACAACGAACATGCTCGGCACACAAAAAAAAGGCAGCCCTATTCGAGCTGCCTCCATTCTGATGATGGGTATTCCTTTGCGTTACGGCTTGTAGTTGCTATAGCGGACCTGTCTTATCGCACCGAGTGTGCCGCTTTACGGAACCGGAACTGGAACGGCGGATGAGCTGACCTTCGTCAACAACCACCGCCCGTTGATCTTTTTGGCTTCACCGTCAAGGTCTACGTGGCTCTTGGCTGTCCAAAACGGCTGGCCGGTGGCTGGATTCAATGACACGTCGAAGTAATGGCATTCGAAATACACCGATGATTTCCATTGGCCGTCATCATCCCTTACAGGGACATACTTCGTTTTGTACGCCGGGGAAAGCGACACAAACTTATTGGTTGGCTGCAACCCGCCGGAAACATACTTGAAGAACGTGCACAGCGTGCCCTGTTGACCACTGGCGGACGTGTCGCCCGAGGGTAGAGGGCAACTTGCGGGATCATCCGGATCCCCGTTGCCGATATAGTTTCCTGCCGTGGCAGTAGTGTTGACAACCGTGAGTTCGGCGTCTTTAGTCCAGATCGAGAGTACGTCGCGGATTCGCTGGGTAATCACTTCCGGTGAATCGCCATTTATCGGATCGTGCACGCTGACTGCCGCGTGAAAGGTTGCATGAATCTGGTGCTCCAGTTCAGCCACCTGGGCTAGCCGCTCTTCATCGTCTCCCGAGCCGCCGGCACGGGCAGCTCCTATGGCCCCGGTAATTCCAACGGCGAGCAATGCCGCAACGCATGTGGACTTCCCAAGAGTTCGCATCGATGTATTGGATTTCATGATGTCTCCTTTGTATCGAGCCGCGCTAAACGCTGGCGGCTGCGGGAGCGAATCGTGAGCTGAAGGGCGCAACAAGGCAAGGACTGGCGAATGAATTGAGGTGAAGAAAGGTGAAGCTGTAAGTTGCTGATTTGGCAGGTTGTTTACTTCTTGCTTCCAATCGATGGTATAGTTGCTGCCCCAATTGGTGGAGTGTCATGCCCGAGCCCACCTACAACTTTGGCGATTTTGAACTGCTCAGCTCCCGCTTCGAATTGCGATGCCATGATCGCCCTCTGAAGCTCGAACGCATTCCCATGGAATTGCTCATCCTGTTGCTGGAAAAAAATGGGCAGGTGGTGTGCCGGCAGGAGATTATCGAGCGACTTTGGGGCAAAGATGTTTTCCTTGATACCGAGCACGGCATCAATACTGCCATTCGCAAGATTCGGACCGCGTTGCGGGAAGACGTAGAGCGGCCGCGGTTCATACAGACGGTTTCAGGCAAGGGTTACAGGTTTGCATCTGACGCCGTGAGTACGAACGCGAACGGAACGGCAGCGTCCGCGAAAATCCTCCCTTCCGCAAATCCGGTTCCCGAGAATGAAGTCTCAACGCCAGCGAGCGTGGAAGCTGGCCCGATCAGTGCTGGCGAAGGTTTAGCATCACGAAAGTGGCTCTGGGCGGCGGTTGCTTTGCTCGTGGCGGCAGGGGCGACGTGGGCACTTAATGTTGCGGGGCTGCGCGACCGGGTTTTTGCGAAAAACGTTTTTACGAAAAACAGCATCGGCCCGATTCACTCTATTGCTGTGCTTCCTCTGGCGAATCTTTCCGGCGATGCCTCCCAGGATTACTACGCCGATGGCATGACTGACGAACTAATCACCGCGCTGGCGGAAAACCGTTCTCTGCGGGTAGTTTCACGGACTTCCGCCATGCAGTACAAAGGCGTCAGCCGGCCGCTGCGGGAGATCGCGCAGGCGCTTGGAGTCGACGGAATTCTGGAAGGTTCGGTGAATCGTGGCGCAAAGCAGGTGCACATAAATCTTCAGTTGATCTATGCGCCCACTGACACCCACATCTGGGCACAGAGCTATGACCGTGATCTGAACAACGCCCTGTCACTGCCCGAGGAACTCTCTGCAACCATCGCCCGGGAAGCTAAGGTTTCTGCCGTTCCGGCGCAGCCGCAGCGCCACGTCAATCCTGAAGCGCACGACGCCTATTTACGGGGGCGCTATTTGTGGATGGCCGGTAATTGGCTGGAAAGCCAGAAGTATTTTGAGAAGGCGATCCAATTGCAAAGTGACTACGCACCGGCGTGGGGAGGTCTTTGCATGAGCGTCATGCTCGCCGAGACCGGCCGCACTCCCATGCGCGAAGTCGTCGATAAAGCGGAAGCCGCCGGCCGTAAGGCGATTGAACTGGACGACACCTTCGCTGAGGGGCACCACGCCATGGCATTTGTGTACCTGTTTGGTAAATGGGATTGGGGCCGTGCGGACGCGGAATCGCGCCGCTCGCTGGAACTGGATCCAAACTTCTCCGAAGCCCACCACATCCGTTCCTACATTCTTCTCGCCATGAACCGCCCGGAGGAGGCGCTGCAGGAACAAAAACTGGCCACTGAGATTGATCCTTTTGAGAGGCCCTGGGCCCTGGGCAGGGCTTATTACTACGTGCGGCAGTATGACGCTGCGCTTGAAGAGTTTCGCATGCGCGCCAAAGCCGGGACGGCTGCGTTGTGGGTCCACTCTTTCCTTTCCACGGTCTACGGGTTCAAGGGCATGGAGAAGGAATCAGAGCATGAACTTGAAGAGGACACTCGAATTAATCGTGGAGAGGAAGCCGCAGCAGTGATCCAAAGTGCCTATGAGCGCGGGGGGAGACGAGCAGTCCTGCAATGGCAGCTAAACAACCTTAAGACGCGCAACCGCAAACAGCAGGTCTCACGCTGGGACTTGGCGGAAGCTTACGCGGCCCTTGGAATGAAGGACGAAACGCTCCAACAACTGGAAGAAGCTTATCTCGAGCATTCAGAGTACCTCGTGTTTCTGCAAGACGAGCCCGTCTTCGACTTCCTGCATTCCGACGAACGTTATCGTGCACTCGTAAAGAAAATCGGTCTGACGCCTTAGCACTCAAAACCCGAGGCGACCGTTTCGGATGCAGGAGCGGGGATTTGCGGGACGGGTCTTGCTGTTCCGGTCTGCCGTAGCAGCCCGGCTACGCCTGAACGCGACCGATGTGAACTGTCTGCGTCCGTTGAGGGATGAGGCTATGTCTGCCGGGGAACTCAGCGAGAGGATCGGTCTGACCGGGGCTGCCACCACCGCCCTTATCGGCAGACTGGAAAGGGCTGGTTTCGCGAAAACACTCTTGACTGGGGCCGGCCTTCTCATGGAAGGAGTTTGCTGCCGGCTTAACGTTCAAAGCATCCGAGGACTCCTAGATCGACTGCGTAAAATGAAATCCATGAGCAAGAAAGCGATCTCACCTGGAGCGGTACACAATGTACCATCGGATTTACGAGAGGTTCTCATTTCCGACCCCGTTGCTCGGGCAAAATGGGAGGACATTACACCACTCGCGCGCAATGAGTGGATCTGCTGGGTTATCTCCGTCAAGAAACCGAAAACGAGAAGGCAGCACATTAAGCGGGTACGCACGGAAATCAAGGAAGGAATGCGGCGACCTTGTTGCTGGCCAGGCTGTCCTCACCGCTAAAAATAAGTCGGCCAAGGAAATTCCGGGCCTGAGAGCGGCCACGCTAAAGTGAGTACTAGCAGGAACTTTTCCGATTTCCGGAGGAGTTGATGGTCAGGCGTTTGCGACTGGGACTCGAACCCGCGGCCTCTGCCGTGACAGTTCCTTCAGGGACGTTGCACATTACCAATCTTCACGTCGACTCTGAATTCGTGGTAGTTGCGGAAGTCGATGATGTTGTGGCTGCAGCTACCGGCGCCTCGGGGACATCCTAAGCTTTCCGCATGGACGGGAAGCAGAAACGACTTGCCGCTAATCATCACGTAGGAATAATCGACCGCGGATTCGATGGTATCCATCGGGAAGTCTGATGGTAGGTTGCGGGCCTGCATCTCAATGCGCAGGACACGCGCGGTGCTGGGATCGACCCATACCGAGCCTTTGTAAGCGGGAACCAGAGTCTGGGACTCAGCGTGCACCGTCCAGCGCGAATTTGCCCTTGGCACGTCGAAGTCGTAAACCTGGGCGGGGAAACCTGAAATGGAAGTGGCCCCGCCGGACCGGAAGCGGGCGTTCGTATCGGGGGAAAAAAGGCCCAGGAGTGTGGATGCAAATTCTCCCGTGGACCAGGAACCACTGATTTCCTCCAGGTTCTTGTCGGTGAGGCGGTCATCGATCTTTACGTTGCGATAAGTTTCCTTGGCATGATCGTAAATAATTTCGGCCGAAACAACGTCCAGGGGCGTTTCGTCGCGGCCGCGCTGCATGTAGCGGGCCATGACCTCTTTACAAATAAAGTTGGGAAGATTCTGTGAAAACTCGAATGCCGCTTCTCTGGCCCTTTCGATTAAGGGCGCCGAGGGATTCTGCGAACGCGCGTGTGCGGAGTTCGCGGGGGCCGACGCGGCCGGCGGCGGGTCAGGACAGGGAGGCAGATCCGGCTGTTTCCCTCGTTTCAAGATGGGAGGAGCGTCGGAGCAAGCAGGCGTGTCCTGGGATTGCGATTGGGTTGCGGGCGGCGGCGGAGAGGGCGATTGTGCCGGCTGCGATTGCGGTGGGGATGCGCTGTGCGCAAGCAGGGAAATCGGAGCACTCAGAACGAGGGCGAGTAGCGCCCCCTTGGGGCAGCTAGATCTCCGACACGAGCTAAAACTGCGCATGATCCACTCCCATGATCTACGATTCCGATTTTGCCTCTTCGCCCACAGACAGGATACACCCACCGCCTCCCTTGGGGCCTCGCGCTTCGCCTTCCAAGGAAGGACAGTTCCGTGGCGGAGCGAAAATGAGGTCACCGCGCTCGGGATGTCAAGGATTCCCCCCAGTCTGACCAGACTAAATCTTCAATTCGAGCAAATTCTGAGATATTTGCGGTAATCAGCGTGAGCTTGTTGCGCATCGCCTGTGCGGCGATCAGGAGATCGTAAGCGCCGATTGGCTTTCCCACGACCTCCAGGTCAGCTCGAATGGAACCAGCGATTTCGGCGTCCCCATCCTCGAATGAGAGCGGATCGACGGGGCCTGCAAAAAAGGCCTCAAGGCGCTTGCGATTGAATTCTCGGCGTGAACTCTTTGCAACACCGTACCAAAGTTCAAACAAGGTCACGGAAGACACGAAGACTTGAGCTCCCGCTTCTGTCGCCTTTTGAAATTTGGCGCGGACAGAAGGTGGCTTCCCGTTGATGAGCGCGATACACGCGTTGGTATCCAGCAAGTAATTCACTTGAAGATCTCGCGGCGCGGTGTGACTGGTTGACTGCGACGTTTGGCCATGAACGGTTCCGTATTGAATCGATCCAGTACATCAAACCAACTCTCAGCATCGGGGATCAGGGGTTCTAGCAGAACACCTTGATCAATACGCCGAATACGCACACGATCACCTTCGAAGCGAAACTCCTGCGGCAGTCGGACAGCTTGACTGCGTCCATTACGGAATAGTTTGGCGACCCGGATTTTAGCCATTCAGCAGACCTCGCTACATAATATATACCAATGATATATATCAATACAAGCCCGTTGTGGCGCGCCCGAAGGAGCTCGGCTCATCCAACTGGCCGAGCCTGGAATAGCTTCGAAACGGACAGAATGGTTTCGGCGGAAGGGATGCTGCGTTCGCGGCTCTGGAGAAAGCCGCGGCCCTTGGCCAAAGTGTCGATTTAATCAAAACTGACCCGGAAATTGACAATCTCCGCTCCGACCTCCGCTACGCCGACCTGCTGCGCCGGATCGGGCTGCCTCAATGATGACCCCGACATCCCCATCCTGAAACGAGCCAAAGCGGAGTACGCGAAACTGCAGTGAGACGCTCACGCTTATCGTCCTGCTGCCAATTTCTATGCCGTACGCTTCTCGAATCGGCACGAGGTTCCGTTCCGCGGAACCGGTGTAAATTTGACGCGGCCGGGCAATCTTCTGTTCCGGGTCTTCCAGCATCTCCTGCCACTGCGCCAGCCAGCCGCCAACCGAAACGCCTAGCCCTTTCGGCCGGTATCCCTTCGGACACCGCTCCCGGCTCCAAACGGTGACAACACACCCTCCAGCAACTAGATTGGGAGGCCCAGCCAGGAGTCGGACCCGTGACCACCATACGCCAACGCCTACTGGTTCTGGCTGCAGTTCTGGCTTTTTTCAGCCCTGCTCTTTGTTCTGAGCAGCCACCAAGAGCCCCGCGCGCCACCCAGGAGGACCGCCTCAAGAAGCTCGAGGAGCGCGCCGATGCCGCCGAAAAAGCCGCAAGCAGCGCAGTGATGGAAAAGGACTACATCACGCGTACGCAGAAGCAGTACGAGTCTTACTACCAAAAAGTCCTCAACACGCAAATGTGGACACTGGGAATCATGGGACTGATCCTGACAGGCGTGTTTGTCCTTGTCGCCAGATTCAGCCTGAAAATGATCGACGAACAGACGAAAACAGCTACGGCCGGAGCCACTGTTCAAATGCGCAACGAATACGCACGGGCTTTAGCCAAGGAAGTCCAGAAACTGTGGGATTCCAATGTGGCCGATGCCAAGAAGCTGAGAGAAACACTGACTGTACAGTTCACGGAACTCGAGCAGAACCTCAAAGATCGATCCGATTTTCAAATGCAGTTTGTGCAGGCACTTGCCGAAGTCTTCGATGAGCGCCAAGGCGATTCGCTAGTCACGTTCCGCAATGCACTCCGGACCTACAAGACCGGCAAACCCCGAAACCTCGTCGAATCAAAGGTCGGTGCAACCACGGCACGGTGCATCTTTGAGTCACTCCGAAGAACGCATGGGGAAAACTGCGTGGACAGAGCACGAGAGGAGTTGGCAGATTCGCTCTACAACGACCTCGAAGAAGAGCTTGCTTTAGCCGCACTGCAGAGTCCCTGGCTCACGCCCCTCATCAACGCAAGAAGTCCGGCTCTACCAGAGTCCCCAACGCCCGAGCCAGCTGCGGAGGGGCGGCCCTTAACAACGATCGCTGAAACCAATCCCCCAGCGCCAGATATCCCTTTCGACGAAGAGTCGGACTCCTGCCGCCTGATAAACACCTGACTTCAGGACAGGCTCACATTCCAAGCGCCTGGCTAGTCGTGCGCGCTCAGACGGTCGATGCAACACCATTGAATCAGTCGATCCGACAGTACCTCTTCTTAGAGGACCGCTCTGTCAGCTGGATCTATCCGAAGTCTAGTTAATAGCTTTCGACCGTCTGAGCTGGCAGCGTCAATCAGGCACCATGCTCGGTGATTGAACTAGAGCCTGCATCGTTGGCGACCGCTCCGCTTCTTGACACGCTACTGATCTCAGTTTCTAATCACCCATATCCTCTTCGCCAGCGTGCGCAATTCGGTCAGGTGGAAACCAAGAGAAATTGAATCGGGCTTTTCGGGAGATCCCATGAGGATGCACCTCAAAATGTCGCTGCTATTTGTTGGCGCACTGGTCCTCACCATGGGAGCTTGCAAGAAATCCTCTCCCACAGCGGCAGTCGCGGCGGGAGTCGATTGGACAATGCACGGAAGGACCAATGACGAGCAACGATTTAGCCCATTGAGCCAGATCAACGAACAAAACATCGGCCAACTCGGCCTGTTGTGGGATCGCGAACTCGGCACCACGCGAGGGCTGGAAGCAACACCACTTGTCTCGAATGGGGTGATCTACACAACGGGCGAGTGGAGCGTTGCGTATGCGCTGGAGGCAAAGACTGGCGAAATTCTCTGGACCTTCGATCCCAAAGTACCTCGTGCACGTGCCCGGACGATTTGCTGCGACGTTGTGAATCGAGGAGTTGCACTCTACAACGGCAAAGTCTATCTCGGCACGCTGGATGGACGGCTGATCGCACTGGATGCCAAGATCGGTAAACCCGTGTGGGATGTAATCACAGTTGACCAATCCAAACCATATGCGATTACTGGCGCTCCGCGAATCGCCAAAGGAAAAGTTCTCATCGGGAACGCTGGCTCAGAGTTTGGTGTCCGGGGTTTTATTTCCGCGTACGATGCGGAAACCGGAAAACTCATTTGGCGTACGTTCACAGTGCCGGGCGATCCGGCCCGCGGCTTCGAGTCCAAAGCACTGGAAGCCGCAGCGAAAACCTGGAACGGACAGTGGTGGGTTGCAGGCGGCGGAGGCACGCCATGGGACTCCATAGTCTACGACCCCGACCTCGATCTGGTTTACACCGGTACGGGCAACGGAATCTCATGGTTCCGAGATCTGCGTAGCCCAGGCGGGGGCGACAATCTGTACCTGGCGTCGATATTGGCGCTGCGAGCGAGCGACGGCGAGCTGGTTTGGCACTATCAGGTAACGCCGGGAGACAACTGGGACTATGACGCCACGCAACCGCTGATGCTCGCGGATTTGCCGATTGGCGGCGTTACGCACAAGGTCATTATGCAGGCGTCGAAGAATGGATTTTTCTACGTGCTCGATCGCCAGACCGGCCAGTTCATCTCAGCAAAAGCGTTCATAAACGGGATCACATGGGCCAATGGAATCGACCCTAAAACTGGGCGCCCAGAGGAATCGGCAAGCGCGCACGATGGCTGGCAGGCCGTCATCGTTTCCCCATCGCCAGGTGGTGGACATAACTGGTATCCCATGGCGTTTCATCCCACCACAGGCCTGGTTTATGTACCGGCACGAGAAGGCTCAGCTTTCTTGAGTGCTCCAGACAGAAATTGGAAGTCGAACCCAACGCTTTGGAACCGCGGTGAAGATGCATCCTACGACGGACCCATGATGGCAAAATTGCGGGCCGCTCCACCCATGACGGGCCATTTGATCGCGTGGAATCCCGTGGAGCAACGTGAAGTGTGGCGTGCTGACCTACCATTGGTCGAGAGCGGCGGAGTCCTGGCGACTGGAGGCAACCTGGTGTTTCAAGGCCGCTCCGACGGAATACTGTGCGCCTATCGCGCGACCGACGGGAAAAAACTCTGGGAGTTCGACGCTGGCACCGGCATCATGGCTCCGCCCGTCACTTATCTTCAGGACGGAGTTCAGTATGTGACCCTCATGGTTGGCTGGGGAGGCGCCGCCGGACTAGTCAATCTCCCGGGCAGCGGCCCGGTCAAGCGGGGCTTTGGCCGCGTCCTGACCTTTTCCCTTGGTGCCAACGCAAGCCTCGAAGTTCCGCCATTCGGACGCAAGGGGCTTCCGACGGTTGCGGTTCACAAGAATGCCGCACCAGCCACCATCCACGAAGGCAATGTCCTATATATGCGCTACTGCTTCTACTGCCACGGAGTAGGCGTAATCTCTGGCTCCAGCGTTCCTGACCTGCGCTATGCCACTCCAGAGACGCAAGATCAATTCGAATCCATCGTGCTGGAAGGCGCTCGCGAATCACGCGGCATGCCTTCGTTCCATGACGCGCTTAAGCCTGATCAAGTGCACGCGATTCAAGCCTATGTCTTGTCACAGGCTGCCGCCGCGGCCAAAACGTCGTCGAATAAAGCACCCTAATGCACATCCGTGGCTAGCGTACGAGCAACTTCACAAATCGACATCTACAAGCAGCACGAAAAGGGGCCACTGGGTTTTTGTCCGTTCATCACCGTAGATGGCGATTGACGGTCGCTCCTTCTCCCGGATTACACAACTTGGTTGTCATGTGTCACGCGAAAATAACTCCGGTGAATTACAGCAGAAATGCTTGCTGTGCTAGACTTCCTGCAGTTGCAAGGCCGCCTACCTCACAACTACACCTTCGGCTTGGAGGAAATGTGGCCTGTAAAGCCTGCTCTTCGGAGAACCTCCAGAAGTTCCCAGTAGAATTAGCCGTCGCCTTTCCCGGTATTCAAAGATTCAGACTGTCGCCGGTCTATGTCTGTCAGGAGATGCTCGTGTGCCTGAGTTGCGGGTTTAGCGAGTCTGTTGTTCCCGCGACTGAATTAGAAACACTCAGGACAGGCATGAATGGACACCATGCGCCGGAGGTTCGATTCATAGCTGAATATTCACGCCTCCAGTAGTTACGCGCTCATAGCGGAACAAGTTCTCCTTCCGCAGAACATAAAGGGAATGGAATAGAATGAAGCCCATGCGTGCACCAGTTGCTGGTTCCCTCCGAAAAATCGTGGGTTTCCACTTGGATGAACGCTTCGACTGGGTTGCTGACCTCGAGTGCGGACATCAACAGCACGTTCGCCTAAACCCACCGTGGACTAATCGTCATTGGGTGACGACCACGCAAGGACGGTCGGACCATATCGGCTACGAATTCATGTGTTCACTTTGTCCCGCGTCCGCCAATCGCAGCACCTAGCCCCAAGGACGGAGCTACTTTTCCGGCAGCCCGCGTTAATCGCTTGTAGCCCACAAAACTAAAGACTACGCTCAGGCCAACGGACGGTGGTGCTGACGGAGTCCAAAACCTACCTAACACCCCAAATCGCCGTTAGTACCACCCCCGAATCCGTATCTCCTGCGTTAAGGTGTCTTTCCGTCGTGGTAGACTCTGCCGATGGCAAGAGGACCCACGAAGCAGCCGTGCCGCTGTGGCCATGGCAAAGCCATTCACCACGCCCGGCGAGTGACGATTAATAAAAAGGACACAGTCCGCAGTCCCTGCAACTTCCCCGGGTGCAAGTGCCACGACTATCGACCGACGAAGTAAGCCGTCGCCCCGCCTTGGCATCGCCAAATTCACGGTAGAACCATCCGGAATAGTGGCCTTCACGTGTCTTGGTAATCTGGCCCAAAGTGAAAGGTCGTACGTCGGAGTAGAATATCCCTTGCTAAGGTAGTCAGAGCAGCAATCGTGGCGGAGATGACATGGAAAATAGAGGCGGGTCGGCGGGCGTCGGTTTTTGGGGCTTCGGAAGCATGCTCGCAATCACAATTTCTTGGAGCGTCAAACATTCCATTCTTTGGATGATTCTCCACGGCATCCTCAGTTGGCTGTACGTCATCTATTACGCGGTCAAGCGGTAGAGCAGGGTAGTGTGACGGCAGCGCCGCAGCAGAATTTCAGAAGTCCACCGACCATCGAGGACTGGTGTGAACTTTCCGTGGAAACCACTTGCGCGGTGAGGTCTCGCCCGTGCTTATGCGATGCAGGGCGACACCGCAAAAGCCAAGGCGGCGTATCAGGATTTTCTCACAGTCTGGAAAGATGCCGTGGCCTGACCCCGACATCCCCATTCTGATTGGTGCAAAGGCGAAGTACGCCAAGCTGCCATAGCCGTTAGAATTCGGGCGTCGCGTCGGGTTCTAGGGATTTTATGCCGATATCAAGGCGTGCCGGGGTGGAGCAAATATTGCCACAATCTTTCATTCTCGGCATCATCGCGACGCTCAGCAGACTTGAGCAAACAGAAGCTGACGTAGGTCACAAGACCTCCGCCAGCGAGCCAGATTACAAGATATATTGATTCCATGAATCGATTCCTCTTTTAATTTGTCTTCTTTATGAAACCGAAATAGGAGTCCACGGCCTTTACCTCTGGCACTCAGACTTCCTGATGCATGGGAAAGGTTAGATGGACTATTCCGCAAAACCCATGGTGAGACGGTACCCGCAAAAAAGTGGCCGATTCCATCTTGTTAGTGGTACCAAAGTGCTGGAACTGAGATTAACGGTCAGTGCCGCGACGTATTGAACGAAACGTGCCAATAGGGGGGACCAACGTGGCGGCGGATTTCGTCCACTTGGAGTTGTTCTAGTCGCGTATGGCGAAGCGGCAGCGTTGCGTGCTCGGCTTCCCAAGCCATGCGCATCTCTTCGCGCCGCGCAAGCACGTATTTTTTGGCATCCTCGTAGTTCTTGTAGACCCGCTTGCCCTTGATGATGTTGCACGGACGGCAAGCCACCAGGTTGGCAGGATCTTTCTTCCCCTTGCGAGCCAGTGGCAAGGGAATCCCGGACAGATCACAACCCGACCGAGTGCAACCTTAGTAGAGTAGTTTTCTCATTGGTCAGCGGGACTGCGCCTTGGCGAGCGTGTACTTCCCTTCCCAGCCGTTATCAGTGTGGACGTTATTGTAGTAGCCGTGCTGCGAGCCCTTGCCCTCGTGTAAGAGAACCCCTTTTGGATAACCTCGAGAACAGTTGTCGGACCATCAATCGACCACAAAATCCTTTCTCGCCAAAATGTTTGCATGGTTGTACTTGTTATGGTACAGTTGTACTACATAAGGTGCATGATGGCAGAAGAAGAGCAGCGGCCGCGAAAGATCCCACTGATTTTTTGCCGGCTGCAATCGGGAACTGAGCCCGTGCGAGAGTGGTTGAAAGGGTTGCCTGAAATCGAGCGCCACGCCATAGGGAAAGACCTCTTGCGTGCGCAATGGAGGTGGCCCGTCGGGATGCCGCTCTGCCGGCCGATGGGGAACGGTTTGTGGGAAGTCCGGACGGACCTCCCCACGAAACGGACATCACGTGTGCTGCGCTGCCTTCACGAGGAGCACCTTGTCGCACTGCACGGGTTTATCAAGAAAACACGTACGACGCTGGATGATGATTTGGCCTTGGCGCGGAAGCGCCGGAAGGAGTTACGAGGATGAGCAAAAAGCACAAGAATCGCAAGAAATACATGGGTTCGAGCATTGATGACTTCCTGAAGGAAGAGGGCATCTTTGAGGAATCGCAAGCGCAAGCAATCAAGGAGGTGGTCGCGTGGCAGCTCGACGAAGCCATGAGGAAGCAGAAGATATCCAAAAACAAGATGGCCACACTGCTCAAGACGAGCCGTACCCAGGTTGACCGGCTCCTCAATCCGAAAAATGACATCACGCTTTCTAGCCTTCAACGTGCGGCGGCGATGGTCGGACGCAGGGTGATGATTGAGTTGGTGTGACTAGATTTCTTCGTCCTCGCTCTGCGTTTGGCGCGAATTCACCGAGACGGTCCCGGGGTCCGGTTCGGAGACGTAGATGCTCTGTCAGGCGTCTTCCAGTCCCAAGTTGCGTTTATTGTCAAAGGCGCGGAGTTCTTCTGTTCGAGAAAGAATCGATGTCGAAGGACAACACTACTGTTGAAGCCCAAGCGCGGCTCGGAACAGTACCAACCGATGAATTCGTAGATGGCACGCGCGTGCGATTCTTGGGAACTTGGTACCGGCTTCCCTTCCCGGTACTGGGACGCCAGACGAGCAGCACGAGACCGGCGGCGCGGTTGGCCCACAAACATGGTCTGAGGGCAAATGTCTGGACGTCGATTCTCTGGATAGTCAGACTGCTGAGCAGCGTGATAATGCCTTGTCTGCGAATGCCCGGTGAATTGTACTAATTGCTTTTCTTGCTGACCAGGCCACCGACTGCCTTGGTCGGCGCTGATACGGCGGTTCCCGGGGCTTTAGCAGCCTCTTTGACTGCGCCGGTGGCCACACCTCCCACGACTCCTCCAACATCAGGAACAAATTTCGGGTCCGAGGTTGTGCCAGTTATAGCGAAAGGAACTCCACCTTTGCCGCTGCCTGCGGTTGCCACCTTTGTCACGCCACCTACGGCTCCGCCGCTCAGGTTCGCCAGCATCTTGTAATCAAGAGCTCCCGCTGAGCTTACAGTGCCGGCTCCAGTGATCACGCCGATGGCAGGTACATCGAGGTTGATGTTGTCCGCTTTTGTACCTTCCGGTGCGACGCGAGCATTGAGGCTGAAATTTTTGATCTCTGTGTCGGGCTTGGACGCTGCCTTACCTGCAAAAGCCGCCATTGCACCCATTTTTTCTCCCAGGTTGAAGCCGGCGAGGCTGCTGCCGGATAGTTGCACCGGACCTGTGATGACGAGTTTATCTACAGGCCCGGCCACATCGAGCTTCAGTGAGAGCGTGCCGCCCTTCAGTTGTGACCCGCTGGGAAGCGCGATGCCCAGTGCTGGCAACATCGCCTCCAGTTCTTCGATGGGCATACCTGGAGCGTTCAACTTGAGGTTGACCACTTCTGCGTCACCACGCGTTTGCACGGTCCCGGTCAAATGAGCCAGCCCGAACTTTGCCTGATCCCGCCAGAGAGAATCCAGGAGTAATCCGCTTCGTGATCAGCCAAAGACTAGCGGAGTTGCCAGTCTAAGCGGAACGTTTTCACCGCAGAGGTAGGTGACATGGCTAAACGGCAAGATCCCTTGGATTGACACGGCCGTTCTAGTTCGAACTTGTCGGCCCGTTTAGCTGACTTCCATGAATTGCTGGCTTCTATCCCGGATATGTGCCGGGTGCGATGGGCAAACTGGAAGCTCCGGCATCAACGTGCAAAGCAGACCCGGTAACCTGCGAGCTTTCGTCGCTTAACAAATACACAACGGCAAAGGCCGTATCGAGCGGTGTCTGTTGGCGCCCCAACGCCAGCTTTTTTCCTTCCTCTCTTAGAGCTTCTTCCGTTCGGCCTTGCGCCTCGTGTAGTGCCAGTTCTCCCTCGGTCAGTACCCAGCCGGGAATAACGTAATTCACTCGGATTCGATGCTCGGCGAGTGCACCGGCCAGGGTGCGAGTCAGCGACAGCAGCCCACCTTTGGCTGCGCCATACGCCACAAGGTTTGGCAAGCCCTGGATCCCACAGATCGATCCCATATTTATGATGCTTCCGCCCCCACCTTTTCGCATCACAGGCATGGCATATTTGCAGCAATAGAACGATCCACGAAGGTTGACGTTTATAACCTCGTCCCAAAGTTCAGTGGTCGTTGCCTCTAGGGTGGCGCGTGGAAACCAACCGGTGTTGTTCACCAGGCCATCGAGCTTTCCAAAAGTTTTCACCGTTTTCTCTACGAGCAAGGAACATGCTTTTTCACTCTTTACGTCTGCTTCGCAAAATTGCGCTTTGCCCCCGGCCGCTAGAATCTTCGCGGCGGCGAGCTTCCCTCGCTCCACCTGCAAATCCCCCAGCACTACCGTTGCACCTTCAAATGCGATCAGGCTTGCACAGCCGAACCCGAGGCCCTGTGCCGCGCCCGTGACGATAACGACTTTTCCCTTAAGTCGTTCGCTCAACTATCCCCTCCGATCGAAGGCATATTTCCAGTGACGTGACTTTTCCATCTTTTGTGCGGAGGTCGGTCCGCACTCGAAACTCGCGACTTGGGCCACGTGTTACTGGCTAGAGCAGCACTACTGCCCCAATCCGTTAACTCAACACTGTGAAACAACCGTACGGTCCCAATACAAGTTTCGGATCTCAGTCGGGATAGATTCAACAAGTCCATCGCAGAGATTGTGTTTCAATAATTGTTTAACGACCTTAACGGGTACACCCTGAAACGTCCGTGACGTGTGACACAGCTGGCAGGTAGCTATGATCTTCGCTGCCGACCCTATTCCTTCTACTTTCCATTCCGTTGTACTTGGCTGTAGATGACTGGTCATGGCGGGCTCCTGTCACTGCAGATGCAAAACTACGAATACACTTGGAGCAATTCTGCGGATGACGGACATACCCTGCTCCACTTCCCAGAGGGCGCGGGTACCTCCAGAGGTTTGCGAATCTTGTTTCTCATTGAAGGGAAAGTCAAGATACGGAACTCCCGGTACCAATTGCTCCTAGCTGGAGGGTTGGAACTGGGAATATCGGTCCGTAGGGAATGGGTTCTTCACCTTCAGGGCCTTGCGGGAAAGGTGAAGTAGATGGTGGTGGTCTCCCCGTCGGTGACTGAAATCTCCTGGCTCTGGGTTCCCAGCGATTCATGCCAGGCGGCAACCGTGTACTTACCCGCCGGAAGATCCGGCAAGCGGAATACCCCGTCCTCAGCGGTCACGGCCAAATGGCTGGTCTTCAAGACCACAAAATAACCTTGCATCCAAGGATGAATATTGCATTTAACGGGAATGAACTCTTCGTTTTCGTAGGAGTAGGAAAAAGGCGGCGTTTTCGGAGGCTGAATGCGGCTCCATTCGCGATTCACCTTGGCGAGCGGATGGATGTCGTGAGCTACTGGGTCGCTATTCCCGATCTTGATCTCCTGACCGACTCGGACCGCGAGAACATGCATCTTGCAGCGGCAGCCTTTTTGATCGAAGACCGCAGTGCCGGCCGGGCTCATATCGGTATTTGCCTCGCCAGCGGAAATATACACGACCACATTGGCTAACCCATTTCCGCGACCGGTTACGACCGTTTCGTTCAATAGCGGATCGGCTGCGTGCATTTTCACGCAGGCGGGTTCCTTGGCTAGGTCGAGCGGTGCCCTCTTATGTGGGGTCCCCTGAAACCTGACGATACCGATAACTGTGCCGCCATTAGGCCTAGCACGGAGAGGGAGCGCGACCGAGACAATGATGAAACAAGCGAGAATGAATCTGGTCACCCGCATCCCTGAATCACCTCCCGCTTGCACTAAATTGTAGGATCGGCGAGACAGACAGCCTGTCAAGAATTAAACCGCATGTTCAGGGGCGACCGGCGGCCGCGTGATCCCACTGTCTTTGAATTTTAGGAACAACCGGCGCAGGCATCCACAAAGAGTTCAGGGCAAGGTCGACAATGAGTTATCGGAACGATCACCAACGCCCAATGAACTCTCATCTCGGCAAATGCCGAGACCAACGAGGTGGCCCGGGCACCAAGGCTACCAAATTCGCAAATCACGAATCGTTTTTTCGGTCCGTGGTGTCCGCGCCCATTCGAAACCGATTAAGCGGAAGCCGCCTTCGCCATCGGCTGAGAGTGCTCGGCCTCCCAAGACTTGCGAATCTCTTCGCGCCGCGCGAGCACATATTTCTTGGCATCCTCGAAGCTCTTGTAGACCCGCTTGCCCTTGATGATGTTGCACGGACGGCAGCACGCCACCAAGTTGGCAGGATCTTTCTTTCCCTTGCGAGCCCTTGGCACAACGAAATCAACGGACATGACCAGCGCATTTTCAAAGCTGGTCTTGCCGTCCAATCCGCAGTACCTGCAGCAGAATTGATCGCGTTCCAGAATCTTCCGGCCTTCAGTTTGGCTTACCGGCAAATCCACTCTTGATAGGGTCATGAAGTTGAATGGCATAGAGCACCTCCAAATCGTAAACCCGTGTGCATATTAGCACGCTGAAGAATCGGGGACAGCAGAATCCGATCGACGACGCGTCAGTACTTGAGCTGGACGGCAGCCGATTCCGGTGACCTGCGTCACGCACTGGCTTGCTCGCTGCACTTATCAGCGGTGGCTCTCTGTGACAAGGCCATGGTTCCTCCGCGCATATCGAACTCTCTCCTGAACCAGAGGCCAAAAATAAGGTTCGCTCCGAGACACTGTTTCGCAGACCCCGCAGTTCAGGCTACCGGTTGGTGCTCAGGTCGCTGATAATTCGTCGCACCACTTCTTCGACGCCACGCTGTACTTCAGGAGACATCTCAGCCCCGCGTTGGAATCGCCGCCCCTCCACTCCGTAAACCCGTAACCGGGTTGGAAGACGATTAAGCACGCGAGCCAGTGCAATCGCTTCGGCCACGCCGAGGCCATGGGTCGAAGCAGTTGCAGTGGTGAGAGCCAATGGCTGCTGGCCGTCCCAGGCCTGCACAGTGCCGACTGGCGCACCGGTTATTACGGTGTCGATCACGATCACGTCGTCGGCGCCGTTCCAATCCTCGATGAGGCTCGCCGTCTCGCCGATACGCATGTCCGCCTTTAGGCCACACTCCCGTAGTCGCTCTGCGACCAGAATTCCAACCCCATCGTCGCCTCGCTCCCGATTCCCGCAACCAATGATCCGCATGTTTCACTCCCCAACGGATTCCCGGTCCAGCACGACTTTCAGAAAGTGGGTGGCGCAAGAGATGCACGGGTCATAACTTCGCACCGCCTGCTCGCATTTCCAGGTCGCGTCGTCGATGGGCCAAGCCACCAACTGGGCCGCGTACTCGCGGAGATCGTCCTCGATCCGCTTCTGATTTTGCGAGGTGGGCGGCACGATCTTGGCGGCGACAATCAGTCCGTTGTCATCCAGGGCATAACGGTGGTAGAGAATACCTCGCGGCGCCTCCGTGATTGCCTGGCCAACGCCCATCCGATTAGGCGCATCGATCCGCGGTAGGGCTGGTGGTTCGTATTCGTCGATAGCCCGCAATGCCTCCGCACATGCGAAGACGATTTCGACTGCGCGGACCACGATGCTCCGAAAAATGTTCTTTACCGGCGGTCGTAGGCCCACCTCGAGCGCCGCCTTGCGTGCGACCTCCGGCAATCTATCGAAATTCAAGTTGAATCGCGCCAATGGCCCAACCAAATACGAACCACGACCTCGCACCACGGAGTGCAAGGCGTTCGAATGTTTCACATGCGACTCGACGAAGTGATCTTCGTATTCCGCCGCGTCAATATCTAGCCCACGATTTGAGACCAGGCGCCCTTCATTGAACGGATATTCGTCCGCATGACGAAGCGCGACGAACTCGTAGTCTTGCTCGAAGTTGGGAAATTCTAAACCGGCCGTCCAGCGCACGGTTTCCAGGGAGGCCTCGAGCGCCCATTCCAAATCGCTGATTAAAGCCGACAACTGTTGCTTGGTGGGCGTCCTGTAAAAGCCACCAACTGCGGCGGAAATGGGATGGATCTCGCGTCCTCCGAGCAATTGCACAATCCGGTTGCCAATCTTTTTCAGCCGAAGCGCCTTTTCGACCACCGCTCGGTGATCTCTCGCCATGGCGATCGCGTCCGGGTAGCCGAGAAAATCCGGCGCGTGCAACATGTAGACGTGAAGGGTATGACTTTCAATCCATTCGCCACAGTAAAACAGACGACGAAGCGTGCGAACCGCGGGTTCGATCCGGACTCCGAGCGCCCGTTCGATCGCGTGCACGGCGCTCATCTGGTAAGCGACAGGACAGATGCCACAGATCCGCGCCGTGATATCCGGTGCTTCGGAAAAGTGACGACCGCGGAGAAGAGCCTCAAAAAACCGTGGAGGTTCGTAGATCTTGAATTTCACATCGGCTACGCGTTCGCCCACGATTTTGATGTAGAGAGAACCTTCGCCTTCCACGCGAGCCAATGTATCAACACGAATCGTTCTCGCTCCGTGTACGCTCATGTCCGTTCGCACTCCTCACTGGCTTTGCGGAACTGCCACGACCAGGCATTGAATCCACGGAATGCCCGTGCGACCTGACTATCCGACTGCCCTAGAATCCGAAGCTGGCTCGTCAGCGACGGTGTATTGGGAGTTTCCATCGGTCCGTAACATCCATAGCAGCCACGGTCGTAGCTGGGACACAGCGCTCCGCACCCGGCCTGCGTCACCGGGCCCAGGCAAGGGATCCCGCGCGCCACCGCGATACACACATTCGCCTTTCGCTTACACTCGATGCACACGCTATATAAAGGAATATTCGGTTTGCGCCCGACCAACGTCGCCGTAATTAATTCTATAAGTTGATATTTGTTGATCGGACAGCCGCGCAGTTCGAAATCGACAGGGACGTGCTCGGCTATCGGAGTCGAGAGCTTCAGGGTGCTGATGAACTGCGGCGTGGCGTACACCACTCGGATGAACTCGTCGACATCCTTCCAATTACGCAAAGCCTGAATGCCGCCGGCCGTGGCGCACGCCCCAATAGTGATCAGTGTCTTGCATTGCCTCCGCACTTCCTGGATGCGCTGGGCATCTTGATGTGTAGTGATCGATCCTTCCACGAGGCCGATGTCGTATGGACCTTTCGACATGGCGCGCGATGCTTCCGGAAAATAGGCGATGTCCACCGCTCCGACAACGCCGAGTAATTCATCCTCGGCATCAAGCAGGCTTAACTGGCAGCCATCGCAGGAAGCGAACTTGAAGACGCCGATTCGTGGTTTATGCGCCGACTTGCGCTTGGATTCAGAGCTCATACTTCTCCAATAGCGGCCGTAGCTGTTCGTAGCAGAACACCGGTCCGTTTTTGCAAATGAAATGTGGCCCATACTGGCAATGCCCGCAAGAACCAACGGCACACTTCATATTGCGTTCCATTGAAACGTAGATATCTCCGCGGCTGAGCCCGTGTGTTTCGAGTTCGCGTGTAACGAAGCGCATCATAATCTCTGGCCCGCACACCATCGCAACTGAACGACCAGGTTGCAGCCGAGAGTACTTGAACAACGTCGTCACCACACCCACGTGACCCCGCCAGTTCAGGCCACCATAATCGACCGTGACCAGCACTTGCGTCTCATGGTTGCGCGCCCATGCCGCGAGTTCCTTGCGATAGAGCAGGTCATGCGGGCTGCGCGCTCCGTATAGAATCACCAAACGCCCATAGTCTTTCCGATTCTGCAAGACCTCGTAGACCAACGGTCGCAGAGGCGCCAGGCCGATCCCGCCAGCGACCACGATGACGTCCCGTCCCCGAGCGGCCTCTAACGGCCAGCCCGCGCCGAATGGACCTCGCACGCCCACGCTGTCACCCACTCGCCGGTTTACCAGCGCGTGCGTGGCCCGACCAACGGATCGCACCGTGTACACCGCGCGATCGTGCAATGCAGGATCGCCGCTAATCGAGATCGGCAACTCACCGACTCCAAAAACCCACAGCATGCTGAACTGTCCGGGCTGGAACAAAGTTCTATTAACAGTCCTCTCGGGCTCGAGACTTAGGGTAAATGTGTCCGGTGTCTCCTTGGCTACCTCTCGCACCGCAAAAGGCTCCGGAAGCATTGGGTCGGTGATGATTCTTGTTGCCATCATGACTATCGCCGGACTGCGTATACGTCGAGCAACTGTAAGCGCGTGGCATCGAGCCGCAATTCGATGATCCGGGCAAATCGCTTCAAAATTTCGTAGCCGAGATCGTGGTTCTCCTCGCACTTTGTGCGCAGACACTTTCCATCGAGGGCGATGGCGCGCACGTCCTCGACAGCCCGCGCGTGGAATTTCCATTGAAAGGGTGGCAACAGCCACGACCACCCTAGGATTTCTCCGTTGCTTAGAGTCGAAATGATGATCGGCGGGCGCTGCGGCGCGAGCACCTCTACGGCCACCTTCCCTTCTCGAATCAGGTAAAACGTGTTTGCCGGGTCTCCTTCCTTAAGGATGTAGGTGCCGGCTTGGAAGCGTACGTTAGACGCGCAACCCACCATCAGATTTGTGAAGGCGTCGTCCAGCCCCACGAAAAATGGGTGCTCCGTGATGATGCGCTCAAGGGTTTCCATTCTTCACTCCCTCCCGAATCGCCCGGACCTCTTCCGTAATGTCGATGCCCACCGGGCACCAGGTAATGCAACGCCCGCAGCCAACACATCCGGAACTGCCAAACTGGTCGATCCACGAGGCCAGCTTGTGCGTCATCCACTGGCGGTAACGTGATTTGGCTGAGGTTCGGACACTCCCTCCGTGGATGTAAGAAAAGCTCTGCGTGAAGCAGGAATCCCAGCGGCGCCACCGTTCCGCGTACTCCCCGGTAATGTCGGTCACATCCTCCACCGACGTGCAAAAGCACGTGGGGCAAACCATCGTGCAGTTGGCACACGTCAGGCAGCGGCTGGCCACGTTGTCCCAGCGCGAATGCTCAAAGTTTTCGTAGAGGAGCTCTTTGATGCCTATCGTGTCGATGCTGCGCACCTGCTCGCGACCCGCCGCTGCGACCCTCGTTTCAGCCTCTTGACGGTCTTCTCCAGTGGCGGGAACCGATTCCAGTTCGGTGAGTACCTCGGCGCCGCGATCGCTGCCTGTGGCTACCAGGAACCGATGCCCTTTGGACCCAAGCAACTCGGTGAGCACAAGGTCTAACCCAGCGGACACCTGCGGCCCTGTTCCCATTGACGCACAAAAACATGTTGCCGCGGCCTGAGTGCATTGCACGGCAATGATGAACGCTCCTCTGCGATGTTTGCCGTACGTCGCATCAGGGTATTGGTCCTCGATCAGCACGCGGTCTTGAATCGCGATTGCTGCCAGCTCGCATGCTCGCGCCCCCAGAAACGCATATGAACGTTCTGGTTTCACTTCATTCTTCAGGATTCGGAACGTCCCATCGTCACGCGCGGCCGACCAGAGCCGCACTTCCGCTGGGTGCGTGTATTTCTTCCAGCTCTGTGGTCCCACCGCGTATCCGAACAGAGCCTCATCTTCGCGACGCTTCAGCTGGTAACGCCCCGGCTCCTGTTCGTCAGTCCACCCACTAGGCAGATCTCTGGCGGACGCAACATGGTCATAGACGATCGCTCCGTCACGCAGGGTCGGTCCGATGACCTCGAAGCCCTTACGCACCAACACCTCAATCAGTTTGTCCAACTGATCTGCGCCTAGGATGTGCTCCGATCGTTGAGCCACCTGATCCTCCGGCTCTTCACGAGTCTTCAGCAAGGCTCCCGGGGCCCAATGCTCAGACTATTCTTTCTTCCGCTCCGGTTCTGGCGCCGCGACGGTGCCGAACGACTGGAGCGCGAGGTAACTTGGACCAAAGCGTTGAATGTTTTCCCGTTGCCGCTCAAATTCGTTCTGGTGTCCTTCTTCATCGGCTACTAAATGTTCAAAAAGTTGCTTCGACACGGCGTCGGCGTTGGCCCCGCAGATCTGCGCGGCACCGTTGTAATCGCGCGCACTTCCCTGTTCCATGTCGATCGCCTTGGACAGCATCTTTGCAGGGTCGGTGACCGTCTCGACCGGCTCGGCTACCGCCATCCTGACTTCGCCTTTCAGGAATAGAATCCGCTCCGCCAACGATTCCACGTGGCCCATCTCCATTATCGCTGTGCGCTGGAACAGTTTCGCTAACGGCGCGAAGCCCAGATCCTCCAAGTGAAAGTGGAAGTACATGTACTGGTGGACTGCCGCCAGTTCATCTGCTACGGACTTGTTGAGTAACTCGATGCTTTTCTCGCTCGTCACAACGGTCTCCTCCGTTCCTTTCGCACCCGCCACCGCCACAATCAGAACTCATGTCACAAAGACCAACAGGACGTTCTCGCCCGTTGCATCTGCCGCGAAACGAAGCGAGACAGTTTGCTAGCTCCGCAAGGCGGAAGCGTTCGCCTAGCCACGTCCTCGCTCATTAGTGGCACCAGGAGTACTTATCCTCCAGCGGCAGGACGAGGGATAGTACGTGCGTCACAAGTGTTTCCAGGGTCTTCGGGGCGAACTCTTTGTAGCGATTTCTAAGATTGGCCCCCGGTCTCGATGTTCGTGACCGTCTTCATCGTAACGGGGTGCACCCGGGAAGCTCGGCTAAACTTTGTGACACCGAGAACTGCGCACGAGTACCCAATAGTTCCCAGGGTCGCGTTCGAGGTCGACTGAGCCATCGCCTGGCGTCTCCTGCTTAATAATAATGTTGCGGACTGGACCCCATTGCCATATTCTCTCAGTCCCCCGCAACTCTGGTGGTCATCCCCGCACACCCAGATATCCGGTTACCCTTTTTCGTCGAGGAGGGAACATGCGCTATTTCGTGTTTCCGGGTCTCGTGATGTTGATTTGCCTCTCGCTTTCCGGCGCCCAATCTGGCCAACAGTCCAAGAAGCCTGAGCCGCTCGCGATTCTTGCGTCCGCAAAGTTCATTTTCGTCGAAGCCTTTGACGGGCCAGACAGTCCAGGCGCTGTCCGCGATCCCCGTGTCACTCCTGAGGACCGGGAGGCGGTGGCCAACGTCCAGAACGCCGTGCAGAATTGGGGTTATTACATACTAACGATTCGCCGCAGTGAGGCGGACTTGGTCGTATTCGTTCGGAAGGGCCGCGTGGTGAATATTCGCAGCGCGAATAGTGCAGGCAATGGGATTCCGTCATCCCGCCCGCTATCGCCCTCGCAAAAGCCCGAGGCCGGCTTCGTACCTGTCGCGGATTCCAGTCCAAACGTGGACATGATCTGCGTCTACTCCCAGAATCCGCAAGGGAAACTATCCGGCCTTCTCTGGCAGAAGAATCTGAAGGACGGACTAAGCGCCCCAAAGTTGGTTCTTTTTAAAGATTTTAAGAATGACGTCGTCAGCAGTGCTCCCCTGTAGGCAAGGACAAACGCGCGTGTGCCCCGTTTAGCGCTCAACAAGAGACGGACCATGCCACTGCGTTCCATCAACACCAACAAATAGCACTACCTAAGTCGACTCTACCTCTTTTCCCTTTTTATTTTAATTTGCGTTAAAGTCTCTCAAGGTCCATCAGTCCCATCCGCAGAGGTCAACCATGAAATCCTTGCGATTCGGCGCCTCTCTCTTCGTCGTCGTTCTGTTTTCTCCTTTTCTCCTGGCCGCACCTCGAGACGTTTCCTTTTCCATTCCCTCTCCAACCGTTGAGGTCTTTGATATTTTCGAACTTTCCGCTTCCCTTTCGTCTCCCGACGCCGCTAATCCCTTCACAGACGCGTCATTCGAGGGTGACTTCAATCTGACGGCCTCAAGCCAGTCCTGGCACGTCTCCGGCTTTTGCGATTCGCCCGATGGTTCTGTCTTTCGCATTCGCTTCATGCCTCCCGCGTCCGGCAACTACAGCTTCGCCGTCGTGTTTTCACAAGGCGCCTTCACCAAGACCCTCCGAGGTGAGTTTCAAGCGACGCCATCTCATCGACGCGGTCCTCTCCGCGTCGACCCGCAATATCCCTGGCATTTCCTATGGGAAGGCACCGGCGAGCACTACTTCTTTAATGGCACTACGGCGTATTGGTTGCTTGGTTGGAAGGACGATCGCATCGTGCAGTATTCGATCGAACGGCTACACCGTCTCAAAGTCAATCGGCTTCGCGTCACTCTCGCCGGCCGCACCAACGTTTATTACGGCGAGCCCATCATGCAGTCCGACAACTTCACCATGGACCTTGCCGCTTGGCCCGCGCGCGATACGCATGATTTTCTCCATCCCGACTTCGATTACTCGCGCTTCAACATTCCCCACTGGCGCCGCTTCGAATCCATGCTTCGTTTTGCCCGCGACCGTGACGTCATCATCTCCATCGTTCTCGACATGAATGATTCGCGCATTCACCCCGTCGCCGCCAGTGAGGATGAGCGCCGTTTCCTCCGCTACGCCGTCGCTCGCTTCGCCTCCTTCTCCAACATTACCTGGGACCTCGGCGACGACCTCGAACGTTTTCGCGACGATGCCTGGACCCACGACACTGGCACCTTCCTCGTGCAACTCGATCCTTACCATCACCTCGCCACCAGTCATCCCGTCGATGTGGTCGTCGACGCCAAATCCGTTCACCAGGATCGTGCTTCCGCCTGGTTCGGTTTCACCTCCTACCAGGAATGGTCTCGCAATCAACATGCCCTTATGCTCCAGTCCCGCAAATTCCAGGAGCAGGCGGACCGCATCATTCCGCAGACCAACGAGGAGTATGGTTACGAAGACCATTACCCGCTCTGGGCCTTTCCGAATCAGGAGTCTGCTGATTCCCTCCGTCGCGTCGCCTGGGACATTGTCATGGCTGGCGCCTATCAAACTGCCGGCGAGTCCGCCCGTCGCGGCACCAACGTTTGGCCGGATACTGGCGGCGGCTGGGTCAACGGTCGTGGCGACGATTCCATGACCATGTTCTTCGGCTACGGCCACATCGTCGACTTCATGACGGGCTTTGACTGGTGGAAGACGAATCCTCACGACGAACTCGTCGACCACGGCAACTATTGCCTCGCCGATCCCGGTCATATCTACGCCGTCTATCTTCCCCAAGGCGGCCGGTTCACACTCCAACTCCAGCCAGGAACCTACTCGGTCGAATGGTTCAGCCCGCTCACGGGCGAACGAATTTCAACTTCGGACGCGTCAGGACCCTCATGGTCCTCACCTGCTCCCCCGGACTCCAAAGAGTGGGCCGTCCTTCTTCAAAAAAAATAGTGTTGGTAGCCGGTTATATGATCGTCTTACGGCCTATCGGGTCGATAGCGGCGCCCAGGTGATAATCTTCGGGCACCGAACGCCGCTTGACCAATCGGTTGTCAATCGCCGGGCCGGGATCACTTCGTCGTGAAAAACAAGTAACCCCGAGCGAACCTCGGATTTACTGTTCGTAAGCGCCGATATCGATGGTGCTGCCTTGCACGCGAGCATTACCCGCATAGTCCACCGTGCCCACCACCGCGGCCCCCAGGTTCGTCCCACCATTCACGGCCGGGGATGTCGCTTGCACCTGCAAGTTCGGTGTTGTCAGGCTCAGGAACTGCGGATCGGCATACTGGGAATGGCTGTCGTTCCCCGTCGCCGACTGGTAGCCGGAAAATCCCGTGTGATCTGTGCCGTTCCAGATAAAATCGGCCGACCCCGAGTTCACCGAAGAGAAGTACAGGTTGTAATCCACCACCACCGGATTCGCTTCGCTGTTCGTGTAGTTGTTGATCAGCAGACCCTGCGACGTGGCGTACACAATGTTGTTCTCGAAGATGTTGTTGGTGGCGTAGTACTGCACTTGCAGTTCCCCGCTGCCGGTATTCTTCGTGTCGTTGCCGTACAGCGTGTTGTTCACGATGGTGCAGTGGTCCGTGCCGCCCACATTGCTGGCATACCCGCCAATCGAAATGCCCACGGAATTGCCCGCATACACCAGGTTGTTTCGCACCGTCACGTAGCTGCTGACGTGCCCTTTGTGCTCGCTGGCCACCTCGATGTTCAGATCGCAGTTGTGCACCAGGTTGCGCTCGATCACCACTTGCGATCCCCCGTCTACGTAGATCCCGTCGGCATCGTACTCATTCCCTTCTCCCGGATTGTTGATCGCCGATATGTTGTATACCGTGTTCCCGCTCACTTCCCCGTTCCGCGCATAGTCGTACGCGGAATTCGGCGATACTCCCTCGAATCCGATCACATCGATGCCGATGTTGTCGTTGTCGTGGATGATGTTGTTGTTGATCACGAAGTTCGTCACGTTCCCATCCACGTTCACCGTCTCGCTGTTGCCGGTCTTCAAGCTGTACACCTGGTTGCCGCTGATGGTCACACTGTCCAGCGCAGCGGGCGCTTCCGACCCATAGACCGCAATACCAAAAGCGTTGCCGCTGGCCTCCGACGTGGTGACGATGTTGTGAATCACGTTGTTCAGGATCTGGATGTTGCTCCCTGCTCCGGTGATCCAAATACCCGCCGGCGTGGCTGAGGAACTCGAGGTCTGGTAGTTACGGATCTCGAATCCCTGAATCGTGACGTAACTCTCATCCTCGATGTTAAACAGCCCTTGCACGTCAGAAGTGGATGGCGTCAACCCGGTGCCGTCCACAATCGCCGTCTCTCCGGGGTAGCTCTGGAAAATTACCGGACCGGCCGCTGCTGATCCCGAAACCGCAATGGTCACGGACTCGTTGTAGGTCCCCGCGCGCACGTAAATGGTGTCTCCCGCGTGCACGGAATTGGCCGCGTGCTGAATGGTCTTCCACGGTGATAACTGCGTACCGGTATTCGAATCGCTGCCAGAAGGTGAAACGTAGAAGGCTGACCCGCTAATAGCAGCGTTGACCGATAACGTCAGTGTGGCGGTTCCAGAGTCGCTGCTATTGGTGGAGTCCGTCGCTTTCACCTGGAACGAAAGCGTCGTCGTGCTTGTTGGTGTGCCGGTCAGCAGCCCTGAACTGCTCAACGAAAAGCCCGTCACCGGAGTCGTCAGCGTCCAGTTATACGTTCCACTTCCACCACTCGCGGCCAGTTGCTGTGAGTACGCCACGTTCACCGTCGCCGCGGGCAACGTCGTTGTGGTCACGCTTACAGGGACCACCGCCGCGTTCACCTTCAGAGTTAACGTCGCCGTCCCGAAGTTGCTGCTGCTGGTGGTGTCCGTCGCTTTCACCTGAAAAGAAAGCGTCGTCGTACTTGTGGGCGTACCGGTCAGCAGCCCAGCGCTGCTCAATGCGAAGCCCGTCACCGGAGTCGTCAGCGTCCAGTTATACGTTCCACTGCCACCACTCGCAGCCAGTTGCTGTGAGTACGCCACGTTCACCGTCGCCGCGGGCAACGTCGTTGTGGTCACGCTTAACGCCGGCGGCACTGAATTTATCGTCAACGACAGGCTGACCGATTTTTTCTCTGCTGGATGACTGGAGTCCTTAACCCGAAAGGAAACCAGATTGCCGGTTACGGCCGCAGTAGGAGTGCCGCTAACCACGCCCGTGGACGAATTCAAACTGACACCGCCAGGCAACGCGCCCCTGGTGAGGCTCCACGTATAGGGCTCCGTTCCCCCGCTTGCTGTAAGTGCGGCACTATATGCCACGCCGACTTGTCCCCCTGGCAAAGGGGTATTCGAGATCTTGAGGGGAGTTGCGTTCTTTCCTCCGCCACCATGGTGGTTCTGGGCAAGTCCTTGAGTCGCTCCAACAACAGTGATTAGAAGAGCGAATAGAATCGACAGAAAAGAGCGGGAGGCCCTGGGCCGTATATGTTGCATAATTATCATCGTTTCCCCCAAGGAGAGCGTTCCAGAAATCAATTCAGATTCGGTTCGGGTGACTGTGTATGGGGGTCGAGAACCGGGAATTTCACTCTAGCAGTGAGGAAGTGCGGGAAGATACCTGTACAAAGGTACGATTAAAGTACAATGCGATTTTCGAGGGGGGTACAGGAGCGGAGTACTTCTGGTTATACCAGTACTCGCGCGCGTAGCTGCACGCGCGGCCGCACAGGAAGGAAAGACTCGCTTACTGAATTGATGAGAGCCGAGCTGCCTGAAATCAATTAGGCAGAATTACTGGAGGCGCATCATTTCTACTCGTGATCTTACGATTGCGCTGCCACCTCGGATTCGCGGCGCCGGATTGTGTCGTGCGACGATATTTCCGCCGGCGTTCCACCGCCATCACCCCAAGACTCTTTCTTAATTGTCCGTGCGCACGAAATAAACGTAATCTCACGGCATTCGTCGAAATCCCCAATTGAGCGGCGACTTCCTTAGTGGAAAAATCCATCACATTCCGGAGAAGGCACACATTTCGCAGTCGCCTCGGCAGTTTCGTTATGGCATCCACAACGATCCGAGCTTGTTCTTTCCGCGCGTAGAACCCTTCTGGATTCTCGCTATACCATCCACATGATGTCTGGTAGGACGCGCGGTGTGGGCAAGAGCGTTCGTCCAGGTCGACAATCTGGAAAGCCCGTTTCCGCCGGTTACAATCGATCGCGGAGTTCACCGTGATGGTCGTAAGCCAATTGCGGAAATCATCACTTGCCGCTTCTTGTGTCTCCGCAAATTGGTCCAGCTTGGTAAACGCTTTTAAGATCGATTCCTGACACACGTCTTCGGCGTCTTCTATGTTTCGCGTCAAGCGGCGCGCTAGTCGGTGAAGACGCGGAGACAGCCCGGCCACCAAAGCACTGAAGGCGTCTTTGTCGCCCGTCCGGGCGGCGGCTAGCAATTCATCGGTCCAATGGGAGGGCAGTTGTACCGATATTGCAGTCATAGGTTATGGAGAGCAGTCAGTCTGGTCCGCACGGATACCCTTGTTCCAATGAATCCAAGACAACCACGAAGGTCCACGAAGCCAAAACCATGCAGCCTACATCGCTCCAAGCTACTGTTCGTAAGCGCCGATATCGATGGTGCTGCCTTGCACGCGAGCATTACCCGCATAGTCCACCGTGCCCACCACCGCGGCCCCCAGGTTCGTCCCACCATTCACGGCCGGGGATGTCGCTTGCACCTGCAAGTTCGGTGTTGTCAGGCTCAGGAACTGCGGATCGGCATACTGGGAATGGCTGTCGTTCCCCGTCGCCGACTGGTAGCCGGAAAATCCCGTGTGATCTGTGCCGTTCCAGATAAAATCGGCCGACCCCGAGTTCACCGAAGAGAAGTACAGGTTGTAATCCACCACCACCGGATTCGCTTCGCTGTTCGTGTAGTTGTTGATCAGCAGACCCTGCGACGTGGCGTACACAATGTTGTTCTCGAAGATGTTGTTGGTGGCGTAGTACTGCACTTGCAGTTCCCCGCTGCCGGTATTCTTCGTGTCGTTGCCGTACAGCGTGTTGTTCACGATGGTGCAGTGGTCCGTGCCGCCCACATTGCTGGCATACCCGCCAATCGAAATGCCCACGGAATTGCCCGCATACACCAGGTTGTTTCGCACCGTCACGTAGCTGCTGACGTGCCCTTTGTGCTCGCTGGCCACCTCGATGTTCAGATCGCAGTTGTGCACCAGGTTGCGCTCGATCACCACTTGCGATCCCCCGTCTACGTAGATCCCGTCGGCATCGTACTCATTCCCTTCTCCCGGATTGTTGATCGCCGATATGTTGTATACCGTGTTCCCGCTCACTTCCCCGTTCCGCGCATAGTCGTACGCGGAATTCGGCGATACTCCCTCGAATCCGATCACATCGATGCCGATGTTGTCGTTGTCGTGGATGATGTTGTTGTTGATCACGAAGTTCGTCACGTTCCCATCCACGTTCACCGTCTCGCTGTTGCCGGTCTTCAAGCTGTACACCTGGTTGCCGCTGATGGTCACACTGTCCAGCGCAGCGGGCGCTTCCGACCCATAGACCGCAATACCAAAAGCGTTGCCGCTGGCCTCCGACGTGGTGACGATGTTGTGAATCACGTTGTTCAGGATCTGGATGTTGCTCCCTGCTCCGGTGATCCAAATACCCGCCGGCGTGGCTGAGGAACTCGAGGTCTGGTAGTTACGGATCTCGAATCCCTGAATCGTGACGTAACTCTCATCCTCGATGTTAAACAGCCCTTGCACGTCAGAAGTGGATGGCGTCAACCCGGTGCCGTCCACAATCGCCGTCTCTCCGGGGTAGCTCTGGAAAATTACCGGACCGGCCGCTGCTGATCCCGAAACCGCAATGGTCACGGACTCGTTGTAGGTCCCCGCGCGCACGTAAATGGTGTCTCCCGCGTGCACGGAATTGGCCGCGTGCTGAATGGTCTTCCACGGTGATAACTGCGTGCCGGTATTCGAATCGCTTCCGGAAGGAGAAACGTAGAAGGCTGACCCGCTAATAGCAGCGTTGACCGATAACGTCAGTGTGGCGGTTCCAGAGTCGCTGCTATTGGTGGAGTCCGTCGCTTTCACCTGGAACGAAAGCGTCGTCGTGCTTGTTGGTGTGCCGGTCAGCAGCCCTGAACTGCTCAACGAAAAGCCCGTCACCGGAGTGGTCAGCGTCCAGTTATACGTTCCACTTCCACCACTCGCGGCCAGTTGCTGTGAGTACGCCACGTTCACCGTCGCCGCGGGCAACGTCGTTGTGGTCACGCTTACAGGGACCACCGCCGCGTTCACCTTCAGGGATAACGTCGCCGTCCCGAAGTTGCTGCCGCTGGTGGTGTCCGTCGCTTTCACCTGAAAAGAAAGCGTCGTCGTACTTGTGGGCGTACCGGTCAGCAGCCCAGCGCTGCTCAATGCGAAGCCCGTCACCGGAGTCGTCAGCGTCCAGTTATACGTTCCACTGCCACCACTCGCAGCCAGTTGCTGTGAGTACGCCACGTTCACCGTCGCCGCGGGCAACGTGGTCGTAGTCACGCTTACAGGAGTCGCGGCCGCATGAACGGTCAACGACAGGGTCGCGGTCCCGGAATTGCTCGTGGTTTTGGTGTCTGTGGCCTTCACCTGGAAAGAAAGCGTCGTCGTGCTTGTCGGCGTGCCGGTCAACAGCCCAGAACTACTCAGCGAGAAGCCCGTCACCGGAGTGGTCAACGTCCACGTGTAGCTGCCACTGCCACCACTCGCGGCCAGTTGCTGTGAGTAGGCAGTGTTCACCGTGGCCGCAGGCAACGTCGTTGTAGTAACGCTTACAGGAGTCACGGTGGCATTGACCGTTAGCGAGAGCGTAGTGGTCCCGAAGTTGCTGCTGCTAGTGGCGTCCGTCGCTTTCACCTGGAACGAAAGCGTTGTCGTGCTTGTTGGTGTGCCGGTCAGTAACCCAGAACTGCTCAGCGAAAAGCCGCTCACCGGAGTGGTCAAGGTCCACGTGTAGCTGCCACTGCCACCACTCGCAGCCAGTTGCTGTGAGTACGCCACGTTCACGGTCGCCGCGGGCAACGTGGTTGTCGTGATCTTCACCGGGGTCACCGTGGCATTGACCGTCAGCGAAAGCGTCGCCGTCGCGAAGTTACTGCTGTTCGTGCTGTCGGTTACCTTCACTTGGAACGAAAGTGTTGCCGTGCTCGCCGGTGTGCCGGTCAGCAGTCCGGAGGCACTCAGCGAAAAGCCAGTCACCGGCGCGGTCAGCGTCCACGTATAGCTGCCACTGCCACCGGTGGCCGCGAGTTGCTGTGAATAGGCGGTGCTCTCCGTGGCAACTGGTAGAGTAGTCGTGCTGATACTCACAGGCGTAACTGCTGCGCTGACCTGCAGCGAGAGCGTCGCTGTTGCGGAATTACTGCTGCTCTTGCTGTCGGTCGCTTTTACTTGCAACGAGAGAGTCGTCGTGCTCGTCGGTGTGCCAGTCAACAGCCCGGAAGCACTCAGTGAGAAGCCGGCTACCGGCGTAGTCAGTGTCCACGTGCAGCTTCCACTGCCACCCGTCGCCGCCAGTTGCTGCGAATATGCCACGTTCACCGTCGCAGTTGGTAGCGATGTTGTGGTGATACTCACTGGAATCACCGCGGCGTCTACGGTTAGCGTGAGGCTGGCTGTTTGTGTCTGTGGCGGAACACTGGAATCCGTCACCTTAAAGCTAAGCGCAGCATTCGACACTGCCTGCGTGGGTGTCCCCGTAATGGCGCCGGTAGCAGCATTCAACGCAAGCCCTGCCGGCAGTGTCCCACTGGCCAGCGTCCACGAATACGGGGTAGCTCCGCCGGTTGCGGTGAGCATGGCGGTGTACGCCGTTCCAACCTGTCCATTCGGCAGCGAAGAAACGGAAACGCTGAGGGGAGGAATCGTCTGAACGTTGGTTTTACTCGTCGTCGCGCAACCTTGCAGTGTCATTGTCAGGACAACAAAAAACGTTAGCATCGCCCATAAAGTTGGGCAGCAACTACCCACTCGTTTGCCACAAAACGTCATAGCGAATTCCTTCGAGCGAAAGCCAACAGAGAATAGATTCCGGGAATGGAGAACGCCGTGGGGTTAGAGAGCTTAGGTGGCACCACCGTAGCACACGGCATGTGTCACTCAAACTGTTCTGAAGTACAGGCAGGTCCTTGGTCGTCGCGAGCCAAAGTCGGAAGCACTTTACGAACTCCCTTAGGATGGCAGGGTTGTTCCTACAGACTTTGGTGTTGCCGCAGTTCCAGCAGCCTCTGTCCAGCGGACAGCGTTTGATCCGGATCCTTAGCCATCTCGAACAGCGACAAACTGCGCAGCCGTCCGACATGCAATCGCAGTTCTTCAGCGACTTCGTCGATGACGCTGGCGGGCACACTCGTTAATTGCCTTGCAAATGCTGTAAGTAACGCATTGTCGCAGATGGTGTTGATCAAACGCGGGATGCCCCGCGAGAAGTGGTGGATTCTCGCGACCGTTTCATCTGGAAGCAAAGCGGCCGCAACGGAATTGGCTCCGGCGAGCTGAAGTCTGCAGCGCACGTACCCTTTGGTGTTCTCTAGATCCAGCGGCTCCAGATAAGCGCGCAGTGCAATGCGCTGTTTCAGCTGCCGCAACTCGTAGGAGTCCAGCTTGTCGCTCAGTTCCGATTGTCCCACCAGAACAATTTGGATCAGCTTTTCATCCGCTGTCTCCAAATTCGTAAGAAGGCGGATCTCTTCCAAAATTTCGGTCGAGAGATGGTGCGCCTCGTCCACGACCATCATAGTCGTTAATTTTTTATGGTAACGACT
This sequence comes from Candidatus Acidiferrales bacterium, assembly GCA_963759275.1. Lineage (GTDB taxonomy): Bacteria > Acidobacteriota > Terriglobia > Acidiferrales > UBA7541 > Acidiferrum. The sequence continues at coordinate 876,513 of CAVWYZ010000014.1, read as the reverse complement.
GAGGAGAAACCGGTTCAAATCGACCAGGATGTCGCCTTTTGGTTTGTTACTGGCGGCGAGGCCCAAATCAGTTGCTGCGTATTGCAGAAATTCTAGAGTCGACAACCGGCTATTGAAGACGTACGCGGTAGCGATGTCCGTGCCTTTGCATAGCTGCAAGAGACAACGGATCAGCAGCGTCTTTCCCGTGCCCACTTCACCGGTCAGCACCACAAACCCTTTGCGCTGGCGAACTCCGTAATAAAGCGCGGCCAGCGCCTCTTTATGCCTTTTCGTGGAATACAGAAAGTAAGGATCGGGCGTTATTTCAAATGGATTGCGCGTCAGCTTGTAAAAGTCGGTGTACATTGTCTTTAGTGTTTGAAATGTCTTCCTTCGATCTGTGGATTTATCTCAACAGCAATGCGCGGCATGCACCCGGTAACTGCGAATCGACCGCTCAGCCTCCTGTTCCCGTTTTCGAATTGGGTTCCCGGCGCAAATGATAGATGCGCAGAGCTTGGTCCTCATAAAATATGTCCGTCGAGCTGCCGTGCGATTGCTGATAGCTTTCACAGAGCCGTAGTGCAGCCGACTCCAGGCTGGCCCGCCCTGCGGGTGAACGGTAACTGCGGTAGGTGCTGTCGGCCAGTACACTCATCGGGACGACTTGGGGTTCGCGCGAGAAAAACTGGAACGGCGTCTTTTCGACATAGATGAACAAATCCTCCGGCACGTCAGGAATACGAAACTCAGGATTCGCGGCTTGATCCTTATACTTCTCAACAAAGTTCGCTAAATCCTCGTATCCTCCCAACCCCAGGGTTTCCGCCAATTGCTCTATGGGAGCCACAACGGCCCATGTTTGACGCGGGAATCGATCGGCAATCACTTGCGTTTCACGAGCCGCTTTTTCGTATTCAAGGTATTGGGCAGCAACCGGGTGCGGACGGAATACCAGAACGGCGACGGCTACGTAAGCAAATAAAAGTGTTCGCTCGGCGGTCTTTCCCATGGGCACCAGCAATCTCGATTCGATTATTCCCAGAAGGCAGCCCACGCCCAATACCGCGGCGAGCGCAAGAATCAGATACCCCCCGTGCGGAACGCTCAGATCGCCAGACAGCACGCCGTAGGTGGCCAAGCCGTACGAAACGAGGACAAACGCTGCAATTCCCGCCACCGGTCGAAGCAGCACCGATCCCGCCGCTATCATACAAACGAGAAGCAAAAACGGAGACGCCACCGCGACTATCACCACGCAGCACGCTGCGTCCACCAGCGAATCCCAGTCCCGGCCGTCTTCGAGCCAGGTCGTCAGAAATGCCAGGGTCAACACCACGCACAACAGCCCAATTTCGAACTCGGGACTTCCTCGCGTTCTTGTCAACGAGCTCCGGAGGAGGCTTTCGATCTTTTCCGCGGCGGAAATCGGTACGGCTCCGTCACCTCCGCTGAACTGGAAAGCGGCTGTTCCTAAACAATAGACAGCCGCGATGGCGGTCACAGCGCCACGGGTGCATACGAAAATCAAGAGGCCAGCCGCAAAAACCAGGAATAATTCAAACACCGGCGTTAGGAAGCGCGTAACGTCCATTGGATCCGCACTGCTAAGGAACGCAATCGTCGCCACCACAGACGGGAACACTACTGGACGATCGTGGACAGGCAGGTTAAGCATCAGTTCTCGCCCCCGAAGTAACTCTTCATATTGCTCGGGTTGGTCGAGACGCAGTTCACGGAAAGAATGTGCAAAGAACAGGACGCCCGTCGTGATCACCACCACAACGAGGGCTACGGCCAGCATTTCTTTCCCTCGCAGAGCCGTCAAAAGTGACGTCGTTTCGCGTTGTTCGGTCGGAGCAGGTGCATTCCTGAGACGACTGCGCGATTGACCTTCGCTGAAGCGTACGATTCCGATTACCGCTTCTTGCAAGCCTGTAAGCCAATCGCGGGAAGTTGCCGCGCGCTTGCGCACCCAGGCGATCACCAGTGTAAGTAGCAAAAGCAAAAGCATTGTGGTGGCGTTGAAAATCTTCAGACGCGACAGCACTACACTCACGATCGCCACCGCGAGTAGTGCGCGGACAAAGTTGCCGACTACTCGGAGGAGTTGCATGGGGCTCTCTCGAGTTGGGGTGAGATAGATCGGCGCGAAGAAAAACACCGTGGTAAAAATGAATAAGATCCAAACGGCTCGCACTAGATCGATTGGCGGCACTGGGAGAGCTCAGGAAATGGAATAGTGATAATCCGGTCGGCGCAGTACTTGCCTTACCGCCGCGTTACAGGTCCATAACAGCACTGCCGCCCCGGCAAGTAATCCACCAGCGGCATACTGCACTCCTCCAAAGTGACTCAGCCCGTAGCCTGTGACCAGATTCACGGCAAGTCCTAATGCAGTGGCGACCATTGCCAAAGAAGTGGAATTGATGCTCGACAAGATAACGATTTCCAGCAGCGCAATACTCAACATTAGATAACCAAGTCCCCCAATCGCCGCCGTTTCCAACAACCGGGGTGAAAGTAGCGCTCCGCTCGCGCGGGAAAATGCGAACCACGCACCCGTGGCAACAACCACAAACATCAACAGGATGATTCCGATCATTTTCCAGTGCCGCTTCCGTAGTTTTAGGACCAATTCTTCATTGCGAGACTGCTCCAACTCTGCTGCTAATCCCCGCCAGAATCGCAAGAATGAGTCGCTGAGATACTCCACCACTGCCGCGGTGATCAGGAAGGCCAGCAGAACCAGGTCCATCCCTTTCTTATAAGCCGGGTCGATCCCAAAACTCAGGCCGGAAACCCAAGGCACAGCGCTGCCGGCCGCGAGTCGGTCTGCGAATAAAAAGCTGAAATAAAAAGTGCCGTACAGGAAAAACGACAGCAAGGAGATGGACTGCACCCCGAACCGGGGTCTCGCACTATTACGAGCGCCAGACATTTTAGCTTCAGCACGGCGGAAACCCATGTGCATTGCGGCAAAGGCGCACAAGGCAGCCGTTACCGGCCAGAGGGTTAACAGCAGAGTATTTCCCGCGCCGGCCAGAACCTTCGCGCATCCGCATATCATTGCGCTCAGTAAGAACACCAGCAGCACACACCAACCAAGGCCTTGCACCGATAAGACGGCGCAGTACATCCAAAGCGCACTAAGGGCCACAAAGTTTATCGCCGCCAGCAAGAGATAGTGCCCAGCGAAAAGGTGGAAGTACGCTCCCACAATCATACCCAGCAACCCCAGCAGTAGGCTGGTAGTCAATCCCAGGTTCAAAAATTTCATGCACGTGTGTCGCGCCAGGGAAGGCTCTTTCAGACCAAAATAGAAGTTGCCGCCACGGGAGATTACCTGAATGAATCCACCCGTCGCGATCAGGCTCCCGATCAACGCAAGGCTTAAGGCGCCGCCCAATTCCGGAGGGACGTTGAGCGCATTCGGCCGCAGATACTCCATGACCAGCAGAGCCATCCAGGGAATGACATAGGCAAGGCTGAGCGAGAACTTGCGCAACGCGTACTGCAACTCCGTTAAGAGTGACCGCTCGCCGGATATTTGTGCCGGCCGGTTTGCTACCGCCGGATCCCGTTGAAGATTTAAAAAGAGATGTTCTGCGAACGTGAAGATGTTCGAGTAGCCGAGATGCTTGGACAAACGATCGTTGTAACCGAGCGATTCGAGCAAGGCCGCGACCTCGCCGTGACTAAGAAATCGCGCTTTACTATTCCCGTCGTTGCGCAGTTGTTCTTCGATCTCGCTTGGATTCAGGCTCATTCCGCGGCTCCCTCACATGTCAATGGAGAGTTCTTTGGCGACGGACTCAGCAGCGCGGGAATCGATTTTGCTTCGACGACGCGATCAACCTGCAGGATCCGGCGAACCGTGTGCTTCTCCGTGTCGACGACTACCAGGTAAGGCCCTGCTTTCCTCCAGAGATGTTCGCCGTCGGACTGAACGGCGGACCGAGGCTCGAACGGCGGCACTGTGGTCGTGGCGCACCGACGATCGGGGAGTAAGTTGTTCAGCGCCGAAAACTCAGGCTCTCCCCAACTGAATCCGTCCAGGCCGTACAATCGTGCGGTCCACCAGGCATAGTTGAATTTTTCGCCGTTAAATGGTTCTTGGACTGTAGTCGTCGTTGTCGCGAAAACCTTAGACCCGAATTGACGCCTATAACCGAGCGCGCGGTCTATCCGCGACTGCGCCGCATCGATGCTTTCGTATGCGCCGCTCTTCACTTGGAACGACTCAAGCAGGAAAAGATCGCGCCTATCTAATAGGGCGGCGAGATGTTTTGGATTCTTCCCCGTTCCCGCTGAGTGGGGTAAATTGTCGTCAGGACTAAACAAGTGGTCGATAAAATAAGCATTCATGAACGCGCTCAGTCCCAATTCGTGGATCGTCCGCACCGCGAAGTTCTGTCGCTCCCGGGTCACCGCCGCATAGTCGTAACCTGCCTCATCTAGAAAAATCCCGGACACGCCCATCTGTTTCCAAAGCTCTATCCGCTCTTGAAGCAGTTGAAGAGAGAGTACTGTTTGTTGACCTTTCGGCCACGGAATTTCTCCGAGGCATATATATCCGTAAAAGCGGGTAGTAGGGCTGCGCTTCTGTACGGCAGCAATAATCTGCATCGATTTCAGATGTTCTCCGGGATCGCCTTCCGGATAACGGCCCTGCTTCACGTCTGCAAACTCCAACCCGTCTCCCAGCACCACCACATCATAAGCACTGAACACGCTCGCGGCCTTCGCCACATCTCCACGGGCCTCGTTGACCAGGCTTGGATAGCCATAGTAAATCGCCAGCCGGACCGATACCGCGTTCCCTGCCTGCGCGTTTTGCCCGAACGACAGGTTAGTCGCTGCGATGGTCATCATAGCCAACACGATCCAAACAGACCGCACATTCGTTCTCCGATTTACGCGCGACGCCTGGTAAGTCCCTGCGGACGGTAGTCTCGCAACTGCTGGTAGGTGTTTTCGTAGGAATCTAGAAATTGTTGCTCTGTAAAGTGTGCCAAAGCTCTCGCACGCGCATTCCGGCCCAGTCGTTCGCGCGTCGCTGGGTCACTCAGCAAAAAGGTGATCGCCTCGGCCATCGCTTGCGGCGTCTTCGCGGGGACCAGCAGTCCGCAATCGCCGATGGCCTCTGCTACGCCGCCCACGTCCGTCGCCACAATTGCTGACCCGCACAACATGGCCTCCAACGCCGCGAATGGAAACCCCTCGGAGATACTCGGAATCGCCACAACATCCGCGTTGCTGTAGGCCTTCCAGGGCTCCTTTGTGGTTCCCGCGAAAGTGACATTGTTTTCCAGGTGCAGTTCGGCGACCCTGCGCTCGCACTCCCCGTAATAGACGGGGTCGTTGGACGCGCCATAAAAGCGTATTTCCAGGTCCCGGTAGCTCTCCTTGACGATGGCCGCCGCGTGAATCAAATCGAGTTGGCCTTTCAGTGGGTAAATAAGCCCTACGGTGGAAACTAACGGCCTGTCATTGTGCTCCCGTTCGCTAGGCTGGAATCGCTCGGGATCGACGCCGTTAAACACCACCTTGATTCTGTCTCGCGGTACGCCTAAATGTTCTTCCCAGCGGGAATTGAAAGCGCATACCGGGGAAATTTGGTCGGCAAAGAAATAGTTCAGCTCGACCACGTTTTCAACCAACCGGCACAGGAACCATCGTACGAAGACCGATTTCAGTTGACGACGCAGATTCAGATACTGTTCCCGCAAATAAACCCCGTGCTCGGTCAGCAGGTAAGGCGTACCGTGTACCAGCTTCGCCAAGATGCAAGGCAGCCCACAGAAGCCGGCGGACGAAGAATGTGTAATATCCGCCTCCGGGATCGGAAAGTGCAGGACCATCAGAAGGTGATACAGCAACCGGTACGCTTCTTTCACCTCGGCCAAAGTCGGATCCTCTGCGGCCGCCGGGCGGCATTCCCATGAGGCATGCACCGCATGCTGAAGCACGTCCCACGCGTCCAGCGAGTTCATCGTGCGCGCATAATCGTAGTGTTGAAAATAACGTTGCAGATCAAGTAGCGCTTCGCCCAGTTCCTCTTTGTCGCAGGACGACGAAAACACCAGGGAAAGGAATCGCTCAAAGATCGGCCGGAAGCGATCCTCGATCACTTGTCTTGTTGTGTCCCACATGTTGCGCAGAACCAGTGATGTCGGTTGGTGGCGCGAGAATTCTGCAGGCTGCAGTAGGCCCCATTGCGGAACTTTAGTCACCGTCCGCACGTTATCCGCGAGTTCGTACTTGGCCTCCGGATACGGGTTCGTGACGACGGCGAGCACGTCAAAATCCACGTCCGGCAAACCCTGGGTCAGTCGATCGCACCACTTGCTCACACCTCCGGTGTAGAAGGGATAGGTGCCTTCTGTCGTTAACAGTACAGATATCCGTCTTTTTGCAGTCATCGCTTGGAGAACCGGACCTCTGCGCTCTGTCCCGCCAGCAGCAGGAGAGTTGGATTGTCGAATTCGACTTCGACGATATGCGTCATGTTCGCCGATGGCAGTGGATTAATAAGTCTGACCTTCCCCTCCACCTGCTGCGGCGGCGACGACGGCAGTATCACTTGTGCCGGCTGGCCGACCTTTAGTTCCGCAATCATCCGTGCGGCAACTGGGACCTCTGCGATCATGTGATCGAGTTCTGCAAGGCGCACTAAGATCGTTCCCGCCGTCACGCGATCGCCAAGATGCACCGGAATTTCAGACACTACCCCTGCTTGCGTGGTCCGCACCATTCTTGCTTCCGCTTGTTCCTTGGCGCGCTCGTACGTCAACCGCGCCTGATTCAATTGCTGCTCCAATCGTTCGCGGGCAACGGCGGCCTGCGAATCAACTTGGGTCGCCTGCTCCTGTTCTAGCGTAGAGGAAGCCGCCGCGAGCTTCTTGGCATTCTCTAAATCATCTTGCGCGATGCGCAGTTCCGTCTCTTTCCCGTCTAGCTCCTGTTTTGACATCACTCCCGCATCGTTTAACGCCTTGGCACGGTTGTAGTTGCTCAGTGCGAGGTCATACGCGGCCTTTGCCCGTTCCGGCGAATCTCGAAATTGCCGTGAAGGAATGCGTTGTTCTCGTCTTTGCGATTCCGCCACACGCGCGTCCGCATCCGCATGTGCATTAAATTCCTCCAGGTTTGCTTCGGCCGCACGCAGCTCTCCCCCGGCCTGTTTTAGCGCTAGTTCCGCTTCGCGTCCATCCATGTGCAAGAGTGACTGACCCTGTTGCACCTTGTCCCCCACCTTTACCGAAATGCTCGACACCGTGCCGCTCAGGTCCGCGGTGATCCCGAATTCGCTTGCCGGATGCACCGTGCTTTCAAACGCCACTCCATAAATCGGCTGGCTTTTGGCAACCAGAGCGTTCCCTTTAAAAGCATAGTTGGTTGCCAGCAGGGTCAACCCCACGACAAAAAAGGCGACGATCAAACCATTTCTGATCTTCTGATGGGTGAAAACGAAACGCTCCGGTGCAACGGTGATCGTTTCATCGGCATCGACTTGCCGGTCCACGAGCTTCTCAACAGCTCGATCATGCGCGATGGTCAGTGCTTCGAAAATCTGGCTCACACTGTTCCTCCGTCTCTGTCCTTTACTTAGGTCGAACGACTGCACCCCGGGTATTTGTCAAAAACTCAAACCCGGCCCCAAAATCTGTCATTTCAGGGAAAACGTGATGGTCTGCCCCGGCGTCAGGGTGATGTGCGCGATGTTCTGCCCACCATATATTTCTGAGCCAGGGGTCAAGGGTGGCAGAGCAAGTCCAGTAATTGGGATGATCGCCGTCGGAACTGTTGCCGATGTCGGCATCGTAATTGTAATTGTCGCGCTTGAGGTGTTGGCCCCGACTATGCTCGCGGTTACATTTGATAAGTTGAACGAGTTGCGATTCTGCATCAGCACGCCCAACTGATCCTGCGTTGGCGTCAGCACTGGCAGCTTGTACACCGCTTCGTACTTGCTGAACGTCAGATCGTAGGTGTCCGATAGCAGCGACGACACGTGCGTCCCGCTGGTGCCCACAAAATTGGACACGCTCGCCGGAATGGTGCCGCTCGGCGCCGCGTTGTTCAACGCCACATAATTGTCCGAGAAGTGCAGATCCGGCTGGTGGAACATTTCCGGATCCATGTCGCCCATCAGCATGTTGGTCAGGAACGCCGAGCTCGTGAAGTCCAGCACTTGCGCGGCATTGTAAGTATTGAACGGTGGATCTGGCACCGGTACGGTGCCCACCGGTGATCCTGGCGGTACATAATACGAATAAATGCAGTCAAATTCGGCCTGATCGTCGGCCCAATTCGCCACGTTATAGAAGATGTCATTGGGTTTCCGCGGAATCTCGTAAATTCCGGGCGCGTAGCTGTTGACGATCCCCACATTCGGCGAAGGATTCGGTCCGTTGTTGTTCGGAGGAGTGATCGTCGTTGCCACCGATGTATCGCTCACCGCATAGCGAATCCCATCGTTATATAGGTACGCGGGCACATTCGGGTCATTCAGTCCGGTTACCCCCGGCGTCACGATGTTGGCTGCGTTGAAATCGTTGAACGTGAGCTGCTTCACCGCGTCACTTGGATCGCTGTCTAGCATCCACGCCGCCGTGGCGCTCGGGTCCGAGGCCACATAGCGGTTCGTCAGAATCTCCAGGTCGATGTCGTCGACCGCCGGATTATCCGTATCACCGCAACCCGTACCGGTGGGCGTGCTCTGGCACAGGCCGTTCAAAGTGGATGGATGATCATAGGTGTGACTCATCCAATGAAAGGACTGTTGATAACTTTGCAGATTCGCGGTCAGATCGTCAGCAATGCTCGCGGTCGCGCTCCCCGGGTTGTCGGCTACTCCTCTCTCCGCCGTTGTAATAAGAGTTGGTGCACCCGGCATGCTTACCACAAACGTAGTTGTGCCGGGAGTGGTCGCCGAGCTGGAGGTCACCGCAGTGATCGTCCAAGTCCCGTTGAGCACCCCGCCACCGTTTGTTGTATTTGTTACGGTAACCGTCTGGCCCGCTAATGCCGCGAAGTCTTGTGCCGTGAAGGTCGCCGCTCCGCTGCCTGCGGACGAAGAGATGATCGGCGCTATCAGACCGCTCCAGTCGCCGTTCCCTGTGGTCCCTACTCCGTTCATCGCTATCGTCAATTCAAACTGCGCCAGGAGAGGATCTGCTTGTTTGTTTGTCTGCCATTTCGCCAACTGCGCCATGTCGGCGGAGTTCACCCGGAACACCGGCAGATTCGATGCGTCCGGAGCTGTGCGGTCCAACGTCAATGGGTTTGCAAGACACGCGGTGCCCGGTATCCATTCTGAATCGTCGATGAAAAAGTCGTCGATCGACTGTGTGGCGTACACGTGGTAGTCACCCAAGAACACGCCCTTGGTCACCCAATTCAGCAAACCGTACGCCACGATCAGATCGTGTGTCAGAGACGCGTTGCTATCGAACGTCTGCGTGAGGAACTGTTGTCCGTTGAGGGTGTAAATCGCAGAGACAATATTGCCTTGGGTATCTTGCAATAGCGGGGTTAACGCACCTCCCGCCGCGGGCGCGGCTGTCGCCAAATCGACCGCCGCATATGTGATCGATAGCGGCGTGGTCGTATTTGCATAAAAGAAAACGGGCGCGGCTGCCAGCGTGAACGGCGCCGTGTACGCTCCGGTTCCGGTCGGTGGAGGGGTCGTGTTTAGTTGCGTTCCGGTGTAACCCAATCCAAAGTTGGGATCCGGCGCGGAATACCAGTTCAGCTGCCGCACTCCAAAAGTCTGCTCATACGAAATCAACGCCGCCTGCCACGAGCCTATGTTGTAGTAGTCACCGCCGTAGGCAAAGATCACACCCTGGTAATAACCGTGGCAGCCACCATCGGACAATGTGGGGGCCGCACTCGAAACATCGACCACGTCGTATGGCGTCCCCACATAATTCAAAATCTGTTGGATCGCCGGATAATCCGCATAACCCTGCGCCGTGTTGTTCACCACCAATATCCTCATATCGATGGTCGGCGACGGGCACGAGATCGGCAGTGTCGAAGACGCCGTTACCCATCCCGTGTTCGAGTTGAGATACGGCCCAATCGTCCCGTAACTCGCGGTAATCGCGTGCGCACCGTTATCCGTTCCGATCACCGTCGCCAACCCGGCGCTGTTGATGTTCACTTCGATCGGATCGTGCGCTTGCCATGTTGCAGTCGCGGTAAGGTCCTGCGTACTGCTGTCGCTGTAAATCCCCAGCGCGGAAAATTGCTGTGTGGCATTCAGACCCAACGTAACGCCGACCGAAACCGTACTGCTGCCACAGGTCGAGGAGGGATAGGGTCCAAGACAAACAGCAACAGACTGCAGGATCGGCGCTGTCACCGTGAACGTCGTGGAACCTACCACACTGCCGGAGGTCGCCGATATCGTAACCATCCCCACCTTCAGCGCGGAAGCCAGGCCGCCGCTGGTTATGCTTGCGAGCGTCGTATCGCTCGATCCCCAAGTAACTAGAGCAGTCACATCCTTCACGCTCGCGTCGGAATACGTTCCTGTCGCGGCAAACTGCTGCGTGAATCCCGCAGCTAAGGATATCGAAGGAGGTGTGACTGTGATCATCACCAGCGTAGGTGCTGGCACCAGCACCGTCGCTGACGGAGAAATAATCGTGGTCCCTGCCGCGTTAATCTCGCTCGCGGTTATCGCCGCACCCGCGTTGTAGCCGAGTGCCGTTGCCAGCCCGCCCGGGGCGATTCCAACCGACGGGTCCGCCGATAGCCAGGATACTTGCGCGGTAACGTCCTGACTTGTGCCGTCACTGAACGTGCCCGTCGCTGTGAATTGCTGCGTGCCCATCAGGCTTAACGACACGCTCGTCGGGGTCAGCGCGATCGACTCTAGCAACGCTGGCGACACTGTCAACAGGGTGCTTCCCGAAGCCCCCGCATACGTCGCAGTGATCGTGCTCGTCCCCGCTATTAATATTGTCGCTTGGCCCTGCGTTCCCACCGTGTTGCTGATCGTTGCTACCGCCGGAGTGCCGGAGCTCCAGTTGGCAGCCGTCGTCACGTTTGTCGAAGTGCCGTCGCTATAGTTGACCGTAGCCGTGAATGCCACGGTATTGTTTTGCGTACCCACAGGATTCAAAGGATTCGCGTCCCCCAGATAAGCCGTGGGTGCGGCTGGCGTGAGCACCAACGACGTGATTCCTACAACCGTCAAATTTCCGTCGCCGCCCGTTGTGCTGCTGACGATGGAACCGAAAGTTGCGGAGACCGTGATCGGTCCTCCGCCGCCAATTCCAGTTGCCAATCCTGTGGTCGGCCCAGCCGTGCTGATCGTCGCCACAGCTCCATTGCTGGTGCCCCAGCTGACGGTCGACGTTAGGTCCTGTGTCGAGTTGTCGGAGAAGGTCCCCGTCGCAGTGAACTGTTGTGTTCCGCCCTGATAAATCTTGGCGGTGGCGGGAGTCACAGCGATAGACATGAGCACTGGAGCCGTAATGGTCAACGGCGTGGTTCCTGCAGTTCCCAACGTGGATGTTGCCGTGATGGTGACAGTGCCTTCCGCCGTCGCTGTCGCTACGGACGAATTGGCCGCGAAGGTCGCCATACCTGTGCCCGGCGTAGCAGACCATGTCACCGCGCTGGTCAGATTCTGTGTCGAGCCGTCGGTGTAGCTTCCGGTGGCCGTGAACGTTTCGTTTGTGCCCAGTGCGATGGAGGCATTCGCTGGGGTGATCGCGATCGAGACAAGTGCAGCTGGCCCCACGGTGAAGGGCTGTGTCGTCGCTGTCACACCGGACGCGGCAGCGGTAATCGTAATAGTCCCTTGACTGACGCTGCTGGCTAGACCGCCGCTGGTGCCGCTGGCCACGATCGTAGCCACCGCCGTGTTACTGGTACTCCAAGTCGCCGTCTGGGTAACATCCTGCGTCGTGCTGTCGGTGAACGTCCCGATCGCCGTGAATTGCTGGGTTTGCCCCAAAGACCAAGTCGCGATTGTTGTCGGGCTGATGGCGATAGACTTCAATATTGCCTGGGTCACGGTAACCGAGCTTGTTCCAGTCACCGCTCCCAGCGTCGCACTGATCGTGGCGCTTCCCACGGCTGCGCCAGTGACCAGACCCTGACTCCCCGTGGTGTTGCCGACCGTCGCGTCTGGTGAATTCGAAGACCAGGAAACTTGTGTGCTCAAGTCTTGCGTGCTGTTGTTGCTGTATACCCCCGTCGCATATAACTGCACCGAGGTGCCATTCGCGACCGACGCCGTAGCAGGTGTCGTCGATCCTTGTGTTGTGGTGAGGACAATGCTTTGCAGCGTTGGAGGATTGACCGTCAGCACAAACGCTGGGGAGGTAATGCCATTCAAGCTCGCGGTGATGTTTGACGTCCCCGGAGCAACTGACGTCGCCAGACCTCCACTTGCGATTGTGGCGGCCGCCGTATTGCTCGAAGCCCAGGTTACCGTGCCACTAATGTCCGCTGTGCTGCGATCACTGTACGTGCCCTGGGCGCTGAACTGCAGCGTCCCGGGATCAGCCAGGCTCATTGCGGATGCCGACACCGCGATCGAGACCAGGGTGGGAGAATTAACGGTGAGCGTAAAGGCTGGTGAAGTAATGCCGTTCAGGCTCGCACTGATGTTCGACGTCCCAGCGCCGGCCGACGTCGCTAGGCCTCCAGTTGTGATCGTAGCTACCGCCGTGTTGCTCGAAGCCCAAGTCACTCCGGTCGTGATCACCGCCTGACTCCCGTCACTATATGTCCCGGTGGCAGTGAACTGCAGCGTCCCCGGGTCGGCTAGGCTCGTTGCCGATGCCGACACGGCGATGGACAGAAGTATCGGTGCCGGTGCAGCCACCGTGGCTGCCGGAGAGGTTATCAGCGTGCCAGCAGCGTTCGTCTCGCTGGCAGTAATGGAAACTCCAGCATTGTAGCCAAGCACCTCTGCCATTCCTGTCGGACTAACACTGACGAGTGTCGGACTAGCGGAAGCCCAGGTCACTTGGCTCGTAATATCCTGCGTGGACCCGTCACTGTAGGTTCCGGTGGCTGCGAATTGCTGCGTGCCCAGTAGGCCCAGCGAGACACTGGCTGGAGTTACTGCAATCGATTCCAGCAGTGCTGGCGACACTGTCAGCAGCGTGCTTCCCGACGCGCCGGCATACGTCGCGGTAATCGTGCTCGTCCCCGCCGCTAAGATTGTTGCTTGGCCTTGCGTGCCCACCGTACTGCTGATCGCTGCGACTGACGCACTTCCGGAGTTCCAGTTCGCAGCCGTCGTCACATCTTGCGACTTATTGTCGTTATAGGTCGCCGTGGCAAAAAACTGCAAAGTGTTATTCTGCGATCCGTAGGGATTCGACGTGGTCGCGTCCCCTAGGTACGCCGTTGGAGCTGTTGGAGTCAGGCTTATGGAATTGATTCCTACAACTGTCAAGCTGCCGTCACCGCCCGTCGCCGTGCTGACAATAGAACCGAAAGTTGCGGAGACCGCGACCGCACCGTTTCCTACCCCAGACGCCAAGCCCGCGCCTGGTCCGGTTGCGCTGATCGTTGCAACACTTCCGCTACTGGTTCCCCACGTCACCGTCGACGTCAAATCCTGAGTGCTGTTGTCGGAATAGGTTCCCGTTGCGATAAACTGTTGTGTTCCGCCCTGATAAATCTGCATGGATCTCGGCGTCACCGCGATCGATGTGACCACCGGAGCCGTGATGTTCAACTGCGTGGTTCCCGCAGGACCCGTAGGCGGAGTCGCCGTGATCGTAACGGTTCCTACTGTCCCGGCTGTTGCTACATTCAACTTGAACGTCGCCGCGCCCGAAGGATCCGGAGTCGCCGTCCAGGTCACTGTGTTCGTCAAATCCGCTGTGGTTCCGTCTGTGTAGTTGCCCGTCGCAGTGAACGTCTGGCTCGTGCCTGATGCAATCGTCGAATCGGCCGGAGTGATCGTTACTGACGTCAGCGCCGCCGGTCCCACAGTAATCGTTGGCGTAGACGCCGTCGGTACTCCCGCGAACGCCGCCGAGATCACCACCGATCCCGGCATCACCGCCGTGGCCAATCCCGCACTGGTCCCGGTGGCAATAATCGTCGCGTCCCCGCTGCTCGAACTCCATGTCACTGTCGACGTCACGTCTTGCGTTGTGTTGTCCGTGAACGTGCCGGTAGCCAGGAATTGTTGTTTCGTTCCCACCGGCCAACTCGTGATGCTCGTCGGATTAATCGCGATCGCATTAAGCGTCGCCGCCGTCACATTCACCAGCGAATTCCCGCTCACTGCTCCCAGTGTCGCCGTAATCGTCGCGGTTCCCACCGCTGTGCCTGTCACCATTCCTTGGCTGCCCGGCGTGTTGCTGACCGTCGCATTTCCCGAGTTCGACGACCAGGAAACCTGTGTACTCAAGTCTTGCGTGCTGTTATTCGAATACACTCCCGTTGCATACAGTTGCAGAGACGTCCCTTTCGCTAGTGTCGGCGTTACCGCCGTCGTCGACCCCTGTGTCCCCGTGATTACGATCGTCTGCAACGTTCGCCCCGCATCCGTCACCGTCAGGCTGAACGGAGCGGAGGTAATCCCATTTGACGCCGCGGTGATGTTGGTTGTTGTCGGCGTTTGTGGATCCACCGCCGTCGCCATTCCTCCCGCCCCGATCGTCGCTGCCGCCAGATTGCTCGAACTCCAAGTCGCCGTTCCTGTAATGTCTCCCGTGGTTCCGTCACTGTACGTACCCATCGCCGTAAACTGCAGCGTACCGGGATATGTCAGGCTCGCTGATGGCGCAGAGATCGCGATAGATGTCAGTGCCGCGGGTCCAACACCGATAGTCCCTTGGCCCGTTACCGTGGTGCCCGAAACCAGGCCAGTAACCAACGTGCTTCCTACACCCACACCGGTCGCGACACCGTTTATCGCAACAGTAGCAATGCCGGGCGTCGTCGTTGTCCACGTAGTGCTCGCCGTTACATCCCCGGTGGTTCCGTTTCTATACGTACCGATGGCCTGCAGTTGCTCAGTCGTACCTTTCGGTATCGAGGCATTCGGAACGTTGATCGCCACCGACACCAGATTATTCAGCACTCCTGCTCCCGTCAGGCTCACCACTTGCGGGCTGCCCACCGCCCCGTCCGAAATCGTCAAAGTTCCCGGGATCGTTCCTGCCACCGCGGGAGTAAACACCAATGTAACCGTGCAGCTGGAAGACGCATTCAAGGTGGCCCCGCAGGTCGTCGCCGTCACCGCGTAGCTAGCAGGACTCGCCACAATGTTCTGGATCGGGAGCCCCACGGTTTCTTTGTTGGTGATGGTCACCGTACGCGCCGCGCTCGGCGTTCCAACCTTCAACGTTGTGCTGAATGCGATCGACGTCGGCGATACTGTCACCGGCGTCACACCCGTTCCCGTCAGGCTCACCGTCAGCGTTCCCAGCGCATAACTGACCTGAATATTTCCTGCCTGTGCCCCTGCTGCCGTCGGCGTAAACGTCGCGTTGATCGTGCACGTGCCATTTCCGGCTACCGACCCGCCACACGCATCCGCCTCCCCAAATCCCGAACTCGCCAAGACACTGAATGGTTGTGCGGCTGCGCCGTGGTTCGTGATCGTGAAAGTTTTTGCTGCGCTCGTTTGCCCCACTGCTACCGAACCCAAACTGCGCGACGCTGGTTTGATCGTTAGAGGAGCAATGCCCGTTCCCGAGACGCTCACCGTCAAAGGCGCGAAGCTCGAGGTGATCTGGATGGTTCCGCTTTGCGCACCCGCCACCGCCGGCGTGAACGTTGCATTGATCGTGCACGTCGAATTTGCCCCTACGGATCCGCTGCATGTGTCCGTCTCCGCAAATCCTCCACTTGCCGTGATGCTCACCGGTTGCGCAATCGTTCCTCGGTTCGTCACCGTGAAGGTTTTTGCCGCACTCGTCTGATCGAGCGCCTGAGATCCGAAGGAGCGCGACGCCGGCGTCACCGTCAGCGGACTGATGCCGGTTCCTTGCAGCGAAATCGTTTGCGTTCCCGCGCTGTCCGAAATGGTCACGTTACCCGTCAAGGTTCCGACCGCCGTAGGCTTGAACGTTATCGAAATCGTGCAACTGCGCCCCGCCGCCACGGACGTCCCGCACGTGTCCGTCTCCGCGAAGTTAGCGCTCACGGCTCTCCCGGAAATCGAGAGCGCTGCGGTTCCCCCGTTCGTGAGCTGGACGTTGCTCGTGGCGCTGCTCGCGGTGACCGCCACTGAACCGAACGTGTGCGACGTCGCCGAAAGCGTTACGCTTTGCGCCTTCGCCCCGGGTGCGGCCATGCCCAAGAGCAGGATCAGGATCGAAAACCCAACCGCTACACGGAACCGTCTATTCACTTTCATAAATGCCTCGCTAAGCTCGGGGAATTAATGGAGCCGGACGGCGCACCCACATCTCGAAATATGCTGCGCCTTCTAGCTAAACTCGTCGTGTTGCTCATCTCGTGCAGGAGGGTGGTTGCGTCGCGTCGTGTTCAATTCGCTCACTAGAGAATTAGTTCTTCGTGGGAACCGCAGCTTTGCTTTACGCTTCGGACGATGCCATCGCGCTGCACGCTTGCGTCGAGTACGCTACCCCGGCCGGCATGATTAATTTTTCCACTTCGTTCATTTCCATCTCCACGGCCACCGACCGGCTCAGCATTTCGATGGAAACCACTAGCCGCCATTGATTCTTTTGCCGCACCAGAATCCCCTCAACTCCCATGAGCGGCCCGGATCTGACTCGCAGTCGGTCGCCAATACGCAGAAACGAGCAAGGCTCCACGCGAAATGGCGAACCCACCGTCCGCCGTACCCCTTCGATCTCTTCCTCGGGAATCGCGCAGGGCGCCCCACCGAATCCAACAAACTGGTGCACGCCGGCCGTTCGCAACACCTCAACCTTGCAATTTAAGCCAGCGCGGAGAAACACGTAGGAAGGAAACAGCGGCAGCGACAGCGACTTGACGCGATCCTTCCACTTTCGCCGGATCGCGTACAGCGGCAGAAATACTTCAAAGCCCTTGTCCGAGAGGGCGTGTGCAACCGCCTTTTCGTGTTGGTAGCGCGTATGAACGGCGTACCAGGCGGGCAGCGTGCTGGGGTCGCAGCTCGTCATCATTGTCTTTTCCGGCAGAAGCGCAAAGCTCCGCCACAGTGACTTACAGAGGGGTCTTTTTTGACCTGGCGGCTTCCTAAGTCACTTCTCTATCGATGGCTCCCCGAGGGGCCGAACAAACGTCCTCGCGCTGAAAATGCCCGCGATCGCCCTGCCGGCTCAGAATTGGTCGGGCCTTTCCCGAGACAACTCGTTTCGGCTAACCAGCGAATACTTTTTGGTGACGGCTGCGAATCCCGACGCCAACCCTCGGCTGCCAGTGCCTTCCACTCTCACCACCGTGGCATTAGCGCGCATCTCGAGATTCGAATCTACTGTGTCAACAGGGAGGAGCACGCTCATTCGAATTACGCTTCCTGCCGGAGGGCAGGTGCTCGCCAAGACGAACACGCCGCGCAGCGATATGTCCCGTGTCGTGCCGTCTTGCGACGCCGATCCCGAGGAGCCGGGGAGTCTCCAAGTAAACTGAACCGGCGCGTTCAGATTGAATCGTCGCTCTTCACGCCTATCCGTGGCGACTTCCGCAGGTGCAGGACAATGTTCGAATAATCTGGCCATGATCTGTGTTACACGAATTTGCTCGGTTTTTCCGTCAACGCACGATACGCGCAATGTAGCCGACTCACTCGCTGGCCAACAAGTGGCAGAAAGTCCTGCTCGAAAAGTCACTAGTAACCGAAGGTAAAACAACAGGCAATGGCTATCCGAGGTTAGGCGAAATGATGCTCCATTACCGGTAGTAAAAAAGTCCCTACTTCCTTCCTCATCGCCGGTGTTTTCCTATGTCCCTCAGGACTACTATTACCAAAAATAAATACCGCAGCCTCTTGCATAACATATTACTTGACAACTATAATGCGTAACACGTAGTCTTCATCGCTCCGCGTTCCCCGCACGCGTTTTCATCTGTTGGTTTGTTTTAAGATCGTTTGAAAAATGCCCAGCTCGACCCAGCGCGAGGGACTTTCCCTTCGCAACTCAGCGATTCGTGTCCTGATAGCGGAAGATACTGCTATGGGCTGTCAGTTGCTCAAAGACGGCCTAAAACGCACCCGTATCGGCCTGGGAGAAATTCATTCCGCTGTGAGCTCGCCTCAAGTCGTCGAGCTCTGCGTACAACACCCGATTGATGTGGCTCTCATTAGTGAGGATTTGCAGGATGGTGCTTCTAAAGGACTGGAGACCATCGAACTCCTCCGTAGAACTTACCCCACGGTTCGCTGTGTTCTGCTGGTTAGAAAGATGCGTCGCGAGCTTACCCTCGAAGCGTTTCGTAACGGAGCGAAGGGCGTCTTCTGTCGAAAAGAAGCGATTAAGTTACTTGGAAAGTGCATTCTGGCCGTCCACCGCGGGCAAGTTTGGATTGATTCCGAACAACTGGAAGTGATTCTCCAAGCGCTGGTGGAAAGCAAACCAGTGAAAGTGATAAATCTGAAGGGCGCTTCGCTTCTAACCAAGCGCGAAGATCAAGTCGCCGCGCTCGTTGCCGAGGGACTCACTAACCGCGAAATCGCCAAACGCCTGGGACTTAGCGAACACACCGTCGGCAATTATCTCTTCAAGATGTACGATAAGCTGGGCCTGTCCAGTCGAATCGAATTTGTCCTCTATATCTTCGGTCGGCGCCAACAAAATCAGCCGAATCTCCCGCCCGCGTCGGATCGCGTCACAGACAACAAGCAACTGTCGATCTGAGTTGCGCTCAGTCCTGCAGTCCGCTGAGAGTGCAGAAGGGGGCTTCCGCTCTATATCTGTGCCACAGCTTTCGCTCTGGCGGCGGTAACTGGCATTTTCTGCGCTGAAACCTTGGGCGCGTGGGCACTCCTGTACCATTCCCAAGTCCGCCGCAGCCCTTCTTCAAATGCAACCTTGGGCTCGTAACCCAAAGCCTTTCGTGCCAGCGTGATATCCGCCTGTGAATGGCGTATATCACCAGTACGTGGCGCCTCGTATTTTGCCCGAATCTCTCGCCCAGTTATCTTGCCGAGTAATTGCAACACTTGGTTCAGCGTGATTCGCAATCCCGTGCCGCCGTTGAACACGAGCCCGGACGCATTCGGTGTTTCGCACGCCCGCAGCGTTATGTCGACCACATTCGCTACATAAATGAAGTCCCTCGATTGCTGTCCGTCGCCAAAAATTACCGGAGTTTCTCCGCGCAAGACCGCTAGCATGAATCGCGATAACACGCCGGAATACTGCGACGTAGGATCCTGTCGGGGCCCAAATACATTAAAATAACGCACCGATGCGTTCTCGAGCCCGTATGCTTTTCCAAATACTTGCCCGTACAGCTCACCGACAAACTTGGTGATCCCATAGGGCGAAATGGGCGCGGCAGGCATCGATTCGACTTTTGGTAGGGCAGCGTCTTCCCCATAAGCTGCAGAGGAAGCGGCGAAGACAAATCGTTTCACCTTATGATCTCGGGCCGCCACAAGAACGTTCACTGTGCCATCGATATTCACCGAGTTTGTTTCGATCGGGTTCTCTACGGACTGTGGTACCGAAGTTCGCGCCGCCAGGTGTATTACGAAGTCCACTCCTTTGCATGCCCTCTGTACTGTATCCAAATCCGTGACGCTGCCCTTTCGAAAATCGATCTCACCACAGCTCGATGCGAGATTGGCCTCTTTACCGGTCGAAAGATCGTCCAGCACAACGACCTTCTGCCCCCGACGAACCAATTCGTCGACAATGTGCGACCCGATGAAACCTGCACCGCCTGTAACCAGGTAACGCATAGCTCTCTTCCTTCCTCACCTTGCTTCTTAGTCTCTAAGCAGTTCTCGCTCTGAACTCTCGCTCCAATACGAATTGGGCTTAGTTTGCCTAGGTCCTACATATGGCCGGTTGTATGGTGTCCGGGCCCGGAATCGAACCGACGCCTCTTGGCGGGCCAGACAGTAAACGCCAGTAGCGAGAAAGCCACTGTCTGGCCACCCGGGCTAACCTTCAGCCGAGCACTTTAACTTCCAAGCCCTTCCTTTTTCTGGCCTTTCGGCCACCACCTTGATAGGCAAGGACATCTGCCCACCTACAAAAACACCAAAACCTTTTAACCGCCGATTTACATCAAGTTCCTGCAGAATCTGTGAAAATGATTTCCGTAATTGCTATCCATTTGCACTTACTGAATTCGCTTGCCGCAAGGTTTTTGGCGTTGATGCGCGACCATTGTTCGAAATTCAGTACTTTCAGTAGTCCTAGGTAGGTGCCAATTCGCCAAGGCTCGCACAAGAACGCACGCCGGGACGAAAGTCGCCCGCGAATGATCGCTCACAAGCCACGAATTGGCTCGTTTCAGACTTATCTTCGGTCGGTAACGCCAGGCTAAACCGTTACCGGTCGCTTGCGTTTCCATTCATGTTCGCGTCGCAGCAGAGACTGATGTTTCTTTATCTGCAATTCAAGTTCGCTGAATGCTTTCTTACAGCCGGCCAGAGCATTTTTCCCGCTGCCAGTGGCCCGCAAATTCCCGGTTGGTAGTGATAGTGTCAGCGCCAGGGATTGTTCGTCTGTTCGTTGGTTCCTCGAAAACACTCCTTTTATCTGCACCAAATCGGGCTCGTAACTTTTCAGCAAGCGACTTAATTTATCCAAACGGCGAGTCACTTCCAGGGCCACGGCTTCTTGCGCTTCTACGTGTTTGTAGCTGAAAGAAACGTTCATGGTTGCACCTGTAGGGTTGGTACCAATTCAGGAAGGATCGCGACGCAGTAGAGTTTCTGCACCGCATGACGATTTCAGCCTAGCACCACAACCTAGCCGGCGCAATGCTACTTGCGTTGACACCACTTCGCGGACTCCGTAGTCTACTTTCACCTGCTAATCCGCCTGTACCAGCAGCCTGCATCTCATGAAAAAGCCGGCTTCCGCTTCTTCCCAATCCGCTCACCGCCTCCGTATTGGCCCCGCAGGCTGGTCGTACTCCGACTGGGCTGGCTACGTCTATCCCTCGCGTCGCCCCAAAAAGTTTCACGAAGCAACCTACCTCGCCGAATTCTTCGATACTATCGAACTCAATACCTCGTTCTACCAGCCGCTGCGTCCCGATCACGCCGCACTCTGGCTCGACCGCGTCGCCGCTAATCCTTCCTTTATCTTCACCGCGAAACTCTGGCAGAAATTCACTCACGACCCGTCGGCCACCTCCGAAGACGAGCGCGCCGTTCGTGCAGGTTTCGATGTTCTTCGAAAGGCAAATAGACTCGGCGCGGTCCTCCTTCAATTCCCTTTTTCCTTTCATCGCACCTCCGAAACGGTCAACTACCTCACGGGTGTCCTCACCCGTTTCGCGGATTATCCCCTCGTCGTTGAGTTGCGCCATTCTTCCTGGCAGACTCCAGACACTCTCGCTTTCCTGCGCGATCATCGAGTTGGTTTCTGCAACATCGATCAACCGATCATCGGCCACTCCCTCACCCCTTCCGCAGAAGCCACGTCGGAAGTCGGCTACGTTCGACTTCACGGTCGCCGTTACGACACCTGGTTCGACGACAATCCTGCAACGCCTCCACACGAACGGTACAACTATCTCTATTCCTCCGAGGAACTCGATCCTTGGGTCACTCGTATTCGTTCCGTCCGCGAACACACCCGTGACACCTACGTGATCACCAACAATCACTACTTGGGCAAGGCCGTCGTGAACGCCCTGGAACTTCTCAGTATTTTGCAAGGAACCAAGGTGAAGGTGCCTGAACCTCTCCGCCAGCATTATCCCCAATTGGATCGCATTGCCAGCGAAGCCCCTGCCGAACCCACACTCTTTCCCTTGGGTTCACCATCACCCTCATCTCCTAAAAAATGAACCGTTTTTCAGTACATCCTCTCCTAGCCGAGATTCGAGCGATCTTAGTCACAATTACCAGCCCATTTGAGCCATCCGCGTCAGGATAATTGCACTGTAGTTGTTCATGCGCTCCGGCCGTCGCTTCAGCGGAGCCGGCAGAATGGCCGCCAGCCGTGCCGCTTGTTGCCGGCCGATATTGTGCGCTGAGGTTTCGTCGTAGTAACGACACGCCGAATCTGCGCCATAAATACCAGGGCCCCATTCCACCACGTTGAGGTAAATTTCCAGAATCCGCTTTTTGCCAAGGACGATTTCAGCCACCGGTACCAGCGTAGCTTCTGCGCCCTTGCGGAGGATAGAACGACCCGTTCCAAAGAATATGTTCTTTACCAGTTGCTGCGTAATCGTAGAAGCGCCGCGAGTGCGCTCGCCTTCCAAATCGTCTTGCGCAGCGATTTGCATCTGGTGCCAATCAAACCCATGGTGCTGATAGAAGTTGGCGTCCTCCGCGGCAATTACCGCGTGCTGGAGATCGGGCGAGATTTGGCTGAGCGGAATAAATTTGTACCGCTCGCGATACGGCGTGCGATGAATCCAGGCCTGTAAGCGTCGCTGCATGTGCACCGCGGTCGTCGGTGGGTCGATCCACCGGGCGGCCACCAGGGTCAGTGCGGCAAGCAACCAAAGAAGCGCCACGCCGATGGCAAACCATCGAATGAAAGATCGGAGGAGGCCCGTCCGATGTGCGGCCTTGGTATCAGTGTCCGGCGTTGCGCTCATGTTTCACATAATAGCTTGCGCTGCCTTGACGCTGATGGGTGATCTCGCGCGCCCGAACATGCCCACTTTCGAAAGAACACACCAATTCAATTCATCAGCCAACTGCAGAGCTGTTGCGTGGACAAACAAACCTCATGTTCTACGGAGTTTCTTGAGCGTTAGTCGTTACTTCTTGAACAGATTCTCGAACGCTTGCCGCGCATCCAGAGGGCGCGAAGGAGTGGGCGCCTCGGCGGGGGTCTGCGCAGGCTGCATGTACGAAGTCGGTGCCGTGTCTTTCTCCACCGTCGTACGGAATTCATAAAACGTGCAGTCGTTCTTTGTATCCTTCGGCGATATCCTTGCCGGTATCGGTTGCGTGCACTCAAACTGTGCGCCCGAGTCAAAATAGCGGCACTGCTTGCAACAATGCAACTCAAAATTGCACTTTGGACATTTTCCGCCTGGATCGAACCCGGCCACCAGCACCGCGCCGCAATTCGAGCAGCGCGCCCGTGTTACCGTCCCCACCATTCGCGGTGTGCGTGGCCCCAGATGATCCGTGGCTCCTCGCGGTCCGCCCTGCGGCGGCTTGCGATCCCTGTCTCTTTTTTCGTGTTTTTCCTGCTTTTCGGCATCACGATAGCCGCGGTGACCGTACTTGCGATCCACAAACGCCTCCGTCCGTCAGTCGCACCGGACTGTAACTTCATCTTTCCACTTGTGTGGTTTACTACGCGTCTTTTCCCGAGTTGTATCCAATCGGATTGCTACAAACGCCCAGCACACCAGTCTTCCCCTTTGAAGTTATTCTGGAATGCTGCTTTGCGAGAGCAGAAGATGGGACATCTATGTTTGTAATCCTCTGGGAGTTTGAAGTCAAGCCAGGAAGTGAAGACCGCTTTCTAAGAGCCTATGGGCCCCACGGTGCCTGGGTCCAGCTCTTCCAACGCGATCCCCATTTTCGGGCAACTCAACTCCAGCGGGATCCCGCCCGCCCTCTCTGCTACTTCACCATCGACTTCTGGGATTCCGAAACCGCCTACAACTTGTTCCTGGCGGAAAATCAATCGTCCTACCTAGAACTGGACCGCCGCTATGCGGAACTCACGCTCCACGAGCGCCGGTTCCTCTCCTTCCACTTCAATCTCCCGCCTTCTTCGCCAACTTAGACAAACAATCCAACCAGTCCATCCGGCGGCAGATCCTCTTGCACAATCGTTCTCGGTGTGCCCGCTGCTCGTAAAACAGCTTCGGCAGCCAGGTATCCGCTTCGCACCGCGCCTTCCATCGTGGCGGGCCAGCCGGTGGCGGTCCAATCTCCGGCCAGAAACATATTCTTTATGGATGTCTCTTGTTCTGGACGCCAGCGGTCCACTCCCGGTTGCGGAGAAAATGTGGCCGACGCTTCCTTTATCACTGTGGCTTTCACCAATGTCGCTTCCTTCGCTGCTGGCAATGCCTGCCTCACTTCCGCCAGGCACAAATCGATAATCTCTTGTCGCGGCTTTTGCAACAGGTCGTACGATGCGCTGATCACCAGTTGCAGGTATTGCCCTTTCCCCTTGCCGCTGCCATTACTTCCCGCGTACAACGCCGTCTTGTTGAAGATCCATTGCGTCGTCGTGTCCAGCAGCGTCACGAACGGCTCACTCATGACTTCTCGATCGAACCAGAAATGCACTCCGGTGATGGGCGATACCTTTATATTCCCCAATTGTGCCAGCAAAGGTTCCTTCTGCTTGACTTCCTCAGGTAACAAATTTGTCAAACTTTCGTGTGGCACACAGAATACGTACGCGTCTCCCGACTCCTCCCGCCCGCCGTCGAACTCCACGCTACTGACCTGGCCACTCCCAAACCTAACCGCCCGTACCGGCATCCTCAAATTCACTTCCCCGCCGCGCCGCTCGATCTCGGCCTTGCATCCGTCGTACAACTCCGCCAGCGGAACCGCCGGCACTCCCATCCGGTAACCCGCGCGGTTCGACAAAAACCCTTTCCAGAACACGTCCACGCCAAACCGCGCATCGGTCCGATCCAACTCCTCATCTAGCGCGCTCACCAAGACTACCCGCCAGAACCTCTCGATCGCTCCGCGAGTTTGCTTTCTCTTCTGGAGCCACTCCAACATCGAAATGCCGCCCGGCGTATCGAGATCTTCGGTGTGTCCCTTACCCCGCAGGATATCCAGCAGCGCGCGGGCGATACTCGTCTTATCCGCGTGGCTCAGCGGCGCAAACGTCAGAAACGAGCCCGTCATATGCAACGGCGCCGGCAGCAAACCCGCCTTCATCGTCCCGGTTCGGCCCTGCGGGTCCTGAAACAGCAGCCGATCAAAATAGCGAATCTTGCCCTGCGCTCCTACGCGCTTGTAAAAATCTTCCAGATTTGTGCAGCAACCCAGCGTCACGTGCTGACAATTGTCTACGTGTTCGCCGTCCGGCAACACATACGAGGTTGCGCGGCCTCCCAAAAATGGCCGCTGTTCGAACAAGCGCACGCGCCAGCCGGCTTCAGCCAGCGAGACGCCCGCTGACAGCCCCGCTAGCCCGCCGCCGATCACGATCACGTTTGGCAAGAATATTCTCTTTCGTGTGGCGCCCGAACCGCGCCTTGGCTACCAATTTCAACTTCTCCGCTTTCGTCAGCCGCACCCGGCCGCTGAAAACGTCAAAATCCGTGGACTCGATGCGCGCCAGCAGCGAGCTATACGTGTGCACCAGCAGCCACAGCGTCGCCCGGCTATCTTCTTCGATCATTCCCAGCAACGCCGCGCCTTCTTCATACAGCTTCCACGCGCGCTCCGCTTCAAATCGCAGCAACTCGCGCACGCCCAGGCTTCCTTCTTTTCGTCCCAGATCTTCCCGCGTCACTCGATAGTGCTGCAGGTCCTCCTCGGGTAAATAGACACGCCCGAACCCGCTGTCTTCTTTCACATCGCGAATGATGTTGGTCAACTGAAATGCCAGTCCCAACTTCTCCGCCATTTCCAGCGCTCGAAAATCATGGAAACCAAAAATGTGCGTGCACGTCAGTCCCACGGTCCCGGCCACTCGGTAACAATATTCCTTCAACCGTTCGAACGAGGAATACGTCTGGATCGTCAGATCCATCTCCGCACCGGAAATCAGATCGTGCAGGTAACGAGTCGGCATCTTGTATCGCTCGATCGTATCCACCAAGGCTGGCAGAATGTCTGCCGCTCCCTTTAATCCCGCAAACGGGGAAGCCATCGCCGCGGAACCTTCCACCACCTGCTCTTGTTTGTTGATCGCTTGATCCAGTGCCGCGCGCCATTTTGCCAGCCCGCGCTGTTTCGCCGCCAGATCCGCCCCTTCATCGGATACGTCGTCGATAAATCGCATGAACGCATAGAGCGCAACGATTCCATCCCGTTTCGGTTTTGGTAGCAGAAAAAATGCCGGGTAAAAGCTGCTGTGCGCCTGACGGGCAATTCGGTGACATTCTTCGTATGATTCGGGCACGCCCAACATGTCTTCCTGATGTGTCCCGGTCTCTTCGCTCACTCGTCGTGCTTCGGTTATCGGCGTCGGCGTTTTTCCCAGCACATGCGCTACAATCGCGCGTCCCAGCAATCGCACCTGCTTGCCCTTGCTTACTTCCGGACGCCGGTTCAACGTGTCGTAACCGATCGACTCGATCGCGTCCAACACCGCCATCCCGCCCCGGCTGAACATCGCCAAATCCACGCTCAACTTCCCTTCCACCATCTTCGCCAGTGGCATGCCCTTCCGGAATAATCCCCGTGTGTACTCGATCAATTCTTTCATCAGCGCCACATACCGCTGATCGAATTTCTTTTCGACAATTTCCTTCTCGCTCAGTCCATGCGCGGCGGCACGATCCAGCGGAATATAAATCCGCCCTTTCTCCAAATCCCGCGAAACGTCCTGCCAGAAATTCGCCAGTTGCAGCGCCGTACATGTCGCGTCCGAAAGCCCTTGGCGCTCCTCATCCCGGTAGCCGCATAGATACAAAACCAGCCGGCCCACCGGATTCGCCGAATACACACAGTAATCCAGAACCGCATCCCACGTCGCATACCGTTTCACAATCTGGTCTTGCCGGAACGCCTTCAACAGGTCCGCGAACGGCTTCTTCGGCACATCTTTCGTCACCACGGTCTTGCGTAACGCCACAAATACGGGGTGCGACGGCCTGCCTTCATAGCAAGCGTCTAGTTCCGTTTCCCACCATCCCAGAAGTTCCAGCGCCCGCTCTTTCGCCGGGATCTCATCGCCCAAATCGTCGGCCCATCTGCAATACGCATACACATTATAAAAATGCTGATGCAGTTCCTTCGGCAGCAGCCAGGAAACCACATTGAAGTTTTCGTAGTGATGGGTCGCCAGCCACTTCGTATACCGCTGCGCCGTCTCCGGCGTACACCCGCTCGCCGGAAGTTTTTCCATCAGCGACAATTCGCCTGGACGCAGCATCAGTACACGGCTTCCTTGTTCATCTTGTTACAACGGACTAGACCCTTTAACGGTCCAGGTTCACGACTCACAAATCACGAATCACAACTCACGTAGATTACGGCCGCACGGCCAGTTTGATCTCGCCGCTGCGCGATTTCATGCGCTCAAACGCCTGCGGCAAGTCTTCCAGTCGAATCTCTTCGGTCACGAATTCTTCCGCGGACACATCCCCGCGCCGCACCGCCTCCAACGCCTCACGAATAAACCGTGGCGTGTGGTGGAACGGAGAAATCATCTTGATCTCGGAATAGTGAATCATTGCGGGCTCGATCTCCACCCGCGTTCCCGACGGCAAGCCACTGAAGAAGTTAACCACGCCTCCGCGGCGCACCATCTTCAACGCCTGCTGCCACGTCGCGGGATTCCCGGCCGCTTCCACCACCGAGTCCGGCCCGCGCCGTTCTTCCGTCAAATCTCGCACCGCGGCTACCACATCCGGTATTTCCGTTACGTTAATCGTGACCGCGGCACCCAGCCTCCGCGCCACCGCCAACGGTCCTTCCCGCCGCGCCAACGCAATCACCCGCACGCCATGTCGCGAAAGCATCCGCACATATTTCAAGCCGATCGGCCCGCAGCCAATTACCGCGCAAGTATCGCCCGTGCGCACTTCCATCTCGTGAATCCCGCGCAGCACGCAGGCCAGCGGCTCCACAAACGCCGCGCTGTGATCGTCCACCGAGTACGGCACTTCCAGCATGTTCTCCCGCACGATGCGTCCCGGAATCCTCATGTACTCCGCGTACGCCCCGTTGTTGAACAACAGGTCGTCACATAGATTCTCTTGCCCGCGCCGGCAATGGTAACAGCGGAAACAGGGTGCCGAGTTCGCGGCGATCACGCGCGTCCCCAAACGCCATTTCGCGTCCACGCGCTTCCCCATCGCCACAATCTCGCCCACCACTTCGTGCCCAAACACGGCTGGAGGCTGAATCATCTTCGCGTGATATCCGCGCTTCCAAACCTTCAAATCCGTTCCATCCGTCAGCGCCAGCCGCACCCGCAGCAGCACCTCATCGGCAGCCAACGCCGGCACTTCAATCTGCTCGATCCGCAGATCTTCGCTGCCGTACAGCACCGCCGCCGTCATTTTCGAAGGCACCGATATCCGTACGGGAGCCAGAATTTCTTCTAGGCCGCTTTCCGTCTTTTTTGTGGACGCTGCTCTCATGAGTGCGTTATCAGAATCTTCAGTGATTCTTCTGTGGGCCGGTTAGCCAAGTCCAAGCCTTCTTGGATTCTAGCTAATGGGAACCGGTGCGTGACAATTTCCATTACGGGCAGTTTCTTCTCCAGCACCAGCGCCGCTGCTCCTTCTTGGATGTCTACAGCCGCACTGTAGCTGCCTAGGATTTCCTTTTCGTCGATCCCTACGGCAGCCGCTGGAAACTCGATCTTTGTCACTGGGTCGTTCGCAGCGAATAACAGGACTCTTCCCCCCGGTCTCGCCGCCGCTAACGCTTCCACCACCACCGCTGGATGCGCCACAGCTACAAGAACCGCATCTGCCCCACGACCCCCCGTCCGGGTCCGCATTTCTTCCACCAGCTTACCACTTAACGGGTCAAATGACTCTACCGCACCAAGTTCCAGACTCTTGGCGCGCCGGGTAGCCATAGGGTCACTCGTGTAGATGCGCGCACCAGTGGTTTTGGTAACCATTAATAATTGCAACCCGATCGGCCCGCAGCCCACGATCAACACGGTTTCTCCCGCAGCCACTCGCGCCTTTTGTACCGCCTTCACAATCGTATTGATCGGCTCGATAAACGTAGCTTCTTCGAAACTCACATCGTCTGGCAAAGCCACGATTCCCCGCTCCGTCACCCACGGCATCGCCTTCACATACTCCCCGAATCCACCGCCGTTTGGTGTGAATCCACCGGTGAGCCCGGTCGTCTTGTACTGTTTGCACTGGGAAAACAATCGGTTCTTGCAGTAAAAGCATTCACCGCAAGGAATGTGATGGAAGCTCATCACCCGGTCGCCCAGCTTCCATCTCGTCACGCCTCGCCCAAGCGCCACCACCGTTCCCGCCAGTTCATGCCCCAGAATTTGCGGTGGCTCCACATAGCGCTGAAAAATCTTCTTAATGTCCGTTCCGCAAATTCCGCACGCCGCCACCTTAATAAGCACTTCCCCATCCCCTACTTCGGGCACAGGCACTTCTTCCACCTTCACTTCACCCTTATCCCGGTACACTCCCGCGCGCATCGTCTTAGGGATGGGCCCTAAGCTCCTCACCTGCTCCACCACGGTTCCCGCTCCACTCATCCGGCAGCGACCTCCTGCGCGTGGTCGGCTTGGCTCTCAACGCCGATTTGCTGAACGTAACTATCCAGAAAATTCGCCAACCGCTGCGCCGCACGCCTGCTCTGTTTGGCGAACCGCAGCAGCGCGGGGAGCACCAGCGGATTCTTCGCCAGCTCCAGGATTACCTTCGCAACGCTCACTTCGTTCGTCTTGGACAATGTCTGGTTAAAGTCAATCGGCAAGTCTTCCTCTGCCGTATCGCTGATCGCTCGCAACACTACCGCACGCGCGCCCCAAGCATTCGCCTCTCTCACGATTTCGAAACTTTCCATGTCCACCGATTGCGCTCGAGAGGCGCAGTTCTGCTTTTGGCTTGCTTTTACAAATACCCGGCTGGTGGTGAACAGGCAATCCGAGCATATTGCCCCGGCAGCCAGCGCTTTCTTTCTTAATTCCACGTCCACCTTCAACTCGTCCGTATCCATTCCCGCCCGCGGGTATTCCACAATCAGTGACTGCGGAGCGATGATGTCTCCCGGCGCCAGCCCTTTCTGCAAAGCTCCCGCCAATCCGCTCGATATGCAAATATCAAAATGCCGGTCATCGTCCGCCATCCGCATCATCAGATCCATCGCTTGCGCGGCCGCTTCCGTGCCAATCCCCGTGACCATCACCGTTATTTCCGTATCTCCCACCTCAGTCTTCCATAAACGCAGCCCATCATAGTCAATCGAACGAAACCTCCGCATGTTTCGCCATGGCGCGAATTCCGCGTCTACCGCAAATGTCACCAGGACTCTCATCTCTGCTTCGTTGCTTCGTTACCTCATTCCCTTATCACTTCTTCACGCCGCCATCTTCATCTTCTTCGCTCGTCCCGCTTTCACGTATCCGTTCGCCTGATACCAGCGTACCGCGCGCTCCAGTGCCGCGGCTACCGGTCCCGGCTGAAATCCCAATTCCCGCTGCGCTCGCGAACTGTCCACAAACATCTTGTGTTGCGCAATCCGCACGCCCTCTACCGGAATCCCCGGCTCTCTACCCATAAGCCGAGAAAACGCGCTTTCCACATACGCTACACCCAGCGCGACCCCATGCGGGATTTTCATCGCTGGCGCTCGCAAACCCGTAATCCCCGCCAGCGCATCCAACAACCCTTTCAGCGTCAGATTCTCGGCGCCCAGCAGATAGCGCTCGCCGATCTTTCCCCGCTCCGACACCAGCAAATGTCCCGCCGCGCACTCTTCTACTCCCACGAAATTTAAGCCCGTCTCCACATATCCCGGCATCTTCCCATTCAGAAAATCCAGAATGATTTTCCCGGTCGGCGTTGGCTTCCAATCCCACGGCCCCACCGGAGTCGTCGGCATGGCCACAATCGCCGGCAACCCCCCTCGCGCCGCTTGCAGCACTTCCTGTTCCGCCATCCATTTCGACCGCTTGTAGTGCCCGATCATCTCTTCCAACTTCGCGTCGGTGGCCTCATTCGGTAATTCCGGCCGGTCCACCGCAATCGTAGCCACCGTGCTGGTATAAACCAGTTGTTCCACGCCCGCGGCCCTCGCGGCCGCTAGCAGGTTCTTCGTTCCTCCTACGTTCGAATCGTAGATTTCCTGCGGATTTTTCGCCCATAACCGGTAATCCGCTGCTACGTGAAACACCCGCTTCACATCCTTCATTGCGCGTTCCAGCGACGCTGCGTCCCGCAAATCCCCCGTCACATATTCCAAAGGCAGATCGCTGATCGCGCGATTATTGCTCGACGGCCGTATCAGCACGCGCACGCTTTCTCCGCGCACCACCAACTGCCGCGTCACGTGGCTTCCCAAAAATCCCGCGGCTCCTGTCACCAGTGTGGTCATGCCTTGCGTCTGCTTTCGCGCTTCTCGCCCAGATTCCCGCCCAATTGCCACGCCAACATTTTCCAGATGTCCCCGGCCTTTGGATTCATCCCCAGCAACGCCGCGGTTTCATATCCTTCAGGACACTGGCAGTTCTCGCATCGTGGATTCAGCCCGCGACCGTAATTCTCCCAAACTGTCTTTTCCATCAACGTGCGATAGCTGTCCACGTACCCGACATTCAGCAAGCTGCACGGACTGGACCAGCCTTGCGGTCCATACACCGGCCCTCCCCAAACGCTGCAATCCAATTCCCTTTCGCCGCGCAAATATTCCATATAGATCGGCGAAATCATCAGGTTATATCCACTCAGCCGCGCAGTCGCCTCGCGAAACTTCCGGTGCATCGCTACGTGGAATTCTGCACTGCCGTCCCGGCACAATTTCTGCTGCGGGTAATGTGGCAACAGCAGGTAGCCATCCACGTGCATCGCGTGCAGTCGCCCATACAGCGCCGCCAAATCGCCAATATCCGTTTCCGGGCAAATCGTGCTGCTCACCACCACAAAAAATCCTGCATTCTTTGCGGCCTTAATACCGTCTAGCGCTTCCGCAAACAACCCCGTTCTGTTTGCGCGCGCATCATGCACTTCTTGCGTCCCGTACAACTTCACGTTCCAGAAAAAATTCGTGTACGGAGGAATCATGTGCAGCCGCCGCCGGATCAATGCTCCATCCGTCGACAAGAACAGATGCCGTCCTCGCTCCAGAATTGCCCGCGTCAACGACGCAATCTCCGGATAATCCAGCGGTTCAGCCCCGCCAATCGACACGATCGGTGTGCGGCATTCTTCCATCGCCGCCACGCACTGTTCGACCGTCAGTATCGGCCTATCAGTGGGCCCTTCTCGATGATTCCCATTCCCGTTCGACACCGGGCTTCCCAGCGGGTCCAGCGAAAGCATCACCGGGAAACGTCGCTCTCCGCGCAGTTTCTTCCCGGCCACATGTTTTACTGAATCCAACACCAGTCCGAAGGGGTACCGCATTGGGTGCTTAGGAGGCGCGCCGCTCGCGCGCTGTATACAGGCCGCTACGCAGCCGGAAATCGGCTGGATCGAACTTGATCGCGCAATATTCCGCAGCTCGCTGCGTTTGATTCCGGTAGCGGGCCAGCGCATATACCGGGAACGAATTCTTATACAGGTGATATTTCAGGTAGAAAACACCCGGGAACCCCGTCCCCGTAAAATCTTCTTCACTCCACGAACCGTTCGCGTGTTGCTGCCCGATCAGATAGGCTGCCGCCTGCCCAATGGCCGGGTCATTCGGGTCCGCGCCCGCCAGCAAGCCGATCAATCCCCACGCTGTCTGTGACGGTGTGCTGTTCCCCTGTCCCTTGCTGGACACAACTTCGTAGCTGTTCAGCGATTCGCCAAAACTGCCGTCGGCCTTTTGCACTTGCCTCAGCCAATTCACTGCGCGCACGCAATATTCCTGGGCGGTCATCGAAACTGTTTCCAACGCGCGCAATACGCCGCTGGTGCCGTACACATAGTTGACGCCCCAACGTCCGAACCAGGATCCGTCTTTGCTTTGGTCTTGCGTCAAGAAGCCCACAGCCTTGTGTACCACCGGATGTTCCGGAGTCCAGCCAAATCGTCCCAGGCACTCCAACACGCGCGCGGTCACGTCCGCCGTAGACGGGTCGATCATCGCGTTATGGTCCGCGAAAGGAATATTGCACAGCAGTTGCCGGTCATTGTCCCGGTCAAACGCTCCCCAACCGCCATCCCGATTCTGCATGCTCAGCAGCCACTGAATCCCCCGCCGCATCGCGCCTTCCATGCGCTTCTCATCGGGAAACTTCACGCGCTGCAATGCCATCAACACAAACGCGGTATCGTCCACGTCTGGATAAAAATCATTACGAAACTCAAACGCCCACCCACCCGGCTCGGCGTCCTTGTTCTTCACCTGCCAGTCGCCACCACCAAGAATCTGTTTGGACAACAGCCAGTCTGCCGCTTTCACCAGTGCCGGATGATCCGCTGGCAATCCCGCCTCTTCTAACGCCACCATTGCAATGCACGTGTCCCACACAGGAGAAACGCACGGCTGCAGGCGAATCGTGTCGCCCTCCTCAATCTCAAATCGCGAAAACTCTTTGATCTCGCGGAACGTTAACGGATCGTCCGGTCCGTGCCCCAGCGCCATCAACGCGAAAATCGAATTCATCATCGACGGATAAATCGCCGCCAATCCCTCCGTGCGCTCCAGGTGTTCCACCATCCATTGCTTCGCTTCGCGAATTGCTCTTTGCCGCAGCGGCTTCCACGGCAACTTCTCATACAGCTTCAGTCCGCGGTCCACCGCCAAAAATAAATTCTTCCAGGAGAGAACCTGCTTGCTCCAGTTAAACGCCGCCGTCTTCTGCGACGGGTCCTTGAACAGTTCATCCACCCGCGCATGTTCTGGCAAGCGGAACTCCGGACGCAGCGATGACAAAATCGCCATCGGGATCACAATCCCGCGCGTCCAGGACGACATTTCGTAAATATTGAAGTAAAACCAGTTCGGCAGGAGCATCAGCTCAGGCGGAATCGCGGGTACAAGTTCCCAGCCCACGGCCCCAACCAATGCCAGATAAAACCTCACATAGGAGTTCGTGTGTTCCAGTCCGCCCAACCGGTGCACCGTCTCCCCCGCCTTCACCATGTGCGGCGCATCGGGAGAATCGCCCGCCAGTTTCAACGCAAAGTAGGCTTTCGTCGTCGCGTTCAGTTCGGAAGGACCACCCGGATAAATGGGCCAGCCGCCCGATTCCAGTTGCTTTCGCCGCACATAGTTCGCCAGCTTTACGATCCGCTGCGGCCCAGCCTTACCCAGAACATACAGATAATAGATATAGTCGGATTCCAGCGTCGTATCGGCTTCCAACTCCCCGTGCCAATACCCCTCTTCCGCCTGAACGGACAAAAGGTACTCCGCGCCATTTTTGACCGCTGTTTCGACACGCGCTGCCCAGTCTTCCTGCCGCCATGGGGCAGGTGCCGGCGCGACTGGCAGCTCTTCTCCAACTCGAACAAACGACGCCATCGTGCTCCCCTAGAGCAAATGCAAACTTGCTTTAAGTACACCCAACTCGTCTTGCTGAAATTGGCCTAACTTGCCTGTTGCGAAACACTTCCACTGGGTTTGCGAGCCCCTGCGAATGCGTACCCCCAGTACCTATTTATTATGGCTGCACCCCCAAAGAGGGTCAACGGCTAAGATGCCGAAACCGCTAACCCACGTTGTCGAACGCTCTAAACCGACGCGCCCGGAGGGCTCTCCAATATTCGATGTACCAAAGCCCACAATGGTTCGGGCAGCCGCTCCCCCTCCCGCTGCAGCACCGACGGCTTCTCCCTCATTAACTGCTCGGGCAGTCTCATCCACAGCGGCGCGGGCGGCCCACCTCCTCCGACTTCTCCGCGTATCACCAGAGCGCTCGCACGATCCAGCGCCATCTGCGCCGACTCCTTGAAGTCCTCTTTCATCGGATCTATCACTGCAAAGTACAGCGAAGGCTTCACGAACTGCATCAACGAATTGCTCTCCACGATCAGCGCGCGCGGTTTCTGTTCATCACGTTCATTTCTCTCAGGGGGTCGGAGCTTCAGCTCCGATGCTTCCATTGCCGTTTCACCGGGCTTCAGCCCCGGAGAACCTGAATTTGCCTCTTCCCGGCCTATTTGTGGCTTAACCGGTCGCACGGCAGTTTCCGCCTCAGCGCGTACCGCTCGATCTTCGCTCCCCACTCGCCCCTCGTCACTCGCCACTTCCTCCAGCGCCTCGCGCAGCAGCGGCAAGCCCTCCGCCAAATATCCTTGCTTCGTCCTCAACCAGAACGACCGCTTCGCTCCCGCCTCCAGAAATCGTGAGCTATCTGTTCCGGTATCCGACCGCGTTTCCCAGTCCAGCGCGCACACATGATCCGTTGGCGCGCAATCGCAGTTCTCCCCGTTTTGTGCGCACACCCCATGCCCGTACTGCGTCACCTTCCCCGCGATCCATTCCGCATCAGGAAATGCGCGAATCACATCACACACCAGTTGCGTCTTCCCAATACTCCGCGTGTGCCCGCCCACCACAATCAATCGCCACAATGTCTTTTCAATCGTCGTCGCCTGAACCATATCCCCAACGTCTCCACGAACCCTACGAACCTCTGTTATCTCTGGGTTAAGCTTTTCTCTTCCAATTTCTTGATCCGCTCACCCAACTCCGGTAACCGTGCAAACCACGCATACGCTTCCTTGAACTTATCCAACGGCCGCGCCGGCGTCCCCCACACCGTTTGCCCGCTTCGAATCGTCTTACCAGTCGGAATCCCTGCCTGCGCTCCCGCGATCGACAGGTCCTCCAACGTGCAATGATCCGCAATCCCCACCTGCCCACCGCACACCACGTGATGCCCCAGTTTGCTCGACCCCGAGATTCCTGTCTGCGCCGCAATCACGGTATGCGCGCCGATCTGCACGTTATGTCCTACGTGGACCAGATTGTCGATCTTAACTCCCACGGACACTCTTGTATCATCCAGCGAGCCTCGATCGATCGTCGCATTAGCACCAATCTCGACGTTATCCCCAATCTCTACAATTCCCGCCTGGGGAAATTTCCAATACGATTCGCCATCGAACGCGTACCCGAATCCGTCGGCTCCAATCACCGCACCAGAATGAATCTCCACGAGATTGCCGATTCGCGCGCCCGGATACAGCGTCACCCGCGAATGAATTCGGCAATTCTCCCCAATCCAGCAACCATCTCCAATCACGCTGTGCGCACCCACCTGCGTACCGCTACCGATATGCACGTTCTCGCCGATCACCGCATACGGCCCGACGCCTACGTCGTTTCCGATTCGCGCCGTCGAAGCCACGACAACTGTTGGATGCACACCCTTCGCGATGGCTGCGACTTCCTGCAACATCGCAGCCGCCTTTGCGAACGCCACCTTTGGCTGCACAGTCCGCAAAATTGTTTTCCCCGGCAGGTCGACGCCGTTCCCAGCCACCACGCAGAGTGCCTCCGAAACCGTGGCTCTGTCCGCGTGTTTTGCTGCCTCCACATAAATCAACTGCTTTGATCCCGCGCGCTCCGGCGCCGCCACGCCCGTCAACTCCAACGCGCCGTCGCCTTCCACTCTCGCGCCAATTTTCTCTGCCACTTCCTTCGCCGTCAGCTTCATTTCTTCACTCCTCTTCTTCTGCGCGCTCGGTGCCTCGGTGACAAATGTCTTCTTACGACAGAAACTCGTACAGCGGCGCTTCTCCCTTGGGCCGGTTCTTCCATCGTGCGTGAATCCATACCCACTGCTCCGGATACTTCCGTACAATCTCCTCGATTACTTTCGCGAACCGCTGCGTGTTCTCAAAAATATCCCGCTCGGTATCGCCCGTTCGAACCAGTTCCACCGGCGGCTCAAACCTCAGCCGGTACTTCCTCAGATTCTCATCCCAAAACGCGTAACCCGGCACTACCGCCGCATCCGTATGCAGCGCCACCCGCGCGATTCCCGTCGTCGTGCATGCCGGCACACCAAAAAAATCCACAAACACTCCTTCATCCGGCATCGTGTTTTGGTCCGCCAGAATCCCCACCGTCCCCGCATCCTTCAACACCCGCAGCATCACCCGCGCTGCTTCATTTTTGTAGATGGGCTTATTCCCCGACAGTCCCCGATAACGATTCACCAACGCGTCCAGCAGCTGATTATCCAGCGGTCGCGCCATATAGTGCAGTGGAAATCCGTACAACGCGTGCGCATACGACGAAAGTTCCCACGCCCCAATATGCCCGGTAAGGTACAGCACGCCTTTTCTCCGATTCTGCCCGGCCATGAAATTCTCGTGCCCATCCAGAACCACCACGTCCGCTATATTCTCTTTTGTATACCGCGGCATCCGCGCAAATTCCGCAGCCATCCAACCCAAATTCCGTGCCATACCCTTCATCACCGCTCGTCGCTGGGCATCCGTCGATTCCGGAAACGCCAACTTCAGATTGAACTCTGCGGTTTTCCGTAGCTTCGGCAAAAAAAGTAGCAATAGTCGCGTAGCCGCGGCCGCAATTCCTCGCGCCACCGGACGCGGCAACGCCCCCAGCATCTTCACAAATGTCCATGCCACCGCATACTGCATCCGCTCAATCATTTCTTCCTTTGGAGTGCGGGAGCCCTGCTCCCGCTTTTACGGACGCCAATCATTCGCTAGCCGTAGTTTGCTACACGTACTTTGCTGCACTCCACCCAAACATGTGTCATTCCGAGCCTGCCTGCGGCAAGCAGGCGCAGCGAGGAATCTGCTTCTCTCTTCCCCAACGCAACGCAACGGCAACTCTGCCGCTTCTCCACCATTCCAAGATACACTGACAATGCTAGACTCATCGTTCCGTGACGCAAACAAACAACTCTGCTATCAATCATCCCACCATGTCTGCCGCAGCCCGCGTCGCCTGGGCCGTCCTAATCCTCTCCACTTTATACATCTCCTATTTCCACAACCTCGGCGCCATCGGCCTCGTCGGACCTGACGAACCGCGCTACTCCTGGATTGCTCGCGACATGGTCGAATCCGGCGATTGGGTCACGCCACGCCTTTATGGCCAGCCGTGGTTTGAAAAACCCGTCCTTTACTACTGGTCAGCAGCTCTCAGCTTCAAGTTCTTCGGCGCCAACGAAGCTCCTGCCCGCCTGCCAAGCGCGTTCGCCGCCCTTTTCGCCACTCTCGCCATGGCTTGGCTGGCGTGGCGTGTCTACGGCGCAGGAACCGCGCGCTGGGTTCTCCTTCTTCTTCCCACGAGCATCGGCATGATCGGCTTTTCTCATGCCGCCGCCACAGACATGCCTTTCGCCGCCACGCTCGCCATCGCCATGGTCTTCGCCGCGCGCCTCGTGGGACTTGTCCGAAAGCCGTCCATCCCCAATTCCTTTACTTCCTTCACCTCCTCACCCTCCTTCACTTCCTGCTTCTTCGGTTTCTTCCTCGGCCTGGCCGTTCTCGCAAAAGGTCCTGCCGCGATTATCCTCTCCGGCGGCGCCGTTCTGCTCTGGGCCATCTTCACCAAACGCTGGCGCGACGCCTTCCGCTGTCTTCACCCTGTCGCCATCGCCAGCTTCTGCCTGACTGCCCTTCCCTGGTACATTCTCTGCGCCCGCCGCAATCCCGACTTCTTTCGCGTCTTCATCATTGAACACAACTTCAAGCGCTACCTCACTCCCGAATTCCAGCACATCCAGCCCTTCTGGTTTTACGTCCCCATCGTCCTCATCGCCTTCGTGCCGTGGACTCTCCTCTTGCTCTGGTCTGTGGCATACGGCGTCCGCAACTCGTTCTGGAAAACCCGCGCCTCTTCACTTGCATTCTTCTTCCTCACCTACGCCGTCTTTTGCCTCGTCTTCTTCTCCGCCTCCCAATCCAAGCTACCCGGCTACATCCTTCCCGCAATTCCGCCGATCGGTCTGCTTCTCTCCCGCGCTTATATCGTCCTTTCGAACCGACAAGAACGCTCGCTGCGCTGGTTCCTCACCGGCTTGGCCATTCTCGCCTTACCGACAGCTATAGTTCTGATCGCATTCGCCAGGCGATTCCATACATCCCACAACACCCCTGGGGCGATGATCGCGATCGGCTGTGTCCTACTCGCTTTCGCAGTCGCAAACTTGCTTCTCACTCTCAACGACCAACATCAGGGTTTCCCCTTCGCTTCAACCGCGGTTCTGCCTGTCTTGGGCCTGCTACTGATGTTCCACTCTATTTCCCGTCCGTGGCTGCGGTACGATCCTTCCGGTAAGACTCTCGCGTCAGAAATTACCGCTGCACAGATTCCTCCCCAGGAAATTTATGTAGCTTTAATGAAGCGCGGCCAACAATACAGCCTCAGCTTCTATTTGCATCGGGAAATTCCGGCGTGGGATTCGCACGAACCGAAGGATGGCTGCTTATTGCTACCTTCGCGGGACTGCAGCGCTCTCGTAAAACCTCCCGCGATGTGCGGGAACGACCCCGTCGTGCTGAAACGTAGTGGATGGTTCGTTTATCGTGTTCGGTAAAACGACAACTTAGTGAGTCGCCTTCGCCATGATCTTGGCGGGTTTGGCCGGAACAGCAGCAGAGACCACCGGCGCCGCCGGCAGCCGCGTTAGGAAGAACGTCACCACGCGATTCTCGTACGTCCGCTTTTCTTCATCCGGTAAATTCACAAAGTTTCCGTGCGCGATAATCGCTTGCTCTCGCGGCTCCGGCGCCTTCAGGAACATGTCGCGGGTAATCGCGCCCAGCTCTGGATCGTCGGTCGCTTGAATAAACAACACCGGAACATCCGTCAACGATTTCAATCTCGCGGAAACTGGCGGATCGTCCTTGTAGGCGTAGTTCAACCAGTCGAATGTCGTTTGCGCCGATTTCACCATGAAGGGAAAACCCCCGACGCCCGTTTTCTCTACCCCAATCTTGACCATCTGACTGGGCCTGTCGTAAACGGAATCCAGCACCAGCGCGCGCACCCGAGGATCCTTTTCCGCTTCCCGCAATGCCGCATACGCGCCCAGGTTATACCCCCACAATCCAAATCGCGTCGTGTCTACATCATTCCGTTTTGCAATCACGTCGATGGCCGCGCGCACTTCATCCGATTCCCGGTAGCCAAACGTCGTTCGCCCTGCGTTCGAACCATGTCCCGCGAAGTCAAACACAAACACGTTGTATTGATGATCCTGCAGGGCCGAGACCAGCGTCAGCAACTCACCCCGGCTCGATTCATATCCGTGGCACAGAATGATCGTTGGCGCGCCTCGCAGGCCAGGAAAGAACCAACCCTTTCGGCTCGACGGTTTCAACCCGCTCACCGTAAAGTCGATCTCGTCGGGCCGTCCCGGAAAGCTCGCCATATTGATTTCAGAGCTCGTGCGCTGCGGCTCCACGATCCAATACGTCAGCACGCCCGCGATTGCGGCTGTCGCCAGCGCCACAAAGAACACCAGCGTCAGGACCACCACCAATAACTTGGTGTACCAACGCCTCGGATAACGCAATTCATCCACTATAGACATGGTTTCTAAACTCTACCTCCAGCGTCTCGCCATGAATCGGCGCAAAAATCCCCAATAATTCCCTCTGCTGGAGCTCGTATTTAGGCTAGCATGCCCATTTCCCGCGGCGGCCATCATCTCCAAGCCATGTGCCGAATTTATATCTGCCCTCCCTCTTCGGGCTTGGCGGCGAGTTGCTCGAATCGGCTATCATGGCATTGGTACCAGGGGACTTGCGTACCACCCGATCTATGAACATCATCGACCTTCGCCAAGCGACTGTTCGCCAGATCGAGCCGCTCCTTCACGAGGAGGCCAATCATTGGCGCGACGAACTCCATTGGGATTACCGCGGCGCTCTGGAACTCATTAAGCGCTTCCTCGACGCCCATGCCCTGTCGGGCTGTGTCGCTTTAGAAGACGGCTCCGCAGTCGGTTATTCCTTCTACGTCTTGGAAGATCACAAGGGCCTCATCGGTGGCATGTACGTCACCCCCAAACAGGAGCAGGGGCCCATCGGCAAACGGCTCCTCGAGGAAATGCTGTTCAGCATGCGCGCCCTCCCGCAAATGCAGCGCATTGAAGCCCAACTGATGCCCTTCGGCGGTCCTGTCGACGACGCCCTCCGCGCCCAGGGCTTCCGACTGCACACCCGCCAATTCATGCTGCTCGATCTGGAAAAACAAACCGAACGCGGCCCCGGCATCAATTCCGGATTGCGCCTCGACCGCTGGAACGATCGTTACTTCGAGCCTTGTGCAAAATTAATTTACTTGGCGTACGCGAACCACATCGATGGCGACATCAACGATCAGTACCGCTCGCGCAACGGCGCGCTGAAATTCCTGAAGAACATCATTCTACTGCCGGGTTGTGGCCAGTTTCAGCCCAGCGCTTCCTTCGTTTTACGGCATCCCGGCAACGATGAACTTGTCGGAGCCGTGCTCACCAGTGAAGTGGCCGAAGGCGTCGGCCACACCACGCAAATCTGCGTCCAGCCCGGCTTTCAGGGGCACGGGCTCGGCCGCGCACTCATGGAAACGGCCGCCAACGCCCTGCGCAGCCTGCACTTTAAGGAACTCTCTCTCACAGTCACGGCGGAAAACCACACCGCCGTCCATGTCT
Source organism: Candidatus Acidiferrales bacterium (assembly GCA_963759275.1). GTDB lineage: Bacteria > Acidobacteriota > Terriglobia > Acidiferrales > UBA7541 > Acidiferrum. The sequence continues at coordinate 835,057 of CAVWYZ010000014.1, read as the reverse complement.
ACGAGCGCCTCGGTTTCACCACCATCAAATCCTTCACCGCCGGCGTCTGGCCCCGCTAGCACTTAGCGCTTTACCTTGCGGCTTTTCGCGCTCAACATGGCGTGTCTCAATAGATGATTTGCCTTGGTCTGATAGCCCGGGCCGTACCCCTTTAACCAGTCCACGACATCCTCATCGAGCCTCATCGTCACCGGCCGCTTTTTCGGCCGATAGAAGCGTCCGATCTCCGCACCACTCCAATCCAATACCTCCGGCATCTCCGATAGATCAATATCGCTGTCTTTCATGGCGGCGAGGGCGGCGATGTCTTCTCGCTGTTCTTTCGTTAGCCGTTTCATAAGTCTTCCTTTCCTGCGGCGTCGCCTTTCGGGCGGAGATTATCCGAATCACTTCCTCGCCGTCCGTCTCAAAGTTTGTGTGTACGACAAAGACCACGATGCCCGTTGGTATCCGGCCTAAAGTAATAAAACGTTCCTCGGTTTCCTCGTGCGAGACGTCACGCAAAGTGATGGCCACCGGGATCCTCAAAAGCCAAACTCGCCGTTTCGAATCTAACCCGGTGCCGCTTCAGATTGAGTGTGTTCTTCTGTTCGTCCCAATCGAAGCGCATCACCCAACTCCATTATATTCACTGTACGTACAGATGTCAATACACAGCTAATGGCGCGGGCAGTCTGTGGCTCGACTTTTACTTCGGCGCGAACTCATCCCCAGGCAGCCACGCCGGCACACCCTCCGCGGCCGCGGCTTTTTGCCCTAACGCATACCCGAATTCCGCCATTAACGCGTCTCCGCGAAAATCCATTTCCGGTTTGTATTCATCCGACGGCTGGTGATAGCGGTGCTCCACATAATCCTTGGCCTGCGCCATTCCCCACTCGGCGTCATGCCCCTGATACTTCATGCCATCGCTCACCGAAAACGCTGGGATCCCCACCCGCCCCAGGCTGAAATGATCAGACCGGTAGTAGTGTCCCGCCTCAGGTTGTGCGTCGGGTTTAATCGTTAGCTTGAAATCCTTCGCCACTTCTTCCACCGTCGCATAAAACGTAGTTCGTTCCGCCCCACTCACTTCCACCTCTTCGGGGATTCCGATTGGCGCCAACGCGTCATAGTTCAAATCCAGAATCGGCTTCACCGGAAGCTCCGCCACATGCTTCCCCAGATATTCCGAGCCCAGCAAACCCTGCTCTTCTGCCGTCACTGCCGCGAACAGTACGGAACGCTCCGGAGCCGGTTTCGTTGCCCCCCACACGCGCGCTAGTTCCAGCAAAATGCCACAGCCCGTGGCATTGTCCACTGCACCGTGATAGATATTCGCGCCCGCCGGCTTTGTCTTATCGATCCCGAAATGGTCGTAGTGCGCCGTGTACAGAACCGCCTCTTTCTCCTTCGCCGGGTCCGTCCCTTCCACCATCGCCAGCACGTTGCGCGAATTGAACGGCCGCACCGAACTGACCACATGCGCCTTCAAATTCACGTTTAACGGAATTGGCTTGAAATCCCGCGACTGCGCTTCCTGAAACAACTTGTCCAGGTCTAGCCCCGCCATTCCTACCAACTTCCGCGCTACTTCTTCCTGGATCCACGAGGCCGCTTCCAATTTCGGCGTGCCATCCAGCTTCAGAAACGATTTCTCCCCGCCCCACGAATTGCGCACCACTCCCCACGGATAACTCGCCAGCGCCGTCCGATGAATGATCAGCGTTGCGATCGCTCCCCGCCGCGCCGTCTCTTCATACTTGTACGTCCACCGCCCGTAATACGTCAGCGCCTTTCCCTTGAAAAAATTCGGATCATCCGATGTGGGCTCGTTTACGAACAACAGCGCCACCTTTCCCTTCAAGTCATAGCCCTTGTAGTCGTCCCACTTGTATTCCGGCGCAGAAATTCCATAGCCCACATACACAATCGGTGCGTCGATCTCCGCTGACTCCTTCTGCCTCTCGTTGGTCGTCACGTAGTCGTCCAGCGCTTTCAATTCCACCGGCGCGCCGGAATGCGGAACAAACTCGAAAGTGGTGCTCGGAAGCGTCTGTACCGCCACCATCGGCACCTTTTGAAAGTACGTTCCCTTCTCTCCCGCGGGCTTCAACCCGTAACTCTTGAATTGCGCCGCAATATAGTCGGCCGCCAGATCGCCGCCCTTTTGATTCATCCCCCGCCCTTCTAACTCATCGCTGGCCAGATACTTCACGTGCGCGCGAATTTTCTCCGAATCAATTTTTGGCGCCGTGGAACTCCCCGCCACCACGATGCCAGTCAGAATAAGCACGCCGAGACTGCCGCTAACCCCTCGCCGCATGGAATCCCTCCCGAAAATATTGCTGCTCCGCAAGAATCCGCAAGAAATGTAGCACGAAGCGTGAACAGAAACGCAAACTGCCGACCATACCTGGTCGGCAGTCGAGCTCTTCAAATGTTTGGGTAAGCCTGCGGCTACTGCGCTTTTTTCTTCTCAATCATGTCGTGAATTTCCTGTTGCCGGATGGTCTGCCATTGCTCGTACTGCGTCGGCGTAAGAATCGCTTTCACCTTCGGATCGCTCTCCTCGTGAATAGCCTTGATCTTCTGCAACTTCTGAAGACCTGTCAGAGTTGTATCTGCCTTCACCGCTTTCAGTTTCGGCGCTTCGTCCGCCAACACCGGTAACAGCTTTTCCTTCTGATCCGCAGTCAAGTTCAGCTGTTTTGCCAGCGCTTCCACTTTCTTGGCAGCCTCGGGATTTGGCGCGGCAGCCTGTGCCGATGCCTTTGCCGCCATCGCCACAGAAAAAACCAGACAGAATATCGACGTCACAACCATCCTCATGCCGTGCTTCATAACTTCTCCTTAGCAGCTTCAGATTCCGCACGCTTCCCTACCGGCAATTCCCGTCGCGAGTATTGACCGTGCAGCGGCGCGAGGCGGTATATAGGACGGCATAAAACCCACCAAGCAGGAAATGGAACTCGGACGCCGGTCACGGCTGGCGATAAATCGTGCCCGCTTTCATGACGAAGGCCACGTGCGTCAGCACACTAATATCATTCAGCGGATTCCCGGGCACCGCCACAATGTCCGCAAAATAACCCGCCTTCAGCACGCCTATCTGGTCGGACCACCCCAGAAGCTTCGCGCCATTCAGCAATCCAGCCCGCAGCACTTCTACTGGCTTCATGCCGTACTGCACCATCAATACATACTCCCGCGCCTGCGTGCCATGCGGAAACGGACCAACGTCCGAACCCACCGCCATGGGCACTCCTGCGGCGAGCTGCTTCTTGAACTCGTTCGCATGCAACTCTTGCAACGCGTGTTCCCGCTGCGCCATTGCCGGCGTCGCGGCGTGCTCCTCAAAGTATTCCGAAATCGTAAATGTGGGTACCGCGAAAATCCCCTTCTCCTTCATCAATCGCATCGTCTCGTCGGCAAGCTGATATGCGTGGTCGATCGAAGCCACTCCTGCCTGCGCCGCATACAACGTTCCTGGCTCGCCCGTTGCATGCACTCCCACGACTCTTCCCGTTCGCGCCGTTTCCTTCACCGCGGCCGCCAATTCCGCTTCGCTGTACTGGTATGGCGTGCACAGCCGATCTCCACATCGCGTATCCGACCCAGTCTCGTAAATCTTGGTGAAGTCCGCGCCTTCCTTCACTTGCTCGCGGATCACTTCCACCAGTTGCTCTGCGGAATTCGCATACGTCGCATTCGACAAAACGTGCTGCGCCGGATTAAACCGGTTCGCGTCTTCGTGCCCGCCCAGAATATCCACCGCATTCCCGCTGATACGCAGCCGCGGTCCGGGAATCAGCCCCGCATTAATCGCATTGCGCACCGCTGTGTCCGCAGATCCCGCGCCCTCCGTGCCCATATCCCGCTCAGCGGTGAATCCCGCCATCAGGTCATCCCGAGCCGCCAGCGTCGCAATGATCGTCCGTTGCGGCACCGACTCCTCCACCGTCTGCAAATCCTCCGCGCCCGGATGCAGGAACAGATGAACGTGCGCGTCGATCAGACCCGGCATCAGCGTCACATCCCCAAGATCGAGCACTTGTGCTCCGGCGGGATGTTGCACGCTCGCCCCTACTTCCACAATGCGCTCACCCTGCACCAGCACTTCTCCAGGCGTGACGATTTTTCCCGTCTCGATCTCCAGCAGCCGTGCGGCATGCAGCACAATGGACGAATTGGCAGGCGGGGCCGGCTGAGAAAACGCCAAGCCCGGCACGAGCAAAGCTAAAACCCACAAGAAAGCACAAACGAAGAAATAAGATCGCGTTCTCATGGCCGGAATCATACCACCGCCGCCCACAGAGTCAGGTAGAATGCGCGCCGGGGGAAACCATGAAGAAAACGCGACGCAAGTTTCTAGCAGACGCCTCGATCGGCATGGCGGCCGGAGTCATCGGCGTGGGCATCACACCCGAAATCGTTGGCGCTCCGAGCCAAGATCCTGCCCAGCAACAGCCCGCGGGAGCTCCGCCCGCATTCGGCACGGGTCCCGCCGTTGGTCCCGAAGTCGCGCCAAAAACCTTCGTCGAAGCCGAAAAACTGGTTCAGGTGGGGATGACCGGCGAAGAGTGCGCGCAAGCTGCCACCAGTTGGCGCGGCAACATGGCTTCGCTCTATGAACGCCGCACCGGCCCGCGCAAGATCGTCCTCGAACCGTCTCTCGCGCCCTTCTCACGCTACGAGAGCACCCTGCCCGGTCACACGCAACCTACCGCCAAGAACCTCTTCGTTCGCAGCAAAGCCGATCCCGGCCCCCTCCCTGCTTATGACGAGGACATCGCCTTCTCGCCCGTTTCCAAACTTTCCCGGTGGATCGAGCAAAAGAAGCTCACTTCGCAGCGCCTCACGCAGATCTATTTGACCCGCCTCGAACAGTACAATCCAAAACTGCGCTGCGTCATCACTCTCACCCGCGAGCACGCCTTACAACAAGCCAAACAGGCTGACGTCGAAATCGCCGCCGGGCATTATCGCGGGCCGCTCCACGGAATTCCCTGGGGCGGCAAGGATCTGCTCGACACCGCGGGCATTTCCACAACGTACGGCGCCGAACCATATCGCAACCGCGTCCCCAAGGATGACGCCGCCGTCGTCAAACGTCTCAACGACGCGGGCGCCGTGCTCGTCGCAAAACTCAGCTTGGGCGCTCTCGCACTCAACGATATCTGGTTCGGCGGCCAAACCATGAATCCCTGGCTTCTCGAGGAAGGGGCTTCCGGTTCTAGCGCCGGCCCTGGCGCAGCAACCGCGGCTGGCTTGGTCGCATTCGCCATCGGCAATGAAACTGGCGGCAGCATCGTCGCTCCCAGCATGCGCTGTGGCGTAACTGGCTTGCGTCCTACCTACGGCCGCGTCCCGCGTACCGGCGCCATGACCCTCTGCTGGTCGCTCGATAAACTCGGCCCCATGACCCGTCACGTTGAAGACGCCCTCCTCGTCCTGCAAGCGATCTCTGGCACCGATCCCGGCGACACCTCTAGCGTCCCAAGCACGCTGAATTTCGACGCCACCGCATCCGTGAAGGGTTTGCGCGTCGGCTATTTCCCAACGTGGATGAAAGAAGCTCCCGCCACAGACGTGGATCGCATGGCACTCGATACCGTAAGGAAAGTTGGCATGGAGCCGGTCGAAGTATCCATCCCGGATTGGCCTTACGATTGTTTGAACCTGCTGCTCTTTGCCGAGGGTGCCGCGTCTTTCGAAGAGTTGACGCTCAGCGGCGGACTACATCAGTTGCGTGAACAAACGTACGACGCGTGGCCCAACATTTTCCGCCAGGCCCGTTTTCTATCCGCCGTCGATTTCGTGCAGACCGACCGGTTCCGCCGCAAAGTCTGCCAAGAAATGGCTCGTGTGTTCAGCCAAGTGGATTTGCTCCTGGTTCCGTCCCTGCGCAACGAAATCCTCACCATCACCAACAATACCGGCCATCCTTCGCTCACCATGCGCGCCGGCTTCGTCGAAGTCTCCGAGGCACGCAGCGACTGGGCACCCGATCCCTCTCGCCCTATCCCCCATTTTTTTCCGCCCAGGCGTGTGCCTCATGGCATCACCCTGATTGGAAGATTATTTGACGAGGGCACCGTAGGACGCGCTGGCCTCGCCCTCGAGCAAGCCTTCAACGTAGTCGACGAGCGCCCGCCGGGATTTTAGGTAGACTCACTCCCTATCGACACGGCTAGCTCAAGCAGATTGGTGACCGTGTTCCAATTCCGGCTCGTGAACGCCGGCCCTACAATTTTCTCCACTCGCGGCCATGACAGCTTCGTTCGTGCTTGCCCATTCGGAAAGTAAATGTAAAGTTCCCGCCCATGCACCCGTAATTCTTCGGGAGCAATCTCCATCTCCAGCAGCGCCCGCCCCGCGGCAGCATTCACCGCAGCACCAAGAAACGTCACCGCCAGCTTACTAGGTTCCACTCCCGCGCGACCTCCAAACGGATTGTGCGCAATCACCGCTCGCAGCTCCGGTATGCTCCGGACGACTACCGCCGGCCGAAACCCCAGCCTCTTCTCAATCGACCGCTCCAGAACTTCCGAAATTTCCGCTAAATTCCGGCCGCGCGCCCGAAATATCACGTTTCCGCTCTGCAAATATGTTTGTGCGCACTCGAACTTCGCCGAATGGCATAGCTCCCGGAGCACCTCCATTTTAATTTTGTGGTGGCCGCCAACGTTTACGCCACGCAACATCGCGATTAGTACGGGCATGGCCGCGAGTATACCCGACCGCTGGCCTACCTGCCGCTATCCTGCGCGCCTAACCCGCGTCTATACTCCAAGTGCGCCTCGCGCAGGGTGTGTTGCGACGGCCAGGGAGTGGTGTGATGAATCTCACGAAGAGAATTCCTACGTTTGTAATCGGTAGCGCCCTTGTTTTTGCCTTAGCTGCCGCTATCGTCAACGTTCGCGCGCAGGAAACAGCGAAAGACCCTGCGCATGGCATCGCTGTCGCCAACATCGATAGCAGCGTCAAGCCCGGTGATAACTTTTACCTCTACGCCAATGGAGACTGGCTCAAGCGCACGGACATTCCCGCCGATCGCGCTGTAGTCGCGGTTTTCACAACCCTCGATGATGTCAGCAACAAACGCACCGCTGCCCTAATCGAAGAAGCCTCCAAAACAGACGCGCCCTCGGGTTCGGGCCAGCGAAAAATTGCCGATCTTTACAACTCCTACATGGACGAATCTGGAATCGAAGCCAAGGGACTTGCGCCCCTGAAGCCGCACCTCGACGCCATCGCCGCTATCAAAGATAAACGCGAGCTTGCTTTCGCTTTGGGCAAATCCTTGCGCGCAGACGTGGATGCCTTGAACAACACCAACTTCCACACCCCTAATTTATTCGGCTTGTGGGTCGCTCCCGGTTTTAATGACTCGGACCATTACGCCGCCTACATTCTTCAGGGTGGATTGCAACTCCCCGATCGCGAATATTACCTGGCGGACAGCGAGGACATGAAGCGAATCCGCACCGCCTATCTCACGCATGTCTCCGCCATGCTGAAACTTGCCGGATTCTCCGATACCGACGCCATGGCAAAACGCATCGTGGAACTGGAACACGCCATCGCCGAAAAGCACTTGAGCCTTTCGGAAAATGACGACATTCACAAGGCCAACAACACTTGGACCCAGGCCGACTTCACCACAAAAGCTCCCGGACTCGATTGGCCGGAATATTTCCGCGGGGCCGGCTTGACCAAACAGCCCAGCTTTATCGTTTGGCAGCCGACCGCGTTCGTCGGCGAATCCGCGCTCGTGGCATCGGTGCCGCTTGAGTCATGGAAGGATTGGTTGGCCTATCACCAGGTCGAAGCGGGAGCGAGCTTTCTCTCCAAAGCGCTTGCCGACGAGCGCTTCGCTTTCTTCGGCAAGGTCATGACCGGCACCCAACAGCAGCGCCCTCGTTGGCAGCGCGGCGTTGGCGTCGTAAATGCCTTCCTCGGCGATGAGGTAGGAAAAATCTATGCGCAGCGCTATTTCCCGCCGGAAGCAAAGGCCCGCGCGCAGGCCATGGTCGCCAATCTCATCGCTGCATTTCGCAAGCGCATTGACGCTCTCACCTGGATGGATCCCGCTACCAAGGCCGAGGCCCAGGCGAAACTCACCACTCTCTACGTCGGTGTCGGCTACCCCGAAACTTGGAAGGATTATTCAACTTACGAAGTGAAGCCCGGCGATATCTTCGGAAACATTTGGCGCGGCCGCATGTTCGACTATGAAACTCAAGTCGCGCGACTCGGCAAGCCCGTCGATCGTAAAGAGTGGTCCATGACGCCACAAACCGTTAACGCCGTGAATCTCCCGTTGCAGAATGCGCTGAATTTTCCCGCCGCCATCCTGCAGCCTCCCTTCTTCGATCCGCAAGCACCCGACGCCGTGAATTACGGTGCCATGGGCTCCGTCATCGGCCATGAAATCAGCCACACATTCGATACCGAAGGCAGTGCCTTTGACTCCAAAGGCCGCGTGCGCAACTGGTGGACTGATGCCGACCTCAAACACTTCGAACAGGCTACCGCGCGACTGGCCGCGCAATATGACACCTACAAACCATTTCCCGATCTCGCCTTGAACGGCAAGCAGACCCTCGCCGAGAACATTGCCGACGTTGCCGGACTTTCCGCCGCCTACGACGGCTACCACGCGGCACTAAATGGCAAAACCCCGCCAGCGCAAGGCGAATTCAGCGGCGATCAACAGTTTTTCATCGCCTTCGCCCAAAGTTGGGGAGAGAAACTGCGGGAAGCCGCTCTGCGTCAGCAAGTCATGACCGACTCGCACTCTCCCGCGGAATATCGCGCCGACACGGTACGAAACATCGATGCCTGGTATCCTGCCTTCCATGTCCAGCCAGGTGAAAAGCTCTATCTAGCCCCACCAGATCGCGTCCTAATCTGGTAGCGCAATATAATCTGCCACGCGAATGTGGCCGCGGCCTGTCTGCACCTGTAGGGGCGGTGCCGGGCCCGCGCAACACTAAATTGTCATCCTTCAGCGATGCGACGAGCATCGCTGAAGGATCTCAACCCGCGCGTCTTGGCTCCACAGCTTCGCGCTCTGCGGCCTCACACCCTTCCACTCATTCTCATTCGATTTATCCAGCAAGGAAGGCTACCGCTGCGCACGCTACTTCTTCACAACCCGGTCTTTCAGCAAGTTCTTCAGTTCCGACATGAATTCCTGTACGTCCTTGAAATCCATGTACACGCTGGCGAACCGCACATACGCCACTTTGTCCAGTTTCTTCAACCGGTGCATGATCATTTCCCCGATTTCCGTCGTGGTTAATTCCCTCTCGGTCGCTTCATGCACGACGCCTTCGATCTCGTCGACGATCGATTCCAGCTTCGGTGTCGGTACCGGCCGCTTTTCGCAAGCCTTCAGCAATCCCTGCAGAATTTTCTGCCGCTCGAATCGCTCGCGTCGTCCGTCCTTCTTGATCACCATGTACGGAATTTCGTCGATGCGCTCGTAGGTGGTAAAGCGCCGGGAGCATTTCAGGCATTCGCGCCGCCGCCGGATCGTGTCACCGGTACGGCCTTCGCGCGAGTCGATTACCTTGTCATCCACATGCGCACAAAAAGGACACTTCACGCTGGGGGATTCTCCTGATGTGTAAGAAAGAGAATAGCAGAAATTAAATAGCCCATTGCGGATATCCGAATACAAAACTATCGAGCCGGCGCGCACTCCCCAGCCTCTTCAGAAATGCTCTCTACGATGGCTCTACCGGACCTTCTAGTATCTCCGCATCAATCTCTTCCGCTTCATGCTCGCGCATCCTTCGCAATTCGCCCAACGAGAATCCTTCTTTCAGCAGGATCGGCACGCCCGCGAAAGAACACGATGCGAACGTCACCAGCCACAAAACCATGGCTGCTGCCACGGCGGCTTCCTGCCCCACTCCATACAGGTGCGTAAACGCGATGATCGACAGTGCTTGCGCTCCGCCTCCCACGCCAGGCAATTGCACCGCGGAACCCACCATCGTAAACACCAATACCAGCATCGCGTCCGCAAATGTCAGCGTCCCCAACTCCCCGCCAAAACTCTTGATCACCAGGAAATAGCAGGCCACCACCAAGGTCCAGTGAATCAACGACAGAAACACGGCCGCAAACACATCGCCCCAACTCCGTATCGTTTGTACCCCACGCGAAAATCCCAGCAGGATCCGCGCAACTCGCGCGCGCCAACCATGCACCGCCAGCCATCCCTGCATCCGGCGTTCCAGCACTCCCGCCCCGTGAAGCCGCAGATAGACCAGGCCCGAAATGGCCACAACCGCCACGATCGAGAACGCCGTGCCTGCTGTCTTTGCCGCTTTCTCGAACGCGTCTCCCGTACCCTGCTTCGCCAGGTGCCCTGAGGATTCGAACACGAGCAGGCCGATCGACGCGAGCACCGCTGTAGAAGCAGCGTCCAGAATACGTTCCAGCGCGTACACGCCAAACGTATCGGCTATCGGAATTTTGTCTTTACGAGAGATGAGCAACGGTCTTACAGGTTCTGCCGCGCGCCCCAACAGGAACAACGCACTGAATCCCGCCAGGTTCATCCCGTAAATATTCCAGAAATTGGCTGGCCCCACATGAGATTGGAACCGTTGCCAGCGCAACGCGCGGACCGCATAGCAACCATAAATCGTCACGATGGCCAGGAGCAGGTAAAGGTAGTTCGCGCCGCGAACCGCTTCCCACAACCTCGCTCCACTGAACTGGCTTAGGTGCAACGCTCCGCGAGAGCGATAAAGAACGAACGCCACAATAAGCGCGCCAATACCCAGCAGCAACCACTTCCTCGACTTAGAAGGCATATACCGCAGCGTAGCCAGATTTCCCACAAGATGCAATCGAAGTACCGTGAAAATGCGCAGGAAGTAGCCTAAATTCAAGTCGAGCCCTCGCTGTTTGGCCCACTCTTACTTCCCGATCCTCGTTGTCTCCGCTCCGTCGACCTTCACGAATCGATCGAACCACTCCAGATTTCTCTCGAACGCGTCTCTCACTAATTTCACCGACCCTAATCCATGGCCAGAGTCCGGGTATCGGAGCATCTCGCATTCGACGCCTGACTCCTTGATTGCGCGGTAAAACTCTTCACTCACGCCAGTCGGTACCCGAGAGTCCTCGGCACCGTACTGAATCAGCGTCGGCGTCTTAACGTGCTCGGCGAACGCCATCGGCGAGCGTGCAAAGTAGAGTTCCCGCGCCTTCCACGGCGACCCTCCGAAATAAGTCTCCATGAATTCGGGAATATCGGTAGCTCCGTACATCGTGAATAAGTCCACAGGCGCCGCACCGACTGACGCCGCGCGGAATCGATTTGTATGCGTGATCGTCCACGCCGTCAGGTAGCCGCCGTAAGACCAACCCATGATCCCCATACGGTTCTTGTCCGCGATACCACGCGTGATTAGCTCGTCCACGCCATCCTGAATGTCCCGAAAATCCGCTCCTCTCCAATCCTTCACCGCCATTTCACGGAACTTCTCTCCGTATCCCGAGCTCCCTCGCGGATTGGGCATGAACACCACATAGCCCTTCGCTGCAAACACCTGCAGCGGATAAACTTCATTACTTAAAATGAATCCATTACTGAATTGCCCATTAGGCCCGCCGTGCATTACCACCAGCAGCGGATACGCGCGACCTCGCTGATAATCCGGTGGTGTTAGTAATTGGCCTTCGATTTCTAAACCGTCGCCCTTATTCTTCCACCGAACCGTCTCGACACTCCCGAGCGAGAGCTTCCGCACGTCCGGATTCACATCGGTGATTTTTTTCGACGTGAATGTTGACCCAACCCCCGCGCTTCCGCTGTTGTCACGCTGCTGTGCCGCCGAGGACCCCGGTAGCGAAGCCAAATAGACATTGGCAGTTTCATTCGGTGCCTCATGAATGAACGCCATCTTATCCCCTGCAATCGAAAAGAACCGTGTGACTCCTCGCGCGGTATAAACGCGCTCCACGTTTCCGGTCAGCATCGCGCGAAACAGATCCACATCCATCCCGCGGGCTCCGGTGAAATAAACGCTGTTCGAATCTTGTGCCCACTCGTAATGCATGATGTCTTCATCGAAATCATGACTGATCTGTCGCACGGTCCCGCCGCTCGCCGAAACTACATAGAGATAATGATTCGTAATCCAGTTTTTCTGTGGGCCGCCGCGAAAAGCGATCCACCTTGCGTCCGGTGAGAATACCGGTCCGGAACTGCTCAAGTCCCCACCCGATAGCACTCGCACCTGCTTGCTTCCAATTTCGACCGTTTTCAGAACGCTATGAAAACGCCCCTCCGGCTCGCGCCAGTTCGGTTGGTCGGCGAACGCGATCTCGTCTCCCTTCGGGGAAAACGAAGACGAGGAAATCGGGCGATCACCCGCGTACACCAGAGTTGCATTGCCGTCTGGCACGGAAATTAAGTAGATACAGAATTCTTCGTTACTCGTCCCAACCACTTCGGGTCCATATTCCCGTCCCGGCTTCTTCGGTTGCGTCGCGATCACCGCGATCTGCTTGCCATCCGGTGACCATTCCAGTGTTCGAATATCGAACTTCGCGTGCGTCAATTGTTTCGCTTCTCCGCCACTCGCCGGAATCAACCAGACTTGGTGCCTCGCTATCCCTTCCGGTTTCGCCGCCCGATCGCTTTTGAACGCCAGCCACTGACTATCCGGCGACCATCGCGGATTCTCGTCGATCTGCTTCCCACTCGTAAGCGGCCGTGTACCTTCTGTTCCGTCGACAATCCATAGGTTCACGTACCACCGATTGTCCTCAAGATTCGCTTCCTGAATCATGAACATCACACTCTTGCCATCGGGAGCGAGTAGCGTCGCGGTCAGATTTTGGAACTTCAGAAGGTCCTCTACCGTGGGTTTTGCGATCGGACTCGGTGGGTTCGGCGTCTGGCCACGAACTTGGCCAACCACCAACAGCTCTAGCGCGAGAACAAATTTCAACAGCACATTCATTTTCATGATTCAAAGTACGAAGCTCTTCGTCGCTTTGTTCCCCTTCTTTTTCCTGCGCTCCCCTAAGCAATTCAATTCTAAGACCTTGTTTCTGCTCCCTCTGCCGGAGTAACATCCCCTTAGCTTGGTAGGTTGCCGGTCGCGGGGAACATTTTCGACGCAATTTACGTTCCATTAGATGACAGGCCGAGTAGCTCTTTTAAAGGGTTATGCCTGAGCAGGTTACTGGAGAATGGGGCTAACACAGCTTGGAGCAGGATGCCCAACTGGTCCAGCGTTGCCTCCAGGGCGATGGCTCGGCCTGGGAGGAACTTGTGCGCCGTCACTCGCGCCGCATCTTCAACGTGTGCTACCGATTTGTGGGAAATCGGACCGAGGCGGAAGATATCTCCCAGGAGGTTTTTCTGCGCGTCTATCGCACCCTCGGGAGTTACCGTTCCGCACACGGGGGATTCGCCACCTGGATGACCAGCGTGACAAGAAACTTGCTGATCGACCATTATCGGAGGACCAAGCGAGATCGTCAGACCGACTCGCTCGATGACGCTATGCCAGTGGTGGAGAACAAGGAATCCTCTGCGCGACGCCCGGACCAACAGGCCCTGCTCAACGAATTGAGCGGCCAGGTGCAATCCGCGCTGACCAGACTCTCGCCGGAGTTGCGCGAGGCCGTGATTCTCCGCGACCTCCAACAACTGGAGTATGCGGAGATTCAGCAAGTGCTCGAAGTTCCGGAAGGTACGGTAAAATCCCGCATCAATCGCGGGCGTATCGAACTGGCCAAGATTTTGCAGCAGATGGGAGTCCGGCCGTCATGACGACGCGCATAACATTTTTTAAGATTTTGCGGGCAGCGTTTCGCCAGCCCCTGGGGGTCGATCTATGACCTGGACTTGCGACCAAATCGAAGTGCAGCTCAGTGATTATCTAGAAGGACGGCTCCAGGCTCCGGAACGCGCGGCGTTTGAAGCCCACGTTGCCTCGTGCGCCGAATGTGCTCCTCTCGTTGCCAGCGTCAAAAACGTAATGACCGAATTGCGCTCCATGGAAAGTATCGAAGCGCCCTCTCGCCTCGTTCGTTCGATCTTGGATCAAACCGTTGGTCCACGCGAAAAAGTATCTCCGTGGCAAGCCGTGCAAGACTTTATCCACGGATTGGCTACCCCAAAATTTGCCTATGGCTTCGCCAGCGTCATGGCCACGTTTGTGATTCTCTTTAGCGCCTCAGGTATTTCGCTGCGCAAGCCCAAACTCGCGGATCTGCAGCCGGCCAATGTGTACCGGAACGCCGACCGCCGCCTGCACCTCGTCTATGCCAGCAGTGTGAAATACGTCAGCGATCTCCGCGTGGTGTACGAGATTCAATCGCGCCTGCGTCAGGATCAAAACGAACTCCAGGTCACTCCGCAAGAAAATTCGCCGAAGGCTACGCCCGATAAAGACCCGGGCCAGACCGATGATCACACTCACTCTCAACCGAAGCAGCAGAATCGCGCCAACGAAATTGGCCGGCAATTCGAGATGCTGGCCGCCCAGTGTCCCGCAGTGTTGGAGAGGAGCTTTCGATGAAATGTGCGGTGCATCCGGATGTGGAGGCATCGGGCTTTTGCCGGAACTGCGGTAAACCCCTCTGTCCGGAGTGTGTGCGCCCGGTCCGCGACGTCCTCTATTGTGAAGACTGTCTCGCGACCGTTGTAGGTCTTCCGCCCAAGCCCGTCGCCACAACTCCTGGCCTTACGCCGGAACAGATTGCCACCGCGCCTCTCTCGCCTCTGCCCTCGACGGTTCCTCCTCCCGTGAAGGGCGCTGGCGCTCCGGTCCTCGCCTTCATTCTTGGCTTGGTTCCTGGTCTCGGCGCGATTTACAACGGTGAATACAACAAAGCTCTTCTGCACATCGTCATTTTTGCCGGCATCATTCTGGGCATCAATCTGGATTTGGGAAACGGCGCGCAGGCCCTGCTCATCTGCGGCTTGGTGGTTTTTCCCTTCTACATGGCCATCGATGCCGTCCGCACGCTGAAAGCGAAGCAGTCCGGCGAACACTATCAGGATCCTCTGGAAAATTGGACCAAGCAAAAAGCCATCGGGCCCATTCTCTTAATCGCGCTCGGCGGACTCTTCCTTCTCAATAATTTCGGCTTTTTCGACTTCTTCCGCGTCCGCGAACTCTTCTTCCCGCTGATCCTGATTGGAATCGGTGTGTGGCTCCTGCGGAACCGCATGGGCGGACAGAATTGAGTGGAGGCCAGCTATGAGCGCACAAATTCGCTGCCACTGCCAAAGTTGCACCATCCGCGGCATGATGTGGCCCGCTATCCTCATCACCCTCGGCATTCTGTTCCTCCTTTCTCAGGTTCATGGCGGACACTTTGATTTCAACAATACTTGGCCCGCCCTCCTCGTCGTCATCGGCTTAATCCTGCTGGCCTCTTCTATGGCTCCGCGTGATGGCCACGTCGAACCTCCGCCTCCGCCCATGGCCGTGCCACCGCCGCCGCCGGTTCCGCCCGGCAATCCTCCGCAATCGCCGTACCGCAGTCAGGGGCAATAACCAAGTTATGGCGGCCACCCAGTCGCGCAGCAGCGGTCTCTTCTCCGGTCTGGTTCTCATTTCCGTAGGTGTCCTTCTGTTGTTGCACACCTACGGGCACCTTCAACTCAGCAACTTCTTTACTCACTGGTGGCCCCTGCTCATCATTTTTTGGGGCGTCATCAAACTCTTCGAACGCGTCGCTGGTCGCCGCTTCGGTGGCGGCACCGGGGGCATCACCGGAGGCGAGGTTCTTCTCGTTGTCGGCATGCTTGCCTTGATGGGCATCGTCGTCGCCGTGGATTATGGTAAAGACACCTTTGGCGGCGCGGGCGAGAACTTCGAATTCGACGTGGACATCTCGCCGAAACCGGTTCCCGCGAACGCTCCAGTCGTGGTTCGTGCCAGCCGGGGTGATATCTCTGTGCGCGGTACCGACGACAAGGAAATTCGTGTTTCCGCCAAGAAAAACGCCAAAGCCTGGAATGAAGACGACGCCCAGCGCCTCGTTAATCCTGTCACCGTCGAAATCACTCAGAATGGCGACAGTTTCGACGTTCATCCCAGTGGCTACGACGCCGGCAATGCCCGCATCTCCGTCGACATGGACGTCACCGCCCCCGCCAAGTCTCCTCTCACCGTAAAGACCGACAAGGGCGATGTCACCATTTCCGATTTCAGTTCTGACGTCGGCGTAACCAACCAGAATGGCGACGTCGAAGTCCGCGGCACCAATGGGGACGTTTCCATCGAAATGCGTAAAGGTGACGCCAAGGTGTACGACACCAAGGGCGACGTCAAAATCTCCGGCAAGGGCGGCGAAATTGAAGTGAATGACACTACCGGAAGCCTCACCGTCGAGGGTGACTTTTACGGGCCGGTGCGCGCCGACAAGATCACCAAGGGCATTCGCATGGTCTCGCCCCGCACCGACCTCACCGTTTCTTCTCTCTCCGGCCACATGGAAGCGGGCAGCGGCAATCTCGATTTAATCGATGCCCCCGGCAACGTAACCCTTCGCACGCGCGACACCGAACTCAATGTCGAGAATCCCGGCGGCAAACTGCAAATCGATAATCGCAACGCGCAAACCAATGCCCGTTTTACGGCGGTTCCCAAGGAAGACGTAACCATCACCAATTCTTCCTCAGGAATTTCCCTCTCCATCCCGGGCAGTTCCAGTTTTGAAATTGTGGCCGACTGCCACAACTGCGACATCGAATCTGAATTTTCCGGCTTGAACCAATCGAAATCCGAATCAGGCGATTCCCATCTCGCGGGCAAATACGGTTCCGGCAAGGGCCCCAAAATCACCCTGAAAACCAGCTACGGCAACATCGAACTCCACCGCACGTCCATCATCCCCCGAGCGATTCTCGCTCCTCCCGCTGTCCCCGCCCCTCCATCCTTCTCCGTCCCGGCACCTCCCAAGGTCGCCCCGCCCCCCGCCGTCGAGCAGTAAGGCATATTGATATCGGATCCGAGATATCAGAGATCAGAAACCGGCTTCTCTCCACAACTAGGCTCGCTTTTGTGGGTTTGCGGGCACTCCGGCGCGCTTGCTTCTATTGCCGTTGCTGAGCACTCTTTGCCGCATCCGATATAGCATCCTAGAAAGCTGCTCAGTTTCCTCCAGCAGAGGCCTCACCGAGTTTGGCGCGCCGAATCCCAGTCGCTGGACAATTACAAAATGGGTTTCTAATTCTCGCAAACAACCACTGGCAATCGTCAGAAATCGTGCGAAATCTGGCGCGTTCCACCTGTCAAAACCTTCGGCGATATTCGCTGGGACAGAGGTTGCCGCGCGCCGAATCTGCGACATCAGACCAAACCGTTCATCGCGTGGCAGTAGCGCAGACAACTTATAGCTCGCTTCCACCAGAGAGATGGCCTTCTGCCAAATCTTGAGGTCTCGAACCGTTTGCGGCAAGGGCGGCTGTGATACCATGGAGGTAATATAACATAGCTATAAACGAGGCTCCTGATATCTGATATCGGATAACTGGTATCTGATATCACCCACCCTACTCCGCCAACCTATGCAACTCCCCAAAAAACGTCGGATACGACACTCCCGCACATTCTGCATCGAGGATCCGCGTCTCACCATTCGCCGCCAGACCTGCCACCGCGAACGCCATCGCTATACGATGATCTCCTCGCGGATCCATCTCCGCTCCGTGGAGCTTCCCCGCGCTTCGACCTTCCACCCGCAATCCATCCGGACGCTCTTCCACGCTCGCGCCCATACGTTTCAGATTCTCCGCCAGCGCCGCGATACGATCGCTCTCTTTTACCCGCAATTCCCCCGCATCTCGAATCTCAATTCCCTGCTCCGTGTACGGCCCGAGCGCCGCCAGCATCGGCAATTCGTCTATCAGCAGCGCCACCAGATCCCCAGACACCACGCCGCCCTTCAACTGCGCGCCCTTCACCGACAAATCTCCAACCACCTCGCCGTGCTTCGTTTGCAAATTCACGATCGAGATGGCCGCGCCCATCTGCGTAAAAAAATCCAGAATCGCCGAGCGCGTCGGATTCAATCCCACATTCGCGATATACACATTGGATTCCGGCAGCAACGACGCAGCCGCCACCCAAAACACCGCCGAAGAAAGATCGCCCGGCACGTCCGCCGAAATCGGCCGCAGCGCCGGATTACTTCGATCGCCCGCAGCCAACCCCTGCACCGATACCGTGCGCCCTTGTTTGCGCACCGGCGCGTCAAACTCCAGCAGCGCCAGTTCCGTATGATCGCGCGTCGCCGCCGGTTCCGTCACCGTTGTTTCGCCCTCGGCGTACAGCCCAGCCAGCAGCACCGCGGACTTCACTTGCGCACTGGCCATCGGCATCTGGTAATGGATCGCACGCAGCTTTCCGCCATGAATCTCCAGCGGCGGAAAGTTTTCGTCGCGCCCGCGAATGTCCGCGCCCATTTCGCGCAGTGGTGTCATCACTCGTTTCATCGGCCGTTTCTGCAAGGAAGAATCGCCGGTAATCTTCGTCGTGAACGATTGCCCGCTCAAAATCCCCGAGAGTAGCCGTATCGTCGTTCCCGAGTTTTCCGCGTCTAGCGTCCGCCACGAACTCTTCAGTCCGCGCAACCCGTGGCCTGTCACCTGCACCGTCGTGCCGTCTACTTTCACCCCGGCGCCAAGGGACTTCATGCATCCCAGTGTGCTGTGGCAGTCGCGCGCCGCCGCAAAATTGCGCAATTCGCTGGTGCCGTTGGCCAGCGCTGCCAGCATCGCATATCGATGGGAAATGGATTTATCGCCCGGCAGTTCAATACTGCCGGAAAGTGCTTTAATGGGCTGAATCGATTCAATTTTCACGATGGCTGTCAGTTTAGCATGCTCGATTCGGCGAAAAGAGCACTGGGTTTGCTTCCTGATCGCTGATCGCTGATCGCCGTTCGCTGCTCGCTCAATACAACGCCCACCCACTCATTCCCTGTACCCGCGGACAGTTTCTTCCAGGGAACCGCCATCCGAATCCTCGGGAAATTATCTACAGCCGCTTGCGTATTATGAAATGAAAGGTCGTTCGACGGCCCTTCTATCCAAACGAGGATGTATGTTCGCCCGTAAGACGCTACGACAGCTCTTCATCAACGCCGCCATCGGTGTTGCCGCCCTTTTCGTTGTGGGAGTTCTGCTTGCCGCCATACCCGGCCACCACACTCCGCCCGTCGCGATGACCACCCCCGAACCCCCTCAAGATCCCCAGGATCACGCCGGCATGGCCGGTATGGCCATGGATGCCGACGATGCTTCCATCGGCGAGCACAACGCCATGGTCGACATGCAGCACATGCACAATGGCGACACCCCGCACATGCATATGACCGCCTCTCGTCCCGCCAATGCGGAAGACCAGCGGCGCGCCAATGAAATCGTCGACCAACTCCGGTCTGGCATCGAAAAATACAAGGACTATCAAGTCGCTCTAAACGACGGCTACAAGATCTTCATGCCCAACGTGCCCCAGCAGGAATATCACTTCACCAACTACGCCAACGGCTTCTTGGAATCCTTTACCTTCGATCCTTCGCGCCCTACTTCCCTGCTCTACCGGAAGACCGCCACTGGCTATGAACTCGTCGGTGCCATGTACACCATGCCCAAGCGCGCCACCGAAGAGCAACTCAACGAGCGCGTACCTCTCAGCGTGGCCACTTGGCATCTGCACACAAATTTATGTATGCCACCAAAAGGTGATCGCCGACACGCCAACTGGATGAAGTTCGGTTTGCGCGGCTCCATCACCACGCAGTCTGCCTGCGACGCCGCCGGCGGCACCTTCTACCCTGTCATCTTCGGCTGGATGGTCCACGTCTACCCCTACGAAGACAGCACCGCCAAAATCTTCGCCATGCATCATCACGACTAAATTGCTTAGCAATTTGTGCCATCAAGGGAATATGGCAAGCAGGGCCGCACGGACCTCGTCTCGATAGAGTACTTCGACGGAGGCGATCTTTCCGTTCAACAGATCGAGGATAATCATGCCTCGCTCGGGTTCAACTTCAAGACAGTAATGGGTGGGACCGTAGGCGCCATCGGGTTTCGGCTGCGTGTAGAAAGTCGCGCAGAAATCATCTTCGCACCGGCACCTGTCAACAATAGCAAGGCTCGACACCTGAGCGGCGAGGGCGGCTTCATTCTGTCGCTCTAGCAATCCCTCAAGTTCTTTGCTCAACTCCGGCAGCACGGAGTTGAGGAGCACTGGGTTGCTAGGTGGCCGCTGCACTTCGTTCAATCACCCGTTTTGGTCTTTGAGCTTTAACCGGTGCTTGTTCTCTTCCAGAAACTCCCGCAGATCATTCGACACGTCCAGCAGCCGGATCCACTGCTCGTAATACAGCGTCACTGGAAAACGGCCCAGTCCGTATACGCTGACCCCGCCTTTTTCGCCCACTCGAAATTCCAGACTGCCCTTCTTCGGCCGCTCGGCCTTCTTTTCCAGCTCGGCGATTCTCGCCAGCAATTCTTCTTTCGTTGGTTCTGACATATATCGGTTCTCCTGACCGCCATATCGTCGCACACTCGCCAACTCGCACGCTACCGCCTCGCCCTCACAACCAAGTCGCGTCCTAGGACTTCTAATCCTTCGGGCCTATACCGTTCTATCCAGAGGTTCAATTGCCCTCTAGGACGCCGCCCGGTATCATGCTCCTTCCTTCGGGGGTTACGTCTATCTGGCTATGCGCCAATATCTTCAGCGAATCTCGCTACTTTGCTTTACCGCTTTCCTCCTGGGCACCTTGCCCCCGCTCGCGCACTCTCAAGAGTCCACCGAAATCATCCCAGTCGACCAGGTTCATGCCGGCATGCAGGGCTACGCCTACACCGTCTTCACCGGCGAACAGATCGAAAAGTTCAACCTGGAAGTTCTCGGGGTCATGCCCAATTTCCTCGGCCCCAAACAATCCATCATTCTCGTCGAGCTCAAAGGCCCGAAAGTTGAACACACCGGCGTCGTCGCCGGCATGAGCGGTAGTCCCGTCTATCTGGACGGAAAACTCGCCGGTGCCCTCTCCCTGAAACTCGGCATCTTCACCAAGGAAGCCATCGCTGGCGTCACCCCCATCGAAGATGTCTTGCGCCCGCCTCCGGTCAGCCCCGCCACCCAAACTGCCTCGCAACAATTCGAACTGCCCAAAGACGCCGTCGCGCGTAACACTTTGCCCACTGGCTCTTCTCTTCTGCCCATCGAGACTCCGCTCGTCTTTTCCGGCTTTCAGGCCGCCACCCTCCAACAATTTGCCGGGCAACTCCAAAATTACGGTTTGGTCGCCACGCAAGGCGGCGCGGCCTCCGATCAAAAAGACGATCCCCACGCCCATCTCTCTCCCGGTGATATGGCCGGAATGGTTCTGGTCCGCGGTGACGTGTCCATCAATTCCGCCTGCACTGTCACCGCCGTGCAAGGCGATCACGTTTTCCTGTGCGGCCATCCCTTCATGAACCTTGGCGACATCCGCATTCCCATGGCTCGGAGCGAGGTCGTCACCACGCTCTCCTCTTCTCTCGCTTCCACGAAAATCGTCAACATGGGTGGAATGATCGGCACCATCACTTCCGACCATCTCACCGCTGTCACGGGACACCTCGGTGCTCCGCCCGCTATGATTCCGATGGACCTGACCTTCGTCACCGGCTCCAGCGAAAAGAAACTGCATTTCGAAATGGTCGATCATCCCAAGCTCACTTCCCTCCTCGTTGCTATGACCACCTTCAATGGCGTCACGCAAAACGCCCTCTATGGAGAAGGCAGCACTCTCCATCTCACCGGCGAAATTCAATTAAAGGGCCACGTCCCCGTCAAACTCGAAAACACCTTCGCGCCTTCGGATTCCCTCATGCCCGACGCGATGCCGATTGCCCTTACCGTTCAAAGCATCTTCGGCCGCCTGTTCACCAACAACTACGAAGTGCCCAACGTCGAGCACATTTCTTTGCGCGTAGAAAGCGTGCCCGGCAGAAATTCCTACACCATCGAAAGCGCCTGGCTCGAAACCGGTGAAGCGGCTCCCGGCGAAAATCTGAAAGTCCGTGTGCTTCTGCGACCCTACCGTGGCGAGTCGCGCATCGAAGAAACCACCGTCCACGTCCCCGATCAGATTGTCCGGGGCACCACGCTCCGTGTCCTCGTCAGCGATGCCGATTGGATGAATCGGGCTTCGCGTGGCTTCAACTTCGGCACCGCACCCGGCGGTGTCTCTGGTCCCGAAGGACTCGATCAACTCATCGCCCTTATCAATCGCGAACGAAACAATGATCGCTTGTACGTTGGCGTCTTCGTCCCCGCTCCTACTATGGTCTGGAACGACAAGGAACTTCCCAACGTGCCCCTCTCCCACATCAGCGTCGTCGACGGCCGTCCCACTCCCGGCACTGTTCAGGTTTTGCGTGAATCGCTTGCCAGCGAATCCTCCGTGGTTCTCGGCGGACCCGTCGCTGGTCTCATTTCCCTTAATTTACAAATCCGGTGATCCTCTCTATGTCGAAACATTCGAAACAGCTCTTGCTCCTCGCCGTGCTCCTCGGCGCCGTCGTCACCTCCGCTTTCGCCGACCACACGCGCCGCTGGAAGCAGTCCTCCTACGAGGACTTTCTCAAAGGCACCGCCAAGGGCGTTGCCGTACGTAGCGATGGGCACCTCGAACTCGCTCCCAAATTCACCTTGGTCGCCGACGCGGACGCCTCTTATCTGTGGTCGCTCCGCACCGATCCTTCTGGCGTCTTATATGCCGGAGGCGGTTCGCCCGCGAAAGTGTTTCGCATCGACGGTAGCGGAAAACCAAAAGCCGTATTCGAATCCACCGATCTCCTCGCGCAGTGCATCGCTTTCGATTCCAAGGGCACGCTTTACGTCGGCACCTCTCCCGACGGCAAGGTCTACAAAGTTTCCTCGACCGGAGAGAAGAGCGTCTTCTTCGAACCCAAAACCAAATACATTTGGGACCTCGCCTTCAGCCCAGATGGCACTCTCTATGTCGCCACCGGAGACAAAGGCCAGATTTACTCCGTAACTCCCGAGGGCAAAGGCGACCTCTACTACTCCAGCGATGAGGCCCACATCAAAATTCTCGGCTTCGATTCCAAAGGCAATCTCCTCGCCGGCACCGAGCCCAATGGCCGCGTTCTCCGCATCAGTCGCACTGCTTCGCAGCCCGGCTCCAAGAAACCTTCCATCGCCTCCACTTCCGGATTCGTCCTGTACGAAACCGCCAAACGCGAAGTCACCTCACTCGCCGTAGGTTCCGACGGCAACATCTACGTTTCCGCGATTGGCGACAAGCCCCGCGCCACCGGCCCCGGACAAAATGCGGTCTTCTCTATTCCTCAGGGTGCCAACCTTAACTCTGGCGCTGGCATTCAAGCGGCTCCGGTTGCCACTCCTTTCATCGCCTCCACGCAGGCGATCTCCAGCGCGATTTACCGCATCACTTCCGAGGGCGTACCTGAAGAGATTTGGTCCTCCCGCGACGAAATCGTCTACTCGCTGGGCCTCAACTCCGATGGCCGTCTCCTCGCCGGCACTGGCAACAACGGTTCGCTTCTTGTCATCGACGGTCGCGGTGTCTACGCGCAGCTCGCCAAGGCCGGCTCCGCGCAAATCACCGGAATCTCTCGCGCCGCAAACGGCAAAGTGTATTTGTGTACCGCGAACCCCGGGAAAGTCTTCTCCCTCGGTCCCGAATACGAACCCGAAGGCACCTTCGAATCTCAGTCCTTCGACGCCAAGCTTTTCTCGCAATGGGGACGCATTGAATGGTGGGGTCCTCCAGAAACCACTACCTCCGCCAAAAACGCAAAGTCCGACGGCCAGCCCCGCCTGGAACTTTACGTGAGGTCCGGAAATACCGAAGATCCTGGCAAGGAATGGTCACCCTGGTTCGGGCCTTACACTTCCACCGACTCGCAAATCCAGGCGCCGCCCGCTCGTTTCTTGCAATGGAAAGCGGTCATCCACGACGGCCGCCCAGGGGACGGTGTCGACTGGGTCAGCGTCGCCTACCTTCCCAAAAATGTCGCCCCGGTCATTGACGGCATCACTATGCAGGATCCCGGCGTTCGCGTCCAAGCTCCTATTGGAATCACCATCGTGGGTAACGTCACTCTGAAGCAGCCCCCTGCACCCAATCCCAATCCATCCGGCGCAACGATCAGCAACAGCAACCCCAATCCGCCTGCCAAATTCGAGCCTCAGCCTCAAGGCACCCAACAAAAAACTTATCAATCCGTGTTGTGGTCCGCTCACGACGACAACGACGACGACCTGAAATACTCTGTTTATTTCCGCGGCGAGAATCAGCACGATTGGCTGCTCCTCAAAGACGATCTCGACCAGAAATTTTATTCCTGGGATACCACTTCCATGCCCGACGGTGCGTACTACCTCAAAATTGTCGCCAGCGACTCTCCCTCCAATCCTCCGGAACTTGCTCTCAACGCCGAACGCGAAAGCGATCGCTTCGAAGTGGACAACACCACGCCATCCGTATCCAAAATCGAGGCCAGCCCCACCGGTATGAACGCCGACCACTCTCACGGGGTATCCTACGATTTCCAGTTCACTGCCAGTCATCCCACCAGCAGCATCGAAAAAGCCCAATACAGCGTCGATGGCGGCGATTGGATTCTTGTCCGTCCAGCGTCCGGCATCAGCGATTACAAAAGGGAATCGTATTCCTTCACGGTTCGCGGTCTCAGCCCCGGTGAACACACCATCGCCGTTCGCGCGTTTGATCGATTTGAAAATGTGGGCTCTGCGAAAACTACTATTCAGGTGGGTAAATAAAACGCTGAAGCTTAGGGCTTCGCCGTTACGGGTGGCACTTTGCCGGCTTGTGCGGCCACAGCCTGTACCGGCTTCTTCGGCTCGATAAACATCTCTATTTCCGCTCCAAATCCCATCCGCCCATCGCTGTAAGCATCCGCCTTCGCATGCACCAGCCGCGCCCGGCAATGGGTTTCGTCGGCCTTGCTGCCAGTTACTTCCGTTGGCATCACTAGCGTCGCTTCAATCGGCATTCCCACCTGCAGCGGCGCCGAAGTCACAAAGAAAAAGCCGCCTCGCGAAATATTCGTCGTTTCTGCAAAGTGTTCCGCCGCACCAGATGCCAGCCCTAGCGGCCGAAACCGCAGGGGAACACGGATGCGGAAGCGCTCTAATTGTCGCTTTTCTGAATACGCCACGTATTGCTCCGTGCCAGGTCGACAGGCGGGCCGCCCGGCAGAAAACTGTCTGGCACTAGGTTATCAGAGGGACACCCAACGTCAAGCAAACCATGCTAGTGCCATTGGGGTGGTACTCCCGGTATCCTTGCTTGGGCCTTCGCCTACAGCGTTTCCAGATCCGCTTCTTCCACAATCCATCTCTAACACTCCGCGCCATTTTCTGACATGCTATGTATGTCACAAGCCCAGAGGGGGCCGCAGGCCCGTGCGCCTGTGGATTCTGGCGTGGAGGTCCGGTCCATGTTTCTCGATTACTACCAGCTTAGCGAACAGCCATTCGGCGCGGTGCTCAATCCCGCCCAGGTCTATGCGAGCCACGCGCACCGCGAAGCGCTCGAGTCCTCCACCAGCTCCATTCTCGCTGACCGTGGCAGTTTCGCTCTCACCGCTCCCTCCGGCATGGGCAAGACCATCCTGCTCTCCCAACTCTTCGAAAATATCCAGGCATCCGGACGCGCCACATTCCTTTTTCAATCCCGCTGTGATTCCCTTCAGATCTTGCAATTTCTTCTCAACAAGTTGGGCGTCGATTCCACCAACATGGATTCCGCCGCCATGCTCCGCAAACTCAATGCCATTTGGTTCGCGGAAATGCTGGCGGGCAAACGCTTCGTCCTGTTATTCGACGACTCCCAGCATTTGCCGGAGTCCGTTCTCAATACGCTCCGCCAACTTTCGAAATTTGAAACCTCCAACTCTAAGTTCCTTCAACTCGTGTTCTTCGGCCAGCCTTCTCTCTTGAAAAGGCTGCAAGCTGAAAACTTCGCGCCTCTCGCCAGCCGCCTCATCCACATTCTCCACCTGCAACCTTTGTCTCCCATGGAAACGGCCGGTTACATTCGCCACCGCCTTTACACTGCGGGTTATCGCGGCAAATTGCTCTTTGATCCGGAAGCAATGGCCGCGGTCGCCGAACTCAGCGGCGGCATTCCGCAGAACATCAACCGGATCTGTTCTCGCGCGTTATTCGAGGCCTACGCGCGCGGGCTGCAAGCCGTAACTTCCGATATCGTCGAGAAAGCCGGTCGAAATTTGGGCGCGCCTTCCTCGGTCGTTGAACCAAACACGCCGGAACCTGCCGTGAAATCGCCGTCCACCCGCGTAACCGGCACGCGTAGTCGAAGGGCACCATCGCAATTGACTTACTTCATTCCAAAATCTTTCGGCCTGCCCAGTTCTAGCCTGTGGACGGGCGCGGTTCTTGGCGTATTGCTTTCCGCCGGCCTCGCTCTCCCACACGCCATGCATAGAGGCGTCACCCAAATCGCGCATGGTACGCAAACAAGTGCGGTCGCGTCCGCCCAGAGAGCATCAACTTCTCCCATTCTTTCGACGCTGGATCGTCCCGTCATCGCCGGCGGACAATCCGCTACCGCTTCTATCACTCCTTCGACCTCGGGGACAGACACACGCGAACCTCAATCAGCCCAAATTGCTTCTGAATCTTACAAAAACACAGCCGGACAGCTCTCCCTGACTCGCGAGTTGGGTCTGAAGATCAATCGCATTGTTATCGATCCAGGCCACGGCGGTTTTGACACTGGCGCCAAAGGTCCGCACGGCCTTCTCGAAAAAGATCTCTGCCTCGACGTCGCCCTTCGGCTCGGTCAGATGATTGAAGAAAATATCCCCGGCGCCGAAGTCGTTTTCACCCGCAAGGACGATACTTACGTCCCTCTCGAAGAACGCACCGCCATCGCCAATGGCGCCGACGCGGATCTCTTCATCTCCATTCATGCCAACTCCAGCGACAGCGCCCAGGTCCGTGGCGTCGAAACCTACTATCTCAGTCTCGCCACTTCCAACGAAGCCAAACAGTTGGCCATCCGCGAAAATGCACTCACGCAATCCTCTTTGCACGATCTCCCCGATCTCGTAAAGAAAATCACCAACAACGAGAAGATCGCTGAGTCCAAGCTCCTCGCCGCAGAAATTCAAGACATCCTCTCGCAACGCCTCCAACTCGTCAGCGGCCGCGAGAAAAACCGTGGCGTCAAGCACGCGCCCTTCATCGTTCTCACCGGCGCGAACATGCCCGCCGTGCTTTCCGAAATCTCCTTTGTCAGCAACGCCAGTGACGAAACCCTCTTACTGGAATCCGGTCAACGGCAGCGTATCGCCGATGGTCTTTATCGTGGCATTTCCTCTTATCTTGACGGCTTGCACGCCACTCCCCAGTATCGCCAAAAACTCTTCACGGAAAATCGTGCCGATCCTTCTTCCGGATTCGCGCGATCCGTCGCCGAAGCGGGCCGCCGCCCTCTCTAGCAAATTGCCTTCGCCCAATCACTATTTTGATTGTCAACCAGTCGCCCCCGGCGCATCTAACCTCTTTCAATCCCGTTTGATCTAATCCGCGCCGTAGCTGCGGGCCAGCCAACTTTACGTCACTACAAACACTCAAACAGTACGGAGACAAATCCACGAGGCGGTACACTAATGGCTGTGATTCACGAACAACTATCACGATCGGTGTCCCTCGCCTCGCCCATCTCTCGCCGAAGGGTCGGTCTCGCTTCGCTGTGCTTCTTGCTGGTCACCTGTTCGGTGTTCGCTCAGGCACCCGAATCTTCTGTTCCGATGGCTACCCCAAGCCCATCGCCAAATAACGGTGCGCAGGCGCCAACTTGCACCGCCGATTCCTCGGGAGAGCCGCGTTCCACCGGCACCATTCGCGCAATTGTTGTCGACCCCAATGGCGCTGCAGTCGTCGCTGCAACAATCGTACTCACTCGTGAAGGACAATCCGCAAATCAACAAGCGCTGACCGACGACGATGGCCAGTTTTTCTTCATCGATATCGCCCCGGGCTCCTATCACCTCACGATTACCGCTCCCGACTTCGCCGGGCAGACCGTCTCCGCCACTGTTACCTCAGGTCAGAACTGCTTGCTCCCGCACATCGTTCTTCCGGTGGCCACGAATGTCACTAAAGTAAACGTCGAGCTCTCACCCATCGAACTCGCTCAAGAACAGCTGGAAACCCAGGAGAAACAACGCGTCCTCGGCGTCATTCCCAATTTCTATGTCACCTACGAGCCCAACGCCGTTCCCCTCAACACCAAGCAAAAATTTCAGCTCGCCTGGAAATCAACCATTGATCCAGTAACATTCGCCGTCACCGGTGTAGTCGCCGGCGTCGAGCAAGCTACCGACGCATACAGCGGATACGGCCAAGGCGCGCAGGGATATGCCAAACGTTATGGCGCCTCTTACGCTGACTTGGTCACCGGTACGTTCATCGGCGGTGCCATTTTCCCGTCTCTCCTTAAACAGGATCCCCGCTATTTCTACAAGGGCACCGGAAGCACCCGCTCTCGCTTTCTCTACGCGGTGGCAAATTCCGTCATCTGCAAGGGTGACAACGGCCATTGGCAACCCAACTATTCCCTCATTCTTGGTAGTCTCGCTTCCGGCGGAATTTCCAACCTCTATTATCCGGAGAAGGATCGCAACGGATTCGGTTTGACCGTACAGAACACCCTCGTCGGTCTCGCCGAAACTGGCGCCATCAATCTCCTTCAGGAATTTGTCATGCGCAAACTCACTCCCAGCGCCATGAAGGCACCTTCCACGCCATAAGCAGTTTCCCTACCTACCAACTGACAAGCCTCCGCTCTTCGATTACACTCATCGCATGGCCACCGCGAATTCCGTCACTCCCTCTATCGAATGGAAAAACATCGAAGAGGCCCATGAACGCATTCGCCCGCGCATCCATCGCACTCCCGTTCTCACCAGTCATTCCTTGAACCGTCTCGCTGGCGCGCAGCTCTTTTTCAAGTGTGAAAATCTTCAGAAAACCGGCTCTTTCAAGATTCGGGGCGCGACCAATGCCATTTTCTCCCTGAGTGAATCGGAAGCTCGCCGCGGTGTTGTCACTCATTCCAGCGGCAACCATGCCGCCGCCGTAGCGTGCGCTGCCGGCTGGCGTGGCATCTCTGCCGCGATCGTCATGCCTAAGAACGCTCCTAAGGTGAAGTGCCGCGCCGTCGAAAGCTACGGCGGAAAAATCACATTCTGTGAACCCAACGTCAAATCTCGCTCGGAAACCGCCGCGCGCATCCAGGCGGAAACGGGCTCTGTGCTGATCCATCCCTACGACGACGATCGCATCATCGCTGGCCAAGCAACTGCCGCAAAAGAACTCCTGGAAGATTTCCCGGATCTCGAGGCCGTCTTGGCTCCCGTCAGCGGCGGCGGCTTATTGAGTGGCACTTGTTTGGGCGCGAAGGGCGTTCGGCCCAGTGTCCGGGTCTATGGCTGCGAGCCGCAGCGTGCCGATGATGCCTATCGTTCCTTGATGACCGGCCATCTGCAATCTCTGGAAACCAGCGACACCATCGCCGATGGACTTCGCGCTTCCCTCGCCCCTCGCACCTTCGCCATCCTTCGTAAGCTGGTCGACGGCGTTCTGCTGGTCACCGAGGAGGAAATTGTCACCGCCATGAAACTCGTCTGGGAGCGCATGAAGATCGTAATCGAGCCTTCCAGTGCGGTGGCGCTCGCTCCCCTGCTTCGTCCCGCTGGCTTGCATGAAATCGACGTGTCCGGCCGCACGGGGGACGCGTCACCCCGAATCGGCATTGTCCTATCCGGCGGCAATGTTGAACTCAATTGGTGAGATGACGCCTTCGCCAGTCACCTTTACCGCACTATTGACAAAGACGTTACTTTATACCAACTGATAGGAATTGTGCCCATAACCGTCGCTGTGTAGACTTCTAAGTCGAAGTTCCTCTTAGGAAATACGGTCGACCTGGGGCGCCCCAGCCACGCGTCATGTCCCGACCTGCGCGCGTTGAGAGCGAAGTCTAGTAGCCGTACAGGGGTGGGAAGCGTTGTCGTTTCTACGTCAGGCCCGATTGGCCGCATTTCTGTGTTTACTCACGATCAGTTTCATCGCTCGTGCCCAAGACCACGCTCCGCAGGGGGTGAACGAACGGCCCCTCGTGCGTCTCCCGCATACTCGCCATCCTCTCGCCATTCCCACTAACTCCGTCGGTCCCGTTGAAAGTGATCACGCTCTCCAGCGCATGCTCTTGGTCTTGTCGCCCTCACCCTCCCAGGAGGACGATCTGAAAAATTTGCTGGCCCAGCAACTCGACCGCAATTCTTCCAATTATCACCGTTGGCTCACCGCTGCAGAATTCGCTTCACGATTCAGTCCAGCAGACACCGATGTGCAACGCACTTTGGATTGGCTCCAACAATCGGGTTTTGCGGTCCAACACATAGCTGCAAGCAAGCGCTGGGTGGAATTTAGCGGCACCGCAACCCAAGTCGAAAACGCCTTTCATACCACCATGCAGTATTACCGTTTCCGCGGCAAAACCTATGTCGCCAACGCCACCGACTTGGCCATACCGGCAGATTTGACTGGCATCACCCGCGGCGTTGTTTCTCTGAATAATTTTGGCAAGAGATCGCCTATCCGCCAGAATTACGGCACCGCCGCTCGGAGTGCCCAAGGCGTCCGCTCGAAATTATCCCCGAATCTCACCGCCACTGGTTCTACAAATACCTACTACCTGGCGCCCGGCGATTTTGCCGCCATCTACAACACCAAAAGCCTGCTCGCCAGCGGCGTCGACGGTTCCGGCATCTCTATCGCCGTTACCGCGCAATCACAAATTGAGCTTACCGACGTCCAACAGTTCCGCCAGATTTTCGGGCTCAAACCCAACGACCCTAATTTCCTGCTCAGTGGCCCGGATCCCGGCATCGCCGATCAGACCGACGCGGAAGAAGCGCTGCTCGACGTCGAGTGGGCTGGCGCCGCCGCCCCGGGCGCCACCATTGATCTCATCGTCGCCGGTAGCACCGATACCACCAGTGGCGTCGATCTCGCCGCCGCCTACGCCGTCGACAATCAAATTGCCCCCATCCTCAGTTACACCTATGGCAGCTGCGAGCAAGTGCTCGGCTCCTCCGGCAACGCCTTCTACAATGCTCTCTGGCAGCAAGCCGCCGCCGAGGGCATCACCGTGGTCGTCGCCGCCGGTGATAACGGCGCTGCGGGTTGCGACAACGCCTCCGCAGGAAACCCTGCAACCAACGGTCCTGCCGTAAACGGCGTCGCCTCCACTCCATTCAACCTCGCCGTCGGTGGCACCCAGTTCGCCGATAGTTCCCAGCCCGCTTCCTTCTGGAGCGCTTCCAATTCCCCACAATATTCCTCCGCGCTGGGCTACATCCCCGAAGCCGTCTGGAACGAAAGTTGCGATCCTTCGCTACCCACTACCGCTACCAATTGCGTGCTCGCCAATGGCAACACCACGCTTCTTGCCGGTGGCGGCGGTGCTAGCACCATCTACCCGAAACCATCTTGGCAATCCGGCCCGGGAGTCCCCGCCGACGCTGCGCGCGATTTGCCGGACGTTTCGCTCGCCGCTGCCGCAGGCCACGATGAAGCGGTCTACTGTACCAGTCTCGGCGGCTCCCCCTGTCAGACGGACGCGCAGCAAGATGTTGTCGGCCTCACGCTCGTCGGCGGAACTTCCGTCTCCACTCCCGCCATGGCCGGAATCCTCGCGCTCGTCGAGCAGAAGAACGGCGCATTCCTGGGAATGGTGAATGATGTTCTCTATCGCCTCGCGCAGGTCGCCGGAAACAGTTGCGATTCCTCGAAGCAAACGAATCCCACCATGCAGTCTTCGTGTATCTTCTACGACATAACTTCGGGCAATAATCAGGTTTCCTGCCTGGGCGGCTCAACCGGATGTTCCTCCACGCAAAGCGGCACGGATGGTTTTCTCACCGGCGAAGCGGCCACGCCTGGCTACGATCTCGCCACCGGCCTCGGCTCCGTCAATGCCGCGAACCTCGCAGCGGCCTGGAAGGACACAACCCCCACCGCCTCCCAGATCACGTTGCAAGCTTCCACCACCAGTGTTGTCCATGGCAGCCCGATCAAATTAAGCGGTGCCGTTTCGCCTGCTTCCGGAACCGGTTCGCCCACCGGACTCGTTTCCATCAAATCGGATCTCTACGGCGATTCCCAACAGTCCTTGCCTCTCGGCGCTAACGGAGCTTTCTCCGGCTCTCTCTCGGATTTGCCCGGCGGAAAATATAACCTCCAAGCCTACTACGCCGGCGACAGCTCATATGCCTCGAGCGTCTCCGGAGCGGTTCCGCTCAACATCACTCCGGAAACAAGCACCACCACACTCACACTCAATAATTTGCAAAATGGTTCTGCCAACTACGGCTCGCCTCTTCAATTGAAAATCGCCACGGCCGGCAACTCCGGCCAAGGCACCGCCACCGGCACGATCACCGTTCAGGATGGCGCGAATCCCGTCGGCACATCCAAGCTCGCCTCCGACGGCACCGCTTATCTCCTCACCGGAGGCGGCGCTTCTTACGCCTTCGCTCCTGGCCCTCATTCCGTGACCGCAGTCTATTCCGGCGATAACAGTTTCAACGCCAGCACCTCCGCCCCCACAACATTCACAATTGCCAAAGGCTCGCCCTTCGTGGTGGTTAGTGCCAACACCCTCGGCATGCCCGCCGGGCAAACTCTCGGCGTGGGTGCGGTGGTTTCCGGACAAGGTACTGCGACCGCTACGGGCACCGTCCAATTCACCGTCGATGGCACTCCATTCGGCTCACCCATCCCTCTGCAGACCGGCGGATTTTTCGGCACTCAAGCGCAAGCCTCCGCGCTCATTCCCAATTTACCGCAAGGCTCGCACATCATTGGCGCGGCCTACGACGGAAGCGCGGACCCCAATTACACCAGTGTCGCCAGCGGCGATCCGCTCAACGAATTCACGCAAACCGTCGTAGTCGGCGCAACCTCCGGCGCCAAAACCACCACCACGCTCCTCATGAAAACCGCTCCCGTCAACATGGGCGATACCGGAGTCTTCACCGTCAACGTCACTCCGACTACCGCCACCGGCTCCGTCACCCTTTGGGACGCCGTCGGACCTCGCACCGCCGCGACCCCCATCGGCGGCGGCACCGCCACCGTACAATTCCCCTGGCCGCAAGCAGGCAGCACTGCGGTTTATGCCGTTTATTCGGGAGACACCGCAAACTCAAGTTCGGCCAGCGGGCCCGTCACCTTCACCGTCCAGAAGGGCACTCCCCAAGTGAAACTCGTCGCTCCCGCTACCGCATACTCCAACGGCGAAGTCACTCTCAACGCCACTGTCACCGGCAATCCTGCGAATCCGCAACTTCCCTATCCCATCGGCGTCGTGGAATTCTGGGATTCCGTTAAAGGCAGCACACAATTGCTCTCCGCGCAACCACTCACTCCCGGCCCCGGGGGCACCAGCGTGTATGCCACGCGTCTGAAACTAACCGCCGGATCGCACTCGCTCTACGCGCACTATCGCGGCGACACCAACTGGCAGTCCGCGAACTCTGCTACCGTGCCACTCGCCGCTTCCACTTTCACTCTCAGCGTCTCGCCTGCCACCATCGGCCTCTCCGCCGGCAATGCCGGTTCTTCCACCATCACCGTCAATCCGGCTGGTGGCTTCGCTGGCACCGTGGCATTCACCTGCGCCACCGGTGGCACCTTTGTCCCTCCTGGCTATACTTGCGCTTTTTCCCAAGCCAACTTGCCCGTCAACAATGCCGCAGCCACCACGATCATGAACCTCACTCCTGTTTCCGCCTCCATGGCTGCTACGGCCACCCGCGCCGGTGTCATCGCCCCGTCCAACGGCTTGTGGGGAGCGGCCTTCGGCGCCGCCTTATTGCTGCTCGCCGCTTTCGCTTCCTCCGGCACCACGAATTCCCGAAACTTTTTCGCCGCCTTTGGGTTATTGTTCTGCGTAGCCGGTCTGGTTTTGGGCTGCGGCGGTGGTGGAGGAGGTGGTGGCGGTGGACCCGTCAGCACAACCACCACAATGGTGTCTACAAATCTCCATGTCGCATTTGGTATGCCCGTCACCTTCACGGTTACCGTAAAGCCGAACGGATCCGCCACGCCTTCCGGCGCGGTTCAGCTTTACGACAACGGTCAGCCGTACTCCAGTCCCGTCAATGTCAGCGCGGGGATCGCCACTTTTCTTTCCACTTCCCTGCCGATTGGCGTGCACAATTTCACCGCGCAATACCGCGGCGATGCCGGTACGCTAGCTTCCACGTCCGCCCCTATCGTGCAGGTAATTACAGGCTCGATCGGTTTGCAAATTTCCGGCGCCGCCAACGGTATTACGGAAACAGCAAATTTCACCGTCGTTGTGAACTAGTACGCAGAGAAAGTAGATTAGAATTGTTTCGCGCAACGCCAGGAAATCCGAAGCAAACCGTTTTCCACAACGTTGCATCTGAACCATGCATGGACCGCCGCCGCGTCATGGGGGACGAAGACGCGGTTCCTGCCGAACTTGGTCGTGCTCGAACTTAAAACTGGTACATATCACGAGGAAATCATGAACAGAGCCGTGCAACTCTGGAGAGTCGCGATTTGTTTTGTCTCAATGTCTATTCTCTGTGCAGGTGCGTGGGCCCAAAGATCCACCGTCGCTTCCCGCGTCGTCGAAGCCGTCGATAATACTCGCACGGTCATGCTGCAGGGCAACGTCCATCCGTTGGCACGTCCGGCAAATGATCGCGGCGCCCTCGCGGATTCCCAGCCCATGACGCACATGTTGCTGCTCTTGCAGCGCAGCCCCGAACAAGACTTCGCCCTCAAGCAATTAATGGGCGCGCAGCAAGCCAAGGGCTCTTCGAGCTATCACGCGTGGCTCACCCCGGGACAATTCGGATTGCAGTTCGGTCCGTCGGACGCCGATATTCGCACCGTCACCGACTGGCTCACTCGCCAAGGCTTCCAGGTTTCCAGCGTTTCCAAAGGTCGCACCGTAATTGATTTCAGCGGTAACGCCGGCCAGGTGCGCAACGCCTTTCACACCGAAATTCACAAATTTGTCGTTAATGGCGAAGAGCACATCGCCAATGTAAGCAATCCCTCTATCCCAGAAGCTCTTGCGCCTGTCGTCGCCGGCGTCGTCGCCCTTCACAATTTCCCCAAGCACGCGCAAAATCACAAAGTCGGTACCTTCCAGAAAGACAAAGCTACCGGCCAAGTCAAACCCCTCTTCACCTACACTAATACAAGCGGCACTTTCTACGCCGTCGGTCCCGCCGACTTCGCCAAGATCTACAACGTCCCCAATGGTATCAATCCCCCCGCAAAATTTGACGGGAGCGGCCAATCCATCGCCGTCGTAGGCCAATCCAACATCAACACGCAAGACGTTGTCGATTTTCGTTCCATGTTTGGGCTTCCGGCCTACAGTTCTATTTCCACCTCAGGAATAACATCGGCATGTCAGCTCTGCGTGGTTGTCAACGGCCCCGATCCCGGCCTGGTCTCCGGCGATGAACTCGAGTCCGATCTCGACGTCGAATGGGCCGGAGCCGTTGCTCCCGCTGCGAAGATCATCTTTGTCACCTCGCAAACCACCGGAGCCAGCCAGAATTGGGTAACCGGCGGCGTCGATTTTTCCGCGCTCTATGTGGTCGACAACAACGTCGCTCCCATCCTCAGCGAAAGTTACGGCCAATGCGAACCGTTCATCCTCACCGCTGGCAACGCCTTCTACAACGCCCTCTGGCAGCAAGCCGCCGCCGAAGGCATCACCGTTATCACCGCTGCGGGCGACGAAGGCTCCGCCGGTTGCGATTCCTCCTTCACGGAAACATCCGCCATCAACGGCTTGGCCGTCTCCGGCATCTCTTCTACACCTTTCAACGTCTCCATTGGCGGCACGGACTTCGATCAGTTCACTAATCCGACGAACTATTGGGGCAGCCCTACCAGCCCTACCTCCGATCCCACAACTTCTCTCTCCGCTCTCGGCTACATCGCCGAAGTGCCTTGGGACGATTCCCTCTGCGCGGCCAGCCCACAGACCGCTTGCACCAGCGTCGATCAGAATGGCGGCGATTTAACCGCCGGCTCTGGCGGCTACAGCAGTTGCGTTCTCGGCGCCGTAAGCGAGACCACAATTAGTTGTAACACCAGCAGCACCTTCCCGAACGGCGGCTATATCAAACCTGCGTTTCAGAACAACATCACTCCCGCCGATTCCCTCAGAGACATTCCCGATATATCTCTTTTCGCCAGTGACGGCTTCAACTTTAGCTTCTATGTTGTCTGCGCTTCCGATCAAAACGTGGATGGCGCCTCCTGCAATCTCGCGACAAGCCCCACTTCCGGTACCATCAATTTCACCGGCGTCGGCGGCACCTCCGGAGGAACCCCGGCATTCGCGGGAATCATGGCGCTCGTCAATCAAATGACGGCTACACGGCAGGGAAATGCCAACTACGTGCTCTACAACCTGGCCGCCAAACAAAACTACTCCGCTGGAACCTGCAAATCCGGCAATTTCACGGATCCCGCTACTCCCGCTCCTGCTTCCTGCGCCTTCTACGACATCACCACCGGCAATAACTCCGTCGCTTGTACACTCAGCTCTCCCAACTGCACGGGTGTTGGCAACGGCACCTTCGGCCTGCTCGTCGATTCCAGTCATCCCACATATGGAAATCCCGCTTATCAAGCGGGCACTGGCTATGATCTCGCCACTGGCCTGGGCTCTATCAATGTCGGAAACCTTCTCACTCTTTGGAGCACCGCCAATCTCATTCTCACCACCACAACTCTGGGTACTCCGAGCACCACCTCGCTGACTTCCGGCCAGACCTTCACGGTCCCGGTCACGGTCACCGGTGGCGGTACCGGCAGCGTTTCCCTATGGGCGCTGGACTCTAGCAACAACATTCTCGGCTCCTACGGTCCTTTCGCGCTATCCGGCGCGACCGCGACGGCCAGTACAAATTTGCTGCCACCAACTACCGCTTCCATCGAAGCGTATTACGGCGGAGATGTCACTCACGCGGGCAGCCTTTCCACTCCAAAGACCGTCACTGTGGCTGGCGCCAACCAGGTCAGCAAAACAACTCTCAACTTTGTCACCTTTGATTCCAACAACAATCCCGTGCTCAGCACCGGTTCACAAAGCGTCCCTTACGGTAGCTCCTACATCCTACAAATGCTGGTCACCAATTCCAGCAACGCCACCTGCCTCAACAACGGCAACAGTTCCGGCACCACTCCTGGCTCGCCATGCCCCAAGGGCACCATCACGCTCACCGACAACGGAAGTCCTCTGAAAGACTGGCCCATTGCCGGACAACTCAACGCCACCAACATCGCTAAACTCAATAATCAAGGCATGGCGGAAGATCAACCCATTCAACTGGACACGGGCAGTCACAGCCTTCTCGCCGCCTTCACTTCCACCGACGGTAATTTCCGGAGCAGCGGCAGCAACAACAACACTCCTCTCAAGGTCACCATCAACCAAGCCTCCACTAGCGTCGAGGTCTTCACCAGCGCGTCCTCCATCACCGCAGGCACCAGCGTAACTCTCACCGCTTTTGTCATCACCAATAGCAACGGCGCGGGTCCCACCGGCACCATGACCTTCACCAACGGCAGCAGCAGTATCGGCACCGCCAACTGCGTGCCCACCAATGCCATCGACAACGTCACTACACCCATTCAAGACATTCCTGCCGGTTCCGCCTACTGCACCGCCACGCTGACCACCGCCATCTCCTCTGTGTATCCACCAACTTCTGCGAATCGCAGGACTCCTTCAACTCCCGTCATTCCGATCCTGACCGCGGTCCTCAGCCTGCTCTTCTTCGCCTTGGGTTTGCGCTGGATTCCACAGACGCGCCGCCGCGCTTACGCCTACGCTGGGTTACTCGCCATCGCCATGCTCGTCGGCGTAGTCGCCGGTTGCGGTGGTGGCAGCGGAGGAGGGGGTGGTGGCGGTGGCAATCGCACCATAACTGCCGCTTATCCTGGCGATACCAACTATGCCAGCCAGAAAGGCACCGTCTCTCTTAACGTCCAGTAAAAGCACTCCGTCCCCATAACGCGCGAAAAGGGCGCCTCGATTAACTCGCGGCGCCCTTTTCTCATCCTGTAGCGCAGGGCGAGCCTGCCCGCCGTAGCGGCAGCGAAGGCGAGTCCGCGAGCCCTGCGGTTTTTTTCCCCGTATCACAATCACAACGCCGCTCCATCCGCGAACGTCGTGTAGCACAAGACGAGCCCTGCGGCTTTCCCCGCCGTTCGCCCTTCTCTTGGGCCAGCCCGCAGTAGCGCATGCGAAGGCGGGAAAAGTAATCCTTACGTGACTTAGCTCTATAGACATCACCCAATTGGCCTGTTACTCTCCTTTTAATCGCTCGTATCGCCGTAAGGCGGACTCAAATTCTTGCAAGCCGGATGGGCCATGGACGCCATGTGCAATTGTGTGCGCAAGCCTCTTCTCTTCTGCTCGCTCCTTTTTCTCTTCACCCTCAACACCACCAGCGCCTTCGGCCAAACCACCGCGCGTATCGTCGAAACCATCAACAACGCCAATCGTATTATTCTCCCTGGGAACGTTCCTCCCCTCGCCCGCGCCGAATTTGATCGCGGCGACGCCGTTCCCTCGCAGCCGATGAATCGCATTCTCCTGCTCTTGAAACGCAGCGACGCGCAGGAAGCCGCGCTCCAGTCCTATCTCGATCAACAGCAGGACAAGAGTTCTCCCAATTACCACCAGTGGCTTTCCCCTGCGGATTTCGGCGCTCTGTACGGTCCTGCGGACGAAGACGTTCAAGCCATAACCCAATGGCTCGCCAGCCAGGGCTTCACCGTCAACAAGGTTTACAGCTCCAAAACCATCATCGAGTTTTCCGGAAGCGCGGCGCAAGTCCAGGCCGCTTTTGGCGCCACCATCCACAATTTTCAAATTAACGGCAAAACATACGTCGCCAACGCCAACAACCCGCAAATTCCCGCCGCCCTCGCCCCGGTCGTCGCTGGTATCGTCTCTCTCAACAATTTTCCCCGTCAATCCCACACGCGCTTGGCCGGCCAGGTCCAGAAAATCGCCGGCAAGCCCGGTCTCATACCACTCTTCAATATGTCGGGCGGTTTCTACGCCGTGGGTCCGGCGGACTTCGCCACCATCTATCGCTCTCAACCCTTGATTACCGCCGGCAACGATGGCACCGGACAGACGATCGCCGTCGTTGGCGAAACCAACATCAGCATCGCCGACGTCCAGGCCTTCCGCCAAACCTTCGCTCTCCCGGCTAACTTCGATTCTTCCAATATTATTCTCAACGGCGAGGACCCTGGAATCACCTCGACCGGCGAGGAACTCGAAGCCGACCTGGACGTGCAATGGACAGGTGCTGTCGCACCCGGCGCCACCGTTAAATTTGTTGTCTCCGCCTCTACTCCCGCCTCCGCCGGCATCGATCTCTCCGCGTTGTACATCGTCGAAAACAACTTGGCGGGCATCCTCAGCGAAAGTTACGGCTCTTGTGAAAGCGCTCTCGGCGCTGCGGGAAACGCCTTTTATAACTCGCTCTGGGAGCAAGCTGCCGCTCAAGGTATTACCGCTGTTTTGTCCGCGGGCGATGGCGGCTCCGCCGGATGTGACGACTTCAACAATGAAACCGTGGCCACCCAAGGCCTGGCCGTCAGCGGTTTGGCATCTACTCCTTATAATGTGGCACTCGGTGGCACGGACTTCGATCAGGTTGATAAATCAAATATTTATTGGAGCCCGAACAACAATTCCACCACGGGCTTATCCGCTCTCAGCTATATCCCGGAAATTCCTTGGAACCAAAACTGTGCCCAAATCAGTCTGACCGGGTGCGGCTCTTCCGCCCCGCAGGGTTCCTTAAACATCGTGGCCGGCAGCGGCGGCCCCAGCAACACCTACCCCAAGCCGAAGTGGCAAATGGGCGTCACCGGTATGCCGAACGATAATCATCGCGACCTCCCCGACGTCTCTTTGTTCGCAAGCGCCGGTTTTAATGGTAGCGGCTACATTGTTTGCGCTGGCACTGGCGTTCCCAGCGGCACGTCGCAATGCAACCTCTCCCAAGGAGACTCCACTTTCTCCGTCGTTGGCGGTACCTCCGCGTCGGCCCCGGCCTTTGCGGGAATCATCGCCCTGGTCAACCAATATCAAGCCGCTCACGGCGGTGCACCTCGTCAAGGTAACGCGAACTATGTTCTTTATCCCCTCGCGAAAAAGTCGGGTGCGAGCTGTACCTCCACCGCTACCGAAGCGGCCGGATGCGTTTTCAATGACGTGACCAAGGGAAATAGTGTTTTGCCCACCGGAGGAGTGGGACTCGGCACCAACAGCGTGCCTTGCAAAGGGACCTCGCTGAACTGCAGCTCTTCCGTTGCCAGCGCCAATGGCGTCCTTGTTGATCCGGCCCACACCACCACCGAAGCGTGGATCGCCACCGCTGGCTACGACATGGCCACCGGCCTCGGCTCTGTCAACATCAACAATCTGGTCACCAAATGGGGCAGCGTTTCTACCGTAGCTACTACCACTGCCCTCACGTTGAACCCCACCACCGGAATCACCCACGGCAGCGCCGAAAATGTAACCGTCAACGTCACCGTTACTCCCACCTCCGGCACCGCCGCCGGCGATGTTTCCCTCATCGCGCAATTCGCCGATGGCTCTACCCAAGGACTTGATCAATTCACTCTGAATTCCAGCGGCAAAATCGTTAGCGCCACAACCAACAGCCTACCCGGCGGCAATAATTATCAGGTTTACGCCCACTACACCGGCGACGGCACCAACGCCCCGAGCGACTCCGCTCCCGTCTCCGTCACCGTAACCAAGGAAAACAGCAAAACCTTCATCGTTATCCCCACCTTTGATTCCAGTGGCAATCAAACCAGTGGCAACGCCACCTCCGTGCCCTACGGCTCCAACTACATCATCCGCATGTATGTCGCAAATTCCTCCGCAGCCGCAAGTCCCACCGGCCCACCCACCGGCACTTGCGACACCATCAATCTCCTAGCTTGCCCCACCGGCACCGTCACCCTCACCGACAACGGCAATCCCGCCGGCACCGGTGGCGGTGGCTCCGGCATCTTCAATCTCAACAGCGCCGGCTACACCCGCTTACTCGCGCCCACCCTCACCGGAGGTACCCACACCCTAGTCGCTTCCTACTCCGGCGATGGCAGCTACAATCCGAGCACCTCGGCCAACACTACCTTCACCGTAACTCCTGCATCTGTCTCCCTGACCCAACAGTTGTCTGACAATAGTGCCGTTGTAGGTATGCCGTTTCAGGTCTCAATCTCCGCCTCGTCGCCAGCCATGACAGGTATCGCCCCGACGGGTACGATCGCGTTCTACGATGGAAGCACCCAACTTGGTAGCCCCGCGCCAATACAAGCATACACACCCGGGTATGAGCCGATCTTTTTCTCCGGTGCGACCCTAAGCATTTCGAGCGCTGGTCCACACACACTCACTGCAAAATATAGCGGTGACTCGAATTTTGCTGGTGCAACTACTTCTACCAACTTGAATGTCCTAAACCCGACCTCGCTGACCGAAAGCGAATCTGCGACGGTCATCAACTATGGTCAGAGCACCACGATCACCGCCACCATAACCAGTACCAGCAAGAACCCACCGATAACTGGACAAGTTCAATTCATGGGGTCCTTTGCGACTATATCGGACGTTGTAACAAGTTCAGGAACAGACTCCAATGGAAACCAGATTCTGACGGCTACCGCTACGGTTACCCCACAGGTAACGACGCATATCTCTGCTCAGTACGGGGGGGACTCGTACTACACTCCGGTTTTTACCCTGGGAGATTTGATCACCGTGAATTCGCGCGATTTCTCATTGGCCCCAAATCCTCCCTCCCTAACGATTGCCGTAGGGCAGTCGGGTTCGATACAAATGAATGTGATTCCGTCTAGTAACCTCTCCGGTCCGCCGGTCTCGTTAAGTTGTTCGGGACCCTATACACCGTACCCGGGCAACTACGTATGTTCCGTTCAGCCGTCCACAGTAAACGCTTCAAATGGCAAGACCGATAGCACGACCATCTCCTTCGCGCCTGCCCCGTTGCAAACGTCGGTCGGCGCTGTGAAAGGAGCAAAGCGTTCCAGTGTCCCCCTACTTCCACCAGGGCCAAAAATCTGGTGGCTCCTTGGCTCGCTCCTGGCTTTACTCAGCCTGGGGTTTACTCGCAGTTCCAGCAGTTGGCGGAGGCCTCTCGGTCTGGCTTCGGTTTGTGTTTGTATCTTGGCGATAGCTTGCGGCGGTGGGGCCAATAGTTCCGGGGGCGGAGGTGGCGGGGAAACTGGAATTTCACAGACCACAACGACGGTCTCAACGGATTCTCCGAAAGTCGCCTCGGGCGGCAATGTCACACTCACCGCGAAGGTGAGCGGGAAAGGCACCCCAACGGGAATCGTCGATTTCTATCTCAGTGGTATTTATTGGGGTCAGGCACCCCTTAACGCATCTGTCGCCACCCTGCAAATAACGGCGCCAGCACCTGCAGTTTATCCTGTCACGGCACACTATGAAGGTGATGCGCAAAATGCGCCGTCTACTTCGACGGCCGTCGCTCAAGCGGTCACCGGTAGCGAAACCTTCCAAGTTTTTGGGGTGTCTGGCACACTTCTTCACTCTGTTAATGTGAGCGTCACTTTCCAATAGAATAGCTTAGGACATGCCTTGCGTTGGTTGCCACCGTGAGTGCACGGCGTGACTATGCTCGCCTGAGCCTGAGTCTCCGGGTATCAACAGCGCGGCAAGTCTTCAGCTGGCCGCCATCGGTGGGAAAAATATATTCCAGAATTGCGGCGAAGGCGCCGTAAACTCCACCGGAATCAGCGATCCTTCCGGATTCATTTGCGGAGGCCGCACCACATGCGCCTCCACCTTCTTCTGCGTCTTCGGATTCTCGATCGCCAGTTTCGTGCCCTGTGACAGTCCTTCCGGCAAAATAATCATCGCGCCGCTCGCGCTCACTGTATGCGTGAACCCGTGCAGTGGATTCGCCTTCCCGGGCAAATGAATCACGATCGGCATGCGTAGGAGCACCCGTTGCGCCCGTCGCCGCTCTTCATTCGTTTGCGGACGTGCCAAATTCCCGCTGCGTTTGACTTGCGTCGCACCGTTCGCCGGCGTACTCACTCCCCCCGGCACGTTCGGCTTCGACGCCGCAGCGGTCGGTGCCGCCGTCTTCAGCGCCCCACTCGCCAAGTTGCTCTTCGGCAAAGATGTCACAGTTCCAGCCCCCAGAAATCCATATCCGGCGCAACCAGTTCCACGCCGTATTCCCAGCCTTCCGGCTGTTCGTTCCCCTTCCACACCACCACTGCGGCATTGCTGGCCTGTGTAGCTAAATTCGTTAGCGCCAAGCGCTGTTCCAGTTCCAAGGAATCCTTCAGCACCACCATGCACCCATACGGATTCACGATCCGCGTGCACGTCTCCAGCGATTGCCGCTTTCCCCCGTCCGTTTCCCACTCCAAACGGACCTGCACACGGGAATTCATGCGGCGCCCGCGACGCTTCTCGCGGTATTTCGCCCCTAC
This sequence comes from Candidatus Acidiferrales bacterium, assembly GCA_963759275.1. Taxonomy (GTDB): domain Bacteria; phylum Acidobacteriota; class Terriglobia; order Acidiferrales; family UBA7541; genus Acidiferrum. The sequence continues at coordinate 791,357 of CAVWYZ010000014.1, read as the reverse complement.
GTGCTTCAATTCGCGCAAGTTTACAGACATCTTCGTCTCTAGCAGGCCATGCTAGAGTTAGTAAGAATCGCGGTCAATGGTACGAATGTGGCTGCGCTTTCGAAAGAGTAGCTGTCCCTACGGACAGGAGTTCTGCCGCTGTGAAGAATTTGATCGTTAACGCCGACGACCTCGCCTGGAGCGACGGGGTCAATCGAGGCATCGCCCACGCCCATCGCAACGGCCTCGTCACCAGCACCTCTCTCCTCGCCAACGGCCGGGCTTTCGCCTCCGCCCTCGAGGTCGCGCACGCCAATCCCGAACTCGGTGTCGGTGTTCACCTCAACCTCAGCGATGGCCCGCCCATCGCCAATCCCGCCGAAGTCAAAAATCTCCTCAACCCCTCAGGCGATCTGGAAGCCAGCCCCGAAAATCTGCTTCTTCGCATCGCCGGCCGGTCCTTGGAACTTCCGGAGGTCGAACGCGAATGGGACGCCCAAATCCACAAAATCCGTGCTGCCGGCATTGCTCCCACACATCTTGACGGACACAAACATGTCCAGATGCTTCCCGGTCTCTTCGAAATTGCTTTGCGCCTGGCCAAAAAACATGGCATTCGTGCCATTCGCGTCGCGCACGAAGAATCCAAGCTGCGTACGCTCCTCTCCTCCGCTGGCGATCAAAAAACCAGCGTCGTTCTGAAGCAGGGCGTGCAAGCCCGCGGTCTGAAGCTTCTCGCTCGCGACGCCCGCGAAATGGCTGATCACGCCGGCCTCGTAACCACCGACTACTTTTGTGGCATCGCCCAGACTGGGGTCATGACCCGCGAAGGCGTCGAACAACTCCTCACGCACCTCCCCGACGGCTCAACCGAACTTATGTGCCACCCGGGTTATGCCGACGCGGAACTCAAGCGCTCCAGCACCCGCCTTCAGGAATCCCGCCAAACGGAGCTCGCCATCCTTACGGATCCTCGCATCAGAAAACTTGTCGCCTCGCGAGGCATTCGCCTGATAAGCTATCAATTGATGGGGGAAATGGCCTAGAAGTGCGCTCAGGCAGCGCAGCAGGCCAATTCACAACCTCACACGAGGGCCGCCGACTCTGGCTCAAAAGCTGGAGGAGAGCACTAGAAAGGCAAAGACTACGGCGTATGCGAAGCGATTCACCCATCCACTATTCCGTCGTTGTTCCGTTCTATAACGAACAGGAAAACATCCCCACTTTGTACATGAAGATCACCGAAGTCATGGACTCCATCGGCGAGCCCTACGAAATGGTCTTCGTCGATGATGGCAGCAAAGACAATTCCTACCGCGTCCTCTCAGAGATTTACGAGCACGACCGCCGCGTCAACGTTGTGCGTCTGCGCAGAAATTTCGGTCAAACGCCTGCACTGAAAGCCGGCTTCGATTTTGCTCGCGGAGACGTCGTCATCTCCATGGACGGCGACCTGCAACACGATCCCGAAGAAATCCCGCGCTTCCTCGAAAAAATCGAAGAAGGATTCGACCTCGTCAGTGGTTGGCGCGCCAATCGCCGCGATCACTGGCTCATGCGCCGTTTGCCGAGCCGCGTCGCCAACTGGATGATGGCCAAGCTTTCCGGCATCGATTTGCACGATTTCGGCACCACCTTCAAAGCCTATCGCAAAGAAATTCTGCAAGAGATTCAGCTCTACGGCGAACTTCATCGCTTCATTCCGGCTCTGGCCAGCTCCACCGGCGCGCGCATCGCGGAAGTCACCATCTCTAATCCCGATCGCAAGAACGGCCGCTCCAATTACGGTATCGGTCGCACCATCCGGGTCTTCTTCGATTTGATTATGGTGAAGTTCCTGCTCGACTATTCCACGCGCCCGTTGCAATTCTTCGGCTTGCTGGGCTTAGCCGGCAGCGGCACCGGCATGCTGCTGGGCTGTTATCTCGTTTTCGAAAAGTTTGCCAATCACCAGGACATCATGAACACGCATGGTCCGCTCTTGCTTCTGGCCATTGCGTTGTTTGTCAGCGGCATCCAGTTCATTTCCATGGGTCTGCTGGGCGAAATCAGTTCCCGTACCTACTACGAATCCCAAAACAAACCCATCTACGCTTTGCGCGAAGTGAAGAGCCACCGCAAAGAAGATTCTGCCGAGCCCGCCCGTCCCACGGGCACCGACCGCTAACCTATTCCTGTAACCGCCGGTACTTCCCCCGCTGGTACACCAGCGGTTCGCCATCCTTCAATTCCATACTTTCCACTTCACCCACAAATATCGTGTGATCCCCAGACATGTATTGCGCCACAACATTGCACCCGATGTGCGCCAGCGCATCCGCCAGCAACGGTATTCCCGTCTCCGTCCATTGGAACTGCACGCCGAGCCGCGCTTCGTCGGCCGGATCTTGTTGCGGCTTCGCGAAATGTTCCGAGATCTGTTGCTGCGTGTCGTTCAAGATGTTTACACCAAACCGTCGCTGCGCCTTCAAATACGACAGCAGTCGCGCATCCTGGTCGATGCACACCAGAATCAATAGCGGATCCAGCGAAACCGAGGTCAGCGAGTTTGCCGTCATCCCGTGTACCTGCCCGGGCTCGCGCTCCACGGTCAGCACCGTGATACCGGTGGGAAAACTGCCCATCACCTTGCGAAATAATTGGGAAGAAACCGATGTTGTGGACATAGAGAACTAAATCGAAGATATCACAGCCCAGTCCACCACGGCCAAACACGCCCGACGGCTACGCGACCCCGCGGCACCCGCCTCAGAAATTTGTTCTCCTGAGGAACGCCCACGTTCGCCACAACTTTCAGCTCCATCACAAAAAACCGTGTCATCCTGAGGAGTGCATTTCGCCTGCCTGCCGCAGGCAGGCGACGAAGGCTCGCCCCGAGCTTCGAGGGGATCTCAACTGCTCCCCACCTCGCCTTCCTCCGTCAGCCTCGATGCTCTGTCATCGACAAAGAAATCAAGCGCAACTCGACCTCATTCCCCTACTTGTGCGCCTTATCATCCCCCTTGTTATTCTTCGGGGGCGGCGGCTCTTTGTACGCCTTCACGTGCTCCGTCTCTTGCTTCTGTTTCAGGTTCTGCTGCTGCGCCTGCTGTTTCTGCTGCAACTGCTGCAGCTGTTGTTGCTGCTTTCGTTCGACTTCCGCCTGCTTGTCCTGCTGCACCTGCTGCTCTTGCACCTTCTGTTGCTCCGCAATCTGTTTTTGTTGCAGTTTCTGATATTCCTGGTCCTGCTTCTGTTGCAATTGTTGAATCTGCTGTTGGTGCTTCTGTTCAAGTTGCGGGTTCACCGTCGTGCCCACCGCACGCGAATTCGGCGGCCGGTCTGTGTACACATGTGTATTCGTCGGGGAATTGCCGGGGTTATTGTTCTGCCCCGGATGATTTACTTGTCCCACGTTCGGCTGCCCAGCATTGTTCGCCGGTTTGTTCGTGTTCAACGGGCCCGGCTGCGCGTATCCCTTATTCCCGCCCTGCATCGTGTTCATCCGCGGCGTTCCCGGATTAGCCGGCGGCGCGATCCGTACCTGAGGTGCCGTCCCCATGTGGTTCTGTCCGGCCGGAAGTTGCCTGGTCTCCGCAATCGAAAGCGGTCTTCCCTGGTTCTTTTCGATCGCCGCCTGACGCACCGCGAATGACGGCGTAGGAGGTGGGGGAGCAGTTCTCGCAACCACCCCGCGATTTTGCACCGCCGCGGGTGGATGATAATTCGTCGCCGCGCCCGCACCTAACACCGCTTGCTTCGGTGGAACCATCGCGGGCCCGCGTACCACCGTTGGTGCTGCAACCACTTCCCGTTGATTTACCGCCACTAGATTCCGTCCCACCGGTTGCGCCGATGTAAATGTCCGCCCGGAAGTCGCCGTCACTGCACCGGGCACTCCTTGATTCACGTACCGCACATTGTTCACGGTCACGTTCTTGTTCACGATTGTAGTGTTGTAGTAGTTGTTGATCACCGTCTGGTTCACGGTGGTGTTCGAGATGTTCACGTTGTTCACGTACGTCCGGCTCACGTGGTACGACGGCACGAACACTTCTCGCGGTCCCAGCGGGAACCATCCGACGTTCACTCCCGCTACGGCTCCTCCACCTATCGCGATGCCGGCCGCGAAGTGCGGTCCGCCCACCCATGCTACCAACGCCGGCGCGTACACCGGTCGCACATACGCCACCGCTACTACCGGCGGCGGGCACGGCACCCAACCCCAACCTCCGCCCACAAATACCCATCGTCCATAATGGAATGGCGCAAATCCCCACGGCGCATCATCCACCCATGTCCAGCCCCACGGTGAAATCCAAACCCAATGCCCGTAGCGATACGGCGCCCAGCCCACCACACTCACGTGCGGGAACCACACCGTCCCGTACTCCGGCACTGGCCGCCAACCGCCGTAGTCATCCAGATCCTCGTACCCGATGACGTCATCCGAAACATACCTCTTCGCAACAGAATGATCCTCACGCAAATCCCGTTCGTCGCACCAGGAATCGAAGCTGTCCAACTCCGGCAGCGGTTCGATATCGGCATTGAGCGTGTCGCTTCCCGTGAATATCCCTTGCTGCGTCGGATGCACGGTGTACGAAGATCCCCCGCCCGTCACTTCCCCTTCACCGTCGCGCACATTGATCATCGTCGTGTCACCGGCTTCATTCACACTCACGCGATAGTGGCCAGGTCGAAGAATCGAAAACGCCAGATTGGGCGTATCGATTTCAATCGCTTCGTCTTGCGCCATCCGTCGTACACGAATGCTGACCGTGCCTTCGGTCAATTGCACCTGCATCATGTGATCGTCCAGATTCAGAAAAGAAAAGCCGGTCTGCTCTCCCAGGCGTAGCGATGCGGATCCGATGTGCAGCTCTGCCCGGCTGTTCTGATCCGCCCAAAGCTTGTCGCCCGTCGTGATTGGGCGATTCAGTACCGCCCCGACCCAATCGTCCGTACCCGAAGGACTGAACGACACTTGCCCGTCCACGTAACTCAGCCGGGCCACGCGGCTGGGTGGATCATCGTCATCCGCAACGGCGCACTTCGGAACGACCATGAACAATGTAAATAGAACGCCGAACAGGATCACCCACGATTGCGCTCGCGTCTTCATATCGTTTCTCTCTCCTGAATCTTTTCCACGTCTTTGCTGGGTATTCGGCAAGATGCGCGCTTCGACGATGGGAAAGTTTCGTGGTATCGGACTAGCAATGTTTGTCCGGACTGCTTGTTCCCGGTTGCTTCGGAAACTCTGACCTGGAAGTCCGACATCCCTATGTGTAACACGCCCTACGCAAAAGAGTTGTGACCACCACATTCACGGTCGCGTAAGAGGCACCGCAAAGAAAATGGCCCGCTCCGCATCGATCGGAACGGGCCAGGACAGAATCTAGATTGTTTTAGTGGTGACCGCCTCCGCCACCACCGTGTCCGCCGCCACCTCCGCCGTGCGATCCACCGCCACCACCTCCGCCTCCATGGTAGCCGCCTCCGCCGCCAGAACTGCCGTGGTACGAACTGCCTCCTCCGGAACTCTGCGGAGCTGAGTAAGACCGCGGCGCGGAAGAATACGAGCGCGGTGCCGAGTACGAACGCGGAGCCGAATAATTCCGCGGCGCACTGTAGGAACGCGGCGCTGAGTATCCCCGGTTCCCGTTGTACGACGGCGGAGCATAAGACCGGTTCCCGTTATACGACGCGGGCGGCCGGTTGGTTGACCCGTAACTGCGCGGATTTGTTCCCGTGTTCCCTGAGCCCGCCCACGGCGGACGATTCGTGGAACTGCTCCGCGCGCCGTTCATCGTCGTGGCTGGACGATTCGTGCTGCCGAAGCCTTGCGGTGCTCGCCCGGAATCGGTCGAGTTTCCTTGCGCGGTCCACGAGCGTGTGGAACTGCCCGGCCGCGCAGAGTTGGACGAGTTATAAGTTCCTGCCCGGTTTCCCGGTTGCGTCGCGTACGGTGGACGGCTTGCCGACAGCTCAGACTGCCGGCTCGTGCTCATCCCCCGTACGGGCATGGCATTCGATCCCATCGAATGCGCTACCGTCGAGCCCCCTCCGCGCGCTGCAGAGAATCCCGCCGAGTTGTTCATCGTGTGATACGCCGAGTGTGATGCCGCCGCTGCCGGCGTGCTGCGCGCCATTACGCTGCGATTCTCCACCCTCGCCGACGGAGTCGCCACATGCACTCCATGTGCGCTCGCTCCGAATGCGCTTGCACGTGTCGGTGTCGCGTGTATGCCGTTTGTCACCTGCGCGTTTCGCAAATTCGACGCGTTCAAGTGCTGCGCTCCTCGATTGATCCTCTCGCCGTTTACGAACGCATTGTGCGACGCCGTGGTCACTGCATGCGCGTTGTGCGCATAAACGTAGTTCCAGTTGTGATAGCCGCCAGGCCGCCCGTTAAAGTTGTGGAAGTATGCGTTGTGGATATTCACGTTGCGGTAGTAGCCATACCCGCAGCGATACCACGGGTGGAACGGCTCGCCCCATCCCAACGGGAACCAGCCATAACCGCCGCCAAATCCGAAGCCGAAACCAAATCCGAATCCGCCGAGCCAGCCCACGAACGCCGGCCCATAATACGGATACGAATAAATCGGTCCCGGGCACCAGCCCCAATAGCTGCCAAAATAATTCCAGCGTCCGTAATGATAGGGCGCAAAGCCCCAAGGCTCATAGCCGACCCACGTCCATCCCCACGGCGCCACATACGACCAGTTCCCGTCGCTGTACGGTGCCCAGTCTGCTGGCTCGTTATTTGGAACCCATACGTTCCCGTAGGTGGCGTCTTGTTTCCAGGTTCCATAATCGTCCAGGTCGCTATACCCAACGGTGTCGCGATTCACATACTTCGCTGACGGCGAATTATCCTCTCCTATGTCTCGCTGCCGTGCCCACTGGTCCAGTGAGTCTGCCCCCGCCGCCGCGCCCGTCGACGCTTTCACGTTCCCGTCAGTCCCGGTTATGTCCACGCGCTCGCCCGCTTTCACCGGATACACTTGTCCCGACGCCGCAATTTCTCCCGCGCCGCGAATCGCTGTCACGCTGGTGAAATCGCCGTTCTCGTTCACGTCGATGCGGAATGCGCCCGCTTCCTTCACCGTGAACGCCAAATTCGGCGTATCGACTTCGTAGTTTTCTCCCTGCCGAATTTCCCGCACGCGAAAATTAATTTTCCCTTCCGGCAAACGAATCTGCGTCACGTTCTGATCCAGATTCAAAAACGACAGCGCCGTCATGCTTCCCAAATGAATGGCGATCTGCCCCGCCTGCAATTCTGCACGCGAGTCCTTGTCCACCCACAGCTTGTCTCCAATCGTCACCGGTCGGTTCTTCGCGGCATTTCCCCAATCGCCGGTGCCGCCCGGCTGCAGCGAAACCGATCCATCCGTGAAACTGATCCGCGCTACACGCGACGGCGGATTATGCGACTCATCATCCGTAATGTTGTCGTCCACCGCCGGCATATTCGTCATATCCGGACTCGCCGCGTTCGGCGCCGCCTGCGTCGGCCCTTGATCCTCTACCTGAGGTTGATTCTGTACTTGCGGTTGATCTTGTCGTGGCGGTTGGTCCTGTGCGCGTAGCGATGGCCCCGCTACCAACAGCAAAGCGGCCAACCCACTCACCAGCACGCTTACTTTGGTGCGTATCGTAATTGCGTTCATAGCCTTTTCCCCTGAAGAGCCCACTTCCACTTACGGGCCCGGAAGCCTCACCCGCAACTAGGTCGGAAGCTTCCACTTGTAGAACACCAGACTGGGAAGGAAGTTGCCATACCTATATTAGACTCCCGCGCTGCCCCTTTCCGGTACAAAGTACTAGTACGGAACCTCCTTGCACCCATTCTGGCCTTTCGACCAGCGTTCCTTCTCCGCCTCCTCCCCTACACTTACGCCTTGTGGGCCTAGCTGCCCTTAGGGGAGAATCGGATGCATATGAAACGCGCACTTCTCAGTTTGGGATTCGCGGCCATCTTCGCCGCCACTTACCCGAGTTCCGTTCAGGCACAGGTCTGGAAACAGGCCGGGCCTCCGGGGGGCACCGTCATTTCCTTGGCGGCTGACCCCAACAACAACACTCACCTTTTCCTGGGCACCTCCGACGGTCACGTCTTCACGTCCACCGACGAAGGTTCACACTGGCAGATGATCAGCCGCATCGGCACCGGTCAGGATGACGTGGTCACCCACATCATCGTCGACCCGCGCGACGCCAATCGTCTCTACGCCTCCAGCTGGACGCTCTATTCCGGCGGCGGCGGTGTGTATCGCAGCGACGACGGCGGTCACACGTGGAACCTCATCGGCCTCGCGCACGAAACCGTTCGCGCGCTTACCCAATCGCCCACGGATCCCAAGCTGCTTCTCGCGGGTTCCCTCACCGGCGTGTATCGTTCCACCGATGAAGGCGCAAGCTGGACGATGATCACTCCTCCGCATCATCCCGATCTGAACCGCTTTGACTCGCTCGCTTTCGATCCCAAGGACAACAACACCATTTACGCCGGCACCTACCACTTGCCCTGGAAGACCTCCGACGGCGGCAAGAACTGGTTCCCGGTGGTGAAGGGCATGATCGATGACTCCGACGTGATGAGCATCATCATCGATCCCGCCAATTCCGAAAACGTCCACGCCACCGCCTGCTCCGGCATCTACCACAGCACCAACGCCGGCACCGACTGGGTCAAGTACAAGAGCATCCCCAACGTTTTCCGCCGCACGCAACTCATGCTCATGGATCCTTCCGATCCCAACACTCTCTACGCCGGCACCACCAGCGGCCTTTGGAAGACCACCAACGAAAAAGATTTTCGGCGCATCACTCCGGGCGACTGGATCATCAACGCAATGATCGTCGACAAAAATAATCCCAAGAAGCTCATCATCGGCACGGAACGCGAAGGCGTCCAGATCAGCACCGATGGCGGCGAATCTTTCACCTCTGCCAACACTGGCTTCCACCACATGCACATCTCCGACGTCGCCGTCGATCGCGATCATCCCGGCAACGCCCTCGTCGTCCTCACCTTCGACGAGAACGCCTTCATCGAAACGCGCAACGCCGGCAACTCCTGGACCACTCTCGGCCCCGGCCTCAAGCGCACCGAACTTCGTCACGTCTACGCCACGCCGTCCGGCTGGTGGGCTTCTCTCTCCAACGGTGGCTGGTCCAAGTATGACGAAACCACCAAGCGCTGGGTTCGCGCCGGCCTTTACATTCCTGAATCCGAGCCCGTCGCCACCAAGAACGTCGTCAAGATCGTTAAGGGCAAGCGCGTCGTCACCAAGGTTCCCGTAGCTCACAAGGAAACCGCTCCCACGCACTCCGCTTTCCTCGTCAACGATATGGCCTTTGGCCACGACGCTTGGTACGCCGCCACTTCCGGTGGGTTGCTCATCTCCTCCGACGAAGGCAAAACCTGGAAGCTCGATGGCAAAGATCCGCTCGTCCACCAAGTCGCGCAGTCCGTCGAAGTTTCCGCCGACGGCGCCTCCGTCTGGGCCATCGTCGCCAAGAACCTGCTCTTCTCTTCCAACAAAGGTGAGAGCTGGGAAGCTCAGGAACTCTCCTTCGCCGCCGCGGGCAATCTCCGTATTCACCGCGTCGACGATACCTCCCTTTTCATCACCTCCAACGTCGGCCTCTACGGCACGCACGATGGCGGCAAGACTTGGACGCGCGCCGATGTTCGCGAACTGTCCTTCCAATCCGTTGCCGGCAACGGCACCGCGATGGTCGCCTCGTTGCAGCGCCACGGTTTGGTCGCGTCCTTCGATAACGGCAAGTCCTGGCAGAAGCTCGATGATCCTCTCAGCCAGTCGTACTTCCCGGCCATCTGGACGCGCCACGACGGTTCCATCGTTGCCGTCTCTGCCACCGAAGGCCTGTTGAGCCTGGACCCAAACGCCAAGGGCGCTAGCTCCGCCGCCACCACCGGCATGCGCTAGCAGCAAGCGGCTTCTTGCCGCCCGCTGTTCTTGCGTAGGGGCGGCTTTACGCCGCCTGCCTTTTTCAGCGCCTGTGTAGTAGCCGGTCTTCAGCTTGCCCTGAGTCGCGAAGGCTTGCCCTGAGCATTGCGAAGGGGCTTGCCCTGACGTAGGAAGGGACCGGTACACTCTTGAACTCTTCCGGGGCGCCCTTTTCGCTATCACCACTCATCGCCTCTGTAAGGGCGGCCTGCCTACCGCAGGCAGGCTTTACGCCACCTGCTTTTCTAGACGTTGTAACGCCCGCCGTCCGCTGCGGGCGTTCCTGGAGTGCGGGAGCCCAGCTTGCCCCGAGCATCGAGGGGCTCCCGCTTTCGACACTGCTACTTAACCGCACAAAAAAAAAGCGGCAGCCTGGCTTGCCCTGAGCAGCTTTCGCGAAGGCTTGCCCTGAGTCGCGAAGGGGCTTGCCCTGAGCCACGAAGGCTTGCCCTGAGCGTAGCGAAGGGGGGCCAGGCCGCCTTTCTCTTTGCCGTTGTAACACCCGCCTTCCGAGGCGGGCCGTTCTTCATCCTTGTAGCGCCCGCATCTTGGGTTTCTCCCTCTCCCACACCCACCCGTGACCCACATCACATCTCACCCCGGCTCCAAGCCCCAAATTGGAATCGACGCTCCGACTGCACCAAGGGCAGACCCGCCTTAACTTGTTTCGCTCCACCACCTTCGGAGCGTCGCTACCAAACCAGGATTGGCAGCACTCTTGCTCCTTCTCCATTCAGCGGGAGTCACCATGAACTTCGTAATCACATCCACGGGCCAAATCGTAGGCTGCACCGTCTTCGCCTTCTTGTTGATCCGCGGCCTCGTCGCCATGGCCCAGGATCTAACCAACTGGACCCTGCGCCGCAACCGCATCGACGCCGACGACTAACCCGCAGTTGCGCCCCGCCCCGCGCTCTTTGCTTTTCAGGGGGTCGCAGCTTCAGCTCCGACATTCAGAAGCCACACAGACTCCGGCTTCAGCCGCCTGCCTTTTCCGCGCCCGTGTAGTAGCCGCCTACCTGCCGCAGGCAGGATCTTCAGCTTGCCCTGACGTAGGAAGGGATCGGCACTCTTCTCCCAGCCGTTGGAGCGGCCGCCTTCCCAGGCGGGCGGTTCCTCTCCTGCGTCTGTACTTTCTTTACCAGCCTGGCCACCACGTCGTCGTACTAGACGGACGCGGTGGCCAGCAGTAGCACGCCGTTGGCTACCGGCGACATGATTGGCATTTCCGTGGGCGGCTATTCCGTCGCCTCTGTCACCATCGATTCGACCAATAACACCCTGGATACTCTCGCGCAGGCCATCAACAACGCAACCAGCGCGGTACATGCCAGTGTGGTGAACGACGCCAACGGTTCGCGACTCTCCTTGGTGAGCGCCACTTCCGGCCTGCCCGGGGACATCGCGGTAACCGGAAGCCTGCATTTGACGGATAGCAACAACACTGCCATCGGTTTCAATCAAGCTGTCGCGGGAGCCAGCGCTTCGCTATCGATCGACGGCATGCCCGTGAACAGCACGTCGAACTCGGTAACCGGAGCCATCAGCGGCGTAACGCTCAATCTGTACGCCCCAACGGGAAGTACCCCGGTCAGCCTGGACGTCTCTCCTGACACCACTCAAGCCACCACGGCCATCACCAATTTCGTCAACGCCTACAATGTGGTGGCAAAGGAGATCAACAACCAATTCAACGTCACGTCCACAAGCTCCGGTGGTCCGCTGGAAGCAGACAACTCACTTCGAGACGTACAGAACATGCTGCTGAACGCAGCTTCCTATTCCATTTCCGGGAACAACGGAATCGTCAACCTGGCCAGCATGGGCGTAAATATGAACAACGACGGAACGCTGACGATTGACAGCAGCGCTCTTTCTTCCGCGCTGGCCAGCAACTATTCGGCGGTTCAGAATTTTCTGCAAGGTGGCACGAGTGGTTTTTCCGAGCAAATGGGCACGGTGCTGCAGACCATCAACGCGCCGGCGACCGGCATTCTGGCGATCGACAGCCAAAGCATCAGCAACAATTCGCAAGACATTGCGAGCCACATCAGCGATCTACAAGCACAGCTTGCTGTTCAAGAGCAAACGCTCACCGCCACCTATTCGCAAGTGAATACCGTGCTGCAGCAACTGCCGTTGCTGCTGAGCCAGATAACCCAGCAACTCGCGGGAATGTCGTCATGACCGATGATTCAGCAAGGGCGTACCGTCAGGCTACCGCATTCGGCGCTTCCCCGGTGGGGCAGGTGGTCGCGCTGTATGACGCGCTCTTGAGAGATCTCCACAAGGCCACCACCGCCATCGCGGCGGGTCACGTGGAAAGCCGCGTGGCGGCCGCCAATCACGCGCTGACCATTATCGGCGAATTGCAAGGCGTGCTGGACTTCGAACATGGAGGCGAGCCGGCGCGCACCCTGGAGGCGTTCTACCAGGTGACGCGGACCATGATCCTTCACGGGAGTATGAACTGTTCGCGGGAAACGTTGCTAGAAGTGGTGGCGATGTTCACCCGGCTGCGTTCGGCGTGGTCGCAGATTGAGCGGAAGGTAGAAATTTCGGTCGCCGCCGAACGAATGCAAAGCTCCTCATCCCCATCGCAAATGAGCTACCCTGCCCATGATTCCGCTCCGGTGGAAGAATCGGATATTCCCAAGCAAGCTGGATGGAGGGCGTGATGAACGATGCGCGTTGCGAGATTCTGCAGCGCGTCAACGCGCGTCTAGCGGACTTGCTGCGCCGCGCACAGGACTCTCTTTGCGGAAAGTCCACGTTCAGCAACGACGATGCCAGAGCGCTTGCGGCGCTTCTCGAGGAGATGGATCTGGTTATCGGAGAATCTGCAACGCTTCGGCAGACTGTCCCAGAGATTGCTCCGCAATTGAACCTCTACAAATTGCAACTGTTGCAACTGCAAACGACTGTCGAACGGTTACAGGTAGCTTTGCTGGCGCGCAGGGCTGACCTGGAAACCAGACGCGTGGGAGTGGACGCGGCATCCCGCTGGTGCATCAGTTTGCGCCAAACACGCTGAAGTGTCAAAACGGCATGAGCCGCAGGCGCACGCCGCCGCTCACCCGCGCTCGGAATACACGGGATTCTGCCGGCACCACTGCGGGCTATTGGGGGGTCAGCGTGAAATCGTCGAACGAGATGGAGTAAGTGGATGCATTCGCGTTCTTCGCCACGGTCGTAAACTTAAACGCGTAGTTTCCAGGGCTCGCAAAGGTGAACAGCCCATAGTCCTTCGTCGCATACGATTCTGAGGCCAGGTACTGATCGAGCGGCGCACCCACATTCGCGCCGTTGATCGTGAATTGCGAAATTCCCCGGCTATTGATGGTTTTGTACCCAAGCTTAATGTCATACGTTCCCGCCGCCGCAATATTCACGGTGAACGTCACGCTTTGACCGATCGCCGTGGCATCCAAGATTGTGCCGGTAGTGTCGGGGAAACTCGCGTAAGTAAAGGTGCGGAATGTCGGGCCCGAACTTGCCGCCGGCAGCGTCGCCGTGCGGTAAACCACCGGTGTCTTCGCAACGGTGCTAGTCGGCGCGTAGGCCCAGCTGAGAATATCTTGAGTGCTGACTGACGAGCCCGTGGCCCCCGTGAACCCGACGTAGGCGGTCGTTGCCCCAACCGTTCCCGGAATGTCAATCGGCCAGGATGTAGTGAACGTCTCGGAGGTGTGGGCGGTGTCCGTGATATTCATTGACAACGTGGTGCCGTCATAGCTCATGTGCACTCGAAAAACATCTCCGCTATGCAGATTCACTCCGCCGCCCAGCGTGACAGCCGGGGTCGTGGGCGATGCCCCGTTTTTATATAAGCCCGTGGAATTCGTGCCCTCTCCGTTGTTGCTGACCAGATCGAATTTCACCGCCACGCTCTTGGCTACCGGCTTGTTCGGACTGCTGGATGCGCCACTCGGTTTGTCGGGCCCGTATCCGAGTCCTCCGCCCGATGGTCCCAAGGCGGTTGCTCCTGCATTCTGGATGGCAAACGTAAATCCGTTGCCCATTGAACTCGTTGCCGTATCTGTCAATTGAAAAGTGAAATCGTTCGAGAATTTTGCCACGTTCACCGGGCTGGAATACCACGCGCTTCCTACGAGATTTTGCACCTGGCTAGTCAGTTGCAGTTTCGTTCCGTTCAACGCGGCGCTTCCGTTCAATGCCATTCCCGTCACCGGGCTCGTGGGGCCTCCGGTCGGCGCTGGCGTCGAGGGCGTCGTAGGTGTCGCAGAGCTTGGAACGGTGGCGGCTGCCTCATTGGAATATGCGCTCTCGACCCCACTCTGGTTGACCGAAGTCACCACGTAGTAGTAAGTCGTTCCCGCAGCGACGCTGGTGTCGCTATAACTCAGCGTCGTTATCAGGTTCGCCGTGCTCACACTATAAGGGCCGCCACTCACCGTACCGCGATGTACGCGATATCCGGTCACCGGGCTCGGACTGGCATCCCAGGACAGTTGCACCTGAAGGGGCCCTGACGTCGCCGTCGTAGCTCCACTCGCGGTGGTAGCCGCCGCAGCCGTGCTCGCGGTGATGGCTGCCGACTTAACCTGGGCACTGGTTGCCGGCGCACTGACTCCCGTGCCTACCAACGGCACCGTGAGCGTCGACGCCAGGCCGCTGCTCAGAATTGTGACCGTTCCAGACACCGTCCCGCTAGTAACGGGTCGGAAGGAAATTTGGATCAGCGTCTGCTGGCCCGGCGCCAGCGATAATCCCGCAGACATGTTCGCCAAACTGAACCCTGCTCCGGTCACCGTAACTCCGGAGATCGTCACCGAAGCCGCTCCCGCGTTCCTCACGGTGATCTGCAGGGCACTCTGTGACTTGACATTTTGCGAACCAAAATCCAAGGCGCTTGGAGCTACCTGCAGGGAGGCCACTGGCGGCTCTTTTCCCAGAGCATTCGTGCCTCGCGCCGCCGCCGAAGCGACGGTCAGGCTCACGCCATTAAATAAGCTGGCGCCCATAATCAAAAGAATTCCGCTCGCACGGAACATCTGCGAATTGCGCCGAGCTACGGCGGGACAATACATAAACCACAGGCCTTTCTTGCGGGGTCTAACGAGGGTGCACCTGTGCTTCGGCTCAGGCAACCTGTCCCGGCGTACAGTTCTGGACCAGCGGGTCCGAACAGGGGAAAATCCTGTATATCTGCAGGTGGTGCCTTGTTTCGGACTATGATCAGGAAGGGCTAAAACGTGGCAAACGACAAGTGGGCGAATCCGCAGAAGATGTGGGACGAACGGTTCTCCCAAGCCGAACCTGTCTACGGCGAAGCGCCCAATGCCTTTGTCGCCGCGCAAGCCTTTCGTTTCCAGCGGGATATGAAGCTCTTAGTGCCTGGCGACGGCTACGGACGCAATGGAGTTTGGCTTGCTAGACAGGGCTTTCAGGTGCATACCGTCGACCTGTCTCCCGTGGGCGTCGCACGCGCCCATAAATCGGCCCAAACCAGCGGCGTGACTATGACCATTGAACAAGCGGATCTTGCGACCTGGTCTTGGCCTGTCGAGCAGTTCGATGGCGTTCTTTCAATTTATTTGCATCTCCCGCCGGACCTTCGTCCCAGTGTTCACGCCGCGATATTGCGCGCGACCAAACCGGGTGGACTGATCATCCTTGAAGCTTTTTCACCAGCGCAATTGAAATTCTCTTCGGGCGGCCCCAAACAAGTGGAGCTGCTCTACACTGCCGCTATGCTGCAGCGGGATTTTGCTCCGGCAGTTGCTCTGGAGTTGGAAGAAAAGGAGCTCGTGGTCGCTGAAGGCCACATGCATAGCGGTCCTGCCGCGGTAGTCCGTGCCATCTTCCAGAAATAATTTGGAGTGCGGGACCCAAGTCCCACTTTTACGGTTTCACTGAAACTGCTTCTGAAATGCCGCAAACTGCTCACGCAGCGTCTGTAATTCCCGGCGCAATTCCCCGACTTCGTCTTCCAGTTCGCGAATGCGATCGCTGTTCGCAGATGCTGATTCCGCCGCGGTTGGTCCCGCGCCGCGCCCGTCACTCTCGTCCGCGCCAGTTGCGTGATCCGCGAGGGCAATATCCCCCGACAGCAGATGCATGTACCGCGATTCTTTCGTTCCCGGCTGGCGAGGCAGCACCTTCACCAGTGCCGGCTCGCGTCGCATCAACAGATTCAGCGCAGCATGCACCGCATCCAGATCCTCAAACGCATACATGCGTTCCGCGCGCGTCCGCAACTCCCCCGGAGTTTGCGGCCCTCTCAGCATCAGAACGCAGAGCACCGCAATCTCGTGCCGGTGGAAGTTATACAGCTCGTTGAGCCGGTGCTCGTATTTCGCCACGCGCGAATCCCCGCTTGCCGACCGCACCATCACCTGTTCCGTCAAAGAGCGTAGCGCCTTGCGCACGGTCTCTTCGTCGAGGGCCATCACCGGCTCGCGATTGGATTTTTGATTGCAGGCATTGACCAGCGCGTTCAAGGAAAGCGGATAATACTCGGGCGTGGTGGTCTCCTTCTCGACCAGCGCCCCCAGCACGCGCACTTCAACTTCCGTCAGTTCCTGTCCCATGGAGAAATCATAGCAGCAGTCCGAACGCAGCCGTGGTATAAACCAGTAGGCTCATTGATTCGGAGTTCAGCCGCCTTCACAAAAAGGAGAACACGATGAAGAAATATTTCTTGGTTTTCTCTATCTTGGTGCTGGGTGCCGGCTTGGGCTTCGCAGATCAGAAACCTACCGCGGGCACCATCATCTCCATGTCTTCCGTGGGTTGTGGCACCAAGAAACAGAGCAAGAAAGAATCTACAGATCTGATGTGCCAGCAATACGTCGTACGAACCGCCACCACCGAATACCAGATCCGCCAGCCCAAGCCGTCCGAAAAGGAGATCATTCCCGCCAACACTCCCATTGAGTTCACCGTCGATAAAGACAAAATGAAATTCAAGTTCAATGGCAAGAAACACGAATTCCTGATTGTGGGCACGTCCGCTCTAGCCGCGCCGGTCCACTAGTTCACGATTTACATTTCAGAAGGTTATTCGGATGTCACCGGGTTTTTATAGATCGCTCTCGCCCAAGTCGCGGTCAGAGATCGACAATTTGATCGAGCGTGTAAATTCCTGCTGTGCGGCAAGACCGGCATCTCGCGGGAAATACTGTGGACTGCAGGCGCTTCGGATCCTCGATATCGCTTTTCATTTTTGTTTCGCGCTTCAGGATGGAAGCGGACAATCGGATCGGCTTGCGACAATGCCGGCAAGGAGCACCACGATCTTTCACTGGAACTGCCGCAGCTTGCATGTTTAACTCCCATTTTTAATTTTGAGCAGATGCCCGCGGTCTGATCTCTTCCGTCGATCCGCGAACGGTGTGCGTGCGGGTGCAAAAAACGAAGTACGTCCCGCGTCCTGAGAAGACGTCGTACGTGGGCACGGACATGGGGCAAACCCCGTGCCGGGAGCCGTAAAGCTATCCTCGCAGCCCGGGTTGGGTCCATATACCCAACCCCGTAAATATGGATGCTGCACAGATTCTTGCGGACACATGAATTTTCGAGGGTTTTACAATTCAGATGAAAATCGAAGATTGAAACGAAGATGGTGCGGTCGAGTGGATTCGAACCACCACGGTATTGCTACCGCCAGCCCCTCAAGCTGGTGCGTCTGCCAGTTCCGCCACGACCGCACTGAGGAAACTCATTTATTCTAGCCGCGCGCCCCGAAACCAGCAAGCCATTGGAGCGCGGGCGCTGCTTTTACCCCGAAAAATTCGCGGCCAAAAACAAATTAATTCTTCGGAGTAGCCGGGGCCGATTGTTGCGGCGCCGATTGCGGCGTTTGCGTCGCTGGAGCCGGAGTCACTGGTTTGGTTGCCGCCGGAGCGGGTTTCGAGTATTTCTCGAGGATCGATCCGCCGCCTTCCACGGCCTTATCCACCCTCACCACCATCGCCAGAGCACATACCATGAACATCACCGCGCACCACGTAGTCGCTTGCGAAAGCACTGTTGCCGCTCCTCGCGGTCCGAATGCCGTTTGGCTTCCGGCACCGCCGAACGCTCCCGCCAAGTCCGCAGCCTTACCGCTCTGCAGCAGCACCACAATGATCAGCACCAAGCAGTTCATCACGAAAAACGCTGTTAGCAGCCAAGGCGCCCAACGGAACCCGACCACGATAACCGCGAAGCCGATCAGCAGTGCGACTGTCCATTTCATCCACGATGGCATTTCCTACACCTCAATCTAAATGACGTTTCCCGGCGCCCTGCCGAGTTTCCACTAACGCGGCCAATCCTTGACTAAACTGGCGAACGACTTCGGGTCCAAACTGGCCCCGCCCACCAGCGCGCCATCCAACTCTTCCTGCGCCATCAACCCTTTTATATTGTCGGGCTTGACGCTTCCACCATACAGAATCCGCAACGCGGAAGCATGGCTTGAGGAGAATTGTGCTGCGGCGCACTGCCGAACGAACTTATGCACCGCCGCCGCGATTTCCGGTGTTGCGGTGCGGCCAGTGCCAATCGCCCAGACCGGTTCGTAAGCTATCAGGATACGGGAGAATTCCTCAGGGGTCAACGCGCCCACACTGCCTTTGAACTGCTCCTCAATCACCTTTTCGGTGTTCCCGGCTTCGCGGTCCGCCAGCATTTCTCCGATGCACACAATCGGCGTAAGTCCTGCCGCCAGAGCGGCTTTCGTCTTCTTCAGCACTGTGTCATTGGTATCGCCGAAAAATTGCCGGCGTTCGGAGTGCCCGACGATCGTGTAGCGGCAACCCGCCTCGACAAGCATCCCGGTGGAGACTTGCCCGGTGAACGCGCCTTCTTTTTCCCAATACACATCCTGGGCCGAAATGGCGATAGTCGTACCCTTCGCGGCCTTGACCGCTGCCGGAATATCGGTAAACGGTGGCGCGATCACCATGTCGCAATCCGTGACTTCCGCCACCAGGGGCTTCAATGCCCGGAAAAATGCGCGGGTCTGCTTCTGATTCTTGTACATCTTCCAATTGCCGGCGATTACCCGGCGACGTTTACCTTCGCTCATTTGTTTGTTAGCGCCTCCACGCCAGGCAATTTGCGACCGCCTAAAAATTCCAGCGACGCGCCACCGCCCGTTGAAATATGTGAAATCTGTTTGGCCACGCCCGACTGGTGCACCGCGGCTACCGAGTCGCCGCCGCCGATGATCGAGGTCGCACCGGCGGTGGTCGCGGCGGCCACGGCCTTCGCGATTTCTAAAGTTCCCTTCGCGAAAGCCGGCATCTCAAATACGCCCATTGGTCCATTCCACACGATGGTCTTAGCCTTTGCGATTTCGGCCTTGTACGCCTCTACCGTCTTCGGACCAATGTCCAAACCCATCTGGTCCGCGGGCACCGACTGGGAATCCACGACCTTCGACGGAGCATCCGCCTTGAACTCCGGCGCAATCACATTGTCTACGGGCAACAGCAGCTTGAAATTCTTCGCTTTCGCGTCCGCCAGAATTTTCTTTGCCAACTCGATCTTGTCTTCTTCTACCAGTGACTTTCCAATCCCAAGGCCCTGTGCCTTCAGGAAGGTGTAAGCCATCCCTCCGCCGATGAGCATGGCGTCGGCGATCTTCATCAGGTTCTCCACAACTTCAATCTTGTCGCTCACTTTCGCGCCGCCCAAGATCGCCACGAATGGCCGGGTAGGATTACTCACCGCTTTCCCGATGTAAGCGATTTCCTTCTCCATCAGCAGTCCTGCGGCCGCCTGCTTCACGAATTTCGTAATGCCGACCACCGAAGCGTGCGCCCGGTGGGCCGACCCGAACGCGTCGCAGACAAACACGCCATCGCACAGTGCCGCCAGTTGTCTCGAAAACTCCTCGCCGTTCTTTTCTTCCTCTGGATGGAAGCGCACATTCTCGAGCACCAGCACATCGCCATCCTTCAGCGCTTTGCTCTTGGCCTCTGCTTCCGCACCCACGCAATCCGACGCAAAGGCCACCGGCTTGCCCAACAATTCTTCGAGTTTCTTCGCCGCCGGCTTCACGGAATATTTCGCGTCCGGGCCGCCCTTCGGCCGTCCCAGGTGCGAAGCCAGCACCAGCCGCCCACCCTTCTCGATCGCCAGCTTCAGCGTCGGCAATGTCTCCCGGATGCGCGTGTCATCCGTGATCACGCCATCCTTCAGCGGCACGTTGAAATCCACGCGTATGAAAACACGCTTCCCTTTCAAATCCAGATCCTGAATCGTCAATTTGTTCATGGTGATTTGCCTCGTTCGATTCATTGAGAGATAGCATTGTCTGATATCAGATATCAGCGATCAGATATCCGAAACCGGGTGAGTATTTGAGCGAACCTTCTTGTCAGCCGGTCTTGTAGGACTGGCCCTAGATGGGCAAGCCCTCCCGCACGCCACACTACGCCGAGTCGCGCACGTGAGTCGCAGCCAACCTCGGCCACGAGTCACAAGTCACGAATCACAATTCACGCCACTAGAACTTGGATGCCAGCAGCTTGATCAAGTCCCGCACACGGCAGGAGTAGCCCCACTCATTGTCGTACCACGACAGTACCTTCACGCACTTGTCGCCGACGACCTTGGTGTACCCCGCGTCGACAATCGAGGAGTTCGAATCGCCCTTGAAGTCGCAGGAAACCAGTTCCTCCTCGGTATAACCGAGAATGCCCTTGAGCGGTCCATCTGCCGCGGCTTTCAGCGCCGCGTTCACAGATTCCTTGGTCGCGGGCTTTTCGACGAACACGGTGACGTCCACCACACTGACGTTCGGCGTGGGCACGCGCATGGAGTATCCGTCCAGCTTGCCGTCCAGATCCGGGATCACCAGCTTCAGCGCTTTTGCCGCCCCGGTAGTGCTGGGAATCATGTTTAAGGCCGCGGCCCGCGCGCGTCGCAGGTCCTTGTGGGGCAGGTCCAGCAAGCGCTGGTCGTTGGTGTAGGAGTGAATGGTGGTCATGGTGCCGGCCACAATCTTGAATGTGTCATGCAGCACCTTGGCCACGGGGGCCAAGCAATTCGTGGTGCAGGAAGCGTTGGAAACCACATGATGCTTCGCGGGATCGTAGGTCTTGTCGTTCACGCCCAAGACGAAGGTTGCGTCGGGATCGGTCGCCGGGGCGGAGATAATGACTTTCTTCACGGACCCGCGAATGTGCTTCCGCGCGTCGGCACCCTTGGTGAACAGGCCTGTGGACTCTACAACGATGTCCGCGCCCACGCTGGCCCAATCAATTTCACTGGGATCTTTGGTCTTGAACACCTTGAAGCTCTTGCCGTCCACGCTGATGCTGTCTTCGGTATGAGTGATGGTATTCGGCAGGTTGCCGAGGACCGAGTCATACTTGAGAAGGTGCGCGAGGGTCTTGGCATCCGTGATGTCGTTCACGGCGACAAACTGAATGTCTTTGTCATTCAGCGCTGTGCGCACAATGTTGCGTCCGATTCGGCCGAAGCCGTTGATTCCAATCTTAATTGGCATTACTTCCTCCGGTGCGGGGTGTAGTGTGCGGCATCAGATAGAGCAAAACGGCGCCGCGGGTAGAACTAAAAATGCTATGGGTAGTGTAGCCAAAAGTCAACGTAACGCTGCGTGCGCTGCGTCACACCGGTTTCCCGACCTAACCAGTTCTCAATCGCACACCTGCCATGCACCCACACAAAAGAATCCAGGGCCCAGCCATGGCCGGGCCACTGGATTGTGTCTGCTCGATAGCCTGGGTTATTGCAGAGACTGGCTGGAATGCGGCGACTGCGCGACAGTCGGATAAATAAATTGCACTCCTGTCAGATCTCCCGGATAGAACCAATCCTTGATGGCTTCCGGCGATTTCGGATTTCTACTCTCGAAGTTAAACGCCGCGTGATTTGACGAGTTCAACCGATAGGCCGGTTCGGCCAGAACGATTGCATCCAGGCGCCGCCCATGTGGCGACTCTATCATCACGATATCCCTGTCGGAATCCGAATTCATCAACTTGAACATATACGTTCCGGCCGGCAAAACATACCCCGGGACTTCCACTGGGTTATTAAACGTGACGATGGTCTCCTTGTTCCAGTCATCCGCTCGCGCTGTTGGACTCAGGAATAGTAAAAGCAGCGCTGCGGACAAAGTAAGAACAACCGCGGAAAATATTCGCATAATGAACCTCCTGATTATTGGCCGCAGGGCTGGAATGGGAGAAGGATTCTGCGGCAACTGCTGGTGAGGAACGGCCTGAAAGGCCTGCGATGGATCGACGATTGGTCGCTGCTACATCGAAGCTCTGAACGATCCTCCCACAATCTTTGACGATTCTCGCACCTTCCCAGTTTCAAGAATCGCATCCAGCAGTATGGGTATGGGGCTTTTCACACCACGATGTTGCGCAGGATGAAAAAACATCCACCGTCCGTTTCAGTCGCTGGCGGACTGCGGCTTTGGGGGGTGTTCGGCTCTTTCTTTTTTCTTTTGTTCTTTTTCCTTTTGCGTTGGCGGGAAACTTTCAAACGCCTTAGTCATCTCCGCATTGACTTTTTTCCATACGTCATCGACGTTGAGAATTTTCTGCTCGAGGTACAGCCGCCACGCCAGGTCTTTTCCCTGCACATCGATCAAATCCAGCAGCAAAGAGCCTTCGCGCATCGTTTGCGCGTTCACCAAATCGAAGGTGTACGCCCAATAATCACCGATATACAGAGCGAAACCATTCCAATTCCCCGTCGGCGCATAGTCCACGTTCGCTTGCGAATTCACCCAATAGCGCACCGCCAGATCCGGCTTTTCCTCCGGCTTAACTTCCTTCAAGCCGCGTTTGGTCAGTTCCCGCCGAACCGCCGCATGGATCTCGTCGGTGATTTGATCCGGATTCAACTGCAACATCGCTAGATGTTCCACTCCGCCGTAATAGGCGAATGTCTTGAACTTCGAAAAATCAAGATTGGGATCAAAATCTACGACGGTCTTTGCCGACGCGCGCGCCCCACAAATGAGCAACGTAACTAACGCCAACGCCACAATCCATCTCCGCCGCACTTTCCCTCGCCCTGCGTTCCCCATGATTCCTCCGTCCTGGTTCCATCGCTACCGCGCGTTACAACTCGCACCCGGCACACGTCCACGAATCTCCTGCACTGTAAACCTCGCGGTATTTCAAGCAATTGGCAAAACTACCAGTCGGGCGCGATGCGCGGCGACGCTCGGTTGGCTAAGACGCTGGCAAGAAAAAGGCGGCGAAGAGCTATGCTCCCCGCCGCCTCTGTTGGTAACAACGCCGAGTTACTTCGGCTAGAAGCTTAGTTTCACCCCAAACTCCGCTTGCCGCGGCACCGCGTACCAGTTCACGCCGGATGCTGCCCCAGGAGTGATGAGATTGGCGCGATCCTGACGGGTGGTTCCGTTGGCGGATCCGGGAGCGCCATTCAAAACGCCGCTCAGGGCGTTACTCACCGGGTCATAGTTGTGAAAGTTGAAGACATTGAACAAGGCAATTTGCGGTTCCAGAATTACGCGCTCCGGTAGGGAATGGAACAGTTTGGCCATACGCAGCTCCCAGGAAACGTGCATGTCAAAGGTGAACAGAGGTGAGATGCCAACCTGGTTCTGTGGCGCGAGTGCCAGCGTGGGTGTTACCGCGCCCAACGCTTGTAGCTGCGACTGCGAGAATAGGTTTGCGGTAACCAAGGCTTGTCCTGCGGGAGTCAATTGCCCCGCATAGTTCGTGTTGTAGTTGTCGATGATCTGATTGATCCCGCCGGCCTTCACGCTGCGGCCAAACGCGCCGATGTTGGTTCCGGGAACAGGGTCGCCCACCGTCCCGTCTCCGGTAACGTCTGTGCGGAAGATTTCTCCGGGGGTCCCTGATTGCGGCAATGTGAGGGTAAGAGGAAATGCCGAACCGTAGTGCGCCGTGACTCCCAACCGCGTTGCCGCGGGGAGATCCATCACCGCGCCCACACTGACCAGGTTGGTACGGTCAAGCGCGGATGGGCCGTAATACCGGAGCGGGTTGTTCGAGTCCAGTGCCACGTTCACGAAGTCCTGGTCTCCCGCCGCGGAGTCGAAGCGAGAAAGAGTGTACGAGGCGATCAAGCTCAAGTGCTTCATCGCGGGAAGCGGGTTGGACAAGTTGCTCTTCAGTTCCAACAGGAGCCCGTTGTACACGGAGCGTCCTACTGGGAAGAGCATCACGTTCTGCCCCAGATTGGAGTTGACGCCACCGAAAGCGCACGTTGGACAGGCAAATCCCCCCGTGGCATCAAATCCGGAATCCAATCCGTTTCCGGCGTAGTCTGTGATTTGCGCGCCTGCCGAAATTGCGCAGTTGATGGCCGCCGCCGAAGTACCGGTTCCGCAGCCGAACGAATTGTTGGTTGCCGAAATGGCGGCCAGCGCCGCGGTGGAATTGAGGAACCGGGCATCTCCTACCTTGTTGGTGTCCTGACCTAGCAGGTAATGGGTGGAAACGTTCCGTACATAATCCACGCTGAAGGTGGTGTTGGGAGCAACCTGGCGCTGCACTCCAATGTTCATCTGCACCGAACGCGGAGAAACATAGTCGGGAGCCATCATGTTGAGTCCCGTGCTGTTCGCGCTCGCGGCCAAAGCATTGCCGATGAAGTTTGGATTAGAAGCCGGGCCGGCGGCCAAGGTCGCGGCCTGGAAGGCCTTCTGGTCCGCAGCAATCTGCCCCATCGCGGTTCCCACAGCCTCACCGCAATAGCCGACAGGATTGCCGTTGTTCACGCCGGCGACCGGGCCGGTCGCGGAACCTCCGAAGCAAGGCGCCGCAGTCCCAAAGAATAATCCTTGGGGCAAACGGGCCGGTCGGTCAAAGAGCACGTTGTTGAATATCGCGTTCTCGTAGTACAGGCCGATTCCGCCACGAATCACGGTCTTTCCGGTCTTCGCCGGGTCCCAGGCAAATCCCAACTGCGGGCCGAAGTTGAGGTTCGGTTGATTTACCCGTTTCTCCAAGCCCGAGAAGAATTGGTTGTCAAACTGCGCGAGTTCCGGAATCGCGCCGAGGTCGCTATCCGTCCTGCCGGTGTCTCGCCCGTAGTGCAAACCTAGGGTGACGGTCAGATTGCTCTTCACTTTCCACTGATCTCCAACGTAGAAGTCGAACCGGTGGTCATATTGGCCGCCAGCCGGGAGACCAAATTGAGGGATCTCCGTGGAAAAACCTTGACCGTTACCGAACAAGATCGTGCTCACCGGCCAATTGAGGGGATTGCTGGCGCCGCCAGGGCCGTAGGGATTGGTGTTCGCAAAGGCACGTGCGAGGCCCGCCGAGTCGTCCACCGACGTAACGGCCGGTTGGATGCCAAAGAAGCTTGCGAATCCCCCGCCAAGGATGGCGTTGAAGCTGGTCCCGTAGCGGATCGTGTGGTGACCAAACGTCGCGCTTCCGTCGTATTTGATCTGTCGGTCTTCCTGGAACGTTTGTTGGGGCGCCAGGATGTTGGTGCCGGAGCAAAACAGCTCGCCTCCGGCCAGACAGGTGAGATCGCTGCCGTTAGGGGTGATGTTCAGCGAAATACCCGGAGCCGGATCCGGCGCGCCGGAAAGCGCGACACCGTCCACGATGGAGTTGCGGAATTTCAGGAACTCAAAACGGATACTGTTGGTGGTTTTTCCGATTTGAAAGTCGGTACCGGCAACATACGTCGGGACATAGTCCACATTGGCGAACGGCTGATAGACCCCGGGGTTGAACCCGCGCACGCTGGAGTTTTGGTCGTAGTTAAACCGGAAGAACGCCGTCCAATTATTCTTGATGTTGTAATCCAGGCGCGCCAGATACTCGCGCTCGGTGAACGGCGAGTTGTAGCTTCCCGAATAAGCGTTAAACGGATTGCCCGCTCCGAGGGTCACGGGATTCTGCAGGCTCTGGTCCGTCCTTTCAAAATCCAGGAAGAAGAACAGCTTATTTTGGATGAACGCTCCTCCGAGGTCCCCACCGAACTGCTTGCGACCAAAGGGGAGATCGGCGGGGGTTCCGTCGGGATTGTCCGCAATCTTCGCCGAGGTTTGGTTACTGCGGCCGTAATAATAGGCGCCGCCGTGCCACTCATTTTTGCCCGACTTGGTCACGACGTTGACGGTTCCGGAAGAGGTGAGCTCGGTGGACATATCCAGGGACGAGGACGCCACCTGGAATTCATCAATCGCGCTTTGCGGTATGTTCTGGGTCGTCGTTCCGACGGTCTCGTCTGAAATATCGACGCCGTCTACTTCGATGCGGGCCGTGCGGCCAAACCGCCCCCCGAACGACAACGACGAATAGCCATTCTTTGTGGGGTCAAATGTCGAGCCATCCTGGATCTGAACCCCGGGCTCAAGCGTGGCCAAGTCAAGGAAATTGCGACCATTCACCGGCAATTGGTCGATATCTTTGGCCGTGAGTACGTCCTGTACGCTGGATTGCTCGGAGTTGATAGCCAATGTGGTTTCGCTAACTTCCACCAGGGTGCTGGGCGTTCCCAACTCGAGGCGCGCATTAGCCGACACCATTTGCCCGATTTGCACGGTTGCAACGGTTTGGAAAGTCTTGAAATTCGGCGCTTCCACCTTAACTACATACGCGCCAGGCGCCAGCGCTCCCGTGGTGAAGTAGCCGGCCCCCGAGGATACCAAGGCCTGAGTTATCCCCTGCTCTTTATTGGTGATAGTTATTTTTGCTCCCGGGACCGCCGCGCCCTGCGGATCCGTAACGACACCCGAAATACCACCCGTGGATACCGATACTTGCGCACTCGATATTCCCGCTAACAACAAACTTAGCCCACATCCGAGCACTATAGCGACAACTGTAGACAGAATGGACCACCGCAATCCGATCCTTAGAGGCATGGGTTCCCCCCCCCACGTAGAGTTGACCGAATCGAACTTTTGAATTGTCGAGCTAGAACCGACCTTCCCCGCTAAGGGGATTGCAAGCGTAACGCCATCGTATCCCACTCGGTTGCAATAGGGCCATTATGGTAAAAGTCCTTTGTTATTAATGTAAATTTCACGGATTGTTTATTGGTCGCAGGAATAAATTCCGCATTTTTGTATTTTCTCCAAAATTTCGAAGAGGTGCGGATACGAAACAATATATCTGAGCTGTTGTAAGAGGCCCCCAGACCGATGATGCGCATTCGCTAGAATCCCGCAGAGTAGCGATCGATCACAACGAACGGCCCGTCGGCGAATCGAACTGGTCTGACTATTGAGGAACCCGAACTCGGGGATGGGACAGGCGCCCCTGAGGTCTCTGTTCCCGACATCCAAGAACTGCGTGGGGAAATCACATTAAAAAAGCAGCGTTCTTAGTGAAGTGTTGATTCTAGTAGGTTTAACCACTTTTTCTGGGCCATGAGGCTTGTAAGTGCGGAATCTAAAGGACTTGCAAGTGGTCGGGAATGATACGATTGTACAAGTGTTGATTCTGCAGAGCTTGTTTTCGCATTTTTCGTAAGTGCAGATTCTGAAGAGGTTAGCGATCGACAGAATCGGGACGGCTTCCCACATCTGTATCTATTACTAATATAACCTATCGGTAACATCGTGTCAAGGTATTTTGGATTAGTCCCTGCGTTCTCGGCAAAAACCCCACTCCCGTTGGGCGGAAGTGGGGTCAGGAACATCAAGCAGTACTTAAGCTTGGTCTAGAACCGGTTCCAGAGGAACTGGTTATACACTTCGTGATGGAACTGCACCTCCGGCGCCTTCACGAACGTACCCAATTCCCTAGCGCAGCGGTCCGCCGACGCTTTCTTGAGATCGGCGTAACGACCCTTCACGTCGGCACCCAACATCTTGGTGGTCCAGTCGGACTTGTTGAAGTTTTCCAGAGCAGTGTAGATGTTGTCGGGCAGGTAGCGTTCGGCCTGGCGCAGATTCTTGATCTTGGAGGTTTCGCCGTCCACGCCGGTCTTGAAGATGGAGTACAACGTGAGATACGGATTGGCATCCGGCGCCACGGAACGCACCTCGACGCGCATGCTCTTCTCGTTGCCAATGGGAATGCGGATCATGGACCCGCGATCGACGGGCGACGCCTTGATCTGGTTCGGCGCTTCAAAGTGCGGATCGAGGCGGCGGTACGCGTTCACGCTGGGATTCAGAATCAGGCAAATATCGTTGCCGTGGGTCAGGATGCGGTCTACGAACGACCAGCCCAGCTTGCTGAGCTTCTCTTCGCCCTTGGGATCCCAGAAGAGATTTTTGCCATCCTTGGAAATGGAGACGTTGGTGTGCATGCCACTGCCGTTCACGCCGACAACCGGTTTAGGCAGGAAGCACGCGGTGACGCCCATTTTGTTGGCCACTTGACGGCAGATCAATTTGTACAACTGGATCTGGTCGGCCGCCGCGACTACTTCGCCGTAACCGTAGTTGATTTCAAACTGTGACGGCGCCACTTCCGGATGGTCTTTTTCATTCTGGAAGCCCATCGCGCGTTGCACTTCTGCCGTGGTGTCGATGAAGGTGCGCAGGGGATCGCCGGGCAGCGAATGGTAATAGCCGCCGGTGTTCACATATTCGAATTGATGGGTCTCATGGTAGTGGCGTTCCGCGTCCGATCCTTTGAAGAGGAAACCTTCAATTTCGTTAGCCGCGTTCAGCGTGTAGCCGTCCTTCTTGTGCAGGTCCTCGGCGTAATTCTTCAGCACGCCGCGAATATCGCCGCTGTACGAGGAACCGTCCTTGTCGATCACTTCACCAAACACCAAAACCTTGCCATTGCCGAAAATATCCGCGGGCGCCCAGTAAAACGCCGACCAATCCATGCCCAGGCGAAGATCGCTCTCACGCTGCGCGGTGAATCCGCGGATGGAAGAGCCGTCAAACGTGAGGTTGTCGTAGCTTTTGACCAAGAATTTCTTGTCGTAATCCAGCATGTGGAGGCGGCCCTCAAGATCGCTGAAGAGGACCGTAACCGCCTTGATGCGCTTTTCGTCGGTGAGATATTTGATGCGCTCTTCCTGAACTTTCTGGATGGGAGTTCTTTTTCTGCGTTGCTCTTTGGCTTTCAGATTCAGTTCTTCAAGCTCCTCGTAGGAGAGGGCTAGGAAATTACGTAAATCAGTCGACATGAATCTCCTCGAAAAATTTGGTTGGGAATTTGTGGTGGCAAGTGCGGAAGCGGCATGCCTGACCTTTCGGTAATTAAAGTATCGCGCCAGTCAGCAAGGGTCAAATAGAAATCGGTGGAAAACGAAAGAGAAAAAATCAATGGAATCGATGAAAAAAGCAGATAAATGAGAATGCGAACGTGAACGCACCGGGGGTTTCGACGGAGGTACGGGGAGAAGAGGGGCTGTGCCGTATCGGGACAGAATCGCCATGGTGATGCAGGAATGGCTCTGGCAGGTTCCGAGCAACGTCCATGTTTGCAGAGAATTTACGTCAAAGCACATTGGCCCGCGGCCTGCAAGATAAGCACTGACGTTTGGACGAAGCTCGAGTTTCACGCGTAACAATCTCAAGCAGTAGGGCGCCGGAACTCGAGCGGAGCTTATCCCCAAAGATCCTACTGCACCCACCCGCCAGAATCCCCAACGGGCGCCGAAGTTCTACCCCCCAAGGTACTTTCGGCGCCCGAACCTCTCCCGCAGGGGACAAGGAAGAGCTAGTGGCATTCCGAGAAAGGCCGACACTTTGCGAAATGGGATGGGAAGTCGATCCGCGGGGATCGAAGAGGCATTCCTCACTGCGCCTGCTTGCCGCAGGCAGGTTCGGAATGACGGGATTCTATGTGGAGATCTTGCGGACATGGGGCGCAGCAGTGCTGCGCCCCTACACGGAAAAGGCAGGACAAGAAGCCGCCCCGTCGGATGACGGAAGAATAGAAAAAGAACCGCTCGGCCTGAACGAGCGCCGAGCGGTGGAAGGGCGAAATTGTTCGCAGGCTATTGCGGGGTGCTGGTTGCGTCTGCAGGAGCGTTGCTTGCCGCGATGAATGGCACATTGATGGTGCTGTCGATGCGCGTGAGCATGCCGCTATTCGCGGGCAGGTCAACTTCCTTGCCCTTGCGGGCTACTACGTAGACCGCGCCGGCCGCGAAGCCGATGCCGAGTCCGCGTCCCACATTGCTGAAGATTAATCCAACGAGCGAACCGCCACCGCCGCCAACCGCCATGCCGATGACATCGCCCTTGTAGTCGTGCTTTTCTTGCAGGACTTCGCCTTCGGTGATCTTCATATCCTTGCGGGGCTTGCTGTAGGAATCGATACGAGGCTCGCCGATCGCCAGGATGCTCATCTGCACGGGGATCAGGCGGCTATCGACTTCGACGGTTTTGAAGGTCAGATTCATGTATGCCTGACCGCGGAAAAGAGAAAACATCTTGGGCTTCTGAATCGTGCCGATGACGCCGTTCACGCGCGTGCCGACAGGAAGAATTATGCGGCTATCCAAGGCAATGGGCTGCGCCAGAATGGCGACGAACGGATCTCCTTCGCGAGAGTGCGACGAACTAATGGGAGTGAGAAGTGTGAGATGCACTTCTGTTCCTTGAAGAACTTGGCGGACTGGCTCCGCATACGTGAGCGGAGTGGCCGTACACACGAGGACCAACGCGAGAATGAGCGAGAGAACTACTTTCATGAACTTTCCTCCTGCTTGCACAGAGGTGCAGCGATTCCCCGTGACGTGGGGTGTTGGCCCCGGCGATGGGGACCGAGCGCTGGCGCGCGGACCTTGCGCTGTTGCGGCAGCGGCAAGGCGGTTGGGGAGGAACTCCAACCGCTGGCTAGTTTAGGACAGGGCGAGAGTCGAGAGCAACGCCGACTGGCAAATGTGTCCAGTTGAATAAGGCGGAGATGGATGCGACGGCGGGAAAGAAAAAGCAGGTTCCTCGCTGCGCTCGGAATGACATTCTTATGGGTTGCTATGATCGTGGGAGCAAGGCTGGTTCGATTTGCGGGTGCGATGTGGAGTGGGCCGTTTCGGTGTGTTAGACTTTTGTCTGCAGTCGAGCACGCGAGCGACTGCCGAGACGTGGAACTTCGGGCTCCGTGCAACGAGGTCCCGCGAACCCCGCCAGGCCCGGAAGGGAGCAACGGTACCGGGTAAGCCAAGTGTGCCGCGGAGACTCCGAAGTTCCTCGAATTGAAAAGCTTCAGCCAGCTTCAGCTGTTCTCAATCTCTTCAGTAATCATCCACACCACACTGAAACTGTTTTGACTTTTCCTTTGCGTGCGCCGAAAATGCAAGACACGTATGGCCTATCAAGTCATCGCGCGAAAGTGGCGTCCACAAACCTTTGCGGACCTTGTCGGACAACAACACGTAACGGAAACGCTGGCGAACGCGATTCGCAACAATCGCGTGGCGCACGCGTATATTTTTTCCGGGGCGCGCGGCGTGGGAAAGACCACCGCGGCGCGCATTCTGGCGAAGGCGCTGAACTGCGTGCATGGGCCAACGCCAGAACCGTGCGGCGTGTGCGATTCGTGCAAAGAAATCGCCGCAGGAACTTCGCTGGACGTAATTGAAATTGACGCGGCTTCGAATCGCGGTATCGACCAGATTCGCGAATTGCGCGAGATGGTGCGTTACGCTCCGGCAGCGGCGCGGCACAAAGTGGTGATTCTGGACGAAGCGCACATGCTTACCGGTGAAGCGTCGAACGCGTTGCTGAAAACGCTGGAAGAACCGCCGGACCGGGTGATCTTCGTGCTGGCGACGACAGAGCCGGAAAACCTGGAAGACACGATCCGCTCGCGTTCACAACATTTTCATTTTCGCGCGCTGACGTTTCTGGAAATCACCGACCGGTTGAAGTACATCGCGGAAAAAGAAAATCTGCAGATCGATACCGGAGCGCTGAGCGTAATTGCACGCATGGCGGAAGGAAGCATGCGTGACGCGCTTTCTCTGTTGGAACAGGCGCGCGCGTATTGCGGCGACGATATTAAGGATAAGGAAGTACGTGAACTGCTCGGCGTTGTGCCCGAGGATGCATTACAGGAATTGGTGGAGGCAATCGCAGGACAGTCGGCGGAACGCGCGCTGGGATTGGTACACCGGTTCCAACGCGAAGGACGGAACCTACAGCATTTCTGCCGCGAGGCGATCCGGCATATGAGGAACTTGCTGATTGCGCGTGTGTGCGGTGCGGATTCGGATTTGATTGCCGCGACGCCAGAACAAAGGCCGGGACTGGCAAAGGCCGCGGCGCTGTTTACGGAAGAGGATTTGACGCGCTATTTCCAAATATTGTTGCAGACGGACAACGAAGTGCGACGCGAGATGGATCCCCGTGTACATCTGGAGATGGGATTATTGCGCTTGGTGAATGCGTCGCGACTGGCGCCGTTGGAAGAATTGCTGACGGAGTTGGGAAATGGCGCCAGCGGAAAAAGTGGTGGAGGATCAGCGCCGCGAAGCGCGGTTGCGAGTGCGGCGGCACCACAGTTTCCTTCGCGGGGTGCAACGGTTGGAGCGGGAGCGACGAAAGGTGAACCCGAGTTGGCGTTCCGATCGAGTTATGAAAAGGCGCCCGCCTCAGAAGGCGGCCGCTACGCAAGTGAATCGAAGAGCGAGGAGCGGACGGGATCACTTTCTGCTTCGTTAGGGCAAGAACGGACCGCCTCCCTTCCTTCGTCAGGGCGAGCCCTTCGAAACTCAGGGCAAGCAGAAGGCGGTCCCTACAAGAGCGCGGCAACAGCGACGGCGTTCGGGTCGAGTGGATCCGCTGCGGCGGCAGCACCCGCGAAAAAAATTGCAGAAAATATCGAAGCGACAAAGGAAGTTGCGAAAACGGAAGTAGCGGCGACGGGTTTGAGCGTCGAGCAGGTGGTGGAAATTAAAACGGCGATTCAGGCGCAGCAGAAATTTATCGGCGAATTGCTGGAGCACTCGTCGCGCTGGGAACTGGAAGGCAGCGAATTACGAATTTATTTTCCGTCGGAGGAAAGTGCATTCGCCGGATTGATCGAAGGGAGAGAAACACTGGAGAAGATCCGTACATCATCGAGCAAGGTACTGGGGCGAGCGGTACGCGTGTGTGCTAAGCTTGAAAGTGGTGCGGCAAATGATGCGAACGCATCACGAACAGCGACCACGCAGGAGATGCGAGCGCAGTTTGAGAACGATCCGATGGTGAAGTCGATGTTGCAAAGATTTGGCGGAAGAATTTCCGAAGTGCGGCGACGCACTGGCGAGTGAAGCAAAGGGAGGCATGAAATGAACATGGAAGTCAGCGCTCTCCAACAGATGCTCTCGCGGCTGCGGCAGGTGCAGGAGGACCTGCAGCGGCAGGTAAATTCGGTCGCCGTGGAAGCGTCCGCCGGCGGCGGCATGGTTACGGTAAGAATGAACGGGCAGAAGCAAGTGCTAGACGTGAAAATCGAGCCAGATGTATTTGCCAGCAAGGATCAGGAAATGTTGCAGGACCTGGTTCGCGCGGCGGTGAATGAAGCGGCGCGCCGGGTGGATGAAGAATTAGCGAATCAAATGAAAAGCCTTGCCGGTGGACTCCCCGGTCTGTCGGGATTGAAAATCCCCGGATTATTTTAGTCGTCAGCCCCAAAAAGTTCGTTCTGAACATTCCCTAATCGAAGACTAATTTCCTCAGATGCGGAATTGTGTCGTTTGCTTCCGTGAGTAGCCTTGTGCTACACAGAGGACATGCCCGATTTTGCCGCGCCTGTGGAACGACTGATCGATGAGTTGAAGCACTTGCCTGGGATAGGACAAAAAACCGCGCAACGGTTGGCGTTCCATCTCTTGCGAATACCAGCCGAGGACGCCCTGGGTTTGGCGGAGGCCATTCGCGACGCGAAAGAGAAGATCCGGACCTGCTCGACGTGCCACAACATCACGGACTCCGACCCGTGCTTGTACTGCGTGGGTCCGACGCGGAACAAACGCACTATTTGCGTTGTGGAAGAAGCCCACAATATTCTGGCGATCGAAAAGACGCGCACGTACAGCGGGATGTATCACGTTTTGGGCGGATCCCTTTCGCCGTTGCAAGGCCGCGGGCCGGATCAGCTGCATATCAAGAGCCTGATCGAGCGCTTGAAGGGCGGCGCGGTAGAAGAAATCATCATGGCGACGAATCCGACGGCTGAGGGCGAGGCCACCGCTGTTTACCTATCGAAATTGTTGAAGCCGTTGGGCGTTCGCGTGACAAGAATTGGCGTGGGGATACCGGTGGGCGCGGACCTGGAGTATGCGGACGAGGTAACAATGCTGAAAGCAATGGAGGGAAGGCGCGAGCTATAAGCAGAGCCGCTCCATGTGCAGAAAACTCAATCTTTGTGCGGGCAACCGCGCAAGTTCGGCGAACGAACGGCCCCGGAGCAGATTTCCGGGGCTTTTTTGCAACGAAAGGACTAGGGAACTGGTGGGAGAAATGGCCTAGTACGTACAGAATGATTGTCTCTCTAGGCAAAAACCAGGATTCAGGTTAAAGTCCGATTCCACGGTGGAAGTCCCCGCCAATCGTAGCCAGTTCGCCGCAGGACTGGATTAGGAGGTGCGCTTTGCCGGGTTTAGCGCACTACATGGGCCAGTATGACCACGAACACAGTTCGGGGTGGAACAAGCTGCTGCACGGGATCGGAATCCCGCTTATTTTCGCGGGGATTATCCTTCTGGTGCTGCTGTATTGGAGAGTAGGACTGGCTTGCTTTATCGGCGGCTGGGCGCTCCTGTTCCTGGGCCATAGGATCGAAGGAAACAAACCGGCGTTTTTTCAAGGACCAGTTTATTTGCTGGTTGGGCCAGTGTGGGTCGCCAAGGAACTGTGGTCGTTCCTGACCGGAACACATCGCGGTCAGAACCCTGAGGGCGCGCCTCTAAAGAAAGTGTAGAGAGGCAGAACCGAAAGACCACCTAGCTAGGTGCGGCGACGATGCTGAAGGATGACGAGGACCCCGACTTGGCAGACGAGAGTGCCGATATGTCCACCGAAGGTGCTGTGAACGCAGGTACGGAACTGCGTAAGAGACGAAGCACGCGCATCGTGCAAGCAGTGCCGTTAATGGTCACGGGCGTAGACGCGCTAGGGCGGCCGTTCGCCGAGCGCACGTCGACGTTAATAATTAATTGCCACGGGTGCCGCTACCAATCCAAGCACTATGTCCTGAAAAACATGTGGGTCAACCTGGAAGTGCCACACGCCGAACACGGGCAGCCGCCCAGACGAGTGCGCGGAAAAGTGGCATGGATCCAGCGGCCACGCACGGTGCGGCAACTCTTTCAGGTGGCTTTGGAACTGGAAGCACCGGGAAACGTGTGGGGCATTGGCTTTCCTCCCGAAGACTGGTTTCCCTTCCCTGAAGAAACGCCATTTTTCCCGAACGCGGTAGCTCCTGCAGACCTGACGGGATCGCCGCTGCCCTCGACTCCTGCTGGAACACCTTTGCCAATCGAGGAAGTGGAGCCCGGGGTGGCGACGCCGGATAACATTCGCGTGTTCCCCGCTCCTTCCAGCGCGACTGACGCGTCGATGCAGCTGGCTCGTCAGGTGGCGCGATTACTGGCTGAGGCACGACAACAAATCAATGCGGCAGCGCACGAATCGGCGGTGCAAGCGGTGAATGCGGAACGGCGGATGGCTTTCGAGCAATGGGAACAGAAATTCGCGACGTTCCGCGAAGATGTAGCAAGAGAAACGGCCCATGCGGTGGGAACGATTCACGAAGAAGCCGAGACGCGCGCACGCACGGCTCAGGCCGCGGCTGCAGAAGCACTGAAGACCGATTTGCCGCGGTGGCTGGCACCGCAACTGGAGCAACTGACGCATCAATTGACAGCGCAGTTGGCAAGAGAAGGGGCGACACAACGAGACCAGCACGAAAAACAGCTTTCCAGCGCGCAAGAAGCTTTGCAGACATTGTGCGCGCAAGCCGATGAGGCAGCAGCGAAGCTGCGGACGCAAGCGGAAATGGCAGAGAGCCAGGTTGCCGCGCGACTGGAAGCTTTGGTCAACAATGCCATGGAAGTAGCACGGCAACGCGAAGAGACCGCCGGTTCTTACCGTGAGACCCTGGCTGCCGCAGTGACGGAAATGCAGCAACAGGCGGCCGCGGCTCAGAATGAGGCGCAGAACGCCTTGCGGGAACACCTGACACAAGAAGTGCAGACAGCACAATCGCGCTGGCAAGAGCAACTGGAGCAAGGACTCAACACCGCAGAGCAAAAAGCCGCAGAAAAACTGAAAGCACACGGACAAGGACTGCGGAAGGAACTGGAAGAAGAGACCGCCAGGCAGAGCAGCGCGTTCCACGAATCCGTAGAAGCCCAGGCAAAGCGTCTGGAAGAATCTTTGGCACAGGCGAGAGAGACGGCCGAGAAACTGGAACAGCTCCCGGCTCGTATTGAAACGGTCCAGCAACAGGCAGTCGGCGGATTCCAGGCGCAACTGGATGACGTGCTGACGCTGCACCGTAATGAGCTCCATCGTCGTTCGGAAACGCTATTCGAAGAGATTCACGCGCGGATTCGCAGCAGTTTTGAGGCAGCGAACAGCGAATCGCTGGCGAAATTTGACCAGCAGATCCAATCGCTGGTGGCACCGCATATTCAGCAGACAGATGAAGCGATTCACCGCCTGGCGGGAGGACGCTCGCTGCTGGATGCGGCGATGACCATGCAGCAGGATCGTATCCGCAATTCAGCCGATGACGCGTTCGCTGAATCGCTGGGGCGCTTTCGCGAGAATCTGGGCAGCATCGAACAAGTGCTAAACGAATCGTCGCACGCGATCACGTCGCGCCACCTAGAAGAATTGGAAAACAAGGCCACGGACGTGAAGCACCAGTCGGTGGAAGAGTTGTATAAGTCGGCCGAATGGTACGAAAAGAAAACGCAGACACAACTGCAAAATCTGTCAGAGAAATTGTTGGACGATGCAGGGAAACAACTGCGGGAAAAAGCCGGTGAAGTTTCCGGAGTCTTCGCCAACGAATTGAACAGCACCAGCCGCAGCTTTGTGGGCCAGACGCGGCAACAACTGGAAGAAGCGGTGCATGAAGCGTTTGAACGCGTACGCATGCTGTTTGCCGAGGCTGCGGATACTACCACCGCCGCGTTTACGGACGAAATCCAACGTAACGCGCGCCAGGAATTGGAAGGGTTTTCGGAACTGACGAATCGGTCACTGGAAGAATCGCGCGAACGCCTGGACAGCGCGCGCGTGGAGTTCAGCAACAAATTGACGTCGCAGCAGGAGGAATTTTTGCGGCGCTTCCAGGGCGAAATGAACGATGCCGTCGGTCGAGGAGTTACCGACGCGCGCGAAAAAGTGGAGGCAGGTTTTTCGGCGTTGTGGGATTCATGGAAGAAGATGAACGAAGCGAATATGAGCGAGATGCAGAGCACGATGGGCAAACTCAGCAATGAGGGCGCCGAACAATACCGCGCGCGGCTGGAAAACATTTCGAATTCCTGGATGGTGGCGACCGTGGCGACACTCGACCATCAATCGCGCGACGTGATCAATAGAATCGCCGCAACCGCGGAAGAACGATTGCGCGAAGCGACTTCCGAGGTATTTACGAAATTCGGCGATACGCTGCGCGAACGCTTGCAGCAAATCGCCTTGGGCTTCGACAAGCCGGCTCCTCCCAAGCCGTAACGCCGGCACCACGAAACAGCAGCAGCGCTCCACAAGAGAAAGCATTGGGGTTAGTGGACAAGGCCGCCTCGCCTGTATACTGCTGAGGTCCAATTATGGCGAATCGGGCTTACATGCGCGTCTGGACGCGCGACTTTTCCACGCAGAGCATGATCGCGGAATTTGCGCGATTCCTGACCACTGCCCCGCTTCTGGAGGGCAAGGGAAATTTCCGCCAACTGACGGTTCAGGCGATCGATGCCACGGAAGTCCCGATTGACGAATGGGACTTGAAAGAAGCCACGTTCGGACCGGCCGAAATTGCGGCGTTGGCGGCGCAACATATTGAAGAGGACACAGCTTATATCGTCCAAGCGCAATGGGAACTGTGGACCTTTGACATGGAAACGCTGACGTGGAAACTGGCGCCACAACCGCTGGTGCTGACGTGCCAGGGTACAGCCTATGACGGTGGCGCGGCCGCCACGGACGGGCATTTCAATGCGGATCTCGGCTTCGAGCATTTCTTTACCGGACATGCGGGGCTGCTGGCTCCGGGCGCGGCGAAAAATCCTTTCGACAGTTCCGATCACCCCATCGAGAAAACCTTCCGCAATTGGATGACGACGTCAGAGAATCTGAAGCTGTATCAACAGAAGACGCGGGAAAACATCCAAAAACTATTCGGTTGGGTAGAAGCAGTGGAAGCCGCGCTGCCGGTAGACCGCAGCGAATTGTGGAGCGAGGGAGAAGACAATTTTGAGGCTCGGCTGGATGCGATCCTGGCGCAGCGATAGTGATTTGGCTGTTCGATGTAGCAGCCGCCTTTTGCATGCCCTGACGAAGGAAGGGACGCGGGTGGTTTGCGGGATCTTCATTGTAGCCGCCGTGGCGGCTGCGCAGTCGTCTAAGCCTGTCACGAAGAAGGCCGTGGTACACCGTGCAAACGAGTTTCTGTTAGCTGGGCTGCGGCCGGGCCGAGATACTCTGGCGCGAGCAGCAGCTTTGTACAAGAAAGCCGATGCCTCCTCCCCAGCGGTTGATTCACAATTTTCCTGGACGGACA
Organism: Candidatus Acidiferrales bacterium; assembly: GCA_963759275.1. Lineage (GTDB taxonomy): Bacteria > Acidobacteriota > Terriglobia > Acidiferrales > UBA7541 > Acidiferrum. The sequence continues at coordinate 752,812 of CAVWYZ010000014.1, read as the reverse complement.
AATGCCGCCACGAAAGGCTGACGCTTGACTATGACAACGAGAAGAAAGTACAGGTCATTCGCGTAACTTGGCTGCCCGAATTCGAATCGACCCATTGCGAAGCTTCGCCCGCCCTATCGAGTTGGAAAACAGGGCTAGGTTTGAGGGTTCATGACTCAACAGAAAAGCTGGTGCAGCTCTATGGTCCGGCGGATTCGAAGAGCCCTAGCACGCGGGACGGCCAGCCATTAGAATTATGGTATTACGCGTTTGACTGGGCCGGACCGGAGGTACCGCAGGTAATGGAAGTGCTGTGCACGCGGGAAAAGGAAGGGCAACCAGGCCGAGTGGTGGAGATCACGTTGGCGGCGCCCAGCCTGTAACGCAGAGGAAAGACCGGTGTTTGCCCTGGTACACGACCCGCAGTCCCGCGCATCTATATTGGAAAGGACCTGGATGACTCGCTCCCTCAATTTGCTGTCGATGCGCAAAAATGCGCCGGCCCGGCTATGGTGCGTAGTGGTAATGCTCGCTGCACCCACGGTTTTCGCTGGATGTGGTTCCGAGCCTGCAAAGCCTGTACCCGCCGCTGACTCGAAACCAGCGGAACCGGCAATCCCGCAGGAGGTTCAAGACGCTGCCGCGAGCCTACTGGGCAGCGACGCGCAAGTGCTGCTGTATGGCGATTTAGCCAAGACCGGAACGAAACAAATGCTGGCGGCCAACGTCGTACCCAATACGCCCAAAAGCACAGTAGCGGGCACGGTGGTGACGCGCGCGGTGATCGCCGAGAACGAAAACGGAAAGTGGACGGAATTGTTTCGCGCGGATGAGTATCTGAAGAACCAGAAAGGGTATCTGGCCTTGACGCCTTTGCAAGCGGTGACCGGCTGGAAATTACAGTACGAAAACAGCCCGGAAAAAGGCATGTCGCTGTATTTCACTCCAGTGAGCAAAGGCACTGCGGAAAAAACTCTGCCGATCGCGGTGAAGTGGAATCCGGCAACGAAGCGTTACCAATCCATGGATCTTTCCTACCAACATTTCCTGAACGAATCCCCTTCGCTTGGGAACGCGAGGTCCGCGCTGCGATGACGGCGACGGCCACAACACGGCCAGACGAGAAACCGTCGAAGAAGGCCCCGAAGCTGTCGGCGGGGAAGAACTTGCGCGGGCTGCTGCCGTATCTGGGACGGTATAAGGGCGCGATCGCTTTCGGACTGTTGACCCTGGCGCTGATGGGTTTCGTTGGCAGCGTTGTTCCGCTGGCGACGGGGATCATTACCGACACGTTAGCGGGCAGCCAACGTCCCTTCGAACGGGCGATGCACGGGGCCGCAGATGTTGCGCCACTGAATTGGCTGTCGAATCTAGTGCCTTATTACGAGCCGCACAGCACCCGGACGTTGGGCATCTACTGTTTGATATTGATCCTATGCATCGCCTTGAAGGGCTTGATGTCTTTCGCCACGCGCTGGGTGCTGATTGGTATTTCGCGCGACATCGAATTTGATATTCGCAATGATCTACTGGACCGCCTGCTGGTGATGGAGCCAGAATTTTACGTGCGCAACCGTACCGGCGAATTGATGTCGCGCGCGACCAACGACCTGAATTCCGTGCGTATGGTTCTGGGCCCGGGGATTATGTACAGCGGCACCACCATTGTGACCATGGTGCTTTCGATTTCGGTGATGGTGGTGCTGTCTCGCTCTCTGACGCTGTGGGTTCTGCTACCCGTGCCTGTGGTAGCGATTGCCGTTTGGTATTTTGGCAAAGTGATCCACGAGCTTTACGAGACGATTCAGGCGGCCCTGGCGACGCTTTCCGCCAAGGTTCAGGAAAACCTTTCCGGCGTGCGGGTGATCCGCGCCTATGCGCAAGAGGCCGCGGAAGTGAAGGGATTCGACGAGCCTAATCGCGACTACGTCGCCAAGAACGTGCTGTTGATTCGCACATGGGCCATGTTTATGCCTTCGCTGCAGGCGATGATCGGAACAACGTTTCTGATCGTCTTGTGGCAGGGTGGCTATCGATTCCTGAACGGGCAAATGTCGCTCGGTTCGCTGATTACATTTAACACCTATCTGGGTTTTCTGGTGTGGCCGATGATCGCCCTCGGTTGGGTGACCAACATTTTTCAGCGCGGAGCCGCGTCGATGGGACGACTGAATTACATTCTGACCGCGAAGCCGCAGATCGATGATCGCTATGCAAAAGTGCCTGCAGGCACACGCGTGGAAGGCGAAATCGAATTTCGCAATTTGACGTTCACCTACCCTACGGCTATTTCAGGAAACGGCAGCAGCAACACGAATGGCCACGGCGCTGAAGCGCGACCCGTACTAAGAAATATAAATTTGAAGATCGCTCCGGGCAGTACGGTGGCCATTGTCGGGCCGACGGGAAGCGGCAAGACCACATTGGCAGCGTTGATTGCGCGCCTGTGGGAAGCACCGGAGGGCGAGATCCTGATTGATGGCCGCCCGATACGCGAATGGCCGCTGGAAACATTGCGGCGCGCCATTGGTTATGTGCCGCAAGACACCTACCTGTTCAGCGAGACCGTTGGGGAGAACATTGCCTTTGGATTGGAGCAGCACGGCGAACCGGAGATCCTGGAAGCAGCGCAAATTGCCAATTTGCATCCAGATATAGAGGCCTTCGCGAAGGGCTACCAGACCATGGTGGGCGAGCGCGGCATCACGTTGTCCGGTGGACAAAAACAACGGTCGGCGATCGCGCGCGCGGTGATTCGCGACCCACGGATTCTGATCCTCGACGATTCCCTTTCCGCCGTGGACACCCAGACGGAAGAAAGAATTCTGGAACGGCTGCGCGGCGTGATGCGTGACCGAACCACGATTCTGATCGCACACCGCACCTCGACGGTACGGGACGCGGACCAGATCGTGGTTGTGAAAGACGGCGCGATCATCGAATCCGGCACGCATGAGGAACTGCTGGAACGCGGCGGATATTACGCAGACCTGTATCAGAAGCAGTTGCTGGAAGAAGAGCTCGAGCGAGCATGAGCACGATGCACGAAGAAGAGGCACTCGGTAAGGCGTACGATTCGCACCTGATGAAGCGGTTGCTGCGATACATGGCGCCGTACAGATGGCGGGTTGCTATCGCTTTGTCGTTAGTTGCCATCGTTACACCGCTGGAGCTTGCACCCCCCGCGCTATTCGGAAAAGCGATCGATAAATACCTGGATCCCGGCCAGGCGGGCAGCATTACGATCATCCAGGCAAAACACGGTTTGGTGCTGATCAGCGTGATTTACCTGCTGGTGTTGGCCTTCGATTTTCTGGCGCAGTATATCCAGATTCGAATTATGCAGCGCGTCGGCCAGCAGACCATGTACGACATGCGCACGGAAATCTTCGGGCGTCTGCAGCGACTGCCGATGAGCTATTTCGACCGGAATCCCGTGGGCCGGCTGATGACGCGCGTCACGACGGACGTGGACGCGTTGAACGACCTGTTCGCGGCCGGCGTGGTGACGATGATCAATGATTTTTTCCTACTGGCGGTGATGGCCATTCTGCTGTTTACCATCGACGCCAGGTTGGCACTCGATGCACTCGCCGTATTGCCGTTGATCTTCGTGGTGACCCTGGTTTTCCGCAAGTACGTGCGCGATGCAAATCGCAAGATCCGCACAGCGATTGCCCGGATTAATGCATTTTTGCAGGAATATATTTCGGGAATGAGCGTGGTGCAGTTATTCAACCGCGAACGTAAGGCGCGCGAGGAATTCGCGCGGCGCAACAAAGACAACATGCTGGCGTGGCGGGACGCGATTCTGGCCTATGCGCTGTTCTATCCGGCCGTGGAATTTTTGAGCTTCGCTACCATTGCGCTGATCTATTGGGCGGGCGGCAGCCGCATCCTGCATGGTGGCCTGACGTTGGGCATCTTGACGGCTTTTACGATGTACGCGCAGCGCTTTTTCCGGCCGATTCAGGACTTGAGTGAGAAATTCAATATTTTGCAATCGGCCATGGCCGCGTCCGAACGCATTTTCAAATTACTGGACGAGCCCATCACCATCGACTCCAACCCTGACGCGCAGACACTGGTGTCTCCCCGGGGCGAAATCGAATTTCGCAACGTGTGGTTCAGCTACAAAGACGTCGCAGAGCCTGCCGATGAAGACTGGGTGCTCCGCGACGTCTCTTTCCGCATTTCCGCCGGACAGACGTTCGCGATCGTGGGACATACGGGCGCCGGGAAAACCACGCTCATTTCCCTGCTGTTACGCTTTTACGATATTCAACGCGGGCAGATTCTGCTGGACGGGATCAATATCCGGCTGCTGGATCTGCAGGAATTGCGGAAGCAATTCGGAATTGTGTTGCAGGACCCGTTTTTGTTTTCCGGAACCATCGAGACCAATGTGCGCTTGGGTACGCCCGGAATCACACGGTACGACGTCGAGCGAGCCTTGGATGAAGTCGGCCTTGGCGACTACGTCCGGTCATTACCTGAGGGCGTAGGTACGGAAGTGAACGAACGCGGTTCCACGCTGTCGGTGGGACAGAGGCAACTGATCAGTTTCGCGCGAGCGTTGGCGCACAATCCACGATTCCTGATTCTCGACGAAGCCACGTCGAGCGTAGATACAAAAACGGAACTGCAGATTCGCGAAGCGTTGGGACGACTGCTCTCGGGCCGCACCGCGATGGTCATCGCGCACCGGCTCAGCACCATTCAACATGCCGACCGCATCCTAGTGTTTCACAAGGGCCGCCTGCGCGAACAAGGGGCGCATCAGGAATTGCTGGCGCAACGGGGCATTTATTTCCGGCTGTACCAACTGCAATACAAAGAGCAGGAATTGCACAACGGCAATGGCGTCCTTCCGGCGGCGGGCTCACCCGCGTTGCCGGCTCCGTTGCCAGCAACCGATTAGCCGATCGAATCTTCGATGCCACCGATTCCTCTACTCCTCTCCGCCGGTGAAGCGTCCGGAGACATGTACGCCGCACAACTCGCGACTGCGCTGCACGCCCGGCTGGATGTGCAACTTTTCGGCATGGGCGGGTCGCACATGCAGGCCGCGGGCGTAGAAATAATCACAAACTATGAAGAGGTAGCGGTGGTCGGCATCACGGAGATTTTGAAGCACCTGCCGTCGCTGTTGAAGGCCATGGATCGCATTGTCGCGGAAGCAGAGAAACGCAAGCCAGCACTGGCGATCCTGACCGACTTCCCGGGATTCCATCTGCGCCTGGCGAGAAAGCTCCAGCCCAAAGGGGTTCGCAACGTGTATTACATTTGCCCGCAATTCTGGGCTTGGCGGCCATGGCGGGTAAATCTGATTCGGCGGCGATTTGAAAAGGCGTTGTGCATTTTTCCATTCGAGAAGGACTTCTTCGGTAATGCGGGGGTTCCGACAGAGTTCATCGGTCATCCACTGGTGGGAGCCGTCCAACCCACCAAGGACCGCAAACAGTTTTGCGAAGCGCACGACCTTGTACCTGGGCGCCACCTAGTTACAGTGCTACCGGGCAGCCGCAGCGCGGAGTTGGCGCATCATCTGCCAGTATTGCAAGAGGCTTGCGCGCGTATTAACGCCAAAATGCCCACGCAATTTGTGGTGGCCGCGGCACATCCGCGTGATGTGGGCATGTTAAAAGCAGGGTGGCCGTCATCCGTGAAGGTGTGCGTGGTCGAGGGGGAAACTTACGACGCATTGGCGGCCGCTGACGCGGCAATCGTCTCGAGCGGAACAGCCACGGTGGAGGCGGCGCTGCTCGACGCGCCCATGGTAGTGGTTTATCGCGTATCTCCCCTGACGGCCACGTTGGCCAAGCCGTTGGTGCGCACACCGCACTTCGCGATGGTGAATCTGATCGCGGAGAAGAAAATAGTGCCGGAACTGGTTCAAGACGACTTTACGCCGGAGCGGGTGGCCGCCGCTACTCTACAGCTTTTGCAGGATCCCAACTCTCGCACAACGATGAGAGCGGGATTGGCGGAGGTCCGAAGACGACTGGGGCCCCCGGGGGCGGCGGAGCGGGCCGCCGATTCCATAGCCGCATTATTGGGGAGAGGCGCTGGCAACGCTTCTTAGCCCCTTGTTATCCTATATAAGGCTTGCCTGTGATGAACAAACTTGAAAGGACATCGATGATCCTTCGCCAGTGGACTGGGGCCTTCCGCGCATTGGCCATGGTGTTTTTGTTTGCAAACGGCGTGGTAGCGGCCCAAACGCCAGGGCAACAGACGCAAGTGGCAGCGGCGCCGACGCACGTGGTGCCGAGCTTTCTGGCTGACAAATATGAGGTTTCCGCGTATGTGGACACCGTGGCGCAAGGCATCAACGCCGTAGCCAAAGTGGAATTTCGGGCGCAGGAAGCCTCGCAAACCGTGACGGTAGAGCTGCACGAAAACCTGGAAGTGCGGGATGTGAAGGGCTCGGACGGTAAGACTCTGCCGTTCGAACGCGAGCCGCAAAATCCGCTGTATTTGCTGATTACCCTGCCTGCACCGGTGCCGGTGGGGCAAGCGGTCACGCTGACCTTCACGTACGGAGGACTGCTGGCGAATGAAGAGAACAGCCCGGTGCCCAACACGCGAGTGGCGTCCGTCAATAAGGACTGGTCGTACCTGCTGCTTCCCGCGCGCTGGTTTCCGTTGACGGACTTCCCCGCGAACCGCTACAGCGCCACGTTCCGGCTGAACGTTCCGGAAAGCGTGGTGGCGGTAGGAACCGGAAAAGCCGAAGCGCCGCAACCCATGCCGATGCGCTCGCCGGCGGAGGGCAAGCGGTTGATGTACGTGTTTCGAGGCGAGAAGCCGGAACCATACGGCTCGTTCGTGTTCGGGCCGTTGCAGTTGAATCCCAAGCAGGCCGAAGGGATTAATGTGGAGGTATACGCGCCGCCGGCCCAGTCTGGAAAAGCACAGGAGTTTGCCAACGAGGTTGCGCACCAAGAAGTGATTTTCTCCGACATGTTCGGCGAGTTACCGGAGCCGGATCTGACGGTGGTCCAGTTACCGGATGGAACGTTGCGGGATTTTGCCGCGCCAGGCGTGGTGATGCTGTCGCACCGCATTTGGGATCCGAAGACGAGCGACCGTACGCTGAGCCAGTTGGTGGCGGCGCAATGGTGGGGAATCCAGGTGTTGCCAGCCAGCACCGCAGACATGTGGATCAGCGATGGGTTGGCGCGTTATTCGGAGGAGTTGTACGCCGAACAAGCCATTGGGAAAGAAGCGGGGTTGCGGGCCATCGATGAGTTCGCGGTAGGCGCTCTGATGTATGACAATTCGGCGCCGGTGGCGCAGTCCGCCCGGTTGCCACTGTATTCCGCTGAGTATCGCTCTGTGGTGATGAACAAAGGGGCGATGTTATTTCACATGCTGCGAGCGCAGATGGGAGATACGGCGTTCAAATCTCTGCTGCACAAGTTCTACGCGAAATACCAGGGCAAAACCGCGACCATCGCCGATTTCGAGAACATGGCGGTGGCGGAAGCGAACGCGAGCGCAAAGGCAGGAACCGATCCGCCTAATTTACAAGGCTTTTTCGCGCAGTGGTTGAATTCCACGGGAATTCCTGAATTCACTCTGGAATATGTGGTCTACCGTACCCGCAAGGGATTCCGCATTTTGGGCAAGGTAAAGCAACCGATCGATACGTTCAGCTCGCCGATGCAGATTCGCATCGACACCGAAGGAAATCCAGAGACCAAGATGCTGCAAGTGGTCGGCACCGATTCCGATTTCGTGGTGGAAACTTTTGGCCGGCCGAAACCAGGCGGGATCCACATCGACCCCAATAACCTGGTGTTGAAGAGCACGCCCAACCTGCGCGCGCGTGCGGCCATTGCTCGCGGCGAAGAGTTGGCGGAGGTCGGGAAATACTATGACGCGGTTCAACAATACCAGAAGGCGCTGAGCATCCAGCCCAATCGCTCGTTGGCGAATTTCCGGATGGGCGAAGCGTTTTTCTACCAAAAGAATTATCAGGCTTCCGCGAACGCGTTCCGGGAGGCGCTGGCAACCGTGCCGGAACCATCGGAGAAGTGGACGGAAGTTTGGAGCCACATTTACCTGGGCAAGATTTTCGATTTGCTGGGCCAGCGGGAACGCGCGCTGCACGAGTACGACAAGGCGCGGCAAACGAACGACAATACCGGAAGCGCCCAGCAATATGTGGAAGCGTTGATCAAGAAGCCCTACACCGAAGGGGCCACCGTGGCGATCAGCAGCCCCGCCACGGGGGGCAATCCCGATGCGGCGAAGCCCGGTGGCAAATCTGCGGACATTCCTCCTCCAAGCACTGGAGACCGGCCGGTGCTGAAGAAACCGAGCCCGTAACCGCTCCTCGGTGGGCCCAGCGCACCCTTCTGCCCTTCTTTACTAACCTTTGGAACAAATCCTGAGCTTCTCGCGTAATAGTCTATGACCGCGCCGGAGTGTGGGTGTGCCTCAGTAACTTAAGTGTCCGTTGTTCGTCTTATAAAGGTGACCATGAATCCATGGAGAATGCGACTTTTCTCGACGATGGCACTGGCCGCGGTCTTGGCTCCGGGCGGCACGCAGGCCGATACTCCTGCCAGTAGTGGAACTGCGCCTCTTCGGAAACCCGATCAAGCGACGATTACCGCGATAGAGCAACGCGTGCCCGAACTGTTGAAAGCGGGCACGGTGCCAGGACTCTCGATCACCCTGATACGCGGCGGTAAAACATATTGGTCGCATGGGTTTGGCGTACGGGATGCCAAGACGGGACAGCCCGTTGTCGACGAAACGATTTTCGAAGCGGCGTCGTTGAGCAAGCCGGTCTTCGCATACGGCGTGCTCAAACTGGTCGACGCGGGCAAGTTGGACCTGGACGCGCCACTTTCCAAGTATCTGCCGAAGCCCTATATCGAAGGGGATCCCCGTCTCGAGAAAATTACGGCACGCGTCGTGCTCAGTCACCGGACGGGTTTTCCGAACTGGCGCGGCGATGACCATAATTTGACGATTCACTTTACGCCCGGCGAGCGCTTCAGCTATTCGGGGGAAGGATTCGTTTATCTGCAAAAGGTGGTCGAGCAGATCACCGGGAAACCGCTGAACGAGTACATGACTGAGGCAGTGTTCCGACCATTGGGGATGGCCAGCAGCGGTTACGTCTGGCGGCCGGATTTTGACCCGCGCACCGCAACGCCACATGATGCTGCCGGCCTGCCCGGAGAAAAGTTCAAACCAAAGGAAGCAAACGCGGCCTCGAGTCTGCATACAACGGCAGGCGATTACGCGCTGTTCGTGGAAGCGCTGCTCAACGGAACGGGACTAAAGCGGGAGACACTTCGCGAAATGGAGAAGCCGCAAATTGCGGTTAATCCAGAGTGCACGAACTGCACGGAGCGCGCTCCAAAAGAACTTTCCAAAAATGTGTTTTGGGGCCTGGGCATGGGGATTCAAGAGACAGCACAGGGCGAATCGCTGTGGCACTGGGGCGACAACGGCCAGTTCAAGTGCTACGTGGTGGCGTACCCGAAACAGAGGATTGGCGTCGTGGTGTTTTTGGATGGAGAAAACGGATTATCGATCGTGCCGGATTTAGTGAGTGTCGCCCTCGGCGGCGATCAACCAGCGTTGCAGTGGATCAGATATGACCGCTACGATTCTCCGTCCACGCTATTCGCCAAAGTCGCTCGGGAGAAGGGAGCGGCGGCGGCCGTCGGCGAATTTCGGCCGGCCTTGATGCGCGGAGACATTTCCGAGAATTCGATCAACTCCACGGGCTATCAACTGTTTTGGTCAAAGAAGTTACCTGACGCCATCCGGATCTTCCAGCTCAACGTGGAACTGCATCCGCAATCCTCGAACGCTTACGACAGCCTCGGCGAGGCCTACATGAAAAATGAAGATAAAGATCTGGCCGTGCAAAGTTACAAGAAGTCACTGGAACTGGATCCGAAAAATAGCAACGCCGTGGCGATGCTCAAGAAACTGCAAGAAAATTGACAAGAGCAGCCAAGATACCAGGTCCGCGCTAGGGAAGTTGCTTCCCTTCCGGATCGCGAATCTCCATTTTGCCCAGATTTAATTCCTTCAGGCCCGGCTCGATTTTTGCCCGATCGCCCACGGCAAGAACGGTGATCTTGTCTAGCTGGATATACTTCTGAGCCGCCGCCTGGGCCTGTTCCGCGGTGACGGCGTACAGCCGGTCGGGGAGTTGCGAGAAATAATCCAAAGGCAGGCCGTACACATAAAGTTCCGCAAAGGTGCCGACGGTTTCCGCAGCATGTTCGAAGCGAGCCGGCAACGCTTGCGCAATGGAATCCTTCGCGGACTTGAGTTCCTCAGGGGTCATGGCCGTATCGCGCATGCGGCGCAACTCCTTGAACACCTCGGTGGTGGCTGGAGCGGTGACGTCGGTGCGCACATCGGAGTAGACCATGAACGGGCCTGGAGCAACGTGGTAGGCGAAGAAAGAGCCAGCACCGTACGTGTAGCCGTGCTCTTCGCGCAAATTCATGTTGATGCGGCTCGAGAAGAGTCCACCTAAGTCGGCGTTCATGACTTCCAGTCGTGGATAATCCGGAGTGGAACGCGCCGGACCAAGCGAGAAAAACAGGAGCGTGGTCTGTGGTGCGCCGGGGCGATCGACCAGGATTACCTTGGCCGCCGATGGGTCGGGGGTCCCCATATTCAGTGCGGGAGCGTTTTCGCCTTTCCATGCGCCGAATTCTTTCTCCAATAGCGGTTTCAGATCGGCCAGTTTCATGTTGCCGGTGACGATGAGAGCCGCGTTACTGGGCAAATAGTTTAGCTGCCAGAATTTTAAAAGCGCTTCGCGGCTGACTGCCTTTAGAGAGTCCGAAGTTCCTATGTCCGGGTAACCATAGGTATACTTCGGCCCGTACAGCGCAGCGGAGGCTACTCGCGAAGCTACCGAGAACGGCTCGTCTTGTTCTTGCACCAAGGAGGCCAGGCGCTCGGACCGCACGCGATCGATCTCCTTTGGTGGAAACTCAGGGTGCCGGACAACGTTCGCCAGCAATTCCAGGATTTCAGGAAAATTCCGCGTTAAGGCTTCCGTGCCGATTCGCGAAGAGTCCAGCGAGGCACGGGACTCGATCGTCGTGCCTAGATCCGCGGCGCGATCGGCAATCTGTAGAGCGGACCGCGTGGTGCTTCCTTGTTGCAGCATGCGTGCCGTGAAACTGGCCAAACCCGGCTGATCAATTGGATTCGCGCCGCTACCACGGCGGAAGACCAGGCTGGCGGCCATCAGCGGCAGGCCGGGGCGATCGCTGTAGAGAACCGTCAGACCATTGGACAATTTGAATTGTTCGGGCATGGGAAGATGCAGGGCGACCGATGGTCCAGCGGCCGGCGGTTTCTCGCGCCAGGCGGCATCCGCGTTCACGGATTCGCCACCGGATCGCGCGCCGCCCTTCGCTTCGGCTTTCGGCGTAGGAACATCCGGACCAAGATCCTGCTTGCCGGGAACCGCATAAACCACGACGCTTTGGCTTGAATTCAGCTGACTCTTCGCAAAGAGTTGCACGGATTCCCGGGTGGCGTTTTCATAGCGCGCAATGTCCGCGGCGAGAAAGTCCGGCGTACCCAGATAGTGATTGTAGCTATTCAAGAGATCAGCAACACCGTTCAAAATTTCCAAGCCGGAAATCGTGCGTGTTTCGATTCCGTTTCTTGCGCGCTGCATTTCCTCGGGCGTGGGACCAGAGGCACGAAATGCCTCCAATTCCTCGTTGATAGCTCTCTCTAAATCCTCCGGCTTCACGCCGGGCCGCGCGGTCGCTTGAATTTGAAAAACGGAATCCAATGTTAGCGATTGCTGGGTAGCCTCCACGTCCAAAGCCACCTGTTTCTCGTACACCAGCTTCTTGTAAAGACGGCTGGATTTCCCTCCTCCTAACGCGGTGGCAGTGATGTCGGCTTCCGCGTCGCCGGGTTTGAAAATCGGCGAAGTGAGCCAAGCAAGATAAACCCGGGGAAGTTGCACGCTATCTTGAACCACAGTGCGGCGCCCGGCGGTAATCGGCGGGGTGACCACTTGCACGCGTGGCACTTCCGGACCAGGCTTCAGCGGCCCGAAATATTTCTCGACCAATTGTTTGGTTTTGGCAGGATCGATATCCCCAACGATCACCAAGCTGGCGTTGTTCGGCGCGTAGTACAGCTTGAAAAAATTCCGTACGTCTTCCAGCTTCGCGGCCTGAATGTCCGCATGCGAGCCGATAACCATCGGATAGTACGGGTGGTTTTTGGGGAAAAGCTCGTGGAACACCGCTTCCTGCGCGATGCCGTACGGCGCATTTTCGTAGCTCTGGCGGCGCTCGAGTTACGCACCACGTCCTGCTGATTCGACAGATTCGCCTGATCCAGCTTGTCCGGTAGATATCCCATGCGGTCCGATTCCAGCCAGAGCGCCAGCTCGAGCTGATTCGAGGGCAGCGTTTCGTAATAGTTGGTCCGGTCAAAGCTGGTCGTGCCGTTGAAGTCGGAGGCGCCCGCGGATTCTAGATAATGAGCGTGTGAACTGCCCGGCACGTGCTTGGAGCCTTCGAACATCATGTGCTCGAAAAGATGCGCAAAACCGGTGCGGCCGGCGGTCTCGTTCGCAGCACCCACGTGATACCAAATATCGACCGCGACTAAGGGAAGCCGGTGATCTTCCGAAAGGATGACATCTAAACCGTTGTCGAGCTTGAAGCGCTGAAACTTCAGTTCAGGCACTTGCAACGGCTTGGGCTTGGCAGCGGGTGGTGCTTGCGTCTGAGGCCGCGCGGAAGGCGGGGCGACGGCGGGCAGAATCGTCAGAACGATGGAAGCGAACAAACGGAGGATTGTTTTCATGGGGAAAATTATCTCAGAAAGGGGCACGGTACGGTAATGGATAGGCCGATTCCTGGGGGGCAAAGAGGAGAGCTAGAATGCGGCGAGGCCAGCTAGCTTGGCTGGTTCCGTTCCTTTTTGCTGGACGATGATCTGAAAACGTTCGCCCATGCCTTCGGGATAGATCAGCGTTTTCAGTTGGAGGCGGGCGCGCACGCGCTCCGTTTCGCCCATGCCGTCGTCGTAGAGATCCGCGAATTCGTTTCCTTGGCCAAGTGCCAGCAGAAACGCTGTTTGCGAGACCAGTCCCAGTGTAGAGAGGCCTGCGCGCTCGCCCCACAGGCGCAACGCCGTGAAATTCACATGGGCCGTCAAATCCTGCTGACCCGGAGCAGCATACAGGTCCTCATTCACGCGATGATTGGCGTAGGCAAGCACGGTACCCGCCATGTGGTGCGTGTCGAACAAGCGCGCCGCTTCGTGGCCGTAGTCAATGGTAAGCACAAATCCGCAATCCAGCCGCCGGCCGACCTCGGTGATCCAATCGCAAGCTTCGAGTCCGGCTTCCGCTTGCTGGCCGTCCGCGAGATGAACACCCAGCGCTGCAAAATACTCGGAAATGGCGCAGGTCGAGAGTGGCGCTTCGGTTTCTGAAAACGTTTCACCCTCTTGTGTCACACAAATTTCTCGCAGCGACTGGCCCCGCTGCATCACGCGATGAACGGGCAAGGCGTCCACAAGCTCATTCGAGAAGATGCAGCCGGCAGGAATCCTGGCGGGCATTTCGATCGAAGCATGGCAGCGCTGGCGTTCGATGTGGCGGGCAAGGTGAGCTGCCAGTTGGTCGCAACGAGCGGGCGATCGTTCGACAGCAACATAGCGCAGCGCCTGGTAAAACTCGGGCAGCTGCTGTTCCGCAAAATCCAAGACGTGACCGGCGAGCTGGCCAGTGCCCGCGGCGGCTTCCACGAGATGAAACTGCGAGGGACAGCCGAGTTGTTGCCACATTTCCGCGAACTGCCGAGCCAGCAAGCGGCCGAAAATCGGATGGACGTCGACGCTGGTGTAATAGTCGGCGAAACGCCGCGATTCAGGCTGGCTGTAGTAACCGTGTAAAGGATGATAAAGACATTCGCGCATGTATTCCGCGAAAGTCATGGGACCGAACCGGCGGATGCGGCTAGCCAGAAGAGTGGCCAGCGGAGTCACGCGCCAGCCGCTCCAGCCGCCAGGTCTTTTTGCAATTGATTCCAAACGCGCTGGAAAGTATCTCGTGCGCGTTCGTCGAACAGCACAAAATGAATAGTTTCGAGAGTAGTGCTGCCCTTCAGGTGCTGGGCAGCTTCGGCGAGCATGATTTGCGCACATTCGTCCATCGGAAAGCCGGAAACGCCGGTTCCAACCGCAGGAAAGGCGATGGTCTTCAATTTATTTTCGGCAGCTAAACGGAGCGAATGCGCGGTGGAAGTGCGCAGGGATTTGGCGGTCGTTCGAACATCGCCCAATCCCATGCTGGCCGCGTGAATCACGAATCGAGCTTTCAGTTTTCCCCCACCAGTGATGACGGCATAGCCCACGGGGATGCTGCCGATCTCGTAGCATTCCTTCTGAATGGACTCTCCGCCCTTGCGGGCGATCGCGCCAGCGACCCCGGCACCAAGAATCAAGTCGTTGTTCGCGGCGTTGACAATCGCGTCGACATCCATGTCGGTGATGTCGCCCTGCTGAATGCGTATCTGCTCAGTGAGTGGTGCCATCGTTCGCTTTCCGACCGGCCGGTTAGGAGTTTCCGTGGCGCGGCTCGTGATGAGTGTAATCATACACGCCGCGTCCACTTTTTCGGCCCAACCGACCTTCCTGAACGTATTGGCGCAGCAGCGGATTCGGACGATATTTTTCTCCGAGAGTCTGATGCAAATATTCCAGGATCTTCAGCCGGACATCGAGTCCCACGAGATCGACCATCTCGAACGGGCCCATTGGATGATTCAGTCCCAACTTGATGGCTTTGTCGATATCCGCGGCCGAAGCGATTCCGGCTTCGAGCATGGCGAAGGCTTCATTGCCAATCAGTGCGTTGATGCGCGAAGTGATGAAGCCGGGCGCTTCATTTACGATGACGGTTTCCTTGTGCATGCGATGCGCGACGGCCGCGCAAACCGCCAGAGCATCGTCTGAGGTGTACGGCGTGCGAATAATTTCGACCAGGCGCATCTTCGGCACCGGATTGAAAAAATGCATTCCGATGCAGCGTTCGCGCGCGGCCATGCCGCCGGTGAACTCGCTGATGGAAAGCGAGGAGGTATTGCTGGCGAAAATAGCGTTGGGCTTAGCGAGTTTGTCGAATTTGTGGAAAAGTTCGAGTTTCATTTTCAATTCTTCGGGAACCGCTTCAATGAGGAGCTCGGCATCGCGGATGGCGTCTTCAACGGAGCACACAGTGGAAATGCGAGCAATTGCGGCGTCGTGGTCCGCTGCGGGGACTTTTCCGCGCTTCAGGCCTTCCTCGAAGGCGTCATGAATCCAGGCCATAGCGCTCGCTAGAACGGAATCGTTCACATCTTCGAGAACGGTGCGATAGCCGCCTAACGCCGCCGCATAGGCAATGCCTCGCCCCATGGTACCCGCCCCAATTACGGCGATGGTCTTTACTTCCACGCAATTCCCCCGAGTCGTGCGTTGGTTATTTGGCCAGTTGGCGATAAGCGGCTTCGTCGAAGCCAATGATGATTTGCGATCCAGAGATAAGAAGAGGCCGGCGGATCAAATTTGGCGTTTTGGACATGAGTTTTAGAGCTTCCGCGCGGGTAGGCGGATGTTCCGCCATGTTGCGTGTGCGGTACAGCTCGTTACGCGTACTAAGAAAATTCTTGTAGTCGCGGGTGCCAATGAGTTTGTCCAACTCGGATTCAGTGAGGCGCTCGTTGTCGAGGTCGCGCGAGGTGAACTCGATCTTGAGCTCTTGCAACAGCGCTTTTGCTTTGCGGCAGGTGGTGCAGGACGGTTTTTGATAGAAGACAATTTTCGGAGTAGGCATTTTTGTCTCTCGATTCGAAGCACCTAGTAACGTGGGACGTTAGCATCGATTTCAATAGACCAGCGATCAATGCCGCCCGCCATGGATTTCGCTCCCTTGACACCCTGGGCACGCAGCCAATTAGCCACGTCCATGCTGCGCATTCCGTGGTGGCAGAAACAGATCACATCGTCATCGGTATCCAGCTTCTGCAGATTCGCGGGAATGGTGCCCATGGGAATCAGCACGGCCCCGGCAATGTGGCAGATGGCAAATTCGTGCGGCTCACGCACATCCACGAGCAACAATTTGTCGCCTCGGTCCAGCCGCTCCTTCACGTCGCGTGGCAAAATTTCCAGTTCGTTCATTTCGCTCCCTTCTAGAATTGTGTGTTTCTATTGTTCGCCCGAGAACAAGCCACCCAAGATCGCGAACATCATGAAGAGCATGGCAGCCACCACCAGACAACCAAGAACGAGACCAACGAGCTTGCCTACGGTTCGTCTTGCCATGTTCGCTTGCGCTATCCGTGATTTCCAGCCGCCTACTGAATCGAACCCTTGGCGGAGATCCACTGTTTTTCCAGCAACTGGATTTCGTTCACCAAGGCCAGGTCTTCCGGCTGCGGAAGCATTTCCTTGAGATGTTCTTCGTAGGCCTTTTCGCTAAGCAATTCGCCGGTTACGCTGTACGGTTGACGCGCGAATTCGCCAATGCTGCGATTGAACTTCACGTCGGGTACATAGAGCTTTTCCTGGCCCGGCGGCACGTTCTTATTGATCATGTCGACCAGCATCACACATTCCTGGCGATAGAGTTCCCGGCTGTGTTCGTTCATGCGTTCCAGGTTCGCTTCCACATGCGCGGTGGGCTCGTCGTAGCGGCCTTTCAGGCCCCACACATAAAACCAGTGGGCGGAGCTGGAGCGATCGACGCCGAAAAGATCCAGGCTTACAGGGATCCACTTGTTCACATACTTCTGAATGATCTGTTGGGGAATCACGCCGGCTTTTACGATGCGCTTGATGCCGTCCTGGCCAGTGCCGAGGTGAAAGGATTCTTCCTTCAGCATGGGAATCATGGATTGCGCCAGTGGAGCAAATCCGGAAAAGCTGAGCATAGTGAGTTGATATTTTCCGTCGCGATCGACGAAATCCGTGTAGACGAAGAAGTCCAACCAGTTGTTGACGTCTTGATTGAACGCGCCCAGTAATCGTTTTTGATCGAAGGCGCGGCGCTCGAGCATTTTCTGGGCCTCTACGCGACCGCTATAGCCGAAGTGATTCATCAACAGATAACACATCTGCCAGCCGTGGCGCATTTCTTCGGTCACCACGCGGCAAAGCGATTGACGGTCGTGCTCGCTGGGAGCGGTTTCGAACAAGCGGCGCTGCTGCTCGACGGAAGCAAACTCCGTGTCGCCCTGATAGACGATGAGGTTCAACAGCGCGTCACGCATGCGCTGATCCGGAACCTGCATCACCCGCTCCCATTTCGGCCGGCCCTTGTAGGCGCCAAATTCAATTTCGTTGGAACGCGTCGGACCGAACTTCGCCTCAAACTGGTAATTGGCAATCTCCGGGTAAGCGACGCCAATGTCTTTTTGCCAAACGCGGAATAAGTCCACCCAATCGTCGAATGTGGTTAAGCGAGTTGCCGGCATACTACAACCTCCTGGAAGCGAAAGTGTTCCTGCCGCGTGGAGCTGGCGCACGGCACAGCAAGGTAAAAAAATCTGGTTAATGTGCTCGAAAACTGGGCGGGCGCTTTTCGAGGAAAGCGCGAATCCCCTCCATACAGTCGTGGGAATGAAAGCACTTGAGCTGGTGCTCGACTTCGCGTTCCAGTGCTTCGTTGAGAGCTCTGGCATCTTGAGCGAAAATCGCTTGTTTCACGGCGCGGATGGCTACCTGCGGACCGGTCGCAATTTTCGCGGCCAGACTCTGCATTTCCGCCGGGAAACGATCCACGGGGAAAACATAATTCACGAGGCCGAGCCGCAAGGCGGTTTTGGCATCGATCATGTCTCCGAGATAGAAAAGCTCAGCGGCTTTCGCAGGGCCGACCAGTTGCGGCAGAAAATAGGTTCCACCGTAGTCCGGGAAAAGACCGACCTTCGCGAAATTCTGCCCAAACACAGATTCTTCGACGGCGATACGAATGTCCGCGGCAAGCGCGAGATTCATGCCTGCACCGGCGGCAGGACCATTGACCGCGGCGATCACCGGCTGGGGCATAGTGCGCATCTTCAGAACAGCCTGCATGCCCGAGCGCAGGATGGGTGCGACTTCGGTCTCGTCTCCCGAGGCGCGACCTTTGCCGATCATGGCCAGATCACCGCCCGCACAAAAAGCGCGGCCCGCACCGGTAAGAATCACGACATGAACGGTGTGGTCAGCAGCGATGCGCGTCAAAGCCTCATTCAGCGAGTTCGAAAGGTGTTTATCCAGAGCGTTCAGACGATCCGGCCGATTCATCGTCAAGGTGACAATGGAACTTTCCCGCGATTCGAGAAGAGCCGAAGCGGCGGCAGCAGGATGACTGGCCTGGGTCACGGGGCACTCCGTTCAAGCACGGTACGCCTCTTTGCTCTTGGAAGCTTGTTCCACGAGTCGAGCGAGGCCGCGAAAATGCTTCAAGCGGTCGGCCTTGCCGCCGGTAGTCTGCGCGTTGGTTTCGGGCAGTACGTAAATTTGCGCGCCGTAAAGCAGTTCTTTCTGCAAGCCAAACTTGCATTTGCGCTGGGCGAACTGCTCATAGGTCGCCTTGCCGTTGAAGGCAATCACCAGCGGGCTGAATTCTCCCAGCTTCTGCGAGAGCACAATGCGACCCTCGGCAAAATCCTCGCGCTTCAATTCGTCCGCCTCCTTGGTCGGACGCTTCACCAGATCGGTCAGGCCGATTCCGAATTCGATGATCCTCCGGTCGTCGGGATAATCGAAAGGCTCTGGAACAACACCGCTTTCAAACAAGGTGGGCCAGAATTGATTGTTGCGTCCGGCATAATAGTGCCCGGCGCGAACCGAGGATTCCGTGGGATTGCAGCCCACGATCACGAGCTTCATCCCTTTTCGAAGATAGTCAGGAAGCGTTTTCATTCGTCCGCCACTCGATTTCGACCGTCACAGGCAACCGCACAGGGAAGTTTACTTCCCTTTGAAGTTTGCGGCGCGTTTTTCGACATAGGCCGCCAACCCTTCTTTGGCGTCCTCGCTGGTAAACAGCAATTGTTGCAATTCCCTTTCCAGCCCAAGCGCCTCTCCGAAGGGAATTTCCAAGCCGGTCACCACCGAGCGCTTGATGCGGCCGACCGCACGCGAAGCCTTGTTTGGCGGGCAGAACTGCCTGGCATAGTCCATCACATCGGTCCAAAACGTTTCTTTTTCGTAGATGTAGTGGATCAGGCCCATCTCCAGCGCTTCTTCGAAGCTGAAGGTGCGTCCGGTAGCCATCAACTCGATTGCGTGCGCCCGGCCCACGGCGCGAGCGAAACGTTGCGTGCCACCGGTTCCGGGCAAAACGCCCAAGTTGACCTCAGGCAATCCGATCTTGCCGCCTTCTTTTTTCGCGATGCGAATGTCGCAGGCCAGCGCTATTTCCAAGCCGCCACCAACGGTGTGTCCGTTCAGCGCGGCGATTACCAGTTTCGGCGTTTGTTCCAGGCGGCACAGGGTTTCATTGGCGTGCAAGCAAAAGTAATATTTGAACTGCGGGTCCACCTTCGCGAGCATCGGAATACTCGCACCGGCGCAGAAGAACTTCTCGCCACCACCGCGAATGAGGATCACATGGACGGACTCGTCCATGCGCGCATTGAGGATCGCCGTGTCGAGTTGCTGCATCATCTCGTAGGTGTAGGTGTTGGCCGGCGGATCGTCCAACTCAAAGATCGCTATGCCGTCTTCCACGCGGTACTTCACCAGTTCTTTCGTGACCACGCTGCTGCTCGCCATGCTTTCCTCCTGTTCTTGCCGTCCGGACAATGCGAACTAGCTCAGACGTTCAATCGGAATGACCACGCGACTGGCCCGTTGTAAACATCGCGCCGTCCTCTGCGTTTGCGGTTGTAACTCCACGAAGAAAAATCCCGACGATGGCGTCGGTCAACTCGGACGCGTCGGGATCAACCTCGGGCTTATGCCATTTGTAGATCCAATTCATCATGCCAAACAGACTCAGAACTGCCACTCTGGCGTTCACGTTCTGCGCAGAGCCGCGGGGGACGAGTTCATTGAATATCTCTCGGGCCAGAGCATAGTAGTGTCGTTTGATCGCGTCTACTTCCTCGCGATAGGGCGGCTCGAGGGCGTCCTCCTCGTGAGACAGGACCTTCATTTCGTTGGGGTGCGCCAGGAAATACTCGATATGGTTCTGGACCAAAGCACGCAGACGCGCCTCAGGTTCTCGAATGAGCGCCAGGCGGCCCTCGAGCTGATCAATAATAAATGTAAAGGATGTATTTTGTATAAGATACAGAAGCTTTTGCTTGCTCTCGAAATAATAATACAGCCCAGAGAGCGAAACTCCGGTGGCGCGGCTGATATCCCGAATCGATGCACCCTCAAAGCTCTGGTCGGCGAAGATGCGAGCGGAATGCAGGAGGATGTGCTGGAGTTTGGCTTCGGAGTCGCGGGGAGAAGGTAGAGCAGGAGTCATGGCTTCTCGAACGTTCGTTCGACTACTCTAGGTTTCCACGGTTCGCCTGTCAAGCCCCCATCTGTTGAAAATCTCAACAGGCCGCCTACTCAGCAGTCGTGTAGAACGGTAGCTCACGGCCTAATCCCTTCTCCTTCGCTAGGGTATAGACCTTTTCGGCCACCGCCAGGTCCCAGGCTGCGATGCCGTTGGACTTGAAGAGAGTTATTTGGGCATCGTTGGCCCGCCCGGGAGCTTTCCCCGCGACAAGCTCGGACAGCTCCCGCACCGCGGTCCAGCGTTGCGGTTGTTTGCTGAAGGGGACGGTCAAGTCGCCCGCTTCCTGCTGGGATTGCGCCAGCGAGTCCACAAAAATCAAGTTGGCCTTGGCTACCGCGGCTTCATCCAGTTCCTGCTTGTGGGCGTGGTTTGCGCCAATCGCATTGATATGGACGCCTTGTGCGAGATCCGCGCCGTGCAGCACGGGGTGTGCGGCGGTGGTGGCAGTGCAAATGATCTCCGCGCTACGTACGGCGGCGGAAGCGGACTCTGCCGGGTATACATTGATCCCGAGGCGCTCGGACATTTCCTCGCTGAAATTATTTCGTCGTTGCGGGTCGCGGCCATAAACGAACACCGAATCGAGCATGCGCACATTGTGAATAGCCTCGAGTTGCGTGCGCGCCTGCCCACCGGTGCCGATAATCGCTGCGACTTTTGCCAGTTTTCGCGCCAGATACTTCGTAGCTACGCCAGAGGCCGCACCGGTACGTAACTGGCCCATGTAATCGGCTTCAATCAAGGCGAGCAATTCGCCGGTCAGCGCCGAGTACAGCGGAACCAGAAAGCGCAGCTTCCCTTTGACGTAGGTGTACTGCTTCATGCCCACATAACCGCCGACGGAATCCAGCGCGGCCATGTAGTGGAAGAATCCATGATCGGGCAATTCGAAGCGGCGGCGGGGATGTACGATTACCGTGCCTTCCGCCTGCTTGCGCGAGACGTCTTCCACGGCGGCGATGGCCATTGGCATGGTAAGCAACTGGCGCACTTCCGCTTCATTAATGTGCAGCGTCATGGTTTTGATCCTTGGATCGCGGAGCCCTGCGGCGCGGGATGGAATTCCACAAGCTCGAGTTCGGTATCGGCTACGGTGCCGTGATGGTGGTAGTGGTAGCTCAACAGGCCTACGCCCGGCACGATTTCGATCTTCTGATCGTCGGGAAGGGTGTGGTATTCCATGCGATATACGGGTTGTTCATCCGCCGGCGCTCCGCTTACGGATGGCAATTTTTTCTTGCTGGCGTCGGCCACGACCCAGCAGTACATATCGTCTTCCCTTTTTTTGGCTTCTTCATCGCAGAATTTCGCGCTCTGACGAAGCGGCCATTGGAAAAAGATATTGTCGTCCACCATGAATTTGTCGAACACGTGGTCGTCACCGTTCAGTTTGGCGAGGTCATAATCGGGACCCAGATTCTCGTAATAAATCTGGTGCTTTTCGTTTTCCAGAATCAACCACGGCTTCGGTTCGGTGGTGCCGGCAGTCCAATCCAGATCCGCGGGAAATCCGGTGACCACGGCGCCCACAACTCCCGGCCTTCGAATCACTTGCTCGACGGTCATTTTCCAGGTGACGTCGGCGCTGGCGGGCTTGTCATTTTCGTTGTCGTACCACCGGACGGTGCCCTTATATACCCAATACGTTCCCGCGGTTAGCGGAAAGAATTCGCTGGGTGCGGCAGGCGGCTTTTGCGCGTACAGGCCAGTGAACCCGAGGACGCACAGGACCATCGCGAAAATGAGTTTATTCATGGTGAGAAGAATATCCTACTCGAAGCGCGGCGCGACGTTCAGTCCGTCCATTCAGTGCTTGGCTTTCTTGCCCTTTGCTGGTCGACCAGAGCTCTTCGCTGGTTCCTCGCGGACACGGCGAACCACGGTTTGCACCAGGTGATAGACGCGCAGTTCCTTGCCCGGACCCATTTCATGAAATTGGAACTGGGGCTCGCCTTTGGGACCCTTGGTAAGCTGGATCGGCAAACTGCCACACAAATCATTTTCGATGAAAGCGGTCTCATAGCGGGATTTCTTGGGGTTCCACGTGTACACCCGCATGGTCGTAAAGTCGCACGGTTGGCCTTCCCCGCTGCGCGTTCCCGCCACCAGGTATTGCGGGTGTTCGCCTTGGTCGTCGGTCACCCGATTTAATTCGAACCAGGCCACGGGCCGCACGTTGGCCGAACTGGTGCCCATCTGCACGGGATCGGGTAGATCGAGTGAGATGAATCGCGCGACAACCCAACCGACAATCGGGATGGACTGATCGCCCGGCTGGGTGGTGGTCATGATTGCGGAATTTCGAATGGTGCCTTCGCCCGGCGGCCGGGTAGCTATCCCGCGCACGAGGTACCAATCCTCCTTCTTATTCGTATTGGCTTCGCCTTCCGCCGGCGCTTCCTTTTCGTCGCTCACCTGGACCCAATCGGCCACGGCTCTCGCGAAAATCTCCACCGGCGTACCACGGGAAAACTGGTATAACCGCGGCTCAGTTCGCCCGGGCGCGATGCGGAGATTGGTCGTGGTCTTGGTGCGGCCGCGAGCCTGAACCGCCATGCTTTTGGATTGTTCCAGGAGCTTCTCGCTGCGCTGCCAAAGCGCAGGATCCATCAGGTAGCGGCCGTCAACCCAACCCTCGACGCCCGAGGCGGTACGAACTTTGGAATAGTCGTTGCGGTGAGCGAGCAGGTCCACGTGCTCGCCGTAATACAAGACGCCCACTTGCTCGCGAACCTGCGCCATGCTGCTGAACATGGTGACGCTACGTTCACTAACGTACGCGGACCCAACGGTTTCGTGTTTGGGCCGGAAAAACCAGGCCAGCAGTGCCACCGCACACAGCAGTGGTACCGCGACCAGCAATTTTCGCTTCATGCAGAGTCCCCGAAGGTGGCTCCAACGGCACGCGCAGCGTGCACGATTTCGCAAGTAGGATCGATGTACTTCATTTTTTCCAATGCTTCGTCGAGCGACACCGATTCCATTTTGCCAGCTTTCAGGCAGACCATGCGGCCGAATTGCTGCTTGGCGACCAAATCGGTAGCGGCCACCCCAAAACGAGTACCCAGTATACGGTCAAATGGCGTGGGCGAACCGCCGCGCTGCACGTGGCCGAGCACGGTGACCCGCACTTCCTTGTTCAGCATTTCTCGCAACGTAAATCCGATGGTGCTGGCTACTTCTCCGGGACGCGCCGGGGGAATCGGTTTGCCGTTCGGGTCGCGATCCGGCACCTTCACGCCTTCCGCCACCACGATCAGGCTGAAGCGCTTTCCGCGCAATTCGCGGGCGCGAATGGCGTCGCAAACACATTCGAACTTGAAAGGAATTTCCGGAACCAGAATGATGTGAGCTCCGCCGGCGATGCCGGAATGCAGTGCGATCCAGCCGGCATCACGGCCCATCACTTCGATCAACATTACGCGATGATGGCTTTCCGCCGTAGTGTGCAAACGGTCGATCGCTTCGGTGGCAATCACCAGCGCCGTGTCGAAGCCGAAAGTGACTTCCGTGGCGTCGAGATCGTTGTCGATGGTCTTGGGAACACCCACTATGTTGACGCCCTTTCGCGCAAAATCGCGCGCGATATGCTGCGTGCCATCGCCGCCGATGACGATCATGGCCTCGATGCCAAGGCGGCGGGCGTTGTCCATGCACAGTGAAGAGTAGTCATGCACCACCTCGACGCCGTTTTCGGTGGCCTTGTAGGCAAAGGGATTGCCGCGATTGGTAGTGCCCAGGATGGTGCCGCCACGGGGCAGAATCCCGCTCACGGTTTCTTCGGTCATTTCCTTCGCGCCCTCGGGCCAGATCAGGCCGTCGAAGCCGTTGCGAATGCCGACCACGCGCATACTGTGCTGATTAATGGCCGTGCGCACGATGGCGCGGATCACCGGGTTCAATCCAGGGGCATCGCCCCCACCGTTCACGATTCCAATAGTGCGGATAGGTTTCATAAGAGCCTCGAGAGAATCCAAAGAATTGTAGCTGATTCGGGTAATTGGCCGACGTGATATAGGACACTGGAGTTTCAACTGGAACCCGATGGGAATCACACGTATGGTGGCACTTAGGGAGACTGCGAATGAAATTCATGAAGGGTCTGGAACCGCTGGCGTTGCTGGGGTTGCGGGGTGTGCTGGGGCTGATATATCTAGTCCACGGGTATCCCAAATTGGTGCACCCTACCCCGGCTATGCATGAGTTTTTTGTAACACATGGCCTGCCGGGGTATTTCCTGAACGTCGCGGGGATCCTGGAGTGTTTTGGGGCGTTGCTGCTGTTTGCGGGCCTGTTTACGCGGCCGGCGGCGCTGCTACTGATGACGGAGATGGCGGTGGCTATCTGGAAAGTGCACATTGTTCATGGAATTTTATCTGTAAAGGACTATGAGTTTCCGCTGGCGTTGGCGGCGGCGTGCTTCGCGCTGGCCACCATTGGAGCGGGCACTCTTTCCGCCGACCACCTCGTTTTCGGCGAAGGTAGCAAGCGGCGGCGAACGACGAAAAGCGCTAGAGACTAGGCGAGCCGCGCTTCGGCGATTAAACGTGCGCCGTTGTTACGGGCATTGCGGCTGGCGCATTGTAGGGCGCGAGCGGCAGGGCAATCCACAGGATGATGTAAACCAACAGTCCAGTTCCGCCAAAGAAAATGGCAAGCAGCCAGACGATGCGGACGATGGTTGGATCCAAATCAAAATAATCAGCCAAACCAGCGCAAACGCCGCCAATCTTCTTGTCGCGACTGGAGCGCATCAGGCGTTTCACTGGCCCGGCGGCGACCGGCGCCGTTGCTGGCGCGCCACCAGAAAGCTGGGCGCCGCAGTTGTAACAGAAGTTGGAACCGTCGGCGATCTCTTTGGAACATTTAGGACAAAGCATGGGTGCACTCCTGCACAGAAACAGCTTTATGCGATTCTAAACGGAAGTACGAAGGAAAGAAGCAAAAAGTTTCCGAGTCGGACGGCACGAAGCAGCCGAGTCGATTGGTATTGCGAACTGCAATTACCGGCGAATAAATAAGATGCGTAGGCAGGAACATCCGGAGCGGGAAGGTCCGGGTTAGTACTCGATCAGGCGGTGAACGGCATCGACGATGTCGCCGGTCTGCGGCAAGATGGCGTCTTCCAGCTTAGGGTGGTACGCGCAGAAAGTATCTGTGGCGGCGACACGCTTTACGGGAGCATCCAATTCCTCGAAAAGCTCCTCGGCGATGCGGGCGGCGAGTTCAGCCCCGTAGCCCCAACTCATCATGTCTTCGTAGGCCACGATGACGCGATGCGTTTTCCGCACCGTGGAGCAGATCGCTTCCCAATCGTACGGAGACAATGAGCGCAGGTCGATAATCTCGACGGAAACACCTTCGCGTTCCAAGGCAGCTGCGGCCACTTCCGCGCGCCGAACCACAGCGCCATAGGTGATGATGCTGACCTGATTGCCTTCCTTGACTACCCGCGCCTTGCCGAACGGAATCGTGAAATCTGGGCCGGGGTATTCCGAGCGGTTATAGGGCTGGCGGTATAGATGCTTGTGCTCCAGGAACATCACCGGGTCATCAGAGCGGATGGCGGTGCGCAGCAGTCCGGCGACATCCAGGGCTGTGGAAGGCATCACCACGCGTAGCCCGGGGCAATGCGTAAAGATCGATTCGCCGCTCTGACTGTGATACACCGCGCCTCCTGTGAGGTAGCCGCCAATCGCTACTCGCAAGACCGCGGGAGCCTTGAAGACTCCGTTCGACCGCCAACGCATGACACACAGTTCGTCGCGAATCTGCATCATGGCCGGCCAGATGTAGTCGAAAAACTGAATTTCCGCCACAGGCTTTAGGCCGCGAGTGGCCATGCCAAGGGCGCGACCCACGATGCTGGCTTCGGCCAACGGAGTGTTGAAGACGCGGTCGGCGCCATACTTCCGCTGCAATCCTGCGGTGGCCTTGAAAACGCCGCCTTTGCCCTTTACCTCGCGAAGGTTCTCTTCACGGCTGGCATCGGCAACGTCTTCGCCAAACACGGTGATTCGTTCGTCGCGGCCCATCTCGTCGAAGAGCGTTGCGGCGACCATCTCCACCATAGTTTTTGGAGCACCATGCGTTTGCGGCGTTGTTTCGAATGCTGGTGACGTGGGATCGATATCCGGGGAATAGACGTTCGCATAAATGGACGAAACATCGGGCGGCTCGGCGGCTAACGCCTGATCCGCGGCTTCGCGCACCTCGCGATCGACGGCGGCCTCCAGCGACTCGATTTCCTTCTGGTCCAGCAAGCCTTCGCGAATCAGGAACAGCGAGAATTTCGAAAGCGGATCACGGTGCGCTTCCGCTTCGCGTTCTTCCGGTGTTTTGTAGAGCTTCTCGTCGTCGGATAGAGAATGAGAATAGGGACGCGTCACGTGCGCGTGTACCAAAGCCGGTCCGCGCCGCTCGCGCACATAGCGAATGGCTTCCTTGCAAACCGCGTAACTCTCCAGCGGATCGGTGCCATCGCACTCGGCAACATGCAAACCGGGGAAACTTTTCACCAGGTGGGAAATACTGCCGCCGGCGGTTTGCACTTCTATGGGAACCGAAATGGCGTAGCCGTTGTCTTCGACAAGATAGAACAGCGGTAACTTTTTCGCGCAGGCAGCGTTCAGGGATTCCCAGAATTCACCCTCGCTGGTCGCGCCGTCTCCGGAGGACACATACACAATTTCTTCAGGCGCGTAGCCGACGAATTGGCCCAAAGGGGCTTGCTTGGCCTGCGCTAACGCCTTGGGATGATGCTCGTAGTAAAGTGTTGCTTCGGCCGCGCCCACGGCCTGAACGAATTGCGTTCCGGTGCAAGAGGACTTGTTCACGATGTTCCACTTGGGGTGGCCCCAATGGGATGGCATCTGCCGCCCGCCAGAGCTCGGATCATCCTTGGCGCCGACGCCTTGCAGTAGAGTGTCCAGCGGGGTGACGCCGAGCATGAGACACAACGCGCGGTCGCGATAGTATGGGTAAATCCAATCTACGCCGGGACGAAGAAGTAACCCCGCAGCCGCGGTCACCGCTTCATGGCCGGCACTGGAAATCTGGAAATAAATTTTGTTCTGGCGCTTCAGCTGGATTTCGCGGTCGTCCAGACGCCGCGACAGGTACATGGCGCGGTACAACCGAATGAGGGCATCGCGGTCGAGACCTTGGTACTTCTGGGATTCTGCCTTCGCTGTCTTCAGCTTTGTCTGCACTGCCATTCGGTCTGACCTCATCGGTGAAATGGGAGTGTATCGAAGCGCGAACCTGAATTATACCGGGAGAAGTCCGGCCGAGAGAACAGAACTTCCCTGTACGTTTGCAAAACCAAAGTACTAATCCAGCTCCTCAAACTGTTTCTCGGTGTCGTCGAATTTGGCCTCGCCCGGCTTCACCACAACCGGCGAAGCATCGCGGAAAGGCTCTTCCGCAGGGATGCGCTGGACCCAGCGCTCTTCCGAAAGCTTTTCATGCCCGGAAAAACCCAAACGGACGAGCAACCGGATATCTTCATTGGAGGCGGGTGGTTCTTGGGTCTCGGTCTTGGCGGCCGCTTTGTTCTTTCCCTTCGCCGCTTTCTCGGCCTTTTCCGTTTTCGCCGGTTTTGCGTCGCCGTCGGGTACCGCGGCGCTCCGCTCCAGCTTGTAAAGCAACTTCTTGTCTAAACGAAACGCTTGCTTCCAGGTCTCCAATTTGTGGCGAGCCTGCTGTACCTTTTCCTCGTCATTGGCAAACTCGAACAGCATATAAATGTGGGCCATGGATTCAGTGTGCGGCTGGGGCCGCAGGCAAGTCAAGAAAAGGCAGTAGCGCACGGCATGGCCAATTTGGCTTGAGCTGACAAAAAAGAGACAAGCCGGGTGTGGCGATTGTTGACGGAGGTAGGTTAGAATGCATCCTGCATTACATGAGACGATCGCGCCGATTTCCTATCGCTCCGGGAACGAAAATACGTGTGTGGGTGTGCCTGGTGGCGGCGCTACTGCTGTGGTCTCCGCTTTGGGCGGCGGCGTGGCAGGCCGCAAGCATGAACTGCTGTTCTGGCGGCTTGTGCCCGGCACATAGTCATTCGAAGTCCAACCAGCAGCATACTGGGGACGCTTCGGATCTTTCCACCCACTGCGACCATGATAAGGCGGCTGGCCTGACGGAGTGCGCGATGTCCTGTTGCCAGGAACCTTCTCGCGTGTTGACCGTTGCGATCACTTTTCTTCTTCCCGAGGCGCTGGTGATTTCCGGACCCGCGCCAACGTTTAGTGAAACGTCCAATTTTACTTCGTCAATAGTTAGCCCGGCCGTTGAGCCTCTGTCGCCCCCTCCTCGCGCTTCGCTCTGCTCCTAGTAAGTCCTTCTGATTGCCAACTGGCACTTTTCCGGGTCCAAAAGACCCGCAGCGGATGCTTCCGCCATTCTTGGAGAAGAATTCATGTTGAAACGAGGTTGGTTGTTCTTACCGATGCTGTGTTTCTGTGCGAGTGCCGTGCTGGCCACCGTATTTGGGACCGTACGAGGAATTCTTCACGACACCAGTCACCGCCCGGTTTCTGGCGTGGAAGTGGTCTTGAAGGCCGAGGATTCGGATTACACGCAATCGGTCGTCACTAACGACACCGGAGATTTCCACTTCGACTCCGTCCCCATCGGGCAATACAAAGTAAGCGTGTCGAAGACTGGATTTGCGCCGCAAGAACAGCGCATCACGGTACTATCGGGAACAGCGCCTATTCTTCACCTTGAGCTGCAGGTCGCGTCGCAAACGCAATCCATCACGGTGACGTCCGAAGCGCCACCCGCGCAGACGGAGTCGGTCACGCCAACCACACTAGTCACCCGGCAGGAAATCGCCGATACGCCCGGCGCTTCGAAATCCAACAGCCTCGCGATGATCACGGATTATGTGCCGGGCTCTTACTACACGCATGACCAATTGCACGTGCGCGGTGGGCACCAGGTGAGTTGGCTGATCGACGGTGTTCCTATACCGAATACCAACATCGCGAGCAATTTGGGACCGCAAGTCAATCCCAACGATATTGATATGCTCGAAGCACAACGCGGAAGCTATTCCGCCGATTATGGTGACCGCACCTACGGTATTTTTAACGTGGCGCCACGCACCGGATTCGAACGCGATAACGGCGCCGAGTTGGTTCTTACCGCGGGGAATTTCTATCAGACCGACGACCAATTGAACTTCGGTGGACACACCAACCGTTTTGCGTACTACGCCAGCCTGAACGGCAACCGCACTGACCTGGGATTGCAGACTCCCACTTCCGCCGTGATTCACGATCAGGCCAATGGCTTTGGCGGATTTACGTCGCTGACGTATAACCTCGACTCCAAAGACCAACTGCGGCTCGTCGGTCAACTGCGCCAGGATTATTATCAGGTTCCCTTCGATCCCAATGATCCCAACACTGCCGGACAATTCCTGAGCGATTCGAACAAAGAGAAAGACGGCTTCGTGCTGTTCTCGTGGGTGCGTACGTTCAGCCCTGGCTTGGTGCTGACGGTTTCTCCGTTCTATCACTACAACAGTGTGGGCTATCAAAGCAGCCCGTATGACATACCCAGTTCCGCAACGGAAACGGTGACCGCAAATTACGAGGGCGGCCAGGCTGATGTCTCCTGGATTAAGGAACGCAATAACCTGCGCGCCGGCGTATTCGGATTTTCCGAGCAGACGGACCAGTCGTTTGGCCTCATCTGCAATTCGCCGGGCGAATGTGAAAACGTGAACCCTCCGGCGACGGTCAGTCCTGCAGGTGGACTCGCCGCCGTTTATGCCGAAGATCAATTCAAACTGACTTCCTGGCTCTCGCTGAGCGCCGGCGTTCGGCAGACCCACTTCTCCGGCGTGGTGGTGGAGAACGCCACCAGTCCGCGCGTTGGCGGTTCCCTTCGCGTGCCTAAACTTAACTGGGTGTTCCGCGCGTTCTATGGGCACTTTTACCAGGCGCCGCCGCTGGTGACGGTTTCGGGCCCGCTCCTGGATGCCGCGAACAATCAGAATCTCGGCTTCATTCCGCTGCATGGGGAACGCGACGAGGAACACCAGTACGGCGTCACGATTCCGCTGTGGGGTTGGACGGTCGATGCGGATACTTTTCTGACGCGCGCCAAAAACTATTTCGATCACAACAATTTTAACAACTCGAATCTGTTCTTCCCGGTGACCATTCAAGGCGCTCGCATCAACGGGTGGGAACTGACGCTGCGCTCGCCACGCATCTACAATCGCGGGCAAGTCTACGTGACTTATTCGAACCAACTGGCACTCGGCTATGGCGACATCAATGGCGGCCTGACCGACTTTTCTTTTGGGGATGGCTACGGCTACCTGGACCACGATCAGCGCAACACGCTTCATGTCGGGGGCAACCTGACGCTACCCTGGCGTTCCTACGCCTCAACGGACGTTTACTATGGATCTGGTTTCACGAATGGCAATTCGCCGCCCGATCCCAATTCCCACTTGCCGGGCCACACCACGTTCGACCTGACGCTTGGCAAGGAATTCGGGGAAAAACTGGCTCTCTCCGTGACGGGCCTAAACGTCGCCAACCGGCGGGTGCTGCTCGACAATAGCTTCACGTTCGGGGGCACGCATTACATGAATCCGCGCGAAATCTATGTCCAGTTGCGCTATCGTTTTCACTACTGAGGAAAATTCGATGAGGAAGATTGTTGCGTTGGTGAGTTTGCTTATCGTCGGCATTATTGCCGGCTGCCAGTCTGCACCGGAGAAACATTATCCGGTGCAGGCGGAGGTGATTTCGACCGACCCCTCTCGGGGCTTTATTGTTGTGAAACATGGCGACATCCCCGGCCTGATGCCGGCGATGACCATGCAGTATGCGGTGGCGGATTCGAAGCAAATCGAGAGTCTGCAGCCGGGAGACAAAATCACTGCCGATCTCGTCGTCAGTGAGAGCAAGGGCCGATTGGAAAAAATCACGCTGGTGAGCAAGGGCAATGGAAAGACCGATCCAGGAACATCGCAGCACATACCGGAGGAGGGCGACGTTGTGCCGAATTTCGCGTTAGTCAATCAGGATGGCAAAGCCATTCATCTGCACGACTTCGCGGGAAGGGTGTTGCTTGTCAGCTTTATTTATACGCGCTGTCCCTTACCGGATTTTTGTCCGCGTATGAATGAGAATTTCCGCGAAATACAGAATGCGCTTGCCACAACGCCGCAGTCGCAGGAACAGACCGCGTTCTTGAGCATCAGCTTCGATCCGGAGCACGACACGCCGGTGGTCCTGAAGCACTATGCTTCCATTTACGACAAGCGCGAGCAGGGCAAACCTCGCTTTAATTGGCAATTTGCAGTGCCCGCTGCAAAGGATTTGCCGGAACTTGCCAATTTTTTCGGGCTGGTCACGCAAAATGAAGGCGCGCAAATCGTACACTCGCTGAGCACTACGCTGATTGGGCCAGACGGCAAGGTTCAAGCGTGGTACGACACCAACGATTGGAAGCCGACGGACGTAGCGCAGGCGATCCAGTCTGTAATTCCGCACACCTGATCCCGTCGCTATTGCGCAGGAGAAGCGCCTGTCGTTAAACTGGGGCTGAGATTAACGAAGGCGATGGAGTTCGCCTTAACCGCTTCGGCGCTGTTTGCTGGGGCTGATGACTCCTGGCTGCCGCGCGGCACCAGGAGTTTTTTTATATCTACGCGGAGCCGGATCGGAGACACTTTGCGATTTTTGCTGATTGCGTTGTTCGGCGCCCTCGGGACCTTAGCACGCTACGGCCTCCAGGGCATTGTCCAGATCAGAATAGGGAGCACCTTCCCTTACGGAACGCTGCTGGTCAATCTCACGGGATGCTTCCTACTCGGGTTGGTGGGTCAACTCACACTCAATCGCATCATCGTACCACCCGAATGGCGCATGGCCATCGCCGTGGGCTTTTTCGGGGGCTACACTACCTTTTCCAGCTTTGGTTGGGAGACGGCGAAAATGTTTGAAGCCGGCGAATGGCTTCGCGCCTCCAGTTACGTAGCTGCTAGCGTCGTGTTCGGCCTGCTTCTGTCGGTTGCCGGGATTCGCCTGGCGAACCGCTTCTAGGGAGCTGTTATGACACACGAAAAATTCGAAGGCGAGCGCACGCTGATGCGCATCCACGTGGGCGAATCCGACAAATGGCATGGCAAGCCGCTGCACGAAGCGATTGTTGCCCTGCTGCGCAAGGAAGGTTTTTCCGGCGCGACTGTTCTGCGCGGTGTGGGAGGCTACGGCGGCTCCAGCGTTTATCACACCGACAAACTTCTGCGGCTCTCGCAGGATCTTCCCATTATCGTGGAAGTCATCGAGACGCAAGAACGCATCGAGCAGATTTTGCCCAGGATGGACGAGATGGTGGAGGGCGGATTGATCACGCTCGAAAAAGTGCGCGTCATTCTCTATCGCGCCGCCAAAAAATAAATCCTCAGCGAGTCGTTTGGACTGCGGGCGCGTGAACGGTAGACTGTCCCTGCGTGATAACTCGCCATGTCCGAACCGACACAAAACAAAAAATGGCTAAATCGCACGGTGCTCGGCGTGGGCCTGACCAGCCTGTTCAGCGACTGGAGCCACGAAATTGCCACCGCGATTCTGCCTGCGTTTCTGGCGGCGATTGGCGCGGGACCTGCCTGGCTCGGCGCGATTGAGGGCATCGCCGACGGGCTCTCAAGCTTTACCAAACTCAGCGCGGGCTACTTTACTGACCAGCTGAAGCGTCGTAAACCGCTCGCGGTATTCGGTTACGGGTTCACTGCGCTGGCTACTGCCTCGTTCGCCTTCGCTACTCACGCGTATCACGTATTGATTGGGCGGAGCGCGGCGTGGCTGGGGCGAGGCGTGCGCTCTCCCGCCAAGAAGGCACTGCTCGCTGGGGACGTACCTCCCTCTGCGTACGGCCGCGCGTTTGGACTGGAACGGCTGATGGACACGATTGGCGCGATCGTCGGGCCGCTGACCGCGCTGTGGCTGTTAAGCGTCACGAACCACAACTACCGCACGGTGTTTCTCTGGACACTTTTACCGGGAATGATTGCCGTGGCGAGTTTCTGGCTGCTGGTGCGCGAGCGGCCCATCGAGGCAAGGAAACAACAATCCTTCCTCACGGGACTGCGCGCGCTGCCCGGCACGTTTCGCCGGTTTCTTCTCGGTGTCGGTGTGTTTGGCTCCGGAGATTTTTCTCACACGCTGCTGATTCTCTACGCCACCCGCATGTTAACTCCCACGCAAGGAATGGCTCGGGCCGCGAGCATCGCCGTCGGTTTGTATACGCTGCACAACGTCTTCTATGCAGGCTCTGCGTATGCCAGCGGATGGATCAGCGATCATGTCCCTCACCGTAAAATCATTTTGGCGGCCGGCTACGCGCTTGCCGGAGTGACTGCGATCTTGCTCACTCTGGCGCCACGAAATCTTTGGCTGCTTGGATTAATCTTCGTTCTGGCCGGGCTTTACGTTGGCACGGAGGAGGCTCTGGAAGATTCACTCGCCGCGGAACTAATCCCGAAAGAACAGCATGGGATGGCGTTCGGTACGCTCGCCGCAGTAAACGCTGTGGGCGACTTTCTCTCAAGCCTTGTCGTCGGTTTCCTGTGGTCGGCGGTTTCCGTGGGCGCGGCCTTTTCCTTCTCCGCGGTGCTGTTCTTTGCCGGCGCTTTCATCGTATTGCGGCTGCGGCATTAGCCCGCGCTCGCTCTCACCGAGGTGACGCTCCGCATGTTTCTGCGATTCCAACATCCGGCGTCGCACCTCGGCCAAAAGATATTTGCGCAGATTTTCCGCGACGATTCCCGGTTCCGCAAGAACGCGCAGGTCGTTTACAGTCATATGGGGAAGGAAGCCTAACACGATCGAAATGGGCGTCGACACATTGCGAATGATTGCCAGCCGCACGTTATAGCTCTGCGACCATTTTCGGTGATTCGCGATGCCCTGCACCACGTGAACCGGCACTTTTTCTCGCGCCAGTGCCTTCAGCACCTGCGATTCCGTTAAATATGGATTTTCCAAGGCCGTCGGCATCACTTGGGCATGGCCCTCGGCCAGCAGCGCTCCCGCCACCCGGCCTGGGCCGCGCCGCGCCAGCGTAATTTTCTGGCCCAGCGGCAACTGCGGTAAGCGCGCGACGATCTGCTCCTCGGCATAGCGCTTCAACTCCGCCGATTTGGCGGGCGAAAGTGCAAATTGCACCAGGTCCATCAAGTAAAGATCCTTCAGTAGCCGCAACCCAATCAAGCGTGGGGTTCGCGGATGCAAGACCAAGCTCTTCTTCACACCATAGCTTTTAAGGAATATTTTGCGGCGGCCAATTTCTTGCAAAATTTCCGCGGGTAGATCCTTGCGCGAGAGCAACAGGCTTAGATTGGTTTCGTCCAATGCGGGATTGTCCAACAACGCCTGTAAAACGGAGGGCGCGGGATGATAGAGCAGCGCGCTGAGTTCGTCCCCCGTGGCGACCCGCGCACGCGCGATCTCGCTTTCGAGCTCGGCCACCTTAGACACCTTCTTGCGCCGGTTCCAACAGCCGCAGCGCAAGCCGCGCGGCAGCCTGGGCCGGGGTAATCACCAACGTGCCAAACTCCGCCTTCGGCGCGGCCATGCGTAAACGTGCATCCAACAGATTATCGAAGTACGCGGAGCGTCCCACCATTCCACCGCTCTTCACCAACAGGAACTTCTCGTCGATCAGCTGCAGCCGTTCCATTAAATCCGCAACCAGGCCGGACAGTTCCCCGGCCGCCTGTTGCAGCAACACCTGCGCCTCAGAATCGCCGTCATCCGCTGCGGCGGTCACAATCGGAAAAATTCTTGGGAACACATCGTCGGGCACGCGA
Source organism: Candidatus Acidiferrales bacterium (assembly GCA_963759275.1). GTDB lineage: Bacteria > Acidobacteriota > Terriglobia > Acidiferrales > UBA7541 > Acidiferrum. The sequence continues at coordinate 717,458 of CAVWYZ010000014.1, read as the reverse complement.
TACACCCGAAGCTGCAGATCCTCCCAGTCCGTGGCGCGCATCTCGCGCAAGATTCGCGCTGCCAGCGGTGAATCCGCCTCGCCGCGATCCGCCGCGCGCAGAGATGCGATCGCCGCGCGGCGCCCCACGTCGTAGGCGCTGCCTTCATCGCCAAGCAATGGCCCGTGTCCGCCCACGCGGATCACCTGTCCGCTCAAGTCGCGTCCCACAGCAAAGGAGCCGGTGCCCGCCGACAACACAATCGCCCGCCCTTCGCCAGTAGCCTCCAGCGTCAGGTCCTGGTCGGTGCAGACGTACAAAAGCTGCCGCGGAAACTCTTCCGCTAACAACTTGGTCATCTTGCGTTGGGATTCCGGTTGCGCGGTACCTGCCAGGCCAGCGCACACAGCACTGATATCGTCGGCGGAGAGTTTCGCGTTGTGCATGGCGGTTCGTCCTGCTTCGCAAACCGCGGCCAACGATCCACCGAATCCCACGCGCATCGGATTCGAAGGACCGCTGCGGCCTTCCGCGCGCACAAGTCCCGCTTCGTCCATCAACACACATTCCGTTTTTGTCCCGCCACCGTCAAAGCCGAGGACGTATCGCATATCCAAAGCATACGCGAGGCGGGCGTGGAACGCGTAACGCCGGAAGCCTTCGTGCTGAAAGGGTTTCTGATGCGAACCAGCCTTGGAGTAACCGCCTTGACGCTCCCCGCTTCCGACACTATCCTCGATTCACTTCGCCGCGAATTGCTTGCGGTTCGCCGAAGCCGGAGCTTGATGCGTATTCATCCGCTCGACCTGATCATCGTCATCGCATATCTACTGGGCGTCACGCTTCTCGGACTTCGCTTCCGCCAGCAACAACATACCGCCAAAGATTATTTCCTGGGTGGTCGCGACACGCCCTGGTGGGCTTTGGCGCTTTCCATCGTGGCCACGGAGACGTCCACGCTCACGATTATCGGCACGCCGGCTATTGCTTACGCCAGCAATCTTACGTTTCTGCAGCTGGTGTTCGGCTACATCGTCGGCCGCTTCCTCATATCGATTCTGTTTCTTCCGGGGTATTTTCGTGGCGAGTTTCTGACCGCGTACGCGCTTATTGAAAAGCGCTTCGGCACAAAAATGCGCGCGGTTGCGGCTCTGACGTTTCTGGGAACGCGCACGCTGGCGGAAGGAGTACGCGTCACCGCAATCGCACTGGTGGTCAGTGTGGCGCTGGGAACTTCGGAACGCCTCGCGGTGTTCATCGTAATTGGGCTGACCATCCTGTACACGTTCGAAGGCGGCATGAAAGCCGTCATCTGGACCGATGTGGCGCAGTTTTTGCTGTATCTTACCGGCAGCCTCATCACTCTGGGCTTGCTTCTCCACAAAATCCCTGGCGGTTGGCCAGAGGTCGTACATGTCGCTGCAGTTCATGGCAACAAATTCCAGTTCCTGGATTTCAGTTGGAATTTGGCGTCGCATTACACCTTTTGGTCCGGCATCATCGGCGGCGCTTTTCTCACTATGGCCACGCACGGCACCGATCAGACCATCGTTCAGCGGCTGTTGGCGGCGCGCAGCCAGAACGATAGTCGCCGCGCCATTCTCGCCAGTGGATTCATCGTGCTTTTCCAATTCGCCGTTTTCCTGACTGTCGGCGTGCTGCTCTTTGTTTTTGCGCAGCATACTCCCTTGCTGGCTCCCGGAGATCGCACGGATCGCATTCTGCCGCTGTTTCTCGTGCGGGAAATGCCCACGGGCTTAGCCGGTATTCTGCTTGCTTCGATTCTGGCTGTCGCCATGTCCAACGCCAGCGGCTCGCTCAATTCTCTGGCCGCCTCTAGCGTGATGGACCTGAACGCTCTCCGTGGACGCCCTACGGACCCTTCACGATTCCTCGTGGTCTCCCGCCGGATGACATTGGTGTGGGGCGTGGTGCTGATCTTTTTCGGGCTGGTGAAGTGGAAGAATTCGCTGCTGGAAACTGGTTTGGCCATCGCGTCTCTGCCCTTCGGCAGTTTGCTCGGGCTGTTCCTGCTCGGGACTCTAGACTCGCGCGCGAATTCGAAGGGTTCACTCGCCGGAATGTTCGCGGGGATCGCCGCGGTGTTAAGCGTATATCTCTGGTCGGGCGTTGCATGGACGTGGTATGTCTTAATCGGCTCGTGCATCACTTTCGTTGTTGGTGCACTGGTCAGCCGTGCCTTTCCGGAACAACAACATGCGTAGCTCGAAATCGCAATCCAGACGCGTTGGTCTACACTCATGCGAAATGAGACCGTGCCAAACCACATGAGCGAAAAACGACTGGAGTTGGTGCGTGGTCTTGGACCATGGGCCTCGGCGGCGATTGTCGTCGGCACCATGGTCGGCACCGGCATTTTCCTGAAGCCTTCGGAGATGGCGCGGGAAGGACGTTTCGTTTCCATCGTATTTGCGGCGTGGATTGTTGGAGCGCTGCTCTCGATCTTCGGCGCGTTGGCCTTCGCGGAACTCGGCGCCGCAATTCCGGAAGCGGGTGGCGAGTACGCATATCTTCGCCGCGGATTTGGTCCCATCTGGGGTTTCCTGTTTGGCTGGATGCACTCGATCGTCGGCCGGCCTTCTTCAGCCGCGTCGATTGCGGCGGGAATGATGCGCTTTCTTAGTTTTTTTGTGCCTGCGGTCGCTGCTCCGCTTTTCACGGTGCATATCGCCATTCCCGGACTCACGCATTGGGTTCCTCCGTACGACTTTGTTTTCACCTGGGCGCAGCCCTTCGCCGTGTTCTGGCTGTTGGTGATGACCGGGATCAATTACCTGGGCGTGCGCTTGAGCGGCGAAGTGCAGGTTTTTCTGACGAGCATCAAGGTGCTCAGCATCGTGCTCATTATTGGTGTCGCATTTCTGTTGCCGACCACCGGGTCACATCCGCCGGATCCGCTCTGGCCGAGTTCTGCCAGCACTGGTCTGCTCACCGCGTTTCTGGCAGCTCTGGCCGCGGCACTGTGGGCGTATGACGGATGGGAGGATCTGAATCTCGTTGGCTCGGAATTAAAAGATCCGCAGCGGAACTTTCCTCGCGCGCTCGTCGGAGGAGTTTGCTTCGTTGCGTTGCTGTACCTGCTGTTCAGCGCGGCGTGCCTGAAGGTTCTGCCATTTAGCGCTGTCGCCACATCACAGCATGTCGCCTCGGATGTGGTCGAACGGGTGATCGGGCACGGCGTAGCCTCGTGGATCACCCTGGCGATGGTTCTCTCCGCACTGGGTTCTATGAATTCCTCGGTCCTAAGCGGCGCACGCGTACCGTACGCCATGGCTCGCGATGGAATTTTCTTTAAGATCGCTGATGGCATTCATCCGAAATATCGCACGCCGGGCCGCGCGCTGATATTCCAGGGAGTGCTCGCAAGTGTCATGGCGCTCTCCGGAACATTCGAAGAGCTCACCAATCTTTTTATTTTTGCAGGCTGGATTTTTTACGGATTTGCAGTTGTGGCTATGTTCCGCTTGCGCAAGACGGAACCCAACATGGAGCGCCCGTACCGTTGCTGGGGCTATCCTTGGGTGCCAGGCCTGTTCGTTCTCGGCGCTCTGGTGCTCACCATCAACCTTTGGCTCGTTCGCCCGGGCCGATCCACCATCGGACTCTTGCTAATTCTTGCCGGCCTGCCCTTCTATCGGTATTGGACCAGACACAACAAGGTTGAACGATCTACGATCCAGTGATTTAAGTTTGGGTCGAATAATTCCGCGATCGAAATCAGGAACCTACGGCGCCGGCGGCTCGTCGGCCGTGGTGAGACGTATCACCCAAATTTAGAAACGCCAGCTCCGCTTTCCGGCGCACATTCACATGCGGATGCATGGCCTTGGCCATGGCCTCAATGCCGGTGACCAGGCGGCCTGCCGGACGCGACACAATACCATTCGCATCCAGGGCAAATACCCGTCCATCGCGCACCGCCGGAATGCTTCGCCAGGTCTCTGGAAATTCCATCGAGAGATATTCTTTGCGCGCGCGTTCCGCGTCATATCCACACGGTCCGATAAACAAGACTTCCGGCGCAGCCGCGACAATTTCTTCCAGCGTGACGCGATAAGAAGGCGTTTTGGCTTTGCCCAGGACGTTGACCCCACCCGCGCGCGCAATCATCTCAGGCACCCAATGTCCGCCCACATAAAACGGGTCGAGCCACTCCAGCAAGACCACGCGAGGGCGCGATTGCACGCGATCCACTTCCGCATCGATCAGCGCTAATCGAGCACCGATCTCTGCCACAAATTGTTGCGCGCGGTCGCGCCGGCCGGTGGTCTCGCCAATCCACAAAATGTCTCGCCAGACGTCGCCGAGATCCAGCGGGTCGAGGCTCAATATTTCCGGTTGCTTAGAGATTTGCGCCAGCGCGGCTGCCAGTTCATCGGGTGTCGCGGCGCAAACATGGCAAAGGTCTTGTGTGACGATCAAATCCGGCGAAAGAGCTTCCAGCAAATCCCGGTCTACGGCATAGATGGACTCGCCGCGTTCGACATGCTCGCGCACCAGGCGATCCGTTTCCGCGGGAGTGGCGTCCTTCGGCAAGCGCGAACGTACTACGGACGTCTTGGTCTTCGCCTGTGGCGGAAAGTCACATTCGTGGCTGACACCCACGATTTCTTCGTCGAATCCGAGGGCGAACAGAGTTTCGGTCGCCGATGGCAAAAGTGACACAATGCGCATTCCCGGACTCTAACACAAACGGTCCCGCGCGTTGAAAATTTGGTTTGTAAACTCGGTCCTTCCCCGGTGTCGCTCGGCTAATCCTGGTTGCTCGCGTTTCCAGCCGGCTTCTGCTTACTTTCCGACGCCACGCCAATCGCCAACACGATCCAAGGGCGAATGTCCAAGCTTACTTGTAGAGGAAATACTTGTGGCGCATCTCGTCGAATGCCGCGAGATCCGCGCTCCAACTTGCGATGATCTTTTCGGGAGGTACGCCAGCCTTCAATTGATCGATCGTCGCGTGATTGCCCAGCAGCACGATCATTTTGCTCACATCGAAATGCTGCGGATATTTTTTTTGCAGCAGCGCGGCAATTTCCAGCCCCACGCGCATCGACCGCACCGCCGCGGGAGTTGTTACGCGAATGCCGACCCCTCCGCAACGCTGCCCGGCATACAATCCCATCACCGGAACATACGGCTGGTTCGCAAACCGCACACCGGGCAAGTTGCGCGCGTTTAACTCTTCGGCAACTTCGTCACCGTTAATCCACGGAGCGCCAAACTCCTCGAACGGCGCCTGTGTACCCCTTCCCACGGAAACGCCCGCATTCTGCAGGATCTCCAGGCCAGGATAGAGAATCGATCCTTTCAGCGTGCGAAGATTCGGCGAGGGAGGGACCCAGCGAACGCTGGTGCTTTCGAAGAAATAATTACGGCGCCAATTTTTCATCGGCACGACGTGAAGGTCGCAATTAAGGTGTTTTTCGGCGTTGTACAGTTGCGCCAATTCTCCAATGGTCAAGGCATATCTTACCGGCACCGGGAAATACGCGAGGAAACCGGTCTTGTCTGGATCGAGCATCGGTCCTTCCACAATTTCTCCGTTGATGGGGTTCGGCCGGTCCAACACGTAAAAGGCAATCCCGTGCTTTGCCGCTTCCTCCATGCAATAGCCCATCGTTGTGGTATAGGTATAGAAGCGCACCCCGGCATCTTGCACGTCGAATACCAGCGCGTCGATGCCCTGCAGCATTTCGTCCGTGGGCCGGAGATGTTCTCCATACAAACTGAAAATCGGCAAACCGGTGGAGGCATCCTTAGAGGACGCCACCTGTTCGTCAGCATGTCCCGCGATGCCATGCTCCGGACTGAACAGTGCCACCAACTGCACACCCGTGGCGTGGGCCAGTAGTTCGATGGTGGTCCGACCCTGAAAATCCAAGCCTGTGTGGTTGGTGATCAAGCCGACGCGCTTGCCGCGCAGTGGCGCGAACTTTTCGGCCTCCAGCACGTCCAGGCCGGTCTGCACGTGCCCTGCGTGGCTTCGCGCGATCGCTTTGCTTTTCTGCGGTGGAGTTCCCGCCAGAGATAAACTCACTGGCGTCATGGCCGCCAGCGCCAGCGTCACCGTAAAGAGGAACTGCCTTCTTCCAACCCTGCTTAAAGTCGCCGATAGTTTCATAGTTCCCAATGATATTCTGGAACGTGCCGTTCGCACCTTGATTGTGAGCTGTCAGTGCGCGTGCTATATACAGTCAGGGCGCAGGGCGAGCGGCCAGGGGACCTTCCAAATGAACAGGCGCTACGCCGCAATCTTGGTTTTGCCCATCCTACTTCTTTCGATTATGACCGCTAAAGCTCGCACCCACTCTCGCAGCAAAAAATCAACCTCCGCTGTTAACAAGACGGAGGTGCAATCCACTTCGCCGCTTACGCCGCTCACCGCCGAGCAGAACAAGTGGGTGGAATCCTCGCTACGGCAGATGACACTGGAAGAAAAGGTCGGCCAACTGCTCTTCACCACGTATCACGGCAGCTTCACGGCCACCGATTCCGAGGCCTACGCGGAGATGATGCACGATATTAACGATCTCCATGTCGGCGGCTTCATCACCATTACCCACGGGTCTCCTCTCGGCATCATTAAGGATCAGGCATACCCCACGGCAGTGCTCGCCAACGAATTGCAGTCCAAATCCAAACTTCCGCTGCTGATCGGCGCCGACTACGAACGCGGCACCGCCATGCGCCAGGACGAAGGCACCTCCTTCCCAACGGCGATGGCCTTGGCCGCCGCAGGCAATCCCAAGGACGCGTACACCATGGGCAAAATCACCGCGCTGGAAGCTCGTGCGGTGGGCGTGCAATGGATCTACGCGCCGGTGTGCGATGTAAACAACAATCCCGGCAATCCCATCATCAACACGCGCTCCTTCGGCGAAGATCCTGCGCGCGTCTCGGAGTTTGTCACCGAGTTCATTCGCGGCGTCGAAGATAACGGCGCGCTCGCTACCGCAAAGCATTTCCCCGGCCACGGCGACACCGCCACGGATTCGCACATCGATCTTCCCACGATCAAAGCCGACCGCGACCGCCTGGAGCATCTCGAACTGGTTCCCTTCCGCGCCGCCATCGCTGCAGGAGTCGGCAGCATCATGACCGGTCACCTGAATGTTCCCGCGTTCGAGCCGGACCCCAACACGCCGGCCACGCTCTCTCCCAATATTTTGACGGACCTGCTGCGCAAACAGCTCGGTTTCCAGGGCCTAGTTATTACCGACGCGCTGGATATGGGCGGAATCACCGTGCGGTATGCTCCGGGTGATGCGGCTGTGCGCGCCTTCCTTGCCGGTGCCGATGCGCTGCTGATGCCTCCGGTTCCCGACGCGGCGTATCAGGCTGTTCTGGCGGCGGCAAAATCCGGCCGCATTTCGCAAGAGCGCCTGGACGCGTCGCTTCGCCGCATACTTCAAGCCAAAGCGCGGCTCGGTCTGAATCAGAATCGGCTGGTGGATGTCGCCGCACTGAACGAAAAATTCGGCAAGACCGCCTGGCAAGATACCGCCCAGGAAATTTCCGATCGTGGGATCACGTTGCTACGCGACAAACAGCACCTGTTGCCTCTGGACGGCACCAAGCCCACGCGCGGGCTGCTTGTGAACCTCTATTCCGACCCCGAGGCCTACCCCGGCGAGGATCTCGAGCCGCAGCTTCGTTCTCGCTTCGATTCGTTAGTGGCGCTGCGTGCCGATACCAAATTTGTTCACGCCGACACTTTGAAACTGCCGCCGACAGATTCGTATGACGTGATCGTCCTCGCGCTTTTCGTGCGCGTCAGCGATCGCAAAGGCGACATTGACGTTCCTGCCGATCAAATTCCGCTGATCGATCAAATCTACAAGTCGGGTAAGCCCGTCATCACGCTCGGATTCGGTAGCCCGTATCTCATCGAACGCTTCCCGCAGGCGTATACCTGGCTGTCGGCGTTTGGCATCAGCGACGTGGCGCAAATTTCCATGGCGCGTGCGCTGTTCGGGGAGATCCCCGTGCGCGGACGTCTGCCGGTTACAATTCCCGGCGTCGACCTGAAAGCCGGGTTCGGCATGGAGCTACCCTCCGACCCCATGAAGCTGCAGCCCATGGATGTGCGGGGCGAAGCGCAATTGCAGCCAGCTTTCACGGTGATCGAGAACGCCATCGCCGATAAGGCGTTTCCCGGGGCCACGATCGCCGTTGGCTATCGCGACAAGGTTTCTTACCACGCCTTCGGCAAGTTGAGTTACGACAAGGATTCGCCCGCTACAAAGATCGATACGATGTACGACCTAGCCTCGCTGACCAAAGTCGTCGTCACCACAACGCTCGTCGAAAAACTGGTTGAAGGTGATTTTGCCTCGCCTCTGGATCTTGACGCTCCTATCGAGCGTTATCTCCCCGAGTGGGCGAACGGTCCGCAGCCCGAATGGCGGCATAAAGTCACCGTACGCCACCTGATGACGCATACCTCGGGCCTGCCTCCGTTCAAGGAATATTGGCGCACGTCTACAGGCAAACAGGACACGCTAAATCGTATTTTCGTGGAACCGTTGGAATACGAGCCGGGAACCAAAATGGTTTATTCCGACCTCGGCATCATTTTGATGGCCGAGATCATTCAGCGGCTTACCGGCCAGCCGCTCGACCAACTCGCCAACGAATACATTTTCGATCCTCTCGGCATGAAACACTCGATGTACAACCCGCCGAAAAAGATCTGGCCGGAAATTGCGCCTACGGAATTCGATGATCGCTACCGTCACCGGCTGATCCAGGGAGAAGTACACGACGAAAACGCGTATTCGATCGGAGGAGTATCCGGCCACGCAGGAGTATTCAGCACTTCGCCGGATTTGGCCGCGTTCTGTCAGATGCTGCTTAATGGCGGCGTATATGCGCACACCCGCATCATGAAGCGCTCGACGCTTGCCGAATTTACCGCGCCGCAACCCTTAGCGCAAAATACCCGCACACTCGGGTGGGTTGTACCCACGGAAGGCAGCTCCAGCGGCCACTATTTCTCGGTGCACAGTTACGGCCACACTGGATTCACCGGCACCACCATCTGGATCGATCCAGACCGCCAAGTGTTCGTGGTTTTGTTAACGAATCGCGTCAATCCCACACGCGAAAATATGAAGATCGCGGAAGTGCGCCCCGCGGTTCACGATGCCGTGATGAAGGCACTCGGCTTCGGCAACCAGATCATTCATCCCTAGACGGATTCGGAGAATTCAGGCGAAGAGCCCGTTCTTATAGTCTTCCGCTGCTTGCTGCACCTGATCCAGCTTGCCGAGGTCGCGCCAATAATATTCGTCGGAGCGAAACGCTTGAATATTTTCGCCGCCGCCTGCCAAGCGCAAATACAGATCGATGATGGAAAACGCGCCATCTTCTTTGATCAACGTAAGCATGCGCGGGGATATCACGTGGATCCCGGTGAATCCCAGCGCTTCCACAACTTCGGTCGCGCGCACGATTTCATCCGTGTGTTGCCGCATCATGCGCCGGCCACAAAGATGCAATTGCTCATCGAACAGGAGATAACGCGAGGTCTCCCTTTTTCGCACAGCGAGTGTGGCCAATGCCCCGCCGTCGTTGTGGGCCTTCAGCATCGCGCGGAAATCGATGGTGGAGATTACGTCGACATTGTGCAAAAGGAACGGCTCTTCTCGATTCTCGGCGTCTTCCAGGAAAAACCACGCCGCTTTTTTCAACCCTCCGCCGGTATCCAGGAGCACGTCTTCGTGCGAAACCGCGATTCGCATCCCGAAATTATTGTTCGCCTTCAGAAAATCCAGAATCGTTCCGGCAAAGTGATGGGCGTTAATGATCACTTCACGAATTCCAAATTCCCGCAGTCTTGTGAGCGTGATTTCCAACAAGGTCCGGCCGCCAACTTCCACCAATGCTTTCGGAGTGTGGTCGGTCAGGGGACGCAGGCGCGTGCCCAAACCGGCCGCCAGCACCATGGCCTTCATTGCGCCATCTTCTCCAACTCCACGTGGTGCAGTTCCACTTCCACGCCGCTCCGGCCTCGCAATCGTTTGGCAAGCTGCTCCGCTAAGTAAACCGAACGATGCTGTCCGCCGGTACATCCAAACGACACCATCAGATTCTTGAATCCGCGTTGCTGATAATTACTCACGCTGGCATCTACCAACGAAAACACCCCAGCCAGAAACTGGTGAACGCTCTCTTCCTGATTCAGATATTCCTTCACCGGCGCGTCCTTACCCGTGAGCGTTTTGAAGCGCTCTTCGCGCCCTGGATTTGGCAGGCTGCGGCCATCGAAAACGAAACCGCCGCCGTTCCCACTCTCATCCTTCGGGAAACCGCGATGAAACGAAAAACTGTAAACCCGCACAACCAGGTTCTGTGCATACGAAGCGAGCCCAAGCAGCTTCTCGGAAGAAAACATGCTTCGAAAGGCGTCCATCAAGGTGGGTAACTCGATCGGCAATTTCGCGTTGTGCAAGAGCCAACGGAGGTTCTTGAGCGCATACGGGACGCTTTGCAGGAAGTGCGCCTTGCGTTCGTAGAATCCGCGGAAACCATAGGCACCCAACGCCTGCAGAATGCGCACGTAAACGTAGGCGTAGTAGTAGCCCAGAAAGGCTTCGCGATCCAGGTCGATGAAACTTTCCAGGGCATCCAGGTACGCGTTCAGTAGTTGCTGGCGCACGTCCGGCGGCAGATCGGCCTTGGCATCAAACAGCAACGAGGCAATGTCATATTGCAGCGCGCCCTTGCGTCCTCCCTGGTAGTCGACAAAATAGGGCTTCCCGCCCCGCAACATGATGTTTCGCGACTGAAAATCGCGATACAGAAAGTAATCATTGGGCGCGGTCAACAAAAAATCCGTGAGCTTCCCAAAATCGTCCTCCAGCGCTTGTTCGCTGAACGGAATCGCGGCTAGGCGCAGGAAGTAATACTTGAAATAGTTGAGGTCCCACGAAATCGATTGCCGGTCGAAACTGCCCCGCGGATAACATACGCTGTAGTCCAGGTCTCGTCCGGCTTCCACCTGGAACCGCGGCAAGACTGCGACGACCTTCCGGTACGCTTCGATCACCTCTGGAGCAATCTTTTCGCCCGCGCGATTCTTTGAGAGAAACTCGAACAGCGTTGTGTCGCCTAGATCCTCTTCCAGGTAGGCGCCCTGGTTCAGATCCTCGGCATAAATTTTCGGCACCGGCAAACCGTGCCTTAGAAAGTGGCGGGAAAAGGAGAGAAACGCGAGATTCTCTTCCCGCACACCATACAAAATCCCGATGGCCGTGGTTTTTCCCGCGGAAAGCCGCAGAATATTGCGCCCAGATCCGCCCAGTTCGCCCTGCAACGGCTGGATGCGCTCCACGGGCATCTGAAAATGTTCTTCGAACAGCTTTCTGAGTACGTCCATGAATTCTCGCTCGGCGCTTTCGCTTTTGGTGGACCGGTGAACCTGATTTAGTTCTACCACAGCTGTTTCCTCTGCACGGATTTGCTTCTCGCTGAGTTGCCCTATTCGCCGCGTGTTTCCTAACTCGCACAAGGCACAGCTATAATTTGAAGATGCCCTCTTCCAGAAGATTGCGTCAGCGCACGGACCGCCGGCGGACCGAACAGCGGAATCAAGCCTCGAAGAATCTCGATCACATGTCTTCGCGAGAGATCGTGCAGTTGATGAGCCGCGAAGACCAGAAAGTGCCCGACGCCGTAGCACGCGAAATTCCGGCGATTGCTCGTGCCGTAGATGGCATCGTCGCCCGCATGCAGAACGGTGGCCGCTTGATTTATGTCGGCGCTGGCACCAGTGGCCGTCTCGGCGTTCTCGACGCCTCCGAATGCCCTCCCACTTTTGGCATTTCTCCCAGCCTGGTGCGCGGTGTCATCGCCGGTGGTCGTAGAGCTGTGACCGAACCGGTCGAAGGAGCGGAAGACAGCAAGAGCGATGCCCGCCGCGATTTGCGAAGAATTGGTCTCACGAAAAAAGACTCCGTCGTTGGTCTGGCCGCGAGCGGCACCACGCCCTACGTCCTGGCCGCCGTTGCGTATGCGAAACGGCACGGAGCGCTAACCATCGCCGTTACGGCAAACCGAAAATCGCCGTTAGCCAAAGCCGCGCAAATTGCCATTACGCCGGATGTCGGCCCCGAAGTGCTTACAGGTTCTACGCGCTTGAAAGCCGGTACTGCCCAAAAAATGGTCCTCAACATGCTCTCCACAGCCACGATGGTGCGGCTCGGTCACGCTTACGAGAACCTGATGATCGACCTCACCAAGACGAACCGTAAGCTTAGAGACCGCGCGAAGCGGATTCTGATGGAGGCGACCGGCAAGAATGTGTCCGACGTGGAACACGCCCTGCGGAAAAGCAGACACAATCTGCGAGTCGCGCTTATCATGCTCAAACGCCGCGTCTCCGCCGATCGTGCGCAACACGACCTGGAAGCCGCCGACGGCGATTTGCGACGCGCTTTGGACGAGTAGCCAACCATCGACTATGGATAAATTTCGCATTCGCGGGGGCAAGCCGCTTCACGGCACCGTGCAAATAGCTGGAGCGAAAAACTCAGCGCTGCCGTTGATGGCTGCGGCCCTGCTCACTGCCGAGCCTGTCACGCTCCACAATATTCCGATGGTGCGCGACATCATCACCATGGCCAAATTGCTGGCGTTCATGTCGGCGAGAGTTTCCACCACGGAAATTCCGGCGAGTACCTACACCATCGAGTCCGAATCTCTGAACGATGCGGTGGCGCCCTACGAACTCGTCAAAACCATGCGCGCTTCCATCTTGACGCTTGGCCCGGCCCTCGCTCGTTCCGGCGTGGCGCACGTCTCCTTGCCTGGTGGCTGTGCCATTGGCGCTCGCCCCGTGGATCTGCACCTGACTGCGCTGGAAAAGATGGGCGCGGTGATCGCCACGGAACACGGCTATATTCAAGCGAAAGTTCCGAACGGCGGCCGGCTAAAGGGCGCGCATATCGTGTTCGAGAAGATCACCGTCACCGGCACGGAAAATATCCTGATGGCTGCCGCGCTCGCCGAAGGCATTACCATCCTCGAAAATTGCGCGCGCGAACCGGAGATCACCGACCTGGTTCATCTTCTTCGTAAGATGGGCGCGCAAATCGAAGGCGACGACACCAGCACACTCAAGATTCGGGGCGTCGAAAAGCTTCGCGGCGCCACGCACTCCGTCATTCCCGATCGCATTGAGGCGGGTACCTTGCTGATAGCCTCGGCGATCACCAACGGAGACGTCAGCATAACCCACTGTGCCCCGGACCATCTCGGCGCCATCATCGCCAAGCTGCAAGCTGCGGGCGTACCTGTCGAAATTCTTGATACGTCCACCATTCGCGTTCACGATGGCCACAAACTCGTTGCCGCCGATGTGACCACCGAAGAGTATCCCGGCTTTGCCACGGACATGCAGGCGCAATACATGGCACTGGCCACGCAAGCAGAAGGCACTTCGGTCATCACCGAAACAATCTTCGAAAATCGCTTTCTGCACGCCAGCGAATTGATGCGTATGGGCGCGCACATCTCCGTCGACGGGCGCCGCGCGGTGGTTCGCGGTCCTTCGCCACTCTCCGGCACGGTTGTACAAGCATCGGACTTGCGCGCCAGCGCCGGTCTGGTCCTCGCAGCGCTTATTGCGTCCGGTGAGACGGTAATTGATCGCGTGTACCACATCGACCGTGGCTACGAGCGCATTGTGGAAAAGCTCTCGGCCCTCGGAGCGGACATCGAGCGCCTACACGGCAAAGAATAAGCGAACTTCTTCTATCCCGTCGGCAAATTTCCTGAAACTCTGGTAGAATCCCGCAGTCGCATTCACAACGCAAAGGCGGCTGACAAGCTTCCCGCCGCATTCGAATTGGGGAGGGATCACCATGCGTAACACCCAACTTCTCGACAAGATCGATGCCGCCATCGCCAAAAAGAATCTGTTGAACCATCCGTTCTATCAGGACTGGCAGATGGGCAAATTGACCCGGCAGGATCTCCAGCTTTACGCCGCACAATATTACCGGCACGTCGAAGCTTTCCCGAAACATCTACGCGTCCTGGCCGCGCGCACGGAAGGTCCCATTCGCGACATCATCCTGGAAAACCTGGCGGAAGAAGAGAATCCGGCGCGGCCGCACCCGAAGCTTTGGCGAGATTTTGCGTCCACGCTCGGCGTGAACGAAGAAGACATTACCTGCTGCCCCGCGCTGCCCGGCACGCAGGCTGTCGTGGAAACGTTCCGCGAGATTGTCGGGGATCGCCCGGTGGCCGAAGCGGTGGCAGCGCTGTACGCGTACGAGGCGCAAGTTCCGGAAATCGCGACTACTAAGATTGATGGACTGCAGAAGTTTTACGGCGTCAATTCCAGCAAAGGCTTGGCCTATTTTACCGTACACGAAGAGGCCGACAAGGCCCATCGCGCCGCGTGGCGGGGCTGGTTAGAAGAACACGCCCAGGGCGACGAAGCGGAAATCCTGGAAACCACCAACCAGGCGCTTGATGCGCTTTGGGGAGCGCTCGACGCGGTCCACTGCGCGCACGCATAATCTGCCAAAGATTAACGCGAACTATTTGTTTTTCACTCGGCTGATAAAGAGCTGCAGAAACCGCTCGGCATCCGAACTCATCGCTACGCGCGCATTGTTCGGCACCGGTACGATCCCATCGATTTCGTAGTGATCGCCGTGGAGCACGTTGTTTTCATACGAACCCATGCGGTTCGCCACCGTTTCCCCCCGCGTAAATTCGCCTCGCGTCTCCACATCCACGTGCATGTCCTTCAGCTTCACTAACGTCGGGTCGATCACGGCGCCGACCGCTAGAGGATCGTACATGGCCGCACCGTCCCAACCATTTTTCTCGGAGCGTTCGATGTAAAAGCGGGCAATCTTGGTGGCCAGGTCATTTTGCGCCCCGTGGCCAGACTCCAATTCGGCGAGATGTTTACGATTCATCAGCGTGCGCTCGCCCACGTCGGAACCCACCATCGTGACCATCCAGCCCGCGTTGAAGACAATCTGCGCCGCTTCCGGATCGCCGTAGATGTTCGCCTCGGCGGCTCCATCGACGTTGCCGCCGTTCAGCGAGCCGCCCATGATCACGATATTTTTCACCAGTTTCACGATCGATGGATCCTTCGAGACAGCCAGAGCGATATTCGTCAGCGGGCCGATGGGAATCAGCGTGATTTCGTGCGGATATTTGTGTACTAGGTCGATGATCAGATCGGGACCGAAGCGTGGATCCGCCTTGCACTTCGAAGGTGGGAGTTCGACATCGGCCAAACCGTTCTTGCCGTGCCAATAAAGAGCGGTGTAGGTCTTTTGCATCAAAGGATTCTGCGCGCCAGCCGCGACGGGAATGTCGCAGCGGTTGGCCAGGCTGATCAATTTCAGCGCGTTGTCCAGTCCTTGTTTCGCCACCACGTTTCCCGGCACAACCGTAAAGGCTTCCACCTTCAGTTCCGGAGAATTCAGTGCCAAGAGCATCGCCAAGGCGTCGTCGGTGCCTGGGTCTGTGTCAATGATGACGCGCTGCGGTGTTTGCGCACAGGCAGGCAATACCGCGAACAACAAGATTCCGACTGCTACGGTTACTCGCTTCAGGTTCATAGCTGGGTCTCCGGATATGAAAAGTGCGTACTTCCATTAAAGACGGGATGCGCAGCGGTTGCAAATCAGGATTGGAAAAAAGAAAAGGCCCCTGAACCAGGGGCCTTTCTCGTAGGAAGTGTAGGAAGAACTAATTACCTTCGGTCGTGGTGGTCGCGGGAGCAGCCGTCGACGCACCTTGGGCCTTCGCCTGCTTCTCGCGAGCTTCCTTGATGAGCGCTTTGCGGGAGAGGCGGATCTTGTTGCCCTCGATCGCCAGCACCTTCACCAGTACCTGGTCCCCGAGCTTCAGTTCGTCGCGCACGTCGCGAATACGATGCTCCGAAATTTCGCTGATGTGCAGCAAGCCGTCTGTGCCGGGGAACAGTTCCACGAAAGCACCGAATTCGGCCAAGCGGACAACTTTGCCGAGATAAGTCTTGCCGACTTCCGCGCTGGCGGTGACGTCGCGAACCATCTGCAATGCCTGGTCGCCACCGGCACCACTGGTCGAGAAGATATGCACGGTGCCGTCTTCCAGCACGTCGATCTTCACGCCAGTCTGCTCGATGATGGACTTGATCTTCTTTCCGCCCGGACCGATCAGGTCGCGGATCTTGTCCGTCGGGATGCTCAGCTTGTACAAGCGCGGAGCGTAGGCAGAAATTGCTTCGCGGTGAGCGCCGAGCGTCTGTTCCATGATATCCAGAATCTCCAGGCGAGCCTTCTTGGCCTGCGCCAGAGCTTCCCTCATCATGCCGATGCTGATGCTGGTGACCTTGATATCCATCTGTAACGCGGTGATGCCTTCGCGCGTTCCAGCAACCTTGAAGTCCATGTCGCCGTAATGGTCTTCGGCACCGGCAATGTCCGTGAGGATGGAATACTTGCCGTCGTCGCTAACCACCAGGCCCATAGCGATACCTGCGCACGGTGCCTTCATCGGCACGCCAGCGTCCATTAACGCCAGCGAACCGCCGCAAACCGTGGCCATGGAAGACGAACCGTTCGATTCAAGAATGTCGCTCACCACGCGCATGGCGTAAGGAAATTCCACTTCGGGTGGCAACAGGTTGGCCAATGCACGTTCCGCCAGCGCACCGTGACCAATTTCGCGACGACCTGCCCCGCGCAACGGCTTAACTTCGCCGACGCTGAACGGCGGGAAATTGTAGTGCAGCATGAAGCGCTTGAACTGGTCCTGTTCAAACAGCAGGTCCAGGCGCTGCATATCTTCCTTGGTGCCGAGTGTCAGCGTCGCGAGTGCCTGAGTTTCTCCGCGCGTGAACAGCGCCGAGCCGTGTACTCGCGGCAGCAAGCCCGCTTCGCAGGTGATCTTACGAATTTGGTCAAACGCGCGGCCATCCGGACGGCGCTTGGCTTTCAGTACTTCGTCGCGGAAGAACTCTTCGCGCAGGCGTTCCAGGGCGCGCTTGGTCAGCTTCAACTTGTCTTCGTCGTCTTCGGGAATGGCCTTCAGGATTTCGTCCTGGAGGGCGTCCACCAAATGGTAGCTTTCTTTCTTCGGGTGCTTTTCGGTATTCAGCGCATCTTTAAGCTTGGCACCGTGGGTCTTCTTAATGCTGTCGCAGATGGATTGGTCGAAGGGGAATGGCTCGATCACGATCTTGGTGGGCTTGATTTGGTCATGCAACTGCTTGATGGCACCCACAATTTTCTTGATCTGTTCGTGGCCAAATTCCAGCGCTTCCGCAACCTTCTCTTCGGAAACCTCGAAGGCCCCGGACTCCACCATCACGATGCCCTTTTCTGTAGCGGCCACCACGATGTTCAGTTTGCTGGTCTTTTGCTCGGCGACCGTCGGATTCGCCACCAGATTTCCATCCAGCAGGCCCACGCGCACGGCGGCAATAGGATCGTTGAAAGGCAGGTCCGAGCAGTAAGCCGCCGCGGAGGCCGCGGTCATAGCAATTACGTCCGGATCATTGGCGCTGTCGGCGGAAAGCACCATGGCGATAATTTGGGTTTCGTTCCGCAACGATTCCGGGAACAGCGGGCGCATTGGCCGGTCAATCTGTCGCGAAACCAAGATTTCCTTCTCTGTCGGCCTTCCTTCTCTCTTGAAAAATCCTCCGGGAATCTTTCCGGCGGAATAGGTGTTCTCGCGATAGTCGACGGTGAGGGGCAAAAAGTCCCGGTCACTGGCCTTCGGCGCGATACAAGCCGTCACCAACACCACCGTGTCGCCATACCGGGCGGTAACCGCGCCGTTGGCCTGCTTGGCGATCTTTCCTGTCTCTAAAATTAACGTGCGCCCGCCCACTTCGATTGATACCTGGTGCGGCGCAGGAATGTGATTTTTCTCAGCCATATTCTCTTCCTTTGGCTCCTCAGGGGAGCTTCTACCATTCGGGGTTTAGCATGAAGAAAAAAGGAGGATTCGCCGCAAAGCGGACAAGCTTCGCAACCAATTACACCAATACAAACGCCGCGCAGCCTGCCGTCACAGACTGCTCAGGTTCACGTCCAACGCTTCCGCGATTGGCGTACAGACTCCATTGGGAATTTGTAGGTTCGTGAAACAGCAAGGGGGCCCGCTTACAGTGTTGCGTTCCCTTACTTGCGTAGGCTGAGGCGTTCAACAATCTGGTGATACCGATCCGGGTCTCGCCGGTTGAGATAGTCCAGCAAACGCCGCCGCTTGTTCACCATCATAATGAGCCCCCGGCGCGATGCATGGTCTTTGACGTGAGACTTGAGGTGCGTCGTCAAGTAGTTGATGCGCTCGCTCAGCAGTGCGATTTGCACTTCCGGCGATCCCGTATCCTTTACGTGTGTGCGGAATTGTTCGATCAACATTACTTTGGCGTCGCTCAAGTGCCCCCCACCGTCGTCCCTTGAAATTTCCTCTTTTCTTCGACTTATTAAAAGTAGCATAGCAGTGACACACGTGTAAAGGGCGCGCAACACGCTTCGAAGCCCGTGCGGCCAGCCTTCTTCTTGCGACTCCTTGCAACCAACCCCTAAATCTTGTTCAATGCTAGCGGTAAGCCACAGACTTGCCAGCAGGCTTCGCTCTTAACGGGCCACTGCCATACCAGAGGAGATGCACATGCGTAAAGCAATTGCCGTTGTCTCGGTCTTCGCTCTTGCCTTGGTTCTTTTTGTTCTGGCTTCCCACGCCCGGCAGGATAAATCCAAGCGTCCCAGCCCCCCCGCCACCGCCACTCTCGACTTGGGCGGAGGCAAATCCCTGACCATTGATTATTCCAGCCCGCGCCTGAAGGGCCGTCACGTTGGACAAGAAATCGCCCCATACGGCGAGGTCTGGCGCACGGGCGCCAACGAGTCAACGACCTTCGTGACCACCGCGGACATTACCGTGGGTGGCACGGCCGTTCCTGCCGGCAATTACACCATCTTCACTCTGCCTAACAAGGATAAGTGGGTGCTAATCATCAGCAAGAAAACCGGTGAGTGGGGCACACAATATCCCGGGCCCTCAAACGACCTGGCCCGTGTTGACATGAAAGTTTCCACGCTGCCGTCGCCCGTAGAGAACTTCACCATTTCGTTCGACAAGTCGGGTAACGGCGGCACGCTGAACCTAGAGTGGGAAACCACGAAAGCTTCCGTCGCGATTGTCAAGAAGTAGCCGTCTTACACGTTCGTCAACGGCGGCGTCTCGTTCGCGGGGCGCCGCTTTTAGTTTTTGTCCGGTCGATGCCCTGCTCCCATCGCATAGATGACGGATTCCGAAATTCCGTCCAACCCCAGACTTTCTTCAATCTTCGTATCTGCCAAGGCGATCGTGCAGAACGGCGCCAGCCCCAGCCACGTTGCGGTTAAGCAGAATGTCTGGCAAAGATGCCCCGCCTCGATCAGGGAAGCGCGGTAGGCCCTCGCGTAGTCGTACTTCCATTGCGTGCGCGCGAATACGGACGTGACAAACACGACGAACGCGGCGTCGCGAAACCACCATTGTCCGGCCAGGTATCCCTGGATTTCTGGCGAACTGGCTCCCGTGCGCAATCTCTGTAACCGGTGCCCGCCCGCATCATAGTGGTAGATCCCCGGCTTCAACCCGGCGACCTGTCTGGCCACCACGTAAGCCTCCGAAGGGTGCAGCGCCCCACCGGATGGTGATGTTTTCTGCGCCAACCGCCCGATGCCCGGCACATCGTCCCACGCCTGCACACCGAAGGACAAGTCCAACAGCGTCGCCAGCATTTCTTTCGAGACTTTGCGTCCGGAAAACTCTCGCCACGTTCGCCGCTCGCGCAGCACACGCGGAAATTCACCGGAGATTTTGCTGCGTTCCAGCTGGATCACGGTCGCCCCGCGATAGGCCTTCAACGGCTGCGGCACCGGATGCGTCTTCGCTAATTGGTCTACAAACGCAATTTCTTCAGGCGTGACTTCGTTGGCATAAATATCTTTGGTACTGAGGTGATAGAATCCCGCTGCTGGATTCCACGCCCGCCACTTCCGTAGGGCTTTCTGCCTCCCATCTTCCGGCGGATTCTTTTGCCGCGAGCCCTCGAGCAATGTCTCTTGCAGCAACCGGTTGATCGCCTTAACCAGCGAAATAGGAGAATGCTCGGGGAATCGCGCGAAGACTCGCTCGGTGCGCCGCCAGTCGCCAAAAAAATCCAGGAGCGACGCTACTTCGGCGGTCGCCGAAACCTTCTTGCGCGTCAGATAATTCTCAATAATGAGTTGTTTGCCGATCCAGTAGGAAACCAGGAAAGGAGCCCGCCGCAAATAAATCGGACTCGCGGAGCGTGAGCGTTTTCGACGCGATTTCGCTTTCGCGTATGCAACTCGAACCATGTAGGGCAGCGGATTGAATCGTCAGGCGCGCGAGTTCGGATCAGGCGCTGGCGTAAATCTTGGACATCTTGGTGGCAACCAATTTGCATCCAGACATTTTGGGCTTAACACCGGCGAGCGCCACGCCCACGTTCTTCGACAAACAAACGGCTTCCAGATAGTCCATGGACTTGATCTGTTGCGCGATATCGCTCTTCTGTCTTCCGCTCACCTTGCGCTGAACCGTTTCCAGAGTCCTTTTGGTCTTCTTGATTTCACGGACCAGGCCCTTGTAGTCGACCTTGAACAGTTGTGTTTTCTTTTCCATGTCGTTCCTCCACCCGACTTTCCTCGCACTGTGGATTAACTTGAACTTCTGGCACTACACCGGTCGGTCATCGGGTTTGCGAAGTCTAAGCCAGCCATGGGACCACGTCAAGGAAAGAGTCGCATCGCAGCAACGTTATTTTCTGATTATGGCTGCGCCTGCTGGATCAATTTGCTGCCCCAGATTTTCTGCACGAGTTGCCGCCATCTCGGTTCTTTTCGCAAGAAAGCGAACTGCGGGTGAACGCCCAGATTGGCGAGGCGCCCGTTTCTCTCTATGTAGGCCTTCTCCAGCCAATCCAAGGTCGTATTCACGTCTCGAAAACCGGCAAACGGCACCGCGAAATCATACGCGGAAACATACTTCCCACTCTGCTGTTGCTGCAGTTCATGCAGAACTTCCTCCGCTTGCGCTTTTTTCCCGGCGATGGCGTAGCCGTATCCCAGATCCGCTTGCCCCGACACGTCTCCGGGCGACAGAGACACCGCGGTGCGAAATTCATCGATCCCTTCGGTGTATTGTTTTTTTGCGACGTATATCTGGCCCAGGTAGCCTCGCGCAATTACGAAACTCGGGTCCATCTGGATGGTATTTTTCTCCGCTTCCGCCGCCCGGTCGTAATCTCCGGCGAGGTAATAACACCAACCCACGTTGGCATTAATAATCAACGATTTCGGATCGATCTCCCGGGCCAGCTTGATTTCTTGTATGGAATCTTCCTTGCGCCCGATGGCCGCCAGGTACAACGCGTACCAATGGATTCCCTGTGCATAACCCGGATCCAGCGCAATGGCCCGCAGAAACTCATCTTCGATATTCCCGCCTTCCAGATGATAGAAGCGGATCGCCGCCAAAGACGTATGCGCTTGCGCCAAGCGGTCATCCAACTGCAGAGCCTTCTCCGCCGCCTGCTTCGCTTTGGGAATCAACACATCGGGCGGCCCCATTTGATAATTGCTCATGTTCAAATACGTGTCCGCCAGACCGGCGTAGGCGGCCGCAAAGGTGTCATCCTTACGAATGGCCTGCTGAAAATAGCTGACGGCGTCCTGAAATGCTTCGGGCGTCCGCTTTTCCAGCTCATACTTCCCTTTCAAGTACGCTTCGTAGGCTTCCGGCACCACGCTGCGGCTTCGCGCCAACTGGTTTTGCTCCGCGCCGGAAAGTTCCACCTGGATGCTGCGGGCAATAGCGGTGGCCACGTCGCTCTGCAACGCCAGAACGTCCGTGAAATTGCGTTCGAAATTACCGGCCCACAGCGCACCTTCGCGGTTGGTCTGGAACAACTTTGCGGAAATCCGCACGCGTTCCCCCGCGCGCAGCACGGAACCCTCGACAACCGCGTCCACATTGAGTTCCTGGCCGATTTGGTCCAGCGATTTCTGGGTGTGGCGGAACTGCATGACCGTGGTTCGGGAAATCACGCGCAACTTTCGGATTTGCGATAGCTCGGTAATCAGCGCGTCTGTCATTCCATCCGCGAAATAATCTTGCGAGGGATCGCCAGAAAGATTGTCCAACGGCAACACTGCGATGGACTGGATGGCTCCTGGCAAAGGCAAGGGAGGCTTTCGCTTGGCGGTTCGGCCATTCAGCCAATAAGAGATGCCAACCGCTAGTACCACGAGCAGGCCAAACGCGATAATGTTTCGCGCGGAAAAGAAGCTCGCCTCGGGCTTCCTGGCCGTAACTGCGGCAAAATTATGCGTGCGCGAAGCTGTGGTGGCCGCCTCCAACGCGGCTCGAACTTCACCCGCACTCTGGTAACGTTGCCCCGGATCCTTGTCCAGAGACTTTTCGATGACGCTGTTCAGAACGGGTGGCAAAGGTGGATCAATCTCCGGCGCGCGTTCCCGTAGGATTGCCGCGCTTAACTCGAAGGCCGTCGCGCCACGGAACGGCCTTTGCCCCGCCGCCATTTCGTACAGCAGCACGCCCAGCGACCAGATGTCGCTACGGGCATCCGCTTCCTGGCCTCGCAAAATCTCTGGAGCGATATACGGTAGGGTTCCGGTGAAGGTGTGCTGCGATTCCCACGATTGATCCATCACCGTGGTGCCATCGCGAGTCGTTCCCGGCTCGAAGCGTTGCGAAATGCCAAAATCCAGAACCTTCAGCCGCCCGCTGGGCGTCACGATCACGTTCGCGGACTTCAGGTCGCGATGGATGACGCCACGGCTGTGCGCGTGTGCCAGCGCATCGGCAAGCTGCATCCCGTAGCGCTCTACCTGCTCCTGCGAAAGCCCGGTCGAGGGGATCTCCATGCTGAGCGGCCGGCCTTCGACGAATTCCATCGCGATGAACGGTCTTCCGTCCACCTCGCCAACCTCATACACCGTACAGATGTTGGGATGGTTGAGTGCGGAGATCGCACGAGCTTCCTGCAACGCGCGAGAATGGCTGGCGGAAGTGCCGGTGGGGAGTGCGAGTATATCCAGAAACTTCAGAGCGACGTCGCGTTGTAGCTTCTCGTCGCGCGCTCGATACACCACTCCCATGCCACCTTCGCCGAGCTTCTCTTCAATCACATAGTGGCTAAGTCTCTGCCCTAGCATGGCGATATCGTACAGCAGAGTTCATCACACCCATGCCTTAGTAGCAAGCAAAAGTCTATTTCTTTCTAAGATTTGCGGGAATGGTTACGTCGATTGGGGTGAGCCAGCTGGTACCTGAGAAGCAACGATTCGACGAAAAGCGGGAAGGGCCAGCGGTCATGAGTGTTCATTGAATTGCCTTCCGGAATATCACGCAATAGCTGTCCTCGGGCCAGTCGTTTACGGTCTTCTCCACGATGAAGCCGGCGGTGGTCATCTCCTGAATCAAAATTTTCTCGGGAATGCCGTGGCCGCCGCGGTTGGCGGGTACGCCTTTCACTGGCTCGCTTTCGCTCAGCCACTTCCGCGGGGGAAAATCGATCACCGCCACCGCGCCACCGGCTTTCACTGATCGAAACAGGCTCGCATCCATCTCCACCGGAGATGTGAAGTGGTGATACACGCGCCGCAGAAAGATTCCGTCGCAGCAATTGTCCGGGAGATTGGTCTGCTTCTCCGCACCCTGCACGACTATGACGTTCTTCAGACCCTCGCGTTGGGCAGTGGCTTCCAACTCCTTGCGCTTATTCTCATCCAGTTCGGTTAAATAGACTTTTCCACTTGCGCCCACAACAGCGGCCGCCGCGATTCCAATCTCGCCGGCTCCCGCGCCCACATCCGCTAGGGTCTGGCCCGGCTTCCATTGCATTAAACCGTGGAGCCGCGCGATTTCATCCGCCGACGCGGCGCCGAGCAACAGATAGACCGACAGCGAGCCGACGAGAAGCAGGATGCGCGATGGCTTTTTCATCGGTTCGCTCTCTTGTAAGGACTGGAAAAAAACTCAGGACGTTTCGAATGCAGCGGGGGCCTCCCCGGCCTCAACCGCGGCTTACTGCTTTTGGGCGCGCACCAGAGACAAGAATTCGTCGCGCGTCTGCTTATTGTGCCGGAAGGACCCCAACATGGCGCTGGTTACTGCTTGACCGTGCTGCTTTTCCACGCCTCTCATCTGCATGCACAAGTGGCGCGCCTCAATAATCACGCCCACGCCTTCCGGGCTGATTTTCTCGGAAATGGCGCCGGCGATCTGACTGGTCATGCGCTCCTGAATCTGCAAACGGCGCGCAAACATGTTTACCAGCCGAGCGATCTTGCTGAGCCCGAGCACTTTCTTACTGGGCAAGTAGGCCACATGCGCTTTTCCGAAGAACGGCAGCAGGTGGTGCTCGCACAGGCTGAAGAACTCGATATCTTTCACCACCACCATTTCGTCGTAATGCACACTGAAGGTGGCCCCGTTCAGCACCGATTCGAGGTTCTGGTTGTATCCGCTGGTCAGGTACTTCAAGGCCTTTTCAAAACGCTCTGGCGTTTTGCGCAAACCTTCGCGATTCGGATCTTCGCCCAAAAGCACGATCATTTTGCGCACCAGGTCCGCGATGCTCTCTCTCGGCATTTCCAGGTTGGTTTCGTGCAGTATGATCTCTGTCGGCTTATTCACTCGTTTTTCCTCTTTTACTGGACCGCCGCGCGATCCTGAATCTCTTCTCCGGCATATTCAAACGCGTTGTTGGATGTTTCCTCGATGCGAACCCGCTCCAGATTGGCTAACGGAAAACGTTTCAGGCGCCGGTAAATCTCCTTGCAGACATTTTCCGTGGTCGGCACAAGCGTGCGAAATGCCTCCACGTCTTCGTTCAGCGATTTGTGGTCGAACACGTCGAGCACTTCGCTTTGCACAAAACGGTCGAGATCGATGAGGTTCACGATCATTCCCGTGGCTGGGTCCACCGGGCCGGACACCCGGACCTCGACCACATAGTTATGTCCATGCCCGTAAGGGTTGTTGCATTTTCCGTAGACACGTTGATTGTCGGCATCGCTCAACGCATCGCTGTGTAAACGGTGTGACGCGGCAAACCGGTAGCACCGCCCAAACACTACCTTGAGCGGGTCGGTCATGCGTGGCTGGCTCCATTCCGGTAACACTCCGCAAAAATATCCGCGGATTCGTACAACCGTACCTTGTGCAACCGTCCTTGCGTGATCTTCGGCTCCAATAATTTCCAGATCACTTGGGCGATGTTCTCACACGTCGGAATTTGCCCCTTGAGTTCCGCGACTTCGTAATTCAAGAAACGATGGTCCATGCGTTCCGTAATCTCTCGCTCCAGAATCGCCTTCAGCTCTTTCAAATCCAGCACCATACCGGTCATTGGATCCGGCTCACCCGCCACGGTCACTTCCAGCGTGTAGTTGTGCCCGTGACCGTAGGGATTATTGCACTTGCCAAAAATCCGCCGGTTCTCTTCCGCACTCAGCGCTGGGTTGTGATACAGGTGCGAAGCGGAAAACTCAATTTTGCGCGTCAGGTACACCATTTAATTTGCCACCTATTTCGATGCGCCGGGGGTACCCACTGGATACTCCCGCCCTTTCCATTCCAGCTTACCCCGCTGGTGGCTCTGGTACGAAGCCCGCAGAACTGCCGCAAACAGCAGCCTCCCGGGTATTCCGTACCAGGTGAGCCGGCCGGGAAAATCGTTGGGTCGCAATTCGCGATAGTATCCGATCGAAATAATAATGAACCCCAACAGCAGCACTCCCAATGCCGCCACGATAGATTCCACTAACGCACCGGCCACGATGGCCGCAATGAGCGTAAGTGTCACGGGCAGACCTGCCCGCAAGAGTTCTTTCCCGGTGGTCTCTGCGCTTCCACCCATAAGTGGAAACAGGTTTTTCTTCCAGCCTTCCCACATGGCGCCGAAACTCCGGTACATTCGTACGCGCACGATTCCCTTCCCGCTGGCAAACCAGATGCGATGGCCGGCGCTTTTTACGCGCCTTGCAAACGCTACGTCCTCCAGAACTTCTCGGGCAACGCTTGCATGTCCACCGACGCTTTCATAAACATCGCGGCGAACCAGAAGAAACTGGCCATTGGCGGCGGCTGCCCCGTTTCCGGGATCGTTCACATCATTAAAGGAAAATTTACTTGCCAATCGGCAATACACGTAGGGAATCAGGGCTTTTTCGTACCACGTCTCCATCACCTGCTCTGGTGAAAACGA
Organism: Candidatus Acidiferrales bacterium; assembly: GCA_963759275.1. Lineage (GTDB taxonomy): Bacteria > Acidobacteriota > Terriglobia > Acidiferrales > UBA7541 > Acidiferrum. The sequence goes on along the minus strand of CAVWYZ010000014.1, from coordinate 691,174 downwards.
AACCATCACGGCGTTTTCTCGCGCAGCGAGTGCCAAAGCTTGCGCGGCGGAATTCGCGCCATGTACGGTGTCCGCATCGGTAAACAGCAGCCATTCGCCCGTGGCTTGCCTTGCTCCGCTCCAAACGGCGTAATTTTTGCCCACCCAACCTGGCGGCAACGCGGTCGTCTGTTGTAGCCGTAATTTGGGAAGGCCGCTCATTCGCTGGCGAACGATTGCTGCGGTGTGATCGGTGGACTGGTCATCGATCACCAGGATCTCGCCGATTTCCATTTGTTCTGCCAACGAATCCACGCACGCGTCAATCACCGCCTCCTCGTTTCGCGCCGGAACGATCGCACTTACCAGAACGGAATTTTGGGAGGATTCGTTCATGATCTTCGCGGGTATTTCGTGGGCTTCTCGGATGTCGCTGCTCTGCGCTATTATAGCGATATATGAATACGGTCCTTCGCAAAATCATGGCTTGGGGCAGCATGGGCTTTGCCTTCGCGGTTCTGGCGTTTTTTACGCTTCCTCATTACCGGCAGGGCGAATCCTCCGTGGCCGGTAAGACCGCTGAGAACTTTGCCTTCGACCTCGACGGCAAGCCTGCGCACCTTTCCGACTTACGCGGAAAGGTTGTCGTCCTGAATTTTTGGGCTACTTGGTGCCCACCTTGCGTAGAAGAGACACCAGCGCTTGTCAGTTTGCAGAAATACATAGCTGCGCGGAATGGCGTAGTCCTGGGTGTCGCTGCGGACGTGGATCAGGCAGTCTACGAAAAGTTCCTTCGAGAAAATGGAGTGATTTTCCCTACATATCGCGATCCCGGCACGGACGACAGTCATCGCTCGCCCATTGCGCAAGACTACGGCACATCAATGTACCCGGAGACGTACATCATCGATCGCAAGGGCGTAATTATCCGCAAGATTATCGGACCGCAGGATTGGAACTCCCTTGATATGCGCGTCTATTTCGACGCGATCCTCGGTCAAAGTTAGACAGCGTTTCGTTCTTCTCTACAAACTCTTCAGCCATTCCGCCGCCGTAGCGGTTTCTGCTCCCGCGCTCGTCAGTTCCGCCAGGACTTTAGACGTTTCTGCCGGGTTCACCGCGCGGATGAGGTCAGTCAACACCGTAACCTTGAAACCATGCCCCAGTGCATCCATGGCGGTCGCGCGAACACAGTATTCCGTTGCGATGCCGCTTACGCCTACACTCGTTACGTTTAACTCTTTCAAGCGGTCTTCCAGTCCCGTTAGCTCGAAACCCGAATAACCCGCTCCGTCGGTGTGGACTCCCTTGTGGATCACGACTTCGCCCGGTTTGGGATTCAACGGTGGCATCAGTTCCGCCCCAGGAGTGTTCGCGGCACAGTGCACGGGCCAAGGGCCACCTTTTGTGCGAAAGGAGTTGTGATCCTGCGGATGCCAATCCTTGGTATAGACGATCGCCGCGTCGGCCTTTCGCGCCGCATCGATAAATCTCTGTAGGGGTTCCAAGAGAGAGCGCGTGTCTGCGGCGGCCAGCGCTCCGCCTTCGCAGAAGTCTCGCTGCACGTCCACCACGATCAGTGCGGATTTGCTCATCTCTGCGAGTCTCAACTCTCGTGGTAATCCATCAGGATCAGCCCGACCACAATAAAGCAAACGGGCCAGACCCATGCCAGATATTTGCGCGTAGGATTCTCTGCAGGCAATCGCAATTCCAGCCAGCGTGACCATCCGGCCATAATTCCGAAGATCGCCAGCGGCGTGTGGCTCATCTCGGCAAACAACTCCTCTTTCACGTTGGTGACCCCGTGCGTGTGCGTCAACAACACGACACCGCCCAAAGCACATACCGCGGGGAATACCAGCGCGGCCGCCATGGACTTCACTTTGCCGGTCTCCACGCGGTATTGAAATATTGCAAAGGCGATAATCAGGATCACGGCCAAACGGTGTTGGAGCACGTCAGTCTGCGCGAAACTTTCCCAGAATCCATTCGGTCCCAAGGGCCAGTTTTCGGGATCGGCGCGGAAAAAGAGAAAGACCGCGAGCAGCAAGAAGGATAAGGGCCAGATTTTCGCCCAGCGAAAGTAGCGGCTGCGCGACAAGAACGCCAAAATTCCCATCAGAAAGACGACCGCGCCAGCGCAGTTGTGGTTGTATTCGGACCAGGCGATATCCGCCGGGGTAGTTGTGCCAAATCCCGTGTCTCCGGGAATAAACGAGGCCGGCATTCTTCGTCCCGCCGCTTTTGCCTGCTTGATCAGCAACTCTGTAGACTCGGAGATCTGCGTAACCTGAGGACTCGAGAACCTCGGAATCCGCGGGGTGAACCGTTCTGCAATCTCGTGGAGCGTTACGCGATCTTCCGTGAGATCCACTCCCGGCGGTTGCGCGGTCAATGATGCGGCGGTGAGAATGACCGTCAGACCAATGCCAATTTCGGCTTCGCCAAAACGCAACAGACTTCTTGCACCGGTTCCGGTATCTGTCTCAATCCCACGCACGATGTAGTAATTTGCGGCGCCCAGAATCAGCAGCACCGCGAACATGGCGATCTTTGCGCCTAACATCACACCGTACGCCGTGCCATACATGGCGTTCCAGGAACCGACAAATACCAAACTCATTCCCAATCCGGCCAACAACAGAACAGCCACACTGATTTGCGCCAAACGCGAAAACCTTCGGAGAATCTGATTGCGTTGATGGGCATCGGGAGTGCGCTTGGCCGACAAAAGCAGGTACGGCAATCCTCCAATCCACGCCGCAGTTGCCAGGTAATGCAGCGTCGTCAGGCTGACCAGATACACGCGTCCTTCCAAACGCGAAGCGGAGTGACTGGTCATCACGGAAGCGGCGAGGATGCACGCTGCCGGCAGCATGGCGAGTGGATTTACGCTGGTCCTCAGCGACTTCGGCCACAACGCCAGCGCCACTCCGGCAATAACTGCCAACAAACCGGCCCAAACGTAATTCGTACCGAGCACGGCGCTGATGGGGATATCCGTGGAATAAGTGAGGACCAGTGAGTTCGCAATCACAAATAGCAACTGCGAAATCGCCAGCGCCAAGGCCGACATTCGAATGAGTTTCCAGCAAGAGCGCAGCAATTCCTCACTTCGTTGCTCCGTTGTGCGCGCGACGATGGTCAGGAACAGGATCCCGCCGATGGCGATGGTCTGAAAACACAAGATCGCCGCGCGCAGCAACACCACCAGAAACCCGAATATGCCCAACAGTTCAACCATATATGTCTCTCAGGAACCGGTAACCGTGAAGGGGATTTCGCCTCTGGTGATATGCCCGTCGGGAGCAAGCACTTGCCAGCGGATGCGATAAGCTCCTGGCGTCAGTCCGGTAGCTTTGGCATTCAACGTATCCGGAGATTTCTGCGCCTCGATGGTCAGATCGCTGGTGGAACTATCAGGGTGCAGCAGTTGCAGTTTCGAGAGTTTCGCATCAATGCGCACGTTGTAGCGCAACATGATCGGCACATCCGGCCCCTTCACCTTACTGTTTGCCGCTGGATTCGACTCCTTCAACACGGCATGGCCTTCCATAATTCCGCCAAACACTAAAACCGCGGCAATTACTGCTAACGCTGAAACCACGCGAAATCTCATCAATCCGCTTCGCCTCATCTTTTCCTCTCTTCATGCCGAAATTGCCTCATCGGGCGGCACTACAAATATAGCAGGATGAGGTGGGCAGAAGAGAAGTTGCACAACATCCCGTGGTTTTTACAAACGTGGCGGCAGGTTATTTTTCGTTATTCGTAGCGCAAGGCTTCGACGGGATCGAGTTTGGCGGCTTGCATCGCGGGCAGCCAGCCGCTGATGACTCCGACCACAATGAGGATCAATGTGGAAAGAACCAGCGTCGTTGTGGAGAGCGTCAGATGAATATCGACTTTGCCGCTATCGTCTTCGTACGCGGGACCCAAAAACGGCAACGTGCCGATGGCTGAAGTCAGACACCATGAGATGAGCATCCCGATCGCGCCCGCCGCCAAAGTCAACACCAACGCTTCCATCAGGAATTGCCAACGGATGTGCCATTTGCGCGCGCCCAATGCCCGACGCAGGCCGATCTCGCGTACGCGTTCTTCGACGGAGACCAACATGATATTCATCACACCGACGCCGCCGATCCCCAAGGTCATCGCGCCAATCATGAACAGCAGCCCTTCTATGCCCAGCGTGATTCCGTCATAAATGGGCTTGAATTCCTGGCGGCCGAACATAGTAATGGCGCGCTTGTCGTTGGGAGAGAAGTGTTGGCGGTTGGCCACGGCCGTGCGGAACTGCAGCATAGCCGGCGCTTCGAATTGCGGCGCAATGGGCTCGAATACCATCACGCTGGCATATCGTGCATCCCAAATTTCCGAAGCGGCGGTATAGGGAATAAAGGCGGATTCGTCGTCGCAGTTGAAATAGCAACTGTCGGAAAACTTCATATCCATGGTGCCGATTACCGTGAAGCGCACGCCATTGATGCGGACGGTTTCACCAACCGCGGGCTCGCCGCTGAAAAGCTTTTTCTTCAGCCGGGCGCCCAGGAAGACCACGCGGCGCCGTTCCGCCAAATCCTCCGGCGAAATCCAGCGGCCTTCGGAAGGCACCTCGTTGCGCATCTCGCCATATTCGGGAAAGACGCCGCGAGTGGCCGACTCTGAGAGGCGCTCGTCGTGCGAGATTCCCTTGAAGCGCACGGTTTCCAAGGTTACGCGCTTGATGAGAGGAGACTGCGCCTTGACCCAATCGGCATCTTCCTGCTCGAATCGCACTTCCTTGCCCGCGCGTTCGCCTCCGGCTTGTTCGCTGGTGGTGCCGGGCCAGCAAATCACCGCGCCTTTGCCAAAAACCTCGAAGGTGTAAAGGAGCACACTTCGAAAACCCGAGCCATAGCTCAGCAGCAGGGTGACGGCCACAATTCCCCAGGAAATTCCGGTCATCGTGAGCAAACTGCGCACGCGATTGCGCCCCAGTGCGGCCCAGGCTTCTTTGAATACTTCCGTAAGCATCAGCCACCTGCCTCAAATCGCAATGCTTCGATCGGGTCGACAGATGCCGCGCGGTTTGCCGGATAGAGCGCCGACAGCACCGCGATCAAGCCGAGCAAACCGATGGTCAAAGCAGCAAGTTGCCAACTGGGATCCAATCCGTCAAAGAAGGGCATTTTCGGCAATAAGCTCACCAGGAAGCAAAGTCCATACGAAATGAACAGGCCTACTCCTCCGCTAATGAACACGACGATAACGGTTTCCAGGAAGAATTGACGGAGAATGGATTCACGCGTGGCACCCAAGGCTTTGCGCACGCCGATTTCCCGGGTGCGCTCACGCACGCTCACGAGCATTACGTTCATTACACCGATGCCACCGAGAAAAATCGTCGCCACACCCACCGCGCCCATGAATACTTCCATACCCACAAAGATCATGCGATTGGCCTGGGCATTCTTCACGGTGTCCCAGATGCTGGCGGCTTCTTCGTCGCGGGGATCGAAATTGTGCAGCCGGCCCAAGGTACGGCGAATCTGGCGCACGCAATCGGGATGCGTCTCCAAGGACCATGGAGCGGCAAGAAGGCGGTCCACAGAATGTTCGATGGCTGGCGGCTTGTTCGGAAAATCGCGCTTCATGGAATTAAAAGGAATAAAGATCTTCCGAATGTCCACACCGTCGTAACTGGAGTTCTGATCCTTCGTTTTCATGACACCGATGACGGTGTACGGAATGCCATTGAGTTCGATGGTTTGTCCCAAGGCTTCCCGCTCCGCAAACAACTGCTTCTTGGCATCGCTACCGATAAATGCCACGCGCCGCGCCTGCTCGTTATCTTCGTCGTTGTAGAAGCGCCCCTGCGCGACGGTAATGCTGCGAATTTCGGTAAAGGGCGGAAGTGAACCGACAGTATCGAGATCACCACTGTTGAATGCGCTGTGCACTTTAACGTTGTTGCCCAATTCGGGCATCACGTACTTGCAGGCCGGCGCTTCCTTGGCCACTTCCTTGTAATCGTCTTCCATCCAATGCACCGCGCGACCGGAGCGCGCGCCGCCGGCCTGCATGCTGGTGCGGCCTGAGAAGATAATCATTACGTCTTTGCCAAAATTTTCCTGCTGTTTCTGGATGCCCCGGCCAAGGCCTTCGCCGGCAGCCACCATCAGCGTGATCGAGATAATTCCCCAGGCGATCCCGAACATGGTGAGCAAGGTGCGCCGCTTGTGCGCCCAGAGCGTCGCAATCGTATCGCGCAATAGATCGCGAAAGGTCATGATGGTCCCGTTATTGCAAAACGACCTGTTGCTTTTCGTTCAATCCAGAAACAATTTCGGTCTTTACGCCGTTGGAAATACCCAGCTTGACTGGAACTTTTTTGCGGCCATTTTCGGCTTTGGGATCCGGCAACTCCACGGAAGCATTGCGGTCCTTGTCATAAATGAGCGAAGCTTCCGGCACCATCAGAACATTCTTCTTTTCGTCCAGGATGATTTCGGCGTTGGCGCTCATGTTGGCTTTCAATTCGCCGGTGGGATTCGAGATCGATACGCGCACTTCAAACGTGGTGACGTTGTCCTTCTCTTTTCCGAAGGGGGAAATCCGGGTAACCTTGCCGACGAACTTTTTGTCCTTGAAGGACTCGACAACAATGCGCGCCGGCTGGCCCAAGTACACTTTGCCGATATCGGCTTCATCCACTTTGCCCTGCACATACACTTCGCTGGTGTCTCCAAGAGTCATGATTAATGTGGCTTGTGAGCCGAGAATGAGAATCGAACTGACACCATCGCCCACGCTAACGTCACGAGAAAGCACCAGCCCGGTGATCGGGCTTACAATCGTGGAATTCCGCAAGTCCTCTTCCGCGTTCTCAAGCGACGCCTTCGCCTGCGCCACTTGCGCTTCCGATTTCGCAATTTCCGCGCGGGAAACGAGCAAATTACGTTGCGCGCTCATTTGTTTGTTCAGCGCCAACTGATAATTCTTCTCCGCATCTTCCACAAAGCTCTTGGACATCACGCCGTCTTTATACATTTGCTCGGCGCGGTCCATGTTGAGCTTCAAGAACGGCACATCCGGTCCCTCGGCATCGACTTTGTTCCGCTCCAATTGCGCTTTTGAGGAATCCAGAGAAGCTTGCGCGGCCTGGTAATTGGCCTGCGCTTCGCGAACCACCGCCTCGAGCTGCACCTTGTCCAGCTCCATGAGGGTCTGGCCTTCTTTCACCCGGTCGTCATAGTCCACGTAGAGCTTCTTCACCATGCCGCTGGCCTTGGACTTCACTTCGACCTTGGACAACGGCTGAATTTTTCCGGTGGCCACGACCACGCGAGCCAGGTCGCCGCGTTCAGCGGCTGCCAACTTAGAAGGATCAATCGTATGCGTCGGACGAAGAGCGGCATATACGCCATAACCGCCGCCAACCAGTACAAGTGCGGCTACCGAGGCAATAATGATTCTGCGGCGTCTTTTTTTCGCCGCTTTGCCGTTTGTTAAACCATTTCCATTGCTGGACATAACCGACCCCCGGGTCTAACCGCTTTCACCACTCATCTATCAATACGAGTGCTTTCGGAACAAAGTTCCAAGCGCTGTGGATATAGACGATTGGGCGGGCCGAAAGTCAGGTTCGTCAATGACCGGCGTTACAAGGAAATCCGACGTAAGCGAAGGGCGTTGGTGATGACCGACACGGAGCTGAAGCTCATGGCAGCACTGGCGATCATCGGACTCAAGAGCCATCCAAAGACCGGGTAAAAAATACCCGCGGCGATGGGAATTCCCAATAGGTTGTAGACGAAGGCAAACCCGAGGTTTTGCTTGATGTTCCCCACGGTGGCGCGAGAGAGCCGTCTCGCTCGCACCAAGCCTCGCAGATCGCCTTTCACCAAGGTGATACCGGCATTTTCGATGGCGACGTCGGTGCCGGTGCCCATGGCAATGCCGACGTGGGCTGCAGCCAGAGCCGGAGCGTCGTTAATTCCGTCGCCGGCCATGGCTACGATGCGTCCTTCGTCGCGCATCGCCTTCACTACTTCACCTTTTTGCTGAGGAAGGACCTCCGCCTTTACTTCGTCGATGCCCAAATCCGCGGCTACTTTCTCGGCGGCTTCGCGACGGTCGCCCGTGACCATAACGATTCGCAATCCTTCGGCCTTCAGAGCCCGGATTGCTTCGGGCGTGGAAGGCTTTATTTCATCTGCGAGGGTTAGCACTCCGGCTAATTGGCCATCGACTGCCACGAAAATCAGAATTACGGAAGGCCCAGCGGGAAAATTTTGTGCGGTAGCAGTTGCAATCGCGTTCTCATTGAGAAATCGCGCAGTCCCGATAACCACTTCCTTACTCAAAACACGTGCGCGGACGCCTCCGCCCGGCGACGCTTGAAAATCGCTGACCGGGGCAAATGGTAATTTCCGTTTTTCTGCGGCATGCACGATAGCGCGTGCCAGAGGATGCTCACTGGAGCGTTCCACGCTTGCTGCCAGGGAGAGGATCGTCTCCTCGGAAAATTTGGACTCAGGCAAAGTTTGCACCCCGAGCAGAACCGGCTTGCCTTCCGTCAACGTTCCGGTTTTGTCGATCACCAAGGTGTCTACCCGCGCCAACGTTTCCAGCGCTTCCGCATTGCGCACCAGCACGCCGGCCTTCGCGCCGCGTCCGACGGCCACCATGATCGACATCGGTGTGGCCAAGCCCAACGCACAAGGGCACGCGATAATTAACACCGACACAGCGGCCACAAGAGCGTGCGCGAATCGCGGCTCCGGTCCCCATAAGGCCCAGCCCGCAAACGCGAGTAGCGAAGCAATCACCACCCCCGGCACGAAATAGCCGGCGACGCGATCGGCGAGGCGCTGCATCGGCGCGCGGCTGCGCTGGGCTTCGCTGACGACCTTCACGATTTGCGCCAGCAGTGTTTCACTGCCGACTCTTTCGGCTACCATCACGAAGCTGCCATTGGAATTCAGCGTTCCACCCGTAACCTTGTCACCGATGGTTTTCTCGACCGGGAGAGGCTCGCCGGTAACCATCGATTCGTCGATCGCGCTTCCGCCCTCTTTGACCGTGCCATCGACGGGCACCCGTTCTCCGGGCTTCACGCGTAGAAGGTCTCCCTGCTTGACGTCTTCCAGCGCGACGTCTGTGTCACTACGGCCAGATACGCGATGCGCGGACTGTGGCGTCAGGTGGAGAAGCTCGCGAATCGCACCGCTGGTTCGGTGGCGTGCGCGCAACTCCAGAACCTGGCCCAGCAGCACCAACGTTGTGATTACCGCTGCCGCCTCAAAATAGACGGCCACGCCTCCGTGCATATCGCGAAACGATGCGGGGAAAACCTGTGGAAATAGTGTGGCCGCTACGCTGTAGAGATACGCCGCACCTGTGCCTAATCCGATCAACGTGAACATGTTCGGACTACGATTCAGCAGCGAATTCCAAAAGCGCTGGAAGAAGGGCCAGCCTCCCCATAGCACTACTGGCGTGGCCAACAGGAATTCAATCGCATTTCGCGTTGTGCTTTGCCAATGCAGGCCTAGAACCTCGCCAAACATCGACAAGATCAGCAGAGGCAGCGACAAGAGCGCGCTGACCCAAAAGCGCCTAAGCATCGACTCGTATTCCGGGTCCGGCTGGTCGTCCGCGACAATGTCCATGGGCTCCAGCGCCATTCCACAAATCGGACATGTCCCCGGGCCGATCTGGACAATCTGGGGATCCATCGGGCAGGTGTAGCGTACGTTTACGGGTTTTGCGGGAAGTGTGGCGGGAGCGTTTGGCTGCTGCTCCATGCCGGCCATTCCGGGCGCGGCCAGAAATTTCTCCGGCTTCTTCGCAAAACGCTCCTGGCATCGCGTCGAACAGAAATAATAGGTTTTTCCGGCGTGCTCGATTTTTCCGGCTGGCTTCTTCGGGTCCACCACCATTCCGCAGACGGGATCTTTTTCCTTCGGGGTTTCGCCGAGAACCGGCAGGACGGCCAATGCCGCCTTCGCGACAATTGCTGCCGGCGTCGAAATCGCCGCCTTCTTCGACGGTGCTGGGGCAGCCAAAGACTTCGCGGGATCCTGCTGGAATTTCTGGGCGCATCCCCCGCAACAGAAGTAGTAGGCTTTGCCGTCATGTTCCGCGCGCGCTTTGGCGGTCTCTGGATTTACGCTCATTCCGCAAACTGGGTCACGTTCCACAATTTCTTCTCCTTACTGCTTCCCTTCGTCTCTTCAGCGCAGGTGGGTATAGATCAGTTCCAACAATTCGTCATACATCGCCGCGGTTTCCTTGGGTTTGCCGCTATTCAACGACTTCGCAGCACAGTGATGCAGGTGGTTCTTCATCAGGTTCCTGGCCACGCCGCGCAGCGCTTCCTGCACGGAGGCGACCTGGACAATAATGTCCGCGCAGTAGCGGTCTTGCTCCACCATGCGTTGCAAGCCACGAATCTGCCCTTCGATTCGGCGCAAGCGCTTCAGGTTTGCGGCTTTCAATTCCGGGTCGACGCCTGCGGCTTTGCGTCCGTCAGCGGTCGCACAAGCGCAACTAAGCACCGGCTTTTCCGCCCTATGGTTTCCCGCCGCCATATTATACCCCCTACCCCTATATATACCCCTCGGCCCTATCTTGGTCAAGCACTCCCGCCCGGAGTCCGGAATCGGAATTCGAGGGTGTTCCGGCCAATCCCAAACCAGGGCGCCTGCTGTTATAATTCCACGCATGACACTCCTGGAAATCACCTATGAACTGCAGTCGCCTCTAAGCTTGGATCAGCTCAGCCGCCTGGGTTCGTTCGCCAACACCTACGGCTTGCGCAAATTTCGCGTCGACGAGCAGCGGAACCACCTGACCTTCGAGTACGACGCTTCGCGCCTACGCGACACACAAATCGCGCACGTGCTTGGGCAGGCTGGGATTGCGGTCACACGGAAAGTGAATTAGTCAGCGGTAAATTCCAACAACACTTTTGGTTCGATCAGTAACCGAATGCGTGTGAGCAAGGTTGTCTGCGGTGGCAGTAGATTAGTAGGTAGGAAAAAACTGGGGCTCCCGCTTGGGACCGGGAGCCCCGGAAGGCGCGTTTCGATGCTGGCGTCGTTTTCACACCAGCGCGTGGGGTCATCCATCCTAGCTTCCCTCTCAGAGGCAGGTGGTTACGAACCTCAGAGAACCGCAAGCAAGCCCCTTCCCCCTCGCTTGCAATTCCCATGAAGCCCGTGATTGAAACGCGCCCACTCCTCCCGTAATGCACGCGCAACGCCAGGACAGTTAGATCCGATAATTGCCGTAACACGCTGAATAGCAATCAGTTACTCAGATAGATGGGCTTGCAACCATGGCCCAATTCAGTCCGCTCGATTCAATTCGGAACCTCTATCTCTAAGCATTGGAACTCACGACCTACCAGTACCATCAGAACGCAAGTTTCAAAGCCATTTGGTAAGCCGGTGCTATCGGTTTTTTGTCGGATCGGGACGAGACTTCTTCCATGCGAGCCTCTTCTTCTCGCCGTCTCCGCCGCTTTGGTATTTGGGTACTCCTCGAACTGCTGGTGGCTGCCGGTCTCCTGGTATTTGCGGCCTTGGCAGACACCACTCCGGGTATGCACAAACCTTCTACCGTTGGGTGTTACTGTGGATGCGCGATGGCCAAAACCGCGACGGGCTGCGCCAAGGTGTGCGACCTGCCGAAATTCGCCGCGCGCCGATGGGCGATAACCTGCACCAAGCCACATGCCAGCGCGCCGACGGAAAGTCCTAATGCGCAGCCGCACCTGCCGCACTATTCGAAATCGGAACGCGCGAGCAACTAATCACCACCGGACTGCTCGCCGAGTAATTTAGCGAAAATCTCTGGAATCTCGAAAATTGCCTGGTTGTTCAACGCTTCCGTATTACGACGCAGTTCCGCTAATTTCCCGGGCTCCAACAACTGCTTCACGCCGATGACAATCTCCCGGAAGTTGTGCAGCACGATTCCGACGTGTTTCTCTTTCACCCATTCGGTGTTGTAGCGCTCCTGTGGCAGGGTCCAGGCATTGCATTCCAGAATCACCGGCAGTTTGCGCACCATCGCTTCCGCCACGCTGCCGGGTCCGGGCTTGCCGATCAGAAAGTCGGCCGCGCGCATCAACCGGTGTACTTCTTTCGTGAATCCCACAATATGCAGCGGCAACTTCCACGCCCGCGCACGAAACTTCTCCGCGAGTTTTTCGTTGCGCCCGCAGATGACGATCAACTGCAACGGCAACGCAGCCGCTTCCAGCCGTTCCACAATCTCGTACATCACGCGAGAGCCGAATCCGCCGAAAAGAAGCATCCCGGTCGGCAAGTCGTTCCGCAGGTTGAGCTCCCGGCGCAGTGCAGCGGGATCTGTCTTGTCTTCGCAGTAAAAATCAGGCCGGAGGATCATGCCGGACGTAGCAAAGATGTTTGAAGGATCTTTCCCGATTTGCCGGGCCTGCTCGACGGCGCGCTCGGTGCCACAAATCACGTACTGCTCTTTCACCGGCTCGATCCAGAAGTGCGGAGGGAAATCCGCCAAATCGGTGATGATGGTCACGAACGGCCGGCCGGGGTAGCAACCGGTCCACGCCTCAGCAATTTCACGGTTGAAATGCGGAATTACGGACACCATCAGGTCCGCCGGCTGCTTCTGAAAGTGCCGAGCCAGCAGTTTCACCATAGACCCATGAAACAAATGAATGGTGGCTTGCAGCACACGCAGTAGTTGTGTGGCCCCGAGGGTCCAGCCATTGCGGAGCAAGATATTGTATTGCTCCTGGATGCGAATACCCGTCAATTTGCGCAAAACGTCTAAGTGGTCGGTCAGATCCTGAAACTGAACCAGCTCGACCTGCCACGGCCGCTGGTGTTGCAGGATTATGGTCTGTAACGCGACAGCGGCGTTGCGATGCCCCCCGCCAGCGTCGTGAAACAAGATCTGGATTTTCTTCATTCGGGCATTCTCGCACGGCAATTTGGGGGTACGGCAAGAGCACTCAACATGCCATGTGGAAAACTCAAAAACTCATTTGTGTTCAATGAGTTCCACCATGTTTTTCACTCACATTTCGTGCACTCTTCATGGTTTGTTCATATCTTGCGTCTAATCTTTTCACATGCGCTGCGACCTCCATGTACATACCACAGGCTCTGGGATGTGCAATACCCCGGGTCTCACCCGCATCTGCCGCGAGTCTTACAACCAACCCGAGGACGTCTACCATCGCTGTAAAGAGCGCGGAATGTCCATTGTGACCGTCACCGACCACGATTCCATCGATGCGGCGGAAGTGCTCCGCAAATATCCGGACTTCTTTCTAAGCGAAGAAGTGACCGTGCGCATGCCCAGTGGCACGGAGATGCACCTCGGGGTGTATGGAATCGCTGAGAAAGACCATGTGGAGATCCAGCGGCGGCGCAGTGACTTCATCGCTCTCCTGATGTATCTGACCGAGCGCAAGCTGTTCTTCAGCGTCAACCACGTGTTCTCAGGCCTGACGGGAAGGCGGGAGTTGGAAGATTTTAACTGGTTTGCGTCGTATGTTCCGGCCTTCGAAGTGAGAAATGGGCAGATGTGGCGGGAGTCGAACCGGAGCGCCGAGCGGCTGGCCAAGCGACTGGGGAAAATCGAAGTGGGCGGAAGCGATTCGCACACACTTACCGGCGTCGGCCTCACATTCACCGAAGTGCGAGGTTCGCGAACCGTGGAAGAGTTCTTCACCGGGCTACGCAACGGACGTGGCGCGGTACTCGGGGAGCACGGGACCTATCTGAAGCTGACACTGGATGTTTGGCGCTTCGCCGGTTCGCTGCTGAGCGAGAAACCCTGGGCAGCCCCGGTTCTTCCCTTCACCGTACTGGTGCCCGCGATCACCGGCGGTCATTGGCTGAACGAAATTCGTTTCTGCAAGAAATGGGCTGGGCCGCTTCTCGGCGAGGTTCGCCGTCCGCGCATGCTGTGGGAAGCGGATTCTGGGCTAGAGGCCAACTGGGCTCGATAAGAGGCTGTCATGGCCGTAACAAAAACCGTCTGGGGATTCATCGAAAATCGCGATCACCGCGTAATGCGCCGCTTCAACAGTTGGCGCGCACCGCGGTGGATTCGGTTTTGGATGTTGAGCGCCACGCGCATGGGCGACGGCTGGCTCTGGTACAGCATTGGAGCCCTGCTCCTGGCATTTGGTGGACCGCGCGGCTATGCCGCCTTTGGCGCTGCGGGCTCCGCGGCAATTGTCGGAATCCTCGTCTTCAAGGTATTGAAGAAACTCAGTCATCGCCCGCGGCCGTGCCAATTGCAACCTCATTGCTGGGCGAAGGTACTTCCCCCTGACCAATTTTCCTTTCCATCGGGGCATACGATGACGGCGTTTTCGATTGCGTTGGTGGTCAGTTATTTTTATCCCGGGCTGGAGTGGCCCCTGTATTTTCTGGCTATTAGTATCGGGCTATCGCGCGTGGTGCTGGGCATGCACTTTCTTAGCGATGTACTCGCGGGAGCGGTATTGGGATCCGCGCTGGGTGTAGGTTCGATTGTCGCATTCGCGGCGTACGGACTGGTTTAAGCGACCCGCCGCCTAACGATTTATAGAACTGGTTTCGGGTGTTCTGAGAGAGCCTTCTGGAAAGCCGCCAGGTTGGTGGAGTCGACCACCGCTGTTCCGGTGTCCACGAATGTTGGCAGCGGCGCCGTAGGTGCGGTGGCCCAATCGCGAAACTCGTGCACGACATTGTGGTGCAGGTCGTCCAGGAAGCGTACGCCGTAAAAAGCCATGACATAAGGTTTTTGCACCACAGTGGCGGTGATCCACTTGCGATCGATCGCGTCGAGCGTTTGCGGATCTTTGTCGAAGGCCACGATCTTGATCTTCCCGGTCATGTCCAACTGGTGTAAAGCGTCGGCAGCGCCGGTTCCTCCGGTGGCTTCCAGGCAAATAATGCCGTCGATTTTCTCTTTCTTCTGGACCAACGCGGAAATCGCATCAAACGCGACGCGAGAATCTCCTTTGTCGTCGATGGTCTGAACAATCTGCACGCCAGGATATTTCTTGAGCGCCTCGTTCACCCCGCGCACGCGTTCCTCGCTGTTGGATTGCCCTACCAGAGTGATGATTACTACGCGGCCCTGTCCCCCCAGCAACGTGGCCATGCGTTTTCCGCTGTCCTGGCCTGCGCGGAAATTATCAGTGCCGATAAAAAGGACACGATTGGAATCCGGCGCATCGGAGTCGATACAAATCACCGGAATTCCCTGCATGATGGCATGGTCGATGGGATCCTTGAACAACTTCGGATCGGTTACGGATACGAGAATACCGGAAGGATGTTGCGCAACCGTTTGCTGGAAGGCGGTCAGTTCTTCCTGCGGCGAGAAAGTGGTGGGTCCGACAAAATCCACTTTCACGCCTTCATTTTTCCCAACATCGGTGAGCCCAGCCAAAGCCTCTTGCCAATACGGCAGATTTACATTGGCCGTCACTAAGACATATCGCTCTTCGGGTTGGTGATACGGCTTCTGGCAGCCCGCGCCGACGAACGACAACAATACGAAACTCACGCCAACAGCGATTCGCTTCATTTTCATTTCGATCTCCTTGCCAGAGGTTCCCGTGGAAGTATGCGCTCGGGAAGAGACAAGTCGGTATTCAGCAGGGAGCGTAGCACAATGGCGACTTTAGCGCGATGACTGGCAGCACTGGTTGCATCTCCGCGCTTCGCGGAGTATAAAAACTTATCGACCCTCCCACCTTCATGAAGAGGCCCAAACGTGACCCCCGTACCGCTTCTCGAAATTACCGTCGAATCCCTGGATACCGCTCTGGCTGCGGAACGTGGCGGCGCGGACCGCATTGAGTTGTGCTTCGAGTTGACGCGCGGAGGCATTACTCCATCGTTCGCGGCGATGCGCCGGGTTCACGAGGAACTGGAGATTCCGCTCTTTCCGATCATCCGGCCGCGCGCCGGCAATTTCGTTTACACCGAACAGGAATTTGCCGCGATGAAACGAGACATCTCCGCGGCGCGTGATTTGGGCGTGGATGGTGTGGTCTTCGGGATACTTCGCTCCGATCGATCCATTGATGTCGAACGTACCAGCGAATTGGTGCAATGGGCGCGCCCGCTGGATGTCACGTTCCACCGTGCTTTCGACGAATCCATCGATCTGCTCAGCGCGCTCGAAGACGTTATCGCCACGGGTGCCACACGACTCTTGACTTCTGGAGGCGCGACGGTTGCGCCGCAGGGCGTGGCGGTTTTGCGCGAACTCGTAAATGCGGCCGGAGACCGCATTGTGATTATGCCGGGCAGCGGGTTGGACGCGACGAATATCGCGAAAATCGCGGCAGAAACGCAAGCCGGGGAATTTCATTCAGGATTAAGCACGGTGTTGCCGTATGGCAGCACGAATCTGCAGCGTTTTGAAGCTGAGATTCACGAGATGAAGCGGCAACTACAACAGAACGTCCACTCGGCGTAGAACTCGAAGATCAATTGGTTACAAATTGCCCTTACAGGAGAAACAAAAGGGGCACGATTTTAGGTGCCCCTTTGAAGCTGTCTGATTGCGCGCTACGTCAGGCTTTTTGCGCTTGACGCCTTAAGAATGTGGGAACGTCCAAATCATCCTTCGCCACTTCCGGAACCACGTCGCGAACGTTCTGCCGCACCTGATTCACCACGTTGGGCGGCGGGGACGGCGGAGCAACGGGCAGCTCGGCCTGTTCCGGAACCTCACGCCCGGCCTTCCACGTCCGCGGGAGGAACGAATGCTTTTGCGGCATCTGCTTCTTCGCGGTTTCCTTGAATCCGGCGGCGATCACGGTAATTTTCACCATGTCTTTCATGGCATCGTCCATCACCGCGCCAAAAATGATGTTGGCATTTTCATGCGCCGCTTTCTGGATCACGCTGGAAGCTTCGTGAACTTCCTGCAACGAAAGCGACGCGCTACCACAAATATTGATCAGGATGCCTTGGGCGCCCTGGATTGAATTGTCCTCGAGCAGCGGGCTGGAGATGGCGCGATTCGCAGCGTCGACAGCGCGATTTGAACCGCTCGCTACCGCCGTGCCCATCACCGCATAACCCTGACCGTGCATGATGGTCTTCACGTCGGCGAAGTCCCGGTTAATAATGCCCGGCACCGTGATGATGTCCGAGATGCCTTGCACCGCTTGTCGAAGAATATCGTCGGCGATACGGAACGCGTCGAAGAAGCTGGTGCCCGGTTCCACGGTTTCCATCAACCGCTCGTTGGGGATCACAATCACCGTGTCCACTACGCCAACCAATTCTTCGAGCGCCTGTTCGGCCTGCATCATCCGGCGCTTTCCTTCGAATCCGAAGGGCTTGGTCACCACCGCGACGCTCAGCGCGCCGAGTTCACTGGCAAGCGACGCCACCACCGGAGCCGCACCACTTCCGGTACCTCCGCCGAGTCCGGAGGTGATGAAGATCATGTCCGAACCTTCGAGCGCTTCAATAATTTTTTCGGTGTCTTCCAGCGCCGCCTTGCGGCCAACCTCGGGATTTGCGCCAGCGCCAAGCCCCTTCGTTAGCTTCGCGCCGAGTTGCAGCTTCACCGGGGCCTGCGACATTTTCAGCGCCTGCAAATCCGTATTTGCAGTGATGAATTCCACGCCCTCGACTTTGGCGCGGATCATGCGATTGACGGCATTGCATCCGCCGCCTCCGACACCAATCACCTTAAGCTTCGCGGGCTGCAACTCCTCGCTAAAGCTCATCCGGATTCCTCCATCTTTTGCTGTCATGCGTTTCCCCCATTCCCGGCTGGTGAAAGTCCTTTATAAATCCCGTGTAAACGCGTTTCCACAGTCAATTTTCTCGCCTGTGGAAAACACCCGTTTTTAGGCTGCTTTGGAGGCCTAAGCCCCCGCAAACATCGCCCGCAGCTTGGAAACCAAACCCCCTGGCCTTGCCGGCCCCGCTCGACGCGCCTTCGCGGCACATAGCACCAGCCCCACAACGGTGGCGTACTCCGGTTGTGCTACCTGCTCCGGCAGGTCCACGATTCCGCGCGGTTGCGCGATACGGACCGGCAAATGAAAACCGTGCTCGGCCATATCCTGCAGACCGTTCAACCGCGACCCACCGCCCGCCAGAATAAAACCCGCGGGGATCTGCCGGTCCAACCCGGCGCGGCGAAGATCGTCGCTCACCAGAGAGAGCAATTCCTGGGCACGAGGTTCGATAATCTCGGTCAAGGCATGGGCAAAAATCGTGCGTGGCGGACGATCGCCCACACTGGCGATCTCGATGGAACCGTCGTCGCGCATGAGCGCCGCGGCCGCACAACCATGATGCCGCTTGATGCGTTCGGCCTCGGGAATTGGGGTACGCAAGCCCACTGCCAAGTCATTTGTGAAATGGTCGCCACCAATCGCAACCGCTCCGGTATGGCGAACTACGCCACCGCCATACACAATCAATTCTGTAGTGCCGCCGCCAATATCGAGCAGACAGCATCCCAGTTCGCGTTCGTCCTGGGTCAGGCACGCTTCAGCCGAGGCCAGCGGCTCCAGCACGGTATCGTTGATAAGAATGCCCGCCCTGTTTGCGGCGGTCACCAGGTTCTGCGTCGCGGAACTGGATGCCGTTACGATGTGTACACTGGCTTGGAGGCGCTGGCCTACCATGCCGATGGGATCACGGATACCATCTTGCGCGTCGACGCGAAATTCGTGAGGCAGCACGTGAAGAACTTCGCGATCCTCCGGCAACGAGATGTTTCTTGCGGTATCGATGGCGCGGCGTACGTCTTCCCGCTCGATATCCCGTGGTCGCGGACCCAACGATGCGCCGCCCTGGCTGTCCACCCCGCGCACGTGGCTGCCGGCGACGCCAATGACCGCTGACTCCACCGGCACATTCGCGACGCTTTCGGCCTCTTCCACTGCGCGTCGAATCGAGCTGACGGTGGAGTCCAGGTTCACAATCAGCCCTTTGCGCAATCCCTTCGATTCCGCAGCGCCCAGAGCGAGAAAGCGCACCTGCTCGTCATCCATTTCCGCCAGCAACACGCACGTTTTTGTGCTACCGATGTCCAGCCCGACCAGGTATTTGTCTTTCTTTGCCAAAATCGTCTCCTGCCGAATCGCTATTTTCGTTTCGCGACCGTTGTGCTGGTGTCGGGGTTCACCACCACTTGCCGCGAATACTGAAGATCGATGGAATGCACTACACCGGAATTCGCCTGCCACTGCGCAAAATTTTCCACCAGCATCCGGTATCTACCGGTGAAATCGTTTTGGCCAAAGTGTACGGTCACCGCATGGTCGTCGGTAGTTCCAGCCAGGCCCGTCAACACCACGCGCAAATCGCGAGGATTGCTGAGGTCCAATTCGCTGATGCGGTCGGACGATCCGGGTTTCACCAGATCCGCATCCTTCATAAATTCCTGGTAGGTCTGCATACGCTTTTCCCGTTCTTCGCGTGGCAGGTTCTCCGACAATCCGGTCACAATCGGGAAGTGAAAATCCTCACCCTCGGGCCGGTCCAGCAGCACGCCATGAGCATCAATCAGCGTCAATTCGGTGCCATTCCGGAAAAATGCGATGGGAGTACGTTCCGTTATGAGTACGCGAATACGATTCGGCAAGATCCGCTGCACGCTGGCTTCTTCCACCCACGACAATTCTTCAATCTGCGTGCGCCGCGCATCGAGCGGAATTCGCAACACACTGAGGTTCCGGTCACGCACAAACAGCTTCTGGACATCTTCCGGTGCGACAATGTGGTTGCCATTCACTTCAATCTGATCCGGTTTCACCAGTAGCATCTGGGGAGAGTAGAGCAAGTAGCGTGCCGAAAATGCGCTCGCGCCCACGGCCGCTACTCCCACAAGCGTCCACACAAAGACGCGACGGTAATACGAGCCCGTTTTCCCGCTGAATTTCTTCCGGCGAATCTCCACCGGCTTTTGCCGGCGCAAGTAGCGCGGTTCGTCCTCCGCGACCAGTTCTGGACGGTATGGCTCGTGCTCCGCTGCTGCCGCAGCGGAGGCGTTCCGCTGCAATGGCTTTACGCGTTCCAAACCACCACCTCGTTTTCGAGAGTTACTCCGTAAACCTTTTGTACCCGCTCGCGTACATCCGCAATCAGGCCTAACATATCGGCCGCTGTCGCGCGTCCCGAATTCACGAAGAAGTTGGCGTGCCGGTCGCTGACCAGCGCGTCGCCCTTCGAATGTCCCTTCAGCCCCAATTCGTCGATCATTCGGCCGGCTGAAGCTCCCACCGGATTCTTGAAAATGCAGCCAGCGCTCTTTTGGCCCAGCGGTTGGCTGGCGCGGCGCTTTTCATTGCAGAGACGAATGCCTTGAAGGATTTCTGAGTACGGCTTGGAGGGAAGTTCGAGCTTCACTGCCAGCATCATATCATCGGGTGCAAAAGAAGTGTGCCGGTATTCGAAGGAAATCTGATCGCCCTTTAGCGTTTCGATTTTCCGAGCCGCCGCTTTGTAGACTTTTACTTCGCGCACGTGCGATCCAATCTGTGTTCCGTAAGCTCCAGCGTTCATCCGCAATGCCCCACCCACGGTACCGGGCACCCCAATGAGTCCTTCCATCCCGCCCAGATTGTGTTTTGCGCAAAACGTAACCATTTTCCCCAAGTCCGCCGCCGCATCCACGTTGGCGATGTTCCCTTCCACCACCACGTCCGGGTTCGGATGGCTCAATTGCAGCACGACGAAAGGCAACTCCCCATCGATGACCAACAAGTTCGAGCCGCCTCCCAGGAATTTGTGCGCGATTCCGTTCTCGTCCAGAAGGTTGAGCAATTCCGGAATCGCCTCGTGACGACTGATGCGCAACAGGTCCGTGCTGCCGCCGATGGCCAGCGAGGTGAGTTGCGCGAGCGAAACGCCGCGCCACAGTTCCACGCCCATCCCCGGCAGCGCATCGAGAATCTTGGTAGTTTCAATGCGCATCCTTTACCCCGTCGTTCACGCGCAACTCCGTGCCCAGCAAAACCATCAATTCGTTACTCGCGCGGCTGACGTTTCCGGCACCAATGGTCAGAATCGCATCGCCAGGCCGCGCCTCGCGCAGCAGAAATTCGATGGCATTCTGCATCGAGTCGAAATAGCTTACGTTCTTATGCCCTGCTTCGCGGATACTGTTGGCCAGCGCTTCGCTGGTTATGCCCGAAATCGGAGCTTCACTGGCGGCGTAAATGTCCATCAGCGCCAACACGTCCGCTTGATTGAAGGCGCGCGAAAATTCATCCCACAGGTGCTGCGTGCGCGTGTACCGGTGTGGTTGGAACAGAACCAGCAGCCGGTTGAACTTACAGCCACGCGCGGCTTCCAACGTCGCTCGGATTTCCGCGGGATGATGGCCGTAGTCGTCTACCACAGTAATGTCGTTCACCGTGCCCTTGATATCGAAGCGGCGTCCCACGCCCGCAAATTTAGCGAGCCCCTCGCGAATCAGGTCAGAGGCAACGTTCAGGTACAGCGCCACGGCGGCAGCGGCGGCAGCATTCCGTACGTTGTGAATTCCTGGGGGGTGCGGTAACTCAAAAACGCCGAGATCTTCGCCCTTGTAGGTCAACCGGAACGCACTACCCAACCCTTTCAGTTCGACATCGCTGATCAGTAAGTCGGCTTGGCTCGACGTTCCGTAGGTGATGATCGGCCGCTTCACATTGGGAATAATGGCCTGAACGTTCGGCTCATCCAAGCAGAGGACCGCGGCGCCATAGAAGGGCACGCGATTGACGAACTGCAAAAACGCGGCTTGGATGTCTTCGAGCGAGGCGTATTGATCGAGGTGCTCGCGATCGATCGTGGTCACCACCGCGACCACGGGCGCAAACATCAGGAAGCTGCGATCGCTCTCATCCGCTTCCACCACAAAGTACTCGCCCTTGCCGACGCGAGCAGTGGTGCCCGCCTGATTGACCCTTCCACCGACCACGAAAGTTGGATCCAGTTGCGCGGCGGCGAGGATTGAAGCCACCATCGATGTGGTGGTGGTTTTTCCGTGCGCTCCAGCAACGGCAATGCCGTATTTCAGGCGCATCAACTCC
Source organism: Candidatus Acidiferrales bacterium (assembly GCA_963759275.1). GTDB lineage: Bacteria > Acidobacteriota > Terriglobia > Acidiferrales > UBA7541 > Acidiferrum. The sequence continues at coordinate 669,144 of CAVWYZ010000014.1, read as the reverse complement.
GCGAGCATCTCTGCGCGCGGGATCACCGGGATTTTCCGCTTGTGCGCTTCCACTACTTCCGGATTGTCGGCTTTCACCGCCGAGGAGATCACCACTACGTGCGCGCTGTCGACGTTTTCGGCTTCATGGCCTTCATAAATCGTGGCGCCCAGGTTTTCTAGCCTCTCCGTGATGGTCGAAGGCTTGGTGTCTGAGCCAGAAACGGAGTAGCCGAGCGTGAGCAGCACTTCGGCGATGCCGCTCATACCGATACCGCCGATTCCCACCATGTGAATGCGTTGAAAATTGCGAAACGATACCATCATGTTCCTCTAAATTCTTTCCGGCTCGCTTGCCCCGAGATCGAACCCGCCTGTTCGATCAAATCAACAATGTCGCGCACAGCGTTAGGGTGGGCCAGGCTGCGCGCCCGCGTTGAAAGTTCTGCGATCTCTCCGGGCTGGTCCAGGAGGGAGAAAATTTCCTCCGTCAAACGTTCCGCGCTCAGCTCCGGTTCGGCAATCAACCGGCCTGCTCCGGCGTTGGTCATTTCCTGCGCGTTACGAAGCTGGTGGCTGTCCGTCGCCTTCCCAAACGGTATGAAAATCGCTGCACGACCCGCCGCTGCCACTTCCGCCGCGGTAATCGCCCCTGCCCGGCAAACAATCATATCGGCCCAGGCAAAGCGCTCCGCCATGTTACTGAGGAAGGGCGCGACTTCGACCTTCATTTCTTGCCGCGCGTAAGCAGCCTGAACGTCATTATAATCGCGCTCGCCGGTCTGATGCACAATCTGCAGTTCATCCTTTCGTTTCGCCAGCAATTCGGCGGCTTCTATGAAGGTGCGATTGATGGGTAATGCTCCCTGACTCCCGCCCGTAACCAGTAACCGAAAGGGTTTTTGCGGTGTACGCGGCGGAATAGCAAAAAAATCCGGACGTACCGGACAGCCCGTCACGACCGCCCGTTTTCCCCAAGTCTGCGCGGACACGTCATAACCCGCGGCAATTTTCTTTGCCAGGTGCGCCAACACTTTGTTTGTCAGGCCGGGCTCGGCATTGGGCTCGAAAATCACGTTGGGGATGCGCTGTAACCAGGTGGCCAGCAACATCGGTCCGGCCGCGTAGCCGCCCACACCGAAAGCCACTTGCGGCTTATGGCGCTTCAGCACTCCAAATGCGTCGGACAGTCCCGTTCCTAACATTCCCAAGTTCTTCAGCAGCGTGGTGCCGCCCTTCCCTTTCAAACCAGCCACGCGAATGGTTTCCAGCGGCAATCCCGCCGCAGGCACCAACTTCATTTCGATTCCGCGCTGCGTGCCTACTAACACCACTTCCCGCTCCTTGCCCCGCGACAACCACTCCTGCGCAATCGCGATCGCCGGAAACACGTGCCCGCCTGTTCCGCCGCCCGCGATCAAAAGTTTCACGCCCGGTCCCTCAAACCTGCAGGCCCGTGTTGCTGCTGCCCTGCTGCGCGACATTCAGAAGCACGCCCGTAGCCAGCAGCATCACCAGCAAACTCGATCCGCCATAACTGACGAACGGCAGTGGAATCCCTTTCGTTGGCATCATCCCAAGGACCACCGCAAAATTGATCAGCGACTGGAAAATCACCATGGCCGTCGCGCCGAGGGCCAGCATCCGGCCAAATCCATCTGGTGCGTTGAACGACGCGCGCAAGCCACGCCATGCGTATGTGGCAAAGAGCGCGATCACGATCGCGGCTCCGATAAATCCCAACTCCTCACAAATCACCGCATAAATGAAATCCGTGTGCGCTTCCGGCAAGTAAAACAATTTCTGCTTGCTCTCCATCAAGCCGACTCCCGTGAATCCGCCGGAACCCACGGCGATCAGGGATTGCAGCAATTGGAATCCCGCACCTTGGGGATCGCTTTCCGGATGCAAAAAAGCTGTCAAACGGGCATTGCGATAGGAGACGTGGGTGATCAGAAAAAACAGTATCGGGGTCGCCGCGGCGGCGCCGACCGCGATCCATTTCCAGGAGAGTCCGGCGACGAACAGGATCGCTACCATGATTAAGACGATGTCTACCGAGGTGCCTAAGTCCGGTTGCAACACAATCAGCGCTACACAAACAAATATGGGCGCGACGGCCGGCAAGATGGTTTGCGTTAGATCCTGTTTGCAGAATTCCAAGCTTGTTGCGGCTCGGCGCTTCAAATCCAGGAACCAAGCCAAATATAGAATCACCGCCAATTTGGTGAGTTCCGAAGGCTGAATTTGGGCGGGTCCCAACTTGATCCAGCGGTGCGTGGCATGCGACTTGTCGAGGAAAAACGTACCGACCAGCATGATCACGACCACGCAGAGCACGGTGTACACCACCGCAGGCTCTTTCAGTTTGTGATAATCCAGCTTCATCAATCCAAACATTCCCAGCAATCCCGCCGCCAGCCAGACCACTTGCCTCAACACAAAATGGTAGGAATGTCCGAACTGCCGTTGCGCGGTAACCGCCGAGGCGCTGAAAATCATCACCGCGCCCAACAGGCACAGCATCAGGGTTACTCCGAACAGCCACCGGTCCGTATCTGAGCGTCTGGCCACTTGCTTATCCCTTCTCCGAAGAATTGGCGCTGAGTTTGTGAACCAAGTCCTTGAACACGCGCCCGCGATGCTCGTAACTTTGAAACTGATCGAAGCTCGCACACGCCGGCGCCAACAACACGACGTCGCCAGGCTTGGCGGCCTGTGAAGCCACTCCCACCGCACGTTGTAGTGTCTCGGCGCGTTCGATTGCTATGCTTCCGGAAATCTGCTTTTCAATCTTTTCAGCGGCCGCGCCAATCAGCAGGGCCAGAATGGCTTTCTCACGCAGAGGCTTCTGGAGCACCGTGTAGTCGCTGCCTTTGTCTTTGCCACCGAGAATGATCAAGATTCGGCCGGGGAATGCATCCAGTGCCTTTAATGTGGCATCGACATTGGTGGCCTTGGAATCGTTGTAGTAGCGGACGCCTTGCAGTTCTGCGACAAACTCCAGGCGGTGCTCCACGGCTTTGAAAGTCTTTACCGCGTCGGCAATCGTGACGGGGTCCACTTCCGCCAGGCGCGCCGCCATTGCTGCTGCCAGAACATTTTCGAGATTGTGCGCTCCGGGCAGCGGGATTTCCGCGACCTTCATCAGGAACTCCTCTTTGCCGTGGTGCACAATGACAATGTCTTCTCCACGGACACACGCACCCTGTGCCACCGACTTTTTCCGGCTAAACCAAAACAGTTGCGGCTTTTTCGGCGCCAGCGCCACGGTGGGCGCATCGTCGGCATTCAATACTGCTGCGTCCAGCTCCGTCTGCTTGGCGAAAATGCGCGCTTTCGCCGCGGCATATCCTTCCAACGTTTTATGCCGGTCCAGGTGATCGGGCGTAAGGTTCAAAAACACAGCGATGTTCGGACGAAACTTATCCGTCAATTCCAACTGAAAGCTGCTTAACTCGGCGACAGACACGGTACTTGGCCGCATTTGCTCCACGCAACTGATCAGCGGCGTGCCAACATTTCCCGCGAGGATAGCTTGTTTGCCTGCACTCGCGAGTATGTGGTGCACCAAGGTCGTGGTGGTCGTTTTTCCGTTCGATCCCGTGATGCCGATCAATTCACCTTCCATGAAGCGATACGCGAGTTCGATCTCGCTCCAAATCGTGATGCCCTTCGAGCGCGCTTTCGACAGCAGTGGATCATCCGCAGGCACCCCCGGACTAGGAATGATCAGATCCTGCGACAAGTAGGTCTTCTCCACATGTCCGCCCAATTCCAGGGTCACTGCTGCATCGCGCAGGGTCGTTGGCGCGTCTCCTAATTCGTTTTCCGGCCGCGAATCCGTGGCGGTCACAATCGCATCATGTTTGGCGCAGAACAGAGCGGTCGCTACTCCCGTCCGCGCCAGCCCGATGGCCAGCACGCGCATTTTCCGTAGTTCAATCGATCCGGGCATCTCCGCTCACCGCAACTTCAGAGTCGTCAGTGCAAACAACGCGAATACCAGTGCGGCAATCCAAAACCGCACAATCACTTTGCTTTCGCTCCATCCCAGCAACTCAAAATGGTGGTGGATCGGGGCCATGCGAAAAATCCGTTTGCCGCGCAATTTGAACGAGCCCACTTGCAGAATCACCGAGAGCGCTTCGACCACGAAAATTCCACCCACAAAAACCAGCAACACTTCCTGTTTGATGATCACGGCGACGGTACCGAGGGTTCCGCCAAGCGCCAGTGAGCCCACGTCGCCCATAAACACTTCCGCGGGATGCGCGTTGTACCAGAGGAACCCCAGTGACGCACCCACCAGCGCCCCGCAAAACACGGTGAGTTCGCCAACGCGCGGGATGTACTGAATCTCCAGATAATTTGCCCACCGAAAATTGCTGCTCACGTACGTGAGAATAGTTAGGGCTCCGGCCGCGATCACCGTGCAGCCAATAGCGAGGCCGTCCAGGCCGTCGGTCAGGTTCACCGCATTCGAACTGCCGGTAATCACCAGAGCTACGAAGAACAAAAATGGCAAAAATGCCAGGGGCCACAAATTTCCGGCGTTCAGCAGGCTATGAATCACCAAATCTGGCCGGAAGCGCTTCACGAACGGCACAATCAGTTGCGTGGAATACGCACTGTGCGTCGCCAGCACCAATAACACGAAGCCCACCACCGAACTCACGGCAATCTGCAGCGCGATTTTCTTCTTCCCCGTCAGTCCCAGATTCCGCCGCTTGGCTACTTTTGCGTAATCGTCAACGAACCCGATCGCGGCGAAACCAAACAACGCGAAGAGCGCCAGCAAGACAAACGGATTCGCCAAATCCGCCCACATCAGCACAGGCACTGCGGTGGATAGCACGATCAGCACTCCACCCATCGTTGGGGTGCCCGCTTTTTTCTTGTGCTCCTGCGGGCCTTCTTCGCGAATGTACTGTCCGATCTGCAGTTCCCTGAGTTTGCGAATCAGCCACGGACCGAACACTAGCGCGAGGAACATCGCAGTCAAGCTGGCGTAGACCGTGCGCACGGTGATGTAGCGAAAGACGTTCAGCGGGCTGAAATATTTCTGCAGCACATGGTAGAGGAGGTAGTACAGCATCTCAGTGCGCTCCTCCCGCATTAGACGGCGCGTTCACCGGCTCAAATCGTCCCAACAATCCGTCTACAATGCGTTCCATCTTCACGCTGCGCGAGCCTTTTACCAGCAAAAGATCGCCCGGCTTCACGAAGTCCGCGAGAAAATCCGCGGCTTCAACCGGTGTGGCAAAGAACTTCGTGTGTTCGCGAGGCATCCCGCCTGCCACGGCGCCTTCGACGATTTGCCCGGCATCGCCTTGCACGCCGATGAGGTAGTCAATCTTGCCGCTCTTCGGCGCATGCTCCCCAGCCTCGCGATGCAATTTCGGGGAACTCGGACCCAGTTCCCGCATTTCTCCCGCCGCCAGAATCCGCCGCTGATAACCGGGCGTTGCCGCCAGCAGATTCATCATTGCTTGCAGCGCCGCAGGGCTCGAATTGTATGAATCATTAATCAACGCAAATCCATTCGTGAAGCGAATCAATTCTCCGCGCATCGCCGGAGTGCTTAGCCCGCGCAATACTCCCTGCGCTTCCACGGCGCCGACGCTCCAAACGCTTGCGGCCGCAATCGCTGCCAAGGCGTTCCACACCACATGGCGTCCCGGCAGCGGCAATTCCATGCGCGTACGCTTTCCCCGGTGCACCAGCGTGAAGGAACTGCCCAGCGCGCCGCGATCCTCAATTTCTTCCGCCGCAAATTCCGCTGGCTTGTCCACGCCGTAGAAAATCACCCGGCCTGGCGCCACTTCCGCCATCGCTGCTACACGCGCATCGTCTGCATTCAGCACCGCAACCGAAGCAGGGCCGCGCAGGCCTTCAACCAGCTCACGTTTCGCCAGCGCGATTTCGTCCACGGAACTGAAATTCAGCAAATGGGCGGGACTGACCCGGGTTTCAATGGCGACATCCGGAAGAGCAATCGCCGCCAGTCGCTTCAGTTCACCCGGAAATGACATGCCCATTTCCAGCACGGCCACATCGTCAGTCTCTTCCAGACGAAACAGCGTCAGCGGCAGCCCGTACTCGTTATTGAAATTCCCCGCGGTTTTCAGCACCCGTAGCTTCGAACCAAGCAGTGCCGCCACGATCTCTTTCGTGGTGGTCTTACCGACGGACCCGGTGATCCCGCAGACTCTCTTGCCCCAGGCTTTGCGCACGGCTCGTGCCAGGTTGTGCAGCGCCTCGAGCGTGTCTGCCACGGTGATGCAGCGGTCTTGCACCCACCCCGGGTAGCGCGAAACGAGCGGCTCCGCCACCACAGCCGCCAGCGCTCCGTTCTCCAGGGCTGCGGCCACGTGGTCGTGTCCATCGTGAGTCTGACCGTGAATGGCGATGAACAGTTCTCCGGCACGTAGCGTGCGAGAATCAATCGAGACGCCGGCCAGCCGGGCCAGGGAGTCGAGTGCGCCCCCACATTTGCCCGCCACCGCGTCAGCCACTTGTGCAATCGTCCACCGCATAGTTTCCTCAGAAGGTTTGCTGTCTCCAGGGTTCGGCTTCGTGCATACGTCGGCACATTTTGGTCCGTTCTCACCGGTTGAGGGCTCCTCCTTTTCTGCGAGTCACTGCTCTGGCCCGCAGGCCCTCGTCTCTTTTCGGAACCGAGACGTGAGCGCGCTACGTGCCAAACCCTTCGCCGCCGTTCGGCGTCGCCGTGTATCCTCGATCGCCCAGAGCCTGCTTGGCTACTTCGCGATCGTCAAAGCGAATCGTGTGATCCGCAAAAATCTGATAGTCCTCGTGCCCCTTACCCGCCAGCAAAACCATGTCGCCGGAGCGCGCTTCCTCGATGGCCAAATGAATCGCCTTCGCGCGGTCCGGCTCAATGATGTATTTTCCGGAGGACTTCTGAGCGCCGACCACGATATCGCTGATGATTTTCAGTGGATCTTCCTGCCGGGGATTGTCGCTGGTCAGAATCGATAGATCGCTCAGCCGCCCGGAAATTTCGCCCATGATCGGCCGTTTGGTTCGGTCGCGAGAACCGCCGCAGCCAAACACAGTGATGATTCTTCCTTTCGCGTTGAGTTCTCGCGCGGTGCGAATCAGATTCTCCAGGGCATCATCCGTATGCGCGTAATCCACTACCACCAGGAACGGCTGACCGAGATCGACGCGTTGAAATCTGCCGGCCACCGCATGCAGGTTCCGTATGCCTTTTTCGATTACCTCGTTCGAAAGGCCCAACCCGATTCCGGTTCCGATCGCCGCCAGGATGTTGTACACGTTGATGCGCCCGACCAGCGAGGACTCCACTTGGATCGGCCCGTTGGGCGTCTGCGCGATAAAATTCAAGCCCTTGAAACTCAACTGGAATTTCTTCGCTTTCAGGTCGGAGCCATTCAGCAAACCGTAGGTAAGCGTCTTCTTGCCTAGGGCGGCCAGTTTCTTTCCCCATTCGTCATCGGTGTTGACGATGGAAACGTCCGGCGCACCCGCACCCGTGCCTTCAAAGAGCCGGCGTTTGGCAGCGAAGTAATTGTCGAAGGTTTTGTGGTAATCGATATGGTCGCGGGTGAGGTTCGTGAATACCGCCGCGGCAAAATGGCAACTCCACAAACGATCCATGGAGAGCGCATGCGAACTGGCCTCCAAAGTTGCGTAGGTGCCACCGGCGTCGCGAATTTCCGCGAAGAAATTCTGGAGCTCCAGCGATTCCGGTGTGGTGTTCGGGGCGGGATGATCGCCTGCGGGCGTGTGATACGCGATGGTCCCCAATAATCCAGTCTTCGCCCCGGAAGCGCGCAAGATCGCATCAATCAGCGAGGTCGTCGTGGTCTTGCCATTGGTTCCGGTAACGCCGACTAACTTCAACGCGGTTGCGGGCCGCCCATAAAAGTTCGCTGCCGCAGTCGCCAGAGCCTTGCGGCTTTCGTTCACCTGAATCCAGGGAGTTGCCGCTGGCCACTCCACGGGAGCGGCGTCTTCGCTAAGTACGGCAACAGCGCCTCGCGACGCCGCGTCCTTCGCATACAGATTTCCGTCGGTGGCCACTCCGTGAATCGCGACAAACAGCGCCCCGGGGTGGACTTTTCGGGAATCGTTGGCTACCTGCCGAATCATCAATTCCTTGGCGGGCAGCCCAGAGCGTACTTGCACCCCTTCCAACAGGGCTCGCAGAGTCGCTCCGCCGGTGTGTTCCCGCTCAGCCACAGTTTGTTTCCGCCCAGCCTCTTCTTTACGCTCTCCGCGCGTTTCCAGATCTGAACTGCTGCCACATCCGATTGGCATCGTCGTCTTAATCCCTTTTTCTATTTGGACTTGACCGAATGTACCGGAGCCTCGCCAAACTCAACCGAAACTTTCGTTCCCCGACGGACCTTGCTTCCAGCCGCGGGTGACTGTTGAATTGCAACACCAGTGCCAATCAAAATCGGATTCAGTGCGAGGCGCAGGCAACCGTCACTGGCGTCTCTCATCGTTTTTCCAGCAAAGTCCGGCACCGCGATGTCGCCGCCTTCATCCGCCGACATCAGGACCTCCGGAGATTTCGGTGGTTTTTCTCGAACTGCTAGCGGTTTCGCCGGGGGCTCCTGCGCATCGGGTTGCGCATTAAAGTCCACCGTAGATAAGTCGTCGAGCGATTGGTCATCCGCGGAGCTCTTGGTGCGGTAGGCGGCTTGAATGAGCTGAGAATTCAGCGGTACATCGCGGGGCACATCCAAATATGGCAACACCTGTTCCGCGATGCGCTTGAAAACTGGCGCCGCAACGTCGCCGCCTCCGTGGGGATAGCCTCCCGGCGAATCGATGGAGACCAAGATCGTCACGGCCGGGTTGTTAATCGGCGCGAACCCCGTAAAAGAAGCAATCACGTTCGTGCGCGAATATCGCTTTGTGTCCGGATCGATCTTTTGTGCGGTGCCGGTTTTTCCCGCGGCCGTCCAGCCATCCAGGCGAGCTTTCTTTCCGGTACCGTGAAGAATTACGCCTTCCATGAGCCTGCGTATCGTCGCCGCCGTTTCGGGACGAACGGCGCGCTTGGGATCGCTCGTCGACGAAGGACCATCCACCGGCAATGCCACGTCGCCACGCCGCATTTCTTCGACCACGTGCGGTTTGTAGAGCAAGCCCCCGTTGGCGATGGAGGACACAGCCGTAATCATCTGCAGCGGCGTCACTCCCACTTCCTGTCCCATGGCTACAGAGGCAATCGAATAGGAGCCCCAATGTTGCAGACGCTCGAGTAGTCCCGGACTTTCGAGCGGGAGGTCCACGCCGGTGCGCGAACCAAATCCGAATGCGCGGATGTAGTCGTAGAATTTCGGCGAGCCCAGTCGCAAGGCAATCTTGATGGCACCCACGTCGCTGGAGTTTGCCAGGATATCCGCGACCGTGAGCAATCCATATTTCTTGTGGTCGTGAATCAAATGACCCGCCACGGTGACCGCGCCGTTTTCGCAATTGAATACTTCGTCGGCGCGAATCAAGCCTTGGTCGAAAGCCGCGGCAAGGGTAATCAATTTGAATGTGGAGCCGGGCTCGTAGATCTGGCTGATGGCACGGTTTTCTCTTTTTTCAGCGGACACTTCGGTGGCGGCGTTAGGATTGAATTTTGGCCAATTGGCGAGCGCGAGAATGGCGCCGGTGTTCGGGTCCTGCACAATGACGGTTCCCGCCGGCGCGTGCGTTTTATCGATCGCCGCGGCCAACTCGCGCTCGGCGATGTATTGGATTTTTTCGTCGAGAGTGAGTACGACGTTGACGCCGCGGTCGCGCTGCGCCTCGCCGCCATCGAACCAGCGTTGGCGCGCGTCAGCCATCACGACAACTTTCTCTTCTTTGCCGCGGATCAGGTTGTCGTATTCGCGTTCAATTCCCCCGAGTCCTTTTTCGTCGACATCCACGAATCCCAAAACGTGGGCACCTAAATCGCGCTTCGGGTAGTACCGCTGATTTTCTTCCTGGAGATAAATGCCCTTCAGATTCAGCGATTCTACCGCCTCCGATTTGGCCGGCGGCAGTTTCCGTTTGATCCAGACGAAAGGGCTGCCGGAATCCATATTGTCGCGAATCTCTTCCGCGGGGATTCCCAGCACGCCAGAAAGCAATCGCGACGCCATGGCGCGGTCCTTCACTTCCGCGGGCACCGCAAACGCCGACTGCACCGGCACACTCATCGCCAACGGATGCATGTTGCGGTCATAAATGATGCCGCGCTTTGGGTAAATGTCGATGGTGTGGCGCTGTTGACGCGAGGCGCGAGCGAGGTAATCGCTATGACGAAATAATTGCAGGTAGGCGACGCGTCCGAAAACCGCGGTCATCCAGAACAATACGAACCCGGCAAGAAATAGCAAACGAACGTGAACTTTTTCTTGCTCCATGGTTCCTGGTTTCCGGATCGCGCTCCGTGCGGATTTCACTCTTGTTACAAAACTCGTCTTGGTTCAGCGCTCGCGGATCGGCAGGCGAGCTTAGGGGGCGCGATTCGGCCGCACGTACTGCACGGCAGCGACTTCGGCTCCGTCCGTGTTCACATATTCGCGCACCTGATTGGCGGTGGGTTGCGTCAGTCCCAACTGGCGCCGGGCGATCACGTCAATGCGATGGGGATCCCGCAGATAGGCAATCTCCAGCTTCAGCTTGCTGTTCAAGACCTGCGCTTGAATGGTCTTGGATTTCATGTCTTCCAGCTGAAAACTTAGATCGATGCAGCGGAAGTGCTGGTAGACATAGAACATGCAGAACACCGCGACCACGCTTCCCAAGGCCAGCGTCTTGTATAAATTGCGCATTTTCACGGGCTCGACATGCCGCACCAGCCGCGAATTATCTATTTTCTTTACGGTGCAAAATTCCACCATCGGCGGCTTCTTCCCGCGGTGGTTCGCCGAGCGGCCAACTAACTGCGGCCGGCGCGCCTCGCTATTGCGCGACGACGCATCCTCCGGCATCTGGTAATCCCTCGCCCCGCTCCATTGATACGCTGTCGCCATGTTCACACCTTTTCCGCGCACCGCAACTTCGCACTTCTCGATCTCGGATTGGCTCGCTGCTCGTCTTCGCTGGGCACAATCACATGCTTGGTGAGCACTTTCAGCGTTCCCGCCTTCTCGCCTTCCTGGAACGCGCGCTTCACTGGGCGGTCTTCACGCGAGTGATAGGTCAGCATCACCCAGCGTCCGCCGGAATTTAATGTGGCAGGGGTCCGGTAAAGAAACTGCCCGAGTTCCTCCAACTCTCGATTCACCGCTATCCGCAGCGCCAGAAACGTTTTTGTCGCGGGATGCAGTTTCTGCCTTCCCCACTGCTTCCGGGCACCTGCCACAACCGTTGCCAGGTGCGCGGTATCCCGTATGGGCCGCGCTCTTACAATCGCCCTGGCGATTCTTCTGGAATCGTGCTCTTCCGCTTCGCGGTAGAGCAGGTCGGCAACTTCTTTCTCCGGCCAACGATTCACAATCTCTTCGGCGGTCAGCGTGTCTTCCTCCGCTTGCCCGCTATTCATCCTCATGTCCAACGGCCCCGCTTCCCGGAACGAAAACCCCCGCTCCGGACGGTCAAGCTGCATGCTCGAAACTCCCAAGTCGGCCAAGACCCCGTCCACCGTCGCTATCCCCAACCCGTGCACGGCCTCCGAAATCTTCGAAAACGCCGTTTGTACGAAACTCACTTTGCTCGCAAACTCTTGCAGTCGCTCCCGCGCGATCTGCAGCGCCAGTGCGTCCCGGTCCAGGCTGATCAACTGGCCCGAGGACAAGCGGGCGGCGATGGCTGCCGAATGGCCTCCCGCTCCCAGCGTGGCGTCGATGTAGATTCCGTCTGGTCTTACGTTCAGCCACTCGAGCACCTCATCCAGCATGACCGGCGTATGCAGTTCGCCCAATTCCGTTAGCCTGTCTCGCCCTCAGCCCCGACCCGCGCGCCCTACACCCCACTCCCAACTGCCCCTTTGCCCACTCAAAGCCGCCTAGATGCCCAAATCACTCAGTTCCTGCTCATCCTTGTCCGTGTACGGTTCCTTCTCCATTTTGTCCACGGCCCGAGCGTCGTTCATCACTTCCAGATAGTCGGACATGCCCAATACCGCAGCATCCCCTTTTAAGACCGCCTTCTCCCGCAACAGCGACGGCAGCAGTACTCTGCCCTGGCCATCAAGTTCCGCGACCTGCCCGTAGTAGCTGGTCCGCAGCAGGAACTTTCTCTTGGCCTGACTTGAACTCGGCAACTTCGCAAGCTTGTCCTCGATCTCGCCCCAGACCGTCATGGGATATACCCGCGCCGACTCTCCCGTCGTACTGGTGATATAAAACTGGTTGCCGTACTCCTTCAATTCGTCTAAAAAGGACGCGGGGATCTTCAGACGGCCTTTCTCGTCGACTTTCGCCGGATAGTTTCCCCTGAGTTTCATGAATCCCGTCTCGTTGGAGGTTCAGAATGCCCACCAAGACCACGGCCCCCTAAAAGCGCTACTGCCCTCTACCTTGCTCTACTGCTGACCACTTTGTACCACTTTTCTCCACAGCCTATATGGTTTCTGGCACATGTCAAGGGAAATCCGCTTTTCGTGTGGATAATTTGTTGATTTTAATGTGACAGAAAATCTGCTGTTCGAACTACGACATACGGTGTGTCGCCTCGACGCTTTTCCCTATACATGGTGTGCCAGTTTCTAGCCTCAACCGCTGTTCGTCGTCCATTCAAGAACGATCTCCCGTTTCATTTGCTCCGGTTGAACATGGTAACTTTGTCCGCAGGAGCACGTGGTCAGGAGGGAAAATGGTCAAACCGGAAATGACAGCGTTGCCGCGGCTGGCTCCGGGTGTCCGTCTGAATGAGAAAAACCAGCAGCCCAGGATGTTGTTGCTGACGGCGGGACGCGAGCTTCGGCTGAGCGGTCCCAGCCTGGAGATCGTGAACCTTTGCGATGGGAAGCACACGGTGCAGCAAATTGCGGAAAAACTCTACGTGCTTTATAGCAAGGCTGAGCCGCACCGCGTTACACAGGATCTGGTGAATTATTTGGCTCTATTGCATGACCAGAAGGCCATCGAATTCTAGCCGCCATACTTCCCTGCTCAAGTGAGCGCAGGAACAGGCTTCTCTGCCTTCACTTTCATTACCACCCGCGAGAGGAAGACCAGACAACCGACCAGAACAGCTGCGCCGAAGATGAGCATCGTGCGCGGCGCGCCAATATGCTTGGCCACAAATCCGGCGATTAGTGAACCAATCGGCATCACTCCCATGAACATCGTGGCGTACACGGCCATCAAGCGGCTGCGCAGTTCGTCTGGAACCCGCTGCTGAATGATGGTGTTGGTAGCCGCCATTTGCGAGGTGGCCGCGAATCCCACAATGAAAAGGACGATCGCGCAGAGCCAAAACGAGGTGGCAAACGCGAAGACCAGAAGTCCCACGGCACACGCCGTGCACGTCCAGGCAATCCAGCGGGCCAGCCCTTTGTACTCTGTCCGAGCCGCGAACTGCAGCGCACCCAATACAGCTCCCACCCCTGCAGCGCTCATCAGCAATCCGAGCGTTTTCGCGCCGCCATGAAGGATGTCGCTCGCGTAAATGGGGAGGAACACCGAGTATTGCAGGCCGAACAAGCTGAGAACGCTCAACAGCAACAGCGCCGAACGGATAGGAACGTCGCTCATGGCGAAGCGAAAACCCTCGATGAAACTGCGCACCGGCGATTCGCTTGCTCCTCCGACTTGTTTTCGATCAACACGCATCATCAGCAGCGCGACGATTACCGCCAGAAAACTGAGCGCATTCAGGAAGAAGCACCAACCCTCACCGACGAGTACGATCGCAAAGCCTGCGATGGCTGGCCCGATGACGCGCGCGCCATTGAAGATCGAGGAATTCAGTGCGATGGCGTTGGGCAAATCCTCCTGGCCGACCATATGAACAAAAAAGGCCTGTCGAATGGGAACGTCGAAGGCGTTCACAATGCCGACCAGAAAGGCGATGAAAATCAGTTGCCAGGTGGTAATGACATGGGTCAGCGTGAGGATCGCCAAAATGAATGCCAGAATCATCGAGAGCGTTTGGGTGGTGATTACGCCGCGATGCCGGTTGTAGCGATCGCCGACGTAGCCGCCCATCCACGCGAGGCCCAGCATGGGAACCTGGCTGGCGAATCCAAAAACACCCAGTAAGGCAGCCGAGCCAGTCAGTTTATAAACCAACCACTGCTGCGCCGTGATCTGCATCCACGTGCCGATCAGCGAAATCATCTGGCCGAACATGAAGAGTTGGAAGTTCCGGTGCTTCAGCGCACGGAACCTTGTGGACAAGTCCAGAATCGAATTCACCTTGTTCCTTGGATGATTTTAGCTGCAAAACGTCACGATGGCTCGGTTTTCGGCGGCGGTAAGGGACTACGGAGTCCGCGTAGATCAAGTGTGGTGATGCGCGAGCGGCAACAGAGCATCGTGCCTCAAGCGAGAGCAGCGAAAAACTCCATGGCGGTAACTGCTAACTACTTTACTCGGAAGGTGGCTCGGGAGCGCTGCCGACGTGCGTGTGACTTAGATCGTGCAACATGGATTTTTCTTCATCGGTCATGCCACGAGTGAAGTTCGGATCATTCAGGCGCTGATTGCGCGCCGATTCCGGCATATTCTGCAGGACGCTCAGTTTCTGTTTCATCATTTGCTGGCGATCCCACGGCATCTGACGCCACCGGGGTAGCACCTGATTCTTGATGTAATCCCGCTGATTCGGCGTTAAATCTCGCCAGGTACGCTCTTTCGCGCGAAGATCCGCTTGCTGCGTGGGCGTCATGTGGTCCCACTGATTGAACTGCTGCCGGATCCTGTTTTGTTTATCCGGAGAAAGGTTCTGGAAGGCTCGGCTGTTCTGCAGGACACGCTCGCGTTCCGCCGGCGACAGCCCGCGCATGGTGTCGACCCAAGGACGCGGCGAGCCGATTCCCATCTGTTGGCGGGATCTCAGGTTTGGGTTTACGGCGTCGGGCGGACGATCACTGTAGCTCGCGGGTGGGGCGATGTGCGATTGACCCGCGTTGCCTGAATTCGTCCCGGCCGATGGGTGGTTTTCGTTTGACGGCGGCCGATTGGCATTATGCGTTTGGTTCTGATTTTGCGTCGGGGCATGAGTCGGAGCCGGACTGGACTGCTGCGGCGGGCGGTCGAGATGCTGCTTTTGTGCCGAGGCGGTTCCGACACAACCAGCGGCCATCAGAATTGCCACAGCGAATTGGAGTCTTTTATGCCGCATTTCCTTTCTTCCGTCGTTCCTACTTCATAGCCACTCTTTACATCGGCTGCGGGACATCCGAAGCCGCGTCATCGTCCTGAGCCATCGGCGGCAGCTCCTTCAAGGGCTCAAAATTGGAAAGCACATCGTGATCTTCCAGAACCGGCAAATCCTGCATCATCTGCTCATCGGCAACCTGCGGATTGCTCCAAGGCAGCGGAGATACTTTCGGCCGCTGGTACAAACCGACCCAGAGGGCCGCGAGCAGCAGGACGGAAGCGGCAAAAGCCACCCGCGGTGTAACTCGCAGCCACGCCCACCAGCTCTGCTTCACCGGTTCCGCAGCCACTAATGCATGCACACGCGCATCGAACGCGGGCGAAGGTTCGATGACCGGCAGCTCGTCTAGCAGCCCGGAAACGGCGCGAAATTCCTCTACACGCAGTTGACAAGAAGCACAGGCCGCCAGATGCTTCTCGACATCCGGCCGCTCGCTTTCTTTCAGCCGGCCATCGATATAGCTCAGAATCCGGCTTTCCATTTTTTCGCAACTCATAACAGCCCTGCTTTCCCTACCCTTGGTTCTTGACTTGCATCGCCACCAGTGGGGCTAGTTCCACTCGAAGCGACTCGTATGCTCGAAAGAGCAGCGATTTTAGGGCGCTCTCGGAGCAACTAAGAATCTTGGCAATCTCCGCATAATCCAGCTCCTGATACTTGTGGAGCAGGACGGCGGCTCGCTGCTTTTCCGGCAGCTTGTCGATCGCATGGCGAATCATTTTCTTTCGCGCGTCCTCGACGAGGTGCTGCTCGATATTCGGATGTTTCTCCGGAATATCCAGCGGCCTTTCGTCGCCATCTTCGGCATCCATGGTGATCGGCGCGTCAATGGAGATCTCCAGTTTCTTATGGCGATTGTCGCGCACCGAATTGAGCGCCAGGTTCGTGGCGATGCGGAACAGCCAAGTGGTGAACTTGGCGCTCGGTACGTAGTCTTCGCGCGCGCGATAAACGCGCAGGAAAACGTCTTGGGCGAGATCTTCCGCCTGCTCCCGATTCCGCACCATGCGGAATAGGAAGTTGACGAGTGGAGTGCGATAGCGGTGCAATAGAAGCTCAAACGAGGCTTCGTCACCAGCTTTCACGTCCAGCATAAGTTGGACGTCGGTCCTGGCCATAGCACCCACACTGTAGCAAACACATTTGTTCTCAGAAAGTTGCGGTTCCGCGAGAGGGAGCGAGTCAGGTACGGAGGAGCCTTTTCCGTACCTTAGAGATGAAATAAGAGCTTTAGAATCAGCATGGTGGCCACGCCAATGAAAACGAGAAAAGCCATCCGCCAGTTCGGCTCGCGGTTCACTTCCGGCAGCAGGTCGGTGGCGGCAACGTAGAGGGTGACGCCACCCGCAAGCGGAAGGGCGTATTTGAGCTGAGCCTGCAGCTGGCTGGTGAGAAGAACTCCGGCCAGTGTAGCCACTCCCAGCAATCCCGCGGCGCGTATTGCATTCTGCTTACCTTGGCCGCTGGCCAGAACCACAGAGGCGATGGTGAAGCCTTCTGGCAGTTTGTGTAGGAACACGGCCGCGAAAATGATCACGCCCAGCCACGTGGAGATCAGGAAGCCGGCGGCGATGGCGACGCCGTCGAAAAACGTGTGGATGGTCATACCTAGCAACACCGTACGGCGCGCGTGCCGCCCGTGCATTTCCTCGGTGTGCGTCTCTTCCCCGAAATGAAAATGGGGCGCGATGGTGTGCTCGAACAGGTGGATGAGGAAGTAGCCGATAAGCACAAACAGCAGCGCGTTTTCGCCGCCGAGGCGCACTGATTCCGGAATCACCTCGACCAACGCGACGCTGAGCATGTAGCCCGCGCCAAGCGCTAAAAAATACTGTAAATATTTACGTGGCCATTCACGGCGAATTACAAAGTAGCCGCCCAAAACATTGCCGCCTGCAGCGACGAGACCCAGCACGGCCGCCAATGCGATTCGAAATGGAAGTTCGTGAATCATCGGGAAAGTAAGTCTTGGTGTTGCAAACTTCAAGAGCCTGGAATCGAACCTGAACCAAGGGCCCAAAACACTTCAGCCACTGTGGCGAAAGAGAATAACATCTCCTTCTTGCACGATGTACTCTTTCCCCTCGAGGCGCACCTGAGCTTTTTCCTTTGCGGCCGCAATGCTTCCCGCAGCGAGCAGATCCTCGCAACGCACGACTTCCGCGCGAATGAAACCCTTCTCAATGTCACTGTGAATCTCGCCCGCCGCTTTGACCGCAGTGGAGCCTTTGCGAATCGTCCAGGCGCGGACTTCGGGCTCGCCGGCGGTAAAGAACGGGAACAAGCCCATCAGGTCGTACGTAGCGCGAATCAAGCGGTTCAGTCCCGGCTCCTTCAAACCGTAGGAGGCCAGCAGTTCCGTGGCTTCTTTCTCGTCCATCTCCGCCAGTTCGGCTTCCAGGCGGCCGCATACGGCTACCACCGCGGTATTCGGACGGCCTTGCAGCGCGGAGAGTTTGTGCTTCTCGACGGCCTTGTCCATCTCCGCGGCTTCGTCGTCACCCAGATTCAACACATAAAGCATGGGACGCTGAGACAAAAAGAGAAAACCGCCGATGGGCTTGCGCTCCTCGGGAGTAAGCTCAAGTTCGCGAAGCGGCTTTTCGGCTTCAAGGTGAGCCTTACACTTTTCCAGGACCACCTTCTCCAACTCGAACTGCGGATCTTTCTTTTTCTTCAAATCTTTTTCGAGGCGTTCCAGCCGCTTGGAAATCTGCTCGTGATCCGAAAGGATCAGTTCGAGATCCAGATTGGTGGCGTCGCGCACAGGATCAATAGTGCCCTCGGAGTGGGGCACGCTCGGATCGTCGAAAACGCGAATCACGTGAGCAATGGCATCTACATCACGCAGCGTGGCCAAACTCTCACGCATGCGTTCTTTCTGCACTCCGGGCAGATCCACATATTGCACGGAGGCGTACGTGATTTTCTTGGGGTTATACAGCTTGGCTAACTCCAGCAGCCGTGGCTCCGGAACTTTCGCCACTCCGACGTGGGCGGTTTGCGCGCCCTTGGCATCCACGTGAGCTTTGGTCAAAATCCGAAACAAGGTGGTTTTTCCAACCTGCGGTAGTCCAATAATGCCTGTTTGCATGAATCTGGCGATCCTTCACTCGAAATGTGATGTCCGATGATTGGTTCTAGCAGAGAACCACCGGTGACAGTGCACGAATTTCCCTGGAAACAATCCTTTGATTTTAGCACAGCGGTTTACCGCCGCGTTCCTACTCCGGCCAGCAGGGACACCTTAGCGCTTACCAACTCCGCTGGTTTGTATTATGTTATGCGCCGACTATGACCGAAAACATTCCCGTCTCCAATCTCGCATTCGATCTCGCGGAAGCCGTCCGGCATCTATCGGAACGCGACGAGCAGCTGAAAAAATTGATCGCAGAACTGGCAGCATTTGAGATTGACGTCGAGGACGCGCAGTCTCCCTACGAAGTTCTGCTGGAATCCATCGTGTATCAATCCATCTCCGGCAAAGCCGCCGCCACTATTTTTGGCCGAATTAGGGCTCTGGGAGAGCACGACCGTCCACCGACGCCCGAGAAAATGCTGAAGATTCCGACGAGCAAATTACGCAAGGCCGGTCTGTCTGGGGCCAAGGCGGCCGCCATGAAGGATCTGGCAAAGAAAACGATCGCTGGAATCGTGCCCACGCACGAAGAGGCGCTGAAGCTTTCGGATGAAGAATTGGTGGAGCGACTGGTCTCCGTGCGAGGAATTGGCGCATGGACCGTGGAGATGTTCTTGATCTTCCGCTTGGGAAGG
This sequence comes from Candidatus Acidiferrales bacterium, assembly GCA_963759275.1. Taxonomy (GTDB): domain Bacteria; phylum Acidobacteriota; class Terriglobia; order Acidiferrales; family UBA7541; genus Acidiferrum. The sequence continues at coordinate 650,077 of CAVWYZ010000014.1, read as the reverse complement.
CCCGACGTGTTGCCCATTCACGATCTAGGCGTGAAGAAGGGCTGGTCGGTAGCGTATGGCAAAAAGCATATGCCGGCGCCAAAGGAATTGTTGAAATTTGGTGAGCGTTGGCGGCCGTACCGCACTGTCGCAAGCTGGTATATGTGGCGCGCCTTTGAACGAGCGGGCTACGCGTTTACCAACAAAATTCGCGCCCGCAAACCCAAACGCAAGAAACCAGCCGCGCGGCGCAAAAAGAAGTTGTAGGAACGCACAAAATCAGAGTGCATCGAGGGAATTACGGTTTTGCCGTAACTTCCCGGACCAGCAAAAACATGCTGGCGAACCCGAGAAGTAGGATCACGCTCTCATAACCGACCGAGATGTGGTGCAGGCGATTGAACTCGAGGCGCCGGGGATCGTCTTCCGGTGTGTTTTGCACGGACACCATTTCCTTCTTCAGGCGGTTCATGCGGTTGCTCACCGTGAATTGCGACACGCCAGTCAAGATCACCATCAGGACGATGCAGAGCGCGGGGGCACTGGTGAAACTGGCGAAATCCCAGGTGCGCAGGAAGCGTGCCACCAGGAAGAGTATCCCCAGGAAAATACCCGCAAGATGTAGACGCGAAAGAGAATAGCCGACCATCAACCCGGCAGCGTCACGATTCCCCAGAATCGAAAAAGCGCCCGGCGCCACTACAAAACTCAAGAACGTTTCGCCGCCCAACCATAGGCTCAGGCTGAGGAACTCGATCGCGCGAAGAAACGTCTGCATGCGGCCCACTATACTAGACGCCTGCCCCAGCGGCCAAATAGCAACTAAGTCACAAAAGCGCGGGGATGCTGCCGCATTTCAGTTGAAGGATATGGGAGAATCAGGGAATGGTGGGCGATAAAGGATTTGAACCTTTGACCTCTCGCGTGTGAGGCGAGCGCTCTAACCGCTGAGCTAATCGCCCGTCTGAAACGGGTAAGGATGTTGTAATGCCAAGAAACGCAGGAGCAACAGCCTTCATCTATTTGTAGCAGGAAGACTAAGGGTTTTCAACCGATGGCAACCGTCACCTCGCAGGTGGTCACACAACTTCAGCGCTCCATCGCCCGAGCCATTTTCGGCAAGGAAGACGTGATTCAACTGGCGCTGATTACGCTTTTGGCGCGCGGTCACCTGTTGATCGAAGACGTCCCCGGAGTGGGCAAGACAACCCTGGCGCAAGCTCTGGCGAAATCATTTCACTGCACGTTTCAGCGCATTCAGTTCACTTCCGACCTGCTTCCCAGCGACGTGCTTGGCGTTAGTGTCTATAATCCAGAGTCGCGGGATTTCGAGTTCCGGCCTGGACCGGTTTTCGCAAACGTCGTGTTGGCCGACGAAATCAATCGCACCACGCCGCGGACACAATCGGCCTTGCTGGAAGCCATGAATGAAGCGCAGGTAACTGTGGATGGGCGCACGCTTCCGCTGCCGCAGCCATTTCTGGTGATCGCCACGCAGAATCCCGTAGAACATCACGGCACCTATCCGCTTCCGGAGTCACAACTGGACCGTTTTTTGATGCGCATCAAGATGGGCTACCCTTCCCACGAAACCGAGCGGCAGATTTTGCGCAGCCGCACCACGGATAATTCGGTAGGAGAATTGGAGCCTATCGCCGATGTTTCGGATGTGCTGGCCATGCAGGAATCGGTCACGCGGGTAAAAGTGGACAGCAGTCTGCACGATTACGCCCTGGAAATTGTGAATCGCACGCGCAAGTCAGACCAACTGGCACTGGGTGTGAGTCCGCGCGGAACCCTGATGCTGCAGCGGGCGGCGCAGGCGCGCGCATTTCTGGAAGGCCGGGAATATTGCTTGCCCGACGATTTCAAGCAACTGGCGGTGGCCGTTTTTTCACACCGCGTGGTGGCCAGCACGCGGCACGCTTCTTTGCAAAAGAAGTCGGAGACCACGGAAACGGTGCTCCGCGAGATTGTCGAATCCGTACGCGTACCCCTGTGAGCTTGCAAATATCGCTTGCGAACCTCTGGGAGAAAGCCGATCGCCCCGGAGTGCGGGCGTTCTTCCTTTCCATGGCAGCGTTGAGTGTCGCGTTTGTCCTGGCCCTCTATTCCGGTGCGGCCGCGCGAATCGGCAGCCTGGCGCTGGCCAGTGCCACGGCCATGTCGGCCTTGCTGGTGGCGGCGTGGGTGGGCATCACCTTGGTGCCAGTGCTGGCCAAACGGACGCCGCTGCGGTGGATCGCCTACAGAATGGAATACCGGCTCACACGCGAGGGTTGGATCTATCTTGGCGGAATCGTGCTGGTGGCGCTGGCCGCCATTAATACGGGAAACAATCTGCTCTTTCTGGTTCTTGCTTGCCTGATTGCCAGCATCCTGATGTCGGGAATTCTGTCGTCGCTTACCTTGGCGGGTGTTGAGCTGAACCTGCAGCTCCCCGAACACATATTCGCGGAGCAAACGGTGCGCGGCGTGGTGGAACTGCAGAACGAAAAACAAACACTGCCCTCATTTTCCCTGCGGGTGGAAGGCACAAGGGAAAAGAACACCGACGCGGCAGTGTTGTTGGCCACTCCGATTTATTTTCCCTACCTGGCGCGAAGCGAATCGGTGAAGCAATCCGTGCCGCTGCGGTTTGCTCGACGCGGATTGTACCGCCAAGAGGCGTTCCGGATCGTCACACGATTCCCTTTCGGATTTTTGCAAAAAGCGCGGCGGCTGGACCTCGCTTCAGAGGCGCTCGTCTATCCGTCGGTGGAGGCAACGCCCGAATTCCTGGAAGTGCTGCCGGGAATTCAGGGAGCGATTGAAACTCTGACGAAGGGGCGCGGGCAGGATCTGTATGCGCTGCGCGATTATCTCCCCAACGACAGCGCGCGGCACGTTCACTGGAAAGCATCGGCACGCCTGGGTTCGTTGATGGTGCGAGAATTTGCACGCGAGGACGATACCAGCGTCTTGTTGGTACTGGATGTGCACAGCGAGGCCGCCAGCACACCCGCGACTTCGCTTGAAAAACAGCGTTTTGAGAAAACCGTCGAGCTATGCGCCGCGATCGCGTGGAACTTCCATGAACGCGGAGCTCTGCTGGAGTTTCGCAGCGGAGCTTTTGCAGTTCCCTTGGCGCCGGCTGCAGAGAATATATTCGCCGTGCTGCGCCATTTGGCATTGGTGGAAGCGCTCCCCGTTGATATTGCCCAAAAGCAACTGACCGCCTTGGCCGCTGAAGTGGAATCATTCAAGATCATCGTGACGTCTCAGCCGCGCGGATCGATTCCCGCGGAAGTATGGAATTCGTCTTACGTAATCTTTGCGGCGGAGTTTGCAGCATAGCTTGCTGGGTGTTTTCCCATTCCATGGATAGCGTTTTCCTTTTCTCCGGCTACGATGTGCGATAAGATTCGCAGCAATCGCTTCCGGGGGATCGAATGAAAAATGCAAAGCTACTGATGATATGCCTGACGGCCGCCGCGATCTTCGCCGCGGGATGTAAGAAACCCGCAGACACCGAACCGCAAGGCAAGCCAGCGGCCACAAATTCTGCGTCGGCAACGGCCGCTCCTGCGGCGACTCCTGCTGCGCCGGGTACCGCCGACACGAATGCCGAGACTACCGCCAAACTTGCGGGCGCGGCGTGGGCATTAAAGCAGGATGAAATCAAGAACGACCCGCACGGGCAATGGGCCGTGCAGGCGTCCGCATCTTCCACGTATAACGACGCGAAAGGCACCGATTCCTGGTCGGCCAATCAGATGACCGGACCTCCCAACGTGGACAAGTACGGCGATGACGGTCATGCCTGGGCTCCCAAGACGCCAGACTCCGGGATTGAATGGGTTGATCTGAAGTATCCGAAGCCGGTCTACGCGACGGAATTGCGTGTGCGCGAATCGTGCGGTTCAGGTGCGTTGATCAAAGCCGAGATTTTCGATGAACAGGGAACGGCACACACGGTGTGGGCTGGCAACGATCCCACGACCGATCTGAATTACCTGGTCGTAAAATTTCCTAAAACCACGTTCAAGACCGATCGCGTCAAGTTGACGCTGGCCACGAATGTGGTGCCGGGCTGGAATGAGATTGATGCGGTGCAATTAGTTGGCACGGATTAAATTGCTGTTGGCGAATGAACGGACCTGTTCCTGGTGAGTGATTTGCCTCAAACTGTTTCTCTCTAGCTATGCTCACCGCTCCTGAACGCGCTCGTTTTCGGAAACGCCTGCTCGCGTGGTTCGCCGAGTTTCAACGCGACTTGCCTTGGCGCCGCACGAAAGATCCTTATCGCATCTGGCTTTCGGAAATTATGCTGCAGCAGACCCGTGTAGTGGCTGCGATCCCCTATTACGAGCGATTTTTGGAGCGCTTCCCCAACGTGGAGTCTCTTGCGGAAGCCGACGAGCAGGAGGTGCTTCGGCATTGGGCGGGATTGGGCTATTACTCGCGCGCCAGAAACCTGCAGAAAGCTGCGCGGCAGATCGTGGTTGAATATGGCTCGCAGTTCCCCAAGGATCCGGACAAAGCGTTAGCCCTCTCGGGAATCGGTTCCTACACTGCGGCAGCCGTTCTCAGCATCGCGTATGAAAAAAAGATGGCGGTGCTCGATGGCAACGTTGCGCGAGTGTTGGCCCGACTGGACGCGACTCGCGGCGACCTGAGGACGGGCTCACAATGGCAACAGTTGCAGAAACGAGCAGATGAGTTACTGGCGCCGGCCGCTCCTGGCGATTGGAACCAGGCAATGATGGAGCTGGGAGCCATAATCTGCACGCCACGCTCGCCGCAGTGCCTGCTTTGCCCCGTTGCGGAATTCTGCGAGGCTCGGAAACTCGCGCTGACCGACGTGATCCCGGAAAAACGACTCGAGCGCACTCCGGTAGAACTGATCCTGGCAGCGCTGGTGCTGGTCGATCCGGCGGGGCACACTCTGCTTCTTCCTCCGCCCAAACGTGACGTAAAAGCGGCCGGCAAACACGACGTCGCCACGTTGCTTTCCCGAATGTGGCACTTCCCTACGATCCACGTCGAACAAGACACCGTGCGCGAGCTTCGCGCTTTTGTGAAAGGCGCGATTTTCTCAGGCCAGAAAATTACGCCGAAGCTCCAAGCTTTAGCGAAAGTTCGCCACGCGGTAACCTACCGGCAAATCACGGTGCTTCCCTTTCGAATGGATGTTGCCGCATTGCCGCTGCTGTCGGGGAGCAAGAAACTAAAGCTCACCGAACTGGCCACCGTGCCAATCTCGAATCTGACGCGAAAAGTTGCGGGAGCGGCGCTTTTGGCCAGCGGAATTACCACGAAAACGCCGAAAGCGCGCACCGCTTCGCTCTCCTTCTAACCGGCCCTTTCGTACGGTAATCCTTTGGAGGGGCGCGCGGTCGGCGCAGTCGCCGTAGTGCTATTCTGAATCTCGCGCCATGGCTTCGTCCACTTTACTGCCGGCCAGATCCTTGCCTGCGGACCGCTTCTACCGCACCGCGTTATTTTTTCTTGTGCTCACGTCGGTTATGACGCTGGTGGGCACTGGAAAACTCGACCTGATCACGACCATCCTGGCGCCGACACTGGTTCTGTATAAAGGCGTACGTTGGTGGCGAGGTCATCCTCCCGAATTGAAGCAGTCCGTAGCAACGCGTCTGGTGGTGGCATACGTTTTTATTTTTCCCGTGGACCTTTTTTTCGTGTCGCGCGCCCTGGCCGGGGATGCGCCAAATCCCGGCCTCTACGGAGCGCTGCTCGCCGTGGTGCACTTCCTTTTGTTCGTGACTTTGGTGCGATTCTTGAGCGTGTCTACGGACCGCGACGCGATATTCCTGTCCATGCTGGCGTTTGCCGGCGTCCTCGGCGCGGCCATATTTACCGTAGATACCTCGTTTCTGGCTTATTTCGTAGTGTTCCTCGCGTTTGCGGTAGCGGTGTTTGTGGGGCTCGAGATCCGCCGAGGCGCGAAAGGCGCGGTGTTTCCTCCGCTGGGCGTGGACCTGACCAGGGAGCGAAGATTCAACCGGGCACTCGCGCTGGCGGCGCTGACGCTATCCTTGGGCGCGGTCGTACTGGGCTCGGTTCTCTTCTTCGTGTTTCCGCGCTTCAGTGCAGGTTATTTCGCGCGCACCGGCCTGCAGCCGTCGCTGATGAGTGGTTTCACGGACAACGTGGAGCTCGGCCAAATTGGCGAAATCAAGAAAAACACCGTGGTGGTGATGCGTGTGCAGACAGGCGCCCCGGTAAATTACCCGCTGCTTCGTTGGCGCGGCATCGCGTTAACGAATTTCGATGGCCGCCGCTGGTACTCCACGGAAACAAGACTGCGACGACATGAGTCCGCGCAGACGGGCTGGATTTCGCTGGCATCGCAACGGGATTTGGAAGGCCACTCGGCAATGCGCGTGGAATTCATCGCTTTACTGCAGCCACTGGCGAGCGACGCCCTTTTCGGTCCCTCGCAGCTTGTAGAATTGCGCGGCAATTTTTCCGGTGAAGCTGGGACCTACGACGGTTCGGCGCGGCACAGCTTTGTGAATGTCGACCCCACCGGCTCCATCTTCAATCCATTTCATAACTTCTCGCAGATTCGCTACGAAGGCATTTCCATCCTTCCGGTAGCGCGCCCCGCGCAAGCACGCTCGGCGGGAACCGAGTACCCACCCGAGATTCGCGAACCGTATTTGCAGCTGCCCTCCCGATTGGATCCCCGCGTCGCCGAGTTAGCGCGCAGAGCCGCGGGGGGAGCGAGCGATCCCTACGATCAATCCCTGGCCATCGAGAACTACTTGCGCACGAACTATGCGTACACGCTGAATTTGTCCGGTACTCCTACCGGCGATCCGCTGGCGCATTTTCTGTTCGAAACCAAGGCGGGACATTGCGAATATTTCGCCACGGCCATGGCCGTGATGCTTCGCACACTCGGCATTCCTTCGCGCGAAGTGAACGGATTTTTGCCCGGCGAATACAACGACGTTGGCGGGGACTACATCGTGCGCGCCAGCGACGCTCACAGTTGGGTGGAAGCGTATTTCCCCGGCAATGGCTGGATTACCTTCGATCCCACGCCGCCTTCGAATGATCAGACAAGCGGCCTGCTTTCGCGGCTAGGCATGTACGTGGATTGGTTCCAGCTTACCTGGAACGAGTGGGTGATTAACTACGATTTCACCCACCAGGTCACGTTGGCGAAAAACATGGGCCAGATGTCCACCGACTGGAAAGAGAAATGGCGGAGGAAGTTTCAGCACCTGCAGGATCGCGGAATGGAAAGCATCACGGAGTGGCAGCGCGCGCACAGTATGATGCGCTTCGTCCTTCCGGTTTTGCTTATTTTGTCGCTGGCGTTTTTACGATGGGACTGGCTGCGCCCGGTATTTCGACGGTTCCGGCTCGCTTGGCTAGCCAATTTGCCTGCCTCAGAGCGTAGTAACCCGCAAATGGCATCGCGGCTCTATTCCGAGCTTCTGCGGCTGCTGGAAAAGCGCGGTATTTCGCGGCAAGAGGCGCAAACTCCTCGCGAATTCGCGGCATCCTTAGCTCTGCAAGGGGGACTGGCTCCCCCGGTCCAGGAATTCACCGACTTGTACGCGCAGTCGCGCTTCGGTGGATTGCCGTGCGATGCTCTTCGCCTGCGCGCTCTGCTCGAACAAGTCCGCTCAGCTCCGCGCCCGCGCTAATCGTCGAAAACGGGCTACAATACCCCACCCTATCCGTGGAGGCTTGTCTTGGCCAGACCTTATTGCTGGTGTCTCGTAACACTGCTGTGTGGATTGATGTTTCCCGTGCTTGCATCGGCGCAAACGCCCCAGCATCCGCTCGACGCCTTGCGAACCGAAGAATATTGGACGGTGTATGACGTGGTGCAAGCAAGCGGCCACATTGATGAGGACACGCATTACGTCAGCATCTTGTTGCACGAACCCGCGAAAGACGTGGTATTGGCATGGAAACCCGGCCAGTCTATTTCGCGCGAAGCGGATGTAGTTCTTCTTCGAAAGAACGTGACCATCGAAGCGCGCGTCGACATCGTGGCGAAGAAGTTGGAATCCTGGAAAGAAGTTCCCGGGGCGCAGGCGCCCTTCTTTGTAAGCGAAATTGTCGGATTGTCGGACTTGGTTTTGAGCGACAGCCGGGTGAAGGAAGCTCTGGCGAAGCGTGGGATTAAGGATATGAACACGGTGGAATGTGACGTCAGTCCGGTAGGCTTCTTTGCTTTTCCGGAACAAGAGAATCATCGCATCGGCTTTGCGGATTGCGACCTGATGAACGGCGTGTATCACGGCTGGGGTCGCTCCGTCAGCGGTCTGACTATCGAGGTGGACTACACCGAGAAAAAGGTGTTGCAGGTGATCGACGAAGGGGGCACTCCCGAACCTACCGGACCGATCAATTTTGAGGAAGCTCCAGAAGTTCCACGTGCGGGCACGAAGCCAGGGTTCGTCGAGCAACCGGCGGGCCCCAGTTTCGAAGTGAAAGACGGCGAAGTGACCTGGCAAAACTGGCGGTTCCGTTTTCGCCTGGATTCGCGAAGCGGAATCGTCTTGAATCTTGTTGGCATGAACGACGGCGGCCGCTATCGCTCTGTGATGTACGAAGGCATGGTGTCGGAACTGTTCGTGCCGTACATGGACGCGACGCGTGGGTGGTCCACGCGAGTGTTTGTGGATAACGGGGAGTTTTATCCTGGCGGCATTCTTCAGAGTATGCGGGAGGGTCTGGACTGCCCATCAAACGCGGTGTATTTCGACGGATTGTCGACCAACGAGAAAGGCGCGCCGGTGGTTCGTCCGCGACAGGCTTGCCTATTCGAGAAATTCGATGGCGACGTTGCCTGGCGCCACGGCGATGACAACGGCGTTTGGGGCCGGCCGACGCGCAGTTTAGTGTTGCGTTCTGCCGCGTTAATCGGCAACTACGATTATTTGTTTGATTGGCGGTTCCAACAGGACGGGACGATTGTCGTGGCCGCAGGCGCCACCGGAATCATCGAAACGCGAGCAGTCGCAGCGGAAAGCGTTGGTGGAGCGCATGGCGGCGATGGCGTAGAAAGCTACGGCCACTTGGTGGCCAAGAACCTCTTGGGCGTAAATCACGACCACTTCTTTTCCTATCGGCTCGACCTGGATGTCGACGGGCAGGACAACAGTTTTATGGTTCACCGTCTGGTGCAGAAAAAGCTGCCGGCAGGAAGCCCGCGCAAGACAATTTGGGTAGCGGAATCTGCGATGCCTGCTAACGAACGCGGTGCCATGATGGACATCCATCTCGAGCAACCGAGCATGTGGTTGTTTGTGAACCCCAATGTGAAAGGGCCGCTGGGTCACCCGACAGGTTACGAAATCATGCCGGGAGTGACCGCCGCCACTTTGCTTGATCCCGACGATGGCGCACAGAAAGCCGGAGCGTTTTCCGCTCACCAGCTATGGGTGACGCCTTATCGGGACAACGAGCGTTTCGCGGGGGGAACGTACCCCGTCTCCAGCAAAGGAACGGACGGCTTAGCCGTGTGGACGAAAGAAAATCGCAAGATCGAAAACACCGACATTGTCGCGTGGTATACGCTGGGCTTTCATCACGTCCCCCGACAGGAAGATTGGCCGGTGATGCCAACGATGTGGCACGAATTCGAGATTCGGCCGTTCGATTTCTTCCCGCAGAACCCCGTGCTGGATCTGCCTCGCGTGCCATAGTTCCCGTAGCGCTCCACGCGGCCGCATTTTGGGGACGAGCCTTCTGCGCATGCTAAAATGGGAAGGTTACGCCGAGGTAGAACTCGCTCCATGCCAAAGGTAGGATTCATTTCTCTCGGATGCCCGAAGAACCTCGTCGACAGTGAGGTGATGATGGGCATTTTGTCGCGTGAGGGCTACGAACTGACGCCACGCGCGGATGAAGCCGAAATTCTCGTCGTCAACACCTGCAGTTTCATTGAACCCGCGCAAAAAGAATCAGTGGATGCCATCCTGGAGATGGCCGAGCACAAAAAATTCGGTGCGGCCAAGAAGCTGATCGTCGCCGGCTGCTTGGTCGAACGTTATCGCGAGCAGATTCTGGAGCAGGTGCCGGAGGTCGACGCGGTCGTAGGAACGGGCGAGGTGGAGCGCATTCTGGAAGCTGTGGAAGGCGAGCTGAAGGTGCTACCCGCGGCGCCGCCTTCGTTTCTCTATCACGACCTGACGCCGCGCGTGATCACCACGCCAAAGCATCAGGCGTACATCAAAATTGCCGAAGGCTGCGATCATCCCTGCTCGTTCTGCATCATTCCGCAACTACGTGGAGCTTTCCGCAGCCGCCGTTTCGAATCGGTGGTGCGTGAAGCAGAGAAACTAGCCGCGGCGGGAACACGGGAAGTTACACTCATCGGGCAAGACACGACCTCGTATGGCGAGGACCTGGGTCTGCGCGACGGGCTCGCGCAACTGCTCGCGAAACTTGCCGGAATTGACGAATTGCTCTGGGTACGATTCCTTTATGCATACCCGAACCGCGTCACGCAAAAATTATTAGACACGCTCGCGGCGTATCCGCGGCTTGCAAAATATTTCGATATGCCTCTGCAGCATGCCAGCCGCAATGTGTTGGCGCGCATGAAACGCGGCTCGAACGGAAATGCATTCCTGAAGTTACTGGAACGAATTCGTACGACGATTCCCGGTGTAAAGCTACGGACCAGCTTTATCGTGGGTTTCCCTGGTGAGACCAAGGATGATTTCGAGGAACTCTATCAGTTCGTTGCCGCGGCAAAAATCGATTGGATGGGCGTATTCGAATATTCGGACGTAGACAATGCAGCCAGTTATGCGCTTGCTGAAAAGGTGGACGCAGATACGATCGAAGAGCGGCAAGCCCGATTGATGGCGCTGCAACGCAAGATTTCTCGCGAGACATTGCGCGAGTTCAAGGGTCGCACCGAAGTCGCGCTCGTCGAGGGGCCTTCGAAAGACAACCCGCTGGTTTGGGAAGCACGCCTGGAAGGTATGGCGCCAGACATCGACGGCAAGGTGTATCTGACCGATGTCGAGTTAACGAACGGCGAAGTGGCGGAAACGGGCGGCGCGGTGAAGGTGGAAATTACGAAAACAGATGCGTACGACTTAATTGGCCGCGTGGTAGAGATTTTTCCTCGCCCGGTGGCCCGACCCATTTCGGTGGTTTCCGCGGTACCTCCGGCGGAGCAGTTGACGCGCATTTCCACTGGAGCCGCACTGCGGGTGCTCTCCTGAGTCTGTCTTCGACCTGTGCTGTCGCCACCTCTCTGTGGTAAAACATTCTTCGCGATGAAACACAAGTGCCCAATCTGCAAAACGCCCACGGATTCTGAAAACAGCCCGGAGTTCCCGTTCTGCTCGGAGCGTTGCCGTTTGCTTGACCTAGGTGCGTGGGCCGCGGAAAAGTACGTGGTATCAGATCCGATTTTCGACGAGGAAGAACTTCCAGAAACAGATCGGCGCGCGCTGCGCGAAGGCAAGCCCCAGCATGACGAACACATTCAGTGAAGCGCCTTTGGCGGCACAACCCGCAAAACCACGCTTTGCTTATGCGATCGCCACGCTTTTTGGCACGGGCTACTTGAAGCCCGGACCGGGTACGTGGGGTTCCGTTGTCGGACTGCTCATTGCGGTCATCTCCCACCCGTACAGTTGGTTTATTTTTCTCGGAAAAGGGATTCAGCTTAGCTTGGGAGCTGAAGCTCCGCTGCTTTCTGGGCCCCTGGGAGCGTTGGTTCTCCTGGTGCCGTCGATTGCAGTCTGGGGGGTACTGGCGTGGCTCGGAGTTCGTTGCGGCGGGCAGGTGGCGCAATTTGCTGGAGTGAAGGACCCGCAATACGTGGTGATTGACGAGGTTTCCGGCGTGCACCTGGCGCTGATCCTGGGTTTGGCCCCCCTGGCCGCTCCCGCAACATTTCTGCATGTATCCGATGCCGGGATGTTTGCGTTGTATACCGGCATGAGCCTGCTGAACTGGAAATATTTGCTGGCTGCGTTTTTGTTGTTTCGCGTCTTTGACATCGCCAAGCCATTTCCCTGCCGTCGCCTGGAGCACCTCCCCGGTGGTTGGGGCATCATGGCGGACGATTGGATGGCCGGGGTGTACGCTGCCATTTGCTTGCGTGTCGCGCTACACTTTTATGTGTTATGAAGTTCGGGTTTGGAACCACACCAGAAAAGAATGGCGTCCCGCACATTGACCGAATCGCGCCCGCAGCGGCGCTGCCCGGCGGGGAAATCACAATTTATGGCAGTGCATTCACGTCGCGACGTGGCGCTCGTCCTGTCGTGCGTTTCGGGGATACGGACGCACCGCTAGCGTTGGCCAGCAGTAACCGGTTGATTGCGCGCGTGCCCGAGAACGTAACTGCGCGTACGGTGCAAGTTGTGAATGCGTCGCACGAAAGCCAACCGCATCCCGTAGCGGTCGCGTATCAGATTGCGGACAACCTCCACCCCGTTGCGAATCCCGCCGTGGATGCGCAAGGAAATATCTACGTGACTTTCAGCGGGCCTCGTGGCCAACGCGTGCCGGTCTCGCTCTACAAGATCGGCCCTAACTATGCTGTGAAGCCTTATGTGACGTCGCTGATCAACCCTACAGGATTGGCCATCGGGCCGAAGGGCGACCTGTTCGTTTCCTGCCGTCACGACGGCACCATTCATCGTGTTGCGCAAAATGGACAATCCGAGGAGTGGATCGAGGGCATGGGAGTCGCCACAGGATTAGCGTTCGACCCCGCGGGAAATCTTTTTGTCGGCGATCGTAGCGGGACGATTTTCAAAATTAGTCCCGAGCGAGAGATTTTTGTTTTCGCGACCCTGGAGCCTTCGGTGGCCGCGTATCATTTGGCCTTCCATCCCAGTGGCGAGTTGTATGTCACTGGCCCCACGACTTCGAGTTACGACCGCGTCTACCGAATCACGCAGGGCGGCGAAGTTCACGTGTTCTACCGCGGGCTGGGCCGACCGCAAGGAATGGCTTTCGATCAGGACACGAACCTCTACATCGCGGCTTCCTTCGCGGGGCGTCGCGGCATCGTGCGAATTACTCCACAGGGTCATGCGGAACACGTTTTGAGCGGCCCGGCGCTGGTAGGCCTGGCGCTGCTGCCCAGTGGGCGTGCCATCCTCGCCGCCAACAATGCGCTGTTCACGTTGGACTGGAACGTCCGCGGCCTGCCTCTCCTCAGCTGATCGTCAAGCAATTGCGAAGGAGATTGCCCGTGGCTCCGTTCTCGCGCGTGGCCTGCGTTACAATATTGGCCATGAAAGCGGAAATTATTGCTGTGGGATCGGAGCTTTTGACCCCCGATCGGATCGATACGAACTCCTTGTTCCTTACCGAAGAACTGAACAAGCTGGGCATCGAGGTGCTACGCAAAACGATTGTCGGAGACAATCGGGAGTTGCTGGCGGAAGCGTTTCGTGACGCCTTGAATCGCGTTCCGGTCGTGATTGCGAGTGGTGGCCTGGGTCCGACGGAAGACGACCTGACGCGAGAGACGGTGGCGGATCTTCTAGGGCGACGGCTGCAACGTAATGAAATGGTTGTACGCGCAATCGAAGCGCGTTTTCGCAGCTTCAAACGAGAAATGCCGGAAGTGAATCTGCGCCAGGCCATGGTGCCGGAGGGAGCAGAAGTTCTCGAGAATCCGCGGGGCACCGCACCGGGCTTGTGGTTGGAGGACAGAGGACGGATGGTGGCGCTTCTTCCGGGGCCCCCGCGCGAGCTGAAGCCTCTGTTTCTGGAACAGGTGTTGCCGCGACTTCAGCAGCAGGCCGGTGCTGTACGGATGTTTCACCGCGAACTGCGCGTCACGGGACTTGGCGAATCCCACGTGGAAGAACGTATCCGCGCCATTTACACGCGCCACAAACACGTGAACACCACGATTCTAGCGGCACCCGGAGAAGTGCAAATCCACCTGCGTGAGTGGAGCGACGATCCGGTGACAACCAACGCAACGCTAGACGAGATCGTCCGCAGCTTCGAACTTGCCTTGGGTGATCGCATCTTTGCGCACGCAGCGACACCTTTGGAGGAAGTGGTGGCACAACTGCTGATCGACAACCGCGCCACGATCGCGGCGGCCGAAAGTTGCACGGGAGGATTGCTGGCGGAGCGGTTGACGCGCATTCCCGGAAGTTCTAGTTATTTCCTTGGAGGCGTCGTGTGCTACAGCAACGAAATGAAGACAGCCTGGGCCGACGTGCCACCTCAGATAATTGCGACAAAAGGGGCGGTGAGCAGCGAAGTGGCAGTAGCACTGGCGGAGGGGATCCGCCGACACGTGGGAAGTACGTTGGGCGTCGGAATCACGGGAATCGCCGGGCCGGCCGGCGGCAGTGAGGAAAAACCGGTGGGCACGGTATACCTTGCCGTGGCCGGAGCCAGCGGAGTGAAAGAAAGATTGGTGCACCTGCCGGGAGACCGCGAGGCGATTCGGTTTTACGCTTCGCAACTCGCCCTGGATATGGTGCGCACGCATTTTCTGTATAACTCTCACGCGCAGCCACGCCGCGCTTCGAACTCCTGAACGGGATTCGCCCATGCGCCTGTTCATTGCCATCGAAATTCCCACGAATATTCGCACCACCTTCGCGGCGTTCCTGAAGGAGATGCGTGACATCGCTCCACGCGCGAAATGGGTGCGTCCCGAGAATTTGCACGTCACGCTAAAGTTCCTGGGTCACACGGATGCCGGTAATCTAGAAAAAATTCAGAGTTCGTTGCGTGCAGTCCGTAGCGCACTACCGGTCACGCTCGAATTGAAAGGCCTCGGATTCTTCCCGAACGAGAATCGCCCGCGTGTGTTTTGGGCCGGGATGGAATCATCAGCGAATTTGCGAGCACTTGCTGAAGACATCGACCGCACAATGCATCCACTCGGTTTGCCCCTCGAGAATCGGGCATTCGCGCCACACTTGACTCTGGCGCGATTCAACCCTCCAGGCCTTCCTCCGAAAATCAGCGAAGCTGTGCAGCGGCGCGCTACACACAGTTTTGGGGCCTTCACAGCCGATATCTTTCACCTGATCGAAAGCAAGCTCAAACCGACGGGGGCAGAGTACACTACCGTGCAGTCGTTCCCTTTCGTGGCGGAGAACCAGCTCTGAATGACAAACACTTCCGCGCAGACCCTGCTCTTCGTTCTCCTCGGATACTTGCTCGGGTCCATCCCGTTTGGCCTCATTCTCGCGAACCTTATTGGCAGAACGGACGTAAGAGAACAAGGCAGCGGCAACATCGGCGCAACCAACGTTTCGCGCGTGGCGGGACCACTGGCGGGAATTCTGACTCTGGTGATGGACACCGCAAAAGGCGCTGTATCGGTTTTGCTGGCGGCGAGATTTAGCGATAACGCATCCAGTGCCATGATGTTCGCGGGGTTGGCTGCACTGCTGGGCCATTGCTTCCCCGTGTGGCTGCAGTTCAAAGGCGGGAAAGGAGTCGCCACTGCTTTGGGCGTATTCCTCGCTCTATCGCCGGCGGCAGCTCTGGCGGCCCTGTTTCTGTTTGTGCTGGCTGTATCATTCTGGCGCTACGTATCACTGGGCTCGCTGGCCGCGACGGCCGCCATGCCGATGCTGATCTACTTCCTGTGGGCCCCGGGACATGCACCGCCGCTCGTCATTACTCTCGGCACTCTCTTTGCTTGCGTGCTCATTTTCTACAAACACGACGCCAATCTGCAGCGGTTGCTCGATGGCACCGAACCGAAGTACACGTTGGACAAATCACAGGACCAAGACCAATGAGCAAAATTGCCATTCTCGGTGGCGGAAGCTGGGGCACGGGCTTGTCTGTGGTGCTGGCGCATAGCAGGCGCAAACACGAAATTCGCATATGGGCGCGAGAAGAGTCGATCGTACGGTCCATCCAGGACAATCGAGAGAATGCGACTTATTTGCCGGGCATAGCGATTCCCGCTTGCGTCCAGGCGACTAACGAAATCGAAGAGGTCTTGCGCGACGCCCAGATTGTGATCGGCGCGGTACCCTCCGAACACGCCCGAAGCGTTTATTTGAAAGCCGCGCCATTTCTCGAAGCAGACGCCGTGATGGTGAGCGCAACGAAAGGACTCGAGCCCTCCACGCGCCTGCGTATGAGCGAGACCATCGCTCAAGTATTCGCTTTGCAATTTATTCCGCGCATCGCCGTTCTTTCGGGTCCATCATTTGCGCTGGAGGCCGCGCGCGGCGATCCCACCGCGGTTGTGGTAGCTTCGCAGGACCGGCCCCTCGCGTCATTTCTTCAGGCGGAGTTCGCCGGGCCCACCTTTCGCCTGTACACGAACGACGATGTATTGGGGGTGGAACTTGCCGGCGCGATGAAAAATGTAATGGCGATTGCCGCCGGGACGTGTCAGGGATTGGGCCTCGGCGCAAATTCATTGGCTGCCTTGATCACTCGAGGGTTGGCGGAGATGACACGGCTCACCGTTGCGCTGGGAGGCAACCCTGAAACGCTTAGCGGTCTGGCAGGCTTGGGCGATTTGGTGCTGACCTGTCACGGAGCGCTCAGCCGCAATCGTCACGTGGGCTATGAACTGGGACGCGGCCGTCCCTTGCCAGAGATTTTGGGCGAAATGAACATGGTTGCAGAGGGAGTAGGAACGGCAGAGGCATTGCTGGGCTTGGCGAAAGAGCGCCGCATCGAATTGCCGATCACCGAACAAGTGCATAGCATCCTGCGCCTGGGAAATTCTCCGCGCGATGCGATCCGGGCAATTATGGAGCGCCCCTTGAAGCGCGAGCAGGGCTAACCGCTTCTGGTTTAGTACGTTAGTGCCAGTGGCATTTGCGCGTCGCCTGTCCTTTAGGCCAGCGCTTCCTCACGGAATCTCTCCCCTACTATTGTAGTGATGGCGGTCTCATTCCCAACCCTATTGACGCGCCTGCGTGCCGGCCGGGTGCGCATCCTGTGGCTTATGCTGGGTGCGCTGCTCCTTGTCAGCGCGCTCCCGATTGGCTTGTATCACCGCCAGGTGCTGGAGTTAAGCCAGGAAAAACTGGTGGACATGGAGCGGCTGCAGCAAACGGAGTTGACCCGCTCGCTCGCCCAGGAAGTGCAAATCTTCGAATCGAATCTCACGCAACAATTAATCAGCCAGCGCCAGATTCTCGCCTTAACCGGACTGATCGACAACGTCACCGACCCTGCCGCGGAGCCGAAAGTCACGCGACTGCTTGAGAATTTCGTCGATTCCAACCGCAACACATTTGTGTACTTGACCGCTGTGGGCCGCGACGGCAAAGGCACCAGCGCTTCGCAAGGTAATTTCCGGGCCGAGCAGGATCCGTTCGTGGCGAAGGCCCTGCAACGCGCGTTCGTCAGCTCCGTGCAATCTGTCAATTTTCGCAGCGATCCCTTGGCTTTGGCGCCGGATAACCGGCCGGCATTCGTAATCGCGGTGCCGCTGACCGACGGGCAAAATAATTTCACCGGAATGTTGGCGGCGGTGGTCTCCCTGGACCCGATCCTGCGACGTTTGCAGGACGCCAGCGTGCGGGGCCGAACGGTGTTTGTCGTGGATCATTTCGGTCACATCGTGGCGCATCCGGAGACCAAGCATTTCGTACCCGGCGAGGATCTGACTGAGAAATCGTATCTGGTGCGGAAAATCA
The DNA here is from genome assembly GCA_963759275.1 of Candidatus Acidiferrales bacterium. Classification (GTDB taxonomy): domain Bacteria; phylum Acidobacteriota; class Terriglobia; order Acidiferrales; family UBA7541; genus Acidiferrum. Next base: position 632,492 of record CAVWYZ010000014.1, on the reverse strand, counting down.
AGGAACTGCCGCGGGAATTGCGTACCACCGAGACCCTGCGCTTCGCCGAAAAAGAGAATAAGCACGATGTCGAGTTTGTGGGAACGTACAGCACTTTCCCGGAAGTGAATTGGGCGGTGATCGCGGAGCGCAGCGTAAAAGAAGCGCGCGCGGACGCCGGAGTAACCGACTTGAACCGCCAGGCACTGGCGTTCGTCAGCGTGGTGGTGCTGATCGCCGTGTTATTTGGGTATTTCTTCGCCGTGGGAATCAGCGGTCCGATCCGAATTCTCGCGGCTTCCACGCGAGCCATCAGCCGCGGTGAATTCCACCAGCGCACACCGGTGCGCGGCGCTGCGGAAATCAGCGAACTGGCCGAGAATTTCAATTTGATGGCCAGCGACATCGAGGAGTATATCGAGCGGCTGAAGGAAGCCGCGGAAGAAAATCGCGAACTGTTCATCGGCTCCATCCGCATGCTTGCGGCCGCCATCGACGAAAAGGATCCATATACGCGCGGTCACTCCGGCCGCGTGGCAAAATACTCGACGATCATTGCGCAGGAATTGCGCCTGTCGGCCGAGGACCTAGACAAACTGAAAATCTCCGCGTTGCTGCACGACGTAGGCAAGATCGGTGTCGACGATCGCGTCCTCAAGAAGCCCGGTTCGTTGACGCCGGAAGAATTCGAAATCATGAAGACGCACACGACCAAGGGCGCAAACATCATGCGTCCGGTCTCGCAACTGAAAGATATGCTGCCTGGCATCGAACTGCACCACGAACACCTGGACGGCCGCGGCTATCCGTACGGCTTGTCTGGACCGCAGATTCCGATGATGGCCCGCATCATCGCGGTGGCCGACACGCTGGATGCAATGACCACAAATCGTCCTTACCAATCCGCCATGGACTTAGAGTATGCCCTGGGCCGCATCAAGGCGCTTACCGGATCGAAATTCGATCAGTCGGTCGTCAATGCTCTGGAATCCGCATTCAAAGCGGGTAAACTGCGACTTTCCGCTGTTGAAGTTCACGTCTAGACTTCCGTTACACTCCCATCTGTTACAATTCTGTGTTGCGCCTTTGGTTGCGCCTCCAATTGTATGATCACCCTTTTTGGAAAACCCGAACCGACACTGATCGAGCGGCTGAAGGAATCCGTAAGTAAAACGAAAACGGCCCTCGCGGATACCCTGGATAACGTGACCAAGGGCGGGCGGCAGATCGATCCGTCAGTCCTTAAGGAAGTGGAGACCGCGCTGCTCTCCGCGGACTTGGGCGTGAAGACCACTCGAGAAATCCTGGATTCGGTGAGGGAACAGATTGCACGCAATTCGCTTTCTGACGGCGAGCAACTCAAACGCGAAATTAAAGCCCATGTTTTTCGGGCATTGAATGTGTACGGCAACACGCCCACGCTGGCGGGCGCGGCAAACGGCAACGATCCGCGCGTGATTTTCATCGTCGGCGTGAATGGCGCCGGAAAGACTACCAGTATCGGAAAGCTTGCTAATCGCTTGCGGCAGGATGGTCGAAGCGTGGTGTTGTGTGCGGCCGATACGTTTCGCGCGGCGGCCATCGAGCAACTGGAAATTTGGGCGCAGCGCAACGGCGTGGAAGTGATCAAGCAGAAATCAGGTTCCGATCCCGCCGCCGTCGTTTATGACGCGATGGCCGCGGCAAAAGCCCGCAGCGTCGACGCTGTGATTGTGGATACCGCCGGCCGTCTGCACACAAAATCCAATTTGATGACCGAGCTCGAAAAAATGAAGCGCACCGCCGCAAAAGTGATTCCCGGCGCTCCGCATGACGTGCTGCTGGTCCTGGACGCGACTACCGGGCAGAACGGTCTGGCGCAAGCGAGGGAATTCACTACCAGCGTCGGCGTTACCGGAATTATCTTGACGAAGCTGGACGGCACGGCGAAAGGTGGGATCGTAGTAGCCATCTCGCGCGAATTGGGTTTGCCCATTCGTTTTGTGGGCACCGGCGAGAAGATAAACGATCTGGTCCCGTTTGACGCCCAGGCCTACGCGGATTCGCTGTTTAATTAATACCGTGGACAATCACGATTTGCATTTCATGGAACACGCGCTTGATCTGGCGCGCAACGGCGTTGGCCTCGCCAGCCCGAATCCCACGGTGGGTTGCGTGATCGTGAAGGACGGCGCGATTGTCGGTGCCGGATTCCACCAGTATGCCGGGCGCGACCACGCGGAAATTGTGGCTCTGAAGCAAGCCGGTAAAAAAGCAAGCGGAGCCACTTTGTACGTTACGCTGGAGCCGTGTAACCACACAGGACGAACCGGCCCCTGCACCGATGCGATCATTGCCGCAGGGATTGCGCGCGTCGTGGCGGCTATGGAAGATCCCAACCCCAAAACCCGCGGCGGGGGATTCACCCGCTTACGCGCGTCCGGAATCGAAGTCGTCACGGGAATGCTGGAAAGCGAAGCGCAAACGTTGAATGAAGCGTTCGCACACTGGATCACTACCCGTAAGCCGTTCGTCACGCTGAAATCGGCTCTGACCCTCGACGGCCAACTGGCCATTCCGCAACCGCGTGGCAGCAAGAAGCGCGCCTGGATCACCAGCGAAGAATCTCGCGCCGAAGTTCACCGCATGCGGCACGCCTCGGACGCCTTATTAACGGGAATCGGCACCATCCTTGCCGACAATCCGTTGCTAACTGATCGCAGTGGTTTGCCCCGCCGCCGCCCGTTGCTCCGCGTCATCCTCGATAGCAAACTGCGCCTCTCGCCGAAGGCCCGCATCGTTGAGAACGCGAACGGCGACCTGCTTGTCTTCACCGCGGCGCCATTGAAATCACCAAAAGCTCGCAAACTCCGAGATGCGGGCGTCGAGCTGATTGCGCTCAAGCCGCGCGGCGGAAAATTAGAACTGGATGCCGTGATGAAGGAATTAGGAAGACGCGACATCCTCAGCGTGCTGCTGGAAGCTGGGCCGCGCCTTAATGCCGCAGCGCTCGAAGCTGCATTAGTGCAAAAGTTGGTTGTTTTCTACGCGCCTAAACTCGCCGGAAACGCCGGCGTGCCCTTTATGCAATCCGGCCATCCCGCTGTCACTCAGTTTCATGTCCGCAGCGTGCAGCAATACGGAGCGGATGTGGCCATCGAGATTGTGGTTCGAAATTCCACGTCGCGAAAACGCTTATAGCGATCCCTAAAAAGAAAAACCTACTCAAGCGGGCGCTTGTCTGCGACTATTTGGCATCGCATCGACTCCGCCCACCTTCATCTGGAGGACTATCAGGAATGCCTGACGCAGCTCGTTCCTGGCGCCTTTGTTTCTGGAGCCTGATCGCCACGCAGTTTCAGGGCGCTTTCAACGACAATGGGCTGAAATTCCTCATCCTCTATCTGATTGTCGGAACCAACCTCACTCCCGACCAGGAAGAAACCAAAGTTTTGTTGGTAGGCGCACTGTTCGCTCTGCCTTTCATTCTGTTCTCGATGACCGGCGGCTATCTGGCCGACCGCTTCAGCAAACGCACGGTCACCATTGGCACAAAACTTTTCGAAATTGGCGTGATGGTGTTTGCCATCGCCGGATTCGCAGTTCACAGCATGCCCATGTCGTTGGCGGCGCTATTTCTGGCCAGCACGCAGGGAGCCCTCTTCGGTCCGTCCAAATATGGGTTATTGCCGGAAATTCTTCCGGAAGAGCGCTTGTCTTGGGGCAATGGCGTGATCGAACTGGGGACATTCCTGGCCGCCATTGTCGGCACCGTGGCTGCCGGGCAACTCCCGAAATGGTTTGGCGGTCACCAGGAATATTCGGGAACGTTCTTCCTGGCTTGTTCCGTCGTCGGACTGGGCACGAGTTTCGGCATTTCGCGCGTTCCTGCTGCCGATCCCGCCAAGAAATTCCAACCGAATTTTCTGGGCGATTTGTGGACGAACGGACGGCGCATCGCGCAGGACCGGGTGCTCTGGCTCGCCGTGGCCGGCAATACTTATTTTTTCTTTCTGGGAGCGTTGCTGCAGTTTGACATTGTCTTTTATGGCCGTGACGTGCTGCACGTGGCTTCCTCGCGAGGCAGTTTACTGCAAGCAGCCATTGCCATTGGCATCGGCTTGGGCAGCGTAACCGCAGGCTACCTCTCGGGTGGAAAGATTGAATACGGGCTCATTCCTCTCGGGGCAATCGGGATCACCGTCTTCGGATTTCTTATCGCTCTTCCAGGCCTGACGTTTACGACCGTGCTTGCCCTGCTGGCAGCACTCGGCTTCTTTGGCGGCTTCTTCATCGTCCCGATCAGCGCGCTTTTGCAGCACCGCCCAGAGGAGCAGCATCGTGGCGGTGTGCTGGCCAGCGCCAATCTTCTCTCCTTCATCGGAATATTGGCAGCTTCGGTCTTCTACTATGCTTGCAAACATTTTCTGCACCTTGGGGCAGCTGGGATTTTCTTTTGGGCGTCGGTCGGCACGCTCGCGGCTTTGGCTTACGTGCTTTGGCTACTCCCGGATTCCTTGCTGCGCCTGTTGTTATGGATCGCCGCCCACACGCTGTACCGCCTGGATTTGAAAGGCCAGGAGAATATTCCCGCGCGCGGTGGCGTACTACTCACTCCCAACCACACCTCTTGGGTCGATGCGGTGTTGCTCATCGCTTCGACGGACCGACCCATCCGTTTTCTGATGTTCAAGGGCGTCTACGACATTCCGGTGATCAAACCCTTCGCGAAAATGTTGAAGATTATCCCGATCGCATCGGATCAGGGGCCGCGCGAAATGATTCATTCGTTGCGTGAAGGGTCCGAGGCTTTGCGCAACGGCGAGGTGGTTTGCATTTTCCCGGAAGGAGAGATTACCCGCATCGGGCAGATGCTGCCGTTTCATCGGGGCTTCGAGCGCATCATCAAAGGGATCGATGTTCCCATCATTCCCGTGAACATCGACGGCATCTGGGGCTCGATCTTCAGCTTCTCCGGCGGGCACTTCCTGTGGAAATGGCCGCGCACAATTCCCTATCCCGTGCGAATTACTTTCGGCAAGGCATTGCCGCCGACCGCGACGGCCCCCGAGGTTCGTGCCGCCGTTCAGGAACTGGGCGTTGACGCCTTTCAACGACGCCGGCGTTACATGCGGCCGCTGACGCGCTCTTTTATCCGTGCCGCAAGGCGCGATCCACGGCGTTTCGCCATGGCCGATGGGCGCACGCCCAAGCTGACGTTTGGAGACTCGCTGATTCGGGCAGTATTTCTGGCCAGACGGCTGCGGCCGCTGTGGCGCGACCAGAAAATGGTCGGCGTGTTGCTTCCTCCCTCTATTCCGGGTGCGCTCGTGAATTGGGCCGCGTTGCTGCTCGGCAAAATTCCCATCAATCTGAATTACACCTCTTCCAACGAATCGATCGCCTCTTGCGCGAAACAATGTGATCTGAAAACTGTGGTTACCTCCCGCCAATTCCTGGAGAAAGTTCCCTTGCAGCCGCCGGGCGAATTAATTTATGCCGAAGACCTCGCGCTGACTCCCGGTATTTTCGATAAGCTTGCGGCTCTTTTGGCAGCGAAATTTCTACCCACTCGTCTGCTGGAATTATTTCTTGGAGTTTCGCGCCCCCCCGCGCTCGACGACACCGCAACCGTTATTTTTTCCAGCGGTTCCACGGGAGAGCCGAAAGGTGTGGTTCTCTCGCATTTCAATCTGGCGTCGAACGTCGAACAACTGGAGCAAGTGTTTCATCTCCATAAAGGCGACAGCATCCTCGGGATACTTCCCTTTTTTCACTCCTTTGGATTCACGGGCACACTGTGCTTGCCACCATTGGTGGGAATTGGCGTGGTGTTTCACGTTAGTCCTCTGGATGCCCAAGCCATCGGAGCGCTGGTCAGCAAATACTCCGTAACCATGCTCCTTTCCACGCCCACGTTTCTGAATACCTATGCGCGGCGGATTCCGGCGGAAGCGTTTGGCAGTTTGCGTATCGTGATGGCGGGAGCGGAAAAATTGCCCGAACGTATCGCCCAGGGTTTTGAAGACCACTTCGGCATTCGGCCCCTGGAGGGTTATGGCTGCACGGAATGTTCGCCAGTGGTCGCCGTGAACACGTATGATTTTCGCGCTGCCTACTTCCGGCAAGTGGGAGCCAAGCGCGGCACCATTGGCCATCCGTTACCAGGAATCGCCGTGCACATTATTGATCCCGAATCCGGCGAGCCTCTTCCTGTGGACAAGCCTGGACTCTTACTGGTTCGCGGACCCAACGTTATGATGGGCTACCTGAACCAACCAGAGAAAACCGCGCAGGTTCTGAAAGATGGTTGGTATAACACGGGCGACATCGCCGCCGTGGACGAAGACGGATTCCTGCGCATCACCGATCGCTTAAGCCGCTTTAGCAAAATCGGCGGCGAAATGGTTCCCCACATTCGTGTGGAGGAAAAACTGCACGAACTGCTTGGGGCCGACGGACAGGTTCTGGCGGTGACAGCCGTTCCCGATGAGAAGAAAGGTGAGCGTTTGGTTGTAATTCACACTTTGAAAGAGGACGCGCTGAAAGGAATGCTGGAAAAGCTGGCGAAGAGCGATTTGCCGGCGCTGTGGAAGCCGCGACCAGACCAATTCATTTATGCGGAAAAATTGCCGTATCTCGGTACCGGCAAGTTGGACCTGCGAAAACTGCGAGATCTCGCACAGACGGGAAATGTTGTGGCTAACTAGTGGAATATTGGACTCGACTGGAATAATCGAGGAATGCCAGACGCGAGAACGCCGGTTATTCGATAGCGGAGGCGTTGCTTCGGCTATTCGAAATTGCGCAACACACAGCTCATTGCGCATTTCACTTCGCCATCCGGCAGCAGGGAACATTCGGACACGGACCAATCCGTATCCTCGCCGTACAATTTAAACGCAGCGATGTGAGCCACTTTGTCCTTATTCGGGCAAACCACGTTTCGAAATCGAAAACTACAGTTCTCCAGGATGCGGTCCAGAATTTCCGGGTCGTTCATGCCTTCCCTCCGTGAAAGTATGTAAAACCGGCCAGTTTCTCTTCGCCTCACGCCTGTCTCTACCAAACAGGCGTAAACGCGAACACAGAAATTCTCTCTTACTCTCTCGCGGTCTATCCTTCGCCAGACCGTCGTTAATCCTTCAATTTCGCCTGAGACAGGCAATCCATTCCACAATGAACAGCACCGGGCGGCAAAAGCGAACAATCGACGACGCGCCAGCCACTCCAGCCTTCTTCGCTCATCGACCAGTTGGCAACGATGATGTTTGCGTCTCGGTTGTGAACGGAACAAAATACTTTTTGTGGGTATGTCTTTGCTGCTTCCGGATGAGGGTCGGTCAATTTAGGATCGAACACAACCACCTCCGACCAGGAGCTTGGCCTGCCCACATCTTCCCTCCGTGCGGAAGGGCTCGTCAAGGACTTCGCTCACGCAAGGTCGGGCCGCGAAGCAGCCGTAAGTTCGCAGTTTCGGGGTATAAGTTAAGAAGAGAAAAGAGCGGAAGTTCAAGTTTTTGAAGATCATTCGCAGGGCAAGCTACGACGAGGTTTTATGTTTACTGGCATCATCGAACACCTGGGTAAGATTCATTCCTTGAAGCATAACGAAGACGGCGGACGGCTGACGATATCCGCTCCAACGGTTGCGCCGCATCTCGCGATTTCCAACAGCATCGCCGTGAACGGCTGCTGTCTTACAGTGGTCGAATTGGATGGCGCGCGGTTCTCCGCCGATCTTTCGGGCGAAACTCTTCGCAAAACATCCATCGGCGAATGGGAATCGGGATTAGCCGTAAACCTGGAGCAGCCCATGACCGCAGGCAAAGAATTCGGGGGGCATTTTGTGCTGGGCCATGTCGATACTGTGGGCCGCGTGACGCGACTGGAGCCTGAAGGCGAGAACTGGTGGTACGGCGTGGAAGTGCCCGAATCGTTTGCCAAATCCATCGTGCCGCAAGGATCCATCGCGATCGATGGCATCAGCTTGACCGTGGCGCGTTGGACCGGGCGCGTGGCGGAAATTGCAATTATTCCGTTTACCTACGAGCACACCAATATCAGCGGCAAGAAAATCGGCGACGCCGTGAATCTGGAGGGTGATGTCTTAGGAAAATATGTGGAACGCTATCTAGAAGCGCGCAGCGGGGCAAAACCAGCGAGCAATCTCAGCATCGAGCAACTGGTGAGCCAGGGTTTCTAATTCTCAGGCAATTTTCTTCGAACGCGCGCCGCGCCAGTACAAAATCAGCCCGATGAAAATGGAGCCGACCGTTCCCGCGACGAGTTCCAACTCGAAGCCCAATTTACTGGAGGCGTCTCCCGGTGGAACCAGAGAAACCACAATCCCGATCAGCACCACCACAAAGCCCAACGCGCCAGCAATCCAGACGCCGGTTACGCCCCCTGGAACCAGCACGGCGTGAGCGTTTTCCGCGCGATCCTTCCTGATGGACAACTTGATCACCGCGGCGAACATGTACAAGAACGGAATGAAGTAGAGAATAATCGCCGCGTCGATAAGAATTTGATACGCGCTACGTGTGGATTGGTTGATCTGGCTGAGCAGCAAAATAACTCCGGAAATTCCTGCCTGCACAAGAATCGATATATATGGGGTCTTCCACTTCGGATGAATCTTGCCGAAAGCTGCGGGCAAATAACGATCGATGCCCACCACAAAGGGCACACGCGCAATGCCCGCTACCGTGCTGCCGACTCCGCCGGCATTTCCCACGGAAACCAGCAGCGCCGCCAAAACCCCCAAAAAGCCAAGCTTGAGCGCCATCGAGCCCACGGTGATTGCGTGGAACACCCCGCTTTTTGGGTCCAGATCCGCCGCTGGCACCAGCGCCAATATCGCAAAGGTGCCCACGATGTACATAAACGCAATCATCGCGCCCGCTCCAAACACCGCACGCGGCAGGGTCCGTCGCGGATCGCGTACCTCTTCGCTCATTGCCGACACCAATTCCAGCCCGGTGAACGCGAATGCAATCTGTGACCAGAAATTCACCGTGTCCCAATTCCACGTGGGCATCATGTTTGCCCATGTGAACTGGGTTACCGAACCGTGCTTGAAATAAACCAGCAGCGCCACGCCCGCCAGCATCAGCAAAGGCAGATACGTTCCCACGCCCCCGGCATTCTGCAGCCACTTGCCGATATTCAAACCAATGATGTTCAGCAGCACCGCCACCAGCAAAAGCGCCAGGGAGACCGCAAGCAAAAACGTGCGATCCTGCGATAGCGCGGCGCCCTTTCCCCCCAGCACATAGGCGCTCATCGAGGCACTGGCCAGCAACAGCCCGGGAAAATAAAAAACGGTGTAAATCCAGTACGTCCATCCGGCCACGAACCCGTGAAAGTCGCCAAAAGCCTCTTTGGCCCACACGTACAAGCCGCCTTCGTCTGGAAAGCGCGACGACAATTCGTTGATGACGAATGCCCCCGGCACAAAAAAGAAAACCGCGGCAATCACCCACAAGCTAATCGAGGAGGTGCCGTTGTGCCCGGCAGCCGCAATCCAGCGCGGGCCCAGCACGGTGGCAATGTTAAACAGCAGCACATCCCAGAAGCCCATGGTTTTCCGCAGCTGAGCCTTGGGGTCTGGAACCGCCGGAGCAGAGATGCTCACAGGGTCACGTCCAGCGCGGGAATGAGTTCATCCTGCAACAGGAAGTCGCGAAGAAACGGGTCCTGGGAAGTTTCGAATTCATGCCACGAAGCAAACACCTGGGCCTTACCGTCTTGCAGAAACACCACAGTATCCGCGAGTCGCCTGGCCAGGTGGGTGTCGTGCGTCACGACGATGGACGTTTTGTGGAAAGCCTCTTTCAATCGCAAAATCAGGTCGCCCATGTGTCCGGCCATGATGGGATCCACCATAGTGGTGGGTTCGTCGTAGAGAATCGCATCCGGATTCTGGGCAAGAGCGCGCGCGATCGACACGGCGCGTTTCATGCCCGTGGAAAGTTCGCTCGGAAGTTTCTCCAGCACTTCTTCCACTTCCAACATTTTCGCCAGCTTCAGAACATAAGCGTTGACGTCCTCGTCCGTCAGTCCCGGCTGACCTTCCAGTGGAAACGCAATGTTTTCAGCGACTGTCAGGGAATCGAACAAGGCACCCGATTGAAACACCATCGTGACCTTACGCCGGATCTGTTCAAATTGACGCTCCGTGAAATCGGTCACGTCCGTTCCATCGATAAATACGCGGCCGGAATCCGCATGGAGGAAGCCCATGATATGTTTCAGCGATACGGACTTGCCTACCCCGCTGCGGCCCATGATCACGCAGGTTTCCGCGCGCTTCACTTTAAAACTGACGTCGTTCAGCACGACATGTTCGTCGAACGCTTTCGAGACGCCACGAAATTCAAAATAGTATGGGGAGCCCTTTTGCCCGGAATTGGCGGAGGTTAATCCAGCTTCGCGGATTTCGTCGGTCATCGATTCTCCGGCTCTAAGATGCGGCGCGCTTTTTCGTAATCTTCGGGCGTATTCATGTTGCAGAAAAGGCGGTTCTCGCTATCAAATCGTTTCCAGGCCGACTCGTCAAGCACTTCCATGGGCAGACGTTTCATAGCCTCGGTGACCTTGCGGACACCTGCGTCGAATGCTGCTTGAATTGCGGTGATGGCGTCGGCGCGCCAGCAAGCGCAGAGGGGCTCAAGCCCATTCTCAGACTCTGGCACGACAACTTGCCCAGAGCTCTGCGAAGCGCGTTGCCACATAAAGACCAGGAATTCGCTGGTTAGAAATGGCATGTCGCAGCTCACAATCAGCGCCCATGGCCGGCTGGTTTCATGACCCTGCATAGTCCCCAGAGCCGTAAGGATGCCGCCCAGCGGCCCTTGGCCCGGCCAGCGGTCCACAATCACGGGCCACGCTACGTCGTTATATTTTCCGGCCGGTGAGACAAGATGCACTTCGTCGCACACACCCGCCAGAAGTTCTCCCGAGCGCTGCAGCATGGTTTTCCCGCCGAGCATCGCCAGTGCCTTGTCAGTTCCGAAACGCGTGCTGCCTCCGCCCGCTTGTAAAAAGCCACGGCGAATCATCCTTCGTCATCCTCTTCGGTGATTTCCTGACCCGGCCGGCGAATCCCGAGCTCTCGCAGCCGCTCTTGCAGGCTCTGACGGTGCAGGCCGATCGTCGCGGCCGTGCGCGAGATGTTCCAGCGATGCGCAGTAAGCTGCCGCTTCAGGTAAGCCACCTCAAACTTGCGCTTGGCCTCGCGAAAGTCACTTTCGCTCATGCCCAGATCCGCTCCGTCGTCGCTACTTTTCGGCAATACCGGCGTGCCCTTCACCACTTCCTCGGGCAGGTCGTTCGCGCTGATTTCGTCTCCGCGGCTGAGGACCATGGCGCGCTCGATGGCATTTTTCAGTTCGCGAATATTGCCCGGCCAATCGTAGCGTTCCAGAGTGGTCAGCGCTTCCTTCGTCAAGCGGCCGGAACGCCCCAGACGCGCGCCATGAATTTTCAGAAACGCCTCAGACAGCGCGGCGATGTCTTCTTTGTGAGCGCGCAACGCTGGCAATTCGATGGTCACTACGCGCAGGCGATAGAAAAGGTCTTCACGAAATTTGCCATCGCGAATCGCCAAGGGCAGGTTGCGATGCGTTGCGCTGATAATCCGCACGTCCACGGGAATCGATTGCGTGCCACCCAGGCGCTCAACGGTGCGATTTTCCAGCGCGCGAAGAACCTTCGACTGCGTCACAGGATTCATGTCCCCAATTTCGTCCAGGAATAGCGTTCCGCCGTGGGCTTGTTCAAAGCGGCCCTTCTTCTGCTGAGCTGCCCCCGTGAAGGCGCCTCGCTCGTAGCCAAACAGCTCAGATTCGATCAACGTTTCCGGCAGAGCAGCGCAATTGACGGCCACGTAAGCCTTGCCATTCCGCGGGGATCGCGCATGAATTTCCTGTGCCAATAAATCCTTGCCGGTGCCGCTCTCGCCCAAAATCAGCACCGTCGAATCCGTCGCAGCAACGCGATCCGCCACCTCAAACGCCCGCCGCATCGCCGCGGATCGTCCGATCATCTGCCCAAATTGCCCTTCGGTGGCCAGCCGCCGGCGCAAGGAATCGTTTTCGTGCTCGAGCGTGGCCAACTTCAGAAGATTCGCCACCCGTGTGCGCAGTTCTTCCAGCTCAAACCCCTTCACCAAGTAATCTGAGGCGCCGAATTGCAGCGCTTCGACCGCCGGCTTCGCCGTATCCAAAGCGGAGACGATCAGCACTGGCAGAGGGTGGCCCTCGTTGCGTAACCATTTCAAAAACGCCAAACCATCTTCGCCGGGCATCACCACATCCAGAAGCAATATGTCCGGCGAATCAGAGAGTATCGCGGTGCGCGCCGATGCCGCGGAATCCGCTTCCAGGATGCGGTAGCGGCTTTCCAACGCGCGCCGCAGGCCGTAGCGCGCGGCCGGTTCATCGTCGACAATAAGAACAGTTTTCATAATCACGATTCCTTTGCAGCCAGCGGTAGCGTGACCATGAACCGGCTCCCGCGTTCCTTTTGGATGGGGCTCTCCACTTCCAGGTTTCCCCCCATTTCTTCTACGCGGCGTGCCACGATTGCCAGGCCGAGTCCGGTTCCACGCGCTTTGGTGGTGAAAAATGGTCGCATGATCTTTTCTTTTAGCTCCGTCGGAATCCCCTCGCCATCATCTTCCACGGAAACACGGCAATGCCCGTTGTCGTTCCCGAATCGCAGGCGGACGTGTCCTCCCTTGGAAGTTGCTTCCAGGGCATTCATGAGGAGATTCGACAAAATATCGTTCACCGACTCTGCGCTGGCCACCACTGCCGGACCCGGGCGGGTTGTTTCCAGTTCCAGCGTAATTCCCCGCTGATCGGCCTCGTGATGGAGAACACCGACTACATCTTGGGCAACCTGGGCAATGTCGCAACGATCGGTGGAATTGCCTCGCGCGCCCGGGCGGCTGAATTGCAACAGTTGGTTTAATTTCGCGGACAAACGATTGATTTCATCGAGCACCATTTGCGTTTCGCCGCGCAACGATCCAGGCAGTTCGGCGCTTTCCAATTGCACCTGCAGGATGGTTTTAATCGATCCGAGCGGATTTTTTAGATTGTGGGAGATACTGGCGGCCATCTGCCCCACGAGCGCCAGGCGTTCCCGTTCCGCCAATTCCCTTTCCAGCTGCAGCTTTTCTTCGATCAGCCGGCATAGATCGAATGCTGCCGGCAATTGCTCGCAAAGGAATTCCAACGCTGCATAGGTTTCCCCGGAAATCATGGCCCCGTGCGCACGGACTCTCAGAGTTCCAATGTGTTGGCCGTCGCGGCGGATTGCAAACAATACTTCGGAATCATTGGCGCGCCGATTCTTCGATAAGGAACTCACTTCTGCGGAATCCAACACCAGAGCGGCTTCCGCCAGTTGCAACTGCTCTCTAATCCAGTTTTCTGCAAATTCTCGCAATTTTTCCTGATCCCCCAACCGGGCCGTTTCATTTATCGGTGCCATCAGTCCTTGCGCGCGATCGATCTCGGTTTGCGCCGTCCGTCGCAGAAGACGACGAATCCCTCGCTGCAGCGGTTCGAAGAAAACAACAGGAAGGAACAACAGGAGGGCCGATGTGGCTTCCGGCGGCAAGTAAGGCTCAAGCCATTGGCCGGCGCGGCGGACAAAGCTGAGATACAGAAGAGCGACAAAGATACCGAACACCGCATAAATCAGGTTTCGCTGTCGTCCAATTTTAAGAAAATTAAATCGCTCCACGTTTCCGATCAGAATTCCCAAGGGCAGCAGCACCAAAATCATAAGAAATGCCGATCCGATCGAAGCGGCCAGCGGATAAAAACGCTGCGAGATGAAAATCTGCAGCAGGAGAACTGCGATAACGCAGAGGAACGCTTCCATGGATCGATGAAATGCAGTTTGTTGCGAGTCTGGCGCTTTCTTCAGAAAGCGGTGCTGCCAGTAGGCCGCCAGCAACATCGCGAGCACCAGCCAAACCTGGAAGGCAGGTCCAAAGGTGTGCGTCGGTTTCGCAAAATCGATTCCTTGCTCCAATCTCAAAGTTTGCACAAGCTCGCCTGCGATCGAAATCGTTACCAACCAAGGAAGAGCGAGCCAACAATATCTTTCGAAGGAAGTGGCCACCAGACCGCGAAGCGAAGCGCATTCGACGTGAAGATGGACCACCAGAGCAGGCACGAAGAATAGCCCCAGGCAGAGAAATGTCCATGCAAAGCGGAGAAGACCTTTCGGAGGATTACCGTAAAACAGTTGCGCGTTCAACACCAAGAGACTGCTTCCGAAAAAACAGGTCAGCGCTAGGCACAGAAAGAAAAACACTCGCTCGAAGTTGCGTTGCCGCCGGTGGCCGAGGATCACTACCATCCAGAAAAAAGGCAGCAGCGTGCCAGCGGTTAATGTGATTAATCGAAGATCGAGAAGCCAACGCATTGAGAGATGTGGCGAGTCTAACGCTGTAGAGGAAAGCAGGGCAATCCCCAAGTGCAAGGGAAACCTTACACATGTAAACTACTGACTTTGTGAGTCTTAGTTCAAAACCGTCTTTCATCAAATTTGTGTAAGCGCCAGGAAAAGCCTTGACTGCAACGGAAAAACTGATATATTAGCACTCGGTGCCGAGGAGTGCTAAATCACCTTTCAGCCCCCGGTCACCACGGCTTTAGTCACACCGTAAGATCACCAAAATGGAGGTTTTTCCAAGATGGCAGTCAATTTGACACCGCTGCACGACCGCGTGATCGTGAAGCGCATTGAAGAGAAGGAAACCGTTAAGGGCGGGATCATCATCCCCGACTCCGCGAAAGAGAAACCGCAAGAGGGCGAAGTGATTGCCGTCGGCGCGGGCAAGCGCGAGAAGGGCGAGCGGGTTCCCCTGGACGTCAACGTCGGAGATCGCGTGCTGTTCGGCAAGTACAGCGGCAGCGAGATCAAGATCGAGGGCGAAGAACTCCTGATTCTCCGCGAAGAAGAAATTCTCGCGAAGTTGGGCGGAGCGGCGAAAGCAGCCAAGAAGTAAGCAAGTCCGGAAGCAGCGAAGTACGAAGTAAAGAATTTCAGCAGCAAAATCTCAGGAGGAATTAGAAATGGCGAAGCAGATTGTTACCGGGGAAGCATCCCGCCAAGCGATTCTACGCGGCGTGAATGCCCTCGCGGATGCAGTAAAAATCACCCTTGGCCCCAAGGGCCGTAATGCGGTGATTGAAAAGAAGTTCGGCGCGCCGATCATCACCAAGGACGGCGTGACCGTTGCCAAGGAAATCGAATTGCGCGACCCGCTCGAGAACATGGGCGCGCAGATGGTTCGCGAAGTCGCCAGCAAGACCAGCGACGTCGCCGGCGATGGCACCACCACCGCCACCGTTCTGGCCCAGGCCATCTTCCGCGAAGGCGTGAAGACGGTTGCGGCCGGCGCGAGCCCCACAGCCCTCAAGCGCGGCATCGACAAGGCCGTCGAAGTGGCCGTCGAGGAAATCAAGAAGCTCCACAAAGACGTGAAGGGCGACATGATCGCCCAGGTTGGCACCATTTCCGCCAACAATGACAAGCAGATCGGCGGGATCATTGCCGAAGCCATGAAGAAGGTCGGCAAGGATGGCGTCATCACCGTGGAAGAGTCCAAGACCATGGACACCACGCTGGAAGTCGTCGAAGGTATGCAGTTCGATCGCGGCTACCTCTCCCCCTACTTCATCACCGATCCGGACCGCATGGAATGCGTGCTGGAAAACGCGTTGATCCTCATCCATGAGAAGAAGATCAGCTCGATGAAGGACCTGTTGCCGCTGCTGGAGCAGATTGCCAAGCTCGGCAAGCCCCTGCTGATCATCGCCGAGGAAGTGGAAGGCGAAGCGCTGGCCACCCTCGTAGTGAACAAACTGCGCGGCACGCTGCAGTGCAGCGCCGTCAAGGCCCCTGGCTTTGGCGATCGCCGCAAGGCCATGCTGGAAGACATTGCCACCCTGACCGGCGGCAAGGCTATCACCGAAGACCTCGGCATCAAGCTCGAGAACGTGAAGATCGAGGACCTCGGCAAAGCCAAGAAGGTCACCATTGACAAGGACAACTCCACGATCGTGGAAGGCGGTGGCAAGGCCGGCGAAATCGAAGGCCGCGTAAAGCAGATCCGTCAACAAATCGACATCACCACCAGCGACTACGACCGCGAGAAGCTCCAGGAACGCCTGGCGAAGCTCGTTGGCGGCGTTGCGGTCATCAAGGTGGGCGCGGCTACCGAAACCGAGCTGAAGGAGAAAAAGGCTCGCGTTGAGGACGCCATGCACGCCACCCGTGCAGCCGTTGAGGAAGGCATCGTTCCCGGCGGCGGCGCAGCACTGCTCCGCGCACTCACGGCCATTGAGAAGATCAAGGCCGAAGGTGATGAACTCGTCGGAGTGGGCATCGTGAAGCGCGCCCTGGAAGAGCCAGCTCGCCAGATCGCACTCAACGCCGGCTATGAAGGCGCTGTGGTGATCGGCAAGATCCGCGATTCCAAGGACGATCATTTCGGCTTCAACGCCGATACCGGCGAATATGTCGACCTCGTCAAGGCGGGCGTCATTGACCCTGCCAAGGTGACCCGTTTGGCGCTGCAGAACGCGGCATCCATCGCGGGCCTGATGCTCACCACTGAAGCACTTGTGGCCGAGTTGAAGGAAGAGAACAAGGGCGCGGCAGCGGCAGGCGGCGGACCGGGCGGTCCCGGCGGCATGGGCGGCATGTACTAAGTTTGTCCAGCTGATCCAGAAACCTCAATCAACCAAGGGCGGCCGATCGATTGGCCGCCCTTCTTTTTTGGAATTCATGGCCGTGGCTAGCGCCGCGCCTTTTGCACACTTAGCCCTTCCCCTGTACTGAATCTGTACCACAGCGGAATTGACGTGTTCGCCCCTCCAACATAAAGTCGCGCTCAATCTCCCCGGCAATTTCTTTCGACGCAATCGAAAATAAGACTCGATGCTGTTTCCGGCGATCCCGCGCGTTCGCCGCTTACCCGTCACGTGCTGTCGGTCGTGTTGTTGGTCATTTAAAGCGAAGGAGGAGGTAGAGAAATACCAGGTCACTGTAACGCCCGAGCGATTCCCAGCTTGACGTCGTCCTCCCACCGTCCCAGGCCCACCGATTAACCCCCGCTCAGCCAAAGCTCAGGGTGTGTCTACCCGGGCTTCACAGACCCTCGGAGGAATTCGAAATGAAAACGCGAGTGTATTTTGGTGTAGGTGTGGTTGTGTCTTTTCTCTCTTCTTCGTATATGGTGGCACCGCTTCGGTCGCAAGAAAATGCCAATGCCACCGCTGCGGCGACCAGTTCTTCCGCAGCGAAAGATCCTGGCGTACGAGCGGGATCCGTAAATGCCGGCACGCCCCTCTCCGGCCTCACCGCTTCGCAATTGCAGTACTTTCAAGATGGCCTGACTCGCTTCCAGGAAATTGATCAGGTGGTGAACGGACTGGGGCCACGTTCAACTCCAACAGTTGCGGCAGCTGCCATGCGCAGCCTGCCGCAGGCGGCTCTAGCCCCGCCACCGCCCAATACCCGCACATTGGCCCGAATCCGCAGATCGAGGCTGCCACAGCCGGCGGCGCCACCAACAGTATTCCGACGTTTATCACTCCCGATGGACCTGTGCGAGAAGCGCGGTTCCCGTTCGCCGTGGGCTCCAACGGAGCACTCACACGCACTCCGGACGGTGGAGTCCACGCTTTGTTTACCATCACCGGCAGAACCGACGCGCCCGGCTGTTCTTTGGCTCAACCGAACTTTCAAAGAATGGCGCAGTTAAACAACCTCATCTTCCGGATTCCCACTCCGGTCTACGGCGCGGGACTGATCGAAAACATCGTCGACGCCACGATACTTGCGAATATGGCAGCCAACGCGAACCTGAAACAGCAACTTGGAATCTCGGGCCACCCGAATTACAGCGGCAACGATGGTTCCATCACACGCTTTGGCTGGAAAGCTCAGAACAAATCCCTGGAGGTTTTCAGCGGCGAAGCCTACAACGTCGAGATGGGCGTGACCAACGAACTCTTCCCGAACGAGCGCGCTAATCCTCCGGCCTCTTGCATCATGAACCCCACACCGGAAGACGTGACCAACTTCGACCAATCCGGCGATCAGATTCCCAGCGATGTCGTGGGATTTTCCGCGTTCATGCGCTTCTTGGCGCAACCAACTCCATCACCGGCGGGAATTCCAGGGAACCCTTCCAGCGCTTCCCTCAAGAACGGACAAACATTATTCAATTCCATCCACTGCACCACTTGCCATACACCTTCTCTACCAACCGCAACGTCAAAACTGACACCCAGTTTGAGCCAACAGACAGCGAATCTATATTCGGATTTGCTGGTCCACAACATGGGTTCCGGGCTGGCCGATAATGTCTCGCAAGGTTCCGCAGGGCCCGACGAGTTCCGCACGGCGCCACTTTGGGGATTAGGGCAGCGGATCTTCTTCCTGCACGATGGCAGGTCCGGTCCCGCGAACGGCGGACTGGTTAATGCCATTCAACAACACGCCAGCAGCGGGTCTGAAGCCAACGCTGTGGTCAACACCTTCAATCATCTGACTCCGCAACAGCAGCAGGATCTTCTGAATTTCCTGCGATCACTGTAATTTTGCATCGGCTCAGGGTGCGGTATGATTTTTCACTTGCCGCGCTCTGAGCCTTTTCACTTTCATCCGCTTGAATGCGACTTACCGCTGAACCACGCTCCCAGAATCAAAAACAATGAAATTAGCCCGGAGGAAATGATCGGCACCATGAAGAAGTAGCGCCAACTCAGCACCGCAACCGCAATGAAGCAAACCACCAGCGACCACCTGATTCCAGGGATCGCCGCCAATGTTTCCCTGCTCATGCCGCCAAGCTGCCACACCACCGCCGCTGTGAATAACAGAAGCACGGAAACAAAAAGGCCGAACCCCACATAGAAGTCGTAATACGTTCGGTCGAATCCCTGCGCACTAAAATGCAGCGTTCGCATCGCAGATACCAGGGAATCCACTCCCCATTCCGGCAGAGTCTTGCGAAATCCCAACGTGTGTCCCACGGCAAAAAGCACCAGCAACACAGAAGCAATCCGGTAGAACCACTTTGACGACATCGCGTGTTCTCCTCTTTGCCAGCCGCCTTATATTCCAGCTTTTTCGCTCACCACTCGCTCGTATTCCGCAAGTACGCCTGCCCAACCGCCATCCACACCCTTGCGAATATTTTCCCAGCCCTCGCCGTGGCGCTCGAGGTGGCGATGCTCGAATTCCAGGCGCGTCGACTCCGGCCCTTCCGCAATGAATTCGAAACATACTTCGCTGGCCCGGTTCATATCCGGGTCAAAACGCCAGTCCTGCTGCAAGTGCCATGAGAATACGATTCGCTTCGGTGGTTCCCAGACCAATACCTTGCCCCAATCGCATTCCTCACCGTTGCCGTCGCGTTCGAACCAACGGCCACCCGCATAGGGTTCCACGACAACGTCCGTGAATGCCGCCTTGCCGATGTGGTGGGTCGCCGGCCACCATGTGCCCATTTTCTCCGTCAGGACGCGGAATGCGCGATCAATGGGAACTGCCACGCGGAGGATTCGTTTTACGGACGCTGCTGGTGCTGTCTGAGGTGCCATGCTGTTTCTTCTCCTTCTGATATTCGTCTTCTGCCGATTTCTGGAAAGCCGCTAACGCACGATCCCAAAGCTGGCTGAAATGATCGCGCAAAATCGCGATGCCCTCGGGGTTTAATTCATAAATGCGGCTCGTACCCGCGCGACGATCGCGCACCAGACGAGCGTTCTTGAGCACGCGCAAATGCTGTGACACCGCCGGTCGCGATACCGGCAAGCCCGCCGCTAATTCGTGGACCGCGCGCGGGTGTGCACCTAGCATTTCGAAGATGGCCAGGCGGGTGGGATCGCCCAATGCCGAGAGGCCGTTTTCTATGTAAGTATTCACTTACGGTAAGTTATAACTTACGCTCACAGCTGTCAAGATTATTTTTAGCTCCTCACGTGACCCGTCGGGCTCCGTCCACAGCGAAATAACCCTCGCCCAGTGATGACCTTCCTTGCCTGCTCTTCCCCGCTTCGATAGACTTCCTCTTGCCACACTGCGCTCCTCAGGGGGGAGCAAAGCAACATGTCAGGATTTTTGCAGCGGTTCATGCCGCATGACGGGGATTTCTTCGTCCTGTTTCAGAAGCAAGCGGAAAATATCGTGGTTGGCGCTCAAGCGTTTGTCGGGATGCTGGAACACTACACTGGCGTACCGGAGCAGGTGCAGAGGATCAAGGCTATCGAGCACAACGGCGATGAGATTACGCACCAAATCTTCCGAAAGCTCAATCAGACCTTCATTACGCCCTTCGACCGCGAAGACATTCACGAACTTTGCAGCACCATGGATGACGTTATCGATCTGATTGACGCCGCCGCCAGCCGCTTTGTGCTCTACCGCGTCAACGAGGTGCGCGCTGGAACGATCGAACTGTCCAGGGTTCTGACCGCCGCGACCACCGAACTAAAAGAGGCCATTTACGCCATGGAATCTCCGGACAAAGCCTTGCACCGCGTCATCGAAATCAACCGCCTGGAAAACGAGAGCGATCGCATCTGCCGCACTCTGATCGCCCAACTATTCGAAGAGGAAACGAACCCAGTGCAGATCATCAAGTGGAAAGAGATTTTTGAAGTGATCGAGACCGCTGTGGACAAATGTGAAGACGTCTCCAACGTAATTGAAAGCGTTATTTTAAAGAACGCCTGATCCCGTGAACAGTTTCACGCTTACTCTTATTACGGTGTTTTTGACACTGGCCTTCGAATTCTCGAATGGCTGGCATGATGCCGCGAATTCGATCGCGACGGTCGTTTCTACGCGAGTGCTTACGCCCTTCCGCGCCGTGGCGTGGGCGGCCTTCTGGAACTTCGTCGCCGCGTTTGTCTTTGGCACTGCAGTGGCCAACACCATCGGCAAGGGCATGGTTCACATCGAGATGGTCGACTCCCGAGTCCTTTTGGCCGGATTGCTCGGAGCCATCAGCTGGAATCTCATCACGCTGACCCTCGGCCTGCCGACCAGTTCTTCCCACGCTCTGATGGGCGGTTATGGCGGAGCGGCAGTTGCTCATGCAGGCGTCAAAGCCCTCATTTATTCAGGCTGGAAAATGCCGGTTCTGTTTATTTTTCTCTCCCCGGTCATCGGGATGCTGATCGCAATACTCGTCACCATCTTAACGACTTGGATTGTCAAGGATCAGCGCCCGGAACCCGTCGATCGCTGGTTCCGACGGCTGCAACTGCTCTCTGCGGCCGGTTATAGCTTGGGACATGGAACCAACGACGCGCAAAAGGGGATGGGCATAATTACCGCTGCCTTGGTTGCCGGCGGCTTCATGAGGTCCTACCACGTGCCATTCTGGGTAATTGTTTGCTGCCATCTCGCCATGGGCGGCGGCACCATGGCCGGAGGCTGGCGCATCATCAAGACCATGGGACAGCGCATTACAAAACTCACGCCCTTCGGCGGATTCGCCGCCGAGACCGCGGGAGCCCTGACGCTGTTCACCACTGCACGATTCGGCATTCCTGTCAGTACCACGCACACGATCACCGGTGCCATCGTCGGCGTGGGTGCTTCCCGTCGCCTCACTGCAGTGCGTTGGGGGGTCACCCAGCACATCGTCTGGGCTTGGGTCCTTACGATTCCCGGGGCGGCTCTGCTCGGCGCGGGACTTTACCGCCTATTGCTTCCACTGATGCGATAGCGCGGCGTTTTCTACATGAAGTCATCTAGTCGCTGTGCGCGCTCTTCTGCTTTTCCTCCGCAAGATGAGCCTTCGCCGCAAGTACATCCAGCTTGTGAACCTCCGGGTCTTTAGCGAACAACTCCTTCGCCCTCGCGAATAACGCTTTGGCAATATCCCCGGTCAGATGAGCTTCGCGGCCGCTCTCGGCGGCAAATGTATCGAAAATCGCGAATTTCGATGGTGCAATCTTCAAGGCGTACCAGGTGAGCGTACCTTCTTCTTTTTCTGCCAGCGGCTGAGCGGATTTCAGGAATTCCTCCACCTCGCGCTCTTTACCCGCTTTGCTTTCCAAGACTGCCCACAATGCAAATTTGGCCATAACAGATCCTCCCGCCCTTGGGATGCCCAAGGAGAGCAATCAGTTCCATCGATTCTCACTATTCGTTTCTTTTTTTACCAGTTCTTAACAGTTGCCTTGCAAACCATTAATGCTTTGAGGTCAATAGGTGTCGCTTTTTCATTCTCTTGGCCGGAATTACATGGGTATAGTACTGCTACCTGTATCCCCGAGTCGTCCACCCTACCTCGCAGCCGTGGAACCCTTCCCGAATGAATGGCATAGAGATAGTCCCCAGTCTGCCTTGCCGCTGTTCCCTCACCCCGTTTGGCACCCGACCTGCTACTCGTCATACCGACCAGCGAATGCGTGAAAGACCAGGAAGATAACGGGGATATGAATTCTACCGAAACCAATTCAAGGAAGACCAAGCCGGGGCGGCTGCGTTGCGTTTTAGGAACGATAGGCGCGCTACTCTTGTTGACGATGCTGACCGGCTTCATCGTTCTGCTCGGCGTTGGAAAATGGCTCGTGAAGGAAGATCCGCTGCAGCAAGCTACGGCGATTGCGGTATTGAGCGGTAACATGCCCACCCGAGCGCTGGAAGCCGCTGCGCTCTACCATGAGGGCTATGCAAAAGAAATTTGGCTTACCCATCCGGAAACCCACGCAGGCCCGCTGAAACAGTTGGGCATTTCCGTTCCCAGCGAAGACGATTTTAATCTCCGGGTACTGCGGCGCGCAGGCGTTCCCGCGAAGGCGATTCATGTATTGGACACGCCGATTGTGAACACTGCCGAGGAACTCGCGGTGATCAGTTCCGCTTTGCAGAACAACGGCGGAGGCAAGGTAATTGTCGTCACCAACAAGGCTCATACCCGTCGGGTCCACATTCTCTGGACGAAATATTACTCGGATCGCGGACAGATTATCACCCACGGCATTCCCGACGATGGTTTCGTTGCCAGACACTGGTGGCGGGATCCGGGCAGTATGAGCCAGGTGAACCACGAGATTCTTGGGATCGTAAACGCCTGGGCAGGGTTGCCGGTGCAGCGAATTCCTCAACCTGCGCCGGAAGTCACTGCGGACGGTTCGACTTCCCCGCGCGAGCCGCAGCCCGCAGCCGCCGACTAAGGTTCAACTGTTAACAATTTGGTGACAATCCACAGAGCGCCCAGGGTGGCATATAATGGATATATGACGCCGCCGGAAAACGCATTTTGCTCTGTGGAAGAAGCCGTGGAAGAAATCCGCCAGGGACGCATGATTGTCCTGGTGGATGACGAAGACCGCGAAAACGAAGGCGACCTGACGTTTGCCGCGGAAAAGATCACCCCGGAAGCAATAAACTACATGGCCAAATTCGGCCGCGGCTTGATCTGCCTGGCGCTCACGGAACAGCGCTGCGACGAACTCAACCTGCCGCTCATGTCTCCTATCAATACCTCGGTTCATGGCACCGCGTTCTGCGAAGCCATCGACGCCAAGGTTGGCGTCACCACCGGCATCAGTGCTTCGGACCGCGCTATTACCATTCTTACGGCAATCGACCCAAAGACACGCCCTCAGGACTTGGCCCGTCCCGGGCATATGTTCCCTTTGCGCGCGCGAAACGGTGGCGTACTTGTCCGCGCCGGGCAGACGGAAGCTTCCGTGGATCTCGCACGCATCGCGGGACTGAATCCATCCGGTGTAATCTGCGAAATTATGAACGAAGATGGCACCATGGCGCGCGTGCCTCAATTGATTGAGTTTTGCCGCGAACACAATTTGAAGATGCTAACTGTGGCGGATTTGATCCGTTACCGCATGCAGCATGAACGTTATGTGAGGCGCATCGCAGAAACCGTTTTACCCACGAGCCATGGCGATTTCCGGATGATCGCCTACTCCAGCGACGTCGATCATGACCAGCACATCGCCCTTATTCGTGGCGAACTAGACGGACCCACTCCACCGCTGGTCCGCGTCCATTCCCACTGCATCACCGGAGATGTCTTTGGCTCCGTTACCTGCGACTGCAGCCAACTCGTGGAGAAGTCCCTGGAACTGATCGCCAAGGAAAATCGCGGCGTATTCTTGTATTTGCACCACACGGGCCGCGGCTTCACCATCGATACGCCGGAAGTTCCAGGCACGCTTCCGAAAATACACTTTCACACCCGTGGGCAATTGGACCGCGAAGTGGCTCGGCAGCGCATGGTGCAACATGAGAGCGGCACCGGCGCGCAAATCCTGATTGATCTGGGCCTGAAAGACATTCGCGTAGTCACCAACCACCCCAAGAAAGTGGTTGCGCTGGAAGGCTACGGCATTCGCATCGCCGATCAGGTTCCATTGGATTTGACTCCATCCAAACCTACCCATCAGTGGAGCTAAGGCAATCTTCGCTGGCCTGGATTAAGGCTCTTCTTCCTCGCTCGCAGTAGCAACCGGCGTTTTCGCTGGTGTGGTTTGTTGCGTAGTTGGTTTGTTCGCTGGCGGAGCTTTTGAGTGAATTGCAGCGTGGTTCCCAGTCTTCGAGGGCAGCCCGGGAGTGCCCACCGTCAGATACTTTCTCATTTTGTCCAGTTTTTTCGGACCTATCCCACGAATTGCCTCCAAATCATTAACGCTTTTGAATCGGCCGTAGGATTTTCGTGCTTGCAGGATTTTGTCGGCCGTCGCCGGGCCGATGCCAGGCACCTGCTGCAGTTCCGAGGACGAAGCGGTATTCAGATTGACGGGATGCAGAGGCGGCTTTTTCTTCGCATAAAGACCTTGCGTCGCCCAGAGCACAAGGATCAGGAAGAGGGAACAGAAACGTCTAGCCGAATTGGCCCAACATCCCGTCACCACTTGATAATAGCAAAGATACTTACCTACTTCAATAACATTACGGTGAGTGAAAGGCGGCGCTTGCCGCGCCACGGTCAACAGCGACGTTGATTCAAACCGGGAATCAGGATGGCAGCCGGTTGCCCTGGTTATCGAAGAACTGGACGTCGCCAAAAAGAGAAGCTTGCGATTCAATTTGCGCGCGTTCGCCAACTACGACAATCTGCATGTTCGCAGAATCGAAGTACTGTCTCGCCGTTGCCAGCAGATCGCTGGAAGTTAACGCCCGAACTTTGTCCCGATAGGTTTCCAGGTAGTCTGGAGGCAATTCGTTCAGTTCTACCGTAGAAAATTGCGCGAGCAGACCCTCTTGTGTGGCCAGCCCCATCGAAAACAGCCCGGTCAGATAATTTTGCGCATCTGCCAGTTCCGCAGCCGGCACCGGCAAGGAACGCAGTTTGTCCAATTCGTAAAATATCTCGGTGAGTGAAGCAGCAACGACGTCATTACGTACCGCCGCTGATATCGAAAAATACCCATGCTGCCGCAACGGCGTTACCCCGCTGCGCGGACTGTAGGTGTAGCCCTTGTCTTCGCGAATGTTCATGACCAGGCGCGAATTAAACGCTCCCCCATACAGGCTGTTCGCCAATCCTAACCGGATCCAGTCGGGATGTTTCCGTGTAATCGCGTGGCATCCCACTAGGATTTGCGTCTGTACGGAGCCAGGATTATTGACCAAATAAACGCGCCTGCCGCTGAACTTCGGCAGCCCCGGCGCTTCCTTGGCGGCAGGTTTCCTCCCTTCCCAATTGCCGAAGATTTTCTCTACCGTCTTCAGCATGGCTTGCGAATCAAAATCCCCCACCAGTACCAACAGCGCGTTTTCTGGCGTGTAGATTTCCCGGTAGACCCGTTCCAGGTCTTCGCGTTTGTAAGCTGCCACTTGCGCTTCGCTTGGAGAAATCCGCGCGTAAGGATGCTCGCCAAACAAAATCTTGCGTAGACGCTCACCAGCCAGAAATCCCGGCGAAGTGCGCTCGAGTTTCACTTCTTCTAGTTTCTGCCGGCGCTCTCGCTCGAACTCTGGCTCGGGGAAAACGGCTTCCCGGGCCAGTTCTGAAACTAACTGCAAAAGCGGCTCCGCGAATTCGCTCAGTCCGGCGAACGAAATCGCACTGGTGTCTTGCCCGGCAGATGCCCCCAGGTCCGCGCCCAGCCTCCGCAGGTCTTCCTCAATTTGCCGGCTGCTGCGCTTGGCGGTTCCGGTTCGCAGCACGGTGGACGTCATCTCTGCCAGTCCGATCGAACGGTCGGAAACCAGCGCTTCGCCGGCCCGGAAGAATAGTTCGCCGTGAAACTTAGGGATGGAGTGTGCTTCCGCCAGAACTACTTGCAGACCATTCGATAGCCGTGCTCGCGTTCGCTTCGGCCAAGTCACTGGCCGCTCGGCAGCCAGCGCTGGTACGGCCATCGTCACTTCGGGAGCTCGTGTCGCCATCACGCCGCCTCCTTTTCCGTCTTACCCACTGGCGTGCGAAAAACAATCGCGCGATTCTCCGGACGCAAGTATTTCTTCGCTACCGCCTGAATTTCCTCGCGTCCCACGGAAAGGAAACCGTCGAGAATCGTGTTCACCAGTTGCGGATCGTTGTCGAACAACGTGAAGCACGCCAGCAGATGCATCAGCCCGTAACGTGGCATATAACCGCCGCGACCGCCTTCCAGCGTCGTATAGTAATCGGAGCGCCATTTCACTTTCAGTTGATCCAATTCTTCCTGGCTGATTCCCTTCTCTTGTACTTCGCGCAGCACCGCGTCGAAGGCCGCCAGTGTTTGCTCCGCAGAATATTCCGGCTTGTGCAGAATCCGCGTCGTCATTTGCGAAGGACCGTTATAACCGAACACGTCGTCGACGCCACCGTCCGCTTCCACCGCGATCTGCTTTTCCAGCACTAATTCGCGATGGATGCGGCCCGCCCGGCCGCCGTGCAACGCCTGGTCCAGTAAAACCATAGCGTGCCACTCGGCCGTGCGCCGTTGCGGCAACACGTAACCGATGGCCATCGCCGGCAGCGTTCCAAATTTCTCTTCTACTTGGCCGCGGCGTTCTTCGGTTTGCGCCGGTTCAGTCGGGTCTGCGAAAGGTGGCGCGGCTCCAGTGGGAATCGGTCCAAAGTATTTCTCGGCCAGCGCTAAGCCCTCCTGCGGGTTCACATCGCCCAATAAAAGCAGCACGGCGTTGTTTGGCACGTAATAGGTGCGGAAGAATTTTTGAACATCGCCGAGACTGGCGGCATCCAGATCCGCAAAATCGCCGTAAAAATTGTGGGCATTGGCCCAGTTGCGAAATGCCACCGGCGGCATATCCAGCCAGGGAAATCCCCCATAAGGCTGGTTCATTACGTTAACGCGAACCTCTTCTTTCACCACATCGCGCTGATTGATCAAATTGTCCTCGTCTACTTTCAGGGCGCGCATGCGGTCGGCTTCCAGCCAAAGTACGCGTTCGAGAGCATTCGAGGGCACCGCCTCGTAATAATTCGTCACGTCGTACATGGTGGAGCCGTTCAGCACACCACCGCTCGAATTGATCAGCTTGATGTGCTGCATTTTCGGAGCATTCTCGGAGCCCTGGAACATCATGTGCTCGAACAGATGCGCAAAACCACTGCGGCCCTGTGGCTCCAGCCGGAAGCCGATTTTGTAGTACACGCCGACCGTCACCACCGGCGCGGTCGCATCTGGCGCAATCACCACCCGCAAGCCGTTCTTCAGCGTGTCGCTGTGGATTGGAATTTGCAGTCGAGTCACTTGTAGCCCCCTTTGGCTTTTGCAGCTAGTGGTTTCCCACTTCCAGCAATCACATCTAACTCCGCGAGCATCGCCGCGGAATCATGAGCAAGAACTCGCGCGGCAAGGCGGCTCACCGCTCGATACGCATCCAGAAACTCTGGCGGAAGGTCACGCAACACGCTGTCGTGGGTCGCCACCACTCCGTAATCGCCCCGCGACAGCGGCCCGGTCCACGCCTTTTGCGGCCCCAATTTCTCATAGTGCTCTAGCACTTGTCGTGTCAGCGATAAAAGCGCACCTTGCGCTTCGCGCCGCTTCAACCCGGCGGCCATCATGATCTGAACGCCAGCCTCCTCCATGGCCAAGCTGAGCCCCGCCACATAGGCGCCCGCCGCGTGATACAGCGGTTTCTTCGCCGCAGCGATTCCTACGGGTGAGCCCCCGAGGGATCGCGCGATTTTTCGCGCCATGCGCACCGCCGCTTCGTCTCCCTCAATCGCGAAAACCTTGCCCTCCAATGGGGGCACGCTTACACCATTGAACGATTGCAGTGGATGGATGGAACCCACGGCCGCGCCGCGATCGCGAACCGGCGCCAAGACGGAAGCGTCCAAGGCGCCACTGGTATGCAGAACGACCCTTCCGCGTAAATCCTCTCCGGAAATATCCGCAAGCTCTTTCGCAACGCGCGCAATCGCGTCGTCGGGAACGGTCAACAGAATCGTGGACGCGGCGGAAAGCGTCGACGGAATGCCCGTTACGGGCCGGCCCGCTCCAATAAAACGAGCCCCTCTTTTCGCACTGCCCTCCGACCGCGACGCTACCACGGTGATCCGCCAGCCCGCCTGCCGCAGGCGCTGCCCCAACGAACGCCCGACTCGTCCCGCACCCACGATAGCCAGGGTCTTGGTCATAAGATGCTAGGATAACCTGAGGCTGGCTCGCGACTCCAATCAGCATGCACTTCTTCTGGACACTTGTTTTCGGGCTCATTGCGTTTTTCTGGGCCACGTATGGATTGAAGGTCGCTTACGGCGCCGCCCGGTTGCCTTGGCTGAAAGACTACGCCGCAGCGAAAAACGAAGATTGCCCACGAATCTCGCTGATCTTCGCTGCTCGCGATGAGCAAGAAAAGCTGTCCGCCGCGCTGGAAACTCTGGTGGCCATCGACTATCCCCACCTGGAGATCATTGCCGTAGACGACCGCTCGACCGATGACACCGCGCGTATTCTCGATGCATTCGCGCAGAACCATCCGCAATTGAAGGTCGTGCACATTCGCGAACTTCCGAAGGGCTGGCTCGGCAAACCGCACGCTCTTCAGCGTGGGTATGAGGTTTCCAGCGGCGAGTTGCTCGTGTTCACCGATGCGGACGTAAAGTTTAAGTCCGACGCGTTGCGCCGCATTGTCGCGCTTTTTCGAACTCGACAGCTGGACCATCTGGCTCTGCTCGGCGATGTCGAACGAAGCGGCTTCTGGGATACGGTGCTGCTCTCGTTCTTTGGCATGGGCTTCCAGTTAGCAACGGATCCCTACAACGTCAGCAACCCGAACTCGCGCTCCTATGTCGGTGTCGGCGCGTTTCAAATGCTGACCCGCACCGCTTACGAACAAAGTGGCACGCACCGCCGTCTCGCCATGGAAGTTGTCGACGATATGAAGCTTGGAAAGCTCGTAAAGATGGCGGGCTTTCGCTCCGGCGTCGCCGTCGCGCAGGACTATGTTTCTGTAGCGTGGCACTTGGGTTTGGGCAACCTGGTCCGCGGCGTGGAAAAGAACTTTTTCGCTGGAGCGCAATTCCGTATTCCCGTAGCAGTTGCGCAAATTTCTGCCTTGCTGCTGATGAACGTTATTCCTTTTGCCGGTTTGCTATTCGGACATGGCTGGATCCGGGTGTTCGCCGCAATTTCCGTTCTCATCGCCACATGCTTTCACCTGGGCGTGGACTTGGTGATGCGAGTGTCCCCACTTTATTGTCTGACGCTTCCGCTTGGAGCGACGATCTTCGCGTACATGGTGTTGCGCTCCACGATTATTACCTTACGGCAAGGCGGAATCGTATGGCGCGACACCTTCTATCCTCTCGACGAACTGCGCAGAGGTCTAGTTTGAACCGCGATGCACGTCTTAGGTGGTGAGCGGAGGAACTTCTGGCGCTTCTTTGCCAAACAATCCCGCCAGATCCTGCTGCTTTAGCGATTTGATGCGATCCCGGAATTGTGCCGCTTTTTCGAATTCGAATTTCTTCGCCGCTTCGCGCATCTGCGTCTCGAGTTGCGTCAAAAGCTCCGCAAGCTGCTCTTCCGATTTGATGGCGGCGGTGGCAGCATCGAGCGCTACCGTATCGAGGGGCACGGTAACGTAATCGGCTTCTACGATATGCGCCAGTTCCATGTCCACGCCCTTGATGATCGATTGCGGGGTAATGTTGTTTTCCTTGTTGTACTCCAGTTGCTTGGCCCTGCGGCGATTGGTTTCGCTGATGGCTTCGTTCATGGATTTCGTCCGCACGTCGGCGTAAAGAATCGAACGCCCCTCAACGTGGCGCGCGCATCGTCCCATTGTCTGGATTAACGAAGTCGTGCTGCGCAGGTAACCTTCCTTATCCGCATCCAGGATCGCTACCAACGAAACTTCCGGCAGGTCGAGGCCCTCTCGCAACAGGTTGATCCCGATCAACACGTCAAATTCGCCTCTGCGCAAATCACGAAGAATCTTGATGCGGTCGAGCGTCTCTACCTCGGAGTGCAAATAACGGCAACGCACACCAATTTCGCTGAAGTATTCGCTTAAATCTTCGGCCATGCGCTTCGTCAGCGTAGTCACCAGAACGCGCTCATTTTTCGCCGAACGAATGCGAATCTCTTCCAGCAGGTCGTCCACTTGTCCTTTAACGGGACGTATTTCCACTTCCGGGTCGATCAACCCCGTCGGCCGAATCACTTGTTCCACGAATACGCCGCCCGATTTCGTCAGCTCATAAGGCCCCGGCGTAGCCGAGACGTAGACGACCTGGTTCATGCGATGCTCGAATTCCTCGAAGGTCAGCGGGCGGTTGTCCAGCGCGGAGGGCATACGGAATCCGTAGTCGACCAGCGTCTGCTTGCGCGAACGGTCGCCGTGAAACATCCCGCGTACCTGAGGAATCGCGGCATGCGCCTCGTCCACGAAGAGCAGGTAATCCTGCGGCACGTAGTCCAGAAGCGTCGGAGGCGCTTCGCCGGGCAAACGTCCGCTCAAGTGGCGTGAATAATTCTCAATGCCGTGGCAGTAGCCAATCGTGCGCATCATCTCGATATCGAACATGGTGCGCTGCACGACGCGTTGCGCCTCCACGTACTTCCCCTGTTTTTCCAGTTCTTTTTTCCACCAGCCGAGTTCCTCTTGAATGCCGACAATCGCGCGATCGCGCTGATCCTGCGGCATCACATAGTGCGTCTTCGGATAAATGGGCACGCGCGTCAAATCCTCTTGACCAGAGCGAATTTCGCCCGTCAACGGATCGATTTGCCGGATGGTGTCGATCTGATCGCCCCACATTTCAAAGCGATAACCTTGATCTTCATAGGTGGGGTAAATCTCGATGATGTCGCCACGCACGCGGAACGTCCCGCGCCGCAGGTCTTCGCTGCGCTCATATTGAATATCGACGAAACGCCGCAAAAGTGCCTCGCGCGAAGTTTGCTGGCCCTTTTCCATCATCACCAGCATGCCGTAATACGCTTCCGGCGATCCGATACCGTAAATACAGGAAACCGAGGCCACCACAATGACGTCGCGGCGTTCAAACAACGAGCGTGTTGCACTCATGCGCAATTTGTCCAGCTCGTCGTTGATGGTCGCTTCTTTGTCGATATACAGATCGGCGGAAGGTACATACGCTTCCGGTTGGTAGAAATCGTAGTAGCTGACAAAATATTCGACCGCGTTATCCGGGAAAAAGCCTTTGAATTCGTGGTACAGCTGTGCGGCCAGAGTTTTGTTGTGCGCCAACACCAGCGCGGGGCGGTTGGCGTGCTCGATCACCTTCGCCATGGTGAACGTTTTACCAGATCCGGTTACACCAAGCAGAACCTGATTCTTGTCCCCTGCTTCCAGTCCTCGGGTGAGCTGCTCAATCGCGGCCGGTTGGTCTCCGCGAGGTTGATACGTACTGCGCAACTTGAAGTTCATCGCCAGGTCTCCTGCGGCCTCACTGGCCTTCGCCGAAACCTCCATTATAGCGCGGCTGGCAAATCCGTCTCCGTATTCGGGCGCTTCGTTTATCGGTGGGGCTGCTATTGCTGGCAGGAGGGATCATCGGCCCGAAACTGAATTCGTGGCCGGCACGAAAACGGTCTCGAAATGGCTTTTCACTTCGACAAGATACTGCACTTGGTTAGTGCCGTCCGCTTTGGCGATCGTGACGTCCAGGGCCTGCTGGATGTCTTCGCTGGCGCGCAGCAACAATCCGGATTTTCGCGAAATGTAAACCACGGTCTCGTTTGTACCTTCCGCGGTACCGGAGGTTTTCAGTTCGTGCAGCTGGTAGTCTTCCGGCGTCGTGTTGTCCGGATTCGATTTCTGTTTTAGCGTCGCGGTGGTAAGAAAAACAGCACATTGCTCATCGCGCAGAATCGGGCAGGTATCGTCCTGAACGTAAGTGGTCTCGCGCTCCCAAACGAGATTGGCGATCGGTGTAGGCGTCTGTTCCACTT
The DNA here is from genome assembly GCA_963759275.1 of Candidatus Acidiferrales bacterium. Lineage (GTDB taxonomy): Bacteria > Acidobacteriota > Terriglobia > Acidiferrales > UBA7541 > Acidiferrum. The sequence goes on along the minus strand of CAVWYZ010000014.1, from coordinate 600,120 downwards.
CCACCGATTTCCATTTTTCGCCGGGTTTCACACCCGCGGCTGGCAGAGTCCAGCCAAATGCGAATTGCGCGATCCAAAATTGCCAGGCTAAGCGCTCCACCGGATCGAGATCGTCCAACCCGTCGGCGTGCGTCAGCGCCCCGTCGCCACCAATTGTAAAATCTACTTTGAGTGGGTGCGGCGCGGAACTGCCGGGCGCGTTCAGCGGTGGGAAAAGCAATTGTGTGTCTCCCGCCAGCATCGGCCGGTGATCCAGCGAGTGGAAATCGTGAACCGAAAGCAGCAAATTCGCCGAAAAGTCGGCCTGCAACGGAGTGGGCTCGAGCATCGTGACCACATTGCTTTTGGTTTTTACATAGCGGTTCAGCCGCGCATGACTCTCGTACCGCAGCGTCTCTCCACCCTGCAGGTGCGGCAACAGCTGAATGCGGTCGTCACTTTGTGCCGCCGCTCCCAGCAACAGGATCGTCGCCACCGCGAAACACGCTGTCGCGAGCCAGCCCCATCTCCGCTGCTGCAGCCCCTGGTTCATTTTTGTGGTGCACCCAACTTGCGATCCAGGAAGTCGCTGGCCGCTTGATATCCCCTCACCCATGTCCGGTTAAGCAGGAAATCATGTACCTCGTCAGGAAAAACCAGTTGCTCGATAACCACGCCGCGCTCGCGCAGTCGCGCCACCAGATCGACGGTCTGCGAGAACATCACGTTGCGGTCGTCATCACCATGGATAAACAACACTGGAGATTTCCAGCTGTTCACCGCCGATACGGGAGACGATTCATGCGCCAACTTCACCAGATCCGGAGGAATGTGCTTCCCTTCCCAATTATCGGCCGGCCAATCATGCACGCCGTGAAAATCAACACCCGCCGCAAACAAATCCGAATTGCGGCCGAGGCCCAGTGCCGTCAGATAACCACCATAGCTGCCGCCCCAAAGGCCAATGCGCTTGGCATCAACATCGCTGCGAGCTTGCAGATATTTTCCCGCAGCCACCACGTCTTGATACTCGGAAGCGCCACGTCCAGCGCGGCCGGGAGCTTCGCGAAACGCGCGTCCATAGCCAATCCCGCTGCGATAATTGATGGCCAGCACGATATATCCTCGGCTCGCGAGATACTGATTCATGGCATAGCTGTTCGCGTAGTAGTACATGTAATGCCAGCCCAGCAGCATTTGCCGCATGGGACCGCCATGCAGAAAAATCATCGCTGGACGCTTCTCATCCGGTGTCAAATTCTTCGGCAGGAACAGCTGCCCATGAATCTCCAAACCGTCCCCGGCGTGGAACGTCACGGGCTGCGGCTTGACTAGATCATTGGTCGGGAAGTTCTGTTCCCAGGTTTTGGACGACACTTCAACGGTGATGGGACTTGGGGTTAAGGTCGTGTGAAACACACGCCCCGGATGTGTGGCATCCGAGCCCAAGTAGAAGAGATGTTCATTGTCGCCAAGCACGACGGGATTCCATTCAATCCCGTGAGTCATTCCTTCGGAAGTCCATTGGTGCAAATTCGTTCCGTCTACCGCGACACTCCACAAGTGACGACGGTCCGAGTCTCCACAATTCGAATTGAAGAACACACGTTTCTTGTCGCTTGTGAAGGACCACTGCTCCGCTTCGCATTCGCCCGGAGTTAATAGCTTGGCAGACCCGCCGCTGACAGGAATCGAGTACAAATGCTGCCAGCCGTCAGCCTCACTGGCGAACACCAACAGGCCGTCCGCGCCCCAGTGGAGCACGCCTCCACCGGTTTCTTGCGCCATGTAGGGATAGGAATCTTGCAACGCCGTTCCGCTGTGCCAAACTTCACGCGCGGTTTCGCCGCCGGCATTCGACACCCAGACAGACCATGGATGCGGCCGGTCTGGCTCGATGAAATAGCCCTCTGGCGTATCGCGCGGAACCGCGGGCTGGCGCGTGAAGGCGATTTGCTTTCCATCCGGCGACCACGCGGGATCCCCGTCCGAATCCACCGTAGGCGCAACGAATTTCACGACTTTCGCGTTCATATCGTATATTCCGATGAAACTGTGATCTCCTCGATCCGTGACAAACAGCAACCGGGCGCCATCCGGCGACCATTCCACGGGACTATTCTTGCCACGAACCATGATTTGCTTGGGCTTTTCTCCCGGCTTGTTAGGCGCCAGACACATCTCGCCGCCTCGTCCGTATGCGATCAGGCCTTGCGACGAAAGCGCTGGCGAATCTCCGGCATCAATCTTCACGGGAGCACCGCCAGTCCAGGCAATCGTCCAAATCGTCTGCTCTGCTCCCGCCGGATTGCTGGTGGGGTTCGCGTAATCGCCCGCAGAATCCTTGCCCTCGCCTCTCACGTAGACCAACGTGTTGCCATCAGCGGAAAACTTTAGATCGGACAACTCCCCGCCATCGTCGAGAGAATAAGCAGTCAGCTGTCGCGCCGCAAATTCCGGCCCTTCCGCGACCCAGATGTTGCGCTTGCCTTGTTCATTAGACGTCCAGGCGATGCGATTGCCGCTTTGCGCCGCCACCAAATTCGAATGGAAAGGAGCGCTCATGATCTGCTCCAGTGTGAACGATCCTTGAGCGAGGGCGCCGTGGGCGCACGCAAGAACTACCGCTGACAGAAGATGTAATCGCAGGACGTTCCTTACGCTCAGGATCGACATTGTTCGTTTCCTCCTGTATGTCACGGATGTGCTTGCTCAGATCCCGCCGGGAAAACTCCTACGGCGGGGTTCTCCAGATGGCCACTAACACGCAATTCACGAGCCAACGAAGCTGCGTGAGTACCGGTCGCGATTCGCGGCCTGGACGCGAACGTCAGATTGCCATCCATTCCAAACGAAATGGTTCCCGACAATTGTGTTCGCTCGTGCGGGCCATCCAGTCGAAACTCTTCCAGGCTGACTTTCTGCTGGCTCAGCCGGAACTCACCTTCGCCATTGGTCCAATGCGAAGCACCCACCGACGGTCCGCCGGATTCCGCACTTTGCTCCACATCCCAGCCCCGAAATTCGATTTTCGCCAGGCGCACTTCGCCGCGGCCCGTTAACTGCCCTAACAATTCTTCTCTTCCTACACCGGATGTCGTCAGGTGTATCGTTCCGGAGGCGATGCCGCTCCAACGCTCGCCCCATCGCGGAGGCCAAGGAAATTGCGCCATGTTTACGCTGTCGAGTTGCGCATTCATCTCGTACTTAGGAAGTGGCGAAAACAGCGCTTTCATTGCACCGCGCACCGTGCCCCCCGCCCATTGCGCCTCGGCATCCTCGACGTCCATGTGCAATGCCTGAATGGACAGCCGTGCGTGGGCTTTGGTTAATTTTATTTTTTCGATGGTGAGCGTGTCCGCACTGAGATCTCCTTCCGCGGAAACTCTCCTCAGCAATTCGCTGGCTTGCGTGGGGTCGGCATTTCCCAGCAGCGAGGGCAATAAGCGTTGCAACCAATTCGGTCGCGATCGCGGTCCAATCCAGCGATCCAATTCAGTCGCGTCCAGGTGATCCGCATGAAGCTGGAAATGCCATTTACTTTCATCACCACTCAAACTCTCAGGAGACTCCGATATCGCACCAGCTAATACAGCTCCAAACGCGTCTACCTTCGCGACCATGGCGCTACGTAGTCCGTCTTTCCATTCCAGCCGCATGTCCTCTACCCGCAACGGCTGATTCAAACCGGCCACCTGCAAGCGCGCTTTGGTCAGTTCCAGCGATCCGCTGCGTCGTGCGTCTCGTAAACTGCTTCCCCAATTCCAAGTCAACAGGCCGGAAGCGCCGCCCTTGTACTCCCACCCTTTATTGATCGAGTGGCCAAATGCCCTCGCAATGTTAAAAACCGGTGCAGCCTCCGTGAGATGCAGATTCAACCGCAGATTTCCCTGATGCAGCAACCAATCCTGAGTCAGCCCGGCATCAACGATATTTTCCGACGTGACGCCAGGTTTCGCCTTCGCCGCGTTTCGCCCCGGGCTTTGTTCACTATTTTGTTGTGACGACGTTTCCGCGGGAAGCCTCATGCGAACTTCCTCGAGATCGAACTTCCCGTTTTGTAGGGATCCATGAAACGGGTCGAGCCGCACTTCCATTTTTCCGGGCAAATGCAGTGTACCTGGTGTGCTGACGATCGCGCCTTGATCCCAACGCAAGGGCCAGCCGCTGAAACTTATCGAACCTATCATCGCCTCGTCCAACGCCAAGTCCTCTGCTACATCTGGCTGAAATGCTCGATACCACGCCAGCAGATCTTCCCCTTGCACCGCCATGTTCTTGAATTGCGCTTGCCAATTCGCCGCGCCAGAAGTCTGCAGTGTAGCGGTACCAAGTAATCGCGAGTGGGGCAGTTCCACGCGAAGTTCGTCCGCGCGCGCTTGTCCCGCCGCCAGTTCCCACAGTCCCTTCACATTCACGTTGACTCGAGGATTGTCGTCGCGCTCGGTGAGATCCCAGCGGTGAATTTGCGTCGCTCGCGCCTGCAGAGCAAACCGCCACGTGCTCGCTGAAGTGTCTGGATTTCCTATGCCCACGCTGGCATTTCCGTCCAGTGCAAACTGCCCGCGCACTCCGGAATCATTCCCGGTGACCAATCGAAACAAATCAGCAAGCGACACTTCGTCCCAGTGCAAACGAATTTGCGCCGGTTGTAATCGCGCGGATGTACCCGCGACATCACCCATCACCCGTAGCGTGCCCGTCGATTGCAGCGGAACACCGCTGCGCCAAGGCTGTGCTTCAAGCTGCAAGTGCCAACGGCCAGAGGAAACCTGCTCCACGGTTCCAGATACGCCTGTGAACGCGAATGGCCGTTTTTCGCTCCCGAGCTTGAAGTTAATTCGCCCTTCGTCGAAATCGATTTTCTGCAAGTGGTAAGTGGTCTCTGCGCGTGGCTGAGAAACAGCAGCACTTGTTCCCGTCCCGGCCACGGGCTTGGCGGGCGGCAACCACCTCTCAAGATTCCAGTGCCCGTCGGCATTACGAACCAGAATGAGGCTCGGGCGACTGAACGACATGGTACCGAACTCGAAGTGCCCGCGCACCAGCCCCAGCCAGCGCAGACGCGCGGTCATGTGTTCCGCGCGCAAGAAATATTCCTTCCCGAACGACGGGTCTTCGCCAATGGTGACGGCTTCCACGTCCAGTTCCGGAATCGGCAAAATTTGGACGGAAAATCGGCCAACCTCCACCGGCCGTCCGAACGCGCTCTCCAGATGCGCCACCAGGTATCCGCGCATGCGATGCGTGCGCAACAGCAGCGACACCCCGGCTTGCACAGCAAGCAGCAGTGCCAGAAGCAGAAATGCGATCCCGCCATATTTGCGAAATCGAATCATACCGGAGGGAGTCTCTCAGACTCGTCAAGAAAGGGTAACATCCGCGCCACAGGAACTCAGTGCACGGTGTGAAGCATGCGGTTCCAGCGCGTGCGCGCGGGAAGATGGATCAAAGTGTCAAATATGCCCAAGATTCTCTGGCCAAAAGTGGTGTTGCCATAGTCCGCGCTGCTGGCATCGATGGACCAATAGATCAGGAAGGGACGCCCCATGATGGCATCACGATCCACGAATCCCCAATAGCGGCTGTCCAGACTGTGGTCTCGATTATCGCCCATGGCGAAGTATTTTCCCGGCGGCACCACCAGTTCATCGCCTTGAATGTATTTGCGAATATCGCGAGCCCATTCCGGCTGCAGCGACGACAAATACATTTGATTTCCTACCGGCGGAAAATTGTAATTCAACGGATCGCCGTAGCCGGATGCGGGATCGTGCACCGCGTAGGGCTCGCTCAAGGGCTTCTCGTTCACATATACCTGCTGATCCACGATTTTGAGATGGTCCCCAGGCAAACCAATCACGCGTTTCACAAAGTGCGGATGATCCTGAAATGGAAACTTGAAAACGATAATGTCGCCCCGCTGAAGTTCACGATACGGCAGAAGTTTGTCGTACCACCCGCCGCGCCCGCCAAAAATGAATTTGTTTACAAGCAAATGATCGCCCACCAGCAGCGTGCGTTCCATGGACTGAGAAGGAATCTTGAACGCCTGCACGACAAAACTTGTTCCGAACAGCGCCAAAATTACCGTGACCAGCAATGATTCCAAATATTCGGAAACAGTCGTCTGGTTGGCACGCGAATAGGCCTCGCGGTCGGCTCGCTCTTCCTCGGATGGCCCGAGAGCCTCCGCGGTCGGTGCTTCTGTCAAGGGGACGGGGTGCTCCGGTGGGAACGTCTCATCCGGCATTCGGCCTGACCTCTTCCTTTTCCTTGGCTTTCGAGTCGGTCTGCTGCAGTTTTTCCAGCGCGCGCCGCGCCGCTTTCTGTTCCGCTTCTTTTTTTGTGCTGCCCTCGGCGCTAGACATGCACTCGCCCTTCACCCACACCTCGACCATGAACGTTTTCTGATGATCCGGACCACTTTCTCCCGCGAGCCGGTACTCCGCCAGTTGCCCGCCACGGCCTTGCAGAAATTCCTGTAAGGCGCTCTTGCGGTCAGATTCAGAGATGCGCTCGCCATCTTCACTCGCCTGCACAAACACCGTCTTCTTCAATAATTCACGGGCGGGAACTAACCCGCCATCCAGGTAAATTGCGGCCACCACGGCTTCAAAAGCATCGGCAAGAAGCGCGGGCTTATCGCGTCCGCCCGTTTTTTCCTCGCCTCGTCCCAGCCGGAGATATTCACCCAAGCCTAGGCCGCGCGCGGCAATTTCCAGCGAATGAGCGTTGACGATACGCGCCCGGCTTTTGGAGAGTTGGCCTTCGGTCCATTCCGGAAAATGGCGGAGCAGAAATTCACTGGTCAGCAACTCCAAAACAGCGTCACCCAGGAACTCCAGCCTCTCATTGTCTTGCACTGCCGATCCGGCAAATGCGATGTCTTCACCGCGCGCCGCACGCAATTCCGGAACGGCTGAACTGTGCGTCAGCGCGCGGTCCAGCAAGATGGGGTTGCGGAAGGCGTACCCCAGCGTTTCCATCAGTCGTTCATCATCACCGCGGATCATGGTCCCTGCTCCTGCCGTGCCGCGGCACGGCCGGCTTATTTCGGCGCGCTTAACTGCGTCGCGCCAAGCTTTTTCGCCTCGTCCACGTTAGTCTTGCAGGTGGCTTGCAACCCGCCGGGAATATCCGAGCATTTGGTGAAATCCACTACTGCTTCATCAAAGTGCGAGGTCTTTTCGTTGCAGATTCCCAGTAAATAGAAATTCACGGGATCGGGCTGCGGGTCGATCTGCACCGCCTTCTCAAAATTGGGGATTGCGTCCGCGAATTTCCCGCGACGGAACGCCACGAGTCCCAGACCGCTATAGGCCATCGCCGTGGTCATGTTCTTGCCTTTTGTAAAGGCTTCGTCGGTCATATTGTCGGGCTTCGCCACTGTGGGCATTAGGTCCAGGGCCTTCTGCGAATACTGCTCGGCCTTCGCCAGCCGCTTCTGCGGGTCTGGCGTACTGGCGTTCATCGCCCGCGGCAGAGCAGAACCGACAATGGCGAGGGTCTGCGCGTCGTTTGGATACAACTCAAGTTCTTTGTCGGCAGCCACTTCCATCTTGTCGATTTGTCCCTTGCTGAAGTAATAGCGTACCTGCCAACCGTAGACCTGAATGCGATAACGGCTTTGCGGATATTTCTGCAGGAAATCGACACCAGCCTGGTCTTTCTTTGCAGCATCGTCATTCGAGATCTCGTTGTAGGCCTTGAAGGCAGCTTCTTCTTCCGCGCTGACAGGCGGGGGCGCGGATTCCAAGGTCAGGGGAGCAGCCTGAGGGTTGTTCGGCTTGGTCTCCTGCTGGCTGGGAGCCGGTGTGCTGGACGGCGGAGTTGTGGTGGGCGCCTGGCCAAATGCCAACGCACAACCTAGCAACGACCCTGCCAAGACCACCGTCATCCTCCACGGATTGCGACTATCGTTCATAATTCCTTCTCCTTTGCGTTCGTTTCACGGACGCTCAGTCGGCTTTCTCAGATCCAGGTCGCCCAGTCCCTTTTGCGCCGCCTGTTGTGCCTGTGCGGGAGCTCCCTGAACTGCCAATACCGCTTGATACTCCGTCTTTGCTCGATCCAACTGCCCTTCGTCCTGGAAAATTCGTGCGAGGTAGACATGCGACCACGCCATCACCAACGGGTCCTGCGATGCCGCGTATTGCCCCGTCGTCAATCTCCCAAACACTTCCTTGGCGCGATCTGCATCATGGTCCAGTACCGCCACCATTCCCAACCCATACCAAGCGCGCGGCTGATTCGGATACTTTGCCAAAACGCTCTTGAACGAGGCCTCTGCCGCACGCGGATTCTTCTCGGCCAGCTTCTTTTCTCCATCGGTCAGAGCCGCGATCGCTTGCGGATCACTCGGCAGCGCGGTGACTCGCGCGCGCTCCCGCGCCAAGTTCTCGCTTTCCATTTCCTTCTTCGCGGTGTCCTCGGCAGGAGCGAAATGGATCGCCGCGACCCGGGTTTGCTCCGTTTTTATATCGATTTCCCGAATGAGATCCGGGAAATAGCCACGGAAGGACGGTTCCGCTTTTTCGTAGTTCGGCAAACCCATGAAGATCGGTCGCACCAGAACATATCCGTCCGCGTCATTGCTTTGCAACGCCGCTTCCCGCTCGCTCGGCGACATCTTCTTCAATTTGACTTCCACGGCTCTGACCGTACATTCGCCAAACCACGACGGAAAATCATCCTTCAGTTCAGGCTCCAGGCGCGGGGCTTTCGCGGCAATCTCGTATAGCGGACGCTTTACCGCAATGACGTGCGGGTACTGCAACGGAAGACCATCCAGCAAAAAATGCAGATAGGCATGCCGTACGACATCGGTCGGAATTTCCTCATTTCCGCTGAGGATAATCGCGTAGTGGTCCACAAAGTTTCGGACGTTGGTAATCCGGCCTACTAACGGTTCTACGATGATCGTAAACGTCTGAGGCTTGGCCGGGTCGACCACGGCCCTGAGGTAGGTACCGGATTTAAACACGATATCGGCAATCGGGTCGTGCAGTCGCTCGATTTCCCGCTCATAGAGCGGCTGCACTTGGCGGTACATGCGCCCAATCTTTTGCTCCGTGTAATAGTTGGAGAGAATCTCACTGAAACCTTCGAGATCCAGAACATCCGGAGGGAGTTGATCTCGCGGCAACAGGGGACGGAATTTCGGCGCCGGTCCCGAAACCAGACCAAACCACACAAAACGAGATAGCATCGATGCGGGATCGCGGAATTGATGGGCGCGGTAAAATTCCTTCAACGCATCCACAGCGGGTCCTTGTTGCGCGCGCAAGCGATCCCGCATTTGCGCTCGATACGTTCCCCAATTGTCGGCGTTGATGTCCCCTTCATAGCCGGCCGCGTACAGTGCGCACATGGTCGTAAACATTGCCTCGCTGGTGTCAAGCGTCGCAGCGGTAGCCGGCGCGAGTTGAGGCTTGGGTCTCGGAATGGGCGCTTGTGCGCGCGTGAAACTCGCGCACACCGCCAGCAACAGCGAAATCACACAAAACTTTGCGCTGATTTTTCTTGGCATCTCTTATCGGCTACGTGAGACCGTTCCCCGAACTACGTGCTGGCCTGGCAGGTTCATGAGGCTTGGATGGCGGTATCACCGCATGATACGGACATTCAGGAATCACGCTGCCGTGCCCTTTAGCCAATGTACCGTTGGCCCTGCCATGAGTCAAGGAAGCGTATTCCGCTTCGACTTTGCGCCATAGGCGACACCAAACTCTCCGCTCGACTCTAATTACATGGATGAGGTTACGTGCGCCGCCGTTGTCTCTACCGAGGGTCGGCGCGTGGTGGCGGGGCGGGACTTGCCAGCTATCCTCCGTTTTGTTACGAATATTGTGCCGTCCAGCAAGGACCATTCTGCATGAAACCGACGAAGTCCTCGATCCTCCTAACGTCTTGTTTGCTTGTAGCAGCGCTAGCGACGCTGCCGGATCGACTCAGCGCTCAATCCACCGCGACGCCGAACGAAAAGCCGGCGTCTGCTACGAGTTCTTCCTCCACGAAAGAAGTTATATCCAAGAATTTCACGCTGCAGGGCAGCAAGGTTTGGACCGACACCGGCATCACGCTGGAACCTGGCCAACGCGTGGTTTTCAGCGCCGAAGGAAAGTTGCGCTATTCCGACGCAAAGACCGATAACGGGCCCGAGGGATTGACGCGCGGGTTCAAGGATCTGATCCGCATTCTTCCGTTTAATGACGCTGGCCGGGGAGCGCTCGTCGGCAGAATTGGCGACGCCGATGTTGCGCAACCGTTTTTGATTGGCGCGAGCAAAGATGTCCTTGCTCCGATCAATGGCAAACTCGCCATCGGGATCAACCAATCTGAATCCGACACGGGCGACGGCTCTTACACCGTGAAAGTCACCGTGTATGCGGCTGATGGCAGCGTGGTCCGCGAAGTTGCGCGGCAGGTACCTGCCATCACGGGAATCGATGATTCCCTCTTCGCTAAAATCCCTCGCCGCATTGGAGATAAAGAAGGCAATCCCGGAGACATGGTGAATTTCCTGATCATCGGCAACGAAGACGAAATGAAGAAGGTCTTCACCACTGCGGGATGGGTCAAGGTAGATGCCGACGTGAAGGCCACGGTTCTTGCTGGAGCGCTAGCCAGTTTTTCCAAGGAATCATATCTGACTATGCCGATGAGCCCGCTTTATTTGTTTGATCGGCCGCAGGACTACGGTTGGGCACATGCCGAACCGATCACCGTAGTCGCTTCTCGCAACCACTTGCGTGTCTGGAAGGCGCCTTTTACCGTGGACGGCCACACATTGTGGATCGGCGCCGCAACCCACGATATCGGCTTCGAGAAGGATCAGCGCAATAACGGGCTGACTCACAAAATCGATCCGGACATTGATCTGGAGCGTGATTACGTGGAGAAGACACTTTCCAGCACCGGCCTGGTGGCCGAGGTAACCCACTTCTTGCCCAAGAACCCTATGCAACAAGCGAAAACAGCAACGGGCGGAAGTTTCCATTCCAACGGGCAGGTTCTGGTTTTGAAACTGGCTAATGCTGCAAACACTTCCTCCGCAGCGAATCGCTAGACAACGCGCGAATGCGCAAACTTTTGGAGTTCGAGCGCATGGTGTCGTTTACGAATTCCTTGCCGCGTCGGCCAATTTCAGCGATTTCCGGTTGAGCAGCGCCGTTCTACCGTAGTGTTCGCCTTCCAACACGCGCACTTCACAATGGCCTTCCTCGCCTTCGAGGGCCAACAGCCGCACAGGCTGCCCAGCTTCCAAAAGTAAAAGGCGCTTTTCGGTGATCATCATGGACACGCCAACATCATCATTCAGGGCCACCAGCCTGCGCCATTCGTCCAGCGATTTCACGTCGATAGGAGCAAGCACGCACTCCGTGCCGCCCTCCGCCAGTAACGTGAATACTTTCCCTGCCTGAGGATTGGCTCGCTCGGCGTTCAGCCCGGGTTTCTCTCCGCTCGCCTGTACCTTTGCCAAAAAGCGATAACCGCGCCGCGGCAGCGTCTCAACAAATTTGGAATTGGTGGCACGATCGCCGAGCGCCAAACGCAATTTCTTGATCGCGGTATTCAGACTGTGCTCGAAATCGACGAAGGTATCCGCCGGCCAGATTCTCTGGCGCAACTCTTCACGGGTGACAATCTGTTCGGGTTTTTCCAGCAGCGCCAGCAAGACCTGCATGGGCTGGTGCTGCAATTTCACTTTTTTGCCGCGGCGGAATAGTTCTCCAGCACGGGAATCGACGGCAAATTCTGCAAATTTCTGTGTATCGCGGGGACGCATTCTCATTCCTGAATCTGGGTGAAAAATATAGCAGATTTCAGGCGATTTTTGCCCCCTTGCCCTTCTACAAGAGAACCTGCTATCCTCTCTTGTAGAAGTCATAGGGGACGATAAATCTCATGTCCGAGCAACCCATCGACCTGCCGCAAGGCACTCTCGATCTTTTGATCCTGCGCACCCTCGCGCTCGGCCAGAGTCATGGTTGGGCCATTTCCGAGCGCATCCACCAGGTGTCCAGCAAGGTCCTGCAAATTCAGCAAGGCTCGTTGTATCCCGCGCTTCATCGGCTGGAGCGTCGCGGTTGGATCAAGGCGCATTGGGGCGCTTCGGAAAATAATCGCCGCGCGAAATATTACGAGCTCACGCGGAGTGGCCGGAAACAACTGGAAGTCGAAGAAGGCGAGTGGAAGAAACTGGCTGCGGCCGTCGCGCGCGTTCTGGAAACGGCTTAGCCCCGGATATTAACTGCTGCTGGAGTGTGCCCATGTTCAATGATCTTCTGCTTCGTTTGCGGTCCATATTCCGGCGCACCACCGTCGAAAACGAACTCGACGATGAACTCCAGTTTCACTTCGATCGGTTGGTGAACCAGCACACACAAGCAGGCTTACCTCTGCACGAAGCGCGTCGTCGTGTTCATCTGGCATTCGGTGGAATGAATCAGGTTAAGGAGGATTGCCGCGACGCACGAGGAACTCAGGTCCTGGACAGCTTGTTCCAGGATTTTCGCTACTGCCTGCGCATGCTGCGCAAATCTCCAGGCTTTGCCGCGATTGCCGTTCTCACGCTTGCCCTAGGCATTGGCGCGAATACGACAATCTTCAGCGTCCTCGAATCCGTGCTTTTGCGCTCTCTCCCTGTTAGCCATCCCGAACAACTCGTAGTTCTCACCGATCCGGACGAACACGGGGCGCAATTCGGCAGCCAGACAGGTGACCGTTCGTTGTTGGCTTACTCCGAATTCGAATATTTGCGCGACCACAACAGCGTCTTTTCCGGGATCTTCGCCGCCGATAGCGATCTCGCCACCCGGGAAATCCGAATCGGCGACTCGGCCGGCAGCGAAGGCCAAAAACAAGACGCGCGGGTAAAACTCGTTAGCGGAGCTTATTTCTCGACGCTCGGCGTCAAGCCCGCCGCCGGCAGGACCTTCGACTCCGAAGCCGATCGTGCGCGAGGGGGCGCGCCCATTGCCGTCGTTAGTTATGGGTTCTGGGAACGCCGTTTCGGCTTAAGCCCGTCAATCCTTGGAAAATCCATACAGATACACAACATTTCGTTCGAGATCATCGGTGTCGCGCCACCAGGTTTTTTTGGCGAAACTGTCGGCGAGGCGCCCGACATTTGGGTGCCGATGATGATGCAGGAAGCGATTTATCCGGGCCGCGACTATCTCAGCCCCTCACCGCAAGGACTAGTGAACGAATATGAATGGATACAAGTAATTGGGCGTTTGAAACCGGGAGTTTCTGTTGCTCAAGCCAAGGCTGCGATCAATGTGAATTTTCAGCAATGTCTCGAAGCGGCGGCGGGCTCGACCGCCGATCCGAAGGGCGCGGGCCACGATATCGACCAACGACTCGACGCGAAAGCCGGTGGACGCGGTTCCTCGACGCTTCGTGGGCAGTTCGGGCAGCCCCTGAAGTTCCTCATGGTGCTCGTTGGACTGGTGCTGCTGATCGCGTGCGCCAACATGGCCAATTTGCTGCTCGCTCGTGGCACGGCAAGACAAAAGGAATTCGCGATGCGCCTGGCGATTGGCGCGGGCCGCGCCCGGTTGATTCGCCAGTTGCTGACGGAAAGTTTGATCCTCGCGGTGCTCGGCGCCATCGCTGGCGTTGGCGTTTCCCTCTGGGCACAGACGCTTCTGGTACGCATGGTGAGCGGTTCCAAGGCCGCCGTTCGCTTGGATCTGCATCCAGATTGGAAGGTGTTGGCATTTACGGCGGGAGTGACGGTGCTCACCGCAATTCTGTTTGGACTGGTGCCGGCGATTCAGCTGACGCGGTTTGATTTGACTCCGGCGCTGAAATCCACTTCGCAGCAAATCAAAACCGAGTCGATACCTGTACGGTTTTCCATGGCCAAGCTGCTGGTGGTCGCACAAGTCTCGGTGTCGTTGATTCTGCTGGTGGCCGCCGGACTGTTTGTGCGGAGTCTGGTGCGCCTCAGCCAAGTGAATCTGGGCTACAACCGCGAAAACCTGCTGCTCTTTCGCGTGGACGCCGCCGGTGCTGGTTACAAAGGGCCAGCGGCCGTGCAGTTGTATCAGCAACTGCTGGCGAATCTCGGTGCGATCTCGGGTTTGCGGGGAGTCACTGTCTCGGAAAATGGTCTCTTTTCTGGTTCTGAATCGGGCGATCCCATTGACGTCGAGGGGTACGTCCCGAAACCAGGCGAGCATATGAACTCGCGCATGGATCACATCGGACCAAACTATTTCTCCACCGTGGGAATTCCCATCCTGATGGGCCGGGAGATTGACGCTAGCGACGGCAGCGGAATGCGCGCAGCAGTCATCAATGAAACGTTTGCCAAGCACTTCTTCCCAAACGCGAATCCGATTGGCAGGCACGTGCGTGACACCTATTCAGGAAATCCGGCGGATCTAGAAGTTGTGGGAGTGGTTTCTGACGTGAAATACAACAGCTTGCGGGAAAAGGATGTCGCGCGGCTTTACGCTCCATTGTTCCATCCGATGTGGGATGAGGACGGCGCCGTGTTCGAGGTGCGCACGCTTGCCGAGCCTTCCGCGGTGAGCGCTTCCATCCGGCAAGCGGTGCAAACTACCAGCGCCACGATTCCGCCCATCGAGATCAACACGATGAGCGGTTTGGTGGACAATTCGCTGCAGACGGATCGATTTATCGAACAACTGTCGGAAGCGTTCGGCTTGCTGGCCGCACTACTTGCCGCAATTGGTTTGTACGGCGTTATGGCGTACGCCGTGGCTCGCCGTACGCGTGAAATTGGAATCCGTCTGGCGTTGGGCGCGGAGCCGGGAACGATTCGCTGGAACATTCTGCGAGAAACGCTCTTGTTGGTTGTGGTTGGTATCGCGCTGGGTTTGCCCGTGGCGCTGTTGGGAACGCATTTGGTGCGCAGCATGGTGTTCGGCGTCGGTTTCGCGGATCCAGTGGCCATTGCGCTCGCCGCAGTGTTGCTAATCGGTGTTGCCGCCTTAGCGGGATTTCTTCCAGCGCGGCGTGCCGCGAACGTGGATCCGATCATCGCGCTGCGCTACGAATGATGTGTCGGGACACGCGATAGCCAAAAACGCCACGGCCGCAGTTGTTCCTACTCGGGCCTCCGGTCATTATCTTTCCTATTTTCATTAGGTTATAGCCGGAAAAAGTTCACCTCGGGTGTACCTGATGTTCACCCGCGGTGCATTGTCGTTTCTGGCGCGCTGCGGCAAAGTGCCGTGTGTTATTCAGCGATTTCCAGTGCGAACGGAACCGCGGCGGAATCTGAAATTGGGCCGCGGTGGGAGCAGCGATGTCGAAGGTAATTGTGATGCCTCAAACCGATTGCTTGTATCTGCCGGCTCCGGACGGGTTCCAGAAGCGGAATGCGCAAGGGCTGTCGACGGACGATTTTCGCCGCATTCTGACGCAACTGAAGCACCGGCCTCCTTCACAACGCGCATTTTTGCGCAAACTTTTAAGTCGTGCGCTGGCTACGGGCGCACCGACGCATTTCCCCGCTGTACACCACGTTGTGCCTGACCCCGTACATCCTTCCTAAACCAACCCACCACCGGAGGCGGCGTGTAATCCCTGGCGCAACCTTCGGAACCCTGAACCAGACGAAGCCCGGGCGAAATCCCGGGCTTCGCTCTTTTTGGAGGGATGGTGCAAACGTGGGCGTGGTGGGGTGGTTCCAACCGTAAAAGCGGCAGCAAGGCTGCCGCACTCCGAAATGTCGGCGCGCCGACATGATGTGATGGATGACGTAACCATGTAGTACCCTATCCCCACCTCCTTTTTCGCTAAGTGGTGATTCTAAAGGTGGTTATTGGCGCATTTCCCGTAGGTGGTGATTCTAAAGGGGGTTAGCTTTTCCGGGCCGTAAAATTATCAAAGAACTGTCAGGCGACCCGAAATGGGATCGCGCAGATTACACATATGTGTATATAAACATATGGTACTCGATGAGTCAAGGAAAACTTAGGAGAAGATCGCGGTGCGGCGTTGTGGTTTCCGGAAAATCCATGGCGATCTGCTGGTAGCGCGTGGGAAAATCACATCCTATAATCAACGTTGCTCGGCTCCTTTCTTCCGAGCCTCGGTCGTTTAGCGCAACCAAGTTTACTCGGAGCTAGGAGCCGACGGCGTCATCTAATCAGCCTGGGTTCTGCTGCCCAACGATTGCCGTAGCGGTCATCGACATAGGTGCCGGTTGTTTGTGCGGCGAGCATGACGTTGACTCTAAACCCGCACCCTTTAGGAACCAAACTCAAAGGGTGCGGCACCCAAAATCGTCTCAGCGCTCGATCTGTGGCCCACCCGCCCCACTTTAGTTCGTTGAGTATCATAGCCAACCCATCCTCACAAGGTGGCGTAGCGCTGTGCTACTTTGAGCATCGGATACTCTGGATTCCCTAACGCCAGCGGTTCTGCGAACGCCAAGAATCTCTTTCGAGCTTCTTCAATGGGCATGCCGAGCATTGCTTCCACGCGGGATTGTTCACCGGCGAACAGGTTGTACAACTCGTTGCAGGAGATGGCCCACGACCTTGTTTCCTCCGTGAGCAGGAAACGCAGCAGCCCGCATTCGCTATTGAACGCACGAAAGTCATCTGGGGTCATCGCGAGATGAAAGCATGATGGAAAAGGACCCAGTGGCTCTGTGGCAACCGCAACGCACTCATGGTATCCAGCCTTGAGTAAGGCCGGAACGATCCTGTCAATTTCCCAGGGCCGGAAATGATTACCATCTTCGACTGGCACCACTCTCCAGCCGCGCCGAACTATCCAGTCAGAACGGAACTCGCTCTCCCGATACTCGTCTGCCAACATCATTTCAGCTATGAGCCTCTTATATTTCTCGACCGCTTGTGCCTCTGCTATTACCTTCATGGCGGGTGGCGCACCTTTTGGGCGTTTGGGAATTTCGAGCATCGCACGTAAGGATATCACTGACGGACGTATCCCAAGAGTAATAAAGAGCGAAGGTCCGCTCTCGTGATTTTAGTTGGGAGAAGAATGGCGGGTAGGGAGATGTGGCTTTGTTGGCGGACCGCCTCGGAAGGCGGTCCCTACGAGGAGATTCGAGCAGGAGTTAGGTGGCGGTGGCGGCGGCTAGTTGTTTGGTGCGGGATTGTTTCCAGAGGGCTATGTACGGCTGTAGTTCATCCATCATGCGGGCGAACTGGGTTAGTTCGAGGGATTGGGCGCCGTCGCTGATGGCTTTTTCGGGGGCGGGATGCGCTTCGATGATCAGGCCGTCGGCACCGATGGCTACTCCGGCGCGGGCTAGGGCGGGGACGAGGCTGCGCTTGCCGGTGGCGTGGCTGGGATCGAGGATCACGGGCAAGTGGGTGAGCTCGTTGAGCACGGGAATAGCGGAAATGTCGCAGGTGTTGCGGGTGGCGGTTTCGAAGGTGCGAATGCCGCGCTCGCAGAGGATCACGTCGGGATTGCCATGCGCGGTGATGTACTCGGCGCTCATGAGCAGTTCCTTGACGGTGCTGCTGAGGCCGCGTTTGAGAAGAACGGGTTTGCCGCATTTGCCAAGGGCTTTGAGGAGCATGAAATTCTGCATGTTGCGCGCGCCGACCTGCATGACGTCGGCATAATGCGCGACCAGATCGACGTCACGATCGCCCATCACTTCGGTGACGATAGCGAGGCCGGTGGCTTTCTTGGCTTTCTGGAGGAGCTTGAGGCCTTCTTCTTCCATGCCCTGGAAATCGTAGGGAGAAGTGCGGGGCTTGAAGGCGCCGCCGCGAAGGAGCTTGGCGCCGGCTTTGGCGACCGCTTCGGCAGAGCGCATGATCTGGTCTTCGCTTTCGACGGAGCAGGGGCCGGCGATGACGACGAATTCGTCGCCGCCAATTTCCGTGCCGTTCACCTTGATGCGCGTTTTACCCTTGCGAAATTCCTTGCTGACGAACTTGTAGGGTGCGCTGATGCGCATGACGTTTTCGACTTGCGGCAATGATTCGACGGATTCGAGGCAGGGCGTGACGTCGCCGACGCCGACAACGCCGATGACGACGCGCTCTTCGCCTTCGATGGAGTGAACCTTGTAGCCGTAGTTGCGGACGATGCCGCAAACTTCGTCGATTTCCTCGCGGGTTGCGTGCAGCTTCATGGAGATGATCATGTCCTTTTCCTTCTTCCCTTCCCGGGAGACGAGCGGGCACAAAATAAAAAAGCCCACTCTCTGCGAGTGGGCCGAATATCGGTGAATGCGACTTGCTTAGACGGCGGCCCCTCGCGTGTAGTCGGTGCGGTACGTAAATCGCCACGAATAGGAGTAGGCCGTGAAATTCATGGAGATTAGTGTAGCGGGTCTTGGGGAAAAGGCAAGGTGGAAATTAGCGCAATCGAAGAGAGATTCCTCACTGCGTTCGGAATGACGACACCGGGCAAGAATGAAAACCCAAAGAACAAGGGGTTAGGACGCGAGCATGCTACGTCCGATTCTGGTATTACGAAAAGCGGATCCTTCGCTTCGCTCTGGATGACAAAGGCTTGTTTGGCGGCAGAAGGCCGCAGGGCTCGAAGACTCGCCCTGCGCTACAAGAAGAAGAGGATGGCGATGCGGAATTGGGCGAATTCGGAGGGATGAGCCGGAGCGCAGGCGCCTACGGCGGCGGAGTGGTATTTGCCGGATGCGAGGTTCTTCTCGACGTCGTCGGGGAGGATGGAGAGATCGGACAATTCGTAGCGGAGGATGGCGCCTGGTTTGGGGCCGGCGAAGGAGCGATCGAGCTCGCAGGTCTTGCGGGCGTCGGGAGAGCCAGTAGTTACCTGGAAATTATGGTCGCGCTTAGTGAGTTGCGCGGCGACTTCCTTTTCCTGCTCATCGAGGGAGAGCGTGGGAACGGAGGCGGAGAAATCTTCGACGGCGAAGAAGATGTTGCCAGACTGGACGACGGAGATGCCGACGGCGTTGAGCTCGGGGTCCAAGAGATTGGCGCGATGGGGAGCAGAATTCATCCATTGCGTGTGCAGACCAGCGACGCTGGGACCTTGCGCGACGTTTTCGGCGATGACGCTGAAACGCGCGCCAGCCTGGCGAGCGCGATCCTGAACGGGAGGCTCGCCGGGAAACTGGTGAGAGAGCTGATTGGCTTGCGCCATGCGCAACGCATGTTGGTGAGCGGCGGCGGCGAGAGCGGAATCCCATCGCAGAGGATGCAAGCCTCGGGAAACGCGGTCGTGATTTGCGGCATCGAGCAGAGTTTTGTCTGCAACGCTGGATTGTGGATGAGCGACGAGGCTGATTGGCGCTAAGAAAAGCGCGAGCAGAGCGATTGAAATAGCGAAACGGAAAGCGGTAAGCACAAGAAGCTCCTGCTTCCATTGAACACGGAGAGCAGAAAAAAGGTGCGCAAAAATTCGGAGCGCAGTGTGTGGAAGAAACCGGCCCGACGTACAGGGCAAGAGGTTAGCCGCGAACGTGAACGGCGCTGAAGCTCAGGACAACATGGCCACCGGCAATGGGGCGACCGAAGCTGAGCATCGGACGGAAGCGAGAGAAGATCAACATTTGATCGAGATGATGGCGAACATCCGGGGAATCTGAACCGGAGATGATGTGGTAGGTGATCATCTGGCCATTCGCATCCACAGTGACATCGACGAGAAGGTCTTTCTGCAGCTCGACATCGGGATGCTGCATTTCCGCGAGAACCGCCACGGGAAAATCAGAGAGCGAAATGAGTTCGGCAGGCTGCAGCAGGCCGGTGGGAATATCGTTGGGGTCCGCTTGAACGGTCATACCCGGCGCGATCATGTGCAGAACGAAGACAAAGATAATGAAGGCCGAAAACAGGCCGCCGGTGGCGGGAACGGTAAGCGGACGAAACACGTTGTCGAGCAGGATTTCCGCGCGATCTTTGATGCGCTGCCAGCGGCGATCCCAGCCCTGAGATTCCTGAGCCTGGGCGGCAGCCACCTTAATGCGAACCGCAAGGTCGGCCGGGGGCAAAGCGCGAGGCACACGGGAAAGGAGAACCGACAAGCGGCGATAGCGCTGCAACTCTTCCCGACAACCTTCGCAAAGATCGAGATGCTGACTAATGCGGCGATGCTCCTGAGGATCGGGAGCGTTTACGAGAGCATCGTCGAGATACCCTGCAAGGCGAGATCGAACATTCTTGCAACTCATGACAGGTCCTCTCGCGTCCGATCTGGACGCAATTCTTCATCGGCCCCGGTGTTGGCCCGGACATAGGCCAGATGCAAACCGATTTGCGAATCGAAGGCAGATCTGGCGGTCGACGGTTCGCGCACTGCCGCGACGGGGGCCCTTTGTATTCTGGAGTGGCGCTCGCCCAACAGCGGCTCCAGCAATTCTTTGAGTGCGCGGCGCCCGCGAAGGATGCGGGATTTGACGGTGCCCACGCTGACTTCCAGCACTTCCGCGACTTCTTCGTAGCTCAGACCTTCGAGATCGCGCAGGATGACCGCGCTGCGAAAAACGTCGGGGACGAGTTGCAGCGCGTCTTGCACGGCTACCTGGATTTCCTGGGTAGCGAGCTGATCGAAAGGCGTGGCGCCGAGATCCTCGACGTCAATTTGCGCAAATCCGTCTTCCGGGTCGGCGTCGATGGAGACGTTCTTCTGCAGATGGCGCTTGAACCAGCGGCGATGATTGAGAGCTTCCCGGATCGCGATGCGATAAAGCCAAGTCTTCAACGAGCTGCCTTGACGAAAATGACGAATGCCCTTGAAGGCTTTCAAGAAAACTTCCTGAGCGGCGTCGGCGGAATCGGCGGTATCGCCCAACATGCCGAGGATCAGGTTATAGACAGGACCGTGGTAATGATTGACGAGCCAGTCGAAGGCAGTCTCCGAACCGGCTTGCAGTTCGGTGACAAGTTCGGCTTCATCCCTGCCCCACGAGAGGGCGCTGGCCCAATCGGACACGGTTTGCCTTTCTCCGCCCACGCCGAAAACCGGCTACGAC
Source organism: Candidatus Acidiferrales bacterium (assembly GCA_963759275.1). GTDB lineage: Bacteria > Acidobacteriota > Terriglobia > Acidiferrales > UBA7541 > Acidiferrum. The sequence continues at coordinate 579,206 of CAVWYZ010000014.1, read as the reverse complement.
GGACTTGTTCGCCTGCGATACGTACGGTGGGCGAACTGGCCTTTCTCGAGGTTGGGCTGGCAGACCCAACCTTTGTCCGCTCTAGGTATTAGACACCGGAGGGAGCGGAAGTGTTTCCAACCGGCGCTAGACGCGAATGCGCCCGAAAGTGATTGTGGCACTGAGGGGCAACGAGCGCAATGGGAAGCGAGTCATGGAGCGGGAGTGCTGCGACATGCAGATTAACAATAACTGGCTCCTACCCCCCACCCATCCCGCTAAGTTACTCATGAGAAGGCGGCTGTAGGGAAATACCGGCGATGTGTGGGAAATAAAAGGGTTATGGATGCTCACAATTTAGGCAGGCCCCTCCGTGGAGTCCTCGGCGTCGAGCAAGTGACGTACGGCATTCCAGGCCGGACCGCGAGCGAACTTGAAATCATCGAGTTGCGCATAACGGTGGGACTGCCGAGTAATGCCGGCGATCCGGAGAAGCATGGCGGCGCTTTCATAGGAGATGCGCTGCTCGGAGGCGGCACGGGAGACGAGGGAATTCACGCGAGCAAAATCCTGCTCACGAACGGAGCCGCGGGTGAGACGAGTGATTTCGCGCAGAAAGTTATCCTGGCGGGAGGCGCGGGCGCGAAAGGTACCGTGTTGGTGGCATAGGCCATGGAACTTCGGCTTGGCGGGCAGGCGGCAGCGGCGTCCGTCGGAAAATTGAAAACGGCAAAGGGGAGAAGCGTGAGAATCATCGCGGCGTCCCGACATAGGACAAGTATAACACACCAGTACGGTACTTACCAGTAAAGAGGGAGGAAGCGGTCGTTACTTTGGGACAGACTCGTAATCGGCACACTTGCAGTCGGGGAAATAGCAAGGGTGGCGAAGTTGGCCTTTTTTGTCTCGTTGCAAGCGATGAATCGATTTAGCGTGAGTGCAGCGACAGGGCTGTTTCGATTTGGGGTTGGTCATGGGGTTTTGCAGGCATTCTACTACTATCGGTGGATAAAATGGGCGAGGAATTTTCAGGCAGGCGGGAGCGCTTCCCCGGGGTGCCGATCGCGCTTCTAAGGTTGCGAATAATAACCGAGGCGCGTGCGAGCAGTCAGACCGGACTTATCGATACGAATCTCGAGCTGGTGGTATTCGGAAGGCTTGTGCTCGAGAGGCGGAGCAAATGAGAGTTCGTAGTAGGACTGGGCGTCCTCGGTACATTTTTTCAGGGCGGCGTAGATGTCATTGCTGATATTGAGAGCGAGACCACCGCTTTGAACGGCGAGGACTTGCAGGGCGACATCGCCCCAATCCGCCTGATTCGGACCTTTAACGCCTTTGACGTAACTCTGCCAATAGAAGGCGCGACCGGCGAAATCGGAAGTGCCTAACGGATCGATGCTGTAGAGCGTCACGCGGCCCTGGCGGAGGAGCGTGGAGAGCTGAACCACGTCCGAAAAGATTTGGCGGCGTTGTTTGTCGTCCATTTGCTGCTCGACGCCAGGGCCGGAGAGCAGCGGCCAGCCGGGAGAAATCCAGAGAATGAATTTGCGGCCCGGACGGGAAGCTTCACGATTGGCCAAGGCCAGCAGCGAATCGAGAGAAATCTGGAAGCGCTCGACAGCGCCATAGATGCCGGAGGCACGACTGATGGTGTGCAAGCCGGTGGAGTGCTGATGCAAGGAAGCGCTCAGCACCTTGCCATCTTTAGAGAAGCCATCCTGAAGCTGAATGCCGGAATCGGTGAGGAAGGCCAGAGCCGCAGGGAAGGCGAGATGGCCGCCATCGGCGAGCAAGAATTTATCGATTTCGGAGCGTTCGTAGGCGACGTTCTCAAGACCGGTGTTGACGTCATCAATCACGACGATGCATTCAACGGCGGGCTGGGCTGCGGCGACGGCTTGAAAAGAGTTAATGGGTACGGGGACTTTGTTGTCCAGCAGGGTGAAATCCTGCGCCTGAAGACCGCTGACGGGCGAGCCATTCTTGGGAGTGACGACTACATCGAGATAAATAAAATCGGGCGACGGGTGAGATGAAGGATTCGGCTGTTGGGCACAGGCGACGCCAACGGATAGGAGAAGGGCAACGATGCAGAGGCTTAGGCGTGCGTTGAGAGACATAGGTTAACCCCACGGATCGAGCGGCCCGACCGCGGCCACATGATGCGCTCCGCGAAACAGAAAACAGCGAAGTACTACTAAGAATGACGCGAGCGAAGGCAGGAGCAGGTACAAAAGGAGCGGCAAGATTATCGGCGGTTCGGAAAATTCCCGGCAAGAATGCGGGAGGTTCAGGAGCTGCGGCGGTAGTTTTTCTTGAGAATGGCAACGAGGATCAGGATGAGCGCCACGAGGCGAATACCGTAAATGAGGGTGTTGCCCTCATTGGGATGAGCGAAAAAGAGCAGGGCGGCGCGGGTGATGGTGTCAATCAGAAAGAAAGCTGCAAACGCGAGGAATAAGGTGTCGCGGGTGACTTTCCAGAATTTCAAGAAGAAGACCGCGGAAGTGAAAGAAGCCATGGCAATAATGCCGAGAAGAAATGGAACGAAGCGCATTATCGGCTCTCCCAAACGAGACCAAGCACCAGCAAGATCATGGAAGCGGCGGTAACCGAAAGACGAAGGAGGTATAAGTCCGTTGCGGGAAGAAGAACCAGATCGACGAAGACAAGAAGATTGGAGAGAGCCAAGCCGGAGAAGCAGAGAGCGCTCCAAAGCAAGAGTTTGCGTTTGCCGGCGGTGTACCCGCGGAATAACAAAATGGCGCAAAGCAGGCTGGTGAGAGACCCGAGAATATAGACAGCGGAGGCCATGTTATTCGCGCTCCTTGGTGAACCGGAAGGCGCGGGCAAAGTCTAGCACTGCCGAAGACGCCTTGGAGTGAATTAGGGTGGAAATGCGAACCACGTGGTGGCGATAGTCATTGTCGAGAAGGGCCAGCAAACGATCCCGCGCGTCTGAGCCACTGTCATAACGATACTGGTCGGAGTTGTCGGGAGAGTTTTTGAGGAAGCCCTGCCGCGTCAAATCCTGGAGAAGCATTTTGGCGATTCTGGTTTTGAGATAGAGGCGTTTGGCGACGTCTTCTACCAGCCAGGGATCGGGTCTGGAATTCCAAAGAAGGAGCAAGGCCTCGAGGTGAGGCACGCTATCGATTTCCTTAAGGACAAATTCGTGGACTTCCAGGTCGACTGGGCCGCTTTCCTGCATTTGGGCGATTCTCGAGGGCAATTAAATACGGGGAAAGAAATAAGGTCAACGCCAAAATGGGCAGAAATGTCGCGAGAAGAATCTACAGTGAACACCGGATGAGCAGGCCGCCGAGTAATCCGCTACGGTAGTGGGTTTTGCCCGAGCGGGCGAGAAGCGGCGGGCCATCGCCTCAGGCTGCGGGGAACGTGGGACGGCGCGACGACCCAGATGGCAGAATAAAGGAGACCGTAAAGAGAGATGTCTTCGAAACGGAGAGCAAATCCACTGCGGGCGAGACCTGCGGAGTAATCCGGCAGGTGGCGTACCTGAAGTCCGGTGGTGAATCGAAATGCGGCGTAAAGCGAGGAGATTACGGCGTGAGTCCAAGCGCGCCGGTAGGGTTCCTGCGCATAGCGGAATTCCGAAACGAGCCATTGCGCGTTCGGGGTCGCCCAGGCGGCGACGCGGCGAATGACAGAGATAAGTTCCGCGTCGGTGAAACAGTCGAGGAAAAAATGAGTGGCGATCAAATCATAGCCCTCGTGGCGAGGCTGGAAACCACGTACGTCTGCGACGAAAAATCGAACGCGCTTGCGAGCCTTACGGTCGAAGGAAGAGAGGCGAATTTCCGCGAGTTCGAGCATCTTGGGGCTCAGGTCGACGAAATCCACTTCGACGGCAGGATTGACAGAAAGCAACTGGGTGAGAAAACGGCCGTCGCCTCCCCCACAGATAATGGCGCGCTGCGAAGCTTTGGCGTGTTCGAGGAATGCGCCGCGGCAGCGTTCCAGGGACCTACCAAAGGAAATGCGTTCGAGGAACTCGTAGAAAGGGGCGAGCCGGTCGCAATTCATGGTAGCGCTGGGATGATGTTCCACGTGGCCTCAAGAAGGGAGCAATAAAGCGAATAGGGCCGCGACTACCAAAGCCAGATCAACGAGCACGCGCAAAGCCTGGCGTGAAAGACGTTGTCTATAACAATTCAGGGTGAGAATCAACAAGGCAGCGAGAGCGATGGCAAGAAAAACAGGTACGAACGGCTCGCGAGCAGAATCCAGGAAAAAAAGTACAAGGGCGGCGGCTGCCAGAACCGCAGCCAGGTGGTTAATGCGCGGACTAGCCCAAAGAACGAAACGCGGAATGTGAAGCGAACTGTCGCCCGACAGATAAGTCTCCCAACATTCAATGGACAGGCAGTCGAGGGAACAGAGCATAGCGAACAGGGTCACGGGCAAAAGGGCCTTCCAAGATGCGGCCGGGCTCGCCGACCAAACGGGCAAAGATGTACCTGCGGCAAAGAGGAGGCCGATGATCAACTCTTTCGGAAATAAGGGGGAGATCCATCTACGCCCGGCGTGGATGCCGAGCATGTAGAGCGCAACAAAGACACCGAGATATGCGCCGCTGCGGATCTGTGCGGGCGAAAGGAATTTGGCGGTAAGGCAAACTGCCACGACAGCCGCTAAAGCTGCGAGGAAAAGAAGTTGCGTAGTGTGGACGGCGCAGAAACGATGGCGAGTTTGCAGTGCTGTGGAATCGCTGGGATGCCAACCATCGAGCAAACGGTCGGCCACGTAAATGGTCCAAACAGTGAGCAGCAGAACGGCGGCGACAGGCAGCGTCAACACGATTCCGGCAGAGCGGGTGAAGAGCAGCGCCCAAAGGAGAGAGACAGTGGGGGCGTCGAGACTAAGGAGATTCCACCAGACCCACCACGGAGCATCTTCTGTTTGCTGTTTGCCAGAGCGCCATGGCGAGTCTTGTATGTGGACTCCGGTAGAAGTGGGACGTTGAGGAAGAGAATCGATGTGGGAGGCGGAGCGAAGCACGAAATAAGAAGATCCCTTTGAGACGCTGGCAAGCTCGTCATGCTGTAGAGAATTCGAATATTTGCTGAAGTTGGACAAGGGGGCATACAGTACTTCCTGTATGGAGCGCGGTTGAAGGACCTGAGTAGAATCCGGCGTCGGCTGGTCAGCCGAGATGAATAAAGGATGAGATGCTGTCTGAGAAATTGCAGATTTTAGTGGTGGACGATTCGGAAATCGTGCGCGGCGCGATTCGAACGCTTTTGCAGGAGAACGGGCAATTCGCCGTGCATGATTCCGGCGACGCCGACGGTGCGGTGCGGAAAGCGCGGGAGATCAAGCCGAAAGTAATTCTTCTGGACATGTCGATTCCCGGCGCATCCGGCATGGAGTTGGCGCCGCGTTTTCGGAAGGAGTGCCCAGAATCAACCGTGATCCTGATGAGCGCACAGGACACGATGGTTTTGGAGAAATTGACGCAACTGGCGGGTTTGCGGTGGTGCATCGCGAAATCGGAATTGTCGTCGGAGTTGCTGCCGCTGCTGGAGAAAATTGCGGCGAGTTAGCCCGCGACTTAGCGGGGCAAGACCTGGTAGCGAGCGACCATGCCGGCAAGCATGTGGTCGCTGATGTGACAGTGGTAAAGCCAAATGCCCGGGGCATCCGGGACCATATCCGCGGTAATCATGTCAGCAGAAATGACGACGACGACATCGGTGCGCCGCCCGGCAACGAGCACGGTGTTGCCGTGCCAATGGGGCGTATGAGCGTTGAAGAAATCGCCGAGAGTGGCGACATACCAGCGGACATGGTCGCCTTGTCTCATGGTCATCATGGGCATATTGCCAAAAATGTAGCCGTTGATGGACCACTTGAGATTGGTGTCGACGAAACCAGTGCCGACGACGGTTCCGGCCATGCCGCCGGGAGTGAAGGGTACGATCTGTTTGCGGTCGACACCGTTGGGATCGGTGGTGTGGGCGCGAATATTGTCTTCGAGATACCAACTTTCGTTTTCATTGATGGTGATGAACATGGAAACGAATTCGCGATCGACGTCTCTGGGACGACCGTCCGGAAGAGCCATGCCGCGCCGGGTGACAACGATAACGCCGAAGAGACCGGAGGCGACGTCCTGCAATTCTTCGGTGTGTGAGTGATAGAGCCAGAAGACGGAGCTGGGATCCTGGGGGCCAGGGCCGGCGCGTTCTGGGATCTGCCAGAGATAAACGTGGGTGGCACCGGGAGGAACGCCACCATCTTCCCGATCCTTGCCGGAGGTGCCATCGTTGTAGTCCGCGCCTTCCGAGTCTTTCTCGTAGAAGACGCCGTGAGGATGCATGCTGTAGGGGCGCGACGCTTTATTCTTGAAGACAATTTTGATGGTGTCACCGACTTCGCCGCGGAGGATGGGGCCGAGGAGGCCGAGGTAAGCGTCCTGAGGAGGACGGGGCTTGAGCGCGGAGAAAGAAGCGTCCTGATATTCGCGGTAGACGGCTTTTTTGTAGACGCTGCCGATGTGATGAGGGCCGGGTTCGGTGTAGGCTTTCTCGAGTTCATCGAAGGGATGGCCCATGGCTTCGTCGCGTCCAGATGGGGCGTAGTTCCAATCGAGTTCTTCGGCGGCGATGTAGTAGGTGCGAAGTTTGCCAGAGTCTGGCGCAGGAGTAACTTGGGCTGAGAGGATGGCGCCGGCGAATAGAGGAACAATCAACACGGCGGAGACGCGGAGAAAAATGCCGGTAAAGTTACGACGATTCATTTTGCCCTCGGGACCGCAGAGCTGGGAAGCAAGACGCGGCGCGCTACAGCATACTTCACCAGCATCTAGGTACAAACACCGAACGCGTTGGAAGAGGAGAGTTCGTAATCATGAAAGGGTAGCTTTGCCATGATGAGCGCGGGAGCACGACTGGAGATATGAGAATTCTGATTTCAGGAGCAGGAATCGCAGGGCCAACTCTCGCCTATTGGCTGGCTCGTCGTAGGACAGCAGAAATCACGATAGTGGACAAGGCACCCGAGTTGCGTACCGACGGCTACATGATCGACTTCTGGGGCGCGGGATTTGAGATTGCGGACCGCATGGGACTGTTGCCGGCGATCCGGCGCGAGGGATACCAGGTACAACGATTGCGCGTTGTGAACAGCGAGGGAAAAGAGATCGCGGGATTTCCGGTGGATGCCTTCGCGGGAATTACGCACGGGCGGTTTGTGAGCCTGCCGCGAGGCACGCTGGCGGGATTGATATTCGAACAGATCCAAGGAAGAGTGGAGACCATTTTCGGGGACAGCGTGAAACGAATCAGCCAGTCCGACCAACGAGTTCAGGTGACCTTCGAAAAACACGGCACACAGGACTTCGACCTGGTGGTGGGAGCGGATGGACTGCATTCCCGGATTCGCGAACTGGCATTCGGACCGGAAAATCAATTCGAAAAGTATCTGGGCTACAAGGTGGCGGCTTTCGAGGTAGAGGGCTACAAGCCGAGAGACGAGTTGATCTATGTGCTGTACACGGAGGTTGGGCAACAGGTGGGGCGTTTCACCATGCGCGGGAACCGGACGTTATTTCTGTTCACGTTCAAGGACGAGGACGAAACCGGAGCTAACGACGAGCAATCGCAGAAGGTGGTATTGCGGAAACGATTCGCCAAGAGCGGCTGGGAGTGTCCACAGATTCTGGAGGCGATGGATTCCGCGAGCACGTTCTATTTCGATCGAGTGAGCCAGATACGAATCGGCGCGGAATCTGGAGGCTGGGCGAGAGGGCGGACTGTGCTGCTGGGGGATGCGGCCTTCTGCGTGTCACTTCTGGCGGGACAAGGGACGAGCTTAGCGATGGTGGCGGCGTATATACTGGCCGGCGAGCTGCATCAGGCGCAGGGAAATTATGCGCAGGCGTTTTCACGTTATGAGGAACGGTTCGGGCCATTCGTTTTCAAGAAGCAAAAAGCAGCACTGCGCTTCGCGGGGTCGTTTGCGCCGAAGTCGAGGTTTTCGATGTTTCTGCGAAACCAGATATTCAACTTGCTACGAATTGGATGGATTGCAAATCTGGTGGTTGGGCGGGACCTTGCGGATCATATTGAACTGCCCGACTACCATTGAAAAGCGCCGGGAGAACGGTGCGACAGGATGTGGAGTGACTAGCGCTTGAGGTGGGCGAGGTCGGCGGAACGAAACGCTTCATTCACTTTGCGGAGCATGATCTCGCGGGTGAACGGCTTCTCGAGGAACAGACTGTTATTCATCAACGAGGGGCTTTGCTCAATCTGCTCGAGATAACCGGACATAAAAATAATTTTGAGATCGGGGAAAAGTTCGCTGAGGCGGGCGGCCAGTTCCGTGCCGCGCATCCTGGGCATTACGACGTCAGTGAGTAAGGCTCCGATGGAGGAACCGTGTTCTCCAGCGATGCGCAGCGCTTCGACGCCATCTCTTGCGGCCACGACGCGGAAACCCGCCGTATCCAGAAAACGGCAGGCGAGTTCACGCACGGCGGTGTCGTCTTCAACGACCAACACAGTGATAGCTTCGCGGGCGGAGGGGAGCACCAAAGAGCTCGCGGTGAGCGGTTCGCACTGTTCCTGCACCTGAGGCAGGAAAATTTCGAAGCAGGTTCCCTTCTCCGGAGCCGAGTGCACATAAATGAAGCCACCACTTTGTTTGACGATGCCGTATACGGTGGAGAGGCCGAGGCCGGTGCCTTTGCCCACTTCCTTGGTGGTGAAAAAAGGCTCAAAGATGCGGGCCTGGGTCTTGGCGTCCATACCGTGCCCGGTGTCCGCGGCGGAAAGCAAAACATAGGAGCCGGCGACGAGGCCAGGGCGGGATTGCGCGTAAACGGGATCGACCAAGAGATTCTGCGTGGCGATGGTGAGTTTGCCGCCGTGGGGCATGGCGTCGCAGGCGTTCACGGTCAGATTCATCAAAACTTGTTCAATTTGGCCCGGGTCCGCTTTCACACAGCGTAAATCGGCGCCGGGAACAAATGTGAATTCGACGTCTTCGCGAATGAGTCGCTGTAAGAGCTTGTCCATGTCCGCGATGAGGACATTGAGGTCCAGAACCTTGGGCTGAAGAATCTGGCGGCGGCTGAAGATGAGGAGCTGGCGCGTGAGGGCAGAGGCGCGATCGGCAGCTTTGTGGATCTGCTCGCCACTTTTGTAGGAAGGTTCGGAGGTACAGAGCCGATCGAGAAGCAGTTCGCTGTGACCTTTGATAATGGTGAGGAGATTGTTGAAGTCGTGAGCCACGCCGCCAGCCAAACGGCCGAGTGCTTCCATTTTTTGAGATTGGCGGAGCTGGTCTTCCAGCTGCTGGCGTTCGGCTTCATTGCGTTGCAAGGTATGGCGCATGCGGTCAAATGCGTTAGTAACAGTGGCAACTTCGTCGCCACCATTGATTTGAAGGCGATATTCGAAATCGCCGTGCTCGAGGGCTTTGACGCCGTCCACGAGAGAAGCCAGGGGCTTGGTAAAGGTACCGGAAATGAAGAAGGCCAGGAGGGCTCCGGCGAGAACGGCGAAGAAACCAATGCGAAGAAGGACGCGATTGAGGCTCTGAAGGAAGGCCAAGGTCTCGGCGTCGGAACGGAAGACCACGAGGCTAGCGCCGTTGGGCTGATCGGGGGTCAGCGAAACGGAACTGGCGAAGTATTTGTCGGAGCCGATGACAATTTCATCGGGCGAGGTACGGCCGGATACTTGGGTGGTAAATAGCGATTGGCGATAGGGGTCGAGAGTGCTGGCGACGACCTGGCCGTTGTAGCGCAGTGCCACTTCGCTGGAAAGAAGGTGGCCTAAGTCGCGCACCGAATGCTCGTCAAATTCCTGGCCGACTACTACGGTGGAGGACGGAACCGGGACGTCAGAGGGGAGCGAGCGAATCGTTTGCAGCTCGACCTGATACAAACGCCCCTGGACAAACCACCAGTCGGACGCATGATTCTTGGACAGAGTAGAGTGCAACAGGGTCTCGACGGACTGCGTAGACAGGTCAGAGTGAGTGGAATGCAGGGAGAGGATTTTGCCGCTGGCGTCGGCCAAGACCATAAGGTCGCTGCGCGACGTGTCCAGGGGGTTGTTGGTGGAATCAGCGAACGAGCCCGCGTCGTCGTCGGAAAGGAAAGCGGAGGTGGCGAGAAGATCGGCTTTGCGGGACATCAGGGCCTGGCGTTGGTGCTGCAAGATTTCGAACATTGCCAAGGAATTACGGGCGCTGGTGCTTAGTTCCTGATGCGCATGCTGCTGCACGACCTGCCGAACCACCAGGAGGGCCACGCCGGTAAGTCCGGCGATTACCAACACCATGGAGAGCAGGAATTTCGTGCGCAAGCGTAGATTGGCGAGCAGGCTTGCCATAACCTCTGCGGAACCTCGCACTTCTGTAACGAGCTGGGTCTGACTGGGACCCGTAGATTGCCAGCGGCTGGGAGGAGCTGGAATGGAACTCCGGTACCGATTGTGTAGCCGATGGTACCAGCGGCAGGAAGGATAGTCAGGGAGCGGGGCAGGCGCAAGGGCTATTTGCCGGTTTGAGTTGATTCTTTGGGCGCGAAGAAGAGGTAGTCGGCGGTGTACGGAGCGCGAAACTCCTGGTTTTCGTGGGCCGAATCGCAACCGGAGGCAGGAGCCCTGCCGGCCTTGGTGTTCAGGCGCTGGATGGAGGTGGCGCGGGCAAGAACACCGGTGCCTTCATGGCTGACCACGTGAACAAGCAGCCAGGGGATGGAATCGGGGTCGGGGGAAGGGGCGCTGGCAACGGCTTTACCGTTGACGCGGCTGGTGTCGCTGGCCATCCAAGAGGGGCCGGCAAAATGCTTGCCGAAGAGATTGCCGTCGGCGTCGAAAAGGTCGGCATCGGGAGCCTTCAGGACCCAAGCGAACTGGGAGCCATCCGCTCTGCAAGAGTAGATCTGGTCGCCTTTGGCGTGGACCGTGAGGAAGAGCTGCTCTCCTGCTGGGGGCTGGAGTTGGGGAGGAACTTGCTGCGCGGGAGTAGTGAATGCTGGCGCGAAGACCAGGAATGCGAGGTTTCTAAGGACGCGGGTGATAGGAGACATTGAGCGAATCCTCCTGCGCGGTGGCGTTGGAAAGTTGGGCGGAGAAGAATATAGCGCAAGTGGGAAGGTTGGGCAGCTGGGTTGTGCATAGGCGGTGCTTAGCGGAGATCGAAGTGAGATTCTTCGCGTTGCCTGACTGCGCAGGCAGGCTCGGAATGACGGAGGTTTGTGGATCGAGTCAGAATCGCAGAGGATTTGGTTGCGTCTAAGGAGTGAGATCGGGCGCGGGGGTAAGCATGCGGTTGCGATACGTTTGCATGTTGGCCGTGCTGGTGGGGACGAGTTCCCTGCTGACGCGCGGGTTGGCGATTGAAGAAGACGCCACGGCAGCGGTGAGTGATACGGACGAAGTGAAGATTGGGAGAATATTGGCGCAGAAATACGAAGTGGAAAACGGGATCAGTCCCACGGAACAAAGTCGAAAGATTGACGCGTACCTGCAAAAAGTGGGCGAAAGACTGGCAGCACATGCGGAGCGGAATGCGGAGAAGCTGGAGGTTGATCCGTTTCTCGATGGGTACGGGCACGATAGGGAATTCGCTGCGGATCGCGAAGGAGTGAAACTAGCGGTGGCGGCGGGATATTCCGCAGTAGCGGGAGTGCGACTGCTACGAACGTTCGTGATTCTGGGCGAGCAAATGCCCAATTCGCCAAAAGAGGCGAAGACGAATCTGGAGGCGAGGATCGCGCAGATCCAGCCAATCGCGGACGCGAGCGCATCGGAAAAGCGCAAAGAAACGCCGCTCGGGTTGCCGCAATAAAAAACTTCGGGACTAATACGACAATTTTGTAGCAATACGCGTTGCGTTAAATGTTGAGCGATTGCGCCCAAGCGGCGAACGCGTGCCACGGCGCCGTGGTGCCGAGGGGTATGCGAACCTTCTGGACGATGATGACGAAAAGGCCAGCCCAGATGGTGGCGCGGTGGACTTTGCCCGTGGACCACAGGTCATAGAGAACGATAGGGATGAGAAAGGCATAGTTGCAGAGGTCCGCGAGGACGTGGTTCTGGACGATGGCCAATGGCCAGCGTGCAATGGCCGCATCAAGGATTCCGATCGTAGCGATGAGAATCAGGCGTTTATGCGCGGCGGAATCCTGGCGCAGGCGGTACGCGAAAAAGATGAGTACAGAAAAAATCAGAATGGCACTCATGGGTACGGTATAAAACGTGGCCGCATCCATGGGGAAAAATGGGGGCACAAAATTACGCGAGAGCGCGTCGGTGGCCGCGAGAACGCCGAGAATGACCATGAGGCAGGCCAAACCGAATCCAGCCAGACCCAGCTTGCGGTGAATATCGACGCGCCGGGCGCTGACCAACGAGGTTTGTACGACAAGCAACAACATCCAGCACGTGAAGACGGCGCCGTGCACATGAATTAATTTGTTGGGCAGAGGGGCGTGGAAAACGCCGGCGAGATAGTAGGTGCGTGCGAAGCCGAAGACAACCGCAGCCAGCAGCAACACGATCATGGAAGAAACGAAACGATTGTCGTAACGGCGACCGGGATACCGTCTTGCGGTAACCGGGGGAGCGACAGCAGTTACCATGAATCCTCCGTATGATGGCGAGATAAAAACAAAGCCACTCAAGTAGAAGAGATTCTATACAACTCACTGTAGTCGGGCGAGAATTTTCGACGGGTGCGGAATTGTCGCGGAGTTCTGCGCGGTCGAGGCTAGAGAGAGCGCGCGGCGGCGGCCGCAGACGCCCAGGCCCACTGAAAATTGAAACCGCCGAGGTGTCCAGTAACGTCGACGACTTCGCCGATGAAGAAGAAGCCGGGAACTAGAGCGGACTCCATGGACTTGCTGGAAAGTTCGCGGGTGTCGACACCGCCGGCGGTGACTTCGGCTTTTTCGTAGCCTTCCGTATCCGCAGGAACGAGCGTCCAGTTGTGCAGCTGCTTTTCGAATGCAGCGAGAGAAGGATTGGTATAGTTGGGCGGCGCGTGGAATTTAAGCCAGCGCTCGGCAAAACGGTTGGGAAGGAATTGTTGGAGGACTTTGCGAGTGGCGGCGAGATCGCGATGAGACGAGGCGCGGAGGGGGGCGGTGGCGTCAAGTTGCGGTGCAAGATCGAGATGAATGCGGCGGCCTTTTTCCCAGTAGGAGGAGATTTGGAGGATCGCCGGACCACTCAGGCCGCGATGCGTGACAAGCATTTTTTCGCGAAAGGAATTGTCGTCGGCGGTGGCGATGACTTCCGCAGAGACGCCGGCAAGTTCGGCATAGCGGCGAGAATCGGGCCGGTTGAAAACAAGCGGAACAAGAGCGGGCCGCGTGGGGACGATTTGGTGGCCAAACTGGCGAGCGAGTTCGTAGCCGAAGGAAGTGGCGCCCATTTTGGGGATAGAGAGACCGCCGGTGGCGACAACGAGAATGGGAGCGCGGAATTCCGTGGAATTCGAGCGCAGAACGAATTCGGTGGTGCGTTGCACCTCGGTGATGCGCATATTGAGAAAAATCTGGACGTGAGCGGCGCGGCACTCGGTTTCGAGAAGATTGGTGATGTCCGTGGCGGAATGGTCGCAGAAGAGCTGGCCGAGCGTTTTTTCGTGATAGGGGATGCGATGTTTCTGGACGAGAACGAGAAAATCGTTGGGAGTGAAACGGGCGAGGGCGGATTTTGCGAAATGCGGATTGGCGGAGATGAAATTCTCGGGAGTGGTGTGAATGTTGGTGAAGTTGCAGCGGCCTCCGCCGGAGATGAGGATTTTTTTGCCGATGCGGTCGGCGTGTTCGAGGAGCGCGACACGGCGGCCACGTTTGCCAGCCTCGAAGGCGCAAAAGAGACCGGCGGCGCCAGCGCCGAGGACCAGGACGTCGAAGGAAGGAGACAGAAGAGCCTCACGAGAGAAATGGATGAGGAACGATGCGTCTAGCGGGCTAGTTTAGGTTAGAAAGCGCGGCAGGAGAAGAACGGATTCCTCAGGGGCTGAAGCCCAAAACCCCGGAGCGCGAATGTCGGAGCTGAAGCTCCGACCCCCTAAGAACTAGTTTGAAGATGAAGCTAATGGAAGGAGGTGGAAGGTTCGGGGTGGCGGAAGTGTGCGAGCGCCGGCGGTTTCGTGACTGATTTGGGAGCCACCCGTGAGATCAGCATCGGTGAAGCGGGATTATGTCGAGGTGAGGTTGCATCGGCGGACCGCCTCGGAAGGCGGTCCCTACAGGAAACCGCAAGAATTTTGGATCAATCGGAGGAGGTGGGAAGCTCGGGGTGGCGGAATTGTTCGAGCGCCGGCGGTTTCGTGACTGATTTGGGAGCCACCCGTGAGTGCAGCATTTTTGAAGCGGGATTATGTCGAGGTGAGGTTGCATCGGCGGACCGCGTCGGAAGGCGGTCCCTACGGGAAACCTCAAGAACTTTGGATCAATCGAAGGAGGTGGGGAGATCGGGATGGCGGAAGTGTTCGAAGAGGTGAGCGATTTGGGAGGGGGTGACGCGGAAGAGGGAGAGCGGCGGGAGATTATCTTCGGCGAAGAATTGGGCGCCAGCGGTTTCGTGGCTGTCTTGAGGAGCGCCACCGGTGAGTTCGGCAAGGAAGAAGAGCTTGTAGGCGTGGAAGGCGTAAGGAGGATGGCCGTGGAGGTTGCGGTCGAAGACGGCAGCGAGTTTGGTGATGCGGACTTCGTAGCCAGATTCCTCACGAGTTTCGCGTGCGGCGGAGACGGAAGGCGGCTCGCCGACATCGGCCCATCCGCCGGGAAGAGTCCAGCGGCCGTCTTCGAGTTCGCGGACGAGGAGGATGCGGCCGTCCTGGAATACGGCGACGCGTGTATCAATTTTGGGAGTGGCGTAACCGGATTGTTGGGCAAAGATTTCGACGAGAGGGGCAGGGTCGGAGAGTGATGCGCCTGCGGCCATCATCTCAGCAGCGATGTCGCGGATTTCATGGTAGCGGTGGATGTCGAACTTGTCCTTGCAATAGGTGAGGCCCGATTGAGAAATAGCCTGGAGGCGTCGCGCCCAAGTGAGCCACTGAGGAATGGACATACAGACATTTTGGCAGCGGGGCGAGCGCGGAACAAGTCGAGGAGATTACGGCAGGGTGACAAGCGAGGGCGAGCAAGGTTGCGCGGGGGTAAGATACAGCAACGCAAAACGAGGAGGTGAGGGATGACGCCGCAGCAACAACTTGAAAAGATCATGGCGAGATACGAACCGGCGGTCGCAACCGTGGCTAGGAAAGCATTGGGAAAGATGCGGAAGTTGGTGCCGGGGGCGGTAGAGATGGTATACGACAACTACAATGCGCTGGCGATTGGTTTCGTGCCGGGCGATCGGCCATCAGAAGCGGTATTTTCCATCGCGCTGTATCCGAATTACGTAAATTTGTTTTTCCTGCAAGGGAAGGGATTGCCGGACCCTACGGGGCGCTTGGAAGGCAACGCGAATCGGGTGCGAAGGATCCGGCTGGAATCGGCCGAGACGCTGGACGATCCGGAAATCTTGGAATTGATCAACGTGGCGCTGCATCGAGCGAAGGTGCCGATCGATGCCAAGCAAAAACGGCGGTTGGTGATCAAGTCGATATCGAAGAAACAAAGGCCGAGGCGACCGTCGAAGAAGTAAGTGGAAGAAATGGGGGAGGCAATCCGAAGAGGGGAACATAGCGTACTATGAGGAGGAAATGAGCGGGACCGAAAGGCTGTGACGCCGCAAGGCACACGGGGAGAAGCCACGACGGATTGGTCGTTGCTGGCGCGCATAGGGCAGAGGGATGAAGAGGCACTGTCCGCGCTATACGACCGATACAGCGGATTGGTGTTTTCGGAAGCGAAACGGATCTTGCGGGATACCGGCGCGGCGGAAGAGATCCTGCAGGACTTGTTCTTTCAGGTGTGGCGCACGGCAGAAAGATTTGATCCGGCAAAAGGATCGCTGGCGGGATGGCTGTTGGTGGCGGCGCGCCACCGGGCGATTTCGAAGTTACGGCAGAAAAGCGGGATCAGCGAAGAGCTGGACGAGAACAGCGTGTCGCTCAACCTGAACATGGAGTCACACGCGACACAGAAGCTACTTCTGGATAAAGTGCGGAACGTGATGGGGAGCCTGCCGGAGAACCAGCGGGAAGCGTTGGAGTGTGCGTATTTTGAAGGCATGTCGCACACGGAGATCGCAAGAAAGACGGGCGAACCGCTGGGAACGGTGAAGACGCGGATTCGGAGTGCGATGGAGACGTTGAAGAAGGTGTTTCGTTGAGTAACGCAGAGCACATTCGCTGGGAAGAACTGGAACTGTTCGCCCTGGGCGCAATGCCGGAGGACGAAGCGGCAGCGGTGCGAGCGCACCTGTCAGGGTGCGAAGAATGCGCGGCACAACTGGCGCAAGCGCGCGGCAGTGCGGCTTTGCTGGCATTTACGGCGAAACAAGAGCAGCCCGCGGGAACCGTGAAAGCGGAATTGATGGCGCGAGTGCGGGCCAACCGGGAAGCAGAACGGCGAAACGCGTGGCCCGCGGAACTGGCTGGCGCCAGCAGGAGCGAAGTCAGGCGGCAGGTGCCGGAGACGAGCGGCGTGTGGTGGAAGTGGGTGCTGGTTCCAGTGGCGGTGGCGCTGGCAGTGGTCAGCTTTGCGTTGTCGTGGCAGAACCGCCGAATCACAGCGGAATTGGATAGGGAGCATAAGGCCGCGGAAGCGCTGATTCACGATCGCGAACGAATCGAGAAACTGGTGGGAGTGCTGGCAGCGCCGGATACAGTGACGGTGAAATTGGCGGGAGTGGGAGACGCAGCGAAGAGCGGCGGGCTTGTGAAGTTCAACGCGAAGGAAGGGATCGTGTTGTATACAGCCGAGCTGCCGGAATTGCCGGCGAGCAAGAGCTATCAAATGTGGCTGGTGCCCGCGAATGGCGCCCCGATCAGCGCGGGTTTGATTGGACCGGGCGGGAATGCCTGGGGCAACATGTGGACGGCGGAAGTTGCCGCGAATACGCAGGCAAAGGCATTTGCCGTGACGGTGGAACCGGTGGGCGGGATGCCGCGGCCGACGGGGCCGAAGGTGCTGTTGGGAGCCATGTGAGGCTCGCGCGATTGCGATCCTCTCTTCGTTCACAAATCTGAAGAATTCCTAAATCCAAAAATGAAGTGGGCGCGTACTTGAGGTGGAACAGCACTGTTCCACTCCGTCGATCGCGCGGGAGAAGCCGATTGGATTCCCCGCGAATTTCGAAATAAGTCCGCCCGAGAATGTAAGCGATCCGCTGAAGGGGATGTGTGTGTTCGAAGAGAAAGAGGGGGGAACATGAACGGAAATGCAAAGCAGGAAGAACGATTGAACGAAGATCGAGGGCGGCGGGATTTTTTGCAGAAGACGAGCTTGGCGGTAGCGGGCTTCACGGGACTGGGATTGTTAGCGGGAACGGATGCGGGCGCGCGGACGCTGCGGGACGGCGACGACTGGAGAGGCGACCGAGATGACAGGAACTCTGACACGGCGCAACAAATATTCACGGCAGCGCTGATCGCCGAGGATCTGGCGACGACGATGTACTACAACTCGCTGGTCGGCGGAGTGATCGAGGATGCGAATCTGGCAGGGCCGAGCGGGTCGTTGAGTAATCCCGCCAGCTTGGCGAACGTGGGATATCTGCAAGGAGCGTTATCGGCGGAGATCGCGCATGCGAATCTTTTGCGGAGTCTTACAGGGGGGACGAGCGCAGCGAAAGACCCCGTGCAGACGTTTTATTTCCCAACGGGAACGTTCGACAATCTGAGCAATTTTCTGCCAATCCTGATCGCGCTGGAAAACGCATTCGTTGGGGCGTATTTGACCGCGGTTCACGAATTCAGCCTGATGGCGGCGCAGATTGAACCGTACGAACGGGAGCAGAAGGATCCGAGCGGCAAGCGATACCAGCATTCCGAGCTGGCATATTTCGCGCAAGTCGCATCGGCGATCCAAGGCGTGGAAAGCGAGCACCGGACGCTGGCGCGGGCGATACCGGGAATCTCGCCAGGCAACACCGTGTTCGCGGGAATCAACCTGTTTCCCGCGGATAACCTGACCTACGAACAAACGGATGGACTAACTGCGGTGTACAACGGGGCGACTTCCGCGGTAGCGGCGTTGACACCGTTCATTACCCCGGGCGCCGGGAAAAAAGCATTCTCATTCGCTAGCGCTTTAGGCGGATCGGGAAAAGTGTCCGAGCCGACCACCGGAGGTCTTCCGTAGCCCGTCAGCGGAGGGAGCGGGGCGCCGACACAAACCTGCGCGGAAAGTGCCGGCGGCTCCGTAAAAGAGCGGCGAACTACAGATCTACATGGGAATGGGATCTTTGGCGTGGCGGACAAGGTACCAGCAGGGGAGATTGCCGCCGTGAGGAAAGACGGAGCGGCTGCAGGGGAGGTCTTCTTCCGGTTTCACCGCGTCGATCTCATATTCGACCTTGTTGCCCTTGGAGGCGATGGCGTAGAGGCGAATGCGATGGACGGAGCTTGTGGTGGGGCCAAGTTTTGGAACGAAAACACGGAGCTGGTACCAAGCCGCGTCCGCGAGATAAAAAAGAACAAGTAACGCAACGAGGCCGAGAAGAACACGGCGCGCGGAGAAGCGCTTGTTGGCGAGCGGGGAGGAAGTAGTGGCCATGGGATGGAAGCCCTCCGAGGCTAGCGAAATTCTACACGGAATTACTGGTTGCTAGACGAACAGGACCAAGGTGATGCCTTCATTGCCGCGGCCGAGATCACGGTCGTGACGGAGTTCCGGGCAATGGTCGATGGCGTAGCCGGCGTCCTCTTCGAAGACACTCCATTTTTCCCCAAAAATGACACAGGTGACGAGACCTTCCTTCTTGCGGCGAAGCAGCGAAGAACGGAGGGCACCGCGTAAAGCGCCTCCCTTTCCTGTTCAGCCGTAACCGTGAATTATTTTCACAGCGAGGACACCCGACTGTTTGGCTTGGCGCAGTTCAGTAAGTAGGAGTTGGCGCGCTTCGTCGACGGTGGGAAGACCGGCTTCAATGTTAAGAGTTTTAAAGGGAGGCATGGGGAAGCCAGAGAAATTGTGCCTGAGGAGAGACCGATGCACAAACCCGGTGAGTACGAAGGCGCAGGAAAGCGAGGAATGACGCAGGAGGAGCTGAGGAGCAAATGGCCGGATTGAAGACAGAGAGGTTAGAGGTCAAGAAATGGAGACCATAGTGCAATGGATAAGGGCGGACTAGTGTGGCGTGGGGCTTTTTTCACGCGACGGCTCAGTCCTGCTCACGTTCCTCTTCGGGCCCCACGCCGTCTCCCTGCTCGGTAATCGCCTTCCCCATGGTCGTTGTGATTAGAGACGGCAAATAAATTCGCATGGGAGTAGAGTACGTGACGAGGGGTGTCCCCGCAGCTCGCCGGAATGCAGGCGACCTGGAGCAAGACGAAGGAGAGCTGAATGAGAATCTTAGTGGCAGTGGATGGGTCGAGCTCTTCTGATGCCGTAATGCGCGAAGTAGTGCGGCGGCCGTGGCCAGCGGGTTCAGAGTTTAACGTGGTGACGGTGGTCGATCCGTATTTTTTTCCAAAGGTGCAGAGGTTGGAGGAAGCCAAGCAGAGTACGGAGAAATTACTGGAGGAGATGGCGAAACCGTTGATGGAAGCGGGTTGGAAGGTAAGTCCCAATGTGATTCTGGACAATCCGCGACACGCGATTCCCCGCGTCGCGACGGAATGGCGAGCGGACCTGGTGATGATGGGATCGCATGGTCGTGGGACAGTGGGGCGGTTGTTGATGGGAAGTACAGCGCAAGCGGTGCTGCGACACGCGTCATGTTCCGTGGAAATCGTGCGGAATGTTCGAGAGGGTGCTGGGGGGATGCGCGTGCTGATACCAACAGATGGGTCAGAGCACGCGTTGGCGGCGATGAATGCGGTGGCGGACCGACCATGGCCAGCAGGCAGCGAATTTAAGGTAATCGCGAGCCCGGAGTTGCCCGTGCTTGTGGGCGAGTATCCGTATTACGCTCCGGAGCAGATTTCTGAATTGACGAAGCAGAGCATGAGCAACGCTACGTTGGCAGTGGAAAATGGAGCAGCAGTATTGGCAAAAGCGGGATTGAAGGTGATCCGCGAGGTGATGGAGCCTAGAGACACGCCAGCGCACTCTATCTTATCGGCAGCGGCGAAATGGAAGGCGGATTTGATAGTGATGGGATCACACGGGCGGCGAGGTTTCGACCGGTTGGTTCTGGGAAGCGTATCGGAAACGGTGGCGCTGCATGCGGAGTGTTCGGTGGAAGTGGTGCGCATGCCCGTGGCGAACTGAAGCCACACAACGACGTTATTTTCTGACCAGACGGTTGGTGAAGTTCTTCCAAAGCAAAGAGCAGATGAGAATGAGCTAAACGGCGGAGTGAGCCATCCGGTGAGAAGTGGGGGTCTGCGCGAAGGTGCAATCGACAATCTGATCGATGGTATAGATAGATTCCCGCTCACAGGAACGGCAACGAAGTACGAAGACCCGCGAGATGAGTTGAAAGTGTGAGTCGTCGGCAGAATGCTGACCGTGACTCTCGTCGTCCTTTTGCAAAACGATTTTGGGAACGCGGACGGGCTTGGCACAGTAACGGCAAACGACACCGCGGAACTGTTGCGACGACAATTCGACAGGCATGAACTACTCCTTGGACAGATTCGGCCGAGTTGGGGAAGGTCGAGGATACAAATGAGCTGGGAATTTGTCCACGGGGAAGATAGCAAGTGAATGAGGAAAACGACAGTGACGGCGGTCACGTGTGGCTGTTTTCAAAACATGCATTTTCAGTTAGTTAGCCGAGGAACGATGGTGATTTAGTAGGGGTAAGGGCGGTTTGGGAAGGTGGAAGAAAAACTCCGAATTTAACACTCCTGTAACATACTTTCGACCTAGCCGGGCCTCGAGGAGAAAGGAGGAGGACCGAGAAGCGTTGTCGGGCGACCCGGAGGTAGATGCCTGCGCACAGCTGCAAGTCCAGACGAATGTGGTAAACTGAAATTTGTCTGACGGTGGGGCCGTGGCGCAGTTGGGAGCGCGCCTCGATGGCATCGAGGAGGTCGTGGGTTCGAATCCCATCGGCTCCACCAATTCTGACTTTCCTCGTTTAAACTCGACTCGATCCCGAAAAAAACGCTGCGCGGTGCTTACCGTTGTGGAACCAGCTTGTACTCTTCCCTGCCGCGATACAATAATGGAGGTATAATACTCCGTATATGGAGGAATGATGGCGACGCGCAATTCGCTGGGCGGCGGGATCGTTTGGGAGAGGCCGGCAGATCTTTCGCGACGGGAGGCGCAGAAGCGGCTGGGGCCGGCGGCGCTGCGGGCGTTTCTGAAGATAAGCGAGCTGTGGGAATTGCGGGATGAGGATGCACGGCAATTGCTGGGCGGGATGTCGAATGGCGCGTTTTACGAGCTGAAGCGAAAGGCGCGAGGGACGGTGGACCAGGACCGGCTGACGAGGATTTCCCTACTGACGGGAATTTTCAAGGGGCTGAATATTTTGTACAGCAAGAAACTGGCCGACCGGTGGATGCAGTTGCCCAATGAAAACCCAATGTTTGGCGGGGAAACGCCGGTGAATTACATGATCAAGGGAGGGCAGCCGGCGATGGTGCGCGTGCGTCAATTATTGGATTCTCGCCGAGGTGGCCAATAGATGTTACCTGTTGTTTCCGAGATTGAGCGCGATGCCACGCACCGGCTGATCCCCGCGCGCTACATCGACCGCAATGAAAGTGTTCTGACGCGTCTTTCGGATGACCCGGGAGAGTTGCAGGCGCTCTTCGAACTGGAAGGAGCGACGAACGACCGGCTGCTGGGAGAGGCGGGACTGCTGCCGGGGATTAGCGTGCGGGAGCTGGTGTTTGGCGTGCCGTACGCGCATGTGATCAATGCCGCGTTCACACATGCGAATCCACACGGGAGCCGGTTCGGTGGGCCGGAACGCGGCGTATGGTATGCCGGATTCGTACGAAAGACATCCGAGAGCGAGGTGGCTTATCACCGCAGGAAGGAACTACAGGAAATTCGCTGGGCAGAAGAAGAGACATTTTCGTATGTGGATTTTCTGGCGGATTTTCGGGGAGAGTTTCACGAGCTTCGCGGCGACACGCGCTTTGCGGACTGTCTGGACGCGAACAGCTATGCAAGGTCGCAGCGTTTGGCGAAGGAGCTACTGGACAAAGGGTCTGCAGGAATTGTGTATCCGAGCGTGCGGCATAGAGGTGGGACGTGCATCGCATGTTTCCGGCCAGCACTGGTAAGTCATGTGCGAAAGGGCGCAGCCATTTCCATTACGTTTGAGAACGCGTTTGCTGCGCCGGAAATTCGAGAAGCGAAATAAACGAGCCAGCTTCCTAGTCCAAATCGAAGCGCTGCGCGACGACCTTCTTTAAAACTTCATCGAGAGAGCCACGAAGGATAAGGATTTTCACTTCCAGAACGGCCTTGCCCTGCGGCGGCAAAGGCACGTACTGGTCAACGTGTTGGCAGGTGAGTTCGGGATTGCTCCAGACGTTACCGGTAGTGCGAGTGAAACTGGCGACAACCCATTGGTGATCTTCGGAAACGGCGGCGATGAGCGGCTCGTCGACCGGACGGGATCTATTGTAGTAGGTGATCCCATCATTGCGGCGCTCGACCAGATGCGCGGGCACCGGCCAGGTGTAAGAAGCCATGTAGCGGTCGGGAAGCCACTGCTTTAATGGCATGGTGAGGCGCGCCGGGGTTTCGGAAGCAAGCAACTCGAAACCGTTTTGCGTATGGACGTAGGTGCGTTCGAGGCGCACATCGTGGAACACGGACATGAGCCGGGGATCGGTGATGGCGGTGGCCATGTCGTAAGAAGCGTCGGAGTGATTTTCGAGCTCGTAGTGGAAAAGAACGCCGTCACTTTGCAGCGTGGCACGTGCAAGCAGGTGGATGCCATCCGGAAAATCCTTTTCATATTGCAGAGACTGGGCAGCCTGCCGCCAGGCAATGGGATTGCCCTGGTTTCCCGGACGGTACAAATAAAGTTGCTGGGAATCGACGCTGCCGTGTTTTTGGACGGTGACATGTTCGGGAAAGAGGACTTCGATGGCGCGCCGTGCGTGGGGGATGCCGGGCACGACGATGCGAAGCACCGGCTGCGTATTTTCTGGAGCCACAAGCAACTGCAAGCCGTTCGCGTTTCGAAGAGCGGCCGGGGTTTGTGCTTGAAGCAGCGCGGTGGTTCCCGCGAACACCACGGCAACAAGGATGTACGGATTGCGCATGTTGAATCGCTTCAAGGATGGTCTCCCGGACGGTAGCGGCAGGGGAGGGTCTGAGGCTAACACTGAGGAGGCATTACGCCAAGCTGTCGATGGGAGCGTGTCAGCCAACAGCCGAGAGCCGACAGCCTACAGATAGGCGGATCGTTTTGAGTTAGAGAGTGGGGCGAGCTGAAGATACCACTTCTTTTCATTTCCCACACGGACTTGACAGGCGCGTTCGGTTTGTTACCATGGTACATAGCTACCTTGGTTAGATGCAAACGGAGGCGATGATGATCGAAGTCGAACGGGTGCAAACCGGAGTACGGATGGAGAAGCGGTTGTTGAAGGTGCTGAAGGCGTTTGCGGAGTTGAAGGACATTACTTTAGGAGATTTACTGGAAGGCATCGTATTGCATGCCTTCGAGGGCAAGACGCCATTCGGCAAGGAATCGCTGGGGCAGATCGGCGAATTGAAGAAGATTTATGGGATGACGTTGCGCGCGGCGGACAGCCACAAGTTACAGGAGAAATCGTCATGAAAGGCGCGTGGCTATTCGTGGTGGGAGCGGCGTGTGGCACGGTTGCGATGGCGATACCGCGAGTTGCGACGCACCTGCACGCGGTGCTGCACGGCGCGCATGGCGGCAACAATTCCTCGGGCCAAGCACGAGTTCACACCGAGGAGAAATTTGCGTTCACAGCAAACGGGCCGATGAGCGAAGTGGCGGCGCTGTTTGGCGCGGACAAAGAGCGGGAGTGGGCGCCGGGATGGAACCCGCAGTTTGTCCATCCCGTTCCGGCTGCCGACCAGGAAGGAATGGTGTTCACGGTAAAACACGATCATCTGAGGGCGGCATGGGTGAACACGGCTTTTGATCCGAACGCGGGGCGAATGCAATACGTGTACATGATTCCCGATGCGCTGGTGACCGTGATTACGATTCAGTTGACGCCGCAGGCGAACCAGACGCAGGTGGATGTGGAGTATGCGCGCACGGCATTAAGTGTGGAAGCCGACGCGCATGTGCGGCACATGGCCGAGGGTGATCGCAACTCGGGCCCAGAGTGGGAGAGACAAATCAATGGATATTTGGGAAAAGCCGGACGATAGGCGGTAGTTGACAGGTCCGTTGCCGAATGACGTTTAACGGTCGCAATTATGCCCAAGACGCCCGCCTCAGAAGGCGGCCGCTACAACACCTTGGATGCGCATGTGACGGAGCGGCATGCGCGAGGCGGGAGAATTAGGATAAGGTGGGAGCAGTAGGTTCAATCACGGACGAGAGAGTTCATGGCGAAACTTACGTTTTTGGGTGCGGCGGGATGTGTGACGGGTTCGAAGTATTTGGTGGAAGCGGCGGGCAAGAAGCTGCTGGTGGATTGCGGGCTGTTCCAGGGGACGGACGACTTGAAGCAACGGAACTGGAATCCCCTGCCGGTGGACCCAAAGACGATCGATTACCTGGTGCTGACGCACGCGCACCTGGACCACACGGGATGGTTACCGGTGCTGGTTCGGGATGGGTACAACAAAACGATCTTCGCGAATCCCGCGACAATTGATCTCGTGGGGCTGCTGCTGAAGGACTCCGGCCACTTGCAGGAAGAAGAGACGGAAGACGCACAGAAGCATCAGTGGAGCAAGCATGCGCAGCCGCAGGCGTTGTACACGTCGGAAGATATCGATCCGGTGTTGCGGTTGCTGAAGCCCATGCCGCGCGCGGGCGGTTTCGACATTTCGCCGGAATTCCACGTGGAATCCTACGACGCGGGGCACATTCTGGGCTCGTCGAGCCTGGAGTTGACGATCACGGAGAACGGCAAAAAAAGCGTGGTGGTATTTTCGGGGGATGTGGGGCGATACGACCAACCGATCCTGAACGATCCGAAAACGCCGAGCGCGAAGCAGATTGATCTGGCGTTGTGCGAGTCGACGTATGGCGACCGAGAGCACGAGGCAGGCGACCCGCTGCAGTTGCTGGGCGATATTGTGAACCGGGTGGTGAAGCGCGGTGGCTCGATTGTGATTCCGGCGTTCGCGATCGGGCGCACGCAGACGTTCATGTACTACCTGCGGCAGTTGGAGAATTTGCAGCGCATACCCAAGATTCCGGTGTATGTGGATAGTCCGATGGCGCTGAGCGCTACGGATCTGTATTTGAAATACAAGGAAGATCACGATCCGTTGTTTTCTCGAGATGAAAAGAATGGCGGCGATCCGTTGAGCGTGCACGAATTCCATCTGGCGCGCAGCGTGGAAGATTCCAAGCAGATCAACAATGTAAAAACGCCGTGCATCATTATTTCCGCGAGCGGGATGGTCACCGGAGGGCGGGTGCTGCATCATCTGGCAAACCGGCTGGGGGATGCGCGGAACTGCGTGATTCTGGGAGGATTTCAAGCCGAAGGGACGCGAGGCCGGGCGCTACAAGAGGGAGCAAAGATACTCAGCTTGTTCGGCAAGCAGGTGCCGGTACTGGCGGAAATTGTGGAGATGGGGCAATTTTCGGCGCATGCCGGAAAGAGCGAATTGCTGCGGTGGTTGACCGGGCTGCAAGTGCCACCGAAACAAGTGTATTTAACGCATGGGGAGCCGCAGGCGGCGCAAGCGCTACAGCAGGCGATCGTACAGAGCTTCAAATGGAAGGCAGCGGTGGCGCGTTATCTAGATACTGTAGAAATTTAGAAATAACATACGGAAAATGGGATTCGGGCATGGGTGGCAGGGGCCAAATTGGGCTAGTAAACGCATTTAAATTTGTAAAAAGTTTGGGGAACCAAGAAACATTTCTTAGGGAATTACCGTCTATAGAGGCAAGACCACTCGCGGGGTAGGAGACTGACCACCACAGGGCAACCGACCAACAGTCTCCTACCCCTTTCTTACACTAACAAAACCGACACTACAGACCGTTCCGAGACGTCTCAGGACTGAGCTACAACTTCGCCCGCAGGCCGCATTGCAGGCACTTCGGTTAGGTCCAATGCTGCCACAAACATGGGAGTGGGGGCAACGCGACCCCAACGGTTGAGTTCCCAGGTTGCGCGGAGGAACTTTACTTCCGGTCGCGCGGAGATGTCCAGCACCATTTTCGTGGTACCACAATAAAACTGCTGTGGAATTTTGAGCAGTGGCTTCTTGCCGAACTGCTGGCCGTCTGGGGAACCCCAAATGGAGACATCCAGCGATTCCTGTTCAATCTGCTCGGTGATGGTGAGCTGGCAAAAAAAGGTGCGGGTTTCGCTGGAGGAGACGTCGACGGGCTGGCCCTCGCCATTGGTTTGGAGCTTGGTGGCAGCGGGGATTAAGGAAAAGGCGAGTGGCACGGGCTGATTCCCTTCGGAATTTGTGATATTTGAGCGGAGTGTAACACAAGGAGCAAGGCCGGGCAGTGATGTTTGGCACAGGGAAAGCGACGGGCCGCAAGATCAGAGACTAAAGCAACGCCAGCAATTCGTCTACGGTAATCCCGGCACTATGAAGAATTGAACGGAGTGTTCCCACTCGAAGAACCTTGTGATCTGGCACAACTACTCGTGCTGCCGGATTTTCTCTACGCAGAATAATGTGGCTTCCCCGTTGGCGCTTCACGACAAACCCGGTCCGTTCGAGGGCGCGGACTAACCTCTGACCAGAAAGGTCGGTCGGCATTTTGGTCATCGGATGGCGGCGGTCACTTCGACGTACTCCCGGTCAGACTCCACAGGAATCGGTTCGCCTGCGTCTCGAACGTCCTGTAGATAGAGTTCAATGGCTTCCTCGATATTCTTTAAGGTTTCGGTACGCGAATCGCCTTGGGATACGCATCCCGGAAGCGCGGGAACCGTCGCTACGTACCCGCCATCAGTTTCGCGTTGAAGAATGACCGTATATTTCACGACAATCGCCTCACTTCCTTACACAATGATATTCCGGTTAAACGAGCAGGTAAAGCGGTGGTTACAGTGGGTTTTCAGGCCAACTAGAGACGCAGGTTGGCGAAGCGGGCTTCGGCGGCGGCCAGGGTCTCTTCTTTTTTGCAGAAGGTGAAGCGGACCTGAGAGGCACCGTCCTGAGCGTTGTTGTAGAAGCTGGAACCAGGGACGCAAGCTACGCCAATGTGCTCGACGAGATATTTGGCGAAGGAGACGTCGCGGGATTCGGCGGGATATTTGTTTTCGTCAAAATGAAAACGGGAGATGTCGGTCATGATGTAGTAAGCCCCGCGGGGTTTGTAGACGGTGAAACCGGATTTTTCCAAGATGCCGAGCAGGCGCGCGCGTTTTTTGGCATACGTGGTGGCAAGATTGTCGTAATACGTTTGGGGAAGCTTGAGTGCGAGGGCTCCAGCTTGCTGGAGCGGGGCGGCAGCGCCGACGGTGAGGAAGTCGTGCACCTTGCGGATGGCCTGGGTAGCTTCCGCGGGAGCAATGGCCCAACCGACGCGCCAACCGGTGACGCTGTAGGTTTTGGACATGCCGTTGATGACGATGGTGTGGTCGCGCATGCCGTCGATGGCGGCCATGGAGATGTGCTCGGTGCGATCGTAGAGGATGTGCTCATAGATTTCGTCAGTGATGCAATAGCAATTCCAGCGCAGGCAAAGATCGCGGATGAATTCGAACTCGGCGCGGGTGAAGACTTTGCCGGTGGGATTGTTGGGCGTATTGAGGATGATGGCCTTGGTGCGCGGGCCGAAGGCGGCAGCCAGTTCCCTTTCGTCGAAGGACCAGACGTCGTTTTCATGTTTCGGCGGGCGCATTTTGACGAAGCGGGGCGTGGCACCGGACAGGATGGCGTCGGGGCCATAATTTTCGTAGAAGGGCTCGAAGACGACGATTTCGTCGCCGGGATTGATGATGGCCATCATGGAAGACATCATGGCTTCGGTGGAACCGCAGCAGATGGTGAGTTCTCGCTCGGGATCGACGGTGACGCCCTGGGTGGCGGCGAATTTTTCGACGATGGCGTCGCGCAGAGGCTTGGCACCCCAAGTGATAGCGTACTGATTGATGTCGTCGGCAATGGCCTGACGCGCGGCTTCTTTCACCTCGGTGGGCGCGGCAAAATCGGGAAAGCCCTGGGAGAGGTTGACGGCGTTGTGCTGCAGGGCCAGGCGGGTCATTTCGCGGATGACGGACTCGGTGAATTGTTCGGCCTTGGCGGAAAGCATGCGTCGCGCGATGTGGGTCATATTGGTTTCGGGTGTCGACATGGAGGAAATATTGTAACGCAGGCGCGCGCCATGGTGAGAAACCGATGGGGAGAGGCGCCCGAATTTGGTGAGATGGTGGTGCGAGCAGTTTAGTAGAATTTCGCGGTTGCTGGTGCGGAGTGGCGTAACGTTGCGAGTGTGATTGGGACATTCGAATCGAGTCTTTCTTCAGAAAAACAAACATTGGGAGACTTGCGCGGTAGCCAGCGACGAGAGGCAGTGGAGTTGGAATTAAAAAAGGCCACGTGATATAAAGTTTGTTGCTGAAAATGGCCTCACGACCTGGACGGGCCGCAAAAACCCCGGCCTATCGATTTATTAGCGATTCACCGAAGCGCAACCCCCTCCCAACAACAGGGGCGGTGGTCTTGTGCGGCGTGGTGCTTGCCGCGAGCGCTTTCTTCTCTTTCCCCTCGCGAGGACAACAGAGCCAGGCCACCGCGCCGGCGGTAGTACAGCCAGGAGCGCCGGGCAAACCGAGCAAGACGCTCCCAGCGTCGACGAAAGGGACGTTACCCCCGCTTTCGCAAGAAGACGTGGAGTTCATGCAGGGCATGATCATGCATCATGCGCAAGCCGTAGAAATGACGGCGTTGATTCCGTCGCACACGGAGAACAAGGAACTGCGCGAACTGGGAGCCAAAATCAGCAGTTCGCAGGCAGACGAGATCAAGTTCATGCAGCGGTGGTTGGCGGCACGTGGACAAGCGACTTCCATGAGCATGGCGGGAATGCCGGATATGGACAAGTCTGGCCAGCCGATAGCGCTGATGCCGGGAATGCTTACGCCGGAGCAGATGGAAGCATTGCGAAAGGCCAAGGGCGCAGAGTTTGACCGCTTGTTTTTGACGGGGATGATTCAGCACCACAACGGTGCGCTGATCATGGCCAAGGATCTGTTCGACACGGCAGGCGCGGGGCAAGATGCGGAGATATTCGACTTCGCAACGGGTGTGGACAATACACAACGGGCGGAGATCAAGATTATGCAGGGTATGTTGGAAAAAGGCCGGTAGAGGAGAAACGATGAATCGAGTGCCTAGTGTTGCTTTTCGAATGGCGGTGGCCGCGATTTTTTTCTGTTCCGTAACAAGTTGGGTACACGCGCAAGCGCCGGCCACTCCACCAGCACAGGCACAGAAACCTGCAACGCTGCCGGCCGGGCAAGAACCTGCGAAGGGGTCTGAGGAAGAAGAGAATCCGTTTGCAGCGAAACCGGCGCCGCCGCTACCGCCGGGAATGACCGGATCGGATGCGAACGATCCGCGGGCGAAGCTGGCACCAGGGTTGTACAACGCGGGCGAAGCGTCGATGGGCATCAAGCACCTGCTGCTACTGAAAAAGCCGGACGCGTTTCAGCTGGGAGCCACTGAGCCCGACGATCCAAAGGTGCAAAAGACGCTGAGCCAGCTGGGCGTAGGCAATCTGATGAAGATGCCGAAGGAACTGCAGGTGGTGATTGCGGAGCTGGCGTTCGCGAACTCGGACTTTGCGTTCCAAGGCAACCACTTGTTCCAGGGAAATTTTTATGGCGTGAATATTTATGACATTTCGAATCCGGCGAACACAACGCTGCTGACTTCGATGGTATGCCCGGGCGGGCAGGGCGATGTGTCGGTGTACAAAAACCTGCTGTTCATGTCGGTGGAGATGCCGAATGGACGGCTGGATTGCGGCACGCAGGGATTTCCGCCGGAGCCTCCGCCGCCAGCGGGCGAAGAAAAGAAGCGCCGGCTACCCGTGGCGCAAAAAGATCGTTTTCGCGGCGTAAGGATCTTCGACATTTCCGACATTAAGGAGCCAAAGCAAGTGGCTGCGGTGCAAACGTGCCGCGGGTCGCACACGCACACCTTGGTGGTGGATCCGAACGATAAGAACAACGTTTATATCTACGTGTCGGGGACGTCGTTCGTGCGTCAGCCGGAAGAATTGGCGGGGTGCTCGGGTGAAAAGCCGGATAAGGACCCGAATACAGCGTTATTTCGCATCGATGTGATCAAGGTGCCGGTGGCTGCTCCGCAGGACGCGAAGATCGTGTCCAGTCCGCGAGTGTTTATGGATGCGCGAACGGGGGCGATAAACGGCCTGAGCAACGGCGGGAGCCACGACAAAGGTGAAGAGAAACCGGAAGACACGAACCAGTGCCATGACATCACGGTGTATTCGGCGATCGGATTAGCGGCGGGTGCGTGCTCTGGAAATGGGATTTTGCTGGACGTTAAGGATCCGGTCCATCCAAAGCGGGTGGATGCGGTGAACGATCCGAATTATTCCTATTGGCATTCGGCTTCGTTTTCGAACGATGGCAGCAAGGTGGTGTTCACCGACGAGTGGGGCGGAGGCTTGGGAGCGCGGTGCCGCGCGAACGATCCGAACAAGTGGGGCGCGGATGCGATTTTCCACTTGAAGGACGACAAGCTGAGCTTCGCGAACTATTACAAGTTACCGGCGGCGCAGGGCGACACAGAGAACTGCGTGGCGCACAACGGATCGCTGATTCCGGTGCCTGGACGCGATATTGAAGTGCAGGCGTGGTATCAAGGCGGCATTTCGGTAATGGATTTCACGGATGCGGCGCACCCGTTCGAGATTGCGTATTTCGATCGCGGGCCGATTGATCCGAAGATGCTGGTGCTGGGCGGTGACTGGTCGGCGTATTGGTACAACGGCTACATCTACGGATCGGAGATTGCACGCGGACTGGACGTGTTTGAACTGACGCCGACGAAAAATCTCACACAGAATGAAATCGACGCGGCGAAAACGGTTCGCGTAGGCGAGTTGAACGTGCAGAACCAGCAAAAACTCGAATGGCCTGCACAGTTGGTGGTGGCGAAGGCGTATGTGGACCAGTTGGAGCGGTCGCAGGCTTTGCCGGCGAAGCAGATCGCCGACGTGCGGAAAGCGATTCAGAACGCAGAGAGTTCGCATATGAACAAGGGGAAGGTAAAGAAGTTGAACAAAATGGCGCCGTCGTTGGAAAAGAGCGCAGCCACCGCGAAAAACCCGGCGGACGCGGCGCGATTGCATGCGCTGGCAGGGATTCTGAAGAATCCGGCGGCGTGAGTCACCCCGGGTGAGTTCCTTCCGCACCTCCCGGCGTATTAGCTGCAATACGCCATTCAACCATCTGTAACGAGAGTGTGTTTCTTTGTCATCAGTGTCGATAGTTGTATCCGCAGCATCGGCAGTATTAGCCTGAAACCGTTCGCGTTGGGCATCTTTCCACGGCGGGGCCCTATGATGACCTCTTCTCCCAGCGCAATGGGCCCAGCTCCACAAAAGACCGCGCTCGTTGTGGCTTCTGGTGGGGCGATCGATGAGCTGTTGACGCGGGTGTTGGCCGGCGAAGGTGTGGAGGTCCAGCGCGTTGCTGGTGATCGAGAAGTGATCTCGCTCGTCAGGGCGAATCCATTCGATTTAATTGTGATCGCTACGAAAATCATTGGCCCTGACGACGTTGAGGTCTTTGGAAGAATCAGAAGCGCTCGCCCGCACATCCGGTTGATTATCATTATCGACGAACGCACTCCGGCGGAGGTCGTGGATACATTACATGACGGTGACTTCAGTTGTTTCGCGGCTCCGGCGGAGGCTTCCGCGCTCGCTGAAATCATGCGTTCGGCGCTGACCGGGCCCTACTGGGACGAAGGCATGGAAATCCATTGGTTCCGTCCCACCTTGGTTCGCTTGAGAGCGAGAGGCGACCTTGTCACCGCAAACCGTGTCGTGCAATTCCTGCATGGTTTCGCAGAAATTCCTCCGGTTGACAAAGCTCCGGTCATCGCCGCCTTTCGAGAAATACTGGTCAATGCTGTGGAATACGCAGCACATTTCGACCCTAGCCAACACATGGAGATCTCATTCATTCGTTCCCCGCGCGCGATCTCTTGCCGGGTGAAAGATCCCGGGCAAGGTTTCTCGCTTGGGGAGCTTGACCACGCCGCCATCGGCAGCGCGTCCGGGGACTTGTCGAGCCATGTGCCGGTTCGTGAGGCGAAGGGACTGCGGCCGGGCGGTTTCGGTATGTTCCTGGCTAAAAGGATGGTCGATGAGTTGATCTACAACAAGAAGGGTAACGACGTGATTCTTGTCAAATATTTTGATCAGCTCGCACATACGTCACCAATTGCCTAGCCTAGACGGCCGAGCAGAGGGAAGTTGTTAGCAGACGGAAGCAGGCAGGCTAGCGGCTGGGGTGGGTATTGGAGCGGATGGCGGCGGAGACGGTGTTTTTGTTGGTGGGGCCGTAGAGCTTGCGGTACATGTCGGCGTTGCGAAGGACGATCTGGACATACTCGCGGGTTTCGGAGAAGGGGATGGACTCGACGAATTCGGGTATTTCGTCGTAGGCGCGTTCCGCTTTCCATAGGGCGAGGCGATCTTCCCCGGCATTGTAAGCAGCGGCAGCGTATTCGGGCGCGCCAGTGCTTTTGGTAAGTTCGGAAATATAAAGCATGCCCAGTTCGATATTGGTGTTGGGATCGAAGAGCGTTGCGCGGGTGTAGCGAATTTTGCGCTGCTTGGCGAGGCGGCGACCTTCTTTAGGAAGAATCTGCATCAGGCCGATGGCGTTGGCGTGAGAAACCACGTCGGCCTGGAAGGTGGATTCCTGGCGGATGAGTCCGGCGGCGAACATGGGGTCGAAATCGTTGCGTTCGGCTTCGCGGCGAAGCTGCGATTCGTAAGGAAGCGGGAAAAGAACTTTCCAGGCGTTTACCGGCACGTCGTTAAATTTGCGGGAATCGAAACTGGCGATGGCTTGACGGCCATAGTTCATGCCACTGGCGAAATGGCCTTGATCGAAAGCGGCCTGCGCGGCTTCCACAAGGAAACGCGGGGAAGCGGTGGCGGCATAAGCGGCTTTTAATTCGAGTTCGGCGGAAGCATCAAACGCGAGGGTGCGCAGCGCCTGGGCGCGATTCCAGCGGTCAAGAACCGCGGGCGCGACAGGCTCGTCGAAGGGACGAAGCGGCGGCGCGGGGGGAATTTGCGCGAGAAAATCGGGAGTTTCTTCGGGACCGGGACCGAGTTTATCGAGGCGATTCTGCGCGGCGGCGGCGAAATAACTGGTCGGGAAACGATCGATGGTTTTATGGAAGTAGGCGCGGGCGTGCGCGGGATTGCCGCTACGTTCGGCGTTACGGCCAAGCCAGTAGAGCGCGTTTACGGCTCCGCCGGAGACCGGATATTTGCGGAGGAAGACCGACATTTTGTCGTCGGCGTAAGGCTGATGATCGAGGTAAGCGACCCAGGCGATGCGCCATTCGGCGTTATAGGCGTTTTTGTCGCCGGGAAAATTTTCGAGGACGCGCTGGTAATAGTGGACGGCATTAGCGCGGTCGAGCAGCACCCAATAGTAGTTGCCGGCAGCCATCAAAGCTTCTTCGGTCCAATGGCTCTGCGGATATTTCTCCGCGACTTTCTCGATGTTCGTGAGCATCTCGGCTTCATGCTTTTCCGAGCGATAAGCCTGAGAGAGCGCGTAGAGACGTTCGGCATCCACTTCCGGATCGCTGGTGTTCAGATTGGCCAGCAGGGTGTGCGCAGCCTTGGGATGTTGGCGGCATTCGGCGGCGCGAAGCAGGGCACGCTGGCGAATGGGATTGGCGGGATCTTTCAGCATGGCGGCGAGCTTTTCGTACTCGACGCGGGCTTCTTTCCATTTATGCGCGTCGTAGAAGATTTGCGCGCGTTGGTCCTGAAGCTCAGCCGTGGCGTAAGGAAATTCATTACGGAGCTGCTTGTTGAGGCGAGGAAGCGCGAGAGCGGCGTCCTTGGCCTCGTCGGACATGGGGAAGCGGTAATAAATCGTCTGATAATCCTTCACGGCGTCGATGAATTTGTGCGTGGCTTCGTAGGCGCGCGCACGCGAGAGGAGCAGTGGCGCTTTCGAAATGGTCAAGGGATAAGAATTGAGGACTTCGAGAGCGTCCTGGGGACGGCCGATTTCGAGGGCATTGGGAGCATACACTTCGAGGATCTGCTCTTTGACGACGAAGCCTGGATAATCCTGCAAAAGCGCGGCGAATTCCTGGGCGGACTCACCATTTTTGTGAAGTGCATGGTTGGTTTGTGCGATCCAGAAGAGGGTGTACTCATGCAGCAGCGGGTCGGCCTTGGCTTTTTGGAGCCACGTGAGAGCTTGCGGGAAGCGCGCTTTGGAATAGTCGTCGTAACCGAGAGCGAGGGCGGCGCGTTGTCCCCAAACGCTGGAGGCATTTTTATTGGCGAAAGTGGCGAGCTTATCGTAAGAGCCGGGAACGCCATGGTGAAGATCGCGAGCGAGAAGAGCTACATCGTTTTGCGCGGTGACATCTTCCGGAGTGGAAGAGTCGAGAGCGGGCGCGGTGGTTTGCGGTTTGCAACCGGTCTGGCACGCCGGCGATTTCGGGTGGGTGGGCTTTTTCTTCTTGTGGGTGGTGGTTTGTGCGCTGGCGGCGAAGCTGGTGAGGAAGAACAGCGCGGCGCAAAGCAGCAGCGCCGGGACGCGTGAAGTGAGAGCGGAGAGAGAGCTAGCGCGACTTGCTGGCCGTGGCGTACGGATATTCGCCGAGGGAAGAAGCGTCGCCATCGGCGAGGATTTCCACCAGCCACCGATAGAAGTAATCCACCGGGTGGTCCATGATGGGCCTGAATCTACGATCGTATTCTCGATGAGCCTTCTCAATGTCGTCTTTCAATCGGATGCAAATATCTTTGTGTTCGCGGCCGAGCCTGACCTGCTCAGGCCGTAACATTTTAATATCCTGCATCGAAACTTTGGCTACGCGATTTGCACGCCGGTGAAGCTCTTGTTCCTCAGAAGTTAACCGGTTGATGTCAAATTCAGCGTCGGCTGAAACCGCAGGTTCGGCTACTTCCAATTCTACCGGAATCGTGGAGGAGTCCGTGGGCGGAAAGTCATGGGCCGCAGGCTCCACGGGTACTGATGGCACGGGAGCAGGAGCCGCTGCCTGAGGCGCGGGAATTTCGGGGATGGGACGAACCGGAGCGGCGGGCGGTTCGGAAACGCTGGCGGCGATAGCCTGCGTAATTCGTTCCTCGAACGGGCTACGCGGGCCGGGCTGAAGCGACATAGCCACGAAGCGCGCCAGAACTTCCAGAGCGGCGGAGAGCGAAGCAGCAGACGTTTGCGCCCGGAGCAGGGGCGGCAAAGCATTGGTGGGCCTAGTGCTGGAGCAGGCCGCAACCACATCGTTGATGGCCTGTTGCAGCTCCACGCCAGTGCGCTGAATGCCCTCGAGATTATCGCGAAGGGCGCGGGCAACGGCTTGTTCGACCGCGTTGGGTTCTGGTGGCATACCTGTTTCGAGGGGTTTTTGCCGCAATTCCCCCTGTTTTGCCATTTTGGGGGGAAGGGAGAGGGGCGTCAACGCCCGATGGCTATGGGTGTGCCTAAAGGGATGATGCGAATTAGGGGCATAAAGGGCCGGTTCAGGGGACGACCGGAAGGACCAGGGCGGAAGGATGGTCCTTATCGTGAAGGATGGTGTTGGTGGCGGTGGCCCATTTGGCGGAGTTGGCGGCGGATTCGCCGGTATTCAGGTTGCGGTCAAAACGTGGGAAATTGCTGCTGGAGACTTCCAAGCGGAGGCGATGACCGGAATGGAAGACGTTGCTGGTGGCCCAGAGGTCGATGGTGAGCGGGTAGACCTTGTCAGGAACGAGTGGCGTGGGGGTGACTTGGGAGTCGCGGTACTTGGAGCGGAGGATTCCCTCGGTGAGATTGATGGCGGTACCGTCGGGAGCAACGTCAACGAGTTTGGCGGTGAAGTCGGTATCGACCGCAGAGGAAGAAGCAAAGAATTCGAGATGGACGGGACCGGTGACTTCCAGATCGTGGTCGAGCGGAGGCGTGGAGTAGACAAGGACGTCCTCGCGGTCCTCGACTTTGCGCTGTTCGCGCGGGCCGGCGGGAAGATGGTTCGCATCGCAACAGAGCGGGCCACCGACGGTGGGCACGGGATTCGCGGGATCGTAGGTGAATTTGTCGGACGGCTCGGAAACCGGGGTGGTGGTGGAAAGAACGCCGTTGCCCTTGGAAGAATTAGCAGCACCTTGCGAGCGCAAGAAATACTTTGTGGATTTCGCACGGGCGAGAGGCCAATCGTCTTCTTCGCGCCACTGATTGGCGCCCATGACAAAAATTTTTACAGGCTTGTCGGTGGCGAATTCGTTCTGCACCCCTTTGAATAGGAAATCGTAGTAGCGGAGGGTGACTTCGTCTTCATTGAACTTTTCAGCTTCCGGGCCGAAGTCGACGTCGCCGATTTTGCGCCCGCCTCCGGCATGACCGCCGATGATGACGAGCAAGCGCTGGCCTTTGCGGGCTTCCTCGCTACCACCCTTGGCTTTGATGCCGATGTAGTTGCGCAGAGAGCCGCCGAGGAAAATGTCGTACCACGCGGCGACGTGCAGGGCGGGCACGTGAATGTCAGCGAAGTGATCTTCGATGGAGATGCGCTGCCAATAGTCATCGTAGTTAGGATGGGCAAGCCAATCGAGAAAGTAAGGAGCGATTGCGGAGGCGGAAGTGTCGACGACGGAGGGGGCGAGTTTGATGACGGGATAAGAAGTGAGCGGGAGGACGTTCACCTCCTCCTTGTTGTCGGGATTCGCTTCGATCTTGTGCTCGAGGGTGTCCTGGGCGAGGCCGGAGGTCCAGGATTCGTCAAACCATTGTTCGAAGGCGCCGCCTTGATAAGTCCAGCCGTCGTGATAGTTGCTTGCCGTTACGACGGGGCAGATGCCGGCGAGGTGCGGTGGGTGAGAGATGGCAGCGAGCATCTGGGTGGCGCCGACGTAGGAGCCACCGAACATGCCGACCTTGCCGTTGGAATACGGCTGAGCAGCAATCCATTCGATGGTGTCGTAGCCGTCTTCGGACTCGTGCACAAAGGGACGCCATTCGCCGTCGGAGGTGAAGCGGCCGCGGACGTCTTGAATGAAGACGACGTAGCCATGGGAAGCGGCGCGTTGCGCGAAGTCGATATCGTAGCCCCAACTGGATCGCCTATAGGGCGTGCGCTGGAGGAGCACGGGAAACTTCCCTTCTGCGTTCGGACGAATGATGTCGCCCCGGAGGATTACACCGTCGCGCATTTTGACAGGTACGGCCCTTTCAATCTTGATGGGATACGTTATACCCGTTTCCGAATCCGCGAGGGAGACAGGCACGAGAATCACAAGCAGGAACAGGAGAAACGACAGAGCGCGAAGAATCTGCGTGGACTTCATGCATGCCTCCGTAAAGCGCGTACTGAAAAGATTTTTTCAACCTTAACTGATACCGATTCTACTTGCGCGACGTTGCGGGCCCATAGTGCTTCGTCGTTTGCGAGCGCGAGTTGAACACTTCCATGGAACCGTCGGGCTCGACGGACACTTTGAGGTAATTCGCGGCGTCGGGTCCGGGAAGATTGGCGATTAAAGCGTCCGGAGAATTATGCGCTTTCCCGCCTTCATTGGAGAAGTGAAGCTGCCAAAGATCTTCCAGTTTCGGGGAATTGTGGATGATGTCCCAGGTGGAAGGCGAGCCACCCTTTTTGGCGCCGTTATCCATGACGGCGACGCGGGGGGAGATGGCGGCGAGAAGCGCGGGACTATTGCTCTGCAGCCAGCCGTGGTGCGACACGACGAAAAGATCGATAGGACCAAGTTTATTTGTTGGGCAGACGAGGTCGAGTTCTTTATCCCAAGTCAGGTCGCCGAGATCGAGGATGCGCATCTTGCCGAAGGTGATGAGGGTGCCGAGGGAGCGTGCGTTTTCGGTTTGGTCCGCAGGACGCTTCTCGGTGGTGGCGCAGGCGGGATTCGGCGCGCCAGCACCGGGCAATGGGCTGGAAATTGTGGCACCGTCGGCGCTGACGACTTCAGCGTGGATTCCCTGGATCGGCAAGATGTCTCCGGGCTTGGCGACGATGCGCTGCAATTTTCTGTCGGCGAGTGCTTTCTGGTAGGCCTCCCAACTTTGTTCGGTGGCCGAGTTGCCCGGTTCACGATTGGGACCGTGGTCGATGAAAGCGCCCACGGGAATCTTGGCGAGTAGTTGCGGGACACCGCCGGTGTGATCCATGTGGTAGTGGGTGAGCAGGACATAATCGATTTTCGAGATATCCGCGCGTTTGGCGGCGGCTGCGATGCGGTCCGCGTCGCGATTGTCGTTGTCGGGCCAGCCGGTGTCGATGAGGAGGGAATGGCCTTCGGGCGTG
The DNA here is from genome assembly GCA_963759275.1 of Candidatus Acidiferrales bacterium. GTDB lineage: Bacteria > Acidobacteriota > Terriglobia > Acidiferrales > UBA7541 > Acidiferrum. The sequence continues at coordinate 540,544 of CAVWYZ010000014.1, read as the reverse complement.
ACGAAGAGAGTGGATTGGCCGCCTTCGACATCGATGAAGTAGATCTCGAGAGGTTTCGACTGCGGCGCGGGGCATGCCGGATTGGCCGCGGTAAAGATCAACAGTGCGAGGAGTGGGATGAGCGTGCGCTTGCGTGACATTAGGGTGCTCCTGACTTCATTCTGAATCGAGGATCGAACTGCTCTCGCTTAACGTTGCGGCGAAAGCGACTTGCTCATCAGATAGCGCTGATGATCTACGAAACCGCGGCGGCGGTAAAGCTCGATCGCAGCATTTCCGTGATTCACCTCGAGGTGGAGAAACTGCGCGCCGTGCTCGCGCGAGGCACTCTCGGCGAGATCCAGCAGTTGCGTTCCAATTCCCTTCCTGCGGTGGGACGGTTCGACGAACAACTCATCCACCCACGCGCCTATGCCACGGTATTCGAGGCTGTAGTCGAAACAGATGACCAGATACGCGACGGGGACCTGATCGTCGTGCACCAGATAAATCAGGCCAAAGTGAGCATTCGCGAGAAGCTCGGAGAGATTTGCACGGAGCCGAGCTTCATCGACAGGCTCAGACCAGGGATCATCGCGCTGCATGTGTTGCATCAAGACAAGCAACGGCGCGATGTCAGAGGGCGCGGCGGGTTGGATCGAAAGGCTCATGAAGCTGGCGATTCTATTGTGATTTCAAGGTAACGGTCTGGCTGACGTACGGCAGCAACTGGACCGGGCCCTCGAGGCCGCAAAGATCGATTCTGGGAAGAATGTCATGGGAGTTGCCGACGGCGCGGGCGTTCGCTTCGGTGTTGGTGACGCGAATGCGCAGGCGATTTTCACCGGGGTGGAGACGTTCAGTGATGTCGAGGCGATAAGGCTCCCAGACGAGGGTTCCCGCGTCGCGGCCGTTGACTTGAACTTCGGCCACGGAACTGACACGACCCAAATCGAGAAATACCCGCTTGTCCTGGAAGGAGGAGGGCAACGTGAATGTTTTTTCGTAAATGGCGCTGCCCGAGAATTGGGAGAGGCCGGTTTTCGTCCAGGATTGCAGGTTGAACGGAGTGGCACCGCTGAGAAAGATAATTGGCGAACTGATCGGGTCCTGTGGTTCGGCCGCGACGACGAGAACATTCTTGTCGGGCTCGAGAAGCTTTTCGAAATTGATGGGGGACGTGGCATCTGTTTTTAGTTCCTGACCATTGAAGAACAAATGGTAGGAACTCTGGAGGGCAGGAGGCAACACGGCGATGGCGCCGGGCGGAACGGGAAGGCGGTACCAACGGGTTTGCGAATTGTGCGCAGATACATTGGATTGCGCATTGGGCGCCAAACTCCTGGTGACCGTGCGCATGGTTTTTCCTTGCTCGTCGGCGACGCGGAATGTGAAACCAAACGTACCCGTAGCGGCCCCGCGGCCCACGCCGATTTTGACGAGTACTTCATTCCAACCTTTCTGGAGGTGGACGGGAAAATGATCGGCCCAATTGTCGTTGAGTTCGTACCAGAAGGGGTGCCGTAGCTGGCCGAAGACTTCCTTGTGATTCAGCCAGACTTTGGCCCAGTTATCGGAGGCAACGATGAAATTTGCGGGTTGATCCGTGGGCGAATAGAGATACGTGAGAGCATAACCGACCATCCAGGAGGTGTCGGCGAGTCGGAACACGCGGTTCAGATCGACGGCGGGGGAGTCATCGTCAAAATGGCCGCCTGAAGTTTCCATAATGATGAGAGCTTTGGAGAGATAGGGCTCATCGCCGTAGTAGCGCTGCCAGGCGACGAGGGAATTGTTCAGCCCGTCGTAGTGCGCCTGTGGATCGAATTGCGCTTCCGGGGGAAAAACCGTGGCGAAGCCGGAATCGTCCTGATTGGAGAAGGGACCGATGACATTCCAAGTGCGGACGGTGTTTTGCGCTTCGCTCAGCCAGAGAGAAGACCAAGTGGTGTCGTCGAAATTGGGCTGAGCAAAACCGAGATTTTCGCCTTCGTTCGCGGGGACGTCCTTCACCTGCGCATAGGGAACGGAAACCTGAGGCGGTTCGGGGCGAAATTGCCAAGGTCCGGAGAGCGTGATGGGATCCGCAGGAGTGATGGGGGACTGGGCACGATAAGTTTGCGCACCGGAGCGCATCGCGATGTCTATTTGTTTTTGATCCGCGGGAGCCGAGGCGCGAACAACTACAGAATCTGCGTCGTGCGAAACGAGTTCGAGAGTTTGCGCGTTGGAGCTGAGCAAATCGAGTTGCTGCGGCGAGCCGCGAAGCGGGTGGAACACGACGAAGTACGCATCCCAGCTATCGAAATCGAGCCACACTTCCGTGCCGTTCGGCCGGTTTACGTAAAAAAGCGGCGAACGCTTGCCGGTGAGGGCGTCCCATTTCTCGGGCACGCCGACTGTTGAGAACCAAACGCGATTGGTTCGCGTGTGGGCGGTGTCGTTCACGAGCCAATAGTAGTCGAGACCGGATTTGGCGCGATGCTGCAGGAAGAAATGGTCGGGGGAACCCGAGACGACTCGCGCATCCCGGAGAATGTTTGAATCTAGCAGATCAATCAGCGTCTCGACACTTTCGGAAACGTAGAACGAGCGACCGCCGTTGGAGTTTTGCAATTCCGTGAAGGACTTGGGAGTTTGCGCGGATCCATCACCGAAAATTTCGTTGAGGCCGGATTGCACCAGCTTCGAATCGTTGTCCGAATCGCTGCTGGCGTTCGGGAGCATACGAATTGCGAGGATTGTGCCGCCTGCCCGATAAAATTCCTGAAGCTTCTTGAGCGTTGCGGAACTCAGCGTGGAGATGGGAGGAAGAATGACGGCACGGAAATGCTGCGGGCCAACGACCAGTTCTTTGCCCTCGACGCGAGCGCGTTCGAAATAATAATCGTCGGCGATGTTGTAATCCCACTGGCGATCGGCGAGCCGGAGGATCAAGCGCGTGTAGTAATCGTTGATCATCACGGTTTGATTTTTCCAGTTTGGCGGATCGGAAAGGCGCTGGTAGTCCGACTGATTGTTGAAGACGGGAGCGGAATCGGCCCACACGCTGGTCATGGGGTAATAAAGAAGGACATTCGTGACGTGGTGGCTGTCTTCGGAATTCATGAAACTGATGCGACGTGTGTAATCGGCGTATGCGGAAAAATGCGGCCAATAGGGCTGATGGAGCCAGTCTGGGGGATAGTTGGCGCGCGAAACGTCGTAATCAAAGGCGTGCGGAATAAAGAGATTCACGCCCCAGGCGCCGATGGAATTGGTGGCTTTGCGCAGGCCCTGCATATCTAGATAGGAATCGGTTCCCTGCACGCCTTGATTTTCACAGGCGAAACGGCGGCCCTCGAAATCGGCAACCGATTGCGCAACTTTGAAGTTCAGCGGCTGGCGGCCAAAATCGCCGAGGGAATCGACGCCGACGGGGTTCAGGCCGCGCTCGAGGGCGAACAAGCTGCCTTCGAACGCCGCGCCGGATTGCAAATTCTCTTCCCAGGCGTGACCGCTGCGGCCAATGCCCAGTTCTTTGGCTTTACTGGTGATGCCGGCCCAGTAGGAATCCTCGTAGAGCTGCGTGACCGTGGCGAGATAATCCTGGCGAACTTTCGCGGAGGCAGTGCCGCCGTCGTACATCAGCAGCGGAAAGACGGTGCGCAGATCATAACCATTGCGGCGCGTAAAAGTGTCATATAGCGCAGGAGTCCAACCAATACGGTATCCGAAAACACCTTCGTGGTCTGAGAAAGACATGCGAAGCGTATCGCCGAAATAGGGACGGAAACGCCGGTAATATTCACCATACGAAAGATCGAAATATAATTTGATGGCATCGGGGTTCATCAGGTCGACCACGCCGCCATCGAATCCCATGGCAGGCTCGAGATAAAATTCCATGATGAGCCAATCGCCCGCGGGCGCGGACCATTGCACCGGGGCGGATCCGCTGGGCAGGTCAAGCGAGCGCAGAGATTGGCGATCGATGCGCCCACCGCCCAGCCAACGCGCTACCAGAACAGCCTGCAACTGCGAAACCTCCGGCATGGTGACGAGCTGCGGGCCGTGAACAATTTGTTCCTTGTACGCCAGGCTCTGCATGCGGAAATTGGGATTGTGCGCCAGAACTTCGCTTTGATGATTGCCGGCCATCCAGATATTGCGGACCTCGCCGGAAGGCCAGTTATATTCGTCCACGAAATTGAATTGGAATCCGGTCCGCTTAGCTTCTTCGAGCCCGGCGCCAAAGGCACGAAACCAGTCTTCGGAAAGATACGGCGTCTGCAAGCCGTCGCGAGCATGCAAAAAAGCGCCATAAACATGCTGGTCGACCATTCGGCGGACCTGTTCTTGAACTTTTGCGCCTTCCAGTTTGCCGTTCCAGAACCAGAAGGGCATGGGGGAATACTGCCTGGGCGGATCCTGAAATTGTGAAAAGAGCGCATCGTTTTGCGGAGCACTTGGCGTGGAGGATTGCGCGTGAGTGAGAAACGGAACGATCGAGGCGAGAAACAGCACGAACAGGGCGCGACGGAACATCCAAACTCCTTCATTTTTCCCGAGTCGCCGTAAGGCAGGAGCGAGACGCGGGATTCAGGTGCGTGTCCTCTCACGATTGCGAGGTTCGGCAACGGGCAGTGGAGGATGCGAGAAAGTGTACCGCACGGTTGCGAGGGAGGAACTTTTTTCGTCACAGATAGGCGTGACGAAGAGCTTGGGTTTCTGCGCCCGGTAGGCTGCGGAAGGGCGCTGGAAGCGTGGCCTTCGCTAAGGTGGTAAAATGTTGGATAGGGGGCGACACGGTTTCGACGGAAGCTGTCGCGTCCCGGAGGCATGCCGGGGGCCAACCGCCCGTAACTGGTCGGAAACTAGAACTGCCAACAACAACTTGGCACTTGCTGCTTAATTAATTAAGCGCACGCTTCCCCGGGCTTTGCTCACGGGCCCGGATCGAAGCGTCGCACAGTGAGCTGGCCTGAGCCTTTCGGTCCGTAAGGCTTGGGCGAGAACCATCGGACTAGCCGGCTGCGTTTCTTGCTCGTTCTGATCGCGGCGGGCGAACCTAAATGAACTGAGATAAGCATGTAGGCTCCGTGGCGTAGCGCTTTTCGGACGGGGGTTCGACTCCCCCCGCCTCCACCAATCCGAAGGTTTTCTAGCGTTCATTCAATAATTGGCGGAAAAGGGTGATGGTTTGCGGGCCATTGCCGGCATAGTGGTTGTTGGCGTAGGTGTAGACCTGCAGGTGTTGGTCGATGGAGTGGCGAAAGAGCTCGGCCCACTTGCGTAAATCGTCGCGGCGATCGACGACGAGTTTGTCCCACGATTGCGTTACTGCTTCGATGCCCTTGCGATTGCCGAGCCAGCGAACGTAGGTGAAATCCGCGGTGATCGGGTTGAATTTCGGCGCGAACTCCCAGGGACGCGGCATGTAGGAGAGGTCGGTCAACGCGAGCGCGGCTTTATATTCGCCGAGGAGATCCGCGAGCCGGGCGTTCAATAACACTTTGTTGCGAACTTCTACGACGAAACGCAGTTTGTACAGTTCGCTGGTGCGTTTCAGAAACAGGCGCAAGCGGCGGAGAAATTCCTCCGGATCGCTCAATTCATATTTGTCGAAGTGCGGAAACTGGAATAGCAGGGGTCCGAGTTTCTCGCCAAGCAAGCTCATGCGCGCGATGAACTCGTCGAACTCGGGTTCGCAATTCAGGAGCACTTTGGTGTGCGTCACAATTTGCGGGATTTTGGCGGCAAAAATGAAATCCGCGGGAGTTTTGCGATACCAATTGGCCACTGTAGATTCCGCGGGGGTGCCGTAATAGGTGGAGTCGATTTCGACTGCCCGGAACTGCGAGGCGTAGTAAGTGAGATAGTCGGTGGTTTTCATTCCCGCCGGATAAAAGGTGCCCGGCCAACCCGCTGCCGTTAAGGCCGACGTGCCGAGAAACAGTCCAGGCTTATCGACAAAGCGCGCGATTGGAGGGGCCGGAAGAGTTATGCCAGCCCGATCGCCTATTTCGAAAAGAGTAGGCTGGCCGCCGGCGATTCGTTTTGAGCGTCTGGGCATTGGAAAAAGGAGTGTAACAAGGTCGCGAGCATTATGAGCGATTCGCGAGCAGTCCTAGGACTGACGGGCCCTCCTCGACACACCGGCGTGGATATCCATAACAAAAGATTAGCGATGTACAGCGTTATCCCGATTTGCGTGTGCTGTGCGAGACGGGAAGATAAAGTCCCAGCTTTGAGGAGAAGTGTTGAGCACAGCAATTACATTGACGCGACCGCGAACGAAGTCGTCGAGTATAGCGGCGAAGCTCAAGAGGAAAATCAAAACGCAAGCGCTGCGCTTCTCCTACTGGCTGGCTTACCGATTGGCCTCCGCCGCTGTGTACACCCGGCAGCCGTTCGTTCGCTATCCATATATGAACCCGCCTTCGCAATTGATGGAATTGGCGAAGCAACTTCTTTCGGTAGAGGCGCCGGGCGCAGCGGTTGAGGTGGGCTGCAACCAGGGCTGGACCACTTGCTTCCTGGTGGAAGCGCTGATGGAACGAGGCGTGAAGCGAGATTATGTGTGCATCGACACGTTCAACGGATTTACAACGGAAGATGTGACGTTCGAATACAAGATGCGCGGCAAGACTGCGGGATTGTATGACGACTTTTTCCTGATTAACGATCCCACCTGGCTGAAGGCTTCGATTTCGCGATTCGGTTACACCAATGTACACGTGGAACGAGCGGATGCGGCCACCTTTGACTACGGTTCCATCGGGCAGATCGCGTTTGCGCTGGTGGATGTGGACTTGTACCGGCCCGTGCGCGCATCGCTGGAACGTATCCTGCCCAATATGGCCAAAGGCGGCGTGGTGATGGTGGACGATTGCGACCCGCGAGATTATCAGTGGGACGGCGCGTACCAAGCGTACGAAGAAGTTTGTCAGGAACGGAACATCCAACCGGAGATCGTCTGCCAGAAGTTCGGAATCATTCACACGTAATTTATTTTGTGATTTATTTCGCGAATCACGAACGGCAACTGTTTATTGGCCGGGGGCGGATTTGGCGAGTTGAAGAGCGGCCAGGCGCTGTCGAGCATAGGCAGACCAAGGCCCAAGCGGGTCGAGTTTCACATAGGCTTGCCAGTGTTCGCGGGCCTCGGCGTAGGAATGCAGCTTTTCGGAGACAAAGGCGAGATTGTAGTGGGCGTCGGAGTAGGCTGGATCCAATTGCAGAGCCTGGCGCAAGTGCCGACGCGACTCCTCGAGGTCTCCCAGCTCTTCCAGAACACTGCCGAGGTTAAAGTGGGCTAGCGCATTTTGCGGCTGGGCGGCCACGGAGCGCTGAAAATAGTCGGCGGCTTTCTCGAAGTTGCCTTCCTCGTAGTAGAGGGTGCCGCAATTCAAGAGTGCGTCGACATTATGGGGGTCGACGCCAACACAACGGTCATACGCATCGATCGCATTGCTCCGCGTCTCTTTGTCGCCCTCGTACGACAACGCCATTTCCAGCCAATCGGCGGCGGTGCGCTTGGCGATGAAGCGAACGCTTTCATCCAGTTCGCGTGTTTCGAAATTCAGGACGAACTGGCCAGAGACAGGCTCCAGCCTGGCGGCGCCTTGCTGAACAACCACGTCTTTGCCGTCGGAGAGAATGCGGAGTTGCGAAAGCGGAGTTTGTACCTGAGAAAGTTTGTCGTTAAGCGCGGAAAGGGCGCGTTGCAGGCGATTCGCCGAGACACCGCTTTCGAGTAACTGCTTGACCGTGCGCAAACCGATGAGGCCGCGAAAGTCATAGTAGCGCGCATCACCATCGATTTGTGGAGAAACCAGACGCAGGCGGTCCCAGTGATCCAACTGCTTGCGGGTCAGACCAACAATGCGTTGCACATCTTCAGAGCTGAATCGATCCGTCGCACCCATCAAAACCTATCCGGCTACTTTCTTCCCCCGTTTTTGCGCTGCGGGCGCCGGCTGCACCGCGCGAGCAGGAGGCTTCTTGCCTGTAGGCAGGGCAACGGGACCGGACCTTGCCGCAGGAGCCGCCGCAGGGGCATGCTTTTCGGCGATGCTCTTCTTGAGCGCTTCCATCAAATCGATAACCGGGGCCAGATGGGGTTGCGGCGCTTCGGCCACTTCCTGGCCCTGGAGCTTGGCAGCGATCATGGCACGAACGTTGTCGGAGTATTCGTCGCGATATTTTTCGGGCTGAAACGGGGAAGCGAGACTTTCAATGAGCTGCTCGGCCAGTTTCTTTTCCTGGTCTTTCACTTCGACTTTGTCGGTGGGCACGGCTTCGGCCGCGCGAATCTCGTTGGAATAGAACATGGTGTGCAGGGTCATTGTTTTTGCACCCGGGCGAATGATCACGATGTGCTCGCGCTGGTGCATGGTGATCTTGGCGATGGCGCCGTAGCCGGTTTCCTGCATGGCTTTCATAAGCAGCGTGTAGGCCTTCAGACCCGGATCTTCGGGAGTGATGTAATAGGAGGAATCGAGATACAGCGGGTCCATTTCGTTGAGCTTGACGAATTCGATAATTTCCATCACGCGAGCGGAGGGCGGCTCAATTTTGTCGAGTTCATCTTCGTTGAAGAGAACGTACTGATCCTTATCGTGTTCGTAGCCTTTCACGATTTCGGAACGCTCGACGTTACGGTTGCAGACCGGGCAGAACAGCGGCTGCTTCAGGCGCGAATGGCAGACGTTGTGGAGTTGGTTGAAGCTGACGCGCTCGCCACGTGCGGCGGCAAACATGCGCACGGGGATGGAAATAAGCCCGAAAGTCAGGTGGCCTTTCCAGACGGTAGTGGCCATGGCGAGAGTCCTCCCATAGAGCGAATCGGCCGTAAAACGAGTCTCTAAGGTTAGCGAGGGGCCAGGCGGGATGCAAGCCGAAATGCAGGCAAAAGGCCCTAAAAAGTACCACTAAAGACTGTAGAAAATGCTGGGATAGAATGCGTGCATGGCGAAAGCGAGGAAGCTGGAAGAGTACCGCAAGAAACGGAAATTCGATCGCACTCCAGAGCCATCCGGGGCAGAGGCTGGAGCGAAAACCGAGAACACGTTTGTAGTGCAGAAGCACGATGCCACGCGGCTGCACTATGACTTTCGTCTGGCCATCGATGGCACGCTGAAATCCTGGGCGGTGCCCAAAGGGCCGTCCCTGAATCCCAATGACAAGCGATTGGCAGTGCGGACCGAAGATCACCCGATGGATTACGCCAACTTTGAAGGCAATATTCCCGCCGGCAGCTACGGCGCGGGCGAAGTGATGGTGTGGGATCGCGGGACGTTCCAGTTGGAGGGGAAAGGGGACGCGCTGGAGCAGTTGGAGCGTGGAGAAATCAAGTTTTCGCTGAACGGAGAAAAGCTGCGGGGCAGTTTTGTAATTGTGAAATTGAAAAACAGCCAGAAGGGCAATGAATGGCTGATGATCAAACACAAGGACACGGCAGTAGATCCGAACTGGAACATTGAAGAGCACGACGGCTCGGTGTTAACCGGGCGGGTGCTGGAAGAGATCAAGGCAGAGGAGGCACCGAAACGCGGACCAAGCCCATTGCACGCGGCGGAACTGGAAGGCGCGAAACAGAGCGCGATGCCAGCGCGAATGAGCGCGATGCTGGCTACGCTGGCGGACCGGCCTTTCTCGGATCCGAATTGGCTGTTTGAGATTAAATGGGATGGCGTGCGAGCGCTGGCGTGGGTCGAAAACGGCAAGCTGACTTTGCGCGCGCGGTCGGGTTCCGACATTACGTCGCAATATCCTGACCTGGCGGGACTCCCCGGGACGTTCAGCGGGAGGCAAGCGATTGTTGATGGGGAGATTGCGGTGTTGGACGACCGCGGCCACAGCAATTTTGAAAAGCTGCAAGAGCGCATGCACGTGCGCAATCCTGCGCAGCAGCTGATTTCCGCATATCCGGTGGTTTACTTTGCGTTTGACCTTTTGTACTGCGACGGATACGACTTGCGAACCGCGCCGCTATTGCAACGCAAACAGCTGTTGCAGCGACTTCTGCACACTTCTGGGAATGTACGCTTTTCCGATCATCTGTTGGAGAAGGGCAAGGAGTTGTTCGAACTGGCAAAGCAGAACGATCTGGAAGGGATTGTAGCGAAGCACATCGACAGCCGTTACGTCAGCGAACGCAGCATGAATTGGTTGAAGCTGAAAACCTCCAAGGTACTGGATGCGGCTGTGGGAGGCTGGACGGCACCGCGCGGTGTGGGTGCGCCTCTTGGTTCGTTGTTGCTGGGCTTGTATGAAGGAAAAAAGTTGCGATTCATCGGGCACGTGGGAAGCGGATTTAACGCCTCGACGCATAAAGAGGTTTCCGCAAAACTGAAAAAATTGGAAACCGGCAAGTGCCCCTTCGACGAAATTCCGGAAACCAATGAAAAGGCGACCTGGGTTAAACCGGAACTTGTGGCCCGCGTTCGGTTCAGCGGGTGGACGCAGGAAAATCGCTTGCGGCATCCCGTGTTTCAAGGTTTGCGGGAAGATGCAAAGGCCGAGGATTGCAAGTGGGAAAACGAAGTGGCGGCGGCTCCAGAAATGGCGCGCGAACCTTCGATTTCGCCGAACGTAGTACATGCGCCGTCGATCGTGGGAAAAGTTTTGAGTACAAAGGCGCAGATCGAAGGCGAATTATTCAAAGGCCACGCCGAGAACGCCACGTTGGAGATTGAGGGTAAGCGCTTTCGGGTGAGCAATCTCAATAAAGTGTATTTTCCGGAATCGGGCTACACGAAACGCGACTTGATCGCCTATTACTACCGAATGGCGGATTACATACTTCCCTTTTTGAAGGATCGCCCGCTGGTTTTGCGGCGCTATCCCGATGGGATCAAGGGCCAGGCGTTTTTTCAAAAAAACATGAATGAAAATCTGGGGCTTCCAGAATGGTTTCAAACCGTGCCGATCGATTCGGAATCAAAGGGCGAGCAGCGACCCTACGCTATTGCGAATAATCTCGCTTCCCTGCTGTATCTGACGGGGCTAGGTTGCATCGACCACAATCCTTGGAGCAGCCGATATCCCGACCTGGAACATCCGGATTATTTCTTTTTTGATCTGGATCCTTCGGAAGGTACGGACTTCTCCGTGGTGGTGAAAGTTGCGAAAGCGCTGTACGAAAAATTGGCAGAATTGAAGATGAACGTTTTCTTAAAGACTTCCGGAGCGACCGGTATGCATCTCTATTTGCCGGTCGAGAGGACATACAGCTACGAGCAGATCCGCACGTTTGCGGAAATCGTGGCGCGGATGGTGACGGCAGAGCACCCGAATTTGGTCACGAACGAGAGGACGGTAGCGAAGCGGCCCGCGGGTCGTGTCCTGATCGATGTGCAGCAAAATGCACAAGGGAGACCACTGGCGGCGGCTTATGTGGTGCGCGCGTTTCCGAAGGCCCCGGTTTCCACGCCGTTGCATCCGGGTGAGCTGCGCACCAGCATGAAGCCCGAAAAGCTGAACATAAGAACCGTTCCCGAGCGCATTGAAGAGCAGGGCGATCTGTGGGGTGATTTCTGGAAGCGCAGCCAACGATTGGACGACGCGATCCGCCGGCTCAGCGGGGGCCTTCCTGTGACGCGAGCTGAAGAGAGTCGATCAGAACGAAGGTGACTTGGCTTTCGCCACGACATTGATGCTCGCTCCGTCCGGGATCAGCCGCTGCAATAGCAGAGTGTCGAGAGGCACGGGCTTGCCGGTGTCGGCATTGCGCAATTCGTAGCCGCAGTGTTTCAGCGTATCCACAAAGTCTGCGAAAGCGTGTTGGAACTCGGAATGAATATAAGGCGACATTTCCATCACGAGAGTGGGTCGAAAATGCTGCAGAGTTTTGCGGGCGCCCTGAAGAACCGAAAGCTCATGACCATCAACGTCCATTTTTATAAGATCCAGGCGCGTCAGGCCTTCTTGCTCAACAAATGCATCCAGGGTCTCAACCGAAGCGGATTCCGCGGAAACCAGCTGGCCGCGATGTTTTGGATGTACAGCCCCGGCGGTTTCAAGCGGCCAACTTGCGTAGATCTGGCGTTCCGGAGGCTCGGCAGCACTTGCGGCCAGCAAGATTTGGTGAGAAAAGGTGTGCGCTTCAAGCGAAGGATTGAGCGCAAGGTTGCGCTTTAATTTGGTAAAAGCGAAATCGGCGGGTTCGAACGCGAAGACTTTTCCGGAACTGCCCGTACTTTGCGCGATGGTGAGCGTATGCGCACCGATGTTCGCGCCGATATCAAGAACGACGTCGCCAGGCTTGACAAGACTTTGTAGCGCCTTACGCGTGCCGGGTTCGAACGCGCCTAGAAGATAAATGGAAAAGTCGATGCCTTCGTTCAGATCAAGGTGATATCGAATAGCATGACGCTTGACGATAGTGGAATCACTCCTGCCGGCGAGTTTGCGGGCAAAAGAGACACATTTGTACGCGGAGCGGGCCAGCGCGATTTTGGTTTTGGTCGTCAGCATGTTGAGGAAATTTGAGCATTTTTCTGAATGGAGATGAAAGCAAACATTCCCAGCCTGTGCGTGTGCCCGCGCAGCCCGCGCTCGAACGCGGCCCAAGCGCCAACAGCAAAGCTGGGCATTAGGCTACGCAGCGCCACTCCCCCGGATAAGAGATAGCGAAACCCGAGTAATGGACGAACGGATTCGATCGACAATTGGGGAAACTCCACGATGAATTGAGCGCGATCACGTTCAAACAAAATCCAAGGGAGCGCAATGTTGGCACCGGACAGCGGGCGTGATTTCGGAAAGGCCCAATCGGGCGTGCTCACATCCAGTGGCTCATGATGGAAACGGGTGTAGACAAAGCGAGACCAGGAAGTGATCCACGGCTCAATCATCAGAACTTTTCCACCAGGGCGGAGGCACCGCGAGGCTTCACGAAAAAAGGCGCGAACGTCGGGAAGGTGATGCAGAACGTTGGTCATGACGATGGCGCGCAGCGAATCCGGCTGAAACGGCAAGTTTGTTGCATTGACCACCATCTGTACGCCGGGGCATGGAAAAACTTCCGAGGTGATTGCGTCCGGAATGAATTGAGAACAATATCCAGCGCCCGACCCCAGTTCGAGAACGGCTCCCGGTGGAGGAGGCAGAGCGGCTGCCAGCAACGAATACCACTCGTCGTAAATGGCGCGGAGAAAAGGTTTCGACGCGATAATCTGCCGGCGCAATTGGGTGGTGGCGGGATCATCGAGATCCAAATCGGCGGTGAGCGGGTGAGCCAACAGCCGGCGAAGAAAAGAAGCAGCCAAAGAAGCTAGCCTCCCAGGCGCAGCCACGCATGCCAACAGATCCGCAGCATGCGCCAGCCGTTGGAAAACACTTTGGTCATTTTGGTTACGCCGTGAATGCGCTCCTGGTAGTGGACGGGCACTTCAACGATATCGAGGTGCAGTTTGCTGGCGCCAAACAGCAATTCGTAATCGCCCCAAAGATCCTGGATGCCCCAGGTTCCCAGATAAGGCGCGAGGCGGAGCCAGTCTTTGCGCCAAAGAACTTTGGTTCCGCACAGAGTGTCCTTAATACGTTGGTCAAGCAGAAAGGAGAAAACCAGGCTGAAGAATTTGTTGCCCATAATGTTGGCGAATTTCATGGCCATCTGCTGCATGGGGTAAACGAGGCGGCTACCATTGATGAATCCGCCATGACCTCGTACCAAGGCGTGCAGGAAAGACGGCAACTCCTCCGGCATCACCGTGAGATCGGCGTCAAGAATCATGAGTACATCGCCGCGGGCCGCGCGAAAGCCGGTCCAAACATTTTCGGCTTTACAGATTCCTGGGCCGTCCAGTAGGCGAATGTCTTTTTCCGGGTAAAGTTGCTGCATACGGCGAACGGCATCGGCGGTGCCATCAGTAGATTTGTCGTCGCAGAAAAGAATTTCGGTGTGACGACCCATTTGAGGGATGCGCTCGACAGCCGCCTGAATGTTTTCGGCTTCATTACGACATGGCACCACGACCGACACAATCACGTCCGATTCCTGACGCGGCGGAACCAGCGGGCGCGCGACCATCACTTGCATCAAACAGAGCCGCCGCAGGCCTGGCAATCGTGCGAGAAAGTCGTTCACGAAACTGCTGAGCAAGGGAATGTACTTCGGGAAGAGCATGAGGCGGTGTTTACGAACGGGGCGAAACCCGGCGAGACGGAGAAATCCGCGGATGTCATTTTCGCTGACCCAATTTGGCTCGACAAAACGGGAGCGCAAGCCAAGTTTGGTGGCCAGTTCCAGCAGCGGCTGCCAGAATTGGTTGTAATTAATGACGATGACTTCAGTGTCGGCGTGGCAATGTGCGCGAATGCGTTCGAAGGCTCGCAGGATATCGACGGTGTCGAAGATGTGGTCGAACAGGATGTAATCGAAAGATTCGTTAAGATCGAGTTCTTCGGGGTCACATTGAAGGAAATGCAATTCCGGATGGTCGACTTGCGCGCAAGAGACCATGGCGTGGCTGATCTCGGCCCCCACTCCGTAAGCCGGTTTCGTGCAGGCCAAGTTGTCCCCGGTCTCGCAACGCAATTCCAGAACGCGCTTGTTGGGCTCGACAATGAATCGCAAAAGGCGCTGAATACGGCCGTAAAAGTATTTGTTCGCGCGAATCCATTTAGAACGCTGGGGCGCAACGGATTCCTGATGACGGCGGCGCGCCTCGCGGATATGTTCGAGAGCCGGGGGGCCCCAGTTGGCAGCGTGCTCGACTTCAGGTTCGGTATCGATCATGAAGATTGTTGTACACCCGGAATGGATGATAGCAACCGAAAATGACGGGACGGAAATGAGGTGGAGGCGAGGTGTTGTCTCAGTAAAGGCAAACCTTATTCGGGTTCGGCGACAGAAGGCTGCGCGGTGCAGGGTGGCTTTGCTTCATGCGTAATGGCGGTACGAGACGTTCATGGCTCGCCGGAGATGCGGGTAGATTTCCAAGCCGGAACAGTCCGTTCCGATCTCGCGCGATTGCGTTTTTGAATTGCCCTGGTCCCTTCTCAAAAGAGTATGACTTGGACGCATCGCGTTCAATCGACGAGAGGGCGGCGAAACTGACGTCATCGTTAAAGCGATGAAAAGTCATGCCTCTGAAGGGCATGGTTCGAAAGGTGGAAGGTGCAAGGACTGATTGAAGGAGTCGTGAGTCTTTCTTAGGAAATTCCCATCCAGCCGCCATTCGAGCGGAATTCTACTCTTCCAGTGGCTCTGTTCATGCATGTAGAGAACCAGAAGCTGGAGGAAGCCGTGAGCTCACCAAACCCGCGATCCCAACCATACTTGAAGCAGCGACGCAGCCAACGAATCCTGCTATCCATCCCGATCGTGGTGTCAGGCCGCCAAGCCAATGGTTCCGCATTTTCCGAACGCACAAAGACGCAAGTGGTGAACGCGCATGGCGCGGCGATTCAATTGCGGATCGCCGTGCTGTCCGGGCAGGAACTGCGCATCAAGAACGTAGCAACCAATGAGGAAATAACCTGCACGGTTGCGGATATAAATCCTGGGACAACCGAAGTTCCAGAAGTGGGGATTGCTTTCGCTAAGCCGTGCCCCAGTTTCTGGCGGGTGGCTTTTCCGCCGGAGGATTGGAGCCCGCACAGTCCAGAGGCCAAGCGGGTCTGTTCCGTAACCGTGCCGAACAAGCCGACATTGGTACGAAAATAATCCAATCGTTCGAGGTACTAATCTCTTCCCAAGGCTGTAGCGCCACTCCGCCCGTTCGCATCCAACTTGTATGTCAAAGGCGGCAAAATTCTGGTATCGTCTGCGGGGGTGAGTATGGGGAAAATGCGTATGCTGTTCGTATGGTGTGCGATTGCTGCAGTGATTATCGCGGGGGCATCGCTGTGGGCGATGAATCTCCGCGCTGGAGACAAGGCTCCGGCTGTGGGAAGCGAAGCGCCGGATTTCACGCTGAATTCGCAAGATGGCAAGCCGATCAATTTGCACGATTTCCGCGGGAAGTGGGTGGTTCTGTATTTTTATCCCAAAGACATGACCACAGGTTGCACGATCGAAGCGCACAATTTTCAGCGGGATCTGGCCAAGTACGACGCCAAGAACGCGGTGATCCTTGGTGTGAGCGTGCAGGATGAAAAGTCGCATCAGGAGTTTTGCGCGAAGGAAAGCCTGAACTTCAAGCTGTTAGCGGATACGAAGCACGAAGTTTCGGAGAAGTATGACTCCCTGACGAATTACGGAGTGGCCAAGCTTTCCGCGCGGCACACGTTTCTGATTGATCCCACGGGCAAGGTTCGCAAGGTGTGGACCGATGTAGATGTGAAGAAGCACAGCGACGAAGTATTGTCTGCGCTGGATGAACTGAGCAAGGCATAACTCCGTATTGGGTGACCAGGGTTACGGCCGCCCGTTCAATGAGACCCGTTGAGAGCGGGCTGAAATCTCACGAGATGATCGCGATAGTCCAGAGTGATGTCCAGAACTGAGAGAAATGCGAAGCCCAAAATGCCGGAAATCTCGGTTTCGGCGTCGTCGCTAAAATGCTTCAAGTCCGTCGCAAACAGTCTTAAAGGTTGCGCTCGAAATTCACCGAACCGCAAGGTCAGTTCTTCCGTGGTGTACAAGTTCTTGAAGCGTGTTTCCGACACCTTGGATACTTTCGTCGCCAAGCCGGACGCGATCATGCTGTCCCACCCGGTCGCGTCCAAAAGAAATAATTGAGGTTGAGAATCATTCACTTGCGTAGGGATCAGCAAATCCCGGCCAACGCGAAACACTTTTGTGAAACTGGCATATTTTTCGGGAACGATGCGATTGTGAGGATCCGGTTTGATGGGCATCTCGGAGTGCAGCGCGAGTTCTACGGGAGGTAGGTCCGGCAGAGGTGCCAAAGGAGACAGGCGCAGCGTTTTGTCGGGAAAGTCCAGGTCGACCAAAAAATCCTCGAGGAGGTTGGTGCCAATCAGGCCGTCTGCGCCCTCGAACTGAAGATGCTCCACCACGCTCACATAACAGTTTTTAAACTGCAAGTCGCCCAAAGTAATCGTGTCGACATATCCCCGATTGGCGGGCAATTGTTTGAAATTCCGGACACCCGTAAAACGATTTTCCGGAAGTCGTTGAAGGCCCGCTCGTTCCGCGACTCGCGCGCTGATGGTGATAGCTTCTGACGCAGTTCCAATCCGCAAAGTAGCCTTGACGTCGTTTAATTTGGCAGGAATTTCAAAGCCATGCCAGTTGTTCGGACCGTTCGACAACATTTCCATCTTGATTTCAGTGGAACTGACCGGCGACACGAGTTTGCAACCGCTGGGTGGTCGTTTTTCACGCTCGTCAAGCACGTCGACCGCGCGTTTGAGCTGAGCGGTTTGGTTGGAGCCAGGGTTGGAAACCGACGCGAGCGCCTCAAGCAGCGCAGCGCGTTGCTCAGGCACTCCCAACGTTGCGTACCAGCGCCAGAAGATTTCGGGATCTTTTGGATCGAGGTTGTGAGCGTGGTCGATCACTTGTTTGGCCGATTTGTAATTTCCGGTGGCCCAGTGGATCTTAGCCAGTCCCAGATAGGCACGTGCATCCGGTTTGTCGGCGAGGACGATGGCACGAAAAATTTCCTGTGCTTCCGCGAGTTTTCCTTGACGGTAAAAAACTTCGGCCATCGCTGATTGTGCAGTCGGCAAATTTCTATCCAGACGAATCGCCTTATCCGCGAAAACGGCGGCGCCACCTGGATCCCACAGCATGAGCTGAAGGCGAGCGAGCCAGGCCAAGGCGGCCGCGTCGGAGCTACTCAGTTCTGTAGCGTCTTTGAACTTGGCGGCAGCCTTTGGCAGTTCGTGTTCTCGATAAAGCTCCATGGCCTGACCAAAGGGCGTCCCCATGCTTAAATCGGTGGTGTCACCGGCTGGCGAGGCTATTGTTTCGGCCGGGGGTGTCGCAGACTTCGCGATCGCTGGTGGTTTCGATGGCGGAGCTTCTTGCGCCGAGGCAGCGGAGGTGAATACAACAAAAGACAGGAAGCACCAGAATGAAGAGCGAGACAATGGTTTGGAAAAAGCGGCTCGGACTAGAAACTTAGAAATGGGCGCTCCTTTGACAAGCTTGTAATGCTATTGTTCGCGGAACGTACCTAGTTCGTCAACGATCCACTTACACGTTTGACCTTAATTCGTCATAGCGCGGGTAACGAGAACAATTGGCAATTCCCGCGACACCCCGCTACAATGCTCAGCGTTTTCCCCCAGGAGGTGCCCATGCTTCGCCGCGTTTCCCTTTTCGCCCTTGTGCTTTTGTTGTCGCTACTGTCTGCCAGTTGGTGTTCGGCGGCAGTGAATACGCAAACCGTCAGCTATAAGAGCGGCAACGAGACCGTGAGCGGATACCTGGCTCTGCCATCGGGCGGGGGCAAACATCCGGCCATCATTGTGATTCACGAATGGTGGGGATTGAATGACTGGGTAAAAGAACAAACGCAAAAATTCGCGAGCGACGGCTACGTGGCGCTGGCCGTGGATCTGTATCGCGGCCAAGCGGCGAGCACTCCCGAGGAAGCGCACATTCTGATGCGCGGGCTCCCCGACGATCGCGGGCTGCGGGATTTGGAAGCGGCGTTTACGTATCTATCGTCGCGGCCGGATGTGGAAACAAACAAAATTGGGGCAATCGGGTGGTGCATGGGCGGGAGCTGGTCGATGAAGCTGGCGGAGGATCAGCCGAAGCTCGCGGGGTTTGTGGTGAATTATGGTTCTCTGCCTACGGACCCAGAGATCATCGCAAAAGTGAAAGCGCCGATGCTGGGCAACTTTGGAGCAGACGACAAGGGCATTCCGCCAGAGAGCGTGCACGCGTTTGAAACCGCAATGAAAGCCGCGGGGAAAAACGTCGATATCAAGATTTACGAAGGGGCGGGGCACGCCTTTCAGAATCCGAACAATAAGGACGGCTACCGCAAGGAAGCGACGGAGGATGCCGACAAACGGATCACCGCGTTTTTCCAGAAAACTCTGGGGTCGTAAGCTTCGCGTTGACTTTGCGCACTCCGTTACGCTCTTGCGGGTGCGCCAAGTGCCAGCGAGCGCCATTCAGACGAAGATTCATGAACCTGCCAGGGTGCGCCGTTCAGTGTGAAGTACGCCCAACTTAGGAAGTCGGTGCTGGGTTTGGAGAGCAGGATTTCCAGGCCAATCAAATTTTCTTCGATTCGTACACTGCTAAATTTTGTGCGCGAGAGCATCTCTTCGAATTCGCATCGCGTGTAAGCGCGCTTCAGCAACATGTAACGGAAAGTCAGCTTAGTGATGAAAGCGTTGAGGGCGTTGACGTTCATCCGTTCTACGGCTTCGCTGATCGATTCCATGGAAGCGTCTCGCCGCAAATCGATGATCAGAGCGCTGCCGCCCGGCTTCAGCACGCGGTGCATCTCCTCGAGTGCTCGAACCGGCTCGGTGAAATTCTTGAAGGCCGCGCGGCAGATCAGAAAGTCGAAGGATTCATCGGCGAAAGGCAAGTCGGAAGCATTGCCGCGGCGAAAATCGACCTGCACTCCGGCGCTGACGGCGTTCGAACGCGCGATCTGGAGGAACGTTTCGCTGATGTCCAAGCCGGTGATGTCATACTGGCCGAGTTTTGCCAATTCAATGGCAAAATAACCCGGGCCAGGCGCGACTTCTAGAACTTTGGCATGTAGTGGAACTTGCTGGGCGATGCGTCGTGCCAGCACCTTAAATTCATCGAGAGATTTCTTGGTCAGGCCGGCGTACCATCTGGCGACGGCGCCCTCCATGCCTAATCCTTTATAGGGTTTTGCAGCGGAATGTTGAGCAGACATGAGAGCCTCCTTGGTCTGCTCTGATCGTAGGACCCCGCCACGGCGCTCGACAGAGAGAGTCGGCGAACGCACTGCCGAAATCGGCGAACGAACAATCCAAGTCGGCAATTACGGTTCGTCGTCTCCGTCCGAGGCTCCTCCGAGTTCTTCGCCGAGTGGCTTGCCGGGATCGATTGGCGAGAGCCCCGCTTTACTTAACGACTTATTCAGCTCGGGAACGTCACGCTCGCGCATTGCACTCCAGTGGCGACGCATTTCGGTTTCACTGTCTTCCAGGTCTTTGAAGGCAGCAACGGCCTGCGTGGTTGGAGCGGCGTCGGTGCTATCGGCCACGGCAAGAAGTGCGGAAAAGTGTTGGTTCAGGGTGGAAAAATTTTCGGGCGGCTTGCCGCTGGTCGGCACACCGTAGAAGCTATGTTGCGTGGCGCCCTCCAGTTCGGCGCACTGGTTGTCGAGCTCTGCCAGCTTCTTGGCGAATTTATCCTTGGCGGTTACTTTCTTCGAAAGCTCTTTGATCTGCTCACGTACGGATTTCACTTGTTCGAGAGATTCGTAGCTTTCGTTCATGCCTTCGACCGAGCCTGTTTCCATGTCGAATTGTTTGCGCAGATCGTCCGGAGAGGTTTGAATCCGCGGATCCATCTTCAATGTGAGTGGCTGGGTATAACTTTTCCCGTCCACGGTAAGCTTAGCGGTGTAGGAACCGGGGAACGCACGGACACCGAGCGGGGACAACGGAGTATCGTGCAGAATTGCGGAAATTGGGAATTCCTTTTCGAGGGCCTTGGGCACTGGGTAGTGCAAATCCCAGACAAAGCGGTGCATGCCCGCCTCGGCGGAGAGTATCTGTGTGGGCCGAACCCAGTACATCGGGATGGGATATTCCGCCGCCAATTTTTCCATCGAGGGCGGCCGGTCTGCGCTGGAGTAGCGCCGAACCAATTCGCCTTTGGCGTCCAGAATGTCGAGCGTGACCGGTCCGGTCGAGGTTGCCGCCAAGTAGTAATCGAGAATGGCGCCGTCCGGCGGATTCTTGCCGGCCGGCACTTCCGGAGGCAGCGGCGTATCGGGATTGCGATTCCAGCGCCACCGCATTGCGACCTGCGGCGCGTAGAGGATCGCCGGTTCTTGAGCCAGTTTGTCGGTCAACTGACGCAGCGGTGTAACGTCGTCCAGAATCCAGAACGAGCGGCCATGCGTGCCGACGATGAGATCGTCGCCATGAATCGTAAGATCGCGCATGGAAGTGTGCGGCAGGTTGAGCTGCAACGATTGCCAAGAATCTCCATCGTTGAACGAAACATAGACGGAGTTTTCCGTGCCGGCGAACAGCAGACCTTTGCGCTCGGGATCTTCGCGCACGACGTCGGAGGGAGCATTCGGGGGAAGGCCGGTTACGATTTCCTGCCAGGTGGCGCCGTAATCGCGAGTACGGAAAATGTGCGGGCGCACGTCGTCCAGTCGGATGGTGTTCACGGCAGCGTATGCGGTAGCGGGATCGAAGTGCGACGCCTCCAGAATGGAGACTTTTGCCCAAGGCGTCATCGCGGGCGGCGTAACATTCTTCCAGGTTTTGCCACCGTCGCGCGTGAGCTGAATCAAGCCGTCGTCCGTGCCCGCCCAGATTGTGTCTGGTTCCTTGTGTGAAGGAGCAACGGCATAAATGGTGCCGCGATGCTTGCCTCGCTCTGGATCTCCGGCCGAGAAGGCGCCGAGATTCGCCGGCATTTCATAAGACTCACGCGTGAGATCCGGACTGATGATCGACCAACTGCGGCCCTGGTCGGTGGTTTTGAAAAGGACGTTGGCCCCAAAATAGAGAACCTTGGGATCGAGAGGAGAAAAAATCAAAGGCAGCGTGCGATTGTAGCGGTACTCGCCGCGTCGAATGGGTTCGGGTGCAACGTCAGCGACTTCGCCGATGTCCTGCTGCGTGCGAGTGAGTTTGGCGCCAAAAACGATGTTGGGATCCTTGGGATCAACGGCGACTCTGCCGTATTCGAAGACTCCTGGAAGCGACCAATCACGAAACGAAATTTCTCCATAATCGCTGCGGCTTTTTGTGGCCACGCTTCCGGATTCCTGCTGGCCGCCATACACCCAATAGGGGAAGCGATTGTCGGTGGTCACGTCGTAAAACTGGGCGGTGGGCTGGTTGTACCAACTGCTCCAGGTTGCGCCGCCATTCACGCTGATTGCAGCGCCTTGGTCGGCAGAAATGGCGATGATCTGGGGATTTTCTGCACTGATCCAAATGCGCTGGTAATCGTCGCCGCCCGGTGCGCCTTTCCAGCCGACGAAGGTCTTGCCGCCATCTGTCGATTTCCAGGCCGCGGTGTTGGCGACATAAAGGACATCGGGATTATCCGGCGCGACCGCGATGCCCATCGCGCCCGGTCCGCGACCACCGATGCGATGATCGCCGTTCACGAATTGCCAGGATTCGCCCGCGTCGTCGGAACGATAGATGCCGGCTTTGTCTTTTTTCGTCTCGACATCGAGATACATGCGCTTGGGATTACTGAGGGCGATGGCGATACCGATTCGCGATAAACCGTTTTCCGCTGTCGGGAGTCCCTGAGTGATGGGGCGCCAGGTACTGCCGCCGTCGGTGGACTTGTAAAGACCGCTGCCCGGAATCGTGAACGATTCGCCACTACGAACTTCCCAGGGAGCGACACGGGCCGCCCAGAGCGAGGCGAACAGAACTTGAGGGTCGCTGGGGTCCATGACCACGTCGGCGGCGCCGGTGTTTTCGTCCTTGTAGAGAACCTTCTCGAAGGTCTTGCCACCATCGAGCGAACGAAAGACGCCACGGACAAGATTGGGGCCGTAGGGATGGCCTTCCGCGGAGACGAAAACGCGATCGGGATTTTTGGGATCGACCACGATCGCGGTGATTTGCTGCGCGTCGCTCAGGTCCAGATGTGCCCAGGATTTGCCGGCATCTGTGGATTTGTAAATCCCGTCGCCGACGGAAAGATCCGGGCGCTGCAAGCCTTCGCCACTTCCTACATAGATAATGTCGGGATTCGAAGGAGCAACCGCGATGGCGCCGATCGAACCGGTGGGTTGACTATCGAAGATAGGTTTCCAGGTATTGCCAAAATCGTCGGATTTCCATACTCCGCCATTCACGGGCGCCATATAAAAAAGATTGGGTTGGCGCGGCACTCCGGTAATCGCCACGGTGCGGCCCCCACGGAAGGGACCGATGCATCGCCAGCGCATTTCGGAGAAATACTTCGCATCATACTGTTGGGCTTGTTGGGCACAAAGCGGCAGCGCCAGCGCTACTGCGAAGCCAGCGAGCACAATGCGGCGCGCGATTGTCAGGAAAGGCATCGGGCTCCTCCGAGGAACAAGCGAGGATAACGCGTGGACCTGCTGGCGGCAACTGACTGAGCCGGAACTTGCGCCGCCCAAATGCACGGCAGAAAACAGGTAACGGTCGCGGTCCATGTGTTATAGGCTTTTCGCGCGAGCTGATTTTTTGGCCTGCAGGCGACTTTCTAAGGGCTTGGAGCGTCCGAAATTTCGATGGCAGACGAAAAGACTCGAATTCGTACGAAGGGAGAAGGACCGCGTAAGCCCGTGGAACTCGCGGCCCTGTCGTTTCTCGTGGGAGCCGTCGCAGGTTTGGCCGGAGCGCTATTTCGCATCGCACTGCGACAACTGGATATTTGGCGCACGCTAAGCATTGCCAAAATGCATGGTTGGGGCTGGGGCGCAAGTGTGATCGTTATCGTGGTGGTGGCGCTTGCGGCGGCGGGGGCCGCGTGGCTGGTCCGGCGTTTATCGCCGGAAGCGACCGGCAGCGGAATTCCGTACGTGGAAACGCAATTGCGCGAAGGCTGGATCGGCAATCCTTTTCATATTGTGTGGGTGAAGTTTCTGGGCGGGCTGATGGCGATCGGAGGAGGGCTGGCGCTCGGTCGCGAAGGTCCCACGGTGCAAATCGGCGCGGTCATCGGCCACGTGGTGGGAGGTGTTTTCCGGCGAAATGATAATGATCGTCGCGTATTGTTGGCAGCTGGAGCGGGAGCAGGACTGGCCACGGCATTCAATGCGCCAATCGCGGGCGCGGTCTTCGTGCTGGAAGAATTGGTAGGGCAATTTGACGTGCCCATCTCGATCGCGACGCTGGGCGCTTCGGCAGGCGCCATCGGCGTAGCGCGATTGTTGTTGGGCCAAGCACCCGATTTTTCCGTGCCCACGTTGGGGGAACTCCTCAATGTGGGGAACGTGTCGGCGGTGGGCGCCCATCTAATCTTGGGGACCGTGTTCGGATTTCTGGGCGTTGCGTACAGCCGGACAATTTTAGGATGCATCGCGGTGCAGGCCCGCTTCCATCGCGTGCCGATTGAATGGCGAGCGGGAGCGATCGGAGCGCTCATTGGATTGCTGGGCTGGTTTGCGCCAGGCCTGATTGGAGGCGGCGACAACCTGACACAGCAGGTTCTGAGTGGGGGCATCTTACCTGGTATGGCGGGGATCTTTCTGCTGATTCGCTTCGTGCTCGGCCCAATTTCCTACTCTGCGGAGACTCCGGGGGGGCTGTTCGCACCGATGTTGACGATCGGCTCGTTAGGTGGATTGCTGATGGGATGGCTCTGGGCTCGCGCGTTTCACAGTGGCGCGATTCTCCCGCAAGAATTCGCCATTGTGGGCATGGCGGCATTTTTTACTTCGGTCGTGCGGGCACCGGTCACAGGAATTATTCTGGTCATCGAACTAACGGGAAGTTCTTCGCTGCTTCTGCCGATGCTGGCGGCCGCGTTTGCCGCGATGACGGTTGCGACGGTTCTGAAGCAACCACCCATCTACGAATCGTTGCGAGTGGTACGCTAGAGCTGCCGCGGTTCGATGGCGATGAGTTTAAAATCCAAGCTGATCCTGCAGTGCGCCATTACTTTCCTGGTGGCTTCAGCACTGTTGTTCGTTCCAGCGTTCACGCTGAAGTATTGGGAAGCCTGGGCGTACCTCGCGATTATGTTTATTCCGATGTTGGCGTTCTCCGCCTACTACTACAAGCATGATCCAGCCGTAGTGAAGCGGCGGATGCAGACGCGAGAAAAGGAAGCCGAGCAAAAATGGATCATGCGCGCAGCCATGACGATCTGCATTTTAGGGTTTATGGTTCCGGGGCTAGACCATCGATTGGGATGGACGCGCCGGCTCACGGGTAGTGTTCCGTTGTGGGTGGAGATTGTCGCGCAAGGATTGGTCTTGGGGGGCTACCTCGGGACGATGCGGGTAATCGATCTGAACCGGTACGCAGCGCGTACCGTTCAGGTGGAAGAAGGACAGCGGGTGATTTCCAGCGGGCCGTATCGCTTTGTCCGCCATCCCTTGTATGCAGGCGGTTTGTTGATGTGGATCGCCACGGCGGTGGCGCTCGGTTCGTATGTGGCGCTGCCGTTTTTCGCGCTACTAGCTCCGGTGTTCGTGCTGCGCCTGTTGAACGAAGAGAAGGTGTTACGCCGGGACTTACCCGGCTACGCAGAGTATTGTCAGGAAACCCCCTATCGTCTGATTCCGTATATTTGGTAGGATGCGGGGTTTTGATTTTGTCGGCAGACCGGGATCACCACCGGCAGCAGTCGATTTAGGATAGAATAGCGGCATTGTGATCGCCGTCGGCCCGCCCAATTCTGGCGATCGAACTAATCAGGAGTGAGTCAATGAATCGTATTTCGAAGTTTTGTCTAACGATTGTGTGTGCGTGCGCCTTCGCAAGTGCAACCTTCGCTCAGAAGAAACAGGAAATTCCGGCCGCGGATGTCATCAGCAAGTCCATTAAGGCGATCGGCTATGAAGTGGGCGGCGGGTCCACCAAGGTTATTTTCATTGGCACCAGCGCGGCACCCAATGCCAGTGGTGAGGCGAAAGTGGATGCTAAGAAATCGGGAACGGAAATTGATCTCAAGGTGAAGGCGCTGCCCCAGCCCACAACGCTTGGCGCAGAGTTTCTTACTTATGTGCTCTGGACCATCACGCCTGATGGCACGACTACGAATCTCGGCGAAGTTCCCATCGACAAGAACGGCGAGGGGAAACTTAGTGTGACCGCACAGTCCCAGACCTTCGCGATGATTGTGACGGCGGAACCGTACTTCGCGGTGCAACTGCCCAGCGAACTGGTGGTGCTGGAGAACGACACGAAGAAGAACACGAAAGGGAAGATTTATCCGGACAACGACTACAGATTGATGAAGCGCACCCAGTACGCCAAACTCGGTAACCCCCTGGCATTGACGCCGGACCTAAAGAAGATTCCGCTGGATATGTACGAAGCGCGCAACGCCGTGGACATCGCGAAATCGCAAAAGGCAGAGCAATATGCGCCCGAGATCTACACAAAGGCCACCAGCAGCCTGCAAATGGCAGAAAACGCGTTGGCTTCCAATTCCGACAAGTCCAAAGTCATCACTACGGCTCGGCAGACCATTCAATTCGCCGAAGACGCACGTGCGCTTTCCGCAGAGCGTCAGGAAGCCGAGCGCATTCAGAAGGAAAAGGATGCCGCCGCCGCCGAAGCTGCTGCGAAGACCAAGGCTGAAGCGGATGCCGAAGCCAAACGCCAAGCGGAATTGACCGCCGCTAAAGAGGCTCAGATGAAGGCAGAAGCCGCTGCTGCGGCGGCCTCCGCAGATGCAGCAGCACAAAAAGCCGCGATGGAGCAGGCTGCGTTGCAGGCGAAGGAGCAAGCGGCCAGAGATGAAGCGGCACGCGCGCAAGCGGCCACCGCGGCACTGCGCGCGCAATTGCTTCGCCAGCTCAACGAGGTTCTGCAGACGACCGATACACCGCGCGGGTTAGTCGTAAACATGGCGGATGTGCTGTTTGAAACGAACAAATATGCCTTGAGTCAGGACGCGCAACTGAAACTGGCCAAACTGTCCGGAATTATCCAAGCGCATCCGGGGTTGAATCTCGCGATTGAAGGCTATACCGACACCACCGGAACGCCGGATTACAACCTGAAGCTGTCTCAGCAGCGCGCTGACACGGTGCGGGACTTCCTGGTTGCGCAGGGATTGTCGGCTGACACCATCACCGCTAAGGGACTTGGTCAGGCCGATCCCGTAGCCGACAACGGCACCGCAGCCGGGCGCAAACAGAACCGTCGCGTGGAAATCATCGTGTCCGGAGAAGTGATTGGCGTAAAAGTGGGCAGGTAAAACAATTCGCAAGGATGGAAAAAAGCCGGCTCCCGGGAGCCGGCTTTTTTATTTTGGACGCGTTCCGATGACGTCGGCTCGGCCTGATTGGGGCTAGTTCCCGACTTTCGGTTGAGCGGCAGGCTTCTCCACAGGGCGCGCCGGCGTGCCATCGGCCTTGACGTAGTGGGCATACCAAGCGAGATAGCGCTCTTCGAGATCCTTAATGTGACTGGGGGTCTTGAACTCGTGATATTCGTCGGGATACACGACCAGGAGTACATCTCGCCCAAGCGCTTTGAGCGATTCATACATTTGTTCGCCACCCAAGACCGGGACGTTCGAATCGATATTGCCCCCCATGAACATGGTTGGTGTCTGGATGTCCTTGACGTGCCAGAAGGGCGCGACGCGGTCCCAAACGTCGCGATGCTCCCAAGGTAGCCCGAGTTCCGCGATGTAGTCCCGGACGTATTGATCGTGGCCCCACATGCTGGTGAACTCCGCCGCACCGGCGCCGGAAATGGCGGCTTTGAAGCGGTTGGTGTGGCCAATAATGAAGTCGGTGGAAATCCCGCCGTAGGACCAACCGCCAACGCCGAGCTTATCTGGATCGGCAAAGCCTTGCGCGATGGCGTAATCCACCAAGGCCATATCATCCTGATAGTCCTTGTTTCCCCAATCCGCAAAAATGGCTTTGCAGAAGTCTTGGCCATAGCCGGAAGAGCCGCGCGGGTTCGGGAAGAGAACCACGTAGCCATTGGCCGCAAGAAGTTGGGCGAGGTCCTGAAACTCGGCGTAGTAGGCCCAGACTGGGCCGCCGTGCGGGCGAACGATCGTCGGATACTTCTTTCCCGCCACATAGTCGAGGGGCTTATAGACGTAGCCATGGACGGTGGTGCCGTCCTTCGACTTGAAGGAGACGTACTCGCCGGGGGACAGCTTGAACTTGGCGAGCCATTCATCGTTCGAGTGCGTCAGGCGCGTGAGTTTGCCGCCGGGAATCGTAAAGAGCTCGAACGGGCGATCCATCGTGGAGATGCTGGCGGCCAGCGTGCCGTCCTTCGCCACGGAGTAGCTGTCCAACATGAAACGACCCTCGAAAGGATGCGAAATTTTGCTATCGGCGAGGTTGACCTGAGCCAGGTTTTGCGTGCCATCGTCGTCGACGATGAAGTAGATGGATTTGGCGTCAGGCGAGAATCGCGGGTCGCTACCGTTCCGGTCGAGCGCAGTGGTGAGTACTTTGACTTGTCCGCCTGCGGAGGGCGCCACAGCGATCAGCTTGGTGCCGTATTCGAAGAGTTTGGGATCCAATCGCGTGGCAAAAGTGATCCACTTCCCGTCAGGAGACCAAGCTGGCTGGTGGTCGCCGCCCAGTCCGGTGGTAACCTGCGTCGGTGTCGCGCCCTTGTCGTTGTTATCTGCAGCGACGACCCAAATATTCTCGGCGTACGTGGCATCCGGGTCCGGCTTGGAGCGGTTGCTAGAGAATGCGAGGAGCTTGCCATCAGGAGACCACGCCGGGTCCGTGTCATCATAATCGCCAGAACTGACCTGCTTCATCGACTTGGCAGCCACGTCGAAGACATACAAGTGGGTGCGACGACGGTCCAGGTAGCCCACCGTGTCTTCCTTGAAATACAGCCGGTCGATCACCCAGGGACGTTGCGACTTGGCTTTCTTGGAAGGCGATTTGTCAGCGCCGTCGTCATCTTTACCCTTGGCGGCGGCTTCCAACTCCTCCGGGGTGGGGTCGCGAAGGACTAATACCAGTCGCTTACCGTCGGGCGACCATGCGAAATCGTCGACATCCTGTATGGTGTCGGTCAGCCGTTGCGCTTCCCCGCCCAATCTATTGAGCAAGTACACCTGGTTTTTGCCGTCATCCCCGTCGGCGTCTTTCCGCGAAGAAATGAACGCCAGGAACTTGCCATCGGGCGACCAGCGCGGGTGCTCGGAGACCGTATCTTCGGCGGTCAGCGGGATCGCTTGTCCGCCGGCTACGGGGATCATCCAGATTCGCGTTCCGTTTTTGTCGTCCTTCAACGAAGCGGAGGTGACCGTGTAGGCGATGAACTGGGAATCCGGAGAGATTTGCGGGTCGTGCACTTCGCGCACGCCGAAGAGGTCGTCGACGCCGACCGGGCGGGGCGCGGAGGATTGCTGGCTACGAGTAATAGAACCGGTCAAGGCAAGCGCGAGCAGAAAATAGACTGGGCGGAGCTTCATGCGGATGATTCCCCCGAATTATAAAGAGTAAAAACGAATCAACCGAGTTTAGCATCGCCGGCGGCTTGCGCAACCACTCGATGGGGTCACGATGCTCAGCGAGACGCGAGTCCTCGCGGTGAGGCGGCGCAATAGCGGAGCAGTCGTCCGACAGTACAGTTTCCGCGGACAAACTTTTTTTCATTTTGTGCATTTTTTTCTTGCGCGCGCGCACAGAACTTGTATTCTTCAAAAAGTGTACTTGCTTTGCATAAAGGGATAGCGAGCTGCACTTTTAGGAGGGTGAGAGAAAAAAATTGAGCACCGTATCGCTCCCCGCTGTTCCCTCCCAAGTTTTTCCCGCTACAAAAAAGACAGTCGCCAAGCTGACGCTCTGGCCGCTTGTTGCCGCCACGTTCTTCATGGTGTCTGGGGGCACCTACGGGACGGAGTCCATCATTGCGGGCGCGGGATACGGTCGTGGGATTCTGGTTTTGTTGTTCCTTCCGGTGCTGTGGTGTTTGCCGACAGCGTTCATGATCGGCGAACTTTCCAGCGCGCTGCCAGAAGAAGGTGGATATTACGCGTGGGTGCGCCGCGGTCTGGGCAATTTCTGGGGCTTCCAGGAAGCGTGGCTGTCGCTGGCTGCCAGCATCTTCGACATGGCCATTTACCCGACGCTGTTTGTGTTCTACCTGAAGCAGATGGTGCCGTGGTTCGGCGAAGGGCATCACGACATTTACGCCGGACTATTTGTGGTGGTCACGTGCGCCGCGCTGAATCTGGCGGGCATTCGCGTGGTAGGAATTACCTCCGTTTGGCTGTTCTTCTTGTTGTCGCTGCCGTTTGGCATCATCGTGCTGCTATCGCCTGTTCGCTCCGGAGCTTTCGCGGAGCCGCATACCGCGTCCGCCGGGGTAAGCATGGGCTTGCTGGGTGCGGTGTTGGTGGCGATGTGGAATTACATGGGCTGGGATAACGCTTCGACCATTGCGCAAGAAGTGGAACGACCGCAGCGGACGTATCCCAAGGCGATGATCGCCGCGGTGATTCTGGTCTCGGTCACGTACATTCTTCCATTTGTGGCCGTGTACTTTACGGGGACGCCGGCCTCTGCGTTCTCGGAAGACGGGTCATGGGCATCGGTCGCCGGGCAGCTCGGCGGAACGATCATGGGCGTGCAGTGGTTGCGGTTTCTGGTCACCATCGGTGGAATGATGAGCGCCTTTGGCATGTTTAACGCGCTGGTGATGAGCTACTCGCGCCTGCCTCTGGCGATGGCCCGGGACGGCATGATGCCGAGGGTGTTCGGTAAGGTGACCAAGAAAAATGAGACGCCGTGGGTAGCCATTGTGGTGTTAGCAAGCTGCTGGGCGCTGTGCCTGGGTCTGGGCTTCAAGAGGTTGGTTACGCTGGACATCATGCTTTACGGGGCGGCGCTGATGCTGGAGTTCGTCACGCTGGTGGCTTTGCGCATTCGGGAGCCGCAACTGCGGCGCGCCTTCCGCGTTCCCGGCGGTATGGCCGGCGCGGTGAGCTGTGGCATATTCCCGTTGGCGTTGCTGATTCTGGCCATCGTGGAGAGCGAAAACGAAACGATGCTGGGGATGAACGGCTTGGTATTCGGCGCGTTCATCATCCTTGCGGGCTTTGCCATTTACTTCGCCACCGGCAAACTCCGTACGAGTGCCCACGAAGAGCTGGCGGCTCAACCCAGTCAGGCAGACTAGATTTTTCAGCCGCGCGCTCTGGACTGAGCACGTCTCTATTTCGAGACGCACTCCCACGAGACACCGCAACTCTCCGACGAGATTTGGTATTCTGCTGTGGTGAGAGTTTTCCACCGACAATTTGGGCGTTGCGTTTTTCTGGCGACTATCCTGACGGTTAGTGGTAGCGCCCAGGTTGGCGGTCAATCCGCACAAGCTCCGCCGGCAAGTAAGCCTCCAGCCGTGCCGCAAGCTACGCCAACGCAAGCGCCACCCGTTGCTCCGCCTGCTACGCCGTTAAGCCAAGCGCCGAGCGTAGGTCTCAATATCGTGGTCCTCGACCCCGCACACGGTGGCACGGACCTTGGGGCGCGTGGCACTGAAGGTATTCGCGAAAGCGAAGTGCTAATGGTTTTCGCCGCGCAGGTTCGACGCGCGTTGGAGGGCCAAGGGTTTCAGGTTTTGCAGACGCGCGAAGGAAACGAGAACCCGTCGTTTGACGACCGTTCGGCCCGCGCCAACGCGCAACGTGGCGCCGTGTTCATTACGTTGCACATCGCGTCCACCGGACTGGCGGGAACCGTTCGTACCTATGTAATGCCGGAAATGCCGGTGGCTCGCGATCCCTCCGGGTTGATCCCATGGGACCAGGCGCAAGCGCCGTTTCAAATGCTCAGCCACAAACTGGGAGACATGGTGCAGGCGGAGTTGGCCAAGCGCTTCAAAGGCTCTCCGGATACCGCGCAGATTGCGCCAATCCGGCAGTTGCGAACCACCGCCGCTCCCGCGATAGCCGTGGAAATCTCGAGTGTCTCGGTGGAAGATCGCGCGGACCTCGATCGTATGGTCCCTGGCGTTGCCGATGCCATCGCACGCGGCGTAGCGGCTTTCCGACCCTCGTATGTGGTGCCGGTCATGCCTGGAACTCCTATGGTGGCTCAGCCATGAACTCGAGCTGGCGCATCTGGCTGTTTGGTGGGTTGCTGGCGGCGGTTATCGCGGCCGCGCTGTACTTCCCCGCATTGCGGCGTCAGGTATACAAGGCAAAAACTTTGACGGAGAAGACGGCGGAGCAGGCGCGACGCGAGCTCTTGCCTGTGGCGCCGGTCGACACCGGCGAACCACGGGTAAAAGCGAAGATGTTTTGGGGTTCGGGCGAATCCGACGGCACGCTGGTTCCGGTCACGATTGATCTGCCGCTTTCCAGCGACCCTACGTTGCGGGCGAAGGAAATCCTGAACACCTTACTGGCTGGCCCGGTGGACCCGGAGGCGCGCACTTTACCCCCCGATGCCGCGCTTTTGGCGTTCTATATTCTTCCGGGCGGTACGGCGGTGGCAGATTTTTCCGAGTCGATGGCGAATTCCATCCCTTCTGGAATTCAGAGCGAGCAACTGGCCGTCGATTCGATCACGCGAACGCTTGAGGCTAACGTCCCGCAGGTGAAGAGGCTGAAAATTCTGATCCACGGGCAGGAAGTCGATACTTTGGCCGGCCACTTAGACTTATCGCAGCCCTTTCAGGTAAGCGGTGCGCCGGTGAGCTCGCCACAACGCAGCGGCATGTCCATTCTCACGGCTCCGGTGAAAAAGGCTTATGAGCGCGTGAAGGGCGCGACCAAACGCTAATCATGCTGGCGCCGTAACTCTCGAACACTCCCCACCGCCCAAACCTCGCAGATACACCCATAGCCCTTAACGTCATTCCGGACTATTCTTGAATCCATCGAAGTGGTAGTTCTGCAGGAGGACCTTTGAGAAGCGACGGCCGTGCCCGGGACCAGATTCGCCAATTGAAAATGACGCCGGATTTTATTTCCCAGGCGGAAGGGAGCGTGTTGATCGAGTTGGGCAAGACGCGGGTGATTTGTACCGCAACCGTGGACGACGGCGTACCTTCCTTCTTGAAGGGTACCGGCAAGGGCTGGGTGACCAGCGAATACGGCATGTTGCCGCGCGCCACCGAGGAGCGCACGCAACGCGAGGCCACCCGCGGCAAGCAATCGGGACGCACACTGGAAATTCAACGGCTGATTGGACGCTCGCTGCGCGCGGTTACCGACCAAGAAGCGCTAGGTGAGAAAACCGTCTGGATCGATTGCGACGTGATCGAAGCGGACGGGGGCACGCGCACCGCGTCGATTACCGGAGCATTTGTGGCCTTGGCATTGGCGATGGAACGCATGGTGGCCGCGGGCATGTTACGCACTTCCCCGCTGATCGATACGGTGGCGGCGACCAGTGTGGGCATTGTGGACGACGTGGCGCTGTTGGATTTGTGCTATGAGGAAGACGCGCGAGCGGAAGTGGATATGAACGTGGTGATGACCGGCAGCGGCGATTTCGTGGAGATCCAAGCCACTGCCGAGGGCCGGCCATTTACCGGGGGCGAGATGCAGGACTTGCTGGCGCTCGCGGCCGCAGGAATTCGCCGGCTGAGTGAGGAGCAGCGTACGATTCTTCCCTCCAAATTCCTGGGCGGCCGATGAGCGACGGGCAAGCTGCGGTACAAAAATTAATCGTGGCGTCGGGCAATCCGGGAAAATTAAAGGAATATCAAATATTGGCCACGGGGCATGCGATGGAATTGCAGTTGCTCCCGGGGTTCGCCTCTGTGGAGGAATTTCCCGAGAATGCGCCGACGTTTGCGGAAAACGCGGTGGGCAAGGTGCTCTACTATTCGAAGTATTCCGAAGATAGGGTGTTCGCAGACGATTCCGGCCTGGTGGTTCCGGCGCTTGGTGGTGCTCCTGGGGTATTATCGGCGCGGTACGCAGGCCTCGGCGCGAGCAGCGAGGTGAGGAATACAAAATTGCTGCGTGAACTGCACGGCAAGCAAGGAGCGGAGCGCGCCGCGTATTTCGTATGTGTGATCGCGCTGGCTCTGCACGGCCGCTGCCTCATGGTGGTTTCCGGTAAGGTAGAAGGCGCAATCCTGCAGGAACCCTGCGGCTCGGGCGGTTTCGGCTACGATCCTGTCTTCTATTTTCCGCAGCTGGGGAAATCGTTCGCGGAATTAACAGCGGAAGAGAAAAACCAGCATAGCCATCGCGGCAAGGCGTTCCGCCGGTTGATGGAAATTCTAGAGCAAAAGAATTAGGCTTGCAGTCCCGGGGAGCACAAAGAGAAAAATCTATGGCCGTCAAGAAGAAGATGAAGCAGGTCGTAAAGAAAACGGTGCGGAAAGCAGCGAAGATGGCGAGGTCGGCCAAGGCGGCTTTGGTGAAAAAAGGTTCCGCCAACGCCGCGAAAGGCACGGATCCGAAGCGCGTGGCGGCGATTCTGGCAAAGCTCGACGAAGCGTATCCTGCCGCCACTTGCGAATTGAAGCACGAAAATGCGTTTCAGTTGCTGATTGCCACGATTCTTTCCGCGCAATGCACGGACGTTCGCGTGAACCTGGTGACGCAGGAGTTGTTTAAGAAATACAAGACGCCGAAGGATTTGGCGTACGCCGACCCGGCGGAACTGGAGAAAGAAATACGTCCCACTGGCTTCTTCCGCAACAAGACAAAATCCGTCATGGGCGCCAGCAAAGGCATCATCGAGAGCTTTGGTGGCCAAGTGCCACGCACGATGGAGGAAATTCTGACCCTTCCGGGTGTGGCTCGCAAGACTGCCAACGTCGTGCTGGGCACAGCTTACGGGATCGCCAGCGGCGTTGTGGTCGACACGCACGTGATCCGGCTGTCAAATCGCCTCGACCTTACTCGCAACGAAGATCCCAAGAAAATCGAACAAGATCTGATGGCCATCCTGCCGCAAGACAAATGGATCACTTTCTCGCACCAACTGATCTGGCACGGCCGGCGGGTGTGCTTCGCGCGCAAACCCAAATGCATCGAGTGCAACCTCGAGCATATCTGCTACTCGAAGGACAAAACCGTTTGAGATCGACGCTAGTCGCAATTTTGTTGCAGCTTTGACTTGTTTGGCGCGCTGTGCGATAAGTTGAGGCAATGGCGGATACGAGGAACGCTCGATTCGCTCCTTCCAAAGAAACGCTGATCGCTGGATTCACCCTTGTTGCAATAGCGTTGCACCTTGTCTTCCGATATTGGCTACACTTCCCTCTCCTCTCCGCCAATCTCCCACTTTTCGCCGCACTGGTCATCGGCGGCGTCCCTCTGCTTTGGGGATTGCTCAAGAAACTTTGGGAGCGGGAGTTTGGGTCCGATCTGCTTGCCGGAATTTCCATCGTCATAGCGATATTGCTACGCGAATATCTGGTAGCCGCGATCGTGGTGCTGATGCTTTCCGGCGGTGAGGCGCTGGAAGCGTTTGCCACGGCGCGCGCCTCTTCCGTGCTGGACGCACTGGCACGACGCATGCCAAGCATCGCGCACCGCAAAGAGGGCGGCAACCTCGTCGAGGTAAAACTGGCGGACATTCGCGTGGGTGACGAACTGAGTGTGCTGCCCCACGAAACCTGTCCGGTAGATGGCGTTGTCCTCGAAGGCCAGGGAGTGATGGACGAAGCTTATCTGACCGGCGAGCCTTACGAAATTTCCAAGACGCCCGGGTCGCTGGTGATTTCCGGCGCCATTAATGGCGAATCGCTGCTCACAATTCGCGCTGAAAAGCTGGCTGAAGATTCCCGCTACGCCCGCATCATGCAGGTGATGCATCAGACCGAGCAGCAGCGACCAAAGTTACGCCGTCTGGGAGATCAGCTTGGGGCCTGGTATACACCGATCGCGCTTAGTGTAGCTGCCATGGCCGCGCTGCTCTCTGGGCAGTCGGAGCGCTTCCTGTCCGTGGTGGTGATCGCCACGCCGTGCCCGCTGCTGCTGGCGATTCCCACGGCGATTATCGGCGCCATCTCTCTGGCCGCGCGTCGCGCCATCATTATCAAGAATCCCGCGGTGCTGGAACAAATCGAAAAATGCCAAACCTTGATTTTCGACAAGACGGGCACGCTCACGTACGGACGACCCACGCTTACCGAAGTGCTGTGCGCGGAAGGGTTCGAGCGCAAGCAGGTGCTACAGCTTGCGGCCAGCCTGGAGCAATATTCCAAACACCCGTTGGCCAGCGCCATTGTTTCGGAGGCGAAACGCCAGGAAATTGCGGTGGTACCTGTCGAACAGATCAGTGAACGGCCCGGTGAAGGTCTGCGCGGCAGCGTCTCCGGCCATACCGTGCAAATTACCGGAAGAAAAAAGGTCGAGTCCCTGAAGCTGGTGTTGCCGCCGCTGGAAAGCGGCCTGGAATGCCTGATATTTATCGGGGGCCGGTACGCCGCAGCGATTCGCTTTCACGACGCGCCGCGCAAAGATAGCGCGTCGTTCATCCAGCACCTGGAGCCAAAACACGACGTCCGCAAGGTGATGCTGGTCTCCGGCGACCGCGAGTCGGAAGTGAAATACCTGGCGGAGAGCGTGGGAATCACAGAAGTACATGCGCAAAAAAGCCCGGAAGAAAAAGTAGCGATCGTGAAAGCGGAAACCGCCATGGCGCGAACGCTATTCGTCGGCGATGGAATCAACGATGCGCCCGCGCTGATGGCCGCCACGGTGGGAGTGGCCTTCGGCTCGCAGAACGACATCACTACCGAGGCCGCCGACGCGGTGATTCTAGAACCTGCGCTCGAGAAAATAGATGAGCTGATGCATATCGCGCGGCGAATGCGGCAAATTGCGTTGCAAAGCGCGTTGGGCGGAATGGCCGCCAGCATTATCGGGATGCTTGCCGCGGCGTTCGGTTACCTTCCGCCGATCTGGGGCGCGGTGGGTCAGGAAGTGATTGACCTGCTAGCGGTGCTGAATGCGGTGCGGGTGGCACTTCCTACCGAGGACTTACAGGATTATTGAGCGAGGCGCGCGCGGTCGTGCCTTCAATTGCTAATTTCCATCTTTCCACTGCAACTTAGGGTCTCTTGGTACTTGGTGCGGGCTGCGGCGCCGGTTCCTGCTGGCTCGCGCCCTGCTGCGTTTGTGCCGGGGGCTGCGCGCTGTTCAGGATGGAATTGAAGTCCGGATGATTCGAAGGCATTTGCCCGCTGGTTCCGCCGGTCGAGGTATGGCCCGGTGGCATGCTTCCTTGCGGTGGCATTTCTCCCGCGGCGGGATGCTGCATTCCACCTGTTGGCTGGCCCTTGAGTACCACCCATTCGTCGCCCTGCTTCTGCATATCGTAGGTCAACTGCATCGCGGGCGCGCTGGGGTCGCTGTTCTTGGCGCGAATATCCACGTCGGCCTGTGCCTTATCACCGTTGATGGTGGCTTTGGTCACGGTGATGGTCATGTTGTTTACGTTCAGCCCCTTCATTTCCGCGATGTGCTTCACTACACCGTCACGAATGGCGTCCTTGTTTTCCGTCTTCGACTTACAGCCCCCCGCCAGCAGCAGGAAGCCACTAAGCAGAGCCGCGAAAAATGCCCGGTTCATCAAAATATCCTTTCGCAAACCGAGGTTGGGGGCCGGAGTATAGACCTTGCTGAATTTATGGTAGCGCAATCGACGGGGGAACACGAAACAGAACGAGAGCAGGCGGTTCGCGAAAGAAACGGTGGCTCTGCCCAGGTTGGCGCGTAGAATCGTGTTTCAGCTTGGTCCTTCGGGCAGTGACGGTATCTTTCCGCAATTTTCGTTCAGGCTGCCGCTATAATGTTCCGACAGATTTCGCGCGAGTCCGTGAATCGAGGTCCAAGCCGCTATGAAAGGCGCTATTCGAATCGCACTACTGGCTCTGGCTGTGTGGCCGGGTGTTACCCTGGCGCAAGTTGTTGTGCGGGTGGCTCCGCCGGTTGCTGTCGTCGAGCATCCCGGTCCAGCGCCCGGACCGACTTACGTTTGGGTCGGTGGATACCATCGCTGGGACGGCCACCGCTATGTGTGGGTTCCCGGTCATTACGTGGTTCCTCCGCGAGCGGGTGGTGTATGGGTTCCGGCGCATTGGGTGGCAAGAAACGGTGGATGGGTTTTTGTGGAGGGCCATTGGCGTTACACAGCGGTTGCGCCAGCCCCGGTTCCTGCTCCTGCGCCTGCACCGGTGATCATTCGCGTCGCACCGCCGCCTATTGTCGTCGAACACCCAGGACCGTCGCCGGGTCCGAATTATATTTGGGTCGGCGGCTACCATCGCTGGAATGGCTCTCGCTACATTTGGGTTCCCGGTCACTACGTGGTTCCGCCAAGACGCGGCGCCGTCTGGGTCTCTGGGCATTGGGTGCAGCGAGGCGGCGGCTGGGTTTACGTGGAAGGCTACTGGCGCTGAGTGCGGCGCCGGGAGTACGGACGGTTCTCTCGACCATCTCGGATTGAGTCAGCCGCCGGCGTCGGGGCGTTTCTGGTGATCGCTGGGTTACTGTAGAAAACGGTGCCCATAAGCTGGCATCGTAGCTTGGACCAGCGCCTGTCCGTACAGTAGAATTGTTCATTGCTTCATGTCGGGGCGTAGCGCAGCCTGGTAGCGCGCCTGCCTTGGGCGCAGGAGGTCCCGAGTTCAAATCTCGGCGCCCCGACCACTTAATTATCAACTACCGCTTACTTGCTTTTGTTTACTGGCGAGGCCTTTTGCAACGTGGCCAGTAGATCTTTGGCGCTGTCCGGCACCGGCTCAGCCTTCTTGAACACGATGTCTCCGGCACTCACATCTTTTCCGTAGAGATTCTTATTCGCTCCGTTGTCTGGCCGGAGAGTGGAACCATCCAGCGAAACGCCGGCAAATAGCCCGCGCGCCCGCGAATACGAAAGAATTTCGGCACGCATAGTCACGTCGGTCTCCGCCGAGGCTGACCTTCCGACTGGTCCTGCGGCTGCCGAGACATCGCCCCCGAGTTTAACCTTGCTCTTTAAAATACTTTGGGCAGAGCGCGGCGACATCAACAACAAAACAAAGTCCGTGGCATTTCCGCCGAGTTGCAAGCCCGCGCTGCCACCTTCCAACGCCATCATCGTGGGAGCTCCCCACGGTCCATGGAAATTCTTGCCGCCACGACAGGTCATGACTCCGCGTCCGTAACTACCGCCGATCCCGATCGCAAATTTCAGCACAGACGGCAGAATAACGACGCACTCCGCCTTGTCTAGGACACTTTGCGGAATGCTGTCAGGAGCATTCAGGATTTCTTTCATTACTTTTCCCGCGTTTTCTACGCGATCTGACTCTTTATCTTGCGCGAATAGCGGGAGAGCCAAAGCAAAAGCCAAGCTAAAACCTAACAAAGTTTTTTTCATGGTCATCCTCAGGTTCTTTCCAAATGCTAAAGGCAGATTCAATGCAAGTTGGAGGGCTGTTGGTCCTTTTATAGCACCGCGATAATACCCTTTCTCGGCTTAATGTTCCACTGGCAAACCTACCAGGCACTTCACGTTCGGAACAAGCTGCTGATCTCCTTAAAACTCACGGCATCCACTGCGAAAGTGAACGTGCCTTGCTCTTGCATCTCTCGCGCGGCACGGAGGAACGCGCCAAATGCAGCGCGGCACAACCCACTGCCGATGCTCACGCGGCGAACCCCGATGGCCGATAAATCCGTTGCGCTGAGGGTGCAGCCCGGCAGCCCCATCAGAACATTCACGGGTCGTTCCACGGATTTTGTAACCGCGGCAATATCGTCGCGGCTTGTCAGGCCGGGAGCGTAGAGAACATCGGCTCCCGCAGACCGATAAAGCTGCAACCGCTTGATGGTGTCGTTCAGATCCGGTTTTCCGTGCAGGTAGTTTTCCGCCCGCGCCGTTAGTGTAAATGGAAACGGCAAGCTGCGAGCGGCCTCCACTGCGGCCTTGACCCGTTCTACGGCGAGGTTGCGTTCATAGATCGGCTGGTCCGCTCTACCCGTAGCATCTTCGATTGAGCCCCCGACTACGCCCGCAGCTCCCGCGAGGCGAATCGTTTCCGCGACAACTTCCGGCGCGTCTCCAAAGCCGTTCCCAAGGTCTGCGCTGACCGGCAGATCGCTGACCGCCGCGATCTCCGTGAGGTGCTTCATCATGGTGTCGCGATCGACGCTGTTATCCTGGAGCCCAACGGAAAATGCGTAGCCTGCGCTGGTGGTAGCCAAAGCTTCAAACCCGAGGCGCTCAAGCAGCCGTGCCGTGCCGATATCCCAGGGATTGGGGATGATAAACGCTCGATCCCGCGCGTGCAGTGCCCGGAACACTTGCCCTTTTTCCAGCTGCGTTTTCATAAACGGTTCAGCTCCTTCTGGCGGACTCTATCCGACAGGCCCACCTGATATCGCCTTCGCTGAATGCCTGCTTTCCAAGATTATACGCACTCGAGCAAGGTCACGGCGATTTTCGCAGCAGCGGCCGTCGCAGAATATCTCTACTGTAAAAAAGTAAGGTTTAAGACTAGAATATGCTTCGCGTTTTTGCACCAGCCCATTTCACGCGGAGCATAATTCATGGCCATTGCCACCATCAATCCCGCTACCGGAGAAGTCGTCAAGAAATTTGACGCACTTACAGACAGGCAAGTCGACGACAAGATCTCGAAGGCGGCTAAGACGTTCCAAAGCTTCCGCAAAACCTCCTTCGCGGATCGTTCCCGCTGGATGACGAGGACCGCCGAAATCCTGGAAGCCGAGAAGGAAACGTTGGGCCGGCTGATGACGCTCGAAATGGGCAAAACCCTGGGGTCGGCCGTGGCCGAAGCCGAAAAGTGCGCGGGCGGCTGCAGTTACTACGCCGAGCATGCCGAAAAATTTGTCGCTGATGAAGTCATTGCCACGTCGGCGTCCAAGAGCTTCATTCGCTACCAGCCCCTCGGCATTGTCCTGGCCGTTATGCCCTGGAACTTCCCGTTCTGGCAGGTTTTTCGATTCATCGCTCCCGGCTTGATGGCTGGCAATGTGGGGCTACTCAAACACGCCTCGAATGTTCCTCAGTGCGCCTTGCAAATCGAGGAAATTCTGCTGCGCGCCGGGTTCCCGGAAGGCGTCTTTCAGACTCTTCTGATTGGCGCGGCTTCTGTCGATCGCATTTTGAACGATCCGCGCGTAGCTGCCGCGACGCTTACCGGCAGCGAGCAAGCCGGAATCCAAGTCGGCATGGCCGCGGCGAAGCGAATCAAGAAAGTGGTGCTCGAACTCGGTGGTAGCGATCCCTTCATCGTGATGCCCAGCGCCAATCTGGAAGAAGCCGCGGCCACCGCCGTGAAAGCTCGGGTAATCAACAACGGGCAATCCTGTATCGCGGCGAAGCGATTCATCGTACACGAGCAAATTGCGGATGCTTTCGAAAAAGAATTTGTTCGCCGCATGGAATCCCTAAAGCTCGGTGATCCCTTCGATTCGAAAACCGATGTCGGCCCTTTAGCGACGCCCGACGCGGTCAAAGACATTGACGCCGACGTGCAGAAGACGATTCAGGCGGGGGCCAAGCTACTGACGGGTGGCAAGCCCGTAGCGGGGCCAGGCAATTTCTACCAGCCCACGGTGCTTACCAACATTCCTAAAGAAT
Source organism: Candidatus Acidiferrales bacterium (assembly GCA_963759275.1). Taxonomy (GTDB): domain Bacteria; phylum Acidobacteriota; class Terriglobia; order Acidiferrales; family UBA7541; genus Acidiferrum. The sequence goes on along the minus strand of CAVWYZ010000014.1, from coordinate 499,295 downwards.
CTCCGGCATATCGCGAAGAATTTTTCGGGCCGGTTGCCAGTATTTTCCGCGTTAAGGACATCGACGGCGCGCTGGCCATTGCCAATGACAGTCGCTTTGGCCTAGGCTCCAGCGCATGGACCAACGATCCCGCGGAGCGCGAACGTTTTATCAACGATCTTGAAGCCGGCATGGTCTTTATCAATTCCATGGTGGCGTCGGATTCGCGCCTGCCCTTTGGAGGAGTAAAAGCCTCGGGTCATGGGCGGGAACTGGGTCCTTACGGCATCCGGGAATTCACCAACGCCAAAACCGTTTGGATTCGCGAACTGGCCAAGTAGGACCTTGCACTAAGCCCGCCCAGACCCATTCACTGCGCATCGAGAGATACCGCCTCGAGCGGCTTCTCGTTAACTTCCAATCGCAGCGCTTTGTTCAAAAATGGTTGTAACACTTCCGGCCTGGACCACTCGATTTCCCAGCCGTGTTCCAGTGCAACCAACAGATACTTGCCTGGCAAGATTGTGGCCAAGCGAAATGTTCCATCGGAATCGCTTTGATCGCGACGTACAAGTCGCTCCCAGTCCTTCAGATTTTCCGGCATCAGCAGAACCATCGCGCCGACGATCGGTTTTCCTTGCTTCATTGCTATCCCGGTGATGGCATTGGAGACTTGCGCTACGGTAATAACCAAACCGGGTTCGTGCTCGCCATCCACTTCGAACGTCGTGCCAAAAACTTTCGCTGCCTTCGCTTCGATTTTGCGGATCACCAGATCCTGCGGCTGAACGATGGAAACCTCGAACGCCTGAGAGCCCGCTGGGATATTTTCGAACTCAAGACTCACCCCGGGATGGGCCGCGTCTCCCCAATCTCCGTGGAATTGCGCAAGGTACGTGTGACCGTTGGTGTCCTTGAGTTGCAAACTCCCAAAACCGGGTTTGGGGTCGCCATCCGCAACCTGGATTGATCCGCGAATCGTGGTTCCGCTCGTTACGGGAGCATCGAACTCCAGTTGCGCCGTTCCGGTAACGTCTAAATCCTGGTGCAGGTTCTCTCGTTGCCCTTGGATCCGATAATGCCCGGCGGCAATTCCGGAGATTTCCATCACTCCTGCGCTGACATTGACGGAACTGTATTCGACCGTATAGCTCGTGCCTCCCGGGAATTCACTTGTCAATAAGATGTTCGACCGCGCGCCGGGGTCGTCGCCGATCTGTATCTGCAAATGCGCCGATGGCTCTGGGGCCAAATGAAAATCGGCGCTTTCCACTTGCCCCGGTCGCAAGCTGATCCATTCCATTCCGTGCCAATCACGCGTATTGGGATAAAACAACGTGGGATAAACCACATCCGGCAAGTACGCTACACCTGCGTCCACGCGCGGTGCCGAATAACGGCTGTACCACGGCATCGCATGAACGCTCACGGAGTATTTCCCGGGTAGCAAATGCTCCAACCGGTATCTACCTTCGTCATCGGTATTTGCCGTCTCCGATTGCGTAACGCTGCGGACGCCGTTCTCGATCTGTTCCATCCACAAAGTTACCATCGCGCCGCGCACGGCCTCTCCGCTTTCGCTGGTCACCTGTCCCACAATCGTCGCGGAAGGACTCATGGGAAATCGGACATGCAGCGAGTCTTTGCCGGGTCCCACGGCAATCCCGGTCCAGAAATTTTCATGTTGCAAATAGGCTTGAGGCGCATATCCCTGCCGGGATCCGCGGATGGTGTATTTCCCTTCCGAGAGATTGGCAACGCGGAAGTTCCCACTCGCGTCTGACTGAATGATTTCGAAGGGCGGACCCGCCGGCTGGGCGTTCTCCTGAAAGCTTAATTCCACCTCCGGCAAGGGTTCTCCGGTTTTCCCATCAACGACAATGCCGCGGATCTCGTAAGGGCCCGCCGGGCGTTTCGGGAGATCGAAAGAATCCTGGGCCCAAAGCGGCGACACACTTGCCAGGATCAATGTTCCGCCAAGAAGCATTCGCAGAATGCTCATGGCTCCAGGGTCTCCAGTTGCAGCGTTACGTTCGCCGTTCCCGCCGCGGGCAACTCCACAGGCGTCGCGCGCACCTTTAACTTCGCCAAAGTCTCTGCATCACCCAGATCCAGGTCGTCGGCTCCCTCCAGTGCCACGGCGAGATATTTCCCGGGTAGCAGTCCCTGAAATTCGAAAGCGCCGTCGGAATTCGCCGCCGTTGAAACGTGACGTTGCGGCGCACCTTCCGGAATCAGCAAAACTCGTCCCATGGACGGCTGTCCATCTTTGGTCACCAACCCCTCGGCACGCACGCAATCGTCGCGCATAACCACTTCGATCGGTTCCGCCGCTCCGTCGCCGCTCACCACCAAATCATCCGCCAATAAATCAACGCCTCCGGACTTCACCGAAGCCACGCAGCGATTTGGTTGCGCATTCAACTGCGCGCGATAGGTCCCCGGATCAAGGCCAATCGCAATGCCCTCATCCGGACTGTCCGGATTCGGCATCAACCTCGCGGAAAACAGATTCACTTCCATCGGCAAGTCCGTGCGCTGTAACGAAACGGGAGCGCCCAAACCCTCCGCCGGATTTCCGGTCGATTGCGTGAATTGATAACGGAATCGCACGGCCACGAGCTTTTGTTCCGAGAGCACGATGGAAACGCCTTCCAGATTCTGCCGTACCTCGATCTGACCGGCGATGCCGGTTTTTTCTCCTCGGCCGCTTCCGTCCTGCGGTTGAATCGCTCCCAAGAAATAATTGCCCGCGGCCACGCCTTCCAGAACGAAACTCGCGAGTCCTGGAAGAATCGCAGCCGCCGCTACCGGATTCTCATCATGCGGTGCCACCAGCACCACCAGGATGGGCCCATTCCCGCTGGCACCCTGAACACTTCCGGCAACGCGGTAAAGCGGTTGCGAAGCCAGCCGCAAGTTCGCCTCGAACTGCTTCCCCGGGGCCAATCGTACAGGAGTTGCCAAGCTGGGATCGGTGACGTTGGGATAGAAATAAGCGGGATAGCCAGTGCGAAATTTGGCAGCTTGAAAAAGGGCGACGGGACCGTTGGCGTCCATCTTTCGCTCGACGCGAATCAGGTAATTTCCACCGTGTAGTTCGGCAAGCCGGTACTCACCCTTTTCGTTCGTGACTGCGGTAGGAATCGGCGATTGCGATCGGCCCGCTGGGGGCCGCCCTCCTCCCGCTCGTACCAGCTCAACGTTGAATCCTTCCAGCGGCCGCCCATTCTCGTTCATCACTCGGCCAAACACTACGGCTTCCGGAAAAAGTTTCAATTCGATTGCAGGTATGTGCAACGCTAGATGCACATGCTGCTCGCCGACGGATTCCGGGTAATACTCCCGTGCGGAGAAATACCCCGGCTTACGAACTGCAATCACCGCGTCTCCCGGAGTTAAGTTATCGAACGCGAAGGTTCCGTCCGCGTCGCTCAGCACCGCTCGCGGTTTCTCTCCCAACAATTGCACCAATGCCCCGCGAACCGGAGCAGCGTTCACAGAGTTCACTACTTTGCCGCGTAAAACTACGCTGTCGTCTGGGCTCGCGATGCCCTGGGCGTGCGCCACAGGACGTAGCGAAAACAGAGCAGCAATAATCACCGCGACCCAGACAAATTTTCGAGAGACGAGGCTCATGAGGTCGAACTCGCCAACAAAGATGGCGACGCAAATTCACTATAACAACTTCGATGGTGCTCTGTTAGACGGCGTGACCCGAGGTGCAGTTTCCGGGCCGGTAGAAGGAACTCCGCAAATTTGTAAACGCCTGCCGATTGACGCGAGAACCCCGCTGGGAGCATCATTCTGACTCTGGCCTTGGACCCGACGCTGGTCCCCCGGCGTCTTGCCTTCCCAAGCAATGCGCCGCTCCGCGCCACGTGCAGGGCCTACGCTTCCTCAATCTTCTTTGGAGAGAGTGCTGTGCCAAAAATTGTCGAAAGAAAGCAGCCTGACCGGAAACCTCGTGCAAAAAAACAGGGGTTGACCGAGTCGCAGATTGCCGTCCATTGGAAGGAAGAGGAATATGTTCGGCCGCCGGCTCGTTTCATCGCCCAAGCGAACCTGAACGATCCGCGCATCGTTGAACGATTCAGCGAGAAAAATTTTCCGGAATGTTTTCGTGAGTACGCCGAACTCCTCCATTGGGACCAATACTGGCACACCACGCTGGACGCCAGCCATCCGCCCTTCTGGAAATGGTTTGTAGGGGGGAAGCTTAATGTCTCTTACAACTGCGTGGATCGCCATCTGGCCAAATGGAAAAACAAGGCCGCTTTAATTTTTGTTCCGGAGCCCGAAGACGAGGCTCACGTGGTAATCACCTTCCAGGAGCTGTACCGGCGCGTCAATGAAGTGGCCGCCATGCTCCGCGATTTCGCCGGGTTGCAAAAAGGCGATCGGGTCACCATCCACATGCCGATGATTCCCGAGTTGCCCATCACTATGCTCGCTTGCGCGCGTCTCGGCGTCATTCATTCCGTGGTCTTCGGCGGGTTTTCTGGTGAAGCTTGCGGCCTGCGTGCCGCGGATTCCGGTAGCCGCATTTTGATATACGCCGATGGTTATCACCGCAACGGCCGCTGGGTGGATCACAAAGCCAGCGCCGACCTTGCTGTCGAGACTGCGAAGAAGGAAGGCCAGACCATCGACAAGGTGCTGGTCTGGAAGCGTTATCCCCACAGGTACACTTCCGATTCGCCCATGATTATGGAGCGCGATTATTTCATCGACGATATCCTGAAAGACTATCGCAACCGCATCGTAGAACCCGTCTCCATGGAGGCGGAAGATCCGCTCTTTCTGATGTACACCAGCGGCACCACCGGCAAACCCAAGGGCTGCCAGCACCGTACCGGCGGCTATCTCGCATACGTTACCGGAACGTCCAAGTTCTATCAGGACATTCATCCCGAGGATGTCTACTGGTGCATGGCGGACATCGGTTGGATCACAGGCCATTCCTATATCGTCTACGGCCCGTTGGCACTAGCCGCCACCAGCGTTCTGTACGAAGGAGTTCCGCAATTTCCGGACGCGGGCCGCCCGTGGCGCATCGCCGAGCGTCTGGACGTAAACATCTTTCATACCTCGCCTACAGCGATTCGCATGCTCCGCAAGGCTGGCGCTGACGAACCCAAGAATCACAACTACCGCTTCAAGCACATGACCACGGTTGGCGAACCCATCGAGCCCGAGGTTTGGCGTTGGTATCACGAAGTGGTCGGCAAAGGCGAGGCGGTCATTGTCGACACCTGGTGGCAGACCGAAACCGGCGGCTTCCTATGTACCACCAAGCCTGCTCTCGACTCCATGAAGCCTGGCAGCGCCGGCCCGGCCTGTCTGGGGATTTACCCCGTGATTTGGGACGAGGAAGGCAATGAAGTTTCGACGGAGTCGCATAACGCCGGCAACATCTGCATTCGTAATCCGTGGCCCGGCATCATGCAGACCATCTGGGGCGACCCGCAACGCTTCGTCAACAATTACTACAAGAAGTACAACGCCAATCCGCACAGTAAGGATTGGCGCGATTGGCCCTACTACGCCGCGGATGGCGCGGTCCTTCCGCCCGACGGCTATTACCGCATCCTTGGGCGCGTCGACGACGTCATCAATGTTGCCGGCCATCGCCTGGGGACGAAGGAGCTCGAATCCGCTTGTCTCACGATTCATGAAATTGCCGAGGCGGCTGTTGTTCCCGTGGTCGACGAAGTGAAAGGGCGCGTCCCCGAAATTTATATTTCGTTGAAGCCCGGGGTGTTGCCCAAGAAGGCGGTACTGGAAAAAGTCGTCGCAACGATCGAAACCATGATCGGCAAAATCGCCCGGCCGAAGCGTATTCACATTGTTCCGGATATGCCGAAGACGCGGTCCGGCAAAATTATGCGCCGCGTCCTGGCTGCCATTTCCAACAATATGGATACCGGCGATATCACCACGCTTGCCAACCCCGACATCGTCGGTCAAATCCGTCAACTCGTGCAGGGCCGCGACATCATGCCGCTCAATGAGGGCCCCGAGGACATCAAGCGCTTCGGCGAAGAGCGCTAATGGCACAACGCAGCCATCGCGATAGTTCTATCGAATAGTTGTCTTGCGCGATAGGCGATGACACAGCGACGCTATTTCTGGTAGATGATGCGCCCGGCGCGGATTGTGTAGGCGACTTTGGCCAGGTTGTGGACGTCTGCCATCGGGTCCCCTTCGAGCACAACCAGATCCGCATCAAAACCTTTTTCTACGCGGCCTTTCTTGGCAGCTTTGAAGTAGCCGGCGGGATTCGTGGTGACTGCTGCGAGTAATTCCCATGCCGCGAGAGCGCGATGCATGAATTCAAATTCCAGGGAAGTGTCGTAGATGGTGATGAAACCGACATCCGTGCCAAACAGCACTGGGCCGCCATTTGAAGAAAAGGTTTTGAGTTGGTCCACACCCGCTTGTACCACCTGGGCGGTTACCGTGGGATCCTTCACGATGGTCGTCCAGAGGGTGAGCGTGGGCACCAAGGCGGTGCGTTGGGACTTGAAGCGGGCAAGTTCCTCAGTCGTGTAGTGGAATGCTGAACTGGGAACCGTATGGGCCAGAATATCAACACCTCCGGTGATCGCGTTGTCTACGCCGGTCCTGTTCTGCGGATGCGCGAAAACCGGTTTCCCTCGTGCGTGGGCAACCTCGACCACGGCCTTCACCAGAGACGCATCCATATTCACTACGGGCTTATCACCCATGAATGCGCCCGTGAAGAGCTTCATGCCGTCGAGTCCCATATCCAGATCTTCGCGGGCCATGCGGGCTGCTTCTTCGGGCGTAGCCGCCTCGGGGAGCTGCATCTCGGGCGGCAGATAAACCGGGTGGCCATTTTGAGGGAAAATGTCGCCCGCGAGGAACATTTCCGGACCAGGCACCTCTCCTGATTCGACCCGCCGGCGGAGAGCCAGCGCATTGGTAGGGTCCGAGCCGAGATCCCAAACGGTGGTGAAGCCCCAGCGAGTAAGCATGTCCTGCATGTGTTTTTCGAGCGATGCAGCAGACGCAGTGGAAGCGTTGTTCCAAACTGATTCGATGAAGTGAACGTGGCTGTTCCAAAATCCTGCGACGATAGTCTTTCCTGTGCAATCGATCATCCTGGCATCTTTGGGGACACTAATCCCGGAGCGCTGGCCCACAGCTGTGATCTTGCCGCCAGAAGCGAGAACCACGGCATCGTGAATGGGTGCGGAATCAGGCGAGGAGTAGACTGTGGCTCCGACTAAGGCAAGAGTTGCAGCGTCATCCGCAGCCGTCGGAAGCGTCCCTAAAAACAAGACGAGCAGCAAATAACAAGTGCAGCGGGAACGATAAATCATGGATGGTCCTTTTCTGACTTGTGCAGCAGCACAGCCCGTCCCAGCTTGCCTGTTTTTGCATTCGCGATAAAGTGTTTTTGGAGCCCGCTAATCGTCGACCGACAGAAACCACTCTTTCGGTTCTGTCAGTCGACTGGATTCAAGGACATTCTATTCGCTTCTTCTGTGCGCCCATCTGCCCGCAATGCCTTCACGAGTTGTGTTTTCGCTATCTCCATCTCGGGCGCTTTCACCAGCAGTTCCTTGTATTCGCGGATCGCCTCCGCGTAGTGTTCCGCCGCAAGATAGGCGTTGGCCAGCGCCAGCGAGATTTCCTCCCGATCCGGTTCGAGTTCCTTGGCCTTCTGCCAGTTCTTGATCGCTTGCGGCATGTAGCCCTCGGCCTGGTAAACCGATGCCAATTCCGCGTATGCGTCCGCCTCGTTTCCATCCAGACGAATCGCCTCTTCCATCGCGGCTACGGCCAATTCGAACTCGCCCTGCCGGGCATGTACGCGACCCAGCCCCTCGTGAATCTCCGCGTACCCCGGATGCAGCCGTCTGGCCTCGCAATAGGCCAGCAGCGCTTCTGCGTCATAGCCTAGCAATTCGTTTGCGTGACCCAACACAATGTACGCCGCCGCATCATCTGGCCGCAGCTTCACAAACTGTACCGCCTCGTGCATCGCACACTGCGGGAGTTGCGCGTGGTAGCAAATCGTCGAGCGCAGCGCATGGGCATACGGCGACTGCGGCGCCAGGGCGACTGCTTCGGTTGCTGCGCCATACGCCATGATCCAATCTTCCGACATGCGCAACAGATGGGCGTAGATCAGCCGCACGTCCGGGTTCCGCGGCTGCTTGTCCGCCTCGATCTGCATGGTGTGCAGCGCGTGGCCCCAATCGCTCCACAGAATGGCTCCCGCCACTTCGTACAAATAATCGTTGGGCCCCGGCAATCGCAATCCCAGCCTCCAAAATGTGCACGGCGCCTTCGCGTGCCGCACCGCCTTAACGGTTTCCGGGTTTGCGCGGGCTGCCGACAACGCGTTTAACGCATTATAAAAGGGCGCCCGCTTGAAGTAGATTTTGATCGTTCGCATCAACGTCTACAGCAAGGAGCACCCTCATGAATGACGCCAAGTATATTGGGATGGATGTCCATCAGGCAACGATCTCGGTGGCGGTTCGGGATTCACGCGGGAATTTGGTGATGGAGGCCATTCTCGAAACGAAAGCGGACACCATCCTTGAGTTTATTCACGGGCTCCGCGGCAGTTTGTCGGTGACCTTTGAAGAAGGTACCTGGGCCGCCTGGTTGTACGATCTGCTCCAGCCTAACGTCACACGGGTGGTGGCCTCCGATCCCCGCAAGAATGCCCTGTTGAAAGCCGGGAACAAGAGTGACCGCATCGATGCACGCAAACTGTCCGAGCTGTTGTATCTGAACAAGCGCAACCCGGTGTATCACGGCGAGCCGGGCATGCGAACTTTGAAAGAACTGGCACGCAGTTACATCACCATGACTCGCGATTTGACCCGCGTGATGAGTCGGCTGAAAGCCAGTTACCGAAGCTGGGGGATTCCTTGTGCCGGCCAGCAGGTGTACGCACCACGCTACCGTATGGAATGGCTTGCAAAGATCTCGGAAGCTGGCGTACGCCGTCGCGCTGAACTCTACTATCAGCAGTTCGACGCCTTAGCTGCATTGCGCCATGGTGTGCGCCGAGAATTATTGGCGGAAGGCCGGAAGCATCTGAATACGAGATTGCTGCAGCAGATTCCCTCGATCGGCCCCATCCGCGCCGTTCTGCTGCTTGCGCTGATGCAGACCCCGAACCGCTTCCCGAGCAAGCGACAACTCTGGGCGTACTGTGGATTGGCGCTGAGGACGTACACCAGTGGGGAATATCGCTTCGTCGGTGGCCAACTGAAACGCTCCAAAAAGGTCCTGGCCGTCCGCGGGCTGAACATCAATCATAATCACGATCTGAAAAATATCTTCAAGGGTGCAGCGACGCGAGCTGCTTCGACCGTGGGACCCTTCCAAGACTTTTACCAAGCCTGCGTCGCCCGAGGCGTGAAGCCGCACTTGGCGCGGCTGACCTTGGCGCGCAAGATCGCGGCCGTCACTTTGCACGTTTGGAAGAAAGGAGTTGGTTTCGACGCAGAACATCTGAAACAACAAGCAGCTTGAGCGTCGGGTCGAGAACCGCCCCTTGCTGGATTCATTTCTGGTGATGGCTTATTCGGTTCTTCTGACGCTTTGGTTCGAGGGTGAGTATCCAGAACCGCGTTAGGCGGAGAGTGTGCTTCGAGCACCACAAGTCTCTTGATTAACTATAGGCCCCCTCGGATGACCAGAAAAAGCTATAGGCCTCGAGCCTCAGATAGAACCATGGTTGACACGTTTCAACCGCGCAGCTTGTCTTGCCCTCCGTGCCAACATCTCTGAGACCGTTTTAGTACTCTTAATTAATGAGCGGGGCGAGAAAGAAAAAGGCAGAGATGAACGGGAATTCTCAAGGTGTTGTTCTTTCTCCTGGGGGTTTGGCTGGCGCGGAACGGAGCGAAGGCTCGCCTTTTGAGCCGCAGCGAAGTGCAGCGGCAGCCAAAGCGGGCGCCGATGCGGCGCGGGTCTCGCGGCCTGATTCCGAAGTGGTCGCTAAAGCAAAGCGGCGCACCTTCACTGCGGAATATAAACTTAGCATCCTGCAGGAAGCCGAGGCCGTCGCTGCTAGGCGAGGTGGTATCGGAGCGCTCCTGCGCCGAGAAGGCTTGTACTCGTCGCTGCTGGCAACCTGGCGGCGCGAGCGGGCCGATGGAATCCTCGAGGCTCTGACTCCGCGAAAACGCGGGCCGAAGTCCAAGCGCAATCCACTGGAAGAAGAAAACCTGAAGCTACAACGCCAGAATGCGCGGTTGACCGAAGATCTGCGTAAGGCCCACATCATCATCGACGTCCAAAAAAAAGTGGCGGCGCTGTTGGGCCGTCCGATTCCGGAACCGGACCCGGAGGAGAACTCTTGATGGCCGCCGTCACCGAACTGGCCACTGCCGTAGGCACGCGTGCTGCTTGCCGTGCGTTGTTTGCGCCGCGCGCTTCTCACTATCGCAAGAGGCGTGCGGCGATCTACCCTACGGTGATCCGGCTGCGGCCTTCTTCGCCACGCGCTCTTGCTCCAGCGGAACGCGAAACAGTCTTGGCACATCTGCACGGAGAACGCTTCCAGGATCGCTCGCCCGCCGCTGTTTATGCGACGTTGCTCGATGAAGGAGAGTATCTCTGCTCGATCCGCTCCATGTATCGCTTGCTCCAACGACGGGGCGAGTCCCGCGAACGCCGCGATCAGTTGACCCATCCGCCCTACCAGAAACCGGAACTGCTGGCCACGGCTCCCAATCAACTCTGGAGCTGGGACATCACCAAGCTGCTGGGGCCCGCCAAGTGGACGTACTTTTACCTCTACGTGATCCTCGATGTTTTCAGCCGCTACGTCACCGGCTGGATGGTAGCGATGCGCGAAAGCGCAGAGCTGGCCAAGCGGCTGATCGAGGAGAGTTGCGCGAAACAAAACATCCGTCCCGGCCAGCTCACGCTGCATGCCGATCGCGGCACGTCGATGAGTTCCAAGCCGGTAGCTTTTTTACTCGCCGATCTAGGCGTTACCAAGACGCATAGTCGGCCGCACGTCTCCGACGACAATCCGTATTCGGAAAGCCAGTTCCGCACCATGAAATATCGACCGGAGTTCCCGGATCGCTTCGGGTGCATTCAAGACAGCCGCGCTTTTTCGCAGGGATTTTTCCGCTGGTACAACGAGGAACACCGCCACTCCGGGCTGGGCTTGCTCACCCCGACCATGGTCCACTACAACCAAACCGCGCTCATCCTCGAACGGCGCCAAATCGTTCTCGATGCCGCCTATCGCGTCCATCCCGAACGCTTCGTCCATCAGGCTCCCAAACCAGCAGCGGTTCCGACCGAGGTCTGGATCAACAAACCGCTCAACACAAATGAAATTACTCACTAAATTCCATGACCACTGGTCTCAAACTCGTTGACACGCGCCGTTGCTTCAGAATCCGAAAGCGCCGTCACGACAACAAGATGAATCTGCAAAACAAGAAAGCCCCCAAGACTCTCAACGTAACTTGGGCTGAAGAGCGCAGCGAACTACTTTGCTCCTTCCAGTCGCCGGGGATGTTTTTCCTCTTGACTCTCCCCTTTATAGAACAACGGTTCATCCGCACATTGCGTTAGCCCGCGCCTCTCCACTTCGTCTTGAATCTCCTCTTGTGTCAGCCCTTCCAATTGCCGCGCCAGCACCTGATCCGGGACCACCGGCGAATTCATCTCGGAAGTGACATTGATTTGTTGCGGTGGAATTGCCAAAGCTGCGAATAGAACCAGAGTGAGCACAGGCCCGCCTTGCAGGCGAAATACACGAATTCGCCCTACCTTTGCTTATCGGCAGGCACTCTTTGCAGCGTTATGAAGTTATATTTTCCTTAGAAGTGCATAATTGCCTAGCGGGAACCCTCTTTGAAGGGGTTCATAACCCGCACACCTTCATACTCTTGCCCATGCGATAGGTCTTCGGAATACAGAATCTCGCATCCAGCAGCTATCGCGGCCTGAACGATCAGCGCATCCCAAAACGACAACTGATGCGTCTGTTCAATTTCCAGCGCCCCTAAAATTGATTCGACATTGTTCACCAGTACTCGCCATTGCCGATAAAGTGAAATCGCTTGGCGCACATGGTCCACTGTCATCGGCTGGGTGAACTTGCGTCGCACATTCAGAGCGAACTCCTGGAGTACCTGCGTACTTAAAACACCACGCCGCTCGGACCACAACTGCTTCAACAATTCCCGCGCAATCGCGGTTTTTTCGCCGCCGCGCTGGTCATAGGCGTAGACCAGAACATTCGTGTCGACGAATGCCCTAGCGCTCATGGAGTGCATCACGTGACTTCGGCTTCTGCCATCCGGATCCCTTACTTTCGTTCATGAGCGAAATGGCCCGAGTCATGGCGTCCTCGTATTCTTCATCCTTATTCACAAAGTCCTCGAGTTGGGCGGTGAGTATTGCGCTGATCGAAGTTCCTTTTTGGGCGGCGCGAACCTTGACTCGGCGCAAGAGATCGGAGCCCAGTTTAAGCGTGATGTTGGTCTTCTTCATGGTTCGTTGCACATATTCACGTGTAGCACCATTATATGTGCTAAATCCAGGTGCCGTCAATGCCCGTCGCCTCCGTCACAATCACACCGAATTGTTCGTATTCCTTACAGAACAAGGGGAACCAAATCGTGCTTGAAGGTGTGATAGAACCGGTAATGAAGTCACTGCCGTCCATGGCGACATCCTCTCCGGACTCACGCAAACTCTCCCCCGCGACATTCGAAGAGCTTTTTCTGTCCACATACCCGCGCCTGGTTTCGATCCTCCGCCGCATGCTCGGCAATTCCGGCCGCGCCGAGGAAATCGCCAACGAAGCCTTTTTGAAATTACACAGTACCGTTTTACCTGCAACGGTTCGCTCCAACGTTCCCGGTTGGCTGTACCGAACTGCCATGAACCTGGGCATCGACGACTTGCGTGCGCGGAACCGCCACACCTCTATCGCAAAGGAGGCGTCCGCCGCCGTTTCCTCTTCCGGCCAACCGGAAGATGGCTTACAGGCTTTGCTGCGCGAAGAAAAACAGCAACGCGTCCGCCTGGCTCTTGCCAAGCTCAAGCCCGAATGGTCCCAAATTCTTCTTCTCCGCGCCTCTGGGTATTCCTACAAAGAGATTGCGGCCCATCTCGAGATCGCCGCGACCTCGGTTGGCACTCTACTCATTCGTGCGGAAGCGGGCTTCGAAAAATGCTATTTAGAGCTGTTTGGTGAAAAGGATTAGGAGGTCTTATGAACTGCCCCAATGAGAATACGTTGCGTGCTTATGTCGACGCGGAACTCAATCCGCTGGAGATCTCCGAGTTGAAAAGTCACCTGCAATCGTGCGCGGACTGCCAGGCCCGCTACCAGACTCTGTCCGCTGCGGCTTTGCGTGTCTCCTCGCAACTCGCATCGCTCGACGCGCCTCCGTCGTCTCTCGAGGCGAATCCACAACTGGCCTTTGCGCGATTTCAGGCCAGCCTCCCGGTAGACGAACCGCCGATTCCCTTCTTCGCGAGGCTATTTTCAGGGTTTTCGCGGTTTGCTTGGGCCGCTTCTCTCGCGGCGGCAATCCTGCTCGTCTCCTTACTATTCCCCGCCACGCGCAGCTTCGCGCAGCGGCTTCTGGCCACTCTTCGTGTGGAGCGGGTGCAAACCGTCAGCCTCGATTTCACTGCCCTGAACAATGGTGTCTCACGGCAGCCTCTCGACGCCTTCGCCAAATTGCTTTCGGAGAACGTTGTGGTGACCGCCAACGAGAAGGAATCCACAGCGGATTCGCGCGACGCCGCCAGCCAGGCCACCGGATTTCCTGTGCGCCTGATCTCCACGCGCACGGATTCACCTGCATTCGAGGTCTCTGGTACCCATGCGTTTCATCTGACACTCGACCGCTCTCGCTTGCAGGATATCCTTGATCAATCGGGCCGGTCCGACTTGCTTCTTCCGGCCGCTCTGGATGGCGCTGCTGTCTCCGTGCAGGTCCCGCGAGCAGTCCTGGTAAAATACGGTAACTGCAACAACGAACACCAGCAGAGCCCGGATCAGAGTTCCGCTCCTTCTGCAACGCCAACGCAGCCTTGTATAGCCTTGATGGAAGCGCCTAGCCCCATAATCAATGTTCCTTCCGATCTCAACATCCAGCAGTTAGCGGAAATTGGACTGCAATTGGCCGGCTGGAGTCCCGTGAAAGCGCGGGAGTTTTGCCAGTCGGTGGACTGGAAATCCACGCTGGTCGTGCCAATTCCACGCACCGTGCAATCCTACGAAACCGTGAACATTAATGGTGTGCGCGGCACCCTGATGCATTTCCCCACTTCCCAACCGGACCGGCCTACGTTTGGCGTGATCTGGGTTGATGGTGGCGTTATCTACAGTCTCTTTGGCGAAGGCGATTCCACTTCGGCGGTACAATTGGCCAGCTCGCTTCAATAGCATCGGGTTCGTATTCAATCACGGGAGGACTCTCTGCCGCCGACCGAACGCTTGGCCATCGAAACCGCCGACCTCCGCAAACAATTCGGCTCCAAAGTTGCCGTACGCGGCCTTTCTCTCCAAGTCCGTCGCGGCGAAATCTTCGGATTTCTCGGTCCCAACGGTGCCGGCAAGAGCACTTCCATCAAAATGTTGCTAGGGCTAGTGAAACCCACCAGTGGCCATGCGCAAATTCTCGGTACGCCGTTCGACAATGTGGAAGTTCGTCGCAAGGTCGGCTTCCTCCCGGAAGACTTTCGGTTTTACGACTGGCTTACTCCCAAGGAGCTCTTGTCTCTTCACGGCCGGCTCTGTGGTCTCACTTCGCTGCAGCTGCGGGATCGCGTTCCAGCGTATCTTGATCTGGTTGGCCTCACCCCACATCGCGATCGCCGCCTCCGGGGCTTTTCCAAGGGCATGATGCAACGGATCGGCCTCGCCCAAGCCCTTATCCATGAGCCCGACCTGGTCTTTCTCGACGAGCCCACTTCTGGTCTGGATCCCATGGGCCGCCACCTCGTGCGTGACATCATCCGCAACGAACGCAAGCGCGGCGCCACGGTTTTCCTCAACTCGCACTTGCTCAGTGAAGTCGAAATCACTTGCGATACCGTGGTCTTTATCAAGCAGGGGGAAGTCATCGGTTCTCGCGATCTGCGCACTTCCCCTGAAGGCGAAATCCACGTTCGCGTTCGCGCACACAATTTGCGGGAAGAAATTATGCCTGGTCTTTCACAATGGACGAGCTCTGCCCATTTTCAGGAAGACGTACTTTCTCTAGCCACGAACTCGATGGATGCCCTGCCAGAAATTCTCCGCTATCTGGTCTCGTGCAACGTGGACGTCTTCGAGTTCACACCGCAGCGTCTTTCGCTCGAAGAGTCGTTCCTGAAAATCATGGGAGAGGACGAAGGCCTGTGATGCAGCTCTGGATCATCGCCGGTGTCACGTTCCGTGAAGCGGCTCGCCGCAAAATTCTCTGGACCGCGCTGCTCGCCGCGGCCGCGTTTCTAGCTCTTTTTGGCACCGGCATGCATTTCCAGGTAAAAGACTCGCACTTCGCCAGAATCCCTCCGATGGTTCGCTACCAGGCGCTTAGCTCCATCCTGCAGGTCGGCTTTTACGCCATCGACATGCTCGCGGTCCTGATGACCGTGCTCACCAGCGTGGATTCCATCTCCGGTGAAATCGCGTCTTCTACAATTCACGCCGTCGCCACCAAGCCCATTCATCGCTGGCAGTTGCTCCTCGGCAAATGGTTGGGGTTCGCGGCGATGGTCGCGGTGTACGTTGCGCTGACATTCGGTGGAGTCGTTGCGATCGGCTACTTCATCGGCGGCGTCCATCCACGTGGCGCCTGGCAAGGCGCATCCCTGATTTATCTTGAATGCCTGCTGGTGCTGACGCTTACTTTCCTTTTTGGCACCATCTTCTCGACGCTCACGAACGGCGTCATCGTCCTGGGCTTGCACGGCATGGCTTTTATCGGTGGCTGGCTCGAGCAAATCGGCACCGTCACGCAATCCGTGCGCCTCATCAATCTCGGCATCCTCTCCAGCGTGCTGATGCCTAGCGAGGCCATTTGGCGTCGCGCTTCGTACGTAATGCAATCCTCCATTGCGCGTACGCTGGATTTCTCTCCCTTCACCACGCGCTCGGCCCCGAGCAACACAATGGTGCTCTACGCCGTCATGTACCTGCTCGTTGCCCTTGCGTTGGCGCTGTATCGCTTCCAGCGGCGCGATCTGTAGCGCAGAGCGAATCTGCGAGCCCTGCGGCTTTCCGCGCGACACAATCGTGACTCCGCTGTAGGGGTTGCGCCCGTTAAATTCGATCAATCGCTAGCGCCGGGCATCCTAGCCGGATCTTGCAGGGAGAAATAGAGGAGGACAACTTCCGTTACGGCTGCGCGCTTACCGCCGGCGCACCGCAACTGGCCTGCACCGCCGCCAACACATCGGCATCAAACTGCGCTCCGCGCCATCCGTCGGTCGCACAGACCTGCCAGGCTTCCAACCCCAGCGCTCCGCGGAAATCCGCACCCATCACCTTCGCGCCGTCCAACTTCACTTGGCGTAGCACGGCTCCCGCGAACATTCCCCCGCGCAAATCCGCTTTCGAAAGATCGGCTTCGAGGAATATCGTCCCTTTGGCCTGCGCGCCCGTCAGGTTGGCACCCATCATTTTTGCTGCCGAGAAGTCCGTCTGCTCCAGCTTGGCCAATGACAAAACCGCGTCTTCTAAATGCGCATCGCGCAAATCCGTGTGGCCCAGCTCTGACCGCAACAAATTCGCGTGTCCCAGATTTACGCCATACATCGTCGCGCCTGTCAGGTTCGCGGTTGTCAGCGTCACTCCCTGCAAGTTCGCGAACGACCAATCCGCCCCCTGGAAGTCGCCGCCATTGAAGATGGCTCCCCGCGCGTCCGCGCTCACCAGATTCGCTTTCGCCGCCAGCACATGGTCCATATTCGCGGAACGCATGTTCGCTTCACGCAGGTTTGCGCCGCGAAAATCCGCTTCCGCCAGGTTGCTGCCTTCCAAATTCGCCCGCCACATCCGCGCATTGGCAAATTCGGCGTGATAACCACGGGAGTACCGCAAATTAATCTCATTCAGCCGCGCACCGCTGCTCTCGCTTCCCGCCGACGCGTTTCCACCGCCGCCAGCCGCTCCACGCCGCGCCGAAAAGCTCTCATCCGTCAGATCCGCGTAAGGATGATAGCCAAGGGTCTCAAAGGCCGTAGCCGCCCAGCGTCGTGGATCGCCGCGTCCCACTTCTGGCCGCAAGGCCGGGTCGCCAGGCAATCCTCGAAGCACGCCCAACGACACCAGAAAAAGTGTCAGCCCCGCCAGTACCGCCACTCGCGCTGCCCTCCACACATCCTGCATAAATTGCGGCGTGCTTTCCTCGGTCCAATCTCCCGGACGCAGCACGCGCTTCACCACGCGTGGTAATCCACAGGCCGCGGCACTCGCTACCGTAAACAAAATCACGTGCAGCAGAGTTCCGCGATAATCCTGCATCACCAGATACCGCAACCAGAAACAGAACAGAACCGCAGGCACCGCCCAATACGACAACGCGATCGCCACATAACATTCCACCATGCCCACCGCGGAATGCGGTTCCCGCGTCCATCGCAAATGCGGACGGATCGGGCCCATCAGGTACCACCGGCCGTCCTTCTCCGGCGTCTGTCCGTCCGGAAACATGGCCGGCAGCGCGCCCATGCTTCCCCAAAGCCGTAGCAGTAGAAATTGCAGCCGCATGTACAACACGGTCAGCAGCAGTGGCGCTCCCAGATAGAAACCGTGCAGCGGCAACACTTTGGGAATCCGTGCGGTCACTGTGGCGGATTCGTCCAGTAGCAAGCGCACGTCCGTAGTCAACGCAATCAATCCGAGGGCAGC
Organism: Candidatus Acidiferrales bacterium; assembly: GCA_963759275.1. Classification (GTDB taxonomy): domain Bacteria; phylum Acidobacteriota; class Terriglobia; order Acidiferrales; family UBA7541; genus Acidiferrum. The sequence continues at coordinate 481,435 of CAVWYZ010000014.1, read as the reverse complement.
GACGCACACCGCCATGAGCGTTAGGTAGAACCAGCGCGCTGCTTGCGTGAACTGCTCAATTGTTTTCCGCCCATTCAATGCCGCCACCGCTTCCGGCAGCGTGGCATCGAACAGATTCGTTCCGCCCAGGCGGCCCGCCCACAATCCTTGCGCTCCGTATAAATTGGCGCCCATCAGATTGGCGCCAGAAAATTCCGTGCCCAGCAAGTTGGTGTCGCGCAAATCCGCTTCCACCAGATTCGCGTTGCGTAAATTGGCCATCGACAGGTCCGCGCCGCGCAAGTCCGCTTTTTGCAGTTCCGCTCCCTGCAAGTTCACGCCCGTCAAGTCCACGCCGGTCAAATCCACGCCTGCGAAGTGACCCTGAACGCCTTCTTTTCCCGCGGATTCCACCCACAAGCGGTGTTGATCTAACTGCTCGGCAAATTGCAGCAGATCACCGGAAGCGGCCACTGGCGACTCCGCCACGCTGGCGGCATCTTCGGTTTCGGTAACGACGGGTGGTTCGATCGCCCATTCCTTGAGAACCTCTTGCTCGATGGAATTGTCTGCCACGGCTGCGGCCGGAACTTCGGTTGCGTGTTCGGGCGAAACATTAAACTTTTCGGGTGCCGGTTCGTCGGTTGTGATGGGCAGGCTCTCTTCCGCCAACATCTCGAGCACTTCCGGCGGCAACGCGACCTGCTGCGCCTCCGCAGGTTCATTCGCTTTCACGGGGTTCTCCGTTGCGGTTTCGGTCGCAGCGGCTGGGGCGGCGGGGTCAACCGTCGGGGGTAGGGTTTCTTTGGCTGGGGATTCGCGGATTAGATCTTGCAATAACTGTTCTTCGAATAATGCCAAAATCTTCGCTTCGGTCTCGGGATCAGGGCCCAGCGCTCCGTACTCGGCAAGCTCCTCCGGCGTGGCAAGTCTTTCTTCAGACTTTGCAGCGCTGCCGCCCCATGAAAATCCCAAAAAGCTTTTGGCCGGTTGGTCCGGCATAGTGGTCGTTCCTGTCGCTTCCCCACGCGAGAAGCCGAGAAATTTCGCCCGTTTCAGGGTATGACCGCATCTTCGCCTATACCTCGGCGAAAATCGCCTGCCCCAAAGGACAGGCGATTCCTGTGCAGCAACTCCTGGGTTCAATTTGTGTGATGGGGATTTACTCTTCGAGATAGGGAGGAATTCGATTCCTGATCGCGGATCTCTGGTCGCTGATATCTGCCAGCCATCCTGCCCGGTCCATGCATTGCAACTGCTGGTCGGCAAGGCCGCTCATAAATAATTCAGCCGGGGCGCTCCGCTGAGGGGCCGAGGCACCCCGGCTATTCCTGCCCGCCTCCGCAGTGAGCGAGCAAGGAAACCTGTAACGCAATAGCCGTTTACCGTCTTAATCCGTGCGGTCTCGATTAGTGTTCTTCGGTGCCGCGCAGGAATTCGTATCGCTCGATTGCCGCTACCACTCCCACAGAACCCTCGTCACGCGGTTCCGTACGTTGCACGCGTCCCAGACAGCGTACTTTCACTGGGCCAGCCAACGTGATTTCATTCGGCAATGTCAGCAGGATCTCTACCGGAGATCCTTCTTTTACATCTTTCGATAAAAAGAAATACACCCCGCGGGAGCTAACGTCGCGAGATTCGGTACTTGTTTCTCCGACGGCTGCCCCAGTTGTCCACCGCACCGTTAGCGGTAACCGCATGGAGAACCTTTGGGTCGTGCGGCGCTCTGAGCCTGTCAAGGCGGACCTCCCTAATGGAAAGACCGAGTCTATCCGCCTATCTACTAGAGAACAATAGGACCGGGGATTCAAAGATTTGGCAGGCAGAAAAAGTACTTATGTACTAGAACCACCCTGTTTTTGCTGGCATTCGCCGCAGAACAGACCGCCACGCGAAACGGTATCGTCTGTTTGAATGAATAGGTCAAGGGAGGAGCGCTTGGTGTAAAAAAGCTGAACTCAGCGACCGCGCTGATTCAGAAACACCAAGGAGGCTCCTCATGGGACCTATGTATTACATCGGACTAGATGTTCACAAGCTAAAGATTAGTTACTGCGTGAAGGACGTCATCGGCAAAATTCATGCCGAAGGATGGATACCCGCTACACGTTTTGATCTGGATCGTTGGATGAAGACGCTACCAAAGCCGTGGAGCGCGGCGATGGAAGCCACCATGTTCACCGGCTGGATCTATGATCACCTGAAACCCCATGCCGCCGTGCTGAAAGTAGCGCATCCCCTGATGCTGCGGGCCATTGCCGCCGCGAAAAAGAAGAACGACCGTATCGATGCCAGCAAAATCTGCGACTGTCTGCGCTGCGATTTTCTGCCCGAGTCTTACATGGCTCCGACAGCCATTCGCGAACGGCGTCGCACGCTGCGTTATCGCAACTTGCTCGTTCGCCAGATGGTGCAGATGAAGAACAAGGTGGGCATGCTGCTGATGGAAGCCGGTGTCAGCTACAACAAGCAGAAGCTCCACAAGGCCGGCTACTTCCGCGAACTACTCGCCAGCAACCCAGATATTAATCCGGGGCTGCGCTCGCTGCTGTGCCAGTGCCGCGAGATGGTGGTGCGGCTGGGGAAAATGGAAACTGCTCTGATCCGCTCCCTGCAGCAAGACCGCTTACTGGCCGAACGCGTGGAGCGGTTGATGAGCATTCCGGCGGTAGGGCCGATCACGGCGCTGACCTGGGCGCTAGAAGTTGGTGAGGTACAGCGGCTTTCATCGATTAAGAAAGCCATCAGTTATTGCGGGCTGTGCGGCGCGGAGAAAAGTTCTGGCGACACGGTGCACCGCACGCCGCTGTCGAAGCAGCGCAACAAGCATCTGCAGACCACGCTGATCGAAGCGGCTAAGATGGCCCCGCGCTACAGCCCGACGCTGGCGCTGCTGTACGACCGCGAGAAGCAGCGAGGCAATGCCAATCGCGCCACGCTGACCGTGGCCAGGAAACTGGTGGCGTATCTGTTGGCCGTGGACCGCGGGCAGACACATTTTCTGGTGCTAGACCGCGACAGCTGCGCCGCCGCGTAGGCGGGACGTAGAGAAAGGAATTGTTCAGCGCGAGGCCTGCCAGGTCTTGCCTTTAAGCCGACTGAGCACGAGAACGTAAGCTTTCGATGCTCCCGTTGATTTGTTTTGAGACTGGCAGGAACACACAAACTCAATCTTGCAGGGCAGCCAGATGAGCTGCGCCTGCCAATGGATGTCTGGTTCTATTCACGAATAGAAACCGCGGCCGAGAGGCCAACACCACGCGCTGAGAAAGGCAAAGAAATTACACCGGCGCTCCTCCCGAGCGCATCAGGAGGACTTTTTGCCTCTTGACGAGGACCTATCATAGATGTCGGCTAAGGCTCCGTTAGAACACGAACTTCAGCGCGAGTTGCACAATCCGGCCCGGCTGAGCCGCTTCAATTTGCCCGAAGTTCGGTGAACTGATGTCGTTGTTGGGCAATGTGAAGTTCACGTTATTGAAGATATTGGAGAATTCCGCGCGGAATTGCAGGTTCATACTCTCGTGAATCGGAACCGTCTTGATCGCGGAAAAATCCCATTGTTGAAACGCCGGGCCGTTCAAGGTGTTGCGGCCCACATTGCCAAATTGCCCCGGTTGCGCCTGTTGGAATGCGCCGGTATTGAACCAGCAACCCGCGGTTCGAATCGGCACGGCCGCCCCATTCACCATGCACGGTCCGCTGTTTGGATCGCCCATAATATTCGGCCGGCTGCTATAGAAACCCGAAATTTCTGGTGCGCTTCCTTGGAGGGACGTGTTGCTCGAGTCGTACACGGTAAACGGAGTGTTGGTCATCAGCGTGGTAATTCCGTTTACCTGCCAATTCCCGAGAATGTGGCCATACCAGTTCTGGGGATGGTTGAACCAAGGAAGATTCCACTGGTAGCTCACCACGAATCGGTGACGCGCGTCGAACATCGATCGCCCGTATTCGGATTTCACATCGAACGGATTTTGCGCCAGATCGTTTTCACCCGCCACGCTCTGCGACGCCGAACCTGTAATGTTAAAGGTCGAAGCGTCATCCAGCGTCTTTGAAAACGTGTATGACGCCAGCATCGACAACCCGTGCGCGAAGCGTTTCCGCAGACTCACCTGCAAAGCGTTGTACGTGGAATCCGCGATCCCGGCAATCTCGCCGACCGAGGAATACGTGCATGGCGTCGTGCCGGTAACGGTGCAGCCGGAATACAGCCGCCGCTGGTCCGAAAAATTCGCGTTGTCCGTCGGACTTAGATTCGGATCGTATACCGTCGGATTTGCTTCGATGAAGCGCGGCAGTTTCGTTCCTTTCGTTCCGATATAGCCGACCTCCAATAGCCAATCGCTGCCAAAGGCACGCTCGAGGTTCACGTTCCAGTCCTGCGCGTAGGGCAAACGCAACTGCGGACTCAGCGTCAGCAGCGTCATCGGTTGCGCGAAGCTTCCATTGAACGGATTCTGCCCGTTATAGGGATCGGCGAAATTCGGAATGCTGATCTGCGGCGTCTGCAAGTATGGTGGCGCGCTGACGGGCGTTTGCAGTGGGCCGCCCTGCCCGGTGTAGTACGGATCGTAGAAAATTCCATACGCCGAGGTCGCCAGCCAACGACCTTTGCCGGTCACGTCCCACGCCAATCCGATCCGCGGCGCGAACGCATCTCTTTGCGTCGGAATCAGCCCGCGCGGAACCCCTTTGTCTCCGGGATAGAGCAAGCCCGCCGGGGCACTCGGAAACACGGTAGACTGCACTCCGGGTTCCCACAGATTTTGTCGGTTTCGCACTTCCGTGTAAGGAGAAGGTACTTCATACCGCAACCCATAATTCACAGTCAGGCGCGAAGTTACTTTCCAGGTGTCTTGCGCGTACAAATTGAAAGCCTGGCCGCGCAAACCCCGCGAGAAATCTCCGCCACCTTGCAAAAAGAAGACAGGCTGCCCGAACAGAAAGCTCGCGAACGAATTGTTCACCGGGAAGGTGGAAAACACAAAGAAACCATTCGTGGCGATGCCCTGGAGGACGTTGATCTGATCGTATTGATAGCCGCCGCCGAATTTGAGCTGGTGTCTTCCCTTTACCCAAGTCAGTGAGCCGGAAAAATCCCAGGAATTCTGGTAGGTATTCCGCGGCCCAGTGATCGGATCGCCTACCGACGCATACCCGCCGACCTGCACGAATGGTGGGCCTATAGCGACGTCCAGCGTCGGCTCATAGGTAAATCCCAGGCTAGCTGGATCGGTGTGATTCAAATGCTCGTCCAGTAAAAATTTGTTTCGCAGGTACGACATCCGCAGGATCCCCACTACACTTGGGGAAAATGTGTGCGTTTCTTGGGCCACGAAATTCTGATCCCGCTGATCCTCGCCAACCGGAAAGCCGGGAACGTTTGCCCCGGAACTCGAAAGCGGATCGGTCTGGTTTCTCTGTCCAAAGCTGTACCGGAAGTTGAGCATGTCGCGTCCGGTCAAGTAGTGGTCGACACGCACACCGAACTGGTCCATATCGGAGGTCAGCGTCTCCGTACCTACGTAGGTGAACGGGCCAGAATTGGCTTCCGGATAGAACGGCAAAATGTTTTGCGAAATCGGATTAATGAACGGCAATTGATTGTTGGGAATCGGTTGCGGTGGAGTATTCGGAGGAACGAAGAAATTGAACAGCTGGCCGTTCTGACTGACTTGACCCGTAGAATTGTCGATGCACAATCCCTGCGCATTGAAGGTTCCGTTGTTCAGCGGACACAAGTCGGCAAAGTTGCCGGTGCGCTCGGAATCGGAAGGCACGGTCGTCCGCGTGGTTTCTCCCTGGCGGTTGCGAACGCCTTCGTAGTAGAGGAAGAAAAATGTCTTATCCTTTTTGATCGGGCCGCCAAACGTGCCGCCGAATTGATTGCGCTTCAGGGGCTCCACGCTGTCGGCGAAAAAGCTTTTTGCGTCCAAGGCGTTGTTGCGGAGAAATTCCCATGCCGAGCCGTGAAAATTGTTGGTTCCGGTGCGGGTGACGATATTGGTTGTGGAACCAGTGCTGTGGCCAAATTCCGCATTCGCGGTATGCGTCAGGATACGAAACTCAGAAATGGCGTCTACCGGTGGTTCCAGCACGAAGCCGCCGTCCACGGTGTTGAAGTTGTCCGCGCCATCGATCAGGAAATTGTTGGATTCCGGACGCTGTCCGTTCACGGCGTAGGCCTGCCCTTCGCGTAAGGTTCCGCCTGCCTCAATCAGCCCCGGTGTAAGGGGCACAACCCCGGTTTGCAGCAAACCTAACTGCGTGAAATGTCGTCCATTCAACGGCAGGTCCAACACTTCTCGCTCGCCTACGGTCTGTCCCAGGGTTGTGGAACTGCTCTCGATCATCAGAGCGTTAGCCTTTACTTCGACGGCTTCCACCGTTGTTCCCACCGCCAGACGCATTGCCACCGTCGCGGTTTGATTCACGTCCAGCGAAATTCCTTCCTGCACATAGTTTTGGAATCCCTTTGCATCGGCTTCCAACCGGTAATGCCCGACTGGCAATTCCACCAGAACGTAAACCCCTTGCGCGTTGCTCGTTGTGCTGCGCTGCAAGCCGGTTTCTTTCTGGATAGCGGTTACCTTAGCATTCGAGACGATCGCACCACTGGCGTCCTTTATCGTGCCGCGGATGCTCCCCGCAACTTCCTGGGCTTGCGTCGGCCAAAGAACGGTTGCTCCCATCGCCACGAGCATCACCAATTTCCAGAAATTCCTCATCCCCACTCTCCTTGCCTGTTCGACACGCCCTGGACTTTCGTACCTTGAGACACACGTCCACCGCACCGCTGCTACGGCGTTTGCGGTTGTACCCCGACTGTGTTGTTGATCAGCGGCCTGGCGCACACCCTAGCCGCGCAGTACTCTTCCCCGGATTTGCGTGAGGATACGGGTCCTGTTTTGTTATGGCAATAATGGAAAACGACTACAGATGAGAATTAATAATTTTGCGCGGTGATTATCGAGGGCTGCGCGGTTACGTCTGGTCGATCAAACGGTGGTGAATCGCGTACAGTGCCAGCTCGAGCCGGTCCGATACGCCCAACTTATCGAAGATGTTGTGCAGGTGGTTCTTTACGGTCTGCTCGGAAATGAACAGCTTCTCGCCAATCTCTTTATTCCGGAATCCCTGCGCCACCAGTTGCACAATTTCCTTTTCGCGGTCAGACAACAAGGGTTTCTCGCGCCGGGGACCGGACTCCGACGACTTCGCGAAGGCCTTCATCACCTCCGCGGTCATGCGGTTGTCCAGCCAGATTTCTCCCGCGTGTACCCGGTGAATGCTCTTCACCAGCAGGTCGGTGGCAGACTGCTTCAGCACCACGCCTCGCGCTCCCAACCGCATCGCGCGCACTACATCGCGATCGTCTTCCGCCGCGGTTAAAACAATCACCCGGGTCGGCATCTGGTCGAAATTCACTTCTTCCAGCACCGCCAGCCCATCTTTTTCCGGCATGCGCAGATCCAGCAACAGAATGTCCGGCTTCAATTTCGCCAGCATTTTGATGCATTCGGCGCCATTCTGCGCTTCTCCGACGATCACGATCTCGTCGTCGCCGTCCAAGAGTTTTCGCAGGCCGTCGCGAAAAATCGCGTGGTCATCGGCCATCAATACGCGGATTTGCTGTTTCGTTTTCGCCATAATTAGCCGAGCGGAACCTCGATAGTTAGACGCGCCCCATGCCCAGGATTTGACTCGACAGTCAAGACTCCCCCGACCGTACGCGTTCGTTCCTTGATGGAAATCGGACCCAACCGTAGGCGGTCCAGCTCATCCCCCGTGAAACGTCCGGCGAAACTGAATCCTTCGCCGTTGTCGTCCACTACGAGAGAAAGACGGCTGTCATCCTGCGTCAGTTTTACCACGACATGGGAAGCCTTGGCATGCTTTTTTATGTTGTTGAGTGCTTCACGGTAAATCTGAAAAATTTCCCTACATACCCGATCCGGAGCCTGCAAATCAACCGAATCGACCAATAAGTCCAGGGCCAGCGCGGATTCGTTGCGAAAACGCTCGCCAAATCCCCTCATTAAATCGACCAAATCGGCCGATTGCACGCGCAGTGGCCGCAGGTCCGTCACCATGTGGCGCAGTTCCGCACCCTCGTTCCGGACCGTCTGCTGCAGCGAGGTCAGGCCCGTTTCCAACTGTTCCGGCTGCGATGCCACCTTGCGCCTCAGCACATCCAGCTGAATCTCGATGCTCAATAGCGTCTGCAGAATCCCGTCGTGCAGGTCCCGCGAAATTCGCGACCGTTCGGACTCGATGGCACGGACCCGCAGGTGCCTCAAAAGGAATATGTTCTCCAGCGGAGCGCTAACGTGCCGCGACACCTTTTCGAACCACAGCAGTTCGTCTTTGCTGAATGGCTGCTTGTCTCCACGCCGGTTCACCAGGAACAGGCGTCCCACAGGGTGTTTTCCCTGATCAAATGTGACCGTGAGAAAATTCCGTATACGAAATTCCTGCTGAGTCGGCCCCGGTATCCGCGGCAGAATTTTCAGTCTCTGCATGTTCCGGCGATCCCAACCGAATCCCGATCCCCGTCCTTCCAGAGAATTCCAACACAACGACGCGTCCATGTCGTCCAGCAAGAATCCATCGGAACGCGTCAACGGCAGGTTGTCCGGCGTCATGCGCTCGCTTTCACCGGATTTCAACTGCCACAAGAAAATCCGTTCGAGATCCGCATCCCGGTATGCCAGCAACGCCATTTCCGTGTGAAATTCGCTGCACAAATCTTCTAGCAGCAACCGCAACGATTCCGCCAGCCCTAGCTCAACATGCATCGATCCGGATACGCGATTGAGAAACTCCTGCTGCTCGGTGAACCGGCGGTTGCGGTCCCCCAGGAACGCCATTCCGCCCGCTCCCAGTAAGGTAGCCGCGAAAACCGGCAAGTAGAAAAATGCTGTGGGTTTTGGGCCATCAGGCCCCAGCCGGTTCAGCCGCAAGGCCACGGCCAACAGCAGCAGCCCGAACGACAGAAACATCGCCAGTTTCAGGTTCCAGCGATAACCCGCGGCAAACGCCACAAAAAAGACCAGAAACCACGCCGGCATCATTTCTGGGCAAAGATACAGATACAGACCCACCACCAGCACATCGCAACCCAGCGGCAAATGCCAGTTGTACGACCGCAGCACCCGCTCCAGCCCCAGCACCACCACTGCCGCCACCAAATACGCAGTCAGCAGTGCCAGCGCCCGTTCAGCATCCCGAATCGAGCGCAGCTCCAGCAAACACGCAATGGCCAACAGCGCAATCGCTGGTCGCGCGTAGGCGATCTGCATTTCGAAATGGAGTCGGTCGGTCGTCTGCGGGTTCATGTGCGGGGACACACACCCCTACACAAGTCTACCCACCCCTTTACCGTCCGCGTGGAGAGGCCGCTCCTCGGTTTCCAGCTTGCTATGTCCTAATCAGGCAATTTTTGGCCGCGTCTGTTACGCGACTCGATCAACCGGTTCGATGTGCTCGCCAGCTAACTTACTCGTATCGCAGCGCCTCCACGGGGTCCACTCGCTCCGCACGCCGCACCGGTACCCAACACGCCAGCAGCGCCACACCCACAAATAACGCCCCGACAGCGGCGAACGTCGCGGGATCGCCCGGCTGTACTTCATACAAGAACGCCCCCAGCACTCGCGACAAAAGCAACGCCAGCGTCACTCCGGCCAGCACCCCCACCGCAATCAATCGTAACCCTTCTCCAAAGATCAGCTTCCGAATGTCTTTTTGCTGCGCCCCCACCGCGCTTCGTATCGCCAGTTCCCGGCGCCGCGAAGTCACCGAAAGCGACAGCACCCCGTATATTCCTACTAGCGTCAAAATACTACCAACCACCGCGAATCCCACTAACAGTTGCATCGCAAAGGTGCGCGACGCCAGTGATTCGTCGCGAATCTGATCCAGAGTCTTCACGTTTTCGATGGCCGCCGTCGGATCCACCGCGTGTACCTCGCGTTCCACCGCAACCGCTACCGCCCGGGGATCGGCGGTCGTCCGCACCACTAGATGCTTGGAAAACGCGTGTGCCTGCCACAATGGCAGGTAAACCTCGGGAGATGCGGTCTGTGTCAGGTCATCCGTTCGGCTGTTCGCAATCTCTCCAATAATTTCGGTTCCCGGTTTGTCCCGGCCGTCCATCCAGAACTTCCGTCCTACCGCACCCTCATGCGGGAAGTAGCGATCCGCAAACGCCTGGTTCACGATCGCCACCTTCGCTGCCTTGTCGTCGTCCGTCGACCGAAATTCTCGACCTTCCAACAAGGGTTCGCCCATCAATTTGAAGTAATCCGGCGTCACCGAGCGCAGCGGTAATGCGGTTTTGTCACTTTCCTTCACTGCCGGAGGCTGCCCCTCAATCTCCAAAGTACCCGGCCAATTATTCCCCGTCAGCGGTACTCCCCACGCGAACGCCGCATATTGCACGCCCGGAATGGCGGCCACTCGCTCTAACGTTTGCCTGTGAAAGCTGTCCCACTGATCAAAACTCTGCACGTCCGTCACACTCATCGTCAGGATCCTACCGGTGTTGTAGCCCGAGGGTATTTCCGCGATTTTCAGCATCGTACGAATCAGAAGACCGGCGCCGACGAGCAATGCCAGGGTCAATGCCGTCTGTGCGACAGTTACCGCGCGCAAAAGCCTGCGTTCTCCCATTCCCGCCGTGCCTTTCGGCCCGCCGCTCTTCAGAACCTCCATCGGATCCAGCCGGAAAGCACGTAGCGCCGGCAAGCCCCCCGCAAATAGGGAAGCCATCACCGCAACTCCCATTCCCCAACCCAATACAGCCCACCCTGCCGTCACGCCATCCAACCGCGGCACCGCGTGTGCCGCGATCACCTTGAATACCTTCACAGCTCCAAGCGCCAGCCCGACTCCCAGTGTTCCACCCAGTATCGCCAACAGCAGCCCTTCGGTGAAAACTTGCCGGATCAACCCAGCACGCCCCATCCCCAGCGCGCTCCGCACGGCGTATTCCTGCTGTCGGTGCAGTCCGCGCACTAGCAAAAGTGCTGCGGCATTTCCGCATCCGATCAACAACACCAGCGCCGCCGCGCCCAATAACGGCAACAGAATCTTCCTGCCATCTCGGTTCATTTCGTCGGTCAGCGGTTCCAGTGCCGGGGTGAACCCCTGCAGTTCCGGATCTCCCTGTACCTCCCGCGCTGCCAGCACTCTCAACTCTTCCTGTGCTTGTTGCGGCGACACTCCTTCGCGTAATCGTCCCACTACGTTCCAGTAGCCTTCGCTCATGTGCTTCGGATCCGGCAGCGTGGGAGCCCAGAAGTCCACCGTTGCGTTCACGTCGTAGTTGGGCTCTTTTGATGCTCCTGGCGTCGGAAGGAAACGCACCCCCGGCTCCATCACCCCAATCACGGTGGGTGGCACGTCCCATCGGCTAATCCGGACCGCCTTGCCGATAATGCCGGGATCACCGTTGAAGGCTCTCTGCCAGAATTCGTAACCAAGCAAAATAGTCTTCGTCGGGCCCAGGGTAAAATCCGAGTCCTCGAACCCCCGCCCGGCCACCACTTTCAACCCCAGCTCAGGTAGATATTCTCTCGAGACATACATTCCCTGCATCGACTGGCTGCCGTCTCCTCGGATCAGAAAGTTGAAAGTCCAATCGTACCCCGCGATTCCGTCGAAGCTTTTGGCTTGCTTTTGCCATTCCGTCCATTGCCGTGCTCCCCACCCGCGCGGGCTCTCCATCTTCTGACCATCCGTTCGCGCCATCGGAATCAGCATCAACTGCTCCGGCTTGTGGTACGGAGGTGGTGTCAACAGTACTCCCTGGATCAAGCTGAATACCGCCGAGGTGGCCCCAATTCCCAGCGCGAGGGTCAGAATCGCGATCACGCTGAAGCCCGGCTGCTTCAGAAGCATTCGAATGGCGAATCGAAATTCCCGCATCATTTAGCACCCCACGTTGTCGCTTCCATGCACACCCGTCCCGTTTGTCACCCTTAGGTAGACGTCAGCCTTCATATTTATGTTCCCCAACTTCCAACGATATCGATTTCGGCGACCTCACGTAACGCCGGTCGCCCCGCGCTTGTTTCACCCCAAATCGAGCCTTTCGCACTTTTTTGCCTCGCCTGTCGCATGCTAAACTAGACGTCTGCGGTGGGAGTAGCTCAGCTGGTAGAGCGTCGGTCTGTGGCACCGAATGTCGCGGGTTCAATCCCCGTCTCCCACCCCAAATTTCGCAATTCGCTAATTCTTCCTCGCCATTCAATTCCTTGTGCATTCGGGTTTTTGATTCTGGATCAGCCACGCCGTGGCCACGCCGCGAAACACTACGCGCCCGTTTCCGAAGTGCCAAAGCTACAATGGAAATATGACCCAAGTCTCTTGCAAGGCGCTGCTCGTCGATATGGATGGCGTGCTCGTCGATTCCACTCCTGCGGTCGCCCGTGTCTGGACGCGCTGGGCCCGCAAACACAATCTCGACCCTGATTATGTGGTGCATTTCTCGCATGGGCGCACCAGTCTCACTTCGATCAGTGAGTTACTGCCCCACGCTGATGCAGACGTCCACTTGAGGGAAAATCGCTGGATGGAACAGGGTGAAATCGAAGAGATCGCGGATGTCGTCGCTCTCCCCGGGGCGCAACAACTCCTCGCGACCGTGCCCCCGTCTCAGTTGGCCGTGGTCACTTCCTCGACGCGGGCGCTGGCCGAGGTTCGTCTGCGCAAGACAAACTTGTGGCCGAACATCGTTCATCTCGTCACCGCCAGCGATATTCAGCGAGGCAAGCCGGATCCAGAGCCGTACCTCAAGGGTGCTGCCGCTCTGCATCTTGAGCCGCAATCCTGTGTCGTTATCGAAGACGCGCCCTTCGGTGTTCGGTCCGGTAAAGCTGCCGGAGCCCGCGTTGTTGCGGTGCGCACTACCGTGGACGACAAGGTCCTGCTCGAAGCCGGCGCCGACTGGATTGTTAACGACTGTTCCTCCCTTCGCATTCTGCCCAACTCCCCGGCGAACGAGCTCATCTTCGAATTCAGCAGCACCGAAGTTCCCCGTCACCCCAAAATTCGCTAACAAGTACCGTCGTACTAAGGTTCGCTGTGGGCAATCGGTCAGTAACCACCCAAGGAAACCTGTACCTCGATCTCCTCTTGATTTTTCCGCCCCTGCCGTAAGCTGGAGAAGAGCTAAATTTCGAAAATTTGCGGCTCGGTTAGTCATACCTACGTTTGTCACACGAGGTTGCTGTTCGACTGCTCGGGCCGAGTCTTCAGGGGACCCATGAGTTCTACGGAAACACCTATAGCGGCAACAAGCGCGACGCCATCTCCAACGATCAACACCGCCCCAGCACAGTCAGCAGCACCCAGGAACATTCCGGTGCCTCAACTGATTCTCGCCATGCTGAAATCCTACAGCCACGTCAGCGATCTGATTTTCTCGCCCGGTCGTGCTCCTCAGGTCGAAGTAAACGGCCAACTCGTCGAATTGCCGTTCAAAGGCGTGGAGCGCCTGGCGACGACGGACACTATCTACATCGCGCGTTGCATCATCGGCAACAACGATCACGCCGCGCGCAAGCTAGAAATCGAGGGCGCTGCCGACCTTTCTTATAGCCTGGATGGCGCGTCTCGTTTCCGTGTGAACATCTTTCGCCAGCGCGGCAGTTGCGCCATCGTGATGCGGGTGGTCCCCAATCGCATCCCCACTTTCCAGGAATTAAATCTCCCGCCGCAGGTCGAGGAAGTCTGTCATCTGCGGAACGGCATTGTCCTGGTGACCGGTCCGACAGGCTCTGGAAAGTCCTCCACCCTTGCCGCGGTCATCGACAAAATGAATGACCAAAAGGCGATTCACATCCTCACCATCGAGGATCCCATCGAGTTTCTTCACCGTCACAAGAAAGCCACCATCCATCAACGCGAATTGCATAGCGACACGCCGACTTTCTCTGCCGCTCTGCGTTCGGCACTTCGCCAGGCGCCGAAAGTCATCCTCGTCGGTGAAATGCGCGACCGCGAAACCATCGAGATCGCCCTCGAAGCCTCCGAGACTGGTCACCTTGTGCTTTCCACTCTTCATACGGTTGACGCAGCTAAAACGGTCGAGCGCATCATCGGCGCGTTCCCCATGGAAGATCAGCAAGGTGTCCGCAATCGCCTTTCGAAGGCTTTTCGGTTTATTCTCTCGCAGCGACTTCTTCCGCGCCTCGACGGCAGCGGCCGCATTGCGGTACTCGAGATTCTGAAATCCTCCATGCGCACACGCGAATACGTCGAAAAGGGTGAATCGGAAGGAAAATCACTGCTCGACGCGATGCGCGACGGCTCCAACGACGGCATGCAACACTTCGACGCGGAGATCGAGAAGCTGATCCGCTCCGAGGTCATCGATTTCGAAACCGGCCTTACCTACGCCACGAATCCCGGCAATCTTCGTCTGGAACTCGCCGACTTTGTCGAAAGCCACGCCAAGGCCCGACCTAAGATGATGCGAACCGAAGACAACGAACTCGAAATCATCCGCTAATCTCTGCCGTTCCCACGCTCCGAGCGGCATTCCCGTTTTGTCGAGGCGGCCTTAGGCTTTCTCCTATCGAGTGCTGAACCGAAACCTATCGTCCGCATAGTTCCCGGCTTCCCTATGCCGTCCCTTTCCTCTATGATGGCCCCTATCGCTCATCTCATGAGACCGCACTTTGTCGACGCCCACTGACTCTCTCGCTGCCGAACTGCCCGCGCAGCCCACGCATCCCCGTAAGGAAAAGGGCAAGCTGCTGCAAGTGCTCGGTGTCGGTTTCGGCATTGCTGTCGCTGTCGGTAACACCATCTCCGCCGGTATCGTGCGCACTCCCGGAGACATCGCCGCGCGGCTTCCCAACCATTGGCTCTTCTTCAGCGTATGGTTCGGCGGGGCGCTTTACGCCCTCGTCAGCGCCTTTCAACTTGCTGAACTTGGTGCTGCCATTCCCAAAAGCGGTGGCCAGTACAATTTCTCCCGCCGCGCGATCGGCGATTTCGCCGGTTTCGTCGTGGGCTGGAGCGACTGGCTCTCCACCTGCGGCACGACCGGCGCTGTTGGCATCGTCATCGGCGAATACATCGCGCATCTTTTTCCGGCATTCGACGGCGTTTCAAAAATCAAAATCACCGCGGTCTCCGTCATCATCGTCTTCGCCATTCTTCAGTGGAAAAGCATCAGCATGGGCAGCAAGGTGCAGAACGTCACCACCGTTTTGAAAGGCTTGGCCTTCTTCGCCATCGTGGTCGCGTGTTTTGCATTCGGCGGTCATCTCCGCCAAGCCGCGGAATCCGCGCATCTCGCTCAGTCTCCTGTTCCCGTAACGATTCCCGTGGGCGCGGCGTTGATTACCGCTTTGCTTTTCGGCATCCAGGCCACCATTTACACCTACGACGGCTGGGACGGCGTTATTTATTTCGGTGACGAGATCAAAAATCCTGGGTATCTCGTGCCGCGCGCCATTTTCGCCAGCCTCTTCTCTATCGTGGTCATCTATTTCCTTGTCAATGCTGCCGTGCTCTACGTCCTTCCCCTGAGCGAGATCGCCGGAAACAACTTCTCTCTCGGCCTTGCCGCCGAGCGCGTCTTCGGCCAGCATGGCGACTTCATTTTCCGCTCCATCATGGTGCTCGCACTCTTCAGCAGCCTTAATGCGCTGCACCTCATGGGCGCCCGCGTCATCTACGCCATGAGCCGCGACGGCCTTTTCTTCCGCGCCGTCTCTCGAATCAATAAAGGCGGCACGCCGACGGTTGGGCTACTTCTCAGCGCTCTGGTGGGAGTTTCGTTCGCAGTTTTCAGTTTCGATCGCGTCATCGCGATGCTCGCTTTCTTCTTCGTTACCAACTACCTGCTCTCCTTCATCTCTCTCTTCCTCCTTCGCCGACGCGAGCCCGCTCTTCCTCGCCCGTATCGTGCGTGGGGCTATCCCTACACCACCGCCCTCGCTCTTCTTGGCTCCATCGGATTCCTGATCGAAGTCATTCGCGAAGATCCCACCAATAGTTACCTCACCCTCATCGCACTGGCTTGCAGCTATCCCGCCTACCGTGCCCTGAAATTTGTCTCCAGCAGAGAGGCTCCGGCCTCCACGCAATAAAAAGGGCGGATTTTCATCCGCCCGTCTTCGATCCTTTGCTTCCTGAATTTTCTTTTACTTCCGCAATCTCATCAATTCATTAACTGACCTTCTCCGCCACCGCTTTTGCCTGCAAGAACAGCAGCAGATAATCCTTCCCGCCGGTCTTTGAATCCGTTCCGCTCATATTGAACCCGCCAAACGGATGCGCTCCGACCATCGCGCCCGTGCACTTCCGGTTTAGATAAAGATTCCCCACGTGGAAGTCTTCCTCGGCGCGCCGGATCTTCTCCGGATTCTTGGAATACAACGCACCCGTCAATCCGAATTCGGTGTTATTCGCGATCTCCATCGCCTGGTCGAAATTCTTCGCCTTGATCACTGCCAGCACCGGACCAAATACTTCCTCTTGCGCGAGCCGCGCTTTCGGGTCTATGTCCGCCACGATCGTCGGCTCCACGAAATAGCCGTCGCCTGCCGCACGCATTCCTCCGGCCATCAAGCGTCCTTCTTTCTTCCCGATCTCGATGTAGTCCAAAATTGTCTTCATTGCCGGCTCATTGATCACCGGCCCCATGTAATTAGCGGGATCGTCGCTTGGGCCCACCTTGATCTTCTTGGTGCGCTCAACCAGTTTGTTCAAAAACGTGTCGTATACCTTCTCGCTCACAATTACGCGCGAACAGGCCGAGCACTTCTGTCCTTGATAACCAAACGCTGCCTGCACAGTGCCTTCCACTGCGGAATCAATGTCGGCCTCTTCGTCCACCACGATTCCGTCTTTGCCACCCATCTCCAGCACAGTCCTTTTGATCCAGATCTGTCCCGGCGAAGGCTTGGAAGCCAGTTCCGCGATTCGCAAGCCCACTTCCTTCGAGCCCGTAAACCCGATATACCGCGTCTTCGGGTGCTGCACGATGGTATCGCCCACTGCCGCGCCAGAGCCGGTCAGAAACTGCACGGCTTCCTTCGGCACTCCCGCTTCAAACAAAATGTCGATGAACTTCGCGGCAATCGTGGGTGAATCCGAAGCCGGTTTCAGCACAACGGTATTCCCCGTCACCAATGACGCCACTACCAGTCCCGCCATGATCGCCATCGGGAAATTCCACGGGGGAATAATGGCGCCCACCCCTAGCGGGATGTAGACCAGATAATTCCGCTCGCCGCGCATCGGCGTCAATTTCTGCGGTTCCGCCAGGCGCAGCATTTCTCGTCCGTAAAACTCGCAAAAGTCGATTGTTTCCGCGATATCGGCTTCCGCCTCGTTCCAGCTTTTTCCCACTTCATAGCAGACTAGCGCGTCCAACTCGAATTTCCGCTCGCGTACAATCGCCGCGGCTTTGAACAGGTATTTCGCCCGTTCCTGCGCCGGTACCTTCTTCCACACGTCAAAATATTTGTTCGCCGCCTCAATGGCCTCAATGGCTTGTTCCTTCGAAGCATCCTGGAACACGCCGATTACTTCCGCTGGCCGGGAAGGATTGGTCGACTTCCTCTTCTTCTCCGTCACCACCTTCTTCCCCGCGATCCACATCGGGTACTCGTGCCCGAACTCCGCCTTCACCTTCGCCAACGCCGCTCCCATCTTTTTTCGATTCTCTGCATTCGAAAAATCGATAAATGGCTCGTTCGTGAACTCCGCCACATGCACTTTCGCGTCTGCCGTAGCCATGGTCGTCTTCCTCCTGATTCCGTAACGCTCAATTATAGGGCCGCCCCTGCGCCCCGACAAGCCAGCCCGATTTACAGTTCAATGCGCCATCCTGACTCGCCGCGTGTTTCTGCACCAACTTCCAATACTCTCTATCCAGGTACCTCTAGGTCGGGTCCCGCTATTCTGCGCGCTCTTCCTCTCCCCGTGGGATAATCGCCTGTCATGCCGCAATCGCTTGCTCACGTCAGTTTTCTGGTCCGGGATTACGACGAAGCCCTCAACTTCTTCACCGACGTTCTGGGGTTCCGCGTCGTCGAGGACTCGCCCCTCCCTGGCGGAAAACGCTGGCTCGTAGTGACTCCTCCCGGTTCCCGCAGCGCCAGCCTCCTTCTCGCGCAAGCCGACGATCCCGCACAACTCCTGCAAGTCGGCCACCAGGCCGCTGGGCGCGTTTTCCTGTTTCTGCACACGGACGATTTCTGGCGCGACTACCGCCTGATGCAAGCTTCCAACGTCAAATTCCTCGAATCGCCCCGGCAGGAATCCTACGGCACCGTCGCCGTTTTCGAAGATCTCTACGGCAACAAGTGGGATCTTCTGCAGCCTGCCGACTCCGCCGTGCCGCAACCCATTGCCCGCGAGACCCCGTGACGTGACCATCTCCGGCGGCTAGTCCTCTCTCGCGCATGTCATCCCGAAGCCAGCGAGGGGTCTGCTTGTTCCGCTAATGCAGTGGCAATAGGCCGCACAGTCCTTTCTGCTATTTCGTTACGCCTCCACTAGCGCCTTGTACTGCTCTGCGGTTAGCGGCACGACAGACAATCTCCCAATCCGCACCAGCGGCGAACTCGCAAACAGCTTGTTCGCTTTGATCTCGGCCAACGTCACTTGTTTCCCCACGGCCTTTTCCGCCTTAATTTTCACCACTGGCTTCTTCAAATCTTTCGCATCAACGTTCAGCACCGTCGCCGTTCCCACCGCGCTCTTCACATCCCCGGTTTCATAAATCACCAGCCGCGCTCCCGGCTTCATCTCACCCAAATTTTTCAACGCCACGGGATTCTTCACGCCATCCCACTCCGTTTCCTTATCCTTCACCAAGTCCGCAAACGAATATTCCGTAGGTTCGGTCTTCAGTAAGTAGTAGTCAGCCATTTTCGCCTCCTTCGGTCTAAGTTCTTCGGCAACGCCTGCCGTAGTTTCGCAAATCTCATCGACGGCTCCGCAAGTATAAACCAGCCTCCCCAGACCCAGCGGCTTCAATCAATGTCGTGAATTCTGAGTGTTCTTGCGATTCGTACTACCGCTATTGACTTAGGTCGCCCGCGCGCCGTAGTCTGTGTTCTCATGTTCGGCCGTCCCAATTTTGTCGATTACCCCGCCTGCGCTGGCTGCGCGCCCACTTGCTGCTCGTGTACGTGTTGTATGTATTGTGGGCACGAGGATTCCAGCGGCTAGTCTCTCTATCTAGACCTGGTTCCCTACAGCCCACGATACAATCGTGGGCTTTTTGTTTTTCAGGCGAGGTAACAAAGGTTGCACACGGCCAAGTCAAACATGCAAGGAGCACACGATGAGCAAAATTCTCTCGGAAGTTCTGGAAGCGAATGCAAAATATTCTTCCAATTTCGGCGACAAGGGCAAACTGGCACTACCTCCGGCGCGCCGATTCGCTGTTCTGACCTGCATGGATGCCAGACTCGATCCTGCAAAATTCGCCGGGCTCGCTGAAGGGGATGCCCACGTTGTGCGCAACGCCGGTGGACGCGCCAGTGAGGACGCTATCCGCTCCCTCGTCATTAGCTACAAACTCCTCGGCACTCGCGAGTTCTTCGTCATCCACCACACGGATTGCGGCATGGAATTCTTCACCAACGACGTTATGCGCGGCCTGCTCAGTTCCAGCCTGGAAACCGCCGAACTCACGCCCAGCGGCTTCCGCGATATCGGCAAAGGCCCCGGCTCGCGCGCTGGCGAATACATCGAATGGCTCACCATCACGGATCAGAAGCAGGCTGTCCTGGACGATGTCGCGCGCATCCGCAATCATCCGCTGGTTCCGAAATCCATTCCCGTTTATGGCTATATCTACGACGTCCGTTCCGGCAAGCTCATTGAAGTCGAAGGCGCACGAGCAGCGGGCGCCGCCGCTTAACCCGTAATCGGCAAAAAAGGAATTCCCCACGGCCGCGATTCACCATGGGGAATTCCTCTTATACCCTTGAACTCTTACACTTCTTCGAATTTCTCTCGGATGCGCCAAAAACCTACGTTACGTATCGGGCCCTTTCGGGTCACGAATCACAACTCGCGAATCACGTCCTCACGCATCGTCGTAATCCTCGGTCAGCGACACCAGAAACGCCACCAACGCGTTCAAATCGTCTGCGCTGATCGACATGGCCGCAAATTCCGCAGCCCCGTTCCGCAGTTTCCCCTGCCGAGCCAGTTGCGACATCGTGATGTAAAAGTTCACCACGTCGTCAAATTTCGCCTTGGACCCGTTGTGAAAATACGGCGCGGAATCTTCCAGGTCGCGCAGCGTGGGCGTCTTAAATTGCGCGATGGTTGTCGCCAACCCCTGATCCACCGCGCAATTTGTGCCGTTTGCGCATACCACAGCGGTCAAACTTGCCTGAGGATGCGGCATGTCCGCGTTCAGATACACATTCCACACTCCCAGATCCGCATATTGCGGGTTGCCCGCTACCGCCGGGTGACGAAAACGCTCGGTGGCATTCGGGTGATTCGGCGATGCAGGCAAATACAAGTCCGGATTCGCCGTGCGTTCCGCCAAGCCAGGAATGGTCAATTGCGCGAAAGCTCCCGCCCCGTTCGCCGCATCGTATTCTTCCTGGGACACTCCTGTATTGTGAAAACGGAAGTCCGTGAAATTTGGCGCCAAATGGCAAGCCACGCAATTTCCGGCATGCTGCGATCCATCGTTCGCTCCGGGCGCCCCTTTCAGGAATACGACCAGCCCTTGTAATTCCGTCGCACCAAATACGAAATTTTGCGGATGGTATTGAAAACTTCCGGATTTACCGTCCACGAATATCGGTGACGAAAGATTCTGCACCAGCCCTAAAAGCCGTTGGGCATATTGTTGCTCGGTCTCTCCCGCCTTCGGCGCTGGCGGCAAATGGTTCAACCGCAAGAAAACATCGTAGGGCGAAGCAAAATAACGCCCGAACTTATCTTGCTTGAACAGCAAGCCGGCCGCATAGGAACCTACGAGTTTTGCCACATCCTCGACAATTGCTTCATCCGAAGCGGTCGTAACATCCATGCGATACTGCGCGGGCAAGCGCGAGTCTGCGGGGATACTCGAATCCGTTCCGAGGAAAATTGTCTTATAGGGAATGCCGTGCGTGCAGGTATTCGATCCCGCGTTGTTTCCGTTGTCTTCACGAATCACCTTCGTGATATGCGCGATCGCCTGCTGATACTGGTCCGGCGCCCAGCCAAAATTCCTCCCCGTGATCGTTCCGAGCACCAAATCTTCCGGAGTGGCAAACTCCCCGTCAAAGTGGAGGAAGGTCGGTCCATTGTGCGGCTGCAGCGATCCCACCATCTGCATTGCATTGCGCGGGGTGGAGTTGAACCCGCTGATCATTCGAGGCATCGGACTGTGCGTCACAAAATCTGCGTAGGTACGATTCCTCACGCCGGCCACGTCCGTGAATTCCGTTACGAAATGGCAAGACCTGCAGTTGATCGATTCTCCTGCGAAGGGTCCCGGTAGCATGCCGATCGGAGTACTCACTTGCGCCACCACCGGATCACCCACTGCCAAGGGATCGTTCACACCTGTCATATTTTCCGCAAAGTACTCCGCAAATCGCGTATCCACAAAAATCCGTTCGCCCACATTCTGGTCCGCCGGCGCGCCTTCCGCTTCCTGTAAAGGGTCCGGAGCTTTCCCCGACCAACAGCCCGCGTTCCAAGCTGACGCCACCACCACGGAAAACAGCACCACATTCGTAAACCACCCGGCCCCGGTTCTCACGAGTTTGCTCCTTGCACTTCTAGACTTTTTCACCCTGATACTTCGACACTTCGCTGTTACGGCTTCTCGATCCCCAAACTCTTCACGTACGTGATGACCTGCCAACGCATCGGTTCCGGCAGCGCCGCCCACGTCGGCATTCCTTTCGGGAGGCTTCCGTTCTTCAGCAACCAGAAGATCTCTCCGTCGGTCGCGTGTTGCACCCGGTCGCTGCGCAAGCTCGGATGCTTACGGTTTCCCAGCGCATCCTCTCCGTGGCACTTCGCGCAGTGGTCGTCAAAAATCCGTCCGCCGGCAGCGACCGCGTCCGCTTGCCCCGTGAATGGATTTACACGTTTTCGGTCTCCGTCCGGAACGTGTTTCAGCCAACCCCCATCCGCCGCCACGCACAAAATCGCCGCCAGCACCATGCTCGTTAACAGAATCCACTTGTCCCGTTTCATCTGTGCGTCCCCTGTTCCTTCTACTTTCGCCAAAGCCGGCCGAAGACTTGTTCGATCTCGTACGAAACTTTGAAGCGCCACAGCACGCCCACGCTGTTGTCGTTCAGCCCAAAGCTCGGCTCAAATCCGATCGAAGGTCCCTTAGGGATGTTGAATTGCAGAACTGGCGCCAGATATTGCGACGTTTGCTTCCAGCCGAAACTGTCGGTAGTACCCAACCCGCCATACAGTTCCAGCCCGGCGCTGAAATTCTCGCGGCAGAACACGCATTTCTCGGCTCTCGCTTGCAACGCCAGTGGACGGCTCACCGCCAACGCATAGCCAAATTCCCACGGCTCGCTTTCGTTCAAGGCTTTCTCCGTGATGAAGTTTTCCGAGATGTTCCAGCCGTGGGTGTTGCTCGAAAGGATCAGCTTCAATTCGATAGCACGTTCCCGCTCGTTCCGCGCCACTGCGTTCGACACGTACAAATCGGATATCGAATCGTGGTCCATCACCTCCAGAAAACTCCGGTCGGCCTCGTTCACGTCTTCGTATTCGACGTACAGCACTGGATTGATAAAGTGCGTGCGCATCAGTGGCCGGAAACGGTTTTCCCAGCGGTAACCCGTAAAGATCGTGGAATCGTTCTGCGTGCTTTGCCCGGAAAGATAAACTTCGGTCGTCCAGTACGCTTTCAACCCGTATTCGAACTCTACGGTCGCGCTGTTGAACAAATTCGCGTTTTTGGGCGCGGCGTTGATCCCCTTGTAAGAGATTTCCAGGTTGCCCGGCTCCTCCATCACGTCGGAGTAGGTCACAAAATAGGGAGGCTCTTGCGCGCGCAGCGATGCGGCGAAAAAAAAGGCGAAGAGAAAAGCCCACAAACAGCGAATGCAAATTATTTGCAGGTAATCACTGCAACTCATTTGCAAGTAGGAACCGCCTACTTCTCTTCTCATCCCATCCACCCCGTTTTTCTTTTTTGGGATTGACCTTCGACGATATGAGACTAACTCAGTCCTGTATTAGATGCAACCCATTTGCAAGTAAAAATTCTGTCACGAGCCCTTATTTTGTCCGAAACGTAGTTCCACGCCCCAGCCAAATTTTTCGCACAGGTTTCGCGTGGCGCATTATTGCTAAGTAATTAAATGTTTTTCCGTAATGCTTCATGCTGTTAAGCAAGGACGTCTGCTGGGATCGAAGATTCATTCGCATTTACATAAGCCGTTTTAAATCATGTATTTAAAAAACATCAAGCGGGGCGCCACGTGGGGTCTACTTCCCAGATTAAGGCAACTCATCCAGCGCTTCCGCAAACGCCCGGCTATGTTGGTCAATATCTCTCTCGGTCGTCTCCGGGCACATCAGCGCCATATTGTGAAACGGTGTCAGTAAAACGCCGCGATTGAGCGCATAAAGATGTAGGAACCGCTCCAGCTCAAAATCTGCCGAGGCTGCCGACTCCCCGCCGCTCCGCGGAGGAGTCTGGCTAAACATGTATTCCGCACGGCAGCCTAGTCTCTGTACATTCCACGGTAACCCGTGACTCTGGATGGCTCGTGAAACCCCCTGGTTGAACCGCTCCGCCAGAGGCCTCATCCTCTGAAAGTTCTTCGCCGTCAGGACATGCTCCAACGTCGCGCGCATCGCCACGAGCGACAGCGCGTTGCCAGCCAGGGTTCCACCGATCCCACCCACATCGCAGTCTTCCAGTTGGATCCGCGCCGCGATTCTCTGCGCCACTTCTTCCGAGCAGCCATAGGCGGCCCCAGGTATCCCGCTGCCAATCGCTTTCCCGAAGACCACCATGTCCGGTTCAAGTTTCCATTCCGCCGTACAACCGCCGGGGCCGGCACAAATCGTATGCGTTTCGTCGGCGACCAAGAGCGCGCCGTAGCGTCTTGCCAGTTCCCTCGCGGCCTTCCAGTAGCCGGCTTCCGGCAGAATGATCCCCACATTCGTCATCGCTGGTTCGGCCAGGATGCATGCGACGTCGTGGTGTTTCAGTGCCGCGTCCAACGCTTCCAGGTCGTTGAACTCCACCACACGCGTTGTCTCCGCCGGATTCACCGGCGGTCCAATATTCCCCCTTCGGGGACCTACCGTGCCGTTATGCAACCCCGCGAATGATTCATCCACGGTCCCGTGATAACAGTAATGAAACACCAGAATCTTGGGACGCTGAGTAATCTCGCGTGCAATACGAATCGAAAATCGGTTCGCATCCGTCGCCGTCAATGTGAATTGCCAGTAAGGCAAGCCAAAACGCTTCTTTAGATCCTCGCCCACAAAAATCGCATCTTCCGTGGGCAGCATCAGCGTGATTCCTTCGCGCGCTCGCTTTGCCACGGCCTCGATCACCACATCCGGCGAGTGCCCCGTCATCGCTCCTGTATCGCCCAAACACAAATCCACATAATCGTGGCCATCCACGCAGGTGAAATGTGCGCCTTTCGCGCTTTTCACGAATACGGGGAACGCCCCCGCCCACTTCTTCATCCAGTTCATCGGCACGCCGCCCAATAGCGAACTCTGTGCCCGCGCGTACAACTCCGCCGAACGCGGATGCTCCGCCATGAACCGCTTTGCCTCGCGCTCCTGCAAATTTTTAAGCCGTTTTCGATCGATCGTCATCGCGCGCACCTATGCTCTATTGTCATCCGGCTGTTCCTTCTGCGAGGGATGCAACGTAAAGGCTGTCTAAATGGAATTGACCGAGACCGCTCTGCTTTGTCCTGAAACCGACGTCATCGCAATTCGTGAATGATTTCCTTCACGGCGTTTGCTCCACATGCGCCCGTCAAACCATTCCCGGGATGCGTGCCATTCCCGCAAAGGAACAATCCCCGCACCGGAGCCTGATAGCGCGCCCAATCCAGCACTGGCCGCATCGTGAAGATCTGGTCCAGCGCCAACTCTCCGTGAAAAATATGTCCGCCCGTGTAACCGTACGTCTCTTCCAGGTCCACCGGCGTAATGACGTGAGCGGCCTCGACCAGATTCGCCAAATTCGGCGAATACACGCCGAGCGTCTTGATCACGGTATTCACTAATTCCCCGCGCCGCTCATTCCAATTCCCTTCCTTCAATCGATACGGAGCAAATTGGAAGTAAGCGGAAAGCACGTGCTTTCCCGTTGGAGCTAGAGAAGGATCGAGCAGCGTCGGAATGGTCACGTCCAGATACGGCGCCGTAGAAATCTCGCCATACTTCGTCGCGTCGAACGCCTTCTCCAAATAATCAATTTCGTGTCCAATGTGAATTCTTCCTGATAGCGCCTCGTGGAAGCCGTCTGGCCCCACGGCATTCGCCAGTGAGGGAAACGTAGGCAAATCGCCCAGCGCCAGATGTACCTTCGCCACGTTTCCGCGTGCACGAAAATTCTTCATCCGTATCGCAAACACAGGGTCGAGAATCGCCGGCTCCAGCAATTGGAAGAACGTGCGCTTCGGGTCGACGCCCGATACTACTGCTTCGCAGGCAATTTCCTCGCCATTCGCCAGCACGACACCAGACACCGCACCGCTTTTCGTCCGGATCTGTGCCACCTCGGCATCCATGCGAATTTCTGCGCCGGCCTTCTTCGCCGCTTCGGCCAGCGCTCGCGAGAACTCGCCCAGTCCGCCTCGCGGAAACGCCGCGGATCCCACCGGATGCGGATCGGCAGCCGCGCGCAACAGCAGCACGGCCGTCGAACCGGCCGACCACGGACCCAGGTTGGCTCCGAAAATTCCTCGCGCCGCAATCACAGCTCGCAGCAGTTCCGTCTCAAAAAACTCCGCCACAAAATCGGCGGCCGCCATCGGACCCCAGCGCAGCAGGTCGAGCATTCCCGTCTTGCCTAGCCGGCGGACGCCACGTCCCGTGACCAGCAGATTCCACAAATCTTCTGGCGAAGGCTTATCGATTCCCGGCGGCGTGATCGCCGCAATCTGGGTGAACACCCCGGCTACCTTTCCGAGTTTCTTCGCGAATTCCGCATACTTCGCGCCATCTTTCGCCGACAAATGCGAAATCGCGCCCGCGGTTTTGGCCGGGTCGTCGTAGAACAACAATCCTCGGCCGTCGGGTGCAGGAGCAAACACTCGGGGATCTGGCCGGAAAATCTGCAGATTAAACCGTTCCAGCTGCATCTCGCGCGCGATGTCCGCGCGTAATGGCCCCATCGTATGGGCCAGCGTGGATGCCTTAAAACCTGGATGAAACTCCTCGGTGACCGCTCCTCCGCCGATCATCGAGCGGCGTTCCAGCACCACCGGCTTAAACCCGCCTTTAGCGAGATAATACGCGGCGACCAAGGCGTTGTGACCACCACCAATGAGCACTACTTTTTGTCCGATGGGCATGATCAGTTCGCCGCCTTCTTCCATTCTTTCAGGATTACCTGACTGGCGATCCTGCCATTCGCGCCCATAATCCCGCCGCCCGGATGCGTCGCCGAGCCGCACATATAGAGGTTGTCTACGGGTGTGCGGTAATACGCCCAACCCGGCACCGGCCGCAGGAAGAACAACTGCTCGAGAGAGAGTTCACCTTGAAAAATATTTCCTTGCGTCAATCCGAAGTCCCGCTCCAAATCGAGCGGCGTCAACACTTGCTTGTCGATGATCAGTTCCTTGATATTCGGCGCATGTTCCGCAATAGTGTCGATCACGTTATTTCCGAACGCTTCGCGCTGATCGTCCCACGTGCCTTCCGCCAATTTGTACGGCGCGTATTGTACGAAGCACGACATCACATGCTTTCCCGGCGGCGCCACCGATGGATCGGTCAGACTCGGAAGCACCATGTCGATATACGGACGCTTCGAGAAATGGCCGTATTTGGCATCGTCATACGCCCGCTCCATATACTCCATGCCGGGCGAGATCGACATCGCGCCGCGCAGATGCGCTCCTACGCCCGGCAGAGCGCGGAAATTCGGCAGTCCACTCAACGCCAGGTTCACTTTTCCCGAAGAGCCGCGAAACTTATACCGTCCCACGCTCTCCAGGAAGTCAGACGGCAGATCCTTTGGTTCCATGAACACTTCGAACGTGAGGTGGGGGTCCACGCTGGAAGAAATCACATTGCAATAAATCTCTTCTCCCGACTTCAATGCGACTCCTGCCGCGCGCCCGTTCTTGACGATGATTTTGTCCACTGGGGCCTGCGTGCGAATCTCCACGCCGGCTTCCCGCGCGGCCGCCGCAATTGATAAGGAAATTGCGCCGGTTCCTCCGCGGCTGAATCCCCACGAACGAAACGCGCCATCGATTTCGCCCATGTAGTGATGGAGCAAAACGTAGGCGGTGCCTGGCGAACGAATCCCCAGGAACGTGCCAATAATTCCGGACGCGGACATGGTGGCCTTAAGCACATCCGTCTCAAACCACTGGTCCAGAAAATCCGCGGAACTCATAGTCATCAACTGGATCAGCGTGTAGCGTTCGTCCGAGGAAAGGTCCCGGAATCGCTGCAGCAGGAAGTTCAACTGCTTCAGGTCCTTCGGATAGAGCGTGGTGGGGTCCGGTGGAATCATCGAAAGCATCGGCTTCACGAACCGGCACATCGGCGTCATCATCTTCGAGAATTCGTCGTATGCTTCCGCATCCATGCGCGAATGCCGGCGAATTTCCCGCTGAGTCTTTGCGTGGTCGTTCACGCGCCACAAATAATCGCCGTTCAGCATTGGCGAAAACGTGCCGTCCAATGGAAGGATTTCCAGCCCGTGCCGCGGCAGATCCAACTCTCGGATAATTTCAGGCCGCAGCAATGAAACTACGTAGGAACATTCGGAAAACAGGAAGCCAGGGACGATTTCTTCGGTAACTGCGGCTCCGCCCAGTACATGCCGCCGCTCCAAAACCAACACTTTCTTCCCGGCTTTCGCAAGATACGCGGCGTTCACCAGACCATTGTGACCGCCTCCGATGACCACCACATCGTAGGACTGAGACATTCGTTTATGACTCCAGTAGGAACGAGGACAACTCTGATCTATGAGGAACATGCCATTCTACTGAGAGCGTGCCTGCTTCTCAAGGTCATGGCCCGGGCGAGCACCGAACGTCCTTGCAGCGGCGGCGAAATGGAAACTATAATTCGCTATTCGCTTCGCAACGGCATATGCGCTGTAGAGTCTGAGTGCTAACCGGAGGAATTGTGCCTGTAGGTACCGCGTTTCATGAACGAACCCTCGCCTTGTGCGAGAGCCTGAACTTTAAAGAGTGGTCGGGCTACTATACGGTTGGCGCGTATGAAATGACTCACGAGCACGAGTACAACGCCATCCGCAACTCTTCCGCGCTCATCGACATCACGCCGCTGTTCAAGTACTACATTTCCGGCCGTGACGCCACCAAGCTCGTCAATCGCATCATCACCCGCGACATTAATAAGGTTGCGATCGATCAGGTCATCTACTGCTGCTGGTGCGATCCCGAAGGCAAAGTGATCGACGATGGCACGATCACGCGTTTGGCCGAAAATGAATATCGTTGGACCGCCGCGGATCCCAGCCTCCGCTGGTTCCGCCAGAACGCTCTGGGCCTGGACGTCCAGATTGAAGACATCTCCGAAAAAGTGGCGGCCTTGGCTCTGCAAGGTCCGACGACCGGTAAACTGCTGCACGCTGTCGCTGACGCCAATGTCGCCGGCCTGAAATACTTTCGCGTGACCCACGGCAAAATCGCCGATGTTTCTGTGGATATTTCCCGGACCGGGTACACCGGTGATCTGGGCTATGAAATTTGGGTGCCGTGGAAAGACGCGCTGAAGGTTTTTGATGAATTAATGATCAAGGGCCGCCCGTTCGATATTCTTCCCGCAGGAATGGTGGCGCTGGACATCGCGCGCATCGAAGCCGGCCTGATTTTGATTGAAGTGGACTACATTTCCAGCAAGCGCGCCATCATTGATCAGCAGAAGTATTCACCCGGTGAAATCGGTCTCGGCAAATTGGTGGACCTGAAGAAGGAAAACTTCGTGGGGCGCGATGCGCTTGCCGCTGAAGCCAAGAATGGCGGCCCAGCGCGCTCGCTGGTTGGGTTGGAAGTGAATTGGAGCGAGGTCGAAGCTCTGTACGAGAAGATCGCGATGGCGCCCCAAGTGCCCGCAACGGCATCGCGTGTTGCCGTTCCGGTTTATCGCGCAGGCCGGCAGGTCGGCAAGGCTACCTCCACAACCTGGTCGCCAACTCTCAAACGTATGATTGCGCTGGCATCAGTCAGCCGTGAAAGCGCGGCTCTCGGCTCAACTCTGAGTATGGAATTGACGGTGGAAGCAGCTCGCAAGACCGTTTCTGCCAAGATTGTGCCGATGCCATTCTTTAACCCGCCAAGAAAAACGGCGCCGCTTGCATTGTAGTTGCCTGTTCAGCCCACTTCGGCAATCCATTTTCTGATGAAGGAAAGCGTCCCAAGCCGCACCGCGCTTCGCGTGGCACTTCGCCGGGCGGCGCATCAATTGCTCGATACTCCGAAAGTTCTGGATGACCCGCTGGCAGTTCGCATTGTTGGAAACGCGATTCGGGAAATTCACGCAAATCCCGCGCGTCATCGCACACGGAGGGCGAGGCACTTCCGTGCGTTCATGGCTGTCCGCAGCCGTTACGCGGAAGATCAGTTGGCAGAAAGTGTCGCCCGTGGCGTTTCTCAATACGTGATTCTCGGCGCGGGACTCGACACTTCGGCTTATCGAGGCATCGCTCTTCACGGCATGCGGGTCTTTGAGGTTGACCACCCGAACACGCAGGCTTGGAAGATCGGCCGTTTACAGGCCGCGGAGATCGCAATTCCGGATTCGGTGCGATTCGTTCCCGTCGATTTCGAGCGGCAAGAGCTGGCCACCGAGCTGCAAGCTGCCGGTTTTCGCGCGGACCAACCGACTTTTGTTTCGTGGCTGGGTGTCGTGCCGTATCTCACCAAGGAAGCCGCAGCGCATACATTTGGATTCATCGGAAAACTCCCGCGAGGCAGCGGAGTGGTATTCGATTACTCCGTGCCGCGATCTTCCCTCGGTTTGCTGGAACGGCTCGCGCTGGACACACTGGCGCGACGAGTCGAGCGGGCCGGAGAACCCTTTCGCTTGTTTTTCACCCCGGAAGAGCTGAACGAATTTCTGACCGGCTTGGGATTCCGGCGCATCGAACAACTCGATGGCGAGGAACTTAATTCAAGATATTTCAGGAATCGGCGGGATGGGCTTCGCGTAGCGGGAAGCGCTGGCCGGGTGGTGAGCGCGTGGACCTAACGCCTAGGAGCAGGGCCTAGTGCGCCGAGGCAAATTGTTCGGCCTCGGCTAACAGAGAGTCCAGATCGCTGCGTTCGAACAGACGACCATTCAGAATCACAGAACGGATTTTTTGGGCGTTGCGGATGTCCTGCAATGGATTCGCTTCCAACAACACTAAGTCGGCACGCTTGCCGGCCTGGATGGTTCCCTGCTCAGCACTACGGTGAAGAAACTCGGCGGGATTGCTAGTCGCCGCTTGCAAGGCCTGCAGCGGTGTTAGTCCGGCTTCCACAAGAGACTCGAGATCCTCATGGAGACTGAATCCAGGAAAGACATTTGGCGCAGCCGCATCGGTTCCCGCCATGAAAGCCACCCCAGAGTCGTTCATCGCTTTCACAGCTTGCATCGACTCTTTGATCAAATGGCGTCTCTGGTCAAAGTCGATTTCCGTGCGCGATTCCAATAACGCTTTGCGCGTGCTGTCCCAAGTTTCGCGCACCGCCCGCGGAATATATTCGAGCCGAGAGTCACCGATGCGATCAGTTTCGGGCACAAGGTAACCCAGATGAACGAGCAACGGGAGGGTGGGAACTTGCCAGGTCTGGTTCATGACAAATTTTTGGGAGAGGCTAAGTGCGCGCTGCTGTGAAAAGGAAGCTAAGAGATCCTGGTTCCATTTCCGCTCGCGCGCCACGGCCTGCTCTTTGGGCTCGCCCGGCGACAGAGGCACGAGTTGGCGTTGTCGCAACTCTTCTTCCCGCGAAGAGCAACCGAGCAGAATACCGGTCAGATGTTCGATGCTGGCTTGTCCCGCATCCGAGGCGGCCACAACGGTAATGGAATCCGGAACGTGGCCCACGAAGCGGATTCCCTGCTTCTTCGATTCTTCTGCGATTGCGTAATATGCTTCCGGTTGTAAGCGCGATTGCACCTTGATGAAGTCGACTCCTTCTCGCTTCAAGGTTTGTACTGCGGCTACGGCTTCCGCCGCGTTCTGTACCACGACAGAAGGCTGAAACGAGGGAGGATTGCCATCCAGATAAGGACCGGTAAAGAAAATCTGCGGGCCTGCCCGTTTACCGGAATTGATCTCTTGGCGTAACGCCTTCAAGTATTCAATTTTTCCGCCCATATCGCGCACGGTGGTGATTCCATTAGCGATCAGCAAAGGAATGATGAACTCGCGGCTGCCTGTGGGCTCTCCCGCTCCGGTCAGGTGAATGTGCATGTCGGCCAGACCGGGAATCAGGAATTTTCCCGAACCGTCGACGATCTTTGCGCTATTTGGAATCGGCGTGGAGGACGACGGTCCCACCGCGGAAATACGCTGTCCTTGGGTAATTACCGTAAGGTCGGCTTTCGACGCTTCGCCGGTCGCATCAATTACAGTGACATGCGTTATTGCGATCGTTTCTGGATGAGAGGCTGAACACGAGTTGAGCGAAACGCCAAGAATTGCAACTAAAAGTATGCTGATTGGTCGCGTCAGAGATATAGACACACCGCATTCTATCCTGCGGTCAACTGCGTAGCTAGTTTCTTGCTAACCCAGTTTCAGTTACGGATTTAGGCGATTATATTTCTTCAGGATGGCGCGCAATTGATCGTGCGGCAGTGCGCTGACGCGATGGTTATCGATGCCGGTCATCGTAGTGGCCGCAACCATGGCATTGATGATGGATTCTTCCGTGGCTTCCACGGTCGCCTCAAACACGGGATTCAGTTTGTCATTGGGAAGCATCTTTAAATCGACTACGCGATCCACCGCCGCTGCGCCCACGTTTGCAGTTGAGAATGCGATAAATATATCCCCTGAGCCGTTGCCGGAAATACTGCCGTCGCGCCCCAAACCCAAGGACACGCGGCGCGCCAAGCGCTTCAACTGATGTGGCAGCAGAGGCGCATCGGTCGCCACGATTATAATAATCGAGCCACGCTCCGTGATGTCGTCGGGAGCGAAGGCGTAGGGATCTTCACTGGGAATTTCCCGGCCCACGGGGATTCCCGCCACCCGGAAGTTCTGCCGCGAGCCGTAATTGCACTGCACCAGCACGCCAACCGTGTACCCGCCGTCTTTTTCTGAGAGCTTGCGCGAGGAAGTTCCGATACCGCCCTTAAATCCATTGCAGACCATGCCGGTTCCGCCGCCCACCGCGCCCTCTTCCACAGGCCCGCCGTGAGAAGTGTCGATGGCGTGAAACACGTGTTCGGGCTTCACGTGGAAGCCGTTGATGTCGTTTAACCAGCCATCCCACGTTTCCGCAACGACCGGAAGCGACCACCAATCGTCATCCGGGCCGACTTTTCGGTGAGCCACCGTCCATTGAATGACGGCGTCACGAACGACGCCGACGCTATGCGTATTGGTGATCATCACGGGTCCCGTCAGAATGCCCGATTCTTCCACCCAAGTTGTACCGGTCATTTCGCCGTTTCCGTTCAACGACCACCAACCGGCGAAAACCCCTGTGTCGTCTACATCTTTACCACGTGGGAAAACCGCGGTTACTCCTGTGCGTATCGGTCCCTTGCCGACAACCAGTTTGCCTTCGCCGGAAATCAGGGTCGTGTGACCGACAGTGACTCCCGCAACGTCTGTAATCGCATTCAATGGTCCCGGTATGCCATCAAACGGCACCCCCAGATCGCGGGCTCGCGGCTTCGCGGCGTTTTTCTCCTGCGCCGAGGAAATACTTATGAGTAGGAAAGCGGCACAAACAAATACCAATGAGTGCGGAATACGGCGCATGAAGAATCTCCCGAAATTATGAGTAGCTTAAAACGTATTAAATCATGATTTGCGCAGAATCACGCAGAAAAGACTTTTTCCAAAGCGTAGTGTAAAGACTCGGCGATCAATGCACATTCCTCTGATTTAATTATGAAAGGAGGCGCTAACAGGACGTGATCGCCGCGCAAACCGTCGACGCATCCCTGTCCCGGATACAACAACACATTTTTCTCCAGCGCGGCTTGGCGAATTTTCTCGGCGATCCCGGCTTCCTTGGGGAAAGGTTCTCGCGTCGCCTTATCTTTCACGAATTCCACGCCCTGCAACAGTCCCAGGCCGCGCACCTGGCCGACGTGCCGGTGACCTTCCAGCCTTGCAAGCGCTTTACGTAGCTTTTCGCCAGCAGGGGTGACACGCGCGAAGAGTTGGTGTTTGTCCAGGTAATCAAAGACGGCATTGCCTGCGGCCGTGGCGACGGGATGCGCTTGATACGTGAATCCGTGCATGAAGGTGGCTGAGCCCTTCTCAAACGCCTCCACCAAACGCGGCGCGACGATTACCGCTCCCAACGGTGCGTATCCACTGGCAATCCCCTTGCCCGTGAGAATAATGTCTGGCTCTAAACCCCAATGTTCACTCGCGAACGGCTTGCCTGTACGTCCCATGCCGGTCATCACTTCGTCAGCAATCAGCAGAATCCCGTGCTTTCGGCAAATGTCCGCGATGCGCGCCGTGTAGCCATCTACGGCTGGCGCAGCGCCTAACGTCGCGCCCACCACTGGCTCAAACAAAAATGCGGCGACGGTCGAAGCGTCGTTCGCGTTCAAGAATGAATCGAGGTCATCAGCACACGCCAGATTGCATTCCGGAAACGTTTTTCCGAAGGGACAGTGGTAACAAAAACACGGCGCCACGTGGCCCCATTCGGGGATCAGCGGCGCGTACGGCGCACGACGGACGACGTTTCCACTTAGTGACATCGCGCCGAGCGTG
The DNA here is from genome assembly GCA_963759275.1 of Candidatus Acidiferrales bacterium. GTDB lineage: Bacteria > Acidobacteriota > Terriglobia > Acidiferrales > UBA7541 > Acidiferrum. The sequence goes on along the minus strand of CAVWYZ010000014.1, from coordinate 447,327 downwards.
CTGCCATGGTAGCTCTGCTTGCGAGCAACAACCCGATAGCGTGAAGGCTGGTTCGTTTCCAGAAAGTATTGACGCGCCAGCTTAATCGCCGTTTCCGTGGCTTCGGAACCACCGGACGTGAAGTAAACGCGCCCGCCAGTGCGGAAATTCTTCGGCGCAATCGCCAGAACCCGTTCCGCCAATTTCTCAGCAGGCTCGGAATGGAATTGCGTTGTATGCGCAAAAGCGATCCGACCAGACTGCTCGGCCATGGCCTGCCCGATTTCCTGCACACCATGTCCGATGCTGACCACTGCGGCTTGGCCGGAAGCGTCGAGGTAACGCCGGCTCTCCGCGTCAATAATCCAACATCCCTCGCCGCGAACTGCGATGGGGTATTGTTTCCGAAGATTACGCGAAAAAAGAGGAGTCGTACGCGTCGCGGTACTCATACCAAAATTGTAGCAGAAGGGCAAAAAACGGCAGGTTTTGTGCGGAAATCCACACCGGCCAAGTTGGCCGCTTCAGCAGCGACGCAACAACAAGTGTGGTACGCTTTCGCGGATTCGAAGGAGCGCTCTTGATAACGCGGATTCATTCTTCTTTCGTTGCCTTTTCTGTGCTTATGTTTACGCTCGGTGCGAGCGCCGGTTACGCGCAGACCGCGCAAAATCCGGCTCGTCTTGAAGTGGATTTGCGGGAAGCACCGCAACATATCTTCCACGCAAAGCTGACGCTGCCAGTCACGTCCGGCTCACTCACTCTCGTGTATCCGAAATGGATACCGGGGGAGCATTCCCCGACCGGCCCGATCGCGGATTTGGTGGGGCTGAAAATCGCCGGCGGCGGAAAAGATATTCCGTGGCACCGCGATGATGTCGATATGTACGCGTTCCACGTGGAAGTGCCCGCAGGCGTGAGCACGCTTGATTTATCGTACGACTATCTATCACCCACCGATTCGAACGGCTCGCGCGAGCGCCCGTCGTCCACCGCCAAGCTCGCAATCCTGAACTGGTATATGGTGACGCTCTATCCGCAGGGCCCGAAGACGGACGACCTCGTGTACGTGGCGACCTTACGCTTGCCAGCGGGATGGAAATACGGAACGGCGTTGCCGGTGGCCAAGGAATCGGTGGATGTGATTGAGTTCGCGCCTGCAACACTCACCACGGTAATCGATTCTCCAGTCATCGCTGGTGCTTATTTGCGCCACATCGATCTTTCCCCGGGACAATCGCCGCCGCACTTCGTCGACGTTGCCGCCGACGGCCCCGCCCCTCTCCAGGCGACACCTGTGGAAGTACAGCACCTCCGCCAGTTAGTGGCGGAAACAGGTGCCCTCTTCGGTGCGCGCCATTATCGCCGTTACGATTTTCTGCTGACGCTAAGCGATCGCATGCCGCAGGATGGTGTGGAACATCACGAATCGAGCGACGATCGCACCGAAGAAAATTACTTTCTCGATCCCGGACTGTTCGCCTCTTCGGAACTTCTTCCGCACGAATTCACCCATTCCTGGAACGGCAAATACCGCCGTCCGGCGGGCCTGGCCACTCCGGATTACCAAACTCCAATGAAAGGCGATCTGTTGTGGGTGTATGAGGGGCTGACACAATACTACGGCGTGATGCTTGCGGCGCGTTCCGTCATGATGCCACTTACCATGTTCCGAGAGTATCTGGCTTCAACGGCAGCCTATTTGAATGATCGGCCCGGCCGTACCTGGCGCGACCTGCAAGACACCGCGATCGCCGCGCAGATTCTGTACAGCCTGCCTCCCGAAGGCTCTTCTTTGCGACGCAGCGTCGATTATTACGACGAAAGCACGCTTATCTGGCTGGAGGCCGATACCATCATCCGCAAGCAGAGCAACGGGAAAAAGTCGCTTGACGACTTCTGCCAGCACTTTCACGGAGGAGAAAACACTCCACCGAAAGTTGTGCCGTACACGTTTGATGATGTTGTGACAGCGATGAACGAAGTCGCTCCCTACGATTGGCGCGCGTTCTTCACAGCGCGGCTGAAGTCTCATGGCTCCGGAGCGCCACTGGGTGGTCTGGAAAATAGCGGCTGGAAGTTGGTCTTTACAGACGTGCCAAACGAGTACGAGCACGTCGACGAAGTTGCCAATCAGGAAATCGAGATGCAATTCTCTCTGGGACTTCTTCTCCACGGGCCGGGCGGAGAAGATGGCGACCACGTTTTAGATGTGATCCCGGGTTCGCCTGCGGCGAATGCAGGCATCGCACCGGGCATGCGGCTGGTCGCGGTCAACGGCCGAAAATGGAATCCAGACATTCTGCGAGATGCGATCGCCCGCGCAAAGACCAGCAAAGAACCTATCGAGTTGCTCGCCGAAAATGGCGATTTCTATCAGACCTACCGGATTGAATATCACGGCGGCGAACGGTATCCGCATCTGGAACCTCTGAGCGGGAAGACCGATCTCCTGACCGAAATAGCAAAAATGAAAGCTGCGACAGTTCCGTTGCCCACCAGTTATTAGCAGAGAAAAGGATGGGCCACGCTTGACGACGGAAGCCTCGCCTGGATTGGTTCGCACGATCGGCCGCTGGAGCCTGGTGGCACTGATGATCAATTCGATCATCGGCGGTGGCATCTTCGGCCTCCCTTCCCTTCTTGCGGCGAGACTCGGTTCGCTCAGCCCCCTCAGTTGCCTTGGCGCGGGACTCGGCATTCTAGTTATTGCCGGATGCATCGCGGAAGTTTCGTCGCGGTATGACGAAACCGGTGGACTGTATCTGTACGCACGCGATGCATTGGGAAGATTCGCGGGCCTATTGGTTGCATGGTTGACCTGGTTGACGCGCATCGCAGCCCCTGCCGCCGTGGCTGATCTGTTCTGCACCTATTTGGCTCAATTTTTTCCGGCATTGGGCAGTCGCAAAGGCGAGTTGCTGGTTCTCGCATTTTTGTTAGGGCATCTGGCACTTCTGAACTACATCGGCGTGAAGGCCGGCAAAAACATCAGCAACTTCTTCACCGGAGTAAAAGTAAGCTTCCTACTGTTCTTCGTGATCGCGGGTCTGCTGGTTCTCTTGTTGCGGCCGGAAATTCATGTACCACTTGCGGCGCCCGCTATTTCGGCTAGAAATTGGTTTGAATCCATCCTTCTTCTTGTTTATGCGTATGGGGGATTCGAAGGGGCACTGTTCGTCGGAGGGGAGAGCACGAATCCCAAACGCGATACTCCCGTGGCGTTGCTCCTGGCGCTCGCGGCGGTCGCCGTCATCTATACCCTGGTGCAGTTCGTGACGATTTCGACTCTTCCGGGCGCCGCGTCTTCCGCGAGACCTCTCTCTGATGCAGCGGAGCACTTCTTGGGCCCCGCCGGCTCAACCGCGATGGCGCTGGCCGCACTGATTTCAGCGTATGGCTATTTGAGCGCCAATCTGCTGCATTCGCCACGCATTACCTTCGCAATGGCCGAGCACGGTGATTTTCCGGCATTCCTGGCGGCAATTCATCGGAAATACCGCACGCCTTACATCTCTATCGTGCTTTACGCAGTCCTTGTGTTCGTCTTTGCTGCGCTTGGCAGTTTTCGCTGGAACGCCATGCTTTCGGCGGTTTCCCGGTTGGCCATTTATGGAGCGATGGCGCTGGCAGTGCCTATCTTGCGAAAGCGCGATGATGGAAAAGCGCAATTTCGATTGCCCGTTCCCCATTTGTTTGCTGGACTGGCGCTGGTCTTTTCCATGGTGCTGCTGACGCAGATGGGCCGTGGAGAGTCTTATATCGTGGGCGCCACCTGCGCGATTGCGTTCGTGAACTGGATTCTGGTTAGGAGGTAACGATGACCAAGACACGCACGGGCGACGCCTTTATGCCCGCGGACGAATATGGGCGCGCTTTATCGAAATTCAGTGTCAATCTGTTAGTTCGCAACGTAGCGGTTTCCCTTCCTTTCTATCGCGAAGTGCTCGGCGCCAGTGTGCGTTACGCGGACGATGATTTTGCCGCGCTCTCGCTATTGGGTACGGAATTCATGCTGCACGCGGATCATGCCTACGATCACCACCCTTTATACGCCCGCTTCAAGCCGCGCGAGAACGCGGAGTGGGCGTGGAACTTAGATTCCTCGGCCTGGATCCAGACCGCGTGGAAGAACGTGCCAAGTCGGCCGGTGTCACGATTGTGCAACCAACGAAGGATTTTCCGCATGGATGGCGCGAAGTTACGCTGCTGGATCCCGACGGTTATATCTGGACCGTGGGTTTGCCCATTCCGGGCGCGGAATGAATGCAGTAGAGCTTCTTGGATTCACGGCCTAGTCATGTCATCATCATGTGTTTTGAAGGCAGCCGGAAACTCTCCGATAAAGCAAAGAGGCCATCGATGACCAAACTATCGATTCGTTGCGGTCTGTTCTTCGTGATGTTTGCGTTTGCACTCTCCAGTTTTGCGCAAACGGCCGCGAAACACGCTTTGACGTTCGACGACATGATCAAGCTGCATCGTGTCAGCGGTGCCGCCGTTTCCAGAGATGGAAAATGGGTTGCGTACAGCGTGTCCACGCCCGATCTGGATGCCAATCGTTCCGTCAGCAACATCTGGATGGTCAGCACGGATGGCGGCGCGCCTATCCAGGTCACGCAAGGAGGCCGCGACAATTCACCCGCGTGGTCGCCCGACGGAAAGATGTTGGCGTTTCTCTCCGCCCGCGATGGGAACTCGCAGGTTTACTTGCTTTCGATGGAAGGCGGGGAAGCCAAGAAACTCACCAAGCTGTCGACGGGCGCGGATTTGTTTCACTGGTCTCCTGACGGTACGACCATTGCGTTCACGTCTTCTGTGTATCCCGATTGCAACGACGACGCATGTAACGCCAAGCGCGACGAGGAAAAAGAAAAGAGCAAGGTCAAAGCGCGAATTTACGATCATCTGCTCTATCGCCACTGGGACCATTGGTCCGAGGGCAAACGCAGTCATTTATTTGTGATTCCTGCGAGTGGGAGCGGCGCAGCCCGAGATCTCACGGCCGGCGCAAATTATGATGTGCCTCCCGAAGAACGGAGTGGCCCCGGTGACTTCAATTTTTCGCCGGACGGCAAGGAGATCTGCTTCACAGCAGTAACCGATAAGGTCGAAGCGATCAGCACAAACGGCGATCTTTTTCTTGTCCCCGTCACGGGAGGGGAGGCCAAGCGAATCACAACGCAGCATGGATTCGACGGCAATCCCGTATATTCGCCGGACGGACGCTACATTGCGTATCACGCCCAACTGACGGCGGCGTATGAAGCCGACAAGTGGCGCGTGATGCTTTATGACCGACAAACGGACAAGAGTGAGAACCTATCAGAATCGTTTGATCGAAGCGCTGCGGATCTGGCTTGGTCGCCCGACAGCAAAACCATCTTCTTCCTTGCGGAAAACGAAACGCTGCAGCCGGTCTATGCGATGGAAGCGCGGGCCGGTGCGACACCCAAAAAGCTTCTAGATGGATTCAACGCGGAGTTTGCGTTTAGCGGCGACGCAAAGGAACTTGTAACCACGCGCACAAGCCTGACCATGCCGAGCGAAATATTCGTTTCTGCCGGTGATGGAAGCGGACTGAAGCAACTTACGCACACGAACGACGCGCTTCTCGCCAACGTGGAAATGAACGGGCCGGAATCGTTCTGGTTCGAAGGCGCCGAGGGCACGAAAGTTGAGGCGACGATCGTTCGACCGCCGCAGTTCTCCACCACGCAAAAGTATCCGATGTTGGTGCTGCTGCATGGTGGCCCGCAGACTATGTGGTCCAACGCGTGGGGCTATCGTTGGAATGCACAGGTGTTCTCCGGCGCCGGTTACGTCACACTGATGATCAATCGCCGCGGTTCGACAGGCTTCGGGCAAAAATTCACCGAAGAAATCACCAATGACTGGGGCGGAAAAGCATACGTTGACGTAATGAAGGGCGTCGACGCAGCCATCGCGAAATATCCATTCGTAGACAAGACTCGATTGGCGGCGGCCGGGGGATCCTACGGCGGCTACATGGCGGACTGGCTGGCGACGCACACCGATCGCTTCAAGGCCATCATCAGCCACGCCGGCGTTTACGATAAAGTCTCGATGTATGCGACCGAGGAATTGTGGTTCGAAGAGCACGATATGCAGGGCACGCCCTGGGGAGCGCCCGAGAACTATAAGAAGTGGGCGCCCGTCGCCTACGCAGGAGATCTGGCTAAATACAAAACTCCGACACTGGTAATTGCTGGAGAGCGCGATTACCGCGTTCCGTACACCCAGTCGCTGGAATTCTTCAATACCCTGCAACGGCAGGGCGTTCCGTCAGAACTGTTAATCTTTCCCGACGAAGGACACTGGGTTCTGAAGCCGCAGAACGCCCAGCTTTGGTACAAGACGTTTCTGGGTTGGCTGGCAACTTACGTGAAGTGACGAGCAACGGGGGATTTACACTTCGGCGAGTTTGCGGAAGGTGCGCCGCAGAAATCGGAACAGGTGATACAGCAAAAACAGCGAAATCACCAACAGTATCACCACGACGATCACCGCGACGGTGGGATGCGCCGTGGCGAACCACGTCAGCCAGACTGCCAATAAATCTTCACCAAAACTCAGCGCCCAATTGCTGAGCGGCTCCGGGGACATGTTCGCGGCAGCGCGCGCGCTCGCCTTAGTGCCGTGAGATGTTAGCGCGACACTGCCCGCGAGTAACGCCGCAGCCCATCGCCAGGGCTCCGCAGCCGAAGCGGTCATACTGAACGCCAATAGCGCGGCCGCGGGAGGCCGGATGAAAGTGTGGATGGCCTGCCAGATCGAATCGATGTAGGGAACCTTGTCTGCTAGAAACTCCACCAAGTACAAAGCCAAGGCGACGCCAAGCACGGCGGGATGCGCCAGTACTTGCAATTTCCCGGGTAAGTGAATCACGCCGAAGCGTTCCAGCAGTCCGAGCGTGGCAACGGTGGCATAGAGATTCAAGCCGGAAGAAAAACCGGTTCCCAGGACAAGACTAAGCGTCTCGATCGGATTCATGCGCCCTTTGGCTCGATCATCAGAGGCTGTGCTTCCTTGAAAGTACCACGAAGAGGGGAACGCGGCGCAAGCCAGTGGAAAGCAACCCCGAGAGATGTGCGGCGCAAAGAGCAAACGTCCCGGCCAGAGACCGGGACGTTTGTAAGAACAAGAGCGAACAGCTCTTATTTGTAAGCGTTGGCTTCGGGAGCCAGCACGCGCGTCCAGCCGGTGGTATTCACCTCGCGGAACATAGGTGTGCGCGGTGGCAATTCCGAAGGAGTTAGGAAGTTGGTGTCGAAGTAGGCCTAGCGTGTGGGAACGGTATAAACGGTATTGCCATACTTGAAGACGCCGGTTGCCTGGCGATTCGTAAACAGGTTTACCAGTGCACCTTCGTAATTGACCGATCCACCACCCGTGCCCCAGTTCTCGACCTCTCGGAGGAAGTTATGCATGCCTCCATCCGTTCCGTTGTCGGCGCTACTACCGTACTGCGGAAAGGAATACTCCCTTGCCGCCGATCACTGCGGCACGCCAGTAGGTTTTCGTAGGAGTGCGAGGGCCGTTATTGGCGTACAGGCTGTATGAGAATGAATTTACGTCATTCCAGCTGTTGGACAGAATGGTGACGGAATCTCCCGCGATGGAGGAGCCCACCGTGGGATCACTGAATCCATTGCCTGCGGAGTTTGCATTATAGTCACCTTGAACATACACGGGGTTTTCCGCGGAGATGGCTAGACCGCAGCTTACTCCCGATGGACACGTACCAAGGCCCGTGAGGTTATCTCCGTTCACAATCGTGACCGCGCGGCGGAAGAAGATCGGGGGGTTTTCCCGCGCGGCGTTCGAGATCGCCGTGTACATCATGGGCCAAATTCCCGGAGTGGCCGTGGCATAAGTCGGGGTTCCGCACTTAGGATTGGCTAAGATGGCCCCCGAGGCCACGAGCCCGCTATAAAACCCGTATTTGCCGTACGCAGCAGCGAGACCGCCCGTAATGTTGCTACCTGACAGGGCGTAGAGAGTGTTCTCTGCCGCACCAGGAGCCATGATGTAGTTAATGTTAGTCGAGCTGGCGCCGAACGTCAGCAGTTGGGCAGGGGTCAGCGATCCGTCCAGATCCTCACCTTGGTCGAGACTATTATTCGGGCAGCCGTTGGTTGGATCGCTCGTGCTATTCACGATATCGTTCCATCCGTATTCTCCAGTTTCGTGTCCGCTGGGCGAGACGGGAGGCCAGCTACTGGTCCAAGTTTTGGTGGCAGCGTAGTTCCCCCGGCGGTCGGAAATATAGACGGAATAGTTGTTGGGAGAATTCACTGAATCGTAAGTTGAGTGACCGGAGCCCGTGTTGAAATGGCGCTGTACCCGCGAGCCATTTGGTCAGGTTGGCAATGTCCAGCTCAATGTAGTGCATCGTGCCATTCAGGGTTGGCAGGTTGTTATAGGGAGTGGCTGGCACCGTATCACGCAGTTCGCCCTCACGTGGGTCAAATAGGGTGTTAGGCCAGAAATCGGAGGGTAGTGGTGTCCACCCTGCAACGAGGTTTCCCGTGCTGGGATCGACGCCGCAAGCTTGCGCGGTGGTGGCTATCTTGGGCAGGTTCGTAGGGCTCGTCGTCTTGCGCGTGCCCGTCGTGTAAGGAATCGATGATGGATTGTCGCGGATTCGTTCCAGGCGGATAATCGCGTTCGGATGAGGATCCTTGCACATGTGCGGGGACGCGGTCGTAGAAACGGCCGTCATGTTGCCGCTTCCCCAATAGGGTGTGCCCTGTGTTTGAGGCCCAAGTTGCACACTTGGGAGCGTGGGAACCGCAGACGTGGAGAGAAACATATTGCTGGTTGTTCCCGGCCACTGCGGATTGAGATTCGACCCATCGAATGATTGAGGAACCGGGTCAAGATTCTTGCCAGCATAGCCGTAAGCGAGCACTTCCGCGGTCACATCTTTCCAAGTGCCGCACGGCGCGCCATAGGTTGTCTGCGCCTGGATTTTGATGAACCCCTTGATGACAGGGTAGCCGGACGGCAACCAATACCCGTCAGTGGCGCTGTAGGCAGCGCCGCCACCGGAGGCCGCCAGTGGTAGCGCTGTGGTTCCAAAGCTAGTCATGTTGGATTTCAGCGTCGAGTATGGCGCGCTCGCCGGCCAACTCGCGACGGGCTGGGCCAAGACGCTAAGGTCCATAGGCTGGGTTCCTTGATCGACACAAGGAAGATTCATGATATCCGATGGATTATCGGAGAGCAGGATCACCAGGCTCGACTGGGCAAAATAGCGCTCACCAGTCACGTTGGCGGATTCCGAGGTACTTACGGGCCGACGAATCAGATCGACGGGTTCCGTCGTGCCGCCGCCCATGGTGACTACCGCAAGATCCAAGTGTTGCGCGCCTGTGGCATATTTCGCACAGTTCGGACTGCCCTTGCCGTTGATGAGATTGCTAGCGTAATCCGTTGGACTGCTGCCGGTGGAAACCGTAGTCCAGGAGCTGATGCAGGAGGTGCCATTGGCACTGCCTTCGGTAAGGGCCAGATTGCGGTAGCTGCCACCAGTAGGAGTGGTGGTGATACTGACGGTGCCCCCCCAGTTCGCGCTGGTGGAGGCGCCATTGTCCATATAGGCGCGGATGATGTCCTTATAAGCGTCGACCTTGCCTTGCATTTGCAGGGTTGCGCCGCTGGCAAGGAACAAATTGCCATTGCCATGCACGCGGCCTTGCACGGTGAAATTCGAACCGGCGTGGAAGGAGCAATCCACGTCACAGAAGATAGCGAACTGGAACATCGGGATGCCCACGGTCTGGGTCGTGCGTACCAAATTCACTTCGCGCCCGGTGCTGGTTCGTGCGTTCACGGACAATGTGTAATCCGTGGCCAACGCCGTCATTCCCTGATAGGGGCCGGACTTGATGGTGGTGGTGGTGGCGGCAGGATTGCCATTCGAATCCAACGCCGAGGGGGTTATGGTATAGGCGGGAGTGCCATCGGCGGTTGTATAGCTGACAGATTCGTTTGGGAACATGCTAGAGACGGGAGGTCCATAGGGACTGGTTTCGAGCGCATTGATTTGTGTGGTGCTCGGGGAGTAGGTCTGGCTAAACAGCCCGCCAAGATCCGCAGTCATCTTCTCCATGCCAGCTTCGGCGGCATAGAAGGCGACGACTTGATCAGTATTCGCCCCGGATAGTTGCTGGTTGGAGATCAAGAGCAAGCTGAAGCCGACCAACAAACTGGACATCAAGAACAGCAAGAGAAGCGTTGTGAGCAAGGCTATGCCCGCGTCCTGACGAAGACGTTTGGAGGGTCTAAGCAATTTCGAATTCATCGCATGTTCCTCGTGTTAGAACGGATTCGTATAAGCGTTACTGCGAATACTGACTTGGGTTGTCAAATTGTTTCGAGAGTAAAGCGTGTTGTTGCCCTGGTGCACTTGGTAGCTGGAACGCGCCGCAAGATAAACGTTCACGGACATGATCTGGGATTCGGAATCACCGGCGGGCACAGTTTGTTGATTGGAAGGGTTGGTTTCGCCGTCGATAAAGTTGTAGGTGAACTGGAGATTTTCCAGGGTCTCCCCTACCGGTGTCGCGGTGTTAAGACCCACCTGACGGATCAACCGGACGTACGGTGGGCTAGTAACATTGTCGAGGTAATAGGAAACCATCCAAATGCGCGTGGCGGTGGTGTTCGCGAAACATGCGTTGCTTCCTCCGCACCCGCTGGCCTGTAAATAATTAATGGTTCCGGCTGTTTCTGTGCGGCCGTTCAGACCAAAGGGATCGCCTGTGGCAAATGTTAGAGTCTGACCCGATACTCCCGTGACCGCGAGAATCGCCTGTCCATAGGTGTTACTGAACATTATCAGGTCGCCGACATTAATGGTGATACCGTTCTTCAGAAAATTGACGCAATTGTAGCCACCACTCGAATTGAGGGTGCTGCCGTCGAAGACCGCCGTCAGCGTGGTACCCGAAAGTTTCAGGGATCCATTGGGGCAACCTGGGTTCGCCGGGTTTATGCTCGACGCGGCATTGATAGGTCTTGAGTCCAGCCCCAGATTGTCGGCGTAAACCACGGTAATCTCGTCCGTCTTCACAGTGCTGCCCGACGCATCCGGAGCGGTGACCGGGGGCCCCAGGCTCGAGCCCGGTTCTACCGCAGGAAGAGTGGAGTTGCAAACCGGGAAGGTGGTGGTACCACCAAGCATGGGGCGAACTATAGCTGGCGTCGTCCCGCACGGACTCGTCGTCGAGTTGTTAGAGGTAAAGGGAAGCGGTATGCCACCAGTGGGAACCCCCGAACCAGCCTGCTGCAGATCGGTCTGGATCATGTTCAACCCATTGCGCAGGTTGTCGGTCATGTCGGCATTCTGCGTGACCACTTGGTTAGTCTGCGAGGCGTCGCGAAACGCAACGACGGCGGCATAGAGCAAAATCATCGTTACCGCCATCGCGATCATCAGTTCGATCAGCGTAAATCCCGTTAGTTTCCGTTTTGTCGCCGGTCGCATAGAGGGCCTCACGAATAAGACGAGATATAACTCGTCAACTGCACTTGACCCGACTGTCCTTGGTAGTTGTATTTGACCGTCACGGTGATTAGGACCATGTTGGCGTAGCTGGTAACGGGCGTAATCGCAATCGTTCTGGTCATCCAGGGATTCAGGGGAATGCTTTTGTCGTCCGCGGTGCCAAGAACGCCGTCGGCGCCTGGGCCAATCACGATGACATCGGGATTAGTGGAATCATCATCCGCCGTTCCCACCATGCTGTCGGGACCCGGCGCCAGCAACGGTTGCGGGCCATCCAGGAACACGCCGCCTTGGCTAACATTGTTAATTTGGGCGAAGCTGATCAACTGGGTGTTGCGCGCCGTAAAGATGGATTCCAGTGCTTGCTGAGCTTTTTGATTGGCGATGTACTGCATCTGTACCTGGTTCGAATTCTTTAGCCCTTGGGAAAAGAAGGACGCCAGCGAAAGGACACCGAAGCTCAGGACCGCCATGGCGATCATGGTTTCCAGAAGAGTGAACCCTTTTTGATTGCGACGATTCCTAAATAGTTCCATGTGACTGGCTCCTCACTCCTGCCAACCCGTGCCGGTGCCCGCATAGCTATAAGAACGGACACGGCCGGTTCCACCCATGATGGTGACTGCACGGGCGGTGCTCACTTGACCTGGAATACCGATGAAGATCGTGCCGTACAACAGCGTATTTCCAGTGTTATCGGTGAATGTCCCGGTTGGATTGAACTGCATGATGGGAGGACCGCCAGCGACAGGTGGATTTCCGATGTATATCGCGGCAGCCTTTCCGAAATTCATGGGGGTGTCGGGTACGCCGGGTTCGAGTATAAATTGCGTGCTTCCCGGGAGAGGAACGCTGACGAGTGGTCCGGCGACCTCGTTTGTTTGTGGCGCAGGTTGCACCTGATATTTCACGTGGTAGCGATTGTCCGTTTCCGGCGCAGTGTCTAACCAGAGCTGAACCGCGCGCCGCTGGGAGATGGCCAACTGACGGGCCACGCGCAATTGGCTGACGACCACGTCTTGGGCCGAATTGGCTTGGTAGGACTCCATGGAACCGAAGCTTTGAATCACGGCGATGCCCATTAGCACCATCATGATTCCAATCACCACCACCGATTCCAGCAGGGTGAAGCCGCGCTCGTTCGGAATTGGTTTTCTCATCGGCTGCTTCCAATCTTTGAAAGAACTCCGGTGCAAGCGACCTTTCTCCGGAGCACTTGCGACATTTCCGCCTTCATCCCATTCGAAGGAATGGAACAAAAGCCTCAAGCGCACCAGGCAGCACGGGTACACCCGCCCTGCCGATACTTGGTCCTATCCCATAGCTAACGCGATGGTCTGTGCGAGGACAACTGGACGAAGGGACGGGTTCAGAGCAGCCGTGACACACCCGGTCGTAGGTTCCAGTGGGACAGTTACGAAGGTTTACATCCGTGACGGAGTAGGGACGCTCGCACAGGATGCGATCGAGGCGCCATAAACCCTTGCAAAACAGGCACTTTTATGGCGCGCGAAGATGTAGGGGGACAGGAGCAATCATGCAGCGTGGGAAAAGTTGGCTGGATTTACGGCGGCAAAGTTCTATCGCCGACAGTACTTGTGGCGTTACCTCTCGGACACCGAATCGGGAAAATCCGCCGAAGAAAGCGCCTCAGAAGCTTCGCGGAGTAGTCCAGCAACATAAGGAAGGCTGGTCCAACCCGCGCCCGCCAAAACAATGATGAGTGGCTCTGCCAGGGGAATGCGCAGCCGCGTGTTCATGACCAGCGGCAGGTGCAGTAGCGTGTAACCAACCACGTAAACCAGGAAAATAGAGGCAATTTCCGGGCGCGTCTGAGACATCCGGTAAAGTCCCCTGACCGCCAAAGATAAAATCAGTAGATAAATGACGACTCCCATTCCTCGAAGGACGCGTTCCCTAGTAGGCAACGATTTGGTGTCCAGAATCTGGTCCGCACTCAACCAGAAATCGGCAATTTTCCTGAGTAGCAGGGGAACGGCGTTCCAGCCTTGCTCTTTCCAAAGCCGAGGCAACACCCGAATGGCGTTGCGATTGAGTTCCACTTCCGATGGCAATGCCAGTCGGGCCGGATCGTTGGTCTCCAAATCGCGGAGAGTCCAGCCCATTGCCGCCAAAAGCCGTTCGCTATCTCCCATTTGGGTTCGGCCCTGAGTAGTAACCACCCCTTGAACCGCGTTGGCTCCGCCGTGAGTCGAATAGAGGATGTGCCCGGGGAAAGCGTACGCATTTCGGACTAGCCACGGCGCAATGACCACGCACGGAAGTAAGACAACTGCAGCGAAGCGAAGCGGGAAGGATCGTCGATGACGAGTCTTGAAAACGACCCATGCCGCGAATAACGGTAACGCAGCTGCGTTAAACCGAATGAGCGCCGCAAGCCCAGAGACAAATCCCAAACCAACAGCCGAAGCCGTGCCCGCGCGTTGCCGCTGGTCTACGAGAAACAATAGAAAGAGGGCGGTCAGGAACGCTGCCAGGCATTCGGTAAGTAATTGATCGGTCGAGAAAATCAAAGTGGGTAGAAACAGTCCGAAAATGATGGTTGCGCGTTCCGCGGAAGAATCGAAGAGGTGGGAAGAAATCTTTCCGCAAATCCATACGGTCAAGAGACCAACGAAAAATTGTAGCCACCGGATGGCGCTGATATAGTGTGGCCTGAAAATCTCCATGGATCCTGCGAGGAGAATGGGATAAGCGGGAGGGCGAAATGCGGACGGCTGGCCCGCGTAGGTGAATCCTTTACGAGAAACCAGATTCTCCGCAAGAAGTGCATAGACCGGCGCATCACTCCCGCCGCTGTGAAACGTTAATTGCCTGGCGTCGGCGGCCAAAATGAATACGATGCGTACGATGACGCCTAGCATCACGAACGACAGAAATATCCAGGATTTCTTTATAGGCATCGTTTCTAATTCTGAGAAAGCGAAATAGCGCGAAGAGCCGCAGGCTACAGTATTCAAAATCATTCTACCGAAATAGCGTTGCGAGGAGGCAATTTATGGCTTGGGGCGCTGAAATGGTTGCATACGTTCAGGTACGCAAGATATTTTGTGAAGTACGTTCGGGGCATGGGAGCGGTGGGCATCATACAACTTGCAGCTGTCACCGTCGGAAACGAACCACTGAGTGAAAAGAATACGCCAAGTATGCACCGACGCGCCCGGAATTTTGCCGACCGTCCAGGACATTTCTTCCGTCGGCAAATCCGCAGCTAAGTGTGGGAAGTGCATTCAAACAGGTTAGGCATGTCGCAGAGGAAGTGGCGACCCCGGTCGGAATTGAACCGACAACCTGCGGATTAGAAGTCCGCCGCTCTATCCAGTTGAGCTACGGGGTCACCGTATTTCGATTCTAACAAAACTGATGGCGGCTTCCCGAGAATTTGACGATCTGCCGTCCGAAAGATTCAAGTTGAATAGCTTTCTGCAAGTAGGATCAAGGCTATCCAGTCATCCGGCTGCGATGTTCTGGTAACCGGATCTGATTGCTCTCCCGTGCCTTGCAGCGTATCTGCGCCGGAACTCGGAGTTATTCATTCTGGGCCAGTCGAAGCCTGTACTGGTCACTCGATTCGTGTGTCGGTCCGGCACAGCCTCTCGTAAGTCATACCCGTTGAAATCAAAAACTGATTTTCTCGCTTTGCCATTTTTGGAAAAGTGAATCCAACTGGTTCCAGAGTGGTTTTGCGAGTCACCAAAACTGTCCGCAATCCGCCTCCGTACAGAAAAAGTGCGCAATATCCACGCAGATTCTTGACATTGTCGGAATTCGGAGGATTGGCCGTCCAGTTGCACCTTGTTTTTTGCCACTGAGCCTGTGCGGCTCAGAAGACCGAGGCGTCTGCGAGCACCTCCGCGACGCTGTTCCAAGGCGCGACGGGCGAGCAGCCCGGAGCCAGCAACGAACAATAGAATCGAGGCCAAGAATGTCGACGCGTCACCTAAAGCCCCTTGTCGAGAAAGGAATTCGCAAAAGCCTTACCGGAATCGCGGGCCTGGACCAAGTCACCGAGGGCGGACTACCCGAAGGAAGGTCCACGCTGGTATGTGGCCCAGCAGGCAGCGGTAAGACCATTCTGGCGATGGAATTCCTGGTGCGCGGTGCGACTCAATTCAACGAGCCCGGTGTGTTCATAGCATTGGAAGAGTCTGGGAAGGACCTCACGGAAAATGTCGCCTTCATGGATTTGACCTTGCGTCCTTATGCGCGCACAAAAAAATCGTAGTGGATTATGTGGTCATTGAGCGGAGTGAAATGGAGGAAAGCGGGGAGTACGATTTGACGGGCCTGTTCGTCCGCCTGGAAGCCGCGATCAAGGCCATCGGCGCGAAACGAGTGGTGCTGGATACTCTCGAGGCGCTTTTTTCGGGCTTTGCCAGCGTCAGCATTCTGCGCGCGGAACTTCGCCGTCTATTTTCCTGGTTGAAGTCGAGAGGAATCACCGCAGTAATTACCGCCGAGACCGGTGAAGGTAGACTGACTCGCCAGGGAATTGAGGAATACGTTGCCGACTGCGTGATACTGCTGGACCATCGCGTCGAGAATCAGGCGTCCATCCGCCGTCTGCGTATCGTCAAATACCGTGGCACCATGCACGGAACCAACGAATATCCGTTCCTGATCGGTGCAGCGGGTTTTTCCGTGCTGCCCCTGAGTTCCTTGAAGTTGGACCATAAGGCATCCCCACAAAGAATTTCTACCGGCGTCCCGCGGCTGGACACCATGTTGGGTGGAAAGGGTTTTTACCGCGGGACCAGCGTTCTAGTGTCCGGCGGAGCAGGGACCGGTAAGAGCAGCCTGGCTGCCCACTTTGTTCGAGCCGCGTGTCAGCGTGGTGAACGCGCGCTGTACATGGCTTCCGAGCAATCCACGGACGAAGTTCTGCGCAATATGCGTTCCATCGGAATTGACCTGGAACCGTGCGTGAAACAAGGCCTATTGCGATTTTACGCAGCCCGGCCCGGTTCGTATGGCCTGGAAAAGCACCTGGTGACGATGCACGAGCTGACCTTGGCCTTTAAGCCCAAGGTCATGGTGATTGATCCGATTACGAATTTTACTTCCGCGGGGAGCTATGCGGAAGTGAAGTCGATGGTGACCCGCCTTCTCGATATGTTCAAATCCCGGCAAATCACCGCGATGTTTACCAGCCTTACGGCCGGGGACAGTTCGCCGGAATTGAGCGAGGTGGGTGTTTCCTCGCTGATGGACAGCTGGATCTTGCTGCGAAACATTGAGTGCAACGGCGAGCGGAATCGCGGTCTGTATGTATTGAAGTCGCGCGGGATGGGGCACTCCAACCAGATTCGAGAGTTCGTGTTGACCAGCCATGGGATTGAGTTGCTTGACGTTTATGTCGGTCCCTCCGGGCTGCTTACCGGTTCCGCTCGCGTGGCGCAGCGCGCCCGGGAACTAGCCGAAGCCGAGGAACGGCAACGGTTGTTGAAGCGCAAAAGCCACGAATTGCAGCAAAAGCGCCAGCAGTTAGAGGCCAATATCTCCGCCATGCGCTCGGGCTTTGCACTCGAGGAACTGGTCTTGATGCGCGACGTCCAGGAGTTAGAGCAAAGAGAAAAGCAGATCGACCTGGACACCGTGCAAATGGGCATAGTTCGCAAGGCGGATAGCATTTCGGGAAATGGTAAAGCCCCGGCATGAAAGAGCAACAGTGATGAACAAGCCGAATGCGCGAGTCACGAAAGATCACAGGGGCTGCCGGGAGATGGGTCTTGGCATGGCAGGCAGAGTCCCCAGGCGCAACCTAAGAACAATCTTCAATCAACATCTGGACGGCGGTTGCGGCACGATTGAGAACAATGTGTTAAAGGGCCCAAAGGTGGCTGCGCGAGATCATGTCCTGGCGGTGCTTATCATGGTCCGCAAACTGTTTTTGTTTCTCACGAGAATTATCGGCGATCCAAGTGACGCTGAGCGGGTCCTCGTCGGGCTCGATCTGCGATCGAGAAAGGCAGACTTATGACAACCCGAAGACGCAAGAGCCCAGCCACACCGACGTTGAAATCCAACGATGACCAACGCTATGTGCTTCGACTGTACGTTACTGGGGTAACGCCGCGGTCCCGCCGCGCCATCCTGAATCTGAATGCGATCTGTCAGGAGCATTTGAAAGGAAAATATAATTTGGAAGTGATTGACATTCATCATCAGCCGGAGTTGGCAGTACAGGAGCAGATCGTGGCGGCTCCAACTCTAATCAAATCCTTGCCCCTGCCGTTGCGCCGAATCATCGGGGACTTGTCGGATAGCGAAAAAGTGCTTGTAAGTTTAGGACTCAAGTAACCGTCGCGGGCGGGGAGTGGCGTCCATGAACCAACTGCCTGAGCCTACTATCCACACGGAACTGGAGCGAGCCCAGGCGCGCCTGCTGGAATTGGAAGCAACGCTAAATGCCATCCGGAGCGGCGAGGTTGATTCCATCGACATCGATGGGCCGCACGGCAGCAGGATCTTTTCCCTGCAATCTCCGGACGAGCCGTATCGCATTCTGGCCGAACGGATGAACGAGGGCGCAGCATCGGTGAGCCCTGACGGTACGATCTTGTTTTGCAACAGGCGCCTCGCCGAGATGGTCGGCATCCCGGCCGAGAAGCTGCTCGGTTCACCAGTGACGAATCTCGCAGCGCCCCTTGCCCGCGGATATTTCGAGCACCTTCTCGCACGAGGCCTGGAAGGCGAATCCCGAGGGGAATTGCAATTCAATCGTGGCGACGGCGGACTCTTTCCGGTCCTCGCGTCGCTTAGCGTAATTTCCGGGGAGTCCGCGGACGGGATTTGCCTGGTAGCTACGGATCTCAGCCAGCGCATTGTGGTTGAGCAACTGGAATCCATGAACTGTTACTTGGAAGAGCGCGTGCGTAACCACACGTTAGAACTGGAGACCGCCAACGAAAAGCTGAAAGAGCAAATAGCGAAGAGCGAGCAAATCAACCAGCAGTTGGAACAACGTCGCACGGAACAAATTAAATTGCGCGATCAGTTTCTTTCCCACGCTTCGCATGAACTGCGTTCGCCCCTGGCAGTGGTCCACCAGTTCGTCTCCATTCTCCTGGACGGTCTCCCCGGCCAACTGAATCCCGACCAAAGGGAATATCTGGAGATTACGTTTCGTAATGTAAATCAGCTCAGGGGCATGATCGACGATCTTCTGGAAGCCTCCCGCGCCGTTTGCGGCAAGCTCAGGGTCGAGCAATCGGTGATCGACATCACGAGTGTCCTCCGGCAGACGCTACAGGCCTTTCGTAACACCGCAACTGGCAAGGATATTTACCTGGTGGAGGAGGTCGCCCTAGGCTTGCCAGCGGCTTACGCTGATTCGACGCGCATCTGCCAGGTGCTGACAAACCTTTTGGATAATGCGGTGAAATTTTCGCCACCCCGCTCATCGGTCACCGTAAGCGCACGTGTCTTCGACGAAGATCCATCCTTTCTTTGTATTTCCGTAGCGGATCAGGGATGCGGTATCGACCCCGCAGAATCGGATCGGATCTTTGACCGCTTGTATCAGGTTAAAAATTCCTTGGAGCAGTCCCGGCGGGGCCTCGGTTTGGGTCTCTATATATGCAAAGAGCTGATCGACCAACATGGCGGCAACATTTGGAGCGATAAGAAGCAGCAAGGTGGCTGCACGATTTCGTTTACGGTTCCTGTATTCTCCATGGAGAACCTCATTGCTCCCCTCCTGAGACAAGGACCTGTGGCGGGAACTGCTTCTCCCTGGTGAGCGTTAAAGTGTTCCTGGAAAAGAATTGGGCCTCGGCTCGCGATCGCGCAACGGCGCTCGCTCGTATCCAGAAAGTCATAAGCCGTTGCATCCTTCCAGATCTCGACGTGCTCCTTCCTCCTCAGAAACATCGCACGGGGCTCTCTACTACATCGTTGCCCGCACGCGCCAAGAAGGTGCGGACGTGATTGCCAGTCGCGTCCGGAACCAGCTACTTCGGAACGAGAATCATAAGCTGGCTGATATGGCTTGCAACGTATCCGCGGAGATTCTGCACCTGGAAGATGTAAAAGAGGACTGGCCTTTGGAAAAACAAATTCAGAGTCTAGCCTCGTGCATCGAGAAGCGATTGCAGCTGGAAAAATGTTGAAGGAGGCCCGTTGAGCCATGCTTCCCAAAATCCTGATTGTCGAAGACGACCCTGATATTGTCCATGCGATGGCGATACGACTGGGAACTCAGGGGTACAGTCTTGTTTTTGCCACCGACGCTATTTTCGCCATCAGCGTGGCGCGTAAGGAAGTCCCCGATCTGGTAATCCTGGACCTCGGCTTGCCCGCTGGCGACGGTTTTACAGTTATGAAAAGACTGCAAGCGCTGCCGGATCTCATGCTCATTCCGGTTATCATTGTCAGCGCCCGCGATCCCTTTTTTAATGAGCCTCTTGCTCGTGAAGCGGGAGCGCAGGCCTATCTGCAAAAGCCCTTTGAAGCAACCGAGCTTCTTTCGGCAGTTCAAGAGGCGCTGTCGGAGGCGGCTGCCCATAAGGAGTGGGTGTCCCACAGATCGAAAAAGTAGCCTGGTCTTCCGGAGCACTCTCTGTGTCCATCGGGCAAACACGGCTCCGAGCCTCTCCCTCATGGCTCGGGACCGTTGCGGCCGCAACCGCCGATGTGGCAAGCGGACAAACCGCAAATACGAAAAGCCTCCCAACCCCCGGCAAAATATGGGACGGTTGAAGAGAACCGAGTATTCTAAAATCGTTCGCCAGGGCGCACCATTTCCTATGGACATTTCACTTTTCACTTTCATCGTTTTCGCGGGCTCGCTGGTAGCGGGATTCCTTGGGGCGCTGACTGGCCTGGGCGGGGGCGTCGTCGTTGTGCCGTTGCTGACGCTGGTTTTGGGAGTGGACATTCGTTACGCGGTTGGCGCTTCGCTGGTTTCGGTGATCGCAACCTCTTCGGGAGCGGCTGCAGCGTATGTGCGCGAAGGGTTTTCGAACATTCGCATCGGCATGTTCTTGGAAATCGCCACGACGTTGGGCGCGCTGGTGGGCGCGTATCTCGCTACGCGTCTGCCGACGGGCGCCATTGGCGTAATTTTCGGTGCCGTATTGCTCTTTTCGGCATACTTCTCTTCTCGCGAGCATCCGCAAAACACCGGCGAAGAAATGGCTGATCCTTTGGCGCACCGGCTCAAGCTCGAAGGCCGCTTTCCCGGAGAGCACGGCGAACAGGAATATCGGGCGCGCCGGGTTCCACTTGGTTTCGGTGTGATGTTCGGGGCCGGGACACTTTCTGGCTTGCTGGGAATAGGCTCGGGAGCAATGAAGGTTCTGGCGATGGACCAGGCCATGCAACTTCCCTTTAAGGTATCGACTACTACCAGCAATTTCATGATTGGCGTGACCGCAGCGGCCAGTGCGGGCATTTATTTGAGCCGCGGCTTTATCGATCCTGGCCTGGCAATGCCGGTAATGCTTGGTGTGCTTTGCGGCTCCTTGCTGGGCGCGCGGATCCTAATAAAGGCGCACACGCGCTCCATCCGTATTGTGTTCAGCCTGGTGATAGTCGCTTTAGCGATTGAGATGATCTTAAATTCGCTTAAGGGGCACCTGTGATATCTGATCGCCAGGTGGAGCAGGCCATTGCGCATTTATTGCGAGCGGGAGTGTTGCTGGCCGCGTTGGTCGTGCTGTCTGGAGGAGTTTTGTATCTCGTTCATCATGGCGGTTCGCCTGTCAACTATCATTCTTTCCACGGCGAACCCGCGGATCTTCGGCACCCTGCCCTGGTGATCCATGCAGCCCTTTCCGGCCGGGCGGACGCGATCATTCAATTGGGCCTACTTTTGCTGATTCTGACGCCCGTGGCCCGGGTTGCCTTTTCCGTAGTCGCCTTTGCGCTGGAACGCGATTACATGTATGTAGTCATGACTCTCATCGTTCTGGCGGTTTTGTTATACAGCCTGTTGGCCGGTTAGATTTCCATTTCTTTATCGGCCGCATCGTTAATAAGCCGATCCCGCCCAAAAACATCTCGCGGCCTGGAAGGTCGAGCGATGTCCGCATCCTACAGGGAGCGCATCAGGGGTTTAGGGTATTCGCTTGATAGTACATTTAGCGCTGCCCGCTAAGAATAGGCGTTGAAACCGTCGCACAGACGCCGTGCTTCCTGCCTGGCACAGTTCGGCCCGATATTCCAAGTCGGAGGACCCGAGATGATTCGCTGGGCAGCAGCGTTCGCAACCGTGTCGATCACCGCCGTATTTTTGGCGCTTTTCGAACCCGCGCTCGCGATGTCGGACACGCAGCGGCTTGTTTTCATTGTTTTTTCAGTCGCGCTTTTCCGGTCACCTGTTTGGCTGTCGAGTTTCCTTGGGAATAGAAGGGTTGGCAGCGCATGAGGGGTCAAAAAGTCGTCGATTATACTTCGAGTCTTGAAGCTGAGCTGCTCAACCTGGCTCGAGAGGGCAACGAGGGGGCCTTCACGGAACTGGTTCGCCGCAATTGGCGGATGATCTACCGAATCTCCCGCAGGGTGCTGAAAAATCATGAGGATGCCGAAGATAATCTGCAAAACGTGCTGGTGAAGGTGTACCAGCGGCTCGATGGATTTGAGGAATCTTCGCGATTTTCGTCATGGCTATTTCGCGTAACATTCAACGAGGCGTTGATGACCTTGCGGCGAAACCGCTCGCGGCGCCGGGATTGCTACGTGGATTTGGGGTTCATGGACGGCACTGGCCACGGCGTCGCGGATTTGCAGGACGTTCGCGTGAATAACGAGCGACAACAGATGCATCGAGAACTCGCCTCGAAAGCCATGCACCGGTTAAATCCGTCGCTGCGAACCGCATTTCTTCTTCACAAACAAGAAGGCTGGACACATCGTGAAATGGCGGAAGAGTTGGGGATTACCCAGGCGACGGCGAAAATGAGGGTATTCCGGGCGCGCCGGCAGCTTCGTGAGGAATTGGACCTGCTGGTTCGGTGATCTTACGGGAACCGGTTCTGGTTTTCCTTGACTGCCAGCAATTCCTGCGACTGGAGCGAGCAGAGATTTCCGGTCCCAGTACTTGCCCTGATTACCGAATGTTCCGCTCGAAATCTCGGTAAGTTCAGCGCAACTCGTTTGATACGCCAAGACGAATTTTAATATCAGTTTGGCCGTTAGTCTGCTTCTACGTTCACACCAGCCGCGAACAATACCTGAGGAGGCTTCCAGATGGATAAGGGAAAAATTCGCATGGCTATTTCCGGCGCGTGCGGCCTGGCGTTGGCTGGCGCGATGGTAATTGCTTCACCGCTGTACGCAACGCCTGCAGCGAGCACGCTCACGGTAGCGGCGACGCAACAAGACGCTCCCCAAGCTCAGTCAGTATCCGGAATGATCGCTTCGGTAGGCAGGAACTCGTTCACGCTGAACGTAGGACCATCCGCGGCCGCTCACGCGCAGCAAATGCAGCAGACTTCTCCTAAATCGATGATCTTCCTAATCAATCAGAACACTACAGTTGACGGCAAGTTGAAGGTCGGGGCGAATGCCGACGTGACCTATCGCGAAGACAATGGCAATAACGTGGCGATCAGCGTTCGCGTTGCTCAGTAAATTTGGCTACTAAATCGAAGGAAATAAATGCGGAGCCCTTCGTGGCACTCCTGCGAAGGGCTCAAAAATTATCTCGACGATTGAGAATCTGCGGCGGCTCCTGAAGCGGCTCGGCCATCTGCGAAGGAAGGATTCAATGACGCAGTGATATCATACGACTTGCCATGATCATTGACGTTGGTGATCAAGAGTTCGTACCGAAAACCATCGGGATGGTTTCTGCTTCTGAGCAACGCCAGTAGCCCTCGCACTTCAGCGTCGGGATGCAGTACCGTCGCATTCCCCGAGACAATCGACGAGACAACCTCGCCGCGAAACTCGGATCCGTCCCGGTCGACATCCGAGTTGATCCCGTCGGCGATTCTTACCTTCAGAACCGTGCCCCTCGGGAGAACGTCCATCTTGTTTCCAATGGCCGGTCTTAGCCGCGTTTGCAAGTGAAACGTCAGGATCGTTCCCGCGGGAATGGCGAGACGCGGAACACCGCTGCTTTGGGAGCGCGCTGGCAAAGCGAAGAGACTGAAGAAACACAAAGCTGCAGCAGGGTAACGAACCATGGGCCGGGACCTTCCTCATCCAGTGAATCAACTACACTAAAAAGTCTAGGGACGTGCGCGGAATCGGTCAACGCGTATCCACGGATTGGTGCGCTATTTTTTCAATAGACGCAAACGCTGATTTCGATGATGGATTAGACTGACGCCCTTTCCAGACGGCGTTGCATTTCTTCCAGCGACACTCCCTTGGTTTCCGGATACGCCAGCAAAACGACCACGAATTGAAGAACCATCATGACCGCAAAGAAGACAAAGGAAGTCGCGCCCGAAATCGCGGCGATGGTCGGAAATGTCCAGGCAATCGCCGCGTTCATGATCCAATGAGTGAACGCGCCCAGGCTCTGCCCTTTGGCCCGCACTCGTGTAGGGAACACTTCACTGAGATAAACCCAAATCACAGCACCCTGCGAGAGCGCGAAAAAGGCGATGTACGCGACAAGCAACCACAGCAGATAGCTCTGATGCCGCGGAGTTGCGAAAATCGCCGCAACGCCGGCCAAGCAGATTGCGGTCCCTACCGCTCCAATCAGCAACAGTATTTTGCGTCCGACCTTGTCTATCACGGCCATCCCGATCATCGTGAAGACCAGGTTCGTTGCGCCAATTGCAACCGCTTGCAATTCACTGGACAGCTTCCCAAATCCCGCCTGTCGGAAAATGTCATTTAGGTAGTACAGGATGGCGTTGATTCCGGCCAACTGATTGAACATCGCGATAGAAATCGCCAGGAAAATCGGGAACAAATAGCGTCTCTGGAACAAAGGCTCGCTTCCCTGCC
Source organism: Candidatus Acidiferrales bacterium (assembly GCA_963759275.1). Lineage (GTDB taxonomy): Bacteria > Acidobacteriota > Terriglobia > Acidiferrales > UBA7541 > Acidiferrum. The sequence continues at coordinate 422,882 of CAVWYZ010000014.1, read as the reverse complement.
CATGCTGCTGACCAATCGACTCGACAATCTCTCGCAGCGCCTTTTCATACTCCGGTTCACCGGTCCGCTTCAGCACCATTCGCGCTTCATCGCTTCTGTTCTTTTCCGCGAGCCAGCGAGGACTACGAGGAATCGTGAACAAGAGCACGAGAAAAAGCACGGAGGGGAACGCCGCAACTCCCAATTGCCATCGCCATTCCGTCGCTCCCGTATCGTCAAGGCTTACCAGATAATTCGAAAGATAAGCCAGCAAGATCCCGAACACGACGTTGAACTGAAAGAACCCTACCAGGCGTCCACGCAGTCGCGCAGGGGAGATTTCCGCCACATACATCGGGCCCAAGACGGAAGAAGCGCCAATCCCTAAACCACCGATAAATCGGAAGGACAGCAACGCGTACCAATTCCACGCAAATGCGGCTCCCAGCGCCGAAATCAGGTACAGAACCGCGGTTCCTCGCAAGCTATCGCGGCGTCCGAAGCGATCGCCAGGAATGCCCGCTAACATGGCGCCAAATATAGTGCCGAGCAACGCGCTGGCCACGGTGGCACCGAGTGAACCTTTGGTCAGCTGATATGCTGCTGTCAGTCCGCTGGTGGTGCCAGCAATTACGGCCGTATCAAATCCGAAAAGCAGGCCGCCGAGCGCCGCCACTACCGTGCTTCGCATCAGGTAGGCGTTGATTTTCATACTCTCCCTCTGGCAACGACGTGGGACCGGGCAAAAACCTGCTCTCAGTGGTCTAGATAATGAACTTCTGACAAATTTCGCAAGTGTTCTGCCGCCGATTCTGGGGAAATGTCGCGCTGCGGCATGGCCAGTAGCTCGTATCCCACCATGAATTTCTTGACGGTAGCCGAGCGCAGCAGTGGCGGATAAAAATGCGCGTGCAGGTGGAAGCCCGGATAGGAATTGCCGTCCGTAGGCTGTTGATGAAAACCCACGGTGTACGGGAACGAAGTCTGGAAAAGATTATCGTAACGAATTGTGACTTGGCGCAGGATCTGGGCCAGGCCTTCGCGTTCTTTAGGATGCAATTCCGGCAGACTGGCCACCCGACGGCGGCTGACGAGCAGAGTTTCGAATGGCCAAATCGCCCAGAAAGGCACAATCACCGCAAAATGCTCATTCCCGCACACTGCACGTTCCCGTTTCTGCTTCTCCAACGCCAGATAATCTTCCAAGAGGCTTGTATGGTTCTTCTCAAAATAAGCCTGCTGCGTTGCAACTTCGCGCGCCAACTCGTCTGGAACGCTTTCGTTGGCCCAAATCTGACCGTGAGGGTGGGGATTACTGCAGCCCATCATCGCGCCGCGATTCTCGAAGATCTGAACGGAGCGCACATTCGGGTGAGCGGCCAGATTGGAAAACTCGTCGCACCACGTGTCCACAACCGCTTTAATCTCAGCCACGGCCATCCGAGCCAATGTCAGATCATGTCGCGGCGAGAAACAAACCACGCGACACTGCCCGGACTCACTTTGCGCCAACAGCAACTGGCTTTCTCGGAATTCTCCTTTGGGAGTGTCGGAGCGCAGTGCCGCAAAATCGTTTTCAAACGTAAATGTACCGGAGTATGCGGGGTTACTCGCTCCTCCCGCCCGGGTGTTGCCCGGGCACAGATAACAGTTTGGATCATAAGAGACAGAAGCCTCGACGGCGGACGGCTCAATCTGTCCCTGCCAAGGGCGCTGAGTCCTCTGCGGCGAAACTAACACCCATTCCTGCGTCAGCGGATTGAATCGCCGGTGGGGGTGCGTACGCAATTCGAATGCGCCCATGAATCCGCCTGCTCTCCTTCAATCCCTGCTCTGCTAGCTTCCTTCGTAGCCATCCGGATGATTTTTGTGCCACAACCAAGCACTTTTCAGAATCGACCCGAGCTCCGGAAATTGCGGTTTCCAATTCAGTTCCCTGCGAATCTTGTCTGAGCTGGCGATCAGTACCGCCGGATCTCCAGCGCGCCGAGGCGATTCCACCACCGGTATCGCGTGACCTGTAATCCGGCGCACACCTTCGATCACCTGTCGCACGCTAAAACCCTTCCCGCTTCCCAAGTTGTAAATCAATTTGCCGGCGCGATCGAGCGCATCCAGCGCCAGAAGATGCGCCGCGGCCAGATCACTTACATGTATGTAGTCGCGGACACACGTGCCGTCCTTGGTGGGATAGTCCGTGCCGAAAATCTCCATTTCTTTCTGGCGGCCTAGCGCCACCTTCATCAAGCGCGGCACTAAATGCGATTCCGGCTGATGCGCTTCACCGCGATCGGGCGCTGCAGCCCCGGCGGCGTTGAAATAACGCAAGCTGGCGTAACGCAGCCCGTGAATGCGGTGGAACCACTCCAGCATTCGTTCCACCAGCAATTTCGATTCTCCATAGGCGTTGGTGGGCTGCAGCGCGTCTTCTTCCTGAATCGGGGATCTGACGGGATTCCCGTAAAGAGCCGCGGTGGACGAAAAAACGAATCGATTGACGCGCGCCGCCAACATCGCCTCCAACACCGCCAGCGCATTAGCGGTATTGTTCCGGAAAAACGTCTCCGGATACTTCATCGATTCGCCCGCTTCGATGAAGGCCGCAAAATGCAGGACAGCATCGAACCGATAGCGACGAAATAGCGCGGTGAGTTCTTCCGTATCCGCCAAATCACCTACAACCAATTCCGCACCGGACGGCACAGCCTGCCGATGGCCGCGGCTCAGATTGTCGATGATGATTACTTGATGGCCCGCCCGCAGAAGTTGCTCGGCGACCACACTCCCGATGTACCCAGCGCCGCCCGTAACCAGTAGCTGCATCACAGCAGCTCCGGCGTTGCCGTCAAGAACGCAAAGCCAGCGAGCGTATTCATGCCAAAGTCCTCACACCATCGGCGGCGATGCAAACATAAATTTCCGGTCGATGGCCGACCAATCGCTGATACTCCTCTGCAACCTTCTTCTGAAATGCGCCCACGCGCTCGCTCCTCACCAGATTGATTGTGCAGCCGCCGAATCCCCCGCCGGTCATACGCGCCCCGTACACTCCGTCGATTTGTCCGGCGAGTTCGACCATGACATCCAGCTCTCGGCAGCTTACTTGAAAATCGTCACGCAAGCTCGTGTGGGATTCTCGCATCAATTGCCCGAAGCGAACCAGGTCGTGCACTGCCAGCGCTTCCCCAGCCTGGGTTACGCGCGTATCCTCCGTGATCACATGTCTGCAGCGTTTACGAACAACTTCTGGCAGAGCCTCGCCGAACTTCTCAAGGTCTTCGATCGATACGTCACGGAGTGCTTTAACTCCCGCGATGACACCAGAAAAATAACGGGCTGCCATTTCACATTCAAGGCGGCGCTGGTTGTATTCGCCCCCCGCCAGGCTATGCCGCACCATCGTGTTGCAGATGACCAGCCGAACGTCTTCAGGAATGGGCTGGTGTCGGTATTCCAGCGACCGGCAATCCAGAAGCAACGCATGATCCTTGCGGCCGTGAACGGAAACGAACTGATCCATGATTCCGCAACGGGCCCCCACGAATTCGTTCTCTGCGCGCTGGCAGAGCTTTGCCATCTCTGCGCCCGGCATTTCTTCTTGCGCCAGAGCCAGTAACGCCTGACAGGTTGCCACCTCCAACGAGGCGGAAGAACTCAGGCCCGCCCCTTGCGGCACGTCCCCGTCCAGCAACAGGCTTGCGCCGGGCAGCCGCTTGCCACGTTCTGACAGTTTGATCGCAACTCCGATGACATAGTCGCTCCAATGCCGGCTGGGCCCCGAAGGCAGTTGTTCCAGGTCGAACTCCACCTGCTCGTTATAATTGCTAGAAAACACAAGGAGCCGCTGATCCGTTCGTGGGGAAATCCCTACGATCGTCTGCAGTTGAATTGCCGCAGGCAAAACAAACCCGTCGTTGTAATCGGTGTGTTCGCCGATCAAATTCACGCGCCCTGGCGCTCGCACAAATTGCGGATCTGCACCGTAAAGCTGAACGAATTTTCGGTTGAGCTCGTGGATTGACTCTGTGATCTTGTGCGCAGGCACTGGCCCAGGTTAGCTCCTATGCGCCAAGTATAACTGCGAAGACAATTCCGGCCGAACGATTGTTCGTTTAGGCGCCTTATAACAGAACACGAGAGGGCGAGGAACACGTTTTAACGCGCTGCGATAGCAATTATGTGCGCCAATCGCAGAGCAGCCGCGGCATCGCTCGGATGCGGCGAAAATATCAAACGAGAATCCCGTATTTAACCCGATTTAACAAACTTTCGTGATCGCTCAAATCGACAGATCCCCAATGAAATAGCGGCTTCCCGCGTTTTGGCGCCATCCATGAAAACGGAACCCGGCTATACGGTTTACGCCCAGTACTGTAAGAATTGACAGTTTTCAACCGCTATCAATTACATCATGCTTTTGCGCACCTGAGCGTGGGGTCAGGACGTAGGTTCGCTGACGTTTCAGCCTGCGAACCCTCGCACTGTGCCCACTATCGAGCAGCCCAAACGGTTCGCAGAATCGTTTCGTTTTTTAACGGGGCGGAGTGCTTCTGGAAATTCTTGGGCGGAGAATTTCCGGGCCGCATTGGGTTGCTCGACAGTTGGCACATCTTTCCATCATTTCTTTAACTCACCAAAACCTACCATTCTTGCCAGCGGGAGATAACGGCCACGTTTACAGTGTGGCAAGTGACGTGCCCGCTTTCAATTCTCGCCGATTTTCAATACCATGCAATCAAGCTGGAGGGTCGAAGTGGAGGCCAGAGTGGCCAAGGCACGCGTTGTAATTGCAGACGACCACACATTGGTCGCGGAAGCTTTTAAGCGATTGCTGGAACCGGAATGTGAAGTTGTCGGCACGGTAGCCGACGGGCGGGCGCTGCTGCGACTGGCCCCCCAAGTCTCGCCCGATCTAGTCCTCGTGGACCTGAATATGCCGCTGTTAAACGGCCTCGACGCTAGTGAACAATTGAAGCAGGCACTCCCCAAAATAAAAATTATTGTGCTGACAATGAACGAGGATCCCGAAATTGCCGCGGAAACCATGCGCAAGTGGGCTTCCGGTTACCTCCTTAAAAAATCCGCGGGTAGCGAGCTCTTGAAGGCCGTGCGCGACGTTCTGCGCGGCGGCAAATACGTCACTCCCGCTTTGCGGGACGCGATAGCGGAACTCGACGCGCGCGATTCCCGACCGGACACCAGCCGAACGCTTACGCCAAGACAGCGCGAAGTTCTGCAACTTCTTGCCGAAGGCCACACAATGAAGGAAGCCGCGGCGATTCTAAACGTAGCAACACGCACGGTTGCCTTTCACAAATACCGCATCATGCAGGATTTTGGGCTGGAAAATAATTCGGAACTCTTGCGTTTTGCTATAAAGCAAAAATTGGTCAATCAGGCCTGACTAAGTAGCCTTAGGGCCCGCGCCACGCTCAAGGCGCACCCGCATGCCTCGCCACAGGTTCCATGGCAACTTCCGAGACGATTTCCGTTCCTTCTCCCGGCTTAGAGGATATATGTAGTCTGCCCGCAGCCATACGGATGCGCTCGCGCATGCTGGCCAATCCTACTCCGGCTGGGCAGCGATTCGCGTCGAATCCGATCCCGTGATCTTTCACCGTTAATCGCAGCATACTCTCGGTAGGTACCAACTCCACTTCAATCCTTCGGGAACCACTATGCTTAACGGCATTGTTTAATGCTTCTTGCGCCACACGATACAAACACAGGGTCCGTTCTTCGGAAACTATGCCAGGTATCGCCTCTGCACGCAGATTCAGTTCCACGGCATGCTGCCGAGACACCTGGGAGCACAATTCCCGCAGTGCCGCATTTAACCCCAAATGCTTCAGCTTCGATGAATGCAATTGGTGCGACAGCCCGTGAACATCTGTGGCCAATTGACTGGCATCTTCCAAGGAGGACGCCAACTCTTCCCGAGACCTGCGTAGGTCCAACGGAAGATCCTGCCGAATACCGTCCAATGAAATTATTAGCAACGAGAGCCTCTGTCCAATGTCGTCATGGAGTTCTCGCGCCAATCGTTGACGCTCATTTTCCTGCGCTTGAATGAGGCGCTCGGTCAATTCCACCAATTCCGTTTTAGCCTGTTTCAGTTCGGTGATGTCCACATTCACGCCTCGCAAACGTAGCGGGCGCCCGCGCGGGTCGCGGTAAACCCGTCCCCGAAACAACACCCAACGCTCTCTTCCTCCCGGTTCGTGGTACCTCCATTCCCTAAGAAATTCATCGTTTCCCGTTCGATCCTCGAGCGTAGCCACGGTGTGTCGGTAAAGGTCATCGCGGTCTTCTTCTGGAACTCGCTCGAGAAATCGGTCCCACGATAACTCAAGCTCCATCGGCATTTTTCCCAACAGCGAGTCGTCCCGTTGAGACCAACGCACCATGCCAGTAAGCACATCCAGTTACCACAACGCGGTTCCCGATGCCTCCAGCGCCATCTCCAGCCACTCTTTTTTCTCTTTCAGCTCCACTTCGGCGCGATGGCGATGGAGTGCAGTTCCGAACAGATTGGCCATCGTCCTTAGCCGGCCAACTAGCGCACGAGTCCATTCTTTTCCCTGCTCCCGGCTGGCGAGGAGCAGCGCGCTTCTTCCATCGCCATTCGAATTCGAGGCGATCAGTAAGACAGATTCCACACCGAGAGATTCCAGATAGCTTCGATCTTCTCGCGCGCGTTCCGGCATTTGCCGCAAACTCGGTAGGGCGACCGTCTGCCCATATTCGATTTGTTCCATGAGCCAGGGCGTGTGGTCGCCAAGCCGAAGCCTGTCAACCGGGGAAATCAACTCGTCCTGACTGATAAAGGTTCTAGTAATTGCGCCGGCTCCTGGCTGCACTGCCATCCACAAAGCCCACTCGACTTCTTTGGCCCTTCTGATGGCCTCCAGCCCCGCCTGAATATTCGCTTCCACCTCTTCTGGAACGCAATGAGTGAATTTCTCCGAAAATTCTGCCACCACGCGTTCCGTAGCAAATCTTCGTTCCACCATCCGCCTGGCGGCGTTCTTCCGCCGCACTTCAATCAAGAGCAGGCAAATCAGAGCAGTTTCCAGTGCGATGAAAGTCACCACCGCGACGATTCCGAATTTATGTTTCTCCCAAAGCGTTGGTTCGGCGAATCGAATCTCGGTGCTGGCGGGTACTCGTGAAACGGGTATGTGCCAGCGTGGCAATTGGCGCCAATCGACCACGCTACTCATCTTCACTTCGGAAATCGGAATCTCCTCCGTACTTTTCCCGGCCAGGATTTCCTTCGCTTGCTCTGCAATGGCGTGCGCTTCTTGCACGTTGTCGTATAGGTTCCCGCCAACGATGCCATGTCCCAAGAATTGCGCCAGTGAGCCGTAGATTGGTACCGGCGACTCCGGTGCGATGCGATCGAGGTACTGCTTCAGGGAATAAACGTGTCCGACTCGATCTTCCGACTCCGTGAGGTAAAACAGGGCGTCGGTAGCCGCAAGGTTTTTGAATCGTTCGATCGCTTCCGCGGGAGTCAAGCCTTCCCAATAATCAAATTGCACATGTTCCCCAAGTGGTCGCAGTTGTTCCTTGGCAATCCATTGCAGCCATCGGTCCCGCGCGGATGTGCCCGAGATCAAGATCACTCTTTTCGTATCTGGCCTTAGAGCTAGCGCTAGTTCTACGGTTTTTCGGAAATCGATAGCCGCCACACTGCCTGTTACTCCCGGAGATTTCACTGCAGGCGTGGGCATGTCCTTGGGAATCATTCCGAAGATAATCGGCACGCCCGGGAACAGAGCGGTCCGCCGTTTCAACAGAAATTCCAGCACTGGCCGTTGCCCAGCAATAATCAGGTCGAACTTGAGTGCTCTATATTTGGTCCGATAGATTGCCTGTAACTCGCGAGCTTTGACCGGATCTTTCAACTTCACCAGGTCAATCGACTCGGTGTGAAGTTCCACAGTTTCCGGAGCTTCCAGTTCTTCATTCAGGCGCTCCATGAAGGTCATTTGTCCTTCAAACCCCGGATTTGCAGGAATCAGGACCAGCACGTTCTTTCGATGTAAATGCTCGGTGGCGCGGGATTCTTTGGAATGCGCAGATCTTCCGCCGGCGAAACCGGCACAGAGGCAGCACAACGCAAAATACGCCAAGACGCGGGTCATTTTTCGTAAGCGAGGAGGATCGTCGGAGTTGACTCTTTGGGGAACCATCGCATCGTCAATTTCCGGTTCAAACGGTCCGGTAAGTCCGCTGCTAATAAGAACGCAATAGTAAACAAACTTCCGTGATACCGCAATTGAATAACTTGGCCGGGTGCCGGCCCGCTTCTATTGTGGCTTATTTCGACAGTGTCTGCTGCACGGACTTATCTCGCCAGAAATCCTGGCCAAGCTGTGGCAATGTATAAATGGGATCGAAATACTCATAGCGGCGGCTTAGCGCTTCCGGATCGTCCGCCTCAATGCCGGTGCGATAGTTTTTCGTCCAATAAGAAATGCCCAACTGGCGATCATATTCCTTCACCTGATGTACCCAACGTTTGCCAACGAAGGGCACGTCGCAAATCATACGCGGCGTGGCAAACCCCGGCAGATAGCCCATGATGTCGTGCTGAAGTTTCTGCACTTCATGAATCGCCAGCCGCCAGTGTTCGGCGTTCGGAATCATGTCGCACTGATAAAAGTAGTAGGGCATGATTTTGCCATGATCCAGAAGGGTAAAGCAGAGCTCCAACAGTTCGTTGGCCGTGGCGTTCACACCGCGGAGCAGCACGCCCTGGTTGCGCACATCGCGATACCCCATATCTAGCAGGGCCTGCACCGCTTTGCGCACCAACGGAGTCACCTGCCGGGCATTGTTCACGTGGGTGTGGACAGCAATGTCCACACCGCGTTCCCGAGCCTTTTTCGCCAGTCGTTCCAGGCCTGCTAATACTTCGGCCTGCAAGAAATGCTGGGGGATGGCGATCAAACCTTTGGTCGCCAGGCGAATATCCTTGATATTCGGGATGTCCATCAGCTTCGAGCAAAAATCCTCCAGCGTACCGATGGGCGTATTTGCAATGTCGCCGCCGCTCACCACCACATCGCGCACCGAAGGAGTGACCCGGAGGTAATCCAGCATCTGCTGGTACCGGTCCTTTTGTGGAATTTGGAATTTCAGCTTCACCACTTGCGGCACATCGTTGCCGACCAAATCCATGCGTGTGCAATGCCCGCAATATTGCGGGCAGGTCGATAGCAGCTCGGCGAGCACCTTCGTCGGGTAACGGTGTGTCAAGCCTTCCACGGCCCACATATCCGCTTCGTGCAAAGAGTCGCGGCTCGCTTTGGGATGGCTGGGCCATTCCGGATGCCGGTCGTCAAATGCCGGGAGCATGTAGCGTCGCACCGGATCGTTCCACAGGTCCTTCTCATCCATGGTATTGAGCATGTGCGGAGGAACCAGGATCGACATGGTGGCGCGTTCTTTGATGTCGCGCTCCAGACTGGCCAATAAGGTGTCGGGCAGTAACTGCCCAAAGACTTCCTTCAGCTCGCCCAGGTTTTTTACGGTGTGACGGCGTTGCCACAGCGCGGTCTCCCACTCTTCCTGGCTTACGTTCTTGTATCCCGGCAAACGCTGCCAGTCCGGTTCGACGAACTCCCTCTTCAGCGGGTAGTGGAACGGCTGTTCGGAGGCATGTACCTTCCCTGCGGGCTTCCAAACCGGCCGTGCGGGCTTGCTTCCGGGCGTAGTCGTTTTCGTTTCACTCATAGGCGTTTCCTGTGTCTTGGGGAACTTTCGTGCACAACGGAGTGTGTACGATTAAGGATAGCCGAGCCGCCCGATTTCCGCCACCCCTCCGCGTCTCTACCTCGGAAACGACACGTTTACGGCGGTTAGTTTGAGGAGCGACGGGCTCCCAAACCTCTGGCTCTTCAATCTTTTTGGGATTCTCTCTTGGGAGAGGGCAGGAATCGTACCGCGATGCCCTTCTGGCCAGACCCTAAATCGTCCACCCGGGCCACCTGCCCCAGGTATTCATAGTTTTGTGGGCTGAAGGGAGAGTGGTAGGGCATGGTCACGCGCAGTTTCGTTCCTTTGCGATAGACGTCGCGCTGGGTTACGAAATAAATGCCGTGCTGCGAGACGTTGGTGGTGGTTGCAATCTCTTCGAACGCTGTGTCCTTAGGGTCTGAAGGTCGCACCCGCAACCCCTGCTGCATCCGCACGCGACGGCTCCGCCTATTCTCTTTCATCCTTTCATCTGACCACAGCATCGCACCTTGAGCTACATCATGTGCTGTATGTAGCAAGTCTGTATATTCTATGCGCGGGCCATTCGAGGGTTTTGGTAGGGCCGTAAAAAGTTACGTGCTGCGGCACAAACTGCCTAGACCCAAAACAGCTGAGGCTTCACTGTGGGCCCGTCGTAATGGCCGGAGAGGTTCTTTTCCAGACCTTGCCGGGATGGTTGTAGCGTCTTGCGCAAGCGGTCCATATCGCCTTCTGGGAACGCCGTGAAAGTCCGCGCGATCTCGATATTGTGGTCGAGCATTTCCTTGCGTGGCATGCCTACCACCGCGGTGGTAACAGGCAAGCTCATGGAGTAGCGCAGCAGTGAATCTATATCGCTCTTACCGTCCGCATTCTTCAGCAAAAATTCCTGGCCGGTGACCTTCATCGCGATCACGCCGAGATTCTTCGCACGAGCGGCTGGCAACGCCAACTCCTCGAATCTGCCATTCTGCGAGGCGTTCAGCGCCATCTGCACGCAGTCCAGATCGTGCCGTTGAATCGCCTGAGCCATCACTTCCCCGCTGGTATGGCTGGTCATACCGATGGCCCGCGTCATTTTCTGATCGCGCGCCTCCAGTAATCCTTTCAATGCTCCATCCGGCGCTTCGATCTTCGCCAGATCCTCGGCACGCCCCAAACTGTGAATGTGCAGCAGATCCACGTGGTCGGTCTGCAAGCGCTTCAAGCTGGCTTCCAGGCGGCGCATGAATTCGTCTCGCGTGCGATCTGGGATCTTGGTGGCCAGCCAGACGTCTTTGCGGCGCGTGGCCATCACTTTGCCAACACGCGTCTCGCTTTTGCCATCGCCATAAGCGTAAGCCGTATCAACATACGTGATGCCCTGGTCAATCGCATGATTCAGGATTCCCAACGCTTCGGTTTCGTCCTCATACATCAGGAACCGGCTGCCGCCGCCGAAGGCCAGAATCGACACGTTTGCGCCCGTGCGCCCTAAGGGTCGTGTTGGCAAGGCATTGGGGTTCGCGGGACGGCCTTCCGCCCATTCCCCAAGCAAGGAATAACCCACACCTGCGGCGGTGCCCATTCCCACTTGCTCCAGAAATTTTCTTCGGGAAAGATCCTTGACCATGGTTCGCTCCTCACTGCTCGTATCCTGTGTTTGTATGCCTTGAAAGCCAGCAAGTCAAAGAAAATTCTCCGCGATTGCGGTGATCTGAGGACGCTGTTCGCTCGGGTCCTTAGTGCCCTGAGCGCCGTTCCGGCTACCGATTCGAGATATACTCGTTGTACCCGGCCATGGCAGGTTCCCGTTTGCTGGAGGTATCGCATGGCCAAGCGACAAAGTCGGGTGGAGTTGCAGGGTAGTACCAGGCTTCCCTTGCCGGCCGGTCAGGATACCGGACCGGCGGATCCCAACCAGAAGATCGAAGTCAGCGTGTTTTTGAGACGCGGTTCGAAACCCGAAGAATTTCCCGCCGCCGCACAGCGCGCTCCCGGCCCTCCCGCTCAACGAAAGTATCTTACCCGCGAAGAATTCGCGCGCGCACACGGGGCTTCGCCAGACGATATCGAAAAGGTCCGCGCGTTCGCCGCGCAATACGGTTTGCAGGTCGTCAGCGAGAATCGCGGCACACGAACCGTGAAGCTCAGCGGTACCGTTAAGGCCTTCAATGAAGCGTTTGGCGTGGAATTGCGGCATTTCCAGCACAATGCCCGCACGTATCGCTGTCGCACCGGAACCCTGACCATTCCCTCCGAATTGGATTCCGTCGTTGAAGGAGTGTTCGGCCTCGACAATCGTCCCCAAGCAAAAGCCCATTTTCGCATCCGGAAGGAAACCGCTAACGTCGCCCATGCCGCCTCTATTTCCTATACTCCGCTGCAAGTCGCGCAAGCATACAATTTCCCGACCGCATCCAACGGTGCCGGTCAGTGTATTGCGATTATTGAGTTGGGCGGCGGTTACAATCCCAGTGACCTCAACTCATTTTTCACTGGCCTCGGCCTGACCGCGCCAAAGGTCACTGCCGTATCCGTGGACGGCGCAGCAAATTCACCCACGGGAGATCCCAATGGAGCCGACGGCGAGGTCGAGCTCGACATTGAAGTAGCGGGCGCAATCGCGCCCGGTGCGCAACTCGCCGTCTATTTCGCCCCGAACACCGATCAGGGATTCATCGATGCGATCACCGCTGCTGTACACGACGCCAAGTTGAAGCCTTCGATCATTTCGATCAGTTGGGGCGGCCCGGAAACTTCCTGGACGCAGCAGTCTCGCGACGCACTCAATTCCGCTTGCGAGGATGCGTCCACCATGGGCGTGACAATTCTAGCCGCCGCCGGCGACGACGGCGCTTCCGACGGCAGTACAAACGGCGCCCCCACGGTGGATTTCCCCGCCGCGAGTCCTTACGTGCTGGCCTGCGGCGGCACGAAACTCACGCTATCTGGCGCGGCCATCGGCAGCGAGACAGTCTGGAACGATTTGTCGGCAAATGAAGGAGCAACTGGTGGAGGCGTCAGTCAAGTTTTTGCGCTCCCCAGTTACCAGCAGTCCGCTAAAGTACCGAAAGCCCCGAATGGGTTCGTAGGGCGTGGCGTGCCCGACGTCGCAGGGGATGCGGATCCCGTTACGGGTTACAGCCTGTTCGTGGATGGACGGCAAGCTGTCATTGGCGGTACCAGCGCTGTAGCACCGTTGTGGGCCGCGTTGCTCGCTCGAATCAACCAGGCTCTGGGCGGGAATGTGGGCTTCGTCAATCCACTGTTGTATGCCGCAAAGGTCGAACCGTCTTTTCGCGACATTACTTCGGGAAACAACGGCGATTATTCCGCGGGCCCCGGGTGGGACGCCTGCACGGGCCTGGGTTCCCCGAACGGTGCGGCTCTCCTGACCGCTTTGCGCACCAGTTCCAGCTAAACGCCTGGCTGGCGCTAGCGGACTCTCGCGACGACTAATGTCAGATCGTCGAATTGCTCGCCGAAGCTGAACCTTTGCACCGCATTCTGTATCGCAGTCAGAATTTCTCCCGGCGAATTCTGCAGGTTGTCCTGGACGGTGTGCTTCAGGCGCTCTTCCCCGAATTCATTTCCGTCCGCATCATTCGCTTCTGTCGCGCCATCCGTGTAAATCACTAAAACATCACCCGCACAGAGCACGAGATTTTCCGTCGTACATTCCCAACGGGGAAATAGGCCAATGACCGTCGCCGTCGCTACGAGCTTTTCGATTCTCCCGTCGGCACGAAAAAGCAGCGGAGGATTTTGTCCGCAATTCGCATACGTAAGTGTGCGAGAGTCGCCGTCATAGACACCCAGAAACATCGTGGCGTAACGATCTTCGGGCGTGTTCTCGTGAAAAAGCTGGTTCACCGATTTGAGCAACCGCGGAAGATCATCCACCGCAACTTCATAACGGCTACGCAAGTTCGCCTGAAGATTAGCCATCAGCAGCGCTCCGGCAATTCCCTTCCCAGAAATGTCCGCCAGCACGAGGGCTACCCGCGAAGAGCCGAGGTCCAGGAAATCATAATAGTCACCGCCCACTTGCCGTGCTTGCAGGCAACTGCCGGCATATTCCAGTGTCTTGAGCTGTGGCGTTACTTGCGGAAAGAGACGCGATTGCACGTCGCGCGCAATCTGCATTTCTCGTTCAGCGCGGCGGTCCAGCTCGAGCCGGTCTGCGATTTGTTCCGCCATCGTCATATTTTCCAGAGAAATCGCCGCCTGGCTCGCGACCGACTCCAGCAGACTCTTGTCCTCGCTGGAATATGGTTCCTCGGAAAGTCGCGGGCCCAAGACCAGCAGGCCCATTAACTTAGTGTTCCGCCCCACGATCGGTACCAGGCATTCCGGCGTGAGCGCGGCGTTTTCTCCGGTTTCGTCGGCAGCCGGCGGGGGAACGTCCCACGCTTTTCCGCGCTGCGCCAATTCCACAAGTAACGGAAGCGTCGCGGCAATGGTGGGCGCATCACGAAGAACAAACCGCGCGCCGAGCCGGTAGGGCATCCTCGGACGAGGCAGCGCGAACGCAATTCTCCCAGCCTTCTTGGCTACCGTTCCAGGTTCGGCCGTAAGATTACCGTCCCCGGTTTCCAAATAACAGGCCAGTGATTTTGGGTTCAGCGCGTCCGCGATGTGCAACTCCAGCAATCGCGCGAGCTCGTGACGGTTCGTTACCGTCCGCGCCTTTTCCGCCAAGTCCTGCAGAATCACGCGAGCATCGTAAGAACTGCGGAAAAACGCCCGGTCGATGCGATTCGTGCCGCGTTTGACGAGCGGACCGGAAACCCAGACCATCGCCACACCGAAAGCCGCACTGAGCACCATGCCAAATTGCGAATTCCCGACAAAAACGCCCGAGAAAAAATGCGTAAAAAGAAAAATCGTCAACAAGGCTGCGCAAAACAGCAGGACAAAGTAGCCCCGTTGCACCAGCACATACCGGGCGCTACGGCGGAGGAGCGCGGGAATTTCCAGTACACGATGCTTCACCACCGCGTACGCGAATGACAGCGGATAAAGGAGCAGCAGGACATTCAGAACCCGGTCGACCCACATTGGTGGGCGGTACCCGGAGAAGTCAGTGATGATGCGCTCGAGCACGATGGGGAAAACTCCCACGAGTGTGCCGCCGAGCAATACTCGCGATTTGCGCCGGGCCTCCGGAGAGGTCTCGCGGCCATAGCAGTTCCATATCAGCGAAACGATACCTAGCACGACCAGGCTGTAGGTGAGCGCATGGCGCAAATATTCGGAACCGGATTCTCCGATGAGTTGCGCCACAAACGCCGGCCAATGCGGATCGCCATTCAGCATTCCACGGAAAAGCTGGGACACGCCTATCGCGAGCGCAACCCACTTCAACCAGGGAGCCCGCTTTTCCAAGGGAGATTTTTCAGGAAATACGGCGAAGAAAACATAGAACAGTGGAGTCAGCAAAGAGGAGGCGATGCTGCGATAAACCAGCGCGAATCTTTGCAGCGTCATCGGCAGGGACTGAACATTGGAAAAGCCGGCGACACCCACAAAAGCGGAAAAAAGCACCGCCAAGAGCCAAGCGTGATTGTCTTCCACACGCAGAAAGAGAACGGCAAAACCTACCAGTAGAAAAAATATAGGATAAAGCCCGAGTATTTCCTCGGCGGAAGTCCGCGCAAACCCTTCCGCGGGTTCGTTTATGGCTACGGCACGAAACAAGGCACGACAGGTTATGGGCTGAGACTCTCCGGGGCGGCGAACGGTCACTTCGACGGCATCGCCGGGATGAGAGTGGGTCCACAGCGTATCAAATGTGCGGTACGAAGTGACTCTGTGGCCATCCAGCGCGATGATCTGGTCGCCAGCGCGCAGCCCTGCCTGCTCCGCAGGGCTTCCTCGACTCACACTGTAGATCGGGATCGAGGAGGTTGCTGGGTCGTAGAATGTTGCGCGGTTCGCATTGAAGCCGATCTCAACGGTATGGGGGTTCGGATGTCGCCGGTCGTACATCCAAATCAGCGCAAACAATGTGGTCAATGCGCAGAGAATTACGGCGAGCCCGACATGCACGGGACGCGGCAGAGCACTCCAATGACGCGAAAGTTGGTAGGGCGCGGAATCGTCCATTTCGCTTACAGAGTATGATTCGTTGATGGCGTGGTCAATGACCCAAGACACTCGTAGAGAATCGGGGGCCACCACTTAAAATATGGAGCGCGTCACACACAGCAGCACCATCAAAAGACTCTGGGTACAATCAGGGCGTGAAAAATTCCATGGGGATTTTCGCGCCACTTTTGTGAGAGAATCCGCGCAGAGGCTGCGTGGTTGCCCGCATTGGCCAGCCTTTTTCGCTCCGAGGTTCCGAAATTATCTTGGCATTTTCGGCGTATATAAAAGTGGCGAACTTCCTTAGGCTCACACGGATTCCATGAAACTCCGCATAACTGGTTTGGCGTCGTGCCTCATCGGGCTCGTACTAGCCGTGAGCGCCATCACCCGGGCAGACGATTTCAAGAACTTCAAACCAACCGGCTACGTTACCGATCGCGCTGGGATCATCAACGCGCAGACGAAAACGCAACTGGAAGCCCTGTGTACCGAACTCCAGCAAAAAACCGGCGCACAAATGGCCATCGTCACTGTGAAGTCCCTGGACGGCAACGAGATCGACCCTTACGCCGCGGATCTCTACAAGCAACTCGGAGTGGGCCCAAAGAAAGACGACAGCGGCGTTCTCTTGCTGATTGCGCCAAACGATCGGCGCTATCGCGTCGAGGTCGGCTACGGCTTGGAACCCGTCATTAACGACGCCCGCGCGGGGGATGCTGGCCGGCTCATGGCCCCCTACTTCCGGCAGGGGGATTACAGCAGCGGCATTACCGCCGCGGCATGGCAACTGGCGAAATACGTCGCGGACGATAAAGGCGTTACACTCACTGGCGCGCCGCAGTTGCGTCCGGCTCCAAAGCAAGACGATTCCGGCGGCATGGGCATCTGGATTCTCCTGGGGATCATCCTGCTGATTTTTCTACTATCCCGTTCCGGGGGTTCTGGCAGTAATATCAACCGGCGTGGCGGTGGCATGGGCAGTGGTTGGTGGGTCGGCCCGATGATTGGCGGCGGTTGGGGCGGAAGCCGCGGAGGCTGGAGCGGCGGCGGGGGCTGGGGCGGCGGGGGCGGCGGCTTTGGCGGATTCGGGGGCGGATCGAGCGGTGGTGGGGGAGCAAGTGGCGGCTGGTAACGAATTTTCAAAATCGAGCGTAGGTGTAAATCATGGAAACAAAGTTGGGAGAACTTGTCAGCCGGTTGAAAGAAGCAGCGGGCAAGAATCTGGAATCCGTCGTCCTGTATGGATCTGCCGCCAGCGGCACGTTTCGGCCGGGAACCTCTGATCTGAACGTGCTGTGCACGCTTGTGACGATCGATGTCACGGAATTGCAATTACTCGCTCCCGTGGTCCTCTGGTGGACCACCGAAGAAAAAGAACCCACTCCACTTTTTTTTCTCACGGAGGAATTACAAAGCTCCACCGACGTCTTCCCCATCGAGAGCCTCGATATCAAACGCGCGCACAAAGTGCTGTTCGGTAACGATCCTGTTGCGGACCTGGAAATTCCTATGAATCTGCACCGTGTCCAGGTCGAACGCGATCTGCGCCTGCTTCTGGTGCGATTGCGCCAGCACGTTTTGCATGCCGGAAAAAATGAAATGGAATATCGTACGATCCTGAAGAAAACTGCTTCGGGCGCAATGACGTTGCTTCGCCATACTTTATTGGCCTTTGGTGAAGAACCTCCTGCCGAGGCGCCGGTCCTGTTTAGCCGGCTTGCCGAAGTCACTGGGGCGGAAGCCGCAGGATTCCAGGCGGCCTACGATTTTCATGAAGGTGAGGCCCTGACGGAAGATTCCTTCGTCGTGTATGACCGGTACATCCATGCGCTGGAAAAAGTAATCAACGCGCTGGACCGCCTGGTGCCGAAAAAGGAATGGAAACGGGTTGCACAGCAGTAGAGTTTCGAAACTCTATCGATCGAGGTGGATATGAAAGCGGGAATCGTAATTCTGGTAGTGCTATTGATTTTGGCGTTTGTGCTGGGCTCGGCTTATGTCAGCCGACGTAATCAGATGGCCATCAAGCGCGAGGCGGTGAATGCCGCGTGGGCCCAAGTTGACGTGGTGTTGCAACGACGCGCGGACCTGATCCCCAACCTGGTGCAAACCGTGAAGGGCTATGCCGTTCAGGAACAAACCGTGTTTGGCGACATTGCCGCGGCCCGGGCCGCCTTGGTAGGTGCAAAGACACCTACCGATAAGATTGCCGCGAACGGACAATTAGATTCTGCACTGAGCCGATTGCTGGTGATCGTCGAGAATTATCCGCAATTGAAATCCAACGAAAATTTCATGCGCCTGCAAGACGAACTGGCGGGCACGGAAAATCGCATCGCGGTGGAGCGCAAACGTTATAACGATTCGATTCAGGACTACAACACCTACATCTCGCTGTTCCCGAACAGTCTCGTTGCCAGCTTTGCCGGATTCACGCGCAACGATGCTTACTTCAAGACCGAAGAAGGCGCGCGCCAGACGCCCAAAGTGAATTTCGACTTCAACAAACCAGCCACCACGCCAGCTCCGACGCCGGCGCCGGCTCATCCGTAATCCTAAAAACTCGGCAAGAACTGGCGGACGGTCTTGGGCCGTTCTAAATCGGACGATTCAGCGTCTTTACGCGAAACGGTTGAGCCGATTTCTCGGAAGGATCCATCTCGTACGTTTGCGCTGATTTGCTTGGGTCGTACCCGCGCCATAGCCAAATCATTTCTTCCGGAAACTCCGCCGCGCCGTGTGCGGCGTTGTGCGTCCCACCACCAAAGCTGAAGTGGAAATCGTATGCTTGGAATTTCAGCGCATTGGCCATGCGAAGGTTCGCAAAGGGCCAATTGCCGTAACGTAAATCCAAATCTTCCGAACCATCCTGCAACCACACGCGGATGTTTCGTTTCGGCTCGCGCAGGATTTTATCGGGATAATCCTGGCCGCCGTCGGGAATTGCGGGATCTTCCTTCCACTGTATGCCCTCGAAACTACCAATCCAGGAAATGACGCGGCTGAACTGGTCTGGCGTCTGCCATGCCACGTTGAACGCACAGATACCGCCGGACGACAGCCCAGTGATCGCGCGGCTGTACGGATCCTTACGAATGTTGTATTTGCCTGCAACCTCGGGGAGAATCTCGTCGCGAAGGTAACGCGCGTAGCGCTCACTCACCGTGTCGTACAGTGTGCTGCGCATGGAATCCTTCAGGGATCGCTTCCATTTTTCCGAATACGCTTTCACAAAATTGTAAGTAGGCGTGCTTTCCGAACCGCTGATATCGCCAGGATTAATGAACACGCAGATCATCACCGGGATTTTCTTTTGCGCGATCAGGTTATCGATCACGTTGAGTGCCGGGTTTCCTCCGTTGCGCTCGAGGTACCACTCGCCATCTTGAAAGAACATGAGCGCCGCCGGCGTCTTTGGGTCATACTGCGCCGGGACGTAAATCCAATAGTTGCTCTTCATTCCGTCGTAAATCTTGCTGACATGATCGAACCTTTCAGATAGCACTCCCGCGGGAACTCCCGGCTGTTGGTAAGAATCCGCGGAGAATGCAGGAAGGTTCAGGTCGCCGCCGAACTTGGCTCCCTCGATCAGGTAATAGAAGAAATGCAATTTACCCAGCGCCTCGATGCGGGCAGACGCGTACCACAGGCCGGAGTCGGCAAGTTGCTGCATCGGCTGCGCGGGGCCATCGTCGATCACCAGCGACGGCTGCGAAGCCGCTTCGATGGCAAAGAAAAACTGTGGTCCGTGGCCGAGCCAAGCTGTGCCATTTTTTAATTCCTTTGCGTCCATGCTGCTCCGGACGGCTGGCCCCAGCTCTGGACTACGGGAAGCGGCCAGTTCCGTCAATTGCGGCGCAGTGAGCTTGTCCGCGGCGAACGTGGGGACGCACAAGACGAACACAGCAACCAGCTGCAGGAAATCTATTCGCCTTCGGCCGCGCAGGCGCGAAGACGAAACGCTCCTTCCAATAAAACGCATGGCAAAACCTCCGAGACACGAGCTCTTCAGATAGTCCGGATACACAACAAACGACGCCGATTATAACGGAGTAGGAAGGCTTAACGGCCCAAGAATTCGCTGAGCAGCATATGAAAATGGTGCACGCCGTTCTCACGCTTCACGGAATAACGCCCGCGATCGTAGGTGGCAGACTGTAGCCCACGCTGCACCGCTTCGCAGATATGCGTATCCTCTTGCTGCACCACATCGCTGAACGCGATCGCCTTGGCTGCGCGTGCCCGCGTCCTCTCAGAATGCGCGTCGTGAAAGTACCATTCGAAAATCACTAAGGTCTTATCTCGCGAAAGCGGCACGATCAGATTCGTCTGCACATTGTCCGGATAGAAATTCAGCATCATGTTCGGAAATATCCAGAAGTAAAGCGCTTCCTTCAAGCCAACGCCCGGTGGATATACGCGATCATGGGTATCGGAGGGCTTTAGTTCCTTGACGGGTCCAACTTGCCGCGAATGATAGCGAAACGTTTCGCAACGGTATCGCGGATAATCAATTTCCTTCATTAAACCGGGATGCACAATCGGAATGTGGTAGCCCTCCAGATAATTGTCGACGTACACCTTCCAATTACAGTTCACGATGTATTCGCGCCGTTCGGTGAGTGCCACTCCCGCGAACGGAAATTCCCGGGCTAACTCTGGGATGTTTCCCAGATGTTCGCCGAGCGTTGGTCCCTGCGCCGCGAAATTCACAAAAATGAACTGTTCCCACGTTTCGCAGCGGAGCGGGACCATGCCCATGGTCGAGCGATCGAAAAACTCCATGCCATCCACTTCCGGCGTACCGATTAACCGGCCATCCAGCGCATATGTCCAACCGTGATACGCGCAATTCAACACTTTTCGGCAACCCGCGCCTTCTGCGATGGGTCCTGCCCGATGCCGGCATACATTACTGAACGCCCGCAACTTCCCCGCTGCATCGCGCACCACCACGACCGGCTCACCGGCCAAATCCATTGTGAAATACGATTCCGGGTCGGCGATCGTCCGCTTGGTGCCGTTCACTTCCCCGCAAGGCTGGCTCAGCGTTCCCACCAACTGCCAGGTCCGCAGAAAAATCTTCTCTTTCTCCAGCGCCAGGACCGACGGCTCGGTATAAAACCGGGAAGCCAGTGTCTCCGCGCATTCCAGTTGCGGATTCACATCGACGCGAACAGGATTGTCAGTCATGGCAAGAAGTTAACAGAGTCGCCAGCTAGCAGCCAATAGCGCCGGCTCCGCCAACTGGCGTGCGCGGAGACGCTCGTTCCTCTGGCTATTGGCTGTAGACTATCGGCTGTCAGGTGCTTTTAGAATTTCCGCGTTTCCTGGCGCGACCACCGCTCCACTACGATTTTCGATTCGGTGTAAAACTCCACCGCGTCTTTCCCCTGCGCGTGTAGGATCCCGAAGAAGCTTTCCTTCCAGCCGCTAAACGGAAAATACGCCATCGGCGCAGCTACACCGATATTGATCCCAATATTGCCAGCAGGTGCTTCGTAGCGGAATTTGCGCGCCGAAGCGCCGTTGGTGGTAAACAACGACGCCTGGTTACCGTAGGGGCTCTTGCGAACGAACTCAATCGCTTCGTCGATGCTGTTCGCGTGAATCAGGCTCAGCACCGGCCCAAAAATCTCCGTGTTCGCCAGAGAACTGGAAGCGGGGACGCCATCCAGAATTGTCGGCTTCAGGAAATTGCCGTTGTCGTGTCCGGCCACCTTGGTATTGCGGCCGTCCACCACAGCCTTTGCCCCATCGCCCACGCCCGTGCCAATCAACGACTCCACGCGCGATTTGCTCTCTTTCGATATGACCGGGCCCATCTGCACACCCTGGTCCAGCCCGAATCCCACCTTAATCGACGACGCGGCTTCGGCAATGGCATCGCGAAAAGTCTTCTGTGCCTCGCCAATCGTCACCGCCACAGACACCGCCAGGCAGCGCTGTCCGGCACAACCAAACGCTGAATCACTGATGATTTGCTTGGCCAAATCCATATCCGCATCCGGCAACACAATCACATGATTCTTGGCGCCGCCCTGGCACTGCATGCGCTTCCCTGCCGCCGCCGACCGCTCGTAAACATGCTTCGCTACCGGCGTGGAACCCACAAAACTGATCGCTCGCACCGCGGGATGGTCGCACAACGCATCGACTACTTCTTTCCCGCCGTTCACTATATTGACTACACCCTTGGGAATTCCCGTCTTTTCCACCAACTCGACCAGCCGCCGTACCGTTACCGGCACACGCTCGCTCGGCTTCAACACAAACGTGTTTCCGCACGCAATCGCGTATGGCAAGAACCAGAACGGAATCATCGCCGGAAAATTGAACGGCACGATCGCCGCCACTACTCCCAAGGGCTGCCGGATTAACGTCTCGTCCACTCCGGGAGTAATATCCTCCAGGTTGTAGCCCTGCATCATCATGGGAATGCCACAGGCCACTTCCACATTCTCGATGCCGCGCCGCAATTCCGCCTTGGCCTCGCCAAACGTTTTCCCGTTTTCAAGGGTGATCAAGCGCGACAACTCATCGATGTGCTCTTCCAGCAGAACCTTCAGCTTGAACAGATACTGGATGCGTTCCCCTGCCGGCGTACGCCGCCACGCGGGAAACGCCGCAGCCGCGGCTTGCACCACAGTGTCAACCTCGGCCTTCGAAGACAGCGGCGTCCGCGCGATCAGTTCGCCCGACGCGGGATTGGTCACATCCACAAATTCGGTGGCGGACGATTTTTGCCACGCCCCCCCCAAATAATTAGGAATTTCTGTAACAGGTGTGGTTGCTGTACTGCTCATGCGCGGCTCCATGCCTCCACTCGCTCGGCGCAAGTGGCAGGTCTTGCCATATGAAGGATAGCGGCCATTCCGGCCGCAAATCAGAGGTGTCAGTTTACCAAAAATGAGCGGGATTAGTGTCGCGCCGTTAGCTATTCCATGGACTTAACACTTGCACCTGCACGTCCACAAAATCGCTGACGTTACGCGAAACAATCGTCAGATTGTAATGAAGTGCCGTCGCAGCCAGAAGTCCGTCAATAGCAGATATTGTCTTACCGTGCTTTTTCGCGGTAGCGGCAAGGAGTCCCCATCTGTCCGCAACGCCCTCGTCGATCTCCAGTATCCTGCTGGCGAACCGCTCTCGGAGTTCGACTTCAAGCCAAGTTTCCAGTCGCGTCCTTCGCTTGCCCTGAGGCAGTCCGGCAACACCTTTCCGAATCTCACCTAACGTCAGCACGCTGAGGTAAAGCAAACTCTCATCTGCGGCTTCGATCCACTCCAAAACGCTTGGCTCAGGTTTGAGTCGGACAAGTTCGGAGATGCAATTCGTGTCCAGTAGGTATCCGCTCATATCTGAATTTCGCGCTCTTTGTCCTTTGCGCGTTCGAGGTCAAGTTCGACACCCATCAGCGGAGATTCCCGGAAAAACTGTACGAGACTTTTTGGGCGATGCGGCTTGCTCACGAGCTGGTCATAGCTTTCGTGGGAGATCATCACCACAGCCTCTGTCCCTTGCCGAGTGATGATCTGGGGTCCCTCCGTCCGTGCACGCCGAAAAAGTTCGCTGAAACGCGCTTTAGCGGTCTGCACCTGCCAGGGGGCTCGGGCGATTTTTCTTTTTTGGGGTTTCTGCTGTGGATCTGCCATTGTTCCCTACTATGACTAGTCAGACTAGTCATAGTATGTACCCAAAACAACGCCCTGTCAAGGTGGAGTGATGAGATGCTGTTGTGCTAGGAGCCTATTTGATCGATGCGTACGCCTCGTACGCCGCGCCAATCAGGGGCGCAGACTCATTCAAGACGATCGACACCGGAACATCCAGAAGCATGTTCTCGAAATGCCATTTATCCTTGAACGCGTTAAAAAATGTCCCGTCTTTCATTTTCGGCAGGATTTTCACGGCGATGCCACCGGCGACGTAGACGCCGCCCAACGCCAGTACCTTGAGCGCCAGATTGCCAGCCTCCGCGCCATAAATGTTGGTCCACAGTTCCAGCGTTTCCACGCAAACGGGGCAAGAGTGATCCAGACCGCTCTTGGTGATGAAGGGGGCCGGGTCGGCGTCCGGGTCCTCGAAGATGGGATGCTTCACGCTGGGAGCAATGAATTCGTGTAGTGTGCGAAAGCCGCGGCCAGAGAGTATCAACTCCCAGCTCACCTGCGGATAGCGATGGCGCATGAATTTCAGCAGCTCAATCTGCTGATCGGTACGCGGCGAAAAATCAGAGTGCCCGCCTTCGCTCGGCACTACCTTGTAGCGATTCCCGTCCCAGAACAAAATGCCTTCACCCAACCCGGTACCCGCAGCCAATAACGCCCGCGAAGCCCCCGCCAGTGGCGTTCCCGCATTTAATACGCAGAAATCTTCCGGTGGAAGATGCTGCAAACTGTGTCCCGTGGCCCCGAGGTCGTTCACCAGCACCACCGACTTCACACCAACGTCCCCGGCGAGGTTATCCGCGTCAACAACCCACGGCAGGTTCGTGGCGTGAATGCGGTTGTTGATCACTGGCCCGGCCACGCCAAATCCTGCTGCCTCGATTTTGCTGCCGTTAAGATGTGGTGAGGCCCGGCGTGAAAACTCCCGGATAATCAAATCGAATTGTGCGAATTCCTTGCTGGCGAACCGTTCACGAAATACAAATTCCAGCTTGCCGTTCTTTTCCGCAAATAGCGCCAGGTTGCATTTTGTACCGCCGACGTCCCCTGCGAGAATCACCGTGCCTCCCGACCCGAAACCCTATAACCCTTATATTAAACCGTTTTAAGGGTTATACCACTGTCTGTTGTCTCTTTCGAGTAACTGATCCGATTCTTTCGGGCCCCAACTACCGGAAGGGTATTCCGGCACGGTCGCGGTCTTGGCCGCGCTCCAAACATCCAGGATCGGGTCCACCAAAGACCACGCCGCCTCCACCGAATCGCCGCGATCAAACAGTGTCGCGTCGCCCCGGAGGCAATCGTTCAGTAGCGTGGCATAAGCGCTGCGGGAACCGTTTCCAAACGCCTTGATATAGTTAAAATCCATGGCCACATTGCCGATGTTCATTTCGGTCCCGGGCTTTTTTGCGCCGAAGGAAATGCAGATTCCCTCCGCGGGCTGGATATTTAACACCAACCGGTTCGCCTGCACGTTCTGTTCCCGAAAAACAATGTGTGGCGCCTTCTTGAATTGGATCATGATCTCTGTTGTTCGCTTCGCCAAGCGTTTCCCGGTGCGTAGATAGAAGGGCACTCCGGCCCACCGCCAGTTATCGATCAACACCCGCATGGCCACGAACGTTTCGGTACGCGAGGTCGGGCTCACATGCGGCTCATCGCGGTAGCCCTCCACCGTCTTGTCGCCAAGTTTTGCAGGAGCGTACTGCCCCCTGATCACAGATTGCGCCACCATCTCCAGATTGAATGGCCGAATGGACTGCAACACCTTTAGCTTTTCGTTGCGCACGGCATTCGCATCGAACGACGCCGGCGGCTCCACGGAAACCAGAGACGTGAGTTGCAGGACGTGGCTCTGGATCATGTCGCGCAAAGCGCCCGCGGTCTCATAGAAGCCGCCGCGGCGTTCCACTCCCAACGTCTCGGACGCCGTGATCTGCACGTGGTCCACATAATTGCGGTTCCAGAGCGGCTCGAAAATGCCATTGCCGAAGCGCAACACCAACAGGTTTTGCACCGTATCCTTGCCCAGGTAGTGGTCAATTCGATAGACCTGCTTCTCTTCAAAAACGCTCAGCACAATCTTGTTGAGTTCTTTGGCGGAAGCCAGGTCGCGCCCGAAGGGCTTTTCGATAATGATGCGCACCCACGAACCCGGCGTCGCTGGCCGAGCCAATCCCGCTTGTCCCAAATGCTCAACGATGTCCTGGTAAACTTCGGGCGGTGTGGAAAGATAGAACAGCCGGTTCCCGCCCAGATTCTTTTCGGCATCCAGTTCGTCCAGCCGCTTGGCCAGCTTTTTATAAGACTCAGGGTCCCCGTAATCGCCTGGGGAATAATAGAGGTTCGATGCAAACGCGTCCCACTTGGCAGGTTCGATCGGCCCAACCTCGGAAATGGTTTTCGCCGCTTCGCCGATGGTGCCCCGAAACGACTCGTCCGTCATCGGCGTGCGCGCAAATCCCATGATCGCGTAACGTTCCCCCAACGAGTTGTGCTGTGCCAGGTCGTACATGGCGGGAATAACCTTGCGTTTGGCAAGGTCACCCGAGGCTCCAAACAGTACGATCGCGCAGGGCTCGCTCGCTCCCGCGTAAATCGATGCGCGTCGCGCGGTTTCTTCAGCCATGGCTTCCCTCCGGGAGATTCAAAAGCAAGGATTTGATGCCCAACCGCTTCAGAACTATACCTCAATCCCAAGCTCTTTCAGGTCACTCCGTAACTGCTTGGCATTCTGATGGTGGACCACGTGCATCCCAAGCCTGCGCGGATTTTCTAGATTAAGGGTGCGGTCGTCAATGAAGACGGAGTCCTCCGCTGCGCGCTGTGTCACCTCTAGCGCGATTCGGTAAATGGTGTCTTCCGGCTTGCGCGCGCCCAGATAACAGGAACTGAAGAACGCCTGGAACTCCTTGCGGAGACCAAACGCTTCAATACGATACTGATTCAGTTCGCGGGGCTCGTTGTTGATGGAGGCCACATAATATTTGCCGCTGCGCGCCACATCCGTGAGCACGGCCCTGGTCTCCGGATATTCCTTCGACTGGGCAAACATAAACGCCGTAAACTCTTCTCTGGTAAACGTCCGGGGCCGGTAAAACAACGTCCGGTCAAGGTATTGGTTCAGCGTGATCTGCCCGGCATCGAACGCGGGAAACGACAGATCGTGGCGCTCTCGAAACTCTTCCCAGTCCAGCCCGAACATCTGAGCCGCTTCCATCCGGGAATCATGATCCCACCCATTCGTCAGGATCACCCCACCAATGTCCCAAAAAACGTTCTTTATTTCTGCCACAATCCGACCTCCGCGAGACCCCGACGAATATCAGATTAACGGCCATGACGGAAGGAAAAAAACGTTCAATTTGCCCCCGTCCAGAGCTTACCCGAATCGATGATTTGCCTCGGACCACCCTTTCGATCGATATCCCAGTTATTCCCGGCATCTATTGCAAGCCGCCGGTGGCTGACGGACAATGAATGTTTCCGGGGAGGAATGCATGGCCAACGACTCGTGTGATCCAACACCATCCGTCAGTGAACCAGTAAAACCGGGTACGCGCATGGTGCATTGCGTGAAGTTCGATAAGGAACTGCCCGGGCTCGACCGTGTCCCCTGGAAAGGCGAACTCGGCAAACGTGTTTACGAAAATGTTTCGAAGGACGCCTGGAAACTCTGGCTGGAATATTCCAAGATGGTCATGAACGAGTACCGCCTCAACCCTCTGGATCCGAATTCCCAAAAAATCATGGAAGAACAAATGGAGCAGTTCTTCTTTGGCGAAGGCGCCAAACTTCCTGAAGGGTACGTTCCGCCGAAAGCGAAGGGCTAGTCACCTCGTAAAAACGGCGCCAACAGTTTAGCTATGCGCAATCGGCCGGCGGCACAGTGTGACTTAGCGGATGTTCCACAGGCAATCGCGCCGTCAATGTAAATCGCAATTTGCCGTGCGCCTGTCGTAGCGCTTTCTCCGTAACTTCCGCCGTCGCGCCCCGCGCAAACAGAAATCCCAGGTAACTGGCTCCTTCCGGCCACGCGGCAATGAAATCATGCAGCCGCGCCGTAATTTCCAGACCGCTGATTCCCGGCGTGGCGATGGCCTCCTCCACTCCATCTACTTTTTCCAGAATCCCACTGCGGGGCACAGGAATCATCATCACGCCAGACGCGTCGGCCTCGCGCCGCGCGTCGCTGCCCGGCAGTTCCAAAGCATGCCTCAATAAAAGCTCCTCTAACCCGATCGGCTCGTCTTCTCCAGGCAATACGAAACGGAGTGCTCGCGCGCACAACCCGCCGATCGGCCGCGCGGCAACTTCGATCGGCCAAGCGCCCGCTGTATTTATCCGGAATTCGGCGTGTACTGGCCCGTGCGACAATCCAATCGCGCGCACCGCCCTCAATAGGCTCGCCGCGATAGCGCGCTGTTCCTCCGGCGCAAGCCGCGACGGAGTCACATAAATGGACTCCTCAAAGTACGGGCCTTCCAGGGGATCCGGCTTATCGAAGATCGCCAGCACTCGCAACTCACCGGCGGTCAGCAGCGCTTCCACCGCTACTTCCTTGCCCTCGAGGTAGCCTTCCACCAGCATTTCGTCGAGATGCGGTTCACGAGTCGCACGAACTTCTGCCGAATCCAGCAGCCGTTTTAATCGTGCCGCTCCCGCCAAAAACTCTTCGCGATTATTCGCGCGCACCACGCCCTGGCTTGCGGAAAGCGACAGCGGTTTCAATACGCAGGGATAGCGAACCCCGAGCAGTGACGGCTCTGGCAGTGGCTGTAGTTTCACACTGCGAAACCACGGCACCGGCACGCCCGCATCCCGCAACGCTTCGCGCATGCGCATCTTGCTGCGACATGCTTCCATGCTGGCCGGATGATTGTGCGCCAGACCCAATCCGCGCGCCACGTGCGCCGCCGCGATTGTCGGGCGATCGCCCACCGCCAATACTCCGTCCACGGCTAGACCTCGCTGTGCCTCCAGCACGCGTCCGGCGGCGCCCTCCGGCACTTCAAAATGTACGGCCAACGCTTCATCGTTCCACGGATCGTCCAGGCGTCCGCACCGGTCCGTCACGTAGGCAATCTCCACGCCCAGTTTGTCCGCGGCGTCCTGAAACGAGCGCGTCTGATAGCCGAGCTTCGTGGCAAACAACAGGATTCTTTTTTTTTGCGTCATTGCATTAGTCGCTGCAGTTCTACAAAAATGTCTCCGCCTGGCGAAGTTTTTCCTTGGTTCTGGCGATGGGGACCAACTGGTCCCGCGAGGGTTCCGCTCAACAATACCAGGGCTCATTCAAGTACGGCACAGTGGCACGCGACGGCAACACGGGTTGTCCCGGCAATTCAAAATCGCGGTCCACCGCCCGGCCCACTGCTTGCCACATTTCCTCGAATGTTGCCGACCGCCCGCGCTTCAGCTTCTCACCGGCAGCCACGATGTCCTGCAACTCCTCGCACAGTCGGTCTATCGCTGAATTCTCGCTCTTCCACGGATACACCAGCGCCTTCGCATCAAACGCGCCCACAATTCCGCGGATTTCTGGCAACTCCAGTAATCGCGATTCCGCCGGAATCAGCAACCGGATCGCCAATTGAATTGGTCCCACCGTTTCCACCATATCCAACCGTTGGATCTGCTCAAACAAATCCAGCAGTTGCTCGAACGTCGTCCAAGGAGTAAACGGAATAAATGTCGGCTGCAGGATGATGCCCGCGCGGCGGCATAGTTCGACGGACCGGAAAAAATCGGCGCTCGTGTGCCCCTTCTCCAATTTCAGCAAAACGGAATCATCCAGCGATTCCACCGCGGATGTAATGAACAAACAGCCAGTGGCACGCAACGTGGCCAGCAGTTCTGCATTCTGCAAAAGATGCTCTACCTTAATCGTGGCGTCATAGGTCAGCTCCGGAAATTCCCGATGCAACGCTTCTACCAACGGCATGGCATGCCCCACACCATTGAAAAAATCGGGATCGCCGAACGTAATGTGCTGTGCCCCAGATGCAACCTGCTGCCGAATATCCGCTAGCACCACCTCGCGTTCCACGATGCGGAACACTCCTTCGTAGACGGGCACTACCGGACAATGCCGGCAGAGATGCTTGCAGCCGCGGCTAGCTTCCGTATAGCCCACTACACGATGTTCGCCCGAAGGCAGTATCAGATGCGCATACTCGCGCAGCGGCGGCAGTCCCGCGCGGTCGGGTACCTGAAAGCGTAATCGACTTATCGACACATTCGAATCCAGCGGATGGATGTGCGGTGTCGCAGACAGTCCGGAGAGATGCTCGGCCAAGTCCACAAGCGCCTGCTCGAACTCGCCGCCCAACAAACTGCCGATTCCATGTGCGCGCAGAATTTCCGCGGAGAGCGAAGCGTAGAGTCCATAAGCGCATAGATGCGCCGTAGGATTCATCTTTCGAACAGATTCCAGCAGCTCTACAGTCAGACGCGTGGCGGTGTGCATCGGAACGTAAAACGCGATCAAGCCTGCCTCGCGCACTGCTTCTTCGCTCAGTGCTTCTCGCGACAAATCCATGCACGTAACCGCGTGCCCGCGTTTGCGCAGCCAAGCCGCGGGTGACGCCAATCCGAACGGTTGCCGCCCCAATTCGTACGTCGTAATCAGAACAATCTTCACGATGCACATTATACCGCCCCTGCTTGCACCGTCGATTTCGGTTATCATAGAAGTCCATCAATCCCCGAAAGGAAGTAGAGAATGCCTATTTCCGCAGCAAACTCGTTCAACACGCGCGATAAGCTCAATGTCGGCGCACAAACCTTCGAAATTTATCGCCTGGAAAAATTGGAACAGCAAGGCCTGGGCTCCATCGCCGCTCTTCCCTTCTCTCTCCGCATCCTCCTGGAAAATCTTCTGCGCTGTGAAGACGGCCGCTTCGTTCACGCCGACGACATTCGTGCGCTTTCGAAGTGGACGCCGAACGGACCGCAAAAAGAGACCGCGTTCATGCCCGCGCGTGTGCTTTTGCAAGACTTTACCGGCGTACCCGCAGTCGTCGATCTGGCCACTATGCGCGAAGCCATGCAGAAGCTTGGCGGCAATCCGAAGCGCATTAATCCGCTTTTCCCCGCGGAATTGGTGATCGATCACTCTGTTCAGGTCGACAGTTTCGGCAAGCTCGATTCCTTTGGCCTGAATGCCGAACTTGAATTCCAGCGCAACATCGAGCGCTACCAATTCCTCCGCTGGGGCCAGAACGCCTTCCGCAACTTCAAGGTCGTTCCTCCAGACACCGGCATCTGTCATCAGGTCAACATCGAATACCTTGCCCGCGTGGTTTGTTCCATGCCCAACGGCAACCGTCTCGAAGCCTATCCCGATTCGTTAGTCGGTACGGACTCCCACACCACCATGGTGAACTCTCTCGGCGTGTTTGGCTGGGGCGTCGGCGGCATTGAAGCAGAAGCAGCGATGCTCGGCCAGCCGCTCTCCATGCTGGTGCCGGAGGTTGTCGGCTTCAAACTCCACGGACGTTTGCCGGAAGGTTCCACCGCCACGGACCTAGTTCTGACCGTAACCGAAATGCTTCGGAAAAAAGGCGTCGTCGGAAAATTCGTGGAGTTCTATGGCTCCGGCCTCTCCACCTTGAGCGTTCCCGACCGGGCAACGATCGCGAACATGGCTCCCGAGTATGGCGCCACGATGGGCTTCTTTCCGGTCGACGACGAAACTCTTGCCTATCTACGATTCACTGCGCGCGGCCATGAACAAATCGCATTGGTCGAAGCTTATTGCAAGGAACAGTCGCTCTTCCGCACCGATGTCACACCAGAACCTCAGTTCAGCGACAAGTTGGAACTCGATCTCGCTAGTGTCGAGCCCACCGTCGCGGGACCGAAGCGTCCCCAGGATCGCGTGGCTCTCAAGAACGCGAAATCCTCGTTCAAGAAAGTCGTTGAAGGCGCGACGCCCAAGGAAGTCCCGGTCAAAAATAACGGCGACGCTTTCCAGCTTTCCAGCGGCGCCGTGGTGATCGCCGCCATCACCAGTTGCACCAACACGTCGAACCCGTCGCTCATGTTGGGGGCAGGCCTGCTTGCCAAAAAAGCAGTCGATCGCGGCTTGCGAGTGAAACCATGGGTGAAGACCAGCCTGGCCCCTGGTTCGAAGGTCGTTACCGATTATCTGCAAGCCTCCGGACTCATGGGTTATCTCGAAAAGCTGAAATTCCATCTGGTCGGCTATGGCTGCACGACCTGTATCGGCAACAGCGGGCCACTGCCCGATGCCATTGGCGCGGCCATTAAAGAAAACAACATGGTCGCGGTCGCCGTGCTCAGCGGCAATCGCAATTTCGAAGGACGCGTGCATCCGCTCGTACGCGCGAATTATCTCGCATCGCCTCCGCTCGTCGTCGCCTACGCCCTCGCCGGTCGCATGGATTTGGATTTGACCACGGAATCACTAGGCACCGATCCTGCCGGTAAGCCCGTTTTTCTGCGCGAGATTTGGCCTACTCCTCAGGAAGTAGAGGCTACCGTGCGCGCATCTGTTACTTCGGAGCAGTACCGCAAAGAATACAGCGAAGTTTTCGAAGGCGACGCCCACTGGAAGGGCATGCAAGTGCCCGAAGGCGACCTGTACAAATGGGACGCCAACTCCACCTACATCAAACTGCCTCCCTATTTCGAAAACATGCCCAAGAATCCTGCCGCCCTTGCGGATATTCACGGTGCCCGCGTTCTGGCCGTCCTCGGCGACAGCGTTACCACTGACCATATTTCTCCCGCCGGGTCCATCGCCGTCGATTCGCCCGCCGGAAAATACCTGATCGCCCACGGCGTGAAGCCGCACGAATTCAACTCCTACGGCGCTCGCCGCGGCAACCATGAAGTCATGATGCGTGGAACCTTCGCCAACATCCGCCTGCGCAACCAACTCGCGCCGGGTACCGAAGGCAGTTGGACCATCCATCTTCCCGACGGCGAAAAACTGTATATCTACGACGCCGCGGTGAAGTACCGCGAGGAGGGTGTCCCGCTGGTGGTTATCGCCGGAAAAGAATACGGCTCCGGTTCTTCACGCGATTGGGCCGCGAAAGGCACGCGACTCCTCGGAATCCGCGCCGTTCTCGCGGAAAGCTATGAACGTATCCATCGCAGCAATCTCGTGGGCATGGGCGTTCTCCCGCTGGAATTTCTCCCCGGCGCGAATAAAGAGACCCTGGGCCTGACCGGTCAGGAGATCTTCGATATCGAAGGCGTTGCTACTCTGACTCCGCGCAAAGAAGCCACCGTCCACGCCAGAGCCACCGACGGCAAGGTGAAAACCTTCCAGGCGCGCATCCGCGTCGACACTCCCGAGGAAGTCTCCTACTACCGGCACGGCGGCATCCTGCAATACGTCCTCCGCCAGATGCTCGAGTAATGTGCAGAAACCCGTAACGGGCGGGACTAACTGCGCCCTTCGCGCTTCTGGGCCAACACCAGGCCGCGCGGAGTGGGCAGCAGCAGAACGGAAATGAGACCTTCGGCTTCGAGCCTCAGCGCGCCTTCGCGCACGCTCTTCATCGCTGAACTCGCATCGTGCATCAGGATCAACCCAAAGGGGCTGATCTGCGGCAAGAACCGGCGGACTTCCTGCTCGCGTAGTGGCACATCGCTATCGCAAAATAGCATGTCGATGCGCCCCTCTACTTTCATCTCCAGGCTCGACTCATTGCGCGCCTCAATCCATTTGCCCAGCCCGGATTCCGTAAACCGTTTCTTCGCCGCGTCGTAAACCTTTTTGTCCCACTCGCAGGTGACTACGCGGCCCACGCCATTCTGCTTCAATCCTTCGGCGATGCGCAGCGTGCTCAAGCCCGAAAACGTGCCGGTTTCCACCACCAACTCCGGCTTGATGGTGATCACCAAGGCCTTCAGAAAATCCAACACTTCCACTTCCGCGCTCATCGAGTCATACATATGCCACCGTTCTGGATGCGGACATTCTAGAGTCGGCCGGTGATATTCCGGCTGCAGAACATCTCCGTGCGAAACAATGTGTTCGACAATACGGTGCTCTTTTTTCAGCGTGTGGTACTGGATTTTAATACGCCAAAGAAGCACCGCGCCGGCTAGGATAGATGCCACGCTGGCCACCTGCGCATTGGACATGCCGAATAGCCAAGGCGGATTGATCCGAATGATCTCCACTAGAAACCGCGCAACGCCCGTAAGGATCAAATAATTGCAGAAAATTTCTCCCTTGGCCTTCGGGCCCTTCAACGCTTTCGTACCCATGTGCCACAAAAACGCCCCGATCGCGCACCAGATGATCAGTTCGTAGAGCGGAGCGGGATGGACACGCTGCATCGTAGGCACTACGCCTTCTGGGAAACTCATCCCCCAGGGCAACGTAGTCGGCTTGCCGTAATCGCCATCTCCGGAAAGAAAGCACCCGATTCGGCCAATCCCGTAGCCAAACGCAGCCGCTGGAGAACAGGCATCCAGAAATTGCAGCAGCGGCAATTTCGCTCGCCTACCAAGCAGCAGCATGGTTCCGAATCCACCGAGAAATCCACCAAACCATGCAAATCCATAGCGGCTAAACAGCAGCGGCCAGGGATTCGCGAAGAACATGTCCGGCTCTTCCAGCACGTGATACAACTTCGCGCCGACGATCCCCGCAAGTCCGGCCACGGTGATCATGAAAAACGCGTCGGCCTTCATTCCTCGCCGGTCGAAATCGGCCTGCAGTATATATGCCGCGCTAATCAGCGCTAGCGCCACCATTAATCCAAATGTCGGTATGGTCAGCGGACCAAGATGAAGATAAGGAAGCATTCGTCAGTGTTCGACAGTCGCACCAAAAGTATACACGACCCCACTCATCAGACCGTCCGAGGCCGCCGGCGCATTAGCAATCCCAGAGCTAGCCAAGTACTCAGCGCAATCCATTCCGCTACCGTGAAATGGCCCGGCACCCCCGGTAGCCACTTCATCAGCACCAGGAGCAAAGACACGGTCGCACCAAGCGCCGCGATCGTTCGTGGCCGGGCTCCCCGCTCCACTATATATAAGGATACGCACGCAGCCAGCCATCCAAACGCCGAAGCCATCGACCCCACTTCCGTCACCGGCACCAGTAGCGCGTCTCCCACCAGTAATCCCACCAGTGTAGCCACCATGACACCGATAATCGCCACACCCGGCGTCAGGTGTTTGTCATCAACCCTGCCAAATACACCCGCTATCGTGCCGCGCCGTCCAAAGGCAAATAACATTCGCGTTGCCGCCACAAAGTTTCCGTTGAACACCTGCAGCAACCCAACCAGCGAAATTCCCAGAATCAATCGTGCGATCCACGCCGAGTGCGTGCCCTGCTCAAATGCGATCGCTGTCGCGAAACGTTTGCCCACCAATCCCTGCCACGGCGCGATGTAGCCCACAGCTCTGACGGCAAGCACATAGAATCCCGCACCCACCAGGAGCGCCATCGCAATCGCCTTGAAGAAATTCCGGGGCGGAAATCCTGGATGGGATTCCTCGGCGACCTTCGGCACAGACTCGAACCCGGTAACGAAATACGGCACAATTTGCAGCGTCAGCAAAATCGAAAGCAGCGGCGCGTGGCTGAAGTAGGGCTTCAGGTTGATTACGGTTCCGCTGTGGCCGCTCACCACCACCAAAAGCAAGAACACGCCAAGCACCGCCGTCGTCGTCCAATTCTGAAACGTGGCGCTCGCGCGAATCCCTCGGTAGTTCAACCACGCCAGAAAGAGCGTCACCGCCACGCCCAACGCCAGGCGCGGAAGAAACACTGGCTCGCCTCCCACGCGATACAGCTCCCACGTATCCAGGCGGGGAAATAGAAACGCCACTAGTTTCCCCACGGCCACCGCCTCCCACGGGCACACGATGAAATACGCAAGAAACATGATCCAGCCTGTCACATAGCTGACGAACGGCGGAAACACCTCCGCGGTATACGCCGCTTCACCCGATGCATCCGGGAGACGCTTCACCCACTCGCCGTACACATAGCTCACCGGCAGCAGCAGCAAGCCCCCAAGTGCAAATCCCAGCATGGCGCCGACCGGCCCGCCTCGGCCCAGCCAGTCGTCCATTACCACCACCCAGCCCGTGCCAATCATCGTGCCGAAGCCGAGTGCGAAGTAGTTCCACAGGGTTAGCTTGCGAGCGAGTGTAGGCATTTAGTGCATCAAGGAAGGAGCCAGAAGTGCATCCGCGTCGAGCCGTATGCTATGGGGCCCATTCCCTCCAAGTCAAACGAATCCGCCACTCTACGCTTCCGCTCCTGCTCTCGCGACGTTGCAAACCGTTGATGTCAGCGCCGGTGTAATTCCTACAAAAAACGTGCGAAAATCCTTCAAAAATGCTGCTTTCCCCTTGACAAACTCTGCTTTTTGGCACAGATTCAGCGTCGCTAACTTTGGGGTACGCGGCGTCTGTGACGGGACGCGCGTAGGTTTTGGTGATTCCGGTACAGAGGAGGATCGATGGAAACTGCCATTGGTGTATTCGATTCCCGCGAACATGCTGAAGCAGCTGTAAAAGAGTTGCTCCAAAAGCATGTGCCCGAGGAGTCGATCGTTTTTTTAACTCGTTCCGAAAGTGAAGCCATGAGTTTCGGGAAAGAGTTGGGGACCTACGCCGGAGGCTTCATTGGTGGTGCGGTAGGCACCACTGCGGCGGTCGTGGGCGCCAGTCTGGCTCTCATTCCGGGCTTTGGCCAGGTTTTCGCTTTGGGGGTTGGAGGAGCAGCGCTGCTGGGTTTTCTGGGCTCCAAGGCGGGCGGCACGATTGCCAGGGGTATTTCTACCGAGGCGGGAGCGCCTAAGACCGCGTCTCCCGAAAAAGAGGGTGACGAAGGCGCACACCTTCTGGAAGTCCTCAATCAAGGCCGTTCTGTGATTGTCGTGCGCACGGAATTCAAGGAAGTCGCGCAGGCGGCATCTGGCGTGCTTGATAGACTTGGCCTCGGCAAACACGTTCCATCAGCATCTAAGTCTGAAACCAGCGTGCGAACGGCAGGCGACGTCACGGTTATCGATGCCAGGGGCAAGATTGCTTTCGGCGAGGGCGTGACGAAACTGCGAGAGACAGTCGCAAACTTGGTCTCGGCAGGCTCCAAGAAGATCGTACTTAATCTTAAGGAAGTCGATTACGTCGATAGTTCCGGCATGGGAGAAATCGTCCGCTCCCATATGGCCATCCGCAAACAAGGTGGCCAGCTAAAGCTCGCTAACCTCAGCAAAATGGTGAGCGAACTACTGCAAGCCACCGGGATGAACAAAGTCTTTGATATTCACCAGGACGAAACCGCTGCGACCCATTCCTTCTCCTCGGGCGGCGTAGGGGCGGGTGCTTCCTGAAATTTATCTGGGCGCGTGTCGGCCCCATAACTGCTTGTAGAGCTTTGCCGCAAAAGCTATGGGGCTTGTTTAATGGAGAGTTTCCCTCGTAATACAAATCGCAGGGCAAACTATGGTTCGGAGTCTTCCGGCGTATTCGTTTCGCCGTAGTCATTGAACTGGTTGCGTTTCTTGTAGGCCATCCACGTGATTCCCAGGCAGATCAGCATCGGTGGAACCATCAAAATCAGAATCCCGCTGCGCAGCGCCGCGATCATGCGCGAACCGGAACCCGCTGCCTGCGTGTAGCATAGGGCGCAACCCTGCGCGAGGGCCACGCTCGGCACTAGCAGCCAGGTCACCGCGAACGCACTCAACACGCTGCCCCAATAGGCCAATTTCTTCATCGCATACGCTCTACACTCAATTTGCCAACCACCTGCTCCTACAGTCCGGGACTCCGTAAGCGTAATAGTCTCACGCTGTCGCCCCAAAACATATTCATCATAATTAGCACAAAAATCGTCGCCGGTATCAGCGTAAGAAACAAACTGCGCCGCTCCTGCGCCAGGTGCATAAAATACATCAGCCCCAGCGACGCGCTGCATAGCGCCAGGATCAACAGTATCACCACCAACGTAGGCGTGGAGAAATGCTGAAATGCCAAGAATACTTCCACCAGGAAAATGCCTATCAGCACAAAGTACACGGGAAGGTATTTGCGAATCACGTTTCCCGAAACCGAAGTTGCGCTCATCGTTGCTCCTCCACGCTTAACGCGCGATATTCGTCAAGTACACCAACGGCACCACGAACATCCACACCAGATCGACGAAGTGCCAGTACAAACCCGTAGTTTCCACATGACTCGGCGTCAACTTCCCTTTCGAGTATTTCGTCGCAACCACCAGCAATGCGACTACGCCACTGATCACGTGAAGCAAGTGCAGCCCCGTGATGGTGAAAAACGTCTCTCCGAATAATCCAGACCCAATGTTGATTTGCCGCCCAAACAGCTCAAACCATTCCCGGATGTGCAGAATCGCGAAAAGCGCGCCCAGCCCCATGGTCGCATACAGAAACCTCATGGCCTTCGCCTTGTCTCCTGCCTTAGAAGCGTCCACCGCTCCCAGCATCGTCAGGCTGCTGGTGATCAGCACCACCGTCATGATAATCACGTTAATCACGCTTCCCGATTCAAACGGCCGCACCCAATTCGGCGTGCCGACACGAAGATAGCCGTAAGCCATCAAGAATGCGCCAAAGGTCACTGCGTCAGAAATGATGAACAACCACATCGTGAACTTGCGCGAGGGGATCGCGTACGGCGATTCCTCCATCAGCGCACCGTGACCGTGCACCGCCATTTCTGTTTCGCTCACAATCGCTCTCCTGACTTCCGGCTACAATTTCATCCGGCACAGCAACAGCAGGTAAACCCAGAGCACTCCCATAAAGTGCCAATAAATCGCCGTGTTATCGAACAGGCTTCGACGGAACGTGGTGTGGCTCGCCATCAACCGGCCTGCAAGATACACCAGCACAACGATCCCGAACAAAACATGGAGCGCATGAAGAAACGTCAGCAGATAAAAAAACGAACTGTTTGGATTGGTGGCCAGGTAAATCCCTTCAGCGCGAAGTTCCTGCCACGCGTGCAATTGCCCCGCGCAGAACGCAAGTCCCAACAGCAGCGTAAGCATCACCCAGGCGCTGGCTTGCCGCGTTCCTTCCAGATCGCGCGCTTTGCTCACCATGGCCCGCCGCGCTCTTTCCAACGTCGCGCTGCTGGCCAAAAGCAGCACTGTGTTGAAGTACAGGACTGGCGGCAGAACCAGGTGGCTCCAGTCCATCGTGCCTTCGCGAACAAATAAAGCGCTGGTGAATGCCGCGAAGCTCATGGTAATGGCAAACACACCCACCCAGATACCACTGCTGGATGTCCGTTCTTGTCGGCCATACACCAACGTGGCCGGGGCGGCGGCACGCTGTGGCGGGCGGAGTGCGTTTGCTTGCGAACTAACCGGTGATGCTACTGTCGAAGACATGTTTTCGTGTTCCTCTGTTCTTCTCGCGGCGCGAGGGACATGGCTGACCCCGCGCCGCGCCCTCCTTCACGGCTAATCACCACTCGCTGGTATGACCTGCTCGGGAGAGTCCTGCATCACAAAATCACCCTTCGATCCTTTCACCCCATACTGAAAGGCGTCGTGGTACACGATCGGATGCCGGTCACCGAAGTTGTTCCACGGCGGGGGAGAAGGAATGGACCATTCGAGTGACGTGGCGTTCCACGGATTGTCGGAGGCCGGCTTGCCTTTAAATCGGCTGTAGATCAAATTGAACAGGAAAATAAATTGAGCCGCCCCGGTAATCAGCGCCGCAATCGTCATGAACTTATGCACGCCCAGATACGGCGCCATGAAGTCGTCCACAAATGACTGGTAACGCCGCACATTGCCGATCAGTCCCAAATAGTGGAACGGCATGAAGATGCAGTACGCGCCAACAAACGTGAACCAGAAATGCAGCTTACCCAAAGGCTCGCTCATCATGCGCCCGGTCATTTTCGGGAACCAGAAATACGTACCCGCAAACACGCCAAACAATGACGCCACCCCCATCACCATGTGAAAGTGACCGACTACGAAATAGGTCGCGTGCAGGTAGATGTCAATCGAAGGTTGCGCCAGGAAGAATCCGCTCACGCCTCCCGAAACGAACATCGATATGAATCCCAAAGCAAACAGTGAAGCCGAAGTGATCTGGAGATTCGAGCCGTACAGACTGCCCAGCCAGATCAGTGTCAGTACCGTCGCCGGAATCGTGATCGTCAGCGTGGGGAAAGAAAATGCCAACGCTGACATTGGGTTCATACCGCTGAGGAACATGTGATGGCCCCACACCATGTAACTCAGGAACCCGATCGACATCATCGAATAAATCACCACCCTGGCGCTCAGCAACGGCTTGCGCATGCTGTTCACCAGGATGTGCGAAACGATTCCCATCGACGGCAAAATCGCGATGTACACTTCCGGGTGCCCGAAAAACCAGAACAAGTGCTGCCACAACAGCGGTGAGCCTCCCGAATGTGGTTGCAGGCGGTCACTGATCACCAATCCCCCGGGTATGTAAAAGCTTGTTCCCGCATGCCGATCGAGGATCAACAGAATACACGCTGGCAGCAGCACGGCGAACGCCAGCAACGCGATGCACGACGTGATGAACCACGCCCAGGTACACAACGGCATGCGCATGAATGTCATGCCCTTGGCACGCAAGTCCAGCGTCGTGGCTATGAAATTGAGCGCGCCCAGCAGGGACCCGATACAGAATATGGCGATCGACAAGCCCCACAAACTCATGCCCCATTGCATACCCGGTCCCGCATCTTTACCAACTGCACTCAATGGAGCGTAGCTGGTCCACCCGGCGATGGGAGGTCCATCCGGAATGACGAACGCCAGCATCAATACCACCCACGCAACGAATGTGGTCCAGAAGGACATCATGTTGAACCGCGGGAACGCCATATCTTCCGCCCCAATCTGAATTGGCAGAAAATAATTGCCGAATGCCGCGAAGGGAGCATTGGTTAGCACGAAAAACACCATCAACGTCCCGTGCATGGTCATCAATGAAAGATAATATTCGGGAGTAATGATCCCGCCTGGCGCGCCCGCGCTCGACAGATGCTCCAACAAGGGAATCTTCGCATTCGGCCACACCATGTGGATACGCATCAACCAGGACAGAATCATCCCCGTGAACACGGCCACCAACGCCAAAGCGTAGTACTGCTTCCCGATGACTTTGTGGTCCAGGCTGAATACGTGCTTCCGGATGAAACCTTCCGGAGGCGCGTGTACGTGAGCCTGTTGAACCGAAGCCTCTTCCATTGAATCACCTCGCTCCGAAACCTCCGCCCCGTCCGCGAAATATTCCTCGCACCGTGCGGAAAACTTGCCCCTACTGGTTCGCCTGCTGCTTTAGCCAGTTCTCGTAATCCGGCTCGGACATCACGTTCAGATATGCCTTCATGTTGTAGTGGCCGAGACCGCAGAGTTGCGTACACACGATTTCGTATTTGCCGATCTGCGTCGCCGTGAAATGTACGGACAAGTCCAACCCCGGTACGAAATCCTGCTGAATGCGCAATTCGCGCACGTAGAACGAATGTCCCACGTCTTTTGCGTGCATTAATAATTGGATTTCGCGGTTCGCCGGCACCACCAGTTCGCCAGACACGATGTCGTCGCGCGCGTCCACGTCGTTGGCCGGGTCCAATCCGAAGTAGTTCTGGTTTCCTTCGTCAATTTTGTCGGGATGCAGGGTTCCAAATTTTCCGTCCGGTCCCGCGTACCGGAAAAAGAAGGCAAACTGTTCCGCCTGCGCCTGAATCTGGATGGCGTCCGGCTTCGGCGGCGTAAAGTACACGCTCGCCCAGGCCTTCTGTCCCAATACTCCAAGCGCCAGAATCTCTGTGCCGACCAGCAAGAATGCGCCAATCACCATAACACGCGCGCCGCCTGGAAAGCTCTTCAGTGGGCTTCCCGGCTTACGGCCGGTAAATGACCACACAAATATGGCGAGAACGATCTGCGCGGCAACGAACGAGACGCCCGCTTCCCACATCGTGTCGTTCAATTGTTCGTCAATGGCATGTCCGTGCGTGGAAATATCGACGGGCAACGGAAACATGTGCGTCACGATCGGATACGCGGACGCCAATGCGATAATCACCAACACCACCGCTAGCAGCTTTCCCATTGCTCCTCGCCTCCGCCCCAAATACGGGGGCGATCTTACATTTGTTGATGTGGTTGGTTAATAAAAGCCCTCTGAACCGCCGGAAAAGCCAAACCCTTCTTAGTAGGGTTTGGCCTTAAAGACGAAGTTAGCCGGCTTGGTTTCCGATCCCGTGATGGTCACTTCCTGTGACTGGTCACCATAGGATTCGTGCCACGCCGTAACTGTATATTTGCCGGGAGGCAGATTCGGCAGCGTGAAGGTCCCGCCATCGCCCGTCACAGCGTAGTGGGAATTCTTCAGCACCGCAAAATTTCCGTGCATCCAGGGATGAACGTTGCACTTCACCGGGAAGATCTCGGCCTTGTCATACTTCTCGCTGATGGGCGGCGTGCCGGGGGGTTGCGATTTGTTCCACTCACGATTCAATTTCGGTAGCGGGTGGATGTTATGCGACGTCTGGTCGGAGTTGACGATTTTC
The DNA here is from genome assembly GCA_963759275.1 of Candidatus Acidiferrales bacterium. GTDB lineage: Bacteria > Acidobacteriota > Terriglobia > Acidiferrales > UBA7541 > Acidiferrum. The sequence continues at coordinate 380,853 of CAVWYZ010000014.1, read as the reverse complement.
AGTTCCTGATTCACTTGAAACGCCAGAACGTGGGGAATGTACCGGCATCCTTTTTGGTTGAAAACCGCAGCGGTGGATGGCGCAGCATCGTCCGGAGCGCCGGCGGAAATAAAGACCACCACGTTTTCCAGCGTGTTCCCCGGTCCGGTCACGACCGTTTCATTCAACTGCGGGGTCGTGTACATCTTCGCGCACGACGGCTCCTTGGACATGTCGATGGGCTTCATCCTGGCAGGCGTCCCTTCATACGTCACCTTGCCGCTGATGGTCCCACCCGCTGGCGTCGGTCCCGCTATAGCCACGGCAGACGCCGCGAGCATCGCGATCCCGGCAAGCACTACTTGCTTCGTTTCCATGCTCTAACCCTCCTGAAATTTGGAGTTCTTCTTATGGCTGGACTCCCGAGCCCGTGTTCGTATTTTCCACTTTCTTTGCTTCCACAATCGCCTTGCCCTCCGGCGTACTCATCCACAGCGCCAGTTCCGGGCTGGGATTGTTGTATTGCAAGGTACGAAGGTAGTGCACCAGATCCCACGCATCTCCTGGCTTAACCACGTCAGCGAAGGATGGCATGGGCGTGCCGTCAAGACCGGTCATAAAGATGCGATACAAGTCTTGGTTCGTCTTGCCGCATTTGGACCGATTGTCCGATGTGAAATTATACGGCCGTATAGGTTGATCGTTGCTGTCGGTGAGCGTCGAGGCGGATGGTCCGTCTCCCCGCCCTTCCTGTCCATGGCACTTCCAGCATTCCAGCTTCTGGAAGAGTTCGCCACCGTGTTTGATGCTTTCCACGGTCAGCTTCGGTTCCGCCGGAATCTGGATCGGGTCTCCCGGCTTTTCCGTCACCCAGCGAGCCGAGAATGTCTTGATGAACGCCACGAGATTGGCACGATCTTGAGCGTTGAGAGCGATCCAACTCGGCATGTTCGTGAAGTTGAAGCCACGCATCAGCGAGTTGTAAAGATCACTGTCCAACGGCAACGTACCTGTCGGCGTGGACCGGCACTTGAATATTGCTGCCACAAAATTTCTTGGCTCGGGGTTTATGTACGGAGCGTTTTCGCCGTTTCCGTCTCCGCGCGCTCCATGGCATCCCCAGCAGTAGCGATAATACAACTTAGCTCCCGCCTCCGAATGTCCGGTAAGGTTTCCTATATGAGATTCCATGTGCTTCGACGGCTTCGCGGCTGGCGCTTGGTCGTTCAACTGCGCAGGCAGCGCGCTGGGCAGAATGAGCACGGACGCAACAGACAAACAAAACCTGACGAATTGTGTGTTTCGCATGGTCATTCCCCCTTAGAACGCAAAGTCAATGCCGAAGAACAAGCTGCTGCTAGTTTGATCGATAGGCAATCCAGTTACGGGAGAAACCTGCACCTTACGGTTCCACACAATCGAATATTCGTTATGGAACGCAAATCCCGCCCGGCTGTTGATGAATGGATAGTAGCGGAACCCAAATGTCAGGGCGTCGACGTTGCCCAAGTCACCCGGACTCGAATCCAGTGCCTGCTGTTTCATACGGATCAGCTCGTAGCGATTGACAAGGATGAGTTGCGGGCTCCAGGTGTAGTGGGTCTCGAACAACGCGCCATTCCAGGATGGCGCATGCGCCCCCAAGGGCAATCCCGTGCTTCCGAGATTCGAAGCTGTCCCGGTCGCGAGATAGACGTTGTCGTGGCCGTAGAAATACATCGTGGTCACGTCCAGTTTTTTCACGTACCACATGCCGATGAACCCGGCACGGTAGTACGGTTCGTTTCCAATCCCCGTTCCGTTGATCGGCGTCCCGCCGGAAGAATATTCCGTGTACGTGGGAGCGTGACCGAAGTATGCAAATCCGCCTACTCTCTGCAGTCCTAAGTTCCCAACTTCAAACGCCTGGCTGCCCGCGAAGAAAGCCTCATACGCGCGGCCCGCGGCTCCGCCAATTCCCGACTGAAAGTCCGGGTTCCCGTCTGTTCCGGTCAAAAGCGCCGCGGAAACACGGGTGCGATCGTTCGCGGAATGTCCCATCCATTCCATTCCCAGTTGGTTGTCGCCTAACCCGAACACGTATGCGGGGGATACGACTCCCGGCGCTAGCCAAGGCTGGAAGTGATAGTTTTGGTAGAAGCCGCCGTTGGCGGACAATGTTAGAATTCGCTTTTCCGATAGCAGGTTATCAAGCTCGAATTTTCCTACCTTGACGTTGAGCCAGCTCGAACCAAGCAGATTGTCGAATCTTACGTTCGCAGACTCAAAGTGGAATGCGCCGGTTTCGTCCGAGGAAGGCACGAGTAGGAAGCTGAAGTTTTTCGCCAAGGTTCCGGCCGTCAACATATCCATGCCGGTGTAGTCGAAACCGTTCGTGGTCACTGTTGCCAAGGCCGTACTCTGTCCATTCGGCCCGTCCACAACCACATGGTCCTGGCGCTCCAGGTGCCAGTTCGGAGTAATGCGCAGAGCGATCGGCCAATACGCGGCCTGTTGAAAGATCGGCGCGTCTCGGTCATTCCCGAGTTGATAGCCGTTGTCCTTAAATTGCTGACCAAAGGGACTCAATTTCGGCCACGCTTCATGACAGGAAGAACAAGGCAATCCGTATTTTCTCGCAAAAGCGGGAATCGCCGACGCTGGGCGACAATCGATCAAGAGCACCGCGAGCACTACGACGGAATAGGCTAATACCTTTGCAGCACGCACACAGCTGTGCTGCAACCTCTTCGAGCGCAAAGAATCCATACTGCCTCCTACGAACGTGTGTGCAGACAGACGTCGAGCAGACAACTAAGGTCTTCCGTTATTTAGTTTTTGGAGGGAGTGTATCTACCAACACCCAGCACGGCTCATTCACCCGCTGCTTACCCCAAGCGCGCGGGGAACGTAATGCATTTACCATGCCACCGAAAATCTCGCCTCGTCTCTCCGTCAAAAGAGGGTGACGAAATTCTCAGCCCCTGAACCCGCGTGGATGCTACTCCCAACTTTGCTCGTAATGCAAGAGTTTTCTTCAAAGGATGCAAAAAATAATTCATGCGTGTCGATTTTATAAGTTCTGGTACGAAGAGGTCTCACCCCATGCGCCTCGGGGGCAATTTGACAAGCGACAGCGCTTCGCGCTAACAAAGGGTCTCGGCCAACGATGTTCGTCCTTCGACCAAACCGCCTGCAGGAAAAAACCATAGGCAGATCCGCCTTTTTTGTAGCTTTGATTCTTGGCGCTTTTCTCAGTGCTTCAGGAAAGTGCCCAGTTTTCTCCGCGCCTGACAGGGACCTCACTACCCCGGGTCTTACGCGCGAGTTTTCCGGCTCGCTCGATGAAGTTCGGCAAGCCGTCGTCGCCATCCAGCAGGACCACATCATTCACGGAACCCTGGTCTTTGATAAAGAGCCCACTTTGACTGGTGCCGAGGCCGTTGCTTCCACTCCCTTGTTCGATCATTGGCAGGGGCCCGGCGAGGTCTATTACAAGGTGCGCCCCAACGCCATTGCTCCCAGGCACTTCTTTGAGAGCGCAGACATGGGCACCATCGGTGTTCGCTATGTAATCATCCCGGTCAGCGCCGATCGCACCCGCGTTCATGTTGATGCGATCTACATCGAGGCCTCCCACAAAGTGCCTCACCCCTCGGACGGCACCGTGGAAAAAGCGGAGCTCCAAGAAATCAAGGAAACCCTGGACAACATGCAACAAGCCGCGATGGAAGCGGCCGATGCTCGTCGCCGCGCCATTAGCGCCGATCTTGTCCGTCAAAGTTATGCTCGCCAAAAAGAAGACGAAACCAACCGGCTCGGCAACGCGCAATCCTCCGAAAAAGATATGGAGCAACAAATCGCATCGCTCCGCCACGAACTCGAGCGTCGCGTAAAAGCTCCTGGCGCCGATCTCAAGGCCGCCCCATTTCAATCTGCGGCCAACTTGAAAACTCTGTCAGCTTACACTGCCGTCGTCGTCCTTATCGTCACGCCACACTGGCTGGGCATCGAAACGCCCGAGGGGCAGCGAGGATGGCTCCCCGTCCAGCAACTGGAGCCGTTGCCGTGAGCAGACCGTTCTCTCTCGTGGTCGGCTTCATTTTCGCGCTCTCGCTGTTCGCCTCCATCTCCCACGCCCAAGCCGTTCCCTACGCGCGCAGCTATCCCTATACCAAGGCGAAAGTCGAGCAGGCCTTGAAGGATCTCCAGGGCTATTCGGGTCAGAAGATTCCGATTCTCGATGGCTTCGTTGCCCGTGTCAGCAAGCCTCTCGACCGCTATGAGCGCGGCTTTTATCAATTCACCATTGACGTCCTCCCCGGCGATGCTGGCGCCACTATCGTTCGCCTCTCCGCCAAAATCACCGCTTGGTATGCGGATCGTGATGTCACCAAATCGGGCTACGAAGTTCTTCCCTCCAACGGCCGTCTCGAACTGGATTTCCTCGATCGTCTTCAGGAACAATTGTCGGGTAAGCCCGTCGATCCCCCCGCTACGCTCCAATCGAGTGTGCAAGCACCGCGGCCCAAGCTTGACCTTTCCGGCGTGGCTGGCGCCACGTACATCACTCCTCCTCCTGTAGCCGAGAAGACTCCAGACGAAGTGGCCAGCCTTCGAAATAAACGTGTCGCCGAGGAACGTCGGGTGCAGCAACTCACTACGGAACTGAAGAATCTGCAAGATATCCAGCATAATCAGGCGCATCCCGAGAATTTGGTGTCGGTCTCAAAATCGGGAACGCCCGTGTACTCCAAGGCTTCCGATCAATCTCACGTCCTGTTTCAAGCTGCGGCCAACGACGAATTCGAATATCTCGATTCCGAAAACGGTTGGCTTCATATCTCCATTTCCGGTGACTCTCGCGGTTACATTCGGCAGAGCGCCGTCCTCGTACCTGAATTCGTTGCCGCGAAAATTGCCAGGGAAGAACACGGCCCCGAAGAAAAGTTCACCGGCTTCCAGATTGAACGTGAAGAGGTCAGTAATTTCCCCGGCGACTGGGCGCCACTCAAAAGCAAGTCCGTGAAGATCTTCACTGTCCGGCCAATCTCCCAAAACCCCAAGGAATCCGGCCCAGCCGTTCGCTTGGAATATTCGCTCGCCCTTTTCGAGAAAGGCCTGAAAGAATTTGCCTCCGTGACTCCCACTCCAGACGGGATCGTGGTCATCTTTGACGCTGCCGACGGAGGAATCGCCAGCACTACTCTCGAAAATATAAAAAAATATGCCGCTGGCTCTCTGACGCGCGAAGCGTTCTGGGCGCAGGCTTCCCTCGATCCGGTGGACGCCTTCCGTCCCGCAAAATAGCGGTGCCGGCGGGTCGCCACTTCGCTTCATACTCTTCGCGGCGCGAAATCCGGGCTAGAATAGCGTTGCCTTCACCCGGCATCACGAGGAGCTTCCATGCAATTCAATGCGGCAATCGTTGGCTTGGGATTTGTTGGGCGCGCGCATCTGGATGCTCTGCGGCGACTCGGCATTTCTGTGCAAGGTGTCCTCGGCAGCACTCCCGATCGTTCCAAGGCCGCGGCTGATTTACTGCATCTGCCGCGTGCGTACAATTCGCTCGAAGAACTAGCCGCCGACTCTTCGGTGCAGGTCGTTCATCTCTGCACTCCGAACCATCTTCACTTTCAGGCCGCCAGTCAGTTGCTCCGCGCCGGTAAACACGTTCTGTGCGAAAAACCGCTGGCGCTCGATTCGCGCGAATCCGCCGCCTTGGTTTCTCTTCTGAAAGAAACGGGACTGGTGGGCGCGGTAACCTACAACCTCCGCTACTATCCTCTGTGTCAGGAAGCTCGCATTCTAATTCGAGAGCGGGTCATCGGCCAGGTCAAGCTGGTTCACGGCAGCTTCCTTCAAGACTGGCTACTCTTCCCCACCGATTGGAACTGGCGTCTCGAATCGAAGCTAGGTGGCGATCTGCGCGCGGTTTCCGATATCGGCACGCATTGGCTCGACCTCGTCACCTGGCTGACCAACAGCAAGATCTCCGAACTCTGCGCCGATCTCGCCACCGTCCTGCCCACGCGGCATCGCCCTAAGGGACGCGTGGAAACTTTCCAGAAAGCCGCACCGGCAGAGACCGAAGAGGTGATGATTTCCACCGACGACTACGCTTCCGTGCTCCTTCATTTCGAAAATGAAGCGCGCGGCGTGATGACCGTTTCCCAAGTCAGCCCCGGACGCAAGGCGCGTCTCTGGTTCGAAATCGACGGCTCCGAAGGTTCGCTGGCATTCGACTCGGAATCCCCGAATCAGTTGTGGATTGGCCGGCGTAATCGTGCCTGCGAAGTTCTTCCCAAGGACCCTTCCCTCCAATCTCCGGAATCTCGTGGCTACGCGGCCTATCCCGGAGGACACCCTGAAGGTTATCCCGACACGTTCGTGCAACTTTTCAAGGATGTTTACGGTTATCTGGCCGCCGGCGATTTACGCGCACCGCGCACGTTTCCCACTTTCGAGACCGGCCATGAGGAACTCGCTCTTTGCGAAGCAATTGCCGAAAGCGCCCAAAACAAATCCTGGGTCACCGTCGGCGCTTGATTCCGTACACCAACGTATGTGTTCCTGCGCTGTATCGCTAGAGATTTGTCATCCTGAGGCGACCTGACTTGTCCTGAGCGCCGAAGGACGAGGATCGCCGAAGGATCTCAACTGATCCACACCCAGAAAATTCAATAAGGATTACGAATTACAATTCACGAATTACCGCTCACAATCCCCGCGTCGACTCCCTCATCACCAACTCCGCGGGAATTTTCCTCCGCAATACCGGCATCTCCTGCTTCTGCTCCACCGCCTTAATCGCCTCTAGCACCATTCCCACGCTCATCGCGCCCATCGTTTCCATTGGCTGACGAATCGTCGTCAGTGACGGCATCGAGAGGCTAGCCTGTGAAACATCATCAAAGCCCACGACCGAACAATCCTCCGGAACTCGCAGCCTTTTTTTTCGCAACGCCCGCATGGCTCCAAGAGCTGTGACATCGTCATAGGCCATCAACGCCGTGAACGCATTCCCACTCCTCAGCAATTCCGTCGTCAGTTGCCCCCCTGCTTCAAAGCTCGAATTGGGATCTAACGATTCCGGCAACTCCGCAATCCTCTTCGCGTCCAGCCGCAATCCCACGGACTGCGCAAAATTCCTAATGCCTTTCCACCTCTGTCCACTGCTGGCGAGTGCTTTTGGCCCGCGCAAAAACGCAATCTCCCGGTGCCCCAGTTGATAAAGATGCTCCAGCGCCAGTGCCGCTCCGCTCTCGTTATCCACGGAAACCGTACTCACATTTTCAATATCAAAGGCGCGTCCCGCGATCACAGTGGGAACCTGCTTCTCCGTCAAATCCGCTAGCACCTTAATGTCCGTCACCAGCCAGTTCGCAATCACAATCAGGCCTTCCACCCGTCGGTCCAGCAACATCTCCAGATAGCGCTCGAACCGGTTCGGTTCGTTGTGTGCGTCGGCCAGCAGCGAAAGATAATTCGCCTGGTAGAGCGCATTTTCCAATCCCCGCAAAATCGGCGTACAAAACGGATCGGCGATATCGAACACCATCACCCCTACAATGTTCGAACGTTGGCTCCGCAGCGATCGCGCCAACGGATTTGGCCGGTAACCCAGGCGCCGTGCCGCCGTCTGGATACGCTCTTTTGTTTCTCCGGGAATGTAGCGAGACAGAGGCGCGTTATTCAGCACAATCGACACCGTAGACGCGGAGTAGCCGCTCTCTCGGGCTACATCGCGAATCGTGGAAGCGCCGCTTCTACGTATCGGCATTTTTCTCACTTCGGCGCGGAGTATTCGTAACGCAAAGTACTCGGCATGCGATTCGAACGTTGCCGGGTATTGTAGTCGAACTCGTATCCCAGATGGTCGGCATCCGTCGGATATTCCTTGCCGGCTGGATACGGGTACGCGATCAATCCATGGTGCGGCAACGGTTCCACGGTAAAGGCGTCTGCGGCATAAAAATCCAGGTCCTTTTCGAATCCGTCTGCATAGAAGAAATAATCCCGCACCCAGCCCTTGGGTAGCACCGGCAATCCTGCGGGATCGAACTCCAGCTTCACGCCTTCTCCTGAACTGAACACCGTGAACTTGTCATCAGACCGGTTCAGCAAGGTTTTTACGTCGCCGTAACGCGTGTAGTTCCCTGCGGCCCTCGCGTATGGCCCCGTCGCACTTCGGTGCGAGTACGAGTACACCGTGTCACTCGCCGGATGCAGGCGAATTTCTTTGGGATACCCAAGAAACGCCAACTCCGCCGTCGCCAGCGGCACGTCGCTTACTCGCACATCCGCTTGCGGCGGCGTTTGATCGATCCGCACACGGTCCCAATAGATCTTTAAGTTCGAAACGATGCGGATTCGCCGCGTTCCCACAGGAACCTTCCCCGTCAAGTCCGTTACCATCGTTCGCGCCAAACCCGCCGGGAATCCCATGTCCTCCACGACCCGCACCCATTTCCCCTGCGCGTCTTGCGCTTCCACATATGGGGCGATCACTTTGATTCCCGCCTGATCCGCTGCGTACATCGACGTCGCCGTGAAATAGTCGGTGTAACCATCCAGCAGCAGGCGCAACGGCTTCGCGGCATCCCACGTGCCCAGATCCAGCTCAATCCAGTGCATCTTCGCAAATCCCGCAAACGGCAAGCCGTCGAAATCCGTCACATATTTCCGATCATGCTTCGCCAGCAGTGGCAACACGTCATGTCCACGGTCATCCCATGCACCCGCAGGTACGTGTGCGTCCTCCGTCGCAATTACACGAAATTCCGGGAACGGCGGATTGCTCACGAAGCGCTCGTTCGGATTCACCTCGATATTCCCGGGATGATCCACCGCCACCAATCTCACCTGATCCAGGTACACGGTTTCTTCCATCGGCTCCATGAACCGGAAACTCAATTTTCCGTCCTTCAATTGCACGCTCTTCGCAGCCACCTTCAAATATTCGTCCGGATCCGGCACGTCCCGTTCGCCGGGCGCGATCCAGTGCCCCACGACTCCCGGCCCAATCATGTCCGCAATGAACTCGTATTCTTTCCCATTCCAAGAAAACAGAATTGGGCACGAACTTCCTCGACGATCCAGCTCAGCAATGCTCTGCGTTTTATTTGCCGCCAGATCGATTTCGTCCTGCGGAACACCCGTAGGCCAAAGCAATCGCACCGCATCCGTCACTTTTTCAGAGCCCAGCCCCACCAGTAGCATTCCCGAATTTCGCCCCAAGTACCCTGACGATCCCGCCACCTCGAATTTCTGGTAAAGCGCGCCAGCATAAATCTCCACCTTCGTTCCAATGCCGCTCTTGTTGTCATTCAGCGCTTTCAAATCCACCTGCATCCAGTGATTCTTGTTCGCGCCGCTATTTTCCAGCAGTATAGGTGGGCCTGACTCTTGCGTAAGCACTAAATCCGGGCTTCCGTCACCTTTAAAATCCGCCACCGCCACGGCCCGAGGTTGTCCCAACTTCACGCCATCCAACTGCAGCTTCTTCGTGAAATCAGCCCAGCCCTCATACCCCAAATTCCGCAGCACACGAACTTCCCCGCCATTCGCCCCTTCTCCCACCGCCACCAAATCCAACCAGCCATCGTTGTCGAAATCGATCGACGTCGCCCCCCATCCCCGTTTCCATCCCAAGTCCGGCAACGTCACCCGCTCTAATTTCTTGCCCTGCACGTTCCGCCACAGGCTGATTCCCGGAGCACCCGCATGTGTGAACGCAACGTCCATCCAACCATCCTTGTTGAAATCAAACACCGCCACTCCCACCGCCGGCGGTAACTTTTCTTTGGCAAAATCAATGGCAGGCAACGGCGCAAACTTCCCTTCCCGAGGGTTCAAGTAAATCGCCGCACCCGCGTCACCGCCCGCTATCACGAAATCCACGGCGCGGTCGTTGTTGAAGTCGGTAATCGCTACATCCGCCCCGGTCGCATCCATGCCCAACCCGGATTCCGCGGAAACATCCGTAAATGTCGAGTTTCCGTTGTTCCGCCACATTTTATTTTTCCGGCCATTCGCGGGCGCCATCGTTACATACAAATCCAAATCGCCGTCGTGGTCGTAGTCCACGAAGGTGGCGCTCACACAGCCTTTCTCCCTCGCGATTCCCGTTTTCTCCGTCACGTCCGCGAATTTCCCGCCTTCATTGCGGAATAGCCGGACTCCATCCGCTTCGCAAACCGCCAGGTCGGTCGCGCCATCATTGTCAAAATCGCCGGCGGCACATCCGAACCCGCCACCGATCCCCAATCCGGCTTTCGCGGTTACATCCTCGAATTTCCCGCCGGCCAAATTCTTCAGAAGCTGGCTCTTGCCCGCACCTGCTCCCACAAAAAACACATCCACTTTTCCGTCGCCGTCGTAATCAAGCAGGCAAACTCCGGTGCTTCCGCCTTTCAACTCACGTAGAGCTTTCATCACATAATGAACAGGAATTTCCTCGGGTGGACTGGTTTTTGTACCGTGCACAAATTCCGCCAGCGAATATTTGCCCTGGTCCCCATAACCCGCCCCGAATGGTGTACCCAGGTGTTCTGAAGTGAGCTTTTGGAAATGTTTCATGCCCTCGCGCGCGCCTTCGGCATCACCTTTCCTCTGCAGCGCGCGTGCCAACCCAAACTGCGCCGAGGCGTGATATGGCGCGAGTTCCAGCGCTTTCCGAAACGCGGCAATCGCTTCATCGTATTTCTGCAGTTGGGAGTACAGGAAGCCTTCGAAATAAAACGCGTCGGGCTCATCCGGCGCGATCTTCTCTACGCGCTGAAATGCCGCGATGGCCTTCTCCGGTTGCGCCGAATCCTTGTACGCCAACCCCAAGTTGTACCAGGCGAACGGATCCTCCGGCAGCTTGTTGGACGCTTCTTCCAACGCCGCGCGCGCCTGCTCCAACTTCTGTTGGGCCAATAAGGAAATGCCCAGATTCATTCGAGCCTGCGCCAGATTCGGGTCCACCTCCAGCGCCTGCTCGAAATTCTTCTGCGCCTCTGCGGACTTGCCCTGATTCATCATCGCTACGCCCAGCGTGTTCCACCGCAGGGCGTCGCTAGGCCTTTTTGTTGGGGCGGACGCCTGTTGGCCCATGGCCACCGGCATGGCTCGGGATCGCAGTTCAAGGGAAAACAGAAGGAGTCCAAAAAGCAGCAGACTACTCACAACAAAAAACCACTGTCGCAAACATCTTGTCAAGGATGCCATCGAGGAAAGCTCTCTCTGGACACGCTTTCGTCCGAAAAAGCAACTGTGTCGTCTCAACGATTGTCCGGGCTGCTCGCGCCATCGTCAACCGTTTTGTCTTGCTCTCTCGCGCTTCCCCGCGGCTGTAATCGAAAACAACTATGCCAAGGAAACCAGCCCAGTTCTTTGTTCGATTTCTTCAGAGCTTTCGAATCATTCGATCAATCACATCGACTAACGCACGAACGCAAGTTCAGTCAGCGCCTGCTTCTGTGCTGCCGTCAGCACTTGCGCTCTTTCTTTTGCTCGCGTCAACTGCTCCGCGCTCAACTGCTTCTCCAATGGCGCCAGATACTCTTCGCCCCGTGCGTCTCCCTCCAATTTCGCCGCAAGGATCCATTCATACGCTTTCTCCGCATCCACGTGCCCCGCGCGTCCGCTGGCATACAAATAGCCCAACTTGATCCGCGCCCCGGTGTTGCCTTGTTCCGCAGCCTTCTCAAACCATTCCAGTGCCAGTTTATCGCTTTGCGCCACACCCTCTCCTCGTAGGTACAGATCCGCCAGATTGTTCTGCCCCAGTGCGTCGCCGCGCTCCGCCGCCCGACGATACCATTCCGCCGCCGCGGTCTTGTCCTGAGGCGTCCCCAATCCTGCGTCGTTCAAAAATCCCAGATCCACCATCGCGCCGGTTTCCCCGTGCTCCGCTGCAAATTGAAAATGCTTCAGCGCTTCCGCATAGTCTTGTCGCACGCCCCAACCCTTCAAGTACAAAATGCCCAGGTTCGTATGCGCACGCGCACATCCCTGGTCCGCAGCCGATTTCAGCCAATAGAGAGCGGCCCCGTAGTTCCGCTCCACGCCCCAACCGTTGATGTACAGAACCGCCAGATTCACTTGCGCCGGCGCGTAGCCTCGACCCGCCGCCATTTCGAACCACTTTCGCGCGTCGCGAATCATTCGTTGCGGGCTCAACACCAGCGCTGACTCGATTCCCAATTGATTTTCTTCGAACGCATGTCCGGCCCGTGCCAATTCTTCCACCGCCCGGCGATCGCAGGCCGCCCCCGCTTGCCCCGATGTATTCGCATTCAGCGCCTGCAAGCAATTCGTAGCCAGGCCGCTACCGCTGTCGGCGAACTGCTGCGCAAAGGCATTTGTCGCGCCACACAGTAGACAAAAAATGGCGACCGCCAACCCGACTCCTCGAAACCATCCCGTACTTCCTCTATTTGGCCTCATAGCTGTCCTCGCACCCAAAATTTCCAACGGCCTTTTTCAGCCGCAGGTGCGCCAACATGCCTTTCCGGTCACTTCTACCTCAATGCCCATTCACTCGCTTTCCAGTCAAATTTGTGTCATTGCGCAAGTCTCTCAAGTCAAAAGAATTACGAGACCTGTTGGAACTTATTCGCCCTTCCGAGCGTCTATCCAAATGATAGAATTGCCTCCTCGATGACTGCGATGACTGACCTAGGCAAATCCCATCTTCGATTCGGTCCCTTTGAAGTGGACCTTGCCACCCGTGAACTGTCGAAATCGGGAACGCGCATCCGATTGTCCGGGCAGCCTTTCGCGATTCTCGCGGCTCTTCTCGAACACCCCGGCGAACTTGTCACGCGTGACCAACTCCGCAAGCGCATCTGGTCTGAAGACACTTTCGTGGATTTCAGCCATGGCCTGAACGCCGCCGTCAATAAACTCCGCGAAGCCCTCTGTGATTCCGCCGACGAACCCCGTTACATCGAGACTCTTCCCCGCCGCGGTTACCGTTTTATCGCTCCCGTCGAGGAAATTTCAGAGCTTCCGGAAACCGCCCAGAGCATCTCGGCTCCGCCAACATGCCCCTCCCCTCCGGCGCTCGCACCACGTGACCTGACTCTCGCGGATGAGGGTTGGCAGACCTCTGTTCCAATCAAACGCCAAACCCTTGTCCATCTCTTTGCTACGCTTGCGGTTCTTTTACTGCTGATACTCGGAATGGTGCACGCGGGTTTTAATTGGTATCAATCCGATTCCGCGAAGATCGCCGAGCGCTCCATGAAGTTTGCGGCAGAACGAGGCTTCGCATCTCATCCGCCCGCAATCTGGCGTGTAGACTTGGCTCATGCGACGGAACCTGGCGTACAGACGCGTGTTATTTCCCTCGGTCAGGAGGCAATCGGTGGTCCGCAGCCTTCGCCAGACGGCAAAAAACTCGCCTTCCAATCAGGCACCACGGAAGGCGGAGACATTTGGGCGAGCAATTCCGATGGCTCGGATCCAAAGCAACTGACAAGGATGGGGCATTGCGGTGTTCCGCGCTGGTCGCCAGACAGTCGCTGGATTGCCTTCGATACGGACGGGCGTAGCGGTCATTCCGCCATTCTGGTCGTGGATCCTGAAACCGGAGCGATTCGCGAGGTGGTCAAGGACCGGTGGAACAACGATGTGCCCAGTTGGTCTCGTGACGGCCAATGGATCTACTTTGCTTCCAATCGAGCCGGCGGAGAACAGAATCAGGTCTGGAAGATTTCGGTGGACGCTAGCCAACTCGCCGAAGTGACCCGGCACGGCGGGTTTTCGGCCTACGAATCGCTTGACGGCCATACCCTCTATTACGCCAAAAACCGCTATGAAAATCCCGAAATTTGGCAAGTGCCAAGCCAGGGTGGCGATGAAAAGCGCGTCTCTTCGCTCGTTCGTCCCAGCACCTGGGCCAACTGGTCCGTCACTGAACACGGCATTCTCTTTCTCAGCGACTACACCGAAGCATCTTCGACACTCGAATTCTTCGACTTTGCCACCCACGGAGTGCTCCCACTGCGCACCCTCGAAAACGCTTCCTTCTGGCTCTCCAGTTCACTCGATGGGAAGTCCATCTGGTATTCCGAGCTGACCGACAATCAGGCGCGCCAGGTGTTCAAGGCCGGACTGGACTGAATTTCTCCTTTTGCATTTCGCCAAAATATTTCAACCGTCTAGAATGGCTCCATGCCCCCGGCCCCTTATAACTCCATCTCACAAACGCTAGACCAATATCGCAGCAAGGAAATTTCTCCCGTCGAAGTTGTCACCGCCCATCTCGAACGCATCCAGCAATTGCAACCGAAGCTCAATGCCTTCGTTCATCTCGACGCAGAATCGGCGCTCGCGCGCGCTCGAAACGCCGAGTCTTCTCTTCTCGCGGCGAGCCGCTCAAGCCCCTCACCGGCATCCCCGTTACCGTAAAATCCTGTATCGACGTGGCGGGCTGGCCTTGCCCCGCCGGCTCCCTCCTCCGCAAGGACTATGTCCCCACCACCGACGCCACCCTCGTCGCGCGTCTCGAATCTGGTGGCGCCATTCTTCGTCGGCAACACCAACACGCCCGAATTTCTCATGGCCTACGAGACCGACAATCTCCTCACCGGCAAAACCTCGAACCCGTGGAATCTTGCGTTTTCCGCCGGAGGCTCCAGTGGTGGCGAAGCTGCCGCCATCGCTTCCGGCTGCTCTATGGGTGGAGTTGGCAGTGACGGAGGCGGCTCCGTTCGCACTCCGGCGCATTTTTCCGGCGTGTGCGGACTGAAGCCCACGCCGGGCCGCATTCCCACCACCGGGCACTTCCCTCCCGGCGGAGGCGCGTTCGCATGGCTCGGTGTCGTCGGTTCCATGGCTAGAACGGTCGCGGATCTGCGCACCTTATTCGAAGTGCTCGCTGGCCCCGACGCCGGCGATTCGCTCTCGGCTCCCGTTCCCGTTCGCCACGTTGATGAGCGGAAACTTCGCGGCGTTCGCATCGGCATCCTCGAAAACCCTGAACTCGGTCGCGCCACTCCCGAAACGCTTTCCACCATCCGCCGCGCCGCGCAACATCTATGCGATCTTAACTATCGCGTCGAGCCAGTCACCCTCAAGCAATTAGACCGCGCCCTGGAACTTTGGTGGTTTTTCTTCGGTCCCGTCGTCGCCGATTTGATCCGCCACAGCACGAAAGATCAGGAATCGCTTCTCAGCCCGATGCTCCGCGAATACCTCGCCAGCGCCGTCGCAACCCCTCCTACTACTCTGGATTCCTTCATGAATGCGTGCTCCGAACGAGACTCCCTCCGCGCCGATCTCCTTCGTCAACTCCGCGATGTTCCCAATCCTTCTCTCGCCCGTTTCGACGGCTCCTGCATTTCGCCACGGCGCAGGCAACTATCGTTCCGGCGATGCCCACAATTATCGAGATACCATGCGCTTCTGCCAGTGGCTGAATCTCGCCGGTTTCCCCGGCCTTTCTCTTCCCTTCGGCCGTTCTCCCGAAGGACTGCCCATCAATGTGCAACTGATCGGCCGCCCCTACGAAGAAGAACTTCTTCTCGCCGTAGCCGAATCTCTCGAGCAAGCCCGCGGTCCGTGGCTCCATCCGGATTTATAGCCCGGCCGACGAAAATTCTGTGTAAAATCGATTTATGAATCGTCGCACGTTTATCGAATCATCAATCGCAACAGGAATACTCACCTCGCTCCCATCCGCCACCCTCGCCGCCACTCACCAGATCAAAAAAGTTGGCGTCCAGCTCTACACCGTTCGCGACCTCATGAAGACTGATTTCGCGGGCACCATCGCCAAAGTCGCTTCCGTTGGCTACAAGGAAGTGGAATTCGCAGGTTACTTCGATCATTCCCCCAAGGATGTTCGCGCCATCCTGGATAAGAACGGCCTCACCGCTCCTTCCTGTCACGTCGACATGGATGTTGTCGAGCACCATTGGCCCGAAACGATCGACGCGGCTCACACTATCGGTCATACCTTCATCGTTTGTCCTTGGATTGACGAGAAGGACCGTCATTCCGCCGACAGTTGGAAACGCATCATCGACACCTTCAACAAGGCCGGCGAAGCCAGCAAGAAAGCCGACATTCAGTTCGGCTACCACAATCACTGGTGGGAATTTGGCCCCGAAGCCAGTCTGGGTGGCAAGCTGCCTTACGATTACCTTCTCGCTTCCACCGATCCCAAACTCGTCAAGATGGAAATGGATCTCGGCTGGATCAGCGTTGCGGGCCAGGACCCCGTCGCGTATTTCAATCGCTATCCCGGCCACTTCCCGCTGGTCCACTGCAAGGATTTCAAGACCCTACCCAAACTTGCGCCCGACCAGATCGCGTCGTTCGATGCCGGTCCATTAGAGCATGGCAACATGGTCGCCCCCGGCTCCGGTGTAATCGACTGGAAGCGCATCTTCGCCCATTCCGATAAAGCTGGTCTTAAGCACTATTTCCTGGAACACGATTCGCCCGCCGACCCGTGGGCGACGCTTACGGACGGTTATAAGTACCTTTCCACCATTCGCTTCTAACTTTTCTAAATTCCGGCTCATCTGAGCCTAAAATCTGCACTTTCGCACGATCGAGCGGAATCGATCCCCCGTTCCCGCTCGTCTACATACGTCACTGGAGGGCGCATGCGTCGATCCTTGATTCTTATCGTTCTTTTGTCTCTCCCCCTGGCACTATTTGGCGAAGATTCCCCAGGGTTCCGGGGCAACGCTGAGCATCCCGGTGTATATGACACCGCTCCGCTGGCGAAATTCACCCAAGTGAAGTGGAAATTCAAAACCAGAGGCCTCGTCGTCTCCTCTCCCGCAGTCGTCAACGGCATGCTGTTCGTTGGCAGCGCCGATCACAATCTTTACGCCATCGATATCGCCACCGGAACGCAAAAATGGATTTTCAAGACCGGTAGCGGCGTGGCCTCTTCGCCCGCCGTTTCCAGCGGCATCGTTTATTTCACCAGCTATGATGGCAACTTTTACGCCGTCGACGCCGCGACCGGTCAGTTGCGCTGGAAATTTCAAACCGTCGGCGAGCACCGCTACACCGCCACCCATCTGCACGGCTCCCAGCCTGCCGCGGAAGCCATGCCGGATCCCTTCGACGTCTACCTTTCTTCTCCGCTCGTCGCGCAAGGCGCTGTGTTCTTCGGCAGCGGTGACGGCAACGTCTATTCGCTGCACGCCTCCGACGGAAGTTTGAACTGGAAGTTCCATACGAATGACGTGGTGCATGCCTCGCCAGTCATCGCCGACGGCAAACTCTATATCGGCAGTTGGGACTCGTATTTCTATGCACTCGATACCGCTACAGGGCGTCAACTCTGGCGCTTCAAAACTGGCGAAGACCCCAATATCCATAATCAAGTAGGCATCCAGTCCTCGGCAGTCGTGGCAGATGGTCTCGTCTATTTTGGCTGCCGCGACTCGAACCTTTATGCTCTCGACGCTTCCACCGGCGAAAAAAAGTGGGCTTACAATAATAAAGGCTCGTGGGTCATCGCCTCTCCCATCATTTATCAGGGCAATCTCTACTTTGCCACTTCGGATTCCGGGATGTTTCACGCCGTCAACGCCAAAACTGGTACCGAAATCTTCAGCTTGAAATTCTCCGGCTGGCCCACCTTCTCTTCCCCCGCCATCGCCCGAGGAATACTTTACGTGGGCTCGCATTCGGGCAAACTGTTCGCCATCAACCTCGCGCAGCAAAAAATCGCTTGGGAGTTTCAAACGGAAGGCGCTCGCGAAAATGGCGCCCTTTATACCGAGGACGACGGCACGCCGAAATACGAAGCCGCGTATGCCGGTGATTTCTACGACGACTTGATCGTCGGTGTTCGCAAGCTTATGACGGTGGGCGGCATCTACTCCTCACCGGTCTTGGTCGACGGTGTCCTTTACTTCGGCAGCACCGACGGCTACATCTACGCCCTCATCTGATTGCCTCTGGTATCAGGCATCGCAGGATCTCCGACTCCAGTTCGCCCGATTTGCAGTTATGCATTTCGGCTTGGGAGTTTGCCCGCCTTCCCCTATAATCCCCACACCTTTTCGGAGCCCTGACTTTGCCTGATGCTGCCACCAGTCCGGAGCGATATTCGCTCGCTGTGATCACCGACGACATCGAGTCTTACCCAGAAATTCGCAAAGAACTCGGCGGCGAGTTCCGCACCACCCTGGCTACGACCGAAGACGAAATCAAGAGCGTGCTCGAGCAAACCTCGCTCCATGCCATGTTTTTTGATCTCGACTGTATTGGCGATGGGCCCCTCGATGGTTTGGACGTTCTCGGCGAAATTCATAAAATCCGCGATGATATCGTCATCGTCGCCTTCACCCGCATCAACAACCGCGCCATTCCACTGAAAGCCAGCCAGGCCGGTGCCGACGAGTTTTTCCTCTTCCCTCTCAAGTATGACGAACTAAAGATCGTCCTTCTCCGTGCCATCGAAAAACGCGCTCTCGAACTCGAAGGTCGCCGCCTTATTGAGCAGGTGGAAAGCGGAGCCGCCTTTCATGGCTTGGTCGGCTCCAGCCCCGCTATGCAAAAGGTCTATCAGGCAATCGAAGCAGTGGCACGTACCAGTGCCAGCGTTGTGCTGCGCGGTGAAAGCGGCGTAGGCAAGGAACTCATCGCCAATGCCATCGTGCAGTGCAGCGATCGCGCCGATCAGCCTTTTGTCGCGCTAAATTGCTCCGCGCTTCCCGAAACCCTCATGGAGTCCGAACTCTTCGGCTATGAGAAAGGGGCCTTCACGGGAGCAGACTCCGCCAAGCCCGGTCTGATCGAGGCCGCCCACAACGGTACTGTCTTCCTCGACGAAATCACCACCCTAAATCCCAGTCTCCAAAGCAAGCTTCTTCGCGTCCTTCAAGAACGTTCTGTGCAGCGCCTCGGTGGGCGCTCCGCAAAGAAAATCGATTTCCGGCTGATTTCCGCCACGAACGACGATTTGGAAGATTGCGTCCGTAAAGGCCGCTTCCGCGAGGACCTCTATTTCCGTATCAATGTGGTGCCGATTTTCGTGCCACCCTTGCGCGAACGCGAAGGTGATGTGGCCATTCTTTTAGACCATTTCTTGCGTATCTACTGCGCTTCGACCAAGAAGCCACTGAAATCCCTGAAACCCGATGTGCTCGAAATCCTCGAGGACTACAGCTGGCCTGGAAACGTCCGCGAACTGGAGAACATCGTCCAGCGCCTCGTCGTCATGGTCAACGCTCAGGAAATCACGCCCGAACATCTTCCCCAGCAGATGCTGCAGCAAAGCGCCGCCAGCCAGGAAGCTATCCTGATCCCGGAAGCTGGCGTCGATTTCGATGGCGAAATGGAAAAGATCGAAGTGGCCTATCTGAATGCCGCCCTACGCCGCACCGGCGGTAAGAAATCCGCCGCCGCGTTCCTTCTTCAGATCGACCCCCAGCGCATGAAGTACCTCTGCCGCAAGCACCGCATCGAGTAAAGCATAATAAAACAGGCAGGTAGTTAATAGACGCAGGCACATTTAGGCAGTCCGCCCGGCAGCTACAGCTGTCCACCGATGACCTGAATCGTACCTTCCTGATCGAAAAACCCGTAAATGCGACACACGCTTCAGATATCAACTTGCAGATTTTAAGAGGCTTAGCTGAGTTCGTTTTGTAATTCGCTGTTTTGCATAGGGAGATGTCAGCAAATCAGCACGCCAAGGCTGCATTTTAAATTGGATCCTTCCCCCTAAACATTTTCTAAGAGCAAGATGGTTCGATTGGCCATGGCGAATGAGCTGCGTCGAGGCCTCGCATCGAACGTTTCTGTGAAACTCCGGAGACGTTCACTACGTTCACGACAGTCACTCGTGGTTGTCTTGCTTGCCTATTGGCCGCTGTTGGTGCTCATAGTCACCCCAGGTAACGAAATTTCTAATCCCTGATTCACAGCAACTTTATTCTGTTCTTATTCGGCTTGACTTCCCCTCGTGACGGGCAACCTCATCTTTCAAAAGCTTTTCAATGAAGTTTGAAAGACTTCGATTCTCATTTTTTGCAAGTACCAGAAGTTTGGCTTTCAACGCCCGTTCTATCTTTAGGGAAATGGTCGTGTCTTTCATGACTCACGCGCATAGTACATCGTAAGACCTCTCACCATCAAGAAACACTAGGACTTACTTTTCTCCCTTGACAGCAACGTCGCACTAAGTAATACTTAGTATTACCTTGGCATTTTGGAGGCCGTATGGACAAAGAAAACAAAATTGACACGAGTAGGGATGGCAACTCGATTCCTCGTACGGATATGACTCACATAAAGAAGAAGGTTGGGAGTTCGAGAGACCGGAGGCCACAGCGACGAAAAATGCTTTCTCTTTCAAATTCAAGGCTCGCTCGTTCCATTTGGGGCCTTTTGCCGTCCGTGGCGCTGAAAAGCTTACAGAGATTGACAGAATCGTATGGTCTCTCTGTGGCGGCAGGAGACCTTCAGTTCCTCGATGGTCGATGGTACGTAACTCATTCAGGGCTGTTGAGGATTGCCGAACGTCGACATTGTGCAGGGATAGGAACCGAGTTGCTGCGAGATTTCTCTGACTCTTCCCTAGGCCATTGGGTCTTCAAGGCCATAGCTTACAAGACACCTGGATCGACAGGATTTGTAGGTTATGGCGATGCCGATCCCTCAAACGTTTCTTCCATGGTGCGAGGCGCAGAGTTGCGCATTGCCGAAACCCGCGCCGTCAACCGCGCTCTGCGCAAGGCCTACGGGATCGGCCTTTGCTCCGTGGAAGAGTTGGGCGCGTTCTCGAGCGCGCCTCATCTTTCTGCAGTTTCCTCGCCGTCGAATGGGGATTCCTTCCAACAGAAATGGCAACGGCCAGCCCCGGCTCCGCGATCAGCTCTGTCTGCTGATCCGCCAGTACAACCTCGATGCCAATCTCGTGAAGGCCTACGCCGCAGACTTCTGCGGCACCGCGACGCTCAGCGGCGCCAGCCGAGAGTTGGTCGAGTCCTTTATCTCCCATCTCGCGGCCACGGCAAAAGAGAACCGCGATGCACTCGTCTGCAAACTCAACTCCTACGCTCAACCAGCTGTGGAGGCCAGATCATGAGACGCCACATTCCCGGACTACATTCGGGCCAACAGGATTTGGTCAGCAATCTCGACGGACTTTTCCTTGTTCGAGTCGAACGAGCTTCCTATCGCTGGCATCCCCAGAAGCCTTTCTTTGCCCTGCGCTTTGGCATCCTGGAGCCCACCTCGCATGAAGCACTTTCCTTCTCCGGCCGGCTCTACTGCACCGACCGCGCGCTTTGGAAACTCCGTTGGTTCCTTCACGATTTTGGATACGACACGGAGCTCCTCACTCGCGACCAAGTTGATGAAAAGGCGCTCCTGAACCTTCGCGGTGTCATCCGGACGAGTTTCACCAGCCTCAACGGGCATTCCTACCAAAACCTTGATGCGTTTGCTCCGGTATCCGAGTGGGAGGCACTTTCCTGCACCGCAAATACCCAAGAGGTGAGGGAGTGTAGCCAAGATGAACTATAGCTACACGCAGATCGCCCAGTATCTCCGGTGCCCACGCAGCTATCGTCATCGCTACTTGGATGGCTGGCGCGAGAAGGAAACGCGTGCAGCGATGCTCTTTGGCCGTTGCTTTGAAAAGGCGCTGGAGTCCTATTTTTGCGGTGACGATTGTTCTGCGGCGCTCCATCGGGAGTGGGGCGCCTTCCGTGATACTCCGTTTGCGTACAAAAAGGGAGAGACCTGGGATCGGCTGCTACACCAGGGTGTGCATCTCCTCGAACGCTTTGCGAGAGACAATCGGATTCGCATTCCCCAGGCGCAAGAGAATCTGCAACTCAAGGTGGTCCGGGACCTACCCAACGCGAACCAGTTTGTTGCGTATATTGACGCCATCGGTGAACTCGATGGCCAGTGTTGCCTGATGGACTGGAAGACGACCACCAGCCGTTATCCGGAAGCACCCACGGGGTTGCTGACGCTCGATCCGCAGTTGATCTGCTATTCGTGGATGACAGGAATTTCCGAACGTAGCTTTGGTCGTCTTCGTACGCAAGCATCAGCCGGAAATCCAATACCTGAAGACATCGATCTCGGAAGAACAACGGCGGGAATTCGATCGCCTTGTGGCAACCACGATCGGCCAAATCGAGGCCGCCCAGTTCCCTGCTCACAGCGGGATCCGCTTTCCCCAGAACGGCTGCATGAGCTGCGCGCATCTCGGGCTCTGTCTCGATGACCAAACCCTGATCAAATCCAGTCTTACCCTTTCCCCAGGAGCGAGCAACCTTGCCTGGCTTGACGAGCTTATGGATTAGCCGAGGGGCCCCGATGCCTCCCGAGCTCAATCTCAAACGCGCGGTATTTGTCCTCGGCAAGATCGACGAGATCCTTGCTTGGGACAAAGCGCGGCTTAATGAACGGGATCTGCGCTTCGTGGATTTAGGCCGCTATCTCTGCGAAGTTCGGGCGGGACAATATTGGCGCCTGGAGAAAATGTCATCGTTCGACAATTTCCTGGAGAAGCGGTTCCCCGACTCCCGGCGAAAAGCCTATTACCTCATGGCCATCCACGAAAATCTGACGCGCGTTCCGAAGCAGCAATTGCGGGAGATCGGTTGGACGAAGGCTACAGAACTGGCCAAGGTGGCGCGCAGGGAGGGGGAGCGGTTCGAAAGTGCACCCTGGGTGCACAGAGCCCAGGTGCTCCCCAAGGAAGAGTTCAAGCGAGAGGTCGAGCGACACCTGACGGGGAAGGAAACGGAAGCGTGGGAGATTATATATTTCAAGCTTTACAAGAGTCAGCTACCGGTAGTCGAGAAGGCCCTCGAGACTGTTGGCCTGATGCTCGGAACCGATAAGTCGAGGGGATATTGCCTGGAGATGATCTGTGCAGATTTTCTCGCGGGAGCGAACCCCGGAGAAAGCGCGTCTTAGTTCCATTGATGTGGCAGTTGCTGTTGGGAACAATCTGACTGAGAAACGAACAATGCAGCAACTTCGCCAAAAACGACCGCGACTGAAGCTCAGGATCGAGGAATATAAGTTGCTCCACCGCCGAGTGCTCGAACGAGACGGGTGGCGGTGTCAAAGCTGTGGCTCGTCGAAAGATTTGCACGTACATCATCTAAGAAAACGGAGCAAACTCGGCAACGACGCATTGGACAACCTGATCGTACTTTGTGCATGCTGCCACCGAAGTCAACACCAATTTCCAGCTTCTGCTCGCGAGTTTTTCTCTCAACCACAATAGTTCCGAATCCGCCATCGTCACTTGCATTGGATTGGCCACATCTAGTGCACGGCTGAATGCCAGCATCTGCAATACAAAGGACGGCATGACAACGGATGCCAGCTCGCTCGCTTCGGCCAACCGGTTTATGGTCGGATGCTGCCGTCTGCCCCAGTTCGTGCCGGCTACATGGCACAGTCTTGCTGCCGTCAGCATCAATGCCGATTCCCAGTCCAGAAAAAAATCGGTCCGGTTCTGCACGGTGGCCTCGTTTTTTTTATGGGGTCCCGCTCGGCGTTTACACCGACTCGGTCAGGGAGGCGGGCCGTCAACCCAACCACAGCCACTACAATTTGACACCCATCGCCTCGTTCGTAACGACGGAGGCGCAAATGGGCTCCTGAAAAAGGTTAAATTTTAACTGTCGAAAGGTTAATTATTAACCGTTAGGGGGATTTTCACCGACCAGGTACGCTAGGCCAGCAGTACCTTCGTACTATCTCCATTGTTTTCAGCCCGCCAACGTAACTCGCTTCCGCCCTCCGGTTTGGCATTCCGCCTGCATATCGTTATGCGTCTGCGGTAAACAAAATTTAAATTTGAAGGAGCGAGTGATCACAATGTCCATCGAAAAGAAGAGCTTAATCAGCACCCTCAAGACCACCAAGAAAGCCAATGTCGCTAGTTCCGTTTCGGGGGAGGGCATCTCCAAGTCTCAAGGCGTGTTCCCCAAGACCAAGGGCGTGTTCCCCAAGACCAAGGGCGTGTTCCCCAAGACCAAGGGCGTGTTCCCCAAGACCAAGGGCGTGTTCCCCAAGACCAAAGGCGTTTTCCCCAAGACCAAAGGCGTGTTCCCGAAAATCAAAATGGGAGTATAGTTTTGGCGAAACTTGAGTTATTTGATCTTTAGCTCAATATCCGATGGAGGAAGGGCTACTTGGCGTAGCCCTTCCTTTTTTTCTGACGTGCAAGCAGAACCCGTCGATTCAGTCAGCGAAACATTCATCACCCGCTACCATAATTTTCTTCCCAAGAAATGCGATGCGCCCTCCCATCCCATCCAGGCCAAACTTCTCCGCCTACCGTAAATGCGGGCAAATCCCATCATGCCGGGTTTAAGAGTATCTTCAATATTCTGCACGGAAATCTCGACGAGATAGAAGTGCGGGGCGTTCATGCCTTCAAGAGTTGCGGTCGGGCTTAACCGAGGGTCCATTTCTGTGGGAGTGGCCGCGATCGATGCTGTTCGCGCACTCCACCTCCGGAGATTACCCTGCACTTGAAGCTGGGCCTCAGCTCCCGGTTTAATCTTAGAAAGGTCGTACTCAGAAATGTAAATGCGCCCGCGCATCACCGACAGATCGGCAACTTCTAAAAGCTCGGTTCCGGCAGGTAGATACGATCCCAGCAAATCTTGTACTTTCGGAGTCAAGATCATCCCCGAGATTGGGCTCACCAATTGAAGCGCGTCGTTTACATTTGACTGCTGATGAAACTGGGCTGACAGTCGCTGGCGTTCCTTTAGGGCCGCTCCATAGTCGCCGTACTGAATCGCCGCCGCGCTGACTCGGTCCGAGGCAATCCGTAATCGCGCTTGAGTGTCCTCGAACTCTGACCGAAGCGGCAGATTCCTGAGTTGCGCGAGAACCTGACCAGCTTGAACAATTTGGCCCTCTCGCGCATCAAGTTCCGTAACCTCTCCTGCAACATGCGCCCGGACCACTGCAGTCACGTCCGGTTCCAGCAGAAATTTTCCCGAGACAGAGTCGCGCCAAACCGGAAGAATCGCAAAAACAAGAAGGGTCAACGCTACTGCTGCCGATCGCTTCAGGGTAAACCAAGCCACGATGCGATCTTTCTTATCCAGATATATGAATTTCATGAAGTTCACCAGTGCGCGGATTCTCGATCGGAAAATTAGGACCGCAACCCCAATTTCCGGAACAAAGCCCCACTCGGGACTGAAGTTTCGAACAAAATTGCCCGCGAATCGCGCGACAATATACAGGACGAAGTAACTATAGGCACCAGAAAGCAGCGCATACACAGCGTATCGCGAACGGCGACGCTTCGGGACATAAGGCACATCCACCGGCAATCGCCATACCTTCCTTTTCACCCACGCAGAAACGTAAGCTGTCGAGTTCTCCTTTAAATCCTGCGATCCCAGGATTTCACCCAACATGAAATAACCGTCGAGCTTCATAAGGGGATTCCAGTTCAGGACCAGCGACATGATGCCGGTCAACAGCATGATGAAGTACGCTCCATCGTGAAGCGGAGTATCCGGCGGAGTTCCCCACCACAGCGGCGTAGCAATCGAATAAAGGATGAGTTCAGACCAGACGCCCGCTAGGTAGATGACAAACCGCTGCGTCCGCGTTCCTAACACCGCTCCTTCCGTGGTATCGGTATAAAAAGCGGGTGCTAAATACACGAGGGCAAATCCCATTGCTGGAACACGCCCTCCGCAGTGCTTACAGGCATGAGCATGGGCAAATTCATGGACGGCAACGACGAGCATCCCGATGGCATATAGCTGAAAAACATCGCCCCAGGATTTGTGCGAGAAGTTGTAAAACTCAATCGTGTCACGGCTGATTTCCGGCCAGTGTGTTACCGTAATTGCCGCGCTGATGGCAAAGGCTATGAGCGTCAGGACCGTAAACCACGGTGTGTAAATGAATTTTGTGCGTGCGTATAGCCAAGTGAGGAATCGATCGGGATTAAAAGCCGGAAATGTGACCTCGGACAGGTCGGCCCATTTGCTGCTCGATTTGACCCTTTTCCGCCGCTCTTCCATGCACTGACTCATCAGAAGTATGTTTTTCTCTTGCGGCGTTTTGTACCAGAATCCGTTCGCCTCCATGTCATCCGCAAACCCTCGGACCTCCTCGGCGTCATACTGAATGCCTGTATCTTGCGAGTGAAGCTCGGCAATCTCCTCATAGGAGCGTTCCCCGTTGAAGTACTGTGCCAGTCGCCAGTATTGACGCGGGAAAACGTACATAGCCAGATCACTGGGAATGTAAATCCGGACCATCGGTTTTCCATCTTCAATGTGCTCGCGAAACGTCGCACCAGGGTCCAGACGTGGTGGGCGTTCCGAAAGGGTGCGCGCCGGTATGTCCGGCAAAGCGTTGTTTAGAACGCGGGTAAGGTTCATGGCGTTTCTAGCGGCTCTTATCTACCTTCAAATTCGCGGTCATTCCTGGCCGGAACGACCCGCGCTCTCCGGTCAATTCCACCAGCACTTCAAACGTTCCGCTCGATGGATCGATCACCGGACTGATCTCCTTCACCCGCGCCGCATGCTTTTCCCCGGGCAGATCCGGGGAACTTACTTCGAACACTTGCGCCGACTTCAGATGCCCAAAATAGCTTTCCGGCAGGGTAAATCGCATCAACAGCGGTGCCTCTGCCGTGACCCAAAATAGCCGGTCACCCTGCTTTACCGCTTGCCCCTCGCGCACATATCTCCGCGCGATCAATCCGCTGAACGGCGCCGTAATCTTCGTCTTCTCCAATTCCAGTTCCAGCGATTTCTCTTCTTGATGTGCCGTATTCAGCGTTTCCTGAACACGCTTGATGTCCCATTGGTCGGATTCCGCCTTATATTGCGCGTGCTGCAACTGCTCCTGCGAAGTCAATCCCAAATCCCACAGGTTCTTCTGCCGCGCATAATCGGCCTTCAGCACTTCTTCCTCCGACTGCCAATTCTTCAAGTCCGCCACAATGCTGCGCGACTTCGCCCGTGCCGCTTCCAAATTCGCCTCGATCTGCCTGCCGTCCAGTTGCGCCAGCACTGTTCCCGCTTTTACGCGCGCCGGCGCGTCAAAAAACACTTTGTCCAGCATGCCATCCCGTTGCGCTGTCAATTCTATTTGGTGCTCCACAATAATCGGCCCGGATACGATCAGTCCCGCGTCTGCTACTGGTTCGGGTGCCGGTGCCACCTTGGCGGTCACCGCGGCGGACGGCCCAGGCGCGGCATTCGTCACGGCCGTCACGGTAGGTTTGTCTTCGCAACCGCCCGCGAGCATCGCCGCGCCCAACCCGAAAATTATGATCGAACGTCGCATACTTCTCCCCCGCCTTCTTTACCACCCCAGCCAGTACCACGCCTTCGCATACATCCACAAAAACGCACGCCGGAACAATACATATGCCGCTGGATACCACCCCACGCGCACTTTCCCGCGTCCTTCCATCCCCGCCCGGATCGCTCCATCGTTATTAGCAACGCTGACGCGAGCAAAAAAAACAGGAGTTTCGTGCAGCAACTCCGCCTTGGGGCTCACCACCATCACGTCTCCACGAAACGTTCGTGTGGGATAACTGTTCAGCTTCACAACGGCCTTCTGGCCCTGTTTCAGTAATCCGGCATCGACATCGTCAATCGCCACGTCAACCACAGTTCGGGAAGTGTCTACCACCTCCGCAAATGAATCGCCCGGCTCCAACTTGCGTCCCGCGAAATTTTCTACGTGTGGGGTCGCCACTACCCCGGCGATGGGCGCGCGCAATTCTGCTTTGTCCAGCATTTGCCGCGAGCGATCCACTTCAGCTTTCCAATAATCTGCCTGCACTCGATGGACACCCGCTTCCGTTCCATCGTTCCCCGCTAGCGCTTGATTCATCTGCAGCAACGCGGTTTCGTATTTTGCCTGCGCCTCCGCTAATCCTGAGCGCAAGTTCCAGCCTTCCATCTCCGCCAACACTTGCCCCTTCTCCACCGCCTGCCCTTCGTGAACGAAAACCTTCGCAACCACGCCCTCCACTTCCGGCTGAATCAAAGCCCGTCGCACTGGTGCCACCACGGCATCTCCGTCTACTCGCAATGGCAAAGGACACGCCACCAGAAAGAGCACCGCCGCCGCGCCCAATACCAAATAGGCCGTCCTTTTCCGCTTCTCCATCGCCATGAATTTCCGCTTACGCACCATCACCGGCTCAATCACGGAAATAAACGGCACTTCCTTGTACATCTGTGCGTTTCGCAAGGCTACGGTGGCCTGCGCCGCCAGCACCTCCAGAATTTCGATGTGCGCGGGACCCAGAAAATCCGGATCGCTGCTTTCCATCGCCAGCATGCCCACGCGCCCGGTGTCGTCGTTTAACGGCCGGGCATAGAACCCCCGCATCCCCGAGTCCGCAAAATATTTCTTGAATTTCGCTCGCGTCTCTTCCCTATCGGTGTCAATTTGCTCGCCGTGCTGCCGCAAGTGGATTACTTCTTCGCTCAGCGCCGCCCATTGCAGAATTTCATTCAGTGGCGCGATATCCGGCGCGTCCGCATTCACCTGCGTCAGTCCCGTCACCGCGCTCAGTTTGAATCGCCCGTTGTGTTCCAACATGATCGCCGCGCGTTCATACGGAATCACCGCCTGCGGCGCATTCACGATCGTCTGCAGCATCCGTTCCAGGTTCAGGGTGGAAGTAATCTCGTGGCTGACGGTGTTCAGTGTCTCCAGAATCTCCACTTTGCGCTCGGCCATCAGCAAACTAGCATTGTGCAGAGCCGTCGAAGCCGTCTCCGTCAAGCTGCTCAGCGTAAATAGCTCATCATCATCAAATGGTGTTCCGTCCAGTTTATTGATCGCCTCCACTACTCCGACTAACGCGTTCTTATCCATGATCGGCGCCGCGATCAGCGACACTACCGGATCTTCCGGTGCCGCTTGGTTGCGTTCCACGAGCCGCTCATCGCCGGGCTCGGAGACGCACACCGTTTCGCCGTTATCCGAAATCGTCCCGGCAATCCCTTCGTTCGCTTTCAGCACCTGACCCTTGAAACTCGTCGGATCCTCTCCCGCTTGATGCATCAATTCCACGGTTTCATCCGGTCGCAGCAACCAGATGTTCACCGCTTGGCATTCCAGAATCTCCGAGAACTTCGATCCGATCAGCGGGAGCAATTCCTCCATCTCCAAAGTGCTCGAAAACACCTTTTCCAGGTCGTACAGTTGCGTCAATCGTGTGATCGAACTGAACGTGCCGTGGCGCTCGGCTTCATACGCCTGCGCAGCAGCCAGCGCCGCCGCCGCCACTTCCGCCGCGGGAAGCAATGTTTCAACGTCTTCGTCCGAATTGGCCTCTTCGAACGCAAGTATTTCCAGCGCTCCAATCAGATTTTCGCGGTGAATCAAAGGTATGCACGCCAGCGACAGCGCGGTCTTGCGTGTATCGATGTGTGGATAATCTTCGCGTTTCAGGTCCGGTGCGCTACGCAGTACCGGCACAGACTCCGTCAGCAGTGTCCCCAGCAATCCTGATTCCGCCGTGATCGCCTCTTCGTGGATCGCCGCATCGCCCACCACTGCCCGCGCCACCCAAAAATTGGCGTTCTCGTCCGACGCCAGTGTGTATACACTGACTGCACAGTCCGGCAGCAGGCCCGCCACAAACTTCGCGAACGTGCGTGCCCGTGGCGACACTTCTTGCTCCGCAAGCAGTTGAGTGGATAGCGGGAAGAGATCCAGTACGGATTCCTGTTCCGAACTTGCCAAGGTCTACTTTCCGTCCGGCCCACCTTCCGGGACGTTGGGGCTTCCTTCGGACTGGGGTTTCTTGCTTTTTGAGCTAAGATTATCTAACTTGTGCGCGAACTGTAGCAGACGCCTTTTTCAGTGTCAACGAGAGGGAATAGCGCTCCACTCGCGCTTTCTCAGGGGGTGAGTACTTTGGACATCGAGACGAAAACCGTCGACGGAGTCAAGATCATCAAGCTCAAAGGGCGCTTGGCCATGGGCCCGCCTCTCGATCGTTTCAATGCCACTATGGTCGAACTACTCGGCCAAAATCAGAACCGCATCGTCCTGGATCTCGAAGAAGTCCCCACCATCGATTCCAGCGGCATCGGCATGTTGGTTCGGCATCTCACCTCCGCCAAACAAACCGGCGGCGCCATTCGCCTTTTAAAACCTTCTAAATTTACGGTGCAGACTTTGAAGATGGTGGGACTACTGAATCTCTTCACTACTTTTGACGATTCGGCCGATGCCGTAGCTTCGTTTCAATAGCCGATCAGTTTTTAGGCCACCTGAAGATCCTGTACTGCCTCTCCTGCGGTATCGAACAGCCGCACCAACCGGTCCACGTGCGTCATCACCAGCGTTTCCCGCACTAAACCCACCGGCCCCGCGATCCGCACTTCCCCGCCGGCCTTTCGCACCTTCCCATCGCACATCACGATGATTCCCACCCCAGTGCTGTCTATGCTGTCCAACTTGCTTAATTCGAAAATAATCTTCTTCATTCCCGCACTCAACAATTCGCTCACCGTCCATTCCACCTGACGGCTATCGTTTCCCATCATCAATTTTCCGGAGAATTCCACCAGGCAAATATCCGGGGCCGGCTGGCTTTTCTGTAATTGGAGAATCATAAACAACCCCTCAGGCTGTCGAGATTTTCTTTCAGAGAAGCGCGGCTGGAATCTCAGCGCTGGGCACGCTCGAATCGATCGGGCAGATTCATGCTCCCCCGCGGTCGCTTGATAGTAGGACCGGAACCGACTGGAGTCAATAACAAAGGTACGTGCCCGGCCATGCAAGTTTATCTCTCGCATTTTCCGCAGCAGCCCGTCATGATTCTCCACGGTGATTCGCAGAGACGAACTACATGCATCTATCAAATGCCGCAGTCATGCTATATATTGGAAACTAGTACAGTCGTAATTTTCTCTCCGTGCAGTTCGCTCCCTGCTCGTTTTTCTTGATTGTATTCTGCCGATTTGCCAAGCGGCCGGAGGCACGCGCATGGGATCCGCACTCGATATACATCGTCTGCATTTCGCTTTCACTGTGACATTTCATTATTTGTTCCCGCAGTTGACCATGGGCCTCGCTCTTCTTATCGTCATCCTTAAAACCATGGCGCTGCGTTCCGGCGACGAGCACTACAACCGTGCCGCTCGCTTCTGGGCAAAAATTTTCGGCATCAACTTCGCCCTCGGCGTGGTCACCGGCATCCCCATGGAATTTCAGTTCGGCACCAACTGGGCCGAGTTCTCCAAAACCGCTGGCGGCGTCATCGGCCAGACCCTCGCCATGGAAGGGGTGTTCTCCTTCTTCCTCGAGTCCAGCTTCCTCGGCCTTTTTCTCTTCGGTGAAAAACGCTTGGGCCGCGTCGGCCATTGGGTCTCGGCAGTGCTGGTCTTCATCGGCTCCTGGCTCTCCGGTTACTTGATCGTCGCCACAGATGCGTGGATGCAATATCCCACCGCCTATCACGTTCTTCCCAATGGCGAAATCGGTCTTTCCAGCTTCTGGGGTCTCCTTCTGAATCGCTGGGCCCTCGCGCAATACGCTCACAATATGCTCGGAGCCGTTCAGACCGGCTGCTTCGTCATGGCCGCTGTCGGCGCTTTCTATATTCTCTCCAAACGAGAACTCTTCTACGGTAAGACCTTCGTTCGCATCGGTGTGATCGTTGGCGTGATTGCCGCGGTCCTTCAGCTCTTTCCGACTGGCGACATTCAAGGCAAGTTGATCGCAGACCATCAGCCCGTTACCCTCGCCGCGATGGAAGGCCTTTTCGTCTCGCAGGAGAGCGCGCCGCTCGCCATCCTTGGCCAGCCCGACATCCAAAAGCGTCGTCTCGATAATCCCCTCGAGATTCCTTCCATGCTCAGCTTTCTTACCTATCGCAAGTGGAAGGCCCACGTCCGCGGCCTCGATTCCTTCCCCGAATCGGATTGGCCCGACACCATTGAGCTTCTCTACTACAGCTATCACGTCATGGTCGGCCTCGGCACCATCTTCATCGCCATCATGGCCATTTCTGCCCTTCTTCTTTGGCGCAAAAAGCTTTTCGAAACTCGTTGGATCCTCTGGATCCTCATGCTCAGCGCTCCCTTGCCTTACATCGCCAACACCGCCGGATGGATGACCGCCGAACTTGGTCGCCAGCCCTGGCTTATCTACGGCGTCATGCGTACGGCACACGGGTTCTCGCCGCGCGTCGTCGCCGGAAATGCCTGGTTCACGCTCATCGGATTTATGGGCATGTATACGGTTCTCGCCATCCTTTGGCTCTTCCTCGTCTATCGCGAAATTGAACACGGTCCCGAGCTCGAGGTCGTGCCCGGCACGCAGTCACCCGCGCTTGTGGACGCGGATTAAGGAGCCAGCCATGGAAACTATCTGGTTTTGTCTTGTCGCGGTCATGGTCGCCATGTATGTGCTCCTCGACGGTTTCGATCTCGGCGCCGGCGCCGTTCATTTCCTGGTCGCTCGCACCAGCGAAGAACGTCGCCAGGTCATCGCCACCATCGGCCCTGTCTGGGATGGCAACGAAGTTTGGCTACTTGCTGCCGGAGGCGTTCTCTACTTTGCTTTCCCTCTCCTCTACGCCAGCGCGTTCAGCGGTTTCTATCTTCCGCTGATGATGGTTTTGTGGTTGCTTATTCTGCGTGGCACCGCCGTCGAATTTCGTAATCACATCGTCAGTCCCATCTGGATTCCCTTCTGGGATTTCCTTTTCTCCGCGGCTAGCCTTCTCCTCGCTGTCTTCTTGGGTGCCGCCCTCGGCAACGTCGTGCGGGGCGTGCCCCTCGACGACAGCGGCTACTTCTTCGAACCCTTATGGACCAATTTCCGCATCGGCGACCACCCCGGCATCCTCGATTGGTACACCATCCTTGTCGGCGTCACCGCTCTCCTCGCCTTGATGATGCATGGCTCTCTTTGGGTTCAGTTCAAAACAAATGCCGCCGTCCGCCAGCGCGCCGCGAATGTGGCCGCGTGGACGTGGTGGGGCGTGCTCATCTTCAGCGGCCTTCTCACCATGATCACTTTTACCGTCCAGCCACAAGTTATCGCCAATTTCAAAACTTGGCCCATCGGTTTTGTTCTTCCCGCGATCGCCATCGCCGGCTTGTCTGGCATTCAATTCGAATTGCGCCGCGGCAAGGAACTGAACGCCTTCCTCGCCTCTTGCACCTACCTCCTCGGCATGCTCACCAGCGTGGTCTTCGGCGTGTATCCGATGGTGCTGCCCGCCCGCAACCCTACTTATTCGCTGACCGTCGCCAACGCCAAGGCCGGCGCCTACGGCCTGAAAATCGGCCTGATCTGGTGGGTCATTGGCATGATTCTTGCCACCGGCTATTTCATCTATGTCTACCGAACGTTCGCCGGAAAGGTCCCGGCAAACACGGACTCCCACGCTGACGCTGCCTCTGACTACTAACGGCTCATGCTCTTCTGTTAGCTGAGAACAAAACGTTTGCCATTGCCCGCATCGCTGCGCATCTTCTCTGCAATCTGAGGTTGACGCGCCGCATCTCAACCCCGTACCTTTCTCCTATGGCTCGTCTTCGAATCCCGCGCCAGCTGAGTATCTCGTCTTGCGCTTTGCTGATCCTTCTCAGCTTGGTCGTCAGCCCGATCTGCGCCGCTCGCTGCGCCACAGCGCAATGCCTGCCAGTGTTGCCAGACCATTCGGCTGACTCGTGCCATCATTCCTCATCTCACCTCCAGAGCGGCCTGTCATTCTCAGTCGACTCCGTGGCGCGGTCCTGCTCCACAAGCGAACTCCTGTTCACTGCGCCACGTCTCGAAAACATCTCATCTCCTAATCATTCTTCCGGCACCTTCACCGCAGTGCTTCTCCTCGGAACGAACGCGGCGAACCAATCCTCCATCATTTCCCAACCACTCTCGCCACAATTCGCACGCGATTCGCTCCTACGTTGTCCTTCTCCACTACCTCTCCGTATCTGATCCAGCGTGTGTAGCGGCCGCCTTCTGAGGCGGGCGCCTTCGATTTACACGCCTTGCTCCCGTAGGGACCGCCTTCTGAGGCGGTCCGTTCCGAGTGTTCACCTAATGATTCGATTTTCAGGAGACCGTCCATGACTTCACGCAGAAATTTCTTTCAAGACGCCATGCTCTTCGGCTCAGGTTTATTCGGTCTAAGTGCGCGCGCCACCCCCGCCGAAGCCGCTCTAAACGACAATCCAAAACCGCGCCGCCGCTCCTCCCTAACGGCTCCCCCGCCCAGACCTTCCGTTCCCATGCTCACTCCTGACGTCCCCGATTGCCCGTTCGAGATGGACGGCGCCACAAAAGCCTTTCATCTCAAAGCCGCGCCCCTCAAACAAAAAATCGCGCCCTTCAAAACCATAGATGCCTGGGGTTACAACGGCTCTTGTCCCGGGCCCACCATTCAAATCACGCAAGGCGACCGCGTCCGCATCCACGTCGAAAACGCTCTTCCTGAAAGTACCTCCATGCATTGGCACGGTCTGGAAGTTCCTATCGAGCAGGACGGCGTACCTTTCATCAGCCAAAAACCCATCGCTCCCGGCGAAACTTATACCTATGAATTCGCCGTTCATCAGGAAGGCACTTTCTTCTACCACGCTCACAGCGCCATGCAGGAAATGATCGGCCTCCTCGGCATGTTCATCGCGCATCCGCAAACTCCTCACACTCCTTCAGTCGATCACGATTTCGGCATCGTCCTTCAGGAGTGGGCGGTCCTCCCCAACAACTCCGTCCCCAACACCGCCAACATGGAATTCAACTGGCTTACCATGAACGGCGTTGTTGCTCCCATGACCACGCCGCTGATTGTCCGCCTCGGTAGTCGCGTACGCCTCCGCTTCGTCAATCTCGGCATGGATCATCATCCGATCCATCTTCACGGCAATCAGTTCGTCATCACCGGTACGGAAGGCGGTCGCGCCCCCGAATCCACTTGGTATCCCACCAACACGGTCCTCGTTGGCGTCGCCCAAGCCAAGGTCGTCGAGTTCGAAGCCAAATATCCCGGCGCGTGGATGATTCACTGCCATCTCCCTCATCACATGATGAACAGCATGATGGACCTGCTCGGCGATCGCCAGATTCAAACCGCCGACACCACCGATCCTCGCGCTCTTAGCCAAATGGAAACCCTCGCGCGCGATATTGGCGTTCCTCACGTCCATCATTCCCCGATCGCCGAAAACGCCAACAGCGTTCCCGGCTTCCCGCAAGACGCCTTCATGGAAATGGGCATGGACGCCGCTGTAGCCAAACCGGAAACGCACGGCCTTCCTTCCAACTGGTCCGCCGGCATGATGGGTATGATGACCATGGTGCGCGTCCTCCCCGATGGCCAATACGACGAAATCCAGCGCCTGATCCGCGAGCACAAATCGTAGCAACCGCTTTCTTAGGCGGTCCGCCAACTCGATAACGCAACGCACCAAAATTTATGCAACCTTTCCAACGGGAGAGCAAAAATGAATTCCGCGACTAAATTCGCAACGATCTTCTCACTCGCATCGTTTTTCGTCGGCGCATCTCTATTCGCGCAACAAAATCCTCCGATGCCTCAACAGGAAATGCATATGCATCACGGCAACACTCCACCTGTCGAACCTGTCTACCCCCGCCTCGGCCGCGCCCAAGAGCAAGCTCACGGAAAGCTCTTCACTCTCGATGACGCGCAACGTCTCGCGGCTGATTCCAATCCCACTCTTCGCCAAGCCGAAGCCGAAATTCGTGCTGCTAAAGCTCGTACGCAACAGGCCGGGCTTTATCCCAATCCCACCATCGGCTACACCGGCGACGAAATTCGCGGCGGCTCCATCAACGGCGGCAAGCAGGGCTTCTTCGTCGAACAATCCATCGTCACTGGCGGCAAGCTAGGCAAGAGCCGCACCGTCCTCGATAAAGAGTCGCGCCTCGCCGAACTCGAAGCCGAAGAACAAAAACTCCGCGTCCAGAATGCCGTCAAAACCGCTTTCTATCGCGTGCTCGCCGCTCAAGAACTCCTCGACCTTCGTCGCGATCTCAGCCAGATCGCCATCGCCTACACGCAATCCCAGGAAAATCTCATCCAAACCGGTCAGGTTGACGAATCAGAGCTACTGGAAACGCAAGTCGACACGCAGCGCTTTCATCTAGCTGCGTTCGCACAAGAAAGCACCTTACGCGAAGAATGGAGGCAACTCGCCGCCATCACGGGTCAACCCGAGCTTCCGCAAGCCACCGTCGCCGGGGACCTTGAGCACAACTGGCCGGACGTCAACGAGGATCAAGTTCTGGAGACGATCGCCACCCAAAGCCCCGCGACCAAAATCGCTGACGCCGCCAGCTCTCGTGCCGCCGCGGAAATTATCCGCGCGAAGAGCCAGGCCATTCCCGATCTTCAGTTGCGCGGCGGCCTCGAATACAACAACGAATCTCTTGCCACGGTCCCGCAAGCCATCGGGTGGGAAGGCATCGCAGAACTCGCCGTCCAAATTCCCATCTTCAATCGCAATCAGGGTAACGTCGCCGCTGCCACTGCCACTCTCGAACGCGCGCAACTCGAAAAACTTCGGGTCGCCCTCATGCTCCGCCAGCGCGCTGCGTCCACGCTGGACCAATACTCCACTTCAAGGGTCATGGCCACCCAATATCGCGATGAGATGTTGCCGCGCGCGAAAAAAGCGTACAGCTTGATGTCACAAAAATATGGTCTGATGCTCGCTTCTTATCCTCGTGTCATCCAGTCGCAACGCAAGCTCTTCGAACTCGAACTCGACTACGTCCGTTTGCTCGAAAACGTCTGGACCACCGGCATCGCCCTCCAGGGCTTCCTCCTCACGGATGGCTTAGAAGCCCCTGCCTACCCTGCCGACACCGACCGCCCCTTGAGCGAAACCAACCTTCCTATGCCTGAGCGCACCATCTCACCGCTCGACCAAATGCCGTAACCTTGCATCGCTTATCCCATCGCGCCGTGTGCTCGCAGCAGTTCGTCCACTTCCCGTACCCCGAAATCCACGTGTCACTGCGGCTCCCGCGTTCAGCAGCATCTCCACCGACTCGGGCGAACGAGTCTCCTTCCAATACGAATCTACGCAAGCCCGCACCGCCAGAACCAATGGGTGCGCCCCTTACCATCCACGCGTTCACCGACGCTCCTCGTTCCAGCAGCAACTGCACCGTCGAATGCCGCGCGCGCCACGCCGCAACATGCAGCGCGGTACTGTTCCTCGCCACATCGAAGTAGCCGTCTCCGTCCGCGAACAACGCGTCAACGCCAACACCTAACTCGAGCAGCCGTTCCACCCCTTCCTGTTTCCCACACCCGCGAACTGCGCCAGCAACTGTCCACCTTCAGCCAGCAACTCGCGAACCAAGTGCGGTTCCTTCTCCGCAATCGCACCTACACGCGCCACATCGTTTCTCGCGCACGCCGCAATTAATCCATCGACTCCGGGGAGTTCCACGCAAATCCCTCGGCGTTCAAACAATTCCAGCACATCAGCACGCCCTCGCCGCGCCGCCACCGCTACTGCCGACCGGGCTGGCGCAACCTTCGGTAAACGTTCAGAGCGCTCTGCCACCAAGCGTCGGATCCGCTCCGTGGTCCAGCAGCGCCTCGAAAAATTCGATGGCGTTGTCGCTCAGCACAGCGTTATGAATTGCCGTCTTGCCCCACTGCGTCTTGCGATTCGGATCCACGCCGCGATCCAGCATCCATTTCAGTCCCTCGTAGTCGTGCCAATCCGTCTTGCGAAGAAGAATGGTCACCAGACCCTTTTCGTTCACTTGCCGCTCTCAACCAGCACCTTCAAAGCCGCTGTTGTCTCGTGTTTCCGCAGCATGGTAAGCCGTCTCGTCGTCGTTCGGATCCGCGCCATATTCCAACAATAAGCGCGTCAACTCTGCGTGTTGTGCCATTCCTGCCGCACCGTAAATCACACTCTCCCAGGTTCCACGCGGCTCGTAATCGTTTTCCATCCAGCCCGTGTTGGCATTCGCTCCCGCATCCAGCAACGCTTTCGCTGCTCGCACGAATCCATCGGAGCGCGCTCGATCAATCCGCAAGTATCGTGAGAAGCACAGATACGTCAGGGCATCCCAATCATATGGTCCCGCTTTGGCCATCGCGTTTCCGGGATCGCTCGACAGGTACGGCTCACGGCCGCGTCGTCGCCCAGGATAGCTGCCGTATAGATGTCGCTGCTCGCAACGCTCGGGTATGCGGCTAGAATCGCTTCGGCGTCCTCCAGTGTCCCGGAAGCGTGCCACTCGCGAGGAACACACGCAGCGCGAATGAACGCCTCCCGCGGGTCCTTTAAAGACGCGACCTTTCGCTCGCGGCTTAGCGCTTCAATGTGTTTCGCAAATTTGGTCCAACTCTCGAAGCGATGCTCACGCGCGATCGTGAATTGCGCGTCCGCAAGACTGAATCGTGTGCCGCGATTCCGCCGCTCCGGCAAATGCAGTTCGATTCTCTGCATCGATGCGGCGTCGCCAGCCTTACACGCCTTCACCAGATCCTTGGCTTGTTTCTTGTATTGTTCGAGATTGGGACGAACGGGTAGTTCTTTGCCAGCCATTACGACCTTCCTTTCATAACTGCGCCTGGAGTCCGCCCGAATCAGGCTGAAAGAAGGTTCGTAACCTTCGAAGTTGTACTTAAGGTGGGCACGGCCCTTTCCGCGGACTGGATGCGCCCTTCCCGCTGTACAATACCGTAAGCATTTCCCATTTCCGCGTCAATCGCCTCATTCGTGGGACAGCAACGCTCTCCCTCACCGTTCCTCCCACCTGTCCCTCCGTACATATACACTCCGGCACACTAGTACTCCCGTAGCGTTGACCCACTGAAATTCCCCTCGCTACTGTCTCTAATGGCGAGGGTGTGTGTCTGAAGAACCCACAGCGCTGATCGCGTTGCGGTTGGATTCGTCTCCTTTTTCTCAGTCGCTTCGCGGTCACGCGACACAACCTTCCCGCCAATCTGCATCAATAAGGATGAGCCACTTCACCGTGGCGCTCGCGGCATGACCACCATCGTGAAAGCCGGACGGTACGAAATCCTGGGCGAACTCGGCCGTGGCGCCATGGGCGTCGTGTACCGAGCCGTCGACCCCGTCATTGGCCGCAACGTCGCTGTTAAAACCATCCGCCTCACCTCGGAAGGCACCGGACTCACGCAATCCGAACTTCTCTCCCGCTTCCAGACCGAAGCGCGCGCCGCTGGATTGCTCACCCACCCGAACATCGTGGTGGTCTACGACGCCGGTGAAGAGGACGGCCTCTACTACATCACCATGGAGCTCGTCGTCGGCCATTCTCTCCAAGCCGTGTTCGACAGCTCCGATTCTTTCCCCGTTTCCCGGATCCTTCGCATCCTCGAACAAACTTGCAGCGCCCTGCAATTCGCTCACGAGCGCAACATCGTTCATCGCGATATCAAGCCCGCCAACCTCATGCTCACCGCCGACGATACCGTCAAGGTCACCGACTTCGGCACCGCCAAAATTCTTCAGTTCGGCACCGTGCAGCAGACCGCGCACGTTATGGGCACGCCCTCTTACATGTCACCCGAACAGGTCAAGGGCCGGCCTGTCGATGGGCGCACCGACATTTTTTCTCTCGGCGTCGTGCTCTACGAAATGCTCACCGGAGAAAAACCATTTCCCGGCCAGAGCATTACCACTGTCATCTATAAGATCGTCAACGAAGAACCCATTCCCCCACGCCAACTCAATCCTTCCATTCATCCCGGCTTGAACGACATCGTCCTGCGTGCGCTCGCCAAGGATCCCGATCTTCGTTACCAGAGTTGCCGCGAAATGCTCGAGGATTTGCGCAACTATCGCGCGCTTGGCGGCCATGAGCGCAACACGGAAGCAACGCTAATCTCCCAGCGCGGCCAAGGCCTCGGCCAGCCCTTCGCCACTCCCACCGCTCCTCTTCGCCCGCAGTACACTGACGATCCCAACACCGCCGCCGCTGCTCGCTCTCTGCAGCATCGCGCCACTACGCCATTACAGACGCCTACCG
Organism: Candidatus Acidiferrales bacterium; assembly: GCA_963759275.1. Taxonomy (GTDB): domain Bacteria; phylum Acidobacteriota; class Terriglobia; order Acidiferrales; family UBA7541; genus Acidiferrum. Next base: position 340,905 of record CAVWYZ010000014.1, on the reverse strand, counting down.
TCCGGCGCACTGGCCCGCTTCCTCCTCTAGTAGAAGTACCGCAGAAGAAAAGCAACGCCTTCGCGACCGTGCTCGCCACAATTTTTCTTGTTGCCGTGATCGTCTACGGCGTCGTCCGCCTCCGCCCGGAACTACAAGCTGTACGTGCGCGCAATAATCCATCCCACGTTCAGGCCGCTCCTCCGCCGGTCACCACCCCAAAATCAGAACCAATCAGCGTCCCCGCGCCTACGCCGTCGGAGAACTCTCCCGCTACGACAGCATCGCCGGAAACCACTAATGGCGCCTCCGATAGTACCACTCCATCCGAGACTCCCAAGCCATCCTCGGAACCAGCCGCTGTAGTCCCCGTTCCAGCGCCTCCCAAAAAATCCGAGCCCGCTGTCTCCCCTGCCGCCGCGCAATACAAGCACAAGATGGAACAAGCCATTGCCACCGCTAATCTCGCTGGCCGCGTTTCTGTCAACGCCAATGCCAGCACGCTTACGCTTGTCGGGAAACTGCGCCCATCAGAGCACGCGTCGCTCCTCAAGTCCATGCGCAACGGACCGGCGAACGTTCGCGTGGTCGACGATATTCAATATGACGACTCGCCGGCCTCTTCGGCCTCGCCTGTCGTGCCCACGGCCAACACCACCACTCCCGCTCACTCCTCTTCCAACGCGGACAACAGCGCCATTCGCATCACCACTGACGTAGCAGGTGCCACCGCCACCTTGTTCGGACCTGCGGGACGAAAAGTCGACGACTGTCAGACGCCCTGCAGCTTCACCGATCTCGCCCCCAGTCGCTACAGCCTGCAAATCACGAAAGACGGCTATTCGCCCTTGCAAACGGCATTGGAATTACAGTCCAACCAATCTCTCGATCAAAAACTTCATCTCGAAGCTCTCGCCAAAGGCATTTTCGTCAGCAGCACACCTGCCGGTGCCGACGTCTTCATCAATGGCGCGAAGCAATCGGGCCAAACGCCAGTCTCTCTGCCTCTCGCTCCTGGCCAATACGATCTGGTCCTTCGTCGCTCCGGCTACGAAGCGTACGCAGGTCACATCGTCGTCAGAGACAATGCCCAAACCACCCTCAACGCCCAGCTCAAAGAGAAGTCCCCCGTTCATGTCGCTTGGGCTCAAGTCCGCTCAACTCCCGAGGGTGCGGAAATCTTCATTGATGGCGCCCCTGTCGATGAAATCTCTCCCGCGCGCGTCCAGATTCCCACCGGGACACACATCATCGCCCTAAGACTCAAAGGCTACGAGATCGTCAAACGTGGGGTCCAAGCTAGCGAGGGCGGCACCGTGGTCGTCGACGAAGTACTTCACCCGAAATAATCCGCCACTCGGTACAGCGAACAGCAGGCGTAAGCTCTCGAATCTCCTCATTCTTAATGCCTTAAATGTGTTCATTCCCTACACACGCTAGCCCGGTCGTACTATACCCTTCGTCCCCTCCCTCTCTCATCCTTACTGTGCCAGATTGCCCGCCATCCGCAGGGACCCTTCCCTCTCATGGCTCGCTCTTCAGACGTACAGGGCGCGGTACATCCGGCAAACTCTTTGTGGCATGCGAGATACGCCCTTGACCTCCTACGCTCCAGCTCTTCGCGACGCCCTCTCCGCCACCAAGCTGCGGACCGGCACCTCTGCCCATGCGGCCTCTCGCGAGCGCGGTTCGGCCGACAATCCTCAACTCGTCGAGGTTTCCCAGGCGCTTCGCACCTTCAATCTCCTCCTTCGCGCCAGTCGCCTCTACGATCTTTCCCATCCACGCGTCCTCGACTGTCTGGATCAGGCGTATGACGGGCTTCGCGGCGCTGCCTCCTCCCTGAACGGCCTCGAGGTTCGCATCGAACGCGGCGGCATCGTCGTTCCCAAGTTGAACGAAGGACACTTACCCGACGTTCGCGGAGAATTCCACGCTTTAGCCACCGATCTTCAGCGCTCCGGCATTCATTCCATTTTTTTCAGCGAGAAATTTCATGTGGGCGAATTGGACACGCTCACACACCTGATCACCGACACCTTGCTAAGATCGGAGGAAGCAGCCAAGCGCCTCGGTGTCGGCGGCTGGCCCGCTCGTCTCCGGGAGCAACGCGTGTCTGGGATCCAGATCAACACTCTAACCGAACGCAAAGTCGACTCTGTCCTCGCCAGTCTCATCGCCGCTCTTGTCGCCTATGGGGGCAACGCTCCCGACGAAATCGGCGACGCTCCTATTCGCGCTCCGCAAGTCGAGGAAATCACTGAATCCCTCCGCCTCATCGGCCGTCTCACTCCTCCTATGGAAGTGGCTCGCGGACTTTCCGCGGAAGACGCCGCGCGCGCCATCCATTCTTCGATGGAAAGTGCCCGCAGGGATACGGTGCGCACGCTTCTCAGCGCCATGAATCATTACGCGCCCCAGGAAGGCGAAGCTCCCCAGGTTTATCTCAAACGGCTGTCGCAATGCCTTGTCCTCGAGCTGCTCACCACCGAATTCTCCGATGGCACTCTCGCTCCTATTTCCGTCCGCCCGCTCCTAAATCAACTCGCCGATGAAGTTGTCGCCGCCGGTGAATATCGCGGCCCACATTCTTCGCAACACTTCTCTTCGCTCGCTTCCTCCTGGGCCAACGACGGCCAACGCGAGCAGCTCATCGAACGCTTCTGGCTGGACCTTGCGCCGCGCGAAAAATCCGCCGTTCTGCGTGGCGCCGATATCTGGTGTGTCCCCATTGCCGTTATTCGCCAGACCCTTTCGCAATTGATCGAAGCTGGTGCCGATGCCTCGCGCCGGGAAGCGCGCACCATTCTCTTAAATTACGCCCGTCGCTTGGAACATCCCGATTCCGCCCCGCGCCGCATTGTCGCTGCCGGACTCGGCGAACTTTCTCCGCTTCTCGAGCGCCTCTGGCCCAATCAGCTTCCCGAAGAGTTGGCCAAACTTAGCCTGACGGCCCTCACGAAGGAGCAAGCTCCGGAAACCAACGCGCTCCTTGCCGCTTTTCTGGAAACACTCGGTCGCATCGCGGTCAGCCGTGGGGATTTTGCTGGCTTCGAAAATATTCTTTTGGCCCTCGAAAAGCTTCCGCGCGACGCCGAACACGAGCACATGAACGCTCTTGGTCATCGCCTAGTCGCCAATGATCGTTGGATGATGATCGTGGACGCTTCGCTCGCCAACCGCGCTCTTGATCCCCCGCTTCCTCGCCTACTTCAGCGCGATCCCGAGCGCCTCCTCGATCGCCTCACGCTTCTGCTTACCGAGCCTCGCGCCGCGGACATGATGCCTGCCATGGCCCGTCTGCTTCGCGCCATCGGCGTGCCGGCCCTGACACTACTCGAGACGCGCCTGTTCGAAGCTCGTCGTCAACGCGTCAGTGCCGCCATTCGCCTGCTTGCCGCCGCCGATCCTGATCGACTACTGCGCGGACTCACGCGCGCCCTGGCCAGTTGGGAATGGAACCTACAGGATCTTGCCGTCAGCGAACTCGCCCGCCCTGCGAATTCTCCTTCGGCGCAAAGCACCGCGTTCGTTTTCTCCGCTATTCTCCAGGATGCGCATCCCCTCGTCGTTCCCATGATGATCGATCAGATCGGTATCGGGCAGGAAGCCACCGCCGTTCCCCTGCTCATGGAAATTGCCGCCGGCGAGCACGAAACTCTGCGCGACCAGTTCGTTCGCATTAAGGCCATCGAAGCTCTAGGTCGTTTGCGTGCCCTCGAAGCCATCGATCTTCTTCGCCAGCTTGCGGGCAAGCGCGAAGGCTTGGCCTTCAGCGAACCCGGTGGGCTTCGCGCGGCCGCGGAGGACGCCCTCGCTTTGATGGAAGAGGGTCCCGGCTCCGCCCGTGCCCGCGCCTCCTACGAACCCGCTGCTCCCGCTCTCGGTAATTTTGTCGTGCCCCGCCGCTATGCCCGCATCCCGTTGGAATCTCCTCTGCGTGCGCAGATCAGCAGCCCGCAGATGAGCATGGGCCGAGTGAAAACCATCAGCCTGGGTGGCGCTTATGTGGAATCTCCAAATCGCCTCAGCCCCGGCGATTCCATCCAACTCGAAATTCGCTCCGGTCTGCGCAAGATCCATTTCACCGCTATCGTTCGCAACGTCGGCCCCAACGGCAACGGCGTCGAATTCGTTCACATGAAAGACGAAGACCGTGAGCGCCTCCGCAAACTCGTCCAGAAGCACATGACCATCTGATCTACCGCGGCAAACCCACTCCAACTCTTCTCGCCTGCGTAGCTATTCACCTGCCAATCTTCTCCGGAACTACCAACTCATAACGACTTGGGCACGTCCCACTTCCTTCCCCGTTCGGCCCGCCACACGCCCAGTTTACAGTTGCAAAGCCTGGAACTTTGCAGTAGAAACACAGTCAATCTTCACAGTGTCCAGGACCACTCGGGCGAGGAAACTCGCCGCCGCTAGGGGTAGCGGTTGGGTAGTTGATGCCTTAAGGAGGATAGGGTATGCAACGCAGCCCGCTGTTTGCGTTTGTCTTGTTGTGTCTGGTTTCCCTTCTTGCCGCCGGCCCAGCGTTGGCCCAGGTCAATACCGCCACGCTTTCCGGCATTGTCACCGATCCGCAAGGACTCGCCGTTCGCGGCGCTAAAATCACCGTTGCCAATTCCATTACTGGCGCAGAGCGTACTGCCGTCGCTGACGAGGCCGGACACTACACGATCGTCGGTTTGGTCCCCGGCGAATACAAACTCCACGCTGAGGGCGGTTCCAATTTCGCCGCTTTCGAAAACCCTTCCGTCGAGCTCCGCGTCGGTTCGGAAACCATCGTTAACGTCACTCTAGGCCTTGGCACTCAGCAGCAGTCCGTCACCGTCACTACCGAATCCGCTCCCATCGAAACCACCCGCAGCGAGAGCGCGCAATCCGTCGACCAGCGTCAGATCGACAACCTCCCCATCAATGGCCGCAGCTACATTAATTTCACCCTCATCAACTCCCAGGTCACGCGCGACGTTTCTCCCACCATCGGTCCCGCCCCGAACAGTGGCCTCGACATTAGCGGCGCTCGCGCCCGCGGCAACATGGTCAGCGTCGATGGCGCCAACGCCGTCGACAATTCCGTCAACGGTATCCGCTCCACCGTCTCTCAGGAAGCGGTTCAAGAATTCCAGATGATTCTCAGCAACTACAATGCCGAATACGGCCAGGCCACCGGCGGTATCGTCAATATCGTGACCAAGAGCGGCACCAACGACTTTCATGGCGACGCGTTCGGTTACTTCCGCAATAAAGCCTTCCAAGCTCGGAATCCTTTCTCGTTTCAGGTCGATCCGAATACTGGCGATCTGAATCCCATCCAACAGGCCTACACCCGCGTGCAAACGGGTCTGACCTTTGGCGGCCCGATCAAGAAAGACAAGACCTTTTACTTTTTCTCCTACGAATACACCCAGCGCGAAGAAACCGGTTTCTCCAGCATCGGCGAAAATAACTTCGGTCTCACCTCTGTCAATCTTCCAGTTCCATCCGTTCCTGGTGGTGTGCTTCCCGTTCAGCTCACTCCGGATCAAGCCAGTGCGGTGAATTCCCTGTTGAATTCCGGCGTTCCTCAACTGCAAGCCCTCGGCGTGAACTACGGCGTCCTGATGGGTTCGGGCTCTAGTGTTGCTCTGAATCGTCTGGATTACGGCGCGGTTGCCGCCGGACTCAGTGGCGGTTTACTGAATCCGGGGCCGGGTGCGCAATTCTCGGTTCCCGTTAACTGCCCCGCCGGCGCCACCGTGAATAATCTCCAGTGCAGCATCTACGGAATTGGCGTCGCTCCGCTTCCCGCTTCCTATGTCGGGCTTAATTCCATTCGTGGCAATTTCCCGGTCATGGAAAAAACCAGCCTGTGGTCCGCGCGTCTCGACCAACGCTGGAACAATCGCAACACTTCTTTTCTCCGCGTCGGTGTCTCTCCTTCCGAGGTCACCGGTATCCAATCTACTTCGCAGAACCAGGTCTCCGGCCAGAACGCCGGCTCCCGCGTTGGCGAAAGCCATTATCGCGACGTAAACGCTACCTTCGAGCACGACACCATCCTCAGCGATTCCGCCTTCAACGAATTCCGCTTCCAGTTTGCGCGCCGCGGCTTGCATTTCGGTTATTCTCCCTTGCCCGGCGGTTCCGATATCGGCGTGAACATTCCCGGCTACGCCTACCTCGGTCGCGAGCCCTATTCCACCGTGGACCGCATCGAGCGCCGCTACCAATTCACAGACAATGGCACCATCACGCGTGGCCGTCACACCTTTAAAGCCGGTGTCGATTTCAATTTCATTCAACTGCGCTCTGCCAAGCCGCAAATCTTCGAACTCGATTTTGGCGGCGACGTCAATTTCGGCGGCCTCTCCGCTTCCACCTTCGGCATTCCAGATACTGTCGCCACTCCAGGCGGCGCTGTGCATCTACCCGGTGCCACCGCGCTTCAGGCCTACGGCTTCGGCATCCCTACCACCTACATTCAGGGCATCGGTTCCTCGAATCAGCCTTTCGATAACATTCCCATCGGCTTTTTCGGCCAGGATTCCTGGCGCGTCACGCGCAATCTCACGATTAATTTCGGCCTGCGCTACGACGTAGAAATCACTCCGCTCTTCGCTCCGGCTACCTCGATCAACGCTGCTGCGGAAAAAGCGCTCGGTGTTACCGAAGGCATTCCCCGCGACTACAACAACGTTAGCCCACGTTTTGGCTTGGCCTGGGATCCCACGGGCGACGGCAAGACCGTTATCCGCGCCGGCTACGGCATGTTCTACGACCATCCTTTGCTCGCGATCGCTTTTGATTCCGTCACCGCCGACGGTGGTCGCTCCGTCCAATTGATATCCGCCGGAGGTCAAGCTTCCGCCTGCGGACTCGTCACCGCTGCCTGCGGTGGTGGCCTCGATGGACCTACCAACCTCAACGGTTCCTCTATCTTCCAGGGTGTCTTGAACGCGCTTCCCAACATGTATTACGAACCGAATCAACAGCGTTTTAATCCCTATCCTACGGACTCGCTCTTCGCCAATCAGAATTATCTCGCCGCCGGTTTCCCGCTCCCGATTCTTCCATTCACTTTGCCGGTCGTGAATAATTTCCAGTTCGGCTACGCGCAGCAGGCCAATCTCACCATCGAGCGCGTCATCGCCGGCACCTGGAAAATCAGCGCCGGATACCAGTGGTCCAAAGGCAGCCACCTCAATCGGCCCATCGACGTCAACTCCACCGATCCCGTGTTGCTCAGCAACAATCTGGTCAACGCGGAGGTCGCCGGTCTCGGCTTCAGTAGTCCTCTGACCGTGGTTGCTCCTTCATCGGACAAGGCGCCCACTGCCACAACCTGCGGCATTTCCGTAACCGCGACTCAGGCCCCCGGCGTTCTCGGTGTTCTCGGAGGCTGCCCCACCGCGCTTTCTTCCTTCAATGGAAAATTTGTCGGAACACCAGCGTTCTTTAACTATTTCCGCCCGTCAGGTCCCAATCCTTCATTCGCCGGTCTGGTTCCCGGCGGCTACGGCACGCAAGTCGCTCTCGCTCACGCCGCCGGCTATCCCGTCGGCTTCGGCGTTCCCGTGCCTTTCAACAGCGTCGACGCGCAGGTTTCCGACGCCTTCTCAACCTACAACGCGCTCACGATCAACCTGGAAAAGCATTTTTCCCGGCATTTCCAGTTGCTCTCCAGCTACACCTGGTCGCACTCCATCGACGACGGCACCGATCTTCAGTCCACTCTCGAACCTGCCGATAGCCGCTTCCCGCAATACGAAAAGGGCAACTCGGTTAACGATCAGCGTCATCGGTGGGTGACCAGCGGTGTCTTCCAAAGTTCTCCTCACGTCGCTGGCCAGGACTTCAAAGATAGTTTCCTCAGCAATTGGACGTTCGCCCCGCTCGTCGAAGTCTCTTCCGGGCGTCCCTTCAACGTGATTACCGGCGAAGATACTCGTCTCGATCTCAGCGCTTCCGAAATCCGACCCGATCTTGGCGGTGGCACCACTTCTCCCTACATCAAAGGTGTTACTTTCGGTGTGCCCACAACCTGTCTGACCAATGCTGGCCAACCCTTCTCCATTCCGGGCTTCACTCCTGTTCTCGGTTGCACCGGCAATCTCGGCCGCAACAAGTTCGTGATGCCGATGTTCTTCCAGTTCGATATGCGCGTTTCCAAGGGCATCAATCTCGGCGAGCGTTTCCGCGTCGATCTCATCGCCGATGCCTTCAATCTCTTCAACCACACCAACATCATCGCCGTGAACCAGCTCTGCGATCCTTTGGTTGGTTCCAGCTGCACCGCAGGTCAACCTACGGCCGCGGCCGATGCGCGCCAATTCCAGTTCGCGGTCAAGCTCTACTGGTAAATCGTCCATCGCCACAAAAACAAAAAGGTCTCGCGTCCGCGCGGGGCCTTTTATTTTCTAATTTCGATCTTCTATTTTCAGTTTTTTTACTTGGGCCACAGCCACCCGAACGTCCCCGCCGTCAATAACGCATACACCAATCCATCGAGCGCCTCTTTGATCGTCATGCTCCACGGTTGGCTCTTCCAGATTCCGTTGCTCAGCTGCCCCACGCCGTACGCCAGAAACGCCGAGGTTCCCACCACGCGAAACACCACAATATAGTTCGCGTGCCCACCGCAGCGTGTGCCACGCCAGGTACGCCACAAAAAATCCGATGATCAGACAGTAGAGAAACCACAGCCCCAGAAACTTCGGCATCGCGGGTGGCGCGCTCACCAGCACCGTCATCATCCCACCGGACCCTGTTTATACCTCTCCTTCATCTCCGGCGTGTTCATGTCCTTATGCGTACCAAACGGAAATACATACAGCCCCCGCGTCAACCCCACGCCGCGCAGAAATCCCAATACTTTCTCTTCGTCCGGCAGTTTCCGGTAATCGTTCCGGTGATACGGCAACAACATATGCATGATCGAGCTGGCCACGAACACGATAATCGCCGACAGCACAATCGGCATCCACAGTGACGCGAGAAATCCCATGTGGTTCCTCCTTGACCTGTTTCCGCGATACGTCAAACCTCGCAGGTTGCCGCGAGGCTACTCTGCCTGTCACTCGCTGGTCAAGCATTCGCTAATCGCGGCGAACGCAGCGCCGATGTTCAATTTGTGACGCTGCACACGAACGACTGGCGGCGCTTGTGATATAAATTCTCCATGCCTGTCTCGCGAAAAGTCACCCTCACCATTTTTCTATTCGTCTTCGCCGCGGTAATTCCTTTTCTTCCTTTCACTACCGCCACCGCCCGGCCCGAGCCAAACACCCTGCAGTGGATGGGTCGCAAATGGCTGGTCAGCAGCGGCGGCATTGCGGGCGTGGTGAAAGCGGATCCCGCGAACGTTTCCATCGATCCTCATGGTTACTTGCACCTGCGCATCGTGAATCGCAGTGGAACTATCACCGCCGCCGAAGTCTTTACCGCCGAGAATCTCGGCTTCGGCACGTACCAGTGGCAGATCGAAGGCGCCGTCGACCAAATGGATCCCACCACCGTTCTCGGGCTGTTTAACTATGGAGCGAAAGGCGGAATCGGTGTCGACGCGGAAAACGAAATCGATATCGAGTTCTCGCGCTGGAACAATACCTGTCACGGCTGCAATGCCGACTTCACTTTCTATCCCGCCACCGGCAACAAAGCCCTCGGCCCCATGGAAGACAATTTCATTTACGATCCCAAAGGTTCCACGTTGACCACCGCGCGCTTCGAGTGGTCCTCCACCCGCATCGTCGGTACCATCATGAGCGGCCTGCAACCCCTCGGCACCACCGCCAATGTCCTGCAAACGCTCACGTTCGCTCCGCCAGACTATACCGCGCGCATCCCGCAAGTTCCGATTCCCCTGGGCATGAATCTGTGGTGCTTCAAAGCCACGCCCGCCGCCGATCAGGAAGTAATCCTCCGCAATTTCCAGTTCGTTCCCCAAACCACCGACCCGAAAAAGTAGTCGGCAGCTAGTGTCAGTGCCGACTAGCTCCGCGTCTTGGTCTTCCCACTCGCCACTCATCACTCGCCACTAGCCACTGCCTTTCACTGCCCCGGCGCGTGCGGCAAATTCCAATGCCGCCAAACGCTCACCACGCGCAATACAAAACACACCACGCCGCCCAGTGCCGCCGCCCACTTCTCTGGAAATCGCACTCGAGTTGCCACAATCATCAGCGCCGAGCCCAGCAGCGCTGCCGAGGCGTAAATCTCGAACTGCAACACTTTCGGCACTTGCGCCAGCAGCACGTCTCGAATCGTCCCTCCGCCCACGCCGGTAATTGTCCCCAGCAGCGCGGCCACCAGCGGGTCCATTTTGTAGAGCAGCGCCTTTTGCGTTCCCGCAATCGCGAAAATCGCCAACCCCGCGGCGTCCAGTGTCTGGATGGCCTGCTCCGGAATCCGGCCCACCAGTGCGTGTAGAAAAAACACCAGCACCGCCACGGTCAGCACAATCGTGGGATAGCGCCAGTCGCGCAGCGACGCCGGCGGCAGCGCGCCCAGCAAAATGTCGCGCACGATTCCGCCGCCCAGCGCGGTGCAGAACGCCAGCACCATAATCCCGATCAGGTCCAGGTCGCCATTCACCGCGGCCATTGCGCCTTCCACCGCGAACACCAGCGTTCCCGCAATGTCCGTCGCAAACAGCAAATGGTCCGCATTGATCGTTCCCGCCAGCGATTGGTTGGTAGCCAAGTTCACCTCGTCCGTGGCCCACGATTCTACCCACAACGCCGCAAGACCAGAAGCGCGGAAGCCTTTCTTGGCAAGTTCGATACTCCCCCACCCCCCCTCGTTTTTCAAAAAATGTGGCAAGGAAAGAAGTTAACGTGAAAATTTTGAAAAAGTTTTCCGCGTTGCTGACATGCCCGCATAGGGCTATCCCGGTTGTTTTCGTATCAAGGGGAAACAAAGGAGTTAGCGGTGAAAGCTGCGTATGAAGGGGAAAGAAAGGAGTTAACGCGACCCTTCGGCTGGAATGCTGGGGGCGAGGAAGAAAGTGGCGAGTGGTGGGTGATGAGTGGCGAGCAAACTGCGGTTCTGGCGCGTTCATGCGGTTTTCCTTTTAGGGGTCGGAGCTTCAGCCCGTCCTGAGGCGCGAAGGACTCCCACATTGGCAGTGCTAGGGGGTCGGAGCTTCAGCTCCGACATTTTCAGTGCTCCCGGTTTGGGGCTTCAGCCCCTGAGGAATCGGATCCACTGAATAGAGTTGAGACGCGGAACTCCACTTCCAATCGGAGGGGTGCTCTACCAGCTGAGCGCGCACCGGATTTTGTTGAATGTAGTGTTCTCTGGAATGGTAATCGCCGATGCTTCGGATCGTAGCTTCATGAAATCCCGCCTGCCAGATCTGCATGCGAGGATCGGATTGTTTGTGGATTTCATGGGAACTGGCACCCTTGATCAGTTGCATAGCTCGTTCCAGGGATGTTGTGCTTTCGGGGGTGAGCAGCAAATGCAAGTGATTGGGCATGAGGACAAAAGAATGGAGTTGGTAAGCACCCGCGTCGCGGTAGTGGAGCAGCGTGTTGATAATGATATCTGCTTTGGTATGGACCTGGAAGATTGGGGTGCCCTGGAAGGATTTGCTGGTGATGAAGTAGGTACAGCCTGGCATGGTGCGGTGTTGGAGACGGGCCATGGTGTCGGAGTCCTCAGCGGCTAAAGCCGGTTGGTTGCCTTGTTCTTATGTCGGAGCTGAAGCTCCGACCCCCTAAAAAGGGGCGCAGGCCAGTGTTTAGCCTTGCTCAAGTTTCGCGCTTGCCGGAGCCTTGTGGCTGGCGGACCTCCATTACTCTTAATTTATTATACTCTTTATATAGTATTAGGTCAATATAAATGCGCTTAATTAGCCACTTTTTGCAATTCTGCTCGAATTTTCGTAGGGGAAGGGTGGTGAAATTTTGTGCTCGAACGACGCGCGCTATTCGAATCGACGGAAGCCGAATCCCTGCATGCAGCGGATGGCGCGGACGCGATTCCATCTTAACGTTATGGGAACAGCGCGGACGGACGAAACGGGAATGACGTTATACTCCCCTAAGGTGGACGCGATGAGAAAATTCCCGATTTTGGCGGTGATGCTTTTGTTCGCGACGGCGTGTGTGGCGAATACGCGCCCCTATAAGGACGCGATCGTCATCAACGTGTCTGAGACGGATATTTCGGGTGCCGCGCGGAGCGATAAGAACGTGATGCACTACACCGTGGAGACCGCGGACATGCTTTATTTCCTGGACTACGCGTACAGCCCCGCGGGGCACAACAACAACCATCCGCCGAATCTGGCGATCAGCGTGCCCGTGAAAATGGCTGTGGAAGGAAAAAGCGCGTACATCCTGGATTCCACCGGCGCGGAAGTAAAGCTGCACGTGACGAAGAAAACGAAGAAGTAATGAGCAGGACCGCGTGCCCGATGGAGCCTCAGGGAACGAGGAGGGCTTTAGGGTTTTTTCTCGCGATCACCAGGAGCTTAAGGGCAGCTTGGCGGGGCCGCCGGGTGCCTTGCTCCCAACTGCGCACGGCGTTGGGGCTGACGTTCAGGTAGCTGGCAAACAGCGCTTGGCTGGCGTTGAGCGTGCGGCGAATCGCTCGAACTTCCTTAGCGCTGATCGGCTTAGGCCGGGGAGGAATGCGGGTGACGCGCAAGTTCAGCATTTGGCCGCGCTCATAGGCAGCCGCATCGCGAAGTGCCTCGCGCATATCGTCAAAAATATTTACCTTGATTCTCTTGACCATCGTCATCCTCCCGTTTCCTTTTTAACCTGTGCGACCCATTCGCGCATTTGCCTGCGCTGCGCTTCGTTAGCATCCTCTTGCTCATTCTTGTCCAAAAGAAGCAACAAATGAATGTGCTGTCTTTTTTCCAAATAGAGGTACAAATAGCGGTAGCCGCCTCGTTTTCCTTTCCCTCTCGTGGGATTTGCCAGGCGCGCCTTGCGAATCCCGCCCAGGCCCGGAACTATCGCACCGCGATCGGGACGGCGATGAAGTTCCCCTTGAATCGTACGCAGGATCTGGTCGGCAGCATCGCCGGTAACCTGGTGAAGCTTCCTAGAAAACGAACGGGATTCGATGAACTCCACAATGGGATAGTACCACAATGTGGTATAGCCACAAAATCACGCTGATTTCCCCAACCAAATTGCAAAACCCCTCCAAGTCTCTTCTTTCCCGCCTTGACCATCCCCGTCTCTAACCATCTTTCTTTCCATCACTTCTGCGATGGGGGCGGGGCCCCCCGAAGATTGTTAACCACACCTCGCGCGACTCTGCCGACTTAGGGTTAGTCAGGTTGCGAGTCACGAATCACGAGCAACGGTCCCTTCGCTACACTTTCGCCTCGCATTCCGGTAGAGTGGGGAGACCGTTTCCCGATGGGAGCGGAGGAACTATGAACCCAATCTGGATCTTTGGCGCGGTGTTTGCCCTGGTTTTGCTGGGCTTGGTGGTCTGGGTGCTGGTGCAGAACACTCAGGACCAGAAGAAGAATGAAGCGTTGGAAGCGCAGATGAACGAGTTGCGGCGCGACTTGCTGACGCTATCGACTTCGCAGGCGCAATCCTCCACAAAAATGGAAACGATCGCCAATACCGTGGCGTCGCGTCTGGAAGCAGTGACCACGGCGGTGCAGCAGGGCGCGAAGAACTCCGCGGAAATTACTTCGCAGATCACCTCGCAGGCGCAAACGGCGATGAGCAATGAGCTGAAGAACACGCGCGAGCAGATCACGGAGATTCAGAAGCAACTGGGCGCGGTGCAGGAATCCGGTCACATGATGCACGAAGCGGCATCGCGGCTGGAAAATATCCTGGGCGGAACGAAATCGCGCGGTAACTTCGGGGAAACCACGCTGGAACGCATGCTGGAAGATTGCCTGCCGCCGTCGCAGTACTCAAAACAGTATCGCTTCCGCAGCGGAGAAACCGCCGACGTGGTTGTGCATATGCGCGACCGCAAGCTGATGGTAATCGACTCCAAATTTCCGCTGGAAGCGTTCCAACGGCTGGAAACCGAAGGCGATGAAGCGCGCAAGGACTTCATCAGCGCGGTGAAGACACACGCGGACTCGATTGCGAAGAAATATATTGTGCCGGACGAAGACACGCTGGAGTTGGCCCTGATGTTTGTACCCAGCGAAAGCGTGTACTACGAATTGCTCCGCTGCGTGGACGGCAAAGGCATGGCGCTGGACGCCTACTGCCGCGGCAAGAAGATCATGGCAGTGTCGCCGAATACGCTGTACGCGCACCTGAGCGTCATCGCCATGGGCTTGCGCGGCATGCAGATTGAAGAAAACGCTAAGCGCCTCGGAGCGAACCTGGCAGGCTTGCGTAAGCAGGTAGACCAATTCATGGAAAGCTTTGGGCGCGTGGGTTCGCACTTGAAGAATGCCTCGGCGAGCTACATGGAGGCGGATAAGCGGCTGGATAAAGCGTCGTCATCGATCGACAATCTACTCGACAACCGCGACGCCGTGGGAATCGTAGACGAGCGCCAAGGCATGCTGGAATTGCCGCCAGCGAACTCTGCCGCGGCCAAAAAGTCGGCGTGAGAATTAAGCTACGCAACGGGTCTACAGACCCTTTGAAACACGATCCGACTCTGAAGGCTCTGGCTGAGGCTTAGCAGCGACCACGATAGAAGCGATTTCAAATATAAGTGTGGCCAGGATTATAAGGTTAGCGGGCCCTGCCTCATTAGGTGTCAGCACAGCGCGCGTCATACGCCCAACCGCCGCCAGGCACATCAGACCCACAAGAATGATGGGAACGGCACCGATACAGGCGAGCCAGCGAATTTGTTTCCAACAACCGGCCGCGACTATGCCGGAAGCGAGCGCGCCCGCGTCGTAATAGGAGGCTATGCTTTCGTGAGCCTGAGTACCCAAAGCCAGCAGGAACAACGCCAGAGCGATATTGATGCCCGCGAAGATTTTTGCCGACATGTCGGGCTCCTGGTTTCGTGCGATAAAAAAGACGGGGAACTGTTCTCAGGATAGACGGGAGGCTGCAGCAGCTCAACGGAAGTTCAAGAGCGAGGTGCCGAAAGAGGCGTGAGCAGGCGGATAGAGACGGTGAAGTTGCCGTGCTGCTTGCCGACCAGCTCGAATTTGGCAACGTTGTCTGGGCCGCCGCTGGATTGCGCTTTTACGAATTTGCCGCCGGACAGATCGGCGACTTCCGGCGCAAGATTACGCGCCTCGAGATTGATTTTCGCAGTGCTGCCGCGCACATGAACAAGTAGGGTGCGATGTTCGTCGGGCGCCAAGGCTGCGCTGCTGGCTTCCAACTCCAAGCTGACAAAAACAATCACAAAAGGAGGCGCGGATTTCTGCCCGCAAGTCACGTTGACCGCGGCTGGCCCGGGATCCATATCGGGCGGCGGAAGAACCGTGAGCGCGCCAGGCGAGGAGGCGAGAACGAGTCCGGGCAAGCCCGCGACGGTGACGTGATTGGCGTCGGCATCGCCGCAGAAACCGTGGCCCAAGAATTCGAAGCGGTCGGCGATCGAAGCGACGCGCGGCGCAGCGGTGACCGCTTCCGTGGCGGAAGGAACATCGGTCGATGTCAGGATGGTGCTGGACACGCGACCGCTGCGCCCTTCGATGCTGGCGAAAATGGTGCCGGGATTGAGCGGAGCCACGAACAGAGCGCGTCCGGTTACGTCGGTGGTGACCTTGTCCCCATTGGAGAAGACCACTGTGACGCCAGGAGTAAGGCGGCCGGACACGTCGAGAACCGCGAGTGTGGAGCGCTCTCCGCTAACAAGCTTGTGCGGGAGGAGAAGGATGCGCGCGCCGGAAGGAGAAGGGGCTTGCTGGGCAGCGGCGACAGCGAGGCCGAAGCCGAGGCTCAGGCTTAGCAGCGCAGGGATCAATGGCCGGGGAAAAGTGCGCACAAGGGGATTGTAGAGGAGATTGCCGCCGGGAAGAAGGGTGGCTGGCGGATTCGGCGCATCTCACTTGGCGATACTGTGGGATTGCGGGCATTTCGGGTATTCTTGCGAACTGGACGGATGGGCAGGTTATCTGAGGGCGGTTAATCACTTGGGCGCAAAGCCTTTCACGGGATACAGGCGTCTGCTAGCGTGGATAGGAAGAGGTCGGAACCGGTATCCGCGCCGGGGGAAACGCGTGTGCTCACGAAAAGCTTGGAAGGAGACGTTGTGCAGATCGTCAGCGGGGGTGTGAGTGACGTGGGGCGCGTGCGCACCAACAACGAAGATTCGTACCGGATTGTGGAACCGTCGAACCTGTTCATCCTGTCGGATGGAATGGGAGGAGAAGCGCACGGAGAAGTAGCCAGCGCCATGGCCGTGGAGACGGTCGAGAAGTACTGCGCGAATCCCGAAGCGTCGAAGGAAGATTCCGGCGTGACGCTGCATGGAACGTCGAGCGATAACTGGATGCCCCAGACGAAGGTGCTGCAGAACGCAGTGTTTCAGGCGAATTTCAATATTCACCAGTCGGCGCAGAAGCACCCAGAACAGCGCGGGATGGGAGCAACGCTGACGACGGGATGGATCAACGGGACCAAGTTGAGCATCGCGCACGTGGGAGACAGCCGGGCGTATTTGCTGCGTACTGGGAGTTTACAGCAGTTGACGAATGACCATTCGCTGGTAGCGGAACAGGTGCGACGGGGGATTCTGACGCCACAACAGGCGGAAGAGAGCGAAATGCAGAGCGTGCTGCTGCGGGCTCTGGGCGCGAACGCCGACGTGGACGTGGAAGTGGATGAAATTGACCTGTTGCCGCGCGACGTGTTGCTGTTTTGCTCGGACGGACTGACGCGGATGGTGAGCGAGCCGGAAATCGCGGGGAAGCTGCAGGCGGAGATGGACCCGACGTCGGCAGCGCAGAAATTGGTGGATCTGGCGAATGAACGAGGGGGATTGGATAACGTAACGGTGATTGTGGTGCGCCTGCAGGATGAATCGAAGGGGTGGTTTTCCTGGTTGCGCCGGGACTCGGGGAAAAAAGAGTAGCACCTCCAACGGAGGAAAGCCGCATGGCGAAACTGAGCCTGACGTTTGAAAGCAAAGTGGTGAAGGAAGTTCCCATCGGGAACCGGCCGGTATCAATTGGGCGGTCGCCGGACAATGATCTGCCGATCGACAATCTGGCGGTGTCGACGTATCACGCGCGCGTGTATTACGAGGGCGGAAAATTGGTAGTGGAAGACCTCGACAGCTTGAATGGGACGTTCGTGAACGATTTGCGCGTGGAACGGGCGATGCTGCACGACGGAGACACGATCTGGATCGGCAAGCACGGGATCAAGGTGGACGCGACGGCCGACACGGCAATTCCTTGGGATACTGGGCGAAAAGCAGCGGCGCCAAAGATCAATGAAACTATGGTGCTGGACACGAAGGCCCGGCGCGATATGTTGCAACAGGCCGCGGCGATGGGCGAACGGTCGCAACTGACGTCCGGACGCGTGAAAATGCCGACGCTGGTGGTGTTGAATGGCCGAGTCGAGCACAAGGAATACGTCCTGACAAACAAGCTGACGGTGATTGGCAAGTCGCCGATGGCGACCATACGGCTTCGCGGCTGGTTCAAACCGCAGGTGGCCGCACAGATTAACCAGCGCGACGATGGCTATTATCTGGGGACAGGATCGAAGATTCCGTCGGTGAATGGGGCTGCGATCCAAGGACCGGTGCGGCTGAACGACGGCGATCTGATTGAGGTTTGCGGAATTCGGATGAACTTTATCGTTCGGGACTAGCCACTGTCGATGGCATCCGCTGCCTGACGAAGTCCGCCGCTGAAAATTCCACGTCAGTGCTGGATCGCCAAAGGTAAGCCGTACGCCTAAGAACCAAAATCACATCATTGTTAGTCTTTTTGGACGATTCCGGTGACGCCGGCTACGAACAGGGTAGCCAGGATCCAGCCGAGTAGGACCTGGAGCCGCTGGAAGGCGAAAAGAAATCTTGGCGAAGTGAACAAAGAAGAACTTCGGGAATCGGGCGAGTTGGGAGATTGGGAATTCGATTTGGAAGCCACAGGACCCGGAGAGGGATCCGGTCCCCAACGATCGGTTTGCCCCAATTTCACGAGCGGCAAAGAATTCTCCAAGGAATAGACGAACGGGCTGAGCGGTTCGTAGTGACTTGGGGGATAGCCGTTGGCCTTGAAGAGTTCGTAAGCGTGCTCGTCCCGGGGAGCCATAGCGCCCGCAAGATGGGCGGCGCCAAAAATCCCCCAGCCGAGAAGAACGAGAATGGCGAGGCCGACGAGAGCGCGTAGCGGATAGTAGCCATAGCCTACGACCAAACTGACCGGCCAGCGAAAAAGCGTAGTGACCCAGGTACGCTCTTCCTTCCAGAGATGATTTTCCATTTCGAAGAGTACGCGACGTTCTCCGCGATCGACACCAGCGTTGCGCATGACTTTGGCGAGCTGACGATAAGGTTGGGGAGTGAACGGCTGCTGGAGCGCGAGCCAGGCCAGACGGTTCTTCGTATCGATCAATCCGGAGACGATGTGACCGTAGACAAAACCATCGAGACTGAGTTTGCCGGCCGGGGGCCAGCAGGATTTGTCGTCGGAAATAGCCCCTGCCGAAGCGTTGCTTAAATTCAAAGAGAGGCGATCGGGATTGCGAATGCCAGACCAGACGATGGTGCCTTTGGTGAGCGAGTCTGCGAGACAAACTTCGCCTTCGGCGGAGAAGCCATCGCGAAACAAGATGTCTCCCTGAACATTGAGACGGTCGGCATTGAGGGCTTTACCCGAGGAATTTTTGAAGATGCCACCGTCGCATTCGAGATTGTCGCCGATCTGTGCGCTGAGCAGGTTTACTTCGCCATCGGCAGCAAACCCGGCGCGGAAAAAGACGAAGCCACGAACGTTGAGGCTGTCCGCATTCAGAGCCATACCGCGGGGATTCTTGAAAATTCCCGCATCGCAGGCAAGATTATTGCCGATTTGCGCGCCGGGAAGAGCGACTTCACCATCGGCGACAAAACCGTTGTGAAGAAACACATTGCCTTTCACGCTGATACGGTCGGCATTCAGAGCGAGTCCACCAGGATTTTTGAATTTACCTCCGTTGCATTCGAGATTGCCATGGACTTGCGCACCCAGAAACCGGACTTCTCCGTCGGCGGCGAAACCGTCACGAAGAAAGACGCTGCCCTGGATGGTCATACGATCGCCGCTAAGGGCGCTACCGCCGGGGTTGGAGAAGGAACCGTCGTTGCACTCGAAGTTGCCGCCGACTTCCGCGCCAAGGAGGCGCACTTCGCCTTCGGCGACAAACGCGTTGCGCAGGAAAAGACTGCCACGAATGCGGATGCGATCGGCACGAAGAGACTTACCACCTGCATTGCGAAAGCGACCGGCGCCGCAATCGAGATTGCTGCCGATGCGGGCGCCGAGCAGCTGAACCTCGCCTTCTGAACAGAAACCGTTGTTGAGGAAGACGGTCCCCTTGATCTTGGCGCGTTCGGCGTTGATGGAGCGAACCCAACTGCCGCCAAAGTTGACCGTAGGGATATTGAGAAAACGGAGTTTGGTTTCTTCTTTCAAGCTGCAGCAACGAAGCGTGAGAGGAAAACGAACGCGAACGAAAGAGAGATCGAGAGAGCCTTCGATTCTGGCGCCGTGAGCCTGAATGCCACGGGGATCGACGAAGTTGCGAGCCTCGCGATCAATGCACAGCCATCGAAGGAGTCCGGCACGAATGCTGCGTTCCGGTCCCCAGCTATCGGCCTTGGCGGGATTGTTGGCCGGATCGAAATCTTTGGGAGTGGGGCCGCACCAAGCCATTTCTCCCGCTGGAACGGCGAGAAGCAACGCTCGTTCTGCTTCACGAAGAGAAGGAAACCGGCCCTCGGCTAGCATGAGAAGTTCTTGGGGATTTCCGATGGAGGATGGGGTTGGCATGTGAACGGTCTGTTGCAGAGCCTTATATCACGGGTGGAGGGGATGTTCCACCGGGAGGTAGAGCGCCAAATTGGAGGGAGAAAGAGATCAAGAGAGATGGTGTGCAGCGATGTACCTAAAGGAGGCGCTTTCGTAGTCTAATAAGAGAACCAAAAAGCGGAAGAAATGGGGACTTCAGGCCAGGTTTGCCCCAAGGTGTCCAGACAAAAGGTAATCTTCACCAACTATGTGGATCGTTCGATTAGCTCTTTCCAGACCATACACGTTCGTCGTAATGGCCTTGGTAATCGTCTTACTGACGGCAGTAGTGATACCGCGCACGCCGACGGATATTTTTCCGGTGATCAATATACCGGTGATCGCGCTGGACTGGAACTACGACGGGCTACAGCCACAGGAGATGGAACAACGGATCACCAGCAACGTGGAACGAGGCATCACCACACTGGTAAACGACGTTGAGCACATCGACTCCCAATCGCTGAACGGCCGGGCCATCATCAAGATCTACTTTCACCCGAATGTGAACATATCCACGGCGCTAGCCCAAGTGACGGCAATTTCCCAAACGTTCTTGCGCTCGCTGCCGCCAGGGACGACGCCGCCTCTGGTGATTATCTATTCAGCATCCACAGTCCCCGTGCTGCAAATCGGACTGACAAGCGACCGGTTGAGTGAGCAGGCGCTGTTCGATTACGGAAACAACTTCATACGAACGCAACTGGCGACAGTGCAGGGCGCGTCCATGCCTTATCCATATGGCGGGAAACCGCGTCTGATTTCAGTGGACCTCGATCCGGAAGCGTTACAGGCGAAGGGTTTGTCTCCGGTGGATATCGCGAACGCGGTAAACGCGCAGAACCTGATTTTGCCAACAGGCACGGCGAAGATGGGCGTTCTGGAATACAACGTGGAAATGAATGCCAGCCCAAAGACCGTGGCGGAATTGAACAATTTACCGGTCAAGACGGTGAATGGCTCGACGATTTATTTAAGGGAAGTTGCGCACGTGCGTGACGGGTTCTCTCCGCAGACAAACGTGGTGCTGGCAAATGGGCAGCGCGGCGTGCTGATGAGTGTGTACAAAACGGGTAGCGCTTCGACGCTGTCGATCGTGGATCGCGTGAAGCAAACGCTGAAGGACTTCGAACCGACCCGGCCAGCAGGCTTGAAGGTTACGAACTTTTTCGACCAATCAGTGTTTGTGAGGGCGGCAATTCAGGGAGTGTTGCGCGAGGCACTAATTGCGGCGTGCCTGACCGCGGTGATGATCCTGCTGTTTCTGGGAAATTGGAAAAGCACGCTGATTATTGCAATCTCGATTCCCTTGTCGATCCTAGTGAGCATCCTGTGCCTGAGCGCGTTAGGCGAAACTATCAACATCATGACGCTGGGCGGACTGGCGCTGGCGGTAGGAATTCTGGTGGACGATGCGACGGTGGAGATCGAAAACATCAACCGAAATCTGGCCATGGGCAAGGAAACGGTGCAGGCCATTCTGGACGGGGCGCAACAGATTGCGGTGCCCGCATTCGTATCGACGCTGTGCATTTGTATTGTGTTCATCCCGATGTTCTTCCTATCCGGAGTCGCGCGGTATCTATTTGTGCCGCTGGCGGAGGCGGTAATCTTCGCGATGCTGGCGTCGTATATGTGGTCGCGAACGATTGTGCCAACGATGGCGATGTATTTGTTGAGTGCGGAAGACGAGTACCACGCGGACGAGCACGCCGGCGAAAAGATGGGGTTTTTCCGGCGATACCAGCAGAAATTCGAGCGCGCGTTCGAATGGTTTCGCGAAGGATACCGGCGGGCGTTGAGCACTGCTTTGCAGCGTGCGGGGCTGTTCTCGGCGTGCTTTCTCGCGTTTTGTGTGCTGTCGGCCGGCCTGAATTTTTTCCTTGGTCAAGATTTTTTCCCAAGCGTCGACGCCGGGCAAATCCGACTGCACATGCGAGCGCGAACGGGTTTGCGCATCGAAGAGACGGCGCGGTTGGCGGATGAGGTCAACAAAGTGATTCGCCAAACGATACCGGAGAAGGACCTGGTGACGGTGCTGGACAACATCGGGCTACCGTACTCGACCATTAACACGACATACAGCAATTCGGGCACGATTGGAACAGCGGACGGGGAAATTCTTGTGCAATTGAAGCAGGAGCGGGGAAAACCGACGAGCGAGTATGTGGACGAATTGCGCCGGACACTTCCGGGGAAATTTCCGGGGGTACAGTTTTTCTTCCAGCCCGCGGACATCGTGACACAGATTCTGAATTTCGGGACGCCCGCACCGATTGACGTGCAAATCATAGGACAGAATCAGATTGGCAATTACGAGGCGGGGCTGAAACTGGAGCGGGAGATCGAGCACATTCCCGGTGCGGTGGACGTTCACGTGCAGCAGGCGTTTGATTCCCCGACATTGTATCTGGACATAAACCGGACTCGTGCGCAGTACGTGGGAATGCAGGCGCGGGACATAGCGCAGAACCTGCTGATTTCGCTTTCGTCGAGTTTTCAGACGGCACCGAATTTCTGGCTGGATCCAAGGAACGGCGTCAGTTACAACGTTGCCGTGCAAACGCCACAATATCGCATGGATAATTACCAAGCATTGCAGAATACCGCGGTGACTGGAGCGGGTGGCGCGAACGGCCCGCGTCCGCAGATTCTAGGAAACCTGGTGAGCATGTCGACAGTGGCGCGACCGGCATCGATTTCGCATTACAACGTACAGCCGATGATCAATGTGTACGCATCCGTGTCCGGCCGGGATTTGGGTTCAGTGGCGAAGGAAGTGCGGGCGCGTGTGGCGGAGATAGAGAAGGAACTGCCGCGCGGGAGCCGCATCGAGATTCGCGGACAAGTGCAAACGATGGAGACCTCGTTCGTGGGATTGGGCGTGGGACTGGTGGGCGCGATTGTGTTGGCGTATTTGTTGATTGTGGTGAACTTCCAGTCGTGGCTGGACCCGTTCATTATCATCACGGCGCTACCTGGAGCCCTGGCAGGGATTTGCTGGATGCTGCTGTTCACGCACACGACGTTGAACGTGCCGTCTTTGACGGGCGCCATCATGTGCATGGGAGTGGCGACGGCGAACAGCATTCTGATGGTATCGTTTGCGCGCGAACAATTAAACGAAGGAAAGACAGCGTTCGATGCGGCGCTGGAAGCAGGGTTCGTGCGGATTCGCCCCGTGATCATGACTGCACTGGCGATGATTATCGGAATGGTGCCGATGGCAACGGGACTGGGCGAAGGCGGCGAGCAAAACGCTCCACTGGGACGCGCGGTGATTGGCGGACTGTTGTTCGCGACGGTGGCGACGCTGTTTTTTGTGCCGTGCGTGTTCTCCATCATTCACGGAAGACTGGAACGCAGACGACAGCGAGCGGCGGCATAGAGAAGAGCAAGGATTGCAGGAATAGAGGGCAGGTAACATGAGCGAGGTTGGAAAAATGGACGAGCGAGACACGGGCGAAACAGCGAAGAAGAGTCCATTGTTTCTGGTCTTTTTCGTCATCGTGGTGGTGCTGGTGGTGCTGGGCGCGTTGATGCTGGTGCAGCGTCGGTCGCAATTTGAGGCTCTGGCGAAGAACACGGAAACGTTAGCAGTGCCCACGGTGGCGGTAATCCATCCCATGGCAGAGAGCACGGGGGAAGACCTGGTACTTCCTGGTACGTTGCAGGCGTACGTGGAATCGCCGATTTACGCGCGGACAAACGGATATTTGAAGAAGTGGTACCACGACATCGGGAGCCGAGTGACAAAAGGAGAGTTGCTGGCGGATATCGAAACGCCGGAAGTGGACCAACAGTTACAGCAGGCGATGGCCGATCTGGTGACCGCGCAGGCGAACGAAAACTTGTCGCAAATCACGGAAGCGCGCTATAGCGAGTTGTTAAAGACGGACGGAGTTTCAAAGCAGGAAGTAGATAACGCGACGGGCGACCTGGCGGCAAAACGAGCGATTGTGCAATCCGCCCAAGCGAACGTGCGCCGGCTGCAGGAGTTGAAGTCCTTTCAGAAGGTGTACGCGCCATTCAGTGGCGTGATTACACAACGGAATGTGGATATCGGGACGCTGATCAATGCTGGGAATGGCGGCACATCGCAGCAACTGTTCTATCTGGCGCAAACGGATCCGATTCGTTTGTATGTGAATGTGCCAGAAGCGTATGCTCCGTCGATTCATCGCGGACTTGGGGCGTACATCGAATTGGCGCAATATCCGGGAGATAAATTTCAAGGACAGGTGGTGCGCACGGCAGAAGCCATCGACCTGGCGACACGAACGTTGCTGACAGAGGTAGACGTGCCGAACAAGTCTGGGCTGTTGTTGCCGGGCGGTTACGCGCAGGTGCATTTGCAGATTCACGTGGCGGGCGAGCGTTTGCAGGTGCCCGTGAACGCATTGCTGTTTCGGTCAGAAGGGTTGCGCGCCGTGGTGATCGACTCGGACCATAAGGTGCGGTTGCAGGCGTTGGCGATCGGGCGCGACTACGGAACATCGCTGGAAGTATTGACGGGGCTGAAGGCGGACGACTGGATCGTGCTGAATCCTCCCGACTCGATTGAGAATGGCGAGGACGTGCACGTGAATGAAGTGAAGAACCCATTAGCACCGGCAAGCAACGGTCCCACGACGAATAAACCGGCGAACAATCTTGTTCCGCAACCAACGAACCCTACCGGAACACCAGGGAAAAACCCTTGATGTGGGTGGTCCAATTTATTGAGAAGTACGGAAGCCGACGCGACGCCTGGATGGGGGCAGCGATTGCGCTGCTGTGCGCCGGGTGTACGGTTGGGCCGAATTACAAAAAGCCGACGGCACCGGTGGCGGCAAATTGGCAAGTGATTGAGCCGTGGCGACAGGCAGAACCGAAGGATGCGGTACCCAAGACAGATTGGTGGACGCTGTTTCACGACGATGAGCTGAACGGACTCGAAACGGAATTACTTGCTTCGAACCAGACACTGAAGGTGTCCTACGCACATCTGGACCAAGCGCGAGCTTCGGCGGCGGTACAAAACGCGACACTGTTCCCGACGGCAAGTGTGGGACCGAGCGCTGGCCGGCAACGTTACTCGGGGCTGCGAGCAACTGGATCAACGTTTCCCATTACGGGCCCGGCGACACAAAACAGTTACATCCTTCCGTTTACGGTCAGCTATGAAGTGGATTTGTTCGGCAAGCGGAGACGGACGATTGAGGCGGCGCAAGCTGCTTACCAGGCGAACGCCGCCGACTTGCAAAATGTGCAGCTGGTGCTGACGGCAGAACTTGCCGCGGATTACTTCACGGTGCGGCAACTGGATTCGGAGATCGGGATCACGAATCGCACGGTACAAGCACTGCAAAAGGGTTTGCAGCTGGTGAAATCGCGGCACACCGGCGGAATTGCCTCCGGGTTGGACGTCGCGCAAGAAGAAACATTGTTGAACACCACGCGGACGCAGGCGACGCTGCTGCAACAACAACGCAAACAGTTTGAAGATGCGATCGCGGTGTTGGTAGGCAAGCCGGCGCCGGATTTCCGTTTGCCCGCGCGGGAACTTTCCGCCGAGCCTCCGAACGTGGACACCTCGATACCATCGGACCTGCTGGAACGCCGACCGGATATCGCGGAGTCGGAGCGGCAGATGGCGGTGGCGAACGCACAAATCGGAATCGCGAAAGCCGCATACTATCCGTCGCTGGTGCTGTACGGGCAGGGTGGCTGGAACTCCTTGAACATCACATCGCTGGCCAATGCCGAAGCGGGATTCTGGGCCATCGGAGCGAATGTAGCGGAAGACATTTTCACTGGCGGGGCGCGGCGCGCGCAGATGCAATACCAACAGGCGGGCTATGACGCGACGGTGGCAGGTTACCGCGACACGGTACTGAACGCTATTCGCGAAGTGCAGGACAACATCACGGGACTAGAGGTGTTGCAGTCTGCGCGGCAATCGCAGGCCGATGCCGTGGATTCCTCACAGCGGCAACTAGATATCGCGAATTCGCGGTATGTAGGCGGCTTGGTGAATTATCTGGATGTGGTGAGCGCACAGCAGAACTTGCTCACCAACCAACAAGAAGCCGCAGTAATACAAGGACAGCGGCTAGTGACGTCCGTGCTGCTGGTGAAAGCGCTCGGCGGCGGGTGGGATGCCGCGAGTCTGGCGGCGGTACACGTGAAGCCACAGTTGAAAGACATTGTGGCACCGTAGATTCCAGATTCCCTGACGAAACAAAATCATAAGAGAGATTCCTCACTGCGCGGACTCCGTTCGGAATGACGGGTTAACTGTGTTGGCGTCGCTCAGGAACCGCCTCATGCCCTCGAGGGAAACGAAGAGCCGGCAAGTTGCCAGCGCTACCAGTTGAGTCGTTCCTACCCTCGTAAGCCCATGGCAGTCCGGCTTTGGCGCTGGGGGTGGGAATTTTTAGGGAAGTACGAAGATTTTCGTTGACACTACGAATGTCTTCGTAGTAGCTTCTGCTCATGGCTACCACGGCAACCCGCAAACCTACTACTTCGGAGCTGGAAATCCTCCATATTCTCTGGGAACGAGGGCCCTCGACGGTACGCGAGGTGTACGAGGCGCTCCAGGAGAAAAGACCAATCGGCTACACCAGCGTCTTAAAGCTCATGCAGATTATGACCGCCAAGGGCACGGTGCGACGCAACGAGGAGCAGCGCGCGCACGTGTATGAAGCGGTGCAGCCGGAGGAAAAGACCAAGCGCGACTTCGCGTTGGACATGCTGCAGCGCGTGTTTGACGGGTCCGCAAGCGAATTGATGATGCACGCGTTGGCGGGACGGAAGGCTTCCAAAGAAGAGATCGACGAAATGCGGCGTTTGCTGAATGAGCATGAAAGGAAAATCCGATGACGCTCCTGGTTTCCTGGTTATCCGAGACGACGCTACGGTATTTGGCGCTCTCGTTATTGCATTTTCTTTGGCAAGGTGCGGCATTGGCGGCGCTGGCTTATGTATTGATGGCACTGTGCAGGAGTGCAGCGGCGCGTTACACCGTGGGCGTCGCAACGATGGCACTGATGATCGCGGCACCGGTAGCAACGTTTGTGGTGTTCCGGTCTCAGGAGCGGGCGCTTTCCCCGGCGAAATCTGCCGACGCGACGGTCGTTTCCGCTTCGGCTGCACACGAACCGGTCGCAGCGCCGGTGAACACGCGGACGAAACAAAGCGAAAACGAGAACCGCACAACCTATTTTCCGTGGCTGGTGGAGTTGTGGTTTGCCGGAGTAGCACTGCTCGGCCTGCGATCGGCAGGTGGAATTCTGCTGGTAGAACGCCTCCGCCGCAAGGAAACAATTCCTGTGACGGAAGAGCTGGTGGGGATTTGCGAATCGTTGCAACAACGCATGGGGCTGAATCGCGTAGTGCGCTATTGCGAGAGCTTGTACCTGGATGCACCGGCAGTGGCCGGCTGGATTCGACCGGTGGTGCTGCTACCGGTGAGCGCCGTGAGCGGGCTGACCACCGCACAATTGGAAGCGGTGATCGCGCACGAACTGGCGCACATTGGACGATATGACGCGTTTGTGAACCTGTTTCAAGTGGGAGTGGAAACGCTGCTGTTCTACCACCCGGCAGTTTGGTGGCTGGGGAAACGCGTAAGAGCGGAACGGGAACATTGCTGCGATGACACAGCGGTAGCGCTGTGCGGCAGTCCAGTGGCTTACGCGCATGCACTGACGCGCCTGGCGGAAAGTAAAGCGGCTCCGCAACTGGCCATGGCAGCAAACCGCAGCCCACTTGTGGAACGGATCGCGCGATTGCTGGGAGCAAATCGCGGAGCCGAATCTTTCCGTGGAGCGAATTTGTCAGCGGGCGTGCTGTGTTTGTCGGCGGCGCTTCTGGCAGGAAGCGCGCTGCTAGGGAGTGTCCATTACGCGCATGCGCAGACGCCCGCACCGGCTCCTGCTCCTACTGCTCCGGCGGCTCCAGCCGCAGCGGCGACCCCAACGGTCGCACCGAGTCCGGCGCCAGTGCCTACTCCTGCTGTGGCGGCAGCGCCAGCCGCACCGGCACAGATCGAGCATGTTGTGGCATTGCCGGCAATGACGGTGAGTGTGGGGCCCGTCAAAGTGGCGGTTGCTGTGAAGACATCGGTTGCCGCACCAGCAGCGCCGGTCGTGGTAGCAATGCCAAGAGCGATGACGATGGTCGCACCGAGAATGGCGTTGTCGTTTGCGAATGTGCGGGCAGAAGCAGCGCTTGCCGAGGCATCCTCGCAGGATAGCAATACGTCAGGTGATGCGGGGAAGCAGAGTTACATCGATTCTCTAAACGCGGCAGGGCTGACGAATTTGACGGTGGACGAAATCATCGGACTGAAGGTGCAGGGAATCACCGCGGACTACATCAAGGGGATGAAAGACCTGAACATCAAGGTGGACGCGGATACGCTGGTGGGGTTGAAGGTGCAAGGCGTGACGCCCGAATACGTGAAGGGTATGCGCGACGCTACCGGCCAGAACCTGGACGCCGACGAATTGATCGGATTGAAAGTGCAGGGAGTAACTCCCGAGTACATCAAGCAGATGCGCGACTTGGGATTGAAGACCGACGCGGACGACATTATCGGGATGAAAGTGCAAGGCGTGACGCCCGAGTACGTACGAGAAATGCGCGGGCTGGGACTGAAAGCGGATGCGGACGACATTGTCGGGATGAAAGTGCAGGGCATTACGCCGGGATATGTAAAAGAGTTCAACGACATCGGCGTTCATCCGAGCACGGACGAGCTTATCGGAATGAAAGTGCAAGGCGTGAACGCGGCGTACGTGAAAGAGCTGCAGGCCGCCGGATTCAAAGTGGACGTCGACGACGCGATTGGCGCGAAGATTCAGGGAGTAACACCGGAATTCATCGCGAAGGTTCGCAGCCATGGATTCAAGGACCTGACACTGGAGAAGTTGATCGCACTGAAACAGAGCGGCGTGTTCGAAGCAGAAAAATAATCAGGAGGAACATCATGAACGGGCGCGATGGGCTGATGGCCTATATTCTGGTGGTGTGCACGCTGTTGGCGGGTTGGGCGGCTCGAGCAACGGAAGCGTACGGCGGAAGCTGGACGATCGAACGGTCGGATGAGCCAGGGAAAGTGGAGTTCGCGCTAATCCATCACCAGCATGGGAATTCGTCGACGCATTCGTCAACGTGGCCGGTGAGCGTACTCGTGGGCCTGGATGTTTCAAAGGCGGACAAGCAGGAAGTGAAGTTCACGATAACGCGAGACGCGGGACGGATTGATTGCGAAGGATACCTGGACAATGGCGAGGGTGCCGGGACGTTTCATTTTCTGGCGGACCCGAAATATGTTTCGGAAATGGGCAGGTTGGGATTCACAGGAATTGATGAAGAAAAGCAATATTCGATGACCGTGATGGACGTGAGTTTGAACTTCGCAAACGAAATGAAGGGCGAGCATCTGCAGGGATTAGACACCGACAAGCTGATCGCGTTTCGCATCTTCAACGTAAATTCGGAATTTATTCGGGAATTGCGCGACGCGGGAATCACGGTGACAGACTGCGACAAGCTGGTGGCATTCCGGATTCATGGCGTGACCCCGGAAATGGTGCGCTATCTGCGAAAAGCAGGTTACCAGCCGGACGCGGATAACCTGATTGCGATGCGGATTCATGGGCAACGCCGGAATTTATCGAGGGACTGAAAAAACAAGGATACGAGCACGTGGACCTGGACAAGTTAATCGCGTTCCGAATCCATGGGGTGTCGCCGGAATTCATCGAGAAAGTGCAATCGCTGGGGTACAAGCACCCGGAACCGGATCAATTGATCGCCATGCGAATCCACGGGGTAACGCCGGAATATATCTCCGGGCTGAAGTCTCACGGAATGCAAAATTTGAGCATCGACCAGTTGGTGAGCCTGCGGATTCAGGGAATCGACTAGCCGCCGGCTCGCGATTCCCTTCCTCAGAAAATCGAAGAAGCGCATCCGGCCCCCCCTCACTTCACCAGACGATTCGGGGTATCATTCCTGCCGACACGAGCCCGCCGCAGGTTGAGAATCGAGTAGCGTTTTAATGTTGCCTGCGTCTAAGACGGGCAAGGAGTGTGCTCTTGAGACTCAAATTGATTTTAATCGCGGCACTTGTGTGCGGGCTGAGCAGTGCCATTTTGCCCGCTTGTGCGAACGGGCAGGCAGAGAAAGGTGGCACTGCGGCGAGTGTGCCGACCGGCGCGCCTCCCGCGGATGTGGCCAGCCGGGATGCGATTGTGGCCGCGTTGTACGACTCGATCAGCGGCCCGGCGGGTGATCGGGACTGGGTTCGCTTTCGCGCGCTCTTTATCCCTGAGGCGCAGCTGATCGCGTCGTTCAAAAAGAAAGACGGCACCATGGGTTACAAGGCGATGACCGCGCAAAGCTACGCGGACAGTGGGGGGAAATATTTCAAGGACCACGGCTTTTTTGAGCGTGAAGTATCAAGGAAGGTAGAGACGTTTGGAAGTATCACGCACATCTTCAGTACGTATGAATCGCGGGAGACGGCGGACGGAAAGCCTTTTGAGCGTGGGATCAACAGCATTCAACTGTGGAACGATGGAACGCGGTGGTGGGTCGTAGATGTGTACTGGACCGGCGAGACGCCCGAGAATCCAATTCCGGAGCGGTACCTTTCGAAGAGCGAGTAAGCTGCCAGGAATTAAGATGGAGAACTGCGGCTAGCGGATGCTTAGCTGGCCGGTGCCTACGTGGGCGTGCAGGCGATATTTTCCACCGGCGTCGCGTGAGACAGTGCGGAAAAGGCCGGCCTTGGAGTCGCCGAAAATCTCGGCGTCGACTTCACCGGCGTTCACGGACATGTCCACGTGGCCGTAGTCTTCCGGCTTGGTACCCGCGATGGTGAGCTGCCCGGCGTGAAGTTCTACGTCTTTGTTGCCGATAACGTCCTGGACGCTGACATCTCCGGCAAAAATTCGGGCCGTAAGATCGGAATTTTTAGGAACGTGAATGATGATTTGCACTTCGTCTTTCGGGCCGCCCGTCAGGTGAAGCTCCGCAACATTGTTGGCGACGGAAAGACGACCCTTGACGTCCTGAATTTTATCGGCGTTCTTACCGGCGAGATCGACGGTGATTTTATCATCGTCGGTGCCGACGATGAGGATTTCGCCGGAGCGCACCAACAGGCGCAGAGGAACATTGGATGGACAATCGAAAACCATATGGGACTTGCCCGCAAGAACTACTTCGGACTTGGAGTTATGCGCGAAGACGGGAAGCGCGAGCAGAACAAGAGCGAACGTTAGAGCGACACGTTTCATCGGGCCACCTCCCCAGTTGCACAATGATACGTGGATTGGGAGGAGAATGTTGCCGGAATTTAGGGCCTAGTACCAACAATTTAGGACCGGAAAACGAGTGACCCCGGGAAGGGCGTGAAGCTGACGACGTGGCAGTGGGCTGTGGAGATACGCGAATCTGCGACAATGGAAGACAGCCATGGTGAGCCGGGAAGAAATTCGAAAAGCTGCCGAAATAATCCGCTCGGGAGGGCTGGTGGTGTTCCCGACAGAGACGGTGTATGGATTGGGGGCGAATGCGCTAGACGCGGTCGCGGTACAGAGGATTTACGCGTTGAAGGGGCGCCCGGCGACCAGTCCGCTGATTGTGCATGTGGCCAGCGTTGAGCAGGCCCGCGGGTTAGCAGCGGAGTGGACAGAAGAGGCGGAGCGATTGGCGCAAGAATACTGGCCGGGGCCACTGACCGTGGTGGTGCCGAAGCGAAAGATCGTTCCAGATGAAGTGACCGCGGGGTTGGGTACCGTAGGATTGCGGATGCCGAGGCACGAGGTGGCGCTGGAGTTATTGTGCGAGGCGGGCGTGCCGATTGCAGCGCCAAGTGCGAACCGATTCACGCAGCTGTCTCCTACAACAGCGGAACATGTGCGCGAGGCGTTCGGAGATGAAACGCCGTTCCTGTTGGATGGTGGGCCTTGCGAAGTGGGGCTGGAATCGACGGTGGTAGCAGTGACGAAAGATGGATTAGAGGTGCTGAGGCCGGGGATGGCGTTTGTGGAGGATGCCAGCGTAAGTTCAGCGCCGGAAGTTGGTGAGGCTGCGCATCGAGCGCCTGGGCAGCACAAGAAGCATTACAGCCCACGGACGCGAGTATTGGTAGTGAGTCGAGGGAAACTGCCGGAGCAGGGGCGCGGGGCTTATCTTTGGCTCGAGCGCGAATCGGATGCGGCAATGGTGATCCGCATGCCGCGCAAGCCTGAAGCGTATGCGGCACAACTCTATGGGCGATTACATGAGCTTGACCGCGAGGGCCTGGATTGGATCGCTGTCGAAATGCCGCCGGAGACGCGGGAGTGGGCGGCCATTCGCGACCGATTGACGCGAGCGGCGTACTGAGAGTTGGGGCTGCACCGGTACTGCAAACTGGCATATTGCAGGCGCACGAAAACAGGCTACAATGCGACTATCCGCAACAACTCTAGGAGAGACTTTATGCAGCAACCGTCCTGGCTTCGCGCCGCGCTTTTGTTGGGATTGCTTATTGCCGTGGTGATATTGGCGTTTGGTGTGATTGGGCACGCGCGGGCACAGATTGCCGCGGCAACGGACAAACCGTTCGTCGTGGAGTATTACTACAAAACGAAATGGGGACACGCGGACGAGTTCCTTACGCTGTTCAAGAAGAACCACTACCCGCTACTGCGAAAACAAGTGGAGATGGGGCGGATGCTGAAGGTGTCAGCGGTGATGCCGGTGTATCACACGACGGAAGATGGGCGATGGGATTATCGAATGACGATCGTGTATAAAAACGCGGCGGTGGCGCATGACGAGTACGATTCGGCGGAGTTAATCAAGCAGATGTTTCCGGATCAGGAGACGTACAAAAAAGAGGAACAACGGCGGTTTGAGATTCTGGATGCGCATTGGGACTTGCCAGTGAAGGATGTGGATTTAGAGGCGAAGTAACGCGACTGCGCTGCGTTTTCCGTTTTATATCGAAGAGAGTTTGATCACGCGCAGATTCTGCCCAAAGGTCAATCTCGCCAAAATTGTTAGTTGAGGTCCTTGGACGATCCTCTTCGGATCGTCTCAGGATGACATCGCGCTTTTGTTGTATGTCACCCCGGGACTGTTACTACAAATTATCGAGGAAGAACTGAGTGACGCGGGTCCAGACGATTTTGCGGGCTGGGGGGTCGCTGACGCCGTGGCCGCGACCTGGAGCGGCGATGACTTCAACGTATTTGCCGCGGGAGATCAGATCGTTGACTAGCGCGAGGGTGTTGGAGTAGTGGACGTTGTCGTCGCCGGTGCCTTGGGCGATGAGCAGTTTGCCCGTGAATCCTTGCACATGAGAGATCGGTGAGCATTGCTTGTATTCGCCTTCGTGCTGTTGCGGCAAACCCATGTAGCGTTCGGTGTAAATGGAATCGTAGAAATGCCAGTCGGTGACCGGCCCACCAGCGAAACCCACCTTGAAAAGATCGGCCGCTTCGAACATGGCGTGTAACGCCATGTGTCCGCCATAGCTCCAACCCCAAATGCCGACGCGCTGCGAGTCAACCCAAGGCTGGTTTTTGAGCCAGGCAACACCGTCAAGCTGATCGGAAAGCTCGGAGGCGCCGAAGTAATAGTGAATAGGTTCTTCAAAAAGGTGGCCGCGGCCGGTAGAACCGCGATTATCAAGAGCGAAGATGATGTAACCCTTTTGCGCCATCATTTCGTGCCACAGGAGATTGCCGCCCATCCAGGCGTTGAGAACGACCTGGGCGTGCGGGCCGCCGTAGGTGTAGACAATCACCGGATACTTTTTTGCAGGATTGAAATTAGGCGGCTTGATGACGAAGCAATTCAAAGGAACGCCGTCGTGGGCTTTGACGGTGAGAAATTGCACGGGCGAAAGATGATACTGCGCCAGCGCATCGACTTTATTTTCGTTGAGAGTGGCGGCTTTGGTGCCGTCGGTGCGATAGAGATCCTGACGAGGGGGAGTCATCGCGTTGGAGTACATGTCCACGAAGAGATTGGTGGTGGGTGATAAGTTTACGGTGTGCACGCCGTCTTCTTTGGTGATGCGGGCGAAGCCAGTGCCGTCTAGATTGACGCGATAAAAGTGGCGCTCGAGGGGAGATTTTTCGGTGGAAGTGAAGTAGACGATGCCTTTTGCTTCATCGACACCTTCGACGTGGCTGACTTCCCAGTCGCCCTTGGTAAGTTGGGCGATTTGTTTTCCGTCGAGGCCGTAAAGATAAAGATGACGATAGCCGGAGCGCTCGCTGGACCAAAGAAAGCGCTTGTTGTCTTTAAAGAAATGAAGATCATTGCTGACGTTAATCCAGTACTGATCTTTTTCCTGGAGAAGCGTGGACGATCTGCCGGTGGCCGTGTCGGCAAGAAGAAGATCGAGGATAGTTTGTGCGCGATTCAGCCGTTGAATCGCGAGGTGGCGGGAATCGGGCAGCCAGTTCACGCGAGGGATGTAGATGTCGGTCTCGGCGCCGATATCCATGGGACGCGCATCGCCACCGTTGACCGGAGCAACCAGTACGCGGACGACAGGATTTGCGCCACCGGCGACGGGATAGCGCTGGAGGTCTGCTTCTCCGGTGTAGGATTCGAAATTGACGAGCGGGAATTGCGTGACTTTGCTTTCATCCATCTCGAGATAAGCGATGGAGGCGGAATCCGGCGACCACCAGTAGGCGGAATAGATTTCCAGTTCCTCGGGATAGACCCAGTCGAGTTCGCCTTTATGGAGTTTTTCCGTGCCACCGGTGGTGAACGCACGCTCTTTGCCATCAGCGACATTGATCAGCCAAAGATTGTGGTCGCGGACGAAGCTCACGTAGTGAGAATCCGGGGATAATTTGACGTCGGTCATTTCGTCTTTACTGGAGACGAGGACGCGGCCAGATTGCGTTTTTAAATCGAACCAGGCAAGCGCGTTGGGACCCTCAAAAAGCAACGCGTCGCCGTTGGGAGCCCACTGGTATTGCGCGGGGGCGTGGCGTCCGGCGCCGGTGGCCTGCGATTGATTGGTGGCGGGCGCGGGGAAGATGGAATCGAGCTTGTCCGCGGGAATGAGGACCGAGCGTTCACCGGTGGCAGAGTCCAAGGCCCAAAGCTCGGTTTTCGCGTCTGCGCCAGTACCTTTAGTGTCGAGAAAGGTGAGGCGCTTGCCGTCGGGGGACCAGGCGATGCCGCGAGTGAGATGGCCGCTCAGGCTGGGCTGGCCGTAAATGCGAGCAACGGTGAGTTCGCCGGGCTGCGCGGCGGTGGCGGGTGTCTGGCGGGCGCGTGCCAATCGCGGTGTGCCGACAGCGCAGACGACCGACGAGAGCAGGAGTAGAGCGCAAGACTGGCGAAGATGCATGAGGCCTCCAAGAAACTGCAGTCGACAACTCGAGTGGCACCGGGCTAAAGCCCAAGTATTCCCGGCGAACTAATGTCGGAGCCCTTCGGTGCTCAGGGTGTACTGAAGCTCCGACCCCCTAAAAACTCCCCTGAGTGACGCCGAGTATTGAAGCAGCGGTCATGAGCTAGCCCGGGGGCCAGCGGAAATTGCGTCCACCGAGAAGATGCAGGTGAAGGTGGAAGACGGATTGACCGGCGCCGCTGCCGTTGTTGAGTACCGTGCGATAGCCGGAGAGGAGATTGCGTTCTTCCGCAAGTTTAGCGGCAACAAGTTGCAGCTTACCGAGGAGCGCTTGATCTTCGGCGGAAGCATCGTGCAGCGCGGCAAAATGCTTCCTCGGGCAAATCAAGATGTGAGTGGGAGCCTGGGGCGAAATGTCTTCGAAGGCGAAGAGGTCGGGATCCTCATAAACAATCTTCGAAGGAATTTTTCCGGCGCCAATTTTACAAAAGAGACAGTTTTCGTCCATCAATTGACTCCTGACGTTTTGCTATCGTCGAGGCGAAAAACCAATGTGGTGAAACCTTCCTTGGACCGAAGCTGCTCAGCAAGTTCGTTGGCCGCGTCTTCGCCGGAGACTTTGCCAACGCGGAGGCGGAAGAAGGCGCCTTCCGGAGAATCATACTGCTGAATGAAGATGGGAGAGTAGGAAACGCTGAGGCGATCGCGGAGGCGCTCCGCGTTGGCGCGATCGCGGAATGCACCGACCTGAACGGTGAAGAAGCCGGCCGTGATATCGACGTCGCCTAGAACTTCGAGACGAACGGGAACAACCCCGGGGCCAACGGAATCAATTTCACGAGCGGCGGCGAGTGACAGATCAATGATGCGATTATCGACGAAAGGACCGCGATCGGTAATACGGACGGTGGTGGACTTTCCGTTACTCAAATTGGTGACGCGGACCATGGTTTCGAAGGGGAGGGTGCGGTGCGCCGCGGTGAGCTTGTACATATCGTAGATTTCGCCGTTGGAGGCGCGGCGGCCGTCGAAGGGCTTGCCATACCAGGAGGCCTTGCCTTCTTCGGTGTAGCCGGCAGGGGCAGGAGTGGGAGGAGTTTTCGCATGTTTGGGAGATGCGGGCGGGGGCGCGGTGGAACTGGGGACGGGCGCAGGCTGTGCGGGGGGAGCGGCGGCGGCGCGACGCTTCGCTCCGCAACCAACGGAGAACAGCGCAAAGGAAACAAAACCGACCAGAGGGAGGAATCGACGGCGAATCACGATTTCGGCTGCTGCTGGGAGTTTGGCGTCTGCCGGGCAGCAACGCGGGATTCCAATTTGCGGGAAGCTTCGGCCAGTTTTTCCGAGACTTCGCGAAGAAATTGCGCTGTGCGTTTTTCGGTTTCGGGAGCGACTTCTTCTTCAACGTATTTGCGGAGACGGGTTAATTCTTCATCCAAGCGGCGGCCGAGTTCTTCAAATTTGTCCATAAGGTTGCGCGCCGGTACGAAAGGCGCGATTCCGGTATTATAGGAACGCAAGAAAAATGCTGCAAGGAGGAGTGTTGGCCCTTCCCTATCATTGGCAAATGCGCGTGGAGCGCTTGAAAAGAATGTTTGGCGGAATGTTTGGACGCGGCGAGCGCAGACCGCAACTGTGCCCGGCATGCGGATCGTTGGTGGGAATCAATGCGACGCGCTGCCATGTGTGCGGCACGAATTTGCGATTCGGTCTGGCGGCGTGGAGCAAAGGGCTAAGCGAATTTTTCGGCGGGCACGCGCCGGTGACGACGGCGCTGCTGATTATCAACGTGATCGTGTTTGCCGCGGAGATTATGGGCACGATGCACGCGGGGAAGTTGGGCGGGTTGAGTATCTTGTGGGGCATGGACGGAGAGACGCTGTACCGCCTGGGAGCGTGCTTTGGGCCAGCGATATTTGCAGGGCACGAATGGTACCGGCTGGTAACGGCGATGTTTTTGCACGGCGGGTTGATTCACATCGGTTTCAACATGATGGTATTGCTGGACATCGGACCGATGGTGGAGGAAGTCTATGGGTCTGCGCGATATTTGTTTCTGTATTTAGTGATGGGCATTATAGGTTTTCTGGTAAGCGCGCTGGCGGGACATTTTGCCGTGGGGGCCAGCGGCGCGATCCTGGGCATTATTGGATTGCTGATCGCGATCACAACAAGGCGCGGCGGACAGCAGATGAAAGAGCTGCGGGGGCGGCTGATTTCGTGGGTGGTCACCATTTTTGCTTTGGGATTCCTGGTGGGAGGATTGCGAACCGATAATTGGGCGCACTTTGGCGGTTTAGCGAGCGGATTTTTGTTGGGGAAAGTGTTTGCGGACCGGTTGCCGCAAGCGGGGCAAGAACGAACGCGGGCCTATGCGCTGGGATGGCTTGCGGGAGTGGTGATGATTGCGAGCTTCGCATTGATGGTGCTGCATTATGCGGATCCGTTGCCCCGGTAGAGATCGGGCACGCTGGTATCCCTTGGGCGCAAGTGATGTCCGCGAAAACAGGAAATACCTTCAAGACAATCGGATATCTGCGGACGTGTGGCGCAGGGATCCTGCACGTCTACAGGGAAGGTATATCAGGTGAAGTGGAGACGGCGGGCCACGGCGAATGCATAGTGGAAGCCGGAAACGACGACTAACGCTGCGACGAGGACCGAGAGATAGTGGATCAGCGCGGGAGCGCGCTCGTTGGGGAAGGCCGCGGCGAAGACCACGAAGAAAACCAATGCGATTTCGAAGAATGTGGTGGCTTTGCCGAGAAGGCTAGGCGGGAACGGGCGGTAGCCCTGAACGATGATAATGACGGCGGCGACGACGAGCAGGAGAACGTCGCGACTGAGAACCATGATGGTAAGCCACCAGCCGATTTTTTTGGCCATGGCGAGGACGACAAACGAAGAGGAGAGCAGGAGTTTGTCGGCGATGGGATCGAGGTAAGCGCCTAGAGCGGACTTTTGATGGAGACGGCGCGCGAGAAAGCCGTCAATGGCGTCGGTGAGAGCGACAAACACCAGGACGGCCAGAGCCCACTGGTATTCCTCGTAAAAAACAAGAATAAGGAAGAACGGCAGGAAGCCGAGGCGCAGCAGGGTGATCTGATTCGGTACCGTCCAGATGCGGCCTTTCATTTGGAATGAGTGTAAGGGGAAACGGGAAAAGTTGAAAGTTGGAGTTAGAAACGGAGATTAGTGTTCGGGGTAATAACACGAGGAAAAGAGAGATTCCTGACGTCGCGGACTTCGTTCGGAATGAAGGGCGTGTGAGCGCTTCAGGCGAACTGGGAGAGGTAATCAAAGAGGCTGCGGCCGATTTTGCGGTGAAAAATTTCGGCCATGCTGGGGATGGAGCCGGAAGGCTCGTCAAGAGAGATACGTTCGACGCGAGTCATGGGGAAGAACACCGTCGGAAGGCCGATGCGTTCTGCGTCGAGTTGATTGATTTCGCTGACGAAATGATCGAAGGAGTTAAGATCGATGCCGCGGACGGTGACGCCGCTGGGATTGAGGTCGAGGAGTATGCCCCAAACTTTTTCTTTGGGGGAGTGCAGGCTGACGATGACGATGGAATTGGGGTTCATGGCGCGTGTCTTGTACCTTTCTTGAGTTTACCGCAGCGGCGTTGGCGCGATGAACGGACGTGCTGGTCGGCGTGACCAAGAAGAAACCGGCCTTTGGACGTTAATCTAACCCGCCGTCGGATTTTGCTGCCGCAACTGAAGGAGAAACTAGACGGACATGAGAGCGGGGCCATCGGGAGGAAGCAGCAGGGTTGGCTCGGTGAGGGACTGGACTTGGTCGAGGGTGGTGTCAGGAGCGATTTCGCGGAGGAACAGCCCTTGGGGAGTCACATCGATGAAGGCGAGTTCGGTGACGATGTGGTCGACGACTTCGACTCCGGTGAGGGGAAGGGTGCATTTTTTGAGGATCTTGGGCTGGCTGTCGCGCGTGGCGTGTTCCATGGCAATGTAGACGCGCTTGGCGCCAGCGACGAGGTCCATCGCACCGCCCATGCCCTTAAGCATCTTCCCGGGAATGGCCCAATTGGCGAGGGTTCCCTTTTCGTCCACCTGAAGCGCGCCCAGGACGGTGAGATCGACGTGGCCGCCGCGAATCATGGCGAATGAATCAGCGGAGGAAAAATAAACGGTGCCGGGAATTTCCGTGACGGTTTCCTTACCGGCGTTGATGAGATCGGGATCGACTTCGGAGTCGAGGGGGTATGGACCAACGCCGAGCATGCCATTTTCCGATTGCAGGATCACGTCCGTGCCGGGCGGAACGTAGTTGGCGACGAGCGTGGGCATGCCGATGCCGAGGTTGACGTAGTAGCCGTCGCGGAGTTCGCGGGCGATGCGGCGTGCGATGCGTTCACGTTTTTGGTCGTCGGTCATAAAAGCGGCCTACAGTCGACAGTTTACAGTCATTCGTTAAAACCTAAAGTCAAAAGCACCGATCTGAAGACCGGCCACTACGACTTCCGCACGGTGCGTTTCTCGATGCGCTTGGCGTAGG
Source organism: Candidatus Acidiferrales bacterium (assembly GCA_963759275.1). Classification (GTDB taxonomy): domain Bacteria; phylum Acidobacteriota; class Terriglobia; order Acidiferrales; family UBA7541; genus Acidiferrum. The sequence goes on along the minus strand of CAVWYZ010000014.1, from coordinate 301,120 downwards.
GAGCGCCCTCGAAGATGGCGTCGATGAAAATGCCGGGGGTGTGGACCTGATCGGGCGGAAGTTCGCCGGGCTCGACGAGTTGCTCGACTTCGGCGATGACGTAATCGGCGGCGGTGGCCATCATGGGATTAAAGTTGCGGGTGGTTTTGCGATAGAGGAGGTTCCCCATGCGGTCGCCTTTCCAGGCTTTAATGAAGGCGAAGTCGCCGCGAAGCGCGCGCTCGAGGACGAACTGGCGGCCGTCGAATTCCCGAGTTTCTTTGCCTTCAGCGACGAGAGTGCCGTAGCCCGTGGGCGTGTAGAAAGCGGGAATGCCAGCGCCGCCCGCGCGGAGGCGTTCCGCCAGGGTGCCTTGGGGATTCAATTCCACCTGAAGTTCGCCGGTTAGAACTAATTGTTCGAAGAGTTTATTTTCTCCAACGTAGGAAGAAATCATCTTCTTGACTTGGCGATTTTGCAGAAGGAGACCAATGCCAGCGCCGTCGACGCCGGCGTTATTGCTGACGATGGTGAGATCTTTGGTGCCTTTGCGCCAGACGGCGTCGATGAGCCTTTCGGGGATGCCGCAAAGGCCGAAACCGCCCATGAGAATGGTCATGCCATCGCGAAGATTCGCGATGCCGTCGTCGGGGCTGGAAATGCGTTTGTCCATGCGAGTTCTTGCGCGAAGTGTATCGTAGATGGGGAGAGCGGGAAAGTCACCGGGAGAGTTCGTCGAACGGACCGCTTCAGAAAGCGGTCCCTACAAGGAGCGCAACAGCTTGTAGAGTTCGTTGGCAGCGTCGAAGTCGGCTTCGAGATCGCGGGAGCCGAGACGATCGCGGAGGTCGTCGAGGCGGCGAGCGAGGAGATCCAGGGCGGCGGAGAGGACTTCGCGGTTGGTGAGCACGATGTCGCGCCAGGTGGTGTAAGGGCTGCCAGCGAGGCGGAGCGTGTCGCGCAAGCCGGGACCCGCCAGAGTGATAGGCAGACCTTTCTCGTCCAGGCGATCGTAGAGGAAAGACGCGAGGGCGACGGCGGCGAGTTGCGGAAGATGCGAGGCGAGGCCGACGGCGTAGTCGTGTTGCTGTGCGCCAATCCAGAGCGGGCGAGCGCCAATTTTTTCGAGGATTTTGACGAAGGCATTGATGCGAGGGTCGTGCGTGTCATCAGCGCTGCCGACGAGGGCGTAGGTGGCGTTCTGGAAAAGGTCGGCATCCGCGTGGGCGAAGCCAGTGGTCTCGCGTCCCGCCATGGGATGACCAGCCAGAAAAATGGGGCCAACTTCTTCAACGAAAAGTTCCGAGGCAGCTTGCCAGATGCGTTGTTTGGTACTGCCAGAGTCGGTGACGAGAGCGTGCGGTGGCGCGTGTTGCGCGAGTTCGGGGAGAAGATCGAGCGTGTGGCCGATGGGGAGCGCGACATAAATAAGATCGGCGCGGCGAATAGCAGGTTCGAGGGAATCGTAGAACCCTTCATCGATGGCGGCAGATTTTTTCGCTTCCAGGATAACTTCCGCGCGATCCCAGCCGACGATATGAATGTCTGGCGAGTACTTGCGGAGGGCCCGGGCGAAGGAGCCACCGATCAGGCCGGTGCCGAGAATGGATACGCGTTGGATGAGATGGGACATGCTAGTTGATAATCGACAGTTTACAGTCGACAGTCAAACGGCAGAAGAGAAAAGCTGGTGTAGACATGTGGAGAGTACTCCCCAGGGGCTAAAACCCGATGTTTTGTCGTTCTTTATGTCGGAGCTGAAGCTCCGACCCCCTAAAATTCGCCTCTAGGTAAGGTGGCGATTAACCGCGGGGGCGATGATGCGAAGTTCGCCCATGAGCTGGGAGAATTCGCCGGGAGTTAAGGATTGCGCGCCGTCGGAGAGGGCGTGATCGGGGTCGTTGTGGACTTCGATGAGTAGGCCGTCGGCACCGGCAGCTACGGCGGCGCGGGCCATAGGGGGTACTTTGTCGCGGCGTCCCGTGCCGTGGGAAGGATCGGCAACGATGGGAAGGTGCGAGAGCTTTTTGATGACGGGGATGGCGGCGATGTCGAGCGTGTTACGGAGATAGGTTTCGAAAGTGCGGATACCGCGCTCGCAGAGCACCACGTTGTAGTTTCCGCCGGCGAGAATGTATTCCGCGCTGAGAAGAAGTTCCTCGATGGTGGCGGACATACCGCGCTTAAGAAGAACCGGCTTGCTGGATTCCCCGAGGGCGCGAAGCAGAAAATAGTTCTGCATGTTGCGAGCGCCCACCTGGAACATGTCGACGTACGTTGACATCATCTGGATTTGCGAAGGGTCCATCACTTCACTGACGACGAAGAGATTGTATTTATCAGCGGCTTGGCGCATCATCTGCAACCCTTTTTCGCCGAGGCCTTGAAACGCATAAGGAGAGGTGCGAGGTTTGAAGGCTCCGGCGCGCATGATTTTTGCGCCCGCCTTGGAAACCGCTTCTGCCACTGCATTGATCTGTTCGGGAGATTCGACGGAGCAGGGACCCGCAGCAACGACCAGTTCATTGCCACCGATTGTGACGCCGCGTCCGAGATCGATGATGGTACCTTGCGGCTTGAACTGACGGCTGGCGAGTTTGAAGGGTTGCGTGATGCGTATGACTTCGCGAACGCCTTCGAGAAGTTCGAAGTCGCGATGATCGAAATCGCGATGGACGCCGACGGCGCCGAGAACGGTGTGGGATGCTCCGGTAGAGCGATGTACATCGAAGCCGCTGGCGACGACACGATCGATAACGTGCTGAATTTGCTCGTCGGTGGCGTCTTCGTGCATGACGATGACCATGGTTAGACCTCAATTCCTGGGATGAATTTCGGTTGGAAATGGCGAGGGTATCGAGACGCGCCAGTACAAGGACAAAGCGAAAACGCCCGCCTCGGAAGGCGGCCGCTACAAAAGCGGATTGAGAACACGGTGACCTCTTGCCGAGATGGGGCGCAGCAGTGCTGCGCCCCTACGAAAACGATATTGGTGGCGCCCGTCACTTTTTGTGCTCGTCGTCGGTGGTGGAAGATTCGCCGTACATGGCGACGCGCTCAGCGGAACGAGCCTCGTCGATGATGCGTTCGAACAGGCGACGGATGGCGGCGTGGGAGAGAGGGCCGCGGTTATTGGTTTCGGCGTTGCCGAGGACTTCCTTTTCGCGCGTAGGCTGATAAAGAGGGATATTGGATTGCTGCTTGATATGGCCGATCTCGAGGGCGCATTTGCAGCGTTCGTTGAGGAGCTCGACAAGTTTCTTGTCGATTTCGTCCATGCGTTGGCGCCAGTCGGAGATGTTCATGGAGTAGCCTCAGCACAGAGGAAGCTCGAAAATCTAGTTGCTTGGGAGGATGAAGCCGGTGTTGAGATCCTGAGGCTATCCTCGCCGGATAGCCTCAGGATGACAGGCACTTGTGAAGCGACAATCGTGCCGGCGAATTTCATAAGGTGGCCTCGCGACGGGAAAGGCCGTGGCGCGCGGCTTCTTTGAGTTTCAGGACGCGTTCACGCAGCGCGGTGACGGCGGCATCGGGGGTGGATGCGTGTTCGATTTCGGAAACCAGCGCGGAGCCGACTACGGCAGCGTCAGCTAAGCCACCGAGAACGCTGACGTGGCCCGGGAGAGAAATGCCGAAGCCGACAGCGATGGGAAGATTCGTGAACTGGTGCGCGCGACGGAGGAGTGCGGGGAGTTCGTCAGGGAGAGAATCCTTTGCGCCGGTTACGCCGGTGCGAGAAATGATGTACAGGAAGCCGGAGGTCGCGGCAGAGATTTTCGCGAGTCGCTCGTCGCTGGAAGTCGGAGCGGCTAAAAAGATGCTATCGAGATTTTGCGCGTGAAGGATGCGACGGTAGTCTTCGGATTCTTCGGGAGTGAGATCGGTGGCGAGGACGCCATCAGCACCGGCTTGCGCGGCAGCGGCGGCAAATCTTTCGAGACCCATCTGGAGGATGGGGTTGTAATAGCTGAAGAGAACGAGAGGAATCTGGCTCGACTGGCGAATGCGATGAACGAGATTGAGGACGCCGGCCAGAGTCGTGCCAGATTTCAGGGCACGTTCAGAAGCGCGCTGGATCGTGGGACCATCGGCGAGGGGATCGCTGAAGGGCACGCCGAGTTCGATAACATCGGCTCCAGCTTCGGCCAGTGCGAGAACAAATTTGTGCGTGGCGTCGAGGGTGGGGTCGCCGGCAGTGATGTAGGCCACGAGGCCGAGTTCGCCGGTGGCGCGCAGCTCCGCGAAGCGTTTGGAGATGCGGGTCGAATTGGAGGCGGTGGCAATCATGTTTTCGGCCCGATTAGAGCAGGCGTTTATAGGTGTCCATGTCTTTATCGCCGCGGCCGGAAAGATTGATGATGACGAGATCAGAGGACTTGAGCAGAGGAAGGCGCTCGATGAGGCCGGCGAGGGCGTGAGCGGATTCGAGGGCGGGGATGATGCCTTCGGTTCGCGAGAGCAACCGCGCGGCTTCGAGAGCGGCGGAATCGGAGACGGCGGCGTATTCGGCGCGATGCTGATCGGCGAGCCAGGCGTGCTCGGGGCCGATGGCAGGGTAGTCGAGTCCGGCGGAAATGGAGTGCGTGGAAGCAATTTGGCCGTCTTCGTTCTGAAGGACGTAGGTGTAGGTGCCCTGAAGAACGCCGGGCCGCGCGCCGGTGAACCCCTGGTGAGCAGCCAGACGAGCGGCGTGTTCGCCGAGCGCGTTGCCACGGCCTCCGGCTTCGATGCCGATCATCTTCACCGCGGAATCCTTCAGAAATTCGTGGAAGAGGCCGATAGCGTTGGAGCCGCCGCCGACGCAGGCGTAAAGATGCGTGGGCAGGCGTTTTTCCGCAGCGAGGATTTGTTCGCGGGCTTCGCGCCCGATGACGGACTGAAAATCGCGGACCATCGTGGGGTACGGATGCGCGCCGAGGACGGAGCCGAGAAGGTAGTACGAGTTGCGGACGTTGGTGACCCAGTCGCGCATGGCTTCGTTGATGGCGTCTTTGAGGGTCTTGCTACCGGATTCCACGCCAATGACTTCGGCACCAAGCATGCACATGCGGGCGACGTTGAGGGCCTGGCGGGCCATGTCTTCCGTGCCCATGTACACGGTGCATTGCAGGCCAAGGTGTGCGGCAACGGTGGCGGACGCGACGCCATGCTGACCCGCGCCGGTTTCCGCGATGATTCGCGGCTTGCCCATTTTTACGGCGAGGAGCCCCTGGCCGATAGCGTTATTGATTTTGTGCGCACCGGTGTGCAGGAGATCTTCGCGCTTCAAGTAGATGCGAGGCCCCGCGAATTTTTCGGTCAGGCGTGAAGCGAATTGCAGGGGCGTGGGGCGTCCGGCGAAATTTTTCAACAGTCCCTGGAATTCGGCCTGGAAGGCTGGGTCGGTCTTTGCTTGTTCGTAGGCGCGCTCGAGTTCGTAGAGAGGCACCATAAGCGTTTCCGGGACGTAGCGACCGCCGTAAGAACCGAAGCGTCCGGGGACGTGAGCGGGAATGGTGAGCTGCGTGGTCATGGGTTAAGTTGACTATTGTACCTTGAGGGCGGTGGGTTCTTGTAATTTCGGTGTCATTTTTGGCGTGGGAGTTTGGTTGCAGGAGAAGTCAAAGGAACGAGAACGAAAACCTAAAAGCCGCAGGGCTCGCAGAGTCGCCCTGCGCTACAGGTGGCTAAGAGATTTCGCGGGAGGCGCGGTTGACTTCGTCGAAGAAGGTGCGGAGCTTGATGTGATCTTTTTTGCCGGGACGGGCTTCGACGCCGCTAGCCACATCCACCGCGTAGGGACGCACAATGCGGATGGCTTCGGCGACATTTTCGGGGGTGAGTCCACCAGCGAGGATGATGCGCTGGGATTGCGCTGCGGCGCGGGCAACGTGCCAATTTCCGGTTGTGCCAGTGCCACCGTAGTGTCCAGAAAGAGCGGAATCGAGCAGAAAGGCGGAGGCGCCGCGAAAGCTGGAAAAATCGAACTTCTCACTTCCCTGCCCCATGCGCAGGGCCTTAATTACGGGTAGGCGGCCGGCGACGGCTTCAACAACCTGCGGAGTCTCGTCGCCGTGGAGTTGCGCAGCGGAGAGGTGGAGGGCCTTGCATAGTGCCACGACGGGAGCAGCAGCCCAGTTCACGAAGATGCCCACCGAGTTGACGAACAGAGGTAAGCGGCGGAGCAGTTCCGTGGCTGCGAACGGCGTAATGCAGCGTGGGCTGGCTTCATAGAAGTTCAAGCCGATGGCGTGAGCGCCGAGATCGGCCGCGAGTTTGGCGTCTTCCCACTTGGTGATGCCACAGATTTTCACCCGGACCATGGAGACAGTGTAACCGAAGTAAGTTCGCAGTCGACAGTTCATCGTTCGCCGTTTTGGAGAAGTGGCGAGTATTTGTGGTTTGAGGAATGTGAGCGCGGGCGACCAGGGTGGCAGGCGTTCTGAGAGTGCGTGGATGATAAATGGAGGTGGCGGCAGCGGGGCTGTCGCTGTGCGTGCGGAAATGTGTAGGACTTTGCCAAAAGCGGGAGCTGGGCTCCCGCACTCCAAATGCGGCCGGTTACTGAGCTGGCGTGAGGAGTTGAAAAAGGGCGGCGGCGGGATCGGGGGCGAGCATGAGGTGTTCGCCGATAAGAAAGGCGTCGAAGCCGGCGGCGCGCAGATCACGAAGATCGGCGTGGGTGCGAAGACCGGATTCGGCGACGGCGATGCACTCATTCGGAATCTGCTCGATGAGCTCGAAGGAAGTCTCTACACGCACGGTCAGCGTCTTTAAGTCGCGATTATTGACACCGATGATGCGGGAGCCTGCGGCGAGGGCGCGATCGAGTTCGACCTGGGTATGAACTTCGACGAGAGGCTCCATGTGGAGTTCCCTGCCGAGAGCGAGCAGGTCCCGAAGAAGCGGATCGGGGAGCGCGGCAACAATGAGCAAAAAACTGTCGGCATCGTTGGCGCGGGTCTCCCACACTTGCCAGGGATCGAAGATAAAATCTTTGCGCAGCGCCGGGAGCGCAACTTCCTTCCGCGCGTCGCGCAAATTCTTCAGGGAACCATGGAAGAATTCACCTTCGGTGAGAACGGAGAGGGCGGCGGCTCCGGCGGAGCCGAAAGACTTGGCGAGGGCCGGGGCGTCGAAGGGATTGCGAAGGATGCCGCGCGAAGGCGAGGCAGGTTTGAGTTCGGCGATGACGTTAAACGCATCGCGGGAGAGCGCAGCGGAAAAATCTCGCACGGGAGAGGCAGCTTTCATGCCGTATTTCAGGGCGGTTTCCGGCAGGACGCGTTTGCGGTGATCGACTTCGGCGCGACGGGCGTCGAGGATGCGATCGAGCACGGTACCGGTGTTAGACGGAGCGTTCATGTATTCTTAAAGGAGGATATCAGATAACGGAAAAGGCGCGCGATCAGCTATCCGTGACCAGCGACCACCGATTGGGAGAAATCATGAGTTACGGGAAGAAATATGGGGCCTTATTGCAGGGGATTGCGGACGAGGCCGACGCGATTGCGATGAAGTATTTCCGGTCCGACGAGATGGGCGCGCAGAAAAAGAGCGACGGAACGGTGGTGACGATCGCGGATAAAACCGTCGAGGCAATGGCGCTGAAGAAAGTGGCGGAAAGCGGCCTGGCGATTGACGTGGTGGGCGAAGAGACGAGTAAAGAGATTCCGACGGAACCAGCGCGCGGCGGGCGGGCGCGCATGATCATCGATCCGATCGATGGGACGGAGGAGTTTTCGCGGGGAATACCGACGTTTGGGACGCTGGTGGGAATAGAAGAAAACGGAGAAATGGTGGCGGGAATGGTGAGTGCGCCGGCCCTGTCGCAAGGAACGCGCTGGTGGGCGTATCGCGGCGAAGGAGCTTATCGAAGTGGGAAACGTATCCATGTGTCGGGTAGGAATAGACTGGACGATGCCATGTTCTTCACGACGGGGACGGGATGGGCGAAGAACATGGACGCCCGCATGAGGATGAGGCGCATGGCCGACGCGGCGCGGAGTAGCCGGTCGATCGGGGGATTCTGGCAGCATATGCTGGTGGCCGAGGGAGCGGTGGAAGCCGCTGTGGATTGGGTATCGAAGCCGTGGGACCTGGCGCCGCTGGGAATAATCGTGGAAGAGGCAGGGGGGAAGTCCACAACGATTGACGGGGAAAGAACAGTTTACAAAGGTAGATTTGTGAGCACGAATGGAATTTTGCACGAAGAAGTTTTGCGTTTGTTGCGGGGGGATGCGGCATGATCCGAACCAAACGAGTGTATGAAAAGGCCGCGAAGGATGATGGATTTCGTGTGCTGGTAGACCGGTTGTGGCCGCGAGGCTTGACGAAAGAGAAGGCGCACGTAGATTTGTGGATGAAGGAGATTGCGCCGAGCGATGAGTTGCGAAAGTGGTTCCACCACGAGGAGCAGAATTGGGGCGAGTTCGTAAAGAAGTACAAGGCGGAGTTGACGAAGAAGAAAGAGTTATTGAGCGAGTTGAAGAAGTTGGATAAAGAGCACGGGACCGTAACATTGTTGTATGGCAGTAAAGACGAGAAGCAGAACCAAGCCGTGGTTCTCTCCGCTGTGATTAAAGGCAAAAAGTGAACGCAGGAAAGACGCTGCGGATTATTGCGGATGAAGTAAGTGTGTGCCGGAAATGTCCGCGGCTAACCGAATACCGGGAAAAGGTGGCGAGGGAAAAGCGGCGAGCGTTTCGGGATTGCGAATATTGGGGACGCGGAGTGCCGGGGTTTGGCGACCCGGGCGCGAGATTATTTATTTTAGGGTTGGCACCCGCGGCGCACGGTGGGAATCGCACGGGACGCGTGTTCACCGGGGATCGTTCGGGAGATTTTCTATTCAAGGCGTTATATGCCGCGGGATTTGCGAACCAGGCTACTTCTGTGCGGCGTGGCGACGGGTTGGAATTGAAGGACGCGTACATTGCGGCGGCGGTGCGCTGTGCTCCGCCCGAGAATAAGCCGCAGCCCAGCGAGATTGAGAATTGCCGAGAATATTTGGTGCGCGAACTGGAGATACTGCGACCGAAGGCAATTCTGCTTTTGGGGAAAATCGCCTGGGATGCGTATCTGGCGATGTTGAAGAGCGAGGGGAAGATTGCTTCGCGCGCTGGATATGTATTCGGCCATGGAGTGGAAGCGGACATGGGCGAAGAGTTGCCGCGCATGTTTGGCGTGTACCACCCGAGCCAACAGAACACGCAGACAGGGCGTGTGACGGAAGCCATGTACGCGAAAGTCCTGCAGCGGGTCCGCAAGTTTTTGAACGGAGATTGTTGATTCCCGCCTGAACCTGCAGGTGGGCAAAGATGGCTACCCAAGCGCGTCCGGTTCTGGCAGACTAATGTCCTTCGTCGAGGTGACCATGTTTGGTCGTATCGTTCTGCTAATCAGCGTTGGGTGCCTCTTCTCAATTCCCTCGAGAACACAGGATCAAAATCCGGCAGCGCCGGGCGCACCGCAAACGGTACAAAGAAGTGCACCTCGCCCGCGATTGGAGGATGGCGGGGTCAGCGAGATGATGGAGAGTATCGTGGTGACTGAGAAGCCACATGCGCCGTTTACGCTGATGCTCGAGACCGAATGGGTACGCATGTTTGCGGACGGGGGTACAGTAACCTTGGTGAACAAGCGGCGAATCGCCCGTGACGGCGCGGGACGCGTGTATCAAGAACGATGGCTGCTGGTACCGAAGAACGGCAACGTGGAATCGCAAATGACAACGATCCAGATCGCCGATCCGACCACTCACCTGCTGTACAACTGTTTTTTCGTAGGGCCGAGGACGAACGTCTGTGAGCTTCTGACCTTTGCCACAAGTTCCCTTGCGGTGAACACAGCCGAAAAAGATATGGCCGGAGACCTTCCGGACAACCAGGGGTCGTTCGCTCACCAATTTCTGGGGAAGCAGTTCGTGTCGGGTGTGGAAACGATTGGTGTTCGTGACGCAACTACCTTTAACCCTGGCGTATTTGGCAATGATCGGAAAGTGACGGTAGAACGTGAATCGTGGTATGCGCCGCAACTGGATTTGAATCTGTTGTCAGTACGTTCGGATCCACGAACAGGTAGACAGACGTTTACCGCCACTGCCGTCACACTGGGAGACCCCGATCCTGCGTTATTTCAGCTGCCGGCGGGATTTCGCGTGGCGGATCGCCGAGCACCTCGTCCTCCTGCACAGAATTAGCTAAGAAGGTCACCGACTGCCTAACGCGGCTCCTGCTGGGTCTGAGCGACAGTGATGGAGTGAGAAGCAGGCAGCTCGCGATACAGTGGAGTCCCGGGCAACACGATCCTGTTTATTTTCTTAAACATAGATAATTGACCACGGCCTAGAGATCGGCGCGGTAGGTGCTTTCAACTTCCTTGAATCGGAGGATGGGAATCCATGCAGCTTAGACATATTCAAGTTTTGGGAACGGCCGCGTTGGCCAGCGGGCTTTTGGCGGTGCCGGGGCTAGCGGCTCAGGAAATGGGGCCGGTAATCAGCCGCGACGAGATTCAGACGAACTCCCCAGAAGCGACTACAAATTCGCCGTACACGGCTCGGGTGGCGGACGGGGAAAAGCACGGACTGCCCGAGGAGGCATTCGCGGTGGTGCCCGGAACCAAGTTCCTGGTCAGTCTTGAGCAGGAGTTGAACACGAAGGAGTTGAAACGGAATCAGCAGTTTCGTGTGCGAACCGTGGAACCCCTGGCGGCGGGCCAAGGAATTTATCTACCAGCCGGCGCGGTAATTCGCGGGCATGTGAGCCGCGTGGACCCTGCGGGAACCACGGGCAGAGCGAAGTTATGGCTAACGTTTGATGAAATCCGAACGCGGTTTGGGAGTTTGCCGATTGTAGCGGAAGTGGCTGCGATGCCGGGAGATCACAGCATTAAATCAGGACCGATCCAAGAGGGAGTGATTGAGGGGCGGAGCAGTACGCAGAAAGATGCGGCGCAGGCGGCGGCTGCGGGAGCAGCGATGGGAGCGGTGAAAGGCGTAAAGGATAAGGACAAGAAGGAAGCGGCCGAAGGCGCGGCGATGGCTGCGCTGGAAGCGTATTTGATGGAGGCAGGACGCGGCCAGGATTTGGATTTGCCGAAGGGCGCGAAGCTGGAACTAGAGTTGGAGCGCGCGTTGTATCTGGTGAGAGAGTAAGGAAAAAAACGATGGGGCTAGGGGCCCCAGTCATTCATAGCGGAGCGCGACCATGGGGTCGACGCGCATGGCGCGTCTGGCTGGAAGGTAGGAGGCGAGCAAGGCTACGAATATGAGAAGCGCGGCCACGCCTAGAATTGTGAAGGGGTCCGTGGGACTGACGCCGTAGAGAAAGCCGGAGAGAATGCGGCTAAAGGCGAGTGACGCAAGGACTCCGGCCAAGACTCCGGCGAGAGCGAGCTTCAGGCCTTGCGCCAGCACGATGCGCAACACATCGCCACGATCCGCACCTAGCGTCATGCGAATGCCGATTTCATGCACGCGCTGATTCACGCTATAGACCATAAGCCCATAGAGTCCAACGATGGCGAGCAGCAGCGCGGCGCCCGCGAAAATCGCGAGGAGCGTTGCACGGAAACGCGGTGCGCTGACGGAGCCGGAAATGTTTTCCTCCATGGTGCGGACGCGCACGAGGGGCTGATTGGGATTGAGATCGCGAACGACACTGCGCAAGGCGGAAGCTTCGCTTAACGGATCTCGTTCTGTGCGCATCACGACAGAAAGAGCGAAGACGGGAAGAATAGAATCGCCCTGGCGCACCGGCAGATACATTTCCGCCTTAGGATCACCGGCAAGATCCTGCTTCAGGTCGCCGACAACTCCGACGACCTCCATCCACGGGACGGTGGTATCGGGTAGGGCGCCGAGTTGGATGTGCTTGCCGAGCGGGTCGCCATCGGGAAAATACTGGCGGACCGCAGCTTGGTTGATGACCACGACGAAGGGAGTAGCTTCCGTGTCAGATGGCGAGATGAACCGGCCTCGGATCAACGGCACACCCAACGTGTCCAGATAGCCAGCGGTGACGGGCCGATAGCCCATCATGATGTAATCGTGCGGTGATTTCGGCGCGCGTCCTTGGATGTTGAAGTGAATGGCGCTGCCCGTGCCGGTGACCGGCAAAGTGGTGGCGGCACCGACGCTGAGCATTCCGGGAGTAGCGCGAAGCCTTTCCAGCAAGCGATCGAAGAATTCCATGCGCTGAACGGAATTGGGATACGCATTCGGAGAGAGCGGGATATCCGCGACCAGCAAGTTCTCGGGACGGAAACCGGGTAGCTGGTTCGCGAGGCGTTCGAAACTGCGCAGCAAAAGGCCCGCGCCGACCAGCAGGAACAGCGCAAGTCCAACTTCAGCGACGATCAAGGCGCTACGCACCTGGCGCTGCGCGCGGCTACCCGTAGAGCCACGAGCAGCTTCGTTGAGAACGGAGCGCAAATCGACGCGCGCGATCTGAAAGGCTGGCGCCAATCCAAAGAGCAAGCCAGATAGAACCGCCAGTGCAGCGGCGAATAAGAGCACGCGCCAATCAAGAGTGACGGGAGAAATATTGGGTACGGCATTGCCGCCGATTCTGAGCAACCAGGCAATGCTGGCCCAAGCAAGGAAAATTCCTGCGGCTGCGCCAACCAGCGCCAGCAGGCCGCTTTCGGTGAGCAATTGGCGGACGATTCGCGAACGCGACGCACCCATCGCAGTACGGACGGCGATTTCCTGGCGGCGACCGGTGGCGCGCGCGAGCAAGAGATTGGCGATGTTACCGCAGGCAATCAGCAGCACGAGCCCAACGGCCGCGAGCATCATCAGCAATGCGGGACGAATATCGGAGACCAGGCGATCGCGCATGGAAGCTACGTTGGCGCCCATGTCAGTATCGTAGATGGGATATTCCTGCGCGAGATTCGCGGCGATGGTGCTCATTTCCGACTGGGCTTGCACGAGCGTGACTCCTGCGCGCAAACGCCCCACGGCGGTAATTCCTGGATGCCAGTTGCGATCGTCGGGGAGCGTTTTGGCCCACGGCTCGAAGGGAATGTAGACGTCGGAGGGAACCAATAACTGAAACTCGGACGGCAGCACGCCTATGACGGTGTAGCTCTGATTATCTAGAGTGACGGGCTTGCCCAGAGCATCGGGCGAGGCGGCGAAATGGCGTCGCCAGAAGCCGTAGCTCAGCACGACTACAGGCGCACCCCCGGCGCGGTCCTCTTCTGGCGTGAAAGTGCGGCCGAGGCGAGCGCCTTTCCCGAGCAGCGGGAACATCGAGGCGGAAATCATTTGGGCGGGAAGGCGCTCTGGCTCGCCGGAACCGGTCAATGCGAGCGTAGTGATGCGAGTGGCGGACATCGCAGAAAAGGATTTGGCGCGATCGCGGAAGTCCTGGAAATTCTGATAGGAAGGGCCAAGCACTGGAAACGACGGCAGGCGCTCGGAGACAAGGCAGATCTGATCGGGAGTTGCGAAGGGCAAGGGACGCAGCAGCACAGCATTGATTACGCTGAAAATCGCGGTATTCGCGCCAATCCCGAGGGCCAGCGTGAGAATCGTGACCGCGGCGAAACCGGGATTGTTACGGAGGGTTCGTAACGCATAGGTGAGGTCTTGCCAGAAAGTACTCAAGGTATCCTCCGTCGTTTCGCGGGCGTCGATTCTATCCGCGGCGCCGCATCTGGAACCAAATTGTTCGCGCGTGTTGCGGGAATATAGTACATGCGGTTATCAGAGTTGTCCGCGCCCGAACCGCTTGCCGCATTTGTTATTTTGACGGACCTCCGGGTCACAGGTAATCACGATAGAAAGAATTGGTCCAAATTTATGAAAGCGAGTCATCCACGCTCTACGTTTGGAGCGTCTGAAGGGGGAGCTTGGCGGATTCCCAGGCGGCTAAGCCGCCAGCAATCTCTGTGACTGGCGCGAAGCCGGCACGCTGGAGCAGGCTGGCGGCGATGGAGGAGCGGTAACCGCCGGCACAGTAGACCACGAGAGCGCGATCCTTGGGCACCACCGCCAAACTGTCGGAGAGGTGGCTCAACGGGAGATTGAGACTTCCGGCGATGAACTTGTCGTTACGTTCGCGGGGGTTGCGCACGTCGATGATAAAAGGCGGTTGACTTGAGGTCAATAATTCGGCGGCGAACGGCGCGCTGAGACGTTCGGTGAAGGCGATAAGATCTGGGCGCGATTCCAGGCTCTGCAATCCATTCTGAAGATAACCGGCGACGTGATCGAAACCGATGCGGCCGAGGCGAATGGCGGATTCATTTTCGCGGCCGGGTGCCGCGACGATAACGATAGGCTGAACGCGATTGAGAACGGTACCGGCCCAAGTAGCATATTGGCCGGTAAGGCCAACGTTGATGCTGCCGGCAAGATGCGCGGCGCCAAATTCTTCGGGCTCGCGCGTGTCGAGGATCTGTGCACCGTCTTTTTGTAAAGCCAGAACTTCATCGAGAGAAAGCGGGTTTAGTTCACGCTGCAAAGCTTCGTCCAGAGTGGGACGTTCCTTGCTGTTGAGCACGGCGTCGTAGACAAAATAAGGTGGCGCTTCCGGCTGGTCGGCGGTGACGAGTTCGATGAAGGCCTGTTTGGTCATAGGCTGCAACGCGTAATTGACGCGGCGCTGTTCGCCGATAGTGGACACGGTTTCCTTGCTGATGGCCTTGCCGCAAAGGGAGCCTGCGCCATGAGCGGGATACACGAGGCTGGCATCGGGCAACGGAAGTAATTTGGATTGCAGGGAATCGAAAAGGAGCCCGCCGAGATCGCTGGCGGACCAACCGAGGGCCACGCGAAGATCGGGACGGCCTACATCGCCGATGAACAGAGTGTCGCCGGTCAGCACGGCATAGGGTTCGGTTTCACTGCGATCCAAATCAAAGACAAGGAGCGAGACGGATTCGGGAGTATGGCCGGGAGTCTCGAGAGCTTTCAGACGAACGCGGCCCAATTCAACGACGCTGCCATCAGCGAGAGGCGTGAAACGATACTCGGCTTGCGCTTTGGCGCCTAGATAGATTGTGGCGCCGGCGCGATCGCGAAGTTCCAGATGGCCAGCAACAAAATCGGCGTGTAGATGGGTAAGAAAAACGTGTTTGATCTGCAGGCCATGTTCCTTGGCAAAGGCGAGATACATTTCGACATCGCGCTGCGGGTCAACGACGGCGGCGGTCCGGGCGATCTCATCACCAATCAGATAAGAAGCGTGAGCAAGGCAATTCAGATAAAACTGCTTGAAGATCACGCCGGACCTCCCGGGCTGGCATAGAGCCTACTTCGGTTGGGCGACGACGCGCAAATAGGGGCGGAGCGTTTTCCAGCCGCCTGGGTACTTTTGTTTTGCCTCTTCGTCGGAGACGGCGGGAGCGATGATCACGTCTTCGCCGGGCTTCCAGTTCACCGGGGTGGCCACTTTGTGCTTGGCGGTGAGCTGTATGGAGTCGAGGACGCGCAGGACTTCATCGAAATTGCGTCCGGTGCTCATGGGATAGACAAGCATGAGCTTGATTTTTTTGTCGGGCCCAACGACGAAGACGGTGCGAACGGCGGCGTTATCGACGGCGGTGCGACCTTCGCAAGTTTCACCGGCTTCGGCGGGAAGCATGTTGTACAGCTTCGCAACTTTGAGTTGCGGATCACCGATCATGGGGTAAGTGACTTTGTGTCCCTGCGTTTCCTCGATATCGACCGCCCACTTGGCATGACTGGAAACAGGATCGACGCTGAGGCCGATGATTTTGCAATTGCGCTTGGCGAATTCGGAAGCGAGGCCGGCCATGTAGCCGAGCTCGGTGGTGCAGACAGGCGTGAAATCCTTGGGATGTGAGAACAGAATCGCCCAGCCATCGCCAACCCATTCGTGGAAATGGATGAGACCCTGCGAGGTCTCTGCAGTGAAATCGGGAGCTACATCGTTGATGCGCAACATAGTGGACCTCCTAGGTATGGTGAGTTCCAGAGCGAAGGACGCTGGAACGTAGCCGGTTTCAAGTCGCGATGCGAAGTGGCAGCCGGCATCTGCGAAGAATCGTGCAATCTTAAAATCGTAGGGTGCGCCGACAGTGGAGTCAACTTTTTTGATGCGGAAACAAGGGAGTGCCGCATTCGCGGGAAGCGCAGGCTTGGCAAGTGGGAGGACGCTTGTTACAGTTCTAGCACCCACCCGAAGTTGTTCAAATTGTGTTGGTTGTTGTTCCAGGTGAGGGCCAAAGCGCATGCCAGAAGAAAATCGAGCGGTACGCACAGTAGAAACAGGCGAACGGAAAGACCGCATCCTGATCGTGGAGGATGAAGACAACGCCCGGAAGGGATACGAGCAACTTCTGCAGCGGTGGGGATACGAAGTGGTGGGAGTGGCAAGTGCAGAAGACGCGTTAGCGCGATTCAACAACTTTCAGCCAGACACATTGATTGCGGACGTAGAGCTGCCAGGCATGAACGGGCTGGATTTGCTGAAGCAGTTGGGCGACGAATTGCACAACGTTCCCGCGATTATCATTACCGGAAAGGGCAGCGAAGAACGGGCGGTGGCGGCAATTGAATCGGGTGCGTTCTGGTACATCGAAAAGCCGCTGAAGGGACCGGTATTGCGTGCATTGCTGGACCGTGCACTGAGCAAGGCGCGGGATGCGCAAAACCTGGCAGTGTTGCAACGGCAATTGCGGGATGCGGGGCGGCTGGGAGAGTTGGTCGGCGCGTCGAAGGCCATGCAGGAAGTGATGCGGGTGATTGAGATGGCGGCGCCGAGTTCCGCGTCGGTGCTGATCACGGGAGAAACGGGGTCCGGAAAAGAGATTGTGGCTCGAACGATTCACAAGCTATCGCCGCGAGCGGCAGGACCGTTTGTGGCCATCAACTGTTCAGCGATACCGGAAACGTTGATGGAGAGCGAGATTTTCGGACACGAGCGGGGAGCGTTCACAGGTGCGGCGGAACGACGGATCGGCTGTTTCGAACTAGCGGATGGCGGAACGCTGTTGCTGGACGAAATTGGAGAAATGCCCGCGCCGACGCAAGCAAAATTGCTGCGCGTGCTGGAAGATCGCAAGGTAAGAAGATTGGGAAGTAAAACGGAGACGCCGGTGGACGTGCGTGTGCTGGCCGCGACGAATAAGGATCCGGAACAATCCGTGGCGAATGGAGGAATGCGACAGGATTTATATTTTCGCTTGAATGTGTTTCACATCCACTTGCCGCCGCTGCGCGAGCATAAGGACGATATTCCGCTGCTGTCCGAGCATATTCTTCGGGATATCAACGCGAAACATGGCAAGAGCGTGAGGGGGGTCGGAGCCGAGGTGCTGGATATTTTCATGAGCCACACGTGGCCTGGGAATATTCGTGAATTGCGCAACGTATTGGAACGCGCGGCAATCATGAGCGAGAAGGACCTGATTTCCCGCTCTTCACTGCCGGGAGAATTTGGGAAGCTGGCGACAAAAAGTCCCAGCGATTTATCGGGAATTAAATTCCCGGTTGGGACCACGGTGGATGCCATGGAGCGCGAACTGATTTTGCAAACGCTACAGGCTACCGGCAACAACAAGACGCGTGCGGCGGAGCTACTGGGCGTAAGCTTGAAAACGCTGCACAATAAGCTGAAGGAATACGGAAACGAAAAGGCAGAAGCGGAGTCGTAAGTGAAGATGCAGCTGGGGCTGCGAGCCAAATTAACCATGGTGATGACAGCACTGGTGCTGCTGATGGTGGCGGTGCTGTCCATGTTCTTCCTCTCGCAGCAACTTCAGCAAGCCCTGCAAAACAGTGACACTCGAGCGATGGAACTGGCCCACGAAGTATTCAACTGGGCCAGCCACGCGGACGATGACGCACGCGTGATGGGAATGCGGCCCGCGTCAGAGGACCCGCAGGAAATTCACGATTATGTTCGAAAAGTCTTCGAGACGAGCGATGCGTTAGATTCGCAATTGGTGACGGCTGTGGAACTGCCGTCGATCTATGAGGTGTCGATCGTAGACAAGGATGGACTGGTGCTGGTATCGAGCGATCCGTCGCAGGAAGGGAAAATTGTGGCGCGACGGCCACCACTGTCGAAGCTGGTGCAAAGTCCGATTGTGAGGCAAGTTCGCATTCTGCTGGGGCCAGGGCAAGTGTACGAAGTGGAATATCCGTTCAAGGTCCGGAAAGAACCGTTTGGTGAGGTGAGAGTTGCGGTACAGACGGGTCTGTTGCTGAAAAACATTGAGGCGCAGTTGCGGCAATTGGTGAAGTTTGCCCTGCTGGCGCTGGTGCTTTCGACGTTGTTGGCGGCTGTGGTCAGCGGTGCCGCACTGGCGCCGATTCGGGATATCAGCGACCAATTGGACCGTATCTCCGCGGGAGAGTACGACACCGGAACGATGATGGCGGAAAAGGCCGCAGAGGGTACGGACGAACTGGGGCAAGTACGACGAAAGATCAAGCAGGTGGGCCAGCAATTGCGCGGCGTGCACGAAATTTTCAGTTCCATGCGGGAAAACATGAATTCCGTCATGGCGGGACTGGAAGACGGGCTGATCTTGTTTACGCGCGATGCGCGCGCGGTGATGGTGAGTCCCGCGGCTGAAAAGTTTCTGGGAGCTCCAGCATCGAACTTTCTGGGAAGACGTGTGACACAGATTTTTCCGGTAGGGCACCCACTCAACGAAGCGTTGCGTTTGGAAGGCGACGAACTGCGAGAGATTGCATCAGAAGCGGAACTATCGACGGAAGAAGGAACGAAACGCGTGGGAGTGACGGTGCAGGAAATCCAGGGCGCCGGCGAAAGAATGGGAGCGCTGGTGACCCTGCGGGACCTGGATTCGATTGAAAGCATTAACACACAATTGCAGGTGAGCGAGCGGCTAGCGGCCCTGGGACGAATCACCGCGGGCGTTGCGCATGAAGTGAAGAACCCGCTGAACTCGATGAGATTGTGGCTGGAGAATCTGAAGGAGTCGCTACCGCCCGAAACCGAAGAATCCGCGATGCAAGCGGTGAATGTGCTGGACGCGGAGATCGACCGACTGGATGCGGTCGTAAAGCGGTTCCTGGATTTCTCCCGGCCGATGGACGTGCGGTTGGAACCTACACAACTGGCGGGACTGCTGCAGGAAGTGTTGGAAGTGGCGGCGCCGCAGTTGGAAAAGTCGAATGTACAAGTCGCCCAACTTCTACCGATTGACGTGCCGGAAGTATTTGGGGATCGCGCGCTGCTGAAACAGGCGATCCTGAATCTGGTGCTGAATGCGGTGGAGGCGATGCCGAATGGCGGTCAACTACAGTTGACGCTAAGCCGGCGGGGAGACATGGCCGAAATAACCGTGGGAGATACGGGAAGAGGTATTCCCGTGGAAAACCGGCAGAAAGTGTTTCAGCTATTCTTTACAACCCGGCCAGGAGGAAGCGGAATCGGATTAGCAAGTACCTTTCGAATCGTGCAACTGCATAACGGGTCCATTGATTTCACGACGGAGGTCGGTCGGGGAACAACGTTCCGGATCGAGTTACCGCTGGCCGCGTAGAATGGCAGACATCGAAATTCCGAGGCAAATGATCACGCGAATCGTAGCGAAAGATACATGGTTGGCGATGTTGTGCGTATGCGCAGTGGGGCTCAGTGGATGTGCCACGCGACGAACGCCGGCGAAACCAGTAGTAAATTTTGTTGCTGCCGTGCATCCGGTCGTACCAGCGCCGACATCGCCGGGCCTGGAGTCTCCTCCCGATGTAGCGGTTGTGTTACCAGAACCGCCAAAGATTGAGCCGAGCCAACTACAGCCCGCAAGGCCGCACGTGGTGGCGCCTGTGGAGCAAGAACCCCGAGGAGCCGAGAAACATGCGGAGCCGACGATCGCCCCGGAGGTGACCACGGAGGAGATCAGAACGGCGCAGGCAGAGACCCAGCGCAATTTGGACCTCGCCGACAAGAATCTGCTGCTGGCGCAAGGAAAGGGATTGAATGCCATGCAAACGGACATGGTGTCAAAGGTAAAAGGATTCGCGGAAAATGCGCGCGAAGCGATGCGCAGTGGGGATTGGGTGAGAGCGAAGAATTTTGCAAGCAAAGCGGAAGTGTTGTCTGAACAGCTTGCGGCGAGTTTTTAAGTTGGGTTGTCCATCACAGCCGGAGCGCGCGTGTTGGATTAAAGTGCGGCCATGAAAACCTATGATGCAGTAATCGCAGGCGGAGGATTGATTGGCGCGACGATCGCGCTGGAATTGGCAGAAGCGGGTCTGAAAGTGGCGTTGTTTGACGCGCGCGAACCGGGCCGCGAAGCGTCTTGGGCTAGCGCGGGAATGATTTCACCGGCTCCTGAAAATGCGGGAATGATTCCCTTTGTGCCAATGAGTCTGGCGAGCGTGGCGCTGTATCCCGAGTTCATTGACAGGGTCGAGAGACTTACGGGGATGGATGTGGGCTACCGCAAAGACGGTGCGCTGGACGTGATTTTGGGGGGAGACGCGGAAGAAGAGTTGAGCACGGTGATCGCGTTGCAGCACGGAGTCGGGTTGAAAGCGCGGGCGTTGAGCGCAGAACAGGCGCGGCAGATGGAACCCGCGCTGACAGACGAAATCCAAGCCGCCATTTTCCGGGAAGACGAGGCGTCGCTCGATACGAGAGCATTTATGGAGGCGACACTCAAAGCCGCCACGGCGAAAGGCGTGGAGATTTTTCCGGGGAATGGAGCGAAGGCAGTTTGGAAAGCGGGCGGAAGATGCCAGGGTCTGCTCCTGGAGCACGGTCAGATGCAAGCGAAGTGGACCGTGATTGCGGCCGGGTGTTTTTCGGCACGGATTGAAGGCGCTGCGCCGTACGCGCCAGTGTTTCCCGCGAAGGGACAGATGATCGCGCTGCGGTGCGAAGCGGTCGAGATCAAACGGATCCTGTGGCTGGAGCACAAATACCTGGTGCCACGGAATGATGGACGCATTGTGGCGGGGTCGACTATCGAGCGCACCGGATTTGATCACGGCGTGACCGCCGGCGGAGTGGAACTGATTCTGCGAGAAGTGATGAAGATGGTGCCTGGGTTGGAGCAAGCGCGCATCGAGGAAACCTGGGCAGGCCTGCGGCCGGATTCGCCAGACCATCTACCGATAATCGGTGCAACAGACATGGACGGCTTGTTGATGGCGACGGGACATTTTCGCAGTGGGATCTTGTTGGCGCCAATTACGGCGCGATTGATTCGCGAGTGGGTGAACACGCAGAAGGTTAGTGTGAATTGGGAGCGGGTGAGTCCGATGCGGTTTCTGGAGGCGACGCGCGGCCACAGCGCGTGATAGTCCTGCGCTTGCCGGTCAGTTGGATTGCGGAGTTTGCTGGATGACGATGGTGCTCGGCTGGCCTACGTTCGAATAGTGAATCTGGTCGGCATCGAGCCAAAGATCGCGTTCCAACTGTAAATCCATGGA
This sequence comes from Candidatus Acidiferrales bacterium, assembly GCA_963759275.1. Classification (GTDB taxonomy): domain Bacteria; phylum Acidobacteriota; class Terriglobia; order Acidiferrales; family UBA7541; genus Acidiferrum. The sequence continues at coordinate 279,768 of CAVWYZ010000014.1, read as the reverse complement.
CGAGCCGCGGGGAAGATTCGCGTCAGGTCCACGCGAAAGAAGAATTGCGGCAAGACCAGCGACGCCGCCAATCCCTGCGCCAATGCCAGCGCCTTTGCCACCACCCGCGATCGCACCGATGCCTGCGCCCGTAGCAGTCGTGGTCGCAATAGTTGTGGCGTCCTTCCCTTTTCCGCCCGGACCGGTCATTTTGCCTTCCTCGTCGGTCTTCACCTGAGCGCTATCGGAACTGTGTGGCTCCGCGTTCATGTCCACGGTGTAACCATTTGGGAAGACCAGACTATTGAGGCGGATGCGAAGTTCTCCCTTGCCTTTCACATGGCCAGGGCGCTTGGATTCCGTGACCTCTCCGCGCAAATAGGAGCCCACGGGAACGACGACTTTGTTGTTGATGGTAATCGGGAAGGACGTGCGGAAATAAACGGAATCGCCTGCTTTAGCGGTAGCGGTGGAGATGCCGCTCTCCAAGACCACACCGATGCGTGTGCCGGTGGGAATGAGAATGGTTTGACCGGTCTTTGCGGGACGCGCTGCCGTGGTGGTGGGAGTAGTGGCGGGAGCAGGCGCGTCGCTCTGCGGACCTTCTGGGGCTTGAGCGGCAGCGACGGAGGAGAGGAACAAGGTTAGGGCTGCAGCCTGGAGGAATGGATAGACCTGAAATGTGGGCTTCACCGTCTTCTCCTTCTGCCCTCTCCGATGCTAGGAAGTTGGGTATCGGATGCCCGAGCGGCTGGTATGAAAAGTCTACTCCAAATCAGAGGAGGTGGAGGCGAATCCGGTCTTCGGACGGAATTGACCGGGTGCGGTCTTGCCGATAGGCTGGGATGCGCGAAGGAGAGTGAGATGGCGAAATTGGCGTTGATTTATGGGATGCGATTGCTGCCGGTGGATGACTTGGGCGAAGTGAAGGAAGCTACAGTGGTGTTGAAGAATGGAAAGACGGCGCGTGTGGCCATGCACTTGATCGAAGGATCGAAGGAAGAAATTGAGAAGACATTCAAGCAATCGATCGAAGCGTTTTTTGAGATGTATCCCGAAATCTAAATGGAGCGAAGCTTTTGGTTCGACAGGACGCGCGAGACGCGGAGTTCTATCCGCTATAGACCGACTCGGAGTGAGCGCCTGCGAGGCCTAGCGGTTACCGAAATTTTCGGGGTCCTCGTTGGGATCACCCAGATTATCGTTGATGAGGACGGTAGACTGGCCGGTCAGCTCGAAACGCTTTCGGCACTTGTAGCACGCGACCAGGTCGTCCAGCCGGACCATGAAAGATGTGGCTTTTGCAAATTTTCGACGATCTTCTTCGCCGGCACCGCGCGGCAGCTCTTTCTTTTTGCGGCTGACTTTCCAACGCACGGGCGCCTCGAATTCGCCGCGACAGCTGGGGCACACTAGCTTAACCTTACGGGTTTCTTCCTTTTCCGTGTAAAAAGCGCGTTCATCCATTACGCCTCGACCGCCTTCCCATTAATTTCCCTCATTGTAACAAATTCGAGGCCGAGGTCACGCCAGCGGGGCAACCAGTACTCGAGGGCCGCCAAAGTGCGGGTTCGGTCGCCGTTCGCGTGGGCATAATCGCCATCGTGAAGGCACAGGATGTCACCGGAGGACGGACGGGGCGCGGGCTTGTCTTTAGAGGGCAAGGTTTGGGCGTGAGCGGCGATGGGTTTCATGCGATCTATCAACCATTCCTTGGACTTGGGACGCCAATCGCCGGGAATCAGCGTCCACATGACCGTCTCCATGCGTTGCTGTTGAACCAGCGCGCCCAGCCATGGACTGCGAAAGCCAAACGGCGGGCGGAACCATCGCGGTTCTTCCCAGGTGGCCTGGCCAATCGCCTCGCTACAGCGCAACAACTCCGAGCGGGTCTCTCCTGGGCCACAAAAGAAAAGATTCGGGTGAGTCTCCGTATGGTTGCCAATGAGGTGCCCACGGACGGAGATTTCCTTTGCCAGTGCGGGCGCGGCGCGGACATATTTGCCGACCATGAAAAAAGTGGCTTTGGCGCGATGGCGATCGAGAAGATCGAGGAGTTTGGGAGTGATGGAGGGATTGGGCCCGTCGTCAAACGTAAGTGCCAGTTTTCGAGCGTTATCGGTTTTGTATAGGGTGGCACCGAAAAGTTGTGACTGCGAATGAACTGCGCCGTAGACGGTGAGACCCGCGGCGCCCGCAGCCAGCACAGGAGCAGCAATGAGCAAAGGATTCATTGAACGCTATTCTGCCACGAGGAGAGGTGAGATGGAGGCAAGGAAATTCGATCAGGAATGAAGACCGGGAGTGGCGATGGGCTCAGCGGCGTCTGAACTACCGTAGAGGGAGATAAGGCGCTCGATTTCGCCATGCAGGGTACCTGGCGAGACCGGCTTGGCGAGGAAACCATCCATACCCGCCTGGAGGCAGTGGTTACGGTCTTCATCAAAGGCGTTTGCTGTGAGAGCAAGAATGGGCAGGTGGCGGCCGTTCAAGGATTCCAGAGCGCGAATTTTCTGAGTGGCTGCGATGCCGTCCATCACCGGCATGCGCATGTCCATGACGACAAGGTCGAAGACTTGATGCTGGACCAGATTGAGGGCTTCCAATCCATCCGGGGCAAGCGTGACGACGTGGCCCATTTTTTCAAGGAAGCGAGCGATCAGACGCTGATTCATAAGGTTATCTTCGGCCACCAACACGCGAAGGTGCGAAGAAGAAGGAGAAGTTGGAGAGGAAGTTTGGGGGAACCGCGGAACCTGGAAAGTTGGGGTAGAGTCCCAGAGTTTCAGAAGAGTGGAGTGGAGAGGATGACGACGGACGGGCTTCATGAGTCGCGTGTGATGCGGGGCGTTAGGTTCCGAATTCGAAAGCAGCATACACGCAGGCTGAATTGAAATTGCGGGAATAGGGTGGCCTGCCGCAACTCGCAGATGCGTGAGCAAAAATTCGGGATCAAAGCCGAAGGCACGAGGAATTAGGACGAAGGCGTCAAAAAACCTTGCTCCACAAGAACGAATTTGCTCGAGGGCCTCTTGTTCGGAGTGGACCATACGAACCGCAATTCCGCACTCGCGGAGTAAGCGATTGAGAAGCCGGGCGTCCTCCCGATTTCGACTACCGCCAGAATATTCTGGCCGCGGAGGAACGGAGGATTGAGAAGTTTGTGATCTCCGGAATGAGCGACGTGAATGGAAAAAGTAAAACGACTGCCGAACGACGGTTGGCTTTCGAGGGCGATGGATCCACCCATGAGGTGAACGAGACGGTCGGAGATCGCGAGGCCGAGGCCGGTTCCGCCGAACTTCCGTGTGGTGGACATGTCCGCTTGGGCGAAGGCATCGAAAATTGTGGCGCGTTGTTGCGGAGTGATGCCGATGCCGGTGTCCGAAACCACAAACTGAAGGGTGCACCCGGCGGAATCGCGTGCGATGGGGGTAAGAGAAACCGAAACCTCTCCGCGTTCCGTAAACTTGAGGGCGTTTCCTACGAGGTTAATGAGAACCTGACGCAAGCGAGTAGGATCGCCGCGAACGGATTTTGGCGTATCTCCGGCAATTTCCCAGCAAATATCGATTGGCTTGTTATGAGGAACCGCGGCGAGCAACTGGAGAGCGTCCTGAAGGCAATCCTCGGGAGAGAAGTCCAGACATTCGAGATGGAGTTTGCCTGCCTCCACTTTGGAGAGGTCGAGAACGTCGTTAAGCAGGTGAAGAAGGGATTCCGCGGAAGAGTTGACCATGCTGAGATATTCCCGTTGCTCGGCATTGAGGGGAGTATCGGCGAGGAGGCCGGCCATCCCGAGGATGCCATTCATCGGAGTGCGAATTTCGTGGCTCATGTTAGCGAGGAATTCAGTTTTGGACTGACTGGCGGCTTCCGCCGCAGCCTTCGCGCTGCGGAGTGCTTCCTCCTCCTGTTTTCGCTTGGTAATGTCGACGAAACCAACGACAGCTCCGACGACATGAGCGTTGCGACGGATGGGATGGGCCCAGATTTCGACACAGAAGCTGGAACCATCGGCGCGCCAGAGGGTCTCATCGAGTTCGTGAAAATCTCGGCCGGTTTGCGCACAAACGTGCAAATTACAATCGTCCAGAGAAATGGGAAGTCCCGCGGAGTTGGTATGGTGACAGAGCAAATGCAGGTTCTTACCGAGTAGCTGGTAAGGCGAAGAATAGCCAAGCAGGCGCACGGCGGCGGGATTAATAAAAGTGCAGACGCTGTGAGAATCGATACCGAAAATACCTTCCGCGGCCGATTCCAGAATGAGCCGAAGACTCTCCTCTTTTTGTTCGGAGAAGTGCTGAGCTTCGCGACGTTCATCGGTGGCAGCTCCCAGCATCAGGCCCGTGAGCGCCAGGATGAACATGAGGAGTTGGAGGAGAGCGAATTCCTCCAATTTTTGAGGGCGCATTTGCATAATCACGGCCAGGCTGACGTTCAACAAGAGCATGCCTCCGATGGCCCCTCGCAAACCGCGGCGGACAGCAATCCAGATAATGGGAAGGAAGAGAAGATAAAAGAGACTCGCGCTGTGGTTGGAAGTCCAGCCAAATACCAGCGTGAGAGAAACAAAGAGAGCGGCGAGGAAAGCGAGCACCTCGAGACGCCGATGGTGGCGAGGTCCGGTGGACAAATGCGTGGGAAAGATTTCAGGCATGCCCAAGAAGCGGCGAAGATGAGGGAGGACGAACTCCAGAAGAAAAGTAGAAACGCTGGACAACGCAACCGCGTCGCCGATCCACCAGTTGAAGGCAGCCGTCAGATAGTCCAGTGACGGAACCTTGCCAGAATAATAGAGAACGGCGGTGCCGGTGAAGGCGGCGACAAAGGATACGCCGAGCGAGAACAAAAGGAGGGTGAGCACATCGCGCATGGAATGCAGGCGAAGATCGGGATTCAGACGCTTTCGGGCCAATCGGGCGGCAAAGATATACAGCGTGGGGACCACTGGATTGATTACCAGGAATTCCAGACTGAGCGGCGACTGCTGATAATTAATCAACCCGGCTAGAAATCCCGCAAGGAACATCGCTGGGATTGCGGCGTCACCGAGGCCCAAAAATAGAGCAAGAGCAAAACCAATGGGAGGATACCAAGCACTGATGCCCGTGCCAGATTTGGAGATAAGTCGTACTGCGGTCGAGCAGTATATAGGTGACTAAAGAGGCCAGGGAAAAGCTGGCCCAGCGCCAGATGAGAGAACGACGGGGCAGCGTCGAAATCGGAAGAAGACGCAAGAATAGATGAGCGCGGGAGAAGCGAGACGACGTTCCATACTGGGCCAGCGTGTTCGAACCGGGGGCAGATGCCTCGGGCGAAGCGGGTTCCGTCGCCAGTTTTTTTTGACGGATTTCCTTGGGGCCTGTCACTCCGGAATCCCCTGAATTGTCAGTATCCAGACGCTTTGCGAGGAGCGCCCGATCAGCGTGTGGCCTCCGGCATGGAACCGGAGAAGAAAAGAGAAGAGCAGGTGGCGGCCCAAAGACGGGAAGAAGATTGCGACGAATTTACGAAGGGCTCGGAGAGTGAGAAAGCGCGAGAAACTCGGAGCAAGCGATGAGCGCGATCAGAGCAGCGTTCCGGTGAGAATAATTTTGGCGACGGTAAAATAAATAATGAGTCCGGTCACGTCAACAAGCGTGGCGACAAATGGAGCCGAAGCGCTGGCGGGATCAAGGCCGCATTTGCGAAGGATGAACGGGAGCATGGAGCCGGCGAGAGTCCCGAAGGTGACGACGCCGAGCAGGCTGAAAGCGATGGTAAGGGCAATCAAGAGATAGTGCTGGCCGTAGGTGTGCCAGAGGGCTTGCCAGATCAAAATGCGAATGAGGCCGACGATGCCGAGAATCGCGCCGAGCGCCACGCCCGCGGCGATTTCGCGATTGATGACGCGCCACCAATCCTTCAGGCGGACTTCGCGGAGAGCGAGCGCGCGAATAATGAGCGAAGTGGCTTGCGACCCCGAATTGCCACCACTGCTAATGAGCAGTGGGATAAAAAGAGAAAGGACGACAGCGCGCTCGATTTCGTGTTCGAAATGCCCCATAGCGGTGGCAGTGAGCATTTCACCGACAAATAGAATGACCAGCCAGCCGGCGCGTTTCTTGATCATGGCGAGGAAACCGGTTTCCAGATAAGGCCCGTCGAGAGCTTCCATGCCGCCCATTTTCTGAATATCTTCGGTGTCTTCTTCGCGGAGGACGTCGATGAGGTCGTTGGCCATGACGATGCCTTGCATGCGGCCTTTCGCGTCGACAACCGGAACCGCTTTGATGCCGTGTTGCGTAAGGAGATGAGCAATCTCCATCTGGTCGGTGTTGGGCGTTACGGAGTAAATCTTCGTGGTCATTACATCTTTAACGGTTTTTTTAGGGTCGGCGGCGACGAGATCTTTCAAAGCGACGACGCCAAGCAGCGTTTGATTCTCGTCGAGGACGTAGGCGTAATGGATGGTTTCGACATGGTCGAGTTGCTGGCGCAGGTAGCTGATGGCTTCGTCGATGGAAGAATCGGGACGCAGGCGGGCGAAGCGCGGATTCATGAGCCCACCGGCGATGTCTTCGCGGAAGGCGAGCAGGGCTTTCACTTCGTTTTTGGTTTTGTCGTCGAGGAGACCGAGAAGATATTGCCGCTGGCGTTTGGGAGATTCCTGAATGAGATCGGCGGCGTCATCGGGGGCAAGAAGGCGCATGTAGATGCGGCGCTCACCTTCGGGGAGGGAAAGGAGGAGGCTGGATTGGGACTTGGCGTCGAGGGCGAGAAAGAAATTGTCCATGAGTTCGCGCGGAAGGTTTTCGAAGCGAGCGACGCGCTGGGAACGAGGGAGGCTGGGCCACAGGTCGAGGAGTTCATCGGCAGCGTTCAGCGAATGGGTGGTCATGCGCGGCTCCAAGGATAGAGTTGAGAACGTTTACGCACTCCGAGGCGGTGAGGGAGTGCCGCAGCAAAGCAGTTTTGTCACAGCATTTATATCACTACAACGCATCTCACAATTGCCTGGAATCTCCGAACACCAATTCTGAACGTCTTGCTGTTCATGACTGCGCGGACGATTTTGAGTCAACCGAGGAAGCGTTCTGCTGTCCGGATTTCCGGGTCGCGACCGTAGCACCTGCATCGATCCTCCGGTTGCCAAATTGCTTCGCGGAAGCCGGTTTGCTAAGTTCGTGGTCATGTCCGAGCGTCCCACCGAGCAGATACGTGAATTGCTCGACTCCCTTTATCGCGTGGATTCGGGACGAATCCTGGCCACGCTGATCCGCTTGCTGGGTGATTTTGATCTTGCCGAGGAGGCCATGCACGAAGCCTTTGCGGCTGCGCTGAGCCTGTGGCCGAAGAGCGGAGTACCCGGCAACCCGCGACCCTGGTTGATTTCGACGGCGCGCTTCAAAGCCATTGATACTCTACGTCGCCGGGCCAGATTTGATGCCTCGCAAGACGAGCTCGTGCACTATCTCGAAGCGCAATCGAGTTCGGCGGAAAGTTCCAAGGAAGAGGAGCACCTTGAGGATGATCGGCTGCGCCTGATTTTTACGTGCTGTCATCCATCGCTAGCGCCGGAAGCACGCGTTGCGCTCACTTTGCGTGAGGTGTGCGGGCTGACCACCGAGGAGATCGCCAAGGCCTTCCTCACCACTCCGGCTACGCTGGCGCAGCGCATTGTCCGCGCAAAGGCCAAGATTCGCGAGACACCGATCCTGTACGAGGTGCCGACGCCGCAGGAATTGCCGGAGCGGCTCGGCGCGGTGCTTCAGGTGATCTATCTCGTGTTCAACGAGGGTTACTCGGCTGCGGCGGGAGCGGAGGTTACGCGAGCCGAGTTAACCGGCGAGGCCATTCGACTGGGCCGGTTGCTGAGCGAACTGCAGCCCGAGCCGGAAGTCATGGGGTTGCTTTCCCTGATGTTGTTGCAGGAATCCCGCCGCGCCGCAAGAACCTCGCCGGCCGGAGAGCTGATTTTGCTGGAGAACCAGGATCGCTCGCTGTGGAACCGGGAGCAGATCGCGGAGGGAGTGGCATTGTTAGAGAAAGCCCTGAATTCTCGCGGCTTCGGCTCCTACACACTGCAGGCTGCGATTGCGGCCGTTCATGCGGAGGCGAAATCGGTGGCGGCGACCGACTGGGGGCAGATTGTTGCGCTGTACGACCAATTGGTGCGAATTCAGCCTTCGCCAGTTGTACGGCTCAATCGTGCCGTGGCCATTGCCATGCGCGATGGTCCAGAGGCCGGTCTGGCGCAGATCGACGCGGTGCTGGAACAGGGCGAATTGGCGAACTATTATCTGGCGCATTCTGCTCGTGCCGATATGTACCGCAGGCTGGGCAGGACATCCGAGGCGCGGTCCTCTTATGAGAAAGCGCTGGCGCTGACCCAACAGGAACCCGAGCGGCAATTCCTGCAAGAGCGGATCCGGCAGTTGAAATAAGAAAATTTCCGGTGGGCGCATCTTGAGGGAAAAGCGGGGTATGTCCGTTGACCCCACTTCAAGAAGGCTATATTTGGTTTGTGGGTGAGTCTTGTACCGGAACCCACTTGTACGATTACCGCTGTTTACCAGGGTCGAAAATCACTGCGCCTGCGCTTGGCTGGGTTGAGGTTTCGGTGATTCGATCCGATATCCCAGCTGTTGTAGTTGCCGAATCATTCTCCACGTGCGCTTGTACTTGGATAGTGTGGTAACTGCCGGGCCTTGTTCTTCGTAACGGGCTCCGTTATGCAGGATCAGCCAGATCAGACGACACTGTCGATGCGCGATGACTCCGATGGCTTGATTATGTCCGAGTCGCGGGACACAACGACGATAGATAACCTCGAAGATGCTTCCTTTTACTTTTATTGCGGCGTTGGCAGCCTGATTGAGTAAGCGACGCATCTGACGATTGCCCTTCGGAGACCGGTGGCTGTAGTTCACGCCGGCGCTCTCTTCGTCGCCGGGGCAGGCACCGACCCACGAAGAGAGGCATTTCTCAGAGGGAAACGTCGCTGCGGTAGGGCCGACTTCGGCAATGATCTGCTGCGCGGAGTCCACTGCGAAACCCGGAACCTCCGCTAGCCGCTGGACCGCATGCTGGTGCGGATGGAGCAAAGTAGCCAGCTCTTGGTCCAGTTGACCGATCTGCTGCTCGAGGATTTGCAAGTGCTCCAGGGTCATTTTCAGGAGCCGTCGGTACACGGGTTTGAGCTCCGTGCACGCGCCGAGGGCATCACACAATTGTTCCGGCGTAGCACGTAATCTCTGATGGGCCAAAGCGGCCAGCGCTGCCGGATTGGTTTCTCCGTCAGCCAGCGCCTTCAACATGCGCCTGGCACTGACGCCAAGCAGATCTGAGACTAGGCTGGACAACTTAATATGGGTCTCTTCCAGAAGTGACTCCAATTGGTTGTGTAACCGCACCACGTCGCGCCGCAACTGGTACTTCTTGCGCGTTACCGCTCTCCATAGACGCTGCTCCGCATCGGGTACAAAGCTCAGTGTCAATTCTCGGGCTACTAATCGTTTCACCAGCCGTTCGGCATCGACGAAATCCTTCTTTCGCCCGCGCCGCCCGCGATTGGACTGCGCCTGCGCAAGATGTAACGTTCCAGACCGCCGCTTGGCTCCTTCCCGTTTCTCGCGGATCGGCTTCCAATACCTTTCCAGTGCTCCCCACACGGGTTTCCAATATTGCGCCGTTGATTCCATAACCACTTCCTCGGCCTCTTGCTCGAGCAACCACGCAGCCAGCAAGCGCAATTGTTCGGGGTTGGCGCCAAACATTCTCCGCTCAAACTGGAACTCACTTTCAACTTCGACGTTGGAGACAACTACCGCCAGCATCTTCTTGTGAACATCGATTCCCGCGATCCTGTATGACATAAACTCCTCCTGGTCGGGAGTGGAGAGCGTGCTGCAGCTACTTTAACCAGGGTCACGGGCTATCGCTGGTTCCCCAAGGGAAAACAACGACGCCCAATTATTCGCTCAAACACGCACGCTCCGGATCAGACAGATGGACGGCCTCAAGCTCTCCACTGATAAACGCGACCTCGCCGCTCCTGACCGTTGCGATTTTACCCCGAGTGTTTTTCATAAGGTTTCGCGGGCCGCAGGCCCTAAAGGACAGATGGGATGAGAAGGCCGGTCTCCAGCGGGATGCGTTACGCTCCCAATGATCGACGTGCTTGAAGCACAGATAAAGGAGACCGGCGATGAAGAAGATTAGCACTATGCAGGTATTTAGTAATGAAATTTTGCAGGAGCAAAAGCTAACGATCGGTGTGGATCTGGGAGATCGCTGGTCGTTCTACTGTGTTTTGGATGCAGCAGGCAAAATCCTTCTGGAACAGAAAGTACCGACGACACCGGAAGCGATGAAGCAGACGTTTGGAAAGATACCGCGGAGTCTCGTGGCACTGGAGACCGGAACACATTCGCCCTGGGTAAGCCGGCTGTTAACGGAGCTGGGAAACGAAGTGCTCGTGGCGCACGCACAAAAAGTGGAATTGATCACCAAGAGTAATCGAAAAGATGATCGACACGATGCGCGGACGCTGGCACGACTGGCACGCATCGATCCTGAGCTGTTGGGGCCGGTTCGGCATCGCAGTGCAAAGGCGCAAATCCACCTATCGGTAATCCGGGCGCGAGCGGAACTGGTAAGTGCGCGAACGGCGTTGGTGAACGCAGCGCGCGGGTTGGTGAAATCTTTTGGCGAACGACTACCTAAATGTGGCACGTATCAGGTGAACGAGAAATTGGCCGAGGGAGTGAGCGCGGAGTTGCGCGATGTCTTGTCGCCGCTCTTGCGAGAGGTCGAATCGCTGAACGAGCGCATTAAGGAGTACGACGAGCGGATGGAGAAAATCGCCAAGGAAGTGTACCCAGAAGTGTCCTTGCTCCAGCAGGTGAAGGGTGTAGGAACGCAGATCGCGCTGACCTATATCCTGACGATTGAAGACCCGTATCGATTCCCAAAGAGTCGCGCGGTAGGTTGCTTTCTGGGGTTGCGACCTGGGCGGAGGAACTCCGGGGAGAGCGAACCACAGAAGAAAATCAGCAAAGAAGGAGACCGGTATCTGCGAACGATGATGGTGCAGGGAGCGCATTACATTCTGGGGCCTTTTGGAGAAGACAGTGATCTGCGGAGATGGGGACTGAAGCTGGCGGAGCGAGGAGGAAAAAATGCCAAGAAACGAGCGGTAGTTGCCGTGGCAAGGAAGCTGGCAGTACTGCTCCATCGGTTGTGGGTAAGCGGTGAGGTGTACGAACCATTGCGCAATAGCCAAAAAGCGATGCGCGCAGTGGCCTAGAGAGTTTTAATCGGAACAGCTGAGCTCGACCGCCGAGTCCAGGTGACTGCGACTGGGTCCTGGGGCCCAACTCCCACAGAAGTGGGAGAGAGGTCGATTATCAGGTAGCAGCACCTACTGAACGAGAACACCCACCTAGCACCGAGCGAATATCGCTCACAAAGAGTGCGAATGGAAGGATGGCGACAGGGGCGGCTTGGCTGAATGGGAACAGACGGAAAGAAAGAAGAAAGAAGAAAGAAAAAGTGTGCCTTGACATCAACCGGCCTTCTCATGGAAGGACCTTGGGACAGGGATGCTTGTCGCGAGAATCTGAATGGATGCTGATGATAAGATTCGTCAATGGAGAGTAAAAGTAAATTCTGGCACGTAAGCGACAAGTACCGTTTGTTGTTGGCCATGATGGAAGAATTTGCTGGAGACGCCCACATTTCTTTTGAAGGTGACTTGAGCGCACTTCCTTTATCAAGCATCCCCGGTGCCTCGCAGGAAGAAACCGGCGTCCTCAGGCGAAACACTCTGTGGCCGAAACAAGACTTTATAGTCCTCCCTCTGGAACCATCCACGAGCAAGACAATTATTTCGGCGATCGGAGGGACGGTTCCGAACACGATAATTCACATCCAAATCGAGAAGGGTGGCACTCTTCAATTCGCTGCCTACGACAATTTCCATCCACAATGCATTGTTTTTCACTCAGCGGTCAAACCAGCATTCCTTGAATCCCTGGTATCTGAGAGCGTTGTGAGGCCGTACATGGAGCGACCGCCTCGCCGTTGAGGACGAAATGCACTTTGCCGCTTACGGCGTTAACCAGGCTCTTGATTAGCGCGGCATGCGTACTTTGTTTTTCTGCTTCGTAGAGCCAAAAGAGCTGATAGAGCCTAATTTGTCCGGTTACCGGCGTATAGTACCCCTGTTTCCGATGACCCCTTTGTCAAGGCTTGAGCATTAGACCGGGCTCCCAGAACCCGTTTGCTACGGTATTGCAGCAGCGGCTCGAAAATTTCTTAAACGACTTGTCGAATTCGGACCCGGTCGTTCGACTATATGGTGAAGGCGGGGCAGACGCCCGGCCTGAAGACCATTCGTTACCGAAAAAGGAGAGAAGACAATGCCGCAATATTTGGTTGCTGGTTACATGCCCGACGACTTCGACCCATCCAGTGTTACCGAAGAGACGGGCCGCAAGATCCACGCGCTCAACGAAGAGATGGAGGCTAAGGGTGTCTTGAAGTTCGCCTGCGGTCTGGGGGCCGCGAAGTCGCTGCGGGCACAGCCGAATGGGAAAACGCTGGTCACCGACGGGCCGTACCTGGAGACCAAGGAGCACATAGGGGGATTTTGGATATTGGAATGCGCTGATATGGACGAGGCGGTGGCCTGGGCGCGCAAAGGCGTGGGCGCCACTGGGGGGCAGGTTGAGCTGAGAGAGATATTCTTTGTGCCGTCCTCCGCAAAGAACTGAGCGGTACGGCAGCAATGAACTGGTGCTGCGAAGTGCTGCTAGTTTCTTGAAGGATTTGTCGAATTCCGGTCCATTCGTTCGACTATATGGTGAAGGCAGGGCAGTCGCCCGGTGCGAAAAGCGTTAAAGAAAGAGGAGAAATCATGACGCAGTATCTGGTTGCAATTCATCACCCGGACGACTTCGACCCGTCCACAGAGAGCGAAGCGACGGTCCGCGCTATCGACGCGCTGAACGAAGAGATGGCGGCTGCCGGTGTGGTGGTTTTCGTAGGCGGCCTCACTTCTGTTAGCGATGCGCGCTCGCTGCGGGCACAGCCCGATGGCAAGGTGCTGATCACCGACGGGCCGTACCTGGAGACCAAGGAGCACGTCGGCGGTTTCTGGGTGCTGGAAGCCGCCACTCTCGAGGATGCACTGGCGTGGGGGCGCAAGGCTGCTGTCGCCTGTCGAGCTCCGGTGGAAGTGCGCCCGTTTGGGGTGCCGCCCGCCTGAGGGCAGGCAGCGCGGGTGGCCTGCTACTCCAGCTATCTGAAGGCCGCAAAGTGAATTACAATCTCCCGGCCCAGATTGGCCAGGAGCCGACCACTTAGACGCAACGGGGTGAACACATGTCATTCGTCCGCGACCTGAAATTTGCGATGCAGTCATTAACGAGGACACCAGGCTTGGCTTGTGCCGTGATCTTCACGCTGGCTCTGGGCATCGGCGCGAACGCCGCGATCTTCACACTGGTGCGCGGCGTGCTGATGAAGCCGCTGGTCAACCGCGACGAGAACCGGCTAATTTACATCCGCCAGAGTGCCCCTGGTCTTCGCGACGAAAACACCACGTTCTCCGTCCCCGAAATCAAAGACATAGAATCCAACGCCCACTCGATTGAAGAGTTCGGCGATTTCTCGGTTATCGGGTTCACCATGATCGGGCTCGGCGAGCCGCGTGAAATTCGAGGCGGTGTAGTAGGAGGCACGTATTTCGAGGTGATGGGGCTGCGTCCCGTGCTCGGCCGCCTGATCGGACCACAAGATGACGGTCCCGACGCGGCGGGTGTCGTGGTGCTGACCTACCGCTTCTGGTCCACAGTCTTAAGACAAGATCCAAATGTGATCGGAAAAACCGTTCGGCTCGGCAGCATCGGTGATCGTATGGCCACGGTTATCGGCGTTCTAGAACCATCGATTCCCTATCCGGCAGACACCGATATCATGGCCAACATCGTCACCAGCCCACATCACCTCTCCGCGAGCATGGTTACTGGCCGGATCCATCGCATGACCGACCTGTTCGGCAAACTGGCACCCGGCGCCACCCTCGATCAGGCCCGCACAGAATTGGACACCGTGTACGCGAGCATGAAGAAGGACCATCCCGACGCGTATCCCGCGAGCGCGCATTTCACGATCAGCGCGAAGATGCTTCGAGACCAGATCACTTCCGGGGCGCGCACGGTTCTGCTGGTACTGCTGGCGGCCTCAGGTCTGGTGTTCATCATTGCGTGCTGCAATGTGGCGAACCTGATCCTGGCCCGCACGGTTCGCCGCGAAGGTGAACTGGCGGTGCGCACGGCGCTCGGTGCAAGTTCTTGGGCCCTGCGACGCATGTTGCTGGCTGACAGCCTTTTGCTGTGCGGAGCGGGCGCAGCGCTCGGCGTCGTGAGTGCGCAACCGTTGGTTACAATTCTGGCGCGCTACGCGTCTCGTTTCTCTGTTCGCGCGCTTGACCTCACTGTCGATTCCAGTCTGCTTTTGGTAGGAGCCGCTCTCGCCATCATCGCGGCCATCATTCTGGCCTTCGTGCCGCGCCTGCCTTCGGCCAGCAAGGCCGGCGGACTCAACGTCGCCAGCGGAAGCGTGCGCATTACCAGCAGTACAAGGCGCCGTCAGCGCGCCTTCGCCATCACGCAGATCGCCGCCTCCTTCGTGCTGCTCGCGGGAGCAAGCGCTTTAGTGACGACGCTGCTCTCGCTGCAAGCCGTGCAGACCGGGTTTGATCTGCCCCGGGTGCTTGCCATTGACGTCCCCGCGATGACTTACGGCAAAACACCGCAGCAAGTACTGGACTTTTACAAGGAAGCGATCCGGCAAATTGAAGCGCTGCCGGGCGTCACGCGCACGGCTTTCGGCCTCGTTGCTCCCTGGCGCGATGCTGAAAATTTTGGCCCCGGCGCGCAGTACTCCGCGGATGGTCATGGCCATGGCAGCGATGATCCTCGCGCACAGATGCGCACCATTTCTCCCGGCTTCTTCGCGGCTCTTGGCGTTCCCATCGTCCAGGGACGCGATTTCAACGACCTCGACACCAAGAGCACAGAACCTGTGGCCATCGTCAGCCAGACCCTCGCGCAGCGCATGTTCCCCGGCCAGGGCGCCGTCGGTCGTCATGTGTACTGGACTGATCCGGTCTTTCAATTCCTACCCGGGAGCGATGCCGAAAAGTCGCGATTCATGGCGCCGCACCGCATCATAGGCGTCGCCGCCGACGTGGACGATGATCACCTTGTCCCCGAGCCCACAGCTACGATTTACGGTACCTTTGCCGATAGCTTCCTGTTCGGTGGCCACCTGTTTGTCCACACGAACAGCAATCCGTATGCGCTGGTCACACCCGTGACGCGTATCGTTCGCAACCTTTCCGCCGACCAACCTGTCGAGCACGCCTCGACTTTGGAAGATATCCGGGCAGAAGTGCTGGCACCGGACCGGTTGAACTCCCTGGTCTTTGGAGTTTTCGCAGCGGTCGCACTGGCCATTGCAGTGGTAGGGGTCGCGGGCGTGCTGGCGTTTTCGGTTAGCGCGCGCACGCGCGAATTCGGGATTCGCCTGGCGCTTGGCTCGCAGCCCAAGCAGCTCTTGAGAGGCGTGATCACGCAAGGCGCAGTGATGGCCGCAGCCGGGGTCCTTGCAGGAGGGGTGTTCGGGTTCGTGGTCGCGCGAGTGGCAGGCAGTTATTTCGGCGACTTGAAAATGCCCGGGGCACTCTCGGTCATCGTCTCGGCGCTCCTGCTGCTTGTTGCTGCGGTGATCGCGTCGTGGCTGCCCGCAGCTCGGGCCGCGCGGGTCGATGTTATGCAGGCGCTGCGTTCAGAGTAACTGCGTCAGGCGGGTCGGCGAAATCCTATGACAGATTGGCAAATGCGAGAAAAGCGGCCGCTCCGAGGACCTCGGCCAGAGCCAGCGGGGCCGACGCTCAAAAACTACATCACGCCCGCCGGGTTGCAGCGACTAAAAGACGAGCATCTGTTCCTACTGAGTCGCGAGCGGCCTGCGGTGGTGGAGGTCGTAGCGTGGGCAGCTAGTAACGGGGACCGCAGTGAAAACGCCGACTACCTTTACGGCAAACGACGGTTAGGCCAGATCGATTCGCGGATTCGCTTTCTGACGAAACGCATTGACGCGGCCGTGGTCGTCGATCCCGCAGCTCCGCGGCCCGGGTCAGCCGCTTCGCGCGTTTTCTTCGGCGCAACCGTGACGTACAAGGACGCCGCCGGCATCGGACACGTGGTCTCGATCGTAGGCATCGACGAAGTGAACCTCGAACGCGGCTACATAAGCTGGCGCTCGCCTCTCGGCAATGCGCTGATGAAGGCGAGCCCCGGCGACCGGGTGAACCTGCGCGCACCAGCAAAGACGGAGCACCTGGAGATCATCGAGGTCGAGTACGCGCCGATTCCGATGGATCCTTTCCGCGAACCTCTAGGAGCTCAGTCGACGCCCAAGGTCGAACGCTCCTAGACCAAGCCGCCCGACTCTGTCGGAAAGGTTCGATCCAGTAAGCATTTCACCGGTTTCTGCGTTTCTCAGGATTTGAGCGAGAATCCCCCGGGACGGGAGCGCTGTGTTATTTTGAGGCCTCTGGGAAAGGACTGGGCGTGAATCGCTGGCTGCGTAGGAGTGCTTTGACCATAGGCATGGTGGTGGTCCTATTAGCTCTCGCAGGTGCGTCCTATCAGGCGATCGAGACGCACCTAGATGCGCGCCTTTCTCCTGAAACCGGTCAGTTAGTGGATGTGGGAGGCTACCGCCTCAAGCTTAATTGCACAGGGACTGGAAGCCCAACGGTCATCCTAGAATCTGGGTTCGGTGACGTGTCCACCGAATGGAGAACCGTTCAGCCCGCAATTGCGAAGTTCTCGCGAGTCTGTTCGTACGACCGCGCAGGCTATGGGGGAAGCGACCAAGGTCCAATTCCGCGTACCAGCCTTCGGATCGCGACAGAGCTGCACGTACTTCTTAAGAATGCCGGTGAAATGCCGCCCTATGTGCTTGTCGGTTCCTCCTTCGGCGGGTACAACGTTCGCGTGTTCAATGGGCTATACCCGAACGAAGTGATGGGAATTGTTTTAGCTGACGCCGTGCAAGAGGATCAGTATGTATTGCTCCCGAAAGCCTGGAGGGCAATCAGCGCGGAGCAACTGAAGCACTGCGAGCGCCTAGCTAGGTATTCTTTTTTTGTTGTGGACCTCGGCATCGGTCGCCTCATGCTTCGAGCTCAGGGCGCCTCGGGCCACGGCGACAATTTGATCCTCCAGAGGAAGTACTTGAGAGCCAGGGCCAGCGAGCTTGAACAAATGCGGGTCAGCGCAGAACAAGCGCGCGCTGCTGACCACATCAGCAACAAGCCCCTCATGGTGCTTACGGCTGCAGAGAACACCGACACAAGTCTAAGCAGTGGCCTCAGCAAACAGGATTTTGAGGCCTTTCAACGAATTTGGGTGGATGATCTCCAGATGCGATTAGCGCACCTTTCCACCCGCGGCGTTCGCATCATGGTGCCGGAAAGTGGTCACGACATTCCTTCGGATGGCCCTGACTCTATTGTGAACGCGGTACGCGAGCTTTGCTTTGCAGCAACAAGTCCAAACTAGCTACCACACAGTTGGGAAATCACAACACAACAGATTGCCAATTCTATTGCTGCTCGGAAGTAGCGCCCGATTTGTCCGCATCTGGGACATTGCGCCGTGTGGCCACGGACCACGCGGGTGCGTTTCGGGCGTGATCTTAGATTCCTGATTTGGCGGTGGCGCACCTTCCTGGTAGCTGTCGATTTTCGGTCTCCCGAACGACTATCTAATAACAGAACGATGAGCCGCGGCTCTCTGAGTTACAGGAGCCAAGGAGGAATTGGTGAAATACATCTGTTTGGGATACCTCGAGCCAGGAAAATTCGAAGGGATGACGGAGGAGGAGCGAAACGCCGTGCTTGACGAATGCTTTGCGCACAATGACCATCTGCGCGCCAACGGCCATCTCGTTGCCGAAGTGCCGCTTCAGCCTCCGGAGACCGCGGTGACCCTGTTCTGGAAAAACGGCAAGGTGGCGACCACCGACGGTCCCTATGCGGAAACCAAAGAACAGCTTGGCGGCCTGCAAATCCTTGAGGCGCGAGATCTGAATCACGCCATTCAGCTGGTCTCGCAGCTTCCAGGCTTTAAGTATGGGCTTGGACCGATTGAGATACGGCCGGTCGTGGATTTGACCGAGATGATGAAGGAGAGCGAGCAGCGGCGGCGGCGAAAGGATATGTCGCGATGAGGGCGGCCACGAAGGAAAGAATGATCCTTGGCGAGGCCACGTTGATGTTGGTGGTGGTGATCAGCATCGGTTTCCTTGTGCCAAAGGCGACGGCACGGTCGGATAAATATCCGAAAATGACGGAACGGCTGGACCCATGCATCAAGAGTAGATTCGAAGGAGCGGACCGCCTCGGAAGGCGGTCCCTACAAAGCTGCGAAGCGTTAAAGTCTGAGTCGCACTGCTCGATTTACGGCACGACTGAAGTCGTGCGCTCGCTATCCGACAGGCAAAGGCTAGCCGACTTTTTCGGGCAGGGTGCGGCGGGATTTCAAGTCGGTCAGCAGTCGCTCGACTTCGGTGTCGCGGTCGAGACGATTGAGTTTTTCGGCGACGTCGTCGTTGAGCAGTTCCACCTCGGCGGAGGCGGTGGCTTCCGTATGCGTGACGCGCTCTTTCAAGCGGTCGAAGGAGGCGCTGTTCGAGTTATCGCCGAGAGCGACCTGGGCCTTGGCGGCTTTGTCGAGAGCGATGCTGCGACGATGGCGGGCGAGCAGGACTTCGCGTTTGGATTTCGCTTCGTCGAGCTTTTGCTCGAGCTTAATGAGCGCGTTCTTCAAGGTGTCCACCTGAGTTTTCTGGTCGTTGACCTGTTCCTGGAAACTTTGCGTCAGTCGTTGCGCGGTCTGGAAGCGGTCGAGAGCGGCCCGGGCGAGATCGTCCTGGCCCTTGTCGACGGAGACTTCGGCTTTGCGCATCCAGTCCTTGCCGGTATCTTCCTGCTCGCGGAGTTTCTTCTCTAGGATGTGCTGGTCGGCGATAGAGACGGCGACCTGCGTTTTGACCTGGAGATATTGATTTTCCATGTCGAGGATCACCTGCTTGATCATTTTCTCGGGGTCCTCGGCGCGGTCGATCATGTCGTTCAGATTGGCGCGAATTAAAGTGCTAACACGTTCTAAAAGTCCCATGATGGTGCTCCTTTCTAATTCCAAACTCGGCCACTCGCGATGGCGTTTGCTGCTGGTGCGAAGGGCGCCTGCCTCAGAAGGCGGCTGCTACAAACCCGAATCCTGTTAATCACATCGACTTGCTAAAAAGGCGAAAAACAGTGGCTGATGGCACTGGCGATTTGCGCCCAGGCTAAGTTGGCAAGCACGAATCCTGTGACGATTCCTAAGGTCCAGAAGAGCGCTCGCTTGTGTTGCAGTGTGAAACCCATGACGCATCCCCCCCCCGATTGGCGTTCGTGGACCGACTTGCAACGCGGTCCGTAGAAAATCTGAAGACTCACGACTACATTTGAAGCGCCGGAGCGGGCGTGAACCGCCCCGGCGGAAGATGGTTAGGACTTAACTGGAGGCTGCTCCAGTGGTTTTGCTGTCTTGTCGCCAATGAGCCGGACCTTGCCCAGCAGGTCGGACATTTGCATGCCGGAGAGTGCTTCGAAGAGGGCCGGCACTTGCGCCGCAATCTTCGTTATATCGCCGGTGAGTTTGTAGGCTCCGGCCGCATCGCCGTTGCCCGTGGAAACGATAGTGACCTTGTCGACTTTACTGAGCGGTTCGGCAAGAGCACGGACCACTTCCGGCAAGCCGGTGATGAGCTTGTCGAAAACCGCGGCCTGGTTGTATTCCTGATAGGCTTCCGCTTTCACGTTCATGGCGCGCGCTTCCGCATCACCTTTCTTGAAGATGATCTCGGCTTCGGCTTCACCTTGCGCGCGGATCGACGCGGCGTGGCCCTCGGCTTCGGACATGAGACGCTGCCGTTCGGCGTTAGCGAGCGTTTCGATGCGCTGGCGCTCGATCTCCGCTTGCTTCAGGACGGTGGCAATCAGTTCCCGTTCGCGGCGAATGATTTCCGCGTCCTGCACTTTGACTTGCGCTTCGCGTTCGACCTGCTGAATGCGGACTTGTTCTAGCATGACGGTTTGCTGCTGCCGGTTGGTTTCGATTTCGTAGGCTTTATCGGCCTGTGCCTGGGCCTTCTTGCTGATTTCGAGGTAATTGGCTTTTTTGACGTCCAGATCGCGCGTGGCTTCGGCTTGCTTCGCCATGGAAGCAGTTTCCGCGGCAACGCGTTCCTGGTCCGCCTGCGCCTTGGCGACGGCGGAGGCACGCGAAGCTTCCGCGCGCTTGATGGCGATGTCGCGATCGGCTTCGGCGGTAGCCACTTCAGCGTCGCGCTTGATGCGCGCGATGTCTGGGCGGCCCATGTTAGTGATGTATTCGTTCTTGTCGCGCACTTCCTTCAAAGTGAAGCTGACGACTTCGAGACCCATCTTGCTCATGTCGTCGGCGCACGTGGAGCGCATGCGGTCGCCAACCATTTCGGGTTCTTTGACGATCTGTTCGACGGTGAGCTGGCCGATGATGCCGCGGAGATGGCCTTCCATGACCAGCCGGATGAGGCCGTCTCGCTCGGCAGGCGTTTTGGTCAGGAATTGTTCGGCGGAAGTGAGAATGGATTCCTTGTCATTCTTCACCTTGATTTGCGCCACGGCTTCCACCGTGACCGCGACGCCTTGCTTGGTGTAGAGATTCTGTTGGGGAGCAACGTCAAAAGACATCAACTCCAGTGAGAGATCCCTGCATGTCTGAATCATGGGATAGATAATGGTGCCCCTACCGGTATAGACATTGGTGCCGCCGAGGCCGTAGACGATCAGCGCTTCGTGCGGTCCCGCTTTGCGATACATCTTGGCGATCACGGTCATGAGCATAAGTAAGACGACGACCGCGATTCCTGCGATTACCACGACATTGATTGGCAACCCGAACATACAACCCTCCTCTTTTTCGAACCGCTGCGAATACGTGACCTCTAATCCAGTTCAGAAACTCAAGACTTAACGAATTCTTCCCAGCGCTTAACGTAGGCGATGCCCTTTTCGTAGCGCTCGATTACCACTTCCGTTCCCTTTTCGATGGGCTTGCCATCATCACTGCGCGCGCCAGAACAACGACGCCCGCCGCCGAGCGGAAAGATAATTTCTCCCGTGCCGTTTTCGCGGATGGTCATGCTGACGGTGCCGAGAGAGCCGATAACGCGGCGATCGGATTCGCGTAAGGGCTCATCGGATGGACCGACGAGTTTTACCAGAAACCGCAGAACCACCCAGCCTGCGGCCATACCAGCCAAGGTGGCGATGCCGACGACGAAGAAAGTCTCCACGTGGGAATACTTCGTCATCAGATAGCCGACGCCGCCGAACCACGCGAGAAACGCCAGAACCGTGGAGGCGTTAAACCAGGAGACGTGCGGGCCACCGCCTCCGTGCGCCGATGCATGCAAATGCTGTGGGTGGAAAGGCAGATGCAGCTTGAAAGGAACATGTAGGTGGATGGCACCGGCTAGAAACGAGAAAACACTGAGCGCGGAACCCACCAGAAAACAAAACGAAAAGAAATCAGACCAGGACATACGGTACCTCCGCCTTCGCCGGGCTTCGGCGGACTTCGTCGATCACTGAACAGCGGGCATTTCCGGATGCGGTTAATTGTCTGCGGTTGGTGGAGGATGGCCGGAACCCACCAGCGGCTTGGGTTGCAGAACTTCGCTGAGCCGCTCGGCTAAGCCGGGAGTGCGAAGAATCTCGCCAAGGAGCAGGATCGCGGCACGCGAATCGGGGACTTGCGCGATGTTGCAGAGAGCGTGGCCGAGTTCGGTGTCACCGGCGAATTGGTCAGAGGCCGCGTAGAGCCACGAGTCGATCGTGGCATCGGCGGTGCGTAGTTCGGATTGCAGTTCGCGGGAATAGCCTGGAGGATCATCGACCAGGAATCCCGGATAGACCCGGAAAAAACGGGCCAGCAAATCGCGCGAAGTATTGGTCATGTGCGGGCGCGCGCCGCTTTCGATCTGTGAAAGGTAGGCCTGGCTCAGCCCACGACCCAGTTCCTTTTTCATCGCGGAGACCACTTCGGATTGCGTAAGCGGGCGGCCGAGACCACGGAGCGAACCCTCGATGGAGCGAAGGGAGCGGATTTTATCGCCGAGAGTCATGGGGAGTGGGCCTTTCGTGATTATTGCGATATGCAAACTTTATATAGCGATATGTAATTTATCAAGAGAAATCGACAGTGGCCTGTATATCACTAAAAATACAACGGTTACCTTCGGAGTGGTGCCCGAGAAAGGAGCAGGAGCGAGTAGAAGTTGCCTCGCTTCGTGGGGCCTGGCGGACCACCTCGGAAGGCGGTCCCTACTAAAAACCTATTCGGGTTTGCGGAGGGAGTGAAGATCGATGCCGAGTTGCTGGCACTTTTTGTAGAGGTGCGAACGCTCGAGTCCCAGGGCTTTTGCGACGTTGGTCATGTGGAAATTGCGGCGGCGAATTTCGGCCAGCAGGACCTCGCGTTCGAAAGCTTCCGTGCGTTGCTCGAGAGTTCCCTGCCCCGGCGTGGTTTCCGCGGGCGATGCAGTGGCGGAGAGTTCACCGCCGGGGAGGGCCAAACGAACATCGTCATCAGATACGGTGTCTTCGGTGGAGAGCAGGACCAGACGCTCGACAACATTGCGGAGTTCACGAACGTTGCCGGGCCAGGAATAGCGGCGAAGTTCGGCGATGGCGTCGTCAGAAAAGATTTTTTGTTTCCAGCCGTTTTGATTGGCGACCTGCTGCGCGAAATGGGAGATGAGAGCAGGAAAATCTTCCTTGCGTTCGCGGAGCGGGGGAAGAGTCAGGGGGAAAACGAAGATGCGGTGAAAGAGGTCGGCGCGAAATTCGTTTTTCTTGACGAGATCTTCAAGATTGCGGTGAGTGGCAACGATGACGCGGACGTTCACCTTGATGGGCTTATCGCCACCGACACGTTCGACTTCGCTCTCTTCGAGGACCCGCAAGAGCTTGGCCTGCATGGCCAGAGGCATATCCCCGATCTCGTCGAGGAAAAGCGTGCCACCTTCGGCTTGTTCGAATTTACCGGTGTGGCGCGCAGCGGCACCGGTAAAGGCACCCTTTTCGTGGCCGAAAAGTTCGGACTCGATGAGCTCGGCGGGAACGGCAGCGCAATTCAGCGTAACGAATGCATTTTCGCGGCGCGGAGATTTCTCGTGTATGGCGCGAGCGACGAGTTCTTTGCCGGTGCCGGTTTCGCCGAGGATGCAGATGCGGGTTTCGCTGGCCGCGACGCGATCAATCTGCGCCAGAAGTTTGCTCATCGCAGCGCCGGAGCCGACAAGCTCGTGTTTGCCCAGACGGTAGCGAAGTTCGCGATTCTCATCTTCGAGGCGCGTGAGTTTCAAAGCGTTATCGACGGTGAGGAGAAGCTTGTCGGTGGTAAGGGGCTTTTCGAGAAAATCCAGAGCGCCGAGGCGTGTCGCTTTGACGGCCATTTCGATATTGGCCTGACCGGAGATGAGAACGATAGGAGTTTGCAGGCCGGACTTCTTGAGTTCTTCGAGGAGTTCCATGCCGGATTTACCGGGCATGACCACGTCGGAAAGAATCAGGTCGAAGCGCTGGGATTGCAGCAGTTCCATGGCGCGGTTGGCGTTATCGCAGACGGTGGCCTCATGACCGGCAAGGCGGAAGGCGCGCGACAGGGAGGCGAGAGTGTTGGGGTCGTCGTCGATGAGGAGGAAATGAGCTTTGCGTGGCACGTCGGTCCTTTTCGGCAGATAACGCTAATTTGAGCTTAATGCAAAAGGCGCCCGCTTCGGAAAGTGGCCGCTACAAAGGATTCTTGAACCCATTCAGTATGGCATGCGTTTAAATCTGCGGACTGCCTCAGAAGGCGGTCCCTACAAACCCGCGAATAGACTAACAACAGAAGCTGAAGCCGGCGCTGCTGAATCAATCCGTGGCAGCGGGGGCGGCGCGCTCAGATTCGGCTGGGGCTGAGACGGCTTCGGGTTTCAGCTTCACGGTGCCATTTTGCTGGCGCTTGGGCAGATCGATACGGAAGTTAGTGCCGCGGCCTTCTTCGCTGGAGACCGAGATGGTGCCGTGATGATCGCTGACGACCGACTGAACGATGGCGAGGCCGAGGCCGGTGCCAAGATGCTTGGTCGTGTAGTACGGGGTGAAGAGGCGGGAGCATTCCTCGGGGGTGAGACCCTTGCCGGTGTCGGTAACTTCGATGCGAACGGTTTCATCGCGATCCGTCGTGCGCAGAGTGAGAGAGCCGCCGGCGGGCATAGCGTCCAGCGCGTTGAGCACAAGGTTTTGGAAGGCGCGATGCAGAAGATCAGGATCGGCATCTATTTCGGGCAGAGATTCAGTGAGGAAATATTCGGTGGTAATGGAAGGTTTGCCAACGGCAGTGAATTGCTGTTCGAACAAGCGAACCGCGGTGCGCAAGGACTCGTTCACATTGACGCGAGCGAACTGCGGCGCAGGCATCTTGGAGAAATCGCTGAAGCGCCCGACGATACTGTTGAGATTGGCCAGTTCCGCTTTTAGCGTGGCGGTGCCCTCGGCGAAAACCTCCTGGAACTGCACAGGGCTCAGTTGGCGGGCGCGTTGGAGATTTTCGAGGGTGATCTGCATGGGGAATAGCGGATTGCGCAACTCGTGCGCGAGGCGGCGGGCAAGTTCCCGCCAGGCGGCCACGCGCTCGGTCTGAACCAGTTTTTCTTTTTGTGCCGCGAGCGTGTCGGTCATGTCGTTGAACGCTCCGGCGAGCTGACCAATCTCGTCGTTACCGCGAACGTCGATATGCGTGTCCCAACGACCAGAGGCAACGTCGCGTGCGCCATCGGCGAGTTCTTCCACAGGACGGGTGATGCGCTTGGAGATCCACCAGGAGAGCAATAGCCCGATGAGAATGGCGGCGAAGCCGACGACGGCAGCGATTTTCAGGATTTGGCGGCGAAGCATAACCAATTCGCGCTGCGGGCTACCAAGAAGAAGGACGCCAAGAAGTTCATTGTGCCGGCCAGTCAATGGGCGCGCATGGAATGTCTCCGCACTGGCAGAATCGCTGGTCCACTGAATCGATTTGACGAGCATTTCTGGTGTGGACTGCTTTTGGATCTGCTCGATGAGCGGCTGAAACTGATCGGCCTGCTGAACGGGACCGTTGGAGTCTGTGAGCGCGGTGGGAACGAAACCCTGATCGAGATTCGTGTAGAGCAGCGCGCGCATGCCGGTGGGGAGAACAAGAGAAGCCAGGAAATTGTGGTCGAGGCGGCGACCGCCAATGACGTAAACGACCTTATCGCCGACGGTTTGCGTGCGCACCGCTGACAGCGAGAGCGCGACGCCATCGGGAAGCTCCTCGCGCTTGAGAAACGCCGCAGTGCCATCCCAATTTTTGGCGGACGTAACCCAATCATTTTTGTAGCCGACGCGGGCAGGATATTGCGCGGAAGAAATGAGCGTGCCATCGGAATTCACGAATTCCACGAAATCGAGATTGTGGGTTTGCGCAGCGCCATTGGCGTCATGCAGGTAGAGAGAAGAATCGGCATTGGGGCGAGCCAGATCGAGAACCATGCGAACGGTAACATCGGCGTTAGTGATGTTTTCAACCTGCTGCACAACCATTTCGCCGCGCTGATCAAACTCCTTCTTGAACTGGGCGACCAGTGCTTCGGTGCGCTGCGCGTCCTGCTGTTCGAAGGCTTGCTGCGTGTAGTGGGTGACACCATAGGTGACCAGCGAGACCGAGGCCAGTACCGTGGCAAGGAAAACCAAAAATATTTTGGTACGAAAGCTCATAGATCCGCTCCTGGCGCAGGGTTCCGGCTTTGTGGTATTTCTGGATTCGATTCCGTGAGTTCGCTCGCATCCAACCAGATGTTTGCCTGACGGGCACTGACGGCGACGTGTTCGCCTAGAAGTTTCAAAAGACCTCCCGTGGCGCCGGCGTGAAGACGAAGGGGGCGTCGCCCGAAGCCATGCTGGCCGGAAGAGCGGAACGAATCAGTTTGGCGCGATCCAAGTTCATGGGAGTACCGAAGAGAAAAGCATATCCCGAGAGCCAGTGCGACAAAAGGGTTGGTGCGGGGGATGCTTCCCTTTGAAGCAACACGTTGGCCATGGTGCCGCGGTCCAGCGCGACGTCGATAGCAGAATGAGGAGAAACGAAAGTAAGCCAGCGTTCTGAGTTGATGTTAGCACGGCGATAAACCAGCGGAGGCGCGATGCTGACAGCGATTTCTAAGCTTGTGCTTGTTTCGAGAGTTGGTATCCTTCAGCGATCCTCGCCGGATCGCTTCAGAATGACAACTTTTACAAACCGGATCAGTGCTGGCGAAACTCTTTGAAAAGATCGAGATGATTGAGCATGCCGATCATGATTTGGGTATAGGCAAGATACTCAGAAAGACTTTCGTCGGACACGTTGTAAAGGGACTTGCGGCGAGCTTCGCGGATAGTGGCGAAATCCTCAGGACCCAGAGTCGCGATGGCACTGGTCATGAAATCGGTGTGGTCTGCGATCACGTATATGGGAAGACTACTCGCGACAGCCTGCGCGAGCTGTTGCTGCGTTACTTTTTTCTCGCGCATTTGTTGGTCGAAGTCCGCGCCCTTCGTGGCCATGACCTGGTCAAATTCCTTTTGCGTGTGCGGGAGAGAAGCAACAGCTTGAAGAACTTGTTCGCGGGTGAATTTGGGATGTGCGTAATCGGCAGGGTTTTGGTGCTGGTATTTCATGATGGCTTGGATGTCGTTGCGCCGAAACTCTTCTTCGATCTTGGAAAAGCCATCCCATTTACTGAGGACGCGAAAGCTCTCTTCGGTCATTTGCTCGGCAAGAAGGTGCGCTGCGGCAGCACGAACGAAAGGCTCAGGAGCATCGAGCAACTTCGTCAAGGCTTCACTGGACTGCGTGGGCTCCATGGTGCCGTACAGGAACAGCGCGGAAGTGTCGGAGTCGAGATCGAGCGAATGCTCGGAGATGTGAATGACGGCATTTGGATACTGCAGAAGTTTGGCGGCGAGGGGACGAACGTCGACGCCCGCCTGGGCGAGGTCCATGGCCAGCGTGAGATAATTGGCGGGATCGGATTCCTGAAAATCAGCCTGAACGAGGGAATCGCGAATAAGAATGCGAGTTTCCGGCGAGGGGTCGGCCGGGAAAAGCATGCCGGCAGCGTCGACCTGGAAGATATGATCCGTTTTTTCCTCGGCGAGCAGGGAGCGGATGCAGGTGACGCCTTCGGGTCCCGCGGCCTGAACGTGTTTCCAGAACACATCGATTTCTTTCGACTTGGCGTCGAGTTGCGTTTCGCTCAACTGGGTGAGATGAAAGCCGTATGTTTTTGATTTTTCGGCGCGAATGTCAGCGCAGGTGGCCGCTGCTTCTGGAACGGGAAGCGGGCGAGCAGCAACAGTGGAGGTGGCTAAGCAAAGCGCGACCACGACTAGACAGAAAGAGGGATTCCTCACTTCGCAAGCTCCGTTCGAAATGACAGATTTTAGGATTGCAGCAAATCTCTGAGCCATACAAATGGTAACACTGCTTCTGGCAATAAGATGCCGGGCGGCGTGGTCAGTGCCGCCCGGTTGGTCAGGAGAGAGTCATTTGTTGTTTGTTTGGTGGAACTTGATGGAAATAAGTTAATCGCGCGTATTCGCGGGTGACGATTTCCGCGCTTTCGGGAATCCAAATAATGCGATTCAGCGAACCCGCGGAGCGCAGCAGGTACAAGTGGCGATGGAGCGTAATGCGATAGGTCGTGCGGCCGTCGAGAGAATGGAACGTATAGACGGCTCTGGTGTTCTCGGTTTGCTCAAGCTCTAGTGGCAGCGAGGCGAGCTCATAATCTGAGAATTCCGGGGAAACGCGGCGTAGGGTGGAGGCAGCGACCAACTGCGGATCGCGGCACCAGGCATCGTGACCGGCGTTTACCCAACGCTGAAGAGCTTCGACGTTGGAGCGTTCGGTCGGAAAGTTGATTGTCACGCGGTGCTCGTTAGGTTGAATTTGGGCGACACGAAGATCCATGGCAGAGGCGCCGAGGGTCCAGAGAAGCAAGCTAAAGGTGATGCGCAAGATGACGGGAAGAATGGTTTTGAGGCTTCTGCGTGAAGATTGTCGCGGATTTGCGTTCATGGTGTCCTCCTGACGGATGACGAGTTCCGCTCGCTGAAACTGACCGCGTGTTTCTGAATGCTCCTGCTTAGAACGTGGCACGGAGTTATTCCTTGCGGGAAACGAGTGGCGCGGAGCGCGGCGCTGGGTGGGAAGATACCGGTAGCGAAAAGATGCAAGCGCGGCGGTGCTTGTCTTCTTGCTCATGGTTTCTCCTCCAGCGACGCGATCCGAGCCACCTGCTGCGAAAGGTCCCTCAGGGGCTGAAGCCCTGTGCTCTTGTGCTTTTTTCGGCACGGCTGAAACCGTGCCCTCCCCAGGATCCGAGGGAAGCGGCTGGTTGGAAGTGCCGCTCCAGCTTGCTTGGCCAGCTTTCTGCACCGGAAAGTCGCTGTGAATCGAGTTGAGAGTCATCTGCGCCTCCTGGTGCGATGAGCTGGAACGGCACTCGCCGCTTCCCCGAAAATCCTGATTACGGTCGCTTCCGCGATTTTTGTTGGTTGGCGGCGCTGGCCACCGGCGCGGGGTCCCCGGAATCATCGGAAGAATCCGACGAAGCGGCACCGCCGTTGGAATTGAGGTTGCTCTGGAAGGCAGAGCGCATCACGTCGGAGGCAAAGAAATTCTTGCCGTCCATGGGCACCATCATGATCTGGAGCTTGTCGGAGAGCCGTTCGGCAATGATCTTCTGGATCAGCATGGGATTCTGTTTGAGGACCGCGGCTTCGAACTTCATACGCTCGGAATCCGCAGCAGCCGTGACGCGAATGCGATTGGCTTCGGCGTCGGAGAGATTCTTCTGGCGCTCGACTTCGGCTTTGCTATCGATAATTTTTGCCTGGGCAGCGGCTTCAGCGTTTTGCAGCGTGGCTTCCTTGCGGGCCTGCGCTTCCAGCTTGGTTTGTTCGATTTGCTTCTGCTTCAAGGGCAGGGTGTATTGCATGGCGTCCGATTCGGCTTTGGCCTGAAGAACGCGGACTTGCGCCTGAGCTTCAGCTTGTTTCACCTCGCGCGCTTTTTGAGCCTCGGCTTCCAGTTCGGCGATTTTTACTTCCTTAGATTTGATTTCCTGCTCAGTGCCGAGGCGCTCGTTCTCCTGCTCCTTCAGGAGCAGACCTTCCAGACCCTTGGCGTAGTCAGGGGGAAGCTGAATGTCACGAAGGAGTACCTCACGGACGAGGATGCCGTCGCTGGCCAGACGGGTCTTGATGGCATCAGCGGCCTGGCTGCGTAGTTCCTCGCGCTTTACGGCAAAGATTTCGCGGGTGACGTAATTGGGGGCGAGTTGACGATAGATAGACGAAACCACTGGGCCGACGACTTGTTCGTTCACGGGCTGCGGAAGATTCTGATGAATGGTGCTGAGACGCGAAGGATCGAGCCGGTAGCGCACGGTGACAGCGAGGCCCAGGTTGAGGCCTTCGCGGGCCTGGACCGTGAGAACTTCGCCGGTAGCTTTTGTATCGGGCCGGGCGGCTGTGGAGTAGACCTGCTCGCGCGTGCCGTAGAGCACGATGTTATCGATGAGCGGAGTTTGCAGGTGGACGCCGGGATATAACGTACCGGGGCGCACTCCCGAGAATTGGCTGACGCGGATGCCGGCGAAACCGTCGGGAATCACGGTAACGCTGAGCGCGAGAAGCACGGGAAGAATTCCTGCAAGAGCTAACTTCTGCGCGAGCAGCCAGCGCACCGGGCCAAAAGGGCGCGGCTGGACGGCCGCAGTTCCCTCCCCTGCAGCAGACTGTTCCAAGAGCCAGCGCAAACGAGCAGCAACGTACACGTCATAAGCGACGACGATCGCAGCGCCAGCGAAAAGACCGACGCCGAGGATCATGGGCAAGAACTTCAGAGCAAGCATGGTGTGTTCCTTTCTCTCCTATTCCCGCTGGCTGCCACTTCGCGGACACGAATCGCGGCATGCCGTGGCGGGAAAACCGTTGTCGTTCGTCAACGCGCTTTCGCAAATGCACGCGCTGCCATTCGCGTGCCGTGTTCAACCGATGGCGGGGCGATGCGACGCTGCGCACCAGCCGGCTGCAGAATCGCGAAGGTGGCGCGCAGGAGAACGGCTTGCAGCGCCAAAGCCGAAAAAAGCGCGACGATGGTGGTCATTACGATTGCGGCGAATGCGATGAATGTGTCCATATGTGTTCTCCTCCGGAGTGCTGCTTGGCCTTCGGGGATAGGAATGGCAAACAAATCGCCACGCGTAACGGATTGAAAATGAGTCAGTTAGACAGGGCGAGAAATGGCGCAATGTGGAACCGCGGACACAACGTGTTCTGGAGGCGGCACAAAACAGAGCGCTTGCCGGTGATTAACGGCTCGCAGCAGTTTTACTGGAAGGCACTACGTCCTGGCTTCTTCCGAACATCGCAACTGCAGTAGCCACAGGATCGCCAACTGGGGTTGCTGGGAATGTATTGCGTTGTTCCGTCCAGTGACGTTCGAAGGTGAAATAGTCAACTTCGTTTGGCGGCTTGCCATCGAGACGGGCATCGAGCTCCCGTACAAACATTTCCCAACGGGGTAGGTAGAAATCGAGCAACAGGCCGGACCATTCCTTGCTGGCATAGTCGTGGAGATCGGTGGAGGGGTCGTCGGGACCCCAGTAAGTAATTTGCGTTCGAGCATTTTTCTCGAAGCGTTGGCGTTCCGCGTCACCGTGCGCGGCGGTTTTCGCCTGTTCGAGCCAATTCCCCAGAAGGAACTCCCGCCGCGTCGCGAGCAGCACGTCTAAATTGTGAATCAGTGCAAGAAATGAGGCGGCGGCTTGCTGGAAGCGAGACTTGTCGCGGGCTTGGTACGCCGAGATCATCTGGCGATACAGAAGCAAGCCGCGGTTACTAAGGACTTGACGTACCAAGTCGACGGCATCGGCTTGATAGGTGTCCACATTGGCCAGGACATCTTTTGCGCTCAAGAATTCGCGGGCGGCTTCTTCCAGCTTGGCGGGATCGTAGGCGAACTGCGTGGTGCCCCAGGTGGACACACCCGTTACCTGGAGAGACGGTCGCGCGCAGAAAATCGATTGCGGGTCATCTCCTGAACTGTAAACGGTACTGAGCAGAAGTTGCCACGCATGGTCGAGCTCTGGAGTGGTCTGGCCATACCTGTATTGGGTGTGCCCGGCAAGCCATTGGCGAGGGTCGACAGGTTGCTCGTGCCAAGCCATCTCGAAAAGCAAGTCATACAGAACCGGGTTGTTGTCGATCCCTTCCATCAAGGCGCCGATGCCGGTCATGGTGCGGCCGTAGGGACCTTGCGCGGCACGGACGGGTTCCGAAGCGATACGAGGAAGGTCGCCAAATAGCCCTGTGTTTTCACCGAAGTTGTTGACGATGCCCCAGACCCACGGGGAGCCATTGAATCCTTTACGTTTTTCCCAGTCATGGCTCCCGAGATTCAGAACGAGGATATGGTCACGCAGCAAACCGCTCAGGAGTTCATCTTTGGGGTTCTCCTGCCAACCCTGCAAAACCCAAATCGACTCTGGATTTGCTTGCAGCATGGAGTTCTGAACGTCGCGGGCAAGAGTGGCGATGTCCAGCCCGGAAGTTTGGCCGCCTTCATGAAAAAGATCACCACCGAAGAAGCGGGCGGGCCCGTAGAGCTTCTGAGCTTCCTGGTAATAGATGGAGGCGAGTCTAGTGAACAAGGGATCGGAAGAGAGGAGGATCATCGGCCGGCGAAAACTGGACCACTGGCCCTGGCTGACGATGCGGGCGTCTGGGAACTTGCTGGCAAGCGAAGCGGGAACCATGCCGTAAAAACCCTGCAACACAGGCTCGATTCCCAGTTGCCGCATGCGGGCGAGGATTTTCTTTTCCAGTTCGACCCGCTCGTCGATCATTCGCTGATCGACGGGACCGCCCCAGCCTTCCAGATTGCCCATCAACCACCATGCGGTGTAAGCAGGGCCCGGCAGAAATTCAAGAATCTCCGAATCGGTGTAGCCAACGCGTCGAAGCGTGTTCTGCCAGACAGCTTCGGTTCCGGTGGTCGCCAAGGCTAGATTCACGCCGTTGAGCGCCATCCAATCGAGTTCGTGTTCCCAACGATGCCAGTCGGCAAAGGCAAAGGTGTAGTTCAGCGTGCAGTAGTTCAGGTAGTAGCGATGAACTTGGCGCGACGTGATGCGGACGGGACTGGAAATCTCGGGCAGAACAGTAACGGGCGCGAGGTTATCGCCAAGGTGGGAAATTGAGCGGTGGCAATAGTATTTCAGGTACCAGTTCAACCCAACGGCCGCGCTGGAAGCGTCGGACGCACGAATGATGACTTTACCGTTTTCAGTTTGCAGTTCGAAGATGCTATTTCCGGGATGAGAGGAGATTTTTTCGAAGACAAGTTTGGGCGCAAGCCAGGGCGCGACTCTTCGCGCCAAGTCCGCCACAGCCTGGAAATCACCACTAATTGGAACGGCCGCACTATCCGGCGAGCGCGGGCACGCAGGCGCCGGAAGAATTAGGAACGCGAGCAGTAACGCGATCACAAGCAAAACCCTGTGGATAGCGTCCTCCCGGACACCGCAAAACTCTGGCACGGATCAATGGAGATACAAGGAAACATAACTACGATTCTGGGAGCAGTCAATGCGCCGTAACACTCGATCGGATTTTGCTTTTTGTGCAGAGAAGTGGGAAGAGTTCGCTGCTCACACATTTTGCGGCGGTGGCATTCGGGGGTAGTCTAAGAGATGGTTGGTCAGACGCGAGAGGGTTCATGTCGCAAACGCAGGGGATTCGCATCGGGCGGATCCTGGGAATTCCCATATATCTGGATTTCAGCTGGATATTGATATTCGGACTGGTGACGCTGTCCCTGGCGTTCCAGTTCACGGCGGAATTTTCGAACTGGAGTCCGGCGGAACATTGGGAGGTCGGAATTGCGACAAGCCTGCTGTTTTTCGCTTCGGTGGTGTTCCACGAGTTGGCTCATAGCGCGGTGGCGCAGCACTACAAAATCAAGGTGCTGTCGATCACGCTGTTTTTGTTTGGCGGGTTGGCGCGCATCGGACGAGAACCCAGCAAAGCGATCCAGGAATTCAATATTGCGATTGCTGGGCCACTGGCAAGCGGATTTTTGGCGCTGTTTTTCTACGGACTGAAGTTGGCGTTCCCCGGGAAAGAAATGTTGGGAGCGGTAGCGAAACCGTTGATGGTGACAAACGCGATGCTGGCGGTGTTCAACTTACTGCCGGGGTTTCCCCTGGACGGCGGCCGAATGTTTCGCGCCATGGTATGGGGAATCACCAAAGATTTTGTGCGGGCCACACGCGTGGCGGTGTCGAGCGGCAAGTTGATCGCTTACCTGATGATTGGAGTGGGAATTTATGCGGCTGTCGCGGGAGATCAAAACGGTGTAATCGCCGCATACGTTGGGCGGTGGAATGGGGTGTGGCTGGCGTTCATCGGATGGTTCTTGCTCAATGCGGCGCAAGCGAGCATGAGCCAGCTGACGATTCGCGAAACGCTGACGGGATTGTGCGCTGCCGACGTCATGAGCCACGAAGTCCCCACGGTGCCGGGTAATCTGAGCCTGGAGGAATACAGCAGCGAAGTGCTGCGGACGGGCCGGCGGATTCACATTGTAACCATGGACGACCGGTTGGTGGGCTTGATGAACGTGGCGGCCTTGAATCTGGTGCCGCGGGACGAATGGTCGATGAATTCCGTGCAGGCAGTGATGGTGCCGCGGGAAAAAATCTTGTGGGCATCGCCGGAAGAGCCGCTACAGCGATTGCTGGAGCGCTTGATGGGCGCAGATGTGAACCAGATGCCGGTGGTGAGTCACAGCGAAGACGGCGCGGCGCATATTGTGGGGATGGTAACGCGGGACGCGATCCTGCGAGTGATTCAGACGCGCAGCGAATTGAGCGCGGCGTTGAACCGAGGGTAAGCCGTAGGCCATAGGCCACAGGTTTGACCGTAAAGGCCGCAGCCGGGCTGCCGCACTCCAAACTAAATTGCTGAATCTGTTTAACTGGGGCGAATTGCCGTTATGCGAAAGCCGCCTTTGCGCAAATCGACGTTAACGCCGGAAAACCCGGCGGCGGTGAGACGTGGTGAGACGGAACCCGGAGCCAGAGGCGTGAAGGTGCTGCGAACATGGCCGATCCGATGAAACCAACTGTCGCAAATTTCGAAGACGATAAAAACCCCGCCGGGACGTACAACACGAAACGCTTCCGCGAAGGTCTGGTCCTGTAGTTGAGTGGATTTGAGGTGGTGCAAAACGAGGATGGCCAGGACGGAAGAGAAGGTTTCCGAGGCGAACGGCAGTCGCGCAGCGTCACCCTGCACCGTAGCTGAGCATTCCTTATTATTTTGGGATTTCAATTTACGGGCGGCGTTGTGATCGTACTCGAGAGAAGTGACGCGTGGGATCTGTGCGTTCAGGTACGTGGTGGCGGCACCGTAACCGGCGCCGATTTCGAGCAGGTGGTCTCCGAGGGGCACGCCAGATAGCAGCCACGGCAGAAGCTGCCGCTGGGCGAGATAGCGCCAGGCGGACGAGGAGCAAATCAAGTGTTCAGCGAAGTTCATGAAGTGAAATGTGGAAGTTAAACAGTGTAACGCAAGGGAAAGGGATGCGGGAAAGGAGAGCGGGGAAAAGCTAAGGAAGTCCCTTGACAAATAAATCTACATATGTAGAATTAACCGCATGGGCGTTCGGCTGCGCATTTCCCGACAGACACTACTATTACTGGAAGCCCTGTTGGTCCGTCCGGCGCAGTGGCAGCACGGCTACGCCTTGAGCCAGCACACCGAGCTCGCTTCTGGCACGCTCTATCCGATATTGATGCGCCTGGAAAAGTCGGGCTGGTTAGAAACGCGCTGGGAGGATTCCCCGGTTCCGGGGCGTCCGCCACGGCACTTCTACCGCCTGAGTGGGAATGGAAGGGAGTGGGCACGGGAAGAGCTCCATGCCGCACAGAAGACTAAGTTCTGGAAGACAGCGGAGAGCAAGTCGTGACGACCAGCCCACATCTCGCCACGATAATGCGTGGCTTTGCCGTCAGGTCGCTGACGTTAGCGGTGAACTGCTGGCCAGCAAGCTCGCGGCAATGGGGCCAAGCAGTGCTCGCGGAGATGGAAGAGATCTCGGAACCCGGCGAAGCCTGCAGATGGGCCGCGGGTGGGATGCTGCTTTTTCTGCGCGCCGCGATTGCCCGCCTGTTTGAATGGATGAGGCTGCCCGTTGGTGCGAGGTATTCAGGACTCGCCGCGGATGGCAACGGCCCGCAGTTCCCGAAGCACTCGCGCTTGGTAACCGCTGGGATTTTGCTGGCGACAGCCGTTTTATTTTTCGTACCGGCCGGTCGCCAAACCATGAGGACAATCTGGGCGAGTTGGAGCGATTTTCGAGCGAGCGCGGGTGACGTTCGGCAACTTGAAAAACTGGCGGTATACGCTGAACAGAATGGGGATGCGGACGAGATTGCGTTCGCCGCCCTCTGTCATCCCGATCCGGACCGTGCCACGCGGTTGGCAAATCGCGCGGTGGCAATGGACCCAAGGCTAACGTGGATTTATGCGAGCCGGTTCCGCCGCCCCGATGATCAGTTGACAGATGAAGGCTGGCTTGCGAGTTTGCGGAAATTCGATCCGGAGAATGCCTTCATTTACCTAACGGCTGCCGAGACAGAAGGAGATCGCCAATTAGAATCGGCACGCGGGCAGAACCAAGTCGAAGCATTGACCAGCGATAAGAAGTGGATGGATGACATGGCCCGGGCGTTTCATGCACCGCGCTATGACAGCTACGTTGGGCGCCACCGTAGATTGACGCGCGAAGGGTGGCAAAAAGCGCCGAGTCTCTCCCCTTCCCTGGTGGTGTACAGCTTGTGGTCGCACCGGATTCCGGAACTTTTTCAAATCAAGGCTTACGCGAATCTGCAGATCAAGCTGGCACTTCAACAAGGGCAAGCTGGCCATATGAATCCGGCGGAAGAGACGCTGGCAGAGGTTACGAGTTTTGGCGAACGGATGACCCAGTCGGGAGAAACGGATATTGAGAAGTTGACGGGTTTAACGGTCACGCGCCTTGGTCTGCAGGGACTAGAAAAATTGAATATCAGCGCTGGACGGAACAACGATGCGGGAAAGGTCAATTCACGGCTGGAACGACTAGAAAAGGTTGAAGCGACGCGAGCGAGATTGCGCAGTGCTTTGCCGATGCCGCCACAGGATACTTTGAATGCTTATGAGAGGAATGCGCGCTGGGTGCAGGCATCGGCGATTTCGGCGTCGTTTCTGGCGATTCTGACATTATTAAGTTTGTTCGTATTGGAAGTGGGCTCGGGCTTCTGGTGGTTCACCTCCAGATGGAAGCGCCGGCTTGTTTGCGCGGCTGCAGATTATGCACCGCTATTGTTTTTGGCTGCGAGTGCAGTTCTGCTCGTGAGTTTCCGGCCATTTGCAAGTGTTTTGGAGCAGTATCGCGCCGGAAATCCGCTTGCCACAGAAAGCGCAAGTTTTATCTGGCCGTTGTTGATGCTGAATGGCGTGAGTCCGCTCTCGTATCTTCCAGGACCGCCGGGCGAATATGCGGCGTGGTTCGCTCTCACTATCGCCCTGTCGTTCATCGCCGTAGTTGTGATTGTGCGAGGCGGTTTGCGGCGCCAAGCTGCGCCCACGAGGAAGTAGTAGAAGAGCGACCACAAAAGTGGCAGCGGGGCCGTCGCATTCCAAAACTAGCCGTTGACCAATGCCATCATGTGCTCGGGGTAGCGTTGACCACGAGCAGCGCCCTTCGGGGCGACCTCTTCCAGACGGCGCAGATCGTCGGCGGAAAGGTTCGCGTTCAGGGCTGCGACGTTTTCTTCCAGATACTTGCGGCGCTTCGTGCCGGGAATGGGAATGATGTCGTTGCCTTGCGCCAGCAGCCAGGCAAGAGCGAGTTGCCCTGGAGTACATTTCTTTTCCTTCGCGATAAACTCGACACGGGCGACGAGATCGAGATTCTTCTGAAAATTTTCGCCCTGGAACCGCGGGGAAAATCGGCGATAGTCGTCGGCAGCAAGATCGTCGAACTTTTTGATTTGGCCCGTGAGGAAGCCGCGGCCGAGCGGACTGTAGGCGACGAAGGCGATTCCCAATTCGCGCGTCGTAGGTATCACGTCATCCTCGGGATCGCGCGTCCAGAGAGAATATTCCGTTTGCAGCGCGGCAATGGGATGCGCTGCATGAGCGCGCCGGATGGTGGCAGGCGACGCTTCGGAAAGACCGAGGAAGCGCACCTTCCCTTCGCGGACTAATTCCGCCATGGCCCCAACGGTCTCCTCAATGGGTGTTTGGGGATCGACGCGGTGTTGGTAATACAGATCGATCGTGTCCACCCCCAGGCGCTTCAGGCTGGCGTCGCAAGAGGATCGAACATATTCCGGCTTGCCACTGACGCCGCGCAGATTGGGATTGGCCTTGTCGCGGACGATAGCGAATTTGGTAGCGAGAAACACTTTGTCGCGACGGTCGTGGATGGCTTTGCCGACGAGGATTTCGTTGTCGCCGTAGCCGTAGACGTCAGCGGTATCCAGGAAATTGATACCAAGTTCGATGGAGCGGTGAATCGTGGCGATGGATTCGGAGTCGTTCCGTGGACCGTAAAATTCGGACATGCCCATACAGCCAAGCCCCATGGGGGGAAGCTGTGGTCCGTTCTTGCCCAGTTGTCGCGGATTCATTTCTCACCTCGAGAATAGTTTATGCGGATATGATGTGCGGGTGAAAGAAGAGGATACACCATGGAAGCCGAGGACGTTGTAGAACAGAAACGAAGTTATCTCTGGACGGTGATTGCGGCGCTGTGCTCGGCGATCACGTGCGGTATTACATTTTTATTCGCGCTGTATCGACAGTTGGCGCTGGTAGAAGTGGCGGCGAGCATTGTGACCGGAGTTGAATTGTATTTTCTGAGTTCGTCGATCGGCGAATGGATCGAAAAAAGACGCGAACCAAGCAGGTCGAAAATGTGGATCGCGCTGGGTTTGGCGGGCGCGGTGGTGATTTATTTTCTAATCGCGAAAATGTTGCAAGGCGCGCGCACGGTGTGAATACCGAACGGAGATAGAGATTCTGGAGAGGTTCAATATGGGTACAAAGCTTCCAAAGTGGCAGCAAAACGCTGGGTAACCTGACGCAAGGATGGGTTAGAAATTTGCGCGAAGTGGCGCAAATGCAGGCAGTTACGAACTTAAAGCTTCCTTTTTCAGATAGTTAGAATCCCCCGCAATGGCACGCAACATGCGCTTACCAGGGTGGAGGCTAAGGCTATGGCCCCGTCCACCCATATCGAAGTAGCTCCCGACCAAGAAGTAAAAACGGGAAAAAAATCAGAAACAAAAATTCAGGAAAGCAGTAAAGCCGGAGCGGCGCAAGGAAATACCGTCGTGCGCGCTCGTCCAGCCGAAGGATCGTTCCAGTCCTCGATGCTGGAGTACAACCGGATGAAAAGCAGTTCGCGGCTGATGGATACGATTATCAGCTTGACGGTGAATGCGGTCATCCTGTTAGTGCCAGTATTTGCAGGTTTGTATTTTACGGATACGCTCGATCTGAAAGGCTTCGCATCAACATTTCTGGTGGCACCGCCACCACCCCCCCCACCGCCACCTGCGGCGGCACCGCTGATTAAAGTTGCGCCGGTACACCGAGTATTTGAAAACTCAGGAAAATTGGTGGCGCCGACGGCGGTACCGAAACAGATCGCCATGTTAAAGGAAGAGCCCATTCCGGATGTGGAAGGCACCGGCGGAGTCGCTGGCGGAGTGCCAGGAGGAGTTGCCGGCGGTTCGATGGGCGGTGTGCTCGGAGGAGTGATAGGTGGCGGAATGGCACCTGCGCCGATCGCGCCGAAAGAGAAAGGACCGCGCGCTCCGGTGAGAGTTGGCGGACGCGTGAAAGAGCCCAGGCTAATTACGCGTGTTGACCCAAGATATCCACCCCTTGCGATTCAAACGCACTTGCAGGGCACGGTGATCGTCGATGCCATCATTGACGAGCACGGTGACGTGGTAGAAGTGAAAGTGGTTTCTGGGCCGCCGCTGCTGATTCAATCCGCTTTGGATGCGGTAAGGCACTGGAAATACGAGCCGACCTACCTGAATGATCAACCGGTACCGGTGCAGTTGAACGTAACCGTGTCATTCCGGCTCGGAGGCTAGCGCCGCAGGAAGTTTGGAGTTGGACGGAGGCGGAATAGCGCAGTCCTGGCTGTTCCGCCTTTTGTCGTTTACTGCTGCGAAGCGGCCGGCGGGCGGTCCAAGTATTTAATCAGCAGGACTTCATTTCCCTTTTCGTTATAAATCAAATCGTCCACAAGTTTCTTGCTCATCAGGATGCCGAACCCACCGGGACGCATGCCACGGCTTTCCCGTTCTGCCATGTGGAGAAACGGCTGATCCAGCGGATTCGAGATAGCCGAATGCTTAAGTTCTTCGAGGGAGAACCCAGTGCCCGGATCCTTGATTTTGCAGAGCACCATGCGGCTCGTGCGAACGTAGCCGACTTCCACGTGCTGTGAGGGATCAAACTTTCCACCGTGTTCCATGGCGTTAATTAACATTTCACGAAAAGCGGCGGCCACTTCCTCGGTTTCCGCATCGGGAAGATCCGAGGCTTCACGGAAGAATTGAAGGAGACGATTGGCGGCAACAATATCACAGCGGACAGCGAGGCAAACCCAATTGGGCGTGGCAGCGAGAATTTCAATGCCATCGTCCCAGAAGGGTTCGTTCATCGCAATGCGAATCATTTCCGAGAATTTTTCCGTAGAGAAAGGCCGTGTAAAGTAGCTGAACGCGCGTTCGCGGATCGAATTGAGGACATCCCCCGGAGTGAATTCGTCAGTGAGAATAATCAAGCGGGTGTGCGGACGGACGAGGCGCAGCCGGCGAAGCAAATCGATATCTTCCTGTCCGGATGTGCGTTCGCCGGTGATGATCAAGTCGTAATGACGCTGACGAGCCTGTTCGAGAGCGTCTTGGTTATCCCGCGCTTGCTGTACGTCCCACTCTTCCTGCTGGAACAGATTGGTGAGCAATTGGTTTATTTCCGGGCTGGAATCAACAATCAAGGCGTGGTGGTGCTCGACTATACGCGGAACCGACGGAGAGCTTGTGGCCATAGGTCCTTCCCGAAGTGTTCTACTCAGGCGGTGAGAGAGCAATGCGTCAAGCCAGCATGCCGGAAAAGGGTGGGAGCGCGCAAGAGGCGCTCCCGGAGAGTAACAATGGCAAACGAAGGAGCTAACTGAGTTCGCTGGTCATCAAGAAGAGCGGCTTCATTTCGAAGCTTTGGTAGACCGGCCGCAAACGTTCAATGCTGTAGTGCTCCTTGACGTTGATGACTTTCTTCGTCGCCGTGACGGTATCAATCGGCATATTGTCGTAGCGGCCGTTTTTCAGGACGACCAGACGCCCATGGATGCGGTTAAGCAGCAAGTCCAGAGCAAGGTTGCCATAGGCCATCGGGACGATAGAGTCGATGGCATCGGGATCGCCGCAACGGACGAGGTAGCCCAGCTTCTGGTTGATGCAATCTATTTTTTTCCCGTTGTTAAATTTGGGCGAAAGCTCGGTAAGTTCTTCAGAGACCAGATCGCCAATACCGCCCAGCTTCTTGTGGCCGAACGCATCCGCAGAGGCGTTTTGGAAAATCATTTCGCCGCCTTCGAACATGGCGCCTTCGGAGACCAGCACGATGGAATAACGGCTGGGATTGCGGTTGCGGTCGTGCACCATCAGGTCGGTGAGCTGCTCCATGCTGAATTTGTGCTCGGGGATGACGCAACGATTCGCCGCACCCGCCATGGTGGGAAGCATGGCCGTAAAACCAGCGTAGCGCCCAAATACCTCCAGGACCATGAAGCGCTCGTGGGAACCGGCGGAAGTGCGGAGAGAGTTCGTCATCTGGATCGTGCGGGTGATGCAGGTGCTGAAGCCGATGCAGTAATCGGTGCCGGGAACATCGTTGTCCATGGTCTTGGGGATGGCGACGACGCGAACCCCTTCCTGGTAGAGGCGCACGCCGTAGCTGAGCGTGTCGTCTCCGCCGATCGGAATCATGTACTCGATGCCCAGCCACGCCAGATTCTTCAGAACCTCGGGCGTCAGGTCGTTCTTCTCCGCGTTGTACTCGCTCTTAAGATGTTCGGGCACGCTGTTCTTGCTGACGCGGCCGGGATTCGTACGAGATGAATGGAGGAACGTGCCCCCGGTGCGTCCGGCGCGATTCACCACGTCTTCGGTGAGCCGCTGGAAATTATTCGAATTGTCGTGCTTTTCGTCGCGGATGATATCGACAAGCCCGCCCCAGCCGCGGCGGATGCCAATCACTTCATAACCTTCGCGGAGCGCACGGAAGGTGACCGCGCGGATCGCGGGGTTGAGACCGGGAACGTCGCCTCCTCCGGTGAGAATTCCAATGACACCCTTCTTTACGTTGATATTAGCCATGGTGCAAGACTCGCCTCTAAGTGGAGTAGCAAACTAATGATTATGCGGCTTGCGAGCAAAATTAGGAAGTGCAGGAATCACAAATCGCGACTACTGAGCCGAAATACTACGTAATGACAGTCTTCGTTTAATCCCTTCCAGAAGCTCGACGAACTATTGGTGACGCAATGCAACCATGGGGTCAACGCGCGAAGCGCGCCGAGCCGGTAAATAGCAGGCTATCAGTGCAACAATAAAGAGCAGAATCACTACCGCCGCGAAGGTCAATGGGTCGACGGGCCGGACGCCAAAGAGCAGGCTCTCGAGATATCGCGTCAGCCCGAATCCGGCTCCTAAACCGAACACTGCTCCCACGACCACTAGAATAATTCCCTGGCCTACCACAAGCCCGATCACGTTGAGTTGTTGCGCACCCAAGGCGACGCGGATTCCGATCTCGCGCGTTCTGCGCGTCACTTCATAAGCCAGCAGACCGTATAGCCCCATGCAAGTCAGCAGCAATGCAAGCAATCCGAAGAAACTGGACAAGCGCGCGATGATGCGCTCCTGGACCATCAATTGCTCAATTCGCTCAGACTGAGTCCGCACGTCAAACAGCGGTGGATTGCTATCCACGCGGTTAACCATGTCGCGGACAACAGGGATTAGCGAATTCGGCTCCACTGCTGTACGCAATTCGAAATGCGCGCCGCCATTGGTGAGCGGCTGGTACATGGCAGGCTGAATTTCGTGGCGTAGGCTGTCGTATTTTGTATTTCCGGCCACGCCAATGATCTGATAGCCGGCCGATTTTGGCCCAGGGCTTGGCTCGTCTCCCTGCGAGTCATCGAGGTGTTGGCCTAAAGGATTTTGTTTTTGGAAATACTTCTTTGCGAAGGCCTCGTTGACGATGATGGGAATTGGCGCTGCAGTGGAAGGGGCGTGCACTTCGGCGCGGCTGGTTGCACTTGATCCAGCCTGCTTCGCGGAATCTTGTGCTGCTTTTTCCGCCGCCATCGTTGATGCGGCACTGGCAATATCGGCGCCCGTAAATGCACGGCCATCCAGCAGCGGAATATGCATCGTCGAGAGAAACTCGGGTCCAACGGCGATAGTATCCACTTCTACGCTGGATTTAGGGGGTTGGCCCGGAATGTGTAGGTCCGTTGACCATAAAGAGCCGCTAAGAAGCGGCGTAGACGCATAACTTGCGGAAATGACTCCCGGTATGGCGGAGAAGCGTTCTCGAAGATTTCGATAGAGTTCTTGAATTCGCTCATCCTTGTAAGCTAGAAGCGATGGATCAATCCCGAAGATCAAAATATTTTGGGTGTCGAAGCCGGGGTCAACGGCCCGAAGGTTCTGCACCGTGCGCACCAGCAATCCAGCGCCAACGAGCACGACGATCGACAGCGCAATCTGAGCCGCGACAAGCCCGCCGCCAAAATGAAGCCCCTTCCGCGAGTGCCCCACTGCGCCTGGAAGGGTGGAAGCATTTTCTTGCAGCGCCGGAGTGAGATCAATGCGCGTGCTTCGCAGCGCCGGCGCAACACCGAACAAAAGTCCGGTTAGCACCGAGACGGAAAGGGTAAACGCGAACACCCGCCAGTCTGGCGAAACGATAAACGGAAAAGTCTGATCCGAACCGCTAGAGAACAATGCCTGAAACACCTTTACGCCCCATTCGGCCATGAGCACTCCCAGTGCTCCTCCGGCCAAGGAAAGCATCAGGCTCTCCGTCAGCAACTGCCGCGCAATTCGCCAGCGCCCCCCTCCTAATGCCAGCCGCACCGCCATCTCCTTCTGCCGAGCCGCCGAACGCGCTAGCGCCAATCCTGCCAGGTTTGTACAGGCGATCACCAACACCAGACCTACTGCTGCCATCAGAACGTAGAGCAAAGTGGAATACTGGCGACGTTGACCCGAAAGGCCTTGGGGCGCAGCCGTAAGCACAATCGCGGGATCGTCTTCAGCTTTCGAAAGAGGCTTTGAGCCATGAAGCATTTCGTTGCTGAAAATCAATGTCGTCGCGGCTTGCGCTTGCGCTATGGTAACGCCGCCCTTCAACCGTCCCACCATAACAACCCACCAAGTCTGAGGATCGGGCAAGGTGCTGGCTCCGATCCAGCCGATGTTTAGTTGTGAGACGGATCGGAGTGGAAGAAAAAAGTCTTGAGTTTTTCCGGGAGCCAAGTTCGTGAAGGATTTGTCGGCGACCCCAACAATGGTGCATGGCACTCCGTTTAATCGGATGGTGCGCCCGACCACCGAACGATCTCCTCCGAAGGCTCTTTCCCAATAGCCGTGGCTCAACACCGCGACCAGTGGCGCCGTCAGGGTATCGTCCTCCGCCCCGAGTGGCCTTCCAAGAACTGTCTCCACTCCGAAGGTCTCGAAGAAATCGCCGGAGACAAGCTCGCCGCGCCCGATGCTTGCAGGCCCATTGCCGGCTACATCAAATTGCGTGGGCCCAGAAAACGCCGTGAGACTCGAGAAGACTTTTGCTTCCCTTTTCATCTGTTCAAAAAAGGGCAACGAAAACGAGCATCCGGAACCATCACCACTCTGGCCACAGTCACCATAATTGCTATAGCCCTGGTAGTTCGGATTGTTGTGAGCCTTCCAACTGAAAACTACCAGTCGTTGCGGGTCTCGGACGGGAAGCGATCGCAGCATAACGGCGTCGACCAAGCTGAAGATCGCCGTATTTGCTCCAATTCCAAGAGCGAGGGTGAGAACCGCCACGGCCGTAAAACCCGGATTTTTCGCCAACATGCGCAGGCCGTAGCGAATGTCTTGGAGGAGCGAATCGATAAGGTTTAAGCCGCGGGCGTCGCGGCACTGTTCTTTGGTTTGCTCGATGCCGCCGAATTCGATGCGGGCGCGTCGTAGTGCTTCTTCGCGTGGGACGCCGGTGCGGATCAGATCTTCGGTGTACGCTTCGATGTGGAATCGCAGCTCGGTATCCATGTCATGCTCTGTGTTGGAGCGCTGCAGAATCGCGCGGAACCACGAGCGGATGCGGTGCCAGAG
Organism: Candidatus Acidiferrales bacterium; assembly: GCA_963759275.1. Taxonomy (GTDB): domain Bacteria; phylum Acidobacteriota; class Terriglobia; order Acidiferrales; family UBA7541; genus Acidiferrum. The sequence goes on along the minus strand of CAVWYZ010000014.1, from coordinate 235,053 downwards.
CATCACAGCTCCTCCGGCGTGGTGCGCAAGATTCCTGCGATGACATCGGCCATGCGGTTCCACTTTTCGGTTTCAAGTTGCAAGCGGCGTTTCCCGGTCGCTGATAGACGGTAATACTTGGCTTTGCGATTGTTATCGGACTCGCCCCACTCGCTGGCAATCAAGCCCTGATCCTCCAGGCGGTACAGCGCGGGATAGAGAGAGCCCTGCTGAATTTCCAGGCGATCTCGGGAAATCTGCTGAATGCGTAACAAGATGCCATAACCGTGCAACGGTCCGAGGGAAACCGCCTTAAGGATCAGCAGGTCCAGAGTGCCTTGCAATAGTTCCAGTTGTTTGTCCACGCGCGCCGCTCTCCTAGATGACCTAGGAAGATAACGCTGTATTCCTAGACAGTCAAGGAGAAGATAGGGCGGTGGGTGGCGCACTGAATTTTCCGAAAGGGAGGCTCGCCCTGAAGGCAACGCGCCAAAATCTTTCTCCCAAGCAAAATCACGAGGGTGGCCTACCCTTTGCGCTTTTTGCAAAGGGTGGGACGCTCTTCTATTTCTCTTTCTTTCCCTCCTACTTCCAGCGGTCCATCAGCAACAGCCCTTCTCCGCTTTCATAGAACGTCCAACTACTCCACGGCCAGTCTCTCGGATGTGCAACCAGCCTCTTCGCGACGGGATTCATGTGCATATAGTCCAACTTCTCGCGCAGCTTTTTCTCGGAATACACATTGAAGTCGTAGTACCGCCGCTGCCAGAAACGCCCTAGTCCTGCTTCCTCCGCAAATCCCAGCGTCAATTGGCCCCGCCGCGCGCGTTTCTTCCCGCGCAGTCGCCGCGACACCCGCTGCTTGAACACCTGAATGATTTTCCCCGGCGAAACCGCGGCCTGCTCGCTGATTAATACATGTACATGCTCCGGCATGATCACATAGCCGAGTACTCGAAACCCGTAGCGCGCCCGCACCTCTGCCAAAATCTTCACCGCCAGAGCCCGCGCCCGCGCGCTGCCAGCAACTGCCTTCGCTGATAGCACGTGAAGGTGATGAAGTGCAGATCACCTCGGCCCACACAGCGCTTCAGATTCCTCGGCATAGAGCAACGGCAAACCAAGAGCGTCCCACCCTTTGCCAACGACGCAAAGGGTAGGCCACCCTCCTTTTATTACTCTTGGGATACGTCCGTCGGTGATATCCTCACATGCGATGCTCGAAATCCCCAAACGCCCAAAAGGTGCGCCACCCGCGGGGTCACCAGCTCGATGGTTAGAAAAGCGATCCTAGGTGGCAAGAAGTTTTACGACCCGCTGAACAAATCCATCGTATACGTATTAGAAAAGGGAATGGCGAGCGGAAAGGATCTGGCCATAGCCAGGGACGCAGTGAGAGGCGAACTAAAGACCGTGATGGTGAACGCGAGAGCCGTCCGCCCACGATTTATCCCGATCCCATAGGAATACAACCATGATATTAGAACTCCGTGAACTCGTAGATCATCTGAAAACCATAAGTAAGTCGGGTTGCGCCGGACCGTCGGACGCGCTTTGGATAAAATTTGCCAAAGAAAAAACCAAGGAGACCGTCGAATACAGATCCGCGGACGGGAACCAGATAGTTCACGTCTATTTGGATGATAAGGGCGCTCTAACCGGAATAGAAATCTTTCCATGATTGAGGGTGGCTGATTAGATGAGGGAGGGCTGATTAGATGAAGGCGCCGGCTCCTGGCTCCGAGTAAACTTGGTTGCGCTAACGACCGAGGCTCGGAGGAAAGGACCCGAGCCATGTTGCTTATAGGTTGTGAGTTTCACACGCGCTACCAGCAGATCGCCATGGCCAACGACGAAACCGGATTTTCCGGAAACCACGACCCCGCACCGCGATCTTTCTTAAGTTTTCCCTGACTCATCGATTACTATATGCTAACATAAAGGTATGTGTAATGGGCGCGATCCCATTTCGGGCCGCCTGGCAGTTCTTTGATAACTTTGCGGCTGCAAAAGCTAACCCCCTTTAGAATCAACACTTACGGGGAAGCCCCCAATAACCCCCTTTAGAATCACCACTTAGCCAAAAAGGGGGAGGGGGTAGGGTACTACATAGTTACGTTATTCATCACATCATGTCGGCGCGCCGACATGATGGACTCCTTCAGCCAAGCTTGCCCGGAGCCACGAACGGCTGCCGCTTTTACCGCTGGGACCGAAGGGCACTGACAGCATGCTCCCCAATCCTTTGTGAATCGTTAGCGCCAGATTGCAAGTATCTGGCTTGCACACACCCTCGCTGCGCAGGCTTGTCGCAGGCAGCCTCGGAATAACGGTCGAAGCTTCGTCGCCAGCGCTTAGAGTTCGATGCGCGTGCCGAGAACCATCAGGAATTTGGAGAGCCACGCCGGATGGGCAGGCCACGCGGGAGCGGAGACCAGATTGCCATCGACCACCGCTTCGGTCATTGCAATATCGGCGAAGGTGCCGCCCGCGCGGGTGACATCCGGGGAAACGGCGGGATAGCAACTGCAAGTCTTGCCTTGCAGCACGTCGGCAGCAGCAAGAACTTGCGCGCCATGGCAAATCGCCGCGATGGGCTTTTGCGCAGCGGCAAAGTGGCGAACAATCTCGATCACGCGGGGATTGAGGCGAATGTATTCGGGGGCGCGGCCGCCAGGAATGACCAGTGCGTCGTAGTCTTCCGGACGCACGTCGGCGAAGGTGGCGGTGAGGGCAAAATTGTGGCCACGCTTTTCCGAATAGGTCTGGTCGCCTTCGAAATCGTGGATGGCGGTGCGCACGGTATCGCCGGATTTCTTGCCGGGACAAACGGCGTGGACGTTGTGACCCACCATGAGCAGCGCCTGGAACGGAACCATTACTTCGTAGTCTTCGACGTAGTCACCAACAAGCATGAGAATGTTTTTGCGGGACATGTGGACCCTCCGAGATGAGTAAAAAGCTTAACAAAGTTTTGCTGCAGGTTGGCCCAGATGGTTCAAATCGAGGTCGACGAAAACAAAGAGGGATTTCTCCGCTGCGGGACGGCAAAAACACCGTCCCTTCGGTCGAAACGACGCGTCAGCGATTGGTTTAGTCCTATTGCGCGGCAGCGGGCGCTGGTCTCGAGCTTTCATCGATGGTGAGCATATCGGTGCTCATCTTGTCCCACTCGCGAAGAGTGAGGCCACGCGCGGCGAAGAAGCGACGGATCATCGGGGAATCCCAACGCAGCACTTCTTCCAAGACAGGGACGAGCACGCTCATGGCGTTGTCGCTGAGCACGGTGCGGCGCGCGACGCGGGTGATAAACTTGGCGTCGGAAACCGCTATGGTCAGGCCATCGTATTGATTGACGTGCATCATCACGGGCAAATCGGAACTGCCATCGCCCATGTAAATGATGTGGTCGTGGCTGATGCCGAGTTCCGCTCGAAGCTCTTCGAGGACGGTGATTTTGCCCCATCCCGCCGTGGCGCGAATGATCGATTCCACTTCGCCGGTGCTTTCGTTGAAGCGAAAGCGCGTGCCGAAGATGTGATCGGCAGGCACGATGCCTTCCAGCGCCGACTGGATAATTTCCTGTGGGGCCGCGGAAATGACGTAGAAGGAAATCTTGTAGCCGTCGGACATGCTGTCGAGCGAACGCGCAAACAATTTGACGTCGTGCTTCAAGCGGATGCGCTTACCGGTTTCGATCAGGTGTTCGCGGCGAACGCGGCGAAAATCAGGGTCGTGCAAGATCAAGTAAGAAAGTTCGGCGCCCTGCTGGACGAGATTGATTTCCGACAAGCCTTTGACCTTGTCGTGGAAGTTGTGAAAGCCGATGAGTTCGCTCAGCGCGACTCCCGAGTCGTTAAAGCTGAGCGTCTGGTCGAAGTCACTAGCCAGAAGATAATGCTTGGTCATAGGGGTGACTGCTCCTCTTTCTGCCCGCATTATGCCGGGCGCGAGCCGGACTGGCGGCTCGGAAAAACTCCCCACGCCTACACCTTATCCTCGTTCGAAGGTGCCGTCCCACGAATTATTTTAATGGGTGCTATGCGTGGAAAACGTGAACAAAGTGTTAGCTGTAGATAGGATGCGGCGAGTGGGTAAAAGGTTCACAGGCAAGGGGTTAGGTTCTGGAAGGCATTGCAAACTAAGGGTTTGGGATGAGCAACCAGCAAAAATTTTCATGCGAAGAAAAAGCGATAAGAGCCCAGCATGCGTCTCAGCAGCGTCTCTTTGACATCCGTGCGTTACGCCTCGGCCATACGCAGCTAGTTGATAACGCCGGAGTCAGCGGGGTCACCGATACACAGCGGCTCGGAGAAAGGTAATTGTGGCGAAGACTGCGCGCGTGTTACCAACGAAGGTAGCTTCCTATGGAACATATCCTTCGAAAACCCGTGGAGTCCCGCCGCGCATACGCGCAGCGGCGCAAGACGATAGCTTGGGGAGTTCTGCTGGCCCTGGGAATTGCTACCGCGTTGACGATGTTGCTGGTCGGCTGAAGCAACGTTATTCCCTTTTCTTTTTCTTGGCAGCCAAAGCAGAAAGTTCGCTGGCGTAATCTTCCAGAGCGCCAGGATTCGCTTTGTTGTAAACGAACTGTCCTTCGCGGCGGCTTTCGATTAGTCCGGCCTCGGCCAGAATCTTCAAATGGTGGGAAATCGTGGCGGGAGTGACGTCGCGCATGGCGACCAGTTCTGTGCAGTTCATTTGCTCGCAGGAACTGATGGCTTCGAAAATGCGCAGACGGGTTTCGTCGGCGAGCGCTTTGGAGATGCGTTCGATTTTTTCCCTGTCCATTATGTCGAGTCTAACCAAGGCGGCGTGCGGACGCCAGCGGTGCCCTATTCGCGTGGAGCCGATGGATTCGCGGAAGTCGCGACATTGAGGTCCAGAAACCATTTGTGCGCGGTATCTTCGGGCGCATAGCAATTGCCGTCTGCATTATAGGTGGCTGCGCATTGTGCGGTGCGCTGTTTTTGCCGCGGTGTCTGCGCAAATTGCCAGATCGCGGCTTGCGCGGAACCGCTCTGTGTCACCCGTGGCGGGTTCTGCGAAACCACGCAACCGGGCGAAGGTGGGCAAACGTCGTTGAATACCCACAGCGCCAGTTTGCGCGCGCCCAAGTGCTCGCGAAGATCTTCGGCGGTCGTGATGGTGCGACCGTCGCCGTCATTCAGGGGTATTCCAGAGCAATAAGCGCCACTGCGGAAATTGGATCGCGCTAGCGCATCGATCCACGCATGGACGTATTCATGATAGGCGGGGGAAAGGCGGCCGCCCTCTTCGATATCCAGGAAGATGATCGTTCGTGCGGTAAAACCTTCCTCGCGGGCGCGCTTGGCGGCATTCTCGGCGTCGGTGGTACCTTTTTGCTTCGCGTCTTCCGCTGATTTCAGGTTTTTCGTCACCCTACCGTTGTAAAGGACCATGAAACCGAAACCGTGCTTCAAAAGCAACGACCGTTTGCCGATCCAAGAGTTGTGCTTTTCTCCCGGCGGCGGGCTGAGCCAGTAGCCCGTAAAGGCGAAGTTCTTGCGTAGCGTGGGTAAAGCGTCGTCGCCGGGATAATCGTTCAGATCGAAGCCCAAATACGATGCTGGAACCGGATCCGTCCTCTGCCTTCCAGCAAACGCCAACAGCGCTGCGACAAGAACGAGGGATGACGCAACGACAACGATTGGCCAGCGACGCATGAGGAAAATCTACAATATGTTGACCGAGAGCGAAAGGGACCGAGCGGAGCGCACTCGCGCCTTGCACGCTGTAGTCAGTACACACCAACCGACTTGCATCCGGGGCGGCTGTTTGATGTGATACGAACATGAAATTGCCCCAATTCGTGCGTTGGGCCACAGGTATCCGTTGGCAGTGGAAAGTTTTTATTCCGATCATCGCTGTACTCATTGCCAGCATACTGGCCATCCACGCGGTGTTGCGTTCGCAGGAAATCCGAGATGTGCAGTGGATCCTGATCGCGGCTGTGTTTTTCGCGATTCTGCTCTGTTTCGTGTTGCTATCGGTTCTGCTGGTGTTGATCGAACGGCCTTTGGAAGAATTGATGGATACCATCGCCCGAGTACGCCGGGGCGATTTAACCGCGCGCGTCGCCTTCGCCAAGCGAGTGGACGATGTTGGGCAGTTGGGACAGCAATTCAACGAGATGGTAGAGAAGCTGGATCAGAATCGCCAGGAAATCGAGGAACTGCACACCCGCGAGATGGCGCGCGCAGAGCACCTGGCGACCATCGGAGAACTCGCCGCAGGATTAGCGCACGAAATTCGCAATCCGCTGGCGGGAATTGCGGGAGTGGTCGACATCATGGGCAAGGAGTTGCCGGCGAACAGCCCGAGCCGTGGCGTGATAGGCGAAGTGCACCGCGAGATTTTGCACATACAGGCAATTCTGAACGATCTGCTATCCTACGCGCGCCCCCGGCCTCCCAATTTTCACCCGGCGGATCTGAACACAACGATCGAGCAGGCCATTCTGATCGCGCGCCAGCAAGTGCTGACGAAACCCATTCAAATATTATTAGAAGCCAACACAACGCTCCCCTTGGTGGAACATGACCCGGCGCTTATCCAACAAGTAGTGTTGAATTTGGTGCTGAACAGCATCCAGGCTATTTCCGGCGGGGGCGAAGTGCGGGTGGGGTTGCGAGGCGAGCCGGGATTCGTCGTCGTGCAAACCTCCGACACCGGACGCGGCATTTCGGCGGAAGCGCTACCGAAAATCTTCAAACCGTTTTTCACAACGCGCAGTGAGGGAACAGGGTTGGGGTTGTCTCTCGCGAACAGCATTGTGCAATCGCACGGCGGGCGAATCGAAGTGACCAGCGCTCAAGGAAAGGGTTCGCAATTCCGAGTCTGGTTACCAATACACCGGGTGAAGCCGAGCCGCCCGAAAGGCTCCGGCCACTAATATGGTGATAGAGTAGCGGGATGGCCCAAAAGAGAATTCTAATCGTCGACGACGAGAAGCTCGTCCGCTGGGCGTTGAACCAGAAGTGCACGGAATACGGCTATCAGACGGTGGAAGCGGAAAATGGGGAGGACGCTCTACGGATGCTCCAGAGCGAAACCGTGGATCTGGTTCTCCTGGATGTTCACCTGCCCGACCTGAGCGGGATTGAAGTTCTGGAAAAGCTCAAGCAAAGCGGCGAGATGCGCAGCATCATCATGATGACGGCGGACCCACAACTGGATGATGTGAAAGCGGCGCTACGACTTGGCGCTTATGATTTCGTCAGCAAACCCATCAACTTCGATGAGTTAAGCGTGACCATGCAGAATGCCCTGGAAGCCGGTTCACTGCGAACTGAAGTGGAGTCGCTACGCGACGAAGTACGACGCCGGGCGGGCTATCACGATGTGATCGGCGTCTCTCGCAAGATCACCGAATTGATGAAATTCGTGTACAAAGTGGCCGCAAGCGAGGCGACCACGATCCTGATCCAAGGGGAAAGCGGCACGGGCAAGGACTTGGTCGCTAAGGCGATCCATTACCACAGCTCGCGGGCCGAACGGCCATTCGTAGCCATCAACTGCTCGGCGATTCCCGAGACCTTGATGGAAGCCGAGCTGTTTGGACACGAAAAGGGTGCATTTACCGACGCCAAAGCTATGAAAAAGGGCCTGTTCGAAGTGGCGGACGGCGGAACGCTGTTTCTGGACGAGATTGGCGAGCTTTCATCTCTGTTACAGGCAAAACTCCTGCGGGTGCTCGAGGACCAGGTAATTCGACGTATTGGCGGTGTGCGGGATATTCAGGTGGATGTACGGGTGATTGCCGCGTCGAATCGCGACCTGGAGCGTGAGGTTCGAGAGAACCGCTTCCGTCAGGATCTGTATTACCGGCTGGCTATCATTGCCATCTACCTGCCGGCTTTGCGCGAGCGCAAGGAAGACGTGCAGCCCCTGGTGGAGTTTTTTCTGGCGCACTATAACCGCAAGTTCCGGAAGTCCGTTCAAGGCTTGACCGAAGAAACCACCCGGCTGGTCACCAACTATGATTGGCCGGGTAATGTGCGCGAACTCAAGAACGCGTTGGAACGCGCCATGATCCTGGAAGAAGGTAAGTTCCTGAAGCCGGACGATCTGCCGTTCACGGTGGCCAGTGGTCGCAGCGGCCCAGTGGCAACGGACATGGGATTAGCTCCGGCAGTAGAATCCGCACCGGCTCCGGGTAAGCGGCGTCTCCCACCTTTGTCCATCCCGGAGGGGGGCACATCGCTCGAGGATGTGGAACACGCGCTGGTAGAACTAGCGCTGCAGCAATCGCATGGCAATCAGATCAAAGCGGCGAAGCTGCTAAGCATCAGTCGAGATGCACTGCGATACAAGATGAAAAAGTTTGGGTTGTCGCACAGCGAAGAAGAGGAATCAGTCGCTCCCCCGAACCCGTAGTAAGTCGCCCGAACAGAGTGTGACGGACAAACAGGAGTGCGTGAGATTCCGCGTTCCGGTGTGAAAACCCGCACGGGCACCACCCGACGAAAACCAGTCTCCCGAGCCATCATAACAACCCACGAATTATCAGAGAGATACAAATTGTGCAAATCGGCGCGAAACGGAATCCCAGATGCATATTCCAACCACGTTCAGCAATTAGGCAATGGAGCGATTGTCAAAAGGCTGAGCAGTGGGCGTTCCTTTTAGGACGGTCGGGCTCGCGGTGAAGGCTCGAAAGGATACGTCGTAAAAAGGGACGCCCACAATAAAGTTTCGGCAGCGGCCAGCAGAGTAAAACGAAGCGTCGTGCGTACGACGCGAACGCCCGGATCACGGGCCTTCCAAATGAGCTGGCCGCTGCTCTTGTTTTTGCAGGCCAATTCCTCTTCACACGCGCCCAAACTCCCTCCGGATGCGTTTTCCCAACAGTTTTAGGTGAATCGACGCAGAAATTTGCGGAAGTTGGCTCAGTACGTCGAATCGTTCCGAAAAAATGGTCGTAACGCGATTGTTTGGAACGAATTGCAGAACAACATTCTGGTAGCGAACGTGCACTCTCAAAGTTGACAACTAATTGTGTAGCAAGAGCGTGGGGTGGTTGAAGCGTTCGAGGAGGATGTTATGCCGCAGTTATTGGAGCAAAAGGAAGGCAAGTTAGACAGCAAGCGGGTCACTCTCACCAAGATTCTCATCACCACGGACTTCTCCGAAGTATCCGACCGGGCTCTGGACTATGGCATCGCGCTGGCGCGGCGCTATGACGCGCGGATTTATCTGGCACATGTAATCACTCCAGACCCATTCCAGTTCGCAGAACCGCAACTGGCCCAAGCGACCTACGAGAAAGTCCGGCAAGCCGCGGAAGAGGGCGTGACGGACATCTTGATTTCGGGCAAGCTCCGGGGCGTGCCTCATGAAGTTCTAATGGACGAAGGCAATGTTTGGCCTACGTTGGACAAGATGATCACCCAACACGAAATCGACTTGGTTGTGGTCGGGACGCACGGGCGCGGCAAGGTACAGAAGATCCTAATTGGCTCTGTGGCCGAGGAAATCTTCCGGCAGGCAAACACCGCTGTGCTTACCGTGGGCCCGGCAGTGAAGGGTGGCGGGGCGAAGGAAATCGAGCTCAATCACATTCTGTTCGCTACGGATTTCGGACCAGGAGCGGGGAGAGCAGCGGCCCATGCATTTTCGCTCGCGCAAGAGCACAATGCACGGCTCACCTTGCTGCATGTAATCGAAAGCGCGGCGGCCTATACGGAAGAAAGCGTGGCACGCCAGAAGGAAATTAATGTGGCGCGAATGAAACAGCTCATGCCCGCGGGCACCGAGAACTGGTGCAAGCCGGAATTTCGCGTGACCTTCGGATCGGCGATAGAAGAAATCCTGATCGCTGCGCGTGAAAGCAAAGCCGACTTGATCGTGATGGGCGCGAAGGCAAGAAAGAGCTTGGCCGGTCATGTGCCTCTAACCATCGCGTACAACGTGGTCACCAAAGCGATCTGCCCGGTTCTGACAGTTCGCGGTTGATTTTTGCATAGGGAACGGAATCTCCTTCGGGAGATCCGCATCCCCGACAACAAGGCGGTGCTGCATCCTCCCCCCAGCCGAGCAGCACCGCCTTTTTCGTTGTGGTTCACTCTTTCCCTACTGGCAGCAAGAATGAGTACTCCGGTGACCTTGCCGAACGAGTACAAATATGTTTACATGCGCTCAACTCAGTAAATTCAGGAGAGCCCATGGCCACCGCCGACTTACGCCCGATGACTCTCGGTGAGGTTTTGGACCGCACGTTTACTCTGTATCGTGAACACTTTCTGCTGTTTGTAGGCATTGCCGCCTTGCCGAACCTGGTGATGCTGTTGTTTCGCTTCGGCCTGATGCTGGTGATGCAGGGGGCGGGAAAGGGCGGACCGCGCTTCTCTTCGCCTGGGATGGTGGGTGGCTTTGTGGTTGGAGCGTTTGGCAGTGCAATTTTGCTTCTGGTTCTGGTTGGCATCACGCAGGCAGCCACCGTTTCCGCCGTGTCGGATCTATTCCTGGGCCGAGAGACCAGCGTGCGGGAATCGTATGCGAGTGCCAAGGGGCACATCCTGACGGTGATAGGGATCATGATTCTGAGCGGGTTGGCCACCGGCATTGGCTTGATTTTCCTGATTGTTCCCGGCATTTACCTGGCGTGCCGGCTGGCCGTTTCCGTTCCCGTCTCGGTGGCAGAAAAGGAATCACCGGTGGCGGCGATGGAGCGGAGCATGGAATTGACCAGAGGTTACGCTGGGCAAATGTTCCTGCTGCTCATGCTGGTGATGGTGCTGACCTACGTGGTGACCATCCTGCTACAGTTTCCGGTGATGTTCTTCACGATCACCGCCGCCATGGCCAAGCACCAAGTTTCGCTGGGTGTGACAACGTATTCTTATATTGCTGATTTTGTCTCGCAAGCTGTGGTCGGGCCAATCGGAACCATCTCTGCCGCGTTGATGTATTACAATTTGCGCGTGAGAAAAGAAGGCTTCGACATTCAGCATCTGATGAATTCATTGAACAGCGTGCCGAGGCCGCTGGCCGATGCACCGGCGCCGGGAATCCAGTAGAACTAAATGAGGCGATGCAGCATGGGACGCCAAACGTCGTCAGGGACTTTGGCCTTGGCGATTTTGCTCGGGTTGTCTTTCTCGTGCCACGCACAGACACCGCCCGAAAGTAACTCTTCAAGTTCGTCTGGTTCCGACCTTGATTTGCCCTCCTACGAGCAGGAGCTGACCCGCATCGAGCAAGTCAGTACAGACCCCGCGGCAATCGAGGCGGTTCGCCGGTCGTTGCCAGGCTCGTGGACCGTGAAGACGGGCGACCGAACCTACACGATTTCGACCCAGGAAATCTCCGATGCGCTTCGGGAAATCGAACATGACCCGAAGAAGCCGGCAGCAGCGCAACTGAAAGCGCGTTTACAGGCCATGCGCCAACAGGCGGACGAACTTTCCAACTCGTCTCCGGGTATCGACGCAACCGAAGCGAAAGGCAAGCTCACAACAATTCTGGGCCGCGGGGAATTTCAGGAGGCTACTGGGCCTTCCTCATGGGACCAGATGCGTGCGCGCATGAACCGCTGGATCTTTTTGCACATCATCAAATTGCTGATGCTGCTGCACATCAGCCAGAAAACGGGGAACGCGATTGCCTGGGGCGTTCTGTTTCTGGCGGTGGTTCTGCTGTTTTACACGGTGTACCGTTGGCTCACCAAATCAGCGGAGGCCGTGAATTTCCGCGCTGAAGCAGAGCCACTTGCCAGCGACGCACGCCATTGGGTGCAAGAGGCGCTGGCCGCGGCAGACCGAGGGGATTTTCGCGAAGCGATTCACTGTGCCTATTGGGCGGCTGTGGCGCATCTGGAAGATGTCCGGCTGCTGCCGCGCGATCGGGCCCGCACGCCCCGCGAATCGTTGCGGCTTTTGGAGCAGCATCCCAGGGAGCAGGGCCTGCTGCAGTCCGTCACGCGCAACTTTGAGTTGATCTGGTACGGCTATCGACCTGTTTCCGCAACAGAGTGGGCGGGAACGAAAGAACAATTGGAGAAGATGGGATGCCTGCAGGCCTCGACCGCACCGACCGTTCCATCCTGATCGGCGCGGGAATTCTGGTGCTGATCCTGGCGGTCGCCACTTCGGTGCTCACGCCCAGCCGTCGCGGCGGCCGCACGGGATTTCCTTCCAGTTATTCGACCTCGTGGGATGGCGCCAAGGCCGCTTACCTTCTGCTTGGGGAACTGGGTTATGACGTGAAGCGATGGGATCGCTCGCCAACCGAACTCGAAGAGAAGCCGCAAGGTCAGGTGTTGATTCTCGCGAATCCGCTGCAACTTCCTACCTCCGAGGAGAACGCCGCGCTGCGCCGGTTTTTAGAGAACGGCGGCCGGGTCGTCGCCACGGGAGAGGCCATTTCTGAATTTCTTCCCGGGGGCCAAAGGTTCACGGAGACCGATGACGCCGAAGGAGAAACAGAATTCCCGGCATTGTTGCCCTCGCCCCTCACTGCAGGATCACCGCAAATATCGATGGCTCCGCCCATCGACTGGCATCCGACACCGATCGACAAGTTGGCGGTGTATGGAAATAAAGATACAGCCGCGGTGGTGACGTACTCGGTGGGCAAAGGAACCATTGTGTGGTGGGGTTCGCCTTCGCCGCTGACGAATCGTGGAATTCAGAAACCGGGAAATCTGGCGTTGCTATTGAACTCGATTGGTGGATCGCGACACACACAGATCCTCTGGGACGAATACTTTCACGGAGCGCGGGGAGATTTCTGGTCGTACATCGGGAGGACGCCGCTTCCCTGGGTGTTCGCGCAATTAGGAGTGCTGTTCGTTTTTGTTCTGGTGACCTATGCGCGGCGCTACGGCACGATTCGGATGCCGCGAAAGGTTTCCCGCTTGTCACCTTTGGAGTTCGTGGATACGTTGGGCGACCTTTACACCTCTGCACATGCCGGGTCGGCCGCGGTGCGAGTCGCATATCAGCGGTTACGCTTCCAACTGGCGCGGCAGTTGGGACTGACCAGCAACGCGACGGTTGCTGAACTTGCGCGGACGAGCAATCGCACGCTCGGATGGGATGAACCATCATTCTTAGGGACATTGGCACGCGCGGATCGCAATTCCAGGACCCTAAATCTGAGCGACGCGGAAGCCCTGGAAATTGTGCGGGACCTTCATCAATATGCGGCGCGATTGGAAATCCGGAACGCGCCGGAGGAAAAGGGGCAATCGGAATGAGCCAAGCGCAAGAACTGGCAAGCCACGTAAGGAGTCAACTGGGACGAGTGATCGTGGGCCAGCAAGAGGTGCTGGATCACCTGTTGCTTGTATTGCTGGTCGGGGGACATGCGCTGGTGGAAGGCGTGCCCGGGTTAGCAAAAACTCTCGCGGTGAAAGCACTGGCAAATGTTTTTCAACTGAAATTCCAGCGTGTGCAGTGCACACCGGACTTGATGCCCGCCGATGTGATCGGTGCGAACGTGTTCAACATGGGCACGAGTTCATTTGCGTTGCATCGCGGGCCGATTTTTACAGACCTGTTGCTGGTCGACGAAATCAATCGCACGCCGCCACGCACGCAGTCTGCATTGCTGGAGGCGATGGAAGAGCGGCAAGTCACAATCGATGGCACGGGATATGAGCTCACTCCGTTTTTCACCGTTTTCTCGACGCAGAACCCCGTGGAGTTCGAAGGCACCTACCCTCTCCCCGAAGCGCAATTGGATCGCTTCCTCGCGAAAATCCGAATTGGTTATCCGAGCGGTGAGCAGGAAGTGCAAATTCTGGAAAATATTCAGAATGGCTTCGACTCACGCGAGCTAAAAAAAGTACATTTCGAAACCGTTCCGCCAGAGGCGTTACTGGCTGCAAGAGTGGAAACAGCGCAAGTGAAAGTGGAACCGGCGCTATTCCAGTACATCGTGAAGCTGGTGGCGCGTACCCGGAATTGGCCCTCGGTCAGTTTGGGAGGCAGCCCGCGCGCCGCGATCAGCTTGATGCTGTTTGCGAAAGGGCTGGCGGCCACGGAGGGACGTGATTTCCTGATTCCCGATGACGTGAAAGCCGCGGCGCTTCCAATTCTTCGCCATCGTTTGGTCCTGAAGCCGGAAGCCGACTTGGAAGGGGTGACCCCCGACCAAGTGGTGCGCGATGTGGTGAAGGGAGTGGAAGTTCCGAAATGAGCGAATCATCGCAACTTGCTCCGGCGCCGATCGGGGCTCGCGGGAAAGCGAAAGGAAGATTGGGTGTTGCGTTTGGGCGACGCTTCTTTCTTCTGCTACTCGTTGGGCTGGTGTGGATTGGTCCGGCGTGGACCAGCGGAAAATATTTGTTGGGCATGGCGTTGTGGGACGTTCTGGTTGTATTGCTGTGGGCCGTGGATCTGCAGAAGCTGCCGAAGCCGGAAGAAATCGAACTGCGACGGGTATGGCACTCCACGCTTCAGTTGCGAGAGCCCACCGAAGCTACCCTGGAATTCGTGAATCGAGGAAAATCAGACATTTTGCTGCGCGCTCAGGAAGAAGCGCCGCAGGGTCTGCGTAAAGAGGTTCCGGAAGTGGACGCACGTGTGGCGGCGGGAAGTTCAGCGACCTCGACCTATGCAATTTGCCCGCGTGAACGCGGTGACATGCATTTTGGCGATACGTTCTTCCGTTACCAGTCGGCGTGGCAGATTGCTGAGCGCTGGGGCGTGGCGTCGCTCAAGCAAACCATTCGCATTTATCCCAATTTTCAGGAATCGAAGAAAGATACGATTTATCTGATTCGCAGCCGCCAGATTGCACTCGAGAAACGTTACAAGCACCAGCCGGGCCTGGGCCGCGAGTTCGAGAGCCTGCGCGAATATCGCGAAACCGACGAGTGGCGCGACATCTGTTGGAGCGCTACCGCACGCCGCGCCAAACTCATCAGCAAATCCTATCAGACCGAGCGTAGCCAGACGGTTTGGCTGGTGCTGGATGCCGGGCGTTTGCTGCGCGCGCGCGTGAAAGGATTGAGCAAACTGGATTATGCCGTGGGCGCGGCCCTTTCATTGGCCCAGGTGGCGCTATATTCCGGCGATCTTGTGGCAATGTTGGGTTACGGGAGGCGCGTGCTGCAGCGTCTGCCGCCAGGACGCGGCGCCAGGCAAATCCGGGCATTGCTCGATAGTTTGGCTCTGGTGCGGGCCGAAGAGTTGGAAGCGGATCACCGGCGAGCGACGGAAACCCTGGCCGTGCTTCAAAAGCGCCGGAGTCTTGTTGTGTGGATGACGGATTTAGCGGAAACCGCAACGACCCCTGAAGTGATTGAGAGTGCGATGCACATGGCCCAGAGACACTTGGTGTTGTTTACCGTAATTGGACAGCCGGAATTGCGGACCATGGTGAAAGATGCTCCGCAGAATGCCCGGCAAATGTTTCGCCAGACCGCGGCAATGGAGATTGTGCAGCGGCGGGATCTGCTATTGCGGACGCTGCGCCAGCAAGGTGCGCTTACGCTGGAAGTGGAGCCTTCGAAGCTGTCCACGGCGGTCGTCAATCAATACTTGATGGCAAAAGACCGGAGCCTGATTTAGCCGACAGCGATTCCTCGAATGGTTCTCTATCCGCGTCAACAATTTGCGACGTGCCTGTGAAAAGCAGATACAGCACCAATAGAGTGAATAGACCTGCGGCAAGCACGAATTTCATCGGCACAGGCACATTGGAAGGGGAAATGAATCCTTCAATGAATCCGGCAATCAGCAGCAGAGGAATGGTGCCAAAAAATAGCTGAGCGCTGACTTTGCCCGCGCGAACCAAAGACTCGCCTCGGGGCAACGCTCCGGGGAATAGCAATCCGCGAGCTATGATGAAGCCAGCGCCTCCCGCGATGAAAATCGCAGGCAACTCAAGTACTCCGTGCCCGACAACAAAGCTCCAGAACGGCAGACTCATATGTCCTTGCCAACAAGCGGTGCCAACAACGCCGATAAGCAGTCCATTCAACAGCATCATCCAGGCGGTGCCGATGCCGCCGGTAATCCCCAGCGCATAGGTGAGGATTGAAACGCTGAGATTATTGGTGAGGATTTGACTGGAAGCCACGGGTTTGACGGTGACGATCGATTCCGTCCACATCTTGTGCTGTTCGATGCTTTGCAGCATTTGCGGGCCGATAATGTGTCGAGGGAACGAGGGATCGCTGAGGCTGAGCAAACAACCGGCAACAGCGGCGCACAAAAAAATCAAGAACGCGGCAAGGGTGTTCGAAAAAGTTTCGCGGAAGATCGCGGGGTAAGTGTACCGATAAAACGTAACGATATTGCGATGGTCGGTTTTGCGCCCCATGTAAATGATGTTGTGCGCGCGCCCGAGCAATTGGTTGAGATAGTGGGCAAGGTTGGTGCTGGTGGAATCTTCGCGAACACTGGCGAGGTCCGCGGCAATCTGTCGATATAATAGAGCTAATTCCTGAAGATCCGTGGGCGAGAGAACCGTAACGCCGCTGCGTCCACTGAGATTGACCAACTGTTCGAGCCGGTTCCAGTAGGGACGGCGCTTTTCAATCCAGCGAGTGGAGATCATCGGATGGATGCCCCGGACAAGCTTACCATCGACACACCGGAACAGACGGCGTTGGAATATCCGATTGCCGGACTGGGCAGCCGGTTTCTGGCACTACTCGCCGATACGGCCATTCAAATTGTGCTGGCATTTTTCGTGCTCATTGTGGGGAGCCTCATTGGGGTTGGTCTCGCGACTGTCGGGGGACTGGGACCGCAGTGGGTGGTGGCGATTGTGGTCATTCTTCTGTTTCTTTTGAACTCGGGCTACTTTGCGTTGTTTGAGATTTTCTGGAATGGACAGACGCCGGGCAAACGTTATGCGCAAGTCCGCGTGATTAAAGATGATGGACGGCCCATCGGCGCGTATGAAGCGATCGTCCGTAACGCCCTGCGACTGATCGATATGCTCCCCGCGATGTACGGCATCGGACTGATCAGCATTTTCATGAGCCGGAAGAGCAAGCGGCTCGGCGATTTCGTGGCGGGAACCGTAGTGGTCCACGAAAAAACGCTGGAAGGCATTCGGCCGTATGTGGAGACGAAAACCGACGAAACCTTGCCACCGATCGATACCGCGAAGGTCACTTTGGAAGAAGTGCGCCTGATCGAGACATTTCTGAATCGCCGAGACAATCTGGAGCCGGCGGTGCGCACCACGATGGCCACACAAATTGCCAATCGGTTGGCCGATAAAATGGAAGTCAAAATTTACGGCTGGCCACGAACCGAGCGCTTCCTGGAAGCGGTGATGGAACAATGCCGCCAGAACGATCGCTTTCGAACCTGAGTCTTGCCGCCGCTAGTTGGTACAAGGAGCTTGCGCTTCGGCGATTTCCTTTTGCCCGCGTGGCGATTTAACCGCGAGCGTTAACGCTTCCTTCGTGATTGAGAGTTGGGGCACCGGGTCCGTGAGGTGCTGGATCACACCACGGGCGTCGTCGCAATGGTGCTGGGCGGCCAAAGCGCTGGCCTGCTTCAGCTTTATCTCCAGATAAACATCGAGTTGACTGGCGCCGCCTTCCTCCAGCGAAACAAACCGTGTGGCAAGCTCTTTCTGTGCTTCATCGTAGCGGCCCGCATCCGCCAAATCCCGCGCGAACTGGAATATCAATGCGGCGGGAGGATTCGCGCCGGGGAATTTCTGCAGTGCCGCAACGCGTTCTTCCGGAGGGTGACCCGCTTCACGAAGCGCTCGCTCCAGCCCGAGATAATTCTCGGGGTTTTGGGGATCAGATTTGGTGCCTTCCGTGAAATATCCAATGGCACGGTCGGGAGATTTCTGGGAGTACAGCGCCGTGTAGCCCATATTGCGCAGCAGCGCCGGAATGGCGGGATTCAATTCGCGCGCAGCGTTCCACTCGGTCATTGCGGCGTCCTCCATCCCTCCAGACATGTAGAGCGAGCCCAGCAGCGCGTGAGCATTCGCATCCTTGGGATTGGCAGCAATGGCGCGTCTGAGAACTTCCAAAGTTTCCGGCCGGTTCGGGAAAACATAATTTGCGGGCATTTGCGAAGCCGCCTGGAAATCAGCAACCCCGTCCTGATGTAGCATTTCGTGGCAGTAGCCGCGATAGTACGCGATCAAAGAATACGCTTCTGGAGGTGGCATTCCTGGCTCGCTGACCACACCAGCACCGGAGGGATAGCGGCGCGAGAGAATATCCACCGCATCGGCGTAGAAGCCAAAGTGCATGTAGAGAACGGCAATGTTCATGATGCGTTCGGGATCCGCCGCCAAATGTTCCCACAGGGCGTCATGGGGATGCCCAAGAAGGGTGGCCTCATATTGCAGAAAAGTATTTGCCGGATCGACGAGCTGCAATTTCTCCAGGTGGGCCTTTGCGGCTCCCGCATCTCCTAAATGCCGCAACACGGATACGTCAACGTCACTCAGCCGGGCGGAATCGGGGAACTCAGCGTAGGCCCGCGACAATTTTTCATGAGCTTTGGCCAGTGCATCTGAGCGTGCATCCAAAGCAGCCAGTTCATACAGAGAAGGAGCACGGAAAGTTCCATACTGAACGCTGACTTCGAAGGCACGCCGGGCTTGCGCAGGTTCACCTGATGCGATGTAAGCGAGACCAAGATAGTAAGAGGCTTCCTTGTCGTTGCTGATGCGTTCGAGAACGGGGGAAAGCTGAACGATGGCATCCCGGTACTGTCTTAATCCGACTTCCAAACGGCCCGTAGCGCGATGGAGGACGACACTGTCGGAAAAGTGCTTTAGTCCTTCCCGGTAAGTCGCTAGAGCTTGGAGCACTTCGCCATTTCGCTCCTGCCCGGTGCCGAATTCGAGAAAATCACTTTCGGTGCGCTTTTCGACCAGGGGGTAGACATACGGCGGAGGCAGAGCCTTCGGCACTTCGGATTTGGGAACAAAATCGTACTTCCCTTCCGTGTGAGTCAGGATGTTTTTCCCGGATTCGCTGGTCAGACTGACCGTATATGTCTTCTGCGCTGGCAGATTCGGAAATTGCTTGCGAAAGGTCGTCTTAGGCGTGAGCGATACAGATTCAGTAGCAACGACCTGCGAACCATCCAGCACTTGCAACTTGGCGTTGGGAAAATCCCGGGTGACATTGAAAGCCACTTCCAGCGAAGTGGTCTCGTTCGATTTGGATGGCACGCGCGTAAGGTTCAAAGCCGCGTCGGGATTCGCCAGCGTGACACCGCCGATTTCCAGTACAGGCAGCCAAATTTCGGTGAAGTGGATCGCCTGTTGCGGATCGAGAAATCCATACGTTTCCTGGTCTCGGAAGAGTCCCGCCTGAATCTCGACGTAGGCACTGTGATTATCCGAAAGCGCGTTGCGCCATTCCAGGCCCTCGGCATCGCTGCCCCAGGAAAACACTTTTTTCGATGGCAGATTGGTTCGTGTGGAATAGTGCACAACGCCGGCATTCGTTTTCGGATGATAAACCGCCATGTACGGCTCATTGCTGGCATAACTGAACCGCGAAACTGGGCCAAATTTGTGATTCCCGACGATGCTGAGGTCCACGCCGGTGCGGTCGACCGGCCACGTGTCCAGATCCGTGAATCCGTGGGTGACGGAAAATTCCTGCGGGTAATACAAACGAGAATCATCCCACGCTTGCACTCCCGCGTTAGTCCACCAGTAGAAACGATGCCGCGCCGCACCAGGATTGTAGAGCGTGGTTCTTTGCTCAAGCACCGTCTGGCCAGGATGCAGTGTTAATTCCACCCGCCATTCCATGCCGTAGACGCGGTCGATGTTCCTGACCCACACGGAGGCACTACCATCCGGAGCCGTGGAGCTGGAAAAATCCACTGGCGACGCCGTCATCCAATTGTGCGAAACGGGGAAGTTGAATTCGATTCCGTACGCCGCCCAGACTCCGCGATAGGCGATGCGAGCGAATTTCAGTGAAGGATTCGCATAGAAGAGATCGGCGCCATTCCGCTTGTCGATGCAGCGATACAGATGGCCACCCAGGTCGGGCAGAATCACGCATTTTAGATATTCGTTCTCGAGGTTTAAGGTGCGCCACTTCCGAGGCGCGACGCGGTTGGTGAGATTTTCCCGGATCGTGTACGGATAATTGTACCGACCGTTGGTGACGAACTGATCGAAGGGCGGATTCTCGTCGGGGAGTCCTTCCTCATAGGTAGGAATTTCCATTGTGTCTTGCCAGACATGCACCGCGAGGGAATCGCCACCAGCGTTTTTGCCTGCGGATTGTGCGGCGGAGCGGCACGGAAGCGTTCCCACAATGATTGTGGTAAGGAACACCACTATTGCGCTGTAAGGTTTCGTTCTCACGGTTTCACTCCTCGCCCCTGACCGCGGCGAAAACTCTATCGAGATGTGGCAGAACGTTTTATATCACAGCAAGGGTTAGCTATCAGGGTGATGGACAGCACGCTGCAGCGTGCATAGGAACCAGAGGTTCACGACCGGATCATGGTCAAGAGCATTTTGAATGGGATGAGGGCGGCCAGCGCATGAGGCTGATTCGCGGGCAGCAGAATGGCCTCGCCGGTGTCGACTCGATAGGTCTTATCCGAAATGGTAATTTCGGCTTTTCCATCCAGGATCTGCACCAGGGCGTCAAATGCGGCGGTATGTTCGGTTAATCCCTGCCCGGCGTCGAAGGCAAAAAGCGTGATGTTGCCATTCGAGTGTTTGACCAGCGTGCGGCTGACCACCGTGCCGCCTTGATAGCTGACCAAATCGCTCAACCGCAATACCTCACTGGCGGGCACTTGACCTGGACGTAGCTGTGGAGCTGTTCCCATCTGCGTTCACCTTTCCGGCATCGGATGCGCTGCCTGGTCCGCGTTGGGCACCAGCCGTTCATAAGCGGCAGCGGGTATAGCGGAATCCCAATGGCCTGTGACTTTCGCGAATCCCACGATACCCAGGAACAAAGTGGCAACACCGGCGGCCATGGCCCACGCTGGAATGGCGCGCATCTTGGAATTAGCCGCCACCAGATTCGGCAAGCTCATCGCCAACGCGTCTTGCGCGGGACAAACGGCCACACATTCCAGGCAGCCGGTGCACTCCACTGAACGAATCTGCACCAATTTGTCGACGGGCAGCGCGGCCGGGCAGGCCTTCGCGCATTTTGAGCAGTCGATGCAAGTTTCGGTGTTTCTGCGAATTCGCGCGGGACTCAGCCACGAAGTTAGCCCCAACAAAGCGCCGTACGGGCACACGAAGCGGCACCAGAAATTCTGGATGAACAGCGAAGCCAGCACGAACACTCCCAGGACGATCAACCCTGTTTGCCCAATGTGGCGGAAGAAATTCAGCATTTTCACGTCGGCTATCAGTCCGTACGGGCTGTACATGAAATCGCGGATGCCAACGACAGACATGGTGGAGATAGCCCAAAGGAAGAAACCAAGAAGGAAGTACTTCAGGCCACGCAAAGGCAGGTCCAGCCAGCGCGGAAGGTGAAAATTGCGCCTAAACATTTTCTTGCCGGCACGCCAGAGATATTCGGAAATCGTGCCGACGGGGCAAAGCCAGCTACAGAACGCTTTGCGAAACAGGAAGGCCATCGCCAGAAAAGTGATCAATAAATAGAATGCGGCCGGATGCACACGAGGAATTTCGCCGCTCAGCAACCAGTATTTCAGGTTCATCAAACCGGCGATGGGTAGCCAGCCTTCGACTCCCGGGGGCCTGTGCAGATTCGCGTCGACAACGCCCACTTCAAACTGGCGCACCCAGAAATAGAACTTCGCACCTAGCCAGAGATTAAGGACGAAGAATGCCGCCTGGAAACTGCGGCGATAGACCTGGGAACGGTCGACATCTGTGCGGCGGATGAGTTTCTTTTTCGGTTTCACGGGGGTCTTAGGGCGAGCAGAATCCAGTTGCGGCAAACCCGGAGTGGGTTGAGGCAGATGCGTGAGGGGTGAGTCGGTAGCCATGTCGTAATCTCAAAGTCAGATTAAAAGGATCCATCACAAGGGTCTGTGACCTTAGTCACTCGGACCTCATTTAGATAGCTCATTGATGCGGAAAGACTTAGCCCGCAAGGTGGGGACCGCATCCTTCGCCTATACAGTGGTGTTCGAATGGCGGGTCACTGGCCCGTCAGGGTTTTCAGCGATTCCAGTTGGGCGCGGGCCTGCGTCATGTTCGGAGCAATCTGGAGCGCCGCCTGATACGCCGCTTTGGCGCGAGCGAAATCCCCCTTGCTCTCTTCCGCGCGGCCCAGCCAGAAATAGGCGAGGGGAGAACGTACGCGCGAGATCGCTTGCGTGAAATCACGAATGGCATCATCCATTTGGCCGAGCTGAAATTCCAAAGTCCCCCGTGCAATATAACTGTTCACTTCGTTCGGATTCAGGCTAAGGGCCTTGTCAAATTCCGCTTTGGCGACCGGGAGATTGTTCAGGCTGAGATAGAGCACACCCAGATTGTTGTGCGCTTGCGCAGCCTCTTCGACGTTTGCGGCTGCGGCTATCGCCAACCGGTACTGGTTTGCTGCTTCCGGAAGAAGATTTTGGCGTTGCAGCAGCACCGCGAGGTTGTAGTGCGCGGAGCCCAGGTCTGGAGCATATTTCACGGCTGCCTGAAAATGCGGGAATGCGGCCTCTAATTCGCCTTTCTCCATGTACGCCGCACCCAGATTATTTTCGGCGATGCCGTTGCGCGAGGTTACTTCCACGGCGTGGGTGAAGAGCGTTTCGCTGTCTTTCCAGTAACTGATCTGCCGGTGCGTCAAAAGCATCAGGGGCAGCAAAATTACGGCAAATCCCGCTCCCACAAACGCCGGACTCCGCGTTCGTCGGCCGGTCGCGTCTGCCGCAAGCCAAACCGCAGCAACGAAAATACCAATCAGCGGCAAATCCTCATAGCGATCCGCCATGCCCTGGCGCCCAGACTGAATCAACCCGATCATCGGGAACGCCGTACCGAGATACCACAGCCAACCCACGGTTAGATATTTCTTTTCGCGGTACTTCCAAACCAACCCGCTAATCGCGACGAGCACGACGGCCGCAACCAGAATTTGCCACAAAGGCAACCTGTTTTCCGGATGTGGATAAAACACCGCCAGGCGCGTGGGCCAGATGGCCTTCCACAAATAAACGGCGTAAGAATAAAGCACGTTTTTCAGGCGCCAACTCAGGGGCATGACGGCAGTGAGCGCTCCTTCTTTGCGATGAATGCCAACGGTGATCCAGCCCGCCACCGCCGATAGAAGGAAGAGGGGAACTTTCTCTTTCACCAACGCAAGAAAACGGATCCCGAAATTCGATTTAACGTCTGGTGCGTTCCCTAGCGAGAAACGCTGTAAGGGCCAGTAATCGAGCAGGAGAAGTACAAAGGGCAGGGTGATGATCATTACCTTGGACATCAGTGCGAGCGCGAACAGCGTGGCAACCGCGAGGTAGCGCAAAACGCCCGGTCGCTTCACATACCAGACGTATGCGATCAGCGTAAGAAACATGAAAACCAAGGAAAGGTCTTGTTTGCGCTCGGCGACCCACGCCACCGCCTCCACATTGAGCGGATGAACGGCAAAGATGGCTGCTACGGCCGCGCTGCGCCATAAACTCTCGCTGGCAAGCTGCAAGAAGAGAAACAGCAGCACCACGTCGGCGGCCATTAGCAGAACGTTGATGAAATGATGACCCCAGGGGTTCAGACCAAATACCTGCACATCCGCCATGTGCGAGAGCCACGTGAGCGGATGCCAATTGGCCGCGGGATTGTCTGTGGCAAAGGCCCATTTCACGTTCTCCCAGCTCAGGCCTTGAAGAACGTTTGGATTGTGGGTGACATAGTCGGGGTCGTCGTAATTGACAAAGCCGTTGTGTATCGCCGGCAGATAGAGCGCCACCACCAGTAGCGCGAGGCCGACGGAAGCTATCAGAAGAGCTTGCCAGGGCAACGCCGGATCGGGGCCCGTCATCCGTGGCAAGGCGCTTGATTCGTCGGTGGATATCGTGGATGTCATCAAAGGAAATTCTTTCCATTTCATTCTAGTGGCAACCCGCGAGGCCGCAACGCGGCCAGGGACGTCTGCGGCCTATCCGCCAATGTGGGGTACGAAAGTCGCGGCGCTGCGAAACTATATCGTTAGCGTGCTATTCTGTTGCTGCCGCGTAAACGCCCGGTGCGGCTGTGGCGAAATTGGCATACGCGGCGGGCTTAAAATCCGCTGGGGATTTCCCCGTTGTCGGTTCGAGTCCGACCAGCCGCACCATTTCCCTCTCGTCTCCCGGTCAAGCATTCGCCGGGCAGACACCTCCTTCCTTTTGCAGTACAATTTTGACTCCTTTTTCCGCGGGAGGGCATCCAATGGCTGGCTCTATACAGCGACTAACCGAATCCCAAGTCGGAGCAAACGTGAGCGAACAGAATCTCGATCAGCTTTGTATCAACACTATCCGTACGCTTTCCATCGATGCGGTCCAACAAGCAAATTCCGGGCACCCGGGCGCGCCGATGGGTTTGGCGCCGGTCGTCTATTCGCTGTGGCAATATTTCCTGAAGTACGATCCCGCAGGCCCGCTATGGCCGAATCGCGATCGCTTCGTACTGTCGGCCGGACATGCGTCTATGCTTCTCTATTCCACGCTGCATTTGGCCGGCGTGAAAAATGTAAACAAAAAAGGTGAAGTGGAGAGCGAGCTGTCGGTATCGATGGAGCAGATCAAGCGCTTCCGCCAACTGGACAGCCGCACTCCCGGCCACCCGGAGTCTCACCTGACCACCGGGGTTGAGACCACCACCGGGCCTCTCGGTCAAGGGGTTGGCAACAGCGTCGGCATGGCCATCGCCGGGAAATTCATGGCGACGCATTTCAATCGAGAAAACTTCAAGCTATTCGATTATCGGGTTTATTCCGTATGCGGCGACGGGGACTTGATGGAGGGCGTAGCTGGTGAAGCCGCATCGTTGGCCGGGCACCTTCAACTCGGCAACCTTTGCTGGATCTATGACAACAACCGGGTAACGCTCGACGGTCCCGCAAGCTGGTCGTTTAGCGAAGACGTGATGACGCGGTTCGTGGGCTACGGCTGGCATGTGACGCGGGTGGCCGATGCCAACGATTTGCTGCAACTTTCGCGCGCGTACAAAGACTTTCTGGCGCATGACGACAAGCCCA
This sequence comes from Candidatus Acidiferrales bacterium, assembly GCA_963759275.1. Lineage (GTDB taxonomy): Bacteria > Acidobacteriota > Terriglobia > Acidiferrales > UBA7541 > Acidiferrum. The sequence goes on along the minus strand of CAVWYZ010000014.1, from coordinate 209,957 downwards.
TGCTGATCGTCGTGGATAGCCACATCGGGTACGGCTCACCGCACAAGCAGGACTCGTTCGAAGCGCACGGCGAACCGCTGGGAGAAGCGGAAGTTAAGTTGGCGAAGAAGAGTTACGGCTGGCCAGAGGATGCAAAGTTTCTTGTGCCTGGCGGCGTTTACGAGCACTTTCAGGAAGGTATCGGCGCTCGCGGCGCGCAGGATCATGCGAAGTGGAACGCGTCGTTTGCGGAATACTCGAAGAAATTCCCTGAACTGGCGGATCAACTGTCGCACATGCAGCACCGACAGCTTCCCGACGGTTGGGATAAGGGACTCCCCTCGTTCCCGGCGGATCCGAAGGGCATGGCCACGCGGGAAAGTTCCGGCAAAGTACTCAACACTCTTGCGAAAAACATTCCGTGGATGGTCGGCGGCTCCGCGGATCTGGCGAAATCCAACAAGACCAACCTGACGTTCGAAGGCGCAGGCGAATTCTACCCGGTGACCTTCGAGGGCCGCAACGTACATTTCGGAGTTCGCGAACACGCTATGGGCGCTGCGGTGAACGGCATGTGCCTGAGCGGCTTGCGTTCATTCTCCGCCACATTCTTTAATTTCAGCGACTACATGCGCGCCAGCATGCGCCTCGCGGCGCTGATGGAAATTCCAGTGCTCTTCATCTTCACGCACGATTCCATCGGGGTGGGTGAGGACGGGCCGACGCACCAACCCGTCGAGCAACTGGCAGCATTCCGCGCGATGCCGAACATGTTGGTGTTTCGTCCGGGTGACGCCAACGAAGTTACAGAGACATACAAAGCGGCACTGCAACATCCTCATGGCCCTTCAACGCTGGTTTTCAGCCGCCAGGCGATGCCCACTCTGGATCGCACGAAATACGCCTCGGCAGCAGGAACCGCGAAGGGAGCCTACGTGCTGGCGGATGCGGACGGAGGGAAACCGGACGTGATCCTGTTGGCAACAGGCAGCGAGCTGCAGTGGGCCGTGGCGGCGTATGAGAAATTGAAGAGCGAGGGAATCAAAGCCCGCGTTGTCAGTATGCCGTGTTGGGAATTATTCGATCAGCAAGACGCAGCTTATAAGGAGTCTGTCCTGCCTTCGAATGTGACCGCGCGCGTCTCGATCGAGATGGCCGCGACGTTGGGCTGGGAACGCTATATTGGGCTAAAAGGTACGGCGATCGGGATGCATTCGTTTGGTGCGTCGGCGCCGCTGAAGGATCTACTGAAAAAATTCGGCTTCGACACGGACGCTGTCGTCTCCGCCGCAAAAGCACTACTCGGAAAGTGAGCAGCTCATGAAAATCGTCATCGGCTCTGATCACGCAGGTTTTCAGCTCAAGAACGCCATGGGCGATTTGATTCGTTCGCTGGGGCATTCGGTGCTGGATGTGGGTGCGTTCAACGAAAATCCTTCCGACTATCCGGACTTCGCGGAAGCGGTAGGACGCGCAATTTTGGATGGTAAGTCGGAGCGCGGCGTGTTGATCTGCGGCAGCGGTATCGGTGCCAGCGTGGCGGCGAACAAGCTGATCGGGATTCGCGCCGGAATCTGCCACGACACGTATTCCGGCCATCAGGGCGTGGAACACGACAACATGAACGTGCTGGTGATGGGTTCGCGCGTCATCGGAGAGAAACTGGCAGAAGACGTAGTTCGCGCTTATTTGCTGGCGAAGTTCACAAACGAGGAACGCCACGTCCGCCGGCTCGCCAAGGTTCATGCTCTCGAAGAGAAAATGTTAAAAAGCTGAAATCCGGATTCGCGCTCGTCCCAGGGGCGTACAATAAGGGGCTCAGGCCCAGTTTTCGAAAAAGGAGAAGTTTTATGACGACCTCGGTAACCGTTCCCAACGCCGCCGGCACCAATCCTCTGAAGGGATTGTTGGAATACGGCCAGTCACCCTGGATGGATTACATTCGCCGCGACCTCCTGACCGGCGGTGGCCTGAAAAAAATGATCGATAGCGACGGCCTGCGCGGCATGACCTCGAATCCTGCGATTTTTGAAAAGTCCATCACCGGGAGCACCCTCTATAACGACATTCTGCAATCTCCCGAAGCGAAATCGCTGGACGCGAAAAGTCTGTACGAACGGATTGCGATTCGCGACGTGCAAGATGCGTGCGATATTTTCAAGCCCGTGTATCAATCCACGCGGCGCCGGGACGGGTACGTGAGCCTGGAAGTTTCTCCTTACCTGGCGAACGACACCAAGGGAACGCTGGAGGAAGCGCGCCGGCTGTGGAAGGCCGTGGGCCGCGAGAATCTGATGATCAAGGTGCCCGGAACGCCAGCCGGTGTCCCGGCAATTCGTCAACTGCTAGAAGACGGGCTCAACATCAACGTGACTCTTCTGTTTGCGCAGTCCGCGTATGAGCAGGTAGCCGAAGCGTTTCTGGCGGCGTTGGAAGCGCGCGTTCTAAAGGGTTTGGATGTCAGCCATAGCGCCAGTGTGGCCAGCTTCTTCGTAAGCCGCATCGACACACTGGTGGACTCGAAGATCGAGGAGAAGTTGAAGACTGCGAGCGGAGACGCGAAGGGCCTGCTCTCCAGTATCGAAGGCAAGATTGCCATCGCAAATGCCAAGCTCACCTACAAGAAATACCAGGAGCTCTTTGGTAGCGCGCGCTGGAAGGCACTGGCTTCCAAAGGTGCCCAAACACAACGACTGCTGTGGGCCAGCACCAGCACAAAGAATCCCAAGTATCGCGACGTTCTTTATGTCGAAGAGCTGATTGGCGCGGACACCGTGGACACCATTCCTCCCGCGACGTTCGATGCTTTCCGCGATCACGGAAAACTCCGCAATAGTTTGACGGAGGATATTCCCGGCGCCGCGAAGACCATGGAGAACCTGGAGAAAGCCGGGATTTCCATGAAGGAAGTCACCCAGAAATTGCTAGAGGACGGCGTGAAACTTTTCGCCGATGCGTTTAAGACTTTGCTCGACGCCACGGGCAAGTCCGCCGGCGTGCAATAGCCCCAAGCTGTATTTGATCCTATTGCTTCACCTGGATCGTGTTTTTATGCGATTCGGGCTGCTGGAAGACTCAAAATTGCGCGGAGGACTCTACACATGCAACTCGGCATGATTGGTCTCGGAAGGATGGGGGCGAACATGGTTCGTCGCCTGGAGAAGGCGGGGCACAAGTGCGTGGTGTACGATCGCACTCCCCAAACGGTGCAGCAACTGGCCGGAGAAGGCGCGACAGGATCGAGCAGCATCGACGATTTCGTCGCAAAACTGCAGAAGCCGCGCGCCATCTGGCTAATGGTTCCTGCCGCGGTGGTAGATGCGACGATCGCGGAACTGGTACCGAAACTCGCCAAGGACGACATCCTCATCGATGGCGGCAACTCTTACTACATCGATGACATTCGCCGCGCAAAGGAACTATCGGCGAAAGGTATCCACTACGTTGACGTCGGCACCAGCGGCGGCGTTTGGGGATTGGAGCGCGGCTACTGCGAAATGATTGGTGGAGAAACCAACATCGTGCAACATCTCGATCCCATTTTCAAAGCGCTCGCTCCCGGCATAGGCAACATCGAGCGTACACCTGGACGCGAGAAGGCTGGCGGCACTGCGGAGGAAGGCTACCTGCATTGTGGCCCCTCGGGAGCCGGTCACTTTGTGAAGATGGTACACAACGGAATCGAATATGGATTGATGGCGGCTTACGCCGAGGGCCTGAATATTCTGAAGCATGCCAATGCCGGTCACATGAAGCGGGAAGACGACGCCGAAACCACCCCGTTGCGGAATCCGGAACACTATCAGTACGAATTCAATTTAGCAGATGTGGCCGAGGTGTGGCGTCGCGGAAGTGTGGTTGCTTCGTGGCTTCTGGACTTAACCGCCATTTCGCTGTTCGAGCAGCCGACATTGGAGCATTACTCCGGCCGCGTTTCCGATTCCGGCGAAGGGCGCTGGACAATTCTGGCGGCGATCGAATCGACTGCGCCCGCGCCAGTATTGAGCGCGGCGTTGTACGAGCGGTTCACATCGCGGGGTGAAGGAGATTTTGCGGCAAAGCTGTTGTCGGCTATGCGCTTTCAGTTTGGTGGTCACGTTGAGAAGAAAGCCGGGCACTGAAGCCAGTTTGAACCGCTTCCTCTGCCCCTAGAGATAGGATCGCTTCATGAGTTCGAATAATTTGGAATTCGCCGGCGCTACTGCCGCGCCCTGCGTGATGGTTATCTTTGGAGCGACCGGGGACCTTACCAAGAGAAAACTAATTCCGGCGCTCCTCAATTTGGCACAAGAGAATATCCTGCCGAAAGACTTCGCAATTGTAGGATTCGCGGTCAACGACCTGGATACAGAGTCTTTTCGAAAAAATTTAGGCCAGGAGATGCCCAGCTTTGCACCCGATCCCATCGACTTGAAGATGTGGGAGGAACTGTCGCAACGCATCTATTTCGTAAAAGGCGATTTTCAGGACCCCGCCACATACCAAAGATTGAAGAAACAGATCGACGAAGCGGACAAAGCGCATAACACCGGGGGAAACAAGTTTTTCTATCTGGCGGTAGCTCCCCGTTTTTTTGCGCCGATTGTCGATCAATTGGGTGCCGCGGGGCTGACGAGAGAAGAAGAAGGCCATTGGACCCGGGTAATCATTGAAAAACCCTTTGGCCATGACTTGGAATCGGCCCGCCAGCTCAATGCCGGCCTGAAGAAAACGTTGGATGAGAAGCAGATCTATCGCATTGATCACTACCTGGGAAAAGAGACCGTCCAGAACGTGATGGTGTTTCGTTTCACGAATAACATCATCGAGCCGCTTTGGAATCGCCACTATGTCGATCACGTACAAATTACCGCGGCCGAAACCGTCGGCGTGGAGCATCGCGGTGGATTCTACGAAACGGCCGGCGCGTTGCGCGACATGGTGCCAAACCACCTCTTCCAGCTTTTGACTATGACCGCCATGGAGCCGCCAATTTCTTTCGACGCGGACGAAGTGCGCAATAAACAAGCGGAAGTTTTGCATGCGATCCAGCTACTGAGTCCGGAGGACGTCCTGAAGTGCATGGTCCGAGGCCAGTATGGCGAGGGCGTAATCGACGGCGAGCGCGTTGTGGGTTACCGCAACGAGCCGGACGTCTCTCACGACTCCAACACCGAAACGTTCGTGGCTCTCAAGCTATTGATCGACAACTGGCGCTGGGCTGGGGTCCCGTTTTACTTGCGCACCGGGAAGCGCCTGGCCCAACGTGCCACGGAAATTGTGATTCAGTTCCGGCGAACCCCGTTTGTGTTATTCCGCAACACCGCCGTGAAAAACATCGAAACGAATCGCCTGGTGATTCACATCCAGCCCGACGAGGGCATTTCTTTGAGCTTCGGCGCAAAGGTGCCCGGAGCGGTGATGCGCCTGGGCCTGGTGAATATGGATTTCGATTACAAAACCTACTTCGGCATGGAGCACGGCACCGGTTACGAACGACTGTTGCGTGACTGCATGGCGGGTGATGCCACGCTCTTCCAGCGCAGCGACATGGTGGAAGCGGGATGGAAAGTGATTCAGCCGATTATCGACGTCTGGCACGCTCTGCCGGCCCGCGGCTTCCCGAATTACGCGGCGGGTTCCTGGGGTCCGGTAGAAGCGGAGGAACTACTGGAGCGCGATGGACGCGCGTGGCGCCGTGTCGGCGAAGAGGAGATCGATGAGCGCGGGCGGGTCGCGGCCCCCGGAGTCACAACAAAGACAGGTTCCGTGCTATGACGCAGGCTTCTCGTGAAATAGTGATTTTGCCGGATCCCGCGGCCATCGCGAGACGCGCTGCAGACGAATTCCTTAAAGCCGTAAACCAAGCCATTGCCGCGAAGGATTTTTTTACGGTCGCCCTCGCCGGAGGATCCACTCCGAAAGCGTTGTATTCCCTGCTCGCGGATGATCCTTCGTACAGCTCCAAGATTCCTTGGCCGAAACTGCGCTTCTTTTTCGGAGACGAACGTCACGCACCGCCGGACAGCGCGGAAAGTAACTTCCATATGGCCAACCAGACGCTGTTTTCCAAAGGTCTGGTAAAACCCGAGCAGATTACGCGCATAAAAGGCGAATACGACGACACCGAAAAAGCAGCACTGGAATATGAGCAGGCTCTTCGCGCATACTTTAAATTGAAGGATGGCGAGTACCCTCGCTTCGATCTGGTGCTTCTCGGTATGGGTGATGAAGGACATACCCTTTCGCTTTTTCCGGGTACCAGAGCGCTACACGCCACGAATCGCATCGTGGTTCGCAATTGGGTTGGCAAGCTGTACACCGAACGCATTACGCTCACAGCTCCGGCCGCAAATCAGGCGAACCTTATCGTTTTCTGTGTGACCCGCGCGGACAAGGCTCTCGCCTTGAAAGCGGTCCTGGAAGGTCCTTACGAGCCGGAGCAACTTCCGTCTCAACTGATACAACCGGTCAATGGCAAATTGCTTTGGCTGGTGGACCAGGCAGCCGGCGCGATGCTGGCAACGGGGATTCGAAACTAACTAGGAGAAAATCATGGCAACAGCAACTCTATCCACTGTCGAACAATTCTTGGGCGCGAAAGCGGAGGCGCTTCTGGGCTTCAAGTCTCCCAAAATTTCCAAGGAACGGCTGCACATTCCCGGCCCCGATTTTATCGATCGCGTGTACGCCGCATCTGATCGCAATCTGCGTGTGCTCAACAATCTCCATCGGCTGTTTTTTAACGGCCGCTTGGCGGGCACCGGATACCTTTCGATTCTCCCAGTCGATCAGGGCATCGAGCATTCCGCCGGAGCAAGCTTCGCGAAGAATCCGGATTATTTCGATGGCGAGAACATTGTGAAGCTGGCGGTCGAAGGCGGTTGTAACGCCGTGGCGTCGACCTTCGGCGTTCTCGGTTCCGTGGCGCGCAAGTACGCTCACCGAATTCCGTTCATTGTGAAGATCAATCACAACGAATTGCTGACCTACCCGAACCAGTTCAATCAGATCCTGTTCGGTACCGTGCAGGAAGCCTATGACATGGGCGCGGCCGCCGTGGGCGCCACTATTTATTTCGGTTCCGAACAGAGCGACCGCCAGATCATTGAGATCAGCCACGCGTTTGCGAAGGCGCACGAATTGGGCATGGCGACGGTTCTGTGGTGCTATCTCCGCAATCCGGCGTTCAAGAAGGATAAGGATTATCACGTTTCCGCGGACCTCACCGGCCAGGCCAATCACCTTGGCGTTACCATCCAGGCCGACATCATCAAGCAAAAGTTGCCCGAAAATAACGGCGGCTACGAAGCTTTGAACATGGGCAATTCCAGCTACGGCAAGTTCGACAAGCGCATTTATACCGATCTCTGCAGCGATCATCCCATCGACTTGACCCGCTACCAGGTGGCCAATTGCTACATGGGTCGCGCGGGCTTGATCAATTCCGGCGGCGCCTCGGGCAAAAATGATTTCGAAGAGGCAGTAGCGACGGCAGTAATCAACAAGCGGGCAGGGGGTACCGGCCTGATCAGCGGTCGCAAGGCGTTCCAGCGGCCGATGGAAGAAGGCGTAAAGCTTCTGAACGCCATTCAGGATGTGTACCTGGCCAAGGAAATCACCGTGGCGTAGGGTTCAAATGCAAATTCAGTCCCAGCAGCCCGCCCCGTGGCGGGCTGCTTTTTTTTGCGCTTTCTTTGGATAGAGAATTCGCCAGCCGATTACACTGTAACCCGTGTCCCGGGTAATCCGTCTCATTGGCAGGAGAACTCTCATGCGGACCTGCCTCGCGTTCTTCTCCGTTCTGCTCACGTCCTTCTCGGTTGCCGCTCAAGACAATTCTGCCGCCCAGGCCGCTCAACAGGCTGCGGAGCAATCTCAACAAGCGGCCATGCAAGCGATGCATGACGCTCAGCAAGCCAACCAACAAGCGGCAAAAGCGGCACAGCAGGCAACACAGAATGCGCAAGCCTCAACGGCCTCGCAGCCTTGTTGCGTAGCCTGGACCGCGCCGCCGAAGTTCTCCATTAAGGCTGGCAAGTACCCCGGAGCAGTCACGGTCAAGATCACCGACGCGTCTCGTGGCGCAGTCATTTATTATTCGACCGACGGTTGGACTCCGACGGCGGACAGCTCTCCTCGGTATCGTGGGCCCGTTGTGATCGATTCTACGGCGACGCTACAAGCAATCGCGATTGCGCCGTATTCCATGCGCAGCGTGGTGACGTCCGCGCAGTACGTGATCGCGAGCGTACCGTCTAATTCTTCGTCTTTAGTTGCAGCTGCGGCGTCGCCCAACATTCCTCCGAATCTTATCGCCGTTCCGCTGGTGTTCGATGCCGCGGTCAGTTCCAAGACGGCTTCGGTGGGCGACAAAGTTCCGATGATTCTCTCTCAGGACCTGAAGATCGGTACCTTCCTGGTGAAGAAAGGTACGCCCGGCAGCGTCACAATCACGCAGGTCGACCACACAGGAATCGGCGGCGCTCCCGGCTCTTTGTCTTTCGAGGCGGATGATCTTCACCCGCAGAGCGGGCCCATTCCAATGCAGGGTGGCGCGACAAGAGATGGCGACGCCAAGATTCCCAACGCCACCGTATTGATTCCGATGGTGGGGCCCCTCGCCATCCTCAGGCACGGTACAGATGCCGTGATCACCAAGGGCACTCCTTTCACGGCATACATCGATTCCGGTACATCTACCGCGGCCGCACAGCAATAATTTTGACCACTCGAAATTTTCTTTCGCTAAAATCCGTAGAAATCTTCTGAATTTCACAGGCCAGCACTGTTTGTGTATTTTGCTCTAATATAAATGCTATATTTTCTTAAAGTTACAATTTCGGCATTGGCATTTCTCTTGCACTATTTTGCAGCACCTCTTTGAGTCGGTCCTCTGTCTGGTTTTGCGGTGTTGGTTCGGGCTAGGGCTTTCCAGGTTTAAAAAGTCCAGTGCGAGTGGTGGACAAAGTGTGAATGCCATTTTCGATGGCAAGGGATTGGTGTGCCCGCGTGTTCATCCGGGGAGCAGTCAACTCTTGAATAGGGGAAGAAGAAAAGATGACTAAAAAGATTTTCAAAGCGACGTCATTGTCGATACTGTTTTTGTTCCTACTCGCGTTCACATCCACGGCGCAAACGATCGTTACCGGAGGATTTGGTGGAACCATCACCGATCCCACGGGAGCTGTCGTGCCCGGCGTCACACTTACTCTCACCAGCAATAGTACCGGGGACGTCTTCACGACAGTCTCTTCCGGAACTGGCGCCTACACTTTCTCTCTGCTCAAGCCCGGCGACTACACGCTGAGCGCCAAGAAGGAAAGTTTCAAAACGCTGACGCAGAAGGTCACTGTCCTGCTCGGCCAAAATTCCACGGTGAACGTGTCCATGGAACTGGGCGCCAGTTCCACTACGATTGAGGTGACTACCGAAGGCAATCTCCTGCAGACGGAAAACGCGAACATCGCCACCACGTTTGACACGCGCACGGTGCAAAACATCCCGAACCCGGGCAATGACATCACTTACATCGCACAGACAGCTCCAGGCGTCTCCATGAACACCTCTGCTGGAAACGGCTACGGAAATTTCAGTGCCTTTGGTTTGCCCGGTACTTCGAATCTCTTCACCGTCAACGGCAACGACTATAACGATCCGTTTCTGAACCTGAACAACTCTGGCGCCAGCAACCTGCTCCTCGGTAGCAACGACGTGCAAGAGGTGGCCGTCGTCAGCAACGGTTATACCGGCCAGTACGGCCGCCAAGCTGGGGCGCAGATCGACTATTCCACACGCTCCGGCACCAACGCATTTCACGGTAGCGCCAACTATTACTACACGGGAAGCACTTTGAATGCCGAAGACTATTTCCTGAAGGCCAGCGACCAGCCGAAGCCTTTCCAGAACAATAACCAGTGGGCGGCGGATTTCGGCGGCCCCATCAAGAAGGATAAGGCTTATTTCTTTGTCGATACCGAAGGCCTGCGGTACGTATTCGCCACCGCCAACGAGTCCTTCTTACCCACTCCGGATTTTCAAAGCTACGTGCTATCGCAGATTCCCGCCACCGCCACGAGCTTTTATCAACAAGCATTTTCGCTCTATAACAACGCCAAGGGAGCGGGTAACGCGGTTCCCACCCCGAACACCTGCGGCTCCATCGGTGCTTTACCGGACGGTTCTACGTCCTGCTTGGGCGCAGTCACCTTGGCCGGTTCCAGCGGAAATCAGGAATGGCTACTGATCGGCCGGGTTGACTACTCGTTTAGCGACAACGACAAAGTGTTTGGCCGCGTGAAGTTCGATCGCGGAACTCAACCGACCTACGCCGATCCCATCAATTCAGCGTTCAACGCCGTCAGCCATCAGCCGCAGGACGAGGGACAGTTGAACTACACGCACATCTTTAACCCAAACATGGCCAACAACTTCATTTTCTCGGACCTTTGGTATTCCGCGATCTTCCAATCCACGAACATAAACGCCGCGAACGCCGCGTTTCCCGAAATCCTTTGCTCCGCCGACACCAGCATGTCTTGCCTCGGCGCAGCCGGAGGATTCTTTCCGTTCGGTTTCTTTTTTCCGCAAGGACGCAACGTGGAACAGTGGCAGTTGGTCGATGACCTGTCTATCACGCACGGAAATCATAGCTTCAAAATGGGCGTGAACTTCCGCCGAGACGATGTCAGCGATTATCGCGCATCGGAACTCACCAATCCCCCGGCCATTCTGACTTCTCTGGCCGGATTCGCCACGGACACCGTCGACACCAGCACCACACTAAACTTCGCGCAAAGTTCGCCACAGCCGCTGGCCATCTATAGCTTCGGCTTGTATTTCCAGGATGAAGCGCGAATTAATCCGAAACTGAAACTGACCTTGGCCCTGCGAGCGGATCGCAACTCCGGTGGCATCTGCCAATCCAATTGCGTTTCCATTCCGACATTGCCATTCCAGAACCTGTCTCACGATGCTTCCGTCCCCTTCAACCAAATGGTCACGACGGGACAAAGCAGTGTCCTTCGCGACGTGGAAAAGGTTGTATTCGAACCGCGCGCCGGTTTCGCCTGGACTCCCGCGGGTAATAACACGGTTGTCCGTGGCGGCATCGGTCTCTTTACTGACCTTTATCCCGGCAGTATTCTCGACGACTTCACGACGAACTTTCCTCAGGTCGTGAGTTTCTCCGTTCCGGGAGGAACCGTCGATCCGACAGAAGCGGGCAGTGGCGTCAGCCTGGTGCAAGGCTGCAACACCGCGTTCCGCTCGGCGTTCAATGGCTGGCAAACGCTGGCGCAATATCAGGCGGCCGCACCGTCATGCGCTTCGGCATTGCCACCGCTGTTCGATGTGACCGCAAAGACCCTGAATCCCAAGTTTGTGGAATGGAACTTGGAAGTCCAGCATACCCTGCACCGGAATACCTTGGTTTCGCTCAACTACGTTGGCAACCATGGTTACGACATTTTGCTAACCAATCCTTATCTAAACGCATACTGCACCGCAGCTGTTTGTGGCGGTGGGTTCACGCAGTTGCCGCTTGGCGCGGCGCCGGATGCGCGCGTTGCCGCGGTTCAGCAGATCAACAACGCCGGCTATTCCAATTACCAGGGCTTGACCGCATCGGTGCAACAGAACCTTTGGCATGGCCTGACGGGCCGCTTCAGCTACACGTACAGCCACGCTCTCGACAACGTTTCTAACGGCGGCATCTTGCCCTACAGCGTGGATAACAGTCTTCTCTTGCAGATCGACCCTTCCAACCCCAACGCGAGTTATTCGTCGTCTGACTATGACGCGCGACATCAGCTTTCCGCTAACTATGTTTGGGAGCTTCCGATCAAGTCCTCGCACCACCTGCTCAACTTCCTTGTGGGCGGGTGGCAAATTTCGGGAACCTTCTTCTATCGCACCGGCCTCCCCTTCAGCATCGTGAACGGGGCGCAGGGAGTCAATTTCGTTCCGAACAACCTGACGGCCAACGGCGCTCTTTTGGCCACGGTTTTATATGAACCAGCGCAAGGAGTTCCCACTTCCTTCGGCGCCAATTGCGCTACCACCTCTTGTTTCAGTACCGCTTCGTTCACCACACCGACAAGTTTCAACGCTAACGCCCGGAACGCGTTTCGCGGGCCAGGCTACTTCAACACCGACATGAACCTGAAGAAGTCTTTCGCCTTCACCGAGCGCTTCAAATTCACGCTGGGTGCGAACTTCTTCAACATCCTGAACCATCCCAACTTCGACAATCCCGTGAGCAACGACCTGAGCAGTTCGTTCGGGAGCATCACCACTGCGGCAGTTTCGCCAACGACTCCTTACGGAGCGTTTGCGTCGGCTGCGGAAGGAATGCGCATCGTCCAGGTGTTCGGCAAGATTACCTTCTAAGCTGGACTCCTGTTGAGCGGGCGGAGAACGTTGCCGTTCTTCGCCCGCTTTTTTGTTTGTTCCATAACCCTCCGTCGAATTCATTTTTCTGTTGTCATCAATTCGTTTATTGCGGATTATCCGACACAGCACGCAGCAGACACATCGCCTAAAATCACCCAATGCCGCGCGTAAAATGGAAGTAGCAGTTCCGCGTGAGAGGAGAGACTCATGGCTAAGACGAAGACGACTTCCCCGGCAGCAGAAAAAAAGACGGCAGCGAGGAAAACCGCGCCAACGCCAGACGATATCGCGCTTCGCTCCTACCACATCTATCTGGAACGCGGTTGCACCCCTGGGGATCCCATGCAGGATTGGCTGCAGGCGGAACGCGAACTTTCTTCGGCGCCCGTCAAGTCGGGCCGCAAATCCAAAGTTGTCTCCATCGCCGCATAGTTGTTTCGCCTGGCAGGCTTCCCCGCCTTCTGCATCGCTCCGCAGGTTCGTGTTAGCCTGTGCCTCCCCTCCGGTCGTGAATAATCTCGAAATTCTTTATACTATTCCTTATTGGAAGATGGATGAGGGATGACCGATATGACGCGTGGAAATGATATGGGCCGAGGGCGGCTCATTGCGATTGCCTTGATTCTTGTTCTTGGGGCGTTTTGGGTAGGCGCGCGCTTTGGCCCGCGACAAGTCAATAACGTCGAAGCTCGACATGCCGGCCAGAATCCATCGCCATCGTCTTCTGCTGCGGCTCAGCAACATAATCAACGTCTGACCGAGGAAGAATCGATCAACGTCCGCATCTACCGTCAGGCTACACCCGCCGTCGCGAACATCCTCACCAAGGCTACCGAATACGATTTCTTTATGGATCCCGTGCCCGTCGAAGGCGCAGGCTCAGGATTCGTGATCGATCCACGCGGCTACATTCTCACGAACTATCACGTCGTCGCTGGCGCGCAATCCATCGAAGTCATTCTGGGGGACAAAACACGAGCCCCAGCGAAATTCATTGGCGCCGATCAGCGCAATGACGTGGCGTTGATTAAGATCGATCCCAAAGGCAAGCAGTTGGCGGCGCTGCCGCTCGGCGATTCTTCCTCGCTGCAGGTAGGGCAAAAGGTCTTGGCGATTGGCGACCCGTTTGGTTTTCAATCCACGTTGACGACCGGAGTGGTCAGCGCGCTGGGCCGCACGGTACAGACTAGCGACACCACGTTTATTGACGATGCTATCCAGACCGATGCGTCCATCAATCGTGGCAACTCGGGTGGGCCGCTGATTGATACGCACGGCGACGTGATTGGCATCAATTCCGCGATCTACACTCCGTCCGGTACAACGGCGGGAATCGGATTCGCCATTCCTATCAATACCGCCAAGCTCATTGCCAATGACCTGATGACGGAGGGAAAGGTACGTCGCGCGTACTTGGGTGTCCGCACGATTCCCGTGGCAGGATGGCTGGCGGAAGCCTTGGACCTTCCCGTTCAGGAAGGATTGCTCGTCGAACAGACCGTTAAGGATGGTCCCGCGGCGGCCGCAGGAATTCGCGGAGGCGACAAGATCGCACAGGCGGGTATGCGGCGAATCATGATTGGTGGTGACGTGATTGTCGGCCTGGAAGGCCAGAAAGTCTCCAACCAGTTCGACATTGATTATATTTTGAACCGCAAGCGCCCCGGCGATACGGTGACGATTACCCTTTATCGTGGCGGGAAGAAGTTGGATATCCCCGTGAAGCTAGGTGAACGCAACGGCAACTAATTCGGCCGGGTCGTCAGGGTCCGATTTCCGCGCGATACCGGTTCCGTTCTTCTTCTGTCAAGTTGAACCATCCTTCGGCAATATCCCGGACGCGCTCTAACGCTCTTTGCATCTCTTCGTGTTTCGCCTTGATCATCTCGGCATCCGCGTCTTGCGGAACGTGGATCGGCGGGGAGCCGATCAAGATGGCGCGCGTAAATAGCGAAGGCAGGCAAAAATGGTCCCAGGTTTTCTCGAAGGTTTTACCGCGCTCCACGCCCACATGAAAAACGAAAATTGGCGCTCCGGTCATGCGTGCCAATAAGACTGGCCCGACTTTCGCGACATAACGCGGCCCGCGTGGCCCATCAATGGTAAATCCGCTGTCCAAACCTTCTTTGATGCGCTGCGCCATCACCTGTAAACCGCGCAGGCCGCCTCGCGAGGAACTCCCTTGCGCCGTACCGAAACCAAGCCACTCGATTACCTTGCGGGTCCACTGCCCATCAAACGCCGTGGTGTTCATCACCACGACGCCGCGGTTCCGCCCGTACCACGCGATCGGGATAATGCAGCGGTGCCAAAATGCCCAGATGATGGGCTGCTTGGTGGCCCAGATGCGGTCTACGGCCGCCCGGCCGAGTACCTCGAATCGCAACGTCGGCCCCAGCACGCGAATCACGCTGTAGACCACGGCCGCGATGACGGGAATCTGCATGCGCCGGTGCCACGGAAGCTTGGGCAAGCGCACGTCGTAGTGGGCGCTGATCGATTCTTGTGCTTCTTCCTGACGCTTTTCGCTAGTTTCCATCTTCAGATAGTATAGAAGGGTTGGTGTCTTGCTGTGCAGGATGGGAGTTGGCTGGTTTGCAATTGTCTCGAACCCTTCGCCCCGTTTGGCGCTTTGCCACCGTTTGTTGTTTGGTGTGCTGCCTGTGTGCCCCTGTGGCCTATATCCTGTCGGCCCATGCGGACAACCCTCCCGCCGACACCGTAGGAGCCATCGAGGGCGACTCCATCTCTGTGCAGGGCCCGATGAACGTGGACACCACAAATGGCCAGGTAAGAACCATCGTGCGCAGCGGCAGCGAGATTCAGGTGAAATCCGGATCGGCGCATATTGATCTGGTCGAAGGTGGCAATATCACGATCTGCGGGCCGTCTCATTTCTCCGTGCTGAAATCTGGCGGCGCGCTTACCATTGCGCTCGATAGTGGCACAATTCATGCCCATATCGAAGGCTCGCTGACGCTGACAATTTATACCGCACAGATTCAGGCGCATCCCATTTCGATCGGAGGCGGACCCCAGGATACGCTAGTCGGCTTGGACGCTTCGGGCACCATGTGTATCCGCCCTACCAGCGGTGCGGTTCGCATCGAGCAGCAACTTACCGGGCAAAGTCTGCTGGTCCCTCAGAACGGTGACGTTTCGCTGGCCAATGGGCAACTGGAATCGCTGCATCCGTCCCAAGGCCAATGCAACTGTGAACTGCAATTAAGCGCGAAAGTCCCGGACGTCTCTACGCAGGTGAGCGCATTGGCATCGACCGAAGAGCTTAAGCAGAAGGCGGCCGAGCCAAAAGCCGTCGCTCCTGCCCCAGCGAAAATTCCACCGGCACCGAAGGAAGAGCCAATCTATCAGGTGTTCATGCCGCCGCTGCATTACGATGCGAACGCGAAAGTGCAGCAGGACTATGATCCGAATTTAATCGTGCTGGTGCGGCGCGCGCGCGTGCGGCCTACACTGATCTTCCAGGGGAAAGTGGAAGGCGAGCCGGTCTTGGCTCAAGCTACGGCTGCTCCGCCAGCTCCGAGCCTGGAAAAACAGGACGCCACCAAGAAAGCCACGGACGATACCACCTGGAATCGGGTCCGTTCCTTCTTTCACAAGCTCTGGTCTCCGAGTTCCTAGCCGAAGCTTCCCGAATCACATGCCTTCATAGTTCGGCCCGCCACCGCCTTCAGGTACGGTCCAATTGATGATCTGATAAGGATCCGCGATGTCGCAGGTTTTGCAGTGCACGCAGTTTGCCGCATTAATCTTAAGCTTTAACCCTGCGCCCTCTTTAGCCATTTCATAGACTGCAGCCGGGCAAAAATATTGGCAGGGGTTTCCGTACTCTTCCACGCATTGCGTCGAACAAATGCTGAGATCCAGGACCTTGAGATGGCAAGGTTGATCTTCCTCGTGTCGCGTGCCGGAGTGATAGACGTCTGTGAGACGGTCGAACGTTAACTTGCCGTCGCCCTTAAACCGCTCTGGTGCAGGCCTTCCATGAATCTGGTGATACTCCTTGAAACCGGGCTCCGAATACATAGGGTCGAACAATCCGCGCCCACCAGTTATTTGTTGCAGACCCGACAGAACAAATCCGTCCAGCAATCCGTTGTGGAAGGATTGATGGAAGTTCCGCACTTTCCACAGTTCTTCTTTGATATAGCTCTTGTCGATCTTGTCTTTGTAACTCTTCAGTGCGTTGGCTGCGGTATCCCCTGCTTTTAACGCTTCGAAAATAGTCTCTGCGGCAAGCATCCCGCTCTTCATCGCCAGATGCACGCCTTTGAGGCGCTGCGAATCCAGAAAACTTCCCGAATCGCCGACGATCAAGGCACCATGGACGTAATTGCGTGGCATGGCATACCAGCCGCCATAGGGCAGCGATTTCGCGCCATATCGCACCAGTTTTCCGCCTTCAAGAAGATCTTTCACGAAGGGGTGTGTCTTCCAAATTTGAAATGCCGCGTGAGGATCGAATCGCGGGTCGGGATATTCCAACGCCACCACCAGGCCAATCGAAACGCGATTGTTCGAAAGTCCATAAATCCAGCCGCCGCCATATGTTTTGGTTGAAAGCGGCCAACCGAGCGTGTGCGCCACAAAGCCCGGCTTGATCTTGCCGGGCTGCACGTCCCACAGTTCCTTGATCCCAATCCCATAGGTTTGCGGATTGATATTGTCCAGCTGCTCCTTGATCACTAATTGCTTGGTCAGCGAGCCCCGAGGACCTTCCGCGAGCACGGTTACTTTCGCGCGCAACTCATACCCCGGCGTGTAGTTATCTTTTGGTTTCCCGTTCTTGTCGAGGCCTTTGTCTTCGGTGATCACGCCGGCAATTCCGTTTCCTTCGTAGATCAGCTCGGCACCACCAAACTCCTTGAAGACGTTCACACCCGCGGCCTCCACCAGGCCGCCCATCCATTTCACGAGTTTGCTCAGGGAGATGACAAAGTTACCGGCATTGTTAAACGGCGGTGGCGTGATTGGAAAACGATACGAAGACGTTTTCGTAAACAGGAGCGCGGCCGAGTCGGTTACCGGCGTGTCGAGCGGAGCGCTCTTCTCGAAATCTGGAACCAGTTCCGCCAGCGCCTTGGGATTCATGATGGCGCCGGACAGCTGGTGGGCGCCTATTTCCCGCCCCTTTTCCAGCACATAGATATTTTCGGAAGACAGCTCCGGCTTCGCGCCGCTGGCGTTATGTTTCTTGATCAGGTTGGCGAGGTGCAACGCGCAACTCAGGCCCGCCGGCCCGGCACCCACAATCAATACATCCGCTTCCAATTGTTCGCGTTGGATGGCCATTCGAAGATTCTAGCAAACAACTGTTTGGCACGCGTTCGGCGGCTTTCCTTAATCACCAAAACAGTGTTGGTCAACTGTGTCAAAAGGGTCAGCATCTTCCTACTTGTCGGCTATCGGGAGGGCACGACTTCAGTCGTGCCGTCGAAAGGACACTTCGACGGGCTTTAGCCACTGAGGCTCAGAATCCATCGAGCAATCAGGATTCGCCGAACTGTACGCGAATGCACTCGCCAATTCGCAAAGACGCGCCCGCACTGGGTTACTCCAGATATATTCTCTGTGGTGATCGTGATCTCGAACGTCACGAATCCGGTGGTCGACATATCCGCGTTGCCAGATCTCTCTCTTGAAACCCAACTCTTTTCCAGCACGATACGAAAAACCACCCTTGATAAATTGGACGGCCCTTTCTAGCGAAGTTTCGACTCCGGGTGACATGAGCAGGTGTACGTGATCTGGCATGATCACGAATTCATGAATCTGGAGCTTTCCCTGTGCACGATATTCTTGAATTGTTCGGATGAACAGCAACGCCATCCGATCGCTTCGGAGGATTGTGTTCCCCCCTGCGCAACGGAATGTAAGGAAATACGTGTCGTGAGAAGAATGCGCCAAATCCCGCGGTGGCTTGCTCATGCGGTACCTCAGTGGCTAAAGCCCATAAAGAGGAGCCAAAACGGCACGACTGAAGTCGAGCCCTCCCAGAACGACCAGATCTAATTATAGTACTATATATATATATATTAATAATTACTGACCGTATATATATTTACTTGGGAGGAGTTGCGCGCCCAAGCGCATTGGTCCAGCTAGCCCTTCGCTTTTTGTAGTTCTTCCGTGAGGGCGGGCATAACTTCGAAGATGTCAGCTACGATGCCATAGTCGGCGATTTCGAAGATGGGCGCATTGGGGTCTTTATTTACAGCAACAATGGTACGCGAACCCTTCATGCCTACAACGTGCTGAATAGCTCCGCTGATGCCGAGGGCCAGGTACAATTTCGGCGCCACGGTTTGCCCGGAACTGCCGATCTGCCGCTCCATGGGCAGCCAGCCTTCGTCGCAGATAGGCCTGGAGGCAGCAATTTCTCCGCCCAGCGCTTTCGCAACAGCCTCCGCCTGGGCGATATTCTCTGGTGCCTTAATTCCCCGGCCGATCGCGACAATCAGCGGCGCCTGCGTCAGGTCCACCGCAGACTTCGCTTCCTTAAACAACTCCAGCGGCTTGGTGCGAATGTCTCCTGCCTTCAGATCCACCTTCACGGTATTTACCGGGGCCTGCCCGTTGCGATGCGTCTCCAGCAGATCAGCGCGAAATGCGCCGGACTGGAATGAGGCAAACCACGGCGCGGCGTTCACGAAAGTCACGTCCGCGGCTGTTTTTCCTTGAAACATCTGACGAACAAAAACCAGTTTGTCGCCTTCCTTCCGGAAACCAATGCAGTCTCCGATCATTCCTTTGCCAAGCATGGCCGCAAGTTTGGGCGCAAAATCGCGGACCTGGTAGGTGTGCGGGAACAGGACCAGATCTGGCTTCACGGATTCGACGACTTGTTTCAACGCCGCGCAAAAACCATCCGCTGTGTAGCTCTCAAGTAATTCATGTTCAACCAAAAGCACTTCAGCAATATTTTTCGCAGCCAGTTCGTCCGCCAACGCCGCGACGCCTTTACCCACCACGGCCGCACTGACACTCCCTGAAGTTGCGGCGGCAAGCTGTTGCGCCGCCACCAGCGTCTCGAAACTGGTGTTATGCCACTTCCCTTGCCGCTGTTCGGTCACTACCAGGATTTTCATCGCCAGCCTCTTCCCCACGAATCCTAAAACTACGTGTCATCCTGAGCCTGCCTGCGGCAAGCGGGCGAAGCGAAGGATCTCAACTGTCTCCTTCACCTCGCCAAAAATGACTAAGATTCTTCGGCCAACCTCGTCGATTCGCCTCAGAATGACACCGGTACCCGCAAGTTGCCCTAAATTACCCTCGCCTCAAACTTCAATTTCTCGACGAGTTTGGCCGCCGCTTCTTTCGGCGTTCCCGTCAAGAACTCCGTCTTCTTCGTTTTCGTGGGCACATAAATTTTCTCGATTTTCTGCGTCGGTTCCGTGGAAACGCCCAGCGATTCGCGCGTCACTGTCGCGATTTCCTTCTTTTTTGCCGCCATGATGCCCTTCAACGTCGCGTAGCGCACCTTATTGATGCCAGACTGGATCGACAGCACCGCGGGCAGAGGGCACTCAATGGACTGAAACCACCCCGCTTCCAGTTCCCGCTTCAACTTCATCTTTCCGTCTTGCACTTCGATTTGCATGATGATGGTCGCGTGGGGAAGATTCAGCAGGGCCGCCAGCAGCACGCCGGTCTGCCCAAATCCGCGATCATCGCTCTGCAATCCTGTCAGCACCAAGTCACATTTTTCTTTGCCAATCGCCGCAGCGAGTACCCTGGCTGCGCCGAGCGGATCCAGTTGCGCGAAATCGTCGTCAGCCACATGAATGGCGCGATCCGCACCTTTGGCCAGCGCTTCTTTGATCGTCTGTTTCACCCGTTCCGGCCCAAGCGAAAGCACGATAACTTCGCCACCGTGTTTCTCTTTCAGCCGTAGCGCCTCTTCCAACGCATAGCTGTCTGGCTCGTTCATCTCAAAACCGATGTCCGATTCTTTGATCCAGTTTCCAGTAATAGACAACGGCGCGTCCTTGGCCGGCACCTGTTTGATACAAACGATGATATTCACGGGAGTTTCCTTCCATCAGGCCTGCAGAAAGGGTTTGAGGCACGCTGAGCCGACCTGTGGCACGCAGACGGAGCGAAGGATCTCAGCTTCAGCCAAGCCTGGGCGGTTCTACGACAAATGCGACCCAATACCTACAAATGTCGAAGTCTTACGAACCCGTCAGAAACTACTTGCCGGTCCAACGCTTGAAGATTAACGCCGCGTTTGTTCCGCCGAATCCAAACGAATTCGACAGCGCGTAATCTACAGACGCCTTCCGCGCAACGTTGGGCACGTAGTCCAAGTCACATTCCGGATCCGGCGCGTCCTGATTGATCGTCGGCGGCAGAATCTGGTCGCGCAGCGCTAGAACACTGATTCCCGCTTCCAATCCACCCGCGCCACCCAACAGATGTCCGGTCATCGACTTTGTGGAGCTGACCGGAAGTTTTTTGCCCGTGGCGCGTTCGCCGAAGAGCCGTTTCATTGCCCTGGTCTCAATCACGTCGCCAATCGGCGTGGAGGTTCCGTGCGCATTGATATACCCGATATCTTCGGGCGTGAGTTTCGCGTCTTTCAACGCCGCGCGCATCACGCGGAAGGCGCCATCGCCGTTCTCGGCCGGTTGCGTAATGTGATAAGCATCGCCACTCATTCCGTAACCCACGATTTCCGCGAAGATCGGCGCATTGCGTTTCTGCGCGTGCTCGAGCGATTCGAGGATCAGAATTCCGGAACCTTCGCCAACCACAAACCCATCACGAGAAGCGTCAAACGGGCGGCTAGCCTTTTCTGGCTCGTCATTCCGCGTGGAAAGTGCTCGCATCGAAGCGAATCCGCCGATACCCATGGGCGTAATCGTCGCTTCGGTTCCACCGCAGATCATCATCTCGGCGGCGCCGCGTTCGATAATTTTGAAAGAATCACCGATGGAGTGCGCTGAAGCGGAGCAGGCCGTGGCTGTGGCTGAATTGGGCCCGCGCGCACCATAGCGAATCGAAATATGCCCGGAAGCGAGATTGACGATAGCCGACGGAATGAAAAAGGGAGAAATCTTGCCCGGACCACCCTGCATCAACTTGATGTGTTCGCGTTCGATGATGTCGAATCCACCGATGCCCGAGGCGACATACACGCCCACCTCATCCAGATCCGATTGTTCCGGTTTCCACTCCGCCATTTTCACGGCGAAGTCGGCGGCAGCGAGGGCGACCTGAATGAACCGCCCCATCTTTTTAAGTTCTTTTTTCTCGATCCACTGGAACGGGTCGAAGTTCTTTACCTCACCCGCGATCTGGCAATCAAATTCGGCGGTATCAAAATGCGTGATGCGATGAACGCCGCTGCAGCCCGCGACCAGGTTTTTCCAGCTTTCCTCGGTCCCAATGCCCAGCGCGCATACCAATCCAACGCCCGTAACGACGACACGGCGAGTCAATGCACTTGCTCCTTCTTGCAGGGATTTTCCCGCGGCTTACTTGCCCTTCGAGTGCTTATCGATGTACTCGATGGCATCCTTCACCGTTGTCATTTTCTCGGCGTCCTCGTCCGGCACCTCGATGCCAAACGCTTCTTCGAACGCCATCACTAATTCCACCTGGTCGAGCGAATCCGCGCCCAGGTCGTCCACAAACGAAGCTGTGGGCGTCACTTCGGCTTCATCTACGCCGAGCTGCTCGACGATAATCTGCTTTACTCGTTCTTCTACACTGGCCATTCCAGTTCCTCCGCGACCTGCTGTCGCACCTTCTTGTTCGTACTACTCCACACCGTAATCCGGCCCGCCTGCCGCAGGCAGACTTTTCGGCCGGCCTACAATCCCGTTCGCGCTTGCCTAGGTATCCTGCCAAGTCTACTTTCCCCGCGCACCAAGGTCAACTTAAAGACCCAAATATCGCTGGTTGAATCAGACGCAAACGCCCCTATGCCAAGTACAAACCGCCATTCACATCGAGCACATGGCCGGTGATGTAACCCGCTTCATCACTGGCCAAAAACACAATCGCGGCGGCCACATCCCGGCCGGTTCCCATGCGCCCTAACGGGATACGTTCTTTCAATTCTTCCTTCACTTTGTCCGGCAACACATCCGTCATCGGAGTTTCAATAAATCCAGGAGCCACGGCATTCACCGTTACATTTCGCGAGGCAATTTCCATGGCAATCGCCTTGGTCAGCCCGATCAGACCGCCTTTGGCCGCCACATAATTTGCCTGTCCGGCATTGCCCATTTGCGCGACGACCGATGCAATATTGATGATCCTGCCCGCGCGCGCCCGAATCATCGTCATCAACGCTTGCTGCGTGCACAGGTGTGCGCCCGTAAGGTTCGTGCGAATCACCGCATCCCAGTCTTCCTGTTTCATGCGCATCGCTAATCCATCACGGGTGATGGCCGCATTGTTCACCAGGATGTCCAGCTTGCCGAATTTCTCCAATACAGCTTTGAATCCCAATTTGACCTGTTCGGGATCCGCTACGTCCATTTTGACCGCCAACGCGGCAGCGCCCTTCGCGGCGATCTCCTCTGCCAACGCGACAAGTTTTTCTTCGTTGCGTGCCGCGAGCGCCACATTTGCACCTGCCTCGGCCAAGGCAAGGGCCGTCTCGCGCCCAATTCCCTGCGATGCTCCAGTGACCAGAGCTACTTTTCCCGCCAAACTGAACATTTGTCTCTTCCTTGCGACCCATCCACCTTACTTCTATGCAGCGTCGGATTTTGCCCCTGTGATCTTATCCAGAGTCCCCGCCAAGCTCTTTTCGTCTTCCACATTTAACGTGGTAACGGAACGCTCAATCTGGCGCATCAAGCCCGTCAGCACACGCCCGGGCCCAACCTCGACGAACGTGTTCACGCCTTCGTCCAGCAGCATGCGCATGGATTCTTCCCAGCGCACCGGCATGGTGACTTGCCGTACGAGCGCGCTGCGCGCTTCCTCGCCTTTGCGAATCGAATCTGCGTCAACGTTGGTGACCAACGGCATCTGCAGGTCCGCAAATTTTATCGACGCCAAATCTTTCTCCAGCTTCAACTGCGCGGGCATCATCAATGCCGAATGGAACGGAGCGGAAACGGCCAGAACGACCGCACGTTTTGCCCCCGATTGCGAAGCAATCTCGACCGCGCGTTTCACGGCATCCACATCCCCGGAAATCACGGTTTGCTCTGACGAATTCAGATTGGCGGGTGAGCATACCTGTCCTTCTGCGGCGCGCTTGCACACGTCCTGCACCACAGTAGGCGATAATCCCATGATCGCCGCCATACTGCCCTGCCCGGCGGGTACGGCTTCCTGCATATAAGTCCCGCGCTTGCGCACCAGTTTCACCGCATCCCCAAAACTCAGCGAACCCGCCGCCACCAGTGCGGAATATTCGCCCAAGCTATGTCCAGCAACGAAGTCCGCGGTAATGCCTTTGTCAGCCAGCACGCGGTATGCGGCCACCGACACGGCCAGGATTGCCGGCTGCGTGTTCGCGGTAAGCTTCAGTTCGTCTTCCGTGCCTTCGAAGCACAGTTTCGAGACGGAAAATCCCAACGCCTTGTCGGCTTCTGCAAATACCGCCTGCGCCGCCGGATATTTCTCCGCCAGTTCCTTACCCATGCCCGGATATTGCGATGCTTGTCCGGGAAATATAAATGCAACTTTTCCCATAACCTACTCCTCTGCGTACCTCACGCGTTCGCGCTGGTAAGCGAGAGCTCCTGTTCGATTTTCTCGTTTACGCGCGCACGGGCGAGGCCCGCGGCTACGCGTATCGCGTTCTTCATGGCATTGGCGTTCGATTTGCCGTGCGAAATCACGCACACGCCGCGAACCCCCAACAGCGGCGCTCCTCCGTATTCGGAGTAGTCCATCGTCCGTTTAATGCCCTTAAACGCTCCCCTGGATAACATATAGCCCACTTGCGAAGCTAACGATCCCTTGTACGTCTTGCGAAGAAACTTCACGATCTCCATCGCTAAGCCTTCGCAAATCTTCAGTGCGATGTTGCCCACGAATCCATCGCAAACAATCACATCCACCTTGCCGGAAAACAAGTCATTCCCTTCCACGTTTCCCACAAAGTGCACCGGCAGATCCTTCAGCCGCTCGTACACCGCGCGGGTCAGTTCGTTGCCCTTGATCTCTTCTTCACCGATCGAGAGCAAACCCACACGCGGCTTCCTACTCCCGAAGGTCACGCGGTAATAAATCTCTCCCATTACCGCGAATTGCAACAGATGCTCGGGCTTCGAATCCACATTCGCGCCCACATCCAGCATCACGGAAACTCCGCCCTTGGCGTTTGGAAAGGGCGCCGCCAACGCCACGCGGTCCACGGCTTCCAGCGTTCCCATGATGAACTTCGCCGTGGTCATCACCGCGCCGGTATTTCCAGCGCTTACAAATGCCTGGGCCGTTCCGTCTTTCACCAATCGCGCGCCCACGTGTACGGAACTGTCTTTCTTCCGCCGGAACGCCTGAGCGGGGTGATCTTCCATGGTGATCACTTCGCTCGCCGGCACGATCTCTACCGGCAGAGTCGGCCGCGAAAGCCGCGCCAGTTCCCCGCGAATCACGTTTGGCTGGCCGACAAGCAGTACGCGAACTCCATACTCTTGCGCTGCCAGAACACTCCCCTCCACTTCAGGCCGGGGTGCGTGGTCTCCCCCCATGGCATCGACCGCGATTGTGATCATGGGAATCTTTTTCCAGCGACTCTGGCAAGTTCGGTAAGCACAAACTGGCTGTGCCGATCAGGACTTCAAGAGCCCGGCTTCCACCTGCCCACTTACTTCGTGTCGTGTACCGGTCTTCCCTTGTAATACCCGCAATGCGGACAAGCCTGATGGGGCTGCTTCATCTCATGGCAATTGGGACACTTGGCCAAAGCAGGGGCAAACAGTCGATCGTGGGCTCGCCGGGTGCTGGTGCGCCGCTTGGAATGTCGTCGTTTTGGATTTGGCATTACACTGCTCCTTATTTTCGCCCCGCTCGCGGCTACACACAACGCCTGACCGATTGAGGTCGGATTCTATGGGCTTTCGGCCCGAAAATCTATTGTTTCTTGAGCCAGTCCTGCTTCAGTCGCGCGAGGGGAGCCAGGCGCGGATCGGACGAATGCGTCTCACAACGGCACTCTTCGTGGTTCAGATTGGCCCCGCAACTGGGGCACAACCCGCGGCAATCGCTCTGGCATATTACTTTCATCGGCAATGACAGCAGTACCTGTTCCTTCAGCACATCGGCCAGGAACAAGCCTTCTCCTTCGAAAAACCCTATCTCCGTGTCGTCGTCCTTCAGCCGTTCTTCCTCATGCCTGGTGCCTTTAGGCAGCGGCTGGTAGAACAAGTCAAAATCCCTGTGAATCTCCTCGATCACCGGCTCCAGGCAGCGCGCACAGACCATCTCAATCTTGGTTTCCAGCTCGCCTGCTATGCGAATCTGGCCTTCCAGCAGCTCGGCGGTCGCAGTGACCTCCAGAGGCTCCGCCTGCTTCACTTCGCTGATTCCGTAATCGATACTACCAGGAGCGTAAGTCTTGCGGATGCGCACTTTGCGCACGGCAAGATCCTTGACGTCGAGGAACATATCTTCAGCGCCTCCGGCGCGTACGCTCATGCCTTTCCATTATTTGGGCACTTCCCCCGTAAGTCAAGAAAGCGAACCCTTGCGGGATTGGGAATTCGGCGAATCCATAAGCTACGCCTCCTAGTACTAGGCCGCCGCCTCACAGATCTTCGGAATTCCCGGCAGTGCTAACCTGCACGTAACATCGTTCGTTTTTATTACTTGCTAGTACATACCCACATGTGTAATCAAGTCATCGTTCGAAGAGGTTCCGGCTCAGGTGGTAAAAACCTTAGTCCAATCTGTTTTAAAACCATTCGGGCTACGCCTCAGTAGGCTAAGCAGCGAGCACGCCCCCGACTTTGGTTCCGTCGTATTGTTCGCCACCTTGCGGCGCTTTGGGTTCTCCCCTCGGCTGGTTCTGGATGTCGGTGCCAATCACGGAAATTGGACCCGCACCGCACTTTCTTATTTCCCAAACGCTGCGTATGTGCTGATCGAACCCCAAAACTATCTGAAAGCGCATATCCAAGACTTGATTGATTCGGGAAAAGAGGTTCACTGGATTGGGGCCGGAGCCGCCGACACATCCGGAACCAGGCGCTTCTATCTCTCTGACCGCGACGACAGCAGCACTTTCTAGCCGCGCGAATTGCAACCTCAGACCCGCGTCGGTTCGGAAACCGTGGTGGATGTAACAACTCTGGACGACATTCGATTGGCTTACAATTTGCCCGTTCCCGACATGGTGAAAATCGACGCCGAGGGGTTCGACCTTAAGGTGATCGAAGGCGCATCCAGCCTGATTGGTAAAACCGACGTATTCCTTCTGGAGGCCGGGGCTATTTGCCCATTTGAGAATTCCGTTGGGCAGGTGATTCGCACGATGGATGAGCTTGGCTATCGTCTACTCGACATTACGGAACTGAACCGCAGTCCCAAACACGGCGTCCTATGGCTGACGGAATTGGCGTTTCTCCGGAAAGCGAGCCCACTGCTCGCGAACGTCACCTCGTACGAATAAGACCCGACTGCGCCTGCCTGAATCACGCAGGAGACTTAAGCGGCTCTTTCAGATACTTGGTCATCACGCTGACGTAGTTGGGAAACGATACTTCCGGCTCTTGTATCTCGGGATGCCACACCTTTTCCCACTCAAAGCAGTAATAACCCTTATAGCCCATGGCTCGGAGCGCCATCACTTGCCGCTCAACCGGAACCTCACCGGTGCCCGTCAGGACATATTTCCGTCCCTTCCCATCGGGCACCGAGTCTTTCAGGTGCGTGTGCCGGATCCACGGGCCCAGCGCGGCCACCGTTTGTTCGGGCGTCTCGTGGCCATCGACAAAGGTATGGTGCGCATCCCATAGGAGCGCCACGTTTTTCGAATCGGCCCGCGTCAGCACTTCCTTTAACGTGGGCGAGTCCACAAAATCGCCGTGCGATTCCAGGATGACCGTTACGCCGCGCGGCCCCGCATATTCGCCAAGCTGGTGGAGCCCGTCCACAACACGGGCGATGACTTCCTCGCGCGGTCCACGAATTTGGTTCCCAAATACTCTGACGTACGGCACTTCCAGCGCCGACGCCAGGTCGATGAATCGTCGTCCATCCGCCAATTGCTTGGCGCGCTCGGCGGGATCGGCCGTGTGCATTTCTGAAGAACTCCCAAGATCGGAGATCTTCAACCCGTGTTCCGCCACCTGTCGTTTGGTTTCCGCAATCTTCACCGGAGAAAATTCTGGACGCGCAGGCAAGTCCATATTCCCCATGATTCCCCGAAGTTCAATCGCCGCGAAGCCGTTCGTTTGCGCAAACTGCAGGATTTTCGTCCACTCCCAGCCTGGGCAGCCCAAGGTAGAGAATGCTAGAGGCAGCCGCTCTTCCGCACCGAACGACAGTCCACTCAATAAGGCCGTCGCCACTCCAGTAGCCACAAATTCTCTTCGTGTTACTTGCATGGGCTCTCCTATTTTCGGCGAGTCAACTTGCTACGGAATGACGCGCCCTTTTCCTTTTTCTTCTGTCCTCCGTATAATACGCTTGAATTCTTTGCTGGGGGATATCTTGAACCGACGTGAAGTGCTGAAGACGCTCGCCCTCAGTTCCGCGCTTTCCACGATTCCCACCGAAATTCTCGCTGCGCTACGTGAGATTCATTCGGGTCTTCCGGCCGCGCGTTCTCTCACAGCCCTCTCCGCCCATCAAGACGCGACGGTCACGGCCTTGGCGGAGCTGATAATTCCAGCAACGGAAACTCCCGGTGCAAAGGACGTGCGCGTCGACGAATTCATCGATCGCATCGTAGCTGACTGGCTTTCGCCTGAGGAAAAAACCAGCTTCCTTTCCGGCCTCGCGGACGTAGATGCTCGCGCACAAAATTTGTTCCAGAAAACTTTTGTTGACGCCTCTCCCGCGCAACAAGCAGAAATCCTGCGTGCGCTCGGCGACGAACTTGCCGCGGCCACGAATGCGCTCGCGAACGGCCCAAGAGGTTACCGTGGTGCGACTCCAGAACCGGAAGATAATTTCTATTTGATGTTCCGCCGTCTGACTCTTAACGGCTACTTCACCTCGGAAGCCGGTTTCACTCGGCAACTCCACGAAGAGATTATTCCTGGCCGGTTTGATGGCTGCATCCCGTTTTCTCCCTCAGATACCAAAGGCTCATAATGCCCCAAACGCAAAACAGTTTTGACGCGATTGTGATCGGCTCTGGTTTGACCGGCGGCTGGGCGGCCAAGGAATTGACCGAAAAAGGATTGCGCACGCTACTGCTCGAAGCCGGTCGCCCCATCGTTCCCGAAAAAGACTATGTCGAGCACATCCCGCCTTGGGACATGACCTTCCGTGGCATGCGCAACCGCCAGAAACTCCTTCGCGAACAGCCGATACAAAGCCTTTGCTACGCGTGCGAAGAAACCAATGCCCAATTCTTCATAAAAGACACGGAGCATCCCTACACCACGGAGCCCTCAAAGCCGTTTCGCTGGATTCGTGGGCGACAAGTTGGCGGCCGTTCCCTGGTGTGGGGCCGGCAGTGTTACCGCTGGAGCGACCTTGATTTCACGGCCAATCTGCGCGAGGGCATTGCCATCGATTGGCCCATCCGTTACGCCGATCTTGCGCCCTGGTACGACTATGTCGAGGACTTTATCGGCATTTCTGGTGAGCCTGCGGGTTTGCCGCAATTGCCGGACAGCAAATTCCTCCCTCCCATGCAGTTGAACTGCGCCGAGCTTGCTATGAAAGACGCCGTGGCAAAGAACTTCGGGAAAGAGCGCCAGATCATCATTGGCCGCGTTGCGGTTTTGACGCAAACTCACAATGGCCGCGCGGCGTGCCACTATTGCGGCCCTTGCCATCGCGGTTGCATCACGCGTTCATACTTCAGTACCGTTAATGCCACGCTTCCGGCAGCGGAAAAAACCGGACGGCTCACGCTCCGCCCCTTCAGCACGGTCCACAGTTTGATCTTTGATGCGAACTCGCGACGTATCACCGGGATTCGCGTCATTGATTCGCAGACGCGCTCGGCACTGGAGTTTCATTCATCCCTTTTGTTTCTGTGTGCGTCCACTCTCGAATCCACTCGCATCCTGCTGAATTCCGCCACGTCCGAATTTCCTTCGGGGCTCGCTAACTCTTCCGGCGAACTCGGCCACAATCTAATGGATCACGTGAAGGGCGGCGGCGCGAAAGCCATCATTCCCGGCTATGAAAACCATCGTTCCTTTGGGAATCGGCCGAACATCGCATATTTGCCACGTTTTCGGAATCTTAACGGCCAGCGTTCCTCATTTCTGCGCGGTTATGGGCTGCAAGCAGAGGGTGAACAGCAAAGTTGGGATCGTGGCGTGAGCGATGTCGCTTTCGGCGCCGGATTCAAAAGCAAGATCAGCCAGCCTGGTCCCTGGCAGTTCGCCTTCGAAGGTTATGGCGAGTGTTTGCCCAATCACGCAAATTTTGTGGAAATCGACAAGAACACGGTAGACGCTTGGGGCGTCCCCAGCCTGAAATTTCATTGCGCCTTCGGTGAAAACGAATTGGCGATTCGCAAGGATATGGCCATGTCCGCTGCCGAGATGCTATCCGCCGCTGGGGCCCGCGACATCGAACCTTACACCGATGACGACCCGCCGGGATTCTCGAACCACGAAATGGGCACCGCGCGCATGGGCCATGATCCGAAAAACTCGGTGCTTAACCCCTGGAATCAGTCACACGACATTAAGAACCTCTTCATGACCGACGGTGCGTGCATGACTTCGTCGGCCTGCGTGAATCCGTCGCTCACCTACATGGCGTTGACGGCTCGCGCCTGCGACCACGCCGTGAACCTGATGAAGCGCCGCGAACTGTAGCTCACGAGTGCACCGGACCTCAGACCCCGTCATCCCGAGCGAAGCGAGGGATCCCTCTTCGGTTGATAGTGTAGGCCGCAATTCTCTAGCGAGACGAACCCAAGGCGCATCAAGCCTCGCGAATCACCTTCAGCAGTCCTTCCATCGATTCCCGGCTCGACTCTTCTTTATTCTTCGCCGCATTCAGATAATGCGTCTCCAGCGACATCGTCCCTTCATAATCGTTCTTGATTAGCGCCCGAAATTGCCCGACAAAATCAATCTTCCCGCTGCCAATCGGCGTCCATCGACTCGTTCCGACTTTTGCGCCCGGCGCCGCATCTTTCAAATGCATGTGCCATATGCGCTTCTTGTCCAGCAAATCGTAGCCGTTCGGGAATGGCGTCTCGCCCGCATCGTAGGCGTTTCCAGGATCCCAGTTCATTCCCAGTGCCGGCGACTTCACCGCGTTCAACATCGCGGCGCCTTCCGCGCCGGTAGCCACATTGCAGGAAGATTCGTTCTCCAGCACCAAACGAACTCCCTCGCGTTGCGCAATCCCGGCGGTCCGTTCAAGTTCTTTGGCCACGCGATCAAAAACTGTTTTTGGCTGAGCCACCCGCAAAAATGAAAAAATCCGCACTTTGTCCGTTCCGAAATCCTTGGCACGGGCAATCGCGCGCTCCAGGATCGCGTTCTGCTGAGAAAATCCGCTCTGCAAGGGATCGGGCTTCCCTTCGGCGAATTTTGACTCCGTGCCGGGGAGCAGGGTTTTGAAGTAAGGAGAATCCAATACCGATACTTTCATGCCATGCTTCGCTAACAGGTCTTTGGCACGCTTCACGTCGTCGGCCGTAAAATCCGTCACATACTTGTCCCAGACGAAACGCAACTCCACCCGTTCCAGACCGAAACCTTTCACGCACAACAGCGCTTGTTCGAAATTTTGCGTGATTTCGTCGGTGATGACGCCCAGTTTGAATTGCTTCACATCTGCCGCCCCGGCCGGCAACGCGCCCAAAAACGCGACCGCAGCGCCGCTTGCCAAGAACTCTCTTCGTTTCATGTGTTCGCCTCGCTTGGTCCTCATCGTAAATTGCGCGCCAAGGCCGCGTCAATCTCCGCTTGAGCTGCGCCAGTGGCGAGAGCGTGGGTGCGTTAGCTTGGTGGAAGCGTGATAACATGCGGTCAACTTGATTCGTCGGAGCTTGTCGAATGAAATTGTATTTTCGTACCGGTGCACTAATCACGATCCTCTGTTTGGCCGTTCTTCCTCTGCTTGCCAGCACGAAAATTGTCCATCGATGGGTGCTCACGGGCGTTCCCATGCCGCAGTTCCACAAGATGCTGGTGGTCAGCATTGGCGAGAATTATTTGATTCGCCAGGAATTTGAAGATCAAATGAAAAAGCTCCTCGCCAAATATGGCGTCGAAGGCGTGCAGAGCTACATGGTTCTACCCCCCAGAAACGAAATGATGGAGGGTGAACTCAAGCAGCGCATCAAGGAGAGCTCGCTCGATAGCGTGCTCGTCGTTCGCCCGAAGACGGTACGCAAGGAAACCGGGGAAGTCATTACTGGAGGAATCTACGTGCCGCCTCCAGGCTATTACGCGTTTTGGCCCTACTGGAATATGGCCTATGGGGATTTCTATCCGACCAGCTCCTATACCAAGGAAAATATTGTCGTGCGCGTGGAATTCAATCTGTACAGCACCAAGGACGAGCGGCTGGTTTGGAGCGGTGAAACCGACACCATCTATTCGAAGGACTTTGAAAAATTGGGAAAAGGCTACGCCGAAGCGCTCGTAAACCAACTCAAGAAAGACAAAGTTATCCGCAAAAAGTAACTGCGTTCTCTTAGTGCCGCAACACCAGGCAGCTCGCGATCATGTCGTGGAGCGCCTGTTTCCGCTCCGTAATGCCCGCCATGATGTAGCCTATGCCCAGCGGAATCAGCCCGCTGATGATCTTGGCGAAAAATCGTCCGCTGGCGCGCCCAAACGAAATTCGGTTTCCCGTCAGGTCCGTTACATAAATCCCCAACATCTGCTTGCCCCAAGTCCCTTGCTTCTCCCCGCTTTCCAGGTAGGCAAAATAGAGCCATTGGCCAAGGATCGCCACACCCGCCAATACAAAGACGAGAGAAAGCAGCGCTCCGATTTGCGCAGGGTCGGGATGTTCCCCCACTTCTCTCGGAAACGACGAAAACAGCGCAACTCCGCCCATAAGAAAGAACAGGGGCACAACCAGGATGAGCATCGCGGCGCCCACGATTACTCCATCTACTAAATGCGCAACCAGCCGTAACCAGAATCCCGCGTACGTTACGTTTGTCGCATAGGCAATCGCTCCCACACCGGCGTGCGGAGAAACTGCCACGGCGGCAGGGGGCGCAAATGAGCTTCGAACAACGGGATTACCGCAGGACTGACAAAACGTCGTATCTGCTGCGAGCGCACCACCGCATTTGGAACAGAACACAATCGGCCTCCACACCTACGGGAATTGGTTCTTCCGTCGCGCTTATTCTCTTACAATTCTGCCATCGAAGGGAATGAACTTATTCGCAGCCTTCTCGCTCGAATTGCTGCAATCGCTTCTGTGCGTCGGCATTGCCCTTACGCGCGGCAGCGCTCAGCAGGATCCGCGTCTGATCACAGTTGCGGGCAACTCCTTCTCCGTGCCAGTAGAGTTCGGCAAGCGTCAGTTCCGCGCTGGGATTGCCTTTCTCCACTGAAATCCAAAGCAAGCGCACGGCTTCCGACGGATCTGTGACTCCGTTTTTCCCGTGCAACAACTGCTGCGCTTTGGCGTACTCCGTCAGACCAGACTCCGGGCTCGATTCCGACGTTGCGGGATTAGCAATTTCAGAAAGCGGTGTAACCGGCGGTGGCGGGTTCGAAGTAACGGCCGGCACTGCTGCCGGATTGTTGCTCGGATGAGCGGTCTCGCTGTTCGGATTGTCTTGCTTGGCTTCGGACGTTCCTGGATTCTGTGCTGCTGCCAGAGAATCTGAGGGCTTTGTAACGGGCACCGCAGCTTCCGGATTCGAAGTTTCGGGGTTTGGCACAGCCGGCGAGGTGGTGGCGGGAACGCTCACCGTAGAGCCACCCATCTGATTGCCCAGCCAAATCAGACCCTGCCCAAGCGTCTCGTGATAAACAGCGGAAGCCACCACGCACGCGAGCACGAACATGGTCAGCACCGCCCGCGATAGCGTGAATCCCCTTCGCTTGGGTTCTGCAAACCCTCCGCGCATCTGTCCCGGCCCGTCGAGCGGCTCAAGCACTGGCGGGCGCGCCCCATGTTCCGCCGCTTTTCTCGAAGGCTGCATCAAGATCTTGGAAATGTCCGGCAATTCCGCCGGCGGCCTGGATACCTCGCCCTCTTCCGAAAACGTGGGCAATGGGACATGCCCGGAACCTCGTCGGGAATGCGCATCTCTGCCGGCCGGTTCGCGACTGGCCGAAGTCGATTCAAAAAAGCTTCCGGCATTATCCCGATTCGGCGAAAAGTCCGGCAGCGTGGGAATGGGAAATGGAATGGGCTCGACGGAATGCTTCGGTTCTTCTGCCGGAACGGGCTTCGGTGAACTCGGCACATGTATCTCGGGTAATTCTGCGCCCGCGTTCTCTTCGGGTGCTTCGTTCTGCAACGGCACTGTTGGAGAACCTGCCGGCGGAATGGGCCACCTTGGCTTGCCGGGCTTCGCCGACTCTCCACGCGGCGGTGCGGAATGCAACTCTTCACGCAACTGATCGAACGTTTGCGCGGCGGGAGCAACCGGCTCCTCCTCAGACTCTTTACTTTCCGGCGCGTCGGAGACACCGTTCAGCCATCCCCGAATCTCTTTGCTGGCCTCAGGAGGAAGCTCCGTAAATCGAATGCCCGCGAGGCGTCCTTTGTCTTCCACCCAAATCGTTTCTCCTTCACCCTCAATGCGCATTGACTCATTCAGGAGAAAGGAGAACGAGGTACGTTCGCCGGGACGCAGGGGCATCATCGCACGCAGGGCGAAACCTTCTTCGGAGAGGTCACGCATCATGCCGCCATTGGTCGCACTCAATTCCACGTAAATGAGGCTGGGCGGACGCTTCCGCTGGTTTTTTCTCCGTTCGCTATTGGCAGTGGTCGGGGACATCATTCCATGCATTCTAACGCGATGTTTTGCTATTCGGTAGCGGATGCCATAGTCATAGAGGGTACGGCATTTAGTTGGATGCACGCTAGCCCTTGTCTAGATAACCTCACTTTTCGAGCGATCAAGAATGTTCATTTCATTGGCACGGAAGGGTGCTAGGATTTTGGCTGCGTCGTTCCGCCCCAAACCTAGCCTCGGAAGCACTGCGTGATTTCCAGTTATTGGCCGTAAGGAGAATCTGTTATGCGTTGGACACCCGGCGGAGTTAGCGGAGACATCGAGGATCGTCGAGATCAGGGTGGTGGAGGAGGCGGTGGCGGTTTTGGAGGCATGCGCCTCGGACTTGGTGGCCTGCTGATTCTTTTCGTCCTCAGCCTCGTCTTTAAGCAAAACTTTTTCGCGCTGCTGGGAGGCGGTAGCGCCGGTTCCTCGGGTTCGGCGGCCGTCAGCACACCCGACCCCGCGAGGGACGAGGCGGAAAAGCCATTGGTTCAATTTGTTTCCTTCGTCCTCGACGACACCCAAAAAACTTGGGAACAGCTCCTGCCCCAACAGGCTGGCACGCCCTATCGTCACGCCAAGCTCGTGCTCTTTCGCGATTCTACGAACTCCGCGTGTGGCGGGGCGGAATCCGCCACCGGTCCCTTTTACTGCCCGGGCGATGAGAAGGTTTACATCGACCTTTCTTTTTACGACGAGCTGAAACGCAGATTCGGCGCTCCCGGGGAATTTGCGCAAGCTTACGTCCTCGCTCACGAAGTGGGTCATCACGTCCAGAAACTCACCGGCATAGAGAGCAAGGTACGCCAGTTCCAGCGGCAGAATCCCGGCTCCGCGAACGCCGTTTCCGTACAAATGGAATTGCAAGCGGATTGTCTGGCGGGAGTATGGGCGCATTCCACGCAGCAGCGGGGCTTACTGGAACAGGGCGACGTGCAATCCGCGTTGGGCGCCGCGGCAGCAGTTGGCGATGACCATATTCAGCAGATGACTCGTGGACGCATTCAGCCGGAAACGTTTACACACGGCA
Source organism: Candidatus Acidiferrales bacterium (assembly GCA_963759275.1). Taxonomy (GTDB): domain Bacteria; phylum Acidobacteriota; class Terriglobia; order Acidiferrales; family UBA7541; genus Acidiferrum. The sequence goes on along the minus strand of CAVWYZ010000014.1, from coordinate 174,510 downwards.
GCTCCCAGCAACGCATGGATTGGTTCAATCGCGGCCTCAGTTCCGGATCGATCTCCTCGTGCAACACCTTTGCACAGTAGTTCGTTGGTGTCCGCCTTAGGGCACGGTCCCTACGATTTCGGTGGGAGTATTCGCGGACCAGGCACACCCGGATCGCGTATCTTCTCGATAGCGCTCTTTGCTGCTTTCGCTTTTTCCGGATCGATCCACGAATCTTGATTTACGAATGTCGTCTGCGTCGGCAACGCCACAACCACCCCGGCCTTTTCCAGCGCATCCATGATCGACAGGAACACCGTTTCCTGCACCGCCAGATAAGCGGAATAGTCACTTTCCACGATGTAACAGAAAATCTCCACCTCCAACGCGTAGTCGGCAAAGCGAACGAACCTTGCACGCGCCGTGGAGTCCTCCACTTTCGGATTCTCCAGCAGGATCTGGCGAATTTCTCCCAGGACAAACCGGACGTGATCCGGCGAGAGATCATAACGAAGACGGATGGTCTGCTGGCAAAGGAACTTGTCGCGGAAACGCAAATTTTCGATCACCGCAGTGGCCATTGTGCCATTCGGGATGGAGAGCAGCGTTCGCTCCGGGGTCCGCAAGCGGGTTGAACGAAGCCCGATGTCTTCCACCACTCCGGTCTGATTGTTTACCTTGCATGTGTCGCCTACCTGAACGACCTTGTCGAACAATACGGAAACTCCACCGAACATGTTTTCGAAGGTCTTCTGAGCACCAAGGCCGAGTGCGAGTGTGCCGATCCCGACCCCCGCAAGCGCCGCGCTGACATCGAAGCCCAGCCCGTGCAGCACTCCCAGCGTGACCAGAATAAAGATACTTACTTCTACAAAACGCCTGACCAGAGAAACAATCGAGCGTTCGGCGTACATACCGCGACTCGACAGGCTTACGCCTATACGTTTCGAGATCGCTCTCGTAACACGGGTTAACAACCAATAGAAAGAAATAGCCAGAAATATCCAAATCAGCCGGCGATAGTAAAACCGGTACAACAGCGAAGCCCCTATATACGCCACCCCTTTATAGTGAATGAGCAGCGCGATCATAAACGTGAGGGGGCCGATTCTTCTTAGAGGCTCCGCGGCAGGCATCGGCAGGTGCCGCGCCCGCCTCCAGGACCGCAGCCCATATTCAAAACCCAGGGTTATCAGCCGCGCGATAACGAACGACAACGGAATGAAAAGCACAATCGCCAGCCACTGCCAGATCGGAACCGACAGAAACCGGTGCTCCACCAAATACCCTGGGATTTTCTTTTCAAGTTCCGGGAACGCTAGCGTGTCGTACACCTTGGGTACTGACTCCAACGTTGCGCGCGAGAAGTACCACAGTTTTCGACCCTGTTCGTCTTCGAGCCGCACCAGGAGGATGGGAAAGGCGTCCTCGGTTCCTATGCTGCTGCTCAGTTTTTCTTCGTTTGGCGGTAATCCGTCATCCAAGCGGCCTTGCGGATCACGGCTCACGAAATCCAACGGGCCCGAAAATTTCTGATTCAGAATCGTTAGGAGCTGTTCCGCAATCCCCTCGTCGTCCTCTTCCGAAACGTGGCGTCGCAATCCTGGTGGCTGAAAGTATTGGATTGCCACCGCGTACTTCTCATCCTGCGCCGCCTTAATGAATCCCAGCAGACAACCGCGCGGAGATTCGCGACCAAGCGGGTCCGGTGGCACCGCGGGCTGTTGCGACGCAGTGGTCGGGGAAGCGCCCAGGCCGGGTAGTTGCGCGGGGGTCCGCGCTGCTGCGAGACATAGACTGGCGAGAAGTAAAAACAATGGCAATCGGCGAATCGTCATGGATCCAACTCCGGGGGGTTGCATCATTCTAGCCGTTGCGCCCGTCCGATAGAAGGAATCTCAGCAGCAGAGCCGCCCACGCACTCTTGATGCTGGCGCAGCAAAAACTGGTCAGTCATGCCGGCTATATAATCACAGGCCACCACATAACGGGGTGTGTCCGCGGTCATAAGCTCATGCGTTTCCGGCATGGAACGAGGTGTCTGCACGTAATAGTTAAAAAGACCTTCCAGGCATCGGACCGAGCGTTCACTGTCTTCGGTGATCGACGGATGATTGTAAACATGGGCAAATAGAAATTTCTTCAATGCCCTGTTTTGCGAGCTGCCGGCTTCACTGAAGCCTGCCAAACGAGCCGGCGCGTTCCGGATGTCTTCGGCAGCCTTCACGCCAGCCTCCTGCACGCGGCGTTGCGTGTGCTCGATAAGATCGGTCACCAGTCGATCGACGACGTGCCGTAATACCTCGCTAAATTTCAGTTTCGTTTGGGCGGCCGGGTACTTCGCGTCGACTCTCGCGTACATGTCCCCGAAAAACGGCGCTTTCCGGCATAGCGAATCCAGATCGAGAAGATTCGCTTCCAGCGCATCATCCAGGTCTGCCGTGTTGTATGCAATCTCGTCAACCCAATCGATCAACTGAGATTCCAGGGGCGGTCGAAGCGCCAACCGGTATTCCGCCAGATCGGGAAATTCCGCCGGATCGTAATCGCGCGAATGCTTGACGATGCCCTCGCGCACCTCAAACGTCAGATTGAGTCCGGGAAACTCCAGGTAGCGATGCTCGAACTGCTCTACAATCCGCAAGGCATGCAGATTGTGATTAAACCGGCCGCCGTGCGCGCGCATCAATTCATTTAACTTTCTTTCGCCCGCATGTCCAAACGGAGGATGGCCGATATCGTGAACCAGCGCGAGAGTCTCGACTAGCTCCGAGTTGAGAGCCAACGCCAGCGCGACTGTGCGCCCAATCTGAGAAACTTCCAGCGTATGCGTCAACCGGTTACGGAAATGATCGGAGTACCGCGAGGTGAAAACCTGGGTCTTAGCCTCTAACCGGCGGAACGCCCGCGCATGAACAACACGGTCTCGATCGCGGGCATATTCGCTGCGGTAGGAGTGCGGGGGTTCAGGGTAGCGCCGCCCGAGAGAGTCCTCGACTCGCATCGCCCAAGGGGCCAAAGCTGGATACGTTTCGATAGCCGAAGCCTCCAGCAATTTCTGATCTGCCGAGTCGCTTCCTCAGGAATTCGGAGCGAGCAGTTCTAATCCGCGATCCGCTTCATCGGCAACTGGCGTGTTCGGATAGTCCTTCTTCAATTGCTCGTACACCGCCGTGGCCTGCTTCCGGTCCGTCTGGCTGTAGATGCCGGCAAGTTCAAGCAGAACCATCGGCTTCGGCACCAACACAGATCCCGCACCGGTCAGAGATTGCAGTGTTTTTATAGCCTCGTCGGTCTTGCCGCTGCGCTCTGCGATTAACGCCGCCTGATATTTGCCCAGCGCAGCGAGTTCCTTATCGGACCCGGCGTTCAGCCTTTTTAGCTCCTCGGACGCCTGATTCAGCTTATCCATATCCATCAGGCACAGGGCCGAATAGTAGCGTGCCAGTTTCCCCGGGTTCGTCCGAGGATATTGGTTGGCCACGACCTCCAGCTTTGGCTGAGCATCCTGAGCGCGCTTTGCAGCGTCCGGATAGGTGACCTCACCGGGTAGCGTTGGCTGGCCCGGCTGCGCGATGGGCGCATTAAAGATTTTCATGGCATCGTCCAGGGCGATTTGCGCCTGCGAAGTTTGCCGCTCGCTGTAGAACTTCCATCCCAAATACCCGGAAGCCGCCAAAATCAGCAGCAAAACCGCGATCGAGGCCAATCGCGTGTGCGAGAGCAGCGCCTCGGCACCGTGTTCGAATGTCTCCCGGACCTTGTCCTGTTTCAGTTCTTTGCGCGAAATATGTTCGGTCACGAGCATTCTCCTGCACTAAGTGGAATCTTTTATGCTAGCACAGGTAACAGAACACCGCCGAAGCCGCGGCAAGTAACCCTTGTCGCATCCCTGCCCGACGGGACAGTCAACCCTCTTCCCCTACGTGGTAGCTTTAATGTATGCAAGCGGGCTGCATTCATTGCGGGCAGCAGCATCTGCTGAACGATGCCGTCCTGGCCAAGCACGCCAAGGTTCAGTTTCGCTGCACCAAATGTGGCAAAACCACTATCGTGGAAGTGAAGCGCCGCGCCGACGAGACCGTCGTCATCTCTCCCATGCCTTCTTTCGCTCGCGCTGATGCGGCCACCGCCCGCTTAAATGCTCCCGCCGTGGAAGACAACCCGGAGGCACCGCCCGGAGTAGCAGCCGTCCTTACGATCACAACCGGTCCCCAAATCGGCCAGTCTCTGACGTTGGCGAAAGCCCGCAGCATCATCGGCCGTAAAGGCGCCGATTTCGCCCTGAATGACCCAGAGGTTTCCCGCCATCACTGCCTCATCGAAGTACGCGAAACTTTCGTCAATTTGAAAGACCTGGATTCCACGAACGGCACCTTTTTTGAAGACGAGCGGATCCGCGCCGCAATCCTGCAGGACGGCGCCGAATTTCGGGTTGGCGGCACCACCATCCGCCTCAGCTTCCACGCCAAAAAGTAAGTCTCACCCCCGGTTTGCTTTCCCTCTCCGTCCCTGTGAGATACTGGCGCGGGTGTCGCCGCGTGAACCGCCTCAGTGTCTGCCTCGTCGCGCAAAACGAACAGGAAAACCTGCCTCGGTGTCTCCGTTCCGTTCAAGGTCTTGCCGATGAAATCATCGTTGTGGATGGGGGCAGCGTTGATCGCACACAGGAAGTCGCCCGCGAATTCGGCGCCAAAGTATTCATACGGCCGTTCACCAACCATGCGGACCAGAAAAATTATGCTGCGTCTCTCGCCGCCCACGATTGGATTTTCCTTCTGGATGCCGATGAGGAGCTAAGTGTGGAGTTGAAAGAGTCTGTTGCCCAGTGGAAGAGCGGCGATCCAGAATGCGCGGTCTATGAAGTGTCACGGCTCACCTGGTATCTCGGCGCGTGGATTCATCACTCCCGATGGTATCCAGACTGGCAGCGCCGCGTGTACCGTCGCGACAAGGCCGCCTTTACGGGCGCCATTCACTCCGCGATCCACTACAACGGCCCCATCGGCCGCTTGCAGGGCGACTTGCTTCACTACACGATTCGTACTTTTTCGGAGCATCAGGCCAAGCTCGAAAAGTACACCACCACCATCGCACAGGAGCTGTTTGATCAAGGCCGTCGCAACTGGCGCGCGGCGATGTGGCTGGCGGCTCCCTGGAGTTGGTTTCATCATTTTGTTCTAGGTGCCGGATTTCTCGATGGCTATCGCGGAGCGCTCATCGCACAGATGGCCGCCCGCGGCGTGCGGCTGAAATTCAAGAAATTGGGAAGACTGGTTGAAGCGGAACAGCAATCCAGAAATTGTGGTGCCACGTGATTCCCCTCATTGTCGATCTTGAAACGCAATGGCGCGGCGGCCAGAATCAGGCGCTGCTGCTGCTGCAAGGCCTCTATGAACGAGGCCACGCCGCGGAACTGGTGGCCACTCACGGGTCTTCACTCAGTCACCGCGCAAAGAAAACTGGTATTTACGTTCACAGCGTCTCGCGCCGTATGACTCGCTTGTCCGCTGCGGCGAAGATCCGGTCGATTCTCGCCGAAGGCCGGATTGACTTGCTTCACGCCAACGAAGCTCACGCGGTCACAGCGGCGTGGTTGGGCCTGGGCAAGCATAAATTGCCATTTGTCGTGTCTCGTCGCGTGGGCTACCCGCTCGCGAAAGGCTGGATCGCGCAGAGCCGTTATCGAAGGGCCGATTGTATCCTCGCCAATTCTCAATGGGTGGCTGATCAAGCGGTAGCATCAGGCGCGGAGGCCCATAAGCTTCGCATCGTGCACGAAGGCGCGCAAATCCCCGCGACCCTTACAGTCGCCCAACGCGTCCAGGCGCGTCAGCGTTGGGGCATTCCTGAGAACGCTCCTCTCCTCGGCTGCGTGGGTGTTTTGTTGCCGGATAAAGGGCAGGAATGGCTCATCCGCGCGTTAGCGGATGTACGCAAGGATTTCCCCGATGCCCGGCTCATTCTTGCGGGCGACGGGTCTTCACGGCCCGCGCTCGAAAAACTCGCGGTAGAGCTCAAGCTCTCGAATGCCGTACTCTTCCCCGGCTTCGTCAAAGACGTCGAGTCTGTTTATGCCGCCTTAGACGTTTTTCTGCTGCCATCTTTTTTTGAAGCGTTCAACAATTCGCTTCTCGCCGCCATGGCCTACGAAATACCCTCTATCGCCTTCGCGCGCGGCGCACTCACCGAAATTATTGAGAATGAAAAAAACGGACTTTTGGTCTCTGGCCCCGATGTGCCCGAAATTGCTTCAGCGATAAAACGAATTCTGAGCGATTCGCAATTCGCACAAGCATTAGGCCAAGCGGCGCGTACTCGCGTCGCCGATAACTTCAGCGCCGAACACATGGTGCAAGGCACGCTAAAGGTGTATGAAGAATTGCTGGGATTTCTTTAGCGAGATTCAAACCGCGGATAGACCGCATAGGATGGCACCAGCAAGCTTTCTGGGGTAAACTCCGCCCAATTTCCCCGGCCGGGCGGTTTTAGCCTTCTGGAAATTCCAAATCAAGGAGCGGCAAACCCTGATGCTTGCGATTTTCCGATCGATTCCATTGATTCTCTTCTCCTTCGCGCCCCTGATTTACGCGCAAGAACAAAATATTCCGGCCAAGCCCGCAGGACTGTCTATGACCGCTGTCGGCCGCCATCACCATCCAATCGCGACGAAAAGCCCCGAGGCACAGGATTACTTCGATCAGGGAATGACGCTGCTGTACGGTTTCAACCATGAAGAAGCCGCACGCTCCTTTCAACGCTCGGCTGAACTGGACCCAGCGTCTCCCATGCCGCTATGGGGAATCGCGATGGCCGTGGGGCCTAATTACAACGCGGACGTCGACGCGGATCGCGAAAAACTTGCCTTCGAAACCATGCAAAAAGCCAAGAAACTGGCGGAACAAGCTCCCCAAATCGAACGCGACTATACCAATGCTCTAGCCGCGCGTTTTTCCAGCAATGCGAAGCCCGATTACCAACAACTCGCTCGCGATTACGTTGCCGCCATGAAATCCCTCGCCTCCCAATATCCCGACGACCTCAACGCCGCAACCCTCTACGCGGAAAGCCTCATGGACCTGAATCCCTGGAGGCTTTGGAGCAATGACGGAAAGCCGGCGGAGAACACTGACGAAATCGTACGAATTCTCGAGTCGGTTCTCGCGCGCAATCCAAATCATGTTGGCGCGAATCACTACTACATTCACGCGGTAGAAGCTTCTCCGAACCCGGAGCGCGCTTTGCCCAGCGCCCATCGGCTGGACGCCATGGTTCCGCAGGCAGGACACTTGGTCCATATGCCTGCGCACATTTACGAGCGCACCGGCTTCTATTCTGCCGCTGCGAAGAGCAACGAACTCGCCGCAAAGGCCGATCAAGACTACGCGGATAAAACCGGACAAGTCGGCAGCATGTACGACCTCATGTACCACAGCCATAACGAACACTTTCTCGCTATGGCCGCTAGCATGGCCGGCAACTATGCGCAGGCCAAAAAGGCCGCCGATGAGATGACCGCGCGCCTGCTGCCTCACGCCAAAATGATGCCGATGCTCGACGGATTTTTCTCATCGCCCATTTGGGTCGACACGCGCTTTGCGAAATGGCAAGCAGTGCTGGCTCGGCCCGAACCCATGAAAGAACTCCCCGGGACGCACGCCTTGTGGAGGTATTCGCGTGCGGCGGCCTTTGCCGCTATCGGCAAAACGGAAAACGCAGAACAGGAACAAACATTATTTGAGGCGGAACGGTTGGCCTTCTCGCCCGAAGCTATGTTCGGCGAAATGAATCACGCACAAGACGTTCTCGCCGTGGCTTCTCACGTGATCGACGCGCGCATCGCCCTCGCCAAAGGCCAAAAAGAAGTGGCTGTCTCCCATTTTCAAAAGGCCGTCCAGCTGCAGGATGCTTTGCGCTACGACGAACCGGCCGATTGGTATTATCCTGTGCGCGAATCTCTTGGCGCCGCACTGCTGGCCGCAAGTAAACCAGACCAGTCCGAACAGGTTTTTCGAGAGGACCTGTTGCGCAACCCGCGCAATCCCCGTTCTCTCTACGGGCTGAGAGAATCCTTGCTAGCCCAGCAAAAAACTTCCGATGCTACCTGGGTGGAAAGCCAATTGGCTGTTGCCTGGAAAGATGCCGATACTCAGCTGGCTCTGTCGGATCTTTAATTCTGCGGAAGTGGTGGCGAGGCCAAACGCGGAATTTTCCGTTCCTGAAATAGCAAAAGCGCCGAACGGCTCCTTCTCGACCCGTCCAGCGCTTTGCTTGCGCAGTAACTAAATTCCCTAAGAATTGTTCCAGCAGTTCCCTCCTATCCGCCCGCCGAAAGCCGTCAAGCTAATTCGCAGATTGAACTACCCATCGCCCCACCGGTTCGAGAAACTCCACCCCGATTGCATAGCCGTCGCCACGCAATGGTTGGCAGTACGCTACTCGAGCGGCAGAACGAAACTCTCCCGTGCGCGACGCGAACACCAGCGGCGCACCTTTGTCCCAGCGCCGCGTGCTCACCACGCGCGCTCCTTTGGCACTCACGTTCTCGGTGAACGTGGCTTCCACTCCGGGAATTTTTCTGTGCCCTTCCAACACCACGGGGATCTCCATCGGAATCCGGTTCTCACTCCGACCGAAACGAAATCGGCTCTCAGGCTCGACGCGCGCTCTGCTCATAAGCACGCCGCAATTCTGGCAATCGAATTCACGCTGCGCCCACGATGCTTCATGCGATAAAGAGTGCGGTCTGCCGCGCCCAGTAGTTTTTCCGCGGTGTCGCCATCTTCCGGGAAAGCCGCAATTCCTGCACTGACGCTCAGCATCGGCTCTTCGGACTCGGCGGAAAGGCGCTCGCGGATCCGGGAAGATACCCGCGCCGCGATTTCCTTGGGAGCTTCCGGCAGAACCAGGGCAAATTCGTCGCCACCGTAGCGCGCCGGCGTGTCGATCGCGCGCGAATGGACGCGCAGGATTTTTCCTAGCCGCACAAGCGCGCGGCTACCGACCAGATGTCCGTAGCGGTCATTGATGGTTTTCAGACCATCCATATCGAGCAGCACGATGCTGAAAGGCCGGTGAGTCCGTCGCGAACGATCGAGTTCCGATTCGATCACGGCAATCAGCCGCCGGTAATTTGCAAGCCCAGTAAGCGGATCGCTGATCGCCAGCGAACGCACCTGATCGAAGAGCCGGGCCTGGTCGACCAACGCCCCAATCAGCATGACGGTGTAGCCGGCCACTTTGCTGAGTTCCGCGATGAAGAAGGGACCATCAAACATGCGCTGAGAAAAAAGAGCGGCCAAGTGGCATGCGGTATTCAGCAGGGCCACCAGGAAAAGCGAATAGTCGTAGACGAACGCCTCGCTGTCGCTTTTCTGCTGCTCGCGATAGCGTTTGTAGAAGAAAAGAGCGGCCAACGCGAAAAGTGCCCCGGGAAGGAGTTCCCATGGGCGCGAGAAAAATGCGCCGTACTTGGCAATCGGAGTGGCCGGAGCAGCAATGAATGCAGCGCTCGTGATGTACGCCGCGCCGGCAACCACGAACAGCGCTCCGGCTGTTTCGCGGCTCGGCTGGCGTGATGTCGGCAAAAACCGCTCCACCGCGAGGGCGGCCAGAAGCAATACCGCCAGCAGCGTTCGCCCCACCATCCATCCCATCGGGACATGCGACAGCGCAGTCTGGCCAGAACGCAGGAGATTATTCAGACCAAAGTAGCCAATCGTCTCGATCATCCCCGATAGCACGAACCCAAATGCGAGAATCAGCGCGATGCGATCATGCGTTCCACGGAAGCGAACCAGCGCGTTGGCTGCGTAACAGAAGCAAAGGAGGGAACCGCCTACTTCCAGGTAGAGATAAGTGGTGGGAGAACCCACAACGTGGACAAATCGCGAGTAGAGGGCCCCGCCAAACACCAGCGCCAGAAACAAGCTGTAGCCGATAACAGGCAGCCTGCCTCGGTCCTTTCGGAGAAACCCGGTGATTGTTGCCCAATCCCCCAAAACATCCCCCAATCGCCGGGGAAAACCGGCAACACAAGGGAAAGCACGTATGTGCCCTTTTCGGGCATTCCGTCACACTCGATAATTGTCCTATATTGAGTAGGTTAGGCGGGGGCTTTGAGCGCTCGCCAACGGGTGAGACAGAGGCGAGACGCAGAACGGCTCCCAGGCCGTTCTTTATTGAAACACTATCGCTCTTGTATCCAGTTAGTTAGCAGGCTTTTGAGCAAGACTGTCACAAACCTGTACTTCGTCTCATCCTGAGACTGTCTCATCTTGGTATGAACCACTTGTTCAGACCTTCGGGGCGGGTGGCGGTAGGTCTCGCGCACTGATCGGGCTGGTGAAATTCTGGCGCTTGTGGCTACCGTCACAGAAGGGCAGGTTCGCTGAGTGACTACAACGGCAGACGGTCACCACGGTTCGCCCTGCCAGTCCGAATTGCTTGCCTTCCTGATCCACAATCTCAAAATCGCCTTCAATGCGAATCGGACCATTGCTAAAAATCGTCAGTTTGGTTCCTGGCACGAATCCCTCCGTGAAATATCGGTCGCTTGCTTTGCGTGAGGTTACAAGATAACGGGCGTCGCGCCTGAATACAAGGAGCGCAAAATCCGTTCCAGAATCTTCCTAATAACGCGGCACTGAACGATCCACCTCGGTGGACCAGGAAAGTATCCCGCCGCGCAAATTGTAAATCTTGCGGAAGCCGGCTTGACGTAAGAAATCCACGGCCTGCGCCGAACGTTTTCCGCTCTTGCAATGCGCCACAATTTCCCGCGCGGAATCCAATTCATGCACGCGTCGCGGCAACTCTCCAAGCGGAATCAAATGGCCCTTCAAATTGCAGATCTGGTATTCGTGCGGCTCTCGAACGTCCAAAATAAAAATGTCGTCGCCCTGATCCAAGCGTTCTTTCAATTCACGGGCGGTAATCTCGGGAACCTGCAAATCGCCTTCCGGTTCTTCTTCACCGCGAATGCCGCAGAATTCGTTGTAATCGATAAGTTGCTGGATCTTGCGGGGGGTCCCGCACAACGGGCAATGGGAATTCTTGCGCAACTTCAATTCCCGGAATTTCATCAACAGCGCGTCGAATAGCAGTAACCGGCCTGCGAGCGATGCCCCTCTCCCGATGATCAGCTTGATCGTCTCCAGCGCTTGCAGCGAACCGATGATGCCGGGCAGCACGCCCAGCACCCCTCCTTCGGCGCACGAAGGCACCAGCCCGGGTGGAGGCGGCTCCGGATACAAACATCGATAGCACGGTCCGTCGGGCATCCCGAAAACCGTCACCTGGCCTTCGAATCGGAAGATCGACCCATAGACGTTTGGTTTCCCTAGCAGAATGCAGGCATCATTCACCAGGTAACGCGTCGGAAAGTTGTCTGTGCCGTCGACAATGATGTCGTAATCGCGGAATAATTCGAGCGCATTTTCGCTGGTGAGCTTGGTCTCGTACGTGGCAATCTGCACATCGGGATTCAGGTTCGTCAACCGCGCCTTCGCCGCTTCCGCTTTCGGTCTGCCTACGTCACTTGTGCCAAACGTAACCTGTCGCTGCAAATTCGTGAAGTCCACCACATCGAAATCGACCAGGCCGATGTGCCCCACGCCAGCCGCTGTCAGATATAGTCCCAGCGGCGCACCCAGGCCTCCCGAACCAATCAGCAGCACTCGCGCCGCCTTAAGTTTGAGTTGGCCCTCCATGCCCACTTCCGGCATGATCAGGTGCCGGCTATAGCGCAGAATCTCTTCGTTTGTCAGGCTGGTTGCCGCAGCATCCCCGCTCGAAACCGTTGCTTTTGTTGCCATGGAAGATATCCTTCCTTCCATCTTACGCGCCGAACTCGTTGCAGAAAAGAACCGGCGTTCTCCCGGCTCATCGTAGAGTGAATCCACCGAGCCAGAAAATCCACATTGCCTCCAGAGCTTTACACTTAGCGCCAGATTGTTTACGCTGTGAGCACCATGTGGAACGTGAACGAGCGGTTCGAAAAGAAAGCCATGGACAGCCTTGCAGCTATGGGCTTCTCCGTCGGCAGCACGCGCGGAGTGGTGCGCGTGGAAAAATACGGATCGGGCGCGGAATTCCGCCAGAATCCCGACGGCCGGTTCCAAATGACGATTCTCCCCACCATCATGCTGAAGGGCCAGTTCACTCGCCTGTGGGACGCCGGTTATCAGAAATTTCTTTTAACCGACGATGGCACGAAGTTGCCAGCTTTGGCGAACCAGCTAGCCAATCTGCGCAAATTCAATGAAGAGCTTCGCACGGCGCTAGGCGTTCCCACTTTTTATAACGAGGCGCTAGGCTCGATCAGTGCTCTCAGCGTCTATGACCGCGTGAAGGGACGCCCGGGCGATGTCCCAGACAAAACCGTGGGCGCTCACGAACCCGCTGGCGATCACTAACTCAATCCACCTTAGGAACGGCTCCTGCGGCAGCGCGAGTACGTGCTTCTTCCAATTGACGGCGAAATTGCCGTGGGTCCACACGGTGTTTCGCGGCTTTTCGTCCGCCGACAAAAATAACCGGAATGTCCCAACTATACCGTTCACCAAGCTCGTTGTCGCGATCGATATTCACTTCACGCAATGTCGCGCTAAATTCTTGCAGGAGCGGCTGAATCACCGCCTTCGCGTCTTCGCACAAGTGGCAACCCGGCCGCGTGTACATCGTAACTTCCAGCGGATGGGCCGCGGCCACTCGCGCGTCTTCCGGATGAGTGCTCATGGTTTCGGATTTGAATATTTCTGGAATGGCCCGGCATGTGGGTAAAAACTGTAGCCGCGATACAACTCGGAAATCTGGCGCAAGTGCCCCAAGTCGTGATTGGCAAGTTCGTGCAACATCTGCGAAAGGGACACCGTGCCAAGTTCCGCATGTTGGCCGGTTCGCCCCGCCGCCGCCGAGGGAATCGAGTGCAAATAAAAAACAAACGCTCTTCGCAACGGTACAAACTCTTCCATGGATTGCCGCAGCGACTTCTTGGGGACTTCCCCCTGGGGAGCCTGGTATTTCGGCAATACGGGCGAATCTTCCAATACGATGACGCGTGCCCGCTGCTCATACAGCTTCTCAATCATCACCATGTGCCCCAGCACCTCGGCAATAGACCACCGCTCCGGCCCAGGCTTCCATTCCAGCACTTCCGCTGAAACGTCTCGCAGCAGCAGTTCAAGAAGCCCGGGCGTCTTTTCCAGCATCGAAATAGGCGCATGGATGGGAGCCGGAGAAAGGGGTTGCATCACGAACCTCCCGAGGGCACGCTCATTCTAAGTCCTTTTGCCTTAGACGCAATAGAACCGCGAGCCGTTATGAATTTCGTTGGGAGGATCAATGGGTAGAGTCGTAGCGTTAATCGATGACCTCTTCTTTCAGATGAAGATTGCCGAGACCGCCAAGCACGTCGGCGTCGATTTTAAAGTGGCTGGCAACGCCGAGGTCCTCGCCACTATGCTTGAGCCTCCCACCAAACTCGTCATTATTGACCTCAACTCCAAAAACGATCCCATGGGCACGATTGCCCACCTTCGTACAACGCACCAGGGATTGCCTGTCGTTTCATTTTTGTCCCATGTGCAGCGTGATCTTGCCGAACAAGCCAAAGCGGCTGGCGCCACCGACGTGCTGCCCCGCTCGGCCTTCACGCAAAACCTGGCCAGCATTCTGGCAGCAGCCAAAGATTGAGAGGAACCGTTTTGCGATTCAGAAGATGCTTGCGATCGGCTCTCGGCGGCCTGTTCATCCTCACGCTGCTTTTGCCCTTCGCTTCGGCCGCCTTTTCTCAGGCGGATCCCAATATCGAACCCGTCGCCGTCCTCCGGGACATTTTGATGGCCTCGTGCTCGCAGGATTCCAAGCACTTTGCGAACTTTTTGACCACGCGAAATTCCGCCGCCTTCGCCGCCATGACCCCCGCTGCACAAGCCACCTTGCTGAAACGCTTTGTGTTACTCGATCAGGCGGGAACTCCTCGCGCACAGGCCGATCCCTCTGGCAATTTGGTCGTTCTGTGCACCACTTCTACCGTCACCGCACAATTGCAAATCGGCAAGCCTGATATTCGAGACAATATCGCCTATCTCCCTCTCGTCGTCAAAAATGCCGAAGATACCGCCGACACCGGCGCGCGCCGCGTTATCATGGGCCTCGTTCAGGAAGACCATCACTGGCGACTCCTCTCCCTCGGTCTCTTGTTGCTCGATTTGCCCACTCTCGCCGAAGAATGGGATCGCGCGGAAATTCAGACCAACGAGAAATCCGCTATCGCTTCTTTGAAGCAACTCGCCGCCGCGATTGAAAAATACCGTGTAACCTACACTCGCCTGCCGCAAACCCTTGCCGACCTTGGCCCTCCTTCGAAGGGGGATCCTAAAAGTGAGCACGCAGGCCTTGTCGAAGCCGGTCTCGCCTCGGGTCGCAAGGATGGTTATTCCTTCCGCTATGTCATCGTCGGTGCCAACGACGTGGGCGCGCCCGCCATCTACGAACTAGCGGCTATCCCCGTGGAATACGGCCGTACCGGCACCCGCTCTTTTTTCCGCGACGGCACCGGGGCCCTCCACGCTGCGGACCATCAGGGCGCAGTCGGCACCCTGATGGATCCCAAAATCGAATAAAGCGAAATCGCGGTTTCTGCTCGTTTACTACTTCGCGCCGAGAGCGGACGGCCTATTGCCCCTCACTCGAGCGCGCGGGAAAATGAATCGGGATCATCCTCCGTCGGTTCCGGTGCAATCCTACCGATACGCTCTCCTCCTGGCAGACACGCCAGCCCTGTTCGCTGGCGCGAATGGAGAAGGAGTATGCCGGAGGTAACGGTAGAGCGGAGAACCGCGCCACGGTACCCGTTAGTGCTGGCCGCCGAGGTCGTGGAGTTGCCGCGAGGTGCCAAACTCGCTGGACGTACCTCAGATATCAGCCGCACCGGCTGCTATATCGACACGCTGAATGCCATCCCGAAAGGTTCGCAGGTACGCATACGGCTCATTCACCATGACGAGGTCTTTCAAGCACTCGGGCGCGTCGTCTACGTGAGTTCTGGTTTGGGTATGGGTGTAGCGTTCGAATCGGTAGCTCCGGATGAACAAGCCAAGCTCGAACGTTGGCTGACCTCTCGGGAGGAGTACTAAATGGTCCTCACCAACGGTTGCTTGACCCGGCACACGGAAATCCACTTCGCAAACCGGGAAATTTGAGAGTGGCCCAACTTGAGCTAACATCTTCCCCACGCACTATGAGACGAGCCTTCCCGTGTTGGTCGTTACTTCCCTGCTTGGCTCTCTTCTTGTTGACGCTGGCGCCCGGTTGCCACGGACAGGAGGTGGAATCCATTTATGGCCCGCTGCCCGTCTTCGAATTTCACAGCGGATTCTGGGTCAATCTCCATCATTTTCTGTATCACGAAGCCCGCGTGCGCCTTGCTGCAAAAGACCGCAATGTCGCCGGGAAAGATTCCGCTCCCACATTGAAGCAACCGTCTCCTTCCGCGGTTTCTCTCTCTCCCTCCGACCAGAAAACTTGGGACGACGCCATCACATATTACATGACCACCTATGCCGACAAAGATCTTCTGATCAATATCGACCTGATCCTTTTGAAAAACCAGATTGAAGATTTCGAGGACTGTGATGAGTTAACCGGTCGCAGAAAACCCCGCTGCGATGCCGGTCTGCCCGGCAAGACCGGGCCCATCCTGGATTCCGTCGCACCGATCTATCGCGCTCATTGGTGGACCGATCAGGACCGCGCCAATCGTCGCTGGGTGGCCCGTGTTGCCCCGCTCGTTCGGGAACAAGGCGTCGGCCTTTCCGAACGTCTTGCCGATATTTATCAAACGCAGTGGCCCAAGGAGAAAATCCGCGTCGACGTTTGTGCCTTCGCCAACTCGGCCGGCGCTTACACCACGCTCGATCCTCTCCGCGTCACCATCGCCAGTACCGATGCGCGAAACCAGGGCCCGGAAGCGTTGGAGGTGCTGTTTCACGAATCCTCTCACGGCATCGCCGCGCCCGTGGAAGCCGCCATTAGCCGCGAGTGCAAGCAGCGCAACAAACCTATTCCCCGCGACCTTTGGCACGCGCTCATTTTCTATACCACCGGCGAAGTTCTTCGTCCCGTCTTCAAAGATGCGGCCTCGGACAAGGATGCAGGCGATGTTCAAGCACAACCGCAGAAACCCAATATCGTTCCGTACGCGCTCAAGGATATCCTCACTCAGCGCGGTTGGGACCAGTATCACCTTATCCTCGTCCTCTACTGGCAGCCCTATCTCGACGGCAAAGCCACGTTCGACGACGCCATCGCTCGCCTCGTCTCCGCCGCCTGACTGCTTGCCAAAAATCGGCCAGTCCTGGCGGCCCCAGGAGTTTGTCCACCGCCCTCGTCTATGCTAGTCTTTGGGCTGCAACAGTAAGCCCGGCCGCGAGATTCACCAGTCCCTACGTCGCTCGACCCTCTCCTTATTGTGTCCCTGGAGCGTCGCACGAGGGCGACGTCTCTGCGCTCCGCGCGGCCTACGTAAAGGACTCGCAACTCCCATGCCTGGCAGACAAGTGGCTTCCCAAACCGAAAAAGAACCTCGCGAAATCAAGCTGGCGCATTCTCCCGATTCCGATGATGCGTTCATGTTCTACGCGCTGGCCACCCACAAGCTATCTACCCCTGGGTACAAATACACCCACGTTCTCTCGGACATTCAGTCGCTCAATGAAGCCGCGCTGCAGGAAACCTACGATGTGACCGCCGTCAGCTTCGCCGCCTATCCCAGTTTGCGCGATAAGTATGTTCTGCTGGATTGTGGCGCCAGCTTTGGGGAAGGCTACGGCCCCATCGTTGTGGCCACGCATAGCCTGAAGCCGCAGGAAATCAAGGGCAAGCGCATCGGTGTGCCCGGCCTGAAAACCAGCGCCTATCTTACGTTGAAGCTCTATGAGCCCGATTTCGAAGCCGTCGTCATGCCCTTCGACAAGATCATCGAAGCGGTCCGCAACAATGTCGTCGAGGCCGGACTGCTCATCCACGAAGGCCAGCTCTTTTTCCCGCAACTCGGCCTGCACCGCGTGATCGACCTTGGGATCTGGTGGCAAGAACAAACTTCCTTGCCTCTTCCGCTCGGCGGTAACGCGGTTCGCCGCGCCCTTGGCCCGGACTTGGGCCGACAGGTCGCCAAGACCATCCGCGACAGCGTCGCCTACGGCTTAGAACATCGCGAAGAAGCCTTGAACTACGCCATGCAGTTTGCTCGCGACATGGATACCGAACTCGCCGACAAGTTTGTCGGCATGTACGTCAATAAGTGGACCCTGGGCTACGGCGAAAAGGGCAAGAAAGCCGTCCGTGAACTCATTGAGCGCGGCACCGCCGCCGGAATACTCCCCGGCCCTCCGGAAATCGAATTCCTATCCGAGTAGTTATTTCTTCTCCACCACCGGGGTAAAATACAAATCCTGATAATCGAAGCTGAAATCCGCTAGCGGCGACACTGCCAGCATGGTGAAGTGGTCGACTGAGCCGTCCGGCCTCAGCGTGAACGTCACAAACGCATCCTCTACCGTGCGATCCCGCCAGTGCGCTTTGAACGTGTCATATTGCCAGTGCTGCAAATCCGCCAGCCCCTTCTCGGTTCGTTCGAAATTCAGCACCAGTCCACCGTTCTCCGGCCGAATCGTCACTTTCCCGTACCAGGGATCGGAATAATCCCCAGCGTATTTCTCCAGCGGCAACGATGGTTTAGACTCCGCCGCGCGCGATTGCGCTGCTTTACTCATCGTTTCATCCGCGTTTTTGCGTTCTTTGTCCTCCAGCGCCTTGAAGGCGGCGATGTAATCTTCCGTCGGCCCACCCAGATACGCATCCAGCACGTGATACAACACGACTTCAAAGGCCTGGTCTTCTTCCGCATTCGTCAAAATCACCACACCCAGGTTTTCCTCCGGTACCAGCATCACACGCGTCACAAAACCCGCTACTCCTCCGGAATGGCTCACCAGCTTTCTTCCCTTGTAATCTCGCAGCCCCCAACCCATTCCATATCCGGAGAAATGAGCTTGCAGGTTCTTTATCTCCTCCGGTGCAGGCCGCACGGGCACAACCATTTGCTGCGTCCACATATCCTGCGACGTCTGCTCACTGAAGACGCGCGTCTCTGTGCCTGATATTTTCCCGTGATTCAACTGCAGCAGCACCCATTTCGACATATCCGCCACGGAAGAATTGATCGATCCTGCGGGTCCGGCATTGTCCAGATTCTCAATGGGAATCGGCTGCAGCTTTCCTTCTACTTTTGAATGGGGCGATGCCCAATCGGCTCCCGCTTTGTACGCGGAAGCACTCGTATTTGTATCCTTCATGCCCAGCGGCATAAAAATCTTCTCCCGCAGATAATCGTCCCAACTCTCTCCGCTGACCGCTGCCACCACTTGTCCCGCGGTCACAAACATCAAGTTGTTATACGCGTAGGTGGTGCGAAAACTGGTGGCCGGTTTCAGATACCTCAAGCGATACACCACGTCATCCCGCGTAAACGTTGTGTGCGGCCAGAACATCAAATCGCCTTCGCCCAATCCCAGGCCGCTCCGATGACACAGCAAATCGCGTATCCGCATCTCCTTCGAAACATACGGGTCGTACATTTCGAAACCCCTCAACCGCTCGTACACCGGGTCGTCCCACGAAATTTTTCCCTGATCGACCAGGGTTGCCAGCGCCGCTGCCGTAAACGCCTTGGTGTTCGATCCAATCCCGAACAAGGTATTCTTATCGACGGGAGTCGACTCCCCCAACTTCCTTACGCCATACCCCTTCAGCAACACCACCTTGCCGTCTTTCACGATGGCTACTGCCATCCCCGGCACCTCAAAGGTCTTCATCGAGCGCGCCACATACGCATCCAAATCCGCCGGCGGCCCCTGCTGCGCCCACAGCGGCGACACTGCCACCATCAGAACCACAAGAAATGCGAATTGCCGAACCCGGCGAGGAATCATGTTTAACCACTCCATTCGCGGAATTTTGAGGAAAGCATACACCATTCCAGCTTCCACCCCTTCCCGCAGCTTGACGCTCGAGGGTGAATCACATACTGTTTTTTTCTGACATGAGAAGGAAAACTCCTCCCCTGCTGTCCGTATTTTTTGCTATTTCCATTTTTCCATTTCCTATCACAGCGCAAACCGCCAACGAATTTCGCGATCATTCGGACACCCCCAAAGAATGGCCCCGCGAACCCGTTCGTGCGGCACACGGTATGGTGGCGACCGACGAACCGCTCGCCTCGGAAGCCGGAGTCGAAATTCTGAAGCGCGGCGGCAATGCAGTGGACGCCGCCGTCGCCACCGCCTTCGCCCTTGCTGTCGTGGAACCCGCGGCCGGCAACATTGGCGGGGGAGGCTTCATGCTGGTCCGTCTCGCCACCGGTAAGACCAATTTCTTCGATTACCGCGAAGTTGCTCCCGGCAAAGCCACGCGCGATATGTATCTCACTCCGGACGGCAAGCTCGACAAGGAAGCTTCTGTTATCGGCTATCGCTCTGTCGCCGTTCCCGGTACCGTCGCCGGACTCGCGCTCGCTCTCAAAACCGATGGCACCCTGAAGCTCGCCGATGTGATGCAACCCGCTATTCGCCTTGCCGAGCAAGGTATTCCCGTTACCGATAAGCTTTTCCGCGAATTCCAGGAAGAACGCCCGCAGCTTCAGCGCTTCTCCATGAGCAGTCACATTTTCCTGAATGATGGCAAGATGTATCGCCCCGGAGACATTCTGCGTCAGCCTGAGCTGGCAGCCACCCTAAAGCGCATCGCCAAAAATGGCCCCGACGAATTCTACAAAGGCGAGACCGGGCAAATGCTCGCCCGCGATATGGCTGGTCTCGGTGGACTGATCACTCTCGACGATCTCGCCCACTATCAACCGAAAATCCGCCAAGTCCTTCAAGCCAATTACACTCTCAATGGCCAGCACTGGCAGGTGCTTTCCTCCCCTCCTCCCAGTTCCGGCGGCGTCGCCATCATCGAAGCGCTCAACATGCTGCAAGATGTTCCGCTAAAAGGCTGGGACGACCCACAAAGCGTCCACATGGTCGCCGAAGTGATGCGCCGGATTTTCGCCGACCGCGCCGCGTATCTCGCCGACCCCGACTTTTCCAGCGTTCCCGTCGCTGGACTGACCAGTCCCTGTTACGCAAAAGAACTTCTCGCCTCCATCAATCTTGACCGCGCCAGCACCAGCAAGGAAGTGCATGCTGGCAATCCTCACGTTTGCGGCTCGGGAGTTAGCGCCAGCGCTCCACCAAACACCATCATCAGCCTCGGCGAAGGCCCCCACACGACGCATTTTTCCGTCGTCGATGCCGCCGGCAATGCGGTAGCTAGCACCTACACGCTGAACGATGGCTACGGCTCCCACGTCACCTCTTCCGCTGGCTTCGTTCTCAATGACGAGATGGACGACTTCACCACACAGCCCGGCGTTCCCAACGCTCTATTTGGCCTGATCCAGTCGGAAGGCAACACCATCGCCCCCGGTAAGCGGCCACTCAGTTCGATGACGCCAACGATCGTTCTCCGCGACGGCCAACTCAGCTTCGTTACCGGCTCACCCGGCGGCCCCACGATCATTTCTGTCACTCTTTTATCCATCCTCAACTGGATGCGCCTCGGCATGGACGCGCAGTCCGCGATCAACGCGCCACGCTTCCACCACCAGTGGCTCCCCGATGTTCTGGTTATGGAAAGTTTGTTCAGCACCGATATGGAGGATCAAATGAAGTCCCGCGGCTACGAAGTAAAGCGCCGCGGCCATATCGGGTTGGTCAACGCCATCGGTATCGACCCCAAAACCAACGAACGCTGTGGCGCCGCCGACCCGCGCGACAATGGCTCCGCCATTGGCTACTAAACCTTTGGAGTACGGCTTGCCCCAAGTTTCGAAGCGCGGTGCTGCTGCCCCCTTGTGCGGACTCAGCCAAAAGCCCTTCAGCGGTCAGCCAGCTCACCCAGCCACTGTTAACTGATCCTCTCACTTCAGATTGCTCCTTGTTCGCCATCGTCTTTTCCTAAGGCTAAACTCGTAGCTTATGCAAAGGATCCTCTCGACTTACCTCTTCGTCTCCAAAAAGTTGAATCGCGAATTGCTCGCCCAGATTCATGGTGCGGGTTTTCGGGCGATCGAGATTTTTGCCTCGCGCAGTCATTTCGACTACGCCACAAAAGAAGAAGTACGCGCCATCGCCCACGCTCTGGCGGACAATCATTTGCTCCTGAATTCCCTCCACGCACCTACCAGTCGCGATGTAAACGTCAATCGCGAAGGTGGTAGTCCTCTCTCCGTTGCCGAGGTTGAACGGGTTCGCCGCATCGAAGCTATGGATGAGCTGAAACGCGTCATCGACGTTGCGGAAGATCTGCCTTATTCCCGCTTGATCCTTCACATGGGCGGCTCCCGCGAAACTGCCGACCCGCGCAAACGCGACGCCGCCTTCAGCTCCCTGGAACATCTCGTCCTGCATGCCAGACATGCGGGCGTGACGATCTGCGTGGAAAATACCACCAGCGAAATGGGCGCTCCTGCTTATTTGCGCTCGTTCGTGGACGAAACTCGTCTCACCGGTTTACGTTTCAACTTCGATGTTGGGCACGCGTATCTCACCGAAGGCCCGGAAGAGGAACGCATCGCTAATAGCTTCGAACCACTTAAAGATCTGATTGCCAGCGCCCACATCCACGATAACCATGGGGAAAAGGACGAACATCTGCCGCCCTACGACGGCACCATCGGTTGGCCGGCCGCTCTCAAACTCTTGGCCACAACTCCGGACGCCTCCGCGCTTCCCCTCACCCTCGAGCTAAAGGAGAAGTCTGGTCCCGACACTCCGTCGCTCGCCGACCAACTCACCGCCGCCGCCAAGTCCCTCGATCAGATCGAGCCCGGCGTGCTCTAATTATATTTGACCATTTCTTTGACTATGGTCTATACTTATGACCATGAGGGAATTGTGAAAGATATAGCGATTTCAGAATTCAAGGCAAAATGCTTGGCGCTTCTAGAGCATGTGCGTCGAACTCGCACGCCCATTCGCATCACTCGCTTTGGCAAACCTGTCGCCGAGGTCGTCCCGCCACGGGTAGTGCAGGATCGTGCTGCGTGGATCGGATCGATGAAAGACTCGATCGAGATTCTCAGCGACATTGTTTGTCCAGCCAACGATGAAAATGAATGGGAGGCACTCCGAGATTGAAGCTGCTGCTCGATACCCACATCTGGATATGGCTGTTGCAGAATCCCTCCCGGCTCCGTTTTGGCTTGCTCGAAGAGCTGAAAAACGAAAAAAACGAAATTTGGCTCTCGCCCATAAGCACTTGGGAGGCGTTGACGTTGCACCACAAGGGGCGGATTCGTTTGCATGGCGATCTGAACGACTGGCTTGCTCAAGCCACAGCTGGAACCCAGGAAGCTCCGCTGACCCACGAGATCGCCCTGGCTGCCCGCCGATTGCCGATACACGAAGACCCAGCCGACCGAATTCTCGTGGCCACCGCGCAGGTTCTGAACTTAACGCTGGTCACAGCGGATGAACGCTTGCTCGGCGTAGCGGAAATAAGAACACTAGCTAATCGCTAGTGGTGTTTTCGTCGCACCTGCATAGCGCTTTCATTCTTTGTTAGACTGTATGTTTGGTGTACCGCCGAAGAAATCCACTATGACCACAATCACCATCGAAAACGCAGGCAAGTACGACGGCCAGGAAGTCACCATCCGCGGCTGGCTCTACAATATTCGCGAATCCGGCAAGCTGGTCTTTCCCATCTTCCGTGATGGCACCGGCGTCATCCAGGGCGTCTGCTCGCTGAAAGAGAATCCCGAAGCCTTCGAAGCGCTCAAGGGTCTCACCCAGGAATCCAGCGTTATCGTCACCGGCAAAATCCGTGCCGAACAACGTGCTCCTGGCGGCTTCGAAATGGGTGTCACCAAAATCCAAATTGTTCAGAAAGTTTCCGAGGCCACGCCCTTTCCCATCCAGCTCAAAGAACACGGCGTGGACTTCCTGCTCGACCAGCGGCACCTCTGGATCCGCACTCCGCGTCAGGCCGCCATCCTTCGCATCCGCGCCGAAGCAATCCGCTCTGCTCGCGAGTTCATGGATTCTCGGGGCTACACCCTCACCGACGCCCCCATGTTCACTCCGGCCGCCTGCGAGGGCACGTCCACCCTTTTCGAAGTGAACTACATCGATGACCAAAAGGCCTATCTCACGCAAAGCGGCCAACTCTATATCGAAGCCACGGCCATGGCTCTGGGTAAGGTTTATACGTTTGGCCCTACGTTCCGCGCCGAGAAGTCCAAAACCCGCCGCCACCTCACCGAGTTCTGGATGCTCGAACCGGAAGCCGCTTACGCCGAACTCCCCGACATGATGGACTTGGGCGAAGGGCTCGTGAGCGCGATCGTTCAGGGCATAGTGAAAAACAAAGCGCGCGAACTTGAAACTCTCAAGCGCGACGTCAAAAAGTTGGAGAACATAAAACCGCCCTTTCCCCGCATTACCTACGAGGAAGCCATCGGGGTCCTTCAGAAAAACGGCAATCCCGCGAAATTCGGCGACGACTTCGGCGGCGACGAAGAAACCATCATCTCTAGCAGCTTCGATCGTCCCGTCATGGTGCACCATTACCCCACGGCCATCAAAGCCTTCTACATGCAGCCTGACGCTGAGCGCCCCGACCTCGCGCTCTCCTTCGATATGCTCGCCCCGGAAGGCTATGGAGAGATTATCGGTGGCAGCCAGCGTATTCACGACTACGACCTCCTCGTTAAACGCCTGAAAGAGAACAACTTACCCTTGGAGTCGTTCCAGTGGTACCTCGACCTTCGCCGCTACGGCAGCGTTCCCCATGCCGGGTTTGGTCTAGGCCTGGAACGCACGGTCGCCTGGATCTGCGGCACCGAGCACATTCGCGAGGTCATCCCCTTCCCCCGCATGATTTATCGCGTGTATCCTTAAGGCGGGTAGATTCGGGTAGTCTCAGCAGTTCCCACAGCCTCAGCAGGACCGTAATTTAATTAAGACTTGGGCGTGCGCAATCGTACGTTTGTAGCGGCCGCCTTCTGAGGCGGGCGTATTTTGCCCACCGGTCAAGCATTACGAAACGCGAGTCACAAAAAATATGCCTCAGAAAATTCGCATTATCGGCGTACCCATGGATCTCGGAGCTAGCCGTCGCGGCGTCGACATGGGTCCTTCTGCAGTCCGTGTGGCCGGCTTGCAGGCCCGCATCAAGCACCTTGGCCATCAGGTCGAAGACATCGGCAACATCTCTGTGAAGCAACCGGAAGAAATGTCCTACGGAGAAAAACGCGCTAAATATATCGGCGAAATCACCGACGCCTGCAAAGATCTCGGCAACGCCGTGCAGAAATCTCTCGACGATGGCTTCCTGCCGCTCGTTCTCGGTGGCGACCACTCGATCGCTGCCGGCTCCATCAGTGGCGTCGCCGCTCACTTTCGCAAAGAGAAAAAAAGTATTGGTTGCATCTGGTTGGACGCCCACAGTGACATGAATACTCCGGACACTTCGCCATCAGGGAACGTCCACGGCATGCCGCTCTCGGCCATCATGGGCTACGGTACAGAAGAATTGCACGACCTCTACGGCTTCAAGCCAAAAATTGAGCCGCAAAATGTCGTGCTCGTCGGCGTTCGCGATCTCGACACGCACGAAAAGAAATTCATCAAGAAACTCGGCGTCAAGACGTTCACCATGCGGGAAATTGATGAGCGCGGCATGCGCGAAGTCATGTCTGACGCACTGAAATACGCTATGGACGATACCGACGGCATCGTCGTCAGTCTGGACATGGACTTTGTCGATCCCAGTGATGCCCCGGGAGTCGGCACGCCCGTACGCGGCGGCGCCACGTATCGCGAAGCGCATCTTGCCATGGAAATGATCGCGGACAGTGAAGCTATGGTCTCCATGGAAATTGTCGAAATCAATCCGGTCATCGACGAGCACAACCGCACCGCGCTCCTCGCCGTCGAATTGGCCCTCTCTGGTCTGGGCCAAAAAATCCTGTAGCGCACGGCGAGTCCTCGAGCCCTGCGGCTTTTTTGTCGCGCCGCAATACAACTGCCGCCTTTACGGTCCATCCGACGTCCCCCTCCAGGACCTCTCGGCGACCATTCCAGCCGTGGCAACATCTAACAGATTTTCAGCGATTTTCCCTGGATTTCTCGGTAGTCTGGTTACAACCACAGCCCTTTATCCGGAAGTTCTTTGCCCGGTTCCCTCCCCGGGCCTGCTGTGTAATACACCCGACTCTTCCAGGAGCGGCTTATGCGCCTGGAAACGGAGAGGAAATTGAACATCGTCGTATTCACTGTCCGTCGTGCTTCCACCAGATTCTTGCGCAGCGTCCTGCCTCCCTTCCTCTCCTTCGTAGTCTGCTGCTGGATGGCGCCTCTTCTGTTCGCCGACTCCCATACCTTTGACCTGGTCGGTCCTCGCATCGATATCACCGTGGACCGTGGCGGAAAAGTGTTGCCCATTTCCAATGTCACCGACCTTCTTCCGGGCGATCGCATTTGGATCCATCCCGACTTTCCCGATAATCAATCGGTCCATTACCTTTTGATCGTTGCGTTCCTTCAGGGCCCCACGAATCCCCCGCCGGAAAGTTGGTTCACGCGCTACGAAACCTGGAGCCGGCAAATGCGGGAAGAAGGCACTGTAGTCACCGTTCCTGCAGGCGCCGAGCAAGCTCTTCTGTTTCTCGCTCCGGAAACTGGCGGCGACTTCGGTACCTTGCGTAACGCCGTTCGCGCCCGTCCAGGTGTCTTCGTGCGGGCGGCCCAAGACCTCGAACAAGCCAGCCTGGAGCGTACGCGCCTCGACAAATATCTCAGCGAAATCACGAAGACCTCCAACACCGATCCCAGCGCGCTCAAGAAAAACTCCACCCTACTGGCCCAGACCTTGCGCATCAAGGTCAATGAAGACTGTTTCAGCAGGCCTGTCGAACAGCAATCTACCTGCCTCACCCAAGGCAGCGACCAGATGGTCCTCGACGATACTCACGATCAATCCCTCGTGGCCACTCTCACTTCCGGCGCTTCCTCCGACCTGATCACCACCCTGGGCGCCAGCCCCATCGCCCGCGGCGGCTACTTTAGCCCGTACGTTGGCGCGGTTGTCGATGTGGTTCGCCTAATGGCCACACTCCACACCGCCGCTTATCAATACATCCCCGCTCTTTCTTCACCTGAAAAGGATCGACTCAATCTGAAACTCAACGCTCCTCCTTCTTTCCGCAATCCGAAATCCGTGATTGTTGTGGGACTTCCGTCCATCGGTGTCAATCCGCCTCCGGTGCTCCATCCTGTCGATCCCAAGCAGATTCTCTGCCTGCAACAGTCTCCTTTTGTACTTCCCGTCGAAGGCGCGCCCTTGATGTTCTCCACCGGCATGGGCCACAACTTCACGGTTCGCGTCGAGGGCAAAAACGGCACTCCCATCAATCTGCCCGCCACCCCCGACGCCGTTCGCGGTGGATTTGTCGTGGACACCCGCTCAATTCACGGCGCTTCCTTGGATTCAAAACTCACCGCAACCCTGCAAGGCAGCTGGGGCTTCTCGTCCTTCGAAGGACCCTCCTTCCCAATTCGCAATGCGCGTTCCGAGCATTGGACCATCCCCGCGACAGAATCCAGCGCGCTCATCGCTGGTCATCCTGCCACACTGCACATTCAAGGGGATTGCACCCCGTGCGTCGAAAAGATCGCTCTGCTTGACTCCAAGGGCAAAGACCTCAAGCCAACCTGGAAGGCTCAGGAACAGAATCACTTGGAGATTGATCTCCCGCTGAAAGACGTTGCGCCCGGCCCGCTGAAATTGTCGGTCACCCAATTCGGCCAGACGAATCCGGACATCGTGCCTCTCCACGCTTATTCCGATGCGGTTCATCTCGAGCACTTCACGATGTTTGCTGGAGATGGTCACGGTGTTCTGACGGGTACGCATTTAGAGGAAGTTACTGGGCTCGAATTGAACGGAATTCGTTTCCGGCCTGGGACACCGCCTCCGGATAACAAAGGAAACTCGCTCGATCTCCTCGTCGATAGCGGTTCCACAATCGCCGCTCTGAGGCCCGCCTCTGCCGTGCCCGCTCACGTTTCATTGAAGGACGGCCGCACATCCGACGTTCAAGCTTCGGTTGAACCGCCCCGGCCCAAGGTCACTCTGCTCAGCAAAAGCCTCCAGCCCGCCTCGTCACCCTCACCGATTCATTTCCCAAATCCGGAGGTGTTGCCACAAGACAGTCGTCTGTCGTTCTTTCTGAAGGCGGAAGTTCCCGCCGAGTTTCCACGTTCCGAAAAAATCGAAATTGCTACGATCGATAATTCCTTCACGACCACGCTCAGCCTCGCCGACGGCTCCTTGGTCCAACAGGACGCCAGCAGCGTCCTTGCGCTCTTCGACCCACTCAAGGCATTCGGGCCGGCAGCATTTGGTCCGCTGCAATTTCGTCCTGTGGCTGCCGACGGTGCGAAAGGCGATTGGCAGCCCCTTGCCACGCTGGTTCGTGTGCCCAGTTTAAAAGAAGTGCATTGCCCGGACGCGACGGAAAAGCAATGCGCGCTCTCGGGCTCAAACCTCTTTCTCTTGGACTCTGTCGCCGCTGATTCTCAGTTCAAAAGTGCCGTCTCTGTGCCCGCTGGTTATGTCAGCGACACGGTGCCAGTTCCGCGACCGTACGGCACTCGCCTCTACATCAAACTCCGCGACGATCCCTCCACGGTCGCCACCGTGGCGCTGCCGGTGCTCCCCGATTCACGCTAACCACGTGACGCCCTACCTTCTACCATCAGCGCAATTGCCTTATACTCGGTTCTCCAGGTTGCGATGGCCGCGCAATCCACGAGATGGCGGTACTGCAGCCGGAGTCTTGCCATCAGTTCAAGTTGCTTAAGAAAGGCGTTGCGGAAAAATTCTCATGCCGCAGGGGAGTCAGCTTTTTCAGCCTCGCAACTTCGTAGCCCCTGCCGTGGCGGCTGCTCTACTCTTGGTCTGCCTGGCAGCTGTCAGTTTCGGCCAGGCGAATGACAGCATCTCTCTTCCACTGGATTCCGGCGAACACATTTTCAAAAATGCCTGCATTGCCTGCCATGGCCCAGACGGAACCGGCACGTCTCAATCCATCAGCGCCCTCACAAAACCGGACACCTTCCCCGATTTCACTAGGTGTGATCAGACGACTGCAGAACCGGACTCCACATGGAAGGCGATCATTACCTATGGCGGTCCGTATCGTGGCTTTTCGCAAATCATGCCTTCCTTCGGTCAGGCCCTCACGTCCCAACAAATCGATCAAGTGATTCACTATTTGCGCGCCTTTTGCCGCAAGAAGAGTTGGCCTCGCGGAGAATTGAATCTTCCGCGCGCCATCGTCACCGAAAAGGCCTATCCCGAAGATGAGGAAGTGATCAGCTCCGCGATCAACGCGCAAGGGGCTCCTGGCGTGATGGGCCACATCATTCACGAACAGCGTTTCGGCGAAAAGAACCAACTCGAGGTCGATGTTCCGCTAATCTTCGAGGATCAGAATCACACGTGGTACGGAGGCGTGGGCGACACAACATTTGGCCTGAAGCGGGTAATGTTTTCCAGCCTGCGCTCCGGCTCGATTTTCAGCCTGCAAGGCAGCGTTATCGCACCCACAGGCAATAAGGATCGCGGATTCGGTAGTGGCACCACCACTTTCGAGACCTTTGCCGCCTTCGATCAACTCTTCCCCACCAATACTTTTATCCAGACGCAGTTCGGTGCGGACCTTCCGCGCCACACCGATATCGCCCCGCAATCCATTTTTTTCAACACCGCCATCGGCCAGAGCTTTGCCGGCGATCATGGCTTGGGACGCCTCTGGACGCCCATGGTCGAATTTGTGTCCACCCGCGACCTGGTCGATAACGCAAAAATGGATTGGGACGTTGTTCCTCAGCTTCAAGTTACCATCAGCAAACGCCAGCATGTTCGCGCTGACCTTGGCGTTCGCGTGCCCTTCACCAACACCTCCGGGCGGCCCGTTCAAATTGTCATGTACGTCCTTTGGGACTGGGCCGACGGCAAAATTACCGAGGGCTGGTAATGCGAACAACTCCACGCAACTCTTTCCTCGTCCTTGCATCGCTCGCCTTTCTAACCCTAAGCGCGCGCGCCCATGATCACCAGTCCAAGGATCTTCAGCCGTCCTTCCACACCTCGGACCGCTGCTTCGCTTGCCATACTGGCCTCACCACTCCATCCGGCAAGGATGTTTCCATCGGCTTCGATTGGCGCTCCAGCGTGATGGCGAATTCAGCCCGTGATCCTTACTGGCAGGCCAGCGTCCGTCGCGAAGACCTCGATCACCCGGAATCAAGCGCGGAAATCGAAGACGCCTGCGCGGATTGCCATATGCCCATCGCTAGGTACGAGGCCAAACTGCAAGGCAAACTCGGTGGCGTCTTCGCCCACTTGCCTTTTGCCGCCGACCCTAAAAAGAACGCCTCCGCGGAAGACGGCGTCTCCTGCTCCACGTGTCACCAAATTTCAACAGAGAAGCTAGGCACGCGCGAAAGTTTCAACGGCGGATTCGTTGTCGAGAAACCTCCATCGAAGGAGGACCATCCAGAGTATGGTCCTTACGTCATCGCCGACGGCCAGGCCCATGTGATGCAAACATCTACTGGCGGTTTTCGCCCAACCACCGCCACACACGTACAGAGTTCGGAAATGTGCGCCACCTGCCACACCCTCTACACGAAATCTCTCGGACCTGGTGGGAAGGACTTGGGATTGTTCCCGGAACAAGTTCCCTACTTGGAGTGGCAGCACAGTGCTTATGCGGGTAAGCAAACCTGCCAGTCCTGCCACATGCCGGAGGTCACGGAAGCTACTGCCATTTCCGCGGTTCTCGGCGAGCCTAGAATTGGAATGCGGCAGCACACCTTCATTGGCGCGAATTTTTTCCTGTTGCAGGTCCTGAATCGTTATCGCGCTGACCTCAGCGTCGTTGCCATGCCCACGGAGCTGACTGCTGAAGCCGAGCGTACTCGTGACTTCCTGCAATCCCAAGCGGCCCGCGTCGATATCCGAGACATCAACGCCGATTCTTCACATCTTCGGCTGGAGATATTGGTGCAGAATCTAACCGGCCACAAACTGCCCACTGCATTCCCTTCGCGCCGCGCCTGGCTCCACGTTCTGGTTCGCGATCGCAACGGTGCCACGGTGTTCGAGTCTGGCAAATTAAATCCCGATGGCTCCATCTTCGGAAACGTCAACGATCAGGATCCGCTTCGCTTCGAACCTCACTTCCAGGAAATCACCAGCGGCGACCAGGTACAGATTTACGAGCCGATCCTGAAGGATCAAAACGGCCACGTAACTACCGGTTTGGCCAACGCCGTTGGGTATCTGAAAGACAACCGCCTGCTCCCTCGCGGCTTCCACAAAGATTCCGCAGACAAGGATATTGCCGTGCAAGGCGATGCCGCTAACGATCCTAATTTCACCGACGAAGGTGACCTGATCCGCTATTCCGTTCCACTCAGTGGCGCCACAGGGCCTTTTCACGTCGAAGCCGAACTCTGGTATCAACCCATCGGCTTCCGCTGGGCCCATAATCTCGCTTCTTACGACAGCACCGAAACCCACAGATTTGTGGGCTACTACAATTCCATGCCCGCCGAAACCGCTATCATCCTCGCCCACGCCGAAGCCAATCGTTGATCCCGTTGCGATTGACGCAACTCCGCTTATACTCGCCACTCTCTCAGGCACCGTTTTGCTTTATAACTGAAAACGTACCATTCAAATCGGCCCCAGTCCGACAGGAAGCGTTCGTGACCCCAGATAACAAAAAACTATTGCGTGTTGGCGTGCTCTTTGGAGGACGCTCCGGCGAACATGAAGTTTCGCTCGTGTCTGCCGCCTCCGTGATCCGTGGCTTAGACCCGGACAAATACGAAGCGGTTCCGATTGGCATCACGAAAGATGGGCACTGGCTGGTCGGACAAGGTGCCGTCAAAATGTTGCCGGAGGTACTCAAAGGCGGCCGTCGTGTGATGCTCACCGCAGACCCGACGGAAGCGGCATTGGTGCCACTCGATCGTGGCGCCGGCGCGCAACGGCTGGATGTGATCTTCCCCGTCTTGCACGGCACTTTTGGCGAAGATGGCACCATCCAGGGCATGTTGGATCTCGCTGGTCTGCCCTATGTCGGCGCGGGCGTCCTCGGTTCGGCCATTGGCATGGACAAGGACGTCGCCAAACGCCTCTGCCAGGCTGCGGGAATCCCCGTCGTGCCCTGGGTCACGGTGCATCGCTGGGATTGGGAGAAAAATCCCGCGGCGGTGAAGGCCAGGATCGAACAGGAGTTCGCGTATCCCGTTTTCGTGAAACCCGCCACCTTGGGCTCGTCGGTCGGCATGAGCAAAGTGCATAACGAAGAGGAACTCGGACCCGCGCTGGATCTGGCGTGCGAATTCGGCATGAAGATTCTCGTCGAGAAAGCCGTGAGCGCTCGTGAAATTGAAGTTTCAGTATTGGGTAATCACGAGCCACGCGCTTCCGTTCCCGGAGAAATCGTACCCCACCGTGAATTCTATGACTACACCGCGAAATATCTGGAAGATGGCACGCGTCTACTTATTCCCGCGGAATTGAAGCCCACTCAGGTGCAGAAAATTCAATCTCTCGCGGTGGATGCGTTCAAAACCCTGGAGCTCGCAGGCATGGCTCGGGTGGATTTTTTCCTCGAGAAAAAAGGGGGCAAGGTTTTTCTCAACGAGGTCAACACCATTCCAGGCTTCACCTCCATCAGCATGTATCCCAAACTGTGGGAGGCCAGCGGCATCTCGTTTCGTGAATTGATCGACAAGCTGATTGAACTTGCCTTTGACCTGCACCGCGAACGCGCAAGAACCAAGTACGCCATCGAACTACCCGAAGGCTCCGGCGGCGCGCTCACCAACTGAAATTCGGCAATCTTCATACTGGCTTCACTCTACTGCCGGGAAACTTTTACGCTGACGTTGGCGTCCAATAAGAAGAGACCGTTTGCGAGGCAGCAACTCTCCTGATAGAGTTTTTCTGTCGGTGATTGCAAGGAGCATGCCGGCAAGGATCGAGGTTCATCGAGGAGCCCGATGTCACTACTGGAACCGCCTCCGGAAAAATCCCACAAGTCCCAAGTGATGGCCATTACGATCGGCGTACTGGTACTCGCTTTGGCCGTCGTGCTGTATTTCACTTTCCGCTACTACCCGGAGAAAAAGGCCACGGCGCAATTCTTTAATGCCCTGGTGGCTGGCGATACCGATAAGGCTTACGAATTGTGGAAGCCGGGGCCAAGCTACAGAAAAGACGATTTTCTCGCGGATTGGGGTGCTTCGGGATATTACGGTCCGGTCAAGAGCTACAAAATCATGAGAGCGAAAGAGCCCAACAAAACCGATTCCATTGCCGTGGACGTGGCGCTAAGTCCCTATTCTCCGTTACCCAATGCCTCCGACGCCGAAAAAAGCCGCAAAACTAAAGTCGTGACTCTCTGGGTTTCGCCATCGGACAAGTCGCTTAGTTTCCCTCCATAGTTCATAGTTCTCGCGAAGTTGCCCAAACTCACACGAGCATTTCATCGAGTCCAGCAGCTAGTTCATCAGGGCTGACGTTTGCCGTTCCCAATTTGCCCACCACCACCCCCGCCGCCACATTCGCCAAATATGCCGCTTCAGGTAACGTCGCGCCTGCCGCAATCGCCACCGACAGCACGCTCAGCACTGTGTCCCCGGCCCCGGTTACGTCGAATACCTGTCGTCCGCTCGCTTCGCGTTCCACTCCGGGCTTGCCCACTCGCGCATAAGTCACTTCGAAACTCGTGGCGGGGATGTTCAAAGACCGCGGCGCGGCTTCCTCAAAAACTCTCATGCCTTTTTTGCCGCGCGTAATCACCACGGCCGCGCTTGCGAAGTGCGCCAGCAACGCGCGCCCCGCCTCTTCCACAGACTTCTCGTCGCCTAGCGATCGCGTAACGTAGAAACCCGCTTCGTCGGCATTGCACACAACCGCGCGAGCGCCGCGATACGCCAATCGTCGCGACTTCTTTGGTTTTACAAATGCTGGCACACGGAACTTATGGCATGCGTGCAAAACACGTTCGGCGAACTCATCGGTAATCAGACCTTTGTCATAATCCGACAGCACCAATCCATCCATTTTTTTCAGCGATGCCACAAGAGCCCGGAAGATTTTCTCCTCCGATTCGGCATCCAGCGCATCCCGCCGTTCATGATCGATTCTCACGATCTGTTGATGTCGTGCAATCACCCTGGTCTTGACTGTCGTGATTCGTTGCGGATCAGCCAGCACCGCTCGGTCGTCAATTCCGGCTTTCCTCAGGCACGCGCGAAGCGCCGCCCCAGCTTCATCGTCCCCTGTTTTCTTCGACGCCAGCCTTATTCCTCCCACGACTCCAAACGCTTGTACATGGGCTCCCAGCGCCGCCAGGTTCGACGCCACATTACCGGCCCCGCCCAAACAATCATTTTGAGATACAAAATCCACCACGGGCACCGCCGCTTCAGGCGATAACCGGTCCGCGGTACCCCACAAATAACGGTCCAGCATCAAGTCGCCAACCACGGCAATACGAATCTTCCGAAACGTGGGAAGAAGACGCTTCA
The DNA here is from genome assembly GCA_963759275.1 of Candidatus Acidiferrales bacterium. Taxonomy (GTDB): domain Bacteria; phylum Acidobacteriota; class Terriglobia; order Acidiferrales; family UBA7541; genus Acidiferrum. Next base: position 140,803 of record CAVWYZ010000014.1, on the reverse strand, counting down.
ATCGGGGCACCGCACGGGTCAACTCGGTTTTCATGAGAATGTCTCAGACTATTCGCAGGAAATTACGGCTTCTTCCGGCAGCATCACCGGAATATCGTCGCGGATCGGATACAGTCGCTTGCACGCTTCGCATTTCAGCCCTGACGAATCGGATACCAGATGCACAGGATTCTTGCACACCGGGCACACCAGAATGGCCAGTAGTTCTTTGGAAATCGGCATATTCGGCTCCAATCTGAATAGAAACTTTAACAGACGCAGACACGCTAGGGCCAGCGGGCAAGCCGCTTCCGCAGTCCACACATTCGAATCGGTTAGGAACCCAACCAGTTACTGTTTAATAGAACGCGGCAGGGCGTCGAACCGCACTATGGCTCGCGTTATACTCGCGAATGACCGGTTGAGTCCATCGCGAAAGCGTTGCATTTCGCCGGCTGATCGGACCGAGGTGTCATCGCATGAAGTGGTCGCCCATATTGACATTTATTGCGGTCGGGGTATTCGTATGCCCATGCGTCTTAGCGCAGAATCCGACCCCTGCGGAACTGCGCGAGCTAGCCAAGGAGAATGACGCCAAGCAGGAAGAACTGGTCAATCTCGAGCGCGAAACCGCACGAGCCATACAATGGAACAACGGCGCCCTTTTCCGCCGCATCTATGGCGACGACTTCATTGGCGTCCTGCCGACCGGCCAAGTGAAGGATAAGGCCGGATGGATCTCCTCGATCGAAAGCTCAGGTGTCAAATACACCTCTTTCGTAGTCTCGGACATTCGGGTGCGCATGTTTCAAGACACCGCGGTGGTCACCTGTATGTGGAGCGCCCGTGGAGAACAGGGGGGCCGCGCGTTCTCCAGGCAATTGCGCGTCACTCACGTCTATGTTTATGGGCAGCGAGGCTGGCAGGCCATTGCCAGCCAGGAAACGATTCTTCCGGGCTGATCCCCAATTTGAAGTCGCGTAGAGTCAGCGTTCGCCTGACGATTCGGACACCACAGTCACTGAAAATGGGACACATGCCTCGATGCACGTGCCGCCGCCGGGCCACGAATGAATGAACAGCTCTCCGCCCAGACTGTGCAGCCGCTCTTGCATGCTCAGAAGGCCCAGTCCCTGCGCCAAATCGGCTGCGGCTGGATCAAACCCTTCGCCATGGTCAGACACGCGCAATCGCATTGAGCCGGAAACTTCATCCAATTGGACCAGCGCGCTTCGCGTTCCGCTATGCTCTTGCACATTGCGAATCGCTTCCTGAGCCACGCGATAAACACACAGAGCGACATCCTCCCGCGGTTTCTGACATAGACCGGCATTTTCGAAGGCGATTTCCATACCATTGCGAGCGGCGAAGTCTTTACAAAAATTGGAAAGCGCGCATCCCAGGCCGAGTAACTCGACCTGCGACGGATGCAAGCGGCGCGAGACGTTGTGCACGTCCGAGGTAATTTCGCTCGCCGCCCGTACCAGCGCTTCCAGTTGTTCGGTCAGTGACGATTTCACCTGCATCGATACCTGTTTCAACTGCTCCAGGTCGATACTCAACAGCGCCAATCGTTGCCCGGCATCATCATGAAGATCTCGGGCGATGCGCGCCCGCTCTTCTTCCTGCGCACGGGCTAACCGGTTGCGCAACGCGCCCAGCTTTTCTTCCGATTTTATGCGATCGGTGATGTCTTGATAGATCGCAAAAGCACCCACGAACGACTCTCCGGAAAATACCTTGACCCCGTGAAGCTCCACGTCGATAAACGTCCCATCCTTCCGCTGCCTTCGCGCGGTCGTGTGCACCACTCCACCATTCTGCACGTCATGCGAAAGCTGAGTGGCTTCTCCCCAGTCGTTTGGAGCAATCAAATCGTCTAGATTCTTACCTTGAATCTCGCTCTGTGTGTACAGGAACATTCGCTCGAACGCGGGATTGCAGAAGCGCACGCGTTGATGTTCGTCCTTGATAACGATTCCCAACGGAACATTGGCAATCAACGCGTCCATGTACATCACATGTTCTTTCAGCTCCCGTTCAGCGCGCCTGGCGGCCGTAATGTCCAGAGCCGAAGCAAGGATCGCCGGCTTTCCGTTGAATTCCGTCACCGCAGCCGAGAAGTCTACCCAACGTTTTTCGCCCCCCTTCGCGCGAATTGCGAATTGATACCGCGGCGGCACAGGCTCGCCCGCCAGCCGCGCCCGGGCATTGGCAAAATTCTCGGCGCGAAACTCCGGATCGATCAGTTCCCAGGGATCCAGAGACAAAATCTCCTCCCGTGAGTATCCCGTTAGCAGCTCGAAGGCTTTGTTGAGGTACACAAACCGGTCGTCCTGCAGCATCCATATCGCCGACGCTACCGTATCCGCCACCAGACGGAATTTCCCCTCGCTCTTTCGCAGGTCTTCCATTGCTCGTTTTCGCTCCGTGAGGTCTACGAAGCTAACTAGGTACAGATCGCCCACAAAGGAAAGATGAAACTCAATGTCGCGGAATGAGCCATCTTTGCAACGGACGCGCGCCTCCATTGCCAACGTCTGCTCGCTGCCTTGATTCGCCCGTTCAATCAACTTTTCCCACTGCGATTGAACCGTTTTTCGATATTCAGGATCCGGGTAAGCCAGCGGCCACCAATCCGAAACTGCGCGCATTTCCTGTTCTGTGTAGCCGAACAGACTGGCGAACTTGGCGTTGGCGGACTCCACATTTTCCCGTGGGCCTCGCGACACCACCATTGCCACCGGGCAACTTTGCACCACCTGACGACTGAATTCTTCGCTCCGGCGCAGCTCCTCCTCCACCCTCTGCCGCGTGAAGATCTCAAATTGCAGCGACGCGTTATTCGCTTCCAAGCCCTGCCTTTCCCGTTCGCTGACCTTCAACTCCGTCGCGGTTTGCTGGTATCTCTCAACCAGCAACACAATCATCCCCAGGCATATGCCGCAGGTATCTACCAGATCCAGAAAAAGCAGTCCGGAATTGCCAATGTATTTCAAATTGGCCAAGGTATGCAGCACACCCGGCAACTGGATATTCCAATGACTGCCGAACATTTCGCTGAAGCTCAGAAAATACAATGCTTGGTCAAACGAGTACGCCAGACAAAATATCCCGGTGATCAATGCGGCGTATGAGCCGCTTCTCCGGAATTCCCGCCAAAACACTGCGCAGCAGAACACCAGCGCCAAGGTCTGCGCCAGGGTCCGCGGGCTGTTTCGAACCGCAAAGCTGGCCAGCGCGTATTCACGGAATACGAAACTTAGAATGAAACAGATCCATGCGACCGCCAGTGCGAACGTCATTCCTCCCCAGAAGAGTCCGCGTGAAATCTTCCTCGGCGTTTGCCAACTCAACCCGCCCAACACCAGTAGCAAGGGTTGCACAAATCCCGCAACGATCAGAATCAGAACCAGCCCGCCTTTTTTCACCGTCCAAGCCGGACCGATACGTATCGATAACGACGCAGTCGCCAGAAAAATCGCGAATGCCGTCCACGCCCAGGCCCACCAGCGGAAAAACTCAAATCGCTGCAACCGCGTATACATGGCCCACAACAAGACTACCAGACAGGTGGTCAGCAACAGCTGCGTCGCCGCAGATAGGTAAAGCGTTTCCGAACCGGTAGGCATAACGGCGGAATCCGAAGAATCCGGAGATAGCTCCTCTTGGTTTTAGGAACAGCTAGGCGGCCCTGAACATCAGGATTCTACACTATTTTCATCTGCTCGCATCGCAACTCCCATTGTTGCCATTGCGACTAGCAGGGCCACAATCGGGTCGCAGGGATGACGGTGACGCAAGGTGGTGTGTGCAATGTAAAATGTAAGCGGAAAAAGAATTGGAAACGCGGCAATCGGAAGGAAATATGCACGCTGTCCACGATACAGTCGCGCCAACCCGATGCCCACTCCCAATAGTGCCCCGGCGTTCCACAAAATCAGGAATCGTGCCAGGCCAGAGTCCGTGTGGAGAAAGTCCGTCCACGGCGTTTCCGTACCCAGCCATGTCGCAACAACTCTACGTCCCGACAGTTGTAGGTACAGAGCCGGATGCGTGCGTACAAACCGCAGCGCACCGTGCATCTTGTCATCGAGAAACGCATTCTCCCCCAGTTGCGCATAAAGGTGCGTCTGTTCGTAGCGCGTAATGCGGTTCACTTCTCGCGAATGCTCGTCAAATATTTCGTTGTTGCCCGACCAAAACTCGAACGGGAAATTCGACCGCAGCGGGATTAAACGATGAAACTGCACATAATTCCGCGCTGTCCATGGCAGGCACGAAAGCACGATTATTACGCCTGTCAGCAGAATGAATCTTAACTGCAGGGCGCGATTGCTCCGATACTGGTAGAACAGCCATCCGCCCAGAACTGGCAACACTGCCCCCAACGCGGGATTCGTTAGCAGCGCTATTCCCCACAACAACCCATACTGCGCAAACTCGCGGAGCCGCGAAGAATCCTTCAGTTTCACCGTCCACCACAACAATATCGCCGCCAGCAACACAGACAGAGACGTATCCCATGTCCATTCGAACGGCAGAATTACGCCACTCGGGAAAATGGCCCAAATCCATCCCGCCACCACAGCCACTGGTTTTCCGCCTATACTCTTCCCAACACGAAACAGCGGTATGGTAGCCAGCGCCGAGAACACACAATTCAACGCAACCGCCACATAAAAGGATCGCAGTGTGAAGATTCCCCAGATCTTGAAAATGCCCGCCAGCAGCAACGGATATACCGGGGCTATCCACGCGGTGGGACCCGTCGGCTGTCGGAACAGACAGCAAAACCCGTCTCCGCGAGCCAGCGCGGCAGCCACATTTCCGACCTCATTTTGAAATGGCACCGCCGCCAACACCGGTGCCGGAATCAAGTGCGCCATGTATACGAAATACGCAGTTCGCAGAACTAGCGCGACCAGCGCAATCAACCACACCGAACTCGCCAATCTCATTACTTTTTCGCGCATAGAAGAAAAAAGCATACAGCGAACCCGGGTGAATCCTGAAATATTGTCGCGCGCTTCCACTGGACTCCGCTTGTCACGCCAGGCAACCTTCGAGTACAGTGCTGTTGCATCGCCAAAGACATGGTGCTCAAGTCCCGCCCGCTTGATGCAATCCCCGGAGAGGAAACGCGCTATGGTCAAGAAACTGAATTGGCACTGTTGTGCTTTGCTTGGAATAGCCCTCGTCTTGGCGGCTTGTGGCGCCGCCCAAAAGGAAGCTATCGATGCCGCAATTAACGCGGCGCAATCAGCCATCAACGCCGTCCAGGCGGAGGCTGCGAAATACGCGCCCGATCAACTCCAGGCGGCCCAGTCGACTTTGCAGAACGCCAAGGATGAACTTGCCAAGGGTGATTACAAGGCGGCTCTAGCGGCGGCACAGGACGCGGCGAACAAAGCAAAAGATCTGGCGACCGCCGCAGCAGCAAAAAAGGACGAATGGACCAAGACGTGGCAGGAAACTAGCGCTTCCATGCCGAAGTCCTTGAATCAAGTGAAAGCCAGGCTCGACGCGTGCTCTCACGGAGCACGTTTGCCCGCCGGCATGGATAAGTCTCAACTCGACGACGCCAAGGCCAAGTACGAACAACTAAAGCAAAGTTGGGCCGACGCATCTTCCGCCGCCACTCAGGGTAATCTCCGCGACGCGATGAGCAAAATGCCCAGCATCCAGGACATGTTGGCAAAACTGAAAGATATGCTGGGTATCAAGTCCTAAAGAAAGACCTAAATCTCAATTGAGAGTTGGGTTCTTGTAGAGTAACGCCGGCGTCGCCTAGAACGCTTCGATCCGCCACATCAAGCGCGCCGAAAACGAAGTTTTCTTCGTCAGATCCGTCCGCCATAGTGCCAGAATCTGCGAGCCTTGATAAACGCGTTCGAATCCACCCTCGGACTCCGACACCGTGTCGATGGGCGCAATCCAGAACTCGCTGCTCGCCGGTGCGTGCAAAGTTATCCGCATTCGCTGCCAGCCGTCTTCCATGCGGAGTAGCGGTGCGGGCAATATACCCGCAAACCGCAAATTCTGGTGCCCGCTGGAAGTTTCGAAAAAGCGATCTGGTTCCGCCGGAGCAAGTAGATTGATGACCGACTCTATTCCAAACTGCAGCGGAACGGTAAGCGGCTTGCTAAGTGTGAACGAAACGTCGCAACTCACCTCGCATCCTTGTGGGGCCGGACCAAACAAAAAGTGTTTTGTGATCACTAAGCGCGGCGGGTTCGCCGGATCCTCTCCAAATTCCGGCAATTCTTGCTCGAAGACTAGATCCGCATAGTTCGCCGACGAATGCCGAATTTCAAAGTCGCCTCCCGCCGGACCGGACAGCTCGCTCAGTTGTAACTTCTCGTAATCTCCACACACCCGCGCTGGATCGAAAAAGAGCAATCGAAATGAGTGCCGCGCAAATCGATCGTACCGCAGGAAACTTTCCAGGTTAGGTTCCTTTACGCGCACCTGGTCATGGATCGAGACAGCCCCTCCGCCACTCGGGTTCGTCGTCGCTGTCTCGCGCAGCCGTGAATGATAAGCCTCCGGCCGCCGCTGCACCGAATTGATCAGCGTCGCGGAACACGGCCGAAAATCGAATGAAGCCACTGTCGCGCCATCACAGGGCTTCAGCAACGCCTGGTATTCGGGCGAACTAAAAAGCAGTTCCGAGTCTCCGTCCGAGTCGTAATCGAGAAATTCCACGCGCGGCAGAGAGCCCCCCGGCGTCAACTGGTCTACCAGCGTTTCTGATTTCACCAGGTTGCGCCACAGTTCCGTACGCAAATGCGGCGCGTACAATCCCCCGAACACACCATGCCAGTAGGCATCATTCCCTTGCCCGCGCAGCAACTGATCGCGCGCTTCCAGCACCTGCGCGGTGTGCTCAGGACTGGAACGCCTCGGGGGCACCGCCGCCACACACGCGGAAACCCGCAGCATCTTCTTATGAAGCAGGTTGGACTCTGGATACTTCCGCAAGAATCCTCGCCAACCGCTTCCCCGTAAAAATGTAAGCAGATCTGGACGCGCCGCAAATTCCTTGTGCAAGCCGTAGAATCGCAAGCGGGTGCTGGTCGGCAGCACCCATTCCATCATTTCTGCGTAGGACGCCGTGGGCAAGTCTGCTCGGCCCAGTGGTGCATGCGACGCGATGCATTCGCTCGGCGTCAAAGTCTTCAGCCAGTCGGCATTTTCCTCGAGTGCGCCAAAAAAATCGCTCAGCCAGCCATCCGTGTAGCAATGCTTAAACGTACCCGGCCACACTCCGAATTTCTCCATGTCATCGCCGAACGCGGCCACGCCACCGGCGTGCGACTTCGCTGCCTCCTTGAAATAGGCGATGGATTCTTCCACTTTCCGAAAGGGAATCAAGTAGCGAAGTTCCTTCAGCCCCGGAAACAGCCACACAGATCGCCCGCAATCTTCCGCGATATACGGGCCAAACAGTTCTCCCGGTTCGAATCCGGCCGCCAAAAAGGGCAAATCATCCACCAGCGTATAGCTCACGTTGGCAGACGCCAGCGACGAAGGCAGTTGCGGTTCCCAGACTCGCTCCGCTAGCCACGCACCCGTCGGACGCTTTCCAAAATGCTTCTCGATGTAATCCGCCAAACGGACGATCTGCTCGTGCCGGTCCGCTTCCGGTATAGAGATCAGAATGGGCTCATAAAATCCACCGCCAATTAGTTCCACCTGCCCCGCTGTCACCAGATTTCTTAAGCGCTCGAAATATTCCGGGTGCTTCTTCTCAATCCACAGCAGCAACGGGCCGGAATAGTGCAAAGCCATGCGAATTTTCGGATGTTTTTCGATTAAGGACAAAAAGGCGTTGTAGGAATTCCGGTAACACTCTTCGAAAACATGCTCGAAATTCCCGGAGGGCTGGTGCGCGTGAATAATTAATACAACATTAAAGGAAGGGCCGGACTCGGTCATCGGACTCACGTTCCATGATACCGCGATACCTGCAGATGCGCGCAGCGCCACGCGTCATAGCGGGAAATAGCCGGAATTACTTGCCCCCGTTACTTCGTCTTGTTCCGGGTCAACACCCAATCCCCGATCATTTTTAGGGCTTCGGGCGAAAAGGTCTCATCAATCGCCGCATATTCGGTCGGCGAACCGTTGTACGCATGCTGAAAAAGGTGGTTGAGATCGGGCAGCTCTCGCACCTCGGCCTGTTTGTCCCCACTTTCCTCGAAGGCCTTCTGCAACAGCGGCGCGTTGATTTTTGGGGGCACCTGAAGATCCTTGTCTCCATACAGCGCCAGCACCGGACATTTTGTCTTCTTCAGGTCGGGCATGGGATCGTACGACAGAAAAAACCGGAACCACGGCGAAGTCATCATGTGCAACTGCGCATCCAACGCCGCAGCAGGCAGGGCGGAATCCAGCCCACTCTCTTTCACCAAGGCCTTCAGCTTCTCCGTAACCACCGCGGAATCCTGCTCTTTTTGCACCAGATCGTACGCTTGTTTGTCGAAATTCAGGCTGGCCAGCACTTGTGCGTCGCTCAACCCACCCGCTCGCGCGATGAGATCAGACTGATTCAGAAGCGTGTCTTCCCCTTTGGTGGCTGGCGCGGCCAAAAGCACAATCCACGAAAGATCGTTGGAACTCGCAGCCAGCGCCGGAGCGATCATCGCGCCTTCGCTATGCCCAATCGCCCCAATCCTTGACGCATCGACGTCTTTACGCGATTTCAAGTAATCTACCGCGCACGCGGCATCGCTTGCCAAATCCAGCGTCGTCGCTCTCTCCGCGGATCCCGTCGAGCCTCCCACGCCACGCTTGTCGTAGCGCAACACCGCAATGCCCTTGCGCGTTAAATAGTCCGAAATCACCAGAAACGGCTTATGATTCGCGATGGTTCCGTCGCGGTCCTGCGGTCCAGAACCTGCAATCAGCACGACCGCTGCGAATGGACCGGGACCTTTCGGCAGCGTCAGTGTCCCCGCAAGATTCACCCCCGCAGGCGTGTTCGCAAACGTGACCTCTTCCTCCTGGTAAGGATAGGGCTTGGCTGGGTTTTGCGGTCGGCGCAACTCCAGAGGTTGGTCCGATCGCTTGAATTCCAGCTTCTGCTTGATTTCACTCTGCGACCATTCCCCCGTAATCCTGCTTTTCGTCACGTCGAGCGTTCCATCATAGGTGCTGGCCAGCGAGGGAATCTCGAAGTGAAACGCGGAGCCGGTTTGCGTGACCTTCACAGCCGGAAGCCCGCTGACAAATTGGTCGAGACTATCCAATGCGGCGATCAACTCGCCGCTCGTATCGTGAAACACGTGCAACTGGAAACGCAGCCGTAATCCATGCGACTCCAGCGCGCCCTGCCAAAGCCCCTCGACCGGAAACTTTGCGGCTTCCGGCTTGTGCGGCCCGGCGTCTCGATGAAAACTCAACGGCAGCGACGCGCTTCCCTGATTCCAATTTCCCTCGATCGTTTTTTGGTCCGCCGAGACCTTGCCCTCAAAATTCACTCCTACCGATCGAACTTCGAATTTCAGCGTTCCGTCTTTCAGAGTTACGGAGTTCGCTTCAATCGCGAACACCGCCTGATCCAGGCTGTCTAGCGTGGCATGGAGTGCCCCAACCGAATTTCGCGAAAGGTGCAGAACGATGTGCAGCTGCGCGTCGCCGGCCTGGAGCGACCCCGTGTACGTTCCCTCCAACGGTGGTGCCTGCGCCAACAGCGAAAGTACCGCCGGGAACAGCAGCAACCCCAAAATCCCAAGAATCCGCAGCCCGAGCAGTCGCAAATGTGACTCCATGAATTATTGCAAACGAACTTTAGCCGATTGGATGTGCGTTCTTCGAAAAAGGCCGCCTACAATCAAAAATGGCGCCACGAGGATCCTCATGGCGCCAGCATACCGGGCACACTGAATCGTGCGCACCAAACTTACTTCTTGTTATACCAATCGGCATTCATCGCCGTGAACTGTTGCCACTTTTCCGGCAAGTCTTCCAGCGCAAAGATGGCGGTCACCGGGCACACCGGGACGCACGCCCCACAATCGATACATTCCACTGGATTGATGTACAACATAGTCTCGGCTTGGTAAGCCTGTTCATCCTTGCGCGGATGGATGCAGTCCACGGGGCACACATCAACACAGGCAGTGTCCTTGGTGTTGATGCACGGTTCGGCAATCACGTAAGCCATTCAAAATCTCCTTTGAAGATACAGCGAACCGGGAGTGAACAGCCGCATCTAACACCAATGTTAGACGATTCTACGGCACTGCCAGGTCGCAAGTACTTAGATTCATTTTACGTGGGACTCGGTAGATTCTCAACCCATCGACTCGCGCTAGAATGAATACACATAAGGAGACCGGATGAAACGGAAGATCCTCTTTGCGACCTTGTTACTGTCGGTGGCCATCGCCTTAGCCACCATCGCGCAGACCGCCCCGCCGAAAGATCCTGCCATGATTGATACCCAGGGCTATCAGAAGATCCTTCAGCAATACAAGGGACAGCCGCTTTTGGTCACTTTCTGGGCCACCTGGTGCGAGCCTTGCCGCGATGAATATCCCATGCTGAATGGCCTGGCCAAGCAATATGCCCCCCAGGGGCTCAAGGTGGTTGGTATCGACCTGGATCAGGACGGCGACCTCATTCTTATGCGCCGCTTCCTTGCCCGTTACAAACCCATATTCCCCAACTATCGCAAGACCAAGGGGGATGAGGACGCGTTCACCAACACCGTAATGCAGGGATGGAACGGCGCCATTCCCGCCTCTTTCTTCTATTCCAAGGACGGAACGCAGATTGGCCATTTAGTTGGCCAGAGCGATCACGATACCTACGACGCAGCCATCCGAATGCTGCTTTCGAAGTGAACGCATTTCCTGATCGCCACGAATTTTCGGAAAGCGTCAGTTTTCAGGAGGCATGCATGTTGAATCTCAAGGGCAACAAAATAACCTACTACGGCCATAGCACGTTTACCCTGACCACCCCCAGCGGTCAGGTAGCCATGATTGATCCCTTTGTCATGAGTAATCCCCGCTGTCCCGAATCGCTGAAAAAAGTAGAACGTCTGGATGCGATTTTTATCACCCATGGCCATACCGACCATACTGCGGACCTGCTGGCCCTCGCCAGACAGCACAAGCCAAAAGTCGTCGCAACCTTCGAAACCTACCTGTGGTTCGAATCAAAGAACACCGGTGCGCACGCTCTTCCCGGAAATAAGGGCGGCTCGCAAAAGGTCGGCGATTTCGATATCACCATGACCAACGCCTTCCATTCGAACTCCATTGAAGACGATGGCCACCGTATTTACGGCGGCGAGCCGGGCGGCTATATCGTCCGGCTGCCGGGTGGCGTCACCATCTACCACGCTGGAGACACCGCGGTCTTCGGCGATATGAAGCTTCTCGCGGAAATGTACAAGCCGGATCTCGCCTGCTTGCCCATCGGCGACGTCTTCACCATGGGACCGCAAGAAGCTGCCGTCGCTATCCGCTTGCTCGGGGTTAAGCACGTCATACCCATGCACTATGCGACCTTCCCGATGTTGACGGGTACGCCGGAAGCTCTACGGGAACAGACCAAGGACATTTCTGACCTGCAAATTCACGCACTCAACCCCGGCGAATCCTTGGGAGAAATTGGGCGGAGCGTCTAATTAGGATCGGAAGAAATTGCGCGCGAGGAAGCCAAGATTGGCCGGGCGTTCCGCCAGCCGTCGCATGAAATACGGGAACCACTCCTGCCCGTAGGGAACATAAATCCGAACCCGGTATCCATCGCGGACTAACTGACGTTGCAGGTCCGTCCGTATGCCATACAGCATCTGAAACTCAAAATCGTCCTTCGAGATTTTCTTTTCCGCCGCGCAGCGAATGGTTTCCGCGATCATCCGCGGGTCATGCGTCGCAATCGCATGATAAAACCCGCTCGCAAGCAGCACCCGCATCAGCTTTACGTAATTCGCGTCCACATCCTGTTTCCGCGGAAACGCCACTTCATCGGATTCCTTATAGGCGCCTTTGCACAATCGGATTCGGCAACCGTAGGAAAGCAAATCATGAATATCGCTCTCGCTGCGATACAAATACGCCTGAATGACCGTCCCGACACAAGGCGTTTGCGCCCTCACACGCTTCACCAACTCCACCGTACGTTGCGTGTAGATCGAACCTTCCATGTCGATGCGCAAAAAACTCTCATGCGCCGCGGCGCGTTCCGCGATGGACAGCACCAGGCCTTCGCAGAATTCCACGGAAAGATCCAGCCCCAGCTGCGTCAGTTTGCAGGATACGTTCGCGTTCAGTTTTTCTTGAGCGATTTGGTCGAAAATGCCGAAGTAAATGTCGCGCGCTTTTTGCGCATCCGCGGGAGTCGCAACGTTCTCCCCCAGGCAGTCCAGCGTCACCAACATCCCCGCGTCATTACACCGGCGGGCCGCCTCGATCGCTTCGTCAAGGTTTTCCCCGGCGACAAAACGATGCGACATCCGGCGGGTTGTACCGTTGGTCGTGACCCAGTGGGCGAATCCCTTACTTGCGGAAAGTTTCAGAAGAGTCGAACGGAGCATGTACAACTCAATTATGCCCGCAGTTGGCGAAAGAGGCTAGTAGCGGCCTAGTCTTTGTGCTGTTCCAGGAACTTTTCCGCGTCTAGCGCCGCCATGCAACCAGATCCAGCCGCGGTTACAGCCTGCCGGTAACGGTGATCCTGCACGTCTCCCGCAATGAAAACGCCCGGCACATTGGTCAGGCTCCCGTGCTTGGGAATCAGGTAGCCGTTTTCGTCCATATCCAATTTTCCGCGGAAAATGATGCTGTTCGGGTTGTGCCCGATCGCCACGAACACCCCATCCAAGGTGAGTTCCCGCTTTTCGCCGGTATTCGCATTGTGCAGGCGCACTCCACTGACCAGTCCTTGTGGCGCCAGAATTTCTTCCACAACGTAAGGTGTAACGAATTCCACCTTGGGATTCGCCTTCGCCCGGTCAATCATGATCTTCGATGCGCGAAACTCATCTCTCCGGTGGATCAAATACACCTTGCTGGCGTGGCGCGAAAGAAATGTCGCCTCTTCCATTGCCGAATCGCCGCCGCCCACAACCGCGATCGGCTTCGTCCGAAAAAAATAGCCGTCGCACGTGGCGCACGTAGAAACTCCGCGTCCGATCAATTCTTTTTCGCCCTTCAAGCCTAACAGGCGCGCGGACGCCCCAGCCGCTACGATCAGCGCACGCGTTTCGTACACGTCGTTTCCCGCAATCACCTTGAAGGGCCTTTCTCTCAAATCCACTTCCGTCACGGTTCCGGCCTTGAATTCCGCGCCGAATCGCATCGCCTGCTTGCGCATATTCTCAATCAGTTCCGGCCCCATGATTCCATCCGGAAAGCCCGGAAAATTCTCCACGTGCGTGGTCAGGGATAGCTGCCCGCCGGGTTCGTGCCCTTCCAACACCAAGGGCTTCAGGTCGCCGCGCGCCGAATAGATCGCCGCGGTCAAGCCGGCACACCCGCTCCCGATAATCGTTACGTTATGCATCCGGTTAAACTCCACGCATTAGATTCACAAACAACACTTGGAGGTACAGAGCGAACCTCATTGTAGCATCCCTCAGAAAGGATACGGCTTAGGCTATACACTTTTGAGTAATTGCGAAGCCAACCTTATAAGCCAAATTGGAAACTTGGCCCGACCCCATGCACTGGACGCTTCCTGTTCCTCTGTTTAAGCTGCTTACTCGTCGAACTTCTCCTCAGGAGCCATCCATGGACCCACGTTTTCCTGTAGGCAAATATCAAATGCCCGCCGAGGCCTCCGCCGCAAAGCGCGCCGAAGCCATCCGCGAAATTTCCGCAACTCCTCAAAATCTCCGAGCGGCGGTCAAGGGCCTGAATGACGCGCAACTCGACACTCCTTATCGCGAAGGTGGTTGGACCGTGCGCCAGGTGATTCACCATGTAGCGGACAGTCACATGAACGCCTATATCCGTTGGCGCCTCGCTCTTACGGAAACGGAGCCCACCATCAAGCCGTACGAAGAAGGTGCCTGGGCGAAACTTGAAGATGCGGCGCACTCTCCCGTGGAAGTCTCGCTAAAGCTTATCGAGCCACTGCACGAGCGCTGGGTCAAGTTGCTCGGTTCGCTGCAGGAATCCGATTTTGCCCGCACGTTTCGCCATCCCGAGCATGGCGTCAAAACTCTCGATTGGATGCTGTTCCTTTACGCCTGGCACGGCAACCACCACACCGCGCACATCACCGAACTACGCAAACAAAAAGGCTGGTAATCGCCCCGTGCGAGTAGCCGAAGCGCATGGCCTCGTGTAGGATGAATCGAGCACACAAAAGGAGATCACATGGCGCGACCCGCTGGCACGTACGCAATTTTTGAAACCTCTCTCGGTAATATCGTTATCAAGTTATTCGAAAAAGAGGCTCCTAAGACCGTAGAGAATTTCATCGGCCTCGCCGAAGGCACCAAGGAATTCCGCAATCCCATGACCGGCAAAACCGAAAAACGGAATTACTACGATGGCCTGACCTTCCACCGCGTGATCCCCCAATTCATGATTCAGGGCGGATGCCCGCAAGGGGATGGGCGCGGTGGCCCTGGTTACTCCTTCGGTGACGAATTTCATCCTTCCCTCCGCCATTCGAAAGCCGGCAAACTCTCCATGGCCAACGCTGGTCCCAACACCAACGGCAGTCAGTTCTTTATCACCGTCGCGCCCACGCCCCACCTCGACAATCGTCACTCCATCTTTGGCGAAGTCGTCGAAGGCCAGGACGTCGCCGACAAAATCTCCAACACTCCCCGGGACAGCATGGACAAGCCGCGCACTCCCGTCACCATGAAGGTTCGGATCGAACGGGTCGCGTAAGCCTCAAACGCCCATGTTCTCGCCTGCGCGGCTCACCCAATTCACCGTCGAGCTTATCTTCGTGCTCCTCGGTGTATTGGTGATTTGGCTCGGCCTGCATGGCCGCATCTATTTCGATCCTCGCAGCGTCCCCTGGCTTGCCCTCAGCATCGGCGTGATTGCCTGGGGCGTGCTCGCCGTGGCCAAGCCTGGGCAATGGTGGGCGCGCTGGCAGAAATGGAATCGCGGCGGCACCATGATCCTCCTCGGCATCCTCATGCTGACCATCGGACGTGTGCCCTTCATCTGGGTAGGCAAGTTCCTTGCCCTCTGCGGTCTCGTGCTCATCCTTCGCGGCACGATCGGCTCGCTTCTAATTTTGAGGCAGCGTTGAGTCTCTTCAGATATAATCCCTGCTAATTCAAGACTCCAGCCCAGAACATTCCGCCCAAGGCCGGACGTGGCATACCTGCATTGACTGCAAGGAGGAAGACTAGTGTTCAAAGAATTTAAAGAATTTGCAATGCGTGGCAGTGTTCTCGATCTCGCCGTTGGCGTCATCATCGGCGCGGCGTTCGGCAAAGTCGTTTCTTCGCTTGTCGATGATGTCCTTATGCCGCCCCTGGGCCGCGTCATCGGGCGCGTTGATTTTTCCAATCTCTTTATCAATCTGAGCGAAACGCACTACGATACTCTGGTAGCCGCCAAGGCCGCCGGCGCTCCCACACTGAATTACGGGAATTTCTTGAATACCATTATCAATTTCCTGATCGTGGCTTTTGCGATTTTCTTGCTGGTGCGCGCGGTCAACAAGTGGCTGCCCAAACCGCCCGCTCCCGTTACCACGAAGGATTGCCCTCAGTGCGCCATGCCCATTCCCGTCGTCGCCAAGAAGTGCGGCCACTGCACCAGCGCCGTCTAACTTCCAGCGCTACTGTAATCGCTCATCAGGGCGCGGCAATCCCGCGCCCTTCTCATAACAAGTTTTCGGATATTCTATTGCGGCTTTTTCTTCAGGTTAGCTTCGACGTGCGCCTTCAACCGCTCCACCAGGGCTTCTTCCTGCCCGTCTTCCAGTTCTTTCTGTACTTCTTCCAGCGCGAAATGGACCACATCATGATGGTGCAGTTCCAATGGGGCGACCGATTCATTGAATCGCAGCCATAGCCGGTGAATCAGATTCACTTCGTTCGCCGTGAGGTTCGGCGCATGGGGACCCAGCACCTTATAAACCTTATCCCCATTTTGCAGATGTATTTCCAGGTTGAATTGCGGCTTGGGATCTCCCAGTTTCTCCCACGCATCCCCAATATGCCGCGCCTGCTCTTCAGTGGACTCCTTCGGCGAATGCCCAAGCACAATGGTGCTGGACTGCAAGCTGGTCGCCGCGCGCAGAATACCGTCCCAGATCTCGTTGGAAGCCACTACCGCCAGCCGAATTGATTTTCCGCGCTTCTCCGCCATCGAAAGCGCCTGCGAAAACAGATGTTGCTCGATACTCCCAAACAGTTGGTCGGCTTCCAATTCGTATTCGCCCGAGGCCGCGCGCCGCAAAAGGCGGACGTGCAAGATAACCACATCGCGCCGCCCCGGTTTCACGCGGTCCAGAACGTTTGCCAAGTGGTACAGGTTGTAGTGATTGCTCACAGGCACCAGAATGTTTCCCGGCCGGGCTCCCACCGCTTCCGGCGTTAGTTCGCTTTCCGATTCGAGATTGAACTGATCCATCTCGACATGCGCGGAACCGCCCACGCGCGTATGCCACTCCGAAATCGAGAATCCGATGAACAGCAGGATCGAGAACGTCCCTCCAGCGATGGTCGCGATCGGCTTGGTAAACAGGTTCACCACCGCAATCAGAAACAGGGTTAACGTGATCAATCCCAAGCCGATCGGTATTTGTACCCCGCGAATCGTCAGGTTGAATGGCACCTGAAATTCCCGTTGTCCTGGCCGCGTGTAGCGCAACACCAACACCGCCAGCCCATTCATCGCGAAACTCCAAATCACTCCGAAGGCATAAAGGTTCGCGAGAAACGTCACTTCACCTCGGCTGATTAGGATGGTAATCAGCTGCAGTACCACCACGATGTTGATGATCCGGTAGCTGGTCCCGAATTTCGGGTGCGGCTGGCGGAACCACGCGCTCAGCACCCCGTCCTCGGAAACTCGATTCAATACGCCGTTCGATCCCACGATTGCCGTGTTCACCGCACCGGCCAGAATCATGGTTCCCACCACCACCACGAACCCATGAAAAATCAGTCGAGCCAGATAAGGACCGTGCAGACTCATGGCGAGTCCGCCGATCAGGTTCTCCAAGTAATGCTGCCGAACCCCATCCGGAATGATCATCACCGCAAAAAATGAAACCAGCGATGTGAATACCAGGCTGTACACGAAAATCACCAGCCCAGCCTTCTTCAGATTCGGCAATTTCGGGTGTTCGATTTCACGATACACCTGCGCCAGCGATTCTTCTCCGCTCATCGCCAGCACCGAATGCCCCAGTGCCACGAATATCGCCACAATTCCGAACGTATGGGTGATATTGCTGTGCACCAACCAACCCAATGCGGAATCGCTCAACTTCAAATTGCGTGGCAACGGGAAAGGAGGCAGAGAGGAATGTCGCAGCAATACTGTGTAGGTGCACCACACGATCAGGATCACCACCATCACGGTGACCAGCTTCATGATCTGCAGTGCTTTTTCGCTGGATTCCGGAATTCCCTTGGTGTTCTCCCACCAGAAATACACCGTCACCACCAACGCGAACGCAACGGCAACCGAATCGATGCTGCTCTCCGTTAATGGCCCGCTGATCCGGAAATACTGCAACAAATCGCTAATCAACCCCGCCAGATATTGTCCGGCGGCCACTCCGCTGATCGGTCCCGTCAAGATGTAATCAAACATCAGCGCGGATACGCTGAACTTGGCCAGGCTCCCGCCCAGCGACTGTTTCACCGCGCGATATACGCCCCCGCGCACAAACATGCTGCAGCTTTCGACGTACACCGCGCGCACGGCGTACGAAAACAACATGATTGCCAGGATGAACCAGGGCGCAGCCTTGCCGATGTACGCTTCCGCTTCGCCGCCCGCATAATACGCCGACGAAGCCAAGTCGTTCAGCACGATGGCAGCCGCGCGCCAGAACGAAATGAAGCTTAAAAGAGCTGTCGTCGCGACCAGTACGCGAGGAATTCCACTGCCTCGGCTGCCCGGGACAGCCGGGTTTTGGGACGTGCTGCTCATTTACGGGTGTTTAGACCTGCAGGAATCAATGCTCCCACTTTTCCTGCGGCAAGTCCAGTTTCCGGGCCTTCTTCAGGTGAGCTCCTACCCGTTGGGAGCGAGGCCCTCATTTCGCCTCCCCCAGCCGGCTAGACACATTGCAATCAGCCATTTAGCGGGCGCGTTTCCGCTCATTCCGCGCGATTCGCGCCTTCACTATTTTCTTCAGCAGACCAACCGGCAGCGGCTTGTCCGCCGGAAACCGAATGGTCCCCTTTGCCGTCGAATACCCTTTCAGTTCCTTCTTGAATTTCACGATCAGCGACGCATCCATGGGGAAAAAACTGCAATGGTCCGCAAACGCCCCGTAACACACCAGCCCGCCTTTATACCGAAAGGTCGGCATCCGGTAGCTAATCGCCTCGGTGGTCTCTAGCGGAACCATTGCCTGAATCGTCTTGCGCATCTTCTGTAATGCGCTGCGCGCCGGCTCCGGCACACCCGCCAGGTATTCGTCCACATTCTTCGGAATATCGCTTTGCTTCATCTTTTTCATATTCGAAGTCCTGAGGTCTCGAAACTTGCGAGCGCAGAAGGCGCCAGCGTTACGAGCAGGTCTTTATCCCGCGGTAGTCGCGGAACTCGCCCGAAATGCCTTGGCGCACTCTTCGCAGGGGCACAGCGTTCGCAGGTATTCATAGCTAAAAATTCCAGTCGAGTGGCCATCGCTGAAATTAATTTGAATCGCGTAATTCCCCACCTGCGTCGCTCCCTGTGCCCGCGCCTTTGGTTTGTACATGGGCAGCAAAGGCGATGCCGGCAGATTCATTCCCGCCATGGACTCCTTTTTCGCGCGTTCATCATTGCAGGTAGCACAAGGGCATTGCTCCCGCAAAAAAGGAAAATCGAAATGACTCGAATGCCCGTCTGCCCACACGATGTCCACACCCGCGCCCGTCTTCACGTGGATCTTCACTTCCTTCGGTTTCTTTCGCTGATCTATTGGTGTCGGCATGTTTCCGTTGACTGGCTCAGCGTCCATCTTTCTTGTGATTGCAGCAATCTCCCGGCGGAATGGGATTCCCGTGCGGGCAAGTCTTCGGATGGCCCAGAAAGCTGCAGATGCGCTCATCCAACTCCGGGCTGATGATGTGTTCAAACTTGCAAGCCTGCATGTGCGCTTCGTGCTCGTCCACGCGAAACGTGTCGTTAAACAGCCGTTCCGCCAGTCGATGGCGCCGAACCACGTCGCGCGCGCGGCTCTTCCCGCGATCGGTCAGTTGCACCTCACGGTCTTCCTGCACGTGCACTAGTCGCAAATCTTCCATCCGCGACAACGTTCGCACCGGATCCACTCCCCCCGGCGTCCGTATGTGTTCCAGGTCCGCGCGGTTCCCTTCTTCTCCGCAAACCCAAATCTGCTCCAGCAAGTGATCGAAATGAATCCCATCATCCATGGTGATCCGCTGGTCGATCGCCAAATGCCCGTGCGCCAGCTCGATCTTGCGGTCCGCCTGCTGCGCAATTTCCGGATCGTGCGTCACCATCAAAATCGTGTGCCCCGCGCTGTGCAATTCGCGGAATAGCCCGATCACAATCTCTTCATTGGCCTCGTCCAGGTTTCCTGTGGGCTCGTCAGCCAAAAGAATTTTCGGCTGGTTGATCAGCGCGCGCGCAATCGCCACTCGTTGCTGCTCTCCGCCAGAAAGTTGCGAAGGTAAATGCGTGAGCCGGTGACTAAGTCCCACGCGCTTCAATGTTTCCGCGGCTTGCGCCTCATCGGTCACGCTATGAAAGTACTGCGCCAGCATTACGTTTTCGAGCGCGTTCAGATACGGCACCAAATGAAACTGCTGAAACACGAAACCGACCTTCTCCGCGCGGTAGCGCACCATATCGTTCTCGTTCAGGTTCGCCAGGTCCACTCCATCTACCACGACATGACCGGACGTGAGCGTATCTAACCCGCCCAGAATATTAATCAGCGTGGTCTTCCCGGAACCGGAAGGCCCCATTAGCGCCACCCATTCGCCCGCCTGGATATGGATCGAAATGCCATTCAACGCGCGCAGCGTGCCATAGTCTTTCACCAACGAATCGATTTTGACCTGGGCCGTCACTCTTCACCTCGAAATACCGATGCTGGCCGGACGCTCGCCAGCCGCCGCAACGGGAACGCACTCGCAATGGATACAAGTACCGTAAGGATTACAGAAATAGGATACACAATCCATCGCGGCTCAGCCGCTACGCCGAAAACCGCTTTTCCCAACCAGATCGACACCGCAATCCCCACCGCCGAACCGATCAGCCCTCCGCCAATTCCCAACAGGATCGCCTCCGTCAGAAACAGCCGTACCACCCGCCGGATCGATCCCCCAATCGCCTTCATTAAGCCCACATCGTTCTTGCGTTCCACTGCCACGTTGCTCATGCCCGCCATCACGCACAACGACGTCAGCAGCAACACCAGCAGCACCGTGGAACTCAACAGCCCGCTGATCCGTTTGTAGATGCGGCTCTCTGCTTCCGCAAATTGCTTGATGCCGCTCACGCTTACGCTCGACATCCGTTGCCCGGTCTCGGCAATAAACGACTTCACCGAATCCGGCGTGGCCGTCACGCTTAACTGAATCACGCTCAGACGACCCGCCAAATCCGCCAACATCTGCGCTGTCTGCAGTTTGGTGAATACTTGCGTATCTTCCGCGCCGCCCGTGGCAACCACGGCAAACACCTTGCACTGCGCGGTTCTTCCCTGGTTTCGCAACTGCAAAGAATCGCCCGCGTGTACTTTGAACTGTTCCGCGGCCTTCGCACCGATCTCGCACGCTTCGGGATCATTCTCCGCGCTGCTCACATATTCACGACGGCGCCCGGGCCGAATCTGAACCAGCCCCTGGCCTTCGGTGCCGGCAATCACCGCCGGCTCAAAGTGGATATCGCCTGCTTTGGCAACTTCTCCGATCACGTAAAGGAACCCTACGGCAGGCACTGGCCTTCCTTCGTATTCCTTGGGAAGCTGCGCGAATAACGATTCATCCAACGTGGCGCCCGCCGAATTCTCGTTATTCGCTTGTCGCGGAGCCACAATCACGTTCGCTCCCAGTGCACGAAATTCCGTCGTCAGCCGCTTCTTTGCATCGATCTGCAGATTCAACAGCGCGCTGGTCACAGCTGCGCCAGCTCCTAGCGCCAACAAAATCACGAATAACCTTCCATAGTTCGTGGTCAGCAACCTGCGCTCGATTCGCCAGAACATCGAGAAGCTTCCCATCACTCGCCTCGCAAAATAGGCGCGGGATCGTAACGCGACGCCTGCCGCAACGGGAATGCGCTTCCCGCCAGCGTGATCAGTGCGGCCAGCGCCAGAATAATCACCAGAACAAAGATCTTCGGCTCGGGCGTGAACCCGAAAATCCTCTCCCCCAGCACGCGCGCCAGAATAATCCCTAGCGCATAGCCCAGTCCTCCGCCCACAAAGGCCAGCAATAACTGCTCGGAAGCCAGCAGAACTCCCACCAGACCGGAATTCGCCCCCAGCGCTTTCATCAATCCGATTTCCGTTCGCCGCTCGATCACCGAAGCGGCCGCGGAAGCTCCTACCGCCAGTGCCGCGGCCAACAACGCCGCAAACGTCACTAACCACAACAACAGTCGCACGTGCGTCAGCACGTTTCCTTCGCCCTCCGCCACCCGCCGGATTACCCGCACATCTGTGCCTTTCAATTCTTCGCTGATCTGCAGCGCGATCGCTGAAATATACGGCGTGCAGTACCACTGATCGTATTCCGCCGGTGTCATGGTCTTCGGATCTTTCCGTGCGAACGCATCCTCCGGCTTCGTCAGCGCGCTCACGTACAGCCTGCGGTACATCCCCGGCTTTCCCGCCAATTGCTGTGCAATCGCCAGTGGAACTACAACCGCGTTATCTTCCGGACCGCCCGTGGAAAGCACCCCAACAACTTTCACCGCGCGCCAACCGGCTATGTTGTCGGTGTGTATGTTGAGCGTATCACCGGCTTTCACGCCCGAATTTTTCGAAAGTGCTGTCCCCACCAGACACTCGTCCGCGCCTTCCTTGAACCAGTTTCCTTCCACTCGCCACCACGGATTGGTCTTCTCAATTCCTGTTACATACGTCGTGCCGTCGGGCACCGTCACTGAATGTTCAGACCACGTGCCGATCAGTGTGGCGTTTCCCACGGCATCCGGATTGCTCCAATTCCTCGAAGCGGACGACCATGCTTGCACCGGCACTTCCAGAATCGGCGCAAATCCCATGATATTCAGCCGCCAGAAAATAGTCCGCAGTTTCCACAAATCCGCTTCCGGCAGGTACGTTCCCGCATTCGCCGGCCGGTAATCCACCCCGCCAATCTCCAGCGGTAGGGAATCCGCCTGCGGCGTCACCAACAAATTCGCGCCTAGACTCCGAAACTCCTCCGCCAACCGGTCGCCAACGTCCAGAGACACGCTCAGCGCTGCCGTAGCCACGGCCATGCCCATCGCCAGTGCGGCCATGCTCAGTATTTTGCGCCGGGGGCGTCGTGTGAAGGAATCGGCTACGAGTCGCAGGAACATTTTCCGAAGTGTGAAACGAAAACTCTCCTATCGCGGAATTTCTTCCGCCGCCTTTGTCACTGCGGACACATCAATTACGATGTCGTCCCCTTGCACTTGCGAGGGGAATCCGATGGGATTGCACCCGCCCTTCTGTCCTATCGTCGGAATATAAATCGCTGAGGCGCAATGCCGGCAGATCACGTTCTGCCCCTCTTGCCGGTAGCCCTCCGCGCCGCAGATCAGGCAAGCGTCCAGCGCCGTGCCGTACCCGTTCGGTTTCTTGATAACCATGAATCGTATCGATTGCCCCGCCGTCTGCAATGTGAACAAGTGCATATTCCCGTCCTGCACCTCCGACACGGGAATTCGCACATGGCCGTTCACCGCTTGCACCGGCCGCGCTTGTGGCGGCGCCGAATTTACCTTGGCGTAGATGAAATCCGCGGTAAGCGCCAGAATTACTGCCAGGCTCGCAACCGCGGCGGCCATCATCCAGCGCCGCTGCCGGCGATTTCTCGCTTCCATCAACCGTCGCTCGGCGTCGCTCATCGGCCCCGCAGGAGCCTTCGCGTGCGTCGCGTTCTGCCATTCCCGGAAGATCATCACCACTACCGCACCGAACACAAAAATGAAAAAGAACAATTCATTCCTGACAATCGGCCCCAGAATCGCCATCTCCGTCTTGCTCGACGGAATCCATCGCGCTTCGCTCAATTCGTGCAACCCGGTCACCGCCAACTGGATCGCCACCAGGATCAGGATCGAACTCGTCACCGCGAAAAATCGGTGCAGCGGCACCTTCAAGGTGCCCTTAAAGAAGAACAACCCCACCGCCACCGCAGCCGCGATCCCCAGCACCGTTCCAATCCACGTCTGCAATCCCTCCGTGGACATTTCCACGGCACGCAAAATCAGCGCCAATTCCGCCCCTTCGCGCAACACCATCAAAAACACAAATAGGCCAATTCCCCACCCTGCCGCCCTACCACCGCGTCCTGCGTACTTCTCGACCTTCTCTTCAATTTCTTTTTTCAAGTGTTTCGCGACGCTATTCATCCACCAGATCATCGTCACCACGAAGAACGCCGCCGCCAGGTACATCAGCCCTTCGAAACCATCTTCGCTGATGTTGAATCGGTCCAAGGCGATCGCCACGGCCAGGCTCAGCGCCACGGCCGCCGCCACTCCGCCCCACACGTATCGCGACAATTGCGCTCGCCCCGTGCGCGCGAGATACACCAGCACGATCCCGACGACCAGCGACGCTTCAACTCCCTCGCGCAGCGCAATCAGAAAGGCAGAAAGCACGGAAACTCCAGTTGAAAATGATTTGCAACTACAGAACACTCTACTCTTCCCCCTCCTCCCTCGTCAAGGACCCTCAGCACCTCACTGTTTTCTTCAGCCCACTGTAGAATGGGGACTTGCGTCTAACCCTCTTCATGCTCCGGAACCTCCTTCAGCCCCTGGTGGCGCTTCTCCTCTCCTGCCTCCTCGTGTGCCCGCCATCGCTCGCCGAAGGTCGCCAGAACTCCTCCTCACAGGCGGACCCACAGGCTCAAGTCAAGCCCGATCTAAAGCGCGCCAAGAAATTAATGGAGCTCGGTGCAAAAGAAGAAGCAGCCGGCGCTTACGAAGAAGCCTTAGCCGCATACGATGAAGCCGTTCGTTACGCTCCCTTTGACGTGACCATTGTCGGAAAGGCCGCGGCGCTGCGCTCCAAGCTGGTGCAATCCTACGTCGACAAAGCAGAGCTACTAGCCGTACAGGGAAATTTTCTGGAAGCCACCGAGCAACTTGCTTCCGCTCTGCAGGTGGACCCTTCCAACACCATGCTGCTTGAGCGCCTAAAGCAACTGAATTCCCTGCGCGTCGAAGCGAAAAACGCAGAACCGGAAGAGCCTCCGGAGGGCATGCCACAACTCGCTCCCGCCCCGGGAAAAAAGAATTTTCGTCTGCAAACGGATTTGCAGAGCGCCTACGAACAGGTAGCCGCCGCCTTCGGTCTGAAGGCTACTTTCGATCCCGAGCTTCCGGCCCGAAACGTAAAACTGCGTTTGGAAGACGTGGATTTCCAAACCGCTATGAAAGTTCTTACGGCGGAAACAGGAACATTTTGGAAGGCGCTGAATTCCAAACTCATTTTCGTCGCTGCGGACACTTCGGAGAAGCGCAAAGCCCTCGACACCGTCATCGAGCAAACGTTCCTGCTTCCTGACTCGACCACGCCGACGGAAATGTCAGACGTCGTTCGCGCCGTTCGCGATCTCACCGGCACAACGCGGATTCAACAATCCCTCAACGCCCACACCGTAACGATTCGCGACACCGTCCCACGTGTGCGGCTCGCCGGCGCAGTCATCAAGGATTTGGAGCAGTCTCACGGCGAAGTCCTTCTCGAAATGCAATTCCTGGAAGTCGATCGAAACAACGCCATGAAACTCGGCATCACTCCACCTCCCAATCTCAAGATGTATTCCGTTCCTCCCAATCTTGCCAGTGCTCTCCGCACCGCCCCCAGCTACACCGCTCTATTGACTCTCCTCGCCTCTATCTTTGGTACCGCCGCGACCGGCGGCCTCAGCAGTCTCGCTTCCGCTATTCCCCCGATCGCCGCCATCGGCGGCGGCAAGACCACATTTCTTTTAACTCTCCCGAGTATCTCCGCCGATTTCTCACAATCTCTTTCCCTCGTGCACAGCGGACGTCAGGTACTCCTCAGGGCCGAAGATGGCAAGCCCGCCACCTTTTTTGTCGGCGAACGCTATCCCGTCACACTTTCCCTACTCTCCGGAAGCTTGTCGGGTGGCGGCCTCACCCCCAGCATCGGCGGCGTCTCGACCGCGCTGCAATCCCAGCAGTTCACCGTAGGACAAGGGCCTGTGGCCATGGTTTCGGCGGATTTTCGCGGCAGCGGCAACCAGGATCTTGCGGTCGTCAATCAGGTCGACAACTCGCTCACCATCTTGCTGAATCAAGGCGTCAGCGTAGCTTCCCAATTCGCTCAAGCCACCGGTTCGCCCATTTCCCTTGGTCCTCCCGCCTCCAGTTCCACGCAGTCTGGCATTGTCAGTCCCGCCGTGTCTCTTACCGTTACCAATGCCGCACTGCAATCCATTGCTGTTTCTCCTGCTCTCGCTTCGATCGCTCCTCGCGGCACACAGAAATTCACCGCCATTGGCACCTTTAGCGACGGCTTCACGCAAGACATCTCCTCCGACGTAACCTGGACTTCTTCGAACACCGGCGTCGCCACCGTCGGGACTCTGGGCGGCGTCGCCATTGGCCAGGGAACCGGCACCACCCAAATTTCCGCCGCGCTCGGCAGTATCACCAGCGCGCCCGCGAAACTCACCGGCACCTCGGCAACTCTTCAATCCATCGCGGTGACACCCACAACCGCATCCCTCGCTCGCAACGGCACTCTGCAATTCTCCGCCATCGGCACGTTCAGCGACGGGACCCAACAGGACGTCACCAGCAGCGCTTCTTGGAGTTCCACCAATACCAGCATTGCCAGCATCGGAATCGGCTCCGGATTGGTTCGCGGCATCAACGCCGGTTCCACGCAGATTCGGGCCGCTCTTGGTGCTGTCGGCAGTCCTCCCGCCACATTGACCGTCACTTCCGCCACATTAAAATCCCTCGCCGTAACGCCGGGCAGCCTGGCGATCGCTGCAGGTACTTCGGTGTCCTTCACGGCCACGGGAACCTATAGCGACGGCAGCGTTCAGGACGCCACATCTTCCGTAGCTTGGACTTCTTCGAAACCGGCAGTCGCCACCATCGGTGCAAGCTCCGGTCTCGCGACCGGTGTCGCCCCGGGCACCACCTCCATCACTGCGTCTCAGGGTGGCGCCGGAAGTCCGTCCGCCATCGCCGTCGGAAGTTTGAACACCCTCACCGATGGGACGCCCGACCTGCTCGTCGCTTCACAAATTAATAATTCCGTCATCGTCCTGCTTGGCAACGGTGATGGCACATTCACCAATCCAAAACAGGCCATCAGCTACGTTGTCGGTAATCAGCCCAGCGGAATCGTCGTTGGTACTTTTAATTCCAACACCGACTCCAATCTCGGATTTGTCGTTACCAATTTTGCGGACAACAGTTATTCCGTTTTTACGGGAAATGGCGACGGCACTTTCGCCCAAGTGAAAGGCTCGCCCTTCCACCTGCCCTCGGGCCAAACCGGTCCCATCGCCATTACCACCGCCGATTTCAACGGTGACGGCAAGGCCGACCTCGCCATCGTCAATCAAACCACCAACAACGTCACCATTCTCGAAGGTAACGGCGACGGCACTTTTCAGCAATTCCCGAACTCTCCTCTTGGCACCGGCAAGTTCCCCGTCGCGATTGCCTCCGGCACTTTGGATGGCAGCAACGGCCCCGCTCTCGCCATCGCCAATCAAAACGACGATAGCGTTAGCGTCTTCCTGGGAAATGGCGATGGGACCTTCGCCGTCGCCTCGCAATCTCCTCTGGCAGTGACCTCGGCGCCTGCTGGCATCACCATCGCCGACTTTGTTGGAACTTCCACAGGCGGTATCGCCGTAACCAGCCGCGATTCTGGCACCGTCATCGTCTATGTCGACCTTGGCAGCGGCTTATTTACCGAGGCTTTGGAACCAGCCGCAGGAACCTCTCCCACCGCCATCCTTGCTGGCGATTTCTCCGGCAACGCCCTCCCCGACGTTGTCGTCACCAATGATATTTCCGGATCCGCTGGCGCTGTCACCCTTCTCATCAGCCCTACCAGCCTTATTTCCAACTCCCTCAACTCTCAAACCCCTTATCCCGGCTCCGAATACATCGATATCGGCTTAAAAGTCAAAGCTACGCCATTCGTGCATCCCGATAATGAAGTCACTCTGCAAATGGATTACGAAATCAAGGCCTTATCCGGTTCCAATTTCAATGGCATCCCCGTTATTTCCAACGAGTCCATGACGCAGACCATTCGTTTGAAAGAAGGGGAAACTTCCGTCGTCGCCGGGCTGATTGATCGGGAGGAAGCAAAAGCCTTAGCTGGAATTCCCGGCCTCGCGACTATTCCCTATGCCGGTTATTTGTTTGGCTCACACAACGATTCGGCCACTAGCGACGAACTCTTGATCCTGATCACTCCGCGAACGTTGACCGTTCCTTCGCGCCAGTCTCGCAACATTTACGCGGGTCGCGGCGATCTCAGCGGTGGTCGCGGCACAGTAGGCGCCGGCGCGCCTCCACCGGCAGCCGAACAGGAAGAACCGAGGCCCGGCAGGGTGGCGCCAGCCAACCCAAATGCTCCGCAGCCTCCCGGCTTGCCACCTGCCAACCCGGAACCCGGGGCCCAGCCAGGTGCTCCTCCTCAAACTCGCCCGGAACAATAACCGCATGCTCCGTGCCGAACCCGGGCCTGCGCGAATCTAGACCGTTAACCGCCGCCCTGTCACTGATTCGAGAATCGCTAGTGGCGATCGCTGCCGATCCACCAGCGCACCCTGCGGAATCAGCAACGTCTGCTCCAGCGCGTATTGTCCGGAAAGCACCGCGTGGCTCACGCAATCGGTGTAAACCATCCAGGCGGAGTTCGGCGGAAACTCCCATCGCATCTTTGGCGTCGTTTCTTGGAAGTGTGCGTCTTCCTTCATCCTGTTGTGGTAGTGGTGCATCAGATCGTCATACGGCGGAAAGTCAGTCTTGCGAAGGTGCAAAGCGCGTGTCAGGAAGTTAAAGCCGCGGACGAATGGATTTGTAAGGGACTTGGAGAGCCCGCCAGATTTCACCAGGCGCGGGCCGAATGCTTCAAACGTCTGCGAGGTCACCCACACTCGATTCTCGATCGGATTGATATTCGTGAAGAAACGCAGAATTCGCGCCCCGTTTGTCGGACGCGTTGGAAAGGAATCGAAGTGCAACAAATCGTTGCGCGCGTGCACCCGAGCCGGGCGCCCCTTCTCCTCAATCGGCCGGAAACTGGCAAATTCCAGTTTCCATTGGCCCGCATACGGTATCAGGAATTTCCCCAAGAATTCCGCGGATTGCCGGGAATACTCGCTCAGGATTCGTCGAAGATTGTCTACCTCTGCTGCGTCTTCGCGATCCAATCCTGTCACTCGGTCTTCCAGCGGACGGTAGGCTATGTTTTTGTGATAGGCCGAGCTGGATTGTTTGCGACCCAGCAGCAGTTCGCGATCTTCGCTGGGAATTATGGTCGGGGAGTTCGCAAAATACACGATGTGCCCGGCTTCCAATTCGCGGCACACTTCCCTGGAGCGAGATTCCGTCCATGGCTCGCGTGAGCCAGGGCCTTCTATGGTCAACAGGCGGCTAAAGCCAGGCGCCCTGCTCAATTCCGGTGCGGAGGCGGTACTCATCCAAAAGCTCTCCAGATCTTGCAAAAGATGGATGCAAAAGACAGCCGGTTCGTTTCACTCCGCCCCAGTCACTAGGGCAGAGGGTCGAATACTACCACCGGTTGGTACGTGCGCGGCACTACGGCCTCGGCAATTGCGATCAATTTATTGTCCTGGCTGAACACGCGCAATCGCGGCGCCTGGATTCCTGCGCTATCCAGTTGGGCGGTCGCTCCCGGAGGTAATTCCGTCCTCCCCGGCTGCAGTTGCGATAACAACACATTGAACTTGCCGCCGTGGCGCACTTTCTTTTCCAGCACCGGCAATACGTTCGTCTTGGGATAGTCCGGCAATAAATTCTCCAGCGCGATCAGGCAGTTCTGGAATTTCCCGTCGCGCGTCGCTTGTGCCAGTTCTTCCAACTCGATGGCTTGATCTAGCGAAAATTCACCCACCGCGGTACGGCAAATCTCGCTCAGGTGCGCGCCGCATCCCAATTTCTGTCCCATGTCGTGCGCCAGCGATCGAATGTACGTCCCGGAAGAACATTCAATCGAAAATCGCGCCACGGGCCCTTCCATTCCAGTAAGGCGGTATTCGAAGATTTCCACGCTGGCCGGCTTCAACTCCACTGCCTGGTTCTTTCGCGCCAGTTCATAAGCGGGGCGCCCGTGCACCTTTTTCGCCGAAAATATCGGCGGCATCTGTTCGATTCGGCCCGTGGATTCTAAGACGAGCCGCCCAATCACTTCGCGCTCCAGCACCGGCGCCATGTCCGGTCCTGCCGCTGTGCCTTCGGAGTCGTAAGTATTTGTCGCGAAGCCGAAACGAAACGCCGCGTTATAGTGCTTGCGGCGCCCCGCATAAAAACGTACCAATCGCGTCGCTTTTCCCAAAAGCAGCACGAGGACGCCGGTCGCCAACGGATCGAGCGTGCCCAAGTGTCCAATCTGGCGAAAACCTGCCAAGTGCCGCACGGCATCCACGATATCGTGAGACGTCTTGCCCTGCGGCTTGTTGATGACCAATGCGCCGTCAAACGGCGCCGGTTGTGGTTGGCGTGCCATCGCTGACTATTCCCGCGCTGACAGCAACTGCAGTACAGTTCCGTCATTCCGAACGGAGTCCGCGAAGTGAGGAATCTCTCTTCTCTCCCGCTGCATATTCGTCACGAGTTCGCTTCAGGTGGGGACGGCTTCTCCGTCTTCATCTGCTTCAATAATTGCTCGATGCGCTCCACGTGCTCCTGCGACAGGTCCAGCGTGAAGTGCAAATCCGGCAATCGCCTCATCTGCAATCTCTCGATCAATTCGTGTCGGATATATCCCGCGGCATGCTCCAGCGCCTTGATCGCGTCAGACTGTTCCTTGGAATTCTCCGTCCGCACACTCACGAACACCCGCGCATGCTTCATGTCGGGTTGCACGCGCACCGCACTCACGCACACATTCCCTTCCAGGCGCGGGTCTTTCAACTCTCCCGCGAGCATGGCGTTGATCTCGTGCGCGATTTCCTCGCCCACTCGTTCATGTCGATGATGATCAGGGCTCATAACCGTGACAATCCTGTGTCAAAGAAACTCGACGTCATGGGAAACCAGCAGCGGACCCAGCACCTTATACGCATCCGCCAGTACTAGTTGCAGCGATTCCTCTACGTGCTGCTCCGCATTCGACAACGTTACCACGCCCACTACCGATTGATTCCACACGTCCTGAAAATCCAGCTCTGCCACCGCCACGTTAAACCGTCCACGTAACCGATCTTTCAAACCGCGCAACACCTGCCGTTTGTCCTTTAGCGAATGCGCTTCGGGCAAATGCAATTCCAACGTTAGCAATCCTACCGGCATGGTGATTCATCCTCAGGCGGTACCGCCCGGGATTACGCATCGTTACCTTCGGGCGGGAACTGACCCTTGTGCGGCAGCCTCGGCAGCAGACAACTTGACCACCTGGAAGCACTCCAGAATGTCTCCCACTTTCACATCGTTGAAGTTCGCGATTCCCAATCCGCACTCAAATCCCGTGCGTACTTCGCTCGCGTCATCCTTAAAGCGCTTCAACGAACTCAACTTGGATGTGTAGATGACCGCTCCGTCGCGCACCACACGCACTTGCGCGTCGCGCTTCATGATTCCGTCCAGCACGTAGCAGCCAGCCACCGTGCCGGCGCCCTTCACGCGGAATGTGTTCCGCACTTCCGCGCGGCCCAGATACGTCTCCTGGACCACCGGCTCCAGCAGCCCTTCCATGGCCTTCTTAATTTCGTCGGAAACCTCGTAGATAATGTTGTGAGTTCGAATATCCACGTTTTCCTGTTGCGCCAGGTCCGACGCCTTGCGATCCGGCCGCACACCGAACGCGATGATAATCGCGCCTGACGCGCTGGCCAGCAGCACATCGTTTTCCGTTACCGCGCCTACTCCAGCGCTGATGATCTTCAGTTTCACCTGGTCGGTCGAAAGTTTCGGCAGCATCTCTTCCAAAACTTCCGCGGAGCCCTGCACGTCCGCCTTAATGACCAGGGGAAGTTCCTTGACCTCGCCCGCCTTCAGTTGCTCGTGCAACTGATCTAGCGTAATGCGCGCCCCGGCGCTCGCGCGCAACGCGGCATCGCGCTGCTTCGATTGCCGGAATTCCACTACGTGCCGCGCCTTGGCTTCGTCCGTAACCTGGAAGTGGTCGCCTGCTTCCGGCACGCCTTGCAAACCCAGCACCTCAATCGGCGTCGAAGGCGGCGCATCTTTTGCCGGCCGTCCCCGGTCGTCAAACATCGCGCGCACTTTACCGAACACCGAGCCCGCAATGAAGAAGTCGCTGGTATTTAGTGTTCCGTTCTGCACGAGAATTGTCGCCACCGGCCCGCGTCCTTTATCCACGCGTGATTCCAGCACCGTGCCGCTCGCCGGCGCATCCGGATTCGCCTTCAGTTCGCGCAAGTCCGCCACCAGCAGAATGATTTCCAGTAATTTATCCAGATTCGTCTTCTGCTTCGCGGAAACTTCCACGAATTCCGTATCGCCGCCCCATTCCGCAGGCATCAATCCCAGATCCGACAACTGCCGCTTCACTCGTTCCGGCTGCGCTTCCGGCTTATCAATCTTATTCACCGCCACGATGATTGGCACGCTCGCGGCTTTGGCGTGGTCAATAGCCTCGCGCGTTTGCGGCATCACGCCGTCATCCGCTGCAACCACCAGAACCACAATGTCCGTCACCTTCGCGCCCCGTGCGCGCATCCGCGTGAACGCTTCGTGACCGGGAGTATCCACAAACACCACGCTCCGCTCACCCACTTGCACCTTGTACGCGCCAATGTGCTGCGTGATCCCTCCGGCTTCGCCCGCCGCTACGTCTGCGGCGCGTATGCCGTCCAGCAAACTTGTTTTTCCGTGGTCTACGTGACCCATCACCGTAACCACCGGCGGCCTTGGTTTCAGGTTCTCCTTGGTCTCTTCCTTCGCGACCTCCAGAACCATTTCCTCTTCGAACGAAACCACGCTCACCACGCCATTAAACGATTGCGCCAACTCCGTCGCTGTCTGCACATCCAGCGCCTGGTTGATGCTGGCGAAAACTCCGCGATCCAGCAGCGTCTTGAGCAAATCCTTTGCGCGAATATCCAGCTTCTCGGCGAGTTCTCGGATCGTGATTCCTTCGGTCAACGTCACTTCCCGCGGCGGACGCGGCTCGGGTGGTGGGGCAATAACGGCCACTCCCCGGCCACCTGCGCCAGGACGCTGGCGCGTCGGGTGCAACTTCCGCTCGCCTTCCATCTCGCGCTTGTCCACCATCGGCCGCTGCCGTTGCGTGGGTCTGCGCGTATAAAGCGGTTTTCCGGGTTCCGCCTTCGGCGGCATCTTGTCCGGGAACGGCGGCAACATCGTGGGACGGCCGGGTGTGCGCGGACCAGGGCGCGAGCCGGAGGGAACTGCTCCTCCAGGCCGCTGGCTCCACGGACGGTTCTGTCCTCCAGGTCCACCGGGACCACCTTGACCTTGGCCTCCTCCGGGACGTGGCGTATACGGCCGGCCACCTTGCCCGGATTGCGGACGCATCGGCTGTCCGGGACGTGGGCCACTCGGTCGTTCACTACGAGGCTCCGTGCCCGGAATCGGGCCGCGGTTTCCTCCCGTCGGCATAGGCGGACGCGCCGGAGTTGCAGGGCGCGCGGAAGGACTTGTTCCTACTGCAGGCCGTGCACCCATTGGCTGTGAACCTGGTTGCGGCGGTCGAACTCTCGGAGGCACTCCCTGCGGCGGACGCGCCGCAATCGGCTGCCCGGGCGTCGGCGAAGTTGGTCGTGCTGCAGGCGGAACCGTTGGTCTCGGCGCAGCAGTTGGTGCAGCAGGAGATGGGGTCGTCGCAGGCTTTGCCGCTGCCGGTGCCACTGGAGCAACTGGAGTCGGCCTCGGTGCTGGCGCAGGAGCAGTAGTCGGCGCCGCAGAAGATGGTACAGCAGGCGGCGCAGAAGGCTTTGGCGCGGGCGCAACCGCCGCAGGCGCATGTGTCGCCGGAGCAGGCGCAGGAGCATGCGGTGCGGGCGGCGCAGAAGGCTTCACGGCGGCGGGTACAGGTGCCGCTGGCGCTGCAATGACTGGCTTCGGTGCCTCGGGTGCCGCAACGGGCGCGGGCGCCGCGACTTCTGAAGTTCCCTGCAGCTGGTGACGCACTTTTTCCGCTACGTCCGTCGGAATCGAACTGGAGTGCGTTTTTTTCTCGGTTACGCCGAACCCGGGCAACAGGTCAATAATCGCTTTGGCTTTAACCTCAAGCTCTCGCGCTAATTCATTTATTCGAACTTGGGATGAGTCACTCATACTTCCTAAGAACTTTTCTCTTCCTGCTGTTCCTTCGGAGCTTCCTCGCTCGTAGGTTCAGCGGCCGCAGAGTGATTCTCCGCGGTGGATTCCTCATTCGATGCTTCCTTGTGGTTTTCCGTGTCGGCTTCCGTCTCGGCCGTCTTGGTGGTCTCGGCTTCTGGGGCCGTTTCCGTCGCCGCTTCGGCGTTCTCGGCGCCTTCTTCGGCAACTTCCTCGGCTGCCGCTTCGCCTTCCACGGGAGCCACAGCTGCTTCCCCACTTTCATAGAAGTGGTTTACAGCCTGATAAATCTTGTCCACCATCTTTTCGCCGATGCCGGGGATCTCCATCAATTGCTCCGGCGTCATTCCGGCCAGTTTTTCCAGAGACGTGATCCCCGCCGCCTCGATCTTCTCGATCGTCTTGGGCCCTACGCCCGCCAACACCGTCAGCGGCGTGGTCGGCGCCGTCAGAGCTGTCATTTGCTCTTCGATTTCCCGGCGCTTTTCTTCTTCACTCTTGATGTCGATGTCCCAGCCAATTAACTTGCTCGCCAGCCGGACGTTTTGTCCCTTTTTCCCGATCGCCAACGAAAGCTGCGAATCTTCGACGATCACTTCCAGCTTTTTGTTCTCCGGATCGGTGATCTGCACGCGCGTCACTTTCGCCGGGCTCAACGCCTTTTGGGCGAACGCCACCGTCTCTTCGTTGTACGGAATAATGTCGATTTTCTCGCCGCGCAGTTCGCGGATGATCGATTGCACGCGCATCCCCTTCATTCCCACGCACGCGCCCACCGGATCCACATCCTTGTCCCGGCTGGCCACTGCCACTTTGGTCCGTTCGCCGGCCTCTCGTGCGGCCGCGCGAATCTGCACCGTTCCATCGTAAATTTCCGGTACTTCCATCTCGAACAGCCGCTGCACCAGCGATGCGTCCGCGCGAGACACAATTACCTGCGGCCCCTTCGCCGCGCGGTCCACCGCCTTGATCACCACACGCAGCCGTTCGCCGATGTTGTACGTTTCCAGCCTCGATTGCTCCCGTTTCGGCAACCGCGCTTCGGTCCGTCCCATGTCTACGATCAAGTCCGGCCCTTCCGCGCGCTTCACGATCGCGGTTACCAGTTCTCCCGCGCGCGTGTGGTACTCGTTGTAAATCGTGTCGCGCTCGGCCTCGCGCACCTTTTGCAAAATCACTTGCTTGGCTGTTTGTGCCGCGATTCGTCCGAGCACGTCCGTCGGCTTCGTGGTGCGAATCTCTCCGCCCAGTTCCAGGCTCGCGTCTTTCTTCTTCGCGTCTGCTAGGCTGATTTCCCGCTTCGGATCGGTGACCTCTTCCACCACCGTCAGTACCGAATACACATCTACCTGTCCGCTCTCCGCATTGAACTTCCCGCGCAGGTCCTCTTCCGACTTATAAAATTTGCGCGCGGCTACCACCATGGCGTCTTCGATGGCAGAAATCACCACTTCCGGTTCGATGTGCTTCTCCCGGCTCAGCATTTCAATTTGTTGGTAGAGCAGATTCGCCATGTTCTTCTTGTCTTCCAGTCCTATCCTAAAATTCGATCGCCAGATTCGCTTTGCGGATCGCCTCTAGCGGTATCTCCACGAT
The DNA here is from genome assembly GCA_963759275.1 of Candidatus Acidiferrales bacterium. Taxonomy (GTDB): domain Bacteria; phylum Acidobacteriota; class Terriglobia; order Acidiferrales; family UBA7541; genus Acidiferrum. Next base: position 105,410 of record CAVWYZ010000014.1, on the reverse strand, counting down.
CCGTGCTTCCTTTCCTTTCAACTCCATACGGACTTTCCCGTCCGTAAATCCTTTCAGCCGCCCCTCGAAAAACTTGGCCTCTCCGATGGGCTCCATCGTCGTTACCTTCGCCAATCGGCCCGTGAATCGTTGAAACTCCGCCGGGGTCTTCAGTGCTCGGTCCATTCCCGGGGAGCTGATTTCCAGCACATAGCCCGGACCCGGCACCAGTTCTTCCACGTCTAATATCACGCTGAGCTGCTGGCTCACGCGCTCGCAATCCGCGTGGCTCACTTGCGCGTAGGGATTCGCAACTTCTTCCCCTTCAGTAGTTTCCGCAGAAACAACCGGTGGAACCCGGTCGATGTACACCCGCAGGAACCGCTGCTTCCCCACTTTCCATTCGACATCCACGACTTCCAAGCCTTCTGAACGTGCTACCCGCTCAGCGGCCTCGCGGACCTTTTCCAGATTCACGCAAAGACTCCCCGGCCTAAGCCGGTCTGAAGCTCAGTTCATCCGGCGGCAACAAAAAAGTGGGCTTGCGCCCACTTCATGGTGCGACCCGTAACAGAGCGAATTTAGAGTATATTCCGGTAACCCCGCAAAAGCAAGACACGGGCCGGACCTCTCTCCACCGCTCCCCACTCTCGGCAAAAAAGGATGAGGCCCCCGCTTTTGCGAGAGCCTCCTTCCCTTCTTTTCGAAGCGCTCGCTTACGGCTTGGTCGGCGCGGGCTTTGCCGGAGTCGGCGTGGTCGTTCTTGCTGGCGCCGGTTTGGTGGCCGGGGCCGTCGCCGCCGCTCCACCCTTCACCGGATAGGCCTGATCGTACAGCTTGATGATGTCTTGGGTAATATCGATGTTCGTTGACGCAAACAGAATCGGCGAGTTCTGCGCGGATGAATCGAACACCGCCACCAGTCCGTTCTCGCGAGCGTAACGGTCCAGCACGTCCATCATCTTCCGGCCGATCTTATCCACAACATCGCCCTGTGCCGCCTGCACGTCTTCGTTCAGCTCATTATTCTTCCGGTCCAACTGCTGCGTCATTCGCTGGCCCTGCTGCGTCAAGCGCACCTTCTCTTCATCGCTCAACGTGTTGGCTCCCGCGCTCAGACGTGCTCGCAAATCGCTAATCTGTTTGTTCATTGCTTCCAGCTCGTTCTGACGCGGGGCAAACTGCGTTTGTAACTCTGCGGACGCTTGCTTCCCTTCCGCCGTCGTCACGATCGCCTGCCGCACGTTTATCACACCGATCTTACCGGCCGAAGCGGATCCCGCGGCGGCCTGCGCTCGCACGGCTGTCGTCCCTAACAGGCACGCCAGACCTAGAACGCCCACACGAATCATGTTTCTCGAATTCACTGTATTCTCCTTATTGATCTCCGGGCACGCCTTCCTCTTCTTCTTCGCTGAACGAAAGCTACCCTGAACTTTTTTGCGTGATCCGGTTGAACTTTCTTCGTGATTCACACGGAAACCGAGGACAACCCGGCGCTCGACTCTTCCCTCGGAACTACCCCATAGTCCTTTGGGCGCGGTCTCACTAACCCGCCTTGTCGCTGAATCACAAACAATTAAGTATATCCGACTAGCTGATTTCCCCGCAATTGGAGCTATTCCGGCTTCTCGCCAGAACGCCCCACTCCCCACGCAAACCTTATTTCGGCATTGGCACGATCAAAACTCGATCGTTGTTCTGGTCCGCTATCACTGCCGTATTCGTGAATTGGTCGATGGCCACGGCAAATTGCGACTGGCTGCTGATGCCCAGTGTCTCTCGTGTCGAGAATACCGGCGCATTCACCGCATCGATCACCGACGACGTGTTCGATGTTGAATTCACGCTAACCATCGTCCCCGTCTGGTAGTTATAGGCGACGGAATATGGATTCACTCCCACGCGGATCAACGATGTCGTTCCGCTATCCGGGTTAAATGCATAAATGGCGTTCTGCTGCGTCGATGCCGTGTAGAAAAGCGCCGGATTCGGGACCGGGTCGTAAACGATGCCCGTGGGATTCGCGGTCAGCGAATTTATCGAGGATGTGGTCGTTTTCGCTGGCGGCGTGGATGCCAGGTTAATCACGTCCAGTCCTCCCGTCGCCCCTGTGGTGCCGGAGTTCTGTATGTTCGTAACCACCGCGACCGCCCGGTTGGGGTCAACCGCGATGGCCGTCGGCGGTCCGCTCACCGGTACCAACTGCATCGGCGGCACGCACGTCGTGCTCGCCGTATTCGCACATTCCGATGATGACAGCAACAACGGCGTCAAATCGATCGCCGAAAGACTATTGCCACCGGAATTCGCCACTAATGCCAGCGCGTGATCCTGATCGATCGCCACTCCGGTCGGCGATACCCCGGTGCAGATGTTCGTCGTGGTATTCGAACCGGAACCCGTTACGCAACTGACCGATGTGAATGCCAGTTGCTTCGCGGCAAAAGGCGTACCACCGTACTGCACGATCGACGCGGAGCTATCCCCGTTGTTCGCTACTACCGCAAAGCCCAACCGCGGGATTACGTCGACTCCAATCGGGTTGTGCCCCACATTCACCGTGGCCAGCAATGCCCCGTACGGCACGCCATAATTATGCGCATTCCTCGCATCCACGCTTAGGAACGAAATATTGTTACAGCCGTAATTGGTCACCACCGCCACGTTCGCAATATTGTCGATCGCCACGCCTTCGGGCATGACGGCAGCAGTGCAGAGTGAACTGAGCGGAAGCACACCCACCGCGTACAAATCATTGGTATTTGAATTGATGCTCCCGGTCAGAACGTCCAGCGCAAAATCATGCGCTTTCGTCAGCCGCGAAGCCGAAATGGTCACGTCCACTTCTGCGTCTGTCGCCGTCGTTACGGTTACCCCGGTCGCGTCCCCATCCAGGCGTACCACTGGCGCTCCGCCGCTCAGGAATCCCTGTCCCAGAATTCGCAGCGTCGCTGCTTGTCCCACGGTCACGCCGTGCGGGAAACACGACGCATAAATGTCGGTCGGATTCGTTGGGTCGCACACGGCCTTCGGTAATGGATTTGGCGCGTTCGGCGCGGTAGCCAGCGGTGGCTGCCCGCCTGCCACTCCGCCGGTAGTCACTTGGATATCGCGGATATTCACCGGTTTGAAAACCGACTGCGCGTCCAGATCCAAATACGTCAGCGTATTCGAACCGGCGTTCGCCACCAGTACCAGATTTGTTTTCGGGTCATAGCCCATCGGCCCATACACTGTCACCGCCGACCCGCCCGCGGGCGTGAACGTTCCCGTGCCATTCTGTCCCGTCTGAATCGCCGCAATGATGCGATACGGACTCTGCGTCCCGATGGGAATCGGTCCCCCGGGATTGATCAGCGAGATCTCGTTGTAGTTGTCTTGCGGGTTATACGCCACCAAAACGTTGGTGAACCCGTCCCACGCAACGGATCGCAATCCGGTTTCCGGTGCTCCGGAGGGCGTCGGCGTGCACCCGTTGCAACTTCCCCGCGTAAGAAATAGCGAAGTCACGCTTTGATCCAACGACCGGATAAATCCAATCTGCGGTGCCGCCGTGGAAGCGTTGGGATCGGCGAACGCAAACATTCGCGTAATCGGATTAATCGCCCCTCCCGCCGCCGTCGCACTTGTGCTGAACGTATAGTAAGGATTGCCAAACGTCACCGTCCCGCCGCCACCGCTCACGCTGGACCCGCATTGCGTGCCGCTATACGTGTACGTGAACGTGTACGTGGTCACGCTGGTCACGTTATAAGTTCCGTTGAAATCCGCCGGCGTCACTCCTGCAATCAACACCGTTCCCGGCGATGAGGGATTCAACCCATTGGGGGCCGGAGTCGTAATGGTCACTACGTTATTCGTGCACGTTGCTCCATTCGGCGATGCCGCGATGGCCACACTCTGATTCGTCAACAGCAGGTTTACAACCGAAGTCACTCCCGTGCCTCCCGGAGTTACATAGGCCAACGGGGCATTCGGCTGCATCACCACCTGTGGCGTCGGTCCCGTGTTTAAAGACACCGACGCTATAGCACAGGGTACTTTTTGCGTCGTCACGAAGCATCCGGGAGCCTGCGTCGACGGATTCGGATTCACATCCACAACGAATCCGACGAACGCATTACTGAACGCTACCACCGCATAATGCGTAATCGGATCCACTCCCACGGAAAACGGTAACGGTGCCGCCGTCCCCGAAGGCTCCTGGATCAATCCTTTCAGGCTGATCGGCGAACCAATAACTTGCCCCGAAGGCACCGCCAGCAGGGTGAGTGTGGAATCGGCACTATTCACCACCACTCCCAGGTCCTGACCTGCGAATCCCGCGGGCCCCAGATTAATTTGATCGTCGATCGCCACGCCCGTCGGCTGATGTCCCACCGCCACTTGTTTGGAAACCTGGGGCATGAACCGTCCAGGCAGCGACGGATTGGCCACAAAATTCACGATTTCCACCGCGTTTGCGCCTTGTTCGGTAATGACCGCGTATCCCTTCGTCGAGTTAACGGCAATGCTGCTCGGCGCTGCGGTCGCTCCGCCCATCAAATTGATGCACGGCGGTAAGATCGCCGGATAACCCGTTCCCTGACAAGCCGGAGGAGTAGTCGGATATGTGCCGCCGGTCGGGTTATATTGCGACGCCAATCCGGCAAACACGGGCTGTACCGCCACGTTCGTCGTTACCACCGGATACGGTGGTGGATTAAACGGCGGCGCTCCATTCTGCGGAGCGTTGCTCACAATCGATACCGGATATAGGCCCGGACTCTGCGTCTGGCTCCCTTCCAACGGCCCGATAAACTGCCGGGCGTTAAATGACGTTGCCACGTTCAGATTCCCGTTAAACAGCAGGTTCACGATCGGACTGTTTCCTCCCCCGTAGTACCCGCCGTCGGTCGCGAATTGCGTGTTCGTCTCCTGCGGATAACTGTCCGGCACCGCCGACACCAGCGCCGGACTCTCATATACGAGATTCAGCGGGAACGAAATCGATGACGCTTGCCCGCTTGTCCCAGGAATATTGTTCACCGTTATTTTCGCCGTTCCCGCAATCGCTAACTGTGCCGCGGTTAATCGTATTCGCGTCATGATCGACGCGTCGCACGTAACTACCGGAGTCACTCCAGATGCGCTCGGCGTGCAATATGCCTTGGTGATCGGAATCGTGAACACATTCGACGCGCTGATCGCTTGCGGCGTCTGGTTGTTTCCCGGCGGTGTAAACGTAATCGTTGTGGTATTCAGCAGGTTCTTCGCATCCAGGAAGATATCCTGTAGCACTCCACCCGCTGCAACTGTCGTCGGATGAATCCCCGTGAATGTAATGGGATTCGTGCTGGCCTCGACCAACGTGATTGTGGCCACCGCATAGTGCAATGGGTCCGCCGCGGACCACACCACCACGTATACCGTCGGCGCCGCTGTCGATGCGCTTGAGCCACTCGACGTCGGGTGCGTATCCGTCGGGAATGCCGACGGCGCGGTGAACACTCCCTGCGCCGAAATCGTCCCGCAATCCGGACTGCAGGTTGCCCCGTTCGGATCGGCAACCGCTCCATCTGGAAAATTCGTGGTGTCGTTCGCCACCGGCTGCATCACCTTCCACTGCGGATTAGCATTCGCCGGCGACACGTTCAAAAACGATGGTGTGAATTGCACTTGCTGCGCGGGACTCAATCCCACCGGAACCGTTGCGGTTGTCGGCGTCGTCGAAACACGGATACCCGTGTCCATCGAAACAATCGCGGTCGCGGTCTTCTTGTGGTCCGCATCCGCTGTCGCGGTAAACGTGATCGTGGGTATCGGATTGGGAAAATTCGCCAGAGTCGGCGCGGTGTACGTCAACACGTTGCTCGGCGCTGTCGGCGTCGTCGTCCAGGTCCCGATCGTCCCCGTCCCCCCCTGCAGCTTGTCCCCGCTGTTGCAAGTGCTGACCGTTACCTGCTTCGGAGCCGGTGTTTGCGTTGTCGGCGTTGGGGTGTACACATACGAGCAGGTCCATGCGGAAGTCGTCGTCGTCGAGCCGGTCACCGTGGCCGAGAAGGTCTGCACCGTTCCGGCGATCACGATTGCCGTGCTCGGTGACGTGGTCACCGCCACCGTGTTCGGGCTGGAACTGCCGCACCCGCTTTGCCATAACACCATTCCCGCTAGCGTCAGCATCGCGGCTGTTTTCATTGTGCGCCACTTCATGAATGACATCTCCCTCACTCGTGCTACGCAGGCACTGACCTCGCCCGCTTCGCTAATCCCCGTTTCCTGCTCCGATGGCCTCAAGCTCCTACTCGTTGCCCACCTTAGAACGTGCGGCTCACCGTGAACCGGAACGTGCTTCTCGGCTCAAAGTAATTCAATCGCCCTGGATTCTGCAGCACCGGCTGAATCTGGTACAAAATCGATGGATCGCACTGGTTCGGGTGCAATGGATCCGTCAGGCCCAGCGCCTGGCAGGTCCCATACAAATTCGCCAGGTTGATTTGGGTGGGCGGCGCAATGATCGTCTCGTGCACGCGCAACGGGTTATACGCCCAATAAATTCGGAATGGCGCTTGTACGATCGGCAAGTTGATGTTGAATTCAATTCCCGTCGAGTTGCGCAGCTTGAAGTTGGTGCCCGGCGCGATCTGCAATTGTTCGGTTTGGTTTACCAGCGGAAATTGCTGGTTGATGTTCGCTACGCCCGTGGGATCCAGCTTCAGCGCGCTCTTGTTCAAAATACCGTCCGTCCCAAGATCCGAAAATAGCGTCATGCTGACTGGACCCGCAATCGGAATGCGGTATTCGAAGTTCGCCACACTCTGTAAATCCGCTCCGGGAAACGTGATCGTGTAGGCGACCAGCGGAACGTTAAACGCTCCCAACGTCGGGTAGCCCGATCCAGACAAATGATGGTTGTCCAGGAATGTCACCGTCTGGTTCGTTACGCTCGGGATATACGTCACTGGAGAAATCCCGCGAATATTGAATCCGCGTATATCGTTCTCGCCGCCCATGTAGAACCGGCTATACGGCGGCACTTCCTTCCCGCCGTAACCCGTGGTCCAAGCCGCCAGGAACCGCACTCCGACCGCATTGCGTCTATGGTTGATCGGGTGGAACCACTTGAACTCACCCGTATTCGTGATGGTGTTTACGTTCCCGCCGATCGGTCCGCCTGTGAACGCCAACGAATAAAAATAACTGCGGCCTCGCGTCGCGTTGATCGGATTGTCCAAAGTGTTCTGCGTGATCGAAGTGGTAATGGTGCTGGCCACGATGCCGTTCAGTGCGCTCGGTCCCGCGATGCTCAAGTACTGCAATTGCGTGAACAACAATTCCGATGCCTGGTTAAACGTCTCGATATTCGTCCGCGTCAGCCCATACGTCAGGCCCACGCGCGTGAACGCGTAGCGTTTCAGGGGATAGCTCGCGTACACCGTGAACCCCGTGCTGTTCTGGTTGTAATCTTGAACGTACTGAGGATTGATACTGACCTGCTGCCCCGTGTAGATCGCCGCCTGTTCCGCCTGGTTGAACTCGTACTTCGAAGAGAAGATCGTGAAGCCCGTGGCGATCGGCCGGTCAAACAAATAGGGCTCCGAGAAACCCAGCATGATGTTGCGCTGGTATTGCCCTACTTGCGCGGAAAGCGTCAATGTCTCCCCTAGTCCCAGGAAATTGTTGGTCTGGTACGTCAGCCCGATGAATCCGCCCGCCAATCCGCTGACGCCCCCCTGCAATCCAATCGATTGCTTCCCCTTCTCTTTCAGCTTTAGAAGAATATCAACCGTGCCAGCCTTGGTGTCTCGCTTCAGTTCGACCGACTTGTCCGCCTCGATCTTGTCGAAATAATTCAGCTGATTCAGGCGAAGAATACTCACTTCCCACGCGCGTTTGTTGAACAATTGGCCTTCGTCGATCAGCAACTCGCGCCGGATCACTTTGTCGCGCGTGGTGGTGTTCCCGCTGAACTCGATTCGCCGCACATAATACTGTTTGCCTTCATCAAACTTCATGGTGATATCGATCTTCTTCGCCTGCTCGTCAATATCCGTCTCTGGCTCTGGAACGAAGTCGATGAATCCATACTGCCCATAAATCTTGGTGTACTCTTCCATGGCTTTGCGGATTTTCGCCGAGGAGAACACGTCACCGGGCTTCAACGGGAACACGCTCTTCAACGCTTCCACCTTCAAAGACAGCGCTTTATCCGGGTCCGAACTCACGATCTTCAGCGTCCCCATCGTGTATTTCTCCCCTTCTTCGATGGGTATCGTGATGTTCACCGCTTTGCCGGTGGTCCGCCCGGCAAAGGGTATGCCGTACTTCCATCCCTCCGTATCCACATTTTCTAGAATCGGATCGGGCAGCGACACCTTGAAGTAACCATTGTCCTGATACAAACCACGAATTCCGACTTCCTGGTCCTCGATCAACTTATCGTGATCGTACGTCTTCGACATCAAATTGATTTCGGTGATGTACAGCGGTATCGCGATGGGGCGGTCGTGATGCATCGCGCGGATCAACTTCCGATCGCTGAACGCGTGATTCCCGGTAAATTTAATTTTCCCGACTTTGACTTTTGGCCCTTCGTCAATCTTGAACACCAGGATTACCGCATTGCTCGACGCGATCTTTTCATATTGCGGCGTCACCTTCGCGAACTGCCGCCCGTGTTCGCCCAGCAACTCCTTCAGCACTACTTCGGCTCTCTTGATGCGCGTCGGGTCGAACTGGCTCTCCACCGTCAATCCGACTTTCTTCTCTTTAAACCGGTCCAGAATGTCCGACTCGGAAATCGAGTGAATGCCTTCGTAACGGATCCGGCGAATCACCGGCCGCTCGGTTACTTCGAACACGATGATCTTTCCGTTGGGCTTGTCCCCGTCTTCCACTCGCAACTTCACGTCCTCGAAAAACTGCGTGTTCCACAGCGCCTGAAAGTCGCGCCGCAACGTTTCTTCGTTGTACGGGTCACCCGGTCGCGTGAAAATGCGCGCTTGCAGCGTGTCTCTCCGAATGCGCCGGTTCCCTTCGAAATCAATCCGCTCTACGAACGGTTGATCCGGGTTCTGCTGCGGATCTCCCGCCAGTATCCGCGAAGGAATTTCATCAACTTTTTCTTCTAATGTGGTTTTGTCTAACGAGGCGTGAAATAACGTGAAGCCTTTGCCGGCAGCCGCTGCATTTCCTTCTTCACCGGCCACTGCGGCGGTCGCGCAAATACCGCCCACCAGAGAAACCGCCACGACCAGGGCAAAGACATAAAACTGGCGAGCACACCAGCCTGCTATGTCCGGCGTAAAACAGACGTTCCTTTGAGCGGCCGTTGATCGGCTCAAGGCCGCGCCCCCAAACCCAATTGTTATTCTCCCGCCGGTCCCGGTATGGGCCGGCCGAGCGTACTTCGCATTACGGCCACTTCGGACCTAAGGCCGTTTCGCGGTCACACGCTGCGTCAGATTCACTAATGAACGACTGGGGTTGCCTCACCCACTGGCCGGAATGCGAGGCCTTCCCCCGCAACATAAATTTGCAATGTTGCAGGCCTCTGAATTCCCCCCTGGATCAACGATTCGGACAACGGGTCTTCCACATATTTCTGCAGCGCCCGTCGCAACGGTCGCGCACCATAATTCCGGTCCGCGCACGTCTTTTCGAGGATCCACTGGCGTGCTTCGGGCGACAATACCACTTGTACCTGCCGGTGAATCAGCGTGTCGTTCAACTGCCCGACCAGCAGATCGATAATCCGCAGCAGATCCTCGTCGCCCAGAGGATTGAACAGAATGATGTCGTCCAACCGGTTCAAAAATTCCGGATTGAACGCCCGCTTCACTTCTCCCAAAACCATGTCTTCCATGCTCTTCAAGCTCGCTTCATCAAGGCCCGCCTGGAAGCCGATCGACGTGCGCTTCTGCAAGTGCCGCGCCCCGATGTTGGAAGTCATGATAATGATGGTGTTGCGGAAATCAACCGTGTTGCCCAAGCCGTCCGTCAGCTGCCCGTCCTCAAACACTTGCAACAATATGTTAAAGAGGTCGGGATGAGCTTTCTCGATTTCGTCCAATAATATAACCGAATACGGGGTCCGACGCACGCGCTCGGTGAGCTGTCCACCCTCCTCATATCCCACGTACCCTGGAGGGGCTCCGATCAGCTTGGAGACCGAGTGCTTTTCCATGAATTCAGACATATCGAAACGGATCAGCGATTTTTCGCTGCCGAACAAAAACTCCGCCAAACGTCGCGCCACTTCCGTCTTTCCTACGCCCGTCGGGCCCAGGAAGAAGAAGCAGCCTACCGGCCGTAGCGGGGACTTCAAGCCCGCGCGGCTACGCCGAATCGCTCGCGCTAATGCCGTAATCGCTTTGTCCTGGCTGATGACGCGCTTGTGCAGTTCCGGCTCGATCCGCAACAGCTTCTGTTGCTCATCTTCCTTGATCGACGTCACCGCCACGCCCGTCCATCGCGATACCACTTCCTCGATGTCCTCGCGCGTCACGATTCCCGTTGAAGCGTCGTCCAGCTTGTACCGCTCGCGCAGCACCCGCAGGTTTTCCTTTTCCTTACGCTCTTCCTCGGAATAAAAACGCGCCTTCTCGAATTCATGCGCCGCAATCGCCGATTCCATGCGGTGTGTGATGAATTTTACCCGCTTCTGCACTTCGCTTACTTCTTCCGGCACCGATGCCTGGCGCAACTTCACGCGCGCGCCTGCTTCGTCGATCAGGTCAATCGCCTTGTCCGGCAGGAAGCGATCGGGAATGTACCGGTTCGAAAGATAAACGGAATACCGCAACGCTTCGTCGGTATAGCTCACCGCGTGGAACTTCTCGTAACGCTCTCGCACGCCGCTGATTACCTGCACCGCTTCGTCTTCCGTCGGCGCCGGCACCTTCACGGCCTGGAATCTGCGCTCTAGCGAGCGGTCCTTTTCGACCGATTTCCTGTACTCGCTCGGCGTCGTCGCCCCAATGCACTGAATCTCTCCACGCGACAAGGCCGGCTTCAAGATGTTTGCGGCGTCCAGCGATCCTTCCGCCGAACCCGCTCCCACTAGCGTGTGTAATTCGTCGATAAATACGATGGAGTTCTGGCTCTCCATCAATTCCTTCATGATCGTCTTAAGTCTTTCTTCAAACTGTCCACGATACTTTGTCCCCGCCACGATCAACGACAGGTCCAACGACAAAATCCTCTTGTCTGCAAGAAACGACGGCACATCTCCGTCGCTGATTCGCTGCGCCAAGCCTTCCACGATTGCGGTCTTGCCTACTCCCGGCTCGCCAATCAATACCGGATTGTTTTTCGTGCGCCGGCACAAAATCTGGATGACGCGCTCCACTTCTCCTTCGCGGCCCACCAACGGGTCCAAACTGCCTTCCGTGGCCGCTTGCGTCAGATCTCGGCTGAATTCCGCCAATAGCGACGTTTCCTTCGGACGCGCCGCCGCGCTCTTCTCCCCGCTCGTCCGCGATAGCTCTTCGCGCAACGCCGACAGCCGCAACCCGCGCTCCATCAGAATCTCCGCGCCGAAGCACTTTTCTTCGCGCAGAATTCCCAGCAGCAAATGTTCGGTCCCCACGTGCTTGTGGCCCAGCCGCTCCGCTTCTTCCGCGGCGCTGTTCAGGATGCGTTTGCACTCCGCGCTCAGCGGCACTTCCACAGACGTGGAAATCCGTTCGCGGATCGTAATGCGCGCCTCAATCTCTTTTCGAATGGATTCGATCGAACCCTGCTGCCTCAGGAATCGGTTGGCGAGCGCCTTGTCTTCCCGCATCAATCCCAGCAACAGATGCTCGGTCTCGATGTAAGGGCTCCCATACTGGCTGGCCTCGTACCTGGCAAAGAAAATTACCCGTCTTGCTTTTTCTGTATATCGTTCGAACACGTTAGCTCGCTTCTCCCCCTGGGGTTCCCTCCGCAACGCTTTTCACGCCACGGCCTTGCAGAACACCATGCTCGAGTCCCACGATGCGATCACACCGTTCCGCCAGCGCCAGATTGTGCGTCGCGATTAACGACGTCAGGCGATGCGTGCGGTGCAGCCGCTGCAACAACTCGAACACAGCCCAAGCATTCTGCTCGTCTAGATCTCCGGTCGGCTCATCAGCGATCAGCACCCGCGGTCCCGTGATCAAGGCTCTCGCAATTGCCGCTCGCTGCTGCTCTCCGCCCGAAAGTTCTCCTGCGCGATGGTCGGCCCGCTCTGCCAGGCCTACTTCTGCCAGCCACTTCCGCGCCTCGTTCAGCGCTTTCGCCTGTGGCTCGCCGCGCACTAGTAGCGGCATCGCTACATTTTCTGCTGCCGTAAAATCCGGCAACAACTGGTGCCGCTGCCAGAGAAACCCCACGGCGCGATTGCGATATTCTGCGAGCGCCGCGTCTTCTTTCGTTTCTATCGCTCTATTTTCAAAGTATACGTTACCGCTTGTTGGGGTGTCTAGCGCAGCCAGCAAATGCAGCAAAGTGCTTTTTCCGGCGCCCGATGGCGCCACTACCGCCACCATCTCTCCTTCACCCAATTTCAAGTTCACATCCACCAATACTTCCAAATTCTTCTCGCGCGCTCCGTACGTTTTCTTTAATCCGCGCGCTTCCAGGATCGCTTCGCCGATTTTGGCTGTATCGTTCATGCGTTTAAGCCTTCGCGATCCCTCTTTCCCGATTTTCTTTCTAAGCCTTCCTCACCAACCCTTACCGGTCCTTCGAATTTTCCTCATTTTGCCGACTTGCTCTCACAGTATTTGATGCGTCGGCTAACACTTCTGTCCAGTTCCAGCATTGTCCCTTCTGACCTAAGCTTTTCCCTTTTTCCCCCTTCTCCTGCCCATCCGAAAAAATGGAGCTTCTCAGGAGTTTGGCAATCGCTACTAACCTGCCTTCTTTCATACCCTTGCGGGTATATCTCGGGGACAATAAACAACCCGGCCCTCGCGCCTCCCGAGCCTGCCTCGCGGGTACCTACCTTGATGCAAATCGGAAGCCAAACCACTCTCCCGTAAACCCTTCATTATCTTCTTCCACTTCTATTATTCGAAACGTAGGATCTCCACCGGCAGCAATTTCGCCGCCTCCCGCGCGGGGATGACCGTTGCCACCACCGCGATCCCCATCGCCACTAAGGCGATCCACAATCCGTCGAAAAAACTCGGATGAAACGGGACATACGGCACCGCATAAACCTGCGGATCCAGCGGGATCAAATGATAAGTTCCCGCGATCCAACTGAACGCGTAACCCACTGCCAATCCCAGCAGCGTGCCGGTCGCCCCAATTACCGTTCCTAATAGCAAAAATATTCTTCGCACTTGTTCGCGTCGCGTTCCCATCGCCAACAGCACCGCTATGTCTTTCGCCTTGTCCGTCACCGTCATCGACAGCACCACCAGGATGTTCAGGCCCGCCACGAACGTAATCAGTCCAATAAATATCGCCGTCACCAACTTCTCCAAGCGCAACGCGCGGAACAGCGCCTTGTTCTCTTCCAGCCACGTGGTGGTCATGAATCCTTGGCCCGCCGCTTTTTCCACCTGGCCGGCCACCTGCGCGGCTTCCTCTGGTTTTGCCAGCCGGAATTCCAGCACGTTCACCACGTCGCCGGTCCCGGCCAGCGATTGCGAAGCATCTAACCTCACGAAACACCAGTTCTCGTCGTAATCGTAAAACCCCGAATCGAATACTCCGGCCACGCGAAATCGTTTTGTCCGCGGCATTAGCCCAAACGGTGTTAGCCGTCCCTGCGGACTCGTCAAGGTCACATAGTCGCCTGGCTGCATCTTCCATTCATCTGCCAGTTGTTTGCCAACCAGCATCCCATCGATGCCATCTGCGTCCGGCGAAAAATCAAAATGCCCCGCAGAGAGCTTCTGCAGTGCTTCGTCGCTCTTTTTTTCCAGCCCTACATCGATGCCCTTGACCACCACGCCGCGCGCTTCCCCGCCATACGAGAGCAGCATGGTTTCGTAGATCGCCGGAGTCACCGACTTAACATCCGCGATCTTCGCCATGCTTTCCGCCAGCGCTTTATAGTTTCGGATTCCTTCGGAGCCCGGATGGGTCAAGGAGATGTGCGCAGTTACGCCGAGTAACCGGTCTTGCAGCGTTTCTCGAAAGCCGGTATTCATCGCCAGCGCGATCACCAGCGTCGCCACGCCCGCCGCCACGCCCACTACGCTGAACGCTGTAATCAGCCGCAAAATCGCCGGACGGTTCGGCGATCTCAGGTACCGTTTCGCCACGAACCATTCAAAGCTCATGCAGTGAACCGTCCTTTACGCCTTGGCGTCTTCCGGACCGCTCTCTTCTTGCTTGGTTTCTGGGCGGAGTTGGGGAAACAGAATTACATCGCGAATCGAATGAGAATCCGTGAGTAGCATCGTTAGCCGGTCGATGCCGATGCCTTCGCCAGCCGTCGGAGGCATGCCGTGACACAATGCGCGCACGTAGTCCACGTCCAACTGCTTCGGCACTTCGTCGCCGCCCTGCGCAATCTGCGCCAGGAAGCGCTTCTCTTGTTCCGCGGGATCGTTTAACTCTGAAAACCCATTCGCAATTTCCATGCCCGCCACGTAGATCTCAAACCGTTCCACCAACGACGGATCTTCCGGCTTCTGTTTCGACAGTGGCGAAATTTCCAGCGGAAAATCGTACAAAATGGTCGGTTGAATCAACTTATCTTCGGCGATCGTTTCAAACAGCAGCCCGGTCCACTCGCCGTCCGATAGTTTACCTTTCGCGGCAGCATACTCTGCATGGTTCGCCTTCGCCCATGCGTTGTACCGCTCGGTCGCGCGCTGCGCTCCTCCGGCAGCGGCCAACTCCTCGAGGGCCGGCGCCGCTCCCGCTCCTTCAGGCCAATACTTCACAATCGCTTCTCGCATCGTCAATCGCTGCATTTTCCCGAAATCCAGCTCGCATTCCCCATACTTCACCGTCGTGGACCCGGTAATATTCTTCGCTATCTGCGCGAACAGCAATTCGTTCATTTCCATCAAATCCCGGTAATTGCTGTACGCCTCGTAAAACTCCAGCATCGTAAATTCGGGATTATGCTGTGTGCTGATCCCTTCGTTGCGAAAATTCCGGTTGATTTCATACACCCGGTCGAATCCGCCCACCGTCAGCCGTTTCAAGTACAACTCTGGCGCGATTCGCAGGTACAGATCCACATCCAGCGTATTGTGGTGCGTCACAAATGGCCGCGCCGTTGCTCCTCCCGCAATCGGGTGCATCATCGGCGTTTCCACTTCCATGTACCCGCGGTTATCAAAAAATTGCCGCAACTCGCGAATGATTCGCGCGCGTGTCTGAAACACTTCTCGGGACTTCTCCGTCGCAATCAGATCCAGATATCGTTGCCGGTACCGCAACTCAATATCCGACAGCCCGTGCCATTTTTCCGGCAACGGCAGCAACGCCTTGCTCAGGAAGAATAGTTCCTCGACCCACACCGAAAGCTCTCCGGTTTTAGTCCGGAACACATGACCGCGCACCCCGACGTGGTCACCCAGGTCCAGCAGGTGAAATAATTGAAATCCCTTTTCACCCACTACGTCTTTTCGTACGTAAATCTGAATCCGCCCGCCCGCTCCCTGCAAGTGCGCAAACCCCGCCTTGCCCATCAACCGGTACGATACAATTCGCCCGGCAACTCGCGTCTCTGGTTTCGCTTCGTGCAGATCCTCGCCCGTGCGTTCAGCGTACTTCTTTGCCAGATCTGCGGGCGTCTCCGTCCAACGAAATTCCCGCGGAAAAGCCTCGTAACCAAGCGCCTGGATTTCCTCTAGCTTCTTCTGCCGTTGCTGGAACTGATCTTGGGGCTCGAATTGCACGCGGGAACCTGGTCCTTTCTCAACTGTGCCGTGAGTATAGAGGAGTATAAAGGTGCGTTTGGGAGCAGAGCAAGGAATCCCAACCCGGACATAATCGGTCAGGGTTCCATTTCGGGAATATACGAAAATTCGTTAACTTTCCCCTCCATTCTCTATGAATTACTCTTCATCTGTTTTTCATAAATTTGCTATACTTCGTTCTTGCGCTCTGTGGAGGTACCCCGTGCGTTACCGCCCGATCACAATGCACAAAGCTTCGGTGTCTCAAGATTGGCGTATACCCTTGAAGGGCCAAAAATCGGAAGTCTACTTCAATAATATTCGTCGCCTCGAAACCGCCTACTCCATGTTCAGTGTTACTCTCGACGAAGCTTTTGGTTTGCGTAAGAACGGCAGGATCCCCAAGGCGAATCAGGTCCTTTCTGTTGCGCCGGCCCTGTGTCAACGGCTCGCCCATCCTCTCCGCTCCATGCTTCTCGTGATGCTCGAACATGCCAAACATTTCGGCATCACACCGAATCTTGCTCCTCTCGACGCCGATAATTTTCAGCATTCCCGCAGCCAACGCGTCGCGCTGTTCGACGATCTTCTCAGCCGGATTCTTCTCACCCGCAGGTCTCAGTTTAATCACAAAATCTCCGCGCTCGCCGATCTCGTCGACGAACTCGACTCCAGCTTCCAATCGACCGCCGATGAACTGGCTACCGGCGATTCCATCCGCCCCGACCTTGAGTGGGAACTTCTCGATTCCATTCATTACGACCTGAACACCTGCCTCCGCGAGACCGTCGTTATCCTCAAGTCTTTTCTCCACGCCCTCCCAGATCCCCAACTCGTCGGTTTCCAGGCGCTTCTCAATGAATCGCTGGTTTTTCCCTCCCCTTTTGCCGCTCGACCCAAATATCTTGTCCATAGACGGATGGCCTTCCTAAAGGGACAATAGTTCATCCCTGCGGATGACCCGCAGCCTCATGCAACCTATTGAGGGTTCCCACCTTCTATAGGGGCATATGTGCTCCTCGACGTCCGTTCTCGGGACAACTCTGAAGGGGACTCGGCGCATCGCAAACTCTAGTGGCGCCGCTATTGGACTGTTGGCCCGATCTAGACCAACCGAACCGGTTGCGTGGACAGAAGCGGAGGCCATCCGCCGCTCTCAAGCGGGGGATCCCGCTGCTTTCGACTTTCTTTATCATTTGCATAGCCGTCGCGTCTACGCTCTGTGCCTGAGGATGGTCAATAACCCCGCGGATGCCGAAGATCTCATGCAGGAGGCGTTTCTTCAGCTCTTCCGCAAGATCGGCACCTTTCGCGGCGAATCGGCCTTCTCCACTTGGCTCCATCGCATGACCGTCAACGTCGTGCTTATGCGCCTGCGTAAAAAATCGCTCCCAACTGATTCCTTGGAGGAGACCTTGGATCCGGACGCGGAGAGCAGCAGCCCCAAGCGGGATGTCGGCGCCCCGGATCTCCGTTTATCGGGAGCCGTTGACAGAGTTAACCTCGAGCGCTCCATCGAGCAACTCCCCCCCGGCTACAGAACGGTTTTCGTTCTGCATGACGTGCAGGGCTACGAACATAACGAGATTGCGGACATCATGGGATGTTCCGTAGGTAATTCGAAGTCGCAATTGCATAAGGCGCGTACCCGCCTGCGCGAATTGCTCCAGGAACAGATCCGGGATCAAGCTCGTCAGGAACGGCAATCGGCAAAAGCCCAGTCAGGCTCGAAGGAATGAGTTAGAATGGGGCTAACGTCGAGGACATTACACGCACCTGAGCTTTTCAGGATTTTGGCGGGCACAGCCACTCAGTGCTGTGCCGTGCGGAGTTTGCGGTATGCAGTGTAAGGAACTCGAAACTGTTTTGGAGTTGCAGGGCCTGGATTCTCTTTCAGCGGAAGCTCGCCAGCATCTCGTCGGCTGCACCTCTTGCCAGGATTTACTTGCTGATCTTTCCGCTCTCGTCGTTGCAGCCAAGCGCCTCCCTGCGGAAGTCGCTCCTCCCGATCGCATTTGGATTTCTCTTCGCGCGCAGTTAGCGGCGGAAGGCATCATCCGTGATGTCGAACCTGTCGTATCCTCCGCTGCCCCTTGGTGGCAAGATTTTGCGGAGTTCTTTCGTCCGCGCGCGCTCGCCGGCGCTGCCGCCACGCTGTTCGTTATCGTGGGCAGCATCTATTTTGTCGACCACCGCGGCACCTCCACAACCACACAGCCTCCCCGCCCTGTTCAGGCCCCCGTTCAGACATTAACGCAAGCGAGCAAAGCCTCTACGATTGAACCTTCTGTCACAACGCATCCTGTTGAAGCTGTAAAGCCGGCTGTTGCCGCAAACACTCCGCCCCGCCAGACCGAATCAGCCCGTGGATCGTCTCCACCGCAACCCCGTCCCTCTTCCGGCGAGCTCCTTCCGTCGCCTTCTGAGAACGCCTATCTTGGCGACAGCGCCGCGGTTCTTAACGAGGCCGAAGGCGCTCTGCCTCGCCGCGAATTGACCAATAACGCCGCCGTGGACGCTTCGCTGCGCCAGAATTTGCGCACTCTCAACGACTTTATTGCGGAATGTGAAACCCGCTTGAAGCAGAATCCTCAGGACGAGTTAACTCGCGAATATCTCAACTCGGCCTACCAGCAGAAAGCGGAACTACTGACCGCCATGATGGACAGCGGAAGGAGTGAACACTAATGTTGCCCCAGCAGAAGATGGTTCATGGTGTCCTCGGCGTTCTTGGCGCCGCCCTGTTGTTTTGCGCTGCCACCACCAACCTTGCGGCTGCCAACGATCAGCAGGAACGCCATTTCACCGTTAAGGATCGCCCTGTCGTCATCATCAATAACATCGTCAATGGCCGTATCGAAGTGAAGTCCTGGAAAAACTCGGAAGTCGTCGTCACCAGCTCGTTTGTTCCCGGGAAAGTCTCCGTCGAGGCTGAACAGGTCGGCGATCGCATCGACATTAACGCCAGTTCCTTGGTCACTTCTGCACAGCCCCATGAAGTCGAAGCCAATTTTCAGCTTCTGGTTCCCGAGCAAACCGAGTTGCAACTCCGCACGCAGACCGGCCTCATTCTCGTCGAACAGGTCAACGGTGACATGAAACTCCAGAGCGTCGCCGGCGATGTCCACCTCAAGGAAGTCTCCGGTTACATCATCGTGAAGACTACGGGCGGCTCTTTGGTCTGCACCCTCTGCTCCGGCAGGCTCGAATTCAACTCCATCAGCGGTGGCGCGCAGATCCTTCAACCCTCTCTCTCCAACGTCAACCTGATGACCACCACCGGGAATATCCTCTATGACGGCGATTTCGTACGCACCGGTCTGTACACCATGAACAGCGGTCGGGGCCTGGTTGAAGTTCGTTTTTCCGGCACGGATTCTTTCGACCTCAATGCGCAAACTTATCGCGGCACCGTCGATAATCAGGCTGCGAGTTTCTTGAAGCCCGATACCCACAGCGGCAGGCACCACTCCTCCGAATCCAAATTTAGCCACAGTTTGTTCGGCACCGTCGGCCAGGGTCTCGCCAAAGTCGAACTCTCCTCCTACAGTGGTACAATTCGGATTCTGAAGCGCGATTAGTACGCGCGCTCTGGAATCGTGAATCAAACCCTAATCGGCCGCGCCGCCTCATCGCGTGCCTCCATTATTTGTCTTGCTGGTTTTATGGGTGCTGGCAAAAGCACCGTGGGCACTCGTCTTGCCCAGCAATTGGGTTGGCGCTTCGTTGATCTCGACGAACGCATCGAACAAGCGGCGGGTATTACGATTCCGGAATTCTTCGAACGCCACGGTGAGCCCGCTTTCCGCCAACTGGAAGCCGACCAATTGCGCGCCGCCCTCGGCCGCGCCGTCGAGTTTCACGAATCCACCATTCTCGCCCTCGGTGGGGGCACCTACGCCCAGCCCGGCGCTCCTGAATTTCTCCGCAACGCGGGTGTCCCAGTCATCTGGCTGGACACTCCCATAGACGTCCTGCTCTCTCGCTGCATGACCATGACCGGTCGTCCCTTGTTTCGCGATGAAGCCAGTTTCCGCGCGCTTCATGCACAACGCCTGCCCTCCTACCAACTCGCCGATTTTCGCATCGACAGTTCCGGCGACTCTGCCGTCGTGGTTGCCGAAATTCTCCGTCGCGGCATCGCGGGCCTTCGCGCCTCCAACTTGGAATCGCCTTTGGCGGTCGACAAGCCTCAACCCTGAGGGCGTTGCTGGTTAAGCCACAAACCAGCGGAGCAACCACGGTGCTTTGCCCTTGACGCCAGATAATAGCTTCGGGCTTCCGCCCTAAAGGAAGAATGGTTTTCGTCGGCATGAACTCAAGACTTCAACTCTCAGCGCTCGTCTCAGCTTTCCTTTCGCTCTTCCTCGTCGCTGCTTTTCTGGCTCAAGCGGACCAGAAAAAATCCTCCGTCTTCGTTTCCGACAAAGGAAAGTTCAAAGTCCTTCTCGATGGCAATGCCATCGGCCACGAGGAGTTCGAAATCAACTCCAGTGGTGCAGGTTGGGTCGCCAAAGGCACCACCCACTTGACTCCGCAAGGTTCTCCTGCCGCGACGGTCACCGGTAATCTCACCCTCGAGCCCAGCGGCGCCCCCATCTCGTATGAATGGACTTCGCAGGCCGACAAAACCAACAGCGCGCATATTCTCTTTGCCAACGGCGTCGCCAAGATGACCGTACAACTGCAGAATGCTCATCCCTTCGAGCAAGATCTCACTTTCAATTCCCCGCTCATCGTCGTTCTCGACGACAACCTCTATTATCAATACGCCGTCCTCGCCCGCGTCTACGACTGGAGCCGTCGCGGCACCCAAACCTTCCCCGTCCTCATTCCCCAGGAACTTTTGCCCGGCTCTATCACCGTCGATTGGGCTGGCGCCATTACCGCCGATGGCAAATCGTACGAAGGCCTGAAAGTCGTCACCAGCGATCTCGAGGTTATTCTCTATCTCGATTCCAACCATCGCCTCATGCGCCTCGAAGTCCCTGCTTCCAAAGCCGCCATCGTTCGCGAATAGCCGGCCAGTCGGAAACGCGCTCTCAATTCCTTCGTCTTCCTGAATTCATTCCTGCGACTTGACTTTTACATGCCAGTAACAAAAACCTACAGAATTTCCCCGATCAGCTCATTATTCTTTCAGTGCCTTTTCTTCCCCGAAAGTTTACGCTAATGGTGCCCATCGGCCGGCCTTCGTCAGCCGTCGAGAAATTTCTCATTCGCCGGAGTCACTCCATGTCTACCGCAGCAGAAGTTTCCATCCCCCTGTCCCCGCTTTCCCCAGAAGAGCTCAGAAAAATGGACGCCTATTGGCGCGCCTGTAACTATCTTTCCGCCGGCATGATCTATCTTCGCCACAATCCGCTCTTGCGCGAGCCCCTTAAGCCGGAACATATCAAACGCCGCCTTCTCGGCCATTGGGGCTCCGACCCCGGCCAATCCTTTATCTGGGTCCATCTCAATCGTCTGATCAAAAAGTACGATTTGAACGTTATGTATGTCTCCGGCCCTGGCCATGGTGCTCCCGCAACCTTGGCTAACTCCTATCTCGAGGGCCACTATTCGGAAATCTATCCCGATAAAAGCCGCGATGCCGCCGGCATGCTCAAGTTCTTTAAACAATTTTCTTTCCCCGGGGGAATCGGCTCCCACTGCACGCCGGAAACTCCCGGCTCCATCCACGAAGGCGGTGAGCTAGGCTACTCTCTTTCCCACGGCTACGGTGCGGCCTTCGATAACCCGGATCTCATCGTGGCTGTAGCGGTTGGCGATGGCGAGGCGGAAACCGGCCCTCTTGCCACCTCCTGGCATTCCAATAAGTTCCTCAATCCCGTTCGTGATGGCGCTGTCCTCCCGATCCTGCATCTCAACGGCTACAAAATCGCCAATCCCACCATCCTCGCGCGTATTCCAAAGGAAGAACTCGAAGCACTCCTCTATGGCTACGGCCACAAACCTTTCTTCGTCGAAAGTCATGATCCGGCCACCATGCACCAACAAATGGCCGCGACACTGGAACAGTGCATCCTTGAAATTCGCTCGCTCCAGCAACATGCCCGCTCGCAACATGACAACACCCGCCCGCGTTGGCCCATGATCGTGCTTCGCTCGCCAAAAGGTTGGACCGGCCCAAAAGAAGTCGATGGCCATAAGGTCGAGGATTTCTGGCGCGCGCATCAGGTCCCCGTTCTCGATCCCGTCACCAACAGCCACAGCCTCCAACTCGTCGAGGATTGGTTGCGCAGCTACAAACCGGAGGAACTGTTCGACTCCAACGGCACTCTCGTCCCAGAACTTCAGGAACTCGCTCCCTCCGGGACTCGTCGCATTTCCGCCAATCCCCACGCTAACGGCGGCACACTACGTAAAGAACTGGATCTCCCCGATTTCCGGGACTACGCCGTCGACGTGAAATCTCCCGGCACCGTCTACGCCCCTCCCACCGACGTTCTCGCGCATTTCCTCGCGGAAGTCATGCGCCGCAACATGCATTCCTTCCGCGTCTTCGGTCCCGATGAAACCGCCTCGAATCGCCTCACCGCCATTTACGCTGCCTCGAAAAAAACCTGGCTCGCCCAGACTAAACCCGAAGACGCCGATGGCGGCGAACTCGATCCTTTCGGTCGCGTTATGGAAATGCTCAGCGAACACACCCTCGAAGGTTGGTTCGAAGGCTACGTCCTAACCGGACGCCACGGATTTTTCTCCACCTACGAAGCGTTTGTCCACGTGATCGACTCCATGTTCAACCAGCACGCTAAGTGGCTCGAAAAATCCAAGAAAGAACTCGACTGGCGCGCTCCCATACCCTCCATCAATCTCCTCATCACTTCTCTCGTCTGGCGTCAAGATCACAACGGTTTCACTCACCAGGATCCCGGCTTCCTCGACGTGGTCACCAACAAAAGCGCCGATGTTGTTCGCATCTACCTTCCGCCGGACGCCAACTGCCTCCTCAGCGTCACCGATCACTGCCTGCGCTCCCGCGACTACGTCAACGTCATCGTCGCCGACAAACAAGATCACCTTCAGTACCTCAGCATGCAAGACGCCGTCACGCACTGCACCAAAGGGATCGGCATTTGGGACTGGGCCTCCACCGACGATTGCAAAGATCCCGACGTTGTACTCGCTTGCGCTGGCGACATCGCCACCATGGAATCCCTCGCCGCCGTCGCCATCCTCAAAGAGCGCTTCCCCGATCTGAAGATTCGCTTCGTCAACGTTGTCGATCTCTTCCGGCTCCAACCCTCTACCGAACATCCCCACGGCCTATCTGACCGCGACTTCGATTCCCTCTTCACCATCGACAAGCCGGTCATCTTCAATTTCCACTCTTACGCCTCGCTCATTCACAAACTCACCTATCGCCGTCGCAATCACGACAACGTTCACGTGCGCGGTTACAAGGAAAAAGGCAACATCAACACCCCTCTCGAACTCGCTATCATCAATCAAGTCGACCGCTTCAATCTGGCTATCGACGTCATCGACCGCGTTCCTCGCCTGAGTTCCGTCTGCGCTCATGTAAAAGAATGGCTAAAGGGACAAATCATCGACAGCATCAATTACGCTCACGCCGAAGGCATCGACAAAGAAGAGATTCGCAACTGGAAATGGCCTGGCTAGCCTGTATCAAATGGGCCGCACCGCACGATCGTTGTCATCCTGAGGAACGCCGTTTGCGACGAAGGATCTCAACCTCCCGTGTCGCTAACCGTTCGTACGTCGCACACCAGAACTTGGCTGTAACAATCTCGAACCCGAGTGAATAAAATGTCCGAACTCCAACCTCAGTCAAGCAACCTCATCTTCGTCCTCAATAGCGGTTCCTCTTCCCTCAAATTCGGCGTGTATCGTCACAATGCCGGCGATGAGCAACCTCTTCTCACCGGCAGCGCCGACGGCATCGGCCAAAATAACGGCTCGCTTCAGGTACGTTCTTCCTCCGGCGAAACTCTGGTGAAACAGGATTCCGTCCACGAATCGCAGATCCACGCTCTCCGCATCGTCTCGAAAGCCATCGAAGAACACGTCCACGCCGCGCCCGTGGCCGTTGGCCATCGCGTCGTCCATGGCGGGCCGCACCTCGTCGCGCATCAGCGCATCACTCCGCAACTTCTCGATACGCTTCGCGCCGCCACGCATTTTGCTCCGGTGCATATTCCCCAAGCCCTCAAATTGATTGCCTCCGCGCAATCCATATTCCCCGACGCTGTGCATTTCGCTTGTTTTGACGACGTGTTTCACCACACCATGCCGGAAGTTGCCTCGCATCTTCCTCTTCCCCAGCGTTATTTCGACGCTGGTGTCCGTCGCTACGGCTTCCACGGGCTCTCCTACGAGTCGCTCGTTCACCATTTCGGCAAGCAACTTCCCGAGCGCGCCATCTTCGCGCATCTCGGCAACGGTGCCAGCCTTTGCGCTCTCCGCGCGGGCGTCTCCATCGATACAACCATGGGTCTCACTCCCACCGGCGGCATCCCCATGAGCTCCCGCACCGGCGATCTTGATCCCGGCGTCATTCTCTACTTGTTACGCACGGAAAATCTCACCGCCGATGCTGTCGAAGATCTCATCAATCACCGCAGCGGCCTCTTCGGCCTCTCCGATGGCCAAAGTGACGTAAAAGCTCTCGAGGAACGCGCTCGTTCCAACGACGCGCCCGCCATCCTGGCGCTCAACGTCTTCGCCACTTCCGTCCGCAAAGTGATCGGTGCCTACGCAGCGCTTCTCGGCGGCATCGATCTGCTCGTCTTCACCGGCGGCATTGGTCAGCATAGCGACTACGTTCGTTCCGCCGTCACCAACGGTCTCGCGTTCCTCGGTCTCACTCCCGACAAAATCCAGATTGTCCCCGCGCAGGAAGAGCAACAAATCGCCCGCCACTGCCGCCGCCTCTTAGGCCAGCCCGAATAGTCCACACCTTTTCAACGGATACGCCGCCCGGCAAGCGTTGGCGGCGTTGGCCACACAAAAAAAGGGAGCGCTTTCGCGCCCCCTCGTAGACCTGGCACTACCGATTGAATCGTATTTTAGTGAATAAGACGGGCGGCAACGATCACGGTTTCGGATGGTTCATGGTTCTGAGCAAGTTGTCTTTCTATCTTGCTGATCGGGAATTCACGTCCGCGCTCACTTCCAGCTGTCCATATCTGGTAGAGAAACAAGTTATCTCCCATACGGTGGAACACAAGTTTGGTAACTCCCGAAGGAGCGCTGCTTTCGCAGGCCTGCGACATCGTCATCGATGGATTAGTGCCATCCGTATCGGTCACCAGAATGACCGGCCCGCCACCGGTGAGCGATTTCAAAGCATACTCGCCGGCCGGGTATTGGATATTTCCCACTACAAACGGGAACGGAATCGTGGCTTGCACTTTCGTCTGCTGCGCTTGCGCGGCCGTGGCCAACAGCAGCGCGGCAAAAACTGCCGTCAGAATGGAACGTAGGTTTTTCATAGATCCTCCTTGGTGAAGAAGACAGAGCGTAACGAGTGGCTCAACCTGGTTTGTCGTTTCGTTCTTTCTTTCAGCACTCACGCCTTTCCTAGCTGCATGGGCGCTGCCAAGCGCACAGACAATCTAAAGTGTTTCCGCAGCCTCTTCGTTTTCAAGGCAATTCCGGCTTGTTCATTTCTTTTCCCCGGCAAATACCACGCTCTTACGCCGCCAATTCCAATCCAATCGGCACCACTCATTTTCTAAATCTCCACACTGAGTGGTATCGGTTTTCGGCCTCGAAGTCCGTAAGTTTTTGGGCGACTTCTAACCTCTTGTTTGGAGTGCTGTTAACCAGGCTTCTCACAACCGAAATTTTCCCTCAGTCCCTTTGCGCAGTGCCAAACCAATCGGATAGGTAGGTTATCCTTTCGGATAGGCTTCCTCGGTAACCTCTTGCGGCCGTAAT
The DNA here is from genome assembly GCA_963759275.1 of Candidatus Acidiferrales bacterium. GTDB lineage: Bacteria > Acidobacteriota > Terriglobia > Acidiferrales > UBA7541 > Acidiferrum. The sequence goes on along the minus strand of CAVWYZ010000014.1, from coordinate 79,701 downwards.
AGACTCTCAGAGGCTAAAACCCTCATCGCGGAACGCGCAAACGAAAGCGGCGCCCCGGTTTCCCGAAACGCCGTTTTCGTAACACCACTCTCGAGATTTTTCTTAGCGCGCCAACGGCCGCTGAAACACCGGCATCCCTGGGCGCCGCAGCGGATACCCTTGCGGTTGACCATGGGCTTGCGCGGGAATCAGCCCATTCGAATGGCTCGCATGTCCGATGTGCCCGAGCTGTCCATTGCCATTCGACGGCGCGGGCTGCGGCAGCCGCGCCGGATTACCGATAGGGCGCAGATTGATGGGAGCCGCGTTCACATGATCGCTGATCGCTTGCAAACGCTTCAGAATCGACTGCCACTGTTCCCAATCCAGTTGCCGCAAAAACGGCCGCAATCCCTGGATGAAGGGATCTTCCAGCAGCGCTTCGCCGTCCGATTCCGGAATGAAGAACCGGTTCAAGCCCACGTTCAGCGCCTCGGAGATTTTCTCCAGCGTGCCCAGGCTCGGAGTCATCTGGCCGCTTTCGATGCGCGACAGGTACGAACGGCTGACCTTCGAGCGCGACTGCAATTGGCTCTGTGTCATCCCGCGCGATTCCCGCAGTTGGCGAATCCGTTGACCGATATTTTCCACGGTCTCCTGGTTCGCAAACTTCGCCGTCACCACTTCCGGCACCGCGGGTTCCTGCGGCACTTCCTGCGGAATCAGATAATCCATCCGCTGGGGCAATGCCCGTACGCAGCGTCGGCAGTTGCCGGTTCGCGTCCGGTATTGGACCAGTCCGCAAGTCTTGCAGCGTATTACTTCCCGATCCATCTCCAACGTATTCATCATGGTCTCTTTTTCCATAGGTGCAGACACCGGAACTCCTCGCTGACTTTGTGATTTCTCCCGGCGTGCGGATAGGAAGGAACGTCGGAACGTTCTTGGGGGGAAGGCAGTTACTGGCGCGATGGGAGTTTCCCTCACAGCTCCATACCCTGTCAAGAGTATTTTTCGAAATTCCTTGTGGGAATCAGCCGAAATCGCCTGTATTTAAGCCTGTTTTCGCCTGTCCTTCCGGACGGGTACCGCACGCTTTCCTCAGCCGCTGGTAGTTCTCCACGCATTCCACAACTACATATTGTGCTTTCCTTCCCACCTTCGCCCGTTCCCACTTCGGCACATTTTTGGAGTGCGGGAGCCCTGCTCCCGCTTTTGCTTCAACTCATCCCGAACGACCATCGCTCAGAACCAGCCCAGCTGGTTCCGGTAGCGCACAAATGACTGCTGCGGACCTCCGCTTTCACTCAAGACGCCCCCCGCCCGCCACCAACCCGTCTACAATAGACAGCGCCGAATAAACTTGGACAAGGATTTCAAATGCCGACCCATGACGATGCCTGGAAACTGCTCTGCGAATACACCCAATCCGAGAGTCTTCGCAAACACATGCTCGCCGTCGAAGCCTGCGTTCGCGCCTACGCCCGCAAAAATGGTGCCGACGAAGATCTTTGGAGCATCACTGCTCTCCTTCACGACTTCGATTACGAGCGCTGGCCCAACAATGACCACTCCCCCGATCGCGAACATCCCGCCGAAGGCGCCAAAATTCTCCGCGAACACGGCTACAGCGAAGAACTAATTCGCGCGATACTCTCCCACGCCGACTACTCCGGCGTCCCGCGCCAATCTCCCTTGGAGCGCACGCTGTTCGCCTGTGACGAGCTCGCCGGCTTCCTCACCGCCTGCACCTACGTCCGCCCATCCAAAAGCATCCTCGATCTCGAAGTCAGCTCCGTGAAAAAACGCATGAAAGACAAAGCTTTCGCCCGCGGTGTCAGTCGCGAAGATGTCATCAAAGGCGCCCAGGAACTCGGCATCCCTCTCGACGAGCACATCGCGTTCTGTATCACCGCTATGCGTGAGCACGCCGACGCCCTCGGCCTTCGCGGTTCGCTCTAGCACCAACCCGGTGCTTCCCTTTTTCATTTGCATTTGACAACTGGGCCGCCCACCGGGTGTACAATCTCCCCCCTCTGGGAGCCTTACTTCTCCAGGTCTAAAGGAGGCCAAATGTCAGCACCACAACCAGCACTTTCCCCTGAATTCGCCGTGGGTATGCGTGATTCGATTCTCCAGGGACTCAGTCGCGAACTCGAAGTCACCAAAAAAGTCATTGCCGCGATTCCCGAAGATAAAAGAGACTATCGGCCCGATCCCAAAGCTCGCACCGCATGGGATCTCGCCTGGCATCTCGCATCGTGTGATGTGCAGATGACCGACGAGATTGCCGATCGTAAATTCAACATGGAACCGCGCTTCAAGGAAGAACCAAAAACCGTCGCGGAAATTGTCGAATGGTATGACACAAACCTGAAGCGTGCGATTGGGCGTGTACAAGCCATGACCCCAGAGCAACTTTGCACGCCCGTTGATTTTCTGGGCGCCTTCAATTTTCCTGCGGTCTTCTATCTGACCTTCGTCAACAATCATTCCATCCATCATCGTGGCCAGCTCGCCGTTTATCTCCGCCCGATGGGCTCCAAGGTCCCGTCGATCTATGGCGGAAGCGCCGACGAACCCTGGCAGGGCTAATTTCAACCCCAAAACCGTTTCGTCGAGGCCGTCGCCAGACGGCCTCTTTTTTCGTCCGCCCCCTTGGCCACGGCTAAACAGGCCGACGCCCTCGGCTTCCGCGATTTGCTCGAGTCATTCCAGCGTAATCGCACCGAGGGCGCCACATACGCCATCGATTCCTGGCGGAGTCCTTCCTACTTGAACCGTACCGCCGTCGCCGTCACGCACATCGGCACAGGACTCGGAGAGTATGCTGTCCCCGTCGAATCCAGGAATCGCACCGTAGCGGTACTGCTCCATTCATCCGGATTGTCGTGCATGAACTGAATCGTCTGGGCAATCGTCTGCGTGCCCATCTTGAATACTGGCCCGGTCGGAGGTAACGGCGTGTTGAAATTAATGAACGCGATGCTCTTCGCGTAAAACGTCCGCCCGCCTTCGTAGTGCCAATATCCCTGACCCGACCCTCTCTGTCCCGGTAAGAACACAGGATTCGTTGTATCTTCTGCCATCGTTCCCCCGTCGGCGAACGTCAGGATCGAATGAAACGTCCCCAGCGTTGCTTCCGTACTGCAATTCTTTTGCGTCACCGTCACCAACCACGTTCCTTCCAACTCGAAATCGTGGCGTTGTGGACTTGCCTTCGCGCTCCACCCCACCGACAGTGTCAATATTGCGGCCAATGAAACCGCCAGGACGGCCTTCCAGGTCAATACTTTCATAAGCGTTTCTCCTCTGTGATACACGTCTTTCCGCCCGCTGCTTCCGGGCCCGCCTATCCTCCTTCCCAACTCCCTGGAAAGTCTTTAGAATCACCCTGAAAACTTCTGAATTCGCCTGAATCCGCGGGTTCGCTGATGGCCGCCGAAAATCTGGTCAGTTATCAATTCGCTTGCTTCCGGCTGGACCCCGCCAAGCGCACCCTACTTCGCGATGGCGCTCCGCTATCCCTCGGCTCCAAAGCGTTCGACACCCTGCTCCATCTGGTTCGTCATCAGGGCCAAGTCGTTTCCAAACCGGATCTGATGCGCGCCATCTGGCCAGACACCATCGTCGAGGAAAACAATCTCAACCAGAACATCTCTGCCCTGCGCCGCCTTCTCGGCGATACTCGCGGTGAAAACGCCTACATCGCCACCGTTCCTGGCCGTGGATATCAATTCATCTCTTCTGTCGAAATTATTGCTGCTCCCGCAGTCGAAATAGCTCTCCCCGTCACCTTGGCAGTCTTGCCTTTCGAAAATTTGAGCGGCCAACCCGACAAGGACTACATCGCCGACGGCCTGACCGAAGAACTCATCACCACCATCGGCCTTATCGACCCGGAGCATCTTCGCGTCATCGGCCGCACCACGATGATGTCTTATCGCCGAACCACCAAGCCGCTTCCTCAGATCTCCAACGAGTTGCAAGCCGCTTACATCATCGAGAGTTCCATGCGCTCCGAAGGACCGCGCTTGCGCATCACTTCTAAACTCATCCGCGTCTGCGATAACACTCTTCTCTGGTCCATGTCCTATGACAGCCAGCCCGGCAGCATCCTCGAATTCCAACAGGAAATCAGCCGCACCATTAGCGATCAGGTGCGTCTCCGGCTCTCACCTGGACGATTAACGGCCCTCGCCCGACGCCAGTCTCGCAACGCCGAAGCCTATGACTTGTACCTCCGCGGCCGTCACTTCTGGAATCAGCTTTCTCCCGCGACCACCAAGCGTGCCAGTGAATATTTCCGGCAAGCCGCGAATCTCGACTCGCATTACGCCCTCGCTTGGTCCGGCTTGGCCGATAGTTACACGGCCAGCCCTATCAACGGCGACGCGCCTCCTCTCACTGTCGGGCCACTCGCCCGTGATGCCGCCGCTCACGCCATCGCCTCCGATGCCGCCCTCGCCGAATCGCAGACCTCCCACGGATTCGTGAAATTCTGGATCGATTGGGACTGGCCCGCCGCAGAAAGCGCCTTTCACGAAGCCGTCTCCCTCGATCCCAACTATGCGCTGGCTCACCGACTGCTCGGCATCGTACTGTCTCACCTTCAGCGCTATGAACAAGCGCAGCAGGCTGTCGCTCGCGCCTGCCAGCTTGACCCTCTTTTGGCTGGCCACCACGCGCTTTCCTCTCAAATCGCGTTTGTCGCTAGAAAATTTCAGCAGGCAGCACAATTCGCCCGTCAAGCCATCACCATTGATCCCGAGTTCTGGATTGGCCACATGCAACTCGCGCAAGCCCTGCAGCAACTCGGGCAAAATGATCTCGCGCTCGATTCTTTGAATCTGGCTGCGCGCTTATCCGGTGGAAACAGCAAGACCATCGCGCTTCGCGGTTACATCCTCGCCCAAATCGGTCGTGCTGGCGAAGCTCACGAAGCACTCGCGATGCTCGATAAACTCTCCGCGGAGCGCTACGTTCCGCCCGCCGCGCAAGCGCTGATCTATGCCGGACTCGACCAACATGACCTCGTCTTCCAGTACCTTGAACGCGCGCTAACAATGCGCGACGTGCACCTCGCCTTCTTGCCGGTCGATCCGAAGTGGGATCCCTTCCGCAACGATCAGCCTTTCCATTCCCTAATCAATGCATGCGGTTTCCCTGGCGCCTGATGCAGCTCGCCACGCCTGGAGATTTGCCGGGGCACCATGTCTAACTAGCCATTTTCGCCGCAGCATCTCCGTAGGGGCGCAGGTTTCCTGCGCCCCATGTCCGCAAGGTCAAAAGAGTTAGCCTACCCGCCGTTCCTTGTTTTACGGATTGTTACAGCCATTTGAATCCATCATTCATTCCATTCACAAATTGCGTTGGACTACCGCCTCCGCCAGATTTACAGTCGCCTATCCCTCGGCGCGCCAGTCGGGATTCATAAACAATGTTCCAACCAGGAGTGGGGCCCGGAATTCGTTTATGATCCGACTCTTCCAGCCGGGTTGCAGGACATACGATGACAGCCTCGGCCGTGCCATCTCGCATCCATCTTCCTCCATCCTTTGTGAACTATCAGATTGACACCGCTTACGATGAGATGTTCGCCTCGCCCGGCGTGTCTCGCGAGCACTACCGCGCTATGCACCAAACCCTTCTCAAGCTTCCGCCCGAACAACTCCGCCGCAGTCAGCAAGCCGCTGACCTCGCATTCCTCCACGAGGGCATTACCTTCACCGTCTATGGAAGCAAAGAAGGTACCGAGCGCATCTTCCCCAACGATCTTCTCCCCCGCATTATCACCGCGCGGGAATGGGCCAAAATCGAAAAGGGCTTAACGCAACGGCTCACCGCCCTGAATCTTTTTCTCCGCGACATTTACCACGAAGGGCGCATCCTCTCCGACAAAGTCATTCCCCGCGACCTCCTGTTCAGTTGCAAACACTTCCGTCGCGAGATGCGTGGCCTCAATGTTCCTCGCGATGTCTACGTCAGCGTCTGCGGCACCGATCTCATTCGCCTCCCCGATGGCGCCTTCGCGGTTCTCGAAGACAATCTTCGCGTGCCCAGCGGCGTCTCCTACATGGTCGCCAACCGCAAAGTCCTCAAGCGCGTTTTTCCCACGCTCTTCCGTGATTACGGCGTCTGGCCCATCGACCACTACCCGCGCGAACTTCTTTCCACGCTCCGCTCGCTCGTCCCACACAATTGCGTGTATCGCCAAGATCCCACCACGGTCCTGCTCACGCCTGGGGTGTCCAATTCCGCTTATTTCGAGCACACGTTCTTGGCCCAGCAAATGGGCATCGAACTTGTCGAAGGCCGCGACCTGCTAACCCACGACAATGTCGTCTACATGCGCACCACCGCGGGATTGCGTCGCGTCGACGTCATTTACCGCCGTGTCGACGACGACTTCCTCGATCCCCTTTGTTTCCGCCCCGATTCCACCCTCGGCGTCCCCGGCCTGTTCAACGCCTATCGCGCCGGAAATGTCACGCTCGCCAACGCCATCGGTACTGGAGTCGCGGACGACAAAGCCATTTACGCCTTTGTCCCCGAAATCATTCGCTATTACTTGAGCGAAGATCCGATTCTCCCCAACGTCCCCACGTTCCTCATGTCTGACGACATGCACCGCCAGCACGTCCTGGCCAACCTCCAAAATATGGTCGTGAAAGCCGTCGGCGAATCTGGCGGTTACGGCATGCTCATCGGCCCGCAAAGTACCGCGCAGCAGCGCGACGAATTTCGCACCCGCGTTCTCGCCGATCCGCGCAATTACATCGCGCAACCGACTCTAGCGCTCTCTTGCGCCCCGTGCCTCATCGACGGCGCCGTCGAATCCCGCCACATCGATCTTCGCCCCTACATCCTCATGGGCGAAAAGGTCACTTTAGTTCCCGGCGGCCTTACGCGCGTGGCCCTTCGCAAAGGCTCGCTGGTTGTTAATTCTTCTCAGGGAGGCGGCAGCAAAGATACTTGGGTCCTGCGCGGCGGCACGGTTCGCGAAGACCTCCTCGAAGAGGTCCGCAAGGAATTCACCTCTTTTACTCCCGACGTGAATCGTCCCTTCACCCGGTCGGAGCACACTGCCTGATATGCGCCCTCCACGCAATTACTACGTACAAGCGTTCAAGCGCGAAGCCGGCATGCTTTCGCGTGTCGCCGACAGCCTTTACTGGATGGGTCGCTATCTCGAGCGCGCTGAGCACACTTCCCGTCTCGTGAACGTCGAGCTGCAACTCTGGCTCGACCAGTCTCCGGAACTCGGTGCCGGCCGCTGGCGCTTCCTGCTCGACGCTCTCCGCGCTCCCGCGGTCGATGGTCCCGTCGATCCCACACAACTTCTCAACGCCTTAGTCTTCAGCCGTGCCAACGCGTCGTCCATCGTTTCTTGCGTCGCGTCTGCTCGCGAAAATCTCCGCCATGTCCGCGAACAATGCAGCACGCGCATGTGGGAACAACTCAATCGCTTGTATCTCGGTGTGATCGAGCGCCGCCCTGAAGAAGAATGGATCCTCAAATCCCACGACCTTTTCCTCCTCGTTCTCGAGGGCGCTTATCTTTTCCACGGCATCACCGATGCCACCATGAGCCACGGTGAGGGTTGGCAATTCATCCAGCTTGGCCGCTACGTCGAGCGCGCCAACACCATCACCACTCTGCTGGAAACCCATTTCCAACGCGTTACCAGCAATTACGAACATCCCGTCGAAGGCGCGGAATATCTCGAATGGGTCGGCCTGCTCGGCGGCTGTGTCGCTCTCGAAGCCTACTGCAAAGCACATACCGCCGAGATTCGCCCCTTGCGTGTCGCGGAATTTTTGCTTTTGAATCCGGAATTTCCCCACTCCATCCGCTTCGCCATCGATCGCGTCAACGCCGCTCTCAACCTCATCGGCGATTCCACGCAACGGAGCAGCAAACTTCCCACGCGAATTGCCGGTCGCCTTCGCGCGCAGCTCAGCTTCAGCCAGATCGATGAGATCCTCACCGAAGGCATCGACACCTATCTGCAGAATGTTCGCGAAGAGTGCGACACCATCCACTCCGCCATTCACGATATTTATTTCGATTATTCCATCGAGGCCGAGCTCGCCTCATGATCAACTATCATCCAAACGCCGTCGCATCTTCTTTCAATGTAGCGCTGGCTTTCATGCCAGCAACGAGCGGCACAGCCGCAATGAAACTTGCCACGTTCGCGGGTCGCTCCTCGGTGACCCTTTTCGATAGACACGGAGGCGGAGCCGTCTCACAAGCTAGCCCAACGCCGAGACGCCGGGATCTTCGCGTGGACATCGGCCCCAGCAGCGGAGCCGCGACACATATTAGCCCTGCGCGTAAGCGCTGGGAATCTGACGGCGAAATCGGCTCGAGCACCGTAGGTGCGACACAATCCTGTGTTCATGATTCGACTGCATTCACTCTTACACCAAGCGAGCTGTGCCTATGACCTACCTCATTCGCCACGACACCTCGTTCTACTACCAGCCGTCCGTCGGCGAAAGCGTCATGGAAGTTCGCTTACAACCCCGCAGCGACACCCGCCAACGCTGCCTCACTTCCTCGCTCGAAGTCACTCCCCGCGCTAGCGTCAACGTTTATCGCGATTTCTTCGGCAATGCCGTCCACCATTTCGATATTCCCGGTAAGCACAATTCCATCCAGGTCCTCTCCGAAGCCACGGTCGACATGCTGCCCCGTCTCGACGTCGAAAGCCTGCAGCAAAGCTCCTGGCAGGAACTTGATGAACTCGTCTCGCAAGGCGATTATTGGGAAATGTTATTGCCCAGCCAGTACGCGCGTCCAACCGAAATGCTTCTCCGTCTTCGCCACGAACTTCATCTGGTTCGCCGCGACCAGCCGCTTGCTCTCTTGAAGGAAATTAATACCGCGATTTACGAAACTTTTGATTACGCCCCCAATACTACCCGAGTCGATTCCCCGATCGATGACGCCTTACAGACTCACCAGGGTGTTTGCCAGGATTTTGCCCACATCATGATCGCTCTTGTTCGCCAACTCCGTATTCCCTGCCGCTACGTCAGCGGCTACCTGTATCACGGTGATGAAAGTAAGGATCGTTCGCCCGCCGGCGCTTCTCACGCCTGGGTAGAAGCCTATCTCGGCGAAGCAGGCTGGGTCGAATTCGACCCCACGAATAACCTTCTCGGCGGCGACCGCCACATTCGTGTCGCCGTTGGTCGCGATTACGCCGACGTTCCTCCCACCCGAGGCGTCCACCGTGGCGAAGCCGACAGCGAATTGCGCGTTCTCGTTACCGTTTCTCTAGTCGATGCGCCTAAGCCCGAAGACCTCGGGCCTGCCATGGTTTTCCGCTCGCCTCGCCCATCCACTTCCAGTTCCGACCTGGCCCAAATGCAAAATCAGCAATAGTTTGGAGTGCGGCGGCCCAGCCGCCGCTTTTAAAGGTCAAGCGAATGTCTCGCACAATTCTTCCTGAGCGTAACCGTTGTCACGCCGCCGCTTTTCTTCCCTATTCAAAACTGATCAGCACGATTTCCGGCTGCGTGCACACGCGCATCGGCGGACCCCAGGTCCCCGCCCCGCTCGACGTATACACAAACAGCTCGCCAAATTTCTTCAGCCCGTATGTGTAATCGCCGAAGATCCGCCACGTGAACCACGTAAAGGGAAACAGCTGCCCTCCGTGCGTATGCCCGGACAATTGCAGCGAAATCCCCTGTTTCTCCGCAATCGGCAATCCGTGCGGCACGTGTGCCAGCAACACGCTCGCGCGATCACGTTCCACGTTCGTGCTCTTGAGCACCTTCTCGAAATGCTGCGCATCGGTGGTGTCGTGGTATTGCATCCCCACTACTTGCAGGCCGTCCAAATTCACTTTTTCACTGCGCAGCACGCGAACTCCAGATCCTTCAATCGCCTCCAGATATTTCCGCGGGTCCGAAAACTCTTCGTGATTACCCGTCACAAAATACGATCCAAACTTCGGCCGGAGTTGCTTCCATGGGGAGACTAAACGCCGCGCATCCACCTTTGTTCCGTCGAACAAATCCCCGCTGATGAACACCACATCCGCTTTCAATTGCCGCAGCATTCCCACCAGCCGCGTCAGAAACCGGTAGCCCTTGATATGGCCCAGATGCGTGTCCGTCACCAGCGCCGCCACGCGCCCGCGCCACGACGCCGGCAATCCCGGCAACTTCACCGTCACTCGCCGCACGCGAATGTCCGCGGCGTTCACAATGCCATACAAGCTCGCCACAATCGTCAACCCGAAAAATATCCCGGCAACCGCGTGTCCGCTCACCGGCAACTTCGTCAGCCACAAGAATCCATACCCGATCCACGACAAGCCCGCCGCGATGAACAGAAAGTTGAATACGCCAAGCCAAAGGCTTGCCAGCCGGTACACGAATCGCACCGGCCCATTGAAATAGCGATGCGCCAAAAGCGTTGCGGGCACGAAGCTGATCGCCAACACTGCCACTGCGATTCTCAGCGCCGCCAATCGCGCTCCCGTTGGCGCGCCCCACAGCGCAGTCCAGGTCTCATACACGAACAGATGGGCCAGTAACAGAATGGACTGCACAACGCCAGCAAACACCGCGATTCGTCGTTTCAACGGGAGCCCTCCTGACAATCTCATCCCAGACTGTTTCCTTAGATGAGGGAACGGCCAAAGCGGCTACTTCCTGATTCCGCCACCAAAACTGGCTGCGTGATACAGCCGCGCAACGCTGTCCCGTGTTATACTCTGCCTAGTTTTACTCCCTTCTCGCGCTGTACTTCGCTCCCGGATTTCCTCCGCGTACTGCTTGAAGCTGCGGCAGCGTTCTATCAGCTCATCGCTCTTTCCTTCACCGAGAACCTCCGCATTTCTGGTGCGGCCATTGTTCGCAGTGGCCATTTCCTTGGCGGAGCACACTCGTGAGCTGGTACAAGAATCTTTCCCGTAGACAGTTCCTGCAAATCGGCATGACTGCGGCTGCGGCCGCTGGCGTTTCCTGCAATCGGCCGTTCCAGAATCCTTGGCGATTCCTGACGGTGGACGAAGCGCGCGCGCTTGCCGCCATCTGCGATCAACTCATTCCGCCGGATCACGATCCCGGCGCGGATTGGGCGCGCGTGGTGAACTACATCGATGCGCAGCTTTGCGGTCCTTATCTTCGCTGGCAACACACTTACCGCGAAGGTTTGGCGTTCCTCGATCGTTCCAGCCGCGCCAGATTCGCTCAGCCATTTGCCGCAATTACGGCAGAGCAGCAAGTCAGCTTTCTGCGCGCCATGGAAACGGGCGAATTCTTTCCGTCCGATTGGAATCACATCGCGCCTTCGGCGTTTTTCGATCTGCTTCGGAATCACACAATGCAAGGCTATTACGGCGATCCGCGACACGGCGGGAATCGCGACCACGCCAGTTGGAAGATGGTCGGTTTGTCTTACCCGCAGATTCGCGGGAGGCAACACTATGAACCGCAAATTTCTTAGCGGCGTTTCGCAGCGTCGCAGCCTTAACGGGCGCCCACCATGGCGCTGAAACCCGTCAACGCGGTGGTGGTCGGCGCGGGCGCGGGTGGCGGCGTGGTCGCCAAAGAACTGGCCTGCGCGGGATTCACCGTGGCGCTGCTCGAACGCGGCAAATGGTATAGCGCGTACGATTGCCGCAAAGACGATCTACGCAACCAGCGCACTACCGATCTTGGTTGCGCGTTCGGACCCGACGACGAGCGCTATCGCCGCGTCGTCGTTTCCGCCGATGGCACGGAACGCATCGTGCTCCCGAGCGACGGCGAGTACAACAACAATGCCGCATGCGTTGGCGGCGGAACGTTTTCCTATGGCGCGATGGCGTGGCGCTTCATGGAAAACGATTTTCGCATGCGCTCGGTGTACGGCGCGGTTCCCAGCAGCACGCTCGACGACTGGCCCATCACCTACAACGACCTGGAGCCTTACTACGAAAAGGCTGAGTGGGAAGTCGGCGTGTCCGGCGACGATTCCACCAACATCTTTAAGGCGCCGCGAAAAAAGCCGCTGCCCATGCCGCCGCTTCCGCCCAGCCTGGAGCACACCACGCTGGAGCGGGCCGCCAAGCGTTTAGGTCTGCATCCTTTTTCCATTCCCATGTTGCGTAACACCGTGCCCTTCAACGGACGCGGCGCGTGCATGCGTTGCCGCTGGTGCGTGGGCTTCGCCTGCGAAGTGGACGCCAAGAACGGCACGCACAACACGGTCATTCCCAAAGCGCTGGCCAGCGGTAATTGCGAGTTGCGCACCGATTCGGTGGTGAAAGAAATCCTCACCGACGCGCGCGGCCGCGTCACCGGCGTGGCGTACTTCGATGCCAACAATCATTTGCAGGAGCAGCCTGCCGACCTCGTGATTGTTTCCGCATCGGCCACGGAATCGGCGCGCCTGCTGCTGAATTCCAAAAGCGCGATGTTCCCGAGCGGCCTTGGCAATCAATACGATTGGGTGGGCCGCAACCTGCAAGGCCACGCGTACACCGGCGCCATGGGCTTGCTGGACTTCGACATTTTCGACGATTTGGGCCCCGGCGCGTCCATCGCCATTTCCGATTACAACCACGGCAATCCCGGCCTCGTGGGTGGCGCGGTGCTTTGCAACGAATTCATTCGCCTGCCGATTCACTTCACCAACATGCTTCCGCCGGACGTGCCGCGCTGGGGCGCCGCGCACAAAGAATACATGCGCGATTTCTATAAGCGCTCCGTGATCGTGATGGGCCCGATCCAGGAGATGCCGGTTTTCGAGGCGCGCGTGCAGGTCGATCCCGTGGTGAAGGATTACTGGGGCATTCCGGTGGCGCGTCTTTCCGGGCATCGCCATCCGCAGGATCTGGTGACCGCAAAATATGTAGCGGAACGCGCAGAGGCGTGGTTGCGCGAAGCGGGTGCCAGTAAAACCTGGTTGCGCTTGCCGGGACCGGATTTGAGCGGTGGACAGCATCAGGCGGGCACCTGCCGCATGGGCAACGACCCGAAAACGTCAGTGGTGGATGCGCATTGCAAAGTACACGGCGTCGACAACCTGTTTGTGGTGGATGCCAGCGTCCACGTGACGAATGGCGGGTTTAATCCGGTGCTGACCATCCTGGCGAACGCATATCGCGTGTCGGAATTCATCGCGAAGAATTGGAAGCCGTCATGAACGGCGAACTTCATCCACAAAAGTTGATGCGTTCGCGTTTCCGGCGATTGGTTCGAGCTGTTGCCATCGGCGCGGCGGCGCTGGGCGTTGTGGTGGTGCTTCTGGCAGCCGCCGCGAGCCGCTACGAACGGACGCATGGCGGCGCGTGCGCCAGTTGCCACGAAATCTGGCAACCGTATTCCGACTGGCACACGTCCGCGCACCGCAACGTGGCGTGCACCGATTGTCATGGCGACGTATTCACGCTGAACGCGGGATTCCACATCAACAATATGCGGCGCGTGTTCACGCACCTGCGCGGCGAGGCTCCCGCGAAGCCGCGACTGCGGAGCAAGGATGTGTTCGCGATGGTGCCGCGCTGCCAGAAATGCCACGAAGGCGAATTTGCGGAGTGGCAAGCCAGCGCGCACAGCGCCAGTTACTCCGCCATTTTTCTGAACGCCGAGCACAATCATAAGCAACTGCTGATGGACGATTGCCTGCGTTGCCACGGCATGCATTTCGAGGGCGGCATCCGCGACGTGGTGACTCCCATGAGCACGAACGGTCCGTGGCAATTGAAGCGCGCCGACTTGCAGGCCGAACCCGTGATTCCCTGCCTGACCTGCCATCAGATTCATCATGTTGGCGCGCCAATGGAAAAGGCCACCGCGGCGCATCCGGTTTCCAGCGTGCCGCAGGAAATCACACGCCCGTCGCTGGCGTTGTTCGATCGCCGCGAACAGGAGCACGTGGCGATCATGGAGTTGCCGCTGCCCGCAAAGATGTTCGATGGCGCGCGCGAAGTGAAGATCAGCCCGGACCAGCGGCAAGCGCTGTGCTACCAGTGCCACGCGCCGGTTTCCACGCTGCAGGTGCGCAGCGGCGACGACCGCACGCCCATTGGCGTCCATGAAGGATTGAGTTGCCTGGCTTGCCACGCGAAACATGGGCAGCAAACGCGTCCTTCGTGCGGCACGTGCCATCCCAAGCTCTCCAACTGCGGCATTCCGGTGGAAACCATGGACACCACGTTCAAGAACACGAAAAGCCCGCACAACATCCACTTCGTGAAGTGCGTGGATTGCCATGCGCATGGGATTCCGAAGAAGAAGGCGCGGCCGGAAGTGGTTGCGAGCCGTTAGCCGGAAGTAATCGCCAGCCGTTAGCCGACATCTATGATAGGTCCTCGTCAAGAGGCAAAAAGTCCTCCTGATGCGCTCGGGAGGAGCGCCGGTGTAATTTCTTTGCCTTTCTCAGCGCGTGGTGTTGGCCTCTCGGCCGCGGTTTCTATTCGTGAATAGAACCAGACATCCATTGGCAGGCGCAGCTCATCTGGCTGCCCTGCAAGATTGAGTTTGTGTGTTCCTGCCAGTCTCAAAACAAATCAACGGGAGCATCGAAAGCTTACGTTCTCGTGCTCAGTCGGCTTAAAGGCAAGACCTGGCAGGCCTCGCGCTGAACAATTCCTTTCTCTACGTCCCGCCTACGCGGCGGCGCAGCTGTCGCGGTCTAGCACCAGAAAATGTGTCTGCCCGCGGTCCACGGCCAACAGATACGCCACCAGTTTCCTGGCCACGGTCAGCGTGGCGCGATTGGCATTGCCTCGCTGCTTCTCGCGGTCGTACAGCAGCGCCAGCGTCGGGCTGTAGCGCGGGGCCATCTTAGCCGCTTCGATCAGCGTGGTCTGCAGATGCTTGTTGCGCTGCTTCGACAGCGGCGTGCGGTGCACCGTGTCGCCAGAACTTTTCTCCGCGCCGCACAGCCCGCAATAACTGATGGCTTTCTTAATCGATGAAAGCCGCTGTACCTCACCAACTTCTAGCGCCCAGGTCAGCGCCGTGATCGGCCCTACCGCCGGAATGCTCATCAACCGCTCCACGCGTTCGGCCAGTAAGCGGTCTTGCTGCAGGGAGCGGATCAGAGCAGTTTCCATTTTCCCCAGCCGCACCACCATCTCGCGGCACTGGCACAGCAGCGAGCGCAGCCCCGGATTAATATCTGGGTTGCTGGCGAGTAGTTCGCGGAAGTAGCCGGCCTTGTGGAGCTTCTGCTTGTTGTAGCTGACACCGGCTTCCATCAGCAGCATGCCCACCTTGTTCTTCATCTGCACCATCTGGCGAACGAGCAAGTTGCGATAACGCAGCGTGCGACGCCGTTCGCGAATGGCTGTCGGAGCCATGTAAGACTCGGGCAGAAAATCGCAGCGCAGACAGTCGCAGATTTTGCTGGCATCGATACGGTCGTTCTTCTTTTTCGCGGCGGCAATGGCCCGCAGCATCAGGGGATGCGCTACTTTCAGCACGGCGGCATGGGGTTTCAGGTGATCATAGATCCAGCCGGTGAACATGGTGGCTTCCATCGCCGCGCTCCACGGCTTTGGTAGCGTCTTCATCCAACGATCCAGATCAAAACGTGTAGCGGGTATCCATCCTTCGGCATGAATTTTGCCGATGACGTCCTTCACGCAGTAACTAATCTTTAGCTTGTGAACATCTAGTCCGATGTAATACATAGGTCCCATGAGGAGCCTCCTTGGTGTTTCTGAATCAGCGCGGTCGCTGAGTTCAGCTTTTTTACACCAAGCGCTCCTCCCTTGACCTATTCATTCAAACAGTTCACAGCAGAAATCGCGCGTTCCTGCTGCTTGGCAGTGCGGGACTGTCGGCGCGCCGACATGACGTGATGTGTAATCATAACTACTACGTTACGCCCTCACCCCGCTGTAAAATTAAAAACTGAGGCAAGGACAGGGTTTAGCTTAAAAATATTAAAAAAGTTTCGACATGAAGTGCCGTGCGCGTTGTGAACAGACGTAGCGGCGCGACGCTGCGCGGCCTGGGACAGGAGCCACCCTCCCCGAGTTCGCGTATCAAGGGGAAAGAAAGGACTTACGTTGAGAACCGTTGCATCAACGGGAAGCAAAGGACTTAGAGGATCTTGGTGGAGTGAATGAGGTGGGGCGAGCGAGTCTTCGCGGAAGCCACTCAGGACAAGAGCGCGCCCCTTCGCGAAAAACGCTCCAGACAAACGACACCGATCCCCAATCGTCACAAGCCATTGTAGCACATTATTATTCTATTGTCAATATATATTATATGGTACTTCTATTCGAATGGCAGGTTGGAGTTCGAATACGGAGGAGAAGAGCGCCCCACCGTTTACAGAAAACGAAACGGGTAGGCGGCCCAAAATCGTTTCGGATTCTAGGGCGCGCCACCCGCGTTGGAGAGGTGGGTTATTCGAAGCGCTGGGCGGTGGCGGTGGCGCAGCCCTGGCGGTAGGACTTAGCGGTGGCGTCGAAGAATTCGGTGGTGGCTTCGCTGGTGAATTCGTCCCCGCCTTTCATGACGGTGATGGTCTGAGACAAGATTTGCGTGCCGGCCAGGAAACCGGGGTTGGAGGGCGGGCTGGGTGGGGTGGTGAAGAAAAGGAAGGCTACATCTTTGGCGGTGTAGGTGTGATTGCCGCTGTAGCTCCAGGTGCCTTGGTCAATTCCCCGCTGGCCAACCGCAAAGGCGGGATTGATGGTGCTTCCGATCAAGGTGCCGCCATCGCCAAAGGTAAGGACGGAAGAGAAGAGCGGGCCAACGGGCGTGCTGGTGCCGCAAACATAGGACTGGACCTGGACCCGCCAGGTACCAACGATAGCGCGATCGCGTTCGAAGCCTTCCCGAGCCCCTGGGCGCTCGTGAGCAGAACGAGCCGGAGCAGGCTGGGGATTCGCGAAGGTGAAGGTACCAGTGACGACGAGCAGTGCGGTTGCGGAAAGGACCGAGGCGAGTTGCTTGGTTCGGGTCGAGAACATAAGAAAGATCTCCTTTTGTGATTGCGTAGATTCCGGATAGCATCCCGGGGTACGGGCGAATGTGTTTCAAGAAGGCGGGATTCGTCTTTAGAATGGCGCTGAAAAAGCCTGAAAGCTTATGAAAGCCCGGAAATGGATGATTTGGACCCGCAAAATTACAATTTCGGACCCTTCGGAATCGCAGCGGGCAAGCGACTGCTCCTGAAGAATGGCGAACCGGTCGCGCTGACGCCCAAAGCGTTCGATACGCTGCTGTATTTGGTAGAAAACCGGGGCAGGGTGGTCAGCAAAGACGAATTGATGACTGCGGTGTGGCCGGACACGGTAGTAGAAGAAAACAATCTAAACCAGAACATATCGACGCTGCGACGGGTGTTGAACGGCGGATAAGGCAGGAGACGGAATTGCGCATAGCGGTAAAAGAAAATGGCTGGTGGCGGCGTTTGGTGTACTGGTGGGACTGGGAATTGCATGGGCTGGGTACCAAACGTGGACGCGCCACTCAGGAAGCGAAGATCCGGGGAGCGTGCGGACTCTGGCGGTGCTTCCGTTCAAACCGTTGGTGGCTGCCGGCGGGAACGAAGTGCTGGAAATGGGCATGGCGGATACGCTAATCACAAAATTGAACGGCGTAAGCGAATTACAGGTGCGGCCGGTGGCGGTGGTGCGAAGGTTCACGGACGCAGGCGAGGACCCCGTGGTAGTGGGGCGCGAACTGCGCGTCGACGCGGTGCTGGATGGCAGCATTCAACAATACGGCCAGCGTATCCGCATGACCGTGAGGCTGGTGCGCACCAAGGATGGTAAACAGATCTGGTCGAACAAATTCGATGAAGACGCAGGAGACATTTTCGCGTTACAGGACTCGGTCAGCGAAAGAGTGGCGCAAGAGTTGACCGGGAAACTGACGAGCGAAGAGCAGGCGCGGCTGAGGAAGAGGTACACAGATGACACGCAGGCGTACGAACTCTATCTGAAAGGAAGCTACTTTTGGGAGAAGAGGACACCCGAAGGAACAACCAAGGCGATTGATTACTTCGAGCAAGCGCTGGCTCGCGACCCAAAGTACGCGCTGGCGTATACCGGAATCGCGAATTGCTACAGCGCGATGCCGATTTCGAACGATGTGCCGTCACCCGAAGCATTTTCGAAAGCCAAGGAAGCGGCGAAGCGGGCATTGGAGATCGATCCGGACCTGGCCGAGGCGCATGTTTCCTTGGCGTATGCGAATTACTTCTTTGACTGGGACTGGGAAGGATCGCGGAAGGAATATACGCGGGCGTTGTCGATCAATCCGAATAGCTCCGTGGCGCACTGGGGATACGGCCTGCTACTGTCGAGCCTGGGCGAACACGCACACGCGATTGCAGAATTAGACCAGGCCCTGAAGTTGGAGCCTGCATGGTCTTTGACCGGAGCGTTGAAAGGACACGTTCTGTTTCAGGCGCGGAGGTACCCGGAGGCCATCGCACAACTGCAGAAGACGTTGGAGATGGATCGCAATTTCTGGATTACTTATATCGAGCTGGGAAAGACCTATGCGAGCGCCGGTCGCTATGATGAGGCGCTGCAGAGCTTGCAGAAAGCACGAGAATTGTCGAGTGGGACGAGTGAGACCCTTTCCCTGATGGGCTACACCTATGCGATCGCTGGCCAGCGTCCTGCGGCCCTGAAAATGTTGGATGAATTGAACGCTATCGGCAAAGAGAAGTACGTGCCGCCTTACAACTTGGCGCTGGTTTATTGCGGTCTGGGGAATCGGGCGGAGAGTTTGCGATGGCTGGAGAGAGCGTACGCCGAGAAGGATGTTCACATGGTGTTCCTGGGAGTAGACCCGAAATGGGACGGCATTCGTGAGGACCCTGAGTTCGCGCGGTTGGCAAGAAAGATGAATTTTTCGACGGATGTGACGGCGGGAAAAAACTCGCGGTAGGCGTGAATTGGACTGTGGCGTTTTTGGGGCTGAAACACTATAGTGCGGGTAGACAGCCGGGGCTAAAAGACTGGCGTTACTGCGGGACGAGGAGTGAGCCAATGGACATGATGACGAGCACGAGACAAGTGGGCGATGTAAAGGTGGTGGATATTACCGGACGGATTTCGTTGGGCGAAGAGAGCGCGGCGTTGCGCGAGCTGATCATGAACCTGCTGAGCGAGGGTCACCAGAAGATCCTGATGAACCTGGCGGGCGTGAATTACATCGACAGCTCCGGGTTAGGGGCGCTGGTCAGCGGATTCACCAGCGTGCGCAAGGCGGGGGGCGAATTGAAGCTGGTGAACCTGACGGACAAGGTCGATAACCTGATGGAAGTGACCAAGCTGTATACGGTGTTCGATATCGCGACGGATGAGGCCGCGGGAGTGAAGTCGTTCGATCATAAGGCGGCGGCGGGGGCGTAGGACGGCAGGGGCGAGAAGCAGTGGCGAGTGGCGAGATAAGAGAAGATCGACGGCGGAGAAGCCTCTGCAGGGACGCTTCGCGTCCCGGGCTGAAGCCCAGGCCTGCAGCGACATGATGTCGGGGTGGGCCCCTCGCGAGAATTCGTTCGGGGCACGCTGAAGCTCCGACCCCCTAAAAAAGCCGCCTAGGTTCAAAACTACGTTGGGGCACCCCCAGCAACGCCAGGCGGCATAAAGCCGCCCCTACAGGACGATTGTTGGACCGCGGCGGACAAAACTGCGGTGCTGCGGCGGGCGGGTTTGCTAAAATAAAAGGATATGTTGAACCAGATTGCGGGAACTGACGCTGCGGGGCTGCGCTTTGGGCGCAAAAAAACTCATGGCGTGAAGGTGGGCCACATCACCGTGGGCGGCGGCGCGCCGATTGTTGTGCAGTCCATGACCAACACGGACACAGCGGACGTGGAGACCACGCTGCAGCAAACGCTGGAGCTGGCCGAAGCCGGCAGCGAGATTGTGCGCTGGACGGTGAACGTGCCGGAAGCGGCGGCGGCGGTGCCGGTAATTAAAAAGCGGCTGCTGGACGCGGGCTGCAACGTGCCGATCATCGGCGATTTCCACTACAACGGACACGTGCTGCTGACGAAATATCCGGAATGCGCGGCGGCGCTGGACAAGTACCGCATTAATCCGGGAAATGTGGGCGCGGGGCAACGGCGCGACGAACAATTTTCCACCATCTGCAAAGTGGCCGTAGACCACGGCAAGCCGGTGCGCATCGGCGTGAATGGCGGCTCGCTGAACCAGGAACTGGTGATGAAGAAGATGCAGGAAAACACCGACCAGAACCTGGCCAAAGAGAGCGAAGAAATTATTAATGATTGCATGGTGCTGTCGGCGCTGGAGTCGACGGAACTGGCGCTGGAAAGCGGGCTGCGCCACGATCAGATCATTATTTCGTGCAAAACTTCGCGGCCGCGCGACTTGATTACTGTGTACCGGGATTTGTCGGCCAAGACGCGCCAGCCGCTGCACCTGGGATTGACGGAAGCGGGCATGGGCATGAAGGGCATGGTGTGGAGCGCCGCGTCACTGGGCGTACTGCTGTATGAAGGGATTGGCGATACGATCCGCATTTCGCTGACGCCGAAACCGGGTGGAGATCGCCGCGAAGAAGTGTATGCGTGCTGCGAATTGCTGCAGGCGCTGGGGCTGCGGTCCTTTTCGCCGAGCGTGACGGCGTGCCCGGGATGCGGAAGGACGACGAGTTCGACGTTCCAGGAATTGGCGGAGCGCACGCAGGATTACATTCGCGAGATGATGCCGACGTGGAAGCTGCAGTATGACGGCGTGGAAACCATGACGCTGGCGGTGATGGGCTGCATCGTGAATGGTCCCGGCGAATCGAAAGCCGCGAATATCGGCATCAGCTTGCCGGGAACGGGCGAGGCGCCGCGCTGCCCGGTATATATTGATGGCAAGAAGGACGTGACGCTGGAAGGCACCTACGATGAGCTGGCGGCGGCGTTCCAGAAGTTGGTGGACGATTACGTGGCGACGAAGTTTCCGCGGAAGATCGCGGAAGCCCTAAGCCGCTAGTTCGGCGAAAGATTGCGGCTGACGGGTAGGTTGTAAAAAAACGTCATCCGCAGCATGACTTCTGGATGAGAGAAGCCTTGAGGAAACTGCTTGAACGGCGCGGCATGTTTGATTGCGTGTAACGCCGCCTCATCCAGTTGTTTTTTACCCGCGCTCACTTCGATCTCCGGGTCCCCTTCTAGGGAGCCATCTTGTTTGACGGCAAAACGAATAGTAGCTCGCCCTTTCGAACCGAGTTGGACCTCCGCCGGCATCACAGCGAACCAATGGATTTTGACGGATTTGTACAGACCCGCTAGAAATTCGTTGAAATCCACTCCGCCCGTTGCGGTTAGCATCTGAACAGAAGCGCCGACCGACCCTTGTCCCGGCGAGTCTTTAGCTTGGCCGAATGCTTGGGAGTTGAGCTCGATTATTAGCGCGCTACAAGCAATCACCATGAGAAGACTATGAGATCCGGTGAAACCCGTTCGACGAAGTCACATCGGAGGGCAACTCCTTCGTTATGCTAAACTTCTATTTTCTATAGTAGTCCGTTTGAGGGAATCAATTGAAAATTTCACGGGAAGATGTGTTGCGGGTGGCGGAGTTGGCTTATCTGGACCTGAGCGAGGATGAGCTGGAGAAATACCGCGCGCAGGTGGACGAGATTCTGGAATATATCGGGAAGCTGAACGAGCTGGATACTTCGAAGGTGCAGCCGATGGCGCAGGTGTTGATGGAGGCGCAGACAGCCGACGCGACGCTGCGCGAGGATTTGGTGGTGCCGTGCGCGGTGGCAGAGGAAGTGTTGGCGCACGCGCCGGATCCGGAGCCGCCGTATTTTCGGGTGCCGAAGGTGATTGAGCGGTAGATAAGATAGTGGCGAGTGGCTGGTGGCGAGTGGCGAGAAAGGCGCGGGTCTGAAGACCCGCCGCTACACAGAGAAGAGAGATTTCTCGCTGCGCTCGGAATGACGGAGCTTATTTGTTGGGATGAAAATGACTACGATGAAGACAATTGGTGAGGTGCGGGACGCGATTGCGGCGAAGAAGGTGTCGGCGCGCGAGGTGGCGGGGGAGTTTTACAAGCGCATTGCGGCCACGAATAGCGAGCTGAATGCCTACCTGACTTTGTGTGAGGAGCGCGCGTACAAGCAGGCGGATCGCGTGGACGCGGCGGTGGCGGCGGGCAAGCCGCTGGGGCCGCTGGCGGGCGTGCCGGTGGCGGTGAAGGACGTGATCAGCACGCGGGGAATTCGCACCACGTGCAGCTCGAAAATCCTGACGAATTATATCCCGCCGTACGACGCCACGGCCGTTACGCGGCTGGAAGCGGCAGGCGCGGTGATTCTGGGTAAGACGAATTGCGACGAGTTTGCCATGGGCAGCTCGAACGAAAATTCGGCGTATGGAAATGTGCAGAATCCGGCGGCGCCGGGATGCGTGCCGGGCGGGTCCAGCGGGGGATCGGCAGCGGCGGTGGCGGCGGATTTGTGCGTCGCTTCGCTGGGCACGGATACGGGCGGATCGATCCGGCAACCGGGGTCGTTCTGCGGGATTCCCGCGATGATGGGGAGCTACGGGCGCGTTTCGCGGTATGGGTTGATTGCGTTTGCGTCGTCGCTGGATCGCATCGGGCCGTTTGCGCATACGGTGGCGGATGTGGCGACGGTGCTGAAGGTCATGGCGGGGCGCGATCCGAACGACTCCACGTCGACGACCGCGCCGGTGGAGGATTATCCGGCGGGGCTGAACAATCCGGTAAAAGGGATGAAGCTCGGCATACCAAAGGAATACTTTGGCGCCGGAATGGACGCCGGCGTTCAGGAAAAAATCGCTGCCGGCATCGAGTTATTGCGCAAGATGGGTTGCGATGTGCGTGAAATTCAGTTGCCGCATACGGATTACGCGATCGCGACGTACTACATCATCGCCACGGCGGAGGCGAGTTCGAATCTGGCGCGCTATGACGGCGTACGGTATGGACCGAGAGCCGAGGCGGATTCGCTGATCGGGATGTATCGCAAGACGCGCGGCGCGGGATTCGGCGCGGAAGTAAAGCGGCGGATTGTGCTGGGGACGTATGTGCTTTCGGCCGGCTACTATGACGCATATTACTTGAAGGGCCAGAAAGTGCGCGCGCTGATTGCGGAGGATTTCAAGAAGGCGTTTGCACAGGTGGACGCGATTGTGACGCCGACTTCGCCGGTGCCGCCGTTCAAGATTGGCGAGCGGGTGGACGACCCCTTGCAGATGTACCTTGCTGATATTTATACAGTTACAGGATCGCTGGCGGGCCTGCCGGGGATCTCGGTGCCATGCGGGCGCATCGGCGGGAAGCTTCCGGTGGGACTGCAAATTATTGGACCAGCCTTCGGCGAAGCGCGTGTACTGCAACTGGCGCATGCGTTCGAGCAAGCGGGCGGCGCCACGGTCTGACAAATCGCGGGAGCGAACCTTACTGGACATTTCGCCCATCGTCGACAAGCTTGGGAAGGCGCAAACTTTGTTTCTGCGCGCGGCCGACGAAATTTCCAGCCAGCATTGGAATACAAAACCCGAAGCGGAAAAGTGGTCCGGAGCCGAAGTGGTGGCTCACCTTATTTTGGTGGAGCGCGGTGTCAACGATGCGGCCAAGCGCGTGACCCAGAAAACGCCGAAGTCCTTTAAGCCTTGGCAGAAGATGCATTTACCGCTGTGGCTGGTGGAGGCTCGCATCGTTCGGCGGAAGTCGCCGATTCCCCTCGATCCCACATTGCTCGGAATCAAAGAAGATATGCTGACCCAGCTGCAGGTCACGCGCACAAGAACACTGGGTTTCCTGCAAGAAACGCAGAGCCGGGACCTGGGTGCGTATCGCTGGAAGCATGCATTTTTAGGCAGCCTGACCACGTATGAGTGGTTCGAGATGATCGCAGCGCATCAGATGCGGCACGCAAAGCAGGTGAAGGAGTTGGCACGCGTGCTACCAAAAGTGGTAGAAATTTCGCAAAAACAGTAGTTTTTTTCACACCCACCCTGTCACTTCTAACAGATAACCTATAGATCCTATTAGAGATAGAAATCGCGAAAATCCCAAGAAAAACACGGGAATTGAAAAGTACTAGAGAATTGGTTTAAACAGAAATTAAACGGAACGACTATTGCAGGAGTAATGAGCGTCTCCTAACCTGTTCTCAGCATCGAACCAGGGTAGAAGGCGAAAGCGGCGGAAATAGAGTGAGGGTTCCTTGGTGAAAGTAAAGTCGAGTCAGAAAATATTCACGGACACAGAAGTGGCCACCTTGACGGGGATTTGCGTAGAGCATCTGCATAACTTCGCAAAGAGCCGGCATCTGGGCATGATCGCGAGAGCAGCGGAAGCGGCGGGCGCGCAGGCGGAGCAGTGGTTGTTCACGCTGTCTGACCTGATGGTCCTGACCACGTTGTTCCCGCGTTGCACACATTGAGGTTCGTTCGGGCTTAGAAGTACCGGTCGGTAGACCGGCGGCTCCTTGCAAGTCGAATCCCTCCGTTGAGAACGCTTTCCCATAAATTCCGTTTGGAATACGTCTATTCTTGCGGTGCGTCGTTCAAGAGCGCTATGCTTAGTTTCGGACGGCCGCTTGTGCCCTATTTAGGGGCGGGTGCGCCGACGACCCCATGGTTGGAGCGCGCATTCCCGCCAGTTTCGCCACCCGCATTCTTCCGCTAGGTTTCCCGTGTGTTGTACTGCTGAGTCTGGTGTTTGTAGCGTTCGCCGGCCGCGCGCAAGACAGCGGCGGGAAGCCGTCGACGCAGACCGCCCAGACGAATAGTCGGGCTGACGTGCCACGCGGCAAAAAACTGATCCTGAAAGACGGCACCTTTCAAATTGTGCGGGAATATCAGGTGAACGGCGATCGCGTCCGGTATTTCAGCGAAGAACGAGGGCAATGGGAAGAAATACCCGCAGCGCTAGTGGATTGGGGTGCGACGGCCAAGGATGAAGCCGCCACGGCGAAGGCCTCGAACGCGCTGGCCGAAAAAGTCCACAATCAGGAAGAGGCCAAGCGGCTGGACAATGTAGCGGATATCGACGCGAGTCTACAGGTCGGACAGGGATCCTATTTGCCGGAGGCGGAAGGCTTGTTTGTGGTCGAGGGCAAATCTGTGCGGGTGTTGCAACAGGCGGGCGCCGCGAATAAGCGGGACACATTGCGGACGATTGAACAGGTATTGTCGCCCGTGCCGATTGTGCCGGGGAAGCAGACCGTGATCCTGCCGGGAGAGCACGCAACGCTTCGCCTGAAAACGACGACCCCGGAATTTTATTTGCGGGAAGCGCCCCCAGATCCCAATCGCGTTTCGCCTATCGAGACCAGCAGCCGGCCGGGCGAGAGCGGGCCGGATGTAGTGCTGATCCGAGCCAAGCAGATACACCACGGGCGGGAGTTAGAGGCGGTCAATACGTTATTCGGGCAAAAGATGTCAGTGAACCGCAGCGAGGTGGCCATCCAACGGTGGGAAGTCGCTCCCAACGTGTACCGCTTCACATTGGGAGAGGCACTGACGCCCGGCGAGTATGTGGTGGCGGAAGTTCTGGACGGCGGGCTGAATTACTTCGTATGGGATTTTGGGCTGGATCCCGAAGGCACGGGTGGGGCAAAAAAGAAGTGACCGAAGTACTCGGTGTGTCCACAAATTGCATGAACGGTTTTTAAACCTACAAAAGTTTGAAGAGGGACAGGAAAACTCTTGCGAAGCGGGCGGCAGAAGCGTAGGCTCTGCAAACTTGTATCCTCGTCCATGAATTAGGGTGGATACGGGTTCGGTCCAACGATCGCGACGTGGAGTTGGCCATGAGGATTTCCCTCCTGCGGTGGTTCAAAGATATTTTTTTTGTGACGGTGCTGCTGGCGACTGCTGGAATCGCGTGTCGGGCACAGACCGAGCCAGGAAGCCCGCCCATTACGCAAGCCATCGGCTACACCGTGGCACCAGAAGCGAATACGCCGATCTATCTAAAAACGCTGCCAAACGCGGTGTGCAAATTGCGCGAAAAACTGGTGGACGGCGAACGGGACGATGACGACTTCGATGCAGAGGATGCCGCAGCAGACTCGGCGCCACAAGCGGGCGGCGGCGCAAATCGAGCGGCAATCCTGAATCACCTGAAGCTATTCTCCGACGGAGACGGGAATGCCAGGTTCTTTGTGCAGCCGCCAGCGGAGACACCTGTTGACGAAGTAAATCTGGTTCTTCGCTGCGCGGCTGGAGATGCGCGAAGCCGGTATGTCATTCGGTTACGCAGGTCGGATCGCGCAACAAGGGACCTACCTTTTCCCCCCAGCGTCGATCCTGCTCTGAATCAAAGTAACCAAACGGTGCTTCCGGTGCTGCGGGATCCCGAGACTCTGACGGATCAGGAAATCATGCTGGCGGGATATCCTGTAAGGCCAGATCCGATACAAAGTCCGAATGAGTACGCGCTGTGGCTGAGCGCGGTGTCGAAACCGATCAACGTGGTGGCGCCGGAAACTACCGCGAACGACAATATCTACCACGCGTTGATGGTTTCAAACATATGGACCGGAGACTACACGTTACCGCAGACGGATTCTTATGGCTTTGCGCAACCGTACGTATATGTCTTCGGCCATTGGAAAACGCCGAAGACCGTGACGGGGGAGTTATTTCGTTCGACAGCTACGAGCGAATGGGTGGGGCTGGACGGCGAATCACCGAGCCCGTTAGTGCAAGCGGGAACGGGCCAACAAACACTCCCGGCGGGATTGGTTCCGGTGTTTCTCCATCAACCGCCATGGACGCTGTCGAGTTATGACGCGTGGACCGAGGTGTTCCCCTTGCAGGTCTCGCAAGAATTAAAGACTTTTCCGGTGCACCCGGGAGACAACATTGAGTGCGCGGTATGGATTTCCTGGGATGACATGATCCCTACCCAGCCGGGCGGATTCGCCTATTTTCAGCTAACGAATCTCACGACGAACCAGGTGGTCCGCACGCAGTTTGAGATCGCAAACCTGCCAAATTTCGATTACAAGTTTAATTTTCTGGGCCGCGATGCCGAATGGATCGTGGAGCGCCCGTCATACGGACCAAATCCGCAAAACCTGACCCCGTTCGACTTGTCCAATTATCATTCGCAGTGCGTCAACAATTCCGCTTCGGATTTCAATGCACTGTACATACGCTCTCCCGTAGCTTGGACGGAAACGGGGCCCAATCAATACATCAAGCAAGTGTTCAGCAGTTATTCGAACAACTCGGTGGACATGTTCGCGGGTCTGACGTTCCTTTCAGGGATGTATATGCTGGACAACTACTCGATGTGTTTTCAATGGTTCAACTTCCGGTGAGTATTGGGTCGTCCAAGCGACACACCGCAACTCATAAGCCACTTTAGCGCTTGCTGGAACCGGCCGGGATGCGGCTGAAGACGACCATCAGGGTGTTGAGTACGTCGGAGATGCGGAAGGGCTTTTGGAGGCGGCGGTAGCTGGTGGAAGCGCTGGAGCCCTCGCCCTCAGCAATCACTTCGCCGGACATATAAATGAGTTCAGGCTTGTTTGCGCCGGAGGCGATCTTGAGGCGCTGCGCGACGCTGTAGCCATCAGCGTTGGCACCGGAGCCGGAAAGATTCAAGTCGCAGAGAATGGCGTCATATTTTCCGCGCAGCACGCACGCTAGCGCCTCTTCGGCGGAGGCTGCGCAATCGACCTGCAATCCATGAGCAGAAAGTCCTTCGAGGAGCAGCATACGAATGCTTTCCTCGTCGTCGACAACAAGAATGGAGCGGCCCTTCAGCAGGTCCAGCGTGGGCGCCATCATTTCACCGGAGCCGGAAGAATCCAGTTCGCGTACCACCGGCTTGCGCGGCTCATCGACAACGGCGATCGGCAGATAAACGGTGAAGGCCGCGCCGCCCGCGGGAAGCGATTCCACTTCCATGTCGCCACCGTGCTCGCGAACAATGGACATGCAGATACTGAGGCCCAGGCCCGTGCCGCCTCCAGGACGTTTGGTGGTGAAGAACGGGTCGAATATCTTGGGCAGAATTTCCGGTTTAATTCCGGCGCCGTCGTCCTGGACCGAAGCAAAAACGCGGGAGCTGAGTTTGCCAAGGCGAATCTGGATGCGGCCGGAAGTGCGAACCTCACGAATCGCGTGCTCGGCGTTAGCTACGAGATTCAGGAACACCTGGATCAGTTGGTTGGCGTCACCAATGGTTGGCGGAAGATTTGGACAAGGATGAAAATCCACCTGGATGGAACTGCGACGGAGAGAATGCTCGTGAAGCTGAAGGGTGCGATCCACCACAGCGTTGAGGTCCAACGTTTTCTTTTGAGGAGATGCGGGGCGTGAAAATTCCAACAGATTCTGGACGATACGCGCGGCGCGGCGCGCTTGCCGATGGGTCATCTCCAATTGGCGCTTGGTGTTTTCATCGATGCCGGCGCGATCGCGAATGAGTTCGCTGGCACCAAGGATCGCGGTTAGCGGATTATTCAGCTCATGCGCAACGCCGGCGAGCATCTGGCCCATCGCGGCCAGTTTTTCCGCCTGAATCAGCTGCTCTTCCAGGCGCTTCACTTCGGTGATATCGCGGCCAGAAATGACCACACCCTCGATTTTGCCATTCACGTCGAAAAGCGGACTGAAGTGGCAGCGCAGGCGGCGCCATTCCGCGTCTTTGTGACGCACGCGAATCTCGATGGAAGCGAAGTTGCGCTTGCCCTGAAGGAGATCGTCGAAAACGCTAAGGAAGGCGCTGCGGTCTTCGAGATGAGTCCGCTCGCCGAAAATCGTGCCGATGGTTTCTTGCGTGTTATAGCCAAGGACTTCCTCGACCTTGGGGCTGACGAAGGTGTAGCGCCGTTCCGTATCGCAGACAAAAATGAGGTCGGGGAAGCTGTCGACCAATCGCCGGGCAAATTCCTGTTGCTGATACAGGCGCTTCTCGATGGAACGTCGCTCCGTGATGTCGGCGAGCGCGCCCTGATAGCGGACGATTTTGCCTCCGGTGTCGCGAACCGCGGAGGACGTGTTGAGGCAAATAAGAGGCTGGCCGTCTTTGCGGCGCAGCGTGATTTCGCGGCCTTGCGGAGTGGGTTCGCGATTCACTTCGCGCGTCAGGATAGAACGCTGCTCCTGATCGACGAAAACTTCGCTGACCTTCTTGCCGAGGAGCTCTTCCTTGGAATCGAAACCGAGCATGTTCACGAGAGCCGGATTGACTTCCAGAATCTTGTCGTCGGGCGTGACGATGTAGATGCCTTCCTGAAGAGTTTCGAACAGCTCGGTGAAGCGGGCTTCACTACGGCGCTGCGAAGTAATGTCTCGGGCCAGGATGGTGAGGCCGTGAACCTTGTCGTCGCGAACCATGGCGTGTGCGACGCAGTCGAAGAAGAAAGGCACACCGGTCCTTTTCAGACGAACTTGGACCACGCCGGACCAGACGCGCCGCTCCAGAAAGCGACGCAAGGCCGTTTGCAGCTCTTCGTCGGAGGTGGAGTGCTCGTCTGTTACGAAATGTTTGAGCGGCAGACCGATAATTTCCTGAAAAGGCTGGCCGACAAAATCGGCAAAACTGCGGTTGGCGGCGCGAATTTCGCCTTCGAGGCTCAAGGCGAGCAACACGTCATCGAAGGAGTCGATCAGATCCCGGAAGCCCTGCTGGGATTTGGAGATCATGTGGAACAACTGCTCGAGTGCGGCGTCCCCGGCAGGAACGGCGTTGCGTTGGCCCAGGCCTACGACCATGCCCTTAAGCTCAGCAACCTCGCGCGATTTTCGCCAGATATGCACGCCCAGCAGGGCAATCAACACCAATAGGCCGATCGGGGCCGCTTCCAGGCGGAATTTGAAGGAACGCAGAGTGGGCCAGGAGAGCCACGCCAGCATCACCGAAACCAGGCACAGAAGAAAGAAAGTGAGGCGCCACAATTCTTGCTGGCGTTTTTCGTAGTTGTTCAGCCGAGACGTTACGGTGGCGCCGGAATCCGAAGACGGAGCGACCTGAGGCGTTTCGCCGTTTTGTGGCTCAAGGTTCATTCGAGGATTCTAACCGTGGCAGAAACCGGTGCCTCCCAATGATAGGAAGGGGGATAGAAACGCAGCAAGGGGGATGGGGGAACTGCGTTCCTTTAGCTTACCTGTACGAAGGGACGGTTGCAAAAAAAAGACGCCCCGGAGTGAACCGGGGCGTCCAACGGTTTGATTCGATTGCGGGTTACAGGATTAGTCCTGGCCCTCGGTGGCTGCGTCGGCTTCCGGTTCGTCGTCCTTGCCGCCGAGGAACTCCAGACCCGCGGCATCTTCCGCCGCGAATTCAGAAGCTTCCGGCAGCTCTTCGACAGGAGCGGGAGGCGGCATCTCGGTGAGCAACTGGATGCTGCGATAGTGCTCGAGTCCGGTACCCGCCGGGATGAGCCGGCCCATGATGACGTTTTCCTTCAAGCCGCGCAGGTAATCGACCTTACCGGCAACCGCCGCTTCGGTGAGAACACGCGTGGTCTCCTGGAAGCTGGCAGCCGAGATGAAGGAGTCGGTAGAGAGAGACGCCTTGGTGATACCAAGGAGCAGCGGACGGCCTGTAGCGGGACGGCCCCCCTCGGCGATGATGCGATCGTTTTCTTCGCGGAAGCGGAACTTGTCCACCTGCTCCTCGAGAAGGAACGTGGTATCGCCGACGTCTTCGACCTTGACCCAGCGCATCATCTGACGGCTGATGGTTTCGATGTGCTTGTCGTTGATGTTGACGCCCTGCAGACGGTAAACCTCTTGAATGGCGTTGACGAGGTAAGCCTGGGTGTACTTTTCGCCCAACACCGCGAGCAGGTCGTGGAGGTTGAGCGGGCCGTCGATGAGCGCTTCACCAGCGCGGACGTGCTCGCCTTCCTGAACGTTGATGTGCGTACCGCGCGGGATGGCGTATTCCTTGGAAGTCTTGCCATCTTCGCTTTCGACGTAGATCTTGCGCATGCCCTTGGTGATATCGCCGTAGCGGACGGTGCCGTCGATTTCGGAAATGACGGCGGGGTCCTTGGGCTTGCGGGTTTCGAAGAGTTCGACGACGCGCGGGAGACCACCGGTGATGTCCTTGGTCTTGGTGGTTTCGCGCGGAATCTTCGCGAGCACGTCTCCGGCCTGAACTTCATCGCCATCCTGCACCATCAAGTGGGCGCGCGAAGGCATCAGGTACTTTTTGCGAACCTTTCCGGAAGAATCGCGGATGAGGATCGCAGGCTGATGCTTTTCGTCGCCGGGAGGCAGCGTGACGACCAGCTGAGACAAGCCGGTGACTTCGTCAACCTGTTCTTCGATGGTGAGACCGGGACGCAGGTCGTCGAACTTCACGGAGCCGGCGGTTTCGGTCAGGATCGAGAAGGTGAACGGATCCCATTCGGCAAGGATCTGGCCGTGTTGTACGGATTCGCCTTCAGTGACGCGGAGGCGAGCGCCGTAAACCACGTGGTAGCGTTCTTTCTCGCGTCCCTTTTCATCGAGGATGACGATGAGGCCAGAACGATTCATGGCGATGTGCGCACCGCCGCGACCTTCCACGTGCCGAAGGTCGACGAATTTCACGACGCCGGTGTTCTTGGCTTCGAGAGTGGAGCGCTCGCTGACGCGGGTAGCCGCACCACCGATGTGGAACGTACGCATGGTGAGCTGCGTGCCCGGTTCGCCGATGGACTGTGCGGCAATCACGCCGACCGCTTCGCCGAGTTCCACCATGCGGCCCGTGGCAAGATTGCGGCCATAACAAAGGGCGCAAACTCCGCGACGGGATTCGCAGGTGAGCACGGAACGGATGCGGACGCGCTCGATGCCGGCCGCCTGAATGGCATTGGCCAGTTCTTCGGTAATTTCCTGGTTGACCTCGACGATGACGCTGCCCTCGAAGTCCTTGATGCGTTCGAGAGAGACGCGGCCAACGACTCGGTCACGGAGCGGCTCAACTTCGACGCCCGCTTCGATGATGGGCTCGACGTAGATGCCGTCGGAGGTGCCGCAATCGGGCTCGTTGATGATGACGTCTTGCGCCACGTCGACGAGGCGGCGGGTGAGGTAGCCGGAGTCCGCGGTCTTAAGCGCAGTATCCGCCAAACCTTTACGCGCACCGTGAGTAGAGATGAAGTACTGCAACACGGTCAAGCCTTCGCGGAAGTTGGAAGTGATCGGGGTCTCGATGACTTCGCCGGAAGGCTTGGCCATTAGACCGCGCATTCCGGAAAGCTGGCGAATCTGCTGTTTGGAACCGCGCGCGCCCGAGTCCGCCATGATGTAAACGGGGTTGATGTTGCCTTCGCGGTCCTGGGTTTCCAGGGCCTTGAACATTTCGTCGGCAACTTTTTCGGTAACGTCGCCCCAGATGGCGATGACCTTGTTGTAGCGTTCGCCGTTGGTGATAGCGCCGTCGAGGTATTGCTGCTGCACCTTGACGACTTCCTTTTCGGCATTTTCCACGAGCTTGTACTTATCGCTCGGGATGAGCATGTCGTCGATGCCGATGGAGATGCCGGACTTGGTGGCGTAGTAGAAGCCGAGCGCCTTGAGATGATCAAGGAGTTCAACCGTGGCTTCCAGGCCGAAACGCAAGTAGGCGTAGTACACCAACTGCTGGACGCCCTTTTTCTTGAGCAAGCCGTTGATGTACGGCATCTGCTTGGGCAAGTGCGAATTGAAAATGACGCGGCCCACGGTGGTCTGAATGAACTGGCGCTCGAACTTGACCGGCTCGATGTGCGTGACATCTTGCGTATCGAAGGCGGTGGTCAGGTCGATGGCTTCCCCGGTGTAGCGCAGACGGATGGGGGTGAGCAGTTCCACTTCACCGGCTTCAAGAGCCAGCGTGACGTCTTCCGCGGAACCGAACACGCGACCTTCGCCCTTAGCGCCGGGCTTGGCCTTGGTCAAGTAATAGATACCGAGAACCATGTCCTGCGACGGAACCGCGAGAGGCAGACCGTGCGCGGGAGACAGAATGTTGCGCGAGCTCAGCATGAGCACAGACGCTTCCACCTGAGATTCTGGCGAGAGCGGAATGTGCACGGCCATCTGGTCGCCGTCGAAGTCCGCGTTGAAAGCGGTGCAAACGAGCGGGTGGATGCGGATGGCTTTCCCTTCGACGAGAGTCGGTTCGAAGGCCTGAATGCCGAGGCGGTGCAAGGTCGGGGCGCGGTTAAGAAGTACGGGATGCTCGCGGATGACATCTTCGAGGATGTCCCACACGACGGCTTCCTGTTGCTCGACCATTTCCTTGGCTTGCTTGATGGTGGTGCAGTGCCCCTGGGCTTCGAGCTTGTGATAGATGAACGGCTTGAAGAGCTCGAGCGCCATTTTCTTGGGGAGACCGCACTGGTTCAGTTTGAGTTCCGGGCCGACGACGATAACCGAACGGCCGGAATAATCGACGCGCTTGCCGAGGAGGTTCTGGCGGAAACGGCCCTGCTTGCCCTTGAGCGTATCGCTGAGGGACTTGAGCGGGCGGTTGTTGGTGCCACGCAGAACGCGGCCACGGCGGCCATTGTCGAACAGCGCGTCAACAGCTTCCTGCAGCATGCGCTTTTCGTTGCGGACGATAACGTCTGGCGCGCGAAGTTCCATGAGCTTCTTCAACCGGTTGTTGCGGTTGATGACGCGGCGATAGAGGTCGTTGAGATCCGAAGTGGCGAAACGGCCGCCGTCGAGAGGCACCAGGGGACGTAGCTCCGGCGGAAGAACCGGGATCACGTCCAGGATCATCCATTCGGGTTTGTTGCCGCTCTTGCGGAAGGCTTCCAGAACCTTCAGGCGCTTGGCGAACTTGATGCGCTTCTGGAGCGAAGGATCCGCCTTCATCTTTTCGCGCAGCTCATCGGAGAGCTTTTCCACTTCGACGCGGCGCAACAGTTCCTTGATGGCTTCGGCGCCCATCTTGGCGGTGAACTGGCCGGGATATTCGGTGGTGAGCTTGCGATATTCCTCTTCCTGAAGGACCTGGCGCTCTTTCAGGACCGCAACTTCGCCCTGATCGACGACGACGAAGGCTTCAAAGTAGAGGATGCGCTCGAGATCGCGCATGGAAATGTCCAGCAAGTAGCCGATGCGGCTGGGCAGGCCCTTGAAGAACCAAACGTGAGAGCACGGGGATGCCAGCTCAATGTGGCCCAGGCGCTCGCGGCGCACCTTGCTGAGAGTGACTTCCACGCCGCACTTATCGCAGATGACTCCGCGATGCTTCATGCGCTTGTATTTTCCGCACAAACATTCCCAGTCCGTCACCGGACCGAAAATTTTGGCGCAGAACAGACCATCACGCTCGGGCTTGAACGTACGGTAGTTGATGGTCTCGGGCTTGGTGACTTCACCGTGAGACCACGAACGGATTTTTTCCGGGCTGGCCAGGCTGATACGAATGGAATCGAAATCGGCGATCAAACTGGCGCGATCATAGGGGCTGCTGCGATACAAGGTGATTTCCTCCCTCCCCGGCTTTCACCGGGGACGCGCCTCAGGCAGTTTGAAGACTGCCCTTGGCGGCTGAGAACCCAAACTTCTGGTTACTGCAGATACCTTCGAACTTGCCGAGATGGGGCG
Source organism: Candidatus Acidiferrales bacterium (assembly GCA_963759275.1). Lineage (GTDB taxonomy): Bacteria > Acidobacteriota > Terriglobia > Acidiferrales > UBA7541 > Acidiferrum. Next base: position 45,237 of record CAVWYZ010000014.1, on the reverse strand, counting down.
CAAAATATTGCGCCCCTACCGGGAACGCTACTAGTCGGCTGCTTTTTCTGCTGGCGGTTTTTGCCGCTTCATCAACTCGACGTCGAGACATAGCGACTGTAACTCGCGTACGAGCACGTTGAACGACTCCGGCACGCCAGGTTCGATGCCGGGTTCGCCCTTGACGATGGCCTCGTATATCTTCGCGCGGCCATAGACGTCGTCGGACTTGGCGGTGAGCAGCTCCTGCAAAATGTGCGCGGCGCCATAAGCTTCCAGGGCCCACACTTCCATTTCGCCGAAGCGCTGACCACCGAACTGAGCCTTACCACCGAGCGGCTGCTGGGTGATGAGGGAGTACGGACCGATCGAGCGGGCGTGGATCTTGTCGTCCACCAAGTGAGACAGCTTGAGCATATAGATGTAGCCGACGGTAATGGGCTGATCGAACTGGTCGCCGGTCATGCCGTCGAACAGGTTGATCTTTCCGGCGTGCGGCAAGCCCGCCACTTCGAGCAGGTGACGGATTTCCGCTTCGCGCGCGCCGTCGAACACCGGCGTGGCGAACGGAATGCCTTCGCGGAAACCTTCGGCGAACTCGAGCAACTCTTCATCGCTCGATTTCTGCAGAGACTTCCAGATGGCAGTGTCGCTGAAAACTTCGCGATACCACCGGCGAATCGCTTCCGCGCGGTTTTCCTTGCTGAGCAGGCGCTTCAGGCTGTTGCCCAATTCCTTGGAGGCCCAGCCGAGGTGCGTCTCGAGAATCTGACCGACGTTCATACGCGAAGGAACGCCGAGCGGGTTCAAAACGATTTCCACGGGAGTGCCGTCCGGGAGATAAGGCATGTCTTCTTCCGGCACGACGCGGGCGATGACGCCCTTGTTGCCGTGACGTCCGGCCATTTTGTCGCCGATAGAGAGCTTGCGCTTCATGGCGATATAGACCTTGACCAGCTTGATGACGCCTGGAGGAAGCTCGTCACCCTTCTTGAGCTTTTCCTTGCGCTCGTCGGTGATCTTGCGCAGCACATCGATCTGCCGCGAAGTCATCTCTTCGATTTCTTCGATCTTCTCGATGAGCAGTGGATCGCGCTCGTTGAGTTTCAGGCGCTTGAGGTTACGCGTGGAGATCTTTTCAATCAGGTCGCGCGTGAGTTCAACGCCCTTGGTCAACAGGCGCTTGTTGGTCTTTTCGTCGTGCAGGTCGGCCTGGAGAATCTTGCCGCCGAGCAGGTCTTCAAGGCGCTTCAGACGCTCATCGGTAAGGATGCGGATTTCGTCGGCCAAGTTCTTTTCGAGTTTGAAGACCTGGGACGCTTCAATGGCCTTGTGGCGCTCGTCCTTTTCTCCGCCCTTACGGGTGAAGATCTTGACGTCAACGATGGTGCCCTCGATGCCCGGCGGGCAGTAGAGGGAAGCGTCGCGAACATCGCCGGCTTTTTCGCCGAAGATGGCGCGCAGCAGTTTTTCTTCCGGCGTCAGCGTGGTCTCGCCCTTAGGAGTGACCTTGCCGACGAGAATGTCGCCAGGCTTCACGACCGCGCCGATGCGGATGACGCCGCTCTCGTCGAGATTGCGCAGGAAGGATTCGCTGATGTTGGGGATGTCGCGCGTAACTTCTTCGGGACCGAGCTTGGTGTCGCGGGCTTCGATCTCGTACTCCTCGATGTGAATCGAGGTGTAGTAGTCGTCCTTCACCAGCTTTTCGCTGACGAGGATGGCGTCTTCGAAGTTGTACCCGCGCCAGGGCACGAAGGCCACCAGCACGTTGCGGCCGAGGCCGAGTTCGCCGCGATCGGTGCAAGGACCGTCGGCAAGAACCTGAGCGGTCTTGACGCGATCACCGACACGCACGAGCGGTTTCTGGTTGATGCAAGTGTTCTGGTTCGAGCGCTTGAACTTGGTCAGGGTGTAGATGTCCGCACCGACTTCACGGCTGAGCACGCCGGAGTGGTCGCTTTCGACGCGAACGATGATGCGTTCGGAGTCGACTTGATCGACGATGCCATCGCGCTTGCAGAGCACGACCGCGCCGGAATCACGAGCGGTCACGCGCTCCATGCCGGTGCCGACCAGCGGCGCTTCGCCGCGGATGAGAGGCACAGCCTGGCGCTGCATGTTAGAACCCATCAAGGCGCGGTTGGCGTCGTCGTTTTCGAGGAAAGGAATCAAGCTGGCGGCCACCGAAACCAATTGCTTCGGGGAAACGTCAACGTAATCCACTTCATCGCGATGCTTCAGGACGAAGTTGCCGGCCTGACGGCAGTTCACCAGTTCGGTGGTGATGCGTAGTTTTTCGTCGAGCGAAACGTTAGCCTGGGCGATGACGTACTTGTCTTCTTCCCAAGCGGACAGGTAGAAGCAGTAGGGCTCGTCGACGACTTTGCGGCGCTTCAACTCTTCGTTGAGCTCTTCGACGCGATCGTGTTCCACGATGTCGCCCGCCTTGAATTCACTGTCGCCGGCGTTGACGATCTGAACGTAATCAACGATGCGGCCACCCTTCACGCGGCGGTACGGCGATTCGATGAAGCCGTAGTCGTTGATGCGGGCGAAGCAGCTCAGAGAGCTGATCAAACCGATGTTCGGACCTTCCGGCGTTTCAATCGGGCAGATACGGCCGTAGTGCGTGGGGTGAACGTCGCGGACTTCGAATCCCGCGCGTTCGCGAGAAAGACCGCCGGGTCCAAGAGCCGACAGGCGGCGCTTGTGGGTGATTTCGCTGAGCGGGTTGGTCTGATCCATGAATTGGCTGAGCTGCGAACTGCCGAAGAATTCGCGGATCGCGGCCATAACCGGCTTGGCATTGACCAAGTCGTGCGGCATAGCCGTGGACATTTCCTGGTACACGCTCATCTTTTCCTTGATGGCGCGTTCCATACGGACCAAGCCGATGCGGAACTGATTTTCGAGCAGTTCGCCAACCGCGCGGACGCGGCGATTGCCGAGGTGGTCGATGTCGTCGACGACGCCGATGTTCTTGCGGAGCTTGAACAGGTACTTGATGGCGGCGACGAAATCGGTTGTGTCCAGCGTGCGATTGTCGAGCGGGGTATCGAGCCCGAGCTTGATGTTGAACTTCAAACGGCCCACGCGGCTGAAATCGTACTTGCGCGGATCGAAGAACATGCCACGGAAAAGGTTGGTGGCGGTTTCGAGGGTCGGGGGATCGCCGGGACGCAGCTTGCGATAGATTTCGATGAGCGCTTCCTTGGAAGAGCGGATCGAATCCTTGTCGAGCGTGCGCGAAAGCACCAGGCCGATATCGTCGCGCTCCGGGAAGAAGATATCGACTTCGGTGATGCCGGCTTCCGCGAAGGCCTGCCAAAGATCGGCGGTCAACGGCTTGTTGGATTCTAGAAGGACTTCACCGGTCTGGCGGTTGACGACGTCGGCGACGCTGTAGGCACCTTCGAGATCGGCAAGAGCCGCGCGAACCTGGGAAATCTTCGCCTTGATGAGTTCCTTGAAGAGCGTTTCGGTAATGCGCTTGTGCGCGCCAACTATGATTTCTTCCGACTTGGGATTGCGGATTTCGTGGGTGAGCTTGCGATCCACGATGCCGGGCGAAACGTTCCAGAAGAGTTCCTTGTCGCGCAGGGAAAGGCGTTCGACCTGATAGAAGGTGCGAAGAATTTCCTCGTTGGACTTCATGCCCAACGCGCGAAGGAAGATAGAACCCAGGAACTTGCGCTTGCGATCGATGCGGACGTAAAGAATGTTCTTGGTGTCGTATTCGAATTCGACCCACGACCCGCGGTACGGAATGATCTTGCCGAGGAAGTAGGAGCGGTTGTTGGCGCTTTCGAAGAACACGCCGGGCGAACGGTGCAACTGGCTGACGATGACGCGCTCGGTACCGTTAATGATGAAGGTGCCGTTCTCGGTCATCAGCGGAATATCGCCGTAGAAAACTTCTTGTTCCTTGATATCGCGAATGGTCTTGGCGCCGGTATCCGGATCCTTATCGTAAATGGTGAGACGGATGGTGACCTTGAGAGGCGCGGAATACGTCATACCGCGCTCCTGGCACTCATTCACGTCGTACTTGAGTTGCATGGCAACGGGGTCGCCGCACTTGTTACAGAAAGTAGGCGTGTTCTTGTTGAACGTGCCGCACTTCTGGCAAACCACATCGCCGGTCTGATACGGGTTGGTGACAACGGAAGCGCCGCAATTCCGGCACGTGGCGCGGAGATGGTGCAGACCCTTCAGGTTGCCGCACTTGCACTCCCAGTTGCCGATGGAGTAGTCCACGAATTCAAGCTGCGACATTTCGCGGAAGTCCCGGATCGGAAAGACCGAAGTGAACACGGATTGCAGTCCGCCATCCTCGCGCTCGCTTGGCAGAAGATCCATCTGCAAGAAGCGCTGGTAGGATTTCTTCTGGACTTCAATCAGGTTGGGGATCTGGATAGCCCCCTGGATTTTTGCGAAATCCAGCCGCTGGCGTTCCCGAACATGCTGGTTGCTATTGGACATGCCTGATTTACCTCATTCCCTTATGGGCAGGGTGCAGAAAAGACTGGAAAGACACTAAACCGTGCTGCCGCGCAGCTTGCCCAAAGCCGCCCTGCACACGGTTAGTGAAGGTCCCTGACGGACCCAGATAGTTGTAGACAAAACCGGCCGTAGCGTTCGTGACTGAATCCCCTGGCGCCGTCCGCCCTGGCAGCGCCGCTGAGAAGCCCGGACCTATGAGATGCCGGCCAAGTTGCGGCCGGCACACCATTACTTGATCTCGACCTTAGCGCCCGCCTCTTCGAACTTCTTCTTGATGGTGGCCGCTTCGTCCTTGCTGACGCCCTCTTTGACGGTCTTGGGAGCGCCATCCACGAGATCCTTCGCTTCCTTAAGGCCCAGGCTGGTGACTTCGCGAACGGCCTTAATGACGTTGATCTTGTTGCCGCCCACGTCGGTGAGAACGACGGTGAATTCCGTCTTCTCTTCCGCGGGAGCCGCCGCGCCGCCACCGGCCGCGCCGCCGCCTGCCGCCACAACCGTGGCAGCCGCCGCGGACACGCCGAAGGCTTCTTCCATTTTCTTAACCAGGTCCGACGCCTCTAGAAGCGTCAGGCCCTTGATTTCTTCCAGGATCGTTTCAACTTTCGACATGACTGCTAGTTCTCCTCTCGAATTTCTGATTCAAAATTCAAAACCTTGGAACCGCGGCGGGCAGGCCCGCTTAGCCCCGGACCCCTACCCCTACGAACTGAACTTCTCGGCCTTGACCGCTTCGCTGACGGTGACAGCGAGATTGCGCGGCAGCGCGTTGAGCGCCATCGCGATTCGCTGAGCCGGAGCGTTCAGCAAGAACATAATCTTGCTGATAAGTTCTTCCTTGGACGGCATGTCCGCGAGTTGCTTGATCTCCGAGATGGAGATGACGCGGCCTTCTACCACGCCGGATTTGAACTGGAACGCCGGAACATCCTTGGCGATCTTCGTCAGTGCCTTGGCCAACGCAACCGGATCGGTTTGCGTGTAGGCGATGGAATGGGTACCCTTCAGATTCTTGAGCACGCCTTCCGCGGGAGTGCCGGCGCCGGCAAGTTCGGCAAGAGTGTTCTTTACAACTTCGTACTTGCCGCCCGCCGCCTGCACCGCACGGCGCAATTTGGTGTCTTGTTCCACGGTGATGCCCTGGAAGGTGGTCAGAATAACCGTGGACACCTTCGCGAGCTCCGTTTTCAGATTGTCGAGGTCCTGCTGCTTTTCGCTTTTCTTCTTCATAATTTTTCTCAGCCTGTTCTTCTGGCGTTACGCAGCCGTCGCGAGCGTTTCCGCTTCGGCAAGGTCCACATTGATGCCGGGACCCATGGTGGAAGTGAGTGTGATGCGCTTGACGTATTTGCCCTTGGCCGCCGCGGGCTTGGCTTTCAGTATCGCAGCGATCAAAACGTGAGCGTTTTCCGCCAACTTCGCCGCGTCAAACTGGATTTTGCCAATCGGGCAGTGCACGATGCCGGCTTTGTCCACGCGAAATTCCACTTTGCCGGCCTTGGTTTCTTTCACGGCTTTGGTTACGTCGGCCGTCACGGTGCCGGTCTTCGGGTTAGGCATCAGGCCACGAGGGCCAAGCACCTTACCGAGCTTACCGGCGGAACGCATCATGTCTGGCGTGGCGATCACGGCGTCGAAATCGGTCCAGCCTTCCATGATTTTCTGCACCATCTCATCGCCGCCGACGAATTCGGCTCCCGCTTCCGTGGCTTCGCGCTGCTTGTCGCCACCGGCCAGGACGAGAACGCGAACGCTCTTGCCCAAACCGTTTGGAAGAACCACGGTGCCGCGAACCACCTGGTCGGAGTGCTTGGGATCGACACCCAGGTTGATCGCGAGTTCGACGGTTTCGTTGAACTTCGTGTGATGCGTCTTCTTGATCAGCTCTGTAGCTTCCGCGAGCTTATACGGGCGCGCTTCCACTTTCTTGCGCGCGTTCTCTACGTGTTTTCCAGCCTTCTTCATCGTTCTGCCTCTTTACCCTGAGCCCCGCGAAGCGAGGTGAAGGGTGCGATCCCTTAGCGCCTGTTACTCCCTAGGCTTCCACGACTTCCAGACCCATGTTGCGTGCCGTACCCATGACGGTGCGGACCGCGGAGTCCAGATTGGTGGTGTTGAGATCGACAAGCTTGATCTTTGCAATTTCAACGACCTGCTTCTTCGTGACCTTGCCCACTTTGTTGCGGTTGGGCTCCGGTGAACCCTTGGCAATGCCCGCCGCGCGAAGCAGAAGAATCGAAGCGGGCGGCGTCTTCAGAATGAACGTGAAGGTGCGGTCGGTATAGATGGTGACCAGCACCGGAAAGATCATTCCGTCGGGCTCTTTCTGCGTTTTGGCGTTGAACTGCTTGCAGAAATCCATGATGTTGACACCGTGGGGGCCGAGCGCGGTTCCCACGGGAGGAGCCGGTGTGGCCTTGCCGGCCGGCAATTGCAGCTTGATCGTTGTCTGTACCTTCTTTGGCGGCATTTTTCCTTTACCTCAATCCTTTACTGGCCGTATCAGCCAAGCTTCTCGACGCTCGCAAAATCGAGTTCCACCGGAGTCGAGCGTCCGAAAATGGTTACCGAAACTTTCAGGCGGCTGTGGTCGTTGTCGATTTCCTCGACCACGCCATTGAAATTGGCGAAGGGGCCATCGACGATGCGCACCTGTTCGTTGCGTTCGTAGACCACCTTGGGCTTCGGGCGGTCCATCGGGGTGTGTACGCGGTTGATGATGGCGTCCACTTCCGATTCAGAAAGCGGCGGCGGCGCGGTAGCCGAACCGACGAAACCGGTGACGCGCGGCGTGTTGCGCACGATGTGCCAGGTGTTCTCGTCGAGATCCATTTCCACCAGGACGTAGCCGGGATACGACATGCGCGACGCGATGCTCTTCTTGCCGCCACGCACCTCCACGACTTCTTCCGTGGGGATCAGCACGCGGCCGATCTTGTCCTGAAGATTGAAGGCCGCAACACGGCTTTCGAGGCTTTCTTTGACTTTCTTCTCGAAGCCCGAATACGTGTGAATGATGTACCACTGCATTGGCATAAATTCGTCTCGCCCTTAAACGTGGAAATAATGCAACAACTGGTCCAAGCCCTTTTGCGCGATCCACTCCACGATAGCCAGGAACACTCCGAAGAACGCCACCGTGGCGATTACCACTCCGGTCGTGTTGATGACATCTTCACGATTGGGCCAAGTCACCTGTTTCATTTCCACCCGAACGTCATGAAGAAACTCGCGGGAGCTATCGATCGAGCTGGTTACCTTGTTAACGAGCGGAAGATTCGATCCGCCCTGAGATTCATCGTTCATTTTCACCGCCCGCGTGGCCATAATCCTTTTCACCCGCACGAGCCCATCGCTCGTGTCCTTACAAAAATCTGGCAGGGGAGGAGGGATTCGAACCCCCATACCCGGTTTTGGAGACCGGAGTCCTAACCGTTGGACGACTCCCCTTTACCCTGAGCCCGTCTTTGGGGCGAAGGGTTTACCCGTCGCCTTGCGATAAGCTCAAACTTCTTTTTCCGGTTCCAGCCCTGACTGCGCAATGCTCGAAAAACAGCGGACCTACTTCGCTTCCTTGTGGGCCGTGTGCTTGCGGCACGAACGGCAAAACTTCTTGGTCTCCATGCGTTCGGAGTGCTTCTTCTTGTTCTTGGTGGTGGTGTAATTGCGATTCTTGCACTCGCCACACTGCAATGTAATGATTTCGCGCATTTCTTGAATTCCCTTTTACGAGCGCGAGCCGGGATGAACCGGCTCGCCTCTTGAAAATTACTCGACGATCTCCGTGACGGCGCCGGCGCCCACGGTGTGGCCGCCTTCGCGAATCGCGAAGCGCAAACCCTTCTCCAGAGCGACTGGCGTAATCAGCGTCACTTCGCAGCTGACGTTGTCCCCGGGCATCACCATCTCCACGCCCGCCGGCAACTTCATGTCTCCGGTCACGTCCGTGGTGCGGAAGTAAAACTGCGGACGATAGCCCGTGAAAAACGGCGTATGACGTCCGCCTTCTTCCTTGGTCAACACGTACGCTTCGGCCTTGAACTTCGTGTGCGGCGTGATCGAGCCCGGCTTGCAGACGACCTGCCCGCGCTCCACGTCTTCTTTTTCCGTGCCGCGCAGCAGCAACCCAACGTTGTCCCCCGCAATGCCCTCATCCAGCAGCTTGCGGAACATTTCCACGCCGGTCACTACTTTCTTCTGCGTCTCGCGGAAGCCCACGATCTCGATTTCTTCGCCCACCTTCACCTTGCCGCGCTCGACTCTTCCGGTCACCACCGTGCCGCGGCCGGAGATCGAGAAAATGTCTTCGATGGGCATGGCGAACGGACGATCGATGTCGCGCACCGGCAGAGGAACATTCGCGTCCACCGCCGCCATCAGTTCCAGAATCTTCTGCTCCCACTTTTCATCGCCGTTCAGCGCTTGCAACGCCGAACCACGAATCACCGGAACGCTGTCGCCGGGAAACTGATAGCTCTTCAGCAGTTCGCGAACTTCCAGTTCCACCAGTTCCAGCAACTCCGGATCTTCCACCATGTCGCACTTGTTCAGGAACACCACGATGTACGGCACACCCACTTGCCGCGCCAGCAGAATGTGCTCGCGGGTCTGCGGCATCGGTCCATCCGTCGCCGCCACCACCAGAATCGCGCCATCCATCTGCGCCGCGCCGGTGATCATGTTCTTGATGTAGTCCGCGTGCCCCGGGCAATCCATGTGCGCGTAGTGGCGGTTGGCGGTCTCATACTCCACGTGCGAAACCGCAATGGTAATGCCGCGCTCGCGCTCTTCCGGTGCGTTGTCAATCGAATCGAACGCGCGGAACGCCACCTTGGGGTTGTGCTTCGACAACACCTTGGTGATCGCCGCCGTCAACGTGGTCTTGCCGTGATCAATGTGACCAATGGTCCCAATGTTCACGTGTGGCTTACTGCGCTCAAATTTCTCCTTGGCCATATGCCCTCATCCTTTGCGCAAACCGCTTTTGCAAATAGCGGCTTGAGCCGAACTCCTTCGAGCTGACCGCGTCCGCTCTCAGGATAAATTGGAGCGGGGGACGGGATTTGAACCCGCAACCATCACCTTGGAAGAGTGAGACTCTACCGTTGAGTTACCCCCGCCCTGCAAAACCTCAACTTCTCCCCCAACTTCCTTGCTGAACCAGAGTTCCTTGCGGAACTCAGCAACTTCTGGAGCCTGGGACCGGGATTGAACCGGTGACCTCGTCCTTACCAAGGACGCGCTCTACCAACTGAGCTACCCAGGCCGAATCCGATCCTCCGAAAAAACTTTGCACAATGCGGCGCACCATTTCCCATCGGCTTGACCGCCGCATTTGTTACCGCTTTCGAACATCGCATTCGCGATTATCCTGCGGTGTTGTTGCTACCCACGTTGCTCAGCGCTGCCAGCGACGCCGCCCATCTCATTGCCGCCGCGGAGTGTTGAATCCTGGTGGACGGGGAAGGATTCGAACCTTCGTAGCCCGCAAGGAGCGGCAGATTTACAGTCTGCTGGTTTTAGCCACTCACCCACCCGTCCGCGAAAACATGTCGACACAAAGTACGTGTCAAAAAAATGCAAACCGTGCTGTGTTTGGAGCGGTGTGCGCGAAAACACAAAATGGACTCGTGTCTAAAGACACCAGCCCTTTCATGTTAACATGCCGGGAATCGCTCCGCCTCACTCCCCTGCCCAAGAAATGGTGGAGCTGGCGGAGGGAATTGAACCCCCGACCCTCTGATTACAAATCAGATGCTCTACCAGCTGAGCTACGCCAGCACTGCTCAAACCGCACAAGAATAGCAGATTAGGCACAGGGATTGCAAGGAGGGGTGGGGAAAACGAGGAGCAATCGAAAAGCCAACTCTGTGGAAAAGATGCAGGTCTCTGTTTATCAGTCACATCGCCACAAGTTAATGAGTATACACACGTTAGCTTAATTTAGGGCCCCCAGGTGTGGGTGATAATCCACAGCTTTCCACCGCCAAATTCGCCAAGAGCCAGAAATACTGAATTCCAGCAGAAACCCTAGGCAGGAATGGGACAATATGGAGGATATCCCGCCGGTCTACATCGGCACTGAGAAAACATGTCCAAGAAAAAAATTTTAGGAGTGTTGGATGTTTGCTGCTGGGCATCTTGATCGTCGTTCTGGTGATTTACAGGCCGTGGAGCCAGCACGGTGCGCTCGGCGAGCGTGAGGAAATGCTCTCGCTGATGCCAGAAAATGCCAGCGCCGTGGTTTATGTGGATATGGCGGAGTTGCGCTCGTCGCAATTTCTGACGCAGTTATTTCAGTGGGCTCCCAAACCGGAATTGGATAAAGACTACGCTCAGTTCTTACAAGCCACCGGGTTCAATTATGAAAAAGATTTAGATCGCGTGGCGTTGGCGATTCATCGCGAGCCGCAAAGTTCGACGGCGTTTGCCGTCGCGGACGGAAGATTCGATCGCAAGAAAATCGAGGCGTACGCTTCGCAATTCGGATCGCTGAAAACAGCCGACGGAAAAATATTGTTCGCGGTTCCGTTGAACGGATCGAACCGCAAAGCGTACTTCACATTCCTGCGGCCGGATCGCATCGCTTTGGCCAACGATTCCTCCTATTTCTTCAGCCAGCCGCACAGCGGATCCACGAAAGAGTGGAGCGAGCATTTCTCACGATTGGCGGGCACGCCGGTGTTTGTCGTGATGCGGCAGGACGCCGGAGCGGCGGCGGCGTTGTCGCAGGCTCCCGGAGGCTTGCGCTCTCCGCAACTCGCGGCGCTGCTGGCGCAATTGCAGTGGATCTCGATCAGCGGAAAACCGGAAGGGAACGTATTGCGCGTGGTGGCCGAAGGAGAAAGCGTGGCGGAAAACACGGCGCACCAGCTAAAGGAATTGCTGAGCGGACTGGTGGTGTTGGCGCAAATGGGCCTGAACGATCCGAAGACACGCAAACAATTAGATCCCGCGTTGCTCGAGGGATATACGGAGTTACTGCAATCAGCCGACATTCAGCAGGTTGATCGTGGAACGAGTAAGACGGTGCGCGTAGTTCTTGACGTGACACCGAAGCTGTTGGAGTCCGCAGGGAACGCGACGGCGGGAGCTGATCCTGGGAAACCTGCGCGCTAGCGATAGAAACAGTGGAGAAGAACGTTTAGTCGCCGGCGGGAGCGTTTCGCATGTAGCGCCAGGGATTAACGGGCGCGTTGTTGACGCGGACTTCGTAGTGAACGTGCGGACCAGTGGAACGGCCGCTGATACCAGCGTACCCGATGACTTCGCCGCGACGGACATGCGTGCCGGCAACCACGGCGTAAGCGGACAGGTGCGCGTAAAACGTGGTGATACCGAATCCGTGTTCGACGACCACCATGCGGCCATAACCCGAGTGCGTTTCCGCAATCGTAACCACGCCATCCGCGGTCGCGTGCACCGGCGCTCCATAATCCGCGCTGACATCAACGCCGGTGTGGAAGGCGCCTTCACCCGAGAACGGATCCAACCGCTCGCCGAAGCTATCTGTGATATGGCCCATCACTGGCCAGATCGAAGGCGTGTAATTGGAATCGGCGAAAGACATCGCCGGAAGGAGCCGCAAGCCGGAAGCAGAAATGGCAATGGCCGAGGCATTGCGTTTCAGGAAAGAATATTGTTCCAGCGAACGATCGAAAGCGTCTTGAGGAGTGGCGGGATTGTCTGCCTGATCGAAGGCCGCGGGATGATAGCGCAGCACGCCGTAGGTCATGGCGACTTCCGTGGCGAGCGACTGCAAAGAGTCGAGTCGCTGGTTGGTGTCTTTCACGGTGGACTGCAAGTCGCGATACTGCTTCTTGAGAGTTTCCTGGTCGTGGCGCAGAGCGTTGTAATTGCCGACCTTCCACAACATGCGGCTGTAAGAACCGACGGCAGCGACAACTGTGATACTGCCAATGATGGCGAGCGCGGCAAGACCATGCAAAATGTATGCGGGAATGACCAGCTTCCGGAGTTGTCCGGGTGCCGAGGCAATATAGAACGTGTAGCTCTTGCTGCTGATCACGAAAGGGCCCCTCAGGCCTTATGTATTTCCTTAACCAATTTGGAGCGCGGTTGAATTTCCCTGGCACCGCACAATTGGTACGAATGACCGTAACGGTCAGAACCGTGAGACTTGGTCCGCAATAAGGAGAATACTAGAATTTGTAGGGCTTGTCGTCAACCCTGTATTTTTGGTATTTCGGGACAGCCTTAGGAAAACCTGTCCACTGGCCAAACGGCCAGTGCGCGGCGGAAACGAACTGAGCGCCATGAAGAAAAGACCGAGCGAAGAGAGCTTAATCGCAAAGATCACGCAGGGATCTAAAGGGAATCCAGTAAACGCACTGGTGCTGGCTCCCGGGGATGACGCGGCGCTGTGGTCTCCCGGCGCCGGACGCGAGACGATTCTGACGTGCGACTGGTTTCTGGAAGGTACGCACTTCCTGCGCGATAAACATCCCGCGGATGCCGTGGGATGGAAATGCCTGGCGCGCGCGGTGAGCGATATTGCCGCGATGGGTGGGGAGGCGCGTTGTTTCTTGTTGAGCCTGGCGTTGCCACCGGAGTTGACGGGCGCGTGGCTGGATGAATTTTTGCGAGGCTTGCGGCGCGCTTCGCGTGCGCTGCCTTGCGCGATGGCTGGTGGCGACACCACGAAACGCGACGAGGTGCTGATCAGCATCACGGTAATTGGAGAAGTGCGACGGCGCGATGCGGTTCTCCGTTCCGGTGCGCGCGCTGGCGACGCGATTTTTGTCAGCGGCGTGCTGGGCGAAGCGGATCTAGGGTTGCGGCAGCTTCGGCGGTTGCGCGGTTTGGCCAAACCCGCGAATTCAGCGCTGCGCAAACATCTTTATCCGCGGCCCCGCTTGGAACTAGGGCAATGGTTGGCGCGAAATGATTACGCTACGGCGATGATGGATATTTCGGACGGACTTTCGACGGATTTGCCGCGTCTGTGTGCGGCCAGCGGTGTTGGCGCAGAAGTGTATGGCGATTTCCTTCCCGTGACGAAGCTGACGGATGCACTGGATGCGCGGCGATTGGCGCTGCATGGCGGCGATGATTATGAGTTGCTGTTTACGGTCAGAAAGAAAGATGCGGCGCGTTTGCCGAAAGGATTTCACGGGCTGCGCTTGACGAAAATCGGTGAAATCACGAAGGCCAGAAAAATTCTGTTGATCGCTGCGGGCGAAACCGTTCCGCTTGCCTCCGGCGGCTGGGATCCGTTCCGATAAGTCTAAGAAGAAAAAAGAAACCCCATTTTCTGTGGTAACCGCGTGAAGGGCAGCACAAGACCTTCAGACTTGGCAAAAGTTGGTTACGTCAGCAGAATTCCGTCGTGCGCCCTCTGGTGGAGTCCTCGGTCGAACGTAACGAGTCGAAAACCAGCAGACTCCGCGAACGCAGCCAAGTACGCATCTGTCCACTCTTTGGTGGCAGGGCGGCGCGCGTGACTGGCCGCTCGGAACATTTGTTCCAGCGTGGCAGGCTCATCCATAAACACCATTCGTTCGTCACCCAGCCAACGGTCATATACGCCCCACGCCTGCATTTGCGTTAGGACTTCTGTCTCCATGATCGATTCCGTGGTAAGCAAACGTAGCAGTCCCATCTGAGTGATCCGGCAAAAGCACAGGCGCGTGGATTCCGCGAGTGATTTGAACCAGCTCAGCGCGATTCCATGGTGCATATGTGCCTGGTAGGAAAGTGCCAACCAAACGTTGATGTCAGGGAAAAGATATAAGGTCGTAGATCTTCTCATTATCGATCTCGAGTGCCCCTGGCCGTTTCGAGCGAATCAACGGAAGAACCACGCGGCGTCTCTTTTTCTTGCTGCGGGAGTCAACTTCGATTTCCACCCCACGAAGGATTATTTCCTTCACGGAACGCTTCTCCCGCGCGGCTTTGCTCTTCAACTCCTGATAGAGCGAGTCAGGTATGTCCACGGTGGTGCGCACATAAATATTCTACCATATTTATGGCTAAATATTTTTTTTTTGAATTTGGAAGTCGAGTGCTGCGGCTGCAAAAAGAAAAAGGGCCGCGACGTTGGCCGCAGCCCTGAATTCGTTGAATTTGCTCTTTGTTCTTGCCCTTCGCGCGTGGCGCAGGGCAAGCCGATAACGATCTGTCAGAATCTGTCCGCCTGATGGGTTGGAGCCCAAAAGGTTTTGAGTTACTTGAGTCTAGCGAACTGGCGCGCCCGTGAGAGCGGCCCTTCGCATTGAGACCATCCTCCGCACACCATAGCGGAGTAGATCTCTTTCTATTTAGAAAGGAGGTGATCCAGCCGCAGGTTCTCCTACGGCTACCTTGTTACGACTTCACCCCAATCATGAGTCATACCTTGGGCGCCTGCCTCCTTGCGGTTAGCGTGGCGACTTCTAGTACAGCTCACTTTCGTGATGTGACGGGCGGTGTGTACAAGGCCCGGGAACGTATTCACGGCGTCGATCTGATACGCCATTACTAGCGATTCCGGCTTCATGCAGTCGAGTTGCAGACTGCAATCCGAACTGAGCAGAGTTTTTTCCGATTAGCTCCCCCTCGCGGGTTGGCAACGGTTTGTACCCTGCATTGTAACACGTGTGTAGCCCTGGACATAAAGGCCATGCGGACTTGACGTCATCCCCACCTTCCTCTCCGTTATCCGGAGCAGTCCACACAGAGTTCCCTCCTTGCGGAGTGGCAACTGTGTGCAGGGGTTGCGCTCGTTGCGGGACTTAACCCAACACCTCACGGCACGAGCTGACGACAGCCATGCAGCGCCTATACTCAAGTCCCTTGCGGGAAGGCCGTATTTCTACAGCTGGTCTTAAGCATTTCGAGCCCAGGTAAGGTTCCTCGCGTAGCGTCGAATTGAACCACATGTTCCACCGCTTGTGCGGGCCCCCGTCAATTCCTTTGAGTTTCAGTCTTGCGACCGTACTCCCCAGGTGCAGGACTTAACGCGTTAGCTCCGGGACGACACCCGAACGGGTGGCACCCCAAGTCCTGATCGTTTAGGGCTAGGACTACCAGGGTATCTAATCCTGTTTGCTCCCCTAGCTTTCGTTCCTCAGCGTCAGTAGTGATCCAGCTCGCCGCTTTCGCCACGGGTGTTCCTGCAGATATCTACGCATTTCACCGCTACACCTGCAATTCCACGAGCCTCTCTCACACTCAAGCACAGCAGTTTTGGAAGCAGCCTCTGGGTTGAGCCCAGAGATTTCACTCCCAACTTGCCACACCGCCTACGAACCCTTTACACCCAGTAATTCCGAACAACGCTGGCCCCCTACGTCTTACCGCGGCTGCTGGCACGTAGTTAGCCGGGGCTTCTTATCCTGGTACCGTCACTCCTCTTGCGAGGCATTCGTCCCAGGCGAAAGGGGTTTACACTCCGAAAAGCTTCATCCCCCACGCGGCGTCGCTGCATCAGGCTTTCGCCCATTGTGCAAGATTCCCCACTGCTGCCTCCCGTAGGAGTCTGGACCGTGTCTCAGTTCCAGTGTGGCTGATCATCCTCTCAGACCAGCTACCGATCATTGCCTTGGTGAGCCGTTACCTCGCCAACTAGCTAATCGGGCGCGGGCTCCTCCTCCGACGCATTACTGCTTTGAATCCTCGGACCATGATCCAAGGAATGTTATGCGGTATTAGCCCCGCTTTCGCGGGGTTATTCCCCATCGGAGGGCAGATTGCCCACGTGTTACGCACCCGTGCGCCGTGCGCCTATCTCCTGTATTGCTACAGAAAACTGCGCACGCGACTTGCATGTGTTAAGCACGCCGCCAGCGTTCGTTCTGAGCCAGGATCAAACTCTCGTTTGAAGCCTGTCGCTTAGCGTTTACCCCCGTGAAGGGGCTTTGTCTCTCATTTGGAGACAAAAAAACCCGGGTTGCCCCGGGCCAGCCTGCTAAGCAAAATTGTTAGTCGCTCAAATTTAACTCAAATTCCCATCCGGTCCTCTGCTGTATCGCTACAGCCTAGGCTCGAACCCGAATGGGGTCGAACAGATTCTGGCACATCGTATCGGTTGTCAAAGAGCGTTTGTTCTGCCTCCCTGTCCAGCAGAGTGGCTACCAACGAACTAAGTAAGATTACCAGACTCACCGTATTTGTCAACACACGTTTACCTAGACATTCTTATTTTCCACAGCTTTCAACAGACCGAGTTTCATCCCGCATGGACGTGGTTCCTTATTACGGTTGCGTCTCCCGAAACGGCCTTCCCCGGCACTTCGAGAAAAAGCCAGGAATCTTTCTGTGGCGAATCCTATCGTCAAGTCGTCAAGCGAGATCTCCTCACTACGTTGACTCTCCCAGTTTCCCGTACGTAACTTCATATAGACGGACATCCTATCTCTGTCTCTGAGTCCGATCCAGCCGACTATAGTCCATTCGTTAAGTATGTTTTTTGATACCATCCCGCAATATACTGTCAACGGTCTACGACGGGGCGGCAGCGTACTAAAGCAGATATGTTACCCCCTAGCGAGCGCTCGATGCCGTCTGCTTAGAACACATTCAAGGTGGAGTCTATGATCGCCAACTCGATGTTTACCGAAGAGAACATCCAAAGTCTATTCGGCCATGAGGCCGCGGAAGATGAAGAACCGGAAAGACTCAAGTCCTATTACTTTAAGAGTTCGATATTCGAAAAAGTGACTGCGAAGGTCGGTTTGAGGATCCTAGTTGGGCATAAGGGTATTGGAAAATCTGCACTATTCACGGTAGCAATGCAAGAAGAGCGAGAGCGGGGGCAACTACCGATTCTCATACGTCCGGATGACATCACGGGAATCGGAACTGATACAGGCGATTTCTTGAAAACAATAAGGGAATGGAAGCACGGGCTTCAAGAGATTATTGCGACAAAAGCAACTGAAGCTCTCGGAATCCAGCAGAAAGGAAATCTGAAGGCCGTATTGACTGGTGACTTGCCCGAGCTTTTGTACCAGTGGACATGAGAGAGTCTACATCACAGCTGTTGGCTGTGAAATTTGTTTTGGCACGACGGGGCTACAGGCCGCCGGGGCAGGCGGCCTGTAGCCGAGCGCCGAATGCGGGCGCTTCGTGTTGTACACGATTCGCCACTTCTCGATCACGATCTGTGCCTCCTTCAGCGAATAGAAAATCTCTCCGTTCAGGCATTCGTCACGCAGCTTCCCGTTGAAGCTCTCGCAGTAGCCGTTCTCCCAGGGACTTCCCGGCTCGATGTACAGCGTCCCCGTGCCCAACTTCGCCAGCCACTGCCGCAGTTCCTTGGCCACGAACTCCGGACGTTGTCCGAACGAATGTTCTCCGGGATTCCCCGGAACAGCATCACGTCTGCTAAAGCCTCGATCACTTCATACCTCCCGAGTCTTCTTGCTACACGGATGGCCAGACTCTCCCGCGTGTATTCATCGATCAGCGTCAGCATGCGAATCGTTCTCCCATCGTGGGTCTTCCCGCTGACGAAGTCGTAGCTCCAAACATGATTCGCACGCTCCGGCCGCAGACGCACGCACGAGCCATCGTTCAGCCATAATCTGCCGCGCGGCTTTTGTTTCTGCGGCACTTTCAGCCCCTCGCGACGCCAGATCCGTTGCACCCGATCTTTGCCCACATGCCAGCCCGCTTTCTGCAGCTCTGCCGTAATCCGCCGGTAGCCGTAGCGTCCATACTCAGTGGCCAGGGCAATGATTGCTTGTGTCAACGCATCCTCGTCCGTGCGATGCGCCGGCTGATAGCGTTGTGTGCCGCGCCACTGCTTCAACATTCGGCACGCTTGCCGTTCGCTCACCCCGTACTCTCTGCGCGCATGTTCCACCGCGCCCCTGCGCCGCTCAGGGCTTAGAAGTTTCCCTCCGCTACATCCTTCAGAATCTGCTTCTCTAGAGACAGCTCCGCCACCAGCCGCTTCAGCTTGGCGTTCTCCCGTTCCAGTTCTTTGAGTCGTTTGGCCTGGTCGAGTTTTAAACCGCCGAATTCCTTCCGCCACCGGTAGTAGGTCTGTGCGGTGATCTCGGCTTCCTTGCAGGCTTGCGGAGTACTCTTTCCGTTGGCAAGTTCCACTTCAATCTGCCTCAGCAGTGTCACGATCTGCTCCGGCTTGTGTTTTCTCATCGGCATACCAGCTTCCCTCCAGAGTGAATTCTCTCTCACTCTCGCTGGTACAAAAAACCCCGGTCACGTCAGTGGAAACAGGGGAAGCAGGGACATACGGAACGCTTCCACTGTACTCCAACCGGCATTCCATGTTCGGTTTTTGAACATGGGCTTCGGGCTCACAGGCGTGTCCGCTCCGGCGCTCCAAATATCCTGCCCCGGCTAGACCCGCGACAACGGAAACCCTACTGTCTCTCGATTCCACCGAATCCCCTTGACTCCATGATTATCATATGGTATAATAACCTGGTATGAATAGACGGCTCTGACCGGTCTATGTGCGCTCGTTCGCCCCGCGCTCTTTGAAAACTTGGATCTCTTTGGCTCTCTAACCGCCTTTAAAATCACCACTTACAGAAATGCGCGAAAACGGTCAAAAATAACTACCTTTAGAATCACCACTTAGCTCGACCCCTGGAGACTAACTCCCTTTAGAATCACCACTTGCAAAATTGGGGGGGGGGGGGGGGGTAGGTCGTATACCAACTGGT
The DNA here is from genome assembly GCA_963759275.1 of Candidatus Acidiferrales bacterium. Taxonomy (GTDB): domain Bacteria; phylum Acidobacteriota; class Terriglobia; order Acidiferrales; family UBA7541; genus Acidiferrum. The sequence goes on along the minus strand of CAVWYZ010000014.1, from coordinate 26,116 downwards.
AACGTATCAACATTTGGCCGCTACACCGACAGGAGTGTCGCGCCTACGGCGCTCGCGGTTTTTTTGTTTCTAGGTTCCCAGCCCTTACGGGCTGGGCTAATATGTGGCGCGCTTACCGCGCTTTTTTCGGGAGCGTTCGTGGGGATGGTGGGGCGTCTTTTGTTCTGCGCTTACAGGCAAACGCGACGGGAGCGCTCTGAATCGCCCCGCGGTACTGATGAAAATATGAGGAGAGTGTCGCGCCCTTCGAGGCTCACGGCAAGCTCTACGGCGCTCGCGTCTTTTTGTTTCTGCGTTCCCAGGGCTTACGGGCTGGGCTAAGTTCTGCCGCGCCTAACAGCGCTGGCGTCTCGGCAGTGTTTCATTGACGCGCATCTTGAAATCGCCACGGTCGTCGTGCTTACCGGCTCGATTGGAGCACCGGAGGTGCGCCACATATTAGCCCAGCGCCTAAGCGCTGGGTAATATATCCTATAGATAAACAAGCGCCAGAGGCGCGACACCATGTCTCACAGCTACGCGCAAAATCTCGTACACGTCATATTCAGCACCAAAGCTCGCGCCCGATCCATCTCGCCACCGGTTCGGCCAAAACTACACGCCTACATCGTGGGTATCTGCAACAAAGACGGCGTCCTCGTTCATGCGATCGGCGGGACCGACGACCATCTGCACATCCTGCTGCAACTTCCGGCCACTCTTTCTCTGGCAAAAACTGTCCTCACCCTTAAAGCAAATTCCTCCCGATGGGTGCGCCAGACATCGCGCGACTTCGCATGGCAACACGGTTACGCGGCGTTCAGCGTCAGCACTTCCCTGCTTCCGACGGTGATTCGGTACATCCAAAACCAGCAAGCCCATCATCGCAAGATGAGTTTTGAAGACGAGTTTCTGGCTCTACTGCGCAAACACGGTGTCGCCTACGATCCCCAATTTGTGCTGGGATGAGTGGCGCGCCCTTCGAAGCTCAGGGCAAGCCCTACGGCGCTCTTTCGCGCGTTCTTCTGTCCCAGCCCTTGCGGACTGGGCTAACATGTGGCGCGCTTACAGCGCTTTTTCGGGAACGCAAGCTGAGATTGCGCGGGCTTGGGTTGGCTGTTACTTTTGGGTGGCGGCGGGCTTGGCAGGCTCGGGCGATTTGGCGGGTTCTGCGGGCTTGGCGGCTTCCGCGGGCTTCTGGTCTTTCGGCTGGACCAGCGCTTCATCGACGCGCTTCTTGAAATCGCCACGGTCGTCGTGCTCCCAGCCGCTGAAATTGGAGACCACCTGCATTTCGCAGCCGGTGCCCTTGGCGACGAGCGTGACGTGATTGGTGCGCTGCGTGAACACCCCGGTGACGGTGACGTGCGCGGTGTGCTTGGCTTCGTAATCCGCATGCATCTTGGCGTCGTCGGTGGCCTTCACGTCATAGTGCTCGGCATCGGCCAGCACCACTTTGACGGCGGGCCATAATGCGCCGCAGGCGATCGGGTACGTGCTCTTGTAGGTCTTGCCCAGCAGCGGCACGGCGAGCGCGAGCATCAACACCAGCGCAGCCGCAAGCCTGATCTTCATCATGAAGGTTCTCCTTGGGCGGTTCGAGTTGCCGGAAACAGCGCGGCGCAGGACGTTCTGAAGATAGTCCGTGGCGCAGGGCCGTCTGTGCTGGCAGTCACCTATCGGGGTGATTGCGGAGGCGGCGGTTGCGTTGGCGGATCTGGCGCAAAGCGCCGATCTGAAGATCGGCCACTACACAGGCGCCCGGGACGGACGGGGCGTTTTCTGGTTTACAAATGCGTTAGAATGGGGACGTGAATTTCGAATGGGACCCGGGCAAAGCTCGAAAGAATCGCCGAAAGCATCGGGTTGCGTTTGAGGAAGCAGCCACCATATTCGGCGATCCCTTGGCTCTTACATATCCGGACCCGGACCATTCGAACTCGGAGGAGCGTTTTATTTCGGTGGGAATGTCGAGCGGCAAACGGGTCTTAATTGTGGCGCATACCGAGCGAGGCGAGAAGATTCGGATCATAAGCGCGCGTCAGACCACGAAGCTCGAGAGAAAACACTATGAAGAAAGCAAGTAGCAAACGAAAAAAATCCGACGAATTGCGCCAGGAGTATGACCTCGCCAAATTGACGGGCGGCGTCCGCGGCAAATACCTCGAGCGCTATCGCGGAGGTACGAATCTCGTCCTCCTTTCTCCCGATGTGGCCCGATACTTCCGCGACGGCCAGTCCGTCAACACCGCGCTGCGAACCCTGATTCGCGACACCAAACGCCTGCTCCGTCGTGCCCGCTAGGGAACTCCTATTTAGGGTTCTTGTAAGCTCGACCCACACGCAAAAACACCGAGACTGACGGGGCGTTCCCATGCGCATGGCGGCGCCTCACCTGCGGCTATGTCGTGGCTCGCGTTTCGAGTGGCGGGCTTTGGCGATACGGGTTACAACTTTGGGAAGTCGGCAAACTCCGCTTGCGCGTTACATCATTCTGGGTAGGGTTCCTGGCGCGCGAAGCGGGTATGGTTTTCGCCAGAGGAACACCATGCTGAGAATCGTTCTGGTTGTGGTTTTGGTGCTGCTGCTGTTGGGCGCATTGCCGACTTGGCCGTATAGCGCGGGTTGGGGCTACTACCCCAGCGGCGGCCTGGGCTTGATTCTGCTGATCGTGCTGATCCTGGTGCTGGCGCGAAGAATTTGAGAACCGCGGTTGGTCGAAGAGGCTGAGGTTGAGATCCTTCGCTTCGCCCGCTTGCCGCAGGCAGGCTCAGGATGACATCGCTGCTCAAAGCGAGCGGTATGCCAATCTGCTAAATCTCGAAGCCCATCAGGCGCATCAATTCGATGGCGTTGCTCTTCGCTACCACTCCTTCGCGCAAGCGATAATCGAAAGCCATCTTTCCGTCTTTCACCTGATCCTCGAAATGCATGTTGCGCACCATCGCGCCGGCCGAGGGGGTAATTTCCGTCAGCGCCAGATCGTGCGTGGTGACCGCGCCGATTGCGCCGCGCTTCAGCAGCGCTTTGAGTAAGCCGTCGGCGCCAATGCGCCGGTCCTTGCTATTGGTTCCCTCGAGCAATTCATCGAAAAGAAATAACAGCGGCGCCGGCTTTTCCGTGAGCTCGAACACGCGGCGAATCTGCAGGATTTCTGTGTAGAAACCAGATCGACCTTCTTGCAGCGAATCGTTTCTGCGAATGCTGGTGCCCACCGCCAAGGGAGTGAGCCGCAGCGATTTTGCGCGCACCGGCGCGCCGGCCATCGCCAGTACCGCATTGATGCCAATGGTGCGCAGCAATGTGCTTTTTCCGGACATGTTCGAGCCGCTCACCAGGAGCACGCGCGTTTCCGCATCCAGCCGCACGCTGTTGCGCACACACTTGACTTCAGCAATCAGCGGATGGCCCAGGTTTTCGCACGCGAACAGCGCGTTCTCTTGCGCAGACGATTCGGGCACAAACTCCGGAAACAAATCCGCGGGATGCTCGAACGAATAGCTTGCCAGCGAAAGCAGCGCTTCCATTTCCGCCGCAACGTCCACCCAACTGCGCATCCGCTTGGCCCAATGGCGCCGCCAAGTCTCGGCGGCAAAGCCCAGTTGCAGCGTGTAGAGGAACGGCAACTCCACGATATGACCGAGAAGACTGTGGCGGCCATCGATCCAGTAAACGATGCTGGCCAATCTGCGCATTGCTTGCGACGCGAGTTTGCCATCGGCCTGCAAGGGCGCGCACAGTTGCTGCAAATGGAGCGAGTGAAACGATTCCTGTTCCAGCAACTCCAGGATATTGGCGAAAACCACAAGGCCTTCGGCGTTGCAGTGTACTTTTTCGACGACCGCTTCCGCGCGGAGCCGGAAATGCCGGCGCAGGAGTCCTTCGAGCACAAGGACCAGGAGCAGCGGCCAAAGGATTGCCGTGGAAAACCAATACACACCGCCGGCAATCATAGCTGCCGTCAAGAGCACACAGATTGCCCACCAAACGTTGCCCGGAAGTTCCGCCGCGTGCTCGGCCCATCTGATCAACGATTCCGGATCCAACCGCGGACGCAGACTTTCTCCCGCAACGGCCATCTGTTCGCGAAGGTCCAGCTTGTCGCGCAGTTCCGCTACTAATGCTTGTCGCGAAAGCACCGCGGCTTTCGGGGAAGGCCGAGTCAACCAATCCGCGAGGCGATTCTCGCCCATTGGCAGGCGCGCCGTGGAAAGCAGCTCGAACAAACTGCCTGGGCCGAAAATGTCCAAGTCTTCGGCATAGACGTGGGCGCCTACGCGGAAGCGTTCACCGCTCTGCCCTGTTCCTGTCCAGCGATCATCGATCCGCGCGATTCCCTTGCGGTAATATTCCGCGGCGCTCGAGGCACGCGCTTTGGCGCGAAGCACCAATTCGTGAGCCAGAGCCAGAGCCACGTAAATGGCAACGAGCCCCAACAACCAGTAGGCAGAAAACCAGTGCTTCGCGAGTGCCAGATAAGCTGCGAGCAGCCCGCAAGCAGCTACCAGCAATTTGAGATTCCCCAGGCGGAAGTGGAGCCGATCCTTCGCCGCGATGGTTTCGCCGTGTTCCTCCAGCCGCTTGGTATATTCCGCGCGCGGATCGGTCACGATTGGCACTTCCTCCCATCAGCAGCGTAAGTCACCGGCTAAGATTAGCTCATCCTTACCGGAGAGCACCAAGACCTGACGCGACCTGCCGCTATTCGGGCTGCGACATTTTTGTGTTTCCAGCTACCCGGAACTTACCTTGCAGCATCTCACCCCTTGTGCCAAGATTGCGTCATCTCTCCCGGCTTCGCTCCCGCCAGCGAGTCCGGCCGTGACCTGGGCCGGTGACTATGCGGAAAACCCTTCACCTCTATCTCATTAAGCCTTCGCAATACGATGATGACGGCTACGTGGTGCGCCACTGGCGCGGCGTGCTGCCTAGCAACACGCTGGCGTGCCTGGCGGGACTGACGGAAGACGTTGTCCGTCACAACCGCTTGGGCGATGCCTGGAACGTGAAAGTCCACCTGTTCGATGAAACCGTGGACAAGGTTCCGGTGAATCGGATTTGCCGCTCGCAGTATTGGGGACTGGCCAAAACGATTGTGTGTCTGGTGGGCGTGCAGACCAACCAGTTTCCGCGCGCTTGCGATCTGGCGCACAAATTCCGCAAAGCGGGACTTACCGTTCTGATCGGCGGGTTCCACGTTAGCGGCTATCTTGCGCTGTTACCAGACATTCCCGCGGACATTCAGCAGTTGATGGATGCTGGCGTGGCCGTAGTGAAGGGCGAGGTGGAAGAAACGTGGGGCGATTTGCTGCTGGACGCGGTGAACAACCGTTTGAAGCCGATGTACGACTTCCTGAACAGCAAGCCGGATCTGTACACCAAACCGATTCCCGCGATTCGGAAAAAATATCTGCGCAAGTTTGCCGCTTCCAATTTCGGGACGCTGGATTGCGGTCGCGGCTGCCCGTTTGAGTGTACGTTCTGCACCATTATTAATGTGCAAGGGCGCAAGATGCGTTTCCGTTCCGCCGACCACATAGCGGAAGCCATTCGCCGCAATTATCACGAAAACGGCATTACGTTTTACTTTTTCACCGACGATAATTTCGCGCGCAACAAAAACTGGGAAGCTATTTTCGACGTGCTGATCAAGCTGCGCAACGAAGAGAGCATTCCGGTCGAGTTCATGATGCAGGTCGACGTGCTCTCGTGGAAGATCAAGAACTTCGTGACGAAAGCGCGGCAGGCCGGCTGCATCAACGTGTTCATCGGCATGGAAAGCGTCGATCCGGGAAATCTGGCGGCGGCCGGTAAGAAACAGAACCAGGTGAATGAGTACCGGCACTTGATTCAGGCGTATCGCGACTCCGATATTTCCTCGCACGTCGGGTACATTCTGGGGTTTCCGTTCGACACCGTAGATTCCATCCGGCGCGACCTGAAATTCCTGATGAACGAAGTGCGCCCGGACCATGCCTCTTTCTTCCTCCTTATGCCGCTGCCGGGCTCGATGGATCACCTGCAAATGCTGCGCCGCGGCGAATGGATGCATCCGGATTTCAACCTGTACGATTCGCAACATGAAGTGACGCATCATCCTTACTTAAAAGATGGATCGTGGAAGGAAACGTATTTCGAGGCGTGGCGCACCTTCTATAGCCTGGAAAATATGAAGGCGATTCTGCAGCGCGGTTCACGCGCGAATTACTGGAATAATTTCCTGCGCTTCCTGTGGTACAAGAATTCCATTCAGACGGAGGGCCGCCATCCCATGATGTGCGGATATTTCCGGCTGAAGGGACGCAAAGCGCGGCGGCCCGGGCTTCCCATACTCTCCCGCTGGGATTACTACACTGCACGGATCAGAGAAGTGCGCCACGACCTTCGCGGGATGCTGCGCATCCTGTCTGAAATGGAAGAACTTTGGCTGCAAACACGTCATCCTTCCGCGGCGGAGCAGCGCGTGGCCGAGGAATACGCCAAGCTGCGCGAAAAATACGATCGCTTCAAAGTTGCCGATCTGCAAGTCGCGTACCTGCGCGCCAAGGAACACTTCCCTTCTCTGCATGTGCCGTCGAAGGTCCAGCTATTCTGGGCCAAGTGGAATCCACTGATATTTCATCAGAGCATCTACACGCGCGCGGACCTTCACGCGTTCTGGACGAATGTCCGGCAGCGCTGGGACGAGCGCAGCATTTTCCGCATCCCGGTTCATAAGGTGCCGCTGAACCTGATCCGCGACCTGCAGCTTTCGCTGGTTTTTCTGTTCCACATGACCCGCGAACTCTGAAGTTGGAGTTCTGTTCGCTCGACGCATACCTATAATGTTGCTACGATACGGGCAAAACGAAATGCCCGCGAAGCTTCCAAGACGCAAGCAGGTCTCCGCACAACCTTCTGTTATTCGACGATCCGAGCTTGCACAGCAACTGTTGCCGCATCTGCAGCAGGATTATGGGGCTCTTGCGGGGCAACGCATCGGTGTAGCGGTTTCCGGCGGCGCTGACTCGGTCGCGCTGCTGCTTCTCCTGCTCGAATTACGGCAGAAACTCGGCTTCGTTCTCTCCGTGGTGCACTTCAACCACAAACTGCGCGGACGCGCGTCCGAAGGCGACGAAAAGTTCGTGGCGTCGCTGGCGGCTGGTCACAATCTCCCGTTCTTCGTGACTCGCGAAGATATTGCGAGCAAATCCGCGCGGGAACGAGCCAATCTGGAAGATGCGGCCCGGCGTGCTCGTTATGCGTACTTCGAGCGGCTGACCGCCGAGGGGAAGCTCGATCGCGTCGCGGTTGCGCACACCGCCGACGATCAGGCCGAAACCGTCCTCGGGCACATTCTCCGCGGCACCGGACTCGCGGGCCTGGCGGGAATCCATCCCGAAGTGGGCTGCGTGTTTCGCCCGCTGCTGCATATGCGGCGAGAGGACCTTCGCCGCTATCTGCGCGCTGGCAAACAATCCTGGCGCGAAGACGCCACGAATCGAGATACCAAACGAATGCGCGCGCGGATTCGTCTAAAGCTCATGCCGCTGCTGGAAAAACAGTTTCAGCCTGCCGTCGTCGAGCACCTTTGCCAGTTGGCCAGTTTCGCGCGCGAGGATGAAGCGTGGCTGGAAAGCTCCGCCGCGCTGCGCGTATTCCTGAACGCAAGAGAGGACAAAGGGGAATGGCGCATTTCGCTGCGTGATTTGCTAGCGGCACATACACAGGCAAACCAGCCGAAAGAGTTGGGAGAATTGTGGCAGCGGGATGCGCCGCAAGCGATGAGCAAGCGGCTGATTCGCCTGTTAGTCAAAAAAGTAAAACCACATTCTGGTCAGCTCAGCGCGGTCCATGTCAATGCGGTTCTGCGCCTTGCGGAGCAAGCCGACAGCGGCAAGTCTTTACCGCTTCCCGGAGGCGTGGAAGTGCGGCGCCTGCGCGATGCGCTGGCGTTTCGCGCGGTTCCCGACGCTAGAGCGAACAGCCGAGCAGTTCCGCCAAAGAGCTTCTGCTATCCCGTCAAACTGGGCTCGCAAGCGGTGGAAGTGGCGCTTCTGGAACAATCGTGCCGCCTACGATTCACGGTGATTGACTGGCCTCCCCAAGGGCGAGAAACTAATGTTACAGGGGCGGTCTTGGACCGTGAGAGGATACGTTTACCCCTGATGGTGCGAAATTGGCGGCCAGGGGATTCCATGCAGGCCGTTGGCCATCAAAAGCGCCACAAATTATCGCGTCTGCTGAACGAGTTGGGTGTCAGCCGCTGGGACAAAGTATGGTGGCCCGTGCTGACTAGCGGCGAAGCAGTCGCCTGGACTCGGGGATTGCCGGTGTCGTCGGAATTGGCGCCGAGCGATTCCACTCGGAAGGCGGTCGTGATCACAGAGGTTCCGATTTCGTAGCATGGCAAGAGCGACCACACTCTCCGCCGCGCGGATTGCCGAGCGCGTGAAAGCGCTGGGCCGGCAAATATCGCGGGATACGTGGGGCCGTCGACTGGATATCGTGGTGACGATGGATCGGTCGTTTATGTTCGCGGCGGACCTGATACGCGCGATTGAGGGACCGATCGTGCTGCACTTTGTTCGCGAGGACGTACGCGATATAGAATTAGCGGGGCAGAAGCGTCGTGAAGTGCTTTTTACGAACCGGGCCGCGACGAATGGGGGCAAGGATCATTCGGAGTTGAAGGGCCGGGACGTGCTGGTGGTCGATTCGGTTCTGGACAGCGGGATCACCCAGGATTTTCTGCTGCGGCGGTTGGGCGAGAGCAAGCCACGGTCGCTACGGCTGGCGGTGCTGCTGGACAAGACGTCGCGGCGACGCGTGGCCCTGGAGCCCGATTACTTTGCCTTCCGGACTGCATCTAACTTACTGTGGTCCGGCTACGGACTGGCGACAACAAACGGAACAGGGCGCAATAGCAGGCATTTGGTCGCGGGGGCTTCGGCGAACGGCAGCGTCCGAGCGAGAAGGAAAAAGGCCCGGTAGTCGTGCAAAGGATTTTGGAAGTTCGGGGTACATTGTGAGGTTAAAGTGAATTCCAGTTCTACGGCAAAGACAATTCTCTTCTGGATCTCCATCGTGTTTCTGGGCGTGATGCTCTGGAAGCTGGTGTCGAGCAACGGCCAGGCAGCTCGTGAAGACACTCCGAGCTACAGCGAATTCATGGCCAAGGTCGACAAGGGAGACGTGAAGGAAGTGACGATGTACCTTTCGCCTAACAGCTACGAGCTGCAGGGCGAATACACCACGCCGGCGAACCGGAAATTCCACATGACGGTGCCGAAGGAAAACTCCCCGGAAATCACCAAGACCCTGCGAGACAAAGCGGTGCAACTGAACATCAAGGAAGTGCGGAGCGGAGATTGGGTGCTGATCCTGCTGAATGCACTGCCGCTGCTGTTGTTGGCCGGTTTTGTGTTCTTCCTGATGCGGCAGATGCAGGCGGGGGGAAACAAGGCATTGAGTTTCGGGAAGTCGCGCGCGCGACTGCTTTCCGCGCAGCAAAAGAAAGCGACGTTTAAGGATGTGGCAGGAAGCGACGAAGCGAAGGAAGAACTACAGGAAATTATCGAATTCTTGAAGGACCCGCAAAAATTCCAGAAGTTGGGCGGGCGCATTCCCAAGGGTGTGCTGCTGGTGGGGCCTCCGGGAACGGGCAAGACCTTGTTGGCGCGGGCGATTGCGGGCGAAGCGAACGTGCCGTTCTTCTCGATTTCGGGGTCAGACTTCGTGGAAATGTTCGTGGGCGTGGGCGCGAGCCGCGTGCGCGATTTGTTTGAGCAAGGCAAGAAGAACGCGCCTTGCATCATTTTCATCGATGAAATTGACGCGGTGGGACGCCATCGTGGAGCAGGACTCGGCGGTGGACACGACGAGCGCGAGCAGACGTTAAACGCGCTGCTGGTGGAAATGGATGGCTTTGAGTCGAACGAAGGCGTGATCCTGATCGCCGCGACCAACCGGCCCGACGTGCTTGATCCTGCCCTGCTGCGCCCCGGCCGCTTCGATCGCCGCGTGGTGGTGGCCCGTCCGGATGTGAAGGGCCGCGAAGAAATTCTCCGCGTACACACACGCAAAGTGCCGCTGTCGGATGATGTGGATTTGTCGATCATCGCGCGCGGAACTCCTGGTTTCTCTGGCGCCGATCTGGCGAACCTTGTGAACGAGGCCGCACTGTGGGCCGCACGGCAGAACCGTAAATTCGTGACCATGGCGGACTTCGAAATGTCCAAGGACAAAGTCCTGATGGGCGTCGAGCGCAAGTCCATGATTCTTTCCGACGAGGAAAAGAAGAACACGGCGTATCACGAAGCCGGGCACGCGCTGATTGCGGCGATGACGCCGGGCGCCGATCCGGTACACAAAGTGACCATCATTCCGCGCGGCATGGCTCTGGGCTTGACGATGCAGTTGCCGGAAGCGGACAAGCACACGTATACGAAGGAATATCTGGAAGGCATGCTGGCGGTTCTGATGGGCGGCCGGACTGCCGAAGAGATTTTCCTGGGCCACATTACCACCGGCGCCGGAAACGATATCGAACGCGCCACGGACATTGCCCGCAACATGGTCTGCGAATGGGGCATGAGCAACATGGGCCCGTTGGCTTACGGAAAGAAGGAGGAGGCGATCTTTCTGGGCCGCGAAATTGCGCAGCACCGCGACTTCAGCGAAGACACAGCGCTGCACATCGATAGAGAAGTGAAGCGGATTGTGAGCGAAGCGTACGACAAAGCGCGGAGCGTCGTGGAAGCGAATCGCGGCACGCTGGAAAACATTGCGCTGGCACTTCTGGAGCGCGAAGTACTCGACGCGAATGAAGTGCGGATGTTGATGGAAGGCAAAACGCTGCCGGAAAAGCCGCGCACGCCGCCCACTCCACCGCCACAGGCTTCGCCGAGCACGGATCCGAAGGTGGTGCGACCGGAATTGCGGCCGGCTCCCGGCTTTACGCGCGGAGATTCACCGGCGAAAGCATAACCGGCCGAGATTAATTCTTTCCGTTGACGGGGCGTAGCTTGCTGCGCCCCGTTTACTTTTGCGATTGAGATCTTCGGGCCAGGCAACGTCTTTCAGTGGACCGAAGGTGGTAGAATTCGCGGCTATGGCAATACCGTGAGGGATTCGGCGCGCGATTGGGCAAACCTCATTTTTCGAGAAAGGGCGTAAAATAAGCGTATGGGACTGAAAGACGGTGAAAACTTGAATGTGACGTGCCCGTGCTGCCAGGCGAAACTGGTAATCGATCCGATTTTCGGCGCGGTGCTGTCGCACACGGCTCCGGTAAAGCCCGGGCCGGATGTGGACCTGACGAAAGCTTCCGACATTCTGGAAAATCAGAAGAAGCAGCGCGAGGACAAGTTCGCCGATTCCTTCTTCCAGGAAACGCACAAAGAAGACATTCTGGCGAAAAAGTTCGAAGAAGCGATGAAGAAGGCCAAGGACGCACCTGCCGGAAAACCGATCCGCGATTTCGATTTGGATTAGTTGCTTCGATTGATTGCCGCGGAATTACGGGTGACTGTTTTTTCCAGCTGCGATAGACGAAGCTTCCCACCTAACCAAGCCTGCGGCAGCGCCAGCACAATTACAATCGGCGGATGCCAACGCGGTCCAATTTTGCGTTCTACGTTACACTCTTATTCGTCCATGGAGAAACGCAAATCGTACCGTCTGAAATTGCGCTCGCGCATGCTGATGCTTGGCGAACGCACGCTCATTATGGGCGTGCTCAACGTTACCCCTGACAGTTTTTCCGACGGCGGAAAGTTTTTTACGGTGAAAAAAGCTGTGGGTGCTGCGCTGGCGATGGAACGGGCTGGCGCGGATATTCTCGACGTTGGTGCGGAATCGACGCGGCCGGGATCTGTGGCAGTATCCGCGGCCGAAGAATTGGCGCGACTGCTGCCCGTGCTGGAAGCGCTACGCGGGCGGCTGAAAATTCCTATTTCTGTAGACACGCAAAAATCCGCGGTGGCGGAGCTAGCCATTGGAGCCGGGGCTGAAATCCTCAACGACATTTCGGGTTTGAAACACGACGCGCGACTCGCGGAAGTGGTGGCGCGGCACAAAGTGCCGTTGATCTTGATGCACATGCGCGGAACGCCGCACAGCATGCAGAAACTGCCATTCGCGAAGAATGCGCTGCGCGACGTGGCTAGCGGGCTTCGCCGATCGGTGGCTATTGCGCGACGCGCGGGCGTTTCGAAATCGCAGATCGTGCTCGATCCCGGAATCGGGTTCGGCAAATCGTTTGCACAAAATTATGAATTGCTGGCCAAACTGCCGATTCTGGCGAAGCTTGGCTATCCGCTGCTGGTAGGAACTTCTCGCAAGGGATTTATCGGCGCGACGTTGGCGCGGAAAGGCAAAGCAGCGCCGCCGGATCAGAGGTTGTGGGGCACGGCAGCAACGGTCACCGCCAGCATCTTATTCGGCGCGCACATCGTGCGCGTGCATGACGTGGCGGAGATGGCACAAGTGGCGCGCGTGTCGGATGCGCTGCTGGCTCACTGACCTGCGTTGTTGAGGTTTTATACTGGCTTCAAGCCGCGCTCGCGAATCTCTCTTCGCGACTGAAGCCGGAGCATGGTGACACGAACAATAATCAATGTGCCGATTACGATGCCGCCGGCCAGCACGAGAAAGCTTCTGCCCATCACGGCGGTGAGCGCTTTGGAGGCTCCGCCGCCGATAGCGACTTGCACATTTTGCCCTGAAATCTGGGCAGGACCCTGGCACGCCACGGTGTACGAACCATCCTTGGGAACTTCCAACTCCAGAACGGAGATGCCCTTGCGATTGCCGTAGGTGTAGGTGGAGGAGCCGGTGGACTCCTTCGTTCCCACCTCTTCTCCAGTGGGAATCATGTGGACCTGGCAACTCACCAGCAAGCCTTGCGCTTGTTGTACGGAGACAGATCGCAAGCCGGGGTATTCGGCGAAAATCGTGTAGGTTTCGTGGTGCTTCAGTTCGAGATCCATTTGTCCCGGAACATCCATGCGCACCATGGACTCGCGGATTCGCTGCACGTCAACCACGAGGAAGTAAATCGTGAAGCCGATACCGAGAGCAAAAAACAATAAGGCGAGCAAGTAATATTTCGAACTGGGCTGCACGCGCTCGGTCCCGTTCATCGTTAGGCTCCTGAACTGCCCGGAAGCGTAAGCATAGTCCTCATTCGTAAATTTCAACAGCGTTAGCCCGGTGCGCTATAATCCGCTGGCAATCGCAGCCTTATTCTTCGAGTTCGAGGAGCGCCGCCATGCGCATGCGCAGATTCTTGTTTGCTTCGTTGTTTCTCTGCCTTTTTGCTTGCCTTCTTTCAGCGCAACTCCCGCCGGTCGAGACGGATCCGCTTCGTCCTACGCAAATTATTCAAGGCTCCGGAGCGTGCTCTGCAACTGAACCTTCTTCCTGCGCGCAGGCGGCCGCAAAAATCACGCCGATTGTGATGGGCGATTCGCCGCTGGAAAGCAATTTGCGGCACCTGACGGACGATATCGGAGGACGCGTCAGCGGCTCGCCGGAGATGGGGAAAGCGGTGGAATGGGCGGAGGCGGCGTTTCGCGCGGCAGGCGTGGACGTGCGCACGGAGTCGTATCAGTTGCCGCACGCGTGGAGCGAGGGAGCAACGCGGCTGGAAGTGTTGGGTCCCGTGAACTTTCCGGTTTCGCTGGTTTCTTTGGGACTTTCTCCGGCAACGCCGGAGGGCGGCATCGAGGCGCCGCTGGTGTTTGTGGGAACGGGCACAGCCGCTGATTTTGCGCGTGCGGGTGCGGCGGTGAAGGGCGCGATTCTGCTGCTACACACAGAAGTGAGTTACACGTGGGCGGATTTGTTCCGGGAATACGATGCGCCGCCGCCGGTGATTGAGCGCGCAGTGAAGGCCGGAGCCGCCGCGATTCTGTGGACCGGTGAGCGCGAACGAAAGCTGCTGTACCGGCATACGAATTCTCCTGATGGGAGACTGGAGGACCTGCCGCAGGCGATTTTGGCGCGCGAAGATGGGCTGCGGTTGGAGCGCACGGCGACGGCGTATCCCGGCAAGGTGCGCTTACGGCTGACGATGCCGAACAAAATCAGCGGCGCGGTGGAACAGAAAAACGTGATTGGCGAAATACGCGGGTATGAGAAGCCGGATGAAATTGTGGTGCTGGGGGCGCATCTGGATTCGTGGGAATTGGGCACGGGCGCTTTGGACAATGGCTGCAACGCGGCGCTGGTGATCGAAGCGGCGCGGGCGATCAAGGCCAGCGGGCTGTTACCGCGTCGCACAATTCGTTTTATTCTTTTTTCGGGCGAAGAGCAGGGCCTGCTGGGTTCCTGGGCATACGTGCGCGCGCATCGCGCGGAAATGGACAAGTACCGCGGGGTAATAATTTTTGATTCCGGCGTGGGCCGGGTTACCGGCTATTCCCTGGGAGGACGGCACGACATCGAAGCGGCGGTGCAAGAAATACTGAAACCGTTTGCGGGTTGGGGAGTAGATACGCAGACACTGGACGCCACGACCGGCACAGACCATCTCGACTTTCTGCTGGAAGGAGTGCCCACGCTGGTGGCGAATCAGGACGTGGCGAACTATCTGCAAAACTATCACGCCGCTTCCGACACCTTCGATAAGGTGGATATTCGCGAACTGAAACTGAATACGGTTCTGGCGGCGGTGACGGCGTGGGGAATCGCCGACCGTCCGGAACCGATTGGGAATCGACAGTCGCGCGCGGAACTGGAAGCGCTGATGAAAGAAACCGGACTGGACAAAGAGCTCCAGAGCCTGGATATGTGGAAGGATTTCCAGTCGGGAGCGCGCGGCCGGCAGCCATAATTTCGTCTTTTTTACGTTGAGTATTTTTCGGCACGGGAAGGTAGAAGACATGAGTAATGAAGCAGAGAAGGATGGACTCACGCGACGAGGGTTTCTGGGCGTAAGTTCCGCGGCCCTAGCGGCCGCCAGTATGAAATCGGTAGAAAGTCTGGCTACGCCAAGCGCTCCCGGCGACAAAGACGATCGGAGCAGAAGCACACCCGGGCCCACCAACACGCCGCTGGACGCCGCGAACCCGGATTCGGTGACGCCGCCGCCTACGGACGCAGGCGCGGTACAAACCTTCAAATACCCGTTTTCGTTTGGTCACAAGCGGCTTCATGAAGGAGGGTGGTCGCGCGAAGTGACCCAGCGGGAGTTGGCCGTTTCGAAGACGCTGGCAGGCGTGGACATGCGGCTGACGGCCGGGGGTGTTCGCGAGTTGCACTGGCATACCGCCGCGGAATGGGCGTTTATGCTGTATGGCACGGCGCGAATCACGTGCATTGACGCGAATGGGAAAAGTTTCGTAACGGACGTAAAAGAGAATGAACTTTGGTATTTCCCGCCGGGAATCCCTCACTCGATCCAGGGGCTGGCGCCGGACGGCTGCGAATTCCTGCTGGTGTTTGACGATGGAAACTTCTCGGAGTACGAAACGGTGCTGCTGTCGGATTGGATGGCGCACACACCACCGGAAGTGGTGGCAAAGAACTTCGGCGTGGAGCAGAAAGCTCTGGCGAACCTGCCGAAAAAAGAGCTGTTCATTTTTCAGGCAGCGGTGCCCGGCCCGTTGGAGGAGGATCGCAGAGCGGCGGCTGGAAAACTTGGGCCGTCACCGATCGATTTTGCATTTCGCACGATGCAGATGGCGCCAACGAAGCGGAATAAGAGCGGAGAAGTTCGCGTGATAGATTCGAGCATCTTTAAGGTGTCAGCGAACATCGCGGCCGCGATCGTTACCATAAAACCGGGAGGCGTTCGCGAATTGCACTGGCATCCCAACGCCGACGAGTGGCAATACTATTTTGGCGGGAAGGGCCGGATGACAGTTTTCGCGACGGGTGGGCGGGCGCGCACCATGGATTTCGAAACCGGGGATGTGGGCTACATTCAGAAAACCCTGCCGCACTATATTGAGAATACTGGCACGACAGACTTGAGGTTTCTGGAAATGTTCAAGAGCAGCTTCTATCAGGACTTGGCGCTATCCGAATGGCTGGCGCATACTCCGCCGGAACTGGTCGCGGCGCACTTGAATCTGGATAAAGCCACGCTGGAGGCCCTGCCGAAAGAAAAACCGGTGATCATGCCGGAGTAGTTCCTGCGGCACCGATAGCTTGGCCGCAATCGCGCTAACTGTCGCCATAAACGGGCAGCGCCGCGCCGTGCACGACTTTCGCGTCGTCACTACACAAAAAACGAAGTACGCGCGCGATATCTTCGGGCTTCGGCCACTTGGCAAAATTGGCGTCCGGCATCGCTTTGCGATTCGCGGCGGTGTCAATAATGCTGGGAAGAACCGAATTGACGCGCACGCCACTTCCTTTCAGATCGGCGGCCAGTGAATCCATCATGGCCACCGCAGCCGCTTTCGAAGCCGCGTAAGCCGCCGCGCCTGCGGCATGATCAAACGCCGCTTTTGCAGCGACGTTTACGATCGCGCCGGAACCCTGCTTGAGCATGACCGGCACGGCCACGCGAGATAGAACGAATCCCGTGCGCAAATTCAGCGCCAGCATCTTGTCGAAGACGCTGGCTTCCATTTCCCACAGCTTCAAACCTCCGGCGTAGCCGCCCACGGTATTCACGAGCACGTCCAGGCGGCCGTGCTTCCGCACAATATCCCCGACCAGATTTTTCACGGCAGACTCGTTGGTGACGTCCAAGTTGAAGCCTTCGAGGTGCGCTGCTTTCGCGACGGCTGCTTTTTGCAGAGCTTCCCATTCTTCCTGCTGCTGATAGGTGACGGACACCTGATAGCCTTCTTCCAGAAACAACAGGCTCACCGCGCGGCCCAATCCGCCAGTGCCACCTGCCACCAAAGCGATTTTCCCCGTTCGTTCTGCAGTCATGCTGCACCTCCAGGTCGATTGCCCTCTGCGCCGCGGTACGCGGTGATGCCCGCGCCGGGGATGAGTATAACGCTTCACGCGCCAGCGGCGGACTGCGTGCAAAAGCGCCCTCGGGCTATACTGGAAGTGTGACGCAAAATCGCAAAATCCTTCCTGAGCGGACTCCGCTTTCCTCTTCTGCGAGCGGTAAAATTCTGGCCATCGATTATGGGCGCACGAAAATCGGCTTGGCGCTTGCCGATTCCGAAGCTCGGATTGCCGAGCCCTACACAACGATGGAGCGAATCAACCGCAACGAGGACATGCGGCGGCTGCGGGAATTTTCCCGCGAGCACCAGGTAAAGCAAATCGTCGTGGGACTGCCCCTACGGCTGGACGGCACAGCCGGAGAAATGGCGGAAGAAACCACACGTTTCGCGGAGCGTCTTCGCAAGCAGATTGGCTTGCCGGTGGAACTGGTGGACGAACGCCTGACCAGTTGGGAAGCCGAGCGCATTCTGGAAGAAGAACTGGGCCGGCGAATCACGCACGCCGAGACGCGCGACGGACGCCGAAAATCCACCGGTACCTCTGACAGCAAATACACCGTAGACGCAGTTGCCGCGATGGTGATTTTGCGCGAATATCTGGCACGCACGTCCACGGACAAGGAGCCTGCCTAGCGTGAAGGCCTTCCGCATCGTTGTGGTGTTGCTTCTGCTCGCGCTGGCGGGCTTCGCGGCCTATCTATGGTTCGCGATCGAAAAACCATTCGGAGTGATTCCCGCGGAAGGCGTTTTCGTGGACGTTCCTCACGGCGATTCGCAACGAGCGGTTTCCCGTTTGCTGAAAAAAAAGGAGTGATTCGCAGCTCGATCGCGTTCGAAGTGTATGCACGGCGTCACCCGCGGCGTTCGCTGCAAGCGGGCGAGTACTTCTTCGACCGTCCGATCAGCGGCAAGGATGTTTATTGGAAGATTGCCAACGGCGAAATCTACGAGCAGCCGTTCACGGTGAAGGAAGGCGATTCGATGTTCGATATCGCGCGCAATCTGGAGAGCGCGAATTTCATGAAGGCTGACGCCTTTCTGAATGCCGCGCGGGATACGACGCTGATTCAAGACATCGCCCCAAACGCCAAGAACCTGGAAGGTTTTCTGTTTCCTGCCACATACAATCTGGCGAAGCGCACTTCTGCCACGGACCTGACGGCTTCCATGGTGCACAAGTTCCGTGAAGCGCTGCAGCAGATCGCTCCCGACCGCCTGGAGCCAGCGACGCCCGGCACGCCTCTGCTGTCGGTGATCACATTGGCTTCGTTAGTGGAAAGCGAAACGCCGAAACCGGAGGAACGCCCGATGGTAGCGGGCGTTTATACGAACCGGCTGCGCAAAGGCATGCTGCTGCAATGCGATCCCACAGTGATTTATGCGCTCAAGCAAGTGGACAAGTACAAGCCGCCGCTGCTGCTAAAGGATTTAACCTACAATTCGCCTTACAATACGTACGTACACGCGGGACTTCCGCCTGGGCCGATCGGTAATCCAGGCGAATCGGCCATCCGCGCAGCGCTCGCTCCGGCCCCGACGGACTTTTTGTATTTTGTCGCCAATACCCAAGGGGGCCATTTTTTTGCGGCCACACTGGCGGAACACAACCAAAATGTGGCCAAATATCACCGTCTGCTCAACGGCGAATCTGCCGACCCTCCGGTTCCTGAGGCGCCTCAATCTCATACCGCCGGCTCGGCCCCTAAAAGGAAACGATGACCGAAGGGGCACAAACAAAAAAAGGAATGATCCTCGAAGCGGCCCGGCAAATTGGGCTGCAGAGTTGGACCACGGCAGAAGTGGAGCAACTTCGGCGGAAGCTGATCGCCGAGCACGGGGAAGCCGGGAAATCCTCGAACGATTATATTTCCGAGGTGTTGCAGTCGGTGGGCTGGAAGGTGCAATTATCGGAGCGCGAAGAAGCCGAGGACCGCTTCGAAGAAGAATTCGAAGATATTCTGCACTTTAAGACGCTGCAGGACGCGCAGGTGAGCCTGACGCGTCTGGATGAATTGTTCCGGCGATTCCAAACGCACGCGGAAAAAGCGGCGGTAGAACGGGTGCGGGAGGTCGCGCGGTTAGGAAAGCGGCGCGCGGAAATGATTTCGCACAATCGCAAGGTGGAACCGCACAAGCGCGAGGAAAAAAGAGAAATCGCGGAATGGTTCCGGATTTGGCTGGAAACGCCCGACGCCTTCTTTAATTGGTTGGAAGTCCGCAAAGCGTCCCCGGAATTTCGTCAGAAATACGGCGACATCGATTTGGAGCCGGAAGAAGAATAACCATGCCTGCCGAGAATCCCGTACCGGACTTGCCGCCGTATTCCCTGGATGTCCAAGCGATGGATCTTGGACCGGGAGTAAAAGCGGTGGGGCTGGAACTGATCGAAACGGAAAGTCGCGAGCCGCTGAGGGGCGCGGAAGCGGCGGCGATCTGGTCCGAAACGCTGGTAGCGATGGCGGGCGCGGAGCCTTACGTGCTCGATTTCTTCAGCCACTTGGATCGGGTGCGCGAGTTTTGCGCGGCGAACTCGATTGTGTTCCGCGAAGGTGCTTCACGCAGCCTGGTGATTCCCCAGCCATCGCAAGAACTGCTTCGACGAGTGGTAGCGCGATTCGAATCGGAAACGTTTGGACTGCGGGTTGGACCGGCCACGGCGAACGCCGATGCGGAACTGGAAAACGAACTATCGCACCGCGGACTGGACGCGTACCAAGGCGCTTATTCCCGGTACACCTGCTGCGCGATCTGTGAACCGAGCGACGGCTGGGTGACGGTGTTGAGCGAATCGCTATGGCCCAGCGAGATTATTCGGCGCGTTCGCCCCGTACTGCAGCCCTTCGACGTGTACATCGCCCGCCCGCAATAAATCGCGAAATACGATAAAATAAAGAGGTAGAGTCTGTGGGGCTAATGCTCGAGATTTACTCCTGCGACGGCGGCATAGGCACAGGTGGCGTGCGCTGATTTCGGCAAATCACAAGAGAAGGGCTGTTAGTAGCGCAAATTGCGTGTCCGGTGGCCGTAAAACTGCTTCTTCAGGGTTCAGGTTGCTTAACTACGGATGAATCGTGTGCGGATTTGTATGGTTTCTCTGACACTGTCGGCCCTGGTCTGCGGGTGCGGCGGACGCGGTGGTGTCACCAAAACCACCAACGTGCCTCCGGCTACGCGTCCGGTGGCGCTGGAAGCAACGCAAGAGCAGGTGCTGGAGCGGTACAACACCTTGGCGCGCGGTCTGCAATCTTTGAACGCGACGGTGGAACTGAAACCCACGGCGGGATCCGCGTATACGGGAGTGATCAACGAATACCACGAAGTGAAAGGGTTCATCCTGGCGTCTCGCCCGTACAACATTCGTATGATTGGGCAGGTGCCGATTGTCGGGACGACGGTGTTTGATATGGCCAGCGACGGGCGGGATTTTGAGGTGTCCATTCCGCCCAAGAACCAATTTCTAACTGGCCCGGTGACGTTCAATCATGTGAGCGCCAAGCCGATCGAGAACCTTCGTCCGCAACATCTGGTGGACGCGCTGCTGTGGCCCGAGATTCGCAAGGAAGAAATCACGCTGTTCGAAGAATTCAATGACGAGTCTGGGCGCTACTACGTCTTGACCGTTCTTCGAGGCGGATACCAAACCGAGATTCTGCGGCAAATCTGGTTCGATCGCGCGGATCTGCACCTGGCGCGGCTGGAATCCTTCGGTCCTAAGGGCATACTTCTGTCGGATGTGCGGTATGAGAACTGGCAAGCTCCCGACACGACCGCCGGCAGCCTGAACGAATATCCGCGCGCCATCCGGATTGACCGGCCGCATGACGAATACCGGCTCGATCTGGGCGTGACGAAAGTTTCACTGAACGAAGCGATCTCCGCGGATCATTTCCAACTGCAACCACCGGCCGGCGCTGAGGTGGTTCACTTGACGGACAGCCCCGAGGAGACGAAGCCATGATGGGCCAGTTCGTGTTCCGCAACCTGTTTCATCGCCCGATGCGGACGATTATCGGAGTTTTGGCCATCGCCGTGGAAGTGATGCTGGTGGTGGTGATCGTGGGCCTGACGTCGGGCATGCTGCAAGAAACGGCAAAACGGATTGAGGGCATCGGGGCGGACATCATGGTGCAGGCACCTGCCGCGCAGATTCTGATTGGTTTTAGCGGCTCGCCCATGCCCATCAAGATCGCGGATAAATTACAGGAGCTGAAGTACATTCAGGCGGTGGCGCCGGCGCTGCTGCAGTTCAATTCGTCTGGCGGCGTGGAAGTGGTGTATGGAATCGATCCCGAATCGTTCCGCGCGGTGTCCGGTGGATTCATTTTTCTGGCGGGCCACGATATGGAAGGGCCCGACGATCTGCTGGTGGATGACTGGGCCGCGAAGGCCAAACACCTGGCGGTTGGCAGCAAGTTTAATCTGTTCAACCACGATTGGAACGTGGCGGGAATCGTGGAGCACGGCAAGGGGGGAAGGCTTTTCGTACCCATTACCACGCTGCAGGAACTGGTGGGAGCGCGGGATAAGGCGTCGATCTTCCTCGTAAAATGCACGCGACCGGAGCACACGCAGGACGTGATCGATGAGATCGAGACGCTGCTGCCGAATCATCCGGTGCGGCCGCTCAGGGATTTCATGAGCCTGATGACTTCCGCAAATATTCCTGGATTGCAAACGTTCATCAACGCGATGGTGGCGCTGGCCGTTGCCATTGGGCTGCTGGTGATTTTCCTGACGATGTACACCACGGTACTGGAGCGCACGCGCGACATCGGAGTGCTGAAATCGCTGGGCGCCAGCAAACTTCTGATCATTCGCGCCTTGCTGACGGAGACCGCACTTCTTTGTTTGCTCGGTATTGCCGCAGGCGTTGGTCTGAGTTACCTTGTCCGCGCAGGGTTTCTGACGATTTTCCCGACTCTTTCGATTTTGATTACCCCCGGATGGATTCTCCGGGCCGGCCTGATTGCCCTTGTGGGTGCTTTGATTGGCGCGAGCTATCCCGCCTGGGTGGCCAGCCGCAAAGATGCGGTACAGGCTCTGGCATATGACTGAAAAGGAGCGGCGCTAACCTAGCCACCTATGTCAATCACGGTTAGAATACAGTCGCAGACGCAAAACTCGACGGAACCCGAGCTGAAAACTTTGGAGCCGATACTTAAAACCGAGAATCTTTGGAAGCTGTATCATGCGGGAAAGGTCGAAGTGCCGGCGCTGCGTGGCGTCAATTTCGACGTGCTGCCAGGAGAATCGGTGGCGGTGATGGGTCCTTCGGGCTGCGGGAAGTCGTCGCTGCTCTATGTAATCGGCGGGTTGGCGCAAGCATCGCGAGGCACAGTTTATGTAGACGGCAACGATCTTTCGCTGATGACCGACGCGGAGCGCACTAAGTTGCGCCGCCATAAGATCGGCTTCGTGTTTCAACGGTTTAATCTTCTGCCCGCGCTTTCCGCGCAAGGAAACATCGCGATCGCGCAATACATACACGGCGACGGATTCGATCCGCACCGTTTCGACGTGGTGACCAAGATGCTGGGTCTGGACGGCCGCCTGCATCACCGGCCTACGGAAATGTCGGGGGGCGAACAGCAGCGCGTGGCGATTGCCCGGGCCATCATCAATGAGCCGAAAATTCTGCTGGCGGATGAGCCGACGGGTAATCTCGATACCAAGAATTCGGAAGTCGTACTGGAAATGCTGCGGCGGTTGAACAAGGACCTGGGGCAGACGATTGTAATGATCACGCACAATCCTGAAGCCACGGTTTATTTCGATCGCGTGGTACACATGCGCGACGGCATTATCGTTGATGGCATTCCCGCCGACTAACATGCCCGGCCTCGGTCACATCGCGAACCGAATTTTCTTCTGGGCCTATGAGCGAGGCACCTGGCAATACGACGTAGCGGTCATCCTCATTTTGGTGTTTGTGCTGGCAACCCCGACGCGGTGGTTTCATGACCAGCCGCAGGTAGGCCTGCCGATGAATTCCACGCAAGTGGAGTTGGTTTCGAAATCAGGCGAGACCGAAGTGTACAAGATTGATGCGCGGATTTTAGCGCCCCCGGAACGTACTCCGGCACTGCAGAATGATCTACACAATGCCCTGCAGAAGTACCGGCCCGCGTTGAGCGACGGGCGATTTTCCATCGGTAAGATTGAGCCCATCCGCGACGAATCCGGCACGGTGGTTGGCTACGAGGTGGAAATCCGGCACTAATCCGAACTAGGTGTGGAAAACCCGTCAACCGGTTTGGACATCAGATTTTAAGGGGCTGGCTGGCCCTTGGACGCCCGGTGCATGCCCGGTCTCGCCGTTGTGGACCATTACCGCTGCGTGGAATCCAGGGTAATGCGCTATCGGGAGGTGCGCTTTTATTGTTTCATCGGCGCGCGTGGGTCGGGTGTACTATTGTCCCACTTGGAAGTATCAGGGAATTCGGAAAAAGATTGGCAACTAATTCGAAACGAATTTTCGTTTTTGCGTTAATCCTCGCAGCTTTCTTCCTGGCCGCGCAACTGCACCGCTATTATTGTGTCGATCTGAATTCCGGGACCTTTGATTCCCATCCGTGCCCGGTGTGTCACGTGGTAGGGGCTGCCATCGCCGCCTGCGCTTTGGTCTTTGCCCTCGGCGGATCCGTTCACCGGCTGGAAATTCTGACTTCTCTGCCTCCTGTGTGTCAGGCAATTTCCCGCAATATAACCCCCAGAGCTCCCCCGATCGCCTGCTAACGCCGTAATCCTCCAATTCGGAAATAACAGGGTACGCGTCCCTCGAACGAGGCACGCATCGGGAGTTATCAATTGAGGAAAGGGATTTTGTTGGCCGCGGCCGTACTGGGCTTTGCGGCGCTTGCTACCGGCCAGTCGAACCCGCCGGGGACATCGACTGCGCCGCAAGCGGCCACGAATTCGTCGGCGCCGGCGCAGATCACGCTGGATGACGCGATTCGCATGGCGCTGCTGCACAACCACGCGCTGCAGGCGATGCGTACGACGATTCAGCAGAGTCAGGCTGAAGAAATCACAGCGAACCTCCGGCCGAATCCGACCCTCGGCCTGGA
Organism: Candidatus Acidiferrales bacterium; assembly: GCA_963759275.1. Taxonomy (GTDB): domain Bacteria; phylum Acidobacteriota; class Terriglobia; order Acidiferrales; family UBA7541; genus Acidiferrum. The sequence goes on along the minus strand of CAVWYZ010000014.1, from coordinate 2,169 downwards.
CGCGCAGTTCCTTCCCATTTTCCAGCCGAGTCAATTCAGCTCAGACTACATCGACCAGAGCGCGCAGTTCGACGCCGGTGTCGGCTATCTGTTCGAACGTGGGAAGAAGCGCCAGCACCGGCTGCAAGCGGCCCGCGACCAAACCGCGGTGGTACGTTCGCAGGTGTCCGACACCGAGCGGCAACTGGTGTTCAATGTTGGGCAGCAATTCGTGGATGTGCTGCTGGCGGAATCGACATTGGAATTCGCGCAGAAGGATCTGGATAGCTTCCAGAAAACGGTGGGCATCAGCAACGAGCGCTTTCGCGTGGGGGACATGAGCGAAGGCGATTTCCTGAAGATCAAGCTGCAGTTGCTGCAATTCCAAACGGATGTTTCGGCGGCGAAATTGGCGAAGGTGCAGGCCTTGGCGGTGCTTCGTCAGTTTCTTGGATTCGAATCGGTGCCCGACGATTACGACGTGCAGGGGACGCTGGAGTATCAACCGGTCCATGGAGACGTGAACGGGCTGAAGACTCTGGCGGCGATCAACCGCCCCGATTTGCGCGCTGCGCAGCAAGGCGTGACCGCGGCGGAGAGCCAATTGGCGCTGCAGAAGGCCAACGGCAAGATGGACGTGACGGGAACGTTCAACTACACGCACACGGCGGGTGTGAACACGGGTGCTTTCTACTACAACATGCCGCTGCCGATTTTCAACCGCAACCAGGGAGAAATCCAACGCGCGGGATACGCGGTGACACAGGCGCAGCAGCAGGCCAGCGAGACGGCGCAGCAGGTTTCCACGGATGTGGTGCAGGCGTACGAGAATCTACGCACCAACGATGAAATCATCCAGCTGTATCAAGGCGGATATGTCGATCAAGCGAAGCAGTCCCGCGACATCAGCGAATACGCCTATCGCAAAGGCGCCGCCAGTCTTCTGGACTATCTCGATTCAGAGCGCACCTATCGCGCGAATCAACTTGCCTACCGGCAGGCGCTAGCGAACTACATGCTGGCGCTGGAACAGATGCGCGAAGCCGTAGGAACGAGGAACCTGCCATGAAGCGTTTGTCACGAAAACGAGCCAGTCTTCTCTGGTGTGTGATGGTTGCAGGCGCCGCCGGGTTATGGGGCTGCAACTCTGGACCCGGCGAAGCGGAATCCAGCATGACCTCGTTCACGGGATCCACGAGCAAGGCAGACACCGCAGAGCTGTTCACCGTACCGCCGGAGCAATTGGCACACGTTCAAGTCGTACCGGTGGAAAAGAGTCCCCTGCCGCACGTGCTTCGCTTGTCTGGAACGGTCGCGTTCAATGCGCTGGAAACCACGCCGGTGTTTGCGGCGATTGGCGGGCCGGTTCGAGAGATTTTCGTGACGCCAGGGCAAATGGTACACGCCGGCCAGCCTCTTCTTGCCGTAACGAGCCCGGATTACTCCTCGGCACGATCATCTTATCTGAAGTCTCGTGACGCGTATGCGCTTTCGGACAAACTTTATGCGCGAGCACAAGACCTTTTCGCACATGGCGCCATCGCCGAAGCCGATTTGCAACAGGCGGAATCCAATCGCACGCAGGCCCATGCGGACATGGAATCGTCGGCAGATGCGCTACGAGCATTGGGACTGAAGGATCCGGATGGTGTCTTGAAGAATCCGGCGCAATCGACCGCGGAGATTCCGATTCTTGCTCCGGTATCGGGAGAAATCGTGGAACGGCTGGTGGGCCCGGGCCAACTGCTACAAGCGGGCGCTACGCAATGCTTCACGATTTCGAATACGAATACGGTCTGGATTCTTGTGAACATTTACCAGAGCGATCTGCCGTACGTGCACGTTGGCAACCCCGTGGAGATCAACACCGACGCGTATCCCGGACTGTTCCACGGCAAGATTTCGTACATTGCTCCGGCACTGGATCCGAACACGCGAACGCTGCAAGCGCGCATCGTCGCCGAGAACCACGAGAAGAAACTGAAAAAGGATATGTATGTGACCGCGCTCATGAATGCCGGGTCCATCCCTGACGCCATCACGGTACCGGACGCCGCGGTTTTGCGCGACACGGAAAACCAACCGTTCGTGTACGTGCAAACGGGATCGAACCAGTTCGCGCGGCGTTTGGTGACACTAGGGCAAGGCGGCAATGGCCGAACGCAAATCAACAGCGGCCTAAAAGACGGA
>CAVWYZ010000013.1:0-143266 GCA_963759275.1 Candidatus Acidiferrales bacterium | reverse complement strand
GCCATATTGTGCTTCTGAATCGCAAGACAAACATCGTAGTCGACATTTTTTCCTTCTACTCTCGGCCTCTTGGAGAATCGTATGACGAGAAAATTCTGCGCCATTGCTATCAGTATTCTTTTGGCAAGTCCGGTATTCGCAGCAAGTGAAAGCCGCGAGCAAAAACGAATCGCAGCCTGCGGCCAAGTATTTAAGGAGATCAGCTGGCATATCCCCGACGGCATACCCAAGGATCTTCTGAATAAGGCCGAGTGCGTCATCGTTATACCGTTGGTCCCAAAGTTTGCCTTTGGAGTTGGCGGCGATTTCGGCCGCGGTGCGATTACCTGCCGGACAGGCGAACACTTTACGGGCCATTGGAGCGCTCCAGCACTGTTCGCGTTGGAAGGGGCTAATATAGGTTTTCAGATCGGCGGTGAAGCAACTGACTTTGTCCTGCTTGTGATGAATCCGAAGGGGGCAAACTCGATCCTGGGCAGCAAGGTGAAGTCGGGTGCCGACGCGTCCGCCGGCAGCAGGTCCAAAAGGGCGCACAGCCGCAGCGGATACAGACATCGTAATGAGGGCGGAAGTTCTCACCTATTCCCGGGCACGCGGATTGTTTGCCGGAATTTCCCTGGAGGGTTCTGACGTTGCGTTCGGATGGAAGCGCAAATAAGAAACTCTATAGGCGCGACCTGAGTGCCAAAGAGATCGTGCGCGAAGGTAAGGTTGGAATCCCAGCAGCCGGGAGCGAAGGTTCGCTCTCTTGAACAAGACCCGCCGAAGAATGAGTCTGACCCAGTATCGCTAAAAGAGTAGCTTTGGTCCCACGGCATCAGTTGGGATGACCACATTTCTGTAGCCGGATCAGAAGGTTCACTCCGACACCATTGCCACGCTGTTAAGATTTATCGTTGGGAATCGTTCCTCGGGTCCATCCAACAACTCAGACCACATTCTACTCTTTGACAATCTGCCATTTGCCAAACACCACTAACAGGTGCCGCTGGGCTTAGGCGCGATTCCAGTTTTGTGTGGGCATGATCTGCGGGAAAGGAACGGTGTAGGGTGTTGTTCCCGCAAGGTTATTCACGCATTCCTGAACGATCTGCAAAGTGGGTTGAGTTGTACCTGGCAGGCTTGGGATGGAGGTGTCCGGTGCTTTGAAATTCAGCGCGCTCGTTAAATCGCTCACTTCGGAGCGCCGCCACGCGCTCAGGTTTGGCACTTCAGCCCCGAAACGCGTTTCCAAAAACCGCAGTACCGAAGTGTGATCAAACAAGTCCGAAGATACGAACCCTCCTCGACTGAACGGCGAAATGATCAGCATAGGCACGCGGAATCCAAACCAATGGGTCCGCTAATCGCGGGACTCCCGGCCACTGTGGGATCCGGCACCGCGGGCGCCGTCACGTATTCTCCCGGGGTTCTGGAAGCGCCGTGGGCGGCGCTACATGATCAAAGAAGCCGCCGTTCTCATCGAACGTGAGGAACAAAACCGTCTTTGCCCACAAAGTCGGATTGGCTGCAAGCGCGTTCACGATCAACGACAAAACATCCTCACCGAACACCGAAGGCGCGGGCGGATGATCCGACGTCACCACCGAGCCAATTATCCAAGACACCTGCGGCAAATTACCTGACGCGATGTCTGAAATAAAATCGACCGGGAATTGCGGTCCAAAAGCGTTCTGATGCAGCACGGAACCGGAATTCTGGTAATTCTGAAAGTACGAAAGCACGTTGTCCGACAAAATTCCTCCGCGATACTTTCGTCCGGGGAAGAGTAGACCTTCCAGGAAATACCGCGTGCCTGCGACTGTTCCGGCATGGTCGTGTACGTCAATTTTCCGTACATCGCAGTTCGATTGGTCAACACCGTTTGCAAAATCGGCCCGCCGGCCTTGCCATCAGGATCGAGTGACGCCGCCATTGTGTATAGCCGATTCGGATCCGTCGGTCCCATGACGGAACAAAAATAGTTGTCGCAAATGGTAAATGCGTCCGCGAGCGCGTAGTAGTAAGGCAGATCGGCCCTCGTGTAGTAACCCATGCTTAAAACCGCGTCATTCGCACTGGTAGGCAGTCGTGAATTAACAAACCCGTCCATCGCCCCGTTATCCCAGCTTTTATGTTGCGGCACCCAATCGTGAGAGATGTCGTGCGTGCACGCCGCATTCGTCGTCGACGTGTCAAGGTGGAATGGCAGCAGGTAGCCAATCGGAGCGTTACTCGTGTTGGCAGAATCTGGCTGCTGAAACGCGCCACTATTGTCAGAGAATCCCCGGACGCCTCGATAGCTCCCAAAGTAATGATCGAACGACCGATTTTCCTGAATGAAAATCACCACGTGCTCGATGTCGTTGATCTTCGAGCAGGCACCTCCCACCGGAACTGGCGACGGGGTGCCGGTTGATACTCCCACACCTCCGCCGCAGCCGTGCATAGCCAGCGCGGCGAGCTCACCCGCGGCTGCTCCTGCGGCGAGCTTGAGCAACTCTCTTCGATTCATTTTTCTGCTGCTCCTAAAGTTGGCTTGCTATGCTGACGAGTGAGAGCCGGCCTTTATTATTGGATGCAGAAAACCGGTAATTAAGGCTTATTTATTCGAGTTATGCTGTTTGCCCCACGGTGCCTTTTTCTTCGTCAACACCGTTCCAATTGTCGGCGAATGGATGTCTCCCGTCATTGATACGCCCAGCATCGCCCCAGCGTGTTTCCGCCGAAATAGCGGATCCAACGGTTCCAGCAACACCGTCTTGATCCCGATGGTATTGTCCGAAAGCGACGCATCCGTCCACAAATTTCCATGCAAATCCACCTGTGCGTTCTCGAGTTTGTAGGTGCCTTCCACGCGTGCGCGTGCCCCAGGCACCTGGAAATAGGTGCTCGTCAAGTTTGCCACTCCATTCTCAATCTTTATGTCGCTCGATAGATTTTCTACTGCCACTTCCGGTGCATCATTTACGGCCTTGATCTTCTTGCCTTGTGCTCGCGCGCTCAACACATTCGTTTTCATCTGCATCATTTTCTGAAAATGTCCGTCCTGCACTTGGAATTTCCCATTCGCCTCTAATGCATTCAGAAAGCCGTTACCAAATTTCCTCATCCGCACATGCCCCGAACAAACTGCTGGCCCAATCATCGCCGGCTTACTAGCTCCGCTGAACACCCAAAGCAGATCCTCCGCCCGGCCATTCGTGATAGAGAAGTCCAGTGATGCCTCGCGGTGCTCAGTCTTCGCATTTTCCGCGACCCTACCCCGCACGTGAATCGTGGTTTTCCCTACACGGCCTACCACACCTTTCAGTTGCGCCTCACCTTTAATCGCATTTACGGTCACGTCAAATTGTGTTCCCATCTCAACCTTGTGTCCCGCCGACACCAGCTCAAAATCTGGTGCGCTCGCCTTCCCCGTCACCTCCACTTGTTCCAGAGTCCCGCCGAATCGTTCCTCCGACTGGATCGTGCCCCCCAGCCCCGCATATTTATACAGTTTTGCGCCGCTCAGCTTCACACTTCCACTCAATGGTATCTTCCCAATTTCACCCGTCTTCCCAACAGGCCCAAATTGTCCCTTTGATTCCAGCTCTCCCGGCGGGTCAGGAATACTCATGCTTACCTCATAGTCCATCGGCTCGTGGGCCGCTACCGAATCCAGTAGCAACTTGTGAATTTCAAATTTCAACGGCAGCTCGCCTTTTTCTTTTTCAATCTCAAGTACTGTCCCATCTGTTATCACCCTTCCCACCGAAACCGTCGAATTCGTGTCGTTCTCGTCTGTACCTTTATTCCAATTCTTGGGCTCCCCTGGCGCCGGTATTCGAACGCGCAATCCATTCACTTCGATCCTTGCCAAATGATATGGCCGGAACAGCAAATCGATATAGCGTCCCGTGATTCGGATATTCTGCGCGGTCGCCAGTGGCTTCTCGCGCCCAACCTTCGTCGGACGTTCTAAGCGCACCATCTCCAACTCGCATCCAGGGTGGGGAAAATAAAATCGTCGATATTGCCCGATGGTCACAGTAGTTTTGAATATGTGTTGAAGTCCCGGCACCACTCGCGCTTCAGAATAAGGCCAGTGCCGCACCAACACTGTAACCGCGCCAATGCCTCCCACCAGCACAAGTCCCAACAATACCATCAGCCAACGCGACCGTTTTGTCTTAACCGGTACTTCTGGAGAAAACCATCGCCGGCCATTTGCTGCCGTCGTCACATTCACAGTCTCTTATCTACCCCAACGCGCCGCATCTCCGCGATACCGATCTTCTGTAGAAATCCTGGAAAAATCCCTTTCGCCCACTTTCATTACCGCCGCCAACCTCCGGGCAATTAAAACTCGGTCTGCGTTCTGAGCCAGCAGAAGTCTTATGTGTTTTGGTAGTTCGTTCGTCATGAATCGTTCACCAAAGAAGAACGAGTATAGCAGTTGCAGCTGATGGCACTGAGACCCTCACCAGGGATTTAAGGCAGCGTAACGCCTACTCCGAACTTCTGGGTACTAGCCACCACATTTCCGGTTAATCAGGAGCTGCAGTGGAATTAGAGAGGAACTTGGAGCTACTCAAGAAATCCAAGAAGGACACGCTCGCTTAGACTTTTTCCATTAGCCATAGACTTTTTCGACCACCATCGGGGTGAGACTGTGGTAATGTGAAATTCCACGCTCAGCTAAAAGCAATTTGCAGATGTAGATAATGGAGATGCGAGATGTTTTCCTTGCTGCTGGTTCTCGTTCTTCTCAGTATTCCAACCCTTCGTCCAGATAACCTGACGAAAACGCACATGCAGAATATACCCGTCTTGCAAGATCAAACACATGAGACTAAGAAGGATATTGCGACTATCTCCCATGATGCCCAGAAAGCTGTCTTCCTGATCGTAGTCTCTAATGCGAGTGGCAGAGAGATTGGACAGGGCAGCGGCGTAGTCGTTAGCAACGATGGAAAGGTCATTACAAACTACCATGTGATCGACGGTGCGAGTTCCGCAGTAATTAAATTCCCAAATGGTGCTTTCTTCTTTATCGAGGGCGTGCTAGCGACTGACATGGCGAAGGACATCGCGGTGTTAAAGGTGTTTGGAAGCGATTTTCCAACTGTTGCTCTGGGAGACTCGGATAAGGTCCAAGTTGGGGAAGAAGTCGTGTGTATTGGGAGTCCCCTCTCCCTCGAAGCCACGGTCTCAAATGGCATCATCAGTTCGATCAGGGAACTGAAGGACGAAAATCAGCGCCTCTTCCAAACGACTGCTCCGATTTCTCCCGGAAGTAGTGGAGGGGCACTCCTGAACATGGGCGGCGAACTCATCGGTATAACGACTGCAGAAATGGTCGGAGGACAAAATTTGAATTTCGCAGTCCCCATTAATGTCGTGAAGCCGCTTCTCTCTGCCTCTTCGCCGAGAAAGCTTGCTGATAAACCGAATGTCAAAGAAACCGCAAGCAGTGGGGCGGTTCAACGGCTTGGTGAAGTCAAATCAATCGCGTTTGCGTCATTCGGTCAAACACGGGCCGCTCTCATAGTCCGTGAGAAATTGATTAATCGCTTGGCGAAATCGGACCGACTCAATCTGGTGGATGATCTAGGTCAAGCTGATGCGGTGCTTAACGGAGTTGTGACGGAAGACGTTTACGGCATTGCCTCTACAGCTACTTTTCGACTCGATACGCAGGGAGGGCATATTCTATGGAGTGGTGAAAGTCGCGCTCCTGATTGGGGAAGTAGTGCTAGCAGTCAAATTGCCGAGAAAATTGCAAATGATCTTCTGAGCTCAATCGAAAAGGATAGCAAGCGAGTCGACCCCTGAGGTTTTGAAACCATCTTTGCGGGCGAACATAGATCCTAAGGTTTTGTTTCAGTTTAGAGTAGATGGTGAGACAACGAACGCAAAGGGCGGGCAATCTGATTGAATGTTGCCAGACAGTTTCAGGGCATGATTGAGAATAGAAATCCGAAACATTTGGAAGCTGGCTCAAACATTTTCCTTAGTGTAATGGAACGGGTACGGATGCCTAGAACGTACGTATGTCGTTCCCAAACTCAAATCCGGCAAACGAGTTCGTGCCGACTTTGACTTTTGTGAAGTCAACCGGGGAGGCCAGCCATGAGACGGTCGCGGCATCTATATTTGGCGATTTCTGCCACTTGGACCACTTTATCTGTTCTGCCTATCTGTTTGAGCATGTCAGGTGCGAGTGCTGCCCAAGAAAGCCATATGCCTTCAACCGTCCTGATTGGTCCCGACGACGTAAAATTTTGGGAATCTGTGACAAAAGAGGCAGAGAAAAATGAGCCAGGCCGACACAAAGGCTTGGGCGCAGACACTCTAAGGCCGTTGGCGATGCCTACGCTTAAGATGTCAAAATCCGCTGGGCCTGGCCTAGAGATCATTCAACCTAAACTTGATGTAGTCAAATCTCCCTTCGAATTATTTGTTCGTTTTCTTCCACATGATTCCCAACCCGATCCGAAATCCATACAGGTAATTGCGCAAAAGTGGATCTTGCAGAAATTCCGTGGAGAGCGCGACATCACCGACAAAGTGCGCCCGTTTGTAAATGCGGAGGGAATACACGTGACGAATACGGAAGTCCCGTCAGGCCGATACGAGATCACGTTCAGGATTACCGACGTCTCTGGTCGGCTGAGCGAAGGAATAGTGATCCTCGAAATCACCAAGAAGTGAACGATTCTATTTCTTTTTGAAGAGCATTCGTCCATCCCTAAGTCTACATAGTGAGTAACTTCCGATTTGCCTTAATCAGAGAGCTGCCTCTGGTCTTGAATGACGTTAAGAACAGTTGCCCAGAGACAGGTTAGATCCTCGTGATGACCGTCCTTGACGCGCCGCGTGCATCGTGGCATCAACAGGTTGGGAAAACGGTTCTTCAGACAACCCGTTTGGAGGGCGCGATGAGAAGCTTGCATCCAATTCACGTTCCGCACTTTCCCCACATTTCTGCACACAGCGCACTCGTCTCCGCCCAGGACAAATTGAGTGCCCACAGCATCGAGATTACTATGACACTGGCGATTCTATTCGGAGTCCTGGTCTTGTTGAGTTTTTGGGCCGCCGTAGCGCGCTGAAGGAGATGCCGCGACTTGTATCGCGGATTAGGTGCGAATAGGCGCCTCAGGGGCCCGGTGGAAGGTGGACAGTGCGAATAACCCGGGCCCCCTTTTCCTGCCAACATAAGGAGGTGAGGTATGAATGAAAACCCTCCTCGTAAGAATCCTGCGACACTCTGCAGCGACCGGATACACGCAGTGCGTTGTCCGAATCAAAAGCTGGCAGCCCAGGTAACTGCGTCGAGGTGGCGAATGGCCGACGGGCATTGGACTTCGTGGAAAATTGTCGATTGCCCTTTGCTTCCGGCGGGCCTCATCGACTGCAATATGAGTTGCCTGTCGCAACTTAAAGAAATTCTCAAGGCAGAGAGTATTGATGGCACCCTCCGCCCAAAATTCATGTAGGGCAGAACACCAACTATCTATCTGTCGTCTCGGTCATGATCGCGAGCTTCGTATCGATCATGATCGTGGTAATCGCGGTCTCGATGGTGATCCGAGTGATGATCGTGTTCAACACGGCCGTGGTCTCCGTCCCAGTGGCCCGCAAAATAACGTTGGCCGTCGTGGTGTGGCGCAACCCAGTGCGCTCCCTCGTACGGCGGTCGAGTCCAATAGCCTCCGTGCCATTTGTAATGATTGCCCACTGGATACCAGTAGCCTTCCACCCACACGCTCGCAGGTTCTGGCCTCGCGGGGACAACGACAGCCACGCGAGGAGGAGGTGGCACCCCAATCATGATGCCAACGGAAACCTGTGCTTTGCTTGCTTTCGCCATAACCAACAGCATTGCGATCAGCAGTACAGCTCTAATGAAGTTCTTCATAGATACGTCTCCTGAAGTCTCCTGACTTCTCCCATCGTACGTACAAAAGAATCAGGGACACCAGGTAGAGCGACAGGTGATTGCCGAAAGAAATAGCTGATCACACGAACAGGTAACGGCAAGGGATTATCTGGCCATTCCCTCTCTAATGTCTTAGTTCATTACGTTGTGAGATGTCGGTGGCGAGAATCACCGCTACTGACGCGGAGATTCAAGAAGATAGCAAACCATCCTGCTCTATCGTAAAGTTGCGCGCCGCAACTGTTAACCGAAGGGTTGCTACTTCGATATAGCTCCGCTCAAAGATTATCGGGATCCATAGGAATCGTAAGGCATAAGAGCTCCGATAGATTTATTTTGCGTTGTTTTTGCGTTGTTCGTTCGGAGATGATGGGTAAGGACGGGCCTCGACGGGCATTTATATTATTGATCCCCAATGTAAGTCGTCTGTTTAGATTGCCCAGAGTTCCATTATGAGTCCGCTGCTCTAACCGCTGAGCTACGAGCCCCATGAAGGCTTACGCCATGATTTTATATTGAATTGTGAGAATTGGGTGGAAGTTTTGAAAGGCCAAAAACCCGCAATCTCGCAGTAGATTTGCTCCTGCGAACTCTCGGGATGCTTCGACTGTGCCCTGCTTGTGCCCGTCGACGCGGCTAGATTTGCCAAGCCATCTTCGGCGGTTAGCCCCAGCTCATCGACTCGCCCGCATCCGCGGTGAATTCCTCTAGGCCCGAAGAATCGGCGTCCAAACCTGCATAGGTGTGGCGGCGCGGTTCGCCCAAGCATAGTAAGGGATGAACTTGAGAACCACGGGACGAACCGGGGTCGTGCTTCCGGAGAACCGATAGTAGAGCTTATCGCCGGAATCGGGCTTCTCGCTCGCCGTGCCCACGTGCGTCAGCGTCACGATGCCGCCCAGCAGATCCTTCTGGAACTCATCGTGAAACTGCGCCGATTGCTCTTTCCGCAAATCCAGAGAAACGCCGTAGAGCGGCGCATCTTCCGGCTGATCGAGCTGTTCGAGACAGTATACCAGCGGGCCACGTTGTACTGCCGCACGCCCGTAATCGTCGACGACGCGAGGGTTGGCTTCAACCACTTGCGGGGTCATGTTGAACTTCACGCTGACAACATCACCGGGCGACCAACGTCGGTTCATGGCCAGGTATTGCCCGGCCGCGACTCCGGAAACTGGACTGCCGTTGATTGTGACTTGCGTGCTCTCCGACCATCCTGGAATACGAACGTAAAAGGTGAAGTCCGTGGGTTTGGCGGGCGTGACGCTGATTTCCGCGGCGTCCGTCCACGGATAATTTGTTTTTTGCGTGATCTCGAGGGCGGTGCCATCTTCGAGATGCCAATCGAGCACCGAGTTATCGTAGAGATGGAGATAGATTCCGTCTTTACTGGTGCTGTAAAAGTAGCCCGGCAAAGAAGCGAAAGTGCGCTCGAGGTTGGGCGGGCAGCAAGTCACGTCGTACCAAGGATTGCGAATATGGTCTCCGTTGGAGGGATCGAAGGCCAGCGGGTTGCGATAACAATAGAGAGTGCCGTCGAGAGACATGCCTGAATTGATGCCGTTGTATAAGGCGCGCTCGATGACGTCGGCATACTTGGCTTCGCCGGTAGCCGTAAGCATGCGCCAATTCCACATCATGTTGCCGATCGCGGCGCAACTCTCGCCGTAGGCGGTGAAATTCGGAAGCTCATAGGCATCGCCAAAAGCTTCGCCATCGCTGCGCGCGCCCACGCCGCCGGTCACGTACATCTGGCTGGTTACCAGATCGTTCCACAGAACGTTGAGGGTCTTGAGGTAAGACGGGTCTCCGGTCTCCATGTAGTAGTCTGTGGCGCCGCAGCATGCATACATGGCGCGGACCGCATGGCCTTCGAGATGAGTGCGCGAAGTGAAAGGAATCCCGCAGAAGTGATAAACGTAGCCGTTTTGCGAGATCTTTATACGGTCGTCGCCCTGCAAGATATACCCGGCCAGCGTCAGATACCTTTTATCGCCCGTGGTGCGGTAGAGCTCAACGAGCGCCAGTTCAATTTCCGGATGTCCAGAGAAGATGGGCTTTTTGTCGGACCCCGGACCGAAGTTAGGAAGAAGATAACCGTCGACAAAGCGAATACACGCGTCCAGCAAGGTGCGATCGCCGGTGGCGCGATAAAACGCAATGGCACCCTGGATCATGTGGCCGAGATTGTAGAGTTCGTGGCCCCAGCGTTGAACCTCGGGCGTCATGCGCTCTTTCGCGCGGTCCGCAACATAATAGGTGTTCAAATAGCCGCTCGGTTCCTGGACCGCGACCACCTCTTTAATTACGGCGTCTGCCTTGGCGTGTAACGCTGGAATATCTCCAGACTGCAGCGCGAAACCGACGGCTTCCGTCCACTTGTAGACGTCGGAGTCTGAGAAGACGGGCCCGTGCTGGGGAGCGTCGCTCTTTCCAACGAGGCGCAGGAAATTATTCATCCGGCCGTTGGCTTCGAGCAGTTGCTCCATCGAAGGAATGCTTTTGTCGACGTTGATCTCGCGGCGCGCGCCCCAAAATCCTGCAGAGATGGTGACCGCGTGCACGGGAACGCTGTGCAGTTTGGCGTACGGCGACTTGTCAACGTAAAGGACGCCTTCATCTTTCCAATGGGAGGATGCGGGACTGGACCCGCCTTGGCGCGAGAAGGCCATCAGGTTCTGTAGAGGAATGGAGCTGACTGCGGCGGTAGAGATCGCCGAACCCACAAAGGTGCGCCGCGAGATCTTGGAATTATCGGTCATGTTAACCTCCGAACTGCTAAACCATTCGAGCGGTGCGGGTGGCAAAATCAGGAATTAAGCAGCCGGACTCAGGAAGCTGGACCCGCTTCGCCAGCTAAATTGATCAAGCTCGGCAAAACGTCACCGAACTTCGCGTCACTGGGACTCCCAAACGCGAAATAGAGCTTTCGGTACAGAGCGTACAGGGCGTCGTAGGTTTTTTGCGCGGCAGGCTGCGGCGTAAAGACCGTATGCTCCGGACAGATTTTATCCTGCGCCTGGTCCACGGTCTGGAAAGTGCCAGCCACCAGAAAGGCGAAAATGGCTGACCCTAAACTGACCACACTCTTGCTGGGCACAAGCACCGGCCTGCCCAAAACGTTTGCATAGACCTGATTCAGAACATTGTTTTTCTGAGGAATTCCGCCGGCATTGATTACCCGCTTGATGTTGACGCCATGTTCGGCCATGCGATCCAGAATGATTCGAGTATGAAGAGCGGTGCCCTCGATAGCGGCGAACAATTCGTCTTGCGCCGTGTGCTGCAAGTTCCAACCGAGTGTGATGCCGCGCAAGTTGGGATTAACGAGAACCGTGCGGTCGCCGTTGTCCCAGGTCATGCGCAATAGACCGGTCTGTCCGGCGCGATAGTGTTCGAGGCCCTGGCTCAGTGCCGCGACATCCGTGCCAGCACGCTTGGCAATGGCGCTAAAGATGTCCCCGACCGCAGAGAGACCTGCTTCAATGCCGGTGCGTTGCGGATGGACGCTGCCTTGAACAACACCACAGACTCCTGGCACCAGATTGACCGCCGGAGTGATGCCAATGATACAGGTGGAGGTCCCGATCACGTTGACCATGTCGTCGGTGCGACAGCCGGCACCGATGGCATCCCAATGGGCATCAAACGCGCCAACCGGAATGGGTATACCGGGTTTCAATCCCAGCTGCTCGGCCCAGAACGGGGAAAGTCTGCCGGCGATTTGATCGGACGTGGCGTATTCACCCTGGAGTTTTTCTCTTACGCCTGCGAACAAAGGATCAACCTTAACCAGGAATTCCTCTGGAGGCAGACCGCCGAGCTTCGGATTCCACAGCCACTTGTGGCCCATGGCGCAAATACTGCGCTTCACTTTCCGTGGATCGCTGATGCCACAGAGCGTGGCGGCGGCCATGTCGCAGTGTTCGAAAGCGGAAGCGAATTTCGCGCGCTTGTCGGGATTGTGGCGCAACCAATGCAGAAGTTTCGAGAAGCCCCACTCGGAGGAATACACGCCGCCGCACCAGTCGATCGCGGGAAGTTTTTCGCGGTGAGCTGCTTCGGTAATTTCGGCGGCTTCGGCTTTCGCGCGGTGGTCGCACCAAAGATAGTATTCGTTGAGAGGTTGCAGGTTTTCGTCGACGGGAATCACAGAGGAGCCGGTGGTGTCAACAGCGAGAGCTTCCACTTGATCGCCCGAGATACGGGCTTTTTGGACCGCCTCGCGAGTGGCGGCGGCCAAAGCGCGCATCTGATCTTCGTGACTCTGCGTCGCGTATTCCGGATCTTCCCGTTTGCGGTGCAGCGGGTACTCGCCCAGCGCGGTTGCCAGTAGGCCCCGTTCGCTGTCCACGATGGAAACCCTGACGCTGAGAGTACCGAAATCGACGCCTGCTACGATGGCCATGAGAGTAGTCCTTGTGAACGAGTCTACTTATGCCGAGTGGGCGTACATATCCCAGCCGAGGTAGCGGGTAGTGGCTTCGTGGAGGGCGGGAGCCACGGAGGAGAAGTTGGCGGCGACGTGGTGCTCGAAGCCGTTTTCGCAGATGTAGCGGAGAAGTTTCTGCAGGTGGGGGATTTCCACGACGCCGGCGCCGCCGAAAGTTTCGAGGGGGTCGTCGGTGAAGCGCCCGCTGCCGCTGTAGCCGCGGATTCTGCCGTGCACGTCGTCGGTGGAGAACCGCGCGAACGACATGGCGCCCGATTTCACCAGGCCAACGCAGGTGCCAAAGGTATTTTCCTTGCCCACGGTGCCGGCGATGATGGCCTGGTAGTCCATTTTCACTTCGCGGAAAAAGTGTTTGGGAAGATTGCTGCAGTGGAAGCACACCGCCTTGTTGGGGTCGGAGCCGTAATTATTGTTCCAGTCGAGCAGGGCGCTGGGTGTTTCCGAAGCAAGTTGCAGCGCGTGCATCCCGAGAACCCCGCAGATGTCCACTTCGCAGGCGCTCGAAAGCAGCGAGTCGCTCATCATGCTCATCACCGTGCAGGGCACCACCCCGAGATTTTCCTCCAGCGACGTCCAGCACTGCACCGCGCTGATTTGCACGTCGGTGGCTTTCATCCAGTCGTCGACCACCGCGCCGAGCTTGGCCATTTTCAGCAGCGCCGCCTGGGGAACATCGGTAGTGGAAACGTATTTCTGGATGGACTGCAGCTTCTGGACGGCGGCTTCGTCGTGGTCTTTCATGCGGCTGATGCGGCCGAGCACTTCAGAGAGATCCAGGGTCTCGACGGAGATGCCGCTGGCTTCCAGCAACTTTTCGCTGTAGCGCACGGTGTTGAACGCCGTGGGCCGCGCGCCCAGCGAACCGATGCGCAGGTTGCGCAGGCCGTTGACGATCCGGCACACGGCGGCGAACCAGGCAAGATCGCTCGTAAATTCCGGCGAGTCCGGCGTTTCGGTATGCACGGTAGTGAGCGAATACGGAATGCCGTACTGGCGGAGATTGTTGCAGGCCGACATTTTCCCGCAGAAGCTGTCGCGGCGATGCGTGATGCCCATTTTACCGGGCGTGTCGGGCGTGGCCTGAATGAGCACAGGAACGTGGAGGCGGGCGAGGCGCAGGGTGTCGGCGATGGCCCGTTCGTCGCCAAAGTTGGGCAGCGTAACGACGACGCCATCGATCACCCCGGCCTTCGCGCGAAACAGTTCCGCGCAGCGCTTGGCTTCCTCGTGCGTTTCCACCGCGCCGTACTTGCTCTGCTCCGGAGTCAGCGCCACCACCTCGAAGCCCGCTCTCTGCAACGCTTGCAGCATTTCTTCCCGGCCGGTTTTTGCCAGATGATCCGGAAAAAACCCCCGGTTGCCTACGATCAACCCCATCGTCATGTTCTTCTTGCTGGCCATGATGAGCTCCGCGAACTGCTGAAATCTTTTAAGTACGGCCCTTGCCGGGCGCGTAGTAGATGCAATACACCGCTCCCGCAATCGCCAGGATGGCGCCCCACCACACCCCGGCGTGCAGCCGGTAGAGCACCACTTCCTGCTGCGGTGGATTAAAAAGCTGGTACACACTCGCGCCGAAGATCAGGATCCCGTTCACCAGCAGCGAGGTTCCGATGAAGAACCAGATGGAAATCACTCCGCCACGTTTCATAGCGCCTCACCAGAAAATAATATTCAGAGCCACGAAAATCACTCCCACCACCACCGCCCAGAACCACGGCCGGTGCAGCGTCGAGACGTAGGTCTCCGCGGGAATGTCGGTTACCCCGTAGACCAGACCCTTCAGTTCCACGTCCGTCTTGGGTTTAGTAGCCATGCTGATGAGCACGGTAACCACCGCGCAGATCAGGCAGGACCACAGCGCGCGGTACATGTTCTCGGCCATGTCACGCGCGTAGGGCGAAAGCGCCACGTAACGCAGCGCGGTCGGGTCCATCTTCACCCACGCCCACATGCCGACCGACGAACCGGTGCCAGCCAGCAGTCCCCAGAACCCGCCGGCCGAAGTGGCGCGCTTCCAGAGCATGCCGAGCAACACGGTGGCGAACAGCGGCGCGATGAAGAAGCTGAAGAGCGCCTGCACATAGTCCATGATGCTCTTGAAATCCATCACCAGATACGCGGTGCCGATGGAAATCGCCACGCCCACCACCGTGGACCAGCGGCCCATGCTGACGTAGTGCGCATCCGTACCATCTTTCTTGATCAACGCGCGATAAATGTCGTAAGTCCACACGGTGGTGAAGGCGCTGACGTTGCCGGCCATGCCGGACATGAACCCGGCGATCAGCGCGGTGATGCCCAGGCCGAGCAGGCCGGGGCCGCAGTAGCGCGCCAGCATCAAGGGCAGAACTTCGTTGTAGCTGTGGCCGCCGGTAGCAATCGCTTGCGCTTCCGGCATCAGCTTCATGGGCAGCAGCGCCAGACCGAGCAGCCCGGGAAGAATCACGATGAACGGCACGAACATCTTGAAGCCCGCGCCGATGATCGGAGCCATTTTCGCGGCCCGCAGATCCTTGGCGGAGAGCACCCGCTGCACCACGAGAAAGTCCGTCGTCCAGTAGCCCATGGAAATGATGGCGCCGAGCCCGAAGACGATGCCGGTCCAGTGGATGCCCATGGGGTTATCCTGAAACTTGCCGAGGGTGCTCCACAGATGGGTGTACTCGGCGGAAGCGTTGGTGGCGATGCGGGCTTTCAGTCCGTTCCAGCCGCCGGCTTCAATCAGGCCGAGAATCGGAATCAGCAGCGCGCCAGCCCAGATCAGGATGAACTGCAGCACTTCGTTGAAAATGGCGGAACGCAAACCGCCCAGAGCAACGTAAATAGCCACGGTGACCGAGGAGATCAAGATGCTGAAGTTGATGTCCCAGCCGAGAACGATCTTCAGCACCAGCGCCATCGAGTACATATTGATGCCGCTCATCAGCACGGTCATGAACGCGAAGCTGACGGAGGACAGCGCGCGGCTGGATTCACCGAAGCGCAGCTTGAGATACCCGGGGACGGAATGCGTTTTGCTGATGTAGTAGAACGGCATCATCACCAGGCCGAGAAACAGCATGGCGGGAATCGCGCCAATCCAATACCAGTGCGCCGCCAAAATGCCGTATTGATAGGACGCTCCAGCCCAACCCATCAACTCGAGCGAGCCCAGATTCGCGGACAGAAAGCTGAGGCCGGCGATCCATGCGGTCATCTCCCGGCCGGCCATGAAAAAATCTTCCCCAGTGTTGGCCTGCTCCTTCAGATAGAAGCCAATGGCCAGCACCAAAGCAAAATAAAAAATAATAATGATCAGATCAACCGTCGAGAGATGCACCAACCGGGGCGCAGCGGCTAGAGCCAACAATGGGATCATTCTTTGGCCCTCACCTGGCCGTAGTAAGCAGTCTTGCCGTGTTTCCGAAAGAAATGGCGATCCAATAAGCTGGGAGAAACGCCGCTCGCGAGAGGATGAATGCCCAGCGTAAAGTACGCGACGCGTGCCACCGCTTCGAGCATCCAGGCGTTTTCCGCCGCCTTCAGAGCGTTCGGGCCCCAGGCAAACGGTCCGTGGTTCGCCACGAGCACCGCCGGAACGGCCACGGGATCCAATCCATTGTTGAACGCATCGATGATCGCGGTTCCGGTATTCGCTTCATAGTCGCCAGCAATCGCTTCGTCACTCATGGGCTGCGTGACGGGTATCGCGCCGTGAAAAAAGTCGGCATGTGTGGTGCCCAAGCAAGGGATCGACTTGCGAGCTTGCGCCCAGGCCGTGGCGTACTCCGAATGCGTGTGCGCAATTCCACCGATCGAGGAGAATGCACGGTAGAGAACGGCATGCGTCGGGAGATCGGAGGACGGGCGCAAAGAACCTTCGACGACCTTCCCGTGCAGATCGGTCACAACCAGGTGCTCGGGCTTCATTTCGTCGTACGGTACACCGCTGGGCTTGATGACAATCAAACCTTCGTCGCGGGCGACACCGCTGACATTCCCGAAGGTAGAAAGCACCAGCCCTTTCCGAACCAAGTCAAGATTCGCTTCGAGCACTTGCGCACGCAAATTCGGCAGCAGCATGGAACCTCTACTCTTCCCTGGGCCCGTTAGAGCCTCCAAGACGCGGCTCAGCCTGATCATCTTCCAACGAGATCAATCGCGAGTCAAAAAACGAAAGACGTGGTTGAGCGATAAACTGACCAGGTTTCAAAACGGTCGTCGGGAAATTCGCATGGCTTGGCGGATCCGGTGAGACCGACAGTCTGCACATGCACGGGTCCCCTCGACGGCGCGGAAAAGAAGACAACCTCTACGCGCAAAGTAAGTAAACGTTTACCACGCCAGTCAAGGTATTGCAAGCGGGCTTGCTGCCGCAGTCACCGGTGATACGGAAGGACAGTGGGCCAACACGCGGCAGAGCCTAGGGGACAGACAGAAGCGCATTACTGGAAAGCCTCGGCGAGTTGGAAAGAACTTGAGATAGCGTATACTCGAGAACGCAAAAACCAGTACGAAGCGGAATGGAAGAGGTTCTGTGGATATTCGTGACGTGGCGCGACGAGCTAGAGTCTCGACCGCAACAGTATCACGCACCGTCAACCAGGTGGCCACCGTCGATGCGCAGTTGGCGAAACGCGTTTGGAAGGCCATCGCGGAGCTCGGGTATTATCCCAATCGGCAAGCGCGCGCGCTGGTGTCTGGACGCAGCCGGGTATTTGGATTGATCGTATCGGAAATCACCAATCCCTTTTTCCCTGAAATCGTACAAACCTTCGAAACGCTGGCGGTCGAACAGCACTACGAGATCTTATTGACGTCAACGATCCACGATCCAAAGCGAATGGAACTGGCAGTTCGCAGAATGATCGAAGGCCGTGTGGATGGCGTGGCGATCCTGACGTTCGGCATGGAAGAGTATTTATTGGAGCATCTCCGTTTCCGGAACCTGCCGCTGGTTTTTATCGACATTGGCCCGAAGGCGCCGCGGGTAAGCAATATTCGCGTGGACTACGCTGATGGAATCCGTCAGGCGGTGCAACATCTGGCGGCGTTGCGGCACGAACGCATCGGATTCATTGCGGGACCGTTACGGCTAAAGTCCGCCATGGCGCGCAAAGATGCATTTCGAGCGTCGATGCGCGAGATCGGTCTAACGGTGAGGCCTGAGTTTCTGGTCGAAGGAGATCACCGGTTAGAGGGCGGCAAGCGGGCTTTGACGAAGCTCGCAGCGCTGCGCCAGCGGCCCACGGCGGTTCTTTGTTCGAATGATATGACGGCAATCGGTGTGATGAGGGAAGCATTCGAACTAGGGATCAAAGTACCCGAGGATTTGTCGGTCATCGGATTCGACGACATTCGCATGGCGGAGTTCCTGACTCCGCCGCTCACGACAGTTCAGATGTCGCAATCGGAATTGGCCACGCTGGCGTTTGAAGCCCTGCTCAAGGAAGTGAAGCGTGAAACGCCAGTGCCGGAAGGAACCGAGTACATTCTGAAGACGCGATTGGTTCTGAGAAATTCCACAACGTTTCCGCCGAGCCACACCGGGACGGCCCGACGCACTGCTGAAAAAAATGCTTCGCGCACTTCCGCCAAGCGTTAATAAACAGATTTTGCCCAACCTTCGCTCGTCGCGCTTTACAACACTTCCTCTAACGCAGGAAAGCCTTGAGCACTCGCTGCCGCCGAAAACTGCCGGCCCAACGAAAGCCGTTAGCTGAGCGCCAGACGCGTCTCGCTCAAATCCAGTTCGTGCTCCAGTTTGCGTAACACTTCATCATTGATGCGCCCTTCATTGCGCAATGAAACGGCGGTCTTGCGCTCGACCTTCAACAACTCTCCGATCAACGCGCGATAGCGGTCCAGTTCTTCGTTGCTTTTGGGAGCGTCGTCAGAATTCTCGTTACCTAAGCTTGCCAACCGCCGCGCATAGCCTCGTGCGATGTCATCGTAGACCGACGCGAAATCCACGCGGTCGCCGGCCCGAACCTGTTCCAGATGCGCCAGTGCGTTACTGGCAAGAATCCGCCGCGCTTCCTCTTCTTCGCAGTTGCCGCCCTTCATACCGGCCAAGCCCAACGCACGAATCAGCGGCGGCAGTGTGAGCCCTTGCAGTACCAACGTCACAAAAATCACACTGAAGGTTAGAAAAATAATTAAATTCCTCGCCGGAAACGGACTCCCGTCGCTCATGGTAACCGGTAGCGCGATCGCCGCCGCCAAAGCCACAACGCCTCGCATGCCCGTCCAACCAACCACGAAAGCCTGTTTCACCGAAGGGCATTCATACTTCTGGCCCAAGCCGCGCGTACGGATCAAATAGGCGAGGTATGCGCCGGGATAGATCCAAAGCAGGCGCAGAATTATGACGATGGCGCTAAACAATACGCCGTACTGCAACAAGACTCGCATACTGTATTCGCGAATCCCTGCCAAAACGTAAGGCAGCTGAAGTCCGATCAACACAAAAACTAACCCGTTTATCGCAAACGTCAACGAGTCCCACACCGCCCAGGCTTGCAATCGCACGCTCGGCGAAAAAAATGTCGAACTCTGCCGGCTCAGGTACAATCCGCACGCCACCACCGCCAAAACTCCGGAAGCGCTAACCGCTTCCGCCAGTAGATACACCGAGTACGGTGTCAGAATGCTGAGGACAATCTCAATCGGTGCATCCTCAATGTGCTTTTCAATCCATTCGACAATCAGCCCGCCGACTAACCCGATCGCCAGTCCCGCGAGTATCAAATAAGAGAGCCGAGCGGCACCTGCCGCCACCGACGGGGTTCGCCCGGTAATAATTAAGGCGATCGCGATTTCCAGAGTCACCAGCCCGGTCGCATCATTCACCAGGCTCTCGCCTTCCAAAATGTCCACGATGCGCTGTGGCAAACCGAGGCGATTTGCGATCGACGTGGCCGCGATCGCATCGGTGGTCGACACCACTGCCCCCAATGCAAATCCCAGCCTCCAGTCGAAACCGGGGAACACCCAGCGCGCCGTTTCCGCGATTCCCAGCGCCGTGAAACCCACCAGACCAAAGGCCAGCAAAAGGATGCTCACCAGGTTGTATTTGAACTCTCGCCACGAAGTCAGCCATGCCGCGGAATACAGCAATGGCGGTAGAACTACTAAAAAAACTACGTTGGAATTCAAAGCAATGTGAGGAATGCCTGGAACGAAACTGATGAGCAGTCCCGCCACCACCAGAACAATCGGATACGGAGTCTTCAGCTTCCGGGCGAGCAGCGCAAAAATCACCACAGACAGCAACAGCACCAGAAACACAATTTCTATCCCACGAATTCCGCCGTTCACCATGAATCTCCGCTTGCTCTCCCCGCGGACTCGTTCCCGGATCCGCGTCGCAGTAGTTTCTCACGACGCGACAGATTCTCGGCTAGCGAATTCCCGCAAAAAAGCATCGCGAGGGAATGTTTATTCTGATGGTGAAAGCAACGGCGAACTAAAAGTTATGATGAATCTGTCGAAGGGCGGGGTACAGCTTACGATATTCCGCATACTGTAAATCCATCAGCGCGACCGTTTTCGGATTCGGCTCTACGCGCTTCGCCACACGCACCGCGGTGCCGCATGCCGCTTCGACCGACGGCCAGTTCCCCGTGCCAGTTCCCGCGAGCAGCGCGGCCCCATATGCCCCGCCTTCGTCTGCCTCAATTAATTCCACCGGCATACCGTATATATCCGCTTGAATCTGCTGCCACAGTGCCGAGCGCGCCCCGCCGCCGCCTAAGCGAATCGATTCGATGGGCACGCCGATCTCGCGAAACAACGTGAGCGAGTCGCGCAGGCTGAACGCCACTCCTTCCAGAATCGCGCGAATTACGTGGGCGCGCGTGTGTTGCGCGGTAATTCCCACCAGCGCTCCCCGCGCATTCGGATCCAGATGCGGCGTACGTTCTCCCATTAGATAAGGTGCCCACAAAAGCCCGTCGGCGCCCGGCGGCGTCTTCGCCGCTTCTTCGGCCAGCCGCTCATACGGATCCCGTTCATCGTCCTTTCCCGCGCCAAATTGATCGCGGAACCATCGCAAAGAGAGTCCTGCGCCCTGGGTTACCCCCATTACGTGCCAGCGATTCGGTATCGCGTGGCAAAACGTATGGATGCGCCCTTCCGGCTCCAACACCGGTGTGCTCGTTGCGGCAAAAACGACACCCGAAGTGCCAATGGTTGCGCTGACCGCTCCAGGCTTGACGATTCCCATTCCCACCGCGCCTGCTGCCTGATCCCCCGCGCCCGCGACAACCGGAATTCCCGCGCGCAATCCCGTCTGATGCGCCCCCTCTTCATGGACATGCCCGCTGATTTCCTGCGACTCATACACTCGCGGCAGAAGCGCCTCGTCGAGCTGTGAAATTTCCAGCATCGGTTGCGACCAGCGCCGGTGTACCACATCGAACATCAACGTCCCCGATGCGTCCGCTACATCAATGGCGCGTGCTCCGGTTAGCCGGAAGCGGATGTAGTCCTTTGGCAGCATCAGCGAACGCACGCGTGCCCACAACTGTGGCTCGTGCTTGCGCACCCACCAGATTTTCGGCAGTGTGAATCCGGTCAGCGCGGGATTCGCGGTCAACTCAATCAGCCGCTTTGCGCCAACCTTTTCGGTGATCTCGCGGCATTCCTCTTCGGTGCGCTGATCGCACCAGATGAGCGCCGGCCGCACCACCTGGTCTTGTGCGTCCAGCAGCACCAGCCCATGCATCTGCCCCGTCAGGCCAATCCCTGAAATTTCCGACGCGGGCATACCGCTTTTCTGCAAACATGCCTTAACCGCTTGGCATGCCGCCCTCCACCAGTCTTCTGGCGACTGCTCGGCCCAGCCGATGTGCGGCGAGCTCATCGGCTCGTGTTCGGCCGTGGCGGAACTGACGACTCGCCCGCGCGTGTCGATCAAGACCGCCCGCGTCCCGCCGGTACCGACGTCTATTCCTAGAATACTCATCTGTTGGGGCTATTGCTCCGCGATTAGCGCGCAGAGAATTGATAAACGGTTGTGGAGTGGAATTCGCTTCCGGGATTCAAAGTGGTTGTCGGAAACTTCGGCTGGTTGGGCGAATCCGGAAAATGCTGCGTCTCCAGGCAGAGCGCGGCGTTTCGCGGATAGGCGATTCCGCCCTTGCCCTTGAGCGATCCATCCAGAAAATTCGCGGTGTAAAACTGCACGCCAGGTTCGGTGGTCGATACATGAAGCACGCGCCCGCTGGTCGGGTCGTAAACTTCCGCGGTAGCCTTCAGCCCCTTCTTGTCGCCATCGATTACAAAGTTGTGATCGTAGCCATTGTGGCCAAGCTTCAACTGCTCATTGTCCGCGTTGATTCGCTCGCCCACTTTATGCGGCTTCAGAAAATCAAACGGCGTTCCCACTACCGACTTCAGTTCTCCCGTGGGGATCAGGCTTGCATCGACAGGGGTAAACCGCGAAGCGTTCAACTTCAATTCGTCGTTTAGAATCGTCCCGTTTCCCTGCCCGGCCAGATTGAAATACGAGTGATTCGTCAGGTTCAGCACCGTCGGTTTGTCGGTGCTCGCCGTATAGTCGATCTTCAGCTCATTCCCGCTCACCGTGTACTTCACCGTGACCGACAAATTCCCTGGAAAGCCTGATTCTCCATCTTTGCTTAGATATTTCAGCTCTACGCCGTCGGCAATAATCTTTCCGGTCCACAGTTGGCTGTGAAATCCGTCCGGTCCGCTATGCAGCGTATTGTCGCCGTCATTTTTCGGCGTGTTGTATTCTTTGCCATCCAAGGTGAACTTCGCGTGCGCGATGCGGTTCGCATACCGCCCGACGATGGGACCGAAGAACGGATTACCTTTCGCGTGGTTCGCTTCGTAGTATTGCGAAGGCTCATCGAATCCCAGCACTACATCGGCGACCTTCCCGGTGCGATCCGGAGCCTTGATCGAAAGCACGTACCCGCCATAATTCATCACTTGCACTTCAATCTTGTCGCTCTTCAGCGTGTAAATCTCGACCGCCGACCCATCCGGCAATTTACCGCCACTGCGCTGGGTTACTTCCGTTTTAGCCATCGCCATCCCCGACATTCCTGCACAAGCTAGCAGCACCAGAGTTAATTTGAAGTGTCTCATGGATCCTCGCTTGCACACATTCTATGGTGACCGACCACGTCATACAACCTATGCTTGCGCAACTCTCCGTTATTTTTCGGCCTGCGCCTTCGGCATCATTTCCATCGTCCAAATCGCTGCCGGACGCATGTACATCGACGCCCGGTAATCCCCGGTGATGTCCCACGCTTCCGGCGTTCGAAACCAATAACCCTTTGTTTCGTAGCTGGTGTGATACACGCCCCACAGCGTGCGGTACGCCTGATCGGTCATCCCGTCGCTTAGCATCAGCGCGGCGACCGCCATGGTCGTTCCGGTCCATACCTCGCGCACTTGCTGGTTATCCTTCAGCGTGATGAGCGTGCCGTCGGGCGCAACGCCATTTACCGCGCCCATTTTGCCATCGGCGAATTTCATTACGTTATAATCGAAAATTTTCTGTAGCGCGCTGCGCTGCATTTGCGCCGTCACAAGATCACCCAGTCCCGTTAAGCTCGCGTACCACTGACCCGCCAACTGGTCCGCCTGAATGTTGTCTTTGTAATCGCTCAGCGTGTCGTAGCGGAAATATTCGCCATTCCACAGTTTCTTGATGTAGCTCGCCTGGCATTTCAAAAATAGCTGGTGATATTCACTGGCCGATTGGGCGTCTCCCAGTTTTTTCGCCATTTCTTCCGCCGCGCGCAACGACGCCAACCATAATCCGCCCGAATACGCGCTTTCCCCACGCACCACCCATTCGTCATACGTTTGATCCGGATATCCCTGGTTTTCCGGAATGCCATCGCCATCGGTATCGAACTGCTTCAGATAAGCGATCGATTCGCGCACCGCCGGCCATGTATATTTCAAGAACGCCGTATCGCTTGCCCCGGAAAGCACAAAGTCCCGGTAAACCAGCAACACGAATTTCGGGTTCAGATCTTTCCAGCCATTCGTGTCTTGCCAACTAAACTGGTTGATCTGCTTGAACGGGTCCTCGTTCGGCACGCCCAAGTCATGCGGAACCGCCCCCTTCGCCTTGCGGATGCGATATTGCGCCGTCCCGGTTTCTTGCGTCTTCCAGGTCCACATCATGCGCTCGCGCGATTCCTGCGGCACCGTGTCCGCAATTTCTTTCATTACCCCCTTTTCGATGTCCGGCCAAAATTTGATCAGCGGCATCGATCCATAGAAACGCACGTCGAGCGTTTCGTAAAACGGATAGTCGAAGCATTCCATGAACGAGTACGTGGGTGCCTGCTTCGCATTCGCTTCGATGGGCCGTCCCCAGAAAGTTCCGCCGTCGGCCAAGGGGTACAACTCGTTGAACAACATCCCGCGATACCACAGCGGCTTGTTCTCGTCGTTCGCATACGGAGCCTGCCACGCGTCGATTGCCGCGCTCCATGCGCTCGCGTTGTTCAACGCATCCTTCGCAATGGCCCAAGCATTCAGCCCGCTTGTACCGTAATAATCCGTATAGCGCCGGTACCATTTCCTTCCCGAACCAAATTCCACCACCGGCAAGTCCCACGCGATCACCATCGGAACAATTTTCTTTTCTCCGGGCGCCAGGGTGAAACGCAGCGCAATTGCGCCGGCGAGTGGTTCACCACTGCTGGTCCACGAATCTTTGCTGTTCGCCAGCTTGCCGTCTTGCGCGAATGGGTTCCAGACTTCATCGCCCGACCCGGCGGGATCAAATGTGGTTTGATACGTCAGTTCCACGCCGGGCTCCGCCACGCTGGCAATTGCGAATTGCCCGTCCCACTCCTCCGTAATCTTTCCGATGTGATTACGATCCAGCACGATTCCTTGCATAGCCCGGTTCGGCCCCAGGGATTCGCTCTTCATACGATTGAAATTTCCTTCGTTCATCGCATCGCTTAAATCGCGCCGGTAAGTCCGAAACCAACCAATCATGTTTTCCCAGGACAGCATCACCGCTACGGTCACCGGTTTGTTCGTCGGATTCTCTGCGTGCCAGCGGTACACCGCCACCGGATAGCTGGTCTCCTTGTAATTGTCAGGAAGAATCGGAGAGAACTGCTCCAACACGACATGCGCCGGGAATTTCTCCCACCGGTAGTCGAACCACGATTTCGGGTACAGCGCGTAATAATCGCCCGCGCCCACGGGATAGTCCCACTGCCACCCGGTCAGTTCTTTATCTTTCGGGTGGCCATTCATCAGCACGCGCGCTACTCCTGTGGCGTCGCCTTCCGTCTTCTGGAACATGGCAAACTGATCGCCGGCCACGGTCTCGTACTTGTGCACGCCGCCCTTGATGTGCCAGCGCACAAAATCTCCGCGGTAACTGCGCGAGAAAGTTCCCGCGCCAAATCCGCCGACGGGCGCACCTTGCCAGTAACCGTCGTCAATATGTTCCGCCTCCAGGTTTGCTTTCTTCTTCCCGGGATTTTCGACCGCGGCTCCCAGTGGCCGTTTCCACGCCGCCTTCGGCACATCGTCATTCGCGCGCAAACAGGGCGCAGCGCACGCAAGAAACAAAAATATCGCAAGCGCAATGCACTTTTTTGGATGCACCGTGACACCTCCCGGGGTGGAACGAAGGCTTCCTCGAGGCACCGGCCTTCGCTATACTTAAGCAAACATTAGTACAATATCGATTTTCTGTAAAGCAACCGGCCATTGCCCTGTGTCTCGCTTAAAGCTCGGGGCATTTGACCTTGGCTGCGGCACCTTGCCGGTCGAGTCCCTTCAGCTAGCGCCGAGCCATGCCCTTGTGAAAACCTACCGAAACTTAGACTGGAATATTGCTGCCCGTCGCTGGAATTGCCGTCCACTTTGGCTCCTGACGTGACCAGCTCCGAATGGCTAAACTCCACTGCCTCGGGAACTTCCTCGACGAATTGAGGTGCAGGATGAATCATGACTTATCCCAAACCATCGCTCTTCTGGAGCGCACTCCCGCCGCTTTAAACGCTATTCTGCGCGACCTGCCCGAAGCATGGACGTTGCAAAACGAGGGAGAAAAAACCTGGACCGCTTTCGATGTGGTCGGACACCTGATTCATGGGGAAAGGACGGATTGGATGCCTCGCGCCAAGATGATTCTGCAGTTTGGCGAAACGCAATCGTTCGTACCCTTTGATCGCTGGGCACAAGAGAAGGAAAGCCGGGGCAAGTCGCTGGGCCAGTTACTCGACGCATTTGCTCAGCTACGTGCCCAGAATTTGCAGGAGTTGCGCGCCTGGAATCTCCAGCCAGCAGACCTGGCGCGCCGCGGCCGTCATCCCGCCCTCGGCGTAGTCACGCTCTCTCAGTTGCTCGCCACTTGGGCAGTTCACGACCTGACGCACATCCACCAAATCTCTCGCATTTTGGCGTATCAATATCGCGAGACCGTAGGCCCGTGGGAAAAATATCTCGGCGTGCTGCACTGTGCCGGGCACAGTCAGTAACTTCAGCCCATAATCTGCGCGCCGCTAATCAGTGTGACTATACGGCGTGCCGCTGGCTGTTTGGTTTCGACCCACTCAGCGCGAAGAACAAAATGTACAGGTAGCAGATTACCGGCAAAAAGAATGCGTGATGAATTCCAATGTGATCCGCGATCCATCCCTGCAACAGGGGGATAACGGCTCCGCCCACGATGGCCATGATCATAATTCCAGAGCCATCGCCGGTAAGAGGTCCCAACTCCGCCACACCGAGCGTGAAGATACTCGGGAACATGATTGAATTGAAGAAACCAACCAGGATGATGCTCCACATAGCGACTTGCCCGGTGCTCAGCATGGAAATCGCAACCAACACGCTTGTGGCCATGGCGCAAATCCCAAGTAGCAACCCGGTATGCGCTGTAGCTTTACCGCCACCCAAGGAGGCAAGCGTCGCTATCGATGCTGCTGCAATCGCAACCAGAATGAAGAGCGGCCGGCCTTCAAACAGCAACCACGCGAGCCACGTTAGATTCGGCACGCCCGGTTGGTAGCCGGCTGGGATGTGGTTTCCTATCGGATAAGAGAGGAAAATCAGTGCAACGCTAAGAGCCGATACCACCCACATGTACATCGCCTTTGCACCACCAAGAAAATTCGATCCGATGAAACGCCCCAGCATTGCGCCGCCCCAGTAAAACGACACAAAGCTCGCGGCGACCTTTTCGGCGAGTCCTCCTATCTCCTTCTCGTGGAAATAGTTCACCAGGAAGCTTCCGATGGATACTTCCGCGCCGACGTAAACGAAAATCGCGATCGCGCCGATACATCAAGTTCGGGTGCCTCCAGATCGAATCGTTCACCTTCTCGCCCACTTTATGTTGCGCGTGTTCGATCGTTGGTAATTTGAACATCCCGATCGCGATGGCCAGCACGACCAGCGCAATGCCCAATCCTACATATGGGGTCTTGACCGTGGCCGCTTCGTGCAATCGGTATGCCTGCAAGCACATCCGGCGCCATCGCACGAATTTCCTCGATCGCCTTGGGCGCGGCACTCAGAATGAGAATTCCCCCAAAAAACGGCGCCAAAAATGTGCCCAACGAATTGAAGGCCTGCGTCAGATTCAGGCGACTTGAAGCGGTTTCCGGCCTGCCCAGCACAGTCACGTAAGGATTCGCTGCTACCTGCAGGCAAGTTATTCCAGCCGCCAACACAATAAGCGCTGCTAAGAAGAACCAATACGATGGCACACTCGCTGCAGGCACGAACAGGAATGCGCCCAAGCCCATGGTAAGCAAGCCAACCACCATCGAACGCTTATAACCGATCCAGTCAATCAATTTCGCCGACGGAACCGAGAAAATCGCATATGCTCCAAAAAACGCTAATTGTATGAGCATCGCTCGGCGATAATTCAAATCGAATATCGATTTCAGGTGCGGAATCAGAATATCGTTCAAGCACGTCAGGAATCCCCACATGAAAAACAACGTGGTCACAACCGCCAGCGCGCCTCCGTAACTTTTTTGCGATCCTGGCGTCGCCACGGTCTCCACCGTCGCACTCCCCGTGCTTATATTGGGCATCGTGATTCCTTTTCTCCGCTCGTCTGCGGCCGCTGACCCGCCCTAGATACTGCCACACCTACGGCTTTACTCAAAAGGTATCTCGTCACAAGGCTCATGCGGGAAAAATGGTATAAGAGTGTGCCGTATCGTTATTCTTCACGCTACCTCGAGGACCGGCTATGAATCGCCCCACTTTCCTTTTTCTTGCGCCTGCGCTCTTCCTTTCCTTACTGGCCCCGCGCGCCACGAATGCTCAGCAGCAAGCCCCGATCGTCATTTGGTCCGAGCCCGGCTTGCCTTCGGCCGATAGCGCCGCCCCTTCTCCCGCACAACTCGCGCAGATTTTTCCTTCCGCCCGCGCGGCCTCGACGGATCAACTCGCCTCCGCGCTAGCTGCTCCGCAGTCTCGCCTGCTCATCCTTCCGCAAGGGTCCGTGGTTCCCGAAGCGGCCTGGTCCGCCATTTCCGATTTCCTCCATCATGGCGGCAATCTTCTCGTTCTCGGCGGACGCCCCTTCACCCGCGCCGCGTATCACGACGCTTCCGGCTGGCACTTGCGCGAATACAGCACGCGTTTCACTCGGCCGATGCTGATCGATCAATACCAGAACACGCCCGGCTCTTCCGGCGCCGTCTTCACTCCGAATCCCGACATGCCCCTCGATCTCCCGGCGTTCTCCTGGAAAGAAGCGTTCAGCCCCATCATTCGCCTCAGCACCACTGACCTTTACAATCGCGGCGGGGCTGCCGGTTCTCTGGACGCCAATCTCGACGCGCTCGTCTGGGGCGTTTCCAATGGACGACGCAGGTCCGCGCCTCTTCTGCAGATCGATCACTTCTCTTCCGGTTTCGATGGCGGCCGCTGGATTTTTCTTTCCGCAGATTTGGCTCCGGATTTCTACTCCTCACCCGATTCCACTAAGCTCCTGCGCACTCTCGCCGATCGCGCCCTGCAAGGCTCCTTGCAATTCACCGTGCGCCCTGTTCTCCCTCTCTATCTGCCCGGCGAATCCATTGAACTCGAAACGATTTTCCACTCCGCTACCAAGTTCTCTACTCCCCTCACCGTTCAGGTGAGTTCGTACCCAGCGGATTCGCAACAGAAGCCGGGCGGAAGGCCAATCGCCACGATTTCCCTGCCTACCAGCACTACCACCGTTCTTCCCGCGCCGGCGCAGACGGGTCTTCACTTCATCGAAGCGCGTCTCATGGAAGGCGCCACGGTACGCGCGATCTATCACTCCGCGTTCTGGATTCGCGATGACACTTTCCTGCGCTCCGGCCCCACCCTCGGCGTCAATTCCGATTACTTCACCATCGATGGCAAACCCCTCGCCGTCGTCGGCACTACCTATATGTCCAGCGAAGTGCAACGCCTGTTCTTCGATCATCCCAACGTCTATGTGTGGAACAGCGATCTCTCGCTCATTCATTCCGCCGGTCTCAATATGATTCGCACCGGATGGTGGACCGGCTGGGACAAACTCTGCGACGAGACTGGCCGTCCCTACGAGCGCACTCTCCGCACGCTTGAAGCCTACCTGCTCACCGCCCGCAGAAATAGTCTGCCCGTGCAATTTAATTTCTTCGCTTTTCTGCCGGAGATTCTTGGCGGCGCGAATCCCTATCTCGATCCTGAAGCTGTCCGCAAGCAGCAGAATCTTGTTAGTTCTGTCGCCGCCCGCTTTCACGACGTCCCGTACCTCGCGTGGGATCTCATCAACGAGCCCAGCATCTCCAAAACCCTCTGGAAGACCCGTCCTAACTACGATCCGGTCGAACTCGTCGCATGGAATGCCTGGCTCGCGCAGAAATATCCCGATCGCGCCGCACTCGCCGCTGCATGGAACGTCCCTCCCAGCGCCGTGGCGGGCGTCATTTCGCTTCCCACCGAAGACGAATTCGCCCCGCGTGGCATGTACGTCGGCATCAACTCGCTGCGTGTGAATGACTACTTCCTGTTCGCACAGGAAAGTTTCGCAGGCTGGGTCCGCGGTATGCGCGAAGCCATTCGTACCGCCGGCTCCAACGCGCCCATCACCGTCGGCCAGGACGAGGGCGGCTATCTCGATCGCCTCAATCCCGCTTTCTTCGCCCCCTACGTCGACTTCACCACCAATCATTCCTGGTGGCAGAATGACTATCTCCTCTGGGACTCTCTCGTCGCCAAGCAGCCCGGCAAAGCCATGCTCATTCAGGAAACCGGCCTGCAGCGCGAACTCACTCTCGATGAAGTCGCGCGCCGCACTCCCGAGCAGGAAGCTATGCTTTTCGAACGCAAATTCGCGATGTCTTTTGTCGGCGGTTCCGGCGCCATCGAGTGGCTCTGGAATTCCAATTCCTACATGACGGAAAGCAATGAAACTCCTATCGGCGCTCTCCACGCCGACGGCACCGAAAAGCCTGAAGCCACGGTACTGCGCGATATGGCCAAGTTCGCTGCCGCCGCCTCTCCCTATCTCGTCAATCCTAAGCAGCCCGTCATCGCTGTCGTCACTTCGCAAGCCGCGCAATACTCCGTGCAGGCCGATCTGCAAATCGCCGCGCAGCAAAATGCCGTCCGCGCGCTCGGCTACGATCTCCATCAGCCTTGCTACGTCATCGCCGAAAATCAAATCGCCAAACTCGGCTCGCCCAAACTCGTCATTCTTCCTTCCGCGCAAGCCCTCCGCGAGTCCACTTGGCAAGCCCTGCTTACATACGTCCGCAACGGCGGCAATCTCCTCGTCACGGGCCCCATCTCCCGCGACGAACACTGGCATCTAGTCGATCGCTACACTCCACTCGGTATCAAAGCCGCCACCGAGCCGCTCACGTTCCACTACGCTTCCACGGAAAATCAGGGCCACCCGTCGTCCTATTCCTTCGCGCAAGATCGGCAACAACTGCTCGAATATCTGGCTCTCGAAAACAATGCTCTCACCAAAGAAGTCTCCCTCGGCACCGGGAAACTCATCCTGTTCGCCTATCCGATTGAACTAGCCGAAGGCACCACTCCCGCGGCCCACGAATACGAAAGCATCCTTCAGCGATTCCGATTGCTGCGCCCTTCACTGCTGCGGCAGCCATGCCGGCGGGTGTTCTCGTTTACCCTGTTGAACTTCAGGATTCCCTTCTCTATGTCCTGGAATCCGAATCCGATCGCGACGCTGATCTCGACATCAAAGATTCCGTCACCGGCGTCAACATCAAGTTCCGCCTTCCCGCTCAGCGCGCCGCTCTCGCCGTCATCGACAAAAAATCCAAACAAATCGTCGCCAAATACGGCTTGCCCTGAGCGCGTTTAGGGTGGAGAGCTCCTTCTATTCTTCGCACTTGTAGGGACGGCCTTCCGAGGCCGTCCGCTCCCGTAAGGGTCCAGCACTGCTGGACCCCATGTTCGCAAGATCAATTCGCGTGCGTCCTTTTTGTACCCCTCTTACTTCCCCTTCTACTCTCCATCAGCAGAATTAACACCCGCTCTTTCGCCGACCGCATCTATAATCCACGGACCCGTTGGTTCGGGAGTGGAGGCTAAGCATGCCGATCATCGCGCCTGCAGCCGAGTGGGATTTTTTGTCTCAAAAATTGCGCGGAACCGTTCCGGAAGCCTTCGATTCCGAAGACCGGGTCCTCAATCTGCTCGACGGCGAGTGGAAGAATCCCGGCTACGGCCGCCATTACACCTCGGCGATCGACGGCCGCAGTCTGGGCCGCATCCCGATGCTCGATCTGGACTCCGCACTGGCCGCCGTAAAATTCGGCAAATCCGAATCGCACGCGTGGGCGCAAACCGATCTCGACGAACGCCGTCGCCGCGTCACCGAATGTCTCGCTGGCCTGAAGGACCATCGCGAACTCATCGCCTTGTTGCTCATGTGGGAAATCGGCAAGCCTTATGCCGGGGCCCTCACGGACATCGATCGCTGCATCTCCGGCGTCGCGTGGTACATCGAAAACATCACGCCGATGCTCGCCGGCCGCGTGCCTCTTGGCCTCATCTCCAACATCGCTTCCTGGAACTACCCCATGTCCGTGCTGATGCATGCGGTCCTCGTCCAGGTTCTCGCCGGCAACGCTGCCATTTCCAAAACCCCCACGGACGGTGGGCTTTACGCGCTTACTCTCGCCCATGCCATCGCCCGCCGCGCGGGCCTTCCCGTTTCTCTTGTCAGCGGCTCGGGCGGCCAGCTCAGCGAAGCCCTCGTTCGCAATGAATTCGTCGACTGTCTCGCCTTCGTCGGCGGCAAAACCAATGGCGGCGTCATCGCCTCCAATCTTTACGACGAAAAAAAGCGCTACATGCTCGAGATGGAAGGGGTCAATACCTACGGTGTCTGGCAATTTTCCAACTGGCCGCTGCTCGCCGATCAACTCCGCAAAGGTTTCGATTATGGCAAGCAGCGCTGCACCGCTTATGTCCGCTTCATCGTCCAGCGTGAACTCTTTCCGCAATTCCTCGAAATGTATCTTCCGGTCCTTCGTTCCCTGCGCTTCGGCAATCCCGTCCTCGTCGAATCGGCCGCCGATCCCTTCCCCAAACTCGATTTCGGCCCGTTGATCAACAGCAAAAAAGTCGAGGAGCTTCGCGTCCTGTATGTCGACGCGCTAGGCAAGGGTGCCATCAGCCTGTATGAAGCGACGGTCTCCGACAGCATGATCTTCCCGAACCAGGATATTTCCGCCTACGTCGGTCCCGCCGCGCTTTTGAATATTCCGCGCAATTGCCGCCTGTACCACGCCGAGCCTTTCGGCCCGCTGGATACCATTCTGGTCGTCGATCATCTCGAAGAACTTGTTTCGGAAATGAATGTCTCCAACGGCGCGCTGGTTTCTTCTATCGCGTGCGACGATCCAAAAATCGTCCGTCGCGTCGCTTCAGAACTTCGCGCCTTTAAAGTCGGGATCAATTCCGTTCGTTCCCGCGGCGACCGCGAAGAAGTTTTCGGTGGTATCGGCCAATCCTGGAAAGGCTGTTTCGTCGGCGGCCGCTACCTGGTCCTCGCGGTCACTTCCGGCCCCGCCAACGAAAAGCTCTTCGGCAATTTTCCGGATTACACGCAGCTCCCGGAAGAGGCGTCTCCCAAAGCCTTCGCTACGGCGGGTTGATCTGCTGAAATCGGCATAATCCGATTACTGCGGCTTCTTCGCATCCAAACTCGTATGGTCGTGAATGATTCGCCAGCCTTCCGGGAATCGTTCGAACACTAAGGTAAACACTCCGCCCAATTCATCGCTGTCCCGTTTCAAATGCCACCGGCCCAGAACCAGCGCCGCATCTCTCCCTAACGGCCGCACCTCCAATTCCGAGAATTCCAGATGGCCCATGGCCTTCTGGTCTGGATAGTTCTTCCGGTAGCGATCCATAACGGGCTGCCAACCTCGCGTAATTCCGCTGCTGCCGGAAAAGGTGAGCTCCGGCGAATCCCAATATCCCTTCATGAACGCATCGACATCCCCGCGATTCCACGCCGCCTGCTGCTCGTTCAGCACGGCGGTCACAGCACTGCGAGGCGAATCTTCGGCTCGCACCGCGTGGCTCGATGACGTCATGCCAAGTCGCCAGTAACGCGGTCACGATAATTGCATCCAACACAATCCTTAACGCCACTATTTTCATGTACTTACCTCGCACTTTCGGCTCGCAGCATATGTGACGATCACACCTCTTGGCAACCCCCTTGTTTTGTGGAGTATCGGTTAACCCCGCGAAGGCTATTCCGCTAGTACCGCCGAGCTATTGGGAAATTCCGCCCGCGAGCGCATTCTCTACGTGGAGGCTGAGGGATGTTCTCCGCAATGTTATTTGCGATCTCGATCGTAGCCCTGGCGCAGTTCGGGCTCTACTACTGGCGCGCGGTCCTCGCCGGGGTAGCCTCTCAGCCGATCTCCGCCGACATCCTCGAAGCCGTCCAGGTGGAAGAATCCCAGCTTTGCGGAGCCGACTTCGAAAAACTGGTGAGCTTGCTCACGCTCACACCGGAATTGAAACGCAGCCGCGGTGGTCTTGGCTTGGTTCCCGCCTATTTCAAAGTTGTTGGCGAATTCTCCAATTTGTTTGGCCAGCTCTCTCCCGCATTGGCCAGTTGGAGTGAACACGAACGCGTTCTCTGCGCTCGTTATGCCGCCGTGCAAGTGGGGCTCCGTTTGGAAGCGAACCTCGCGCAGGCCGCTTCCATCCGTTCCTGCTAGTTCTCGCCAGCTTCTCCATCGAAGACCCTACCCAGCGAAACTTTCTAGCGTCCGGCCTTCCTCTCGGTGCTATGCTTGTTGCCCGCCCGATACTCTTCTAGAGAGGAAGACCTCATGGCTGACCTAGAGCAACTCAAGTTGAAGTACGGGTCTGTTTTAAATGCGATCAATCAATCCGGTGTGCGCCTCGCCCATGTGCATATTCAGGACGACAAGCTTTACATTGAAGGAGCCTGCGGGAGCGAAGCGATCAAGAACAAGATCTGGGACCAGGCGAAACTCGTCGATCCCAGCTATAGCGACTTGACCCTGAACCTCTCGGTAGATCCTTCCCTGGCGCCCCAGCAGAAGACTTACACGGTCGCGGCGGGTGATTCGCTCTCCAAAATCGCCAAGCAGTTTTACGGCAATGCCAACGAATACATGAAAATCTTTGAGGCCAACAAAGACAAGCTGACCGACCCGAACGCCATCAAGGTCGGTCAACAACTCGTCATCCCGAACTGACCGTTTAATTCGATTCCAAATGCAAAGTGGGCGGAGTCGCGCGGACTCCGCCCACTTTCTTTATCATCTCGCAAAAACCATTTGTCATTCCGAACCTGCCTGAAGCAGGCGCAGTCCGCGCAGTGAGGAATCTCTCTTCTGTTCCCGCGCGAACGCTCAGTAGGCCCAGCGCAACAACGTCGCCCCGGACGTAAACCCCGCGCCCACCGCCGCCAGCAGCACTACGTCGCCCTTCTTCAGCCGTTTCTCTTCCAACGCCGTCTGCATCGCGAGCGGAATCGTTCCCGCGGTCGTATTGCCATACCGCTCAATGTTGATGATTACCTTCTCCAGCGGCATACCCAACCGCTCGGCCGTAGCCGTAATAATCCGCCGGTTGGCTTGGTGCGCGATGAAACAGTCCACGTCCTTGCCGGTCATCCCGTTTTTCTCCAGAATGCGCTCCGTCATTTCCGCCATTTTCTTCACGGCGTACTTGAATACGTTTTTTCCATCCTGATGGATGTAGTGCATTTTCTGATTCACGGTGTCGTGCGACGCGGGATTCAAACTGCCTCCGCCCGGCATATACAAAAACTGTCCTCCTACACCTTCCACCTGCGCCACGTGATCAATGATTCCGGCCTCGCCGTCGTTCGCCGGTTCCAGCATCACCGCTCCCGCTCCATCGCCGAAAATAATGCACACCGCGCGATCCGTGTAGTCCGTCATCGACGAATTCACATCCGACCCGATCACCAGCACCTTCTTGTATTCTCCGGACTCCACGAATTTCACGCCCGCATTCAGCGCATACAAAAAGCCCGAACATCCCGCCGATACGTCGAATCCCCAGGTGTTCGCGATTCCGAGTTTGTGCTGCACCAGGCATGCCGTCGAGGGATACATCATGTCCGGCGTAACTGTGCCCACTACAATCAAATCCACCTGCTGCAAATCAAACGGATGTTTGGCCTGCAGCTTTTTCACCGCTTCCACCGCCAAATCGCTGGCGGCCACGCCCTTATCCACCAGGTGGCGTTCCCGGATACCCACGCGTTCCATGATCCAGTCGTTCGTGGTATCCACCATCTTTTCCAAATCCGCGTTCGTTAACACCCGCGGCGGAACGTACCCGGCTACACCCGTAATTTTTGCGGCGATGCGGCGAGACATGATGCTCCTTGGAAATTACAACCACAGACACTAAACCATAGATTCTATGCGAAGCTCTTACGCCGAAACAAGCAAAACGCCCATTTCAGGCGGGTGGCAGGATTTCATAGCGCCATGAAATCTTCGCGGTCTTCTTCAACATCGCCGCTACCGAGCAGTATTTCTCTTTCGTCAGCTCGATGGCATGTTGCAACGCGCCTTCGTCCACTTTCCCGCGCAGGCGAAACAGCACCTCCAGCTTGACCCACACCGTCGGCGGATCCGCCGCGCGCTCCCCGGAGCACACCACTTCCAGCAGCTCCACCTTCTGCCGTTTTTTCTCCAGAATGATCACAATATCCGTGGCCGTGCACGCTCCCAGCGCCATCAACACCATCTCCATCGGCCCTGGCGCGGTATTGGACTCGCGATCGGAGTCGAATGCCACGGCGTGCCCCGACGGGCTGGTTGCGGCAAATTTCTGTCCGCCTGTCCACTTCACGATTGCGGTTTGCATAAATTCTTCCTCGGTGCGGGAGCATCCCCCGCATTTCACTCTAGCAGACCCGGCAGTATTTTCGGTCGCAACGGGCAGACTCGCGCGCCGGGAAAATAACCCGACCCTGGTCCCTAGGAATTGCGCGAGAGTATGGAATTCACTTCGATGATCGGATTCGGCAGTTGCTTCATGGCACGCACGAAGGCTACCACCAGTTCGGGGTCAAACTGTGTGTTCGCGCACCGCTCCACTTCCGCTAACGCTTCCTCGGCGGTGCGGCCCTTCTTGTAACTCCGGTCGCTGGTGATCGTGTCATAGGAATCCGCAATCGTGATGATTCGCGCGCCCAGAGGTATGTTCTTTCCCGCCAAGCGCCTCCGGATATCCAGATCCGTCGAAAAACTCATGATGATGTAAAACCATCTGGCGTATGCGCGCCAGCGGCTCCAGCGGTTCCAGCAACTTCCCGCCAAACGTCACGTGGGTCTTCATGGTGTCCCACTCTTCCGGATTCAGCGGTCCGCTTTTATTCAAAATGTGCTCGGGGATACCTACTTTGCCGACGTCGTGGAGCACCGCGCCCAGTCGTACTTCGTCCACTTCGCTTTCCGACATTCCCACCGCTTCGGCCAACAGCGCGGCATACGCCGACACTTTTTGCGAGTGGCCTTGCGTGTATTGATCTTTGGCATCGATGGCGTACGCCAACGACGTAACCGTATCCAAAATCGATTGCGGAACTCCCCGAGCACTCTCCTCAGCCGCCCCTGCGACTTCCGTCGCGGGTAGCGAATCGGAGAACTGCCGCAAGCGCTGGTAAATCTCCTCAAACGCGTCCGGTCCCGTGGCGAACAATCGCTTCAGCGTCACGCCCAGATACGCTTCCAGAACGTCGCGCTTCCACCGCCGCGATTCGTTCGGATCGATATGTTCCGCTGTGGAAACCGTGTTGCCGCCCTGATGCTTCGACAAATACATCGAAGCATCCGCCACTTGAATCAATTCTTGCGGAGCGGATCCGTGCAACGGATACGACGCGATTCCGAAACTCGCGCTGATGTTTTTCTCGCGCAGCAAAGGATCGGACGCAATCCAGCCACGCAGCTTCGACGACAGTTGTCGCGCCTGCTCCATCGTGGTTTCCGGCATCAGAATCACGAATTCGTCCCCGCCGTAACGCGCCACCACATCGGATCGCCGGCAATTCGTTTCCAGAATTTGCCCGACTCTCTGAAGCACCAGGTCGCCTTCCAGGTGGCCATAAAAATCGTTCACGAACTTGAAGCGGTCCAGGTCCATCAGCACCAGCGCAAAAGAACGGCCCGCGCGCGAAGACCGCTTCCATTCCGAAGAGAGCGCCTCCATGAAGAATCGGTGCGTCTTCACGCCAGTCAGCCCATCCGTGATGGCTTGCTCTTGCGCTTTCTGGAATGTCTGCGCGTTATGGTAAGCGCCGGCAATCAGGTCGGCCAGCGTTTGCAACAGCAGCGATTCCTCTTCGGAGAATTCGGCCCGCTCCAGCGTCTCTACGTAGAGAACTCCGTGAAGGTGGTCGCCATAAAAAATCGGTAACGCCATCGCCGTGCACGAATCCGGCAGAACCGGCTGCGGCGTATTCTGACTATTGGCTGACGAACGATATGTCGCCGATTTGCCGGTTCGCGCCACCTGCCCAATCAATCCTGTATCCAGCGGAATCTTTCGCCCCAGCGCGCCCCGCCGCTTGCCGCTCTCCGCGGAAACAATCAGTTCGCGCGTGGTGTATTCCAGAATGGCGATCCCGATGTGGTCGTACGACAAGCCGTGTTCGAGCTGCCCCGCGATCTTCGTCAAAATTTCATCGGGATTCAGCGTCGCGATGGCGTCGCGCGAAATCAAGTTCAACAGGCTCAGGTGCCGCGCTTTGGTCCGTTCTTCCTGGAACAAGCGCGCATTCTCGATGGCGATACTCGCCTCGCTGGCCAGTACCCGCATCAATTCCAGATGCCCCTCGTCATACGCCCTTTCGTTGTCGGAGAAAATGCACAGCGCGCCAATCGCATGGTCGTACGCCACCAGCGGAACGCCACAAAACGATCCTGTCGTTCGGAGCGGCTCCACTCCCAGCTTGCGTATCTCCGAAACAAAATTGTCGCGAATCAAAACCGGCTGGCGTGTACGCAAAATGTATTCCGTCAAGTGATTGCCCGCTGGCCGCGCGCGCTTGGGCATGCGCACGCCCTTCATCAGTTCCAGGTCGAATTGGATTTGGTCGCGTGCCGGATCGAAGGTCGCCAGATACAGATTCTCCACATCAAACAAGCGCCGCAACTCCTCCCACAATTTGCGCAGCAAATCCTCTTTATTGAGCGTGGAGCTGAGCGCGCGTCCGATCTCGTTCAGCATGTGCAGCTCTTCCGAACGCCGCGACGTCTGCTGGATCAAGTAGCTGTTCTCCACGGCCACGCCGATTTGGTGTCCCAACGCCAGCAGCAGCCGCAGTTCCGCGGGTGTGAATCTCCGGCTATCCGGCGTGCCCAACAGCAGTAAGCCGAACGCCTGCTCTTTTGCCTGGAGGCTGATCACCACGGCGCTGCGCAATCCGTGCTGTAACGCCAGTTCGCGAAAGCGCCGGATGGGCTCGTCTTTTTCCAGCGCGGACAAATTGTCGTCGCGTAAATCGCGAAATCCCAGCAACCCTCCGAGCCGCGATACCATTCCCACCAGATAATCGTCCAGCCCTTCGGTCTGCGCCGCCTGGCAAAACTCATCGGAGATTCCCGCCGACACCACCGAACTTGGTCCCGAGGGATCGCCGTGATGCAGAAACAGCACGCCGGCCGGAAGCCGCACAACGCCCAACACCCGGTCCAGCGCCTGCGCCAGCATTCTCTGGATCTCGCCTCCCACAAAACTGGAGGTCGCCAGATTCAGATTCGACAGCGCCAGCATATTCCGTTCGACGCGCCGCTTTTCTTCTTCGTAATTCGCCATCAGCAGCAGCATGCATACGATTAGCGTCGGTGCCACGGTGATCGGTTGCAGCGCTTCCCCGAAAAACGCGCGTGCGCCGGGCCATACGTTTAACGTGAAAACAAGAACGCCCCAGGCCGCAAAGGCCGCCGCCAATAACTGGTCCGCCAACGTTTCGTGGTGATGGCTTTCACGTAAAAACAGGTACGCCACTCCGATATAGATCAGCGCAGCGGGCAGCAGTGCGGACACCGGCAAAATTTGCCAGGCATTCAGAGCCGCCCATGCCGCCAGCACTGCACCAGCCCCAATCGCCAACCCAGTCCACAATTTCTGGCGAGTGTATCGCTGCGTGCCCAGAAAAAAACCGATGCCCGCCAAACCGAAGAAAAAGCTGCTCACCGCCGTGCCGACGCCATTCGACCCGCTCCAGTGAGAAGCCGCTGCGGGCGCCAGATGCAATGCGTAGAGCAGCCAGGCCACGGACCAGAACAGCAAATACGGCTGACGCTTCAGGGAATAAATGGAGGCGAAAAAGATGCCCACCAGCACGGTGGCAATCAAAAAGCCGAGCGCGATGAGGCTATGAACCATTGAGGAGTCTGGGACTTTTCCTTCGTGTGGCCACACTAAACTGGCGTTGCGATGCAGTGCTCAGGCAGTCGAGCAGTTTCGCAGCCAACTGCCGCCGCGAAAGACCCGGATCAATTCGCCTGCGAGGAGCACCGCAAGAGCCCAACCACACACGACACGAATCATTTGCGATTATGAGGCACCGAAAAAGGGACTCGCAAGCCTACTCCCGTACTGGTGGCGTAAGAGGTAGTAGGGGCCACGCCACCCAGGAATCGTCGTCAAATCGCGCTACCGTTGTCGGCCTTGTGTCCTCGGCCCCCCGCGGGGTAACTTGCTAAAGCTCGGAGGGCGTCCCATGTTGATGTCTTGTAGGCGGTTGGCGTCTCGCATCACCAATTCTCAATCCACACGAAAAGGCTTGCCGCTTCTTCTGCTCGCATTTATCTTTCTGGCCTGGCAACTCGCGTCCTGGGCGGGTAGTCCTGGGATTTTCCGCTACGCCGGCCCGAGCAGCGATCCCCCGGAAATTTCATCGTCCATCCCTGAAGGGACCGTTTTGCCAGCCGCACTGGACGGCACCATCTCTCTCAAGGACGCGCAGCGCGGGCAGCCCATCGAGGCGAGAATCACCCAGGAAGTTCCCCTTCCCTCCGGCTCGATCCCCTCCAAGTCCACGCTCAAGGGTTCCATCATGTTCATTGAGAAGGATACGGAAGGTGCCGGCGTTAGACTCACCCTGAGATTCAATCAACTTGAATTTCGCAAGCAGACTGTCCCTATCGTTACCTACCTGCGCGCCATCGCTTCCCTGCGAGCCGTGCGCTCGGCGCAAGTGCCATTGACCGGAGCGGATGGAGGCA
Source organism: Candidatus Acidiferrales bacterium (assembly GCA_963759275.1). Classification (GTDB taxonomy): domain Bacteria; phylum Acidobacteriota; class Terriglobia; order Acidiferrales; family UBA7541; genus Acidiferrum. Next base: position 103,170 of record CAVWYZ010000013.1, on the reverse strand, counting down.
CGCCGGAAGGATGGGGCAACACTGTCCAGATCGGTGGTGACATCCGTTATGGCGATGGCGGCGCCGTTCGCAATCGCGCTAAACAAAAAATTGGCAAAGGTGTTCGCGGCGGCGTGCTGGTTCGTCTCTCTGCCAACCCCACTCTTGGTTGCGATGGTCCTGTGAATGGCGACGACCACCCTCAGGCGCTTTGGATCTTTTCTTCCGACGCGTGCGGCGCCTACGACCTGAACGGCGTCAAGTTCACCCACACTGGCAAGTCACCGCCAGAAGGCAATATTACCCTCCACTTTGACAAAGACGACATGAAGCTGGAAAGCGGCACAGGCCTGCTTCTCCGTATCGTTCCCAAATCTTAGTCTGACGCTGCGCCGTTCCATCTCTAGCGGCTCTGTTGGACGCGCCGCCCCGGCTTCCGCTACACTGAAGTTTTCACAACCACACACGGAAAGCTACAGACCATGACAGACACAAGCCACACTCCCGTACGCGTGCGCTTTGCGCCCTCTCCCACCGGCTATCTCCACGTTGGCGGCGCCCGCACCGCTCTCTTCAACTGGCTGTTCGCCCGCAAGAATCACGGCACCATGATTCTCCGCATTGAGGATACCGACGCGGAACGCAACAAGCCCGAACTTGTCAACGGCATCATCGACGGCCTCCAATGGCTCGGCATCGATTGGAACGAAGGCCCCTTTTATCAATCGCAGCGCACGCAACTCTATCGCGACGCCGCCAAGAAACTTCTCGCCAACGGCAGCGCCTTTCCTCTGCTATTGCCCGCCGGAGCGCTATGCGGGTGGCGACCACGCCGAAGAAGGCGCGGAAAAATCACAGGTGCGCCGTGTGGTCCGCTGCTCCTGCCGCGACGGCAAGCCTTCTTCGCCCGGCACCAAACCCGCGATCCGCTTCAAGGTGCCCACGGGCGGCACCACTAAATTCTCCGATGCGGTCTTCGGTGAAAGCGAATTCTCGAACGACGAAATCGAAGATTTCGTCCTGCTCCGCTCCGGCAAAGATGGCGAAGACTTCGGCCAGGCTATGTATCAGATGAGCGTCGTGGTCGACGACATCGATATGCGTATCACCCACGTGATTCGCGGCGCCGATCACATTTCCAATACACCGAAGCAGGTGCTTTTGTATCGCGCGATGGGCGTCGAGCCCCCTGTTTTCGCGCATGTGCCTCTGATTCTCGGCGCAGACAAAAAGCGCCTCTCCAAGCGCCACGGCGCCACCGACGTCAACATGTACCGCCGCGAAGGTTTTCTGCCCGAAGCGTTTCGCAATTTCCTCGCGCTGCTCGGCTGGGCGCCCGGAGGCGACGAAGAATTCCTCCGCACAAAAGATTTGCTCGAGAAGTTTTCTCTCGAGGGTGTCAGCCGCACCAACGGCGTCTTCGATCGCGCCAAGCTCGAATGGTTCAACACCCAGTATCTGCAGAAGTTGCCGATCGAGGACCTTCTTCCCGAAGTGCGGCAACAGTTAGAGGAAGGTGGTCTCTGGAAAGCGGAGTGGGCCAGCGGCGCTGGCCATGCATGGTTTTCTCGAACCGTGGACCTGTTGCGTCCGCGCGTCCGCCTGCTTCCGGACTTTTGCACCTGGTCTCGCGCTTTCTTCAGCGACGAATTCCCGATCGATCCCGCAGCCAAAGCCAAATTCTGGAAAGATGAAAAGGTCCCCGCGCTGTTGAAGAATCTCGCGGATGCCCTGGCGGCTCTCACCGAATGGAATCACGACGCTTGCGATCATGCCTCGCGCAAAGTCGCCGAAGACGCCGGCGTCAAAGCTGGCCTGCTCATCAACGCCACCCGCGTCGCCATCGTCGGCCAGGCCGTGGCTCCGCCTCTCTTCGACACCATGGTCGTGCTTGGGCAGGAACGCGTAGTCCGTCGCCTGCGCGAATCCTTGCAACTATTCTAGTTTCAGTTGATTTACGAGCGCCGTGCGCCTAGGTTCCTGGCTGCACGGATCGATCGGAAGAATTACACCTTGCCGAAAACGCGGTCATCCTGAGGAGCGAGCAGTTCGCGCGAGGACGGATCTCACCACCCGCTGAGTCAATAAATGCCCGTCCGTCGCTATTTCCCAAACACCGTAGCGTTCGCAGCCTTTGCTCCCGCCTTACCCGCAACCACATCAATCGTCGCGTCTACATCCTTGGTCACCGGCGGCAAACAAATTTCCGAGCTGCACGCTTGATACCGCACCTTCATCGCCAGATGCTGCGTTCCCAGCGGCGCGTTCGCTAGTGCCGTCAGCGGTAAACGCACGGTCACGGTGTCGGTGTACACATTCAACGGCTTGTTTTTCGAAAACGTAAATGTCTGCAGTGTTCCCTTGGGGTAAATCACGTTGCCGGCTTGGAATCCCGCCGGCACTTCGGCGCGCAGGTCCGTAGGAATCAAATAGTCGAAAGTCACTTCGCGGGCGTTCACGTGAAACCCAGAGCGGATCTTCAAAACCACCGCCACCTGAAATTCCATCCCTCGCGCCACCGGATCGTAAGACACATACGCCGTCGGGCGCCAACACGTCTTTGCCGGACATCGTCTGGCAATTCGCAATGGGCGCGCTGATCAGCCATGCCATCGCTATAAGACAAAAAACCGCTGCCGTGAAATATTTCACACCGTCACCTGGGTTCCCAACTGTTCGGAAATTACGCGGCTCATCACCCCGCGAAGATCGTCCCCGCTCTTCTCGTGCACAAATACGCCGCGCTCCTCGGACCAGCCCAGTTTGAAGCTGGTCGACAGCGCCGAAATCCAAATTTCGCGAATCGGCGTGTTCGGCGAAATCACAAATTTCGCGGGTTCTGGCTCTTCGAAGATCACTTCCAGTTTTCCGCTTTCGCCTTCCACGTCAAATTCATGTTCGTCACCAAGGGTCAACAACCGCCGCTTGAGGTCCTCAAACGCGGCATCCGCTTTTTTCTGGAAATCGTGTTCCGTTAGCATTCGTGATTCCGGTTAATCCGAAGACTCCACAGCCTTCTCCACGATCGCAGGATCGGGCGGCCCTTGGAATTTCATGATCTGCTTGCCGCTTCGCGAAATCAGAAAGCTCGTCGGGTATCCCATGATTCCACCAAATTTATCCGCGGCTTCGTCGCTGCCGATCACAATCGGATAGTTGATCAGCACCTTCTGCCCATTCACTTCATACTTTTCCTTCGCCACGAACGGAGCCACTACGCTCTTCCCTTCGTCATCCATGGCGATTCCCAGAACCGTGAAGCCCTTGCTCGCATACTTGTTCTGCATGTCAATCAGCGAAGGAATTTCGTCCTGGCAGGGCCCGCACCACGTAGCCCAGAAATTCACAAACACCACTTTGCCCTTCAGATCCGCCAATGCCAGGTCTTTGCCTGCCAAATCCTTCAGCTTCACATCCGGCTCGGGCTTGCTGATGGGCGCGGCCGCCTCCATCGTTTCCATCTGCACCGGTTTGTTTTGCAGACGCGTAGCCCGATCAAAATAAATCGTGATTCCTACCAGCACGGCAACTGTCGCAACGATAATGGCAACTTTTTTCATAACCCATTCACCCGAAACGGAATCTCCTACAGATTAAATCGGTTCAAAAACGTCAGCTTCCCGGCCAGCCACGCCAGCTTGTTAAAGAATACCAGCCCGCCCACAAGCAGCAGTAGCGCTCCGCTGAACAGTTCCACGGTATGCAGGTGCTTCCGGAAATTCTGGTAGAACCGCAGGAACTGGTTCAGCAACACCGCGGTCAGCAAGAAAGGTACCGCTAACCCCGCCGCATATACACCCAGCAGCAACACTCCCCGGGCAAGCGTCCCGCTGGCCGCCGCCAGCACCAGCACCGCCGAAAGAATGGGCCCGATGCATGGCGTCCATCCAAACGCAAAAGCAAATCCCAGCAAAAATCCACTCACGATTCCCGGCTTTGTATCCTTACTCCGCAGGCGCACATCTTGGTTCAGCCACCGCGCCAGTACCGGCCCGAAAAATCCGATGATCGACAGCGAGAAAAAGTGTATCGCTCCCAATCCCGCAAACAGCGGCCCGCCGTGCACCAGCGCCGCGATTCCCAACGCCACCAGCACCGCGCCCAATATAATTCCCGCCCGCACGTTCATCTTGATCAGCCCGCCCAGCAGATGCAGGCCAAACAGCAGGATCAGCGCCCCCGCAACGGGTGCCAGCAGGTTCTTATGAGCTTGCAGGAATCCACCCACGGCGCTTGCCGACGCGCCAAACGCAATGAACACCACGGAAAATCCAATCACGAACGCCAGCGCTGACGAAAACAATCCGCCCTTAGGCTGCTCGCCCTGCCGCAACTGCTCCACGCTCATCCCCGACAGCATCGAAATATATCCAGGAACAAGCGGCAGCACGCACGGCGATAAAAACGAAATCAATCCCGCAAGGAAGGCACCGGCTAGAGGAACATCCTTCATGTCAACGTGTCCTTTTCCCTTCTATTCTCGCACAAAACCATCGCACGATTCGTGCTGCCGGCGGCCTTCATTCGGCCTGTCTTTCAGATTGCTTCCCGGCACCTCAAGTTACAACGCATCCCACATTCCGTTTGTGACCGCTCGCGTCAGCCACAGCCCGCCACCTGCCGCGTTTCCCTGACAGCGAACGCCTCCCGCGCCGCCACCCGCTCAGCTATCTCCATGAAAACCCTCTACTTGCCGAGCCCGTGAATGGCAGCGTCTTTGCTCCTCCGCTTCCCGGAGCTATCCAGCATCCGTAATGATTTTTACACCGAACAAAATCACGTTTCTTCGCGTCGTCGTAGGATTTCTCGCCGTCAGTCTTTTTGGGCGAAACGCATGGCTGAATCTCGTCGCCGTCGCTCTCACGGTCGCGGCTATCGCACTCGACGCCCTCGATGGCCACATCGCGCGCAAGAAAAAATTGGCCACGCCCGAAGGCGCGCAGCTCGACATCCTCGGCGACCGCATGATCGAGAACATGTATTTCACGTACTTCGCTGTGGTCGGCATGGTCTCCCTCTGGCTGCCGATGGTCTTTTTCGCGCGCGGCGCCACCACGGATTTCCTCCGTGGCTTGGCAAGGAAAGCTGGCCGCTCCGGCTGGGGCGCAAACGCAATGCTGCACGGCAAGGTCGCCCAAGCTCTTGTAGCATCACGTTGGAGCCGCGGCGCGTACGCCACCCTGAAATGCATTTGCTTCTGCTATCTGGGCCTGGAGTTGGCATTGACTCGCGGCCCGGTCGCGCTCCTCGGCCCCGTCACTGTCGACGTTCGCTCCGCGATTCGCACCGGCGCTCACTCGCTCGCCTGGGCCACCGCCGTGTTCTGCCTGGTCCGCGGCTTGCCTGTATTGCTCCAGGGCTGGAAGTACTTCACTGAAAAGGTTCCCTCCCCAGCACCAAAAACACGTGCCGAAGGAAACGCCGCGTGACCGTTGAAGCAAAAGCCGATCGCGCAGCCGCCTTCTTCGATCTCGACGGCACTCTCATTCCCGAGCCCTCGCTCGAGGAGCGTTTGTTCTCTGCACTTCGCCAGCATCGCAAAATTCCTCTCACCAATTATTTTCGTTGGACCGCGGAGGCTTTTCGCCTGTTGCCTCACGGCCTCCTCGCCGTCCAGCACAACAACAAGCGCTATCTCACCGGCATTACGCGCGACCTGATTTTCCGCTACATGGATTCCATCGCCTTCTTCGATGAAGGCATTGCGCGCATCCTGTGGCACGCTCGGCAAAGCCACGAAATCGTCCTGGTCACGGGAACGCTGCACGACCTCGCGCAACTCGCTGCCTCCGCCCTCGAATGTGAACTCGAACTACGCGGTATTCAGCTTCCAGTGCACATCTGCGCCACTCGCCTCGGGGAAATACGCGGTCAATGGACCGGACGCCTCGACGGTGAAGTCATCTGCGGTCCCGCAAAGGCTCGTGCCACGCAAGCGTTCGCCCACCAATACCAACTCGATTTACGCGATTGCCATGCCTATGGAAACTCGTTGCTCGACCGCGCGTTCCTTTCTTCCGTCGGACACGCCCACGCCGTGAATCCCGGCAGAGCCCTCGCCACTGTGGCAAACGAAAACGACTGGCCCATCTGGCACTGGCACGTCGAAAAACAAATCCCTCCGCAGGAACCCGCGAATTTAACGAAGGAAATCCACCATATCGAGGAACAAGCATGAAGTCGGAAAACATCAGAGAATGGAGCCCGCGCTCCGTCGATTCAACTTGGGTGCCCGAAGGCCCGTTCGACAGGTCCGCGGAGGCATTGCCAATTACTGGAGAGGATTCCACTCGCGTGTGGCGAACTTGCAAGCGAACCATCGCTGAAGCCTGGGCCGCCTGCGGCGCCTTCGAATGGCTCGCACTGGGCTATCTCGCCACCACCAGCGTGCTCATCACCATCTTCGCGGAAAATCTCGCGCACCCGCTTCGCCTGTTGGCTGCGCAGGCCTTCGTCACCACCATCGTCCTCGCGCTCTGCCTGATCCAGGCGCGTTCCGCCGCGCGCGAAGCGCAGCACGGGCCGTCGTTCGCCGCCGGTTGGTGGCACTTCTGGCGCCATTGGTATCCGCACCTATTCTTCCTGTTCTGCTTCGAAGAGTTGGCGTTTCTGATGTCCCTCGTCACGCCGCACTGGCAGGACGCCAAGCTCATCGCCTTCGATTACTGGCTCACCGGCGTGCATCCTTCCGTCTGGCTCGAGCAATTCGCCACGCCCTTCCGCAACGACGCCATGCAACTCGTCTATTTCACCTACTTCACTTACTTGCTGATCGTTGGTGGCCTTCTGTACTTCCGCCGCGAGTGGCGCGCCTATTGGTCGGTCATGACTTTTTCCATGGCCGGTTACATGATCGGCTATTTCATCGCCATGTTTTTCCCCATCGAAAGCCCGTGGTTCTCCATGGCCGGTTGGTGGAAGGATTCGCTTCACGGGGGCCCCTTCACCGCCATGATGGCTTTCATCGAACACTACGGCCGTGTGCGTGGCGCCGCGTTTCCTTCTGCCCATGTCACCGGAGCAACCGCCGCTCTCTGGGGCGCCTGGAAATTCCGCCGCTGGCTTTTCTGGGCGCTACTTCCGTTCTATTTGGGTATGTGCGCTTCCACGGTTTGGGGCAGGTACCACTATTTTGTCGACGTGCTCGCCGGCATGTTGACCGGCACGCTTGGCTATCTGATTGGTACCTGGTTGATGAAACGCCACTCGGCCGTCACTACCGCGCGCGACGCCGCTGCCACCGCATAAATCTCAGGCGAGCGATGGCAAATCCGGTCGTCGCCGTGACGGATGATCGCGTTCGAACGCTCGCCCGACTTCCAGCAACAGCGGCTCGTCTGTCCACGCGGCTATAAATTGCAGCCCAATCGGCAGCCCGCGTTTAGTGAATCCGCACGGAACGGAAATCGCCGGAACTCCCGCGAGATTCGCCGGCCGGTTTAACCGCAGCAGCAACGCCCGCGTGAGATAAGTGCTCCCGTTGATCACGATGGAGTCCTCGCCAACCCGCGGCGCGGCGATTGGCGTCGTCGGCACCACCAGCGCATCCAGTTCATTCGTGTTGAAAACTTCCAGCAGTTCCGCCTTAAATTTTTCGCGGAGTACCCGCGCCTTTAGGTAATTCATCGCGGTCACACTCGTGCCCATTTCCAGCCGCTTGTAGACGTCTTCGCTATATTCCGCGCGGTGCTCGGGAAACCATCCCGCCTGCTGGTGATACATTGTCGCTTCTACCCACGCGATTTGATTTCCTGCATCTTCCGTCTCGTGCAACTCTGGCAACGACACTTCCTTGACCCGCGCGCCTCGCTTCTTCAGACCCTCTGTCGCCGCTCGAAAAGCCTCTCTCACTTCCGGATCTAGTACCTCCAGAAAAAACTCCTTCGGAATGCCCAGCGAGGGCCGCCGTCCACGCGAAGAACTCTTCCCCAGCACGCCTTCCTTTTTCTTCCTGCCCCGCACGAAGATTGGATCCAGAAGCAGCGTCGCATCCTCTACGCTGCGTGCCAGCGGTCCCACAAAATCCAGCGTTGGAGAGAGCGGGATCACATCCTCCGCGCTGACGCGTCCCAACCCCGGCTTCAGTCCCACCACGCCGCACAGCGAAGCCGGGATCCGGATGGAGCCTCCCGTATCTGTGCCGATGCTCCCGTAGCACAAGCCCGCTGCCAGCGCCGCCGCCGATCCGCCACTCGATCCACCCGCAATTCGCCCGCGATCCCAGGGATTGCGCGTGGTCCCGAAATGCGGATTCTCCGTGGTCACGCCGTACGCGAACTCATGCATATTCGTTTTGCCCAGGATGACTGCTCCGGCCTTTTTCAACGAGCGCACCACCGGCGCATCGTGCAGCGGCACAAAGTTCTTCAGGATTTGTGATCCCCCCGTTGTCCGCACGTCCTTCGTATAAATATTGTCTTTCAGCGAAATGGGGATTCCATGTAGCGGCCCGCGGTCTCGCCGGCTTTTCCTTTTCGCCTTGGTGCTCAGTTCCATTTCCGCCTGCTTTGCTGCCTGCATGGCCAGTTCATCGCAAACCGTGATGTACGCATCGATCCCTGGATTGATCGTCTGAATCCGCTCTAGCAGGAACCGCGTCAACTCCACGGGCGAAAGCTCACCTCGCCGGAAAAGCTTTCCAATTTCGCCAATTGAGGCGAAAGCGAGTTTGTCGTCGCCGCTGCTCAGAAAATCCTCTCTTGCCGCCGCAGATTTCCAAATGTCCCGATATTGGCCAGGATCAATCCGACACGAAACTGGTTTTCCGACCGCACCGTCGCCAAATTGAATCGTCCATACTCCACCGACAAACCGCAGCACCCGCCGTTATAACTTACCTGCACAAACTGGTTCAGCAGCGTGTCTGTCAGAATGTCGTAGCTCAGTCCCGCGGACAAATTGAAGCCCTTCCGCACCAAGTCTCCATAACCGATAATCCCGCGAATCTGATGCGATGGCGGCTGCACGACTGGATCGCCCTGCAGGCGAAAATCCGCGACCGTCGCATAAAACTCGCTATAAGGTTTCACCTTCAGCAGCGTGCCAATCGTCGTCACTTTGTGCAATTGCGGATCGTACTCGATGATCGATTCCGCATCGTATTTTCCGCCCGGCGTCAGCTTCACATCGCTCACGATCGGCGACCAGTTTCGTGCCGTGGCCGCAAACGCAAACGGGGTGATCGAGTCCAGCGCCTGAAACACGTTGCGTTGGTCCGGCACCAGCGCTCCGCCAAACGTAGAATCAAAGTAGTGCTTCTGCACCAGCTTCCAGGACAGAAAATCCACCGGCTGATCGTCGCCCTGCTTCAGATATAAATGCTGGTTGATCCCATATTCCACTTCGTTCGTATTGGTCAGCGTCGCATTACTGTCAAAGCGAATGAAGTCCGCAAAATTATTCACGCCGGTGACGTAGCGATACGTGATGACGGGTTCGATGGTGTGTTTGTACCGGTGGCGCGTCCCGGGCCGATCAAAATAACGTTCCAGCGTCGGTGGCCGCAGGTCCACCTCGATTTCTCCGGTATTGCGCGTGACGGATTGCCCGGATACGTTGCCGCTGGCATCAAAAGAATCGCCGTAGTATGTGGTACGAAATATCGCCGAAGTCGTTACGCCAAGCCAAGCTCCTAAGTGGATCGGAATGGTGACTTTAGGTGCAAGCTCTGTACGAGTCACAAAACTGGGTGTACTGATGAACTCATCGTCGCGATGGACGGCCCCCGCGAACGACGTAAACGAAAAATAGATCGGCAAATTCCGCCACGGCGCCTGTTCCACTGACGAAAAACTCGCTTCCGGCGCGCTCCGCAATAGCACGCTATTCTCCGGTGTCAACTCCAGGAAGCTACGGTCGTTCAAACTGTCCACGTTGAAGCTGAATCCATGAAAATTATTCGTCAGAAATACCGAGCTGCGGATTTCCGAGTTGATGGCCTCTCCGTATGTCCCCGCGAACGCCAGCCGGAAGGTCAACGAGGAAAGTTGATTCAGGTCGGTAACGAATCGCCACCCATGATTCCACAGCGATTGCACCTCAAGCTGCTGCTCATACCCGCCCTGTTTGTCGATCGTTCCCGGCACAGATCCAGGGATCCCGCGATCCTCTACTCCGAAATAGTTGTACTGGATCGAGGTGTTTTCGAACGGCCGCGCGCGAAGCGCTGCTCGCTGACCCGGTCCGCGCTTGCTGAAATACTCAAAACCCACCGTCGCATCCATCCACGTCGTGGGTGCCCAATAGAAGGCATCCCCTATCGTGAATCCCTTGCTGTTGCTGTTCCCCAGGATCGGTATCATGAACCCGGACTGCCGGATGTGCTCGCCCGCGGGCGCGGTGGCGTAGGGCATCCAGAACAGCGGCACGCGGTACATCCGGAAGTTGGCGTTCACCAGCGCCACCGATTTTTCCAGTGTGACCTTCGCTTCCGGCGCGAAAAATTGCCACGTGGGACTCCGCGGGTCGCAGATCGTGAACCACCCGTGATGCACCATGTACACATCTTCTGAAATCCGATCTACTTCTTTCGCTTCGAAATACAGCGGATTCTCGGTAACCAGCAGTAGTGGGTTCGGGTGCCGGTCCAGCCGGATCGACCCTCGCACGTTCTGAAAACTTCCCTTATTCGTCGCCACATTCATGCGCGCTTCGTCGGCTTCCAGGTGCTCGTTCTGAAAGTCATACACCACATGACCGCGAGCCACTGCTTCCGAGGAAACCGTGTTGTACTCCACGTGGTCCGCCTGCAGGTGCATCCCCAAATAGTGGATATCCACGTCTTTGTCCGCGATGTACACATCTCCTTCCTTCCGCTGCGGTCCGCCGGCCGTAATCTCGGCTACCGGCGCCGATTGACGCGCCGAAGGGGGGTTCTGTGCCTGGGTAGAAGGTACAAGAAGGAAGGCTGCTAGAAGAGAAAAGAGCAGCCGCCAATGTCCGCTCGGCTTGGAGATGGAAAATGTTTTCTTCACGCGGTCAATGCGCTCGAGGATCGAAGAGTTAGCCTAGCATGCACACCCGAGGATTTGTAGCCGACAGCTTCCTCTTCCACATCTAGATGCAGGATGTCCGTCGCGGGCTGACCTACTTCGCGGCGTTTTTTTCGTGATGCACCCGATACCACTCGAATGTGCGTTCCAAGCCCTCTTCGAACATCACGCTAGGCTCGTAGCCCAGGACCTCGCGTGCTTTCGTGATATCAGCCTGGGAATCCCTAATGTCTCCCTCGCGCGCTGGCTCATACTTCACTTCCAGCTTTTTCCCAGATATTCGTTGGAACTGTTCCAAGGTCTGATTTAAGGAAACCCGGGCGCCCGTCCCCACATTGAACACGGCCCCAGGCGCGCTGGGAGCTTCGCACGCGAGTAAATTTGCCTGCACCGCGTTGTCCACATATGTGAAATCCCGCGTTTGCTCGCCGTCCCCGTACACAACCGGCGGCTGCTCCTCCAGAAACGCCGCGGCGAATCGCGATAACACCCCGGAGTAGGGTGAGTCCGGGTCTTGCCGCGGACCAAAAATATTGAAGTACCGCAAACACACCGTCTCCAGCCCGTAGCAACGCCCGAACGTCTGTGCGTATAGCTCTCCCGCGTACTTGGACACCCCATAAGGAGAAATAGGTTGCGGCTGCATGGCCTCGCTTTTCGGTAGCGTCGGTGTTTCCCCGTAAACCGATGACGATGCCGAGAACACCACGCGCTTCACTTTGTTATCCCGTGCCGCAACCAGTACGTTTAGCGTACCTTCCACATTGATTTTGTTCGTTTCCAGTGGGTCTTTCACCGAACGCGGCACCGAGGTCCTCGCCGCCAGGTGAATCACATATTCCGCCTGGTGGATCGCCTTCTGCACCGCCTCCAAATCCGTGATCGACCCTTTCACAAACGTGATCTTGCTGCGTATCTCTGCCAGGTTATCTTCTTTTCCGGAAGACAGATCGTCCAGCACGACGACACTATGCCCGCGTCGTACTAACTCGTCCACGGTGTTTGACCCGATAAAACCCGCACCGCCCGTAACCAGGTAGCGCATTTACTCCGCCTCCTGTGAACTTTCCGGTCTTATTGTACGATGGGAACTGGAGCGCGCAGCCTTTGATTCTCCCCTACGTCTCAGAAATAGCATGACTAAAAAACTCCTCTGGTTGTTAGCCATCTGCATTCTCCTTCTCGCGGCGGGCGGCTTCGTCTATTGGAAACTTTCTCGTTCGATCCCCCATCCTCCCAACGTGGCCACCAAATGGCCTGCGCTCCCACCCAATTCTTCCACCTCTCCGAATCTTCCGCCGAGCAAAGCTCCGGAAGCCCCAGTTCCCGAAAAGCCGTCGGCTACCAAGGAAATCCCTGCCGCGGAACCCAGCTTCGTTCTCCGCCAAGGCGAATCTCTGGACTACGACGCGAATTTCACCAAGCTCAACAGCACGGTCGCAAAACTGAAGATTGTCGCCGTCGAGAAGAGAAACAATGCCGGCAAAAGCTCGTGGCACCTCGAGGCCTCCGCTCACACCGAAAACCCTTATCGCATGGTTTTCGAACTCGATGACCAGTTCGATTCCTACAGCGACGCCGCGAACATGACCAGTTTCCAGTACGAAATGCACCTTAACGAACGCGGCCAAAAGGTCGACAGCGTCGAGCGCCTGTTGTCCTCCGCCAAAGATCCCGCCCCCGCCGGCACCAGCGCTGCTCGCGTGTTGCCGGGAACGCGCGATCCTCTGGGCATGTTGGAGTTTCTTCGCGGCGTGGACTGGAGCGTCACCAATGAAGTTCGCAGCCCGGTCTATGACGGTCACAAGCTCTACGACGTCCGTGCTGTCCTCGTCGGAAAATCGGCCCCGGTGACGGTGCCGGCGGGCAAGTTCAATGCCACCAAGATTGAAATCCACGTGTTCGACAACGGTACCGAAATGAAGGACGCCCACTTCCTTCTTTATCTCAGCACGGATGCAGCCCGTTTACCTGTTCTGATGGAAGCCGTTTTGCCCGTGGCTACCGCAAGGGTTGAACTCACCAGCGCGAAATAGTGTTTTTGCCAGCTGGCAATGCTAGCAGAGGAAGATCTTTGCCCGGTTCCGGATCACTCGTCGTGTGGCATTCCGCGTGTCAATCACCAGCTTCGATCCGTCCACAATGGCGCCGAAGTCGTAGCTCGAATGGTCTGTCGCGATGATCGCCGCGTCATATTTGGCCAGGTTTTCCGGGGTCAACGGCACGGACTTCATGTGCGAATAATCGTAGTGCCTGGTCTTGGGCAGGTGCTTGAAATACGGATCGTTGTAATCGAATTCGGCCCCGCGCTTTTTCAGGATCTCCATGATCTTCAGCGTCGGTGATTCGCGCAGGTCGTCCACGTCCTTCTTATACGCCACGCCCAACACCAACAGCTTCGATCCCTTCAAGCTCTTCTTATGCTGGTTTAGCGCTTCTCCCACCGAATCCACCACGTGATACGGCATCGCGGTGTTCACCTCTCCCGCCAGCTCGATGAACCGCGTGGAAAAATCGTATTCCCGCGCTTTCCAGGAAAGATAGAACGGATCGACAGGGATGCAATGGCCGCCCAAGCCCGGACCCGGATAAAACGGCATGAAACCGAATGGCTTCGACGCCGCTGCGTCAATCACTTCCCACACGTCCACGCCCATTCGCATGCACAGCAACTTCAGTTCGTTCACCAGCGCGATGTTCACGCAGCGGAAGATATTTTCCAGCAGCTTGGCCATTTCTGCCGCGCGCGTCGAACTCACCGGAACCACTTTGGCCACCACCTGCGCGTACAGCGCCTGCGCTGCCCGGCCGCTCGGTGGGTTTACTCCGCCCACTACTTTAGGGATTTGCGCGAGCCCGAATTGTTTGTTTCCCGGGTCTTCCCGTTCCGGCGAAAACGCCAGGAAAAAGTCTCCGGCTACATTTTCGTTCTCGGGACCCGATGCGATCGGGCAATTTAATCCGCTTTTCTTCAGGATGGGCAGCACCAGCTCTTCCGTCGTCCCTGGATAGGTCGTCGACTCCAGCACCACCAATTGTCCTTTTTGCAGGTGCGGCTGGATGGATTTCGCCGTGTCTTCCACGTAGCTGAGATCCGGCTCACGGTACTCGTTCAGCGGTGTCGGCACGCAGATCAAGATCGCGTCCGCCTCTTCCAGCTTGGAGAAGTCCGTGGTCGCCCCGAAATGGCGGCTGTTCACGTACTGTTGAATTTTTGTTTGCGGGATATGCTCGATGTACGACTTGCCCGCGCTCAGCATTTCCACTTTCTTCGGATCAGTGTCAAAGCCGGTTACTTTGTGCCCTGCCTCCGCAAATCGCAATGCCAATGGAAGCCCCACATATCCGCATCCAATGATCGCAACCTTTAATTGTGCGCCTTTAAAAAACTCCGGCTTTCTCTCCGTTGCCATGGGGTGGAATTCGCTCCTCAACCCTTTTTGTCGGGGTGTCGTTGGCCCTGAAGCTCGATGGGCGTACTACCTCACCAATATAACAGTTCCGTTGCTTTCCGTTTGGAGGACGGTAAAACCCTGTTTCCAGAATTTCACGGGGCCGGTCGCGAAAATCCCGCCGGTCTTTGCACAGATTCGAACGGCAAGGCAAGATAGGAGAGCCTTTCGGGAGCCCTGCTCCCTTCACCGAACATTAGAATTCGTTATGCAAATCCTCATCGTACTTATTCTCGGCCTCACGGTCGGCGTGCTTGTCGGACTGCTCGGTATCGGCGGCGGCGTCATCCTCGTTCCCGCGATGGTCTACCTGCTGGGCTACGATCAGCATCTAGCTCAGGGCACTTCTTTATTCATTCTGCTGCCTCCGATCGGCCTCGGCGCCTTGCGCGAATACTGGAAAAATGGCGAGGTCGATCTTCGCGCCGGCATTTTGTGTGCCCTCGGATTTCTCCTGGGCGGATACGGCGGCGGCCGAATCGCCGTGCCCTTGCCCTCCCGAGATCTTCGAGGCATCTTCGGTTTCTTCCTGATTCTCTCCGCTGCTCTTCTATGGCGAAAGACTCGGTCGGTTTCTTCGGCCGCTCCTGTAGCGGAGCCCACGCACAAAGACAGTGTCGCTCGCCTGATCGGCATCACCCTGGCCGCGGCTTTTTGCGGAGTAGCCGCGGGAATGGTCGGCATCGGCGGCGGCGTCTTGTTAGTGCCCATCCTCGGTCTGCTCTTCGGATTTACCCAGCATCGCGCACAAGGCACCAGCCTGATTGCCTTGATTCCCCCCACGGGCCTTTTCGCTTTTCTCGAATACGCTAAACACGACTACGTTGCCTGGCAGACCGGCTTTCTCCTGATTCCCGGGGTATTTCTGGGCGGCATTTTGGGCGGCCAGGCAGCGCGCCATCTCCACCCGCGCCGCATGCGCGTGGTCTTCGCCGTTCTGATGTTACTTTTAGGTTTCTGGCAGATTGTCTCCGCATGGCACCCATGACGCATACTTAAGGAAGTATGGTCGATCTCCACTGTCATATTTTGCCGGGATTAGATGACGGCGCAAAAACCTGGGAAGATTCTCTCGCCATGGTCGAGGCCGCCATCGCCGATGGCATCACCCATGTCGTCGCCACTCCGCATGCCAGTTCCGAGTACTCCTTCGATTTTCAGCGCGTCCGCTCTGTCCTCGCCGAATTGAACGACAAGCTCGCCGGCCGAATGATTTTGGCCAGCGGATGCGATTTTCATTTGGACCACGAAAACCTGCTCGCGCTGCGCCGCGATCCCCGCCCCTACTGCATCAATCAGAACGATTACCTGCTTGTGGAATTCAACGAGTTCTCGATTCCGCCCTCGATCGATCAGGCGCTGCACGAACTCTGTCTCTTAGGTCTTCGTCCTATCATCACGCATCCCGAACGAAACGCCATTCTTCGCATTCACTCCGAACGCCTCAACAAATGGATCGCGCAGGGTTGTTACGTCCAAATTACCGCGGGCTCACTCACCGGCATCTTCGGCCCCGCCCCGCAGCAATACGCCTGGACCTGGCTCACCGACGGCATGGTTCACTTCGTTTCCAGCGATGCTCACAACACCGGTAGGCGTCCTCTCAAGCTGAAATTTGCCTACGACGAGGTGGCCGCTCGCCTCGGTGAGGAGCGCGCCCGCTCCCTGCTCGTGGACAATCCTCTCGCGGCCTTCGAAGGTCGCTCGCTTCCCTATGTTCCTGAGCTGGAAACCAACGTCGAGCCCCGCAAACGCAAGCGCTTCTTCTTTTTTTAATCGCGTGCCGGCAACTTATCTCTGCCGGTAGATCCCATCTCACGTCGCCGGCCGCAACGGCAATCCCGCCCACGCGTTCGCCAGTCCCAATACTTCCCGCACCACGTCCAGCGCGTCACTGGTGCTCTTCCACCAGTGCGCGGGATCAAAAGAATCGTCCGAGACCCCGTGCACGATGGCCACATCGTCCTCCGCAGCAATCCGGTTCCAAAGCGCCCTCACACGTCGCGTGTGTACCTTCGAACTCACAATAATTACCGAGTGCAGGCCATTCTTTCGCAGCGCCTGGCCAATCGTCTTCATTTCATCCGCGGTATTCACAATGGGCGGCTCTAGGACCTGAATCGCTTCTTCCGGGACGCCCTCATGCAACAAGATCTGCTTATCGTAGGTTTCTTCTCCGGCATAACGTACACCCAACTGCTCCAGCGTGGCACCCGGCTCCGTGGAATATGTCAACCACACTCGGCTTGCATAACCCTGTCTGTAGATCCGTGCCGCTTCCAGCGCCCGACTCGGCATTCTTCCACTCAACACCGCGATGGCGTCAGCCTTTTGCAACGGATCCTCGGATACCAGCCAGCGGCCCACATTCAAAAAAACCAACAACCCTGCAAGCAACACTGCTCCCAACGCCACGATCCATAAACGTAGCGGGCGCTCCGGCTTCACCGGCAGAATACTTCCCACGGAAATTTCCCACATCGCCGCGCATCGTAACCCGCCGTCTGGTTAGCGTCAAACCGGCTCACAACCCGTCGCTGCCGATCGCTCTCTGCTTCGCTCGCGTTGCGGCTGAACGATGAGCTGGCGTTCATTCTGATTCTTGCGCAACAACGCAGGGATTCGTTAGGTCTGCGACTTCCGGACACGATAAAATAATCTCTGTCTATCTCTGGAGGCTTAATGCGCGCAGTCGTTACCGGCGGGGCGGGATTTCTCGGGTCGCATCTTTGCGATCGTCTTTTGGCCGAAGGTTGGGATGTATTAGCGCTCGACAACCTCATTACGGGAGAACAATCCAATCTCCTTCATCTGCAGGGCAATCCGAAATTTCGCTTCAAACATGCCGATGTTAACGAGCCCTTTCATGTCGATGGCAAGCTGGACTATGTTTTTCACTTTGCGTCTCCCGCGAGCCCTCCCGATTATCTGAAGTTTCCCATCGAAACCTTGAAAGTCGGCTCCATCGCCACCATGCACACCCTGGATCTCGCCAAAGAGAAGTCCGCGAAATTTCTTCTCGCTTCCACCAGCGAGTGTTACGGAGATCCCGACGTTTCCCCGCAACCGGAAACCTATTGGGGTCGCGTAAATCCTGTCGGTCCGCGCAGCGTTTACGATGAAGCCAAGCGCTTCGCTGAGGCCATCACCATGGCCTATCACCGCTTCCACGGTATCGACACGCACATCGTCCGCATCTTTAATACTTACGGTCCGCGCATGCGCTTGAACGATGGCCGCGCCCTCCCCAATTTCGTTTATCAGGCTTTGACCGGCCAGCCCATCACCGTGTATGGCGACGGCAAGCAGACCCGCAGCTTCTGTTTCGTTTCCGATTTGATCGATGGAATCTACAAACTGAGTCAGTCCGACGAACACTTGCCCACTAACATCGGCAATCCCGTTGAACTGACGATTCACGAATTCGCCGAACGCGTTCTCGCCCATTTCCCGAACGCCGCCAAAATCGTCTTCGAGCCGCTGCCTGTCGACGATCCAAAGCAACGGTGCCCCGACATTTCGAAAGCAAAGCGCTTGTTGGGTTGGGAGCCAAAGATAGGCCTGGAAGAAGGCCTGAAAACCACCATCGCTTATTTCAAAGAGTTGTACGCAAAAACCGAGCTAGCGCGCTAAGTCTCGTATTCCCAGCTTCCCGGACTTCGCCGTTAGCGCCGTCCGAACGAATGATAATCGAAGCCCAGCTCCTGCATTTTCTTCGGTGAATAGAGATTGCGTCCGTCGATCACCAGGCGTCGCGCCATGGTGTGCCCGGCCTTCTCCCAGTCAAACTTTCGGAACACTTGCCACTCCGTGCAAACCAGCGCCGCATCCGCACCCTTCACCGCTTCGTACGGATCCTCGTGGTAATGCACCGCGGGTAGCAATGGTTTTGTTCTCGAAATCGCTTCCGGGTCGCTGGCGTGTACTTCAGCTCCCTCATTCAGCAGCCGGCGAATCACATCCAGCGCCGGCGCGAACCGGATGTCATCCGTATTCGCTTTAAACGCCAATCCGAGCACCGCCACCTTCTTCCCCTTGATGACCCACAATGCCTTGTGAACCTTTTCGAAAAAACGGTCGATGCGTTGTTTGTTTACCTTTTCCGCCGCCTTCAACATGTCGAATTCCACGCCCATTGTCGAAGACAGATGGATGAATGCCTGAATGTCCTTGGGGAAACAGAATCCGCCGAATCCCAGTCCGGCCTTCAGGAATTGGGTTCCAATGCGAGGATCGAGTCCCATCGCGTGCGTCACTTCTTCCACATCCGCGCCGATTCGTTCGCATAAATCCGAAATTACATTGGCGTAGCTGATCTTTAGCGCCAGAAACGAGTTGGAAGCATGTTTGATCAACTCCGCGCTGTTTATCGTGGTAATCAGCAATTCCCCGGACGAACCTGTAGGGCACTTTCCTGCATGTACCGGGCAGTGGAATTTTCGCTCCAGTATCGGAGCGTAAACTTCCCGCATCGTCGCCGCGCACTTCTCGTTTTCCACACCCACCACGATTCGGTCCGGATGGAAGAAATCTCCCACTGCGGTTCCTTCGCGCAAAAACTCGGGATTTGACGCCACTTCGAATTTCAAGGAACCCGTTTGCGAATACGCCGCCAGCGCTTTCTGCAACTGCACGCCCGTCAAAGCCGGCACCGTGCTTTTCTCTACCACCAACTTCGATGTCCGCGCCTCGGTGGCAATTTGCCGCGCCACGTGATCGATCGCCGACAAATCCGCTTCGCCGCTTTCCTTGGGTGGTGTCCCCACGCAGATAAAAATCACGTCTCCGGAGCGGATTGCATCCCCGGCGTTCGAGGTATAGAAAATCTTCTTCTCCTCGGCGGCTCGCTTCAGTACTTCTTCCAGATGCTCCTCATAAATGGGCACCTTCCCGGCTTTGAGTTGTTCGATCCGCTTTTCGTCAATATCTGTGCAATATACTTCGTGGCCGGCAGCCGCCAGGCATGCCCCGGTCACCAGCCCCACATATCCACAACCGATTACGGTCAACCGCACAATCTTCCTCCTGTTTGCCTCTACTCGCCGGTAGCGGCCGCGGGTTCCTGTCGGCGGAATTTCAGTATCTCATTCGCACGACTGGCCAGGCTATCGCCGTCCCAGCAGCAGTCCTCGAAGACCTAACAGCGCGAGCCGTGGCTGGCGCCTCACCACGTTCCACAGCAAACGCGTCGATTCATCGCGATTGATCTCGCCCAGCGACTCACGGGTCGCATCGTTCAGCATGTCCACCAATTGGCAGTAATCCTCTTGCTGAAAGTGGTGCAGCGTTCGTCTTACCAACCAGTGCGTTTCCAATTCCCGCCGCAACGCCCGTAATTGTTTGCGCCCTCGCTGCAAGATCGCATCCGCCACTCCCTGCGCTCCGCGGAAACCCGTCACAATTCCTCCGACCGTCGATACTTTCACTTGCGCCGCAGCGTCGCCCACCAGATACACATCGCTATTCCCCACGGTACGCTGCACAGACACCCAGCGCCGGTATACCGGAATTCGTGCTCCCTGCCACTCCAGCGGCTCGAAGCCCTTCTTCTCCAAAAATCGATCGAAGCACCGCTTTGTATCCCGCCCTTGCTCACCAATCACGCCCAGCGCGCCGCGTTCCGCGGATTCGGGAATCAGCCAATAAAAGTACGGCGTGTCATCCGGAACGAACCACACCCGCGTCGTATCCGGCGGGCAATCCTTCGGCAGTTTTACCAGCGCTTGCACCAGCGGCACCGTCTCCACCGGAGGCCAACCCGACGCACGCGCCACCCGGCTGCTCGCTCCATCCGCACCCACTACACTTTCCGCGTAAATCTCGTCGCGCTTTCCCCCGCGGTCCACTTCCACATGGAGCCCGCGCCCGTTTGGCGTCAGGCCGCGAAAGCGCGTGTCGTAATCCAGTTGTGCCCCCGCGTCATGCGCCTCTTCCGCCAACGCGCGAATCAATCGTGACCGCTCAATGATCAAATCCGGCCGTTTCAACGGCACTACCGCCGAGCGCCCGTTCGTAAACAATTCAAATCGCCGAATCTCGTTCAGGATGCTGGCTTCAGCTGCCCCATTCACCTGCCGGCGGAAATGGTCGGTAACAATTAACGTTCTCGGCGTGGGATCCAACGTTGGTCGAGACTCAATCACCCTTACGGAGCGGCCGCCCCTGGCCACGCACGCGGCCGTGTACAGGCCTGCGGCTGATCCCCCAACTACGACAACCTCTCGTTTTTCCCGGGCATCTCCCGGTACACTTCCCGCTTTTTTCACAGTGTTCGAGGATCCTGCCGGTAGACGCTGGCTTCACCCCGCCTTATTTGTCTACCGGTACCTCTCTGACAGGCCCAGGTCTACAACCCGTCAGAGTGCCCATGAGTATAACGAATCCCGTTGGGCGGTCCAAACAGCCCACCAACTCTGCCACTTTCCAAAGGAAACACTACGAAGATTGTGCGATTGCTGACCCGGCGGCGTCCTTCTTCGCCTTCTGTCGCTCGTAGGGCGCTTTCTCTAACATCGCGATTGCCGCCAGCATTACAGCCGCGACGATCCCGAATACAAGGGCCGCTCCCGCGTTCGAAAGATAGCTCACCAGCACAGCCAGCCCACCGCAGATTGCTCCGATCATGTAAATCGTCAATACCGCTCCGCGCTGCCCCAATCCTAAATTAGCCAGCCGGTGGGCCGAATGATCCTTGCCGGGCGTGGTAAATGGCAGCAACCCCCGGCGCGAACGCGAAATCGTCACCAGCGTCGTGTCAAATATTGTAGCGCCCAGCACCAATACCGGCGCCACCCAGGCCGCCAGGTTCGCCGCGTGATTAAATCGCATCTTCAGCGAAAGCGTGGCCATCAGAAATCCCAGGAACATCGCCCCGCCGTCGCCCATGAAAATCTTCGCGGGCTTGAAGTTCCACCGCAGGAACCCCGCCGCCGCACCCAGCGTTGCCGCCGCCAGGATAGTCACCACCGTCTGGCCGTTCAGGTAAGCCAGCATGGCAAAGAATACCGAAGCCATTGCCGCCACTCCGGCACACAAGCCGTCCATATGATCCAAAATGCTAAACGACGCGGTGATTCCCACGACCCACACGATGGTCAGCGCTGCATCCAGCCAGTATCCGGCGCTCCCGCCGACCAGCGTTTCGAACACATTGGCACGAACTCCCGTCACCAGTAAAAGTACCGCCGCCAGCGGCATCGCTCCGAATAGCTTTACCTGGTGATGGAGCCACCCGCGATCGTCCAGGAATCCTACGACCGCCACCAGCGTCGCCCCGGTTACGATGCCAAAGCTCTGCTCTCGCGCGGTTCCGTCAAACACCGCCAGAATCGCAATCATTACGCCCAGATAGATTGCCAGGCCGCCCATAAGCGGCATGGGTTTTAGATGTACTTTACGGGGACCCGGCGAATCCACCATTCCTACACGAATGGCCAGCGCTCGCACAGGTACGGTCAGAAGTAAGGACGAGGATAGAGCAATTATAAACGCCAACAGGCCCGCACTCATGCGCCCTCATTGCTCGTTCTGAAGAAACTGGCCTGGGCGAGTTCGCCAGTGATTGCAGACACGTTACCGGATTCAGGTTCCGGTTCCCAAGTTTCGGCTGAGGCCGAGCGAAGCTATGATGCTGCCCCACGCAGCATTCAAAACATACCGTAAAATCCCATATTTCACCAGCGAAAGGCGGTACCTGCATCACTAAAAAACAACCGAATCTACTCACGTTCCGATTTGGCGCTCCACCGCTCTCCCGCTACCGCACCGACTCCTCCAACACCTGAACCAGCTTTCGCAATTCACTCTTCTGCTCGTATTCCGGTGCCACCCGCAACGCGGCGTCCCCCATTTTTCTCAGCCGCTCCGGATCCGTCGCGATACTTCCTACCCGTTCCGCGAACATCTTCGCATCGTCAGGATCGGCCGAAATCGCGAAGCCTCGCCGCTCTCCGATGGCCGCTACATCGCATTCCGCCGGCGCCAGCGCCACGATCGGTTTTCCTGCCGCCAGGATTCCGTACATCTTGCTGGGCACCACCACTCCCTCGAGCCCGCGTTTCACCGTGATCACGTGCGCATCCGCGGCTGCCAACACCGACGGAATCTTGCTCGGCGGAAAAAATGGCAAAAATCGCACATTAGGAATCCCCGAACTCGCCCTTTCCAATCTTTCCCGCTGCGCTCCATCCCCGACAAACACCAGGCCTACCCCATCCGGCCCCAGCAGCCGCGCCCCCTCCAGCAACGTGTCCCATGCGCCATAAAATCCCAAGTTGCCCGCATGCAGCAATACAAAGCGAAATTCCTGCCGGATCGCTTCAACCACCGACTCATCCAGTCTCACATCCGACCCTTCCCCGGAAATCTCCACGCCACTCCTTACGACCGCGATCCTCTCCGCATCCACGCCCTTCGCCAGGATCCGGTTCCGCATATCTTCTCCGATCACGATCACTCTCGTGGCCCGTTTCATCGCCCAGCGATGCAATTTCTCCCAAATGCGCGACAGCAACCCCGGCTTCACGATCGCTCCGCCCACGGCCATGTCGGGATACATGTCCTGAATATCGTAAACGTACGGCTTGTTCTTCAACATCGCCACGAACGCCCCGACAATCCCCTCAAACGGCGGGTCGGTCATCGCCAGAATCACGTCGCATCGCAAAAGCAAGGCCTGCGGCACCGCCAGCAATACATAAGTAAGATAGTTGAACACCCGCCGGTTCATCTGCACCCGGGGATAATCCGTCGATCCCACTCGAATCACTCGAATGTTTCCCGACTCTTCCGTCTGGTACAGACGCCAAGCGCGCCGTTCCGTCGGGTCGTAGGAGGGTCGCCCGCTCAAGATCGTTACGTCGTGCTTTTCGGCAATGGCCCCCACCACCGTCTTCGCCACATTTGCCGTCGCGGAGGTGTCCGGCGGGTAATAGAGATTCAGCAGCAGAACGCGCACCACTGGATTGTACAGAAGGATCGCAACTTAAAAAATCCAGCATCTTCCCCCGCGACCCTTGTGCTCCACTTCCTTGGCACTCGTCGCGCTTTCTGCTATAGCTATTTTAGAATCCTGCCTTCGGCTGCTCGCTCCTCGCCATGGTTCGCTCCAGGACGGAGAGCTTCCATGGAAATCACGGTTGAACATTTAGGTTCTGTACAGTTCCAGATCACAACTCGCGGCCATTCGATCGTTAGCGATCAGCCCGTCGAGCAAGGTGGCTTCGACGAAGGCATGACCCCACCCGAGCTTTTGCTCGCTTCACTCGGTTCCTGCGCCGGCTATTATGCCGCGCAATATCTTAGAAAGCACAAGCTCGCCATCGAAGGTACGCGGGTACGCGTCACCTGCGAAAAAGCGAAGCAGCCTGTCCCGCGCATGGATAATTTCAAGATTGCAGTGGAATCCCCGGTCGAACTTAGCCCCGAGCACCTCAGAGGTCTCCACGGGGCGGTCGAACACTGCCTCGTCCACAACACGCTTCTGCACGCTCCCAAAATCTCGATCCAGGTGGAGTCACTGGTGGCCGCCAACAAATGACCCGCGAGTAACCCTGCGAGCAACCTGCGCTGCGGGAATTTTCATCCACGCGTAATTAGAAAATCCCCCAGCACCAGCGCGTCCATTCGCGTCCTTAAGAAACAGTCCAGCGCTTCTTCCGGCCGGCAAACAATCGGCTCGTTATCGTTGAACGAAGTGTTCAACACCACCGGCACTCCCGTTTGCCGTTCGAATTCGCTGATCAATGCGTGATAACGCGGATTTGCTTCACGCGTCACCGTTTGCAGCCGCCCAGTTCCGTCCACGTGCGTCGGCGCCGGAATCTTATCTCTCTTCTCCGGCCGCACGGAATATGCCAGCGTCATGAACGGCGATGGATTCGACTTCTCAAACCATTCCCCCGTTTTTTCCGCCAGAATCGATGGCGCGAACGGTCGAAAGATTTCCCGATGTTTGATGCGCTCGTTCAGAATCTCTTTCATTTCGGGCCGCCGCGGGTCCGCCACAATACTGCGATTCCCCAGCGCTCGGGGTCCCCACTCGGCTCGCCCCTGATACCATCCCAGAATTTTTCCTTGCGCAATGATCTCTGCAGTCCGCCGCATCAACTCGTCTTCACCCAACTCGGCCAGCGCATATCCACCATTCGAAATCGCGCTGCCCTGAATCGCCGTCCGAATTTCCGCGTTCGAATAGCTGGGGCCCCAGTACGCGTTTTCCATCACAAAAGATCGCGGCTTTCCCAGCAACTGGTGCCACACATAAAACGCCGCACCAACCGCCAATCCCGCATCTCCCGCCGCCGGATGTACATACACCTTCTCAAACGGTGTCTGATCAAATATTTTCCCGTTCGCCACGCAGTTGAACGCTACGCCGCCCGACAAACACACGGCTTTCGCCCCGGTCTTGGCGGCTAGTTTCCTCACCATCCCTAAATAAACTTCTTCCAATCGGGCCTGCAACGACGCCGCTAAATTCCGATGACGCTGCTCCAGCGGTTCCTCGGGTAACCGAGCCGGTCCGCCCAGTCGCTTGCCCATTTCTTCGGAAAACATCACGCCCAGCACCGGCGTCTTGTCCGACTCTGCCCAGGACATTTCCGGCCCAGTCTTGTGGTGCGTGAAATATTCCAGCCCCAGTCGAAATCCAAATTCCCCGCCGTCCGGATTGAACCGCACAATATCCCGGAACGCTTCCATCTTCTCCGGCGCTCCATATGCGGCTAAACCCATCACCTTGTATTCGTCGCCAAATTTCAGAAAGCCCAAATACTGCGTCACTCCGCTGTAATACAGCCCCAACGAGTGCGGAAACGCGATGGCATCATCAATCTCCATGCGATTTCCGCGCCCCGCTCCCCACATCGTGCTGGCAAAATCTCCCAAACCATCCGCCGACAACAACGCCGCGTCTTCAAACGGCGACACGAAGTAACTGCTCGCCAGATGCGCCTGGTGATGCTCCACCCGGTGGAATGTTGCCTTGATCTTTGCCGGGTCGCTATCAAACGTCGCCGCCAGCGCAGTCGGTACTCCGGTGAATTTCGTCATCACCCGCACGCGTTCGCGCGCAAACGACGGCATCCGCATCGCATACCACAGCTTCGTGCCCAGTCGCGCGTAAGGATTTCGCGGTACCGCCACATGATCCACGTCCGATAACGTGATCCCCGCTTCCTTCAAGCAGTAGCGAATCGCCGCCGCTGGAAATCCCGCCGCATATTTCACGCGGTTAAAGCGTTCTTCCTCCACCGCCGCAATCAATTTCCCGTCGCACACCAGCGCCGCGGAAGCGTTGCCATGGTACGCGTTGATTCCCAGAATATTCATGAGTCCAATCTGAAGCTTACCTTAGATTTCTATTTCCTGATTTCCAGTGAACCACGTAGAAGATAACGGCGGCGTCCAGGCCGTCAGGAGAGATGGTACCGGCACCATTCATTCAACACGTACAGCGACCACGGGCGGGACCACGTTGTTCGCCCAGCCTGAAAATTATCCCATACCGTTCGCACTCCCTCAGGCCGCAACTGCCCCTGCAGCGCGGGCGCCAACTCTTTCAGGCTCGCTTCCACCCGTGGTTTCAACGAACTCCGCAGCCATTCTTCCCACGGCAGCGTGAACGTTCTCTTTTTCTGATCCAGAATCTCCGCAGGCAACAGTCCCGCCAAAGCCGCTCGCAACAATCCCTTGGACACTCCCGGCTCGATTCGCGCGGCGTCCGGCAGCGCGCTCACGAATTCCACCACCGGCGTGTCCAGAAACGGTACCCGCACTTCCAGAGACCGCGCCATGCTCACGCTATCCGTGTCGCGCAATAGCGTGCTGGTCATATACGTCCGCATTTCCAGCCAGGAAACTCCCGCGATTGGTTCCATCGCTTGCGCCTGATCTGCCGTGCGCTCCAGCCACGCCAACCATGTGGGATCCAGCGTTACGCCGTCGCTCGATACACTGCTCTTCCGGTAATGTGCATCCGCCAGCCGCGAAACCTCCGAAGGCGGAAACAATAGCCGCGTAAAAAAATAAGGATGGGGAAACACATCCGGCATCAGCCATGCATCACTTGCTTTGCGCGCTGCGTCCACGGAACCATTGCGCGCTAGGAACGAATTCACCAGCGGTGCGCTGATCCGCCGAAAGGCCCCGGGTATGAAACGCGAAACCACTTCCAGGCGCACCAACTTCGGCGTATCCGCAAACGTCCGGTAGCCTCCAAACAGTTCATCACTGCCCAATCCCGACAGCGCCACTTTCAAGCCCACTTCGCGCGCCGCCCACGACACAAAATGCGTGTTGATTCCGTCCATGGTGGGCTGATCCAGCGCTCCAATGGCCTCGTCCACGCGTGCCAGCATGTCTCTTCCCTGCAGCGGAACTTCCGTGTGATGTGTGCCCGCTCGTTGCGCTACCAACCGCGCCAGCGGCCCTTCGTCATACGCGGTGTCCGGAAACGTCAGTGTGAAACTCTGTATTCCCTGCTGCGCCCGCCCCGCCAACACTGCAATTGCACTGGAGTCCAGCCCACTTGACAGGAAGAGCCCTACCGGCACATCAGCGATCAGATGCGCGCGCACGGCATCTTCCAGTAAAGTCCGCAAACGCGCCGAAGCCGACGCAAAATCCCGCGGCCGTTTCAAATCGCGTGCGGCACTGCTGCGCGTCGGGTCCCACCACGGACGTACTCGCGGTGTTCGACGGCGATCCGGCAGGTGCAACAGCAGCGCGTGTCCCGGAGGCACCGAAAACACCCCGTCCACCAGCGTCACCGGCTCAGACACACTGCCAAACAGCAGATACGACGTGAGCGCATCGGGGGAAAGTTTTCGTTCTACCGCTTGCGATGCCAGCAGTGCGCGTAACTCCGACGCGAATGCAAATCCGTGGGGCGTCTGCGAATAGTAAAGCGGCTTGATCCCTAACGGGTCGCGCGCCAAAAACAGCACCGGCACGGTGGCGAAATGCTTTCTCAGGTCCAGGAGCGCGAATGCGAACATCCCGCGTAATTCGCCAAGCAGGTCTTCGCCCCACTCTTCCCAGCCATGCACCAGAATTTCCGTGTCGGAATTTGTACTGAAGCGGTGACCCGCCAGGCCCAGGCGTTCACGCAACTCCCGGTAATTGTAAAGTTCGCCGTTGAATACCACCGCGACATTCCGCGCTTCGTTCCAGATTGGCTGGTGGCCCCCGGGAAGGTCGATGATGCTCAACCGGCGCATCCCCAGCGCGGCCCCGGGCGCTCGTTCATCATTCGCCAGAAAGCCGTCTTCGTCCGGCCCGCGGTGGTCCATCGCCGCAGCCATGTTACGCACGCGTTTTTCCGCTTCAGCGGAACTAGAAGCGTACGCGAAGCCGCAGATTCCGCACACGCGCTATTTGATCTCCGGTGTCGTAAAAAAAGCCGCAGTGGCGCGGCCCAGATGAGCCCGTAAATGAAACCTTGGAATTTTCAAACGACGATCCGCGTACCATCCCAGGATTACGCGTACTAACATCAGCACAATCAGGGAAACCACCGAAAAAAACAGGTACAAAAACGATCGGCGCTCCAGCAGTAAGCTCCATTCCAGGCCCTCGTCCCACCCCGGAAGCACTCGATCCACAAAGCTCCGCAGCCTCACACCAATGATCGGAAGGGCCGCCAGCCTCACGTGCGTACACCGCTGGTATGTATATTCGGGAAGATAGCCCGGCACGCCGCCGGTCGCCTCGTTGAAAATCACTGGATCCTGCAAATCTTTCCGCGTCAGCAGATTCCCGTGCGCGTCCTTCAGGAACATTCGAAAGGTCGGATCTACCACCACCCAGCGGCCATCCAGATTTAATTCCGCCACCACGTGATTCGCCGTCCGGTCCGGCGCCAACAGCAACAACCGCCTGGTGATTAGTCCCGCACTCCGCCCCAAGTTCAAGAACGCGTTGGTCGCGCTGCCGCAAACCTGCAGCAATTGCCGGTAGTTCAGCGTATTTTGCGGATCACGCGGCGAAAGCAGCGTCGAATCTGTTGTTTCCAACCGGGCAGGACCGCTCCTCATCCACTCCAGTATCGCTTCTGCCTTCTGCTGCGGCGTGGCCCTTTCCGATACCACCGCGTCGGAGAATCCCTTCAAATATTGCCGTATGGAGTACTCCCACACCCCGGTCCAGATCGTGGCGATCAACGCTCCGATCAGCAATACATTACTCAACCACCATACCGAACGGAATAGAACCCGGCTCCTCACATCAATCCTCATGCTCTGGGAATCGAATTGTCCTATGACACAGCCTGTCGAGCAAGCCCGGAATAAATGTCCTCCATCTCTTCCAAGGGCTGTTCCCATCCAAGATTCGCAACTGCCGCGGCACAACCTTTCTGCAGTCTCGCGCGTAATTCCTCGTTTCCCAGCACGGATCTTAGCGCGTTCCCTAACTCCTTTTCATCGTGTCGCACCACCACTCCCGCGGTTCCTGCCAATAATGGTGCGATGCCGCACTGTTCGGTAACAATCACCGGCGTTCCTGCCGCCACAGATTCCCCTGCCGTGTTCCCGAAATTCTCATTCTGCGAAGGCAGCACAAAAATGTCTGCGTCGCGATAAGCGGCCCACTTGGCGTCGCCTTGCAACGGCGGAGAGAAATGCACGCGTTCCTCCACGTTTAGATCCCGCGCCATCTGCTGCAACCGTCCCTTCATCCCCGATTCATCTGGCCCCACATAGGCCAAGTGCGATGACGTATCTGCCAGTGTCGCGAATGCCCTCAGCAACAAATCCGGACTCTTCTTTTCTGACAACCGCCCTAAAAATAAAATCAGCTTCGTTTCTGCGGAAATTTTCAGCGCTCTACGAAACGACCCACGCGCCGGCATCGCCGCCGGCACTTCCACTCCGTTCCTGCGCAACAAGACTTTCTCTTCGGCATACCCGCCCGTAAGAATATCCTCGCGTTCCTGTTCCGCTGTGACCATGATGGCGTCCGCACCGGCCAGCATCTCCTGCCCGTACATCCGGTGGTACACCCGTTTCATCCAGATATTTCGCACAATAGGCACGAACATTCCTATCGGTTCAACCACGTAGGGAATCTTAAGTTTTCGGCATTCCTTCGCTACTCGTGGCCCCAGCAGGTCATACAGCCCAAAAATGTGCGCCACCTCGAATTCCTTCAATCGCGCCCGTAAGTATCGTCCCAACGCCGGATTCCAGCTCAATGCGCGGTAATGCCCCCAATTCGCCAGGTATATCGCGGTGACTCCGTTCGCCTTGCGTCGTTGTCCAAAGGGGCTCGCCTCCGCCGGCAGCTCCTTCGGCATCTCGCGCAACCGTTCCTGCAGTCCCCAGTCCGCCGTCAGCACCGTTACTTCGTGCCCTCTCCGCGCCATGCCCTCCGCCAGCGCCTTCACCTTGGCCGGGGGCCCTCCAAATTCGAAAAAGGGCGCGTAGCTTTGCGTCACATTCAGGATTCGCATAATTCGCGCAGAATTTTCTTGAAGGCCTTGGCAAACACCGTGAATCGGAATTCTTTGTCCACGCGTTCCCGTCCTCGTGCGCCCATCTCCCGCGCCAGTTCCGGGTTCGACAGCAACGTATCAATCGACGTCACCAGTTGCTCCGTGTCTCCGTGCTGCACCACGTACCCCGTGACTCCGTCCCGAATCACTTCTGGGGCTCCCCCGTGCGCGCCTCCGATCACCGGTTTGCTTCGGGCCATCGCTTCCAGATACACAAAGCCGAATCCTTCTCCTCGACTCGGAAGCGCGAACAATTCTGCCGCTGCATAGCACGCGGAAAGCTCGCCATAAGATAGCCCGCTCAGAAAATGGACGTGCTTCTGCACCCCGCTGTGCCGTGCGATATCCACGAGCCAATCCCGATCGTCGCCCGCTCCCACCATCAGTAACTGCACGTCAGGCCATCGCAACAGCAAGCGCGGCATAGCCTTGATCAACGTGTCCATCCCCTTGTACCGTTCCGTGGCCAGCCACCGCCCCACTGTTAGAATCACCCGCCCCTGCGGAAAACCCTCCGGTATCCCTGCCGAGCCATCTCGCGCAATTCGCGTTTCGAAATCGGGGTCCAATCCCCACGGCAGGACGCGCACTTTCTCCGGCGCCACGCCTTGCAACGAAACCAGATAGTCCGCCGTCGCGCGGCTCGGCGCCAGCACCACCGTCGCATGCTGCAACGCTCGCCTCTTCAACTGCGAGAGCGGCTCCCACACTTCCACGCCATGGGTACAGATGATGCTTTTCATTCGTGGTGCCAGCAGGTTCATCGAACGCACAATCGGCGCCAGGTTTGGATGCAATGCCAGCGTCAACTTCGCTTTGCGCCGCGCTGCCTTCAGCGCCGCCACCACAAATCCTGCTTTGCCTCGCGCGGATCCCGTGAACACGAATTCGCGATCGCCCACACGCATCCGGTGCAATTCCTGCGTGTCATTCAAACTCAGCAGGCGGTATTCCATCTTCCTCGCCGCCGCATATTCGCTCAGCACCAACGCCATATGCCGCCCCGCCCGCTGGATTCCGCCGGGTGCGTCCAGTTCAGGAAACAGTCCAATCAGCACGCGCTGAGTCTGACAAACCGCACCAGCCCAACGCAAGAACATATCCTTTTGAATTTATTTCAGCGCGATGCTTCGGAAGTCTTCTTCGCCAGCGCTGTCAATTCCGTTAACGTATTCACATAAATATCGGCGGGACACGCTTCCGCGTTCTGCTGCCCAAATCCGTACGTCACCGCCACCGCTACCATTCCCGCATTCCGCGCGGTTTGAATGTCCACGTCCGAATCACCCACCATCGCCGCTTCCGACGCTGCCACGCCCAAGTCCTTCACGATCGTCAACGCCCCGCTCGGGTCCGGCTTCTTTTTCGCGAAACTGTCTCCGCCATAAACGCCCTGAAAAAACGTCGTCATCCCCAGTCCCCGTAGTATTTCTATGCTCAGCTGCGTCGGCTTGTTCGTCAGCACCGCCATGGGCCAACCGGCCAGAGTCCGCAGTGCTTCCATCACCCCGGCATACGGCCGCGTCAGATTCAGTTTTTGCTCTCCATAATGTCTCAGGAAAATCGCCAGCGCCTCCCGCCTCTGCTGCTCGTCGGCTTCCGTCCCCAGCACACCGGCGATCAGTCGTGGCGCGCCATGGCCCACATAGCTCGCCACCAACTCCGCCGGCTGCTCGGCTCTCCCGGTTTCCCGCAACATGGCGTTTACGGAGTTCACCAAGTCCATTTTCGAATCCACCAGCGTCCCGTCCAGATCAAACACAAACGCCCGTACCCATCCGTTCTTCGTTTCGCTCATGTTCTTTATTGTAATGTGTCTGTACGTTCCCGCCGACTCGCGATCATTGTCATACCCAGCGAAGCGAGGTCCGGTTCTGCATCGCGTCTTTGGCCATGCATCTCTCTTCGATCATCTGACGATCCCGTCTTCTCTCTGTAGGGGCGGCTTTATGCCGCCTGCTTCTTGTTATTTAATCGCGGGCATCGCGCCTTCAGCCACCCGCTTTTTCACTGCCACGCACATCGCGTACACTATAAAGCTGCTCGTTCAGCAAAATTCGACCCTGGAGAAGTCATGGCTCTGGTGCAACCCTTTCGCGCATACCGCTACAATCCATCGCTCGCGCCTTTCGACAAGGTCCTCACGCAGCCTTACGACAAAATCAGCCCTGCCCAGCAGGAAAAGTATTACGCCGCCGACCCTCACAATCTGATCGCCGTCGAAAAAGGCCGCATCCTCAAGGACGACACGCCGCAAAGCAACGTCTACACTCGCGCCGCCGCCAGCCTCAACTCCTGGATCGCCGAAAATGTCATCCACCAGGATCCCGCTCCGGCCTTCTACGCCTACACCCAGGAATACGATGTCCCCGGCACATCGCTGCGCCGTACCCGTCGCGGCTTCATCGGTCTTGGCAAGCTCGAAGACTACTCCGCCAACGTCATTTTCCGGCACGAACACACGCTCTCCGGCCCCAAAGCCGATCGTCTTGAACTTCTTCGCCACACCCGCACGCACACCGGGCAGCTATTCCTGCTGTATTCCGAGCCCCACCGCCAGATCGACGCCATCCTCGAGGAAGTGCAATCCTCGCAACCGCCGGTCACCCAACTCACCGACGAATACGGCGTCATTCACCGCCTCTGGCTCGTCGCCGAACCGCACCGCATCGCCGCCATCCAGAAAGCCATGGCCGATCAGAAACTAGTCATCGCCGATGGCCATCATCGCTACGAAACTTCCCTCAATTTCCGCAATGAAAACCGCACCCGCGCCGGCAAGCTCATTCCAGACGCCCTCTACGAATTCTCCATGATGACCTTCATCAACACGCGCAGCGAAGGCCTGACCATTCTCCCCACGCACCGCGTCGTCGCTAACCTTCGCGATTTTTCCTGGAGTGCCGTTCGCCGCTACCTCGAACCATGGTTCACCACACAAGTCTTCCCCTTCGAATCCGCAGCGCAGCGCCACGAGATCGCCGCAAAATTCCTGCACCAGCTTCCCACGTCCAAATCTCAACGGGCCATCGGTGTCTACCCAGCGCCGGAAGGTGCCCACCGCGCTTTTTACCTTCTAACGTTGCGTCCCGAGGCTGATCTCGCCCAAATCCTCCCCAGCCTTTCGCCGCTGCAACGCGAACTTGATGTGGTTCTCCTTCACCAGGGCATTCTCGAACCCGCCCTCGGCATCACTCCACACGCCGTGGCCTCCGAGTCCAATCTTTCCTACGAACGCGAAGCCACTGCCGCCCTCGATGCCGTCGATCGCGGTGCCGCGCAAATCGCCTTCCTCCTCAATCCGGTCGATGTCGACCTCGTCGTACAAGTCGCCACTGCCGGCGAAGTCATGCCCCAAAAGTCCACCGACTTCTACCCCAAGCTCCTCAGTGGCATCACCATGTTCCGCATACCCGAATAACCTGTAGCGCAGGCGGGTTCGCGAGCCCTGCGGCCTCATGACGTACTACTCTCAAATCCGGTCATCCCGATGCGATGCGACGAGCATCGCTGAAGGATCTCAACTGATGCCTTATCAATCAACGTCGCCGGTCACGCGCCAAAAGAAAAAGGGCAGGGATAACCCTGCCCTCATTCCGTAATCTTTTTCAGACCAGCGCCAGCGTTACTTCGAGAAGCTCGCCACCGCTTCCGCTTCCGTGTTGTACACGTCGAAGATGGTCATCAGCTTCGTGATCTGCAGCACTTCCTGAAACTTCGTGCCCAGATGGCACAGCTTCAAACCCGCTCCCTGCGCTTTCGCGCTATGGTGCGAAGCCACCAACGTGCCCAAGCCCGCGCTGTCGATGAACGTGATGTTGTCCATATTCAGCACGATCTTCTTCTTTCCCTCGGCCACTAGCGTCTTTATCTTTTCGCGGAGCGCGTTGCTTTCTTCTCCCAGCACGATCCGGCCATCCAGCGCCGCCACCGTTACGCCGTCTACCTCGCGACTTGTAATCTTTAAGGCCACGTTTCCTTCCTCCTCATCGCACGATCCGGCGGCAACCCGGGCCGGAACCGCGAAGCATATCTTTTTTTAGTGTCTTCCGCAAAGCGCTCTTTTCCTGCCCGCCTTGCGTCAATAGTAATCCGCGCAGGACATGTAATACCCGCATGCGCCGCAGACCAGCTTGCATCTTCTCGACTCCAGCCGCTGCGAACACACCGGGCAATACCGGGACGGATCTTCCTGCACTCCAGCCATTCCCGTATCCGCCGTCCTGCCAACCTCCGGCGACTCAGGTACAGCCATGCCCCGCACTACGTCCGGGGCGATCCCCTGCTTTCCGTCCTGTTTCACGGCCCTCCGGTTATAGCACATCCCCCCGCCCACATGAAAGCGCCGCCGCCACACTACTGGGGCCAAGCGCACTCCCTTTTTTTCTTCCATCGCACTTTCCGCATTTGCTACCCTCTCCATCCATGCGTCTATCTATTTTCCTGATTCTTCTTTTCGCCGCAGTGTCTTCCTGTCCCGCACAGAATCCCCAGCCGGTAGCCGACCGCCTCACCGCGCAGAATTCTCTTTTCGACGAATACTACGAATCCGAGCTCCGCAATTTCCCGGAGCGCGCCACCGCTTTCGGCGATTATCGCTACAACGACAAGCTCGCCGACTACTCTCTTGCCGCTATCGTTCAACGCGACAAATCCAATCGCGAATTCCTGGCGCACCTCCAGGCCATTCCCACCACCGGCTTCTCCAACCAGGATCAACTTTCCCACGACCTGCTCATCCGCGTCCTGCAGCAACGCATCGCCGACTTCGATCTCAAGGAATATGAGATGCCCATTAACCAACAGAATGGCATCCATACCTCCCTCGCCGATCTTCCTCTTTCCGTCCCTTTCGACTCTGTAAAGCACTACGAAGACTACCTTGCTCGCCTTCACCAGATTCCGCGCGTCCTCTCGCAATCCACCGAAGTCCTGCGCGCCGGCATGAAAGACCATCTCATGCCCGTCCGCTTCCTCCTCGAAAAACTCCCCGCGCAATGCCAAGGCATCATCGACGCCGACCCTTTTCTTCTTCCCACCAAGAAATATCCTTCCAGTATTTCGCCGGAAGACCAGAAGCGCCTCACCGCGGAAATCACCGCCGCTATTAACAACGAAGTCTTCCCCGCCTACAAAACCTTCGCCACGTTTCTCGCCACCGAGTATGCGCCGCACGGCCGAACTACCCTCGCCATCACCTCTCTCCCCGACGGCGAGAAGCGCTATGAAAACGATATCTACGGCCGCACCACCACGCACATGACTCCCGACGAAATCCACCAGCTCGGCTTGCGCGAAATCGCTCGCATCGAAGCCGAAATGACCGCCGTCGCGAAAAAAGCGGGCTTCCCCGATCTAGCTTCCTTCCGCGCTTCCCTCAAAACCAATCCGAAATACATTCCCACTTCCTCCGACCAGATTCTCGAAGACTTTCGCCATTACATCGCCCAGATGGAGCCCAAGCTTCCCGAGCTTTTCACTCTGCTCCCCAAATCTCCCGTCACCGTCGAAGCTATTCCCGCATTCCAGTCCTCCGCCGCCACGCACTATGTCACCGGCACGCCCGACGGCAAGCGCCCCGGCCGCGTCGTTGTCGCCACTTCTGATTTTGCGCATCGTTCTTTGATTGACGACGAAGCTACCGCTTACCACGAGGGCATTCCCGGCCATCACATGCAGCTTTCCATTCAGCAGCAGCTTACCGGCCTGCCAAAATTCCGCCTGCACGGCCTGATGTTCAATGCGTATATCGAAGGTTGGGCCCTGTACGCCGAAGAACTCGGCAAGGAAGTCGGTTTTTATCAGGATCCTGTGTCCGACTACGGCCGTCTCTCATCCGAACTCTTCCGCGCCGTTCGTCTCGTCGTCGACACCGGCATTCACTCCAAAGGCTGGTCGCGCGAACAAGTCGTGGAATTCTTCCGCAAATCCGGCGCTGTTGACGAACCCACTATCCAATCGGAAACAGACCGCTACATCTCCTGGCCCGCTCAAGCCCTCAGCTACAAACTCGGCCAGCTCAAAATTCGCGAACTCCGCGACCGCGCCCAAAAAGAACTAGGCTCCAAGTTCGATATCCGCACCTTCCACGACGAAATCCTCGACGGCGGCACCTTGCCCCTGGACATGCTGGAAGCCCGCACCAACAAATGGATCGCCCAACAAAGATCTAAATAACCGACGCTATTCTCGAATCGAAAATGTAACGTCAATCATCACTTCTGATTTTCCTCTTGCGCCAGCGCAAGCGTCCGTTCTCAGGTACACCCACTTTGTTACAGCCGCGGCGGCAGCTCCATCCAGGCTCTTGTTGGCGGAATTTGCCAGCGACAATTCCGACAAATGCCCGTCTTCTTCAGTTATGGCATAGAGCACAACTGTTCCCTGGATCTTCGCCATTCTGGCATCGCTTGGATAGATTGGCTGGACTCGATCATCTAGTTTCCAAGCTTCTTCGGCAGGACAATCGAGCCAGACTGTCGCATCTTTCGGTTTTGCCAGAAAATCAGGTAACGCCCCGGCAAACGCCTTTATTTCGGCGAACCGGATCTCGGTGACCAAATGCTCCCCGTTATAACCACGGATTGTTCGTGGATAGACTTTATCCTGCCATTTTGAGTAGTCCGAGTACTCACGCCGCTGAATACGCCATGGAACCGGAGATTCATCTTTCTCGGGCACGATTTCCAACAGGTTCCCGGAATCTCGATCAAAGCAAAAAGTGAGGATTGCGTAGGCATCAGTCGATCGTTTTATGCAGTTCGTCTCCTTCCCGCTCGCTTTTTTCCCGTGTGCTCGTTTCAAACGGTCGCTCGCCTTGATTTTGGGTGGCATGTCCATCGATGCAAGCCTGGTCAATTCGTAAGCCTGCAGACTCTCCGTAGCCGTATTCCTTATCTGCCAGTAGTTCTTTCCGTCCCCCGAACGAACTCTTTTGTATCCCGGAAAAACAATTTCTTGTCGCCAGCGTCCATCCGGAGTCCACAGATATATGTATCGCCCGATCATTTCTTTGTCTTTCGCGACCCATATTGTGACGTCCCCTGAAAGCTCGAATCCGGGCATACCCTGAGCTCGTATGTCTTGGGACTGTCGCGCCTTTTCTAAGGTACTAAGCAAAACTTCTCGATCATCCCTTCCATGAGCCGTCCCCCAGGCGAATAGAGAACAGATTAGTGCGCACAGCAATGGGCGAGTCATTTTCAAGTCTCCTCGGACTTTACATTTGATTAAGTACCCTACTGTAAATCAGACTCGCCCGTCAGTCACTTGCTCTTTCAATTCCTGAGGCGAAGAACCCAACCACAGCTTACTGTTGTATCCTGTCTCGTCTCATTCCGGAGGAAGGCCTTGAATTCACGCCCGATGGTCGTTGCCATAATCATTCGTCTGGCATTCTTGATTCTCGTTTGCTTCACCTCTTCGAAGAGCTTGCTAGCCCAATCCTCCAAATCTCCCTCTCACCTCCGCTTCGAAATCATCTTCCCCGAAGCACAAAGTGCCGGAAAATCCCTCGACGGCCACATCCTCCTCGGTATCTCTACCGATAAATCCAGCGAGCCGCGGTACCAGCTTCGCGAAGAAGAAGCTTCCAGCGCGCAATTCTTTGGCCTCGATGTCGACAATTGGAAACCCGGCCAACCCGCCATCCTCGATTCCACCGCTCTTGGCTACCCGCTCAATTCTCTCGACCAACTACCCGTCGGCGATTACTACGTCCAGGCTGTCCTTAACATTTACGAAACGTTCCACCGCGCCGACGGCCACACCGTCAAACTTGCCCCCGATCAAGGTGAAGGCCAGCAATGGTTCAACAAGCCCGGCAATCTTCTCAACAAGCCGCAACTGATTCACATCGATCCGCAATCCAATAGCGTCATCCGCATCAGCCTCACCGAGAGAATTCCTCCGATCGAACCTGCCAATGACACCAAGTACATCAAGCACATTCGCATCCAAAGCAAACTGCTCAGCAACTTCTGGGGCCGTCCAGTCTATCTCGGCGCCATCGTTCTCCTCCCGGAAGGCTTCGATCAGCACCCCACCGCGCATTACCCCCTGCTCGTTCACCAAGGGCACTTCGAAGCGGATTGGGACTTTTTCCAGGAGAAAGTTCCAGACTCCGCGAAGCCCGACGAGTTGCAGTATCTCCAGTTCGCTAGTCGCTTCTACCAGGATTGGACCTCCGGCCGCTTGCCGCGCATGCTGATTCTTACGATTCAGCACGCCAATCCCTACTACGACGATTCTTACGCCGTGAATTCCGCCAATCTTGGCCCGTACGGCGACGCCATCACCCAGGAACTGATTCCCGAAGTCGAAAAACGCTTTCGCGCCATCGGCCAGCCTTGGGCGCGCGCTGTGGAAGGCGGCTCCACCGGCGGATGGGAAGCCACCGCTTCGCAAATTTTCTATCCGGATTTCTACAATGGCGCGTACTGCAATTGTCCTGACCCGATCGACTTTCGCGCCTATCAACAGGTAAACATCTACGACGACAAAAACGCATTTTACGTCGAGGGTCCCTTCGGCAAAGTTCCGCGCGGCGAAGAACGCACTCCAACTGGTGCCATTCTCGCCGTGATGGAACCCGCCGTTCGCCGCGAAGAAGTCATGGGCACGCACGGCCGTTCCACCGAACAATTCGGCATCTGGCAAGCCGTCTTCAGTCCGGTGGGCGCCGACGGCTACCCCAAGCCCATCTGGAATCCATCCACTGGCGCGATCGACCCGGAGGTCGCCGCCTACTGGAAAGACCATTACGATTTGCGCTACATCCTGCAGCGCGATATCGCCACGCTCGGCCCCAAACTCGCCGGCAAACTGCACTTTGCGGTCGGCGATATGGACACGTGGTACCTCAACAACGCTGTCCATCTCATGCAGAACTTCGTCGACTCGCCGCAAAATCCCTACCGCGTCGCCGATTTCGAGTACAGCCCCGGAAAACCCCATTGCTACATGGGCGGTGGAGACATTTCCAACCTGGAAAGTTACGGCACTCTCTACCAGCGCATCATGCCGCAAATCGCTCGCCACATGACCGCTACCGCTCCAGCCGGTGCGGACATGAGCTGGAAGTACTGACGGTGCCGCTATAGATGCAATCGAATTGCGCTTCTCTTCTATTCGCTTCGGGTGCAGAATCGCTTACAGGCGGCGGGCGCGTGTATCTATTCATCGCCCGTTTACGTCCAAGTAGTGGGAGGCCGCAGGCCAACCTCCCAGGGGCCTCTTATGCGTAAATCGTTGGCTTTCCTACCGCTTTCGCTAGTGTTGGCCGTCGCCGTTTGCGCGCAGCAACATGCTGCCGCCCCCGCAACCCCATCCGCTCCGGCTCGCATGATGGCCCCTATGCCTGCGCCGATTCACGCCGCTCCCGCGCTCGTGATGCATGCTGCTCCCGTTCACCAGTCCGTTGCGGCTCATCCAATTTCCCGCACTCCAATTTCCGGCGTTACTCCCGTCGTGCCTCATCGCAGAAAGCCCACCTCGCCTTCGAATCCGACGGTTGGCAGCACTGGCCATTCCGGTCACGGCTATCCCGTGGTCTCGCGCTGTAACCAGCACTTCAGCTATCCCATTCAGGGTCTCAACGCGTGTCCACCCCCAGTCACTCCGGTTTATGGCGGCGCGTACATCATTCCCGCTCCCTACTACT
Source organism: Candidatus Acidiferrales bacterium (assembly GCA_963759275.1). Taxonomy (GTDB): domain Bacteria; phylum Acidobacteriota; class Terriglobia; order Acidiferrales; family UBA7541; genus Acidiferrum. The sequence goes on along the minus strand of CAVWYZ010000013.1, from coordinate 63,594 downwards.
ATGGCGACAGCGGAGTCCAGGATCAGGAGCTGCCGCAGTCCAACGAGGAGCAGGTAGCCGAAGAGCAGCCTGCGGATAATCAGCAAGAGGGCGCGGACAACAACAATCAGCAAGAATCCGATCTGGATCGCCAGCCCGTGCCGGAAGAACATGCCCGCGCCGGTTCCAGCACTCTCAACGATTCCTTAGCTGAATTTGTTTTCGTGGAACGCGATGGCAGCAAACTCTACGCCGTGGCCTACAGCTTTCTCGACAACCGGCTTCACTATGTCACCAAGGATGGCATCCGCCACACCGTGACGCTCGATTCTCTCGACCTGGGCACCACGCAAAAACTAAACGAGCAGCTCGGCAACACCATTAATCTTCCCAGCTTGCCGCCGTCCGGCGACGCCCTGAACATTTCTCCTGCTCCGCTACGTTAAGCAGGCGCTCACTCCTTGCGTACCGGTTCCGGCATCACATAACCCGAAGTCGCCGGCAATCCCGCTCGTTCCAGCTGCACGGTGCTGTGCTCGATCCCGAATTCCTTCACCTTTTTTCTGATCGCGGCGATCACTTCCTCGCACTTATCCATGTGCATATCCGGTATACGCGCGTGACAGCTCAGCGCGTTATGCTCCCCGCCCAGCGACCAGATATGAACGTCGTGTACTTCCGCCACATGCTCCACCGTCAGGATCGCTCGCGCCACTTCTTCCACCCGCGTCCCGCGCGGACGCCCCTCCAACAAAATGTGCGCGGACTCCCGCAAAATCCCAATCGACGAATACAGCACCAAAAGGCCGATCGCCAGGCCCAACAGCGGGTCGATCCAGCTCAAATGCGTGTACTGAATTACCACCGCGCCCACGATGATCGCGATATTCGACAGCGCATCGCCGAAGTTGTGTACCAAAATGCTGCGCAGGTTCAGATCCTTGTGCCCGCGCATCAACGACAGCGTGATTCCCCCATTCACCGCCAGCGCTGCCAGCGACGTCCAGATCATCCAGCTTTCCACCACTTCCACCGGATTCCGCAGCCGCTCAATCGCCTCGTAGCCCAGCCACAACGCCAGCACAATCAGCAGCACCGCATTCGTGAACGCCGCCAGCGTCCCCGCGCGATGATATCCATACGTTTTCTCTGAGTCCGCCGGCCGCTCCGCCCAACGCATCGCCAGCCACGAAATTCCCAGCGCTGGCACGTCCGACAAGTTGTGTACCGCGTCGTTCAGCAGTGCCACCGAATGTCCCAGCAGCCCGCCAAACACTTCCGCCACCACCAACCCCAGCGTCGCCGCCATCGCCCACGCCAGCACCGACGGCTTCATCACCGGATGCACGTGCCCGTGTCCATGCCCGTCGCCGTGGCTATGCGAGTGCCCTTCGTGCGAATGCGAATGCGTGTGCATTTCTCTGTATTCTACGTCCTTCCGCTCCGCCTTGCAGCCTCTCCGCTTTCCCTCTTGTTGGATGGTTGACAACACGCACCCGTGAATTCATTGACGCCCCTATCTGCCGCTGCCACTATCAGAAAAGGTACCGCTGTCGCTGTTTCACGCGCATTTCACGGGAGCGATTCGCCGCCGAACCGACCGCAATGAGTTCTCCTGTCGCCAAACTTACCTTTTGGGGCGTTCGTGGTTCCACGCCCACCGTCGATCCCGCCACCTGGCGCTTCGGCGGCAACACCCCTTGTCTCGACTTCGTCGCTCCCGATGGCACGCAGTTCGTTCTCGATTGCGGCACCGGCCTGCGCATGTTGGGCAATCGCTGGAACGACCAGCATTCCCCGCGCCCCAAGCAAACCCACATCTTCGTCACCCATTATCATTGGGACCATATCCAGGGCCTGCCCTTCTTCGCTCCTCTCTACGTCGATAAGAACGAGTTCCACTTCTACAGTTTCCGCTCCAAATTCCTCGGCCGCGATTCCTTGCGCCAAGTCTTCGAAACGCAAATGGCTCTCCCCTATTTCCCCGTCGATTTCTCCGCCATGAGCGCCAAGCGCAAGTTCCGCGAACTCGAAGGCGGCGAGTCCTTCCTCGTCGGCGAGAACAAGGTCACCGCGCGCCACATCAATCACCCGCAAGGTTGTCTCGGCTTCCGCATCGAAACGCCTGCGGGCACCATCGTCTACGCCACAGACAACGAGCCCGGCGATCCCGCGCTCGAGAAAAACCTGCGCGAACTCGCGGCCGGCGCCGATATCTTCGTCAACGATGCGCAATTCACTTCCGCGCAGCTGGCCGGCGCCAAAAAGGGTTGGGGGCATTCGTCCTGGAAGGAAGGCGTGAACATCGCCCGCGAAATGGGCGCCAAAACCCTGGTCCTTTTCCATCACGATCCCGATTCTTCCGATCGCATGGTCGATGGACTGCTCCGCGATGCGCGCGAGGAGTTCGACTCCGTCTTCGCCGCCAGCGAAGGAATGGTCATCACGCTGGGCGCTGCGGGTGAACCCGTACAAGCGCACATGCCCGGTTCGCGCACCGCATTGCGCCGCGAAGCGCACTTCCGGGCCGTCGTCACCGGACTCGCCGCCGACGGAAACAGGTTCCACGAGGAAACCACGGTTCGCGACCTCGCTCTGCAAGGCGCGCTGATCCTGCTGAAGCACAACCCCCAGATTCAGTCCGAGCTCGAAATTGTGATGGAAACTCCCAGTTCCAACGGCACCCGCGAAATGCGCTTGCGCGGCTACGTCGTTCGAACGGAAGCTACTGCGGAGAGAGGCACCACCGCGGTCGGCGTCGTCTTCACCGATTAATCCAACGAAATCGCCTTCCTACGGCGAGGTTTTTCAGGAACTGAAGGAAGGGCTTTAGCCCCGGAAGACTCCGAACCTTACGCCAACTCCGCGATCTTCTTATCCAGGTGTTCCAGCGCGGCTTCCAGAGCCTTGCGGTGGTTCGGATGAGTCGCTACATCTAAATCATTCTTGATTCGCGTCCGGGATAACACTAGTCCGCGCCGTTCCATTTCCCGTCGTAAGTCTTCCGGACTCTTCTGCTTACCAGAGTAGTGATCTGCCACAGTTTTCCTATCTTCTACTTGGGATTCAACGTCTTTGCTTTCCCAACCGCGTGCCATACCTTTATTTTCTCACAAACGGCGGCTCTGGAGTCAGCGGAACAATTATTCCTTGCGGCAGCGTGTATCTCAGCTTTCAGCCGGAGAATCCCTCTTCAATTCCCGCGAACCACGCGCTCACACCCGCGCGGCGCGCTTCTGCAGCGGCGGCGGCTGATTCACCAAACTCGCGTGGCGCAGCGATTCCTCGGCCAGCCGCGCGAACCGCTCCGCAAAAATCCCCTTATACACAAACTCGGCTTTGTGCTCGCCCCAGCGCACCACCAGCAGCCAGTGATTCTCCCTCGGCAGCACATCCACTTTGGCGATTTCGCCCGTGGTGATCACCACTTGCGGCTCGTAATTCTTGTCCATCGCCCAGGTGTGCGAAGGCGAAATGAACAGTTGCACGGACGTGGCGTCCGCGTTGCCCGGCTGGTATTCCCCGCCGCTCACCACCGTTTGCGCGCCCAGTTCCCGTGCTTTGCGGTCGGTGGTGGATTCCAGTTCCGCCGGCGGCAGCAGAATCGACAGCACAAAGAACGCCAGCCCAAACACCGCAGTGAAATAGCCGTGCCACAGGCTTAGGGGGAGTATTACTAGTGCCGCGCCAAACAGGCCCAGCATCACGCGCAACAGCGTCCACGACTGCTCGTTGCGGTACAGCTTCAAGATCTTCGGTGAACTTTGGATCACCAGGAACAACGCGGCGCTACATGCGCCCTTGATGCGTTGCAGCAGGTTCTCGTCTTCCACGGATATTACGTTGGGTGTCGTGCTCATAGAGTCCTAACTAAGGGTTCCAATCAGTCCGTTATTTTACCTCATGTTCAGGGCCCCCAACGTCCCTCATTGTGTGAAAAGAACCCGCCGTGATGGGTGACTCGAGATGCGGGATTCGGGACTCGCGAGTCGACGAGGATGTCGGCGCGCCGACCAAGTGTGATATATAAACATATAGTATATAGTGCGGCCGTAGGGGCGACAGGAGATAAGGCGGGGGATGCATGAATTGCGACCGCGATTTGGGAGTCATCGACGTATTGGGCGGTACCCCCCTCCCCCTTTTTGCGTAAGTGGTGGAAACACAGGTCGTTAGAGGCGAGACGTTGGTATGTGTGGGAAACAGGGGAGTTAGTGGAATTTCGGGTTGGCACGCGCGGGCGGGAGAGAGTGAATCGACACAGAGATAGCGTTCCCCGACCATCACTCAGCCAGCATACCATCAATGTTACTGAATGTCAACTAATAATTGAAGAGTACCCTATTCGAAAAGAGGAGTGGCATTCGAAAATGGGAAACGGGAAGCCGTTGACAGACTACAGTTCCTAGCTTTGGAGGCGCCCAAGAGACGCAGGCAAGAACGAAGTGCGGCGGAGGAGGTGGAAGATGGCGAGATTCTTTGCGGTAACGCGCATGCGGGGGCCAGCCTGGAATTACACGTTGCGGATGGAGCAGCGGAAGGTGCCTGATAACAAGAGTCGCGCCCAAGTGGACCTCGATAGTTAAGTAGAAACCCTTACGCAGGTACTAGATCAAATGCCGAACAGCGGCATGATTTGGTAACCTCTCTTGGGGTCACCTCTTGGCGAAGAACATCAGCAAACCCGGGAAGATCCATCTTCAGATCGTGGAGATACTAAAACGTTTTCCCGAAGGCGTGACGGGTGGTGCGATTCGCGTGGAGCTGGAAAAGCAAGGACTTCGGGCAGAAGATCAAACTCACTTGGATCGTCGCAAGCTCCTACATTTCTCTGCTCCCTGGTTTTAGACGTTCTCCAAAACTGTTGAGAAGAGATCTAATCTCCACTTCAGCGAAGCTCTGACAATCGGAATAGAGTTTCGTCAGTAACGCTGGCAGCGCTTCTGCTAGCGAAGGTAGAATCTGTTCAAGTTCCGGAAATTCCTTGCGGAATAGATGGACCCTTCGCAGATTCTCGGTAAGTTGAATCTTTCGCTTAGCTTCATCTTCCCAGATGCCCTGCCAGTATCGACACGTCAGACAAGCTTGAGCGCAACGGGTGCCATCGTGGGATAAAAAAGACTCCCAACCTGAGGAGGCAAGCGAAAGCACCTTCAGCGAGTCGTCACGGCGTTTTTCACAGTTGCATCTTCTGCACGCCACTAACACGTTGCCTGGAGCATGTAAGCCCGCTCGATAGCGATTCATACCGTCGAGGTGCTCAATAACCGACACCGTCCCTGCTAGATCACAAGAGCAATACGGGCAGCGATTGTTGAACCATTTTCGAACAAGTCCTTCGTATTGCTCACCGTCTACCTTGATCGTCCAGTGCTCGGTGACCTTTCGGCTCAGTTCGTGAAGAAACATGCTGATCAGTTTGTTTGCTACATCCGACTTGGCACGGCGGGTAGCGGAGCGCAGTTGAGAGGTTGCATCTTTCACTTCTGGCTGTCCCCAAGCAGCCAATTCACACCGACCCCCAACACTTTTCCGAGCGCTTTAAGTTCATAATCGAGAACATGACGGCGATTATTTTCGATTTTGGCGATCGCGGCTCGGTCAAGCTGAATCCCGAGTTTGGCGAGCCTTCCGGAGAGAGCGTCCTGTGTTAGGACTGGACTGAAGCTTCTTCGTGCTTCGGCGACTCGCCCGCCCACGATATTCTTCCCTTCTTGTTCTTTGGTCACGGGGAAAGACTACCTTTCGCACGCGGTGAAAATGTTCTAAACTAGAACACGGCATCGATGGTGGATTAGAGTGGAGTAAAGCGGCAAATGAAGAATCGACGTAAGGATTCCCGGCAGGTAGGGATGACTCCAGCGCACGAAAAGCTCTCGTGGCCGGGCTTGACGGCCAAAGATCACCTGACGCGAGTTGTGACAAGAGCAGTGAAGGAAGCAAAAGAGACGCGCGAGAGGAAGCTCTGGGCCGAAACCGTGATTGGACGGATGCTAGATTACGTGACCGCAGAAGTTGCAATAAAACTAATTGTTCGCGAGGCGAAGCGCCGACGAATAAAATCGCTCGAGTAGCTTCCGGAAACCAGCTGCCCTGATCAATTCCCCAGTGATTCTACAGTCACGAATGTGAGCACGCGAAATGCCGCATTAAGAACTCTAAGAAGATCGCACGAAAATGGAGGTCCCGCTAACTTTTGCATTCATTCTTCACTTTTTCACAATCGCTTCCTCTACCACTACACCTTCCCTGACCTCTTCGATGGCCGACATTCTCCGCCAGCAGCCCGCCTCGGAAGCCGGCCGCTACACAACTCTACGGTATCGAGGCATCCGGCAACCGCCGCAGCTCCGTCCCGGGAGGGCACGGCTTTGAGCCGTGCCGTACCAGGCTCGCTCCTCCTATATTTCTTGTGCCGGGCGTTGCGACCGGCCGGGACGACTCTTCGTCGTTCCCATCCCATTTCACCGCACGGAACCGAGACGCGATGTGACCGCGACGCAAAGCTATACTTGCGGCGCGAGGGTGGAGAACGCACATGAAGCAAACCGCGCGAGCAACGTGGGGATTTCGGAACGTGGAAGAGCTACTGGCCGATTTGCGATTCGGCGCGCGCGCATGCTGCGGAAAAGCCCGGTGCTGGCGCTGGTGTCGGTGCTGACGCTGGCGCTGGGAATCGGAGCGAACACGGCGATCTTCACGTTGCTGTACGGGCTGGTGCTGCGGAGTCTGCCCGCACACAACGCCGGAGAATTGGTGAAGGTGGGCATCGCGAGCACGGCGCAGCCCGAAGAAGAAGGCCAGTTCATGACCTACCCGATGCTCACGGCGTTCGAGAAGGAGCAAACGTCCTACCGGGAGCTATCCGGCTGGAGTTCCTACACGGTGGACATCCGCGCGGCAACAGGAATTCGCCGTGAGGACCGCGCTGGGAGCTTCGTCGCCGCGACTGGTGCGCCAGTCGCTGACAGAAAGTTTTGTGATTGCGGTGGCGGGAAGCGCGTAGTTATTCCACGGAGCGGAGGGGGGCTGGCGTAGATGCAGAAGCGGCGGATTCGGCGGGAAGCACGCTGGGAGAAGCCGACGACTCGGAATGCTGCGGCAGATATACGGGAGCACCGAGCAGAAAAGCAATCAAACTGAAAATTTGCATGGCCAACTTCAAAACAATCCTCCAATCCTACCGCTAGTCGGAAATTAGATGAGCACGTGGCGCGCCAATCTCTAAATGAAAGAAAAATCGTGAGATGAACGAGAAAAAGAAGCAAGGACTAGTACGCAACTTGGTGGAATCGGTACAGCAAATTCAGTAATTCTTACCACTTTTGCCGCAGTGAAAGCGCTTACGGAAGAAGGCGAGTTGTGTCACAATTCCTATCTCGGAACGGATGTTCGTGAGGTTACTTTGCGCAGGACAGCAACAGCCAGTTGGGTGAACAGCGAAATAGCGAGCCGATGTACCGTTGCATCCAATTGGATGATGGGCTGTTGTTGTGTCTACAGAGCAGGGATGAAGGTGCAAGGGCGGTCAGGAATTGCTGGAGAGAAGGAAAGTGGCGCAGAGCAAGCAAATGGAAAGGGTGGCTTCGCTGTCCCGTCCCGTGGATGGGCGGCAGAGCTTGCCCGCGGGCCACTCACTGCTGGAGCAGATCGGTAATACCCCGTTATTACATCTCGCCAACGTAGGCCGTGAACTCCCCAACATAGAGTTTTACGCGAAAGCCGAGTGGTTTAATCCCGGCGGATCGGTGAAGGACCGTCCAGCGCTGAGCATGATTCAGGCAGGGATTTCCAGCGGTCTGCTGGAGCGCGGGAAAACCATCATTGATGCGACCAGCGGAAACACCGGAATCGCGTACGCCATGATTGGCGCCGCGATGGGATATGCGGTGAAGTTGTGTCTGCCGGAGAGCGCGTCGGTGGAGCGGAAGCGGATATTGCGGGCGTATGGCGCGGAATTAGTGACGACGCCGGGAGACGAAGGGACGGACGGAGCGATTCGGCGCGTACGTGAGATTGTGGCCGAGGAGCCTGCTGCTTACTACTATCCGGACCAGTATAGCAATCCCGCAAACTGGGAAGCGCATTACCGGACCACTGCGGCGGAGATTTGGGAGCAGACCGGCGGCGAGGTGACGCATTTCGTGGCGGGATTGGGGACGAGCGGAACGTTCGTGGGGACGACGCGGAGGCTGCGACGATTGAACCCGGAGATTCGGTGCGTGAGCTTGCAGCCGGATTCGTCGTTTCACGGCCTGGAAGGCTGGAAACATATGGAGACGGCGCTGCGTCCGGCGATTTACGACGATACACTGGCGGATGAAAATGTGGCGATCGGAACGGAAGAAGCGTACCGGATGGTGAAGCGGCTGGCTCGCGAGGAAGGACTGCTGGTAAGCCCGAGTTCGGCGGCGGCATTGATGGGATGCCTGGCGGTGGTGCGGAAGCTTCCAGAGGGCGAGCGGGCAGTGGTTGTGACGATTTTTCCAGACTCGGCGGCGAAATACTTGAGCGAACGGTTTTGGGACGAAGAGTGAGAGACACGCAATGGCGGAACGCGAGATACTTCGGATCGGTGAGGAGTGCGCGGTGAAGATTCGCGAGCACGGCGTGGAGACGTATCCCCACGAGTGTTGTGGTGCGCTGATAGGGCGGGATGCGGGTCCGGTGGCCGGAGATGGAAGGCCACGAGAGATTTTGGAAGTGTTTCCGTTGGTGAACCAGCGGCAGGATTCGCCGCAGAACCGGTTTTCGGTGAGCGCCCGGGATGTGATAGCGGCGGAGAAAGCGGCTTCGGCGCGAGGACTGGAAGTGATCGGATGGTATCACTCGCACCCGGAGCACCCTGCAAGGCCGAGTGAGTATGACCGGGAGCATGCATGGCCGTGGTACAGCTACGTGATTGTGAGTGTGCGGGAGCGAGTGCCACGGGAGATGACGTCGTGGCGGCTACTTGAGGATCGAACAAGATTCGTGGAGGAAGAAGTTGAGGAAGTGAAGGACGCAAAGGAAATAAAGGAAATCGAAGAAGTATAAGAGTGGAAGAGTTTGAGAGTGTAAGAGTGAAAAGACGCAGGGCTCGCGGACTCGCCCTGCGCTACAGGTTGGGGAGGAACAAGATGAGTGTGAAAGTGATGATACCGACGCCGTTGCGGGCACATGCGGAAGGAAAAGCGGCGGCCGAGTTTCCGGCAAAGACGGTGGCAGAGGCCTTAGACCATCTGACCGCGGAGTTTGCGGAGTTGAAGCGGCATTTGTACACGGATGAGGGGAAGTTGCGCAGCTTTGTGAACGTGTATCTGAACGGCGAGGATATACGGTATTTGTCGCAGGAAGGTACGGCGACGAAGGATGGCGACACAATCAATATTATTCCGTCGATCGCGGGAGGGGCGCCAACTCTGGCGACGTCCGCCGCCGAGAAATTAAGTAACGAGGAAATTCTGCGGTATAGCCGGCACCTGATCATGCCCGAAGTAGGGATGGACGGGCAGTTGAAGCTGAAAAAAGCGAAGGTCTTGCTGATCGGAACCGGTGGATTGGGAGCGCCGCTAGGACTTTATCTGGCTGCGGCGGGCGTGGGGAAATTGGGATTAGTGGATTTTGATGTGGTGGACTTTACGAACTTGCAGCGGCAGGTGACGTTCGGAACCAGCGATGTGGGGAAAGCGAAGAGCGAAGCAGCGCGGGCGCGGCTGTCAAATCTGAACCCGGATATCGAGGTGAAGGCGTTCGAGACGAAATTGACGAGCGAGAACGCGCTGGAGTTGTTCAAGGACTTCGACATTATCGTAGATGGGACCGACAATTTTCCGACGCGCTACCTGGTGAATGACGCATGCGTGCTTTTGGGTAAGCCGAATGTGTACGGATCGATTTTCCGCTTTGAAGGGCAGGCGACGATTTTTGGAATGCCGGACGGGCCGTGTTACCGGTGTTTGTATCCGGAACCACCTCCGCCGGGATTGGTGCCGTCTTGCGCCGAAGGCGGAGTGCTGGGCGTGCTGCCAGGGATTGTGGGATCAATTCAGGCTATGGAAACGATTAAAGTGATTTTGGGCAGCGGGCGGAATTTGAAGGGACGGCTCTTGGTGTTCGATGCGCTAGAGATGAGCTTCCGCGAGCTCAAGCTGCGAAAAAATCCGAAGTGCCCGATGTGCGGAGAGCATCGCACGATCCACAAGCTGATTGATTATTACGAATTTTGCGGCGTGCGTGGCGAGGAGGCTCCGACGCCGGATTTGCACGTGCCGGAGATCACTCCGAGGGAATTGAAGGCCCGGTTGGACAAGGGCGACGACCTTTTCATTCTGGATGTGCGCGAGCCGCACGAATACCAGATCTGCAACCTGAAGGGGCATTTGATTCCACTGGGAGAGTTGCCGCGGCGGGTGCACGAACTGGATTCTTCGCGGGAAATCGTGGCACATTGCCGGAGCGGGAAACGATCGGCGGAAGCGATCGATTTTCTGCGAAGGGCAGGGTTCAAGAAGATTGTGAATTTAAAGGGCGGGATCTTGGCGTGGTCGGACGAAGTGGATGCGACGGTGCCGAAGTATTGAGGAGGCGAAAGAAGGAAGTGACGAAGCAAAGATGCTGTATACGGGATGTTCTGAGGCGACGCATAAGTTGAGATCCTTCGCTTTGCTCAGGATGACAGATAGGTTCAGTTTTTCTCGAGCGTCGGTGTGTGGGCGATGCGCGTGACCAGCTACGACCCGACTAGTTGAGGAGTTCGATGGGGGCGCCGTGTAGGCCTAGGAAGAGGCCGGGGCGGGCGGTGGTGGGTTTGTTGTTTTCCCAGACCAAAATACCATTCACGAAAACTTTTTCTATTCCGGTGGGAAGTGCGGCGGGATTGGTGTAGGTGGAACGATCGATCACCGTGTCGGGATTGAAGAGGACCATGTCGGCGAAGGCACCTTCGCGGATTACGCCGCGATCTTTCCAGCCGAGCCGCTGGGCGGGCAATGAGGTCATTTTGCGAATAGCTTCGGGCAGAGTGAGCCAGTGCTTTTCGCGGACATAGAGGCCGAGGACGCGCGGAAAGGTGCCAGCGCCGCGCGGATGGCTAGTGCCGATACCACCGTCACTGGCTACCATCACCCAGGGCTGCTGGTAGAACGCTTTGATGTCTGATTCGATCATCGATTGGCCGATGATGATGGCTTCGGTATTGGCGGCATCTCCTTCACGAATCATTCGAATGTACATATCGACGTCGGAGAGATGCGCGCCTTTGGCGAGATCGGCGATGGTGTGTCCGGCGTAGTCGGGATGCGGTTTGAATTCAGTGATGGTGATGTGCGAGGCGCCACCGACGTCAGCGAGAGCCTTAGCGACGCTTTTGGGATTTTCATACTGCTTTTCGGGAACGAGGACTTTCAGGTTGGAGTGCCACGAGTCGTAGGGGTAGCAGTCCGCCATGAAATCGACGCCGCGCTTGCGAGCATCGTTGATGATGCCGATGTAAGCAGCCGCTTTGCCCTGCACACCGATGGTGCCGAGCTTTAAGTGGGAGTGCTCGACGGGGATGTGCGCACGCTCGGCGATAGAAATTTCTTCGTTGAGGGCGTCGAAGGATTTGTCGGCCTCGTCGCGGATGTGTGTCATGTAGATACCGCCGCGCTCGGCGGCAACTTTGGCAAGGGCAACGAGTTCATCGGTAGTGGAATAGCTGCCGATTTCATATTCGAGGCCGGAAGAAAGGCCGATCGCTTGCTGATTCATGGCCTGGCTCATGAGCTGTTCCATCATTTTAATTTCTTGAGGAGTGGCGGGGCGTTTGTAGTCCTTGCCCATCACCTGTTCGCGGATGGTGGCGTGCCCAGCGAAGATGCCGAGGTTCGGCGCGGTGTGAAGCTGCTGCACGGTGCGAACCCAATTGATGATGGGCCAAGGGGAATCGCCGTCGGGACCGACGACGAGAGAGGTGATGCCCTGAGCGATCTGCGATTCCGCCAGCGGATCCGTGAGGATGCCCTCGTCCGAGTGGTTGTGAATGTCGATGAAACCGGGAGCGAGGACAAGACCCTTGGCGTCGATGACGGGTTCTCCTTTTTCGGGATCAAGTTCACCGATGCCGATGATGTGATTGTAAGCGACACGGATATTGGCTTTGCGCAGCGGAGCGCCCGTGCCATCAGCGAGCTGAGCGTTGACGATTAAGAAAGAAACCGGTTGCTGCTGCGAGAAGAGCGGCAAGAGCGCGAAGGAGGTTAGTGCACACAATAGGACGAACACGGCGAGCTTGCGACGTATCATGCGATGCGAATCTCCCTTAGAAAAACACAAGTTGTTCATAGCTTGGGGTGAGGACCCGTAAAGGGATTGCAACAAGGATCTTTGGTAGGGGTGGGTTCCATCAATTCGATGCGCGTCATATCGGGATCGAAAATGTCGAACTGCCACTTACCGTCTCGGCCGATTTCGGATTTATCGTCGGCAAATTTGGAATCGGGAGGCAGGCCGTTGGCATGCAATTGATCGAGGGCCTTTTGCATATTGGGGACGCCGAGACAGAAATGATTTTGCACGCCGAGTTCCTGATGATCCGCGTTTGTGGGGATGTTGAGCATGAATTCGACCCAATCTGTGCCATCGGGTACCTGGATCGCAAACCAGTCAATGTCCGAATCCTTTTGAGGAGTACCGCGAGGAACATCCTTGAAGCCACCTTTCCAATAGAGGCGGAAGCCGAGGACATCCATATAAAAATGCTTCATGGAGCTGAGATTGTTGACGACGAAGCCTGCGTGGATCAAGCGGGAACTAACCAAGGTAGGCATCGGGCGCGATACAGAGATGGTCGAAACCGGCTGAACGAAAGCGACGCGATGGCCTTCCGGATCTTTCAATTCGATAAACGAGGTGCCATGTGTGGCGATTTTGATGTCGGAAACGGAAATGCGTTGGGCGAGCAAGTATTCGCGCATCCCACGGATGTTGTCGGTGAGGAAGGCAACTTCGTCGAGCCAGGAGCCGGAATCGCCGAGTTGCGCTTGGGTAAGTTCGACGTGCTGGGAAGCGTTGATCGCGAAGCAGGGATTTTTGTCAGTGATACAGCCCATTGCGCTGGGGCGCAGACCCAAGATTTTGCTGTAGGTTTCCGAGGACTTCTTGAAGTCGGAGGCTTTGACACGAACGAAGGCGATGCCGGAGATTTTGGGCCGTTGCGGAGTTTCGGGAGTTACAACGCAGCACAATAGGACGGCAGCGCAAAAAAGAACGGCAGCACGAATCATGGAGGACCTCGGGTATGAATGCGTAATCGATTCTAGCGCAATCGGCGGTTGAGAAACGGAGTGATGTGACAACTGCAGCGGAGGATCCACGGCACGCTTTCGATTCAGCAATATTGAACCAAGACGCGCTGGTTGAGGGACAAATGCAATAACGGAGCGGACATTAGGCAAGACGCTGTGGTTGAGGTCCTTCGGCTATCCTCATCGGATAGTCTCAGGATGACAACGGACCTCTGAGTTCAGTTATGGAAGCCAGGTTGTGACCGTAAAGGCGGCAGCTCGGCTGCCGCACTCCAAGTTAGAAGGCGACTTCGGTTAGGGCTTTGTGGGCCAGGGTGGCAGCGGCGGCTGTGTTGCCAGCGAGGGTTAAGTTGGCCCATTCGACGGCGGCGTGGGAGATGCGGACGGCTTCAGTGGAGAGAGATTCGGGGCCGCCGGAATCGGAATTGCCGAAGAAGATGCGATCCATTGGGCGAGAAGCGATCATGCGGTTTTTCGTGAACTGGCCGGGGACGGCCATCATCATGGCGTGCCCACGGCGGTAGAGGTGAATCTCGATAGGATCGACGTTGAGTTCGGGCAGGCATTTCTGAAAATCGTTTAGCACCTTGGCGGCGAATTGTTTGCAATCTGCGTCCTCGAGAAGTGTGGCGCGTTCATATTCGTGGAGAGTGCAATAGAAGGTGAGGATTTCGTATTTGGGTTGGTAACCGGGCTGATTGCGGATGGTCCAATCGGCGACGATGAAATCGGTGAAGGAATTGCCCGGGCACCAGTTGTCGTAACCTTTGTTGTAAATCCGCTTGTCAAAAATCATGTTGATCATAGGAACGGGAGCGTAGCGCATGCGGCGCATGGCTTTGCGTTGATCGTCAGGAAGGCCGGCGACAAGGCGTGAAGTGATGAATTTCGGAGAGCACATGAGGACAACTTTGGCGGAGACGGTGGTGAGTTTGTCTTCATGCAGGTAGGTCACGCGGACCTCGTTGGAATCCGGCACAACCGCGACGACAGTGGCACCGCCAAGGAGTCGATCGCCGTATTGCGGCTTCATGACCTCGACGAGTTTGTGGGTGATGCAGCCGAGACCGCCGGGAAGAATGACGCGGGTGGCATCCTCGCCTTTGATCATATATTGCGCATCGGAAACAGCGATGTAGGCGGTGGTGTCCTCGGTGAAGGCGCCCCAATTGGAAGGGCCGTACGCGTCCCACCACTTTTTGATTTCGGGCGCATAGTTGGCGGTGATGTCGGTGAAGGGCTTGGAGTCGAGCTCGAGCATGTCCTTGTGCGGGTTCATTTTCAGCATGTCTTCACGGAATTTCTGGAAGCTGGCGATGGTGGATTTGGAATAGGGGAGATGGGTGAGGCCGCTGTTCCAGGTGTCGGGCGTGTAGACGCCGTTGTCGATAGTGGGGTCGGGCATGTCGACGGGGAGAAGCTCTAGGCCGATTTCTTTGGCGAGTTGCTCGCTGAAGCTGCCACGAAAATCGTATGCAGCAGCGGTTGAATAAGGCTGACCGGCGAATTCTTCCTGATAAGCATTCCCACCGAAGTGTTCTTCTTTTTCGAGCAGGAGGAAATCCTTGCCGCGGAGGAAGTAGGCAGCGGAGAGTCCGGCCATGCCGCCGCCGACGATAACGATGTCGACTTTGCGCGTGGCGTCAGGCTTGGGGAAGGAATGGCCATCGCGGACCTGGTGGCAGGTGGCGAAGTGTTCGCCTTCGACCGCGGCGGAAGGTGGATTGGCGCTGGGATCGGCGAGCAGCGCCTGATCGATGGGACAACCAGAGGCGATGGAGCCAGCGACGACGAATTTGATGAAATCACGACGCGTGTGCGACATGGGCGAGCCCTCCTGAGATGCCGAGACGAAAAGCAGCTTCCTCACTTTGTTCGTAATGACAATTTGTGTTCTGCGCCGCGGCGAAGACTGTAAAAGCGGCGGCCATTCGGAGCTCATGGCAAGCCGGGCCGCTGCACACCAAGAGATGCGGGAGCATCAGGGACGCTCCAGTAGTTCGCGGGCCTGTTTGCCGATGGAGCGGGAGCGGATTTGGTACCAGATGAGGATGAGAATCACCGAGAGGATGAAGATGATGGTGGAAATGGCGTTGATTTCGGGAGTGATTCCGCGGCGGAGGCGGGCCCAGATTTCTAACGGGAGAGTGTTATCGCGGCCGAAGAGGAAAAACGTAACGGCGATTTCATCCATGGAGAGGGTGAATATGAGCAGTGCCGAGGCGACGAGAGAGAGTTTGAGATGGGGAAGCGTGATGCGCCAGAAAGTCTGGAAAGGAGTGGCGCCAAGGTCGAGAGAAGCTTCTTCCTGAGCGCGATCCATTTTCTGGAGGCCGGCGAAGAGTTCCGTGGTGGCAACAGAGATGAGCGCGGTCCCATGGCCAAGGAAAACGGTGAGGAGGCTGAGGCGGATGCCGAGGCGGTCCACGAACATTAATAAGGATAGGCCGGTGATGATGCCGGGCAGCACCAGTGGCAGCAGCACAAGACGGCGGAATAGAGATTTGCCGGGGAAGTTGGCGCGGTCGAGCGCGAGTGCAGCCAGAAGGCCGAGGGTAAGCGAGAGAACCACAGCACCGAGAGCGACGAGGAGACTATTCAGCACGGAATCCCAGAGGGGGCCGTCGGCGAACAGTTGGCGGTACCAGTTGAGCGTGAAATGTCTGGGAGGAAAGCCACCGACGCCAGTTTCGTTGAAGGAATAAAGGATGAGAACGACGATCGGGAGATAGAGAAAGGCGAAAACCAACGCCGAAAATCCGGCCAGGAACGGAGCGCTCGGGGAGTTGGCAGGGATTGCGGTTGTGTTGGTGGCGCTCATCGGAAAGCCCACCGTTTTTCCAAGCGTTCGGTTAGGAAGAGGAGCGCGACGGTGAGGAAAAGGATGCAGACTGCAATAGCGGCTCCGAGAGGCCAGTCGTAGGCGGTGCCGAAAAGGCTTTGAACGATGTTGGCGATCATGATGCTGGACGGGCCGCCGACGAGCATGGGTGCAAGGAAGTCGCCGAGGGTAAGGACGAAGGCGAAGGTAGCTCCGGCAAGCAGGCCGGGAATGGAGAGCGGGAGAATGACGCGGAAGAACGTAGCGCGCGGACTGGCGCCGAGGTCGTGGGAAGCTTCGATGAGATTGCGCGGAATGTGTTCGAGGGAAGCGTACAGCGGGAGAAAAACAAAAGGCGTGTAGATGTGCGTGAGAGTGAGGATGACCGCGAACGGGCTATAGAGAAAAAAACTGACGGGAGCGCTGGTGATGTGGAGGTATTGGAGGAAGCCATTGAGGACGCCGTCGGAGCCGAGAATGGTTTTCCAGGCGTAGCCGCGGACGAGATAGCTGACCCAGAGAGGGACGATGACAAGTTGATAGAGAAGATCTTTGCGAACGCCCGCGTGGAAGGACATGAAGTAGGCGAGCGGATAGCCAAGCGAGAGCGAGAGCAGCGTGACGCTCGCGGCGGTGCGAGCAGTGCGGAGAAGAACTTCGGCGTAGACGGGATTATGGAAGAGCTTGGCATAGTTTTGGAGATTCCATTGGTGGACGATGACGCCGTCGCGAACGAGCCAGAAGCTGTGGACGAACATGAGGGCGTAGGGTAGAAGAAGGAAAAGCGCGACCCAGAGAAGGGGCGGGGCGGAGACGATGAACTTGTAGGCGCGGGAGTACATGGGTTCAGTCGGCGACCGGGATCGCGTCGTTGGGATCGAACACAAAATCGTGTTGACCGGTTAATTGACCGCGGGCGGGTATGCGAACGCGGAGGAGTTGGCCCGCGCAGTTGACTTCGAGTTGTTCGACGGAACCAGAGAAAATTTGCTGGTGAATGGTGGCGGAGAAGTGGACGCTGTTGCTGTTGTTCGCAGATTCCGCGGCGAGTTGAATGGATTCGGGGCGCAGGGAAAAAAGTGCGGGGCCGTTTGGTTTGCTAGTGGGCCAGCGCAACGTGCCGCAGGTGGCGATGCCCTCGCGCACATCGGCACGGAGGAGATTGGTTTGACCGATGAATTGAGCGGTATAGCTGGTGGCCGGGCGGGCATAGATTTCGCGCGGAGAAGCGACTTGTTCGAGGGCGCCGTTTTTGAGTAGCGCGATGCGATCGGAGAGGGCCATGGCTTCGTCTTGATCGTGCGTGACGAAGAGAAAAGTGATGCCGAGTTCGCGCTGGAGCGATTTCAGTTCGGATTGCATTTGCTTACGGAGATTGGCGTCGAGTGCAGAAAGCGGCTCGTCGAGGAGAAGGAGTTGCGGGCGATTGACGAGGGCGCGGGCAAGGGCGACGCGTTGCTGCTGGCCGCCGCTGAGACGCGAAGGTCGAGAATCGGAGTATTCGTGCATTTTGACCATGCGGAGGGCGGCATCGACGCGGGAGGGAATTTCGGCGGCAGAAGTGTTGGTGACGCGAAGACCGTAAGCGACATTGTCGGCGACAGAGAGATGCGGGAAGAGCGCATAGTGCTGGAAGACAGTATTTACACGGCGTTTGTAGGGAGGAAGCGTGTCGAGGCGCGTGCCGCTCATCCAGATTTCGCCGGAGGTAGGTTGTTCGAATCCAGCGATGAGGCGAAGAAGCGTGGTTTTGCCGGAACCGCTTTCGCCGAGCAGGGTGAGAAATTCGCCGGATGCGATTTGCAGGCAGATGTTTTTCAGGACCGGGCGGACACCGAAATTTTTCGCGATGTTGCGGACTTCCAGCAGGGTTGCGCCGGGAGCGGGGGCAGGCGAGGAGTTGGATAGGGAGGTGGTCACTGAGCGGCTTTGACCTCGTTCCATATTTCGATGTACTTCGCGCGACGGGGCACGTCTTGCCAGAAATAGATGCGCTGCATGTAGGCATCGGGATCGTTGAGGTGGAGACCTTTCTTCTCGGCATCAGTCATGAATTGAGCAGCGGAGGGATTGGCGGGAGTGTAGTGGGTGACGTCGGTGATTTTCTTCTGGGTTTGCGCCTGAATCATGAATTCGAGAAAGGCATAGGCGAGATCCTTGTTCGGGCTGGCTTTGGTGATCATCAGGTGGTCGATCCAGCCAGTCGTGTTTTCCTTGGGGATGGTCTCCGCGATAGGGAAATTGGCCTGGCGAAGCTGGTTGGTCATGAGCGGCCAGCCCATGGCGACGATGATTTCGTGATTTTCAAAAAGGTTGGTGAGTTCGCCTCCCGTGGACCAGAGCTTGCGGATATTGGGCTTGAGAGCGAGGAGTTTTTGTTTGACGGCAGCGAGCTGGTCGTCGGAGAGATTGTAGAGCTGCGAGGGATCGGGCTTATCGTAGCCGAGTAATTGAGCAGCCATATATAAGGTAGAGAGATCATCCCAAACGGAAATTTTGCCTTTGTATTTGGGGTCCCAGAAGATAGCCCAGGAATCGGGGGCTTGTTTGAAGGCCGAAGTGTCGTAGAGGAGCGGGTTGGGGCCCCACATGAACGGGACGCCGACGGTCTGGCCACTGATCTTGACTAGGGTAAGATCGCGGAGTTTGGGAGAGAGCTGAGAATAGGTGGGGATTTTTGTGAGGTCGAGCGGCTCGGCGAGACCGGCACGAGCGATGGACGTGGCGACATCGCTGGAGGGAGAGATGACGTCGTAATTGGAAGCGCTGCCGCCGCGAAGTTTGGCGACGAGGTCGTCGCTGGAACCCATGTAGGAGGCGGTGACTTTGCAGCGGTGGGATTCTTCGAAGGCGTGGACGAAGGAGGGGTCGGCGTAACCTTCCCAGACGAGAAGACTGAGGGAGGGTTCGCTTTTGTGGCAGGAGGCGAGGAGAAGCGAGAGCGCTAGCGCTACGAAAATGCGTCTCAGGCGGTACATGGGGTTGTTTCCTCGAGAACAGGATGAAAAAAGAAAGAGAAGAATACCGCGACAGTAGATCGTAAGAGCCCACCCTTTTTGCAGAGAGCACAAAAAGGATGGGGCACCCCCAAGGTTATTTGCGGCGAAGCGTAACCGTCGACTCGGCTAGAGTGTGTCGGCTTCATAGACGATTCTGCCTCCGACGATGGTTAGGACGACTTTGGTTTGATTGATGGTGTGGGGATCGATTTCGAAAATGTTTTTGTCGACCATGATAACGTCGGCGACCTTGCCCTTCTCGAGCGAGCCCTCGGTTTTTTCCAGGTGACCGGCGTAGGCAGCTTCGATGGTGTAACCCTCCACGGCCTGCGCGACGGTTAATTTTTGCGCAGGAACAAAACCGGCGGTGGGAAGGCCTTCCGCAGTTTGGCGTGTGACCGCGGTCTGGATTCCTTCCCAAGGATTGAGAGTGACGACAGGCCAGTCACTGCCGAAAGTATAGTGTGCGCCGTACTGAGCGATGCTTTTCCAGACCCAGGCGCGAGAGGCACGGTCGGGGCCTATGTTCCGGGCCCAAACGTCGAGAGTGTCTTCGTCGGGATAGGAGTGGAGGGGTTGCATGCTGGCGATGACGTGGAGTTTGGCGAAGCGGGGAATGTCGGCGGTGGAGATGGTTTCGATGTGTTCGACGCGATTACGATGATCCTTGGTGTGATTTTTCTGTTCCGCGAATTCGTAGCCGTCAAGCGCGGTACGGACCGCATAGTCTCCGATGGCATGGGTGTAAAGCTGAAAGCCTTTTTTGTCCAGCTCGGCGACGGCAGCTTTGTATTTTTCGGGATCCCAGAAGAGGGCCCCCCTTTTTGAAGGGTCGTCAGAGTAGGGTTTCAGAAAAGCGGCAGTATGGGATTCCACGACGCCGTCCATAAAGAACTTGACACTATTCACGTCGATCCATTCGTCGTGAAATTTCTTGCGGGCGGCTTCGAGAGCCTGAAGATCCTGCGCCCGAAGTTCCGGCGGGTTGAGGACGTAGGCGACGTGGAAGCGGACAGAGAGTTGTTTGTCATCGCGCAATTCCTGGAGGAGATCGAGATTTTCGAAATCGCCGCCAGCGCTGTGAACGCGCGCAAGGCCGTTGCGATTGGCCCATTTCATGGCGGCGCGAAGGGCGGTCAGTTTTTCAACGTAGGTCGGTTTGGGAATAACGTTGCGGACGAGATCGGCAGCCGGATCCTCTTTCAGCGCACCCGTAGCTTCGCCAGAGGCAGGATCGCGGACAATTTCGCCGTTCGGAGGATTGGGAGTGTCTTTGGTGATGCCGGCGAGAGCGAGGGCCTTGGAGTTGGCCCAGTAAGTGTGGCCATCGTAGCCCTCGAGGAAAACAGGAATCGCGGGGAAAAGTTCGTCGAGATATTTTTTGTTGGGAAGAGTATCCGGGGCGAACATGGCGTAATTCCAGCCACGGCCGAGAAGCCACTTGTCGTCGGGATGCTGATCGGAATAGGCGCGCAGGCGATTTTGAATATCGGATACGTTGGTAGCACCTTCGAGATTGACGTGAACGAGGGAGAGGCCGCCGTCCATCATGTGAATGTGTGAATCGGTGAACGCCGGGAAAACGAGCTTGCCGCCAGCATCGATCATCCTTGTGCCGATGCCGCGGAAACGCGAGATCTGTTCGTCGGAGCCAACCGCAACGATTATTCCCTTGCGAATGGCAAGGCTTTGCGCCCACGGTTTCTTTTCGTCGGCGGTATAGATTTTGGCGTGAACGATGAGAATATCCGCGGGAGGAATACGCACGGAGCGCTGAGCGAGAGTAGCGGCCCCGCAAAATAAAGACGAGCCAAACCAGAGAACCGCCAGCCAGCGACGCAAGGGCACTTAAGCCTCTTTCCGCGGCGCCCATTGCGGAGCCGCCGCGAAGAAAAGAAAGATCAGAAAGTGGGCGGGGTATTGACCCACAAAATCCAAGCCTCGGAACGCCCCGGATTCTTCCAGCGGTGGGGCGTGGAACTTTCGAAATACAGACTATCGCCAGGTTTTAAACGGTAGTGGCCCTGATTGTGAAGCCAGATTTCGAATTCGCCACGCATGACGTGGAGGAACTCCTCACCTTCGTGGGTGTAGGATTCGCCGCTGCTGCCACCAGGTTTGATGCGAAAGAGATGAGGTTCCATGGCGGTATTGCCCCAAGCAAGAAGTTCCATGCGAACGTTGGGGCTGGTTTCGAGCACCTTGCGCTGCGAAGGACGAACCAGAGAAGGAGCGTCGCCATTGGTTTCGAACATAGAAAGAATGTTGGTTTTGTAGAAGCGAGCGATGCGCTGGAGAGTGGCGACGGAAGAGCGCATCTGGCCACGTTCGAGAGCGCTGAGAAATCCGACGGAAACGTCTGTAGCACGGGCGACCTGCGCGAGAGAAAGTCCACGCTTGGTGCGCAAACGACGAAAGCGATGACCGGTAGATTGGCGAACGTCAGCGGGCACCGTGACGACACCTTGTTTCTTGAGGACGTGGACAATGGCGGCGGGGTTGAGTCCACGAGCACGACGAAGAAATAGCGCGCGCTGGAGAAGGCGTACGTCGGCTTCCTTATACATGCGATAACGACTGGCGGTACGCTGCGGAGTGACGAGGCCAAGCGCCTCCCAAGAACGCAACGCGGAAGAAGAAATGCCGAGACGGCGAGCGACTTCCGAAATGCGGAGAAGCCGGAGATCCGGCAAAGAATTCGATGGCTTGGACAAATTCTTTCTGCTTGACACGGGTCGCGGCTTTCTCTAAGTTTGCTGGATTATAGTAAGGTTCACGGTCAGGTTACAACCACGAAGAAACGATTTTACGGGGAAATCGCGACACGTGGAACAGGGGTGATGTCCATGAATGCAAGATTGCGCAAGCAACTGAAGTCAGTGTGTTTTTGTATCGTGGTGTTATTGGTGTGTGCTGGAGTGAGCCTACTTGCTTCGCCGTTCGCGGGGGCGCAGAGCACGGGCGGACGAATCCGGGGAACGGTTACGGACCCAAGCGGGGCAGCGGTGACGGGCGCGAAAGTCACGTTGATCAACGAAGCAACGAACGCGCCTCGTGAAGCGCTGACATCGGCGACGGGCGAATATCTCTTTCTGGAAGTGCCCGTGGGCAGCTACGAGATCGACGTTGTGGCGACGGGATTCAAGAAATACCAACGAAAAGGAATCGTGCTGGTGCTGAATGAAATCGCCGGCGTGGACGTGGGGCTGCAAGTGGGCGGCTCGTCGGAGACGGTGGAAGTGACAGGAGCGCCACCGGTGATTGACACGACGACGACGCAATTAGGCGCGGTGATGACGGACCAGTCCGTGCGGGAATTGCCGTTGAACTCGCGGAACACATATCAGTTATTGCAGTTGCAACCCGGTGTGCAATCCCAGTTGGGAGCGGATTTGTTTTATGGAAGTAGCAACCCGGGCGTAGTGTCGGTGAACGGCGGACGTGGCCGGTCAAACAACTACATGGTGAACGGCGGAGATGGCAACGACATATTTGTAAACGGACCGGCAATTCAGCCATCGCCGGACGCGATTGAGGAATTCCGCGTATTGACGAACACATTTGACGCGGAATATGGGCGCAATTCCGGCTCGGTGGTAAACGTGGTGACGAAATCAGGCACAAATTCGATCCATGGAGACGTGTACGAATTCTTCCGGAACAAAGTATTGAATACAAAGGGATTTTTCGACACCTCCGTACCGGGTTACCAGCAGAATCAATTTGGAGCCACGCTCGGTGGTCCGATCAAGAAAGACAAGACGTTTGTGTTTGGATCGTATGAAGGAAACCGTTTGAAGCAAGGAATTTCGTCCGGGCAGGTATTTTTACCCACGTCGGCACAAGCCAACGGAGATTTTTCCGCGGAAGGACCATTCACGGGCGTGGTGAACGACCCGACGTTTGCGAACACGTTGTATACGCGTCCCGGTTGCGCCGGTGCGTTGCCGACGGCGGCTGCGGGGCAATTAGCCGCCCTGGCCAACGGGACGTCGACGAACCCCGTCAATTACAGCGCGCTGTTCCCCAATGGACAGATTCCTACCGCCTGCTTTGATCCAACGGCGACGGCGCTCTATAAGAACTACGTAGCGCCGGTGGGGACGGGAACGGTTTCGTATGCGCCACCATTGATAGAGAACGACGATCAATTCACGATCCGGTTCGACCATAATTTTTCGCCGACACAACATTTTACGGCGTACTACTATTTCCAAGACACAAATCAGACGCAACCGTTCTCGAATTTCCAGGCAGCGGGCGCGAACGTTCCGGGGTTCGGGGGACTGTTCAAAACGCGCGTACAGCAAGTGAACTTGAGCCACACGAGCACGATCGGCTCGAATGCGGTCAATGAAGTACGCTTCAATTTCTTCCGCGAAGGTCAAGGAAGCCTGAATCATCCAGTGAATATATTGTCGAGCCTCCACGACGCGTGCGGTTCCTACGTGCCGGCGTCGAATTGCTTTGCAGATCCGAATAATCCTTCAACGGGGATCACCACCAACATTCCAGGACGAGAAGGCGTGCCGTTTGTGAGCGTGGCGGGTGGATTCGTCATCGGAAACAACTTTGAAGGAGAGTTACCGCAAACGGGGAATACCTATCAGTTTTCGGACAACTACAGCAGGGTGATGGGAACCCATAGCATGAAGTTCGGCGCAGATTTTCGCATACAAAAATTCGATCAGTTCTTGTACTACAACATTAATGGAGACTTCTCGTTCCAGAACGGCGGGTCCAACAACTCTCTTGACCCAGCGGCCGCGAATGCGGATGCGTATCCCGATTATTTTTTAGGAGTGCCGACGTCGTATTCACAGGGAGCAGCTCAGGCGGAAGACCTGACAAACTATGGGCTCTATCTGTTCGCGCAAGACAGCTGGAAGATCCGGCCGAACGTTACGCTGAATTATGGGCTTCGTTGGGAACTGAACACGCCGTATGTGGATAGCGGAAACCGGCTGCAAACGTTTCGGCCAGGGCAAGACACAACGCAGTACCCATGCTGGTTGTCGGCGGCCAGCGCGTCAGCGCTAGGGACGACGCCAGGGGACTGTGGGCCAACGTCTGCAAACAACGCGTATTTCCCGACCGGCCTGGTGTTTCCGGGAGACAAGGGCGTGCAACAAGGGATGACGGCGACGTATTACAAGGCATTCGCGCCGCGAATCGGACTGGCATATAGCCCAGGATGGACAGATGGTCCATTGGCGAAGATCACCGGAGGACCGGGGAAGTCGACCATTCGCGGAGGATATGGAATTTTCTACAATCCCATGGAACAGTTGGTGATGGAACAGTTCAGCGCGGAGCCACCATTCGGAGTGAGCGCGTTCTCGTCGAGCCCGCTATTCAATACGCCTTTCCTAGGACAGAACGGCGTGCAATTGCCGAACAACGCGGGTGGAATAATCACGCAAACGCCATCGACGGCGTGCTTCGATCCGGCCGGACCTAATGGTTGCGTGGACTGGTCCGCATTTCGCTCAATCCTGCTATTTGGCGAGTTCCAGCCGCACCTGCGGACACAATATGCGGAGCAATACAATTTCACAATCGAGCGGCAACTGACCTCGGACATGTTGCTGCGGGTTGCGTATGTCGGGACGCAAGCGCATCATCTGCTGGCATCACGTGATCTGAACTACGGAAACGCGGCGACCTGCCTGGATCTGAACACCTACGGGCAGAGTTGCGGAACATTTAGCGCCGACAACTCCTATTCCTTCACATTGCCTGCTGGTGCGACATTCCATATGCCCTATATTCCCGGCAGCAATCCGAACGGGCCTAATATACCGTGCCCATACCAGAACCCACATAATCCTGCCGGGTGCACGGTCACCGGCGGACCGGGGGGCACACCAATCACTCTCGTGGGGCTGCGTCCGTATTCGTCGCCAAACTGTAACCCGCTGAGCGGGTCGGGATGTCCGGCAGATGGCGTGCCGGTATTCAGCAACATTTTTGCGGAAGACACGATCGCCAATTCGAATTACAACGCGTTACAGGTATCGGTCGAGAAGAATTTCTCGCATGGATTGATGTTCCAAGCGTCGTACACATTCAGCAAGGCCATTGACCAAGGGGCGTCGTTCGAAAACGAGTTGAATCCAATCGACCAACGAGCGACGAGAGGATTGTCGCTGCTGGACGCGGCAAACCGGTTCGTGTTCAGTCCTGTGTGGCAGCTACCAATACCGAAGAAGGAAGGGTTTGCGGGAAAGGTGGCGAACGGCTGGCAAGTTTCCGCGATTATTACCTATCAGAGCGGCTTCCCGATTCGCGTACAGGATCAGAACGATCCAGAATTACAATCGAGCATCTTTTTTGAGTCAACGAACACGCCTTATTCGACCGCGCCGCTGCAGCGGCTTAATCCCAAGACAACAGCGGGAAATTACTGGTTCAACCCAAATAACTTCTGCGATCCCGCGGTATCCGCATCGTGCCCGCAACAGCTAGGGACGTTCGGGAACACGCCACACGCGTTGTGCTGTGGCCCGGCGCTCAGTAACACGGACCTAGTGATTGCGAAGATGACGCCACTGACGGACAAGTTGAACACGGAGTTTCGCGCAGAGTTTTACAATGCGTGGAATCATACTGAATTCAAAAACCCCGACGGGAATTTCTCGGACTCGACTTTTGGGCAAGTTCTACAGGCTCGAGACCCGCGCGTGATGCAGTTCGCGATCAAGTTCCTGTTCTAGGAACGCGCAAGAGATTCGCGAGAGAGGCGTCCCGTTACGTGCGGGACGCTTTCTTGCGAGAGGGCAAAAAGGCGTAAAATAGCGGAGTAGTTTGCCTCAGAACCCGCGAAGTTTTCCTCGCTGATACTGACCGCAGGGAACAGACCTGCCACAGGTGACCACAGGACGGCCTACCTGGATGGAGTTTTAAAATGCACGACGCACTACAGAAGGAAATCACTTTGTACGAGAAGCGCACGCCGAAATCGGCGGAAGCGCATAAGAAGGCGGAGAAACGGATACCATTGGGAGTAGCCAGCAATTACCGGGCGTATGATCCTTACCCCATTTTCGTGGCGGAAGGACACGCTGGGAAAATCAAGGATATCGACGGCAACGAATATATCGACCACAACTTGTGCTTTGGGACGTTGATGGCCGGGCACGGACATCCGGCGGTGGTGAAGGCAGTGCAATGGGCGTTGGCGAATGGCACGACGTTCGGCATGCCGCATGGGATGGAACTGGAACTGGCGGATGAAATTTGTGCGCGGTATCCGGTGGAGATGGTGCGGTTCGGGTCCAGCGGAACAGAAGCGACGATGCATGCTTGCCGCATTGCGCGAGCGGCGACGGGACGCGACAAAATTCTGCGTTTCGAAGGCTGTTACCACGGGCTGCACGACACCGCGCTGGTGAGCGTGAAACCGAAGGAAGAAGATTACGGCGATATTCACGCGCCGAACTCGGTTCCGGGCGGATTGGGCGTGATTCAGTCAGTGCTGGATAACGTGACGGTGGCCACGTTCAATGATTTGCCGAGCGTAGAGCACCGGTTCAAACAATTCCCGGGGCAGATTGCCGCGATCATCATGGAACCAATCATGATGAACGTGGGAATTTGCATGCCGCAACCAGAATTCCTGCAAGGACTGCGGGAAATTTGCACGAAAAATGGCGCGCTGCTGATTTTTGATGAGGTGAAGACGGGAGCGAAGCTCGGATGGGGCGGCGCGAGTGAATATTTTGGCGTGAAGCCGGACGTTATCACGTTGGCGAAGTCGATCGGCGGAGGTGTACCACTGGCGGCGTTTGGCGCGAGCCGCGAGGTTATGGATCTGATTGTGCAGCACAAGGTATTTCACGGCGGGACGTACAACACGAACAGATTCGCCATGGCGGCGGGCCTGGCGGTGTTTCGTGAGGTACTGACGCGCGAGAATTATGCCCACGTGGACAAGCTGGGGAAGAAGCTTGCGGAAGGCTACCGGACGATTCTGAGAAAAGCGGGACTGGAAGCTTATGTGGCACAGGCCGGAGTGAACGGCGCGCTGATGCTGTATCCGAAGGAGATTCGGAACTATCGCGATTGGACGAAGATCGACGTGGACCTGTGGCGACAATTCTGGTTCGCGATGGTGAACCGCGGAGTGCTAGCGATGCCGTATTGGTGGGACGAGCAGTGGACGATTTCGGTGCAGCACACCGAGGCAGAAATTGATAGGCACCTGTCGGTGTTTGAGGAAGTGGCACCGGGATTGGCAAAGGCACAAAAAGAGAGAGGCCTGGCGTTTGTGGGAGCGGCGGGTCACTAGGAGAAGCGATCAACGACTGGCGATCCGCGATCAGGACGTGGAGGTTTGCGGGTTAACGGTTGCTGAGGCGACGGTTGAGATCCTTCGCTTCGCTCAGGATGACAAGGCCGATTTTTGTGTGAATTAGTCGAGTCACGATCGGGTCGATGGTAGCCGTGCCGACGCAGCGCCTCGACTGACTGAGGCGATGGCGACACCGTGGACCGCCTCAGAAGGCGGTCCCTACGAGGAGTGGATGGATTGAGCAGCGAGGTCACGAACGCGACGGCGGCAATCGTCAACGCTTCTGCCGGTGAGACGCCGCATCTGAAGCGCGTGCTGGGGCGGCGTGACCTGGTGCTGCTGTTCGTAGTGGCGGTTTTCAACCTCAACGTATTGCCTTCTATCGCAGCGAATGGTGGAGTCACCATTTGGCTGTGGCTGATTTCGCTGGTGCTGTTTTTCTGGCCGCAAGGCATTGCGGTAATTGAATTGGCGCATCGATACCCCGGAGAGGGTGGGGTGTATTTGTGGGCCAAGGAAGTGTTCGGAGACTTTCACGGGTTTTTGTCCGGGTGGTGCTACTGGACAAACAACATGATGTACGTGCCGACGGTGATGCTGTATTTCGTGGGAGTTTCGGTGTTTGTGTTGGGCCCGGGCCGCGAAGGGTTGGCGGACAACCGGGTATTCGCGCTGATCGCGTCGGTGGTGTTGTTGACGGTGCTGGTGGTGCTGAACGTGATGGGGCTGGGCGTAGGAAAGTGGATCAACAATTTGGGCGGGATCGGCACGTTCATTGCGGCATTTCTGTTGATAGCGTTAGGTGTGATTGTGTGCGCGAAGTTCGGCACGAATATTCACTGGTCGGATTTTCAAATTCCGGCAAATCCAAAATTCGTTCTGAATTCGTTTGGCGTGATTTGTTTTGGACTGGTAGGACTGGAACTGGCGTCGATCATGGGCGACGAGATTGAGAATCCCCGAAAGACCTTGCCGGGCGCGGTGGCCTGGGGCGGCGTGCTTTCCGGCCTCCTTTATATAGGGGCAACGCTGACGCTTTTGGTGGCGGTGGATAAGAACAGCATCAGCGTGTTGCAAGGGATTGTGCAGGCAGTTAGCCACATGGCGGCGCGGGTGGGAGTGAATTGGATTGTGGCGCCGTTTGCGTTCCTGCTGAGCTTGTCGATCGCGGGGATCGGATCGGCGTGGCTGGGTGGATCGGCACGAATCCCGTTTGTGGCAGGACTGGATTCATATTTGCCGTCGTGGCTGGGGAAGATTCACCCGAAGTATGCGACACCGTATGCGGCGTTGATTGTGCACGCGAGCGTTTCGCTGGTGCTGGTGGTGGTGAATTTTCTGTCGACGGGTAATGTGCAGGCGAGTTTTCAGTCGTTGCTATCGCTGGCTGTGGTATTGCAGCTGATTCCCTTTCTGTACGTGTTTGGAGCGCTATTGAAGATTGCGCTGGCCCCGGATTTTGCCCAGCAGCAATATTCGCGCCTTACGCTAATTCTGGCGGGTTTGAGCGGACTGGCGACCACCGCGATTGCGATGGTGGTAGCGTTCTTCCCGGCGCAGCAGATCAGTTCCGTACTGCGATATGAAATTTGGATGGTGGGCGGAACGCTGCTGTTTATCGGGCTGGCGGCGTTTTTCTTTTATGTGTACGGCGGGAGAAAAGCGGCACGCAAACTGGCGGCGGAATCGGCGGTTGCAGGAAACCTTGGAAGCTAAGGGCGGCGGAAATTTGCGCGGTTTCGGAGCGGTTCTGAATCGCGGATCGTAGAGCCGGGCTGCGCGGAACGAAAAAGTTCGGAGGCGTGTGATGTCGAGTACAGCTAAGCCAATCGTGAAGACCTACCAAAATTATGTGAACGGGCAATGGGTGAGCGGGTCTGCGAATGAAATGTTTCCCGTTTACGATCCATCGACTGAGGAAGTCATCGCGCACGTGGCGTCGGCGAACGCCGCGGACACGGACAAGGCGGTGAAGGCGGCGCGGGCAGCATTTGATTCCGGCCCATGGCCGCAGACTAGCGCGCAGGATCGCGGGCGCATCCTGTTCAAGCTGGCCGAAAAGGTCCGGCAGAACGCGGGGGCGCTGGCGGAAATTGAATCACGAAATTGCGGGAAACCAATTGTGGAAGCGGAGTACGACATAGCGGACGTCGCTACCTGTTTTGAATATTACGGCGGGCTGGCGAACAAGGTGACGGGGAACGTGATGCCGGTGCCGGCGAATGCGCTGAGTTTCACGTTACGGGAACCGGTAGGCGTTGCTGGGCAGATCATTCCATGGAATTTTCCGCTGTTGATGGCGGCGTGGAAGTTGGCTCCGGCAATCGCGGCGGGCTGCACGTGCATACTAAAACCGGCGGAGCAAACGCCGTTGACAGCGCTGGAGTTCGCGAACTACCTGGAAGACGCGGGATTACCGCCAGGTGTGGTCAATATCATCAATGGCGTCGGAGAAGTGACCGGAGCGGCGCTAGTGGCGCATCCGGGCGTGGACAAGATTGCGTTTACGGGAAGCGCGGCGGTAGGAAAGATTATCGTGAGGAGCGCGGCGGAAACGCTGAAACGGGTGACGCTGGAATTGGGCGGCAAATCGCCAAACGTGTTTTTCGCAGATGCGGATTGGGAAGCAGCGGTGGATGGAGCGCTGTTCGGCGTGTTCATCAATCAGGGAGAAGTGTGCAGCGCGGGCAGCCGGATCCTGGTGGAAAAGAAAATCTACTCGAAATTCGTGGAAGCGATGGCGGAGAAGGCCAAGCGAATCAAGCTGGGGCCGCCGCTAGAGCGCGAAACGAAGATGGGGCCACTGGTGAGCAAGGAACAGTACGACCGCGTGAGTTCATACCTGGAACTGGGGAAAAAAGAGGCAAAGACAGCGATTGGAGGTGGACGGCCGAAAGCGTTCGGCAAAGGCTTCTATGTTGAGCCTACGATTTTCTACGACGTAGATAACAGCGCGCGGATTTCGCGGGAGGAAATTTTTGGTCCAGTGGCTTCCGTGATTCCCTTCGAAAACGAAGGTGACGCGATCAAAATTGCAAATGACACGCCGTATGGATTGGCTGGAGCCGTGTGGACGCGTGATATTTTCAAGGCATTTCGCGTAGTGAAGTCCATGCGCGCGGGAATTATCTGGGTGAACCATATGCAGCCGACGTATGTGGAAGCGCCGTGGGGCGGCTACAAGCAGAGTGGATTTGGACGGGAGCTCGGGCCGTGGGGATTGGAAGAATACCTGGAGACAAAGCAGGTATTCGTGAATTTGGATGAAGCGCCGATCGGGTGGTACTAGAAGGTTTTGCATTGCAAGTTTGCGTGAGGTTGGGGACGGCCTCAGAAGGCCGTCCCTACGAAGACTGAAGGGGAAAGAGAGCCATGAAGACGATCCAGTTGCGTACGGAAGTGCCGGGGCCCAAATCGAAAGCACTGTTGGCGCGGCGAGAAGCGGCGATTCCGCGAGGGCCGCATTTGGTGTCGCCGATTTTTGCGGCGAAGTCCGAGGGCGCATGGATCGAGGACGTGGACGGAAACCGGTACATCGACTTCGCGGGCGGCATCGGTTGCCTAAATAGCGGCCACCGAGCTCCGCGCGTGGAGGCTGCGCTGCGGGAGCAGATTGGAAAGTTCCTGCACATGTGTTTTGGCGTGACGCCGTACGAGTCGTACATTGCGCTGGCGGAGAAACTGAATGCGCTGGCGCCGATCAGCGGCCCGAAGAAAACATTTTTCGTGAACAGCGGGGCGGAGTGCGTGGAAAACGCGGTGAAAATTGCACGAGCGTACACGAAGCGCCCCGGAGTGATCTGTTTCGAAGATGCGTTTCACGGACGGACATGGATGACGATGTCGCTGACGAGCAAGACGAATCCGTATAAGGCAGGATTCGCGCCGTTTGCGAGCGATATCTACCGGATTCCGTACGCATATTGCTACCGCTGCTCGTACAACCTGACGTATCCATCGTGCAAGATGTTTTGCGCACACCATCTGGAAGACACGTTCAAGCGGGTGGTGTCTCCGGATGCAGTGGCGGCGGTGATTGCGGAACCGGTGCTGGGAGAAGGCGGATTTGTTGCACCGCCACAGGAATTCTTCCCGGTTGTGAAGGGGATCTGCAAGAAATATGGAATTGTATTTATTGCGGATGAAGTGCAATCGGGCATCGGACGAACCGGAAAGATGTTCGCGATTGAACACTACGGCGTGGAGCCGGACATCATCACGACGGCGAAATCGCTAGGCGGTGGGTTGCCACTGGCAGGGATCACCGGGCGCGCGGAAATTATGGATGCGCCGCAACCGGGCGGGTTGGGAAGCACGTTCGCGGGCAATCCTCTTTCGTGCGCTGCGGCTTTGGCGGCGCTGGAAACAATTGAGAAGGATGGGTTGCTGGCGCGGTCGACGGTGATCGGCAAGCGGTTCGAAGAACGCGCCCGCGGCTGGCAGAAGAAGTGGCAACTGATAGGCGACGTACGCGGACTGGGAGGAATGTGCGCGATCGAACTGGTACGCGATCGCGAAACCAAACAGCCGGCAGATACGGAAACGAAAGAATTGGGAACCTATTGCTACGAGCACGGGTTGATGACGATTACCGCAGGAACCAAGAACAACATCATGCGGATCCTGGTACCGCTGGTGGTTACGGACGAGCAGTTCGAAGAAGGACTGGACGTGATTGAGGCGGGGCTGGCGCAGATTGTGGAGAAAAAACAGACCATTGTGTCGCACGCGTGAGAGAGAAACGAAACGACTAAGGGAAGAAGTCCCCGCAGACATGCGCAGCCGCGCAACGCAATCGGCTACTTGCGATCGGCCACCGTTTTGATGCGAATGGTTGTGTAGTGCTGTTCGCTCAGAATGCTATATCTGCAAAAAAACAACCGGTCAGGCGAAGGACGCAATCGGCTTCGCCAAGCGAACAAAATCTTCGTAGGCCATACGCACCGCGTCATGGTGGGTGCCCGCGTTAAAGAATACTTCCGTGTCTTTCGCCAACGATTCATGAACGTAGACAGGAAGATTGTAGAGCGCGCCGAACGGCGGCATGGCGCCAAGTTCGCAATCGGGGAAAAGCAGACTGAATTCTTCCTCGGTGGCGAGGCGGACGGGTTGGCCGACGACGGCAGCGAGCTTGTCCAATCTGACATGTTGGGATCCCGGCAGAATCGCCAGGATGGTTTCCTCGTTCAACACACCAGCCCGCAATACCACGGTCTTGGCCACGTCTCTGCCGGAAATTTGCATGAGGCTGGCGGTACCTTGGGCTGTGTAGGTAGTGGGATGTTGAATCGATTGATAAGGAACGTGGTTGGAATCCAGGTAGGACTTCAGACGCTGAGGAACACTCATGGGAGTACTCCTTTCGACCAGGTCTTTGAGGCGAGTATAGACCTTCGCGAGGTGCGGTGAAAGTGCCGCCGGAGCACGATCTGGCACGGCATTTCAGTTATAGAATTTCGACGATTTCTTCGTAGCGCTTAAACGGCGGGATCAGGTACGCGCCAGCCATTTCCGAACGGGCCCAGATGAGCATTTCGCGGGCGACTTCGAAGCCACGATCGCGAGCGGAAGCTCCAGCAGTTTCCATGGATTTGAGAAGCGGTTCGGGAATGACGATACCGGGAACTTCGTTGTTGAGGCGTAGAGCCTGCTTGTAGCTGTTCAGAGGCCAAACACCGATCAGCACCGGGATAGCAGGTTGGCCGCCGAGCTTCTTGACGAAGGCGTGCCAGTGCTCGGGATCGAACAGCGGCTGCGTCATGGCAAAGTGCGCGCCGGCTTCGACCTTAGCGTGGAAACGCGCAATTTCATTGTCGAGATCGTCAGCCATCGGATTGAGAGCGACGCCAATGGTGAAGTTAGTTTGGCCGCCAAGAGTTTTGCCAGCCCAGTCGGTGCCCTGGTTGAGGCGATGAAGAATTTTGGTGAGGCCGACGGAATCGACTTCGTAGACACCACTGGCTTCGGGATAATCGCCGACCGATGGCGGATCACCAGTGATGCCAAGGACGTTGCGGACGCCGCCGACGGTCCATGCGCCCAGAAGCATGGCCTGCAAGCCGATGATGTTTTGATCGCGCGTGGTGAGATGGGGAACGGTTTCTACGCCACGTGCTTCGAGAGCACCGGCGACGATGAGTGCATCCATGCCGACGCGAGCCATGGCACCGGAGTTGATGTCGATGGCGTCGACTTTTTGCGAGGCCATGACCTTATCGACTTGTTCATAAATGCGATCGAGAGAGATGCCCTTGGGCGGATCGATTTCCACGGAAACGACAAATTCCTTCTTCCGCAGTTTTTTCCAAAGTTTGCTTTCAGGCTCGCGCTCCGCGATCGGAGGCGCGGGCTGCGCGCTGGTGACGACAGCAGTTTTCGCGTGAGCATGGGTGGGCCGCAGAGACTTCACTACTTCGGCCATGGCACGAATGTGCGCGGGCGTGGTACCGCAGCAACCGCCGAGAATACGCACGCCGATATCGGCCGCTTCGCGGGCATATTCGGCAAAGTAAGCGGGGGACGATTTGGGATAAACGACGCGATCCCCTTCGCGCTTCGGAAAGCCGGCGTTCGGCATGCCACAAACGTTGCCTACATTCACGCTGACAAGTTCCTGGAGGATGGGCAAAAGGGATTGCGGGCCCAGGGTGCAATTTGCCCCGATGGCCTGAACGTTTTTGTCTTTTAGCATCGGCGCGGCGAGCAAAGGAGTGAGGTCGCCGTAGATAGTGCCCTCTTCGGAAAAAGTGAGCTGGGCGATGATAGGCAGAGAAGAAAAGGAGCGGATGGCGTCAATAGCGAGCAGTAATTCTTCGATATAGGAAAACGTCTCCAAAATGAATAGATCGACGCCGCGTTCTTCGAGGGCGAGGGCTTGCTCGTGGAAGACCGAGAGGATTTGCTGTGGCTCGGGGTGACGCGCTTGAACGC
The DNA here is from genome assembly GCA_963759275.1 of Candidatus Acidiferrales bacterium. Lineage (GTDB taxonomy): Bacteria > Acidobacteriota > Terriglobia > Acidiferrales > UBA7541 > Acidiferrum. Next base: position 29,307 of record CAVWYZ010000013.1, on the reverse strand, counting down.
CGATGCCGAGGGGACCGATGGAGCCGGCGATGAGGACTTCCCGCGCGGCGGATTCGCGAGCTTCACGAGCGATCTTAACGCCGCGGCTGTTTAAACGCTGCACATCATCGGCGAGGCCGAGAGGGGCGAGCTTAAAGCGATTGGCCCCGAAGGTATTGGTTTCGACGATTTGCGCGCCAGCGTCGATATAGGACTGATGAACGCGGAAGACGGCTTCGGGTTCCGTGGTGTTGAGTTCATCAAAACAGCGGACGGTGCCCACCGATTCGTACAACATGGAGCCCATAGCGCCATCGGCGATGAGAACGGAATTTTTGAGACGCTCGTTGAAATCCTCGATTTTCACTGTTCGTTCCCGTGTGCCTGAATTTGCGTGGCAGCCGCTAGCGCTTTTGTTCCATGAGTCCGGCTACGGTGCTCATAAGATCGTACTTGGTAAGAATTTCGAAATGGGTGTCGTCCATTTCAACAAAGACCGCGGGGTTTTCATGGCTCAAGAGATAGGTGATGCGTTCGACCGGAGCGTTCTTAGGAATTTTGGGCAAGGGTTTGGCCATGACTTCGCGGACGACGAGCTTTCGCAGATCTTTGCCCTGTAGAGCGAGCGTAAGGATCTGGTCTTCGTAAACGGTGCCGATGGGCAGGTTTTCTTCGAAGACCGGGACTTGCGAAATGTCCTGCTCTTGCATGGTTTTCAACGCGTGAAAGACGGTTTGGTAAGGGCGCGCGATGATGAGATCGCGAACCTTGCCGGCGCTTTTCTTGGCGTTGACGACTTCCGCAGCAGTGATGGGCACGCTGGACTCAACATAACCGCGTTCGCGCATCCATTCGTCGTTGTAGACCTTGCTGAGGTAGCGCATACCGGTATCTGGCATGAGGGCAACGATAAATGCGTCCGGACTCAGAGTTTTCGCTAGACGAAGCGCACCGGAGAGGCAGCCGCCGCCGGAACCGCCGGTGAAAATGCCTTCGAGCTTGGCCAAACGGCGAGCGGCCACGAAACACTCTTCATCATTAACCTGGATGACGTCGTCGAGGACGTTCATGTGCATGGTAGTGGGAAAGAAGTCTTCGCCGATGCCTTCGACGACGTAGGTGCGAGCCTTGGCGATTTTGCCGGTCTTGTGGAAATCGTAGTAGAGAGAACCTTCGGGATCGACGCCGATAATCTGGATCTTAGGATTTTTCTCTTTGAGAAATTCGCCGACACCACTGATGGTGCCGCCGGTGCCCATGCCGCAGACGAAATGTGTGATTTTGCCCTCGGAGTCTTCCCAAATCTCGGGGCCGGTGGTTTTGTAGTGTGCTTCAGGGTTCGTGGCATTGTCGTACTGGTTCGGGTAGTAGGAGTTGGGAATTTCGCGCGCAAGTTTTTTGGCGACGCTGTAATAGCTGCGCGGATCTTCGGGTTCGACGGCGGTGGGGCAAACGATAACTTCGGCACCGAGGGCCTTGAGCAAATCCACTTTCTCTTTGGACTGCTTGTCGGTGGTGGTGAAGACGCACTTGTAGCCACGGACGGCGGCGACCAGGGCCAGGCCCATGCCAGTGTTACCGCTAGTGCCTTCGATGATGGTGCCGCCGGGCTTGAGGAGGCCTTTCTTTTCGGCATCGTCAATCATGGTAATGCCGATACGGTCTTTGACGGAGCCGCCCGGATTGAGCATTTCGGCTTTCACCCAGATTTGCGGCTTGAGATCGGCAGCGATGCGGTGAAGACGGATCAACGGGGTCCGACCCATCGCCTCAAGGATGTTGTTACAGCGCATCGTGATTGTCTCTTTGCCGGGCCATACACACGCGATTCAGCCCTGTGCGATACTTCGTTTAAGTTTAGCATGCGAGCAGAAAGCGCACGGAACGACAGGACCGTGGGAGGAGCCAAAATGGCAAGACAGAATTTTGCGAGCGGAACGCAGTGGGAACCGATTGTGGGATACTCGCGGGCGGTGCGAATTGGGAATCATATTAGCGTGTCGGGCACGACGGCGACAGGGCCGGACAACAAAATCGTAGGAATCGGAGATGTTTATGCGCAGACGGTGCAAACTATTCGAAATATTGAGGCGGCGTTGACGCGAGCGGGCGCGAGTTTGAAGGATGTGGTGCGGACACGCATGTTTGTGACGAATATTGATGACTGGGAGAAGATTGGGCGGGCGCACGGCGAGTTTTTTAAGGACATTCGGCCGGCGACGTCGATGGTAGAAGTGAGCCGGCTGATTGCGCCGGAAATGCTGGTGGAGATCGAGGCGGAGGCCGTGGTGGAAGAATGAGTGAGCAGAAGGCGCTGTACGACAGTTTTATAGCAGAGTATTACGACAGTTCGCCGATGGTGGCGGAACGGAAGCAGGACGTGTCGTTCTACGTGAGCGCAGCGCGGAAATACGGTGATCCGGTGTTGGAGTTGGGCTGCGGGACGGGGCGCGTGACGCTGGCAATTGCGGAGGCGGGACATCGCGTTATGGGGCTGGATATTTCGGAGAAGATGCTGGAGCGCGCCATCGAAAAGCGCGGCGCGTTGCGGCGAGAAGCGCGGGAACGCGTGCATCTGGTGCAAGGGGACATGACGGACTTCGCGCTGGGAGAGAAATTTCGAACAGTGATCATTCCCTTTCGGCCATTTCAACATTTGCTGGAGACGGAAAAGCAAATGGCGTGTTTGCGGTGTGTGCACGAGCATTTGGCCGCCGGAGGACATTTAATTTTGGATTTTTTCCAGACGGATCCCGAAAGGATGCATGACCCGATGTTTCAGAAGGAGTCTCTGCTATTGGAATATGGGCTAACGGATGGCCGACGCGTGGTGCTTTCCGAGCGGACGGCGCAATTTCATCGGGCCTTACAGAGAAATGATGTGGAGATGATTTTTGATGTAACCCATCCGGGCGGAAGGAAGGAGCGATTGGTGATGGCGTGGACGCTGCGCTATTTCTTCCGGTATGAGGTGGAGCACCTGCTAGAGCGGTGCGGTTTTCGAGTGGAGGCGTTGTACGGGAGCTTCGACGGCGCACCGTTGGGGGATAATTCGCCGGAGATGATTTTCGTGGCAGGGGCAGCGTAGTGGCTACTGCACGGGGGTTGCTCGGAGGTCTTGAAGGTTCGGTGGTGGATATATCGAAGTGAGCGGACGGCCTTCCTTCCTGCGTCAGGGCAAGCAGAAGGCCGTCACTCGAAAGTGGTCTGACGATAGTGCTGGGTGCCAAGACTTCTTGGTTGAGGTCCTTCGGCTATCCTCGTCGGATAGCCTCAGGATGACAAGGGCGGCGGGAGTTGCTCGAAAGCCTACCAGTGAACGCGGATGCGGTATTTGAGGACGGATTCACCGTTGGGCTTTACGGGGACGTTGAATTGAGCGGCGAAGGCTTCGGTCTTTTTTGCGGGATAGGTGGAGTTGAGAATTTCCCAGTCGCCGCCAATGGGTTCGTTGACCTCCACGTTCACGGGAATGTCTTTGTGATTGCGTAGGGTAATTTCAAATTCCATTTCGTAGACGTTGGAAGCAATTTTCTTGAAGTCGGTCTGTTTCCGTTCGGCCACGACGTCGAAGGCGTTGCCGATTTTCACGGTGACAAATTCGTCTTTAGGCGTGTGGTCAATGTGGTCTTCGCCGATGAAGAGCAGGCCACCTTTAGAATCCTTCTGATAGACACGAAGATTGCCGCCGGGAAGAGGAATGCCAAGTCCGGCCTTCTCCTCATTCTTGAATTTGTAGAAAACTTGAACGGCATCTTTCAGGGGAGAGCCGGGATTCTGAGCATTGCGGTAATAGAAATTTTGGCCATTCACGACGAACAGTTTCTGGGCGGGAATACCGCTACCTTCGAGGAGACTGATCTGCTTGGTTTCCTTGTCTTCAACGGAAGTACGGCGGCCCAAAGAATACAAATGATATTCGCTGAAATTCTCTTGCACGAAGCCGCCAGCGGCTTTTGCCGCAGGGGCGTTGGCGACCATCTCCATGGCGCGATATTGATCCCTTTGAGGCAAACGATTCAGATCACCGGCAACAAGCTGGAGTTTGGCATTGTGAAAGGCGGTGCCCGAATTATTGACGAGCGTGACCCAGCCGTCGAGATCGGCGGCTTTATCGTCGCGGCTCACGGTGAGGACATAGTCGGCATTCCAGGAGAGGTTACCGGCGAGATAGGAGGTCTCGATGGATTGTTTGCGAGAGCCGGAATTTTCCAGGGACATTAGCAGAGTGGGGCGGTCATACAAGTTCGCCGGCACTTCTGGGAAGCGGTAACTTTCGCCGTAGACACCGGTGACGATGTCGTTGCCGATCTTCCAGACGGGACCGTTGTTGTTGGCGAGAAGGGTGGCTTTGATTTCCTCGTGCTTGGTGGTGCCATTGTCCATGTAAGTGCGCACCAGGGTAACTTCCTTGCCCACGTATTTGTTGAGGAGTTTGTTGGGTTCCAGGAGATCGTATTCGTAGTTTTGTTCGAGGACTCCGACTTTGTCAGGCTCGGTGAGCGAGCGAAAGTGAACGGTGGCAGGATTGACGGTGGCGGCGATGTCCATGAATTTTAGACGGAAGGCGCCGCTGGGCAGCAGCAATTGACGGACATCGCGAACAAGCGCGATGTTGGAGTTGTAAACGGTGACGGCAAGATCAGTTTGATCGTTGAGCGAAGTGGATTGGTCCGCAGCGGCAGCGGCATTCTTCTCTTGCGCGCCGGCTTTGCTGGCCTGATAAGAGGGGACCAAAGCCGCAGCGCCGGCCAACGCGATCACCGCGCCCGCAGTAGCCCAACGACGAGTAGCGCTTTTGGAATGCCGGGAAGTGTCCATGAAAGCTCCTTAATCAGAATTAGCGTTCTCCGTTAGAACGGGCCTGGGCAAATTTCTTGCAGCGGCGCTACTCGTTGGCCACCGGCTTCCATGTTGCACCGCCGTCGGAAGTTTCGAAACTGTGGCGGTTGGGAACGTCCCAGATGGAAGCGTGTAAAGCATCAGTGGCATGGATCCCGCCGAGATCGCCGGAGATGGGAGAAGGAAGCGCCTTCCAGTGTTTGCCGCCGTCGGTAGTGAGAAGCAGCGTGCCGGACTTGCCGACGACCCAGCAGACGTTGTCGGAGGTGGCCGAACCCGCGGTTAAATCTGCGGTTACCGCAGTTTCTTGCAACTTCCAGGTTCTACCGCCATCGGTGGTGCGTTCGATCCGGCCCGCGTCACCGAGGCGCCAGGCGTGGTTCACGCCAGGAGCGATTACAAAGCGCGGATCACCGACCGCTATCTTCAAAAGAGCCGTTGCATCTCGTTGTTTAGCGGAGAGCGTCTTCGAGGAAACGGTGGCATCGAGTTCCGTGGCCGCCTGCGCCTGCACTTGTTCCGCGGCCGCAGGAGGTTGCACGATTTCGTTCTGGGTTTTCTTTTCCTCACGAGGAACAGCGGGCGCAGCGCCTCCAACCATCGCCGGCGGCGCGTATTCTTTTGGCGCATTCCCAGCGACGTAACCGGAAGCAGAGGGAGCGGGAGGCGGCGCGGCAGCTGGATAGGTATCCTTGCGCTTGGCGGCCGATAAATCGTTGTTAAGAGAAGACTGGGCGCGGGATGCGGACGACTCTTCGGACTTGGCGCGAGCCAGGGGCACCGGCGACAAGGGTTTTGACGGCCTAACGGAGTCGGCAGTGGCGGCTGGGGGTGGCTCTTGCTGGCCCGGTTTCGTGAGCGCGGAGGGTGGAGGCGAGATGGGCTGTGAGGCAGCCGATCGGTTTTCCGCAACTTGGGTGGTGGCCAATTGCTGAGCGTGGTGCTGGCGAATTTCGCGGACGCCAACAAAAAGAATGACTGCCGCGGCAATGGCTCCAATAGGAACGAGTAGATGCCATGAAGCGCGATTTCGCAACCGGTGTGGCGGCGACGCGGAGGCAGAGACTGGGGCGGCGGAAGCAATTGTCGAAGCGGGTAAAACCGTTGAGCGCGGCGCTGACGCACCTTTGGCAAGGGCCGCGCCACCGACGGATTCGAACACCCCTTGGTTCTGCCAATCTTCCACCGGGAGATTTTCCGTTTGTTCAACGAGGGCCACAATCTCCTGGCAACGAGGACATGTGGCGATGTGCTGCTTCCAATTGGCGATTTCGTCGAGGGAGAGCGTGCGGTCGTGATAAGCCGCGAGAAGTTCGGCATCGGGGCAAGCGGAATCGGGAGAGGCGTCGGACAGATGCCGGGCGAGTGCGCGTTGAAATAGCTGATCGCGGTCGTCAGTGGGCATAGCGCTCTCCTTCCTTAGAATGATTCAGGAATCGTTTCTTGCAAAGACTCATGACGATTCCTTTCGAGTGACATCGGGCTTGGAGGAAGGCTTTGCTGGGAAGATCTGGCGGAAGTCGATGGGAGTTTCTTCCGCGGCATATTGAAAGCAGAGCAAGATTTCCGCTTCGCTCAGGGGTGCGCCACCAGACTGGCTGCCGGTGCGAAGGAATTCTTCGACTTTTGCGCGGAGTTCGCGGCGAGTGCGTTCGAGGTTGCGCGAGGCGCTGGATTCATGCTCTCCAAAGAATCGGCCGATCTCCGCCAGGGTCTTTTGTCTTGCGTAGTAGAGTTCGAGACGTTGGTGATCTGGCGGGTTTAGGGAATTGAGGGCTTCGTTGAGAGCCGCCAGAAATCGCGATAGATATACGTTGCGGTGGGGATCGAGCGAGGGAGTCGGCACTATTTGCGTGAGAAGCAACTTCTCCGGTTCGCCATCCTGGCGGTCGAGGGATTCCCAACGGCGGCTTTGCCGGATACGATCGATTTGGCGCTGCGCAAGGACGGTACGGAGCCAGGTCTTCAAAGAACTGCGGCCGTGGAAGTAGCGGAACAGCGATGCCTCGCCGCGTTTGCCATCGACCAGGCCAAACAGTTCGGCAAAGAGAGAATCGGCAAGTTCCTGAGCGTCTGTGCCAGAACGGCTGCTTTTTGTGATGATGCCAGCGGTGGCGCGAAGATAACCCCGATAGGTTTTGACAAAGTGTTCCCAGGCAGCTTCCGAGCCGTGCATGCAGGCGCTCGCGAGAACCAGATCGTCGACGTGGAGCGTTTCCAGGTATTCTTCGACGCGCTGACGGTCGAGTGGGACTTGGGGAAAACGCTTGGCGACGCTGCATTCGACAGCCGCGAAGAATTGAGCCTTAGTGAGCATCCAGGCCGCAGAAGAGGAATTGGCGAAAAAAGAGTCCAGGCGGGGAGCCAGTTCGCGCAGAAGGGCGGCCAGTTGAGGCGTAGAGATAGAGGGCGGATCGTGAGGCACGGGTATCCTAAGACAATCCTTAACTCTCTTATTTCTATATCTTGCGGGTACTAAGCGCAACCAACGTCTGAGGAGGGGGTTGCATCAAAGCACATACCCCCTCGGAGGAACCCGTGCAGAAATCAGGTTCATGTCCCGCGAGTTGCGGTATCCTATGGGGTGTTGCGCTCTCCGTCCCGCAACGAAATTTGCCTCTGCGGGTTAATTCCGGTAGTTTTTCGTCCTCAAGTGTGCTCTCGCGATTGTCATTAGCGAGTACGCGTCTTTAGTACGAAAGTCCTATTCGGCAGGTTTCGGCGAGTCAGTACGCTCGTACTGGCACCAAGAACCTTCCGAGTAGAGAGCAACTTGATTCACCGGCGATCAGGTTCCGGGAGGAACTTTTGCATGAGGCGGCAAGCGGATGACCACAATGATCGCTGATCCACCACGTAGGACCTCACTGGGCGTTGGATTCAACGCCAATCGGGGCCGGACTGCGCCAAGCACGGAAGCATGGAAGCAGCATATCGGGAGCAAGCCGATTCCCGCACGGCTGGCCTTGTTACCGGAACAGAAACCAAACTGGGGCCGGGTGGGCGCCAGCGCGATTTTACAAATATCGGTATTGGCATTTTTCGTTTTGGTTCCCCTGCTGTACCCCGAGGGGATGAAGACGGCCCTACATTTTTACAACACCACGCAAATCGCGCAGCCGATGACGGAGATTCCCGTTGCGCCGCCCCCTGCCCCGCCGAAAGTAAAGACGCCTACGCCGAAGGTGGAAGCGAAGCCGGAGGTACCGGTTGAGCCTCCGAAATTGAATCCGCAGCAACCACACATCTTTGCGAACCTAGCGACGCCGAAGACCGTGAAGCCGAAAGTGAAGCTGGAAGAGAAGGCTCCGGAAATCAATCAGACACTCGAAACTGTAAAGATTGATGCCAAAGAAAACGGACCGAAGCGCCCGAAGGATGACGTGAAAGTGGGCAATTTAACGGGTAGCGCGGCACCTGCCACAGTAAATGCCCCGGTTGAGAAGGTGCAGACGGGTGGGTTCGGCGACGAGAACGGCATCGCCGGCAAGGGAGATCCAAAACACGCAACGAATGTGAACCGCCTGGGTTCGCCAGCATTGCCTGGCGGCGAAGGCTATGGAAACGGGACCGGAGGCAAAGAAGGAATCCGCGGAACCGTGGCCAGCACAGGATTTGGAAATGGCACCGCGACACCGCCGACGGGAAGCGGAAAGAAGGGCACCGTGGTGGCGGGTGGCTTCGCGGCAACGGATACGTCGACCGAGGCTCCGAAGAAGAAAGCCGCAGGGGGACCCGCGGATGCCGCACCAGAGATTATCGAGAAGCCGAGGCCGGAATATACCGCAGAAGGACGGAGTATGAAGATCGAGGGAGACGTCCGGCTGGATGTGGTGTTCCTGGCCAACGGCACGGTGCAAATGAATCGGGTAGTGAGCGGACTGGGTCATGGACTGGACGAGGCTGCGATCCGCGCCGCACAACAAATCAAATTCAAACCGGCAAAGCGTCAAGGCGAGCCGGTGGATTACCCGGCTGTAATCCGAATCGAATTCCGGCTGGCCTACTGAGGGAGAATGATCATGCGAACGTTGTCAAAGAATATCCTGGTGCTGTTCCTCGGTGTGTGCGCGAGCATTCCGCTGATGGCCGACACGCCTGCAGCTCCTCCCGCGGATCAGCCGCGGACGATGGACCAGGCGCTCGACCGGGTGATCAGCAACGAACAACATTTGTACGGACAGATGCGCAACTATTCACCGCTGGTCGAAACGTACATTCAGAACCTGCGGCCCGACAAAGATCTGGGGCAGGTGCCGGCCGGGGACAAGTATTTTTTGGGACGCGCGAATTTTCAGAAGGGCGTCGACTTGGTGCCTTTGACAGACACGTCGAACAAGGGCAAGAAGCTTTTCGGCTCGGTGGGCAACTTCTTTAGTTTTGCGATGCAGTATCTGCCGGATGGCTTTTTGCAGATGATCTTCATCGACACGAACGGATTCGACAAGCAGCACTACAAGTTTGACTATGTGCGGCGGGAATTTCTGGGTGAGGTACGCTGCCTGGTTTTCGACGTGACGCCTGCGCAGAAGAACAGCAAGGGGCGGTTCCTGGGACGGATTTGGGTGGAGGATCAGGACTTTCACATCGTGCGCTTCAATGGTGCGTATGAAGGTGCCGGGCATTCCAGTTGGTATTTCCACTTTGATAGCTGGAGGACGAACGTGCAGCCGGGAATGTGGCTGCCGACGTTTGTGTACAGCGAAGAGAAGGATTTGCACTACGCTCTGAGCAAGAAGCTGGACTTCAAGGCGCAGACGCGCTTGTGGGGATACAACCTGTCCAATTCTTCGAAAGAACAAGAGCTGAGCAAGATTTTGATCGAGTCGCCGGTCAACGACGATACGAAAAGCGCGAACGACCTGTCGCCGATTCAGGCGCAACGTTCGTGGGACCGGCAAGCCGAAGACAACATTACCGACCGCCTGGAACGCATCGGTTTGATGGCGCCGAAGGGCGAAGTGGACAAGGTTCTGGAGACGGTGGTCAACAACCTGGAAGTGACCAACAACATCGACCTGGATCCGGAAGTGCGCTGCCGGGTACTGATGACTTCAACGTTGGAGTCGTTCACGCTGGGACACACGATTGTGTTGAGCCGCGGATTGATTGACGTGCTGCCGGATGAAGCGAGTTTGGCAACGATCCTGGCGCACGAATTGAGCCACGTGGTTCTGGGGCACCGGTTGGACTCGCAATATGCGTTCTTTGACCAGTTGCTGGTGGATGACAAGGATACGTTCCGGCACTTTGGGTTTGCGCGTACTCCGGACGAGGAAGCGGCCGCAAATTCGAAAGCCATCCAGATCCTGAATAATTCCCCGTACAAGAACCAGCTCGGGAACGCCGGTTTGTTCCTGCAAGCGCTGGACAGCAGACAGAAGGAAATTCCGAACCTGATCAGCGGACACCTGGGGAATCGCGTACCGCAGATTAATGATCTGAAATCCACGACACCCGTTGACCCGAAACAGAATTCGCAGAAGATTGCGGCGCTGCCTCTGGGCGGACGCGTGAAGATTGATCCGTGGAACGATAAATTGGAGTTGATCAAGAGCAAGCCGGTGGGAACGGTGGCGGAGCGGGAAAAGATGCCGTTTGAAGTTACGCCGTTCATGCCGTACCTGATGCGCTATGGAACCGAAAATGCGAAGCCGGTGGCAGTCAGCACCACGGCACCGCAACAAGGCCCGACGCCCGGGGAAGCGCCAGATCCGGCAAAGCCCTGAAGACAGATCAAGAATAGAACCGACAAAAGCCCTCGAGATTCGGGGGCTTTTGCTTTTTCCTGAAGAGCGCGCGGGCGACACGCGATGCGCAGTTACTTGGACGATAGCGATTTCATGAAGCGGTAGCCAAACTCGACACCATCGTAATAATCCTGCACGCCGACACGCTCGTCCTTGCCATGAGAGCGATCGTCTTCCATATCGAAAAACATGCAGGCAATGCCGAAAGTCGGGATGCCGGCGATGCGCAGATATTTGCCGTCGGTGGCGCCCGTGGACATGGAGGGCACCACCTGCATGCCGGACCACATCGTGGAAAGCGTGCGCTCGAGGGCCGTGGTTAGTTCAGGAACGAGATCGGAGGGAGGAACAGCCGCAATCGGAATCAATTTTCCATCGGCGGTTTTCTCCGGGACAAATGTAATTTTGACGCGGCGATCCGCCGCGACCCGCTCCAGCGTTTTGTGGACCTCCTCGGGATCCTCGCCGGGGAAAATACGGCAGTTCACGACGGCGCGAGCGGATTGCGGCAAGGCGTTGGGGGCGTGTCCACCAGAGAGCATTGTGGCCACACAAGTGGTGCGCAGCAGAGCGTTGTAATAGAGGTTGGAAGACAAATGTTGAATCGCCGTGGGATCGGGAGGTTGCTGGGCGGCTCCGCGGAGATCCGCAGCCGTTGGGCCGGAGGCGAAATTGGCGGACTGAGCAAAATAGCGCCGCGTGATGTCATTGATTTTTACGGGAAAAGAAAATTTCTCGAGTCTGCCCAACGCCGCCGCTAACTCGTAAATCGCGTTTTCGGGGCCTGGAGTGGAACTGTGGCCGCCGGGGTTGGTGGTTTCGAACTGAAAATCGGCGTAGACCTTCTCACTGGCCTGCAAGCCAGCCAGGACGCGCTCGCCATTGAGGCGTTCGAATTCGCCGCCATCCAGATTGATACAGTATTCGGCGTCGATCCAGTCTTTATGTTCCATTAGCAGCCAATCGGCACCGTTGGAATCGCCCGATTCCTCATCGGCGGTTAGAGCCAAGATCAGGTCGCGGTCAGGCTGGTAGTGCTCGCGCTTGAGACGGAGAAAGGCCATGACTAGGATGGCGTCACCGGACTTCATGTCACGGGTGCCGCGGCCGTAGAAATTGCCGTCCTGCTCAATGAACTGAAAGGGATCCATGCTCCAGTCCTCGCGACGAGCCTCAACGACATCGAGATGGCCGATGAAGAGGATAGGAGGACGAGCGCCTGTGCCGCGAAAACGGACGACCAGATTCTTTTTGCGAGGATCCGGGCCGGCAATGATCACATCTTTCTCTGGAAATCCGGCTTGGAGCAGGCGGGCCGCCATGGCTTCCGAAGCCTTGGTGACATTTCCGACGGATTCGGTGGTGTTGATTTCGATGAGCTGCTTGAAGATGGCGCGAGCTTCCGGATTTGCTTGCGCGTGGTCCTGCGCCGAAGAACCAGCGACGAAAAGAGTGGAAGCCAGCAGCAACATTGAGCAGACCCATGGTCTCATTCTCATCTCCTGCACCGAAAACAGCGTAAACGCAGAGAATCAGTGCGTCAAATCGCGTGGGCTATTCGGGGAGGTTGCCGCATGGGAGAGAGATGCTTAGACTGAAAAGGTTTTTAAAGGGGAGGGTTTTATGATGCGACTGAATCGCGGGCTAATTTCGTTGCTGGCAGGCGGTTTGTTGTTCACAGCGGGAATGGTAGCGGGGAGTGTCAATGCGCGAGGTGCGTCCGCGGTAAATAAATTTGGCCAGCCGAAAACAGTGGTTCACGTGGTGGCTTACAAGTTTCGCGCGACAACTTCACTGAACGACCAGCAACAGGCGCTCGCGGGGATCAAGGATATGGCCGCGAAGATTCCAGGAATCAGGAATATCTGGCTAAAAACCGAACGCAATCAAATTCGGGACTTTGACGGAGTTTACGTGATCGAATTCACGAGCGCGGAAGCGGCTGCGGATTACGCGGAGAGTCCGATCCACGACGCGTGGAGGAAGAAGTGGGAACAGTTGCGGGAGAATAGCTTATCGTTCCAAGTGTCAAACTGACGACTGCCGGCGGACGGTGGGCTGGGGTTGGGCACTTAAGGCTTTCGCGGGCCTTCGCGCGCGATACGAAACCTTTTTCGTAGGATGGATTCGAGCAGTGCATCCGGCAAGATGCGCTTTCCGAACAATAACCATTTCGTCGTGGAAGTAACGGGATAGCGGATTTTCGGGTGGGGCGCTTCGATGGCTTCGAGGAGCACCCGCGCGCAATCTTCTGGCGTGGTTTTTGATCCTTCTCGTCCGCGATCGGACCCCGCAAGGGAACCCGCGTATACCTTGGCATAAGGACTATTTTTTGCGCCATCGAAATAATGGTGAGCAAGTTCTTTGGCGGTCTGCTGGAAATTGGTGACGATATAGCCGGGCTCGATAAGGATGACGTCGATTCCGAATGGATAAGTTTCCAGACGAAGAGCGTTGGAGAAGCCTTCGAGGGCATGTTTGCTGCTGCTGTATGCGCCGTAGGTTGGAGGAGAGACCAGGCCGGCTGCGCTGCTCATCATAAGAATGCGGCCATGACGGCGCTGCCGCATGTGCGGAAGAACGGCCTGAGTGACCCGCAGCACGCCAAACAGATTGATTTCAAATTGCCGGCGGAAGTCGTCCATGCGAATTTCTTCCACGACCGCCATGTAGCCCACACCCGCGTTGTTGATCAGAACGTCGATGCCCTGCCCTTTTTCGAGTACGAGTTCGACGCCAATTTGTACCGAGGCGCTATCGGTGACGTCCATTTCCAGCGTGTGAATGGGAAGGTGCTCCTCGTACGCCAGGCGGTCGAGTTCTTCCCGCTTAGCGGCAGAGCGGCCAGCCGCGAAGACGAGGTAACCGCGTCTGGCGAGGAGCAGCGCCGCTGCCTTGCCGAGGCCGTCCGTTCCGCCGGTGATAAGGACCGTACCCTTCAGTTGAGCCATGTGTTTTCTCGCAGTGAATGGCTCATTGTACGTGGGTGAAAAGCGCTAAACCAGCGGCTTATCGAGGGTGTTGGCGGGGGACTCGGAGCCAATCGGTGATGACCCCTAGCATAGATATCAACGGATTAATGGACGGGGCGGTTCGAGTAAAGAGATTTTCCGCCACTTTCGGCTAAGAGAAACAGTCGATCGCTCGGCGCCGTCTCCAGTAGATGAGGCTTTCGCGTGCCTTCCGTAAGGACGAAATAGCGATTATCGGAATTCCACAAAGACTTAAATTGGGCATCGTCGATGAAGACGGGAGGACTGCCTGGTGCGTAAGAACCGTATTCGAGATTGTTTTTTCGACCGTTCCACAACAGTGCGGTTCTTCCGGTGTAGAAGAACACAGACGAAAAGGCGTAGTAGGGACCATTGAGTATTAAATCTCCGTCGGGCGCACGGTTCAGGGCCGCAGCCAAGGAAGGCGAGGAGAGATAGGGGTCAAAAACCACAAGAGCGACGCGGCTGGCATGGATAAAAAGTACCATCATGAGAGCAATGCCGAAATACGCATATCTGGGACGCAACATCCAACACGCCAACGAGCCAAGTAGAAATGCAATACCTGCCATCAGGAGAGGCGTGCGCAAATAGGCGAAAGACTGAATGGTCAGATCGCCCATATGTCCCATCGAGAGTGTGTAGGTTCCGGGATGCTGTTGGAGAGCTTGAGAAATATCTCCTGGGGCCGGAAGGTTGTGGACGAGGTAGAGGAGAACAGCGACGGCAACGGCACAGAGCGCCGTTATAAAGCCAAGCACGCGAGTTCCCCAGCGAGTCCAAGAGTTGTCGACGGCCATCGCGCTGCCGAGCAATAGCGCCAGGGCTGGATAGATCGGCATGGAGTAATACTCCTGGGTGGTCGAGAAGGTGAAAAAGACCAGAAGAAATCCCGCCCAACAGAGTGCGAGGAGCCGGGTTCTACCAGCACGATCAGTGGGCCTGAAATTTTGTCGAATCACCGCGGGGAAATATACACTCCAAGGAAAAAGCCATACCAGGTGCAATCCCCAGAATGCCACACGGGGAACGGTGTTGTAATCGCGCGGATAGCGAAGATTCAAAAAACGCAGGACGTGTTCATTCATGAAGTAAAACCAGAAAAAGCTGCGATATTCACCGGGACCGCTGTGCATGGTGAAATCAAGATAGGGAGGCATGCGCAAGGTAGCTAGAATGTGCCAGGGAGCCGCGATAGCAAGAAAGATGGCCGCGCCAGAGAGCAAATGCAGGCTCTTCCAAATTTCCTTACGGAAGAGCTGCCTAGTTAGCAGGAGATATACGAAGACACCCCCTCCAGGCACAACCAAGGCGATCAAACCCTTCAACATCACCCCGAGGCCGAGGCTAGCGGCCAGGATCAGGGCCCAGAGTCTGGTCTGTTTTTCATCGGTATCCGTTGCGCGCTGGAATGCCCAAAATGCCAAACACGTGGTTAACGTGAGCATCACGTCCGGGATCAATATGCGAGTGAATAAGAACATTCCTACCGAAGTAGCGATCGCTACTCCCGCGTAGTATCCCGCTCTGGCATTAAATGCCCAACGACCGTAGCGATATGTCACCCAGCAGAGCAAAACCGCAGCAAGCGCCACGGGAATGCGCGCGGACCAATCGTGTACTCCAAAAATGCGATACGAGGTGGCTATCAACCAATAGATGAGAGGAGATTTCTCGACGTAGGGAACGCCGTCCAAGTGAGCGATGACCCAATCGCCACTGGTGAGCATATTGCGAGCAATCTGCGCCTGGACGGCATCCACGTCGTCCATCAAAGAGGGTGGAGAAACGATGCAGCCGAAAAAAACAGCGGCGGCAAGGATAATCAGGACGGCGCTTGTTTCGAATTGCATTGCTCCGCTGCTGGCGGAAGATGCAGCTCGTTCGACACTTGAATTTTCCAATGGTCCATCCATAGAAATAAAATCATCAGGCCCCACAAGTGGTAGCCAAAGTTGGAGCGACGCTCCATATGATCGCTTTTCAGTTGCTCGATCGCTGTGACGTGAAACAGTCCCGATTCTCTAACCGCCTTGGGATTGAGTACGTCGTCCAGGAACGGTCGCAGTGGTCCGCGAAGCCACTCGTGGGTCGGAATATCCAGGCCGGTCTTTGCATGACGCAGGATACTCTTGGGCAATTTTTCTCTCATCAATTGCTTGAGAATGACCTTATGGCAGCGCCCACTTACTTTGAAGGTGTCAGGTAAGGACGCCGCGAATTCAACGATACGATGGTCCAAGTACGGTGGGCGTACCTCCACGGAGTGCGCCATGCTCATTCGGTCCACTTTCTGAAGAAGATCGTCGGCAAGATAGTATTTTTGGTCGAAAGCGAGAAAGCGGCTGAGGTTGCCGTCACCGGACACATCCGGAAGGCTGGAATCAAACAAATCCTGCACTCGACCACGGCTGGCGCGGAGCAACAGGGTGGATTGTTGTTCATCGGAAAACGATCCGTTCCAATAGACGTGGGCTTCATCTGGAGAAAGCAGCGAACCTTCCAGAAGGCGCTTTAATTTATATTCGAAGCTGATTTTTTCATCGGAGACCGGCCAGTAATTCAACGCGCGAAGAAGCGAACGGCGAGCCACTTTGGGCAATAATCTGGCGTAGCCAGCGAGATGGTCGGCCCGGTAGGTAACGTAGCCACCGAAGAGTTCATCCGCGCCCTCTCCGCTCAAAGCGACGGTGACGTTCTGCCGACTGAGACGAGAGAGGAACCAGACCGGAACGGCGCCGGCATCGGCAAAGGGCTCATCTGAATAATAAGCTAACTGTTCAATCGCCGAGGGCAGGTCTAAAGTGGGATGCAAATCCAGTTCGAGATGTTCGGTCTGGTATTTCTCAACGAGTTCGTGGATGTAAGGAGTTTCGTCGTAGCTGCGACCTTGGAAAGTGATAGAGAGCGTTTTCAAAGGCCGAGAATTTTCCTGCGAAGCGTAATGCAACAATGCCGACGAGTCGATTCCGCCGCTAAGCCAGATCCCCACCGGAACATCGGAGACCAAGTGTTCTTGGACCGATTTCTTCAGAAGATCGTCAAGAGCTTGCTTCGCATCAGGAAGGGTCCAGTCATGATTTTGCGTATGAGGCAATCTCCAATATCGCTCCTCACGACTGACACCGTCCCGCCACTCCAGGAAATGTCCCGGGGGCAGTTTATGAATGCCCTCGATAAGCGTAAACGGTCCGGGAACGTAGTTGAGGGCGAGATAGTGGTGAAGTGCGCGGAGATCGAGCTTGCGAGGAATCTCGGGGTGAAAGAGAATCGCTTTGAGCTCAGAACCGAAATAGAGATCTTCCCCACGTTTGCAAACATAAAGAGGTTTAATCCCGACACGGTCCCGCACCAGAACCAATCTGCTATCTTTTTCGTTCCAAAATGCAGCGGCGAACATACCTCGCAGACGCCGGAAGCAACCGGTGTCCCACTGTAGGAAAGCGCGGAGAAGCACTTCAGTGTCGCAAAGAGTAGAGAAAGAATGGCCTAATTCCTGCAGCTCCGCGCGGAGTTCACGGTAATTGTAGATTTCGCCGTTAAACACGAGGACGATGTTGTGATCGTCGCTGAAGAAAGGTTGCGCCCCAGCGGAGAGATCGATGATCTTCAAGCGCACAGCGCCGAGGGACACAACCGAGGATTGGTGAGTGCCTTGTTCGTCCGGACCTCGATGTATCAACAGGTCCGTAGCTGCTTTGATCGCGGCGGCGCGTGTCAACGAGTTTGAGACCAGTGGTCATGGAATTTAGTGAGTAATTTCATTTGTGTTGAGCGGTTTGTTGATCCAGACCTCGGTCGGAACCGCTGCTGGTTTGGGAGCCTGATGGACGAAGCGTTCGGGATGGACGCGATAGGCGGCATCGAGAACGATTTGGCGCCGTTCGAGGATGAGCGCGGTTTGGTTGTAGTGGACCATGGTCGGGGTGAGCAAGCCCAGCCCGGAGTGGCGGTGTTCCTCGTTGTACCAGCGGAAAAATCCCTGCGAAAAAGCGCGGCTGTCTTGAATGCACCCGAAGCGATCCGGGAACTCCGGTCGATATTTCATGGTGCGGAACTGGCTTTCCGAATACGGATTGTCGTCGGAGACGTGCGGCCGACTATGCGTCTTGGTAACGCCTAGATCGGCGAGTAAAAAAGCTACCGGCTTGGAACTCATCGACGTGCCGCGATCGGCATGCAGCGTGAGCTGGCCGGGACGGATGTTTTGTTTCGCGCAACTCTCCTCGATCAGCCGCTTGGCCAGCTCTGCGCTTTCGCGCATCGCTACCATCCAGCCGGTGACGTAGCGGCTGAAAACATCGAGGATCACGTAGAGGTAAAAGTACGTCCACTTGGCGGGCCCCAGCAGCTTGGTGATGTCCCAGCTCCAGAGTTGATTGGGAGCCGTGGCCAGCAGTTCCGGTTTCTGGTAGGGCGGATGGGTCAACTGATCGCGGCGTTCGCGGGACTCGCCCCGTCGTTGGAGCAAGCGATACATGGAGCGGATCGAGCAGAGATACTCTCCTTCATCGAGCAACGTCGCATAAACAGCGGCGGGCGAGCGATCCTGGAAGCGTTCTCCGTGCAGATGTGCCAAGACTGTTTCGCGTTCCGCTGGAGCAAGAGCGCGTGGCGAAGAAGGCCGCAGCCGGATCACCGTAGGGTAGATCGCCGCACGCCTCTTGCGATAGTGAGAAGCGCGCGGCGCAAACAACGCACGGCAAGCAGCACGCGTGCCTACGGCAGTGGCCAGTTCGGTGACGGCGGCCATCAAGAGTTCTCCTCCGGGTCCGGTTCCGGAATCGGACGGCCCAACAGCGCCGCCACTTTTTTTTGGACGTCGATGATGATGTGGGCCTTACGCAGATCTTCGGTCAACCGCGCATTCTGGCGTTGTAGCTTCAGGTTTTCTTCTTCCAGTGGATTGCGCTTGGACTTCGGCCCGCGTTTTCGCGGAGTCAGAGCCTCGAGGATTCCATCGGCCCGCTCGCGCCGCCAGGTTGCCAGCAGCGACGAGTACAATCCCCCATTAACACCAAGTCGAATGAACGGCCTGGCGCACCAAGAAGCTTGTATGTTCGGCTTAGAAGCAAGCTAAGAGCAAACAGGTTGCCTGATGCTCCTGAAAACCACGCAGTTCCATTCGATAATATTGTCCTGATAATAAATCATTACAAACGTAAGCGTCAATTACAGACCGTCTTGACGATCTGGTTGAAATCCTGCCTGGAATTTTTCGCCAGTCAACTAGGCCAAGTCGGGTAGCTGATCTCGTGAGATCAGCAGATGGATTGATCGGGCCTGCCCGGGGGTTCGCGCGATGAGACCGCGCGCTTCGAGAGTCAAGACCATCTGATGTACGGCTGGCGGAGAGACCAGAAAGTACTGCTGCATCTCGGCCTCTGAGGGCGAGCGTCCGTGGATTTTGCTGTAGTAATGGATGAAGGCCAGGTACTGGCCCTGTTTATCCGTATATGTTTTCTTCATAGCCACCACAGAACGTCTGAAACTGGAATTGGCCTTCCGGCAACGAAGGGATGTGTGGTGTTAGGGCTGGTGAAAGCCTGCGTAGTTCACCTCATCGGTGAATACGTCTTCTGTCTGGGCTCTGCCGATGGCCAGGTCCAACCGAGTCAGTAACTGGGCCAGAGTTTCCCCTTTTCGCCGTACCAGCATCGCCAACGTGTGTTTCCCCTCATGCGCAACGGCCACGCATTCTGTCAGGGGAGGAACGACCCCGATACTGATTCCACCGAGTTCAATGATCTCGTTGACGTAGGGCAGGTCAGCAAAATTATCTGCAGCGTTTTCGTTCAGGCCGCCTCGGGTGCGGCGGGTAGTAGGCTTGCGGCGACGTGCCAAGGCAGCAACTCCTCGATGCGATTTACTGGGTGATCTGCAATGCGGGACAGTACGTTCCGCAAGTAGCTTTCCGGATCGATCCCGTTTAGTTTAGCCGTTCCGATCAGGCTGTACAGCGTCGCGGCGCTTTCTCCACCACCATCGGAGCCCGCGAAAAGAAAATTCTTTCTTCCCAGAGCCACGACCCGTAACGCTCGTTCCGCAGCATTATTATCGATTTCGATGCTACCGTCATCACAGAAGCGCATCAGCGCCTCCCACCGTCCTAGCGCGTAACGAACGGCCACGGCCGTATCGGATTTTCTCGAGAGTTTCCCTAAGGTCTCCTCGAGCCATTGTTTCAGCGATTCCAGCAGCGGCCTGCTGCGCGTGTTGCGAACCTCACGCCGCTCGTCGGGCGGACGTCCTCGGATTTCTTTTTCGATGGCATACAACTGTGCGATGCGTTCTAGAGCCTCAGCCGCAACGGGAGATTTGTGCGCGACCTCAAGATCGAAAAACTTTCTCCGTGCGTGCGCCCAGCACGCCGCTTCCCGAACGCGACCTGCTTCGTAGACCCGATCGAAGCCAGCGTAACCATCCGCTTGCAGTGTGCCGGTAAAGCTGCTCAGGTGAGATTGCGGATGTTCCCCCTTGCGATCCGGGGAATACGCGAACCACACCGCAGCGGGTGTGCTGTCTGCTGCAGGGCGATCGTCGCGCACGTAGGTCCACAGCCGCCCGGTTTTGGTCTTGCCCAACCCTGGAGCCAACACCGGAACAGGAATGTCATCCGCGTGAAGTTTCTCAGCCGCCATCACGTGCCGACGCAGAGCTTCCACGAGCGGCGCCAGCAGCTCACTCGATCCGCCAACCCACTCCGCCAGGGTGGAACGATCCAACTCCACGCCGGAACGCGCATAGATCTGCGACTGTCGGTAAAGAGGCAGGTGGTCACAGTATTTCGATGCCAGCACATGGGCCAAAAGCCCAGGACCCGCCATGCCTCGCTCGATCGGTCGGCTCGGGGCTTCCGCTTGCACGATACGATCGCAACCGGCACAAGCCAGCTTGGGACGAACGTATTGGATGACTTTGAGACTGGCCGGCACGTATTCCAGGATCTCCGAAATATCCTCGCCAAGATGCTTCAGCTTCCCTCCACAGTCCGGACAAGCTGCGTGTTTCGGAAGGCACTTCCGCACTTCCCGTGGCAAGTGATCGGGGAATGACCGACGTGCAGGGCGCGCCACTGAAGCGCTTCCCGTTGATCCTTGGGTTGCCGTTGTTTCTTTCCTTCGCCTCACTTCCAACTCTTCCAGCCGCAGTTCCAGTTGTTCGATCTGATTTTTCCTCTTCTCCGACGACCGGCCGAACTCCATGCGGCGTAGTTTTGCGATTAGCAGCTTCAAGTGTTCGATCTCCGCATCGCGCGAAGCGAGCTGTTCGCGTTGAGAAAGGATTTCTTCTTGCTGTGTGGTGAGTTGTTTCCGATGCGAGAAGACTTGCTCGTGCAACGCCAGGATGAGGGACTTCAGTGCTTTGGAATCGAGTTGATCGAGATCAGGAAGTGTAGCGGCATCCATTGCCGCGAACATAGCGCAGTTCTTTTACAGCGTGATGAAAACACATTAGAAAAATAGCAAAATCTTTCTTCACACGGCCATTTGCGGATCGTGGCTGCGCACTGGACGTCGCCAATCGATTCCTTCGAGCAACATCGAGAGCTGTGCGGGCGTCAGTGCCACCGTTCCACTCGTCGCTTGTGGCCACGTGAATTTCCCCCGCTCGATTCTTTTTGCAAAAAGACAAAGACCATCGCCATCCCACCATAACATCTTGATCAGATCACCCCGCCGCCCACGGAAAACAAACACATGACCCGAAAATGGATTCTCCTGAAGCGTCGTTTGCACCATTCCGCTCAGGCCCGTAAATCCGCGCCGCAGATCGGTGACACCTGCGGCGACCCAGATGCGCGTTCCCGCTGGCAGTCCGATCATCCCGCTAGGCACTCCAGCACTGCCCGCAGAGCTACCACGTCCACAGACCCCGTGATGCGAAGTGTCCCTCTCGAGAGTTTTATCTCCATCGTCCCGACTGCCGATGACGCAGACATACTGCCGACTCGCCTGCATTTACTCTCTGGAATATCCGAAACTGTTACAGGTAGGAGCTTGCTGCTCTTGCCCAGTCGCCCTTCACGATACCTCTTGCGCCAGGCAAAAACTTGGTTGGCGTTGATCGCATGTCGCTGCGCCACCCGCGCTACCGACGCACCGGCGCCCAATGTCTCTTCAACGATTCGTCGTTTCTCTTCGACCGATCTCCGCCGCCTCTTTACGTGAGTAACAGTCTCAATGGTCCTCTGCTCGGAAGTGTCCATTTATCCCTCGTGGACACTTATCGATGTGCCCACATCGGGCAGCATCCTTACTTACTCACACTTAGTCCAGACGGTTCATACCAGTCGCTTACTTACAAACCAGAGGAACACTGTTTTCTGTGGAGCGTGATTCGAGCAGTAGCAAGCACGGCAGAAAAGAAAAAGGCCCCGATCCGAAGACCGAGGCCTTTTGTAAATTATCCCGGCGGCGACCTACGTTCCCACACAGTTACCCGTGCAGTATCATCGGCCCGGCGAGGCTTAACTTCCGTGTTCGGGATGGGAACGGGTGTGACCCTCGCGGTATGACCACCGGAAACTTGTTGAGGTCGCTGCGCTCCTGATATCTGCAATCATCGATCAGATATCAGAAAGAACAGAGAACTCGAAATCGTTTCACGCGAATTACCTGACAACAGTAAGTAGGCTGGCATATACAAGTTCGGCCCGCTGCCGAACATACTGTGAAATCACAAGGATTGCTTGTGAACCCTTCTCAACGCAGTTGCGACGGAGCAACGACGGTTTGAGAAAGTTTTATGATTAAGCCGAACGGACGATTAGTACGGGTCAGCTGAACGTGTTGCCACGCTTACACCTCCCGCCTATCAAAGTCGTAGTCTGCGACTGTCCTTCATAGGCTTTATTGCCTTGGGAAACCTTATCTTGAGGCGAGCTTCTTGCTTAGATGCATTCAGCAATTATCTCTTCCAGACTTCGCTACCGAGCGGTGCCACTGGCGTGACAGCTCGTACACAAGGGGTCTGTTCATCCCGGTCCTCTCGTACTAGGGACAACTCCTCGCAAGTTTCCTGCGCCCACACCAGATAGGGACCGAACTGTCTCGCGACGTTCTGAACCCAGCTCACGTACCGCTTTAATAGGCGAACAGCCTAACCCTTGGGACCTTCTACAGCCCCAGGATGCGATGAGCCGACATCGAGGTGCCAAACCTAAGCGTCGATGTGAACTCTTGGCTTAGATCAGCCTGTTATCCCCGGCGTACCTTTTATCCGTTGAGCGATGGCCCTTCCACGCGGGACCACCGGATCACTAGATCCAACTTTCGTTCCTGCTCGACTTGTAGGTCTCACAGTCAAACCGGCTTATGCTCTTGCACTCCACAGTGGGTTTCCAATCCACCTGAGCCGATCTTTGAGCGCCTCCGTTACAGTTTAGGAGGCGACCGCCCCAGTCAAACTACCCGTCTGGCCGTGTCTCCCCACCCGTCACGGGTGGTAGGTTAGAGCGACAGTTCAATCAGGGTAGTATTTCACTGATGCCTCCCTCCCAGCCGAAACCAGAAGTTCACAGGCTCCTACCTATGCTACGCAGATCGGACCGTTACTCATGACCAGAGTGCAGTTAAGGTGCACGGGGTCTTTCCGTCTAGATGCGGGCATCCGGCGTCTTCACCGGAACCACAAATTCGCCGAGCCGCTTGCCAAGACAGTCGCTCTATCATTCCACCATTCGTGCAGGTCGGAACTTACCCGACAAGGAATTTCGCTACCTTAGGACCGTTATAGTTACGGCCGCCGTTCACCGGGGCTTCAGTTCGAGCCTTCGCCTTGCGGCTGAGCCCTTGCTTTAACCTTCCGGCACCGGGCAGGTGTCACCCCCTATACGTCGTATTCGACTTTGCAGAGAGCTGTGTTTTTGTTAAACAGTTGCAGAGCGCGATTCGCTGCGACCGCTTCGGGCTATAAACCCTACAGCGGCGTCCCTTCTCCCGAAGTTACGGGACTAATGTGCCTAGTTCCTGAGCAAGCGTTCTCTCGAGCGCCTGTGGATATTCACCTCGTCTACCTGTGTCGGTTTGTGGTACGGGCACCTGGATGACTCCTTAGAGGTTTTTCCTGGCAGCGTGAAATCAGAGACTTTGCGACCTAACGGTCTCGTCCCCAGCCTCACCGTTAATGCCCCCACGGATTTGCCAGTGGGAACCGGCTTGCGCTGAGCAACCACCATCCATCAGGTGGCTCCCTTATCCTTCTGCGTCACCCCATCGTCAAACGTCACCAGGCGGGACAGGAATGTTGACCTGTTGTCCATCAGTTACGCCTTTCGGCCTCACCTTAGGACCCGCCTAACCCTGAGCGGATTAACCTTCCTCAGGAAACCTTAGACTTTCGGCGACACGAGTTCTCATCGTGTTTATCGCTACTTATGCCGGCAGGGTCTCTTGTGTGGCATTCAGTAGTCCTCTCGGTCTACCTTTACACCCCACGCAATGCTCCCCTACCAAGTACACTAATGTGTAATTTCGCAGCTTCGGTCATGTGCTTGAGCCCCGTTGGATTGTTGGTGCATATCCGCTTGACCAGTGAGCTGTTACGCTTTCTTTAAAGGATGGCTGCTTCTAAGCCAACCTCCTGGCTGTCCGAGCGAATACACTTCCTTTACCACTTAGCACATAGTTAGGGACCTTAGCTGGCGATCTGGGCTGTTTCCCTTTTGACCACGAAGCTTATCCCTCGTAGTCTCACTCCCGCATAGTTGTCCACGGCATTCGTAGTTTGATTGGATTCGGTAACCTGAGTTGGTCCCTAGTCCATTCAGTGCTCTACCACCGTGGCAATTCATGCAAGGCTGTCCCTAAAGACATTTCGGGGAGAACGAGCTATCACGGAATTTGATTAGCCTTTCACCCCTACCCTCAGCTCATCAGAGCGATTTTCAACTCACACCTGTTCGGTCCTCCAGTCGCGGTTAAGCGACCTTCAACCTGGCCAAGGGTAGATCATCCCGCTTCGCGTCTAATACCACGTACTTGTCGCCCTATTCGGACTCGCTTTCGCTACGGCTCGCTTGCGCTTAACCTTGCACGTGACATTAACTAGCCGGCTCATTAAGCAAGAGGCACGCCGTCAGGCTTTCATAGACCGAAGTCTATGCATGGCCCTCCGACTGCTTGTAAGCATACGGTTTCAGGTTCTATTTCACTCCCCTCGCAGGGGTGCTTTTCGCCTTTCCCTCACGGTACTGGTTCACTATCGGTCGCTAGAGAGTATTTAGCCTTGGAGAGTGGTCTCCCCAGTTTCCCACGAGATTTCTCGTGTCTCGTGGTACTCAGGATGCCGCTTCGAGTCTGGTCCACTTTCCGCTACGTGACTGTCACACTCTATGGTCCCGCTTTCCTTCGGGTTCGCGTAGTGTCCAGATTGGTAACTCTACTTATGCGGTCCTACAACCCCCATGTGTAAACACATGGGTTTGGGCTTTTCCGATTTCGCTCGCCGCTACTTTCGGAATCTCTGTGATTTATTTTCCTTCAGGTACTGAGATGGTTCACTTCCCTGAGTTAGCTCATACCGGCCTATGTATTCAGCCGGCTGTAACGGGAGTTCATCCCGTCGGGTTTCCCCATTCGGACATCCCCGGATCAAAGCCTGCTTGCGGCTCCCCGAGGCTTTTCGCAGCTTGCCACGTCCTTCATCGCCTTCTAGCGCCAAGGCATCCACCGTACGCCCTTAGTAGCTTAATCATAAAACTCACTCAATACGTCGTTTCCCGAGGTGCTTTGAAACACTTGCGCGTTTCGCGGCTCACCGCAGTGGCTAAACTGCGGCTTTCCACCGGTTCGTTCGCCCTGTTTCCCTCAGATCCATTATTCCGTGGTCCGCTTGCGCGGCGCCGGGACTGTCGACTCTGAAATAGTCAGGTGCTTGAAAGAGTTCGCCTTGTAAATCCACAGTACTGCTCAACATACTCGAGCAGAACTTGTAATAAATCATGCCATCAGTCCCCCAAGCAGACCGTAATCGGCCCGAGGTTATCGGCATGAAATTGCCAGCCTTACTGTTGTCAAAGAACGTTGACCCTGATCCCATCAGGGGCCCCAGCTTGCGCTGGAGCGTCCTCCTTCCGGAGGACCCGGGCACTTTCCGCGGAAACCGCAAAAAGGGCCCATAAAAACGAAAAACCCGGCGCCGAGCGCCGGGCACAATCACTCGCTATGAGTGATTTTGCGCGATGCTCAACGTTTCTAGCCAGTGCTAATAAGGCGCCTCACTATAGGATCTGTGCCTTGGAGTACTTCAGACCCGACTGTGAATCCCCGGTTCGACACTTTAGGGAAGTCCCGAACCATTTGTAATCTTACTATAACGATGAAATATGTCAAGCACTGTAGGAAAGATTTTTGAATAGCTTTCCACACCCCTGTGGAAGCTGTGAAAAACGGTTTTCTGTGGAGCGTGATTCGAGCAGTAGCAAGCACGGCAGAAAAAAAAAAGGCCCCGATCCGAAGAACGGGGCCTTTTGCAATTTATCCCGGCGGCGACCTACGTTCCCACACAGTTACCCGTGCAGTATCATCGGCCCGGCGAGGCTTAACTTCCGTGTTCGGGATGGGAACGGGTGTGACCCTCGCGGTATGACCACCGGAAACTCGTTAACTCGATTCGCGAGAAAGCGAATGAGTTTGACAACAGAGGCTGGCGTTTACAAGTTCGGCCCGCTGCCGAACATACTGTGAATCCACAAGGATTGCTTGTGAACCCTACTCAACGACGGCTTGAGTAAGTTTTATGATTAAGCCGAACGGACGATTAGTACGGGTCAGCTGAACGTGTTGCCACGCTTACACCTCCCGCCTATCAAAGTCGTAGTCTGCGACTGTCCTTCATAGGCTTTATTGCCTTGGGAAACCTTATCTTGAGGCGAGCTTCTTGCTTAGATGCATTCAGCAATTATCTCTTCCAGACTTCGCTACCGAGCGGTGCCACTGGCGTGACAGCTCGTACACAAGGGGTCTGTTCATCCCGGTCCTCTCGTACTAGGGACAACTCCTCGCAAGTTTCCTGCGCCCACACCAGATAGGGACCGAACTGTCTCGCGACGTTCTGAACCCAGCTCACGTACCGCTTTAATAGGCGAACAGCCTAACCCTTGGGACCTTCTACAGCCCCAGGATGCGATGAGCCGACATCGAGGTGCCAAACCTAAGCGTCGATGTGAACTCTTGGCTTAGATCAGCCTGTTATCCCCGGCGTACCTTTTATCCGTTGAGCGATGGCCCTTCCACGCGGGACCACCGGATCACTAGATCCAACTTTCGTTGCTGCTCGACTTGTAGGTCTCACAGTCAAACCGGCTTATGCTCTTGCACTCCACAGTGGGTTTCCAATCCACCTGAGCCGATCTTTGAGCGCCTCCGTTACAGTTTAGGAGGCGACCGCCCCAGTCAAACTACCCGTCTGGCCGTGTCTCCCCACCCGTCACGGGTGGTAGGTTAGAGCGACAGTTCAATCAGGGTAGTATTTCACTGATGCCTCCCTCCCAGCCGAAACCAGAAGTTCACAGGCTCCTACCTATGCTACGCAGATCGGACCGTTACTCATGACCAGAGTGCAGTTAAGGTGCACGGGGTCTTTCCGTCTAGATGCGGGCATCCGGCGTCTTCACCGGAACCACAAATTCGCCGAGCCGCTTGCCAAGACAGTCGCTCTATCATTCCACCATTCGTGCAGGTCGGAACTTACCCGACAAGGAATTTCGCTACCTTAGGACCGTTATAGTTACGGCCGCCGTTCACCGGGGCTTCAGTTCAGGCCTTCGCCTTGCGGCTAAGCCCTTGCTTTAACCTTCCGGCACCGGGCAGGTGTCACCCCCTATACGTCGTATTCGACTTTGCAGAGAGCTGTGTTTTTGTTAAACAGTTGCAGAGCGCGATTCACTGCGACCGCTTCGGGCTATAAACCCTACAGCGGCGTCCCTTCTCCCGAAGTTACGGGACTAATGTGCCTAGTTCCTGAGCAAGCGTTCTCTCGAGCGCCTGTGGATATTCACCTCGTCTACCTGTGTCGGTTTGTGGTACGGGCACCTGGTTGACTCCTTAGAGGTTTTTCCTGGCAGCGTGAAATCAGAAACTTTGCGACCTAACGGTCTCGTCCCCAGCCTCACCGTTAATGTCCCCACGGATTTGCCAGTGGGAACCGGCTTACGCTGAGCAACCACCATCCATCAGGTGGCTCCCTTATCCTTCTGCGTCACCCCATCGTCAAACGTCACCAGGCGGGACAGGAATGTTGACCTGTTGTCCATCAGTTACGCCTTTCGGCCTCACCTTAGGACCCGCCTAACCCTGAGCGGATTAACCTTCCTCAGGAAACCTTAGACTTTCGGCGACACGAGTTCTCATCGTGTTTATCGCTACTTATGCCGGCAGGGTCTCTTGTGTGGCATTCAGTAGTCCTCTCGGTCTACCTTTACACCCCACGCAATGCTCCCCTACCAAGTACACTAATGTGTAATTTCGCAGCTTCGGTCATGTGCTTGAGCCCCGTTGGATTGTTGGTGCATATCCGCTTGACCAGTGAGCTGTTACGCTTTCTTTAAAGGATGGCTGCTTCTAAGCCAACCTCCTGGCTGTCCGAGCGAATACACTTCCTTTACCACTTAGCACATAGTTAGGGACCTTAGCTGGCGATCTGGGCTGTTTCCCTTTTGACCACGAAGCTTATCCCTCGTA
The DNA here is from genome assembly GCA_963759275.1 of Candidatus Acidiferrales bacterium. Classification (GTDB taxonomy): domain Bacteria; phylum Acidobacteriota; class Terriglobia; order Acidiferrales; family UBA7541; genus Acidiferrum. Next base: position 1,059 of record CAVWYZ010000013.1, on the reverse strand, counting down.
GTCTCACTCCCGCATAGTTGTCCACGGCATTCGTAGTTTGATTGGATTCGGTAACCTGAGTTGGTCCCTAGTCCATTCAGTGCTCTACCACCGTGGCAATTCATGCAAGGCTGTCCCTAAAGACATTTCGGGGAGAACGAGCTATCACGGAATTTGATTAGCCTTTCACCCCTACCCTCAGCTCATCAGAGCGATTTTCAACTCACACCTGTTCGGTCCTCCAGTCGCGGTTAAGCGACCTTCAACCTGGCCAAGGGTAGATCATCCCGCTTCGCGTCTATTCCTACGTACTTGTCGCCCTATTCGGACTCGCTTTCGCTACGGCTCGCTTGCGCTTAACCTTGCACGTAAGAATAACTAGCCGGCTCATTAAGCAAGAGGCACGCCGTCAGGCTTTCACAGACCGAAGTCTGTGCATGGCCCTCCGACTGCTTGTAAGCATACGGTTTCAGGTTCTATTTCACTCCCCTCGCAGGGGTGCTTTTCGCCTTTCCCTCACGGTACTGGTTCACTATCGGTCGCTAGAGAGTATTTAGCCTTGGAGAGTGGTCTCCCCAGTTTCCCACGAGATTTCTCGTGTCTCGTGGTACTCAGGATGCCGCTTCGAGTCTGGTCCACTTTCCGCTACGTGACTGTCACACTCTATGGTCCCGCTTTCCTTCGGGTTCGCGTAGTGTCCAGATTGGTAACTCTACTTATGCGGTCCTACAACCCCCAAGTGTAAACACATGGGTTTGGGCTTTTCCGATTTCGCTCGCCGCTACTTTCGGAATCTCTGTGATTTATTTTCCTTCAGGTACTGAGATGGTTCACTTCCCTGAGTTAGCTCATACCGGCCTATGTATTCAGCCGGCTGTAACGGGAGTTCATCCCGCTGGGTTTCCCCATTCGGACATCCCCGGATCAAAGCCTGCTTGCGGCTCCCCGAGGCTTTTCGCAGCTTGCCACGTCCTTCATCGCCTTCTAGCGCCAAGGCATCCACCGTACGCTCTTAGTAGCTTAATCATAAAACTCACTCAATACGTCGTTTCCCAGGGTGTTCTGAAACGCTCGCGCGTT
>CAVWYZ010000012.1:0-273428 GCA_963759275.1 Candidatus Acidiferrales bacterium | reverse complement strand
ATGACGCAATTGCTCACAGTAAGACAAACAGCCGATGCTCTTGGCTTGAAGGTTGCCACGATCCGTGCTTGGCTGCTACGAAGGAAACTCCCCCGCGTGAACTGCGGGAGGGCAGTCCGCATCCCCGCTGAGGCCGTCGCGGAGTTTATCGAAAAAAACACGATTCCGGCGCGTGAGCCACGGCGATGAACCTAGGTCCTTTCCAGATGTGCTCACTACTGGAGGCAGCGGGCTTTAGGGTTCGCAGCGCTACGCGGGCAGATTGTATCCATTGCGGAGGACAATCACGATGCACCGTAGCTTTCACTGCCGAAGTCGCATATTGCCATCGGTGTAAGTGGACAGCCAATACTCTTACGCTGGCCCGCGAACTTGGTTTGCTAACTGGTAACCCTGGAGCAGTCTCCGCCTTTCACGAGGAAGCACGGCGGCGAGCAAATCTAGAAGGCGAGATAAAGCGCTTCATGTGTGGCGCGAGAGTAAAATCCGCCAGGTTTCAGACAAATATCGTCTGCTATCAAGAGCATCCGTCCACGCGGAGAACGTGCTCACACAATTCCCCGATTGCGAGCAAGCCTGGGACGCACTGGCACGTTTCTACCATGCGAGCGCGGCTCTTGCAGCATTCGATTGGCTCATGTTCACTAAGGCAAGTGTTTGGCTGGAAGAAGACTCTACACCAGTAGAACTCTTTGATACCTGGAGGAGCCATGCTGCGTAGTCCGGAACGTGAAGAGTTGTTTGCCCATATCCAGCAAATTGGAACGGCAATTCCCGGTATGGTCCCGCCAGAGAAAGGCACTTCTCGGGAAGACGGCGCCCCGCTAATTCGGGACTTGCGATCTTTCCTCCAGCGGTACGTGGTAGTCTCCGAGGCTCGGCATCCGTGATTGCACTCTGGATTATTCACACGCATCTGATAAATGCTTTCGATGTCACACCCTACTTGAATATCAATTCTGCCGAAAAACAGTCAGGCAAAACGAGACTGTTGGAGGTTTTGAAAGTCACAGTCGCCAATCCCTGGCTAACCGGGCGTGCGTCGGCGGCGGTGCTCGTTCGCAAGGTGGATGCCGAGCGCCCTACGTTGCTGCTAGACGAAAGTGATGCCGCCTTCAACGGCGAAAAGGAATACGCGGAGGCGTTGCGCGGAATCCTGAATACTGGATATATGAGTGACGGCAGGGCGTCCCTTTGCGTGGGGCAAGGGGTGCAAATTACTTTCAAGGATTTTTCAACGTTCTGCCCGAAGGCAATTGCCGGAATTGGCCATCTTCCCGACACGGTGGAAGACCGATCAATTCCAATTCGTCTAAGGCGGGCGGCACCAGGAGAGGTGATCGCACGATTCAGGAGACGTGAGGTATCGGGGGAAGTCGTTCCACTGTGTGAACGAATTGAGAAATGGTGCACCCAAATTAGTGACTCACTCACCGGTGCGAGGCCTGAACTTCCTGGTTGTCTCTCTGACCGACAACAAGACGTCATTGAACCACTTCTCGCCATCGCGGATATGGTAGGCGCCGAATGGCCTGAGGAGTCCCGCGCAGCGCTGGTGACGATTTTTGGGGCCGCACCGGAGGATTCTTCTAATGGGGTCCGGTTGCTTACCGACATCCGCACTATTCTGGACGGAGATGAGGACAACCCGCGCCGCGACTACATTGACTCCGCTGAACTCGCGGATGCACTAGCTAAAATTGAAACTTCTCCGTGGGGCGAATGGTCAAAAGGAAAACCCATCACAGCCGCGAAGCTGGCCCGCCTGCTAAAGCCCTTTGGGGTATCACCCGGTCACAAAGGATCGCGGAGAAGAACCATCGTGGCTATGACCGAGTAGACTTCGAGGACGCTTGGTTACGCTATCTTCCTCGTCCTGGCCTCCAAAGTGCTACAGCGCTACAAACCAATGTTTATGGGCCTTCCAGCGATTTTTCAAAGTGCTACAAAGAAGGTGATGTGGCGGTTCAGAAACGAGAAATAACCAATAATAATGGGCCTTGTAGCGCTGTAGCACTTTCAGGGTCCCTAGGGAGAGAGGACGAGGTTTTGGAGGGTGATCTGTGACGCAAGCCCTGCGGCTAATCGCTAGCGTGCATGAGATTGGAGGTGAGATTGATCTTCGCGGAGAACGAATTCACTTCCGTCTACCATGCACCCCTGAGGCACCCCGACTGGTGGAGGAATTGCGCTTCCACCGCGAAGAAATTCTGACCGCTCTTAGGGAGCGTTCCGGGCTGGCTCCCTGCGGAATGCCTCACTGTGCTGGGTGCTATGACGTGGGTGATGGCAGGAAAATTCACCCGCCCAAGTGCGGCAAGGACTTCTTGAGGTGGAGGGCTTGGCTAGAAGGGACAGGACCTAGGCAATGAGCAAAACAACAGTTACGCCAGCCATCGGAGAACACCTACTGACCCTTAAAGAGGCCGCAGAAGTTCTGCGATTGAGTACAAGAACAGTGAGGGAATATGTGAAACGGGGCGAAATCAGGGGGAAAATCATTGGAAAACGCTGGAGATTTAGGCGTACAGACCTTGACGCTTTCTTTGAAAGCGCTCCCTCTGAATGGGACTTTGCTGGAAAGAACGGCGACGGGGAATAGACGGTGTATGAACGAAAACAGGGGCGCGGGTGGCATCAGCACTTTCGTGGTTTCCGCGCGCGAATCAACTGCGAGAATATTCCGGTTCTACCAGCATCCCTGGTGCAAGCTAATTTCAACGATCCGCGAAGAATCCCGTATCTGTTGGTCTGGAAGGACGAAAGGGACGGCCAAATCAAAGAGTCTGTGAGATTGGCCCGCCACGTTGACCATCGCGAGCCTGCTGCAAGGCACTATGTGGAACTGAAGCGAACCGATGGGAGCCTAACAATCTTGCCCACAGTATGGCGGATGCTGCCACGAAACGGCGGACGAGTCTTACTTTTGGTCTGTTCCTACTGTAGTACTCCGCGCCGTCACGTCTATGCCTGGGAATGGGATAGTTTCTCGGGATGGTCGAATAGAGTCAGGCGGATAGCGTGGAAATGTCGAAGTTGCGCCGAGCTTCGCTACTCTTCTGAAGGTGGCCATCTCCGCCAGAGCGGGCGTGGTGCATTGGCTGCCCTCTTTCGCGTTCTCGGAAATATTCCTCGCCCGGAGCCGTGGCTTCCATACGTCTTTACGTCCATCGATGATCCTCGCCTCGACGAGATTGTGCGCCAGAATCATCTGTAATTGCGAGAACGGATGGAAGGCCACGCCTATCCTCGAACTCGAGTCTGCAGTCACCTTTCGCAACATATAAATCCATCTTACGGCTTTAATTCGCGGTTCATTCTCCTCTTAGTACCCAGCTACTGTGAGTGCCACTATAATCGGCTCTTAACTTCCGATAAGGCGGGTTAACCGAGATGGTGCGTGTATGGATGTGCCTTTCGTTTTTTGCATGATGGGTTAACAGAATAATACAGGTCCGCACTTGTACACTCGCGAATGGGGTCGTAAAATTAAGCCATTCGAGAATACCTTGGCAGTAACGACTTCCGGCGTGGAGTTCTCGTGACAGACATCGAACTGCAGCGCAGTTTTTACAACAAGAAGTGGGCTTCGTTCACGCAGGCGAACGCTTACGAGCTGCGGAGAATGGCTACAGTCCTTGACTACCTGTGCGAAGTTCCAACGCGGAACCATATCTGTGATCTGGGATGCGGCGCCGGCTGGACAACAGCGATTCTGGGTCACTTTGGGCGGGCCTTAGGCGTGGAACTGTCAGACGTAGAGCGTCAGCAAGAGCAGTATAGACATTGCGAGTTCGTTTCGGCAGATGTACTTCAATGGGATTGTCCGGAGGGCATGTTCGATGTTGTAATCAGCATCGAAGTGATCGAGCACATACCCTACCCGAAACAGCCCACATATTTTGTGTTGCCCATCGATTGTTGAAACCCGGTGGATACCTCATTCTGACGACGCCAAATAAGCACACCATGAATGCCATGCCCGATCCACGCGCATGGACTAACCAGCCGGTTGAGGACTGGCTAGACATGGACGAACTACTCGCTCTCCTTGAGGGTAACAGCTTCGAAATTCGTAGAAAATCTTCGTTGATTCTCGGAGAGGGTCGGAAGGGGAGCTATCGCTTCGCTAATTCCACTAAACTCGAACGTATCGCGACATCTTTGGGCTTAGTTGAACGCTGGCATCGCATGTTGCTGGCGCTGAACTACGGTCTGCATTTCGCCGTACTGGCGAGGAGACGGTAGCTTTAACTAGCCGGAAACGATTTGATGTTCGTGTTTTCTTTCGGGTTGAGACACCCGAATGAGGTGGCACTCAGCCCGCTGCAAGATGTTTAACACCAGGAACTATTATTGCGGAATATCGAAAATTGGCGTCCAACAAAATTCGTTCGTACGGAGCGAGGACTCAAAGCGTCGCGCATCCCGGCACATGTCTCCGTTTCTTCGCGTTTCATGGTGGACAATGTAGCGCCGTACTATGAAAGAGCGATTCGCGCCCATGCCCACGGGCGTCTACTCGATATGGGCTGCGGCTCCGTTCCACTTTACGAGACCTACCGGGACCTGGTGTCTGAAAACATTTGTATTGATTGGCAAAACACCGCCCATGTCAATCCACACCTCGACCATCTGGTCGATCTCACTGAGCCATTGCCGTTCGAAAGTTGCAGCTTCGACACGATTCTAATGACCGACGTGCTTGAACACATTCCAGAGCCCATGAAGCTGATGCGCGAGACAGCAAGGATTCTTCGACCAGGGGGCAAGCTCCTTCTCAGTGTGCCTTTCTTTTATTGGCTGCATGAGGTACCGCATGACTATTTTCGGTACACCGAGTTTGCGTTGCGGCGCTTCTGTGAACTGAGCGAGCTGCGTGTAGTTGAAGTCGTTCCGTACGGTGGTTTGCCGGAAGTTTTACTCGATCTCAGTTCGAAAGGCTTGAGTTTTCTCCCTCGCCCGCTGGCAGCGTGCCTACGACCTCTTCACACGATTGTGTCGTCCCTGTGCAAGACCACACCGGTTCGCAAGCTTTCGGAACGGACCAGATCGTCCGTTCCACTGGGTTACGTGCTGTCCGCGGGAAAAATATAAGCGTCCAGAGCCCTTGGAACTCAGGGCACCATTGCCCGCAACGTGCGTACCAGCTGTGCCCCATTTTGTGCCCCCTCTCCATCACAAACCATAGCAAGTGGGCACAGTCGGGCAGGGAAGCGAATTGCCTGTATTGGTGCAGAGAATCAGACAATAGCAAACCGTCGCACTCCATCAGAAATGGCTCGCCACCAATTTGCAAGCAGGGGGTCAGGGGTTCGAATCCCCTCACGTCCACCAATTTTTCAAAATTTATAGAGTCAGGGACCAAACTGGTTTCAGCGCGCCAGCGATTCGGCCACCGTGCCACTGGCCGCCAGATAATTGCCATAGCCCACGATCATCGTAGAGCCCACCAGGACCAGCAGGCTGCAAGCTACCAGAGTCTTCGTTCGCAACCCGGTTCCATTCCACTCCTTTAGCGCGATGCCCCAGAGCGTGCTGAAAATAATGATGCTGGCCATGTGTAGCGTCCAACTCGAAAATTTGTAGCGCCCCATCTGCGTTTCTCCCATGGTGTAAAAGAAGAATTGCAGGTACCAGGTGGTTCCAGCGAGCGCGGAGAAAAAATAATTCCACGCCATGGGAGCTCGCGTAGCAGCCTCTTCGCCGTTGCGGGACAATTCCGCCATTTCCTCGCCGGGCGCGTCCGTTACATTTTCCAGAATGGGCTCGGCAATCCTGTTGGGAACTTCGCCGCGAATGGCCGAACTGAAATATTGATAGAACGTGCGGTTTCGAAAATTCAAGATGGCGCACCAAATAAAGTTCGTCGTAAATCCGCCGAGCAATAGCACCACCAGGACCGGCAATCCCTGCCAAAGCACCGGTGTACCGTGCTGCACCGTCAGGGCCTTGATCGGATCGCCGGCAGCCAGACCGTAGGCGAAGCAAGCGCTCATGATTCCAGAGAACGTGGCCAGCAGGAGCCCTTTTTTCAAATTGAACTCTCGAATCGCCGCGCGTTTCTGTACTTCCGACAGCTCGCCTTCCTTCGAAACGCCAGCCGCACCAGCAAGCGCGATGCCCACTAAACAGATTGCCACTCCAAACAAGATGATCCGGCCCGACTGCGTACCGAGAACCTCTGTCTGGAATTGCCCGCGAAAGATCGGTGGGATCAGCGTGCCAAACGCCGCGGTGTAGCCCAAAGCCACGGCCATTCCGAGCGACATGCCCAAATACCGCATCGTCAGTCCAAATGTGAGACCACCAACTCCCCACAGCACACCAAAAAAATATGTCCAGAACATACTGCTGCCGGGAGCTTCGTGCAGCACACCGTTGAGATCCTTAGTCATCACTATCGCCAGGATCCACGGCACAATAATCCAACTGAAGAACCCACCGACAAGCCAATACGTCTCCCACGCCCAATTTTTCACTTTTCGAAAAGGAACATAAAAGCTACCGGAGGCCAGCCCACCCAGCCAGTGGAAGAAAACGCCCAGCAACGGATTCGGTCCCAATGACGATATCCTTTCCCTAGCGACAAAAAATGCGATTGGAGATGCCAGCTCCTTACTCTATTGCATTCATGCGCCAAGGGCAGTATCGTTTTTTTTCACCCCGACTGCTCTTATCTTCCCAGCGTGTCGACATTGGAGAAGTTCATGAACACCCAGGAAAAGCTGCGATACCTCGAGGACCTCTGGGACGACCGCATCGCTCGCGATCTCGATCCTCCGGAACTTCTTCGTTACCGCTCCAACCTGCTCGGCTCCGATCTCCGCATCACCAATTTCGGCGGAGGCAATACCAGTTCAAAAATCACTGGCAGCGATCCCCTGGACGCTTCGAAACAAACCGTTCTGTGGATCAAGGGCAGCGGCGGTGATATCGGCAGCATTCAGCGCAGCGGATTTGCCGCGCTGTATCAGGAAAAGCTACTTTCGTTGGCCGATCGCTACCGCGGTGTTACCGCCGAAGACGAAATGGTGGAGATGTATCCGCTCTGCGCATTTGGCAACAATGCCGTCGCTGCTTCGATCGACACTCCCCTGCACGGCTTCCTGCCGTTTGAACACATCGATCATCTGCACCCCGACTGGGGCATCGCGCTGGCCGCGGCTGCGAATGGTCGCGAGAAAATGGAAGAATTCAATCGCTCCTTTGGCCACAAATTGATTTGGCTTCCCTGGCAGCGCCCGGGTTTTGAATTGGCCATGATGTTGCGAGACGCCGTGCGCCAAACTCCCGACAGCGACGGGCTGGTACTTGGCGGGCATGGGCTGTTCACCTGGGGACGCACGCAGCGTGAGTGCTACTTGAATACTCTCGCGATCATCGATCAACTCGGCCAATTCGTGCTCGCCCACGTGGAAAAGCTGGGCGCGGATCTATTTGGCGGCGCGCGCCATTCCATACTTCCAAATAATCGCGAGCTGGCTGTGGATCTATTTCCCTATATTCGCGGCCGCGTTTCCAAACACCGGCGGATGATTGGACACTTCAACGACCTGCCTGAGGTTCTGCGATTCGTGAATTCCGCGGAGGCCGCAACTTTTGCTCACCTCGGTACCAGTTGCCCAGACCATTTCATCCGCACAAAGATCCGGCCGCTCTTCGTGCCGTGGCAGCCCTCGCGCGATCTCGCCGGCCTGCGACAGCAGATCGACCAGGCTCTTGAGAAATACCGCGATGAATATCGCGCGTACTACGAAAAGTTCGCGCAACCGGATTCACCCAAAATGCGCGATCCCAATCCGACCGTCGTGTTGATTCCCGGAATTGGGATGTTCAGCTTCGGAAAAAGCAAAAGCGAGGCTCGCGTAACCGGTGAATTTTATACTAACGCCATTCACGTTATGGAAGGTGCCAGCGCACTGGCCTCTTCCTCGCAACCCGCGGTCCTGCCGCAGGCTGGCCCGGCCGCCAGCACGGAAGCCTTCAGCGTTCACAGAAATTACGTCGCCCTCCCACTCTCCGAAGCGTTTCGCATCGAGTACTGGAGACTCGAGGAAGCCAAAATCCGGCGCCAGCCTCCGGAGAAAGAGCTCAGCCGTCACGTGTGCCTGATTGTAGGAGGCGCCAACGGAATTGGCCGTGAGACCGCTGTGCAAGCAGCCCAGCGGGGTGCCCACGTGGTTGTAGCGGACAAGGATGAAGAGGCCGCAAAGAGTACCGCAGACGAAACAAGAAAAGTTGGGGGCAAGGAAACCGCGCTTTCCGTGGGAATCGATGTGCGCGATCGCGTTGCGATTGTCAGCGCACTGCGCGAAACGGTCGCAGCGTTTGGCGGCGTCGACATTCTGATTGTCAGCGCGGCCATTTTCCCTTCGTCGCCCGACGGCCATATCAGCGACGCGCAGTGGGCGCAAACCTTCGATATCAACGTGACTGCAAATCACCGGCTACTCGACGAAGTTTCAAGTATTCTGCGCGAGCAGGATTTAAACGCCAGCGTGGTGCTGGTCAGTTCAGCGAACGCGGTGGTGCCGAAACGCGGCAGCGAAGCATACGACGCGAGCAAGGCGGCACTGAGCCATCTGGTGCGTGAATTCGCGATTGCCTTGGCTCCAAAGATTCGCGTGAATGGAATCAGCCCCGCCACGGTGGTCAAAGGCTCCACGATGTTCCCGCGCGATCGCGTGCTCGCTTCTTTGAAGAAATATGGAATCGCGCACAATGAGGACGCGTCGGAAGAACAGTTGCGCGGACTTCTTGCGGAGTTCTATGCAAAGCGCACCCTGACTCACCAACCCATCGAACCCGCGGATTGCGCCGCGGCCATTCTTTTTCTTGCCGGCCCGCAATCCCGCTGCACGACCGGCCACTTGATTCCCGTGGATGGAGGATTGACCGAAGCGTTTCTGAGATAGCTTGCAAGCAGAGTTCGGAAGTGGAATGGAAGTTGCTGTCGAAGAACGGACGCTATGGAGCCGGCTGCGAATCGCGAAGCACTTGTTGCAATCGACTTGGGAGCACAGAGCTGTCGCGTCTCCCTCTTACGATGGAACCAAGGAATTCCGCAGATCCATTTGATTCACCGATTTTCTAATGCCCCCATTCAGACTGATCGCGGGCTCTGTTGGAATATCGAGAAAATCATTGACGAAGTGAATGCTGGACTAAGACTTTGTGCGGAAGCTGCCCCTGAGGGCATTGCGACGATTGGCGTCGACGGTTGGGCGGTGGACTACGTTCGGATTGCTCCCGACGGTGGGCACAGTGCACCTCCCTTCTGTTATCGCGATGTGCGAACCGAAAGAGCCGAAGGCCTCGTGCATCAAACTATTTCTCCGGCTCGACTCTATTCGTTGACCGGAATTCAAATCCTGCGCTTGAACACCATCTACCAGCTCTACGCGGACAAGCGGGCCGGCGATGATGCGAGTGCTCCGTGGCTCAACTTACCCGAGTACGTGACTTATCGTCTCGGCGGAAAACGCGCGGCCGAATATACGAACGCCACCCATACCGGGCTCGTTGCGCTTGCCACTCACCGGTGGTCCGACGAACTTTTCCAAGAATTGGGTTTGGACGCAACTGCAGCGCCCAAGATTGTTCCCACCGGCTCGCCCGCCGGCGCATTGCATAGCGCTTTTGGTACGCATACCGCATTCCGCAAAACGCAACTTATTTTCCCGGCGTGTCACGATACCGCCAGCGCCATAGCCGCAATTCCCGCAACCGGAGACGATTGGGCGTTCATCAGCTCCGGCACGTGGTCTCTCGTAGGAACCGTCTTGCCCTCACCCTGTACCAGCGAAGAGTCTCGTCAGCTGAACTTCACAAACCTTGGTGGTGTCGGTAATCAGATCTGCTTCCTGAAAAACGTAAATGGCATGTGGCTTTTACGCGAATGCATGGCCGAATGGGAACAGCACGGCCATCGCGGGACCATCGATCAACTCCTCGAGCGCTGTGATTCCCTGCCCGCACCAGCTACATTGATTGACGTGGACGCACCAGACTTGATGCTTCCGGGAAACATGACCCACAAGATCAACGCGCAGCTGGAACGAGCCGGAGCGCGCCGATTTGTCATCGAGGACGCCGACATCCCGCGCATGGCTAACACCATATTCCACAGCCTGGCCGCTCGCTACGCGAACGTTCTTTCTTCCGTTGCATCGCTGACGAAAAAAAGACTGAGGCGAGTCTTCATCGTTGGAGGAGGAAGCCAAAACGCATATCTGAATCGCCTGACGGCCGAACGCACAGGGTTAGAGGTAATTCGAGGCGCTGCCGAAGGCACAACCATCGGCAATTTCGCGGTTCAACTGGCAGCGCTTCAGGGAGACTGGAATCCCACAACAGGAGTTTCCGCTGCGGCAGTGGCTAAGTGGGCAGAGGAACTATTGCCGAACTCCCTGGCGTTGTCCGGCGATATTGATTCGCATTGAGGAGTTCATCATGAATGACAAACAAAGCGAAGTCGGCTTCAAGGCCCTGGACAAACTCAAGGTCGAGCTACCCTCGTGGGGTTTCGCCAATACGGGTACCCGCTTCGGCAAATTTATCCAAGCTGCCGCAGCCACGACGATCGAAGAAAAGTTCAGCGATGCCGCTCAGGTTCATGCCGTTACCGGCGCCGCTCCTACCCTCGCCCTCCACGTTCTTTGGGATCTGCCGAATGGGCGCAGGGATGTGGACGCCGTCGAAAAACTCGAGAAGAAGTTCGGTATTCGCGCAGGTTCAATCAATCCAAACATTTTTCAGAGTCAGGAATATAAGTACGGCTCGGTCGGAAACCCCGATCCAGCGATTCGCCGCAGGGCCATCGACCACATCCTGGAATGCGTCGCCATTGCCGATGCTCTCGGCTCGCGCGACGTTTCGCCATGGTTCGCCGACGGCTCCAACTATCCCGGCACCCAAAATATGCGCCAGCGCGTCGCCTTTTTCGAAGAAGCGCTGAAGGAGATTCACTCCGTCTTAAAACCCAACCAGCGCTTGCTTCTCGAGTACAAACCATTCGAGCCGGCCTTCTATCAGACCGACATCGCCGATTGGGGAATGGCGTTTCAGTTGGCCAAACAAGCGGGGCCGCAAGCCTTCGTCTTGGTGGATACCGGCCATCACTACCTGGGCCAGAACATCGAGCAGATTGTTGCCTGGCTGCTTCATCACAAGATGATCGGCGGCTTCCACTTTAACGACCGGCGCTACGCGGACGATGACCTCACACTGGGTTCCATTGATCCTTATCAGGTCTTCCGCATCTTCCACGAGATTCACTCCTACGAGTGGGAGAAGGGCGTTACCGCGGATATCGCCTACATGGTCGACCAGAGTCACAACCTCAAAGGTAAAATCGAAGCGATGATCCAGACGGTTTGCACCGCTCAGGAGCTTTATGTGAAAGCGGCGCTAGTCGATCACCCGCGATTGCAGCAGCTGCAACAAAAATGCGCGCTCGTGGATGCCGAGGAGACGCTGCGCACTGCCTTCTGGGAAGACACCCGAGCGATAGTCCGCGCATGGCGAAAAGCCAAAGGCCTGCCGGAAGATCCGCTGCTAGCATTCCGGGAAAGTGGCTATCTGGAACGCGTCGCCCGCGAGCGTGGTGAACGAAATCTCGGAACAACTGCCAGCTACGCCTGACTTTTTCGCCTTACTAAATCGATTCAAAAGTGATACGCTGCGGGCAATTGCTCTCGAACGCTGAGAGAATCTTCCGGCTATCCCCGCCACCGGCTCAGGTTTCGAGAGGAATCGCAACGGCAAAAGACAATTTAGGAGCGTGTCATGAAGTGTCTCAAAGTGTGTCTGGAATCCTGTGCGCTCGTGGCGTGCCTTATTTTCCTGTCCGCGGTGAGCTCGCCCGCACAAGCACAAACCGAACCGGCAAGCGCAACACTCACCAAGCGCTTGATCGCAGATTATGGATATTGGAGCAGGACGCAAGTTCCTCCCTACAGCGCCGACCAAATCCCGTTCAAAAAGCTAACGCATATCAATCATGCCGGAGTCGGCTTCGACGCTAACGGCAATCTCGACGTTCCTTCCGGTTTTCTCGAGCGGGAGTTACTGAACAAGGGGCACAAGAACGGTGTGAAGGTGATGCTGCTTCTTGGCGGTGACTTTACGGGCTTGGAGTCCACGACTGGTGCGCTTAACAAACTTTTGAAGAACGTCAAGGCATTCATCACCGAATACGGGTACGACGGGATCGACATCGATTGGGAATATCCTTCCAGCTCGCAAGATGCCGCTTTCTTTCGGAGCTTGCTGCTCGGCCTGCGTACCGCGCTCCCTTCGCCCTACCTCATCTCCGCCGATGTGGCACCCTGGGGTGGCGACGGCTACGACGTCCCGGATACAAAATTCATCGTCGATTATTTTAATGTGATGACCTACGACTGTGCCGGCCCGTGGACCGATTCCGCGCAACTTAACTCCGCCATTTTCCCCGACCCCAACGATCCCGAACCGTACAATTGCGAACCTGGCGGCAGCGTGAAGGAAGCCATCGATATTTACGTGCAGGATTTGCAGGTCCCGAAAGCCAAGCTGAACATCGGCACCCCGTTTTACGGCTACTTCTATCACAAGGCCGACGCGCTCTGGGGATTCTGTCCCAACGAAGATTGCTCGGACTCCGTGGATTATCTTAACTATGGAACCGACTTCAAGCCTCTGATCAATCAAAAGGGTTGGCGCACCTACTATGATCCCTATTCGCTGGTTCCCTACATGCTCCGCGAAGATGGCAAACCGGGATTCATCACCTATGACGATCCCTCTTCTACCTTCTATCGCGTTTGGTATACCGATTGGGCCCGTGGGCTCGGCGGAACCTTTATCTGGGAATTAGACGCCGACTATGACGGCCAAACGCAGGACTTACTCGACGCGGCGTATAACGCAAGCGTTCCGCAGACGAAGTAATCGGCAACCCGCCACTTTCAACGGGCACGTTTCAAACAAGTAGTCGTCGCGATCTTACGCCTCAGTATGAAGACGGCGGCATGATGGACCGGTGCGCGTCGAACTTACAGATCGAGTTCGCAAGCCATAAAATTCCGCACATTCCTCAGTTACTTCCTTCCCCGCAAGGCCATAAATGGGATGGAGGGCTGCGCCGGCTGCACGCGCGTCACTAGCAAAAAAACGGCCGAATATCGGCCAACGGACCCTTGGAACAGGTCCCACAGAGGGCGTATCTTATTGACAATAAGCACGTTAAAAAAAGGACCTGTACCTTTATCGCGTTGAACCGAATCACCTCCACTGCCTATAATTTACTACCCAACCCTTACTGAACGTGGGCCCAACTAAAAAGATAGCAGACACCCAATAGCGTGATTCGCGTGTCTGGACCGGAGGCACGGAAGCCCTTAGCTTCCCTGAGGATTCATGAAAACCATACTCAAAACACTGCTTCTGGTGGTCTTCATCGCGCATGTAGCGCATGCGCAGGACCCGGTGGTCGCCGGAATCGCGCCCGTCCTCGAAGCGGGAGTCGGCTATTCCTACGTCGATGCGGGAGTGCCGTCGCAATCTCGGCTGGGCATGAACGGCATCCAGCTAGTCGGAAACGCGGACATCAGTCGGCGCTTTGGCGTCACCGCTGAATGGGGATACGCACGCAGTTTTGACGCCTATAACTCTGGGCGTAGCGCGGACATCATGACGTATATGGCGGGTCCGGTGTTCTATGCCGTGCGGAAACAAAAATTGAACGTCTTCGCTCACGTGTTGCTGGGTGCCGCCAGAGAGACCGGAATAAATTACGAGCCAAATGGACAGATTGTGTTGGGTTACACAAACCGCTTCGCGTGGGCTGGGGGAGCGGGTGTACAGTACCGGATTTCACGGACCTTCGCGATACGCGTGGCCGGCGATTATCTGCGCACCTCATTCTTCAATTCGAATGTCCAGTTGGTGGCGCAGACGAACATCCGGCCATCGGTCAGCTTGATCTATACGTTCGGCGAGGGACGCGAGTAACAGAGCCGGCGCGACTGCGAGGTTCTGGCTAATCCGCTGGCCGGATATACGTTCACGCCGAATATCCGCCTTCAATTCTTACTTTCCACGAAATTCCTAATTCTTCTCCGCTCGTGTCTTGCTTAAGTACTGATACTTTCCCGCCCCGCAAACGTAGTTCATTCTGTCGGACAGAGTATTGTTCCTGAGGAGATCAGGACTGTGCATTTAGACCAAATAACCGCCGCGCAGGCCCGCGAATGGGCCGGTTACCTTTGGCAATTGCTGATGGTGATCTGGGTTGTGCTCTGGTTCGGAATGAAAAAGGCCAAGAAGCTGGAAGGGTGGGGCGAGCGAGCGCAACACGGCCTCTTGGTCATTCTGGGTTTCTGGCTGCTGTTTGGTGGCTTGAAGGACTGGGGTTGGCTAAACGATCGCCTGCTTCCTAATTTGCCTTCGATGTGGGTGACGGGTTTGCTGCTGACGGCCATCGGGGTCGCCCTCAGCACCTGGGCGCGCTTGAGCTTGGGATCCAATTGGAGCGGCATGGTAACGCTCAAGAACAACCACGAACTGATACGAACTGGCCTCTACCGATGGATCCGGCACCCCATTTACACCGGCATTCTTTTAGGCATGATCGGGACGGCCATGATTCGCGGCCAACTGCGTGGGGTGATCGGAATCGCGGTCGTTCTGGCCGCTTTCTATTTCAAGGCGCGCAGAGAAGAGCGTTTCTTACGAGAAGAGTTTGGCGCGCAATTCGACGAGCACGCAAAAGTAACCGGGATGTTTCTGCCGAGATTAACGTAATCAGCGACAGAGCAGCGTTTGCCGGACCGCACGAGTATGCCACGCGCCTCAGTCGTTGATGGCTTGATAAGCTAGTTCGTGAACCTGGCGATCCAGTTCCAGATCGCCGGTGGGATGAAGTTGTCCCATGAAAACCACGATCATATCTTCCTTGGGATCAATGGAAAATGCCGTGTAGAAAAATCCGCCCCAGCTGTACGAGCCCGGCGTGCCCAACTCCGCCAAGGGCCCCTTCACGCCGTCAATGCCGAATCCCAATCCGAACGCCTGGTCCGGCGCAATCTTTCCTAATTGATCGTGAGTCATCAGTTCCACGGATTTCCGGCTGAGGATCCGCGTATTTCCGAGCTTCCCTCCTTCTAGCATCATCTGGCAAAACCGCGCGTAATCCGCTGCTGTCGAATTTAGTCCGGCGCCGCCAGAGAAGAGCTTTTTGGGTGCGCGATAGGGATAATCCGCGGAATACGAGAAGTGGCCCTCCACAATGGGCGTATCGGGAAAACGCTGCAACCCTTTGTCGGGGTAATAGGTGTAGGCCGCGGCGAGGCGATCCAGCTTGTTGTCCGGAACAAAGAAATACGTATCCTTCATGCCCAACGGCTCGAAAACACGCTTGCGCAAAAATTCGTCGAACGGCATTCCCGAAACCACTTCCACCAGCCGCCCCAGCACGTCGACGCTCAAGCTATATTCCCAGCGCTCGCCGGGATTGAACAGCAACGGCTGCTTGGCCAAACGCGCCACGCTGTCGCCGATGGTACCGTCATACGGAAGCAGGCCGCTCGCCACATTCGCCTTCTCGTAATACGGCCCAAGTTCGGCGTTCCATTGATACGTGAGTCCGGAAGTATGGCGAAGCAGATCGCGAATCGTGATTTCGCGCGTCGCGGGAATCGTGTACTCCTCGCCGCCATTCGCGGGCTTCACCAGTACCTTGGGATTCTTGAATTCCGGCAAATATTTGGAGATGGGATCCTCAAGCAGGAAGTGCCCCTCTTCATAAAGGATCATCACCGCCGCCGTGGTGATGGGCTTGGACATCGAGCAGATCCGGAAAATCGCATCCGGCTGCATGGCTTTGCCCGCTTCGCGATCCTGCATGCCTTGCGCTTTGAAATATGCAACCTGCCCGTGACGCAGCACCAGTGTCACCGCGCCCGCGATGCGCTTATCGTCTATATCCTTCTGTACGGTCTTGCCGATCCTCTCCAGCCGCTCCGAAGAAAGCCCGACCGATTCCGGCTTGGCGCCAGGAAGTTCCTGCGCTGCGGCGGTAGCGGCAAGAGTCAATGCGCACACAAACAGCGAAAGGCCGAATCTTCGATTCATGGTGAGTTGATACCCCTCTTGGAGCGATATTGATGTGCGGTGAAAGCGGCAGTTACCCGCGGAGATTCTACAACGAATCGGCAGGATACGGGCAAACTCGCCACGCCGCTTCGTGCGGTAAGTGCCGGCAGATAGAGTGCGTGCCCTACCGCTGCTTTGTGCACATTGCTCACAAAAAAATGAATCCTTTCGATTGCCGCGGGGCTAAACTCGCAATTGCCCATTTTCATGCGGACTGAGAATCATCCTCAGCCGTATAGCCCTCAGTCAAAAAGCTACTGGTTCACTCGTACTCCAGCGGGTGGTGAAGCATTCGCCGCATTGCACCGTGTGGAGTGTAAAGGAGAGACATGCCGAGAATGGGAGAGTTGGAACGGCAAGACCTGAACATGCTTGCTATGTACTGCTTGCGAGTGGCCCAGTCTGCTGCGGCGGATCCTTGGCAGGCCGAGCAAGCCAAACAGCTCAAGGCACAGTGGGCTCTTTTCATCGGACACACCCATCCGCCCATACCGGGTTTGAATTCAAAGGAAGACATTCTGGCGTATGGCAAGGAGTTGAAGCGGAGGATGGTGAGTTTCCTGGCCGACTGTCCGGTGAGTCTATTTCTCCCGAACCAAACAGCCGTAGCCGCTAATTCCAAAACCAGCCACGCAACCGCAGGCCGCGGCAAATGAACTAGCGAAGCGTGGTTCCCGCCTTATTTGTTCCTCGGGCACACATAAAATCAAAGCCCCGCACGCCTATGAAGCGTACGGGGCCTCCTCTGAACCAACAGAGAGAATCAAGCTTCTTCTTCGACTAGCGCCTCGCCGTGCGCCGCCTTGTGTGCGGCGATCACCTTTTCCGCCAACTCATTCGGCACGTAGTCGTAGTGCGAGTATTCCATCGAGTAGCTCGCACGCCCCTGCGTCATGGACGTAAGATCCGTGGCGTAAGAAAGCATTTCCGCCAGCGGCACCTGCGCCTTGACGATCACGTTGTGCCCCCGCGTTTCGCTGCCGGCGATACGGCCGCGTCGGGAACTGAGATCCCCCATCAAATCGCCCGAATACTGATCCGGTGCGAAAACCTCCACGTGCATGATGGGTTCCAGAAGAGCCGGCCGTGCCTGCTTCATCGCTTCCTTGAACGCAAGTGAACCGGCAATTTTGAACGCCATATCCGACGAGTCGACGTCGTGATATTTGCCGTCATACAGAATGGCGCGAAAATCGGTCACCGGGAATCCCGCCAGATAGCCGCGCGCCGCCGATTCGCGAATGCCGCGTTCGACGGACGGAATCCAGTTCTTGGGAATCGCCCCACCGAAAACATCGTCTACAAATTCGATGCCCTTGTTGCGCTCGCTGGGCTCAAACTTGACGCGGCATACGCCGAACTGCCCGTGTCCGCCCGATTGCTTCTTGTGCTTGCCCTCGGCATCCGCCTTGCCGCGAATGGTTTCGCGGTACGGAACCTTGGGCGGCTTCAGCGTAAGGTTGACGTTGTAGCGCTTTTGCAATTTGGCAACCACCACCTCCACGTGTTGCTGCCCGTTTCCAGCGAGGAGGAATTCTTTCGTTTGCGGGTCGCGCGAGAAGCGCAGCGCCGGATCCTCTTCCATGATTTTGTGGATGGCCACGCCGATCTTGTCTTCATCCGCCCGTGATTTGGGCTCCACAGCAAACGTGATGGACGGCTCGGGAAGATTCGCGGGCGCGTAATAGATAGGCGCCGCTTTGTCACCAAGAGTGTCGCCGGTAATAGTCTCTTTCAGCTTGGCAATCGCACCAATGTCTCCGGCATGCAGTTCCTGTATTTCCGTCAGCTGCTTGCCCTGAACAACCATGGTGTGCTGGAAACGCTCGGCAATGCCCCGATTGAAGTTCTGGACCGTCGCGTCGTTCTTCAGCACGCCGCTTTTCACTTTGAAGTAGTTGATTCGTCCTGCGAAAGCATCCGCCAGAGTCTTAAATACGAAGAGCGACAGCGGCTGAGTATCGTCGTACTTGCGGTCGATGCGCTCGCCCTTGCCTGCCGGTTCCGTATATCCCACCTGCGCATGCTCATCCGGATGCGGAAAAACGTCGGCCAGAAACGTCAGCAGGCTCGCCGTCCCGACGTTGCGCGTGGAAGAAATCATCAGCACCGGAATAATCTTCTCCGCCACGATCGCTTTGCGCACCGCCGGAATCAGGTCTTCCACGGGGATGGTGCCCTCGCGGAAGAACTCCTCCATCATTTCGTCGTCGCCTTCCGCAATCATCTCCACCAGCTTCTCGTGCGCTTCTTCCGCGTCATCCTTCAAGGCGTCGGGAATATTTTCAATGGTGGCCTTGCCATCCCCATCAGGCGTGTACAGATGCGCCTTCATCGACACCAAATCAATCACTCCGCGAAATCCTTTTTCGCTGCCAATCGGCATCTGCAGCGCGACTACTTGCCGCCCAAAAAGTTCCGTCAGCGATTCCATGGAACGTTCGAAGCTGGAGAGCTCGCGATCCATCCAGGTGAGCACAAACGCGCGCGGAATATCGTACTCGGCGCAATAGTCCCAAACTTTTTCCGTGGTCACTTGCGCGCCGACATGCGCGTCAACCGTAATAAGCGCGGCGTCTGCGGCGACCAGCGAAGCCTTCGTTTCGGTGATAAACGTGGAGTAGCCGGGGAGATCGATGAGATTAATTTTGACCGTGTTGCCCGAGCACAGCGTGCACGGCCACTCGGTGTACGCAAGACCGGTTTGGATGGAAATTTTTCGCGCGATTTCTTCTTCGTCCCAATCCGTCGTGGTACTTCCCTCCGCAACTTTGCCAAAGCGTTGTGTCGCCCCGGCGGTAAACAGTAACGACGACACCAGTTGCGTCTTTCCGGTGCCGCCGTGACCTACAATGCCAACGTTTCTGATGTCCTTCGTGGGGTAAATTTTCATGACAGACCTCCGCGTGGGGGTGGCTTACAAGGTCACCGGGCGATGGTCCGCCGAAAAAATCAGGCGCGGGCCCGCGCCTGGCGAAGTTGCAGATTTTTGAAGGAGAGCGCGGCCCTACCTGGGTCCCGCAAGCGGGGCGAAGGAGAATCGAAAAATCCCTGGTCCGCTCTTCTTAACGGGCCGATGCTAGCACACAGGGCGGGAAGCGGCAATGACGAGGACACGCCACGACGTCAGCCGGCGCGGCCTTTAGAATTGCGCGCTCACCGTGAGCTTGCTGGACCTAAGCACTCGCACATAATCTGCCGACCCAGGCGACTTAACCAGCACGGTGTGCGGCCCGACAGCTAGCAGGAGCTCGGCTGGCGCATTGCCTACACATTTTCCGTCCACATGGATTTCCGCCGCACTCACATTGGAAGTGATCGTAACGTGACCAAAATCTTCAGCCGTGTCCGACCGAACAGAAGAAACTTCCGATGTGGCCGCTTTGGGCTCTGCCGGCGTAGGAGGATCGGCAACTTCCACCGCGTGGAAATTCGCGGCTGCACGTTTTGCGACCTTCGCCGTCTGACCCTCCGAGGGCGCCGCCTCCAATGCCGGATAAAACCGGCGCAGCAAGTTCAGCAGATCGCCGGAACTGAGCGCAAATCCAATCCCGGTGACATTCTTGCGAATGACTTTCAACGTATTCAGCCCAATCACTTCCCCGCGTGTGTTCACCAGCGGCCCTCCCGAATTTCCTGGGTTGATTTGCGCGTCCGTTTGGATCCACGTACCCGGACCAGCGGCCGGAAACTTACCAACCGCACTGACGATCCCTTTGGTCACGCTGAACAACATGGCATCTCCGGGATTGCCAATGACCAAAACAGATTCGCCCTGTTGGACTAAGGAAGAATCGACCAGTGATAAGTAAGGAAAAACGAAATCCGGCTGCGGCGGCGTAACTTTCACGAGAGCTAAATCGAGATCGGGGTCGATGTACACAACGTTGGCCTGCAACTGTGTTCCATCCGGTAGCACCGCCAACAAACTGGAATCGCCGCGCGCAACGTGAGCGTTGGTTGCGATGATCCCGGTCTCTGTCACGAAGAATCCCGAGCCAAATCCATTCAACGCTCTTAAACAAACGACCGCCGGTTTGGTATGCCGCACCAGCTCTTCGAGCGACAGTTCGGGACGCAGCGAAGCTGGCTGCTCCACGGTTGTCGCCGAAACAGCGCCGGTGAAGGTGTTCGTAACCGTTTGCATGTCCACATGAAATTGCTCGGACTTGAACAACCAATACTGCCCGTGGTGCCGCCCGTGCAGGTCGATCCACTCCATCGGACCTTCCGTCAAAGCGACCTCATGCGTCACAAACCCACCAGAGACAGGCGCGCCACCATTGGATGTTCCAACCGGTGTCCAATTGCCGTGTGCGTCCGGTGGAAATAGCCTCCCGGAAAACTCTTCTCCAGCGGCGTGGTCCCTACGGGTACTCCGTCAAGTTCCACTGTCGCACCCGGAGGGTTGCTCGTAATCTTCAGGGTCTGCGCCAGTAATCCATCGGGAGACAAGCAAAACGCCAGCGCGAGCACAATCGCAACACCCAGGGGAAGTCGGAGTAGGGATCATGATCGCTCACAACCCCCTCCACGGATCCGGACAAGCGGCACTACCGCATCCGGCTCTTGCCTTAGGTAATGACGCCCATACGGCGGAGAGGATAGGGATGACAGACGGTAGGCATAGGCAGCCAGCGGGTGATGAGACGCCGCATGCGGTCCCAAAGGAGGCGTCCATTCTGGCTGCGCCGCGACAGCGCGCGATACCAGAGGCGTCCTACTTGGAACCGAAAGAGAAACAGCGCCGGTTGGTTCATGGGCACTCCGTAATAGCGGACGTGTCCACGCACCACTGCTTGCAGCCACTTGCCCAATTCCGGGATGGGTTCATGCATGCGCCGCTGAAGCTCGGCTTTCACCTCGTTCAGCTTCGCCTGCAACCTTTTTCGTATGGTCTGCCGAAGAACCGTATACCTTCCGTTGCTTCTCTTCTTCACGCAGATGTGCGTAAAGCCAAGGAAGTTGAACGTCTCCGGTTTCCCTTCTCCGCGTCTCTGCCGGTTGTCGATCGCAAACGGACCGAACTCCAGCAGTCGCGTTTTCTCGGGATGCAGTTCCAGGTTGAACTTCTTCATTCGTTCCGTGAGTTCTGCCCGAAACTGGTCGGCATCCGCTTTGTTGTTAAAGCCCACCACGATGTCGTCCGCGAATCGCACGACGATCACATCGCCATGCGCGCGCTTCCGACGCCACGTCTGGACCCACAGGTCGAATACGTAGTGAAGATAGACGTTCGCCAAAAGCGGCGAGGCACTTCCGCCCTGGGGCGTCCCTTCTTCTACGCGTATTCGTTTCCCATCCTCCAGCACACCGGCTCTCAGCCATTTCTGGATGAGTCGCACGACGCGCCGATCTGCAACCCGGTGCTCGATGAACTTCACAAGCCATTCGTGAGAAAGTCCATCGAAAAACCCGCGAATGTCCAGATCGAGCACCCAGTTCACCTTTCTCGTCAGCAGTCCCGTGTAGAGCGCATCCAGCGCTTGATGCTGGCTTCGCCCGGGTCGGAACCCGTACGAGAAGCCGAGAAAGTCCGTTTCGTAGATAGCATTCAGCACCTCGACCGCTGCGCGCTGGACGAGCTTGTCTTCCAGCGCCGTCACTCCGAGCGGCCTCTGCCGCCCGTCGGCCTTGGGGATATACACTCTACGCACCGGCTTCGCTCGGTACGCTCCTCGCTTCAGCCTTTCGGAAAGGTCCTGAAGATTCCTCTCCAGTTCCTCGCCGTAGTGCCGCCACGTCTCTCCATCCACGCCTGGGGAAGCTTCCTTCTTCAACGAGAAGTAGGCCATCCGCAACGTTTCCAGGTTGTAGATGTGGTGCAGGAGCGCCGTGAACCGCAACTTCTTATCCTTTTCTGCTGCTTGACGTACCCGCCCGAGCGCACTGAGCGCGTTGCTCCGGCTCTGTATCCGGGACGCGTTTTGCTGAGACAGGTTCCCTTTGGCCAAACCCTTTCCCTCCATCCCCTCCGCCGCCGGTGGCCCGGCATTGTTCGGGGACTTCGCAGGTACAGCGGGTCTGTCCGACTTCCCAAGTTCGTTCGTCATCGGCGTGCGTCCTTAGACTTCCCGATGCGTCCCAAGGCAACTACTGCCCTGGGCGAACTTGGGATCTCCCGGTTCCCGCGCGAGGTGTCTGCGTACGTGCACGGGGTCTCTGACCGCGCGGGACTCTGGCGCACCTCGCGATATCGGTGCACCCGATGGGGCCTTCCGCTTTCTCCTACAGCGTCGGCGTCCCGGAGTAAGTTTCTTACGCGGCTGAATACCCGGCCCGCACGTTCCCCTGTCAACGCTTCGACGCCGCCCTTGCGAGCGGCTCCGCATGACTCGGGGCCGATGTGGGTCGCTGATCCACTTTCGTATGACTTTTGCATTCACTACACCTCGCCGGTTTAACCGGCGCACAGGAGAAAGAACCATGCGAGAGGGGATACACGAGAGGCCTCCCAAGGTTCCAGTATACTCTTTCTTCTATACCATATACAGTTACTACGGCCGGCGGGTATACCCCGAACAACTCAGGACGGGCAGGCGTGGATATTTGGGAAAACGCGGATCCGACTGCGAAAGCTCGCACAGCAGAAACACCGAGCCCCGTTCGGAAACAATACGCCGCGCGTGAATGCAATCCGCACAGAGACCCAACTCCCTGAGATCGCGGGATTTTACCGGTTCATCAGTCATGCGAGTGCGTTGCTACCGCGAATCAGTTAGGTTTTGCCGGCTCTTGCGCAGGCGCAGCAGGCGCCGGGGGAGGAGCGGGTGGCTCAGGCTTTTCGAATCGCGCATCATCGAGCGGAATATTCACTTCAATCTTCTCGGCCGCGATTCGCTGCGTTTGATTGGTACCAGGCGCATCCGATTCGATCAGGAACGGGTACTTCAGACCGTTCACCTCGCGGAAGTCGTGAAAGAACGATTCCCACGGAACATCCTTTCCTTCGATTTTGCGCGTGCCTTCCCACTTCAGAAGAAGCGCGGTGGCGGGATCGAAGTAGAAAAAGCTCACGTCACCGTTCTTGTTCGTTAGTTTCAGTTTGTAGGCCGGCTTACCCTGCAATTCTTCCTTGTCGACAAACTCAATCGTGTTGCCTTTAGCCTGATAGTCCACAAAAGGCCCGTCGAAATCCGCCTCATCAAAAATATTCTGAAGATCGAATTCGCTCATGGGCTCAACGCTGGGATTAGGCTTAAAGGGATTGTAAATCCAACCCGCCGCCTTCCCGTCGTAAGTACGAATCAGCGTTTGTCCATCCACCGTAATTTCCATGTGCAGCTTCAGAGGACGCTTGCGCTCGATGAAAAACGGGCCTTGCGTATCCGCACCGAACGAGATGCTCCCGGTGACCCGCTCGGTCTTGACCGCCTTGATCTTGTCCATCCCACCGCGCGCAACAATATATTTAGCAATGATGTCGTCCACGGTTTGCGCGCAAAGCGACGAAGCGGAGAGTAACAGGCCAACGAGCAGGAGCAGTTTGCGGGACATGAACAGATGGTAGAGGGAGAAGGCGGGAGGGGTCAACCGCGCTCCGCGAATGTTGGCCCTCCTCTTGCACATCCCTTCATGGGCAAGCAGCGGAAGGTTGCACCAATCTGGTGCGTACCTTGAACCGAATCTCTCTGGAATATTGCGCGCTCTTGCCGATAAGGAACGGCATGAAGGACGGCACTCCAGAACCACGGACGCCCGTCATGATTATGGTCGAGGCGTCGTGGCAGGACCAAAGTGGAACAGTTCAAAAGGTCCGCGCTCGCATCGAGAACAAATCGCCGGGCGGCGCGTGTGTTCGGTTGAATAAGAAACTGGGAGTCGGAACGTCACTGTTGCTTGAGGGCCAATGGGACAAGTTTTCCGGCGACGTCCGCTATTGCCGGAAAGATGGGCGCGACTATCTCGTAGGGATTCAGCGGCATAGAGCCGATCGTCTTATCGGCACCGGGTCGCCAAAAACAACGGACCTAACCCCGAGCTGCAACGACGCAATGGTCACAGCGTCACCAAAAGTTAGCGATTCCCCGGGTACTCCCGCAAGTAGCGTGAAACCACAGAGCGCTCCAATCCGGAGTAACGTGGCACGGACAGAGACAGTGGCTCCTCCGGACAGCGGACGCGAAATCCGGAATGGCGAGAGACAATCGAACGAATCGGCACACGAGCTTGAGGGGTTTCGAGAGAACGAGCAACAAATTCGGCAGCCTTCCGCAGGACAGGAAGGTAGTAAGGAAAGGAAACATATGCGGCGCAAATGGTTCGACATGGGACACAAAGAGGAAGAGCAACCGGTAACTGGCGTTGAAAACAGCAAGCCGCAAGGAACCCGCGCACCTTCGCCAGACTCTTCCGCAGAAATGGCGCCGGGCGAACTGGAGGACGAGGCTACCCCGAACGCCCAGGTGGAGCTGCTCTCCATGGAAGATATTTACCGCATGGCGGGAATCTTGAACCCGCGAAAGGGCTACAGCATCAACAAAATTGTCGAGATGCTGCACAGCGAGCATCTGCGCGGACTGTCGAAGGAACTGAAGCGGGCGTCGGTATTAATGGCACTGGACGCCGCGGGAATTTCCGTCGAGGAAGTCTTGCAGGACGCGAAAACGCGACAGGACGCCATCGATTCCTACGAGGCCGACCAGCGCCGGCAGTTTGAAGCGCAATTGGCGCGCAAGGCCGAAGAGAACGTACAAATCCAGAGCGAACTCGAGCGCATAAAAGCACGCTACACAGAGCGGCTGCGGCGCAACCTCGATGGAATGGCCAGAGAGAAAGCAACCTTCGGGAATTGGTTAACCTTGAAGCAGCAGGAATCGCAGAGTATGGCCGAAGCCGTGGATCTGTGTCTGAAGGCATCCTCGCCGGAATCGCCAAGGACCGCGATGGAGGAAGTGACGTTGGCGGGGGCGCGGGTTAAGCCCGTCTGAGCGCCCACCCTCTCGAACTATTCGCGATTGCTGGTTGACCCCAAATCGTCAATCACAACGCGGTGCATCGGCCCCTCGTGAATCGGCGCCGGAATCAGTCGTCCAGCGAAAAGATGCAGCAGGAAAATCGCGACCAGGCCGCCCCCAAGTCCAAGAACAAACCATCTCATGTCTTTGTGCGGATAGAATAGCGCATACAACACCAGCACCCAAAAAGAAGTGGTCAGCATTGGAATGCCCACCGCAATAAACATGGTTCCCGAAAATCCCGGCAGATACCACGGGAACTGGTCATGCACCGATCGACGCGCCCACCAGGAAGTTTCGATTTTGATAGCCAGTCCTTCGGCAAGCGGTAGTTCCGTTTCCTCCGGCCCGCGCCGGTGACCCAATCGATAAAATTCCGACAAGTGCGAATCGATAGAAGTTACGCCCGGCATCGATTCGAGCAACCGCAGGTACGCTCTCCAAAACTGAATCACCCGCACACCCCGGAATCCCAACGATATGTAGAACAGCGAAAGCGCCAGGCCAAACAAAGTCACGATCAAGCTGATGTTGAGCGCAGTGGTGGTGGCGGACGTCGTGAACGCGAGAGCGGTCGCGAGAAAGGCTTGCACGGTCGAGAAATTATTCATCCGCGCATACAGGATATGGTCCTCGTGATACAGCCGCTCCAGAACCTTGTGCCACGAAGTTTTTGGATCGGAGAACTTTGCTGTGTCCACTGTCACGCCCCGGTCAGCGCCACTGCTGAACCGTCCTCTATAATCTAAATAGTACATGGAGATCGTGCAGGGTCTGGTTTTTCGACGCGAGGGTGTGACCGATGAACCGATGCTATGTGACGGGCGACACTAACCATCCCTCCCGCAAAAGTGTACAAGCTAGGAGTTCTATCGCCCTTTGCCCACCGTCGACGTCTTAAGTCGTTTGTCCGCAACAGCAGGCAATGGCGCAGAAATTGCACCTTCGGAGTGGTTAAGGTCGATTCTCGCTCAGGAAGAAATCATCGTGCGTCGCAGCGACACACCGTTTGACAACATTGAAAGTGCTCTCGAATATGTCACCTACCTACTGGAAGCTTGCCGGGAGGCACGTAAGCAAGTTGAAGCAGAGATCGCGCCAATGAATGACGCGCAACTAGCCAGAAAGAAAGAAGCTCTCCAACTCGTAAGCTACAAACTAGATCGGCTCACAGCGCACATCGGCAGCAGTGAACATCTCCTGAAAGATCTGCGCAAATTGCGCCGCCTGATCCTGGAAGAACGCGCGACGACAGCGAAAGCTGCCTCGGCATAAAAGTTCTCAAAAAAGTTGCGTCCCAAGAGAACTCATAGAACGGGGCGCCCCTCGGGTAGTCTGTTCCACTACACGGACGCTGAAGAAGCACCCGGCAGCAGCGCAAATTCAACGCGGCGGCGCATGGGGTCGATGCGCTCCGCGCGAACCCGCACGCGATCGCCCAGTTTCCAGGCAAGCGCATTGATTTGTTTGCGTTGACTCCGGCTGCGGCGGTTTTCGTTTCCTGGCACCGCCACAATCGCGTGGTCCCGTTCGCGATACAGGCAGCGGGCTCCCGCAATTTCTTCGAACGCGTTGATCGGGATCAGTCCCTCGACGTAAATATCGAACAGTTCCACAAAACAGCCGTACTTTTGCACGGAAATAATCAACGCATCGTATTCGTCACCCAGATGCTGCTCCATGAACTGCGCCGTTTTCCAGGCGATCAGTTCGCGCTCGGCGGTCGCGGCGCGGCGTTCGGTCTCGGAAGTTTCCGACGCAATTTCTTCCAGATGATTTTGCGAGTAGAGCGTGGCTTCCACGCCGATCGACGGCTTGATATACGAGGGAACTTTGGCGTCGGGGTTAGCGATCGCCCATTTCAGAATCCGGTGCACGATCAGGTCGGGATAACGCCGAATCGGCGAGGTGAAATGGGTGTATTCATCGAAACCAAGCGCAAAGTGGCCGAGAGAATCCGCGGCATAGCGCGCCTGTTTCAGCGAGCGCAGCATCAAATACGACAAGATCCGCTCTTCCGGGCGACCCGATAGTTTTTCCACCAGTCTCTGGTAATGCTGCGGCGTGATTCTGATATCGGCGCCGGGAAGAGAGACGCGCTGCTGACGCTCGCGCCCGTGACCACGGGAGTCCGGCCGGCCCGCTTTTGCTGGAGAAGCCACTTTCCCGTGGCGCACCGCAACTTCGCGCTGATACAGATTCTCGACGCCCAGCGAATACCCGAACGCGCGGGCAAGCTCTTCGAACTCCAGTACCTTCCGCGCGTCTGGCTTCTCGTGAACGCGGTGCAGAGCGGAAATGCCGCGTTCGAGAAGATAATGCGCCACCGCGCGATTCGCCGCGAGCATGAATTCCTCAATAATCCGGTGAGCCACATTGCGCTCGCTGCGCCCGATGTTGGTCATATTCTGCTGTTCGTCGAACTCGATGATAGGCTCCGGCAGATCGAAGTCGATCGAGCCGTTTTCCGCCCGGCGCGAATTCAGAAGCTGCGCCAGCCCTTTCATGGCCCGAAAATGATGGTGCATGTGCGCGTACCGCTCGCTCATTTCGGGATCGCCGGTCAGCACCTTATTCACATTGGTGTACGTCATGCGTTCGGCGGAGCGAATCACCCCAGGCACCATCACGGCAGTGAGCGCGCGACCGGCGGAATCAAAATGCATGATGGCGCTCATCACCAGTCGCTCTTCGCGAGGATTCAGCGAGCACATGCCGTTGGACAGCGCTTCGGGGAGCATGGGCACAGCGCGGTCGATGAAGTACACCGAATTCCCGCGCAGGCGCGCTTCGCGATCCAAGGGAGATTCGGGATGCACGTAGTGCGCTACGTCGGCTATGTGGACCTGTAGCAGCCAGCCGCCGTCGGCGCGGCGTTCCACGTAAACCGCGTCATCGAAATCGCGAGCGGTTTCCCCATCGATCGTTACGATGAGGAGTTCGCGAAAATCCTCGCGCCCCAATCGCTCGGCGTCAGTGAGAGGGTGCGCCAGTCGCTCCGCTTCCTGCAACACAGCGTGGTCGAAAACGTGCGGTAGATGATGTTTGCGGATGATGATCTCGGTATCCACCCCGAGGTCGCCGGGCCGGCCGAGAATCTCTATGACCCTCCCGGAAGGAGCGGTGCCGCCGCGGCCGTAGTTCAAAAGTTCTGCGTTAACCACCGCGCCGTCGAGTTTGGGAATGTGCGGCAGACGTTTCCCTCGGCCGCCCTGCTCTTTTTTCCCACCCAGCAGTTGTTCGCGCAAAGCCGGAGCCAGTTCTTCCCCCGCCAGCAATTCGATTTCGTGTTGCACCCGAGGATCGTAGGGAACCACCACGCAGCCGCGCGAGGTATAGCGAAACAATCCCACCACAGAAGGATGCGCGCGACCCACGATCCGGACAATGCGGCCCTCCGCCCGTCGTGCGCCCGGCAAACCGCTAAGCCGCGCCAGTCGGGCGATCACCGTGTCCCCGTGCATCGCGTCCTCGACGTAATCGCGAGGAATAAAAATATCTCCGTCCACATTCGGCAGCGCTACATCCGGCACCACGAATCCGTAGCCATCCTGGTGAAGGACCAAGCGGCCCTTGATTTCGTCGCGAGAGCTCGCCTTGTGCTGCGAGAAGCTTTCGGGAGGCGTTGCAGGAACGCTCTTGGGAGGGTGCCCCGCGGCCTGCGGTTTGCGAGACTGCCGGAAGAGGAAACGCCCGTGGGTGAGTTCCTCGACGAGCCCGCGCTTCTTTAGTTTCTCAAGCATTTGCAGCAGCGGGCGCCGGTCGTTTTTCTTCAATCGCAGCGAACGGGAAAGCTCCTCCAGAGCTACGGGATCATTCCTAAGTTGAAGAAAACGCAATATGTTATCGACGCTGATGTGAGAAGGGCGAGCCATGGAAAATGCGCCTTTCTGGGAGCGAAAGGAGTGCGCGACCCCATTGTATGCATTTTTCAAAAATTCTTGTAACCATTTTCGACTCGCGCGAGTTTCATACACAGGCCAACACACGACCGATTAGCCGCCCTCCGTCAGGCTAATCGGAATTCCTCGAAAGAGGAATAAAGGGGAGGCGGGAAGACCTGGCCTGCCTCCCTTCTCTAATTTCCCGCACTCCTACTCGGCCTTTCGCCCAGCCCTCAATCTCCCCCTTTCCGAACTCAACTCTTATTTCGTAGATTGTTTGTGTAGCGCGATTCAGATATTGTGCTGGACTCGCTATTTTTGTAATCCCGGAGAGGTCACGGTGAAGCCTGCGTTGGTTTGGTTAGCGGTTTTTGCGGCTATTGGAATTGTGAATGTATCGCCCCTCAGCGCACAGGAGGGCCCGGAGAATTCTTCCCGCGAATGGCAAGTGTGGACCGGCGGGGGCCACGGAATCAATGGCAGCCAATCTGGCACCGGTGTGTGGAATCTGGGATTCCGCTACGGAATGATTCTAACCTCGCCGCACGGGCCGGGATTTCTGCGCGGGCAACTGGAATATGCGGTTGATGTCGTGCCGGTGTGGGTCATCACCCAGAAAACCAACACTGCGTACGGAGGCAGCATCGACCCGTTCGCGTTTAAGTGGATTTTCAGTTCTTCCAGAAAAGTGAAACCTTTTTTCCAGATTGAAGGCGGCACTTTGTTCACGAATACAAAAGTCCCCGAGGGCACTTCGCAGATTAACTTTACAACCAGTGGCGGGATCGGAGCGCATTTCCTCGGCAAAAAGCACAATTTCAGCGCGGAAGTCCGTTTTCAACACATTTCGAATGCCGGTATGACCAACCCCAATCCCGGGATCAATACCATTCAACTCCGCATTGGATTTGGCGATTTCCGTTAGGTCTACTTGGACCCACCGGATGCCTGGTGCGTGCGAAGAAAGTCTCTAACCGCTTGCGGCATGAAATTAGCCGTACTGAAGGCGTTCGGCAACGCCGATTCGAACGTGGTGGCGCGATAATTTCCGATACCGTCGGAAATGATTAGTGCGATTGGGGCTTTGCCCGATTCTCGGTTGAAGCTGCTGAACTCATAGCCATACTGCCGATCGCGATAATTCACGATCGGCCAGCGACCCTTCTCTCCCACGACGAGAATCGCCCGCAGAAGATAATCCCTTTCCGTCGCCGCTTCTTGCAGCACTCCACCAATCGGATAGCGGTAGTGGAATGCCGCATCGTCCGCGCCGGCGGTGCGATAAATCTTGCCGGAATATGACAGTGCCGCCGCGGCGCTTTGGCTGGATGCGGTGAACAGTGTAACGCCTCCCAAACTGGCGCCTTGCGCGGCTTCAAGGAGATGCGAAAGTTCCAAGGCAGAGACTGGAAGTGCTGAAACTTGCGCTGCCGGGAATTGAGCTTCGTCCACCAGTTGATCGCTGAACCGCGTCACGCGAACACTGTGATCGGACGACTGCCCGCAAACAATCAGCAACTGCGAATAATCGGTGGCTGCCTTCTGGAAATCGCGGCAATCTCCGCAACTGCCGCTCAGGCCACAGCGCTCCGAAAAGAACGCCACAAAACGAAGTTTGTGCCGGGTCGTCTCCGCCCCATAGAGCGCGGTGACATGATTGATCATCGAAGTTTCCCCGTGGATCGCTTCGGGCACCGCATATTCCGTATTGCCGCCCAGCACGATGTGCTCCCGCCCATCCTTCTCGACAACCGTGGCGGCGCGCACCTTAAAATGCGAGATGGTTGGATCGGTTCCCGCTGATTCAGCGGCAGAAAGCGCCCGAAAAATCTGTCCGCGCAGAACCGGATCGGATATCAGCCCTTCGGACGACGCAGTCAGATGCCAACCGAGTTCCGATGCGGACCGGCCTACCAACGAAACAGCCATCGCCGCGGTGATGATGAGCGCGACAGAGATCAACAATCGAGTCATAAGCGCACTCCTTTAACTAGCCGCCGTTAAGCGCGGCAGCAGCAGGCGAAAAAACTTATCCGCATCCACGCCGACGGCCACTTTGGCATTGGGTTTGAATTTTGCAGCCGGCGATTCGCTCGCAGGTCCACCCGTATTCATCGGCGGCGAATTGCGCACCGGCGAAAATTCGTACGCCACAGACTCGCCTGCGGTGAGTTCGCCCGAAGTCTCGATCTGCACGTAATAATCCTTCAGCGTCAGGATCATCGGATCAATCAGGTGCGCCACTGTCAACGGATCGTGCATCGCCATTGTCTTGGCCGTCATGCCTCGCCCCTTACGCATATGCTCCAGCGTGGCTCGCAGAATCTTTGCAGCCGCCTCACTGACCGGCGATTTTGCCGCCTCCAGCACGCCTAGTTGCTGTTCGCCAAGCAACACCTTTTGCGTGACATTCAGCCCCACCATCGTCACCGGAACTCCCGAATCGAACACGATTCGCGCAGCTTCCGGGTCCACGTAAAAATTAAATTCAGCCGAAGGCGTGATATTCCCGCCGGTCAACGAACCGCCCATCACCGCGATTTCCTTGATCTGCGAAGCGAACGACGGCTCGGCCTTCAGCGCCAGCGCCACGTTGGTCAGCGGCCCCACCCCGACTATCGTGATTTCGCCGGGATTCGAACGCACAATTCTCCGGATCACCTGTTCTGCTGTCTCCGCGATCGGTTGCAGCTTGGCCTCCGGAAACTCCACTCCCGACAATCCATTCACGCCGTGCACGTAACTCGCGGTGACCAACCGCCGCAGTAATGGCTGGGCCGCCCCGCCCGCTACCGGAACGTCTGTGCGCTCGGCGATTTCCACCATGCGCAACGTGTTCGGAAGAGTGAAAGCCAGCGGCACATTGCCAGACACCGCCGTTACCGCCTCCACTTTCAATTCCGGCGAGCGCAGCGCCAACAAAATTGCAATGGCGTCGTCGACTCCGGTATCAACATCCAGAATGATCCGACGCGCAGCCGTCGCGGTAGAAGCAGTTAGCCCAGACGATGGCAGAGAACTTGCCAGCAGCGCACCCGTGGTGCAGCCTAAAAACGACCGACGCGACATTCCACCAAAATAGAAAGACATAGTGGTCCTCAAGAGCAGAAGAAGTATCCACGAAACTGTTGCGTATGGTCCGAGATTTTACCGCAAAGCCGTACGTCGAGCTGAGGAATTCAGTCGCCCAAGGAGAAATGGTCGGCTACTGTCATTGACACAGGTACGCCATCACTCGTAAAGTTTCCGGTCTCACGAAAATAGACCACACATGGCCACCGCACCGTTCCTGGAACGTCTCTTTGCCCTGGAAGAAAATCACACCACGGTTCGCCGCGAGATTCTCGGCGGACTGACGACGTTCCTCACCATGGCCTACATCGTCGTCGTAAACCCGCAAATTCTTTCTCAGGCCGGCATTCCGGCGGAAGGCGTGGTATTCGCCACGTGCCTGGCGTCAGCCGTAGCCACTCTGGCGATGGGCCTCTACGCAAACTATCCCATCGCGCTTGCGCCTGGAATGTCCCTCAACGCCTACTTCACCTATACCGTTTGCCTGGGCATGCATGTTCCCTGGACCACGGCGCTGGGCGCGGTCTTTCTTTCCGGCGTGCTTTTTGTGCTGCTCACCGTCACGCGCATCCGCGAGCAAATCGTCAACGGCATCCCGCTCGGGTTGAAACATGCCACCGCCGGCGGTATCGGAATGTTCATCGCGTTTGTGGGATTGCGTAGCGCGAAACTTGTGGTCGCGAATCCCGCGACCTTCGTAAGTCTCGGCAATTTTGCCGACCCCGCCGTGCAAGCCGCGTGCATTGGCATCGTTCTCACTCTGGTTCTCATGGTGCGCCGCGTGAACGGCGCGATTTTGCTCGGCATTCTCGGCACCACGCTCTTCGGCATTGTTCGGGGCCTGTCTCACTGGCCCACTGCACTGATAGCCGTGCCTCAGGCTTCCGCCACCTTCTTGCGGTTAGATATCCCGGGAGCGTTACACCTCGGACTGATCGAAATTATTTTTATTTTTCTGTTCGTGGATCTTTTCGACAATGTGGGCACCATGGTGGGCGTCTGCGAACAGGGCGGATTCATGAAGGACGGAAAAATCCCGCGCGTGGGTAAGGCCTTGTTGGCCGACGGCATCGGAACGATTTTTGGAGCGATGACCGGAACGTCGACGGTGACCAGCTACATCGAAAGTGCTGCCGGTGTCGCGGCCGGCGCGCGCACAGGTCTGAGCAACCTCATCGTGGCGGCACTGTTTCTTGTGGCTATGTTTTTCTCTCCGGTCGCGGCGGCGATTCCCGGATTCGCAACGGCCCCCGCACTGATCCTGGTAGGCGCGTTGATGACCCAACCCGTGGCCAAGGTAGACTGGGCGGATTTCACCGAAGGCTTTCCGGCGTTCGTCACGCTCATCGCCACACCGTTGACCTTCAGCATCGCTACCGGATTAAGCCTCGGCGTGATTACCTACACGGTCGGCAAACTGGCCGCCGGAAAACATCGCGAAGTCAGCATCCTGCTGTGGCTCCTCACGATCCTGTTCATAGTTCGCTACATCTATTTAGCAGCGGAATGAAGCTGCGCAACGTATCTCAACTCCCCGGTTTCAGGACCCACTTTTCCGGCAACCCGACTTACCGGGGCTTGAACATTCAACATTGACATTTAACTGGGAACCAGGATAAGACTTGCACTGTATCAGTACTGTGGTACAGTGACGGCATGATGATACGCCTAAATCCGTCCTCAGGGGTTCCGATTTATTTGCAGGTCGTCGAGCAGATCAGGCACGCGATTGAAATTGGCGCTTTGGTTGAGGGAGACCAACTGCCCGCGATTCGCACGTTGGCCGAGGAGCTCGTCGTCAGTCCGAACACGGTCGTGAAGGCATATGACGAGCTCGAACAGGAGGGCTTGATCCGGCTTCGGCACGGGGCTGGCGCATACGTCGAGAAAGGCTACCGAGCAAAACCGCGGCTCCGCAGGTTTCGGGAAGCTTCCGTTGTCGTGAAGGAAACAGTACGAAAGCTCAGGAGTATGGGTTTTAGCGGCGATGAGAGCCGTCGCCTGTTTGAAGCGGAATGGATCGAGGAGGCCGCGAGACGATGAAGGCTGCCGTCGAAACGAGGGACCTTACCAAGCGATTCGGGAATAGTTATGCCCTGGCAGGTCTGACGATGACAGTTCCGCGAGGGCATATCGTGGGTTTCCTAGGCCGGAACGGTTCGGGCAAGACCACTACAATAAAGATCCTTCTCGACGTGATCCGTCGAACGTCCGGTGAGGCGATGGTACTTGGTGAGCCCGCGGGGTCAGTCTCAGTTCGCCGCCGCATCGGTTTTCTCGGTGAGGACAAAAGAGTCTACTCGTACATGACGGTGCGGGAGATAATTGCATTCACCCGTCCGTTTTTCCCGACATGGCGCGTCGAGACCGAAACACGACTGCTCTTGGATTTTGAACTTCCCCTCAATCACAAGGTCAGTGCTCTCTCAAAGGGCATGCGCACCAAGCTGGGCCTTCTACTCAACCTCTGCCGCCATTCGGAGTTGCTCATCCTTGATGAGCCGAGCGAGGGTCTCGATCCCGTAATGACCGAACAGATGCTGCGGAGCCTGGTGCAGCAGGCGGCTGACGGCACCACAATATTCTTCTCGTCTCATCAGGTTGCGGAGGTTGAGCAAATCGCCGATCACATCATAGCCATCGAAAAAGGGCGAGTCATCCTCGAGGGCTCGCTAGACCACCTCCGCCATGAGTTTCGACGTGTCAATCTCGTATTCGATGATCCTCCTCCGCCGGAAGCATTCAGGCGGGAGGGTGTGGACCGGGTCATCGTGCAGGGCAGAACTATAAGTATTCTTGCGAGCCGTAACATTGACGAGATTGCCGCGCTTGGCCCACTACTCGGCGCGAAAGCGGTTGACGTGCACTCCGTCGGCCTGAAAGAGCTGTTCCTCGAGAAGGTGAAAGAAGACCATGCCACTTCGTAAAGTCTGGCGCGAATCGCGCTCGCGGTTTTTCTTCATCCTTGTCGCACTGCTGGTGGTTACCAGTGCCAGCGTGTTCTACAACGCCAAGGCCGAGAAGGTGGTGATCGAGTCGAAGGACTTTCACGAGGCAGGAGTGCGAACAATCCGAGGTGCGCTCTTTCTATTCTGGGGTTTTTCCGCCATGTTCCTAGGACTCGGCGGTCTTCTCCGGGAGCGGTCGGTTGGGACTGTGGACTATACCTTATCCTTGCCGGTTAGCAGGACCAGATGGTTTCTGTATCGTTCTGTGAACGGCGCTCTTCAATCGATGGCGGCCGCCCTCATCCCTGCGCTTGCGGTTCCCGTCATCGCCGCACTGTCCGGTGGCGACTTTCCGGTCGGTGACGCGTTCCTTCTTGGCTTGCGTCTCGGACTCGGCGGCATGCTCTTTTACTCGATTGGGCTGCTGGCGTCCGTGCTTTTTGCTGGAGATTTTGCGAGCGCCGGAATCGGAATTGCGCTCGTCTTTGCGGTGAATAACGGCACACGCGTCATTGAGTCCTTCAAGGGGCTGAGTCTGCAGGACGCGATCTTTCCAATGCCCATGAAGGACGAATACAGCTACCTGATTGGTGGGCACATGCCGTGGGGCGGAATCGCTCTCAGCTGTGCTCTGAGCCTCGTGTTGTCAGCGTGTGCCTGGAAGGTCACACGGGAGAGAGACTTCTGAGCGGGTAGTTCTTCTGCACACGCTGGTTTGGCGGATTAACGCAGTAACCGGTCTCCAACGCGACGACGGTTTCGCCCTTGCAAGGGGAGAAGGATTAAACGTCGTATAATCTCGTGCGCGCAACGGGGGAGTAGAACATATGAACGTACAAGAACAAATCAAGAAGTATATTACCGGCCAACCGGAGCCAAAACGCGGTGACATGCGAGAGTTGCATCGGCTCACGCTTCAAGTGTCACCAGGATGCAAATTATGGTTCTTCGATGGTAAAGACAGCAAAAATCATACTGTTTCCAACCCTACGATTGGATATGGATTCCACACAATAAAATATGCCAATGGAAAAAGTAGAGAGTTTTTTCAAATTGGCGTGAGCGGAAACAAAACCGGAATCTCTGTCTACATTCTTGGTCTCAAAGATAAGAAGTACTTAGCCAAAACGTATGGAAAAAAACTAGGCAAGGCGAGCGTGACCGGATATTGCATTCGGTTTAAAGCTCTAAAGGATATAAACATCGATACGCTTGGCGCGGCAATACGATATGGGCTTGCTGCTCAGAATAAAAAGGCAAGCTGACGAAATAATTCCACTGTTAAAGGGAAACAGTTATCGATGGAAAGGCGCTCCAGTATACGACCCCTCCAGCCCTGACCCGCGCCACAAAGCCATTCTCTATAAAACGGGTCTCCCGCAACAGTCGAGCGGCTCTCTGTCAGCGCTCCTTGACCAGGGTTCCGGCCCAAGGTCGATTTGATAGTGGGCCAATTGAAAACAATTCGCGCTAATCCCTCACGAAGGCCTTTAGTTCGCTAGGACGTGCAAGACGACAATCGCCAGGAGGACACCCGCCATCAGCGTTGTCGCAACAATGAAAACATAAGACGAGTGCGCACGGACCATGGCTAACGATTTCTGCAATGTACGCGGCAGAACCATATCGCGGTTGTAGCTGCGTAGCAGCTCGGCGCAGCCGCTGACAAGCACAATCAACGGCAGACCTAACAACCATAACGTCCACATCCGGCCTGCGTACCACATGACTAGCTGCTGAGCGCTGCGAGCGGGTTCGTATTGCAGCGGCTGGAGATTGCGCAACACCAGCGCAGTCATAAAGAGAACAGCGGGAAAAATGAGCAGCAGTTCCATGACGGCGATGACGCGCGTGCGCATGTCACTTTATTTCACAAAGTACTCGTAATTGTCAAGTCCTGGGAAACGGGCTTGTCGGAAACGCAGGGAATAGGACGCGCTTCGTTCCTCAGCCCTAGAAGGGGCGCAAGGTTTTCTGGCAGGATTCCAACTTCTTGAGCTTGAAGAATGGCGACTCTTTGGCGCTGTCGATACCGTGCGCGGTCGTAGCCTATGCTCTTCTAAGATGGCGAGGAGAAGACCTCCTCAAATAGGCCTAGGTCATCTACCGGTCCCGATTGCGGTGATAGACTCTCGGGATTGCCGTGGTGCGCCGGCGCCACCAAAGGAGTCCCATGCAACGACGTTCTTTTCTCCGAGCTATTTCTTCGGTCGTGCCTGCTGCCGGTCTTCAGGAAATCCTGGCACGTCAAGTGGAAGCGCAGTCCGCAGCACCGGCCCCGTCGAGCGGACTTCACGTTGTCGGCGCTGGCAACGACCGATTTGGCCAGCCACACGCCTTGGGCTTCAGCTCCTCGCTCCTTTTCAAAGTTGCTGGCAGTGACACCAACGGCGGCCTCTTTATCATTGAGCACGCCCATCTCCAGCCCGGCGGCCCTCCGCTTCACCTGCATTTCAATCAGGAGGAATGGTTCTATGTGCTGGAAGGGGAAGTGGCTTTCCAAGTGGGCGAGCAACGGGTAAATCTTCGGTCGGGCGAATCCGTGCTGGCTCCGCGCCGCATCCCGCACACGTTTTCGTCCATCGGTGCAGCTCCTGCTCGCATGCTGATTGCTTTCTGCCCTGCGGGGAAAATGGAGCAGTTTTTCCAAAGTGTCGGGGCGAATCCCAAGCTCAACGCCGACCCGGAATTCTTCCAGAAATGCGAAATGGAACTCGTCGGCCCTTCTCCGTTCTGGAAGTCTTGAAGCCTGCCTGGTGATCAACTCGCCGCCTGTGTCCCGGATGAAAATCCACCTCATTAGCGCCGTTCCCGGACATCTCTAACAATGTCGGCCCTGTCAAATCCTTTTTGAGCACACTTCGCCGTTCACACCAAAGAGTGGCCTTCGTTGTCCTTCTTTGACTGCTGCTTCGACGACCACGGCTCGCTCGTAATCTTTCGGTCGGCTTCAGTCCGACCCAAACATCTCTTCGATCCGTACTTCGACCAGGATTACTTCTTCAAACTCCCTCTGCAGGGAGCGGAATGCCCTATCAAGTGGACGGTGTTCTACTTCACACCATGTCCGGGATCGAGCTGTCCCGCGTACGAACCGAACTCTAGCGATGGCGAATAGTCGGAGCTATTCCGCCACATCCAGTACAACCGAACCGCCAGCCTGCGCCCCATCGCCACCTTGGCAATGCTTTTGTGGCGACGCATCGCCAGGTGCATGTACCGACGTCTCCAGTCCGGCTGGATACGCGCTGCTGCTTGGGCTGCTTCCACCAACAAGAAGCGCAACAATGAATTGCCTTGCTTGCTGATGTGTCCAAGTCGCTGCTTGCGAGCACTGGACTCCTCACATGGGATCATCCCCACGTACGTGCCGATCTGCTTGCCGCGTTGAAACCGCGTCGGAGTTCCGATGATCAACACGTAGGCGAGTGCCGTCAGCGGACCGACACCCGGATGAGTCATCAGCCGCATCGCCTCAGGTCGCTTCCTGGCTTCCCGTTCGACGGCTGCGGTTAATTCTTCAATCGTCGGATTCATACGGTCCAGCAGTTCCAACAACTCTTGCCGGCGGCGACTGGCCCAAGGACCTAATGCGAGCTTTTCTAACTGTGCTCGCCCCGGTTCGCTGAATAGCTTTTTCTTCCAGCGATAGCCCTCGTTCATCGCCAAGGCCTGCAACTGATTCATGATCCGGGTGCGCATCTGCACCAACCGATGACGGTGCCAGAGAAGTTGTCGCAGATCCCGATTCTCCGGACCCGGTACCCAAATTTGCGGAAAGTTATTTTCCCGCAACAGCCGGAGTAGGAGTCGGGCGTCCTCACGATCGAACTTCTGCTTCTTCACTCGCTTGGCTTTGATCTCCGCAGGATCTCCGATCCACAGCTCGAAACCTAATTCAGCCAGTAGGCGCTCGAACCAGCGTGCATATCCGGTAGCCTCCATGCCTACCCGCACGCAGATTCCTCGCTGCTTCAGGTCTCGATAGAATCTCTCGGCTTGTCCATCACTGTGGTTCAGTTCCTGTTCACCACACTCACCTGTCTCTTCCACAAAAAATGCAATCGTCTGAAAGCTCGGGTGGTAATCTACGCCTATCAACATCATGTTCGGCTCCTTCTCCCGAGCCTATGGTCGTTAAGCAACCACAGTCTACTCGGGTCGAGGAGCCGACATTGTTATGCAATCAAGTGGATGCTGGGAGGAACTTTTCCGACCACCCGACGCAATATAAAAGGGCGCCCCTTTTGGAGTAGGTTTTGAGTGCTAGCTCAACCGCTCCATAGGAGGAACGCCCTTTATGACCAGCACTAAATATATCGGCATGGATGTGCACAAGGAAAGTATTTCGATTGCCGTCAGGAATGCTGTCGGCAAGATCGTGATGGAATGCGTCATCGAGACGAAAGCCAGCATGATCCTGCAGTTTTTCGATGGGTTGCGAGGAGATTTGCACGTCACGTTTGAAGAGGGCACCTGGGCTGCCTGGCTGTACGACCTGCTGAAGCCCCGTGTCACGAAGCTGGTGGTGTGCGATCCTCGGCGTAACGCGTTGTTGCAGGACGGCAACCAGAATGATCGCGTCGATGCACGAAAGCTATCCGACCTTCTCTATATGAACAAGCTCAACGCGGTCTATCACGGAGACCACGGGTTGCGGACCTTGAAGGAACTGGGACGGAGTTATCTGACCATCACCCGCGACCAGAGTCGGGTGATGACCCGAGTAAAGGCCATCTATCGCAGCTGGGCCATTCCCTGCAGCGGCAAGCAGGTTTATGGTTCGCGGCATCGGGCCGAGTGGCTCGGAAAGATCCATGAACCGGGAGTTCGCCGGCGGGCGGAGTTGTACTACCAGCAACTGGATGCACTGAGAACCCTGCGCCAGGAAGTACGAAGAGATCTGTTGGCGGAGAGTAAGAAGCACAAAGTGTGGAAGCGCCTGTGTGAGATTCCATCGATTGGTCCGATTCGAGCCGCTGAGTTGTTGGGCGTTCTGCAGACTCCACACCGGTTCCGTACCAAGCGGCAGCTGTGGACCTATTGCGGTCTGGGTGTGGTGACCAGTTCCAGCGCCGACCATGAGGTTGCGAAAGGCCAACTGCGACGGAAGAAGAAGCATGTACAGATTCGTGGGCTGAACGAGAACTGCAATCACGATCTGAAGAACCTGTTCAAGGGGGCGGCGGTGGTGGCTTCGATCAAGCCTGGCCCGTTGGCAGAGTTCTATGCGGCTCTCGTGAGCAAAGGCATGCGGCCGGAGATGGCACGGCTGACCTTGGCCAGAAAGATTGCCACGATTGTTTTGATCGTATGGAAGAGAGGAGTGTGCTTCGACGCCCAGTATCTGAAACCACAAACAGCTTGAGTGTCTCGGATCGCATCCGTTCCATCGGGGGAATCCTCTCTAGCGGTGGCCGTGGAGTTCTCGAGACACTCTGGTTCGAGAGCGAGTCTCAGCTGATTTGTTAGGCCCTGCGTGCTTCGGGCACCGAGTCTCACACCCGACCCTAGGCCCTCTCGGACAACCAGAAAAAGCTATAGGCCACGAGTCCCGGATAGAACTATGGTCGCCAAATTTGACCCGTTCTGCTTTGTTAGTTTCGGAACTGACCGGCTTCGTTGCGAAGAAGCGATGAAAAACCGCTGGGAGAAGACCCTCAAATCCAGGACTCAGCAAGCCAGAATCACGCGCTGAACATGATCATGATTGAGGGGCGAGAATACCTGGCCGACACGGGTTATGCTGCTCCGCTGCTGGAGCCTATTCCTCGCGACTTGGCGGCAGATTATGAAACTATACTGGGTCGGGACAGCTATGTGTTGAAGCCGTAAGGCGCCAATGTCTGTTCGCGCCTTGAACTATTTCGTGATGGAGTCTTGCAGCACCGTGATCTGGCGAAGCCGGAGCCCAAGACAATTGAAGATTTCAGTATAGTGATTGCTGCATCCTTCTCTCCCGATGCAACGTTTCTGAATTCGATCTTGTTGGTGCGATTCTATGCAGGTCGTTCCGTCCTCATTCACAATCTCGCACTCGTCGAATCGGAAGGAAACAAATCAACCGTGCATGCGTTGGCAAATCGTGACGAGCTAATCGCCGCAGTCGAACAGCACTTTGACATGCGTGCTGAGAAATACCCCCGAGGGAGGCCGGCCATTGAGCCCCTACGAACAGACTGTCGTCACGATGTAATGTGACAAACCGCACTGAGTTTATCGGGCAATGACCCCAGTGTGTGCATGTAACAGCGCTCCTTGCGCAGATGGGTCTGCGGGCCCTCCGACTGTGCTGAAATTCGCGAGTTTGGACCCCCCGTTCACCGTTCTCAGAGCCTAATTGAAGGCAATTCAGGTGGAGGAAATGATGTTTCATCTCGATACCGGGAATACCGGATTCATGATCTTGTGCACCAGCTTGGTGATGCTAATGACTCCGGGACTGGCCTTCTTTTATGGTGGCCTGGTGGGCCGCAAGAACGTCCTGGCCATCATGATCCAGAGCTTTGTATCCATGGGCTGGACCACGGTCATTTGGTACTTATACGGGTATTCGCTGTGCTTCAGCGGAGACTGGCACGGAGTCGTCGGCAACTTTCACAACGCGTTTCTGCGAGGCATTGACCTGACTACGCCCTCGCCGAACATCACCATACCCGCACTGGTGTTCATCGCTTATCAGATGATGTTCGCGATCATCACCCCGGCGCTCATCTCCGGCGCGTTCACGAATCGAGTCACCTTCAAGGCCTACATGCTGTTTCTGACCGCATGGCTGACCGTTGTCTATTTCCCCTTCGTGCACATGGTGTGGGGCGGAGGCTTCTTGCAGCAGTGGGGCGTAAAGGATTTCGCGGGTGGGATTGTGGTGCACAACATCGCGGGCATGGCGGCCCTCGCGAGCGTGTTGTACGTCGGCAAGCGGCGTGTGACGGATCGCGGGCCACACAGCATCCCCCTGGTGGCACTTGGCACCGGTCTGCTGTGGTTTGGCTGGTATGGCTTCAATGCAGGGAGCGAGATGCGCGTGGATTCGGTGACGGCGGTGGCGTTTCTCAATACGGACCTTGCGGCCTCCTTTGCAGCCGTTGCTTGGCTCATGGTGGCTTGGCTGAATGAAAAGAAACCTAAGTTTCTGGGGCTTCTGACCGGCGCTGTGGCGGGGTTGGCCACGGTGACACCCGCGGCGGGCTACGTCTCGCCGACGACCGCCGTGATCATCGGAATTGTTTCCGGGGTAGTGTGCTATTACGCAGTGGAAATGAAGAACAAGCTGCACTGGGACGATGCGCTGGACGTATGGGGAGTTCACGGCGTCGGCGGATTTCTCGGCATCGTCATGCTGGGCATATTTGCCACCAAACAGTTCAATCCGGAGGGAGCGAATGGGTTGCTGGCTGGCGATCCAACGTTCCTGCTGAAGGAGGTTACCGCCGTGGTGTTCTCCTCGGTATGGGCGTTCACGTTCACCTACGCGATGCTGCGGATCATTGATGGCTTCACGGCCGTGAAAGTGAGTGAAAGCTCCGAAG
Source organism: Candidatus Acidiferrales bacterium (assembly GCA_963759275.1). Classification (GTDB taxonomy): domain Bacteria; phylum Acidobacteriota; class Terriglobia; order Acidiferrales; family UBA7541; genus Acidiferrum. The sequence continues at coordinate 230,898 of CAVWYZ010000012.1, read as the reverse complement.
AGATAGGATTGGACGAGTCGCTTCATGGCGAACATGCCTACGAACAGCTTACCGATGAAAATGTGGCCCATGAGCTGGCGCATCACGATCACTAACGTGCGTAGGCTATGTTCATTCGGAGCCACGTAGGTTCCTGGCTTGCAGGCAGGATTGTTTCCATGCGTTAGCCCGCAAGAGTAGATACCATTCCCAATTTGTCGGCCGTTTCGAAGAGCTGCCTGGTCTCCCGCTTACGCGGCAAGATGCTGATTCGGCTGTCGAGAAAAATCGGATCCAATCCGGAATTCGATCTCGTAGGATAGTCGGCAACTCGGATTGCGACCTGTAAAGCTGTTGGAATGATTGTCTGACAAGGAGGAAATTGATCAGACCGTGCGTCCCATCGCACGTAGCCTACGAGGTTGGAGCGGCGAGGCAACAGACCGTTCGAAGCCCTCGGACAATGGACCCACATTCGCAAGAGTGGCATCGGAACCGCGAGGCGGCGATGTATCTGCCAGCATAAGGTGGAGAGGGGCTAGGCTTGATGGTAGGGTCAGAATACACAAATGTTCGTAAGCGTCGTCAGCCGAAGAGAGCCTAAGATGCTGCGCGGCTCTTCTTGCAGTGAGTGCTGAGGCTTCCGGTTCCTCTGTCATGGGTAAACAACACTGCCGGCGTATAGAACAGACCTAACCTATCGCGTCATTCCAACGGAACAGGGTAAATCCACATCGCTCCTCGCAAGAGGAAAGTGCATCGCAAGATGCACCGATGGCGGTGCGGATAACAGATGAGGGAGAAAGCGAATGCCGCTCTGTAATGGAGCGGATATCGGTTGCGTCTGCTACATCGACAACATCACCGGACGCGCCAGCGGGCTGACTTCCCTTTATGGTGCTTCACACGAGAGAACTTGACTAATCGGCTCATGAGGCAAAGCAGATGACGACAGCGCAAGCTGTTGGTGCGGTCTCACGCGAAGCGGCGGAATGGTACGCCATCGACTGGCAGGCCACCAACCGCAACGTTCGCCGACTCCAAGTGCGTATCGTGCAGGCCACGAAGGCAAGCAGATGGGGCAGGGTGCGAGCCCTGCAACGTTTGCTAACCCACTCCTACAGCGGCAAAGTTCTCGCCGTTCGACGAGTGACGGAAAACGATGGCAAGAAAACCCCAGGTGTGGACCAAGAAATTTGGGACACACCAGAGAAGAAAACACAGGCAGTACATGCACTGAAGCGTAGGGGTTATCGATCTCAGCCCCTACGACGTGTTTACATCCCGAAGTCGGACGGCAAAACGATGCGCCCACTCGGAATTCCCACAATGATCGATCGAGGGCAGCAAGCACTACACTTGCTCGCACTGGATCCCGTTGTGGAAACCACCGCTGACAGAAACTCTTACGGGTTCCGTCAGAAACGGGCCTGCGCTGACGCGATGGTACAGTGCTTTCTAGCACTGAGAAGCGCCAACACGCAGTGGGTTCTGGAAGGCGACATCAAGAGCTGTTTCGACAAAATCAGCCAAGACTGGCTCTTAAACCATGTGCCCATGGATAGAGTCATTCTAAAACAATGGCTGACATCGGGATATATGGACAAACACGTCCTTCACGACATGACGGACGGGACTCCTCAGGGTGGAATTATCTCCCCCGCGCTCGCTAACTGCGCGCTGGACGGACTGGAACGACTCCTGCAGGAAAAATTCCCCGCAGGTAAACGTCTCAAGTCCCTTGGAGGTGAAAAACCTTGTGTAAATCTCGTCCGTTACGCGGATGACTTCGTCATCACCAGTAAATCAAAAGAATTACTGGAAGGAGAAATCAAACCCCTCGTCGAGCAGTTCTTGCAAGAACGAGGTCTTGAGCTCTCTCCTACGAAGACCGTCATTACACACGTGGAGCACGGCTTTGATTTCCTCGGACAAAATGTGCGCAGATATCCAAACGGGAAACTGCTCATCAAGCCTTCCAAGAAGAATGTTGGAACCTTCTTGAGGGGCATCCGACGAACTATCAAAGACGCACATGGCATGCCTGCCGCCGACCTGATCGATCAACTCAACCCGAAGATTCGCGGTTGGGCGAACTATCATCGGCACATGGTGAGCAAACGCTCGTTTGGAGGCGTGGACCGCGCCATCTTCTCTAGTTTGTTGCAATGGGCACGGCGAAGGCACCCGAACAAGTCCTCGCGCTGGTTCAAACCGAAATACTTTGAACGGCGTAAAGACCGCGATTGGACCTTCTTCGGTGAAACCTGCGATGACGAGGGACGGCCAAATAAACTTTGGCTTTTCCACGCCAAGAGCACTCCCATCAAACGACACGTCAAGGTTAAAGGCGAAGCCAACCCGTACGATCCAACCTATGAAACCTACTTCGAAGAACGCGAAGGGGCTCACATGCTGGAAACGTTTCGGGGTACTCGCACTCTTCGCTATCTCTGGCATGAACAACGTGGACTTTGCACGCAGTGCAATACAAAAATCACTCGGATCACGGGCTGGCGCCTGCATTACTGCGTCCCCCGTGTGATGGGCGGTTCCACGGGTGCCACGAACTGCGTTCTACTTCATCCCGAGTGCCATGACCGGGTTCATCGTCAGCGGCTTCCCGTTTCGAAACCGCGTCTCCCCTAAAGAGGCGTTCGAAGGGCTTGAGCTGGGTGAAGGGAAACTTTCACGCCCAGTTCTGAGAGGGCCGGGCGGCCGCAAAGCCGCCTGGCTACTCGGTAGTTATGGCAGACGTCGCGCTGGGTTCTGGTAAACTCGGTGGTCTCAATGGGTCGACCCAACACTCAGATCGAACCCTGCTTCCATTGAAAACAAAGGCTAAATCGCTTGCTGAGGGTAAAACAGCCGGAGCACTACCCTGGCTAGGGTTTGATCGACTACAGGCATACAGGTCGGTCCTCCGCGGGAACCATCGTCGAAGCAATGCTTTGTATGGTGTTGCGTCGACCGTCTGAGCCGGCAGCGCTGATCGGAAAGGTAGGTAATACGACGCGCTTCGTTCCTCAGCCTTAGAGTGGCGCAAGGTTTTCTGGCCGGATTCCAACTTCTTGCCAGCCTGCAGGATAGTGGTTCTGTGGAGCTTTCGATACTGCTCGAAGGTGGCGGCGTCTTTTTCTACCCGGCCGGATAGGCGAACCTACTGCGGGAAGTTCATGCGCCGTAACAGATCTTGAAAGCGCAGATCGGAGCGCAGGCCTTGGGTGAGAATCTCTATTCTTAGACCGACGAGGCTGGCGGAACGCTCTCGGTAAGCCCGCTCAAACAACTGCAGGGCGAGGTCGTTTTCGCCTAGACCGTCGTATAGATACGCGATGTTGTAGGGGTCGATGTATCCTCGCGCTGACAATCCCTTGATACTCGCTAGACATTTCAGAGCATCGGCACGCTCACCCGCAATTGCGTAGACGTTCCCACAACCGCCTAGTACGACCTGGTCCTCAGGAGTAAGGCGAACAGCCCGTTGGCATGCTGCCAGTGCTTCCGCGTACATCCGTTTTTGCGCATAATTCCAGCCGAGCTCCATGTACGCATAGCCAAGGTCCGGGTCCAATTCCAGCGTTTTTTTCAGCTGGGCAATCGATTCGTCATGGCGCCGTGCGTAGTATAAGACCCATCCCAACCCCAGGTTCGCGGTGGGCGTGAGAGGATCCATTTCCAGAGCTCGTTTGTTTTCATTGATTGCTTCATCTGTGCGTCCCATCACCGTTAGATAAAAGCTGTAGTCGCCGTGCGCCCCAGAACTACTCGGGTTGAGCATGATCGCCCGCCGGTATTCTTGCTCCGCCCCGGCCCAGTTCCAGTCAAATTGGAGCATGACATCAGCCATAGAGACATGCGCATCCGCCAACTGTTCATCCAACTCGAGAGCCTTCTGCGCTGCCGCCCGAGCTCTTGGCAATGCTTCGTTCGGTGGCTGAGCCCCCGCAGTCGCGGACCAACGGTAGGCATCTGCCAGCCCGGCGTATGCACTAGCAAATGTGGGGTCGATGTCAATGGAATGCTGGAAATGCGCGAACGCTTTCTTGAGACCATCCGGGGTCCACTTATTTAGGAAATATCTACCCTTGAGACAGTCTTCATACGCCTCTGGGTTTACGGTTCGAGCGGTCGAAACGTGACCTTTCTCGGAGGTTGCCACAGACAAATTGACCTCCCTTGCCACTGTCTGCGCCACCTCCCGCTGGAGGGTCAAAATGTTCTTGAGATCACTGTCATAGCTGGTCCCCCACAAGTGCTGCTCAGGAGCCACCTCGAGCAACTGCAGCGTAATGCGCACACGATCACCCACCCTCCGCACCGAGCCTTCCATGATTGCCTCCACATTGAGCTCCTGCGCGATTTTCGATAGGGGCTTGTTCGAGCCCTTGTATTGCAAGGTGGAGGTGCGGGAGATCACCCGCAGTCCGGTGATGTTCGAGAGACTGGTTATGAGTTCTTCGGTCATGCCGTCGACGAAGTACTCCTGCCCAGGATCCTCCGAGAGGTTCGCCAGTGGCAAGACGGCCAAGGAATGAATGTGCGCCACCGCCGTTTTTCCCAACATTCGATCACGCCATCCGCTCACGTTGAGGCCGAACAGAGCCATGCACACCGCAGCAAGTGCTGCGAGACCGCCAAGTGCGGCAATCACCAACCATCTAGCGTGGAAACTTCGGACAGGTATTTTCCCTGTTTGCGAGTGGGAATCTACAGGAGCAATGAAACGGTAGCCGCGACGCGGCATGGTCTCGACAAATCTTGGATTGTCAGCCTCGTCTCCCAGTGCGGTTCGAATCTTGGTGATCGCAGTATTCAGTCCGTGGTCAAAATCGACGAAGGTATCTTCAGGCCATACTTTCTGGCGTAGCTCTTCCCGAGTGACTAGCTGTCCTGAGTGTTGAAGCAGAATGGCAAAAACTTGAAACGGCTGACCCTGCAGCGGCACCTTGTGCCCATTCTTGCGCAGCTCTCCACTCTGTAAGTCCGCTTCAAAGATTCCGAATCGGACAATCTGCGCGGAGGGGCCGGCATTGTCCATGGGAAGAACCGCCTATTACCCCGGAATCTAGCACTTTAAGCTGTCTTCTCCAACTCCGATCTGTGGAGGAGCCCACTCCAAACTCCCTCCCGGCAATAACTTACCTGTAGCGAATCACTAGCGAAGCAGTGGACTGGGCGTGCATTGAGGTACCTGCCGAGGTGACCGAGCGTTGGCCTAACCGCGAAAGCGGAGGAGGTCAACGCCATGACATGGAGATTGAATTATACCGCCGCACAGCCTGGCCTGAAGCACCTGCACCGGCCTGATAGTTCCCGCCTTCTTTCACCCCTGTCGAGGTGGATTGAGAAAACGATACTTTCATTTGCCACAACCATCTTGCTGGCCACGTCGGCACTAGCACAGACGCCACCACCGTACACTGTCATCGTCTCCCTTTTCAACGATGCACGCGTCCCACCAAGCATCGTGGACAGCGCGGAGGAGATCGCATCGCGCATTTACGCGCAATCAGGAATAGAGCTCCATTGGATCCAGTGTGGTCGTGAGGAGGAGAGCGTCGAAGAACAAAGAGCCTGCGGTCAGACTCTCTTTCCTGAACACCTCCACGTGCACATCGTAAACAGTGATCCCCATTTGAAGGGCAGCGTGTTCGGGATTTCCTTTTTTTCGGCCGATGGCATCGGCTCCCAAGCAGACGTTTTCTATACCAAGATCGCCTGGTTTCATGGCGTCAGCCTCGTGGAACCGGGAACTCTGCTAGGCCACGCTATGGCCCACGAGCTGGGGCACCTTTTGCTAGGCTCGAACTCCCACTCCCTGACCGGCCTCATGAGCGCGAATTGGCGCACCGCGGATCTCATCCACATGGAGCAGGGAGGGCTTGTTTTCAGCGTGGAGCAATCGCGCAAGATGAAGGCCAGGCTCTCGACTTTTGCATTTCGAAAGACCAGGGCCTCCATGCGTTGCCTTCAGGCACTGAACGTCTGTTTTTGGGTACCAGGTCTCGCTGCGCTTGAACGCCCGAGAAAGACCTTAGGATTTCCAACTCCGGCTAGTAGACTGCAGGCAAGTGTTGCATCGACTGTCTGAGCCCACAGACCGTTATGCGAGAAGTAAGTAATACGACGCGCTTCGTTCCTCAGCCTTTGGAGTGGCGCAAGGTTTTCTGGCCGGATTCCAACTTCTTGCCAGCCTGCGGGATAGTGGTTCTCTGGATCTTTCGATACTGCTCGGTAGGGTAGCAGTGTCTTTGTGGCCGCTGATCAGACTCGCCGTTTGCGAATCAATGGCGTTTGGCCCTCAAGCGGTAGCCACGCCATTCAATTGGTAGGAGAAATGGTGCCCGAGATAGGACTCGAACCTACACGACCGTGAGGCCACTAGCTCCTGAAGCTAGCGCGTCTGCCAATTCCGCCACTCGGGCACAAGCGCAGAGAACCAACGCGAGTACAATTCTGAGGCCCCATTAGGGGTTTGTCAACGAACCGGGCCCAGCTCTTCAAGCAAAGATCCGCCTATCCCCACACGAATAACGCACAAAGGGCAGCACGCTCCGCGGCGTCAGTCAGCTAGCTCTACGCGCCAAGCTTCTTCAAGCACTTGTCGCAGTCCGCCTGCATTTTCTTTACGCGCGCTTCCAGTTCCTTATCCGGCTTGGCGGCCAGCAGCTTTGTTGCGACATCAAGATTGCCTGCCACCACCTGGTTCACGGTGCGGAACCGGTTGGGATCATTCACTCCACGAGCATCAAACATCGCGCCAATCCGGAGGAAATCGTCACTCAGCACGATGAGATATACGCGCGGGTCGACCTCCACTTTTCCCGCGGCATAAATCTCGCGGCCCTTATTCAGGTCCTGTTCGTTTCCCGCCAGGCCCGCAAGCACGTGTGCCAGGCAGTTGCGGCTCAGTTGGTTCTCCGCTCGCACGCGCTCATTGTCCGATACCAGGCGTCCGCTCTTGATGGTTGCCAAGGTTTGATCCGTTCCACCGGTAAACCCCGGAAAAGGAATCTCAATGGCCACCGGCGTTACCAGCTTGGAGCGCTGATCCATTACCAGCTGCATTGCTTCCATTAAGTACGCCCGCGCAGCGTTGTTGTAATCCGATCTTTCGCTGTAAAACGACCCGATTTGCGATTGCGCGGCGGGTTGTTTCGCGCCCAGGTGATACGCCTCGGCCATTTGCTCGTCCGCATCCGCCAGCGCGGTTACCAAGGCGGTACGAAGCAGAATCGCTTGCTGGCGCATCGCCTCGTCATTTGTGGATTTGATCGTGCCGCTCAGATTGTCCAGAGCGGCCTTGAAATCGGAAGACTGTATGTTGTTTTTCGCGTCGCCGAATTGTCGTTCACTGATGGAAACCTTCGGCGCATTGGAACAGGCGAACAGAAGGAGCGAAAGAGCGAGCAGGGACAAGAACTTGGTGCGGTGCGGCATGTGGTTACTCCTGTCTGAAGAAGAAGGGGGGAACCTTCAGGTCGGAGCGAACCCGTTGGCCGATGTTAGGCCCGTGGCCAGATGGAGTCAATGACCGCGAGCACAGCTCCAGTCCCTCATTCCGGTTGCTCCGTCAGGCCGGGCCGCCACGCGCCGGCTCTCCGGCCGGGGCTACTCTGCTGTGCGCTCCCCACTAGTATTCTTAGCCCGCGGTGCTATACTCCGCCCCAGAATACCTACCTGCGACCGCAGAGCAGGTACCGAAGACCCGGTTCCAAGGGAGGTTGCTATGAACCCTGAAATGGGAGCTGTGTTTAGCGGGCCATTGCTATATCTGCTGATTGCTTGGGGGTTTGTTACCGCCATCTTCCTCGTTCTCGTCGCGTGGCGCAGCGTGCTCTCAAGCCATGAAGACGATCAAATATTCCTCGATAAAGCGGAAGAACACATGGCCAAGGAACAGCGCGAGTTGATCACCAAGATCAACGGGCTTTCCCGGCCAATCCTGACCAGCGGGATTACTTCAGGCGTGCTCCTCTTGCTGATTGCAGGATTGTTCGTGTATCACGGCTTGAAGAATTTCTAAGCCGGGCGGGTATTCGAACACCTCGACTTTTTTCTCTCAGGGCTTTGCAGGCGCGGGTTCCGCCGGCTGCGGCGCGGTACTCGCGGGGGCGGTCGGTTGGGAAGCCTGGACGAGTGAGGTGTGGTTGTGCACAATTACCCACGCTTCGCCCTTCTTCTCTAACACCAACGTCGCTTGCCCTTCGGCCGCCATCGGGCTGCCATCTACCACAGCGCTAAAGTCCCATTGATAACATGCCCACGCGAACTGGCCTGACGGGGCGATACGAATCAGTGTGTTGCTGCGGTCCAGGCGCACTTGCTGCATACGCGCGCGCTGTGCCTGATAGGCCACCAGATAATTCGTCCAGCCCACTGCCGGCGGCGTCCATGTACCCGCCACCACGGAAATATCGTCCGCTACGTTCTTGTGCATCTTCTCGATATCGCCCAGTTGCCAGGCCCCCAGGAATTCGCCAATCACGTAGTCGATTTTGGTTTCGTCTGGTGCGGAAGCAGCGACACTCGGGGGCGGGGTGGGCTGAGACTGATCGTTCGTTTTCTTTTTCTTTTGCGCTGCGGCGGTGCTGGCCAAACTCAAGCAGAGCGCCAGGGAAAACAGCACCGCAACAAATCTGCCCATCCCCCAACTGCGATTCACTGCCGTTCTCTTACTGTTCATACTCGATGTGCTCCTACGGAAATTTTCGCGTCCGAGCGGCCCTCAGACTCATGAAGGGCAAATATTTGTGCGGCAATGGACAGAAACGAGGATAGCGCAGTGCGGAGGATTCAGCAGGCGCGTGTGCTTAGTTGGTCTATCCGGTTCAAATTTCTCTAATCCGTTCGCGACGCGCTCAGAAGATTCACGAAGAGCCGGTACGCTCCTGGCACGCCCTCGGGCAATTCCCGAAAGAACGCTAGCCCCGTGTAAATGTAAATGCCTTTGCCATATTTGGCGTAGACCAGACCGCCGGTCAGGTCCTTTTCCCCGGGATCGTGCATCGAGAGCAGCGGCGTGTACCGGGAATCGAACTCGCTCCAGAAATAAAGACCGCGCTCCTGGACCCAATTCTCGAAATCGGCTTGGCTAATCTTGTTCGGGCGGTTCAGTAGCGGATCTTCGGGTCTCAGGAACGTCACCGCGGCGGTTTCATCCGTTATGCGTGGTGTGGGACTTCCGATTCGGGCAGGATACGGTGCGGGTAGCAATCGGTCCCAAATGAAATCCCGATTGTACTGCACCACCAGCGTGCCGCCGTTCGACACGTAATCGAGAAGCCGTTTGTTGGCTCCGGCAAGCTCGGGACGCAATTCGTAGGCGCGAACGCCCACCACGATTGCCGAGTATTTCGAAAGGTCGCCGAACGCCAGCGCCGCCGTATCTAACATTTCGACGCTGATCCCGACGCGGCGAAGAGCGTCCGGTATCGGTTCCCCTTCCGCGGAAATGTACCCCACCCGCAGACCGGACGGAACGTTCATGTCGAAAGCGTGAACTACACATTGCGCCGGTTCGCTCCAAAAAATCGTAGGCATCGAGGGAAGCGGATCGAGTGAAGTCGCGAATTTTTCGCCCTCGCGCATGGCGTAAGCGGTGATCGTAAAATTCCCCGCCTCAAGTTTTGCCGGAGGTGTCACCGTGAGTTTGGCGTATTGATCATTTACGCCGTCAAACGTTACGTCCACCGGTGCGCTGCTTTTCAGCCCATCCGGCAGGTCCAGACCAACGCGGATTTTTGCCGGCTTCGTCGAATAGGAATGTACCCGCAGGAAAATCTCAAATGGTTTGTGCTCGGCGTTCAGCACTTCCACCGCCTGCTTGGGGTCCACATCAATCGTGTACGCGGGCACGATGCGCAAGGGAACACGAACAACTGTCGTAGTGGTCGCCTGGACATGCGTGACCGGCTGCGTCTCGCTCATCTTGTGCCCGGCAATCGTCACTTCCTGGCGCGCCGTCAGCAGGGGCGGCGGCTCCGGGAGTAACGGTAATAAGCCGTTGGCCTGAAGTGGAATCAGCGCTTCGCTCGGGTCTGGCTTGGGCAGCTTCCCTGTGAACGACACGGTAAAGTCATAACCCTTTTCCGCGCTGCCTTCCTGCGACGATTGCTCCATACCCGGCGCAAGATCGAGCCTCAAAGGCCCGAAGGTACACGCAGCCTCTTTGCGGCACGTGGCGGCTGCAGCCACATGAAAAGTGTTACCAAGAACAAGTTGGCTGGTATCGGCATCCGCTGCGAGCTGCAGGCCCGCGACCAGCGCCAGCGCTCTTTCGATTCGTTCGCGGCTCCGTCCCACATCCGCCACAAACTGTAACTGCGTCGGACTATTCGCCACCGCGTAGCCGCACTTCCCCGTCCAATCCTCGAAATCATTCGCCGCATCGGCCAATTCCCGTGCAGCGGTGGGTATATCTCCATCTAGCATTGTTCCGCGGGCTTTTCCCAGCAGGTCATACGCGTTCGCGAAAGCTTTGCATCCCGGAATCAGAGTTGTGAGGGGCTCGGCGAGCAAGCTTGCATCGAGCGTGCCACCCGCTGCGGGAACCAGCGCAATGGCGCGTCGCAAGAACGGCGAATTGAGAAATCCTGCGATGCCTTGCGTATGGTGATTGACGAACGCATCCAGACCAATTTGCCGCCAACTCTTTCCGTATAGCGGAGAAACGTCGTCCAGAGGAAGCACCAACCCGTGCGGCGTATCGCCGCGGTCCAGATTGAGCACCAGAATTGGAGTCTGCGGCTTCCACGGAGCTTCGTCGGGCGTAACCGGTTTTTTCCCCGTGGGATCGCTCGGATTATAAGAGACATCCCCCGCCATTTGCACAGCCTTGGGCGTCAGCAAGCCGGACGCTTGATGGTGCCCATGACCAGAGTGCACTCCGCCCCAATGATTAATCACAATCGTGGGGCGGAAGGCGCGGATCACGCGGACCATGTCCTCAAGCACTTGTCCGTCCCAAATCTTCTCGGTCTCTTCCGGCGTTTTCGAAAACCCGAAATCTCGCGCCCGCGTGAAGTAGAGTTTCACGCCATAGCCGCGCGTTGCCGCCAGAAGTTCCTGCGTGCGGATTAAACCGAGTTGCGGAGCCTGCTCTGGGCCAAGGGCGTTCTGCCCGCCTTCGCCCCGCGTCAGCGACAGCAGCGCCACATCCGCGTGAAGACCGCGCGCCAGATAAGTCAGCACCGCCGCGGATTCATCGTCGGGATGCGCTGTGATGTAAAGAATGCGAGTGGTCACGCGCGCGCTGTCGATGGCCTCAATGGTTTCTGGTAGGCCCGGACCGGTGCCCGGTGCGGCTGGGAATTGCGCGAAAGCGCGGGGAACAACAAAGCTGGCCAGGATGCTAAGGAAAAAGACAAACCGCAAAAGTCTCAAGTCTCCTCCACAACAGGTGGTCGATCGGTCGCTGATGCGAACGGCCATTGTCGCATTTCTCGCGTCCAAACCAGAAATGCCACCACACCAAGAACCACCTCGAGGAGTCCCCACTTGCGTACCGGTCCCGTATGCCAGAACAGCCATGCCCAGGCTACGGCCGTGAGCACCGCGGGCACCGGATAAAGCCACATTTTGAACGGAAGTTTTTCAACTCCCCAGCGTTTTCGCAGGAGCATCACCCCCACCGCCTGGCCAATGAACTGCACCAGCAAACGCATGGCAAGTATCGCCGCGATTACGGTTTTCAATTTTAATGTCAGGCTGAACGCGAACGACAGTGCTCCCAAAAACAGCAACGAAACATGTGGGAAATGCTTCGTGGGGTGGACCCGGGCAAAAGCCGGCAGGAAGTTGCCATCCAATGCTGCTGAGTACGGTACTCGCGAATAACCGAGCAGGACGGAAAACACGCTGGCCATCGCGATCCACAAAACCATTAGGGTGACGAAGTGCGCGGCCCCCGTGCCGTATAAACGCTCCACGAACAGGCTCGCCAGAAACGGAGAATTCTGGGCCTCGCGCCAGGGCACCACACCAAGAATGCTGGTTTGCATTGCTAGATATAGAATCGTGATTCCAAAAATAGAAAGAAAAATGCCCCGCGGAATATTTTTTTCTGGGTCGCGGATTTCTCCGCCTAAATGGCAGATATTGTAGTAGCCAAAATAGCTGTAAATCGTACTCACCATCGCCGCGCCAAGACCCGCAAACCAGATCGACGAAAAGTGGAATGCCCCCGGGGGGAAATCGAACGCGATTTTCGCATCGAAGTGTCGCACACCGCCCCAGATGAGCCACAGCATCGTGCCCACCACGCCCACCCACAACAGCACGGAAATCTTCCCGACGGTCGTGATCCGGCGATACAGCAGAAATACCAACACAACCACCAGACTCCCAGCAATTGCTTTCGCCTGCCACCAGTTGAACGGGTAAATGAATTTGGCGTATTCCGAAAAGCCAATCGCCGCGGACGCGACCGACAGGGGCGCCTGGATCAGCGTTTGCCACACAAACAGAAACGACATCAGCCGCCCCCACTTTTGCGGCCCATACGCTTCTCGCAAGAAGACGTACGTACCTCCGGCCCGGGGCATCGCCGCGCCCAACTCCGCCCACACAAACCCATCCAGCGTCGCCAGCAGCGCGCCAGCCAACCAGGCGATCAGGGCTTGCGGTCCGCCCATGGCTTTGATCACCAGGGAACTGACCACGAACGGCCCAATCCCGACAATTTCGATCATGTTGAGCGCGACGGCTTCTTTCAAGCCGAGGCCGCGCTCTAGTTGCGGCTGTTGTGTAGCTGTAAGACGTTCGCCTGCGCCACGTTTCTCCATGCGCTGCGAGAATAACAAAGGACGCAGCGCGTTCCTAACGCGACTTCCCCCGTACAGTACCCGTCAGGAAACACGGTCTATTGACTCCCGCTTCCGGCGGAGCGAAAGATTTAGAAGCAGCACAGGTGCGCCCGTAGTTCCCTCTTGGCGTACGGATTTTCCCTTCCAATTTGAGTTTCCCTTGGCGGAGTTCGTCCCCGCTTCGCAGTGAGTGCTGCTGCAACGCGAGATACCACGATGAAGAGAAGAAAATTACCGGACACCCCTGCGTGGCGCGATCCGTTTCACTCTTTCGGTTGCATGTCGGGCGTAGTGTCGCTGTGGGGATGGTGGAGCCAATCAGAATTTATTCGCGCCACGGATCAGGCCAGGGCCATAGCGGGCGGAGTGTTCTTACTAACAATGGCTACGGTAGTGATGTGGTTGACCGTCCGCATCGGAAAGGGACTACGCCATCGCAAACTGTTCATGGTCATGAGCTGCCTATTCGCCAGCTCGGGCGCCGCACGAATTGCAATCATGTTGAGTGCCGGTCACGACTGGCCCGATTGGCTCCTCTCGGCCATGCGGCTTCTCCTTCCCGGTGCACTCGTGCTGTTATCACTCTTCATGTTCGGGTCCATTCCGGAATTGCTCAAGGTGCTGCGCGCTAGTGACGAGGTGCAAAGCCTCCGTGGCCAGGCCAAATTACGTGCGCTGGTGCAGGCCGCGCCAATGGCGGTGGTGGGAACGGATTGCGATGGAAAAGTAACGTCGTGGAACCCAGCCGCGGAAGAAATCTTCGGATGGAAAGAAAAGGAAATTTTGGGACACGCGGCGTGACGCTGCTCCCGGAAACACGGGCCGAACAATTTCTATTGTTGAATCGAACGCTGCGGGGAGAGATCACCAAGGGATTCGAGTCTCAGCGCATCGATCGGGTCGGAAGAAAATTCCCGGTCAGCGTTTCGGCGGCGCCTTTACACGACGAGAAAGGAAATCTGACCGGCATTATGGCCACAATCGAGGACATCAGTGAACGCAAGCGCATCGATAAAGAACTCAGCGAAAAAACCGTTACTCTCGCCGCGGTAACAGACGCTCTCAACAGCTTTTTGGAATCCGGAGATTGGGCTGCCTCAAGCAAAGGATTGTTAGCCCACGCCTTGAAGCAAACAGGTAGTCCGAGTGGATTCCTAGGAGTCGTATTGGATGGGCCGAACATCCGGGTGCTGGCGCACGAAGGCGTCGCGTGGTCCGCCGACGAAAACCGCCAACTTTACGAAGCGAAGATGAGCCAGAAAGCCGCGCAGGGATATTTCGATCTGTCACATCACGCAAACCTTCTTGGAGAAATCGTTCGTAGCGGCAAGACGCTTGTCTCGAATGAGCCTCACTCGGACCAACGTTCCGGCGGCATGCCCAGTGGACATCCGAAAATCGACAGTCTTCTGGGAGTGCCCATTCGGAAGGGTTCCGCAGTAGTCGGGATCATCGTTGTCGCCAATCGGCCTGAAGGATACACCGGCGAGGAGTCTCGCTCGCTCGAGACCATTTCCCAAGCCACCGGAGTGCTCTACGATAATTACCGGCAGAATCTGAAGCGCGCGCAACTGGAAGAACAGCGCTCCCGCCTGGAAGGGGAGTTCCGGCAAGCTCAGAAGATGGAGGTTCTTGGCCAACTCTCCGGCGGCATTGCACATGACTTCAACAACATGCTCATGGTCCTTTCTGGTTCTGCGGAACTGCTCGAACGGACCTTACCTCAACAATCGCCAGCATCCCGCTACGTGGAGCAGATTCGGCGCACCGTGGAAAAAGCCGCTGCAATCACCAAGCAATTGCTGGCGTTCAGCCGCAAACAGGTGTTGGAGGTTACCCCCATCGATCTGCATGAGGTGCTCACCGATAGTGAATTCATGCTGCCACGGCTGCTGGGCGCGGATGTGCAGCTTACCTTCGAACACCAAGCGGCTCACTCCTGGATTCGCGCCGACGCCGCTCAGTTGGAGCAAGTGATAGCCAACCTGGCCATTAACGCCAGAGACGCTATGCCCGGTGGCGGCTCTCTCAGCATCTCCACCCGAAACGCTTTTTCGCTTCCCGAAGGCTTATCGCCAAACGCGGAGGATGAGCACTCGTCCGGATGGGTGGTCTTGGAAGTTGAAGACACCGGCAGTGGTATGGACGAGGAGACTCGCGCGCATGTTTTCGAGCCGTTCTTTACCACAAAACCAGAGGGCAAGGGCACCGGGCTAGGGCTGCCCACGGTCTATGGCATCGTTTGTCAGTTCGGCGGGTATATTTATCTGGATTCGCGACCAGGCGAAGGCACGCGCTTCCAGATTTATTTCCCCGTGCAAAATCCCGCCGCACAAATCGAAGCGGCTCACCACCGCACGGCTCTTCTCAATGAAGGGATGGAGGCACTGACCATTCTACTGGCCGACGACGAACCGTCATTGCGCGCGGCCGTTGCGGAATATTTGCGCGCCGCCGGCCATCGCATTCTCGAATCGCAGAGCGCTCATGATGCTCTCGAACTCGCTCGTAGCCATTCCGGGCCGATCGATGTACTTCTCACCGATCTGGTAATGCCAGGGCTGCGCGGCACGGACCTAGCCCATCAGGTTCAGGCCTTCCGTCCCGACATCCACGTGATCTTCATCTCGGGATACGCGCAAAGTTTACCCGAAGCGCAGATACCCAAAGGCGCCGCGTTTCTCCAGAAACCATTTCGTTTGGCGTCTCTCGCGGAACAGCTTAAACTCGTGCCACGGAAGGTTTGAAGCTACAAACCAGTTCCACGCGACCTATGCGACGCTTTTTCCGACTGCTTCTCTTTCTATTTGTGTGCCTTCTCGTTCCCGGAACTGCCGTTTCGCAGTCGCCGGCCAGGTTGACTCTTCCAACTGGCACTACATCAATTCTCGACGAAATCTATTCCGGCCGCGGTGATTTGGCTATACCGGAAATTCGCCAGCTTCAGCAACGCGCCCCACAGAATCCGCTTGGCTATCTCCTCGAAGCAGAAGCCGAATGGTGGAAAATCTGGTGTGTTTCCGCCGAATTTAAATATGGCATGACCATGGCCCGGCATCACAACAAGTCACCCGCCGATGCACATTACCTCGAGCTGACCACCAAAGCCTACGAACTCGCAACCGCTGCCCTCCACGAGCGCAACACCGGCGAGATGCATCTATATGCCGGAATGGCGGATGCCCTGGCAGCACGGCTGTACAGCATGAAAGCGGAGTACCGGGCTGCCGCCCGTGCCGGAGTGCGTGCCCGCGAAAACTTCCAGGCCGCGCTCGCGCTAGATCCGAACTTAGCAGACGCGTACACCGGCTTGGGCCTTTACAACTACTACGTGGATACCCTCTCCGTGCTGGCCAAAGCCTTACGCTTCTTGATGGGCATTCCCGGGGGCACCAAAGAGGAAGGCATTCGGCAACTGCGCCTCGGCATGGAGCAGGGGCAAATCAGCGGCTCTCTGGCGCGCTTCTATCTGGCGCTGAACCTCTTCAACTACGACCAACGATATGAAGACGCGCTGAAAGTGATTGTCCCCTTGACCGAGAAATACCCTCGAAATGCTATGTTTCTGCTAATGCGCGGCGATTTGAACGCAAAGCTGGGCAGAAAGCCCTTGGCCGAAGCCTCGTATCGCGCCGCGGAAACCGTAGCCACGGACATTCCTGAACCCGAGTGCCAGGCCAAGATCAAAGAACTGGTCCTCCAGTCCCTCGCGGCTCTCCAACACCAGTGACGGTTACGCCCGGATCCTGCCGGCCCCCACAGCCTCACGGAACTTTGCTGGAATCGCCCCCTGAGCGATAATATGTACCGGGTTTGTGCGAGCGGTTGGGGTCCTCCGTACCGAACGGATCAACGCGAGCGCGATTCTTTGCATCTCAATCCTAGATCGAGTGCGCCGTCCTCCTTGCTGTGGAAACGTTTGGCTGGAACCGGGCGCATTGCACTTGTGTTTTGTCGAAGGAGAATCAATGAAGCGGTTCCGGACAGCACTGGCTGTCAGCATGTTTGCGCTCGGCATCCTCGCCGGCTGCAATGATTACAACACTTCCGTGCAATACAACACGGGCGCTACGCTCACCAATATTTCTCCCTCCGGGCTCCCGGCTGGCCCCGCGCCGGCGACCGCCGCGAATTGCCAGAGCACCAACAACGGGCCCACGTTTCCCTGTTTCACGCTTTACGTAATCGCCAGCCCCAACAATCCCTTCGTCGGCACCGGAACCTTGCCGGTTGTTCAGTGGAACGGACAAAAACTTCCCACTACATTCATCGATACCACCAATATTTCTGCCCAGGTTCCTTATAGCTACGTAGCAAAGGCTGGCTCCGTCGCAGTCAATGTCTACCAACCGCAAAGCCAAGGCTCTCAATATAACGGCTTGTCGAACGCCCTCACCTTCATCATTTACGGCGAGCCCAACCCCTATCCCACCTTGTCCTCTGTCTCCCCGACGTCCGCGCCTTACTGCGACAACTCTTCGAATAAATGCACTGGGCTACCTATTACCGTCGAGGGAACCAATTTTCTCCCGACCTCCCAAAACGGAGGGTCCTCCGTCACCTTCACGGGCGATGCCACCTATGGGCAAGAGACCGCCATCACCGTCAGCAGCATTTCCTCCACGGAAATGAAGGCCACCATTCCCGGAGGCTTGTTCTGCGCCAGCGGCACTGCGGAAATCAACGTCATTAATCCTCCCAGCGCCATTTGCTTATTGAATTGTCCCAATCTTGGCGGTGGGGACACGAACCGGCCCCCTAGCGGTCAGCCGGTGACGACACAAGCGTTTACCATCACCAATCCCACCGCGGTGAATACCTGCCCAGCTAACGTACCGGCCGGTACCAACGTGGTACAAGCTGCGGCGATCAGCCAGGACGGCCGGTATGTCGTCTATGCCTCCAACCAAAACGGCACCTCACAAATCGTGTTACGAGATACCTGTCTCGGTGTCGCCGCCGGCTGCGTAGCCAACACCCGCACTGTCTCGGTAGCTCCAGACGGTGCCGTTGGCAACGCAGACAGCCTCAACGTGGCGATGACTCCGGATGGGCGGTATGTGGCTTTCAGTTCGGCGGCTACCAATCTCGTCGCGAGTGCCCCGGCAGGCCGGCAGATTTATTTGCGAGATACATGCAACGGAGCCGATAGTTCCTGTACGGCAAGCACCAAACTCGTGTCCACCGACGAATTGGGCAGACTCGCAGGTACCGTTGCTCTCCACCCGTCGCTCAGTGCCTCCGGAAGATTTGTGGCGTTTGTCGCGGAGAGGTCGAACCACGCCAGCGTTGCGGGCAATCTAGCCACGGTCGACGTTGCGTCAGCTACGAGCAAGACAACAAGACAGATTTTTGTGCGTGATACCTGCTTGGACGTAACAAATTGCACGCCCGCAGCGACCCAGGTTTCGTTCGTAGCCGGGAACACCAACGGCTTATCAAGCGGAGTCTCCACTACCCTGGTGGCGGAAGAAGCGCCGGCAATCAGTCGCGACGGCCGCTATATCACTTACACCGCCTCGCAAGGCAGCGGCTGGCAAATCGTGCGGAACGATACCTGTGTTGGCGCGGGGAAAGCCTGCGTCCCGTCCACGCAAACCGTTTCCGTAAGCCCAGACGGGACCGTTGGAAACGCCGCGAGCCACAATGCCGTGATGACGCCAGACGGGCGATACATTTCCTTCAGTTCTGCGGCTACCAATTTAATCGACAGCGCGCCCTTGGGCCGCCAGGTCTACCTGCGAGATACTTGCGTCGGCGCCGGCTCGACATGTGTGGCCAGCACCAAGTTAGTCTCCACCGATCAAGGCGGACAACTGGCCGGGACCGAGGCAATTCTTCCTTCCATCAGCACCACCGGGCGATACGTCGCTTTTCTTGCGGTGACGGCGAACGCATCCAGCTCCGCTGCGACTGCTCCAAACAGCGGGTTGCGTCAGGTGTTTGTCCGCGATACGTGCCTGACCACGCCAGATTGCACCGTCGGCATCACGCGCATTTCTCTCCAGCCCAGCGATGCTCCAGCGGCTTACGCGAAGCCTACAGGACCGGCCATCGCAGGGTCAGGAAAGCAGGTCGCGCTCGCCGACGGCAAGGGTTCCACCATGTTCACTCCCACCGTCACTGTGGACGACCACGTCTTCCTGGCCATTCCCAACGCATCCAAGTAACTCGAATCGAAAAAGGAAAAGGGCGCTCGTTGGACGGGCGCCCTTTTCGTGCCTACTCTCTCAGGAAGAAAAACTGATCGGCTCGCGTTAGCCCATGAAACCCAGATTGCTGCTCGGGAAATTCGCCAGGTTCGGGAAAATCGATGGCAGACTCGCCGCGCTGACTCCAAACCACGTCGCCAGCGTGGCTGCATATTGATCGAGGGCGGTAGTCGGAATCCATCGGCCATTCTGGTCCGCGTCGTCGGGACCGCCCAGAGCCAACGTCGGGAAAGTGCCGTAAATCGCGTTACCCTGAACTGCTCCTCCCAGAACCAGATGATGGCTTCCCCACGCGTGATCCGATCCGCCGTTCGAGCCGGGTTGGAACGTCCTTCCAAATTCGGACAGCGTGAAGGACGTGACTGAATCCGTTACGCCCAACTCCTGCGTCGCCTGATAAAACGCCGACATGCTTTGGCTCACGGTGCTTAGAAGCTGTACCTGCTGTGTCAACTGGTCTCCGTGCGTATCGAATCCGCCGTAGGAACAGAAGAAGATCTGACGGCTCACGCCCAACGCTCCGCGCGCGGAAATCACCTGAGCGACCTGCTGAAGCTGCTGCGCCAGGTAGTTGTCCGGAAATTTCGTTTGCAGCGGCGCAATATTCTTCAAAGCATCAGAAAGAACCTGCGCGTACTGTACCGCCTGACCAGTCACAGAGTTGGCCGCCTGCACCATGTTCAAGCCACTGTCGAACGTCAGCAACTGCTGCGTCGCGGCATAGCGCGCTTGCGCCGCCGCCGAAGAATCAAATCCTTGCAAGCCCGGCTCCTGTCCGGGGTTCATCGTAAATGGCTGAGACGTAATTCCAGTGCAAAAAATTGCGTTGCCGCTGATCGAAAGTACCGGAGGAAACAGTGCGGCGCTGTTGTAGCTGCTTTGCACCGAGTCCGCGATCTTTCCGGCCCAACCGGAAAGCGGAGTTCCCGCCAGTTGCGCGCTCTGCCACTGGTCCTGTTGGTCAGAGTGCGAGTATAGATTCTGTGGCAGGTTCTTATAGGCTTGATACGTTGCCTGTGTCGTGGGCTGAACCAGCGTTCCCACGTTCGCAACAATCGCCAGGTTTTTCTGGTTATTGAAGTAGCCTTGCATCTCCGGCATGTTCGGATGCAATCCGAAATTCGCTTGCCCGTTCGCTTGCAGCGGAAGCAGTTGCGCCTGTGGAAGCGCGAGCACGGAGCGCACCTGCTGGTAAGCGGCGTACCGCGAATCGATCGGCACCAGAACGTTGTTTCCATCGTTCCCGCCGAACATGAAGATGCACACCAGAGCTTTGTAATCCGTCGTGCCTTGTGCGAACGCGCTCATTAACCCGAATTTGCTCAGACCACCAACCAGGGTCGCGCCCGCGGCAGAGCAGCAAGCCAATCGCAGCAAATCTCTTCGTGAGTGGTGAGTCATCGCTCGCTCCTGTCCTCTTAATGCTGAACCTGGTACATCGAGGAAGAAATAAACAAATAAATTGCGGCTTTCGCCTGGCCCTTGGTGTCGCTCACATCCAGCGAACTGACCGCCGTCGAAATGATCTCTTTCATCTGATCCGGCGTGCTGCTGTGCATGAACAGTGTGTCCAGCCACGCAATCATCTGATCGGAAGTTCCGGCATTGATCACCGGGCTGAAGTCGAGCGAAGTATTGGAGCCCAACGCTCCATACACCGCATCGTTGATCACATTCACGCGCGCAAGGCTCGTGTTCGTATTGAAAATGCCGAACTCCGGTCCATTCAGCGTGGTTTGCGGAATGGGATTGACCGGTGGGAAGAAATTGAACACCGTGGGCGGATAGAAAATGTTTTGCGACATCTGATCGCCTTCATACGCCAAACCGTTTGCGTCCGTCTTCGCGTGGAACGCGCGCGCCAGCCCCACCAACATAACCACCGGCTCGCGCAGTTTGCCGTCCGTCGCAACTACCGTGGCCGTCACGTCGCCCCGGCGCGCTTCGGGATCCAGCAGAATCGCAGCGACCGTGGCTTGCAGGTCCCCACGCTTGCCGGTCCCGTAACTGTTGAAGCTTCCTGTGTTGAATGCCTGTGCCACACGCTGCACATACGCCGGGCTCGGATTACTGGTCACCAGTTTCTCGATCAGTTGCCTCGCCACAAACGGGCCCACGTTCGGATGATTGAAAATAATCCCCAGCGCGGCAGTCAAGTCCTGTTGTGCGCTTTGTCCCGCGGGAATTGATTGCCCGAGAATCGTTTTCGTTCCGGTGTCATGCTCCGCGTTCACCGGAATCATCGGGCCGCCGAAGTACGGAGGATTGTTGTTCTGCTGGCTCTTCCCGGGCGCCGTCGGGTACGTCCATCCCGTGAACGCGCGGCCCAGATCCATCACGTCATTCTGCGTGTACGTGGGAACAGGATTGCCCGAGCCATCCAACACAGGCGTGCCGTCTGGATTCAGTTGATTCAACCCCAGGCAGAACAGCTGCATGATTTCTCGCGCATAGTTCTCGTTGGCGTGCTGGCCCGGAGCCGGCGCGTTGTTATTTACCATGTTCAAGTAATCGCCCATGGATGCCGTCAGCGTCACGTCCGTCATCACGTCCAGATAATTTCCCAGCGCGTCTTTATCCAGCGTTCGCAAGTAATTCGTGTAACCCGTGGGGTCGTTCTCCGTGTCCGCGCCCACCACCCACAGTTCATTCAACGCCATCGCTACCCGCTCGCGCAGTTGATCGCCGCCGGCAATGGAATTCAGGAAAAATGATTTTTGTACGTCGCCGATACTGTCGTTCGGAAACGGATTCGGATACGGTGTCACTGTGGAAGAGAACTGATTCTGCAGATAGGTATCGAAGCCCAACTGCTGCACTTGATTCAGGTTCTCCATGTCCGGTCCGAACGAAGATTGTTCGAGGAACCGGATTGCTGCCGCGGAACTCACCGGGCTCCCCGAGGTGGTAACGGTAATCTTGAATCCGTTCGATGTGCCGCCGCCTGGCGCGGGGTTGGTCACGATGACCGTCACTTGGCCCGCTTGTGCCGCCGTAGCAGACCCAATCGCTGTGATCATCGTATCGGTAACATAAGTCACCTGCATCGGCTGCCCGCCGAAGGTCGCCGTCGACGTGGCCACGAATCCCGTGCCGTACAGCGTCAGTTGGAAAGCTCCAGGTGCTATCGTTCCCGGTGTAATCGAAGATAGAACCGGAACCGGGTTTTGCAGCGTGACCGTGGCGCTGCCCGACTTCGTCGTATCCACCACGCTCGTCGCCGTCACCGTCACGCTACCCAAGCCCACAATATTCACTGGCGCCGTGTAGTTTCCTTCGCCGTCGATATTCCCCACGCTGTCGTTGCCATACGGAATGTTATTCACCGCCCAGGTAACTTGAAGGTCTGTCGTCGAGCCGGTAACTGTCGCCTGGAATTGCGTCGTATTTCCTGCGCCAAGGGTGATGGACTTGGGCGCCACCGTCACCACAATGTCGGACGTGGCCAGAACTTTTGCCGTAATCGCATTGGACGTCGCCGACCCCGGATTCGGGTTAGTCACGGTGATCGCAATGTTTCCCACTTGCGCCGCCGTCGCGGTACCCGTCGCGGTCAACTCTGTCGGAGAAATGAACGTCGTCGTAAGCTGCTGCGTCCCGAAATTCACCACCGAACCATTCATAAACCCGGAACCCGCCAGCGTGATGTCGAACGGAACGGCCACAATCATTTCCGTGGGCGTCACACCACTCAGCACCGGCACCGGATTCCCTAGTGTGATGGCGGCATTTCCTTTGGCAGTCGCGTCCGCCACGCTCGTCGCCGTAATCGTCACAGAGGCTGGATTCGGTATGTTCGTGGGCACCAGGTAATTCCCGCTCGTCACAATCGTCCCGATGGTTGCATTGCCGCCATCAATGCCATTCACCGACCAGCTCACCGCCGTATTCGTCGTCCCCGTTACCGTCGCGCTGAAAACCTGCTGTGTTCCCGCTCGCAGAAGCCCACTAGCCGGCGTCACTTTCACAACCACGCCTTTGACTTGCGCGGTAATCGCCGCGGAAACATTCGAACCTGGCGCAGGGTTTTGCACCGTAATGTTCACATCCCCCGCTTGCGCGCTGGTCACTGAGCCCGTAGCCGTCAGCTGCGTCGACGAAATCACCGCAGTGGGCAGCGCGGTGGTCCCGAAATACACGGTCGCGCCTGGAGCAAAATGTTGCCCGGTAATCGTCAACGTAAATGTGCCGACGTCAATCACCATCGGCGAAACCGTCGTCAGTATCGGAATCGGATTATCCAGCGTTACCGCGCTGCTGCCCGTCTTTGTCGGATCCACATCATCCGTCGCGCTCACCGTAATCGCATTGGGTGCGGGAGGAAATTCCGGAGCACTGTACATGCCCGAGGCGTTGATTGTTCCCAGCGTGGCGCTTCCGCCGGCCACTCCGTTCACGAACCAGTTCAAAGTCGGCCGGGAGCCATCATTCGCTTTAGCCACAAACTGCTGCGTCGTCGCGCCCGGAAGCGTCGCGGTCGTTGGCGTCACGATCACCAGGTAACCCTGCGATCCTGTACCACCCGGAATCGTGGCCGTGGCGCAACCGCCAAGGACCACCGCCAACATCGAGAGCAGCACCAACACAGAACGCTTCACGGCATCTCCCCGTTCCCCGTCGCCACAGTTTTCACCGCCCAGAGCGAACGGCGGCTAGGTTTGGCGTACAGAAGGGCCTGTAATGCGGTGGGACTGGTTCGAGAAGGGTACGGGGATTGCTCTTTTCACACCACTGGCCACACGGCCAGATTGCGGGCAACTGGTCGCTTATCCTGCTCGTCAACGGAAAGTCTTTGTTATCTGTCTAGTTAAAGCGCACTTTGATGTCCGGGCGCTTCTCCAGGTGTACGGACTCGATAAACCGCACCTGCCGCTCGTCTAGCGTCAGAATCATGGAAGACGTACGCACGCCCTCGCCGAAGAACCGTACCCCTTTCAGCAGGTTCCCGTCGGTCACTCCCGTGCATGCAAAGATGATTTTCTTGCCAGGCGCCAGATCCTCGGTGGCATATATTCGCTTGGGATCCTTGACTCCCATTTTTTCCAGCCGCTCGTAGTGCTCCGGTTTGCTCACCACCAGCCGCGCCAGTATTTGGCCGTTCAGGCAGCGCAGCGCCGCCGCCGTTAGCACCCCTTCCGGCGCTCCTCCCGTGCCCATCACCATGTGAACCCCAGTGCCAATCACCGCTGCGGAAATGCCGGCGGAAAGATCGCCGTCGCCAATCAGCCGGATCCGCGCGCCAACGGCGCGTATGTCCGCGATCAACTTCTCGTGGCGATCCCGGTCCAGCACCATCACCACCAGATCTTCCACGTCGCGATCCAAACGCTTTGCCACCGCCTTCAGGTTATCTGCCACCGAAGCGTCGAGGTCCACCGCGCCCTTGCACGAAGGTCCCACAACAATTTTTTCCATGTACAAATCGGGCGCGTGCAGCAGTCCGCCCCGCTCGCTGGCAGCCAGCACCGTGATCGCGTTTGGAGCTCCCGTGGCACAGAGGTTTGTGCCCTCCAACGGATCGACCGCGATATCCACCTGCGGGAAAAGCGCTTTAGGCGCATGCGTAGCCAGGCCGACCTTCTCGCCGATATACAGCATGGGCGCTTCGTCGCGTTCGCCCTCACCAATAACGATCGTGCCGTCCATCTCCACCTGGTCCATGGTCTTGCGCATTGCTTCTACGGCCACTTCGTCGGCCTTCGGACGATCGCCAAATCCCATCGTGCGCGCCGACGCAATGGCCGCGTTTTCCACTACGCGCAAAAATTCCAGACTCAGACGCTCTTCCACAGGGGCATCCTCCAAGAAGGCTTATGTTAGGCCAAAGCCCAGCTTATAGTCGAGCAAGGCAACACAGCGAGTTTCGGGTTATTAACCGGCTAGTGCGATTCAGGACCAGAGATGGGCTGAATCACCGCATTGAGCAGATGCGGATCAGAAAAGTCCGTCTGTTGCCCGGCCGCTTTTCCCGCAACGGGCAGTAAACGGGCCGTCAGCGGTTTGTTCCACTTCACGGATAGCGTGGCTACGTCGCCGATAATCCGCGTGAGTTGCTCCACCGTCGTGGTTCCGGGCAATGGCACGGTATCGAGACCGGTTCCACAGACCGACGAGTAACTCAGCAACGAGTCCAACGAAACCAGTCCCGTATTCCAACGTTCCGCCAACACCGGATCCTCCAGGATGGGGAACATCACGCCAGAAAATCCCGTCTTTCGCAGTCCGATATCTTTCATCGCCGAAGTGATCACTCCCACTGCCGAAAGTGTCCCGTTCGAGCCGAGCGGTTGGTGCGAAATACTCTCGATGGCCGTCGTCAGAGATGCGTCTTTCGACGGCGCAGGCGAAAGATCCAACCCCAAATACGTCCACCCGCGCTCACTATCGATACGCAGCGCCACATTTTCCACGCTCGAAGCCAGTTGGAAGAAAAGATCGTCCAGTCGTCGTTTTACCGTCGGCAAATCTGGAGCATCCTTCACGGCTGACGCAACTTCCCCGGCGGATTCCAAGCCCACGGCAAACTGATGCCCCAGGCCCGTGAGATACGCAGCCGGAAAAAATGGCGTGGCTTGCGGAACGCTGGCCAGCGCTGCGAAGTGGAAATTTCCCTCACTGTGCTGCGTGCCGTCGGCTAGCTTCTTCATCACACCCGCGGCCGCGCGAACCGCTGGCCAATTCACCCCGGCATTGTTTGTCACCGACACCGAGCCATAAAGCGATTTGGAGTTCTTCAGGATTTCCGCCAGCAAGGCCGCCTGTGCGTCGCCATCGTTCCCGGAAAGATACGCGGGACCAATCGAAATGATCACGTTTTGCATCTGCGCCAGGCCATCGAGATTCTTGAAAAACTGCAACGATTGTTCGCTCGAAAGCCCTTCCGTGTATTCCGGAAACGGCTGCGTGGCTATACGCAAGGTTTGCACCGTGAAGCCTCGCGATTCAAACGTGGTCCGCGCGATCTTCAGAAATTGCACCGCCTCCGAGATCTGGACTTGGTAGCTGCCGCGGTCCAGCCGCACGAACGCCGTGATGCAACGGATTTTCGTCTTGGGAGTTTCCGCTTCCGGTGTTTTGGTTTGCGCAACAGCGCAGAAGCCGAACGCGCTGACGAGAACCACAGCGCAAACCATGCGGTACAGGACGGAGCGAGTCTTCATACTTCCTCACATAAACGCGGCGATTCCCGTGATTTTCTCGCCGATAATGAGCTTATGGATGTCGTTGGTGCCTTCGTACGTGTACACGCTCTCCAGATTGTTCATGTGCCGCATCACGCAGTAGTCGTCCACAATCCCGTTGGCTCCCAGAATATCGCGGGACTTCCGCGCCGATTCCAGTGCGATCGACACATTATTCATCTTTAGCATCGAGATATGACTGGCATCCGCCTTCCCCGCATCCTTCAAGCGGCCCACGTGCAACGCCAGCAATTGCGCTTTCACAATTTCCGTAATCATCCACGCCAGCTTTTCCTGCACCAACTGGTGCGACGCAATCGGCTTGTTCGCAAACTGCTTCCGCGTCTTTGCGTATTGCAGCGCCGTGTCGTAGCAAGCCATCGCCGCGCCAATCGCTCCCCATCCGATCCCGTATCGCGCCTGATTCAAGCAACTCAACGGGCCGCGCAAGCCGGTAACACCCGGGAGTAAATTTTCCTCGGGGACATGGCAATCGCTCAACGCCAACCCGGAAGTCACTGAAGCGCGTAGCGACCATTTTCCGTGTACATCCCAGGCCTTGAATCCCGGCACTCCTTTCTCCACCAGGAACCCGCGCACTTTCTCGTCTTCGCACTTCGCCCAGACCACCGCCACATCCGCGAGCGACCCATTCGTAATCCACATCTTTTCGCCGTTCAGTACGTAGCCGCTTCCCTTTTTCACCGCTCGCGTCAGCATTCCCCCCGGATTAGAGCCGAACTGTGGCTCCGTCAGTCCGAAACAACCGATGGCTTCGCCCGCCCGCAAGCGCGGCAGCCACTTTTCCTTCTGCGCATCGCTGCCAAATGTATAGATCGGATACATCACCAGAGCGCTTTGCACCGAAGCAAAGCTGCGCAACCCGGAATCTCCGCGCTCCAACTCCTGCATCACCAATCCGTACGCGGTATTGGACATCCCCGCGCAACCATACCCTTCCAGGTTGGCGCCAAAAAATCCAAGCTCGCCAAGTTGCGGCACCAGATGCATCGGAAACGTGGCTTCGCGGCTGTGCTTCTCGATTATCGGCACCACCTCGTTGTCGACAAACTGCCGCGCCGTCTGCCGCACCAGCTTTTCTTCGTCATTCAGTTGGGAATCGAAATCGATGAAATCCACACCGGCAAATGAGGGCATGCAAGTTCCTTCACAACGCAATCACGCTTAATGAGGGAAGTGTAGCAAGGCCTGCACAGCGTCGCCAGCGGCTCGCCCGCTACTTCGCCGCTCCAGATTGGCCCGATGCGACCTGGCGCCGCACGTCGTCCAGCCAATTCAGCACCACCGTTGGCTCCGGGGAAACCGCCGGCCGGCCGCCCGGAAATTGGAAGGCCACAAAATGCTGGCCATCCGGCGCTGCGTCGTACGAGGTATACGGAGCCCGCATTTCAATATGATCTTGCGTTAGCAGTTGCGGCGTGCCAGCTTGAAAAACGTTCTTCTCGACGCTGTACGGCACCACCATTAACATCGTGCTGTTTGCATAGAACAGTTCGTGCTCGCTCTTCGACCAGTGTGGCTCCAAACCCCCGCTCGTCGAGATTTGCCACTTCCCTCCAGGTCCGGGGAACGGAACCACAAACACTTGGGGCAGCCCCGATTGCACTGCTGCATATGCCAGCCAGTGTCCGTCGGGCGAGAACATTGGGCTCGGCGAAGCGAATCCTTTCGCGGCGCTCAAGTCCATGAAGAGTTGTGGCTCCATCGGCTTACCCTGCGCATCCAGCGTAATCGTCCAAATGTCGCAGCAGGTACCGTTCTTCAGCGAACTTCTCATGTACGCCAGCGTTTTCCCGTCGGGCGACCACGCGGACGCGTAGGAATTCTCCACCGTCTCCGGAGATAACGCTTCTTCTTCCCCCGTCCCATCCGCATTCTTCCAATACAGTCGCTGGCCAATCGCCTTTCCGGAATTGGTCGGGAAGTAGGAGTACGTCAGCCGCCGCCCGTCGGGGGTCCAGATCGGATAGTTGGCACCGGGCACCGTCGTGACCGACGTAGTCGTGCCGCGCGCGATGTCATAGACCCACACGCCACCGGAGCCCTTTTCAAACGCCAATTTCTTTCCGTCCGGCGAGAAGCGCGGCGAAGAAGCGTCGGCCACATCCTTCAGCAGCACGTTGCTTTGCCCTTTGCGGTCCAGCACCACAATATTCATGCTTTGGCTGGATGAGCCGCCCAACGTGTACACCGCTGTTCCATTGTCGGATATCGCCAACTGCACGCCCGCGTTGGACAAATCAGCATCCACTCCCTGCAGCACTGGAATCGCGGTTCCCGTGATTTTTAGCGCATCGGCATCGAACGGCGCCACGAAAAGTGTGCCTTCGGAAACGTATGCAAGATATCCGCCGGGAAGGTATCGCCCAAAATATGCATTCTCCACCAACAATTTGGGGATCCCGCTGTCCAACGGCGCGGCTTCCACGCGCGCGTTCCCATAATAATTATTGTTCGACGAGGCGGTGAACAGTACCACCTTTGCACCGGGAAGGAATTGCGGCCACCGTTGCGTGGTCTCCGCGCGACTGGCATCCAGGTGCGTTGCCGGTTGTGCCGTGCCGCCGGAGGCAGGAATACGATACAGCGCGCTGGTGAACTGCGTCGGGAAAATAATGGTGTCGTCTTCGCCCCACGCTGCTCCTCGATACGCAGACACGTCGCACAGCGTAACTGGCGCTCCACCTCGCACAGAAATCTTTTTTAATTTCCCTTCGCTGAAAAACCCGATCCATTCGCCGTCCGGCGAGAAAAAGGGACTAGATGCGATTCCCGCTCCTTCCAGGCGCACCGCTGCCGGCTTGTCGAAGTCGCGAAGGTAAAGGTGTCCCACCAGATCCGAGCCCACTCCCGCCGTCACATACGCCAGGCGCGAACCATCCGGAGAAATCGCAAAGGCTGGCCCGTTGCCCGTAGCAAACTTCTCGTCCGCTGGCATCGCCAAACTCAGCACCACCGGCCGTCCGCCCGAGTAGGAGGAAGCGCGACGCAGCGCAACCACCGTAAGCAGAAAAGCCAGCGCCATCGACGCAGCCAGAATCCACGGGAGCGCGCGACGCCACGCGGGAATCCGGGATTGCTCAGGCGCGGTGCTTTGCGGCGCTGCTTTCGCAAAAATCGGATCCTCGGCACCGGAAAGCACTTCATCAATTGCGATGCGGGCATCACCAATGGCCTGCAACCGCTGCCGCCCGTCCTTCTGCAAGCAACGCTGCACCAGCACGCGAACTCTCACGGGAGTATTCGAAGGCAACTGCGTCCAGTCCGGCACTTCCTTGATAATCGAAGCCAGCGTGTCGGAAACGGTCTCTCCGTTGAACGCCATCTTCCCCGTCAGCATTTCGTAAAAAACACAGCCAAACGCCCATATGTCCACGCGACGATCCGCCGGTTTGCCTCGCGCTTGCTCCGGTGACATGTACGCTGCCGTACCCAAGATCATGCCGGCTTGCGTTGCCAAGCGACTCATTGTCGGAGAACTGGAAATGTCCGCCGAGGCCGTCTCGTTCTCCAGAGCTTTCGCAAGCCCGAAGTCGAGAACTTTGACCGTCCCTTCCGGTGTAACCTTGATGTTCGCGGGTTTCAGATCGCGATGTACGATCCCTCGCTCGTGCGCATACTCCAGCGCATCACAAATCTGTTTTGCGATGGGCAGCGCCTCATCCACCGGGATCGGCCCAGCCTTGATTCGATCCGCCAGCGTTGGCCCTTCCACCAGTTCCATCACCAGCGCGTGACTCGATCCGGAGTCTTCCAATCCGTAGATCGCCGCAATATTGGGATGGTTGAGGGACGCCAGCACTTTCGCTTCGCGTCCAAATCTCGCCAATCTTTCAGGATCGCCGGCCAACGCGGGCGGTAAGACCTTTACCGCCACCTCGCGTCCCAGCTTGCTGTCGCGCGAGCGATACACTTCTCCCATCCCGCCCACGCCGAGCAGCGAACCAATTTCGTAAGGTCCAATTTTTGTTCCGGAGGTCAGGGGCATCGGTTCGGCGAATTATAGGCTGGCGCAGCCCATCCTGCAAAATCAATCAAATCCAGCGGTAATTCGGGTAGTACCCCGCGCCTCGAAACGATTAACATCTAATTTGCTTCTCTGCCTCGTAATTCGTGGCAGAATGCAGAATGAGAACCACGAGCGCCCGGCCCCTGGCGCCTGTATATCTCCGTTGGCATCGATAATCCCAGACGCCTGGCAGTGACTCCGGTGGCCGCGCGCCCTGCAACAGGGTATAGCGTTGACGGACGGCCCCGCATTTCGTGTGAGAGGTGCCGCATGAGCGATATGTGGAAGCAATGGGAAGGTCAGGTCGCAGACCACAAGTATCAACTGCAGCGTTATCTGGGCAGCACCGACCATAGCGTCGTGTTCCTCGCGGAATCCCACGACCCTGAACCGCGCCAGGTCGCCATCAAATTTGTTTCCGCCGACATCGCCAATCGCGACCAACAAATTGCCGCGTGGAACAACACCGCCCAACTCAATCATCCGAATCTGATTCGTATCCTCGGCGCGGGGCTCTGCCGCATTGAGGACATGGATCTCCTCTACGTCGCTACCGAATACGCCGAGGAAAATCTCGCCCAAGTACTTCCCCACCGCGCTCTCACCGCCGACGAAACGCGCGAGATGCTCAATGCCGTTTCCGATGTGCTCTTTTATCTTCACTCCAACAACTTCACTCACGGGCACATCAAGCCTTCCAATATCCTCGCGCATGGCGATTTGCTCAAGCTATCCGCCGACACCATTTATCTCGTGGGCGAGCCGCGCGAAATGCGGCGCGAACGCAGCGCCTACGATGCGCCCGAGCTTCCCGATTCGCCTTATACTCCGGCCGCCGACGTTTGGTCTTTCGGCGTAACTCTGGTGGAAGCCTTCACGCAACAACCCGCCGTACTTCCCTTCAATGAACGAGCCGAACCGATTATTCCCGCGGCGATGCGCCCGCCCTTTCTGGAGATTGCGCGCAACACTTTGCGTCGCGATCCCGCATTGCGTTGGACCAGCGCGACCATCGCCGAACGCTTGAATCCTGCCGCTGCGGCCAGGTCCGTGGCGGCGGGAGCCGGCTCCAGCGCGCGCTCAGCAGCTGTATCCGCCGCGGTCCACGCCGCAATCGCTACATCCACGCCATCGCCAACGCCCGTGGCCACCCTATCCCCCTTGGACGTCTCACTCTCGCACGAGCCCGCCGTTCCGCTAGCCAAACAGCCGTATGCGCCCGCCACACGCACGCCCGCGCACCGCACACCCCCACGCGAAGAGGGAGTCCCGCCACAAACCGTAGTGCTTCCAAACTATGCGATTCCTTTGTTCGCGGGTTTGCTCGTTCTGATCGCCTTAATCCTGCTCCCCTTCGTTTTCGGCCATCGCGGAGCACGGCAAGTAAGTGCCGCGAAGCCGCAGCAAAGTGCGCCGTTGTCCGCCAAGGCTAGCCCGCCCCAGTCCGCTCCTGCGACAAACTCCACCCCGAGCGATCGAAGCGCAAGTGCCGTCAGCAGCCCGCCTGCGACGCCTTCCGAGCCAAAGCCTTCGCCCGCGCCGACAACATCTGCGGCCGTGGCCCCAGCATCGGACAACGCCGCGCAGCCGCCCGCTGGCAAGCTGAGCAGCCCGCCTTCCCCAGCCTCCCCCAAAGTCTCCAGTGGTTCCGCCAGTAAAGGCGATGTCTTAGACCAAGTAGAGCCGCAGGCCTCCGCCAAGGCGCTCTCCACGATTCAAGGCACCGTGCGTGTCGGCGTAAAGGTTCATGTAGATGCAGCGGGAAATGTTTCGGAAGCGACCCTCGACAATGCCGGCCCCAGCCATTACTTCGCGGATCTAGCATTGAACGCCGCGCGTCGCTGGGTTTTCACGCCTCCAGAAGCGGATGGACACAGTGTCGCCAGCGATTGGCTGATTCAGTTTCACTTTACACACAGCGGCGTACAGTCCACTCCGCAACAGTTGGCACCCTAAAAAAAGCACTGCCGAACCAAGCTTATGCGCCCTCGCGCAGGGCTCCCGTCTTAACAGCGATTCATCCGTTCCGTGCCTAAACGCTGCGGCGATTCCTCCGGAGCGTCACGATTTGGCTCCTTGCAGGTACACTGGAAGAAACAGAAAGGACCATTGATCGTGCCGAAAACTGTCAGGAAGGGTGTTGTAGCTCCCAAGCTGGATCCAAAAATTCTGATCTTCGATGTCGACGGCGTGCTCGTCGATGTCCGCGAAACCTACTGGCGTTCCGGGCTGCAAACTATCCAGCATCTCACCGGCAAAAAACCCACTTGGGCGGAATTCCACGAATGGAAACGGATGCCGGGAAACAACGACGACTGGATGATGGTCTCGCGCTGGGCTACCTCCTTGGGTGTGCCGACAACCTACGACGAAGCCCGCCTGGCGTTTTCGCCCTTCTACTGGGGCCGCAACGGAAAGCCCGGCAACGTGATGAAAGAAAAACTGCTGGTGACGGCCAAACTAATTCAGCGCTGGGCCGCCAAGCGCGAGCTTAATCTTTTCACCGGTAGAACCCGTCAGGAATTCACATGGACTTTCGACAAATGGCCGGCGGCGCGCTCCTTCCGCACCATCATCACCATGGATGATGCGAAAAAGAAACCCAGCCCCGAAGGTTTGCGCATTATTCTAGCGGGTCGCAACCCAAAAACCGCGCTTTACGTCGGCGACAACATCGACGACGCCCTGGCTGCAAAAAGTGCGCGCGTCCCCTTCATGGCGATCCTCTCAAAGAGGGAATTCGATTACCGATTGCGTGCCAAGCGCTTCCGCGAATTGGGCGCGCTTGCACTGCTCGAGCGGGCTCGCGACTTGGATCACTGGCTGCTATAACCGGGCTGGAGGACAATCCGGCAAAGCAGCCTTTAACCGGACGGGAGAATCTCACATGGCATTGGAGATTTGCCGCGGGAACTTTCGCATCGTAATTGGGGAATACCCGGAATAACCCGCCCGCGGCATTCAGAGGAAGGTAAGACGATGAAGCACGTGGCTAAATTCTTGATGATGGGCGCCACTTCCCTGCTCGCCTGCGGTCTGCTTTGCGCTCAGGCGCCCCCCGGGCCGCTCACGCCCCCTCCTGCGGACCCCACGGCGCCCGCCCCGCCACCTCCACCGAAAAAGCCCGAGGTGCAGCCGCGCAAAAATATTTTCGGTCATTGGACCTTCAATAAGGACGAGAGCGACGACGGGCGCGCCAAGCTCCGGCAATCCCACGATGCCGATAACTCGAATCGTGGCAACGGAGGCGGCGGCTATGGCGGGCCACGCGTCGGCGTAGGTTGGCCCGGCATGGGTGGCGGCAGCTATCCCCGGCCCGAGGGGGGAGACATTTCCGACAGCATGGGCGATTTTGTGAATCCTCCGCGAGAGATGCAACTTTCCCAGAAATTCGACAACGATCCCGAAGTGCTGCTTTCCGATGACCGCGAGCATCGTACTTCCTTCGTCACCGACGGTCGCAAAATAGAAAAGCAAAAGGATCCAGACTTCAAGGAGGTCGCGGCGCGCTGGGACAACAAGAAGTTGGTCACCGATGAAAAAGGCGCGCACAACGGCAAGGTCAGCAGGACCTATGAACTTTCTGCTGACGGTAAGCAGCTCATTGAAACCGTTCACGTGACCGATAGCAAAGGCAACCACCCTGTCAACGTGCAATACGTCTACGACGCCACCGACGAATCCGACCGTTACAGCGTCCACTGAGCTTCGATTCACTGCGAAGTTCGCTTTTACTTAACAGCCACCGCCGCTTCCTTGGCCTCGCGTATTTCACGTTGCGCCTGCGTCCGCAATTCCTTGGCCCTCACCCCCGCCGGGCTATCCGGATCCAATGCAATGTAGGAATCGAGCGCAGATACGAGCGCAGGGTAATTCTTCTGACGTAATAGTATGACCGCCATCAACCGGTAGACGACCGGCTGTTCCGGTGCCAGTTCCTCCGCCTTTTTCGCTGCTGCCAGCGCAGCTTCCATGTGCCCGCGGGATACTTCCAGTTCTCCCAGCTCAAATTGACCCGGCCACGAATTGGGGTTCGCGGCTAGTCCCTTGCGAAGCAGCGACTCGCCCTCATTTACCTGGTTGCGGTGCAACAGCAATGTGCTCAGCGCAATGTCTGCGTCTCCATACTTTTGCCCGCTGATCTCCACCGCTTTGCGAAACTGCTTTTCTGCCTCACCAGGATTAGTCAAAGACAGGTACGCCATGCCCGCTTGATAATACGCTTCGTAAAATGTCGGAGCCTGCTGGGTCGCCGACTGAAAATCGCTCAGCGCACCCTGAGCATTTTTCTCCGCGTACAGTTTTTTCTTTCCACTGGCGAGAAATACCCGCGCCTTCTCCGGCATTGCCAGTTCGTGAGCCGAGATGGTTTCCCTTTCGGGACCGTCAGGTCCTACAGGCCGCTCCGGTTTTAGCGAAACCATCAGACCACGCTGCGACGTGTAGCTCAGATCTACGTGCAACTCGCTTCGCTGATACCCCGGTGCGGTTACCCGCAGAACGTAATGACCCGGCCGCAGCCCCTGAAATGAAAAATCCCCTGAGTCGTCCGGAGTATTCTCTTGAAGCGGTGCCCCGCCTTCATCACAGAGCACCACGTCCGCGCGCGCAATCCGCAGATTGGCGCCTTCCGAAAATATCGAACCACTTAAATCGACTGTGGATGTTGTCAGACTTGCTGAACCCGAGAATCCTGGGGTACACCCGGGGAAGACCAGACAACACACAAGGGCACCCAGGAAGAAGTCGATCCGACCCATCGACCACCTCCGTTAACAATAGGCCACCACAGCCTGATGCGGCGGATTCTACTCTTGTGCGGACAGAAAGACAGAGGAAAGTTGCCATTCGATGCAGAAACTTTTCGCGGACAAGGCCCGGAACATCTTTACAAGCTCTTGATTGACCCTCGAGCCGGTCAACCCGCCTGGCGCGCTAGCGCAGCTCCCCGGGATCAATTCCATTCTTGCGCGCATCGTTTTCTGTGTCTTCGATTTTCGCTTCCAACTGTTTCTTCTTCTCCTCAAGCTGCTTCACCTGGTCCTCCACCGGCACCATGTTATAGCCCTGATTGATGTTAATGCCGCCAGAGGGACTGGTGTTTTCTCCCTTGAAGTTCTTCAGTTGTGCGATGCGCTTGTCGATGGCCTGAATCTGATTCTGATATTGCTGGATCTGGTTGCGGTAATTCTCAATCTGCTTTCGATGAACCTGGTCCCCGCCGCTGGGCTCTTTCTCTTCGCTGCTTGTTGACGAAGAATGGCCGTCCCCCACTACCGAAACACCGCCTTTTACCGAACCCATATCCTCGTTCGTCCAGACCTTCTTCGCTTTCTTCTTATCCGTGGCGGCATTCGCGGGCGTAGCGGCCTGTCCATCCGCGGGTTTCGCAGTGCTTGGTGTGCTGCTGCCGGCATCCGGTGATTGCGCATGCGCAGCGGCTACGGTGAACAATAGGAAAGAACCGAGGCACGCTATGGCAAATTTCATGGGTTGCTCCTGAGCTCGGCGGGGTGTTGCTCTTCTCTCAGTGTAGCGGAGGTGCCTTACCTCGACGTCGTCTGGCCCGACAAATTGCTCAATTCGGCACGTACAACCTCGAGCGCCTCTTTCGGCGGCCCCACTCGCTTGTAATCGAAGTAGAACGTGCGTTCGTGGATCGAAAACGCCACCACGAATTTGCGTCCGTCAAAATCGTATTGCTCGAACGTCGGCTCCCAAACGCCGGGCGCAATCTCATACCGTTCCTGCATGAAATGGCTGCCCTTGTAGACCCTCGCCAAAAATAAGCCGATCGAAAAATCTTCCGTCACTGAACCTTCCACTTTTGCTAGTTGATTCGATTGCTCATCAATCCAGATCGTCCCGCGCACCTTGGTGAACAGAACGGTATTGCGCGACGTCGGCTTATACGAAGGATTCGGCGTCATCGCATACCGCAGCAGCGTACGATTCCCGCGCGTTTCCTTCCCTTCCAGCGTGAAACGAAAGGCCTCGTGCGTTGCGTCCATCAACTCGAATCGTTCTTTCCGTTTGTGCTCCGCTCGGGCATAGGCTTCCTTCTGGGAAAGGCCGTCCTCAACGACCCACGCCAGATATTTTTCCAGTTTTTCCAACTCGCTTCGATAACCATCCCCGTCACTCGGCTTGCCGTCCGGTCCCAACGCAATTTTGTATACTCCGGTCCCCATCGGAAACAGCCGCCAACACGCGATATTCCAGGGATCCCGGTCGCTACCGGTCCTTCGTTTCTCCACTCGCTGGGTGCGCGCGTAATCATCCAGGACAATCTCACTTTTCTTCTGGTTGGCGATCACCCGGCCGAAAAAGTCGGAGGGACCGGCGGCAGCCGTATCGTCGGACGGCTGTTGAGGAATCGCCAAGGGAATATAGGCCAGCAAGACGCCCAGCAGGACCGTTAGCTTCAACGTATCCGGAAAAGAGAATCGCAAACGGAATGACCTGTGGCGAACACTCGAAAAGAAAGCCATATGGATTGATTGATGCGCGAGCCTCTGGGTTTGTCTTACAAAAACAGCTTCGTTATTCTCACCGTTGGGCGCACGGCGCTAGAATCTTCGAGGGTACACAGACCCGGGGCGGAACGCAAAAGGGACCAGGAAGTAATCTTGCCAATCATAAAAATAAGTGTATTGTCTCAACAAAGCACTTGCCCTGAGGTGAACTCGGCTTGGGTATAACCTCTTTGGAGAACTTCGCGGATGCGCCCGATCTGCGGCGCGAAGGCGCGAAGCCTGCCGCGAAAAAGTCCCAGGGCTTTGCCAGCAACTGGGTTTCCTTTGTCGAGACCCTCAAGCTGGCTTTGGATTCTCTTCGCGCTCATAAACTCCGCAGCTTCCTTACGCTTCTCGGCGTGATTTTAGCGGTCGCCACCTTGGTCTCCGTCATGAGCGTCATCGCCGGGCTCAACAAATACATTGCGGACAAGGTTGCGGACTTGGGTGCGAACGTCTTCGTCATCGACCGCTTTGGCATCATCACCAGTGAAGATGAATGGGTCAAAGCCCAAAAACGCCCGCTGATCACCGTCGAAGAATTCGAACGCTTTCGCGATACCACCCAGATCGCCAAGCAAGTGGCTGGTTACGATCGCCAGAATGCGCAAACCCGCAGTGGCGACACGCTTCTGGACAACACCCAGGTCATTGGCGTCACCTCTAACTATGCCGAAATTGAAAATCTCGAAATCGCTCAGGGCCGGTTCATCACGCAGGCCGACGACGACCACCGCTCCGAAGTTGCCTTCATCGGCGCCGACCTCGCTGAAAAATTCTTTCCCAATGTCGATCCCATCGGCAAAACCGTGCGTGCCGATACCCACACCTATGAAGTCATCGGCGTCGGTGCGCGAATCGGTAGCGCCTTAGGCCGCTCAAAGGATAACTATCTCCTTCTTCCTCTCGGCACCTACTTGAAAGGCTGGCACAAGCAGGACGATTCGCTCGCCGTCTTCGTGCAAGCTCCGAACGCCGAGTCCATGCAGTCCGCCGAAGAGGAAGCTCGCATGCTCTTCCGCGCTTGGCGCCACGTTCCTTACAACGACCCCGATAATTTCGGGATTCTCGGCTCTGATTCCATCATGGATCTGTGGAATCAGTTGACGGGAAATCTGGCGTTCGTCGCCATGGCCCTCGTCAGCGTCTTTCTTGTGGTCGGCGGAATCGTCATCATGAATATCATGCTGGCCAGCGTCACCGAACGAACCCGTGAAATCGGCCTGCGCCGTTCCTTGGGAGCAAGGAAGCAGCATATCCTTCTGCAGTTTCTCACTGAGTCCGCGTTGCTCGCCGCAACCGGCGGCTTGATCGGCATTCTCACCGCCGTGGTAATCGTGGTCTTCGTTAAAACCGTCTTTTCCTTCCCTATGGATATGCCCATCAGCGCCGTCATCTTGTCGCTTCTACTCGCTACTGCCGTCGGCCTGTTCTTCGGCATCTTCCCGGCCATGCGCGCCGCGAAACTGGACCCCATTGAAGCCTTGCGAGCGGAGGCCTAGGAACCGCCATGGCCCAGGCATACGGTGAAAACCTCCGGCAGGCGATGGACACGCTCCGCACCCACAAAATGCGCAGTGCGCTCACCGTGTTTGGCGTGGTGCTCGGTGTCAGCGTCATCATGCTGGTCTCCGCCCTGATTACAGGTTTTGACCGCAAGGTCGAAGAGCAAATCAACCAGGTTGGCGCGAACACCGTCTTCATCAGCAAATGGGAGCAGCACCGCAACGGTCCGCCTCCGCTCGAAGAGAAATTGCGCAAGCCGCTAACTCCGGAAGATGCCGTCGCCATCGAAGAGCGCTGCTCTGCCGTTAAAAGCGCCACTGCTTGGGTTGAGCCTCGTTGGGATACCACCCACATCATCCGCACCAGCGCTGGCGAAGTCACCGCCATCGATTTCCGCGGAGTCCAGGCCGCTTTCGGCCAGGTCTACGCCAACGCCACCATGAAAGAAGGTCGCTTCATCGGCGATGGCGATGATATTCACAGAGAAAAGGTCGTGGTCATCGGCGAAAGTGTCGCCCCTGTCCTTTTCCCAGACGGGCACGTGATCGGCAAAGATGCCATGATCGACGGCTCCGCGTACCAAGTCATCGGCGTCTTGGAAAAGCCCAAAGGCGGATTCGGCGCTGACGAAGAAGACCGTCGCGTTCTCGTTCCCTACAAAAGCTTCATGAAAATCTATCCAGACGCCGACGACGTCAACATCCGCGCCGAAGCCTATCCCGGCATGCTCGCGCAGGCCAAAGATCAGATTCGCGAAGTCATGGAGCGCCGCCGGAAAGTCCCGTTTGGCACCAAAGACAATTTCTCCATCTCCACGGCCGAGGAACAGGTCGAACTCTTCCACCAGATCGTCGACAAAGTGGCCCTGGCCATGGTCGTTCTCAGTTCCGTCGGCCTGCTGGTCGGCGGCATCGGTGTCATGAACATCATGCTCGTCAGCGTGACCGAGCGCACCCGCGAGATCGGCGTGCGCAAGGCCATCGGCGCCAAACAAAGCGACATTACCTGGCAGTTCCTTCTGGAGGCCATGACCCTGACTGGTGCCGGCGGCCTGTTAGCCTTGGTGCTGGTCAACGCCCTCGTGATGCTCATCCGCCTCACCTTGAAATGGCCGGGCGTCGTCCCGGTTTGGGCGGCGGTTACCGGGGTCGCGGTTAGCGTCAGCATTGGCCTGATCTTTGGCGTCTGGCCTGCCATGAAAGCCGCCAAGCTGGATCCCGTCGAAGCACTGCGGTACGAATAGCCACCAAGCCCGCTCTTCCTGCGCAGCCCCCCAACCCATTTGCTATAATCAAGTTACAGCCCAGTCGCTATGAGACTCGGGCCCAACGCAGGCCTTCACAGCCTTTCTCAGTATTCTCGCGAGCGGTCACAGACATCCTCGACTCCCCAAGTTACCTTCTAACTTGAGGTCGAACCTCCCAATCGCAGAGAAGGACCTGCCTGCCGCGCGTCTAAATGTGGGGATTTCGTCCGCCCGCCGGAAACAAACGTGCCCGCGCGAGCGTATTTGTAAGCAACGGAGATCAGCATGGGTGTAGTGCCCCTTGGGGGCGTCACAACCGCAACGCTCGTTCGTGCCAAGGGGGAATTGTCCCGCTGGGAGCGGCAGCGTCGTGCTTGGCGCACCTTCGCGCAAACCCTCAAGCTCGCCCTGGACTCGATGCGCGCTCACAAACTGCGCAGCTTCCTCACCCTTCTCGGTGTGATCCTGGCGGTGCTCACCCTCGTCGTCGTCATGAGCATGATCACCGGCCTCAACCTATACGTCGAACAGCGCGTCGCCAACTTGGGTGCCAACGTCTACATCATCGACCGCTTCGGCATCATTACCAGCCAGGATGAGTTCATTAAAGCGCAAAAGCGTCCCCTTATCGAAATGGATGATTTTGAGCGCCTCCGAGACAGCATGAAGGTGGCCACCGCCATCTCCGCCGAAGAAGATCGCAATTTTCAAACCAGAAGTGGCAACGCCATCATGGAAAATACCGACGTGATGGGCACCTCTCCCAACTTCGCCGACGTCCGCAACCTCGACGTCGCCCAAGGCCGCTTTATCACGCCCTCCGACGAAGAGCACCGCTCCGACGTCGTCTTCATCGGCCCCGACCTCGTGGATAAATTCTTTCCCAACGAAGATCCCATCGGCAAAACCATTCGCGTGCAGACCCACACCTACCAGGTCGTCGGCGTCGCGGAACCTCTGGGCAGCGCCTTCGGCCAGTCCCAAGACAATTACATGATCATGCCCATCAGCACCTTCCAGAAGGGCTTTCACACCGGTAGTGATTGGGTCACTATTTTCGTCCAGGCTCCCAGCGCAGAATTAATTCAGGCCAGCAAAGATGAAGCTCGTATGTACATGCGTGCGTGGCGCCATCTCCCGTACGACGCTCCCGACAACTTCGCCATCCTCGGCTCCGATTCCATCATGGCTCTTTGGCACGACCTCACCGGCAATCTCGCTTTCGTCGCCATGGCTCTCGTCAGCATCTTCCTCGTTGTCGGCGGCATCGTCATCATGAACATCATGCTCGCCAGCGTTACCGAACGTACTCGCGAGATCGGTCTGCGCCGCGCCGTCGGGGCCCGCAAGCGCCATATCCTCCTGCAGTTCTTATTGGAATCCTCGGTACTTGCGGCCACCGGTGGAATGATCGGCATCATCGGCGCTTATCTGATTGTTCTTTTGGTGAAGGGCATGTTCACCTTCCCCATGGAGATGCCCCTCACGGCAGTCATTCTCTCTCTCTGTTTGGCCACTGCCGTGGGCCTGTTCTTCGGCATTTTCCCGGCCATGCGGGCCGCGAAGTTGGATCCAATTGAAGCGTTAAGAGCGGATGGGTGAGGCGTAACTATGGCGCAAGCGTATGGCGAAAACTTAAAACAGGCCATGGACACGCTCCGCAATCACAAATTGCGTAGCGCTCTCACCGTCTTCGGCGTGGTTCTCGGCGTCAGCGTCATCATGCTCGTCGCTGCTCTCCTCACCGGCTTTGACCAAAAAATTCAGGAAAACGTGAACCAGTACGGTGCGGACACCGCCTTCATCACCAAGTGGGATCAAGGCCGCCACGGTGGTCCTCCGCCTCTCGAAGAAATTCAGCGCAAACCTCTCACCCTCGACGACGCCAAGGCCATCCAGGCCTCCTGCCCCGCCGTCAAGCAGGTCACCGCCTTCCTGCAGACCGATTGGGACCATCCTCATACCATTCGCACCAAAGCGGGCTCCGTTTCCGCCATCGATTTTCGTGGTGTGCAGTCCAATTTCGGCACCGTTTACGCCAATGCCTCCACGATCGATGGCCGCTTCATCAGTGAAGGTGACGACCTCCACAAGGAAAAAGTCGTCATGCTCGGCGAAAACGTTGCCCCGGTTTTGTTTCCCGAAGGCCATCCCATCGGCAAAGACGTGATGATCGACGGTTCGGACTTCCAGGTCGTTGGTGTCGTGGAAAAGCCCAAGGGCGGATTCGGCATGGGCGATGAAGATCGCCGCGTTCTCATTCCCTTCAACACTTTCAAAAAAGTTTTTCCCACCGCCGACGAAGTCCAGATGCGCGCCCAAGCTTATCCCAACAAGCTCGACGAAGCCGTCGACCAGATTCGCGAAGTCCTCGAGCGTCGCCGGAACATCCGCTACGGCGGCAAGGATAATTTCTCGATCGCCACCGCCGAACAGGAAGTCGCCGAGTTCCACAAAATCATGCTGATGGTTTACGTCGTGATGGTCGCTCTCAGTTCCATGGGCCTGCTCATTGGCGGCGTCGGCGTGATGAACATCATGCTCGTCAGCGTTACCGAACGCACCCGCGAAATCGGCGTGCGCAAAGCCATCGGCGCAAAAAGCAGAGATATCGTCTGGCAATTCCTGCTCGAAGCCATGACCCTCACCGGTGCCGGCGGCATCCTGGCCCTCATCCTCGTCTTCGCTCTGGTCCTGCTCATTCGCCTAGCCTTGAACTGGCCCGGCGTGGTGCCTCTCTGGGCCGCCTTCGCCGGCATCACCATCTCCATCAGCATCGGCCTGATCTTCGGCGTCTGGCCCGCCATGAAAGCCGCCAAGCTCGACCCCGTCGAAGCCCTCCGCTACGAGTAGCCTCAAATTAAACTGCAGAAACCGGGTTTCGCAAATCGGTGAGGTTCGTTCCGTCAAATCCAACGTAACCGGGAGGGCACGACTTCAGTCGTGCCGCGCAATTCGATAAACCAACTCGGCTTCAGCCTCCTAGGCTTCCCACTTAACAGCCTATGGGCTTTGGCCACGGAACAACTGTCACGCCAACGGCTGGTACAGGTACTTTTGAAATCCCGCAAACACTCGCGAGTGCAGAGTCGATGTGTTCGGCTCGGTTTCCGCTTCGTTGATCCCGGGAACGCCAATCTCCCGATTGGCGTCTTGGGTTCTCCCATCCTTCGTTTTACTTCTGAAGTCCCCGCCGTCCTTCTCCCGTCAATCTCTTTCGATTGGCGTCTTAGCCCTCTAAATAAACACTACTCCATTTCCAATTCTCAGCCGCCTCCACCAACCCCGCTTTCACCGGATTCAAACGGATATACTCAACCGCCTGCAAGAAATGCCTCTCATTCTCGGATGTAACGGTCCCAATACTCCCGGTGCCACACCGGCCGGGGATGCCCATCTCCCGATTGGCGTCCTGAAACTCCGGGCACAAGCGGCTCTTCGCCACTCTTCCGCCGTGTTTCGCATATCTTCCGCGCTGTAAACTTCTTCCACGAAGCCACAATCTTCGCCACCGTCCACCCATCCATTGGCTGGAAAAGCACATGCACGTGATTCGGCATAACCACCCAGGCCAGCAAGCGGTAACGCTCCGAATCGAACTTTAGGAACGAGCCCTGCACCATCGCAGCGATGCCTGACTCGCGGAGTAGGCAGGATCCGTGTCCCGCGTCAACCCATTCCTCCACCCGCTTCCGCCGTTCCACTTCCTGCTTCTCCATAGGCAGAGTCTTCAGCTTGAGTTCCATACGTTTTTGCGCGGCTTTCGGAAGACTGTCCGCCAGATGAAACGTCACGTGC
Source organism: Candidatus Acidiferrales bacterium (assembly GCA_963759275.1). Taxonomy (GTDB): domain Bacteria; phylum Acidobacteriota; class Terriglobia; order Acidiferrales; family UBA7541; genus Acidiferrum. The sequence continues at coordinate 187,622 of CAVWYZ010000012.1, read as the reverse complement.
TGCGTCATCTCCGCACCCTCAAAGTGCGGCAAATATCCCCGGCTATGCCACCCCCCGGGATCGCCAATCTCCAGATTGGCCCTCTTGGGATTTCCTTCCCTCGAGTCTTTCTCTTCCATCAAGAATTTTTCCTGCGTCTCCACCCATTCACCCTCTCGGAATTCTCATCCTTATTCCCATCCTCAGCCATCTTTGGAATTCCCACCGTGCCGTCCCTCGCCAATCAGGAGATTGGCGTTCCGAGGATTCTGCCGAACTCGCTCGTGGAACCTCACCCCAGGGCTTGACCCTCCACCCTTCGCCCAACGAGGTCTCGGGCTCACGATCCCCTAAAAACTCGCTTCCAATTGGACGTTAGCGATCATGTTTTCCAATTCTTCATTGGCCTTGTCTCTCTGCGTTTCTGTCGATTGAATCGTTTTGCGCAGTGAATCCAGTTGTGTTTCCTGTTGATCCAGTTCGCCCGTATAGCGTTGCAGCAGCGATTTCTCCTCGGAGCTGCCTCGTAACGCTTTCATGTTTTCACGCAATCGCGCCTGATCCGCCACGATCCGGTCAATGTCTTTCTGGCGATCCTCCATGTCCTGCTCCAGCTTGCTCACCACCGCCTTCTGTTCCGCAATCTTCTGCAGAGCCTGCGCCATATCGGGCGTGATCGCTCCATTTTTCGAAAACACGGCAATCTGCTCATCATTCAAATCCGCAAGCTGGAAATTGCTTTGCAGAACGCGAACCTCTTCCACGGGCAGCGAAGCAGTAGCCTTCGCAGCTACGTCAATCTGGAAGCGGTAAACCCCCGGTGCGCGCTCTTCCGGTTCTTTGGTGCCTTTTGCGAGCGACGCGTCAAACCGTGCCGGTTGTTCGATCACCAACACTCGCGCCGAACCGTCTTGGTTGCGAACGGTGTACACCGTCCGTTCGTGAAGTTCGCTGATTTGCGTCATTACCCCCTTCGCGATTTTCACCCGCGTGACGTGCTGCGGCTCGCTGGATTTCTGCACTTCCACCAACAGGCCCAGGTCCGTCGCATAGGACAGCAGTCGCCGCTCCCCCGGCTTGATGGGCTCCGTGATTCCCTCTCCTGCGAATACCTCGTTTTCAAGTACGCTGAAACTTCCGCCATCCAGCGTAAGCGCACTGGTGTTATTCAGCCACAACGCGCGGAGCGGCCGGCCCGATGATCCGCCACTACTGCTCCACAGCGAAACCTTTTCCGCCGCGATATCCGTTTGCGCGATGGGCACCAGCGCCGATTGATTTTTCTTCAGCGTCACCCGGTCTTTCAGCTTGTATTCGAACAAGTCGCCAAGACCCTGCCCACTAGCCGCTGCCCCCGACATTTCCCGGGCCAGCTCCAGATTGGAAGGTGACGGCGGCGGAGAAGCTGCAAAAGTTCCACCGCCTACGCCTCCGCCCGCGCCACTTCCGAACCCATGTGATACCCGCGGACGGTTAGCTACTCCGGGAAGGGCTCCGCCAGTTGACGACAGTTCTGCCGATTCGGTGTTCACAGTAGATGCCGCACCGGTGACCATTATGCTCTGCGCTGAGTTGCCAACCTGGAGCTGGCTGTTGAACTGGTTCTCACCGGGACTGAGGTTCAACTGCGACACAATATTATTTTTGAAGCCGGGTGATTGTACTTCCAGGCTATATTGCCCGGCAGGAAGGGAAGAGAATGAATATTGACCGGACGAATCGGTGTTCGTGGTGGCAGCCACGGCGTTGTTTTCATCCAGGAGACGAACCGCAGCACCAACCACCAGAGCACCGCTTGGGTCTGTCACTTGCCCGGACAGCCGCCCATTTCCTCCCACCAGCGCTGCCCCATGCGTCTGTGGCGCCAGTTGCACGTTTTCCGGCAGCGCCACCACCGGGCGTCTCCCGTAATACGGTTCCGAAAGCTGCTGGATGAACGAGTGCGGAGCGCCCGCTACTAGCGAAAGTTCCACATTGTCCCAATCCTCGCCCACAGTGTTGTCCACAATCGCCCAACCCTGCAGCAGCGGTTTCTTGTCCGCTTTATTCGGCAGCACAATCCGGTATGTCGTTTTCCATATGGGCACTTCGCTGATATAGCTGACATACAAATTCCGTTCGCCGAATCCCGTAGCGGAAATCGTCATGCGCCGCACGTCTTGGTCCCGCGCCGAAGCCACCAGCCCCAGATAGCGGCCCACTTCCACTTGTAGATCGTGATCAAGTATGCGTATCGAAGTAGCAGGATTGAGATCGACGGAGCGCACTTCTCCGCTATCAGTGATCAACGAAATTTCGTCGGTCTCCACGGTGAACGTCGTGCTGGAACGCGTTTTTCGTTCTACGCTCAGCAACTTGCCGGCGATCGGCGCACCGGTGCCGCTGCGCACCTCAATCCGCGCTCCGCGCAGGGCCCCCAAGAACTCAGACTGCGTCGGTCTTTCTCCCAGTGCCAGCCGCAACGTCGCCAGCCGTCGCGCCAGCGGCGCTTCGGAGTTGTAATCCACTCCCGTGATACGCCCGCCAGAAAGGTCGAGCACCGTCAGCGATTTCAGCACGTCATTCAGTTGCGCGCTGGTGAAATCAATGTGCACGTCCTGGCTACCCGTGACGCGGCCTAGGTGCTCGAAATACCCGACGCCATTTTTATAAAGAACTACGCGGCGCACCGGTAGTTTCTCGGGTGTATCCGCGGAAGCGGAGCGGGCTCCCACCGGCGCAGCGGCCGCTGTCCTGGTTTTTGCAGGAACGGTTTGTTTTTGTTGCGCGGTCAGGAACGGCGATCCACAAAGAAGAAGCGACAGCAAGAGACAGGGTCGGGTCATGGCAGTTCTCCGGCTGAAGAATTAGGGACTTATCTCAACGGATGCCAAATCAGCGTCTGCTGTTGCTCTCAGAAGCTAAGTTACCCTAACGTTATCCCATTTGTTCCGCGACTGCGCGCCTATGTGACCGATTTTTCCAGAAGTGAACGTCCGGCGGCTGACCGTCTCCTTCACTTTGCGACCGCAATCGCGAAGAATGCTGTACCGTCCTTCATCACTCCTCACAAAAACGCGGAGGGTGCCCCATCCTTGGGTTGCAAGGATGGGTCTTGGGTTCATGCCTCTGGGGCATCCTCCCGCGTTTCGAATTCTGCGTTCCACTCATTCCGTTCTCTTGTTCGAATAGAATACCCTTTAGATATTAGTCGACATTTGATAATAGGCGCGTTATACTTGGCTGTATGTTTTGGGGACGATCCTTCTCTGCCTGCGCGCTCCTCGCTACTTCCCCGCCACCATCACAAATCCCGCTAAGTCCTTTGCTTCCCCTTGATACACGGATTTCGCCCGTAACCCCTTTCTTTCCCCTTGATACAAAAACAGCGGGCGTGCCTCTCGCGCCGACGCAGGTTGCTCGTCACAAGGAGGTTGTAAACTTTTTCCCGCTAAGTCCTTTGTCTCTCACTCTTACGGGAAAAAGGGGGGAGGGGGAGGGGTACTACACAGTTACGTCAGGCATCACACCATGTCGGCGCGCCGGCATTCCTGCATCCAGCGCTCTGCGCTATTGCGACGAGGACGCCGCTTTCGGGGGGAACTCGGGACTATTTTCGGAGCCCGGCGCCGGCAAATTCGCGTCCAATGCACGCAGCGCCGCGCTCGGCTCGCTCGAAAGTCCCGCCAACGTCGTCTGCGCATGCTGGTCCACCGCGCCTACGGCCGCTACCAGGCACGAATACAGAAACGCTTTCATGCCAGACCGGAATTCGATTGTCGATTGTTCTGCGGCGCGCGCCACATCCGCTTCCAGCGTGCGACGGCGCGCTTCCACCGCGGCCCGGCTCTCGGCATCCAGCGAAGCCAGCGAGGAACTGGCCCGTTCGTTGGTTTCGGCAAGGATTTGGTCGATCTGCGTTTCGATGCGCCGCCGGAATTCTTCCAACGTTCCATTCGACGTCTTCTGCAGCAGCGCGCGCGCCTCGCTGGTGCGTGCCTCAAGTTCCAACGAAGCCTCGCGCGTCACCACCTGCTTCTGCTCCATCATGCGGATCAGTTGGCGATCGGAAACCCGCGCGGCGGAATTCTCGAATTCACGGATGGCATGATCAACCGCCTGTTCAATCGTCGCCAGATCGTGCGGCGCCAGACCGCGAGCAGCGCGTTCCGTCAACGCTCGCGATTCCATCAACTGGCTTTGCGCTTCGGCGGAAATCCGTTCCAACTGTTGCGCTACTTCGTTCGCGCGATTCTGTACCTGGTTCAAATGCTGGTCATACAGGCCGGAAACTTCGCCCAGTCGCCATTCCAGATGGCTCAGGATCTGTTCGCGCGTCGAACTCAGCGTCGTGTTCAATTGTTCGCGGGGAATTCCAGGTTCCGTGCTCGATACCAGCGATCGCACTTCCGCAAGGCCTTGCTCGTGTTGCGCCCGCGCCTGGCGCGATTCCAAGGCAAGTCCTTCGAGTTGATGCGCCAGATCGCTCATGCGGCTGCGCATCAGTTCCAGCTGCTGATCAACTCCGGAATACAATTCGCTCACGCGCTTCTCCAGCACGTCGAACGTCTCGCTCCGGAAAGAAGCCAGTTGCGAATCCAGTCGTTCCGTGGAAACCGCTTCCACCGCCGGCGCACTCGGAGCAACGGAAAAGGCACGCGCCTGCGAAACGGATTCGTCGAGCTGCGAACGAGCGTCGCCTACCGCACGCTGCGCATTCTCATTCAACTGCGCCAGGTGATTCGCGGAAAGCTCCGCGGCACGCGTCTCGAAATCCGTATGGGCGCGCGAGAACGATTCCTTCATCCGTGCTTCGAGCTGCGGTCCCGTTTCAACGGCGAAGCGCTCCACAAACCTTTGCGAATCGCCAAGAGCCTGTTGCGCCAGCGTGGTCAATGCCTCGATGCGTCGCGCGACTTCCTCGGCGCGGTCGCGATACGCGTGAAGCTCGTTTTCCCAAAGGCCTTGCGCCTCCGCCATGCGCGCGGCAGAAAACTCCTCGGTCTGGCGAATATTGGCTTTCCACCCATCTTCGATCTTGCCCAACGCTGCCTTCACCGCATCGTCGATCTGCGAAGACAGCGACGTTTGCACGGCCTTGTCGGCTGCCGACTGCAACTTGCCTTGCAGCGCCTGAAGGAGTTGCTCAGCCGTCACCACAACTCGCTCGGCTTTTGTGGCCTGAGCCTCCTTCTCCATAGTCTCCTCCGATGCCGGGCCAGTCGCTGGCGAACCGGGAAATACCGTAACTTCAGCTCGTCGTTCAGGCGGACTCGGTTGCTTGTCCAGGAGAGTGGAAAAACGGGGATCGTCCTCTTGTGCCATGGGTGAAACTCCGTTGGATCCGGAATTAGCCGTTCCGAGCAGGTGTTGCCAATCGTCAGGCAGCGTGGAAATTCCCCAGACATTTCCAGGGGTTTCCAACTCGACGCCGACCTGACACAGTTCCCGTGAACTCTGCGCAGAGAACACGGAACGCACGCGAGCCCGCACCGGCCGGGAATTGGCGCCATCGGTTCCTGTGACTTGCAGAGTCACCCATCCTTCCGGCGCGTACTCGTGCCGCGAGGAATATCGGCAACCGTGTAGATTCACAGACACAGCCGACGTTCGCTCCTGGAAGATTTCGCCACGTCGGTTAGTGCCCAAAACAACAAGCGAGATTGGGCGCTCCAAGCGAGAGCTACGACGTAGATCGGCAGCTTCCCGATCGGAGTGAAACGATTGCGAAAGGGAGGAGTTGTTCATTTCTTCACCCTGAAAGACTTCGTGTCCATCAAGCTCGTCTATGTCGATTTCGTGACGATTGGCCGCGTACGGATCTTGCCAAGAATCCACGGATTCGGAACCCTTCGCGTCGACCAGGTTTTCCCACACCTGTTGGTCCCGCGAAATACGGACTTTAAGAAAGAGGCCAAGTGCCAAAGCACCAAGCGCAGCTCCGACAACGATCCAGAAGAAAAGTGACATAGAGAAAGCGCATGGCAATTATGGGGGACACAGTCCCGAAACCCTGGATGGCAGATCGCCCGCGCAAGAGGAATTGTGCCCAAATTAGGTGGTGGCGGCAAGACATTTGTCTCGGAACGGCAAGCTGCTCCGATCGATGGGCAGCGCGGTAAAGCTAGGGAGATTCAGCCCTTAGCGAACAGCAACGGGGCCGTTGACCGTGGAGACCCGAACAACGGTCGGGCCTGAGCCGAATTCGACGCGTTTATGGTCTTCGTCCCAGGTTTTCCGGCCCTCGGCACACACGCTGGCTTGGCACTGGAAAGGGCCGTTTCCGTCAGATTCCAGAACTACACCCGACTTATAGCCCAACGGAACACGAAGGGTAACCGGGCCATTCGTGGCGTGTGCCTCAACGCCTGAGCCGTGCCAAGAATCGCCCGAAAGCGACAGCGTGACCGGACCATTTTCCGAAACAACGCTTTGCTTTCCGCTATTTTCTTCCAAAGTGACAGGCCCATTGTGCGAGGAGAGATCAAGTTCGCCAGTGCAGCCGGCTACCGAGACCGGGCCATTTTCAGCTTGAATTTTGAGACTGCCGTCAACGTGGTCGAGGCTGATCGGTCCATTGTGAACGCTGAGATCGAGCGCCGACGCTTTAGGCGCGTGAATGATCAGGTGCGCCGCCCATTGCTCATTCGAATTGGGCGTAGAAATACGGAGGAGACCAGCTTCGAACTTCAGATGGATCTGGGACAGAATCGACTCGGCGTTAGCTCCCGCCTCAACGGCCTTGCACAGAGTCACTGAGTAAGAATCTTTATCCCACCCCTCGACGTAGAGCCCTCCATTGGAATCCGCTTGGACGCGGAGCAACGGTGCTTCCGACTTGGTGATTGTGCGCTCTTCGGTTTGCACAACCGCTTCCCGCTGATCAAAACGCACATGAAGATCGGAACAATTGGCAGCGGGAAAATCGGTTACCGAGGTCGCCGCAATCGGTAACACCATCGCGGAATGGCGATGGGAAAACGCGCGGGGAGCGGCAGTGACGGCGACAGCCGCCCAAGTGACGATTGCGAATAGAGTAAGAGCGCGGCCAGAAGTCATACTGAGTGCCTCCAGCCGGTATAGACGAGATGACCCGCCTCAAAGTTTGATGAAATACTGAAGAAATCGGCGGTAACTAGGCAGACCGCAGCAGACGGGCGGCCCGAGAACGTGTGGAAGCTTCGACTGTCGGTACGGTCTGCACCGACGCGGCGCTTCGGCGGGCAAAGGGGAAGAGCCGCTCTGCCAAGGCTTCGGCGGAGTTCATGCGCAATTGTGGTTCTTTGGCAAGGCAGGACGCTACGATATCGTCCAAAGTCGCCGGAACCGACGGATTGGAGTGCGACGGCGGAAGCGGTGTAGAGGAGAGAATCTGGTTGCAGACCGTGGGGATGCTGTCACCGGCAAACGGGTTCACACCGGTTAGCATTTCGTGCAGCACCACACCGAGCGAGAACAAGTCAGAACGAGCATCTTGCGCGCGGCCCAGAATCTGTTCCGGGCACCAATACGCTGGAGTTCCCCGCACGGCAGAATCGGTTTGATGGCTGGCGAGCCGGGCCATCCCAAAGTCGGTGAGTTTAACCCGGTTCTCGTTGGTGATCAGAATGTTGGCAGGTTTTATATCGCCGTGAATTACCGCACGGCGGTGCGCGACGGCTAAGGCCTCTGCCACATGCCCAGCCCATTCGCAGGCGGTTGGAAACGGAACGCTGCCTTTCGCAATGACCTTCTCCAGCGCCTGTCCCTCGACAATTTCCATAACGAGATACGGTGTCTGGGAAGACTCCTCCACCCCAATGTCATGGACGGTGATGATGCTCGGATGAGAGAGTTTGCCCACGACCCGAGCTTCGCGAAGGAACTTGTTTCGAGCCTCGCCTCGGGCCAATTGAGGAGAGAAGAGCTTAATGGCAACCGAGCGGTCAATCAGAGGGTCGTGAGCCCGAACCACGCGGCTATATGCGCCAACGCCCAAGGTTTCGTGGATCTGATAGCGGCCTACTTGCACGAGTAGTGTGCTCCTCAGTGCGCCGCCAAAGAGCAGCAGCGCTATGAGGAAGAGTAGGTTGCGGCGCCCGTGGGTGGAATGAAGCAAGAGTCACGTTGAGACGGTACAAAGGTACTGGGAGAGTGGTTCGGGATTTAGCGCGAATTGGAGAAGGAAGTGACCAGGCGTTCGGGGTCTCTGAACTTTGGCGGTAAGGCGCGAGAACCGGAGAACTGGCAAGCTGCTGGGGAAATTCCCTTACGTATTTCTTCATCGCGGGATGCCAGAACGATTTGAAGTGAAACGCGTGCATTTCCTGCAACGCCTGCTCAGGGGTCCAGTGTTGAAAAGCGATGCGGTACGCGGCGAGAAACACTCCTGTACGATCGCCGCCCAGCCAGCAGTGAATGAAAATGGTGCGTTTTGGTTGTTCGGAGAGAAGGGCGAAGAATTCGGCGACTTGTTTATCGGTTGGTGGAGTCCAACCATTGCCGGGAATCAGGACAAATTGCATGCCCAGAGATTCCGCTTCTTTTTTCTCTTTGTCGCTTTCATGATGGAATTCACCACGTAAATCCACGATGGTCGTCACACCAAGTTGCTGCAGCGCCTGCACTCCTTTTTTGTTCGGCTGAGTTCCGCGATAGAGATAAGCGTTCAATTTTCCGGCGTCTTTCACGCCATCGATATGGATTTTTTCGGCGAACCTGAGATTTTTTTCGGAGACGGACGCGGATTGGAGCTGCTGCGCGGAAATCGGAGGGGAAAAAGTGAGGAAAATAAAAAAGAGAAAAACAGGAACAGACCGAATCATAGTAAGTTGGATGCAAAGAGTTTACGGAAAGCAACGAGGCGGAATTCCCGAAACAGCACCACAAGATATAGACGTGTTTGGAAAAACTTCGCCAGATTTTGTGATTTTCTCTTGACACATTCACCACACAGATTGATACTGCGAATCCAGATTCGGGGGACGTGGAAGCGCCAGACGGTCCGAGTCGAGGAATTGCTTGGACCGAACGTTATCTACGTTACCAGCCCGTGATCACCGAAAAAAAACCGAGCGCGAAGTGAATGCTCCGCGCAGCAGTTTTAAGTAGGCGCGGAGAACCGCTGTTCAGCCGTGTGGAAAAGCCGGCTTGAAACAGTGCGTTCGCTTTTCCGCTTTCCGGTGCGTGACGGCTGGAATTGACCAAGAATCAACGATTTGCAGTAGTGCACCTCCGCAAAGCCGGAGGAGTAAAATATTAAGGTTCCCCGCTTCGAACCCGGGAACCTGCAGCGGGGAGGAAACAGGATGGCCACGGTGAAGACGGCGTTGAACGGAAAAGCGATAGGGACGGCCAAAGGGACAAGCGGCGGCGGGCTTGTATTTGAACGGTACTTTACGGATGGACGAGTGTCGCCTTTCGACAAGGTGGAGTGGGAAAAGCGTACGGCCCTGATCGGAAACGAAAAAGGCGTGACGATCTTCAAGCAGGAAGACGTTGAAGTGCCGAAAAGTTGGTCGCAGACCGCGACCAATATCGTAACCAGCAAATATTTCCACGGAAAGCCCGGAACGCCGGAACGAGAAGGGTCCGTGCGGCAACTGATCAGCCGCGTGGTGAACACCGTTGTGCGGTGGGGGGAAGAAGGCGGGTATTTCGCGGATGCGGCGTCGCGCGATGCTTTCCAGGACGAGCTGACGCACCTGCTGGTGGAACAGAAAATGAGCTTCAATTCGCCGGTGTGGTTCAACGTCGGCGTGCAGCCTAAGCCGCAATGCTCGGCCTGCTTCATTAATTCCGTGCACGACAGCATGGAATCGATCATGGGCCTGACGCGCACCGAGGGCATGCTGTTCAAGTGGGGCTCGGGCACGGGAACGAATTTCTCAAGTTTGCGTGGAAGCAAGGAAACGCTGTCTGGCGGAGGCATTGCATCCGGGCCAGTAAGCTTTATGAAGGGCTTTGACGCGTTCGCCGGGGTGATCAAGAGCGGTGGGAAGACGCGGCGAGCGGCCAAGATGGTGATTCTGAACATCGACCATCCAGACATCGTGGAATTCATCGAATGCAAGATGAAGGAAGAGCGCAAGGCTCACGTGCTGATTGAGCAGGGCTATGACTCCTCGATCGACGGAGAAGCCTACAGCTCGATCTTCTTCCAAAATGCCAATCACTCCGTGCGCGTAACCGACGACTACATGCGCGCTGTGGAAGGAAACAAAGATTGGTGGACAAAGAACGTCATCGACGGGCAGCCGAACGAAAAGCTCAGTTCCCGCGACCTTCTCTATAAGATCGCGGAATCGACCTGGCAGTGCGGTGATCCGGGCATGCAGTATGACAGCACCGTGAACCGGTGGCATACCTGCAAGAACACGGCGCGGATCAATGCCAGCAACCCGTGCAGCGAGTATATGTTCCTGGACGATACTGCGTGCAACCTGGCCTCCTTGAATCTGATGAAGTACCTGGAGCCGAACGGACAGTTTGACGTGGAGGCATTCCGGCGGGCTGTGGACGTGACCATCACCGCGCAAGAAATCCTGGTGGACAACGCCAGCTATCCCACGCCCAAGATCGCCGAGAACTCTCATAATTTCCGGCCGTTGGGTTTGGGCTACGCCAATCTGGGCGCGCTATTGATGTCCATGGCGCTGCCGTACGATTCCGACGAAGGGCGCGACGTGGCAGGAGCAGTGACCGCGCTGATGTGCGGCGAAGCTTACGCACAATCTGCAAGAGTGGCGGAACGCCTGGGCCCATTTCCGGATTATGCGGAGAATCGCGAGCCCATGCTGGACGTGATCCGAATGCACCGGAACGCCATACGGGGCATCAAGCCAGAGCACGTGCAAACCGAATTGTACATGGGAGCGCAGGGCGCGTGGGATGCGGCGCTGGAGTTGGGCGAAAAGCACGGATTCAAGAATTCCCAAGTGACGGTGCTCGCTCCGACAGGAACCATCGGCTTCATGATGGATTGCGATACCACAGGCATTGAGCCGGATCTGGCGCTGATCAAGATGAAGAAATTGGTGGGCGGCGGATTGATCAAGATCGTCAACAATACCGTGCCGCAGGCGCTGATGAAACTGGGCTACACATCAGAGCAGACCAGTGAAATCGTCAGCTACATCGACAAACACGGAAAAATTGACGGGGCGCCCTTCATGAAGGACGAGCACGTTCCGGTATTCGACTGCTCACTGGCCACATCGGGCGGGCGATCGATCGCCTGGCGCGGTCACGTAAGAATGATGGCCGCGGCACAGCCGTTCCTTTCCGGCGCGATCAGCAAGACCATCAACATGCCGGAAGACTCGACCATCGAAGACATCATGAACGCGTATATTGATTCATGGAAGATGGGGTTGAAGGCCGTAGCTATCTATCGTGACAATTCCAAGCGTTCGCAGCCGTTGAACGCAGCAGGGAACAAGAAGGCGGAGAAAAAGGCGGAAGTGGTGATGGAACCGGAGCAACGCGAACTGTTTGCGCGGGCCCAGCGGGAAAAGATGCCCGTAGAACGCAGCTCGGTGACACACAAGTTCAGCGTGGGTGGCCATGAAGGCTACATCACCGTGGGCATGTACGCCGACGGACGCCCGGGCGAGATCTTCATCAAGATGTCCAAAGAAGGCTCGACGCTCTCCGGCGTGATGGATGGATTGGCGCTAACGATCTCGTTGGGCTTGCAATATGGCGTGCCTCTGAAGGTGTTTGTCGACAAGCTGGTGAACACGCGCTTTGAACCCAGCGGCATTTCCGCGAATCCGAATATCCGGTTCGCCACATCCGTACTGGATTACATCGCACGATGGCTGGGCGGACGATTCATTTCGGCGGAGTATCTGAAATTAAATGGAGCACCGCCGGCGGAAGGAACGGTTATTGCCGGGGCGTTGGCCAGCACCACGGCGCCGATGGCTGTCCCAACCAGACCGGTCGAATCGGTGAGTACATCACCACGCGACGCGCATGAAGGAGCGCCCACCTGCTCCGAGTGCGGCATGCTGATGGTGCCGAACGGCGCGTGCTACAAGTGCGAAAATTGCGGAAGCACCAGCGGATGCAGTTGATGCGGAAGGCCAAGGAGAGAACGCGATGAGCGCACTCCCAGCTGGATCCGCTCTAGCAAAACTGGCATCAACGCAACCGAAGGCACGAGGGTTTCTCCACATCGTGCGGCACGGCGCCGCTCTAAATGCCTTCTACATCGTTACGTATCATCGCCTAGATAAAGCCGGAGTACGCCCGAAGGCCATGCTGGCGGAAGGCGCGCAAGCGCTCATTGATTTACTGGAAAAGATTGGCGTGGACTTTCGCCTGCGGGAAGTCCGTGGGGCATTGGAAGACATCTTGCGGCTGGGTTCGGCGAATATTCCGGACTTGTGGCTAAGCGACGAAGAAATGCTGGAAAAGGGTCTGGTAGAGACTTAGTTTCGAAAATATTTCAAATTAGAGAGGCCGAAGGCGAGTGCTTTCGGCCTTTTTCATTTTAAGGTGCGTCGATCGTGACTGCCGCTAGAGACACCACGACGGAGCGTGGTGTTTGCTGGACGGGACGGAGTCAGCGTGGGCGGAAGGACGGGCGAGCCGCAGGTGGCCGCGGCCGAAAATGGGGACGTGTCGCGAGAGGGGGCGGAACATGGCGAAGGGATTCGCCGCAGGTGGGGCAGGATTCCGACCGGACAACGTCGGCGCGCACCCAACGGCCACGTTCTTCGCATTGCGGATTGACACACTGAACAGTAGAGCCCGGCATCAGGGACATAAGACTCTCCCCCAGTGGCTGCGTGCTCAACGAGCGGAAATGAGCCCCCTAAGCAGCCAGGAAATGTCTGAGCGAACCGGAACGATGGCGAGAATTGTTGCGCTAGCGTGAATGGGAGTCAACGAGAAAGAGAAGTTGCGCGGAACTTTGTTTTCGAGGTTGTGGAAAAATTGTGCGAACGACTTCGTAAAACTTACGATGCCGGCGGTTTCGGCGTTTCCGGGGTTTTAGTTTCGGGCGACGGGCCAAGCGCCGCAAGCTTCGCCTGCAGATCCGTGAGTTGCGCCTGAAGTTGGCTCAGATCTGACTGCATAGAATCGAGTTTGCTCTTGCCGGCCGTGTCGTGTTCATGGTCGGGATTGGAGAGATAGGTGTCTTGCGCCAAGGCCATCTCTCGCTGTTGCAGATTGATTCGCTCTTTCTTGTCGGCGATTTCTTGCTTCAGAGCCTCGATTTGGGCTTTCTTCTCCTCCTCGTCCGCTGCGTTCGCGCCCGAGGTGCCGGTCGCCGAAGAATCGGAAGAACTTGAAGCCGCGGGCGCCGAACTGGAATCGGAGGCAGGGGCAGGCGTGGTAGTCGGTGAAGACGTGGCAGGCGCAGTTGGAAGTGAATCGTTGTCAATGACGCGGGCTGGTTTGGCCGATTCCTGTTTCTGCTGGCGAGCGCGACGCGCGGCTTCGGCGACCGAAGGAGCATCTTGTGCGACAGCATGAATCGAGCCGAGCGAAATGGCCACCAAGGCGAAAGCGAGCCATCGAAGAGTCATCTTAGGCGACATAAAGAGCCTCCCGCGAGGAGCGACGCTAGCCCTGAACTTGAAGTGGCAAATTCAGGCACCGGCGAGGCACGGACGTACCCTTACAGGATACGACTGGGCGGAAGATGGCTCAATCGGGAAGAATAGGGCGCGACGAAACAGGCAATGGCGACGAGAGGTCATCGCGATGCGCCGGCGGATGCGGGCACAACGGCGGAGACATCACGAAATGAAAAATGGGTCTGCAAGCCAGAGAATGGCCTGCCATCAAGTTCCGCGTAAGGATAAATGAAATAGTTGAGAGGGTCGCCTTTCTGCTCGGGGGATAGACGGATGTCGCGACCGTAGGTGAAGAAGACGCGATTGACGTCGTGGGCTCCAAAGAAATAATCGCGCTTTGCGGGATTCTTCCAGGCTTCCGAGGCATCGACGGGAACCCAGCCTGTACCGTTCAGGTAAAACTCGGCCCAGCAGTGGTAGCCAGGAATATCGCCTTCCGTCTTGGACTCCGGAAGAGGAAAACCGATTTCGAAGCGCGCAGGAATACCAGAGGAGCGCATCATGCCGATGAAGAGAGAGTGGAAGTCGGTGCAATTGCCGCGCTTGGACGTGCATGCCCAAACGGCGTCACCACGTCCCCAACCTTCGCCGGATTTGTCGTAGCGCATCGTAGCGAGCACATAATCGTAGATGTGGTGGGCCTTGGCCAGTGTGGTTGTGTCACCTGCCGTATGTTCCTTGGCGAGGTCGGCAATCACTCCATTCAAGGGAACGAGTTTGTCTGGCTCAAGATAACGCTGCAGGTCCGGCGGAGCAGAGGCAGTCATGGACACAACCTTGGCTGACGCCGAATCCAGCGCGACCTTGTGTTCGAAACGGGTGGCCACAAAACGAACGGTCACGTCGAAGCCCCCTTCTAGTTGCGTCGGCGTCGGCCGGAACTCGACGTACGTGTTGCCATACTCGGCTTCCCGGCCCTCGGTGTAGGCGACGGGCGATTCGATACGCAAATCCCGGACTTCCTGATACTTATCCTGCTGTGGCAAAGGCAGCCACAAGTGCAGAGTACCCGCTACGTCCTTCGTTGCGGGGACGTGCACCTGGTAGGTGAAAGCAAAGATGCGCGAGCGAGGGGGAGTTTCGTCGGTCGCGGAGAAGGTTTGGGGCGCGAAGCTCAATGAGCCGGTGAAGAGGACTGTGATGAGAACAGCAAGAAGTTTGCGCGGCATGGAGTCTCCGATGAGCGGACGCCGAAGAAGGTTACGGGAGGCGGAAATGTAAACCAGGTTCGGCGCACAGGCAATAACAGATTTCACATTAGGAATTGTTGCGATGGGGAGACCGTCGACGAAAGAAGGCCGCGACTTTGTGGCGATTGCCACAGACGGCCATGGAACACCACCGGCGTCGGCGTGTACGGGAGTTATCGTAAAAGAAAAGGCGACAGGCGGGGTTGGCGCACCGGCGAATCGGAGCGTTGTAGCCCTCCACAAGAAGTTCGGCGGCCGAACGAGCGAGAGCAGCCAGCAGCCAATCCAAGCCGCTTTCCCGGGCAACGAATTGGAGCGACCATGAGCCTTTATGCGCCACGAGCTCGTCATGCCCTTCCGTGATGCGGAGTATTTCGTTTATTGGCTCGACCCACGATGGCGGAAAGGGCTTGTCTGCGACAACAGAAGCAAAGATAGCGCGAAGCGATTCGCGGAAACGCAGGATCCGGAGCAAAACAGCATCGACAGCCTGGGGTTCGGTGGATAAAAGCGGTCGAAGACGAGACGCACGATCTTGGGAAACCAAACCGGCTTGAACCAGGAAGGAGAGGAATTCATCCCAGGAAAGGTCGTGCGCGGATGGGGAAAGATTGGCAAAATCGAGCGCCAGACGTCCGGCGACGAGTTGGGAAGGTGGCGCGATAACCGGCAACGAACCTCCATTGCGGTTATAGCAGGATTGCCACCACTTTCAAATACGACAATGAGTTTTTGGGTTTTGATCTCGAGCTCTTTTGCGATTGAATACCGGCAGAGCTGATGTATCGTGAGACGAATCGGCGGGAGAACTCATGGACGATGAACGAGCGGCGGTGAACACAACGAGCAGTATGACGGATCCAGGCAATTTGCCAGGTCCTCGGCCGAATTTGTTTGTGGGCAAGGATGGATTGCGCGCAGGTTGGCGCCTGTTGATTTACGTGCTGATCATTGTTGCTATCAGCGCCGCGATCAACATGGCGATCCGAGCCATTTTTCATCCCCGAAGGGGCGTAGCGCCTGGCGTGTGGGCAATGTTGGCGCAAGAAGTGGTGGGATTCGCGATTGCGTTCGGCGCTGCCATCATCATGTCTCGAATCGAGCGGCGTCCATCAGGAGTTTATGGTCTCCCCGGACGGGAGATGTTTGGCAGCAAGTTTTGGCTGGGCTTTCTGTTTGGATTATTAGAGATCACCGTGTTAATCGGGCTGATCACGACGTTCGGCGGGTACTCATTCGGCACGCTGGCGCTGCACGGCGACAAGATATTCCTCTGGGGCCTTTTTCACTTGGTGATGTTCACGTTTGTCGGATTGTTCGAGGAATTTCTGTTTCGTGGGTATATGCAGTACACGCTGGCTGACGGAATCGGGTTTTGGCCCGCGGCTGTGGTTTTGTCCTTGCTGTTTGGCGGAGCCCACCTAGGCAATCCCGGAGAGGGCTGGGTGGGAGCGGCAAGCGTAGTGCTGATTGCGCTCTTCTTCTGCTTCTCTCTCAAGAGGACCGGAAACCTATGGTATGCCGTTGGACTGCATGCGAGCTTTGACTGGGGAGAAACTTACTTGTATTCGGTGCCGAATAGCGGGACGTTCATGGCCGGGCATTTATCGGATGCGGTCCTAAAGGCTGGGCCGAAGTGGCTGACCGGCGGAACAGTGGGACCGGAAGGAAGCGTGTTCTGTTTTCTAACGATCCTGCTGCAGTTCTTGGTTGTGATGTGGCTATTTCCCGCAAGGAAACCCGAAACGAGTTCTGGACCGGCGGTCGCTCAGAGCTAGGTTGCCGCTATTGAGTTGCTAACGAACCAGGTCCGAGGCGAGGACGAGATGAATTCCCTGTGCTTCCGCTTGTGGCAGAAATTCTGCGAGAGCACGCAGGGTTGTGGGGTGGGGATGGCCGATGGCAATGGCCTCGCCCTTTTCTCTAGCGTCTTTCGCAGCGAGTTCTAATTGACGGTGGATCGCGCCAACTTCCTGGACATCATCGAGAAAAGGAACGTTGCGATAAGCGCAGCGTACGCCGCCGGATTGCGCAGAGTCATAGGCGACGGTAGCGGCTGTGGTGCGACTGTCGATGAAGAACAGTTGGCGATTGTGGAGCAAAGGCATGAGTTCGCCCATCAGGTGAGGATTCGAAGTAGCGAGAGAGCCCTGGTGATTATTCACTCCCGCAGCGTAAGGCACAGTGCGCAGCATGGAATCCAATTCTTTGGCCAGCTCTGCCGAAGACATTCCGGGTCGCAGTTCCTGCTTCTCTGCCGCCCCATTCGCCAGCGATTCCATCGGTAAATGCAGCATCACTTCGTAGCCGCGAGCGTGCGCCTCCTGGGCGATTTCCAAGGATCGCGGGTGATTGGGCAGCACGGAAAGGGTCAGGGGAAAGTGCAGAGAGAAGATGGCATCGGGGGAGCCGGGATCTCCCGCGACATCGTCCAGGATAATCGCCAGCCGAGGACCTGAGACGCTCGGGCGTGGAGGATGCGCCGCTGGATGGACCTTGGCGGCTTTCTTTGCGTGCAGGAGAGATTGCAATGCAGATCTAACCTTGTTGCAACCCACAAGTGAAAAAGACAGGACGGCGCAAGCCAGGCAAAAAAAGAACCGAGCGCATTTTCGCCGCAATACCGGGGATATCAGATTCACGAACTAGATTAAGCAGCCTTTTTCGTAGCAGATGGCGCGTGCAGCAGGTCAAGGGCTTTACGAAGGACCGGATCGTCCGCGGAGAGGGGCTTTGGTCCCGGAGGCGGTTCCTTTTGGGGACCTGTGGTGGCCGCGGCGGAATCATCACCGTCGTCGCCGTCATCGCTCAAGCTGGAAGCCGCGTGAACAACTTCAGTCGGAGCGACACCTTCTTCCAGAATGGACTTGCCGTCCGCATTGTAATAATTCGCCACGGTAAGAACGATC
The DNA here is from genome assembly GCA_963759275.1 of Candidatus Acidiferrales bacterium. GTDB lineage: Bacteria > Acidobacteriota > Terriglobia > Acidiferrales > UBA7541 > Acidiferrum. The sequence continues at coordinate 169,994 of CAVWYZ010000012.1, read as the reverse complement.
GCCGCGCCGTCGTCCAAGGGAATCATTTTTTGTTCGGACGCCAGGCCAAAAGTGCGCTCACCGACGATGTCGCCGCGCTTCGTGTTAGCAAAAGCCGACGCCAGAACTTCACCTGGCCCGGTCGTAGTAATCGAAGTAAGAACGGCGACGGGACCTTTCCACACGACCTTGGCAGGGTCGGAGGCGAAAACCTGTTCCGGTACGGTCTGACCCTTCAACGTGGTAAGCGTGCCAGAAGGTATAAATAGTCGCGCGATCGCAATGGCTTCGGAATTTGAACCGCGGCCAGAATCCCGCACGTCCAAAATGATGTGAGTGATGCCCTGCTTCTGGGCTTCCAAGAGATGAGTGCGCACTTCGTCAGCTCTACCGGCATCGATTGTGGGGAAGCGCAGGGCCAGTGTATCGTTATCGACTTTCTGAACAATGAGCTTGGGCGTCGCCAGTTTTTGCCGGACAATGTCTACCGATTCGGGATCGGTTTTTCCACGGCGAATCACGCCAACCTTGACGGCGGTGCCGGGCGCGCCGGCGAGAAGATTCTTAGCCTGACCGACCGACATTTCTCGGGTGGTGAAGCCAGCAATGGATTCCAGGAAATCACCGCTATGAAGACTGGCTTTTTCCGCGGGACTGTCGGGGAGCACCGACGTAACTACGATGTATCCGGAGCGTTTACTGAGATTCAAACCCGATTCGCCGGTGCCGGGGTTCGCGGTCTTTTCCTTATACTCGGTGTACTCGCGCGGAGTGAGATAGCTGGATTCGGAATCCAGGGATTCCAGAAGGCCGTGGAGCGAACCGGCGGTGACGAGGTGCATGTTGGGCTCGTCAACGTAGTCTTGTTGAATCTTCTGCAGAACTTCGCTATAGACTTGGAGCGATTTATAAGCTTTGTCGTTCGCAGTGCGGCCAAGCACGTGGCCAACCCCGACCCAGCCGACAATGAGGATCGAGACGGTTAGAATTCCGTAGCGAGCGATACGATTCATGCCGCACCACCTTTAGCAAAGGCAAAAAAGCAGTATACCATTCCGATGGGACGGACCAAGAAAGAGTTGGATAGCGCGGAGACGGCGAGCGCGAGATTCGGGGTCGTCTAGTCGGTCAGATGGAGAATTTGTTGTCAAAAAGCCACACCCGGCTGACGTATATGTGGTTTATTTTCCATAACTTATTGAAAACACTAGAGAAGCAGAAGCTGAATTTACGCGCAATATGCTATCCTTGATAAAGAAATCTGCTCATGTTCCAGACAACGGTTTTGCGCGAAGTCGAGACGCACGGCATAGGGCTGCACACTGGTGTGCGCGGCACGATGCGGTTGGTGCCCGCACCGGCGGATACGGGAATTGTATTTCGTCGCACGGACCTCGATCTTTTCCCGATCGAAGCGCACGGGCGGAACGTGGCCCGCGTGAGCTATGCCACCAGTTTGATGAAGAGAGGCGTGTTGCTCTCCACCACGGAGCATGTCCTGGCGGCGATTTATTCCTGCGGAATCGACAACGTGTTCATCGATATCAACGCGATTGAGTTGCCAATCCTGGACGGATCTGCTGAACCATTCATGCAGATGCTGGATGAAGCAGGAGTACGAAGGCTGCGCAGGAGGCGTCGCTACGTAAAGCTATTGAAGCCGGTGGAGGTCGTAGAGGATGGCCGGAGGATCGGCATCTATCCGGCTGAGGAGTTTGCGGTGCGCTGCTATGTGGATTTCCCGCACCCGCTGGTGGGCCAGCAGGAAGTGGAAATCACGGTAAATGCGGAGAGTTTTCGAAGAGTTCTATCAAGGGCACGAACGTTCTGTTTCGAGAGCGATATCGAGCCCTTACGCGGCATGGGATTGATTCGTGGTGGGTCGCTGGAAAACGCGATCGTTTTGACCAAAGACGGAATGCTGAACGGGCCGCTGCGCTATCCAGATGAGTTTGGAAGGCACAAGGCGCTCGATCTCATCGGAGATTTAGCTTTAGTAGGGCTGCCGCTGTTGGGCAGAGTGGAAGCACGCAAGGCGGGCCACGCATTGCACACGCAACTGGTCAGCCGGCTGCTTGCGGACCCTACGACCTGGGAAATCACCACCGAAGAGCATCCATCCGCCGTTGGAGCGGGCACGCGCATGGCCGACCATGCGAAGGCGGCGGACTGATGGGACGCCGAAGCCGAGAAGGAAACAGTAGCCTGCCGAAGCTGTTCCTCAGGGTGTTGCTTGTGAAGCCTCCAGAAATACATTCCTAAGGCGGCGATTACCAGAAGTCCGATCACTCCGAGCCAACCAAGAACGATCCCGGCAATGGCCATGGCCCTGCCACTGATGCGCAGCGGATTGCGACGAATTTCTCGCAGCGAAAGGTAGCCGAGGATCAGCGCGGCAACCGAGCCGAGTCCTCCCGCCCAGAAGAGCCCACAAACGAAACTGCCGATTGCAAGACCGCTGGTGGAACGCGGAGGGAGCACGAGGGGAGGAGAGTCGGCATTTAGTGTGCCGTCTAGCTGCGGGTCGAGCCACCGGTGGCAATACCCACACTGGAGGGCCGCGTCCTCAATTTTAGAACCGCAATACGGACACGGCTTCAAGGCCGCGCCCCTGGGTGGACCGTGTATTTGTATGACATGTCCTTTCCCGTCCCCGCCCCATATCTCATAGATCGATACGCAGCGTTGTTTTGACTCTGAACTCAGCCAAGATACCATCCGCCAGATTGGCATGCGAGCAATCCCCCGCGCCGGGACCCGCCGACTGCCTACTATCCGGAAAGAAGACACCGCCAAACAGACGGATTGTCAAACCGCGCCGGGCACGGGACAATGCTCTCGTCATGGCCAAAAACAAAGATGTGGCGATTCTGATCCTGGCGGCAGGCAAAGGCACACGGCTGAAATCGAGTGTGGCAAAAGTGTTGCACGCTGCCGGAGGGCGTCCGTTGGTGGAGCACGTGGTGCGCGCGTGCCTAGCCGCCGGCCCGAAAAAAATTGTGGTCGTCGTGGGACACCAAGCAGAGAAAGTGCAGGCAGTGGTGGAACCACTCGGGGTAGAAACCGTTTTGCAGGAGCCGCAAAAGGGCACGGGCCACGCGCTGCTGGTAGCGAAGCGCGCTATCGGCAACGCAAAATACCTGGTGGTGCTCCCCGGCGACGCGCCTTTGGTGCGCTCGGAGACGCTGCGCGCGCTGATTCAGAAACACAAGAACGGTCAGGCGGCCGCAACGATTCTGACGGCGGTACTGGCGGATCCTTCCGGCTATGGACGGATTTTGCGTAAAGGTGGAGACACGGTGGCAGCGATCATCGAGGAATCGCAGCTGACGGTGGAGCAGAAGGAGTTGAACGAAATTAATTCAAGCATGTATTGCTTCACAACCGCGAAGTTGTGGCCGGCGCTGGCCGAAGTGAAACCGAACAACAAGCATCGCGAGATTTACCTGACGGACGCCATTGCCGTGTTGAACTCCAAGGGTGAAACAGTGCAAGCGGAAGTGGCTGCGGATTCGCGGGAGATGCTGGGTTGCAACACGCGAGCGGATCTGGCGGACGTGGACCATGCGTTTCGCGAGTGGAAGCGCGAACAGTTGATGCGCGACGGCGTAACCATTCAACTTCCAGAAACGGTGTTAGTCGATCCGGACGTTGTCGTGGGAGAGGATACGATTATTGAGCCGTGTGTACAGTTGCTTGGAAAAACCAGGATCGGGATGCGTTGCATTGTGAAAACCGGCAGCGTAGTCCATGACTCTGTTCTCGGCGACGACGTAGTGCTGGAGCCACATTGCGTGATCACCACCAGTCGCATCGATGCGCAGGTAATCGCAGGACCGTTTGCGCGGATGCGGCCAGACTCTCACGTGAAGCGCGGCGCGAAAATCGGGAATTTTGTGGAACTGAAGAAAAGCACGGTGGGCGAGGGAAGCAAGGTGCCGCATCTCTCGTATATCGGCGACACGAAGGTCGGGACAAAATCGAATATCGGTGCGGGCACGATTACCTGTAATTACGACGGATTCCATAAACATCTCACGACCATCGGGAACAAGGTATTCATCGGCAGCGATACGACGCTAGTGGCGCCAGTGCGCGTGGCGGATGGAGCATATGTGGCCGCGGGATCAACGATCACCGAAAATGTGCCGGCGGAATCACTGGGAATTGCCCGCGGACGGCAAGTGAATAAGAAGGGCTGGGCCAGCAAGAAGCGACGAGAATTGGCGACTGCGGAAAGGCCCAAGAAGCATTCAAAGAAACGCCGCTGACGATTCGGGCGCCGCGGTTTCACATCTTCAGTCCGCCTACGGGTGTGGTAAAATAGCAATTCCCCGAAAGAAACCCGGAGGTGAATCATGAAATTTGGAGTCGTAGTCTTCCCCGGGTCGAATTGCGACCACGACGCGTACCACGCGATCGGCCACGTTCTGCAGAAACCGGTGGAGTTCATCTGGCATCAATCCGAAGATTTACATAGCTGCGATGCGATTATCCTGCCGGGAGGATTTTCCTATGGAGATTATTTGCGCACGGGAGCGATTGCACGATTTTCGCCGGTGATGAAATCCGTGGAAAAGTTTGCGAATAGCGGCGGGCTGGTTCTGGGAATCTGCAACGGCTTTCAGATTTTGCTGGAGGCGGGATTGTTGCCGGGCGCGATGATGCGCAATTCCGGTTTGCGCTTTATCTGTAAGCATGTACACATCCGCGTGGAGGAAACGAACAGCCCGTTCACCTGCGCGGCGCAGAAAGGGCAGATTCTGACGATTCCAATCGCGCACAGCGACGGGAATTACACTTGCGACGACACGGAACTAAGGGAATTGGAGAAGAATCACCAGGTCCTGTTCCGGTACACCACGCCGGGTGGCAAAGATGATGAAGCGGGAAACCCGAACGGTTCAACGGCGAACATCGCGGGAATCTGTAATCGCGCGAGGAATGTGGCGGGATTGATGCCGCATCCAGAACGCGCGGTCGAACAGGTGCTCGATTCAAACGACGGACTGGTGATTTTCAAGTCGATGATCGAGGCGCTGGTGGGCACGGCAAAGGCTACGGCGTGACCCGCTGGAGCGACAAAATAGAATTTGCGTAGGGGCACGATTCGTCGTGCCCCTATAGTTTTTGGGGCGAAAAGGCGCGAACGAATGGCGACGGCACAGACGGAAATCAAAGTGACACCGGAAATTGCGGCGGAGCACGGAGTAACGCGGGAGGAATACGCGCGGATCCAGAAAATTCTGCGGCGCGATCCGAACATCACGGAGTTGGGAATTTTCAGCCTGATGTGGAGCGAGCATTGCTCGTATAAATCGAGCAAGGTGCATCTGAAGCGCTTGCCAACGCGCGGCAAACTGGTGGTGCAAGGGCCAGGCGAAAACGCGGGTGTAGTAGATATTGGAGACGGGTTGGTGGCGGCGTTCAAGATTGAGTCGCATAACCATCCGAGTTACGTGGAGCCATTCCAGGGCGCAACGACGGGCGTAGGCGGCATTTTGCGGGATATTTTCACCATGGGCGCGCGGCCGATTGCCGTGCTGGACTCGCTGCGATTCGGAGAAATTGTGCCTTCGAAGACCACCAGCGAAGAGGAAGCGGCAAAGAACCGGCGGATTCTGGACGGCGTGACCCGTGGAGTAGGAAGCTACGGAAATTGTTTTGGCGTACCGACGGTCGGCGGTGAAGTGGTATTCGAGCCATGCTACGCACAGAACCCGCTGGTGAATGCTCTGGCGCTGGGAATTGCGCGCAAAGAAGAAATTTTTCTGGCCAAAGCCAAAGGCATCGGCAATCCGGTGATTTATGTCGGCGCGAAGACGGGCCGGGACGGAATTCATGGTGCGTCGCTGCTGGCTTCAGCGGAGTTCACCGAGGAATCGCAGCAAAAGCGCCCCAACGTGCAAGTCGGCGATCCGTTCATGGAGAAGTTGTTGCTGGAAGCGTGCCTGGAGGCCATGAAGACGGGCGCAGTGGTGGCGATTCAGGATATGGGCGCGGCGGGATTGACGTGTTCAACGTGCGAGATGGCTTCGCGCGGTGGAACCGGAATTGAAATTGACCTAGCGAAAGTACCGCAGCGCGAAACGGGTATGACGCCTTATGAAATCATGCTGAGCGAATCGCAAGAGCGCATGCTGCTGGTGGCCGAAAATGGTCGTGAGCAGGAAGTGCTGGCGGTGTTCAAGAAGTGGGGATTGGATGCGACCGTTGTGGGTGACGTCACCGACGGTGGATTGTTGGTTGTGAAGGATCACGGCAAAGTGGCCGCGCAGATTCCCGCGCACCCGTTGGCGGAAGAAGGGCCGGTGTACAACAGGCCGATTACGGAGCCGTCACCGCGAAAGGAAACGGACTCGGACTGGTTTGCATTTGCCGCGGAAGGGACCGATCTGACGCCGAACTTCACGAAGTTGCTGGCGGCACCGACGATTGCATCGAAACGGTGGATCACGGAGCAGTACGACAGCATGGTGCGGACGAACACGTTGGCGGGACCGGAAGCGAGCGACGCGGCAGTAGTACGAATTAAAGAGACGAAACGCGCCCTCGCGTTGGCGACGGATGGCAACGGTCGCTGGTGCCAACTCAATCCGAAGGTTGGCGCGATGCATGCGGTGGCGGAGGCGGCTAGAAACGTGGCAACCAGTGGCGCGCGGCCAATCGCCGCGACGAATTGCCTGAATTTTGGAAGTCCGGAGAAGCCGGAGGTAATGTGGCAGTTTTCCCAGGCGATCGATGGCGTGGGCGAGGCCTGCATTGCCCTGGGTACGCCGATTACCGGCGGGAACGTGAGCTTCTACAACGAGACGCTGGGAAAATCGATCTATCCCACCCCAGTAATCGGAATCTTGGGAATTCTTGAGGACGCGTCAGACGTTTTGAAGGTGGCATTCCGGAACGCGGGCGACATCATCGTGCTTCTCGATGGATCCAACTCTTCCAAGGCAGGACCGCAAGCTCCTCCGCGCGCTGGCAAGCGACGCGAGTTCTCCTCGTCAGAGTATTCGAAGACGATCGCGGGAATTGTGGCGGGGGAACCGCCGGCGATCGAGCTAAGCGCAGAGAAATGGGTGATCGATTGTATGGTGGCGCTGGCGGCAGAGCGGGTTTTGCAATCCGCGCACGATGTAAGTGACGGCGGAATAGCGGTAACGCTATCCGAATCTTGTTTCCCGGCCAACGGGCTAGGAGCCAGTGTGGCGCTTCCGGAAGATACGGCGGCGGAATATGCGGTGTTCGGCGAGCGTGGCGCGCGCGTGGTGGTTTCGGTTTCCCCGGAAAAACTTGCCGCTGTTCGAACGACTGCGAGACAATATGGTGTGGGCGCGCACGAAATCGGAAAAGTGACCAGTGACAATGCCCTGCGCATCGAATATAAGGGACATGTTGTTGTGTCGGCGCCTGTTCCCGCGCTGAAGGATGCTTGGGCCCACGGGCTCGCGCGCAATTTGAAGATCCAATGACCAACAAACTTGCCTACGCGGACGACCGGTTTCACGACGAATGCGGCGTGTTTGGCGTGTTCGGGCACCCCGAAGCGGCAAACCTGACGTATCTGGGACTGTACGCATTACAGCACCGGGGGCAGGAGTCCGCCGGGATTGTGGCCAGCACTGGCGGGGATCTGAACCTGCACCGGGCAATGGGCGAAGTGGAAGAGATTTTTCAGCCCAGCGTGCTGGCGAAGTTGCCGGGTTCGAGCGCGATTGGCCACACGCGATATTCGACCGCAGGCGACAAAGCGCTATTAAATGCGCAGCCGATCATGATCGATTGCAACAAGGGCAAGATCGCCTTGGCACATAACGGCAACCTGACCAACGCGTTGGAATGGCGAAGGAAGCTAGAGCATCGCGGGTCGATTTTTCAATCGAACAGCGACACGGAAGTAATCGTGCACTTAATCGCACGGTCGCAAGCACGGAATTTTTCGGCCGCGTTGGGTGACGCGTTGAACCTGGTGGAAGGTGCCTATTCGTTACTGGTGCTGACACCCGAGGAACTGTATGCGGTAAGGGACCCGCGCGGATTCCGGCCCCTGGCGTTGGGAAAAATTGCGACGGCAGATGGCAGCGAGGCCTGGGCCGTGGCATCAGAGACCTGCGCGTTCGACCTGATGAACGCGGAGTATGTGCGCGACGTCGAGCCGGGAGAGATGTTACGCATTTCGCGCTCGGGAATCGAATCGATTCGCTTCAGCCCGCCGAAGCCGCACCAATTCTGTATCTTTGAGCATGTTTATTTTTCCAGGCCAGACAGTACGGTGTTCGGCCGGTCGGTGAACGAGTCGCGCGAAATGCTGGGCCGTTTGCTGGCACGGGAACACCCCGTGGAAGCGGACATGATCGTGCCCATCCCGGACTCCGGAGTACCGGCGGCCATCGGCTATTCGCTGGAGTCGAAGATTCCCTTTCGCATGGGTCTGATCCGGAATCATTACATTGGACGGACGTTTATCGAGCCATCGCAGGCGATCCGGAATTTCGGGGTGAAGCTGAAATTAAATCCGGTACGGAACTTAGTGGCGGGACAACGCGTCGTATTGGTAGACGATTCGATTGTGCGCGGCACGACGAGCCGGAAACTGGTGCGACTCATGCGGGAAGCAGGGGCAAAAGAGGTGCATATGCGCATCAGTTGCCCGCCGACGATTTCGCCTTGTTATTACGGCGTGGACACGCCGACGAAGGAAGAGCTGATCGCGTCGTCGAACACGCCCGAGCAGATCTGCAAGTATCTGGGGGCGGACTCGCTCGGATACCTTTCGCTGCCGGGGCTCAAGCAGGCGGTGAATGACAAGGACGGAGAGTTCTGCACGTCCTGCTACACCGGCGTATACCCTACGGACCTGGTGCAACTGGAAGTGCGAGAAGAAAACGGCACGCCGAGATTCAAAGAGGAAGTTACGGTGGAACGTGAAGGTTAAATCGAGCGAGCCAGCTGCGGGAAATAGAAGGCCTGAGGAAGTGCAGCAGCCATTGGGAACGCGCGTGAAAACGGAAATGATCGCGTGGTTCTGGGTGGTGTTCATATTTTTGCTGGTCAACGGAACGCTGGGGCAGGCACGCGTAATTCCCTCTGGTTCGATGGAGAATACGCTGTTGGTTGGCGACCACTTGATTATGAGCCGCCTCGGCTACGATGCCGGCATCCCGTTCACGAATTGGCATGTGGCTCTTTGGAAGAATCCCAAGCGGCAGCAAATGGTAATATTCCGGCCGCCCTACGCCCACAACAAACCGGATTTGATTAAGCGGGTAATCGGCTTGCCGGGCGAGACGATCGACGTTCACGATGGATTCGTCTGGATCAATGGAAAGAAACTGGAAGAAAACTACACCACCGGACCGACGGAGCTTCCTGCCTCGTACGAGATGCTGCCGCGCTTTACCGGGCTGCCGCTGACGATACCCAAAGACGAATATTTCGTGATGGGAGACAATCGGGGTAACTCGTACGACAGCCGCTTTTGGGGTTGTGTGCCGCGCAACTCGATTATTGGCACCCCCGTGACAATTTACATGTCCGTGAATGAACCGGAAGATGCGTGGAACGGAAATATCGGCGACCGGTTTCTGGCGTACGCCGATGCCGTCATTCATCCCAGCAGGATCCGCTGGAAGAGGTTGTTCGAGACGTTTTAGGCGTCACGCGCAAGTCCCGAAGGGAAGAGGCTTCGTGTTTGCGAGTGGCGATGGTGAATTGTGAAAGCTGACGCGATAAGAACGAAGACGAAGGCAGAATCGGCGGTTCCGCTGGGCGTGCGAGTCAAAAGCGAAATCATTGCGTGGTTCTGGGTGATCCTGGCGTTCATGCTCATCAACGGAACGCTGGGGCAAGCCCGCGTGATTCCTTCCGGCTCAATGGAAGACACACTGCTCATCGGCGACCACCTAATTATGAGCAGGGTCGGCTACGACGCCGGCATCCCCTTCACCAATTTTCATGTGTCCCTGTGGCGGAATCCGAAGCGGCAACAAATCATCATCTTCAAACCGCCGTTCGATCCCACGCAGCCGGATTACGTGAAGCGCGTGATTGGTTTACCCGGCGACACGGTGGATATTCGCGATGGCGCGGTATGGATCAATGGCCAGAGGCTACGCGAGAACTACACTCTAGGTTCCAGCGAGCCTGCACCGGCAGGACAAGCGCCCCCGGGGTATGAAGTAACCAAGTTCCCTTATCAGGTGCCGGAAAATTGCTACTTCGCGATGGGCGACAATCGTGGAAATTCTTACGACAGCCGGTTTTGGGGATGCGTGCCTCGCAAAGACATTCTGGGCACACCGGTAATTATTTACATGTCGCTGGATGCCCCAAGAGATGCGTGGAACGGAGATATCGGGGCGCGATTCGAGGCGTACCTGAATGCCTTGATTCATCCGGGAACTGTACGGTGGCGAAGACTGTTCCATGTGTTTTAAGCTGTAGGCGGCCCTGACATACCCAGAGGCGGGGCCTGTGGTACAAACCAGAAGACAATCGTCCCCCGTGTGACGTGTGACGGCTCGCTCGTCCCTCGTGGCCGCCCAAGTCTCACTGGAAAAGAGCCGGAAAGCTGCACATTCGTAGCGCGAAGAACAAACCTTAGAGGCGGCTAAAGATGAAATACGCCGACGCAGGAGTAAATATAGCTGTCGCCGACGATGCCAAGCAGCGCATCCGGCACCTTGCCAGCAAGACCTTTTCGCCGGCGGTTCTGGGAGGCATAGGTGGATTTGGTGGGCTGTTCGCGCTGGACGGAAAGCGCTGGACAGAACCGGTGCTGGTGTCGAGCGCCGACGGGGTGGGAACCAAGCTGAAAATTGCGATGGCGATGGGTGTGCATTCCACGGTGGGTGGGGACCTGGTCAACCACTGCGTGAATGACATTCTGGTGCAAGGAGCGGAGCCGTTGTTTTTTCTGGATTACCTGGCGATGGGCAAACTCGAGCCTGACGTGGTGGAACAGCTCGTGGATGGTATGAGCCGCGCGTGCCGCAAGGCAGGCTGTGCGCTAATTGGTGGCGAAACCGCAGAAATGCCGGGCTTCTATCCGCCGGGTGAATACGATCTGGCAGGTTTCATCGTGGGCGCCGTAGACCGGAAAAAAATTCTGACCGGCAAATCCGTGAAACCGGGCGACACGCTGCTGGGGTTGCCGTCGGCAGGACTGCATACGAACGGCTATTCGTTGGCGCGCAAACTGGCTTTCGAAGTAGCAAAGCTGAAGCCAGACACTTACGTTGCAGAAGTGGGTAACAAGATCGGAGCAGAGCTGCTGAAGCCGCATCTTTGTTACGTGCCCGCCGTGAAAAGTCTTTTGACGAAGGGCTGGGTTTCGGCGATGGCCCATATTACCGGGGGCGGGATTCCGGGAAATTTGCCGCGGGTGCTCCCCAGCGGCGTGAAAGCCATCATCGACCTGGATGCATGGCCAATTCCGTCGATCTTCAAATATCTAGCCAAGCTTGGAGAAATTGAAACGGACGAGCTCCTGCAGTCGTTCAATATGGGCATCGGGATGATCGTGATTGTTTCTGCGGAACACGTAAAAAATGCAGAGGCGGATTTGAAGCGGCGGCGTGAGAAGTTTTTCCGGATAGGCCGGATTGAACGCGGAGATACGGGAAAGGCCCGGCTGGTTTATTCCGGCGCGCTAAATTTGTAGCGCTCTCTGACCTTCGCGATTACTCCGCGGACTTTCTTCTGCGGCTCCAATACCACCACTGACATTTCTCGACGGGCAGACGGGGATTTCGCGCTTGAGCTACTGCCGCATGAAAAACGTCGAGCACGCAAGGATCCTGACGCGTTCCGGTGAGGCGTTCCAAACGAGCATAGAGCCGGTGCGGGTCATGTCTGGCGAGTTGCGGAACCGTGCGAATGCCGAGCAGGTGGAAATCGCGCTCGATCGCGGGGCCAACGGAAATGAGGTCGCGGAGCTGTCGTTGAGAATTCATAGGAGCCTCCTTATAGCTTCGCTTTAGTTTCGCCATGACAAAGAGTCTAGCTCATTGAGCCTATTTGGGAAAGGAAAAGACTTGCAACGCCGGTTACTTGGTCCGACTGCGCAGGTGTGCTAACGTTTTTTGTTTATGACGAAGAGAATCGGTGTGCTGTTAAGCGGCCGCGGGTCGAATTTTGAAGCACTGGCCGAAAGCGTGGCCGCGGGCAGGATCCCCGGGGCAGAGATTGCCATTGTGATCAGCAATCAACCCGACGCTTTGGGGCTAAAACGGGCCGAGGCACGCGGGATTACAACACGGATGATTCCTTCCAAGGGACTGCAGCGGGAGGCATACGACCGGCAGGTGGTAGCGGTTCTGCAGGAGCAGAAAGTCGATCTGGTCTGTCTGGCGGGTTACATGCGCCTGCTTTCGGCCTATTTTGTGGCGGCATTCCCGCAGAAAATTCTGAATATTCATCCGTCCCTATTGCCGTCATTCCCCGGACTGGAATCGCAGAAGCAAGCGCTGGAGCACGGAGTGAAATTCGCGGGCTGTACGGTCCATTTCGTGGACGAAAATCTGGACGCGGGGCCGATCATTTTGCAGGCGGTTGTGCCGGTGCTTGATTCTGATGACGAACACACTTTGTCTGAACGGATTTTGAAGGAAGAACACCGGATTTATAGCGAAGCGGTGAACATAATTCTAGAAGGCAAATATCGCATTGAGGGCCGCCGCGTTCTGCGGACGGCAGGCAACTAATGTCGACGACGCCATTCAAACCGGTGGAAGAACAGCTCGCCTATCTGAAGAAAGGCGTCGCGGAAGTTATCCCGGAAGATGAGTTAAAACTGAAACTCGCGAACTCGTTGAAGACGGGCAAGCCGCTTCGCGTGTACCTGGGCGTGGATCCGACAGCACCAGATATCCATCTGGGCCACACGGTGGTTTTGCGCAAGCTGAAACATTTTCAGGACATGGGACACACAGCGATCTTCTTGATCGGTGATTTTTCCGCCATGATCGGGGATCCCACGGGGCAGTCGGAAACCCGGCCGCCGCTTAGCCGGGAGCAGGTGGACGTCAACGCAAAAACGTATCTCGCGCAGGTTTACAAGATATTGGATAAAGACAAAACCGAAGTTCGCTACAACAGCGAATGGCTGGGGAAAATGTCCAGTTACGACGTGGTGCGACTCTGCGGGCATTACCGGCTGGCGCGGATGCTGGAGCGCGAGGATTTTCGCTCTCGGCTGGAGAAAAATCTGCCAATTGCGGTTCATGAACTGCTGTATCCGCTACTGACGGCGTACGACGCAGTGATGCTGCAGTCCGACGTGGAATTGGGCGCAACCGAGCAGAAATTCAACATTCTGGTTCACCGGGAAATCCAGCGCGAATATGGGCTCTCGCCGCAGGTGGTTGTCACGATGCCAATCCTTGTGGGGCTGGACGGCGAACGGAAGATGTCGAAGAGCCTGGGAAATTACGTGGGAATTACGGAAGCGCCCAGCGAGATGTTCGGAAAGATGATGTCGATTCCGGATGAGTTGATGTGGTCGTACTACGAACTGGTTACGGACCGCACGCCGCAAGAAATTGTGGAGCTGAAGAACGAAGTACAGAACGGGAAACTGCATCCGATGGACGCCAAGATGCGCCTGGCGGAAGAAGTGGTCAGTGATTTTCAGGGAGCTGAAGCGGGACATAAGGCGGCGGAGAATTTTCAGAGTGTATTCCGCGATGGGCTGACTCCAGAGGAGATGGAAGAAATCACGCTCAAACGCGTTGTCGAGGGATTCCACGTCGTGCGCATGGATGCAACAGGCATTTCAAAGAGCCTCATAATGTCGCTGCCGACTGGTCCGGTAAAGTGGGCTAAGATCCTCGCACAAGTCGATGTTATTCCATCCATATCCGAGGCGGAGCGCCTGATGAAGCAGGGCGGATTTGAGCTGAACGGAGCAATCGTTCAGGATCCGACATACAAGCTAGATCTACAGCGCAAAGAGTCATATACCGTGCGTGTCGGAAAGAAAAAATTCTTGCGCATCATCGTGGAGTAAGAGGGATTCCTCGCTTCGCTCGGAATGACGGTTCTTTGCTTTGTGTAACGTATAGCTCGAAGATTTTCTCAACTGAGAATCTCGGCAACGAGCGATACAACGTGGCGGGCAATTGCGGGAGCAGCGGTAAGGCCGGGAGATTCGATACCCACCAGTTGGATGACCTGGGGAAATTCGCGGTCGGGTTCAATGACAAAATCAACGATGCCTTTGCCTGAGGGAGGAACCAACTTCGGCCGAAGACCCGTGTAGGCAAGTTGCAGATCGGATTCCTCAATTTCGGGCACTAGGTCTTTCACATCAGCGGCAAATTCCGCCATGGTCATACGGTTGCGCTCATAGTTATCTTTCCCATCCACGTACGTTGCGGTCGGCCCGAGCAATAGTGTGCCCCAGACGGTCTTTGTGAAGTGCAATCCAAGGCTTAGCCCATCCGCGTGCGGCAAAGGGTAAACGAGATTCTGGATCAGTTGCGCGTGGGGGCCACGAACCTCGCAATACTCGCCGCGCACCGGGTAAATCGTCCAGGGTCGTGGACCGAGCAAGCTCGCAATTTCGTCCGCGTAGAGGCCGGCAGCGTTGATGACGCAACGGGCCTCGACGATTTCCGTTTCGGACTGGTCTTCGTCTCCAATCCGCAGGCGCACATGCACGCAATCCTGTTTCGGCTCCAGGCTCTCGACTTTCGCGCGTGTGAGCAAATTAGCTCCGTGCTGTTCGGCGAGGCGAGCGTAGGCGTGAACCAGTTCTTCGGCCGAACAAATACCGGTGGAAGGAACGTACAAGGCAGAACAACCACGGACGTGGGGTTCTTTGGCACGGATTGCGGTTGCGTCGATGATCTCCAGGCCTTCGACGCCGTTTTCCTGGCCCTTTTTCAGAAGCGCGAGCAGTTGTGGCTCTTCTTCCTTAGATTTTGCTACGACGAGTTTGCCCGTGACGCGGTGAGCAACGTTGTGCTTCTCGCAAAGTTCTTTGGTCAGCCGATTCCCTTCCACGCAATGACGAGCTTTCCAGGAATTCGTCGGGTAATAGATGCCGGAATGAATGACACCGCTATTGCGGGTGCTGGTGGACATACCGAGCCGCGGAAACTGTTCAACGAGAAAAACATCCTGCCAGCGGCGCGAAAGAGCTTCCGCAATGGCGCAGCCGACCACGCCGCCCCCAATAATCAGAACGTTGACCCGGTCCATAACGTACAGAATACATCAGAAGATTTGCAGGGAAGCTAATCCTCTTCGTGGCCCGGAGTGTCGAAGTACGTTTTGCAGAATTCGAGGCGAGCTTCCGTGCCATCGTGCACGGCGAATTGCGCGCCCTTCGAGGGTTCGTAGCCATTCTTCCAGAGGGAAGCACTGCCATATTCGCCATCTTTGTTCAGGGCGTAGTAATACAGGTGAAAGGTTCCGAGTTTCTGTTTGTCGCCATTGTAGTTGCGGACCACGCGGCCCAACGCTTCGAGGCAAGCATCGGCGGGCTTCATGCCTTTGCGCATCATCTCCACCACGGTGTGGCCGCCGGCTATTTTTATGTTTTCTTCGCCTTTTCCTGTGGAGCCTGCGCCACCAACATCTCCATCGACGAAAAGACCTGCACCGATGATGGGCGAATCTCCCACGCGGCCAGGAATTTTCCAGGCCAACCCGGAAGTGGTGGTGGTGCCGCTGACTTCTCCTTTTTCGTTCACCGAGAGGCAATTGATAGTGCCGGTTGGCGGATGGTTGATGAC
Organism: Candidatus Acidiferrales bacterium; assembly: GCA_963759275.1. GTDB lineage: Bacteria > Acidobacteriota > Terriglobia > Acidiferrales > UBA7541 > Acidiferrum. The sequence goes on along the minus strand of CAVWYZ010000012.1, from coordinate 154,278 downwards.
GCGCATGGCATACGCGATTTGCGCCGGGTCATTGTCAAAAATTTCCGAAACGGTGGCCTTCCACTCCGGACTGTCAATTCCCGGACGCCAGTTGAAACTGGTGCGCGCTTTCCAGGCCAGCCAGATCTTGCGGGAATGATCCGTCAGGAGGTTGATCTCCTCGAATCCCTCATCCACCGCAAAGCGGCGCGCTCCATCACCGACGATCATCGTGTGGTTGGTACGCTCCATCACCGTTTTTGCCAGACGAGCAACATTTTTGATGCGCTGGACGGAACCGACGCTTCCAGCCCGGCGGGTCGGTCCATGCATCACGCTGGCGTCGAGTTCCACTACGCCTTCTTCGTTTGGCAGGCCGCCATAACCGACGGAATCGTCGTTGGGGTCGTCTTCCACGACGGTGACCGCAGCGACGACGGCGTCGAGGGTATCTCCGCCGGATTTGAGGATATCCATGCCCTTGCCCAACGCATGCAGGCCGTTGGCGGAGGAAATGATCACGGGACGCTTGGCCGTGGGATCGGGTGCGAAGGGAGTGGCGTCAGATAACGATTTGCCAAACAGGTCTGTAGCGCCGGCCAGCGCGCCTCCGGCCAGAGTGGTTGCGAAAAACTTTCGTCGAGTCCAATGCTCCATCGCTAGTCTCCTGAGGAAATAAAAGTGTCGAGTGGCACTTTAGTGCAGATTGCGGAAGAAGGGAAACGATTCCGTGCGAATCAAGAGCGAATCGATCAGTCCGTGCCACCGAGAGGGAGGAAATACTGAGTGCCTTTCACGGGTTCCTGCAGGCGGCGAAGCAGTTGCTGCAAATCCTCACTACGCTCCACGAAATCGATTTCCGAGGTATCGATCACCAGAAGATCCGCGCCTTCGTAGCGGAAGAAGAAATGCTCGTAGGCCCGCGAGACTTCCTCGACGTAGTCGGGGGAAATCTGCTTTTCCTCGCGCGCTTTTTTCTTGGCGATGCGGGCCCGCAGCACCTCGGGCTTGGCCTGAAGATAGATGACCAGGTCAGGCTGAGGGATTTCGGACGTGAGCGCTTCGTAATAACGCTCGTACAGCTTCAATTCGGCGTCGTCGAGATTCAGATTTGCGAAGATGCGATCTTTTTCCATCAGGAAGTCGGAGATCACCGGGCCGGGATTCTCGGCGGCAAGGGCCTCGCGAATGCGCTTTTGGCGCTCCATCAAGAAATAGAGTTGTGCGTGAAAGGCGGCGCCAGGCTTCTCGTTGTAAAAATCAGCGAGAAAAGGATTATCTTCGCAGTCGTAAATACGCCGCGCGTGCAAACGTTCCGCTAGAATGCGGGCAAGGGTAGTCTTGCCGACCCGCAACGGACCTTCAATCACAATGAATTGCGGTGGCTTTGAGCCGGGTTGCGGCTGGCGTGCACGTTTCGCTGAAGAATCGGAACCAGGCATGAGGCCTCTGCTCGCGAAAGGGTAAAGCCGTCGCGCCGGATTATAGCAGTTCTTTTGAGACAGGTGGGTGCGTCAGGAATCCGACGATGTCCTGGTACGAAAGTGCCAGAACCAGAGCGGGCAGAAACATGAAATGAGGTACTAACGAGAACAGGACCAATGGTCCAGTGACGCCTGTACCGCCGTACAGTAAATTCTCGAGAGTTGCAGCTGACCCGGAACCCCTCCCCCGGCCTGCAATCACTGAGGTGGTCCTTGGTCCTTACTGCGCTTGTTTTGTTTTGCTGCAGCACGGTTTCGGGTGACGCTTCGCAACCCCCCGTTCCTCGCCTTTCCGTTGAGACCAACACTACCGCTATTGCCAAACCCCTCGTAAAAGAGAGTTCTTCTCGGCCGGATGCCCCGACGCCGAAATCAGCGATCTCCTCTGAGGTGAGAAACGATTTTGACTTCTCGATGGCGGGAGAGCCGAGCACGCCAGCGGTCCAACCCGCGCTCCTTAGTCCCGTGAAACCGGCCACCACGGAATCGTATGAAACATCCAGGCAAAGAAAGATCTGGTACGGTTTGATGGCTGCGAGCCATGGTGCCGCGGCGTTCGACGCTTGGACCACCCGACGGGCGGTGACTGGAGGGTATGGCGTAGAAGGGGACCCGTTGCAACGCCCGTTCGCGAACTCGGGCGCAATCTATGCAACAACGCAAGTGACACCCATTGTCATGGACTATCTCGGGCACCGGATGATGCGTAGCAGCCATTCGTGGGTCCGCAAGGCGTGGTGGGTACCCCAGGCGGCAAGCGCTAGCGTGTCGTTTGGCGCGGGGATGCACAATTACGGCATGGTGCCCTAGAAATGGCCTGATTGAACGACGATCAAACTGTTTAAACTAACGCATCGAATACCCGTTTGATAGTGGGAAGGACGCTCAAGACGTCCGTCGGGCTCGATTAATTTTCCCTTAACTTGCCTAACCTTAAATGACGAGTCGCACTCGACACGGCGAGCGAGATACTGCTCCCATATCGGGAGCAATGCGATATAGTATGCCTATCCTGTCTGAGCCGCTACCCGCCTTGGCGTCTATTGGGGACAGATTCTTCAGATGGGTTACGTCATTATCGGGAAGATCGGCTAGAGAGCCAGACGACTTTTGCTGGAGAGTAAAAGGGGAAGTGTATGAAGAAGGCACTGATAGGAGCGTTGCTACTTGTGGGAGTGGCTTGCGGGGCGCGCGGGCAGGAAGCGACTGAGACAATCGGACGGACGAATCCGGCGGTAAGTTCCAGCGAGAACACGCCGGTAACCGTGGCGACTTCTGGCGGCGACTTTGCACTGGCGAATCCCGATGCGAGTGCGGCGCCGGCAGCCATTCCGGCAACACCCGCCAAGCCGAAATATGTGGTCTTTGGAGACCGCGACGACTATCGCTGGCAGTTAGGCGTGGGCCTGGAGTATCTCCATTTCCAGTCGCGCGCGTTCGACGCCAACATGGTTGGGTTGAATACCACGCTGACGTACTACACCAATAGCTGGTTCGCCGTGGAAGGAAACGTGATCACTGGATTCGGTTCGGACGTTTTCGGCAGCGATACGCGGGCGAAGATTTTTGGCGGAGCGGGTGGAATCCGGATTGGCGGAAGGCGCGCGCGGTGGGAGCCTTTTGGCCACGCGCTGGTTGGAGGCGCGCACTTACAACCGCAAACGGCGTTTGGCAGCAGAAATTCACTGATGGCCCAAGCAGGTGGGGGCGTGGATTACCGAATCCATGCGCGGCTCTCGCTGCGCGGGGAAGTTGATTGGGTTTACACCACATATTTCAGCGAATCACAAAACAACCTCCAGGCCGTAGCCGGCGTGGTGCTTCACTTCTAAGCTGGCGCGAAATATGCGATTTGCGTCGAGCTGCGGAATTTGCCCGCACGGTGGCTGGCAGCCTCAGCGTTTTGCAGAAACGATCTCTCCCACAAAGACAGCGTAGGGTGGCAAGTGAACTTCGGCGGGTGTTCGTACCGTGACAACTCCCGGAGGAGTAGCCACAAGTATTTTAAGAGAAGTCGCGGGATGGCCGATCGAATCCAAATCAAACGAAATGTCATGAGCGTTCGGGCTCATATTTAGCGCAACAAGGACGGCATGGCGGCCATCCGAAGTTTTTCTGAGATAGCTGAAGACGTTCGGATCATTTGGATTCAACGATGCGTACGAACCGTCTCGTAGAGCTGGGTTGGTGTGCCGCAACGAAATCAAGCGCTTGTAGAAATTCAGCAGGGATTCCGGGTCGTTTTGTTCAACCGAGACATTATAGTGAAGCGCGCTTTCGGGGACGGGAAGCCAGGGCGTCGCGGTGGTGAAGCCCGCGTTAGCGGTGGTGTCCCATTGCATGGGGGTGCGCTCCCCGTCTCGTCCCTTCTCCTTCGGCCATCCCAACTTGCCAATCGGGTCACGCACGTCCTCTTTACGCGTTGGGGGCGTGGTACGCATGCCGATTTCTTCGCCGTAATACATCTGGGGTGTGACTTGTGTGGTCAAGAGTAAAACGGCTAGCAACCGGGCGATCGCGTCATTATGGACGCCGTCGCCATAACGGTCCCACTGCCGAGGTTGATCGTGGTTACTGAAAAAAATATAAGGCTGGCCAGCGGCCGCGTTGTGTTCAATCTCCTCAAACAGTTTGCGGAAAGCCGGAGCGGATAGACGATTTACGTCCGCCACCTGAAAGTCCATCGGCAGCTGAACTTCGTCGTTGTGCGTACCATACAACTTCGTGAGATCGGCGATGTCTGGTTCGTCGGCTTCGCTGATGAGCACGGGATCGCCGGGGAATTCAGAAACGACTTCGCGGAAGTCGCGGAGGATCTGGTGGACTTGCGCGAGGTTGTCTGTGTGTTTATGCAAAATATTGGGATCGCCGTAAGCGTTCTTACCGGGAAGGATGGGGTCGTCTTTCAGGCTGGGATCTTCAAACAGGCGCGAAACAGCATCCAGGCGAAACCCGGCGACACCCCGTTTGAGCCAAAAGCGCAAGACGTCGAACATGGCGGAGCGAACTTCCGGATTTCGCCAATTCAGGTCGGGCTGTTGGGGGTAAAAAAAATGGTAATAATATTGGCCGGTCGTGGGATCAAAGGTCCAGGCAGAATGGCCAAACCAGGAGAGCCAATTGTTGGGAGGCTGGCCCGGACCTTTTCCGTTGTGCCAGATGTACCAATCGCGCTTTGGATTGCTGCGAGAGGAGCGGGAAGCCTGAAACCAGGGATGCTGGTCTGATGTGTGATTCGGAACGAAATCAACGATCACGCGGATGTTGTGGCGCTTCGCCTCGGCGATAAGGTGATCGAAGTCCGCTAAAGTGCCGTACTGCGGGTCGATCGCCGTGTAATTAGAGATGTCGTAGCCAAAATCGACCTGGGGTGACGGATAAATAGGTGTGATCCAGATGGCGTTGACGCCAAGGTCCTGCAGGTACCCCAGGCGCGAAGTGATCCCGTTCAGATCGCCAACGCCGTCGCCATTCGAGTCCTGAAAGCTGCGGGGATAGACTTCATAAATGACGGCATGTTTCCACCAGTGGTCTTTGGCATCCTGGGGGCCATGGACTCTGACGTTGGACTTAGGTTGGCGAACGATAGTGGGCACGGCAACGAGAATACCCAGAACGAGGGAAAGAATAAAGTTGGACCCACATACGGAAATCCCACCGGCAATTTTCATGCGTTTCCACCGGCGCAACTGGGGTCTCGCCTGTATCCAAAACTAGGTTACCATCCGTCCATAGAGTACGGACATTTCGGTCCCGGGTCCGCTTGTACAGCTTATGCCAAGGAAGAATCGACTTGTCGACTGATCAAAACGCACGTCCCGTGAGTGGGTCAGAAAATCAACAAAACGTCCCGACTAGTGGTAAGCGCACCGGCGTCCGAATTGTGGTTTGGATTGTGATCTTGCTGGTTTTTGGGGCAGGGTTCGCGCTGATTCTGCGCCACAAAGAGGACACCGCACAAACCGCGCGCCCGGCAAGAGGAGGCGGCGGACCAGTCACGTTGACGACCGCCACCGCTACAAAAGGCGATATTGGTTTCTACCTCGATTCAATCGGAACCGTCACTCCCGTCTATACCAGTTCGATCACCAGCCAAGTAAACGGAATTGTCACCGCAGTGCACTACCGGGAAGGTCAGATCGTCCGCAAAGGCGACCCGCTGATCGATATCGATGCCCGCCCGTATCAGGCGAATCTGTTGCAAGCCGAGGGCACGCTGGAGCGGGACCAGAATCTGTTGGCCCAGGCAAAGATGGATCTGGACCGCTATCGCGAAGCGTGGGCGCGCAAAGCGATTCCGAAGCAAACCTTAGACGATCAGGAAAAATTGGTGTTGCAGGAAGAAGGAACCATCAAGATCGATCAAGGTGCCGTGCAATTCGATCAGATCCAAGTGGACTATTGCCATATCACCGCTCCCATCGAGGGTAGAGTTGGTCTGCGATTGGTGGACCCGGGTAACGTGGTGCAATCTTCGGGCGGACTAACTCTGGCTGTGATTACACAAATCCAACCGATCACCACCATTTTCACCATTGCCGAAGACAATCTCTCTCAGGTACAACCGCGGCTCCGTGCCAATGCCAAGCTCACCGTGGACGCGTTTGACCGCGCCAGTGTAAAGAAGATCGCCTCGGGAACATTGCTTACTCTGGACAATCAGATTGATACGACAACCGGAACGGTCAAGGCCCGGGCGCTGTTCCAAAATCCCGACGGAGCATTATTCCCCAACGAATTCGTAAACGTGAGGTTGCTGGTCGATACGATTCATGGGGCGACGCTCATTCCCTCTTCTGCGATTCAGCATAATGGAAACGTCGCTTATGTTTTTGTGATTCAAGATAACGTGGCACACCTACGAAATATCCAGCCCGGCGTGACGGATGGAGGGAAGACCCAGGTTACCGGCATTAATCCTGGAGACGTGTTGGCGACCAGTAGTTTCGAAAAGCTCCAGGACAATGTGAAGGTCGCCACCGGTAAGCCCGCCCCCGCAAACCCAGCTGGGAGCAACACTCCTTGAGCCCGTCTACACCGTTTATTCAGAGACCGGTAGCGACGGCTCTGCTGATGGCGGCGATCTTGCTGGTTGGGATTGTCAGCTATACGCAACTGCCGGTCTCGGCGTTGCCGCAAGTTGATTACCCGACGATCCAGGTGTTGACGTTTTATCCGGGAGCCAGTCCCGAAGTGGTGGCCACGACGGTTACCGCGCCTCTGGAACGTCAATTCGGCCAGCTCCAGGGACTTAGCCAGATGACGTCGAGCAGCGCGGGCGGGAATTCCGCCATCGTGCTGCAATTCAATCTCAGCCTGAACATCGATATTGCCGAAGAGGAAGTGCAGTCCGCGATCAATGCGGCGCAGAGTTTTCTGCCCGCCAATCTTCCGGCTCCCCCGATCTATAACAAAACCAACCCGGCGGATGCTCCGGTACTGACATTAGCCGCGACGTCGAAGTCCATGCCGCTGTCCCAAGTAGAAGACATGGTCGATACGCGTTTAGCGCCCAAGATCTCGCAATTAAGCGGTGTGGGATTGGTCAGCATCAGCGGCGGACAGAAACCCGCAGTTCGCATCCAGGCGAACCCAGCCAAACTCTCGTCCTACGGAATCAATTTGGAAGATTTGAGGACCGCGGTGACGCAAGCCAGCGTCAATGCTGCCAAGGGAAATTTCGACGGCGATCGACAGGATTATCAGATCGATGCGAACGATCAACTGGTAAGCAGCAGGGACTACCGGAACGTTGTGGTGGCTTACCGCCACGGTGCGCCCGTGATGTTGACGGACGTGGCGAAGATTGTCGATGGCGTGGAGAACAACAACCTGGCCGCCTGGATGAACAAGACGCCGGCGGTGATCGTTAATGTGCAGCGGCAACCAGGAGCAAACACGATCAGCGTCGTAAAACGAATCAAGGCGCTGCTGCCGCAACTGCAAAGCAATCTTCCCGCTGGAATTGATGTCACAACGCTCACGGACCTGACCACGCCAATTCAGGCGTCGGTCTCTGACGTGGAATTTGAGTTGATGCTGACGGTCGCGCTCGTGGTGATGGTGATGTTCCTGTTCCTTCGGAATCTTTACGCGACGATCATACCCAGCGTGGCCGTGCCGCTATCGCTCATCGGAACGTTCGCAGCGATGTACGCACTGAACTACAGCTTGGACAACCTTTCGCTGATGGCTCTGACCATTTCGACGGGTTTCGTGGTCGACGACGCCATCGTCATGGTGGAAAACATTTCCCGGTACATTGAAGAGGGCGAGCCGCCGATGCAAGCGGCGTTGAAGGGCGCGGAACAGATCGGCTTCACTATTTTGTCATTGACGGTGTCCCTGATTGCCGTGCTCATTCCTTTGCTGTTCATGGGTGATGTTGTCGGACGGCTGTTCCGAGAGTTTGCAGTAACCCTGGCGGTTACGATTATCGTTTCCGCGGTAGTTTCCCTGACGCTGACACCCATGATGGCGTCCAGGATCCTGAGGCATAACCCTGCCGAACAGCAAGGGCGGTTTTACCAGGCGTCTGAGCGCGTGTTCAACGGGATGATCAATTTCTATGGCCGGACTCTGAAATTTGTTCTGCGCTATCAGACCATTACGCTTCTGATTGCTTTGGGGACCCTGGCGCTAACGGTTTTTCTGTACATCATTATTCCAAAAGGATTTTTCCCCGTTCAGGATACCGGAATCATTCAGGGGATTTCTCAGGCCACGCCAACGATCGGTTCGAAGGCCATGGCGGAAAAACAGCAGGAACTGGCAAATATCATTCTGGCGGATCCGGCGGTTGAAAGCCTGTCATCGTTTATCGGCGCCGATGGCACGAATATCACCACCAACAGCGGCCGCATGGCAATCAATCTGAAGCCGCTGGAAGATCGGAAACTTAGCGCATCGGATGTGATTCGGCGCCTGCAATCGAAACTTGGGGATGTGCAAGGAATCCAGCTTTTCATGCAGCCGGTGCAAAACATCACCGTGGACGATCGCGTTAGCCGCACGCAATACCAATACACCCTGGAAGATGCGGATCCCAATGAATTGAATGTGTGGACCAATCGATTCGTAGATCGGTTGAAGCAGTTAAAAGAACTGGAAGACGTAGCCACGGACCAGCAACCCGGCGGCCTGGCAGTTTCCGTGTTCATCGATCGCCCGACCGCTTCGCGACTTGGCATCGCGCCCACCACGGTCGACAACACACTCTACGACGCGTTTGGACAGCGGCAAATCAATACCATGTATACGCAGCTGAATCAGTATCACGTGATTCTGGAGACGGAGCCGCAGTTTCAGCTTGATCCCGATAAGCTGAACAAGCTGTACATTCAGTCGAACTCTGCCGCGAACACCACCGGCGCGCCGGCGTCTTCCTCTTCCGGGAGCGGTTCCACCTCCGCCGGCTCGAATGCGCTTACGACTACTGCGCTGTACACTCCCGCAGCGAACACGCTAACTCCGCCGGTAAACGCGCTGACTTCCAGTACCTCGACCACTACATCCAGCAAGGGTGCTACGTCGGCAGGCACGACCAGTTCGGCGACGAGCAGCGCCGTACCACTCGGCGCGCTCTCGCATTTCACGACGACCACGGAAGCGCTATCGATCAACCACCAGGGTCAGTTTCCCGCCATTACCGTTTCCTTCAATTTGGCGCCCAACGCGGCACTGGGTGGGGCAATTTCCTCCGTGACAAAAGTCCAGCAGGACTTGCATATGCCGAAAAGTCTGCAGTCCGATTTTCAGGGAACCGCCGCGTCGTTTCGCAACTCACTCTCCAACATGCCGCTGCTGATCCTGGCGGCGCTAGTCACCGTTTACATCGTTCTCGGCGTCTTATACGAGAGCTTTATTCACCCCATCACCATTCTTTCCACACTTCCGTCGGCGGGCGTCGGCGCATTTCTTGCCTTGATCCTGTTTCATCAGGATCTCAGCGTGGTGGCGATTATCGGTCTGGTGCTGCTGATTGGCATCGTGAAGAAGAACGGCATCATGATGGTCGACTTCGCTCTGGAAGCGGAACGCCATCACGGGAAGAGTGCAACTGATGCAATTTACGAAGCGTGCCTGTTGCGGTTCCGTCCGATCATGATGACCACGATGGCCGCATTGCTGGGCGGGTTACCTCTCGCGTTCGGAACTGGTTTTGGATCCGAATTGCGTCGTCCGCTGGGAATAGCCATGGTCGGGGGGTTGTTAGTAAGCCAGGTCTTGACGCTCTACACGACGCCGGTAATTTACATTTTCTTCGATAACCTGGCCCATCGATTCTCGAGAAAATCCAGACGACCGAATACGGGGGCGGCGCCGCAACCGGCGGAGCAGTCATGAACGTCTCAAGGCCATTCATCTACCGGCCCGTCGCCACTACGCTTTTGACATTGGCGATCGCCCTCGCGGGTGCGATTGCTTACAAGGTACTCCCCGTATCGCCCTTGCCGCAGGTCGACTTTCCCACGATTTCTGTTAACTCGAGCCTGCCGGGCGCCAGCGCAGAGATCATGGCGTCTTCGATCGCGACTCCTCTGGAGCGGCAGTTCGGCCACATCGCTGGCGTCACCGAAATGACTTCGGCGAGCAGCTTGGGGAGTACTTCGATCACCATCCAGTTTGACCTAAGCCGCAACATTGACGGAGCCGCCCGCGACGTTGAGGCAGCAATTAACGCAGCTCGCACCTACTTGCCCGCGAATCTTCCCGCCAACCCAACCTACCGGAAGGTCAACCCGGCTGACGCACCGATCATGATTATTGGCCTGACGTCGGACAAATATGGGCCGGACAAGCTCTACGACGAAGCCTCCACAGTGATTGAGCAGAAGCTCTCGCAGATTCAAGGCGTGGGCCAGGTCAACGCCGGCGGGGGCGCACTGCCCTCTGTGCGGGTGGAGGTGAATCCCACAAAACTGGCCAGTTTTGGCTTGTCCATGACGAACGTACAATCCGTGCTTCGGCTGCAAAACACCAACCTTGCCCGGGGCCAGATCACAGATGGGAAAATTAGCGCGGACATTGTTGCCAACGGCCAAATTTCCCATGCCGAGGATTACAAGCCCATCGTCGTCGGATACAACAATGGCGCGGCCATCCGCCTTTCCGACGTCGCCGATGTAATCGACTCGGTCCAGAATGTGCGGGCCGGCGGATATTTGAACGGCAAGCGCGCAGTGATGCTGATCATCTTCCGCCAGCCGGGCGTCAATATTATTGATACCGTCGATCGAATTCGGGCGGAGCTGCCGGCGATCCAGGCGTCCATCCCTGCCGGAATGGACACGACCATTGTCCTCGACCGGACCACCACGATTCGCGCCTCGGTTCGCGACGTCGAGCGAACGCTCACTCTTTCGATCATTCTGGTCATCATTGTTGTCTTTGTTTTCCTGCGGAATGGCCGCGCCACTTTGATTCCTGCCGTAGCGGTGCCCGTCTCCCTGATCGGTACATTCGCGGTGATGTACCTGTGCGGCTATAGCCTGGACAATCTTTCGTTGATGGCGCTGACGATCGCCACGGGCTTCGTGGTAGACGATGCGATCGTGGTAATGGAGAACATCACACGACATCTGGAAGCAGGGATGGAGCCGTTTGCCGCGACGATGAAGGGCGCGCAAGAAATAGGATTCACGGTTTTGACAATCAGCATTTCTTTGATCGCAGTATTCATCCCGCTGCTCCTGATGGGCGGTATCGTCGGCCGTCTATTCCGCGAATTTGCCATCACACTTTCCACCGCCATTCTTGTTTCCATGGCCATTTCCCTCAGCACCACGCCGATGATGTGCGCTTACCTGTTGCGCGACGAGCGCAACAAGAAGCATGGGCGACTCTATTTGGCTACCGAACGCATGTTTGAGCGGGTCCTAGCCTTGTACCGGCACACGTTGCATTGGGTTTTAGACAATTCCGTTCTGGTGCTTACCGTTCTTTTTCTAACCATCGCTTTGAACGTGGTGATTGTACTTAAGATTCCAAAAGGTTTTTTCCCGCAGCAAGACACTGGAGCGCTCGCCGGAGGCGTGCAAGGTCCGCAAGACTCGTCGTTCAATTCGACGAATGAATCTATCAAGAAAATTGTGGACGTGATTAAGAAGGACCCTGCAGTAGAGAACGTGGTCGCTTTCACGGGCGGCAGTGGCGCAACGAATTCCGGATTTGTGTTCGTCGCCCTGAAACCTCTGGAAGAGCGAAAAATAGGTGCGCCGCAAATCATCAACCGCCTTCGCCCGCAATTGAATCGACTCGTCGCCGCTTCAACGTTTCTTCAGGCATCGCAGGACCTCCGTATCGGAGGCCGCTCCAGTGCGGCTCTATATCAGTACACGATTCAATCCGACACCGTGGAGGACCTGGCGACCTGGGGTCCACGATTGCTGGCCGAAATGAAGCGATTGCCCGGGCTGCAGGACGTAAACTCCGACCAGCAGAACGGAGGCTTGAATGTTTTGCTGAATTACGACCGGGTGACAGCAGCGAAATTGGGCCAGACGGCCCAGTCTCTGGACAATGAGATTTACAGCTCTTTTGGGCAGTCGGAAACCTCGATCATTTATACGCAATTGAATCAATATTACGTCGTGCTGGAAGTCGATCCGAAATATTCGCAGAACCCAGAGGATTTGAAGAACGTTTATTTTCATTCAAAAGGCAGCAGCAGCGTCACCTCGGCAGGAAATAATCCGCTGTTCACGATGGCCACGAGCCATGAGAGCACCACGCCACTCTCGCTGAACCACACCAGTTTGTTTCCTTCCGTAACTGTTTCTTTCAATCTGGCTCCCGGCGTATCTCTCAGCGATGCTACTTTAGCCATTGAAAAGATGAAGGAGCGCATGGGTGTTCCGGGAACAGTGCGCGGTTTTTTTGCGGGCACACTTCTCGCGTATCAACAGTCCCTCAGCACGGAACCGATTCTGGTCTTAACCGCGCTCCTCGCTGTCTACATCGTACTTGGAATTTTGTATGAGAGTCTGGTGCATCCGCTCACGATCATCTCGACGCTGCCATCTGCAAGCGTCGGAGCGATGCTGGCATTGATGCTGTTCAAGCAGGACCTCAATGTCATTTCCATTATTGGCATCGTGCTGCTCATTGGTATCGTGAAGAAAAACGCCATCATGATGATCGATTTCGCTCTGCAAGCGGAGCGCGAAGGTGGAAAGAGCACTAAGGACGCCATCTTTGAAGCGTGCATGCTCCGTTTTCGCCCAATTCTTATGACCACCATGGCGGCGCTCTTCGGTGCGTTACCTTTGGCATTCGGAACCGGCACGGGCTCGGAGCTTCGCCGCCCGCTGGGGATCACTATTGTGGGAGGGCTGATCGTGAGTCAACTGCTCACGCTGTACACCACCCCAGTCGTTTACCTGACGTTAGACCGGCTGCGCCTTCGCATGCTTGGCAAAGAACGCGACACATTTCATCCGGGGGACGCGACTGCCCCGTCCGCCGCAGGGTAGGAAGGATAGAGCATTATGCTGAATAATAATCGACTGAGGCTCACGATCGTTCTAGCGATCTCCACGCGCCTGCTCGGCGGGTGTATGGTCGGACCGAAATACCAAAAGCCTGCCGCGACGGTACAGCCTGCGCCGCTGGCCTACAAAGAGGTGCCCTCACAATCGCAGGAATCCGGCGATTGGAAAGTCGCGCAGCCCCAGGACGCTATGCTGCACGGCAAATGGTGGGAAATATACAACGATCCCGAACTGAATGCGCTTGAAGAACAGCTGAATATCAACAATCAAAACATCAAGCAGGCATATGAGAATTTCATGGAGGCACGGACGCTGGTAACGCAAGCTCGTGCGCAATTGTTTCCGACGCTCGGAGTGGCTCCCGCGTACCAACGCGCCCAGAGCTCAGGCAACTTGAAGAACACTATCGGCACCACTGGCACGACGGGAGCAACAGGCTCGGGCCAAATGAGTAATCTATTCAGCATTCCGTTCGAGGTATCCTGGGAACCTGATCTATGGGGTAGGGTCCGCAACACGATCCGTCAAGCACAATACAGCGCTCAGCTAAGCGCTGCCGATCTTGAAAACGTGCGACTTACGGCACAGGCCAACCTGGCGGTCTTTTTCTTCGAGCTGCGTGGACAGGACGCGCTGCAGAAAATATTGGACGACACGGTGGAAGCGGATAAGAAATCGCTAGAGTTGACGCGTGCGCGTTATGAAACTGGAGTAGACGACCAGATTTCTTTGGTTCAGGCGGAGAATGCCCTTGAAAACGCTCAATCCGCTTCGACGAATCTCGGAATTGCGCGCGCGCAGTTTGAACACGCCGTTGCTGTCCTGGTCGGCACCACCCCATCGAATTTTTCGGTGCCCGTCAAACCTTTGAACGCTGCGGCGCCTCCCGTTCCGGTTGGAGTGCCCTCTCAATTGCTCGAACGCCGTCCAGACGTGGCGGCCTCGGAGCGCAACATGGCAGCCGCGAACGCTCAGATTGGCATTGCGACGGCGGCGTATTATCCGACACTCACGCTGGGGGCCTCGGCGGGGTTCGAAAGTTCGTCGATCACAGATCTACTGGTATGGCCCAGCCGTTTCTGGTCGGTCGGCCCGTCGATCTCGGAGACGATATTCGATGCGGGACTACGACGTGCCACGGTGAACCAGTTTGTCGCCGTATACAACGCCGATGTAGCCAGCTACCGGCAAACGGTACTAACCGCCTTCCAACAGGTGGAAGATAATCTGGCGGCCGAACGCATCCTTTCCAAACAGATTCAGGAGCAACAACTGGCGGTGCAATCCGCCGAGAAGTATCTCGAATTGGCTACGGCGAGGTATGAAACGGGAGTAGACCAATATTTGAACGTGCTGATCGCGCAAACCACACTGCTGTCTGATCAACAGCAGCTCGCTTCTCTTCATACGCAGTCCATGACCGCCTCCGTGCAGTTGATCCAAGCGCTCGGTGGCGGTTGGGACGTTTCACAGTTACCGACGCCCCCGCAGGTTTCGCAGAAAGTAACAAAAGGAGAAATTGAAGCGCCGAATCAACCGGGCAACCCAACCAATCCCTGACCGCATAAACTGTAATGCGTACAAGGAATCTCGTCAGAGAGTGTCGCGCCTAAAGGAGGTCGACGTACGAACTTGTTCCTGCGGACAGTAAGACCACTACTCGTAGAAAATCATGCCAATGCCCTTAAAAAACGGTTTCTTGCTTCTGCTGGCAGTTACATTCGGGGCGTCCTGTTCGGGGGAGAACCAGCGAGCTAACGCTTCGGTCCCGCAAGCACCTGTTGCATTAGAACTGAAGATTCCGGCGACGTTTCGCTTTGTCGCTTATGGAGATACGCGCTTTCATGACCCGCGGGACATGCAAGCGGCCAACCCCGCGATTCGCAAGGCTCTTGTGGCGGCCATTGACAAGGAAAATCCGGCGTTTATCTCCATCGGCGGCGACATTGTTTACAACGGAGAGAACCCAAAAGACTGGCAGGTGTGGGACTCTGAGACCGCCGTGTGGCGGGAACATAAGATTCCGGTTTTCCCCGCGCTGGGCAACCACGACCTGGAAGGAAACGAGTCTCGTGCTCTGGGAAATTACTTCGCCCACTTTCCGGAGATTCAAAATAGTCGCTATTATTCCGTGCGAACGGAAAATACGTTGATGTTGGTATTAGACAGTTCGCTGGACGAAAACGCCGGCCCACAAGGCGAGTGGTTGCGCACGCAACTGGATCATCTCCCCGATAGCGCAGATTTCGTTTTTCTGGTTTTCCATCACCCGCCGTACACGAGCTCCACCGGCCACAGTATCTTTCGAGAAGGCCATTCGGCGCGCACCTCGGAGCAAGTGCTGGCAAAGGCTTTGGAGGAGCGGCAGCAGCACACGCGCGCGCGCTTCATTTTCTTCAACGGGCATGTACACAATTATGAGCGGCACCAGCATGGTGGCATCACTTACTTCGTTACCGGCGGTGGAGGGGCGCATCCCTATCTTGTCGTCCGCCGCCCTGATGATCTGTATAAGGATCCCGGCGTCAATTATCACTATTTGCTGGCCGCAGTGGACCACAATAGACTGACCGTGACCATGCACAAGGTCTCGATTGAGAATGGCAAAGAGATTTGGAGCCAGCCAGACTCGGTCACTATCGTCGCACCGGCAGCCGTCCCCGTAACCACTCACTAGTTCAACCCGTTCGTACTCGAACAGCGATTTTCTTAGAATTTACGCGATGCAAGGAAACACGCTCGTCGAGTACGCGCATCTCGATTTCTCCTTGTGTGGTAGAACATCTATCAGATGACCGCCACCATCGGAGAACAAACGACCGCAGGAGTTACTCGCCGGATCGCAGTCCGGTTGCTACCGTATCTTTTCCTTCTCTACGTCATCGCTTTTCTGGACCGTGTGAACGTCGGCTATGCGGGTCTCGAGATGACGCGAGATTTGGGATTCAGCGACCGCGTGTTCGGATTCGGCGCGGGTATTTTCTTCGTCGGCTATGTCGTCTTCGAGATACCCGGTGCCCTTCTGGTCGAACGCTGGAGCGCCCGCCGGGTTATCGCTCGTATATTGATCACTTGGGGCGTTGTGACGCTATTCGTTGCTCTGGTCCGGACTCCCGGGCAGTTTTATGGAGCGAGATTTCTGCTGGGTGCCGCGGAAGCCGGATTTTTCCCGGGAATTCTCGTTTATTTGACCCATTGGTTCCGTTACCAGGATCGAGCGAAAGCCGCTGCGCTCTTCATGGCGGCAATTCCCGTGGCCAATATCATCGGCTCGCCGCTAGCCGGGCAGATTCTGAATGTGCGTTGGGGAGGTTGGGCGGGATGGAGATGGCTTTTCGTCCTGGAGGGAATTCCTGCGATATTGTTCGGCGTGGTGACCTTGTACTACCTCACCGATTGGCCGCGGGAGGCAAAGTGGCTTTCAGCAAACAGCCGCGAATGGATTACTGGCGAACTTAGCCGTGAGAGCGAGGCGAAAACGCCTGCGGGAACGTACACGATCTGGGAAGCCATGCGCATGCCGCGGGTGATCTTGCTCACGGTGGTTTACTTCCTTGCGACTGCGGGAATCTATGGCTTCGTCGTGTGGTTTCCTACGATCCTCAAACGTGCTTCCGGATTTTCTAATGTGACGGTCACCTCCCTGGCCGCGCTTCCTTACCTTGCGGGGCTCGCCGCGATGCTCTGCAACGGCTGGCATTCCGACCGGTCTCGCGAGCGGCGCTGGCACACAGCGATTCCGTTGTTTCTCGGCTCGGCCTGCTTGGGAGGAGCGTTTTTCACGAGTTCCCATTTGGCAGTGGCCTTTGCGTTCATGGTGGTTGTTGGCGCGTGTACGACGGCATTTATGCCAAGTTTTTGGCCGCTACCCACTGAATTCCTTTCTGAATCTGCCGCGGCAGCCGCTATCGGCCTCATCAACGCAATTGGAAACCTTGGCGGGTTTCTAGGCCCATTCGCGATCGGTTACCTGCGTTCCCGCACCGGTTCGTTCACGCCGGGGTTGCTGGTTCTATTGATTTGCATGGCCGCGGCCGGAGCACTCGTGCTGCGCTTGCCGAAAGAACACGGCACGGCGGATAAAGTCGGTTGAGACAAACATCCAATTCCGATTGGCGGGAACTCTGGGATTAGAGTTCCGAACGCCCAGTTACGCACAGTAGGCTGAAACCAATCCGGCGTAGGAGTTCGCTGCGGGATGCAGGAGAGTTTCCCTCTTCAGGAGGCTTTCGCCGCCAGGGAAAAGACTTATTCGTTCGGAGACTGCTCGCGCTTTAGACCTTCCAGGTCCTTGACTATGATCGCGCGGCCATCAACTTCAAGAAATCCTTCCGCCTGAAGGCGTCCGAGATTCCGCGAGACGAGTTCGCGTACCGTGCCCAATTCGGAGGCTAGTTCCTGATGAGTCTTCGGCAGCTCAAACGAAATTCCTGTTTTTGAGGCCGTTCCAGTGGTCTGGACCAGTCGAAGAATCAATGCAATCAGACGTTGCCGTACCGTGGTGAATGACAATTCCTCAATGATCCCCACCAAACGTCGCAATCGAGAACCAACAATTGCGATGACCTTAAGCCCTACGTCCGGATGCTCGCGGCAGAAATTCTGAAAGTCCTTGCGGGAGATGAAAACCAGTTCCGAATCCTCGAGCGCGGATGCCGATGCGGGGTAATTGCCTCCGTCGAATACCGGTAGCTCGGCAAACGTACTTCCCGGCCCCTCGGCTGCCAGAACCTGTTCACGCCCAGACGGGGACAGTTTGAAGATGCGGATTTTGCCGGACGCCACGAGGAATAGCCCTTCGCACGGGTCGCCCTCGTTGAATAGCAGTTCACCACGATCGAATCGCCGGCGGCTGACCCGAAGCACCAGCGCGCTCATCTCTTTTTCGGTCAGATTGGCAAAGAGCTGGGTATTCCGGAGAATCTTTTCGACATCTCTATCCATGAGCGCGCTCCAATTCCCGCCACCCAGTGTGTCTAGCTCGCGCCGCCATTAAGCACTCACTTGTGGAGCGCGCTCAGTTCGTCGAGCTCATGCTTTAACTGTTCAAGCTTCTGTCCAGCCTCGCCGAGCTTGCCTTCCGCCGTTAGTCGCTGATAGTCGGCAAAGTCTCTGGCCGCTTCGGAGATGAGCGCGTTTAAGTTCGTCGGAGGCTTGGCGGTGGCATTCGACGCGGCCGCGCTCCGTTCCGCCCCAGGGGGGGAAGTCGTGCCGCTAACGGACGAAACCTCTCCCCCAAAGAGGCCTCTCATGGCCGACTCGAACGTCGGTCCATACGCGAGCCGGTCTTGTAGCGCAAGGACCACGATACGTAATTCCGGCATCGGGCTGCGCTCGGCCTGGAGGTAGATCGGTTCCGCATACAAGAGCGCGTGACCGCACGGAATCACCAATAGAGTGCCGCGCCGCACGTGAGAACCCTGCTGATTCCACAACGTCAATTGCCCTGAGAGCTGCGCGTTCTGGTCGATGCGCGCTTCGATTTGCAGCGGGCCATCGACCAGCTTCGTTTTCGGGAAGTCGTAAACCACCGAGGTACCGTATTTTTCACCGTCGCTGCGGCCGGCAATCCAGCCGATCAGATTGTTGCGATTAGCCGGTGTGAACGGCAGAATTTCTACGAACTCGACGTTGCTTTCGCCAGGCAGCTTCATCAACACGAAGTTCGGTTCCATGGACTGCGTCTTCTGCTGACCCGATTCGTCCATCCCCACTTCCGAGGCCACGGTCCACAGATCTTCGCGGTTATAAAAAACTTGCGGATCGGTCATGTGATAAAGGCCGTATACGGCAGCCTGCAGCTTAAGCAAGAGCTCTGGATAGCGCACGTGTTTGCGCAGTGCAGCCGGCATAGCAGCAGCATCTTTGAACAGCGAAGGGAAAATCTGGCGATAGGCGGTAATGATCGGGTCCTGAGCGTCGAATACATAGAAGGTCGTGGTGCCATCGTAAGCGTCGATGACAACCTTCACGCTATTGCGCATGTAATTGATGGGATTGTCGCCGAGGGTGTAGTGGCTGGCGTAGGGATAGCTGTCGGAAGTCGTAAACGCATCAATAATCCATGAGAGGCGGCCATCGTCGCCCACGACGATGTACGGATCGGAATCGTACGTCAGGAATGGCGCGAGCTCCGCCACGCGATCCCGCACGCTGCGGCGCATCAACAGCCGGCTCTCCGGCTTCACGTCGTCACTAAACGGGAGCTTCGTGAGGTCGCCGCGATCCGCGGCGATGAGAAGCCGGCGGAAGAAGCCGCCGAGGACGATGCCGCCAGTTCCTTCGTAGGATGTCAGATTGTTTGTCTGGCCCTGCGGGTAGTCGAATTCCTGTTGCCGCGTCTTCACGTACACGTCGGTGTTCGTCAGTTCACCGAAATAAATCTCCGGACGCTTAACAAAAATGCTCGGTACAGTGCTTTGAATCGGCATATTGCTCAAAATCAGTGTTGGCAGGCCTTCTGGCGTGAACCCGTTCACAGGATTCATGGTGATACCGTAGCCATGGGTGTAAATCAGCTTTTCATTGATCCAATTACGGCTGCTTTCGGGGAGCTTCTCGACGCTGAGCTCACGTGGAGCGAGCATCACCTGGCGGATTGCACCGTTGATCTCATAGCGATCGATATCGATGTCGGGAAAGTCGTAGTACGTTCGGATTTCCTGAATCTGCCGCAGCGTGTCCTGAAGGGCGCGCCAGTCCCACAGCCGGATATTCTGGAGCGTAGCCTGATTGTTCGCGGCATCGGCTGCCTCGACCGTGGTCTCCGCAGGAAATTCGCGTTGCGCCAGGCGATCTAATCCGAAGGCCTGCCTCGTCATGTCAATGTTGTAGGCGATGTAAGGTCGTTCGCGAACCAGTTCGTTCGGTTTCACGAGAAAACTGCTGACGTACCATCCGAAAATTTGAAGAATGAGATAGCAGGCTGCGGCCGGCGCGACCGCCGCGAGGAGCCAGCGGACGCGCGGCACCGACGCGATATTGATGGCAGCAATCGCAGCCCCAAGAACGAGTGCGGCACACACGGCGAGCAGGCCGGGAAGCATGACGTGAGCATCTGTGTACGTCACCCCGCTAAAAATCGTATGTTCATCGAATAATCGCTCGAATCGCGAGATGTATGCACGCATCGCGAGGATCAACAAAAAAAAGGCGAACGCGATCGAGAATCCCCGCCAAGACGGCGAGACATACCTTCCCCGGCGTCCCGAGAGCATTCGTGTACTGCCGGTAAGAAAAATAAAGAAAGCGGCGATGAGGCATGCGAGTACGGCCAAGGTCAGCAGCCAGCCCGTGACGTATTGCCACGCGGGCAGAGTGAATAGATAGAAGCTGACCGGCTTGCCGAAGATCGGATCCACCACACCAGCAGTTGCGCGCGGTGCGTACCAATAGAGCGCGAACGTCGGCCACTCCATCATGACGCTTGCGCCAGTCGCTGCGGCGATAACGAGCGAAGCTACGAGGCCGAGCAAGCGCAGAATGCGCGCGATTGGCAGCTTCAGCGGCTGTCCGCCGACCATGAGCAGATGGTCGTCAGGCAAATCGGCCCGGCAGGTATTTCTTAGCGCCAGGAACCACCCGTACAGAAAAAGAAATGTAACAGCGAAAAATGCCGCAAAAACAGCCCATTCCAGGCCGAGCGTCTTCCGGAACACGTCGCCATAACCGAGCGATGCGAACCACAGGGCGTCAACGTAATACGATAACGCCGTCCGGCTGCTGAAAATGACGAACGCCAGGACTGCGAGCAACAACAGGAACAAACGGCGATTGCGCCGCGGAGTTTCCTGCCAGTCAATTATATCGGGCATGAGTCTACCGTGCTTTCAGGAGCGCTTGCGTTTGCAATACCAAGCAGACCCAATTGTACGCTGCCTGCAGTCTTGACCAGTCACATTGAATTCGTCAGATCCCGTTCGGAGAATGGTCCGGAACAAATTCGCGAGCCGTCACCAGGTTTTCCGAGTATTGCATGGCCTTTTCGGCGTTCAGGTTTGAACGCACTGGAGAAGCCCTTGATACAAAAAAACTGAACTCAGCCGACGCGTTGGTTCAGAATAGCAACGAGCAGTTTGAACAAGATAAAAGGAGCTGCACATGCGATTTTGGCTGCTGGTGTCAAGCCTCGTTCTGCCGATCGTTTGCTCCGGCACGCCGCAAACTTGGACCATCGGCAATAGTGAGGTCACCAGGACTATAAGGTTCAGCGAAGCTACCGGACTCTATACCGAGCAGCTTTCGGATTTAAGAACCCATACCGACTACATCCGTAAACCTAAGACTGGATCGAACTCCGCCGAGGAGTTTTCGTTTCAGTGCAACGGCCGCGACTATACCGGTGCAAGTTCTCAATTTGCCTTGGTTGGCGCTCGCGAGGAGAAGCTTGCAAATGGCAAGTCTCTGACGATCGTGCTGCGTGCCAATGATCTTCCGCTGGAAGTGTCGCTGATCTACACCGTCTACGACGGACACCCCGCGATACGCAAACACCTCGTGTTCAACAACACAGGTTCCGCAACGCTGCATTTGTCGCACCTCAATATCGAGTCCATAGCGCCGTCCGTTGGCCCTGCGAATGAAACCACTTTGAACACCCAATATGGAGCCATTCCTCGCGAGATCTTCTACACCGGACGCACCGAAGACGCCGCCCTGTTTGTCGCCAACTCCCGAACCGGAATCGGCTTCGCGATTCTCAGTGAGATTCCCGGGCACATGAAGCGAACGGAAATCGGCGGCTGGGACGCGACGGATCGCATGCCAATCGGCGTTTTGTACGACACGGATTTGATGCCGTTCGAGCGTTCTCTTCGGTCCGCAACAAAATTCAAGACCGCCAGCGTATCCCTGCTTACTTTTCGAAATGGTGATGGCTTCCGGGATCCCCACTGGGTGCTTCCGTCGTACGCGTCGGAAGTTCTCATGCGCAGAATCGATTTCCGCGGCGCGCCGTGGATCTATAACACTTGGGAACCGTTCGAAAGACGCATCGATCGCGCTACCGTGCTCCAACTAGTCGATGTAGCAAGCACAATCGGTATCGACATTTTTACGATCGATGATGGCTGGCAACAGGAATATGGCGAGAATGGCGTGAATCTGGCCTCTTTTCCCGGAGGCCTGAAACCAATTCAGGAAGCCATTGAGGCGAAAGGAATGCGCCTTGGGCTCTGGATCCCGCTCGCGGCTATTGGCATGTCGACTCCGGATTACCGCGCACACCCCGACTGGGCCGCGCTCGACCAGGACGGGAAGCCGAAGATGACCGGCACCGCTGCGGGCGCCAAAGTGGTCATGTGCATGGCTAGTCCGTTCCGCGTTTCCGCCGCGGAGCGAGTCAACCGGGCCATCGAACAATTTCACCTGGCTTATGTGAAGCTGGATTTAACCACCATTTTCAACGCTTATGGCGAGGCGCCCGGGTGTTGGGCCAAAGGACACGATCATGAAACATGGGCGGAATCGCTGAATGAGATCTATGAAGGCATCTCCTTCGTCACTGACCGTATCCATGAAAAACATCCGGATGTACTTCTCGATCTGACTTTCGAGTTGTGGGGTCAGAAGCACCTGATCGACGCGGGCCTGCTGAATGCCGGAGACCTGGACTGGATGAGCAATGTCGATGATAACGACCCGAATTCCGCTGGGCCGATTCAAGCGCGCACTCTCCTTTACCAACGGGCGGTGTCCATGCCGGTAGATAGTATGTTGATCGGCAACATCCACGCTGAACTGCCAACCATTCAAGAGAGCTTTGCCACGGAAATCGGCTCAGCACCTTTGTTCTTGGGAGACATTCGCAATCTGAGTGCCGCCGACCAGCAGTGGTATCACGAAAAAATCGCATGGTTCAAAACGCTGCGGGCGAACACCAGGATCAGTGAGAGTTTCTTTCCTCTGGGCAACTGGATGCAGCCCTCGTCCGCCAGTTGGGACGGATTCGCGCGTTTGGACCACACCGGTAATGGCATCATCGTGCTGTTTCGCAACAAATCAAACGTTCCAGCGGTCAATGTACGATTGCCCCTGATACCGTCCGGCCGTTTCAAGGCGTACTCGATGACCGCGAGGAAAGATAGAGGGATTTTCACGCAATCCGACTGGGCTGCTGGTGTCTCCGTGAATTTCTCCGGTTCCGAACCGGTCGAGATTCTCGAAATCACAGCGATGAAATGAACAAGCCCCAAAGTACCACTAAGCTGTTGGAGCCCGTTGAAGAAGAAGCGTGGTCGCAAAGATATTGATATGGTCCCAAACCTGCTTCGCTAATTAACTGAGAATTTGGCTCCCCGGGCTAGATTCGAACTAGCAACCCTTCGGTTAACAGCCGAATGCTCTACCATTGAGCTACCGGGGAACGGGCCATGCAGACTTTCAATTTACAACAACTTACTCGTTCTGCCAACTTAGCGACGGCAAAATAAAGTACCAATCTGCGCTACTTTTGCGACGCGACGACCGGATTCCGCAGCACACCCAGCCCTTGAATTTCGATCTCGACCACGTCCCCCGGCTTCAGAAAAATTGGCGGATTTCGAAACACGCCGACACCCTCCGGCGTGCCCGTGGCAATGATGTCACCGGGTTCGAGAGTGATGCTCGCGGAGATAAATTCGATCAATTCCGGAACCCGAAAGATCATTTTGGAAGTATTGGAATCCTGCAGGGTCGTACCATTCACACGTGCGCAAATCGAAAGAGCGTGCGGATCGGGGACTTCATCGCGCATTGTCAGGCAAGGTCCGATTGGGCAGAACGTATCGCACGACTTGCCTCGTACCCATTGTTTATCGGCGAATTGCCAGGCACGAGCCGAAACGTCGTTCAACGGCAGGTAGCCTGCTACATATTGATAGGCATCGGCGGCCTTGACGCACTTCGCTTTTTCCCCGATCACCACTCCTAGTTCCGCCTCGTAATCCACCTGAGGGTCTCCCGCAGGGATTTCAATGGCGTCGCCCGGCCCCGCGATACTGGATGTGAATTTCGCGAAGATCATGGGAGTCTTCGGAGGTTCCTTGGCTCCCGACTCGATCGAATGATCGCGGTAATTCAATCCAACCGCGACGATCTTTCTGGGAAACGGAACTGGCGCGCGCAAGACCACATTGAAGATTGGTATAAGCGCGCTCTGTGGAGCGTCTTGAGCCACCTTTCGGCCCTGCGTCAACGCGAGCTCTCCACCCTCCAGGAATGAATCGATACTTGCAAAAAACTCCGCAGGCACTCCTAAACTACGTGCCGCGCCTTCCAATGGAATAACGCCTCTGTCGGTCAGTGCTCCAAGGCGTATCACTCCGTCGCTTGCTTCATAACGCACAAGACGCATCGCGTTCTCCTGAAGATGGACGAAATCTTTCTTCTCACAATTCTCGCCCAAGCCTTGTAGTAGTACAACCAAACAAAGTATTCCCTAATCCCGACGCATTCCGCACTCGAGCCAATCTCCGCTTCTTCCATCGTGGACTTAACAATAGAGTTTCGAGATGATCCCAATCAGAGAAACAGCAATACTCATCGCCTGCGACCGACGAGCCCCGGCGGAGAATAACGTTATTTTGCTCTCTAACATGGACATTGGCTGGTAACGCAAGTATTCTCTCGGCACCAGGGAGGAAAGCCGTTAACCCACTATGATCGCCTTTCTCTTGTTGGACACCCAGCGGTTGGTGCATCTCTCGACGGTTGATCTGATCATTATCATTTTTTATTTTGCTTTGGTGCTGGCCATTGGCTTCTATCTGAAGGAGCAGGCCAACACCGGCGAAGATTTTTTCATGGCCGGCCGGGAGATGACTGCGTGGATCGCCGGCCTCAGCTTTCTGTCCGCGAATCTGGGCTCGCTGGAGTTGATGGGTTGGGCTGGAGCGTCCTATCAATACGGGATTTTGGCGGCGCACTGGTATTGGATTGGCGCGATTCCCGCCATGTTGTTTCTCGGCCTGGTGATGATGCCGTTCTACTACATCAGCAAAACGCACTCGGTTCCCGGGTATCTCAAGCTGCGTTTCGGTGAGTCCAGCCGCGCGCTGTCCTCCGTCAGCTTCGCGTTCATGACCGTGCTGATGAGCGGCATCAATATGTACTCGATGGCGCTGGTGCTGAAGATCGTTCTCGGCTGGGACATCAACTTCAGCATCTTGATCTCCTCGGTCACCGTGGCTATTTACGTTGCTCTGGGCGGTTTGCGTTCCGCCATTTTCAACGAAGTGCTGCAGTTCATCCTGATCTGGGCCGGGGCGCTGCTGATCCCGATCCTCGGCCTGATTGAAGCCGGCGGCTGGAACGGACTGAAAGCCCGCATCGCCACCAACGCTTCCGCCGAGTACACCCATCTGTGGAGCACCCTCGGCAAGTTTCAGGACAACCCCATGGGCATCCACTGGACCGGCATCGTCTTCGGGCTTGGCGCCATCATTTCCATGGGTTACTGGACGACGGACTTTCTCGTGGTGCAGCGGGTGCTCTCCGCCAAGGATCTGCGGGCCGCGAAAATGGCTCCGATCATCGGCGCGGGCTTCAAGATGTTCGTGCCGTTCATCGTGATTCTTCCCGGGCTGCTTGGTCTGGCGCTGCTGCCCATGAAGCTGATGCCGGAAGCGCAAGCGATTGCCACTGGCGGCCACAGCTACAACGAAGTTCTGCCCTTGATGCTGGCGCGCTACTGCGGCCCCGGCCTGCTCGGCCTGGGCATCACCGCGCTGATCGCCGGGTTCATGTCCGGCATGGCCGGCAACGTCAGCGCTTTCACTACCGTGTGGACTTACGACATTTATCGCGCGCTGATCAAGAAAGACGCGTCCGATGCGCACTACGTCAGCATGGGCCGCTGGTCCACGGTGGTGGGCGTGGCGATTTCTATCGGCACCGCGTATCTGGTGATGGACTTCAAGAGCATCATGGACTATGTGCAGGCGCTCTTCAGCTTCTTCATCGCGCCGCTGTTCGCCACGGTGCTGCTCGGCATGCTCTGGAAGCGCGCCACTTCGGCCGGCGGGTTCTGGGGACTGCTGGCCGGCACCGGTTCGTCGGTCGGCATGTGGGCGTGGGTGAAGATGGACCCGACGGCGCTTCGTTATGTCGCGCTTTCGCCGTACGCGCGCGACATGGCCGAGAACATGTACCGCGCGCTGTGGTCCTGCCTGATCTGCGCGGTGGTTACCGTGCTCATCAGCCTGGCTACTAAACCCAAGACGGACGCGGAACTGAAGGGTCTGGTCTATGGGGTAACCGACATTCCCGCGGAGACCTACGTCTCGACGCTGCACCGGCCGTGGTTCTGGGCGGTGGTGGTGGGAGTGATTTTCGTGGCTCTGAATATTATTTTCTGGTGAGGCGCTATGAAACGTGGCGGAGTGATTTCCATCTGGTTCTTCATCGGAACCTCGCTGCTGGTGAACGGGATCCTGATCTTCGGCGCGAGTGTGTACCAGCTTTTTAATCCACCGCAGCAGGAAGTGGTGCTCTACCGGTTGCACGCGGGAGTGTGGTGGGGCGCCATCCTGGCGATCCTCGGAGCGGTGTATTGCATCTACTACGCGCCCGGCAAGGGCCGTACTTGAAAGATTTCAGCAGTTCGCGGAGCTCATCATGGCCAGCAAGAAGAACATGACGATGGGGTTGATCGTAGGCAACCGGGGGTTTTTTCCGGATCATCTGGCGAAAACCGGCCGGGAAGAGATGCTGCAAGCGTTGCAGAGAGCGGGCTTCGAGGTGGTGGCGCTGACTCCGGAACAGAGCAAGTACGGCGCGGTGGAAACGCACGAGGAAGCCAAGCGCTGCGCGGAGCTGTTTCGCGCGAAGGCCGGGGTGATCGATGGCGTGGTGGTCACGCTCCCCAACTTTGGCGACGAACGGGCCATCGCCGACACCCTGCGCCTCGCCCGTCTCAACGTTCCTGTGCTCATTCAGGCCACGCCCGACACGCCCGGTAAAATGGGCATTACGCACCGCCGCGACAGCTTCTGCGGGAAAATGTCGGCCTGCAACAATCTCCGCCAGTACGGCATTCCGTATTCACTCACTACCGTGCATACCGAAACGCCGGACTCGCCGGAATTCACGAGCGATCTTGCCTGGTTCGCCGCCGTGTGCCGGATCGTCAACGGCCTGCGCAACCTGCGCATCGGTTCGCTGGGCGCGCGGCCCACGGCGTTCAACACCGTGCGCTACAGCGAGAAGTTGCTGGAAGCCAGCGGCATCTCTGTCGAGACCCTGGACCTCTCTGAAGTGCTCGCCCGCATCAGCCGCATGAAAGACCACGACGA
Organism: Candidatus Acidiferrales bacterium; assembly: GCA_963759275.1. GTDB lineage: Bacteria > Acidobacteriota > Terriglobia > Acidiferrales > UBA7541 > Acidiferrum. The sequence goes on along the minus strand of CAVWYZ010000012.1, from coordinate 127,050 downwards.
AGCCGCCGTCCAGAAACTGCAATCCATCCAGAAATACGTTTCCACTACCGATGTTCCCCAAGCGGCGCTGCTGAAAATGGCCAAGCTCGGCGCGGTGGTCGACGACTGGATGAAAGCCACCGACGTGCAAATCAGCGCGGTGCAGTGCTGGACGTCGCTGGAGGAAAATCTCGGGGTGGTGCCCTGCACGGTGATGAGCATGATGAGCGACTCGCTGCTTTCGAGCGCCTGCGAAGTGGATATCTGCGGGGTTCTCGGGATGCACGCGCTGCAACTTGCTTCGGAAACACCGAGCGCCCTGCTCGACTGGAACAATAATTACGGCTCCGACCCCAACAAGGCGGTGTGCTTCCACTGCAGCAATCTTCCCAAACACTTTTTCCGCGAAGTGAAAATGGACTACCAGGCCATCATCGCCGGCACCGTCGGCAAGGAAAATACCTTTGGCACCTGCGTTGGCCTGGTGAAATCGGGTGCCATGTCGTTCGCGCGGTTCTCCACCGACGACGTGCACGGCAGAATCCGCGGCTACAGCGGCAGCGGGCGCTTCACCGACGATCCTCTCGAAACCTTCGGGGGCGCCGGCGTGGTGGAAATCCCCCACCTGCAGAAGCTCCTCCGTTATATCTGCGAGAACGGCTTCGAGCACCACGTCGCCGCCAACTTCTCCTCCGTGGCTCCCGCCCTCCACGAAGCCACCACCCGCTACCTCGGCTGGGATATGTACGCCCACTCGGCATAGCCACGGTGGTATCCACGAAAAACACTTCTTCCCCAAGCGTGGCACTTCCGCTTACTACGCACGGCAATGAATGTTGACTCCGAGAATTTCCAGCTTGTTATCTGGTGTCTTAATTTACGCCGTCTGCGAGCGAACCACGTCGCCCGAGTCCAGTTCCTGGATGGTTCGCTCGAGCCACCCCTGCAGCGCCGTTTCCAACTCTTCCTCTGTTCCCCATTCATAGAAGGTATTCACGGTTTCGCCGCGTTCTGTGAGGAAAATATGACGGCACGGAAAGCGGGTTTCGCGGCGTTCGGCCGGTACAAAGCCAATCAACGGACATTCGGTGCACGGTTGCCGCTCTTCTTTGTCCTGATAATTAATGCATGTAGGAGAATCTTCGAATACGAAGTTGGGACGCCAAGGGTATCTTGGGCCGCGCCGGTATCCGCCTTTTTCCAGGAAGGTTAGTTCTGCTTTCAAAATAGTCACAAGCCGATCTTTGTCCAGCATGGCGATACCTCCCCACGCTACGTTTCCCACGGCTCGGCCGCAGTGTCGGTGATTAGAGTCACGTTCAACCGTGATGAAAGTCACGCGCACTCCCACCCCCAGCAGGCACAAAATCACACATGCAGGTGATTTCATGCTTAATGGTTGGCGCCGTAACGGCAATCGGTTCCAGTTCGTGACCAAAGTCGACGCTGGGGGACTCCCAGACGGGAATAACATGCGCACTCCCTATGGCTTGGAGATTATTGAAAACTGCCTCTCTTGCCCTCATCGCGAGGAGCGGCTCTTTTGCAATCTCTCCGATACGGCTGTCAAAGCCCTTGCCTCCATCACCTCTTCCGCCGCCTATCCCAAAGGGGCGACCTTGTTTGTGGAAGGTCAGCCGGCCCGTGGGGTTTTTATCTTGTGCAGCGGACGCGTTAAGCTCTCCACGTCTTCCGCCGATGGCAAGACCCTGATTCTTCGCATCGCTGAGCCCGGTGAGGTTCTAGGTCTGCCCGCCACCGTCACAGGCACATGTTACGAGCTCACTGCTGACGTGATCGAACCCGCCCAGGCCAATTTCATCGGCCGCAACGAATTCTTGGGTTTCCTCAAGGACAATGGTGAAGCCGCTTTACGCGTCGCCCAGCAACTCGGCGAAACGTATCATTCCGCCATCTCCGAAATGCGCACCATCGGTCTCTCGCATTCCGCCGGTGAAAAGCTCGCGCGGTTCCTGCTCGAATGGGCCGCGAACTATCCCGAAGAGAAGGGGCAGATCCGCATCAAACTGACCCTCACTCACGAAGAAATCGCCCAGATGATTGGTTCGTCTCGCGAAACTGTCACCCGGCTGCTCGCCGACTTCCGCAAAAAGCAAATCCTGCAGGTGACCGGATCCACGCTGGTGATCAAGAACAAACAATCGCTCGAGTCGATCATCAACAACTAACTCATCGGCTTTCATAACGCCGAGATCCGCTAGTCGCCACCAAGCTCTACTGCGCGATCGTAGCCGGTCATCTCCAGGTATCCCACGCCGTTTACCTTAGCCTTGCCTCGTAGACCCTGCAATTCAATCGCGCCCTCCCAATAATTCGGGACTGTCTTGGATTGCCCCGCCAGTTCCTGAGATTTGAGCGGCGTTGTCACCTGCAATTCGATCCCAAGTTTCGGCACCGTGATTCGCCAGGCGACTGGATAAATCGCGCCGGTCGTCGAGCTTGTCCATGTTTCACCCACGGGCGTCAGCGAAAACTCATCCCGACGCAGATGTATTGCTTTACCGTTCTCTCGAACATAGGTTCCCGCCGAGTAGGGATCCACGGAACCATCGGCGTGGCGGATGCGATACAGCATCAATTCCGTATTGTCACTCAGCTGTACGCTGAACCAGTCCCATCCCACTTGATCTTTCTCTAGTTGGTGCGTGAAGAATTCGTGATCCATCCACGCGAGCCCGGACACTTTGTAGCTTTTGCCGTTCAACTGAATAGCGCCGCTGCTCTTGAGCCGCGTCAGCGAAATGTAGTGCGACGCCCGTCCCACTCCCTCGGCCTTTTGGCTCGCTCCATTTTCACCGTGAATCACCGGTGGCTTTTCCGGTCCTAATGCCAGCGAAACGGAAAATCGGGGGGCCACAGCATCAAGCTCCTGGCTGGTGTCCTTCCACGTTACGTTCCAATTTCCGTTCCAAATGCGCTTTTGCGCCTGGTCGACGCCAGCAATTCCAGGCCCGGCGCGATTGGTCCTCTCGATGCGATAAAAAGTCTGACCGTCCAAATCGCTCAGGGCCAAATGTGCCAGGTACAAATCCTGAACGTTCCACGTACCCTGCTGCTCCGGGTCGCGGGTCACACCTTCACGGAAGAAGGTCAGCTCGAATCCGAAGCGGTGTCCATCGCTAGCGGTGAGATTGCCCGTGTAATACCACCACTCGGTCTGATATTCCGGATGATTGAAATAGTCGCGGGGAAATTCGTAGTGGTAACCGGGTAGCGCCACGGCATACGGATTCTGCGCAGCTAAAGCACACGCTGAGATTAACAGCAGCGCCAGCCCCATACCGCTACTCTTCATGCACGACCTCAAGTGGGTTCAGCGTCACCGCAATTTCCGCGGGATACAGCCCCGCCAGCACCGTCGCCACATACACGACTGTCAGCGCCCCGCATAGCACCGCGATCGGCCAGTGAAACCGAATGGTCCACCCGAAGGACTGCTTATTGATGACAAATACCAAGATCAGCGAGAGAAGGTATCCAATTGCGAATCCTGCGAGGTTTGCCAATAAACCCAGCAGCCCCGCCTCTACCAGAATCAACTTTCGAATTTGGCTTGGCGCCGCCCCCAAGAATCGCAATAGTCCGAGTTCTCGCCGACGGTCAATCACCAACGCCAGCAGCGCGCCGGCAATTCCCATCACCGCGACTAGCACGGCTATGGCTTCCAACGCATAAGTGATCGCAAACGTACGGTCAAAAACGCGAATCGCCTCCCGGCGCAAATCGCGATCGCTGAAAATCAGGATCTGGCGGCCCGCTGCCGCATTCAAAATCTCTGTGCGAACTGCGTCGACGTCTTGGCCACTCTTCACAAAGACCGCAATATTCGATGATGCAGGATCTGGAAGATACCTCAGCAGCGTGTCTCGATCCATCAAGATGGTGCCGCGCTCGCTCGAATAGTCGTAGTAAACATCTACGATGCGGAACCGCGCCCGTGCTTCCCCCAGCGATATTTCAATTGAATCGCCTGCCTGCACATGGTGCTTGTTCGTGAACGGTTCGCTGACCAAGATGGCGTTCTCTCCCAGCAATTGCGAAAGAACCACTTTGGCCGGCCTACCCGAGAAGAAGTTCGATCTGTCGTACGGACCGAGAACGCCAGCATCCATCGACGCCAGAGTTACCGGCATTCGCTCATAACTGATTTCATAGGCACGCAGACGGTCCATTGCTGCTACACCCGGCAATCTCGCGATGGCATCCGTCAATTCCAGCGAAATTGTCGGATGGCGGTCTACACTCTCTCCTCCCGCAGGTCGTAGATACAAATCTGCCGGCAACTGATGATCCATCCAGCTCACGACAGTTTGCCGAAAGCTTCCCACCATGATTGCGACTGAGACCATCATGGCCACCGCCGTTGCCAGCGCACCTACGAGCACAGACGTACGTCCCAGCGATCCCACAAGACTGCGCGAAGCCAACAACGCTTCCACTCCGAGAATCTTTCGCAGCAATTCCGTGCTCACCGACGACACAACACTCACCAGCGTCGGAATCGCGTACGCCGCCGCACCGATCAGCAACAACGTGGCGATGTACCCGAACACCGGCTTCCCACCAACCGCTGGCAATTGCGAAAGAATGGCGGCCACAACTCCCAGAACGACCGCGATCAACAGATCTCGTTTTTGATTCATCCGCGACCGGTATTCCCGCCGCCCACGCGCCATGGCATCCACCGGTGAAACCCGCATGGCTTCTCGTACCGGGCCCAGAGCAGACGCCACAGACGCCCCGGTGCCGATCGCCAGGGCTAGGGTAATCAGCAGCCCGGTTAATGTAATCGCGCCCGGCCGGCTGCTGACGTACAACATGTCCACGGTCGACGCCATCAGTTTCACGGCACCGCTGGCCAGGAGCCTGCCGAGCGGCACGCCTAATAGCGAGCCAGCAAATCCAATTGCCGCCGCTTCTCCCAAAAACGCTAATCCAACCTGTAAACGGCTGGCTCCCAGCGCCCGCACAATCCCGATCTCCGCGCGTCGCCGGACCACCGAAATAGAAATTGTGTTGTAGATCAGGAACGCTCCCACTACCAGCGCGATATAACTGAGCAGTCGGAGGTTCCAGCGGAACGCCGCGAGCATCTTCCGGTTCTCGGCTGTGCCGGTCCCTTGAGGCCGAACCTCTATACCCGCAGGAAGAAAGGCCGCGATACGTTTCTGCCATTCTTTCGCGTCCCCATTTTCGGGGATATTCAACAAAATGCGGTCCACTCGTCCCGTTCGCCTCAACAAGCTTTCCGCGGCCGCCAAGTCCATCACGATTGCGCTTTCGGTTCCATTCGCGTCGGGATACATACCCCGCACAACGCACGTCTCGGTACGGTCGCCGATCAGAAGCTGCAGTTTGTCGCCCGGTTTCTTCTGTAAACTGCTGCCTACCCAGACGCTAGTGGGATCCAAAAGATATTCCAATTTTATTTCTTCTGATTTAGCGTCCGGATGAGCGGCTCTCTGCTGATACGCTGCACCAAGAAATTCGCTTCCCTCGGCGATCATATCGATTCCAATGAAAGGTACCGTCTCTTTAGAGTCGACGACAGTCGCGTAACTCTCGATACGGGCGGAGTAACGCAGCGGAACAGGTTGCGTCGCGAGCTTTGCGATAATCGAGTCCGGCACTCCGCCCACCGCTACAATTTCCATCGTATAGCTTCCAGAAAGCGCCTCCATGGACGAGTGGAACGACCCGACCGCCGCACTCCCCGCCAGCTCGATCGCCAACACTACAGCTACTCCGATGGCTACGGCGAGAATGGTCAGCCCCAGACGCACCGGTTCCCGCAGCATCGGCCGCACCATCAATCGATAGAAAAGCTGCAGTCGACCCATTTTCAGTGCCGCGTAATCTCTTCGACGTGGCCGTCGCGCAGGCGCACCAGCGTGTCGCACACTTCCGCCGCTTCCAGGCTGTGCGTCGCCATGATCGTTGCGGTCTGCCGCTCGCGGGTCAGACGCTTCAACAATTGCAGAATTACTGTTCCTGTTGTGGTGTCCAGGTTTCCCGTGGGCTCGTCAGCTAGCAGAAGTTTTGGCGAATGCACCAGCGCCCTCGCGATCGCTACGCGTTGCATCTGCCCGCCGGAGAGCTGGTGAGGAAAACGTTCGCCTAATCCATCCAGTTCCACCCAGCGCAGCCGTTCACCGGCTTCCAGCCGCGCGGCAGAGTTGCCAGCTAACAGCAACGGCAGTTCCACGTTTTCCAAAGCGGTCAGCGTATGCAATAGCTGAAACGATTGAAAGACAAAACCAACTTTTTCGCGGCGCATTCTGGTCTGTCTCACATCGTCGAGCCCGCTCGTCACTACGCCGTCGACCAACACGCTTCCGCTGCTAGGAAAATCCATGGCGCCCGCTAGGTTCAGCAGCGTGGATTTCCCACAGCCGCTGCGTCCCACGACGGCGACGAATTCTCCGGCCTGAACTTCGAGACTAACGTCCCGCAAGGCGGGCACACTTTGACCATCGGTCAAATAGCTCTTACTGACGCTTTGCAGAGAAAGAATCGCCATGAAATTCGAATGCGCGGGTTTCGGTCATGAACTGAGGTACCGCGTGTCCTTCGTGCTGCTCCAAATTGCGCGTTAAGCGAAGAAGAGAGGCTGCGACTCTCAGCGTACGGGCGGTCTACTTCTTTAAGCCCGCCAACGCTTTTTCAACCGCCGACGTGACTTCCGGCGATTCCGGCTCGACTTTCGAATCAAATCGCGCGATCACTTTTCCATCCGGGCCCACGAGAAATTTGGTGAAATTCCAGCCGATTTCTCCGCCGGTCTCCGGATGCGCGCCCTTGTCCGTCAAGAAAGCATAAAGGGGCGTGATGTCACTTCCCTTTACGGAAACCTTGGACATCATCGGAAAGCTGACGTGATATTTCGCGGTGCAGAACGTTTTAATCTCCTGATTCGTGCCCGGCTCTTGTCCGCCAAAATTGTTCGCCGGTATGCCCACGATCACGAATCCGCGATCCTTGTATTTCTCGTATAACGATTCCAGTCCCGCATATTGCGGCGTGTAGCCACACCGGCTGGCCACATTCACCAGCAACACCACTTTTCCTTTGTAGTTCGAAAGAGGCGCCGGTTGCCCATCGATCGAATTCAATGTGAAGTCATAAACTGTCTTGTCCGCTGCCATCGCGCTCATCCCCACCAGTGCCAATAGCACAAATAGCTTTTTCATTTATTCCCCCAGTCCGCAGGTCTCGCTGTTTTACTGAGTCTATTACTATAGACCTACTGGAGCGCAAAAACCGAGAGGCTTTGCGGCGGCAGAACCAGTTTCAATTGTTGCCCTGCCAAGTCGGCTTGTGCATTCCCGAAGAGCGTGGAGATACCGGCCACTGCAGCCACCGGCGTTCCTTGTAACGAGAGATTCAGCGTCTTCGCGTTCATGCCATCGTGAAACGCAACCAGCAACTTCTCGTCTTCCGATTCGCGCAAGAAAACGTAACTGGTGTCGTCCGAAGCCATGTGCCAAAGCTTTCCTTCTCGCAGCGCGTTATGCCCTCGTCTCAAACGTAACAAACCTTGGACATACTCGAAAATCTCTTCCTGTTCCGGAGACCGGCCCTCCCTCGTGAACGCATTCTTTTCGTCTTCCACCCAGCCGCCCGGAAAATCCCGACGGTTGTCCGGATCGCCTCCGCCCGCCATCCCGATTTCGTCCCCATAGTAAAGCTCGGGTATTCCTCGCATAGTGATCGTCAATCCGAACGCCAATTTCAGCTTGTCTACACCGGATCCCGGCGCGCCCGCAAACCGCGTGGTATCGTGATTCGCAAAAAACGGCACCAGGTATTCCGGGTGAGGATAGAGCGAGTCTTGCCGCAACACATTCGCGAGGCGTCCTGCCGGTGCGCCTTTCAGCAAAACATCTCGCATCGCAAAATAAAACGGAAAATCGAACAACGTTGTCAGTTGCGTGTCAATTCCGTCCCATCCTTTGCGGCCACCGGCAAAAAACGACGTCACCGTCGGATCTGGATGAAAGACTTCTCCAATTGTGGAAAGTCGTGGGTAGATTTGCCGTAGATCCTGGTGCCACTGCGTCCAGAATGCCCGCGAAACGTATGGAAACGTGTCGATGCGATAGCCATCCAATCCGGATGTTTCCGCCCACCAGATGCTGTTCTGGACCAAATACTGTTCCACCACCGGATTTTCCGTGTTCATGTCCGGCAAAACTCCGAAAAACCATCCGTCCGTCAGGCTCCTTCGCATTTGTGGTGGAGTGTGGGGATCCACAAGCGCCTCGAACAAATCGATGGTGGGCTCCTGTTTTTCCTTCTTCTCTGCTTGTCCGTAGAACTCGCCATGGATCGGCGAATGCGATGTCAGGTGGTGCTCTGCCGTACCGTGGAACCAGTCCGGCATCGGTGGATCATTGACCCAAGGATGCAACGGTCCCACATGGTTCGGCACAACATCAAAAAATACCTTCATGTGCTGCTGATGGGCCGCCTGAACCAGGTCTTGGTAGTCCCTCAGTGTTCCAAAGTGTGGGTCCACTGCGTACAAATCCACGGCGCCATAACCGTGGTAATCCGCCGCTGACCCGTTTTTCACTATCGGGGTCAACCACAGAGTCGTAATCCCCAAATCCTTTAGATACGGCAAGTGCGCCTTGATTCCGCTTAAGTCTCCGCCATGATACGCGCGTGCCTTTCCACGATCGTGCGAGCCGGGCGCCTCTTTAGGTTCATCGTTGGTCGGATCGCCATCAGCGAAACGGTCTGGCATAATCAGATAAATCACATCGTCTTGCGAGAGCCCCTGGTTTCTACCCAGAATTTGCTTGCGGGCGGCGATGGGAAATTCGAACGAGGTCTCTCCATTCGCCGTCGCAATGCGACACACGGCAGTTCCGCTTCTCAATTGCGGCGAGAACTTCAACCATACAAAAAGATAGTGTCCATTTAACGTGGATTGCGTTCGGCTGACGATTACTTTCGGCAAATTGCACTGCGCGTGCGTCGCTAACAGGTTCTTCCCAGTGAGCAACACCACCACCTCCGGCGTCAATCCCACCCACCAATTCGGTGGTTCGACTTTTCTCACCACCGGCGCGTTGGGATCGGGGGTACCTTGGGCACCGGCCGGAGCCGCCCAGAAACCCGCAAGAACGGCGGTTATCAGCAAATAGCGCGCAGCGTGGTGCATTCGTTTGAGACGACTACAGCGGCTTATAGGCATGGCGATCATTAGGGAGCTTCGCAGAACCGGCCCGGGTCAACAGGATTTCTCTCCTACTCGTGAAACTCCAGCGTCCCGAACCGCGATGGAACATGGAAACTCGGCTTTGGTGAATACGTCGGGCTCCACGCCGAATAAAACCTTGGTTCCGTGTCTCCTTCAATGCGATAAAAATTCGCGCGCCAGGAGTGTTTCGGATCGAACTGGGTCGTCAGGGATTTCATTGGAATCGCCAACTCGGCGGTCCACGTCTTCGCTTTCTCGTCCATCACAACCCGCCGCCGCAGTCCGCTGTGCAATTCCTCGATCTTTCCGTGCGAAACGGCCAGATCAATCCAATAGCTGTTGGGACTCACCTCAAATTCCCGATACACCATTGGATCGGTCGCGTCGGGTTGCAGAAACGTTTCGGCCACATCGCGGTCCCACAGCTCGTATCGCCAGCCATCGGCGCGCGCATCCGGGAAGACAAAAATCTTCTGGTATTTGCAATAGAAGCGCAAAAACAAGGTCTCGGGCGTCCAGAGCACACGGACTTCTGTAGCCCTCTCTGGGTCCGCGTTCTCTCCCTTCCAGTCTTGATTAAAGGAAAACGCCGGTGCTTTTTCCCACGCGGACTTCACAGGAAATCCTTCGCTATCGGTCTTCTCATTGAGGCGTATGGCAACAGCGGTAGGGGTACTTTTCGGACTATCCTCGGGGGCCAAGTTCATGTCGTCACCAGTGTAATTCACCACGAAAGGACGGCTACGTAACAGACCAGCACACACACAGAAGGATGCAGCAGCCACCAGTAGTTTCCATTTCATGGCCTTCATCATAATGTCTTCCGCCCAATCCTGCTACCCGCCAGGACAATCGTCTGCTGTTTCTCAGGCCAGCCGACTCATTGGTCACATCCTTGGAGGCAGACACGGACCACTGCTCCTCGCGTGCTAGCATCGATTTCAGGCCTCCAGTGCGCGTTCCTCAAGGAGAATTTCGACCATGGCAGGACGTACAACCGTTGAAGTCAAGACCGAGCCCAGGCGCCGCCAGCCGGTAGAGTTCGAGTTCATTCAGCATCGCATTGAATCCGGCGTCGCTCGCATGACCCTGAACCGCCCCGAACACAATCTCCTGAACGAATCGATGTTGCGCGAACTCTCTGACGGCATCTCCTTCGTAGCCGAACGCGACGACGTCAAGCTCATCGTCATCGATTCGTCTTGCAAGGTTTTTAGTGGCGGCATCGACGTTGGCGAATACACCTCGGAGCGCGTTTTCCAAATGCTCGACGCCTTTCATTCGGTGTTCGCCGGCATTCTGGAAACATCTAAACCGGTTATGACCGTCGTAAATGGTCCTGCCATCGGCGGTGGTGCGGAGCTCGCTGCATTCGGCGACCTCGTCGTAGCTACGCCCAAAGCGAGATTTGCTCAGCCGGAAATTACCATTGGAGTTTTTCCGCCATTGGCCTCCACGATTTTGCCCTTCCTCGTCGGGCCCAAAGTCGCGCTGGAACTGGTTCTACTCGGTGAACCTGTCACGGCGGAACACGCCCTCGAGCTGGGTCTTATTAATCGCCTTGTACCGGAGTCAAAATTAGAAGCCACGGTGAACGATTTGATTGCCCGGCTCACCGGTCATTCCGGCCCGGTACTTACCATGGCTAAGAAAGCCATCCTGGGCGGCATGGGTCTTTCGCTTCGCGATGGCCTGAAAAACTCCATGAACATTTTCCTGAACGAACTTTATCGCCTGGAAGACTCTCAAGAAGGTCTGCGGGCCCTGGTGGAAAAGCGCAAGCCCAATTGGAAAAATCGTTGATCTTGCGTTGATTTTCGCGGCCGCGCGATTGACACACCTGGCCGCTCACCGTACACTGATTCTTCAATTTGCAGGCCCGGGAAGTGGGGAAGTGCCGTGAAAATCGGCCGCGGTCCCGCCACTGTGATCGGCTCAATGCCGTAAGTCAGGCTACCCTCCCAAGGCTGCAGCGGCCGCGTGTCCTTCGCGAGAGAGAACACGGCTCAGAACGCCCCGCCTCGCACGGGGCTTTTTTATTGGCAATTCTCGCGAACTCTCGTCAGGGGAGATTCGTGCTCGACTCGACGCTCAGCTCATTCCGCCGTGCTCTGATTTTTTGCGCTGCCCTTCTGGTCTTTTCGGCGCCGGATATTCCTGCACAGGCGAACCCTCCCGTCCCGCCAACACCGCCTTCGCCGACCCGTGAGGTCATCGACGGATATGGGCGTACCGTCCGCATCCCCGTGAATCCTTCGCGAATCATTTCATTAGCGCCAAGCCTTACGGAGACCATCTACGCTCTCGGCGTAGAAGACCGTCTCGTCGGCGATACGGATTATTGTGACTACCCGCCCGAGGCGCAAAAAAAACATAAAGTCGGCGGCGTCATCAACCCCAACCTCGAGGAAATCGCCGCGTTGCACCCTGACCTCGTTCTCCTTACGAAGGAGGGCAACCTGCTGGAAACCATTCGTGCTCTCGACACTCTGGGTGTTCCCACCTATGCGACCGATGCTCGCACAGTCGATCAGATTATTTCGTCAGTGCAAAAACTCGCTGAAGTACTGAACGTCCCTGCCGCCGGGGCATCCCTCACCAACGATCTTGAGCAGCGCCTGGCCGCCTTGCAAAACCGACTTAGCGCGGTGCCGCCGCGCCGCGTGCTTTTTATTGTCTGGCCGGATCCTCTCATGTCTGTAGGAAAGAATACTTTCGTCGCCGACGCGATTCACAGGGCCGGAGCGGTTTCCATTGTCGATTCGAACCAGGATTGGCCGCAGGTCAGCCTTGAAGAGGTTGCGCGTCTGCAACCCGAGTACCTGGTCTTCGCCGCTTCTCACACCGGTTCGCCCGGAAACGATTTTGAAACGCTCGCGAATCGCCCGGGCTGGCAGATCCTTGATGCCATACGCAATCGCCGTTTTGCGGTCGCCAATGATGCCATCATTCGTCCGGCGCCCCGCATTGTATCGGTGATCGAAGACCTCGCTCGCCAACTGCATCCCGAAGTGTTCCCGCAGCCGACAGAAATTGAAAAGCAAGCTCCTCCTACTGCTGCGCCCACGCCGGCCCCGATTCCTCGTCAATCCAAGGCTGTCGCGTCTCATCGTGCCGCTTGCCCTCCGGAGTCGTCATGCGGCCTCTGACTCTTGGACGTCTGTTTCTACGCTGCGGCATCCTCGCTCTCATTCTTTTCGTTGTCGTCGTCATCGCTCTCAAACTGGGCGCCGTTCAGGTTTCTCTTTACGGCCTTGGCCGCGACCTGATCCGTGTGCTCTTACACCAGAGCAGCGCCATCTCCACTGATTACGGCATGATCGTCGTGGACATCCGGCTTCCCCGCATTCTTCTTGCCGTCGTCGTCGGTGCTTCGCTTTCTGTCGCTGGCACGAGCTTTCAAGCGCTGTTGCGCAACCCGCTTGCCGACCCTTACGTTCTCGGCATCTCCAGCGGCGCGGCGGTGGGTTCCATCGTCGCCCTGATGATCGAGAATCAACTCGCCATCTCGCCGGAGTTCGCTGGACTCATCACTCCTTTTGGCGCATTCCTTGGCGCGGCCGTCACCATTGCGGCGGTCTATTTCCTCGGTCGTCGCGAGGGACAAATCGATAGCACAACCTTACTTCTCGGCGGGATCATCACCGCTTCGTTCCTCTCGGCCATCATCATGTTTCTCATGTCCACACTGGCCGGAGGTAATCTCCGCGGAGCCTCCTATTGGATGATGGGAAGCCTTTCTTCGCTCCCGCCACGGAGCCTGCTCTATTTTCTCGGCATCGGTTTTCTCGTCGCCGCAGGTGCGATTTACACCACGGCGTCGGACCTCAACCTTCTCCTCGCCGGTGAAAAAGAAGCCATGCACTTGGGCGTCGATGTGCCCCGCGTTCAGATCGTCGTGTACCTGGCAGCATCCATCCTCACAGGGCTCGCGGTTTCCGTCAGCGGTGCCATCGGCTACGTCGGCTTGTTGGTGCCTCACGCAATGCGCATGATTTTCGGCTCTGACCATCGCATGCTTCTTCCCGCTTCCGCGCTCGGCGGAGCTATCGCTCTGGTCATCGCCGACACGCTCGCGCGCACTGTCGTCGCCCCTTCCGAACTTCCCGTGGGCGCCGTCACCGCGCTTGTCGGCGCACCGTTCTTCATTTATTTGCTGCGCAAGAGGCTCGCATGAGCACACCCTCGCGCACTCCCACCCCGAATCCCTCGTCAGAACAGCCGCGCGGTAATCCCGATGTGCGTCTTAGCGTCGAACAAGCCAGCTACGTCTACGCACCCAATCCTTCGCAGGCTCCTCTCTTTACTCTGGAAGCCCTCAGTTTCCAAGCCAAGCCCGGCGAGATCGTCGCCATTCTCGGCCCGAATGCCAGCGGCAAATCCACACTTCTTAAACTGATTTCCGGTGCTCTGGCGCCTCTCTCCGGTCGCATCTTCCTGAATGGCTTTCCCACGCATACTCTCTCGCCCATAATTCGTGCCCAGCGCATCGCCCTGGTCCAGCAAGAAAGTCGCCTGCTTTTTCCGTCGCGGGTTTGGGAGTTTGTCTTGCAAGGCCGGCACGCGCACGGTCGCGGCCTCCGCTTCGAAACCGAAGATGATGTCACGATAGCGAAGAACGCTCTGGCTCAGGTCGGTGCGTTGGAGCTCGCCGATCGTTGGATGGACAAAATATCCGGAGGCGAAAAGCAGCGCGTCATTCTTGCTCGCGCGCTTTCCCAGCAACCCCTCCTGCTTCTCCTGGATGAGCCTACGCTTCATCTCGACATCGGCGCCCAAGTCGATCTTCTGGAATCTCTACGACGACTGGCGGCCGAAAATAAGTACACGGTGCTGGTAGTTACACACGAATTGAATCTCACGGGAGAATACGCGGATCAGGTGGTACTCCTGCAAAAAGGAAAATGTCTTCGCGTGGGGCCGCCCGCGACGGTTTTTCAGAAGGATTTGCTCGAACATGTGTTTCAAGCGCCGTTGAGCGTAGAGATGACCTCTTCCGGCCGGCCGCGCGTGACTTTGTTCGATAAATAGAAGTCTCGAATAACCTAAACACGGCAGCCTTGCGCCGCCGATAACTTGTAACCCACAGCGGGCTTCGCCCCTTCACCTCAACCGCAGACTTCGTGCTCGGGAAGACGGTGCAAAACCGTCGCCGCCGCGCGACTGTAAGGCGATCTTTTTCGCTTGCACGCCACTGCAGCATTTTCGCTGCGGGAAGGCCGCAAGACCGCTGCCCGCGATTCTGTTTCACCGGCAGCAAATCGTCGCCAAGCCAGGAGACCGGCGAAGCCTGCAGCCATCACTCACTTACCCCAGTGTTGGCCAACCTTTACTCTCCCGCGCGTGAGGGAGCCGAGGACCCATGAAAAAACTAAATTTCGTTCTAGCCGTATCCGTCTTTCTCGGTTTGGTTTTTGTATCGCCTGCATCTTCCCAATCTCAATCAACTGAGGCTCATCTTACCGGCACGTTGACTGATCCGTCCGGGGCCAGCGTCGGCGGTGCACGATTCTCCGTGCAGCCTATCGGATCCGCTGCGACCGCTTCTGTCCCAGCAATCACTGCCGAATCTTCGCCCAACGGAGACTACTCGCTCACGCTCGTTCCCGGACGCTATCACGTCGTCATCAGCAAGGATGCCTTTGTTACTCGTGAAATCGATCTCACTCTGCAAGCCGGCGAGTCGCGCACGCTGAACTTCCCAATGGCGCTGGCGCCTCTGTCTTCCAATGTTGTGGTTACCGCTCAGGCGATGCCCGTCAGCGAACCACAAACTACCGTGCCCGTTGATGTCTTGACGCGCCAGGACATCGACAATCGCCAAGCCGTTTCAATTCCAGACTTGATCCAGTTCTCTCCCGGTGTCGCGATTGGTCGCACGGGAGCAATGGGTGGCACCGCCTCGCTATTTCTCGACGGTGGGAACTCGAGTTTCACGAAGGTTTTGGTGGATGGGACGCCCATCAATCCGCCCGGCGGGGCCGTCGATTTCTCCATTCTCACCACCGACAATATAGAAAAAGTGGAGATTGTTCACGGTGCGGAATCCGCCATGTACGGCACAGATGCTGTATCAGGAGTCGTCCAGCTCTTCACGCAACGGGGTTCCACGCGCATTCCGGCCTTTAGCGCGTTCTCCGAAGGCGGCACGTTCGCCAGCGCTAGAGGCGGCGCCCAGGCCAGCGGTCTGATTGGCAAATTCGATTATTCCGGCTCTGCTTCATATTTTGGAACCGACGGTCAGGGCCCAAACGACAGTTTCGTGAACCGCACACTTTCCGGCAACTTTGGTTACAGCTTCAGCGATAGCAACCAGATTCGCCTCTCTCTTCGCAACAACACCAGCGACGCCGGCGTCCCCGGGCAGACGGTGTTCACTCCGCCCAGCCTCTACCAGAGCTATGACCAGCATCTGTTCAGCGCCAATGCCCGCTGGGACTTCACTTCGGGTGCTCATTGGCACTACCAGCTATCCGGCACCGAATCGTACACGCGCCAGCACAGCTTTAATCCACAACAGAGTTTTTACGCCACGGATCCCAACGTCTTTTGCCCGCAGGCGAATCCCAGCTCCGTACCAACCGCCGAGTTTTGCGATTACACTTACGATTCTCTCTACAATTACAACCGTGCCGGCTTCATCGCGCAGGCCACCTATGTGTCACGCAAATTCAACGCCACCGCGGGCTATCAATACGAAGTAGAGAACGCTTATATCTACTATCTCGAACAGGGACACGTTCGCCGCAACAACCAGGGTGGATATCTCGATTTCCGCTACTCTCCGATCTCTCGCCTTTCTCTTGATGCTTCGGTGCGCGCCGAAGCCAACGATTATTTCGGGACGCGCGTCGTTCCTCGCGCTGGCGGATCGCTCGCCCTCCGTTACGGCAAAGGATTCTGGGGCGACACTCGCTATCGCGCGTTCTACGGCGAAGGAATCAAGGAGCCTCGGTTCGACCAGAATTACGGCACCGACCCCTGTGATCCCGGCAACCTCACGCTCAAACCCGAGTCCAGTAAGACGTGGAGCACCGGCATTGATCAAAAACTCGCCGGGGATCGCATCAAGGTTTCCGCGGATTATTTCTCCAGTCGCTTTTATAACATCGTGAGTTTCGCGTTCTGCACGCCTCTCGCGCCATGTCCTGGAACACCTCCGCCGGCCTGCCCATTCGGTTATGGTTCGTACTTCAATACCGATGAGGCTCGCGCTCGGGGTACTAACATCGTTGCGGAAGCTCGCGTCACGCATTGGCTCTTCGTCTCCGGCAATTACACGTACGACGACAGCCTGATCCTGAAGTCTCCTAATGCCTTCGATCCGAGCCTCCTGCCAGGCAATCATCTGGCGCGGCGTCCTGTAAATTCTGGTTCTCTGATCTTCGTCGGAACCTGGCGGCGCTTCAATGCCACGTTCGCAGGGTATTTTACCGGGGTGCGCACGGATAGCGACTTCCTCGGCTTGGGCCTGACGCGTATTCCCGGTTATGCGCGCTTCGATATCACCACAAGTTACAACATCACCCGTGGATTCTCGGTCTACGGCCGGACGACCAATCTTTTCAACACAAATTACCAGGATGCCTTAGGATACCCCGCTCTCGGACGCGACGTGCGAGTTGGCCTCCGCTACCAATTCGCCGGCCGGAACTGACCCATGCCCACGCCCCTTCTCTTTTCCTGGAGCGGAGGCAAGGACAGTGCCATGGCGCTGCATTCTCTCCTTTGCAATCCGGAATTCGAGGTGGTTGCTCTTCTGACGACCGTCACCGAAGGATTCGATCGCATCAGCATGCACGGCGTGCGGCGCAAACTTCTCCACCAGCAAGCGGAATCCATTGGCTTGCCGGTGGAGGAAGTGCGGATCCCTCCGGCCTGCGTCAATCCGATCTACGAAGCGCGCATGGCTGAGGCGGTGCTGCGTTTCCGCAATCGCGGTGTTCTCCACGTCGGCTTTGGCGACATTTTTCTGGAGGACTTACGTGCCTATCGCGAGAAGAAACTTCTACAAGCGGACATGACCGCCATTTTCCCCATTTGGAAGGAGGATACGCGCGAACTTGCCGCCCGATTCATGAAAGATAAGTTCCGGGCCGTCACCTCTTGCATCGACCCGAAGAAACTCGATCGCTCTTTTGCCGGCAGAGAATTGGATGCGGCTTTCTTTCACGATCTACCGGAGGGCGTTGATCCCTGTGGAGAAAACGGTGAGTTCCACACTTTCGTTTTCGATGGTCCCATATTCCTTTCCGCGATTCGCCTCACAATCGGCCCCGTGGTGGAGCGCGATTCTTTCGTTTTTTGCGATTTGACGCCCGTCACACAAGGAGAACAGTAATGGCTGACAAAGTGCATTCCGAAACATCTTCGTGGATCTATCGCACGATCGTCGTGGCTTGCTTCATTGCCTTCGCTGCGGTTGTTCGCATCGTGCCGCATCCCTGGAACTTCACTCCGCTCGGTGCCATGGCGCTGTTCAGTGGCGCGAAACTTGGGCGATCCTGGAAAGCTTTCCTGTTTCCACTTACGGCGCTCCTTTGTGGTGACCTGTTCATCGGATTTTATAAGCTGATGCCCATCGTCTATTTCAGTTTCTGCCTCAGTGTTCTGATCGGTATCGCCTTCCGGCATCGTCAGTCGCTCAAGCCACTGTCGCTGGCAACGCTGCTCGGCGCCGTACAGTTTTTCCTGATTACAAATTTTGCCGTTTGGGCGCTACTTGGCACTTACCCTCACTCTTTCGCGGGGCTTATCACGTGCTATGCGGCGGGAGTCCCGTACTTCGGCAACACGCTTGCCGGCGACGCCGTATATGCTCTCGTTCTCTTCGGTGGCTTCGCGCTACTCGAGCGCATCAGCCCGGTTCTGCGCTTGCCCGTTTTGGCTGGTTACGGCGACTGACCCGTTTTCTCTGCTGCCTCTGCTATAATTTCTCTTTGCTTTATGACCAAATTCGCAACCGAATCCGCCATTACTCCTGAACTCCTCGCCAAATATGAGCCGGTGATTGGGCTGGAAGTCCATGCCCAATTGCTGACGAAGACAAAGATCTTCTGTGGCTGCTCAACGCGATTCGGCGACGCCCCCAATTCCAACGTTTGCCCGGTGTGCCTGGGCCTTCCGGGTACTCTTCCGGTGCTCAACAAGCGCGCCGTCGAAATGGGCATCCGTGCTTCTCTGGCTCTGAACTGCACGGTCCACGAGCATTCCCGTTTCGCTCGAAAAAACTATTTCTATCCCGACCTTCCGAAGGGCTACCAAATCTCTCAATACGAACTCCCGCTGGCCTCCGGCGGCTGGGTGAAAATCGAGCATGACGGCAAGACCAAGCGCATCGGTATCACGCGGCTGCATCTCGAAGAGGACGCCGGAAAATCCCTTCACGATGGCTTCCCGCATTCTGGCGAAAAAACTTATGTCGACTTCAACCGGTGTGGCACGCCGCTTGCCGAAATCGTTTCCGAGCCAGACATGCGCGCTCCCGACGAAGCCTATGCCTACCTCACCACGCTTCGCCAGATTCTTCTGTATACCGAGGTGAGCGATTGCAACATGGAGGAAGGCTCGTTGCGCTGCGATGCCAACGTCAGCGTGCGCTTGCGCGGCTCAACGGAATTCGGCACTAAGGTTGAAGTCAAGAACCTCAATTCCTTCCGTTATCTCGCCAAAGCTCTTGAATTTGAAATCGAGCGCCATATCGGTGTTCTCGAATCCGGCGGCCGTATCTCTCAAGAGACGCGCCTGTGGAATCAGCCTGCGGGCCGCACCGAGCCCATGCGTTCGAAAGAGAAAGCTCACGATTACCGCTATTTCCCGGAGCCCGATCTCCTCCCCGTCCACGTCACGAACGCGTGGCGCGAAGAGATCAACCATTCTTTGCCCGAATTACCCTTCGCCAAACGCGCCCGCTTCGTCTCGGCATTCGGAATCACGCCATACGATGCCGAGGTCTTAACAGACACGCAAGCCTTGGGAAACTATCTCGAATCCACAGTGAAAGCCGGCGCACCCGGCAAGGCTGCCGCCAACTGGATGCAAACGGAACTCCTTCGCCGCCTCAACGATTCCGGCAAGCAAATCAACGATAGTCCGGTGTCTCCGGCCGCACTGGCGGAGCTTGTTACGTTGGTGGAATCGAGCAAGATCACGGGCTCGGTGGGCAAGAAAGTGTTTGCTACGATGTTCGAGACTGGCCGATCAGCCGCCGACATTGTCGCCGCTGAAGGTCTTGGCGCACAGATTACAACCGATGTGATCGAGCAAGCCGCCCGCGACGTCATCGCGAAGAATCCGGACAATGTGGCCAAATTCAAGTCCGGCAACGAAGGCGTATTCAAATTCTTCGTTGGCCAGGTCATGAAAGCTACCAAGGGCCAAGCGAATCCTCAAGTCATCAACGATATGTTGCGCAAACTTCTTTCCTGATCCAAGTGAGGACCTATGCTCAAAGTTGGCGACAAAGCTCCTGATTTCAACCTGACCTCCGACGAAGGAAAAGAACTCTCTTTGGGCAACTTCAAGGGGAAACGCGTTCTGATTTTCTTTTTCCCTAAAGCCAATACTTCCGGTTGAACGGTCGAGGCGTCCGAGTTTCGTGACGCAAAATCTAAATTTGACAAGCACGGCGTGGTGATTCTTGGCGCCAGCGCCGATCCCGTAAAATTGCTGCAAAGCTTCAAGGTCAAGCAAAAACTGAATTTCCCGCTGCTCAGCGACCCTACTCACAAAATGATTGAATCGTTCGGCGCCTGGAGGACGAAGAAATTCATGGGCCGCACGTACAAAGGCATCGTGCGGAGCTCATTCTTGATCGGCAAAGACGGAAGGATTGAGGGAATCTGGGATCCCGTGACCGCCAAAGGCCACGCCGCCGAAGTTTTGGCCAAATTGTCTGCGTGAGAGCTGCCTTCTCCTATAACTCGACGGCAACCTCGTCACCTGCATGGATCAACATATTGTCGATCAGCCGTGTGTTCCCGATTTTTGCGGCCAGCAGCGCATAGCATCGCTTCGTTACGCGCACCACAGGCTCAAACGTCTCCGCGTCCACGATTTCCGCATAATCCACACGCGCTCGCGGTTCACTTTCCAGAATCTTGCGCATCGCTTTCTGCAACTCCAGAGTATCTCTCACTCCCGCGGCTAATTCCGCCTGCACAGCCTGCATGGATTTGAACAGCACACACGCGGCCCGGCGCTCTTCCACATTCAGATATGCGTTGCGCGAACTCATGGCCAACCCGTCCGTCTCCCGCACGGTTGGGCAAATCACCAATTCCACATCCAGATTTAAGTCGCGCATCATTTTCTCGATGATCCGCACCTGCTGCGCATCCTTGCGCCCAAAATAGGCGTAGTGCGGCTGTACAATCTCCAGCAGCTTTAGCACAACTGTCGCCACTCCCCGAAAATGCCCGAGACGCGACTTCCCTTCCAGCCGTTCGCTGATTCCTTCTACATGCACGTACGTTGAAAATCCCGCCGGATACATCTCTTCCGCCGACGGCAGAAACAATCCATCTACGCGAGCGCCGGTCAATTTCTCTGTGTCCACTTCGAGCGGTCGCGGGTACTTGGACAAATCCTCGTTTGCTCCAAACTGGGTGGGATTCAGAAAAATCGAGGCGTACACCGGCGAGCATTCGCGCCTCGCCCGTTCCACCAGCGCCATATGTCCCGCGTGCAGCGCGCCCATTGTCGGCACCAGCCCAATGACCCGCTGCTCCTGCCGCGCTTCCCGCGCCTTTTCTTTCATCCAGGAAATCGTGCGGATTATCTCCATTTCGGCGGACCTAGGCCTTTGCCGCCGCACTTCTCTCGCGGTAGAAGAAGAGCAGATCGGTGGTTGTGCCCTTAGCTCCCAGTTGTCGCAGCATCGTGGTGACCTGCCCACGGTGATATGTGGAGTGATTCACCACATGCTGCATCATCTGCCACCGTGGACTCCGCGACGGCCCAAAACTCACCGTTTGGTAATCTACATCTCCGGCCAGTTCGTCCTCATCCAGCCGGCTCACATATTCCAGCCAATTCTTCTCAATCTCCGCCCACCGCGGCTGCATGCTAGCCAAGTCGGCATATTCCTTCGCATCCGGAAACGAACTCGGTGGACGGCCGCATAATCTCTCCAGCCACACCCACTCCACCGCCCAGATGTGCACCAGCGTGTCTCTCACTGAGTCGAAACTCGAGCCCATGGACTTTGTGAATTGTTCCGCTGTCAGCGCCTCGACGGCTCCAATAATTTTGCGATTTGCCCACGCGTTAAACGCAAACAGCTCGCGCATCTCCACCGGCTTCATGCTCTACCTCGCTTTACACAAAATGACAGGGGCGCCCCGGTCTGCTCAAGGCGCCCCTGTGTCCATTTTCACTCCACTCGCTCATCGTGCAATCGGAATGGGTTTACGATCCTTCATACCTCCCGGTGCGTGATACGACTCCGCGTCGGTCGGAAAGCTGCCGTTCTGCACATCGGCGCAATACTCCCGCACCGCGCCCGAAATCATCTCGCCGACATTGGCATACCGCCGCGCGAATTTCGGTGCGTCTTGGAAGGTCAACCCGAGCATGTCGTGCAGCACCAGCACTTGTCCATCGCAATCCGGTCCAGCGCCGATCCCGATGGTCGGGATGCGTACTGACCGAGTGATGTCTGCCGCCAGTTCCCGCGGCAGCGCCTCCAGCACGATCGCAAAGGCACCAGCCGCTTCCACGGACCGGGCATCGCGTACCAACTGATCCGCAGTCGCCGGTGTTTTGCCTTGCACGCGGTAGCCGCCCAGCGCGTTCACCGATTGCGGAGTCAACCCGATATGTCCCATCACGGGGATCTCCGCTTCCGTCAGGCGCGCAATCAATTCCAGCCGGCGCTCGCCACCCTCCACCTTCACAGCTTCCGCGCCAGCCTCCTTCACGAACCGCATTGCGTTGCGTACGGCCTCGTTCATTTCGCCGTGGTACGTGCCATAGGGCATGTCCGCCACCAATAGCGCCCGACGCACGCCGCGTCGCGCCGCCTTGGTGTGATGTAGGGCTTCCTCCAGCGTAAGCGGCAAGGTGCTGTCATAGCCCAATGCCACCATGGCCACAGAATCGCCCACGAGCACCATATCCACGCCCGCTTCGTCCATCAGCCGGGCCGTCGGATAGTCATATGCCGTCAAGCAAGTGATCTTCTTCTTGGGTGAATGTGCAGCTAAGGTCTTCCGCTGCATCAGATCGGGCACGGTAATCTTCCCGTTGCCCTGGTTCGGCAGGATACTCATGTCGGCCTCCGGTGCCGTCCCCTAACGTCGGGGTACAGCCCTCTTCCAGACACCTCCACTATAGCAAAAAGTGATTCGCGTCACCAATATAAGTGATGCTCGGCTCGCCGCACGTGTCGCGTGCTTCAGGCGCTCCGTTTCGCGGGAGCCTGGGCCCGGCCCTTCCACTGCCCGCCTCGACCCATCCAATAGCGCGCCGCCGAAAGCCAGGTCGCGTAAGAGTAGAACAATGCTGCCACGGGCAACAGGGGAGCCCACAGCGGTGATAGTCCATAGAATCGCACGGTAGGAAGATAAGTTACGGTCATCAGCGCCCAGGTGGTCAAACTCAATCGCCAGACCAGCGGGTCGCTATGGAATGAAAAGACTACCGGAACAAGGTACGTCAACAGCATTCCCAAGATCGTGCCAAGGAGCACCACGGACGAATATCCTAGTTGCGTAAAGGCCGTTCGGGCGACCAGGTCGCGGATCTCCCCAAAGTTCGAATACGCCCGCAGACTCACGCTCTTCCGCGTCAACCCCATCCAGACACTTCCGCCGCTGCGCTTCACTTCCCGTGCCAATGCGCAATCGTCGATCACCTCGCCGCGAATTGCCGAAATTCCCCCAATTCGTTCCAGAGCCGCTTTCCGCAGCACGATGCAACCTCCCGCGGCCCCCGCCGTTTTCGATTTCCGATCTGCAATCCACTTCGGCGGGTACAACATCAGGAAGAAATACAGAAACGCGGGAATGAGCAGTTTTTCTGGAACAGTTTTCGCCTGCAGCAGCACCATCAACGATGTCAAATCCAGACGCTGGCTCTCCGCTCTCGCTATCAGTCGCCGCAGTGTGTCGGGCGCGTGTACAACGTCTGCGTCCGTGAACCAGAAAAAGTCAGGCTTCGACGTCAGCGAAGCCTCTATCCCTTGCTGCAACGCCCAGAGTTTTCCGGTCCACCCTGCTTGCAGTTCAGCGGCTCGCACCACCATGACCTGATTCATTGCTGCAACCCGCTCCGCCGTACTTCGCGCCAGGGCACCCGTGTGGTCGTCGCTATGATCGTCGACAACCAAAATCTGAAATTCTCCGGGATAGTCCTGAGTCGCGAGAGATTCCACGCACTGCGCGATCGTCTCTGCTTCATTTCGCGCCGGCACGATTACTGCCACTCGAGGCCATTTTTGAATAGCCCCTCCTTCTATAGCTTCAGCATCAAATGCACGAAGCTGCCAGAAGGCCCCACGAAAAAAAGTGAGTATCGTCCAGATGAGAAGAGAAAGAACCGTCAGGCTGAGCACAAGGTAGGACACAGCTTATTTTGCCACGTGTGGCGTAACGAGAGCGCAGGAGCCATGCGGCCTCGCGCAAACGACAGACTAGCGCGCCGTTTGCATCGACGCCGCGCGATGGATTGCTTTGCGAATCCGCTGGTACGTCCCGCAGCGGCAGATGTTGCCACTCATCGCATCGTCAATGTCGGCATCGGAAGGATTGGGTTTCTTGTCCAGCAGCGCAACAGCGCTCATAATCTGCCCGGATTGGCAGTATCCGCACTGCGGCACGTCTTCCTCGATCCAAGCCTGCTGCACGGGATGTGATGCGTCGCTCGACAACCCTTCGATCGTGGTGATCTTCTTCCCGGCGACACTCGAAATCGGCATAATGCACGAGCGCGCGGCGTCTCCATTGATGTGCACCGTGCACGCTCCGCAAAGCGCCATCCCGCAGCCGAACTTGGTTCCCGTCATGTTCAGCGTGTCGCGCAACACCCACAAGAGCGGCGTCTGCGGATCGACTTCGACGGTGGTGGACTTTCCGTTCAGCACAAACGTAACGGCCATGGCTGCCTCCTGGGTGGGAAAATATCGTACACCAACTCCCTCTATGGATGGAAATCTACGAAATACCACCTCGTCTCTTTCCGTTGCCGCGGTCCGCCTTAGGGGACTGCCGCAACCCGTATTGACCTGCTACTATTACCATCCTTCGGGGGCTTCCAGATCTCCCGATATTCGTTTTCGGCTCAGTCAGGTGACCAAGGTGGATTCGACCCGCGATCTCGTTCTTTCTCTGTTTCCGCCGCAGGTGCATGCCAATCGTTCGCTGCAGACGCTGGCCAGCCTTCTTGAGGTGTTCACTAGAGCCGGAACATTGCACGCCCGCCTGGACGCCCTGGTTGCGTTCTATTCCTGGCTTCGCCGTAAAGATGATCGCTTGCCGGAGCTTCGCCCCGCTGCCGGTTCCTTCGCCGGCACAGGACCGGAGTGGCGCCGCGAGCGCATCTGGCTTTCAATCTTGGAGTCTTCTCCCGAATTGCGCGATCGCTACCACGCGGGCGTCGCCGCCATCCTGGAAGAGACCGATGCTGTCCCACTGTTTGCCCAAGCCGGCCTTCCTACGGATCGTGGACTCCTCTCGGAATCCTTCGATCGCTTCTTTCGCATCGTGCTTCCAGCTCCCCGCGAAGAGACCGACCTTGCCAAGCTGCTGGTTCGCTTCTTCCCCACGCAAAAAGAGGTCGACCGCTTTTTCAGTCAGACTCAGGACCAATTGAAAGAGCTGGCCGCACAAATCGCTCCGGTCGAGATTCCAGAAGCCTGGGAAAAGCCAGTAGCAGCCTTACGCGACGCCTTCTATCTTTTGGCCGCACGTGCGCAGGGGCTCGGTCTTTCTGAGAATTTGCGTATTCGCGGCCAGGGTGGTGCTGTCCGGCAATCTCCGTTTCATCACCTGATGCTTACTTCCAACGCGCTCCTGGAAGCGGTTCAAGACAATCAGGGCGTCCCGGAAGCAGCACTAAAGTGGAAGGGAGCTGTGGCCGACTGCCGCTCTGAGCTTCAGGCCATCGTGACCCACTTGGACACCCGCGGCGTGAACCTCGACGTGGTCTACGCGATGGATGTGATCGAACAGAGCCTGAAGCGCATGGAGCTTATCTCTGGTGTTCTCGTGGCGCAGTCCGGAACACCCAAAATGATCACTACGATCCGTTTGCTCCGCGATGTAATCCGCGGACGCGTGCACGACCGCAGTTTGACCGGCCTCGCGCAGAACAGTTTCCGCCTGCTCGCCAAGAAGATCGTGGAATGGGCCGGGAAAACCGGCGAACACTACGTTACCAACAACCGCACGGAGTATCGCCAGATGTGGTACGCCGCTCTAGGTGGTGGCTTGCTTACCGTTGGCACGGCCGCCATCAAAATGATGGTCACACACCGGGGTCTGCCGCCCTTCGTCGAAGGCTTCTTGGCCGGACTCAACTACGCGGTCAGTTTCGTCCTCATGCATATCTTCCATCTTGCGCTTGCTACGAAACAGCCTTCGATGACCGGCGCGGCGCTGGCCAGCATTCTGCACCGAGTCCAGGATACGTCGAACATCGACGAGCTCGTCTCTTACGTCCAGCGCATTGTGCGCTCGCAACTTGCCGCGGCATTTGGCAACATCATCGCGGTCGGCGCCGGGGCCGTGGTTTTTAGCATCATTTGGAAAATGACCTTCGGCGTTCCGTTCCTTAACGTCGAGACTGCGGAATACGCCGTCAAATCCATGAATCCTATCCTTAGCGGCACCATCTTTTACGCCATCCTCACCGGCGTTATTCTCTGGCTCTCCAGTCTGGCCGGTGGGTGGATCGAAAATTGGGCCGTGTATCACCAACTTCCGCGCGCCATTGCAGAGCACCGGCTCGGCTCCGCCTTTAAACCAGAAACTCTACAAAAGTTTTCACAGTCTTTCGCGCACAATATCGCACCATGGGGCGGCTCCATCGTCTTGGGCTTCATGTTGGGAATGACACCCTCGGTCGGAAACTTCTTTGGCTTGCCATTGGACGTGCGCCACGTCACTCTTTCCACCGGAACTTTGGCTCTGGGAATTACTTCCCGCGGGCCCGAAGTATTGGGCCGTGGCGCTCTCATCTGGGCTGGACTCGGAATTGCCGTAACCTTTGTGATGAACCTTGGTGTCAGCTTCTATCTCGCGCTCCGGCTCGCTCTCCGCGCCCAGGACATTTCCCCCAGTGAAAATCATGAAATCTTGCGCACACTCTGGCGACGCTTTTGGGCTGCCCCTCGCGAGTTCTTCTTGCCTCCAAGCCAGGACCCTGTGCCCGCCGCGGTCGATCCAGCGCAGCCAACAGCGGAATAATCGAATTGTCTTCGGAATCGCCTTACGCGACAGGCGTGGCGGGTTCTGGTGTCGGCCGGGGCGGTTCGTGTTCCACGCCTCTCCAACCGACTGGCCGTCCGCTGACAGCTTCCTTCACAGACCGGAACAGCACGATATACATCAACTGCCTGTAGTAGAACCGCTGCAGCAACACTGGAATCAGAAGGGTCCAGTCCTCATGCCTCTCCAAGGCGAACGCAATCACGCAAGTCAGTACATCAATAATCAAGAAGCCTAGGAAGAACACAACAGATCGCTGCACGTCCGCCGTCGTCCACATCTGCGGAATCTGCGTGATGCGCAACTGCGCCAGTCCCCATAACAGCAAACTGCCGAAAAACAATAAATCTAGCAACGGCGAAATCAGCGGCAGCGCAATCTGGAACACAAAAATATTGGGCAGGGCGATGAATCCCAATGTGCCATATTTCGGCCGAAACAGCGTATTGGCATGTTTCCAGAACGACTGCAGCGTTCCGAAGGTCCAGCGGAAGCGTTGCCGGATCAGTGCCCCCGGCGTTTCCGGCGCTTCGGTCCACGCAATCGCTTCCTCGTCATACGTGATGCGCCAGCCCAGCCGTCGAATAGCGATCGTCAGGTCCGCATCTTCCGCCACGGTATCAGCCGTAATTCCTCCGCCGTCCTCGATGGCTTTCCTTCGCCAGGCACCCAAGGCTCCGGGAACGACAGTAATGCAATTCAGCAAGTCAAAGGCGCGTTTCTCCATGTTCTGGCTGGTCACATATTCCAACGCCTGCCAGCGCGTCAGCCACCTCGAACGGTTACCCACTTTCACGTTACCCGCAACCGCCGCCACCGTAGGATCAGAGAAATGCCGCAACAATTTTCGTATGGCATCCGGCTCGATTTCCGTGTCCGCATCGATCGTCACGACGATGTCCGTGCGCGCGTGCAGCAATGCGTTGTTCAGCGCGGCGGCCTTCCCGTGGTTCGCTTGATGAATAATCTGGACGGCTTCGTTGCGGCCAAAATTAACCTGCAAAAGTTCCAGTGTCTTATCGCTGGAGCCGTCATCCACTACGATCACATGGATGTCCTTTAAATCGGACAGCAGCACTGAGTTTACGGTCTCCACGATTACCGATTCCTCGTTGTAGGCCGGGATCAGCACCGTCACTGCGGGTGGCGGGTTCGCCAATTTCGCATGATCCGGCCTGAGCTTTTCGATAATCGCCAAAATCCCGATGATCAACGCCCGGCCGCTCACCAGCACGATGCCCAGAACGAATACGGTTGCGATCGCGAATCGGGCCCACTGAAAAATTCCGAAGATAACGCCATCTGCCCGCGCCACGATCCTCTCTCGGAACGTCAGCGGCACCATCACTCCGGCGCGCGTTTGACCAAGCAGACTAGATACGGACGTCAGTTCGTATCCGTTCGCGCGAAGCCCATCGATAATCTTGGGAAGAGCCTCGACTGTTTGTTCGCGGTCTCCTCCGCCGTCATGCAGCAGTACAACGTTCCCGTTCTTCGCCTGCTTCAGCACGTCTTCGACAATTTCATCAGCGGGGCGCTGCGGCCTGTTCCCATCCGTTCGCCAATCGTCTGGGTCCACTTTCTGGCCCACAATCAGATAACCCAACTCTTGCGGATACGGTAATTGCGCAACTTCCTCGGCATATTCCGGTTGGTGGTCGATTCCGTAAGGCGGCCGGAACAAAATCGATTTCACTCCCAATGTGCTTTCGATCAGTCGCTGCGTCAGATTGAGTTCCCATTTGAGCTGCGTGTGCGATATCTCGTCGAAATTCGGGTGAGTGAACGTGTGATTGCCGATCTCATGCCCTTCGTTGTATTCCCGCTTCAGGAGATCCGGCGATTGGTTCGCCTCTTCTCCCACAACAAAAAACACCGCGGGCGCGTGTTTTTCTTTCAGGACGTCCAGAATTCTCGGTGTCCATCGGCGGTCCGGACCATCGTCGAACGAAATCACAATCTTATTTTTTGCGGCGCCAATCTGATCGATGTCATACGACAACGGAATGGCGTCGTACTTCTCGCTCGTGATCAGGTCGCTGATGTTGTCGTACGTAAAGCTTCGCCGCCCGGGCTTCGGTACGTCGGCGATTCGCCAGATATCCCCCGCGCCTTCCAGGATCAAGTCTGGCCCGGGAGGCAACTCCTTCAGTTTGTCCCGCGTGGAATCGTCGGCATTCACTGCATCCCAGATGGGCCAGATCGATGTATCCGCTGATCCCAGCCTCCACAGCGCCGTCCCTTGGACCCCCAGTCGTTCGCACGCCCGCAGTTCGTTGTACGCCGTGACCGCATCCAGCATCCACACCTGATGCGTGTGGTTCTGTTCGTCATAATACGAATAGTGAGGATTCAGCGACGCGGAATCAAACTCAACATCGGTTTCGGACTCATGCGCGTGCAGCAATGCTTCCTGAATGCTGAATTCTTCCGCGTGATGCTCTTCCTTCTTCGAGGTTTCCGTCCAGTCGTAGGCGTAATTCGCGATCCCGACTACAATTTTCTGTGCCGGCACCACGTCGCGAATCTGCCGCAGATTCTCCATGAACCAGTCCTGCGCCGCAATCGGTCCCGGCGGCGAGGTTAGCCAGTGCTGGTCATAGTTCATCAGGATGACGGCGTCGGTCTCGCGCCCGAAGAAGGCATAGTCGTAATCATCGTCGCGAGCCGGCAGGGCGATCATCAACTTCAAACTGGCTGCATGCAGCGCCAGCCCCAGCTCCGCGATGAATTGCCGAAAGTTTGCCTGGCTGTTGAGCGGCACCTCTTCGAAATCCACAACGATCCCGGACTGATGCGCCTCTACCGCATATTCCACGACATCCTTGACCAGGTGCTGGCGCGATGCTGAATTCGCAAGCAACTCTTCCATCTCTTTTATGCGCCACACCGTGCCATCGTAGTTGTTCAATAAACCCATCATTGGCAGTTCGACAGGCGGATTCAGCGAACGCATCCACCGGTGCAGCTTGTCCTGATTCAAGATCGCAATCGCTTCTGCCGGAGTAGTTTTCACCCGCTCGCTGCCACGTTCATAATCCACAACCGAAATCGCTCCATCCGGCGTCACGGCGTGAAGCTGCTCCGGCATCAGAAGGTCCAGGTCCTTGTAATGCTTTTTCAAGGTGGCCAGGCTGTTGGCGTCCCAGCTTACAAAGAACGCCGCGCGCAATGGGTCGTAGCCTTCCGGAATCTGTCCAATCCGGGCGACACGCAGGTGCCGTTGCCGCGAACTCGCTACCTTGGTGTTCTTTTTCTTAACCGAGTGATAGACCGGGCGCGTGTCTGGAATCAGCGAAGATGGAAGTTCCACACTGCCGGCCACGGTGACGAAGAAATACACCAGCAGCAGCGTTAGCAGAACGCCACTGCTTTCCAGAATCCGCCGGGTGCGCCGCCAACGGACTTTTTCCGCGTCGTAAAATATAGGTTTACGTTCTTTCATGCAGCGTGGGCGCCTCGTGGCTGGGGGGATGGCCACCGAGGCAAGAATCACTCCGTCGAAGGTAACTGAACCTTCCTATTGTAAGATGCGGAGGAGCGAATGAAACGTTTTTTCTCCAATCCCATCCTGCCGCTGCTTGCCGGAGCCTGTTTGCGACTGCTATTTGTCTTGCGGTATCCCGCGGCTTCGGGTGACACCGTCCTCTACGAGCAATTCGCCACGAACTGGCTGAAGCTCGGCAAATTCGCCATGGACATCAGTGGTCAGGCGACACCCGTTGACCTTCGTGTACCCGGTTACCCCGCGTTTTTGGCCATTATATACGCCATCACCGGCCGGACTGGCGAGAATGCACGGTTTGCGGTGATGCTCGCGCAGATCCTGGTCGATCTCGCAAGCTGCGTGGCAATCGCGATCCTGGCCGTTATTCTGGTGCGCTTATGTAATGGCTCCACAAAACCAAACCGAGTATTTCTCGTGGCATTGTGGCTCGCGGCGCTCTGCCCTTTTACCGCCAACTATGTTGCGGTGCCGCTTACGGAAGTTTGGGCTGTCTTTTTCACTACTGTCGCGTTCGTATTCCTGGTGTTGACCGCGACGATGACGACTGGCAACTCGGTTTCGCTGACGGAGCGTTATCAATTCTCCGGAAAAGGTATATGGAAAACCGCAGCCTTGGCCGGGTTCGCGGTTGGTCTCGGCGCGCTGGTGCGTCCGGAAACACCGCTCTTGCTGATCACCACCTTCGTTGCGCTCGCCTTTTGGATGTTGCGGCATGGCCAACTGCGTCGCTGGATCCTACTTTGCGCCACGATGGGGATCGCTTGCGCGGTGCCCCTCATTCCTTGGACGATTCGAAATGCCATTACCCTGCACGAGTTTCAACCGCTCGCCCCAAAAGATACGACCTTGCCGAGCGAGGTCGATCCCAAAGGGTTCGTCGCCTGGGAAAAAACCTGGCTTTATCGTGTTCGCGATAATTATCTTGTTGCATGGAAACTGAACGACGATGAGATCCACATGGAAGACATCCCATCTACGGCGTTTGACACCCCGGATGAGCGCGCGCGTGTCGAGGCAGTATTGGAAACATACAACGACGAAATCACCTGGACCACGGAAGAAGACGCCATCTTTGCTCAATTGGCGCGCGAGCGCACGGCGCGCCATCCGTTGCGCACCTATCTGTGGATCCCGCTGCGGCGCGCGGTGCGTATTTGGTTCACTCCGCGGATCGAGCTCGTACCGGTTTCCGGGCATGTTTTTCCGCTCGCTTACATGCGGGAAGAAGATCCCGTGGACCAGGAAGTCACCATCCTGTTCTTCCTGGTGAATTTATTGTATGTGGCGCTCGCGTTGTGGGGAGCGTGGAACCTTTGGCGATGTCGAGTCGCGCGCCCCGCTCTCTTCGTGCTGATTCTGTACACGGTGGTTCGCACGGCTTTCCTCACTACCGTCGAGACTCCGGAACCGCGCTACGTATTGGAGTGCTTCCCGGCCGTGATCGCTCTGGCTGCTTTAGTTTTTGCGGGAAAGCTGAACCCAACAAACGAATAGTTTGTCATCCTGAGGAGCGGTCTTATGCAATGGAGGATCCCGACGTACAGTTAATGAAAGACTGATCCGTCGAGTTCCCTAGCGCAGCGCATTATTCACGATCTCTTGCGCCTCGCTTACGATCGCGTCCAGGTGCGCGGCGTCCTTGAAGCTCTCCGCATAAATTTTGCAGATATTTTCGGTCCCGGAAGGCCGCGCGGCAAACCACCCGCTTTTCGTCACCACTTTCAACCCGCCGATAGCCGCACCGTTTCCGGGTGCCGTCGTCAATTTCTGCAGAATCGGCTCCCCGCCCATGTCAGATTCCTTAACGTCCGTCGCCGACAGCTTCAGCAGCTTTGCTTTCTGTTCGGGCGATGCGGGCGCATCGATGCGCGTGTAGTAAGGCATGCCAAACTCGGCTACCAATTCCTGGAAATGCTCGCCGGGATCCTTGCCCGTAACCGCTGTGATTTCCGCCGCCAGCAAATCCATAATCGGGCCGTCTTTGTCCGTGGCCCATACCGTGCCATCACGCCGGAGAAAGCTCGCCCCCGCGCTTTCTTCCCCTCCGAAGCAAAATGACCCATCGAATAAGCCAGACACAAACCATTTGAATCCAACGGGAACTTCCGAAAGCTTGCCGCCCAGTTTCTTCACTACTCGATCGATCAGGCTGCTGCTCACCAGCGTCTTGCCAACAATAACGTCCTTCGACCACTTCGGCCGGTGTGTCAGCAAATAGCCGATCGCTACGGCAAGATAATGATTTGGGTTCATCAAACCAGCCGCAGGCGTAACGATTCCGTGCCGATCAGAATCCGGATCATTTGCAAAAGCCAACCGGTATTTGTCTTTTAGGCTGACCAGCCTCGCCATCGCATAGGGACTGGAGCAATCCATGCGGATTTCGCCGTCATGATCCACCGTCATGAACGAGAACGTGGGATCTAACACCGGGTTCACCACAGTTATCTTTAGTCCGTATACCTCATTGATCGGCTCCCAATACGGCCGTGCCGCTCCGCCAAGGGGATCCACGCCAAGATTAAGATCTGCGGCGCGAATCGCGTCGGTATCCACCACATTTCGCAGATCATTCACGTACGGCATCACGAAATCCTCTTGATGCGTTGTGCTGGCCTTGAATGCCGTGGAATACGCCACACGCTTGACGTCCTTGTTTCCGCCGCGCAGCAAATCGTTGGCGCGATTCTGGATCCATTTCGTCACATCCGTATCGGCCGGTCCGCCATTCGGCGGATTGTATTTGAACCCACCATCGCGCGGCGGATTGTGCGAGGGAGTAATGACGATACCGTCGGCAAAGCGGTCCTTCCGGCCGCGGTTGTAAACCAGAATCGCGTGAGAAATAACCGGCGTGGGCGTCACGCCATCATTGCTCTGAATTTTTGTTTCAACACCGTTGGCGGCCAGCACCTCGAGCGCTGTCCTTTGCGCCGGCCCCGAAATCGCATGCGTGTCTTTCCCCATGTATAGGGGGCCATCGATCTTGTTGCCTCGCCGGTATTCGCAGATTGCCTGCGTAATCGCCAGAATGTGCGCTTCGGTAAACGTGCTCTGGAACGGCGAGCCGCGATGGCCACTCGTGCCAAAACTCACTAACTGGTTTGGATCGTTCACGTCGGGGCGTCGCTCGAAGTAGTCGCGCTCCAGTTTCGCCACGTCGATGAGCATCTCTTTCGGTGCTGGTTTACCCGCCAGAGGAGAAACGCCTTTCGCTCGCTTCGCTTGTTCTGCCATGAATCGCTCCACTCAGGACACCGGGCAAGGCGCCGCTTTCCAAATTTCCGAACTATATTGAGAAATCGTCCGATCGCTGGAGAAATTCCCTGAACTAGCCACATTTAGAATGGACTTACGCGCCCACGCATCGGGATCGCCATACAGTCGGCATAACCTGGCGTCTGCATCTAGATAGGCTTTCAAATCAGCCAGGTGCATATAAAAGTCTCCGTGCGTGAGCAGCGCGTCGCGCAATGGACCAAAAACGCCAGGCTCATTTCGGCTGAAAAAATCGGAAAAGATCAAGTCCAGCGCCGCGCGTGTCTCCGGCTCATGTTCGTAATGCCAATGGGGATTGTACCAGCTACGACTATCCACAACTTGCTGAGCGGTCAGCCCAAAAAGAAAGAAATTATCTTCGCCAGCCGCTTCCGCCATCTCAATGGTCGCGCCGTCGCGGGTTCCTATCGTCAGGGCCCCATTCATCATGAACTTCATGTTGCTGGTGCCGCTGGCCTCGTAACCTGCCGTCGAAATCTGGTTAGACACGTCACTGGCTGGAATCAAGTGCTCGGCCAGCGTGACCCGGTAATCCGGAAGAAATAGAACCCGCAGGCGGCCTTTCACGAGCGGATCGCCATCGATGGTCCCGGCGAGGTTGTTGATGAACTTGATGATCAGTTTCGCCAACTGGTATGCAGGTGCGGCCTTACCTGCGAAGAAAAATGTCCGCGGAGGCGTATCCAGCCCGGGATTCTCGCGTATGCGGTTATAAAGCACGATAATGCGCAGCGCATTTAGTAACTGGCGCTTGTACTCGTGGATACGTTTCACCTGGGAGTCAAACATCATATGGGGATCGACAGTTACGTCTGAGGTTCTCTTCAACCAATCGCTAAATTGCGATTTGCATTCGTGCTGCGCCTTCATAAATTCGGTGCGGAAAGTTGCATCGTCTGCCAAAGGCTTCAACCGCGAGAGTTGGCCGAGATCCGTAATCCAGCCATCTCCAATCGCTTCGGTAATCGTTCGCGCGAGCGGTGTATTGCACAGGCGTAGCCAGCGCCGTGGCGTCACCCCGTTCGTCTTATTGTTAAAACGTTCCGGAAAAATCTCCGCTAAGTCTTTCACCGTCGTCGTGCGGAGCAATTGCGAATGAATGGCGGCCACTCCGTTGGTGCTGTGAGAGCCGACAATGGCCAGATTCGCCATGCGCACTTTGCGTACCGCACCCTCCTCGATCAGGCTCACACGAGATACCAAGGCCTCATCTCCGGGCGACCTTCTTCGCACGTCATCCAGGAACCGCCGATTAATTTCGTAGATGATCTCCAGATGACGTGGTGCCACCGTAGAGAACCATTCCACTGGCCATTTTTCGAGCGCTTCCGGAAGCAGCGTGTGATTCGTATAAGCAAGCGTTTTCCGGGTGATGTCCCACGCCTGATCCCAACCAAGTTTCGCTTCATCCAACAAGATACGCATCAGTTCCGGCACGGCCATCGTCGGGTGAGTATCATTCAGTTGGATGGCCACCTTTTCAGGGAATGTGTTCCAATCTTCATTGTTATGCCGGAACCGCCGCACCAGATCCGCCAGCGAGCACGTCACCAGAAAATACTCCTGCACGAACCGGAGCGCCTGGCCGAACCCCGTGGAGTCATCCGGATACAACACCCGCGTGATTGACTCAGCCGCCAATGTTTCGGCCAAGGCGCCCACAAAATCTCCGGTGCTGAATTCCTGAAAATCGAAATAGTCAGGAGCAGACGCTGCCCACAGCCGCAGCGTATTAATGTTTTTTCCCCCGTAGCCGACCACGGGCCGGTCAAACGGCATTCCATACAAGCTAGAGTCTCGGTTAGCTATCGCGCGCAATGCACCATCGCGCAGAATGAACGAGCAATTCAGCTTGATGCATACCCGGGCATAGGGGCGCGCTACTTCCCACGGATCCGGATACCGTAGCCAATTGTCTGGCATCTCGTGTTGCCAGCCGTTCTGAATGCCTTGCTTGAACATTCCATATTCGTAACGCAGGCCATAGCCCATCGCAGGTAGCTGCATGGTAGCCATGGAATCCAGGAAGCATGCCGCCAACCGGCCCAAACCACCATTTCCTAGTCCTGCGTCGGGTTCCTTCTGCAGCAGCGCTAACCAATCCACATCTTTCTGATCGATCACATTCGCCAGCAGAGGATCCAGCAAAAGATTCGTCACGTTGTTAGCTAATGAGCGGCCAATCAGGAATTCCATCGACAAGTAATAAATACGCTTGGGATTCGCTTCATGGTAGGTTTTGTGAGTCAGTATCCAACGCTGCGAAAGTATGTCGCGAACTGAGCGTGCAAATGCTTCATAGTGCTCCCGTGCGTTAGTGACTCCCGGATCGACGCCATTGTCGAGCATCAAATGCCGCGCATAAAGCCCGTGTAGAGCATTTGCAAAATCGCTCGGCCCAATCCCGTACTGCGAGGCCAGTTTCGCCAAGCTCTCTGTTTCTGCCGCCTTCGAAACTATTGGTAGACTATTCGCGCCCATAACGCCCCCTGTTCCCAGCCCCGTCGCCGCGCTCCACTGCTATAGATCCGCCATGATGAGCGGGTGTAAACCGTGTGGCAAGAGGCCTCGATGCTCTCACATTGGGATTGCACTCACGTTACAGTTCGTCGAAGCCACTGCCCGTAGATGGGCTACGAGGCCTCGGGGGGCTCGGGATGGATGGTCACGCGCGAGATTTGCGGGAAACGCTCTTTCACCAGGTCTTCCAGTGCCGCAAGCACGTCGTGAATCCGTGTGATCGAATAGTCGCTCTTCATCACGCAGTGACAGGACACGAGGATGTGGTGATCCACCTGGCGAACCCGTACATCGTGGCAACTCAGCAGTTCGTCGTAATTGCGAGGCATATGATTCAAGAATGCTTCGACCGCGAGCTCCAGTTGGCGCATTTCTCCCACACCGATTTCGGGGGTGGAAATGTGGCGACCAAGCGGTTCAATGTGGATATTAACGTCGAGTTGATACGCGGCATTGCCCAACGCGCGGATGGCGTCTTCCAGTTCCGTGGCTTGCCGATGCGCTTCGCCCAACG
This sequence comes from Candidatus Acidiferrales bacterium, assembly GCA_963759275.1. GTDB lineage: Bacteria > Acidobacteriota > Terriglobia > Acidiferrales > UBA7541 > Acidiferrum. Next base: position 90,595 of record CAVWYZ010000012.1, on the reverse strand, counting down.
AAAGATTCTCGTCGACCTCCAGATGAAGTTCGACGAACAGGTTATCGCCCTGCTGATACGCGGAAATGTCGTGAATCGGATGGCCCATCCGTTGCGCAACGGCCTGAATGGATTCAAATAGATCTTCATTATCTGGCGCGCGAGGTTCCGTGTGTACCACGACATCAGCAGGAACGATTTGACTCACGCGCTTCTCGATTGCGTCCGTCAGTGCATGGACACGCTCCAGATTTGTTGCGCGCGGCACCGCGACAGTGGCGTCCACAAAGTGGCGATTGCCGGCGCGCCGGACGCGTACCCGCTCCACTCGAAGCACGCCGTCCATCTGCCCAATCGCACCGGTAATTTCGTTTTGCAGGCCTTCCGGGGCCGCGTCCAGAAGAGCGTCCAGCGTGCGGCGGCCCAGTTGCGAGCTGAGCCAGAGAATCACACCGGCAACCGCGAGCGCGGCGAGCGAGTCCGCGTATGACAGCCAGGGAAGATTCCAGAAGTTGCCCGCCCAAACCAGCGCTACCCCAAGAATTACTACGATCGTGCTCCAAACATCCGTCGAAAAGTGCAGCGCATCGGCTTCCAGCGCTTCGCTGATGTGTTTTGCTGCTACTTTATTCAGCGCGCGGGCACGCGTGAAGTCGATGGCCAACGCAGCACACAGCACTAGGATGGCGGTCAGACTTGGCTGAATGTGTACGGAATGAAAAAACAGCCGTGAGAATGCTTCGTAGATGATGTACAGGGCCGTCAGCACAAGCAGAGCGGTTTCCAGGAAGGCCGAAAAATTCTCAAACTTCCCGTGACCATAAGGATGCCGCTCGTCCGCAGGCTGGTCAGCTACTCGAACGGAAAGAAAGGTAATCACAGCAGCGACGAGATCCAGGCCGGAGTGAAGGGCTTCCGAGAGAACACCAAGAGAACTCGTTCGCCACACGAGGAACGTTTTCAAGGAAAGCAGGAGCAGCGCAGAGCCGATGCTGAGCAGAGCGGCACGCTTCTTCTCCTGGATGGTCTCGTGCAACCGGCGCGAGAGAACCATGGCATAAGACTACCAGTGATTGGCGATTTGCGCGCACCGTGGCTTGGTTCAGGCCGATGTTAATCAAAGGCTTATTGGCGGCGCTTGCCCGAATGCGCCTACTTCGTGGCTTCCGGCGTTGGCGACATGGGCGGCTCGGGAATGATTGGCAAACGCTTGGGTTCGCCGCGAGCCCCACGGAACTCCACTTCTTCGAAAAGCAGCGAGGGAGCCACTACCGAGGCCGGCAGACCGTTTTGCGCGCTACCGAAAGCACCTAGAGCCGTGCCGGCCACTCCCGCGGTTTGATTCTCCATGAAGTTGTACACGAAATCGTCGTTACCGATCGCCTCGATATTTCGCAACGACCGAGCATTGAAGCCGGTAATGCGAGCCCCACGAACAAGTTCTTCGTGACCGTCGGCTGGAAAATACCGGTAGACCACAAGGGGCAAACGGTCGGTAGCCGCATTTCCGCCGAAGCTCGCCAGCAAATCCGTGAAGTCCTCTTGATGCATGATACTGATCGTCGGATTGTCCATTTGGCGGACGATCAGGCAGTAGTCGAGCTTCTCTTGCTTGCAGGCGTCCACAAACTTCGTCTTCATGTCGTCTTTGGAGACGGTTTCCGAAGAGGTAAAGAATAGATTGCTCATCGTGGGCTTGGGCTCTGCCAAATAGGCCGAGCGGCCGTGACCATTGGACTTGTCGGAATCCGAGCCGGGACGCCGCGACATCAGCAACTCCTTAAGCTTGCCGTTGTCCACAATCGTGACTTTCTCCGCTGGCACTCCTTCTTCATCGATCGCGTACCCACCGATAAGCGGTGTGCCTTTGTAGTCCTTGGCAGAAGGATCATCAATCAGCGTGACTGTCGGAGGCAGCACACGCACGTCCACCTTTCCGGTCCAATCGCTGCGGGCCCCAAGGCTGTTCATCAGTTGATCCACGACCGGCTGAAACGCCACCGGAGGACGCGCTCCATTCAGCGAAGGCCCGAGCACCTGTGCGATTAGCGCAGCGGCGGCGCGCGATTCGAAGAGCACGGGTCCTGTGTAATCAGAAGCCGGGGGAGCCGAGCGCATAGCCATCAATTCCGTACCGGCCACATTCAGATTCTTGCGAACCGCGTCAACCGAGGGAAGTTCGGCGGGCGTCGGAGCGTATGTCGCGTAAAAGTGATTCAACTCCATGCCGTCAGGCGCAAGAGTGCTCATCGGCGCTTCGATTGCGGCGTATGAGCGGTTTGTGCGGATTTCCGTGCCCTCACTGGTCAGCAGATACTCGGTTAGGTAAACGAGATAGTACGTCACGCGCGATTCGTAGATTTGCGGGAAAGCCCTCAAAGCCGCCGAAGTCTCTCGTGCTTCCTGTTCCCAATTGCGATTGCTCCAGTCGGTTGTGGGCAGGGGATCTACGTGCTGAACCACCTGCACATGCGCGAAATCGTCGATGTCCGAGGGACGCGCAAGGCTGCTCAGATACGCCTGCTTGCGTGAATATGTCTCGACGGCTTCCTTGAACGCCTGGTCCGTGGCAATCCATAAGTCCTGGCGCAGTGAGTCATAATCGCGATCAATTCCCACGCTGCCAGACGGGCCGATGAATCCGCGGAAGTTTTCATCGCCAATGAAATTGGAGCTGTCCAGTTTATAGTCGCCAACGCGCGCTCCAACGTTCATAAGCCGCGTGCGGCTGTGTCCGGTGGACACCAGAGCGCCGAACTCGCCAACGACTTCGCGAATGTCCATATCGAGCAACCGGTATTCGACGTAGTAAGGACGAACGGGTTGATTGGATGGCGGAATGGCCAGTTCCAAGCGGGATTTTGCGCGTGCCATTTCATCCTTCATGGCTTGCAACGTGTGATCCTTGTCCGCTGGAGCCTGATCGGCCGCGAAAATCGGCGGCGCCACACACAGAGCTACAAAAATTGCCGCAATACGAAGTGAACGCATTACTGAAGGCCTCCCGACTTTACGGTGTCATGCGCGGGCGGCGGTAGGATCGGCGGCCGGTCCGTGGAAGTTTGCTTTTTCTGTACTTCCAATTCTGAAGTGAGAATTGCAGGCGCCGCCGCGGACACGGGAACGTAGCCGGATTCCGCGCCACAATAACCGTTGAACACTTCCGGCGTATCTCCGGTGGCAACAATTTTTGTAAGCGCCGCGAGCGGCGTCCCAACGATATCCACGCCGCGAACCAACTCGTCGGGCCGGCCATCCGGGAAGACCTTATAAACCACCAACGGCTCCACCTGGAAAGCCTGCGGTTGGCCGCGTCCAGTGAACGTAAATCCCCCGGCGATGTCGTCGATCAGCAGCCCATAGGGCTTGTTTTGCTGCTTGATCAGCTCGATGAGCTTGGCGCGTAGCTGCTCGTTCGTTACCGCCTTGTTGCTTTCCACAATCAAGTTTCCTTGGCGCGAGACAGGTACGGCGCCGATCTGCCGTCGGCCATGCCCGTTCGAATGAGGAAAGCCCACCAGAGGCGAACGCGACATTTCAAAGTTCTTCAACACGCCATGATCCACTAGAACGGTGCGCTGCCCAATCACGCCTTCATCGTCATACTGGTAATAGCCCAGCAGATCTTGCTTGCCAAGTTTCTTAAGCGTCGGGTCGTCCACGATGCTCAGGAAATCCGGAAGAATCGGCTCTCCCACTTTCTTCGCGAACGTCTGCCCCTCATTCACATCCTTTTGGCGATGACCTTCGGCGCGGTGGCCAAACACTTCGTGGAAGAAAACGGCGGCCGCACGGCCCGTGAGCAACGCAGGCCCGACCGTCGGATCATTCAGTGGAGAAACAACCAGTCCCTCCATCTCTTTGCGTAGTTGGGCGGCCGCGGCATAAACAGCTTTATCGGAAGGCGCGTCGGCAGGGTTCACCCAATCGAAGTTGTAATACCGGTTGATATCCATGCCATCGCCGGCTTTCCCTTGAATGAAAAGTTCCAACCGATAGCGAATCTGCCCAAATTGGAGCTCTGTGCCTTCGGATGTGAGCTGCATGGTGTTTTCGGCCAGCGCAGTGAATGTAACGATGGAGTTGATGACTGCAGTCGACTGCCGAAAATACGCCGTGTAATCGCGGACTCTCTGCTCCCAAGGCTTGCGGTCCAGCGTATAGGACACCCACGGACCGATAAAATCCTGCGGCTTCTCGCGCGAAAAATCCGGCGCGTTTCCTTCCACCGTTTGCACCTTCACTTCCTTACCGGTTTTTATCTTGATCAGCGCTTCGGCGGCGGCACGATACTGTTTATCCGTTTCCAGCCAGATAGCCCGGCGCAGGACGTCCGGGTCGTCGTCCAGAGGCGCGCTGGTGCCCGGGCCACCGTTCGGCGGCTGACGCCCGTCCACCTTGTGCGTGTCATCAAGGTCATAGCTGCCGGTGCGAACCGAAACTTCCAGCCAGCGATTGCGGTTCTCGTCGCTCTGAAGCAACGCTCCGTTAGAGCCAGACACCGTGGAGCGCTGCGAATCCGTCAAGGTATAGCCGATATAGTAGGCTGGAGGATCGAGAGTACCCAACGTTTTCATGGAACGGTCGAGTTCCGCTTTCATCGCGGCGAAAGACGGCGAAGGCTTAGCGGCGGTGTCACCCGGAGCCGCGACGAGGCGCGGCGCACGGACCAAAACCAAGCCCGCGAACAAAATCATGCAAAGTAGGACGGAACAACTATGGCGGCGCCGAATGGCGCGGGATTGATCGTTCAAGGGTGCCTCACTCCGGATTAGACGCACGTGGCAAGCGTCCAGTGTACGCCAGTGGTATGCGACAGACAAAGCGCTCAGGGACTGAAACGTGACGCGAATGAAACCACCAACAATTAGATGACGCGGGGGTTCAAAGGCGTTGCAAGCATCAGGACAGCTAATGCTTTTGGGCTACTTCAAGCTTGACCACGTTCGATTAGCCGCGAAAAGCCGGCGACTAAACGGCGTAGTGAAAAACCGCGGCCGTCATGTCGTCCCATTGATGACATTCGGACGTGAAGGATTCGAGTGAAGAAAAAGCGCGGCCGAGCAAGTCCAGCGGCGCATCGCTTGAGTGCCGCCGGCAAAGATGCTGCACACCTTCGATGCCAAACTCCTGATCATGACGATTCCGCGCATCGGTAAGACCATCAGAACAAAACAGTACCGAATCGCCCGGATGCAGTTGCAAGGAGAATTCATCGTAGCTGACTCCCGGGAATAGGCCGGGTGGTATACCAGCGATTTGCAGGATAGAACAATCCTGCCCACGAAGTAAGAACGGTCCAGGCATTCCGGCACTCGAGATAATCATTTCTCCCGTGGCGGGATAAAAGATGGCGTACTGGATTGCCGTGTGACGGCCGGGTATTCCCCTGAGGTGCAGCCTCTCGTTCAACAGGGAAAGCACGTGGCCGGGACGCTTTCCGGTTTTGTGGATACCGCGAAGCGTGCCAACCGCTAGAGCACCGTAGAGTGCGGCGGGAAGGCCCTTGCCGGAAACGTCGCCTAGATACAACCCGACGGTGCCGTCGGAAAGAACGAAGTAATCGAGATAATCGCCGCCAACCTCCGTCACCGGCTGAAATTCATGGGAGATGAAAATGTCAAATTGGTGCAGCGGTTGCGACGGCAGCATTGCGCTTTGAATGATCCGCGCCTCTTCCAGTTCCTGTTCGCGCAACTTTTCGATAGCGGCAAGATCGTGTAACGGCGTGGCGGTAACCATGGCAATAGTGGAGGAGGGGAGTTCAAGTACGCCGAGAGGGAAAGGCGTGGCGTCCCACTCAGGATAACAGCCCATATCCTTAAGGGAATGGAAATCTCTGGGTGTTGTTACCAAACGCACCACAGCTCTGGAAAAACTTGCATACACCTCTGCATCCGTACAGAATTTTCGTATGGGCAAACTCGCCGGATTATTAGTGTTTGTCGGCCTCGCCTTCGCCGTGTACTACTTCTATTTGAAGAAGATGCCAACCACCGACGAAGGTACCGCTGCTACCCAAGCGATCAGCTTGACCGGTGTGCGCAGCGACTTGCTACAGATCGCGCAAGCCGAGCGCGGCAACATCGCCCTGAATAGTAAGTGCCTTTCTTTGGATGAGCTGATTTCCTCCGGCTCACTGGCGGTAAGTCGCAAGGAGCGCGACGGCTACACCTATCAAGTGAACTGTTCGGGATCGGACTTCCAAGTTATTGCCGAGCACCCCGCGGCCCTGGCGGGCTCCGGGATACGCTACCCCAAACTGGCCATCGACGGGACCATGCAGATCCAGGAAGTCCAGTAACCCTCGATATCCCCCTGTTTTGCTAAATACCAATCTTACTCCCAGGAACTTTTGCCCGGGTGTCTGCGTACCTTCCATTGAGACCGCAGATAGCGGCCGGGAGTGCAAAGAAGCCGCAAAAAGGAGTGGCATATGGGCGGAGATCTGATCGGACTGGTTGCCGTGGTACTGACATGTGGACTGCCGGTGGCAGCCCTCTACACTTACTACCGGGTTCGCAAGCTGCGCACGGAAGAGCGCTTGGCGGCGCTGGCGCGCGGCGCGGAGATTCCCATGGAGCCGGAGCTGTCGCAGTTTGCGCGCTCTCGGCGAGCCGGAATACTGCTGGTGAGCGGTGGTATGGGCTTCATCATTATGTTTGCAGTGATCGCCCGGGTAATTCAGGAGCCTGAGACCCTGGTAGCCTCGGCTGTTGGCATCTTGCCGCTAGCGGTCGGCATCGGCTACTTCCTGGATGCGGCGCTGATCCACCGCGACATGAAAGTCAGCTGAGCATTGATTTTTTAGGACGGGCTGCGCGGAAGCGAGCATTGACCTTCGTCGAGGGAGGTTCACTCGCTTCCGCTTAGTTCGTTTATGGCTCCCATTCGGAAGTACCTACCGTAGACCCTCTCCCGAACCTCGCTTTGTTCGTCAGCCGCTGAGGCTGCGCACAAGCGGTGTGCTAAAATCAGCCCCCATGCATCCTGCGATTCCGCAACTGTTAGAGCTGCAACGGCTGGACCAAATTATCGCGTCTTCGCGCGCGGAACTGGACAGCCTGCCGAAACAATTGCGCGAGGCCGATGCCAAACTAAGTGGCGCGCGCTCCGCAGTGACATCCGCCAAAGAGGCCCACACCCAGGCGATCACCCACCGCAAGAAATTGGAACTGGACGTGGAGCAATGGAAAACCCGGGCGAAAAAGTATCGTGAGCAAAGTAGTTCGGTAAAAACGAACGAAGCCTATAAAGCGCTCCAGCACGAAATTGCTACCGCAGAGGCCGAGGCTTCGAAGGCCGAAGACCAGGTCCTCGAGCAAATGATGGCGCTCGAAGAAGTGGATCGTCGCCTGAAGCACGTGGAAGCCGATTTGCGTGAGGCCGAGCAAGCCATCGCGGCAGAAAAGAAGCAGATGCAAGTGCAGTACGGCGACAAGAAAAAGAAAATGGAAGCGGCCACTAGCGAGCGCGAAACAGTCGCCAGCAAAGTGCCCGAGGATCTGTTGAACCTGTACACACGAGTTGAGAAGCGCCACCCGGGCTCGGCCATGGCGGAGGCGCGTGACGAACAATGCCGAGCTTGCGGAATGCGCGTTTTACCGCACGTTTCGCAAATGCTCAAGACCGAAACGGACGAAGAAGTCTTTCGCTGCGAAATGTGCGGGCGAATTCTCTTTACTTTAGAGCCTATTCCCCATGCCGCGCCAAAGGAATCGGCCAACGGCGCAGCGAATTCGTGATGCTGAAGCGCGGACCAGCTTCAAGGGGCGGTGGATTGTTTGGCGATGCAACTCCTGATCCGCCAAAACCAGCGACAGCCGCATATCAGGCCAATATCGACGGCGGCTCACGGGGAAATCCAGGTCCGGCAGCATACGGTGTGGTGATACGCGATGGAAGTGGCGCGATTATTGCCCGCTTGAAAAAGTACATTGGCCAGAACACCAACAATGTAGCGGAGTATTTTGGCCTGATCGCCGCTCTGGATTACGCGCAAACACATGGAGTGCGCGCGCTACGGGTGGAAAGCGATTCGGAGTTGATGGTCAAGCAGATGCGTGGGCAGTACAAAGTGAAGAGCGCGGACCTGAAACCCCTGTTCGAACGCGCGAAAAAAATGTCCCAGGGACTGGATTCGTTCCGCATCGAGCATGTCTATCGCGAGCAGAATCGTGAAGCCGACGCCTTGGTCAATCAGGCGCTTGACGAGACCGGACGCAGCGGCTCAAACGCGGCCGAGAAGCCGCCGGCAAGAGAAAATACGATGCGGTTGGTGGCTCGTTGCAAAGATGGACGGCTGGAGCCGCTCGATCGTCTGGACCTGCCGGACGGCACAGAAGTGGAAATCCTGCTGCGGATCAAGAAGTAGCGCGGTTCAGGCCGCGTTCGCTTGCTTGCTCGGGTACGGCGACTTCAGCACATACGAACGGTACAACGTGTCGCGCTGGGCGGGCAAAAAGCCAGCATCGTAAATGATGCGGCGTAGTTCTTCCTCGTTGGTGCGGCGCCTCACGCCCGCGGCATACACCACGTTTTCCTCAATCAGAATGCTGCCAACGTCATCAGCCCCGAACTGCAAACCCACTTGGCAAACCTTGATACCGGGCGTCAGCCAACTCGATTGGATGTGGTCGATGTTATCGAGATACAGCCGGCTGACAGCCAGCGTCTTGAGATAGTCGACAGCCGTGGTTTCCTGAACACGCTTGCCAAGCGCCGTGTTTTCCGCGGCGAAGATCCACGGGATGAATGCCGTGAAACCGCCAGTCTCTTCCTGAAGCTGACGCACCCGCTCCAGGTGATTCACGCGATGCCGCAGTTCTTCGCCGCAGCCAAACATCATCGTAGCCGTGGTGCGCAGGCCCAGCGAATGTGCGGTCCGATGCACTTCCACCCAGTCTTCGCTGGTGCATTTCAGGCGTGCGATCTTGCCGCGAATTTCATCATCGAGAATCTCCGCACCACCGCCAGGAATGGATTGCAGCCCCGCATCCATCAACCGCTGGATGGTGTCACGGATGCTCAGTTCACTCACTTCCGCGATGCACAAAATTTCCGGCGCGGAAAAACAGTGCAGATGCACCTGCGGATACCGGGCTTTCAGCGACCGCAACAGGTTTTCGTAGTAGCCAATCTGCAAATCGGGATGCAGGCCGCCCTGCAACAGCACACCGGTGCCGCCCAGGGGCAGCATTTCGTCAATCTTGGCGTAAATCTCTTCGAATGACAGGATGTAGCCGTCTTTCGCGCCCAGCGGGCGATAGAACGCGCAGAACGAGCAGTACTCGGTGCAGAAATTCGTGTAATTGATGTTGCGATCGATCTGATACGTCACGATGCGCGGGTCGTTCTTCTGTAGCCGCAACTGGTGCGCCGCCATGCCCACGCCTACAAGATCATCGGACTGCAGCATGTCCAGCGCTTGTTCTTTGGTGATTCCCACGTGTTTCCCTTTCTTACGTCTTACGAGCCACCACGTAATCCTGATATTTCACCGGCCCACCCGATCCGGCCGCGAACGCGATTCCCTTTAATTCCGGAATCAAACCCAGCTCCGCCGCAAAGAAGAAATAGCGCTGCAACCCGCGCAGATTTTCCGCGTCCAGAGTGTAATCGATATTTTCGCTGAGATAACGCCGAAGTTTTTCCACCGGAAGATTCAGTTCGCGTGAAGCTTCCCGGCTGATTTCGTCGAGATGCTGCATGCCAAACGCGAGTGACTCCTGAAAATCCTGCACCACCTCCGGCGTAACCACGGCTGGCCGCGCGGCCCACACCGCCAAGACTGCCGGGAAGCTCGTAAACGTCCGCCATTTTTCGACCATGTCGTAAATGAAGAGCGGAGAGGACGCAGGCAAGCCCGCCAGCTCGGTGGGACTTTCGTGCAGAGCCAAACGCAGCGCCGGATCGCCAATTACCAGCGCGGCGTCAGCTTGCCCCAGCATCGACGGCAGATCGGGCTCCACTTCAAAGAATTCCGGCGCAATTTGCCAGTGCTTCGCGCACAGAATGCGCACCAGCGCCTGCGTGCTGCGCGAACTGCGATCCAGCGCGATGCGCCGAACCTCGTGTATCGGCTTCTTCGAAACCAGCAGCAGGCTTCGCACGGATTTCTTCGAAGAGATGGAGAGATTCGGAAGAATTACCAGTCCATCGATCCGTTGCAGCTCGATGGCGGGGATGATCGCAATGTCCACCTCGCCTGACCGGAGCGCTTCTGCACACTGCGAAGGCACTGTAAACGAAAACTGGTACTTCCCACGCTGCGGCCCGTGCGTAAATCCCCGCACCAGCGGCGCAGTATTGAGGTATTGCACAATCGAGATGCGGAGCGAATTCACGTAGTCTGAGCCTTGAAATCGACCCACTCAGTATAACAAAGCCTTCTCCGTGGAGGTTTGGGTCGCGACGGCCTAAATGTCCAATGGATTTGAAACATCCGAAATGTCTCTGGCGGATTCCAATTGTTGGACACATTTTGCGTTTTAGAGCCCTTCTGCTAGAATTAAGGTTCTTGTTTTCTATCCTTTGAAGCTTAGGAAGTGGCATATCATGGCATTGAAGTGTGAAATTTGTGGCAAAGGGCCGAGCTACGGCAACGTGGTCAGCCACGCGAACAATACGCGTCGGCGCCGCTGGAATCCGAATTTGAAGCGCGTGCGTGCGGTGGTGAATGGCGTGCGTAAGCAAGTGAAAGTTTGCACCGCGTGCATTCGGCTCGGCCGCGTCAAAAAAGCTGCCTGAGCGAAATCCCTTGGAAATTCCCCTGAATCCCGCAATCCGATTGCAGAAAAGCGGCGCGGTTCATCGCGGAGCGGTGTTGTTGCCGGCGGCGGTGCTGCTGGTGTCTTTATTCGCGGGTTGCAAGCAGCAAGAACATCATGCTCCGGACGTTTGGGCCGTGGTAAACGGCACGGAGATCAAGCGCGACGAGGTCGAAAAGTACTACCGAACCCGCATCAACCCAGAAGCGCAGGAAACTTCTCCCGAAGACGTGCTCTCCGGCAAGCTCAACGTCGTCGAGCAACTGATCAACAATGAAATCCTGCTGGAGCGCGCCAAAAAGCAGAACCTGGAAGCCAGCGACGGCGAAGTGGAAGACAAGTTCACCGAACTGAAGAGCGGCTACACCGAGGACGAGTTCCAGAGAAAGCTCAAAGATGGCGGGATGAGCGTCGACGATCTGAAAAAAGATCTCCGCCGCCAGTTATCTATTCAGAAGCTGCTCAATCGCGAAGTCGCGGCCAAGGTCACCATCACCGACCAGGACGTGTTGGACTTCTACAACACGAACCGAAATCAGTTTAACGTCGCGGAGCCGCAATACCGCATTTCGCAGATCGTTATCACGCCTCGTAAAGACCAGATGGTGCGCAATCGCAAGAACGATGATGCCACCAATGACGCCGAAGCCGAGCGCAAGGCCAAAATGCTGGAAGACAAGCTGAACAGCGGCGCCGATTTCTCGCAACTCGCCATGGACTACTCCGAGGATCCCAATACTGCAGCGACGGGCGGCGATCTGGGCTACATTCCGGAATCCTCGCTTAACGCCCCGCAGACCGACCCCGTGCTCAAACGCATGGTGCTGAGCCTGAAACCGGGACAAGTCAGTCCGCCGATCCAGTTGAAGGACAGTATCCGCATCCTGAAGTTAGTGGCGCGTGAAGCGGCTGGACAACGCGGCGTGAATGATCCGCAGGTGCAGCAGATGGTTCGCGACACGCTTCGCAATCGCAAAGAACAATTGCTACGCAACGCCTATCTCGCCGTGGCGCGCGATGAAGCGCATGTGACGAACTATCTCGCGATCCAGGTTATCGAAACAGCCGGAAAATTGCCTGACGCCTCGAAGCCCAGTCCCGCGCCGACTGGTGGTGCGCCGATGGGGCTACCTAAGCCAGCGAATACGCAGTAGCCACTTCCGTTCTTCAAATCGCAACTTAAGATTTTTTCATATCGATGGAGATTATTCGACCCAGGCAAGAATATCGCCCGCGTTGACTGGCTGCCCCTCTTTTGCCTGTAAGCGCTCGACCCGGCCCTTTTTCGGAGAACGAATCTCGTTCTGCATCTTCATGGCTTCGACTACCATGAGCCCTTGGCCGACCTCGACGTCGTCGCCAACCTTCACCAGCAAGCGAATCACTTTGCCGGGCATCGGCGCCACGATCTGCTGCCGCCCTTCCGCTTCCAGCGCTCCCTGTTTTCGGCCACGCCAAGCGCGCGGATCGCGCACATCTGCCTGAAATTCGTGAGCCCCCGTCTGCAGTTTGTAGGTGCCGTCCAGAGAGGGGGCGATGTGTATTTCGAAGGCCGCGCCATTCAGAATCACCGAAACCGCGTTCGGCGCTGCGAGAATTACGTCGGCATCGACTGCTTGTCCGTCGAGAGAAACTTTGTACGAGGATCCTTCCTTCTCCAGATCGACGATGTGTTTCGTCTTTCCGCCCACCGAGTCGAGATGCACTTCAAATTTCATGGCTGGCGATCCACCTGCGAGCGCCGCCCTTCATTTTTCCAGCGAGAAGGCGCGTTCGACGCATCATGGCCGCCGGTTGAAGCGCTACCGGGCTGAATGCTCTCCCAGTACGCCGCGGCGATGGCGGCGGCAACTTCCGTACCGGGTCGCGGTGGCACTGCAGGAGGGCGCGGACGAGCAAGCAATTGATCAAGCCACTTGGTATGGATTTCGCCGCTCAGAAATTCCGGCTCGCTGAGAATGCGGCGGAATAAACTCACATTGGTGCGAATTCCCGTGATGGTGTATTCGTCGAGGGCTCGGCGAAGCCTGGCGATGGTTTCTTCGCGGCTGTTGCCCCAAGCGATTAGTTTGCTAAGAAGCGGATCGTATTCGACAGGGACGGTCCAGCCGCGATAAACGCCTTCATCGAGCCGAATACCCGGGCCAGTGGCGATCCGGCGAGCGAGGATTTTGCCGGGACACGGGAAAAAATTGTTGTCCGGGTCTTCAGCATACAGGCGCACTTCCATCGCGTGACCGCGCGGCGAAATAGTTTCCCATGCGAACGGCAGGCGATGACCGGCAGCAATGGCGATCTGAAGTTTCACCAGATCCAGGCCGGTGACCTGTTCCGTGACGGGATGCTCCACCTGCAAACGCGTGTTCACTTCGAGAAAATAAAAATTGAGGCTCGCGTCGACCAGAAACTCAACCGTCCCAGCGTTTACATAGCCCCCCGCGCGAGCCAACCGCACGGCGGCCTCCCCCATTTTTCGCCGGAGTTCGGGCGTAATCACGGTTGACGGAGCTTCCTCAATCACCTTTTGATGGCGGCGCTGAATGGAACACTCGCGTTCTCCCAGAGAAACCACGCGGCCATGCGCATCTGCAAGAATCTGAATTTCAATATGACGCGGAGAATCCAAATATTTTTCCAGGAACAGTCGAGCGTCACCGAAAGCGTTCAGCGCTTCGGAAGAGGCATCACGCCAGGCGGACAAAAACGCCGCATCTTCCGTTACCACCCGCATGCCTTTTCCGCCGCCACCCGCTACGGCTTTCAGCACCACGGGATAACCCATCGCCTGTGCGAGCGACTGAGCCTCTTCCGGATGTTCAATTGGATCGTCCGTGCCTGGCACGGTGGGAACGTCGGAACGGCGCGCCAATTGTTTGCCGGCCGTCTTTGAACCCATCGTCTCCATCGTTTCCGCAGACGGACCGATGAAGGTTATTCCGGCATCCGTGCATGCCCGGGGCAGAGCTGGATTTTCCGCCAGGAAACCGTAGCCCGGATGAATGGCGTCACAGCCAGACCTGCGTGCCACGTCGATGAGCTTATCGATGCGCAGATAACTCTCCCGTGAGGCGGCCGGACCGATGGGATACGCTTCGTCGGCCAGGCGGACGTGCAGCGCCGTCCGATCAACCTCGCTGAAGACGCACACCGAGGGGATGCCCATTTCATGGCAGGCGCGCAAGACCCGCACGGCAATTTCCCCGCGATTGGCGATCAGTATTTTACGGAACATATTCGGTAGACAGGCGAATCTTAACATGCGGGCAACGGCCCTCTCGGAGGATGTGCAGCGCCCGTGTCGTATTGTTTGCGGCGTGTCAAACAAACGGTCGCGTCAGATTTGTTGGCGCTTCCACCGTCCACGCCGAAACAGCAACACGCCTGCCACCGCGATCGACCCTTCCGCGATAACAATCGCGAAATACGCTCCGTTGGACTGAAAATGCAGCGGAACCGCCAGCGCGTACGCCAACGGAATCTCCAGCAGCCAAAATCCAAACAAATTCACGATCGTCGGTGTCACGGTATCGCCCGCTCCGTTGAACGCTTGCAGCATCACCATCCCGTAGGCATACCCGATGTTTCCGTAGCTGATGATCCGTAAGCACGATGCCGCCAGCGGCACCACCGTGGGATCGTTGGTGAACAACCGGATCACCGGTTCCGCGAAAAACACGAAGAACACGCCCACGGATCCGAGAAAAATCATGTTGTATAGCCCGGTGCGCCACACAGATTTCTCCGCACGTTCGGGCTGCTTCGCTCCTAGGTTCTGGCCAACCAACGTGGCGGCGGCATTGCTGAGTCCCCAGCTCGGTAGAATCACGAAAATCACAATGCGAATCGCAATCGTGTAACCGGCCAGTGCGGCCGAGCCGAACAGGCTGACGATACGCACCAGGCCAATCCAACTGACATCCGCAATCGCGAACTGCAAAATGCCGGTAACGGACACGCGGATCAGCCGGAGCAACACCCCCAGGTCCAGGCGCAGTTGCTTGGCCAGAATGCGAATGCGCTCTGTGCCCCGCAACAAGCGATAAAACTGATAGAGCACGCCGATGCTGCGACCGATGAAGGTGGCCAGCGCCGCCCCGGTCACACCCAGCTTTGGGAATGGACCCACGCCGAAGATAAGGCACGGATCTAAAATCAGGTTGATGATGTTCGACACCCACAACAGTCGCATCGCCACCGCGGCATCGCCCGCGCCGCGAAAGATCGCATTATTCAGAAACAGCATCACAATCGCGCCACAGCCGCCAAGAGCGATGCGGGCGTAGCCGGTTCCCGTCGCCACCACTTGTGGGGACGCCCCCATCAACTGCAGAAGACGCGGAGCGTAAATCCAGCAAGGCAGACCAATCGCGAACGACGTGGCAAGGCCCAGTACAATCGCTTGCACACCCGCGACCGCTGCATCGGCAGGATCCTTCTCGCCAATCCGCCGCGCAACCATCGCCGTGGTCGACATGCCCAGCCCGAAGCCTATCGCCATCACCAGGCTCAGCAGCGATTCCGTCAAACCCACCGTGGCGATCGCGTCAGCGCCCAGCCGTCCCACCCAGAAAACATCAACCACAGCGAATAGCGACTCCAGCACCATTTCCAGAACCATCGGAATCGCCAGCAGCATGATGGCGCGATTCAGGCTGCCCGCAGTGAAATCCTGATGCGAGCCGCGCAGCGCTTCACGAATGGAGGCCCAAAACGATGGCGGCGGCGATGTAAGAGTGGTTTCCTGAGAACTCATGGAATTCCAAGCATTTCTGCGCGAGCCGGTTTGCGATGGAAGATGCTCGCGCCGCCAAAGAACACAAAATTAGCGAGAAATAGATTCAGGTCCGCGTCAGGAGCGGATCAAAGGACAGGGATGATACGAGGCTGAAACATGTTTCTTTCCAGACCAAGGCCGAAGCGAGAACCCTCGTCAGTGGCGAGTAGTATAACCCAGCACCGATTATCGCGCGACCACCGTGTTATTGTCTCGGCAATCAACGCCCAGGCGCCTATAACGGTATGTTGCCGTGCTTCTTTTTAGGATTTATGTCGCGCTTGTTTTCCAGTGCGCGCAGCGACGTGATAACCAGCTTCCGCGTATCAGCGGGCTCGATCACCCCGTCGAGGTATCCACGCTCAGAAGCTACAAACGGATTGGCGAAGCGGCTGCGAAATTCGGCGATTTTTTCCTGGCGGAGTTTAGCGCGTTCACTCGGTGGCGCCGCGTTGAGTTCACGCTTATAAACAATGTCCACCGCGCCTTCCGGGCCCATCACGGCAATCTCAGCCGTCGGCCACGCGTAATTCGCATCCGTACGAATGTGCTTGGAAGCCATCACGCAGTACGCGCCGCCATAAGCCTTGCGCGTAATCACCGTGATTTTGGGCACCGTGGCTTCCGCAAACGCGAACAACAATTTTGCGCCATGTTTGATAATGCCGCCGTATTCCTGCTGCGTGCCAGGCAGAAATCCCGGCACATCCTCAAAAGTGATCAAGGGAATGTTGAAGGCATCGCAGAACCGCACGAAACGCGCGCCTTTTACCGAAGCGTTGATGTCCAGAGTTCCCGCTAGAAAAGCGGGCTGATTGGCCACGATTCCAACCGGCCGGCCATCCAGCCGCGCAAACCCTACCACGATGTTTTTGGCGAAATGCTCGTGTACTTCGAAGAAGTAGCGCTCGTCAACGATGGTGTGGACTACGTCCTTAATGTCGTAAGGCTTCTGCGGATCTTCGGGAACAATGCTGTTCAACAACTCGTCGCGCCGGTCGATCGGATCGTTCGTGTGGCGGCGCGGCGGATCTTCCAGATTGTTAGATGGCAGAAAGCTGAACAGTTCCCGGATCATCGCGCAGCAATCCGCATCATCG
This sequence comes from Candidatus Acidiferrales bacterium, assembly GCA_963759275.1. Taxonomy (GTDB): domain Bacteria; phylum Acidobacteriota; class Terriglobia; order Acidiferrales; family UBA7541; genus Acidiferrum. The sequence goes on along the minus strand of CAVWYZ010000012.1, from coordinate 73,973 downwards.
CGGGAAACGAAGTGCGCCACGCCGCTCGTGGCGTTGTGAGTCATCGCGCCGCCGAGCTCCTGCTTCGTGACCTCCTCATGCGTAACCGTCTTGATCACGTCCGGCCCGGTAACAAACATGTACGAAGTGTCGCGCGTCATCAAAATAAAGTCCGTAATCGCTGGTGAATACACGGCGCCGCCGGCACAAGGGCCCAGAATCGCGCTGATCTGCGGAATCACGCCACTCGCAAGGGTATTTCGCAAGAAAATGTCCGCGTATCCTGCCAAAGAAGCCACGCCCTCTTGAATACGCGCCCCGCCCGAATCATTTAACCCAATCACTGGAGCCCCATTGCGCATCGCCAAATCCATAATCTTGCAAATCTTCAGCGCGTTGCTTTCCGAGAGCGACCCGCCAAATACCGTAAAATCCTGCGCAAACACATAAACGAGACGCCCGTCAATTCTGCCGAATCCGGTAACGAATCCGTCTCCTGTTGGACGATTTTCCTCCGATCCAAAATCGACGCACCGGTGACGCACAAACTTATCGAGTTCTTCAAACGTCCCTTCATCCAGCAGAATGTGGATGCGTTCCCGCGCCGACAGTTTTCCAGCCTTGTGCTCGCGCCCCCGACGTTCCGGGCCTCCTCCCGCCTCCGCTTCGTCGGACATGCGGCGCAACTGTTCCAGGCGATCGGAGTTGAGCGAAGACTCCCAGGTAACATGATTCTTATCAGCCAAGATCGCCTCCGACTGCGTTATCCGATTTAGGAGCAAAAATCAGCACCGCGAGGTGCGTGGCGAGCCAAACCGTGCCGAGCAGCAGGACCACACCCAGTAACATTTCCACCCCGATAGCTCCAGCGCGCGCCAAAGGCGATTCGATCGAAGTGACGTAGTGCGTGGCGCGCACCAGAATGACCATGGAACTCAGCGTCATCGCCACGATCAAAAGCGCAGTGAGGATAGATAGAAGAACATGTTTCATGGACGCTGTTCCGCAATGTCGGGGCTGCTGCCAAAGGATAACGCAATCGGAGGCCAAGCGGTACGTGGAGGAGTGCCGAAATTGGTCTTAACGCAGGCCGGACCAGTCATCGGCTACGAGGATGGAGTCACTTGGGTTTGCGGGATCGTATTTCACACTGGCCTGTTGCCCGGCCATCAGGCGATCAAAACGCACCTGGCTTTCCAGCCCGGTAACATCTTGCGCTGTGTGGTAGGTGACGCCCGAAATCGAATAACTATAGGAAACCATGTATCGCGGACGCATGTCCGGCAGTGGGCGCGAACGTGAAATCAGCCCGCTGCGACGTTCCTCATGCGGTTCCGCTGCCTGCTCGTTGAGTTCGACCACCTGGCCCTCGGCGATTCGCCCGATCAGATTCAAGTGGAGTCGCCGCTTCCGCTCGGCCTCTTCCGGATCGACGCTGGGCCGCATGAAGGCGAAAACAATCAATCCAATGGCGAGAACAGTTCCCGCGGCTAAAGCGAGCACTAACTTCCAATCAGCAAGCACTTCTTTCAACGTACTACCCCTCGCGAAACAATCATGATTTATTTGGGATCTGATAGGACGGCGCTGCTCCCTCTGTTCCAAGCTGGAGCGGTTGCCAGTCCCCCATGCACTTAAGTTTAGCGAAAGAGTTTCTAGCGTGCGATACCGGTGTGCGCATCATGCACTGGATTGCGCAACACCCCTATTCCCGACACCATCACTTCAACAGTGTCATTGCCTACCAGCGGTCCCACTCCAGCGGGTGTCCCTGTCGCGATCAAATCGCCGGGAAGCAGCGTCATGATGTGGGAAATCCAGCGAATCAAAAAGGCCACCGGAAAAGCTATCAGCGCCGTGCTGCCCGATTGCCGCGTCTCTCCGTTCACCCGGCATTCCACCGTTACGTCTCTCGGATCAAGCTGCGTCTCGATGTACGGACCAGCGGGGCAGAAGGTATCAAACCCTTTTGCACGGGTGAACTGCACATCCGCTTTCTGCAGGTCCCGGGCGGTCACATCATTCAGACAGGTATAGCCAAGGACATATCCGAGGGAATCGGCGCCGTCAGAGAGTTGCCAGCACTTTTTTCCGATCACCACGCCGAGCTCGCCTTCGTGCTCCACTCGATTCGAAGAGGCAGGCAGGACGATGGGCTCGTCTGGCCCGATGATGGCCGAGGGCGGCTTAAGAAAAATCAGCGGCTCTTTAGGCATCTCGTTGCCCAATTCCGCCGCGTGCGCCGCGTAATTCCTGCCAATGCACACAACCTTGCTCGGTTCGCATGGCGCCAGCATCCGCACATTCTTCAGCTCCCAGATGGTGTGGCCCTCCACCCAGTTGCCCCAGGGAACCCCCGCGATTTCGCGGACGACGTCGGAATCAAGCAGCCCATACACAGGCGTATGAACACGTCCACCCGGCTTTTGAATCGGTAGGAACCGGCAAAATTTCATTCGATGGTCGCTCGCTCAGTGATGCGTGTGAGAGCTGCTGGTTGCGTGGACTCTCCAGATGATCGTACCAATCCAGGAGATTGTGGCAAACACCAAATAGCAGATGGCGCCAAGAACGAAGATGTGAAAGGCGCTGTAGTGTTCCTCAAGCAACACAAACTTAAGGCACAAGATCGCGTACGTGACCGAGAGCAGGCCCCAAGCAAGCAACCCCGAAACCAACAAGTCTGATGATGATCGATAGAAACGAATCAACGGGACACACGCCAACAGGCCAAGAAGTGCCGCAGCAATGATGTTGCGTTCCAGTGCGACCGGCTCCAGAAAAGGTACCCGATTCGCGATCACCAGCCACGTCGTGAAAATCACGGAGAGAGAAACGCCCGCGTACACACCAGTGCGCAAGCCTATATCATTCAAAAGTTTAAAATGGCGATCTTCAGGAAGTTTGGCGATAACCGGCATGGGTTCTGGACTCCCTACCAGGCTTACCCCCATCCATTGAACCCGGTTCGAGCGATAAAGTTACGGAACTTCGACAAGTGTGAAGCCACTTGGTGCGCTTTCGTTGCCCGCCCGATCCACGGCGGTGACGGTGTACCAGTAACGATGCCCCGATACCACCGTGCTATCTCGGAAAGATGGCGTTGGCAAGAGATCCGGCGTGACGAGCTGCCCTCGGACGTTTTCACTCTCACTTCTATAGACGCGATAGCCTGCCATGTCGGTTTCCAAATTTATCGTCCACGACAGATCTACGACGAAAGTCCCAGAACTGGGGCCCGGGAGGGCCGCCGCGACCACATCCTGCGGTGCTGACGGGGGAAACATATCCTTCGCGGTAAGAATCGCTGGCCGGGAATCACCCGATTCCAACAGTGCGCCCCCTTCGCTGATGACGCTGCGAACCACGTACGCGTAGGTTTTCCCGAAATCAAAGCTTGAGTCCTGGTACTCGGGAGCCGTGGTTACGCCTATCTTCTGTGGCGGAATCGTCCATTTCGCGGTGTGCAAGTCCTTTTGCGCCGCGTCAACCGAAGCCGGATCGAGCTCACCACGATACACGTGAAACTCCTGAATTGGGGGTAGTTGCGCACCCGCCGAAGTGCTATTGGGCGGAGTCCACTTCAGTTGGATACTCTTTTCGGTTACCTTTGCGCCGAGGTCATCAATGCGTTGCGGCACTGGATATAGGTCCACAGACACTAGGTTCGAATCCGCGGACACCTTTCGTTCGCTGACCCGCGTGCGGATGCGATAGAGAGCCGTTTCGCCGGCGCGCGCGCGCAGCTCTTCCGGCTCAACCGGAACAGGATAGGAAACTTTGCCGTCCTGGACGTAACTCGAGAGAATCGGGCCGGGAATCGTGTCGATCAGGCGGAAAGATCGCGGATCCGGTATTCCATCAGGCCGCAGATTGCCTCGCCAAACCTCTAATGTGGGCACATCCGTTAGGCGCAAGCCCAAGGTACTTTTTCGAGGCAACGCGAACGTCAGTAGGACTGCGTCGCCCAGTTGACTCGCCTTGAGGTCGCTTACCGCCACCGGAATCGGAGGAGAGGGAGGTGTTGGTTCGCCGGGCGCCCCGCAACCTGCAGCGCAAAATGTTAGGGCCAGCAATAGAAAAACTAATCCGAAAGTGAAACCGGGCAGGACTGGCGCGCTGAGTTTCGCCACGATTCTGATTTTCATGTTCGGTCGCGAGCGACTACAGGATATACCGGCTGAGATCCTGATTCTTTACGATGTCCGCGAGCTGCTTATTAACGTAGATCGCATCGACTTTCACGGTCTTTTTCTTTAGGTCGGGAGCTTCGAACGAAAGCTCGTCGAGCACCTTCTCCAGAATCGTGTGCAAACGCCGCGCCCCAATGTTTTCAGTTTGCTCGTTGACGCTGGTGGCAAAGCGCGCGATGGCCTGCACCGCATCTTCGGTAAATGTAAGTTTGACGCCCTCGGTGTCCAGCAAGGCGATGTACTGCTTGATGAGCGCGTTCTTCGGCTCCGTAAGAATGCGCACGAAATCTTCTTCCTTCAGCGACTGCATTTCCACACGAATTGGCAAGCGACCCTGGAGCTCCGGGATCAAATCCGAAGGCTTGCTGACGTGGAACGCGCCAGCCGCCACAAATAAAATGTGGTCGGTGCGAATCATCCCGTAACGCGTATTCACGGTGGTGCCTTCAATGATCGGAAGAATATCCCGCTGCACTCCCTCACGCGAAACGTCGGGCCCGTGACCGGATTCGCGCCCGGCAACTTTATCGATTTCGTCGATGAAGATGATGCCCATCTGCTCGGCACGCTCGACCGCTACCCGCGTGACCTGATCCATATCGAGAAGTTTGTTTTCTTCTTCCTGAATCAGATATTCGAACGCATCCGACACCGACATCTTCCGCTTCTTCTTTTGCTGGCCGAAGATCCCGCTGAAGCTGTTCAGCATGTCCTTTACGTTGACATCCATCTCTTCGATGCCCTGATTCGAAATGATTTCGAACGACGGCATGGAGCGCTCACGGACCTCCAAGTCAACGATCCGCTGGTCCAGCTTGCCTTCGCGCAACTGCGCCCGCAATTTCTCGCGCGTGCGTTTCACCTGCTCGCGTTGCGCCGCCAATTCCGTCTCCGGTGTGCCCTCGGCAGGCGGCGGGGGCGGTGGAAGCAATAGATCCAGAATGCGCTCTTCGGCGGCCTCTTCGGCGCGATCGGCAACTTCGTCCAGTTTTTCTTCCCGTACCATGTCGATGGAAGTCTCCACCAGGTCGCGGACCATCGATTCCACATCGCGTCCCACGTATCCGACTTCCGTGTATTTGGACGCCTCGACCTTTACGAACGGGCAGCCCGCAAGCCGGGCCAAACGCCGGGCAATTTCTGTTTTGCCCACGCCGGTCGGGCCAATCATCAGAATGTTCTTCGGCAGCACATCCTCGGCAATCTCCGGCGGAAGCTTTTGTCGCCGCACCCGGTTACGCAGCGCCACCGCAACCGCGCGTTTAGCCGCTGCTTGCCCGACAATGTACTTGTCCAGCTCTTTAACGATCTCGCGCGGCGTCATATCGTCCAGCGCGGGGAGGAGTTCTTCCTCCTGTGGACGGCCATCGCCATTGGGCGCGGGGAATAACGTAACTTCCTTTTCGGACTTGCTGCTCATTCTTTTCGACCTTGCCTGCGCCGCGGCTGTGCAGCGCCTCCGTTAGATTTCCTCAATTGTAAAATTCGCGTTGGTATAGATACAAATTTCGCTGGCGATGCGCATGGCTTCCAGCGACAGTTCTTTGACGGCCAGCTTTGAATGTTTCAACAGTGCGCGGGCGGCCGACAGCGCGTACATGCCGCCAGAACCGATAGCGCATAGCCCGTCGTCCGGCTCGATCACATCGCCATTCCCGGAAAGCACAAACGTAGACTTGGCGTCGGCCACGATCAGCAACGCTTCCAGGTGGCGCAGCGCGCGGTCTTTGCGCCACTCCTTGGCTAGCTCGACGGAAGCCTTCTGCAGGTTCCCGGAATGTTCCTGGAGCTTCCCTTCAAATCGTTCGAACAGCGACAAAGCATCGGCGGTCGAGCCTGCAAAACCCGCGAGCACCTTGTCGTTATAGAGCCGCCGCGTTTTCCGGGCAGTGTGCTTCAGGACGTGATCGCCCATCGTGACCTGGCCGTCGGCGACCAGCACAACTTTTGTATCCTTGCGCACGCACAACACGGTCGTGCCGTGCATCTGCGCCTCTCCCGCTCCATTTCGCATCTTTCAAGTATACCGCGACCCAAGGAATGGGTCATGGCGAGACTCAATCCACAGGAATTCCGAATGATTATTGAGTGATTTCTCTAAAAGCGAGGATCTTGTTGTTTAGCGGTCCTTGCGCTCCCGGCACCGTGCCGGATCCATGGATCCAGCAGCTATTGTAGTTGATTCCAGGCGCGCTTCCTGACCCTGTCACGCTGAAGGATGAAGCCCCTAAGGAACTCAGCAGAACGTTTGAGGCGTCGCGAGTCTTCGCAACAAACACAGCACCGTCAATTTCTCCTGTGCCACTTGCGGTCGACACAAAAGCTCCTTGCCCGATGACGAGAACAAGCCCTTTCCATGAGGCCGTTGGGCTGTAGGTAAATGTACCGGTCACGAGTAGCAGTCCGTAACCGGTGCTGTACCAGGAATTGAGGTCCACGTTCCCGTTCACCGCGATGATCATCGGATTAGCAGCGGACATTGTCGGCGCTTGTGCCAGGATGTCGTTGCCTGTGGCATTGCCTTGAATCACGACGTCCGCATTTTTAATTATGTTTTGCGAAATTGCGTCGAGTCCGGTAGGCGTCATCCAATTGGTCTGCATTGCCGTGCTTACGTCCAGAACGCTGTTAGGACTTGGGGAAGGCAACGGCGGAGGACCACCCACGGCCGGATAGCCTAGATAATTCGCTGCCGGCAGTGCGCCTCCCAGAATGTTTGCCTTGGACGTATCTCCCCCCAAACTATTTGTAAACCCGACCGATGCAACCATGTAATTTGACGAACTGCACGCTGGCGTCTGGTCCTGCCCGTCAATTTTGAAGTCGGCAGTTGCTGGCCCGGTGAAAGTCACGTTGTTACCTGCGAGCGTCAGCGCAGCGGGAAAATCCAGGTTCGGTGGTGCTCCCGGAATCGGATTATACGGATTAGTGAAGACCTTCTGTGGTGCCACCACGTATTGCAGCAGCTTCTTAGTGTTGTCCGGCATTACGGCCAACGCTGTCACTCCAAGGACTGCCGTCAGTCCAGGACCGCCGACGTGCAGGCTGGTGCCGTCGTATACCAAGGGAGTGATGGAATCGTAAGATCCGCCGGAGTTGTTGATATCGACGCCGAGCGCTTTTTCGGTTAGCGGATTAATCCGTACCCACTTGAATCGAGAGGCGGGAAGCCCCGGCATCGTTGATATGGACGACGCGTACGCGTGGACGTTCGCACCGCTCAACGGCCAACCCATTTCAGTCGCGTATTCGGTGTCCGCATACGGACTCGCCGGGTCCTGAGGATCTACTGTTTCCCCTAGCGCCGGATTGACGATGTACATTACGTCCGTTAGGCCGAATGTCGGAGATCCCTGCGCGTTGAAGAGACTGTCATATACATGGGTGCTGTTCACGTAGCTCGGATTCTTCAGCAACAACCTTCCCCGCGCTTCTTCCAATCCGGAAACCGCCGCGTAGTAGGCACCCGTGGAATTTCTATAATTCCCCGCCAAAGCGCTGTCCGTCCCGGTCGACACGACCAAAGCTAATCCCACGACGCTGATGAGCATCAGTGCGAACACGGCGATCAGCAGCGCCGACCCCGCTTCTCTATCGTCCCGAGCGAATTGGCAACGCACTTTCATAATCCAAAGAAACCGTCGACACTCATTTCCCTTAGTTGTCCGGATTCACCACGTGTCCTCGACCGTTTAGTTCCACAACCCGAATCTGTTGCGTCTGCGCGTCTCGCTGTGGCGTCACGACGATTAAGGTGATGTCCACGTCGCGGATATATCGCGGAGCGTTGTATGTCCCGGCCGATGCACATGGCACAGCGCCGCTTGGAGTATCGCAGCTGTACTGGAAAATTGGCTGAGCATTTCCAAGAGGAAACATCGCCGGATACTCTGCCTTCATCTGCGTCAAAAGGGTCGGATCACCCGGATTATTCACCACATTCATCAAAAATGCGGTCGATTTGTCCGAGCCCTGCAGCGCTGCTAACGGATCGCCAGAAGTTTTTCGCGTCACGGTCCGAAACAAGATATTTTGAGCGGTATCGAGGTGATACCAAATCCAGCTCGCATACGTATCGGCGATGTTGATTCGCGTCTCGAGAATGAGGTCGTAGTCCCCGGGGCTTACGCACACACCGATTTGACAATCGGTCACTCCATAATTGGGATTCCATGCAACAGGAAATAACGCATAACGCGACGGATGGGCTGTCGGGAGCGGAGAAAACAGAGCAGCAGGCGGGTATCCGGCGGCGTCTACGTCGCGCACGATTTGATCCATAGCCAGCCGCGCATCCTGGTAAGCCGCCGTAAGCTGTGTCTCCGAACTGAACTTTTTCTGTGACAGATTCAACAACTCGAACATGGCCGCGCAAATGATCATGAAAATCGCCATCGCGACTATTAGTTCAAGTAGCCCAAATCCTGCGCCTCTTCGCTCCGGATAATTCATCTTTGCACCATCGAATCCAGAGTGATCGGAAGTGTTGGAGTTTTCATTCCTCGCCGAAACACACCTACCACGAATCTTTTCCCGATAACTGCTCCTTGCGTATTCGTCAGCGTAACCACGGCCCACCGTACATCGTAAGAAGCGCTGAATGGATCATTTGGATCTGTGTAAGTGAAGTTGTAGTTAGGCACCTGCGCAGCAGCGAAGTCGATCATCGTCGTATTCGTTGCCACCGGGCTCCCCACCAGCACCCCCGGCTGGCCAGGGTCGCCCAAATTGCAGGGATCACCGGCCGGATAACACGTCGCTCCAGTCGAATCGCTGAACGTCGTCGCTGATAGCGGCTGGCTTCGCAACGCTTCCATTTGCCGCTGAGCGAAGACGAGCGCCGTTCCGTCATTTCTGTTATTGGAATTCATCATGACGGAAGTGGGCACGAGTTGAGCAACCGCAACGAGTCCAACCAGTAAGATCGTCGTCGCAATCAGCATCTCAATGAGCGTGAAGCCCCGCTGTCTGCTTCCCGAGTTGGGGTGACTCGCCATTCTCCATCCCTCCGCTATTACCGCAATTGCGCCCAGTTCCCCGCTGTGTCAGCCTGCCAGATTTGAATCGCTCCCGCCGGCATCAAAACTACCGCCCGGTATCCAGCTTCCGGAGCCGACGAACTGGCCAGATAAAACACATTGACCTGCGTGGGCGGTTTCACGGCGCCACGAGCATCAAACTGTACTGTGGACGACGTTGCCGATGGCGTATACACCAGCAACGAGCCAATATCCGCAGAGATGGGCGGCGCAAAGCCCGGCGAATTTACAAGATTTCCGCCACTTCCCAGCACAATGATCTTTTCCGTCGGGTCCGGCGTTCCATTGACCACTACCGAATCCACCCACACATTCGTTGTCGGCGGGGTCGTCCCAGTATTTTGCACGACGCAATTTACCACCGTATTTCGGCGTATCGCCTCGTACCGCGCCAGTCGCAAAATACCCGCCACCTGAGTCGCGGCATTTGACAGTTGATACGAATGATAGGCACGCAGGAAGGCGGGTAACCCCACGGCCATCAATATCATAGCGACCGCAAGCGCCACGACCAGTTCGGTTAGGCTAAAGCCACTGTGCCGCTTCACGGACGCGTGCACTTTGATCTTGCCCTCTCATCCAACGGATTATCGCGACAGCCCCGGGATAGACCAACCTCCTGGCTGGACTGGGCCTATAAACTATCAGGCTTTTCGCTAGTTAGATAGGCAGTATTGCTTTAGGTACTAGTCACATTTTTACTAAAACAACAACATCATAGGCGCAACCAATTCCCACGTCGCACCAAAACAAATTTAGATCTCACCGCCCGGCAAACACCACTACTTCTGCGCCTTTACCTTGCCGCCCGTATCCTTCGCTTTCTTCTGCAGCGACGCTTCGGTGAAAAAATCCGCCGGCAGGTTTGGAGAATTGGTGCACGACGTGTAAAAAATCTGGTGTGTCCGCTGCCCGTTGTGCTCGCGGGTTATCTGCATGGCGGTCTGCACACCCTCGTGCTCCTTGTAATTCGAATAAATCGTTACGTCCTGGTCTCTATCGTGCATTTCCTCGTTTGGGATGGTGGCCACCGTGCGCAAGGGAAGATGGCTATCGTGATCGAATCCCACACGCACTTTGCTGTCGTCGTTGTTCACAAAATCCACCCATTCCACCTCGCGCATGTCCGCGATTCCGATGCCGCCGTAGTAGAGAAAAACATCCTTGTCATTCGCCCGATGCAGCAGCAAATTGCGGATTTGGCGCTTCAGGCCGGCCTGGAATTCCTCGATCGCCGTTGCGTCGGCGTCATTCACGCCGCTCTTATCCATCGTCCAACCCTTGTCGCCGTCGAACAATTGGACGAATTCGCCGCCCTTCACCGGCAAATTTCCCCACAAGATCGCAAACATCCCGCCCTTGGTGGTTTTCACCACATATTCCGTGCGGTTTTTATCGGGATAGTGCCAGTAGCTGCGCATCATGGAATAGCCAAGCGTCCCACCGTTGCGGTCGAACTTGGCCACCCGCCCCTCGCAATCGCTTTCCGCCTGCTGGCGGTACAGATCTCCGCCCAACGCTTGAATCGACAGATTCACCAACTGCTTGGCTTTCGCCTTGTTCGCGTCGGGATCCATGGTCTCTGGATTCTGCTGCGCCGCCGCAGCCACGAGCGAGATGGAAACCAGCATTAGCAAAGTGACCGGGCCGAATTTTCGCAACTCTAGCCGCACAAAACCGAGCCTCCATTTACGTTCAGGATCTCGCCGTTAATGAAGTTCGCCAGATCCGACGCCAGAAACAGGATCGGCCCAGCCACTTCTTCCGCTGTCGCGGGCCTTCCCAGTGGAATTGCCCCAGCCGCCATCTTCTTCCCAGCTTTCGTGTCCAGCACAGGATTCGACATATCGGTGGCCACCCAGCCCGGCGCGACGCTGTTCACTAAAATTCCGTGAGGTGCCAGTTCCGTCGACAAGCCTTTCACCAGGCTGATAATCCCGCCCTTCGACGCTCCGTAATGCGTGTGCAAAGATTCACCGCGCTGGCCCGCGGTCGAGCTGATAGGGATGATCTTCCCCGATTTCTGCTTAATCATGTGCGGCACCGCAAAATGAATCGCGGAATATACGCTTTTCAAGTTGATGCGAATCATGTCGTCCCACTGCTTCTCGCTCATCTTGTCAATCGGCAGGTCTTCCAGGTTCCAAACACCCGCGTTCGGCACCAGGATATCCAACCGCCCCAGACGTTTGATCGCGTGCTCCACCAGCTTGCGATTGTCTTCGTGCTTCCCCACATCCGCCTTAAAAGCTTCCACCCGCGTGCCGTGCTTGCCGGCCTCCTGCTCAATTTGACGCGCGGCATCCTTCGCGGAGTTGTAACTGAAAATCACATCCGCTCCCGCCTGCGCGAACAGTTTTACGGCTGCCGCGCCGATTCCGCGCGAACCTCCGGTAATCAGTGCCGCTTTCCCTGCCAGTGAGATCATGTTTCCCCCGTATTCTGATTCGTAAAGCCAATAACGGTTGGAGCCAACTACGATTTAAGGGTGGGCACCGGGCGTGCTCCCCGTGCGACCGTGACCAGCTCGGAGAACAGGCGCCCAGCCAAAGTGTCGCCGTCCATCCGCTCTGGATGCCATTGAACTCCAATCACCCAATTCGCGTCCCCCGTCCATTCCACTGCCTCTACGATGCCGTCGGGCGCCTGCGCGGTGATGCGAAGCTGCCGCCCGGGTATTGCGACCGACTGATGGTGGGAACTGTTTACCACCGCCTCCGTCGACCCCGCCAATTTCGCAATTTGGCTTTCCACGGTAAAACGAACCTCATGAACCGGGTCATTCGGGGGCTCTGGCCGAATATCTTTCTTGCGATGCGGAACCGTAGTCCCGGTTTCGGTGTGCAGGTCCTGAATCAACGTTCCCCCTAGGAAGACGTTCAGGAGCTGGCAACCATAGCAGATCGCCAACACCGGCTTCTGCTCGCTGAATGCATACCCCAGGATGGCGCGGTCCGTTTCTTCCCGTAGCAAATCCGGGGGCTCGGATTGACCCCGATTTGAGGCCCCATACTCGGCCGGATTCACGTCCGCCGGACTCCCCGGCAGGACAAAGCCGTCCAACTCCACCATTTTCGAATTTAGCGCCGCGCGGTCAACCAGCGAGAGCAACACCGGCTCGCCCCCAGCTTGGCGCACGGCCTCCACATAATTCTCGATTTTCGGCAGGTTCCCGGTAGCTTCCTCTTGTGACGTACGCCAAGGGATGCCGATCTGCGGTCGGTTAAGTCCGGCGGGTAACATAGAACAGAGAATCCTAACATTGGGCGCAAGCCCCGGCAACCAGCCTCACTGGGACGGTTGGCGGTCCAGAATTGGCTGATCGCGACCGGTTAGCGTGTTCGATAGGTGGCCATTCAGGTCGAAGACAATCACCGAGAAAATCCCCGGTTTAGTAGGAAGAAAGGGGCCGGGCAAGTATAGGGTTTGTTGCGGGCCAACATTCCAGATTCGGCCTAAAGGCTGACCGGGCAGCCACGACAACCACAGCGCTCCTTTGGTGAATTCACCGGTGTCCAGGAAGGTGTCCGCGGCCTGGTCGACGTGGAAGAAGCCGCGATAGAAACACGGACCGACGCAAGTCCTTCGAGTGAACGGTAAGTTTGCCGTATCAGTCATGGGAAGGGGGTAGATATCCCAGCCGAGGAGAGGTTTCCCTGCGAAGCTCACCTGTTTGGTGATGCCTTTGCGTTCAAAGCGTAGAACGACGTTGAAGTTGATGCGGCCGCTGTTTTCGACAAGAATGTCCAAGCGCGCGCCGCTAGCAGGCACTTTCAACTCGAGATGATTCTGCGCAAGCCGACGATCGAGGGTGCCGACCAACTTCTCATCGAGAAAAATCTGCGCGTAATCGTGCAATTGGTCGAGCACGAGTTCGCCTTCGGTGGGACCGCTGAGCTGCTTACGATACAGGATGTAGCCGTAGGCTTGACCGAGATCCTCCATGCTGAGCAGTTGTTCAGAATGTGTCGGTGCCGGGAGCACACTCCAAAGCGACACAGCTTCCTCCAGCTTAAATTCCGGTATCTTCATGGCAGACGCGACCGTGGGCACATCCGGCGGCGTGACACCGGTGGCCTTGGCTATCACATCGCGGAACTTGAAATATTTCGGCGTGGGGCGGCCGCTTTCATCCAGCGGCGCGTTGTAATCGTAACTAGTCACGTCCGGTTCATAGTTCTTTCCATCACTGTTCGCGCCATTCATCCATCCGAAGCTCGTGCCGCCGTGAAACATGTACAGGCTGACCGAATAGCCCTGGCGCAGCATCCAGTCCAGATTCGCAGCTTCGTTCGCCGCATTGGTGACGCCGTGCTTGCTTCCCCAATGATCAAACCAACCGTCCCAGAATTCGCTGTTGAAGAACGGTCCTTGGGGACCCAACTTCTTCAGCTTCGCAAATTCCGCGTGCGCGGTGCCCTCGTCGCTGCCGCCAAAGTTAATTCCCACCGGCAAGTCCGGCAGCGCGCCCGCCGGAACTTCATCCGCGCCATCTGCGGTGTAAAGCTGCGACTTGGCGAATCCCGCCTCGACGAACATCCGATGAATGTCCCGCATGTATTCGTGGTCTTTGCCGAACGAACCATACTCGTTTTCCACCTGCACCAGAAGGATCGGTCCACCATTGCCAATCTGCAACGGAGCCAATTCCTGACCCAACCTCGTGATCCAGCGCCCAGCCGGTTCCATGAACTTCGGATCGCGGCTACGAACAACAGTAGCGTGGTCCTTCAGTAGCCACGCGGGAAACCCTCCGAATTCCCATTCCGCGCAAGCGTATGGCCCGGGACGAAGTATGACGTACAGGCCTTCCTGCTGCGCCTCGCGAATAAATTCGGCCACGTCGAGGTTGCCGGAAAAATCGTACGCCCCGGGGCGTGGTTCGTGCGCGTTCCAGAAAACGTACGTAGTCACCGCATTCAGTCCCATCGCTCGCGCCATGCGGAAGCGGTCGCGCCAATATGCGCGGGGGATACGCGCGTAATGCATTTCGCCGGAAATGATGCGAAACGGTTTCCCGTTAAGCAGAAACTGTCCGTCATGAACGGTAAACGTACCCGGTGTGGATTGCTGCGCAGACACGCTGAGAGAAGTGAACAGCAGGGTAGGAACAAGCAAAAGGCCAAGCCACTTGGAGAGCATGCTGCCAGTGTGCCAGCGTCAACGCGCACTGCCAAGCTTAAGCGCGGTTGGCGAGGGATTCGGCGCGGGCTTCCTGTAGACAGAATTCGGGCCGCTGAAAAAACGCCGGCAGTTCATTGAGACGCTGCTGCACTTTTTCCGAGTTTTCTGCGCGCACCGTCACGTGCCCTAACTTGCGCCCCGGGCGCGGTGATTTTCCGTACAGGTGCAGATGCGCGTTCGGCACACGTAGCACCTCCTCCGCATCGGGTAGCTCCCCGATCAGATTCACCATTGCGGAAAAACCCACCGCAGCCGTCGAACCCAGCGGCAACCCTAGAATAGCCCGCAGATGATTTTCGAACTGGCTCGTGACCGCCCCTTCGATACTCCAGTGGCCTGAGTTGTGTACGCGCGGCGCAATTTCGTTCGCGAGCAACTGACCGTCCACTTCAAAAAGCTCCAGGCAAATCACTCCGGCGTAATCCAGCGCTTCCAGAATCTTCCGGGCCGAAGCTTCGGCGGCTTGCTGCAGAGCCGAAGATAAATGCGGCGCCGGGGCCAAAGAAAGTCGCAAGATTCCCGACCGGTGATGATTCTCAACAAGGGGATAAAACGCAATTTCGCCAGTGCGGCTACGCACGCCGAGGATGGAAAGCTCTCGCGTGAACGCTACGAATTTCTCCAGAATCAGCGGCACATCGGGAAGTTCTCGGCGGGTCTTCTCCACATCGTCCGGCGTACGCAGCAGCCACTGCCCTTTACCGTCATAGCCAAGCCGGCAGGTCTTCAGCACCGCCGGTAGGCCAACTTGTTTCAACGCGGCGTCGAAATTCTCGGGTATCTTCAGTTCTACAAAATCCGTTGTGGGAATGCCGAGCCGCTGGAACAGGCGTTTTTCCCTTCGGCGGTCCTGCGCTTCTTCCAAAGCGATGGTTGCGGGATAGACTGGGACACGTTCCGCAAGAAACCGCGCGGCCTGCACCGGCACATTCTCGAATTCGTAAGTGACCACTTCCAGCCCGTGCACGAATTTTTCGAGCGCCTGTTCGTCTCCGAATTCTGCAGTCACGCGATGGGCGATGCGACCTACGGGCGCTTCCGGCGAGGGATCAAGAAAACGAAAACGCAAGCCCAATGGGTATCCGGCCAGCGCCAGCATGTATCCCAGTTGCCCGCCACCCAGAATCCCAATGGTCATGCGCGCTTTTTCCTTCCGGATTTTGTGCTGGGCTTTGCAAGAGGGGCGATCACGCCTGTCAGCGCCGACGCGGCTTTCGCCGGATCAGGCGTGGCCAGAACCTTTGTTGTTTGTGACTCTCGGAATTTGCGCAGCGCTTCGCGGATCTCCGGATATGTATTACCGAGAATTGCAGCGGCAAGAAGCGCCGCATTGATCGCTCCCGCCTTGCCAATGGCCAGCGTGCCAACAGGAATACCGCCCGGCATTTGCGCAATGGAAAGCAGCGAGTCTAGTCCCTTCAGTGCTTTTGATTCGACCGGCACTCCCAAGACCGGCAAAACCGTCTTCGAGGCGGTCATACCCGGCAAATGCGCTGCACCGCCGGCACCCGCAATGATCACCTCAATGCCGCGCTGTTCCGCAGACGAGGCGTATTCAAAGAGCAAGTCAGGGGTGCGATGCGCGGAAACCACGCGCGTCTCGTGGGGCACGCCTAACTGCTCCAGTGTCGTCGCCGCGTGCTCCATCGTCTCCCAATCCGACGTGGATCCCATGATGATACCCACCAACGGTTTCGCCGAATCAGCAAAGTTTTTCGCCCGGTTCGTCATGTTGTGTGAAATACGTCCTCGCCACCTGAAACTCAAAAGAAACGCCGGCCACTCGGCCGGCTCCATCTCCAAGAACCCCTTATTCTACGGCCTTTTCTCACCCTATGGGAATTTTCTATACTTGCTGCCATGAGCCAACCTAAAACCGCCTGCCAATCTCGTATTCGAGGACGTATCGGCATTCTTTCCATGTCGCTTGATCTTCTTTTCGCATGGCATTTCTATGCCCATGCTCAAAACAAATCGGATTTTCCAGATGGCTACGACGCGGTACAAGCTGCGCCCGGCAGTCATAAGGTCATTTTCGAAAATGCGTTCGTGCGGGTCTTGCAACTCACTCTGAACCCCGGCACGACTATACCCATGCATCATCATAGATGGCCCAGCTTCTTTCTCAGTTGGGATACCGGCGGCAAATCACCCCACGTCCTCTATCAACGCCCCGACGGCAGCGTTCGCGATAATCCCAGCGTGAATCAGCCTATCCATCCCGGTAGGTGGAGCATTCAATGGATGTCGCCCGAACCGATGCACTCGATCAAAGTTTTGGAAGTTCCGGAGAGTGCTCCCAATTCCCCAGCCGACCTGCGCATCGAAATCAAATGCCATCCTTAAGACCCTTGCTCTACGGTTTGGCGCGGGTCCTCCTCCAGGCGTGGCGGAGTTGTCCCACCAAGTAGAGCGAACCGGTCACGAAAATCGCGTCCTCGGGCCGTACCTTCGCGATAGCCTGCTCCAACGCGTTCTCGGCGTTGCCGATCACCAAAAAGTGCGCCGCGTGGTGCCCGGCCATTTGCGCCAGTTGCGTCGCGCTGATCGCTCGCGGATTGTTGGGTTGGGTCAGAATCACTTCACTCGCGCGAGGAAACAGCAGTCCTGTCACTTCGTCGACGGCCTTGTCCCGCATAGCTCCGTAAATCAGAAAAACGCGCCGGCCAGCGAAATTCTCTTCCAGAAAATGGGCCAATTCCCGAGCCGCGCCGGGATTGTGCGCGCCATCGAGATAAACGTCCGGCCGTGACTGCAGCTTCTCGAGTCGTCCCGGCCATTGCGCTTCGGCGATTCCCCGCTCGATGTCCTGATCAGAAATTCGAAAGAGTTTTGCCTGAAGCACACGCGCAGCCGCAACGGCATTCAATGCATTTTGCAATTGGAAGCGCCCCGGTAGTTGCGGCGCCAATGAAAACTGCTTACCAGTGGCTAGTTCTGTCACCTGTGCACGCTCACAACCGCCTTCCATTGTTTCCCGGTCGATCTGAAACGCCTCGGCAGTCTCCACTAGTGAGCAACACAATTCCTTAGCGCGCTGCCGCAAACTTTCCCCAGCTTCCGGCAGTTGCGGGGCGCACACCACCGGCACTCCATACTTCAGGATGCCTGCTTTCTCTCCCGCAATTTCCTGCAGTGAATGTCCCAGAAAATTCTCGTGGTCGAAATCGATCGTCGTAATGATGCTCACAACCGGGGTAATAATATTCGTCGCGTCCAGCCGACCGCCTAGTCCGACCTCAATCACCCCAAATTCCACCCGTTCGCGCGCGAACACTTCGAACGCCAACGCTGTGACGCACTCGAAGTAAGTCGGGTGAGCACGCAGCTTACCCTCAGCCAATAGCTCCTCAATCACCGCATGGATGCGCGTGAACGTCTCCGCGAATTGCTCGTCGCTGATCTCTTCCCCGTTGATACGGAAACGCTCGTTAATCCGCTCTAGATGCGGAGATGTATTCAATCCCGTGCGAAATCCAGCATGCCGGAGGATTGACTCCACAAACGCCGCCGTAGATCCCTTGCCGTTGGTTCCCGCGATGTGGACCGTAGGATAGGCGCGATCGGGCCGGCCAAGTCGCTCCAGCAACACATTCGTATTTTCCAAGTCGAATTTCGCTGCCGCAGCTTGCGTGGGAGCCGCTAATTCACGGCCAAGGGACAGGAGGTACCGAACCGCGCTCGCGTAATCCATCTCAAGACATCAGTAGATCGAGGGTATTCGCGATGAAGCCCTTCATATCCTTGCGATGCACCACGGCATCCAGGAAGCCATGCTCCAGTAGGAACTCCGAGCGTTGAAAACCGTCGGGCAGTTTCTGGCGAATGGTCTGCTCGATCACGCGCGGACCAGCAAAACCGATCAGCGCGCCGGGTTCCGCAATGTTCAAATCCCCAAGCATCGCGAAACTGGCAGTAACGCCGCCTGTCGTGGGATCGGTCAAAACGGAAATGTACG
Source organism: Candidatus Acidiferrales bacterium (assembly GCA_963759275.1). Lineage (GTDB taxonomy): Bacteria > Acidobacteriota > Terriglobia > Acidiferrales > UBA7541 > Acidiferrum. The sequence continues at coordinate 55,620 of CAVWYZ010000012.1, read as the reverse complement.
GCAACTTCTCATCGTCCAGGCGCGCCAAAGCCGCGGACACCTTGGCGAGTTGCATCAGGCTGATCGTGCCTTCCATCATGCGCGCGCCGCCCGAACAGGAAACCACTATCAGCGGCTGGCGCGTATTGATCGCCATCTCAATCGCCCGCGTAACCTTTTCCCCCACCACCGCGCCCATCGACCCGCCAATGAATCCGAATTCCATCGCGCAGCAGATCACGGGCTTGCCGGCCAGTTGCCCTTCCGCCGTAATGATGGCATCGCTCATGCCCAATTTCTTCTGTGCGTCCTTGATTCGCTTCGCATACGGCTTCGTGTCCACGAATTTCAGCGGGTCGGTGGACACCATGCTGGCGTCATGCTCCGTCCATTTGCCGTCCAGAAGCGTTTCCAGCCGTTGCTTCGCGTTCATACGGAAGTGAAACTGGCACTTCGGGCAAATCAGCAGATTCTCTTCGAGGTCCTTGCGAAACACGATCGCCCGGCAAGACTCGCACTTGATCCACAGCCCTTCCGTCCGCACGCGACGTTCTTCGGGCGGGGTGGGCTGGTCAATCGATTTTTTGTCGCGCTTAAACCAAGCCATGGAAATTTCGTCGTGCTTTCTACGTTAACAGTTTTCGCTCAAACCGGCGAATTGACCACCGATTACGACCTCACGACTGGCATTCAATAGATCCCGAGGCCCACTTAACCTCTAATAATCGATACCCCGCTGCGCCAGTATACCCTTCGTGTACGGGTGTTTCACTTCTTTCATTTCCGTCACCAGGTCCGCTTGCTCGACCAGCAACGGGTGAGCATTGCGGCCCGTGCAAATCACGTGTACTTGCTCCGGGCGATTTTTCAGTGCCTCAACAATCTTCTCCGCGTCCAGCATTTTGTAGCCGATCGTGTAATTGATCTCGTCCAGAATCACCAGATCGTATTCGCCAGAATAAATTGCTGCGCGCCCCGTTTCCCAACACTCTTCTGCCATGCGAATGTCTTCCGGATCCGTCTCCGCCCCGCCGACCTTCACAAAGCCTCGCCCCATCGGCCGAATTTCAAATTTGTCGTCGCCCAGCATTTTCGCGGCGTCCAGTTCTCCATAATGCCACGAACCTTTGATGAACTGGACCATCAGCACTCGTAACCCCTGCCCAACCGCGCGAAACGCCGCGCCCAGCGCACACGTGGTTTTGCCCTTTCCGGGTCCGGTGTAGACAATCAGCAATCCCTTTCCTTCCGGCATCGTTTCTATCCTTAATGATCTGAGCGCGGTCGTATTGGAAGAATCCCAGTGTGCGCAGTCGCAGGGAAAACGTCAAGTTACCGGGGAATCGGCATGGCACCTGCGCGGATATTAATGATGCTTACCGAAACTACAGACCTAATTTCTCCATTAGGGTGCTGACGATCACGCGTATGTGCTCCAAGGGCACTTCGGTTAACGGTTTATTCGGTGGAGACTCGGTGTCTTTCAGGACGATCCACAACCCGGGCCGATAGACTTCCTCATCGCCGGGGCAGATCGCTCCCGTCAATTGCGCGATTTCAAGATGTGGCACTCCCGTCAGATCCAGATCCACAAAATGCGAACCGTTCGGCGTGGCAGGAGGATGGGCGAGCAAATCGGTCAAGATTCCGCGCGCGTCGTCGACCAGGTCACGAAATCCTTGCGACACCAGAATGGCGTCAATATCCCGCGGCGTCGGCTGTTCCACCTGTTCCAGATCGTAATCCGGTAGGGGTTTCGTCAGCGGGATTTCAATTGCTACGGATGGCTTGTTTTTATCCGGGGCTAGGCGCATGGACATAGAGTGTCCCGCCGCGGCGCGATTCACGCAACACCTAATAATCGCGGCTGTTCGGCGCTAGAAACGCGAGGCTCGTTGCTATTTGGGGTAAGGGCTACCAGAGAGGATTGCGAATGCACGGTAGAGTTGTTCCGCAAGCATCGCCCGCGCCAATTCGTGCGAATAGGTCATCGCGCTTAACGAGATTTTCTGCTTCACGCGGTCCCGCAAAGCTTCGGGAAAGCCGTCTGCATCGCCGCAGACGAAAATAATTTCCCGCGTGCCCCGATCGCGCTGTTCGCCGAGCCACTTGGCGAAGGCTATGGAATCGTAAACTTTGCCCGCGGCATCGAGCAGCAACATGGTCGCAGCGCGGCCCGCATTCAACTTCTTCAGGGCGGCTTCCGCATCGCGAACTTCCGTCACTTCGATCGCACAAGAACGACCGATACGCTTCACATAATCCGCCAGCAGCGCACTTACTTCTGGCCGGCGAGTTTTGCCCAGCATCAACAAACGGATTTTCATGGCGTAACTCTACTTTGGCCTATGGGCAGGCGAGAACACAAACGAGCGCAGGCCTACGGTTGAAGATAGTTTTCACCTAAAGCTCGGCGGTGCTCCGGTGAATCCGGTTCATCCGGCAAGGCCAGCGAAGGTGCCGCGCGCCATAACCGCTCCAGATCGTAATATCGGCGCGCCTGCTCGCTGAACACGTGGACGATAAACCCGCCGAAATCCAGCAGCGCCCACTCGGCAGAACGATGCCCTTCCCGATGCGCCGGAGTACGCTTCATTTCACGGTAGAGCACTTCCTCGATCTCGTTACAAATGGCCTGTAATTGCGGCGTGCTGAAGCCGGTGCAGATCACAAAGTACTCCGTGAACGCCGCGTGACCATTCAAATTGAGCACGGTAATGCCGCCGGCTTTTTTGCTTTGCGCTGCCTCCACAACGAGACGCACACCTTCGGGGAGCGATTCCAACTTCACCGGTACAGTCCTTGTTTCAAAATGTATTCCTCTACGCGGGCGGACACAAGTCCATGAATCGATTGCCCGCGATTAGCTTTTCTTCGAATATCGGTCGCACTCACTTCATTCGAAACGTTTTCCAGAAGATAAACGGTAGTACGTTGCAGACGCGCCACCACCGGCGACCCGTGCGCTACAGGGTCTTCTTCCTTTTCTTTCTTGTCGCGCACCGCGTCAGGCGCCGCGTGCAAATCCGGAGGAATCACCAGGCGCAACGCTTCCAGCCGGATCCCTGGCCGGTTGGCAATGACAAAATCGCAAAGCCCCAGCAGCGCTTCATATTCCTTCCACATTGGAATGTCCAAGAATGCATCTGCCCCTACGATAAAGAACACACGATCGCCGGGCCCATTATAGGCATGGCGAAAATAGCGCACCGTATCAATCGAATAATGCAATTGTGTCCCGCTGAAATCCTCGCCCGCTTCCGCCAGCGACGGAACAAAATGGGGATGCTCCGAACACGCCAGCGCCACCATCGCAAAGCGGTGCGGGAACGGCGCCAGATGCTGCTTCAATTTGTGCGGCGGCCGGCTGGCAGGGATGAAGTGGATCTCATCGAAATTAAAACGCCGGTCCGCGGTCCGTGCTACCGCTAGATGTCCGGAATGAATCGGGTCGAACGAACCACCAAATAATCCAATGCGCCTGGGATGGTGTTTAGCTGCCGTGCGGTGAGCTTGCGCTGTGGTCAATCCGCTTCCCTCCAGGATTCGGGCCTAAATTCTCTCACGAAATCTCCGTTGCGGGTGGTTCGTCATTCTCGTCATCCTCGAACTCTTCGACCACCTCAATAGGCTCGCCCTCGTCCAAACTGCGATCCGAATCCGCGTCTTCCACAGCTTCCTTCGGAATCTTGTCAAGGCCATCAGCGATAGCCCTCACCAAGTCCTTTACGCCTTCGCCGGTTGCCGCCGAAATCGAGTGGAACGGAATTCCCCGCTTTTCGCAAAAACTGCGCAACTCTTCGAGTTTCGCGTGATCCGTGGTGGCATCCAGTTTTGTGCCCACCACAATGCGCGGTTTCCGGGTCAACGTCTCGCTGAAAGCTGTTAATTCGTTCTCGATCACTTCAAACGCTTTGACCGGATCCATTTCGGCAGTGTCGCTGGTGTCGATCAAGTGCACCAACAATCGGGTACGTTCCACGTGACGCAGAAAACGAATGCCTAGCCCAGCTCCCTCGCTCGCGCCTTCAATCAACCCCGGCAGATCGGCCACCACGAACGTGCGCCCAAGCTCCGTCCCGTGCCCTCCGGTGCCGCCGTCCGCGTTCACTACGCCGAGATTCGGTTCCAGTGTGGTGAATGGATAATTGGCAATCTTCGGGCGCGCCGCGCTAATCACCGAAATCAATGTGGATTTGCCCGCATTCGGGAATCCCACCAAACCCACATCCGCAAGCAGTTTCAATTCCAGGCGCAGGTGACGTTCCTCACCGGACGAGCCTTCTTCCTTTTCTCGCGGTGCCTGGTGCCACGGCTTCGCGAAATGCTGATTCCCGCGTCCGCCTTTGCCGCCTTGCGCCACCAACACTCGCTGGCCCGCCTCTTTCAAATCAGCCAGAAGCTCAGAGCTGTTTCCGTCAAACACCAGCGTCCCCACGGGCACTTTCAGAATCATGTCGTCGCCAGATACGCCCGTGCAGTTCGACCCTTCTCCGTGCCTTCCCCGGTCCGCCTTGAACTCGCGATTGTAGCGGTAGCGCAACAAGGTGTTGTCGTTCGGGTTGGCCTCAAGATAGACGCTCCCGCCGTGCCCGCCATCACCGCCCGATGGCCCGCCACGTGGCACGTACTTCTCTCGACGGAACGCCACACACCCGTTCCCGCCATCCCCAGCCTTTACCGCGATTTTCGCTTCATCAACAAACATCTCATCTCTTCTCTAAATCCTCGTAAGCCTTACGCCTTAAACCGGCCCACAAACAAAAAACGGCCCCGGCGGATTGACCGGGGCCGCTGGAACTCTCCTCGCTTAGTTGGCGGCCTTTTGCGTCTCCACGGGTTTGACGTTTACGAAACGCCCACTCCGGCCCCGGTCTTTGAATTCCACATAGCCGGTCACCAGCGCGAATAGCGTGTCGTCCTTCCCCTGTGCAACGTTTTCGCCTGCGCGGTGCTTGGTGCCCCGCTGCCGCACAATGATCGTTCCGGCGTTCACCAATTGCCCGCCGAATCGCTTGACGCCCAGCCTTTGTCCGTGTGAATCGCGGCCGTTTGTAGACGAACCGCCGCCCTTCTTATGTGCCATGACTCCATTCCTCTCCTATTAAAGCTTGATCTCGCTTACCTGTACGGCGGTGTAATTCTGCCGGTGGCCGCGCTGAATCTTATATTGGTTGGTCTTCTTAAACTTCAGAACGGTGAGCTTTTTGGCTCGCCCCTGCTCGACGATCTTGCCCGTCACCGAAGCTTGCGACGCATCGGAACCAGCCAGCATCTTCTTGTCGTCGGTTTGCACAGCTAGCACCGTGCCGAATTTCACCTGTTCGCCCACATCGCCCTTTACGCGCTCAATGCGGATGGTGTCGCCGGGTGCGACACGATATTGCTTTCCCCCGGTCTTTATGACGGCGTACATCGCTCCTCCAAAGGCTATAGACAAACTCCAATTATACGGGTCGCAGCGCATCACCGTCAACGCGACTTTCCGCCGTCTGTAGATGAGCTACTGGTCCGTGAGGCCGCCTTCTACAGAACCGGAGAATTGTCCTGTAGTAAAGCATGGCGCACCACTGCAATGGGCGGGAATCCCTGGCCCATAAAAGCATCGTGGAATTTGCCGATGGTATAGTCCGCCCCCAGTTTCTTCTTGTAATCCTCGCGCAATTTCAGAATTTGTAGTTTTCCCAGCGTGTAATAGAGGTATGTCGGGTCCGAGGTACCACGCTTGGCCTCGATGTCCGCGATCTTCGCGGACTGAAAGCCCTCCTGCACAAAAAAAGTCTTGGCCTCGTCAAAGCTCATTTTGCCGGTATGCATTTGAATGCCGACAACAAACCGCGCATCCCGCAAAAGTGCGTCCTGCAATTGTCCCAGACGAATGAGTTTCGCTTCCCTGGCGTCTTTCGCGCCAAAACCAGGTTGCCCATAGCCTTCGTCCAACATCATCTGCTCGCAATAATGCGCCCAGCCTTCTCCATTCGTATTGGCGTAGAAAATCTTCCGCAATTTGGATGGAGCTCGGCTCGTCCACAAGTACTGCATGTAGTGTCCCGGGTATGTCTCGTGCACCGACGTGCTCACGATCGTTCCGATATTAAATCCCGCCATCAGGCTGGCAATGTCCTTCGGGGAATCTCCCGGAGCCGGCAAGGTCACGTGAAAGTACGATTCCGTCGCCACGGTTTCGAACGGACCGGGCGTGTCCATGGACGCCGTCGTGGTAGCTCGTTCAAAGGGAGGCGTCTCCATCAAAATGGGGCGGGGTCCCGGCGGTATCGTGATGATGTGTTTTTCCTGTATGAAGGCGATCAAGCTGTCGAAGGTTCCCGCAAACGTCTGCATCAGTTTGTCGGGCGCTGGATGCATCGTGCCCAACTGCGCCATCACTTCCTGCAGCGATTTCGCCGGAGCCACTTCCTTGGCCACGCGACGCAGTTCCTCCTGGTTCTTGTGCAGGTCGTCTAATCCGACTTGCAGCAACCGGTCCAGTGGTGTGTCTACCATCTCTTCGTACTGAAGCCGCTTCGAGAAGTTCTCAGCACCGATGCGGAAGTCTCCGTGGGAGCGCGGCAGCAAATCGGTCTTCAGCCAGGTTTGATACTGTTGCAGCGCCTCGATCACGGCACTGTTAGCCTTCGTGAATTCCCCTTTAATCGGGTCATCCTTCACGCCAGCAAAAGCCGAAGGCACGTCTTGTTGGAAGAATCCGATAATACCGGGCATCTGTTGCAGGGCAATTTGCGTGAATTCCTGAGGCGGATTCTTCAAGTTTTCCCGCGCCGAGGCAAATATTTCGGGCAGTTTCTCCTCGCGGGCAATGACACTGCGCAACCGCGCTTCCGGTGGCGCGAATTTTCGTACCATCAACACATAAATCGTGCCCGCCGCGCCGCTCGAATAAATATCGGGGTTCTTCTCGCGTGGCCTCAACGTCTCAAGCTCCAGCAGGATGCTACGAATTTCCCCCAACAATATCTGCCGGTCAGCTGCCTCGACCTCCGTCAGACTGGTGCTGGGGAATTGCTCCACCCGCGATTCATACGTATGCAGCGTTGCAATCTCCTCGTCGACAGCCTTCGCGGAATACGCCTCAACATCGGAATCATATTGGTGCAGTCCCGCCACAGTTGCCGCTGATGGGTTCTGCGGGAAATAAACTTTGTCCAAATATTCGTCGACCAGCGCATTCCATTGCGTGCTGGGATTGACCCGAGTTACCGGCGCTTTGCAGCCCAGCGGCACCGCAAACAGCACCAACAGACACACCAAATTTCGTCTTGCAGTCCGCATCCATTCTCCTCTGCCACTCGCTAATAAAAATCAGACCGGTAGCCCCGTATCGGTTCGAAGGTCAATAAAGCCAAGCTAGTGTACTGGAATTTCGCGAATCGCGTGACTATAGTCGGCGTCAGGCGTGCGGATGCGATTTGTCGTAGATATCCATCAACTGCCGGATTGATGCGTGCGTATATTTTTGCGTCGTGGAAAGTGACTGATGGCCCAGCAACTCCTGAATGGCGCGCAAATCCGCTCCATCCGCCAGCAAGTGAGTGGCGAACGCATGACGCAATGAATGCGGATGCAGGTCCCAATTGATATTCACCAGTCGGACATACTTCTTCACGATTCGCCCCACGCTCCGTTGTGTCAGTCTCCGGCCGGTATAATTCAGGAAGATAGCCTCGGGATTGGTCCCGCCGGTCTGCCGAGCGTTCTCGCGCAGCAGCTTTTCGCGCTCTGGCCAATATAACGCCAGAGCTTCCGCGGCTTTCTCGCCATACGGCACGATACGTTCTTTTCTGCCTTTGCCAATCACTCGCACCATTCGTTCTTTCTGATCCATATCCACAAGGTTGAGTCCGGTCAATTCGCTCACGCGCAACCCCGCGGCGTAAAGCAGTTCCAGAATCGCCCGATCGCGGCGCAACAGCAGGCTATCTTCCAGCTTCATCAACGCATTTGGCGCCACTAGTTCTGCAACTTCTTGCCCTTTATTCTTTCCTCGCCGTTTGGTTCCGGGATCATGCATGCTTGCCAGTTGATTCAGAAAGCCGCTCATTTCCTCCGCGGACAGTACGTTCGGAATTCGCTTCGGTAATTTCGGCGAGGGTACCAAGCGGGCTGGATTGTCCTTCAGCATCCCTTCGCGCACGCAATACTTGAAGAACGACCGTAGCGCCGCCAGTTTCCTGGCGATGGAGCTTTTTTCCAACCCGCCTTCGTGCAGGTGCCCGATATATTCGCGAATGATGTGGTGATTGATCTTGGCCATAGCGAGTGTACTCATTCCCGGTGGCGTCAGGAACGTCTGGAATTGTTCCAGGTCTTTGCCGTAATTGATGATGGTATGCGGCGAAGCGTTCCGCACCGAGCGAAGGTACTCAAGAAATTTTTGGATAGCCAGCTTCATCACGCCTCGCACCGTAATTATAGGCGCAGTTCCACTCGTGGATAGACTTCGGAAAGAAAGTTTACTTTGACATGTTCCGGCTTTGCTCCGGAACGATCAGTTATGACTTTACCGCCACCGTGGCTTCTTCCGGTTGCGCTGCGTTCGCCGGCTTCTCTTCGGGCGCGAGCTTCTCCCAGTCGCATCCCTCTTTGATGCACGTGTACACGGTCCCTATTTTGGATTTCTTTTCCACCACAAAGGGTGCACCGCACTTTGGGCACGGTTGGGCGATAGGCATATTCGGCGTGGTGAAATCGCAGTCGGGATACCGCGAGCAGCCGTAGAACACCCGGAACCGGCCCCGCCCGCCTTTGCCCATGCTGCCGCGCTTCACGAATTCGCCTTCATTGCACTTCGGGCATTTGATACCCATGGTGATCGGCCGGGTGTACTTGCACTTCGGATACCCGGAGCAACCGATGAATTCGCCGAATCGTCCGTGCTTCTTTACCAGGCCATTGCCATCGAGCGGACATTTTTCGTCCAGCGGTTCGTCCGGCTGATGCGCGATCCGCGTACCGGCCACCAGCCGTCGCGTGGTCTTGCAGTCTGGATAACCAGTGCAAGCCAGAAACGCTCCAAATCGTCCGCGCTTTAGTGCCATTTCCTTCCCGCAATTCTCGCAATACTCCATCTTGTTTTCGGCGTCTTCCGGAATTTCTTCGGACATGTCCTGAATGAAATCGCAATCCGGGTAACGCGAGCAGCCAAGGAAGAATCCATGCCGGCTGATACGCTCCAGCAATTCCCCTTCGCCGCATTTTTCGCATTTCTTACCGGTGGGGATTCCCGCCTTATACGAAATCATTTCATCGCCGGCCTTTTCCAGGTCGACGATAAATTTCTCCCAGAATTCCTTCACCGATTCGCGCCAGGGCAACTTCCCCTCTTCAATCTCGTCCAGTTCGTCTTCCAGGCGCGCCGTGAACCGCACGTCAAAAACATCCTCAAAGCTCTTGATCAGCAGCATGCACACACGTTCGCCCAACATCGTGGGCGTAAACCGTCCCTGATCTTTTCTTACGTACTCGCGCTCGACAATCGTGGAAATGATCGAGGCATACGTGGAAGGACGTCCAATACCATCTTCTTCCAGCTCTTTCACCAATGTCGCTTCGGTGTAGCGTGGTGGTGGCTCGGTGAAATGTTGATCCGGCCGGATGGAATCCAGCTTCAACACTTGTCCCGCGGTCACACGGGGTAGGGTCTTACCTTCGCCTTCATCATCCTTTTCGTCGTCTTCGCGGTCCGCGTTCACCGCCGGGATTTGATAGACCTTCAGGTATCCGTCGAACTTCAGAATCGACCCCGTTGCGCGAAACGTGTAATCTGCGGCGGAGATGTCGATCGTCGTCTGGTCGTAGACTGCCGGCAGCATCTGCGACGCCACAAACCGTTGCCAGATCAATTGGTATAGTTTGAAAACGTCGTCAGCCAGATACTTCCGTACATCCTCTGGAGTCCGCGAGACATCCGTGGGCCGAACCGCCTCATGGGCGCCCTGTGCATCCTTCTTGGACTTATAGAAGTTCGGTTTTTCGGGCAGGTAGGCGCTGCCAAAATGTTCCGGAATAAATTCGCGCACTTGAGCCAGCGCGTCGTTGGACACCTGCACGGAATCCGTACGCATATATGTAATCAGCGCAACGGAGCCTTCTTCACCTAGCTCAACGCCCTCATACAAGCGCTGTGCCAGCGCCATCGTGCGTTTGGCCGTATAGCGCAGCCGGTTGTAAGCCGCCTGCTGCAGCTTCGACGTGGTAAACGGCGGAGGCGGATTGCGCCTCTTTTCCTTCAGCGTGACGTTTTCCACCTGCCATTTGGCTTTGCTTACCGCGTTTACGATCTCGTCGGCCGCCGCCTGGTTCTTCACCTCCATGTCTTCGCCCTTTTTCTTGGTCAGTTTGGCCTCGAATACCGGCGGCTCCCCGGCATCCAGCATCGCGTGGATGCTCCAGTATTCCTCGGGCACGAAGGCGCGAATCTCCTGCTCCCGTTCGACAATCAACCGCAGCGCTACCGTTTGAACGCGTCCCGCGCTCAACCCCCGGCGCACCTTATCCCACAAAAGCGGCGAAATCTTGTAACCGACGATGCGATCCAGCACTCGGCGTGCCTGCTGTGCGTCCACCAATTGCGCATCCACCTGACGCGGCTTCTCGAATGCGGCCCGAATCGCCTTGGGCGTGATTTCATTGAACGTCACGCGAAAAATCTTCTTCGGATCTATCGGTTCAATTTCGATGCGGTCTTTCTCCGCCGCCTTCTTGGCCGTTTTGCCCTTGGCACCCTTCTTTGTAGGTGCTTCGGCTGCCTTATCCCCGTTCGCGCCGTCTTTCTTCCCGTTATTGTTCGCGTTCTCTTCCTCTTCGGGAATCAGGAACTTGGCCGGCTTCGACAGGACCATCGCCAGATGCGCGGATATCGCTTCTCCCTCGCGGTCCGGGTCACCCGCCAAGTACACGGCGTCCGCGGTGTTGGCAGCTTTGCGGAGGTCATTGATGACCTTGCCCTTGCCCGGAATTACTTGCAATGTGGGCTCGAAGATTTTCGGGTCGTCCAAGGAGATTGGCTTCAGCGGCGGTTTTGGCGCCGCAGCTTTCCCGCCCTTCTTACTCTTTTTCTTCTTACTCTTCTTGATTTCGTCTTCCTCGATGGGCAGACGAATACCTATGGTCTTCGTCGGCAGATCCAGGACGTGTCCAATGGATGCCTTGACCGTATAGTTTTTGCCCAAATACTTATTTATCGTCTTCGCCTTTGCCGGCGACTCGACGATGACCAGTGAACGTGCCATGTGTTCCTTTGTAACCTTAGTTGCACCCGCCGGAGGGGGCCGGCAGAGCGGGGTGTGTCCTTCTCGCTACCTTAATAAATGTACCGTCGGGGCACTCGCGACCAATTTCAGATGCGCGTTGCCTTCCTTCCGATGCATCGGGCGGATGCCTGTGGTGATCCTTCCCCCACCTAAAGCAAAACCTTTGTAAATCGTTTTCCCGGCAATTGCCGTATGATGCCTTTCATCTCCAAGTCAAAAAGGGTAGCGAGAACTTCGCTGGAATTCAATCCAGTCGTTTCCACCAGGTCATCAATATGCCTCGAGTCTTCTGCGCTCAATAGCTCGTAAATCCTTTTTTCTATTGGGTTTAGCCCATCCCCAGCAAGTAAATTCCGCTGTTCCGTTCCTAACGCCTCGGCCTGCACCAAAACCGCCCGAATCGGCGTCGGAAGCTCCTCGATCACGTCTTCCGCACTCGTCACCAGTTTTGCCCCTTGTTTGATGAGCTGGTTCGGCGCAAAGCTCATTTCCTGCGTCACATTCCCCGGCACACCGAAAACTTCCCGTTCAAATTCCATCGCCAGCCGCGCAGTGATCAACGACCCGCTGTACTGCTTGCCTTCGACGATCAAGACTCCCAGCGGCATTCCGGCGATAATCCGATTACGCACCGGGAAGTTCTCTGGGGCCGGATGCGACCCGGTCGGTAGCTCGCTGATGATTGCTCCCTTCTCCAGCACTTTCTCAAATAGCTTCTTGTTCTCCTTCGGGTAGCACACGTCAATTCCCGTTCCCAGTACTCCGATGGCCCGCCCACCCACGGCAGTCGTCCCCGCATGCGCTAACGCATCTACGCCGCGGGCCAAACCGCTCACGATCACCAGCCCTCGTTTGGCCAGTTCTCGTCCCATCCGTTCGGCCACCTGCGTCCCATAAACGGTGGGACGCCGCGTTCCCACAATGCTGATGTTCGGCGCGTTCAGAATGCTGGCGTCGCCTCGCACATATAAAAGGGCCGGCGGATCATAGATCTGCAGAAGTGACTGAGGGTAGTCTGGCTCGTTGCAATTCAGAACGCGGCACCCGATCCGGCGGATCGCGTCCACTTCCTTCTCCGCCCGACAAAACGTCTGCTTCTTGAAGATGGCTTGCGCCGCGGGGGCCGGCAGATTGCATGCTTCAAGCGCGGTCAAACTGGCGCGGAACACGGCTTCCGGAGTTCCGAATTCCCGCAGCAATCGACCCGTCAGTCGTGCTGCTACGCCCGGCGTCAACGTCAACGCCAGCCAAGAAAGGGAAGCTTCTGGCTCCATATGCCTTCGAGCCTAAGCGTATAGTAACCGATGTGTCAAGTATTCATAGAACAAAGATAACGAAGATACCCACGTCAACTTGCGTTCTTTCCGCCGGCTTGGGAGTTCGCGCGATTTTACCGCCGCCAATTTGGAGGTTGTCGGCTTCATATCCTTAGACCAATAATTCCGTCATGAAAAAACCTGCTCGGGACGTGTTGCGGCCCCAGACCCGCGCCATTCACGCTGGTGAACCTCTTCGCCACGGCATCGGCGCTCCGGTAACCTCCGCCATCGTTCGCTCTTCCAATTTCACGTTGGCCTCGACGGAAGAGTTGAAGCTTTGGGCCGAAGGCAAAAGCCACGCCTTCATGTATACGCGCGACGGAAATCCTACTCTCGACATGGCCGAACGAAAGATCGCCGCTCTCGAAGGGGCCGAAGCCGCGGTTGTCACTTCTTCCGGCATGGCCGCGATCTCCAGCACCCTGCTCACATTTCTTTCCAAAGGAGATGAGCTGATTTCCACTTCTCAGGTCTATGGCGGAGCCTACCGCATGATGCGCGATATTTTCCCCCGCTTCGGCATCACTGTTCGCCACGTGGCATCGTCACTGGAAGGAATAGCAGCTCTACTGACTCCGAAAACAAAGTGTCTCTACGTGGAGACGCCCACAAATCCCACACTCTTTCTGGTGGACTTGCGCAAAGCGGCCGCCTTTGCCCGCAAACACCAACTCATCAGCATCGTCGACAATACCTTCGCCACTCCCCTGCTTCAGAACCCCATCGAATTTGGCTTCGACATCGTCGTTCACAGCGTCACCAAGGGTCTTTCCGGACATTCCGACCTGCTCGGCGGTGTCGCCGCCGGCAAAGCCAAATACATTGCCGGCGTCCGCCACATGGTCTCCTGTTTCGGTGGCGTGATGGACCCTGAAGTCGCGTTCCTGCTCATGCGCGGAATGAAAACGCTCGGTGTGCGCCTGCCTCGCCAATGTGAAACTGCCTTGCGTGTCGCCAAATTTCTGGAAAAACATCCAAAAGTCGCGCGCGTCCATTATCCGGGACTCCAATCCCATCCCGACCACGCGCTGGCAAAGAAACAGATGCGGGGATTCGGCTCGCTGTTGGCTTTCGATCTAAAAGGTGGTTTGCCTGCCGCGCGGAAATTCTGCGACCGCGCCAAGATCTTCCTGCTTGCGGCCAGCCTGGGCGGCGTGGAATCCCTGATTATTCTCCCGATTTACGGTTCCCACTTCCGGATGAACAAGGATGAATTGCAGCGCGCTGGTGTGCAACCCGGAACCGTCCGCGTCTCGATTGGTTTGGAAGATCCGCAGGATTTGATCGACGATCTTCAGCAGGCGCTTCGTTAGCTTCCGTCGAACGATGGACGGCGCGTCATCCGGCCTTCATCTCGACAGGAACATTCCATTCTTCCTTTTCGGGCAGCCTGGATTTCACCAAATCTTCTATTTCGTGCGAGCTTTTTACGTGATCCGGATAGTTATAAGCCGTTAAATCAAAGGTCGCATCGTACCGCGCCCGCACCGCTTCAAGTTCTTCCTGCATCCGCAGCGACATGCGTTTCGCGTTCAACGTGTCCGTTTCCGGCAGCACGATTCCAAACAGATCATCCGATAAACGGTAAATCGAATCCGCCGGCCTCAGTTTCCGCGACATCGCCTTTGCCGCTTCGCTCAACGCCGCCTTCTGCTCGTTCGCCGGCACACGCGACCCAGCTTTCACTTTCGCCAGCACCACCGACATGGTCTTTTCCATGGTCAGCGCACGCCGGAATTCCATGGCCAAGCGGTCCCAGAAATAATTCTGGTCTGGCATCGATTTTAGAATGTCCGCGCTCGCCTGTATCTGCAACGCCACGTTTCGTTCCAACTCCGTCAAGAGTTGGTTTTTCAATTTCTGGAAAGAGCGCTGCCGGTCAAACAGGTACCCCACAAACAGCAATACCAATGCGCAGAATCCGAAAAAAGCCACCCGCAATGTCCATTTATTCCCTTCGGGGTGCACGAAAACCAGCGGGTACATGAACACCGCCAGTCCCGTCCCCAAAATCGTTACAAACACCGCGGAGAAGAAGGTGAGCTGCAGGCCCCTTCGCTCAAGCCGGTCGAGTTCTTGACGGTCTATCGTGGCCATCTTCCCGCTCCATTCCCCTACGGACGCGTTTCGGACGCAGTGCCGGACCTACTGGCATACCTGCAGAATCGTGCCCTCCGGTTTCCTTGGCAATAGGCCGAACGTACTTTGTGTTGAAAGACGTATTCCCTGGTAAATACCCTGGTACGGCGAAGCAGTGCTACGGATTCGCGCTCCCTGCTCCATATTCCGTCTGGTCCACAAATTCCGCCGCCAATCCCTTCGCCCCTACCGCCCAACCCTTGCCGCTTATGAATGTCACGGCGTTCAGACCGGGTGAATCGATGTGTACCCAATGAATTCCGTCGCGACTAGTTTCCGCCCCATTGAGACCCACCGTTACAAATCCCGCGTCAAACGTGTCGACCGCGGATCGATAACCTGTTGGCATCGTCGCGGCCAAACGCCAACTCCTCCCTTCATCGTCGGAATAGGCCGCGGTTTTCTCGCTTGCACTTGGGTTCGCGTAGTCGCCTCCGACTACCACGACCGTGTCCCCGGCCCGCACGATGGAAAAAATCCCCTGGGAAGCTTTACCGCTCAGAATCGGTGTTTCGCTCACGATCCACGTTTGCCCTGAATCCGTCGAATGAAAAACCCGCGCCCGGTTGCCGCCCGTCGCGAAATAAATTTCCGTCTTTTCGTATAATAACAAGCTCGAATTACTGGCGGCAAACGCACCCTCTTGTGGGAGCGCCGCCGGCATTTTTTCTCGAGGCAAATCCTTCCAATGCACCCCATCGGTCGTGGCAAGCAACAGGAATTTCCCGTCCACCGGATCGCTTAGAGCAAAACAATGCTTTTCGTCAGAACACACCAGCGCATCCAGGAAGAATCCTTTTCGTTCGTCGTTGTACACTTTTGTCCACGTGCTTCCTCCGTCGGTCGACCGATAAATCCCGGAGGCTTTCCCTTCACCGCTCGCCATCACGTTTACCGTTTTCCCGTCAAAGGTCTGCACGCCTCGAAAATCCAGACTCTCCCCGCCCGCAATGTGCACGCTCTCCCAGGTCTTTCCGCCGTCCGCCGAACGGACCACCGTGCCTTTCGAGCCCGTCGCCCAAATCGTCGTACTGCCGCGATGGGCGACCACCGCCACCCCTCGCAGGTTCGCGTCCACACCCGTAGATTGCACCGCCCACCAGGAACTGGCGGCGGTCGCCAACAACAGCAGGCTGCACGCGATCCATCGCATGGCTGGTTACTTTATCAGGATTTTTTCGGCTTTACTTCTTCGTTGTAGGGGAATTCGTGGATATCACCGTTCGCGCTTCCGGATGTTTCGGGCTCCAGTCCTCTGGGGGAAATGCCACTCGCCAAAACGTGGGGCAGGCCATCGTGAACTCCAGGCCAATTTCCGCTTTTCCAGAGCGAACCGGGCCCAGGAACACCACGTGGCATTCCTGCTCTTCCTGCGTCTGTTTGTGCTGCATTAACACCGTGCTGCCGCTGGTCAACCGCGCTTCCAATTGGATGAGCGCGCCATGCGCGTTGATCGCCAGCGTGGACGCTTCCTCTTCAAATGATCTGCCTTGGGAGTCTTTCCCGCGCACCCTCACCGACACTTGCATCAGTACGCGTTGGCTCCGTCGACGAGGACTTGGGTGGTGCGGAGGGTTCGAAGTTGTCGCCATAGGACCTCGTACTCTTCAATATACCTCTGGTCTCGTATCTGTCGAGACAGAACGATTGGCAGCGTATACAAAAAGAACACGCGGAAAGATCAGAGCGTTACTACGTTTTGCAACAAACAGCTGTTCGACCTGTATGGCGGCAACGGTCCCCGATTCGCGGCCCGCTTAACTGCGCTGGTCGATTTCGAGATAGGAGCGGGTATCATGCCCCAGATAGATCTGACGCGGCCGCGCGATTTTTTGTTCCGGATCCAGCAGCATTTCTTCCCACTGCGCCACCCATCCCGACATACGCGGGATCGCAAAGAGCACGGGGAACATTGTCATCGGGAAACCCATCGACTGATAAATCAGCCCGGTGTAGAAGTCCACATTGGGGTACAGCTTGCGCTTGATAAAATATTCGTCTTCCAGCGCGATCCGTTCGCACTCCAACGCAATTTCGAGCAATGGATTCTTGCCCATCAGATCGAATACTTCATAGGCGATTTTCTTGATGATTCTCGCGCGTGGATCGTAATTCTTGTAAATTCTGTGGCCAAAACCCATTAACCGCGTTTCCCCGGCCTTTACCCGCTTGATAAAATCCGGCACTTTCTGCACCGACCCGATTTCCATCAACATTCGCAGCGCTTCTTCGTTAGCGCCTCCATGTAGCGGGCCATACAGCGCTGCCGTCGCCGCCGCCGAAGCGCAAAAGGGATCCACATGACTGCTGCCGACCCCGCGTATCGTGTTCGCCGAGCAATTCTGTTCATGATCCGCGTGCAGAATGAACAGCACATCCAGCGCACGCTCCAAGGTAGGATTCGGACGATAGCGCGTCTCGCTGGTGCGGAACAGCATATTCAGAAAATTGCCCGTATAGCTCAAATCATTGTCGGGATACACATATGGCATGCCTAGCGTGTGCCGATACGCAAACGCGGCTAACGTCGGCATTTTCCCGATCAGTCGGTACGTTTGCTTTTTCCGCGACTCCGCGTCGAAAATGTGCTTGGAATCAGGATAAAACGTGCTGAGTCCCGCGATCGTCGATATCAACATCCCCATCGGATGCGCATCGTAGTGAAATCCATCCAGAAACTTCTTGATGCTCTCGTGGATATAGGTGTGGTGCAGAACGTGGTACTGCCATTCTTTCAGCTGGGTTGCATTCGGCAGTTCGCCATGCAGTAACAGGTATGCGGTCTCGAGGTACGTCGACTTCTCCGCTAATTCCTCGATCGGATAGCCACGGTACCGCAGAATTCCCTTATCTCCATCAATGTACGTGATACGGCTCACGCAAGAAGCCGTGTTGTTAAAGGCCGGATCGTAACTCATCATCCCGAATTCGACTTCTTCCACTTTGATTTTTCGCAGATCGCTCGCCCGAATCGTTTCGTTCGTGATCGGTACCTCGTAGCTCCGCCCGGTACGATTATCCGTAATTGTCAGTGTTTCGCGCCGGGAGGAATCAGCCTCCGCGCTTTTGGTTTGCGTTGTTGGAAGAGCAGAATCCATGCAATATACCTCGATTGGGCTGGCCCGGAGCGTAGCCTCGTAGGCTTACCACTTTACACCAAACAAACGCGACGAGGAAATCAGGTGGTCACCACAGGTGTGAGGCTTGCTCAGTCCGTCTAGGAGCTAAGCCTTTGCCGCAAAAGGAGATATGGAGGTGAAATGACAAGCGGTAGTGCGCCTCTTGACAATAGTCGTTATAACGACTATTATACCTCTGTTCGCAAGGAGGCCCTATGATTACCATCCACAAGAGCAACGACCGCGGCCACGCCAATCACGGTTGGCTGGATTCCCGCTTCTCATTCTCGTTCGCCGAGTACTTCGATCCGGAACACGTTCAATTCCGCACCCTCCGTGTGATGAACGACGATCGCATCGCCGGCGGAGGCGGTTTTCCTACGCATCCGCATCGCGACATGGAAATCGTAACGTACGTACTGGAAGGCGCGCTCGCGCATAAAGACAGCATGGGCAATGGCTCGGTGATTCGTCCCGGCGATGTGCAGTATATGAGCGCGGGAACCGGAGTTGCGCACAGCGAGTTCAACGCGTCGGACAAGGAGACCGTTCATCTGTACCAGATCTGGATGTTTCCCGATAAGAAGAACTATGAACCGGTATACGACCAGAAGCACTTTTCCGAGAGCGACAAGCGCGGCAAGCTGCGCCTGGTGGTTTCTCCCGATGGCCGGGAAGGCTCGGTCAAAATCCGTCAGGGCAACGAACTGTACGCGACGGTTCTGGCCGCGGGCGAGTCGGTGAAACATGAGATCAAGCCCAATCGCTATGCGTACGTTCAGGTTGCGCGTGGTAGCGTGAAACTGAATGGCAAGGAACTGGAAACGGGCGATGGCGCGCAAATCTCGGAAGAGAAATCGCTGCAACTTACCGGAGTGAAAGATGCCGAAGTGCTGTTGTTCGACCTGGCGTAATCGGCAAGAAAGCCGCAGCGGGGAAACCGATGCGAGAAGAGGCGGGATTTTCTCCGCCTCTTTTTTATTGGTAGTTCAGGCTTTCGCTGTGGGCCGACTCGTCCACGCAGTTGCGGCGCAGAGCAAGCCAACGACGATAGCGCCTAGCAGAATGAAGAGCGACGTTGAAAGCAATTCGGTCTTCGCGGTCATGAGATACACGATGCCGAGAGCGAGAATGAAACGCACACGAATCAGCGTGATGATCATCGGGTCTTGCAGACGCGCACGGATCGCATCGGGCAGAGTCACCGTTCCTTCGGGCAGCGCCGCGCGGATTCGCTTGATGCGCGGCAGAATGAACACGAAGCCGATGCCGAGTGCGAAGACGATTGCCAGCAGCGACGCAGAAATCCAGCCTTGCTTCATGCTGCCTGTAAGCGAAGCCATGTAGCCGCCGCTGATAATCAGAATCAACAAGCCGGGACCGGAAATGGGGAGCGACAGTTTGTAGATGCGCAGCCAGGAGCGAGCCGCGTCCGCGGTGGTGGAGCGACGAAGTAAGGAGGAAGCGGCCCATTCGAGGCCGTAGCCGACGAAGAGACCGACTAATCCGAGGAAGTGCGTGAAGAGTGCAAGCGCGTAAGGATTCATAGCGAACCTAGTCTACAGCGGACAGTTCGCGAACGCGGCGGAAATTTTGCTCAGCATACAAATCAGCCGCGCGCGCGCTGGAAATCGCGCATGTAGGAAACGAGCGCTTCGACGGCGTCTTGACCGACCGCGTTGTAGAGCGAGATGCGCATGCCGCCGACAGAACGATGACCAGGCGTGCCGACAAGATTGGCCGCGGCGGCGCCGTTGGCGAAGTCCTTTTCAAGAGCTTCGTCGTTGTTGATGCGGAAGACGACGTTCATGAGCGAACGCGAGGACTTTTCGACGGGGCAGCGATAGAAGCCGTTGCTGTTTTCGATGGTGTCGTAGAGCAGCTTGGCTTTGGCTTCGTTGCGTTTCTGAATGCCGGCAAGTCCGCCTTCGGCAGCGATCCATTCCGTGACCAGACCAAGAACGTAAACGGCGAACGTTGGCGGCGTGTTGTAGAGCGACTTTTCCTTGATGAAGGTGCGGTACTGAAGAACGGTCGGGAGATTTTTATCGGCGCGTTCGGCGAGATCCTTGCGAACGATGACGAGCGTAACGCCGCTGGGGCCAAGGTTTTTCTGCGCGCCGGCGAAAATGAGGCCGAACTTGGAGACGTCGATGGGACGCGAGGCGATGTCAGACGACATGTCCGCGACAAGCGGCGCAGCGCTCGCGGGAAGCGCATGATATTGCGTGCCTTCGATGGTGTTGTTGGTGCAGAAATAAGTGTAGGAAGAATCCGCGGAAAGCTTGATTTCTTCGGCGCGGGGAACGCGAGTGAACTTTTCGGCTTCCGTGCTGGCCGCGATGTTGTGGGAGAAACCTTTTTTCAGCTCGGCGATGGCTTTGGCGGTCCAAGCGCCAGTGTGAAGCACATCGACAGGTTTGCCGGAGAGCGCGAGGTTCTGCGGAACACATGAGAACTGCATGCTTCCGCCACCTTGCATGAAGATCACCGCGTAATCTTCGGGAATCGCCAGGAGTTTACGAAGGTTTTGCTCGGCGGCGTTGTTGATGGCCTCGAATTCGGGAGAGCGATGCGACAGCTCCATGACGGACATTCCTGTGCCGCGATAATCGAGCAATTCTTCGCGGATGCGCTCGAGGACGGAGAGTGGCAAAGCCGCGGGTCCAGCGTTGAAGTTAAAGGCGCGCTTCAAGGGTCGCGCAGGTGCAGATGTGCTCACGATGTGGAAGACCTTTCGATGATATTTGCGGTGCGTCCGTAGCGGAAGAGCTGGCCCGTCGGCGAGATAGCTCGAGGTAAACGAAAGGACCGCTGTATAGGATAACAGCGAGGCGAGAGTTGTGACTAGCGGTGACTTGTTCGTGACTCGTGACTTGTGAATCGTGAATCGAGTTGGGAGTCGCGACAGGAATGTCGGCGCGCCGACCAAATTCAGTGACGTTACTATTCGTATATTTATTTCACGCGGCAAAAGGGGCGGGGGCTACAGAAAACGGAAGTAAAGTTTTTGCGTGGCAAGAATGACAAGGAGGGTGGAAAAAGTGCGCGAGCGGTGGCGTGAAAAATCAGCGCGATTTTGGGAGTGGTGCGTTAAGTGGTGAGTTCAGAGCGAGCTAGCGGGATACAGGAGAATCCGGGGTGGGAATGGAAGCGATAGTGCAAGAGTGAAGCGACCGGCCAAAACTTCAGGAGGGATTTGAAATGATGCACAAGATTTTGGTCACAGCGTCGTTGAGCAGCATGTTGCTGATGGGTGCGCCGGCGATTATCCAGGGGCAGACTCAAGGGCAGCAGGGACAACAAGGACAGCAGGGACAATCGCAGCAAACGCCGAAATCGATCACCGGGAAGGTGACGGACATCGGAGATGCGGGGCACTCGTTCACGGTGACAGCTGGAGCGAATGGGCAAGCGATGAAGTTCGTGGTGGACAAGAACACGCAGGTGCAGGGACAAGTGAAGGTGGGAACGTTGGTGGCGGTGGAATATCAGCCGATGGACGGCGGACAGTTCCTGTGTGTGCGGGTTAGCGCGCAGAACGGGTAGATTGCGTTTTCAGGGTTCATGTAAAAGTGGCGACCGGGTACTGCGGCTCGGTCGCCACTTTGTTTTTGTGGTGGCGCGGGTTTGGGTGAAGTTGTGCCGCGCCGCTGGCGCTCCTTTCTTTTGGCGATGGATCCCCAGCGCTTACGCGCTGGGCTAAGTTTGTGACGCGCCTCTGGCGCTGGTCTATGGAACATCGGGAGTTGATCGCGGTTTGCCTCGACGCTTAGGCAGGGGCCTACAAGCAAAGGCGCTGGCATGAAAGCCAGCGCTACGGGGTACCACGAGCTGGCGCAGAGGTGAGACGACAGAAGCGCCGCCCGTCGATGCTCGGCGTCGGTGGGAATCGCGGCGGTTTTTACAGCGAAGATGGTGGCATAAATGCCAGCGCTACGGGGTGCCGTGAGCTTGGCGCAGAGGTGAGACGCCCGAGGCGGATCGTCGCTCCGTCGATGGTCGGCGTTGGGACGTTCGCGGAAGCTTGGCCTTGCGGATTGCCAATCTGAAGATTGGCCACGACACAAGCTGCAAACCTCCTCACCCCCCTCCCCCCCCTTTTTTTGCAAGTGGTGATTCTAAAGGTGGTTAGGACTGCGCGTTTTTGTAAGTGGTGATTCTAATGGTACTTAGAGTGAAGCTTCTTTTTCAGTGCTGCCGGAGTCGAGGTGGACGGGAGGTCGCATGCGGAGAGCTGAGGTTTGCCATCGGCGCCGCAGGATGGTGGAGGGGGAGAAGGGTCCGGGCTTGCATCGGGAGAGGAATCGTTCGGGTCGGTAATTGGGGAATCGGCCTCGCCGGTACCGGAGCATGGAGGAGCATCCGGAACGAAGATTGGCGAAGAGAGTTGATCGCGGGTGGGTAGGGTGGTGGCCGGGTCGGAGAGAGGTTGAGGTTCGGATTGCGGCTCGTCAGGCTCGGGTTCGGGATCATTGAAGGCAGCACCTTCCGCGACGACTTTGGGCCAGGGATCGTCGAACGCTTCCAAATATTCCTGTTTGGCGAGTTTTTGGGTTTGCAGCATGAGTTGGGCGATGTAGCCGAGACTGGAAGCGACTTTGGGTTGCATATAAGGGATTTGGTCATCGGGAGTAGTGATCGATCAGGATCGTTGATCAGGTGGGTAACGGTGTCAAGGAGGCAGTGATGGCAGTGGCGAGTGGTTAGTGGCGAGTGGCGAGTGGAGGAAAGCAGATCCTTCGCTGCGACTGCTTGCCGCAGGCAGGCTCTGGATGACACTTTGGTTGAGATTGTTGATGCTCGCTCGGAGCCGGACTTGCGGGTTGCCAATCTGAAGATTGGCCACTACACAAGCGGGATGGGCCTAAAGGCCGCGACTAGAGGGCGATACCCATGGCTTGGAGGAGGAGCTTGTCGTCTTGGGTGAGGCGATCTTCGAAGGAGGAGTGGAGGGCGAAGCGATCGTTGCTCACGCGGATGCAGGGGGGAGTTGGCGCGTCGCGCAGAGGCTTCGAGGAGCGCGCGCGCTGAGTTACGTTGTCGAGCCATTTCTGGAAATCGTTGTTGTCCATGTGCATCTCACATCTAAGGATGAATTGATTGTGCGGATGGGTGGAGAGGGGCGCTGTGACGCAACGCACACCCGCCTTCGCATTCGCTATGGCGGGCTGGCCCGCGCTGCGCTCCGCGATGGTAAGCAACGCACAGGGGAGAGTCGCTAGTCGACAGCCGAGAGTTCACAAATTCAGGAAAGAACGCGCAAGGATTGAAAGAAGGAGTGAGGAAGCGAGCAGCCAGAGAATAAGCGGAAACCCCTGAAAAAAGAAAATTAGCGACGCTAGATGGTAAGAACCCACCCTTCGCGAGAGGCGCGAAGGATGGGGCACCCTCAAGGTCAGGTGGAAAGAGACGTGACAGAAGTGAGGATCAGACGGCGGTGATGAAGCCGGCTTGGGGATTGGCTATGCCGTAGGCCATGCGGGGCGTGGTGAAAGCGAAGCCGGGATTGCCGGATTTGTCGAGAAGGATGAGGCCGCCAGTGCCATGGCCGCGACGGGTAAGGAGCTGAACGGCGGCTTGCGCGGCGCGCGTGGGAGTGGAGGCGGCGGGGCGCAGAAAATCGCAGGCGGTTTTGGCGAGCACCACTTTCATGATGGCTTCGCCGTAACCGGTGGAAGAGACCGCGCCGGTTTCGGAATCGGCGTAGCAACCGGAGCCGATGAGCGGAGAATCGCCGACGCGTCCGGGAAGTTTGCAGCAGGTGCCGCCGGTGGAGGTGGCGGCGAAGAGGCGGCCCTGGTCATCGAGAGCGACGGCGCCGACGGTGCCCTGCTCGTGGCCGCGATGATGTGCGGCGGCGTGAGAATCTTTGCGGCAGCGTTGCCAGGCTTCGCGTTCGGCGGGAGAAATTAAATCTTCGGGATCGCAGAGGGGAATGCCGTGATCGAAGGCGAACTGTTCGGCGCCCTGCGAGATGAGCATCATGTGAGGAGATTTTTCGAGGACGGCGCGCGCGGCCTGAATGGGATTTTTGATGCGGCGGAGGCCGGCGACAGAACCGGCTTTGAGTGTGGCGGCGTCCATGACGATGGCGTCGCACTCGACGTAGCCATCGAGATTGAGGTGCGAGCCGTAGCCGGCGTCGAAGACGGGATCGTCTTCGAGGACGGTGATGGCGGCTTCGATGGCGTCGAGGGCGTGGCCGCCGTTGAGGAGAATGTCGTAGCCAGCATGAAGAGCGCGAAGGCAACCGGCCTTGCAGGATTCGATGGCGTCGTCGGGGATGTCCCAGGCGCCGCCGTGAACGATGAGGGAAGGGAGCATGGGGGAAAAGGATAGCAGATATCAGAAATCAGATATCGGGAGAGGGAAGAGTTCGGAAGTTTAAGAGTGTAAAAGTGAAAGAGTAGAAACAGAGAGCGACGCTATGTCGTACGCGATGAGCGAACGGCGAACAGCGATCAGGAGGCGATGGAGGTCGGTCAGGTTTGCATGCGGAGCAGTTGAGATGCTTCGGGGCGCAAAAGATGCGGCCCTCGGGATGACACGGGTGTGGTTATTACGGTGCGGGGATGGGCGGCGATCGAGTTAGACGAAGAAGTCGAGAGCGAAGAGGAGGAGGCCGAGGAAAAGGAGGAACGCGCCCCAGGTGAAACGGCGGCGGGGGAGTTGCGTGACGGAGTGGAAGAAGCCGACGGGGATGACGCGGAGGCGGGATTCTCCGCGGCGCTCGTAGAAGGGACCGGCGGGAACGTAGCGAGAGAAGTTGCGACGGAGCGTGGAGAGTTCTTCGTCAACCCAAAAGGTGAATTCGGCACGATGGCGCCATAGCGAAGAAGCGCCAATGACAAAAATGGCGTAACCGAGACAAGTAAGAAGACCGAGAGTTGGACCGGAGCCCCAATAAAACATAAGACCTCACCGCGACCGGGCGGAACGCATCAAGCTTCGTCGTGAATCGTGACGAGGCGAACGACTTCGAATTCTTTTTTGCCAGCGGGGGTGGCAACCTGGACTTCATCGCCCACCTGGCGATTGAGAAGGGCGCGGCCGATGGGAGAAGTGGTGGAGATGAGCCCCTGTTCGACGTCGGCTTCCTCACTGCTGACGAGCTTGTATTCGACCTCAATCTTGCGCTGCAGGTCAAGTACAACTATGCGGGAGCCATAGCCGGAACGATCTTTAGGAATGTTGGTGAGATTGAGCATGCCGAGGTCGCCCATGCGCTTTTTGAGCTGGCCGATTTTGGCGTTGACGTAACCCTGGCGCTCCTTGGCGTATTTGTACTCGGCGTTTTCGGAGAGGTCACCGTGGGCGCGGGCGACGGCGATTTCCTTGGGGAGCTCGACGTTGAGCTCGTGCTCGAGAGTGTCGATTTCCTTTTGCAGCTTGTGCTTAATTTTCGCGAGAGGATCAGTCATTCGTTCGCCACGTGTATAGAGAAAAATGATGCGGAGTTCGGACGAGCCGAACTCCGCCAGAGAGACATTATAAGGGCGAGAGAAAGAGGTGGACAAGGGAAAGGAAGGGCGGTCGGGACGATTTTGTGTAAGGCAGGCATTATCAGTCGGTTGTATGAGGTGGGTGGGCACTAATGGACTTGAAGTTCGACGGATTGCGAGGCGGATTTGCCAGAGGAATCGGCGATGGTGAGGGTGTACGTGGTTGTTTTCCGGGGAGAAAGATCAACGCAGCGATTGTGGGAGGGCCAGACTTCGCCGGCGGGAGGATCGAGGGTGACGGTTTTGGCGTTGGCCACGTCGTAGCAAAGCTGGGCGGATTCGCCGCGGTGAATCTCTTGCGGTGAGACGTAGAGTGAACGGATGGCGAGATCGGAACCGCCGAGTTGTTCGATGGCGGCGCGATCTTCTTCACGCTGCTGCTCCGCGGCCTTTTCGGCGTTGCGGCGATTGAAGGCACGGTTGGATTCGTAGCGGGAGAGCATCAGGAAGCCGACGTACGCGAGAACACCGAGAAAGATGAGAGAGGAATAAAGATAAGGATTCTTGAAAATGGATTTTGAGTGAGGAGTTGGGGTTAGCGTGTTCATGGCGCGTCGTTCGGAGAATACAGGAGAGAGCGACGGAAATTCTATCGGAGGAATTGCTTAGGCCTTTGGGATGTGATCTCTAGAAATGACTGAAAGATTGCGGGCTTGGGGTCCAGCGGTGCTGGACCCCTACGAGGAAATGCAAGACGCACGCTTGAAGAATCAGGAGAGGGCGGCGTGCAAGGTGTTGTAGAGAGTGTCGGCGACGATGGCGTCTTCGCCGGGTTTGAGCATCCAGACGCCGACGATGATGGTGTTTGGTCCACCGGGGAGGCCGGCGCTGGCGGGAGCGCCGCCGGTACCAGGATTGAGTTCGATGCGGGGTTTGCCGGTGCGCAGTTTTTCCATGACCTCGATGGCGGAAAGTTTGATGCGGTTCGGGTCGTAGGTGATGAGGAGGTGCGGAACGTGATTGGCAACTTCCGGGATGAACGTTTGCGCTTTGACGGTGGGGAGAGACTTTAGTTTTGCGGCGATAAGGTCGGCGCGTTTCTGAAATTCGGCCTCGAGGCTGGCGTCCGTCTGGCTGAGGAACCAATCCACAGCGGCAACCAGGCCGACGATTTCTTCCTTGGCGACTTTCATGCCGCGGCCGACGGTGTTGGAGTAGGGCGAGTTGTTTTGTTTGGCAGCCTCGATGAGATCCTTGCGGCCAAGGAGGAGTCCGGTGCACTGCGGACCGCGAAGACCTTTGCCGCCGGAGAAGGCGACGAGATCGAAACCCATTTGCGTGTAATTCCAGAGATTGGAAATGGGAGGAACATCGGCGGCGGCGTCATTGAAGCACGGGACGTTGTGCTGGTGCGCGACGCGAATCCAATCTTCGCGAGAGATCTTGCCGCCTTCGGCAGCGTTGAAGAAGTGGCACATTACGGTTTTGTCGTTGAAGGCTTTCTCGTAATCGTCGAGGGTTTCGACTTCCACGAAGCGCGTGCCGCAGTTGCGGAGCGCATGGTCGTAATCGTAGCGATGCGTTTTTTGGACAATGATTTCGTTTTTGAGACCGGCCATATCGGTGGGGATGTTCAGGATGGCATCTTTGTTGCCGAGGGTGACGCAGGCAGCAGTGCCCACAGTGAGAGCACCAGCGGCGCCAGAGGTGACAATCGCGCCTCCACACTTGAGGCGATTGGCGAGATAAGCGCCGGCGGCATTCTGGAGTTCGATGAGATTGACGGGATGCTGCGAGGCCAAGGCGATGGCAGCCTGCACTTCGTCGGGCATGGTGGAAGCGGAGAGAACGGTATAGGTGCCGGCGGCGTTGATGAACGTGGCGACGCCGAGTTTCTGGTAATAATCGACACCCTGGGCGGGCGGAGGAGTGGCGGGGGATTCCGCGGCCTTAAGGATGGGTGTAGCGCAGGTAGCGACGGTGCCGGCAATAGCGGCTTGCGCGCCTTTGTGAAGCATGTTACGGCGAGAGATTTTTTCGGGCATGGAAGCCTCCTATAGAATTACGTTCGCACGGCGACGAGAAAAAAAGGCGCTGGGGTCACCAAGAATAAGAGAGATTCCTCACTTCGCGGACTCCGCCTGCCTACTGCAGGCTGGTTCGGAATGACGGTTGGTGTGGGTCGCGGAGTAAGAATAAAAGAGAAGAGATTTTGTGGCTTTAGAGGGTAAGAACCCACCCTTCGCCTGCCTGCGCAGGCAGACAAAACACGCGAAGGATGGGGGACTCTCAAGTTCATGTGCGAACTGGCGCAACCGGCGAATGCACGATGGGAGGCAAGAAGCAGCGGTTGAGATCCTTCGCTTTGCTCAGGATGACACGGTCCTTTTATAGGTGTGAGGCAGGGCGGCATGTTTTCCAGGTTCGCCCTCGCTAGTGGCGGGGAAAATCGTCGGCGGTGGAGGGTTTGCCCTCACCCAGGACCGGCGCAGTGAAATATTGCTGCCGGGCTTTTTCCCATTCGACCATGCTGAGGCCAGAAGGATCGTAGACGACACGTCCGGCGCGGACGGTCAAGCGGGCGACGATGCTCTTATCGCCGTCCATGCGAGCCCAGCCACAATCGATGTAGCCGTATTTACCGGTAAGTTCCTGAATGACGGCGATGTCCGCCTCTTTACCGACAGAAAGTGTGCCGAGTTCGGGGCGATGAATTTCGCTGGCGGGATTCACGGTGGCGCGTTTGACGAGTTCGTTGAGCGGCACACCCATGGAACGGAATTTTGAGAGGACGTTGTCGTAGCTGAGGCTGGTGTAGTTTCCGCTGTGCAGGTCGGTGGAAATGGAGTCTGGCAGGAAGCCCTGCTTGACTGCGGGGACAGCGTTGCGGAACCAAAAGCTGCCCGCGCCGTGGCCGACATCAAAGATGACGCCGCGCTTGCGTGCTTCGAGGAGGATGGGATTGAGTTTGCCGTCGGGAAGAATGATGGGGAATTGCTGGGCAAAGACGTGCGTGTGAATGTCGCCGGGGCGCGCTTTTTTCAAGATGAGATCGGCGTAAGTGCGATCGGGACGGGGCCAGAAATCGAACATCACAGGGCGATTGGCGGCATTGCCACAGGCAATGGCGTTATCGACGGCGGCCCAGGGGGTATGTTCAGCATCCCAAGGCTTATCGGTCCAGTAGTGCGCGGTTTTCACGCCGACGATAAGGTCGGGATATTTCTTGATGGTGTCGGCGCAGCGTTGCACGTCCATTTCATCGACATCCTGTTCGAGACCACCGCTCATGCCATTGGCGACAATATTGAGGAAGGCGAGGACGCGGACGGTAGCGTGATCCATGACGCTTTCTTTTTCGAGGAGAAAGGATTCCGCGCCAGCGGTGCCGGCATCGACGACGGTGGTGACGCCGGATTGCAAAACGAGATCAGCGGGAATGGCGTACGGCTCGATGTGGGAGCGGGAGGTGGGATCAAACCAGTTGAGAGGCGCACCACCGTTGGTGATGTGCACGTGAATGTCGATAAAGCCGGGAGTGACGTAGAGACCGGTGACATCGATCACCTTGGCGGTGGAGGAAGCTGGGATATCTTTCTGTACCGCGGCGATTTTACCGGCGGATACGGCGACATCCATGATGCCGTCAATGTTGTTGGCGGGATCGATGACGTGGCCGCCTTTCAGGATGAAATCATAGGTGGGAGATTGAGCGTGGGCAGAGGGGAGCAAGGAGAGAAGAGCGAGAGTCACGGCGAAATGCAGAGCAGACTTTGCGAGACGAATCATTGAGGGTCCTTTCCTCTTTCTCTTCACGCGGAAGTCATGGTCGCGAAGGGAAAACAGGGCGTATTCGTGCAGCAGAGGAGACGAACTAGATTTTACTCGCTACGGATAAACATCAAAATCTTTCTTCAGGGGCTAAAGCCCATCATCCAGACGGGACTTACGCAAGGGCTGAAGCCCCTGCCTCCCAAAGAGGAAACGTTTATAGCCGGCGAGGAGCCGAAGAGCGAGCAAATTCGGCAAACTCGAATACCCCGCTATTAAAACGAATCAAGAAGAGTCTACTCAGTCTGAAAGAGATTGTCATCTACTCGTACAGAAAAGAAAATGGGAGTAAGCTGAGAGAATAAAGCGGATCGAGCATCCTGTCGGGGAAAGCGCGGAGCCAACATGGGCATGGATCGAAGAGCATTTGTGAAACGGACAGTTGCGGGAAGCGCCGCGCTGTTTTTGGGAGGAGTGCGCACGCTTGCGATTGACGAGGAGGGAAAGCCAGCGGCGCCGCCGATTACCGTGCATGAAGCGCCGATGGCGAAAAAATCTCCCTTGGGAATGCCGGGGTTGTATCCGGGGCGAGTGGTGGAAGTGGCGGATAGCCGGTCGATCGTAGCCAACCGCGTGTCGCAGCCGGTGGTACACGAGATGCTGGAACGCGGATTGAAGGAGCTGACGGGGGAAAAATCCGCGAAGGCGGCGTACGCGAAATTCATCGAGCCGAAAGATGTAGTGGGAATCAAGATCAACCCCTCAGGAGCGCCGGCGTGCTGTTCGTCTCCGGAGTTGGTGCGCGAGATTATCGAAGGCGTGCTATCGGTAGGCGTGCCCCTGAAGAATATTGTGGTGTACGACCGGTTCGGATACGAAATGGACCTGGGTAGCTACCAGGCGCTAATGCCGCCGGGGATTGCCGTTGTGGGAGTGCAGGATGGATTGCTGGATGCGTCGGGATATGACGCGAATGTGTTCGTAGAGATGAATTTCTTTGGCGAGTGGGAGACGCGCTCGTACATGGCGAGCATCGTGGCGAACCGGGTGGACAAAATCATCAATGTGCCGACGTTGAAGGATCATTCCGCGTCAGGGGTGACGGGATGCCTGAAGAACGTGGCGTACGGGACATTCAACAACGTGGCGCGGTCGCACCAGGAGCCGTATTCGTTCACGAATCCGCTGATCGGAGTGATGTGCACGGTAGAACCGCTGCGGTCGAAAGTGGTGCTGAACATCATGGACGGAATGAGAATGGTGTGGCACGGCGGACCGTTAACGCAGAATCAGGATTTTATTTATCCGGCAGGAGTGCTGATGATGAGCACCGACCCGGTGGCAATGGACACAATCGAGCTGGAAGCGATCGAGAAGAAGAGACGGGAGAAGGGCGCGCCGTCGGTATGGTCTCGCGATCCGAAGACGCTGACGAAGAACAGCCGGGAATTTTACGAAGATGCAAGCAAGAACCTGTTCTACCGGCAGCCGGGACACATTGCGGCGGCCGGGAAATTGGGGCTTGGCGAATACGATCTGAAGAAGATCGACTACAGAAGGCTGCAGAACAGTTGAGTGGATGTTGTTTGTGATTCAAGGAAAATGGAAGGGCGAGGAAGAAGCCGTAGCGGCTAAAGCCTTGTGAATCGTGGGTGGCGCGACACGGCTAAAGCCATGCGCTCCCAACGAACCGATCCTTGAATCACATGGCAGGCGGCGACCGCCACAAGGCGAGGCGTATGACAGTAGACCCTGAAAACGATTGGATCACACTGCTGAAAGATAATGCGCGAACAGGTGGATACGGCGCCCCGGCATTGCCTTCTCCCAAGAAGGCGAAATGGCAAATGCGCGTGGGAGGCCCCATACGAACGGCGCCGGCGCTACGGGAGGGAACGTTGTATGTGGCGGCGTCACGCGGAGAGTTGCTGGCGATCGAGGCGGAAACGGGACGCGTGCGGTGGAGATTTCAGACCGAAGGGCAAATCCATTCGGCGCCGTCATTGAGCGGGAAACTGGTGCTATTTGGAGATGATGCCGGCAGAGTGTATACGGTGAACGGAGCGAACGGCGCGAAAGTATGGGAATTGGCGACAGAAGGAGAAGTTTGGGCCTCGCCCGTGGTGCGTCAGGGCGTGGTGTACATCGGAAGCGCGGACGGACATATGTACGCGGTGGAAGCGGCCACGGGGAAACGGCGCTGGAAAGTGGATTTGGGCGGGCGCGTGTATTCGACGGCGTACGCAGCGGAGAAGCAAATTTATCTGGGCTGCGGAGACGGAAAGGTGTACTGCCTGGACGCAGAAACAGGAAAGACCGCGTGGAGTATGGCAACGGGGAATGGAATCGATTCATCACCAGCCGTCGTGGAAGATACGGTGCTGATCGGGTCACTGGATTTTTTTGTGTATGCGCTGGACGCGAAAGATGGATCAGTACGCTGGAAGTATGAGACGGGGCTGGGAGTTTCCGCGACGCCAGCGGTGAGCGGAGACGTGGCGGTGATTGGGAGCAAGGATGGATTTTTATATGCATTGGAAGTAGGCACGGGAAAATTGCGCTGGAAAACGCGCGCGGGGGAAGTTCTGGTGGGGCCGGCGGTGATTGGCGAATCGGTCATTTATATACAGGCTTGGGGATTACAGGCGCTGAATCCGGCCGATGGGAAAGACCTGTGGCATGCGGGGCTGGGTACGGGCGTGCAAAATGCGCCAGTGATTTCGGGAAAGACGATGTACGTGACCTCGGCGGATGGTGATGTGTATGCGCTGGAATAGCGCGCGGGCAATCGCGTCGGCGAGTGTTTTGATGGTTGCGGCGTTGACGATGGCGGCCGCTGGCGCGCCTGAGACAAAGACGCCGCTGGTGCATAAGACGAAATACGTGATGGGGACGGTGTACGAGATTGCGGCGTACGACGATTCGGCGGAGCACGCATCGCGAGCGATCGACGAGGCGTTTGCGGAGGTTGTGCGGCTGGACGGCATATTGAGCAATTACAAGCCGGAGAGCGATCTGAGCCGGCTGAACCGCAACGCACATTTTCATGCGGAGAAGGTGCCGGCGGACCTGTATCGAGTGATTGAGGAGTCGGTGAAATATTCGAAGGTGTCGGGCGGGAAATTCGACATCACCGTGGCGCCGCTGGTGGATTTGTGGAAAGCCGCGTTGCGTGGCGAACGCGAGGTAACCCCAGAAGAGGAAGAGAAAGTGCGGCCGTGCGTGGGCTACGAGAAGATCGAATTGATTCCACCAGACAAAGTGGAATTTCATTCGCCGTGCATGCGGATTGATGTGGGCTCGATTGGAAAGGGCTATGCGGTAGATCGTGCGGTGGATATTTTGCGAGCAAATGGAATCAAGGATGCGTTGGTGGATGCGGGGCAAAGCAGCATTTACGCGATGGGCGCGCCGCCGGGACAGAGCGCGTGGGAAGTACACCTGCGTGATCCATCGGGGCACGTGGATCCGACGGTGCTACTGAGCGAGAACAGCGTGTCGACATCGGAGCAAACCCCGGGGAGTTTGTTGGGGAATCAAACCGCGGGACACATTATCGATCCGTCGAGTGGCAAGCCGCTGGAAACGAAATACGCGTTGAGCATCGTGGCGAAAACAGCGGCAGCAACGGACGGATTGTCTACGACGCTGCTGCTGGTGGGGCCGCGCGTGGGTAAAGCGATTGTGAAGACGCTTCCGGAAGCGGCGGCGATCTGGATTTCGGCAGCGGGCGAGACGGAAACGGTGACGACCGGGCCGGAGATTCGAATGACAGGCAAGCAGGAACGAGTGGGATTGGTGACGAGTTCAAGGGAAAAGCGATGAGGACGTTACGCGGGATTTTTTTGTGGGTGATGATTGCGGCGCTTGTGGGACCAGTGGCGGCGGCGAAAGTGTATGTGCGATGGACAGGCAGCAGCGTGCCGCCCGCGAGGATATTAGGCGTAAATGAACTAGTGATTCCGTGGAGCGAAGATGCCCAGGCACTGGTGACCGCGGCGAAAAAGGAAGGATACCGCTTGTACCTGGAGGCGTCACTGGATAAGGCTGAAGCGGTGGCGGAGGCGGGCGCGAATTCAGGTGTGGCCGGGATCGTTTTGAAGAGCAGCGCAGCGGATGAGAAGCAAGTGCTGGAGATGGCGAAAAAGATTCGGGCGAAACACGGGAAGTTGACGGTGCTGGTGGCAAGCGCAGGAGGAAAGCAGCCGGAAATGCGAGGCTGGCTGGTGTTCGAAAAGAACGGAATGTTACAGGTGTCGAGCCCAACGTCGCAGCCGTGGCTGGATCAGAATCTGGCGATGGTGAGGCATGAACGCGCGTTTCTGGGCGGCCAGACGCCGCTGTACACGTTTTCGTGGGACCAGAGCGACCCGCTGGTGAAGGCGGATGGGCCGCGCCCGGCGGATTATTCGTTGGCGGTGGCGGAGGCCGGAGCATTTCGCGCGGATTTGATTCTGGAGATCCACGAAGCGCAGCAGAAGGGGCTGCTGAGCGGGGATAAGCAGGCACTGAGCGATTGGGAGCGGGTGAAGAAGACGATAGCGTTTTACGAACGCGAGAAGCCGATGGAGAAGGAAGCGGCGGACGTGGCGGTACTAACGGATGATTACGAGACGTCTTACGAACAGCTGAACCTGATGGCGCGGCACAATATTCCGTTCCGGGTGTTCGATTCGAGCGACGTGAAGGCCGGGGATCTGGCGGGGTTTGACGTGGTGATCGCGTTTGCGGCGCTGGACAAGAATTTGACGGAGGCGATACAGGCGTTCGCGGAGCGCGGCGGCGTGGCGGTGCTGGTGAATTTGGCGGGAAAGTATCCGTGGGATGCGGCGGATGGCGGGAAGAAGAATGGCCCGTCGGTGACATATACGGTAGGAACAGGGCGTGTGATTGAGTTGGGGGAAGCGGTGAGCGATCCAGAGACGTTCGCGCAGGACGTGCGACGGCTGATGGTGAAAGAGCACGTGCCGGTGGGATTGTGGAACTCGCTGACGACGCTGGTGGTGGACTATCCGGGCGAAAAATCCGGCGAGACGATTGTGGAAGTGGTGAATTACGACGAAGAGCCGACGGCGGTGCAGGTGCAGGTGAAAGGGGCGTTTCGTGAGGCGAGATACGAGAGCCCGGAGCGGGGATGCTGCGAGAAATTAAAGATAACGCGGGTGAATGGATTTACGGACATTGTGTTACCGGACGTGGTCATCGGCGGGCGAATTCACCTGGAAGGTGAAGCGAAGAAGTAGAAACGTAGCTCACCTGATTTAAATCGCATTCAAAACGCAAACCAAGACAATGCGAGCGTAACGCATCTTTTCCTTTTTATTTTGAAGTGGTATGGTGAGTGACGCGCCCCCCCGCCCCCTTCAGGACAAGGATTGCCAAGCTCCTGCGAAGAGTACAGAACACCATGAAATATGTGAAGCAATGGATGGCAGTGTGTGTAAGCGTGCTGCTGTTGTGGACGACGTTGCCGCAGGACACGAAGGGATTTGGCGTGCCGCCGGCGGGACGAGCGGCGCAGGAAGTGTACGCGCCGGTACCGCCGAACGATATGGATGCACTGGTGGCGCCGATCGCGTTGTATCCTGACGCGCTGGTGGCACAGATTCTGGGAGCGGCGACGAACCCGGACCAAGTGGAAGCCGCGGACACGTTCGTAAAATCAAACTACAACTTATCGGGCGATGCGTTGGTGCAGGCGGCGGAGAATCAGGAGTGGGATCCGTCGGTGATGGCGCTGCTGCAGTTTCCGAGCGTGCTGGA
Source organism: Candidatus Acidiferrales bacterium (assembly GCA_963759275.1). GTDB lineage: Bacteria > Acidobacteriota > Terriglobia > Acidiferrales > UBA7541 > Acidiferrum. The sequence continues at coordinate 20,815 of CAVWYZ010000012.1, read as the reverse complement.
CAAGTTGGCCCAAAATTTGGGGTGGACATCGGCGCTGGGGGATGTGTCTGCGAACCAGCAGAGCGACGTGATGGCGGCCATCCAGCGGATGCGCGCGAAGGCGTATGCGGCGGGAAATCTGACGTCGGGCGAACAGATCAAAGTGGTGAAGGAAATTCCGGACATTATTGTGATTCAACCGGCGAATCCGCAGGTGGTGTATGTGCCGGCGTACAACCCGACGGCGATTTACGGCGCGCCAGTAGCTACGCCGGGATACAGCTCGGGAGACGTCGCGGCGACCGCGATGATCACTTTTGGGTTGGGCATCGCCGTAGGCGCGATGGTGAATAGCTCGAGCTGCGGGTGGGGATATTACGGCTGGCGTATGAATTGGGCGGGGCGCGCGGTGTACTGCGGCGGCGGTCCGTATTATGGGAACCCGTACTGGTGGGGCGGATACTATACGGGATTTCGACCGGGTTACCGGCCACCCTACTATCTGCCACCACGTCCGCCGAGACCACCGCCACCGGGATGGCGTCCGCCGTATCCGCCGGGAAGCAGGCCACCGTATCGTCCGCCGGGAGGAAGGCCACCGGGAACGGTGAAGCCAACGCCACTGCCGCAACCGGGGAAGCCGGGAGGACCGTCGATTCAGCCGGTGAAACCTGGCGGGCCGAGCACGTTGCCCGCGAAACCGGTGGTGCAACCGAAGCCGACGACGCGGCCGGGAACGCCGACGCGGCCAAGCGCTCCCCAAAATACACGCGAACTGCGTGGATACCCGCCCGCACAAAACGTGAAACCCGTGGCGCGGCCGAATGCATTCTCCGGGACCACCGGAGGACGGCCGGAAAGCGCGAGAGGCAACCGCAGCTTGAATCCGCCCGCGAAACCACAAAGCGCACCCGCGCGAGCGCCAAGTCCAGCACCGCGGGCGGCGGGCGGCGGAAAAAAGCAGTGATAAAAGGAAGAGCGGAGCGGCTGGCGGTTTTGGAAGAAGGAGCGGCCATGAACGAAACGGAACGAGCGAGAAAGCGCGGGTTGGGATGGCGCGTGGCGCTTGTGGCGATGATCGCGGTTTTGGGGCTGACGTTTGGGTGCAAGAAACCGTCGGAACATCAGGAAATCGTCGGGCCAACGAAATTTGTGTCGCCGCAATCGGCGGAAAAGGCGTTGTACTCGGCCGTGAAAGCGGGCGATACGAATGCAGTGCTGGCGATATTTGGGCCGGAAGGAAAAGAGTATTTGCTGACCGAGGACCCGGCGCAGGACAAGAGCGCGTTAGATACATTCGCGGAAGATTACGAAACGATGCACCGATGGGCGACCGTGGAGGGTGGCGCGCTGGTGCTGGACATTGGGACTGAGAATTACCCGTTTCCCTTTCCGCTGGTGAAGACGGCGGACGGTCAATGGGAATTCAGTTCCACGCGAGCGGAAAAGGAAATACAAGCAAGGCAGATTGGGGACAACGAACTGACGGTGATCGATATTGTGAATGAAATGGCAGATGCGCAGGTGGAATATTTCAACACGACACACGATGACGGCACGGTGAAGCAGTACGCACAACGGTTTGTCAGCAGTGAGGGGAAGCACGACGGATTGTACTGGAAGGCTGGGGAAGGCGAGGCGGAAAGCCCGCTGGGACCGTTGGCCGCGCGAGCAAGCGCGGAGGGATATCAGAGGGACACGAAGGAAACACGACAGCCGTTTCACGGGTATTTTTACCGGATTCTGAAGGAACAGGGAGCGCGGGCCGAGGGCGGGGCGAAAAGTTACGTGGTGGACGGAAAGATGACGCGAGGCTTTGCGATACTGGCGTACCCGGCCGAGTATCGACAAAGCGGAGTGATGACCTTCGTGATTGGGAAGGATGGAAGAGTGTTTCAGAAGGATCTGGGAGCCGAAACGGCGGCATCGCGAGTGGCGAGCGCACGCAGAACGAGGAGGTATTGGTCGACGACGGCAGTGACGACGATCTCGCGGGTAGTCTGCTCGTCGGCGCGAGCTTCGCGACGGCCTTCCTGATTGATCTGATAATTACGGATCAGCGGGAGATTTAGAAGCGTTTGGGAAAACGTAGGGCCTGCTTCAATGACCTGATAAGGGCCGGCCGCCGAGCGCTGAGACACGCGTTCGACGCTGGCGAAATTGTACTGATGGATACCACCATCGGCGGCGATACCGGCTTGAGGAAGGAGGGCAGAGCGGGCAATCTGGGCGTTGCGGTCACTTTCCGCAGTCAGGATTTGCGAGATGATGCGCTGAGGATTCTGCTTGAGTGCCAGTTGTACCGCACCCTTGAGGTTGAGCTGGAGTGCTGCCGAGGCAGAAGGAGGCGGTTGCTGCGACAGAGCAGCGGCCGGAAAGCAAACCAGGCAAATGGCACACAGCAGGACGGAGAACCGCCGGAGAATCGCGGCCATACGAATCCCTCCACGTCAAAGAAATGGGCGGCAAAGTGTAGGCATTATAAGAGAAAAAGGGACGCTTCTGGCAAGCGCGGTTCAGGTTTTGGAATGCGGCTGCATGGCCATGGCCACCAGCGCGCCAATGAGAATTGCGGGGAAGAGTTGACCGACCATGGCTTCGGCGATGGCGAGAGAGCGCGCGAAGGGGCTAACCGGCAGGACGTCGCCAAAACCGACGGTGGTTAAGGTGGCAAAACTGAAATAGATCAACTTGGAATGGAGCTGATCGAGATTGATGGGATCGGTGACAAAGTGAAACGATCCAGCGTGCCCCTGTTCGACGAGGTCGTAGGCGGAAGCCCAAGCGACTCCCAGCAGAAAATAAGCGCAAATGCCGCCCTGAATGCGGCTCCAAGTGACGTTGCCCTGGCGAAACATGACGAGCAAGACGATGCGGACGTACAGCAAAGGAATGATGATGGAAAAAATATTGTTGACGTAGCGGAGGGAAGGCGAAGGGTAGATGCGGGAAGCCACCAAGATGAGAGCACTGATGATGACGAAAACGACGGTGAGCGCGGTGACGATGCGGTTTTGCTTCACGACCAAAGCGCCGGACACCATGAGGCTGACCATGACGAGGTCGAAGAAAAATCGGCCGGAGAGGCCGTCTTGGCGAAGAGGAAAAATGATGAAGATGAGAATGATAAGGGAGATGGAGACCAGCGTCAGACCAAGGTCACCAGACCAGAATTCGCTCATGTGCATTTGCAGAAGAGCGGTGCGAGATTGGGGTGCAGTGTCGGACATGCGTTGTGTTCCCTCGAAATGGTAACCCGAGGATTGGCCAGAATTATAGCGGCGGAGAGGCACTGGCCGAGGAGAATTTTTCGAGATGGGGTTCGAGAACCTGCGAGTGGGCTTGCGAGGAAAGGTCGCGAGGAGAAAGAAGTTTGAGGGTGATGACGACAGCGGGAATGAGGTAGACGAAGGTTCCCAGGACCCACATCAGCGTGCCGGCAAGAATCTGATCGGTGAGCGGCGTGATGGAAAAGACCGGAGGGGCTTGCAGGTAAGAGGAGTAGAGGACGCGATCGCAGAAAACCAGGAAGGCGCCAAGCGCGGCTCCGGGAAACATGCCGAAGAACAGGTAGAGGGGAATCGACCAACGATGCCAGCGCGCTTCCGCCGGGAACGGCTGGAGCACGGGCCACCAGAAGAGGATGGAGGTGGAGAGGAAGCAGAGGTGCTCGACGTCGTGCCAGAAGTCAGAGCGGAGGGCGAGATCGAAGGCAGAAGGAACGTGCCAGGCCAGGAGAGCGACGGCGGCAAGAATCCAGCAGACGAGAGGATGGGTGAGAATTTTTCCAACGCGCTGGACGAGGGCGTAGCGGAGAAACGGGCCTAGCGTGGAGCGCACGAAGGATTGCGGGAGTCCGTGGAGCAGCGGAAGAGAGGGAGCGCCGAGAAGGACGAGAGGAGGAACCACGAGCATGAGGAGAATGTGCTGGATCATGTGAACGGTGAGGGAGGCTTCGTCGAAAGCAGAGAGCGGCGAGCCAATGGCGAACCAGAGGAAGAACATGCCGGCGAGGAAAGCGGCGAGGCGGCGCGTGGGAAGAAGACAGGGAGAGGAACGGCGCAGAGAGAGCCAGCCGCGGAGATAAATCAGGGCAGTGAGAAGGATGGTGGCGTCGAGCAGCAGAGGCGGCGACCATTCGTTGAGGAGAGATTGCGCTGCGGGAGACATGGTTAGCTACGGTTTGGCGGGCGGAGTGGGAGTGGATTCGGAGATGACGGAGCGAGAGGCGTCGCGCGCGGGGAGTTGGCCTGCAGGGTGAAGCGTTTTGAGGAAGGCGACGAGAGCAGTGGTTTCGGCAGGGCTGAGATTTTTGCCGTAGGCAGGCATGTTGCCGCCGCCTTGAATCACCTGGCGAATGAGTTGGTCTTCGGTCTGAATGATGGCGACATTGTCGAGAGCAGGGCCGCGCTTGCCGCCTTCGTTGCCGAGGGAATGACAATTGTGGCACTGCTTGAGTTGAAAGATGATGGCGCCCTGGCGCTCGAGAGCGGAACGGTGCTGTAGAAATGCAGGAGGGATGGGGTCGCCACTCCAGGCATCCATGACAGGGCTCCACGGAGCATGGCCAGCGAGATTGGTAAAAGTGCCGAGAGTTACGGCGATCAACAGGATGGAGAGAACCGAGACCGGGCGGCGGCGCCAACTTTTTTCGCCTTCACCAAAAATAAACGGAAGAAGTAACAGCGCGAGAATGGCAACGACGGGGCCGATAAGAAGCGCAGGCGTTTCCATTTGCGGCGGGAGCAAGGAAAGTAGCGCATAGAGCCACAAGAAAAAGTAATCGGGACGAGGCGCAGTTTGAATGATGGTGGGGTCGGGACGTCCGGAGGGACCGAAAGGTCCAAAGTACGCGGCGACCAGGATGAGAGCGAGGAGGACACAGCCGCTGAAGAAAATATCCTTGTAGACGGCGCCGGGGACAAAGGGGATTCCTTCCTTTTGCGTGAGCTCGTGATACTGCTTTTCGTAAGTGGCTTTGCTGACGATGCGGCCGGGCATGGGCCATTCGTTGATGCCGAGCTTGAGGACCAGCAACAGATGCAGGCTGACGAAGGCAATGAGCAAACCGGGAATGACGAAAACGTGAAGAGCAAAAAAGCGGGAGAGCGTGGCGCCGGCAATGATGGGGCCGCCGAGAAGAAGGTGAACGGTCCACGGGCCGACGACGGGAACGCGGCTGGAGATGGAAGCGCCAATGCCAATGCCCCAGAAGGCGTCTTGATCGAAGCGCAGCACCTGGCCGGAGAAGGCCATGCCGAGAGTCATGAGAAGAAGACACACTCCGATGATCCAGGTGAGTTCACGGGGAAATTTGTAGGCGCCGAACATAAAAACCTGAACCATGTGGATGAGGACGATGGCGATCATGAAGTTGGAGCCCCACCCGTGGAGCGCGCGAATGTACCAGCCGAAGGCGATGGAGTGATTGAGGGCTTGCAGGCTGTTCCAGGCTTCCCCGGCGGTGGGAACGTAGACGAGGGCGAGCAAAATGCCGGTGACGATTTGCAGAACGAAGACGGTGAGGGCGGCACTGCCGAACACGTAGAACCAGCTGGCGGTTTGGCGCGGTACGGGATGTTCAACGGTTTCGCGAATGGGTTTCGCGAGTTGCAGACGCTGGTCGAGCCAGTCGGAAATGGTTTGGATCAGGCGCATGGCAATTTCCCGGAAATGTTGACGAGCGCGGACGGACTACCGGGTGTGGGCAATTCGCCGGCTTTGATGAGGAGATTGCTGCCATCAATTTTGTAGGCGTATTCGAAGAGGCCGCGTTCAGGAGGGCCGGAAGCGCGAGAGCCGTCTTCGTAATAGACGCCGCCGTGGCAGGGACACATGAAGAGTCCGGACTGCGGGAACCAACGGACCGGACAGCCGAGATGCGCACAATTGATGGCGAAGACTTGAAAGGTTTGCGCGTCGATGCGGCGGACCCAGCAGGCGCTTTCGGCGGTCTTGCCATCCCAAGACGAAACATCGGGATTGCGGAAGGTAGCGAGGCGCGTTTGGCCGGCGGGAAATTGATCGAGCGCGCCGAGTGTGAGCCAGCTTGTGTAGCTGATCTTTCGAGAACGAAGAAGCGGGGCGAGAACGTAGCCGAGAATGGGAACGGCGACGACCGCGGCAATGATGCCATTGAAGGCGAGGCCCAGCTTCATGAGCAGAGCACGGCGAGAAAGATTTTCAGGCAGGGTCATGGGAGTTCTCCCGCAGGCGTTGCGGCGTTGGGATTAGGGCGGCCGGGAAATTGTGGGCGTTGCGAGGAGAGCCAGGCGACGACGTCGGAAATTTCCTGAGGAGACATGGGCTTGCCGGGAATATTGTTGCGCCAGTCGGGAGCGCCGAGGTCGGGGCGGCCGACAATAACGAGAGTACGCAATTCCTGGTCGGTGAGAAGCGCGAGGAAGGAGCCGTCGACGATGGAGCCGGCTTTGGAGCCGCCTTTACCCGCAGGGCCATGGCAGGAAGAGCAAAACATTTCGTAGACGGCAGCGCCGCGCTTGGCGTCACCGGGAGTTGCATCGGAGTACGGAGGCGGAGCGGCGCCAGAGAGAGCGTCGGGTTTGGAGTAACGCGCGCGGATGCCGCGAATAATGATATCGACCTGATTTTCTGTGAGCATGCCGCCAGCACTTGTGGCGAAAGCGGGCATGGAGGTGCGCGCGATGCCATTGGTGACGACTTTGCGGAGCGTGGAGTCGTCGACGATGGCGAGATAGACAGGATCGCCGATGGAAAGCGCCGCGCCGCCTTTGGCCTCGGCGCCGTGGCAGCCGGAGCAGTTATGTTTGTAAAGAGTATCGAAGTCCGTTACGTTGTCTGGATCGACGGGAATGGAATCGGGAGCGGGCCGTCCGGGCAAATTGCTGCAACCGGCGCATAGGAGCAGGGTCGCGGCGAGCAAACAAATCGTGTGGCGAGGAATCTTCACGGTTGGCGGTCCTCGCGCTGTTTGTGGGCCATGGCGCCAGGAGTTTCGATGCCGGCGCGAACGGCAAAGGGAATGAACTGCTTGACGGGTACGCGTTGCTGACGAACTACGACGAGACCCGCAACAATGCCGAACGCGAATTGCGAAGCGATGAACCAATACCAATCGACTTTTTGGTTAAGGAGAGGGTTGATGAGGTCAAGCATGCTATGAAGCAGGCCGGACCAGAGGATGGGCGCAATCACACCGCCGAGGAAAATGGGATGGCGGGGAATCATAGGAAGCATGGCGCCGTAGAGCAGGCCGACGAGAACGGAAGTGACGAGGTGAATCAAGACAGCGAGAAGGAAACTGTCGAGATGAAATGCATTTAAAGTCGCAGGGCCAAGGGTCATGGTCTGGCTCTGGGAGTAGAAGGTTGCGGCGAGAAGGTTGATGGGATACCAGATACTGTGCTGCTTGAGGATTCCGTAGAGGCAGGCGAGCACGGCCATGGCGACGCTGCCGGCGAGACCTCCCTTGATGCCAGCGGAAACCGGATAGGTTTCGAGCGGAAGAAGGGCGCGAGGAAGCTCGGGAGCAAACTCCAGACGTTGGACCTTGTGGCGGGTGCTGACGATTTTTACCGGAACATCCTCGATGGCGACCTGCACGTGCTGTTCGTGGGGGAACACGTCGAGGAACCAACCAATGCAACCAACAACGGCGAGAATAGCGCCAAGAATGGTGATAGAGACATCCGTAATGAGGCCGGCAATCAGAAGAGTGGAGCCGAAGGCGAGCACGATGGGCCACGCGGTGGGCGCGGGTAAGTGCACGGTGGCGGCGCTGGCACTGTTGGGGACAGATTGTTCGTTCGACAAAGACATGATTCGTGCTCTCGTTAACGACCGACGATGTAAACAACCGTGAAGACGACAACCCAAACGACGTCGACGAAATGCCAATACATGGCAAAGGTATCGACGTTTTTCGAATGCTCCTGCTGGACCCGATGAAACAGAGCGAGAAACAAAATCGTGAGAAGGCCGATGAGCCCGACGGTGACGTGGAACGCGTGGAGTCCAACAAGGGAGTAATAGGTGGTACCGAAGAGATTGGTGGAGATGGTGAGTCCCTTGTCGTAGATGAGGTGATGCCATTCGCGACCGGTAGCGACAAGAAAGATCGAGCCGAGGACAAAAGTGAGGAACCACCAGAGGCGGAACGCGTTGTAATTCGCCTTGCGAAGACCGGCGACGGCGAGATGAATGGTGAGGCTGCTAGAGAGAAGGCAAACGGAAGCAAAGATGGGAAGTTCGAGAACTTCGCGGGGAGTGGGGCCGGAGAGGCTTTTGCCAATGTAATAAAGGTAGGCGACGACGAAGATAGTGAAGATGGAAGATTCCGCGGCGATCAGGCAGAGCATGCCGACATGCCCCTTGTAGGGGCGCACCCACTGGGATTCGAGCGGGGCAGATGAATTGACGGCGGTGCTCACGAGCATGGCTCCTTGCGGCGTGGAAATGAGTTACTCATATCGCCAATCCGGGTCTTCGGGATGCTTGATATCCCAAAGAGGGCGACGACTGTTCACCACGGGAACGCTGGCGAAATTGTAGTCGGGAGGCGGCGAAGAGGTGGACCATTCGAGGGTCCACGCGTCCCAGGGATCATTTCCAGCGGGCGCACCTCGGAAAATCGAGTAGAGCAGATTGGCGACAAAGACGATGGTGCCCGCGATCTGGAAGAACACACCGATGGTGACGATAACGTTCCAGATTTCCCAGCCGCGGCCGGGCTCGTAGGTGTAGATGCGTCGAGGCATGCCAAGAATGCCGGGGATGTGCATGAAATCGAAAGTGAGATGGAAACCGATGAGGAAGAGCCAGAAATGGAGCTTGGCAAGTTTTTCGTCGTAGAGGTGGCCGCTCATTTTGGGGAACCAATAATAGAAGGCGCCGAAGATGGCGAAGAGAATGCCACCGACGATGACGTAGTGAAAATGGGCGACGACGAAGTAAGAATTGTTGAGCTGCCAGTTGAAAGGAGCGGCGCCGAGCATAATGCCGGTGAGACCCGCGATCAGGAACTGAAAAAGAAAGCCGATGCAGAAGAGCAGAGGAGCTTTGAAAATCAGTTTTCCGCCCCACATGGTGCCAAGCCAATTGAAGATCTTAATCCCGGTGGGAATACCGACGACCATGGTGCTGATGGTGAAGAACGTGTTGGCGTAGGAGTTCATCCCGATGGTGAACATGTGGTGAGCCCAAACACTGAAGCTGACAAAGCCGATGCCGACCGTGGCAGCAACCATGACGGGATAACCGAAGATGGGTTTGCGCGAGAAGACCGGAACGATTTCAGAGATGAAGGCAAACGCGGGGATGACCAGGATGTAGACCTCGGGATGGCCAAAGATCCAGAAGAAATGCATCCACAGGACCGCGGAACCTCCGGCCTGCGTGTCGAAGAAATGCGCGTCGAGGAAACGGTCGAGACAGAGCATAATCTGCGCAGCGGTGAGAGGCGAGATGGCGAAAAGGACCATCGCGCCGGTGACGAGATTGAGCCAAGCCAGGAGCGGCATTCTGCCGAGAGTCATGCCAGGACAACGCAGACAAAGAATGGTGGCGACGAAGTTGATGGCGGTGCCAATGCTGCCGAAGCCGGCGAGAATCAGGCCGAGCGTCCAGAACTCCGTACTGTGCCCGATGGAAAATGCCTTTGAGGTCAGCGGAGCGTAAGCCCACCAGCCCACATCGGGAGCGCCGCCGGCGCCGTAGAGGCCGTTGCCGCCGATGAAGCTGAAGTAGAGCAGGAAGCCGCCAAACGCGGAGAGCCAGAAACTGAAAGCGTTCAAGCGAGGAAAGGCCATGTCTCGCGCGCCGATCATGAGTGGAACCAGATAATTGCCAAAGCCGAAGAGGATGGGCATGGCCACGAAGAAAATCATGGTGGTGCCATGCATGGTGAACATCTGGTTGAAAAATTCCGGCGAGACGAAATGATTGTGCGGGACGAGAAGCTGGATACGCATGATGGTGGCTTCCAGGCCGCCAATCACGAGAAACACAAGAGCATAGAGGATATAGAGAATGCCGATGCGCTTGTGATCAACCGTGGTGATCCACGTGTGAAGAATCGCTCCGATGGGGCGCGAAGGTTCGCGGACGCCGGTGATGGCAATGGATTCAGAGGACATAGAGAATAACCCTCGGGTTCATTGCAAGGACTCCAGATAGGCGGTAAGCGCGTCGAGATCCTTGTCGCTTAAATTCATGGCGGGCATGAGGGAACTCGGTTTGATGGAATCGGGATGGTGGATCCACAGTTTGAGATTTTCAGGAGTGTTGAGCGCGGCGCCGGAAGCGATGGTCTGGCGACTCATGAGGTGAGTGAGGTCTGGACCAAAGCGTCCGTTGGCGATGGTGCCGGCGATGGTGTGGCAGTTGACACACGCGGTCTGTTCAAAGATACGGCGTCCGTCGGCGACCGCGTCAGAAGTGTGAGCAGGCTGTTTCTGCGCGTTGACCCATTGCTTGAATTGCTCGGGGGAATCGACATAAACACGAAGAAGCATTTTGGCGTGCTGCACACCGCAATATTGTGCGCACTGGCCAACGTACATGCCGGGCTCGTGAGGATCGATCCAAATGGAATTAATGCGATTGGGAATGAGATCGGTTTTCCCGGCGAGCTGGGGAACCCAAAAACTATGGTTGGTATCGGCGGAAAGTAATTTGACGAACGTGGGCGTGGGGCGCGAGCGATCGCTGACGGGAACGTGCAGTTCGTTAGCGGTGACGATGCCGAGGGCCGGATAGCGAAACTCCCACCAGAATTGGTGACCGACGGCAGTGACCTGGATGGCGTTGGCGGGCGGGACGGCGTCTTGCACCGACTGGATGACCCGCGCGGTGGCGAAGAAAAGCACCAGAACGATGAGTACCGGGATGACGGTCCAGGCCAGCTCCACCTGGTTGCTGCCGTAAACCTGAGGCGGCTCGTGATTTTCGTCTGTTGGACGATGGCGGAATTTGACGATGGCGTAGATGAGGAGCGAGAAGACAACGATAAAGATCAACCCGGTGATAGTTAGAACGAAAACTGAGAGGCGGTGAATGGAGTCGGCAGGGGTCGAGACGGTATCGAAAATATTCGGAACCGGCGACGGGCCTTGCGCACGAACGAGCGAGGGACGAATGAGCAAGATCGAGATGATAAGGAAAAAAAACCCTCGGTTCCTAAATATTCGGAGAGGGAGAGGGAAACGCGGGACTTTTTCCAAAGGTCGATAAGTCATAATGCGGACCCAAATCATGCGACAGAGGGAAGTTAAGCTATCACATTCGATGGGAATCCGCGCTAGTTAAGTGGGGAGGAAGACGCATCGATCGATGCCGTCTCTGATGCTCCGTAAGGTGTGAACAGAATTTAACCTGGAAGAATTCGACAGTGAATTGATTGTGAAAGAGCGCCAGGACCTTGAAGGATGTTCAAGGCCTGGCGCATGTGTTGGATCAGGATTAGGGCTTTTGCTTAGGTGGCTCCTGGTGCTGGGGTGGCGGAGCCTGGTGCGGCGGTGGAGCCTGGTGGGGCTGCTGATGCTGGTTCATTTTTTGTTGTTGCTGCGCGTGTTTTTGCTCCATTTGTTGGGTCTGCTGTTGATGGCGCTGCTCTGTTTGCTGTTTTTGAGCTTCACTGGCCTGTTGTTTTGCTAATTTCTGATGTTCCTGGTCCTGTTTCTGCTGGAGTTTCTGGTGCTCCTGCTGCTGTTTGGAATAAAGCTTTTCCTGTTGTTGCTGGTATTTCTTATCGGTTTTGGGATTACCAGTGTTAGGGGCCGCGGCATGTTCGTGCGGAGGAAGATCATTGGGATGAACCGCGGTGCTAGGAGCAGAAGCGGGAGCGCTGTTGTTGTGAGCAGCGTTGTTGGAGGTCCGGGCAGGTGGTTTGTAATTTCCGCCAGAAGTGGCGTGAGTGACGCCGCGCTCGTTGAAGTCCGCAGGTTTGGGAGTAGCGGCGATCGGCGGCTTGCCGTGATTTTCGGAAGCGCGAAACTGGGGATTGCTCCGCGCCTGCTGGACATGCTGTTCTTGTGCCGCTACCGGGGGGACATGACGCTCGCGAGCAGCCGCTTCTTCCTGGCTGGTGGGACGAGCATCAATCCCGCCGTGGCCACCGTTATAGCTCACGCGTGATTCGGAGCGATTGACGACGTGTTCGTTGTAAACGTTGTGAACCACAGTGACATTCACATTGTTCACTTCGCGGTTGTAGTAAAAATGATCGTGCTCCCATCGTCCACCTTCATAGCCATGGCCAAAGTATCCGTGGCCATAGTCGACACCACCGTAGAAGCCGACCTGCGGACCCCAATAGCCTTCGTGAAAAATAAAAGCGGAGCCGCCCCAGCCCCAATACGGCGGAGTCCAAAAATAGCCGACTTGCGGAGCGAGCACCCACGTGCCGGGCACCCAATAGTAATCCTCGCCATCCCACGCCCAATAACCGGGCGTCCAGATGTAACCGTCGCCGGGACAGATGGGTTGTTCATAGACGGGCAATTCTGGCGGGGCGAAACCGACGGAAACACCCACAGCGACTTGCGCAAACGAAACCGTAGAGAAAAACAAAAAAGCCGACGTGGCCAATATTGGGCGAAGCCAAACATGAATACGCATAACCCTCCGATGCATCGTTAAAGTTGGTTTCCAGGTATTGCATGGGTCCGAGGGCCGGATTTAAGGGGGGCGAACCGGACAAGACTGCCACCCATGGTGGAATGGTAACCAGAAGACAATACGCATTTGTATCAGGGTACGAATGTAGAAGCGAAGTGGAAATCCGATAGAAAGAGACGGGGGTAGCTTTAGGATTACGGCTTATTCTTATCCGCGCCGAGATGTTTGTCGAAGGTTTTGTGAAAGACGGAGACTCCAAAAACAGGGTTTTCGCGCGTGCCGGATATGTGAATGGGAAGCACGGTGCCAGAGCCATTTTTTGCAAAGAATGGATCGAAGGCTTTCAAGAAAAAAGATTTTGCGCCAGTCATCGTTTGCGAAAGTTTGGCCTGAAGGCGGAGATGACCGGTGAGATCGATATCGCCCTTGCGGAGGCCATAGGTGCCGGCGAGATCGATGTCGGCACCTTCGACACTGAAAGTCAGACGGCGAAAGTGGAGGATGCCGTTCTGCAAAAGAAAGCTGCCCTTTAGGTCGGAGACGGAACTGCCGGCGTCCTGGTCCTCAGGCTTGCCCATCGCGTGGCGACTGAGCGACTGCAATTTTTCGCGGAGTTGGGGATTGCTCCATTTACCGTTGTCGACACCGAACTGGCCGTCGAGAATCATTTTCTCGATGACGTGCTCGGCACCGGGAGGAATCGTGAGCTTGGCCTTGATTTTGACGGGGCCACTGAGAAACGGCTGGTCCGAGTTGATCGCGAGGGCGAGAAGATCCTGAATGCGTCCGTTGGGCACGGTGGCGTCGATTGTAATGATGTGGCCGTGTTTTTCCGGGACGCGCACGACCTGGCCTTCGGCGACGATGAGAGATTGCACGAGCGTGGCATTGACGGGGTGAAGAAAAGTGTCGCCGTTGGTGCCGTCAACCGTAGCGGAGAAGTCGGTGTGAAGAGGGACGGGCTTGCCAACTTTATCCAGGGAAAAGTTGGGAGTGTCAGTTTGCCCGTGGACCTGAAGCTCGGATAGCAAGCCATCATATTTGCCGGTCGAGGACAGCGTGCCGGCGATACCGGGAAACGGATCAAGGTCAGCGTCAGAAAATTTATATTCACCGGAAACGGGAGAGCTGCCGGGATCGTCGGCGTTCCACGGGCCGAATTGACCGTCGGTGTCGATTTCGCCTTTGGGCTTGCCGTTGGTGAGGTTGCCGTGAAAGGCAAAAGGCTTATCCGCGCCGGCAGAAGTGAGGAGGAGATTGTGAATATCCCAATCCAAAGGCTCCTTGCCCGCTTGCTTGGGAAGGATGCGGATATCGACGTCGTCGCAGACGACGCGGTCCACGATGATTTTAGGAATGGGATTCTGCGTGTTTGCAGTTTTGGGATGAGGCGCACCGGGCTCACGGGGAGGAATGCTAATCAGCATGTTTTGCACGCGGACCAGAGCGATGTGCTTGACAGGGCCGAGCATTCCCAGGAAACCGATTCTGAATGTGAACTTCTGAATCTGGATTAAGGGAGGTACATCGGTACGGCCGCGATAGCGAAGAGTGAGGCCTTCCGCGACGACGTTCGGGGTGGCGAGCAGGTGGATGTGCAGGGCTTTGAGATCAACGTCGCTTTTGAAGCGATCCTGGAGGGCGTCTGTGACCGCCTTACGGATGTGGTTTTCGATGGCCTGCGGCCAGAAGAAAATATAGGCCGCCAGGAGAAGAAACAGAAATGCGAAAGCGCCAGGAATAATGAGGAACCATTTGCGGGAAACGGAGCGAGCTGGCGACATGAGAAAAGTCTCGCAAGAAGATTACATGATCGATGGAAAATCCGAAAAAGCGAAGCCGCAACCAAACGAAAACCTGGTTGCCCCGGACTTGGAGCTGCTAAGAACTGGTCGAGGATAGGCTTGAGGCTACGACCACGGCCATACGAGGAACACGGTAGAAGAAGCGTTGGGTCTTGGTAGACGGTTCAGTAGCGAGGGAAAGACAATAAATTATGGAGCGGCTTGCACGGAGTTGACGGGAAGGTCCTGTAAGGCTTTCACTTCCTGATCGATTTGCAAAGCGGCCTTGTCGTGCTTCTTCGGATGGAACGAAGACACTTTGGTCGCGTAGAACGCGAGGAGTTGGGCTCTCAGATCCGGATCAATACCGTTACCGTGTTGCTGGGAGAGCCGATGCAAGAGATCGGCGCAGGCGCGATCGTTGAGAGTGTATTGGCCGCGATAAGTGAACGCACCAATGTCGAAGTTATCATTGGGAAGCTGGAGATCGCCGTGGTCATATTCGGTAAGAAGATGACGATACAAATCCACGGCCTGATTGAAACTGTTTTCGAACAGCTTTTCCGCTTCGGGGGTGGGCGTACGGAAAGTGAGAATTTTGAGAGGACCGATTTTAGGCAGGATACGAATGATGAAGGCGAGGATCTTGTCGCTGAGATTTGGGCGGACGTAGTCTTTTCCCCACTGCTTTCGGTAGCTGGAACGATGGATATTGTATAGAAACTTATTTCTAGTGGTACCGGGAAGATCGCGCTGGATGTCGTCCTGCTTCAAATTCCAGGCGACGCGAGTAGCTTTGGGAATCAGCGTGCTAATGCTGTAACGGTAGGAATTGGCGGCGCGGACATCGTCTTTCGAAATGGTTTTGAGATCGATGCCGTAGGTTTCGAGGAACGCTTTTTCGACAAGCGGCAACGCGACCTCGAAGCCAATAAAGTTGTGATAATTCTCGGACGCGTAATGACCTTTGGCGACTTGGAGAACATCAAAGCCGAACTCAGTCTTGATGTGGGCGAGGGGGTTGTCTTCGTACGTAATGTAAGAGCCATATTTTTTCTGCAATTCCGGGTACAACAGAGGTACGACGACATTGGTGGCAAGCGGATGGCCCTCATTGTCGGCGGCGTAATGGGCGATCGAGCCGAGAGCGAAAGCGTATTCGTTGAGAGTGGAGGCATTTCGCAGCAGGGCGAGAATGAAATCGCCGCTGCGAAAATAGTGGGTGAGGTCGCTGAAGAGCTTGTTGCCGGAGGGATAGTAACCCATGTCCTGGATGATGGAACCGCCGTAGGCATAGGCGTGGGCCTGAATGAGTTCGTCCGGGGTAGCGTTGGGAAAGCGCTTCAACAGGAGCGGACGTAAATTGGCGTCCCACACAACGTCGACGATGGCTTCGTGGGTGAGGACGGAATACGCGGGCGAAGGAATCGGACTAATGATAAGGAAAACGAGGAAGAGAGCTCCCAGCCGGCGCGTGAAACTTTTCATTTGCGGAATCGTATGCTCCGAAGAATTCCCTGGAAAGCGGCAAGACGAAAGAATCTGGGGCGGGTGTTTTGCCACCCCAGATTTTTCACGGTGATCATTCCGACTTCCAAGCGACCGGCGCTAAGAGAAGAAACGATCAATAACCGGCTTTATGACTTTTCTGCTGTTCTGAAGTGACACCGGCATCGTTGAGCGAGCGGGAGAATTCGTCGATCTGGTGTTCGGCCTGGTCTTTCGCCATGCCGTAACGTTCCTGAAGCTTACCCACCAACTGATCCCGCTTGCCGCTAATGGTGGTCAAGTCGTCGTCGGTCAACCTTCCCCACTTTTCCTTGGCTTTGCCGGAAAACTGCTTCCACTTTCCCTCGATCTGATCCCAATTCATGAAGCCTCCTAGTGTCCGAGCATCTGGCGTTCCGCGCGATGGACTGGCCGCAGACAGCGATTGCGGAGAAGCCAGAAGTAACCCATGAGAACCGAAGATCAGCGGGAAGGACATACAGCGATTCAGGGGAAAGCGCGAGACCCGCACCTGAGAGGAGGTATCTGAAAACTACAGGTGCGTGGGGGGAAGAGTCGGGCTAAATACAGTTGGCCGGGGATGGTGGGAGGAAGTGAATAAAGTAAAAATCCGACAATCGCGACGGAGTCCGATCGGGAGGCTGCTTTTCGGCGTCTCCGCTTCGTGAAATAAGCAGGGAATGATGTGTTGGGAGAAGAAATAACCAGGAGGATAAAAGATGAGCGGTAAATCCATTTTAGGAATCGCGCTAGTGGTGCTGGGAGTACTCGCGCTGGCCTATCAGGGTTTCAGCTACACAGTGCCGAAGAAGGCGGTGGATGTGGGGCCTGTGCATGTGACGAGAGACGAAAAACACACCGTGCCGCTGCCACCGATCCTAGGAGCATTGGCGTTGATTGGTGGAATCGCCGTTTTGGTGATGGACCGGCGGGATCGCTAGCAGGAAAGTTTCGAGAGAAGAACGAAAAATGACAAGGAGAGTAACAATGAATCGTTGGAGAGTGGCGGTTATGGCAACGCTGGCGTTAGCGCCCTTCGTATTTGCGGCACCGAAGGCGGACGACGTCAAAGAGACAGACCGGATCCAGAATGCAGGAACGGTGATTAAGGAGATCCTGGACGTCCCAGACGACATACCGCAGGATTTATTGGACAAGGCGCGGTGCGTGATCGTACTTCCTTCGGTATTGAAAGCGGCTTTCATCGGAGGGGGCAGCTACGGCCGGGGAGTGATGACGTGCCGGACGGGCAAGGACTTCACCGGGCCATGGGGAGCGCCAGCGATGTATGCGCTAGAAGGCGGGAGCATCGGCTTTCAAATTGGAGGAGAGGCAACGGACTTCGTGATCCTGGTGATGAATAATCGCGGAGTGGAAAGCCTGCTGAATAGCAAAGTACAACTGGGCGGAGACGCGTCGATAGCCGCGGGGCCGAAGGGACGTACGGCATCGGCGGACACCGACGCATACATGCGCGCGGAACTGCTGAGTTATTCGCGTTCCCGCGGAGTGTTTGCCGGCGTATCGCTGCAAGGTTCGACGCTGCGGCCGGACAACGACGCGGATCACAAGGTGTATGGAAACGACGCGTCGGCGGAAGCCATCATCAAGGAATCGAAATACAAGGCGCCGGAACAGGCACACGCGTTGTTAGCGCGATTGCAAAAAGCGAGTCCACAATTGAAGCCGTAACAGCAGAAACCATAGAGCAGTTTCGGGAAAGGGCGCGGCCATGGGGCTTCGCCCTTTCTGTTTTTTGATCGCGTGGCGCATCGGTATCCAGTGTCAGACAACTACAGGCGACGTAGTATGGCCCCAGCCGCGGAGTATTCCTATTCTGTTGCAAGGAATCTCTATCACTAGGAGGAGGGTTTAATGGGACAAAAGTTTATCTTTCGGATCGTTACGATGGCGGCCGGTGCGGCGGCTCTGACACTCAGTGGAGGAATCCTGCGGAGCGAGGCCGCACCCTTGGCCACCGGCGTGAATCTTGAGCAGCAGCAACCCGACAATACGGGTGCGAATAAAAACGACAATATGACCGCGGACCAACAGAAGGAGACGGCGGCTGACCGGGAAATGGCACAGAAGATACGGCAGTCAATCGTAGACGACAAATCTCTGTCCACGTACGGACACAACGTTAAGGTAATTGTCCGTAGTGGGACGGTGATTCTAAAGGGTCCGGTGCAATCCGAGGAAGAGAAAAAGAGCATCGAGTCCAAGGCCGCAGAAATCGCCGGCGCGACCAACGTAAAAAATAAGCTGACCGTAAAGACACAAGGTTGAACGGGACGACACCCCGGGTAGGTGAAAATCACCTATTCGGGGAGTCTTTTCAGACGGCGAAATACAGGGAATCTGGTATTCATCCCCTGTAGGCAAAAGGTAAAACTGGGAAACATCAAACGAGACTCAGGTTTTTATTGGAGATAAGATGCCATGCGGGATCTGGGAACGAACGAATCGGGGATTTCACCTTTCTCTGCCGGGACGGATATGAGCACAGGGACGCTAAACATTCTGGTCGCTGACGACCACGATATTATTCGCAGGGGATTGAAGGATCTGCTGACCGCACGATCCGGATGGGAAGTTTGTGCGGAAGCGAAAACCGGAAAAGAGGCGGTGACGCTAGCGGAGCAACTGAAGCCCCAGATTGTGGTGATGGACATCAGCATGCCCGACCTAAATGGGCTGGAAGCGGCGCGCCGAATCCACAAGAGTTTGCCCAAGACCGGGATTTTGATCCTGACGATGCATTTTTCGGATCAATTGGTGCGGGAAGTGGTGGAAGCGGGAGCCCGGGGATATATTCTAAAGTCCGACGCCGATCGCGACTTGGTGACTGCGGTGGATTCCCTTTCCAAGCGAAGAACGTTTTTTACTTCGCGAGCTTCCGAAATGCTGTTGGGCGATTTTTCCTGGCAGTCCTCGGGGGCGGAGCCGAAGCTGCCGCAACGGAACCGATTGACCGCGCGCGAGCGCGAAATTGTGCAGTTGTTAGCCGAAGGAAAGAGCAGCAAGGAAGTAGCGGTAGCATTGGGAATCAGCGTGAAAACCGCGGAAACGCATCGGGCGAATATCATGCGCAAGCTGGAAATTCACTCCGTAAGCGAGTTGGTGCGATACGCGATCAAGAATCAAATCATCGAGGCATAGGATGCCTGCGACGAATCGACCAGCAGGGCGGCCGAGGGAAGAGTCAGGGAAGAAGGTCGGCGCGTTGGGTAACCCTGTGAAAGACATACCAGAACTAGCGTTTCAGGAAAGGTCCGCCCATGCCCCGAGTTCTGATCGTTGATGATCACGCATTCATCCGGCGCGGGGTACAAACAATCCTACAACCCTATCCTGAGTGGGAATTTTGCGGCGAAGCCAGCAACGGTGGGGACGCGGTGCGTCTGGCGGACGAACTAAGCCCAGACATTATTTTGATGGATGTAACGATGCCGGGACTGAATGGCATTGAGGCCACGCGTCTGATTCGCAAGGCGCATCCGGATGTGAAGGTGATTTTGCTCACGTTGCATGAATCCTCGGAAGTGCTGCGAACGGGTTTCCGGGCCGGGGCGAGCGGGTATCTGCTGAAGGCGGACGCCGAAGAGGAATTATTGAAAGCGTTGCGCGTAGTAGTTGGCGAAGGCTCGTATATCAGCCCGAAGATCGATCCACATGTAGTGACGCAGGTAATCGAGGAAATGCGGCCGGGGCAGTAGAAGTGCAGCAGCGCCAGAGTTCTTCTTCTTCCGCTCTTTCCCGCAGCCTTTCTGCACAAATCAAAATGCACGACAAGACTGGGGCGGTGGCACCACCTGAGCGCTGTTCACGTCGAAAATGAAATAGTCGCCCGGGGATTTGGCGGCGAGTTGGGCCACTTCCCGCTCTGCTTGTTCCAAAGTACCTACCGCCTTGATCCAGACGGGCTGGCCATCCGGGAGTCTCATAAAAATGTCGAACATAGCCATCATGAGAACGCTCCTGGTGTTGAATCTCACTGTTTGAGAAAGGCAACGGGGAGGCCAATGCGGACAGAAATGCATAAGTCGCGTGGGGTGACCAAGATGAAGGAGGAAGAGGGCCAATAATTCCGTGAGTTTGCGCGAGACGCGGCGGAATAAATTTCAGGCAAGTAGTAGATTATGCCGCTGGGGTCGTACTAGGAGTTTGTTCGTCGGAGAGGAGGGGACGTCGTGTGGCGTCCCCCACTTGGTCAGGATGAGAAAGTTGAATTGTTACGATTCTGCCTGTGCCTAGGGGTTAAGACCATACGGCAATCGCTGTAATGACAGACCGCAGTTCCCCGATGCTTAACGAGCAGCGCCTACGGCCGGAGCGGCCGCGAGTTTCTGCAGACATTCGGTGAATGGGGCGGTGGCAACGCCACGTTCCGTGAATATCGCACGGATATAACGATACGGCGTGACATCGAACGCGGGATGCGCGGCGTGGACATCGGGAGCGATGCGAACACCCTGAATGTGCGTGACTTCGGCAGAGGAGCGCTCCTCGATGGGAATGTGTTCTCCGTCTGGGATGGAAAGATCGAAGGTGGAGATGGGTGCAGCGATATAGAAAGGGACGTTATTTTCTTTGGCGAGCACGGCAATTTGGTAGGTGCCGATTTTGTTGGCGGTGTCGCCGTTGGCAGCGATGCGATCCGCTCCAGTAACGATGGCGCCGACCTTACCGGTTTTGAGGAAATGGCCGACCATGTTGTCTGTAATTAAGGTGAGAGGAATGCCACCGCGATGGAGTTCCCACGCGGTGAGACGAGCGCCCTGAAGGTAGGGGCGCGTTTCGGGGACGAGGACGTGCAGTTTGCGGCCTTGTTCGAAGGCCACGCGAATCACACCGAGTGCCGTTCCGATGCCTGCGGTGGCGAGCGCGCCAGCGTTGCATTGCGTCATCACTTGGCCGTCTTTGGGCATGAATTCGGCGCCGAA
>CAVWYZ010000011.1:0-879820 GCA_963759275.1 Candidatus Acidiferrales bacterium | reverse complement strand
GGTGATTCGACGTTTCTTGTTTTCTCTCTCGCACACACTTACGCGCTAAGCAATTCCTCGCTTAATCAAGCCAGGATTGGGTTCGTACGCACACGTGCCGAAATGGAGGCGGATGCTCCGTTCAAATGGTCTGATATGGGCGTATCGGAAAGCGACATGAATAAAAATAACGAACTGCCTAGCCTGAATATTGTTGGTTCCGTCAGCATGGCCAGCGTACTCCCTCGGACGTATACGCAAAATAGCTTCGTCTTTAACGATGTTCTAAGTTCGATCAAGGGTTCTCATGCCCTGAACTTCGGAGGCTCGCTTACCCGTTTGCAAGATAATCTTCACTTTGCTGGGTTTGGTTCGGCTGTGCAGTTTCTCAGTTGGCCAGACTTTCTACTCGGCCTCGACGGCAACGACAACGGCACTAAGACTTTTAGCAATGTTTTTTCATCCTCGGATATCTTTGGCCTTTTGGATCGTGAGTTTAGAGTGTGGGAGGCCTCGGCATTTGTGCAGGATGACTACCGGATCAGCCGGACGTTGACCCTGAATCTGGGGCTGCGTTACGAACGAGTGGGGCAATTCGGCGACAACCTCGGCCGAAACTCGAGCTTCGATGTCAGCAGGGCTGACTCCAACCCGCCATCGAGTGGCAGTCTCGATGGCTACATAGTAGCCTCCAACTTTCCAGGTGCTGTTCCGCCGGGAGTAACACGTGCAAGCAATACCTTCGGAAATTATGGCGAGGGACAAAACACGATCGCTCCCCGACTGGGTTTTGCGTGGCAAGTCTTGCCGAAAACAAGTCGGCTGGTGTTGCGAGGAGGGTACGGCATGTACTATTCTCGTCCAACCGGCCAGCCCTCTACACTATCCGTGGTCGCTGCGCCCTTTGCCTTGACCCGAATCAACACGGGACTGACGAACGCGGCTGCGACGTTTCAAGCGCCCTTTGCACAACCATTCCCTACTCCGGAGTCATTTCCAATGTTTCCGGCCTATTCTCCGACCACGGAGTCCTCGATCAATGCTCCAGCCCCCAACTTTCGGCCAGCCATGGTTCAACAGTTCTCGCTGAACACGCAGGTTGAAGTGAAGCAAGGTTGGCTCTTGGAGATAGGATACGTGGGTACCCGGGGAACACACTGCAGCGCTTCCGTTCGCTGAATCAGGCGCTTGCTGCATCTCCAGGCCAGCCGATCAACGGCGCGACATCAAACACATTAGCTAACATCGGACTGCGGGTCCCCATTCCTGGGATACGCCCTGACTCCCTTCGCGAAATGGAATCGGAGGGCAGTTCCTGGTACAACGGGCTGGAAGTGAGCCTGACGAAGCGGTTGGGGTATGGCCTTCAGTTCCTCGCCTCCTACACTTTCTCGAAGACTCTGGACACCGATGGCGCCGACATTAACTCCACGTCGGCAAATAACGCTCTAACACTCGGAGACCAAAACACCCCCAAACAGCGATGGGGACGCGCCAGTTTTGACCGGACTCATCGATTCGTCTTTAGTGCGACATGGAGTCTGCCCAGCCCATCAGCCGGACTCGAACGGGCGGTTCTAGGAGGGTGGGAGCTCGCTGCGGTCACTACGATTCAATCTGGCAGTGCACTTACCATCTCTGACACCAATGCCAACAACGTGTTTGGGATAAGCGAAGACCGCGCGCAGCTGAGCGGAGCCTGCTCGAAAAGCCAACTGGTCAAGGGTGGGTCGGTCGAGTCGAAATTGGGAGGTTATTTCAACGCCGCCTGTTTTACGAATCCGCTAATTATTGGTGCGGACGGCATCGGAACGGCGTTCGGCAACAGTGGGACCGGAATTGTAGACGGTCCTGGTCAAGCAAACCTGGATCTCGCACTTTCAAAAACTGCAGTGGTCAATTGGCCGACAGAAAAAAGTAGCGTTCAATTTCGCGCCGAGTTCTTCAATATGCTGAATCATCCCCAGTTTGCCAATCCGGATACTAACTTCACCTCACCAACGTTCGGTGTTATCAGCAGTACGGCTGTTAACCCTCGTGTTATCCAACTGGCGCTAAAACTCGCTTTCTGACAATTCCGCCCTAAACGATTGAGCGGGACTACACGAGGTAAGGTCCACCATCAAGGAACACGGTCTTTTCTCCAGTGATGGAAGAAAGCTCGCAGGATGCGTAATACCCTCGTTATTGCGACCCGCGAAGCAGATGCGGATTACCTTGCCCTCGACGAACTCGCCTTCGTTCCCGTGTTCGCAACCATCCTTGTAAGCAACTCCGTTTACGTTGGACCTGCCGATACAAGCGTCATCTCAAGGTCCCGATTAACGGGGTAATCGGAGAAGTTCCTCCCAGTACCTGAACACGCCTCTGAGGCTAGCATCTAGGAGATCGATTCGGGGTCCAGATAACCCTTTCCCGAATTTTGGAACCGTCCAGGGAAAGACGGTAGAGCGTGCCGACGCCTATTCCTAACTCGGCAGCGATCTTCTTCCAGCCCAGCCCCTGTGAGCGTAGTGCAGCAACCCTTGAAGTATCCACGACCGACCGAGGTCTTCCTAGCCGCTTGCCCTTGGCTCTCGCATTCCGCAAACCGGCGCGGACGCGCTCGGCAATCAGGCTACGCTCCAACTCGGCCACAGCACCGAGAACGGTGAATACCATCCTCCCCGCCGGAGTGGCTGTGTCGAGAGATTCTGACAAACTGACAAACTCAATCCCAAGCACACGAAACGTGTCGAGAGCGCGGAGAAGATGAGAGACAGAACGAGCGAAGCGGTCAAACTTCCAAACGGCAACCACATCGAGCCGCCGCTTGTGCGCGTCCAGCATCAACCGGTCTAACTCTGGCCTGCGATCTTTCGCTCCGCTGAATCCCGCGTCAACGTACTCCCCAGCGACAGTCCAGCCCCGCCGCTCGCAGTATTCGCGTAATTCGCGCAATTGCATCTCGGGAGATTGGCCACAATTTGATGTGCTGATTCTTGCGTATAGAGCCGTGCGGATTATGCTATGGATAGCCATCGTTGCCTCCAAACTAGGTGACGTTGGTTAGGGGCGTGTCGGTGTTAGTCGCACCGGCCCGTCCCGCTTGCTTTTCTATCGCTTCGACTTGGGCTTGAGGCCTCGGCCTTTGCAATAATTTTGTTTCTTAAACTTCCGAACACGCTGCAAATCAGAATCAGTCCATAGGCGAACAACGACGCCCCCGATGCGGGTTTTTCGAGGGGCTCTAATCTTCCCCCCTGAAACCCAACGCTGAAGCGTAATGTGATGAACACCGCATTTCTTTGCCGCTTCTGGTGTAGAGTAGTTCGCCATTCGCTAACTACCATTAGCATATTGCCATTGACCAGTCAAGCCGCTTGTGGAAGGATCTTGGCTTAGGAAAAGAAAGAGCCCGGCTGGCACCCGGGCGAGGCTGCGGCTATGGGTAATACCGATAGAAGGAACATGAAGCGAACTGGAGCGATAATGGCCACCCCTGAGTCTGCTCCACAGTCTACCGCACTAACATGGCAGGACATCGAGATCATTCTTCCAAGAGATTTTACGGCATGGACATATCGCGGCAATCAATTCAGGGGCTTTAGCAAAAAAGAGACGCAGTTCGTGTTGGCCAGCGAGAAAGAGCGCCTAATGGCTGATTGCTATTTTGATTCGATCCCTACGCTTGACCGGATCATTCGAGTGGAGCTCCGAGACGGACCGGATGAGCGCTTGAGAGAAGACTTTCGGAGCTTGACAACGGAGGCAGGTATCGCCCTTGATTATCCGTCTGAGGTTGGACCGCTAAGTTTTTGGCTCTGGAAGTTATTTCAATTTTCATTTAAAACGAAAAGCAAACATCTCTCCGTGCCACCCCGCCTTCAGATGATTGGTGACATCCCGCAGAGCAGTTTGCTACAACCCGATGCAGGCGAGACATTGCTTAGTGCGGCAGGAATAATAACGAATATGTGGGAAGCTTCCGCAGATTTTTCTTTCTGGCTTGCGGCGCAGGCCCACGAAGCGGAATCCCTCGCCAGAAACCTGATCTCGAAGCGTAACGAGTCTGCGAAACATCCAAAGCTAGACGAGCGCGAAAAAAGAATCTGGGCAGTCATTCAGCGTGGAGCAAAAGGCACGCAGTATTGTCGAGAACTCAAGATGGCAAAGATTACTCCTCGTAGGATAGGCATTTGGGTGGATTGTCCTCGCGACTATGTAGAGGCCTACCTGCTAGGCGAACTTTGGAGGAAACGGATTGAGCATGAGAAGTACAGAATTAAGAAGAACGCGAAACTCGCCAACGAGTAAAAGTTAAACCGTTAAGAAAACCGCATAAAACCTCGGATTAGCTCCCATTTTTGCTCGCCGTGAGGCGCAATTTCATGTTGGCACACCTCTTTCCTGTTGTACGTTCACACGACCATGAAAACAGCGAATCCCTTGCTCGTATCTCTGGCGGAGTCCTCCTTCCAGTTGAGCCTGCCGGAGGAGGACGTTGTCGCGCTCATTCATGATCGTGACCTAGTCGCTGTGAAGGTCCGTGGCCAAGTACTCGTGGTCTACGACTCTCTGATTGCGTTCACACGGCGTGCAAAACGGGATTGCTCCGTGTTGGAGGCAAAGCCATGAGCGTAAGCCCCATATCCGATGTCGCTTAAAGAAATCGAACGAATGTAGCGGAGGGAAGCCCCTACCGCAAGCACAAAACACTGGAGCGCCAAGGAGGAAAGACGATGAATCAGAAACAAAGAATGATGGAAGAAGCGGTATGTGCAGCACGCGAAGCATATCAAAAGGCAGCCAACAATTATCTCGCTGCGGTCGAGGCAACACCAGACGAAATTGACGCGGCATTTAAAATCATCGCTGACGACTGCGATACCTCGGTCCTGCTCGGTATTCAGCCCCAAGATGCATTGAACTACGAAGAGAATTTGGCTTCCACGATTCTCAATGAAGTACGCGAAGTCGAGGAGTAGTAACGGGCAGTACCCAATCGGAGGCTCCCAAGTGACCGCCACTCTTGTTTCCGTTCTCAGCAAGTTCACCGGGGTGAAGCGCAGTGGTGCCAATTGGAAGGCTCTCTGCCCCGCGCATGCCGACAGAAACCCAAGCCTATCGATCTCCGAAAAAGACGGGAGGATCTTGATCCGCTGCATGACTGGTTGCGTGACGGAAGATGTCTGCAAGGCCGCTGGCATCAAAATACGCGAACTGTTCGTGGCCGACCGCAATGAAGACGCAACCCTCCAGCAAGACTGCATTGGCGCAACACTCACCCTGGCTCAATATGCCAGAGCGAAGCAATTACCAGTTGAATTTCTGAAAAGGCTGAAGCTTTCCGACATTCGCTATCAGGGCGGGAGTGCGGTGCGGATCCCTTATCTCGATGAAAGAAGTGCGGAAATAGCGGTGCGGTTCCGATTGGCGATGGAAAAATCCCCTGATGGCGAGAATCGCTTCCGGTGGAAAAAAGGAGCAAAACCACAACTCTACGGACTTTGGCGGAAACAAGAGACAGATTATGTCGTCCTCTGTGAAGGAGAGAGTGACTGTCACACGCTCTGGTATCACGGTTTCCCCGCGCTAGGGGTCCCAGGAGCAACAAATTGGAACGAAAATAGGGATGCGGCGCATCTGGACTCCTTTGCAAGAATCTATGTCGTCATCGAGCCAGACCGAGGCGGCATGGCGGTACGGGACTGGCTCGCCAAATCAAGGATCTGTGACCGTGCCCACCTGCTCAATTTAAATGAGTTTAAGGATCCCAGTGCGCTTCATCTAAACGACCCAACACATTTTGTGGACCGATTCAGAGAGGCCATGAAAGCATCGGTCCAGCTTTCCCGAGTTCAAGCGGATCAGCTAATAGCTGAGAAGGCAGAGGCATGGAGGCTTTGTCATCATCTGGCCCAGTCCACTTCAGTGCTCGACCGTTTTGGAGAAGCCATTCGAGTTCGTGGCGTGGTAGGAGAAGAACGCACAGCGAAATCGCTCTATCTTGCGCTGGTAACACGGTTTCTGCCCCGGCCTGTGTCTGTCGCAATAAAAGGCCCTTCGTCGGGCGGCAAGTCATTTGTCACGGAACAAGTACTTCAGTTTTTTCCAGAATCTGCAGTCTACTGCCTAACTGGAATGAGTGAGCGTGTCCTCGCCTATACAGAGGCCACCCTGAGCAACAGGTTCCTTGTAATTTTCGAGGCTGAGGGACTCTCCAGCGACTTCGGATCTTACCTGATCCGGTCGCTACTCTCTGAAGGTCGCCTGATTTATGAAACAGTCGAGAAAACGACTGAGGGATTTAAGCCACGCCGCATAGAGAAAGAGGGCCCAACGGGCCTAATTGTTACGACGACCGCCGTAAGACTGCATCCAGAGAACGAAACGCGCCTATTGTCTCTCCATGTTGCAGATACTCAGACTCAAACCAAGGCCGTCCTGCTTGCCCTTGCTCAAAATCCGCGAGAGCAGGGAGATCTCACATCATGGAAAGCCCTGCAGATCTGGCTCGAACACAGTGAGCACCGGGTCGTAATTCCCTTTGCAATCCAACTGGCGGAACTGGTGCCAGCAGTGTCGGTGAGGCTCCGACGTGATTTTGGAGCCGTGCTTGCACTAGTCAAAGCTCACGCAATTCTCCACCAGATGTCACGGCAACGCGATGCAGAAGGCGCAATAGTAGCGACCTTAGATGATTACGGAGCAGTCCACGATCTCATCGGTCCCATTGTCTCGGAGGGTGTGGGCGCAACGGTGGTCTCATCCATACGCGAAACGGTGGAGGCGGTCCGGTTCTTATTGGAGAGCGAAACAGACGTTTCACTCGCCAAGACGGCGAAGTACCTAAAGCTCGATAAATCGGCTACCTCAAGACGAGTCACAGCTGCTGTTCAGCAGGGTTATCTAGAAAACCTGGAAGATAGGAAGGGGCGCCCCGCTCGGATCGTGCTTGGTGACCCTCTCCCGACCGAACTTGAGGTTTTACCCACGGTTGAGGCGTTGCAGTGTTGCTGCGACGACACCGGGGGTTATATACCGCTTCCAACGCAACAAGTCACTACCGCAACAGCAGACACCATTCCTGCAAGACAGACCCAGCGAATCATTGAGGTTGAAATATGACAGATGCGGAACAAGTCATCGAGGGCATCGAAGCTGCAGGTGGCGTGCTGGCTATTCATGGCCAGCGAATCCGCTGTCAATTACCGGAAGACGCGACCTACCTGCTGGAAGAATTCGCGAAAGCGCCGGAGTGAAGTTCTCGCTGCCTTGCGACGCCGCACCACGATTCCACTCCTGCCATCAGGCGTGCGCCTGCTCGGATGGCACCTCAAAGAGCCGCCTATAGCCATTGAGTCTTACGCGATTGTTATTGATCCGGCACTATTCGCCAGATCAACCCTCGAACAGTTGTGTAACGCGCTAGAAAACCCAAAGCGGTGGATTGGTTGGACTATTCCGCAATTAATGGATCGGCTTGCCCAAGTAGGCGTCACGGTTGAGGTGTCCCAGGAAACGGGCTTTTGCGAAGGCGGGAGCATGAGCGCTTGAGCGATGACGACGGTCCCCACACCTGGACAGATGACGGCGGGTGCTTCCACAGGAGAACCTGCTCCGATGCAGGCGTTCTTTTCGATGGCGGACCTCGCAAGTCGCTGGCGTTGCTCGCGGGGAACGGTGTACAACATAATTCGTGGCGAGAAGGTGCTCGATTTCGCCGCACCCGGCCGCCGAGGGAAAAAGCTAGTGCCGCAAGAAGTCGTGCGACGCATTGAGCAAAAGCGCATGAGGTGTTTCCGATGAAGATGACAGTGGTTGGGAGAGGGTCGAAATACCACCTGGATGGGTATAGCGGCGGGAAAAGATTTCGGATTTCACTGGGTACTGCAAACCGATCCCGTGCAGCAGATCTGGGACGCCAAATAGAAAATGCGATTATGAGGGGAAACGAATCACGGTTCTGGCCAGAATTACGCCGTTTTCTACCACCACAATCTTTCCGAGCGCTGGCAAAGTTCGCAGGTTACCAGGAACCTAAAATCGAGCCTGCATTCACCTGGAAAGAACTGCGTGCCGCATTCAATATGCGGATGAGTCAGCAGATCAGTCTTGGCAAAATGGCTAATTCAACTCGGCAACGGTATGAGCATACGTTGAAATCTTTTGAGGAATTTCTGAACCTTAGACGGGTCGATGAAGTTCAGAAAATGGACCGCCCATTCATTGAGGCGTTCAAAGTATGGCGACGAGCAAAGATCATGAACAAGAAGTTCTCACGCAGCGGTCGTGGCTTGTCCCTGGACGTGGCAATTTTGCACGGTGTGTTCACTGTGGCTGTTGAAGACGAAATGGTTTCAAGGAATCCGGTGCGTATGGAAGGCAGACCCGGGGATAACCCTGAGGCTGGCGCACAGCCCTTCGATGGCAATGCTCTTAATAAACTCCGCAAATTTGCAGGCCCCGACATGCTCATCTTCTTGCTCTTGCGTTGGACCGCGCTTCGAGGGTCTGACGCTGTCAATCTCACTTGGCGGGAAGTATCTTTTGAACGCAAAGAGATCGAACGACTCACGCAGAAGCGCCGAAAAAAAGTAATCGTACCTCTGAACAAGGAATTGCTTTTTGCCTTAGAAGCGGAGCAGGAACTTAGGAATCCGAACCCGGCAGACAGAGTGTTGATTAACCCTGCCACAGGGAGGCCCATGACGCGACCACGGCTCTATCAAAGAATGGTGGCTCTCGGCAAACGAGCCGGGGTCCCTGACGCTCACCCTCATCGCTTTCGGGATACCCTCGCGGTGGATATGCTCGAGAAGGGCGCGAGCCCGTATGATGTGGCGAAGACGCTCGGTGACACGATTCAGACCATCGAGAAGCACTACGCGCCATTTACAAAGGAATTGCGAGACCGGGGGCGACGAATCATGGAAAATGGTGAAGGTTTGGAGAAGGCTTTGGACACGTTTTGGACACAGTCCAAAGACGCTTCAGAAAAAATCAATTGATAACTATTGAGAACAAAAGAGTTTAATGCAAATAAATGGCGGATGAGCCTGTAAGCCGGATTCTGAAAATCGCGTTGCAAGCGCGTAAGTTATTGATAATCGACATATCCGACATCGAAAAGTGTTCACCCAAGTCGAATCTACGGTGAGAGCGCGGTGAGACAACTCTCAAGAGGACCTTGGAGACGTTGCAGTTCAGCAATCCGAGATTCCAATTCCGGTGGTGCTGTCAAAACACTCTCCGTGACGGCGCGAAGACGCGAACATCGGCAATTTAGTTTCCACCTTCGTTGACGAAACTCCGGTGCCTTTATTTTTGGCTCACTTGAACGCTGTAGACTCGGTTCCTGTCATTGCTCCAATTTTTGAATCTCCCGCATATCATGTGAGTGTCCGCGTACCACTCGTTCCCCTCATATCGGTCCCAGCCCAAACACGGCGCATATGGGGCTCCGCACTTCTTGTACGAGCCAGTCGTTGGGTTATCACCCTCGGCCCCAGAAGGTACGAGGATTACGTCGTTGGCAGTTAGACCGTTTGGTAGTTTGACGCACACATGGCCGCAAGAAGCATATTTGGTGAGCGCAATTCCGGCGCGAATACAGGCACCGCAAGCGGAGTCTTGGTCGAGTCCATCGCCGCAGGCTTTGGACAACACAATGTAATTCACACCTCGAAATTTCGAAGCCTGCTCTCGGCTAGCAAACGGCAGGGTTAGGGTGGCAAGAGCCACGACAATGAACAGCCAATAGGATTTCTTGATTAGTTTTAGCACGTCCTTCAACTCCTTCATCCAAGGCCAATCTCAGAAGGGCCTCTAGCCGTGAGAATAGGGCAGGTTGGTGAGGTGTCAAGTGGAGTACGAAGCGTCAGACGTGTCGTATTAGTCAGAAAGATTGGAGTCAGCGTGATTCGAATCTAATTCTAGGGATTAGCGAATCCCAACCACTTTCCTGCCACGCTGCTTTACCAACTTGGCGCGTTCTTCGATGCCGACGCCACGGTCCATCAGGCTTTGCGCCGCATCGCGAGCGGCAGGAACGAACTGCGCGTAATGTTTCTCGATGGTGTCCACGGTATCGGCCAACATCTTCGCAACGTCGTAGATGGCCGCACCGCGTGCCAGCATATCGCAAGCAAATGTATCGCGAAGAAAGTGTGGAGTAGCACGCCCTATGCCTGCCCGGAGACCCATCTTACGCACACGTTCATACATTCGTGCGCGGCTGGTGAAAGGCTTCCCGGTCTCTGGGTTCCACAAAATCTGCTCATCACTTTTCGGTTTACGTACCCGATGCAGGTCTTCCAACGCGTTGCGTAATTCAGTGCTCAGCGGGACTATGGCTACCTTTGTGCGTTTCTGCGTCAGCACTTCGATTTCGCCGTTCACGCCACGGTCGAAATGCACGTTGCTCCAGCGGAGGCTGACTGTGTCGGAACCGCGTAGCCCAGTCCAGCGGAGCAACAGGAACATGAAGAGGTCGTCATCGGCCACCTTACGCAGCTTTCCAAGTTCTTCGGCTGTGAACGGGCGCGCGCCATTCTTCGGGTTCTTACCCGGCTTGGACTCATTTTGCAGGTCGATGGGCTTCTGCAACATCAAACCCTTTTTAACCGCGAGAGCAAACATGCGGTGGAGGATTGCGATGTCTAGCGCGATGCTCGTGCCGCCACGGGACTGCTTGAGTACGGAAATCTTTTTACGCCGGTCCAGTTTGAACAACTCAATTGTGGAGGGTTTGATATCTTCCAATGTCGTGCTGGGGTCGCCGAGGAATGCTGCGAAGTGGCGGACGCTTTGGCGGTAGCGGTCGCGGGTGGTTGGGGACATCGTGCC
This sequence comes from Candidatus Acidiferrales bacterium, assembly GCA_963759275.1. Taxonomy (GTDB): domain Bacteria; phylum Acidobacteriota; class Terriglobia; order Acidiferrales; family UBA7541; genus Acidiferrum. Next base: position 869,011 of record CAVWYZ010000011.1, on the reverse strand, counting down.
TTCTTCCGAGGATGCTCCGCGCGCCTTGTTATCAATGAGTCGCTGCATTTCGGCTTCGAAGATGTCGCACAACATTTGCCACGTCGGCCTCGCTGTGGTGGTCGCCGTCTTCGGTGTCGCGACAAAGCCTGCTCGGTCCGCGAACCACTTGAATGTCTTGTACGGTAGCGAATCTTCCAGTTCGTGCCACAAGGCGGAGTTCGCGCCCTCGGCGCAGGCTTGCTCAAGCTTCCCTACTCGACGAATGGCGACCTTCTTTTCCTCGGTCCCGAGGGCCATGCGGACGCGCTCCCGGTTCACTGTGCCGACGACCGAATACGTCACCGTGCCTGTGTACTTGTCCTCCCCCTTATAAAGGTGGGGATTGGGGCGGCGAACCTTTACTTCTTGGTAGCGAATATCAATGACCATCGATGCCCTTCTTTCTTGCGAGAAATTCCTCAATGGCTCGGCGGATGAGAGAACTGACAGTCTCATCCTCTTTTTTGGCGAGCCGCTCCAGTTCTAGCTGGTGACCCTCTTTGATGCGAATCGCGATGAGTTTCTTGACCATGTGGATAGTGTATAACAAACGTTATACGCCGTCAAGCCGCCTCTTCGCTCGAACCCAGCGCCCGTGAGCGGCGGCACTCGATATGCTCCACCGCCGATGCGGGAATTCGCCAACTGTCGCGCTGCTTGGAGGTCTTCGAAGCCACGTTGAGGCTCTTGAATTCGGACTCCTCCAAAATGGTGTACACGGTGGCGCGGCTGCAACTCCAGCGCTCCGCAAGTTCGGTGATGTTGTAGAAGTCTTTCTTGATTATCCGGCGATTACGGTGGATAGCTTCGATTACCGCAGCAGAGGTAAAGCCGAAGATTTCCGCATACTCCGAGATAGTGAGAGAACTAGATGGAGAAAGCGTCGGGCTTGTGCCGGACGTTTGAAAGGACTGCGGGGTACTCTTGGTCTTCGCCATGGGAGCATCCAAATTATCTAGGCGCAACTGCGCCGTGATTGGATGGTCCCGCGACCTGTTGGTGGGGATTGCTGGCTTCAAGGTGTGAAGTGCTGCCAGCGACCTTGTGTCGGCTCGCGCTGTGCATCCCGCCAGCGGCAAGGTGTCGGTACTTGACTATCACGCCCCCGACCACGACTATCAATGAGCGTCACGCCGTAGACGGCGCGATGGACTAGTACTACAAAGACCATTCTACAGCACGTCGGGGGCCATGTCAAGGCTTATTTTCTTCCGAGTCCCGCCCCCCTTGACAACAAGAATCTGAAAGTGCTCGGGAGCGAATATTGTTCCCGCCAATCCAATTGGAGCTAATGCTTAAGCAAGGCCACCGTGGCAACTAATAGACCCACGGTCAAAGCAATAAGACCGACCGTTAAAATGATGAGCCACTTCGTCAGCCACTCAAGACGAATATTCAAACTCTGAATCTGCGTCAATAAGTCAGTCGTCCGAAGACTGGCGTGTACATTCGCGGTGAGGAGGAGCGGGATTAATTGGACATACGCAAAAAAGATGAGGTCCTTGCGCGTAAACTCGCCCGGTTCAATTTTCTCCGTTAGAGCCTTCACCTCAGCCATCTGCTTGTTGTTTGATTCTTGAATGGTCTTCATGACGTCAGAAGCGTCTATCTTCCAATTCAGTATGCTGGGCAGTTCCATTGTGCTTCTCCTCGGCTCGCAAGCAGAGAACATACCCGTAATCCGAGTAGCTTTAAAGCCCTCTGAGAGGCCCGGGGTTTGGTATGATGTCGCCACGTCGCATCCTGATTACCCCGGCTGCAAGGAGAGCGCGTAAATGACGGAAATCCCGCCGTGAAATCCAAGCGCATCATCGGCCAAGCGTCTTTGTTCGGTGCGAATGAAACCGAAACCAGCAAACCGGAAATTAGACAGCTGAGCGATTCGCGCATCTTGCTTGGCACGTCCGCGTTCACAGCAGCGGGTTGGGCGGATAGTTTCTATCCGGTCGGGATGAAATCAAGCGATTATTTGACGCACTACGCTTCCCGGTTCAGAACCGTTGAGATTGATTCGACCTATTACGGGACGCCCGTTGCATCCACCGTCGAGAGTTGGTATCGGAAGACTCCGCCCGACTTCATCTTTGCCGCTAAGGTTCCGCAAATCGTCACCCACACAAATATGCTGGTGAATTGCGACGCGGAGTTTGATGAGTTCGTGGGGAGGATGGAACTGTTGCGAGAGAAGCTGGGACCGCTGCTGTTTCAGTTCCCGCACTTCAACAAGTACGAGTTCAACGGCCCGGACGAGTTTTTCCGGCGATTGAGATTGTTTCTTCGGCGCACCACGGAAACACACGGCCACAAGCTTGCGGTCGAAATCAGAAACAAACCTTGGCTGAATTCAGAGTTGGTGGGATTGCTGCGGGAATACAAAGTAGCGTTGGCGTTGACGGACACATCATTTATGCCTCGCCCGTGGGAATACAGAGAGAAGTTCGATTTCATTACCGCAGATTTTGCTTACGTGCGATTTCTCGGCGACCGCAAGGGAATCGAGAAACTAACTCGGACATGGGACAAGACCATCGTGGACAAGCGTGACGACCTAGCAAAGTGGGCCGAGATATTCCGACAGTTTTCGAAACGAGTTCAGGTCTACACTTACGCCAACAACCACTACGCTGGAAACGGCCCGAATACCATTGCCCTTTTTTGGCAGCTATTGAACAGAACCAGCTGACGATTCAATTCGCCGTCTCCCTCTCATCCACCCTGATTCCCTCCGCCAACAATCCGTGCTCGCACAAACATTGCTGCATCAGGTCGAACGCGTCCTCATATTCGACCACGACCTCTCGCGGCTCGCTAAAGATGCTTCGGTCGGCGTTGGACAACACTTCGAGGACTTCCTGCTTGGTTTTGGCGCGAATCGAATAGCAGGGATGGTCCAGCAGAATGTCGGCAACCCAGTACACGAGGGTCTTCATGTCGCGCGAGATTCTATCGTGGATTTCGCCGAGCGAAAGGGCCTTATATTGGTGGATTGTGGAAAATTCGAGTCGCCGCAGTTTTGTAATTCAAGCACATCTTCTACGTCCGAGTATAAAACGGGTTAAGGCTCTTCCATGTACAATACCCCGGTGAAGCGGAGGGCGGAATGTCAAAGAAGAGATATCTCATTGGCGTGTTGTTAGTTTTCTCAAGCCCAGTGCACGCAAAACCGCAACAGCATGCACCTACACTTGAGACGTGCCGAGCAGACCGTGCTGTGTGGTACAACTCGGAGATGTCAACCGAATATATGAAGGCTGAGACCGCCCGAGTTAGTGACGGTATGAAGAATCGGACTCCGAGTGCAAAATTACCACTGGCAGAAATCATTACCAGGCACCATGAGATGGCCGATTGCCAAGCAGTTGACCCCGGAAATTCAGATGCATATCGCGCCGCTACGGAGTTTTACTATGGCATATATACCGACAGGTGCATCAGCTTTATCGTGCGCCACAACCTGATGGAACAACTGAGGAAAGAGGATGCAGAGGGGTTGCGATAAAAACGCCCAGACGGTGTGCTCATTGAACGCCGAGGTACAACCACTCAGTCTTTCACGATGTCCCGCTCCGCAACCGTCGCTACTTGCTGGTTGCCGAAGTCTACGATGAACTTCCGCCCTTCGGTGGTCTCTAGCACAGCCTTGATGGTGGCTTCCGTGGGGACGCCAGAGATTTTCACAATGATGGATTGGCCAGATTTGTACTGCACCTAGCTCCCCTTGAGATTTCTATGGTATCAAACTCCCGAAAGACTTATCCTCCGCAATATGAACCAGCCCATCAACCCCATCCCGCCAACGTGTACGTTTGTTAAACCAAACCACGAACCCTGCAAACGAAAAGTCCAGCCCGGCGAAGGCCCCTGCTGGCAGCACGCGGGCTGGCGGCGCAAATGGAGGGCATTAAGTCCGGGGCAAGCGATTGCGGTTGTCGGTTTTATTCTCGCGGTAATCACCACGGTTTTCGCGCTGATACCCATGGTCGTGGTCGAGCGCGATGTGGTGTTAGACCCGCGCGACCCGTTCACGGCGCGGTTCACGATTCAAAATCTTAGTAACTACGCTATCCATGACCTTCGTCCAGCGTGCACTCCGTCAAACGTGTCGGTTAGCGGAATTCGCATACTAGATAACGTCATCGCCTTTGACGACGAGGCCAAGGCCGTCCTTGGGAAAAGTGGTAAATCTACGGCATCGTGTTCCTTGGCGCTTCTAATGGGTGGACGACCGAACGTAGGGGACCATACTGCTGTCAGATTTCTAGTCGCTTACAAAATACCGTTGGGAATCAAGGGTTGTCAGGCGACAGATTTTTCAGTTATGCGTAATTCCGAGAACAGATTCGTTTGGACCTACCAAGGTGCGTCTGGCTGTCCGTGGGGTTACAAGGCCGCGCCAATGCCGAAGGTGGCTTTGGCTCCATAGGGGCACGAGATAGTTTTTCCTGCGGGGTAGAGGCATCGGTGAATTGAGTTATGTTATCGGGAGTAGATTCACCCGATAAGGGTTAACAGACGGGGCGGGGAGGCTGACTTTGTTTTGCAACAAGTGCGGTACGGAATTGCCTGATGATTCACGCTTCTGCGTCAAGTGTGGGCAGTCGCTTCCGTCCATTCCTCTCGTTGCGAAACGCGAACCAGAACCGCTTCCGGCAAACGAAGAGCAGCAGGAACGTAAACCGCTGCCGTATCGGTGGGGAAGATTCCAAGGCTGGTTGGCGGTTGTTCTCGGGGTGCTTCTCTGTTTCCTCCTTGGATGCGCTTTCCTTCCGACGAATAGTGGATTTTCGAGTGGCTTTCTCCAAGGCTATCTGGAAGGAACTGGAAACCAGAAGCTGTATCAGCGTTGGTTGAGCGCGAATGGGGAAGACCAAGCTTATTTTGCAGGATATTTTGGCGGACAAATCCTGCTCACACTCGGTACCGGGATAGGGCTGTTGAAGAAGCGGACCTTCGGCGTGCTGGGTATTCTATTGTTGGTCGCCCGCTCGCTTCTAACAGTTTCTTTGCCTGCCCTCGTGTTTTGGGTCGCTTCGGTGCCCTATTACTACAACCGGAGACACGAATTTCGGACTCCGTGACGACGTGCGCCAATGAGTGACAAAGCTAACCCCAGCGCTCAAACCAGCGACGGCTTCGCCAGAGGCGCGATGGGTGTGGCTGCCGGAATCGTCGCTGTGATTCTTGTTCAATCTAATGGTTGGTCAATCATCGAGAAGTACATCCAACGTCAAACGCATAGGCAGGATTTTGGGAAGCACCGCCTGCCTTATCCCTTCACCGCGAACTGCACGAGCCGATAGAAAATCCACACAATGATTCCCACAGGGAAACCCCACAAGCTCAAAAAGGTCGATTCCATCGCGTTTTCGACCAGCAGTTCCTGCTTCGCTTTCGTGAACGCCTTCCAGTATTCTTTTTCAATCGCAACTTGATTTGTGTCACCGAGGTTGACACCAGCTAGCGTGCCGCCGTATTTCAGGAGGTCCCTTCGCGTATTCGTCATAAAAATAGACACAGTCGTCGCCGAGAACACCGGCCATCTCGCGTTTCTCGGATTGTGAAGCCTCGGATGGGTGGACCTGAGCGCAATCAAGGACTTGTAGTTTTGTGCCGTTTGTCAAAGGAACGGCAACTGACTTGCCTGCCTGATAGCCAATCGGTTTGAGCGAAACATCCTCAGCATTAACCGCGCTTGCTGCGCGTGTTTTTGCCTTGGAATCAGCGCTGCTTTCCATAAAAGCGAAAAAGGCAATGCCCACGACGATTGGTCCAAGCAACATGAAGACAACTGCTTCACGAGCAATCTTGCGGAAGCTCATCTTTGATTCTCGCGCGCCAGAAGTTTCGCGTTCAGGTCCGTTCCGTCTTGGTCGTAAGTCCGCATCACTTGTTCACGAATTTACAGACGGACTCGAAGTGGTGCTTAAATTTGTGGGTGAAGTGAGTCTCCGGGTGAGTAGTTAGAACCACATCACCATCTGGATTGAACAAAGTGAAGTGCCAATGCCTATACGTACTACCTTCGTCCGCCGAGACGGTCTCAGCAGCCTCTAAGACGTAATCCGCTTTCGCTTGGTTCTGTGTCAACACAACGTTAGGGCAGTACTTCGCAAACCCTTCCGCGACCTCGGACGTGGTGATGGTGGATTTGGGCGACAGAAATATTCTTTTCGTAGTTTGCTGCGCAACGAGCGCGGCACAGGAAGCGAGCACAATGCTGGTGATGATTGTAAGAGTTACCGGGCGGGGCAAGGGCACCTCCTGACGAAGATATAGTAACCCGGACCAAGTCTTCTGCGGATATGAGCTATCGAAATCTTGTGTGTGGTTGTAGCCCGTGGCGGTGGAAGGTTTGGGGCTGGAGGTATGCGAAGGCGGCGTACCGGTCGCAATCGGGCAAGCGGGATAACTGATTGTCATGCGGCTCCCCGTGCGGCGCGTCATTGACTCTGATGATGATTAGGGAATACAGTGCGCTCCATACAGTCAAGGAATCGACACTATGGCAAAGCGAACATTAGCACACAAAATCAAACGCGGAAGTCTTATCCATTTTGGCCTTGACGGGATAAAGCGCGAATCTTTTGAAGTAATCAAGATGGAGCTAGCAAGCATTCTGAAAAAGCGCGCCGGTGTGTATGCGCTGTATCAAAATGACAAGCTCGTTCGCGTAGGATTGGGAACCAACATCTATTGGAGATTAAAAGGCCACTCGAAGAACAAGAAACTAGTTTGGAATACCGCCAGCCTCTTCATTATCGGGAAGGAGAATCTTAAATTCCTCCGAGACCTAGAAACCGCGATTGTAAGAATTGCGAAGCCTAAGTATAACGACCAGCAGGGTCGCATTCGCGATGAACATTTCCTCCAAAGGCTGTTGAAGAAACGAGTGCGGCTTAAGAGGAAAAGGCGCAGCAGGACCGAGAGCTGAGGGACTTGGAGTACGAGATAGATAAAATTGAGAAGGTAGTGTCTCGTTGACATGACTCGCACCAAATTCAGGCTTCCGTTATTGGCCGCTCCTCTTCTGTTTATCGCGGCGAATGCCAGTTCGGCACTAGCCCCCCACCAAGCCGACTTCCTGTCTCGAATCAGTATTAATTCTATCGCTATACTTCCACCGCTTGGGGCGAACGCGCCAAGCGCAGCACGAACCATGTCTGCCGACATTTTCGCGAGCAAATTCAAGGTTCAAAGTGCTGCAATTAAACTTATTTCCGCTGACCAAACCGCTTCGTTGTTGCAGTCCAAATCGGCGACATCGGACTACTCTCAATTCGTCACGACCTTTACGCAAACGGGTATCGCTAATACCGATGCGCTAAAGAAAATCGCGCAGATTTTAGGAAGCGATGCAGTATTGCTCATCGACGTGCTCAACTATCAGGAAGAGAAGGGTAGCTGGTGGTACGGCAAGGGCGGGAAAAACATTTCGCGGATTCAGTACACGCTGTTTCGCTCTTCGGACGGACAGAAGCTGTGGGAAACTCTGGAGTTCAGACAGCACGACAGTAAAGTATCGACGAACCCGTATCCAATGGAGCGTGTTATTGGCGACGTGACGGAGAAGGCTATCGCTTCGTTGCTCAACGGCACCCAACACGTAGATGTAAAGAAGTGAGTTTAAAGCGACAAATCATATCGTTTGCGCAATGACTGCAAGTGGCCCCGCATCCATACCGGGTTCGCCATATTCTCCCATTCCGACCAAACCTCACGATAGCTTACTGCCCGACAACATCCACGAGCACAACGGCTCGGAGTTGAGCCAGTTCGGCTTTCAAAGCGTTGACTTCGGTCTGCAATGTGAGGATGTCTCGCTCATGCGCCACCAAGAGTTTGGCTACGACTTCCTTCGGACACTGCCGTCGCGACAATTGAGTTAAAGTCCGACCCTGAGGGTGCTGAGATTAGCGTCGATGGCAAATATGTTGGTAATACTCCAACGACACTACACCTCTCAGTTGGAGACCATGCGATTAAGTTCGAGAAGGGTGGCTTTAAGACTTGGGAACGAACTCTGACAATCACCCCGGGCGAGACCACCACAATAAACACGACGCTTGAGAAACTGGATTCTCAACCCAACATGTAAAGTGAAAAATAGGTCCCCGACAGTTAGACCAGCAAGTCGTAGCGTTTTCGCAAGGCCAGCGAGTGGTCCTGCATCCATATCGGAGTCTCTGAATTGTCCCATCCCGCCCACAATTCGCGGTAGCAAACAGCTCTGAAAGCAAAGCTAGACTCGGCGCTTACGAGTTGCTGGAACTTGTCGATTTCCTTCCTATGCTCAGTAAACTCGGCGAACTCGTTGGCGTTCTGCGGTTCCCAGTATGCGTATAGCAGGCTAACTCGTTTGTCCGGCCAACAATTGATGAGGCCAAGATAGTGTTTAACCAATTGAGCGGCCTCCAGTCTTCTAAATTCGTAACGGCTTTCGCGTGGACGAAGGACAAGCTTGAAGAAAGAACTGTCAGCACGTTTGTCCGTAATCGTTAAGTAGCTTGGGCTAAAGTCCATGTGCTTCAAATGAAGGGGCTCAAGGCATTTTGATTCCACGGCCACTACGGCTTCCGGTGTGACTGCAAGTACATCGAGATGCGGCGCTGTGCCCTTCAGGCCCGTTGGGCATTGCTGTTCGAATTTCAGAGACTCAAAACCAGTGTGACCACAAATGCGCAATGAGCTGGGGTCCCGACGCCACCTTCCGAACACATTTACCGCAAGGGCCGAAGACGAGTGCGGTGCACGCATCTTGCCTTCGAGTTCATGGCCAGCTCCCGATTCGAAGTCCGGTCGGATATCGTCAAGGTCGATACCGGGCAACAGGTTATCGCGTACGTCATTTAAGTACCCTTGCTGGTCGAACGTTGCGGCGGGGCTACAGGTTGCGAGAGCCCGATGGAATGCCTGACAGCAACGAATGGATATATCTTCGCGTTCGCAGTTTCGGTCATGTACAGTTTTTGTCGTGGTTTGCATTCATTACAGCTATCAGTTTTTGCCGAATTGGGATGTGACGGGTGCACCCAAGAGCGATGCCGAAGCGCTAATTGCTCTGTGTCCCCGTAGGTGTATTAACATGGAACTCCCATCCCAGAAAGTAAGTCGTGAAACCGCAAAGAAAGTTTCAGGGGTTCCCGCGAAAAATCGTCGGTTTTCACTTGGATGAACGATTGGATTGGATTGCTGCGCTTGAATGCGGCCATCAACAGCACGTTCGCCACAATCCACCGTGGGCTGACCGACATTGGGTCACGACATCGGAAGGCAGGCTGGAACACATCGGCCATGAATTGAATTGCTCGGCGTGCCTAACCGATTCCCCTATTCAGCGCAAAAACAATGAGGAGGAATAATGCGTAAGAACATCATGGTTGCCCTGTTACTCTCGGCGCTCACGGGTTTGACTTTGATAGGGTGCGAGGATACAAAAGCGCGTCAAGAAAATGAACAACTGAAAGCGCATGTGGCGGAGTTGGTGAAGGAGAGTGGCGACCTAGGCAATCGTGTCGATGCCTTGACCCAAGAAAATGCCGCGCTAAAGCAGGAGAATGAACAACTCAAAAAGAACGCGAAGACGAAGAAAGCCAAGAAAAGCAAACATCATCGAACTGCTTCGACCGGGCACTAAAGGACGTACTGTGAGCCACTTTTAAATCGCGCATGTCTGGTCAACGGCACAACGTTCAAGGGTTTAAAGAGCAGTGAGTTGCTACGTACTTCGTGCCTGCCGCGTCGCAGTACACAACTACCTCGGAAGGTTTCTGTTCGTACTCGCGGATGAAGTTCAAGGTCATCAGAAGCCCGATACACGTACCAAGCAAGACGCTTAGCATAACGTGGCGAGGGCGTTCCGATGGCAAGTGGCGACGCCGACGAACGCGCACCCGACGGTATCGAACTTGTTGCTGCGGTGGTAGAGGCATCGGCCCGACTGCCTTCCTTGCGAGCCATTCTACACCCGCCGTAAATTCGTCGCGCCAAAAAAGTTTCTTCCTAGCTCGTACTGGGACCTACTTGTACGATTATCCGTTAATCAGGACTGTTCACTTTTGGGCAGACTTGCAGGACGCTTTATCGTACTGTTTCGCATGGACCAAGCGACGCAAGCAAATATCCCTGAACCACAAGCCCCTCAGACAAATTTCAAGAGAGCCTTCGACGAGGTTGCTTATTCTTTCGAGAAAATAGTTGGGGAAGTTCGCGGTAACTCGAATGTGATGGTTGCCAAGCAAGCGGTCAATCAACTGCAAATCTCGCTCAACCAGTTTGAGAATCTCTTGAAGGAGCGTGGGTTCACCGTGGACTCCGACGACTCGATTAAATATCTCTATCAAGAAATCGAACACCCACTTACCGAACTCAGAAGATATTTCATGAAAGAACCATCTGAAATCCTGACAGACAAGGCCGGAGTAGTCTACGTTAACGCCTTAAAAGCCTCTTTTCGTAAGTTGATAGATATCGCAGACGAAATGGACGAAGAGCATTCGTCCATCCCTAAGTAACGGCCGATTTGTCGGTTCGTTTCAGTACGAACTTGGAAGGTTAGCGCGTTTCCCGGGACTTAGACGGAGAGTGGACTGCTCGTCGGAGAAACTTTCTCACGGCAATCCTTTGGCACGAAGCCCCCAGAGGACGAGTACCGATGCGAGGATTATTGCAACGCCGACTGAGAGGAACCCAAGCATCACAGTGGTTTCCTGCCACGGTTTGCCACTATGGCCTGCTGCAGTGATTGGCGAAAGGACCGCCGTTCCAAAAACTGCGGCTATCGAGGTTACAAGCCAGTTTCCGTAAGTGCCGTAGAGGACTGTCCAGTTCGCGATACCTTTAGTCCGCGGCGACAGCCTCACTTCGGTCCAGACGGCTCCCAGCGCAATCAGGAATGTACCGTTCATAACACCTTCCAAGTGCGCGGCAAGCCCCATGCGCGTGTTAGCAAAATGCGTCTCGGCAAAGCCGGTCAACAGGCCAATTAGAAATAGAAACATGCCATGCCACATGAGACTTCGATTGGTTGATTCCATCTGGATTCTCTTTTCATTGGCTGACTTGCAGAAGATGATATTTGGAGCCAAGGCCGCGTGGGGCACTCTAACCTCGGCTGGCCCTGTTTGCAATGGTTCGGTCTGAATACAACAGGTGGGTAAATGCACCGCTGTTTACCGGCACCTTGGTCACCAAAACTCCCGTTAGTTAACTACATCTCCGCAGTGGCTGCAAAAAAGTCTTGAGCATTCGTCCTCTACTGCATAAATTTTGTTTAGATGAGTCCCGAACGGCTTTTCTTCTTCTCGCTTGCGGTGTGCTTCTCCGTTGCCATCGGTTCCGCGTCTTCGGGTGGGCGCGTGGTTTGTCAGGAAGTTTCCAAAGGAAACGAAAAAGCCCACTGTCAGGGACAAACTTGCGCGACTATTACGGGCACGATTGACGACCGAAAACTTCCGCCGCGAAAAGGTCGTCCTTTTAACATTACTCTATACCCCGCTCCCCATGGTGAATCCGTGGCGGCAATCGTTGCTGGGGCAGGACAGATATTTACTCTGCCTCCTCAAAAACCCGGGTCCTACATTATGTACGTATCTGGGTACACCAATGAGTGCTGGATTCAGTGGAAGAAAAAGCTAAAACTCCGGGCTGGCGAAACAAAAACAATAAATCCTAAGCCAACAGTTGTCTCAGTCAAGGGATGCGAATAGTCCCTGATTTGCCCGCAAGCCGGATATGTTCGGGCCTGTACGTACTTCGGCGGTAACCGCGTGAATCAGGAGCCGAGACATTCCTTTAGTTTCTGCCAACTACTGTAGCCGTACTCGCGAGCAACTATGTAGAGAGCATCGTCAATTCTTGGTGCGAGCAAGCCAGCCAAAGGGTCGTAGGATTGAAATCTTCCAAATGCGGCGGCGTCCCGCCGCCGTACGGCATGAAGAAGGTCCCGTGCTTCTTTCTCTATACTGTTGCGATGTGCATCGAAAGGCAATCTGCGATACATGGCTCCAACCTCCCGGGCCCTCAGGGCTCCCGTGTTCGGTCTCGTCGTTAAACGCGGCATGTTAGAGATTTGTGCGGCTGCTGAATGTCCAATATTGAACATTCCTGTCGAGGTCTTATTTGCTAACCTCAGGCCGTTTCTAGCCGAGATTTTCGCAACCACACGATTCGAGGCCGCGCTCAGGCTTTCGAGACTAGTTACCGTGCCCCTGAACCGGCTCTCTTGCTGAGGAAAGAGAGTCACCTATGTACGCTCGTAAGGTTTCTCTGTGTTTTAAGTCAGAGTCCGTCATCCTGTTCCTGAAGAAAATGGAAAATGAAGTCGTCCCACTTTTCCGAAAGCAGCGGGGTTTCCTCGACCATCTCATCATCGTGTCAGACAGCGGGAATCTGATTTATGTTTACACCTTCTGGGAAGACCGTGAGGCGTCGGAAAGATTCGACAGCACAACCCTGCCAATGTTGAACAAACTTCTCGCCGAAGTCGTTGAGGACGAGCTACGCGTTCATGCCTTCGGAGGCTCGCGTGGCCGCCTGTCTATTGGCTGACGCAAGCGGCGAGGGGCTTGTGAAATGAACCTTGAAACGCGCAAATCGGAAAGGCCGCTCATAGTACCGGCCCAACCTTGATAGCCGAAGGATTGATACGTACTTGGGGGATTTCCGCGTTTCCCAGGACTTGACATCTGCGAGTACTTTGTGGAATAAAGCGCCATGCGCATTCGCGTCATCGCCGTCATGGAACTGGTGCTCATTTTTCCCGCTGTTCTCTTCATGACTGCGCTCGTGTTGCGCAATCTCCAGCCGCTGCAATACGAACCCGCTCGCAGCGCTCAGCAGCTAGTCATGTGGTACGCAGGCCGGATGTGGACGTTATGGTTTCTGTTGTTAGGTCTGCCGTTAATTGTACTTGTCAGCGGCTGCGCCGAGTTGTTACGCAGCTACAACCGCGACATGGTTCTGCCGCTTACATCGCGGAAATCGTTAGCCTTGGTCCGTGCGCACTTGTTTTCCCTTTTCATCGCTGCTACAACACTGACCGCCGGTGTCATCCTGGTGATTGTCGTCTTGCACGTCCTAGCGAATTAAAGGGTTTCGTGACCGTCCGCGTCGGTACTATGAGCCACTTCGGCGATTACCGCGTTAATCAGGACCTACTGACTAGCGTTCTATGTATCGGCCCGAACGTACCGTTCAGAGCGGTCTTTCGTCGCGCTGCGGGCCGTCCGTTCAGTCGGCGCGTGAGCCGCTGCGCCATTTCGCGGCATACGGCAGCACGAACAAGTACAGACCGGTGAAAAATTGCAAGGCGAGCGGGAATACCGCCAAGAGGCCCAGCGAGGCCGTGTACTTCTTCTGTGCCACCGCGACGCCATTGACGATGACGGCCACCGTGAAGGCAATGGATAGCCAGCGGTGGGTCTGCCGAACCCATTTGTTCCAGTTCATTGGACCACCTCCATCAGTCAGTGAGTGTATGTCAACTTGTGCCATGGTAAGTCGCCAAACCGGGCAAGTGGCGTACCCATGTGGACGGTTACCGCGTTTACCAGGACGTAGCGTGCAAGGATGAGATTTGATTCTTCGCAAAAACGCACTGTTATACTCGCCGACAGTGAACGCGAATGCGACGACTACACCTTGGCTATTTGCTTTTGTTCTTCTTCTCAGCTAGTACCGTTGCACAAAATCAATCCTGTGATGTGGATGTGCCAGTCAACGTTGTTATGCCGGACGCGGCTCTGTTACGTAACATTCCTCGGGACGCTTTCATCGCACGTCACGGAAAAGATGTACTCACCATCCGTTCTGTAGTTGCTGATACTGCTCCTCGGCGCATCGTCCTCGTGGTTGAGAACGGAAAGAACGTGAACCCGGCGGCGCACAAATTGGAGACCAGCGTTCTCAGAGCGATCGTGACAAACGGGCGGCCCGTAGATTCGTTCGCGTTTCTGACGGCGGTTGGCCCGCGAAACGATGTACCCTTTGGCGCGCCTCGCGAAGCGCTGCTCTCCGCCATCGACGACGCGTCCTCGCCTGTCAAAGAGAAGGGGCAGTCTAAATCTGTGTTGGACACCATTCTCGAAGCGTCGGGCTGGCTGCAACCTCAGCGGGTGGGCGACTCCATCCTTCTTTTGACGATGGGGATTAAACCCGAAGAGCCTAACTACGGTCGAGTGGCCAAGATATTAACCACGGCGGGGATTCGGCTTTTCGCGTTCCAATTTGGCAGATTCTATGAGGGCATCTACCGCACAGGAGTTGCACCCGCCCCCGCTCCGGGCGGTATGCTCTTGCCCACAGCCTCGATGGACCCCAATTCCGAAACCGTATTCAACCTCGCGGTCGAAACAGGAGGATTTTCGCTTTTGGAGAACACCGAAGGCGACCCGCAACGGCGATACGAGCTAACGGAGGGACGGGTCGAACATGTGACGCAGCGCGGCGGGCAGCTTTACAAGGGCATCACGGACTACTACCGCATTCGACTTGTTTCCCCACCAGAGGGCTTTGCCATCGACTTGACTGACGCGGTTCGTAACAGGTTCCCGAAAGCGCAGTTGGCTTACCCGCGAAAGACATTGGGTTGTGGCTCATAGTACCTATGTTTCCGATTTGCGTTTACCAGGAGTTGAGATTGACAGCAGCTAGTTCGTGTGGAAGAAAAACTCGAATAAAGTCCGGACAGGTATGACAGAGCCATCTGGACTCTTCGCTGGCACAAAGCGCCAAGATTGCATTTTGTCGATAGCAACGCTGTCTATATCCGGGTTCAAGCCCTGCACGACACGGACCTGGTCAATTTGTCCGTTAGCAGTGACCAGAGCGGAGACCAGAACAACTCCAGAGACCCGGCCTCGGAGGTTTTCCGGGTATGGGGGATTGGGCATATATACACCTTTGGGTACAGTGACGCCGTCGAGCGCGGCGAAGTAGAACGGCCACCCCGAAGGAGAAGCTGTCGCTGGGAACAGCGCTTCGGTTTCTGCATCGTGAGGCTCAGTGTAATGGGAATGCGTTAGTTGCTTACCCAAGAGGTTCGTCAAGACAAAATCCATCGTGTAGGAGGACTTGTCGAACGCGAGGGCTGCGGATAACAGGGCGTCGACGCTGAACTCTGAGGAAAAATCGGAGAGAACTTCGGGTCTGACGAGGTCACAGTCGGTCAGATTCTTTTCGTGGAGAAAGCGATGGGCATCCGTGCGGCTTACGACGGCGAAATCTTTTTTCCTTCCCGCAAGCAATTCGGAAAAAGTTGCTGCAAAAAATGCCCCACGCGCACTGGGTTGCGAAGGTCCCTCACAAAAATCGGGTACGTATATTTTCTTCACTCCAAGGCTAGAAAATTCTTTGGCCATTTGTTTCGCGGCGGATTTTCGGTGTTCGCCATTTTTCGTGGCGCTGGCGTTTGTGGCGATGGTAAGGAAAACGAGAATGAGAACGAAGGCGCGATAATTCACAGATAACTCCGGAGTAAGTCAACAGAAAAGGCCTACGGTTGTGAACAGCATACTACGAAAGTTTCCCTGTATTATGCTAACTCCTGGGAAGTCCGGAAACCGGACAAGTCAAGTTCTAGAACTTTATATGGACGATTAGCGCGTTGTTCGCGAGCGGCACCGCACTAAGTAAAGGAGGAGAACGCGTAGATAAATAGTGAGAGCAGGACTGTCAGAATCGCAGCAGATACCAGAATCGTAAAGCACACAAGGACCACCACAAATAGCGCGCCGCCTAAGACTGAACGCATGCGATTGAGAACTCTCGTCCGTACCGTCAAACGTTCTATTCGCGCTGTGAATTTGGCGTGCCAATGCTTCAGCCAAATACGTATATGCGTCAAGGCTCTAGGCGTTCCTAGCAGGTAGCCGATTACCGACCCTAATAGAATTAACGTTCCCCTCAGTTGGAAATACCAATCCGGGGTACCCATTGAGACTGTGAAGCCGATGAACATGAAGAACGCAAGTGGGATGCCCAAGCACGCAGACGCAAAGAGCGGTGTCTCCTTGGCGATACGAGCGCACGCGTAGGTTCCGGCTACAGCCGCAATTAGAAATATGAAGAGCTCAAGCAGTTGCGAATAGCCTAGGAATTCCTCCGCGACGCGCCCCGTTACAATTAATACCGTGAAGAAAGAAAAGACGCCTGCAAAAAGTCCGAGCCAAAAAGCTAGCAGGAAGTGCACGCTCAAGAAATGCTGAAGTTTTGTACGCGTTTCCACAGGCCGATTAAGGGCCAAGGTATCATTCAGGGTCGCGTGGCTTCAAGTCCCGGGAAGTCCGGTTTCCGGAAAACTGGCTCCTAGTACCATCCGCGTAATTTTGACGGTACCATCCTGCCTTGACGATTTCGCTGGAAGACGCCCTTTCAACTGTCTGGCAACAATCGCTCGTCGAAAACAAGAAGACGGTCGCGCTCGAAGATGTGAGTTTCCCTGTTCGGTCAACTGCAAACCGAAACCTTAAACAGATTGACTTTCGATTCGGAGGACGGGATTTGCGGGGATTGGAACAGAACCCCGAAACTAAATCACGCTGGGCAGCGATGGCACGAAGCGGCAAAAAAGTAATGCAGTTCCTAGAAGGCGGAAGATACATTGCCGTCGTCGCGGATGGGGAATTACACCTATATCCGCTCAAGAGTTAAACAATGGCGTAGTTCGCAGGGTATCCCCGTTTGCTCAATACCTATTCAGCGATACACTCATTCGACGCCTATGGACAATCTACTGCATGAGCAATTTGAGGCTGAGATGTCCCAATGTTGCAAGTGCAGTAATCTGCTCGCACGGAAATGTGTGGACCCGACGAAGAGCGATGAACGAGTTCAGCCACGCCCAATCATTCCACCTTTTCGGTCTAATGCTCTCTTGTTGGTTGGCCAAGCACCAGGCTTGACCGAATATCGCACTGGCAAAGCCTTTCAAGGAGCCGCTGGCAAGGAAATCAGGGACATTCTCGCTGAGGTTGGCATACCGCACGATAGATTCGATGAGGTAGTTTACTCGACCGCCGTGGTGAAATGCTTTCCTGGAAGCAAGCACGGCAAACGTGGGCGCGAGGATGAGAAACCTTCCGCAGAAATGGTGCGGAACTGCCTTCCATATTTACAAAGACAAATGGAGTCGTTCCGGCCACAGATAGTCATCACGTTGGGACGCTTTCCTCTCATCGAATATCTGAAGTTGCGGGGAAGGAATCCGCGAACTGCGGCCCTGGATACATTTGTTGGCACAGCGGAAAAATGGGGCAGTGCGGTCGTGGTTTTTCTTCCGCATACCTCGGGTAGCTCTCGGTGGTTGAACAAACCTGAGAATAAGCAATTGCTTGACAACGCTAAAAGCCTCCTTCGTTCACTGCTTCTAGAACGTAATCTGGCGTCGTGAATTCGAATAGAAGGCACATTCTGCTCATCGCGGCGTCAATCATTAAGGGCTTTTTCTTGGCTGGAGCGGCGGCGTGGCTGTTGTCCGCCGCGTTGTTTGCACTGAGATAAGAGGCGTGACGCCACGCACGGCAGGAGTGGATGCGACAAAATAATCTACTGTAGGTCGGCACCTTCGGTCCAGAGGCGTATATGACGAAAAGACTTGGTCTATTCGTGGTGTTCTCAACGACTCCCCCGGTCGTTGTCGCGTTGCTCATACTCTCTGTAGCAGGATGCAAGCAGGCAGTTGCGCCGTCACCGAAAACACTAAGTGATAACTGCGCGACGGCCTCGCTTCTTGCGTTGAAGGCAATTCAGCGAGACACATTTGTACCAGATAAAGGCTCGGGGCTTGTCAGCCGTTACACGCAAGAGAAGATAGATGCAGCCGATGTGGCAGCCATATCGGGGGAAGAAAGGAAAGTTATCGATGAACTTAACACCGTATATGCTGCACAGTTGCGTTTGAATCAGGTCAAGAAGCAACTATCAACCAATGAGCTGAGCGCGCTCGATGCGACTCAGTACTCACAAAAGCAATGGGATGCACTTGTTGATGCGTGGGGAAAAATGAAGGTTGCGAACCTCAAACAACGAGATGCCCTTCAACCGCCCCTAGATAAGTGTTTTTCTGACTTCGACGCTTCTTTGAGGGCGAGGTCATTGGCTGTCCCTGCTTCATGCGAGGCAATAGCACAATAAACGCAGGTGCGAGTTGGTAGGGTATGCGCTCAAGCCTTGGGGGCACGTTTACGTCTCGGTTTAGGTTCTGGGGATGGTTCGACGGGCGGCAACTTCACCGGCCCGAAGGGTTCGCGAATCTTGGTCTGGGGCAAGCGCATCGTTAAATCAAAGTTCGTTCCAACGATAGTTTTCCACGACGGGGATTCTGGTGCTGGCGGAATGTCGGGTTGTGGTGCTGTTGGTTCTGGCTTTTTCATGACCTATTCCAAACCTGCTGCTCGGCGACGTGCTACCAAATCTCGCAACTGGTCGCGGGTTGCGACGCGCATCTGCGCCTCATTTGCCAGAAGCGGAAGTTGTCCAGGCTGTAGTTGCTCCCGAGGCGGTTTCGGTGGCGCCGGTGGTGCTGGTTTCGGATACGCCGAAAGCTTGCTACCGAGCTGATGAATAGCAGCGGCGATGAGCTCGGGAGAATACTTGACGGATTCCATCGGACCCGCTAGCAGAGTCAACTTATCCAAAATCAACTGAACATTTTCCTCGGTGTTCTTGATTAGCGGATACTGCGCCGCCAGAGTATTGAACAGCTCCTGGTTATGCCGCAGGTTTTCTGCTTCTATGGCTAACTGGGCGCCGCGCGACGGTTGTAATGGGGCCTTGCGGTGCAAATCGGAAGCCAAGGCCTCAAGTGCGCGGTCGACAATTAAACCGGTCACGAGCGGCTGTTCTGCACGGCACCACTTCACGATTAGGTTCTTGTTGTGTTCGTCGAAAAGGAACTCCGGGTGCTTCTTGAACGATTCCCGGAGTACGAACTCGACGGTTTCATCTGGTTGGTTCATTGCTGACGTAGCCTCTGCATCGTTCCGCGAACGCTGTAAATTTCATCCTGGTTATTTTCCCAGTAGGCCCGCAACAACTTGACCGCTGCCTGGGGCGGAGCCTGGCGCAGAAGCTGCTGCCACTTCATCTCCATTCTTTCGCGAGCGACAGCACGACGAGAATGAGAATACTCTGCGGCAGTTCCAGCGAGAGCTACCATCCGTTCGCCCTGACGGAGGGCCTCGTGGACTTCAGCATCCTCTTCGTCCTTCTTGGCCTTGGCAGCTTTCTCCTCGGCTTCTGCTTGTTCTCTGGCGCGGCGTTCCTTGTTGCTTTCGTTGAGGATGCTTTGCGGGTTCACGCTGCGGGGTGCCTTCGGAGGAATGGTGAACTCCAGGGCTTCTCGAAGCGTCCAAATTGCCGCCCGAAGATTTTCCTCAGAATAGTCGCTGATGCCATTGGAGCCGGTGTAGTGGCGCACCATATACTCGTTGAGAATCCTGGCGTTGCTTTCCTCGTTCGCTAACTCGGATTTCATACTTTTCAACGCCTTGTCGACGTTCGCGATTACTACTTCCTTAGTTTGGCTGATAGAAATCATTGACCTGCTCCTTGGCCTTTACGGCACATGAACTCGAACTGTGGGGCTCCATACTTCCGTATCAACCCTTTGATGACTTCAGGCTCCAGCATCTGAACAAGCTTGAGAGACCAGGGAACGAACTTGCCTTCCATGTTCTCTAGCGTGACACTCCCGGGAATCTGATATCCGCGCGGGTTCATCTTCGGATGGCGGGCGTCATAGAGCTCGGTGAGCTTTTGGGTTGTCGTCGGTCCACCAATTTCCTTTTTCAAGTCTGCGGCGCTTAGCTGCTTGATACGCTGGGCCTCGCGGATTGGCGCGATTTCGGCGCGCAACTGGACAATCGTCATGGATTCCAGCTCTGCTTTCCTGGTTGCGAATTTGGAGTAAGGGACCTGGCTTCCGTCACGGTAGCGCTTTAGATTTCCATCGGCATCAAGGAACGGTTGCAAGAGCTCGGCAATGACTTCGTCAGCTTCGGCGTCATCCTTGGCGAACTGTTCTTGATTCTGCCGGTCGGCGATGGCTTTCTGCTGATGCGCGTATTCCTGCTGTTGACCATAGGCATTCAGACTGAGGCTGTCTTCGACGCTCTTTACCGCCGCGACAACGTTCTGGATGGTGGCATCCTGGTTGCCGAGGGCCTGGAGGACCAGGTGCTCGTTACTTTCAAGCGGGAAATACTCCGGCGCAACTTTTGCCAGCCTTGCGAACGAGTCGGAGTAGACCGTGGACACCGCTAGGCGTCCTTGGCGCATCAAGTTCTCGATGACACGGCGAACGTCTGACGGAAACTGGGCATTTGTCTCGACACAGACGTTGACGACAATTTGGACGTTAGCTTCAGTGTCTCTGTACTTTGGATATTCATTCAGCATCCGCTCTGCGGTGTGCTGCAATAGGGCTTTGTCAGCCATATACTTCTCCTCGCCGTTCTCGACGGCTACTAACTTGATTCCGAAGGCAACCCAGTGCTTCTTGAAGTTCGAACGAACTCCGAAACTGACTCGGTCGCCTCGGCATAACTCGATGGGTGTTTCCTGCGACGGGCTCAGGCCCATGATGCTGCATCCGCAGTCGCGGGCTATGCTGCCGTGATTGTGATTCCAAAATTTTACGGTCCCGACTTCCTCGCGGTTAAGCGGCGCGTCTATACAGACCAGTTCTAACGCTCGGTACTCGGCAGAACGGTGCCTGTCATTCGGTGTGATTCGGACTTTTACTTCCGTGTCCTGCGGCAAACCGAGGTAACAGAAGTGCATCCCAGGGCTGTGTGTGATGACATGCCAGTCATAAGGAATTGCGACCGTCTCACCATTGTTAAGGCTGGCAAAAAGTATGTGCCTGTCGGGGAGATTGGTTACTACCGTCGCCACGTACCAGTCATTCGCGTCGATTTCGAACATTACTCTGCTCCGGGACCCTCGGTCGTTTGCTCGCAAGAAGACCCCTGGGGGCTGGTTACTCCGGTCTCTTTTCGAAATTGCTCGGCGAATTTTTCTGCATCGGGAAGCGAGTGGGAATCGAGAACTAATCGGAAACCGTACTGCTTGTATGCTTCCGCTGGTTCGTTACCCTCGAAAGATTTCTGGGGATGGTACATTGCCATGTCACCGATGCGCGGAATTAGCGGCCAGTCGTAAGTCATGGCGCTCTCAACTTGTCGATAGCTCAGCTCACCGAATTGCGACAGGGCCTTGATGTCCTTTAGAAGAATCAGCGGGTCGACGACGTCGTCCCAGCTCAATCCCAGCCGGTCGCATACGAATCTGACGTCCTGCAATTCCGTCTCGGCCAACTCAATCTGATTGTGCCGTTGGAGATATTTCTGGTATCGCTCGGGGTCTTCCTTCTTTAACTCCAGAGCGTGCCGGTCCCAGGATTTCACCAAGGTGCCGAAACTCGCTTCACCCTTGGCAATGAGTTGGCGCTCCCGGCTTTTCCGTTTCATCTGCTGGTTGTATTCCTTAAGCTCGGTGGCGGTCATGTCTTTCTTGCGGGTCATAAAGCTCCTGTGTAGCGCTTGATGACAACTGCTGGCGTGCGCTAGCATTCTATCTATGAGAAAAATTCGAATTACGATTCAACTAGACCGGAAGCAACTCGATGCCTTTAAAAAGATATCGGCGGAAACCGGCGCCCCGGTCGCGGAACTGCTTAGGCGCGCGGCAAAGCTGTATCTGGAGACCCTGCCTAAGGCGAAACGCTAATGACTGAGCCCTACGATTACACAGTGATGAAGATTGGCACCAAGACAGAGCGCGGCATTGTCGAGAAATGCCCGTACTGCCAAAAGAATGGCTTGCATGTCACCATCTACGATGTCGACTGGTATTACCACACCCTGGCCTCGTACTGGGCGGACGAGAATCATACAGAGCTACGTGTTACTGAGGAGACCTGTCCTTCAAATCCTGCTCAGCGAGCAGCGCACGAAGACCCTCCAGAAGAATAGGGGTCTCGGTTCCATCGTCGGCGGTAACAACAAAATCCCCACTGGCCTTGGCAATATCCTCGGCTTTGAATGTTATTTCCTTCGTGCCGTCGTCCCGGACCTTGAATGACGTCGGCTTCGGTGTATCAGAGTTTTCGGACATACGTTTACTCCTAGGTACACTATTGACTGTTGACTATATGGTTTAGTGGCTTGACCACGTGCACCGGCTCGCGGGTCGCTGACGGTGTGGGGCGACCACGGGAACCTGGACCCCAGGGCTGGCTTGCGCGAAAAATCTCTCCAGGAATCCCTCAAGCAGAATAAAATCTTTCGGCTCAAGGGTCTGGATATTCAGAACTAATTTCAGGGCTCTCCCGGTTGCGGATTGCTTGACGGTTCAACGCCCAGATTGCCTGGGTTGCGGGATGGTCCTAAATGATTGCCTGGTTGCCGGTCGGACAACGTGATACAGACGAACACACTGCAGCCCAGCGACCGAGGGTCGGAAGGCATAACGTCTACTTCTGCGGCTTCTCTACCTGCTTAGCGGCTCGCTTGGCCGCGCGATGATGTTCAATATATTCGACCAGCGCTTTGCGGACCACATCGGACGCGGTCGCGCTCAGGCCGGTCTCATGCTGCAAATCCTCAGCCACGCGTTGCGCTGCCTTCCACAAGTCGTCGTCAATTCTGACGGGTCTGACAGGTGTCTTCATGCGCCCACTGTGCCACGAACGCAGGCTCGGTTTCAAGAGCGATTTGTTGTATTGCGGTGCATTACACGTAAATCCCACGACGTCAGCGCTGCCAATGTTACTTTTTGCACTTCTGGAACATTCGCTTTTTTATATTGACACTGCCGTTCTTTAAGGCTATAGTGTATTACAGCAGTTATACACGAGGAACTTATGGAATATCTCAAACCGAATGAACTGCTTAAGGTCCTCGGGCACGCTCGCGACTGCGGCGCGCGGGAACACGCGATGTTTTTGCTTTGCTATTCGCACGGTTTGAGAGCCTCTGAAATTGCCTCTCTGACCGTCGAGGACGTTCGCAACGGACGCATCCGCTGCAACCGTGGCAAAGGCTCCCAGCATACCGTGGAAGAACTCCGCGAGCACGCCAACGAATTACTGAACGAGAAGCTTGTGCTGGCCGCCTGGTTACGCCAGCGCGGTGAAGGCGATGGCTCTTGTTTCCTCTTCACTTCGCGTAAGGGCTCACGGCTGACCAGGCAGCAAGTCTACCGCCTGTTCCGGCGCTGCGTTGAATTGGCTGACGTCGATGTCGACCGCCTCGGGCCACATCTTTTGAAGCACAGCTATGCGTCTCACTTGCTCCGCAATGGCGCCGACCTCGCCTACGTTCAGAAGGCACTCGGCCACGCCCATATCAGTTCCACGACACGCTACACCCATGTGACCACGTCAGAGGCCCAGTCGGTCTCTAACCGTATCCTCGGCGCGGTCTTCGCGACTGCCTAAAAACCTGACAACCCAACCGGTCGCCGAGAGCCCCCAGCCAATGGGGGCTTTTCCTTTTCAACTTAGACATCCAACCTCGGTCCGGTCGACCGGGGAATCCGGCGCCCTATGCCCGGCGGCCTGTTGACGCTTTTGCCCGCTTTCGCGTGAGACGCTCATTGAGAAGCCTGGCACAATCGCACGCCTCGGAGCAAACCCGACAAAATAACGGCGAAAACGAAGCGAACTGACAAGTGCAGCAAACCCGACAAATCTTTTCGAATAAACCCTTTTAAATGAGCGTTTAGGGGATGTCTGTTCTGTCATGGGTGTGTGATGGGTGTAAGAAGAAGAAATAGCTATCTTTTTCCCTATATCGCACAGGGGTGCAAAACCGACAAACTCTATCTGTTGATAATACTAGGGTTACGCTTTCGAGTTTGTCGGTTTTGCTATGCTTGTCGGCGCATTTTCAGACTTGGATGGTTTTGCGGTTATGGCCGCCCCGGCGCTCCAGCCACTTCCGACTCCTCTGACCATCCCCGACCCAGGTGATAATCCACCCGCGCGGGTCGCTGGGTTTTGTCGGGTTTGCTCTAATGGTCAGCAGACCTTCTGACTGGATACTCTTGAGCGCCCGGGTACAGTCCTCGACACTATACTTGCGGAGGTTGCCCTTGCGCTTCAGGTCGTTCCAGCGGCAGGTCTTGAGCTGGCTCGCCCACTTCTTGATTAGGTTCTCGACCTGGGCTCTCCCGAAGCCCTGGAGGGCCTGGGATTTTAGTCTCGCCCAGACCAGATATTCACAGACGTCAATGGCCCGGCGCATCATATCCCCGGTGACCTCGACCTCCCAGATTTTGTCTGGGTGCTCGGAGCGCTTCACGACAGGCAGATGGGTCAGAAACTTCTCGCCTGTATCCAGGTCGACGGTCTCCCTTGGCTCGATGAACTCGACCTTGGCCGGGTTGCCGTTCGCGTCCTTCGGAAGCTCCCCGAGCCACAGCGCCAGGTGTCCGACAATGCGATGGGCGAAGACCTGAAGGCGCCCGACAGCTTCAGCGGCGTCCGGGTCATCGTCCGCCATTAGGCTGTCCTGAATACGCTCGTGCCACTCCTTCCCGACCTCCAAGGCCTCTGGAGAATATCTCCACAGAAGCTTGTAGCTTTCGAGCAGGCCGATGCGACTGAGTAATACCTTCTTCAGTTCAGACACATCAGGCGTGTGTAGATTGAAGACTGTGCGGACATCGTCAGCGAGCACTATGTTTGTTCGCTGGATGAACGTCTCCAGATTGACCTTGCCAGCGGTTTCGTTCCAGCGCTCGTCTGTGGTTGCGGCCAAAATAGAATTGTTGATGTGAGGCGGAAGCGACTCAGGCAGCTTCATGCCCTTCACCAAAGACCAGTTTGCGCGGGTTGTATCGTACTGGTTGAGATTGAAGTCCAGGAAACTTGTTCCGCTTCCTGTGATGCCAAACTTCTCGATGGCTGTTGTGAACTCCCCATACTCCTGGAGGATTGACGGGTATTTCGCAAACTGCTCGATTAGCGCCCGAGCCGAAGCAAAATCGTTGTGATACATACCGATGTTTTTGTGGAAGCGAATGCCCGATTGATACATCAGGCTGGTTTCGTCGAAGCACAATTTGCACCAGTTCATGACCTCGTTCTTACCGTTGCCGCCGCGCTTCGAACGGAATAGTGTGTAGAAGTGCGCGGGCATCAGCGGACTGAATTCTGGAGCAATTCTGTGCCCGGCGATAGCACCGACATAGGTCAGCAGGCCGTTGATTAAGAACCCCAGCGGGATATTATTCTCGGTCTCACCAGACCCGTGGCACAGCATCGCGAAATCGTAGTATGGCGTGCCAACCCAGGCGTCAACAGGATACGGGTGCGAATCAACGTTCTTAGTTTCATCGGCTTCTTCGATGGCATCGGCATACTCGCTGAGCTGTGTGTTGATATTGACCGAGGCATAGAATTCCTGGTCTAGCTTGTTGGTCGAACTCCGCGAAGGCCAAGAAGCTTTTTCGGGCGCGTCACCGGCACGAACAACACGGTCTGGGTAGCGACCGCTTTTGGTGTGGTACGTTACAACTGCGTCGACATCTTTCTCTTTTACTGGCTGCCGAAGCAGGCGCATACCGTCGTAAGTGATTACCTGGCTGCGACGGAGAGCATGCTGGTTCTCTTCATAGGGAACGAATATCTCGAAACTTGGTTTTGCGGGAGCCACAGGAGCAACCGTAGGCTGCGCTTCAGCTTCAGCGTCCGCCTCGCGTGCGATGTAGGTCGCAATCACCGACAGTTGTTCCCTGGGAATGTCCCAGAGTTCCATGAGCCCGTCTGTGATTTTCTCAGCATCGGCATCGCTCTCTTGGCTCAGCTTCCAGGCGTCCTCTTCGATTGCCTTGATGTCGTCCATCACCAAGTCCGCGAGCGGCCCAACTATGTCGAGCTCGTCTTCGGTTTGTGGCAACCCAGGCCACTCGGCAGCATCCGCCGCTGGTTCAATTACTGTAGTCGTATCGTTCATCTTGTTCTCGTTAGGTAGCGGAGGTTGAACAGTCGGAATGTGTTCCGCAATATCTGCGTCGGCTTGTTCAGCGGTGCGCCCCATCAGTAAAAGATTTTTCTTGATAGAATCTGCAGCAACTCCAAGCCGCAGGCCTTCTTGAATCATCGAAGAGTATGGGCTCATCGGGCACCGCCAGCGCTCTCTTTCTTTCCGGCCAAAATGTCCGAAGGGTCTGGTGCCGAAATACGAAGGTCGCAAGCGACCCGCAGGCCGTTCTCCTTCTTTGGCGGAACCGGACTGATAGCGAATTCAACAACACAGCCAGGCCGAATACCCACGAGCTCGGGCTCTGACAAAGTGATGTATGAATAGTTAGAATAGAATTTCTCATGCTGGCCGCGCTCGTTCTTGCCGACCACGAAGAGAAATCGTCTTTCAATGTTGCAGTGCGAAACTGTTCCTTTAAGTGCCATGTGAATCTCCCTATATTAGATTGGTTGGCGAATTCGCGGTGCGCCGTTCACCGCCCAGCGTTTCCTTTCTTCGGCTATGCACTTAATGGCTTTGCCGGGCCCAACTTCTACAAATCCACTTACGTCTTACGACCGTCTGGTCGCTGGACGGAGTGATTACCGCACTCTCCTAAACTTCCGTCGTTTCGAATCCCATCTGTAGCGTTCGCTGAACCAAATATCGAACGCGGCAGTTTCCTCAAACCAGAACCACATCTCTTCTGGTGTTCTAAAAATCTTTTTCATAATTCCGCCAGTTTGGGCCGCAGCCCTTTTAAAGTTCTCCTTCGGCGGAATATGGGATTAGCCCAACACCCAGGGAGCACAGCCAAGACATATTCGGTTTCCAAACTTTACTTGTCGCCCAGGTCTAACATCACGACTTGCAAGCGGCCCTCGTTCATCGAATCGACGGCTTGCTTCAACTTCTCGACATCCCCGAAGGACACGGGAATCGGTCGTGCGAATTCAACAAAACGTCGAAGGTCTTCTGTAGCGCGACGAAGCTTCTGCTCGTCTTCTCCACCAATGGTCTAGTGGCCTGCAAAATATTTCGACAGACGACTGCCAGGGATGCCGCTGAGATATGCCAGCGCAGCCGCAGGCGCATCCAAATCTTTCAAGGCCTTTTTGGCCATGGTAATTACATCGAAAGTCGCACGCATAAAAATAATTCTCTCCTGAAACGAATACGCCAATTCGCGCGAAGGAATTTTCTTCGCTCCAAGTTTTAACCGGGAAGTTCCGCCAAGGAGCTTCGTCGTTCCGCCATTGCTTCTAAAGGTGACCGGCACCCTCGGGGTGAAGGACGCCGGTCCGAAGCTTGCCCGTTTTCAGGGCGATTCGACCATCTGGCGGGAACGGTCGAAAGTCATAAAATCGTGGGAATCAGTCTCCCAAAGACTCGGGAATCACTGGCACCGATTAAATCAGTCTCCGAAAGAACCAGGAAAGGGTGTCATCCTTATCGGCTAGGCAGCGTATAGATAGGCTGCCCAAAGATGTTTAGTATACCCCCCAGGCCCCGTTTTAGGACTTATCTGGCTTATTTTCAATATAATAGCAAACAGCCGTGGTGTAAAAGATTATAAAGTAGTAATATACAGGCATTGATTTAAAAGGACTTACGGGAAGCCGGATGCTCTCATGGGTCCCGTCGGCGCGGAATCACATAAAATTAATCATACTTCGGAGTCTTTCTATATCGCCTGGCTTATGGAAGCCTTCCAATGACCGGCCAACAGGTCAAGGCCCTGGCCTACATCCGGGAGAAGTGGCGCTACCAGGAGTCACCCGCGACCCGACTTAAAAAGTCTATGCGCCGCCGGAGGCAACGCCTGGAACCCATCGCTCGGGATTTTGTCCGCCGTCAGAAGGCTGGTGTATGATGCCGCGCATGGAGCATATCAAGTACCTGTCCGAAATAGGCACCGAGGGCGGCAAGTCGAAATCTAAGGCCAAGCAGAAGGCCGCCAGGGAGAACGGCGCGCTAGGTGGCCGCCCGCGCCTCAGGACAGGCACCAAGGACAAGAAGAAACGCCGAGAACAGTTGAGAGAAGCCCAGGCACGCCGTCGCGCCAAGCTCCGAGAAGAAGGTAAATAATTCATGGTATTTCTTTTTCGAATTCGAGTGTTTATAACCGAAGCCGCTTATGATATCATCTAAACATGGAGAAGAAACCCCCGACGAAGTTCTGGGAGGAGAGAATCGAATGTCAGATAGCACAGCAGTACTTGCCGAGCAATATCTCCGGTTCCTTCAGGGTCAAGGTTTAAAGCCTGAGCCCGTCATTCACGTCCGCGGGAAAGTTTGCAAAGTTGAGGATAGCGACAACGCCGCCAGTTATCTGCAAAAGATGACGTGTGCTAACGCCAAGCTCTTCGCCAAGACCCATCCCGAGAGCGAACGGATTGACATCAGCGAGGCCCCCGAGACCTTTGTCGTCCAATACGGTCGCCGTTACTACAAAGGTTTGCTCAAAGGCGAACGTCTGGTCTGGACCTGGGACCTACGCGATAGTGAAGGTATGAGCAGGACCGAGGCAGAACTGCTTATCCGGCGCCTGGAACGCGAGTTCAATATGCCTGGTGCGACACTATTCGCGGCGCCGCCGCAGAAAGAGAGTTCGCTGTGAAATATCTAACGCGATGGGATTTTGTAGTCGGCGGTCTTCTGGTTTGGTACGCTCTCGGCACCGGCTCGACGAACACCGTGGTTCTCTGTCTGATTGCCGCTTTCATTTGGCTGCAAGTAAGGCCGAAACCCTCTAAACCGGTTATCGAACCTAAGGGGATAGTGGCGAAGACGGTGGCCGCTATGTCCGCGCCGCTAGCGTCCTCCGAGGAGGAACTGCAAGACGACAACGAGTTCGTCGTAAGCGACGAAGGAGAATCGCATGCCGTTATCGCTCTGGACGTGGACATAAAGTACAAGCCTTGCCCCGGCCACTTTCGTTTCCGCAGTCGCTACGATACTTCCTCCCACCAGGCCGAATACGAGTATCGGGTCGAGGGCGCCAAACTTTTTGTGCGCCTTCTCCACCAGAATGATGATGGCGCAGGAACCCCTAGGGGCGGCAACTGGGAGGTCCAGGATGGGGTTGTACTAGAGACTGATATCTGGTCCAACTGGGAGCGCGAGTTTGCTTGCTTAGCAACTCAGAAGAGTTGGCGGGAGAGTCAGGTCGGAAAGATAGCAGGGCTGAAGGAAGAGGTCGAGTGGCACGAGTTGCCAATAACCTGGCTCAACGGTGGCGTTCTTTTTATTCTCAGGAAGCGCGCCCAGGTCGCCGAATTTCGCAAAGCGGTCCGGACCGAGCTCCAGAGAATCAAAGACGGCACCGCCCGCATGTGGGTAGAGCTCGACAAGATAGGTCTCGAACCGACCACAGACAATCACTATGGTTTGAAACCAACAGAGAGCTGGGACAAGGTACCGAGAGAAAAGCTAGAGGCCGCTCTTCAATCCCTTCCGGCTTGCGGGATTACACGGAACGAGCTATTCACCAAGAACCGTCTCATTGAAATGCTGCAAGACGCGCTCCAGGGCAGGCCGTGATGAAGCGGACAATGACCACGGAGGACGTCTTAATTCCTGCCGGTGCTTCCGGCGTACCAGGAATTTTATCGCCTCGTTGTCCAGGCGAATCTCCGAATCGCGTAGCACGTCCGGAATGTCACCCTTGAAAGATTCGTCAAGCGCGACAAGCAAGCACTCGGAGACCAGGTCGATGCGAAGGTCTATCGAGGCATCCCCGAGGCCCGCAGGCTCGGCCAAGCCCGGGGACGATGCTAGCGAGGGTACGATGAACACTCTACGACTGGCCGGTGACGGCAAGATTGAGGTCGTTGACGATACGGGCTCGGTTGTCGATGAATTACAAGACAGGGTTTTGGAGTATCTGCTGTCGCATGCTATCAAACCAACTGTCGCGAACTACCTAGGACTCTCATTCTTCGGAGACGTTAATGACCCATCGGAGCTTCAGGGGGAGTTGGCAGCGGAGTTCGAAGAGGTGGCTGAATATCTTTCTGATTCGGAGGCGATAAATTGACCTTGACTCTCTTCGACCTTCTGCTCCTTCACCAGGCAGGTGTCGTGATTGACGACGAAGATTTCCGCGCGGTTCTTTGGTCGGAGAATCTCAATCGCAATTTCGCGAGCTGCTCAGGCTGTGGCGCTCCGAGCATGACCCCGCATCAGGCTTTTTGCAGAAGCGCGTCATGTTTATGGGACGCGAACTGGTACGAAGTTCTTGCGGAGAGAAACCTGTGACCTACGGCGAGTTCATGGCACGCCAGCGCCAGGCTGAACGCGAGCACTGGCACAGATTGTCACCAGACGAGCAAGAGCTGCGCTGGCTCGACCGGCAGCACTACCTGTGGTCTCATCATGTTCATTTGCTCGGCACCGGCGGAGTCCTCGATGTTCCGTTCTGTGTTTCATGCGGCGGAGTCCGCCCGATAGTTCATTGCTGGCCGAGCCACCATCACTGCGAGTGCCGGGCGCATTTTGTCTTGGACTGTTGGCTGCCAGACGGAATTGAACGATTGACGACAAGGCGTCCGGAGGAATTGGAGAAGTATCGAGGTTTGTACGCCAAATTCATTGGAATCTACGATGGTCAATGACTGAATGTTAAAATTGGTTGTGCTTCCGCGTATCAAGCCGATGCGACTCCGCCGAGTCGCGAAGCCGTTCGATAGCCCCGACTTTGTCTTCGAATTGAAACACGACGGATTCCGTGCAATCGCTTATATAGAAGATGGTGAGTGCAAACTCGTGTCGCGCAACCTGAATCGTTTCCACTCGTTCGCCATCTTGAGCAAAGCCCTCGGCCAATTGCCCGTCACAAATGCAATCTTGGACGGCGAGGTCGTCTGTCTCGATGATAGGGGCGTCAGCCACTTCAATCGCTTATTTGGTCGGCGGCACGAACCAGTCTTCTATGCGTTCGACTTGCTGTGGTTGAACGGCAAGGATTTGCGGAAGCTTCCGCTAATTGAACGAAAGCAACGGTTGGAGCACCTGGTTAAGAAAAGTCGGCTCCCCCAACTGTTATACGCGGGTCACATCGAAACTCAAGGTGTGGCGTTCTTCGAAGAGATTTGTGCAAGGGATTTGGAAGGCATCGTCGCGAAGCACAAACAGGGTGTTTATCGCAACGACGGTAAAGACTGGCTGAAAATCAAGAATCCGAATTATTCGCAGGCAGAGGGAAGGCACGAGTTCCTAAAGCGAAAGCAATAACACGCTGTGCGCCAGTCACGACTTGGGATGCCTTCTTCGCCACTCGGCGCGCGCCTCTTCCAATTGAATCTTGTATGGGTCTGGTAACCCCGACACCCGAATGCCGGCGAGGCTCCGAGCATACTTTCCGAATTTAATCAGTTCTTCGTCGCCCATCGCCTGCAAGCGTTCGCGAAGGCGGCGCAAATAAACTTCGTCGGTTTCGAAGCCAATCATGGAGAACTCCGCAGTTGGGATGCGGTAGAGGTGAGAGAAAAAGGTTGGGGCCGACCTGTCCAAAAAGTCGGCCCCGAATAACGGGGTCGAGTCCTACTCTTGTCACCCTGCGACCTACGAGAGACGGAAATCACAGGGTACGAACATCGTCTCTCGTGGTGTTGTCATCACAAGATAGACGCGTGGTCCGGTACGACGCGAAGTCCTCACGACCCCTTTGGACTTATACCGTTCGCCCGAAGGCGAAACTGCAGAATACAACACCCGCCGCGAGTTTTAAAGCAAAACGGAGTACTGGAACGGCAAACAGGCTGGCCAAGAGTCCTATTGAAACCTTCCGAAAGAATGCGGCATCCTATTGTTAGCTAGAAGAATGCCGTGCCGCTTGCGTCACATCCCGTCCCTGCCAAATAGAGATAGTAATTTCTGTACTTGACGCTAAAGGCACGGTTGGGCTACGCTCGCGGTCGAGTACTGAGGAAGTAAGGTTAAGTTATGCAATTTCATTACGACCCCCTAAAAGCCACTCAAGCGGCTGCGTACTTGGTGAGCCTAAACGGCGGTCGCATGGATTTGTGGCTCATGCTCAAGCTTCTGTATTTGTCAGACAGGGCGAGCCTCTTGGAGCGCGGCACACCCATCACCGCAGACCGTCTGTCTTCGATGCCATTAGGCCCCACGCCCAGTCGAATCTACGACAACACGAAGGTTGACCGAAACCCGTTAGGAAAGGATTCGGTCTGGAAGGAATATCTGACAGAAAACGAAGGCGGCAACGAGATTAAGTTGATAAACGAGACTTTCTCGACCGACCGATTGAGCCAGTTTGAGCGCGAGACTATCAAGCAAGTATGGGAACAGTTCTCGAAAATGCCCTACAAGGCACTATTCAAGTTCGTTCATGAACTGCCGGAATATACGGACCCGAATGGTTCATCGCTTTCAATTGAACCCGAAGATATTCTCAAGAAAGCACATTGGTCTGAGGCGGACATCGAAGATGTAAGCCGAAACGCCGCCCGAGAACGATATCTGCGCATCATTTGCAAATGAACGCCGGTGATGTATTTCACCTACCGGATTGGTTTGGCGGCCATTTCAATTTCATCTTAGAAGTACTTCCCGATGGTTCAGTGATTATCTGCAATTTCACAGAACTCAAGGCATACAGCGACAGAACCTGCGTCGTTACCATCGGAGAGCACGAGTGCATCACCAAAGATTCTGTGGTTTATTATGCCGAGGCTTACCTCTGTAAGACTGAAGACCAGATGGGAGCCCTTGAAAGACAGATTAGCAGCCGTAAAGCACCGTTGAGCGCAGACCTGTTGGCAAGAGTGAGACAAGGTGCTCTAGATTCGCCGCACACTCCTGAATATATCAAGGACCTTCTGTGGTAGGCTAGAATCCGTGTCACCACAGCGTCACCAACCCCGGCGTTTCTGGCGTTTTTGACAGTTCTAGAGCTTCCTAGAATCAGCAACTTACGTCCCTTCAATAGCCGTATGCCTTCCTGCATCCTCCCCCCAGCCGAGCAGCACCGCCTTTTTCGATGGATTCACTCTTTCCCTACTGCCAGCAAGACGACTCCAAGGGCACTAGGCGGGCCGTCGTGGAAAAATATTTGCCCCACGTTGTTCAGGGATGCTTTCCAACCAACCTTGGCGACCGCTTCTGTAAGCATCTCACGCCAACAACGGTGCCCGGCAAGGCAAATCTCCTTGGCGGGCACGATTTTATCGGAGCGCATTACTGCCGTGGGGCAGACGAAGGAGAGCACATGAATCGCAACAACGTACCAACTCTTCGCTAGGCTTGTTGCAGAGTTCGCAATTCATGTGCCCTCCCGGTTTTCTACGACCGAGGTTTTTCGGAAACGTCGCGCAACTCTCCGAATTTTTCCTTATACCCTAGCCTTTCCCACACCTCTTTCTCCGAGATATTCTCTTTGCGCGCCAGACGCGCAGTCTCTTCAATCGCGTGAACATACCCCTTCTCAAAAAGTTCTTGCAGAATGCTTTTCATTTCCCTCCCTCCGCTCCGAAGTTTAGAACGTAAGTCCCGGAGGAAGCAATCCCGGTGGATAACCAGCAGCCCACTTAGTACAAACCGCTGGCACACCAGTAGCAGGAACGCCGATACCTACAGGAATATAAAATCCCGGAATAAACGTGGACGCAATCCACGATATATCTTGAATCTGAATCGGAGTAGGGGTTTTTCCATAGTATAGTGTCAAGCCGATTGTTAGTTCGTATTGAGGAGGGGTGCTGCCGTCACCTGTCGAAACAAAGTTGATGGGTTGGTCCGGCGGCGTTGTAGCTAAAGTACAGCCGTTCAACGTATCCCACTTTTTCGCATTGGGATAGCCCATCCCGACCAGTTCTGGGTCAGGGCCAATAAGACCACCCAATTGAGTGTAGGTCCGAGTCACTCCTAGAGTAAAATTAGAAATAAAATCACTGAAGAATTGACCCGCTGTGGTGCATTGAACGGCACCGCCGATAGTGATTGGCGGGGGATTCGGAACCAACTGGCTAACGTGGATAGTGTTCAGGATTTCTGTGGCAGAAATGTAACTCGTAGGATAGGAGGGGACGCCATAAATAGTTCCGCCTTGACCTAGAAGAGTAATGGTCGCGCTGGCGGTGTGCTTTGTGCTTGGCGGCGGCGTTGGGGGCGGATTCAAACTAGAAGTTCCGCTTGTTTGAGCCTCAATCCAGAGAAGAGCATCGCTCGTTCCTGAGTGTTGGATTGCGATGTCCCAAACGAAACTGTAGTTTGGCAGCATTCCACCGGGAACCATTCCGGCGCTAGAGGCAACCATCTGTGCTTCTTTCCTAAGTTGTGCGGAGTTGGGCAGGAAGTAATCGTATCCGCTCGCGTGCATGAACTGTTTTTTCGATTGGATGTAAGACTCGACCCTGCTAGGCGAGGACAGATTTTTCAACGCGAGGTCCGTCGAGTTGACGATGTTCTGGTAGTAATACCAGAAGCTTGCCTCGCTATCTGCCACATTGGTATTGTGTGCAGTGATTAAGAGCTGCAAGGGCTGGTAGTAGACGGTTTCTAGCACGCGCGCCCCAGCAGCCGAATCGGTAACCCCGAAGAAAGGCAAGATATTTTGCTCCTGAATCTTCCGTGCGATGGGGTCAGTTTCGGTAATCTTCAAACTAAGCCATAAGCGTAAGCCTAAATCATGCGGGATTTGTTCTGGGTGCGATTTTCCGTCAATAACTGGCTGCCCCGTCGCCACCCCCACCATCGCGTCTGTACTTGTTTGTGCTGTTGCTAAGGTTGCGCCCAAGACAAGCAGGGCTAGGACCGAAATCGCTTTTCGCATTTCGTTTCTCCCATTTGAATTTTTGCGCTCGAATAGGAAACCGGGAGGGACCGCCACGCCCCCAGCTTTGCCTTCTCAGTCACCAAAATTTGGTCAACTTCGCGGTCGGTGCCTTAAGGTCATTAATGCTGTAATTCCTGTTAATGCCTGCGTCAAGTACCTGTATCACACCCTGTTGGTCACCGGGGTCGGAAAATCATCGAAATCTTGTAAGCCGTGACGGTGGAAGGTTTGAGGTGGGTCTGCGAAGGCGGCGCAAATAAACTTCGTCGGTTTCGAAACCAATCATGGAGAACTCCGCAGTTGGGATGTGCGGTAGAGGTAGGAGAAAAAGATTGGGGCCGACCCGTCCAAAAAGTCGGCCCCGAATAATGGGGTCGAGTCCTACTCTTTGCACTCTCGTCGCCGACAAGCACGGTAGCTTGAGAGTTCAACATCGTGCCGTTGTCGGCGGTTATTCCAACAAAGGCAGACGCGGGGTTTCGGTCCCGCGAAGTCCTCACGACCCCTCTGGACTTATATCGTTCGCCCGAAGGCGAAACCTAAGAATACCACACCCATTAGTGGGTCACTTTTGAGTTTTTATGGAATCCATGCAGCCAAAAGCTGAAACAGCGAACCAATGGCAATAAGAACGATACCGGTCCTTCCCCAGAAACGATAACGCTTGCCTTTGGCAATCTCCGCATTGTCCGATTGTTCTGCAATGAAATGAACCGCACCAGTCGGGTCAACATTCGGTGGCAAGCCAAAGTGGTATAGCAGGACGCATCCCGCAAATACCAAGGTCAAGCCGACTGTGTTGAGAATTTTGGAACAAATTGTCACGCGTTACACCGCTCTTTCCGCCGTTCGCTGTACCCCTCGATGTCCAACACCTATCAATAGCGGTCGTTTCCAGTCCATTCGAGCCTCCGTGAATTATTGCGTCGGCTGAACAACTTGTGTCTGTCTATTGTCGATAGGCCAACGCTTGAACGCGAACACCCAAAGCATGATGAGGTTTACAACCGGAAAGAAAATCAACACGCACCAGCCGGGATTGTGTCCAGTTCGACTTAGAGTCTTAGCGATTGGTACCGTGTTGGCGAGCAGAACAAACACTATTAGCCAATGAAAAATGCTGAACTCACCCATATGCACCTCCTAAGGCCAGTGTAGGAGCGATTGACCGGAAGCTTATCACACGTCCGTGTTGCCAGATTCGGTGAGAGTTTGCGGTGAGACAAACGAAAAGCGTCTGTAACTTATTGAAAAGCGGCGGGTGAACCTATAAGCCGGATTCTGTTCGTCGCGGCTCTCGCGAGCCTGCTCCGTGACGATCATTCCTCTAGCCCCGGCCTCGCGACCGGGATCCAGCAACCTACCCGAGGGTTCATCCTTCCATGCGAATTGCTTGCCACCGTAGGTGGCATCGCACACAAGGGAGCGCGTTGTTTCAAACGCACTCAGCGAGCTGGGCCAGCTCTGCCCTCCTATTTGGTCTTGCACCGCGCGGGGTTTGCCGTGCCGGCAACATTACTGTCACCGCGGTGGGCTCTTACCCCACCTTTTCACCCTTACCTTCGTCGCGTTCCATGCGAAGACATCCCGAAGGTTTTCCTCCGGGCTATCACCGGGATACGCTCCGCTGGCGGTATTTTCTCTGTGGCACTATCCGTGGCGCGGCTCTTTCGAACCGCATCCCCTGGCGTTACCAGGCGCGTCGCCCAAACCTCGCTTGTGTCGTGGCCAGTCTTTAGACTGGCACGCTCTCACTTACGAAGTGGTGTCCGGACTTTCCTCCCGTTTACCCTGAGCCGCGCTGCCGAAGGGCCTTGCCCTTCGACCTCACCACTCAAAGCAAACCAGCGATCATCCAGCTCACCCGCCATCCCTATTATATCGCGTCAAGCGGGTCACAAATCTGGAATTCCCTTAATGGTGTCAATCGCCAGTTCGCGCTTGCGCGCAATCAGCAATGTTCGAGGATCTCCGCTCATCCATTCGCTAAAGTGACCGTTAGCGGTGGACGGATGGGTTACATGCACCCAAGTTACCCCACCTCTTAAATAAGCCACTGCATTCACGATTCGAAAATCGCTTACATCCAGAGAGCTGATCAATTTTTGGCATTGCTTGATATAGCCATCCTGTACGCCGAGCAGTACGACGAGTTTCAACTGCTTTGGGAGACATCGCAGAAACTGACCTGAACATTGCGTCAGCATTCGCCTCGGCTCTGGTTGACGAAAGGCCCTTAAGATAACCGAACCACTGGTAGAGAACGCGTGCGTCTTTTCATTCCGAACTGAGAGACTGCATCTCAACAGTGACGCAAAAGCAAAGCGGGATTCGTCTTGCCGAAATTTTCGCTTGATGTCGTCGTTTTGCGAAAGCAATCCCAACACGATCAAAATTTCTTTCAGTCGGTTCCTACAACCAGCAAATGGCACATCCTCAAATTCTCCGTCGGCGTAAGCGTCTGCTTGCGTCGCTCCCTTCGAGAACCCGAGCACGAGAATTGTTGGCTCTGAGCTTCCCCAGTGGCCTGGATCGTTTCGGAAGTGCCATTCCCCAGAAGATTTGGTCTCGCCTGCCGTTGAGAAACAAAGGCAACAATTAACCTTACCGTGCTGCGGAAATGATCCCGTCTGACCGTTCATGTCGAGTGCTGCCTCTACTTCAACCCGATCAATTGCTCGAACTCTTTTTCTGCGAGAATTGGGACACCGAGTTCTTTGGCTTTTTCATACTTCGACCCCGGATCCGTCCCCACCACCACATAATCCGTCTTCTTACTCACCGAGCCGCTCACTTTCCCGCCGTGCTGCTGTACCAATTCTCCCGCCTCTTCCCTCGACCGATTCGCCAGCCCGCCCGTAAACACGAACGACTTCCCCGCCAGTTTCTGGCTCTTCACTTCGCGTTTCTCGGCCTTTGGCCGTACTCCGGCTTTGCTCAGTTTCTTGATGACGCCCCGGTTCGCTGCCTCGGCAAAAAAATCTGTAACACTCGCGGCTACTTTTGGTCCCACTTCCGGCACGTTTTCTAGTTCCTCCGCAGTCGCCGCCGCCAAATCCTCCACCGACGAAAAATGTTCTGCCAGCAATTGTCCCGTTCGCTCACCCACAAACTGAATCCCCAGCGCATAAATCAACCGGTCCAGCGTCTGCTTCTTGCTTCCCTCAATTTCATCCATTAAATTCTGCGCGGACTTCTCCCCCATGCGCTCCAGTTCCGCCACTTCTTCCATCTTCAGCGAATACAAATCCGCGACGTCCTTCACCATCCCTTTCTCCACCAACTGATCCACAATCTTTTCGCCCAACCCATCAATATTCATCGCATGTCTGCCCGCATAGTGCTGCACAGATTCCTTCAATTTCGCCGGGCAAGCCGAATTCACGCACCGATACGCCACTTCTCCTTCGACTCGATGGATCGCGCTGCCGCACACCGGACACTTCTTCGGCATGTGAAACGGCCGCCGGTCCTTTCCCTCTTTGACTACTTTCAGCACATGCGGGATCACTTCGCCCGCCCGCTCGATCAGCACGGTATCGCCGATATGCAGGCCCAGCCGCTCAATCTCGTCCATGTTGTGCAGCGTCGACCGGCTCACAGTGACTCCGCCCACCTGTACCGGCTGCAGCACCGCCACCGGAGTCAGCGTCCCGGTTCGTCCCACTTGCACAATGATGTCGTTCACCACCGTCTGTTCCTGCCGCGCCGGATATTTATACGCAATCGCCCAGCGCGGCGCCTTCGACGTGAATCCCAATTCATTCTGCAATCCCGTGGAGTTCAGCTTTATCACTACGCCATCAATCTCGTATGCCAACTTCTCCCGCTTGGCGTCCCACGCTTCGCAATAAGCGATCACCGCATCGATCCCGTCACACAATTTCCAGTCATCCGACGCCCGAAACTGCATCTGCTTCAGCGCCAGCAACGAATCCGAATGTTTCGCAAACGGCACTTTTCCGTCCACATACAGGTAGTACGCAAAAAAATCCAGCTTGCGTTGCGCGGTGATCCGCGGGTCCAACACCCGCACCGCTCCCGCCGCCGAATTCCTCGGATTCACAAAAATCTTTCCGCCGATCTCTTCCTGCTGGCGGTTCAGCGCTTCAAACGCTTTCTTCGTCATCATTACTTCGCCGCGCACTTCAAAATCCTTCGGTAGCTTCACCTTCTTCAGTGTCGCCGCATCTACGCGCAGCGGAATCGAACGGATGGTCTTCACATTCGGTGTCACATCCTCTCCCGTGGTTCCGTCCCCGCGTGTGACTCCCCGCACCAGCACGCCCTCCGCGTATTGCAACGAGATACTCAGCCCGTCGAATTTGTGCTCGGCAATGTATTCATTCACCAGCCGCCCCGTTCCCTCTCTTACCCGGCGGTCCCAATCCCTCAGCGCGTCATAGCCAAACGCGTTATCTAGACTCATCATTGGCCGCGCGTGGCGCACCGTCGTGAATCCCTCGCGCGGCGCGCCGCCCACACGCATTGTCGGCGAATCTGGCGTCTGCAACTCCGGATGCTCGGCTTCCAACGCTTTCAGCTGGTTCATCAACTTGTCGAACGCCGCGTCCGAAATCGCCGGCTGGTCCTCCACGTAATACAAATACTCGTGCCGCCGAATTTCCTCGCGCAACTTCTCGGCTTCCTTCTTCACTTTTCCGTTGGCCTTCGCCATCTCATCCCCGCCCCAATGTCATTTCAGACCGCCAAGTATTATATGCAACCTTCGGGTGCGCCTTACCTCGAGTGTCCAAGGGCAGCGCCACTCTCACTGTGGAGCAACCATCCTCGTGGACACTCGATACCGCCGGTAATTCGTGTAGTGGTGCTCGTTCAGAAATGCTTCCTCAAACGGTCGATTGGCAGACTTTCCGAGTTTCATGTACACGCTCACATCGCGCGGCAGCCACAACGGGGTGGCCACGTCCGCCAGTCGTACCTCGCTAAACTTCACCTTGGTCGTTTGTTCATCCAATCCAATTTCCGGCTTTCGCACCAACAGATCCGTTCGCATTCGAACGATGTAAAAGCTCTCCTTGTCCACCCACGCCACGCCTTGCCTCAATAATTCCACCGCCACCCCTTCAGGGCCGCTCATGACGGCCGTGAGCACCGCCTTGTCAGGTATTTGCGCAAATGCCACCACATAGCTTTCTCTCCCATCGATTTTTTCTTCGCCGATATAGCGAAATTCTGAATCTGGCTGATACCCTGGCGAGAAATCCGCACTGGTTAGCGCGAATCCTGAGGTGACCAGAAATCCTCTTCGCAAACCGGATTCATCTACCCGGTTCCCGTCTTCGTCCATGCGATACTCGTTGAACGTCCCCTCTTTCCCGTCTTTGTCCCGCACGATCAAATAGCTATCTCGTATGGGCTTTCGCCCGCCCGCAACTCCAAAAACACTCATTCTCTCTTGCTTGATCTCTTCGTTCGCAATCAGGTCCACTGCATTGTTGAAGAATTCGTCTACCTTTTCCCCAGTCTTCCGCAATATCATCGGCAGCTCTTGTTGGTCGGTTGCGGGCTGCACATGCTTTAACTCGGGAATCTGCTTAATCAGTTGTTTGAGCGGTTCTTCCAGGTAGGGGTGAACATTCTGGTTCGCAGGCTTGGGCTTTGAAGGCTCTTGTGCGCTCCGGGAAAAGGTCCTCTTAGCCGGTTGCGAACTACCGTCATTTGTAACCATCACGTTGATGAACAGAATCAGCGCAAGACCGAGACGCCACTGTAATCCAGGCATACGAACCTTGGCCGCCGGCGCATTCAACCCGATTGACATGAGCCCCGCCTGAGGACGCTCGCTTCCGCTTAGCTCCCGCTGGAATGAGCGTCTCAAAAGCCACCGCCACCATAACATACCGCCGTTCGCCCGCCATTTCGCTAGCTAATCTGCAACCCTTATAAATCCATCGTCTCCCGCACAGCTCTTTCCGTACTCCACGGTTTTTCAGCTACAATGTTCAATTGCCTGAAACCTTAGACATGGACACGCTCATCCAAAACGCCCTTCTGATTCACAATCCCAACGCTGGAAACGGTGGCAACGGCAGACGCAAACTCATCGACCAGGCTCGCCAGATTCTTGCTTCTAACGGTATTCACGCCGACCTCGCGGAAACCAACGGCCCCGGCCACGCCACAGACCTTGCCCAGCAAGCAGTTCGCGAGCAACGCCAGCTCGTCATCGCCTGCGGTGGAGACGGCACGCTCAACGAAGTCGTCAACGGCCTTGCACTTTCTTCCAACGGCCATCGCGTTCCTCTCGCGCTTCTTCCCGGTGGCACCGCCAACATCCTGGCCAAAGAGCTCGATCTTCCTTGGGACATTCCCCGCGCCGCGCGCCGCCTGATAAATGGCGAGGTTCGCGAGATCGCCCTCGGCCTCGCTACTCCTCTTCAGCAGCCGGAACGCAAACGCTTCTTTCTTTCTGTCGCAGGCGCTGGCCCGGACGGCATGATTGTCTACTCCGTGGACCTCGGTCTCAAGGCACGCGTCGGCATCCTTGCCTACTGGTGGCAGGGCGCTCGCGAAGTACTTCGCTACACTTTCCCTCGCTTCCGCGTGCGCACCGGTGATCGTCAATTGGAAGCCACCCTCGTCGTCGTCGGCCGCACCAAGAATTATGGCGGCCCCTTCAAGATCACCGACCAAGCCGATCTCTTCGAGGACCAATTCGAGGTCATGGCCCTCACCACGCAGAGTGGTTTCCGGTATCTCAGTTATCTTCCGACGCTCTGGATGGGCAATCTTCGCAAAGAAGAAGATGTTCACTTCTGGAAGGCAGAATCTCTGGTGTGCGAACCGCTCGACGCCAATCCCGTCTATGCCCAGGTCGATGGCGAGCCTCTCACTCGCCTGCCTATCGAGTTTACAATCGTGCCCCGGGCGTTGAAATTGCTTGTGCCTCGCGTCGCGGCCGCTGCAAACGGCAGCGCCCCTCTTAAGACCTGATCGTGGACATCGCCACTCACGCTCTTGCCTCCTACGCCTTGGCGCGTGGATTGTTTCCTCGTCGTCGTTGGCCGGTGATTGCCGGCATGTTGATCGCCGGAACCATCGCCGACATCGATCTTCTCAGTGTGCTCTTCGGTCCTGCTGGCTATTTCAACGCGCACCGCACCTACACCCACTCTCTCCTCGGTACCGCCGTCATTGTTGTCTTTGCCGTGTTCCTTACACGGTTCTTGGCCAAAGAGCACCGCGAATCTGTTTTCGGTCTCGTCTTTCCTCTGATGTTCGCCGCAGCTTTCCACGTTCTCCTCGATCTGTTTCAATCCGAGGGCGTTGCTCTTCTGACGCCTTGCCGCCCTTCTCGTTTTGCTTTCGATTGGCTTCCTGTCATCGATCCTTGGATTCTCACCTTGCTCTTGGCGGGTATTTTGCTTCCGGAGCTTGTTCGGCTCGTCAGTTCGGAAATCGGCGCAAAAAATAAATCACCCCGTGGGCGAACTGGCGCGATTGTCGCCTTGGTATTGGTCCTCGCGTACATCGGAGCACGAGCACTGCTTCATTCCGCCAGTGTTGCGGCGCTTGAGGCCCGTTCGTATCACGGCGAGTCTCCTCGCCACGTCGCCGCCTATCCCGATGCCCTTTCGATTCTCGCCTGGCACGGCGTAGTGGAAACCCAATCGCTCCTCTGCCTGGTAAACGTCCCCGCTGGACCCGGTAGAAACTTTGATCCGGAAAATGCCGAGTGCTTCCATAAACCCGAGCCTTCCCTGGAACTGGACGCGGCGCAACGGTCCCGCACCGCGCAGGAATACATACGCGTTGTCCCCTTTCCCAGCGCCGTAGTTGCCAAAACGGTCGATGGCTATGAAGTGGTGATTCGTTCCATGCGCGATCTCGCGGAAGGACAGACCCGCCATCGCGTCGACGCTCGCGTGCTTCTCGATTCCCAATTTACCGTTACCAGCGA
The DNA here is from genome assembly GCA_963759275.1 of Candidatus Acidiferrales bacterium. Taxonomy (GTDB): domain Bacteria; phylum Acidobacteriota; class Terriglobia; order Acidiferrales; family UBA7541; genus Acidiferrum. Next base: position 826,302 of record CAVWYZ010000011.1, on the reverse strand, counting down.
GGAGTTAGTCTGGGCCAGCGACGTTCACCTACGTTAATCCTGCAGCGCAGGGCGAGCCGCGAGCCCCGCGGTTTTCTCCGGAGTTGTTTTTCTCCGAAGTCGCTTTTCTCTGCGTATCTCTATCCCGCAGCGCTCTCAGTCTGATTTCGCAAGATAATCCGCGACAATCCGTAGCTCACCGCTACAAACACGATAACCCCAACGGCTACCTGAATCTTGTGCTGTGCGATGAACGGCAACGCCTGTTCCCCATATCGAATCGCCAAATATCCGATCCCGAAGTACCGTATCGCCCGCGCCAGCGCGATGGCCGTGGCAAAACTGCTCATCGGCACTTCAAAAACACCCGCGGCAAATACAAAAATCTTGAACGGCGTTGGCGGTGGCAGCAGCGCTGCCGCCAGCATGCCCCCAAATCCGTTTTTCACCACCCACCGACGGATCGCCGCCCCTCGCTCGCCCGCTTTCTTATGAAAAAATGCTTCTCCACCCTTTTTCGAGATGAAATACAACAACACGCATCCCAACACCGACCCTGTCATCGCCATCGCCGCATACAACGGCATCCGCGCCGGTTTTTGTATGCTCAATTCGATTAACAGCAGGTCATTGATTACGGGAAACGTCAGTACCGAAGAATCGAGAAAAGAAATCAGGAACAGCCCGGGCGCTCCCAGCGCTCCGGCAAACGCCACGATCTTCTGCCTCCACCCACTCAACGACGCTGTCATCCTTCCCCCGTAAACGCGCAAGACTCCTGCGCACTGTGTCCGCAAAATTCCAATATCGCCAGCGCCCACTTCCCACGGTTTCTATTATCACGGGATTCCACAGAGCACTCTAGAGTAGCGTCTCAATCGCCTCAACAATCACGTCGTACACGCGATGCAGTTCGTTTGGCTCGATCACGTACGGCGGCAAAACATAAACCACATTTCCCAGTGGCCGCAGCAACACGCCATGATCCAGAAAAAAGCCATACAACTTCGGCCGCAGCGCCGACAGGTATCCCGCGTCCTCCGTCACCAATTCCAAGGCGCCCATCGTGCCAACCTGTCGCACATCTCCCACTTGGTGCATCGTGCGCAGCGCCGCCAACCGCTCTCCATGAATTCGCGCAATCGTCGCGATACGGTCAAACACTGGTTCGTCTTCGAAAATCTGCAGATTTGCATTCGCCGCGGCGCAGGCCAGCGCGTTTCCCGTGTACGAATGCCCGTGATAAAACGTGTGCAGCCGGTTCTCGCTCCGAAACGCAGACTCCACTCGATCCGTGCACAGCGTAACGCCCATGGTCATGAATCCGCCGGTAATGCCCTTCGAAACGCACATCAAGTCCGGCGACACATTCGCCAGATCGCATGCAAACATCTTCCCGGTCCGCCCAAATCCCGTAAGCACCTCGTCGGCAATCAGCAACACATCATGTTCCGTGCATAGCGTTCGCACCCTTTGCAAAAACTCCACGGGATGCACGATCATCCCGCCCGCGCCCTGCAGTAACGGTTCCACAATCACCGCCGCAATCTGTTCACTCCGTTCCTCCAGCAGTCGTTCCAACTGCTGTACGCATTCGATATGGCAACTTTCCCGCTTCAATCCCACCGGACACCGGTAGCAATACGCCGAGTTCACCCGGTGCACCGCATAACGCATCGATGCGAACGGCTGGGTGAATGGCGATTCGTCGCTCACCGACATGGCCCCGGCGGTATCGCCGTGATACCCGTGCGCCAGCGCCACAATTTCCGTTTTCTCGGCCCGATCCAGATTCTGGAAATACTGCACCGCCAACTTCAGCGCCACTTCTACGGCCGTTGACCCATCATCTGAGAAGAACATGTAACTCAGGTCTCGGGGTACCCACCGCCGAAGGCGCTCGGCTAACTCCTCCGCCGCCTCGTGCGAAAATCCCGCCATGATCACGTGTTCCAACTTCTGGCCCTGCTCCGCGATCGCCGCGGCAATCCTCGGATTCGCGTGCCCGTGAAGATTCACCCACCACGACGAAATCGCGTCGACGATTTTTCGCCCGTCCGCCGTGTACAGATACACACCTTCTGCTCGCCGGACCAGCACCGGAGAAGGGTCAAGCGCACCATTCGTGAACGGGTGCCAAATTTTTAATGCGAAACTCATTGCGAAAACGCGGATCGGTCGAAGTGGTTCAAAAACACTTGCATGAGTGCGGTACGGTGCAAATTAGGAAGCTTGGGAATTTCCCCAATTACGCGAACGTGGCCGAATTTCTCGATGGTTTCGCGGTTCTCGCGGTTCTGGTCGCCAATCAGCACTACGCCATGCACCGGCAGTTCCGCCGCATGCAGCGCCGCCAGCGTCAGCAGCGTGTGATTGATCGTCCCAAGCCCGCTGCGTGCCGCCAAAATCACCGGCAGCTTGAACTTCACCATCATGTCCAGCATGAATTGTTTTCCGTTGATCGGCACCAGCACCCCGCCGGCTCCCTCCACGATCAGCCAATCATTCAATAAACTCGTCGGCGGATTGATCCTGTTCAAGTCAATTTCTACGCCCGCCCATCGCGCCGCCAGATCTGGCGAAACCGGAGGCACGAATTTATACACTTCTTCCAATGTCCGGTCGGTTCCAATTCCCGCCAGCCTCATCACCGTAACTCGATCCGAGCCTTCCAGCGTTCCCGTCTGAATCGGCTTCCAATAGACAGCATCCAGCGCCGCGCACAGTAAAGCCGCCAGCGTCGTCTTTCCGACGCCGGTGTCCGTACCAGTAATGAAAAAGTGCCGCCTCATGCGTATCTCGCCGTGGTCTGTGCGGACTTACCCGCGCGCCATTCCACCAGAGACTTCACCAGCCGCGATAGTTCCTCTTCCGCGATGCGCATCGTAAGCGAAAGACGCAAACGCGCTCCTCCCACCGGCACTGTCGGCGGCCGGATCGCTCTTACCGCAAATCCTTTTTGTTGCAAGTGTTCCGCGGCTTCCAAGGTTTCCTCGTTCTTTCCGATCACCACCGGCACGATTTGGCTCGCGCTCCCCGCCGTGTCAAATCCCGCTCGCCGCAATTCGTGAATTAAGCTCTTTGCACGCTTCAGTAGTTCTTGCCGCTCAGCATCCATTTCCCTTGCCAGTTTCAGCGCCGCGCCGATTTGCTCGGCAAAATATGGCGGCAGTGCCGTACTGAAAATAAATGTCCGCGCGTGGTTGATCAGATGCTCCTTCATCACCGCCGGTCCGCACACAAAGGCTCCCGCGGACGCGAGCGCCTTCCCACAAGTGTGAATGGTGGCCAGGATGTGCGGCAGTATCGCCGCCTCCGCCGCCAATCCATTTCCGCCTTTACCCTGCACGCCCGTAGCATGCGCTTCGTCCACAATCATCGCCGCGCCAAACCTCTCCGCCAGGGTTGCCATCTCCCGTAAAGGAGCAACATCCCCGTTCATACTGAATACGCTTTCCGTTACGATGATTCTCCGCCATGGTGCGCCGGCGTCTTGCCGGAGCGAGTTTTCAAGCGCACTGAGGTCGAGGTGAGGATAAATGACTTTCCGGGCTCCCGACAAGCGCATTCCGTCAATCAGACTCGCATGATTCAATACATCGGAATACACCACGTCATCCGGCCCCACCAACGAAGACAGCAATCCTACGTTCGCAGCATAGCCACTGCTGAAAAATAGCGCCGCTTCCGTACCTGCAAATCTCGCAAACTCCTCTTCCAGCTTGCGCCATCCCTCGGTTTGTCCCGACAGCAGCCGCGACGCGGTCCCGCCCATTCTTGACGAGTTCTCGATTCCCCGCAGCACCGCCTGTCGCAGTGCCGGATGTTCCGCTAGACCCAAATAATCGTTCGAGCAGAAATCTACGCCACGAATCTCCGCAAGGCTCCGCCGCTGGTGCTGCTGTTCCAACGCCCGCAGCCCTTTTTCCAGCTTTTCCTTCCACGATGATAGAACGTCACCCGGCATGCGATTCCAGTGGCTTCAATCCCAAACTTTCCAGCAACTGCTCGTCTTCATCCGGACCCGGATTCGGTGTCGTCAACAATTTCTCGCCGACGAATATCGAATTAGCTCCAGCCAGAAAACACAGCGTCACCGCCTCTGGCGATAGCTGCTTTCGTCCCGCCGCCAGTCGCACTCTTGAACGCGGCATCAAAATACGTGCGGTCGCGATGGCTCTCACCATCTCCAGCGGATTCAGCGCCGGCATCGACGCCAAAGGCGTGCCCTCCACCCTCACCAACATATTGATGGGCACGCTCTCCGGGTGTGGTTTCAGCGTAGCCAGTTGGTGCAGCAAACCAACTCGATCGCTGGCCTTCTCTCCCATTCCCAGAATTCCCCCGCAGCATACGGTAATGCCGGCCTTGCGCACCGCCGCCAGCGTCTTCAGCCGTTCATCGTAAACCCGAGTCGTAATGATTGACCCATAAAACTCCGGCGAAGTATCCAAGTTGTGGTTATATGCTGTCAGTCCCGCTTCCTTTAGCTTTACCGCTTGCCCTTCCGTCAGCATCCCTAACGTGCAGCACACTTCCAGTCCCAACGCGGACACTCCGCGCACCATTTCCAGCACTTTCTCGAATTCCCGCCCCTGAGGAGCTTCCCGCCAAGCCGCTCCCATACACATGCGCGTCACGCCTCGCGAAACTGCATCTCGTGCCACGTTCACCACGTGCTCTGGATCCAGTAATCCTTGCCGCTCTACATCCGCCTCATAGTGCGCGCTTTGCGGGCAGTAGGCGCAATCTTCCGGGCATCCGCCGGTCTTGATGGAAATGAGCTGGCAGGTTTGCACGCGATCCGGTTCATGGAACTCGCGATGCACCGTCTGTGCGCGGTACACCAGTTCTGGCAGCGGCGTCTCGTAAATCGCCTGCACTTCGCTCTTCTTCCAGTCGTGCCGCAGCCCGATCCCGCCACTTGTCTGCGTCGATTCGCCCGTTTCCTTGATCATTTCGCTTGTCACCCGGCTCGAAGCTTCCCGACACTCGCGTTATAGCCCTTCATACTATCATTAGCTCTTCCTTGCACACTATTCTCGCCATCACTAACCATTGGTTCGGGTTAACCGTCACAGGGACCGCCCCCAAACGGTTTGACCCCCCTTACTCGAAATGTTATAAATCAACGTTATCCATTCGCTCTCCTGCGACACAGGGTATTGTCGGGGTGGTCCTGACCCGCCCAGGGGTCTGAGGGAATCGCGGGCGATCCGAAGGGTTCCTTGTCCCGTCAGTCAGAAGCCTGGGGCGCTTGCCGTCGCGGCGAGACGCTCCCTCGATGTTAGTGGATGACGATGTTGCAGGTTCAATGGACTTCGCTCTCCGTTGGGCCGGTTGTGTGTGTTCTGGGTAGTCGGGGCTCGAAAAGCTTTCCGCTCGGATGCTCAGCCCCGCGATTTGACCGTCAACGTTCTGGAGGATTTTCCATGCTCATTTCGATTGTCCCTGTCTGGCACAAAGCCAGACGTTTCGTAACGCGCCTGTCCGCTGGTCTTGTGGTCTCGCTCTTGTCTGCGGTTGCTTTGCTCGCCGCGGATGAAGCGGGTGGTGAAGCCAGTCTAACGCTCCCCGATCTTTCTTCGGTGTCCTTCCTCGGTATCGATGGTCACAAACTCCTGCTCTTCGGCATTGGCATTTGCATCCTCGGTCTGCTTTTCGGCATGACCATTTTTACCCGCCTCAAAAATATGCCGGTCCATCGCACCATGCGCGAAATCTCTGAACTTATCTACGAAACCTGCAAAACCTATCTCGTCACGCAAGGTAAGTTCCTTCTTCTTCTCTGGGTCTTTATCGCCATCGTAATCGTTCTCTATTTCGGCGTGCTCTCTCCCGTCCCTGGCAAGTCCGTCTTCGTCACTCTCCCCGTCATTTTGATCTTCAGCCTTATCGGCATGGGTGGCAGCTACAGCGTCGCGTGGTTCGGCATTCGCGTGAACACCTTCGCCAACTCACGCACCGCGTTCGCGGGACTCCGCGGCATTCCCTATCCCATCAACAAGATTCCCCTCGAAGCCGGCATGAGCGTCGGCATGATGCTTATCAGCGTCGAACTCCTGATGATGCTCATCATTCTCCTCTTTATCCCCGGCGATTATGCCGGTCCATGTTTTATCGGCTTCGCCATCGGTGAATCCCTAGGCGCGGCCGCGCTACGTATCGCCGGCGGCATCTTCACCAAGATCGCCGACATCGGCTCTGACTTGATGAAAATCGTCTTCAAGATTAAGGAAGACGATGCCCGCAATCCGGGCGTCATCGCCGACTGCACGGGCGACAATGCCGGCGATTCGGTCGGCCCCACCGCCGATGGTTTCGAAACTTACGGCGTCACTGGCGTCGCCCTCATCACCTTCATCCTTCTCGCCGTCAAGAGCCCGACCGTCCAGGTGCAACTCCTCGTCTGGATCTTCGTCATGCGCGTGATCATGCTGATCGCCAGCGCCATCGCTTACTTCATCAACAACGCCATTCAGAAAGCCCGTTACGGCACTGCCAAGGAAATGAATTTCGAAACTCCCCTAACTTGGCTCGTCTGGATCACTTCCTTTGTTTGCATCGCTCTCACCTACATCATCTCCGCCCTGATCATTCCGGTCCTTGGCGGTGACCCGACCCAATGGTGGAAGCTCGCCACCATCATTTCCTGCGGAACCCTCGCTGGCGCCGTCATTCCGGAATTGGTCAAGGTTTTCACCTCCACGGAATCCCGCCACGTCAAAGAAGTCGTCACCTCCGCTCAAGAAGGTGGCGCATCCTTGGGTATTCTTTCCGGTTTCGTCGCTGGTAACTTCTCTGCTTACTACCTCGGCGGCGCCATGGTAGCCCTCATGTCGATCGGCTACCTGATCAGCAATCTCGGTCTTGGCGGCCTTATGCTGGCTCCGCCGGTCTTCGCCTTCGGCCTTGTCGCCTTCGGCTTCCTCGGCATGGGTCCGGTCACAATCGCTGTCGATTCCTACGGTCCGGTGACAGACAACGCACAGTCTGTTTACGAGCTCTCGTTGATCGAACAAGTCCCCAACATCGCCCAAGAGCTCAAGAAGGACTACAACATCGACGTGGATTTCGAGCGCGCCAAACACCTCCTCGAGGCCAACGATGGCGCCGGAAACACCTTTAAAGCCACCGCCAAGCCTGTGCTGATCGGCACCGCGGTCGTCGGCGCTACCACCATGATCTTTTCCATCATCATGGCTCTTACCCACGGCCTGACCTCCGGCGTCAACAATCTTTCCCTGCTCCACGCTCCCTTTGTACTCGGCCTGATTTCCGGCGGCGCCATGATCTACTGGTTCACCGGTGCTTCCACGCAGGCGGTTACTACCGGAGCGTACCGCGCCGTTGAGTTCATTAAGGCGCACATCAAGTTGGAAGGCGTCGAAAAAGCCAGCGTCTCCGACTCCAAGAAAGTCGTGGCCATTTGCACGCAATACGCGCAGAAGGGCATGCTCAACATCTTCATCGCCGTCTTCTTCGCCACGCTTTCCTTCGCGTTCGTCGAACCCTTCTTCTTCATTGGCTATCTCTTCTCCATCGCGATCTTTGGTCTTTACCAAGCCATTTTCATGGCCAATGCCGGCGGCGCCTGGGATAACGCTAAGAAAATCGTGGAAGTCGAGCTAAAGCAGAAAGGCACTCCCCTTCACGATGCCACCGTAATCGGCGACACTGTCGGCGATCCTTTCAAGGACACGTCCTCCGTCGCTCTCAACCCGGTCATCAAGTTCACCACGCTTTTCGGTCTTCTCGCCGTCGAGCTCGCGGTGAAATTAACTTCCGAAACCGGTGGCGGTCTCTCGCATCTCCTTGCCGCCGCCTTCTTCGTCGTCTCCTTTTTCTTCGTCTACCGTTCCTTCTACGGCATGCGTATCCGCGGCTCCGCCGCACAGTAACGGCATCCATCAGCAAAAGGCGCCCCGAGCAATCGAGGCGCCTTTTTTTGTTTCGGCTAGTAGCGCCGGCCTTTAGACCGGCATCTTGGATCATCTTATGTAGTGGCCTATCTTCTCGTCGGTTAGCAATAGCGAGCTTTCCAATCCATGGTTTTCCCGTGTGATAGAATCACCTCGCTTCCCAAAAGGTGCACCCCATGCAAAAAAGTTTTTCCGCGATCTTGTTTCTGGCTCTTTCCGCCACAGTCTTATCTGCTCAGGAAGCTCCGAAGTGGAAAATCCACGATCTCAATCGTCCGGTCCCTCCGGTCATCACGCCCGGAACGTCCAGTACGCAAGACGCGCCCGGCAAGCCTCCGTCTGACGCTATCGTACTGTTCGACGGCAAGGATCTCTCCCAGTGGCTCGATAAAGATAACGGCCCCGCAAAGTGGAAAGTGGAAAACGGCTATGCCGAAGTTGTAGCCAATACCGGCTACATCCACACGAAAAGAGCATTTGGCGATTGTCAGATCCACTTGGAATTTCGTGAGCCGGTTCCTCCTAAAGGCGAAAGCCAGGAACGCGGCAACAGCGGTGTGTTTCTAATGGGTCTCTACGAAATCCAGGTTCTTGATTCTTACGAGAACAAAACCTACGCCGACGGCCAAGCCGGCGCGGTCTACGGCCAATATCCTCCGCTCGTGAATGCGTCGCGTCCTCCAGGCCAATGGCAATCCTACGACATCGTCTTTCATGCGCCCCATATAGACGCTTCCGGCAAGGTTCTCAAGACCGCACGCGTGACCGTTTTCCACAATGGCGTGCTCGTCCAAGACAACGTGGAAATCCACGGCCGCACCGCCGTCGGCGATATCCCGACCTACGTGGCCGGCCCAGACAAAGCTCCGTTGGCGCTGCAAGACCACGGCAATCCAGTCCGTTACCGCAACATCTGGATCCGCGAACTCTGATTTGGAGTGCGGGAGCCCAGCTCCCGCTTTTCAAGCACTTCCGTCCACCAAAGCTCGCTCGGCGGCAACGACAACCCTGTTTCTAATCCATCTTTAAACGTTGTCATCCTGAGCGAAGCGAAGGATCTCAACCTTAACATCACCCGAGTCCCCACGAACGCGGTTACCTTGCCCTGAACTACGTCCGCATCAACCCCACAAATTTCCGCGAGCCATCCCCAAACCCGGGAAACACCGGTGCCAAATCCTTCACGCCCAGATGCGCCATCAGGATCTCACCCACTACCGATCGGAAATCCGTGGTCAACGCCAAATCCCGCCCATCGTTCAACTGATGCTCGCTCAATCCGGGCCACTTGCCATAAACGCGACCGCCCTTCACGTCGCCGCCCATCACAAACATGCAATTCGCGTGACCGTGATCCGTTCCGCGGTTCCCGTTCTCCTTCGCCGTCCGGCCGAATTCGCTCATCGTCACCACCACTATGTCGGCCATCCGATCGCCCATGTCCTGATGAAACGCGGCCAGCGATTGCCCCAAATCCTTCAGTAAATTCGCCAACTGCCCCTGCGCTCCGCCTTCATTCACGTGATTGTCCCAGCCCCCGCAGTCCAGAAATAGGACTTCTACGCCAATCTTCGCCTTGATCATCACCCCAATCTGCTGCAAGCGCTGCCCCACCGCACTCTTTGGATAGTCCGCTCCGTTCTCCGGCGGGAACTTATTCGTATCAATTTTCCGCAGCATGCCAATCGCTTCGAATGTCTCCGCGCCCGTCCCGTGGAGCGCGTGGTCCACCGTCTGCGCATACATCGCTTCAAATCCACCTTCTGCTACATTTGCCATCGCCGCCGATTGCGGCTGCACTTTGAATTGCCGCAAATCGGGTATCGCGATCGCACCCGTGCTTCCCTGCAGAATGCGCGGCAAGTTCGGTCCCATAGCCACAGCGCGAAACGGGGATGCCTTTTCTTCGTGCACCGTCCCGATGGCGCGATCCAGCCAACCGTCTTCCGTGGCCTTCACTCCCGGTGTACCCGATTCCATGTAATCCTGCGCGTCAAAATGCGAGCGCGTTGGGTCTGGCGAACCGGCGGCCTGAACAATCGCCAACTGGTCCTTCTGAAACAGCGGCGCCAACGCCGACAGTCCGGGATGCAGCCCGAAGAATCCGTCCAGGTCCACCGCGGTCTGCCCATCCCCACGCCGCGGCGGCGAAATCGCGATCGTCGGCCTCATCCGGTAATAATTCGGCTCCGCGAACGGCACCACGATATTCAACCCATCCGCCGCCCCGCGTTTGAACAACACCACCAATTGCTTTTTTCCTGTCGCCGGCGTCGATGCCACTGCCCGCTGCAGAAAAGCGGGCATCGTGCTCAAGCCCACCAGTCCAATCCCGCTTCGCGTCAAAAAATACCGCCGCGAAAATCTCGCTGGCCGCGCTCCCTCGCAACACTTGTAAGTCATAATTCCTCTCACCATTTCGAATGGAACCGGTTCCTGGTCACCGATCGCTATCTCCTCTGAAACTCCGGCGCTCCCAGCACCAAGCCCGTCACCACTCCCAAATCCACCTGTTTCACCGGATCGTCCAATTTCGCCTCCACCACCTGGGGGCTCTCCAACTGCTTTTCTAAAGTATCCACCGTGCCTGGCGCTGCTTCTCCCAGAAAAACCTGCACCGCCCGATCTAGTGTCCTCTTTGGATCGCCTTCGCTATCGTTCCCTATCAGCGCCGCCACGTCGCTCCGCGACCCGCGCACCTTATTCCCCGCCAACGCCAGTGAAAAATTCAATCGATTCAGCAATGCGCCGGAATTTACCCAAGTTTCCGCTTTATCCGAATACCCAGTTGGCGGCTGGCACTGATACATCGGCTCTCCAATCCGCCCTACCCACTGCACTAGCGGCATCGGCGTATCCACATCCGTACCCAGTGCCCGCACCGACGACACTACCAATTCATATGGCGTCTTCACTTTGGCCCGGTACGCATCGCGAGACCAGAATTCCGGCGAGTAGATCATCGTCCGTAGCACTTCCCGGATATCTCCTCCCGATTTCTGAAAGCTCTTTGCCATCCGTTCCACAAGCTCCGGCGGAGGGGTATCGGATACAAACCGTCTCGCCAACTTTGTTGAAATAAATTTCGCCGTATTGGGATTTCTTGCCAGCAAATCAATCACCTGCTCGCCATCTTTCATCCCACCGGCATGAATCTTTTTCCCCAACACGACTTTCGCATCGGGATCATGCACTTTCTCATCGAACTTGAATTGCGCAACTTCGCGCGGCTTTTCAATCGTCCACCCTGTGAAGCACCGCGCCACTTCTGTCACATCTTTTTGCGTATAGCCGCCATCCACGCCCAGTGTGTGCAGTTCCATCAATTCGCGTCCGTAATTCTCGTTCAGCCCCCGACCCTGTTTCTTGTTCTGCGCCTGTTGTGCTTGCGGCCGCGGCGGGTAACTGTACGGACCGCGCCGCATCTGCTGCCGCATCGCACGATCCATCGCCTGGCGCTGTGCGGCTTTCGGATCCGCGCTCAAAAAATTGTCTAGATAAAAAAGCATCGCGGGACTCTTGGCCGTGGCCGTCAGCAAATCCTTGAATTTTCCCAGCGCGTTCGGCTGAATCACGTCGCGCTCATACGACGTCAAATACCACTTCACTTCGCCTTTCCCCGCGAACACGTTGAAATGGTTTAGCCAGAAATCGTCCATCACCTGCTGTAGTTGCCGTTCGCTGTATATGGCCCGCGTCATCTTGGCCATCGCCAGTTCTTCCACCACGCGCTGTGGCCTCTTGCTGTCGTCAGCGATAGCCCTGGGCACGGCGTTCGGATCCGTTCCCAACACGTCTTTTTTCCCGCCCGCCCCCCGCGTTGCGGGATTCAGCTTCATCGGAGAGGGCGCGTCCGGCGTCGCCGCTGCAGCCATCACAGACCCATTATTTTCCGCCGCACCATTCGAACTGCCGCCACCCGCATCCATCTCCCGAGCCATCGCCGTGATCGCTTCATCGGCCTGGCTTTGCGCCGCTCGCACCGGTTCCGGCGCGGAATTTGCTCGTTCCGCCTGTTTAACTGCCTGTTTCGGATTCGGATACTCCGCCAATAATTCCGACGTCTTCATCGTCAAGGTTGGATAGACGCTCAACCGCGCTTCAACGCCGCGATCATCAATCGATTTGGGATTCAACTGCTGCTCAATCCATTTCGCCAAACCCATCTGCCGCACACGTTCCACATCGCCGGGCCGCGGTCCATAGGCCAAACGGTTCAAGGCATGCAGAATTGCCTCGTCCGCAGTAAGTTCGGTGACCGGTAAGCCCTTCAGCGCCGGGTCTTGATTTTTCTTCTTGTTGGTATCGGAAGCCGCGGCCGGGGATGCCACGTCCACGCTGAGCGCAAAAGCGCAAGCGACCGACAATAGCAAGGAGAGTAGCGCGCGGGGTGTGAAGGAAATTCCGTCGAAGCGCAAACTCGCGCTTCGGTCAGCTCTCTCGACGCAACCATAGACAGGGTCTCTGCGCATGTTCCTCAGATTAACCCCATCACCCAAACAAAGTTGCTGCCCCTAAGGGTAGATGTTACCTATGAATAGCCGCTTTGAGCGTAGCTCTAAGAGCTCTGCAGTCTGCCCGTCAGTTAACCGTGAATTCCACCGGCCGCTGCGGCGCCTGATTGTTCTTTCCATCCACCGCCAGCAACACTAACCGATACTTCCCCGGTTGCAGATCCTTCGTTTCAACCCTCAGCGCAAATGGCACCACAGGATTCCCCTTCTCGATAAAACTATCCAGTGGCACGCCTCCCGTGAAGAACACTTCTTTGTTAGACCCGTCAAAGATCCGATAACCGGTTAACAAGCGCGTGTTCGGCTCCGTTTTCAGGAGCGGCTCGTACACTTCGGAATACAGCGTGATTCCGTCCGCCTTCTTGAACTGATAACTCGCTGCCGGTGTAATCTGCATGCCCTTAACGATCAGGGGCTTCCGGTCCTCCAGCAGCGTCGCATCCACCTCCGTGGGGATCTCGTCCACCTTTTGCAGGTTCGACGACAGCAACACCCCGCCCAAAGTGAATCTATTCCCATCATACGCATCGATGTGCAGCGGCATGTCCATCTTGGCGAATCCTTCGCCACCCGAACTTAACACCACCGCCAGCTTATAATTTCCTGGCGCCGCGTCGAATTCGTTTTGATACCGATAAGGCTCCTTCGTGAACTCTTTCCAGTCGTCCTTTTCCATCTCCAAGTTCAGCGTGTCGCTGAACTTTGCCCCCACGCTTCCATCCTCTTTGTATGCGATTCCCAGGATGTTCACGTTCGCGTGATATTTTCCCTTGTCCTTGTTGAACACCACGGCATCGCCCGGTATTTCCATCGACAGGTTCACGCGCGCCACGTTGGGAGCCGAATAGAAATACGGCGCCTGCATACTCGCGTGAATCGTCCCAGATGTTGCTCCACTCGCCTGCGCTTCCATCTGCTTTTCCAGGGGCTTACCTTCCAGCGGGTTCGTCGGCCGCACATTACAATAGCCACTGCGCGACCGCACTTCCATTCCACCTTTATTCAGCTTCACCTTCAGCGTGTGGCAGCTTCCTTCCGCGGTTTCCTTCGGTACATACCCCAACACGTAAAACTGGCTCATCTCCGCGGAAATCCTTTGCAAACCACCCAAAAGGTCATTCGAGTTGTAAATCGCGAATCCTCCCGTGCCTTCCGCGAGCATTTGCATCACTTGCTGATTCACCGCTCCGGACGTCGGGATCTTCGGCAAGAGGATTTGCGGTTGGTTCAACGGGTTGTTGTAGTAGTTAGAATAGGCATACGGATTCGTCGTCCGTGTTCCCCCGCCGCCGGCTCCGGGTGCCCCTCCTCGTGTACCACCGCCCGTGCCGCTGCCGGTTCCGCCCTTTCCGCCACCTGTGCCGCCAGTACCCCCGGTTCCACCTTTCCCACCTCCGCCCGCGCCGGGAGATCCACCAGTTGTCCCGCCACCACCATGTCCCCCGCCTGCTCCGCCGCCGCCACTCCCGGTGCCGCCACCACCCCCGGTGCCGCCACCACCTCCAGGTTTCTGAGGCTCAGACATCGCTGCGGTGCTGTAACTCGCAAGGACAAGTCTCGGTCCGCCGTCTCCCGTCCTGTGCGTCGGAATTCCTCCGCTCGGAGTCTCGGGCCTCGTAAGCTTTACGCTCCCCCCAGGAGCACCCATGCCGGAGGTCAGCCCGCGTACATCCAACGGATAAATCGCCACATTTGCCTTGTTACATGCATCGATGGTCGCCGTCAGCTCTGAGAGATTCTCCACGCTCAAGGGAAAGCCTGCTGTGAACAGCACCAGCATCTTCCGTCCGGGTACTCCACGCAGATTCTTCGCCAAGCTCCGGATCGACAACAACATCGACCGCGCTCCATAATCCGCTTCTGCGTTGCTCAACGATGCCATTCCCAACGTTGCCACCGTCACCGGTTGCGCGCCCGTCGAATCGATGTGCGGAATACTCGTACCACTCACGGCCGCCTGCAATAATTTCGCGTTCGACGTAAAGTTCTGTCGAATCACCAGGCTCCCGCCAAAATTCACCACTGCCATTAACCGGTCCGGACCCGCATTGCTCTGCACGAATTTTGTCGCCGCATCCCGGGCCTGCATCTGGTCCCCAGTCTCCATCGACGAGGTGTCAAAAAACAAAATCATGTAGTGCTTCTGCCCGCTCGCCTGCACTCCCGCCGCATTCGCCTCCGACGAAAAGCTCGTGACCGATTGTTCTTTATTGTCTTCGTAGACCTTAAAGTCCCCCTGCGTCAGGTCCGAGATGTACTTGCCTTTTTTATCCGTCACTACGGCATCGACCAGTACCACGCGCGATTCCGTTTGAATCACCGTGTTCGCTGGCACCGCCTGCACGTTTTCGCTTGCCGGTTTTGCCGGCTCTTGCGTTTGCCCGCGCAGTCCGGCGATCCCCACCAGCATCCCCGCCACCACCAGCGCAATTGCCAATACATCTTTACGATCGGTTCTCCGTGACACTTTCATCTCCGCCCCCATTCCCCGCTCAATTCGGTATCACCACCGCTCCATTCTTCGCGGCCATTTGAGCGCCTTCCGAATCCCGAATTACCTGTCTGATCATGTACTTCCCCGGTTTTAATTCAAAGCTCGATTTCATCACCAGTCCCGTGCGGCTCAGCCGGTCGTACGTCTTATCCAGCAGTCGCATCTCCAGAACTTTTTCTCCTCCCGTCACATAGTTTCCATTCTCGTCAAAAATCACCGTTGCCACCGTCAAGTTATCCAGATTGCGCCCGTCGGCTTTGCGGAAATGTACCCCCTTCAGATCGATTCTGGAAACCACACTCAAGTGTGCTCCCGCGTCTCCGGTTTTGAAATACTGCGTCTGTAAATCCAGCGGCAGGTCCTGAATCTCATCCTGGGAAAACACCGCCTCCTGCATTTCCGCCTTCTCCTGTTCCTGCGGGTCGTCCACTTTCTTCGGCGCGTAATACCCCTTTCGCGCTTGAATGCTGTACTTCCTTTTTTCCGTAATGACAACCTTCAATCCGTGGTACTTCCCATCCATCTTCTGGTTCTGCGGTGAGAATCCTAGAATGTACGACACCTCGGGCGCCCCACCTGCTCGATTCAGCCCGGTTTCCAGATCATTGGAGTTATGGAAAAACGTTCCTCCCGTTCCCGCAGAAAAATCCATAAGAACGTAGGCGTTTTCGCTTTGCTCCTGCGTGCGATACATATCCTTATAACCCGCAGTCTGGTACGTGTCTGTGCGCGGCATGGCAATGTCTCCACCAAGATCCGGCGTGTACAGGCCTCGCGCATCTACGGTGTTGATTACCACGTTCGCTCGATTCGCCCGGTCAACGATGCCCGTCTCCTCCAAATACTGCGTGGTCAGTAAAAATCCCGGTGACGCCAATACCATCACGCGTTCTCCTGGCAGCGTCCCCATCCGCCGTATCACGTCTTCCAACGCTCGATATGTGTACTCGTTGTCCGTATCCCCCGACACCAATTCTTGTTGCAGCGCGGATTGCGCCATCGCCTGCGCGGCCGACAGTTGTTTCGTGTCTCCCTGAAACATGCATTGCAGCGTTTCTTGCGTCACGATCGGCAGCACATTCGAATCATTCTTATTCAGCGACTGGTCCGCCATGTAATGCGTCACATCCGGACAATTCGTTAACGAATTGATCTTTCCCATCTTTGGTCGCGGTATCACTTGCAGCAGCGCCCGCTCCAGCGCCTCCTTATCATTCGTGTATTCCACTTTCAATTGTTCCGAAGTCCCGAAGATACCAATGCGATCTGCCGGAGTCATGCTATCCACCAACTTTTTCGCGCTCACTCGCACGAATGTCGCATCTTCCATTCGCAGGTGGATATCGTCGAACACCAGCGCCACAAATCGTTGTGGCAACGTCGCCGTCGCCGCTCCCGCAACCTCCTCGGTCGCGCCTTTCTGCGTTTTTGCCGCTGCTTCGATCCGCTGCCGGCGCGTCTCGGGAGTCTCCACGCCAAACGTGGTGATCGCTTGCAGTTTCCCCTGATCGTAAATCTGGAAATCTTCGCGCTTTAGGTCGCGCACTAACTCGCCTTTATCGTCGCGCACCACTACCTTCACCTGGACCAGGTTCACTCGCAATTTAAATGTTGTTTCGGTATCCCTGCTGGAAACTTCCGTCTTCGGCTCGGCTTTCGCTTCCTGAGCGCCAACGGTCGCATCGGCCTTCTTGGCGGTAGACTCGGCCGCCCCGGTTGCGCTCGACGGCGCGGTTCCTGGCGCGGCCGGGGCGTCCTGCGCGCACGCTACCGCCCACCCGGCAAAACTCAAAACAAACACGGCCAGCCATCTCATTCGGCCGCGCCCCCACTTCGTTTGGACTGGCCCCAGCGTCATCCCCTCCCTTGCCCCTCTTCGCGACCTGCTCACCTGACACGCGCCAGGCATGACTGGTCACTCGACGCGGGTGGGACTCCCCGACTATAGGCCCTGCCATTTTTCATGTCAACGCATCCCGAGGCCGCATTCGGTTCCGCGCAATGACACAAAAACATCCCCTGGCCGATTGACGAGAAACAGGTATCTGGAAGATTCTAAGTATCTTGCCGCAACCCCAGCAGCGACTCGCGAATTGAGTGCCTTGAAGCAACTGCACAACCCGAATTCAAGCCCAAGTGCGAATCTGGCCACTTTATCTCTTTACCAAAAGAACGTCTCGCCAAGATGCACCCTCCGGAGAGACGGAATCAGCTTGTCCCAAACCAATAATTTCGAAACGAATGCCGCGGCCCCCGCCTTTTCTACCTCGCTTACCATTTCCGGGATGTCGTATTGACTGAGACTCAATATCTTTGCTTGGGGCACCGCCTTGCGCAGCAGTCGTGTCGCCACTATCCCATCCATCCTGGGCATCACGATGTCCATGATTACGACATCCGGTCTAAGCTCCAACGATTTGGCGAGCGCATCCTTCCCATCAACGGCTTCGGCACAGATCTCGATGTCTTTTTCGTCAGCCAGCAGGGCTCGCAAACCGCGGCGAATGAATGCTTGATCGTCTGCGATGATGACGCGCATGGGGACAAGCCTCTCTCAAAGTCTAGTCGTGTCGAACGCTCCCCGAAATACACGATTCGCTTTAGTACAAAATTCAAGTTGTTCGATCGATGACGTTCTTTGACCTACCTGGCGCCTGAGCCATCTCCCAATGGATAGATTTCAGTGGATAATCATTCCATGTCAAAGATCGAGAACTTCCGACTTAAAGTCTTCCGCTCCGTCGCCCAGCAGCTCAGTTTTCGAAAAGCCGGTGAGCGTCTCTTCCTTTCGCAACCCGCGATTACGCTGCAGATCCGGGCTCTCGAAAATGATCTCGGCGTCCGCCTCTTTGATCGCACCGCCGGCCGGGTTTCTCTCACTCGCCAAGGCGCGGTCCTTCTCGATTACGCCAACCAACTCGCCGCTCTCGTCTCGGAAGCCGAACAAGCCCTTGGCGCCACCGACGGCAAAACTTCCGGGGAATTGTCGCTCGGCGTCTCCACCACCATCGCGCAATACGTTCTCCCTCGCCTTCTGGGCGCCTTCCTCACCGAGAATCCTCAGGTTCAGTTCTCGCTACAAAGCGGTAACACGAGTCACATCGTCCGCCTTCTCCTCGACAACAGAATTAATCTGGGCCTCATTGAAGGTCCCGCTCGTGAACGAAGCGTGCGCATGGAACCTTTCATGGAAGACGAACTGGTTCTCATCGCTTCGCCAAATTTCGAACCCGCTCGTTTGACCCGCCCCCAATTCCTCGCGTCCCACCTCCTTATGCGTGAGCAGGGTTCAGGATCTCGCCGCGTTGTCGAGCTCGCTCTCGAACACGCCGGCTTCAAACTCAAATTGTTCAAGCAGATCATGGACCTCGATTCCACCGAAGCCATCAAGTCCGCCGTCGAAGCAGGTCTTGGGATTGGTTTCGTTTCACGCTGGGCTATCTCCAAAGAATTGGAACTTAACGCCCTCAAAGTCGTGCCCGTCCGTGGCCTCTCTGTAACTCGCAATTTCTCCCTCATCACTCGCACAGGGCCAGAACCTGACGGCCCCGCCGGCGCACTCCGCACGTTCGCCCTCGGCCGCGCCCGATTGCTCTCCCGGACTCACCACAAATCGCTCAACTCCAGCCTCCACGCCTCCCACCGATAAGCCAAACTAATCGCCCATCACGATTACTGCTTGGACGCCGTTTCCTTCCCACCGCACACTCGATTCGTGAACAAGAACCTCTTCTTCGTCGGTCTGATCCTCGCCGCGAGCGGCCTCGTTTCCCCTCCCTTGGCCCTTCTTGGCGGACTCATCTACGGCTTCACCCTGATGCACCCGTTCCACGTCGAAAGCAAACATCTTTCCAAGTTCCTGTTACAAGCATCCGTCGTCGCCCTCGGCTTCGGCATGAATCTTCACCAGGTCCTCCACGTCGGACGCTCCGGCTTCGCCTACACCGCCATCAGCATCACCGTGGCCATGCTGCTTGGCCTGGCAATCGGTTATTTCCTTCATGTGGGGAAAAAGTCGGCGTTCCTCATCAGCGCGGGTACCGCAATCTGTGGTGGCAGCGCCATCGCTGCGGTCGCACCCATTGCCGGTGCGAATGAGGAGGAAATGGCCGTCTCCCTTGGCACCGTGTTCGTTCTTAACTCCGTGGCCCTATTCCTGTTCCCGTTTCTCGGTTACTTGTTTCATATGACCCAGGAACAGTTCGGCCTCTGGTCTGCGCTCGCAATCCATGACACCAGTTCCGTAGTCGGTGCTGCTGCCAAATACGGCGCTACCGCTCTCACCATCGCTACCACGGTCAAACTCGCTCGCGCTCTCTGGATCGTCCCTTTATCCTTCATCACCGCCGCCACCTTGAAATCCAAGGCGCGCATCCAATGGCCCTGGTTCATCTTGTTCTTCTGTCTCGCGGCTCTACTCAATACGCTCCTGCCCGCGTGGAGTCCCGCCTTCGGTGCACTGAATCACCTCGGCAAAATTGGTCTTACCGTCACACTCTTCCTGATCGGCACCGGGCTAAACAAAAAAACTCTCCAGCAAGTCGGCTTTCGTCCTCTCCTCCAGGGTCTCGCTCTCTGGATCATCGTCGGCTCCGTCACTCTCGCCTTCGTCCTCCGGCACTGGCTTCACCTCTGAATTGCTGTCCAATGAACCTGTCTGCTAACTTCTAATTCGCGCCGCTGCGATATCCTTCCAGGCGCCACACGTCCTGCGCGTCTACGTGACAGAGCACATAGCGGTCTCCGTCTTCCACGCGCACGCGAAAATACGTCTCCCCTGGGGAATACCAGCGGTCTTCCACTTCTATAATTTTCAGGATTCTTCCGTCCAGCTTCAGTCGCAATGGCCGCTCGTCGGCCCTGTATCCCGCGTAACTCTCCACTTCCACTTTCGCCACGGCTCACCCGCTATTTTTAGTCGCCGTCGTTTCCGCATTCCACGCCGCACCTAAGAAAACTATCACTGCCGAAATCTGCATCCACACAAGTAATCCGATCACTGCTGCCAATCCGCCATATACAACGTTCGCCGGCACTCGCCGCACATAGAATCCGAACAGCGCGTTCACCAGCCACCATAACAGCGTAGCCAGCGCCGCTCCCGGCAGCATGTGGCTCAAGTGTTTTTCCTTTGGACGTGCCACCCAATAAATCACCGTCAACGCCAGCATAGCCAGCACCATTGCGGCCAGCGGAAAAAATACCAGCCACATGCCATGCACCGGTGCGTTCCTCCACAACTCGCTGGTCAGCCAGTGCCGCAATGGCCGGCCAAATACTCCCAGAATTCCCGCCGCCACAATCGGCGCCATCGTTATCAACAGCAGCAGTAGCCCTCGCAGTTGACGGTGCACGAATCCGATGCGCTCCTCGTCCCCGTAAATCAGGTGGATTCCTTCCATCAACAACTTCATCACCTGCGTCCCGCCGAACAACGCCCCAGTCACTCCCGCCAAGGCGTATTTCCACACGTCCGGCTCGCGCCGGTCCAGAAAATCCGTCACAACCGCCTGGCTACCCGGCGGTAAAAAATCCGTGAAGTTTCGAATCGCATCGAGAATCGCCGTCTTGCTGCCGATCCATGTCGACGCAAACCCGACCACGAGTAGCAGGAGCGGGAAAAACGCCAAAAACACGTTGAACGCAATCGCTTGCGACACCATGCTGCACCGCGGAAACACTCGCCGCAGCATCTTCCATATTCGTTTCCCCAATGCGCCCCTCGCTATCGCCTCATTATAGCCATTTCCCTTTCTTCGTCTTACCGATTCCCTGCTCCTCTCGCTTTTCTCGCCCCGTGATCTTCCCGAGCTGCCCCACTTCCCATTCCGACACTCTCTAAATCTCCGTCGTTTTCCACACTCGTCCACAGATATGCACAGGGAAGCTCTTCCAATGCACTTGCTTTCCAATATCGCCGAGACTATCCTGCGACCAGATTGAGCCGGGGAGCCTCAAAAACTTCGCGGCACAATTAAAAGAGGGCGCAGGAACCGCAAGGTTAATGCGCCCTCAATTTTTTAATGCGGCAGTCTTCCGCCTTCCCGCCAATCCGCCCTGCTCATAGTTGCGTGCTTTTGCGATAAATCATAAAGTTGTGTCCATTTCCAATTGTCCAATCGGGGGCTCTTTGATCTCGTTGCTTTTTCAACTTCGCCAGTACGGCCTTCCCTTCGCCGCGATCCTCGTTGTCGCCTTTGGGGTGCTTGTCTACGTCTACCGATACTACCGCTCCTCCCAGACCCCAAATTCCCGCAACACTTGGAGCGCCAAGTGGGAGGTCTCGCCCGAAGCACTGGGCGGGTTCTCCTACACGCGGCTCGCGCTGGCTAGCGTCCTCGGACTCTTTCTCGAGTTACTCATGATTCGCTGGATTTCTTCGGAAATCCGCATGTTCGCCTACTTCAAGAATTTCGTCTTGATTGCCTGCTTCCTTGGCTTTGGGTTGGGTTGCTACCTTTGCCGGCGTCGCATCAATGTCTTCCTACTGGTCCTTCCCTTATTCGCTATCGCCGTACTTATCAAATTGCCATGGGCTCCTTTTCGCGAACTTGTCGGACATCTCCCCTCGTTCCTCGGGGTCTTTTCCGAAATGAATTTCTGGAGCGTCGGGCAGTACGCCCTGAGCACCTACACGATCGTCGGAGTTTTGGCCGCAATCATCGTCGTCGTCCTTGTCTTCGCGCTGACCACCTTTGTCTTCATTCCCATCGGCCAGTTTGTCGGCTGGTACCTCGAAAACGCCCCCAAAGGCATTCTCGGCTATACCGTCAATATTCTCGGCAGTCTCGCCGGAATTCTCCTCTACACCCTCTTGTGCTTTCTGTATCTCCCGCCCGCCATCTGGTTGCTTTTCGCAGCCATCCTGTCGGTTGTTCTGGTTTGGAGAGTCTCTTGGCTACGATTCGCAACCACGGTTGCATTTCTCCTCTGCATAGGACTCGCCGCCCTACGCGAAGACAAGAACGTCACGGTCTACTGGTCTCCCTATCAGGAACTGTCCGTCGCTCCGGTTACGCAAAGCGGCGAAACCATCGCCTTCGACCTCAAGACCAATGGCGATTGGTACCAGAAAATCTTCAACCTCTCCGGCCAGTTCGTCGATTCTCACCCTGCTCTGTTCAAAGACGTCAGTCCCTCTTGGAATGCCTACAACCTTCCCTATCACTTCTATCCTCACCCCAACTCCGTCCTGGTTCTTGGCGCGGGCACCGGAAATGACGTTGCCGCCGCTCTCCGCAATGGCGCCAACCGTGTAGTCGCCGTCGAGATCGATCCACTTATCCTCCGTCTGGGCAAGAAACTACACTTTGAGCAGCCTTACAGCTCAGACCGCGTTATCCCCGTCCTCAACGACGCCCGCAGCTTCTTGCAGAATGACTCCGAGCAATTTGACCTCATCATGTTCTCGCTTCTCGATTCCCACACCACTTCCTCTCACTTCACCAACATACGCATCGACAACTACGTCTACACTCGGGAAGCCCTGCAGGCCGCGCGTCGCCATCTCAAACCAGACGGTCTGATGGTCGTCAAATTTTGGGTCGCCGCTCCCTGGATCGCCGGTAGACTCTATGGCTTAATGAACGACACCTTCGGTCATCCGCCGCTCCAGGTAGCCGTCGAGCAGCCCATCTACGCCACGGCCGGCAGCTTCTATATCTCCGGTTCTCCCGAGCGCCTTCAGCAATCGTTGTCCGATCCTGCGTTGACTCAATACGTCCAGGCCCATCCAGCGGGTCCCGTCGAAACCACGACGCTCACCACCGACGACTGGCCCTATTTCTATCAGCGCGCCCCAGGCCTACCCCTTACCGTCGTGATTATTTCTCTGGTTCTGGTCTTGCTTTGTTGGCTCTTCCTCCGTCAGGCTGGCGTCCACTCCGGCTCCATTCGCTGGCACTTTTTCTTCCTCGGCGCTGGCTTCCTTCTCTTGGAGGCGCAGATTGTCAGCAAGATGGCTCTCTTGTTCGGCACCACTTGGGTCGTTAACTCCATCGTCATTGCGGGCCTGCTTCTGCTGATCGTCGCATCCAACCTTCTTGTCGATTTTGTCCCTCGCATCCCCTTCAGCCTTGCCTACGCCGGCATCTTCGCCACCATCCTCTTTTCTTACTTCATCCCTCTCGACAAACTCTTCTTTCCCTCCCTTGCCGCCAAAATGCTAGCCGCCACGCTGGTTCTGTGCCTTCCGGTTTTCTTCGCCGGAATCGTCTTCATCAAGAGCTTTGCTGTGGACCTGTTTAGCGGCCAGGCGCTCGGTTCAAACCTGTTCGGTGCCCTGGTGGGCGGACTCCTCGAGTCTCTTTCGTATTGGACGGGCATCCGATTCCTTCTCGTCCTCGTCGGTCTCTTCTATCTCGCTTCTTTGCTTTCGCTTCGCACCTCTGCGCCCTCGCCGGATAAACAGAAACGAGCGCCGGTCCCGCTAGAAGCATAAGTAGCCAGACTCGATCGCAAGGCCTTTACCGCGCAGCGCTGCTATGAGGACCGGCTGCTTTTGCACAGACGTGCACATCTTTCCACAGACATTCGCTTCCCCTCCTCTTGTCAATCCGAGCTAGAAGCCATACTCTCTCGCCCACATCGTGCCGGGAAATCAAACCCTTCGCGGCACAATGCAACGAGGGCGCAAGAATCTCCAGATTCATGCGCCCTCAATTTTTTTGGCTCCCACATCAGAGATTTCGAGCCCTCGTCGTCATAACTCACAATCCATCTGGATTCATTTGGCAGAATCGTCGTCCGAATCTGTCCTTTACCTCCTTAGCCTCTTCTACCTCCTCATCCTCCGATGTTTTCCACACTCGTACACAGATTTACACAGAGAAATCAGGTTTACCCCTCTTGCTAAGCCCTAGCGACAGGTTTATTCTGGCGCCAGATTGAGCCGAGGGGCCTCAAAAACTTCACGGCACAATTTAAAGAGGGCGCCGGAGCCGCAAGGTTCAAGCGCCCTCAATTTTTTTGCTCCTGGTTATTGCCCCACCGCCACCTTCAGCAAGACTCCCACTCTTGTCGTACACTTTCCTAGTCGCTTTCCCAAGGATCCAAACCATGACGTCGAGCCCCATAGGTTGGCCGCCGAATTCCACGCAAACCAGATTCGGACTCTACGGACGGGGCGGTTTGTGGAGCAAATGAGCACTCTTCTTCTAGCCTATTTCCGGCGGGCCATAGTCCTGGCACTCTTGCTGATGCTCTCCGGCACTCTCGCGTGGCCGCAAAACCCATCGCCAGCCGACGCCTCCAGAAAGTTGATTTGGCACACCCTGGAATTTGCCATCGTGCGCTTCAACGATACCGCTCCAAACTCCTGGAATATCTATCACTCGGAGAAAAAAGGTGTCCTTCTTGTCCGTCTGTGGAAGCGCTACCTGTTGGTTAACGTTCAGGATCAGGAAGTGTTCGACATTGACCCGCAAAAAATCAAAGTAACCGGCGATTCCGTCGAGTGGTCGATGGCCGACGTACCTGACAAGCCCATCGATACCCCTGATTTCCTTGAACGCAACGTCGGCTCGATGGAACGCGTCCGCTTTCGTCTCAGCAAAAACGGTCATTTCCTCGAATTGCAGATTCCCCTGGGCCCGAACGGCCGCCCAATCTACTGATTTGGCGGTCGCGCCGCGTCCTTCGGCGATTCTTTCGGCGCGTTCGGTTTCATTTGTGTTTCCGCGGGCAGCGGCACACTCGTTTGTCCTGCCCGGTATACCCCATAAAACCAAGGTATGCCCAGCACACCCGGTTCTACGCCCACATTTACCTTGTCGCCCGCCTGGAATCGATCGTAATCATCCACATCTACCGCGAGCCGCTCGATCTTCCGCCCTTCTCGCCACGAATACACAAACAGCCGCCGTGTGCCCCGCACAATGCCCTTCATCAAGTAGCGGCCTTCAACCGTCGTCTGGTGATATTCCACCTTCTGAGGGGAATCGAGTCTCCCGTTCAGGAACAACCCGAACGAAAGAATAAATGGAATTGGAATCAATCCTGTAAATAGATGCTTCAGGATCTCCAGGTCCTTGCGGGCTCGGGCCTGGCGGTCCAGGAAGATGGCCAACGTCAGCGTGGCGAAGAAGACCAAGCCAAACGCTACCAGCATGGCGTCCAAATCCAAGGGAGGGTAAACCTGACTGACGTAGGGAAACAGCAGCGAACCCAACAAAAAGATAGCCATTTGGCCCAGCAGGCGCCGCCGGAACACAACTTCCGCCGCCGCCGACGTCAGTCCGCAATTCGGACACTGATCGCTGGTGCGCGGTGAGCCACAATCCAGGCATCGTGTCATGATTTCTAGTATACGGCGGGTCGTCTAGCTCTCTGCCAGTTTCGCCAGCAACGCTCGATAATTCTCTTGACCCTGATCTTCGCGAACTTCAACGGTGACCCCCATGCCCAGCCCCGGCTCCACCCGTCGCACCGAACAGTCCACCCACAAGGGACGGTCCACCGCCAAACGCGCACGAAATCCAGCACCCACCCACAACACGTCCTCCGCCTCAATAAACATCCCGCTCTCGCTGATGTCTCGTGTGCGTGCACGCAATCGTACGGATCCCCACTCAATTTCCAGTGAAGCCTGGTAGCGGTAGCGTGGCGATCTCCGCCGCTCTTGGCTTGCGTCTGATCCCCCGGTGTTCATGGTCGCGGCACCTTCAGCAGGTACAATGGCGCGCAAGAGTCGAACCCGTACAGCGTGCCTCTGCCATGAAGATACGATGGGAATCCCTACGTTGTTTCAGACACCGCCAATTCGTGTTTTGTTCCCGCCATTTGCCACTTGGGCACAAAATTTCTCCCTTCACTACCTCGCCAATTAACCCCTTGGGATGCTTTGCGCTGCTCGCTGCCTGCAATGTGAGATAGAATTTCCGCAGTGGTTCGTTATGCATTTCTAAGCCTGTGAGCGAATCAGCCCTTGCCTCTCGAAAACGGATTGTTGCGTCACCTCATCTCCGAAAGCTACACGCCCGAATCTCTGGCCAGAATTAAGGAGGCTCTGGCCGCCAGCCGCACCCACGAAATCCTGCCCGTAGCGAACGGACTATTTGCAGCCAGTTCCAGTCAAGCCCCGGACGCCCTCAGTGGCTATCAGAATGTCTGGGTGCGCGACAACGTCATGGTCGCAGACTCGTTCCGCCGCCGCGGCGATTCTTCTACAGCGATTGCCTGCGCTCAGGGATTAACGCAGTTTTTTGCCACACAATTGCCCCGCTTTCGCGAAATCATCAACGACCCCAAACGTCTTTTGCGACGCGACACCAATCATCGCCCGCACATTCGCTTCACCGCGCAAACCCTCGCCGAATTGTCAGAAGTTTGGCCGCACGCGCAAAACGATGCTCTCGGAGAAGCGCTCTGGTTTCGCTTCTCGCTCGCAAATACTAGCTCATTTCCTCTCTCCGCGTCCGATTACGAAATCTATCGCCTGTTCCCTCCGTATTTCGAAGCCATCGAGTATTGGCAGGATCGCGACAGCGGCGCTTGGGAAGAGGGCTACAAGATCAACAACTCCAGCGTCGGCGCAGTCGTCGCCGGACTACACGAAATGCTCAAGTTCCACGAATCCGATACCGCCAAGATCCACTCGATCCAAGCAACTATCACCTCTGCAGAAACAAAAAAGCTAAGAGTGCTGATCGCTAAAGGACGCAAGCGCCTCGATACCACTCTCCCCTTCGAGTCCCCTCCAGAACGCCTCGTCGATTCCGCCCTCCTGTTTTTGATTCATCCACTCGGTGTCATTTCAACCCGCGAAACCAAAGATGCCATCCTCAACCTCGTGCAAGCCCGCTTGAGAGGAGAAGTGGGCATCAAACGCTACGCGGGCGATTCCTACTTCTGCCAGGACTACGACGAATGGTTCTCGCCCGCTCAAATGAGCTCCGATTTCAGCGAACGTCTCGATGTTCGTGACGCGCACCTCCAACCCGGTTGCGAAGCGCAGTGGTGCATCTTCGATCCGCTGCTCTCTGTTATCTACGGGTACCGCTTTCTCGCAGACCGTTCAGATCGCGTCAGCTTTCACAAGCAGCTCCATTATTTCAATCGCTCCCTGGCGCAACTCACCCCCGCTGGCCAGTGTCCCGAGCTTTATTTCCTGAAGCATGGAAGTTATATTGCCAATGTCCACACACCGCTGGCATGGACCCAGGCGAACCAGGCGCTCGCTCTCTACCTGATGGAACAGTCCATAGGAGAAGACAGATGAACAGATATTCGATGCGCGCAGTATCGCTCGCTTTCGCTTTATTCGCCGCCGCGTTCCTTTCGTTTCCCGCGCACGCGCAAATGGAACGTAACTCTCTCGCGCAAACTCCTCCTATGGGGTGGAACAGTTGGAACAAGTTTGCCTGCAAAGTCGACGAAAGCATCATTAAGTCCATCGCCGATGCCATCGCCACCAACGGCATGAAAGATGCCGGCTACCAGTACGTCGTCATCGACGATTGCTGGCAAGTCAGCCGCGATGAGAATGGCTTCATTGTCGCCGACCCCAAAACATTTCCTTCCGGCATAAAAGCGCTCGCGGATTACGTCCACTCCAAAGGACTGAAATTCGGCATCTACTCCGATGCTGGCAGCAAAACCTGCGCCGGCCGTCCCGGCAGCCAGGGCCACGAATATCAGGACGCCCTGCAATATGCGCGCTGGGGCGTCGACTATCTCAAATACGACTGGTGCAACACCGGCACGCGCAACGCCGAAGAAGCCTACACCACCATGAGCAACGCTCTTCTCGCCACGGGCCGCCCCATCGTCTTCAGCATGTGCGAGTGGGGCACCGCGAAACCATGGTTCTGGGCCAATGGCATTGGCAATCTCTGGCGCACCACCGGCGACATCAGCGACAAGTGGAACAGCAAGAAAAAATGGCCCGACGGCGGCTGCTGCGAACTCGGCATGGTCGACATTCTCGACCTGCAGGTTGGCCTCGACGCTTTCGCCGGCCCCGGCCACTGGAATGATCCCGACATGATGGAAGTCGGCAATGGTGGCATGACCATTCCCGAATATCGCGCTCACTTCAGCTTCTGGGCGTTGCTCGCTGCTCCGTTAATTGCCGGTAACGACGTCCGCTCCATGTCCCCGGAAATCAAGGAAATTCTCACCAACTCCGAAGTGATTGCCGTCAACCAGGACACACTTGGCCGCGAAGGGCGCCGCATCGCCAAGAATGGCGACTTGGAAGTTTGGGTGAAACCTCTCAGCGGCGGCAATCGCGCGGTGATCCTCTTCAATCGCGGAACCGCCGAATCCGAAATCAGCGTTTCCTGGGACCAAATCGGCTACCCCAATCACATTCCGGCTAAGGTTCGCGACTTGTGGGCACACAAAGATCTCGGCTCCTTTACTGGCAACTATTCCGCCAAGGTTCCGTCCCACTCCGTAGTCATGGTGAAAATTACCCCCTGACCTTTATTCGTATCTGTCATTCCAAGCGGAGTCTTCGAAGCGAGAAATCCCTCTTCGATAGCAAGTTGCCGCAAAGTGACCGGGGCGAGACAGGCGAAAGGAGGATCAATGGAACAACCGGAGTCGTATCGCGCCAACCCTTCCGACTTCCTGGCGGTTGAGCGCACCTTCCTCGCCTGGATTCGTACCGGTCTCGCCCTCATGGCCCTCGGCTTTGTCTTGGCCCGCTTCGGCCTGTTCCTTCAGGAATTCAACCTGATCCGCCCGAACCAAAACGCCGCCCCGTTCGGCTACTCGCTCTGGTTCGGCACCATCTTGATCTTGCTGGGCGTCCTCGTTTCTGTTCTTTCACTCGTCCGCTATTTGCGTCTCGTCGCCCAACTGAAAAGCGGCGGACCTTCGTTCGACAATGCGTCCACTCTAGCCGTCACGGTCGCCATTTTGCTCGGTGTGCTCGGCCTGGCCATGAGCTATTATTTGGTCGCCACGCGCCACGTTTCCGCCCCGAGCCCTTCGCCTAAGGAGGCTTCTATGTCCGCAAGTCCCGAAAAATCTGCAATCCCGGAAAACGGTATTGTGCGAATTCCCAGCCAGCATTCGGTCGATGACACAATCGCCAGGCTCGAGTCCGTTCTCCAATCCAAAAACGTCAAGCTATTTGCACTCGTGGATCACAGCGGCGAAGCGGAAATGGCCGGACTCCGCATGCCCAACACCAAGTTGCTCATCTTTGGCAATCCCAAGGGCGGCACTCCTCTGATGCTCGCCTCCCCCAGCGCCGCTCTCGACCTACCCCTCAAGGTTCTCGTCGCCGAAGATGCCGCCGGAAAAGTCTGGCTCTCTTACAACGCTCCCGCTTATCTCCAGCACCGCCACAACTTTCCTGCCGATCTCATCTCCAATATCGCCATCATCGAAACGTTGGCCGCCAACGTCGCTCAATAGGCGAGCCCTTCATCAGAATGTGGCTGGATGCTTCTGCGCATCTTTCATGAACTTTTCAATTTTCTCTATGCTTTGAATTCCGCCGCGCGCTCCCACCCCTCTGCAATTCAATGCAGCCGCGGCGCATGCAAATTCCAGTCGCCGTTGCAGAGCCCACCCCTGCAAGAATCCGTAGATGAATCCGGCGTGAAATGTGTCGCCTGCCCCAGTCGTATCGACAGGCTCCACGCAATACGCCGCCGCATAATGAAAACTCTCTCCATCCCAAGCAAGCACGCCATTTTCACCCAATGTCGCGGCAGCCAGCCGACATCCGTATTTCCTCTGCATGCCCGGCAATGCAATCCGCAGATCTGCTTCGTTCGTCAAACGCTGGGGGATATCCCGGCTGGTAATCAGAAAATCGATGCTCGGCAATAATGTTTCGTACCCAGAATAAAGATTGTCCAGATCCGCCACTACCGAAACTCCTTCCTCTCTCGCCCATTTCGCCGCTTGCGACGCCGCCGCGGTGTCGTGACCGTCCACGTGCAGTACCCTGGCGTTCACAATCCATTCGCGCTTCAATTCCTCGGGCAGAAGCGTTAATCGCGCGTCGCGCTTCCACAGCACCGTCCGTTCTCCGCTTGGATCAACCAGAATAAATGCCTGTTGGCTGTGACATTTGGGTGTTGTCAACAGGTGCGTCTCCACACCAAGTCGCTCAAATTCCTTCCGGTGCAACGTCGCCGCGTGATCCTCTCCGAGTTTTCCAACATAACGCGTCCGCAATCCCCATTGCTGGCATGCCACCATCGCCGAAGCCACCTGCCCGCCCAACAGCGGATCCGCGGAAGTAATTTCCACCTTTGATCCACGCTTCGGAAATTCCGGAACAGGGATCAGCGTGTCCGCAGCATTTAGCCCGACGCCCACCACATCAACTTTTGGTACCGCGCCCATCAACAACATCGCCTCATCAATGAAACCCCGTAATTTTCCAAAGTTTTCCTCCGCATACCACGAACAGCAACAAAAGGCCTGCGCTCAATACCAGCACAGGAGCCCATTGGATAGAAATCTGCGGCACGCGCGCGATCCATGCAAAAACAATCAGTGTCGCTGTAGCAATAGCCACCAGCAACCAATCCAGAACACTGCGCCGTGGCACGGCTTCGTCCGCCGATTGCCGCCCGTCGAATCGTGCTTCTACATATTCCGCCGCGACTCCATAACGCTCGCTCTCCCGGTCCGCCGCCGCTTTCCAGTGCTTGTGCTCCTCGCCCGTCGCGGACGAAAGTGCGATGGCTCCCACTCCCACTGCCATCAACAAAGATCCGCCGATCACCTGTAGATAAACGGTTTCACTTTTCCCGTGCAATTCGCCGAAAACCAAAATACCCCAGAGCAAGCCCCATAATTGATTCGTGTTTGACAGCGGGATGCCCCGGCTGATCCCCACATATTTCGCCGCATACTGCTGGAATAAATCCCCAATCACCCAAACGAATCCGCCCAACATCAACCAGAAAATCACAGATTTCGCCAGCACGAGCTCGTGCCATAGCGGCCCAAGTCCGTTGTAAACGATCGCCAGCGAACCCATCATGCCCAATTCCCCGAATGTGAAAAACGTGACGAACGACAATGGGTTCATTCCCGTCAGGTATGCTTTGCGATACGGGATATACATCGTGCCCCACAACACTCCCGCTCCCAGAGCCGCCCACATTCCGTTACGCGAGTGCACGGACGACGACTGCGATGCAGACGCAACCGCCAGGACCGCGGCTCCCGCGCACATCACCAGAGCCCCGCCTAAAACTCCGGCCCACCTCTTCCAGCCGGCCTGACGCAGTTCGTTAAAGAACAGGAAGCCCCAAAAGATCCCGAGCAGACTATTCGAATTCCACAAGGGAAACGCGATGCTCAACCCAACGTCGCGAATTGCAAAAATTGTCAACGTGTTAGCCACAGCCCACAAGCAGCCTGCCAGCAATGCCCACAGAATTAAATGCGGCGCACGCGCTACGTCGGCGCGCACCGATCCAGTTCCCAGAATCAAGGCCGGTAAACTCCACCGCGCCAGAAACACTCCAATCACCATGATCAACGAGACCACGATCGGGGATATTCCAATCGTGACCAGCTTCGCTGGTGCTTCCGCCGCACCCAGCCACGCTCCCGCGGTAAATCCGCATAGGATTCCGAGAAACTGCAGCTGACGACGCCGCTGGGGATCCTTGCCTTTGGTCGTGGACTTGGGTGCCGGCGCGGCGGGCATGATTTCGCAGTCGATCCTCAGTGTAGAAACTTCAGCAGCAACAGTCCGCCCAGCAACACCAATGCCGGCACCCAAAAATGTATATCACTCAATACTTTCGTTGCGCGGTTCGGCTGTCGTTCCGTCATGCTCTTTGGTTAAAGCTTGATTCCCTGTAAACCGTATCGCCGCAAATTATACACCTCGCGTTCCCCGAAATCTGTTCACGAACGCGAAACCATTCACAGGCCCAGTCGCCGAGCGCAGTCGCGCAGCAATTCTCCCTCCCACGCGGGCCTCTGGGGGTTCTTTGGATGCGTGCGATCGCTCGGAATCCTTCCCGCGTGGTGCAGAAACACCGCCGCCGAATGTTTGTACGCCGGCACCGGATCGCGAAAGGCCACATTACCCAGATATTGCAACGCATCGCTCAACGCAAAATAGTTCGCATCGGCCGTTTCCCAAAGCGCATCGCGCTCTGCGAATTTCTCCGGTGCCAGCGTCGCCAGTCCTAGTAAGTAATCAGACCCGTACTCGATCATGTCGATCCCCAGATCGTTTCCCGTGTAAATCCGGAAATCCGGCCGGTGCTCGTCTCTCAGCGCCAATCGCTCCAATTCCAACAAACGATCGAGCGAAGAATGTTTGATCCCCAAGATCTCCGGGATCTCCATCACCCGCAAAAAAGTCTCCTTGTCAATAATCTCCCCATTGGGGGCAAACATCTTTCCCAACTCAAACGCAATCACCCCCGCATACCCTCGACACGTTTCCTGATAAATCTTCGCCTTCTCCTTTGCCGATTTTCCATGCAGTTGGCTCGTCTGGAACAGGATCGGCGTCCCGCCGAATTCCACGATCATGTTCATCTGCGCCCGGTAAAGCTCGGCAACATCGCCGCTCTGCCCCTCGATATATGCGCCCGCTACAAATGGCACATCTTTCCCCAGCGCTTCACGCGTCCACTGCAGCACATTCCTCTTCTCTGGCTCCGACAAATAATTCACGTAGCCCGTATCCATGTTCACCGCATTTTGCAGTCCCGCCCGCCACGTCGCCTGTAAGTGTTTCTGAAACGCCTCAACCGCCACGCGCCCGTCGCTCTCGAACGGCAGCAACGCCGCCGCAATTCCCCGCACCTTGCGCGCTTTCCTCGGACGCTCGAATGGCGACGCTACCTTCATGCCTGCCTCGCTTTCGCCTGTTTTAGTTTTTCCGCCAGTTCTGACCTTTTGTATTTCTCATCCAACGGATAGCAACCGGACGGCAGCCCTTTGCGCGGCGCCGTTGTGCAATCACTAAAAGTCCGGCATACCAGCCGGTGTTGAATCGTTCGCCCCTCCGCCGCATCCAACAACAATCCCGGATAAGACAGAATCATCCGGCCCAGCCCTACAAAATCCACCCAGTCCTCGCGAATCGCCGCTTGTGCCACATGCGGCAAAAAATCCTGCAGATAGCTGTAGCCCGTTCCCACAATGATCAACTGCGGGAATTCCATTTTCAGCTCTCGTGTCATTTCCATCTGTCGAGCCACTCCCAGCAGTGGATCCTCAGGTGGCTGGTATCCATCCGAGGGTGGATAGAACGCCGGCCGCTGAATGTGGGGGTTGTAATAAGGACTACCCGCCGTTAGATTGACCAGACGAATTTCCAGTTTCTCGAGCAGCGCTAAAAACTGTTTTGTCTCGCGCAGGTCCATCCCCGTGGGCTCTAACGCGTTCACCCCGAATCCCCACCGGTACGGAATCAAATCCGCATGCGCCTCCGGAATTCCCACTCCCATCTTCCCCGGCGACGATGTTTCCGGATCCGGCCGGTACGGTACCGTGTCGAATGCCGATAACCGCACGCCAATCTCTAACCCCGGAGCGCTCGCGCGGATACCTTCCACCACTTCCCGCAAGAATCGCGTTCGGTTCTCGAACGATCCTCCAAACCTGCCGTCCCGCAAATGCGCGCTCAGAAATTCATGCCCCAAATACCCATGGCAATGCTTCACATCCACAAAATCGAATCCCAGTTCCCAAGCCGCCTTCGCCGCTCGATGAAAATCTTCGATGATTTCACCGATCTCCTCGTCCTTAAGCACCGGCGAATCCCTTGTCAGCCCCACTCTTCGATCCAGAATCGGATGGTGATACAAGATTTTCGGTTCCGGCTGGTCATGCACATTCGGACGGCAATAGCGCCCGGAATGGGTCAGTTGCAATCCCACCAGAGGCGCGCCATGTCCTCCCGTAGTCTCGCGATACGATTGCAGTAACGCTTCCCGCAATTTCGCCAAGCCCGCATACGTATGTGGCGCAATCAGCAACTGATTTGGATTCGCTCTCCCTTGATGCGAAACCGCAACAGCTTCACCTCCCCAGATTAAGCTCGCCCCACTGCTGCCAAACCGCTGCCACCGCCGCAACGTGAGTTCACTGGGATTGCCGTCCGCAAGTCCGTCCCAGCCCTCCATCGGCTGCACAGCGATTCGGTTCCCGAACACAAATCCACCGCGCTTGATCGGCCGCAGCAAAGGAGACTCCGCCCCCGCGAGTACTTCGCGATCGCATGGAATATTCAGGCCGAGCGCATGAAGATGTTCCCGGAAGCGCTCCACATCTTTCACGGCACCAATCCGCAACATCGGTATCTGAGTCACTTTCGCAGGCCTCGTCTCGCGGACCAACACCCCATCGCCGCTGTTCAAGTAAATCAATTCCGCAGTCGCCCGTCAAAAAAAGCCTTTCCACACATCACCAAAAATCAGAGTTGCCACCACGAAAGCGCCATGCTAGCCTGAGCGAACAAAAGGCGAAATACTGGAGCGCCTCGCTATGCCCGACTCTCTCGCCGTTCGTTTGGCCGCCGTCACTCCCATTCGGCACGCTCCCGCCCCTCCCTCGTCCCTCGCCAACGTCTCCCGAGTCCTCGACACCTTCGCCGAACGCGACCCCAACGGCGAAATTCTCACCGCTATTCGCCGCTATCCTGCGCGCGCCGCACAATGGGCAGAATTCCCCAACTGGATTCATTCCGATTTACGTGAAGCCTATACCGCCAAGGGCATTCGCCAACTCTACACGCATCAGGCCAGCGCCGCAGAAGCCGTCCACGCCGGCAAAAATATCGTGGTCGTTACTCCTACGGCCAGCGGCAAAACTTTGTGTTACAACTTGCCCATCCTCGACGCAATCCTCGCCGACGCCGACACCCGCGCCCTCTACCTTTTTCCCACGAAGGCTCTCGCGCAAGATCAATTAGCCGAGCTCCACGATCTGAATCAGCGCCTCGACAATCGCTTCGGAGTATTTACTTACGATGGCGACACGCCCAGCGACGCACGCAAAGCCATTCGCGAGAAGAGTCACATCGTCCTTACCAATCCCGACATGCTGCACACCGGTATCCTCCCGCATCATACGCGCTGGACTCGCCTCTTCGAAAATCTCCGCTACATTGTCATC
The DNA here is from genome assembly GCA_963759275.1 of Candidatus Acidiferrales bacterium. Taxonomy (GTDB): domain Bacteria; phylum Acidobacteriota; class Terriglobia; order Acidiferrales; family UBA7541; genus Acidiferrum. The sequence goes on along the minus strand of CAVWYZ010000011.1, from coordinate 791,329 downwards.
GACGAACTGCATACCTACCGTGGCGTCTTCGGCAGCCATCTCTGTAACGTTCTCCGCCGCCTGCGTCGCATCGCTCAGTTTTACGGCCGCACGCCGCAGATCATTTGTTGCTCCGCCACTATTGCCAATCCTGGAGAGCTCGCCTCTCGCCTCATCGAAGACACCGTCGAAGTCCAATCCGAAAATGGCGCTCCCGCCGCCGAAAAAACCTTCGTCTTCTACAATCCCCCCGTGGTAAATCGTGCGCTCGGCATTCGCCGCAGCTACATCAATGAAGCCTCGCGCGTCTCGCAGGAATTCCTCAAGCACGATTTGCAAACCATGGTCTTCGCCAATTCCCGTCTGCACACCGAACTTATCCTTACGTACCTTCAGCAAGCCAACCCGCAATTCCCCGGCAAGCCGGAAACCGTTCGCGGCTATCGCGGCGGGTACCTCCCCGGTGAGCGCCGCGAAATTGAACGCGGTCTCCGCGATGGGCTCATTCGCGGCGTGGTGACCACCTCCGCCATGGAACTTGGCATTGATGTTGGCTCTCTCGATACCGTGGTCATGGCCGGCTATCCCGGCACCATTGCCGCGACATGGCAACGTGCCGGCCGCGCGGGCCGCCGCACCGGCAGTTCTTGCGCTGTACTGGTAGCCTCTTCCGCTCCTCTCGATCAATTTATCGTTCGCCATCCCGATTATTTCTTCGGCAATACCCCCGAGCATGCCTTCATCCAGCCCGACAATCTCGAAATCCTCATCAATCATTTGAAATGCGCCGCATTCGAACTCCCGATTTCCCCCATCGAAAAATTCGGCGTCGTTGATCTCCAGGACCTATGTGCGCGCCTCTCTGATGCCGGCTATCTCCATCGCGCCGGGGAAAATTATCATTGGACCAACGAATCCTATCCCGCCGACACTATTAGCCTCCGCTCCGTGACCAGCGACAACTTCGTCATCATCGACATCACCGGCGCGCCCCTTGTCATCGGCGAAGTCGATTTCGTCAGCGCTCTCACTACCGTTCACGAAAAAGCCATCTACCTTCACGGCGCGCAGCAATACCACGTCGAGCATCTCGACTTTAAGGAACGCAAAGCGTACGTCAAACAAGTTGATGTCGATTACTACACCGACGCTATCCGCTACACGCAAGTCCGCGTCCTCGAAATCGCGCAATCTTCGAGTTCGCTTTCTTTTGAAAATGGCGCCCTGAGCGAAGCACAAGGCCTCACCCGATCTGCTATCACCCAATCCTCAGCCGACTCCCACTCCCATTCCCACGGCGACGTCCTCGTTCGCTCGCAAGTGGTCGGCTTCAAGAAAATCAAATTCTTCACAAACGAAAACATCGGTGCGGGCAAGCTCGAACTCCCCGAGAACGAAATGCACACCACGTCCTACTGGATGACGCTCGGCCGTCCCCTGCTCGAATCTCTTCCTTATTCCATCAGCGAGCGTCAGTCCGGGATGTTCGGTCTCCTCCACGCCATGGAGACCGTCGCTACCCTGCTCCTCATGTGTGATAGCCGCGATCTTGGCACCGCCATCGGTGAACGCCCTCCATCACCTGACGATGCTCCCATCCAGAGCGAAGCGAAGGCATGCCCTGAGCCGCCAAGAAATCCCAACTTAAACGCCAATGATCCCTGGACGACCGGTCAAAAAGAATTCTTCGAGCCCAATTTGTATCTCTACGACGCTTACCCCGGCGGCATCGGCTTCTCCGAACCAATCTTCCGCGCCCACGAGATCCTGATCCGCAAAACGCGCGATCTCATCCAGACCTGTCCCTGCGACGCCGGTTGCCCTTCCTGTGTAGGCCCTGCAGGCGACTTGGTCCCACGTGCCAAAGAAGCGGCCTTAGCGATCCTCAACCGTTTAGAGCGCGGCGACTCGTTCGCCGTGAACTCTTCGTCCGAAGGGCCATTGCACACTTCCAACTCAACGCGACCGGCGAACTCGCAAGGAGCATGAAACCGTAAAATGCCTTCTGTCATCGACAAATTCTCGCGCCTCTCGGCCCTGAAGCCCTCGACGGACACGCCTCCCAAGCCGCAAGCGTTGCGCCTTCCTGACGAAACCGATCCCGTCAGCATGCTCCTCGGTGGCGGCATCGCCCGCAACAAATTCGGCGAGCATCTCGCCATTCGCAATTGGTTCTCGACTCCCGAATTCTCTTCTCCTTCGCCCGCAGCTCTCGATCTTCTCTCGCGTACACGCGATGAAAAACTGACGCGCCGTAGTCGCGCCGCTCTCGAAAATCCCGACAAATGGCTCTTCCTCGACACAGAGACTACCGGCCTCGCCGGCGGCACCGGCACTTACGCGTTCCTAGTTGGCCTCGCCTGGTGGGACGCCGGCGGCCTCCAAATCGAACAACTCTTCCTTCGCGACCTCCACGAGGAATATTCTCTTCTCCAGGAGCTTTCCGCCCGCATCGCCGAACGTCCCGTCCTCGTCACTTTCAACGGCAAAACTTTCGATTGGCCAATCCTGGAAAATCGTTTCACCATGACCCGCGTCATTCACGTTCCTCAACTCGCCGCGCATCTCGATTTGCTGCATCCTGCGCGGGCGTTGTGGCGCCTGCGCCTCGGCTCCGTCCGGCTTGTCGAGCTCGAGCGCCACGTCTTGGACGCAACGCGACTTGGCTGGCGTCGCGACGATGATGTCCCGTCCTCGCTCATCCCGCAGTTCTATTTCGACTATCTTCGCGGCGGCTCCGGCCAACCACTCGCCGGCGTGGTCAGGCACAACCAGATGGACCTTCGTGGTCTCGCCGCGCTCTTCGGAAAGATGAATTCCCTGCTCGATTCCCGCGAAAGCGCATTCTCGACAACCGATTCCCTCGACCTTTTTGGCCTCTCCAAATTCCTCTACCGTAAAGGCGAAAAAGAACTCGCGCATTCCGCCTGTGCTTACGCCTTAGACGCCGGCCTGCCCGCGGAATTTCGGCCGCAAGCCACACGAGAATTGGCCATCATGGCCAAACGGCGCGGCGAACCGGAGCGCGCCGCCTCACTCTGGCACGAACTCCTCTCCAATCCTCACGACACCGTGTTCGCCTGCGAGCAGCTAGCCATTCACCACGAGCGCCACACTCGTGATTTCGCCCGCGCGCTGGAATTTGCACAGCTTGGTTTGAAAACATTGCAGCGCCAATTTGGTAGCTCGCGCGATCCCCTGGCCAGCTCTCGTCACGTTCGCCAACACCAAAAATTCGTGTGCCGACTCGACCGTTTGCAGCATCGCATGAAGAGCGCAAGTGACTCCTCCGCCGCCCCGTTGCTCGCGCAGGGCGCGGCCGCTACCGGCGCCAGGCATCGCACACGCTGATCTTCCGTTCCCTCTGCGATTCGTTTTAAATTGGGAGGTACAAATCGGATGGATTCCCCAGGAACAGCTCGGCAATCTGTTAGTGGAGAGATTATGGCCACCACGGAAAATTCTTATTTTCGTACCGAACTTCAGCTGCGTCGGGAGCGCCTTCTCGCCGCTTCTCAGACCAATGTCACCGACGCTGCTCTTTCGCAATTACTCACCAGCGTAGACGCCGCTCTTGCTCGCCTGCAGCAGGGCACATTCGGCATTTGCGAAGAATGCCACGACACCATCGAAGCCGATCGCCTTCTCTGCAATCCCTTGCTTCGTTTCTGCCTCGATCATCTGTCGTCCGAAGAACAGCGGGCCCTCGAGAAAGATCTCGTCCTCGCCGCCGGTATCCAGAAGGCCCTTCTTCCCCGCCAGAATTGGGCCGTCGACGGTTGGCAGGCATGTTTCCACTATCAGCCCGCGAACCTCGTCAGCGGCGATTATTGCGACCTCATCGAAAATGACGACGGCTTTCTATTTTTACTCGGCGATGTTTCCGGTAAGGGTGTCGCGGCTTCCATGCTGATGAGCCATCTCCACGCCACGTTCCGCACTCTCGCAGGCCAACATCTATCGCTCCAACAAATGGTCGAGCACGCTAATCGGCTCTTCTGCGAGAGCACCGTCGCGGGACAATTCGTCACCATGGTCGTCGGTTTCGCCAAGCCCAACGGAAAAGTCACCTATGTGAGTGCGGGACACTTGCCGGTCTTCCATATTTCCGCCGAGGGTGTGCGCGCACGCGAAGCCACCGGTGTGCCACTCGGCATGTTTTGCACCACCAATTTCCCTGTCTGTGAATTAACCCTTGAGCCCGGTGACAAGCTGCTGCTTTACACCGACGGTCTCACGGAAATGTTCAACGCCGCTGGGGACGAATTCGGTATTGCGCGTGTCCACGCCCTGGCGCAGCGCCACGGCTGCACCGAACCGCACGCCGTACTTGCGGCTTGCCTCGAGGAAATCCGTAATTTTTCAGCTACAGCGAAGCAGACGGACGATCTGACCTTGATGGTCTTGCACCGTTCGCACTAACCGCTGCCCACGGACGCAAGAGAACTGCCCCCGTATCTGCTGTCTTCAAGGTAGCGGGCCAACCCAGCTTCTTCACCCATTGCGAGAAAATCTTATCGTCGCCACCTTCCAGCGTGATGCATTCCTTCCCTTCACATCGAAAATATACGTTGCCCGACGCTCCATTGAATTCCCAGTCGCCTGTTGAATTTGCAGTAATCGTGCGTTGGGGATATTTCTTCTTCAAAGCATCCTTGTACGCGTCGAAAAAGCTTGCAGCCAGGTCCGCGCTGTTGAAACGCGTGCGCGTGAATAGCATCAACTGCTTCTTGTCTTTTTGCTCAAACGTCGCGTACTCGTCGCCGTCCCAGCCCGCCGCCACCTTCTTCGCGCGCTCCTCATCCAGAAACTGTTTCAGCACTTCCTCCCAGCCAAACTCCCCCATCGCATTTTCTTCCAGCTTCGTCCAACCCGCGCCGGGCACTCCCTCCGGTAGTTCCACCTTGATCGGCGCCGCGACTTTCGCCTCTCGATAAAGTTCGGGATGCATGATCTGTTGCGAATTCGCTGGTGGCCTGGCAAATACGGCGTCGAAGCCGCCCCAGCCTCCGGTCCGCAGAATCGACATCGAAAACCGTAGTCCGTCGAAATAAGGAAACATCAAAGAGTCCTTAATAAAGGGCGGCGCCTTCTTCAACATCGGTGTGTCCGCCAGATCCCCGACAAAAACGGAAGGATCGATATCCGGCAGATCGCGCAGTTTCAAACCCTTATCCCGCAACTCATACTCCAGCATTCCCGCCATCGCGCTGCCTTCCAGCACCGATTCCCGCGCCAGTTCCGCATCGTCATTTGGTTTCGCCGCTTTCGTCCACGCCTCAATATGGAAATATTGATCCTGCAAGGCGTGCGTCAGTTCGTGCGACATCACCATCCGCTGCTCATCCGGCTGGATCCAGTCCGCGATATAAAATTCGTGCTGTTTCGGGTCGTACAGGCCCGCAATCTGCTCCGTCAGCAGATCCACCAAAAAACTGTCCAGGTTGAAATTCTTCGGAAGCAACCCGAACGCCTCCGCGCTGCGCTCCGACGCATAACGCTCCTTGGCGTCTTTTTCATCGTCCATCTCCTTCAGAATGTAGGCGTGTATTTCCTCTCGCGTACGAATCGACTTCTTCAGTGGAGATTTCAACGTCCATCCGGTAATCTCGCTCATCTCGTTCATTACTTCGTCGGCTGTAGCTAGAAATTCCGGACTTGCAACGCTCGGAGCAGGATCAGATGGCGCCGGCGACGCCTGTTGGCACCATAGAGGAACAGTCCAAGTCGCACAAGCAAACGCCACGGCCAGCACAACTCGCGATACCCATCTAACTATCCGTCGTGAACGCATAGTCGTCAGAATAGCAGATTCCCGTCGTGTGCCCGGTGCGCCAGTTCCTTCGCCCGCAAACGGCCCATCCGCCACAATGATCATGAAAACGCGGCAATTAGCGCATACTATCCCGACGAACGGCTCGCCCCTGCCGACCGCGAACTAATTCACAGGCGGGATCGTGTTCCGCGTTCGTAACATTCTAACAATTGATTATAATGTGAATACGGTAATTACCTGGTTAAAGGAGTCCGCCATGTTTCCTCCCGGCCTTCGATTACGTCAAGCCCGCGAAGCTCTCGGCCTCACCTACCGTGATGTCGAGAAAGCCAGTTACCAAATCGCTATGAATCGCGGCCGCCCGGACTTCATCCTGCACATCAGTCGTTTGGCGGACATCGAAAACCGCGGTGTCGTTCCGAGCTTGCACAAACTCTACTCCCTGGCGACCATTCTCCATCTCGACCCCATGGAAATCTCCAGTTGGTACGAAGCCCCGTTTCGCCAGACCTTCCACGAGGGCGCTTCCTTCCCCCCTCCACGCACCTCGCTCAGTTCCTTCCCCGTGCCTTCCACGCTCCCCGTCCCACGGGAAGACCCGGCAAGCTCGGAAGCTACAAAACTCCTTTCCCGCCGCCCGGCAACCATCGTTCCCATGCCGCAGTTGGAACCCTCCCAGAACAGCAAACATCGCTATGGTTATGTAGGCCTCTCTGACCGCCGCATGATGCCTCTGCTTCGTCCGGGAAGTACCGTTCTGATCGACACCACTTTGCGCAACATTGAGGACTCGAATTGGTCCAACGAATATGATCGCCCCATGTACTTCGTCGAAATCCGCAACGGCTACCGCTGCGGCTGGTTTCAGAGAGATAAATCCCGCCTGATCATGCAGCCTCACACACTTTCAAGATGTGCTCCAGAAGCCTGGCGTACCCCCGATGACGCGGAGGTGATCGGCCAAGTTGTGGGCGTGGTCAGTTATTTGGGTGAGCCGTGGACGTATCGTCCCGCAGCAATTCCAGAAGGACCTTCAGATTGGAGTCGTAAAGCTCTTTAAGATAACTCGGCGCTCGCGGCGGTATCCAGTTCGCGCAACTCTCGCGGCAAACTCTAGCCCTCTCCTCCGGTGCTCCCGGCAGAGAATCTAAATAGCTGCGTAACTCTTCTCCTTGCGCATTCAACGGCATTTCCAGTAGCCGCTCGAACACTTCCTCGTGGCATTGCCCAATCACTTGATTCACTGGCTCCGCTCCGTACAGATTCACCAGGCCTTCGTGAACATACCGATTGGACGAACAGTCCCGCAAACTACCTAAATACGCCAGTCTCCCATATGCCGTCGGCAACGGCTCCAGGTAATTCGCCGTTAAATCAAACAAAATCTGCTGGTATACCTGGAATTGTTCAATCATGAAGTAATTCCAACCCTGAAAACCGTTCCGTCCGCAGAACTTCTTTCACCACAAAACGCGATTCCTGAGGGACCGAGGCACCTTCCAGTTCAGGAGGGTTCTCATGAAAAAAGGTCTCTTGATCCCAAGTCTTGCGCTGTCAGCTAGTCTAATCCTATTCTTCGCTGTTTTTGCTCTTAATCCTACAGTTCTACCGCACCCGCACTCTGGTTCCGTTCTGATAGCGGACGGTGTGCCACTTCCGCCTCCGGGCCCGCGCCCGACCACCAGTAACGTCTTCGACGGCGTTCCGTTACCGCCTCCCGGGCCACGCCCAACCACTAGCACCATAATTGATGGCGTTCCACTTCCGCCTCCCGGTCCGCGGCCTACCATCAACAACGTTTTCGACGGAGTCCCACTCCCTCCACCGGGGCCACGGCCTAGCACGAGCACCGTCGTTGACGGCGTACCGCTCCCGCCTCCGGGTCCGCGCCCGAACAATACTCCGACCAGCAATTCGTCCCCGACAGTCTAAGTCTCATCGCGCCATGAGAAATTTATCATCCTGACTCTTGTGCGTGACATCTCAGGGAGAGCGGTACTATTTACTTTCGAGTTAAGTATTGATACTCTTCCTGAGATGGTTGCGCCCCTAATCTTTCGCAATGTCTCATGGGCCCTCAGCACGCTCCTGGAGCTGGTTCTGCTTTTCTTCCTCGTCCGGCGGAGATTCTATCGTTCCCACCCGGCCTTTTGCCTCTATATCATCGTGGCTATCCTGCAGAGCGCTGTAGTCGCCGCCTCCTATATGAGCTTCGGTACGGACAGTCGCCAATCGTATGATGTGGGATGGGGCACCCAAGCGGTTGTGATCGCTGTCCGGTGGGGCGCGATTATGGAAATTTCCAGGAAGACGTTCGCGGACTATTCCGGCATTCGGGCCATGGTCAGCCGCATCCTCCTTGGGCTGGCCGCTTGTGTGCTCGTCTATTCCCTAGCTTCGGCTAAGACCAAGTGGGATCTCGTTGTGCTGAACGCGGATCGCTCCATGGAGTTGGGCATTGCCACTTTCATCGTCGCCCTGTTCGTTTTCGTGCGTTATTATCGCGTGCCTATGTCTGACTTGGAACGCATGTTGGCGATAGGCTTCTGCCTCTATTCGTGTTTCGCTGTCCTCAATGATTCTATCTATGAAAACTGGCGTCGCGCCGCCGGCAATTTATGGGATTACCTGGACTTGTTGACGTTCACCGCAACCCTTCTTTTGTGGATTAGTGCCGTCAGAAGTTATTCGGAAATTCGTGTAGCTACCTCTCCGGCCCCTCTCTCACCGGAGGATTACGGGGAGCTTTCTCGGAAGCTGAATTCTCGCTTACACCTCCTCAACCACCGTTTGAACCGCCTGTTCCGTTCCGAGGATCCCCGACCATGAGCACACCTCTGCTGTTCTTTACTATCGCCGTAGTTTTTCTCGTTCTCATGTTGATGTGGGCTGTCCGCCCTCCCAAGCGAGTATTGCTTTCCGTCGACGATGTTCTGAATGCTCTCTCGGAAAAGCGCCATTATGCGCGGTTACCACAGATACTCCAGTCGTTACGGCCAGAGGATACAGATTTTCTCCATGGCAAGGGCCACGATGAACTTGCTTCTCGCCTCCGCCGCGAGCGTCAGCGCATTGCCCTCCGTTACCTCAACTATCTTCAGGACGAATACCAACTTCTCCTCGAAGCTTCCCGCATCCTGGCCAAAATTGCTCCAGAAGTCTCGCCCATGGACGAACTCGATCGCTTCCGCCTGAACGTCCGCTTCCTTCTGAATTGCCGTTACCTTCGTTTCCGTTTATGGTTTGGTCTTCAGCCCTGGGATGTTTTCGGGATTCTCTCGGATATGGAGGGCGACATGACCCTTCAACTGGAGATGGCCACGTCACGAATTGGAGAACGCGCCGCGATCGGTTCGGAGCTCCCGCTATTCCTGGAGGATCGGCGCCGCGATCCCGAATAGCTTCGCTTCCACCGCCGCATATAATTCGCCCGCCTGAAAAGGCTTCTGCAGAATCGCCTCACCCGCGGGGAGATACCTCGCTGGACCTGGACCTTTTTCCATCGCCGAAACCGACGTCGTCCATAGCACCCGTGGCCCTAGCCCGTGCTCTTCCTGAGCTACCCCCTTCTTCCCGGCCGCCACTTCGTCCTGATACACCACCTGCCAATCCGCCACCACCAAATCGAATTTTCGCGCGCGCACCAATTGCCGTGCCTCGCTCAGTGACTTCGAGGTCGTCACCACGTGATCAATGGCGGTCAGCAATTGACCCACGGTCTCCAACACCGATTCGTTCGCATCCACTACAAGAATCCGGCCACTCCTCGCCGCTCGCGCCGGCTCCGCTTCCGGATTCTTTTCGGCCGCCACGCTGGAACGCATCGGCAAGACAATCCGGAACATTGCGCCCCCTTCTGGCGCGTTCTTCACTTGGATCGTTCCTCCATGCTCGGTCACGATGCCGTAACAGATGCTCAATCCCAATCCGGTCCCTTTTCCCACGGGCTTCGTCGTATAGAACGGGTCGAACACACGCGTCGCATCTTTCACGCCAGGCCCGCTGTCAATAAACTCCACAAACACTTGTTCCGCCTCTTCCCCCGTATGCACCCAAAGATCGCCGGCGGACCCGCTTTCCAAAATCGCATCCACGGCGTTGTTGATTAAGTTGAGAAACACTTGTTGCAACTGGTGAGGATCAGCCGGGACCTCAGGCAAATCGCCCGCCAAATCGAGATGCACTCGAATCTGACTCATCCTCAGATCGTAGTCGCGCAGCGCCAAGGTATCTTCCAGGATCGTATTGAGCTGAACGGCGACGCGCTCCGGCTTATGTTGGCGCGCAAAACTCAACAGATTTTGCACAATCCGATGCGTTCGCTGCGCCTGCTTATAAAGTTTTTCGCTATATCCCAGCGCTTGGGGTCCTACTTCCCCGCTCGACGACAGAAGCTGGCTATATCCCAGAATCGCTGTAAGCGGATTGTTCAGTTCGTGCGCCACTCCGGAGATCAGTTGGCCAACCGCCGCTAGTTTCTCGCTGTGCACCAACTGTTCTTGCGTGCGTCGTAGATTCTCGTACGCTTGCCTGGTCTCTTCATATAACCGGCTATGATCTACCGCGCTCGCCACCTGGCTCCCCACCGCTGTCAACAGGCTGATGTCCGCCACGGAAAATTCTCGCATCCGCCGGCTACCCACGACGAGTCCGCCGATAATCTTCTCTTTTGCCCACAGCATGACCACGTAAGCCGACTCGATTCCCTCCTTTCGCTGCAACTCCCGCGCTAGTGCCGGTAACGGAAGCCCTTGAACCGACAGGAAGGTCGCATGTGTCGCGCGCAATTGCTGCAGCAATCCCGCGGGCAGTTTCATCACCGGAAAGCTTTTCGCTAACTCGGAGCGATGGCCCACCGCCGACACTCGCCGGATGGTTACGTCGTCCTTATCGAACAGGTACAGCGACGCGGCATCTAGCTCGAACAACTCCAGCATCTGTCGCAACGTCCGGTGCACCGATTCGCTCAAGTCCAGCGTGTAGGACAATGTTTCCGCGATCGAATTCAGCACCATCAGTTCGCGATTGCGCCGCCGAATCTGTTGCTCCGCTCTCCGCCGCTCGCTCACGTCCAGCAGAAACCCCTGATAGGCAATCACGTTTCCCGCAACGTCCCGCACTGCCGTGGAGGATTCGCTCACCGTCCGCGTCTCCCCGTCTTTGCGACGAATATCGAACTCGAAATCATTCACGGATCCGTGTTCGTGTAACAGCCTTCTCAGCCGTTCGTATTCTGCCGGATTCGCGTACAGCTTCTGGCCAATTTCGAGCCCCAGCAGCTCGTCGCGATTCTCATAGCCCGTGATGCGCATCAATGCGTCGTTAAAATCCAGAAATCTTCCGCCCACCGTGGCGATAAACACGCCTTCCTGCACACTCGCCACCAACGTTCGATATTTTTCTTCCGCCTTTTTTCGCTCGGTAATGTCTTTCAGCACGTGAATCGTGCCCAACTGTCTCCCGGCAGGATCAGTGAATTGCGAATTCGAGGCCAGGAAATACCCGCGTAGCCACGGATCCGGATCATCTCCTTCGCCCGAAATACCTTCGCAATAAGGACAAATCCGAAACGGCTCTTCGCGCCCGTTGAATAATTCGCTCACCGCCCTGCCAAACATCGATTGGGTCTTCCGTCCCAGCAGATCCGCGAGTCGCGTATTCGTTCGAACCACGCGCCCCTGCTCGTCATGCACCAGGATCGGGTCGCCGATGGAATCAAACGTGTACACCCACTGTTGTTGCACGGTCTTGATCTGCTCAAACAGGTTTACATTTTCAATCGTGGTTCCGAGAAAGTTCGCCACATTTACCAGATACGCCAGCTCGTCTTCTTCGAATCTTCTTCCCGGCAGCGCTCCCACGTTCAATATCCCGAGTGGCCCCTCTTTTCCGCAGAGCGGCACGGTCATGAGTTGGGTGATGCCCGCTTCCGCCATGTCACGGCGAACCTTCGGCTCTTTTTCCTCCTCGAACCGAACCACGCGGAATTCTTCCTGCAGCACTTCTTGCACCCAGGTGTCATTCAGCGAGATTCTCTGATGCTGCTTCAAGTAGCTGTCCGTGTATCCCACGGAAGCGCACGCCACGAATTCCGACGTATCGCCCTTGCCTTCCAGCAGCCACACGACTCCGTGACTGGCGTTGACGCTCGCCGTAATCTGCCGCAGCACCTTCTGCAACAATTCCTTCAAAGACACCGACTGGCTGCTCGAGGCCGTCAGCATCGTAAACTGCCTCATCTTTTCGCTATGCTCCTCGGATCGCGCTCGCGCCGTCTCCAGCAACATAACGATCATCCCGATGCCCAGCCCCGCATTCAAGAAATGATCGAAGGCATACCGCAACAGATGGACTTCCCCTTCCGTCCACAACCGCCGGTCCAGGTTATTCAGCCCCAGGAGCAAAAAGGCCCCGGCGAGCAGTTTGCTTCCATGCCCGGTACGGACATTCGAAGCACGCCAGAGTATCCATCCAGCACTCAGGCATATTCCGCTATACAGAAACGCCGTTTCCCATCGCGTTCCTCCCCACTCTGGTTGCTTATGTTGATAATAGCCCGCCGTCAGGGCCATCAAGATTGTCAGCCACCACATTGGCCAATACAGGCGTTTTGGCGCAATCGCGTATTCCACGATGGACGAAAGGAACAGCGCCAGTGCCCCGGCTCCCGCCGCGGCCTGGAAGACCTGCAAAGCCCAATGGGGCTCATAAAATGTGGCCAATTCCGCGAACGAGGAGATCGTCAGGCTTATCCAGCCGAATAGCCAGAGCTTGTAAAAGACCGAGGGGTTGTCTCGAATCAGGTGGACGAACAATACCAGCAACGTGAGGCAAACTGTCGCCTCGAAGAAGGCTATACCCTGGAGGCCTTGGTTCGGCACCACAGCGGATCCTCCCAAGTGCTGGTACGGGATGAAAAAGTGACACGGAGCCCCGAGTCTGTCTTTCGATCGGGGCAGACTCTACGTTCTTCTGACGCTAACACGCTATTTTCTGACTGGGCAAGGGTACGCAAAAGTCTGTGTGCCGTCCCTTATAATGCTTACTGGGAGAACCATCACCGTGGACGCCGATCATATCTTGGTAGTGGACGACGAAGAGGCCATTCGCGAAGTTGTCTCGACCATGCTCGAGTCGCGTGGCTACCGCTGTACCGCTGTCAGTAATGGCCGCTCGGCGCAAGACTACGTCCGCAAAGAAACCCCGGACCTCGTGCTTTCCGACATGATCATGCCGGAAATGGACGGCATCAAGCTTCTCGACTGGCTCCACGGCTTCGACCCTGAGGTCCCGGTCATCATGGTTACCGCCATCCACGATATTTCCACTGCCCTCGAGGCCATCCGTCGTGGCGCCTATGATTACATCCTTAAGCCGTTCGAAAAGGACCAGCTCTACCACGGCGTCGAACGCGCTCTGCAGCACCGCCGCTTGGTCATCGAAGTGCGCAACTACCAGGCCGATCTCGAGCGTAAAGTCGAGCTACGCACCGCCGAACTCCAGGCGAAAAACATTGAACTGGAGCAGTCCTACGACGATACCCTCGAAGCGCTGGGCAGTGCGCTCGACTTGAAGGACGCGGAGACCGAAGGCCATTGCCAGCGCGTTACCGCCTTCACCATTTCCATCGCCAAAGCCGTTCCGGTTCCACTCACGTATCTCCCCATCCTTGCGCGCGCGGCGTTCCTCCACGATATCGGCAAAATGGCCATTCCAGACTCGATCCTGCGCAAGCCCGGTCCGCTCGATAACGACGAAAAGCAGATCATGCGCACCCACTGCGAAATTGGCTACAACGTCCTGACACGCATTCAGGTTCTTCGCGACGCAGCCGAAATCGTTCTCGCTCACCAGGAATTCTTCGATGGCAGTGGTTATCCTCGGGGCCTCCGCGGTGAACAGATTCCCCTTGGGGCCCGCATCTTCTCAATCGCCGACGCGTTGGACGCGATGATCAGCGACCGTCCCTACCGGCGAGCGCTTCCCATGTCTCACGCTCGCGAGGAAATTCGCCGTTGTTCTGGTACGCAGTTCGATCCCAAAATTGTCGACGTGTTTATGTCCATCCCGGAACACCATTGGCTCGACCTGCGCGAGAGCTTGGGCTCGCCGTTTCGTCTGGCGCAACTCAAGAACCTGAACTCCTGACCTCGGCGCCATTTTCACTTCGTCCGCAGCGTGCTATCTTCATTCTTAAGAGAGGACGAACCGCATTCTTCATTCCGAATGTAATTTGCGGGGTGAGGAGTCTCTCTTCTCTTGGAGACACCCATGGCCCTGGTACCCATCAAGACCGCCTCGGAAACCGGCTACTGTGACTGCATCTGCGGTTGCTACGAACTCGCCAGCCAACGCGACGAAGATACCGGCAAGGGTTACTGTCCCACTTGCGCTAAGGAACATCTGGGCAGCAATGCCGGTTTGGGTATTCCTCAGCCGGCCCCGGCTAAAGTCGAGGCCCACAGCGCTTCGCATCCAGTCAAGTCTCTTCCACCGGGTGCCGACCCGCCCGCGCGTCTCCGCTGATTCCCTGCTGTTTAAAAAGTCACCTTGGCAAAACCAACTGCCTCGATTTTCTGGTCTTGGTGCTACACTGCTCCCCATCTGAACGGCCTGGGGGGCGGTTCCTTCCCTGCAGTGTGAACCCCTGGGTTCCTTAAGTTTCCTGGCGGCGGTGTCCGCAATTTTTCAGTGGGGGATTGAATGAAGCGCTTCCTCTTTCTCATCTCCATCGCTGCATGTCTGCTGTCAGGCCTGTTGGTATCGCCTCCGGCGGTCAAAGCCCAAACCGCCAGTGTCGGCGGCGTCATTCGCGATCCCAGCGAGCAGGTGGTCGGCAGCGCCAAGGTCACCCTCACGAATACCCAGACGGGTGCTTCCCGCGACGTTGCAACGAATGACGAAGGTATCTTCTGGTTCACGAACGTCTCCCCGGGTGCCTACACCCTCACCGTCGAGCGCGACGGCTTCAAGACTTTTCACATTCCCGATCTGACTCTCACCGTCAACCAGTCCTTCACCTTTGAGGCGCATCTCGAACTCGGTGCCGTTGCCACGACCATGGAAGTGAAAGCCTCCGAACTCCCGCTCATCGACCTCGACAACGCCCAAATCAGCAATCTGGTGGACGCCAAGCGAATTCAGGATCTCCCGCTGCTCACCCGCGACCCTTACCAACTCATCCTTCTCAGTCCCGGCGTGATCCAGACCAACAGCGCAGGTCTTAGCGGCTTCTCCGTCAACGGTACCAGTGAACGCGACAATAATTTCCTTCTCGATGGTGTCGACAATAACGAGACCGACGTTCCCGGCGCGCCTCGCGGTCTCAACGCCCTCAATCCGGACTCGGCTCAGGAATTTCGCGTCATTACCAACAACTTCGCCCCCGAATACGGCAGAAATAATGGTTCGATCATCCAAGTTTTGACGCGCAGCGGTACCAACGACCTGCACGGCGATGCTTACTGGTTCGGCCGTTACAATGCCTTCGGCGCGCGCGATTTCTTCAATCCTTCCACCACCGGCCCGCAAAATCCTTACAACCGCAACGACTTCGGAGCTTCCGCCGGCGGCCCGATCATCAAGGACCGTACCTTCTGGTTCGTCAATTACGAAGGCCAAAGGTTCAACACCACGCTCACTAACCAAAGCACCGTTCCCACCGCACAATTCAAGACCGGCCAATTCACGGCCCCGGATCCGAACACGGGCGAACCCGTCCCCGTAAACGTGAGCACCCCCGGAAGCTCCGACAATGTTCTGGGCCTTCCTCTGGATCCCACCGTGCAGAAGATACTTGGCCTCTTTCCCAATCCCAATGGACCGGCGGTCGTCCCCGGTCTCTCGGGCGTCCTCTTTTTCCCCAGCACCTCGCGGCTGCAATCCGACGATTTCACTATCAAAATCGATCACAACCTTACGAAGAAACACGTCCTGTCCGGCCGCTACTCTTTCAACCAGGCCAGCGATCCCAACGTCAATCACAGCGATTTCCTTCCCGGTAATCTCGGTGGCACAGCTTTCTACGAGCGCACGCAAAACGCCATGATCGCGCTCACTTCCACTTTTTCCGACCGCCTCATCAATGAATTTCGTTTTGGCGCCAATCGCTCGAACCAACAATACAACTGCAGCGGAGTTTCCACGTTCGACAGCTTTGGCCAGGTCGATTCCGTTGGCGTAGGCGCTGATTACTTCGTTCCGTTCGGTGCTCCCAGTTTCCCCGGGGTCGGTTGCTTGACGCTGGGAGACGCCAATGGCCAGGCGCGCTTCACTGGCACCTACCAAACTCTCGACACCATGACGTTCACGCGGGGGCGTCATCTCTTCAAATGGGGTGGTGAATTCCGCGACGTGTACTCGAACTCGTACGACGATTTCGGCACTCGCGCGCAACTCGATTTCCAGGGCTTCACCAATTCCGGGGTGGTCGCGCTTCCAGATACTTCCCCGCTGGTCAACGATCCCACCACCGAAGACGCGGTGCTCTCTCTTCTGGGATTCGTCGATTCTCAGTATCAAACGCAATATTTCGACAAAAACCAGAATCGCAGTTCGACCGACCTCCGTGGCTTTCGTCAACGCGAATGGGCGGGCTTCATCCAGGACACCTGGAAGATTCTCCCGAACCTCACCGCCACTTACGGCCTGCGCTACGAATACTTCGGCGTGCCATTCGAAGTGAACAACAACCTCTCCAACCTCTTCATGGACGCCAGTGCGCCTGCGCCTCCTGGTGGATTCCCCTTTACCATCGTTGGCCCCGGCACGGGCCACACGCTTTACAACAACCAGTACAATAATCTTGAACCGCGCATCGGGTTGGCATGGGATCCCACGAAGAAAGGACGCACCTCCATCCGCGCCGGCTACGGCATCTTCCACGACCGTGTTTACGGCAATCTTTTCGGCAATACCCGGGGCAATCCGCCGTTTTCTCTGACGTCGTTTAACCTACCGTTTGGCCCGCTCTCCTCGGTCACACCGCCTTCCTCGCTTACCCCGGTTGACCCCTTGCTTGTACCTGACGGTTCCTTCTATTACGTCGTGTTGATTGATCCGAATCTAAAGACGCCTTACAGCCAGAACTGGAATCTCGGCGTTCAACAAGCCATCACTCCCACGCTCACCCTGGAAGTCGACTACGTCGGCGTCAAGGGCACCCACATTTTCCGCGCTATAGATGGAAATCCACCTCAACCTAATCTCGTTTCGCAACTCCTTAACTACTGCGTTCCCGGCAATGCCTACGGTTGTGACACGACCACTCTGCAATTTGGCAATTTGTGGTACGGAGGTGGGTCAGATCCGACCGTGAGCCCACTTCCCTTCAACGCCGTCAACAATAACGCCTTCTTCTCCGGCGGTGGCCCGGGCGCGTTCCTCTACAAGTCCATCGGCAATTCGATTTATCACGGCATGCAGGTCAACCTGCAACAGCAATTCACCCACGGCTTTCAATTCCAGGCCGCCTACACGTTTTCTCATGCCATCAGCGACGTGAACGACCCCCTCGTACCGGCTGGCAACAACGGAAACTTGCCGCGCAATTCCTTCGACTTACGCGCCGAACGCGGCAATTCCGATTTCGACATACGTCACCGCGCCTCCATCAATTTTATTTACGAACCGAACCTTGGCCGCGGACACGATCATCTGAGCAGTGGCTTCGTCGGCCGTATTTTCGAGGGCTGGTCCCTTACCGGCATCATCGATGCGCAAACCGGTCATCCCTACGATATTTTTGGTCTCACCGACGCGAACCACACCGGCCAGTACGCCCGCGTCAGCATCACCGGAAGCACGGTACAACCTCCCGGGACGGACAAAACTTACACGGGTCCCTCGGTCGCAAGCGTTTACACCACTCCATTCGACGTCCAGCCCAATACCGGAAAAAACGAATTCTACGGTCCTGGGCTCGTCAACGTCGACGTGGCCACGCTAAAAAATACCGCGCTTACCGAAAAATTGAAGCTGCAGTTCCGCATGGAGGTCTACAACCTCTTCAATCACGCACAATTTGCTCAGCCCAATAATTTCTTTGTCCCGGGAGATACCACCTTCGGGCAGTCGCTCTCCACGGTTACGCGCGCCGACGGCACTACCAGCGCTCGCCAAATCCAATTCGCCTTGAAATTGATTTTCTAGCGGATTACCGCGGATACATAAACCGTTGTGATCTTGAAGCGGGCAGAGGTGGGACGTCGAAGGGTCGCAACCGCGACATTTTCCAACGAGTATCCGGTTGCCTGGCGCTTGTCGCTATTTTCCCATCCACATCAGCGCCAACAGAAACAACCATAACGCGTCCATAAAGTGCCAGTAGTAGGAAGTCACTTCCGCCGCCACGGTTCGCGTGATCTTTGCCGTATCGTAATTTCGCCGCGCCACGTAAATTAAAGCGCCGACTCCACCCAACAAGTGCAACCCGTGCGCCCCGGTAAAAATATAAAAAAAGCTGCTTGCCGGATTACTGGCCAAATAAATTCCTTGTTTCACCAAAACCCGCCACGCCACCACTTGCCCAATCAAAAAAATCACGCCCAGAATGGTGGTAACCAGCCAAAATCGTCGAAAGCCTGCAACATCTGCGTGCGCCAGCCGCTTGCGCGCCATCTCCAGGGTTCCACTACTTACCAGCAGCACCAGTGTGTTCACCCACAGTAGCGCCGGAATGTGTACCGGCCTCCAGTCGGGCCCGCCTCGCCTGACCAGAAAAGCGCTTGTCAGCGCCATGAAAAACATCAAGACCGAAACAATGCCGATCGCAATTCCGGTGTAATATCGCCCCGGCGACACCGAACGATTCGGCTTTTTTTTCCCGTCGTCTCCACCACCGCCATTGCGATCCGCCGGCGGCAAATCGCTGCCTCCGCCTCCACCCTTCTTCTCGATAACCAATTCGATCTCTTGCGTCGTCGTCATGCGCTTCAACCATTTTCCTTCGCTTAGCCTGCTTTGTTCTCCAGCATCTCTGGCGCAATATCCTGCGGCAAAAACTCTCTCGATTCTCCCGCAAGTTCATACGCCCCGCGATACACTACCGGTGCATTCCCGCCAAAATTCTCCCTAGGCGCCGGCGACCCTATACTCCATTCGAGTGTCGGTGCGCGCCAGGGGTTATCCGCCTCCGCAGCGTTCCGGCGCAGCAAGCTAGCAAAGAAATTCACCACGAAGAGCAGCTGCGCTCCCACCGTCCAGATCGTCGCCACCGTAACCAGCGTCCGGATTGACGCTCCCGCCGAGGCCAATGCCACCCGTTGCGCCTCCGGCAGCAAACTCGACTGCGTCAGCAATCCCATCCAGTGCATCGGCATGAAAATGCAATACACACCGGCAAAGGTCAGCCAGAAATGCGCCTTCCCCAGCGTCTCATTCATCCGGCATCCAAACAGCTTGGGAAACCAAAAGAACAGCCCCGCCAGGATCGCGAACGTCGCGGCCACGCCCATCACCAGGTGGAAGTGTCCAATCACGAAATCTTCGCTCACCGCCGCGCGCGACAAATCGTGCCGCGCCAGGAATATCCCGGAAAGTCCGCCCGCGATGAATAACGAGATAAATCCAATCGCAAAGAGCGCCGACGTCGTGAACGTAATTCGCGAGTCCCACAACGTCCCCAGCCAGCTCGCCAGCAGGAAGGCGGCGGGAACGCCCAGCGACGATGCCAGCACGGCGAACACCAGTTCCGCATAGGGATTCATGCCCGTCGCAAACATGTGGTAGCCCCACACGCAGAAACCGATCACGCCCACTCCACAAATCGCCAGCACCACTAGGCGTTCCTTCCACACCGGCTTCCGCGCAAACGTGGCCACCACGTGCGTGATAATTCCAAAACACGGCAACATCGCCACATATACTTCCGCCTGCGCGAAATACCAGAACAACCGCTGCCAAAGCACCGGGGCGCTGTCCACGCGGACCAGATTCAACGGTTGCTGCGCCAGAAATGCTGCGGAACTGAAAAAGTTCGAGCCAAGCAAGCGGTCGGAAAGTATCGTGGTACAGCCCGCCAGTAACACGCTAAAAATCAGCAGGCTCAGGATCGCGTTCACGAACCACGCCCATACCGTCACGGGCATGCGTGGCAGCGTCATGCCCTTCGTCCGTAAGTCGATGGTCGTCACGCAGAAATTCAGCGCGCTCAGCAGCGCCCCTGCGGAAAACATCGCCGCGCTTGCGAGCCACAGATCAATACCCTGGTTCAGCGGCATGAAGAAAGAAGCCGTCATCCCCACCAGCGACGCCACCGTCAACCACAGCGAAAAGCAGTTCAGAGTGGGAAAGGCCATTTCTTCCGCGCCAATCTGCAGCGGCAACAGGAAATTGCCGAATCCCAGTTGTGGCGCGGCCGTCAGCACAAAAAACACCATTAACGATCCGTGCAGCAGCCGCACGGACGCGTAGCGCTCCGGCGTGTTCCCGAATCCGCTCAGAAACGGGATGGCTGTATCCGGCCAGGAGGTATGGGCCCGCAACAACGTCGAAAGCACCATGCCCACGAGCACGCTGGCGAGCGACAGCCAAAGATATTGCAATCCAATGGTTTTGTGCCGCGTTGAGAATACGCGGGAAAGCAGGCCGGAGCCCGTGGATGGAGAGGCGTTGCCGCCTTCGTCGTAGGTGACCATACTCGCAGCAGTTCGCTATACGGGCGCCCTGAACCCGCTTCGTATCTTACCGTTTGGGTTGCGATTTGCCAACGAGCCCAGGCGCACATGAGCCGTACAGTTTCGCAGATGAGCATAAGTTAGCCCCGGCTCACGACCATGACAGCACCAACCACAAACTACGAAATTGTAACAATAAACCCTGCCTGAGATTCGTGGACTAGCAATAACCGTAAAACGGAGTTTTGGTAGGAATCAGACGATATAGTCGAGCAGGTTCTTCTGGCTGAGAATGCGGCTGGTGGCGCTGATGGCGGCTTGGTTGGCCAGCTGCGCTTGAGCAAAATTTGTGGCGACCGTAGCGGGATCGGCGCCCACCAACGCGTTTTCCTGCTGAGAGACGTTCAACTGGTCCTGGTTTAAGAAGGATTCACTCAAATTGATTTGGTTCAAGGCGTTACCGTACGTGACTCGCTGGATGTCCAGTTGGCTCAGAGCGCTGCTCACTTCGTTCACGGCCTGGCCCATGTTGGTCCCCGTCGAAAGAGCTTTGTAGAGGTCCTGCAAAGAACCCAGGGCGCTTCCGTTGGGATTTAAGAAGAGTTGATCACCGGGAACGTTGGCGGCAATAGAATTTCCATTCGAGAGTTCGACGGAAGTGGTATTGGAATTTCCGCTGTAGGTCAGCAGGCCGGTACTGGCGTCGATGGAAAAGGGTTGCGTGGTGACATTTGTTCCGGCAAACAGATACACGCCCTGATACGTGGTGTTGGCCAACCCCATAACCTGCGTGAGCAGGCCCTGCACTTGCGCGGCGATGGCTTGGCGATTCGAGTCATTAATGGTGCCCGTGGCGCCTTCCGTACCGAGCCCGACAGCTTGCGTGAGCGCTTGCACGACACTGCTCAATGTGGAATCCGCGACCTGAAAGCGGCCTTGCAACGTATTGATGTTCTGAAGATACTGCGCGTCCTGGCTGGCTCGACCATCGGTGAGCACAACACCTGCGGTCGCGGCCGGATTATCCGAAGGGCTGTTTACGCTGCGTCCTGTGGAAAGCTGCTGGCTGGCGATGCTCTGGTTTTGTTGACTCAGTTGAATGCTGGCGACCAGGCCAGGAAGCATATTGGGATTAATCCGGATGCTCATGATTGGCTCACCATATTGATCGTGGTCTGCAAGAGCGAGTTGATGATGGAAACAACTTGCGCGGAGGATTCGTAGGCATTCTGGAAGCGCACCAGATTGGCGGCTTCTTCGTTGATGTCTACGCCAGGATTTCAAAAGTCCAGTCCTTCAGCAGCTTTTCCTTTTCTTCCAGCAGAAACATCGCCAGCGTGTACGGCTCCTCGCCCGTCGAGCATCCAGCGCTCCACACTTTCAGTTTCTTCAGCCCAATCTTGCTGCGTTCCGCGGCAATTTCCGGAAGGATTACGTTATGCAGGGCATTTAGTTGTGCCTGACTGCGAAACAGACAGGTCTCGCCAATTGTGATCTGATTGAGAAGTTCGCGGGTTTCCTGGTCTCGTTTCAACGGATTCGTGAGTACATCCAGATACTCGCGTCCGGAGGTCACGTGTTCGGTAGTTACGGCCATGCGACGTTTGCAGGCGGCGACCAGCAAATACAGTTTTTCTTCTGAGTGATAGATACCGCACGATTGGTAGACCAGGTCACGGATGCGGAGATAAATCGGATCCTGGCCGTCATCCTTCTCACCTGTTTCCGCGCGAGGCGCCTTGAGTACTTCAGTCGGCATAAGGGGCCCTGTTCTTCACGCAATTACGATTTGCCATTCTGCGCAGCGTTGTGTGGAACGCCCGGCGAACGGCGCGCCGGCTGTACACTGCCAGAGGATTGCACGCGCTGGGTGTGGAAGAGAGTCGCAAGCCGGCCGGTGCGCCGTTGCAGTTCTCCAGCAATTTCGTGCAACGGGAAAACTCCTTGCGCCAATCCCGCCGTGGCCACCGCGCCGGGCATGCCCCAAACCACCGAAGTCGCTTCGTCTTGCACGATGACTTGTCCCCCAGCCTCGCGGATCAGTTGTGCGCCGCGCTGGCCGTCGGCTCCCATGCCGGTCAGCACAACCGCAAGGGTATTGGCGCCGTAAATCGCAGCCACAGATTCGAATAGCACATTCACCGAGGGACGACAGGAGTTCTGCGGGGGATCCTGGTTCATAGCCAGGCGAACCTTTTGCCCCTCGCGGCGTACAGTCATATGAAAATCTCCTGGAGCAATCCAGACATGGCCCGGCTGCAATACCTCTCCATCGACACCCTCATGGATGGCGATGGCCGATTGCTTGCCCAATCGTTCCGCGAGCAAGCGCGTAAAAAGGGGTGGCATATGCTGGACTAGAACGATGGGCACCGGGAAATCCCTGGTGAGCGCCGGAAGCAAGACCGCCAGTGCATTAGGGCCACCGGTTGATGTGCCGATGGCGACAACGTCAATGCGCTCCGGAAGCGCGCTGCGCCGAACGGGAAGCGGTTTCGTCGATTCCCGCACAGGCGCTGGAGGAGGTTGAGCAATTTTTTCCTTCAGCCCCAGCGCTTTAACTTTCGGGATCAGATCGGAGCGAATGCGCGCGCGCGTCTCGTCACTATTGGCGCTGGATTGCGGTTTGGTGACGCAGTCGCTGGCGCCAAGCGAAAGCGCTTCCAACGTGGTTGCGGCACCCCGTTCAGTGAGGGTGCTGAACATGATCACCGGCAACTTGGGATGGATCTTGCGAATGGCGATCAACGTTTCGAGGCCCGACATACCCGGCATCTCCACATCCAGGGTGATCAGGTCCGGTTTGAGCAACTCGATCTTCGACAGTGCTATGTTTCCGTCGGCGGCACCGCCCACCACCTCGATGCCCGCGTCTGTAGCGAGCGCTTCCGTGAGTACCTTGCGGATGACCACCGAGTCGTCCACAACCAAGACTCTAATCCCGGCCATACTCGCTTCGCCTTCTTCCGCGGATTTGCACAACAACAAAAGCCAAACCGCTGCGCCATTGCGGCACAGACTGCGACCAATAAGCCGCCTTCATTGCTTATCGGCCGAAACTCTTGGCTCTAGCGGCTAAATCTTCCGCGTTCGCGTCGGTTTCCTTATTTGGCTCATCTTCGCCTAACCTTTGCTCATTACAGCAAGCGCTCTTCCAGTAGTTCAGGTGATCTGGTCCTTTCTAAATTTCTTCGGTTCGCGATATTTCTGTTGAAGGAATGTCTTATCTCCTTGCTTTTCTTCCGCTGGCGCCCCAAAAACTGGGTGGGCGTGGCGAGTGACCTGGGCGTTCTTCTTAGGTGTGTTCTTTCTGAGTTTCGGTTCGTCTCGGGACCGCTCGATCAATTTGGAACGCCATCGTTAACCTTCTCTCATTCGCCGCGCCTCACCGGTCTCGTTGACCTTCCTGCGCAAACCCGCTACTGTCTCCCACGCGTTTCACCCAACGGAGGCCGCCTCTTTTGACTGGAGTTGACGCAACTCCCCACGAACCGTCATCTGTCCCAAAACGCGTGATGGGGTTTCGCGATTTGGTCCTGTTTTATGTCGTGACGGGCGTGAGTCTACGTTGGATTGCCACGGCCGCGAGCCATGGCCCGTCTTCGCTTGTTGTTTGGCTGCTGGGCTGGCTGTTCCTGTATGTTCCCCTGGCGTTCTCCGTAATCGAACTTTCGTCGCGTTATCCCGCGGAAGGCGGGTTCTACGTCTGGACCAAAAAGGCGTTTGGAGAGGGCGCAGGTTTTCTATCTGCGTGGACCTATTGGGTCAGCAATCTTCCGTATTTTCCCGGCGTGCTGTATTTCGCGGCGAGCAACATTTTATTTCTCAACCCGGCATTGCAGCGATATTCACAGAAGCCGGCGTATTTTGTGAGCTTCGCGGTTTTCATCCTGGTAGTTCTCACTGCACTTAATATTCTTGGCTTGAACCTGGCCAAATGGGCGCACAATCTGGGAGCGCTGGCGATGTGGGTGCCAGTGGTGATCATTCTGGTGCTCGGGATTGTCGCGTGGCGGCAATTCGGTGCTGCAAATACGTTTTCGTTGCACACGCTGGTTCCCGCAACCCATGTGCCGGATATGATCTTCTGGTCGGTGGTGATCTTTTCTTTCATCGGCTGCGAATCCGCATCTCTGATGGCGGAAGAAATAAAAGATGCTCGGCGCAATATTCCACGGGCATTACTGCTTTCGGGAATCATCGTGGCGTTCTGCTATATGGTTGGCACGTTCGCGGTACTGCTAGCGCTGCCGAGCGTGGAATCCACGAATCTGGACGGCCTCGCCCAAGCCATCGAACGCGTATGCTCGCGCCTGCACATTGGCGGGCTAACATCGTTTGCAGCGCTTTTGATCGCCTTCAGCAACATTGGCGCGGCTGGTGCATATCTTGCGGCGGCGGCTCGATTGCCTTTCGTTGCGGGCCTGGACGGGTATCTCCCGCGCGTGTTTGGCGAACTCCATCCAAGGTTCAAGACGCCATGGGCCTCCGTTCTGGGCCAGGGCGTATTTGGAATCCTTTTTGTATTTTTGGGCCAAGCGGGTACGACGGTCGGTGGCGCTTACAATATTTTAGTGGCGATTGCGGTGGTCATCACCATGGTTCCCTTTTTATTTTTATTTGCATCGATGATTCGGCTGCAGCGCGAACCGTCTCCGGCTGGAACCATCCGAGTGCCGGGCGGACGCCCCGTGGCAATCCTCCTAGGTTGTGTCGGATTCGCCACCGCAGCGTTTGCAACGTTTCTTTCTTTGATTCCGCCGCCGGAAGAAACGCACAAGCAGCTTTTCGTGCTAAAAATCCTGGTATCGACGGCTGCTCTCGTTGGCCTGGGACTTCTGCTCTATTATCTTGCGCGGCGGCGGGTTACGTTGGACGCTTCGTCACGCAACTTAGCCTCGCAATAACGTTTTTCTCGGGTCATAATGTCCTGCAGTATGGAGGAATCCGCCGAATGAACTCTAAAGACGAAGTATCACGCCGTAGCTTTATCCGTAACGCCGCGGTAACCGGTGCAGCGATTTCGATCGTACCCCGCCATGTACTTGGAAGGGGTTTTACTCCGCCCAGCGACCTGCTGAACATCGCATGCGTTGGCGTCGGCGGAATGGGCCGGAGCAATCTAATTAATCTGGCAAGTCAGAACATCGTCGCGCTCTGCGATGTGGACTGGGGGTACACCGACAAGAACCTTTCGCGACTGGACACCGACGTAGCTAATCTTCAGGCGCACATTGATCACCCGGACGCCAGTCCCGCCGGAAAACCTGCGCCGGCGGTCGATTCGGAGAAACCCAAAGAGCGCCTCGCGAATATTCTTCATCTGAAAAATGACTTGATTCCCAAGGCCAAGCGCTACTCCGATTACCGTAAAATGCTCGAACAGCAAAAGGACATTGATGCGGTGGTGGTGGCTACGCCGGACCATATGCACGCGCCCATCGCCCTGGCTGCGATGGATCTGCATAAGCACGTGTACGTACAGAAGCCTTTGTGCTGGAGCGTGGAAGAAGCGCGCAAGCTTTCGAAGCGCGCCACGGAGACCAAACTCGCCACGCAGATGGGGAATCAGGGACGCTCGCTCGACGATACGCGTAAGGCCGTTGAGTACATCTGGTCCGG
Organism: Candidatus Acidiferrales bacterium; assembly: GCA_963759275.1. Lineage (GTDB taxonomy): Bacteria > Acidobacteriota > Terriglobia > Acidiferrales > UBA7541 > Acidiferrum. The sequence continues at coordinate 765,337 of CAVWYZ010000011.1, read as the reverse complement.
CGCGATCGGCGAAGTCCGCGAAATTCATGTGTGGACCGACCGGCCGGTTGGTTTCTGGCCGCAGGGCGTGCCGCGGCCGAAAGCGGCCGTCGAACCGTTGGATACCCTGAAATGGGATGGTCCCGGGGTGGACGCTCGTTTGGCTGCTGCCATGGCGGGCAACTATCCTGTGCCGGAAACGCTTTCGTGGGATTTGTTCCTGGGCGTTGGTCCGGAGGTTCCTTACCACCCGATCTACCATCCCTTCAACTGGCGCGGCTGGTTGGACTGGGGATGCGGAGCAATCGGCGACATGGGCGCGCATTTGCTCGACGTCTCCATGTGGGCTCTGAATCTCGGTCTTCCAACTTCGATCGAAACAGTTTCCACGCCATTCAACCGGGTTTCGTTCCCCAACGGCGAACTCATTTTTTACGAATTCCCGGCGCGCGGTTCCATGCCGCCAGTCAAACTCACATGGTACGACGGTGGGTTGATGCCTCCGAAACCAGAGGAGTTGGGCGACGAAGAACTGATCAAAGAGGGCGGCGCAATCCTGGTTGGCAGCAAGGGCAAGCTGATGCACAACACCTACGGTGCGCATCCACGGCTACTGCCGCAATCGCTGCAAGAGTCCGTCGGCAACCCGCCGGAAAAACTGGCGCGTATTCCCGGCGAGGAGCACGAACTGAATTGGGTGGATGCCGCCAAGGGGAAAACGCAAACTGCTTCTCCGTTCGAATATGCGGCCAAACTGACGGAAGTTATGCTGCTCGGGGTTGTAGCGCTGAAAGCGGGCAAGAAAATCGCCTATGACAGCGCGAACATGCGTGTAACCAACGTTGCGGATGCTAACCAATACCTGAGCCGGCAGTATCGCCAGGGCTGGTAATTTCTGTATCCCGCGAAGGGCGCAGCTAGTCTGCGCCCTTTGTTCATTTCCGGCGTGGCGCGTTCAGCTAACGCCGGAGATATTCGAGAAAATCGTCGTTTAGAGTTGAATCACTTCTGATCGAGACTAGTTACAGGTTTGACGGTCGGGTGAACAACGGCAGGCACCGACTTGGCAGCCAAAGCCGCCGTTCGCAAGCTTTCCACTTCTTCCATCACGATGTCGCGAATCCGCGGGTCCCGGGTAATGGATTGGTGAGTAACTCCGTCGACCTTCACGTCGGCGAGAATCTTTGTGGAATTCGAATCTTCCAGGTGCACGTGTTTGGTAGTCATGAACATCAGCATGTCGTTCGCGTGGAAAATCGCGGCTAACTTCACATTGCGCGGAATCGTATAATCCGTAATTCCCACGCTGTCTACCTGCACAGTGAGTTCCACGGGAATATCTCGCGCGCGCAGCTCTCGTGCCACGCTCATAACGGCCCATCCGCCCATGCTGTGTCCTACCAGGATGATCTTCGGCGCTTGCTGCAGTTCCTCGGGTGTAAGTGGACCGCCATGGTCGGGAAAATGTTTCATCAGCCAGTCGCGGCCCTCGGTCCACACATACGGCGAAAACGAATTCGCGCATACATCAGAATACTCTTTGCCCTGTAACGTGCGGCGAATCTGGACTACCCCGGAATGTTTGTTAGCAGGAAGTTCCAGTGCGCCCACAAAGCCCAGGTAAATGATTTGGCAGTGGGCGGGAACCGTAGCAGCCGCAGCACTGACTGTAGCACCGGGGATTGTCGCTTTGGAGACTGGGACAGCATTTTGGGCTCGCGCGGGAATTGCCGAGTAAAGACAGGCTAGCGAGACCGCCGCGCTGGCAGTTCGCAAAGCTATCCTTCTTAGAGAGCTACGTAACCTGACCTTTTTCACGGGCTGGTTGGATGTGGCGTTGGGAACGGTAGCTTGTGGCGATGGTTGGCGTCAAGGAAAACGCCAACAAGAAATTCGTAAAGCCAACCTGTCCAAGCCTCGCGGCGGTTGATCGATTCACGCTTGCGCCTGCAGCAAAGGAAAAGGCCCGGAATGTTATCCGGGCCTTTGCAATCGCTACGATGGGAAAACGCCAGACTACTTCTTCTTTGGTGGATAGTTCTTCAGCAGTTTTTCTATGGATTTCGTAATGTTTTTCTGCCGTTTGTCGGGCTTGGCGCCGGGATCGATGGTCTTCGCCACCGTGCCTTTCCACACAAGTCTCTTATTCGCGGAGTCGTACATATCGAGATCGAGCTGGCCCGTAAGAATGGTCTCAGAGGTTGCCGTCGTCATTCCCCCGCCCCAACGTGGCCCATATCCCCAGCCGGTGTTGTAGGCGTTCCATTGCTTCTGGCTTCCGATAGCTGTCTGGTAACCAACGTACAGGTCCGCATTATCCGCGTCGGTCTTCGTCAAGCCCTTCGCCAATTCTGTGTCGATCGCGGCGGTAATCTGGCGGGCGGTTATATCGTCGACTTGTTGAGCGTTCTTGATGCTCACCCATTTATACGTTTTGAATTTTGAGAAATCGGTGTCCTGATCGAAGTTATAATTCACGTCCTGAGCCACGACGCTGCTGATTCCGAACACCAAAAGACACAACACTAGATACAGAAATCTCTTCATTTGAACCCTCTCCTTTGAAGCTGGCATCGGGCGGATCGAGTAAGCGGTCTAGAGTATACACCGCGCAAGGGCTTCGCCTTGACTACTTAAGGCGATCCAGAACGTACTTCCGGATATCCAGGCTGAGATCTTCCATCGGGGCGTAATAACCATACTCGTGCATCCGCGAACTGGTGCCCTGCTGCACGCGTTTGCAAATCGCCCAATCCTGCCGGTTAACCAGATCCCAGAAATCCACGGCGTCGCTGGGGTTGAACCCGGGTTTCTGCATTTCCTCGGGATGAAACAGAAAATCGCAATGCACCGTGGTGTGGAGCGGCCCGCGTGGCCACAGCGTAAATGCGGCAACGTGCTCGCAGGCCAGACTCAACAACAGATTCGGGTAAATCAGTTCACCTTTATGACGGACTTTCTCGTCGTCGTTTAAAGCTGGGAACGGCGCGCGGGAAGTTTTTCCGGTCCAAGTGAATGTCACGGCCCCTTCCTTATGCGGGACACCCCGCTCCCATTCGAGATTGGCCCCGCCTGCCTTACGGAAGGCGGGCACCACATCGCAGAGTTCCGGATGCACCCCGCCGCAGTGGTAACACTCGTTGTAATTTTCCAGCACAATCTTCCAGTTCGCTTCGACTTCGTAAGTAATTCGTTTTGCCGTTCGCAACTCGCTCAACGGGTAGCGCTTCACGCGCTCCATCGCTTCACCAAATTGCTTCTGCAACGTGCGCTTCTCTACCCTCGCCAACGGCGGAGACAGATTTATAAAAATGAATCCGCCCCAACATTCCACGGCGATCGGATAGAGCGAAAAATCAGCTTTGCAGAATTCTTCACCCTCTTTTGTATAAGGCGCGTTCAGAAGACATCCGTCGAGACCATAAGTCCACTGATGATACGCGCAGCGAATTCCGGTGGTTCCAAGTACTCCACCGCCGAGTTTGACGTCGTTTGTCGCCTCTTCGCCCGGCGCAGGAACGAGGCGCGCACCGCGATGCCGGCAAACGTTGTAGTGCGCCCGGATCTGGCCGTCCTTGGTTCGCACCAGCAACATGCTTTCGCCCGCAAGATCAAGCACCAGGTAATCACCGGGATTTGCGATTTGTTCCGCCCGCGCGGCGCAAAACCACTCGCGACAGAAGATTTTCTCCTTCTCGCGCTCGAAAATTTCCGCCGTTTGATAATAGGAACTCGACAGCGATTTCTGCAGAGCTGTTGGCATTGTAGGATCGGTTGTCATATGCGTTCTCCACCGCTAATTCTGTTTCCAGGCGCTCCGCCTCCAGTCACGTAACACTTGCTGCGCCGCATTGCGCCCCGGCGCGCCGGTGACCCCGCCTCCCGGATGCGCTCCCGCCCCGCACAAATACAGGCCGCGGATGGGCATGCGGTATTGCGACCAGCCTGGTACCGGCCGCATAAAAAATAGCTGTTGAAGATTCAAATCGCCATGAAAAATATTTCCTTCGGTCAATCCGTAAGTACGTTCCAAATCGAGCGGCGTAAGCACCTGGCGTGCGACGATCGCATTCGGAACATTTGGCGCGTATTCCGAGATTTTCTTTACCACGCGATCGCCAAGCAGTTCGCGCTTCTCGTCCCAATTCCCTTCCGCGACCCGGTAAGGAACATATTGCACGAAGCAAGTCATTATGTGCTTTCCCGCGGGAGCCAGTGAATCATCCGCGTTTGACGCGATCACGCAGTCGACCCATAGTTCCTCCGGTATTTCGCCGAACTTCGCCTGGTCGTAGCAGCGCTCCGCAAACTCCAACGATGGCACCAGCGTAAACAGCGAACGTTCCTGGGGCGATGCTGACGTCGGGGTGCCGGTGAAGCGGGGCTCTTCGCTCAACACCATGTTCACCTTTGCGCACGGTCCGGCCATCTTGATTCCGCGCACAGCGTCCAGGAATTCCGCAGGCAATTCCCGGGGATCGGTCATTATTAGAAATGTGCGCTTCGGATCCGCATTGGAAAGCACGGAGCGGCTAAGAAGTTCCGTACCGTCCTCAAGAGTAACTCCCGATACGATCCCGCTTCGCGAGTTGATTGTCGCGACCGAAGCGTTGGTTCGAATTTCGGCACCCAACTTCCTCGCCGATGACGCCAGCGCCTGCGTGATCGCGCCCATTCCTCCCATGACGTGCCCATAGAAGCCCTGCAACTCGTGATCGCCTCCGCTGAGGAGATGGAACAGCAAGCCAATCGCGGTGCCAGGTTGGTAAGGGCCGCCATGCTTGCCATAGACATTGTTGGCCAGAAACATCACCTTCATTTTTTCGGATTCGTAGTTCTGGTCGAGGAATTCGCCCAAACTACCGGTTAGAAACGACACAAGCTGAGCCGACTCGGCATTCGTGATTCCGTGAAAGCGCCTCACCAAACGTAACAAATCGCCCCACCCTTGCAGAGAGCCGGTGTCCACTTCCGGCGGTGGCTCCATAAAGAAGGGTTGCAGGTAACGGGCCAGCTTTTTCAGTTGGTCATCCACGTGAACAAAGCGCGCGGCGTCTTTCCCCGAAAGCTTGCGAAATTCTTGCGCTGCCCGGTCGCGATTTGCCCACCAGGAAACCACTTGGCCATCAGGAAATGGCACCTGCAGTCCCGGATCGCACGGCACCATCCGCAGACCGAATTCCGGCAAGCGCAGTTCACGAATCACTTCTGGTCGCAACATGCTGGCGATGTAGGACGTCGTGGATGCCCGGCAACCCGGCGCAATCTCTTCGGTAACGCAACAACCGCCCACGATTTCTCGCCGTTCCAAAACCAGCGTTTTCAGCCCGCCGCGCGCAAGGTACGCCGCAGCCGTGAGACCGTTATGACCGGCGCCGACAACAATGGCGTCATAGGACGAGGAAGAGGCGGACATTTCCGGAGAGTCCTGTTTGGATAACGCTAGAGGAACGCCCTTTTTTATCACAGAGTGGCGGCGGAAGAGAAATTCAGAACAGGCCCGGCGTATCGAACGGGAGACCTACGTAATTTTCCGCGAGCGTTGTGGAGGCGGCACGAGAACTAGTCACGTAATCCAGTTCGGCAAGATGAAGTTGATGCGAGAAGCTGTCTTCATCCGGGAAGCGATGAAGCATCGAAGTCATCCACCATGAAAAACGCTGGCATTTCCAGACGCGACGCAAACAGCGCTCGCTGTATTGCTGCAGTGCGGCACGATCCGCTCGCTTGTAAAACTCCACAAGCCCGCGGGTCAAAACGCGCACATCTGCTACCGCCAGATTCAACCCTTTCGCCCCTGTTGGAGGAACGATGTGGGCGGCGTCACCAAGCAGAAATAGTTTTCCGAACTGCATGGGTTCGGCCACGAAACTCCGCATTGGAGTGATTCCTCTCTGGAAGATCGGGCCATCCTTCAGCGTAAATCCTTCGCGCGTCGCCATCCGTGTGCGCAATTCCACCCAGATTTGGTCGTCGGACCAGTTTTCTATGTTTTCTTCGGGCGCGCATTGCAGATACAAGCGCGAAATCTCCGGCGACCGCATACTGAGCAAAGCAAAACCACGTTCGTGGTAGTTGTAAATCAATTCGTGAGATGCGGGCGGCACGTGCGCCAGAATCCCTAACCAGGCGAACGGGTAATGACGTTCGTGAAACTGAATTCGTCCGGCGGGAATGGCAGGGCGGCAGATCCCATGGAACCCATCGCACCCGGCAATGAAATCACAGTGAATCTCGTGGCCTTCTCCATTGTGCTGATAATGGATCTTGGGCTCGCCGTCGTAATCATCCACGCGCATCGCTTCGGCTTCGAAATAAATCGGCGCGTTATAGCCCAGCCGTGCGGCGATCAGGTCCTTAACGACTTCTTGCTGCGCATAAACGGTGATGGATTTTCCAACAAGTTCCTGAAAATCGATGCGGTGGCCTTTTCCGTCGAAGCGTAATTCAACACCCTGATGCTGCAGGCCTTCTCGCTTCAGGCGTTCGCCTACGCCGGAGTTGCATAGAATATCCACAGTGCCCTGTTCCAGGACGCCCGCGCGCACGCGTGTTTCGACGTATTCGCGCGAATGGCGTTCAAGCACGATCGACTCAATGCCCTGGAGATGGAGCAGGTGAGCCAGCGTCAGGCCCGCGGGCCCAGCACCGATGATCCCGACTTGTGTACGCGACTTTGCCATGGCGAAGGAACGAGCGGAGATGGCTAGGCGAATTTCTCGATGACTTCTTTTGGGATGGCTTGTCCCTTTACGTCGGCTGGGTCGGCGGAGAGCCGCACGGTCCACACCCGCTTTTCGATGCCTTCGACCGCCAAGGTTTCCCCGCGGAATAGTTTGTGCTGTACGGTAAAGCTGCTGTTGCCCCAGTTGGTCACGCACGAATCCACGTGAACCACGTCGCCAAACGAAGAGGGCACGATAAAGTTGCAACTGGCCTGTACCAGTGGGATCCCCGCGATGTGGTAATGGCGGAGGAATTCGGCCTTCTTGATTCCCAGCGCGCGATGAAATAACGCGTTGGTACAGGCATCGAAATATTCGAAATAGCGAGGGAAGAATACGATTCCAAAAGGATCGCAATCGCCCCATTCAATTTGAATTTCTTTTCTGTGGATGAGCATGGTCGCTGAGCAGAATACCCGGCCAAAGTGGCCTTCGGCGAGTCTACCTTAGACCAGGAACACTTGCATGGCATTTGGTTTTCACCTGTGTGTTTACGGTAGACTTAAGCGAGGAACGCCCTACTCGCCATGAACACTGCTTACATCTGCGATGCGATTCGTACTCCGTTTGGCCGCTACGGCGGCGCCCTCTCCGTCGTGAGGACCGATGATCTCGCCGCGATTCCGATCAAAACTCTCGTGGAAAGAAATCCGACGGTGGATTGGACTGCGCTGGACGACGTAATTTATGGCTGCGCCAATCAGGCCGGAGAAGACAATCGCAACGTCGCGCGCATGGCTCTTTTGCTGGCGGGTTTACCGAAAGAAATCTCCGGCAGCACAGTGAATCGGCTTTGCGGCTCGAGCCTGGATGCACTAGCGGTTGCTTCGCGCGGAATCAAGAGTGGCGAACTCGATCTGGTGATTGCCGGTGGCGTGGAAAGTATGTCTCGCGCGCCATACGTAATGGGCAAAGCCGACGCGGCATTTTCTCGCGGAATGAAAATCGAGGACACAACGATTGGCTGGCGTTTCGTCAATCCTGCGATGAAAGCCAGGTACGGAACCGATTCGATGCCGGAAACTGCGGAGATCGTTGCCGAGGAATATAAGATTGCACGGGCCGACCAGGACGCGTTTGCGCTTCGCAGCCAACAGCGCGCCGCGGAGGCGATGAAGGCGGGGCGGTTGGCGGAAGAAATTGCCGCCGTGACCATACCGCAAAAAAAGGGCGACCCGGTGGTGGTTAGCGTCGATGAGCAGCCGCGACCAGACTCAACGTTGCAGGGACTGGCGAAACTCAAAGGCATTGTGAAGCCGGATGGTACAGTGACGGCGGGGAATGCTTCTGGTGTGAATGATGGCTCTTGCGCGCTGCTTCTGGCGTCGGAGTCGGCCGTGAAAAAATACTCGCTTACACCAAAAGCGCGGGTGGTGGCCGCGGCTGCCGCCGGTGTGGCTCCGCGGATCATGGGCATGGGTCCAGTGCCTGCGAGCCGGAAAGTACTGGCGAAAGTCGGAATGGCGATTGGGCAAATGGATGTGATCGAGTTGAACGAAGCGTTCGCCGCGCAGGCTCTCGCCGTGTTGCGCGAACTGGGATTGCCCGACGACGCCGCACACGTGAACCCCAATGGCGGCGCCATTGCGATTGGCCATCCGCTCGGCGCCAGCGGCGCGCGCCTGGCAACGACCGCACTGTATCAACTGCAGCGAACAAGCGGACGGTATGCGCTTTGCACTATGTGCATTGGCGTGGGACAAGGGATCTCCGTGATCTTGGAACGCGTTTAGCCAGGAGCAAAGAGTGCAGCCATTGCGAGGCTATCGGAAGGCGCTGCCGGGAACGCAGCCGAAATATCTTCATCCCCCCTACAGATCGTCTGTAAAACGAGCGCCCACGCAACCGCTAATTGCCCTTCCCGACACAATTTCTGAAATTACAGGTCCGATTTTCCGCAAGGATATTGTTAGCGCCAACGCGTACGACCTTACGCGGCAGGGCCGGACTGAACCGCTGGGCGAACGCATCATCGTTACCGGAAAAGTGATGGATGAAGATGGCCGTCCCGTCCGCGAATCCCTCGTCGAAATATGGCAGGCCAACGCCGCTGGGCGTTACCTGCACAAGTGGGACCAACATGACGCGCCACTGGATCCGAATTTCATTGGTGTTGGGCAGGCATTCACGGATGAAGAAGGCCGCTACCGCTTCATTACCATCCGGCCGGGCGCGTACCCGTGGAAAAATCATGCGAACGCGTGGCGCCCGCAGCATATCCATTTTTCGCTGTTCGGTCCGGCTTTCGCCACACGCTTGGTAACGCAGATGTACTTTCCCGGCGATCCACTATTGGAATTCGATCCCATTTTCAACAGCGTTTCTGACGAAGCCGCGAGAAACAGTTTAATTTCGCGATTTGATTGGGACACAACGACTCCGGAGATTGCCTTGGGATTTCGCTTCGATATTCTCTTGCGAGGGCGCAACGCCACGCCGATGGAATCGAAATGAGCACCCGCACCACACCTTCGCAAACGGTCGGACCGTTCTATAGCATCGGATTTTCGTGGCTGGAACGAACGGATTTGACTCAAGGTGCAGTCGAGGGGACGAGAGTCACCGTGCGTGGCCGCGTGCTCGATGGCGATGGACAGCCCGTGCCCGACGCGGTGCTGGAGATCTGGCAGGCGGATGCTCAAGGTCGATATGCTCATCCTGAGGACGCCCGCGAATTGGTCGGAAATCCATTTTTTGGATTTGGCCGTGTTCCGGTCGATGATGCGGGTGAATTCTGCTTCAAGACCATCAAACCGGGCAGTGTTACCGGAGCGGATGGTGTGAAACAGGCTCCGCATTTAGAAGTTTCTTTATTTATGCGGGGGCTGTTGCGCCGGTTAATCACGCGCATTTATTTTCCCGAGGAGCCCGAGAACGATTCGGACGCGGTTCTTGCGCAAGTTCCGATCGCGCGCCGCCACACGTTAATCGCGCGGCCTGATGCAAAGGACGGGAACACGCTGCTGTGGGATGTACACTTGCAGGGCGACCAAGAGACGGTTTTCTTTGACTATTGAGGCGCGGAGCCAATCGCTCACATGACTCTCTACGACGAACTTTTCTCCTACAGCGCGCTAGAACTGGTTCTTTCTGACGACGCCCGAATAAAAGGCATGCTGCAATTCGAGGCTGCGCTCGCCAGAGCGGAGGCGCGAACTGGTGTAATACCCGAAGGCTCGGCCGCCAAAATCGCGGACCAGTGCAAGACGGCACATTTTGATTTGTCATTAATCACAAAGGAAGCGGCCGCCGCCGGAAACTTGGCTATCCCGTTGGTGAAAATGCTAACGGAAGCCGTGGCGCGCCAAGACAAATACGCGGCGCGCTTCGTTCATTGGGGTGCAACAAGCCAGGATGCGATTGATACGGGTTTCGTGCTGCAATTGCGCGACGCGCTAAAGCTGATCGACGCGGATCTCGCCGGCCTGGGCAATACGCTCGTGGCACTTGCCAGCGCCCATCGCGCAACCGTGGTGGTCGGCCGCACCTGGATGCAGCAGGCTTTGCCCACGACGTTCGGCTTCATTGCAGCGGGTTGGCTGGATGCAATCCTACGGCATCGCCGACACCTGGCTGAAATTCGACCACGTGTGCTGTCGTTGCAGTTCGGCGGCGCTGTGGGAACTCTGGCAGCGTTGCGTGGCGACGGCCCGGAAGTGGCCCGCGCGCTGGCCACGGATCTCCAATTAACTCTCCCTACGCTTCCCTGGCATGCACATCGCGACCGTGTCGCCGAAATTGCCGCGTATCTCGGACTTCTGACAGGGACACTCGGCAAAATTGCACGCGACATTTCGCTGCACTCACAAACGGAAGTGGGCGAATTGCGCGAGCCCGCTGGGCAAGGGAGAGGCGGCTCGTCGACTATGCCGCACAAGCGCAACCCGGTGACGTGCGCGATTGTTTTGGCGGGAGCCATGCGCGTCCCAGGCCTGCTCAGCACCATGCTTTCCGCGATGCCACAGGAACACCAACGTGGACTGGGCAACTGGCACGCTGAATGGGAAACGCTTCCGCAGATCGTTCGCCTCGCCGGCGGGGCGCTGCATCATCTTGCCGAGATGTTGCCGCATTTAGAAGTGGATTCCCGACGGATGAAACAGAATTTCGATGCTACGAATGGACTCATTTTCGCGGAAGCGGTTAGCATGGCCTTGGCCGACCGCATGGGCAAAATGCCGGCCCATCAGTTGGTGGAAGCCGCCTGCAAAAAATCCGCGGAGCAAAAGCGCTCTCTCAAGGAAGTTCTGCGTGAAGAGCCAGGCTTGCACGGACATCTGACGCCAGCAGACCTGGAAAGCTTGTTCGAACCAAGAAATTATCTGGGGAGCGCCGAGGAGTTCGTGGAGCGGGCTATCGCGGAGACTCGCAAGTTTCCGCCAGCAGTCTAGAAAAACGAAGGATCGAACATGCCATTGGCCAATTTGCCGGACGCCAAGATTCACTATGAATGGTCGGGTGCGGAGCATCTGCCGGTTTTGGTGTTATGCAATGGCCTGGGCACGAATTTGCGCATGTGGGACCGACAAGTTGCAGGATTTTCAGAGCACTTCCGTGTGCTTCGTTACGACGGACGCGGTCATGGACAGTCTGAGGTAACTCCCGGGCTTTACACGATAGAACAATTAAGCCGGGACGTCGTTCGACTGTTGGACGCTGTCAATATCGACCGTGCCTGCTTCTGCGGGCTATCCATGGGCGGCTTGATCGGCATGTTTCTGGGCACGAATGAGGCCAATCGCTTTCACAAAATTGTGTTGAGCAGCACGGCCGCAAAGATCGCCACGGCGGATGTGTGGAACACGCGCATCCAGTCCGTGCAAAGCGGCGGAATGAAAGCGGTGGCATCAACGGTGATGGCACGTTGGTTTACCTCCAGTTACCGCGCGGCACATCCTGAAGATATGCGATCCGTATTGGAAATGTTGGAGTCCACCAATCCGCAGGGATACATCGCAAGTTGTGCCGCAGTTCGCGACAGCGACCAGCGGGATACCGTAAAAGACATTCACCTGCCTTGCCTGGTGGTGGTTGGTACTGAAGACCCAGGCACCCCGCCACCAGAAGCCCGTTTCCTGACCAACGCGATTTCAGGCGCTATTTATGCGGAATTTCCGGCTTCTCATCTCTGCAATATCGAAGTGAGCGACGAGTTCAATCACAGAGTTCTGCAGTTTCTTTTGGCGTAAAGGAGTTCGCGATGGACGATAAGAAGCGCCGGGCAAAGGCTATGAAGGTGCGACGCGCGGTGTTGGGCGACGAGCACGTCGATCGCGCAAAAGCCAAAGAAAACTCGTTCACTGCTCCGTTTCAAGACTTGATCACGCGGTATGCGTGGGGAGAGATTTGGACGCGCCCGGGATTGCCCCGCAAAACCCGTAGCTTAATTACGATTGCAATGATGGCGGCAATGAACCGCTCCGAAGAATTGCGGCTGCACTTGCGCGCGGCGGCTAATAATGGCGTGACTCGCAAGGAGATTCAAGAAGTTTTGCTGCAGACCGCGGTTTATTGCGGGGTTCCCGCGGCCAACACCGCATTCCATATCGCCGAAGAAGTATTTGCGGACACCCGCGAATAAAGCAGCGGGATCACACCAGAACCGGCGCCTCGGCAAGAACTTCGGTGACCCATCTCACCGAACGCAGATACAAATCCGGCAGATATTCCTCATGCAGTCCTGCGTGGCGCGCGGAATGCACCAACTGTTCCCAAGTGCCGGATTCATAGTCGAGCACCACTTCAAAGATGGGCCGGTATCGGCTGGACTTGCCGAGTAAGGCCTTCTTAATTTCTTCGTCCACGGGAATTTCCACCAGCACGTCCACCATGCGCATATTCAGAAGAGCATCCATCACGGACAGGAGCCCAAGTAGAAACAATTCGTGGGTGTCCCGATACATCCCGATCTTCTTGCCCACCAATTCGCAAAACATGGCGCGCAGCAGCGGCAGGCGTAACAGCCCGCCGGCAACCTCGTCGCCAAGACCCGCCACGCTGACCAACGATATCCATTTGCGCATCGCTCTTTCGCCCAAAAGCGTCAAGGCATGCGGTATGGAGTGAACTTCCGCCCGCAATCCAAACGACGCGGAGTTCAAGTACCGCAGCAGCCGGTAGCTCAGTGAAACATCCCGGCGAAAAATCATGGAAATTCTGTGAAAGTCGAAGGAACTGGCGTTGGCAGCTTGCAACAATTCCAGATAAACGGTTTTATTGGCGGGAACACTCCGGCGGCCCACCACTTCCGGGCGGCAGAAGAAATAACCCTGGAAATAATCGTAGCCAATATCCATACAGCGGCGAAATTGCTCGTCGGTTTCCACTTTTTCCGCTACGACCGGGATCCTCCGCTGATGACACACCCTCACCAGACGTTCCTGCTCGGCAAATGAGGTGAGCAGCACGTCGACTTTCACGAAATCAGCGAGGTCCAGGAATGGCTGCGTCTCGGGAAGATCACAATAGTCATCCAAAGCCAATCGATACCCTTGCTCCTTCATCCGCTGGCAGGCCGCAAGGACTTCCTGGTCGGGCGTGACCGTCTCCAAAATTTCTCCCACAACCATATCCCTGGGCATCAGGGTGAGATAGTCGTGGAGCAGGAAGTCACGCGTGCAGTTTATAAACGCAGGTAAGCCTTCTGTAATCGCGCGAACGCCCATCAAGAACAACTCGTCCATTGCTTTTTCGGCAACCGAACTGCCCGGGGTAGGTGCGCAGTAATTTTCCGGCCCGTACCGCGAGAGAATCTCATAGGCAAAGAACTTCTTGTCCTTGGAAAGAATCGGCTGATGGGCCAAAAATCGATTGAATGTTTCCGCCGTAGGCATAGAGTGAGAGCCGCTCGGGCACTCGCGCAGTAACATTGCGTCGTTGCAAGCACAGTTCCATCCAAACAGACCTTCGATCGGCTGCCAGAAGCGGCAAAACAACCCGCCAGGCTTCATAACCTTGGGCGGAGGCCTTGTCTTCTCCTAGGCAATGAAGCGCGGCGGCGAGGCGAGAGTGTGCGTTCTTGCATCGGAAGAGCAAGAACTGTTCGTGGTTGGAACACGAATCCTGGCCCGACTCGGCTTTTCTCGGACACTTATCTTGGCAGTTGGCATGCTCCGTTTTCCTGATTGGGATAAGGGGCGGGCAGTGAACCCAGGAGTCTACGAAATCCTCACCCGACGCGCACATCATCTCGGAAATCTACCGGCGATGCCCGTTATCCTGAACACATTGACGGAAGCGCTCAGCGTGAACGCCAACAAAGTGGATGTCGATAAAATTATTACTACGATTTCTTATGACAAATCGCTGGCGGCGCAATGCTTACGAATGGCGAATTCCGCGCTGTACCGAAACAGAGGCGACGTGGCGACGATTCGGGATGCCGTCCTTACGCTAGGGCTCTGGCGCATTCGCGATCTGGCGTTTTCATGCAATTTACCCTTGATGTTTTCCAGCCTAAGCTCTGTCGTGCCCAAGGAGACATTTTGGCGGCACTCGCTCGCGACTGGATACGTGGCGCAAAAACTGGGTTTCGAGTTCCAGAATGTGGTGAATGAACAGCTTTATCTGGCGGGACTCTTGCATGACATCGGCATCCTTATTAACGCGCTCCTCTTCCCTGACGATTTCCGCAAGATCATGGAAGAAGCTGCGCGCGAACATTCTCCTGTTTGGCTGGTCGAAAAGCGCGTATTGGGGTTCACGCACGCGGAAAGCGGCAGGATTATTGCCGACCTGTGGCGACTGCCAACGGAGGTGGGCGAGGTCATCGAATACCACCACGGCACAGATGCGCAACCCACCAATAATGAAGTCACGCTGATCGTGCAACTGGCCGACAAGCTCTGTTGGAAATTCGGATTAGGCTATGGCTACTCGATGTCTGCGGACCCGGGCGAATTCGCGAACGATGGCCTGCAGATTCTCAGAGACAAATTTGCGAAAGCGTCTCAGCTTCGTACCGAAGAATACATCCCGAAGCTGGAAGCACACATGGCGGCGGCTCGCCAATTGGCCGACCGCGTATTTGGAATTGAGCCGGTAGGCAATTGAAAGCAACCGGCGATTGTGCGTTTGCTTTCGAACTTAGTCGTTAAACACGTTGGCGCGCAGCGTGTAGGAACTCAGTACCTTCATATAGTTGCCGCGTTCGAACGCGCTGGGGTCCGGCACCGCTCCGTGGCTCATGCTGCCGCACATTTGCTGCACGGATCGGTATTCATGATCTTCCAGCCAGCGGTCCAGTTCCGTAAGCACGTGCGCAGCATGGTGAACGCCGTTGCGCAGTAGCGCCGAAGTCATAAAAGCCACTTTTGCGCCCGCAAGAATGCACTTGATGAGATCCCGCGCGCTGTGCACTCCGCCGGTGATTCCGAGGTCAGCCCGCACATGTCCGCACAGAACGGCGGTCCAGTGGAGGCGAAGCAGCAACTCTTCTGGTCGACTCAGTGCCAGGCTCGGCGATATTTCCAGATGGTCGATATCGAAATCGGGCTGGTAGAACCGGTTGAAGAGCACGATTCCATCGACGCGCGCCTCATCGAGACGTACGCCCATGTTTGCTGGTGCGCTGAAAAAAGGCGAGAGCTTCACAGCAACGGGAATGCGTATCGTGCGTTTCAGTTCATGGACCAGGTCGATGTAATCCTGTTCCAGTTCACTGCCTTTCACCGCCGGATCGGTGGCGATCGAATAGATATTCATTTCGATGGCATCGGCGCCCGCCTGCTCCATCATTCGGGCATACTGCAACCAGCCACCCTTGGACACGCCATTGAGGCTGGCAATGATGGGAATCTGCACGCTTTCTTTTGCATGCCGAATCAAATCCAGGTAGCCATCGGGTCCAAGATTGTAGGTCTGGAGATCGGGGAAAAAATGAGTGGATTCAGAGAAGCTCTCGGCGCCGCGCGTGAGATCGGAATCGACGGCCGCACTTTCGAGTTGCAACTGTTCTTCGAACAGCGACGGCAACACCACGGCGGCCAGATTCTGGTCTTCCAGGTGCTTGATGTTATCCACCGACTCGCTGAGGGGAGAAGCCGAAGCGAGCAGCGGCGACTTTAGGTTCAACCCGAGATACTTCGTGGAAAGGTCGCTCATTCGTCTTCTCCACCCTTCTTTACGGTTTCTGGAGCGGTTTCCGGCGCTTCCGGAGCGATGTGCGGCGATTCCGAGCGACCGGCCATAGCCGCGCGGTTGGAATACACGCGCCACTGACGTTCCACATCATCCTGCGCGATTTTCAGCAATTCGCGCGCAGCACCCGGATCGCTGCGCACCAGCATGGTGTACCGTGCTTCCTGATAGGCGTATTGCTTGAGTGGAATACTGGGCGCTTTGGAATCGAGCAGGAATGGGTTCTTGCCTTCCAGGCGCAGCGCCGGATTGTAGCGCATCAAGGGCCAGTAGCCGCTCAGTACCGCTCTCTTTTGCTGGTCCAGGCCCATGGCCATGTCATACCCGTGTGCGATGCAATGGCTGTAGGCAATGATCAACGACGGTCCGTCATGCGCTTCCGCTTCCAGGAAAGCCTTGACGGTATGCGTGTCATTGGCGCCCATCGCCACTCTAGCGACGTACACGTAGCCATAACTTACCGCTTCCATCGCCAGATCTTTCTTCGCGGTATGCTTTCCTCCAGTGGCGAATTTCGCCACCGCGCCGCGCGGCGTAGCTTTGGACATTTGGCCGCCGGTATTCGAATACACTTCCGTGTCCAGCACCAAGACATTCACGTTGCGGCCGGAGCCTAGCACGTGGTCCAGTCCGCCGAAGCCGATGTCATAGGCCCAGCCATCTCCGCCGATGAGCCATACGCTCTTCTTTACGAGCGAGTCTGCGACAGACTGCAATGCCGTCGCTTCGGAAATGTTCATTCCGGCGAGTTTCTTCTTCAACTCGATCACACGCCGGCGCTGTTCTTCGATACCCGGCTCTTTCGATTGGTCCGCCTCGAGCAAACCCTTCACTAGTTCGTCGCCAAGCTGGGCGTTAAGGCGCGTGACCAGTTCGCGGGCGTAATGATTCTGCTCGTCGACGGCCAGGCGCATGCCCAGCCCAAACTCGGCGTTGTCTTCGAACAACGAGTTGGACCACGTTGGCCCCCGTCCATCCTTATTCTTGGCGTAAGGAGTCGTAGGGAGATTGCCGCCGTAAATAGAAGAACAGCCAGTGGCGTTGCCGATCATCAGCCGATCGCCGAACAATTGCGTCAACAATTTGAGATACGGAGTTTCACCGCAGCCTGCGCAGGCGCCCGAAAATTCGAACAAAGGCTCCAGAAGCTGCGAATCCTTCACCTGAGAATGGGCAATGCGCTGGCGATCCAATTCCGGTAACGCCAGGAAATATTCCCAATTGACGCTTTCCGGTTCGCGCAGAGGGGCCTGCGGTTCCATGTTGATGGCTTTGTGCTTTACTTCCGTTTTGCTCTTCGCGGGGCAAACCTCCACACACAGCTTGCAACCCGTGCAATCTTCCGGTGCTACCTGAAGGGTGTAGCGTAACGTTTCAAATTCGCGCCAGCGCGGCTTGGCGGATTTGAAGGTTTCCGGCTTGTTGCTCAGCAACGAAGAATCGTAGACTTTCGCGCGAATTACCGCGTGCGGACAAACCAAGACGCACTTGCCGCACTGAATGCACAAGTCCACATCCCATACGGGGATTTCCTTGGCGATATTACGCTTCTCCCACAGCGCGGTACCCGTGGGGAAGGTACCATCGATCGGCATGGCACTGACCGGGAGCGAATCACCATTTCCGGTGATGATGGTGCCCAAAACGTCGCGAACGAATTCCGGTGCGCGCGGCGAAACCGCCGGCAGCATGTTGAAGGTTGCGGTCACCTTGTCCGGCACCTTGACTTCGTGAAGATTCGCGAGCGTTTGATCGACGGCGGCGTAGTTTTTCTGTACGACGGCTTCGCCACGCTTTCCATAGGTGTCCGAAATTGCTTTTTTGATGGCGGCGATGGCTGCGTCGCGGGCCAACACACCGCTAATCGCAAAGAAACAGGTCTGCATGATGGTGTTGATGCGCGTGCCCATACCGGATGCACGAGCCACGGAGTATCCGTCAATCACAAAAAAGCGCAGCTTCTTTTTGATGATGGTTTCCTGCACCTGGCGGGGAATGTGCTGCCAGATTTCGTCGGAACCAAATGGCGCGTTCAGCAGGAACGTGGCTCCCGGCTCGGCGGCGGTCAAAACATCGATACGATCCAGGAATTGAAATTGGTGGCAAGCCACGAAGTTCGCTTTGCTAATCAGATAGGTGGAGCGAATCGGGTCCGGGCCAAAGCGCAAGTGCGAAACGGTAACCGCGCCGGCTTTCTTCGAGTCGTAGACGAAATAACCTTGCGCGAAGTTGTCCGTTCCCTTTCCGATGATTTTGATGGAATTTTTGTTGGCGCCTACGGTTCCGTCCGATCCGAGGCCGTAAAACAGTCCACGCACGGTGCGGGGATCTTCCGTCGAAAATTCTGGATCGAAGGTTAGGCTGGTGTGGGTGACATCGTCCACAATGCCGACGGTGAAGTGATTCTTCGGTTGCGCCTGCTTCAGTTCATCGAAAACCGCTTTGACCATGGCGGGCGTGAATTCTTTCGAAGAAAGCCCGTACCGGCCGCCGATGATCCGTGGAATCCCGGCACTGGGATTCGCTGCATGCCGTTCCATATAAGCGGTCAGGATATCCATGTAAAGAGGTTCGCCCAGGGCGCCGGGTTCTTTCGTGCGGTCGAGTACGGCGATGGACTTCACGGTCGCGGGTATCGCTTTCAGCATGGCGTCGGCAGCGAAGGGCCGAAACAGGCGAACCTTCAGCAGTCCCACTTTTTCGCCGGACTTGCGCAACGCGTCGACGGCTTCTTCCGCGGCGCCTGCTGCAGAGCCCATCAGGACCACTAGGCGTTCCGCGTCCGCCGGGCCGTAATAATCAAATAAGTTGTATTTCCGGCCGGTGTGCTTCGCGAAACGGTCCATCACGTCTTGCACAATCGTGGGGCACGCCAGGTAATACGGGTTGCAGGCTTCCCGCGCCTGGAAGAACACGTCGGGATTCTGCGCGGTACCGCGCAAAATCGGGCGATCGGGAGTCATGGCACGTTCCCGATGCTGCCGGACGTACTTGTCATCAATGAGCGCGCGAAGGTCGTCATCGCTCAGCGGGTCAATCATGTTCACTTCGTGCGAGGTGCGAAACCCGTCGAAGAAATGTAGGAACGGCACGCGTGATTCCAGAGTGGCGGCTTGTGCGATACAGGCAAAATCACTGGCCTCTTGCACCGAGTTGGAAGCAAGCAGGGCAAACCCCGTGGCGCGCGTGGACATGACGTCGCTGTGGTCGCCAAAAATGGAGAGAGCGTGGGTGGCCAACGTGCGGGCGGCCACGTGGATTACCGCGGCGGTCAGTTCGCCCGCGATCTTATACATATTGGGGATCATCAGCAGCAGGCCCTGCGATGCAGTAAACGTGGTGCCCAACGCCCCACCCTGCAACGCGCCATGCAACGCACCGGCGGCCCCACCTTCGCTCTGCATCTCAATCACATCGGGAATCGCGCCCCAAATATTCTTCCTTCGTTCCGAATTCCACTGATCCGACCACTCGCCCATAGGGGACGAAGGCGTAATGGGATATATGGCGATGACCTCGTTAAGGCGGTAGGCCACCGCAGCGGCGGCTTCATTGCCGTCGACAATAGACATTTTTCGACTCATCGGGTTCTCCGTGGAGCAAATACGTGAACAAGCGCATGCAGGCTGCGGTGTAGTAAGAGCAACAGAAACTAGCTTAAAATAAGGGTAAACGCGCGCATGTGACGCACGTCACTTAGTGTTGGTTGCTCGCGTCAGACCGATTCTTCGCTCTCCGCTTCGCTCAACGGCAGCACATCTGTGTCTCGCGCCACCCATACGTACATCGTTGGCAACAAATAGATGCTGATGAACAGTGCCGCCAGCAACCCGCCCACGATCACGATGGCAAATGGTCGTTGCGAGTCTGAACCAATTCCACGAGAAAGCGCCGCAGGCAGCAATCCCAGCATGGCCACGAGCATGGTCATCATGATGGGACGTAACCGGAGAATCGCACCTTCGACGGCCGCGTCTTCGATGGAATAGCCTTGCGCACGCAAGTGGTTGATGTACTCGATCATAATTACGCCGATTTCCACCGATACGCCAAACAACGCCAGGAACCCAACGCCACTGGATACACTGAAGTGGGTTCCGGTGGCCAGCAGCGCGAGAATTCCGCCGATGGGCGCCATGGAGACGTTCGCCAGCGTGAGCGCGGCCCACTTCGCCGATTTGAACATAGTGAACAGGATGATGTAGATGATGAGAATGGTGATGGGCAGAACAATGAGAAGCCTTCTCTGCGAACGTTTCTGACTTTCATATTCGCCGGCCCAATTCAGGTGATAGCCCACAGGCAACTTCACCTGTTGCTCCACTTTCTTCATGGCTTCTTCTACTGCCCCGCCCAAATCGCGGCCACGCACGCTGTATTTGATCGCAATGTAACGGGAATTGGATTCGCGATAAATTTCCGAGGCGCCATCGGTAACGGCCACGTCTGTTAATTGCGCCAACGACACGCGCTCCCCGGATGGCGCCACGATGCGGATATTCTCGATGGCCTCCCGGGTGTCGCGGTACGGTTGCAGATAACGGACCACGAGGTCATAGCGCTGTTCGCCCTGCAATACCTGCGTCACGGCTTTACCGCCGATCGCGGTTTCGACGGCATCCTGCACATCCGTCACGTTGAGTCCGTAGCGCGCAGCCTTGCTGCGATTGATGCTTAGGTTGAGATTGGGTTGTCCAAGTACGCGAAACAAGCCAAGATCTTCAATCCCCGGAACGCTGCGCATCACGTTCACTACTTCTTCGCCCTTACTTTCCAATTCCTTCAAGTCGTCGCCATACATCTTCACCGCGAGTTCGCCTTTCACGCCGCTGACTGCTTCTTCCATGTTGTCGGAGATGGGCTGCGAGAAATTCCAGAGCACGCCGGGAATCCTGCTGAGTTCGGTATCCATGGCGTTGATCAACGCGTCTTTGTCTTCGCGAAAGACGGGCCGCCACTGATGTTTCGGTTTCAAGTCGACGAAATACTCCGTGTTGAAGAACCCCGTCGTGTCCGTGCCGTCATCGGGCCGACCAACTTGCGAAACCACTTTGGTCACTTCGGGGAATGCCGCCAGAATCAGGCGAGCTTGGTTCATCACACGGGTACCTTCCGTGGGACCGGTGCTCGGTGCTAACGTGCCACGCGCCCAGATTGCGCCTTCATCCAGGTGGGGAAGAAATTCGGAGCCGACGATGCCACTGAATAGCAGCACAAAAGTCGCCGCGATCACTAATCCAGCCAGACTGAGAGTTAACGGACGGTGCCGCAACGCCCAGCGAACGGTGGTGCGATAGCGGCCGCGCAGAAACTCCATGACCGGGTTGTGCCATTCCGTGACGCCCTTGCCGAAAACCATCTCTGCCAGCACCGGTGCGATAAAAATAGAAAAGATCAGCGCACCGAGCAACGCGAAGGAAACCGTCCATGCCATCGGCTTGAACAGGCGGCCCTCTACGCTCTGCAAAGTGAAGATAGGCAAATACGCCGTGATGATGATGGCACGCGCGAAAAACACGGGCCGAAGCACCTCGAACACTGCACCGCGAATCCGCTCGAATGGCGTTTTACCGGCGTTGGCCTGTAAACTGAAATGCCGCACGATGTTTTCGATTACCACTACAGAACCGTCTACTACCATCCCGAAATCCAGCGCGCCGAGCGAAAGCAGGTTCGCCGGAATCTTATTCAGGTCGAGGCAAATCGACGCAAATAGCAGCGAGAACGGAATGGTGAGCGCCACAATCAGCGCGCCACGCGCATTGCCCAGGAAGAAAAACAAAATCACGCTGACCAGCAACACTCCTTCGGTCAAATTGTGTAATACCGTGTGCGTGGTGTAGTGCACCAGGTCGCTGCGGTCCAGAAACGGAACAATCTGCACGCCCGGCGGAAGGATCTGCGTATTCAACTCCTTCACCTTGGCGTGTATGTCCTCAATCACGGCGTCGGCATTGGCCCCTTTGCGAAGGAGCACAATTCCCTCCACCACATCCTCGTTGTCCAGAATCGTGCCATCATCTTTCCGGATGGCTTTCCCGATTTGCCCCAGCCGGATGCGCGGCCCTTCCGTCACCGTGGCGACGTCCTTCACCCGTACCGGAGCGCCGTTCTGCGCTTTCAAAACCGTTTCTTCGATGTCCAGCAAATTGGTAATTAATCCGACGGCACGCACGTTGATCTGTTGCAGTCCCGATTCGATGAAACTGCCCCCTGCGTTCACGTTGTTATTGGTTAATTGCTGTTCCACCTGGCCGATGGTCAGGCCATAGGCAATCAACTTGTTCGGATCGACTCGAACTTGGTATTCGCGGGTAGTCCCTCCGAAACTGGAAACATCCACGACATTGGGGATGGATTTGAACTGTTTTTCCAGCACCCAGTCTTCCAGGGACTTCAAATTCATCAAGTCATACTTTGGATTTGTGCTTTTGAGCGTGTACCAATAAATTTGGCCCACCGGACTGTAGTCCGGCCCGATCGTGGGTTGAAGATTGTTGGGCAGATTGACTTGCGACAGCCGCTCCAGAACCTTCTGGCGGTTCCAATCATTCTCGGAACTGTCGTCAAAAATCATGGTGACGCTGGATAAGCCAAATAACGAGACGGAGCGCAAATGTTCGAGATGCGGTAGGCCGTTCAGTTGCGTCTCAATGGGAATTGTTACTTGCTGTTCCACTTCCTCGGCCGCGCGCCCCGGCCATTGCGTGATCACCTGCACATAGTTGTTCGCAACATCCGGGTAAGCCTCTACGGGCAAGTTGTGGAACGAGATGGCCCCCCAAATCAGCAGCAGAAGAGTCACCACCAGCACCATGAATCGGTTGTGCAGAGCGAATTCCACCAATGCGGCAATCATCGCGAACCCTTTCGCATCACGCGCCCGCTCACGCTACTGCTCCCCCGTGTTTTGGAAGACCAAAGCGTTGCTCACCACTTGCTGGCCCGGATCGATGCCGGACCGTACTTCCTGCATATTGTTCGGCAGCGTCGCACCCGCGCGCACCTCGACCCTTTGGAATTTGCCATTCCCCGCGGGTACGTAAACCCAGTCGCGGTCGTGCAAGTGCAAAATCGCGGACGTGGGCACGGCAGCGTATCGGAGTTTTTTCTGCCCATGGAACGTTGCTGTCACAAACATGCCCACGCGCATCAACAAATCGCGATTTGCCACTTGCAGGCGTACTTTTGCGGTTCGCAGATTCGGATCCAGAATCGAGCTGATGTTGCTGATCCGTCCGGTATATTTCTTGTCCGGGTAAGCATTCAACGTAATGTCCGCGGTTTCCCCCAAGCGGACATTTGCCAGATCATTTTCGAAGACATCGCAGAGGATCCATACGCTGGACAGATCGGAAATCGTGAATGGATTCGCCCCAGATAACCCCTGAACTCCGGCCGCGTTGGTGACCTGTTGATCCGTAATGACACCGGAGACCGGTGCCTTGATATCCGCAACGCCGCTCGGGTGATCTTTATCGACTCCGAGCACGTGAAGGTGCTCGAGCGAAGTCTCCACATCGACTTTTGCTTTCGCTTCCGTATCCTGAGCAAGTTGGAGACTGCCCAGCGATATGGCGCCTTTGTCATACAGCAACTGCGCCCGGTCCAGTTGTTTATTGGCCAGCGCTTCATCGGCGACCGCCTTGCGATAATCGGAAAACGCCACGGCAATGTCGGAGCTCTGCACACGCAGGAGCACTTGCCCTTTCTGCACGGTATCGCCCAATCGGGCACGAATTTCCACCACGCGGCCGGAGGCGAGCGAGATCACCGGAACTGTGCGGTTGACGTCGGGACTGACCGTGCCGGTCACACGCAAAGCGGGCGCCGCAAAATATTCCTCCGCTTTCGCCAGGGGAAACTGGTCGGGATGCTCGACAGTCAATAACCCGAGATCCTGCTCTTTCTCCACCTTCACCGGTGGAGGCGCTCCAGCCTTCCCTACGTCTTCGGCTTTTCCGCCGCATCCAACAAGGAGTGCCGCAAGAATTGCATGCTGCGTTATGCGCTCCGCCTTTTTCCAGTTCATTGGAGCACCTCGCGTCCAACGGCGAGATTCAACTGACCCGCCGCAATCAGATAAGAGCCGATCAGGTTCAGGTAATTCAATTCCGTATCGCGGTACTCCTTCTGGGCGTCCAGAAAATCAATCAAGGTCGCTCCTCCGTGCTCGTAAGAAAAACGCACTGTTTCTCGCACCCGCGTGGCTTGCTTCAGGTATTTGGCCTTGTAGGGTCGCAGCAAAGTCAGGTTGCTGTCCGTCAGCGCGTAGGCCGAATCTACGTCGCTGAATACCTGCGCTTGCGCGGCATCCAACAATTTTTGATTCCGGTCCACGTCCAATTGCGTGCGCAACTTCTCTCCCTGATTGCGATCGAAAATGCGCAGCGGGATATTGACGCTGGCGCCGATGTACGCGTCGATGGGCGGATTCCGTCCCACATCGAATCCGAATGTTGGATCAGTCGACCCGTTCGCGACCGCCAACTGGTGGTCGGTTTTCGCCTTGTCTACCGATTGCATGGCCGCTTTCAGGTCCGGCCGATTATCTTGGGCGATTTGGCGGAATTGCTCGACCGGCGCAAGTTGGTCGTTGAATTCGTACAATCCGATCACTTCGAATTGGTCGACGGGTGTGCGGTCGTTGAGCAACAGCAGCAGCTGCAATTTAGAGGTGCGCAGATTGACCTCGGCGGTCTGCAGATCCGATTCATATTGGACCCGCTGCAATTCCAAGCGGTCCAGATCGATTTGGGCGATGTCGCCGGCGTCGTAGCGGTCCCGGCCGATCCTCAGCACATCGTCCCAATATTTCAAATTGTCCGTGGCAACGCGAACGACGGCTTTAGCCTGCAGCGTCCCCACGAACGCGCTGCGCAGGTTGAATATCAGGTTTCGTTCGAGATCCGCCTGACCGGCAGTCGCAATGCCGGTTGCCTTTTGCGCGCTTTCCAGGCGTAATTCGCGCTTGTGCGCGCGTTCATGCAAGTAGTTGACTGTCGCGGCGGGCAGAAAATACGCGAAGGGTCCGTGGGACGGCCCTCCCGGAAAGGGGTCGATCTGGTCGGCGAGAACCGTCAAAGTAGGATTCGGGCGCAGATACGCCGATATCTCGTTGGCCTTGGATTCATCCACGCCGATCTGCCCGGCGCGCAAGGTTGGATTATTGGCTTCGAAGCGCAGCTTTATTTCTTCCCAAGTCAACGCTTGTTGCGCTCGCGCTCGACCGGCAATTCCAGCCGCGATTGTGGTGGCCAGGCATACACCCCTGAGAAAACGCCACATGAATCTACCCTCTCATCCTGAATCTTTGGTTGAGTGCGAACACTCTTCCGTGCAGGGCACTCGCTCAATCGGAACTGTGCATCACACCGGCCTCGGACCCGTGTGACACCCCGAGTCCGACCTGAGAAATGTATGGAAATTGCGTGAACGAATGATTACGAGAGGACGAACGCCGAGGGTGGAGAACGGCCCGGGCGCAACATTACCACGCGTTGCAGGGCACTTTCAATTTTGGACCACAGGTGGGGCGATGACGAATCTATCGGGTCGTGTTGGCGGCGTTGTACCGCCGCAGGGTCGCCGAACCCGTCGCGCAATGGCGTCAGCGTGGTCCGATCCCCTCGAGAGCTGCCGGGATCCCGAAAGGCAATATCGTCTCCCACGGTCAATCGGGGAAAATCGCTCGGGGGCGCCACAGAAAAATTACCGCGCCCGTCGTTCAGCAACACTTTAATGAAATGCACGTCCAGGTTCGAAGTGACGATCAGGTCGATGGCATCGTCGCCGTTCACGTCGCGGGCGGACAGCTTCAGTCCCCCGATAGGTGCATCCACACCAATCGCCGATTCTTGCCCCGCACTCATTTTGAAGCGAATCGAGTAGTTGCTAGCAGACCGGCCCGCTTGCATTTCCACGAGCGCGAGATCGGGTTTGCGGTCTCCATCCAAATCCGCAAACACGAAGCGGGGTCCGCCCACATGAGAACGTAAGCGACCGTCATTGGAATCAGCGGAACGTCTCTGTGGGGTTGGCAGGGTCATCGCCAGGGCCACCCACACCAGACAGACCACTGCTATCTGGAGAATTGGTCCCAGTTTTTGGGAACTACGATACACGGCACCTCGCGAGTGGCCGCCCAAAGGCAGCGCAGACAGGATACACGGGTAGCCAAAGAGAGAAAAGCGGGGCTTGGTGTGACGCGCGTCACAATGGATTGTGACCAGTATCGTGGCGCCCTGTTTACGCTACACTCTACCCTTCTCCTTGTGGGGATTCTTCCCTGCCCATGGTCCTGCGCAAGCTCACTCGAATCTTTGGGTTAGATATTCTCCACACCAGAGGATTGCTGCACACGGTTCTCTAGGAGCGCAACGCATGACTACTGCACCCGGAACAGGCAACGAGAACGCGGCAACGGACCTGCCCGCCAGCCGAGTCTACGCAATCGCCGCGCTTTGCCTGCTGGCGGGGCTTGCCATCGGTTACTTTTTCGTTGGAAGCCATGCCGGTCCCGGTCTGGCGGGAGCGAAAACTCCCACTGCCGCAGTCCATCCGACGGCCACCTATAGCGGTGGGCATCCCAAACTGACTCTCGAACAAATGAAACAAATGGCGGATGTGCAAGCATCGTCGCTGGTCGAAAAATCCAAGTCAGAGCCCAAAAATGCCGCGCTCCTCCTGCAGATCGCGGGAATCTACCAAGCGTCGCACCAGTTTAAAGAGGCGACGGACTACTACGAGAAGGGACTGAAGATTGACCCCAAGAATGTACCAGCTCGTACCGCGCTGGCTTCGTGTCTCTATTATTCGAACGACAGCGATGGCGCGCTTTCCCAGCTGAATCAGGCGCTGAAGTACAACCCGAAAGATGCGAATGCGCTGTTCAATCTGGGCATGATCAAATATCGCGGGAAAAACGACGCCGCGGGAGCCATTGCTGCTTGGCAGCAGCTTTTGAAAAACAATCCTGAATTAGACCGCAAGCCAGTGGTGGAGCAATTGATTGCGGAAGCGAAGGCTGGCGGGCCGCCCAAAAACTGATCGCATGATTGCATGAAAGGGTGACGAGACGTGACTGAACTCAGAACTACCACGAGCAATTCCTGGAGCGGAAAGCAAGCGATCGCTCTCGCCGCGTTTTCGTTGCTCCTGGGTGTTTGCGGCGGATGGATGGTCCGCAGGGCATTTGCTGCTAGGGCGCCACAAGCTTCTCCAGTCTCGGATTCCACGGCGAGCGTCGCTGCCGGCCAAACGGCGCCGGCGAACTTCAATGCTGCGCCGGCTATGCCCTCGCCAGCGGAATTAAAACAGGCCGCCGATTCTCAAGCCGCTCCACTGTTGGAACAACTCAAGGCCGATCCCGCAAATGGCTCGCTGTTAACACAATTAGGCAATATTTATTACGATGCGAAGCAGTATCCAATGGCGATCGAATACTACGAACGATCCCTGAAGGTACAGCCCAACGATGCATCCGTACGAACGGACCTGGGAACCGCGTATTGGTACAAGGGTGATCCCGACGCCGCCATCACGCAATTCAATAAGGCGCTTTCTCTGGAGCCCAGCAAGGCCGACACACTTTTCAATCTCGGTATTGTAAAGTGGCAAGGGAAGAAAGATGCGCAGGGAGCCATAGCCGCGTGGCAGAAACTGCTGAACACCAATCCGGGCTATCCGAACAAGGAAAGTGTTCTGCAACTGATCGCTCAGGCACAAGGCCATTGAGAATTCGCGCGACGGCATGGTTGAGTAATTGGCTCGCTGTTGCTTCCCTGCTTTACATAGCTCCTTCATGAGCAACCCTCGGTACAAAGCCATTGTTGTCGGAGCAGGACCCGCTGGACTCACTGCCGCTTACGAACTGTCGAAGCATGAGGCGTCGGTCGCAGTTCTTGAGAGCGACCCTGAATATGTCGGCGGCCTGGCGCGAACTGTGAATTATCACGGCTACCGCTTTGATATCGGAGGCCACCGGTTCTTTTCCAAGTCACGGGAAGTGGAAGAACTTTGGACCGAAATTCTCGGGCCAGATCTGTTGCAACGGCCGCGGTCATCAAAAATCTACTATTGTGGTCAGTTTTATTCTTATCCGCTGAAACCGTTTGAGGCGCTTTCGAAACTGGGATTCCTCGAATCGTCGCTATGCGTACTTTCTTTCCTGGCCGCGCGTTTGCACCCCACGCGCAATCCGACAACGTTTGAAGACTGGGTGGTCAATCATTTTGGCCGCCGGTTGTTCCGCATCTTCTTTAAAACGTACACCGAAAAAATCTGGGGTCGCAGCTGCCGTGAGATTTCCGCGGATTGGGCGGCACAACGGATTAAGGGATTATCGCTCGCTGGAGCGATCAAGAATGCGGTGCTACCCCAGCGGCCAACCAACGATCGCACACAAACGATTAAGACCCTGATCGACACGTTCCGTTACCCGCGACGGGGCCCTGGGATGATGTGGGAAGCCTGCGCGAAGAAGATTCGCGGCATGGGCGGAGAAGTTTTTCTGGGACACAACGTCGTGGCCTGCCGCTTCGATCCTGCGGCCAACTGTTGGATCATCTCCGCACGCACCCCTCACGGCGCAATCGAAGAATTTCGCGGAGACCACCTCGTCTCCTCGATGCCCATCCGTCAACTGGTTGCCCAGATTATGCCGCCGCTGCCGGAACCGGCGGTTCGTGCCGCGGAATCTCTGCATTACCGCGACTTCTTGACGGTCGGGCTCATTCTCCGCGATCGCAATCGTTTCAACGATACCTGGATCTATATCCACGATCCTGACGTGAAGGTCGGGCGCATTCAGAATTACAAGGCGTGGTCGCCGGAGATGGTCGCCGATCCCAAATACTGTTGTTACGGGTTGGAATATTTTTGCTTCGAAGGCGACGGGCTATGGAATATGGGGGATGAGGAACTCCTGGCTCTGGCGCGGAAAGAACTCGAGCAAGTGCAACTTGCTAGTGCCGCGGATGTAGTCGACGGCTGCGTCATTCGGCAACCGAAGGCCTATCCCGTTTACGACGACGATTACAAACTTCGCGTCGACACCATCCGGCGCGCCATAGAAGAGCAGTACCCCACTCTCCATCTCGTCGGCCGCAACGGCATGCACAAATACAACAATCAGGATCATGCCATGATGACCGCGCTGCTTGCCGCGCGCAACATTCTCGCGGGAAAACGGATGTATGACGTTTGGTCCGTCAATGAGGATGCGCAATACCACGAGGCCGGCGAAGCGGGAGCACAACTCGCGGACGAGCGAACCGTTGCTGTGCCCACAACCGTGGAGCCCTTATGACCGCAGCTACCACAATCGGTGGGTCGCCACCCGTTTCGCGCCTGCGTTTCTGGCTGCCCCGCCTGGCAATTGCGATTCTGGCGCCCATCCTCCTTCTCGCACTCACCGAGGGAACTCTGCGCCTGTTCCACGTGGGCCATTCCACGGCGTTAATGGAACCATGCAGCATTCATGGGCGCCCCTATTCTTGCTACAACTTGTTCTTCGCCGCGCCGTTTTTCCCTCCCGGAATGATCAAAACGCCGCAGTTCTTCTCGATTCCTTTGGATAAGCCCAAGAACACCTATCGAATCTTCGTGCTCGGTGAATCGGCGGCGATGGGAGATCCCGATTTCGCTTACGCGTTCAGCCGTTATCTGCAGGTAATGCTGCGCCAGCGTTTCCCCTCGATGAAATTCGAAATCGTCAACGCCGGAATGGTGGCGATCAATTCGCACGTGATTCTAGAAATGGCGCGGCAGTTTGCCGATTACAAGCCCGATCTCTTTCTCGTTTACGCCGGCAGCAACGAAGTTGTGGGCCCGTATGGGCCGGGTACGGTTCTAACCGGATCTTCCATGAACCCGGCAGTGATTCGCGCCAGTATTTTTGTGCGTTCCACGCGCATCGGGCAACTGCTGGTCGAGTCCGGCAAAACGCGCACCGAATGGCGCGGCATGGAAATGTTCCTGGATAAACAGGTACGCGCTGATTCTCCGCGCATGGAACTAACTTACCGCAATTTCGACAGCAATATAAAAGCAATTGTCGACATCGGGACCGCCAGTGGCGCTCACGTTTTGCTCAGCACCATCGCCACGAACTTGCGTGACTCCGCTCCTTTTGCTTCACTCCACCGCGACGGCCTGAGTTCCGAGAGCTTGCAGTCGTGGAACGCGTTGGTGAAAAAAGGGGCTGCCTTTGAAATTGTGAGAGATTACGCGGACGCGTTGAAAGCTTACACCTCAGCATCCCAGATCGATGATGAATTCGCCGAATTGCAGTTTCGCATGGCACGCTGTTACTGGTCGATGGGCGATTACGACGACGCAAAAGAACACTACGTCCGCGCGCGTGATCTCGACACGCTCCGCTTTCGTGCCGATTCTCGTATCAACGAAATCATCCGTAACGTTGCGACTTCCTCGGGGCCAAATGTCCAGCTTTTGGACGCACAATCGCTATTTTCGGCAGAAAGCCATAACGGTGTTGCGGGCAGCGAACTCCTGTACGATCACGTCCATCTGACTCCTCCGGGCAACTACATATTGGCCCTGGCGGCTTACGACAGAATCGTCAATCTTCTGCCTCCGGACGTTAAGTTCGCGGCTTCCACAACCGAGCCGCCCTCTGAAGTGGAGTGCGAGCGCCTGCTGGCGTTCACCGGGCACGATCGCTCTCGTGTGGCCGGCGAGATGGTGGATCGCCTGCAGCGCCCGCCCTTCACAAATCAGTTGAATCGTGCAGAACAGGTGCAAAGTCTGATGTTCCGCGCGGCCGGGACCACAGAGACCCCGCAAGACACCCTCGCGCAATACCAGTGGGCCATCGCGCAAGCTCCGGATGACTTGACGCTGCACTACAAATTTGGATTTTTCCTGTTCGACTACGATCGCATGGCCGCCGCACAACAGTTCATGCTGGCGCGGCCGAACGACGACTTCCCCGTTTTTCTTCCTGACGGCACGCGTATCCAATAGGCTCAGCCGTCTCTGTCGGTTAAAACTGTGAATAAATGAATTGCGAGTTACTCTGGTCGAAAAGCAAAAACAAGAGCAGTCCAAGCAGGTAAGCAAGCGGCCGCACCACCACACGAAACGGTGAGGGGCTGGTTTCTGCCGCTCGTTCGTCGAATTCATTTAATTTTTGGAACAACATCGGCTCCACTATACAAAACACTACAACCATCAATGTGAACCAGTAGAACCCGAATCCAAACGCCCTTCCCGCGCCAACCGGATAAAACATCGCAGAAAGGATTCCGCCTGCCTTCACCAAGCTGTTCGACCGAAACACCACCCACGCACAAGCAACCGCGATCAGCGTAAGTACGCGCCAACCTTCCATGGCGATTCGCCAATTCGCAACGCCTGAGTCCTTCTTGCCCCAACTCTCATATATTCGGTAGAGGACCAAATAGCTTCCGTGCAAGGTGCCCCATAGGATGAAATTCCAGCCCGCGCCATGCCACAGGCCTACGAGCGCCATTACGCCAATCAAACTCACGTACAGTGGAAAGGGTGCACCTTGCCACTTTGCATTGATTGGGAAAAACAGATAATCCCGGATCCAGCGAGACAGCGTCATGTGCCAGCGCGCCCAGAACTCCGGCGGTGTTGCGGCGTGGTAGGGATAGCGGAAATTTTCCGGGAGCGAAACACCGAGCAGGCGCGCCGTTCCATTCGCCATGTTGGTATACCCGGCGAAATCGAAGTAGATCTGTAAACCGAAGGCGATGGCCAGGAACCAGCCATCGATCGTCGAAGGCCGACCTATGGTTCCCGGCGCAAATCCTTGGTCCACCCAGGTCCCCAGGACGTTGGCAATCACCACCTTCTGCACTAGCCCCCAGATCAGGCGATCAAGCCCCTCGAAAAAGTAACGCGCTTCGAATGGCTTGCTAAAGCTCAGCTGCGGCATCAGTTCGCGCGCCCGCACGATCGGCCCGGAGAGAATGTTGGGCCAGAAAAAGAAAAACAGTACGAGGTCCACAAAAGTGGGCGTCTTGACGCGGCCCTGCCGGATATCGACCAGATAACCAATCGCCGCAAAGGTGTAAAACGAAATCCCTATCGGAAACGCAATCGATGCTAACCAAGAGACATGCTGGCTTCCGAGTGGGTTGGCGACTATCTGTAGGCTTCCGGCAAGGAAAATGCGGTATTTGAAGAGAATCAAGAGTGCCAGTAAACCGCTGATACCGAGCCACAGCCAAATTCTCGCTCTGCCCGAAGCGCCAACGATTTGCTTGCCGACCAGGTAGACCACGCCCGCTACCACAAGAGGAACCCACACAAAAAGGAGGCCCCAGCTTGCATAAAACGCGACGCTTGCCACAAAAATGAAAACCCGCCGGAAGCGCGCGGGCAGTGCCCAGTAAAGGACCACCACGATCGCGAGCAGCACCAGGTAGGCTAAGGAATTAAAGGGCATCGGTGGATAATCTTCGCAACTCTCCTCAGATGGACGGCTTGGCCACTCGCAGCACCGTCTCAACGATCAAGTCCAGGTCGTCAAAATCTTCCGGCTGCAACGATTCTGGAGGAATCGTCACGTGGAGTTTCTTCTCGATCAGTCCAATCAGTTTCAATACCGAAAGCGAGTCGATCAAGCCCGACGACACGAGCCGCTGGCCTTCCTTGATCGGCCGCCGGGTAAGTTCCGACGCGGCTTCCTGCGCAGCCTTGCGAATGGCGACACTGTCGGGCAACACGTTTCACCTCTTTGAAACCGAAGCGACCATTTCTCGAACGAATCTCTCGCGCGTCTCGCGTCGCGAAATCTTACCCGCGGTACTCTTCACGATCCAACGTTGCGGTACCACCGACACATACCGCGCGGCAGTGCCGATGGTCGACAGCACCAGCTTTCGAATGACGGCTTCCAATTCTTGCGCCGCGTCCTCACGAAACTCGCCCTTCATTTCCGCGACAACTCCGAGGCTCTGCGTGCCATACTCTGAATCTTCCACTCCAAACGCCACCACTCGCCCCGGATAGATTCCACTGATCGTGTTGACTATCGCTTCCACGTCCTCCGGGAAAATATTGTTTCCTCCCACGATGACGATATCTTTCAATCGGCCGATCAGGAAGAGTTCTCCATGCCGTTGAAAACCGTAGTCGCCCGTGGCATGCCAGCCGTCTCGCAACGAATGTGTTCGAAATCCATCGGCACCCCAATATCCCGAGAACATCGAAGGTGTGCGAACATAAATCTCTCCGCACATGCCGTCTACGCACGGCGCGCCATCCGCTCCGACTATTTTTATTTCCGTATTGGCCAAGGCCGTGCCAGACGAGACATAGACATCATCGATCACATCAAACGGCAATTCCGAGTAGGACCGGCCGCCATGATTCACCTCACTACGCGGAACGGTCCTTAATTCCCTGCCCAAATGGGATTGCGTAATCGCGAATACCGTTTCCGCCATGGCATACGACGACTGCAGGTTTTCCGGCCGCACGCCGCAGTCTGCGAAAGCGTTTCGAAATTCCTTCACGGATCGCGAGCGCACCGGCTCCGAGCAATTGATCCAAGCGCGAACGCTCTCCAGCGAGTGTACCTGTTCCATTTGTTCGCGCCGCTGGCTCAAATACGAAAACGCAAAATTTGGCAGCCAACATATCGTCGCGTGATAACGGGAAATATATTTCAGCAGCGACTCGGGATCGATGACCCAATCGTTCGCGGCCAGTTGGATTGAATACGCGCCGAACCACAACGGCATCCAGTAACAGGCGATCAGCCCCATATCATGGTAGAGAGGCAACCACGAGGCGATTCCATCCTCGTCGCTGAAACGTAAGGCTTCACCCAACTGCGTAAGCTGCTCGTTGAGCATTGTAGCGGTGACAACAATTGCCTTCTGCGCCCCAGTGGTGCCGCCCGAAAACTGCAGAAATAATGTATCTGCGGTAGGAATGCCCCGATGCGCCGGTTGCATTCCCGCGTCAAGTTGTTCGGACACGCGATTTGCGGGGAACTGCTTTTCGAAGGCCTCGCCATTTTCAAGCGCCAAACCCGTAACGGGATACGGCAAGCTCCCTTCCAGATTCGCCGCCAACCGCGGCAGTGTGATCAGTCGGTCTGCTGGCAGGTGACGCAACTGGTGCACCAGATTTCGCTGATACTTTTCCGCATCTACCCGGCTTGTTGGCCACGCGAGAATTGCCGGAATGTGCCCCTTCAGAACAAGCCCGAGCTGAATAAGAAATAGCTCCGGCGAATGCGGCAAAAGCAACAAAACCACTTCACGGTCCTTTTGCAGCAAACAGTTCGCGACGAATTGCTCCGCTCTCCCAACCAATTCCCTCCCCGTGAACTCCACCGGGGAATCCGATTGCGGCGACATCACCACGCGAAGCATAATCTTGTCGGCATTGACCTGAAGTCGCTGCCGCAATCGCTGGCAGAACTCGGCGTGCGTGATCACGGTAAGCTCAGCCCCCGCCCACATAACTCGTGGGCCATGGTTTCAGCGGCTACACGATGCCCGGTCTCATTCCAATGACCGGTACCGATATTCGCGCGATTGAAACCATTGAGATACGCCTGATGCGTTTGGGCAAATTCCGAAAGGGAGGGCGCCAGATTTGTGACCGGAATTCCCTCGCGTGCGCCGAACTGCCGAATTCGATCGTCAGCATACGCAAGATCACTGACGCCGAGCTTGTGTATTAACTCCAGCTGTTTGCCGCGATCCGGAATTACCTGGGGGCGCGTCGCTAACGTCACTATTCGAAATTCCGCCCCATGCGATTGCACTTCATCTCGCATAAGCAGAAGCAGACCTTCGGTTACTTTCCAGGCCGACTGCATGATTGCATCTGTGGGCGGCGCGTAGATTGTGTATTCCAGATCGGCTACTCCGGCGCTGTTGGCTTTCTGTTTGCCGTCGAGCATGGCCACTCGCGTCCTACCGACAGTTCGCAGCGCACCGACGGCCTGAAGCAGTCGGGATTGCTCCTCGACCCGATAACGCAAGCTTTGCAGCAGGATCTGGCGTTTCTCGAGCACTGGAAGCGAGCGGAACGAATCATCCAGAACCAGTTGGTCCTGACGATACACATAATACGGTGATTGCTCTGGGTTTACCGCGTTGTTCAGTTCCCGGAGGTTGTTGGCTATATCGCGCGCAGGATAGAAGGCAAGTAGAACGACATCGGGGTGATAATTCCAGACCGTTTTTTGCAGCGTCAATAATTCTTGCGCAGTGGAGTAGCCGGCAACGCCAAAATTCAAAACCTCCACATGCTTCGGCGCGAAGCAGCCGTGTGCCTTTAAATCATTCTCCAGGTCTGCGGTGTAGGTTTTATCGACTGGCACTTGCAGCGCTTCCGTCCAGGAATTGCCAAGCACCGCTATGCGCAAAGTATTCGCCAGTTTATCGTAGCTTCGTTCGCGATCGCGGAATCCGCGAGAATTAATCTGCACAAACTGGCGGTCTTCGGCGGAAACCACTCCGCTGGCGCCCGCACGGAGTTTCCAGCCCAGGTCTCGATCTGCGATGTATAACTGCGGTTCGAATTCGATGTGCGCCACACGCAGCACAATTTCCGCAAATACCGGAATTGCGATCATCAGAAGCACGGCCAGCGCCAGTTCTTTTCGGGTGGGCGGCATACCTCAACACAACGGCATGACAGAAGATCCGATCAGATACGTGGTCCGATAGGTTTCAGGATCCGCGGCAGAAAGGTGACCCAGCACGTAGGCGGCACCAATCAGAAGAAATAGCACGATCAGAGGCAGTAACCACCACGACTTGGCTCTCCAGAGTTTACGAAACACTCCAGGCGCTGCCACTGATTTGCCGGTTGTGTCATTCGTCGTAGTCATCGCGTCCAAGCAATCCTCTGTCTTGTCAGTTCTTCCGAATGGCAGCGGGCGCAACTGCCCCGAGCGCCGTTACCGAGCCATCGGCGTTGTGAACGGTATTATGGCAAACCAACGTGCAGGTATTCGTCCCTCGGTTATACGAGATGGGCGTTCCTTGATTTTGCGCCACCACACCGATATCGAAGTTGATCAGTCGTTCTCCCGAAATCCCAGCGCTTACCGCGCCCATGCCGTGCGCCGTGTGGCATACCGAGCAGGAAAACCCGTCCGTGGAAATGTGGCGGCTGTGCAGCGTCCAACTAGCGTTCGAGAGAATATTGTTCAGGTCGTGACACTTCGCGCACATCGCATAAGGTCCTTGCGGGCTCAGGTCCGGCGTGGGAAACGTATTGTTCACAGTTCCACCAGGAACCGTGGCCTGACTGACCTGATAATTTCGTTCCAAAATGTGCGGGTACGTAGAACCGTGCGGCCCATTTGGCCCGGTGCCGCCAAATTCCCGATTGTCGTCGCTGTTGTGGCAATCCGTGCAAAACAGCCGCGAGCCAACGAGCCTAGTGGACGCAGTGCCATTGAGGTTCAGCATATTCACCAGCAAGCTGGGTTGCGGCAACGGGCTGCTGCGATCGTGCGCCACTGGATGGCTGGAAGTGGAGTTGACGGAAAACTGCGGGATCAGGTTCAGCGCATCGCCGGTGAAAACCAGGCGCGTCGGCAGGTATCCATACTTGAGCAAAACTTGCTTACCCACGCTTGTGCCATGACACCTGAAGCAATTCTCATACTGATTGATCGCAGGCGTCAGCACGGTCATGCCATCAACGGCGCTCACTCCGGTCACCCCCGCCTGTGGCGGACGAACTGCCGGCGGCGCCGCGAATACGGTCAGCTGATTCGAAGCGTGTGGGCTGTGGCAATCAACGCACGTGGCGTGACGATTGTTGTTCAGTACCGCTGGCTCCGCCTGGTCGTGTAGATTTGCCCCGGCGGGCAGAAGATGCGAAATCTTCGCGAACTCGGTGTACACATTCGGCGCTGCTGGCGAGACGCTCGAACCGCCCGTGTGGCACGTAATGCAATCTTGCGTTACTGCATCGATGCTCGGAGTCGCTGGCGTGGCCGGACGCAGCAAGCGCGCGGGTCCACCAGCATTGTGTTCCATGTGGCATGAACTGCAGGCATTCAGGCCCACGGTGAGATACGAGCCCACATGCGCGGTGTTAAGCACCTGGTTCGTCGCCACCGCATGGATACTTCCCGTCCAGCCGCTGAGCAAGTTGGCTTGTCCCGTGACCACGCGATTCGGATCATGGCAGGACAAACACATCTGTCCATTCGAACTGTCGCGCACAAGGAAGTTCTGCGCGATCTGATCGGTTCCCTGCACGTGCGGATTGTGGCAACTGGTGCATTCGACGTTGCCATTCACGAGATTTACCGCGTGGGTAGGGTCCGCGGTTACGCCTTGCGTGGCCAGCGAGACCGCCAGGTCCGGCGAGTCTTTGATGGGCAGCACCAAACTAAATGGGTGCGAGCCGCCAAGATTCGTACCAAACACGTCCTGATTATTCATCGTGCCAGACACGGGAATTTTCCCGTACGCGGCGGTCTGGCCGATTGCAACCGTGCCATCATGGCAGCTCAAGCAAAGACTGCTGGATTTCCCCAACACCGGTTGCGCGCTTCCCTGCTGCTTATACGTCGTGCTGGTGTATGGCGTGTATGCCTGACCGGAGAGCGTCTGGTTCCATAGCGGTGTCACTCCGCCGAGCCCACTGTGCGGTGCGTGACAGAAGATGCAGCCGAGACTGCCCGGCGCGGTCACCGAAGAACCGCTAGTCACGCTCATGTTGTGCATGCCCAGCGTGTCGGACTGAACGACCGGCGGGTTTTGCGCATGCATCATTGGCACGCATCCGAGAACGCCCAACGCGGCAATCCACAGCGCGCGTTTCACTGCGGCCTCCCGTTAGCGGCGCCCGTTCCATAGTAGTGAAACACCTGCACTCGGCGATTGAACGAATCCACAACGTAAATGCGATCTTGCCCGTCAATGCGCAATCCGGCCGGCAATTGAAATGCCCCGGGAGCCGTTCCCAGTTGTCCAAAGTAATACAACAACTGCCCTTCGCGATTAAATACTTGCACGACGCTCCACGTGCCATCCACCACGTACAAGTGCCCTTCCGAATCGAATCCCACGGCCTTTGGGACGGAACATCGCTCCAACCGCGTCCCCGACCTTGCCGATGGAGTACTGAAACTCACCATCCTTGTCCAGCACCTGCACCCGGAAATTCATGGTGTCTACGACGGCCAGATTGTCTCCATACAGTCGCAATTCGGTAGGCAAATTGAATTCGCCATTGCCCGTGCCGGGCTTCCCGATCTTCTTCAACACGCTGCCTTGCATGTCCATTTCGAAGATTTGATTGCGCAGCGTGTCAGTCACATAGATTCTTTGCGCTGCCGAATCGATGGCGATACCCGTGGGCCGCTTGAAGAAACCCTCGCCATATTTCAAACTGCCAATCGCTCTTTCGAATTTTCCGTTGGGTTCGAAAACAAAAATCTTGCCCGATTCCGAATCGGTGACGTAGATCTTGTCCTGCGCGTCCACCGTGACGCATTGCGGCGAAACCATTGGATCTTTCCCTGTGTCGCGCCGTGAAAGGAACTTGTATTTTTGCTTTTCGAAATCGAAAATGTGGACGCCGTGCGCTCCCGGGATCGGTTACGATGATGCGTCCCTTGGAATCCGTGGTGATGCTGTACGGCCGTACCATGCTCTTGTAATCTGGCGCGCCGATCACGACATCCACCACCTTGGTGAGGAATCCACGTTTCGGCTTCACTTCGTGTTCATTGCTGAACGCCCGATCAAAGCTGAGCTTTCGCCCCCCGTCCATCAAAATGTCCGGCACCTGCACGGTCACCGTTTCCTTCTTCTTATCCTTCGCGCCCAGCGTAGGACTCAACAGCAGAAGGCCTGCCACACACACGGCTAGAAGCACGTTTTTGCTGATCACTTGTTAGAAGAAGTTTATCTATCGGGTCACTCCGATGAAATACGAATACTGGCTTCCCGGTGGAACACCCGCGGCACTGATGCCCTGAGAGAATTTTGTAAATCCAGCCAACACCGTGATCTTTCTTAGCCGGTATTGCATTTGCCCGTAAAAAATATCAGTCCGATTATTGGAAAAGGTAGTCTCGCTGAGTGTGTCGCTCATGGCATGGGAATAGTTGCCAGAGATAAACAAGCGAGGGATCGGTGTCACTGTGATTCCGGCGCCATAACTCGCGCCATTGTAAACGATCAGTCCTTCAGGCGGGCAATCCCGGCGTCGGCGGCAATCGGCTGAATCCCAGTGCTGGTCAGCAACGCCTGGCCGCTGGACTTAATGTAGTTCGCATTTAAGTCGATCCGTGCCGCAGCCACAGGCTCGTCGAAAATCCGTTGCTCTTGTTTATCGTCCCAACTTCTTGGCTAAAACCACTGTGATTTCCGTTAAACGCTCCCGTCCACTGCATCCCTCCGCCCAGTCTCCGGTGCAGGTTCCCGCTGTAATTGTAGTAGGACGTCGTGTACGTTACCAATATCGTCTGCACGTTCTGCGCATAGCTGAAATCTCCAGACAGTTCCCACAGTCCGAACCGCCGGAAGGCATTCAAATTCCCGATGAATCCCAGGGAGTTATTCGCAAATTTGTTCGTACTCTCAATCACCGTCGCGGAAACCGTGAATGTATCCAGAATCGCTTGTTATATCCAACTGTGCCTGTCAAGTAACTACCTTGGTAGGTGTTCCCGAAATATGTCTGGTTAAAATAAGTAATCTGCCCCTGCCCGTATAGATTCTTCGTGAAGGTATAGTTTGCTCCCGCGCTCAACGTGGAGGAATTCGAGTTTGTATCATTCTGAAAAATCGGAACGCCGCCGCCGCGTTGGCAATACTCTGATAGAGAAATCCATTTAGATTGTCGGTATAGGATTGGTTCGACAAAGAGGACGAATTTCACAGTCGGATGGAAGCTGGCAACTGCTGTTTCTATATTCGTAGTGTAGTTGGTATCGCCATTGGTCTGGTCCAGCGTAGAGCCGTTGTCTCCCGAGTAGTTCGGAGTGATTAAAAGTGAGCGAGATTGAGCCATTCCACGGGAGCTTGTGGCTGCCACTAATTCCGATGTTGTTTCCACTGGAATCCGAGAAATTGTCCCCGACTTCGCCGCTCAAAAAAGATGGGAACTTTAGGGCGATATTGAGATGGGTGTACAGCGCGTTCAACTGCCAGCCGGCCGCTTGATACGACGATCTCACATTGAGTGTGCGGGTCGACGAACTCGACTCCTCGTTGGTTCCGTAAATCGTGCCAGTTACCGTCCCCTTGCGAGTAATTTACCGAAAATGTCGGCCAATCTGGAATTAAAGCACTCCAACCGATCCCGAATCCTTGCCCCGAACCGATGGTCGTGAAGTTCGGACTCCCAACCAGACCGAAGCTCCCGGTGCTGTTACGTGTGTAGTTATAGCTCGCATAGGCCGGAAAATGGCTGCCCGTGAAAAGATTTACGTTGGCAATCAAACCAGTGCTGTCTGTCAGTGACTGAAAGTTAGAATCTGCTCGCGACTGGTTGTAATAAGGCGTGGCTGTGAAATTCAAGAAGTTTGGATTGTAGTATGAACCGCTAAGATCGGCCGTACCACCAAAATCCAAGCCGTGTGTCGATGGAATCTGGTCGCCATAGTTCCCTTCATATCCCGCGGTCAGAGTTCCGTTCAGGTTCATTCGCAGATCGTCGCCCACCTGCACTTGCGCCTTTGCGCCCGGGATAGCGTCAGAAGCAAGAGAAAGCTGGAGTATTTGAGGATCCGTTTCACTTCGTAGCTACCCCCTTTCCGAGCCTGACGAGCGGTCGGTGACTGAAGCGTCCTCGAGTTGTGATTGCACAACCAATGCCAAGTGAGCGCCGTCACCGAGACTCTTCAACTGGTTCACTTTCATGTATTTAGCGGTGAGTTCCATCGCCTTCTTCGGTCGTTTTCCCAGCTTCCTGCGACATATCACCCATCTGAAGTGCTGAATCCCTCATCAGCCAGTTCAGGCAAAATTTGACCTCTTGCCGGGCGCAGAGAAGACAACCCGCGCTATTCGCACGGGTCGCGCTCCCAATTTCTTTGCAGCTTTTCGGAATGACCGTCAGGGGATTTTCCGGCAACACCGGGCTGGTTTCGACGCGTGACTTGAAAAGTTTCGCCGTCATTGCGACCAAGAGGTCTAGAGCAATTCCACTTTCGCGTTTGTACGCAGCCGTTTGTCTAATCCGGCGCGGAGTTGTTCGTACTTGCTCTTCTGTAGTTCTGTGCGCAAGTTGTCTTTGACTTCCTCGAAAGTGAGTTTCTTGGCCGGTGAGTGTTGATTCAGGCGAATAATCGTATAAGCCTGTTCAATTTGAATCAGGCCGCTCACATCTCCCGGCTTCATTGTCAGCAGCGTGTTCACGACTTGCGGCGGGAGCTTATCTTTGCTTACCGCTTTATGATCCCCCATGTTCACTCGGAAATCGTCTTCGGAGATTTTTTCTGCGAGCAAGCCGAAGTCCTGGTAGCTCTTGGTCCCTTTGGCCTGATTCAGCGCTTCGTTTGCACGGCGTAGGCCTTCCTTTTTCTGATCCGCCGTGGGATTTTGCGGAGGCAAAATGGAAATCGACTGAAACGCGAAGGACTCTGCAACTTGGTATTTTCCTGGATTCTTGGAGTAATACTCCCGCGTCTCTGCCAAGGTAACCGCGGCCTTACTTTCGACGTCACTCTTGAGCACCTGCTCGATCAGCAGAGAGCGCTTGATTTTGTCTCGCACCGCCTGCTCAGAACCACCCATTTCGACTTTCAAATATTGTTGGTATTCCTGCACGGTGCGGAACTGCTTCTTGAAGTCCGCTTCTGACTGGTTGATTACTACCGGTGCTACCGTCAGCTTCCGGCGCAGCGCCTCCTGGTACACGAGTTCCTCAAAAATGATCATCTGCAACGCACCCTGCCGGATGGAAGCTTCTTGTTCTTTCGGAAATCCGTTGTGCTGGCTCGCGTAAGGAAAGATCTGGAGCATTTCGCGAAGGAGATCGCGGTCGGTCAGGACCGCTCCATTGACCCGGGCAACCGGTTTGTCGCTGACTTGAAAGGCCGACGCGGGTGGTGTGGCTGATTTTGTGGCTCCGGTCGGAGAGTGGGAAGAGACTTGAGCGCTTGCACTTGCTGCGACGGCTAGTAGTAGAGCGAAAACTACCAGTGACTTCATGAATTCCTCCTGCTGCAATCTCTAAAAAAAAAGGGGAGAGAGTAGCCTCTCTCCCCTCGTAAATAAACGCTCTCACTGGAAAACAGTGGTGATGTTATTGGTGTTGTTGGCTTCGTTCGATTCACCGAAGTGGCATTGACGGCAGAACTGAGTCGTCGATGGCGCATTCGTGTTGGCGACGTTGTTGATGTTCGGGTTGTAAGGGCCGTTGATGAAGAAATACGTGCATAGTACTTCCCGCCGCCATCGCCAGCGATCGGGCTAGCTGCGGAGGAGGTATACACGGTCATAACATGCTGGTTGTGGCAGGTCGTGCAGAGGACATATGGGGCGCCCGCGGCGGTAACGCCGTAGGGGTTGCTCCACTTGCCGGGCGCCAATGCTGGCCAACCGTAGTTCGCTACGAATTGAGCGTAAGGAGAACCGGCGGTAACGCTGAGTTTGCCGGCTGTGTTCACCAACCCGCTGCCGGTTGAAATCGTGGCCAACTGCCCCACCGGGTGGTCGTTTGTATAGTTGCCAGCTGAGCTTCCGTCATTCCCCAACAAAGTCGGGATCTTGCCTGCGCCATAGGACGTGCTCGTCAATAGTCCGATTCTCTGCTCATACGACTGATTGACCATCATGTTCGATGCCGTCACGTTGCCATCATGGCAGCTGAGACACAGAAGAATGCCGCCAACTTCCTGCGAACCTGTAGCAATCGTGGTGGGCAGAACTTCGGTATATTTTCCGCCGTCGCCGAATGCAACCGTCGCGCCGTACAGTGGGCTCGCGTCCTGTCCCCACAATGCATAGCTACCGGTGTCTGCCGCGCCTTTGTGACCGGATCCGAAAGACCCGCTGTGCGGTGAATGGCATCCGGCGCAGCCGCGCCCATTATTGTTGTGGGCGCCGAGGACGTCGACGGGTGAAGTCCAAGTCTGACCCATCGCCAAACCGGCGCCGGCCAGAAGGAAAAGCCCTGCTAAAATCGCTCTCTTCATAAAAGTGTAAAACCTCCGTTTGATAACAACCTACTTCCAATTTCGATCTGACCGGGCCAGGAGCGGACCCAGCATGCGTTGTCTCAAAGTGCACTCATATTGCCGAACTGGCACAAATCCACAGGGGACCCAGGTTGTTCATAACTCCATTATTTACAGCTTCTTAAGGACCAAATTCCTGACAGTCGGGTAAACTCGGTACGCTTTAACATTCCGGTTTTGGGTGTTATGGCTCAAACGCGATGCGAAATCACACAGCGGAGTGATGCGAAAATAAACAATTTCTT
Source organism: Candidatus Acidiferrales bacterium (assembly GCA_963759275.1). GTDB lineage: Bacteria > Acidobacteriota > Terriglobia > Acidiferrales > UBA7541 > Acidiferrum. The sequence continues at coordinate 722,072 of CAVWYZ010000011.1, read as the reverse complement.
AGGTACTGATTCGACATGACGGGCCCCGAGAGATTTTCCGGAGGGATCGAAGACGAATGCATTCGTAAGACAGAAATCAGTTAGGCTTTGTTGGTGTGGTGGCCTGCGGTATCTGCTGTGGAGGATTCTCGATGTTCTTATGATCGCCCGCAGCCTTAGCACGTTCGGCAGCGCGCTTATCGCGTTCCTGGTCAGCCTGGGCGTCGGTCACGTACTGAAACTGCTGCGCCCTTCCCGGAAATATCTCGGTCGTAAACACACGGTTGCGCTTGTCGATCGCGATTCCCGTCAATCCTTGGAATTGGCCGGGCAGGAGTCCGTGTCCTCCAAAAGCGATCAGCAGTTGCCCATCTTTGTTAAACACCTGTACCCGGTCTTGCATCCCATCCGCGACCCAAATGTGGCCATCGCCATCAATCGCGACACCCTTTGGACGCGAGAAATAACCGGGTCCGTCTCCGTTTTTCCCGAAGGTGCTGATAAACTGGCCGTCCGCGTCAAACACCTCGATGCGGTTGTTCATCGTGTCGGCGACGTAAAGATTCCCTTCGGCATCGACTGCTACGGCGGCTGGCTTTGAAAAATCGCCCGGCGTGGTCAGTTCGTGCTTATGACCGGTAGTGCCGATCTTGCGCAAGGGTTTCAGCGTGTCCGCGTCATACACCAGCACCTGGTCCAGTTCCACATCGGCAACATAGAGCAGGCGGTTCTGTGTGTCGACGGCTATTCCTCCAGGATCCACTAACCCTTCGGTGATCACATCTTCCGCTTTGTGATTCTTGTCAAATACGAGGACGTGCCGCAAACCCGGGTCCGAGACGAATAGTCGGTCATTATCGTCCATGGCCAAGCCGATGATACGAGCGAAATGGGCGTGGACGCTATTTCTAATCAGATCCACATCTCGGGTCTCGGTATTGAAAATGAATACAGCTCCCACCTTTTGGTCCGCTATATACAGGTTGCCCTTCGAATCCACGGCGATCCCGTAGGGCTGCACCAATTCGAAGGGCCGCGAAAACACTTCGTCGTTCGATTGCGTTCCCGCCAAACGGTCCATCCAGGCTGATTTCTTCTGCTGAGTCCCCTGCAGGTCACGCATGGCCTTATCGGAGGCGTACCACGTGGTGTACTTGATTCGCGCGATTGCCGGCGGATTGGGCCACACAATGTTGGAGTAGTCGATGGCCTTGATCTTCGCGTCGAGTTCCGCCTTAGCGTCAGCCTTCTTTTTCTTATCCGCATGTAGAGCCAGCGGTAATGTCATCGCCAACAGAGCTACCAGGGCGGCCGCGGCCAATGTCAAATGGAAATTCTTTATACTTGTTCGGTTTTTGCGCATGGCAATCTCTCCTGCTCAACTACAGACCGTCGTTATCATCGCTTGGTCAGATCCCTGTGACACGTCGCGCAAAACACGGTGTTATTTTCCTGATCGTTTACTAACAAATCCGAATGCGTCGACGCGTGCGGCTGGTGACACGTCAGGCAGCTAATCTTCTGCATCACCTTCGTCACGTCCGTCGGGTCGGTCACGTCGGAAACCGGATGTCCCTGTATCGGATGGCCTTTGCCATAGCGCAGCGGCAGCACCACCACTTTATTCTTGGTGAAGTAATCCTCCGGCAACCGTACTTTTCCATTGAAAATCTTCAGCACGCCGGCGCTCTTGTCTTCCTGAGGAACGCTGTCCGGTCCGTGGCATTCCAGGCACAGCGCGTTTCCCTGCGCCCGGAGCAGCTTTTCGCGTTCTCCACCGTGCGGTTCGTGGCAAGTGGCGCACCCCTGCACGAACGCAGGCTGGTGGTGGACTTGCTTCTTCCCCAACTCGGCGATGTCCGTATGGCAAGCCAGGCAGATTTCCACTCCATTCGTTTTCGGCAATCCGGGATAGCGGCTCGCATGCGGATTGTGGCAGTCCGTGCAATCTCCCGCAGCGCCGGGGTGTTGTACCTTTGCGGTTTCGATCTGTTTGCCTTTTTCGTCGTGGCACATCAGGCAGAGCGCCTTGGAGCTGTCCTGCGTGAGCACCACTTTTCCATCTTTCGCGGGAGCATGACAGACTTCGCATTGTTTGTCCGCGAACGGTGGATGCGTAAACCGCGCCATCAGTTTGGGCATTGCCGATTGATGCGGGTCGTGGCACTCCAAACAATTCGCCGTAGCGAACGGCTGATTCTGGTGAGTTTTCTGCAAATCCGCGCCGCTGGGATCGTGGCAGTCCAGGCACAGCGCAGGTGGGCTCTTGGTCAAATGAAAGTCAAACTCCGGCTTACCCGGTTCGCCGGTCTTGTGGGTTACGTGGCAAGTATCGCAGCCCATGTCCAGCGCCGCGTGGCGGCTGCCCTTTTCCGGAACATTCAGGCCAACCGTGTGGCACGTCAGGCAGAGATTTTCCTTTTGGTCGCCCGATGTCGGCTTCAGCAACTGATACTTGTTATCCGACTCGTGCGGGTCGTGGCACTTCACGCAGTCGCGCACCGCCGGCTTATGTACCGTGCCTTTCAGTTCCGCAGCGTTCTTATCGGCGTGGCACGTCAGGCAAAGGCCATACGTCGTGGCGGTGATCAACTTCACCCGCGTCACATCCCGATTGACGCGTATTTCGTGGCAACTGGTGCATCCCGTGGAAATCGCCGTGTGGACAAATTTGCCTTTGGCCTTTTCCGCATGGCATTCCAGACATTTCGCGGAATCAGCGTTCTTGTCGAGTGGTACGGGATGAATGTCCGCGTAGAGGGGAACTACAAGGAGGAGGGCTCCGACCAACAGGCCCAGCGCGATACCTCTATTTTTTTGGAATCGCACCCAGCCGTTAAACATTCCGGTTCCCCCACAGGCAAACCGCGCGCAGCATGGGGACGGTGGTCGTCTGTAGGGTACTTGTCTTGTGTCCTTCCGGATTTCTCTCGCCTGCCAATACCAGCGCGGTGGTCAGCGCCACGGCAAAGAGCAGCAACATCACTAAATACGCGATCCGGTGGGAGCGATTCGTTGTTTTCACCGTCATAACCATTCTGGACCTCAGCGGGGGGGACCATTGTCCAACCTGATCCCTCCTGCTTCAAAAAGGGGGCGAGCCCCCGAGATACGCCGTTTCCGAATGCATCTCCTGTGCCGAATTGGGCTCCCAGGCGGCAAGCGCCAGCCAATGCGTCAACTACTTTTATTGCTATAACTTAGACCCTGGCGAAATTGTGACCCCGAACACGTTGACCCGGCCAGACTGGACCTTCCTTGGGTGATATAGCTCAAATGTGATGCCAAATCACACATCTTTTTTTCGGAGGTCCTGGCCCCTGACATTGTTCGCCCTCGCTCGCTTTTCCACTCCGCGGAGTTCTCCTGTAAACTACTTGTTCCTGGCGATCCCGCCGCTCTTCGCGACTCATCCGATGGAGGATTCATTCTTTTGAAACTCGGGCCATTTTTGCTGCTTTTCTCTTTACTGTTGTTCGGAACGACGGCTAACTCTAATTCCAGTTCTCCCGCCGACGCAACGATGGCGCAGGAGCATCACCTCCGTCTATATCACACACACACGGGCGAGCACATTGATATCGTTTATCGCCGCGGCAATGTCTATCTCCCCGAGGCGGAAGTGCAGCTCGATCATTTTCTCCGCGACCATCGCACCGGTGACGTGAAACATTACGACCCACACGTCTTCGACATTCTCTCCGATTTGGCCGCGTCCGTGGGCCACCCGAACGCCGAAATCGATATCATCTGCGGCTATCGTACGTCGTGGAGCAATGAATTCCTGCGCGCCCGCTCCGCGGGAGTGGCCAAGAACAGCCAGCACATGCAGGCACACGCGATCGACATCCGCATTCCAGGTGTGGATACTCTTACTCTTCGCAATGCGGCTCGCGCGCTAGGACGTGGCGGTGTGGGCTACTATCCCCGCTCCGGCTTTGTTCATGTCGATACCGGGCGCATCCGCACCTGGTGCTATGGCTGTTCGACTTCCGCCAGAAACCCCGAATAACCCGGCACTTGAAGTCGAAATAATCTCTCGATCCGGACTCAATTCTTCGAGGCATACGCCTGGTCGTACAGCTTGCCGAGAGCCTTGTCGTAGCCATAGAGATCGTCGAAGAAATACACTTGCCCATCTTCCTTTACGACCGCGGTCCCATAAACGATCAGAACGGGAATTTCGTTCTTCAGGTTCACTTGCTGTTCTTTTTCCGCTTTGAACGCGGCTTCAATTCTCTCCCGCGTCCATCCGGGGTTGTTGCGCAACACCCATTCGGCCAAGGCTTTGGGGTCCTCCACACGGATGCAGCCGTGACTGAAATCGCGGCGTGTTTCGCTGAACAGAGACTGAGACGGCGTGGAATGCAGGTAAATGTTCTGGTCATTCGGGAAGATGAATTTGATCAAACCCAGCGCGTTTTTTGGGCCCGGTTTCTGCCGCACCATCAGCTTCCCGGCTCGCAGTTGTGAAAGCACGTCTTCGCTGACCACTCCGTCCGTCACGACTTGCCCCGAGTACGTGGCCACCTCAAAATTATTTTTTTGTATATAAGCCGGGTCCTTGGCAATCTTCGGGATAATCTCGCCGCGCAAAATACTGGGCGGCACATTCCAGTAGGGCCAGAAAATCACATACTTCATGTCCCGCTCGAGGACTGGCGTCTGCGTGCGCACCGCTCGTCCCACCACAACGCGCATGGTCACCGCTGGTTTACCGGGCGCGTCGAAAGTCCGCAGCACAAATTCAGGAATGTTCACGATGATGGGCGCCTGGGCAAACTCATGCGGCACCCATCTCCAGCGTTCCAACGTTAACCGCAGGGATTGCACTCGCTCGCTCATCGTCTGATTCAATGCGCTGATCGTCTGCGGACCCAGCTTGCCCGCCGCTTCTGACCCGTTGCGCGCCTGAAAACGCTTCACGCCTTCCACTACTTCTCCGGAATATATCGTCGGCACCGAAGCAGACGCTGGCAGGTCTCCTAAAAATTGCAGACGGTGTACGAGCTTTCCTACGCCTTCGTACGGTTCTCCCGGGGCGACCGGCTTCTTTACCTGGGGCAATGGGTCAACCACTTCCTGCTTGGCCAGCTGCAGGTACTTTTGCAGCGCCAACAACGTCCGATGGTATCCAGGATACGAGGGCTCAATCGGGGCCAGAACCTCGCTCACGTTTGAGGCATGGACGACGTTCTTCCAGAGGAAAGATCCGGCGCTATGCGTCTGGCGGTCAGGATCGAAGTCCTTGTGCAGCACTTTTGGATCTACCTTGCCCAAATGTAGGTCCATGCCGTAGCGGATCGCGGAAACCGTCAGGGCCACGTCAAATTTCACCAATTCTGATTCTGGAACTCCGCTCGGGCTCTCCCAGGCTTTCAGCCGGTCCAGCCAGCGCAAACCATCGTAGTCCTTCGCGTCTAGGCCCTTTTGATCCGCATCTTGCAGAATGGCAATCGCTTGAAGCGCCTGCGACGTAGGCTTTCCGCCGCGGCTCCAGGCCAACCGGTAACCGTCCTCATCGTAGAACTCTTTCACCGCCGCACTTTGTTCAGAGAAATTCGGCCATTGCAGATCCGCCAACTTCCCACTCGCCACGATTCCGCGAAGCTCTTGCTGCCCGGCTGAGCTTAGCGGCTCCGGCGTAGAGGCGTCTTGATTTGTATTTCGCCGAGCATCGGACGAGACCGGCCCGCTGGAGCACGCGCCGAAAAAAAGCGCCGCGGCCGCAAACACTACGAGTCGCATTGTCATGGGCTCCTGATTCCTCCCGCAGAGAATTTTAGGATTGTACCTGCAATACCGCGGCGCCGGGTATTGCATCATTTTTCAAGGCGTTCAGTGCGCTGTTGGCTTCACTCAAAGGATAAACCTGAATATGCGTTCGAACCGGAATTTCCGCCGCCAGGCTCAGAAATTCCTCGCCATCCTGCCGGGTGTTATTCGCAACGCTACGAATCATGCGTTCCTGATATAGCAGCTCATACGGGAATGATGGAATGTCGCTCATGTGAATGCCGCCGAGTATCAGCCGGCCACCTTTTCGTAAGGCCTTTAGCGCCGCGGGCACAATTTCTCCTGCCGGCGCGAAAACAATGGCGGCGTCAAGCTGGCTCGGAGGAGGTTCGATGGTGCCGCCCGCCCACTTCGCGCCTAATTCCATAGCCAATTTCTGATGCCGGGCATCGCGCGAGGCCGCGTACACCGACACACCCCAATGGTTTGCTACCTGAATCGCCACATGGGCCGCCGCGCCAAATCCATAGAAACCCAGCTTCGCCCCACGCTTCACTTCGGCCAATTTCAGGCAGCGATAACCGATAATTCCGGCACACAGCAGCGGCGCCGCATGTTCGTCCGCAAGTCTCTCAGGAATCGGATACACGAAATCTTCTGGCGCTACGATCCACTCCGCGTAGCCTCCATCCACGCTGTAACCCGTGAACAGCGGCGCATCGCACAGGTTCTCTTCACCGCGGCGGCAATACTCGCACGTGCCGTCCACCCTATGCAGCCACGCAATGCCTACTCGCGCACCACTCTTGAATCGTTTTGCCCCGGTGCCCGCCTGCTCCACGATTCCCACAACCTGATGGCCGGGAATCACCGGCGATTTCTTCGGCGGCAATTCTCCTTCAACTACATGGAGGTCCGTACGGCACACCCCGCACACGTGTATTCTCACCAACACCTGGCCATTGCCGGGCGCCGGTTGCGGCGCTTCTGCGAATTCAAGTGGATTATTTTCGATTCGTCCGGGCGTGCGCAGCAGACAGGCTTTCATGTTTCGACCCTAAATCCTGATCGCGTCGCACACCCAAAAAAGGAGGGCCAACACACGTGTTGCAAGCATCATACCCCGAAGCTTAATGTGACGAAAGTTAATTTCCCGCGAATCTATTCGTTATCATCCCAAACGGGAAACCCCTTCACTTGCTTTCCGCCACCGGAACTTCTAACCTGTCATCGCTATGCCCTCTCTGACACCGCAATTTCTCGCTCTGGGCTTTATTTATTACGCGGTTTTCCTTTTCTCCACCACCTGCCACGAAGCCGCTCACGCGCTGGTCGCCAAACTCGGCGGAGATAACACCGCCGACCTCGGTGGGCAAGTATCCCTGAATCCGATCCCGCACATTCGCCGCTCGCCGTATGGAATGGTAGTTTTTCCCTTGTTAAGTTTCTTCCTGTTGAACGGTGGCATGATCGGCTTTGCCAGTGCGCCGTACGACCCCAATTGGGCGGGCCGCCACCCCCATCGATCCGCTCTGATGGCCCTGGCAGGCCCCGCGACAAATTTCACCTTGATGCTTTTGGGTGCGATTGGTCTTCGTGCAGGAGCCGCGTTTCACTTAATCCAATGGGATTCCTACGCCGGTCCACACGGATTTCCCGCTGTGATTCTCTACGTTCTATTCTCCCTGAATCTTCTTCTCGGCGTGTTCAATCTTCTACCTGTCCCGCCGCTGGATGGGAGTTCCGCAATCATGTTGTTGATGAGCGAGGACCGCGCGCGCGGCTACATCAACTGGATGCGAGGCGGAACCTTCGCGATGCCGGGCATCCTGGTCAGCCTGATTATTTTTCGCTATATCTTCCCGCCTGTAGAAAGCTTCATCCAATCATTGCTGCTCTAAGAGTTTTCGCATTTTGGGGACCTGGCTCAGCGCGGTACACCCGCGTGGCTGCTCGTCTCTTTCCTGCACACAGGTTCTCTTCTTTCCCCTGCGAGCATTGCCTATCCCGTTTGCTTCCAGTTCCTTGAAATCGCATAGCTGGCGAGGCAAGTGCTCTCCTATTTCCGGGAGCCGCTGCCATGATTGTTTCGGAAACCGTGACGCAATCGGAGTGCTATCGCGTCGAAGTCTCCGGCTGGGATGAAAATCAGGCGTTCTTCGTCGAAAAATCAGACCTCGCCTGGGATGATTTTGCAGGAAAGCACATTTCTCTCCATCGCATGCTGCCAGACGGCGCCATGGTCTTTATTCGGATGCTACAACCTCAAGGCCCCGGTCAGGCACCGCCCGTCGTTTATAAAGTCGAGTTCATCGGATGCGACCCCGAAGGGCAGCACCAGTTTCGCCTGAGTGCAGTCCATCCGCGATACAGTCACAATTTCAATCCCGTGAATTAAGAACTCCTTCCCTTCCGTTTCGACACAACGCTCCGAATTGGCATCGCTGCTCGTCTCCTTTTCTCGAATTTCGCCACCAACCCGCTTGAGGGTTTTGCTTCATGGCGAGCGCTTTTAACTTCTATAACCATGCTGCAACGTCACTTAGGAAAATTGTGCGTTTTCTGCCGGATTCCTCGCGCGTAGTTTTCTTTGCGAAACATTCTTCATCATATTTGGCACACTTGTTGCCTTTACGTTTTGCATGACAACCTCTACCTACAAACCCATCGAAGTTTCCACGCCTCGCGCAACCATGACGCCGTGCATTTTTGACGATGATCCCGTGGAGCGCGATGCCCTCACCACTCTGATTCTAGACATGGGCTATGAACCTATTTCCACCAGCGATCCGGAAGAGGCTCTGCGCCTGATTCGTGTCGGCCGTTGCCGATTGGTTTTTGCCAGCATTCATCTAGATACCCACGACCCTTATGAATTCATGTCGCGTGCGCTCCGCTGTGATCCCGGAATCCACCTGATTCTGATGACTGCGGAGTACACCTTGGAAGGGGCGCTGGAAGCCATCCGGCGTGGCGCGTCCGATTTCCTTCCCAGCCCGATTGATCAAATCCGACTGAAACGTACTCTCGATGACGTTGCGTCCCTGTACGATCAGCGACGCCGCGTTCGCGCGCTTGAAGAACAACTCCTGAAGGATTTGGAATTCCACGGCATCATTGGCAAAAGTCCCGCAATGCTCGAAGTCTTCGACTTTGCGCGCAAAGTCGCCCGGCATTACACCAATGTCCTTCTCGTGGGTCCTACGGGCTCCGGAAAGGAATTAGTCGCGCGCGCGATTCATCAAATCAGCCCGGTCAGCCAGCAGCGTCTCGCCGTGTGCAACTGTTCGGCCATGGTAGACACGTTGCTCGAAAGCCAGCTTTTCGGCCATGTCCGCGGAGCGTTTACAGGAGCCACCGATACACGGCCCGGCCTGTTCGAATACGCCAACGGCGGAACGGTTTTCCTCGACGAAGTCGGCGAAACCTCCCTCGCCATGCAGGCCAAGCTCCTTCGCGTTATTCAAAATCGCGAAATCCAACGCGTCGGCTCTCCGGAAATCAAACAGGTGAATGTGCGCTTGATCGCGGCCACCAATCGCGACCTTCGTGCTGAAGTACTGACTGGGCGTTTCCGCGAAGATCTTTTCTATCGTCTCAGCTCGATTCAGATTCGCATTCCGTCCCTTGCCGAGCAACTGGAAGACATTCCCTTGTTGGTTCAGTTTTTCTTGAAAAAATATAACGACGCCTGCGGAAAAGATATTGCCGGACTGACTCGCCGCGCGCAGACGGTGTTGTTACAACATCCTTGGCCGGGCAATGTTCGCGAATTAGAAAATGTCATCTCCACCGCCTGCATCACCGCCACGGGAGATTTCATCGACCTCAGTGATCTTCCCGAGCAACTTCAGCATCGCACTGCACATTTGCCCGGCGATGACGAGTGGCAGCCGCTTTCTCTCGATGAAGTCCGCAAAGTGCACATCCAGAAAGTGCTGCAAATGTGCAACGGCAATCGCTTGCGTGCCGCGCAGATCCTGGGCATTGGTCGAACCAGTCTCTACCGCTATCTCAAGCGCGATGGCCTCGATACTGCACCGCGAGCGCACACGACCGGCGCTGCAGCTTGACCACCGCCTAAAGGAGCCTATGCGCTAGAGAAGTTCCCAGGTCGCCGCGGCATCGCGGTTCCCCAGGCAGCCGGATCACGCTTCTCAAAGTCGTTTTTTTTGAGGGAGTCTATTAGCAGGTAGACGCGACAACTATCTTTGCGTTTCGTTGTTGCCGGTAGCCCGGCAGGACCGCAGCGCGTCCGGTCCCGGCAGTTGCAACGTCGTCCCGATCGCGATGTGCGTGTAATCGGTAATCTGTGGATTCGCGCTGGCCACGCAGATCCATGCGCTTCCCCGCCCAAGATATTCGTGAGCCAGCGACCAGAAAGAATCGCCCCGTCGTACCTTGATGGTCTCCGGCGTTGAACCGCTCGCCGCCTTCGCACTCGCGGGAACGACCACTACGCTTCCCAACCTTAGTAAATCCGGCGGTCCGCCAGCATTCGCGTTCAGTTGGCGCAACTCTCGCCAACGTGCGCCGCTTCCCAGATAAAGGTCAGCCAATTTCCACCAACTCTGCCCGCGTTGCACCTCAATGCGACGCATGCCGGCGTAGACTGGCGTGGTTGCGAGAGGCTTCTCTACACGATATGCATTAGTCGCTGGCGCACTCGGCGCGACCGCCAATGCCGCCGGCGGAACATTCGGCTCACCATGCATCGGGCGCGGCAAGAACGGCGAAACACGGTTCAAAGAATTTCCCGTTGAGGAAGGCACATGGGGCGCAACCGTGCGGAACGGAACGAGAGGCAAGCGACCAGGAGCCAGTGGCTCAGTGCTCGGAGCGGGCGACGCCAGCGCGGCGTCCGGCGACTTGTAGGGGAATGGCGTGAATTTCTTTTTGGTTGCTAACTCCGCATCCTGCGCAGCTTTTTGCTGCCGGTACTTTCGTGCGATTTCGCCCAGGGACTCCGTCAGCGGCGCAGTCTCGGCCGGCTTTTGTTGCGCATTCTGTTCGGCGGGAACGCTGTTTTGCAGCTTCTTTCGCGCCTCCACCCGCGCCTGGTCGTCGGGAGTAAGAATCACACTGCGCTTTAAGTCATCTTCCGTATAAACGTGTTTGGGTGACTTCTGCTCGTCGGCCTTCCGGGCTTTTGCTTGACGCGCGGCGTCGGCTACGTCTTGGCCTCGTACCTGGATCCCACAGGCGCACAAAAACACTACGCCGCAAAGAATCGCTCTGCGCCATTCACACGAGGGCCCCACGACTGGACCACTCACTCGCATCTACTTACACTCACTATTCTGTGGGTCGCGACCAGCGGGACATGCTGATCTATGACAAGGATTCTCCCTCGTTACCGGCCCTATTCGCAACTGTCTTTTTCTGTCGGCACCCAATAAACAAACGGCCTACCCTGTTCCCGGTACCTTCTGTCATTTCTCCAAATTCAGCCAACTTCCCGTTGACTTCCTTGCCATCACTTGCCAAAATCTAACCCCTGTCCTCGGATGGCTACCGCCTGGCCATTAAATTCGATATCTCGCGTGGTTTTGGGTGAAGACGGTGGGTTCTATGCAAGTCACAACCGGCCCCTCCCGCAGACGGACATCGCGTATTCCTGTATCCAGCGACATCTTCAATGACGTTTGGGTGTATTGGGAATCGACTTCTGGGCGCGATATTTCCCGCGTCAAAGATCTCAGTCCGTCCGGCCTGTTTATTGAGACGCGCGCTCGCAAAAGCGAGGGCGATATGTTGAATCTGCATTTCCTCGTTCAGGAAGGGCAGATTCGCGCGGAAGCTGTGGTGCGGCACAACACCACCGGCCGCGGCCTCGGCATGAAAATTAATTCCATCACAACTCAGGATGCTCCGCATATGCATCGCCTGTTGATGCGGCTGCGCGAACCTCCTAAGCCGGCTCGCAAACAGTAATTCAAAATTCACATGGATTTGTTCACTTTTTCTGCACAGTACCATTGACACGCTTGGCCCACGGGATTAACTTTCCCTTTGGCCCTTCCTCTGGTACCGATCCTACCTGGTGAGGTTCTTATGTCCGCTCCGACCATCGAAACACCCCCGACGCTTTCCCATCAATTCGAAGAACGTTGGGCGCGCATGCGTTCCCACAAGCGTGCCGTTGCCAGCTTGCGCTTCCTGGTGGAATGGGAAGAGGGAGATAAACGTCGCTGCGCGAATGCCGTGACCGTCGACGTCAGTCATTCCGGTTGCATGGCCGTCGTGGGCGCCGATCTCCCGCTTCGCCACAAAGTCCGCATCGTGCTTCCCGAAGCCGGCCGCAGCGCGCAAGGCGAGGTCGTCTGGCGCGGCCACGAAGCCTGGGACATCGGCATCGCTCTCACCGAGCCCGACGCCGCGTTCTGGGGCGTCAAAATCTAAATTCACTTCTGCGATTGATACGACTCCGGCCTGTACTTTGCCGTAAACCCGCCGCTATCTATCGTTGTGCGTTGAGCATGAATTGCTTTTGCGCTTCACGTAGTGGCCTTTATTCCACACACAAACGGGAGCGAACATCATGCGGCTAGTCTCGCTATGCACGCTCACCTTCATGGAGCGCCCTTGATGTCAGAAGCGCTCACGCGTATCGCGAAACTGAATATTGCCAGGTCGCTTGCTCTACTGTGTTGCGGCCGAGGACTTCGCGCCTGCGTTCGAGTCCGCGCTGAACAGCGTCACTTCCACGCGACGGTTCTGCTGCCGCTCCGCTCGCGTCTTCTGCTCGTTCACCGGCTTGTCTTGGCCCAGTCCAACAATTTGAATGCGGTAAACCGGCACATTGTGCTGCGCCACCAGATACGTCTGCACGGCTTCAGCGCGGCGCCGGCTCAGTTCCAGGTTATATTCCGCGGAACCAGTCTTGTCCGTGAAGCCCTGAATGGCGATGAAATAGCGCTTGGCGCCGGTAACCGATCCTGTCATCTGGTCGAGCTGTTGTTTCGCGTCATCCGACAAGGTCGACGAGTTCACCTTGAACAGTACGGTCACCGGGCTAGCCGCTTTGTAGTCGTCCAGGTCAGCGATGCGATCGTTCAGTTCGGAGTGAAGTTGATCGCGCACCTGGTCGGATTTCTTTGACGCGGCATCGGCACGCGCGATGGCGTCGGTAGCGCGCGTGTCTGCCGAAGACGCCTTCTCATCCGCCGCACTGATGCGCGGTTCTGCTTCGTCCAATTGCTTCTGCGTCTTCTGCTGGTTCTGATCCACCTGGTTGACTTTGGCATTCACGGGGTCAACCGTATTCGCCACATACTTCTTGGTTGCGCATCCCCCCAGCAATGCCAGGCTGATGGCTAAACTGATTCCAATCGGCCGATTCATTGTGTCTCCTCACGAGTTTGAATTGGCTGGGATGATTCCGAACTGCAGTCCTATTGGCTGGGGGAGAAATAACCTGGGCGGGTCGGCAGAGGCTAGTCGTGCGGACAAACTAACGTCTGCCTTGCTATCAGCTTATGCGTTTTTCGCGATTTCCGCCATACCTTCTTCCGTCCACCAGACACTGGACATCCCTGCAGCAGGCACGGGACCCAATGCTTGATTTCGGAGAAGGCTACAGCGCGTCAATTTACTGGGGATACTGCTTGATGATCGTTACGTGATCGCCGGTGAAGTGCACGAAAACGGTTTTATCCGGTGGATGCCCGTAAATCCAGTCTTCGGTGTCGTTGCCCTGCGCATCTCGCTCGCGCACTTTGCGATCCGGTTTGCCGATAGCCGCAACCACTTCATCGCGATCCATACCGACGACCGGGTGCCGATCGGTGATCGCCTTTTTCATTTCCGGCGGCAGCGTATCGATCCAGTGCACAGAAGCCGAACGTTCCTTCGAAAAATCCAAAAATGGCGCCAGCAGCGATTTCAAGTCATCGGCGGTAAGGTCCGGAACATTCTTGGCAAACTCTAGATAAATCGTTCCACCACGCCCTTGCTGGAATCCCGGTGGACCTTGATCCTCGCCATTTGCGCCAGTCGTCGTGGTGCTCGCGGTCGGCATACTCCCGCCCATGCCAAATTGAATGTGATCGCGCCAGTTCTTCCGAGGACGCCCGCCGCCGTTCACATCCACGATGATCATGTGCTCGTGAAATTCCAGCTTGGTCACCTGGACGTTGTCTCCGCTATTCACGGCCGCGCCATGCGTGCTGATCGCGCGGTTCAGCGCCTCTTCGTCCAACGGTTTTTCCGCGTGCAGGACGATCCCGTCCTTCCCACCGGGCAGCGGTTTCTTCGCCTTGGCAAATTCCCCAGACACATAACGAATCAGGTTGAGCTTGGACATTTCCTGCAGCGTGTCGCTCTTTTTCGTTGCCGAGCCGCCCTTGTTTTGGTCCTGAGGGTCACTGGTAACCATCGTGGGATAAAGCGGGATGCGGTCCTCTGCAGAGAACGCCCCATTCTTCGTCGACGCAACCCCACGCGCGGGAAGCATGTGGGATACGTCCGGGACGTCCGCGTAGAAGCAGAGCAGCAAACTTAACGGGATGGCAAATCGGAAGAACATACTTTCAACCCGGGCCGGTTTCGCCTGGCCTCACTATTTTATGATGCCGCGAGCCCGTTGAGTAGCGGTCAATTTCTCAATCTTTATTGCGCGACGACCTGAACCCCTTGCCGGTCAATGTGCATCGGCAAGAGCATGCCCCCGGCGTCCACCACGGCCTTTTCCACGCGTTCCCGCGCGTCTGGCTCAATCAGCAGCACTACACAGCCACCGCCGCCTGCGCCGCACACCTTCCCCGCCAGCGCCCCTTTGCGCCGTGTGGAGTTAATGATCCGGTCGATAGTCTTCGTCGAAATTGTCGGCAGGTTCCTGCGCCGGAACTGCCATTCCGCGTGCATCAGTCGCCCGGTTTCCGCAAAATCCCCGGCGGCCAGCGCGTCGCGCAACTTCTGCGCAATTTGCGAAATACGTTCCAGATTGCTCACCACGGTTTTCTTATTGTCGATGTGAGCCTTGAATACGCCCCAGTTATTGATGGCGGATTGCCGTGGCTTCCCGGTGTAGCAAACCACCAGCCGCCGCTCCAATTCGTCCAGGTTCACATTGATTTCAATGCGACGTTCTCCGCCAGGGATCAATTCGATAGCCGCAGCACCGCCAAACGCCGGCGGATAATGATCCTGCATGCCCGTGGGGATATGAATCACGATGGCTTCGGCGTCGCGACTGATATGTACCCAGTCCACTTTGCTCCGGCCCGCACCCGTGAACCGGTCGAGCGCGGCGCAGATGGCCACCGCCATCGCGCTGGATCCTCCAATTCCCGCTCCCGCGGGTGCTTCCGAATTTGTGGTCAGGGAAAACCCGCCCTTCGGATGGAAAAATTTCACGATTTCGGCCAGCAATGGCAGACGGTACCGCTTGGCTTTGAACAGGTGTTCCAGTGAAGTGAACGATTCCGACCGGTTGGTGTCTAGCGACACTAGCCGGATGCGATCGTCGCCCACAGGGAGTGTTTCCACCACGCACGAGGCGTATCGCGAAATCGCTGCGTTTACCGTCACCGCGCCCGGATGAAACAGATACAACGGCCAAATATCCAGCGTGCTTCCCGCAAGGTCAACCCGTGTTGGTGCTTTCGATTCGATGCGCATGCGTATTCCTGTCAGTATGAAATGGCGGTGCAGGTTCTGGAGCGAACTCTATTATCTACCGACTCCGCCTGCTACGCGCCGCCGGATGCAGCGCGGTTGCGCGTCAGTACATGGGGTACATTTTCCCGGCGCGCTTGCGCGGGGTTTGGTTCGAAACAGCGACGGCACCGCGCTTCATACGCGTCGCTGGCGCCCACCACAATCAGCTCGTCGTTCTCCACCAGGCGCTGTGTGTGTACCGCGGGATTCCCGCAGCGCACGCAGATCGCCAGCAACTTGGTGATCTCTTCCGCCACCGCCAGCAACCGCGGCATCGGCTCGAAGGGCCGCCCGCGAAAATCCGTATCCAGGCCCGCAACGATCACGCGCTTCCCAAGGTTCGCCAACTTGGTGCATACCTCCACCACTTCATCGCCCAGGAATTGCGCCTCATCAATTCCCACCACTTCCGTGCGCGGCTGCAATTTCTCCATGATTTCCGAGGCTTTTGACACATTGTCGGAGGAAATACCCAGGCCCGAATGCGACACGATTTCATTGGCCGCGAATCGCGAATCAATCGCTGGCTTGAATATCTGCACGCGCTGACGCGCATATTCCGCGCGCCGCAACCGCCGGATCAGTTCTTCACTCTTCCCTGAAAACATCGGGCCGACCACCACTTCGATCCAACCCATGTTGCCTTTCACGATGTCCACGAATTATTTCCTCCGTTTACGGTTGCAGACAGTGCGATTCAGACCTCTGTACCTCAAAGAATACTCTTTCCTTTACAACTTTCCCATCAACCCGCCGCGGCGGAAGCTCGATACATTTTTGCGTTATAGAACGGAGCGAACGCCACTTCAACTGCTCGGCGAAACGATTCCTGCCGCGAAATCAGGTTGCGCGAGAGCACGCCCCACGCGCCTTGGCCATCCCGGATTCCCACGGCGCCTGCGAACCGGTCAATCGCCGTGGACAACTCGGTTCCCCGCCCCAGCACCTCTTCCGCCAACGCTTCTGGCAATTCGATGCTGCCCGAGCAGCCGAAATGCCCGCTTGTCCCATCGCTCACATACGCCCAACTCTCCAGAAAAACTCGTTTGACGCCACCTTCCGTTGCAACATCCAATCCGCCCTCGAGCCCAATGAAAAAATCCGCGGTTGCGCCGCTGGCGCGAAAGCTTGCTTGCAAGCCTTCCACTCGTTGTCGCGCGCCCTGCATCAACTCTTCTCGTGTGGCCGGCGTGTGATTTACCCCGCTTTCCACCTCGTAACCGGTTATCTCCATGTGCGAATCGGGGCCCAGTAACGGTGCAATCGCCGACGCCGCTTCCCTCACGGCATTGAGCTTTGGGCGTCGCGTGCTACCCACGGCCACGTGCCACGTTTTCATGAGCCCTTGTACCTCTTCGCGGATTCTAGCGGGGATTGCAGAAAATGTTCACAGCGATTTTCTCGCTACCTGAGGAAAACTGTGCCAAACCTTCCCTGCGCCATCAGTGCGCGGCAATGGGCGACTCATAAAGGGCTATCAGCCATTCCGCAAACGCCCCACGCTTCACCGCGCCCGTCTTATTCTCGGCTCCGCGCCCGAATCTCGCTAACGATGACCACCGCAACGAGTTTTGCACCTCAAGCGCCGAGGTATCACCGTCGATAGCGGCGGGCTTCAGAACCGCCAACTTGTCCAGCGCTTGTCGCGCTTCCTTGCCGGTGATTGTTTCGTCCGCTCCAAATTTCAGAGAGTTAGCTTGCAGTTCAATCAATCCCAGCATCGCGGCGCGTTGCGTACTCTGGAAATACGCCGAATCGAGCGGTACATCGTCGAACCAGACAAGCGGCTGGCCCGCCGTAATCAAGGCCCACTGCAATTCCCGTAGACGGGCGGGAACGCGCAGAATCTCTCGTGGCGCCACACGCTGCTCCACCGCCGCGGACGCCACCATTCCCGCCGCCGATCCGATGGCCCATTCCGTGGGATGGACTCGGTACGCTCCGTTGGTAATATGCGTGGTGCCGATGTTCTTCGAAGCCGCAACAAGATTACTCACGTTGCGAGACAACACTGCTCCCAGCGGTATCTGGTAGGGTTTCGACGGCGGAAGATGCGGGCTGCTTCCGCACGCGTGAATGTCGATGGGATACTGCCCAATCCCCACGGAATCGTCGAACGCCGCAGCGCGCGCCCCGCCAGTCGCGACATCCTGCTCGTGAATCGTGCGAAGCGCCTTCATACGCCGCGCCTCTCGCACATACGGAAATTGCGACAGACCATCGGCGCTTCCCAGCGCCTGGTCCACCATCGCCACGTCCGGATAACCCGTCCCATTCCGGTCGTCGCGAGGCACGTCGTGCTGCAACCACCACGCGAACGCCACGGAAACCTGTTTTCCATGCTGCAGCGCTCTCGCTTCTTCCATCGGATCCGCAGACAGCAACCCCTGATCGCAAACATCGTTGCTATCCCAATTGATCATGCTTAAATCCGAAGAGAAGGTTCCGGGCTTGAACTGCTCCGCCGCGATCAGCCGGCGGTACGTCCAGAAAGATCCCGGCGTACCCGGCAATTTCGCGTACATGCCATATGAGTAGGTTTTGCCATCCGCATCCGTCGCCTGAAAAGAAAAATGGGGAGCATAGTTTTCGTAACCGGTGGGCTTGGCGATATCGCGGTGCTTGGCGCGTTGCTCCAGAACGAATGCGTAGGTAAAACTCTGCGCCGCGCTCGGATCAGCCTGCATCGGCGCGTCGGGCTCTCCCGTTTCCGTTCGTGCTTCGGCTCCCGTTACGAAGTCAGCGCCGGCCAACGGCAGAAACTCTCCTAACTCCGTGGCATCAATAAACACCGTTCCCGTTAAGCGCAAAAACCGCCGGCTCTCGAAGCCATAAACCACAACGCTCTGTATCGTATCGTTGTGTTTTACGACCGCAACCGGAGCGGTCCTCAAAAACAGCGACAACTTGCCGCTCCGCACATATGGCTCGAGCATCGACCGCAGAATCGCGTGGTCTACCGTGGCCTCCGAGCATTCGTAGCTCACCCAACACAGCCCGGGGTTCAATGAACTGTCCGCCTTGATCCCTTCGCGCAGCAGCGGTGCGTAGTGCTCCCGTATTTTTTGCCGCAACGCTTGGAACGACCGCGTCGCTCCCGTGGTCTCGATCCACTCGTTGTCGTCAAACGCAGAGATGCCCTGCGACGTCATCTGCCCGCCTACCCAGTTTGTAGGATCGGTCATGCAAACGTGTCTGACGCGTTGCGTCGCCACCAGCGCGGCCGCACTCCCGCCCAAGCCTCCGCCCAAAATAACCACGTCGCAAAACTGTTGCGGTACTTGCGCGGGTATAGAGGCGGAAATCACAGCTTGCGCAGGATCACCGTCAGCGTGAATCGCCAATGGATCGACAATGCGGACCGTTTGCCCTCGCGCCGCCCCGCTATTCAGAAACAATGAAGCGACCAGGCACAAACTCAATCCCAAAAGCTTCCGATTCATCGCGGCCCCTTCGGCGCACGGCAACAAAATGCCTAACGATCTACTTGTCCTTGTTTAACAACACGTGGGTCGCCTTCGGCGTGGAAACGTGCTGAGTGCAGCGGTAACCCAGTTTGGGCAGGTCAATATTATGGAAAAGCTGTTCACCCGAACCCAGAAATACGGGAGCGATCGCCAGGTGCAGTTCATCAATCAATCCAGCGCAAAGAAACTGCTGGATCGTCGCGACGCCTCCGCCGATGCGAATGTCTTTTCCATTTGCGGCCGCCAAAGCTCGTTGCAGCGCGGCATGAATCCCGTCGCTCACAAAGTGAAATGTCGTTCTTCCGTCCATCGACAAGTCCGGGCGCGCGTGGTGGGTCAACACAAACACGGGAGTGTGGTACGGAGGATTCTCGCCCCACCAGCCCTTCCAGGTTTCGTCCGGCCACGGTCCGCGCACCGGCCCAAACATATTGCGGCCAAGGATCCACGCTCCAATATTCTCAAATCCGCGGGCGGCAAAATCATCGTCAATTCCCGTGGCTCCGCCATCCTTCCCGAACATGCGCTGAAACGTGAGCGTCGCGAACGCCCATTCGTGCAACGCCTTGCCACCCACTCCCAGCGGATTCTCCAGGCTTTGCTGCGGACCCGCTCCGTACCCATCGATGGAAATGCTGAATGATCGCACCGTCACCCGGGCCATAAGCGCTCCTTAACCTTGCTCTCGGTCACTCGTAAGCGACAAAAGCCTACCACGATGGCAGATATGCCACATCTCTAGAGCGACGACTCGACAGTATGCTGGAGAGTTTCCAAGGGAAGTGTTGAACGAGTGGCCCAGCCTTCCGGCTCGCTGAAACGGCTCTATCTTCCGTAATCGCTAATCGCAAAAACGCGGAGCGTGTCCCATCCCTTGGTTCCCAAAGGGTGGGTGTTAGGTTCCTCTTGACTCGGTTGACGTCTGGGTAGGTGACTGAAGTATGGAGCGGCCTATGAGAATCGAACTCACGCCTGAACCTTGGCAAGGTTCCGTACTACCATTATACTAAGGCCGCTCCGAGCTTCTCTTTTTATAGCACGCCAGCGCGTTAAAATCCAAGCAGCCTCGGCAGGAATTTCTGGCAGGCCTTAACTCTCAGGAAACCTGGGTTACGCGCGCGGACTTCACGATCGGGGAACGCCTCTGCCGCTCGGCAAACCGCGTAGCCTTTTCCTTATCCGTATACACCCGGCCGAAGGTCTCCCCATCCGCGTAGTTCACAGTTACCAGATAATGATGATGGCGGCGCCGCCGGTCCTTGCCGAATTCCGATTTCTCATCCCGCACAGTCTTTCGCGGAGATTTGCTCGCTGATTTTGCCACGGGATTTTCCTCAGTCTCTGGACAGCTTAGGTCCGCTACTATCGCAAGAATCCTTCCGTTGCGCAAGTACCGCGAAAGCGCGTGCACACTTCGTCCCACAATTTTGGATGAAGTTTCCTGCTCTCGAGATACTTACTGGTTCCCAAATAAGGCACCGGATAACGGAAACATAATCAAAAGTAAGCCCGCTGTCCACACCTTAATCTCACTGTGCGACGCCCCGACGCTCCCCGCTCGAATCCTGCCTACCCGTATATTTCATGAAACATTTCGCGGACTTTTACGTCTCTAATTATGAGAATTGATTATGCTTTTAGCGGCGTAGAAGGACGCTACTTATGATTTTGCTCGATAAACAACCGCCCCTCGTTGAGGATCTCCGGAAACACACTCCGGAGCAGATGGCGGAACTTCGCCTGCTCTTGATCGCTGGCATCCCGGGACGCCCGGACAGCCGTCGGCCAGGATTCTACGAGCTCGATGGCACCGACAACGTTTACTACATTTTCCGCTATCCCACCGGGCACAAAGTTCTACTCGTTGCCGCGTGGCAACGGGGCTTCGACCCGGTCGCGGAAATGGTGGCCATGAGCCGCCCCGCAGCCTGACCCGCGAAAACAGTAACCGTTAATGTTAAACATGAGGCGGACCTTTTGGTCCGCCTTACTTTTTATCCAGCTTCAACGACGCGGAATTGATGCAATAGCGCAACCCCGTCGGATTCGGGCCATCATCAAACACGTGCCCCAGGTGCGCTCCGCAGCGGCTGCAGGTCACTTCCGTTCTCTTCATCCCGTGAGAAGTGTCGCTGGTCTCTTCCACTGCCTGAGGCTGGGCGGGATCATAAAAGCTGGGCCACCCGCATCCGGAATGAAATTTCGCCTCGGAGCGGAACAGTTCCTGGCCACAACACACGCACTTGTACGATCCGGGCGTTTCGGTGTTCTCGTACTCGCCCGTGAACGGCGGTTCAGTTCCCTTTTGCCGCGTCACATAATACTGATTCGGCGTAAGTTGCTTCTTCCATTCGGCATCCGTCTTTTCGATCTTCTCGCTCATTCTGCCCCCTGTACTCTCGCTATCGTTGTTATCAGTATCAGATTCGGCGCATCCCCTTGACGTTTCACCCACCGGCCGCAAAGATAGTAAGTGTCCGTTCGCCGCGTGCGCGAACGCGCTTTTATGCCCGACCAGATCGAAACCCAATTCGAACATGCCCGGAAAAGCCGCCGTGCCAAGATTACCAAACCCCTGCGGGTACGGCCGTCCGAGCCCCGCGACGACCATTTTGAGGACCTTCCGGTCAGTATAAATGCATCAAAAGAAGGCATTTACTTCCATACTCGCCGCAACGGCTACTATAAGGGTATGCGCGTCTTTGTCACTTTTCCCTTCTCCTCCGCCCATGACCCGATGAACTGCGAATATGTCGCGGAAGTCGTGCGCGTCGAGAAGTTGGCCAACGGCCGCTTCGGTGTGGCCCTGCACCTGAAGATGACCATGAACTACAGCGCCGGCGCGCCTCCCGGCTCCGTCTCCCGCGCCTAGCATCCAACCTTTCGATTCCCCCAAAACGAAATTTGAATTGCATCTGGCTTCCCTGCTCGTGTATCTTCACCTTCTCATGGTTTATCGGGCGCATCGACACCATCATCATCACGGCTCTTCGCCGCGCCCGTTCCGGTCTGTCTAGCGCTTACTGAAATTTAAGCTCGACTTGACCCGCTGGCGCCAAATCGCTCCAGCGGGCTTTTTGTTTTTGGGAGGCTGTCGTGGAACTCGCGTTCGAAAAACTCGGAGGGCTCATTCCCGGCATCGTGCAAGATCACGAAACCGGCGATGTCCTGATGCTCGGCTACGTGAACTCCGAAGCGCTGGAACAAACCCAACGCACCGGAGAAGTTCATTTTTACTCCCGTTCGCGCGACCGCCTTTGGAAAAAGGGCGAAACCAGTGGGCACGTCCTCCGTGTTCGCGAGGTCCGCGTCGATTGCGATGCTGACGCTCTACTTTTCCTCGTCGAACCCGTTGGCCCGGGCGTTTGCCATGAAGGCTATCAGAGCTGCTTCTTTCGCTCGCTGGAAGCCGATGGCAGCTCCCTGGTGATTGCCGAGCGCGCTTTTGTTCCAATGGATATCTATGGCAAAAAGGATGGGAAATGAGCGTGCTCAAGCTGGGAATTCCCAAAGGCAGTCTGCAGGACGCCACCGTCGATCTCTTGGCTCGTGCCGGATGGAAAGTCACGCTCAGTTCGCGCAGTTACGTGCCGACAATTGACGACCCCGAGATGGACTGCCTGCTCGTTCGCGCCCAGGAAATGGCTCGCTACGTGGAAACGGGCGCGCTCGATGCCGGCATTACCGGGCACGACTGGGTTCAGGAAACGGGAGCCGATGTCATCGAACTGGCGGAACTGGTTTACGCCAAGCAGCGGCTGGCGCGCGTGAAATGGGTGCTGGCCGTCCCCGAAGATTCTTCGATACGCACGCCGCGCGACCTCGAAGGCAAAGTAATCGCCACGGAAGTGGTCGGGCTCACTCAGAAATACCTGGCAAAGCATGGCGTAAAAGCGCGCGTGGAATTTTCCTGGGGCGCCACGGAAGTAAAAGTGCCGCAACTGGCCGACGCCATCGTCGAAGTCACCGAAACCGGATCCTCGTTGCGCGCCAACCGCTTGCGCATCATGGACACCGTTCTCGAATCGTCGACTGTCTTTATCATGAATCGCAAATCCGCCGATGATCCGGCGAAGCGCGAAAAGGCGGAGAACCTGATTCTGATGCTGCAAGGCGCGATTGCCGCCGCCACGCGCGTGGGCCTGATGCTGAACGTGCGCCGCGAAGATCTTTCCACTGTGCTTTCGGTATTACCAGCGCTGAAGAATCCCACGATCTCCGCGCTCAGCGATTCCGATTGGGTCGCGGTCAACACCATTATCGAAGAAGCCGTGGTTCGACAAATTTTGCCCCGACTCAAAGCCGCCAAAGCGCAAGGCATCGTCGAATATCCCCTGAATAAGATCGTGCTCTGATGCGGATTCTTAAGCTTTCTCCGCAAACCGAAGCCAGTTTACTGAAAAACCGCAAAGGCCAGGACCTCACGGCTCATCGTACCGCAGCGCGAATTGTGGCCGACGTGCAGCATCGCGGTGACGCCGCCCTGGACGCTTGGTCTCGCAAACTCGATGGCATCGACACCAGCGGCAAGCGTCTGTGGGTCACACAACAGGAAATTGGCGCCGCGAAAAAACGTGTCAGCCGGGATTTTTTACGCGCGGTCAAGCATGCCGCGGCAAACGTCCGCCGCGTGGCCGAAAAACAGCTGCCTCGCGCGTGGTCGTTGCAGGTCGAGCCCGGAATCAACATCGCCCAACTGATTCGACCCATTGAGTCCATCGGCTGCTACATTCCCGGCGGCCGTTTCGCTCTGTTTTCCACTATGGTGATGACCGTCGTCCCCGCGCATGTTGCCGGCGTAAAACGCATCGTCGTTGTCTGCCCCCGTGCCAATGACGAGTTGCTTGCCACCGCCGGTCTGCTGGGCGTAACGCGCCTGGCGCGCATCGGTGGTGCCCAAGCCATCGCCGCTTTGGCCTATGGAACCAGGCGCATCGAACCCGTGGAAAAGATCTTTGGGCCCGGCAATCGTTATGTCACTGCCGCCAAGCAAATCATCAGTTCCGATTGCGCGATTGATCTGCCCGCCGGCCCTACCGAGGCTATCGTGCTGGCGCGCAGCGGCAATCCACGCTGGATCGCCGCCGATATGCTCGCACAGGCCGAGCATGCTCCCGACGCAGGCAGCTACCTTGTCACCACTTCCTCGCGGCTGGCCAAACAGGTTCAGCAGGAAGTCGCCGCGCAATTGCAAGCTCTGCCGTCAACGAATCTCGCCCGCATCTCCGCGGAAAAAACAGGCGCGATACTTCTTGCTTCTTCGTGGACCGACGCCATCGCCTTCGTGAACCGCTTCGCACCGGAACATTTGTCTTTGCCGGAGAGTTCGCCATCCTTGCTCAAGAATATCCACGCTTCCGGCACCATCTTCGTCGGACATCTCAGTGCACAGCCTTTCGGCGATTACGCCAGCGGCAGCAATCATGTTCTGCCTACCGGAGGATGGGCCCGTCGTCGCGGCGGCCTCTCCGCTTCTGATTTCGTGAAGCAGATCAGCGTGCAATCCATCAGTTCCGTAGGCTACCGTCGCCTCGCACGCGACGTCCAAGTCATGGCGCGCGCCGAAGGCTTGCTGGCCCACGCCCATGCCGTCGAGGTGCGCAAATGAAGCCTCACCTTCCCGTACGCAAAGCGATTCTCCTGCGCCGCACCTACGAAGCGCCCGCCGAAGGCCGCGCCGATAAGATTCGCCTCGATTTCAACGAGAACACTACCGGCTGCAGTGCCGCTGTCCGTCGCGCGCTAGCCCGCCTCAGCGCCAAGCAAATCGCCACCTACCCGGAATACGAAGTTCCCACACGCAAACTGGCCCGCTATTTCCGCGTCTCGCCCGAGGAACTGCTTCTCACGAACGGTGGCGACGATGCGCTCCGCGTCTTCTTTGACACCTTCGTCGAGCCGCGCACGGACGTACTCATCTGCGAGCCCACTTTCCCCATGTATCGCTACTACGCCGAAATCGCCGGAGCGCGCGTGAAAGTTCTGCGTTACGGAGCGAAAATGGAATTTCCATTGGCCGACGCGCTGGCCGCATTGCGGAAGAAGCCGCGTTTGTTCTTCCTCGCGAATCCCAACAATCCCACGGGCACTCTTGTACCCGCCGGCGATATTCGAAAGCTCCTTCGTGCTGCAACCCATACCGTCGTCGTGCTAGACGAAGCCTACGCCGAATTTTCCCCCTACTCTGCTGTATCTTGGATTCGCCGCTATCCGAATCTGTTTGTTGCGCGTACTTTTTCGAAGGCGGAAGGAATGGCCGCTCTGCGTTTAGGCGCGGTGATCGGCCAACGCGATTCCCTCGCTTTTGTGCGCCGCGCCATGCCTCCTTATCCTGTGAATCTCGCTGCACTGGTGGCGGGCGTAGCTGCTGTGGAAGAACGCAAAACCGTAGCGCGTTACGTTCGTGATGTGAAGCGCCTCCGCACATGGATTGCTCACGAACTGCAGAATCGCGGTGTCCGTGTCTTCCCCAGTCACGCAAACTTCTTGCTCGCTGACTTCGGCAAGTCCGGACCCGCTTTTTTCCGGAAACTTGCGCGCCATAAGATTCTGGTGCGCGAGCGCAGTCACGATCTCGGCCCCGGCTATGTCCGTATTACCATCGGCACTCAGGCCGAACTCAACAAACTCCTGCAACTCTACGGCTCCGGCCGCCACTAGGAACCTCATGCCCAGAACCGCACACATTCAACGCCACACCAAAGAAACGCAAATCGATCTGCGGCTGAATCTCGATGGCCGTGGCAAATCCGAAATCTCCACCGGCATCCGTTTCTTCGACCACATGCTCGATCTCGTCACGCGTCACGGTGGTTTCGATCTTCGCCTCAAGGCCACCGGTGATCTCGACGTGGATCAGCACCACACCGTAGAAGATGTTGGCATCGCGCTCGGCGAGGCCCTCAACGCGGCGCTCGGCAACAGGAAGGGCATTCTCCGCGCGGGCTATTTCCTCATGCCTATGGACGAAACCCTGGCCGTCGCTGCGATCGATTTCGGCGGGCGCGCGTTCTGCGTCATCAAAGCAAAATTCTCCGCGCGAACCGTCGGCGGTTTCCAAACCGAATTGGTCGAAGATTTCTTCCAGGGATTCGCGCAAGCCGCTCGCGCCAACGTGCATCTTCGCGTGCTTTATGGACGTTCTTCGCATCATCAAGTCGAAGCCACCTTCAAAGCCTTCGCCCGTGCATTGCGCTTTGCCGTTTCGAAGGACAAGCGCCTCCGCAACGTCCTGCCCAGCACCAAGGAACTCCTGTGATTGCCACCCTGATCGATTACGGCGCCGGTAACGTCACTTCCGTTGCCCGCGCGTTGCGTCGCCTCGGCGCCGAAGTCCGTACCACCAATCAGCCGGAAGAAATCACCACCGCCACTTGCCTGATTCTTCCAGGCGTCGGCCACTGCGCCGCGCTGCTCACTTCACTCGATGCACATGGCCTGCGTCACCCGCTCCTCACCGCCATTTCCCGCGGCACGCCGTTTCTTGGCATCTGCCTCGGCTTGCAGGCGCTGTACAAAAAAAGCGAAGAAGCCCCCGAGCTTTTTGGGCTCGATCTCTTCCACGGACAAGTTGAGCAGTTACCGCGCAACGTGAAACTGCCGCACATGGGCTGGAACCAGTTGCGACCGCTCCGCGATTCCCGGCTTCTGCGCGACATTTCTCCCGACGCCTATTTTTACTTCGCGCATTCGTACGCTGCGCCCGCCGACGGTCCCGCCACCGCTGCCACTTGCGAACACGGTCGCGAATTTTCGGCCGTCCTCGAAACCGAACGTATCTTCGGCGTGCAATTCCATCCAGAGAAAAGCGGCGACCCAGGTGCCAAGCTCCTCGACAATTTTTTGCGGGTCGCGGCATGAGCCTCGCGCACCGCATCATCCCTTGCCTCGATACCGACAGCTCCCGTGTAGTGAAAGGTGTCCACTTCGAAGGCCTGCGCGATGCCGGGGATCCCGTCAAACTCGCCGCACGCTACAACGACGAAGGCGCCGATGAGCTTGTGGTCCTCGATATAGCTGCGGCGCGCGACAATCGCCCTACTTTCCTCGAGACCATCCGCCGTGTCGCGGAGCAGCTCAGCATTCCTCTTTCCGCTGGTGGAGGCATTCGCTCGCTCGATGACGCGCGCTCCGTCGTGCGTGCCGGCGCAGACAAAGTCACTTTGAACACCGCTGCCGTCGAACATCCGGAACTAATCAGTGAACTTTCGCGCGAATTCGGCGCACAAGCGGTCGTATTGGCGATCGACGCCAAACGCGAAAACGATGCGTGGCAAGTGCGTGTGAAAGGCGGCCGCGTTCCCACCTCCTGGAATGCGCTGGACTGGGCGCAACGCGGCGTGGAAATGGGCGCGGGAGAAATCCTGCTCACCTCCGTCGACCGCGACGGCACGCAATCTGGCTTCGACCTCGCCCTCACGGCCGCTATCAGTCGCGCCGTCAGCGTGCCAGTGATAGCGTCGGGCGGCGCCAAGATCCCGCAACATTTCTTCGAAGTGTTCACCGAAGGTGCCGCAGACGCAGCGTTGGCCGCTTCGATTTTCCACGATAACGTCCAATCTATCCGCGCTCTGAAGTCCTTCCTGCAATCCAAAGGTGTCGAAGTGAGGCTGCCGTGCTGATCCCCTGCATCGATTTGCAGCGTGGGCAAGCCGTGCAATTGGTCCACGGACGCAAGCGGGAACTCGCGGTCGCCGATGTCCTGGGCCTGCTGAACCGCTTTTCGCATTACCAGTGGCTGCACGTCATCGATCTGGACGCCGCCATGCGCAAAGGCCACAACAACAAATTGGTCCACCAGCTCTGCGTGGAGGCCAGCCGCAAATATAAAATGAAGGTCCGCGTAGGCGGCGGCATTCGCACCGTCAGCCGCGCGCAACATCTCAAGAAGTTGGGCGCGCAGCAGATCATCATCGGCAGCGCCGCCTTCCGCAAAGGCCGCCTCAATCTCATCTTCCTCAAAAAGCTCGCCGCTCGCATCGGCAGGAAGCACATTCTGATCGCGCTGGATACCGCGAAGGGCCGCGTAGTCACGCACGGATGGCGCACGGCACTCTCCGTCGAGCCGGCTGACGTTTTCGCAGCGCTCGCGCCCTACTGCGGCGGGTTCCTATGCACCGACGTCGATCGCGAGGGCACCATGTCCGGCGTCAACCTGAAATGGTTTCGCGCCCTGCGCACCGCTACGAAAATGCCCATCGTCGCCGCCGGAGGTATATCCACTAGCCGCGAAATCCGCGCTCTCGAAAAAATCGCCATGGATTCCGCCGTAGGTATGGCCCTCTACAAGAACCGCGTCGCGTGAATCTCGCCACCACGCAAACTCTTCTCGCCAGTCCGTCCCTGCAGTAGGATAATGAGCCAAGAGTGAGGTTCTATGCTTGTTACCTTCCGCCCCTGCGGTCCCAAGGACCACAAAACGCTGTTGAAACTCATCGTTGCCTACTACCGTTTTGACAAAATTCCCTACAACCTGCAGTCCCTCAGTCGCGGCCTCGACACACTTCTCCGCAATCTCTCCCTCGGCCAGGCATGGCTCATGGAAGCCCACAAAAAACCAGTCGGCTACACCCTGCTTACCTACAACTTCGACCTGGAATACGGCGGTGTGGAAGGTATGCTTACCGAGGTGTACGTGGAAAAGCGCTTTCGCCAGCGCGGTGTGGGCACTCTCGCTCTTTATGAAGTGGAGGATTTCTGCCGCGAGCGCGGGATTCGCAACGTGGAACTACAAGTGTTGAATCACAATAAACATGCCGAAAAATTCTACCGCAAGGCTGGTTTCCGCCTGCTCCCTCGCAAAGTAATGATCATGGAAGTTCGACCGGAAGCGAAACGCCCGCCGCGCCGCCTTATCGTAGATATGCGTCCGTGATGTATTGCTGCACCATGCGCTGGGTATTGAAGAACGAACCGTTAATGGCGATCGCGTGCTGCATCACAGACAAGTAGCGGTTACGATCCTCATAGAACATCGGCAAGATTACGCTCTCCAGTTTCGAATACAAGCTCTCGGCGTCCAGCGCATTGTCCACTACCGCTTCCGGTGAGGGATCGCGGCGATGCGATTCACCAATCGACCAACCGGTTATGCCTTCGATGTGGCCTTCCACCCACCAGCCATCCAGAATGCTCAAGCTCGGCACTCCATTCAGCGCCGCCTTCATTCCGCTGGTGCCCGAAGCCTCCAAGGGGTATTGCGGAGTGTTCAGCCACAAATCCCCGCCGGAAGTCAGCTTACCCCCGAGATCGAGGTTGTAATCATCGAGAAAAACGATGTTCACGGCTTTTTTCAGGGCTTTCTTCGCTTTGAAGATGCGCCGGATAATCTCTTTCCCGCCGCCATCCTTGGGGTGCGCTTTGCCCGCAAACACAATCTGGAAGGGACCGGCGCTTTTAGCAATGCGCCGCAAGCGGTCTAGGTCGCTCAGGATCAGGTCGGCGCGCTTGTAACCCGTGGCGCGGCGCGCAAATCCGATCGTGAACGCCTCCGGATCCAGCTTGAGACCCGTCTTTTTTCGCACCGCTTCCAATAAATCGTGCTTCGCCAGCAAGTGCGCCGCCCAAACTTCTTCGGGAGGCAATCCCAATGCGCCGCGCAAGCTGTAATTATCTTCGCGCCACGATGGAATGTGCCGGTCAAACAAATCGCGAAACGACGGCGAACTCCACGTCGCCGCGTGCACTCCATTGGTGATGGCCTCGATCGGCACATTCGGGAACATCCGCCGCGACACTTCCCCGTGCAGTTTCGCCACGCCGTTAATAAAATTGCTCAACCCCAGCGCCAGGTACGTCATGTTCAGCGAAGCACCCTTCTTAGCCGCTTCCTCTAGATTCGAATGATTTTGCTCGACCTGCAAAATGCTCTTGATCAGTTCCGCCGAAGCTGGATCTTTCTGATCAAAGATGTTGGCCTGGTCGGGATATAGCCGCGTCAAATACTCCACGGGAAATTTGTCGTGACCCGCAGGCACCGGCGTATGCGTGGTAAAAACGCATTTGTTGCGCACGCGCTCGATATCCTCCCCTTTAATCGAGGTGCGTCCCGCCCGCTTCGCCTCTTCCTCCAGCAATTCAATGGTCAGCAACGCCGCGTGCCCTTCGTTCATGTGATAGCGCATCAACTCCGTGTGCCCCAGCGCTCGCAGCATCCGCACGCCGCCAATCCCTAACAGCATTTCCTGAGATAACCTGTAATACGGGTCACCGCCGTACAGCGAGCCCGTCAGTTCCCGGTCCCGCGCATCGTTGTCCGGCAAATCTGCGTCCAGAAAATAAATCGGCACTTCATAGCCACGCACGCCCTTCGCCGTGTATCTCCACGCACGTAATTCCACCCGCCGGTTTTCCAGGGTCACCGTTACTCGCGGCGCTTCTTCGACGAGAAACTTCTCGACCTCCCATTCCACTGGCTCTTCGCTCTGCATACCGTCTTCCGCCAGCCTTTGCGTGAAAAATCCTTTGCGATACAGCAGCGACACTGCCACCATCGGTAGTCGTATATCCGCGGCGGCTCGAATCGTATCGCCGGCTAGAACGCCCAGGCCTCCGCTGTAGCTCGGCATGGCGTTTTCCAACGCGATTTCCATCGAAAAGTAGGCGACAAATCGTTTAGGTGGGTGTGCCGGATTGGCCATCGTTTTCTGGATCTCCGTCCAGCGCCGCGCTTGTTCTTCCTATTGGGCTTCCGATCCTTCTGGAAACTTTATATTGTCTGAGAACATCTCTCGCCAAGCAAGCGGAGTTGCCATTTTGTGTTCTTTACCATTGCACACGCGCGGGAGCCGGTCGTTTCGCTATAATTCAGTCTCATGTCCACTCTGCTCGACGGAATCCAGGTCGTCGAACTTACGGAAGCTCTCGCCGGACCCTATTGCGCCATGTTGTTGGGCGATTTTGGCGCCCAAGTCATCAAAATAGAGCGCCCCGGCATAGGCGATCAGTCGCGCACCTGGGGTCCGCCTTTCATCGGCACGGAAACTGCCTATTTTCTCGCCACCAATCGCAACAAACGTTCTATCACGTTGAACTACGATGATCCCCTCGGCGCGGAAATCCTGCAGCGCTTGTTGGCCAATGCCGATGTCTTCCTCTGTAATCAACCCTCGCTCGCTTCTCTGCAAAAACGCGGCATCGATCCTGCCCGCCTTCGCGCGAAACATCCTCGTCTAATTTATTGCGCCATCAGCGGCTATGGCCTCACTGGTCCAAGAGCCGGCCATCCAGGCTACGACATCATTGCGCAGGCGGAAGCGGGAGTGATGAGTTTCACCGGCGAACCTGGTGGCGAGCCGATGCGCTTTCCCATCGCCATCGCCGACCTCACCACGGGCATGTACGCCACCGTGGGAATTCTTGCCGCTCTGTATGCGCGCGAGCGCACCGGCAAGGGAGACTTCCTCGACATGGCTTTGTTCGACTCTCAACTCACCTGGCTCGCGAACATCGGCAGCAATTTTCTGAACGCCGGCGTATCGCCCGAGCGTTGGGGAAACGCTCACGCCAGCATCGTTCCTTACCAGTTGTTTCAAGGCAGCGATAAACGCTCCTTTGTCCTCGCCGTCGGTACTCAGCCGTTGTGGCTTCGACTTTTGAAGCTTCTCGATCTGGAAGCTGCACTCGGAACCGATCCGCGCTTCGCCAGCAATGCTCTTCGCACGCAGCATCGCGATTTTCTCGTCCCTTTGCTGCAACAACATTTCGCCAAGCAACCCACTTCCGACTGGGTCCGCCGCCTTCTCGCTGCAGACATTCCCGCCGCGCCGATACAAACCGTCGGCGAAGCTCTGAACGATCCGCAAACACTTTCCCGTAACCTCATCATTGAACTCGAACATCCCACGCTCAACGCAGTCCGCAGTATCGCCAACCCTGTCCGTCTGGAAGGCCAGCCCGTGCAATATCGCTTGCCGCCGCCGCTGCTTGGCGAGCACAATCGTCCCATCCTTCGCGAACTTCATTTCCTCGATTCTGAAATTGATCGCGCGTTACAAACCGCGTGCTCGCTGGTACAACCCACAAAGTAGCTCAGTAGGTTTTGCACAAGCTATAAACTATAAGACTTGACTGACACGTTACTTCGTATTATTTATAGTGTCGTCCAAGTTGTCTCCCCCTCGGGATGCGGCCCTCGCGAAGTGCAGATCTCGGTTCACCGGAGTGGAGATTCTCTGTGACCACCTCATCAGTTGGTGTTTTCCAGGTGCCTTATCGTAATTTCAACGTGTGTCCGCACTGCACCGTTACCGGGCAGCAGGCCGTCCTCGGTCGTCTTTGCGAGGGCCTGCCCATGATTTCCCGTTCAGACGGCGAAACCTTTCACTTGCTTTTGGCGGATCGGCCGCTTCCCTACCCCAGCGAACATGCCGCAGGCCCCACGCGAAAGCTCTCGCTATGTTTCTGGTACACCCATGTGCGGCAACCCAAACAGACATTTACTACTATTGTGGTTCTGGCAGGCTCGCGCGCCAAACATTCCACGCTCTTTCGCAAGATCGAACTTGTGGCCGATCTCCTTACTGCGGAACTTACGATTCATGGAAAGCTTGCCGAGGTTTACGAACTTTTCGAAGATCCGGCTGGCGCATCGGCAGTATCCTGATTTTGACCGCAAGGAAACTTCAACTGGGTCTGGGTGTGCGTTCCGCGATTAGCTTCTTAGGGGCTGTCGTGCAGGATTTTCAGATCCGGATCTTTCGAGCACCGATCCGCATTGTAAAATATCCGGCGTCCGTGGAACGCCGCATTGTTCCAGTGCTTCCGACTTCATCGCCAGAATGCCGTACGTACAAGCCGCGTTGTACAGGTGAACGGCTCCGCGTGTGCTTCGTCGCGGATTCCTGCTGCTTTCAGCCAGTAAAAGATTCGGTTACTCTGTGACCTTCGTCCACGTGCTATCAGGATTGTAATCCGTCATCGCTGCGGCGAGAGCCGAGGTGTCGTCTCCCAAGTCTTTCTGGTACACGATCCCTCGCTGGTTAATGATGAACGTCATCACGCCGCTTACCTTGTATTGCGCAGGATAGGCAACCAGCGCTACTCCTGTGGTCAGCCCTTGATCGCTGAGATAACTTTTCGCTCCGCCTCTCGCCGCCGCTCCCTGTGCCTTCAAGATCCGGTACAGATAACCGTGGTACGGTTCGGTTTCCTTCGAGCCTCCATAGCCCTCGGCGCTGGCCTTCGCAAGAAAGGGCCCTGCCGGACTGGCCTGCTCGTCCTCGCTGGTCTCCCAGTAAAGACCATTCTGTTTGCCGGGATCGCTCATCAATTTCGCCGCGTAGATTCCCGCGGGCAAACCGTCGTGTCCAACCGCGGCGTAATCTTTCTGCGCATCAATGAACCCGCGGCAAGCCGCTATGGCTCCCAACTCGTTGTGCCCGATTCGCCGAAACAACAATTCCTGCTTTCCGGCGGCAACGTCAAATCTCCACTGCCCTCCATCCTTCACCAGAGGAATCGGCATTGACCAGTCGTTCGGACCTACATGCAGGATTCGTGTGTTGTCGTCCTCGGCCACCAGTTCGTGCTTGGTATTGTAGGCCTTCACGAAACGCTCCATATGCGCTTTGTCTTGCACCGCGTCGCCGGAATAGACCAGTTCCTTGCCATCTTCCCCGAATATCGCCAGCATTTCTTCCTGGTTGCCGTCGCTGGAGGCTTGCACGAGAGCTTTCACCGCCTCGTCCGGAGTCGCAAAGGTCTTCTGATCGGCAGCGTTCGCCAGCCCGGCAAATAACAAGATGGCAGGAAGAAAGATCACCAGAAACGTTCTTGGGTTCATTTTCTTTTTATCCTTCTCGAGAGTTCTCTGGTTCATCGTTACTTCTTTCTGCCCGCGGCCGCCGGCTTGGATTGCGCACCCATGCTGGCGTGGCCACGATTACTTGCGGCTCGATCGCTTTTCGGATTGCTCACTCCGCCAAACGCCCCACCGCCCGATGAAGACTGTGGGCGACTCGCCTGTTGCGGCGTCGGGCGCGAGGTTGGTTGAGAACCGGTCGCCGGCCTGGACGCATTCGCATTGGCTGTAGAAGGTCTTGCGGTCGGCGTGTTGCCAGTGGTCGGCCGTGTTCCTCCTGTTTGTCCGTATCCACGATCACCGGAGGGATTTCTTGCCGGCACATTTCCGGTAGTGGGCCGGTTGTTCGCGCTACCCGCCATGTTGGATGGCCGGGCCTGCCCGTTGTTCGCAGCGCTTGCGCCCTTGTTTCCTTGGTACGTGGTCTGTCCTTTCCAGTTATTCGCATTGTTGCCCGTGCTTGGCCGTTGCGCGCCGTTCGCCGCATTGCCCGCGGTCCCCGGCCGATTCTGCACGTTCCCGGTCGATGGACGGGCGTTGGTGTTCGCTGTGTTGGTCGGGCGGTTCCCCTGATACGTGGTCGGCCTGTTCGCGTTATTCGGTGTCTGCGCTGGTCGATAGTTCACGCCTTTATTCCCGCCCGGCGTATTTCCCATGCTCCTGGCGTACACACCATTCTTATTGTTGTTGTAAGGCACCGGCCTCGGTTTGTAACCGGGATTCAGATTATTGTTGTTGTTGAAGCGGTTGTAATAATTATTGCTGTTGTTGATGTAGATGTTGTTGTTGCCGTAGTGTACCGGCCGGTTGTAATTGTAGCCGCCGTGCCAGCCTCCGTAGTACACCGGATGGTAAATCGGCGGGTAATACGGTCTCGGCCCGTACCATACGCCTCCATACCCCCACGCCGGGTAGTAATAATTGTTGTTACTGATGGCCGCGCCGACGGCTATTCCCGCGCCGAACGACAGCAGTCCAATCAGCACTGCGGTTCCGGTGCTTACGCCCGACTTCTGCTCTTGCACCACCGTTGTGGAATTACTGCTCGAAGTCGCCGGCGCACTGGATGTAGTGGTGGTTGTAGTGGTGCCTCCCGGAGTCGTGGTCGTCGTAGTTGTGGAGTACACACGGGTGGGATCGTACTGCGGCACATAGACGACCTTCGGATCGGTCGGCTTCAACTCCACGACTTCCTTGCCCTGGTCTTGCTTGACGTCCACCGTCATTTGCGGAGAACTTTTCAGCGCGCCATTGTCCACGGCCTGCGCCCGCAATCTTTGCACGGATTCCAGCACCGCTTTCGGATTTCCTTGATAGGCCGCGCCCAATTGCTTGGTCCAGTCAAACTGCGTGCACATCAAATCCATCACGGTGGGGTAGTGCAACAACGCTTGCATAACGGGAGTGAAACCCGCTTTGCTGGAAGCCTGATCCAGCGCCGCTTCTTTCAGGTCTTTATTTTCGTCCAGCACCAGCCAGTTTCCGCCGTCCATCACTTCCTGCGGATTCACCGAAGCTTGCAGCAGAACCGCCAGCACCGGGTCGGGGTATAGGGCTACGGGTGCTAGCAGCTCGTCGAGTCCATCGGCCGTCAAGTTCACTTCCGGCAACTGCGTTTGCGGCGCTGCTGGGGCTGCCTGAGGATCTTGACCAGACGATGCAACAGGTGCCTGCTGCGCCGGGCTGTCCGCGCTTTGTTGCTGATTCGCGGACGCGGATGTTGCTTCCTTACTCCCGCAGCCGAGCAATTCTGAAGTCCCGCTCAACAGCAGAAATGACATAAACAATGACATGCAAGACTGCATTCGCTTCATAGAACCTCTCACTCAGGAACCCTCCAGCTTTGGTGTGCGCACAAAACTCTCAGGCGTGCCGGCAAATCGCCCGACCTACCTTCCAAACTTCGTCTGGCTTTTTGAGTAATCAAACTTCCCCCACCAAAACTACCTGATTGCTCGGAGTTTGCCCATTGGTAAAAGTGACAGTGGAAACGGCGCGGTCTCGTCCCCTACTTCGATTCCACCGGAATAACGTTTTGTTTCTCCAGCTCCTTGGACACCACTTTCACCAGGTCTTTGATTATCTTTTTCACCGAACCTACGTCGAAGGTGTTGGTAGTTCCCGTCCACACCAGTTCACCATCGTGCTTTGCCGTGGAATAGGAATTCACCTCCACTTGCGCTTCCTTTTCGGTTTCCATATAGCCCGGCGTGTAAATCACCGGGGCTAACGCGCCGTAGTAGCCGTAGAAAGTCCCGTAATAGGGGAACGGTGTGTACGCTTGCCCAGGTACATATGTGGTTTTCGTATCTTTCTTGGTCAACCGGGCCACCACGATAGCGTCGAAGTTCTGTTCCTTCACCAACTCGCGCATGTCGTTCATGTCGATTGGGGTCAGATCGGGCCGCGGCATGAATTCGTAGCTGGGAAATGCCTTGGTGCCCGGGCGAGAGATTGCTGCCACCAACTCGTCTTCAAATTCGGCTCGGTTCACGGCTTTCCCATTCAGCGCCAGCACCAAAATATTCTGGAAGGCTCCGCCCGTGTAGCTTGGGTTCTTCCAACTGAACTCAAGTTTCGGCGCGGCAACCGATGCCAGCGCCAGGCTCAATACGATGACCGCCAACAACATTGGTTTCTTTCTCAAGGCGTTCCTCCGTCGATCCCATCCCATCCAACTACTGGTTCAATGCTCCGTCGTTCTCAACAACGCATCCGTATCCTGGTTTCATCTTTGGCGGTCAAGGCGTCCCCGTTGCGGCATCCTCAGAATGTCCAACCCAGTCCCGTGCTTATGCCTTGCGCGTTCTTACTTGCGTTCAGCGGCGGCCGGCTGTCGAAATTGTCCCAGAACGAAAAGTTCAAGTAGAAATTGTTAGACAGCTTGATCTTGAAAACATCCGTGGTGGTAAAGCGGATGCGTCCAAAATCCGATAGGCCCGGAAACACCAAAGCCTGGGATTCCAATGTGTAGCGATCGAAATGAAACAGTTGATATTCAGCTCCGAGCAGCAACTCTGCGTTTCGCTGAGTCGGTTGCTCGAGTCCGGATTGATAATCCGCTTCTGTGAAATCCGCGCCAGCAAACCAGCGGAGAGCGTTTTGGTTGTTTCGGATAAAGTAGCGCCCGTAGCCTCCGCCAAGTGTCGTGCGCAAAACCAGATCCTGTTCCGAGCTGTGCAGAAAATCGGAGAGTCCAACCAAATAGGAATTGCGATTTAGAAAGCGCTCTCCGTACGACTGCACTTCGAACAAGTTGGTGGCAGTGCCCCCGGATTGACCGCTGAAGGAAGCCGTGTACGATGCCCCGGCAGCCCACTTTGCGCTGGGATACTCGACGCTGGCAGACGAGTTGAGCGAAGACTGACTGTTGCCACTCGTGTAGTTGTAGCCGAGGTCGATGCTGCCCTTCAGTTGGCGCCAGAAGTTCTGCTTCTGCGACTCAATCTCGACAACTTCGCCCCCGGCGATAGGCACTTCCAGACCCTCCGCATGGACAATAACGTCTTTGCCTGGCGCCGCCGTGGCTTCGACTTTCGAAATCGAGCCCGTCAAGCGCTTCCCGTTGCTCAAGACGATCTGGAAAGTCGCTTTGCTCTCGACTTTTTCAACCTGCAGCCAATCTACGCCGACGGATCCCGAGAAGTAATCCGTTTGGATGTACAGAACCCCTTCTTGTAATCGCTTCACTTCTCCCGTGAGGCGGTCGCCATTTTTCATGATGACCGTGTCGTGCCGGCTGACCTTCGCGGCGCAGGAGGCGCTGTTGGCCAGCCACCAGAGACCAGAAAATAGAAAGACCAATGCGACTCGCGATCTCAGCGACATTTGAGTGCTCCTGATTTTACGCAACCCTGCGCAGGCGCCGGGCTCACGGATTGCCAGACTGTACTGGACAATCCGTGGCGCTACAACTGAGCACTGTGCCATGGTCCTCGGGTTACGCGGGCCCGCCCGCCGCGAGTTTCGGTTTAGTTTTGCTGTTGCACGAGGGGAATTTGCGATGCCAGTTGCAAGTCGATCAAAGTGCTGAGCCGGCGATCGATTTGAAAGAACGTGGCGGTCTTCGTGCCCGGCAGCACTTTATTAATGATTGGCACGTACTTGATGCGCAGTTGTGCCGTCGCTTCGTCCAAGGCCAACGAACGATTCAGCAACGTCTGTGCCTGCGCATCGTTTAGTGTTCCAAAATTCTGAGCGTATTCCTTAATCAGCGCATACTTCTGGTCGCCCAGCTTAGTCATTTCCGCGGCATACTGATCGTATACCGGCCAGAACTTTGTGGCTTCTGCATCCGTAAGCTTCAAATTCGCCGCGATGAACTGTTTCTTGTTGGAACGCAGATCCTGACGCAACAACTGTATGTCTTGATCGGTCACCGTCGGGGAATCCGATTTGGCCGCCGATTGCGCGCGCCCCGCCGGAGCCGCCAGCAACCAGGCGCCCGCCACCAATACCACCATCGCCATCATCTTATTCTTCATTTCCATTCTCCTTGTTTGTCATTTGAATTCACCGCTCGGCATCGCCCGCGCGCTAACTGACGCCGCTAACTCTTCTTCGGCGGGAAATTCTTCAACAGTTTCTGCATCGCCTTATCCAGGTTCTTTTGCTGTTTTTCCTGATTCGCTCCGTTATCAAGCGTCTTGGTCGCTCGTCCCGTCCACACCAATTGTTTCGTCGTTGGGTCATACATATCCAGAACCAGGGTTCCCACCTTGATGACGGAACTCGTGGCCGTCGCCATTCCGCCTCCCCAACGCACTCCGCCCCCCATTCCATAGGCATTCCACTGTTTCTCTTGATCGATAGAAGCCTGGTAACCGACGTAGAGATCGGCTTTGTCCCCGTCCGTCTTGGTCAGTCCCTTAGCGGCAAGTTGCGCATCGATGGACTGCTTGATTTGTGTGTCCACAATCTGATTGGGATACGATGCGCCCTCGATCGTGACCCATTTGTAGCTGTGGTACTTGGTGAAGTCCGTCCCCGGCATGGAGTTCGTTGTCACATCCTGGGCCCGCGTCACACTGCACGCCAGCAGCGCCAACACCAACCCTATGCCGATTCTTGCCAATCTATTTCTTGATTCACGCATCATCGTTTGCTCTCCGTTTTCCGCGATTTCGTAAATTCGCTCCGAATCCCAGACCACTTCCACATTCGCTGCACACCCCAACCCGCCCAAGAGACAGCCATTGCGCTTCGCGATCTCCTGTTCAGTTCTTTACCCCGGGGTCTACCACACAGCGAAAACCGAGATGGTTCGTGCCGGTGCTCACTTCGCCCTTCCCGCGCGTCCCCACCATGTAGCGGGAGCAGTACTGATCCGTGCATAGGAACGACCCGCCACGATGCACTTTCTTCTTCTCGCTGGGTTCGGCCGGATCGTACGGAGCGTCCGGGCCTTTTGGGTCGCGCGCCACTCCACCTTGCTGCGCCAGCATGGAGTAGTAATCGGGCCGGTACCAATCTGACGTCCATTGCCAAACGTTTCCCGCCATATCGTAAAGACCGTATTGGTTCGGCGCATATTGCGCCACCGGCGCCAATCCAACGAATCCATCCGCGCCCGTGTCCTTCTCGGGAAAATGCCCTTGGAACGTGTTGGCCATCCACTTTCCGTTGGGCCGGAATTTTTCTCCCCAGACATAAGGCTTCCCCGCAATACCGCCGCGCGCAGCGAATTCCCATTCCGCTTCCGTCGGCAAACGCTTGTGCGCCCACTTCGCGTACGCTTCGGCATCCGGGTACGCAACCTGTACCACAGGGTAATTCTCTTTTCCTTTGATCGAGCTTTGCGGGCCCGTCGGGTGACGCCAATTCGCGCCTTTCACGTAACTCCACCACTGAAAGTGATCGTTCAATGCGACCGCATGTTTGGGCGGCGAAAACACCACTCCCCCGGCATAGAGATTTTCGGGCGGCGCGCCAGGAAACTCCTCGGCCGTGGGAGTCTTTTCCGCGATGGTCACATAGCCGGTGGCTTTCACGAACGCTGCGAACTGTGCGTTCGTTACATCCGTCTTATCCATGAAGAATCCATCCACGTAGACGCGATGAATCGGCCGGGAATCCCGAGTTGCCTGCATCCCTACGGCGTTCATATCCATGGCGTCCTGTGCGCCCATGGAAAATTCTCCGCCAGGAATCCAGGCCATTCCCTTCGGCGCAGGGCCCGGTGCCGGCTGCTTGTTAGCGACCGTCGGGCCAAAGGTGACCGTAGAGTGAGACGGCTCCTGCGCTCTGGCTTGTAGTCGAATCGATGCAAATTGCAGGCAATTCACGCAGGTGACCGCGGCGACGAAAAATAAACTCAAAACGCGATGCACAACTCTCTTGTTCGCTGGATGGCCCGGCAGTGCTCTGCCGGGAGCGGCACCCTCGCGAACGGCCTTTTCCTTTGCCATTCCCATTAGGTCCTATTCCTTGAAAACCAGTGGCGGCCCGCTGATCTTCTTGCCCTTGAGCGCCACGGTAACTTCCACTCGGTCCGCAATTTTAATGAAGGGAATGCCACTATTCATACCGAATTCTTTGCGGTCAAAAGCCATGGTCCCCTTGATCTCGCCCGAGCCTGTTCCCTTCCCAGAAATCGTGAGGTTTAGAGTTTCGGGCTTTGAGACTCCCCGTATAGTGAACGTTCCCTGAACATCAAAGGTGGTGGGGCCGGTCTGCACAATTTTGGTGGAATGAAACGTGATGTATGGGTTCTCACTGGCGTCAAAAAAATCTTTGCCTTTCAGCTTGTCGTTCTTCATGCCACTTCCCGTGTTCACGGAGTCCGCTTGAATCTTAATGTCTAAGACTCCTGACGTTGCGTCCGTCGACGGATACGTTAACGTCGCCTCCCACTTGTCAAATTGGCCGGCGATGGCGACCGACGCTTTTACGGAAAACTGAACATTACTCTCGGTCGTCAGAATCTCAAAAACCGGACCTTGCGCTCGCATGGGTAAAGGCAGCAAGGCTAATGCTAAAAGGCTTAGGGCCGCAAATCGCATGGAATCCCCCTTAAGGCGGTTTCAAACCGTAGCTGGTAGGATGACCCGCACGGGTGCCGCAGAGAATTGTCAGAACTAACAATCCCAGCAATTTACCCGGCCGTCTTGGCAGAGAGGGGAACATCTGTCGGGCTGGGCGGCTGTCTAGCGGCAAGGCCAGGGGGCAAAAGGCGCGTATGACGTCCGTCACAGTGTTCCATGGATATCAATCGCAGTATTTGCTACCATATCGCCAATTGCGGAGATTGATCGTGTGTCAATCTGAGGACATTCTCTGACGTGATCCGGTCAAACTAACTGTACTCCACTGCCCATGGAGCATCTGTAAGAGTCTTCGTGATTGCCCATCCGGAGCTGTCTTTTTCGTCTCCGAACGTTGGCTGAACGTTACATCGCTCCGTACGTCCGCCCTGAAGACAGGTTGCTATGGCCGCTCTCTCGCCGAGGGCTGGTAAGTACGTTGGAGTTCGCCTTCACCTCTACCTTGCTGGAGCAAGGCTGTTTACTGCTGTGTCCGAACGCTTTCGCCGTTTCGCCAATCATCGATTGGTCCCGGCGCTCTCTCTTTGGCCGGTGGCACTGATCGGAATTGTCGTTGCCAAAGCCCTTCTTTCTCTGCTTTTGAAACCAGAATCTTTTCTGCTGGCCCATAGCGGTATTCCTTATTTTCTTCTTCTCCTCTTGGCCGCCGGCTTGGCCCTCCGAAATGGATTCCAGAACACGCTAAAGCACCGGCCTTTCTGGGTGCTACTGGCGGCCGCCTATGGCCTCTGGGCCCTGGATCAGTGGATTTTCCTGTATTACGAGTTTGTTGTTCACGCCGACGTGCCCGACAACTCCATTGCCGATCCCGTGCTGTTTCTGCATGTCGCACTGCTCATGGGGGCGCTGGCCACGCTTCCGCATCGTGATGTTTCGGAACGTAAACTCTACCCCCAGGCATTAAACTCCCTTCTCATATTCATTTTCTGGGGCTTCCTTTATTTTTATGTTGTCTTTCCGTACCAACTGTTCTCCAGCGCCGCTGGCTACGCTTTAACCTTTGACTCTCTCTACTTGCTGGAAAATTGGACACTTATCCTTGCTGCGGGGATCTTAAGCGTCAGCGCACGCGCCCCCTGGAAGCAGATCTATCTACATCTGCTAGGCGCGTCAACCCTGTACGCTTTAAGCTCCGCGATGGCCAATCTCGCGATCGACTCTGGCGGCTACGTCTACGGAAGGCTCTACGGTGTAGGCCTCACGGCCGCCGTCTGCTGGTTTGTATGGATTCCACTGCGAGCTCGGCAGTTAGCGGTAACCGAACGAAGACCCGCCCACGCCGAAAGCAACCAACGTTCGCAAGCCTCCGCTTGGGCCATGCTCATCGTGGTATTCATCTCGATCCCGATTGTCTGGGAGTTGCTCCGCAGCGACGGGGTAACTGATCGACGCACGTTGCGCATGTTGGTGGCCGTCGCCGCTATCGTCTGCCTGGCCAGCGCCGCCTTCATTAAAGAATATCTCGCCAAGAGTGAATTGGCAGCCACGCTCGGTTCTGCCCATGAACGCCTCCGTTTGGCCATGGAATCCGCCAAAGCGGTGGGATGGGATTGGGATCTCAACACCAGCCACGTTTCTTGGTTTGGCGACCTGCAGACGAACTTCGGCATCGATTCCGAGACCTATGTCGAGCGCGCCGCCGACTTCTTCCAGCGTTACGTTCACCCGGAGGATCGCCAGCGAGTCTCGGCCGCGGTTACCGAGGCGAGAAAAAATCACACCTTGTACCACGGGGAATTTCGCGTCCTTTGGCCCGACGGCACTCTACGCTGGGTCACCGCTAAAGGGGAATTCCAATATTCCGCCGACGCTAGACCAGCGCACATGCTCGGCATCGCTACCGACGTCACCGAGAAAAAAGAACTGCAGACCGCGTTGCGGGAGAATCAGGAGCGCATGGTGGCCATCGTGGAATCCTCCGATGACGCCATCGTCTCCAAGGATCTGAATGGCATCATCTCCAGTTGGAATCCCAGCGCCGAGCATTTATTCGGTTATTCCGCCGCAGAAGCTATCGGACGGCCCGTCACCCTCATCATCCCGGAGGATCTCCGAGACGAAGAAACCTACATCCTGCAGTGCATCCGATCCGGTGAACGGATTCACCACTGCGAAACCTCTCGGGTCACCAAGGACGGAAAGAGACTACGGGTCTTATTGACGGTTTCCCCTTTGATGAATTCTTCCGGTGTGATTGTCGGCGCCTCTAAGATCGTCCGCGACATCACTGCCCACAAGGAAGCCGAACAAGCCTTGCGCGATAGCGAAGAACGTTTCCGCCTGTTCATGAACCACAGCCCGGCGGTCGCCTGGATGAAGGATCAACGCGGCCACTATATCTACGTCAATGAAACTTACGAAAAGCACTTCGGCATCCAGTTGCGCGACCGCCTTGGCAAAACCGACTTCGATATTTACCCGCGCGCCATCGCCGAGCAATTCACGAAAAACGACCAAGACGCCCTGCTGGCCGGTTATCCTATCGAATTCTCCGAGGAATCCATCGATCACCAAGGAAATCCCTGCATTTGGCTCGCGTATAAGTTCCCGTTTCACGACGCTTCCGGGCACGTTTTTGTCGGTGGCATCGGTGTCGATGTCACCGAGCGTCGCAAAGCCAGGGAATCGCTGCAAGCTCTGGCCGGCCGCCTGATTCACGCCCAGGAGGAGGAACGCGCCCGCATTTCCCGGGAATTACAC
Source organism: Candidatus Acidiferrales bacterium (assembly GCA_963759275.1). Lineage (GTDB taxonomy): Bacteria > Acidobacteriota > Terriglobia > Acidiferrales > UBA7541 > Acidiferrum. The sequence continues at coordinate 678,687 of CAVWYZ010000011.1, read as the reverse complement.
GACGATTTCAGCCAGCGCCTCGCCCTCCTCGGCATCGGTCTCGCACAATTGTCGAAGAGACTTCCCACCGAGGGAGCAGAACACGAACATGTGCACGGAATGCTGAAGGGAATTCGAGAACTTTCTACCGATCTCCATTCCCTCTCTCACGAACTGCACTCCAGCAGGTTGGAGCACGTCGGTCTCGTATCGGCGCTCCATGGTCTTTGCAAAGAAATAAGCGAGAAGTACCGAATTCAGGTTCACTTCACCAGCAATGACCTACCTTTCAGAATCTCGCAAGACGTGGCTTTATGCCTGTTCCGCATTGCGCAGGAAGCCCTCAACAACGTTGTCAAACATAGCCATGCCGCCGAGGCGCACATTGCACTCGTAGCCAGCGCGAATGCTGTCACCCTGACCGTCTCCGATTCAGGCATTGGGTTCAATCCTTCCGATCAGAAGCCGGAAACCGGAATTGGCCTCATCGGAATGTGCGAGAGGCTCCGGCTCGTCGGGGGCCAACTTCTGTTGCAGTCTCGCCCCAATTGCGGAACCCAGATTATCGCGGAGGTGCCGGTGGCAGCTGCGGCAGACCCCGTACAGGAGAAAACCCAGGCTGTGGGGAGGTAAAATGCTGCAACGAACGCGAGTCCTGATTGCAGATGATCATCAAATGCTGGCGGACGCGCTAAAACGCCTCTTGGAGCCGCGATTCGAGGTGGTAGGTATAGTCTGCAACGGACGCGCGCTCGTCGAAACCGCCCAGAAGCTGCGACCCGACGTTGTCGTTGTCGATGTGGCCATGCCCCAACTGAACGGGCTGGATGCCGCGCGCCAAATCAAGCACAGCGCCCCGAATGTGAAGATCGTCTTCATGACCATGAACGAAGATCCTGACCTGGTCGGAGAAGCGTTCCGCGCGGGTGCTTCGGCGTTCGTATTGAAGCAGGCCGCGGCATTCGAATTGACGGATGCCATCGACAAAGTGCTAAAAGGTGGTTTGTACGTGACACCCAGGGCGGCGGAGGGCCAGGCGCACATTTCGCTGCGGGATCCCAAGGCTCGTGAGCACGCTGCGGAGCCCACCGCTCGGCAGCGCGAGGTCATCCAGCTACTAGCGGAAGGGCATTCCATGAAGGAAGTCGCGTCCATCCTTAAGATCACCAAGCGCACCGTTGCCGCTCACAAGTATGCCGTTATGGAACTACTGCAACTGAACACCAATGCCGATTTGGTCCAGTACGCCATCAAACGCAGAATCATTTCGATCTAGCTTCTCCGAACTTCTCCCATTGTAATTTCTACCAATAGGCAACGGCGCGAATCACGCGCAGCTTGAAGGTAGACGTTTAGCTGCACCTCCGGGAAATGGGCTCCATGCAGCAACTGGCGAAGCAGCCCGACCTGCTGTCGATCGCCATCCCAGGTGGAACTGAAAAACAGTTCCGAGGTAAGTTGTGATGACCGTAAGTCGCGTCGTACTCGCTGATGATCTTCCTCCCGTGTTGACTGCGGTGACACGCTTGCTCGAGGACTCGTTCGAAATCGTCGGCAAAGCTTCCGACGGATTGCATGCATTAGAAGCAATTATGACGCTCGACCCCGATATAGCCGTTCTGGATATCTCTATGCCAGGCATGAGTGGGATTGAGGTCGCTCGCGAACTACGGAGCCGAGGCGCGCGGGCCAAAGTCGTGTTCCTCACCGTTCACGAGGACGCGGATATCCTCGCGACCTGCCTTGCCGCCGGGGGGCTGGGCTATGTGGTAAAAGTGCTTATGGAAGCAGACCTAATTCCCGCCATCAATGAGGCCTTGGCAAACCGTGAGTTTGTCTCTCATTTTCCCTCCCAACCCGACGCCCTGAACGGCAATTAGCCTGCTTTCTGGATTTCCTTCTTCCGTTTTACTGCCCTATCCCCATCCCGCATACGCCCGCACTGGCTGTCACTTTTGACAATTACGTTTCGCCACAGTTCGGCCCATTATTAGCCGACCTAAAGAATCTGGGACGAGCGCTGGAGTCAAACGATCGGCCCCACCGCCCGTCTCAGGAAAAAGCCTGCATCCAGGCTGTGTGTGCCGTTCCTCGGACGGGAATCCGCGGCCGCACGAATGAGCTAACCTGTCGTGACCGAGCACCAATCTCCATCTTCGGCGCTGTCGGCTTGGCCCGCTCCCGCCGGTTCGCACCCTGCCTACCACGCGATGGTCAAGCCCATCGGGCCCGTCTGCAATCTGGACTGCACCTACTGCTACTATCTCCACAAAAAGGATCTCCTCGGCAGCTCCAACCAGTTCCGCATTTCCGACGAAATCCTGGAAACTCATATCCGCCAGTACATCGAGGGGCAAGATCGCGGCGAAGTGGTCTTTTCCTGGCAGGGCGGTGAACCAACTCTCATGGGACTGGACTTTTTCCGCAAGGTCATCGAGTTGGAGCAAAAATACAAGAAGCCCAACCAGCGAATCGAGAATGATCTGCAGACCAACGGCACGCTCCTCAATGACGAATGGGGCGCGTTCCTCAAGCAGCACGGCTTCCTTGTCGGCCTCAGCCTGGATGGCCCCAAACCGTTACACGATCGCTATCGCGTAGCCAAAGATGGCCAGCCCACGTTTGACAAAGTCTTCGCCGCAGCGCAAATGCTTCATCGTCACGCGGTTCCCTTCAATGTTCTCTGCGTCGTCAATCGCGTGAACTCCAAACGTCCGCTCGACGTATACCGCTTTCTGAAAAACGAAATTCGCCCCCGCCAGATTCAGTTTATTCCTTGCGTCGAAGCAAAAGTATTTCAGCACGTTGCTCCTCAGAACTGGGATCCGGCCACGCTGCCAATCCAGGATTCCCCCGCCGCGCATCCCGGCACTCCGGATTCCATTGTCACGGACTGGTCCGTGGATCCCGACGATTGGGGTTACTTCCTCTGCAAAGTCTGGGATGACTGGGTTCGCCGCGACATCGGCAAAGTGTTCGTCAATCTGTTTGAAACCGCCGTCGCCCAATGGAAGGGGATGGACTCCCAACTGTGCATCTACCACGAGTTCTGCGGAAAAGGCGTGGCCCTGGAGCACGACGGCAATCTGTACTCCTGCGACCATTACGTCTATCCCGAATACAAGCTCGGCAACATCTTGGAAACTTCCAGCTCCCGCATGGTGTTTTCCGATCAACAACAGAAGTTTGGTTTCGCCAAGTTCAATTCCCTTCCCCGCCAATGTACCGAGTGCCAATTTCTGTTCGCCTGCAATGGCGAGTGTCCCAAGAATCGCCTGCTCCGCACGCGCGACGGACAGCCCGGACTCAACTACCTCTGCAGCGGTCTGCAAAAATTCTGGCACCACATCGATCAAGATGTGAAAGACATCTGCCGGCGCTTGGCGCAGGGAGAATCGCTCCGCCCTTCTTAATCCTCGAAGTTTCTCAATTCTTCAGGGGCGCTTATCTTGTCTTTTAGGGGTTGATGGAGACAAAATTCTTATGGACGCGCAACCTGATTCCGCCTCCACACAACCTGCGGCCGAAGTTTCCCTCGTCCGCGGTGGCCCATTCTACCGGGCGCAGAAAGCGGTTGGACTCATCCGTCCGAATCGCTGGAACCTTCCACGCCGCATTATTTTTTTCATCGTCGTTACTTGGTTGCCGTTGTTTCTGCTCACCGCACTTTTCCACCCGGAAGGTTTGCTGTCCCTCATAAGGGACTATCGTGTATATTCCCGCTTACTCCTTGCCGTTCCCGCTTTGCTAGTCGGCGAACTCCTCATGGACGCACGTTTTCGCGCCATCATCGGGCATATTCGCAAGGCCGGCCTTCTGGACTCCTCGCACCTAGCTCGCATGGAAAATGTGATCACTAGACTGGTCCGCGTGCGTGACTCGTTTCTGCCGGAACTTGCCGTGTTGCTACTACTAATCATTCACACGCTCACTTCATATCGAGGCTTAGTGGACACATCTCCATGGCTGTCGCATTGGTCCCACGGGGAACTCCACTTGACGACGGCGGGCTGGTACGCCGTGGTGGTTGGTACTTCGATTTTTCAGTTTTTGCTCGGTCTCGCGCTCTGGAGATGGCTGCTGTGGGCCTTTCTTGCCTTTAAACTCTCGAAAAGCGATCTGAACCTTGTTGCTACGCATCCGGACCAGCATGGTGGCTTGGGTTTTCTCGGCTTAACCTCAGCTGCCTTTGCCCCTATCGCTTTCAGCGCCACAGCGGTGGTCGCAGCCACTTGGCGCAACGATATCCTGCACCACGGCGCGCATCTGATGGACTTCAAATTAGAGGGTATTGCTCTGATTCTTTTGATCGCCGCAATCGCCCTTGGGCCGCTGGCGTTTTTTATTCCTCGCCTGGGTGAACTCCGTCGCAGAGGAATTCTCGAGTACGGAATCCTCGGCCAGCTTCACAGTGAGGAGTTCCACGATAAATGGATTGCGCACCGCGCCGGTCATGAACCCGAATTTCTCACCGCCCCCGAAAGCAGTACCCTCGCCAATTTCGGACGTGCCTACGAGAACATCAATGACATGAGCCCGCTCCTGGTAGATAAGGGAGCGTTGTATACCCTGGCGGCCGCCATCGCCATTCCCGCCCTTCCCATGGTCTTGGCGCAAATCCCGCTAGCCGTCGTTTTGAGTGACCTGTTGAAAGCCTTGCGCTGACCGGCACCCAAGCCACACCGCCATAAGGACGAGACTGTCACTTTTGACAATTCTAGTGCTCGACCGCATACCGCAAGCTCCTCTATGGTTGGTATCTCGGAATAATCAGTCGAACTGCGGTTACCGTGGCCATGTCCATCTCAGGAGATTCGGAATGAACGCAAAGCTATCTCGCATCGCGACCTCCCTCTCGTTTCTGCTCTTGTTCTTTTGCATCACCGCCTCCACGCAGGACAAACCCTCCCCCGAGGCCTATTCCGGCGTAGCCATGGGCACCGGCGGAGGCGTCGGCGGCAAGACTGTGCAATTTGATTTTCGCATCACCCAATACACCACCGACGACGAGATCCAGGCCTTTGCGCAACTCGTCAAAGACAAGGGCACCGACGCGCTGCGCCGCGCCCTCGAAAAGGAAGATAAAGGCCGCATTAACGCCGCTGGCTCCACTGGCAACCAGATCGCCGTGGCCCGCAAGCGTCAGCAAGGAGCAGACACCATCATCACCATTGTTACCGCCCGAACTATGCCCTTTCTCGAGCTCTACAACAACGGTCGCACCACCGACTATCCCTTCGGTTATCTCCAGGTGAAGCTCGACGCTAAAGGCGTTGGCACCGGCCAAATCATGGCCGCCGCCAGAATCCGCTTCGACAAGAAGAAAGGGCAATACCAGATCGAAAGTTACGGCAACCAGTACATCAAGGCTACCAACGTCCGCCCCTGGAAATAATTCCTTTGGGGGCTGCGGCAGCCCGCTTGCCGTTCTGATTGTCACTTCTGCCAATTACGCTGCCCGGACCCCACGGGCAGCATGGCACGGCAAGATTCGCGAAGGTGCCTCGTGTACCCGTTCAGGCCGCCCAAAATTTTCGGAATCGGAGAAAGATAAAGGAGCGTGTCTATGAAATGGTCTGGGAAAATTAGTCTCGCTTTAGCGACCGTGGCGACGCTGTTCGGTGCAACTTCACCACCCCCCGCCAAAGCACAAGAGAAGAAACCCAACATCGTCGTTGTGATGGGTGACGATATCGGTATGTGGAATATCGGTGCCTACCATCGCGGCATGATGGCAGGCAAGACCCCCAATCTCGACAAGCTGGCCAAAGAGGGCATGTTGTTCACCGACTATTACGCCGAAGCTAGCTGCACGGCCGGTCGCGCCAACTTTATCACTGGCGAACTTCCCATTCGCACCGGCATGACCACCGTCGGCCAGGCGGGTGCTTCCGTCGGCTTGCCTGCCGAAGCTGTAACCATCGCCACAGTTCTGAAATCTATGGGCTACGCCACTGGCCAGTTCGGCAAGAATCACCTGGGTGACAAAAACGAATTTCTCCCCTGTGTTCACGGCTTCGATGAATTCTTTGGCTATTTGTATCATCTCGATGCCATGGAAGACCCCGCGCATCCCAACTACCCGCAGAATCTTTTGAACGTCGTCGGTCCCCGCAACATGGTTCATTGCTGGGCTACCGACAAAGACGACTCCACTGATATGCCTCGCTGGGGCAAGGTTGGCAAGCAAAAAATCGAAGACGCTGGCCCGCTCTATCCCAAACGCATGGAAACGGTGGACGACGAGATCCGCGACCTCTCCGTTAAGTTCATGGAAAAGGCCAAGAGCGACAACAAACCCTTCTTCGTGTGGATCAACCCTACTCGCATGCACATCGTCACGCATCTCTCTCCCAAGTACGAAGCCCTGCGTACCGCTGAGAATGGCTGGTCAGAAGAAGAAGCCGGTATGGCGCAACTCGACGACGATATGGGCATCTTGATGAATAAGCTCAAGGACATGGGTGAGGACGACAACACCATCGTTTTGTTCACCACCGACAATGGCACCGAGCTCTTTACCTGGCCCGATGGGGGTATGACGCCGTTCGCGCAGTCCAAGGGCACCGTCCTCGAAGGCGGCTTCCGCGTTCCCGCCATCCTCCGCTGGCCCGGTCACGTCCCGGCAGACTCCGTGCAGAACGGCATCTTTTCCGGCATGGACTGGCTTCCCACCTTCGTGGCGGCCGCCGGCAATCCCAACATCACCGAAGAGTTGCTAAAAGGCAAAGCCATCGGTGACCGTACCTACAAGAACCATCTCGACGGCTACAACCAGCTGGCCGCTATTACCGGAAAAGGTCCGTCGGCGCGTCATGAGATCTTCTACCTAGGCGAAAGCACCGTCGGCGCAGTGCGCATCGACGATTACAAATTCCGTTTCATCGACCAACCCGCTGGTTGGCTCGGCGAAAAGACTCATCCCGACGTGCCGTACATCACCAACCTTCGCCTCGATCCGTTCGAGCGCGCCGGTTGGCCCAACAACGGCACCAAAGACGGTGCCCAGCAATACTTCGATTGGTTCAAGTATGAATTCTGGCGTTTCGTGTTCGTCCAGCAGGTCATCGGCAAAGAAATTCAAACCTTCCTTGATTACCCACCGATGCAGCGCGGTGCCAGTTTCAACCTCGACGCGATCAAGGCCGAAATGGGCAAAAGAATGGCCGAGGCCGAAGCCGCCTCCAAAGGCCCCAGCAACTAACAGCGCACTACTTTCACGGAGGGCGGCTCGCATGGGCCGCCTCCTGAAGTTACTCTCCCACCGAAACTTCCATCAGGAATTAGCGCGCTCAGAAATTAGAGAGCCCACATTAGAACGACCTCAGCCAATTCACCGATGTGTCCGAAAGCATGACCCGAATTTCCAAAATAATCCTAAGCTGCGCCTTCCTCGTCCGTTTTGCGGCCTCACCCCTCCACGCGCAGGACACCCAGTTTCTCCCAGAAGTGGATGCACATCTCACCCTCAATTCCATGCTGCGAACATATCTCCAGGCCAAGGACGATCGCGAAGGCGGCGACCCTACCCAGTTTGCTATCGGTCCCAGCCTTCAGTTCTATCTCAAACCTCTGCTCAAACTTAAGAAGGTCAAGTCTTTCGATTTGGACGACAGCAAGAAAAGGTTCCTGGTCTGGGAGGCCGGTTATCGCTATATCACCGCGCCCGGAGCGTCCCCTGAAAATCGCATGTTGGTCGCGACTACTCTGAACTTTCCTGTGGGTGCAGGTTTCTTTCTTTCCGACCGCAACCGCGCCGATCTGGACTGGAAGGAAAGCAAGTTTACCTGGCGCTACCGCAACAAACTCACTCTAGATCGCACCTTGGCGATTCACTCCTATCACTTCATCCCCTATATCGCCGCCGAACCTTTTTACGAGAGCCAGTACAGTAAGTGGAGCACCACCTCTCTCTATGCGGGCTGCCTGTTCCCTGTCGGCCGGCACGTCCAATTCAGCACCTACTACGAGCACGACAACAATACCGGCAAGCATCCGAACCAGTCCGTCAATTCGGCAGGCTTGGCACTCTATCTCTTCTTTTCTGTGGAAAAGAAATGAGCCCGAAGGACCGGGTTCGCGCCGCGCGCGTCACTTTTGACACTTTACCTCTCCACCGCCGGGTGCCAGTATCGTCGGGTCCCGCACGCAAGGCCTGCCCCTAGCGCAACGGAGGAACCTACGAAGATCCTGCTCATCACAAAATCAATCGTGGAAGCATTTACTGGTCTCGCGTTCATCCTATTCCCAGCAATGCTGGTTTTTCTTCTGTTCGGGCTTCGCATGTCCGAGCCTGCAGGGAACGCCCTGGCCCGCATCGCTGGAGTTGCTCTACTCACGCTCGGAATCTCTTGCTGGCTGGCGCGCGAGGACAGCCAATGCCGCGCCGCCAGAGGCCTGATCGTGGCTCTTCTGTTTTATGACCTCGGCGTTGTTCTAACACTTCTCTTTGCGCACTTCCGTGTCGGACTGCTCAGCGTCGGTCTTTGGCCTGCGATCGCCCTCCATTCAGGGCTGGGCGTATGGTCCTCGTTTTGCCTCCGTCGCAAGCCAAGAAGCGGTACTTTATGAAGAGCCATTTGCCGCGACGGACGCGATTGCTCAAATGGAGATTTCGTTTTAAGTAGAGAAGGAGCTCAGCAAAATGAGCAAGATCTTTCTGAGGCTAGCGCTCACCTCAGCCGTCGTGGTGGCCGTTCTTGTCTGTTACGGCTGCTCGGACGATGCGAAAAAGTCTCAATCGCCCTCGCCACAACCATTGGCGTCCACTGCTCCTCCCGATCCTCCGCAATCGACCCCGTCCCTGGAATTACCGCTGACCTTTGCGCGGCATCTTGGCGATCTGGATGCCATGAAAAAGAGGCACGCGATTCGTGTCCTCGTCGTGCCCAGCCATTCCGGTTTTTTCTACGATCGCGGCCTGCCGCGCGGAATTTTCTATGAAGCCTTCGAAGAGTTTCAACGGTTCGCGAACCGTAAACTCAAAACCGGCGCGGTAAAGATCACTGTCCAGTTCATTCCCGTCAGGCCGGAACAGCTGGAACACGCACTCTTGGAAGGGGTCGGCGATCTGATTGGCTACGGGGTGATCGTGACCCCCGAGCGCGAAAAAAAGGTACTGTTCAGCACGCCTATCGATTCCGATGTCAAACAGGTCATTGTGAGTGGGCCCACGGCTCCGCCTCTGGCAAGTCTCGACGAATTAAGCGGCAAAACTGTGTACGTCAACCCGCTTACGGTTTATTACGAAAATCTGCAGCACTTGAGTGAACAGTTTCAAAAGGCTGGCAAACCCCCGATCCTGGTCAAAGCGGCTGACGCAAACCTCACGGACGAGGATCTACTGGAAATGGTGAACGCCGGCCTGATTCCTGCGACCGCGACCCTGAACGTCCGGGCGGACTTCTGGTCTAAGGTCTTTCCCCATTTGACGCTGCATCCGAACGTGGTCTTGAAAGAAGACGGGCAGATAGCCTTCGCGATGCGAAAGGACAGCCCTCAGCTTCAGCAACTCGTCAACGAATTTGTGCCAGGCCACCAGATCGGCACAAGCTTTGGAAACACTTTGCTCCGGCGCTATCTGCAAAACACCAAGTGGGTGCAAGACGCGACCACCACGGAAGAAATGCGGAAATTCCAGGAATACGTGGTCTACTTCAAGAAATACGCGGCGGAATATGACTTTGATTACCTGATGTTGGTCGCGCAGGGATACCAGGAGTCCCTTCTGAACCAGAGCCGAAGAAACCCCAGTGGCGCGGTCGGCATTATGCAGGTGATTCCTAAATATGCCGCTGCCCCGCCGATTAGTATTTCCCACGTCGATGTGGCCCAGAACAACATAGAAGCCGGCGCGAAGATGCTCCATCACATCGCCGAAACGTATTTCAACGACGACAAACTGGATGCCACCAACAAGACCCTCATGGTCTTTGCAGCCTATAACGCGGGGCCCACCCGAATCACCCGCCTTAGAAAAAAAGCTGCGGCCCAAGGCCTTAACCCCAATCGATGGTTTGGCAATGTGGAACTTGTGGCGGCAAAGGATATCGGGCAGGAGACTGTCCAGTACGTCAGCAATATCTTCAAGTATTACGTCGCCTATAAGCTCACCTTAGCGGAAACCAAAGATCAAAAACCGCAATAACGACCCGCCGCTGACGCCGCATAGCGCCCGCTGCCCCTGTTCTTTTTGACAATACCCTTCCCTTGCGACTGGCACTAAGAATACGCAACACGGGCCCCTTATCTGTCTCGACAGTCGTTAAGGAGAAACTCTTATGTCACTCGCAAAACCGACGAATCGCAGGTCCTACAAGTGGATCCCCACCGGATTGCTTGCTGCCGCCCTCCTCGTCTTGGCTGCCGCATTTCCCGCTCTATCCGCAAAGCGCGTTAAAGATGAAACTATTGAAGCCACGGCGATGGGGACCGGCAATCAGATGGGCCAAAGCATCGGCGTCTCCGTGGAAATCTACGATTACTCGACTCCCGAAGACCGCCAGGTTTTGGTCGACGCCTTTTCCAAGGGGCAGAATCAGGGCCTCGTCAATGCCTTGACCAAGATGCACGCCGTCGGTCATATCTCCATAACCGGTACGTTGGGCTACGATTTGGCCTTTGTTCGTATGATTCCAACGCCTACCGGCCGCAAAATCCGCTTTGTCACCAACCGCCAACTCCGCTTCGGTGAGGTTTGGGCCGATGCCCAGTCCACGGCTTTTAATTTGACCGGCGGAGAGTTCGATCTAAACGACACGGACAAGAGCAAGAGCACGGGTGTCCTGTACCCGGAATGCCAACTGGTAATCGACAAGCAGGGCCAGTTGCAGATACAGCTGACCCAAAACGTATGGAATCTCGTCGATGTCATCGACTGGAAAGGCACCCCCGGCGTAAACTGACGTCACTGGTGCGGCCTGGGTTCCTTTCGCTCTGCGCCTAAAAATCAGAAGTTCTACCTGACGATCGCTGGCAAAAGTCGATTGTTAGTTCTGACAATTACCCCGCCCATCCGTCCCAAAGAGAATATGGATAAGGAAGCGCCCAAGACGGTCGGAGCTTCCTCGAGTCTCGACTGATCGATTATTGCAGGAGGTCGGGCCTGCCATGATTACGCCAGGAACTCGTTTGAGAAACTGCGCCGTATGCCAACGAACGTGCATCATCTACGCCAATGAGCGAAAGGAAGATCTAATGAATCGCTTCTGCAAGGCAGCAAAAACCGTTCTCCTGCTTCTGACTATCGCGACAGTGCTTCTGTCGCCCCGGGCGAACGCGCAAACCGAGACGCCCACGCCAAAAGACTCACCGCAAGTGCCTGACCCCGCCTCGGCCGACGGCTGGCATGTGGGCATTACACCCTACATTTGGTTCGCCGGTCTCCACGGTACCTCGGGCGTTCTCGGCCACGACGCCTCCGTGCATGCCAGCTTCGGCGACATCTTCAACTATCTCAATATCGGCGCCATGGGCGTTGTGGAGACCAGATACAACCGCGTGGTTATGCCCGTCGACTTCATATGGATGAAGCTGTCCGACGATAAGGGCCTTCCCGAGAACGAGGTGGGAGTAACATCCATCAAGGCCAAAATGACCGAGAGCGTTCTGACCCCCAAAATCGGCTATCGCATTGTGGACACCAAGAGAATCAAAGTGGATGCGCTCTTCGGCATTCGCTACTGGCACGTCTCTACCGATTTCACTCTGCAGCCCGTTCAAATTCAGAATGGGCTATCCGACTCGGCGAATTGGGTCGACGCCGTTGCCGGCGGAAGAATTGAAATCCCTCTCAGCGCTAAGGCTTCCATAACCGTTGCCGGCGATGCCGGCGGCGGCTCGGCGCGCTCCGATTATCAGGTCGGGGGATCCTTAGGCTATAAGATTACTCGCAAGTGTACTCTCGTAGCCGGGTACCGCTACATGAGCGTCAATTACCGGTCCACGGGAAATGCTCAATTCGTGTACGACGTGACCATGCCCGGGTTGGCGATTGGCGCCACTTTCAACCTCAAGTAACCCACGCTCCGTCGGACTCGATCTTCAGCGGGAGCGATTCTCCGCCATCGCTCTCGTTAGGCGACCGACGACAATACCTGGCCGTGCTGACTTGCGAGCAATCATCGTCGGCTTCGGCAAGAAGGAGTTCGCGATGCGATTCACGAAGATCTGCTTGGGAGTTTTGGCGCTCGTCCTGCTATCTGCTGGCAGCGTTTCGGCACAAGATCCGGGATGGCCGCGAAAACTGGTCAAGCCCGGCGGCACCGTCATCATCTATCAGCCGCAAGTGGACGACTGGCAGAATTTCACCGACATCAAATGGCGGGAAGCGTTTCAAATGACCCCGACAGGAGGGAAAGAAGTAGTGGGAGCCGCGACCTTTGAGGCCACCACGGAAGTGAACACGGATACGCACACCGTTTTCCTGTTCAACATCAAAACGCTCAATACCTATTTCCCCTCGCAAGACCCCGCCACTTCCGCGCACCTGGATCAACTGTTCCGCACATTTGTGCCGCTCACGTTGAACGCTTCTTTGGACCGCATCGTGGCCTACGTGCCCAAGCCGGAATCCGTAAAGACCGTCGATTTAAAGAATGATCCTCCATTCATTTTTGTCAGCTATTCCCCGGCAATTTTGCTGGGCGTGGATGGCGAGCCGGTGCTTTCCGACATTTCGAAAACCGATTTGAAGTATGTGGTCAACACCACTTGGCCGCTGTTCTTCGACAAATCCCAATCGCAATATTATCTGCTGGTGAACAACATCTGGTTGAGCGCCAGTGATCTGCATGGGCCTTGGGTCAGAGTGACCAAGTTGTCGAAGGAGTTCAGTAAACTCCCAGATTCCGGCAGATTCGCCGATGTAAAGAGAATGGTTCCGGCGCCGCAAGTGGCCAATCCCATGATCCCGCAGATTTTCTACAGCACGGTTCCCGCAGAAGTAGTCTTGTTTGACGGCCGCCCCAACTATACCGAAATTCCCGGAACCCAATTGGTGTACGCGAATAACACCGACAGTCCTGTCTTCGTTTATAGCCCCACGCAGACGTACTACTATCTGGCGGCCGGCCGCTGGTTCAGCGCACAATCCCTGACCGGCCCCTGGACTTTTGCTTCACTCAGCTTACCCGCCGATTTCGCCAAGATACCTCTATCGAGTCCCGCAAGCGCAATACTCGCCTCGGTCCCCGGCACCTCGCAGGCGAAGGACGCCGTGTTAATCGCGCAAATCCCTACCGTGATGGTGCTGAATCCGACCACCGCCGCCGCTCAGGCAAAGGTCGAATATACCGGTGCGCCGCAGTTCGTTCCCGTTGAAGGCACCACTCTTCTTTATGCTTCGAACACACCCGACAAAGTGATTCAGGTCGGCGACCTCTATTATCTATGCCTGCAAGGCGTGTGGTTCATGTCCGCAAGCCCTCAGGGGCCATGGTCGACCGCCAGTTCCGTGCCCCAGGTAATTTACACAATTCCACCGAGCTCGCCGGTCTACAACGTCACCTACGTAACCCAGGTGACCACTTCCAGCGGCTACGTGCAATCCAGCTACACCGCTGGTTATCTGGGAGCCTTCGTGATGGGCGCGGCTGTCGGCGCCATCGTGACCAGCGGCACCGGCTACTACTACCCTCCCTATATTGGCTATCCACCCTACGCCTATCCCGTCTACCATCCTTACCCAACGGCCTACGGTGCTTATGGCACGTCTTACTACCACACCTCGACGGGTGCGTACGGTGTCTCTCAAACCACCTATGGAGCCTACGGATCAGCAACGCGCACCGCCTCTTACAATCCGTACACGGGAACATCCGCTAGAACCGCATCCACAACGACTGCCTACGGCAAACAGAGTGTCGGTCAAGCGTACAATCCCTACACCGGAACGTACGGAGCCACCCACCAGGGCTCCAGCCCAACTGCGCAATGGGGTCAGTCGTATGTTTCTCAGGGCAACAAATCTGCTACCACGCAACACTATTCCAACGCGAACGGAACCGTAGCTTCTGCGCAGGGCTCCCAAGGCGGCAAGGCCTATGGTTCATCCACTGCTTATGGAAATACTGCCGCGGGAAAATCTTCCAATGGCGATATGTACGCCGGACATGACGGCAACGTTTACAAGAACACCGGCTCGGGCTGGCAGAAATCCAATGGCAGCGGTGGCTGGAGCGACGTCAACAGCCAAACCGCCCAGGCCCAGGGACAACAGGATAAGTCGAACTACGAACAGTCCCATCCCAACAGTCAGGCCACCGCACAACAAGACAAGTCGACCTACCAGCAGAGCCATCCCAATAGCCAAGCCACTGCGCAGAGCGACAAACAAACCATGAGTCAGGATCGCTCGTCCGGCAGCTTCAATTCCCAGAATCTCGACGCCGACAAGCAAAACCGTGAAACCGGCTCGGCGCAGAGCCATAACTACCAAAGCGGCAACCACAGCTACGGCGGCTGGGGCGGCGGCGGCCGCAGTTGGGGCGGCGGTGGCGGTGGTGGTCGCAGTTTCCGCCGCTAGCCAGGCTTGAACCAGCCTCAGCGTTGGGAATATTGCAACGACTAAACTAGTGTTCGCCCATATTTTGGTCCTTGGGCAGGGCCTGTCACTTTTGACGATACCGCCCCAGTCCCTAATTCGAAACAATATGAGGGATGTTCTAGTAGGTTGCATGCTCGGGTCGGCATACCTCGGTAGGTCTTGCACGACTTTGTGACTTTCTGTCGCGGAATGGTTACGAATGCCGTGCGCTCTGTTCTAAAACTGGGTCTGCTCTTCGTCGCGCTGGGACTTCAGTCCCTGCCCTGTCTCGCCCAGAACCAACTGAAGAGCCCGTTCCCCCTTCTCGATCTGGTACCCGCCCGGGCGTACCAATTCAATATAAGCGCCGACTTTGGCTTCCCGCCTTCCTCCGTTCCCTTGGGACTGATTGCCGTCGTCGACCCAGTGCCTGCATTTCGGCACCTCGCGACTCAGCCGCTGGTCGTATCTTCCACCATCATTTTGCCCAATATCACGCGGACATTTCCCCGCTATTCTTGTCCGCCCGCGATCCAGATCGACTTGCTCTCCACCTGTCTCTTCGCGCCGTCGCCAAAATTCGCTGCTGCAGAAGATAGGCTTGGCATTTATCCTCTTCCGCCTATCCAACCGGCTCGTCATCCCGCCGAGAAATTCCACTGGGCCGCCGCTCTCGAGCAATCCTTCGGTTTCCTGGTCGTTGGCCACGCCTTCCGCTTGGCTAACGATGACGGCGCTCGCTACCTTCTCTTCCACAAACCTTTCTGGCACGACTATTGGTCTTCGACCGCCAATTTCCACATGTCGCATTGGGGCGATGGCGACAGTTTCCTCGTCAACTATATCGGCCATCCCATGGAAGGCGCCGTCTACGGGGACATCTTCTTAAACAACGATCCCAAGGGCCGCGCTGCCCGCTTCGGCAAGTCCTCCAATTATTGGTACAGCCGTCTAAAAGCCATGGCTTGGTCCACCGCCTGGGAAGCTTATTTCGAAATTGGTCCCATTTTCAGTGAAGCCGCCATTGGCAATGAGGGTGGCTTCACTTACGTCCCGGGCTGCGGTCCTTATCCCTGCGACAAATTTCCCGGCAAAACCTTCAAGCCTCCCACCAACAACACCGGCTGGGTCGATTTCGTCATTACTCCCGTGGTCGGCACGGGTTGGATTGTGCTCGAAGACGCCATCGAGCGCGAGTTTGTCGACCGCATGGCCAAGGATAGTCCCGCGCTCAAGTACAAAATTCTCCGTGGCACTCTTGCCCCCAGCCACACCTTTGCCAATCTGTTCGCCGGCAAAAAACCTTGGTTCCGTTATCCTGAGAAAGGTTCCTTCATCGAAGCCTTTGGCGCTCCGCTGCGCTCGGCGGAACGTCCTTTGTGGAAGGACGATCCGCGCTCCAGCATCGGCGTGCAGTTCATCTCCATGAGTTTTCCCGCGGAGAGCGCCTCCTGCTCCAACTGCAGAGGATTTTCTCCGGGCTACGGCTTTGATTTCAGCTATCGCTTCGCCAAGTACGCCTATGTCGATTCCGTCGCGAATCTTTTCCCGGGTTCCAGTTCTTCCGGCCAGCATGGCGGCGCGCAGGAGGGCCTTGTTGGATTTAAGCTCGGCCGCACCTTCGGCCGCTGGGGACTCTTCAGCAACGTCCGCAATGGCTTCATCCATTACGACAACGCGTTAGTCCCGGGCAGCTCATCTTCCTACGAGAGCACCTGGCGCTACGCTCTCGATCTTGGTGGCACCATCGAATACTCCCCTTCTCACCATTCCACTTTCCGTTTCAATGCCGGCACCACTGTGATTCATTACCTGCAGGCGTATACCGACCCCAAACAACCTCCCACCAGTGTTCTCTCTACGCAGTACTATTCCTTTAAGGGCAGCCCCTACATCTCCTCCGGCTACGTCTTTCGCTTTTAATCGGTTGCGCAAATAATCTCGAGGCCCCGTAGGATTAGTCCGGAATCATCTGAACGCTTGCCCATTTCCTGCTTCCTCAGAAATACAGCCCCAAGACAACCCCCGCGCCGCGCGTGTGATAGTTGGGCGTAGAAGCGCTGTCGCGCTCGTCCTGGTAATACACTTCAAACTCGGTGCGCCTGCTCATCGGAAAGATGCTGCCGACGGTGAACGTGTTTTTGGCAATCTTGTCGTAGCGGCTGTCGTAGTAGAGTTCGCCACGGACGTAAGGCGTGAAGGTATACGAGCGGATATGAAAATTTCGTTCCAGGCCTACCCGGTTGCGGTAGCGCCACGAAAAAGGCTGGCCGGAAATAAATCGGAAATCGACGCGATTGCGATCGCTCAGGAGCACATCCCAAGGCACCTTGAAGCGCCCGGTAAGCTCGACGATCGGCCGGTTCTCGGTTGCACCGTCGCCACGCAAAGTCGGCAGATACCGATAACCGACGCGAAACGTGACCAGTTTGCTCTTCGCAGGATCCATATCGCGAAATTTCGGGCGCAGAAACGGCCTCACATAAAAATCGAAGTTTGGACCGAATTCTCCTTGCAGCTCACGCGTATCTTGATCGCTGCTCAGCGCAGAAATGAAGAACAGGCGGGTCTGTGAACTCAGGTTCACGTAAGTGTCCACTTCGGGCCAAAATTGGCTTTCATCCTGCGCGTGAAGCGGCACACTCGAAAGAAGCAGCAGCAACAGGATCTCGAATGGATAGCGCTTGCGGTCGCTAGCGACCGCAAGCGCGTCAACAATTTCAACCGGCCTCATAGCCCGATCTAGCGCTCACCGCCATTCGCGCCCGAATTGGCTCCCCTGCATGGCATTCTTACCTCGCTTGTCGAGGTGCTTTCTAATATTGTCGAGGCCGTCATCTACTTTGCGCACCTGCTCCCCTACTTCAACCTTGATTTCGACAGGCGCTTGCCCTCCAAGCCAGCCTGGTCACCATCATGAATACCAGATTCGTTGAGTTGCTTAAGCGATTAAAGACTGGATTTCCGCCCGACGGCCTACTTAGTCCACCCGTATCCATCCCTTCCCGGCTACTTTGCCGCCTGAATATCCGCTAAGTGAATGATGGCGGCTGCGGCGGTATAGCGAACGATCTCTTTATCGTCCGTAAGTTTCGGTGCGATCTGTGGCAGCAACGCCGGATCGCCTCGATGGGAAATGGCATCGAGCGACGCCGCTCGTACGATCCAACTCTTGTCCGAGGCGGCCGCAACAAGCGCCGCGCCGCTCTTGGGGTCCGCATCCTTGGCCAGGATGGCGGCTGCAGCCGCACGGACGGGCGACGAATCGTCCTTCGTGACGGCCTTGAATGCCCCATAGCCCACTCCGCCAAACGGGACGAACCCGATGCCCTGCTCGAATCCGAACTGCGCCATCTTTTTCGGGTCGCCGAGCATCTTCTTTTGCTCATCGAGCAAACCTGCGCCCGATTTTCGCTCTCCGGTCAGGATCGCGTAATAGACGTTGTAACCGATGGGATCACCAAGCTTGATCAAGGAGCGTCCACACGCCATGATCACCGAGACTTCCTGTTCGGACTTTACCAGTTCCACCAACTTCGGCACCGCAGACTTGGCTCTCATCTGCCCCAACGCGTCGACGGCCGCACCACGAACTTCGGGCTTTGGGTCCGCGAGAGCCTTCACGGCCAGTTCCTGCGCTGTGGCATTGTTTTCCAGCAGGCCTAAGAGCCGGGCAGCGGATGCGCGGTCACTGATCGTCTTGTCAGAAAGACCGCCTCGCAGGACGGTCCACGCCTGGTCCACCGGAGACTGCGCCTTCGCACGGCCGGAGAATGCCACCAGCGAACACAGCCCCACGACTCCCACTCGTAGCGCACCGCTTATGCAAGCACGGACCGCTGGGACAGCAATTCTCTTGTTCGCGGATAGCCCCTTTAACATGCCGCTGACCGGAGTTCGAATAGTTTCGCGAGGATGCTACTCCGCGAACGACCCCTTCTATTGCTCCTCATTAAACTCAAACTCTTCCCCGGGAAGCGCGGGGGGCATGTGCAGCCGCTTCAGCAACGCTTTGAATTCCGTCTCCAGAAGCAACGGCTTAACCATGGTAGCGGCCAATTCATTTGCGCGCTTTTGCAGTTCCACAACTTTCTCCGGATTCTGCTCGGCCAGGTTCGTTTTCTCCGAGGGATCCTGCGGAATGTTATAGAGTTCAAGCGCAGATGGCAGCGGAGTACGCCAGATCAGTTTCCAGTCACCCTCGCGAACGCCCGCGCGAAATGGTTCAACGTTATAGATGACCTCCGTGCGCGGTGAAGCTTTGCCCTCGCTCAGCGTCGGCCACATGTTCAAGCCATCAAGCGGTTTGGCTTTGGCAGTGGATGCTCCCGCCAGGGCCACGATCGTGGGATACATATCCACGACGTGCATCATCCCGTCGATGGTAATGCCGGATTTGATGTGCCCCGGCCAGTTCGCCAGCGCGATTACGCGAGTGCCCCCTTCGTAAAGCGATCCTTTTCCTTCGCGGTACGGGCCATTGTCACAGGGAATGACCACTTTGGACATGTCGCCTTCGCCAGCGAACATTTTATTGCGCGTGCCGCCATTATCGCTCTGGAAGAAGATGATCGTGTTGTCGCGAATTCCCTTCTTCTCCAGCGCCTGAATCACTCGGCCAATTTGAAAATCCATCGCGGTGATGCTCGCGGCGTAGGCGCGGCGATTGGGATCGGCAATATTCTTGTATTGGTCGAGATACTCCTCCGGCGCCTGGTAAGGAGTGTGCGGTGCATTAAACGCCAGGTACAGGTAGAGCGGCGTCGCGCTGTCGTGTTCCGTGATCAGTTTGACGGCATCGTTGCCGAGCAAAGTGGTGGTGTAGCCTTCTTCCTTAACTACCTTGTTGTTGCGATACCAATCCACAACCCCATGTTGTTTGTGCGTGAAATAGTCGAGTTCCCCGATGAGCGGGCCGTATTGGTAATCGAATCCTCTTTGCCGCGGCCAATATTTGGGATCACCGTGGCCCAGATGCCATTTCCCGACGATCGCCGTGTAGTACCCAGCGTCCTTCAACGCCTGCGGCAACAGATATTCATCGGTTGCCAGACCGTAAGTGTGCGCGGAGAGGATCACCGCCGTTTGCAATCCATAACGGAATGGATAACGACCCGTCATCAACGCCGCGCGCGTCGGCGTGCACATTGGCTGGGCGTAGAACTGTTCCAGACGCGCTCCATCCGTCGCCAACTTATCTAGATTCGGTGTCTTGATGTCCGACCCGTGATACCCAATGTCTTTCCAACCCTGGTCGTCCGAAAGGATATACACGACATTGGGTTTCTTGGATTGCGCACAGGCAGGTATCCCTGCGACTAAGATCCCCGACACACAAAGCATCGCCTTCTTCAGCACTGTTCTCAAATTTTGTTTAAACATTATCGACAATCTCCTTGCATCAAATGGGAGCCCATGAACCTTTGGTCCGACAATCGCCTTCGGCCTGAACCGCAACTCCAGCTACGCTAAGGCTGTTGTTGAGTCCGATCCTGCGGCGTGGGAAAACGAAAGGTATAGCTACCGCCGAAAACGATGGTGCGTCCTTCGACTCGCGCCTTCGCACTGTACTCGTCCAAAAACTTAAAATAAAAATTCAGGTTCTTGGGAGGCACGATGAAATTGGTTTGAAAACCGATCGCGTGCACCGAATAAGCCGGATCGGTTCGCGCGGGCAGTCCGCTGGAAGTTGTGCCGCTATCGCCAGTAACTTCCCACTGATCATAGCCAGTCAGCCCAAATTGCACAAGTTTATGGAATTGTTTGTCGAGGGGAAGGACCTGGCCCACCCCCCACTCCATCGTAAAAGTCTGTCCCGGGGTCAAGCTCGTGTTGTTTGTTCCCGCCCTCGATCCGTGCTGCTCCCAGTCCGTAAAAAGATTGGCGGTCGTGCCTTTGTTCTTCGTTAAGTACACCGTTGCGCCGGTCATGATCTGGTTGCCCCAATAACCAGACCCGATGTTATCGCTCGCCCCCGGAGTATACCGCCCCGTCGGAGCGACGAACCCGTCGCCTACCCACAAATCAGCGCGTTTAAGTTTCCAGCCTAAGGTTATGGGCTGAACAAAAATGTCGGCCACCCCGAAACCGCCTGCGGAAACCCCAATTTGCGGAGCCGTGGCGGATCCGTTCGCGAATGTCGGGGCTATCAACCCGAACGCCAGCTTTCCCCCCAGCACCTTGAAATTGGGAGCATAGAAGAAAACATTTTCAACCGCCCAGAGATCGTAACCGCCGGTCACCGGGATGTTATTTCCTCGGGCATCCTTCAGCGTGTCCGCCGAATAATTGATGCTGATGTTTGCGTAAGTGAAACCAGGGTCCGGCAACAAACCAGCATTCAACCCAAACTGGCCGGGAAGATACTGGCCCTTCTGCTGCGCTGATCCGGACAGTGCGAAAATGCCCAGCACCACAGAAAGAGCCAGCACTCTGCACACCGTATGCCTCGTAGATCTCCTACTCATCCTCATACCTTGTTCCCTCGGATTTCGTAGAGCCGGTACCGATTTGCCTACTTCGAGTCTGTTTCTTCGATGATCGGCAGACTGGAGTCAATCTGTAGATCAATCAGCTTTTCAATCTGATCCACTACGTGACTAAATCGCGCCGCCAGAATTGGTGAAAGGGCTTTCTTGAACTTGACGTAGTAATTCTTGCGGAGCTCCATCCTCTTCTCATCCAGTTCCAGCATGCGATTCGCGAGTTGGTCCGCCTTCTCGTCGGTCATGCTGAGATAATTACGCGAGTAATCCTGAATGATCGCCAACTTCTCGTCGCCCAGCTTGCTGAACTCCAGGTCATATTCACGGTAGATCGGCCAGAAGATAGCCGCTTCCTTGTCGTCCAGGTTCATCATGTCCGTCATGATCTGGACTTTTTGCGCCCGAATATCCGCCCGCATCAGCTCGATGTACGCTCGGATGTTCTGCTCCTGGCTATCCGGCTCCGACTGCATGCTCTTTTGCGCTTGCGACGGCTGCACTGGAGCCAGGCTCAAGCAGATCAGCATCAATCCTTGAATTAACATCTTTGCCTCCTCACGAAATTTCGCTTGCAGTTGCTTCTAATCCGCGTTTCACCTTGCGGCCACTTCTTCGACAATCTTTTCCTGCTTCCCGCGCTTACTTCGCAACCGGCAGAGTCACTGGCTGTTGCAAACGAAACTCCAGCTGAGCTTCACTCGGAATCTGCACTTGATCGCCCTTTTGAACCACGGACAAAACTCCGCCGGTGGTGGCGCCAATGGCGGCTCCCTTGCCGGCGTTTCCCGCGATCCCGCCGATCGCTGCTCCCAGCCCCGCCCCGGCAATCGTTCGCCTTGCCGTCCGTTTTCCGGAGCCTTTCCCTTCGGTATCAAAGGTATCGGTCATAATCGGACAGGCTGTTCCGCCGATAACGATCTCCGTCAGCTGAATCGTCATTTTGGATTTTCCGGCCGCGCGTCCTGCCGAATTGGATTCCAGAACTTTTCCGTAAATCGCTGTACCCTTTCTCGCAACGATCACTCCGTTGGCTTCCAGATTCGTATCAAGTGACGCGGTGAATCTTTGTCCCGCGTCTGTCTTGCTGGAGTCCAACGTGTCCACCATGCGCACCAGCAGTTGCGTTCCGGCAGGAACGGTCACCTGCGTTGGCAGGGACGCCGGAGCGGGAGCCGGTGCAGAAACCGGCGCGGGCTTCGGAGCTTCGGGAGGAGGCGCGAAGGTGAGACTGTCTACATCCGTTAACGAATATGTCTTCGCATGGCCGTCTTCAGCGATGAACTTGATCTGGCGCGTGTCGCCCCCCATAAACGAGCCCTGCAATACTTTTCCGCTCTTCAACTTCAGCGTATCTGCACGCAACGGCAGAGTCGCGCAGATCAAAAAAGTCACAATCAAAACCCGAGAGGCTTTCATGTACGTTTCCTTCCCCTAGAATTCGCCGCACATAATCATGCGGCTATGAATAGCCACGGACTTGCACCGGTTGCGCAAATACACTCGCGAACTTGCACGGTGGTTCGCGCTCAGCTCCACCTGATTTCAGTCGGATTGCAAAGGCTCACTTTTTCTTGATTCCGTAATTTGCAACTGTGAGGCCAAAGCGGATCAATCGTGGAAAGGGCTTATGCCATGGTACTTAACGCTGCTCGCACCGGTAAGTTTCTCGGAATAACCCCGACATGTCGGGCTATCCCCCGAAATTCCGGGTGCTCCCGTTAGCTCGGGCGGAATTGACTACCTTATTCGAGTTTTGTAAGCTTTCGTGATTCAGTTACTTCGAATCCCAATCGCAGGTCACCGCAATTCGATGGGGGTTTCGAGTTGGGTGCTCGCTAGTTCCCCGCGGTTGGAAGTATCAGGCAGGAAACTTTGCTAGATGGCGGCGTAGTGGTCTGGCCCTGTTCATCGGCCTGGCAGTTTGCCTTAGCAGCTATTCGCAACTCGAACTGCGGCCTCTTTAGGACCAGCGTTTCCCGATCCACGGGAAAAACAGTGACGGAAGGTCATGCACAAGCTTATTTCGCAATTGCCAGACACGGAACTTGAAGCGTTGCTGGAATTCGAACGCATGCTCACGGATCTTTCTTCGCGTTTCGTTCATCTTCTCCCGGCGCACGTTGACGCCGAAATCGTATCGTCGATGCAACAAATGTGCGAGGTTATCGGGCTGGATCGCTGTTCCCTGGCGAAATACGACGAATCCTCCGGCCAGTTCCACATCACCCACCGCTGGGCCGCGCAAGGTGTGCCATTGCTGCCGGATTTGATACCCCATGAACAGATTCCATGGATTACCAGAACAATACGAAGCGGAAATTATGTTCAGTTCTCCACCTTCGCGGATTTCCCGCAGGACGCTACCCTGGACATTGAAACGACGCGAGACATAGTTAAGTCAAAGTCTGGCACCATCGTTCCGTTGTGCGCTGGCGGCCGGGTTTTCGGTGCGATTGCCTTTGATGCGGTACTGGCCGAACGCCAGTGGCCCGAGCAGGTCACCAAACGCCTGCAACTTCTCAGCCAGATCTTTGCGAACGCCCTTCTTCGCAAAAAATATGACGAAGCTCTTCAAAAGGCCTACTCGGAAATTAAAACGCTGAAAGACAAGCTGCAAACTGAAAACGTCTACCTGCGGGAAGAGATCAAGCTCGAGCAGCAGCACCACGACGTCATCGGCCAAAGTGAAACCATCCGGCGCGTCCTCCGCAGCGCTGCCCAAGTTTCCGTCACCGATTCAACCGTAATGTTGCAGGGGGAGACTGGCACGGGCAAGGAGCTCATCGCCAGAGCCATTCACGAAATGAGTGGGCGCAAGGACCGCTCGATGATCAAGGTGAATTGCGCCGCTTTGCCCACGACTCTTGTCGAAAGCGAACTGTTTGGACGCGAAAAGGGTGCATACACCGGAGCCTTAACTCGGGAAATGGGCCGTTTCGAGGTTGCCAATGGTTCTACTCTCTTCCTCGACGAAATCGGCGAACTGCCCCTCGAGCTTCAGGCGAAACTCCTTCGCGTTCTTCAGGAAGGCGAATTTGAGCGGCTGGGAAGCTCCAAAACCATTAAGGTCGACGTGCGCGTGATTGTCGCCACCGCTCGCGATCTCCGGGCCATGGTCAAGGACGGGAAGTTCCGCGAAGACCTCTTCTATCGGGTTAGTGTGTTCCCTCTCCATATTCCGCCACTTCGCGAGCGTCGCGAAGATATCCCGATGCTGGTCTGGCATTTTGTCCGCGAAATCGGTAGAAGAATGGGCCGCAATATTGAAGATGTGCGCGCTTCTACAATGCTGGCGTTTCAGAATTACCCTTGGCCAGGAAATGTGCGCGAACTCAGGAACGTCATTGAACGCCACCTGATCACCAATACCGGCCCGATTTTTGAAGCCGATTTGGGCGGATTGGAATCTTCCGCTACTCAAAAGAAGACCTTGGAAGCCATCGAGTTCGACCACATTTCTCAGGTTTTGCGCGCCGCGGGGGGACGAATTCGGGGCGCCGGCGGTGCTGCGGAAACTCTCGGGATGAAGCCTTCCACCCTGGAATCTCGCATGAAGAAACTCGGTATCTCACGCACCCCCTAGCCCCGACATCTCGTGGCGCCCCCTGAAATATCGGGGAAGTCCCATTAAATCTCTCCGCTCGGCTCCACCTTATTTCTTTCTCTTAAACAATTTACGACCTGTGTCCTTCCCGCGAGTTCGGAATCTCTCTTGCTCTCTACCCTTGGGTCCACGCCTTCAGGCCAGGAAAGGCGTTCGCTCGGAGCGCGGAATACCTGGTGACGGAAGCAGGCATTCTTGGTGTGATTCGAGAACAGGATATGATCTTCGAAAGTTTGAGTCTCGTGGCGCGACGTGACAATCGCAGGGAGCTACAGGCATGTTTGTCCTTTCTTCTTGGACCCACTCGTGTCGAGTCCGGCTGTCTTAGTTGTCATCTCTATCAGGATGTGAGCGATCCGAATGGCTTCTCTTTCGAGTGCCTGTGGAAGACCGAAGCTGACTTCCTCAGGCACTTGCGTTCGGAAATCTACAAGCAATTGCTGATTCTCATGGAACTGAGTGCGGAAAAACCTACGGTCCAATTTCACAAAATATTGGAAACCCAGGGATTGGAACTCGTCCACGCCGCCCGGAAGCACAAATCCGATCCGGCGTCGGCCGAGTCTGATCTTGGATTTCAATCCCACGAATAGGAGATAAGGGAATGCACATGCGATTGAAGTCGAGACTAACACTGTTACTCGCTACGCTGGCTATCGCGAACTTGGGCATCTCAACCGTTTCCGCCGAGGAAAAATCCACGGGATCCGTTGTGATGGCGAAAATGCTTGTGACCGTGGAAGGGGAGAAGGATAAAAACCCACCCGAGTTGAAGCCCGAAGATGTCGTCGTGAAAGTCGGTAAAGAACGTGTGCAGTTGAAGCACTGGGAGGCCGCGAAGGGGCAGTACGCCGGTCTCGCCCTGTTCATCTTGATTGATGACGTTCTTGATCCGTCGACTGGCGGCCTCTTTGGCGATGTAAAACAGTTTATTCAAGCACAGCCGTCGACCACCTTAGTCGGCGTCGCCTACATGCGCAACGGAACCGTTTCCGTCGCCCAGGATTTGACGAACGACCATGCCAAAGCGGCAAATGCCTTGCGTCTCCCCACAGGAAATCCTGGAACCTACGGGAATCCTTATCTGTCTCTCTCGGCCCTCATTAAAAAGTGGCCTGACCATGGCGGCAGGAAAGAAGTCCTCATGATTACCGATGGAATCGACCGGTTCCGCCATAAGAGCAGCCGCATGGACTATCTCGCTCCCAGCACGGATGTCGACCCGGCGAGCACCGCTGCCCAACGCGCAGGGATTCTCGTCCACTCCTTCTATGCGCGTGGCGTGGGTCACCTCGCGCGCACCAACAGTTGGGCCGCAAGTGGCGGCCAGAGCGGTCTCGCGCAACTCGCGGAACAGACCGGCGCGGAATCCTACTTCCTGGGCTACGCGGATCCCGTCAGCTTTAAGCCTTATTTGGAAGATTTGCAGAGAGTTTTGGATAACCAATATTGGCTGGCACTCGACATCAAGCCCGGTTCCAAGCCCGCACTGAAAAGAGTCGATGTTTCGACCGAGGTGTCCGGAGCCGAAATCGTCTCGGCGGACAACATCTTCATTCCTGCTGCCAAGTAGCACTGCGAACGAATCGTTACTGAACGGGAGAGACGTAGAGTTCGGGGACGCGAACTGCGGAGCGGTTGAACGCTGCAATCCAATTCTCGCGTCGGCTTCACCGTTTCTACGCCCTTCTCCAAACATCAACCCTTGAAATTCAGTTACAGCGGCGGCGCCTACATCCACTATGGTGGCAACTAGCAGAGTGTGTCCGTTGCCTGGCAATGCTCTTGGCTTGGCAGGCCGAACTAAACCTCCGGGGTCGCTTGCATTATGCTAGTGCATGCGTTAACCCTGTGAGGATCATGGCCACCCCACCCGAAGTCGATCTGCAATCTCGGCAGCACGCGCGAACGATACGCAGAATCCTGCTTCTCGCTTTCGGTGGTTTGCTCGCATTGATGATCGTCGCAGGTCTCACGGCCCTGCACTCGTTGCGACAGCTGGACGGCCTCGAACGGCAAATAAACCAGCGCTATTCCGCTCACAGTCAGGCCCTGACGGCGATACTTATTTCCGTGCATGTCTACCATGACCAGATGGAAAGGTACTTACTGAGCGGAGAAGGTTCCGAATCCGGTATTGATGCCACCGACGTTCAGCAGCGCGCCGCAAACGTTCGCCAGGCCCTGCAAACGTACCCTGCCGACACCGATCCCGAAGAGCGGGCGCTACTCTCTGAAATACAGCAGAAATTCGCGGAAGAGGAAAACGCCTTCGCCGCGTTAGCCAGCCAACGCCCGCGAGCCCCATCGCTCGAGACACAACGCTTCGTAGGCGACCAGATGACCTTACGCCGCGCCTACATTCTGCAAGTTTCCCAACAGGTTTCTTCCTTGAACGGCAAGGAACTGATTGAAGCCAAGAAATCGCTGGCGGCCAGTTTCCAGAATGTGCAATTCCGGCTGGTGTCGATGGTTTCGCTCTCGCTATTCGCTGGCCTGCTCATGTCCTTAGTGGGTGGGTTCTATATCTTGCGGCTTGAACGACAGGGTCGCGCTCGCTATCAAGAGCTGGTGGCCAGCCGGCAAGAATTAGAATCCTTGTCGGCGCGGTTGGTGGACGCGCAGGAAGAGGAACGGCGTTCGATTTCCCGCGAATTGCACGATGAAGTTGGCCAGACGCTGGGCGCTCTGCTCGTGGACTTAGGGCAATTGTCCAAACTCGCTCCGGCGCAAGACAATTTGTTGCAGGGGCAAATCGCGCGAATCAAGTCCGCGGTCGAGTCGGCGGTCAAAGCCATCCGCGACTTGGCTCTGTTATTGCGACCTCCCATGTTGGATGACTTGGGGCTGGTTCCGGCGTTGGAATGGCAAGGACGCGAAATTTCCTGTCGCAGCGATATGGAGGTTGATGTCCACTCGGAGATGGTCGCAGAACATCTTCCTGACGACATAAAAGTCTGTCTCTATCGGCTCGTTCAAGAAGCTTTAACAAACTCCGCGAGGCATTCCGGGGCAAAACATGCAAAAGTCTCCGTCGTGCAAAACGAGGGAAGAATTCGCGTGCAAATTGTCGACGACGGTGCTGGCTTTTCTCCGGAACGCGTCCGCGGCATGGGAATCCTGGGA
The DNA here is from genome assembly GCA_963759275.1 of Candidatus Acidiferrales bacterium. Classification (GTDB taxonomy): domain Bacteria; phylum Acidobacteriota; class Terriglobia; order Acidiferrales; family UBA7541; genus Acidiferrum. The sequence continues at coordinate 650,969 of CAVWYZ010000011.1, read as the reverse complement.
ATGGAGGAACGGGTCAAGCGACTCGGGGGCAGCCTGACGATCGAGTCGGCACGAGGAAAAGGCACAACCGTCCTTGCGGAAATCCCAGCGGAACCCGCAAAACCGCTCTGAACCATGAGAAAAATACGTATCGTACTTGCCGATGATCATAAATTGATGAGGAGCGGACTCCGCGTCTTGCTGGAACAGCAACCGGATTTCACGGTCGTGGGCGAAGCATCGGACGGGCGCGACGCGGTGGCGCTGGTCGCCTCACAAAGGCCGGATGTGCTGGTAATGGATATCGGGATGCCGAGCTTGAACGGAATTGAAGCTGCGGCACAGATTACGCAGAGCCATCCAGAAGTGGCGATCGTGATGTTGAGCATGCATTCCGATGAGAGCTATGTGCTGCGTGCCCTCAAGGCGGGCGCTAAGGGATATCTCCTCAAGGACTCTGCCGAAGCGGACCTGATACGGGCGGTGCATGCCGTCGCGGACGGCAAGTCATTCTTCAGCCCGGCGGTCAGCAAAGTGTTGCTGGACGATTACGTCAGAAAGCTGCAGCGCTCGGGCACCGAGGATCCCTACGATCTGCTGACTCCGAGGGAACGCGAAGTGCTTCAGCTTGTCGCCGAGGGCAAATCAAACAAGGAAGTGGCGCAACTGCTGAATTTGAGTGTCTATACCATCGAGACCCACCGCTCGAACATCATGGAAAAACTGAATTTACACGGAGTGCCCGAACTGATTCTGTACGCTGTGCGCAAAGGCATCATTTCCTAGAACAGGGCGCGCCTCCGGGCTATCCCCGCTTCTTTCAGCCAATTCCTGCAATACTCAATCACGGGTCGCAAAGATACCCACCGCCAGGGAGGCTCGCGTGCCTGCCTCCGAGCGTCTTACTATGTGCGGCCAAAAAATGAAGCGCTCCTACGAAGCCCCGAAAGGTTGCGCTCACCACCAAAGGACGGACACATGAAGAACTTTTTTTCCAGACCCGCCTCGCTCGCCCTCGGATTAGTCTTGGGGGTCGCCGGTGCGGGTTTTGCTCATACCATTCAAAGAGTTGCAGTAAATGCTAAAGCAACAGCAACAGAGAAAGCCGACGCGAATCCGCCGGCCACGTTGAAGCTGGCGGATTCCAACGAGGGGCCAAGCAAAACTAGTTTTGCTCCCGTCGTGAAGGCGGTTCTGCCTTCCGTCGTAAATATTTCCTCCTCCAAAGTTGTGAAAGCCAGCGCCGAAGGTATGGAACAGTTGCAGATGGATCCCATGTTCCGGCAGTTTTTTGGCCAGGGTGGCATGGAGGTACCCAAGGATCGTCGCGAAAAGGCTCTGGGCTCCGGCGTGATTGTCAGCCCGGAAGGCTATATCCTGACGAACAACCACGTGGTCGATGGCGCGACAGATGTAAAGGTCACGCTCTCCGATAAGCGCGAATTCCAGGCGCGTATCGTAGGCACCGATCCAAAAACGGACGTGGCCGTGCTCAAGATTCAAGCCAGCAACGTAGTGCCCCTCACGATTGGCGATTCCTCCAAAGTGGAAGTGGGTGACGTGGCCATCGCCGTCGGTGATCCCTTCGGCGTCGGGCAAACCGTAACCAAAGGCATCATCAGTGCCAAGGGCCGCGGCGGCCTGGGAATCGAAGACTACGAGGATTTCCTCCAGACTGATGCGCCCATTAATCCCGGGAATTCCGGCGGTGCGCTCGTCAATGATCGCGGAGAACTGATCGGCATCAACACCGCCATCATTTCGCACGGTTCGGGTGGCAGCCAAGGCATTGGATTCGCGGTTCCCTCCAATCTGGCGCGCCAGGTGATGGACCAAATCTTGAAGAACGGCAAGGTGGTCCGCGCGTATCTCGGCATACTCCCGCAAGACGTCACTCCCAGCATGGCCAAAGCGTTTGGCGAAAAAGAAGCCAAGGGCATCGTGGTGGGCGATGTTTCACCCAGCAGCCCCGCGCAAGACAGCGGCATCCAGCGCGGCGACATCATTCTGGAATTGAACGGCAAGCCCATCAGCGACAGCAACCAACTGCGCATGTCCATTTCCATGATGGCGCCCGGCACCAGCGTTCAGCTGAAAACCGCGCGCAACGGCAATGAACGCAACCTCACCGTGAAGCTCGCGGAAATGCCCACCGAAACCGCCAAGCTCAATTCTCAGGAAGAAGGCGGCAGCAAAGCCCTGGATGGCGTGGAAGTCTCCAACCTCAATCCCGAAATCGCCCAACAACTGGGCGTGCCAGATAACACCAAAGGCGTCGTTGTCACCAGTGTTGATCCCGCCAGCAAGATGGCAGACTCTGGGCTGAGTCGCGGCGATGTCATTCAAGAGGTAAACCATCAGTCCGTGAAGAATGTTTCTGAGTTCCAGAACGCGCTTCAGAAGAGTGGCGACCAGCCGCTACTCCTCGTCAATCGTGGCGGCAGAACGCTGTATATCGCCGCCTAAATCCCCCGCTTCCGCAGAGGTCCCTGTGCCAGCCAGGCAACCCGGTTGGCATGGGGACCGAAGCGGTTCACCAGATGCGCGCAAAGCAATGAACGTACTCCAAGAAATGGCAAAGAGAGGCGGATGGAAATGAAATACCGCAAGATTCCCCTGGAGCGCGGTGCGGAGGCCGATGTCATGAGCAGAAAGATCCGTGAACGGCTCGAGCTGATTGACAAAGAAATGGGTAACAAGCTGCAAACGTTCGACTCTCTTTTCGCTGGAACTGACGAGCATCCCGAGCAGATTCACCGCCTCTATATCCAACCCTTGCTCGAGTCCGGCCTCACCCTGCGAGATTCCTTCGCGCTCTTAGTCGACGGCGTACTAGCTCCGGCTAACGCCAATCCGGGTCGACCTCGGCTCCGCCCTCTTCGACGCAAGTTAGGCACGGTCACATCCGAGAAGCGTTCCGGCTCGCTCCCGCTGCGTCATCTTTCGGGCGTGTAGACTGCCAACTTTAACCTTTCCCACCAGGGCTGAATTGCCCGTAAATACCATAAACAAAATAACTTACAAAAACCAACTCACCCTAGCGACTGGGAATTTCTAGATGTGCTTCCAATGCCCGTAAAAATTCTGTCTCCGAATCAATAGCAGAGAGATGTCGAGCCTGTTATCCAGACCTTCCGTTATCTTTGAAGCCCAGACAATAACCTTCGTCCATGCAATAGGGAAAATTCTCGCAAGTGGCCTGTCGAGAACAAGTGGCTGGGTCGGGGTCCACGTTCAGTAAGTATCGGCTCTCAGGTGCCCACGGGTCGTACGGTCTGATCCTCACGCCGTCCCAGGGTCTCGCAACTCGGCCCAGCACAAAGGGCGTTGGGCCCTCATCGATCTTGGATAATTGGTACGCGACAAGTGCAACTGCTATAGCGAGATCATCTTTGACACCGTACCCGGAGCGGATCTCAATGTTCCCGCGAATAGTCTTGTGTTCTTCCAGACTCCGAAACTGCCGCAGCAGTTCTGGCTCGTCGAGGATTTGAATCTTCCTCTGAATCAACAGATGCTTTAAATTCCCGAAGAGGTCGAAACGCGTTCCAGCACCGAAAGTCACTTCCTCATAACGAATGCCCAATTTTAGGAATTCTTGCTGGATGATTGCCGCGCAATGCTGGTCGCCGGCCACAGTATTCAGTCCATAATGCTTAAGAATGCGCGCAATCTCACCGCAGACCCACTCATAGCCCAAGGGCGCTTCTCGCGTTCCTGTCCATGTCGCCGTGTAATCAACAACGATCGTACCGCCAGGTAAGCGGTGCGCGATCGCTAGGGCGAAATCGTCCCCTTTAAACGCAGGATCAACCGCAGCGGCGTAGATCGCATCAGTAACTGGAGGCCGCTCCGTACATGTGATCACGCACTGCTCCAGAGTTTCAAACCCGATCCAGCCTGCGATGTGGTCCGTGAATTGTGCGAGGTACTCACGGCGGTAACTTTCTTCATCGCGCCGCCGTTCTTTTTCGAGAAACTCTGCGGATATTGTCGGATTCATTTCGGCTGAGGACAGCTGCCAAACCAGATAATCGCGTTCGGCACGCTCTTGGTAATCACGCCACAGCACACCCTGCTTTTGGAAAGGCGTCGATATCTTGAGCAACTTGTGACGGGCGAAAGTAGCCATCGCGGGTCGCAATGCATTTAGAACATCTTCCGCCGGATTGGCCGCCGTAACCTCGTCGCGCCAGAAGCCGATCTCATCAAGAATTGCTGCCACGACCCTAAAGCCGCGTATTGAGATTTGTGAGCAGGGACAACATCTGATCGTAATGCCATTGTTTAAATCAATCTCACTCTTGCGAACTTTTTGAACCTTGTTCTTCAGAACTGGCGAAGCGAAAATATAATTTCGAATGTAATTGAACGCGATCTGCGCCTGATTGGTAACTGGAGCAATCAATAAGACGTATGCGCGCTCCCCGCGCTTTAGCCCATGATCTCGGAAGGCCTCATAGATCGCACAGATGGCACCAATCCGGCTCGTCTTCCCTCCTTGACGACCTACGATGACAGTAACCTCTGTGTGTTCCTTGGGCTCGTAAGTTTGGCGCCCCGTAGCTCGCTGGTAGATCTCGAGTTCAGCCTGACTGAGCTCGAGACCGTACGTCGTTTTGAAAATTGCTCTCTGTCCAGGAGACAACTCTGATCCTTGAAGAAGGTTCAGCTCTGAAATAAATTCGCTGATGTTCAATTCTTTGCTTGGCATGATTACCTTTCTCGCTCCCCGCGTTTTAGCCCGTGATCTCGGAACGCCTGATAAATCACCCAGATCGCGCCAATCCGGCTCGTCTTCCCTCCTCGACGACCTACGATGACAGTAACCTTCCTGTGTTCCTTGATGATCTTCAGTTCCTTGCTTGTCATTTTTCCTCCTCGTCGAGGGCCTTGAGCCCGGCGGCTAACCGAATTCCGCCTGCTAGCTTTTTTTTCCCACCGTCGCGCATCAGAATTAAAAGGCCCAGGTAGCGAAACAGTTCTCGGCTGACGGCCCGGTCATATCTCGCGATGAGGACGAGTCGATGAAACAGATCCGGCTCAAGAGCTTCGACGGCGACCGAAATTGCAGATGAATCCTCAGGGTTTTCCCCGGTCACGAGAACGGGCATGAAGCCCTCGCGCAACGATGCAGCTGTCGTTGGGTTCTTCGAGGCGTTCCTTCTCGGGGCTAGCCCTTGCGCCTCGAGGTGTCCGAGTAGGATCAACCGCAGGACGCATTGCCAGAAGCGGTCGAAGAATAGTCTGCCCCAGACCCCCTTCGGCCTCAGGTCGGATCGGTATCCAGCCTCCAAGCGGCGAAGTTTTCTTGCATTTTCACCGCACTGGGTCAGGGTCTCCAAGAGGCCCCGGATCAGCACAGAATCCCGCATTGCATGCAACCGCCCTTGATCGGTTCGGCCGCCGTTTCTCTGCGCGGTGTTCGGTGGCCTAGCGTTGTCGTCGATTTTGGGTTCAGCAGAGTTGCTCTGACTACCGCAGGTTGACTCTTGGCTTAACTTGTCGTCATACATTTTCGCCTCCAAAGGCCATTTACGTGGTCTCGTTGTGAATTAAGAGTTGCCACGGCCAGCCAGTCCTCAGACTAGTTTTCCGATCACAGCTCGCAAGAAATATTGGGCTTTAGACTCAGACAAGACCTGACAACAACTGCTCAGACAGGCTCAGACTTGGAAGGAACTAAAAACCGACAGACTAGCAAAGAGCATTCCAACTTCCGCTCAACACCAACAAGCACGAACAAACTCACGTCACAGCTCTTCGCTTTCGAACTTGTAGCGTAGTCTCGGGAGCATGTCAATGACCGTGCTCGGTTCGGCTGTGGAAAAACGTCGCGTACCTCTGCAGCATAACCCTATTTCTCTCAGGGGTTCTCCGATTTCCGTTTGTAATTACAAAACTTTGACATGTTGAAAACTATATATTTTGGCCTTGCTCAATCAGCTTGACTTTTGTATTTTGGCCCTATCTTCCTATCGATGGTCACCGATGAGAAGAGCAGAACTGACAGACCCGCAATGTGTTGTGAAGATAGGCAGCGGACGCGGCTTTATCGTCGAGCAACGCCTTCTCGTTTGCGATCCGCTGCGACGTTTCGTCAAGAATCGGCGCATTATTACTGCGGGTCACTGCCTGCCCAACCTTCCAATCGCTTTCGCTGATTCCTCACTGTCAGACCGTAATTACGACAATCTCTTAGGAAGCCTTGATGAGGCGAAACCGAATATCTGGGTTGAGTGCCTGTTCGTCGACCCCATCGCGGATATTGCGGTGTTGGGTTGTCCGGATTGCCAAGTCTATTGTGACCAAGCGGACGCATACGACGATTTCGTTGACGAGCGACCGTTCTTGCGAATCGGTGAGCCGAGAAACGGACCCGGCTGGATGCTGTCGCTAGCCAATCGCTGGGTACCGATACGGCTGAAGGTGCACAAAAGCACTTATGGTGTAAGGCTCGAAATCGATGCGACCGACGCAAGTCAGTCGGGCTCGCCAATCCTGCGCCGTGATGGACGTGCGGTGGGATTAATAGCGATCGGCCAGGAAACAACAGACGACGAAACTGGAAAGAAAATAAACCAGAGAACTGGTGGGCCGATACTCGTTAGAAATCTGCCGATGTGGTTTTTGAATTCCTCGCGGATTCGAGGCAACTAGTCCTGTCCGAGTAGCTTGTGCGTACGACAGGAGGGCTCGTTAGCTTCGTATACGATCCACCGAAAGCCGTGGAAGGCTAAATGTTCTGAAGGGGGTTGGACGAGCCCATTCTTCGCCTGTGAGTAACCATCCCAGAGACTTGGAAAATTCTTGACTGATTGCGAGCAGGACTTCCGCCCTGACTCCGATTCCTCCCGACCGTATAAAAAATAGAGCCCGGATCGCTCCGGGCTCTTGGAGTGTCAGTTCGGCTCTAAACCTCAGTGACACCGAAGAAATTCTTGCACGACAAATTATGACAAGGCATTGTCGGCGGCAATAAAGGGCAGGTCAACAGCATATTTGTGATTCAACCGATCTGCGAAACAGCAACAGAGCCGGTCATCGGCATTTCACAGCCTTGAGAGAATCCACATTGAAAAGAACATGGTTCCGACAGGGACAGCCCCGAGCATCCTGCCGAGAACGCGCCCCGTCCGGACTGCTAGGTATGAACTTCCTTTTACTTCCGCTTCACTCGTTCACTCTTTTGGTGCCTCGAGTCGTCGGTTTCGTGCACCCTCTCCTCCTCCCGGACACATCGATCAAGCAGGAACTCGATCTGTTTGTTCAAGGATCGGTGTTCGCGTTCGGCAAGGACGGTTAGTTTTGCCTTCAGGCTGGCCGGTATACGCAAAGGCAGACGGATTCTTGGTTCGCTCATTGGATTAAAGATGACGAATACATAATTACTCTCCGCTTGACACCAGGCCCCATAGGTGTCAGTATGACGCCATAAAGGAGCCATTATGACGCCACATGAACCCGTACCGAAGGGGGCTAAGACGACGTCTAAGATAGATTTAGTACGTCAGAATTTGCGAGTAGTCAAGCAGCTTCATCCCACGCTGTCGAAAATAGAACTTATGTCGCTCAGCGACTTAACACGAGCGCTTCATCTTTCAGTGCGTCAGGGCGAGATTTCATACATTAATGGCAAGTGGTACGTCACCCACGCAGGTCTTCTTCGAGTCGCTCTTCGCCATCGTTGTTGCGGAATCCGCACCGTCTTACAAGAGCCGCAATCCGATCCGATCGCGGGCCGATGGGTGTTCAAGGCCACGGTCTACAAGAGTCCCGGTTCCAAGGGCTTCGTCGGTTATGGCGACGCCGATCCCTCCAACGTTTCGTCGATGGTCCATGGAGCCGAGTTGCGCATCGCCGAAACGCGGGCTGTGAATCGCGCCCTGCGCAAGGCCTATGGCATCGGCCTTTGCTCGGTCGAGGAGCTGGGTGCGTTCTCAAGCGCGCCGCGACCCTCCGCGGTTTCCTCGTCGTCCATCAATTCTTACCCTTCCAACGGAAACGGAAATGGCGCCGGCCAGCCGCGGCTCCGTGATCAACTCTGCCTTCTGATCCGCCAGTACAACCTCGATGCCAATCTCGTGAAAGCCTATGCGGCAGATTTCTGCGGCACCGCGACACTCAGCGGCGCCAGTCGAGAACTGGTCGAGTCCTTTATCTCTCATCTCGCTACCACGGCGAAAGAAAACCGCGATGCCCTGGTCTGCAAACTCAATTCCTACGCTCAACCAACGGTGGAGGCCAGATCATGAGGCGACACATTCCCGGCCTGCATTCCGGACAACAGGATCTGGTCAGCAATCTCGACGGGCTCTTCTTGGTCCGAGTCGAGCGGGCGTCCTATCGCTGGCATCCCCAGAAGCCCTTCTTCGCCCTGCGCTTTGTCATCCTCGAGCCCATCTCCCATGAAGCACTTTCCTTCTCGGGCCGCCTCTACTGTACCGACCGTGCGCTCTGGAAACTCCGTTGGTTCCTTCACGACTTTGGCTATGACACCGAACTGCTGACCCGCGATCAGGTCGATGAAAAGGCACTTCTGAATCTTCGTGGTGTTATCCGGACCAGTTTTACCAGCCTCAACGGACATTCCTACCAGAACCTCGATGCCTTTGCTCCGGCAGCGGAGTGGGAGGCACTTTCCTGCACCACGACCAGCCCTGAGGCGAGGGAGTGTAGCCAAGATGAACTATAGCTACACGCAGATCGCCCATTACCTCCGCTGCCCGCGCAGCTATCGCCATCGCTACTTGGACGGCTGGCGCGAGAAGGAAACGCGTGCGGCGATGCTCTTTGGCCGCTGCTTTGAGAAAGCACTGGAGTCCTATTTTTGCGGTGACGATTGTTCTGCGGCGCTTCATCGGGAGTGGGGCATCTACCGCGATACTCCGTTCGCGTACAAAAAGGGAGAGAGTTGGGATCGGCTGCTACACCAGGGTGTGCATCTCCTCGAACGCTTCGCGCGGGATAATCGGATTCGCATTCCGCGACCGCAAGAGAATCTGCAACTCAAGGTGGTCCGGGACCTGCCCGACGCCAACCAGTTTGTCGCCTACATCGACGCCATCGGTGAACTCGATGGCCAGCGTTGCCTCATGGACTGGAAGACGACCACCAGCCGTTATCCCGAAGCACCCACGGGGTTGCTGACGCTCGATCCGCAGTTGATCTGCTATTCGTGGATGACGGGAATTCCCGATGTCGCTTTGGTCGTCTTCGTACGCAAGCATCAGCCGGAAATCCAATATCTGAAGACTTCGATCTCGGAAGAACAGCGCCGGGAATTCGATCGTCTTGTGGCAACCACCATCGGCCAAATCGAGGCCGCCCAGTTCCCTGCTCACAGCGGTATCCGCTTCCCCCAAAACGGCTGCATGAGCTGCGCACATCTCGGGCTCTGTCTCGATGACCAGGCCCTGATCGAATCTAGTCTTACCCTCTCCCCGGGAGCGAGCAACCTTGCCTGGCTTGACGAGCTTGTCTTTTAGCCGAGGGGCCGCGATGCCTCCCGAGCTCAATCTTAAACGCGCGGTGTTTGTCCTCGGCAAGATCGACGAGATCCTTGCCTGGGACAAAGCGCGGCTGCACGAACGCGATCTGCGCTTCGTGGATTTGGGCCGCTATCTCTGCGAAGTCCGGGCGGGACAGTATTGGCGGTTGGACAAGATGAAATCGTTCGACAACTTCCTGGAGAAGCGGTTCCCCGACTCCCGACGCAAGGCCTATTACCTCATGGCCATCCACGAAAATCTGACGCGCGTTCCAAAGCAGCAGTTGCGGGAAATCGGTTGGACGAAGGCGCGAGAACTCGCCAAGGTGGCGCGCAGGGAGGGAGAGCACTTCGAAAGTGCACCCTGGGTGCACAGAGCCCAGGTGCTACCGAAGGAAGAGTTTAAGCGGGAGGTCGAGCGCCACCTGACGGGTAAGGAAACGGAAGCATGGGAGATTATCTACTTCAAGCTTTACAAGAGCCAGTTACCGGTGGTCGAGAAGGCCATCGAAACGGCTGGCCTGATGCTGGGGACAGATAAGTCGAGGGGGTACTGCCTAGAGATGATTTGTGCGGATTTTCTTGCGGGAGCAAACGTTCGAGAGGATGGGGTTTAGCTAAAGAGGAATGCGGAGCCTTCGCCAGAAGCGTCCCCGACTGAAGCTCAGCGTCAAAGAGTACAGTTTACTTCGCCACCGAGCGCTCGAACGAGATGGGTGGCGGTGTCAAAATTGCGGTTCGTCGAAAGACTTGCACGTACATCATCTAGAGAAGCGGAGCAAGCTCGGCGACGATGACTTGGACAATCTGATTACACTTTGTGCAGTTTGCCATCAAAGGCAGCACCATTTTCCGAGTAGGCCTCGGTAGCAAGTCCATCGGCACATATAGCGCAACGAGGCTCTTGCTGAAGACAAAGCCAGAAAATTCTGCTGCTCACATCTCGATTTGTGTTTGACGGCACCATCATGGACCGCGGGTTAAGTTGCGCGACCTTAGCTTTACAGTGCAGACTGGAACCAAACGGTAACAGTAGAAAGCGCTAACGAGCGTTTCCCAAGGGCTAACCGTGAGGTGGATACGTGCGAACTGAATTCTTTGTGTGCCGAGTGTTGCGCCTGCTCATCTTTGGATTGATTGTCGCTTTGTTTCTTGTTGTCTCTCCCCTGCTGTCTTCGACGAGTGTTGCGGCTCAAAACGCGACGCTCGGTCAATTCTCGACAAGCGAAGCCCCGATAAAATTCTGGAACCGCGTCATTGCCGTACAACGCGCAACTGTAGTCGGAGCCACACCGGAGGATCGGGCTGAACGCGCATCGGAAAAACTGGCGCAACTTCCTCTAAACGCTTCTGCGGACGAAATCATGGCCCAGCCCGTAAAGGTCGACAATCAAGACGGGATGGGATTCGTATTCAGGGGCAATTTCCTATTCTTTCTTGGGACAGCCGATTTGGACAAGGAATCCGGCGAGAAGCTGCAACAAGCTTCTAACTCCGCGATGCGAAGCCTTGCAGAAGCCCTGCAGGCGCGCACGGCAGAACGATCCTGGCCTGTGATTCGGAGCGGCCTGTTACATACGTTAATTGGCCTGGTGGTTCTCGTCGCTCTGTGCGTCGCCGCCTGGAAGGGTCAATCATGGTTGGTCAAGTTCTTGCGCAAGAAAGCAGGATCTACATCATTGACCTTGTTCCGTGTCGACGTGCTGCCGCACATCGCCGCCGCCGTTTATGGAATGCTGCGCTTAGTTGCATGGACTCTTACTCTTTCCCTGATCTATATCTGGATTACACTTTCACTTCGCCGCTTTCCTTACACTGAGCCTTGGGGAAGGCAGGCAGGCAGCTATGTAGTGAACTCTCTCCGGGATCTGGCCATCACAGTCTTGAACGGACTGCCGGGATTGGCGATGGTTGCCTTGATCTTTATTGTCACACGCTGGATTGTTCGCATGGCGAGCGCGCTGTTTGAACAAGTAGCGGCGGGAACAATATCCGTTACGTGGATGGACGCGGACGTGGCTCACGCCACCAAGCGCATCTTCTCTGCCATTGTTTGGATCTTCGCAATCATTGTTGCCTATCCCTACATACCGGGATCGCATACAGATGCATTCAAAGGTCTCAGCGTCTTTTTTGGGCTCCTGATTTCCCTCGGCTCGACGGGAATCATCAACCAGATCATGAGTGGATTGTTTGTGGTGTATTCCAAGACGCTAAAGAGAAGCGAATGGGTTAAGGTTAATGAGACGGAAGGGGAGGTTTTGGAGGTTGGGCTTCTCGCCGCCAAGATCCGTACGATCGAAGGTCAAGAAGTAACCATCCCCAATTCTGTGCTGGTCGGCACCCCCACCCGGAACTACACGAGACTTGGGCACCCCGACGGCATGTCTCTCAGTTCCACTGTAACGATCGGCTATGATGTTCCTTGGCGACAAGTTCACGCTCTGTTGGAGCTGGCTGCCGATCGCACCCCAAATATCAGCAAGGTGTCCAAAGCAACCGTAGTGCAGAAGCAACTTTCCGACTTCTATGTTGAATACACCCTAATTGCGCGACTGGATGACGAGAGATTGCGGATCCAAACCGTCTCCAACCTCAATTCCGCCATACAGGATGCCTTCAATGAATTTGGCGTGCAGATCATGTCCCCGCACTACATGATCCAGCCCAACAGCAGTGTCATAGTGCCTCGCGAGAAATGGGATGCTAAGCCATCGCCACCTCTCCCCCGTATCCCTCGCAAACTGGACGATCCTGGCTGCTCTGAGAAGTAAGCCTCATAGCTCATTGACAACGCAGCACGGAAGTCGCACACTCACGGGCATGAGATTACCTATTCTTTTCCTCCTGGCATCCGTCGTGTTTCCGTCAGTAAACTACGCGCAGGTACCCGTTTTCGAGGTAACGAAGGGTGAAAGCACAATAAAGTTTGACGTGAAAGCGTCCGTGGCTATCGTCGGCAAATTTGATAAGTGGGACGCGAGTGTAACGATGACCTCGCCTGAACTCTCCACAGCAGTCTTGGACATCAAAATTCAGGCTGCCTCGGTGAACACCGGGAGTGGCATGAAGGACGGTAAGCTGAAAAGCAAAGACTTCTTCGATGTCGAGAACGATCCTTTAATCACGTTTCACTCGACTAAGGTTGAACAGACTGGTCCCAATACCCTCGTATTCGACGGCAACTTTACGATACGCGGCGTAACGAAACAGGAGAAGTTGACGTTTGCGATCGAAGGCAAGGGCACGGGTGCAGGAACGGTCAAAGGGACAATGGCCTTCGACCGTAAGGACTACGGTATGAACAAAGGAATTCCGCTTGTCAAAATTGCCGACCGCGTCGAGGTGACTGTCGACCTCAAAGCGAAACGAGTCAGCGGACCTCCTATAGTCTTCCAGCAATAGCCATCTCGCAGAACTCTCGGCAACATGTGGGTCGATCAACGGGCGCGGATCTTCCGAGAACGAGAGCACCGCTTTCATCTCAGCTTTGCGGACCGCGAAAATTGATGGAGTTAAGACTAGGGAGAGCACAAATGAATCGCACCCTTGTAATTACTAACGGGAACCAATCTATCACTGGCACCGTCGTTGAAATCAGTAAGCGCTTCTTGATGGTCGGTGCTGTAACGCTCGCAATCACTGTCCCGGCTATTTCCCAGAATAGTGAAGTTCAGCAAAAGCTTGCCGCCGTCAAGCAGGCTGCGGCGGAAAACAAAGAGAAGATCCGCCAGTATCAATGGATCGAAACAACGCAGCTCTCGTTGAAGGGCGACGCGAAGCCCCCGACCAAGAGCAATTGCCAGTATGGTCCCGACGGAAAGGTCCAAAAGACTCCGATCGGTCCTCCACCGCAACAACCGAGTGGTGGTAGGGCCAAGGAAAAGCTGATCGAAAAGAAAAAAGCGGAAATGAAAGATTACATGCAAGACGTGAAGGCAGTCCTCGGCCTATATGTGCCGCCCGACCCTCAGAAAATGCAGGCAGCGTTCCAGGCAAACAAAGTCTCCTTGAACCCTGCAGGTGATTCTGTGAGCTTAGTCTTCACTGACTATGCTCTGCCTGGCGACAAGATGACCCTCACGTTTGATACTGCCACTAAGAAAATTACCGGCTTGAACATCAATACCTACATGGGGCAGGAGAAAGATGCCGTGACGTTGAAGGTGCAGATGGGCAGCTTGCCCGATGGCACCAGCTATGAACAGCAAACAGTTCTGAACGCAACTGCTAAGCAACTGGTCGTAACAACTACAAATTCCAATTACCAAAAGCTGGGCGCGTCTTAAGACTTAAGACAGAAAGCGGACGCGTCCCGAGCTGATCTCATAGATCGCTCCGACTAATTGGGCGCCTTTCTTCACAGCATTCTTGCCCCCGGCGGTCTCCATCAGCTGGTGCATTGACCACCGCACGTTCGCTTCGACTGCGGCTGCCAAAAGCTTTTCCTTCGGTAGTCGCCGATCGGAGTTGGACAAGCCGGATACAATATTCTTTACCAGGATGTGAATGCGGGGACCCTGCTTCACGCGATGATGTTTGAAGTCCAGAGCGGCTTGCACTGCACCGCACCCCTCGTGACCGAGTACAACGAAAAGGGATGTGCGAAGAAGTTCGAACGCATATTGCAGACTGCCCCTCACCTCGGGCGAGATTACGTTGCCGGCAACGCGGACGATAAACAGCTCTCCAAAATCCGCATCAAAAATCAATTCCGGTGGGACTCGGGAGTCACTGCAGCCGAGGATCGTTGCGTAGGGATGCTGTCCTTTTGCCAAGTCAGCAAGCGTTTCCTTGCATACAGTGGGAAAATGTGCCTGACCTCGCATGAACCGCTCGTTTCCCTCAATTAATTTACGCAGTCCCGCTTTGGCGGATCGAGCTGGCTTTTTCGAATGGGGAAACGTCATCGCACCGTCCGTGGTAAGGAAATGTACCCAACAGGCAATGTCTCACAATGACCGCGGGCCTAAGTCCGTTTTTCTTGTTTGCTGAAGCTGCAAAGATATTGTACGACGTTGGAGCCAGGCTGAACCGGTCCCACGGAATTCGGTAACTCAGGGCAGTCGCAGACGATCGCCTTCCTTGACAACCACTTGCTTACGCTGCCCCCGATAGGTGTAGTCAACTTTCAGGGTCTTGTCCGCGCCTTTGTTCGGGTCCCCTCCCAGAATGGCATTGGAGACCTTTATATCCAGTGTGTTGTTCTTAATCAATTTCTGAAGGCGATTGGTTACGTCGTTCCCCAATCCCTCTTTACCGTACACTGCTTTAATGATTTCGAGCTTGCCAGTCTGAGCGTGTACAAGTGTCGTCGCAACGAGTGCCGTCACGAGCAATAACGCAAATACTGGGAAAACCAAACGGACTATTCGCATCTTTATGTTCCTTTCAATTGAAATCTGAAATCCGCTGGCCCTCAAAGCCGTCCTTGATGCAGGCGATAGCGTCAGAAAACTCATCCACCGGACCGCACTGATCCGACAACACTTCGTTCTTTATCCCGCTTCCGGTACCCAACAATCTCGGACCATTCACCGCAGATCCTTCTTGAACCCAGCATCATCGCGCGACGAAAAGTAACCACGGCGTTCCGATCACCAGGAACACGAGCAGACAGAAAACCGTGGTCAGCAGGCCAAGTCGGTAGAGTTCAGGTTGAGTGAGATAGTTACTCCCGACGAAGATGACGTTTTGGCTCCCTCCCTGCGGAGTAATCGTGGAAAAGTAGCTGCTGGCAAACAGCAGGGCAAAAGCCATCAAGGGTGCGGGGACCCCAGTCTTCACGCCGACGCCCAAAAAGACGTCGAAGAGAGCCAATATCTGCGCCGACTGGCTGACGAACATGTAGTGCATCAACACATACAGCACCAAGAGAATGACGTAGGCAACGGGCCAGGTGATTCCTCCGAGCAACGACGTCAGCCGTGTACCGACATAGCCCATGAAGCCGAGCTCGTTCAACTGGCCGCTCAACGCAAAGAGCACTGCGAGCCAGATAAAAGTGACCAGGGTACCTCCCTGTAAGTTGATATCCTCCAATGTGAGGACATTGGTTGCAAGGAGCGCGCCCAGACCAGCGAACGCCACTGCAGCGACACTCAACTTCAGTGTCCCCGCCATCACCCATCCGGTGACCATAAAGGCAAAGGCCACCGCAACTACCCACTCATCCCGCGTCAATGGCCCCATGCTGTGCAGCGCCTCCTTAGCGGCTTTCGGCGCATCGGGAGTTTCAGTCACACCAGGTGGGAACAATTTGTAGAGGATCAGCGGAAGCAATGCGATCATCGTCAACACCGGAACCGACGCTGCAAGCATCCATGAGCCGAAGTTGATCTTTACCCCATAGGGCTCCGCCAAAGACACTGCGATTGGATTGCCAGATGTGGCGGTGAGCCAAAGTGCGGACGAAACGCTGAGGCTGGCCATCCCACAAAACATAAGGTACCCACCCATCCGACGGTTCTTCTCGTCTTCTGGCATGGAGCCGGAATTCTGGGACAAAGAAAGGATTATGGGGTAAAGCACGCCTCCGCGCGCAGTATTGCTCGGAAACGCAGGTGCGATCATCGCGTCAGTAACAAAGATGCTGTATCCCAGCCCAAGGGTGGATCGCCCAAATGCACTTACCACTAGGAGGCTGATGCGCCGTCCGAGTCCCGATTTCACGACCGCGTTCGCGACGAGGAACGCTACTACTACCAGGAGCACACTCTGATTGGCAAAACCGGCAAAAGCCTTAGTGGGATCGACCGTGCGCGTAAGGACTGCAGCCGCTACCGCCAACAGCGAGGACGTCAAAAGAGGAAACGAATTCAAGATAACAGCGACGATAGCCGCTGCAAATATCGCAAAGAGATGCCAAGACTCTTTGGTCAGACCCGCTGGAATCGGCCAGAACCAAATGCCAAGCGCCAGGACAAAGGGGAGCGCTCGCATGAGTTGCCGGCGGAACTCGGTCGTGGCTGTGCTCATTTGCGTTGTTCTCCTTCGGGCACGGCAGCCGTCGAGCCAAGCCGGGCCCGGCCCTTAAGGTTGACGGCCCTGCCACTCACTGCGCCGTCCTCCGACTCGACAACGTATTCCCATTGAAACGAATACTCGCCGGTGATGCCGGCAAAACGTCCAGTGCCGCCCAGGAAAGTACCCACGATGCGATTCCCGGTTCCCACCCACTCACCCTTCAATTCGCTGTAAACCTTGTCACCGTTCTCGTCAGTCCACACCGAGCGGCCCTGCATACCAGCGAGACTGTCAGAGAATCCGATCACCTTCGCCTGGAATCCGACTCCCAGCCCTCGATCTCCGGTCAGGAGTAGCGACCCGGTGAGATCAAAGATCGACGAGCGGTGATTCGTCTCGAGATTGACCGTCTGGCGAGTGCCTGAGGCGGACCAGGTACCTTCAAAGGTGTGCCAGCCTGGAGCCTGAGCCTCCGGAGCCCGGACGATTGGTTGGCCGCAGGCGACCACAAAGAACAGCGGAGCGAATGCCACACATCGTCGGATGAACAAAAACACAGGTATGGCCGACATGAATTTGGTCTCCTGCGCACTCCTTTAATCGGGATCCACTTTCACGAAACTGTATTTCGCGCTGAACTGGATCCGTGGGTCATTTGCCGTTTGGCCGTTTTGCAGCATTTTCCAGCCGTACAGAAATTCAGCGCCGACGTTCATAGAGCCGATAGGATTCCAAATCAGGTTAGTGCCTGTGTAGGTCGCATGGTTATAAGTGCTTGATTTTGCCAGATCCGTATTGTTCACCGCGGCGTAAGAATACACGGCACTAGAGCGAAGTCTTTTCAGCCAGTAGTGCTGATAGGATGCCTCCACGCCCACGGCCGGCGTTGCTTGCAGATGGGGGCTTGGAGTCGAGGTTGGCTCGGCATCAATCCCAAGTCCCGAGGTATCCTGGATATATCGCGAAATTCCGTGCCCAAAAGCGACCGCAAGGATCACATTGTCCTTCCCAAAAGTTTTGAAACCGAGCGAATTGTTCACACCCCAGCCAAAAACGGAACCGGTTCTCCCGTCGGGGAGGAAAGCTGCGATGTCTCGGAATATTCCGGCAACCTGGAAGTGGCCGCCTTCAAATTCCTGGCGAAGCCGAATCGTGGTATCAGGAGCAGGAGCGTTTGGTTGGTCGGTAAATTGCGGTGTCGTGAAGGTTACATCCGAACTGGCCTTCTCGACGGAAAAATGCAAGGTCATGCTCGGCGTAAGAGCAAAACCATAACGGAGTTGAGGATTGCGGAGACTAACCATCCCGTTGGGACCTTGGAAATCGAGAGTATCTGGGAATGCGTCTGGGTCCATAAAGTTTGTGAATGTTTGCCCGACGAGGAAGTTCGCCACTTGAGCGTAAGCATGGCGCAGTCTGGGAGTTGTCGAATTTGTGCCGAAGAAGTCACCCTCCACATAGAAGCGTACATCGCCGACCTTGGTATTTGGGACGCGAAAGTCCAAGCTCAGGCGAGTGGGACGGATGGAAATCGTCGAATTGTACACGCCGGATACTTGCGGGGAAGGAAAAGAAGAAGGTACAAACGCGTCAGTATTTCCAGCCGGTTTCAAATCGTGAATGAAATCTGTCTTGAAGTAGCCGCCGATCTTCAGAATGGTTTGCGTTCCGGGCAATTGAAAAAATCCATTGTACTTCGGGTCCAGCGGAACGTTATTAAACCGCGCCGCTGCTACTTTGTCCTCGGCAAACTCCTGTCGGCTGGCAGTCGCCGCTCCGACGTGCTCTGAGGTGGTGCCTTGGAGCGGCGGTTGTGTAGTTTGGATGGTGCCCTCCTGTTGCGCTGGAGGGGCCGCAGGAGCGGCGGGTTGCTGACTTGGAGGCGTCTCGGGCTTCGTGCCCTGCAACTGGTCGATCTCCGCCTGCATCTTGCTCATCTGCGCCTGCATCTGTTCGACAAGTTTGCGCAACTGCTGAGCCTCGTCGTTCGAAGTCTGCGATTGAGCGAGAGCTCCGATCGGAAGAATTGTAGCAAATAGAAGTGCAGCAACAATAAGATAGAGCTTTTGCCTGTTCATTTCGGTTCTCCTTCGGGTCGCAGTTCATCAGGACAGCAGGATGATAAGGACCATGCCCCATATCGTGAGCAGAGTGTTGCCAACGGCGTAGGTGACGGTGTAGCCGAGCGCTGGGACTTGACTTTGGGCCATATCGCAGACGAGGCCAAGAGAAGCAGTCGTCGTGCGCGCCCCGGAAACGATTCCAAGCAACAGCGCGTCGTGGAAGCGGAAGATGTATTTGCCAACGAACATGCCGAGAACAAGGGGCACTGTACTTGCCGCCGCGCCCCACAGAAACAAGCTAACGCCCTGCGTCTTTAGACCGTTGACGAAGCCCGGACCGGCCGAGATGCCGACCACTGCGATGAAGATATTGAGACCGACCGAGTTCATGAACCAGACGGTGGGAGAAGGGATGCGCCCGAATAGCGGGCGTACCGAGCGCAGCCAGCCGAACACGAGACCGGCGATGAGCGCGCCTCCGGCGGTCGACAAGGTCAGTGGCACTCCATGAATTTTCAGGACTAGCCCGCCGAATAGCGCGCCGATGGTGATGGCTCCGCCGATGAACGCGACGTCGGCGACGTCCGTTGGCCGATCAGCGACGCCCAGCAACTTGGCCGCAGCGGTGGTGTCTTGCGTGCGGCCGACGATCGTGAGGAGATCACCACGGTAAATCTGGGTGTTCGGCAGGATGGGGATATTCGTCGCGGTAGCGCCCCGTGTGATCTTCCGTAGGAAGACGCCGCGCGCCGCAGGGAGTTGGCCCAACTCCGCCAGTGTCTTGCCGTCGACCACCTTGTTGGTCACCAGGGTGTCGACGCCTTCCACCGGTACGCTCAACAGTTCCGGGTCCTCGACTTCATTTCCCCCTTCTCCGACGACTCTGAGGAGCGCCTCGCGAGCACCCAATAGGGCCACTACATCGCCTTCGCTCAGTACGGTGTCAGCGCTTGCATCCTCGATCACTCCATTGTGACGTACCCGCAGTACGAAGACGCGAGCGTCTGGCAGCATGGCCTCCGCCTCAATCGCCCGGAGACCAATGGCCTTCCCTCCAGGCTTCAAGCGGAACGCGCGGACTTCCCAGCGGTGCCAGGCCGACCCTAGCCCACCGAGTTCCTTGCCGCCGCCGCCCTGCTTTTCTTCATAGTCCTTACAGGCTTTCACGAGGTTTATACGGAACAGCGCCGGGCCAAGCAGAGCAATGACCAGCGCGGAACCGACGGTTCCAAAAATGTAGGTGACCGCATAGGCGATCGGCATCGAGTCCAACAGGCGCTTAGTCTGATCGGCAGCCATTCCGAGCCGGTTGATGGCGTCCGTCGAGAGGCCCATCGCGGCAGAGATCGTCTGCGATCCTGAGTACAATCCTGCGGCGTAGCCCAGGTCGTAGCCGGCGAACTTAGCGATCCCCACGGGGACCAGCAAACAGAACAGGCATTGGACCACCGCAAAGATGGCTTGCGGCATGCCTTCTTTGGCGACACCGCGGACGAACTGCGGGCCGACGCCATAGCCAACGGCAAAGAGAAACATCAAGAAGACGAATGCCTTAAGTGGCGGCGAGATGGTAATACCGAGCTGCCCGATCAAGACGCCTGCAAGCAGGGTGGCAGTGACCGAACCTAGACCAATCCCCTTGAAGGTGAACTTGCCGAAGTAATAGCCCAAAGCCAGTGTGAGGAAGATGGCGATCTCCGGGTAGTGTCGGAGAGTCTGGAAAAACCATGTCACTATGAACATCGTTTATCTCCTTATTCCGAATCTTGGCTCAGTGCCGCCTTCTAGGCGGACGCCTGGGCCTTCCACGCAGCAACTCCCGCCTGTACCACTGCCTCCAGCTGCTCGCCGATTTTGGAGTACTCCTCGTCCGGCAGATTGGCCAGCGATACTCTTATCGACCAATCCGGCCCGGCAAAGCCGCTTCCGTTGAGAAGGACGATCGAGAATTTCTCCGCCAGCGCGAACAGAACATCAAACGGGTGATAGTTCTTCTTGAGAAATTCGACGAACGCCGGACCGTGAGTTTTTTCGGCCCACACCATGATGTCCAGGGTCGCGTAATAATCAGCGCGCATCGGATCTTCGTGAAGGGGCACATTCATCCCGGCCCACAGGGCTTTCAACCGGTGTTGCACAATTTTCTTGGTGAGTTTCTTGTAGTTGTCGTCCTTGTCCAGAAGAGCAAAAAGCGAGAACAACGTCATCTGAACCTGCTGTGGCAGCGACAGGCCGGCGGTGTGATTGAGGGCTACACAACGGCTATCCGCCACCATGCGGTCGATGAACTTGATATCTTCCGGGTGAAGCGTCAGAGCCCCATAGCGAGTATTCAATTCCCGGCGAACAGCCTCAGGAAGCTGTGCGATCGCTTTGTCGAACATGTTGTCTTGGTGAATCGCAACCACTCCGAGGCGCCACCCCGTGCAACCGAAGTATTTGGAGAACGAGTACACGCCGATGGTGTTGTGTGGAACTTCGGCCATTAAAGAACGGAAACCGGGAACAAAGGTTCCGTAAACGTCATCGGTGACCACGATTAGATCCGGGCGGTCGTTCTGAATTAGACTAGCCAGCCGCGACATGGAGGTGGCGCGCATAGCCACGGACGGAGGATTGCTTGGGTTAACAAAGAACAGTGCTTTGATGGATGGATCTTTGAGTTTGTCGATCTCCGCATCTGGATATTGCCAGGTATGCCGTGCATCGCCGGCAGTTACCTCACTGGCATTTATCTCCACGATGTCAAAATGGAACCGATCGAGATGACAGATCTCTATATACGGAGTGAACGTCGGGACAGCGAGAGCTACTTTATCTCCTCGATGTAACAAATGGTTCACAAGGAGCGAATCGAAGATGTAGCACATTGCCGCCGTGCCGCCTTCGACCGCGAAGATGTCGAACTTGCCGGCCGGCGCTTTACCGCCGCACATTTCCTTGGCCAGATATTCGTGCACCACGCGTTCGGCGTGGACCAGCATGCGGTCTGGGGACGGGTATTGGTCTCCGATGATGCTGTCAACCAACTCGTGAACGAAAGCATCCGAGCTGAATTTGAGTTCCCTTACTGCATATTCGATGGCCGCGTGAAGCAGCCCGACGCCTGGTGCATTGGGGTTTTTGGCGACAAAGTCCGACAGGCGTTTTGCTATGCCGTTCTTTTGTGGCATTCCGCCCAAGTCGGGCTCGTCCCATACCCGTTTCGATTCCTGGACCGCAAACGTACCAAGTGTGAAAAAAGCATCGCGGGGAGTGGTTGCAATCCAATTCGGATTGCCGCGACCCGCATTTAGCATGGTCTGAGCGCTATGCTGAGAAGCTTCGCCGGCCAAATGGATCAATTTGTCTTTCAGTTCGAATGGACTGAGCTTTTCGAACTCCTTTTGTTGCTCAAGAGTCACCGAGAGCCGACGTACTGGCGCAGGCGCCATAACTGTCCTCCTTGGACGAAATGAATTCGCCTTCGTTTCGAATTCCTTCATGCAATGCCGCCGCTGGGAACTATTCAACTGGTCGTCCTCAGCACTGGATTTCGCTCCGCAACTTTCGTCGCGGCATTCTTTGAGCAGTCTGCCCTTTCTGTTTTTTCGCGGCTTCTTCCTCGACCCGGCCCGCCAATGCTTAATCAGCCGAAGCCGGACGCGCGGCCTTCGGCTTCGTTTCCTTCGCCGAATCGGAAGATTGCTTGCCTGGAGCTTTCACGGAGCGCAGGAACGTCGGATTGAGGAGCTTCAACCCAAGCGCAGCACTGAAACCGTGAATTTCTTTGACGTCGAGTTTGCGCATGAACTCAATCGTTTGTGCATTGATGACTTGCCCGGGCACCATAATGGGGAATCCGGGGGGATATGGGATTACGAAGTTTGCCGAAACCAACTCCGGCCCTTCCTTCAGGCGCTTATCGATTTCCGGGCTTGAGAGTTTCATGTGTTCGCATTGGTCTTCGCGATAAGCCGCGAAGAACGCCGAGCGCATATCGCCTTCAGTGGTTTTGCTGGTTGGATCTTCGCGGAATCGCTCGAAGAAGCAGCTGAAATTCGGAAGGTCGGGTACATCGGTCATCAGAGCCTTCACGCGTGCAGCAAACGCCTGCCTGGCTTCGTTGCCGCCGTCTGCCAGCTTCTTCTCGATGCCCTGTGAAATCTGGACGAGGACCTTGATCAACTGGGCGATGTCACTGCGAGTGTTGTTGATGTTCGTCTGCAACAGAACGCTGTTGCGCGAAGTCTTGTTCAACTGAATGTCATAATCTGCGGCAAGCAGATTCTTGAATTGCGTGCCGTCAAATCCCGCCGAGCCGCAAACCAGCGTGAGACGTGTTACGTCTAGGGCAAATTCGTCCTCCCTCATAGCCTTCACGCCGGTGGCCAAGTTCACGCCTGGAGTCAGATAATCCACAAAGCCCGAATTCCGGAACTCGGCAGGAATCATTTCGTCGGCGCCGAGGATTCGGAAATATTTCGAGATCAGCGGGTGCGTATTGACTTCACGACGCAAATCCAGCGCCAATTGCATGGCCCGGTTCACCAGTTCGTAGCCCTCCAATTCCATCTGACGCCGCGCTACATCCAACGTGGCAATGATCTGGAGGTTAGGCGACGTCGAAGCGTGCGTAAAGACCGCCTCGTGGAATTGCTCCTCAACAGTGTGATAATCCTGATCTTTGACGAGCACCATGGAGCCCTGCCGCAGACAGGACATCGATTTATGTGTCGAGTTGGTTTGATAAACACGCAGACGAACCTTGTCCGGATTGGGAAGCAGCCGAGTGTCGAGCAGAGTTTTTTCGTTAGCTTTGAGCTCAGCTCCGAGCTTCTTTTCCTGTTCCTGATAGGCCGCGCGATAGGCTGGATCCTTGAACTTGTTCTCCAGAATCGCAGCGGCTCCCATCGCAGTGCGCCGGCGGTAGAAGGGGCTCCATCTCGCGAATCCAAACCACGCTTCATCCCACAGGAAGATGAGATCAGGCTTGATCGCGAGGCATTCCTCCATAACCCGCTCCGGATTGTAAATATGCCCATCGAAGGTGCAATTCGTGAGTACCAGAAGCCGTGCGCGATCGAGTCGCCCCTCGGCTTTCAGATCGAGCAACGCTTTCTTGATCGTTCGAAGAGGTACGGCACCGTACATGGAGTATTGTGTGAGAGGATACGCTTCGACGTAGAGGGGATAGGCACCAGAAAGAACTGCGCCGTAGTGATGCGACTTGTGGCAATTGCGGTCAACCAGCACGATGTCGCCGGGGCCCAGTAAAGCCTGCTCCACCATCTTGTTGGAAGTGGAAGTTCCGTTAGTCACAAAGAAAACGTGGTCCGCGCCAAACGCGCGAGCCGCCTTGTCTTGGGCCACCTTGATATTCCCGGTGGGCTCCAGAAGACTATCGAGTCCGCCCGTAGTGGCTGAAGATTCGGCGAGGAACAGGTTGATCCCGTAGAACCTCCCCATATCGCTAATCCAATTTGATTTGAAGATGGATTTGCCGCGAGCCACCGGAAGCGCGTGAAATGTTCCGATAGGACGCTGCGCGTATTTCTGCAGGTTATCGAAATATGGCGTATCGAATCGGTCGGTCACCCCATCCAGAATGCTCAGATGGAGCTCCAAGGGTTCTTCAACTTGATAAAAGACCCGGCGGAGGAAATCCGCGTTGACATTGCCAGCCACCTTCTCCACTTCCCGATCACTTAGAAAATAGATGTCCAATTCGGGCCGTACCTGCTTCAATCCCCGAGCAAGGGCCATGCTTAAATCTGCTGAATTCGGGTTAATTCCACTGGCGGCTAGATGGCTGGTGAGAACTTCGCGCAAAACCGGGCTATTGTTCGACGAATTGAGCGAAATTCCCTCGTACACAATCACTGCTTCAATGCTGCCGTTTAAGATCGTTGCCAGCACAGCATCCTCAAATGAGGACACAAACACTAATTCATAAACGAATTTGTCCTGTGGTCTCCGCAACTTTCGGTAGTCCTGCGCCAGTTCCTGCCACGCGGTCCGGCGTGCAGGACTCACGACGAGCACTTCGAAATACGGCCGGTGTGCCGCTCCGTCTTCGCCGTCAACAGGCACGCGTCCGGCAAGATTGATGGTTGATTGCTCCTCGCTCTCCCAATCAGCGACGTTCGCACGATAGGAATGAGTCAGAAGGGCGGTGCTGATCGACTGAATCAATCGAGCCGTACCGGCAGCGTCGCCCGAAGCGATGCGTTCGTTGATAGAGGCGAGCAATTTTTGCCCAGGATAGGCAAAGTAATCTTCCCACTGCTGTAGCTCCTGAAAGCAATTGGTCACGGCCGCGCGATGCTCGGTCTTGCCGGAATCTTGTTTGCTCGTGGAGCGGTCCCAAAAGCGTGATGCTTGGTTCAAGGCGCGCCAGCGGTCGAATCTTGCCTCCGCGCCCATAAAAATCTGATCTACTCGAGGAGCTTCCGGTGTTACTGGGGTATTCATGATTTCCTCCACCTACGTTTACCGATTTCCCAACCACAACAAACGCTGAGACGCTGATTTCATCGGTCAGTACTTCCAGCTCGCGCAAGCTCGTCATCAAGAATGGCGTCGATACTGGTTGTTGTGCTGCTCATCGGGATTCGATGAGCACTATAGGCATGGAGAGGTAATGCTGACTACTGCCCTTTGGGGAAGGTTCGTGCGGGCGACGGGAAGATGCCCGGGACATATCAAGGATGGACGCGGCATACCCTCTCAGTTTTCGCATGTCATCGACATCTACGAAGCAGCAGGTATCACTCCTCCAAAAATCATGGACGGAGTGGAACAGAACCCTTGGAATGCACGAGCCTAGTCCGCAAAGACGGTTGGTGCCGAACCGAACCCAGACGAGTTCAAGTGGGAGTTGTACAACATCAACGAGGACTCCAGTCAGGCTAACAACTTAGCTGAGAAAGATCCCCTGAAGCTCAAGGAGCTTCGGGGCGCATTCGACGTTGAGGCGAAGAAGTATAACGTTTATCCGCTTGATTCGAGCTTTGCCAAGCGTGCCGGCCCGGCAATAAGACCGAGCCCAACTCGTGGGCGTGACGAGTTTACATATTATTCGGGCATGATTCGCACACCAGAAGGCTCCGCGCCGAACTTCAAGAGAAAATCTTGGGCGATTGGGGCTGAGATAACCATTCCCGACAGCGGAGCGAATGGAGTGCTGGCAACGATCGGGGAACGCTACGCTGGTTAGGCGTTGCTAATGCAGAATGACAAACCTCATTCGTATACGCATTTCAAACCAACCAGAGCATAAATTCCGAATCATTTCGGACCAGTTGCTTACAGCGGGTAATCATGTGATACGGCTCAGCTTTAAGTAGTCTGGCGGCAGAATCGGGAAGCCAGCAACCAGCGTTTTATTCGTGGATGGGAAGCAGGTTGCGGAAGGGCAGTCACACCACGCTGTTGGCGGAGTAACCAAAGAAGCTGAAGAACCTGATAAAGACCGAAGAGCGGCACACTATAAGTGCCAGTTGCCGTAATGGGAAGCCCATTGAGGTATAGGCCGCCGGTGCAAAAGGAGTACGTCAGCTTGATCGCATTGGAACACAACGATGTGATCAAGTACGCACGCGGCGCGAGGTCCTGGGCCTAGCAGGCATGTATTAACATTCAAGCTAGAATGGTCAAGACGGACAGCCCCACAGCGTCCCTGTCTCGCCTTGCGACCTCGGACGAACTGTGCCTCCCTCGCCATGCGAAAGAGTCAGCGAAGGGGGTAGATCATTTGGGAGGCCATTCCGCTCAAACCCCTGCTCAGGCTCGGTCTCTGAAGAAGTTCAGTGCACCGTCGGTTCCATGCTGATGACTCGCCGTCAAAGCGGAGATTGTGTTGCGCCGCAAAGACCAGCCGCGTGGCGAATGGCGTCTGCGACTCTTGTGGCCGTCTGCTCATCTGCGAATTGAATGCCTGCCGCATGATCGTTCGGCAGGTTCGTAGTGGACTTCAACTTACCCTTCTTATAGGACTGTCGGCGTCCGCGGATTGCTCCAGTCGTTTTTATCTGGATCAGGTAGGTGTCCGGCGAGAACTGTAGTTTCCACTGACTACTTTGCGATGCCATACTCCTTGAATAAGACTGCACATTTACACCGGAAACAGCTTGGAGCTGCACCAAGTAGGTTTCCACCGTCTTGTCGGGATACGTCATTTCGACATTTTCCCAGGCGATTGAACAAGTTGACGGATCCGCGTTCACCCGTGCCAGGGTATTCGTGGTCGTCCATTTGGCGCCAGCCAGAGCTTGGCCAGTAGTAGTCCAAGAAACAATTCCACGGCTATTCAACGTATTCGCGACGAAGGCCATCGTGTCTTCGAGCGTCGACTGAATATTTTGTGCAGATGCATACAATACAAGCAGCAGCACCAGCCACACGAGAATACCGAATCTCTCAGTTGCTCCCATTATCGTCGTTCCGTTCCGGAGAGGGCTATCACCCTTCCAGCTTGCCTTTCTTGCAGGTTTTCTTCAGAGATTCGCAGTGGTTCCACTATAACCATAGCTGCGAAGACTGGTCCCGATACGGTCGTATTCCACGGCGACTTTACCACGCGTGGCGTAACGAAGCAGGAGACGCTGACGTTTGCGGTAGAGGGTAGCGAGACGGGCGCAGGAACGGTCAAAGGGACAATGGCCTTCGACCGTAAGGACCACGGGATGAACAAAGGAATTCCGCTTGTCAAAATTGCCGACTGCGTCGAGGTGACTGTCGACCTCAATGCGAAACGAGTCAGCGGACCTCCGCATCGAAACTTGCGCCGCCTTCGATTCTGAGAGCCTCCAGGGTAATTAAGAACAAAAAGATCGGCATGAAAGCACGTCATTGAAACCACGCCTGTCGCCCAGCCACTGTCATGCGCGACACCTAGAAGACTCGGCCAAGTTGAAAGAACCACTTGTAGTGGCCGGTATCACCTGCGCTGGCTCCAATGAAAACCGGACCAATGGCTGTCAGCGCGACCATGCCGACCGCACCGTCACCCGATAGTTTTGGAGCACCGAATGGGTCGCCATACATTTTTCCGACTTCACCAAAGCCCGTAAAATACACATTGCTTCCAACGAATGTGGGTAACGTGAAGACCTTCCGTCTGTAACCGATGCGACCAACGAAGTATTGGTTCCCCATCAATTCATTAAGCCCATAGGCGCTCAGTCTGCCTATGCCTCCCAGGAAGAACTGCGGTGTTCCAGTTTTCTGATAACCGAGAGTGGAACCGCCTGTCGCGATTATGAATATGGAGTCGTTATGCCGAACCGGCTGGAAATATTGCAAGGACGCTTCCAGAGTTGGGAAGCCCTGCGGGGCATTTGGAAAGCTGTCATAAAAGTTGAAGTTCGTCAGGACGATGTAACCTGCGGTAGGGAGAATTGGATCATTGGCGTGGTCTATGACGTATCGAGCGTGCGTGCTACCTATCCGCCCACTGTAAGAGGGAAGGTCCGGGGTTCCGAGTCGCAGGTCGGCATTGCCGTAGCCCAGTCCATATCCAACGCGTACTTCACTGAATCGGCTAATGGCATATCCAACATCGACACCACCCGATGTCCGGTCTAGGCGGTAAATCGCCTTGGGATCCTGCTTGTGATAAATCTGAAAAGTTGTCTGGCTCGCATTTACGAACGGGTCGAAGAACCACTTTCCCATCGGCTGGAATGGACGATAAAGATCAGAGGCAATGCCGTACGTTTCACCGAACTCAAAGTCCGTGCGCCACTCCGAGCGGAAACCGGCTATGTCCATAAATGTCAGCCGTCCGCCGATCGTGAAGGTCACATCCTGAGTTTGAGTGCCGTTTACCTCGAACGATGGTCGGAGCGTGGGCGGGGCGTAGCTCTTTTCGTGAGCCGTGATAAGTAGTCCGGTCTGACCATTCTCTTGAATGATCTCGTAAGTAACGCTGTCAAGTCGTCCCACACCTGCCAGGCGCGTCAGATCGTGTTCAAGCGCAGCCCCATCAATCGGTTTCCCTGCTAGATGAGAAAGGAACTTCTGCACATTGGTTGCTGCCTCGCCCTCGATGCCTACAACTTTTACGAATTGCGGTATGCCAATAGTTGTCCGCAACCGGGAATTCTTGTCACGGAGATATTCCGCCCAGGCCACATCATCCAGCGAGTACATCTTTAGAAGCGTGGCCTTCTGCTCGGCAGCTTCGTATCCAATCTTGACCAATTCGTCGGACTTTTCGTAATCCATTGTCGTATATTTCTGGACGTCGGCCTTGACGATTACATCTGCTCCCTCCATCCCGCGGATTTCTGTCTCTGCGATCACTAATTCCACCGACCGGCCCAGAACGCTGAACGCCGACTGGATATCCTTTACCGATGCAGGAGAGATTTGCAGGTGCACGGCGATGACAATGTCCGCGCCCATATTGCGAACAACATCCGTGGGCAGATTGTCCACCAGACCGCCATCGACAAAGATCTGGTTACCGCGTCTCACAGGCGCAAACACACCGGGAATCGACATGGTTGCTCGCATCGCTTCAGACAGCGAGCCATTCTGAAAGACATAAGGCTTTCCGGAGATGAGTTCGGTCGAAACGCAGCGGAACGGAATCGGTAGATCATCGAACGAGCGAATGCCCGAATACGGAAGTGTTTCCCGGTCGATCAGCAGGTTTACTTGATGGCCAGAGTTCAATCCGGGCGGCAGAGCGGGGCCGTGCTTCAATCCGATCACGATCGCGTTCGGAAATTGCCGAGCATCTTCCTTGCGCCGGAACGATAGATCATCAAATGGAGTTTGGCCACCCAGCACCAGCGGCCAATCCATCGTTTTCACAACCTCATGCATCTGGTCGGCCGATTTTCCTGTCGCATAAAGGCCGCCCATCAAGCCGCCCATGCTCGTCCCCGCGATATAGTCCACGGGGATGTGGTGATCTTCAAACCATTTCAGTACACCGATATGCGCTTCGCCAAGCGCTCCTCCACCTTCCAGCGCCACGCCGATCTTGGGACGGCCCTCGGCCGGTGCCTGGGTGGTTCGGAGTGATCTTTCCTCACTCGAAGCCGCACTTGGTTTTTCCTGCGCGAAGCAGCAAAGCGGTATTATGCAAAAGAGAATTGAAGTTAAGACATGCGCACGCATCACGAATTACCTCGAATATTCCCCTGAGATTGGAAACCCCGTCCCCTCTTATTAATCGCCACCTGCGGTAACCGTGTCGCGGAACAGAATCATTAGCGACCAGCGGGACGAACTAACTCGGTACAGTCGCGCTTGTTCTTGATCTGTCGATGAGCCTGCGCAGTCCCAAAGTCAGCGGAACCGAGAGGACCGCCCCCGCTGGACCAAGGAGAAAGCCCCATCCCACGAGGGAAAGCGTGACCTCGATCAACCCAACGTCGAGCCCTTTCTTTAAAAGCGTCGGTTTCAGGACATTCTCACCGAGCATCTCCGTCAGAAACAGGCCGCCGAGCACGAGCAGCGCTCTCTTCCAGCCCAACATGAGGAGAGCAAGCAGGGTTGGTGGTACGAGCGCGATCATGAATCCAATGCTCGGGATGAAGTGGAGGAAGAAGTACAGGAGGCACCAAATCACCGCGAAGTCCACTCCCAACAGACTCAAGAGGAGCAGATTCGCGAGAGCAATAATGGCCCCGGTCTCCGCAGTCGTAGCAATAAAGCGCTGAGTGTCTTTGCCAAAGTTCGCTAGTCTCCTGGCGATAGGACTATTGCCCCTTTCAGGATCCAGCAGCTCCACAAGGAATAACAGTGTTAGGAACCAAATCAGTAACCGGTCAGAAAGGAGTTCAATGGTGCTGGGCAGTATGTTGCGCATGAACTGCATAAGCCGCCCTGAGCTGAGGAAACTCTTCACAGAAATGTCGGTCGATTCAATTCCATGCCGTGTCAGAAAGCCGGCGATCTGCTCGTGAAGGTCTTGAATCCGCAGTTCGTAGACCGGAAGCCTTGCGCTCATTTGCAAGCCCGTTTTCAGTAAAGTGAATGTTAGTACGCAATAAAACGCGACAACCAAAAGCACAGTGAGGCTGAGCGCAGCACTCTTCGGAACATGGAATCGGCGCACGAGCCAGAGCGGGAACGGAAGGATTGCGTAAGCGAGTAGGAGAGATAAAAGTACAATCGAGAGGACATGGGAGGCCATTCGTATACCCCAAGCCACAATGACCACGCAGGCAGCTACCTTTAGGGTTTGGATCGCGCTGTGATCATCGGTTCCCATTCAACACTTCCCGGATACGTATCTCACTCTCAGATGTCAGGTATGGTCTTCGCCCAGTTACCACGCAGAGGGATTCCAAGCACTGTTTCATTACTTGTGAGTTAAAGCTCTCTGAATGACTTCGAGCACTTCTGCACCGGAATCTGTCTTTCGGAAGTAAGCCGCGCATCCCACAGCCTCCGCAGCCACCCGTGCTTTGGGATCTTCGTAGGCGGTGATGAAGATGACGGGAGTGTTGTTGCCCACCGCCGCGAGGCGCTTAGCGAGTTCGAGACCAGATATGCCACCGAGCTGGATGTCGAGAACAAGGCAGCCGAACTGAGGATGCTTCGCGTCGGCAAGAAAAGCTTCCGCTGAGGCATAGGTGACCGGCTGAATGCCCGCTGAGCGCAGTAGCCGACCGAATGACCGGCAAACACTTTCGTCGTCATCAACGATGGCGACGTAGCTGGTTGTTGTGCTGCTCATTGGGATTCCATAAGCACTATAAGCATGTCAAATAATGCCGACTACTGCCCTTTGGGGAAGGTCCCCGCTAATAGGAAGATGCCTGTCTCCTGTTTTAACCGCATGATTTCCGCCACGGACTGGACGTTTCAATTTTGTAGCGATCGCAGCTTGATGTAACTTCACTGTCCGCTCGTGGATGCCTAAATCGTAGGAAATCTGCTTGTTGGCGCTGCTCTGATCTAGTGGCTTCGGATTTTCCGCCGGAATACCGGAATGAAGTGGTGTGGCAGTTGGACAAACCGGCATGACATTTACGGAGTCGCAGAATTCGCGCGGCAGTCCTAGCTGTATCCAAGGGTAGCCTTGCCTTCCGTCAGCCGAATCTCGCCTTCCGAGCAGCTAGTCTGAACACCGACGGAACCATCACCGTTTCTTGGTCGTTGGCTTCTGGAACCACCAGTTCAACGTCCCATATCGCTGGCTGCATCACAGCGTAAGAAGATCGAACCCCGACAGAACACCCTGGAACAGTGTGCTAACCTCAGCCGGCCAATCGTGGAAAATGCTCTGAATTGTTGATTCTGTCATGGCACCGGAACCGGCTTAGTAGCAGGAGTCACACCGCTGCTTGTCCACTGCGCATCGGTCAGATTCCATCCCCCACCGAGGGCACGGTAGAGATTGACCAGAGCTACTTTGCGGCCCAGATCGTAAGTGACTGTCGCCGTTTCCGCAGGATACGCTTGGATCTCGGCATCAATAATTTCAAGATAGCTCGAAAGCCCGCTATCGTAGCGAATCGTCGATAATCGAATTGATTCGCGATACGCATCTACGCTGGCCATCTGCTTTCGATAGGCATCGGCAAGTTCCTGATGGGCCGAAAGTGAGAGGGAAACTTCGCCAAAAGCCCCGGTCACCGCCTTTTCAAAGGATATTTTGGCTTGTTCTTGTTGTGCTTGCGCGGCCCGATACTGGTTCTTCAGACGACCGGCTGTAAATATAGGTCCCGCGAGATCGCCAGCAAGACTCCAAGCTTTACCGGCACCGGTGAGTTCAGAAAGTTGCGGACTCACTCCACCCAGTAAGCCGCTCAGGGAAATCGTTGGGAAGAAATTCGCCTTGGCGACGCCAACGTTCGCGTTGGCAACAATGAGGTTCTGCTCCGCTTCGCGCAAGTCCGGCCGGCGCTCTAGCAGAGCGGATGGCAATCCGGCAGGAACCTGTGGCGGGTCGTACTGGTCGGCTAATGCGTCTCCTCTTGCGATCGGCCCCGGATTGCGGCCAAGCAACAAGTCCAACGCAGCCTCCTGAGCTACAATCTGCCGTTTGAGATCAGGAATCGTGGCTTCGACGTTCAACAGCGCTGCTTGAGCGCGGGCTACTTCGAGTCCGGAGGCAGCACCGCCTTCGAATTTGTGTTGAAAAATGTCCAGAGTCTCCTGAAAACTCTTCGAGGTTTGCTTTGAAATTTCCAGTTGCTCGTCGAGGGCCCGCAATTGGAAATATCCCTGGGCGACTTCCGACATGACGAGGAGTCGAATGTCGCGCCGGGCTTCGTCCGTAGAAAAGTAAACCGCGCGCTGAGCCTCATTCATCTTGCGGATACGCCCAAACAGGTCGATTTCCCAGAAGGTGGTAAAGCCGTAGGAATAGTAGGTGTGATTCGCAATTATCGGAGACTGCTGCCCCGAAATGTTTCCATCGTAACCAACTTGCGGGTAATACTGCGATTTACTGACACCGAGCAAGTCACGTTCCTGATCCACTCGCGATACCGCCAACCGCAAGTCGTAATTGTTCGCGAAGGACTCGCGAATTAAACTCTGCAGAACTGGATCCTTGAACAATTCCCACCATCCAAGATCGGCAGCAGAATCGCTGGACGCTTCCTGTTGCGTATAGAAGGTGGTCGGCGGATGGAATTCCGGTTTCTTATATTTCGGTCCAACTGAACAACCGCCGAGGACCAATAGAAGAACAACGACAAGTAGGTTTTTCATTAGTCGTGACCTCCCTCAAGGACTACAGGTTTGGTCACTTCTAAATGCGGTTTCTTCTTGGCGATACGCTCAACCACCACAAATAAGACCGGCACGAGAAAAATTCCTAGAATGGTTGCGGCGGACATGCCGGTAATAACAGAACTTCCCAAAACTCTTCGACCAATTGCCCCCGCACCTTTGGCAGTCCAGAGCGGCACGCAACCCAAAATGAAGGCGAAGGAAGTCATGAGGATAGGTCGCAAGCGCAAGCGGGCTCCTTCGAGCGCAGCTTCCACAAGTTCTTTTCCCTTGGAATGCTCTAACACGGCGAACTCAACGATCAATATGGCGTTCTTGGCTGTCAGTCCAATCAGCATGATGAGCCCAATCTGAGCAAAGATATTGTTATCGAATTTGCGTAAGAGCAGGCCACCGTATGCTCCAAGAACAGCGACCGGGACCGAGAGCAGTACGCTGAATGGCAATGACCAACTTTCGTACAGCGCCACCAGGATCAAGAATACAAAAACGAATGACATGGCGAAAACCATGGCTTGGCCACCTTCGGCCTTCTTCTCCTGATAAGACATATCGCTCCAGGCGTAGCCGAATCCTGCGGGCAAGACCTCGTTGGCGACTTGTTCCATGGCGGCCATGGCCTGCCCGGAACTGTAACCGGGGGCAGGCGAACCGTTAATCTGGATACTACGATAGAGATTGAAGCGGTTGGTATATTCGGGTCCGGAGAGGCGCTTGATTTTGACCAGGGAAGCTAGTGGCGTCATCTCGCCCTTCGAACTTCGAACGTAAAAATCGTTAATTTGTTCGACGCTGTTGCGGTACTCCGGCTCTGCCTGAAGATAGACCTTCCACTGGCGGCCGAATCGGTTGAACTGGTTGACGTAGGAGCCGCCGAGGAAGGCTTGTAGCGTCTGGTAAACTTCCGCAAACTGCAAGCCCTGCTTCAGTACGCGATCCTGGTCCACTTCCAAGTAGAGTTGGGGCACGGACGGGCGGAAGGTGCTGACCAGTGAGGCAATCTCAGGGCGTTTTCGAGCGGCCAGAGTCAGCTTATCCAGCATTTCTGAAAGTTGCGCGACGGTTCCACCACTGCGATCCTGAAGCATAAGCGTAAAGCCACCTGCCGTACCTAGCCCCGGAATGGCGGGCGGCCCGAAGGCGAAGGCAATGGTCTCCGGGAGCTCTTTTCTCATTCTCTGGTTAAGGCTGTGCATGAGCCCATTAGCGGAAAGTTCCTCAGTGACACGCTCCTCCCAAGGGTCTAGTTGCAGAAAGTAGAAACCAGTGTATGAGGCGGAGGTGTTGGACAACAGGCTGAATCCAGAAATTCCGCTGAAACTCTTTACGCCGTGGGTGTGCGCCAGCATGTCGTCAAGCTTGCGCATTACTGCGTCGGTGCGTTGCAATGAAGCGGCATCCGGTAATTGAACCTGTAAGAAAGCATAACCTTGATCCTCTTCTGGAATAAAACTGGTCGGGAGCTTCTTTCCCATACCTCCCGCGACAACCGTAATTCCCACGAGGAGCAACAAGGCAATGCCCCACCGCCGAATGAGCGCGCCGCTCCAGCTTACGTACCCCCCCGTTAGTTTTCCGAACCAGCGGTTGAACCAGTCGAAGAACATTCCGAGAGGACCTCTGGTTTTCTTGCGTGGACGCAGCAAGAGTGCGGAGAGCGCTGGGGAGAGCGTCAACGCGTTAAAAGCCGAGATGAGTACCGAGATCGCGATGGTAACGGCAAACTGCTGGTTGAGCAGGCCCTTGATTCCACCCATAGCGGCCATGGGAACGAACACGGAAGAAAGAATCAGGGCGATACCAATGACCGGCGCCGTAACCTCTTCCATAGCTTTGAAGGTTGCGTCCTTCGGTGATAAGCCATGTTCAATGTGGTGTTCAACTGCCTCGACCACTACGATAGCGTCGTCCACGACGAGCCCGATCGCCAGGATAAGCCCAAAGAGAGAGAGAGTATTGATCGAAAAACCAAGCAGCGGAAAGACGGCGAAGGTACCGATAAGCGACACTGGGACGGCCAACAAAGGAATCAAGGTGGCTCGCCAGTTCTGGAGAAACAGGAATACAACAATGATAACCAGGACGATGGCCTCCACCAGCGTGGTCACGATTTCCTTCATCCCCTCTGTGATCGGCAAGGTCGTGTCCATCGCGACGTTGTATTCCAAGCCCTCGGGGAACCGCGATTTCAGTTCGTCCATTTGCGCCTTGACCTGTTTCACAACTGCTAACGCGTTGGAACCGGGAGCCTGGTAAACACCAATGATCACCGCAGGCTTACCGTTGAACCGCCCAATTTGTTGATAAACGAGAGAACCTAACTCTATACGCGAAACATCCTTGAGTCTCACCGTTGAACCATCCGGATTTTGGCGGACAATAATGTTGCCAAACTCCTCCGCATTGATGAGCCGGCCAGCCGCGCGCACTGCATAGGTAAACTGTTGGCCCTTTGGGGCAGGCTCTGCGCCGACCTGACCCGCAGGGTTAACCGCGCTCTGTTGCTGGACCGCATTCGTCAGGTCGGAGACGGTCATGCCAAGCTTGGTCAACTGGTCCGGCTTGACCCAAATGCGCATGGCATAATCCGAGGCACCGAAATTGGTAACCTGCCCGACGCCGGGAACGCGTAGAAGTGCATCGTTCACATTGATCGTGGCGTAGTTCCCCAAAAACTGGGCGTTGTAGGTGCCATTCGGCGAGTGAATAGCAAGCACGAGCAGCGGCAGGCCCATCAATTTCTTGACCGTCACGCCATACTGATTGACGGAAGTGGGAAGATTCGGACTGGCCTGGGAAACGCGGTTCTGTGTATTCACCTGGTCAATATCTACATTTGTGCCAACATCATATGTAACCTTGAGTGTCATCGTGCCGTCATTGGCGTTTGTAGACATCATATAAAGCATGTTGTCCACCCCATTCATCTGCTGTTCGAGAGGAGTGGCAACCGATTGTTCAATGGTCTGAGCATCTGCGCCGGTGTACGTCGCCGATACGCTGATCTGTGGAGGGACGATATCAGGCAGTTGGGCAACCGGCAGTTTGGTTATGGACACCAAGCCACCAATGACCGTTAGTAGCGCAATGACGATCGCGACATTTGGCCGGTTAATAAAGAATTTAGACATGGTTACTTCTCACCAATCACAGCGATGGCCTGAGTGTCTTTGTAAAGTGTGGGTGCGACCGTTATGCCGGTCTTCACACGCTGCAATCCGTCGACGATCACGTTTTCCCCCAGCTGTAGGCCGGACTCGACAACCCACATGTCGCCGAACAGGGGACCGAGCTTGACCGTTGTAATTGAGACTTTATTGTCCGTACCAACAACTCCCACCTGGTAGACACCCTGCAATTCCGAAACTGCCTGCTGCGGAATCAGAAGAGCACCTTTGCGGAACTCGGTAACAGCCCGAATTCGCGCATACTGCCCGGGACGAAGCACGTTTCCTGAATTCGGGAACTCTCCGCGCACTTGAATGGTTCCCGTTCGTGAGTCCACCTCGCGATTTACAAAGAGAACCTTACCTGGGTGGGGATATACAGTACCGTCTCCGAGAATCAATTCGAGATTCTGATTTCCAGTTTTATTCGATCTTTCATGTAGCCGCATGTAATCTTGTTCCGCAATGTTGACGTCAACGTAGATTGGATTCACGCTCGAGACGGTTGTCATGATCGTTGTGGGAGTCATCAGATCGCCGATACCGACCTTCGCTACGCCGGCAATGCCCGAGATCGGCGAGGTGACTGTCGTCCATCCAAGATTCAGCCTAGCGTTGTCCAGGACCGCTTGATCAGCATCCACCCCAGCGGTTGCCTCTCTTTCCATACTCGTGGCTTTGTCGAGCTCGGCTTGGCTCACTGCCCTTTGCGCGACCAAGGGCGTATAGCGCCGCACATCGATTTGCGCCTGGCTCAACGAAGCCCGAGCGCGCTCCAGGTTTCCGGTAGCCTGTTCCATGGCAGCCTGTGCCTGGCGTTTATCCAGCTGGAACATCGGCTGACCTTTCTGAACGTATGAGCCTTCGGTATAAATGCGCGTAAGCAAAAATCCATCCACCTTAGGACGGATCTCCGCATCCACGTTGCCGACCATTGTGCCGACCCATTCCTGATGGATGGGCACATCCTTTTGGAGTACGGGAGCGATCGTGACACCGGGAGGCGGAGGAGCTGGTTTTTCCTCCTTGGAAGAACAACCTGTAAGGGTGGCGAGAACGAGCAGAAAAACGCACCGGAGTTGAACGGTAGTAGTGCGTTTATTGATTGATCGCTCGCGGAGAGACACCGAACTCACAAGCGTCACCTCGCGGCGCCAGCAAAGAGGGATGCTGCATCTCAGTTCTTTTGCCATTTGATTCGTCTCCAAACCACAAATGCGGTTGTCTACTAAATACGCCAAGCCGTTCACCTACACCAGAAATCGCGAAGAAGTTAGTATTTCTCCGGGATAAAGTGTCTTCCCTTGAGTGAAGCTTGATCGTCGTAACTGCCCTTGTTCTTGCGCGAGGGCAATTTCACTTTTTCTCGTGGAGCCTTGCGGTAAGGAATAAGGCTTAAGAGATGCCGGATGCAGTTGAGCCGTGCTTTCTTTTTGTCGTCAGAGTGGATGAGGTACCAGGGAGCATGTTTTGTATCGGTCGCCCCCAACATGCGGTCGCGCGCGCGCGAATATTCATACCAGCGG
Source organism: Candidatus Acidiferrales bacterium (assembly GCA_963759275.1). GTDB lineage: Bacteria > Acidobacteriota > Terriglobia > Acidiferrales > UBA7541 > Acidiferrum. Next base: position 613,093 of record CAVWYZ010000011.1, on the reverse strand, counting down.
CGAAACGATTCCAAATCCATGGGGCTGAGTTTCCACTGCCGCACGGGATCATTAATCCGCGCCTCGAAACGCCGCTGTTGCTCCTTTTTACCGACTTCCAGCCAATATTTGATGAGGATAATCCCAGCATCGACAATATAGTTTTCGAACGTGGGGCAGAGCTCGAGGAATTTTTCATACTGTTTGTCAGAGCAGAAACCCATTACACGTTCCACACCGGCCCGGTTGTACCAACTGCGATCAAAAATCACAATTTCGCCAGCTGCCGGGAAGTGTTGGATGTAGCGCTGGAGATACATCTGACTTTTTTCCCGGTCGGAAGGAGCCGGAAGTGCCACGAGCCGGAAAACTCGAGGGCTGACTCGCTCGGTGATGGCACGAATGGTCCCGCCCTTGCCTGCGGCGTCACGGCCTTCAAAAACGATGATGACTCGAAGCCCTTTGTATTTGACCCAATCCTGGAGTTTACAAAGCTCTGCCTGCAGGTCGCGCATCTCTGCTTCATATTCCTTGCGCTTCATTCGTTTAGTCTCTTTTTCGTGGTCTTTGTTTTTCTTAGACATCAGTAACGCTCCTTAGCTACAGCGCAGCAGCCGCTAAACCGTGTTTCCCCCGGCAGTGCTCGGCGGCACTAGAGCTCGTATAGACCCGACTCTTCGTCCTCGGTCTATCGATTCATCCGAGATGAGATTTGTTTGCCCATTTTATCTATGTGCCCGATGCTTGACGCGCAACCGTGCCAACGAGCGATCCAGCAAGGCGTTGATGGAGGCGACTTCTTCGTCGGAGAGCCTACCTTTGTGCCGCGTTTCGGCGCGTCGTCGGGCGTCTTGGCCTTGGCAGACTTCATCAGTCAGCATTTCCGGTTTCCGCAAGCCCGTCATCAACAATGGCGTCGTAGCTGGTTGTTGTGCTGCTCATCGGGATTCGGTGAGCACTATAGGCATGGAGAGGTAATGCTGACTACTGCCCTTTGGGGAAGGTCCGCGCGGGCGACGGGAAGATGCCCGCCTCCTGTGTTAGGCGCGTGAGTTCCGCCACGGACTGGACATTCAATTTTGTTGTGATCGCAGTGCGATGTTCGTTCTCGCTCCCGCTCGTGCAAGAATCTCCGGTCAGGTCAACCCTTCTGCGCTCAAGATGTGGACTTGGTCACGTTGGGAGTGTTGGTTTCATTGATTCGAACTAGGCTCGGCACCAAGCTAATGAGCCAAGCCACGCCGATGCCTAATCCCGTCTCTATGAGACGAAACAGGGCGTAGGACCACGGCTTCGGGCCGTGGGCGAGCATGACAATGCCGCATATGTAGCCGGCAATTTTGGCGCCACCTCTCACCGACGAGAAATTACAAATCAACATAGCGACCAGAATACCAACGCCAATTGCCCACGCGCTGGGTTGCAGTATGGACTGTAGGACGGCGCCGCACGTTGCACCCACAACCGTGCCCGCGATTCGTTGCAATCCAAGTTCGCGGGTCTTAACCGACGAAAAATCGGTGACGATGACCGCAGCAATGAGCGCATAAATCGGGTATTCGAGCTTGCAGACCTGCGCAAGGGCGACCGACAACCCGCTGCCAAATGCCGCCCGAAGGGCCAGGACAATCTCGGGAATACCCACTTGTCGATTCATCGGAATACCATTGGACTGTTCTCCTGTTTTCGCAACTGTCGGGACAGGCGGCTATCTTCAGGGTTTGGATCGCTAAGGATCATCGTTTCCCATTCAACACTCTCCGAATGCTTATGGCGGAAGCTTTGGCGAACTCATCGCCTATGCTCCTTCATTCATTATTCGGTCTACGCAGATGAGCGCGGTGTACGGCTGAGGCGTTAGAGGAGTATTACTAGGTCGAAATCTGCTCCTCACTCAAACAGGCGCGAATGGCCGATTTCAATGTCGGATAAACCTTCACCTTTCGCGTTTCCTCCCCGAACCTTCGGGAATGTGCCCACTGATTCCACTCTGATTGGCGACCGGCCGCTGCCAAAGTTATGCCACGGCGTTGGAGCTCACCCGCCAGTTCTTGTGCTGTCTGCAGGCCGGTAGCATCAATCATGGTGATCGGAATCATGTCCAACACAATCCATTTTGGGTGAATTGCAGCGGCCTTGGCTACTTCGAGGACTCCCCGTTTGAAGTAAGGAGCGTTGAAAAATACGATTGGCGCATTGAAACGAAGTACGACCAGACCGGGAATCGTTTTGGCTTCCAGATGGCGATCAAGCGAGTGATAGCCTGGCATGCCCTGCACTTTTCCCAAGAGCTCAATTTTGGGCCGTGCCACGAGATGCACGAAACGAAGAATCGCGAGGATAACTACAAACAGGATGGCTTGAATCGCCCCAATCGCCACAACGCCTAGAGTCGCGAGAATCGAGAACGCGAATTCTCGGCGGTCGATTCTGAAGATCAGTTTGAGTGCCTTCAAGTCAATCAACGAGAATCCCGCCTTGACCAGGATCGCGCCAAGCGCTGCAGCCGGCACAAAACGCAGCGGGCCGGTAAAGAATAGAAGAACGACAGCGATAGTTCCGGCAGCAACCAGCCCTGTGACCTGCGTTCGTCCCCCGCTTGCATCGTTCATGGCAGTACGTGAGTCCGCTCCGCTAATCGCAAATCCTTGCGAGAAGGCAGAGGCAATGTTTGCCATTCCCAAGGCCGCGAATTCTCGATCTGCGTCCACATCATATCTGTTTCGGGCCGCGAAACTTCTCGATGTCAGCATCATGCTGGAGAAAGTCACTAGTGCAAGGCCTGCGGCATCGCCGAGTAGCGCTGGGAGCAGCTCCAGCGAAAAGGTGGGAATATGCAGATGGGGCAACCCTGCCGGCACGTCGCCGACAATTTTGACGCCAAGATGTTCCAGACCGAAGAAGCGTACGACCAACGCACTCAATACAATAGCCACGAGTGCAGCCGGTACGCGCTTCAACAGCTTAGGGGTGACCAGGAGCACCACGAAGGTACCGAGTCCGACGGCCAGTGTCGGCCAGTGCGTTTGACCAAGCTTTGAAAAGAATTCCAGGAGTCTCGGCACAATCCTGCCTCGGTCGATGGCAAAGCCGAATATCTTGCCAATCTGGCCGAGGATGACACTCAAGGCGATTCCATTCAGGAAGCCAACCAGGATCGGCTTCGACAGAAAATCAGCCATTACCCCAAGCCGCAAAAAACTTGCGCCAATGCACAAGACGCCTGCAAGGAAACACAGAGTTATCGACAAGGATTCGTAGTCCTGCGGATTGCCCTTGGCCAGTGGAGCGACGGCCGTTGCAATCAACGCGCAGGTGGCCGCGTCGGGTCCCATTATCAATTGCCGCGAGGTGCCGAACAGCGCGTATGCGACAAGGGGAAGAATGCTGGAGTAGAGCCCCACCGATGGATTGAATCCGGCCAATTGTGCGTACGCGACGCCAACGGGCAACGCCACCGCCGCCACGGAGAGGCCGGCGATCAGGTCATGGGACAAATTAGAACGATTATAGGGCCAGAGTGCTGGCAGACCAGGTGCGAGTTGGAACAATTTGGCGCGCCAACTACTTGTCTCGGGGTTACCGGGGACAGCCAATGCCATTCACCTCAAAACACTTCAGGAACGAATTTCCTGCTTTTTAGGAACTTGCTGTCGTCATAGGCGTCCTTCTTCGAACGCTTCGGCAATTTCACTTTCTCACGGGGCGTTTTCTTGTGGGGAAGCATGCTCAAGAAATGAGAAAGGCAGTTCAGCCGGGCTTTGCGCTTGTCATCGGAATGTATGAGATACCACGGGGCATGCTTGGAATCCGTCGCTTGCAGCATGGCGTCGCGGGCGCGCGAATATTCATACCACCGGCGAAATGATTCTAGGTCCATCGGGCTAAGTTTCCACTGGCGGAGAGGATCGCTGAGACGCGCTTCGAAACGGCGCTGTTGTTCCTTCTGGCCAACCTCGAGCCAGTATTTGAGCAGAATGATCCCCGCGTCGACGATGTATTTCTCGAACTCCGGACAGAGTTCGAGAAATTTCCCATATTGTTCTTTGTTGCAAAACCCCATCACATGCTCAACGCCGGCACGGTTGTACCAACTGCGGTCGAAGATTACGATTTCACCGGCAGCCGGGAAATGTTGTATATAGCGCTGAAGGTATATCTGGGATTTCTCGCGGTCCGATGGGGCAGGAAGAGCCACTAGACGGAATACACGAGGACTGACACGTTCGGTGAGGGCGCGAATGGTACCGCCTTTTCCGGCAGCATCGCGGCCTTCAAACACCACGATGACTCGAAGGCTTTTGTATTTTACCCAATCCTGCAATTTGCAAAGTTCCGCCTGAAGTCGGCGAAGCTCGTTCTCGTATTCTTTGCGCTTAATCGAGCCTTCTTTGTCTTTATGTTTTTTCTTCCCCATCGAAACTGCTCCTATGCTCACAGAGGTCTACGCTTGAGCGCGCTTCAACCCTGATGAGATTTGTTTGCGCACTTTATGTATGCTGTCGGCGCTTGACCCGCAACTGCGCCAAGGAGCGCGCCAGCGACGCGTTGATGTAGGCGACTTCTTCGTCGGAGAGTTTATCTTTGAGCCGCGCTTCGGCGCGTTGTCGGGCTTCTTCGGCCTTGGCTTCGTCAATCTTGTCGGCTTGAATCGCCAAATCGGTAAGGATCGAGACGCAGGTGCCCGTGACTTCGATGAGTCCCGAGCCTGTCGCAAAGAAGGTATCTCGGCCGTCTTTACGCACGATGATTTCGCCCGGCACCATCTGTGTAATAAGGGTGACGTGTTGGGGGTACACCCCGAATTGGCCGGTCACGCCCGGCAATGTAACCATCTCCACGGCCTCGGAGTACACGGGGCCTTCCGCGGTGACGATTTCAAGTTTTAACGTGTTTGCCATGTTTCAACTCGGTTTGACCTCGTCAATCCCACCTTTCATGTAAAAGTCACCTTCCGACACAGCGTCGTGTTTGCCGTCGAGAATCTCTTTGAAGCCACGCACCGTTTCGGCCACTGGGACTTGCTTGCCTTCGCGTCCGCTAAACACGGCCGCCACGGTAAAGGGCTGGCTCAGGAATCGCTGAATCTTGCGGGCGCGCAACACCGCGATCTTGTCTTCGGGCGACAGTTCATCCATGCCGAGAATCGCGATGATGTCTTGGAGATCCTTGTAGCGCTGGAGCAAGCGCTGCACCCCGAGCGCGACTTCATAGTGTTCCTGCCCGACAATTTCCGGCGCGAGCGCCCGGGAGGTCGAGGCGAGCGGATCAACCGCCGGGTAGATACCCAACTCCGCTATCGACCGCTCCAAAACGATGGTCGCGTCCAAATGCGCGAACGTGGTGGCCGGTGCCGGATCGGTTAGGTCGTCGGCCGGTACGTACACTGCTTGAAACGAGGTAATCGAACCCTTCTTGGTCGAGGTAATACGTTCTTGGAGCACGCCCATTTCAGCCGCAAGAGTCGGCTGGTAACCAACGGCGCTGGCGGTGCGGCCGAGTAATGCCGACACTTCGGATCCAGCCTGAGAAAACCGGAAGATGTTGTCGATAAAAAGGAGCACATCCTGATTCTTTTCATCACGGAAGTATTCGGTCATGGCAAGGCCGGACAGGGCGACGCGGAGGCGCGCGCCGGGCGGTTCGTTCATCTGGCCGTACACAAGCGCGATTTTCGACGCGCCGAGATTGTCTTGCTTGATGACTCCGGCTTCCGACATTTCTTTATAGAGATCGTTGCCCTCGCGAGTGCGCTCGCCGACCCCGGCAAATACCGAGACGCCGCCGTGGAGCTTGGCGATGTTGTTGATCAGTTCCATGATGATGACGGTCTTGCCTGTACCGGCGCCGCCGAATGCACCGACCTTGCCGCCTTTCAGGAAAGGACAAATCAAGTCGAGGACCTTGATGCCTGTAGGAAGAACTTGCGGTGAGGGTGATTGGTCCACCAACTTTGGTGCCGTGCGGTGGATAGGGTAATACTTTTCTGTCTTGACCGGTCCGCGCTCGTCAACCGGTTTGCCGCACACATCGAAGACTCGCCCCATCACGCCATCTCCAACGGGCACGGAAATGGGCGCGCCGGTATCGATGACTTCGTATCCGCGTTTGAGACCTTCGGTGCCGGACATAGAGATGGACCGGACCCAGCTATCTCCGAGATGTTGCTGCACTTCGAGTGTGAGTTTGAACTGCTCGTTGTCGACCTTAAATTCGACAGTCAATGCATTGTAGATGGCCGGCAGATTTTCCGTGAACTCAACATCCACGACCGGACCGACGACTTGAACAATTTTGCCTTTATTCATGGGTTGCTCTTTCGCTAATCATTTCCTAGTTGGCCGCCAGCAAGATCGAGCAGTTCCTTAGTGATATTGCCCTGCCGCAGCTTGTTGTATTCGAGAGTTAAATCATCGGTCAGCCCTTTGGCACTGTCCGTGGCGTTCTTCATGCTCACCATGCGTGCGCTTTGTTCACTGGCTTTGGCTTCCAACAAAGCCCTGTAGATAAAAATGCTGAGGTAATGCCCCAACAGATAGGAGAGAACCTCCTCCGGACTGGGCTCGAAGAGGACATCGGTTGTGTCGGAGGTCTGAGCCGCTTCAGATTCCGCACCAGGGATCTTCAGTCCTTTTGTTTCACCAATCGGCAGAAACTCCAACACAGCGGTCTTCTGCGACAGGGTATTGATGAATAGCGTCACGATGACCGTCACTTCATCGACCTCGCCCTTCAAAAATAGGTCTCGAGCAAAGTTGGCAATCGCCCGGGATTCGTCGAATCGCGGCGAGTCCCCAAACGCAAACTCGGCAGCCAACTGTCGGTGAGTCCGCGCGACGAACTGCGCCGCGAGCTTGCCGGCCACAATGAACACAGTCGTCGCCGGATCAAACTGCGCTGCCACTCGAAAAAGGTTGGCGTTGAGCGCCCCGCACAGCCCTTTGTCCGTGCCGATTAGGATCACCGCGCGCTTACGAATGGCACGTACTTCCAGCAGCGGATGGGTGAAGCCACTTGAGTGGGTCGTGGCGTATCGCTGGATGCGATACAGCAGTTGGGAGAACGGCCGAGTCTTCAGCGTGGCCTGTTGGGCCTTGCGCATCTTCGACGACGCCACCATTTGCATCGCGTGGGTGATCTGGGCAGTGCTGCTGATCGACTTAATGCGTCGGCGAAGTTCACGTGGACTGAGCATATCTCACCATTTCGTGTTCATTTCCAGGTCTGCTTGAATTCTTCGGCGGCTGCCTTCAGTTCGGCCTTCAACGCGTCGCTAAGCTCCTTTTCCCTTCCGATCTTGGCCAGCAACTGGCCTTTGCGCGTGGTGAAGTATTCCGTCAGCTTGTTCTGAAACTCCTTCACCCGCGCGACAGGCACTTGATCCATGTAACCGTTTTGCGCGACCCAGATCACGACCACCTGGATCTCCACGGGAATCGGGTTGTACTGCCCCTGCTTGAAAATCTCCATGATCCGTTTGCCACGATCGATCTGCGCTTGCGTTTTTTCGTCGAGGTCGGAGCCGAACTGAGCGAATGCCGCCAGCTCGCGGAACTGGGCAAGATCGCCCTTGAGTTGTCCAGCCACTTGCTTTATAGCCTTGAGTTGCGCCGCCGAGCCAACGCGAGAGACCGAGATGCCGACGTTGATCGCCGGCCGCACACCTTGATGGAACAAGTCGGTTTCCAGAAAGATCTGTCCGTCGGTAATCGAGATGACGTTAGTAGGGATATATGCCGAAACGTCGCCGGACTGCGTTTCGATGATGGGCAAAGCCGTGAGCGAGCCGTTGCCATACTTCTCGCCGACCCGCGCCGCGCGTTCAAGCAATCGACTGTGCAGGTAAAACACATCGCCGGGATACGCCTCGCGACCCGACGGACGCTTCAACAGGAGTGACACTTGCCGATAGGCCACGGCCTGCTTGGACAGGTCGTCGTAAACAATCAACGCGTCCATGCCGTTATCCATGAACCACTCGCCCATCGCTGCGCCCGCAAACGGCGCGAGATATTGGTTGGCGGCGGTGTCCGAGGCAGGGGACGCCACGACGATCGTGTACGGCATCGCGCCGGTTTGTTCGAGGACCGAGATAACCCGCGCGATAGTAGACTGCTTCTGGCCGATCGCGACGTAGATGCAGTAGAGCAGTCGGTAGTCCTTATCGCCGGCCAACTCGGCGGCTTTATTCAGCCGAGCTTGACTGATCATGGTGTCGAGGCAGATCGTCGTTTTACCGGTACCACGATCACCGATGATCAATTCGCGTTGGCCTCGGCCAATCGGAATCATCGCATCAATCGGCATGATCCCGGTTTGTACCGGTTGGTTGACGGAGCGGCGGCGAATAATACCGGGCGCAGTCTTTTCCACCGGATAGGTCTTATCGCTCTTGATCGGTCCTTTACCATCGATGGGCTCGCCTAAAAGGTTCACAACGCGGCCCAGCAGCCCCTTGCCCACGGGTACTTGCAGAAGCTTGCCGGTGGTGCGTGCTTCGCCGCCCTCTTTGAGTTGAGTGTAGTCTCCGAGAATTACGACGCCGACTTCGGTCTCTTCGAGATTCAATGCCAAGCCGGTAACGCCGTTGCCGAGGTCGATCATCTCGTTGAGCATCGCGTCGCTCAAGCCTTCGATCTTGGCAACACCGTCGCCAACTTCGCGGATGACACCCACGTTTTGCATCGCAGCCGTAGTTTTTGCGCCCGCGATTTGCTCTTTTATTTCTTTTAGTAGGTCTGTCATAGTCACCCTGCTTCAAAAACTGTTCTTTAGCGCATCTAGTCCAGCCAACACGCTGCCGTCATAGACATCGCATCCCACTTGAACTCGCATCCCGCCAATCAACTCCGGGCGCTGGGCGAACACCGTGGTCAACCCCCTTCCGTACCGGTCCGCCAACTCGCCTTGTACGATCGTCTGTAAATCGGCCGGTAACGGGGTGGCGCTCTCGACGGTAGCAGTGTGTTGGGCACAGTCGAGTTTCACCAACCGCAGAAAATGAGTGAGGATGGGAAGGCAGTCCCGCTCACCCGTCGCGACGACACGTTGCACGACTTGCCGGGCGCGGTTCTCGTCGAGCAATCCGTTCAGCAAGCAAAAGCGGTACAGTCGCTTGGCATCGCGTTTCGCTTTTTTGGTGACTTTCATCGTTAGACCGCAATCTGTTTCGAAGTTTCTTCAGCCAAGCGTCGCTGGTCTTCCGCAGTAAGAATCTTACCGGTGACCGAGGTCGTGGCCTGGACCACTAGATTGCCGACCTCGCGCTTGAGTTCGGCAAGCATTCGATCGTGGTCCTGAGCGGCGGCTTCGCGAGCCTTGACCATGATCTGTTCGGCAGCAGAAACAGCTTTCTTGGTTTCCTCTTGCTGCACGCGCGCCGCCGCAGCCCGGGCTTCTTCGATGAACCGCGCTCCCTGGATATGGGCCTGTGCCATCACTTCCTGACGCTGGCTTTCGGTCTTTTCTAACTCCGCTTTGATTTTCTCGGCGTTAGCAATGCCAAGTGCGATTTGTTGACGCCGCTGTTCCAGCATCGCGAGAATGCGCCGATAGGCGAACTTGTAGAGGACGGCGCACACGATCGAGAAGCTGATGATCTGCGCCCCCAAATGCGGCCAGTCCACGCCGAAGGTACGGGCGATCTGCGCGACCTGGCCATCGTTCTCGGCGGCGGCCAATAAAATAAAAGCATTCATAGCTCTGCGCCCTCCCGGTCGTTACTGTTTCACTAGGAACAAGGCATAGAACACGATTGCCTCCGCGAAGGCGATGGCCAGAATCGCCTGGACCATAATTTTCGTGGATGCGCCTGGATTACGTCCCACTGCTAGCGAAGCTCCCATGCCGGTCAACCCGACCCCCAGCGCCGCGCCCAACGCTGCCAAACCAACAGTGAGATTCCCACCTAAGTCCCCTGCCAATATGAATGCAAACATTTGCCGTACCTTCCTTTGCTATCTCGCCAGCTCCCGCAATTCAACACGGTCACAGCTGGCGGAATTCATTACTAGGTGTTGGGTTCCGCCACCGGTGTCGCTTCCTCGTGCTGACAAATCAGCAGCGTGAAAACAGCGCACAACAACATAAACACCAACGCTTGCACCAAGCCCACCAACAATTCCATGAAGTAAAAGGGAATGGGCAGCAACCACCCAAAGCCGGGCTTCAACCGGGCCATGGTATCCAGCATGGTCTCCCCCGCAAAGACGTTGCCGTAGAGACGAAAAGCAAGGGATATCGGCCGAAACAGAATGGAGATGATCTCGAGGCAGCCCGAAGCGAAAAATATGACAATCATCAGCGCTTTCAAAAACCCGGTTGTCTCACCCTTCGGCGCAAACAATTCCTTCAAGAATCCGATCGGACCAACTTCCTGCAGCGCCCAGACGATCCAACATGCGAAAAAGATAATCGCCATGGCGAAGGTCAGGTTCAGATCGGCATTCGCGCCACGGAACAACGGTTGGTCAACCTCGAAACCGTTGGGAGTCTGGTGTCCCCAGCCAATCGTGCCAACCCCGGGAATGAGACCAAGCCAATTTGCCGATAAAATGAAGATGAAGATGGTCGCTAGAAACCAAAACGTCCGCTTCACCAAATGCGGGCCGATGATGCTCTCCAAAAAGCCGTACAGACCTTCGACCAGCCATTCCAGGAAATTCTGAGCCCCGCCGGGCACCCCTTTCATGTTGCGCGTCGCAAGTCGGGCGAAAATTATCAAGGCGATGGCGACAACCCAACTCACGGCCATGGAATTGGTGATGAAGCCGCCCCAATGTTCGATTTTGACGGCGTACTGCGGCAGGCCGTCTTCCGCCTCAGCGGCAAATGCGTTGCCGGCAGGCAGTAGCATGCTTACCCACAATAAACGTTGAAGCGCAGATTTCATCAGTCAGTACTTCCGGTTTCCGCAAGCCCGTCATCAACAATGGCGTCGTAGCTGGTTGTTGTGCTGCTCATCGGGATTCGATGAGCACTATAGGCATGGAGAGGTAATGCTGACTACTGCCCTTTGGGGAAGGTCCTTGCGGGCGACGGGAAGATGACCGCCTGTTGTGTTAGCCGCGTGAGTTCCGCCACCGACCGGACGTTCAATTTTGTGGTGATCGCAGTGCGATGTAACTTCACTGTCCGTTCGTGAATGCCTAGATCGTCCGCAATTTGCTTGTTGAGTCGTCCCTGCACCACATGAGAGAGCACTTCGAGCTCCCGTTCACTGAGCGTGTCGAAGCGCGCGCGTAGCTCAAGCTGGCGGGCACGTGTATTGCGTTCACGAGCATCACGCGCAAGGGCGCGGTTCACCGCGTCTAACAACGCTTTCTTCGACGCGAGCTTTTCCAGGAAATCCTCCGCGCCACCTCGCATTGCTCGAACGCTCGAGGGAATGTCGCCATGACCTGTTAAGAAGACAATCGGCAGTGGATTGCTACTCTGCTCGAGTGCTGCTTGTAGTTCGAGGCCAGTCACTCCGGGCATTTGCAAATCCGCCAGAACACAACCCGGTGCATCTGCATCACGGCGCTCGAGAAATTCACGAGCCGACGAATATGTCTTTACCGCGAACCCGTTTGCCCGGAGCAGTCGCGAGATCGCCGCAAGAAAGGACGTATCATCATCGACGACGTGAACAGTGGGTTCGGTCACGCTCATTCCGTTGCGTGCTCCTCTATGGTCGGCAGAGTAAATCGAAACGATGCCCCACCTTCATTTTTGTTCTCTGCCCAGAGCCTCCCGCCGTGCGCCTCAATGATTGTGCGAGAGATCGGCAAACCCATACCCATACCGTTCGGCTTGCTGGTAAAGAAGGAATCGAAAATGTGCGTGAGTTTGTCAGCGGGAATGCCGCAGCCGGAATCGCACACAGCGATCTCGACGGTCTGCGGCCCGCAGCGCAACGCGGTTATGCTGACGCGGCGGTCCTCCGTGTTCGCCGCATCGAGCGCCTCTAATCCGTTAACAATGAGATTCAATAACACTTGTTGGAGATGCACGCGGTCGCCAAGCACGGGCGGCAGATCGTCTGCCACGGCCACTTCGAGCTTTACGTGGCGTTCCGCAGCGTCGGCCCGCACCAAGGCAACGACGTCACCAACAAGTTCCCCCACATGGACGGTTCGCTTATCGAGGTTGTGCCGCTTCAGTAGCCTGCGCATCCGTTCAATAATGCCGCCCGCACGCTGGTCGTCCTTGCGGATGTCGGCAAGGATCGCGCGGACTTCATCCAGATCCGGCGATTCTTTCTGCATGAAAAGCTCCGCCGCTTCCGCATTGCGCAATATTGCCCCGAGCGGTTGATTGATCTCATGCGCCAACGCCGACGCCAGCTGGCCCAGCGTCGAAACGCGATCCACATGCGCAATCTCCTGCCGCAAATTCTGTGTCTCCTGCTCCGCTTCCTTTCGCCTTGTAATATCGTGCGAGATGCCACGTACGAGGCTTGGTTTGCCAGCGCCATCAAGCTCGAAGCGGCCATGAGAACTGATCCAGCGCATCTGGCCGTTCGGTAGCACCACTCGATATTCCGCTTCGTAACTACCGTCCCCCAAAGCCGCTTTCTCGAGCGCTGAGCGGAACATATCGCGATCGTCCGGATGAAGTCGGTGCAAGATATGGTCGATTTCCAGCCTCTCCATCCCTGAGAAACCGAACAGAGCCCGCCACTTGTCTGTAGCCCAGATTTCGTTTCGCCCGAGATCCCGAATCCAAATACCGAAATCCGCACCTTCGATGGCCAATGCCATTCTTTCTTCATTCTCGTGCAACGCGGCTTCACTCACCTGTAACTTGTGATCGAGTTGCGGCGCGCGGATCGCTTCGCGGCTTAACTCGTAGCCCATCACTGCGACCAAGCCCATGAAGGACATGCTAGCCACAATGGGTGCCTGGACGATACCCCAGAACACTAGGACGGATTGACCGGTTGAGATCAGTGTGAAGAAGATGATAGTTCCGCCTATGGTTATTGCTCTCTGGTGGTCCCCGCGGCGCCAGGCAGTGGCACTCGCATCTGCGACAAAGATAACGAGCACCAGCAGACTCAATTGACCCACCACCATCCAGGGATTCGGCACACCCTCTGCGATTTGGACGGATTCGCCGAGAAACGGGACGTGCCGCAGGCGGGTGATCTCGCGGTAGTTGAGATTCTGCCCGACCGAAAAATCGAGCAGCAGAGCGAAGGTGCGAAGGCCGCAGACCGTCCACGCAAGACTCGGTTGTCCGGCTTTCAGGAGAACCCGCACAAACCCGACGAGTGACACCACCAATAGCCACACCGGCACCTGTCCCCACTTCAGCGTACTCGCAAATTCTGCCGGGGTACTCGCCCGCATCAACCTTAATTCACAGAACGCAAAGGCCGCTGTCGAAACTGCCATAAGGGAAAAAAGCAGATTAGGCCAAGCATTGCGAGTCTTGCACCAGACCAGCAATTGAATCCCCGCCAGCGTGAGGCACGCCGACGCAATCATTGACCAGATGACCGTAACCAGGCTCATTTCCATGGAGTGAATACTCTTCAATTCACACTCATGCCGTCAACGTCCGTCACACCTTTCGGACTCTGGACGGAATGCGCAGAAATAACAGTAGCGAGGCCTGTGATTTTTGTCTAGATGATGAGACGGAGCGCGGTCCACTTCAACTGTATCGTCATGCGTTACGGCGATGTGATGGGCTTTCCGCCCCCGGCCCCTTTCCCGCCGCCCCTCTAAATCGGCTTGACGCGAACTGGTGGTTGGGTGCGCGGAAGTTAATCGGAGGCCACGGTTCAAACGGCGTTGCAGGAAGTCTGACGGCCGCGCGTCACTGGTGAATCGTATCTGCGGTAATTGCCCACAAACATGTGAGTCTGTTGAAAAATCAGCGAATGTCTAGACTCAGTTCTGCGGGGTAATGTGCTTCAGCACTTGTTGATTCTTTCTCAAGACTTAGATCATCGCAAAACCATTCTTTCCTGGAACTCTCACGGGGTGAGGGCTGGTGATTGCCTTTGAGCGAGATGCCTCACCAACCGCTTTAGGTTTTGCGCTGTTGCTGCAAGGTAGAACTGCTCAGCGACGTTCCATAGGCGTCGCAATCGTACCTTGCGCAGCTTGATCTGTTGCTTGAGTTCAGCGAACAAAGCTTCGATCTTGTAACGAGCTCGTTGGGAACGCTTGTAATCAGGCGTACTTGCCAACTCGCGAACTGTTTGTCGCGCTGGCTCCTGCCAATGAACAAACAATCTCCGATAGGGACCTGCGGTACATAACTTCTTTTGTGGACACCCTCGGCATTGTGTTTCTGTCGAGCGATAAAGATCACCCCCACTACTTCGCCGCTGACCTCGGTAGTGCAGCGGTTTTCCTTCGGGACAGTAATAGACATTTTCTTTTGGCTCGTAGCGAAAATGTTCTGCTGTGAAGCGTCCCTGCGTCTGGTGACGGCGATCGATAACCGGAATGTGCGGCTGAATGTTACGCGCCAGGAGCCAAGCTAGAAACTCTCCACTTCCATACGCTTTATCTGCTGCCAGACTCTGTGGGTGAATTCCAAACTGACCCACATGTTCAAGCATATGGCGCGCAGCCAGTGTTTCTTGACTGAACCGTGCCGGCGTCGCATTGACCGACAGAATGACTCGGCTCGTCGTGTCGATGAGATAGTTGTCGTAGTAGCCCAGCATCACCGGCCCACTTTTGACAGCCCAGGTAGCATCTGGATCAGTCGTCGACACCCGCTCTTGAAGCTTGCGGCTCTCTTCTGAATCTGCAACCGGGTTCTGTCGCTCTAGTTCGGCCAGATACTCCTGAACCGTTCCTGAGAATTTTGCCACCTCAACTAATCTCTCTCTCGAAACTCGGCTTTGTTGGCTGGCATTGGCGCCCACAAGTGTCCCATCCACAGCCAGATTCCGCCCCTCGACGAAACCTGCTTCTAAACAACGGCGCACGATCTCCTCAAATACCTTCCGAAATACACCAGATTGCCGAAATCGGCCGTGGCGATTCTTGGAGAATGTCGAATGGTCGGGAATTTCTTGGTCAAACCCGAGACGAGTGAACCAACGATAAGCTAGGTGCATCCGCACCTCATCCATTAAACGCCGTTCGCTGGTGATTCCATAGAGATAGCCGACCAGCAACAGTCGCAATAGAACTTCGGGATCGATCGAGGGTCGGCCCGTGGAGCTGTAGAAGTCTTTCAGCTGTTCTCGCACGAAGCTGAAATCGACTTGGCCGTCAATCATTCGCAGCAAATGATCGGTAGGGATCTGCTCTTCCAAACGGAAATAGTAAAACAGCGACTCAGTCCGTCTCTGCTGACCCATCATCGGCGGTGTTCCTCCCTGCAATGCCAATAGCACAACAGGGGATAGTCACGGCAAATAAAATCTGCTCCGAGTCGAGTTTTTCAACAGACTCATGTGATTCTGGGCATCGAAACCCGCGACAATTGGATGCGTGAAATCAACTGCTTACGGAGCCACCCCACGTGGGAATTTTGGGCCAACAAACTACAGCCAAATTGAAGTGGCCGGAGCTAGATCGCGAAAGAGGAGCTTGCGGAAAGTGCGCTGATCGATCCCTTTGAGATCACTGTCTGGCATGAAAATCCTAATCGCAGATGCGTTGTCCACGATCAATCTCTCCCGCCGCAATCAAAAATCTAACTCGTCAGGGCCGGACGCCGCTCTAGTACCTGACTTTTTGAAAAGCTCAATGCCTTCTGCGATCTTATTTAAGACATATTCTCGCCCGGTTTCTGTGCTCTGAACAAAATGGTTAGATAGAAACTTGTTTTCATCTAAGAGGTACTGATGAAATGCCTCGACCGCATTTACAGTCTGATAGGCAGAAACACCGCCCCGCAATGATTCGTTCTTCACCACGTCCGCGAGTCGTTCCGCAACTCGCCTGTCGGTAAACGGAGTTGCAACCAGAATTCCGTAGAGATACTCAATTCGCCCTGACAGTACGCGCAGATGAATAAACCCCGAGGCTAGAATGCGGACACAGTCATCGAATTCAACCTGGCGGAAACTCATATGGTCTGCAGCTATGAGCTGTCGATGAAGAAGAAGATTAAGCGCCTTGAGGGTGTCGCTTTGCGTATATCCAAATTTTTGTAAGTCAATTGCCAGACTACGGCAAGTGAAATAACCCTCAAGTCCGATCTGTCCAATTTTTTTCCGATTGCGTTGCAGTGTGTAGAGAATTTCGATTAAGAGGAAGTTGTCGGGCTTTTCCCAGTCAGGGTCATAGTTGAATATATTTGTGACGAAACCACTATGATCACTAAAAAAGTAACCAGTTGTTTTGTCTGCTGATCGCAGTGTTCGAAGGAGAGATGGTTCCGCACGAGGTGGATGGACATGAGACTGACCAGGTGACCCCGCCATTCGTGGGACCACTGATCGAAAAAGCAGTGAATGCCAACTGACTATTTGGCGCAGCAGTGCAGTTTGGCTGTGAGGCGGGGCAACCAACTGCTAACGAAAGTTGGACCGCCTGGCGAGTTGTTGTGCCACTGGCACTGTTACATCCCGCAATGCCAGCGACAAGCAGCACGCAAAGGATCAACCCGATTGGCAACGCAGTGTTCTTTGTCTGCATTGTTCTTCCTCCGCCCGAATATAGACGACTCTTTGACCTCATGACCGACCGCCAATTTGCTCCGTGTAATTCATCTCAGAAGCCGGAGCGAGTCTCAGTCCGTTCATGGGCCTGGGCTCCTGCACCAGGCCGTTAGAGGAGTCCGTCATTCCCATCACCAGAGTTCGATAGTTCTTGGGACGCGAAGGCTCCAGTGCCCGAGTAACCAGAGCCTTTGGCAGATGACACGATGCCCCTTAGACTCATCTGTTTCAGGATGAGGTTAGAACTGACTACTGTTTGGTTTGACCCAGTATCTAGTATCTAGGACTAACACACCAGGATCTCCGTTGACCTCCACTTTAATCCTCCAGACCCCATAGAGATCCCATTCGAATACAGCAGAGCATTCGGCTTGATGCTGACCAAGGGCACAAGCGAAAGCCAGGACCATCGTGCATTTGCAAGTAGAACTCAAGTTACCAGGGTCTCCAGCGCGGCTTTTCTGACTACGACCACCCTCATTGCAGTGGACGACGTGAAGTTTTTCGATATCATAGATAATCCTCATCTCCCATAAGATTATTATGGGACGCAAAGTATGCCTCCGTCGTTACTCGATTGCAACTGTCTTTTCCATTGATCTCACCGTAGTCTGGCTGGTACGGGTTCAGGTTGAGAGGCAATGAATCTAGCCTTGCAATAAAAGAGGGTAGAGGAGCATACTCCCCTAAGTATCTTATGGGCAGGAGCGCCATTTTATGGGTAAGAAAAAGGCCGAACCGGGTGATCTGCTACGCGACACGCTCGATATGTTGATTCTGAAGACGCTGAGCCGTGGCCAGATGCACGGCTACGGCATTGCGGAATACATCCATGAGACGAGCGAGGAAGTGCTACGCGTCGAAGAAGGTGCTCTGTATCCCGCGCTGCATCGCCTGGAACTTCGCGGGCTGCTGGTAGCGGAATGGGGAGCGTCGGAGAGCAACCGGCGGGCGAAATATTACCGCCTGACAGCGGCGGGGCGGAAACAACTTGCAGCAGAAACGGCACACTGGAGCCGCATGACTTCGGCGATTGCGCGGATTCTGGAACCGGCCTGAGGAGAAAACATGTCGAGCGAGTGGTGGACAAGAGCGTGGCTGAGGATGAAAGCGCTGGTGAACCGCGGGAGGCTAGAGCGCGACCTCGAGGAAGAAATGCAGTTTCATCTGGAGATGCTCGCGGAGAAGAATCGTGCCGCTGGTCTTGCAGGAAAAGAAGCGCGGGCGGCGGCGCGGAGGCGATTCGGAAACGTCACATGGGTGAAAGAGGAAGTCCACGAAATGTGGACGTTCATCTGGATCGAGACAGTGTGGCAAGACCTTCGGTATGCGGCGCGCAGCCTGGCAAAAAGCCCAGGTTTTGTCGCAGTGGTCGTATTCTCACTGATGCTGGGCATCGGAGCGAATACCGCGATTTTCAGCGTGGTGAACACCGTGATGCTGCACCCCCTGCCCTATCCGCATCCAGAGCAGTTGGTAACCATCTGCCCTACCAGCAAAGCAGACCCCAAGTACGACGATATGCCGCCGCTTGCCGAGATCGCTGACTGGAAGAAGCAGGATCAGGTTTTTGACAATATTGCTGCGGCCGGCGGTATCTGGAAGGCTCCAATTACCGGCGCCGGTGAGCCGGGGCCGGTACCTGTCCAACCGACAACTGAGAACTTTTTCGCCGTAATCGGAGTGCAGCCGGTATTGGGGCGTGTGTTTCGCTCGGAAGAGGGCCAGGAGCAAGCGCAGACGGTCATCATCAGCAACGACCTCTGGAAAAAGAGATTTAAAGGCGACCCGAATGTACTGGGAAAAACGTTTCGTATAAGGGGTATCGATTCCACCGTGGTCGGAGTGATGCCTGCCGGGTTCGAGGCGTTCGAGCAGTGGTACCAGGGAAAGAGCGTGGATGTTTGGGAGCCCGCTAATCCGAAAGGCGCGAAATACGCGAGGCGTTCGGATAGATGGATGATGCCGGTGGCGCGGCTAAAGCCAGGCGTCACGCTAGCGCAAGCCCAGGCCGAGATGGATGTCATCGCCCGCGGATTGGAGCAAGCCTACCCCGAGTCCAATAAAGGAATAGGGGAAAAGGTCGTTCCCTTGTATGACGCGCTCTACCAATATGCTGGAGACCAGGTCTATCCGCTTCTCGGGGCAGTGGGTTTTGTGCTGCTGATCGGCTGTGTGAACGTGGCGAACCTCATGCGTTCGCGTACGGAAAGCCGGCGAAAAGAATATTCGCTGCGGGCGTCGCTCGGCGCGGGCCGGCGACGGCTGATGCAGCAACTGCTGGTAGAGAGCGGGTTGCTGGCATTGATCGGAGGCGCGCTGGGAGTGCTGCTTTCGTTTTTGGCGACCCGCATCCTCCGAGCGTTTGCACAGGATCTCCCACACGCGGAGAGCATTCGCATTGACGGCAGGGTGCTTCTTTTTGCCGTTGGTCTGTCAGTGTTGACGGCGGTTCTGTTTGGGCTGGCCCCTGCGGTTCGAGCGGCGCGTCCGGATTTGAACGAGGTGCTGCGGGAAGGAGACAGCAGAGCTACGACGGGGATGCGCGGACGCGCGCGGCGCCATCTGTTGGTGATTTCGGAAGTCGCTATGGCGATGCTGTTGCTTGTGGGCGCCGGTCTGATGGTCAACAGCCTACTTCACTTGATCCTGGTCTATCCCGGATTCGACCCCTCAAACGTCTTGACAATGGCTGTAAATCTTCCTGAGGCGAAATACCAGGAGAAAGTTCCGGGCAAGGATGGAGTGTTCAAATCGACGCCGCAAGCGATCGCTTTTCATAAACAGCTCCTCGAAAGAATCGAGGCGATGCCCGGCGTTGAGTCGGCCGGCATGATCACCATACTCCCCCCCTTTGGAGCAGTAGGTGTAAGTTTTTCGATTGTCGGACAGCCGGCTCCTTCGCTGGAGAACAGGCCTCAACTGGGATTTAACGAAGTGAGCCCCGACTTCTTTCGTACCATGAAGATTCCGCTCAAGCGCGGGCGTTACCTGGACGAGCGCGACACGGAGAACGCGCCGTGGGCGATAGTTATTAACGAGAACATGGCAAACAGCTATTTCCCGAATGAAGATCCGATCGGCCAGCAACTGCTTCTCCGTTCCGAGCCCGATCATATAGACGAAGACCGTCCCCGCCAGATCGTGGGGGTTGTCGGCGACGTCAAGCATATCGGGATAGGAGGAATGCACGCAGTCTTTTACGAATCCTATCTTCAGTACCCGGCACACCTTTACGGGTCACTCGTAATCCGAACCATCTCGGACGTGCATGCACACGAGGCAGATTTAGTGGCCAGGGTCAAGAATGTGGTGAGAGAGATGGACCCCGATCAACCTGTGACGGACATCAGTACCATGGATGGGGTCCTGCGTAAGGCCAGGAGCAGTTACCAATATTACGTGATTGTACTCGGGATTTTCGCCGGCATGGCCGTGCTCCTGGCAATGATCGGCGTCTACGGCGTCCTGTCCTACTTTGTCACTCACCGCACCCGCGAAATGGGTATCCGTCTAGCTTTGGGAGCGCAACGCCGTGATGTTCTCTGGATGGTCGCCAAGCTGGGGCTCAAGCTTTCCTTGACAGGAGCGATGATAGGGATAGCGCTGGCGCTGGGACTGAATCGGTTCATTGCGCAGCACTTCTGGATTTATGCCGTGGAGACTACGGATCCCCTCACCTATTCCGCGGTGACCCTTGTGCTAGTGAGTATCGCTTTGCTGGCCTGCTATCTCCCGGCGCGGCGCGCCACAAATGTGGACCCGATGACGGCGCTGCGGCACGAGTAACACCGCCAGTGAAGCGAAGCCGTCTCATCCGGTAAGTGAAACTTGATCGGCGTGCACCAAAATAGTGCAAATAAGCAGTTTTGATCCCTCCTACCACCTAACCCCAAATGTGATTGACCCTCTGCGCGAGGGCCGGTTGTACCGGGATTTTTCGCATCCCACAGGGGTGTAGCTTATTTTTTCCCGTAGGATACTACCCCCAACAACTGGTTGAGGGCATTCAACCCGGCGTCTATACCTCACACTCTTTTGCTAATGATTTTCACTCCCCAATTGGGACAGCCTCTTCTAAGCAAGTAGTGGGGATCAGTAACCGGCTTACTGTTGGTTTTGCTTTGGTGCAAACACTAGTCAGTGCGTGGGGCCCCTCCCTGGGTCCTAAGAAGGGCCTAGCGGGTGGCTCGACATTTTGAAATGGGTCCCCCCGTAAGGACGTCTGGGAAGCCGCGGATTAACAGCCCGAAGCGAAGCAATCTCGAGATTTGACGTTTCTGCTGATGGTTGTTGAGTGAACACAAATGAACAACCGCCTACTACAATTCCTACTACGGTCGGGTTTTGGTTATTACATCGAATTCCAAGTAAGTGCTTTAATTTAAGTGGTGAACCGGGGAGGACTCGAACCTCCAACCCGTTGATTAAGAGTCAACTGCTCTACCATTGAGCTACCGGTCCACAGGCAATTCTTTATTTTACATAGTTCTGATTTTTCTGTCGACCTGAGTGCGTTTGATCCAACTCTCCGCAGCTCATTTCGCCCGCAGCACCGCCGCTAAATCGCGCGCCACTTTTCTGGCTCGCTCGATATCGTTCGGATCAAACGATATCGCGGAAACCCGCTGGTGGCCTCCGCCCCCATATTGTTCCGCCAACGTAGCTAAGTTTTTGTCGGCCGTGGCCTGATTCCACGGATTCGTCCCCAACGACACCTTCGCTCGTGCCGGCGAGGCGCTCACACTCACGGAATACACGCCCTCCGGATGCAGCAGGTACGGGATGAATTTGTTATACCCTTCCAGGTCCAGATCGCTCACATCGAAAAAAATCACGCCATCCTTCGATTCGCATCTCTGTCGCAAAATCTCAATGGACTGGCGATGGCGCTCCAACAGCGGGCCCAGGTATTTCGCCACCACCGGCAGCGTCACCATCTCCGCCAGCGGTCGGTAGGCCAACTCCGGAATGATCTGTGCCGGTATGCCATTTTCCGGCGCGGCCTCGATCACCAGGGCCAATTGCGTCGCCGGCTCCGTCAGTTCCGTCGCCGATTGCGGCGTGGGAAACTGCGCTCCGTCGATAATATCTCCCCAATGAATCAGCTCGGCCAAAGGCTTGGTCTCAAATCCAAATTTGTCCTTGGTCACCGTAGCAATCAGTTTCGTACACGATTTGTAGTCCGGCTCATAGTACATGTGCTGGCCGGGAAATCGCTTGAAGTACTCCGCATCGGCGGGCGTCAGAAACGCACTTTGATGATGATCAAACCACCAGGTCACCTTCGGCGAATTGGAATACTTGAAATCGACGATGACATTTTCGTCTCCGTCAAACAGCGTATCCTCCCACGGGTGCTTGGCCTTGTGGGTCATCCCACTTAAATGGAATGCCGCCTTGGCGTCAAACTTCTCCCGGTAAAACCGGTAAAAGAGCGCCGCGGAAGCCGCGCCATCAAAACAGCGATCGTGAAAACACAGTCGTACCGTCGTCATAGACCGATTATTCCTGACCCTCTCACGGTTTCACCCGACACAAGGAGCAAAGCCAATAAAGATGTACGGCTCCGCAAGGAAAGTCAAGCTCAATCGACACACACTTAAGCCCCTGAATTTCCATCACTTCTTCACCCCCGACAGCTGCGCAGCAAACCCTCACCCAAAGCGGCCATTTTGCATCCAATTTACTGTAACTTCATGAGATATTCTGACTCTCACCTCCGTGAGCAAACTCCTCTCGAGGAGGCCAAATTCATGCGTAACTTCGGTGATTTGACACCAGCGGACATCACTCCGAAATCCGTCTATTTCAATCGACGGCAGATTCTCCGCTCTATGGGAATCGCGGGCGCTGCCATCGCTGGCGGCGAGATCTTGTCCCACCTCGCCTTTCCTCCTGCCGCCGTGCAGGCCGGTACCAAACTCAATGTCGCCTTAAAAAGTCCCTTCAGCACCACCGAAAAGATGAACTCCTTCGACGACGTCACCCACTACAACAATTTCTACGAATTTGGCACGGACAAGGGCGACCCGGCACGCAACGCCGGCAAATTCCGTACTTCCCCGTGGACTGTCTCCGTCGAAGGCGAAGTGAAAAAGCCCGCCAAATACAGCATGGACGACATTCTGAAGCTTGCTCCCCTCGAAGAACGCATTTATCGCCATCGCTGCGTGGAAGGCTGGTCCATCGTGGTTCCCTGGATCGGCTACTCGCTCAGTAACATCCTGAAACTTGCCGAGCCCACCGAAAAGGCCAAGTTCGTCGCTTTCCAGTCCTACTATGATCCCGGCCAGATGCCTCTGGCCACCCGCTCCGGCATTGAACTTCCCTACGTCGAGGGCCTGCGTCTCGATGAAGCCATGAACCCGCTGACGCTTCTCTGCGTCGGCATGTACGGCGAGTCGCTCCCCAATCAGGACGGCGCTCCCTTGCGCCTCGTCATTCCCTGGAAATATGGTTTCAAGAGCATCAAGTCCATCGTCAAAATCCGTTTCATCAAAAGTATGCCGTCCACCACCTGGAATATTTATGCCCCCCGTGAGTACGGCTTTTATTCCAACGTGAATCCCGAGGTGGATCATCCCCGCTGGAGTCAGGCTACCGAGCGCCGCCTCGGCGAATTTCTTCGCCGCAAGACTCTCATGTTTAACGGCTACTCCGATCAGGTAGCCAGCCTTTACACCGGCATGGACCTGAAGAAAAATTACTGACGTGCGCGATTCTCTACGCCAGCTCCTTCTTAGCAAATGGGCCAAAGTCGCAGTCTTTGTGCTGTGCCTTTCCCCACTCGCCTATCTCGGCTGGCGCGGCTATCAAGGCCGTCTTACCGCGAATCCCGTCGAATTCGTCCAGCATTTCACCGGAGATTGGACGCTGCGCTTCCTGCTCATCACGCTCTCCGTCACACCGCTGCGCAAACTTCTCAACCTTCCCGATCTGATCCGTTTTCGCCGTATGCTCGGTCTATTCGCCTTCTTCTATGTCTGCCTGCATTTCCTCACCTACATCGGCCCAGACCAGCTCTTTAGCCTCAGCGGCATGTGGAAAGACGTCGCCAAACGTCCGTTCATCACCGTTGGTTTCACGGGATTCGTGCTGCTGATTCCTCTCGCTCTCACTTCAACAAAAGGCTGGATTCGCCGCCTCGGCGGCAAACGCTGGCAAGCGCTCCATCGACTCATTTACATCAGTGCGTTTTGTGGTGTGGTCCACTACTACTGGCTGGTTAAATCCGATCACCGGCTCCCGCTGCTCTACGGCGCTATCCTCGCTGTCCTTCTTCTCTATCGCCTCGCCGTGTCATTCCTCAAGCCACGCCCCGCCGTTGCTGTTGCGCCCGCGCGTTAGCCGGACCAGCCTAGCTCAACAGCATCTGAAAGCGCGGATCCGAACGTATCGAGTCGAGATCCGAATCCTTGGCCGCCCAATTCTTGTAAAATGTGCCGTGCTCCATTACTTTTTCCAGGCACTGGATCGCGTCTTCTTTACGGTTCAGCAGCGCATACACACAAGCCACGTTATACAAAATCGAAGTTTCGTCCGGATCGATTTCCAGCGCCCGATGCGCCCATTCAAATCCGCGCTCCAGATCCCCCATGCGCACCAGAATACCCGCGCCCAAATATAGCGCCCTCGGATCGTCCGGATGAATCTCGATGTGGCGCTCCGTCAGCTGCAATGCGCGACGCTGGGTGGCTGCGGCTTCCGCTTCTCTCCCTAGTCCGTGATACACCGCAACCAGCAAACTCACCGCTTGGTAGTCATCGGGATTCAGCCGCGACGCTTGCTCGTACAGTTCCGCCGCCCTGGTCAAATCACCTCGCTGGAACGATGTGCGCGCGTAAAAGTAGTACGCCTCATACAGTTTCGGATCCAACTGAATCGCCGTCTCAAATTCCTTTTGCGCCTTTACGAAATCCTTCCTCAGCGCAAACGCCAGCCCGCTTGCCGCATGCGCCTCAGCCAGTTCCGGATCCAGTTCCAACGCCTTGTGACTCGCCGCTTCCGCCTCGTTCAGGTTGTCGTCGCTGCTGTCCCAATACATATAGAGAAACGAGCAGCAATCCGCCACCCCGGCATACGCACGCGCGTAATGTGGATCGATGACGATCGCTCGCGCAAACATCTGTCGCGCAAAATCAAAGCCCTTTCGCCGAAACTGGTGAAAAAACTGCCGCCCCCGCAGATAGTAATCGTACGCTTGCGGATTATCCGTCTGCTTTCGCGCGATCGCTTTTTCTTCCTGCGGCGAAAGCTTGATGCGCAGCGCCTGGCTGATGCTTCGCGCGATCTCATCTTGCACTTCGAACACATCCTTCAATTCCCGGTCATACCTCTCCGCCCAGATGGAATGTCCGGTTTGCGCCTGAATCAATTGTGCTGTGATGCGCAGGCGATTCCCGGCTCGTCGCAAGCTGCCGCTTAACACGCAAGCCGCGTTTAATTCCCGACCCACCTGCGGACCCGTCACTGGCTTATCCCGGTAGGCCAGCACCGCGGCCCTTGGAAACACTTGCAACTCTTTGATCTTCGACAGCTCCGTAATGATGTCCTCGGTCATCCCATCACGAAAATACTCGTCATCCTTGCTGTTGCTGAGATTCTCAAAATACAGCACCGCAACAGATTTCTCCGGTGCCGCCGCTGCCACCTGCGTCGACGAAGCACTCTGTCGATTGACCACCACCGATCGCCCGGAAGAATCGCGATCGCGCTTCAGCCGTTTCAGATCGGTGCGAATCTCCGCGGCAGTCTGATAACGCATGTCCCGGTCTTTTTCGAGCGCTTTGTTGATGATTCGTTCCAGTTCGCCCGGCACCGCCGAATTCAGCTCCAGCGGAGCCCTCGGTGTCCCGTGCAAAATCGAATCGAACATTGCCGCCGACGTATCGCCGCTGAACGGCAACTTGCCCGTGCCCATCTCGTAGAGCACCGTCCCCAAGGAAAACAGATCCGTGCGCGCGTCCAACTCTTTCCCCAGCGCCTGCTCCGGAGACATATACGCCAAGGTCCCGAGAGTGGTTCCCGGGCTCGTCAAATCTTCCGGAGAGACCGCCACCGTGACTTGCGTGGATACGTTCGCAGCTTCGCCGCTCGGCCGCCGCCGCGCCGCCATCTTTGCCAACCCGAAATCCAGAATTTTCGATTGTCCGCGCATCGACACGAATAAATTCGCCGGCTTGATGTCGCGATGGATGATTCCTCTCGCGTGCGCCACCGAAAGTGCGTCGGTAATTTCGATGCCCAGATCCAGGATCTGATCGATCTCCAGCGGCCTCCCACTGATCAAATGCTTCAGGGTCTGGCCCTCCAGCAGTTCCATCACGATGAACGGCCGGCCCTCGTGCTCTCCAACGTCGTAGATCGTGCAGATATTCGGATGGTTCAGCGCCGAGGCTGCTCGCGCCTCGCGTTGGAATCTTTCCAGCGTCGCGGCGTCCGTCGACGTGTTCTCGGGCAGAAACTTCAATGCAACGTAGCGGTCCAGACGGGTATCTTCGGCTTTATAAACCACACCCATTCCACCGCCACCCAGTTTTTCTACGACGCGATAATGAGAGATAGTGCGACCAATGAACGGCTGTAGGTTCGACATGCGCCAGTCATCTTAAATGCGCCGCATGTTCAAGTCAACGCGACCAGCCTGCGTTGACACGCGACCAGCCTGCATGCGACGCCACAATTCACTTCACTTCGGTGAATGCCGCGTAACTGTGCGGCTCCAGCTTGATTTGGAACCGCGCTCTTTCTGGACCAAACGACATTCGCGATTGCGGCCCTGCCGGAACGGCTTCGCTGTTGATCACTTCCCCCGTCACAAGATTCTTCACCTTAGCCACCCCGCCGGTGATCGCCACGGTCACCTCGGTCGGCTTGTCCAAAAACGATTCCACAATGAACGTTTGATTGTCATACGCGAACAGGCTAACGCGACTCGGAGCTTCCAGCCGCACTGGAAAATCACCCATCATGGACAACTTGATCGCGGTGAGCACTTCCGGCGGCAAATTATAAAGGTCCGCGAAATTATCCGGAATCGTCAGCACAAATAGCGTTCCCTTCGAATACTTGTCCATGATAAAGATCGGAAAACCGTTGCCGCTCGCGATGCCGCGCACCAGCGCCCACGCATCGTTCGTCAAAAAACGGATCTCCGGAATCAATACGTCGGGGTTTTCTTTTCCGCTGCTGATCGCACTTCCCCTGCCTGCGCCGAATAACCGCAGATAATCATGCACTGCCACGCGGCGTCCCGTATACCGCAGTTCTACTATGTCTTCGATTCCCGTCCCCTCCAACGCTTGCAACAGCCCTGAAGTGATCACTACATTCTTGCCCGCTTGCAGATGCGCCTTGATCTTGCCCACGATGTCCGGATCAAATTTCGCCGACTCCGTCAGCAACACCGGGTTTGCGTCTTCCGGAAACGACGGATGCAGATCAATCGGAATGCCAATCATCCCCAGGTAGTTGTGCAGAAAATCTTCACCAACGGACTGATATGGCTTGTAGCTCTGGATACCAATTGGTTTTCCTAGTTGCCCAACGATCGGATCAACCTGCTCCAGCGAATATCCCGCCACGCGCGCCATCGTCGCCGGTGTGGACTTCCCCGCATCGCGATACGCCAGCATCGCGTCGTAATTCAGGCTGGTGTGCAGCTCCTTCCACGCATCGCGGTTCCCTGGTGCCGCCGGCTGCAGCAATCCCCCGTAGAAAAACAGCGTTATCTCCGGCGCCTTTGCGAACATCGTGTCCCAGAGCTGTTCGGCATAACGGTCCACGTAGCGCGTGCCAAAGATATCCACCCAACCTCCGCCGTTCCCTCCTGGCTTGATGTTCTCGAAATACCGGAAGATCTGGTAGCTCTCGTACTGCTGCAGATGCTGGTCCGTCACTTCGGGATCGCGCGTCTCCGTCCCGGTGTAAATGCCATCGAACAATTTCGGTTCCTTATCCAGATCAAAGCCCAGCCCCGGAAAATGCTCGTACCAATTCGGAAACTTGATGATCACCTTCGCCTTCGGATTCACCGCCTTAATCGGCCCGATCACCAGCGTGCGTGCCGCATCGTCCATCAGGTCCAGCCGGAATTGCGTCCAGCTCTTGTTGCCTTTCGCCGCGATATCGGAATCGCGCTTCGAATTCACAAAAAAGAAATCGTCCAGGATAATCTCGTCAAAATGCCGCGCCGTCAGCTCCGACACCTTTTTCACATACGCGCGATCCTCCGGATCGGTGTAGCAGAACGACTCAAACAGCCTCGCTTCGTCGCCCGTCAGCGCCATTCCTCCCGCTACCTGCACGCCATGATCCGTGAAAAACTTCTTAATTCGCTCCAGTACCTGTTCGTCCGCAATCTGGTGGCTCCGATACGTCTCGATGTACACCTTGTCTACCTTCACCTGGCGGCTGATGGTTTCCCAACTGCTCTCCAGCCATTTCGGGTCCTCCATCTGCTTCACCACGAAAACAGGGATGTATACCGCCACACGAAAATTCTTGTATTGCTCTGCCCGCACTATGCTGGGCAAAACGAAAGTCAGGCAGATCAGGAATGAGGTGATTCTCAACGAAACTCGGAATCGGGATTTCATGGATACGCATTCCTCCCGGGGGTGTGAAATCGCCCGAAGTATAGCACCTCTGCTGCGATTCACTTTGTGACACACCGGAAAGAATCGCTCACAAACAAAAACCCCGGGAGACCCTGCTCCCGGGGCTTTCGTTTTACTTGCGTAATTTGCGTTTGGTATTGCTACTTGCCGCCGCCAAACAGATCGGACATTACCGCAACATTCGAATCGCATGCATGATTCAAGCAGGAGAGCCCGAAACCAGATTCCAGCGATTTCAGAAGCGAGAAACTGGTGTAGTAATTCCCGCTCTGCACTCCGTGCTGATTTTCCTGGTTCAATTCGACTGTCAGAACCACCTGGTTCTGATTCTGCGGCGGAAACAAACCAGATGGTTTATTCAGAACTCCGCTGTAGTCGTTCTCGTCCCACACGATGATGATTGCGTTGCGGCCCCACCGCCATGCCGGCGAAGCTTCAATGCTCTTGACTAGCCTTTCGAGCGTTACGTCGCCCTGCTGGATCAATCCCGGATTCAGTCCGGCTTGCGTTCCCGCGGTGTACCCGTCGTCCACGCCGAAGTCGTACCCGCAGAAGGCGTCGCCGTTTCCCCGCCCGTGTTGATCGTCGCACTGGTTCGGCGCAATAAACGCCAGGGAAGGAACTTCGCCCGTCGCCAGGTCCGCATACAATCCGCGCGGTCCGTCGAAGCCGACCACCTTGCTTAGGCTGTTGTTGCGCGGCCATCCGTCCTGCACGCTCTTGAAATACGCGAACGGATTGTGCTTCACCGCATAATCTTGCACGACGCTGGCCGACGTCAGCGGCGCCAGCAATGTGCTATGGCCCTGGCTGTCGAAATCCAGATTCGTCACCGTGCCATTGCTGTAGTTCACCTTGTAAGGCGACCCCAGCGGCAGGCTTTCCTGGTAGCTCTTCCAGCTCAAGCCGGCTTGCACAAGCTGGTCAGCAATCGATTTCCCCACGGTTGCCGCCGATGGCACCGACTTCACTCCATCCAGGTCCGCAAGAAAATTGAACACTCCCGGTTCCACTTCGTTCCAATAGTCAACCGCCGGCGTTTCGGCATCTTTGCCATTGCCTGCGATCGGGCAGACGTTGCCCGTATCCACCGGAATAGTTGTCTGGCCGCCCTGGTTATCAGCGTTCACGATTCCCGTTTCGATGTTGGGCTTGCAACTCATATCTCCCCAGGACGGCGGGTTATCGCTGCGAATCCCGAAATTCGACCCACCTACGATTTCCAGATAATTCGTCAGGCTCGGATGCCCCACAGCGAAATAGTTCTTGGCGAAATTCACTTTCTTGTTGGCAATCAGGCTATTCAGGTACGGCTCGTTGGGATTATTCACCACCTGATAGTAGCCGTGGTTTTCCATCAAAATCACGAATGCATGGTCCAGGTGCGGAACGCCCTTCGGTACATTCCGTTCTTGCGCCACAACTGCACCTGAGAGTCCCGCCGTCAACAGTCCCACGAGTGCCCACTTTTTTATCATCGAGACAACCTTTCTTCTTTTCGTTTGATTTGTAGTTCGATCTTCGGGCCGAACCCTGTGCATGCTAGGCTCGCATTGTTTCCCTGCTATTACAGCCACGCTGCTCTTACATGAACTTCCGTAGCTAAATCCACTCCACCTCGCCCTTCGATACGTGAGACCTTTCGTCGCCGAAAGGTATTTTTGCCTTACCTAGTACGCCTAAACCCGGATTTCGAATGACTCGCCGCACCGTCAAAATTTATGTGACAGACACGAGACCCATGGCTTGGCCCATTTCATTCGTAGGAGGGCACCATTGATGAAGGAAAAACAAGGAATACCTGACGCTGCCATCTCGGATAACGGTTCGCAGTACGCACACGTCTTGCTGTTTGCCTGCCCGCATTGTGGCAGGCCGCTTTCCTCCGCTTGTGCCAGCGCCAATAAAAATTTGGAAATTGCCGAAGCGAAGTGGTTTACGCCTCATTGCCTTTGCGGGTGGTCGGGTGAAGTCTCCGGCGTCACTGCCATAAGGCACTGGGTCGAACCCTGGCACGGAAGTACCTCCCAGGATGACCTTCACTCTTGTACCTGAGGCGCCCGTTGCACCACTAACTCGTGGCTTATTGTCCGTCTACGGGAAAGAACGTGCTCTTGCGAACGACAACTGCGTCCACCGCTTCCAGCAGCGTCTCGCTGATCCGCCCTTTATTGACGAATCCTCGCGCGCCGACCAGCTTGGCCTCTTTGATCAACTGCGCCCCTTCGTGCATCGAGTAAAACAGAATCGGTATTTCCGGTGCCATCCGCCGCAATTCTACCGCTGCCGGAAATCCGCCCATCACCGGCATCGTAAGGTCCAGAATTACTAGGTCTGGCTGGAGCTCCAGCGCTTGCTCCACCGCCGCCTTTCCGTCCGAAGCTTCGCTGCACACCTCAATATCTTTGCGCGTAAGCAATATGGAACGAACACCTTTCCGAACGACCTCATGGTCGTCGGCTATGAGTATGCGAATCAGGACGAGTCCTTCGCGGGGATTTGGTGAAGGCTCAATTTACAAGCCCAGGCCCTGTATCCCAATAAGGGAAAGCCTGTAGGTACAAATGCCCAGTCTGCCCTGCGCACCCTTGGCTTTGCACTCAGTCGATCGGAACCACGATGTAGTGCGTTGCGCCGCCACGGTCAATCAACAGCAGCACCGATTGTTTCCCAGCGCTGGCCAAGGCCTGCCGGTACTGCTGCGTATTATGTACGGGCTTGCGATTTACCTCTTGGATCACGTCGCCGCGTTGCAAGCCTGCGTCGGCAGCAGCGCTCGATGGATCAACGTCCGTCACCACAACTCCTGATGACGACGTCGGCAGGTTCAATTGCCGCGCGATGTCGGCTGTCAGATTTTGTACTTGCAAACCCTTCAGGCCCTCCGGCGCTGTTGCGTTCTGTTCCGCCTTGGCACTGGCGCTCTCGGGATATTCGCCCAGCGTTACGTCAACGTTCATTTCCTTGCTGTCGCGAAACACCTTCAGGTGCGCTACCGACCCTGGAGCCATCTCCGATACCGTCACGCTCAAGTCATCCGGCCCGTTCACGGGGTGTCCGTTTACGTCCAGCACCACGTCGCCACGCTGCAGTCCCGCCTTCGCCGCCGGCGTATCCGGGCTCACATCGCCAATCAGCGCTCCACCGCCATGCGGCAACCCGAAAGCCTTCGCCATATCTGGATCGACGCCCTGGATCGACACGCCCAGATACCCTCGTATCACCTTCCCATGCTCTACAATTTGGTCCATCACGTTGCGCGCCATGTTAATCGGTATCGCAAAGCCTACTCCCTGGTTTCCTTCCCCGCCTCCACCGGAAAGAATCGCGGTGTTGATCCCCACAAGATTGCCCCGCAAATCAATCAGCGCTCCACCGGAATTCCCTGGATTAATCGCGGCATCCGTTTGAATGAAATTTTCGTACCGTTCGATTGCTCCGCCCAGCCCGCGTCCTGTGGCGCTTACAATTCCCATCGTGGCGGTTTCCCCAATGCCGAAAGGCTGGCCAATCGCAAACACCACGTCACCTACCTTCAATGTCGAAGAGTCTGCCAGCGTTAATGTCGGCAGGCCGGTCGCCTGGATTTTCAGCACCGCGATGTCCGTCAGCGGATCCGTTCCGATAATCTTGGCTTTATATTTATTTTGCCCTTGTGTGTACACCTCCACGTCCGAAGCGCCAGACACCACGTGGTTGTTCGTCAGAATGTAGCCATCCGGATTAACAATCACCCCGGACCCTAGACCGAATTCCCGTTGTGACTGTGGTCCCCGCATCTGCGGCGGCTGTTGGTTCCCAAAAAACTGCCGGAACATCGGATCATTGAAAATATCCGGCATGTTGTCTTGCGTTTTCACGATTTTCGTCGACGAAATATTCACGACCGCCGGTAGTGCGTTCCCCAGCACCGATGAAAACCCGTTCTTGAAGTCCGCCAGGCTTACTGGAGCGGGATTCTTCGCAATTTGCACCGGCACCTTTTCTGCTCCCAACACCGCGTGTCCCGGCAGGTGCGCATATCCGGCGCGCAAAAATCCGCCCACCACCAGCGCCAACGCACCTAACAGAACCAGCGCATACGGGCCCTTCCTCGTAATCGAGTTCATATCCAGCCTCCCAAAAATCCTGTTCACGTGTCCACCGGCCCTGCCGGCTCATCGCGCGAATGCTTGCAACACGTGCATGTAATGCACCACATCCTCGCGCGTCAGAATTCCTACGATCCCGCTTCCCTCCACCACCGGCAGCTGATTCACGCCGTCTCGTCCCATTTTCTCCAATGCCGTCCAGAGCTCGGCATCTGGCCGCGTCGCGTCCAGTTTCGTCAGCGGCACCATGATTTGCGCTGCGTGCGTCGACGCCCACTCTGTTCGCGGCACCTTCTGAATCGTTCCCAACGTCACCATTCCCACTGCGCCGTCTTGTCCGTTCAACACGAAATATCTCGTCTTCCCGGGTAAAATATAATCGTCCACCAGTTCTTGTATCGTCGCGTCTCCGGAAATCCGCGGAAAATCTTTCGTCATCGCGTCCAGAACCTTGTACTCGCCCAACAAACTCTTCACCACTTCCTGCTGCAACATGCTTCCGGCGGCGCTTTCCAGGAACCAGCCGATGAATGCAGTCCACAATCCACCAATGAAGTTCCCCTGCAGCGCTTGCCACACGCCTATAAAAATCAGCGCGAACCCGATGAACCGCCCGGTCATCGCCGCTATTTGAGTCGCCCTCCGGTATCTGCCTGTGAAGTGCCATAGGATCGCGCGAAACACACGACCCCCGTCCAGCGGGAAGCCCGGCACCAGATTGAAGAGCCCCAGGATGAAATTCAAAAAAGCCAGATATTTCGCCAGGGCATACAGTTGCTGCGAGCTCGCCACCAGCGGCTCAATTTCCCAGAAGAACGCCGCGAGGACAAAACTCACCACGGGTCCGGTGATCGCGATCCAGAATTCTGCCCCGGCACTCGGTGGTTCCGCGGCGATCTCCGAAATCCCGCCAAAAATAAACAGGACAATCCGCGGGACTTTTAGCCCGAATCGTTTGGCCACCACCGAGTGCCCTAACTCATGAATCAACACGCTCGCGAACAACAGCAGCGCGGTCACCAGACCCATGAGCCAGTACTCGCCGGTGCTCCAGTTTCTAAATTCGGAGGGGTAGTAGCTTACCGCCAGAATCCACGCTAGCAGACCTACGAACAGGAACCAGGAGTAGTCGAGATCGACAGCTATGCCAAAGATCCGTCCAATTGGGATGGTGTGACGGAACATTTCATTTGGCCGAAACTAGCGTCCGCGATATTTCTTACCGCAGACAATTGCTAACTTAGCTACGGGCTCTGCCCAGGTCCATACGGCATTTCCCTGACGCGCCGAGTTCATTTGCCTCAGTGTGCCGCGAACTTGAAGAGGCGTTTGCTCCGCCTCACTTGCCACATCGCCTCAAAGTGCAGGAGAATGTGCCCACGCAGTCAGAGTGATTCATACCGGAGTCATTTCCATGATCGAGCGCAACGTGCGTGACGTTTTGAACCTTTATAATCCCGCAAATTCCTTGGACAAGGCTTGGACTATTCCCGCGCCCTGGTATTTCGACGCACGGATCGCTCAACTGGAACGCGAAAGTGTTTTCGCCGCGAATTGGCAAGTCGTCGGCCGACTCGATCAGGTGCAGCAGCCCGGCCAATTTTTCACCATTGATGTAAACGGCGAACCACTGCTCGTGGCCCGCAGCGACGATGGGCAACTCCGCGCCTTTTACAATGTCTGCCGTCACCATGCTGCCGCCGTCGAACCCCAGTCCGCCGGCTGCGCCAAACAATTCCGTTGCCCTTATCACGGCTGGACTTACGGTAATGATGGCGCTCTAAAAGGTATGGTCGAATTTGAAGGTGTGTGCAATTTCGATCGCAAAGACAACGGCTTGGTCCCCATCCGCGTGGACACTTGGGAAAATTTCGTCTTCGTGAATCTCAGCGGCAACGCCGCGCCCCTCGCGGAATTCCTCGGCAAAGTTCCTTCCCTCGTCGCGCCCTTGGCCCTCGCTACAAAATTGCACTATTTCGACCGTCGTATCTACACCCTGAACTGCAACTGGAAAGTCTACGTGGACAATTATCTCGACGGCGGCTATCACGTGCCCCACGCCCACAAAGGGCTCAGCAGCGTGGTCGAGTACACGAAATATACCATCGAGAATTTCGAGCACTCTTGCCTGCAATCCAGTCCGCTGGATGCCGCGAGCGCCTCCGATTCCGCCATCGGCGCCACTCGCCAGGGCCACGCCTTCTACTTGTGGGTCTATCCGAACTTCATGATCAACGCTTATTCCGGCGTGATGGACACCAACCTGGTCCTCCCGCTCGGCGTGGACAAGTGCGCCGTCATTTTTGATTATTACTTCGCGGACATCAGCTCCGCCGCCGCCCAGCATCATCGTGAAAGCATCGCCGTCAGCGAAAAAGTGCAGGATGAAGACATGGCCATCTGCGATTCCGTGCAGCGTGGACTGGCTTCTCGCGCCTATGTCGCCGGGCGCCTCTCCGTACGTCGCGAAGCCGGCGAGCATCTCTTCCATCGCCTCCTCCACGGCGACATGACCGCAGCCCTAACGCAACCCCTCGCCGCCGACTAATGGAGTGAACTGCGGAAGTAAAATAGTGAAAGAGTGTGAGAGTAAAAGAGAAAAATCCTTACGGCGTCACGCCTAGAGTCCTATCTTTGCTCGATTCCTTCAAATATTGCGTCAGCTTCGAGAGCCCGGAACTAATGTGGCGCGTCACCGCGCAAGGCTCCTCGCACTCTCGTTTCGAAACGTAGTTAAGGTCGGATGCCACCAGCATTTGGGCCCGGACTTCGCCGCACGATCCTTTGGCGATTTTCAGAAAGCGGCCGAATTCTGCGCGCGACCCGCGTTCGAAGCCTTCCGCGATATTTGAAATAACGGATAAGCCGGCGCGCCGAATCTGCCCCGTCAACACCCTGTCTTTCGAAAAAGGTCGATTCCGAGTGAGCTGCCAAATGCTCA
The DNA here is from genome assembly GCA_963759275.1 of Candidatus Acidiferrales bacterium. Taxonomy (GTDB): domain Bacteria; phylum Acidobacteriota; class Terriglobia; order Acidiferrales; family UBA7541; genus Acidiferrum. The sequence goes on along the minus strand of CAVWYZ010000011.1, from coordinate 577,840 downwards.
CAGTCATGCGCCTGGCTTCCTGGAAAATGTACAACTCCTCAAATGACTTCGCCGGCTGCATTTCTGCACTCTTACACTCTTATACCATTATACTATTATACTTCTCAGTATTTCTCGGTCCTTATTCAAAGCACCTCGCACGCATCATTCAAATATGATGGTCTTATTCCCGTACAGCAGAATCCGGTTCTCCACATGCCAGCGCACTGCCCGCGACAGCACCACTTTCTCCACGTCCCTGCCCTTCTCTACCATGTCCTCTAACGTATCCCGGTGAGAGATCCGCACTACGCCCTGCTCGATGATCGGTCCATCGTCCAACACTTCCGTCACATAATGCGCCGTCGCTCCCGTGAGCTTCACCCCGCGCTCGTACGCCTGGTGGTGTGGTTTCGCTCCCACAAACGCCGGCAAAAATGAATGATGAATATTAATGATGGGTCGCGGGTAACGCGCGATGAAATCAGAAGACAACACCTGCATATAGCGCGCCAACACCACCAGATCGATTCCATTCTCCTCCAGCAGTTGCAACTGACGCGCTTCCGCCTCCCGTTTATTTTCCTTGGTCACCGGAATCAGGTGGAATGGCACCCCGTAAAAATCCGCGTGCCCCTTGGTGTCCGGGTGATTGCCGATAATCAACGGAAATTCGCAAGGCAGCTCCCCGCTCCGTTGACGGTACAGCAGGTCCACCAGGCAGTGATCGTATTTCGAAACAAAAATCGCCACCCGCGCGCGGTAGTCTCCCAGCCGAATCCCCCAGTTCATTCCAAATTTGTGCGCAATCGGTCCGAACGCCCCGTCGAAATCCTTTAGGTTCAATCGAAAACCATCCAGATCCCATTCCACCCGCGCCAGGTAATAACGCTCTTCTCCCGCTTGGTGCTGTTCGAAATGGAGAATATTTCCGTCGTACCGGTATATGAATTCCGCAATGGTCGCGTCCAACCCCTTGCGGTCTGGGCATTGCACCAGAAGAATCGCGGTATTTTTCAAAGCCGCCTCCGATTGACACCAATCCGTATGATCACTCCGCTCACCCTTAAAAAGAAAAAGGCCGACGAATCTTCCGCCGGCCTGTTTCCCGTACCTGAATCTTTAGAGTTTCTCGAAGAAGTGCGCCACTTTCTTCCCGCCCTGCTCCGTGTAATACACCGTTACTTTTCCACTTTTGTCCGTGGCTTTGCCAATGCCCTTCGCCGCGTCGGCCGTGTCATGTCCCGCAACATCAAACGTGTGTTCCGTGCCATCCGCGGACTTAACCACTACGGTCTTCCCGTCTTTCCCAACTTTCGTCACCGTGCCGTCCACGGACTTCAGCCCGTCTTTGCCCACCTTATCCACTTCGGTCGCGGTTTTCTCGGTGCCCTTTGCCGTGTAGTGCACCACAACTTCCGAGCCTTCCGACAATCCCTTAAACGAATCTTTCGCGCCCGCCGCCGTCTTATCTGCTCCATACACCGCCGTCTTGTCCACAAAATGCACGGTGTGTTCCGTGCCATCCTGCGTCTTCACTACCATGGTCTTTGTTGAGGAATCCAGCTTCGTAACCGTGCCGTGAACGGCGCTGACTACGTCGTCCGCAGCGCGTACCGCAAATACCAGCATCGTGGCGATGGCCACAAACCGCAGCAAATTCTTCATTGGGGACAACCTCCCTGTTCTCATCGAGATTCTTTCGATGTTGCTAGAGGTTAACGCAAGGCCGCCCCAAAAGCTAGGCCGCCGCCGTACGCTGGGACACTTTCGCAGGTTCACTGTACTTCGCGAAGCAACCCGCTCGTTACGTCGTACACAAACCCGCGCACCGCCACTTTCTCCGGGATCCACGGATGGGTGCGCAATTTCTGCAGTTGGTGCCGCACATTTTCTTCAATGTTTTGAAACGCGTAGAAAAACGCTGGCGCAATCGCCGCCGTGCCCGTTTGGTTCTGGATGCGCGTCCGCAAATCCTGTTCGCTGGCATGCATCAACCCGCAATCCGTGTGATTGATGATCATGAATTCCTCGGTCCCCAGCAGGTAGTGCGAAATCAGCAGCGATCGCAGCGAATCGTCGGTGACAATTCCTCCCGCATTCCGGATGATGTGCGCGTCCGCGGCTTTCAGTCCCAGCGTAAGAATCGACAACCGCGTGTCCATGCACGTCAGCACCGCCAATTTTCGTTCCGGCCGCGGCGTCAGCCGGCGCAGTTCATGCGTACGGGCATACGCTTCATTCGCAGCAAGCACTTCATCAATCACGCTCATAGCCGCCACAGTGTAGCTCACCTCACTCTGATTCGCACGTCAGCTTTCCACAATCCCACTCGCCAACACGCCCTCCAGTCATGAATCTTGGAGCCGAATATCAATCAACGAATATGTAAATTGTGGTAAGATTGTCTTACCATGCGGACACACATTTCCAGTAAAGGCCAAGTCGTCATCCCTCAGCCGGTTCGCGACAAGCTTCAGCTCCGCCCCGGGGATCCTCTTGAAACTCGCATCGACGGAAATCGCATCATCTTAACCCCTACGAGAAGCCGTACTCCCGCGCCTCGTATCCGTCGCGATTCCCGTACCGGTCTCCCCGTGCTGACCGTCGGACGAAAGGCCCTCCGCTTAACCAGCAAACGAGTCGCGGAAATCCTTGCCGAGTTTCCATGATTTATCTCTTGGACGTGAACGCGCTACTAGCCCTGGGCGTCGATAATCATGAGTTTCACGAGCGCCTCGTCCGTTGGGTGCCTCGTGTCTCGGCCGAATCGCAGTTTGCTACCTGCGCCATTACCGAGCTTGGCTTTCTTCGCGTTCTTCTTCAGGCCTACGCGGGCTCTACTGTTCCCACCGGCCAAAAATTCCTGGTCGCGCTAAAGTCCACCAAGCACATTGCCTTCCAGTTTCTGTCCGATGATCTTGGCGCTTCGCAACTTCCTCAGTGGGTCAAATGGCCGAAGCAGGTCACCGACGGTCATCTCGCCGCTCTCGCCAAAGCTAAAGGTGCCCTGCTTGCCACACTCGATGAAAACATCCGTGGTGCTTTCGTGATTCCCCGCTGATCGATTCCCACATTGTCGAACAACTAAAACAGTCCGCTTTCCCGAGCCAGTTTCGACGCTTCGATCGCCGCTCCCCTTGCGCCCGCCGTGTCGCCATTCGGAATCACGTGAATCGGAATCTCCGCTTGTTCTTCGCGTTGCGCCGGCATCCCCGCGCGAATCTCGCTGATAAACCATTGCTGGAATTGCGGACTAGCCTCGATCGCCCCACCACCCACAATCAACGCGTCCGGATCAAACGTGTTCACCATTTCGTCAAAGAACAATCCCAGCGCGTGCGCCTGTACGCGAAACACTTCCTTGCTCAGCGCATCGCCCTTGTCTGCCAACTCGCGCACGAGTTTCGCCGCCTGGTGCAAGTCGTGCTTCGCCAGTTCGTGTCCGGGATACCGCGGCAAAAGATACGGCAAGATATTTCTTTCGATCGCCGTCAACGAGCAGAGCGATTCTAGGTCCCCCGTTCTCCCGCAGTTGCAGAGCGGCACAATTCCGTTCGTCCCCGCAATACTCTGGTAAGGAATCAGCACGTGCCCCAATTCCCCGCCGAATCCGTTTTTGCCCTTCACCACGTCGCCATTCAAAATAATTCCGCCGCCGTTCCCCGTGCCGATGATGATCGATATCGATGTCTCTTTGCTGTTCGCCCCGAAAATCGCGTAGTGCCCCCACAGCGCCGCCGCATTCGCGTCATTCAAATAGCACACCGGCTTCGCCAGTTTGCGCGCCAGTCCATCGCGAATGTCGTAGTTCGACCAGTCCGCGTGTACAAAATTCGTCGACCCCTTCGCGCTGAACTTTCCCGCCGCGCTCGCCGGCCCCGGCGTATCCAACCCAACCGCCACGATGTCCGCCATAGTCAGCGCGACCTTCTCAGCGGCGAACTTCAATCCTTCCGCGATTTGCTGCAGGCAAATATCCGGCCCCTTCTTCGAGAGCGATGGATGCTCGCACAAGCCCTCAATTAGAAATCGCCCGTCCTGGTCAAAAAAAGTGTAGTTAACCGCCGTCCCGCCCAGATCCACTCCCGCCACGACTGTCACACTGGCTCTCCTCTACGACGAATTTCACTCGGCCCAGCCTAGCAGAAACGCTCACCCCTCGAACGCAAAAATATCCGCCACACGGAACTTCCTCTCCTCCCATCGACTAGGGCATAATTTCACCGCGCGAACCACAAATGCCGGAGCCACTGTGAATCGCAAAGATCCACTTCTTCGTTCATCCTGCTGTGCTGTCGTTCTCAACCTATTCCTGCTGTCGGCCGTCGCGTCCGCGCAGTCGAAGCCCGACACCGACGCAGGCTGGCCCACCTACAGCAACGCCCCCAACGGCACGCGCTACTCTTCCGCCCAACAAATCAATCGCGACAATGTCACGCAACTCAAAGTCGCCTGGACGTTCCGCACCGGAGCTCTGGGTCACAATGAAGATCTCGACCACAAAGCCGCCTTCGAGGCCACTCCCATCCTTATCGACGGCGTTCTCTTCCTCAGCACTCCTTACGATCACGTATTCGCCTTGAACGCCGCCACCGGCGACAAACTCTGGGAATTCGATCCCAAGCTCGAGCTTCCCCACGGCGCTTCCGAAGTCACTTCCCGCGGCGTCTCCGCATGGCGCGATCCCTCCGCCAAATCTCATCAACCCTGCGCGTTACGAATTTTCATTGGCACGTTGGACGCCCGCCTAATCGCCCTCGATGGCGTCACCGGAAAGCCCTGCGCCGATTTCGGCGCCAACGGCGAGATCGATCTCACCGCCAACGTGAAGCTTCGCGATCCCGGCGATTATCAGGTCACGTCCGCTCCCGCCATTTACAACGATCTCGTCATCACCGGCTCGTCCAGCGGCGATAATCGCGCCGTTACCACCGAACGTGGGATCGTCCGCGCTTTCGACGCGCGCACCGGCAAACTCGTCTGGACTTGGGACCCGATCGCTCCCTGGGCCTACGAAACGAATCCGCGCACCGGTGCCGGCAACGCCTGGTCTACCATTTCCGTCGACGCGCAACATGGACTCGTCTTCATTCCCACCGGCAGCGCCAGCCCCGACTATTACGGCGGCATTCGCAAAGGGGACAATAAGTGGGCCGACTCCGTCGTCGCACTCAGAGCATCCACCGGCGCATTCGTTTGGGGCTTCCAGGTTGTCCATCACGATCTTTGGGATTACGACGTCGCGTCGCAGCCCGCGCTCTTCTCCTGGAAAGACGGCACTCCCGCCATCGCCATCACCACAAAAATGGGCCGCGTCTTCGTCTTGAATCGCCTCACCGGCACCCCGCTACTTCCCGTCCACGAAGAAGCCGCACCCAAAAGCGATATTCCTGGAGAGGAGTCCTCTCCAACGCAACCCGTTTCCACCATTTCGCTCGTCCCAGAAAAACTCTCTCCCGAAGACGCTTGGGGCAAGGACGCACAAGAGCGCCAGTGGTGCGCCGAAAAAATCAAAGCCGCCCGAAGTGGCGTAATCTTCACTCCGCCCAGCCTGCAAGGTACTCTCGTCTTCCCCGGCAACGTGGGCGGCGTGAACTGGGGCAGCTCCGCCTACGACCCGCAGCGCCATCTCCTCTTCGTCGACACCAATCGCCTTCCCATCTTCGTCAAGTTGATTCCCCGCGACGAACTCCAGAAGGCGCGCGACAATGCTACCGACTCCGATCGCCTCCACGGCGAATTCGCTCGCCAGACCGGCGCGCCCTTCGGCATGTTTCGCACTCCGCTGCTCTCGCCCTCCGGCCTCCCTTGCAATCCTCCGCCCTGGGGCACCGTCGCCGCTGTCGATCTGTTCACCGGCAAGAAAGCATGGGACGTACCGCTGGGCAGCTTTCTCCCGGGCGCCAATACCGGCACTATCACCTTGGGTGGTCCCATGGTCACCGCTGGCGGTCTCGTCTTCACCTCCGCCGCCATGGACAATTACCTCCGCGCCTTCGATTCCGATTCCGGCAGAGAACTATGGAAGTTCGAACTTCCCGCCGGCGCACAAGCCACTCCCATGACCTTCATCCTCAACGGCAAGCAGTACGTAATCATCGCCGCCGGTGGCCACGGCAAATTAGGCACCAAGCAAGGCGACTACGTCCTCGCCTTCACCCTCCCGTAACCGATTTCCAGGTTCTCGCCATCGTCTCCGTAGGGACCGCCTTCTGAGGCGGTCCGCCACGAAAAATAAGGGCATCGTCCAGAAGTCTCGCCTCATTTCAGATGGACCCCTCCCCTTCGTTGACCCCCGCCCCTCCCTCCCCTATAATTTTTATGCAGGTTATGTCGAGATAGCCCGCCGGATTACCACAGGGTGATTCCAGAAATTTCCGCCTACGCGCGGGGTAACAGCTGCGATTCGTGTATTCTGTGTGACTGCCGCGATTGACCGGATTTAACTCACACAACGATCTGCAAAAGGGAGAATCAGCAATGGCGGAAGCAACTTGCCGGAAAGAACTAGACCTGGAAATCCCGGCGGATGAAGTATCGAAAGCCACGGAAAAGGTCGCCAAGGATTTTGCCAAGATCGCGCGCGTTCCGGGCTTTCGTCCCGGCAAAGCTCCTATCGCTCTGATCAAAAAGCGTTTTGCCAGCGACATCAAGGGTGAAGTGCTGCAAACCCTCGTTCCCGAGCACGTTGAAAAGGCCGTCGCGGAACAGAAACTCACCCCGGTCTCTCAGCCGCAGGTCGACAACCTCGAGTACAACGAAGGCCAGCCGCTAAAGTTTCGCGCCTCCTTCGAAGTTCTCCCTGAATTTTCTCTCGGCGATTACAAAAGCCTCGAAATCGAAATGCCGGAAATGGCCATCACCGACGAAAGCGTCGCCAACACTCTCGTCGAAATGCAGCAACGTGCTGCTACCTTCGCCCCCGTCGAAGGCCGCCCCGTCGAAAACGACGATTTCGTGCAAGTGAAGCTCAACGGCACCCCCGAAGGAGGCGGTGAGCCGCTGACCGCCGAAAGCGTCCTTTGCCATGTCGGCGCCGAAGAAACCATGGAACCTTTCAACGAGAATCTCCGCGGCGCCAGCGTCGGCGATCACAAGGATTTCGATGTGGAATATCCCGCCGATTATCCCGACGCTAAGCTCGCCGGCAAGAAATTCCATTACAACGTCGATGTCCTCGGCATCAAGACCAAGAAGCTCCCCGATCTCAACGACGAATTCGCCAAGGACGTCAGCGATGCCACGTCCCTCGACGAACTGAAGACCAAAGTTCGCGAAGGCTTGGAACACGAACGCGATCATCGCCAGAAGGAACTGCAGCGCGAGAAAATCATCGCCGAACTCGTCAAGCTCCACGACTTTCCTGTGCCGGAATCCCTCGTCGAGCATCAAATGGATGTTCGCCTCGAGCGCGTGGTTCGCTCACTCGCGCAGCAGGGTGTCGATCCGCGAGCCGTCAATGTCGATTGGGTCAGCCTCCGCAAGCGTCAGGAAGAGCGCGCCAAGGATGACGTGAAGGCCGAACTGGTCATCGACCGTATCGCCACCGAGGAAAAGATTGAGGTCACTGAGGAAGAGCTGCAGCACGAGCTCGAACATGTGGCCAGCCATAGTGGCGAATCTGCCGAGGCAATTCGCGCTCGTTTGACAAAGCAGGGTGCCCTCGATAGGATGAAAGCTAAGCTCCGCAGCGACAAAACCGTGGATTGGCTGGCGCAAAACGCGCGAGTCAAAACTGTCGCAGCAAGCGCTAAGTGAATCCAACCTCGGCTTTACAGGCAAACTCTTTCACATGAAAAACTTCGACGAACCGCAATATCACGCCACCACTCTGGTTCCCATGGTCGTGGAGCAGACCAGCCGCGGCGAGCGCGCCTACGACATTTATTCGCGCCTGCTCAAGGAACACATCATCTTTATTGGCACGCCCATCGACGATCACGTCGCCAATCTTGCTACCGCGCAGATGCTCTTCCTTCAGGCCGAAGATCCGGAGAAAGATATTCAGCTCTACATTAATTCCCCGGGCGGCTCCATCACCGCAGGCTTTGCCATCTACGACACCATGCAGTTCGTTAAGCCCGACGTCGTCACCACTTGCGTCGGCCAGGCCGCCTCTATCGCCGCGGTTCTCCTTGTCGGGGGCGCGCCCAAAAAGCGCTTCTCCTTGCCCAATTCCCGCATCCTGATTCACCAGCCCTGGATGAGCGGACTCGGCGGACAAGCCACGGACATCGACCTCCACGCCAAAGAGATCTTGCGCATGCGTTCCACCATTAACCAGATCCTGGCAAAACATACCGGTCAGCCTGTCGAGCGCATCGAAAAGGATGTCGAACGCGATTACATCATGAACCCGGAGCAAGCTAAGGAATACGGGATGATCGACGAGATCATCTTCAAGCATCGCTAGCTGCGTCGCGTAAGTTTGAGAACCGTCATTCCGAACCTGCCTGCGGCAAGCAGGCGACGTAAGGAATCTCTCTTCGATTGCAGCGGCAGAACGATTTTCAGGGTGGTAGCACTGGTCCAAAGTTGTCCACAGCGAGTTCCTTATAGACGGCAGAGCCGCGATATTCTATTTCGCCGGAGAAACTTTCGGCCTACAATTGGGAATCATGGCTTCGGGGACTGACCTTTAGGAGAGGCCTGCTCACACGTGAAAAAATATAGCCCAGATGAACCGCTTCGCTGTTCCTTCTGCCACAAAACTCAGGAACAGGTCGAAAAGCTGATCAGTTCGCCTTCGGACTATCCGCGCGCGTACATTTGCAACGAGTGCGTGGGCGTCTGCCAGACCATTCTGGAAGACGAAAAACGCGAACAGGCCGCCGCACCGGCCCGTCGCCTCCCCCGCCCGCCCGAAATCAAGCAATTCCTTGATAGCTACGTCATCGGCCAGGATCGCTCTAAGAAGAAACTCGCGGTAGCCGTCTACAACCATTACAAGCGCATCTTCCTCAACAAGCAGCCCGGTGAAGTCGAGCTCAGCAAGTCCAATATTCTCCTGATTGGCCCTACCGGCACCGGCAAAACCCTGCTCGCCCAAACTCTTTCGCGCATGCTCGATGTGCCCTTCGCCATCGTCGATGCCACCACCCTTACGGAAGCTGGCTACGTCGGGGAAGATGTCGAAAATATCATCTTGAAGCTGCTTCAGGCCGCCGACGGCGACGTCCAGAAGACCCAGCAGGGCATCATCTATATTGATGAGATCGATAAGATCGCCAAGAAGGACGAAAACCCGTCCATCACTCGCGATGTCAGCGGCGAAGGTGTGCAGCAAGCCCTCCTCAAGATTCTTGAAGGCACCGTAGCCAACGTGCCTCCCCAGGGCGGCCGCAAGCACCCCCACCAGGAATTTACTCCGGTGGACACCACCAACATCTTATTCATATGCGGCGGAGCTTTCGTCGGCTTGGAAAAGGTAATTGAGCGCCGGGTCGGCCGTCGTTCTCTCGGCTTCCACACCGATGCCGCTCCCACCACCGCGCAGCGCCGCAACACCGATTTGCTCGAGCAGGTGCAGCCCACCGACCTCATCAAGTACGGGCTCATCCCCGAATTTGTCGGTCGCTTGCCCGTCGCCGGGGTCATGAGCGACCTCGACAAGGGCGCGCTCATGAAGATTTTGACCGAGCCCAAGAACGCGCTCCTCAAGCAGTATCAACGGCTCTTCGAATTTGAAAACGTGCGCCTGCGCTTCACCGACGACGCCCTCGAAACCGTTGCGGAGTTGGCTCTTCAGCGCAAAGTCGGCGCGCGCGGCTTGCGTATGATCCTCGAAGACCTCATGCTGGAGTTGATGTATCACCTGCCGATGCAGAAGAGACTGCGCGACTTCGTCGTCACCGCCGATATGGTCCGCGGTCGTGAAATCAATTGGACTTTGCTCGAGAAGGCCGGATGACGGCCGCTTCGGGCAACTGAGGAGTTTCAGGGGCCTGCATGTTTAATCGCGAAAAACAGGAATTAAAACGCGTACCCATGATGCCGGTGCGCGATATGGTCATCTTTCCGCAACAGATGACCCCGTTCATCGTCGGCCGCGAAGCCAGCGTCCGTGCGCTGGAAGAGGCCCTTGCCGGCGACAAGAAAATCTTTCTGTCTACCCAGCATGATGCGTCTATCGACGATCCCAAGCCCGAGGAAATTTACGCCGTCGGCACTCTCGCCAACATCGTCCAGAGCGTCAAACTCCCCGATGGCAACATCAAGGTTCTCGTCGAAGGTGTCGAGCGTGCCCGCGCTCTTTCCATCAGCACCGAAGAAGGCTTCTTCCGCGCCAATCTTCGCTTGCTCGCTGCGCGCATCGAAGTCACGCCCTCAGTCGAACAGCTCGTCACCAAGGTCACTAATCTTTACGAACAGTTCATTAAGCTTTCCCAGAGCCTCAATTACGACACTATGATCGCCGCAGCTCGCGTCGACGATCCTTCCCGTCTCTCAGACACCATCGCCGCGAATCTTCAGCTTCCCGTCGACGAAAAACAGGATTTGCTCGAAACTGCCGATCCTCTCGAACGTCTCAACCGCGTTGCCGATATCCTCGAAATCGAACTGGAAAAGCTGAACGTCGATCGCAACATCAATACCCGCGTCAAGCGCCAGATGGAGCGCGCGCAAAAAGAGTATTACCTCAACGAAAAACTCAAGGCCATCCAGAAGGAACTCGGTCGCGGCGAAAAAAACGAAATCGAGGATCTGAAGAAAAAGATCGATGCCGCCGGCATGCCCAAAGACGTTCTCGAGAAGGCCACTGCGGAATTGAAGCGCCTGGAGCTCATGCCTCCGATGTCCGCGGAATCCACCGTCAGCCGCAATTATGTCGACTGGCTCTTGGCTGTGCCCTGGAAAAAGCGTTCCAAGGAAATTCGCGACATCAAGGCCGCCGAAGAAATTCTCAATAACGAGCACTATGGCCTCGAGAAGGTCAAAGAGCGCATCCTCGAATTCCTCGCCGTTCGCCAACTCGTCAAGAATCCGAAAGGATCCATCCTGTGCTTCGTCGGACCTCCGGGCGTTGGCAAGACTTCGCTCGCCATGTCCATCGGCCACGCCACCGGCAGAAAATTCGTCCGCGTCTCCCTCGGCGGCGTGCGCGACGAAGCCGAAATTCGCGGCCATCGCCGAACCTACATCGGCGCTCTGCCCGGCCAGATCATCCAAATGATGAAGAAGGCCGGCACCGTCAATCCGATCTTCGTTCTCGACGAAGTCGACAAAATGTCCACCGACTTTCGTGGCGACCCCTCTGCTGCGCTGATGGAAGTCCTCGACCCTGAGCTAAACCACGCCTTCACCGACCATTATCTCGACGTCGAATATGATCTCTCCAAGGTCATGTTCGTCTGCACGGCTAACGTCCTGCACACCATTCCGCAGCCGTTGCAGGACCGCATGGAAATCCTGCGCCTCCCTGGCTACACCGAGCAGGAAAAACTCGAAATTGCCAAGCGCTTCCTGGTCAAGCGCGCGCGGGAAGCCACCGGCCTCACCGAGAAAAATCTCACTTTCACGGACGAGAGCCTCCTTCACCTGATTCGCCATTACACCCATGAAGCTGGCGTCCGCAACCTCGAGCGCGAAATCCAGAATATTGCTCGCAAGATGGCGCGCCGCGTAGTCACTGAAGGTCCGGAAACCGTAATCGAAATTTCCCCAGAGAATGTGAAGGACTACCTCGGCGTTCTCAAGTTCCGCGAAATGTGGCTCGAGAAGCAGAACGAAATCGGCCTCGCTACCGGCCTGGCCTGGACCGAAGTTGGCGGCTCCGTGCTCGCCGTCGAAGCCACCATTATGGAAGGAAAAGGCCGCCTCACTCCCACCGGCAAGCTCGGTGAAGTGATGCAGGAATCTGCGCAAGCCGCCATGAGCTACGTCCGTTCGCGCACCGAGCAGTTCGGCCTGCAAAAAGACTTCTATCGCACGCTGGATATTCACGTTCACGTGCCCGAAGGCGCCATCCCGAAAGACGGCCCTTCCGCCGGGATCACCATCTGCACCTCTATCGTCAGCGCTCTCACCCGCAATGCTGTCCGTTGCGATGTGGCCATGACCGGCGAAATCACTCTTCGCGGTAAAGTCCTCCCCATTGGCGGCGTCAAGGAAAAGCTCCTGGCCGCCCATCGAATGGGCTTGCGTACCATCATCCTTCCGAAGGATAATGAGAAAGACCTTGCGGAAATCCCCCAGGAGATATTTTCCAGCCTGAAGATTCACGCCGTGGAAACCATGGATGAAGTTCTGCAGATTGCGCTGGAACGGCCGATTGTGCCGCTGGAACACACTGGGGTTGCGCCCGTTGCCGAGCCGTTCGTGGCTGGCGCCGATAAAGACACGAGTTTGACCAACTAGATAGTTTCCCGGCTCGGCCTGCACCCGCGGGCTGCTGTTTGCATCCAGTCTGGAAGCTGCTTCCGGTTGAAGACAGTCTGGTTTGCCCACCCCGGCGGTGTGTCGGGACCGCCGGAAGGTATACCACCACGCAGTCCAGTTCCGGAAAAACTCGGTCAAGTTCTATCTTCACAACATCACTAAAGTCAGGATATATGGCAAAAGAAACGAACTCAGAACCAAAGAATAATGAAGTGAGCATCAGCCTCGCTGAGCTTAAAGAAAAGAACATCACCGATCTCGCGAAGATCGCCAAGGAATTGAATATTCCCGGCGCCAGCGGCATGCGCAAACAGGAGCTGATCTTCCAGATCCTCCGTGCGCAAACCGAAAAGAGCGGCTTGATCTTCTCGGAAGGCGTCCTCGAATGTCTCCCCGACGGTTTCGGTTTCCTTCGCGCCCCGGAGTACAACTATCTCCCGGGTCCGGACGATATCTACGTCTCTCCGTCGCAAATCCGCAAATTTGATCTGCGCACCGGCGATACCGTCTCCGGCCAGGTTCGTCCTCCCAAGGACGGCGAGCGCTACTTCGCCTTAATTAAGGTCGAAGCCGTCAATTTCGAGGATCCCGAAGTCGCGCGCAACAAAATTTTCTTCGATAACCTCACGCCTCTCTATCCTCAGGGCCGCCTCAAGATGGAGACCACCAAGGAAAACCTCACTGGGCGGGTCCTCGATCTTCTCTGCCCCGTCGGTAAAGGTCAGCGCGGTTTGATTAACGCGCCGCCGCGTACCGGCAAAACCATGATGCTGCAGTCTATCGCCAATTCCATCACCGTCAATCATCCCGAAGTCGCTCTCATCGTCCTCCTCATCGACGAGCGCCCCGAAGAAGTTACGGACATGCAGCGCACCGTCAAGGGCGAAGTCATCAGCTCCACCTTCGACGAGCCGCCTCAGCGCCACATTCAAGTCGCCGAAATGGTCCTCGAAAAGGCCAAGCGTCTGGTCGAGCACAAGCGCGACGTCGTCGTCCTCCTCGACTCCATCACTCGTCTTGCTCGCGCTTACAACGCCGTCACTCCTCCCTCTGGCAAAGTCCTCTCCGGCGGTATTGACGCCAACGCTTTGCAGCGCCCGCGCCGTTTCTTCGCTGCCGCCCGTAACGTCGAAGAAGGTGGCTCGCTCACCATCATCGCCACTGCCCTGATCGACACTGGAAGCCGCATGGACGACGTCATCTTCGAAGAATTCAAGGGCACCGGTAACATGGAAATTTATCTCGACCGCCGCCTCGCCGATAAGCGCGTCTTCCCCGCCATCGATATTCAGCGCTCCGGCACTCGTAAGGATGAACTGTTGCTCCCGCCCGACGAGCTCAGCCGGGTGTGGGTATTGCGCAAGGTGCTCAGCCCGCTCTCCACCGTCGAGGCCATGGAGCTGCTCCTCAGCCGCCTCACCAAGTCCAAGTCCAACAACGAATTCCTCAGCTCCATGTCTGCCCCCACCTGAGGATCAATCTTCATACGGTACCCCCTTCCCCCAGGCGATTTTGCCTGACTGTACCGTGCAACAAAGCCAGCGAGTCTGGAAAATGGTTCACAAATGCTGCTTAGGGGGTCGGAGCTTCAGCTCCGACATAAGCCACACACTAAAACTGGGCTTTAGCCCCTGAGGAAACTTTTTCTCCCCCTCGCATTTGTAACACGCGCTCTCGGTGCCACTACGGGATCTCTGCATGCACGAACGGTTCATCGCTCGCCAGCCCATCTTTGATAAGCGCCTGCAGGTCTATGCCTACGAACTCCTTTTTCGCGGCGGCCCGCAGAATTATTTTCAGCCTTCTCCGCATGCCTCGCGCAGCGTCATCGCGGATTCCGTCTCCCTACTCGATCTGCAAACCCTTACCGGTCATGCCCGTGCCTTCGTCAACGCCGATGAACTTGCCCTACGCCTCGGCGCCGCTCGCTTGCTCCCGCCAGATCGCATCGTCGTCGAAATCCTGGAAACCGTGAATCCCACCGACGAAATCCTGACCATTTGCCGCGAACTGCGCTCCTCCGGCTATCTCCTGGCTCTCGACGATTTTGTCGGCCAGCCCCAACTCCTTCCGTTCCTCGATCTTGTCCAGTTCCTCAAAGTCGATTTCCAGTTGCTCGATTCCGAGGGCCGCGCCCGCATCGCCAAGACCTATAACAACGGCAAACTGGCGCTCCTCGCCGAAAAAGTCGAAACCGAGCAAGACCTCACCGAAGCTCGCCACCTCGGCTTCTCCTTCTTCCAGGGCTATTTCTTCTGCAAGCCTTCCATGCTCGAAACCCGCGAAATCCCTGGCGATAAGCTGGTTCAACTGGAATTGCTGAACGCCGTCGCTGCCCCCGAACTCGACTATTCCGCCATCGAAAATCTATTGAAGCGCGAGCCCTCCCTGCTCTACCGCCTCCTGCGCTACTTGAATTCTCCGCTGCTCGGCTTGCGCACTGAAGTCGACAGCGTCCGCCAGGCCCTCTCGCTCCTCGGCGAAACGGAATTTCGCCGCTGGGTTTCTGTCTTTGCCATCGTCGGCATGAGCGCCGGCAAACCGCCGGAACTGGTTCGCACCGCTCTCACTCGCGCTTATTTCTGTGAAGAATTTTCAGGCGCCGCCCACATGGCCGAACAAAAATCCAGCCTCTTCCTCATGGGCCTGCTCTCCATCACCGATGCGCTCCTCGACAAGCCCATCGCCGAAGTCCTCAATTCCCTGCCCGTCGCGCAAGAAGTCAAAATCGCCCTGATCGGCGGTGAAAATCGCTTCCGCGATGTCTACGATCTTCTCCTCGCCCTCGAGCGCGCCGAGTGGTCTCAACTCTCTTCCCACGTCGAACGCCTCGGCTGCCCCGAAGCCGCCATCCCCACCTCCTACGAATCCGCCCTACAAAAGGCCTCGAACACCGCCCTCTGACCCAGTGTTTGTCCCTTCGATGTGGTCGCGGCCTGCGTGCCGTAGTCAGGTTCTTTAGCCCCGCCAGCCCGCCTGTGTAGCGGCCGCCTTCCGAGGCGCGCGCCTTTCTCCAGGTAGGGGTCCAGCACTGCTGGACTCCATGTCCGCAATATCACTGCGTCTTGAGCAAACGGTCTAGCGACCAAACTGAAAAGCGCGACGAAGAACCTCAACGCAAAACTCATCATCAACTCTGCGCTCGTCACAAACCGCGACCATTGGTTTCAACTTTCCATCTTCCTATTTTTTATTCTTGAATTCCCGGAAGGGCCGCCGGCTCTTTACGCCCAGAAGCAACGCACGTCATCCCTGAAACCCACCAGCGGGTAAGAACGCGGAGTCCGCGAAGTGAAGAATTCTCTTCTCCAACCACTCGCCACTCGCTTGCCCTGAGCCTCGAAGGACCACTCCCTCAGGCCGGCACTCTCTCATTCGCCAGAAACACAATCAACCGCGCCGTCTCTTCAATTCCCATGGCCGTGTTATCCACTAACACCGCGTCCTTCGCCTTGACCAGCGGCGACACTTTTCGTTCGCGATCCCGCTTATCTCTTTCCCGAACTTCCTTCAGCACTTCCAGCAGCGTCAAGCTCTCACCCTTTTCCTCGTGCTCTTTCCAGCGCCGCTGCGCGCGCACTTCCGGCGATGCCTCCAGAAAAATTTTCAATTCCGCTCGTGGGAACACCACTGTCCCGATATCCCGCCCCTCCATCACCACTCCACCGCCCTGCCCTGCTCTCTGTTGCTCCGCCACCAGCACTTCTCGCACTCCTGCAATCGTCGCCAATCGCGATGCCGCCTGCGCCACTTCTCCCGTGCGAATTTCCTCCGTCACTTCCCGCCCGTCCAGAAATACCCGATTCTTCAACCCGGCCGCTTCCTGCTCCGCCGTCGGCGCTTTCAATTCGATATGCGTCTCGCGTGCCAACTCTTCCAATCGCGCTTCATCCTCCAGTGGAATCCCGCGCTCCAACGCCTTCAGCGCCACCGCCCGGTACATCGCTCCGCTATCCAAGTACAAATACCCCAGCATCGCCGCCACGCGCCGCGCCACGGTGCTCTTCCCCGACCCCGCCGGACCATCAATCGCAATCGTCAATCGTTCCGCCATACTCCCATCATTTGACCGTCATTCCGAACGGAGTGAGGAATCTCTCTTCGATTCGCCGGGTTTTCACATCCCGTGACGAATAGAACTCTCTACTTTCGCTGTTCGCTCGCCACTCGCCACTCATCACTCGCTGGTCCTGAGCGAACTCTGCGATGGGCCACTTCCTCAGAACCCCATCACGTTATATCCACAATCCACGTAAATCGTCTCTCCCGTAATTCCCGATCCCGCGTCCGACAGCAAAAACGCCGCCGTGCTCCCCACTTCCGCCGGATCCACATTCCTTTTCAGCGGCGCCCGTTCCGCATGTGCCTTCAGCATTTCGCCCAATTGCGATATTCCGCGCGCCGCCAGCGTCTTGATTGGCCCCGCCGAAATCGCATTCACGCGTATCGCCTTCGGCCCCAAATCATTCGATAGATACCGCACTGTCGCTTCCAGCGCCGCCTTCGCCACGCCCATCACGTTATATTTCGGCACCACTTTCTCCGCGCCGTAATACGTCATCGTCACAATCCCGCCACCCGCGGTCATCAACGGAGCCGCCGCCCGCGACACCGCAATCAGCGAATACACACTCACGTCATGCGCAATCCGGAATCCTTCCCGCGAAGTATTCACAAACTCGCCCTTCAACTCCTCCGCTGGAGCGTACGCCACGCTATGCACCAACCCGTGCAGCACCCCATACCGCGCCTGCAATTTCTCGAACAGCGCCGCAATTTGATCGTCGAAACTCACATCGCACATGAACCCTTCCGCCCCGGGAAGGTCCCCGATCAAATCTTTCGCCTCCTGCTCCAGCCGTTCGTTCTGATAGGTAATCGCCAGTTGCCATCGCGCCGCGTGCAATTTCTGCGCAATCGCCCACGCGATACTCCGCTTGTTCGCCAACCCAAAAATCACCGCAGTCTTCTGTCCGTCGCTCACGATCCCCCCGTGAATTAGTCCTGCAGAGTAGTATTTTGCATCTGCTCGATATCAGATACCACCGATCAGATATCAGCAACCACCCATCCCCAGCGAAATCCGCCAAATCTTATCAATCTTGCCCCGCCCCTCGCCACTACAGCCAATCCGTTCCCTGTTCGCCGATCGCTGCTCACTCTTTCTCTTACACACTTCCACCTTTACACTTTTTTACTTCTTCACTCTTCCTCAGTCTCTCGCCACTCGCCACGAAGCCCAACCCGGTCGTCTCTTGATATCTGATATCTGATATCCGATTACTGATACCCGCCAAACAGAAATAACTCTCGCCACTAGATCCTATGAAACGCCTTCTCAATCTCCTTCAGCGAGTACCGCAGCACTACCGGCCGTCCATGCGGACAACTCATCGGGCAATCCGTCTTCGCCAGCGCCGCCAGCAGCCATTCCATCTTGGTCTGGTCCAGCGGCATATTCACCTTGATCGCCGCGTGGCACGCCGTCGACGCCGCAATTTTCGATTGCAGCGTATCGATCGAAATCGCCGCATTCTCCCGCTCCAACCCTTCCAGAATTTCCATCAGCAAATGCTGCGCATCATTCGCCGTCACGCCCGCGGGTACCGCCTGAATCGCCACGCTTTTCGGCCCCATCAATTCCACTTCAAATCCATTCGCGCCCAACTCCTCCGCGATCTTCTCAAACGTCACCAGTTGCCGTGGCGATAACTCCAGCACCATCGGTAGCAACAACCGTTGTCCTTCCACTTTTCCTGCTCGCCGCGCCTCCAGATGCTGTTCGAACAACACGCGCTCGTGTGCTACGTGCTGGTCCACAATCCACAATCCCTCGCCATTCACCGCCACAATAAAACTCGCGCTCACTTGCCCGAGCGGCTTCAAATCCGCAATCTGGTCCGGCCGTGGCAGCGTTGCCGGAGCGTCCGCGCCTACCCGCGAAAAATTTTCAGCCCAATTCGGCTCCCGGCTCGGCGTTCCGCCCGGCATCGACCCCGGACTGAATCCATTCCCCGTCCCCGAAAACGATCCCGGCTCAAACGGAAATCGTTGTGGCACCGGCTGCATCGGCGCCCCGGCCAACTCGAATCCCCCAGCCGCATAGTCCGATCCCACTCCCGACCCCAACCCAATTTCTTCCATCTGCGGAATGATGGCCCGCGGCACTCCCGAGTTTGCATTCACCTCGCCAAATCCGCTATCGAACGACCCCGGAGGCGGCGCCGGATTCAATCCCACATTTCCCGAAGTTGCCGCCGCCGCGAAACTCGCAATCGGCCGCGTTGCCATCAACGCCTGCCGGATCGCGTCGCGCGTGAAATCATGCACGAATTGCGACCGCCGGAAGCGCACCTCGATCTTCGCCGGATGCACATTCACGTCCACTTCGTCGTACGGCATTTCCAGAAACAGCAGCGTCGCCGGAAACACATTCGGCGGCAGAATATTCCGATATGCCTCGTGAATCGCGTGCAGAATCAGCCGGTCGCGCACCAATCGCCGGTTCACAAACACATAAATTCCATTGCGATTCAGCCGCTGCACCGCCGGTCGCGACGTAAACCCGCTCACCGTCAGCGTGGCCTTCTCTTCCCCCACTTCCATCTCCGGCTCGGTTATCGCCGCGCGAAACGCTGCTGACGTCGGCGGAATCTCTACCAGCTCTTCCAGCGCCTGCCGCCCAAACAATTGATACACGCGATCCGACAATTTCTCCGCCGGCGGGCAATTGATAATTTCCTGCGTCGGTGTCGTCAGCGTAAATTGTTTCGAAGGATTCGCCAGCGCATAATGCGTGACCAGCGAGGCAATGTGCCCCAATTCCGTAGAGTCCGACTTCAGAAATTTCCGCCGCGCCGGTACGCAATAGAACAGATCCGCAATACTGATCGTCGTTCCTGGCGGCAATCCCGCCGGCTTCACCCCAATCAGCTTGCCTCCCGCAAATTCCACGCGCGTCCCTTCCGGCTCGCTGGAGTCCCGCGTCTCCAGCAGCAATCGCGAAACCGCCGCAATCGACGGCAACGCCTCCCCGCGAAATCCCAATGTCGCAATCGAAAGCAAATCATCCGCGGTCCGCAACTTGCTCGTCGCGTGCCGTTCGAACGCCAGCAGCGCATCGTCGTGCGCCATTCCGTGCCCGTCATCGATCACACGGATCATCCGCTTCCCGCCTACTTCCGTCTCGATCCGCACCGACGTCGCGCCCGCATCCAGCGCGTTCTCCAGCAGCTCCTTCACCACCGACGCGGGCCGCTCCACCACCTCGCCCGCCGCGATCTTATTCGCCACCGCCTCCGGCAATATCCGTATTCTGCTCATTTCTTTTTAATCTCTATCCCCAACTGCTCCAACTGATCCCGATCCACTTCGCTCGGCGATTCCGCCATCAAATCCTGCGCCGCCGTCGTCTTCCCAAACGCAATCACTTCGCGAATCGACTTCTCCCCCGCCAGCAGCATCGCAATGCGATCTACGCCCAACGCAATTCCGCCATGCGGCGGCGTCCCGTACGTCAGCGCATCCAGGAAAAATCCAAACCGTTTCCGCAACTGTTCCTGCGACAAGCCCAGCGCCTTGAACACGCGTTCCTGCACGTCCTGCCGGTGGATTCGTATGCTCCCCGATCCCAGTTCGTATCCGTTCAACACCAGATCGTAGCCTTTCGATCGCACTTCCCACGGCGCGCTCTCCAACTTTTCCAAATCCTCATCCACAATTCCCGTGAATGGATGCTGCGCGCTCACCCAACTCTTATCGTTCTCGCTCCATTCAAATAGCGGGAAGCCGGTCAGCCACAAAAATTTCCACTCGCTCTTATCAATCGCCCCCAGCGCTTCGCCCAGCACCAAGCGCAACTGCCCTGCCACCAGCGCCGCCGCTTCCGTTCCCTTGATCTCCTGCTTCGCCGAAACCGCCACCACCAAATCCCCGGTCTTCGCTCCGCACGCTTCCGCCAGCTTCTTCACATTCTCCACGCCAATCAACTTCTCCACCGTCGACGTGGTCCCCTCCGCGGCCATCTTCACAAAATACGCCCCGCGCGCACCCACGGCCTTCGCCTTTTCCGTCAATTCATCCAACTGCTTGCGCGAATACGCCGCCCCACCCGGCGCGGCAAACGCGAACACATTCCCCTCGATCTGCAATTTCTGCTTGGCTTCAGCCGGAAAACACTCCGTCACTTCCTGCAATTCCATTCCAAACCGCAAATCCGGCTTGTCGCTTCCATACTTCCGTATCGCATCCTTGTACAACATATGTGGAAACTGCGCCTTCACTGCAATCCCTACCGCCGCGCACACTCGCACCATCACATTCTCAATCACGTTAAAAATGTCTTCTTGCGTCGGAAACGACATCTCCAGATCCAACTGCGTAAACTCCGGCTGACGGTCCGCGCGCAAATCCTCATCGCGGAAACATTTCACGATCTGGAAATAGCGGTCCAGCCCGCCAATCATCAGGATCTGCTTGAAAATCTGCGGCGATTGCGGCAACGCATAAAACTGCCCATGATGCACACGGCTCGGCACCAGGTAATCCCGCGCGCCCTCCGGTGTCGACCGCGTCAGCATCGGCGTTTCCACTTCAATGAATCCCATCTCGTCCATCGTTTTGCGCATTTCCAGCACAATTTTGTGCCGCAGCGCCAGATTCGCGTGTGGTTTCGGCCGCCGCAAATCCAGATAGCGATACCGCAGCCGCGTTTCTTCCGCGGCATTAATCTCCGCCTCAATCGGAAATGGTGGCGTCTTCGCCGTATTCAGAATGTGCAGCTTCGCAGCCACCAACTCAATTTCGCCCGTCCCAATCTCCGGATTCGCCTTCTCCCGCTTCACCACTTTGCCTTCTATCGCAACCACAAACTCGCTGCGCGCCTGCTCCGCCTTCGCGTGCGCCTCCGCCTGCGTCTCTTTGTTGAACACCACTTGCACGATTCCGGTGCGATCCCGCACATCCAAAAACAACAAATTCCCCAGGTCCCGCCGCCGGTGTACCCATCCCATCACCACCGCATCACGCCCCGCATCCGCAGCCCGCAGCGCACCGCAATAATGTGTCCTCTTCAAGTTCCCCAAAAAGTCCAGCACGTTCCTCACCTGTAGCTCACCCCTTCAGGGATGACGCTGTTTCGAACCACCAGCAAATCCTGTCCGGCACATTCACAAACCCAAAAGCCTGTCATCCTGAGGAGCGCGCCTTCCGCGCGACGAAGGATCTCAACCGCCGCATCTTGTCTCCGAACTCCCCGTTCGCCCGCTCTTCAACTCTTACACTCTTATACCCTTACACTCTTTCACTTCTTCGCCTCAAAAACTCCACAACGCCGCCAGTCTTTACTTTCTCCTGCGACCCATCCCCCAGCGTCTTCGCTCCCCGCATAACCGGAACGCGTGTCATCCTGAGCGAAGCGAAGGACCTCAACCGCAGAATCTTGTCGACCAACCAAGCGTTCAAGAACTCTTTCACTGAGTTGCTTACAAGAGCGCGCCTCCACTCCACTACTCGTTCTTCTCTCGCCACTCGCCACTCGCCACTCGCCACTTCTTCACCATCTCCACCAACTCCGCCTCACGAATCTTCTCCTGCGACCCATCCCCCAGCGTCTTTATCGTCCACTCCCCGCTAGCCACTTCATCCTCGCCCAGAATCAGCGCATACCTCGCGCCCAGTCTATCCGCTTGCCCCAACGCTTTCCCGAATTTCTGCTCCACCGCCGGCAGTTCCACCCGCAACCCCGCTGCCCGCAATTCTTGTGCCGCGCGAATCGCCGTAGCCTCACTCGTTTTACCCATCCACGCGATATACACATCACGTCCAACCTTGCCCGCCGTAGCTTCAGCGGAGGCGGGTTGCCCTTCCAGCAGCGATAAAATCAGCCGATCTTCTCCTATCGCAAATCCAATCCCCTTTGTAGGTTTACCACCGGCGACTGGCGGCCCGCCCAGCAATTCCACCAACCCGTCATACCGCCCGCCGCCGCACACCGCATTCTGCGAACCCAGTCCCTGCGCGGTAATCTCAAACGTCGTCCGCATGTAGTAGTCCAGCCCGCGCACCAACCTCCAATTCTCGTTATATTTCACTCCGCGCAAATCCAGTTGGCGTTTCACCTCGGCGTAGTGAGTCTTGCACTCATCGCATAACGAATCGCTAATCTTCGGCAATGTCGCGATGATCGCTTGCTCATGCTCCAGTTTCGAGTCCAGCACCCGCAAGGGATTCGTCTCAATTCGCCGACGGCTATCCTCCCCCAGCTTGTCCTTCACTTCCACCAACGCCGCCCGCAATTTCTCCACATACGCTCGCCGGCATTCCAGCTTACCTTCGACAGGCGGTGCGCTATGCCCGATCGAATTAATCTCTAACTGCACGCCCTGCAATTCCAGCCGCCCGAAAAACGCCATCACCATCTCAATCACTTCCGCATCAATCCCCGGCGCATCCGGCCCGCCCAACACTTCCGCTCCAATCTGATAAAACTGCCGGTATCTCCCCTTCTGCGGCCTCTCCCGCCGAAACATCGGCCCCGTGTAATAAAGCTTCACCGGAGCCGGCCACTGGTTCATGTTGTGCTCGATATACGCCCGGCACACCGAAGCCGTAGCCTCCGGCCGCAAACTCAGTTCAGGTCCCAATTGGAGAGCATTAACCGCGATTACCATCCGGAAAAGATTTTCCAAATCTTCAGCCACGAAAGGTTCCGTGTTCGGATGTTTGATATATTGCTTCCAATGCGCTGTGGCTCGGGCCAACAGCAGTTCGTTGTTGTTGGTCCGGGGAATTTCGCCGGACTCATGTAGTTTTTCGGCTTTCTCAATAAATCCGCCGTAGTCGCCCATGACCTTTGGGAGGTCTAGCTTTTCGTGGCGGTCCGTAAAGCTGTACATCTCCTTCGAAACAATATCCGTCTCGCCCCCCACCGCCCGCGCAAACAATTCCGTCGGCTCAAAAATCGGCGGCCGTATCTCCCCGAATCCGTACGTACCAAACACTTCGCGCGCCGTCGCCTCCACCCGGTTCCACAACTCCGTCTCCGGTGGCAACAAATCCCGCGTACCCTTAATCGCCTGGAATTTCGCCTTATTCGCCATAGATCAGCGGTGCACCACGGATAGTGGCGAAGGGTGCGTGGCTAGTGATGACCCAACCTCAAGTTTTCGTCGAAGAGAGATGATCATCTTCTGCAGTTCGTCAATCTCTTTCAATCCACCAGCTACGCCTTCTTGATTCGCAAATCGTAGTTCCACGCTCAGCAGTAACTGCGGCTCAACCTCTGCCAACGAACCTTGCGCATGCGACAGAAACTGCAAAAACTCTTTCGTGGTATGCCGCGCCTGCCCCTCGGCGATGTTCGATGGCACAGAAACGGCCGCCCTTCGTATCTGCGAAATCAGACCGTACCTTTCGTCCACGGGGAACCGTCCCGATAACTGGTAGACGAACTTCGCCAACGCCATCCCCTTCTGCCAGATCAGCAGGTCCTTATACGACTTCGGCTTATCTCTCTTCTCCACTATCCTTCCCTGTTCTCGCCAATCTCGTCTTATCGCTCAAAGGAATTATCTGGCAGCTACTTTTTCTTCCTCTTCGCTAGCCACTCGCCACTAATCACTCGCCACTGCTCTCCCACGAGCGAGAAACTCGTAGTCGCGACTAGGGCTTTTCTGCCTCTTCGCTCGCCACTTGCCACTCGCCACTCGCCACTGCACTCCAATCCACCCGTTCCCCCCGCGCCACCGCTTCCCCGCGATAAATCTCCCGATACCCCGCATACCGCGTCGCATAATTCTCGATGGACGCCAACTCCTTCTCATTCAGCTCTCGCTTGACCTTCCCCGGCGAGCCCATCACGATACTTCCCGCCGGAATCACGGTACGCTCCGTCACCAGCGTCCCTGCCGCGATAATGCAATTCTCCCCGATCACCGCGCCATTCAATATCGTCGCGCGCATCCCGATCAACGCGCGCCCTTCAATCGTGCAGCCGTGCAGCGTCACCGAATGTCCCACGGTCACGTCATTGCCCAGCACCAGCGGATACTGGTCTTTCATCACGTGCAACACGCAACCATCCTGAATGTTCGTGCGCTTCCCGATCCGGATGTAGTGCACATCCCCGCGCACCACGCACATCGGCCACACGCTCGCGTCTTCCCCAATCACCACGTCGCCAATGATCACCGCTGCGGGATCGATGTACGCCGACGCCGCAATCTGCGGAAATTTCCCGCGATACGCCCGAATATCCGGCACCCGACTCAAAGTCCCTCGATTTCCCCGTAAGTGATTGCAGGCCCTGGATATAGCCTGCTTTGTCAAGTCCGCGCATGCCGCGAACATTCCAAGATAGCATCCGCCTATCCACCTGACAAGGAATCCGCCATTGTCTCCGCAAAGCCGCCGTTGTTAGACTGGAATCAATGCGCCTCGCCCTAATTTTTCTGCTCTGTACCGTTTCCGTCAGCGCGCAAACCGATCTTCAACAACAGATCTACAGAATCGCCGCCGATGCCCACGGCAAAGTTTCCGTAGCCTGCGCCATCCCTCACTCCACCTTCAACTGCGATCTCGATCCCCACTCACATCCGCCCATGCAGTCCGTATTTAAACTTCCTCTGGCGGTCACCGCGCTCCACCTCGTCGAAGAAGGCAGATTCCCTCTCGACCAACCGATCCATTTTCTCCTCGGCGATCGCATCCTTCCCGAAACCTACAGCCCTTTGCAGGACAAATATCCCGAAGCCGACGTCGAAGTTCCTCTCCAGGAACTCCTGCGCCTCTCCACTTCTCTCAGCGACAATGTCGCCGCGGATATTCTTCTGCAGGTCGTCGGCGGCCCCACCGCCGTCAACTCTTACATGACCTCCATCGGCGTCATCGGTTTTCATCTGGAAAACGGCGAGCACACTCTGCAGCGCGACCCCACCGCCCAGTATCGCAATTGGTTTGAGCCCGCCGGCGCGGTTCAATTGCTCAGCCTCATCGGCGACCATTCTCCGCTCACACCCGAGCACACCAAACTTCTGCTGCAGTGGATGCGCGACACACCCCACGGCTCGCGCCAAATCAAGGGCAATCTTCCCCCAAAAACAATTGTCATGCATAAGACCGGCTCTTCCGGCCTCGTGAACGATATCACTCCCGCCACCAACGATATTGGCCTGATTATTCTTCCCGACGGCCGTCGCCTGGCCATCGCTATCTTCATCACCGATTCTTCCGCCGACGATGCCGCCCGCAATAGCGTCATCGCCCGCATCGCGAAAGCCGCCTACGACGAAGCTTTGCTGAACCGATAGTCTGTAGCTAGTCTTTTTAGCCCGTTGGCAGCGAGTTACTTCCTCTCTTCGAACAATCCGTTGTAAACCAATCCACCTAATGCTCCGCCAATGAGCGGCGCCACCCAGAACAACCACAATTGCGCAATCGCCCAACCGCCCACGAAAATTGCCGGACCCGTGCTGCGCGCTGGATTCACCGAAGTATTCGTCACCGGGATGCCGACCAAATGAATCAGCGTCAAAGCCAACCCAATCGCAATTCCCGCGAATCCGCCGACCACCCGCGTATCCGTCGCCCCGTGAATCACCAGCAAAAAGAAGAACGTCAGCACCACTTCCGCCACGAAGCACGCCACCAGTGAGTAGCCACCCGGCGAGTGCATCGCATATCCGTTCGACGCAAATCCCCCGCTCAGCGAAAATCCTTCTTTCCCGCTCGCGATCACGTAGAGTACGCCGCTAGCCGCCAACGCGCCTACCACCTGCGCCACGATATACGGCACCACTTCCGACCAGGGGAACCTCTTACCGAACGCCAACCCCACAGACACCGCCGGGTTCAGATGGCATCCCGAAATGTGCCCGATCGTGTACACCATCGTCAAAACCGTCAATCCAAACGCCAACGCTACCCCTGCGAATCCAATTCCTAATTGCGGAAACGCCGCGTCCAGCACTGCCGCTCCGCATCCTCCAAACACCAGCCAAAACGTGCCAAAAAACTCGGCGGCCAATTTCTTCGACAGAGGCATACTCCCGTCCTTTCGCGATTTTTCGCTTGATACCGTAAATGGTGGGCGGACTACAGGTGTGACACAACCTTCTCGTCGCGCATTCTATCCAATGCTATCGGGCAAAACAAGCCCGCGAAGTGACCAGTCCTTTACTTTACGTTCGCCTGCGCGCGCGCCATACTTTGCCAATGCAGAAACTCTGCGCTCAATGCGGCACCCCCTTCGATTGCCATCCCGAAGGCCATTGCTGGTGCGCCGATCTCCCGCACCTCCCGCTCCCCGAAGACTTGAACTCTCGTGGCTGCCTCTGCCGCCCCTGCCTCCTCGAAAAAATAAAAGCCGCCGAAGCATCCACCTCCGGCGGCCCCTCAACTCCCAATTTCCCTATTTCTAGTTCCTAGCCAAACGACCCCGAACCACCACCGGTCTCTTTCTTTTGTGGCGGCCGCCTTCCGAGGCGGGCGCCTTTCCCAACCAATCGGGACACAATATCAAACCGCCCTCGCAGTCCCCCCTCAAAGGCGTCGTTCCGAACCTGCCTACAGCAAGCAAGCGCAGCCTGCGCGCCAATATACCCACGTCTTGCCCAAAGCATCCGCTGTCTTATCCGTAAACGCTTTGATCGATCAAAACCACAAGAATCGCTGTGTCCACACCGTACCAAAAGGAAAGTCATTCCGAACGGAGTCCGCGGAGCGAGGAATCTCTCTTTTCCTTCCGACCACTCGCCACTCGCCTGCCCCGAACCTCAAAGGGCCCCGCCCGCCGTAGCTTCAGCGGAGGCGGGTCACTCCCATCTCTTCACCTTTCCCCACACCGCTTCCAGACTCCCAAACTTCGGCTTCCGACACACATACACATCGATGTGCTCATACGGCATCGCCAGTGGGTGCTCCACGCGTCCCGCATACTCCACATCGTCAAACAACTCACGCAGCCGTTCCGGCCGGTCCCCCATCACGATCACGCACGAGCCGGTATATTCACGCGGTCCCCAATAGAAATAATTCTGATGCCCAGAAATCGCCGGTGGCAATCCCATCTTCGCACCGAAAAAATCAATCGCTCCGGCCTGCCCGTAATTCTGCGCAAAGATCGCGCAGGATTTCCGCTCGTCCGCTGGCAAGTTGTAATACGCCTTCGCCACCACTTCCGCCATTTCTTTCCACCCAAACTGGTCTGCATAGATCTGTGGCAACGGCCCCAACTGGTTATTCTCAAGCCGCGGCGGACCAAAATGCAGAAAGCGTGAATACGCAATGTACTGGTTCACACTCAGCATCGGAAAATACGCCAGCGGCGCGAACAGCACCCCCGCAATCGCCAGTAGCGCAACATACGCCGGCCTCAACCACTGGCCGCTGCGCATCTCGGCGAACCAGCGTTCGACCACCATCCCACCCGCCGCAAACAACATCGGATATGCCGGCGCCGGATAATACATTCGCCCGTGCATCGTCAACATGCACGTCATGATCACCAGCCACGTGATTCCCAATACTCTCCAACCGATCCCTTCGCGATCGCGCAACAATTCCACCAGCCCCGCAATCCAGACCGGCGCCGCCAGCGGTCCCAGGATCAGCCCCTGTAACAGCAAGAACATCACCGGACCAAACTCCGTGTTCCGCCCGCTCTGCTGCACGTTCCGCAGCAATTCCACCGTCGGAAAACCGCGATGAATCTCCCACATTAAGTTCGGCAGAAAAATCAGCAGTGCAATCAACCCGCCCAGCCAGATCCATGGAGATGCGAACTGCCGCCGCTGCTTCGTCAACACCAGTCCCACGAACAAGCCAAATCCAAAAATCAGCATCGAATGCTTGTTCAACAGCCCTACGCCGCACACCACCCCAAACAGCAGCCACAGCTTCGGACTGGCCCCGTTGAAAATCTTCAACGCGATCAGCGCCGCCGTCATCCAGAACAGCGACTCGAACACATTCATCGTCAGCAGCGAATCCAATCCCAAATAGATCGGCGCCACCATCACACACACGCACGCCAACGCCATTCCAAATCGTCGCGCTCCTAATTCCCGCGCGATTAATCCCGTCAGCAGCACGCGTAATCCCGCCGCCACGGCAGGCAGAAAATGCAGCGCTGGCAACGAATCGCCTAGTGTCATCCGCACCAGCCACGTAATCACCGCAATCAACGGTGGCTGGTCCACATAGCCCCAGGCCAGATGATGGCTGCACGCCAAATAATACAGTTCGTCGACGAAGTACCCATATCGCCCACTCACCAGCATATGCGCGGCGAACACCGCAAAAGACAGCCCGCCCAGAAGTGCCCATTCTCCCGGGCGAGCGTCGCGGGTACGTTGAAGTGGTTTGGATTCGAGCGCTACGGATCCCCCCATATAAACGCCCTCACTTCTCATAACGAATCGAACTGCGCAAAGGTTCCACGCCCGAGTTCCCTGGGCGTCTCACTCACGACCCACTTCGCGCCCGGCAATAGCTACGCCCCTACCGGCTTGCGCATGTAGTCTCGAAAATACAACCGCTTCCCTTCCTCAATCGCCTGATTACCCAGAATCACCGCCACCGCTTCCGCCCATCCCTCCTGCTCGTCTGCTTCCGGTTTCTGATGGTTCACAATCGACCGGATAAACGATTCGCAGGCCAGATAATTCGCGTTTCCTTCCACATCATCCGGCACCGGGATGGATTCCCCTTTACCGCGATACGGCATCTCCGCCAGATAGCTTGCTCCCGTCATTATTCCATGGTCAATCAGCACCTTCGTGACCGGAGAAGCCTTCAATCTTTTCGCCTCAGAGAACAAAACCGCGTCTCCTTCCGTTAGCACTGCTGTTCCTTCCGTGCCATACACGCGTATTTGCGCCCCTTCATGCGCGTTGCTCGTAATCGCCGAGAAGAACAACGTCTCCCCGCCCGGGTAGCGATATACCACTTGCACGTTGTCGTACGTTTCGCGTCCGTCTTTCCAGTAGTCGACGCCCCCGCTACCCACCACCGACTCCGGCATACCTCCGAAAATCTCATTCGCAAAGCTGATGTGGTGCGAACCAAGTTCTGCCATCAGTCCAAGCGAATATTCTTTGTACATCCTCCAATTGATCAGCCGTTCCAGCTTCTGATCGTTCGGGTCCGGCACCGGACGCCGCCAATTGTTGTTACGATGCCATTCAGCGTACACGTGCGTGATCTTCCCGATTCTTCCTTCGCGAATCCTCCGCAACGTATCCTGGTACCACGTCGCATAGTGGTATTGCACCCCCACTTGATAGTTCTTCCCTGTGCGCTTCACCGCATCCACAATTCGGTCGCATCCATCGACGGTCATCGCCATGCTCTTCTCCCCATACACGTGCCGCCCGCTCTCCAGAGCCGCCACTACGTGTTCCGCATGGAACGACAACGGTGTCGCCACAACTACCGCATCCACGTCCTTCGCCGCCAACAATTCCCGGTAGTCACGGAATATCGGTGTGCTTTCTCGCGTGATATCGCGCGCCTCCGCAAAACGCGGCTCATACACATCGCAAAGTCCCATGAATCGCACCCCCGGAACGCGCAAAAACGTCCTCATTAATTCCTGGCCACGGCTTCCCGGCCCAATCACCGCCAGTCGCACTTCTGCTCCCGCGGGCACTGCGGTCTTTGTGTGCTCCTTGCAGCCCGCCAGCAGCAGCGCACCAGCCAATGCTCCCGCCGCGCTCTCCATGAATTTACGTCGATCGATTTCACTCATTGTGTTGTCAACTTCCTTTCCCTGCTGTCTACGAGCGTCTCACCGCATTCGCCCGCGCAGCCCGGCCAATTCCATTCCACTTCTTGCTGCTTATCGATTTCACCCACAACCCACAGCCCGGCAACACCCGGAAAATCCGCCAGATACTTTGCTCCCTGTTTCGTCCCCATCACGAACATCGGTTTCGACAGCGCTTCCGTGGTCGCGCCATCCGCGCCGATCACCGTAGCCTGCAACATGCCTTCCACTGGCGCGCCCGTCCTCGGATCCATGATGTGGCAGTAGGTGCGCCCGTTGAGTTGAAAGAACTTCTCGTAGCTGCCCGATGTCG
This sequence comes from Candidatus Acidiferrales bacterium, assembly GCA_963759275.1. Taxonomy (GTDB): domain Bacteria; phylum Acidobacteriota; class Terriglobia; order Acidiferrales; family UBA7541; genus Acidiferrum. Next base: position 547,403 of record CAVWYZ010000011.1, on the reverse strand, counting down.
AGAGTGCCTCGTCTCGCAAAAGCACCGTCGAGATTGTCTGCGCGCGGTCTCCCGGTTTCGGCACGCGCACCAACCACCCCTTCTTCCCCGGCGGCGCGCCAATCGCGTACAACGTGCTCGAACCCGCATCCACCAACGCCGCCTTCACTCCTGCAATTCGCAATTGCCGGATCACCCGATCCACCGCATACCCTTTTCCAATCCCGCCCAAGTCCAATTCCATGCCATCCACCGCAAAATGAACGGTCCGCCTCGTTGCATCCAGTTGCACTTTTTCCCAGCCAACTTTTTCGCGCGCTTTATCTAACTGCCATGGCGCAGGATACCGCCCCTGCCCTCGAAAAAAGCCCCACGCTCGCATCAGCGGCCCTACCGTAATGTCAAACGTCCCATCACTTTTTCGGCTGTAATCGATACATGTTCGTAGCAACGCAAACATTTCCGGATCGGTTGTTACCGTCTCATGACCCCCCAGCCGGTTGATTCGCGACAATTCGCTCTCCGGCTTGTAATTGCTCAAGGTCTCGTCCAGTCGCTCGATCTCCGCGAACGCCGCGCCGAACAATGCTTCCGCTTGCTCGTCCTGCTCCGCATAAAGATAAATCTTGAACTCCGTCCCCATCGCTGGCCGCGACTGTTCATACAACTTCGCCTGTCGCGTCGTAGGCACACCCGCACGCACGCTTCTCTGGCCCTGCGCACACACCACGACAGCCGATAAACACATCAGAAGCGCGCAGACTCCCACGTGCCCGCGAATATTCAATTTTTGATGGAATGGAATTTGTGCAGTTTCGCCCACAACTTTCTCCATTCTCCGGCACCCTCTTGGGCAGCTGTAATCCCGCGAGCTATTCGGAATGGAGCGAAACTGCCTTCTGCACTAATCGATCTGAACGGTCGGCCCGCCCGACGTTGCCGCCACTTCTTCAATCCGCGCGCTTACTGCTTTCGCCACGCGATACAAACTCTGCGCCGCCGGTGCGCTCTCCCCCAGTGCCGCAACCGGATTCCCCGTGTCCCCGCCCAGACGAATCCGCGGATCAATCTCAATTTCTCCCAGCACCGGCACGCCATACGCAATCGCGGTCTTCGCCCCTTCGCCGTGCCCAAATATATCCACCGGCTTTCCGCAATGGGGACACGCGAACGTGCTCATATTCTCCACCACACCCAGCACTTCCACGTTCACCTGCCGGAACATCTCGATCGCCTTGCGCACATCCGCCAGTGCCACCGTCGACGGCGTCGTCACCACCACCGCCCCCGTCACTTCCACGGTTTGAATCAGCGTCAACTGCACATCGCCCGTTCCTGGCGGCAAATCAATCACCAAATAATCCAGTTCGCCCCATTCCACGCTGCGCAAAAATTGCGTAATCACGCTGTGCAGCATCGGTCCGCGCCAAATCACCGGCTTATCCCCCGGATTCAGCAGACCCATCGATATCATCTTCAATCCCTGCGCCTGCACCGGAATAATCCGCTGTTGCGGCGTCGCCATCGGCTCGCCCGTCGACCCCAGCATGATCGGTACGTTCGGCCCGTACACATCGGCATCCAGCAATCCCACCTTATTCCCCAATTTCGCCAGCGCTAGCGCCAGATTTACCGCCACCGTGGTTTTCCCTACTCCACCTTTTCCGCTAGCCACCGCCACCAGATACTTCACTCCCGGTATCGGCTGGCGCTGCGGCATCTGCTGTTGTCCTGGCATTCCCGGTGGCATAGGTCCTCTTCTCGCTGTGATCCCTGAATCTTCTCTGAACTCGATAATCGTTGGACATATTTAGGGGATCGGAGCTTCAGCTCCGACATCACCAAACCACGGACGCCAGGCTTTAGCCCCTGAGGAATCCGTTAGCGCCTCTCCCCACTCTTCTACCTTTAAACTCTTTTACTCTTACACTTCTTCTCGTACCCGTTCATCATTTCGTAGCGTCGTTACCTCGTTACTTCTTCCTACGCATTCGCCCCATGGCACTTCTTGTATTTCTTCCCAGATCCGCACGGGCAAGGATCATTCCTCCCCACTTTCGCTCCCGCACGCACCGGCTTCGGAGCTTCGGCCTGCGCCGCCCCAGTCTGAAACTGCATATCTTTCTGCTGCCGTTCTTGCTTCCGCTCCAACGCCCGGGCAAAATCCGGCAACCGCGCTGGTGCCTCTTCCGCGCGCGCCGCCGCGCTTGCCACTGCTGCTGCCGCGCTGTGCATCTGTCGCTGAGGTTCCGGTCTCTGCTCAACCGCCGGCGCCTCGCCCTGCTGGATCTGCACATGATAGAGATAACGAATCGTCTCGTTATCGATCCGCGCCATCATGTCTTCGAACAAAATGAATGCTTCCTTCTTAAACTCCACCAGCGGATCTTTCTGCCCGTATCCCCGCAGCCCAATTCCTTCCTTCAAGTGGTCCAGCGACAACAAGTGGTCTTTCCACTGCGTGTCCACCACGTCCAGAATGATTCGCCGCTCCAACCATCGCAGCAAATCCGCGCTGAATTGTTTTTCCTTCTCCGCGTAACGTGTCTTTACCGCCTCCACCGTCGCTTCCGCCAGCTCATCGTGATTCAGCGTTCCCGGGTCCGCGCCTGCGGCCTTCGCATCGATCCCGAATTGACTGTGAATCTCCGCCAGAAACGACGCGGTATTCCACTGCCCCGGGTGCTGTTCGCGCGGGCAATACCGCTGCACCAGCTCCAGCGCCACATCTTCCGCGATCCCCAGCACGTAATCCCGTTGATCTTTGCCCTCCAGCGCCGACCGCCGAATCGCGTAAATCGTCTCACGCTGCTTGTTCATTACATCGTCATACTCAAGCAGGTGCTTGCGCGCATCGAAGTTCTGCCCTTCCACCGATTTCTGCGCGTTCTCAATCCGGCTCGAGATCAACTTCGATTCAATCGGCACGCCTTCCGTCATCCCCAATCGGAACATCAACTGCTTCACTTTTTCCCCACCGAAAATCCGCATCAAATCGTCTTCCAGCGATAGAAAGAATCGCGACGACCCCGGATCGCCTTGCCGCCCGGCGCGCCCACGCAACTGGTTATCGATGCGCCGCGCTTCGTGCCGCTCCGTTCCTAAAATATGCAGCCCGCCCAGCGCCACCACTTCGTCGTGCTCCGCTTTACATTGCTCCGCGAACTGGTCGTACACCGGCTTCCACTGATCCTGTGGTACCTGGAAAATCTTCCCCTCATGCTGGAACAGCACCATCGGCACGCTCTCCGCCGTCCCATCTCCATTCGAACTCTCTGCGCCAATCACCGCGGGTGCCGCGGCGTACGGCATCGCCAGCTTGTTCTTCAAAAAGTGTTCGCGCGTCAACGCTTCCGGATTCCCGCCCAGCAGAATGTCCGTTCCGCGCCCGGCCATGTTCGTGGCCACCGTCACCGCGCCCTTGCGCCCCGCCTGCGCTACAATCCGCGATTCACGCTCGTGTTGCTTGGCGTTCAACACCTGGTGCGGAATCCCCGATTTCTTCAGCAAATCCGCAATCGTCTCCGATTTCTCGATCGAAATCGTACCCACCAGCACTGGCTGGCCTCGCTCGTTGAACTGACGGATCCCGTGCGCCAGCGAATTGTCTTCCTGCAGAATCCCGTTCACCACCGCCTCGAACTTCTCGCGTTCCGTGCGGTACACCACGTCGCGATTCTCAATGCGGATCAGCGTCCGGTTCGTCGGCACCACCACCACATCCAGCCCATAAATCTTTCCAAACTCCGCCGCTTCCGTATCCGCCGTGCCCGTCATGCCAGACAATTTCTTGTACATGCGGAAGTAATTCTGGAACGTGATCGTCGCCAGCGTCTGGTTTTCCCGCTCGATCTTCACTCCCTCTTTCGCTTCCACCGCCTGGTGCAAACCGTCCGACCACCGCCGCCCCGGCATCTGCCGCCCGGTAAACTCATCAACGATGATCACTTCCCCGTCTTTCACCACATAATCCACGTCGCGCCTGTACAATGCGTGCGCCCGCAGCCCCTGGTACACATGGTGAATCGTCTCCATGTGCGCCGGGTCGTACAAATTCCCCAATCCCAGCATCCGCTCGCACTTGCTGACGCCTTCTTCCGTCAGCGTTGCCGTACGGTGCTTCTCATCCAATGTGTAGTCGATTTCCTGGATCAGCTTCGGAATGATCTTGTCGATCTTGAAATATTTGTCCGTGGATTCTTCCGACGGCCCGGAAATAATCAGCGGCGTGCGCGCCTCGTCGATCAGGATCGAGTCCACTTCGTCCACAATCGCAAACTGGTGCCCGCGCTGCACGCAGCTTGCCAGGTCATACTTCATGTTGTCGCGCAGGTAATCGAAGCCAAACTCGTTGTTCGTGCCGTACGTAATATCCGCGCCATACGCCGCACGCCGCTGCGCGTCATCCAGATCATGAACAATCACGCCTACCGTCAACCCCAGCGCCTTGTACAGCGGGCTCATCCATTCCGCGTCGCGCCGCGCCAGGTAATCGTTCACCGTCACCAGGTGCACGCCGCGCCCAGCCAATGCATTTAGCGTCGCCGGCAGTGTCGCCACCAGCGTCTTTCCTTCGCCCGTCTTCATTTCGGCGATCTTGCCGCTGTTCAGCACCATTCCGCCGATCAACTGCACGTCGAAATGTCGCATCTTCAAAAATCGCCGCCCGGCCTCGCGTACCAACGCAAACGCCGGCACAATCGCCGGGTCCAGCGCCCGCGCCACATCGTCCCGATACGTCAGGTCCGCCGGATCGCTATCCTTTAATTGTTCTTGTACCTGGGTCTTCAGCGCCGCAAAGCGTTCCTTCAGCTGCTCGTCGCTCAGCGCCTGCGTCTCGGGCTCAAGCGCATTAATCGCCGCAATCGTCGGCGCCATCTTCTTGATGTCGCGCTCGTGCTTCGTCCCGAATACGCGATCGATTCCCTTGTCGATGTACTTGACTAAATCCATGAAGCGTCCGTCACTCCCTCGTTGTATTCCCCGCGTCTTGCTGGCGCTCCCGCTCCGCGCAACTCCCGTTTTCCCGGAGTTCCTCGTCGCCCCGCAGCTCTAGCCCAGCGTTCTACCGCCGCGTCTTACCTCGGTATCTTCGGGGAAACCTCGTTGCGGCCGGTGATCCACGGACGGCTACACTCGCCATCCGCACAAGCCAGTCCTACGCTTAGTACCAATCATCTCATTGTAACTGGTTGGATGCGCCCCCGCCAACAATCGCCACTTTCCAGCGCTCCTGTAGCGCAGGGCGAGTCTCCGAGCCCTGCGGCTTTTTCCCACTCGCATAGCAGCCCAATCCTCCCAACGCTGTCATTCCAGCCAAGCAACGCCGTTGCCTCCCCTCAGGCATATACTACAAACATGGAGCACCCAAACCTCATCGTCGTTCAGTCCTACGGAGAGCGTTCCGAAGCAGACCTGGCCAAGACCGCACTGGAATCCGCCGGTATTCCCGCAATGATCCAGGCCGACACCGCCGGCGGAATGCGCGAACATCTCGCCTGGTCCGGCGCCGGCTTTAAGATCCTCGTCCGCGAGGACGACGCCCCCGCCGCCCGCGAGATTCTCACAGCCCCGGCTAATCCACTCGAAATCTCCGAGACCAATTCTAAACCGGACCCCGAATAACCAGCCTCCGGCCTTGTAGGGACCGCCTTCTGCTTGCCCTGACACAGGAAGGGAGGCGGTCCGCCAACCAACCCCTCGCGCCAACAATCCGTCGCCTCCACTTCCTGATATCCTCTCCGCCTCCTTCTCCCCTTGACAACTTAGGAGAGCCTATCTTACCCTCCTAATCATCTTAGGAGGCTCTCTTGCCTGACCAAGCCGATCTCCTCCCCGGCACCCTCGACCTCCTCATCCTCAAAGCCGTTTCCCTCGGCTCCCTCCACGGCTATGGCGTGCTCCTCCGCATCGAACAAATTTCCCATGGCGCGCTGCTCGTTGAACAAGGCGCTCTCTACCCCGCCCTCTTTCGCCTCGTCCACCAGGGACTCCTCAAAGCCAGCTGGGGTACCTCCGATAACAATCGTCGCGCCAAATATTACGAACTCACTTCCGCCGGTCGCAAACGCCTCCGTGAAGAACAAGCCGGCTGGACCCGCCTCGTCGCCGCCATGGGCGCGGTCCTCGGCACCGAACCGGAGGAAGTATGAGCCTCCGCGCCTACCTCCGATCTCTCTGGTCCGCCATATTCCATCGCCACCAACTCACCTCCGAACTCCACCAGGAATTTCGCTCCCACATTTCTCAACATGCCGACGCCCTCGAGCGTTCCGGCCTCCCTCGCCCCGAAGCCGAGCGTCAGGCTCGCATCGCATTCGGCTCTCCCGCCAAGGCCACGGAACAATGCAGCGAACAACTCCCCACCGTCTGGCTCGAAACTCTCTGGGCCGATCTCCGCTTCGCCCTCCGCATGCTTCGCAAGAGTCCCGGGTTCACCTTCATTGTCATCCTCACTCTCGCTCTGGGCATCGGCGCCAACACCGCTATCTTCAGCGTGGTTGATGCCGTCTTTCTCCGGCCGCTTCCCTACGCCCAGCCGGATCGCCTCGTCACCATCTCCGAATCCAATCGGCCAAACGATCTTTCTTCGCGCAACGAGGTCGCTCCCGGCAATTTCCTCGAATGGCGCGACCGCAGTCAGTCTTTCGATAAAATCGCGGCGGTCAACACCACCGGCTACAGCCTCACGGGAGGCGACCATCCGGAGCGCGTGCAGGCCGCCGTCCTTTCCAACGGCATGTTGCAGATGCTCGGCTTGCGTCCCACGCTTGGTCGCGATTTTGCACCCGCCGACGATCGACCCGGCGCAGATCCCGTGGTCATGCTCAGCTATTCCTTATGGCAGCGCCGATTCAACAGCGATCCCGCGATCCTCGGCAAATCCATTCGGCTCGGTATCACTCCTTGCACCGTCATCGGTGTCCTCCCGCAGGTTCCCATTTCCATCTTTCGTGAAGATGTCGACCTCTGGCTTCCTCTCGAGCAGACCATCACGCCGCACGATATGCACTGGCATAGTTCGCATTATCTTGAGGTTTACGCGCGCCTTAAACCCGGAGTCACCGTAGCGCAGGCCACGCAAGAAATGAACCGCATCGCCGCGAACGTCAAGCACGAGAACCCCGACAGCAACAGTGGTGCCGCCACGCTCGTAATTCCCCTCCAGCAGGATCTCGCCGGTGAAATTCGTCCCGCTCTACTGACGCTGCTCGTCGCCGTCGCCTTCGTCCTCCTGATCGCCTGCGCCAACGTCGCCAACCTTCTCCTGGTCCGCGCTTCCGGCCGTGGGAAAGAATTGGCGGTCCGCGTCGCGCTTGGCGCTGGCAAATGGCGCATCGTTCGCCAGCTCCTCACCGAAAGTCTCCTCTTGAGTCTGGCCGGTGGCTGCGCCGGCCTTATCGTCGCCAGCTGGACCAGAAGCGCCCTCCTTGCGCTCAAGCCAGACAGCCTGCCCGATATCAACACCATCGAAACCGATTGGCGCGTCTTGTTATTCACCTTGGGAATTTCCCTTGCCACCGGCGTGCTCTTCGGCCTCGCCCCTGCCCTTCGCGCCACCGGCCTGAACCTCACTCCCGCCTTGCACAGCTCTTCCGGCAGCGCTACCGTCGGAAAAAGTGCACAGCGATTACGCAACCTTTTCGTCGCTGCCGAAATCGCGATTTCCCTGGTGCTCCTCGTCGGCGCCGGCCTCACCATTCGCTCCTTCATGCAACTCCGCAGCCAGGACCTCGGCTTCCGCTCCGATCACACCGTCACCGCCCGCATCTCCATCCCCCGAGCCCGGTACTCGCGCCCCGATCAGGTCGTCGCCTTCTATGACTCCGCTCTCGATCGCGTCCGCGCTATCCCCGGAGTCGAGTCCGCAGGAATGATCAGCTACCTCCCTCTCACGGGCCAAAATTTCGACAACAGCTTCGATATCGTCGGCCGGCCCCAACGCCCTCCTTCCGACCGGACCTACGCACTCATCCGTTTGATCGATTCGCAATATTTTCGCGTGCTCGCCATTCCACTTCTTAGCGGCCGCTCCATCACCGAGCACGATCTACCCGGAAGCTCGCGCTCGATCGTGATCAGCGAATCCATGGCCAAAAAGTATTGGCCGAACACCAATCCTGTCGGCCAGCATTTAATCGTTTACATCGGCGAGGAGCAGCGTACTCCGTGGCAGGTCGTTGGCGTTGTGGGAGACGTGCGCACCAGCATCGCGGACGATCCCCAACCCACCATGTATATGCCCTACCGGCAAATGCCTTACCGCTACATGGTTCTCGCCGTACGCACCCATGGCGATCCCAACGCTATGGTCGAAACCATCCGTGGTGCGGTTCGCACACTCGATCCCGATCAGCCCGTCTATCAATGCCGCACCCTCGCTGATCTCGTCGACGAAACCCTTGTGCCGTGGCGCTTCTCTATGACCCTTCTCGGCTTTTTCGCGACCATGGCGCTCATCCTCGCCGCCGCCGGAATCTACGGCGTCATGGCCTATTTTGTCGGGCAGCGTACCCACGAAGTGGGCGTGCGGATGGCGCTCGGCGCGCAACCTCGTGATGTCTTGCGTCTAGTGGTTGGCCACGGCGCGAAACTCGCCCTCACCGGCGTTCTCGTCGGCATCCTGGCGTCTCTCTGGCTTACCCGCCTGATGTCCGACCTGCTCTACGGCGTCGCCGCCACCGATCCGCTCACTTTTGCTGCCGTTGCGCTTTTACTTACCTTCGTGGCTCTGGCGGCTTCCTTCATCCCGGCCCGCCGCGCCGCCGCGATCGATCCCGCGCGTGCGCTTCGTGCGGAGTGATCCTATGTTTCCTCTACCGCACAACGTAAGCCCGTTTGCATCGGAGGACGCATGAAAATTTTCGCTTATCTACGTTCTCTCACCTCCACATTCTTTGGTCGCGATCACCTCAACTCTGAACTCAACGAAGAGTTTCGCGCCCACATCGCTCAGCACGCTGACGCTCTCGAGCGTTCCGGCCTCCCTCGCCCCGAAGCCGAACGCCAGGCCCGCATCGCTTTCGGCTCCCCCGCCAAGGCCGTCGAAACCTCCCGCGAACAACTCCCCACGTTCTGGCTCGAAACCTTCCTCCGCGATCTCCGCTTCGCTCTCCGCATGCTCGCCAAAAATCCCGGCTTCACTTTCGTCGCCGTCCTCACTCTCGCCCTCGGCATCGGCGCCACAACCGCGGTTTTCAGCGTTGTGGACCGCGTCCTATTCCGCAGCTTGCCGTATCCACACGATGAACGCCTCGTTTCCTTTGGCGTGAAGGCGCCATTCGAAGATTCCGAATTCATGTTGGCGCCCGAATATATTGTCTTACGATCGCAGCCCGTTCCATTCGAATCCATGACTTCTCTGACTCCTGGCGGATCCGATTGCGACATCACCGAACAGAATCCTGCCCGGCTCTCTTGTGCGTTGGTCGAAGCAAACTTTCTCTCCACGTTTGGCATTCAACCTATTGTCGGCCGTGATTTCACGCGCGAAGACGATTTACCCAAAGCACCGCGAGTAGCCCTGCTGTCCTATGCCCTCTGGCGCTCGCGGTTCGGTGGCGATCCGAAAGTCCCGGGAAAGTTCGTGTCCCTGGACGGAAACCCGGTCGAAATCATCGGCGTCCTCCCAGCTACTTTTGAAATGCCAACTTTGGCACCTGCGGATCTGCTCTTGCCCCAAGCGCTGGATGTGGCAGCTTTGGACCGGACCCACCCACAACTTGTCCTAAGGGCTTTCGCGCGCCTGAAGCCGGCCATCACCATCCCGCAAGCTGCCGCGGCTTTACAGCCCTGGTACCAGGATTCCTTGCGGTTCGTCCCTCCACAATTTCGCGCGGAAGTCTCCCTGGCAGTCCGCTCTTTACGCAACCGCCAAACCGAAGATTCTCGCGTGGCCGCATGGGTACTGTTTGCCGCGGTAATCGCGGTTCTGCTTCTCGCCTGCACCAACGTCGCGAACTTGCTACTCGTAAGGGCAGTCGGCAGGCAGCGCGAACTCGCTGTGCGTGCTGCACTCGGTGCCACTCGCGCGCGCTTGATCCGCCAGACCCTCGCCGAAAGCCTGCTTCTCGCTTTGTTGGGAGGCACCGCCGGCTGCGGGCTGGCATATGGTTTGCTCCGTGTTCTCGTTTCCATCGCGCCTCAGGGGATTTTGCATCTTCAGCAAGCATCGTTGGATCTTCGTGTTTTAGGATTCTCCCTCCTCCTCTCGCTCATTGCCGGTATTTTCTTCGGGATGGTCCCCGCGCTCGGCAAACCTGCGCCCGAATCGCTCGTCGGAAAAACTGTTCGCGCCACAACGCGAAGCGTCTTCCGTCACACTCTCATCGCAGCGCAAATTGCCGGCTCTTTGATCCTTTTATCCGGAGCGGGTCTGCTCTTGCGCAGCCTGTGGAAGATTCAAAGCGTTCCGATCGGCCTGCAACCTCAACACGTGGTTACGGCCGAAATTTCTTTGGCACCGTACCGTTATCCCGGCGACCCGCAGCAGCTCGCCTTCTATCGCGAACTCGAAGTCCGTCTTAGTCACATTCCGGGAATCGAGCAGGTCGCACTTAGCGATTCCCTTCCCCCTTCAGGAACCATGCAGGCCACGTTTTTTGCCTCCATCGATGTTCCGGGACGCCCTCGTCCGGCCGAGGGCACCGGTGGAATGGTTGGGTTCCGCATGGTCACTCCGAATTATTTCCGGACTCTTGGAATACCTATCATCCGTGGTCGGCCTTTTACCGAAGCCGATCGCTCTCCGGCCGAGCGGCCTGTCATCATCAGCCAGGCTTTAGCGGAGAAAATGTTCCCCAACGAGAATCCCATCGGGCAATCTCTGCGCTCCGCCACCGTGAATTCGCAAGGTCCCTTCAGGAACATCGTGGCTATCGTCGCAAACGTAAAAAACAACGGGCTCACTTCCGTTGCTGATCCCGAGTTCTACATCCCTTGGAAAAATGATCCGGAAGCTTCTCTTCGCCGCGCTTATGTGACTTTCCGCACGTCTCTTACCCCTGCCACCGCCATCCCCTGGGTTCGCTCGTTTATCGCCGAACTCGATCCCACTGTTCCGGTCGAGATCGTCACTATGAACGCCCGGGTTGGCCAACTCACCCAACGTCCTCGATTCGACGCCATGCTTCTCTGTCTTTTCGCGGCCATCGCTCTGTTGCTCGCCGCACTCGGTATCTTTGGCGTAGTCAGCTTCTTCGTCTCGCAGCGTACTCAGGAAATCGGATTGCGTATGGCCCTCGGTGCTACTCCCTTAAGCATCTCGAAATTGGTTTTGCTCAATATCGTGCGTTGCACTGTGGCCGGCGCAGCCTTCGGCCTTCTCGGATCGTGGTTCTGTGCTCGTTTGCTGCAAACGCTCCTCTTCGACGTCCGTGCGCACGACCCGATGCTTCTTGCCGCGGCACTTCTGATACTCACCGCGGTTGCTCTAATTGCGGCTTGGATTCCCGCGCGGAGGGCCGCGCAAGTCGATCCCGTCGTCGCATTACGTTACGAATAGTCTTTGACCTGGAGATCATATGAAATTCCTTGCTTACTTCCGCTCCCTGCTCTCCCATCTCTTCCGTCGCGATCACCTCGACTCCGAACTCGACCAGGAGTTTCGCGCTCACATCGCCCAGCACGCGGATGCTCTCGAGCGCTCCGGCTTCCCTCGCTCCGAAGCCGAACGTCAGGCCCGCATCGCCTTCGGCTCCCCCGCCAAAGCCATCGAAACCTCCCGCGAACAACTCCCCACGTTCTGGCTCGAAACCTTCCTCCGCGATCTTCGTTTCGCTCTCCGCATGCTCGCCAAGAATCCCGGTTTCAGTTTCGTCGCCGTTCTCACTCTCGCTCTCGGCATCGGCGCCAACACCGCCATCTTTTCCGTCGTGAACGGCCTCTTCCTCCATCCCCCGGGCGTAACCCAACCAAACCGTGTTGTCGTCCAGCGCGCGCGCTACGGCAAGCTCGGCCTCAAGAGCATCGTCGTCTCGGCGCCCGATTTTGCGCAACTCCGCGACAGCCGCAACATCTTTCAATCCGCCGCTCTCGAAACCACCTCCGATTTCAACTACACCACCGGCGCATTTCCGGAACGCTTGCGCGGCGCACAGGTTTCCTCGGAATGGTTCGATGTTTTCGGCTCCCGTCCCATTCTCGGACATCTCTTCACCCGTGAAGAAGACCAGCCCAACGCGAATCACCAGGTCATCCTCTCTTATCCCTCCTGGCGGCGTTGGTTCGGCGGCGATCCCAACATCGTTGGCCGCACCATTCGCCTGAACCAGCAGGATTTTCAAGTGATCGGCGTGATGCCCCAGGGTTTTGGCTGGCCCAGCCCGGATATCGATGTATGGTCGCCGCTCGGACTCGCCCAAAGCGAATTCGCTATCGACAATACCTTCAACGAAAATTATTTCGCCGTCGCCCGCTTGCAGCCCGGCGTTTCCTTCGCGCAAGCCAGCGCCTATATGAACGTCCTCTCGCATCGCGTGATCGATAATCCGGTTTCAACCTACGCCAAGGATTCCCAGTGGGGCATGTTCCTCGTACCGCTCACTACTTTCGTCTTCGGTGATCTGCAGACGCCCGTTGTGATTCTGAGCGGCGCTGTCTGTTTCGTTCTTTTGATTGCCTGCGCCAATATCGCGGGCCTACTCCTCGCGAAGGCCGCCGGCCGTTCCAAGGAGCACGCCATCCGCGCCGCTCTAGGTGCCTCCCGTGCGCGCCTCATGGCGCAAGCTCTTAGCGAAAATGTCCTTCTCGGATTCCTCGGCATCGCGGCGGGCTTGCTCCTCGCGCGCCTCGGTATTCGCCTTCTGCTCCTTGCCGCGCCCGCGAACCTCGATACCAACGCCCTCGCGTTTCCAATCGATCGCTATGTCTTGTCCTTCACCATCGTCATCGGCTTCCTGGCCGTGCTGATTTTTGCCGCCGCTCCCGCGTGGCACCTCTCTAAATCCGATCCACAAGATGCCCTCCACGAGTCCGGCCGCTCCACCACTGCCAGTCGCTCTCGCCAACGCTTCCGTTCGTTCCTCGTCGCCGCGGAACTCGCCCTCGGCCTCGTTCTCCTCGTGGGCACCGGTCTGCTCCTCAAGAGCCTTGCGCGTATCAGTCAGGTCAATCCCGGTTTTCAACCTCACGGTGCGATGACCGCTGGCCTTACGCTTCCGCAAACGCAGTACGACAAGCCCGAAAAACAAATTGCCTTCTTCCGCGATGTCTTGGACCGCATTTCCAACACGCCCGGTGTCACTTCCGCCGGCGCTGGCTACCCCATTCCTTTCACCGGTGGCAACAGCTCCGCGTCGTTTCGCATCGCAGGCCAACCCACCGCGCCCGGCGACCCCGGTCCGTGGGGCGATGTCCGCTATGTCAGCCCCGGCTATTTCACCGCTCTCGGCATTCCTCTCCTGAGGGGACGCCTCTTTACCGATGCCGATCGCTCCGGCTCGCAAGCCGTCGCCATCATCGACGAAAATATGGCGCGCCAGTTTTGGCCCCATGAAGATCCTCTGGGCAAACAACTACGCCGCAACGAGCATGATCCTTGGTCCGTTATCGTCGGCGTTGTCGGTCACATACGCTTTACCCAGCTTGCCGGCGACGACTCGTCCGTCGCGGGTTCCCAATCCTCTTCCAGCGGCGTTTATTATTTCCCCATTTATCAGAGCGAAGCGCCCTACGGATTCTTGCTCGCCAGAACCGACGGCGATCCTGCGGCTCTCGCCGGTGTAATTCGCCAGAGCGTTCACAACGTCGATCCGAATCAGCCCGTATCCGACATGAAGAGCATGGACGCGCGCATCGCCGAATCGCTTCGGCCGCAGCGCTTCGCCGCCAGCCTCCTTGCTGTCTTCGCTGTTCTAGCCATGGCGCTCTCCGCCGTTGGACTCTACGGCCTCGTCAGTTACAGCGTTACGCAACGCACCAACGAGATGGGGATCCGTATGGCCCTGGGTGCAAACCGCGCGGATATCCTTCGCATGGTGCTGCGTGAAAGTGCCCAAGTTGCATTGATTGGCACGGGTGTCGGTATCGTCGTCGGGCTACTCCTGACGCGCGCCTTGCAAGGCGTTCTCTACGGCGTCAGCGCTTACGATCCGCTTTCCTTCGCCGTCTCCGCGCTCGCTCTAATCTTCGTCGCATTGGCTGCCAGCTACATTCCCGCTCGCCGCGCCACCTGCGGCGACCCTATCGTCGCGCTTCGCTACGAGTAGCCGGCCGGTTTTGCTTTTGTACTCTTAAACTATTTCACTCTTACACTTCTTTCCTTCTCCAACCTTCAACCCTCCACAAACTTCTTCAACCTCCCCAGCGCCGTATCCCAGTCCGCCGACACGCGCTCCAGGTACGCTCGTAATTCCTCCACCGGCTCCGGATCGAATTCGAACAGGCTCTCCCGTCCCCTCTTGACGTTGCGCACAATCCCCGCGCCTTCCAACACCCGCAGATGTTTGGTAATCGCCTGTCGCGTCAGTCGCGATCCCTCGGTTAGCTCCGAAATCGAACGCGGCCGCCCTTGCGATAGCCGCGCCACCAGCACCAGTCGCGTCTGGTCTCCCAGCGCCGCAAACACCACCGCGTTCGGACGCTTCCGGGTACCCCCGTGCCTACGGCTTCTCTGCAACATGGCGTTCAATATTTTTCACCTGTTGTGCCCACCCGCCTTCGTTCTTCCGGAACGCTTCCTCGCGCCGCTCCTTCGGGATCTTGTCGAACCCGGATTCCGTCACCCGCAGCAGCGTCCCGCTCGCCGTCTTCTCCAGACGAAATTCCACCAGCGTCGGTGTTTCCTTCGAATAATCTTTCTTCGCGTCTACCGCATACGGATGCCACGTGTACGAGAAAAACTTCTCCGCCTCGATCTTCTGCACCACCACTTCCATCACCAGGTGCTCGTATCCCGGATACGTAATCCGTCCTCGCGCGGTCTTTCCCACCACAAACGGCCCTTCCATCTTCACGCCAAACCATTCCCCGAATTCCTGCGCATCCGTCAGCGCTCGCCACACCCGCGATACCGGCGCCTTCAGTTCAATCTGCTTCTCGATGCGATCCGTGTCCATACGCAACCTCCAGGTTGCATATTAACGCGCGCCACACCATCATGCAACCTCTTAGTTGCGTATAAGGCAAATACCAATAACTTCTCCCGTAGGGGCGCAGCACGCTGCGCCCCATGTCCGCACTATCAAAATGTCTTGAGAAATCCCGATTCTTCGAACCGCAGCGAAGGCTCGCCCCAGGGTCGAAGGATCTCAACCGCTAAGTACCACCAAATTAAATTCAACCACCCGTCCCAAATCACAACTTACCAACTCTCGACTCACACAATCTGCACTAAATCCGGCGGGCAATCTCGCAAATTCTCGATCGATACGCTTTTCTCGGACTTGTACACATTCTCCGCCGGCAGCATCCCGTAACTCCGGTTCCGCCCTTCCCGCTTCGCCAGGTACAGCGCCTTGTCGGCCAGTTCGATCACGTTGTCGATCGACAGCAAGCTCACATCTTCCTTCAGCCACGGGAACGGCGCCCACCCGATCGAGCACGTCTTGTGAATTTCCACGCCGTTCCCTACATCGAACGGCACTTCGCGTATCGCCTCTAGCACGCGACTGCATAGCAACGATGCATTTTCTCGGTCCGTCGTTCGGCAGACCAGCAAGAATTCCTCGCCGCCCCAGCGCACCAGGTCATCCGACCGCCGCATCACCCCTTCAATCCGCTTGGCCACTTCCTGCAGCAAACGGTCGCCCGCCGCATGCCCCAAATCGTCGTTCACCCGTTTAAACCGGTCGATATCCACCAGCAGAAAGATGAGTTCTTGTCCCGCTTGCCCGGATTCCGCCGAATTTGTGCTCTTCAGGTGCGACCGCAACGCCTGCGCAATGTCTTTCGTGATCGTCTCGTAAAAATACCGCCGGTTGCGCGTCGCCGTCAGCGGATCCGTCAACGATATATCCTGCAGCTCTTTGTTCTTCTGCAGCAGTTCGGCGTTGCGTTCCGCCACCGCCTTTTCCAATTCCACCTGCCTGCGGTTCAGCGCGCGCGTCCGCAATGTCACGTATCCCCAGAAGCATCCCAGCAGCAGAAACGCCCCGGCCACCCGCGCCCACGACGTCTGCCAGAAGCTCGGCAGCACCTCGAACCGGAACATCGCCGGACTGGATCCCAATACCGTCCCCGGCTCGTGGCACTGCACCCAGAATTCATACTTTCCCGGCGGCAACCCCCCGTACTGCACTTCCCTCTGCTGCGTTTCCGTTACCTGCTCCTCTAATCCCTTCAACTGGTACGCGCAACCCACTCGCTCCGCGTTTCCCAGAATCATC
The DNA here is from genome assembly GCA_963759275.1 of Candidatus Acidiferrales bacterium. Lineage (GTDB taxonomy): Bacteria > Acidobacteriota > Terriglobia > Acidiferrales > UBA7541 > Acidiferrum. Next base: position 531,099 of record CAVWYZ010000011.1, on the reverse strand, counting down.
GGCGAAAATTGCACCACCAGCGATCCATCCGACGACGAAATCTTCGGCGTCTCGCTCGCCAGCTTCTCTTGCCCCCCCAACAACACTTTCGTTACTTCCACATTCAATCTTTCGCGCTTGGCATCAACCGCTTCTGGCCGATACCGCGCCAGTCCCCGCGAAGTTGCAATCAGGTAGCTGCCGTCTTTTTCTTCCCGCTCTCCCGTCCACGGGCTCACGTCATCCCAGATCAATCCATCCGCGTGACTCAGCTTTTGCAGCCCGCCATTCGGCGAGCGAATCGCCAACCCGTCCGGCCCGTCAAACCACACGCGCCCCTGCGAGTCGTGCCCCACGATCAGCCAGTCCCACGGGTGGTTTTCAAATTGCGCTCTTCCTGTATGGTCCACCGTGATTCGCGTCACTTCCACCACGTCGTTGTACGCCACCCACACTTCCTCATCGCTCAGTGCCGCCATACTCGTTATCGCCTGCCCCTGCAGCCCGTCTTTGATCGTCAGCGTTTGCCAGTTCTTTCCGTCATAGCGAGACACCACTGAGTTCCCGCTCACCCACACCGCGCCACCCGGCGAAAATGACACGTAATACACTTCTGTCCCGCTTCCCAGCGGCAACGGCAGATCCGTCGGTTCCGCTGCCGGGTTTTTTCCATCGAAGCGCACCAGGTGATCTCGCGTCGTCGCCCAGATTTCTCCCTTTGGCGACGCGTACACCGCCTGGAACGGTCTGCCACGAAAGTTCGCGTGCATCGTGCTCGAAAAATCCGCTGGATTGATTCGTAGCAGCGCTCCTGTCACCGTTAACGCCCAAATTCCTCCGTCTCCTCCCACTTGCATCTGCCGCACTTGCGCTCGCGGATTTCCTCCCAGCAACGGCACCTTCTCCCACTGGTGCGATCGCCCATCCCATACCGCAATCCCTCGCGCCGTGCTCACCCACAATCGCCCGCTGCCATCCCTCTGCGTCGCCCACGTCGTGTTGTCCGGCAATCCTTCCGCGGTCGTCCAGCCCGTCCATTCATGCACGCCCGGCAAACGGTCCAGCCCTGTCCCCGATCCCGCAATCCACAGGATTCCTTCGCGGTCTTCCATCGCAAATTGAATGTCGTTGCTGGATATTCCCTGCTTGTCCGTGATCACTTCCCAGTTCCCATCTGCTTTCTGCCAGTACAATCCCGTCGACGACGGCACCAGCAATTTCCCCCGCCGATCCAGCGTCGGTTTTCCTTCCACATCATCCGCTGGACCAATCGCCACCTTCTCCATCGTCAATTTGTGTGTTCCAGCAGCCAGGTGCGCCAGCTTCGTCGCGCTCCGGATCCACAACTCGTTTTCCCGGTCCCACACCAGCGCCACCACGCGTTCCTCTGGCAACTCGATTTCCGTGTCCACTTCCACCTTCTTCGAACCTGCCGGCACATGCGCCAGGTGCGTACCAACCGTGAACCAGATCGAATCATCCGCGGCCCGCGCAATCCCCACTCCAGCCTCGCTGATTCCTTCCGCCTCTCCCAGCACGAAGTTCTTCGAAGGATCGTGCGAGTCCACGCGCAATACTCCATGTTCGAACAGCAATGCGTACACCACTCCGTTGCGATCCACGGTGAACATCTGCGATCCATTCGCCAGCGCTCTCGCCGACGCCGGAATCGCCAGGCTCTCGAATCGCCCATCTTTGTAATACGCAATTCCGCGATTCCCCGCGAACCACGGCGTTCCGTCCGGCGCAATCAACAGGTCCACCACGTAGTGCCCAATCAATCCTTCCACTTCCGTCATTTTCTGTGCGCGCGCCCCGTCGTAGCGGTACAGTCCCGTCTGCGTCCCGATCCACAAATATCCCCGGCTGTCCTGGCCCATCGCCGTCACCGTCACCGCGCCCAACCCGAACTGGTCCGCCAGTCGTTGCACCGCGAATCGAGGATTATCTGGAAAGTTAACTTGCGGCGGGGATTGCGCCAAAGCCGCGGCTCCCGCGCACGTAAAGGCGCACAGGAGTGCCACAGCACGAATTGGCCGAGCGTTAAACACGTATGGGTTCGCTTCACATGCGAGTTTTGGCTTGTTTAGGCGGCGTTCGGAGGCCAAGACTTCGCGATGCACTGAGGTTAAACCTTGCTTCGTTCCGCGTAAATCAAACAAAGGTACCGTGTTGTAGTACCTCTGACTAGTTACTAGTTAGATACTTAGAAATTTACCGGGTACGCCGGTCGTCAGCTCCCGCGCTTCCCTACCATCGCTCCGGCGGCCTCGCGGCTCGTTTCCAGCTCTTTTTGCCGCCCGCCCTTCACCATGTTCTCCACCAGCAATTTGCGGAATTTCGTCCGTTCTTCCAGGCTGATGTCCACGATTTCGAAAGACATGTCCTGCGCGCGATAGTCCCGCATCAGCGCTGTTGCCTGCAAATTGCGCAATCCCAGCTGCATGCGCAACTGCACCTGCGTTCCTGGCGCTAGGTGCATATTCGTCGTCGCCAGCCCTCCGCTCAAGCTTGCGGTCTTGATATCCAGCCGGCAATTCTGCTTCAAGTTGGTGCTTACCGCGGAAATCGATTTTTGCAACCGCACGCGCGTGTGCCGCCGGTGCCTTAAAAACTTCGAATTGTGCGGCACTTCCAGCGGCGCCAGCGTCAGATCATCCTGCTCAATCCCGCTCTTCGGCAAAAACTCCCGCACCCAGTCCGGATCCAATTTTTCCAGCGCCTGTAACGCCGCGATCCGCAACTCCTGCGGGTGCACCCATCCAAAAATCTTGCGCGCCTCCAAAATGCGCTTCAGCGCGTTTGTTGATTCTGGCGCCCTCACTCTGCCTAACGCTTCCACGGCCTTTACCCGCAGGTACGGCGCCGCGCCCGCCGGCAAATCGCCGTCCGCCAGCGTCAACAATCTTCCCAACGCCTCGCGATCCTCCGTCATGCCCACTTCGTCTATCACCAGCGGCATGATCAGTGGATCCACATGGTCCAGCACCGCCAGCAGGATCCGGCAGCGCTCCGCGGCTCCGCACGACGCAATCTGCCGCACCATACGGTCCTGCGCCGAGCGCGCGAAATCACCGATCCGCGCGGGCAGGTACACCGCCGCTGCCGTCGCATCCAGCCGCACCAACAATCCCACCATTTCCACGGCTTCCGCGTGTGCTCCGCCGCGCACCGTGCTGCGCAGATATTGCAACGCTTCTTCGCCCAGGTCGTGCGCCAGATTCGCTATGTTTTCCAGATCGTCTCGGTATTGGCAGCGGTTGAACCGCACCGCCAACTGTTCCATCGCCGTTTGCGGCAACTGTTTCAATACGCCCGTCAGTCCCGCCGAAATCTGCCGCGCCCGCAGCGCCTCTTCCACAAACTCCGGCACCCGGTCTTCGATCCCCATCTTGGCGCGCAGTGTTTTCGCAATTCCCGGCCGCTGCGATTCCACGCCCGCCAGCATATTCAGCGCTTGTTCCATCGCCGGGAACATCCGCTTCACAGCCGCTTCCTGACTCAACCGCACGAACGCTGCGCTCACCAGCGATTGCAGGTCCTGATCCTGTTCCACGCTCAGCCGCACGCCCACATGCCGCAACGCTTCCACCAACAATCGTGGATCGGCCTTCGCATACAATTCCGCCAACTCGGAAAGTCCCGTCGCGGCCCGCTTCCGCGCATCGGGCTCTTCGCTGTCCGCGCAGCTCGCGTAGTTCTGCAGAATGCTAATCGCCTCGGCAATATCTCCGTTCTCGATCAGTCCCGCCACGTACGACTGCACGTTCTTCGGCGGAATGCACCACGCCTCTGACGACAGCAGCACTTCCCTCTTCGCGCTTTCCGGCACACTTGCCCAGAATTGCCGGTCCAGCAATTCCCGGTGCGATTCCACCAGCAGCCCGGCCTCGGTCATGCGATCTTCGTGCTGTCCCAGAATCTTTCGCAGCGCTTCAATTTCTTGATTCATGCGGTCCAGCATCTGCCGCACCGCGTTCACCTTCACTTCGCCCTTTTCGAATCGCTCCAGCGCAAAACGAATGGACAGGTGTTCCGCCAGCTTCACCAGCATGCTTTGATCGAGCTTGGTGTTTTTTCCCTGCTCCGCGATTCCCGCCAGCGCATCGCGCAGCACGTCCTGCGCCCGAGCCGGCAATTTCGCCACTTGCCCCTGAAACTCCACCGCCGCTGCAGCGGGGTTCGCTCCGCTTCCCACTTTTCCAAACGTTGTCAGCGCGTGCAAAATGGCGTAAATCTCGTCGTCCGTCGGCTCGCCGAGCCCGTGACCCGTACCGGATCCCCTTCCGCCGCCCTGGCCTACTCCGAATCCCGTTCCTATTCCCGACCCAATTCCCGTTCCTGAACCGCCCAATCCGCCAGGTCCCGCTGCCATTCCCGGTCCCGCACCCGTTCCGTTTCCTCCGCCCACCCCATAACCCGAACCGAAACCTGATCCGCTTCCCGTTCCGAACACATTGCCAACGACCAATTCCGTTTCAACGCCCGAATAAGTCACGGCTCCGGTGCCACCTCCCGCGCCGCTTCCGGCAACTCCACCGCCAGCACCACCGTTTCCACTTCCCCCTCCAGGCCCGTTCCCAATCTCGCTTCCCGTTCCTGTTCCAGACCGGCCCGACTTGGATCCCTCTGCCGCCGCAATCAGTTCCAGCAATTTCTGGGGATCGTTCAGCATCTTCTTGAACGATTCTTGATCGTCACCGAATGACGCCGCCGCCAGTTGCGCCGCCATGCTCGTATCTTTCAGCCTCGCATCCGTGGCCACAAAGCAAATCTCGTTTACATGGATGCCCTGCGAACCTGCGATCGCGTCCTTCAACTGCTGCGCCAATTCCGCCGGCTTCGCTTTCCCAGTAGGAAACGCATGCACTAACTTCGCCAATTCTTCTTGCGTCACATTTGCTTGGAATTGCAGACTCGCCAGCCCCGCCGTGCTCAACAACTGCGCAAACTGCTTCTCGGCCGGCGACCCTTCCAGCGGCACGCCATCCAGCAGCAATTGCGTTCCGGTCGCTCCCAGCAGCAGCCCGTTATCCGCATCTTCCGGCACCGCCGTGCGCAATTCGCTCCACGCAATTTGCAATTGCTCCACGGTGCGCGTGTGGTCGTACCCATACAATCGCGCGAACTTCAGTAAAATATTTAGGCTTCGTACGAATGCGCGGGCTGCAGTCGTTTTCGGGTCCGTTTTCATCCAGGTCCGTACCTTTGTTCCGTCGATGGCCACGACGGTCCAGGGAGCAGTACACCCTGTCTAGTACGGTAGGCCCCCCGCTCTGGTCTCACAATGGTACAGTCGTCCCATGTGACCCCTCCGCTATCTCGCCTTCCGGCCAGTCTCCAACCCTGCCCCCAAGTACCGTTTCTCCTCCATCAAGTACAGGTCACCTTGTCGCGGGTGGTGCACCCTTTGAGCGCTGAGACGATTTTGGGTGCCGCACCCTTTGGGTCTGGTTCATAAAGGGTGCGGGTTTAGAGTGAACGTCATGCTCCTCGGCGCGTGGCCTTGCTGTCTTCGTTTCCTCGACAGGGTCATTGGGACTGCACGATTCCTAGTCATCCACAATCACAAAAACGCGAAGGGTGCACCGCCCTTGTTTTCCAAAGGGTGGGTCTTGGGTTGTCCGTCTCTAAAGGGATTTCGCGGCTCGAACCATCTACCGCGTAATCGCCATGCGGCTCTGCCGGCGGCTGCGATTCGTCACTTGCGCGGGCTGCGGCAACCCGCCCAACTCCAGCAGCAACTTCCGCATTCTCGATCGTTCATCCAAGTCCATTTCCACAAACTCAAACGCCATCGCCTGCGGCCGCGCGCCCCGCACAATCGCTTGCGCCCGGATATTCCGCACGCCATGCGACATCTTGATCGTTAGCAACGACCCCGGCGCCAAATGCCGGTCCGCCGCCCCAATGCCGCCGCTCATGTTCAATTCCGCAATCGTAATCCGCAAGTTTTCCCGCAAATTCGTGGTCACCGACGGCACATGCTTGGTCAATTTCAATCGTGCGTACCTTCTTTGTCGAATCACCGGCGCATTCGGCTCGGGATCCAGCGGCTCCAGCACCAACTCTTTCCGGTCCAGCCCGCTCGCCGCAATTTTTTCCATCGCCAGCGCCGGTTCGATCTTCTGCAACGCCTGCGCCGCCGCAATCCGCAACTCCGTCGGGTACGTCCACCGCCAAACCTGCTTGGCATCCAGCATTTTTTGCAGCAACGGGCTCGCCGCGCTGGCTCGCAACCGCCCCGCCGCTTCGATCGCTTTGATTCGCGTGAACCCCGGCGTGCTGTCGTCCTGCACCAATTCCACAATCTTGTTAATACACTCCGGCCGCCCGCTCATTCCCATTTCATCCAGCGCCAATGGCCGGATCAGCGGATCCAATGTGTCATACAACGCCAACAACAGCTGCGCTCTTTGCTCCACCTGCGCACTCGAGAGCTGCCGCACCGTCCGATCGTGCGATGTCCGCGGCCACTGCGCCAATCGCGTGGGTAATACCTGCTCCACCGTGCTCGGACTCAGCTGCGTCAGCAGCCCGATCACTTCTGTCGCTTCGTTCGCCGGAGCGTTCTGCAACGTATCGGCCAGCCGTTGTACCGCGTCTTCCCCCAGCCCCGATACGATCGATCCCAGCAGCTCGCAATCTTCCCGGAACCCGCAATTCGCAAATCGCGTCGTCACATAGTGCAACGTCGATTTCGGCATCAGCGTCAAGATGTCCAGCAATCCGTCCGGAATCTGTCCCGTCCGCATGGTGTCTTCCACGAACTCCGGCACCCGTTCGTCTACGCCAATTCTCTGCCGCAGATTGTTCGTCGAGCCCGGACGCAACGCCTCCACGCTGTCCAATGACGCCAGCGCCTGCTGCATCGCCGGATAAAATCGTTTCGAGCCTGCCTCCTGGCTCATGCGCACGAACGCCGCGCCCACCAGCGTCTGCAGATCCCCTTCGCGTTCCACGGACAACTGGTTGCCCAACTTCTGGATCACGTCAATCAACGCGCTGCCATCGCCGCTGCCATAAAATTCCGCCAGATCCGCCAACCCGATCGCCGTCGTCCGCCGCGCTTCCGCCGCTTCCAGCGAAATACACGCCGCATACTTCAGCAATATTTCGTTGACCGTCTTCAACTCGCCGCGCCGCAGCATCTCTTCCAGGAACGCCCGTACATTTCGCGGCGGCACGCACCACGCTTCATCCGACGTCAACACTTCCTTCTTATTTTCTTCCGGCACCTGCACCCAGAATTCCTGGTCCAGCAGCTCCGTGTACGACTGCACGGAAATTCCCGCATTCGCCATGGTCTCTTCTTGCTGACCCAAAATCTTTCGCAGCGCTTCGATCTCCGCATTCATGCGGTCCAGCAACTGTTTCACCGCATTCACGCGCAACTCCCCGCGCTCGTAACTATCCAGCGCGAACCGGATCGCCACGTGCTCCGCCAGCTTTAGCAGCATCGGCTTGTCCGGCTTGTCCATCGGCGCTTGCGCTGCCAAGCCCGCCAACGCTTGCTGCAATGTAAATTGTGCGCGCACCGGAAGCGCCGACAATCGCGACTGAAACGTCGACGTGTCCATCCGACTCTCCGGATCTTTTCGAGACTTTCCCAGTTGCGCGAACAGCCCGATCATCGAACGGACTTCTTCTTCAGCAACCGAATAATTTCCAGGGTCTCCTGCGCCGGGGCCTCCACCTGCTCCAACTCCCCCTACCATCGCTCCGCGCAGCATCGCCGAAGCGGTCATCCACTTTCCCGGCTCCTGCCCGCCTCCGCCGCCTACTCCTCCGCCGCCCGACCCACCAAAGCCACCACCGCCACTACCCGATCCCGTTCCTCCGCCGCCACCCGGCCCGCCTGTTCCTCCTCCGGGTCCGCCAGTTCCACCGCCACCGGTGCCTGTTCCTCCTCCCGGTCCGCCGGTTCCACCCCCACCTCCACCTACTCCCGAACCTCCACCGGAACCATCGCCACCGCCCGATCCACCCGTACCCGTGCCTGCTCCTCCACCGCCTCCGCCCGGGCCTCCTACTCCTGTACCGGTGCCGCTTCCACCTCCACCGCCCACACCAAATCCCGTGCCTCCGCCGCTTCCGCCCGAGGCTTTTCCGGCGTCCCACAAACTTCCGCTGCTATCGGTTCCGCCGCTCCAACTCGAACCCGTTCCACTCCCGGAACCTCCGGTACCACCACCGCCGCCACCCGGGCCACCAAATCCGGGTCCGTTTCCGCCTCCACCACCACCCGTGCGGCTACTCTCCGCCGCCAGAATCAACTGCAACATTTTTTGTGGGTCTTCGAATACGTCCCGATATTTGTCCCCGGCCCCGCCCAGCATCTTGGCCGTCAGTTGCGCCGCCACCTTGATCCCTGCAACCGATCCATCTTCCGCCACATATCGAATCTCGTTGATCTTGATGCTGCTTTCCCCCGCCAGCGCCACTTTCAACTGCTCCGCCAACATGCTCGGCTTATTATTCCCGCTGGGGAACGCGCGCACGAATCGTGCAAAGTTGCCTTGTGTGGTGTTTGGTGAAAAATGGATGCTGGCGATTCCCGAACTCGTCAACAGTTGTGCGAAGCTCTTCTCGGCCGCCGCGGCACCCAACGGCACACCGTCCAGCACGATTTGGTTCCCTGACGCTCCCAGCAGCAGCCCGGCATCGCCACCCTGATCCAGCGCGGTGCGTAACTCCTTCCACGCCGTCTCGAACTGCGCCATCGTGCGCACGTGCCCAAATTCATATAAGCGCGCGAACTTCAACAGAATGTTCAAACTGTGAACGAATGAACGCGCTGTCTGTCGTGTGTCGGCAGCCATTCCCGCGGATTCCCCTCAGTACTTACCTCTACACTAGGCCGCTCTCCCCTTCCATTACAAGCCCCCGTCTTTCCTCTGTAACCTTTTTGGCAACCTCGTCCGCACTTTACCCCTCGCTCCGCTTGCTCATGGTCCCGTCCGCTCAGTACAATGAACTTGGTTCGCTAACGCGTTCTCTGTTTTCTCTTCGGGAGGGCCGGTCTCAATCCCCGGCACAAGGCCCTCTGCTCCGTTGGGCTTCCCCTGAAGATATATTATTGCTTAGTAATTACGTCCGGCGTATGCTGTCGTTACCACTGGCTTTTCGCGCCGCATACGTTCACGGGCTCAACTCTTTACATGACCGAAGATCCTTCAACCTCCCGATTCAAAGCCGAAATGCCGGACATCCCCGGCGTTTCGGACTCCTCTGCCCGGCGGTCTCGCTCCAACCCTCTGCTTCCCCTCATCGCCGGCGTCGTCCTGTTCGGCGTCGTCCTGTTTTTCACCGTTCGCTGGTTGGCGCGCGCGCGCCCAGTCGAGCCCGCTCGCGTCGAAGCTACTCCCCAACTCGAGGTTCCCTCTCCCCCACCTGATCCGTCCACCTTGTTGCCCCACGTGGACCAGCGCAACCCCGTCATCACCGATGTTTCCCAGGTTTCCAAGCCCTGGTCCTCGGCCTATTTCTTCATTCGCGATTTCACCACCACCGAAGACGTTCCCGCCGTCCTCATTCGTCTCCCGGCCGGCTCGCCCACTTCTCCCGCCGGCTATTGGGCCATCTCCCGCAAGGCTCCCTACGGCGCCTGCCCGCTGGAATACATTACCGACCTCGATAAGCTCCGCACCGACTACGATTTTCGTGCCGCCAGCCATCCTCTCGTCGGCAATCCCTGCACCCACACGCTCTACGACCCACTCAAAACCGCCAATCTCCCCGGCAACATCTGGATTCGCGGCGCCATCGTCCAAGGCTCCGACATTCGCCCGCCCCTCGGCATTGAACTAAAAGTCCGCGACAAACAAATCCTAGCCATCCGCACCGAATAACCCGTTAGCTTTTGCGGCCCCGTAGCCCGTAGCGCCATGGCTTCAGCCCGGCATCGTGGGGCTCTGTCTCCGTACCGCCGGCCTCCAGCGTAGCTTCTCCGTACCGCCGCGCTCGCTGCTGCATTCGTTTCATTCTCCCCGTCCGCACTTCAAACACAAAAAAGGGAGCCGGTTTTATCGGGCTCCCTCAACTCTCTGGTTTTCTTGCTCGAGTTGGAACGTAAACCGCAACCTGAATCGGATGTTGCGGCTCAGTTGATATAGGTGCGGCTTGCCGTACTGGCTGCCCAGCGCGATCCCGTCCGTGTTCAGTAGTCCCTTCCAGTCATACGGATGCTCGTATGCCGAATACGCCGGAGCACCCAAGTAGAACGGCAGGCCATTGGGCGACTCGAATGTCGCGAATTGACCGGAATCGATCTGCTCGTTGTACGCCGTAACGGCGCGTTGGTTGAACAAGTCCTCCCCTTGGCATAGAACCAAGAATCCAAACAAATCCTTGCCTAGCCATCCGCAGCAAACAACCTGCATCCTAATCCACTAAACCGCCTTTTCCCGATTTTTGACACTGAATTGAGTGTATCTGCAGCGGCTCCGAGTGCAAGGAGCTGCTGGCGCGCCTGGGCTGTGTGAGGTAATCCAAGCGCTGGACGATCCAGCGTTGGTTGTAGCGCTCACGAAATTCCGCCAGCGCGTACCGCAGTTCCTCCACGTTCTGGAATACCCTGACCCACAACAACTGCTCCTTTAGCGTACGAATGAACCGTTCGACGCAGCCATTGCATTCCGGCTGGCGCACGAACGATGGGGAAGAGTCCATGCCCAGAAAGGCAATTTCAGCTGATAGTCGTCGCTCATGTACTGGCTACCGTGGTCATGCCGGTTGCGGATGCCGGTAGCCGCACCGGCGCGGAAACCGCCGCAGTATTCGCGCACTCCCTGCCGCAGCGGCTCCAGAGCCTCGAAGCGCGTGGCTTTTTTCGCCGCGTGCAGGCCCACGCATTCCGTGGTGCAGTGATCCACGGCGACGAACACCGTCACTTGGCCCTCCTCGACGGTCGCGGTCATGGTGTGGTCGCTGGCCCAGACTTCGTTAGGCCGCTCGGTGATGATCGTGCCCGTATGCGGATTCTCGGCCTTGGGAAGCGTGCGTGTCGGCGCGAGTAGCTGTGCTTCGCGCATCAGCCGCAGCACCCGCGCCTTCGAGTGCGCACTTCCGCAAAGCGCAGCCGTGCCCACACTTTGCGATGGCCTTCGCCGTAAAATGGAGAAGTGTCAATGACCTCGCGGATCTTCTCGAGCAATGCCGCATCGCTCCAAGCAGTCTTCGGTCCGCGCCGCCCCAACACTCGACCAGGCTGTGCGGCAATTTCTCGCCGAAAGTAAAAGCTGGAACGCGCCATCTCCCATTCCCGCGTTACCCGCACCACGCCGTAGTGTCGTCCCGTGAAGGGCGAAGCGGCGCGCTCATGGCTTCGACCTCCGCCAGACCAAAGGGCGTCCGCCTCCATGTGGTGAATTTTCTCCCGCAGCAACTCGTTGTTCATGCTCAATCGGCCACCAATGATTTCAGCCGCTGCGTCTCTTCGTCGTCGACATCGACTTCCCGCGCTTTCAGGTTGGCCGCGCCGCCCTCCAGGAACTGATCCCGCCAGCCGGACAGCGCCGCCGCGGTCACACCCAGTTCGCGCGATAGTGTCTCGAGGTCTTCCCCACGCAGCAGTCGCAGCACAGCTGCAAACTGCGTTTCGCCGACCACCGGCCCCGGCCATCGCGCCGCTCTTCGGAGTCCCTCCAGTCGCCCTCCGGCTCCTTCCAACTCCCAAGCTGATTCTTTCTCCTTCTCATACACACCTCCTTGTGATCTCTGATTCATTTTCATCACAATTCGGTGTCCAAGAAAATCCTAGGCGCGGGATCCACTAAACCGCCTTACAATTTGACCGAAAGCTAGCAAAAACTACCGACGGCTCAGAGCGTATGTTTGAGAATCTAAACGGTTTGGCTGAGTTCGTTTTGTAATTTACGGGTCTTCGAGTCCAATCGGCAATTTACCCCGCACCGCTTTGCACCGACGCAAATCTCTGGATGAAGCAGTGATGACACGCGAATTTATCTTGTAGGCGCGTGAGTAAGCAACTCGAAACCATAAATCGCGGCGACGTGGGCAGTTGAATTCTTATGGCGTCGCCATTCCCCGGGAACTTCGCTAGGTCTGTGCGTATTGGGCTATCCGCGCGGACGGTCTAGTCGCTTATCCCTGGTCGCCACTTCGGATTGAAGCCAAGGTTTTTTGTAAGTATTTGTGTCCTTCTTTGTCGTATTCATCGACGCCGATCTTGAGGAGCATTTCACACACTTGGGAAAGACTCCTGTCTTCCTGTCTTGCAAGTCTTAAGAGTCGCCTTTTTAAGTCCGCCTGGATTCGAAAAGCCAAGGGGGCATTTTTTCTCATTTGAATGCAATTGTAGGAGAAAGCCCCTGCTCTGCCAACAAATCTCTTGACGTCATGACGTCATTTGTATGAGAATGTCTGCGTTTCGCATACATTTGAAAGGAGTGATTGAATATGGCATCACCTGGAAAGCGCATCGGGTATCGACATAACCTGGCCTTAGCCAACCGACTTTGGCCCGGTCAGATCAATCGAGAGCAACGACATTCACTTAGATCCTTATCCGAAAACTATGGACTCTCTGTGGCCGCGGGCGACCTTCAACTTTTGGAGAACCGGTGGTATGTAACGCACTCTGGGCTCATCGGTCTAGCGACGCGCAGTCGTTGCCACGGCATTCAAGTCCAACAGGTCCGCGATTTCTGTGATCCACTTGCTGGAAGGTGGGTTTTCAAGGCGTCGGTCTACAAATCTGCTGGCTCGAAAGGTTTCGTCGGATACGGCGATGCCGATCCCTCCAACGTTTCTTCCATGGTACATGGGGCCGAGTTGTGCATCGCCGAAACTCGAGCCGTCAACCGCGCCCTCCGCAAGGCGTACGGGATCGGCCTCTGCTCCGTCGAAGAGTTGGGTGCGTTTTCGAGCGTGCAGCGATGCTCTTCGGCCGTTGCTTTGAAAAGGCGCTGGAGTCCTATTTTTGCGGTGACGATTGTTCTGCGGCGCTTCATCGGGAGTGGGGCGCCTACCGCGATACTCCGTTTGCATACAAAAGAGGAGAGAGCTGGGATCGCTTGCTCCACCAGGGTGTGCATCTCCTCGAACGCTTTGCCCGGGACAATCGGATTCGCATTCCTCAGCCACAAGAAAATCTGCAACTCAAAGTCGCCCGGGACCTGTCCAACGGCAATCAATTTGTCGCCTACCTCGACGCTATCGGTGAACTCGATGGCCAGTATTGCCTGATGGACTGGAAGACGACCACCAGCCGTTATCCCGAAGCACCTATGGGCTTGCTGACTCTCGATCCGCAGTTGATTTGCTATTCGTGGATGACCGGGATTTCCAATGTCGTTTTGGTCGTCTTCGTACGCAAGCATCAGCCGGAAATCCAATATCTGAAGACCTCGATCTCGGAAGAACAGCGCCGAGAATTCGATCGTCTTGTCGCAACGACGATCAGCCAAATCGAGGCCGCGCAGTTCCCTGCTCACAGCGGTATCCGCTTTCCCCAGAATGGCTGTATGAGCTGCGCGCATCTTGGGCTCTGTCTCGATGACCAAACCCTGATCGAATCCAGTCTTACCCTTTCCCCGGGAGCGAGCAACCTTGCCTGGCTTGACGAGCTTGTCTTTGTCAATTCCGGTTGAAAATTCCCCTTTGTACCGGTTGAAAATTCCCCACCCCTGAACTTCATGAATGGGCCTCCCTGGCCTCGGACGGAGTGGAGCCCAGCGCCGTCTTTTGGCGCGTTTTGGGCGCAACGGAGTCCGAGGCCAGGGAACGAGCCGCGGCCTCCGCTCCTTCCTGCCCTCGAGGCGGCACCAAGCCGGCCTTGCGGCGATCCTTCAGCCGGTAGCTCTCGCCGCGAATGTTGATGGTCGTCGAATGATGCAGCAGTCGGTCCAGGATCGCCGTGGCGATGATTGAGTCGCCGAAGATCGATCCCCAGTCCCCGTAGCTTTTGTTCGAGGTCAGGATGATGCTCCCACGTTCATATCGCGCGCTCACCAACTGGAAGAAAATCGTGGCTCCCAGATCGTCCAGCGGCAGATAGCCCACTTCATCGATCACCAGAACTTTCGGTGCCAGGTACACGCGCATCCGCCGATCCAACCGGCCTTCGCGATACGCGCGCCCCAAGTCCGCCGCCAGATCGTGCGCGGTGATGAAATACGCTCCCATCCCCGAGCGGATCGCTTCTTCCGCCAGCGCCACGCTCAAATGCGTTTTCCCCACGCCCGGTGGCCCCAGAAAAATCACGTTGCTGGCTTCGTGGATAAACCGCAGCGAACGCAACTCTCGAAGCTGCCGCTCATCAAGCGAAGGCTGAAAGCCGAAATCGAACTGCTCGAAGGTTTTCACGAACGGGAAATGCGCCAGCTGCAGCCGTGCACGCAGGTACCGAGTCCTTCGTGCTTCCACCTCGCAGCACAGCAACTCATCAAGAAAGTCCGCATAGCTCGGCTCTTTCTTCGACGCTTGTTCCAGCAAGTTCTCTAGCCGGGCTTGCACCGCTTTCAATCCCAGCGCCTCCAGCGCCGTCTGTAACCGCTCGATCGGAGTGTTCATCGCCCACCTCCGTTCGCCACGCGCTCATACGCTGCCAACGAACGCTTCTCCACCACCGGCGCGCTCTGCCGCAGATGAATCAGGATCTTGCTTTCCGCTCTTCGCGCTCCCAGCGGAATCCCCTGATGGTGTGGCGGGAACGTCAGCACGCTGTGTTTCCGTTGCGCCTTGCCGTGCATGGCAATCCGCTCACGGCCCGTGCGGATATCCACTTCCTCCGCGATCTCCTGCACCCACACTTCCTGGCCCGCATACTGCCAGGGCACCGAATACCGACTACCTTGCCAGTCCACGTAGGCATCCCGCGCCACTTTGCGCAGTTCGCCATCCACGTATGGATACGGCGGCTGCCCCGCCAGCGACTGTAAACTGAACTGCTCCACATCCCAGCGCACCACCACTTGCTCATGCGTCGTTCCGTGTACCCGCTGGTTCGCTACTCCCCAAACCCACTCGCGCAACTGTGCGTTCAGATCGCTCAGGCTGCTGGGCTCGCGCCCCTGCAAACCACACAAAAAGTTCCGCCGCACATACTTCACGCCCGCTTCCACTTTCCCTTTCGTCTGTGCCCGATACGGCCGACACAGCCGCGGCGTGAAGCCCCAGTAGTGCGCAAAGTCCTTAAACACCGGGTGCCAAACGATCTCGCCTCGTTCATCCGTCCCCAGCCACACCGTCTTCATGCGGTCGTAGAGAATCTCCTCCGGCACTCCGCCGATCTGCTGGAACGCCGCTTCGTGCAGCCGCAGCAGCGTGCCCAGTTTTTGATCCAATGCTGCTTCCGCCACCATTCTTCGGCTGTAACCCAACGTGAAGGTGAATCCGTGCAGCTTCTGCTCCTGCCCGGCCATCTCCAGCGTGCCCAGATGTCCCCAATCCACCTGCGCCTGCTTGCCCGGAGCTGTCTCGAAGCGCCGCACCGCCACCACTCGTGCCGACCTGCGTTGCGGCCGCAACCAGTCCGTCAGAATCGTGTAGCTCCCCGTGTAGTTCCGTTCACGCAGTTCGCGCAGCAGCACCCGCGCGTTCCACACCCCAGCACGCAGACGCTCCTCCAAGTACGGCTTAAACGCATCGAGCTTACTTGGTTGCGGTGTACGCGGCCCGTACTCCGGTGCCACCCCCGCCGCTTGCATATACTTTCGAATCGTCTTGCGATCCCAGCCGGTCAGCTTGCTGATCGCCTGGATGCTCATCCCTTGCCGTTGCAGTTCTTTTAGTTCTTGCACGTCTTTCCCCCTTAACAAGTCTCGGAACCTCCTCCATGCGGAGTAGGCTACGGTGTACCACATCAGGGGTGGGGAAAATTCAACCGGCACTATGGGGATTTTTGCACCGGCGCTGACAGATTAGCCGAGGGGCCCCGATGCCTCCCGAGCTCAATCTCAAACGCGCAGTATTTGTCCTCGGTAAGATCGACGAGATCCTTGCATGGGACAAGGCGCGTCTGCACGAACGCGATCTGCGCTTCGTGGATTTGGGCCGGTATCTCTGCGAAGTTCGCGCGGGACAATACTGGCGCCTGGAGAAAATGTCGTCGTTCGACAACTTCCTGGAGAAGCGGTTCCCCGACTCCCGACGCAAGGCCTACTACCTCATGGCCATCCACGAGAATCTGACGCGTGTTCCAAAGCAGCAGTTGCGGGAGATCGGCTGGACGAAGGCGCGAGAACTCGCCAAGGTGGCGCGCAGGGAGGGAGAGCACTTCGAAAGTGCACCCTGGGTGCACAGAGCCCAGGTGCTCCCCAAGGAAGAGTTCAAGCGCGAGGTTGAGCGACACCTGACGGGCAAGGATACGGAAGCGTGGGAGATCGTCTATTTCAAATTGTACAAGAGTCAGTTACCGGTGGTGGAGAAGGCCCTCGAAACGGCTGGGCTGATGCTCGGGACAGATAGGTCGAGGGGGTATTGTCTGGAGATGATTTGCGCGGACTTTCTTGCGGGAGCAAATCTGCAGGAGAATCGAACCTAGTTTCGCCTCTGAGGTCAATGGAATGGATCGATTGCGTCCGAAAATGCCTCGACTGAAGCTTTCTGACGAACGCTATAGAAAGCTCCGCGATCAAGTGCTGGCTCGAGACGGATGGCGATGTCAAAGTTGTGGTTCAATGAACAATTTGCAGGTGCACCATCTACAGGCTCGGAGCAAGTTGGGCGGTGATATTTTGCAAAATCTGATTTCGCTCTGTGTGAGTTGTCACGCAAAACAGCACAGGAGCTTGGGCCGGAGGTCTCTATGAGTTGCCGAATCTGTTCCAATCAAAGGCGGCTAAAGTTACGCTTAAGGTACCGAAACTTCGTGCGCTGTCTTCTGAGGCGATTATCGAACGCTACCGGCGGCGATAACTGGCAAGTGACCGATGGAAGGCAACCACCACTTATCTGTTTCTGGGACGACTTGGAGTTAAAGCGAAGATCGAGTGCAACGAAAGAGGCGGACGGTGGAAGCGTTTCCGGATGGAACTTCCACTGTGCTGCGGATCACTTCTCCCAGGAGCTCCTAAATTCCCTTCATCGATCTGGATCACCGCGCCGAGACAGCTCCTATTCACGAAGTCAAAATGAAAGAGGCATCCCGGAGAACCGGGACGCCTCTCTTACCTATTCTTCTTGGACGAAGACCGATCGTTTAGAAGATGAACTTGAGTACTAGCTGCAACGTGCGTGGATTGCTCGAAAACACGTCTTGCGGCTGGTTAAACGAACTGCTCGTTGGAATGAGCATGTTCCGCTCTGACCCGGTGTAGCCCACCGACCCGACATCATTCAAATAACCGCCTACGTACTGCGGGTGGTTAAACAAATTGAATGCCTGGCCCATGAACTGCACTTTGAAACGCTCGGTGATGTTCAGGTTCTTGGAAAGAGTGATATCTATGTCGTTTATCGCCTGCAATTTCAGCGTGCTGCGTCCCGCCGTGCCCCGCGCTCCATATCCAGCTAGGATATACTGCGCACTGGGATTCTGGGCAACATAACCAACAACACCCGCTGGATTCGCCGCTGCCGCATCCACGGTTGTCGGGCAGCTGCCGGGAGCTACGCTGCTGTTGCACAGTGGAATTACTCCGCTTCCCGTTCCAGAAACCCCGGCACCATTGAACACGGGACGGTCCGGTGCAGAGTCACCGTTTAGATTCGAATCAATCCCGTTCTGCGCAGTGACCCACTGCCCAGACTGAACGGTGTACAGCGGAGCGATGGTCCAATTGCCCACCAGGTTCTTCATCATCCAATTGCCATTCTTGAAGAACGGCACATCGTACATTAAACCAAGCGTGAACCGGTTCCGGTGATCAAGGATCGAATTCGCGTAATCTGCGGAAACATCCCGGAAGTCTTGTGGACGACGGGGCGCCAGTACGGTACTGAACACGTCCGCCGTCGCGTCGTCGATGGTCTTGCTGAACGTATACGAACCTACGAACTGCAGGCCATTACTCATGCGTTTGGTCAACTGCGTCGCCAAGCCATGGTACGTCGAGGACGCCCAAGGCATGAAACCAACCACGTAACTGCCGTAGAAATTGGCGTTCTCCCAAGCGGGAACTAGACCGTCTCCGTTGCCATAGGCCCCGTTCAAGATCCCGTTCAAATCATACGGGAGTGCGTTGAGAGCGGCCTGACTCGGCGTTTTCAAGTACGTCGGCAGGAATACCGAGCTGTTCACCTGTGCCTGATCATTGAGGCGGTTCTGCGTCGGCAAATGAATTCCGCGATCTCCTAGATAGCGGACTTCCAACGTGTAGTCGTTTCCGAAGGCGTGCTCAATGCCCAGTGTCCAGTTGATCGATTTGGGGCTCTTTACGTCTGGAATATAGGCTGAGGTCGACAGCGCCGCGCTCGCCTGATCGGGGAATGTGGTCACTCCTCCCTTTCCAGCAGGAATTCCTCCGCCAGCAAGAAACGGACTCGGGCACGCGTAATTGCCGACCGGCGCACAGTCAATCGTTGAACTTAGCTGCGGCGGCAAAGATAGCAACCCAAGGTTGTCATATAGGATGTCGTAGGCCTCGCTGAAGCCCGCGCGAATAGAGGTCTTCCCGTCATGACCGGGCGAGTACGCAAAGCCGATGCGCGGCGCCCAGTTGTTTGTGGCCGGGTTTGGCTCCCGGAAATCCACGAGCCCAGGAACACTGGCGATCGCGTTCAACTTCTGCAGCCGTTCCGTATAGGGAACCGTCGTGTATTCATAACGGACTCCCAAATTTATTGTCAGGTTCGGCTTAATGCGCCAGTTGTCATTCACATACCAATAAACAGCTGCTTGGTCGCCGTAGTACACCGCGTTCCCGCCGCTGCGCTCCGCCAGGTAATCGGGAAGCCCGTCTTGCAGGTACAGCAGAGTCGAATTGTATTCGTAGTCGCCCCGGGACCGCTGCGTGAACGTCTGCGGCGCGATCAGTTTGCGTCCCTCCACGCCGAACTTCAACGAATGTACTCCCTTGGTCCACGAGAGTGCTTCGCTTAATTGATACGTGTTCTGAACGGTGCTTTGCGGTGCGTTCGGGTCCGGCCCTACCTGCAACGAGTTAAGGTCGTTAAATTGCAAATTGGGAAAACTGTCCAGCCCCGGAAACGAGAAATTACCTGCTGGAAATTCATTCGAATACCGATTGTAGCCAATTCGCAGTTCGTTCTGCACGTTTGCGCTGAACTGGTGGTACTCGTTAATGGCCACCAGGTCGTACTTGTTCGGTACTGATGTAAAGAAAACCGGCAGGTTTGCCGCCGTGTCAATCCCAATCACGCTGTTGTAGATATACCGGCCACGCAATTGGTCTTTTTGCGAAAAGTCATAGTCCATGCTCGCCGTGATGTACTTCCCGTTCTGGTAACTCGGCGAGACCACCGCGATCCCTGCCGTCGGAATCGAAATGGCCGGCGCTGCCGGATCGGTTGGATTCGGAAAAGGAAGCGGTGCGCAACTCGAATTCGCAAGAGTTCCTGCCGGAACGTACTTCTCTAAAATTGATACGTTGTTCGCCGACAACCCTGGATAAGCGTTGATTGCTGTATAGCCGGCCGCCGTTGGCGCACAAACCGCTCCCGCTCCTCCCGCTTGCCCGAGCGGATCGTATTCGTAGTTCACGAAGAAGAACAGCTTGTTCTTTATTACCGGCCCGCCGACCTGGCCGCCAATGCGGTTGAAGTCATAACGCGGCACGGAGGTAAAACCCTCAATCGCCTGCAACGTATCCAGAGCATTGTAGTTTCGGTTGTCGTTGTAGATGTACGCCATCCCGTGGAATGTATTAGTTCCGCTCTTCACTACCGTATTGAACTGCCCTCCAGACGAATGGCCGAATTCGGGCGAGAAGTTGTTCTGCAACAACGAAAACTCCGCCACCGCATCGTTCGGAACGAACACCAACGGACCCGTCACACCCTTGTCGTTGTTGTCTACTCCTTCGATCGTAAAGTTGTTATTGCGCGGCCGTTGTCCTCCCACCGATGGTCCCGAACCGGCGCCTACTCCGCCGCTCGTTCCGACGCCAGCACTCAAGAGAGACAGGTTCAGCACACCAGACCCCGATGTGGCCGACGGTAGGGTCGAGGCGTCCTCGAACGTGGTGGCCACTTGCGACGTCGTCGTATCCAGCGGCGTCACACCGCCAACCACTTCGATCGACGTTGCCGTCGCGCTGACTTCCAAAGTGATCACCAAGGTAGCCGATTTGTTTAATTCCACGTGAAATCCGTTTATCGTCGTGGTCGCAAAGCTCGCTGCGGTCGCGGAAATGTTATAAGTGCCCACAGGCAAGTTACCGAAATGGTATTCACCTGTTCCGTTGGCTGTGGTCTCGAGTTGCGCTCCGGTATTAACGTTCAGCGCTCTTACCTTCGCGTTTGGAACTGCGGCGCCGGTCTTATCTACGATCGTGCCCACAACGTCGCCACTGATGACCTGCGATTGCGCCACGCCAACCAGCAAGAGGCTGAACAATAGCAAGGCTGCGCACAACCAACCCGTAATTCCCTGATAACGCTGCTTCATACCGCCTCCTGAGAAAGCTAAGTTCGAGCAGTAAGGCTTCAGTCGTTCTCTTAGGGAACCCGTAAACCGAATCTCGGGCGGATTCCCCACTCCGAGCGCGGTACCCTAAGTCTTAGTTTTCGAACGAATCCTCACGCCTTACAGAAAAAGCAACCGTTGGCGTTACCATCTGCAATCGCCTTTCCAAACCGGCGCACAATTTCATTCATTAACTCAAATTAACCTCAATGTTTTCTTGCCATTGAGAACTTATTCTTGTCACTCAACTAAATTCTCACCCCCTTCCCTACGCTTCTCCGTACTTTCTATGATTTTCGGAATTCCCTACACCCTGTGATCCTACGACTCTCTCCCAGCGTAACATCTCAATTTCATTGCCCTTACGTCCCCTCCCCTCTCACGAACGCGCACCCGTCAACTCCGTTCAGTTCGCCACCCCCGTACTCCAACTCCGCCCAAACTCCTCCGCCATAACAAAATCCCTGAACCCACCAAAACAGGACCCCCGAACCAGGTAGCGCCATTCGGAAACTGGTAACGCTGGCTTCCAACCGGCTCTCAGCCCAGGTCTAAACGAATCCACAATCGCCCCAAACTCTCCATACAAAAATCTCGCGCGCTATCCTGAACCACGCTCCAGCGTGATCTTGGCACCCTTCGAGTAGACAGCTGCTTCTTTGCTTCTTTGCTTCTTTGCTTCTTTGCTTCTTTTTTTCTTGGCATCCTCTTACCCCATGACCACCCAAAATTTCTCGCGCCGCCGTTTTCTGCAATCGTCCGCCGCCGCTTCCACGCTAGCCGCGGCCATCCCCGCTCGCGCGCAAGCCCCGCAACTGCCGCCTTCCTTCTCCTCCCTCAAACCTCTAGGCGATCGCGTCCATCCCATTACTCCCGACGAGTTCCACTTTCGTCTCCTTTACGCGCAGGAACTCATGTCCTCCCTCGACCCAAAATTCGACGCCCTGCTCCTCGGTCCCGGCACTTCTCTTTACTATTTCACCGGCATTCGTTGGGGACTCAGTGAACGACTCCTCGCTCTCATCATTCCTCGTACCGGCGCTCCGCTGCTCATCTCCCCCGCATTCGAAGAAGGCCGCATGCGCGAACTCATGCGCTATCCCATCGAAGTTCGCGTCTGGCAGGAAGATGAAATCCCCACGAATCTCATCGCCTCGGCGCTCGCTGATAAAAATCTCCGCTCTGGCCGCATCGGTATCGAAGAGGCTTTTCCTTTCACGTTCTACGATCATTTCCGCGCTTCCGCTCCGGCCTTCGACTGCGTCTCCGCCGATCCCATCACCATCGCTTGCCGCGCGCGCAAATCTCCGCACGAACTCGAACTCCTGCGCCTCGCCTGCCAAGCCACCTGCGACGTCTACCGTCTCGTTTTTGAAAATGTGAAAGAAGGAATGTCCGAAGAAGAAATCAGCCACCTGGTCACCGCGGCTTACGCCAAAATGAATCTCCGCGGCTACGCCCTCGTTCTGCTTGGCGCTTCCGCAGCGCTCCCGCACGGCAGTCGTCAGCCGCAAACTCTAAAGGAAGGGGATGTGATCCTTATCGACGGCGGCTGCCTCGTCGAAGGCTACGAATCCGATGTCACCCGCACCAGCATCCTGGGCAAGCCAACGGAAAAAATGCAGCGCGCCTACACCGCCATTCGCAACGCACAAAATGCGGCACTCGCCGCCGCCCAACCAGGAAAACTCTCCGGCTCTATTGACGATGCTGCCCGCTCCGTAATCACTTCCGCCGGCTTTGGCCCCGGCTACAAGTTCTTCGTCCATCGCCTCGGCCACGGCATCGGCCTCGACGGCCACGAGCATCCTTATCTTGTTCGCGGCAGCAAAACCGTCCTCGAGCCCGGCATGACCTTCTCCAACGAACCCGGCATCTACATCCCCGGCGAATTCGGCATTCGCTGCGAAGACCTCATGGCCATCTCCACAACCGGCCCCGCTCAACTCCTAACTCCCGGTTTCCAGATTTCTCTCGAACATCCCGTGGGCTAGAGGCAGGCTCCGAAATCCTTTCTTCGCTTTCTGATATCTGATATCAGATCGCTGATATCTGTATCGCTTAACTTCACGCCGCACCCGCCACCTCCCCCACAAACTCCACCGCCCGCTCCTCCGCCCAAAATCGCTCTTCCCCGCTCCATCTCGACACAAATCCGCAATGTCCTCCATGTTCCGGCGCCACAAACCGCACCTGCGGATTCGCCTCCACCCGCGCCGCCAGGAACGAAACGTATGGCACGAACGGATCATCCTGCGCCGTAATCATCAGCACCGGCACCGTCACCTTCTCAATCACTTTCTTCGCTCCCGCCGCCTCGTAATATTCTTCCGCATCCTTGTACCCAAAACACGGCGCGGTTATCGCATCGTCGAACTCCCGCACCGTCCGAATCTTTCCAAATCCGTTTTGCGCATAACGCCCCGGAAATAATTCGTTCTTCCTGCGGTACCGTTCCATCAGCCCCCGCACAAAGTGCCGTTGATACAGATAATTCGCTCTCTCTTCCAACGCATCCGCGCACGCCGACAAATCCAGTGCCGGACACACTGCCACCAGCCCTCGCAATTCATTCGGCGCGCGTTCCCCTAATTCCCCCGCCATCTTCGTCACCAGGTTCCCGCCCATCGAGTAGCCCACAAAGAAAATCTTCTGGAAGCCTTCCGCAATCAAATCCTCCAGCACCGCGCGGTAATCGTCGCTCAATCCGCTGTTATATAAGGTTGGCGTCAGCCGCTCGGTCCCGCCGCAATTCCTCTGATTCAACCGCACCGCGTGAAATCCTCGTGCCCAGGCCTTGTCCGCAATTCCGCGCGCGTAATTCGAATCGCACGAACCCTCCAACCCGTGCACCACCACAACCACCGGCACATCCTTCCGCCGCTCCTGTAGCGCAGGGCGATTCTGCGAGCCCTGCGGCGTTTCCGTTTGCCAATGGCACACCCCTCGCAACTGGCTCTCCGCATCCACGCGAAACAGCCTCTCCTCCCCTTCCGGCAACCGAAACGTCCGCCGCACAAACGCCGCTCCAATCGTCTGCGCATGTCCACTCCGCAGCCACCGGTGCGGCTCAAACCTCATTTCCTTCTTCTCCATCCTTTAACTCTATTCCAGGCTCGCGCCCCCTACAATTCCAGCCACACCGTCAGTTGTTCTTCGTGCTGCAAAGCCGGGTTCACTCCCGCGTCTTGCCTCGATCCCGATCTCATTCGCGTAGAGGCGGCGTCCTGTCCTGTACGTTCCGAACGGTTACGCCGGCTGCCTTGCTCTTCCGGTGTGCCCGCTCCTCGCAGTCCGTCGGTTCGTCTCGGCTTTCCCCAACCCAACTCAACTCAAAAAAACAGTCATTCACTTCATGGCCCCGCAATCCGAAACCATGTCCAACATGATTACCCGCAATTCCAACAAGATCGCCAAGCCGTAACCTCGGCAACCCTGTAGCGCAGGGCGAGCCTGCCCGCCGAAGCGATTGCGAAGGCGGGTTAGCGAGTTCTGCGGCCTTTTCCAACCATCGCCACAAAAACTCATCACCGTCTTCGCACAAAAAAAAGGAGCCGCCCCCGCGGCTCTTTCTGTTTAGCATGAATCTCCAAAAAATGAGCCCATCATCCCGAAACTGCTTGCGGCAAGAAAACGCAGTGAAATCACCAAAAATCCCGTCATTCCGAGCACAGCGAGGAATCCCTCTTCGATCCCCGCGTCTTGCCGCCCAACTCCGATTCCCTCCAGGCTCTTCCCACGAGTCACGAGTCACGAATCACAAGTCACGACGCACCCCTCACTGCTCCTTCCGGCTCTCCTCAATGTAGCTCTTCGTGTACCCCTCCCACTCCCACGGCGTCACATCATCCCCAAAAATCTTCTCCAGCAGCGCCTGAAACGCCAGCTCCCCGTTATCGCTGTTCGTCAGCACAATCATGCAGCTCTGCTTCTTCTCGAAACAGATCATGTAATTCTGCGCCCCATCGCCGTGGCCCTCTTTGAAGAACGCCGGCCCATACCGCGTCTTCGTCAGCAATCCCCAGCCAATTCCGTACGCCAGCCCCACCTCCGCCGCTTCTTTTCCTTCCCCCTCATTCGCCGCCAACGCAAATTCGTGCAGTGACCGTATCTGGATCACCGGCTTCAGCATCTTCTTCCTCGTCGACTTCTTCACAATCTTTCCCGCCAACAACGCCCCCGCAAATCGCGATAAATCCTCCGCGCTTGTGGTCATCGATCCCGCCGCTCGCGCCGGAAATCGCTGCGTCTTCGACCGGAACTTCTCGTTCAAGTCGTACCGGTCCGCTACATTCTCTTCAAACTCCTTCCGGTAGATAATCCCCGTCCTCGTCATTCCCAGCGGCCCGAAAATCGCTTCCTGCATCAACACATCCAGCGTCTTCTTTTTCTGCTCTTCAATTACAAACTGCACCAGGTTGATGCCCTCTCCCGAATACAAGAATTGCGTTCCCGGCTTGAAGTGCAAATGCATCTTCTTATCCGGCTCGATGGACGCGAAGTTCGCCAACCCTGATCTGTGCGACAGCAACATTCGCGGCGTCACCCTTGCCCACTCCGGATCCTTCGCGAGATCTTCCGCTTTTTCTCGGTACGCCTCGTAATTCGATAGCGGTAACGGCAATTGCTGCGCCACCGGCTTATCCAGATCAAACTCCCCGCGCTCCACCAACTGCATCACGTACGTCGCAAATACTCCCTTCGTGATCGACGCCGCCCACGTCGTCGTGTCCCGCTCCATCGGCAACGCTGGCTCACGCCTCCGCAATCCATACGCCGAGCTCCACACCAATTTCCCTTTCTCCACTACCGCGATCTGCGCCCCGGTCACGTGCGCACCCTCCAGCGTCTTCTTCGCAAACGCGTCTGCTTCCACGGTCGTTATCTTCGTTCCGTCCAGCCGCACAATCTCTGGCGTTGGCGCTTTCCCCGATTGCGCCGCACAAACACCAACCGCCGCCATCCAGACAAACCATCCCACCGCCATTTTTCTTCGCATCCCAACATCTTACCCAACCTGCCCATTCCATAACGCCTCCCTTTCCGTGAATCCTCACCTCTCACCTCTAGCGCCAGTCACGCCCCGCAGCGCCACCCGCCTTTTCCTATGTAGGGACCGCCTTCCGAGGCGGTCGGCCAACCCAATTTCTTGGCTTTACCCAAATGGCCTGAGAGATCCTCCTGGGTGTCACTCTTGCACTTCTTAGCTTCTTAGCTTCTTTGCTTCTTTGCTTCTTTGCCTCCCCAAAAACAAAACCGGAGCGCACCTCGCGCCCCGGCTCGTCTCGCAAATCCTCCAGCGCTAACTACGCCTTATGTTCCCCGCAGCAGCACGACCCACCCGCGCTCTTCGCCTTCTGCTCCAGTAAACTTGCCGCAGGCCCGTCTACGTAATAGTCCTGCTCATACTTGTCGTGGTGTCTTCTCCACGCCATCGGGAACGGCAAACCTTCCTCGTGTCTTCCCCGCGGCGTCAGGTCCAGATAGTTGTACACGCCCATCAGCGGTTCTGGGCCGCGTCCGTACGACGAGTACGTATGAAACACCTCGCCGTTCGCATTCTTATAAAACACGCTGACGCCCGGCCCTTCTTCACTCGGAAAAGCTCCCCGGCCGAAGTTGTAGTACATCTCCTTCTTCTCCACTTCTTCCTTCGTGAACGAAACGTGGTAATCCCAGTTGAATGCGCTTTGGAACGACGACGCCCATTTAAACCTCCAGCCCATCCGCTTCTTGAATGCCTCGATCTTCGCCAGCGGCGCGCGCGACACCGCTATCAGCGTCACGTCGCGATTCGCCAAATGCATCACGCTGCCATCAATGTGATCGCCCAGGATCGAGCAGCTCGGGCAGCCCTCTTCCCAGTCCGGCCCAAACATGAAGTGATACACAATCAGCTGGCTGCGCCCTTCGAACAACTCCGCCAGCTTCTTCTTCCCGCTCGGCGTATCGAACGCGTACTCCTCTTCTACTCTCACCCACGGCAAGTTCCGCCGTTCCGCCGCCAACGCGTCGCCCGCTCGCGTATGCTGCTTCTCCTTCGCCAGCAATTCCTTCCGCGCCGCCAGCCATTCGTCTCTCGTCGCCACTTTCGCTCGTTCCATCGTCCTCTGCGTCATTGCTCATTCTCCTTTTTTTCTAGAATGGAAAACTGCTTCTCGTCTCCACTCGCGCTCTCCCCACCGGATTCCTTCGCCTCTTTCCTTCGCTGCCACCCCTTCGCCGCCAGCGCCGTCACCCCACCCGTGGAGACCACGCCCGCCACAATCATCGAAATCGTCGCCAAACATGCCGGGCACATTTTCCCTCCCTCTTCGTAGGGGTCCAGCACTGCTGGACCCCATGTCCGCAAAATCAACCGGTCTTGCCGACCTTCCTTCACTATTTCACTATTTCACTATTTCACTTCTTCGTTTTCCTCCTGCGCTAGCGCCGGCATCCCTGCCGCTCTCGGGTCTTCTTCTTCCCCCCTTACTGCGCCAACTTCCCTTCCGCCTGCGCCCGCATCCGGTTCAACATATTCGTCCAACCCTTCGTTACTCCCATCCGGTGCTGTTCCTCCATAAATCCGAACGCGGTATGACGAAACTTGATCAGCGTCCCGTCCTTCTCTTCGCTCAACCGGTACTGCACATTCGAAATCAGCGGGTACGATGCAAACAACGGTCCGCAAATCTCCAGCAGTGTCGGCCTCTTGATCGCCTGCACCGTCCCCCAATAATGGCCATTGCCATTTCCCAGATCGCGGTACCACCGCCCGCCCGGCCAGTCCTCTAGCTTCATTTGCAACCCCACGCCTTCCGGCGTCTGATTCAGCGGCCCCAACTGATCCACCACCGCCGCAAACGTAGCTTCCAGTCCCGCCTTTACGTGCGTCTCCAGCGTCACCGTCAACGTGAAATCTTCAATCTTCTGTGCCGTCCCAGCCATATTTCCTCCTTATGTAAGCATTACGAAATCCCGAACTCTCCCCATTCTCCGTGCCCTCTGCGTTCCCTCCGTGCTCTCTGCGTTAATCTTTGCTTTCTCCCAAGAACGATCTCGTCATTTCGAAAAACGTGAGAAATCTCTCTTCTCTCGCCACTCGCCACTCGCCACTCGCTTGCCCTGAGCGAACTCCGCGAAGGGCCACTTCCTCACTGCTTCTTCGCCTCCGCTTGCTCCTTGATCCGCCCCAACTGGTGCTTCCACATCCGCTCAAACGTCTGCGTCCATTCATGCAACGGCCGAATCCCTTCCGCATTAGTTCGATACATCATTTGTCGCCCTTCCCTTCGCACCGCCACCAAACCCACTTGCCGCAACACGCGCAGATGCTTCGATACCGACGGCTGCTCCATCCCCAGCGTATCCACGATGTCGTTCACCGGCCGTTCTTGCATCAGCAAAAAGTTCAGAATCTCGCGCCGGTGGGGTTCCGCCACCGCATTGAACGCATCTGACGTTGTTGCCGCTCGTGCCA
This sequence comes from Candidatus Acidiferrales bacterium, assembly GCA_963759275.1. Classification (GTDB taxonomy): domain Bacteria; phylum Acidobacteriota; class Terriglobia; order Acidiferrales; family UBA7541; genus Acidiferrum. The sequence continues at coordinate 503,107 of CAVWYZ010000011.1, read as the reverse complement.
TGCTCTCAATATATTCCCATATGGGAATATGTCAAGCCCTTTTTTCACCCACCCGCGTTTTTCTTTCCCTAGGCTGGTGGCCGCGCCATTCCCCGTGCCACCGGCAAAGCCTGTCATCCAGAGCGAAGCGAAGGCTCTCAACCCCTGCGCAATTGACTCCGACCCGCGAAGCGCGCTTGTCTTACTCGTTTCGCGCCTCCGCGGTGGGAATTTCCACGCTCCCGCGCCATAATGTTGTCCGAGGTCTACACCAGAGCAGAATGCTCGCGTCCATCCTGTGGTTTATTGCTGTCGCCACTACCTTCGTGATTCCCGCTTTGCTTCTCTGGGGCTGGGTCCGCTGGTCGCAACATCCGCAGGAAATTCCCCGCGCTCGCTCTTCTACCTTCTCTTTACTCGGCTTCTCTCTCGCCACCGCTTCGGCCGCGCTCGCCATCGCCACGCATATCTACGCGCGCTTCATCCACAATTTCCCGTTGCACGATCCCACACTTCTGAAAATTTATGCCTGCGGTTGTCTGCTCTCCATCGCCGGAATCTTCTTCGCCGTTGCCGGCTCCGGCCGCGCCAATCCCCTTCGCTGGCTCGCCCCCATCTGCTCCGTCGGCACCCTCATCTTCTGGCTCCTGGCCATGAGCAGCGAGTAATGCTTAATCTCCCCGCGCGAGGAGCACACTCACGGGACTTCCCTCACGGCATTTCGGTAGGCCCCAGCGTTCCATCGGACCACTTGAGGACGGGAATGAAAAATGCCGTAACCCGATCGACCTCGCTCTGGTGCGCCAATACCGGAGAACCTTTCAGGTTCGCTCCCCAAACCGAATCTTCGGTGCGCGGATAAAAAAACATAAGGTGCGGATGCCAATGACCCGCCCCGTCGCCCAGGTATCCTTCCTTCGACAGCATGTAACACATCGCGCCAGGTTCCGGAGCCGGCCATGTCTTCGCGGCAATCGCAGACTTGATGCGATCGACCATCTGTTCTTTCGCCACGCCTGCCAGAACCCATTCCGTTCGTTTCAAATAAGGCGGAAGTACCGACCGCACGGACGGAGCATTGAAGCAGATCGGCGCGCGAATCTTGGGATTCCAGAATTCCGCGTCGTCGAAGTCCGTAGCCCATGACCGTTCCACAATGCACACAAAACCATTCTTCCCTTTGACCGCGCTTTCGTACCCATGACTACCCAGAATCAGCACCTCGGCATCCCCGGAAATCGCTGCGGGCGCTGCGCTGCGCGCTAGAGCGATCTCGTCGGCCGCATTCGCTGATCGGTATTGCTCAATACCAGCCATCCTCGGATACTTCCCTTTCGCATCCTGCGCTCGCGCTAGCCCCACAACGCCGCACAGCACAGCCACGACAAGGATTCCTGCGCCGAGGCTTCTTCCAACAACCGACATCGTCCTCGCCTGCGCCATCCACTCACGCCTTCCAAACATTCCGCTCACCCGTAAAATAATTCTCGTATCGTCGCCTCCCGTCAGTGAAGTGCAAGAGTTCGCGTTCTTGCACTCTTACACTCTTGCACTGCTTCGCCTCTCTCCTCGCTTCTCTCCCACGTAGCGCCGGCATCCTTGCCGGCTCTCTGGGTCTTCCTCTCTTCTCCGAGACTCTTGCACTCCTTCGCCTTTCTCTTCGCTTATCCTCCCGCGATCGCCCCAATTATCAGCAACGGTTCTTCTCCTCGCGCCACCGCTTCCGGCAATTCCGCATCTGGCGATTCGTGCGACAAATCTTCCTCGCACGCAAAAAATCGCAAAAACGGCCGCCGCTGTTGCGTCACATGATCCCGGATCGTCCCCCGCAGCATCGGAAAGCGTGCTTCCAGCGCATCCAGCATCGACCGCTGCGTCACCACTCCCGCAATTTCCAACTCCACTTCCTCACTCACCCGCGCCAGATTTCGCAAATGAGCCGGCAACACTACGCGGATCATGACAGCGTCTGCACCTCCACCGACAGTACCGCCGGCAAATCTCGCACAATCGCGTTCCACGTATCCCCGCCGTCCGCCGACGCGTACACTTGCCCACCCGTGGTCCCGAAATACACGCCGCACTGCTCCAACTGGTCCACCGCCATCGCGTCCCGCAGCACGTTCACGTAACAATCCTTCTCCGGCAAGCCCTTCTTCAACTCTTCCCATTCATTCCCGCCAGACTTGCTGCGGTACACCCGCAACTTCCCATCCATCGGAAAATGTTCCGAGTCGCTCTTGATCGGCACCACGAAAATCGTTTCCGGCTCGTGCGCGTGTACGTCAATCACGAATCCAAAATCCGTCGGCAGATTTCCGCTGATCTTTTCCCACGACTCACCCGCGTTGTCGCTCCGCATCACGTCCCAATGCTTCTGCATAAACAGCACGCCCGGCCGCTTCGGATTCATCGCAATGTGATGGACGCAGTGCCCCACTTCCGCCGTCGGGTCCGGAATGTATTTCGAATACAATCCCTTATTGATCGGCTTCCAACTTTTCCCGCCGTCGTCCGTGCGAAATGCTCCCGCCGCCGAAATCGCAATAAAAATCCGCTCGGGATTTTTCGGATCGACAATAATGCTGTGCAGGCACATTCCTCCCGCACCCGGCTGCCATGCCGGACCGGTTCCGTGCTCCCGCAATCCCTTCAACTCCCCCCAACTCTTTCCCCCATCCGTCGTCCGGAACAATGCCGCGTCTTCCACTCCCGCATACACCGTGTCCGGATCCTTCAGCGACGGCTCCAGATGCCACACCCTCTTAAACTCCCACGGGTGCGGCGTCCCGTCGTACCACTGGTGCGTTCCCGCATGTCCGTCATACACAAACTTGTTGTCCACCGGTTCCCAGGTTTTTCCGCCGTCATTCGAGCGCTGGACCAATTGCCCAAACCATCCACTCGTCTGCGATGCATACACCCGCTGCGGATCTGCCGGCGATCCCTTCATGTGATAAATTTCCCACCCCGCAAAGTGTGGCCCCCCAATTTCCCACTTCTTCCTCATCCCATCCGAAGTCAGCACAAACGCGCCCTTCTTCGTCCCCACCAGCACTCTAACTCCGCTCATTTCTGTCTCCTTCGTTCCTCAATTCACCGCAGTCAAACCTACTGTCATCTCTGAACCCGCGTTCCCTGCGGGTGAAGGATCTCAACCGCTTCCTGCCTCCCACCATAACCGAGAGCTTTTCTACTCCCATTCCCCTGCGCTCTCCGCGTCTCCGCGGCGAGTCCCCGCAGTCTGCCCCAACTTACTTGCGTATTGCAAGTGACAATATGCTACCCTTCCTTTATGCCCAGAAGGAAGCCGCTTCCCAAACGCCGCTCCGGGTGTCCCCTTAACGCTTCCATCGAAATGCTCGGCGATCGCTGGTCGCTCCTCATCATTCGCGACATGATGCTGCTCGGCTCCCGGACTTTCAAAGAATTTCTTAACTCCTACGAGCGCCCCGCTACCAACATTCTCGCGGACCGCCTGCGTCGCCTCGAATGTTACGGCATCATCACCACCCGCCCCGATCCCTCCGACGGCCGCAAGCTCATCTATCTCCTCACTCCCAAAGGACTCGACCTTGCTCCCGTGCTCACCGAAATGGTTCTCTGGGCCGGCACTCACGAACGCACCGAAAATCAAGCCCTCATCCACGAAATGCAAAAAGACAAGACCGCCTTCATCGCCAAAATCCGCCACCGCTGCGCTCCTCACGTCGCCCAACCCAGCAAACCCTAACCTGACGCGTTCCACCTCCAGAAGTTTCTCGCCTTTCTTGTGGAGTGCGGCGGCCCAGCCGCCGCTTTTACACTTTCCACCGCGCCATCATTTTCTTCCACGCGCCACAGCCGCGCCACTGAATCAGCTTCACACCCACCTTGACCCAACCCCTCTCCCTCCCTAAAATAGAAGTTTCACCGTGACTCATTTTTTCGATCGGTTGCATTCATCCACCGGCCCAGCGCCCACCCGCTGGGCTGCGTCATTTCTGTCCTTTTGTAGCGCCGTGCCTTCAGGCCGGCATCTTGGGTTTTCCTTCTCGTGGCGCAGGCGCTCCCGCTTGCCCCGAGTTTCCAGGGGCCGGTCCACCTGCGCGTCGCACCCGCGCCACCCATTTCACCGCGAGGTCTTCAATGATTGACGGTCCCATCCCCGAAGGTCTTACGTTCGACGACGTCCTTCTCCAGCCCGGCCGCTCCTCCGTGCTTCCCACCGACGTCGACACCACCACCTGCTTCACTCGCAAACTCACCATCAACATCCCTCTCGCTTCCGCCGCCATGGATACCGTCACGGAATCTCGTCTTGCCATCGGCATCGCGCGCCAGGGCGGCATCGGCATCATTCATCGCAACATGTCTCTCGATCGCCAGGCCGAAGAAGTCGATCGCGTCAAACGTTCCGAATCCGGCATGATCGTCGACCCCGTCACCATCTCCCCAGACATCACCATTCGCCAGGCTCTCGAGATCATGACCAAATACCGCATCTCCGGCCTTCCCGTCACCCGCGGCACGCGTCTCACCGGCATCCTCACCAATCGCGATCTTCGCTTCGAAAAAAATCATGGCCAACTCGTCGGCCAGGTCATGACCAAAGACAATCTGGTCACCGTTCCCGTCGGCACCACTCTCGAACAAGCCGAAAAAATTCTTCAGAAGCACCGCATCGAAAAACTTCTCGTCGTCGATCAGGATTTCAACCTCAAAGGTCTCATCACCGTAAAAGACATTCAGAAAAAACTCGAATATCCTCGTTCCGCCAAAGACGACCACGGCCGCCTCCGCGTAGGCGCCGCAGTCGGGGCTACCGGCGATTTCCTCGAACGTGCTGTAGACATGGCCAAAGTCGGCGCCGACGTCCTCGCCATCGACACCGCCCATGGTCACACCGAGCGCGTAATCGAAGCCATCAAAGCCATCCGTCATCGCCTTCCCGAAATGCAAGTCATCGCCGGCAATGTCGCCACCTACGAAGGCGCAAAAGAATTAATCTCGCTGGGAATTGATGGCTTGAAGGTTGGTATCGGTCCGGGCTCCATCTGCACCACCCGCGTCGTCACCGGTGCCGGTGTTCCGCAACTCACCGCCGTCATGGAAGCCGCGCGCGCTGCCGAAGGCACCAACGTCGCCATCATCGCCGATGGCGGCATCAAATATTCTGGCGACATCACCAAAGCTATCGCCGCCGGCGCCAGCGCCGTTATGATTGGCAGCCTCTTCGCCGGCACCGAAGAAGCTCCCGGCGAAACCATTCTCTATCAGGGTCGTACTTTCAAGTCGTATCGCGGCATGGGTTCCACCGGCGCCATGGAAGCAGGCTCCGCCGATCGCTATTCGCAAGAAGGTGCCGAGCGCGGCAAATCCGTCCCCGAAGGTGTCGAAGGGCGCGTCGCCTACAAAGGTCCGCTCGCCGGTCTAACCGACCAACTCGTCGGCGGCCTCAAATCCGGTATGGGCTACGTCGGAGCCAACACCATCAAAGAACTCACTCAGAAATCTCGCTTCATCCGCATCACCGCCGCAGGCCTCCGCGAATCCCACGTCCACGACGTGGTCATCACCAAAGAAGCCCCCAACTACCGCATGGAGTAGATCGTATAGGCTCCAACCTGCCCGCTACACCAACACGGCATTAGTCATAATTGCCTCTGTAGGGGCGGCTTTACGCCGCCTGCCTTTCCTCGTAGCAGCACACTCTTCAGCCTGTGTTCGCGGCGCCGCCTGCCTATGGAGTGCGGGAGCCCAGCTCCCGCTTTCGAGATTGCCACCTCATCGCGCACAAAAAGCGGCAGCCCAGCTGCCGCATCTCCTGTGTAACCCCGGCTTGCCCTGAGCTTCGAAGGGCTTGTCCCGAGCTTAGTGATCGCATCTCAACCGCAAAGACGCGGCCCACGCTCTCTGCCTGCAAAAGCGTGGGCCGTATTCTGCACTGGTCATTGCACCGAAACAGAAAAAAGTTGCTTCGTCACTCGACGCTGATCCGTGTTGCCAGCGTTTTTCCTCGTACCTCGGAGATCGGCTTGCCCGTGCCTACCACCGCGTAAGTGGGAGGCCACAGTTTGAAGTCGAACGTGCCTTTGTAAGTTTTGCCATCGGGCGAGACCGTGTTCATTTCGTCCACAGTGAAGATGCTGGAGGGCGTCCCGTCCGCGTTGAACATTAAACCGATGTGGTGCAGCTTGACCGTGCCCTTGCCCTCTTCCTTCCAAACTCCAAAACAGATATTCCCGCCCGTGGGTGGCAAAAATGCATTTTCAAATTCAGTTCCGTCCGCGTGCCAGGTCTTGAACGACTCCAGGAACTGGAACGGTGTCGGGGGGTATGGCCCGCCCGGAGGGAAATTGTCGTTGTAAGTTCCGGTGTAGATCACATGCCACAAACCCACGATGCTGGCGTGCTCCTTCCATTCTTCATCCCCGTTCGGGCTGGCGAACGGAATGGCCGGGGCGGCTCCCGCTTTGGCGGGAATAGCGCAACCGGCTTTGGCCCCGGTTGCCGTCAGCATAAGACCCAATCCCAACAATAGCGCGAGCGCGCAAACTCGCCCGCTTCGCGCTATTTTCAAAGTCTTTCCATCGATCTGATTCATCGTCTGTCTCCTCTTGGCTGAACTTTCTTACCTATGCTTCTTTCGAACCCCGGCGGGCCCAGCAAAGCAAGGTTCATGCAATCTGCATGGACCCCGCCGCGCCTGCAATGCCCGGCGTGTAACTTCAACCTCACTTTTTGTTTATCTGCTAAGTCCTTGATTTTAGAGGCTAGTAATAACCACATTCCTGCTTGACCGTGCCTTTAATGCGGTGTTAGCATTCCGCGCCATCTGACCCTGGACCTTGCAATTTGGGGGGAATTTGCATTTCCAGCTCGGGGTTCCAGCTCGCGTGGGGTTTGTCCGCCGTCCGCTGATTCGCTGGCCCGAAGACGGTTAAGACCGCCTTACTTGGCCTGCTGCCATCTTTATCCCCAGCTCGCCATGGCACCGGAGACCGCGACATGCCATCCTCCATTCGCAAAGACTCTCCGGCCCCTTCGCCGCGTCCCCAACGCATTGCCTTTGACAACTTCCAGGTCGATTTGCGCTCCGGCGAACTTCGCAAAAACGGCCATCGCCTTCGCCTCCAGGCTCAACCCTTTCAACTTTTAATCCTCTTGCTCGAAAATGCTGGCGAGGTCGTCACCCGCGAAGAAATCTGCCGCCACTTGTGGCCCGCCGACACGTTCGTCGATTTCGATCACAGCCTGCCCGCTGCCGTTAACAAGATTCGCGAAGCTCTCAGCGATGCCGCCGACGATCCCAAATACATCGAGACTCTTCCCAAACGCGGCTACCGCTTTATCGGCAAAATCAAACCTGAACCACCGGTAGCGATCACCCTTGCCGAGCGACAGCAAGCCGCGGAGCTCGCGCCTGTTCCTGCCCCAACTGCACCGAGCAGCCGCAAGTTGGCTCTGGGGCTAGCCGGGCTGGCGCTGCTTTTGGCCGTGGGGGTTCTTGTTGCCTGGCTATCTCGTAAACCCGGGAATTCCCAGCTCAATCCGGAGACGAATTCCGTCGCGCTGACGGCGGTCCCGTTTACCACCTATCCCGGTGTCGAAACAGCTCCTTCCTTTTCCCCAGATGGTTCGCGCATCGCCTTCTCCTGGGACAGCGGTACTGACAACCGTACGGGAAGGCCGCAATACGACTTGTATGTAAAAGCCCTGGGCAGTGAAACCTTGCTGCGCCTGACCAATCACCCTTCCGATTGGATTAGTTCCACCTGGTCTCCCGACGGCACACAAATCGCCTTTCATCGCTTGGCCGCGGACGATAACGGCATCTATGTTGTTCCCGCGCTGGGTGGGCCGGAACGCAAACTCATCTCCACCCACACTCCCTACGATCTTGCCGCGCCACTCAGTTGGTCATCCGACGGTAAATGGATTGCCTACTCCGACCCGGAAAATAATCAACCGGGCAACCGTAACTTCCTTCTCGACGTCGCCACTCTGGAAACCCAGGAGCTTCCTCATGACCCTTCCTGCCGCCACGACGGCAATATAACTTTCTCGCATCATGGATCCCAACTCGCCACACTCTGCGTTCACAACACCACTTCCTTCGAATACCTGGTTACGGATCTTCAAGGCCAACACCAACGCTCCCTCGCGGCGCGCCACGAATTTCCCTGGGGCATGGCTTGGACGGCCGACGATCAGGCACTGCTCGTGGCGGCGGCCACTCCCGAGAGCAATGAACTCTATGAAATCCGCGTCAGCGATGGCGCAGTGCACCAACTGTCGATCTCCGCGGCCGGGATCTGGCCCACCATTTCCAACGACGCCCGCAAACTGGCGTTCAGTGTCGCCGACAACCACACCAACATCTGGAGAAAAGATTTGCTCCACCCACATGTGCCCGCTGTGCAGATGTTCGCTTCTACGCGCCCGCAAGACAACGCTCAATATTCACCCGATGGCCGGCATGTCGTCTTCGATTCTCTGCGCTCCGGCACCTGGAGCATTTGGCTGGCCGACAGCGATGGCAGCAATCTCGTGCAGATTACCAAGGGACCCGCGGCGGGTTTTCCTCGTTGGTCCCCCGATTCGCGGAAAGTCGCGTTTGTGATTACGGAACCTACTGGCCTGCAGGAAACCTACACGGCGGATATCTCGGATCACGTGCCGCACAAATTAAAAACCAATGTGCGGGAGTCCGACTATCCCTATTGGTCCCATGATGGAAACTGGATCTATTTTCTCGGTCGCGAGGGCACCGGCCACCAACTCTTCCGTTGCCCCGCGGGAGGAGGAGACGCGACGCTCCTTGTTGATTCGATGGAACTAGCCGATGAGATCGAGTCTTCCGACGGCAAACTGCTCTATTTCCCCTGGTATCTTGGCGACGAGAATATGATGATGCTTGATCTTGCGCACCCCGGCGCCGCTCCGCAACAAGTTCCTTACATGGCCAGGATTTTCGATCGAGACAAATGGGCTGTCGTTCCGGATGGCATATACTTCGCACCTCAGGCCAATCCACGCAGCATCTGCTTTTACGATTTTGCCAAGAAGAATATCCGCGAAATCTTCAAAGCCGACAAGGACCTGGGCTTCGGCATGTCCGTATCCCCCGATGGGCGCTACCTGCTCTACTCCCAACTCGACGAAAACAACTCCAGCATCATGCTTGTCGATCATTTCCACTAACACTTTCCCCGCGCACCCGGCACCACAAAATTCCTCGTTCCTCGCGGCCTTCGCGTCTCCCCTCCTTACCTTACTCCACGACTGCTCCTTCTCCCCCATGCACGCCCTCCCCTCTTCGTTTACAATAGACTTGGAAGCGATTTCTTAATGTCTTTCTCCGAATCCTGGCGCGCCTCGCAAACCACTACCGGTCTCGACAAAGCACGTCCTCCAGTTCCGCAAAAGTCCGGGATACCCCCGTGGCTCCGCGCCTGGTGGCCTGCCCTCGCTTGGGCCCTCGTCATCACTGTTTTTTCCACCGACACCTTCTCCTCCGCTCACACCAGCATCATCATCGAGCCCATCATTCGCTGGTTCTACCCCTCCATCTCTCACGCGGAACTTGAATTCGCCCACCACATCATTCGCAAGTGCGCCCATTTCACCGAATACTTCATCTTCTTCATGCTCCTCTACCACGGCATTCGCGCCACCCGTCGCAATCCTCCCTCCTGGCACTGGTCTTGGGCTTTCCTTGCCTGGATCATCGCTGCCGTTTATTCCCTCTTCGACGAGTTCCACCAGACCTTCGTTCCTTCCCGCGGCGCCTCCCTTTGGGACTCCGCGCTCGACTCCACCGCCGCTCTAATTGCTTTGATCGTCCTGTTCCTCTTCTACCGCTTCCGCCGCCGTCCCCATTAGCTCCGCCTGATATCGCCTTCCGCCCAATCGCGCATCTCTCGCCTATAATGCTTTCCCATGGACCATCCGCGCTCCCACTCCCTTGACGAGTCCTCCGTTCGCCCCGATCGCGAGAATCCATACCTCCGTCTACAGTCCGTCACCATCTTTGTCCGCGATCTCGATCGCAGCGCCGCTTTCTATGTCGAGAAACTTGGTTTCCAGCTCGCTTTCGATGGACGAGTACAAGCCGGCCGCCCGTTCATCACTGTCACTCCTCCCGACGGCACCGCCAGTCTCACTCTCGTCGCTCCCGATCCTTCCTCCGAACAGTTCAAGCTCATCGGCCGCAACACGCAAGTCTCCTTCATCACCGAAGACGTTCTCGCCAAATTCCGCGACTGGAGCCGCCTCGGCGTTTCCTTCCTGGTTTCCCCGCGCCTGCGTCGCCTGAAACACGGCGTGCCGTTCCGCTCGCCCGAATCTTCCTCGGAGCCTCCCCCGATCTGGGGCGGCGTCTTCGCCCGCTTCAAAGATCCCGACGGCAATTCCTTCTCGCTCGTCAGCTTCGACGAAGTCACTCATTCCATCGAAGCGCAACGCCGCGCCATCGCCGAAAAATTGGAATCCGATCGTCGCGCGGCCCAGGAACTCGAAATCGCCAAGCAGGTTCAGTCGCGCCTTTTCCCCCGGACTCTACCCCCTCTCCCAACCCTGGAATTCAGTGGCGTTTGTCTTCCCGCTCGCCACGTCGGTGGTGATTACTACGATTACCTGCATCTCGGTAACGATCGCCTCGGTCTCGTCATCGGCGATATTTCCGGCAAGGGTATCGCCGCTGCTCTGCTCATGGCCAATCTTCAAGCGCATTTCCGCAGCCAGTGCACCAGCGCCGTCGATGAACCGCATCGCCTTCTATGCGCCGTCAATCAACTCTTTTGCGACAATACCGCCGACGCCGCCTTCGCCACTCTCTTCTTCGCCGAGTACGACAACGCGGCGCGCCGCCTCCGCTACGTCAACTGCGGCCACCTTCCTCCGTTGGTCCTCCGCTCCGACGATTCCCTCGAACGCCTTGCCGCCACCGCCACCATCCTGGGCGTCTTCAAGGATTGGGAATGCTCCGTCTCCGAATGCCAACTCTGTCCCGGCGACACCCTGGTCCTCTATACCGACGGCATCACCGAATCTTTCAGCCCCGACGGCGAAGAATTCGGCGAATCGCGCTTGATCGACACTCTCCGTAGTCACCGCTGCGCAACTTGTGACGATCTTCGTTCTGCCATTGTCGACGCCGTCCGCCACCACAGCCCCCACGAGCAACACGACGACATCACCCTAATCATCGCCAAATGCCGACCCGCCTGAATCGCGCTTCTCCCCGCACCATGTAGCGCTGCTTCTCGACCTGAGCTTCGAAGGATCATGCCAGCGCCTTTGCAACTCTAGCCGTGCCAGGCGTTATCTGTGTACCCCGCGCTTCCCATCTTCCCCACGAGCGCCAAAGGCGCGACCGTCCGCCATGTGGCGCTGGCTTCTCCCCTGAGCTTCGAAGTGTCATGCCAGCACCTTTCCGCCCAACCAATCCCATTCGTGCTCGGATTCTCTTCCTACGGGCCGCTTCTGCACGCGCGTTCTTGGAATCCCCTTTTCAAAAAAAACCGTTGTCATCCTGAGCGCAGCGAAGGCTTGCCCTGAGCTTCGAAGGGATCTCAACCCAACCGCACTTCAACCCTCCGCCACGAAGTCGAGTACACTCTTTCACTCTTTCACTCTTTCACTCTTTCACTCTCTTCTCTCTCTCCTTCTTTGCCTTTCCCCCCGCACTTTCCCATTGACGCCCACACCCACCGGCGTTACCTTTTCTATGTATTCAATCGTTTTAAATCCATCGAATTACCGCACGCAAAGGATCCACCATGAACATCTCCGCCCGCCTTCTCGCGCTATCGTTCGCACTTTTCTCCGCGCCTCTCGCCTTTTCTCAATCCATCCACGTCGACGCCACTCCCTCCCATTCCACGAATACCATCAAGCCCACAGAAGCCCTCGGTGCGGGCATCGACCGCCTCGGCTACGGCGACGCCGACAAACTTTACGTCCCCGACACCATCCAGAAAGTTCTCTCCGCTGGCTGGCAGACCATCACCTACCGCCAGAACACCGAACTGCACATGGAAGCCTGGCACTGGAATCCCAACGGCACCTGGTCCGATCCCGCGGGCAAAGGCTACTTCGTCGGCAACGCCACTCCCGGCCCCGATCCCATTCGCCACTCCTACGGCTATCCCCTCCCACATCGCGGCGTCACCCGCGACGATGGCACCGACACCGAAGGCTACTCCCGGCTCACCGACGGCAATCCCGACACCTACTGGAAAAGCAATCCTTATCTCGCCGAACATTTCACCGGCGAATCCGATTCACTCCACCCGCAATGGGTCGTCCTCGATCTTGCCAAGCCTCGCCAAATTTCCGCCATTCGCATCGACTGGGCTGAACCCTACGCCACCAATTTCGTCGTCCAATATTTCACTGGCGAAGATGGCATTCGCAAGCCCACCTCTGGCGTTTGGCAGGCCTTTCCCGGTGGCACCGTCACCAACGGCAAAGGTGGCAATGCCGTCCTCCCACTCGCCACCATCCCCGTCACTGCGCAATTCATTCGCATCCTCATGAGTGCCTCCTCCAACACTTGCGACACCCACGGCTCCGCCGACAAGCGCAACTGCCTCGGCTACGCTATCCACGAAATCTCTCTCGGCACCACGTCCTCCGACGGCAAGTTCCACGATCTCGTCCGCCACACTCCCGATCAGGACCAGACCATGACCTACTGCTCCTCCGTCGATCCCTGGCACGAGCCCAGTGATCTGAATGAGCACGCCGGTGAACAAGTCGGCTTCGATCTTTTCTTCATGCCCAACGGCTACACCCGCGGCCTGCCCACCATGATTCCCATCGCCATGATTTACAGCACGCCTGAAGACGCCGCCAACGAGCTCACCTACCTTGAAAAGCGCGGCTATCCCATCTCTCACGTCGAAATGGGCGAAGAACCCGACGGCCACTTCATGGTTCCCGAAGATTACGCCGCCATGTACGTCCAGTTCGCCAAGGCCCTGCACCGGGTCGATCCCAAACTCAAACTCGGCGGCCCCATCTTTACCGGCGTCAACAAAGACATCGAAACCTGGCCCGACGCGTCCGGCCAAACTTCCTGGACCCGCCGCTTCGTCAACTATCTGAAATCCCACAACGCCATCAACGAACTCGCCTTTTTCTCTTTCGAACACTATCCCTTCGAGCCCGGCAAAATTCAGTGGAGCAATCTCTACGACGAACCCAAACTCGTCACCGGCATCATGAAAATCTGGCGCGAAGACGGCGTTCCCGACAATGTTCCTCTTCTCATCACCGAATGCAATCTCTCCTGGGTGGATTCCGAAGCCTTCCCCGACATCTTCGGTGGTCTCTGGTTAGCCGATTACATCGGCGCGTTCCTCAACGGTGGAGGCCAAGCGGTCTACACGTTTCACTACATGCCCGCTCCCATCGGCCACGGCATCAACGGCTCACGTGGCACCTTCGCCATGTTCTCCGCCGATCGCGACTTGAAAATCCTCCAGCCACTCTCGCAGTTTTTTTCCAGCCAGCTCATCAATTTCGAATGGGTTCAGCCCGGCAGTGGCGAACACAAACTCTTCAACGCCACCTCCGATATCACCGATGGCGCTGGCAACATCCTGGTCACCGCCTACGCCGTGCATCGTCCCGATGGCGAATGGTCCTTGATGATCGTCAACAAGGATCAGGAAAATCCCCACACCGTGAAAATTTCCTTCGACGACGCCACCCAAGGCTCCGCCTCTTTCTCCGGCCAAGTCGCCGAAAAGACCTTCGGCAAAGCCCAATACCAGTGGCACTCCGCCACCCTAACCGCCGACCCCGACGGCCCCATTGCCAGCACCACCATCACCGCCGATCCCAACTCAACCGTAGATTTGCCAGCCAGCTCCGTAACCGTCCTACGCGGCAACATAAAATTCACCACCACCAAACGTTAATCTCATCTGTAGGGGCGGCTTTATGCCGCCTGCCTTTTCTCCGCAACATCGACGGCATTTCCACGCCCTACAACATCAACCTCCCAATTCTCCGCTTCCCGTTCTCTACTCCATGGGTGCCGCACCCTTCGTAGTCAAAGGGTGCGGGTTTAAATTCCGCGTCAACCGAGCCCGCCAATCGTCGTCATTCCGAACGGAGTCTGCGGAGTGAGGAATCTCTCTTCTCTTCCAACCACTCGCCACTCGCTTGCCCTGAGCCTCGAAGAGCCACTTCCTCCCACTTTCCCATTTCTCCTTTTCCCCGCCCTCGCATACCATCTCCCCATGGCCACTCTCGCTCCCGCCCTCTACCCTCCCGGCCCCGAACAAGGTTTCTTCGACGGCCTCCGCAGCCCGCTCCGCCAGGATCCCCTCTCTTTCATGTCTCGCGCCGCCCGCGAATACGGCGACATCGTCTGCCTTCGCTTCTTCCACATCCGCACCTATCTCCTCTTTCACCCCGATCAAATCGAAGACGTCCTCATCACCAACAACAAAAAGTTCATCAAGGGCCGCGTCCTCCGCGCTAATCGTCATCTCTTCGGCAACGGCCTCCTCACCAGCGAAGGAGAATTCTGGCTGCGCCAGCGCCGCATGATGCAGCCCGCCTTCCATCGCAATCGCATCGCAAATTACGCCACCACCATGACCGAATGCGCCACCCAACTCCTGCAATCCTGGCGGCCCCACCAGCAACTCGATCTGCACGAAGCCATGATGCGCCTCACTCTCCAGATCGTCGGCAAAACGCTCTTCCACGCCGATGTCGCGCGCGATGCCCCGCAAGTCGGCGAAAATCTCCACGTCCTCCTCGAATACACGTCCGACTTTCGCCGCCTCGTCATGACCCCACAGTGGCTTCCCACTCGCCGCAATCTTCAAGCCAAGCGTGCCGTCCGCAATCTCACGCAGATCATCGACCGCATCATCCAGCAACGTCGCGATTCCAACGACGACGCCGGCGACCTTCTCTCCCTTTTGATTCACGCGCAGGATGAAGACGGCTCCCGCATGACCACCCAGCAACTCCGCGACGAAGCCCTCACCCTTTTCCTCGCCGGACACGAAACCACCGCCAGCGCCCTTTCCTGGACCTGGATGCTTCTCGCGCAAAATCCTCAAGTCGAACAAAAACTTCACGCCGAACTCGCTACCGTGCTCAATGGACGCACCCCTACCCTCGACGATCTTCCTCGCCTCCCCTACACCAGCAATGTCATCACGGAATCTCTACGACTCTATCCACCCGCTTGGGCTATGGCTCGCCTCGCCATCGAAGATCATCAACTCGCCGGCTTCCCCGTCCCCAGAGGCACCGGCATCGCCGCCGTTTCTTGGGTCGTCCACCGCGATCCCCGCTGGTACGATCATCCCGAACAATTTCTTCCCGAACGCTGGCAAGGCGGCGATCTCCTCAAAAAAATCCCTCGTTTTGCCTACTTCCCGTTCGGCTTCGGTCCTCGCCAATGCATCGGCAATTCTTTCGCCCTCATGGAAGCTCAACTGGTCCTGGCCACCATCGCGCAACATTTCCGTTTCACTCTCGTCCCCAACCAAAGACTCGAGCCTCTAGCTTCCATTACCCTTCGCCCCCGCCACGGCCTCCACGTCCAATTAGTCTCCCAGAACTTGGCGCAAACCTATTCGTAGGGGCGCAGCACGCAGCGCCCCATCTCGCCGCAATCTCGCCCCATATCTACGCCCAGCGGTCCTCCCCACGCTCTTCACTCTTACACTCTTACACTCTTACACTACTTCCGTTCTCTCATCGAGACGGTGCCCAATTTTCTTCATCCGCTCCGAAAGGGTCGTCACCGCGCCGCCCCCAGCAGTTCTCCCTCCCCGCTCTTCCCCGTTTTACCCAATCCCCAGAAGTCCTCTTCCCCCAGGATTTCCACGCCCACCACAAATCTTCCCAGCGTCATTTGCTTGATCCACGCCACCCTCGCGCGCACTGGCTTTCTCGGCACATCCGTCCGCTCCAGCGATATCGTCTGCCCTATCCGTAACGCCTGCTTCAGTTCCAGGCATGCTCCCCGTATACTCACGTTCACTGTGCAGCAGGCCTCCGGGATTTCCTTTGCCGCCGTGCCCGTCGACACCTTGCACGCGATGCGCCGCGCAATCCGCGGCATCCGCTGAATCTGTTTATAGATCTCCGCCGCCCTCGTCGACAGCAATATCAAACTGTCCCGGTACAGCGGCGCGAGCCGCTTCGTTTCCGTCGCCAACGCCGTGGTTTGCGATATCACCTGCGACAGAAAACTCAGCACCTGTGGCGACGAATTCCGTTCCCCGGAATCCCCCTCAAATGCTCGCTCGATCAGCGTGATCCGCCGGCTCGAAAATTCCAGAAAATGCTCCAGGCAAAGCGCTCGTTCCTCTAACCTCGCTCCCGACGTTAGCGCACACCCCGTCCAGCTACACTTCTCCGCCGTTTTTTCGGACATTGGTCCTTGCCTTGCTTCTAAGCTTTAGGATTTTGAACGCGTCGGAGCGGACGCACTCGGGCGGTTGTCCCATTCTGCCACGCCTTCGTCCTCTGTCAATCCGCTTTGCTCTACTCGTTACTCCACTTCCCCCACACGCTTAATCGATTAACTAGTACCCATCTCCGCTTTCTTGCGTGACCTTGCAGGCGCGAACCGGTAGGGCGACCCAGTGTCATCCTGAGCGTAGCGAAGGATCTCAACCCCGCCGTATTGCTCCAATCTCCGCCGAAGCACCGTTTACTAGCCACCCACTTCATTTTTTACTTGACATCTATATAACCAATATGTACACTACCCACCGTAACGAACTGCGCCCGCCTCTCTCGCGGGCGTTTCCTTTTTCCATCCCAAATCTCAGGAGTTTTTATGTCTAAGCCTTCCGCTGACGATCGCTCGTCTTCCTGCACCTTTATTTTTTCTGACGGCCGCCGTTGTCGCTCCCTGCGCTCCCCGATTAGCTCTCTGTACTGCCTCTTTCATGAACGCAAACAGCAACGCCTCCGCGAAGCCGAATGCACCGCCGTGAACATCTCCGAGCCACTCTCTTCCTCTTTCATCTCGAATACCTCGCTGAACACCGCTCTCATCCGGCTCTTTACCTCCATCGCCGATGGCCGCATCCCGTCTAAGACTGCCGCGCAACTTATCAGCCTTTCCAAGCTTCTCATCAAAACCATTTCCCTTTCCAAGTCGGAATTCCTGCTGGCCTTCAACAATAATCGACCCATTCAGCGCCTCATCCGCCAGATGTACCTGCAAGACAAATCCTCGGGCGTGTCTCACGATGACAACCTCAGTCCCAGCGACTCCTCTGAAGCATCGACACTTCCGGAAGATCCCGCTGAATTCGTTAAAAGCGTCCTAAGCACTTTGTAATCCGCACTTGCGCGATTCCTGCTCATAACTCCTGCAGAATCCGCACTTGCAAAACCGTATCAAAACAAACCGGTTGCAACATCTTTAGAATCCGCACTTACAAACACCCGTTTCCCTAAACCCTTTGTCCTCCGCACTTGCAAAAAAACGACGACAAAAAAATTCACTCTTGCGCACTCACAAAAACCATCCGAGCGCTTTCGCCGCTCCGTCACACGCTCACTTTCACATCCCAAGGTATAATCCCCTCGTCGAGGACCTTCATGTCCAAATCCACAAAAAGCATCGTTATTCTTTTTGCCTTTATTCTCTTCGCGGCATTTGCCGCCATTCCCACCCGCGCCGACGAAGAGCAGCACGGCCCTCCCCCTCTTGCCATTGGCGCCTCCGCTCCCGACTTTTGTCTTCCCGGCATCGATGGCAAAACCCACTGCCTCAAGGATTACGCCACTGCCAAAGTCCTCGTCATCGTCTTCACCTGTAATCATTGCCCCACCGCGCAGCTCTACGAATCCCGCATCAAGCAACTCGCCGCCGATTATCAGGATCGCGGCGTCACTCTCATCGCCATTCAGCCCAACAATCCCATGGCTGTCCGCCTCGATGAAATGGGCTACACCGATCTCGGCGATTCCTTCGACGAAATGAAGATCCGCGCCGCTTATCGCCACTTTAATTTCCCCTATCTCTACGACGGCGAAGATCAGAAGATCGCCCGCGAATACGGCCCCGCCGCCACCCCTCACGTCTTCATCTTCGATTCCGAACGCAAGCTCCGCTATCAGGGCCGGGTCGACAACAATCCTCGCGAAAATTTAGTCACTCGCAAGGATGCCCGCATAGCCCTCGACGCCATCCTTGCAGGTAAACCCGTGGCCGTCGCGAAAACTCCCTCGGTCGGTTGCTCCACCAAATGGATTTATAAGGAAGAGGGACGCAAAGCCGAACTCGCCGAAATCGAAAGCAAGCCCGTCACCCTCACGCCCGCCTCCGCCGACGACTTCAAAACCCTTCGCAAGAATTCTTCCGGCAAACTTCGCCTCGTCAATTTCTGGGCCACTTGGTGCGCTCCCTGCGTTCAGGAAATGCCGGAAATCCAAACCATGCTCCGCATGTACGGCCACCGCGCTTTTGCAGTCACCACCGTCAGCATCAACTATCCCGACGAAAAAACCGGCGCCCTCTCCGCGCTCCAAAAGCTACATGCTACCAGCCAGAATCTCATTCTCGGCTCCACCGACATCTACACGCTCCTCGCCGCCTTCGACCCCGACTGGAACGCCGCGGTCCCCTACACCATGCTCATCAAGCCCAACGGCGAAGTAGCCTACAAAAATCAGGGCCCCATCAACGCCCTTGAACTTCGCCGCATCATCATCGCCAACCTCCCCGACGACGACTACCTGGGCCACCAAGCCTACTGGCAATCTCAACCCCCCACTCAACCGAATTGAGCGCCAGACTGTCGCGCTTCTGCACACCTGATCTTGAGGGCGCCCCATCCTTCGCGCAGTTTGCCTGCCTGCGCAGGCAGGCGAAGGGTGGGTTCTTACGCTCGAAAGCCCAGCCTCTCTTCTCTTCAATCTGTGCGTGTACACCTAGCACTTTCGCATGTGGCTCTCGGATTCACTCCCCGTAACGCTGGCTTTTATGCCAGCCTCTTTGCTTCTTTGCTTCTTTGCTTCTTTGCTTCTTTGCTTCTTTTTCTTCTTTTCTTCTTCGCTTCGTCGCCCCAACACCCGCTCCACCCAATTACATGCTAAATTATTCTCATCCGGCGCGGCGGCCGGACCAGCGGCGGAGAATCTCAAGGACCTTCCCATCATGAATCGCACGAACGCAAACCAACGCGGTGGTACCACTCTGCTCGGTCTCCTGCTCGCTCTCGGCCTCATCCTCGGCGGCTGGATTCTCGGCGTCGAAATCAAAAACACTCGCCTCGCCGATCGCTACGTCACCGTCAAAGGCCTCGTCGAGCGCAACGTAAAATCCGATCTCGCAATTTGGCCCCTCAGCTACAAAGAAGCTGGCGACGACCTCACGGCCCTCTACGCCAAAACCGAAGCCGACAAAAAAGTCATCCTCGATTTCCTCCAGCAGCAAAACATCCAGCCCAACGAAATGGAACTCGGCGTGATTCGCGTCGTCGACACCCAAGCCAACGAATACGGTGGCGAGCAGCGCGCCCCGCATCGCTACATCGTCGACCAGCAAATCACCGTGCGCACCGCGCGTGTCGACGTGGTCGCCAATGCAGCGCAAAAAACCATGGCCCTCCTGCAGAAAGGCATCGTTCTCGGCGGCAATCCCGGCCAGGGCCTCGCCTACAAATTCACCGCGCTGAATTCCATCAAGCCAGACATGATCACCGAAGCCACCCGCAACGCCCGCGCCGCCGCCGATCGTTTCGCCTCCGATTCCGGCAGCAAAGTCGGCGCCATTCGCCAAGCCAATCAGGGCGTTTTCTCCATCCTCTCCGCCGATCAAGGCGCAGCCGGCGAACCCGGCGAAGGTGGCGAAATGGCCTACGGCGCGGATGCCAGCCTGATGAAAACCGTCCGCGTAGTCACCACCGTCCAGTATTACTTGAACCAGTAATCTTCACATTTACGTTGATCGGGGAGGGCACGGCTTTAGCCGTGCCGAACGGATCAAAATTCCATCGTAGGGGCGGCTTTACGCCGCCTGCCTTTTCTCCGCGTTCTGTGCCGCACAAATGAGATCTATGGCCCGATGGACGAGGTTCTGGACGTGAGCAAGAGCCTCAGCCACGAAGCAGGATATATTTTCTATTTTCCAATTTCCAAATCTCGCCACTCGCCACCAGGCACTCACCACTGCCTTCCCTACCGCGCCGTCCATCCGCCATCGATCAAAATCGTTTCGCCAGTGATGAGCGACGCCGCGGGTGACGCTAGAAACACCACCGCTCCCGCCACTTCCATCGGCTCGCCAATCCGATGCAGTGCCGCAACACGCTCCACCGTATCCACCAAACGTCGCGGGTCCGATAAATATTCCTCCGTCCCCGGCGTCTTGATGAACGTCGGCGCCACTGCGTTCACCGTGATCCCGTATTTCCCCCATTCCAGCGCCTGGCATTTCGTCAAATGCGCAATCGCCGCCTTCGTCATGCAATACACAGACTCTGTCGGCAGCGCCACAAATCCCGCCTGCGAACTCATGTTGATAACTGTGCCCTTCTTCTGCTTGATCATTACGCGACCCACCGCCTGGCTCACAAAAAATGTCCCTTTCAAATTCACCGCCAGCGTCGCATCGAAATCTTCTTCGCGCACATTCTCCACCAGATTTTCCGGCGCAATCCCGGCGTTGTTCACCAGGATATCGAGCCGCCCAAATTCCTTCACCGCGGCATCGACCGCCGGCTGGATCTGCTCCATCTTGCTTACATCCATCTGCAGCGGCAGCGCCTTCCGCCCCATCTTCCGGATCTCCGCCACAATTCCAGAGTCTTCCTTCACGAAGCGCAGCCCCAACGCCACATCCGCGCCCGCATGCGCCAGCGCCAACGAAATCGCGCGTCCCAATCCCCGCGCCGCTCCCGTCACCAACGCCACTTGCCCCTTCAATCCAAACTCTGGATACTCCATCTCGCTCCTCCGTTAATTCGCGAACCACCGCCATTGTAGCGCACGCCCTCCCGACTCCCTTGCTCATACCACCCAGAGACACGTCATTCCGAACGGAGTCCGCGAATTGAGGAATCCCTCTTCGTTCGATCCGTCATCGCCGAATCCTACTTCGCCCGGCCCACACCATGCTTGACGAGAACCCGCAAACGAAAAAGGCCGCGCTATCCCTCTAGCGCGGCCCCTTTTCGCTTCCCTAAACTCCCGTGCAAGCAAACATTCCATTACATCCTGCGCAGGTCTTCCACGATCGATCCCAATAATTCCTCGGATATGTGTTCGCCCTCCGCCCGCACGGCATTCTCCTTTTTCGGATTCTTCTCATCGCCCTTGCCCGCGTGCTTCGGCTGTTCCGGCCATCGCTCGGCAACCGGCATTCCGTTCTCCGCATAGGCTGTCGCATAGCGCACGCCGCCCTGGCTGTGCGGCTCGTCGGCGTCATCCTGCGTCAGCACCGTCACGCCGACATTGCGGTCCATCGCGTAATGCCATGTGGAGCCGTACTTCGTCGTGAATTCCCCCACACCACCGGCAGATCCCGTGTCCGGCACCGGCATCGTCGCATTCACGTTGGCCTGACCGTTGTCCTCGCGTGCCGTGGTGTAGAACACGATCAAATAGTTTTTCGCTCCTCGCATCGGCGTAGCGGAAAAGCATATGTCCGCCATATGTTTTTGATTCTTCGCTATCCACTTTGCCGCCCAGCTCGGGGTGCCTAGCACGAGCCTTTCTTCTCGCAAGCTACCTAGCGTAATATTTCTCGTGCATTCCGGCCTCTGCCCTTCCTGAAATCCGTCCGTGTCGCCGGGCCGGAAATTTGTATTGTGCGGCTGCGCTGAGGCTTCCGATGCCTCGTCGCGCGGCGTGTCGAATCCTCCCACTTGAACTCTGCGCCCTGAATTCTGTTCATCCGCAGGCGCCGATCCAGCAGCCGGAACAGGAGCCGCCTGTGCCGCACTCGTCGGTGGCGTCTCCACAGCGTTTGCGTCCGAGAATCCGGTGTCCTTTTCCGGCGGCGCGGACGGCGTCCCCGGTGCAACCGGCGCGTCGCGATGCACGCGAACAACAGGTGCAGGAGCGCTCCGCGGCTCGGCAGTCGCCGATGCAGAAGCAGGTTGCGCAGCGGTGGTCGACGCCACTGGAGCGACCGACACCGCTGCCACTGGTGCAGCAGGGACGGTCTCCGGCGCTGGCGACGAAGTGGCTACCGACTGCTGCGGTGGCGGTTTCACGGGCAGCGCGATCTCTGGCTTTTTCGGAGGTGGCGCGGGAGTGGGCTGAACCGGCGCGGGCTCCGCCGGAAACTGTCCTGAAGCTGGCGCCGCATTTTCAGCAGGTGCTACCGCGTGAACTGGAGCAGTAGAGGGCTCGCTCGCATTGGAGTCTTTCGCTGGAGTGGTTTTTTTTGCGTTCGCTTTTGCCGCGTCCGCAACGCTCATCGACTCGCTGCCGGAAATCACTT
Source organism: Candidatus Acidiferrales bacterium (assembly GCA_963759275.1). Lineage (GTDB taxonomy): Bacteria > Acidobacteriota > Terriglobia > Acidiferrales > UBA7541 > Acidiferrum. The sequence goes on along the minus strand of CAVWYZ010000011.1, from coordinate 480,693 downwards.
CTCCCGGCAGTGGTTTCGGCGTTTCCACTTTCGACGGTTCCGTCTCGCCGGGCTTCAGTTTCCGGCAGACTCTGTCTCCCACCAACACTTCATCGGAACCGATAAAATTGCCCGCTGCCTCCAAGGTCCGGCAATTCACGAGCTTCGTTTCTTGCGCACTTAGAAGGCCGGGCATCGCAGCGAGCAGCCCCAGAAAAAACACTCTGCGATTCATCACAGTGCTCCTACCGGCGGGGTGTCTCAGCATCCGCCCGCGCCGCCGCGCTGTCAATTTGTTTTCAGTTCAGGGTGTGCAATTCGCCCCGCAGGAATGTGCACAGACAGTCAGCCGCTCCTGAGCGGTCTGCCACAAACAAAAAGCCCGCCCCGGTTTCCCGGAACGGGCTTTTGATGCCTTGCGGAGGCGGGCCTTAGCTCTTGGCGTCTACGGCTTCCTGCAACTTGCTCTTTTCTTTCTTTTCCTTCTTCTTGAATTCGTATCCCACCAATTCAAGAATGGCCACTTTCGCGCCATCGCCCACGCGGATTCCCGCATGAATGATGCGCGTATAGCCGCCGGCGCGATCCGCGAATTTCGGCGCGATCTCGCTGAAGAGCTTTTGCGTAACCGCAGGAGTCATGATGTAGGAAGCAGCCTGACGACGTGCCTGCAGCGTGTCGCGCTTGCCGAGGGTGATCATTTTTTCCGCCACCGGCCGCGTCGCTTTCGCGCGCGTCAGCGTGGTGGTGATCCGTCCATGCTCCAGAAGATTGGTCACCAGGTTGCGCAGCGTCGCGCGGCGATGCCACGGATTGCGCCCCAGTTTTGATCCTGACTTCAGATGTCGCATCGTTCGTCCCTTTTATCCTTACAGTCCGAGGTTTTCTTCCGAACTCGGCATCGAAGTCTGGCTCGGCAGCGGCGGCCAGATAATCCGGCCGTGCTCATCGAACTTCATGCCTAAGCTGAGGCCCATCTTCACTAGTATATCTTTGATCTCGTTCAGCGATTTGCGGCCGAAGTTTTTCGTCTTCAGCATTTCGTTCTCGCTCTTCTGCACGAGTTCACGGATGGTTTGAATGTTGGCGTTCTTCAAGCAGTTGTAGCTGCGCACGGAAAGCTCCAGCTCTTCCACAGAACGATCCAGGTGCTCCAGGCGCGGGTCGTGCACGGTGTCCGTGGGAATTTCCACGTTCTCCACCGGCTCTTCGAAGTTGATAAAGATGCTCATGTGGTCCTTGACCAGCTTCGCGGCCAGGCCTACGGCATCGGAAGGCGTGATCGCTCCATTGGTCCACACTTCCAGCATCAGTTTTTCGTAATCGGTCATCTGTCCCAAACGAGCGGCTTCCACGGCGAAGTTCACCTTGCGCACGGGGGAGTGTACGCTGTCCACGGGAATGTAGCCGATGGGCAGATCTTCATCGTAGTTGCGATCCGCCGCCACGTAGCCGCGTCCGTTCTTCACGCGCATCTCGATGCGCAGCTTGCCGCCTTCGCTGACGGTGGCGATGTACACGCTCTTATCGAGAACCGCGAAATCCGCGTCTTCTTCGATGTTCGCGCTGGTCACCACGCCCGGCGCTTCCACATTCATGTAGATCGTCTTCGGCAGGTCGTTGTTCAGCTTGATCGGCACCTGCTTGAGATTCAGGATGATGTCCGTGGCATCTTCCACGACGCCCGGGATCGAAGAGAACTCGTGCAGCACTCCTTCGATCTTCACCGCAGTGATCGCCGCTCCCTCGATAGAGCTGAGCAGCGCGCGTCGCAGGGCGTTCCCCACCGTGGTGCCCCAACCGCGCTCGAACGGCTGAGCGGAAAACCGTCCGTATTTCTCGGTCAGCGATTCAAACTCTGGCGCCAGACGCTTCGGTTTCTGAAATCCCTTCCACATCGTGTTCCTTCCTTCTGGGCTGCCCAAACAGCCCCAAAACCATACAAGCCATCAGCCGATAGCCGTCAGCCAACAGCGCAATCTTTCCTGCAACGGAAGCCGCTAGCGTTCGGCTGGTCGCTAACGGCTGGTGGCTGTCTTACTTCGAGTACAACTCGACGATCAGTTGCTCGTTGATGGGCGGCGTCTGCACGTCTTCGCGCTTCGGCAACGCCACAACTTTGGCTTTGAACTGGTCGCGTTCCTGCTCCAGCCAGGGCACCGTGCTCTGGCTCTGAGCGACATTACGCGCCTCAAGAACCATCGCGTTCTGGTGCATCTTTTCCTTGATGGCGATGTCTTCCCCGACGTTCACCTGGTACGACGGGATGTTGACCTTCTTCCCGTTGACCCGCACGTGTCCGTGCAGCACGAGCTGCCGAGCCTGCGACCGCGAGGACGCCAGGCCGGACCGCCAGACAACATTGTCCAGGCGGCGCTCGAGCATGATGATCAGGTTTTCACCCGTAGGACCCTTGGAACGCTCCGCCTTTTCGAAATAATTGCGGAATTGCCGTTCCAACAGCCCGTAGGTGCGCTTCACTTTCTGTTTCTCGCGCAGTTGCAAGCCGTAACCCGCAACTTTGGCGCGCCGCGATTGCCCGTGCTGTCCCGGTACAAAATTGCGCTTCTCAATCGCGCATTTGTCCGTGAAGCACCGTAGGCCTTTCAAAAACAGTTTCTGCCCTTCCCGGCGGCACAGGCGGCAGACTGCATCTCGATGTCTTGCCAACTTCTATTCTCCCTTCCCGAATCTCTTGCTTGCGTTCTTCAAAATCGTATCCATTACACGCGCCGGCGCTTGGGCGGGCGGCAACCGTTGTGGGGAATCGGTGTGACGTCGCGAATCACCACAATGTGCAGTCCAGCCGCAGCCAGAGCGCGCACGGCGGATTCGCGGCCGGAGCCGGGACCCTTGACGCGCACTTCCACGCTCTTCATGCCGAACTGGTCGCGCGCGGCGCTGGCCGCGGCAAGCGAAGCCTGCTGCGCGGCATACGGCGTGCCCTTGCGCGAACCCTTGAAACCGATTGCTCCGGCGGAAGAATTGCAAATCACACGGCCATCGGGATCGGTGATGGTGATCTGCGTGTTATTGAAGGAGGCGGAGACGTGCACCAGTCCATGGGGAACCGTGCGGCGTTCCTTCTTCTTCTTGAATTCCTTCTTCTTTTTAGATGCCGCTGCCGGTTTCGCTGGTGCGCCAGTGTCCGGTGCTGCGTTCTGCTGCTCTTTAGCCACGTTTCACTCCATTTTCGATTACTGCGAAATCTGTGTTCAAAACTTAGCCCTTCTTGCCCTTGACCTGCTTCTTGCCGGCGACGGCGCCACGGCGCGGTCCCTTCCGCGTGCGCGCATTGGTGTGCGTGCGCTGCCCGCGAACCGGAAGATTGCGGCGATGCCGGATCCCGCGATAGGCCTGGACTTCGATCAGGCGGCGGATGTTCATCTGGATCTCTTTGCGGAGATCGCCTTCGACGCGCCCTTCCTGCTCGATGACCGTACGGAGACGGTTCACTTCATCTTCCGTGAGGTCGCGAATCTTCTTCGTAAAGTCCACATTGGCCTTTTCGGAGATGCTCTTTGCGCGCACCTGTCCGATGCCGTAGATCGAGGTCAACCCGACCCAAAGCCGCTTCTGCGGCGGAAGATCAACACCTGCGATACGTGCCATGGTTTCTCCTCGCTCCCCTTATCCCTGACGCTGCTTGTGCTTCGGATTGCTGCAAATTACCCGAACCACGCCACGGCGGTGGATCACTTTGCACTTGTCACAAATTTTTTTCACGCTAGCCCGTACTTTCACTGCTTTCTCCTCTTCTTGTCACCAGCGCCCGCCTTGGCCCTTCGCTTCACTCAGGCTAAAAAGGCGACCGCTACAAGAACCGAAACTCGAAATCACCGGACGGCCTCAGAAGGCCATCCCTACCAAAAACTACTTGTAGCGATACACGATGCGCCCGCGGGTCAAATCGTACGGCGAAAGCTCCACCGCCACTTTGTCTCCCGCCAGAATCCGGATGAAGTTCTTGCGCATTTTTCCGGAAACGTGCGCCAGCACTCTGTGCTTATTCTCCAGTTCCACCCGGAACATCGCATTGGGCAATGGCTCCAACACCGTGGCCATCACTTCAATCGCGTCCTCCTTGGTATTCCCGGAGTCGCCCTTATCGCCTTTGTTTTTGTCCTCAAACGGCTGCTTCGCCATAAGCTCCCAATTCCCTGCTACCACGATGGCCCGGTCATTTCCTTCGGCCGGGTCAAAATCCACGGACCGTTCGCGGTGACGGCCACGGTGTGCTCGAAATGCGCCGAAGGACTGCCATCGGCGGTTTCCGCCACCCATTCACCGCGCATCTGCACATCCGGCCGGCCCGCGTTCACCATCGGTTCGACGGCGATGACCATGCCTTCCTGCAAACGCGCCCCGCGTCCCGGCTCGCCGTAGTTCGGAAGATTGGGTTCATCGTGCATCTTTGTTCCGATGCCGTGTCCCACAAACTCCCGCACTACCGAAAAGCCGTGCTGCTCCACCCAACTCTGCACCGCGTGCCCGACATCGCCCAGGCGATTCCCCGGGCGCATTTTGTCAATCGCGCGGTCCAGCGATTCGCGGGTCACATCCAGCAACTTCTGCAACTCCGGCTGAATCTTCCCCACGGGCACGGTTACCGCTGAATCGCCAAAATATCCGTCGACTTCCATGCCAAAGTCGATCGAGACGATGTCGCCTTCGCGCAATTTCCGCTTCGGCGAGGGAATCCCGTGAACGATCTCGCTGTTCACCGACGTGCAGAGCACGCAAGGATACCCACGATACCCTTTGAACGCCGCCTTACCCGGCCTTTTCGCGATGAGCCCCGCGGCTATTTCCTCGAGGTCCATCGTCGATATTCCCGGTCTTACCTGCGCCTTCAGCGCGTTCAAAACTTCGTGCACGGCCTGGCCCGCGCGGTACATCTTTTCCAACTCAGCGGCGCTGCGTAATTGAATCGCCATCGTCAACGCGCTCCGCGCATGCTTGCCACGGCCTGCAAAATTTCCTGCTCGACCTCTGGCACGCTCTTGCTTGCATCGATTTCATGCAAGAAGCCCAACCGCCGGTAGTAGCTCACCAGCGGCGCGGTCAGCTTGTGATACGCATGCAGCCGCTGGCTAATCACTTCTTCGCGATCGTCCGGCCGCTGAATCAATGCGCCGCCGTCGTTATCGCAAATACCTTCCACTTTCGGCGGGCGGTCGTAAATATTGTAAATCTCGCCGCCTACCTTGCAGGTCCTTCGGCCGGTGATACGCCGGATCAAAAGCTCGTTCCCGATGACCATGTGAATCACGAACGGCTGCTTGAAGCCTTGCCTCTTCAGCATTTCACCCAGATACTTCGCCTGGGTGACCGTTCGCGGAAAACCGTCGAACACAAATCCGTTACTGCAGTCCGGGCGCTCGATGCGGTCGGAAACCATCCGCAGCACCAGCGAGTCCGGCACCAACTCCCCGCGCTCCATAATCGGCTTGGCTTGCAAGCCGAGTGGAGACTCCTTCGCGATATGCTCGCGAAGCATATCTCCCGTCGAAAGGTGCGGTACGGCAAACCTCCCCGCCAGCACTTTCGCCTGGGTTCCTTTTCCAGAACCCGGAGGCCCGAGAAAAATTACCGCGCGGTCCAGTTTTCCAACAGGACGCTGTTCCAGCGCCACGCTGTCGTCTCCCTTAGCCTAGCGACGGCCGCGCACTCTTCCTTTACGCGCAAAGCCCTCGTAATTACGCATGACGAGTTGTGCCTCCAACTGCTGCACGGTATCCATCGCCACGCCCACCACGATCAGGAGCGAAGTGCCACCGAAATAAAACGTCACACCGAGACCATGCAGAATCCAACTGGGAAAATGCCGGTCAAACCAGTCGCCGCCCATCCACACCGGCAAATGATTCAGTGCGATACCTGCAATCATCCACTCCGGCAGAATGCAAACCACCGCCAGGTACACCGCGCCGATAAACGTTAGCCGCTTCAGGATAATGCTGACATATTCGGAGGTGCTGCGCCCAGGGCGGATGCCGGGAATAAACCCGCCGTTCTTGCGCATGTTGTCTGCCAGCTCGGTGGGATTGAAAACGATCCCGACGTAGAAAAACGCGAAAATGATAATCATCGCGATATAAATCACGGTGTAGAGGGGTTCGCCCCACTTCAAATGGTCGGCGATTCCTTTCAGGAAAGGCCACCGGGTGCCGAGCGCCAACGCCGCAGTTGCGGGAAACGCCAGCAACGAGCTAGCAAAAATCGGCGGAATCACGCCGCCGGAATTCACGCGCAACGGAAGGTAAGTGGCTTGCCCGCCCATCACGCGGCGGCCCACCACGCGCTTGGCATACTGCACGGGAATACGCCTCTGCGCCCCTTCCACGTAGACGATAAACGCCACGACCGCGACCATTAAGGCCAGGAGTAGCAGCACCGCCATCGGCGTAAACGCGCCCCACGCTTGGGTCTTCACCTTCTCGTACAAATCATAGATAGCGCGCGGCAAACCCACCACGATACCGACGAAGATGATGAGCGACATGCCGTTGCCAATTCCGCGTTCGCTGATTTGTTCGCCGAGCCACATGATGAAGGCCGAACCGGTGGTTAACGTCAGAACGGTCATCAGCCAGAAACTCCAGCCGGGATGGTAGACCAGTGACTGGCCGCCATAATTCCGGCCCGACAACGTTGTGGCGATGGTGGAAGACTGCACCAAGCTAAGCACGATCGTCAGGTAGCGCGTGTACTGCGTAATTTTCTGCCGGCCGAGTTCGCCTTCCTTCTGTAACCGCTCGAGATACGGGAAAACCACCTGCATCAACTGCAGGATGATCGATGCGGTGATATAGGGCATGATGCCCAGGGCGAAAATCGTCATCTGACGGAAAGTGCCGCCGCTGAACAGGTCGAAAATGCCCAGCATGGAGTTCGAGGCGCTCTGCTTGAAAATATCTTCCAGCAGCGCGGTGTTGATTCCCGGCGTGGGGATGTGCGCACCGAGGCGATAGACCGCGAGCAGCGCCAGGGTAAAGAACAGGCGCTTCCGCAGATCTTCGATCCGGAAGAGATTCGTAAATGCTTGCCAGAAACGATTCATCGCATTTCCCCGTTGCCGACTACGCTACCGCTACTACCTCAAACGTCCCGCCCGCCTTGGTAATCTTGTCTTTGGCCGACGCGCTGAACGCATGAGCCTGCACGGTGAGTTTGTTCTTCAACTCGCCGTCACCCAAAATCTTCACAGGACCTGTGGCGCGGCGCACGAAACCATGCGCGCGCAGCAGTTCCGGAGTTACCGTTTCTCCCGCGGGGAACACATTCAGTTCCTCGAGGTTGATGACGGAATATTCCGTGCTGAACGGATTATGGAAGCCGCGCTTCGGAATGCGACGATGCAATGGCATCTGTCCGCCTTCAAAACCGCGCCGGCGCGAATAACCGCGACGGGATTTCTGTCCCTTGTTGCCGGAGCCGGAAGTCTTACCGAGCTTGGAGCCCATACCGCGGCCCACGCGCACCTTCTTCTTGCGTGAACCCTTCGCTGGTCCCAGCGTCGAGAGCGAAACCGTGTTGTGTTCTTTCTTCTTCGCCTTATCAGCCATCGCTTACTCCACCACTTTCACAAGATGACGCACCTTATGGATCATGCCGCGCGTTTCCGGCGTGTCCTGGCGCTCGACCACCTGTTGCATTCTGCGCAGGCCGAGTCCGCGAATCGTCGCGCGCATATCGTCGGTGCAACTGATCGCGCTGACTACCCACTTAACCTTTACCGTGCCACCGCTCTTCGCGGCTTTTTTCTCTGCTGCCATGATTTATTCCCCTGCCGCCTTTTCCGTGGTTACCGGAGCCTTGTCGACCTTCGGCGGACGGCCGGTCATTTCTTCCACGGTCTTGGACCGCGTCTCCGCCACTTGCGCGGCATCCTTCAACCCGAGAAGCGCGGCGAACGTTGCTTTAATCACGTTGTGTGGATTGGAAGTGCCGAGCGACTTCGTCAGCACGTTCTGAATGCCCGCCACCTGCATCACCTTACGCACGGGACCACCGGCAATTACGCCGGTGCCTTCCGGCGCTGGCTTCAACAGCACTTGCGCCGAACCGTACCAGCCCGTCACCTGATGCGGAATCGTGGAACCCTTCAGGTTCAGCTTGATCAGGTTCTTTTTTGCCTGCTCGATCCCCTTTTTGATCGCCATGGGGACTTCGCGAGCCTTGCCCATTCCGAAACCGGCGTGGCCGCGACTGTCGCCCACAACCACGAGAGCCGAAAAGCTGAGGTTTTTACCGCCCTTTACGACCTTGGTCACGCGGTTGATGGCAATGACATCGTCCTTCAGGTCCGAAGGGTTCACCTCCAGAATCCGTCGTACTGCCAAACTGTCACGCAAAAGTTGCTTCGACATAAGTTAGAACTGTAACCCCGCTTCCCGCGCTGCATCTGCGAGCGCCTTGACGCGGCCGTGATACTTGTATCCGCCGCGGTCGAACACCACTTTGACGACACCGGCCGCTTTGGCACGGTCGGCAATGAATTTGCCGACAGCCTTGGCGGAAGCGATGTTGCCACCACCCGTCAAATTCTTTTTCGATTCCTTGTCGACGGAGCTCGCGGAAACCAGGGTGCGCCCGCTGCGGTCGTCAATGATCTGCGCGTAAATGTGTCCCAGCGAACGGTAGACGCACAGGCGCGGCCGCTCTGGAGTGCCGGTCACGCGGGTACGCACACGCGAGTGAATTCGCCGGCGTTGCTCGTCTTTCGATAACTTCCGAACTGGTACCGATGCCACAGTCGTTTCTCCCTTGCTGAATCCTAGCTAACCGAGGCGCAACACTGCTGCGCCCCTACAAAATTTACGCCGCGCCAGCCTTGGCTCCGGCCTTGCCCGCCTTCTTCTTCAGGCGCTCGCCGGTGATGCGAATACCCTTCTGCTTGTACGGATCGGGCGGACGCAGCGAGCGGAGGTCCGCTGCTACCTGGCCGACTTGTGCCTTGTCCGCGCCGGTGACCACGATGTGCGTCTGCTTATCCACCGAGATCTGAATCCCTTCGGGGATCGGAAACTCCACCGGATGGGATTTGCCGAGCGCGAAGGCGACCAGCTTGCCCTTCACTTCGGCGCGGTAACCGACGCCAACGATGTCGAGTTCCTTCTTGAACCCTTGGGTAACGCCATGAACGGCGTTGGCGAGCAGCGCGCGCGCCAGGCCATGCAAAGCACGGTGTTCTTCATTGTCGCGGACCGCCGTCAGAACGCCGTCTTTCTGTTCCAAACGAATCTGTTGCGGCACGAGTACGTGAAGCTTGCCCTTGGGGCCTTGCACTTCCACCTTCCCGCCGGTGGAATTAATCTTCACGCCCGCGGGCACTGGAATCGGTTTGCGACCAATACGTGACATTTGCTCTTGTCCTTCTCTTCACACTTTTTTTACTAACTCACTACCAAACTTCGCAAAGAATCTCGCCGCCAACGTTGGCTTTCCGCGCGGCTCTTCCGCTCATCAACCCCTTCGGCGTGGTCAAAATGCTGATGCCGAGTCCGCCAACCACCGGGGTGATTTCCTTGGCGCCGCGATAATTGCGCTGGCCGGGACGCGAGATACGCTTCAGTCCAGTGATGACGCTGCGACGATCGGGCGTGTACTTCAGGAAGATGCGCAGGGTTTTGCGCGCCTTGTTCTCTTCGACCATTTTATAGGTCGAGATGTAGCCCTCTTCCTTCAGGATGCGAGCGATCTCCGTCTTCAGCTTGGAAACCGGCACGTCCACGCGCTGGTGCTTGGCCGCGGCGGCGTTGCGCACGCGGGTCAAAAAATCGGCAATGGGATCGGTCTGCATAATTATCCTATTTCGCTCCTACCAACTGGATTTCACGACGCCGGGAATTTCTCCCTTGAGCGCCATGCCGCGGAAACAAATACGGCACATTTGAAACTTGCGGATATAGCCCCGGGCGCGGCCGCAAACGCGGCAACGATTGCGCACGCGAACTTTAAACTTGGGCTTCTTGAGAGTCTTGGCGATTTTTGCAGTGCGTGCCATTTATTGTGCTGCTCCTTTTTCGCGCAACGGAACGCCGAGGCCCTTGAGGAGTTCGCGGCCCTCTTCGTCGTTGTGGGCGGACGTGGTCAGGGTGATGTTCATGCCCTTGATCTTGTCCACGCGGGTGTAATCAATTTCCGGAAACACCAACTGATCCTTCAAGCCCAGAGTGTAGTTGCCACGGCCATCGAACGCGTTCGAAGGCAATCCACGGAAATCGCGCACACGGGGCAGAACCACGTTGCACAGCCGATCGAGAAATTCGTACATCTTTTCGCCGCGCAATGTGACCGCGCAGCCAATCGGCATGCCCTTGCGGATCTTGAAATTAGCGATGGACTTCTTCGCGCGGGTGATCATGGCTTTCTGGCCGGTGATCTGGCCGAGTTCCACCGCCGCGGTATCCAGCAATTTGGCGTTCTGGCTGGCTTCGCCGAGGCCGATGTTGACAGTGATCTTCTTCAACTTCGGCACGGCCAACTGGTTCTTCCAGTTGAAGCGCTTCATCAGCGCGGGAACCGTCTGCTTCGTATAAGATTCGTGCAATCGACTCTTCATGCCTGTTCTGTTCCTTCCAATCCTTTACTTGTCCAGCGTGGTGCCGCAGCGCTTGCAGACGCGGACCTTGCTGCCATCGGACAAAACGTTGTGACCCATACGTGCATGCTTGCCGCAGTTGCTGCAAACGATCAGCACGTTGGAAACATTGATGGGCGCTTCGCGCTCCACGATGCCGCCCTTGATGTTCTTCGCGGGATTCGGACGCGTGTGGCGCTTGATGATATTGGCGTGCTCGACGATGACCGTATTCTTACGCGGGTTCACGCTCAGGACGCGGCCGCTCTTGCCGACATCGCGCCCGCTCATCACGCGCACGTTGTCGCCCTTGCGGATATTAATGATGTGGCGCTTCACTTCTGTCTGTGCCATGACTTACCAAACCTCCGGAGCCAGCGAAACGATCTTGGTGAACTTCTTGTCGCGCAGTTCCCTGGCCACCGGCCCGAACACGCGCGTACCCACCGGCTCGCCGGCATCGTTGATCAAAACCGCGGCGTTATCGTCAAAACGGATGTAGGTGCCGTCTTTACGGCGGCATTCCTTACGCATCCGCACGATCACGCACTTTACAACTTTGCCTTCCTTGACCTGACTTTCCGGCGTCGCTTCCTTCACCGAAGCGGTGACAATGTCGCCCAGTCCGGCCTTCAAACCGGCATCGCCGCCCACCGGCAGGATGCACATGAGCTTGCGCGCTCCGGAATTGTCGGCCACCGTCAGCCAGGTTCGCATCTGAATCATAATTCGCTCCCTGTCCCCTTACTTGGCCGACGCTTTATGCGTCAGCACTTCTTTCAGGCGCCAGCGCTTGAGTCGCGAAAGCGGCCGCGAGGACACAATGCGAACGGTGTCGCCCTGCTTGGCTTCGCGCTTTTCGTCGTGCGCATAGAATTTTTTCGAAATGCGGATGACGCGGCGATACTTGGGGTGCTGCATCAGCCGTTGCACTTCGACCACAATCGTTTTTTCCATCTTGGCGCTGGTGACCTTGCCGATGAGCTCGTGCCGCTCACCGCGCTCGGCCAGCGGCGCCACTTGTGTTTCCGTTGTCATTACGCCTTACCTGCCTTCACCGGCTTTGCGCCGGCAGTCAATTCCTGTGCGCGGATCAACGTCTTCACGCGCGCGAGATCTTTCTTGGCTTCGCGGAGGCGCTTCAACGCTTCCGCTTGTCCGGTGGTCAACTGAAACCGCAACCGGAAAATCTGTTCGGTCAAATCTTTTTCGCGGGCGGCCAATTCCGTGGTGCCTTCTTCGCGAATCTTTTCAATACGCCGGGCCATGGTTTAGAGACCTCCCGTGCGGCTGACGAACTTCGTGGGAATCGGCAGCTTGTGTGACGCAAGTCCCAACGCTTGCCGCGCCGTGGCTTCGTCGATGCCCGCCATTTCGAACATGATGCGCCCGGGCTTTACTACGGCCACCCACTTTTCCGGAGCGCCTTTGCCCTTGCCCATGCGGGTTTCCGCGGGCTTCTTGGTATACGGCTTATCCGGGAAGATGCGGATCCACAGCTTACCGCCACGCTTGATAAACCGGGTGATGGCCACGCGCGACGCTTCGATCTGACGATCGGTAATCCACGCCACTTCCATGGCTTTCAGTCCAAATTCTCCGAACGCCAAGCTTCCTCCGCGCCAGGCCTTGCCTTTGCGGCGGCCGCGCTGTTGCTTTCTGTACTTCACCTTCTTCGGCATCAACATCGTTTTGTTCTCGCTTCCCTAGTTCTGCAATTCGTTTTGCCTGAATCAGGCAACCGCCACGGCCGCGGGCTTATCATCTTCCCGCTTCACGCGACGAGGAATATTTTCGCCCTGATAAATCCAGCACTTCACGCCAATCACGCCGTAAGTGGTTTGTGCTTCCGCGGTGCCATAGTCGATGTCCGCGCGAAGAGTCTGCAGCGGCAGGCGGCCCTGCAGGTACCATTCTTTGCGGGCGATTTCCGCGCCGTTCAAGCGGCCGGCGACGCGCACCTTGATGCCCTTGCAACCAAAACGCAGCGCCGAGTCCACGGCTTTGCGCATCGCGCGACGGAAGGCCACGCGCTTTTCCAGTTGCAGCGCAATCGATTCGGCTACCAACGTGGCATCCAGCTCCGGACGGTGCACTTCCTGAATGTCGATGTGCACTTCGCGCTTGGTGCGCTTGGAAACTTCCTGTTTGAGCTTGTCGATTTCCGCGCCCTTGCGCCCGATGATGATGCCGGGACGCGCGGTGGCGATGCGCACCACCAGTTTGTTGGCGGCGCGCTCGATGTCGATGGAGCTGACGCCCGCGCTCTTCAGGCGCTCTTTCAGTTCCTTGCGGAGCTTCACGTCCTCGTGAAGCAGGTCGGCGTACTCCTTATCGGCGTACCAGCGCGACTTCCAGGGCTTGTTGTAGCCGAGGCGAAATCCGTACGGGTGAGTTTTCTGTCCCATTTACTTCTTTCCCTTCTTTCCAGGAGCCTGCTTCCCGGTTAAAGCCTTGCGCACACGACGAGCGGTGCCACGAACGCCCTTTTGGGCTTCCGCTTCGGCCAGGTTGGCGGCAACGCGTTCGGCGGCCGCAACGTGATGCTCCGCCACGCCCACCCAGATATGCGCGGTGCGCTTCTGGTAGCGGAATGCGCGGCCCATCGGAGCGGGACGCAAACGCTTCCAGCGCGCGCCTTCGTTCACGAAACACTTGTTCACGAAGAGCTGGTCGACATCGAGCGGCGAACCGGCATCTTCGGCCTTTTTCTCGGCGTTGGCGATGGCGCTGCGCAGCACTTTTTCAATGTGCTTGGCGGCGCGCTTCGGCGTGTAACGAAGCGACTGCAACGCGTCCTGTGCCTTGCGGCCGCGGATCAAATCGATCACCAGGCGCGCTTTTTGCGGCGACATGCGCACGTGCTTCGCAATCGCGTGAGCTTCAATGAGAGCTGCTTGTGTCTGTACGTCAGCCATTTCTTATGCCTTCGGCGCGGGCGCCCCTGCTGCTGGCGCGGCACCGCCTCCTGCGGGAGCTGCTCCGGCGGCCTTCTCGAGCGCAGCCTTAACGGCGTGGCCCTTGAACGAACGCGTCGGCGCGAATTCTCCCAGCTTGTGCCCGATCATCTGCTCGGTCACATACACGGGAATAAATTTTTTTCCGTTGTGGACCGCGATGGTGTGCCCGATCATATCCGGCACGATCGTCGACCGCCGCGACCACGTCTTCAGTACCTTTTTTTCATTGCGCGCATTCAGTCCGTCGACCTTGACGCGCAAGTGGCCATCCACAAACGGCCCCTTCTTCAGTGAGCGTGCCATGCTTCCTTATTCCTCCACGCGGCGCAACCGGCCCCATTGGGCGTGCCGCATCTTCTTAAACCCACGCACCGGACCAGGTACACGGTGCGACTTCGGACAAAACGGGCAGACAAAGCGCGTACCCAGCGCGTTCGGTATGCGTTCCACGATGACCGCCCAGCCCGGCTTGCACAGCTTGTACAGCACCGGTTCGGGTGGCGCGACCACTTTGGCCGCGGGTTTGGCGACGGGCTTGGCCGCCGCTCGTTTTACGACTCGCTTCACGGGGCGCGCGCGGCGTCCAGTGCTTCGTGTTGTTCGTGTCGCTCGCATAGTCATCGCTTCCTCCCAGCCGGTAAAGAAACTCCCAGCCGGATTCTGCGGTTGTTGCTTGTTCTACCTTGGGCACGCTCGTTCAGGATCGTGCCCCGTACAAACTGCGTTGTCCTCAGTCAGCTCTCGGTTCCAACCGCAAACCGGAAGCAGAAACTCGTTTACTTGCGGCGCTCCACGATCATGCGATCGGTGCGCTTGTTACCACGCGTCTTCTTGCCCAACGTGGGGAATGCCCACGGAGTTTGCGGGTGATTGCCCTTCACGCGGCCTTCACCACCACCGTGCGGGTGATCCACCGGGTTCATAGCGACGCCGCGAACCGTCGGCTTCTTACCGCGCCAACGCGTGCGACCGGCCTTGCCGTAGGTTTCGTTCTCGTGGTCGAGATTGCCGACCTGTCCCACCGTGGCTTTGCAGTCCAGCGAGAATTTGCGAACTTCGCCCGACGGCATTTTCACCAGGGCCAGATCGCCTTCCTTGCTGAGCAACTGCGCGGAAGCTCCAGCGGTACGAACAGCTTGCCCGCCGCGGCCAGGATAAAGTTCGAGGTTGTGCACCATGGTGCCCGGAGGAATATTGCGGATCTTCAGGCAATTGCCGGGAAGAATGTCCGCCGTTTCGCCGGTGGAAACCGTGGCGCCCACTTCCAGGCCCACAGGATGAAGAATGTAGCGCTTCTCGCCATCGGCATAGTGCAAGAGCGCGATGTTGGAGCTGCGATTCGGGTCATATTCAATCGCGGCTACTTTGGCGGAGACGCCGTCTTTGTCGCGGCGGAAGTCGACCACGCGATACTGCTTCTTGTGGCCGCCACCGCGATGCCAAATGACGATTTCGCCCTGATTGTTGCGGCCGCCCGAGCGCTTCTTGGGTTCGAGCAAGCTTTTTTCGGGTGTCTGCTTCGTGATCTCGCTCTTGTCGAGCACGGTCATGAAGCGTCGCGACGCCGTGTATGGATTAAAACTCTTGAGTCCCATCTCTGCCTCTTACCTTCTAAATCTTCCGCCAACTTGGCGGTTGCATCTTAGAGCCCAGGTCGTGATTACAAATTCTCCGAATACTCGATCATCTTTTCGCCTTCGGCGAGCTTGACGTACGCTTTTTTCCAATCGCGCCGATAGCCTTCGTTCTGTCCGCGGCGGCGCATTTTGCCGTGGAAATTCGCGGTGCGCACACCTTCCACTTTCACTTTGAAAATCTGCTGCACGGCTTCCTTGATTTCCGTCTTGGTGGCGGCGGCGGCCACTTCGAAGACCACGGTGCGCTGCAGTTCCTTCACGCCGAGTCCCTTTTCCGTGATGATCGGACGCCGAATAATCTGATAGTGCGGGGCTGCCATGACTTATTCCTTGCCCTTCTTGGCGGCCGGTTTTTTCGCGGCTGCCGGTTTCTTGGCCGCGGATTTCGCGGCGGCCTTCGGCGCTGCTTCCTTCTTCGGAGCGGCAGCCGGGGCAATCGATTCCACGTGCGGCGCGTCAGGCTCATGATTCGGGTCCAGCGTGCGAATCAATCGCGCGGCAGCATCCTTGGAAACCACGATGCGATCGTGGCGCAACACGTCGTAGGGCTGCAGAACGTTAGAGGCCGAAAGCTTCACGCCACTCATGTTGCGGCTGGCGAGTTCGAGGTTGCGGTTTTCGCCGTAGGCCACGAGCAACGCGGTTTTATCGGCGCTGAGCTTGTCGAGAGCCACGCGCAAGGTTTTGGTCTTGTGCGTGTCCAGCGACCAGGCATCCACCACGATCAGCTTCTGCTCCGCGAGCTTTGCAGAGAGCGCCGAGCGCAGCGCGCCCAAAACCATCTTCTTCGGCAACGCGTACGCATAGGAGCGCGGCTTCGGTCCGTGGACCGTTCCACCATGGCGCCACAAAGGCGAGCGAATCGAGCCGACGCGCGCGCGCCCCGTACCCTTTTGCCGCCAAAGCTTGCGGCCCGCGCCGCTGACTTCGCTCTTGTCCTTGGTCTTGGCCGTGCCGCGACGCAGGCTGTTGAGATACCAGCGCGAAGCTTCGTGCAGAAGATGCACGTTGATCTCCGCGCCAAAGACCGCGTCCGCCAGTTCGACCTGACCGACTTTCTTGCCATCCAGATTAACTACGTCCACTACTGGCATATCTTTTCTCTTTCTATCGCTAAACTCTTGCCGCCCTTACAGCGGTCCGCCTCCGAAGGCGGCCCCTACAGAATCCCTACTTCGCCTTCTTTGCCGCTTTCCTGGCCTTGTGGATGAAAATGTACGTTCCACTGGGCCCGGGCACCGAACCACGAACCAACAGCAGGTTCTCGTCGGCGTCCACCTTGATGACTTTCAAATTCTTTGCGGTGACCCTGGCATTGCCCATGTGTCCCGGGAAATGCTGGTTCTTCCACACGCGCGACGGGAACGAACTGCCGCCGATGCCGCCCGGAGCGCGATGGAACATCGAACCGTGCGTGGCGTCGCCGCCGGCATAGTGCCAGCGCTTCACGCCGCCCGCGAAACCGCGGCCCTTGCTCACACCGGAAACGTCGACCAGTTCCCCGGCCTTGAAGTTTTCGACCAGCACGCGGTCGCCAACTTTCGTTTCGTCCTTCGATTCCGGCAACCGCACTTCGCGAAGAATTTTGACCGGCGCGACGTTGGACTTCTTGAAGTGCCCCGTCAGAGCCTTGTTCACGCGTTGCGGCTTGACGAATTCCACGAGGCCCAACTGCGCCGCGTCGTAGCCGTCTTTTTCTTTCGTGCGCCGCTGGACCACAACGCAAGGACCGGCTTGCAGAACGGTGACCCCAACGAGGTTGCCGTCTTCCGCAAAGATTTGCGTCATGCCCAACTTGATTCCGATAATTCCGTCGACCGCCATTTTCTCGTCTCTCTCTTTTAGCAGCTTGCCTTTGTGGTATTGGCTGCGTATTTCGATACTTCTAAAAACTTTCGGATATCAGATATCAGCGACCAGCTATCAGGAACCAACTTCATTCGGTTTTCGATATCCGCTATCTGATTACTGCTATCCCTCTTCTTTTCACCGGAGAGATCCTTCGTCGCAGAAGGCGCTCCTCAGGATGACGATCCTCATCGGATCGTCACTTTGCGGCGTGACCGAACGCCTTGATTTCCACATCCACGCCCGGAGGAAGATCGAGCTTCATCAGCGCGTCCACCGTGTCGGGTGTTGGTTCCAGAATGTCGATCAAGCGTTTGTGAGTGCGCATTTCGAACTGCTCGCGCGACTTCTTGTCGACGTGCGGCGAACGCAACACCGTCCAGCGGTTAATCGTTGTGGGAAGAGGAATCGGACCGGCCACATCGGCGCCGGTACGCTTCGCGGTTTCCACGATTTCCCGCGTGGATTGGTCGAGAATTCTGTGATCGTAAGCCTTGAGGCGGATGCGAATCTTGTCACCTTGTCTCATAGGATTACTCGACGATCTCCGTGACGGCGCCGGCGCCCACGGTGTGGCCGCCTTCGCGAATCGCGAAGCGCAAACCCTTCTCCAGAGCGACTGGCGTAATCAGCGTCACTTCGCAGCTGACGTTGTCCCCGGGCATCACCATCTCCACGCCCGCCGGCAACTTCATGTCTCCGGTCACGTCCGTGGTGCGGAAGTAAAACTGCGGACGATAGCCCGTGAAAAACGGCGTATGACGTCCGCCTTCTTCCTTGGTCAACACGTACGCTTCGGCCTTGAACTTCGTGTGCGGCGTGATCGAGCCCGGCTTGCAGACGACCTGCCCGCGCTCCACGTCTTCTTTTTCCGTGCCGCGCAGCAGCAACCCAACGTTGTCCCCCGCAATGCCCTCATCCAGCAGCTTGCGGAACATTTCCACGCCGGTCACTACTTTCTTCTGCGTCTCGCGGAAGCCCACGATCTCGATTTCTTCGCCCACCTTCACCTTGCCGCGCTCGACTCTTCCGGTCACCACCGTGCCGCGGCCGGAGATCGAGAAAATGTCTTCGATGGGCATGGCGAACGGACGATCGATGTCGCGCACCGGCAGAGGAACATTCGCGTCCACCGCCGCCATCAGTTCCAGAATCTTCTGCTCCCACTTTTCATCGCCGTTCAGCGCTTGCAACGCCGAACCACGAATCACCGGAACGCTGTCGCCGGGAAACTGATAGCTCTTCAGCAGTTCGCGAACTTCCAGTTCCACCAGTTCCAGCAACTCCGGATCTTCCACCATGTCGCACTTGTTCAGGAACACCACGATGTACGGCACACCCACTTGCCGCGCCAGCAGAATGTGCTCGCGGGTCTGCGGCATCGGTCCATCCGTCGCCGCCACCACCAGAATCGCGCCATCCATCTGCGCCGCGCCGGTGATCATGTTCTTGATGTAATCCGCGTGCCCCGGGCAATCCATGTGCGCGTAGTGGCGGTTGGCGGTCTCATACTCCACGTGCGAAACCGCAATGGTAATGCCGCGCTCGCGCTCTTCCGGTGCGTTGTCAATCGAATCGAACGCGCGGAACGCCACCTTGGGGTTGTGCTTCGACAACACCTTGGTGATCGCCGCCGTCAACGTGGTCTTGCCGTGATCAATGTGACCAATGGTCCCAATGTTCACGTGTGGCTTACTGCGCTCAAATTTCTCTTTCGCCATTGCCTCTTCTGCTCCTCAAATCAATAATTCGTGCAAATCTCAAAACTCGTTTACTTCTCGCCGCGATACTTCTTGACGACTTCCTCGGCAAGCGCCGCGGGCAATTCCGCATAGTGCGAAAAATGCATGGTGAACGTGGCGCGTCCCTGTGTGCGGCTGCGCAAATCCGTGGCATACCCAAACATTTGCGCGAGGGGAACTTCCACGCGAATCACGTTACTGCCGGCGCGGTTTTCCGTACCCTGAATCGCGGAACGCCGGGAGTTCAGGTCGCCAAACACCTGGGCCATATATTCTTCCGGAACCACCACTTCCACTTTCATGATGGGCTCGAGAAGAACCGGCTTGGCCCTTGCGCAGGCTTCTTTGAAAGCCATGGAACCCGCGATTTTAAAGGCCATTTCGTTGCTATCCACGTCGTGATAGCTGCCGTCGATGAGCACCACGGCGACATCCACCATGGTGAAACCGGCCAGGATACCGTTATCGAGCGCTTCGCGAATACCCGCTTCGATCGGAGGAATAAACTCGCGCGGAATCGAGCCACCGACGATTTTGTCGATGAACAGGAAACGATGTTCCTTGTCGAACTTCCACTTGCCGGGAGTGCTACCAGTGACGGACTTGGCGAGCGCGTCCAGATCGTCGGTGGACAACTCTTTCATGTTCTCGTGATCGGAACTGGGCAGCGGGTGCAATTCGATTTTGCAGTGGCCGTACTGACCCTTACCGCCGGTCTGCTTGATGTACTTGCCTTCGGCGAGGGACTTTTTGCGGATGGTTTCGCGGTACGCGACCTGAGGACGGCCGACGTTCGCCTGCACGTTATATTCGCGCAGCATGCGGTCCACGATAATTTCCAAGTGCAATTCGCCCATGCCCGAGATCAGTGTCTGGCCGGTATCGGGTTCAGTAGAAACACGGAAGGTAGGATCTTCCTGCGCCAAACGCTGTAGCGCGACGCCAAGCTTGTCCTGGTCAGCTTTCGTTTTTGGCTCAATGGCAACGGAGATAACCGGAGTCGGAAATTCGATGGATTCGAGAATGATCGGCTTATTTTCGTCGCACAGCGTATCGCCAGTGTTGACGTTCTTCAATCCCACACACGCGCAAATATCGCCCGCGCACACTTCGTCGATTTCCTCGCGCTTGTTGGCATGCATCTGCAACAGGCGGGAAATGCGTTCGCGAGAACCCTTCGCGGCGTTCAACACGTAGCTGCCGGATTTCAGGACGCCGGAATAAACACGAATGTACGTGACATGGCCGACAAACGGGTCGGACATAATCTTGAACGCGAGAGCGGCAAACGGCTGCTCGTCAGAAGCGCGGCGGAGAATCGGCTCATCATCTTCGGGATTGACGCCTTCGACTGGCGGAACATCAATCGGAGAAGGAAGATAATCAACCACGGCATCGAGCAACGGCTGAATGCCCTTGTTCTTGAATGCGGAGCCCGCGAGCACCGGAACGATTTTCAACGCCAAGGTGGATTTGCGAAGGGACTTACGCATTTCCTCGACGCTCAACGTGCCTTCGGTCAAATATTTGTCGAGGACGGTGTCATCGTGTTCGGCGATGTATTCGACGGTCTTATTGCGGTGTTCATCGTAGAAGGCTTTATCGATGGCGGAACCCTTGAGCGCCGCGGCGACGTCCGGACGGCTGGCCACGAATGCGGGATCCCACAATTTGGACACTTCGAAGATTTCAAACTTGGCGCCGAGAGTTTCTTCCAGCCAAACGATGACTTTTTCTTCGATGAAATCGATGATGCCGATGAAATTGTCTTCGCGGCCGAGCGGAAACTGCAAAGGCACAGGATGCGCGCCCAGGCGCTGACGAATCGTGCGGATCACGTGATCAAAATCCGCGCCCATGCGGTCCATTTTGTTGACGAAGCAGATGCGCGGAACGCGATACTTGTCCGCCTGACGCCACACGGTTTCCGATTGCGGCTGCACGCCGGCAACGGAGTCAAACACGCAGACGGCACCGTCGAGCACGCGCAGGGAACGCTCCACTTCCACGGTGAAGTCCACGTGGCCCGGCGTGTCGATAATATTGACGCGATATTTCTTGTCGAACCGGGTCCAACTGGCGGTGGTGGCGGCACTGGTGATGGTGATGCCGCGCTCGCGCTCCTGTTCCATCCAGTCCATGGTGGCGGTACCTTCGTCCACCGAGCCGATCTTATAAGTCACACCCGTGTAATACAGGATGCGTTCGGTCGACGTGGTTTTCCCCGCGTCGATGTGCGCCATGATCCCGATGTTGCGAGTATCTTCGAGTTTGAATACGCGACTCATTGGTCCTTGAACAGCTCTTTTCTCCCCTGTACGTGTTGCAACAGCTTCACTCACAAAAACCTCTAATCCCGTTCTAATTCATCTCACTTAAGCGGACCGCCTCAGAAGGCGGTCCCTACAAAACCTATTACCAGCGGTAGTGCGCGAAAGCCTTGTTGGCTTCGGCCATGCGGTGCACATCTTCCTTCTTCTTAATGGCGCCGCCGCGCGAATTAGCCGCATCGATGAGCTCGTCGGCGAGCTTGTCGACCATGGTTCTTCCCGCGCGTTCCCGCGAGTACTGCAAGAGCCAGCGAATCGCCAACGACTGCCGGCGGAAAGGATTCACTTCGACAGGCACCTGATAGTTGGCACCGCCCACGCGTCGCGTCTTTACTTCGACGAGGGGCTTGAGGTTCTCGACGGCCTTCTTGAAAATCTTGAGCGCGTCGTCATTGGTCTTCTTGGCGACTTGGTCCATGGCGCCGTAGAACACACGCTGCGCGGTGCTCTTCTTGCCTTCCCACATCATCGAGCAGATGAACTTCTCGACGAGCGCTTCACCATAAACCGGGTCGGTCGCTTGAACACGCCGGCTAACTAGTCCTTTACGAGGCATCGCTTTTCATCGCTCCTTCTAAACTCGCCACTCCACTACTAGAACCAATTCATCTTGCTACTTCCCGAGAGATCTTTCGTCGCGAAAGGCGCCCTCAGGATGACGATCCTCTTCAGATCGTCACTTGGCGGCAGCGCCGGCCTTGGGCCGCTTGGCGCCATACTTCGAACGCCCCTGCTTGCGATTTTCCACGCCAGCCGCGTCCAAGGTACCGCGAACAATGTGATAACGAACGCCAGGCAAATCCTTCACACGGCCGCCGCGCACGAGCACGATGGAGTGCTCCTGCAAGTTGTGGCCGATACCGGGAATATACGTGGTGACTTCGACGGCGTTGGTCAAACGCACGCGCGCAACTTTGCGCAGCGCGGAGTTCGGTTTCTTCGGGGTTTGCGTATACACACGAATGCACACACCGCGCTTTTCGGGGCAGCCCATCAGCGCAGGCGACTTGGTCTTCGAAAGAACCCCTTCTCTTCCCATGCGTACAAGTTGCGAAAACGTCGGCACAGTCGTTCCTCTTTTTCGTTCGGCAGCGCGCAAAAAAATCTGTTTTGCGAGTCCACCACAGATCGCGCGCAGACACATTCGTCGAAGCTCTCGCATTGCGCGCAGAAAAAAACGCGAGAGCACACACTAACGCTGAAAGGTACTGCGAATCCGGAGAGAACCAGCAAGAGACTCCGCACACAATCCAAGAGACAGAATTACGCTCTCAGTGTCGAATCGGAGAGGCTTACTCGGCTTTTCGGGGCTGGCGCCCCATTCCGGCCGCTCTTCCGTCCCATTCCATCAATCTTTGTTCTGGGACTGAAGACTTTCCTTCCAACCAGCCAACCCCCACGAAGCAGATGGCCGTACTACAGTCGGGAATTACCCCTGACAAAACACAAAGTATAAAGAAGTTAGGGCAGGGTGTCAAACTTCTTTCGATACAAGGCAGTGGAAAATATTGTGGAAAAGTGAGAATTGGCAATTGGGCTGCTTAGAGGGGAGGCAGCTAATGCCGATTCTCGACATCCTTCTTTCGTGTAACTCATTCATATAAAGCTAGTTAGATGACGGAGATGGTTCCTGACCGAGATCCCCGAAGGTCCATAGGTTGAACGACTTCAGCATGTCGTAATCGCCCTTTTGCCGCAACATTTTCGCGGTTTGCTCGGGGGTCCAGGGGGAGGCGAAGCGTTCCGGGCGATCTGCCAGCCAGAAAGCGGTGAGCGCCAGGATGGTGGCGTCTTGCGTAAGCACGTCGGGCTTCACTTGCTCGAGGGCATCGGCGGCAGAATGGTGCGTGTATTTATAGTCGGGAGAATCCTGCTCCAAATTAATTCCGGGAAGACCGGCAAGGATGAAAGGGCCGGTATCGGTGCCGAATTCGCGCTTGTCGTTAACCGCAATTTCGCGGATGTTGGTGAGCGATTGCGCAAACGCTTTCATGGAGTCGATGAGATCGTTGCGTCCGCCGAGTTGAAATTCCTTGATCGGGCCCTGGCCATCGTCGAGAACAACACAACCGAGATGATTTTTCATTTCGGTGGCATGCTGCTTCACGTACGCGAGCGAACCGAGGAGGCCCTGTTCTTCTCCTGTGAAAAGTACGAAGCGAACGGTACGGCGAGGACGCTGGCCACTTTTCACAATGGCCTCGGCGGCGGCGAGAACCGCGGTTGTGCCGGTGCCGTTGTCCGTGGCACCTTCACTTAGATCCCAGGAATCGAGATGCGCGCCGACGACAACGATTTCTTCAGGATGCTCTGTGCCCACGATATCGCCAACAACATTGGCAGACTCCACAGGACCGCCGGTAAAAGTGTTTTGCACGTCGATGCGGAGGCGCACAGTTTTTCCGGAATCGAGCAGGCGTTCCAGTTGACTCTCGTCTTCCATAGCCATATCCACTACCGGAATCGCGAAATCGTCAGCAAAACCGAGGATTCCGGTGTGGGTGAGGTGCATACCTTCGGCTTTGAATCCGCCCTGGCCGCCGATGACGGCGACGGCGCCCGCTTTGTTCAGTTGCTTCAGGAAATCGCCGTACTGCGCAAAGAGCATCCAGAAACTTTTCCTAGGCACGCCTTCGGGCTTCATCAGCACGATTTTTCCTCGGAAGCGCGAAATGTTCGCGATCTCTGCATCCATGTCGAACAGATTCGCGGTAACCACTTCGGCTTCCGCGCCGCCTTTGGGAGTTGAGCCGGTCCAGCCCATGGCATCGACCGTTAAGGTGCGATGGAGAGGAGCGAGCATTTCCGCGGAAGAAGAGCCGCGGGTCCAACCTTTCCACATGGACCATTTTTCGGTGTGGACATTGGAGAGGCCGATAGATTTCATTTTGGCGGCGCCCCAGTCGATAGCTTTCTGACCTTCTGGCGAACCGGTGATGCGTCCACCGACATCGTCGCTCAGGTCGGTGAGATAGGAGAAGGCTTGCGAGTTGTAGAAACCCTCGCCGGCGATACTGGTTAGTGCGGGCTTGGTGCCGTCTTCGTCGGGCCCTTTGGGTTTGACCGCATCGTTGGCGGAAACATGACCAACCGCCAATGCCATCGCGAACGCCAGACCTACCAGCCATTTCTTCATGCCCGCTCCCCTTGCGCGATTCTCGCGGAAGACGCAAACGTCTAATTTAACACGGTTAGACGTGGCGGCAGACAGAGCGGTATCAGGGATCCGGCGGTACGGACGACGGTGCCTGCGCCGAAACGTAGGGCGATTGGCCGCTTTACCGTGCAGCGGGGTCACGCCTAAACTTCCAACGTGGCACTTTTGAGACGGATCTTACTTAGGCTAACTCTGATTTGTTGCGGGCTTGGATTGCTGGCTGCACGTGCGCAGGAACCCGCTGGCAAACCTGCTCCCACTACGAGCCAGGCGGAAGCTCCGGTGGCGGCAAGAGACCAGAAAGAAAAGCCGGCGCAGACGCCACAGCTTCCCTTTCAAATAAAGCTGCTGGAGACGCAGGTGCGCTTTGCGGCGAACGGAGATTCGCGCAAAGAAGTGCACACCGTCGTAAAGATCATCAATATTTTAGGAGCGCAGCAGTTTGGGCGGATTTCGTTCGAGTACAACCGATCGTTCCAGCAGGTTGAAATCCCAGTGGTGCGGGTGAGCCACAAGAACGGCGGCACATCGGAAGTATTGCCGAGCGCGGTGACGGATACGCCGAATCCGGCGGTGGCGCCATTCCCGGTATATCAGGATGCGCGAGTGAAATCCGTGCGAATCCTGGGATTGCAGGAAGGCGATACGGTGGAGTATCGCGTGATTACAACGACCACGAAGCATCCGCTGGCACCAGACTTCTGGCTGGAACACAGCTTTGATCGGTCGGGCCAGGTGCTGGAGGAACATTACGAACTGAATTTGCCGGCGGCGCGAAAAGTGGAGATGCGGATTAACGCGGAGACGCCCGCGACGACGAAAGAGAACACGGGCAGCGGAGAAAACGCGTTCACGATTTACCGGTGGAGGCGGACGTACTCTGGCCCGAAGGACGGCGCGGCGGGGGAAGAGACCGCGCCGGAAGGCGCCGCGACGCCGGATGTGAGCGTTTCCACGTTTACCTGGGAACGGCTGTCCGCGCGTCTGGCGGAAATGCTGCTTCCCGGCTCGCAGCCAATACAGGGTATCGCCAACCGAGAGCAGATGATGAAGGAGTTGGGGCGCAGGCCCGAAGTTGCCGCGGTAGTGCGAGAGAAAACACTTGCGCTAACGCAGACTGCCAAGGGTGATGTGGAACGGCTGAAAGCGATCTACCAGTTTGTGGCGACTCAGATCAATACCGTGGATCTGCCATTGGGATCGACCGGATTTCATGTGCGGACGGCGGCCGACATTCTGAATTCGGGATACGCGATTGGGGAAGACAAATACGTGTTGCTGGCGGCCATGGCGGCGGCCAGCGGTGTGCGCGCGGACGCGGTGCTGACGGGATTTTGCGACAAGAAGGGGCTAGCAACGCCCAGCGTGTTTAAACATTTGGTCGCGTTGGGAGCGACGAAAGAACGGGAGTATTGGTTGGACCCGGCGATCGAGGTGGCACCGTTCGGAATGATCGCGCCTTCGGACGCGAAATGCGCATTTGCGTTGCGGCGCAACGCTGCAACGCCAAATGAGGCGGGGCAGGAATGGGTGAATCTTCCCACAACACCGCCGTTTGCCGCGTTTCAGAGAGTGAACGTGGACGCGGCGATCACGAAAGATGGAGAACTGGCGGCGAAGGTGAAATATGTTTTGCGTGGAGAAAACGAATTGCTGCTGCGCGTGGCATTTCATCAGGCGCCCAAGGAAAAGTGGAAGGACGTGGCCACGCTGCTGGCGATTTCCGACGGGTTCCGCGGAATGGTGACGAATGCGCAAGCTTCCGACCCGCTATCGACGGATGATCCATTCACGGTGGAGTACGAGCTGACGCAATTGAAATTCGTGGACTGGTCCAAGAAGCCGGTGCGCATTCCCGCGCTATTACCACAGATCAGCTTGCCGGACCTGCCGATGCCGCTGGCGCAGGGGAAAATGGAGCCGAAAATTGAGTTGGGCGTGCCGCTTGACGTGCAGACTTCCATGACGCTGAAGGTACCCGAGGGGACTACGGTGCAAACACCCGCGGGGACCTCCGTGGCGCGCGATTTTGCGACGTACAGATCCAGCTATTCGAGCAATGGAGATACGGCGGTGGCTTCGCGGACCATCAATTTTCTGAAGAAAGAAATAGCGGGAGATCGCGCGACCGAGTACAACGCGTTTTTGCATGCGGTGCAGAGTGATCAGGGGCAGCGTTTTGTGTTGATACCGGCGGCCCCGGTTCCTGGCGGGCCAAAGGCTCCGACGGAAGCACCAAGCAAGCCATGACAGATGGTAGGGCGCCCGCCTCGGAAGGCGGCCGCTACAAAGGCGAAAAATTGCCCCGACCGTTCAATTTTTGTTTTCCAATTTCTAGTTTCTAATTTCAGATTTTTTGGTTTAGCGGATTTCCATTACTTCTCTTTCTTTAGTGGCGCACAGCTCTTCGACCTTTTTGGTTTCAGCCTGGGAGAGCTTGTCGAGATCTTCGAGGGCGCGCTTCTGTTCATCCTGACTGATCTTCTTTTCTTTTTCGAGCTTGTCGATAGCTTCTTTCAGATCGCGGCGAATATTGCGGATGGCAGTGCGGTGATTTTCGAGAGCTTTATGGATGTGCTTGACGAGCTCCCTCCGACGCTCTTCCGTGGGCGAAGGAATGGGAATGCGAACCACTTTGCCGTCGTTAGTGGGATTCAGACCGAGATCGGAGGAGCGGATGGCTTTATCGATCAGAGCGACGACGCTGGGATCCCAAGGGGAAATGACCAACATGCTGGCGTCGGGAACGGTAACGCTGCCCAGTTGATTCACCGGCATGGGCGTACCGTGATAGTCGACGCGCACCTGATCGAGAATGGCGGCGTTGGCGCGGCCGGTGCGGACAGAGGCCAACTCCTTGCGAAAGTCTTCGACGGCTTTTTCCATGCGAGTTTTTGCGGCGGCTTGCGCTTCTTTGGTGCTGGCGATTGTAGTCATGGTAGCGATCCTCGGAAATAGCTTCAGGGGCAAAAGCCCAACTGCTGACGAGCTTTCCCCACCTTTCAAAACGGATGAAACGTAATACGGAAAACTCGGAACTGCAAACTGGGAAAACGCAGGCGGCGTAACCCTTCGCGTGAGCTCATGGGAAGAAGCCGCCCTACAGCTGGGCCGAATACTAACCAGGCAGCACGGTTGAACCGACGCGTTCCCCAAGTACCGCGCGACGGATGTTGCCAGGCTTGTGCATATTGAAAATCACGATGGGCATGCCATTGTCCATGCACAGGGAAATGGCGGTGGAATCCATGACCTTGAGGTTCTGATGCAAAACCTCGCGATAGGTAATCGACGCGAAGAAATTGGCGTCGCTGACTTTTTCCGGGTCGGCATCGTAAATGCCATCGACGCGGGTGGCTTTGAGGATGACGTCCGCCTTGATTTCCATAGCGCGGAGAGCGGCGGCGGTGTCGGTGGAAAAGTAAGGATTGCCGGTGCCGGCGGCAAAGATGACCACCCGGCCCTTTTCGAGGTGGCGCGTGGCGCGACGACGAATAAAAGGTTCGCAGACCTGGTGCATTTCGATGGCGCTCTGCACGCGGGTGTGCACGCCAACTTTTTCGAGGGCATCCTGAAGAGCGAGGGCATTCAGCACGGTGGCCAACATGCCCATGTAGTCGCCGGTGGCACGGTCGATCTCAAAACCCTTCTGGCGCGCGCCGCGGAAAATATTTCCGCCACCCACCATGATGGCAATTCTGACGCCAAGCTTGTGGACGTCGCGCAATTCCTTGGCGATTTCATGGATGGTTTGCCCATCAATGCCAAAGCCTTGAGGGCCCTGCAAGGATTCGCCCGATAATTTCAGAAGAATGCGTTCGTAGGCTGGTTTCTTTTTGGAACTTTTCGTCAACGATTTCGATTTCGGTGGCATGTCTCTCCGTGACTCTGGGCGAAACCTTGGAGATTGTAGCAAACAATCAGGATTTCGCGTGTGCCGCAGGGCATAGGGGCGGAAGTGGAGCGGACCGCCTCAGAAGGCGGTCCCTACATAGAGTTCGGGGAAGGATTCCGTAGCGGAATGGCGTTGGCAGGTTTAGTTCTGCTGGCCAGCAAAGTTAGCTTTTGTTCGTGAGTGAGAGGCTCCCAGGGGACAAGTTTCTCGGCGAGGACGTTCATTCTGCGGAGAAGAGTGAGCTCGATGAAGAGCTGCATAAAATCCAAGTCGCGAAAGACCAGGGAGCTGGACTCGCGCATTTTTTCGCGGAGACGCTCGAAATGGCCGGGCATCTCGGTCCAGTGCAGGCCGGAGCGATGGTGATGACAGAGATGATAGCCTTCGTTCATGAAATTCCACTCGTCGACGACGGTGACGGTATTCACGAAATAATCTTCCGGATGTTGCGGGTCGCAAAAGGCGTGCTGCACCCAGGAAGTGATAGCCATGATGAGATTCATGGCGAGAAGAGGAATCAGCACAAAGAAAATGCCGATACGCCAGTTGTAAAGGAACACGGCAGTGAAATAAATGAAGTACCGCACGATTCCCCACAACATTCGTCTTTGATTCTTTACATCGCCGCGCTCTCGGAAATAGGCGTAGGGAGCAAATCCCAAGGTGGTCCAAACATTGTCCGAAAGATACCAAAGGAAATGGAGCCGGCTGGTGCGATCGTAGTTGCTGTTGGCAGCGTTGTCGTCGGGCCCGCCATTCTCTTTGTGATGAAGACGGACGTGAACCGTGCGTCCCAACTCCGGAAGGTCCCCGTACAGATAGCCAAGAAAGAATTCGACGTAGCGCCCCAAAAACCTATCGTATTTCTCGGAGAAGTAGCCCTGAGGACGGTGGGCTTCCATGTGTTTGGCGCTGAACATCCTGACAGAACGCTGGAATTTGGGACCACACAGGGAAAGATAGAAGGCGATGACGAGGAGCAGGCGAGGTTTTCCCAGAATCAGCTGGATTACGAAAATGGGGAGCGCGGTAAGGGTAAGCGAGACCATGATACGTAACGCGGGAGTGTCTCGGGAATCGCGGAGTATCTTCTGGCCGAGATGGTCGATGAACTGGTCGTAGGTGCGGGAGAGGAATTGGTAGGCTTGGCGCAAGGGACGAATCTTCCCCAGCAAGGCGGCCACCGCATAGAAAGTGACGGAAGGCAGACCTACCAGCGCTACCGCAGCAATGCTTGCGAGCGCGAAGCAAAGCGCGAAACCACGAACTATAAGTTTACCGATGACGCGCGGGGTAATTGCGTGCCGGGGCTTGCTTGCGCGAGTGCCTTCTGGCACGTCGTTTATATCCGCAACAGTTACTTTGCCTACGAAGAGCATATTCCTCGCCTTGCGCGTTGACGGGTGTCCTCGGGCTTCGTACGCACGAGGATTCTACACGCAAGCTGGGCAGGGCTCCAGCGTAGATCCGTCGTGTGTGGCGACGCCGCAACTAAAAAGTGAGCGATTGCTGGTTGGATGCAAGAAAAACGCCCCGGGAGGCCGGGGCGTTTAGAAATTAAGTTGTGGAGGCAGGGCCGCGGGAGACGCGCGTTATTCTGGCTTGTTCTCCGGCGCGGGAGCGGTTTCTGGTTCTACCGCCGGGGAGCTGGCGCTGGCTTCGCCGACTTTGAAGCGGGCGAAACGGCGAATGGTGATGTTCTCGCCGAGCTTGGCGATGGCGGCGTTGATCATTTCGCCGATGGTCTGGGTCTCGTCCTTGATGTAGTGCTGTTCGTAGAGGCAGGATTCCTCGTAGAACTTTTCCATTTTGCCCTGCACGATTTTCTGGATGACCTGCTCGGGCTTTCCAGTGGCGCGGGCTTGCGCCATGTAGATTTCGCGCTCGCGGTCGAGCATCTCGGAGGTGACATCCTCGCGGCGCACGTAGCGGGGATCGACAGCGGCAATGTGCATGGCGAGGTCGTGGCACAACTGCTGGAACGCTTCGGTGCGCGCGACGAAATCGCTTTCGCAATTGATTTCGACGATGACGCCGATCTTTCCGCCGGCATGAATGTAGTGGCCAATCAGGCCTTCCGAAGCTTCGCGCGTGGCCTTCTTGGCGGCGGCGGCCTGCCCTTTTTTGCGCAGGATATCGATAGCCTTTTCGATGTCACCATTGGCTTCGACAAGCGCGGCGCGGCAATCACTGAAGCCGGCGTTGGTTCTCTCTCTGAGTTCCTTCACGAGCTTTGCTGGGATTTCCATGACTGGTTTGCTTGTACTCATCCTTTTCTCTCTGGTTTCCTGAATTCGTCTACGTACACCCTAGAAAAATGGCCCGGCGTGAGACGTTGTCGGAGCGCCGGGCCAAAAGAAACGTTGTAGCCTTGCGCGGAGCGTTAGCGCTTTTCCTCGTCGGGAGGAACGGTGGTTTCGGCGGCTTCAATAAAGGCTTCGGTGCCCTCGACGAAGTCACCTTCCTGCTTCTCATACTGCTCGTAGGCGCTAGTGTCGACATAATCGACGCCGGCTTCGAGAGCCTGATCAGCGGCAGCCTTCTGGTCGGCAACCTGCGACTGCTCATAAATGGAGCGACCTTCGGCAACCGAATCGGCAATCTTGGTGGTGAACAGGCGAATGGCGCGCAGAGCGTCATCATTACCCGGAATGATCCAGTTCACCATGTCGGGATCGCAATTCGTATCGACAACGCTGACCACCGGAATGCCCATGCGGCGGGCTTCCTTGACGGCGATTTCCTCAGCGTTGGAATCGATGACGAAGAGCGCGTCTGGCAATTGCGCCATATTCTCGATGCCTTCGAGGTTCTGAAACAGGTGCTTCATTTCGCGGTCCAACCGCGCACGCTCTTTCTTGGAGAGCTGCTCCATGCGGCCGTCTTCGGTCATGGCCTTGAGGAGTTTCAGGCGCTTGATGGACTTCTGCAGCGTGGCCCAATTGGTCAGCGTGCCACCGAGCCAGCGGTGGTTCACGAAGTAGGCACCGGCGCGCTTCGCTTCTTCGGCGATCGCTTCCTGAGCCTGACGCTTGGTGCCCACAAACAAAACAGTTCGACCGTGACTGGAGATTTCGCTGACGAAGCGGCTGGCTTCGCGGAACATCTTCAGGGTTTTTTGCAGGTCGATGATGTGAATGCCGTTGCGCTCCCCGAAGATATATTCCTTCATCTTGGGATTCCAACGGCGCGTCTGGTGACCGAAGTGAACGCCGGCCTCCAGCAGCTCCTTCATGGTGATTTCTACAGCCACTTTTCCTCCTAAGTAGATAGCTGCTTATCGCGTTCCAAAGAGTGCGTACCAGAAGGTACGGCGCTACAGGAGAACTACGCAGCAGCCTCTTGCCGGCTTCTTGCCGGCCGTGTTCTTGGCGGCGAGATCGGAATCTCACCGCCAGAGCTCGAAAAATCTTGCCAAGTACGCCAGGTTGAGGTCCTTCGCCCATCCTCCTCGGATGGGCTCAGGATGACAAACACTGGTGCAGGCACCGTGCAAACCAGGCGGATTACCGCTTGGTGAACTGGAAGCGCTTGCGCGCGCCCTTCTGGCCGTACTTCTTGCGTTCCTTCATACGGGAATCGCGAGTGAGAAAACCGTTCTTACGCAGCGCGGGGCGCAACTCCGGGTTGAAGCGGCTAATCGCGCGGGACAATCCCATGCGCACCGCTCCCGACTGTCCGCCAACGCCGCCGCCCTTGGCGGTACACACGACATCGACCTGATCCACCAGGCTGGTGAACTTCAGCGGTTCGGTGGCGTCATGTTCCCAGGCGTGGTTCGGAAAATATTCCTTGGTGGTGCGGCCGTTCACAGTGAACTTGCCGCTGCCGGCGCGCAGGAAAACGCGCGCGATAGATTCCTTCCGACGACCTGTGCCGTGAAACCAGGTCTTGCTGCCCACAACGGGCGTGTTCGCAGTACTCAATGATCCTCCTCAAAAAGGCCCCAAAGGGCTCACAAAAATCGACAAAATGACGAAACGAGTCCGCTGCTCTGTTGAACTTCGCGCTCGGAAGGCTCCCTGCTAAGGCACCACTTAGAAAGGAACAGCCAACGTGCGGAAACTCTCGTACTCGTACAACCCGGCGCTCTTGGTGGCGTAAGTGCTGACCTAAAGGTCAGCACTACATGCCGGCGACGCCGGGAAACTCTTAAAACGCGACAGCTTGCGGCTTCTGCCCCGCGTGACGTGCCAAACCGGCCGCATCGCGATACACGCGCAACTTCTTGGCGCGGCGCGCGCGCAGTTTGTTCTTCGGCAACATGCCGAGAATCGCTTCGCGCACCATCCATTCGGGCTTGGCTTCGCGAACGCGCTTGGCTGGCACAGCCTTCAAACCGCCGGGATATCCGCTGTGGGAGTAATACACTTTTTGCTCCACTTTGTTCCCGGTCATTTTAATCTTGTCGGCGTTGACGATCACCACGTGATCGCCGGAATCCAAATAAGGCGTAAAGCTGGCCTTGTCTTTGCCGATCAGAATACGCGCGGCTTTGGTGGCCAGACGGCCGAGGGCCTTATCCGTCGCGTCTAAAACAAACCATTGAGCGCCCACTTTAAGTGCTTCGGCTTCTTCACCTTTGGCTACGTACGTCCTCATTGCAATCAGTCACACCTTTCCCTGTAAAGACAAAATCCAAGTCTAGAGGGAGAGCAGGTGTTTGTCAACGAACAGCTTTTGATGGATTCGGGCATCAGAGAGGCCAGTAGGGAGTACCGTTGCGCGGCACTGTGTTGTGTTGTAGGTTTCGGCCCACGGAGGTCAGGGGCGATGGCGTCGGGAGAGAAGGATCTAGGTAAGTTCACGGATAAGGTGGGTGGCACAGCCGGAGAACCGAAATCCGTTCGTCACACGGAGACCAAGGAGGAAATGGACCAGAGACTCCTTGGGCTGCTGGGCGAGGTGATCCGGATGTCGCAGGCGTGGGCACGAGCTCTTGAGTCCGGCGACCCGTTCACCGCCGACAAGTGCGAGGCCGAATGCATTGCGGCCATGGAACGGTTCGAGGTGAGTCGCAAACGGGCGTTGGCGAGCACCGACTCGCTCGAGAAAACGCAATGAAGTGCGCAGTTTGATTGCGCAGCAAATCCACAATTAGAGGATGTTGACGGCGCGAGCGGCGAGCAGCGCGATGATGGCGAGGGAAATGAGCGATTGCAGCATCATGCCGAGTTTGGCCCAGCGCGAGAGCACGGCGGTGTCGGTGGGGGAAAACGCGGTGCTGGTGTTGAAGGCTAGGAACAGGTAATCGACGAAATGCGGGGTCCAAGTTGAGGTGGTGGTGTCTTGGCCCACCATTTGCCCGGTCATTTGCGGAAAGAGAAACGAGGTTTTGCTCATGCCGTTGGGACCCTCGCGGAGAAGCGGGCCACCGCCGTCCAGTTTCCAATACCACAGGGCAAAGACGAGAATGTTGGCGACCCACAGGGCGCCGGCGGAGCGAAGCAGGGATTTGGGCGCTTCGAGATGCTGCGGAATGCCCCGGACTAAATGAATGAGCGCTGCGATCATGGCGAAGGTGATGATTCCGTTGGCGGTAAAGGTGAGCATGCGCGTGATGTTGTGACGGCCGCGACGGTCGGATATGACGATGGGAATCATCAGGAAGAGAGTGATGGCGAAGAGCAACCAACTGGGACCCAAGGAAAGCGGCTCGGGTAGCGCAAGATATACGCCAGCAGCGGCCAACATAGCAATGAAAGCGGGCCAGCGTGGTTCGCGAAGGACCTGTTTAGCCATGAGCCTCGACTGAAAGTTGCACGGAGACAGTCTAATACAGCTAACGCTTAGGAACTCAAGAAGAGGTCAATGGAACCGGGAAGAGATGGCGTTCGAGGGCGTTTGGTAACTGGGAGCAAGGGTGAAATCTTCGTTGCCACGGTTGCGTGGGTTTCATTAAGATAGCCGCAGTTGGCAGGCGGGCCTTTGGTCCTCGAAACCATCCGCAAGAAACGCCTGCAGCAAGGAGCCATGTCATCATGTTGTTTTCCCGAATCATGCGTACAGGTTTGTTCTTACTGGTTGCCGCGGTGGCTTGCGCACCGGCACCGGCACAAGACGCGACAGCTCCGCCAGCGGCAGCGGCGACGGGCGCGAAGAGGCTTGTGACGGTTATGAATTTCGACTATGGAACCGTCCAGAGTTACGTGCAGCAGATTTTTGGCTCGAACCAGGACATCGGGAAGGGCATCTCCGACATGCTGG
Source organism: Candidatus Acidiferrales bacterium (assembly GCA_963759275.1). GTDB lineage: Bacteria > Acidobacteriota > Terriglobia > Acidiferrales > UBA7541 > Acidiferrum. The sequence goes on along the minus strand of CAVWYZ010000011.1, from coordinate 446,353 downwards.
TGGATAAGCTGCTGAAAGACGGCAAGTACCGGCTGGTGGAACGCTCAGCGTTGGACAAGATTCTGGCCGAGCAGAATTTTTCGAACAGCGATCGCGCGGATTCCAACACCGCGGCAAAAATCGGAAAAGTTCTGGGTGTGGACGCCATCATTATCGGATCCATTACACAATTCGGTCGCGACGACCAGCATACGAACGTGGGCGGAGGCGGATACGGTTTGGGCCGCTTCGGGCTCGGCGGAGTGGGGACCAGCAAGGCAAAGGCGGTGGTGGGCATCACGGCACGGGTAATCAACGTTTCCACGGGCGAGATTTTGGCCTCGGTGCAAGGACAAGGGGAATCGACGCGGTCGAGCACTTCCCTGCTGGGTGCGGGAGGCGGCTGGAGCGGCGGTGGTGGCGGCAGTTTGGACATGGGCAGCAGCAACTTCGCGAACACGATTTTGGGCGAGGCCACGCACAAAGCGGTGGACGATGTGGGCGCGAAGCTGGACGATGAGGCGGAGAAGATTCCCGCGCGCACGTTCAGCATTAACGGAGTGGTTGCCGATGCCACGGGCAATACGCTCATCGTGAATGTGGGCAAGAAGGCTGGCGTGAAAGTTGGCGATAAGCTGACGGTGTCCCGCCAGGTGCGCGTAGTAAAAGACCCCACAACGGGAAAAGTGATCAAGTCCGTGGAGGATAAGGTTGGCGATGCGACCGTAACAGAGGTGGACGATGACTCCGCGACGGCGACGTTCAGTGGGTCGGGGCCGGCGAAGGTCGGCGACACCGTGAAAAATTAACCGACTTTGCAAATTGCAAAGTTCTGGGCCAGCCCGCCGACGTACTGAGCGGGCTGGTTCTATTTTGGCTGCTATTTTTGTTGTATGCTCGCAGGAATGCGGCGCACACCGCTGGAGGACCTATGACGGCTGAATTCAATATCGGACAGCATGTCGGCGATTACGAAATTCTGTCCATCCTTGGCATGGGCGGCATGGGGAAAGTTTATAAAGTGCGGAACGTAATCTCCGACCGGGTTGAGGCAATGAAGATCCTGCTTCCGGACCTGAACAGCAATCAGAGCTTGGCCGACCGGTTTCTGCGCGAGATTCGCCTACTGGCGACGCTGAATCATCCGAATATCGCAGCGTTGCGGACGGCGCTGACATTCGAAAACCAGTTGGCGATGATCATGGAATTTGTGGAAGGGGAAACGCTGGCGAATCGGGCGGCGCGCGCGCCTCTTTCTACGGCAGATGCCGTGAACTACTCGGACCAGGTGCTTTCGGCGCTGAGCTACGCGCACAAGCAGAACATCATTCATCGCGACATCAAGCCCGCAAACATGATGCTGACGCCACAAGGCGTAGTGAAGCTGATGGACTTTGGCATTGCGCGCTCGTCCACGGACGGGTCGCTGACGTCAACGGGAACGACGCTGGGTTCGCTGAATTATATGCCGCCGGAGCAGGTGCGAGGCGAATCGGCAGACGCGCGTTCGGACATTTATTCTTTCGGCGTGTCGCTGTATGAAATGTTGACGGGCAAACTTCCGTTCCAAGGCGATTCGCAATACTCATTGATGACCGCGCACCTGAATCAAACGCCCGCCGAACCAATTACACTGCGAGGCGACCTGCCCGCGGGATTGAACGAAATTATCATGATGGCGATTGCGAAGGACCCGGCAAACCGCTTCCAAACCGCGGACGCGGTGCGCGCCGCGTTGAGCAGCGTGGAAGTGAGCCACCTGCCGGTATCTGGCACCACAACGGTGACACCGACGGCGAAACCGTCGGGCGCGACTACGTTGGTGGATACGCCGCATAGTCCGCGCATTGCCGCCACGCCGGCGCCACGTACTCCGGCGCCTACTCCGACACCGGCGCGGGCCGCAACACCGGCACCACCTGTGCCCACTGTGCCGATGACACCTCCGGCGGTTCCTCAATCGGTAGTGCCGCCACCGGCAGCGCGGCCGAGTTCGAGCCGTGGAGTGTGGCTGGCACTGGGCGCGTTGATTGGCGTGGGCGTGCTGATAGCCGCAGGCATGTATATTCCCAGGCACTTAGGAACGCATGCGGATCCGAACAAGGCGACGTTCCCGGCGAACGAGAATGGCGCGTCAGACAGTTCTACCCCTGCGAGCACGCCGAATCCGTCACCTGCACCTGCAGCGACGCCAGCAGCACCTGTGGTTTCGCTGCAAAGCGATCAAGGCAGCATGAAGGTGGATGCAAACGGGAACGTTGCGATCGATAGCCCGCAGGGGAGCATGCACGTTGACGCAGCGACGGGGTCCGTAAAGATGAGCGGCAAGCCAGCAGGCAAGAATTTGGCGGGGAGCAATCCGACGCCTTCGCGAGCCGAAGCGCCTCCGGTGCCGCAACCGCCGCCGGGACCTTCCCCCGAAGAGATTGCCAAAGTGGAAGATGAAGCGGACAAGCTGAGCGTGCGCGCGGCTACGGTGACGCAAAGTGTGGAGACGCTGCGGCAACAGCAACAGGCCGCGGGCTACAACCTTCGCGCGGACATCGCGTCGTCCGAGGAGCGCATGAAGCTTTATTTGGATAAGGGAAACAATGCGCTGCAAGCGCAAGACTTGAAGAATGCGCAGAAGTATTTCGATATGGCGGAAACGGAATTGGGGAAGCTGGAGAAGTTCCTGGGACACTGAACAGAGACGCCCGTACGTCCGACCAGGTGACATTCCGCGTTGCTGCGCTTGAGTAATCGGTAAAAGCGGCGGCAGGGCCGCCGCACTCCAAAAAACGGGCAGCCAGTAGCATCATCGTCCCCATGACTTGACCGGCCGCCCGTTTCGCTCGCTTTATTTTTTCTTTTATTCCAGCACGTGGATATTTTTCTTCGCGCAAATCTCCTTTAACACTTTGGGCCAGACGCTGACGGTGACTTCGCCGAGATGCGCCTTGCGCAAGATGAGCATGAGCGTGCGGGACTGCCCGATGCCGCCGCCAATGCTGAGGGGAAAACTGTTTTTCGTGATGGCCTGGTGGTACGGGAACTTGAGGAAATCGAGTTGTCCGGAGAGTTCCAGTTGCTTGCGGAGAGTTTCCGCGTTGACGCGGATGCCCATGGAGCTAAGCTCGTGACGGCGTTTGGTGACGTGATTCCAAACGAGGATATCGCCATTCAAGCCGTGGCACTGCCGGCCATCGATGATCTTGGTGGGAGTGATCCAGTCGTCGTAATCGGCGGCGCGCATTTCATGTGGGTAACCATCTTCGAGTGGATAGCCGATGCCAGCGATGAACAGCGCGGGACATTCCTGGAGGATGGCGGTTTCACGCTGCTTGCGGGGCAAGTTCGGATACATGTGCAAAAGTTCTTCGGCGTGCAGGAACGTCAGCTTTTCCGGCAAATTGGGATATTTCTTGGAACGCAGCTCGGGGAACAGCTCTATGGCATAACGCTCAGCCTCGGTGAGCACGTGCCAAATTTTGCCGACGATCTCCTTCAGGAAATCGAGGTTGCGCTGATCGGAAGTAATTACGCGCTCCCAATCCCATTGATCGACATAGACGCTGTGATCGTGGTCGAGAAAATAGTCTTTGCGGACGGCGCGCATGTCAGTACAAAGACCTTCGCCGCGATGCATGGAGAATTCGCGAAGAGCGGTTCTCTTCCACTTGGTGGCGGCTTGGACGATCTGGGCACCGACGGGGTGCATGTCGCGATCGTTTGGTATGTGGAACTGAATGGGGGTGCGGGAACCGTCGCGATCGAGCATGTCGTTGACGCCGGAGTCTACATCGACAATCAACGGGACGGTGACCATGATGAGGTTGAGTTCCCTGCAAAGATTGTCTTCGATGAAGCGTTTGACGGCGAAAATGGCTTTTTGCGTGTCGCGGCGCGTGAGCGAGCTGGTGTAGTCGTCGGGAAGAATTTTCTCGAGTTCTTCGTAATTGCCGATGCCGGGGCCGGCAAGGTCGGCGAGTTTAGGATTGGCCATGGGGACCTCCGATGGGGCGAGCGTCTGCTTAAGAGAATGGGGAAGATAGTGTGATGAGCACGGGCTGGTGTGACGGACGAACATGACGAGGGTATAAAGAAAGGTGGCGCGGCGGTAAACCGCATAGAATTGGGGACCTAATGGAAAACTCAATGCGTTATTTGACGACCGCTTTGTGGGTGTTGATGTCCGTAATGTGCGCCCGTGCGCAGGTGGCGCCGCTGGTGGCGAATGTTGGGGGGCGGACAACGATCAACCTGAATGGACAGTGGCAGGTGATCGTGGATCCTTACGACGTAGGCTACAAGGATTACCGGGCGCAGCCGCTGAAGAATACCGGTGCGTTTTATCAGAACTACAAACCGAAATCGAAATCGGAATTGGTGGAATACGATTTCGATACGTCGGGCCACCTGAACGTGCCGGGCGATTGGAATACTCAGCGCGAATCGCTGCTCTTTTACGAAGGAAGCGTGTGGTACAAGCGGTCGTTTGACTATGCTAAGACTGCGAAGAAAAGAGTGTTTGTGCATTTCGGTGGGGCGAATTATCTGGCCAACGTGTATCTGAACGGAGAAGAGCTAGGGACGCATCGCGGAGGATTTACGCCGTTTGATTTCGAGATCACGGATCGCGTGCGCCCGGAGGGGAATTTTCTGGTGGTGCGCGTGAACGACACGCGAGGGCTGGCAGAAGTGCCGACGGTGAACACCGACTGGTGGAACTACGGAGGGATCACGCGCCCGGTAACGCTGGTGGAAGTACCGGAAACGTTCATCGAGGACTATGAGGTGCAGTTGGAGAAGGGATCGACCAAGACGATAGAAGGTTGGGTGCAGTTGAATGGGCCACAACTTCGGCAGAACGTGACGATTCGCATACCGGAGGCAGGCGTGAGCAAAACCTTTGCGACAGACGCGGCGGGACGCGCGGAATTTTCGTTTGCGGCGGATTTGACGCTGTGGTCTCCGGATAATCCCAAGCTGTATTCGGTAGAAGTGGCCAGCGATACGGACAAAGTAACGGAGCAGATTGGCTTCCGGTCGATTGCGGTGCGCGGCACGGACATTCTGCTGAATGGAAAACCCATCTTCCTGCGCGGGATCAATATTCATGAAGAAGCGCCCGGGCGTCCGGGAAGAGCGTGGAGCGAGGATGACGCCCGCGTGCTGGTGGGCTGGGCGAAGGAACTGGGATGCAATTTCGTGCGGCTGGCGCACTATCCACATAACGAAGCGATGCTGCGGATGGCGGACCGCATGGGCGTGCTGGTGTGGGAAGAGGTGCCGGTGTACTGGACAATCCAGTGGGAGAATCCCGAGACGTTGCGGAACGCGCAAAATCAATTGAGCGAGGCCATCACGCGCGATCATAATCGCGCGGCAGTGATCATTTATTCCGTGGCGAACGAGACGCCGATCAACGAAGCGCGCAACCGGTTCTTGAGCCAACTGATTCAGCAAGCGCACTCGAGCGATCCGACGCGACTGGTGACGGCGGCCTTGCAGGCGAGCGAAACCGACGAAGGCAACCGGCTGCACATTCGGATAAGCGATCCAATTGCGAAGGAACTGGATGTGATGGGGAACAACGAATATATCGGATGGTACGCGCACACGATTGCGGATCTGGACAGGACGGACTGGAGTTCGGATTACGAAAAGCCGCTGATCATGAGCGAATGGGGCGGTGATGCGCTGTTTGGCTATCACGGTGACGCGGACACTCGATTCACCGAGGAGTATCAGGAACAGCTCTACGAGCACCAGGTGGCGATGTTGCGGCGCATTTCGTTTTTGCGCGGAACGACCCCGTGGATTCTGAAGGATTTTCGCAGCCCGCGGAGAACGCTGCCGGGGATTGAGGATTATTTCAATCGCAAGGGATTGGTTTCCGATCGTGGAGAGAAGAAGAAGGCATTTTATGTGTTGCAGAAGTTCTATGGGGAGATGCAAGGCGAGAAAAATTGAGGTTGGGGGACAAAACCCAGCGACGGTCGCTGGATACGGAGAAGATTTGTTGATTGTGCGGACATGGGGCGTAGCGATGCTGCGCCCCTACAAGAGGAGTCACGAGCAGGGCCGCTGATTTTGATTAACTCTTGCTGCGATCGGTGAAGCGGAAGAATAGAGATTGTTTCGCGACGGGAGCGGCTAGCTCGTTCAGGGCAGACATTTGCGATTGGGAGAGTGGAGTAAAGTCGCGCGCGATCTGGACGTTTTCTTCGAGCTGGGCAATGTTGTCGCACCCGACGATGATGGTGCTTACGGGATGAGACAACGTGAAATTCATCGCCTGACGCATGTTCATCACGCCGGAGCGCGTGGCGATGGCGGAACCTTCCCACATGTGTTGTTGCTGCTCGACCGGAGGCGGGGTCCAACTGGCGAGAAGCCGACCACGAGAAGGTACCTTCATGCCGATGATGCCCATTTGTTTTTCCACGGCGAGCGGCAGCAATAGCTCCTGAAAACTGTGGATGTGAGAATCCGCCGCGTTCAAGGCCATGAGGATGGTGTCGAAGGGATGGCGATTGATGGCGTCGATTAAGGCTTCCGGGCGGTAATGGCCGGTGACGCCGAGATAGCGGACAATCTTCTGCTGCTGCATTTCGAGGAGCGCTTCCATCGCGCCGCCTTTGGCGAAGATGGCGTTCACATCTTCAGGTAAGCCGATATCGTGTAACTGCCAGAGGTCCACGTGGTCGGTGTTCAGCAGCGTTAGGGACTTTTCGATCATGCGCAACGAGCCATCGCGCGTGCGCTCTTTTGTTTTTGTGGCGAGGAATGCTTCGTCGCGGCGAGTCTTCATGACGCGGCCGACGTATTGCTCGCTCCAGCGCTCTGGACCGCCGTAGATGGACGAAGTGTCGATGTAGTTGACGCCGAGATCGAGGGCGCGTCCGATGATGGGAACGGCGATGTCAAAGTTGTTGGGCTTCTCGATTGCGGCTTGGCCGCCGAGACTGAAGATGCCGACTTTGTAGCCAGTTTTGCCGAGATTGCGCGTGGGCATGGCGGCTTGCGTGGCGGGATTGGACGGAAGCGGAGGAAGCGTGCTGCCAGCCGAAGGAGAAGCGAGAGCGGCACCATTGGCGAACAGTCCGGCGGCGACGGCTCCAGTGGTCTTGAGGAAGTTGCGGCGGCCGGAAGAAGTGGGAGGCTGTTTCATGGCGGTTATCCTTTGCAGGATTGGCAGTCTGAACGAAACCACATGTTAGCACGGTGCGTGTGTAAGGGATTGCCAGCAGACCAGTGGTGTCGCGCGACGAGATGTAACCGTGAGTCACAAATTGACAATTTGGGGCAGAGGTTGCAGACTACGCGCCGTGCGAAAGACCCTATTTTTCTTGCTTACATGCTTGGTGCTTGCTCCGATGACGCGGGCGCAGGCTCCTACCTTCGTCATTACCCCAGAGAACAGTTGGGTCAAGTTTCATGTGAAGGCGACCACGACGATTTCCGGGAAATTCGACAAGTGGGACGCCAAGTTGACGTTTGCTTCTCCCGACGAAACTAGCGCGGTGTTAGAACTTACCGTTCAGGCCGAAAGTGTGGACACGGGAAGCTGAAGGGCAAAGATTTTTTCGACGTGGAGCAGAACCCGACGATTTCGTTTGTGTCGACGAAAGTGGTGAAAACCGGTCGCAACACCTATGAGGTGGACGGCAATTTCACGATCCGCGGAGTCTCGAACCCCGAGAAGTTGACGCTGACGGTTTTCGGCAAAGGAACGGGGTCCGGCGAGATTAGAGGGACCATGGCGTTTAACCGCAAGGATTACGGCATGAACAAAGGAATTCCGTTCATCAAGATCGCCGACCATGTCGACGTGATTTTCCATCTGGAAGGAAAACACGTTGGAGGGCCACGGCTGGCGTTCGACTAGTTTCGGGAAAAACGTTTCCGGTCTCGTGCATCGCTGGGTGGCGAAATCTCACCTTTTGACAATCGTTTAAATTCGAATTGAGTATCGCATGGGACGCATTGCGTGAGCGGTAACCTTGTCGCAGAGCGCGGGTTGAGGAAGAATGTTCCCGGTTGAGAAGGATGGGAACAATGAGAACGCTAGGGTGCTTGCGCGGGGTGGTTCTGCTTGAGATTTTTCTTTCCGCTTTGATCCTGCCGGTTGTAGCACAACAGAAAGCCAGTGGCAGCCACGATGAAAACGTGGTGTGGGAGATCGGGAAGTTCGATCAGACTTCGCGAGAGTTTGGGCACGATTTCGATTTGGAGAGCGCGGCGCTTCGGCCTGTGTTCACGGTGGGAACCAGTAAAACTGCAGAGTGGCCAGCGCAGCAAACAACCTCGGTCATCGGAGCAAACGGCAAGCAAGCAGTTCCCTACACAATTCTTTTTAATCTAGAGAAACCCGGGGGGGGCAATTACCGGTTGACGATCGCGGCGCTGCTGGTGAATCCGGCGGTGCCGGATCTGCTGGTGGAGATCAACGGGCACACGGGGCGATATTTTTTAAATCGAAAGATCAGCTATTACCCCGGAGACGATCGGATCGATTCGCCGATTTATGGAGGGGACACCGTAGAAATTGCGTTTCCGGCGAAATTCTTGAAAGCCGGGGAGAACCGGCTGGTGTTGACGGCGGTGGAAGACGCAGAGAATCCGGAGACGCGAGCCTCATTGATTTATGACGCGCTGAGGTTGACGCACGAAGCAAAAGGAAAGCTACAACCAAGCGCGAACGTCCGGCCGACCGTGTTCTTTACGCAGAAGGATGGCCGCACGTATGAGGTGGTAGATGTAACGGTAAGCTCGGCAGAGAAACTGAAGGCTGGGCAAGTGGAATTAACGATTGGCAAGGAACGGTTACAGGCAGCACTGGCCGGCGAAAACGACTTTGGGCAGGAACGGCTGGAATTTGAGGTGCCGGAATTTTCAGGGGCGGTGACGGCAAACGTGATGGTCCACGCCGGCGGGAAAACTTTCCATTCGAGTGCAACGATCAGCCCGGAGCGGAAATGGACGATTTATTTTGTGCCGCACGCGCATCTGGATATTGGGTACACCGACTATCAGCCCAAGGTGGCGGAGTTGCAGAGCCGGAATATCGATAAGCTGCTGGAGTTTTTGCCGAAGAATCCGGGGATGCGCTTCAGTCTGGACGGCTCGTGGGTGGTGCAGAATTATTTCGCTACGCGTAACGAGGAAACGCAGAAGAACTTTCTGCAATACGTTCACGAAGACAAGATCGGCGTGCCCGCGCAGTATTCGAATCTGTTAACCGGCTACGCCAGCCTGGAAGAATTGATCCGTTCACTGACGTATTCGCATGAGCTGCATCGTACGGAGGGGATTCCGTTCGATTACGCAAACATTACGGACGTGCCGAGCGTGACATGGTCGTACCCGTCGGTGCTGCGCGCCGCCGGAATCAAATACTTTGCGGAAGCGACGAACGTGGACCGCGGGCCCATGGTACTGATGGGCAAGTGGAACGAGAAATCGCCGTTCTGGCGCGAAGGGCCGGACGGGGCGAAAGTGCTGATGAATAATACGCGGCAATACTCGCAGCTCTGGTTCGTGTGCGACTTGCCGCCGCAGGTGGGCAATTGCCGGCAGGGACTTCCGGCGTTTCTGCAGCAATTTTCGGCGCCGGATTACAAACCGGATGCGGTGCTGATGTTCGGCAGCCAACTGGAAAATACCGATGCGCGGTTGAGCGAACCGGAATTTCTGGCGAAGTGGACGGTGAAGTATGCGTATCCAAAATTTGTGCTGAGCACGTTTCCGGATTATTTCCGATATATCGACAGGAAATACGGGGCGGAACTGGCGACCGTGAATGGCGACGGCGGACCTTACTGGGAGGATGGCGTGGGAGCGGACGCCGCGAACACGGCGATCGATCGCAACAGTCAATCGCGCGCAGTGGCAGCGGAAGAACTGTCCACAGTTTCGCGCTACTTGAATCCGTCTCTCGCGGTGCCGCGGCCGCAATTGGACCGCATCTGGAAAAATTTGCTGCTTTACGCGGAGCACACCTGGGATTCGTGGGATTCGGTGTCTCGTCCAGACAGCCAGGAATCGGTGGGGCAATTGGCGACGAAGGATGAATATGCGGCGGAGAGCCGGCAGGCGGTGAACGCGCTGGCAAAGAGCTCGCTGAGCCAGATCGCGAACCAGATCCAGATGCCGTCGTCGTCGCTGATGGTGTTCAATTCGCTAAGCTGGGCCCGTAGCGGGCTGGTGGAGCTGGATCTAACTCAAAACATGACCATCACGGAGTATGGCGGGAAAACTACTGTGCCGTTTGAGGTTTTGCATGAAGGACCGGGATACCGTCACGTGCGATTTCTGGCGAAGGATATTCCGGCGATGGGCTTCAAGTGCTACTCGCTGCAGCGCGGGAGTGTGGCGTCTGGGGGAAAGGAAACGGCGGTGACCACGGGCGATACGATGGAGAACGCGTTCTACCGCGTGCAGGTGGATGCGGCGACAGGAGCGGTGAAGAGCATTTTGGATAAGCAACTTGGCCGCGAATTGGTGGATGCGGCAAGCCCCTACCGTTTTAATCAGTACGTGTATGTGGAAGGCGGGGGAAAATCGCCGACGCAGATTGTGTATATGAGGAAGTCGCTGCCGCTGGCAGAGCTGAAGATTACGCCGTCGTGGGGCGGTCGGATTGTGGGGCTAAAGAGAACGCCGTTCGGGCAGGTGATGACCGTGGAGGCGCAGGGAGTACACACGCCGTTGTTGCGCACGGAGATTCTCTTGTACGACGGCGAGAAGAAAATTGAATTCGTGAATCACATTACGAAAGAGCCGGTGCGCGCCAAAGAGGCGGTGTATTTTGCGTTTCCGGTGGCGGCGCCGAAGCCGTCGTTCGAATACGAGATTCAGAACGGGTGGGTGAATCCTGCCAAGGACATGTTGCAAGGCGCGGGGCTGGAATGGTTCAGCGTCAGCCATTGGGTAAAGGCTTCAGGCGGAGATTGGGATGTGGCGATTGTGCCGGTGGATGCGCCGCTAATTACGCTGGGCGACATCAACCGGGGCACGTGGCCTGAGGAGTTCAAACCAAAGAGCTCCACGATTTTTTCGTATGTGTTCAACAATTATTGGCACACGAACTATCGGGCGGCGCAGGGCGGCGAGACCACGTTTCGCTACGTGATGACGAGCGGGCCCTCACTGGCGCCCGCGGAACTGGCGCGTTTTGGCCGGGCCGCGATGACTGCACTGGAAACGGATGAGGTGATCGATCAAGACAAGGTGGGAAATCCCGAACGGCCGTTGGCGCCTGGACCGCTGAGTTTTCTGCAGGTGGATGGAGCCGGGGTGGTGGCGGAGAATTGGAAAGCCGCGGAGGATGGGAATGGAACTATTTTGCGGCTGCTGGAAACGGCGGGGACGGAGAGCCGCGCGACGATTCGATTCCCACAGCTACGTTTACAAAACGCAACGCTTTGCAATGCGATGGAAGACAACATCCGAGAAATTCCGGTAAAAGAGTCGTCACTGGAAATAGTGCTAAAGCCACACGAGATTGCGACGTTGCGAATTGTTGGGGAGTTTCGACCCGCGAACCGTTAGAGAGGGAACGAGATTCGCTTGCGGGTCGCTTCGCGCGTCAGGACGAGCTAAAGGCCCGGAACCAGATTTACTGGCGCGCACACGGTGATGAGAATTTCAACAGCAGGCCAAAGTGGCAGCTTGCATGTTGTTTGGAAGTACGCGTTAGCGTGATTTATATCACCGCCAAGCGTGCCCTGTTGAGTATTTAATCGGTTTGCATTGCGCTCAGCCCCACCCGTCGGCTACATGGCGAGCAGAAATTCATGCCATTCCAATTCACAATTCCGTTCAGGAGGATTAAATCATGGGTACCCTTACGCATCCTCCGGCCCTTAAAGAGACCGGAGAGTACATCAAGGACGTTATAAACGTTGCACGAGCAAAGAACCCCGCAGAACCCGAATTTCTCCAGGCAGTCCAGGAAGTCCTCGAAAGTCTCGGCCCCGCCATCCAGAAGCACCCCGAATATCAAAAGGCCCGAATCCTGGAAAGAATGATTGAGCCGGAACGCGTGCTGATGTTCCGTGTACCGTGGATTGACGATGCGGGTTTGGTGCAGGTGAACCGCGGATTCCGGATTGAGATGAACAGCGCGATTGGTCCTTATAAGGGCGGGCTGCGCTTCCATCCGTCGGTGAATTTGGGCATTTTGAAGTTTTTGGCGTTCGAACAGGTGCTGAAGAATTCGTTGACCACGCTGCCCATGGGCGGCGGCAAGGGCGGCAGCGATTTCGATCCCAAGGGCAAGAGCGACAACGAAGTGATGCGATTCTGTCAGAGCTTCATGAGCGAACTGTTCCGGCACATCGGAGCGGACACGGACGTACCGGCCGGCGACATCGGCGTGGGCGGACGCGAAATCGGCTTCCTGTTCGGTCAGTACAAGCGGCTGGCGAATTGCTTCACTGGCGTGTTGACAGGCAAGGGCCTAAATTGGGGCGGCTCGCTGATTCGTCCGGAAGCGACGGGCTATGGCTGCGTGTACTTTGCGAAAGAAATGTTGAAGACCAAGAAAGATTCCTTCGACGGCAAGACGTGCCTGGTGAGCGGTAGCGGCAATGTGTCGCAATACACGATTGAAAAGCTGCTGGACCTGGGCGCGAAAGTGATCGCGATTTCGGATTCGAATGGCGTGATCCACGATCCGGAAGGCGTCAACCGCGAGAAGCTGGGCTGGGTGCTGGAATTGAAGAACGTGCGCCGCGGCCGGATTAAGGAATATGCGGATAAGTTCAAGACCGCGAAGTATATCCCTGTGGATCCACGGTTGGACTACAACCCGCTTTGGGCAATCAAGGCGGATTGCGCGTTCCCGAGTGCGACGCAGAATGAAATCAACGCGAAGGATGCGGCGACGCTGGTGATGAATGGCTGCAAACTGGTGGCGGAAGGCGCGAACATGCCGAGCACACTGGATGCAACAAAACTGTTCCTGGAAGCGAAGATCCTCTACGGGCCCGCGAAGGCAGCGAATGCCGGCGGCGTGGCCACGAGCGGATTGGAAATGAGCCAGAACAGTATGCGCATCGGCTGGACGAGAGAAGAAGTGGACGATCGGCTGCACAAGATCATGATCGCGATCCACAAGAACTCGTTCGAGACAGCGGAAAAGTACGGCCACCCCGGGAACCTGGTGTACGGCGCGAACATCGCCGGGTTCGTGAAGGTGGCGGACTCGATGCTGGATCAGGGGTTAGTGTAAAGACAGTGGCTAGTGACTAGTGGCGAGAAAACCGAAAGAGATGGTTCTGCCAGAAGTAGCTAGCGAGTAGAATTCCGGCGGGGTGGTCCGCAGCCACCCCGCCGTTTTTCATATGTACTGGGGCATTTTGATGAAGCAGCAGTCCCTTCCGATACCGTTTCCCGATGTCGAGATGCAGTTCGAAGGCTTCGACAACCTGATGCCGTATCGGGTGCAGAACATCCTGCTGGTGTCGAGCGTGTACGATTCGTTCATCTTGCGGGAAGACGGACGGCTGAATGAGTTGTTGATCAGTGAGTCGCAAGACCTGCACCTGCAACAAATTCCGCAAATCACGCATGTGTCGAGTTGCCGCGAGGCCCTGGAATTGGCGAAGGCGGAGCCACGCTTCAATCTGATTCTGACGAATCTGGCCGTGGGAGACATGAACGCGGCACAACTGGCGCGGGAGATCAAGGCGGCGGGGCTACAAGTTCCCGTGGTGGTGCTGGCGTACGACTATCGCGAAATCAAGAAATTCGTGGCGCGCAATCCGGTGACGGAGATCGAACGGATTTTCTTGTGGCAAGGAACGCCGCGGGTACTGATTGCGATTGTGAAGTACATCGAGGATAAGCGGAACGTGGAGCACGATGCGTCGATGATGGGCGTGCCGGTGGTGCTGGTGGTGGAGGACAACATCCGGTACTACTCGTCGTTTTTGCCACTGATTTATACCGAGTTGATTTCGCAGACGCGGCGAGTGATTCAGGAGGGCGTGAACCTGGCGCATAAATTAATGCGCATGCGAGCGCGGCCGAAGATTCTGCTTACCTCGAATTATGAAGATGCTTATGCGTTGGCAGTGCGGTTTCAGGAGCACCTGCTGGGAGTGGTGAGCGACGTGGAATTTCCGCACGCGGGTACGCTGAGCGTGGAAGCGGGATTCGACCTGGCGAAGAGCGTGCGGGAGCTGGCGGCGGATGTGCCGATCGTATTGCAAACCAGCCGAACGGCGTTTCGGGCGCGGGCGTATGAGGAAGGTTATTCGTTTTTGAGGAAGGGATCACCGACGTTTCTGCGGGACTTGCGGAAACTGCTGACGCAGCAATTTGCCTTTGGCGATTTTGTGTTTCGCACACCGGATCGCGCGGAAGTGGCAAGGGCTACGGACCTGAATTCTTTGGAAGAATGTCTGCGGACGGTGCCGGCAGAAAGCGTGGCGTATCACGGGGAGCGCAACCATTTTTCGCACTGGCTGACGGCACGAACGGAATTTGCGTTGGCGCAGAAATTCCGGCCACGCAAGGTGTCCGATTTTCCTACGATCGAGGATTTGCGGAAGAACCTGGTCGATTCAATCGTGGAATACCGGCGCGAACAGAGCGACGTGCTGATCGGAGACTTTAAGCCGGCGGCGTTTCAGAGCGGCGGGTCGTATTTTTTGCGCATCGGGTCGGGGTCGTTAGGTGGAAAGGCGCGCGGGTTGGCATTCGTGCGGCACCTGCTGCACAAGCGGCGGTTTCCTCGGCGATTTCCGAATGTACAGGTGAGCGTGCCACCGGCAGTGGTGATCGCGACGGACGCGTTTGACCGATTTTTGGCCGAGAACAATTTATTGGATTTTGCGATTCACGCGGAGGATGACAGCGAAATTCAGCAGCGATTTCTGGAGGCCACGCTGCCCGCATCGTTGACCGAAGATCTGCGGGCGTATCTGGCGGAGGCGCGGTATCCGCTCGCGGTGCGGTCGTCGAGTCTGCTGGAGGATTCGCAATACCAGCCGTTCACGGGAGTATATGAAACGTTCATGCTGGGCAATCAGCATGAGGATGCGGGTTACCGGCTGAATCAACTGAGCGAAGCGATCAAGTTGGTGTACGCATCGACGTTCAGCCGGCACGCCAAAGCGTACGTGCGCGCGACACCATTTCGGCTGGAAGAAGAAAAAATGGCGGTGATTCTGCAGCAGGTAGTGGGATCGTTCTTTGGCGCGCGATTTTATCCAGACTTTTCCGGTGTGGCTCGTTCGAGGAATTTCTATCCGGTGCCACCGATGGCGTTCGAGGATGGCATTGCCGCGGTGGCATTGGGACTGGGTCGCGCGGTGGTGGATGGAGGTAAATGCCTGGCGTTTTGCCCCAAGTATCCGGCGAACCTGGTGCAGTTTTCGTCGGTGGAAGATTTTCTGGCGCAGTCGCAGACGGACTTTTGGGCACTGTCGCTGAACCACGTTCAACAAGAGACTTCGCCTCCCGGATTGCGCGAGGTGCGGTTCAGTCTAGACGTGGCGGAAGCAGACGGCACGCTGGACGCGCTGGGATCGACATATTCCGCCGATAACGACAGGATCACGGATGGATTGGGTCGCGAGGGGATGCGCGTGGTGACGTTTGCGCCGATTCTGAAGTACGGCGTATTTCCGCTGGCAGCGCTGCTGGATGAACTGGTGAAGGATGGGGAGAGCGCATTCGGCCAGCCGGTGGAAATCGAGTTTGCGGTGCGATTGGCGCGACAGGCCGGCGACAGCGCGCAGTTTGGATTTTTGCAAATCCGTCCGCTGGTGGTTTCGCAGGAAGCAGAAGAATTGCACATGGAAGCAGTGGATCGAACCAAGTTGTTGGCGCAAAGCACAAAGGTGCTGGGAAACGGACGAGTGGGCAATTTGCAGGACGTGGTGGTGGTGGACGCGCAGCGGTTCGAACGGGCCCAGAGCCAGGAAGTGGCGGGGCATGTGTCGTACTTCAACGCGAAACTCGCGGGAGAGAACCGGCCGTATCTTCTGGTGGGCGTAGGGCGCTGGGGATCGAACGATCCCTGGCTGGGCATTCCGGTGGAGTGGGACGATATTTCCGGTGCAGCGGTGATTCTGGAGGCGGGCTTTCGGGATTTTCGCGTGACACCCTCGCAGGGGAGCCATTTCTTTCAAAACCTTTCGGCATTTCAGGTAGGCTACTTCACGGTGAATCCGGATTTGGGCGAGGGCATGGTGGATTGGGAATGGCTGGCGGCACGACCAGCGGAAGAAGAGCGGGGATGCGTGCGCCATTTGCGGTTCGCGGAACCGGTGACCGTATTGATGAACGGCCGAGCTGGCGCTGGCGCCATCCTGAAGCCGTCAATTGCAACGTAGTGTACGGATTGACAGACGGAACGATTCCCGATGTAATTCAGTCGCGCGGCAATTTTCATTCCTACTTTTTGGGTTTTTGAGAGACTCGCGGATTGCGGCGAAATTCGACCGTTTGTGCAGCGTTCTTGTGTTGAGATCCTTCGGCGCAGAAACCGCGCCTCAGGATGACAGCCAGCTTGTTTTTGCGCACTGGGAGCTTAAATTGATGAAACGAATCCTAGTTTGCTTATTCATTGCGGTGAGTTTTGTTGCGGCGAACACACGGGCGCAAACGCGCAAAGTGATTATCGATCAGGACGCGCGCGGGCCGGCCACGACGGATCAGCAATCCATGCTGATGCTGCTGCAATCGCCCGAGGTGGAAACGCTAGGTATCACGGTGGTGAGCGGGGATCAGTGGCGGGATGAAGAAGTGGCGCACACGCTGCGCATGTTGGAACTAACCGAACACAAGAACATCAAAGTGTATCCCGGCGCGGTGTTTCCGTTGATCAACAGTAAGGAGGAGATCAAGCGGTGGGAAGCGCTCTACGGCAAGGTGACTTATCAGGGTGCGTGGAATGAGCATCGCATTCGTTCGTCGACGGGATCGACGTTGACGGGAGCGTGGAATGCCGGGGCATATCACGATCCGTTTGTAGTGCCGAATCCGCTGCCGGAAGGAAATCCTTCGCTACAGGCGGAGACGGAGGACTCGGCGCACTTCCTGATTCGCATGGTGCACAAATATCCGCACGAAGTGACGATCTATGCGGGAGGGCCGCTGACGAACCTGGCGCAGGCGATCAGCCTGGACCCGAAATTTTCAGAACTAGCACAGGAACTAGTGGTGATGGGTGGCAGTATCGCACCCGTGGAACCGATCAGCTGGGCGCAAGCAAATCGCCGCGAATTTAATTTTTGGTGGGACCCGGAGGCGGTACACATCGTGTTGCGTGCGCCGTGGAAGAAAATCACGGTGACTACGGTGGACATTTCCGTTAAGACGCGCATCACCAAAGAGATGATCGAGCAGATCGCCAAGGCGGGCACGCCAGCAGCGAAGTACATCGGCAAATGGGCGGACGAGGAGTATTTGTGGGACGAACTGGCCGTGGCGGCGTGGCTGGACCCCAGCATTATTACGAAGGAAGAGCCGTTGTACATGGACATCGACATTTCGCACACGGCGGGATATGGAAACACGTTGGTGTGGACCCCCGGGAACCAACCGGGGCTGGGAGAACAACAGGTGCAGGTGCAGACGGACCTAGATCTGGACAAGTTTTATAAGAAGGTGATCGACTTACTGTCACGACCACCGAAGTAAAGGTGGAATCGCTCAGCTTTCGTCAATTCACACAGGAAAGTGCGCCGAACAGCGCTGTATGGGGGGTGCGGCGTTAGGCAGTGGTTTGCGCGCGCGAACTAACCCATTTTGTTTCAAACAGCTTCCTTCTTCCCCGCGCCCGTAGGGGTTTGGACTTGCTCCTGCAAATTCACTAATGGGGGAATCCGGCCGAAGGAAGCGCCGGACGAGGAGGCAGCATGGTCCTGGGCAACCTCATTTTTGCAGCTATTTTGGTGGTGCTGATCGGCAGCCTGGCGTTTGGCATAGGGCTGGCCGTGCGCACGTACCTGCGATATCGCGGCGAGCGATTGGTGACGTGCCCGGAGACGCATCAAGCCGCTGCCGTACATGTAAATTCGGGAAAAGCGGTCAGCACAAAGCTGATTGGGAAGCAGGAAATCCGGCTGGATCAATGCTCGCGATGGCCGGAACGGCGGAGTTGCGGACAAGACTGCTTGAGCCAAGTGAACGCCGATCCGGAGCATTGCCTGGTGTGGAATATTGTTGGCGAATGGTACAAAGGGAAGACTTGTGCGTACTGCCAGAAACCGTTCGAAGAAATTCACTGGCACGACCGGCATCCGGCGCTGCTTTCGCCTGAGCGCATCGCCAAACAATGGAATGAAGTTCCGCCGGAGCAATTGCCGACGATCTTCGAAACGCATCTACCGGTGTGCTGGAACTGCTATATCGCGGAGACGTACCGGCGGCAAAATCCGGACCGTGTGGTGAATCGCGTTTGGGATCGCGGAGTTGGCGGCGAGTACGTCCCGAAAGAAGTAGACGAGCCGGCACCGAAAAAAGGCGCAACGAGCGCTTAGCCGCCGTTTGCGCAAAAACGCCATCGGTTTAACTTGCTGAACCCCTCTGAGTTGGGCACCTCAGTTCCCTGCCGCGTTCGGATTCCCGCTTTCTTCTGCCTTCTGAACCCGAAGCAATAAATGGTACAGTCTATGGCCTGCTGGAGAAGGGCTATGGACGCAACGGAAAAACTCGGGACTCACCAAAAAGCACTGTCGATCAATCTGGATGCCAACGTGTTCGGCTCGTTCGCCGAGATTGGCGCGGGACAGGAAGTGGCGCGCTGGTTTTTGCGAGTAGGCGGCGCCTCCGGGACCGTGGCGAAGACCATTTCGGCGTACGACAAGGAAGTCAGTGACGACTTGTACGGGGGCGGAACGCGATATGTATCGAAGCCACGGCTGCAAGCCATGCTGGACAATGAGTGGGCACAGCTACTGGTGCAATTGCAGGCGAGCCGCGGAGCCACGACGAGTTTCTTTTCATTCGTAGACACGATTTCCGCGCGAAATTTTTCCGGAAGCAACGACTGTCATGGCTGGGTGGGGCTGCGATTCCTGCAGCACCCGGGTGGTCCCGCGAACGACGTAATTCTCCACGTAAATCTGCGGGATTCCACGAATGTGCGGCAGCAGGAAGCGGTGGGAATTCTCGGAGTGAATTTGCTTTACGCCGTGCAACACGCAATCGCCGGCCCAGGTGAGTTTCTTGTAAGCGTGTTCGAAGATCTGGGCTTGCACCGCGTGGAGATTGATAACGTGGAGTTGAGCGGACCCGCGTTTGAATCGTGGAATCGTGATGAGGTCCACATGCTTTTGGTGACCGGAGGTTTCGCGGAGGCGGTGGTATTCGGGGCCGACCAGCAATTCGCACCGCCGAATGAAGCGCTGTACAAGCGGGCGCTGGTGCTGGCGCCGGGACGGTTCGACAATTTTGGACATCTTCGCGCGGAATTGATTCGAGGGACGCTGGGCGAGCTTCCGGCGGAAGAACTGCAGGAGAGCAAGGGGGGGCTTGGGCTGTTCTGCCTGTCGGCAGATCCGGGAACGAATAAGATCAGCTCGGTCCCGCCAGCCGACATTGCGGAGGTTGTGAAGCGACTGCAGGAGTTGGGATACGGCGTGATGGTTTTCCGCTGCCCGGAGTTGTATGAGATGAGCGCGTTCGTAAATCGCTATACCAAATCACGGATTCACTTTGCGATTGGGTTGTCGGTGCTGGTGCGCGTGATGGAAGACCGCTACAAGAATTTAACGGGCACACTGCTGGAAGGGATCGCGCGGCTGTTCGCGCAAAACGTGCGGCTGGTCGTGTATCCGATGGCGTCCGCGGAACTGCAGCGATTCGTCGAGCAAGCCGGTTTGACGGGATGGACATGGGAAGAGACAGACGGAATGGTGTACGCCGACAAACTGCATCCGGCGAAACCGCTGGATTATTTGTTCAAGTATCTGCTGAGCGAATACTGGGTGCTACCGAGCCAGAAGGCGATTTCTCTTTCACCAGAGACAGGGAAATCCGGCAGCGCCGCCGTCTAGTGGCAGAATTCGCAGGCGCGGCCCACGGTGCCGAGGCCGAGCAATTCAATTTGTGGTGAAAGGTCATCCGGCTTCGCCGGTTCATCGTTCATCAGCGCGGTGCTGAGATACTTCTTGTTGTCGTCGCAGAAAACCGTGCCCACCACCGAACTGGCGCCAAGTTTTTCTTGCGCTTTGACCGCCGCGAGGAAATTGCAACCGGAAGAAATGCCCACGGCAAGGCCGAGAGTGGTGGCGAGCTTCTGAGCCATCTGAATCGCATCACCATCGGAAACGCTGATCACTTCGTTGAGTTCCTTGAGCTGGATAATCTCCGGAATAAATTCGTCGGAGATGCCCTGGATGCGATGGTTGCCGACTTTGCAGCCGGTCGTGAGAGTAGGAGACTCGGCGGGTTCGACCGGGTGAATAGAGATCGAAGGATTTTGGTGGCGCAAGTATTTGCCTACGCCCATCACGGTTCCGCCCGTGCCTACCCCGGCGACGAAGGCGTTGGGGCGCTTGCCAACGGAAAGGAGTTGCGACCAAATTTCCGGGCCGGTGGTTTCTTCGTGGGCTTCACAATTCGCGGGATTCGAAAATTGGCGTGGCAGAAAAACGTCGTTGCGCGAGGCGGCGAACTCTTCGCACATGCGAATGCTGCCGAGGAAGCCGCCGTCACTCTTGCTGACAGAGACCACTTCCGCACCGTAACTGCGGATGAGATGGACGCGCTCGGGGCTCATCCAATCCGGCATGAAGATTTTGACGGGATGGCCCAACATACGGCCGATGGCGGCGAAGGAGATGCCGGTGTTGCCGCTAGTGGCTTCGGCGATGGTGTGGCCGGAAGAAATCTTGCCGTCGGCGTAGGCTTTCTGGAGAATGCGAACGGCCATGCGGTCCTTGATGCTACCGGTGAGGTTCAAATACTCGGATTTGGCAAAGAGCACGCGATGGGTGCCGCGATAGCGGAAATGGATGGAGACGAGGGGCGTGTTGCCGACGAGCCGAGTAAGAGCCTTAAATTTCGAGGTGGGTAGTTCGAGTGTGGTAGTCATAACGATTAATTAGTGGCATGTTTGGGGGAATTCGGCAAGGGCTTGGCGCACGGCGCGGGAAAGGCACCCTGGGCGTAATACAAGCGATTGAGCCGGTGAGAGATATGAGCCGGTCACGGCTTGGCTTTGCCGGTTTCGTCGTGTGCCGATACGGCGAGGATGTACCAGGCACCGTGAGGGAGCCACTGTTCCTGCCAGCGCCAATCGTTGTCCGCGCCGGTTTGTTTGTAGGTGAGGTTATAGTCAATGCTTTCCTCGTCTTTGAAGCCGGCGGTGATGCCATTCGAAATGCCGCCAGGCGCGTTGGTAAATTCCCAAGAGTCAAAGAAGAG
The DNA here is from genome assembly GCA_963759275.1 of Candidatus Acidiferrales bacterium. Lineage (GTDB taxonomy): Bacteria > Acidobacteriota > Terriglobia > Acidiferrales > UBA7541 > Acidiferrum. The sequence continues at coordinate 424,999 of CAVWYZ010000011.1, read as the reverse complement.
GTATTGCGGATTGTTGCGGCCGACGCCGTTCATCGTGGAGGAGTCGAAGGGATTCAGCCCGAGAATCCAATTGAGCTGGTTGGTGGCGAACGCGCGAAGTTGCTTCTGGAAATCGGGCTCGTCAGGGAATTGCGGCGCAGCGAGCCTTGCGGCGGCGGCGAGTGAGGAGAGGCGTGCGTTTTCGCCCTGCCACCAAGGAGCGACTTCGGTGTTGTGGGGGAAGAAAAAGGTGACATGGCGATTGCCATCTTTGTCCTGGGAAAGCTGGCGGGCGTAGCCGAAGGGATTATTCACGTCCTGGTTGATGGCCAGTTGGAAAGCGAGGGATTTCTTCACCGCGTCACGCACTTTCAGCTGAGTTTCCGGGCCGGCAATTTGCGCGTAGTAGAGCAGGCTGACGACGGGAAGGCCGGCGTCCGAAGCGTGGAAGAAGGGGCGCACGGCGTCGTCGGCACGCCAGTAATTCGTGTAGGAACCATTGGTGATGAGGCGCGCCATCAGATTGGCGGCGCGTTTATCAGCGGCGGCTTTGTAGAGGTTTTTGTGCGTGGCGCGATAAAGTTCGGTGGCGGCAGTGAGGGCACAGTAGTCGTCGACAATATTTTCCTTGCCGTCGTTGACAAGCTTCAGATTATTTTTTTCGAGGAAGGCGAAGGCATCTTCGGCCGCTTTCAGGTAATCGGCGTTCGTGAATTCGCCGGAGTAGGGGTAAGTGCTGGCAATGGCGAGCGCGGCCACGGCCATACCGCCGCCGGAACGATAGCTGACTTCATACTCGAGATCGTTGTTGGCTTCTTCGACGATGCCACGAGGAGACTTTTCACTGGACTGATAGATGCCGAACTTCTTCATTTCGCCGGCCACTTTGCGTAGTTCAGGAACTTGCTTTGTGCCTCCTGTAGAGATGGAACGATAGAACGAGCCATTGGGAACCTTCACGCGCGCGAGATAGTCTGCGCCAAACATGGCTTCGTCGAGCATGTGATCCCGATAACGAATCACTTCCGGGACGGCACGCGTGTTCAGAAGCTCGGTGCTCTTGAAGAAACTGTAGACGACGAGGGGAATCTGCTGGGGGTTGAAGTAGGTGGAAAACGAGAGGTGCGAGAGATGCTTGCCGTAATCGCCGGTGGCGTCCCACCAACCACCGTGCGCGTCGAGGGTACCGGTCTTCTTTCCATCGAAGTGGAGATGGCGATCCGCTTGATCCATGCGGCCGCTGCTGCGCTCTTCCTTGAAAAAGTAGATGGCATCGGAGAGGGTGTTGCGTTCGAGAAGAAGGCGCTGAATCAGGAAGGGGTAAGACTGAACGATGTGTTCACCGGAGGGGCAGACGAGATAGTAATTGCCTTCGGTGGAGAAAGAGTCGAAATCGACGGTCCAGAAATCCCAATCGCGCCATTTCTGGACGGGTCCGGCGTGCTGTGCGGGAATGTCTAAGACTTTGTGATGGTCGCGCGCATCGTTCAAGGTGCAAGCGGTGAATTGGTCCTGGGAGTTGCCAAGAATGACGGCGTGTTTCGGACCGTCGGCGTTGTAGCCGACTTGGTTGGTAAGAATTTTCGCTTCATCGGCGCGGAGGGTGGGGAGGAAAAACAGGGCGGAAGCGCCAAACAATACCATTTTAGTGGGCAGACGCATGCGGTCCTCGAATTTGCTGCGGATTTAGCTGCGCGTCAAGGATAGCGCAGGTTGGCGGAAGCCAGAGTGATGGCGAACACGGTGGGCTGGGTCATTTAAAACGATTTAGTGGAAAAGGGGGAGTTGATTGACACGGTTGGAACGAGATACCTACAATGACGGAAGTTTCCAGAATCGCAGCAAGATAGGCTCCTTATGACCTTGCGTCGCTGCCCGCTTTGCGTTGTTGTTCTTCCCAGCCTGGTTCTTGGCTTCCTCATGTCCGCCACGAAAGCACCGGCACAGGATTTTTCTGGGATCAAACCAAGTCCACAACAGGTGGCGTGGCAAGACCTGGAAATTGGCGTGATCTTTCATTTCGGCACGAACACGTTTCTGGATCGAGAGTGGGGAGACGGCACGGCGGCGCCGAGCGTATTCAATCCGAGCGACGTGGACGCGGAACAGTGGATCCGAGCGGTAAAAGCGGCGGGCGCGAAATATGTGATTTTGGTGGCCAAGCACCACGACGGGTTTTGCCTGTGGCCAAGCGAACTGACGGATTACAGCGTGAAGAGCAGCCCATGGAAAAATGGGAAAGGCGATCTGGTGCGCGAGGTTGCGGAGGCCGCGCGAAAGAACGGGCTGAAGTTCGGCGTGTACTTATCGCCGTGGGACCGGCACGACCCGCGGTACGCCGATGCAACCGCGTATGACAAATATTACTTTGGACAATTGGACGAACTGAGTTCCCGCTATGGCGAGTTGGTGGAATTCTGGATGGATGGCGCGGGAAGCGGTGGCCACACCTACGATTTCGACCGCATCGTGCAGGAATTGCGGATGTGGCAACCGAACACCATGGTATTCGCGGACGTGGCGCTCTATAAGAATGCGGACCTGCGGTGGGTAGGAAACGAGGACGGGGGAGTGCCTTACGAGAACTGGAACGTGGTGGATCGGACCGGTTATTTGCGGTGGCGACCCGTGGAAGCGGACACTCCGCTGAGGAAGCTGCACTGGTTCTGGCATCCGAATGACGAAGCGAGTCTAAAGAGCGTGGCGGAGCTTACGGAGGATTACGAGCAAACGGTGGGGCGAGGCGCGCAATTAATGCTGGGAATCGCGCCCGATCGAACAGGGCGAGTACCGGAAGCGGATGTGGCGCGGTTGAAGGAACTGGGCGACGCGATCCAAAAGATGTTCAGCCACAGTCTGATGCGGGAAACGCCGTGGGTGAGTGGGGAGGCTGAGGCGTTGGATGGCAGTCCTGATACGTTCTGGTCGGCGCCAGAAGGCTCGCACCGCGCGCAGATCGAGGTAAACTTTCACGAACCGGTGACATTCGATTGTGCGGTCGCGATGGAGTGGCTGGTGGATGGCCAGCATGTAAGGAAGTATGCGATTGAAGCGTTGGAGAACGGAAAGTGGAAGCGCGTGGCAGAAGGGTTAGCGATCGGCCACAAAAAGATCGACCGGTTCCCACCGGTGACGGCGCAGCGCGTACGCCTTAATTTGTTGGAGACGACCTCTGCAGCACACATACGCGAGTTCCAGCTTTACAATACGGCTGCAACGCGATAAAAGTGGCAATTAGTTATTAGGCTCCTTTGGCTGATGATTCAGGCAACAAACAACAAGATCGCCGCCGAGTGAATTTGTGGCGATAAACGAGGGACGTACCGCCCATGACCTCCCCGGATAAACGCCGGAGCCGGCGCATTCGAATCGGCCAACCTCTGAAGATTAGGGCGTCTGATCCTAAAGACGCGGGTGTCGAAGAAACCAACGTCACAAAGAACGTGTCGCGCGAGGGCATCTATTTTGTGAGTCCGCGGTCGGCTTACTACGAGGGTATGCGGATCTATGTAACGGTGCCGCACCACGAGCCACGGGATAAACAGGACCGGGAATATTTGGGACAAGTGGTGCGAGTAGAAAATCATGATGACGGGCAGTATGGAGTGGCGGTGCAGTTCCTTACCGAAGTGAATCCCAGCAAATAATCGCCGAAGAGGCAGCCAGCGAAACCGCTCGTGGGCGGAGTTTGTCGCCAGCGAGGAAGGTGAGTCACGTTCTTCCGCAGGCGCACGGACACCGCAACAATGATCGAAGGGAACACAGCAGCGGCGTCGGCGTTTCCGGTACAATTTAGAGGAATGCCCTTGACGAGATAGGGCGGGTGGGTTCGTGATACATCGCAACGTTATTCACAATGAAGAATTACGGCCAATCGAGAAAATTCGTTGGTCTCCCGGGCAAGCAGGGCTGATCTGCGGGTGGGGTTTGTTTACCACGGGACGAATTGTGCGCGGCGAAGCGTTCGCATACGAGCGGCACTGGCGTCGACTGGAAAAGGACGCCGCATTGACCCGCTTGCCGATGCCCTATTCCGGGGCAAAGGTTCGCGTGATGCTGCAGGAAGCGATCCGGGCGAACCAGGTGAAGGAGGGTTGTGCCCGCATTTATCTGGTCTGGAATACGGTTGGAGGCTGGAGAAGCGACGAGAAGATGCCGGAAGTGGATCTGGTCATCACCACGGCGGACCTTCCCCACTATCCGGACATGGTGCGGCTGACAACGCGAGAACATGGCAGGCACGCGGCTTCTCCGTTGGCAGGAGTGAAAACAATATCGTGGCTGGAAAGCGTGTGGGCCGCGGGCGAAGCGCACCGCGAGGGATTCGATGAAGTGGTGTTACTGAACGAGCGCGGAGAAGTGAGCGAATGCACCGCGGCGAACATTTTTGCGGTGAAAAATGGGAAAGTGATCACGCCGCCGCTGAGTTCCGGGTGCCTGGAAGGCGTTACCCGTGGGGTCTTAATGGAGATTGCGACGGAGGCCGGGACCAGCGTGGCGGAACAAACCATGCGGCTGGAGGATTTGTACAGTGCGGACGAAGTGTTCATAACCTCCACCAATCGCAACGTGATTGGGGTGAAGGAGATTGCCGGGCACCAGATCGCGGATGGAACCACCGGAGTGCTGACGAAGAAGTTGGATGAGGCATTCGACGCGTACATCAGCGAGTACGTGGAGCGGCGATTGGCCAGCAGCCGCTGATTTACAAGACCCGCAAATCGGGACAGTTCCGAACTGCATGTTAGTAATGGGAGTTGGCAGGCAAGTGCGACGGCGGAGCTACTTCAGGGCCTGTCCCTAAGGTGGCGCGAAGCAAGACAGGCGCCAAGACGGTTGTCAACATGACGAGAAGTACGATGGCGGAGAAGAGTCCTTCGTCCACGACGCCGATGCCTCTGCCAATTCCGGCGAAAATCAGGCCCACTTCCCCGCGAGGCATCATGCCGAACCCAACCGCGAGTCGATTCATGCGCGGCGGGCAGCCCCATCCCGCGGCCACCTTCCCGACGACGGCGACAATCGTGAGAGCCAGACCGGCGATCAACACATCTTTACGGGCCATAGTCTCCAGTTTTACCTGAATGCCCATCCATACAAAGAACAGCGGCACAACCAGCGATTCAATAGGGGAAAGGAGTTCGTGGAGCGAGGCTCCCTCGACTTCCTTATCGAAGAAACTGTTCAGCACCATTCCTGCGGCGAAGGCGCCGACGATGGTAGCGAGCTGGGCGACATTCGCGAGCCAAGCCATAAGAAGAGCGAAACTGACGCCGAAGAGAAGCTTTAAGTTACTGACCCCGAAGTGGGCGAGGCGGCGAACAAGTTTGGGAGTAAGCCAAATGCCGATGCCGAGAGACGCGACGAGAAAGAGCGCGGCTTTGCCAGTAGTGATGGCGATGGAGGAAACGCTGATAGTTCCGGTGACGACGAGGCCGCTGACGACTGCGAGCACGATGAGGCAAAGCACGTCGTCGATTACGGCGGCGCCGAGGATGATGCGAGCCTCTTCCGTGGTTTCGCGGCCAATGTCGCGCAGAACACGAGCGGTGATGCCAACGCTGGTAGCGGTGAGGATGCCGCCAACGAACAAATCGCCCGCCAAAGCATTGTTGGGGTGAATCAGTTTCATCACCGCCATGCCAAGAACCATGGGAAGAACGATACCGAGCAGGGCGACGTAGGTGGCATACTTGCCAACGCGCCGCATCTCGACGAGGCTGATTTCCAATCCGACCATGAACAGGAGAACGAGTATGGCGAGGCGAGAAATAATGTCGATAAAGGCGTAGACGGTGATGTAAGTTTGGCCTTGCGGGCCGGAAAGCAACTGCGCGAGGTAGTCGGTGTGCGGACCGGGAGGAAGAATCTGCAGCGCGGCGGCGCCGATGTTGTACGGGCCGGTCAGGGCGAGCGACGCGATACGAGAAAGATTGTCACCTTCGCGAAGAACCGAAAGTGTGGGATTGCCGAGATAATAGCCGAGATTTCCCGCGAGGAGGCCGACCAGCAATTCGCCAAGAACCGCGGGTTGCTTCAGTAACCTCATGAGGAAACCGCCGAGCGCCGCGCCCAGGGTGATGAAGATGGAGGCGATTAGAATGGGGACAACGGGATCCGCGTGCGACAGACCGGTATCCAAAAGAAAACCTGTGAAGAGTGGCTTCCCCTGCATGAGATACTGCCACAGACCAAGCGCTAGCATTCGCGAACTCCTGGAAATTCGTCAGGCGGTGGGCAAAGGAACGGTGCAGGTATTGTGGCGGCATCAGGGAGCTTGCGCAAGGGGTAAGGCATTGACGGGCGTATGCGTGTTACAATGCGCCGTTTAGCGGGGAAGGCGGGAGATAGAGCGAATGACGGAAACGCTGGCACAAGCTGAAGCAGTGCTGGAGGTAATCTCTCCGGACGGCGCGCGGAAGTACGTGCGCGTGACGCAGACGCCGTTCCTGATTGGGCGCGGCGCGGAAACCGGCAACCATTTGCAACTGACGGACCGGCGCATCTCGCGAAACTGTGGAGCGATTGTCACCGAAGCAAACCGCTATTACCTGGAAGACCGCGGACAACGGCGCGGCATTTTCGTGAATAACGAAAAAGTGGAAAGCCGGGCGCTGAACGATGGCGACGTGATCACGTTTGGGCTGGAAGATTCCTACCAGGTGATCTTTCGCGCGGCCACCGGTACATCGGACGAATCCATTCCGCAGCTATTGACGCGCATCGACCACATGACCAGTTCGGAGTCCACCGGCGGCGGGCTGCGGAAGCTGAACTTATTGTTGGAAGCCACTTCCCTGCTGCACTCGCAACTGCCTCTGGATTCGGTGCTGGCGAAAATGATCGATCACGCCGTGGCTGTTACGGACGCGGACCGCGGACTACTGGAAGAAGCGGTGGAAACGCTGAGCGCGAACGCGAGTCCGTCGGAACGGTTGCGGGTGCGACTGGCACGACGCAGCGGCGGGCAGCGGTTGCCTCCAGAGAGCATGACGCCGAGCCAAACTGCGATTCAACTGGCCATGAAGAAGCAGTTGCCGGTGATCACTGAAGATATCGAACAAGCCGAAATGAATCTGCAGGCCGCGGCCAGCATCGTGGCGCAGGGATTGCGCGCGGTGGTGGTAATTCCGCTGTATGCCAGTTCGCGAGCGAGCAGCGAATCAGCAACGAACGTGACGCGCGGCGAATTTCTGGGCGTTTTGTACCTGGATTCGAAACGTCCAACGGCGTTCTCCAAGCTGGACCGGCAAATTCTGGATGCGCTGGCGGCCGACGCGGCCAGCATTCTGGACAACGCACGATTGGTGGAACGCGAACGCGAGCGGCAACGGCTGGAACAGGAGATCGGCATCGCGCGGGACATTCAGCAAGCGCTATTGCCCAAGAATTTCCGCGACTTCCCGCACCTAGCGGTGACCGGCGTGAATTTTCCCTGCTTGTCTGTTGGGGGAGATTATTTCGACGTGTTTCCGCTGGACGACCATCGAACCGCTTTCCTGCTTGCGGACGTAAGCGGAAAGGGATTGGGCGCGGCGCTGTTGACAACCATGCTGCAAGGAGCGCTATCCGGCATGACCCTGGGCACCGATCCCGCGCGCGTGTTCAATCACGTGAACCGGTTTTTGTGCGATCACGCGGAAGTGGGTCGATACGCGACCATGTTCTTCGGCATCCTGGAAGATTCGGGCAAGCTGGAATATATCAACGCGGGGCATCCTTCGCCGGTGCTGTTGCGAGGTGGCACAGCGGAAGAAGCGTTCACGGAAGGATCGTTTCCCGTAGGACTTGTGCCGGAGGCAGAATTTTCGACGACGACCTTGCAATTGGAACCCAACGACACGCTGGTGCTGTTCAGCGATGGCGTGACCGAAGCAATGGACCCGGACGAGCAGTTGTATGGCAACGGACGGCTGCGCGCGGTGCTGATGGGGAAAAATGAATTGCCATTAGATGAAATCCAGAAAACAGTGCTGGAGTCGGTGGAGAATTTCGCGAGGGGGGCGCGTCAGGCGGATGATCTGACGATCCTGCTGGTGCGATTCCGGGCCGTGGGAACCGTGGTGACAGACACGGATGTGTCTGGAGCGAGAAACGCCGCGGCTAGCGATTAACGGGATGATTTGTTGGCTGGGAAGTAGTTGGGATCCTTCCTCGTGCGAATGGCGCGCTCTTCAGGATGACAATGAGTTGAATTGTAAGGACGGCTTGGCGTGCGGCGAGCCAGGGCGTCTTTTATTTATGGCGCGCAGGCCAGCGCTTGAGTGGATGGGGTGGCAAGCGTGAGAGGAGCAATTTTCTGCGCCTCGAACAGCTTGTTGAGAGCTGGCAGAGTTTCACTGGCGAATTTTTGCGTTTCGGCAACGCTTTTGCCGTAGGCATGGCATGAAAGCTGGTACAGCTTCTTCACCGAATCGGTAGGGGCGATGTCTGCGGCCTGGACCATTTCCAAATAGCGGCCGGCATTGCGATTGATGGTGCCGAAGCCCGGAGCTTGGTCGGTTCCAGCAACCAAGGCGTCGAGTTGGTCTTCAGCCTTTGCCAGCGCATCCGTAAGTTCTTTCGGTGGGTTGGCTGGTAAGGATTTTTTGCGACTTGCGAGTAGATCATCGAGCGGGGCCAGATTGTCGAAGAAACTCGCGGAAGAATCCATCAAATCGTAGAGCTTGCGAGAAAGGTCGAATTGCGCGGCGTAGTCCGCGGCAGAAAGGTGTATCCGAGGATCAGGGTCGACGCGCAACTTCTGACGATAGGATTTTCCGTCGACCGTTAGAACGAGTTCGTAGGTTCCGGGGGAAACCAGTGGACCGGGCGGCTGGAAGCGCGGTGTTTCGCCGGGAACGGCGTGATCGGGAAGTGTGTATTCCGTGTAATCGAGGCGTTCGCCGAAGAATCCGAAAGGCAGAGCTCGGGGATGGGGATAGCGCAGATCCCAAACGAAACGATTGATTCCCGCAGCGGTGGGCAGGCTGATGGGTGGGTAAAACCAGTATTCGGGAACGTTGGCGGGGGGCAGCGATTCTTTCTCGGGGACCCTGGAAAAATGACGGAGGTGTGCGCCCCGCTCGTCGAGCACGTCGAGAGTGATCTCGCCTTTCGGCGGCGCGCTGAGCGAGTAATAGAGAATTGCGCCGTCCGGCGGATTTTGCGAGGCAGGCATTTCGCGCTGGAGCGGCGTATCCGGGTGATTGTCCCAGTGCGTGCGAATGGCGGTTTGCGGCGTGAAAAAGTGGACGGGCGATTGTTGAAGGTCAGCGGTCATCTGACGCAGAGGAGAAATATCGTCGAGAATCCACAAGCCGCGGCCGAAGGTGGCGGCGACCAGATCATCGCCATGAATCTTCAGGTCGCGCACGGAAGCGGTTGGCAGGCCGAGCTGAAGCGATTGCCAGTGATCGCCGTCGTCGAATGAGACATACACACCGGTTTCGGTTCCGGCGAAGAGCATGCCCTTACGCGAGGGATCCGCGCGGACAACGCGAGCAATTCCCGCTTCAGGCAAGCCGGTTACCATTTTGTTCCAAGTTTTGCCGCCGTCGCGCGTGCGAAAGAAATAGGGATGGGTGTCACGGCGCACAAAGATCGCGGCGAAGGCAACATCCGGGTCATACGGAGACGCTTCGATGGAATTGACGTAGGCGTGCTCCGGCAACTCCTTGGGAGAGACTTCGGCCCAGGTGACGCCATCGTCGTGAGTTACCTGAATGAGGCCGGTAGAGGTGCCGATCCAAATTAAGTTGGAGTCGAGCGGTGAAGGAGCAATACTCTGGATGAAACCGCGATTCTGCGCGGCCTGTGCGTCGTCTTCGTCGTCCGCGAAGTAGCCGGAATCTTCCATATCATCTTTCGAAGGAATGTGGCCCGCGGCATCCGATTTCGGAGCCGGAGAAGTAGCAGCGGGCTTCACCGTTAAGTCCGGGCTGATTTCTTTCCAGGTGGTGCCGCCATCGGTATTTTTCAGCAGAAATTGGGATGCGTAATAGAGGGTATGAGGATCGCGCGGTGAAAAGGTGATGGGAGTTTCCCAACTGGCGCGATAGTTCGGGGGCGCGATGAATAAGGTGGCGATTTGGCCGGTGTTGCGATCCAGCCTGACGATGTTGCCGTACCATCCGAGGGAGTAGACGTAATTCGGATGAAGCGGATCGGGAGCGATGAAACTGCTCTCGAACGAGCCGCTGGAAAACCAGTCACGATAGGTGATGAGGCCGAAATCGGTGCGGTTCGGAACGACGATAGAGCCGGAATCCTGCTGCGCGGCGTATAGGCGATACGGGAACTCGTTATCTGTGGACACGCGATAAAACTGGCCGGTGGGCTGATTGAACCAACTGCTCCAGGATTTTCCGCAATCGTAAGTAATGACCGCGCCCTGGTCGGTGCCTTCCACAATGTGATTGGGATCTTGCGGATCGATCCACAGAACATGATCGTCTTCGCCGCTGGGAGTCCCCTTCCAGGCGGAGAACGTGCGGCCACCATCTTCCGAGCGATACGTGGAGGTTTGCATCACGTAAACCACGTCGGGATTTTTCACGTCGGAGAATACGCGACCGAAATAATTCGAGCCGAGAATGCGGGGATCCGTGGTGATTTTTTGCCACGTGGCACCGGCGTTGTCAGAGCGAAACAGTCCTTGCGCCATGAGCGCAAAAATACGCTTGCCGCCGGTGCCGGGCGCTACGGAAAGACCGACGCGTTGACGATGTGCTGAAGGAAGGCCTTGATCACCCATGGGAGACCATGTTTCGCCCGCATCGTTGGAGCGAAGGAGTTGCGTATCCAGACCTTCGGCAGGCTTTTCGCCGGGCGCGGGAGGAATATGGCGAATCGTCGCGACGATGGTGCGGGAATCATCAGGATCGAAATCCAATTCCGTGGGGCTGGTGTGATCATCTTTGTAAAACACTTTGCGCCAGGTCTTGCCGCCATCCGAAGACTTGAAAATGCCGCGGGCTTCGCTGGGCGTAAACGTACCGGCGACCGCAACGTAGACGATGTTCGCGTCGCGACGATCCACGAGGATCGAGGGCAGGATGGGTGAGTCGGCGAATCCGAGGTTGGTCCAGGTGACGCCGGCGTCGGTGGATTTCCAGAGGCCATTGCCGTCGGTTTGTTCGCCGGTAGCCACATAGATCACGTTGGGATTCGAAGGAGCAACTACGAGGTCGCCGATGGAGGCGACGTGCGCTTGATCGAAGATGGGGAACCAGGTGGTGCCTGCGTTGGTGGTTTTCCAAACACCGCCGCCGGGCGTGCCCATGTAGTATGTTTTGGTGTTCCCGGCGATGCCTGCAACTGCGGTGACGCGACCGCCACGGTGCGGGCCGATGAGGCGCCAGGTCAAGCCATGAAGAAGTTCGGGAGAGACCTGCTGAGCGTGGAGTGGCGGCAGGAGGACGATCGCGAGAATAAACGAGAATGAGCTGACAAGTGAACGGCGCAGAAAAGAGGCCGGGAGCGAGCGACTCATGAAATCTCCTGTAGAAGTGGGCAAGTTTAGCATGTACTTTGAAACTTTTCCGGGGCGCGAAGTACGGTAAGGGAGGAAGTAGCGATGAACGTGGAAGAAGTTTTTCAATTTATGAACAGCGAACGGCTGGCGGTGCTGGCGACTGTAGGCGCAGAAGCCAAGCCGGAGGCAGCGTTGATGGGATTTGCGGTAACGCCGGAACTGGAGATCATTTTTGACACGGTGAATAGTTCGCGGAAGTATCCGAATTTGAAGAAGAATCCACGGGTGGCGTGGGTGATTGGCTGCACCACGGAAATAACCGTGCAGTACGAGGGCGTAGCGGAAGAGTTGGAGGGCGAGGCACTGGCGAAGTATAAGAAGACTTATTTTGCGGCGTTTCCCGATGGTCCGGCGCGGGAAAGTTGGCCAGGGATTACGTATTTCGTGGTGCGACCGAAGTGGGTGCGGTATTGCGATTACGATCCGGGGAAACGGCGGATTGAGGAGAAAGAATTCTAGGGCGGGCGGAACTTGCGGACATGGGGCGCAGCCTGCTGCGCCCCTACAACCCCGAACTATAGTTCGCGCAGGGCGACGGAGACGGGTTGCACGGCGGCGCGGATGGCGGGCAGAAGGCCACCGAGAACGCCCATGACGAGAGCGAAGAGAACGCCCATTACCAGCAGGTCGAAGGTAATTTTGAACGCGAAAGCCACGTTGGAGAAGGTCTGAAAGTTCATGGTGCTGGTGGTGAGTCCATTCAGGGGCAGAACCGCGAGGCATCCCAAAATTCCGCCAAGAAACGAAATCAGCAGGGCTTCGAACAGGAATGAGAGGATCACGTTCCAGGTGGAGAAGCCGACGGCGCGCATGGTGGCGATTTCGCGGCCGCGTTCGGCCACTGCGGAGTACATGGTGTTAAGTGCGCCGAAAATCGCACCTATGGCCATGATCGCGGCAACGAGTCCGCCGAGAACGGTGATGAGTTTAGTCATGGTGGTCGATTGTTTGGCGTAATAGTCAATTTCGCGATAGACGTCGACATTCATGCGTGGATCGGAAGTGACTGCGTCCTTGAACTCCTGATAAGTGGCAGGCGAAACCAAATGCACGGTAGCCGATTGGAAAATATTGGCCGGACGTTTGAGGACTTCGTTGAAAATCTGGGAGTCGCACCAGACTTCGGAGTCGAAGGCGGAGCCGCCCGCGTCGAACACGCCGACAACTTGCCAATGACCGCCCGCAAAATCAATTTTGTTACCGACGGTGAGGCCCTGGTAGGTTTTGGAGGCGTTCTTACCAACGACCAGTTCGTTCAAGCCGGATTGGAACATGCGGCCCTGTACGATTTTGACGAATTTACGAATCTCCAGGACGTTGGGAGAAACACCGCGGACCTGCACATTGGCGTCTGTTCCCGTGCTGATCAGAGGAACAGGAATTACGCCAACGACGTCTTGCGTGAGCAGCGGCGCACCGGAAGCATCACGTGCGATACCGGGTGCATCCTGAAGAACCTTGATGGAATCGAGTGTGATACCGCCCATCATTTCAGAAGAGGACCCAGCACGCATAACCAGCGCGTTGCCCGGAGAACCGGACGCGACGAGAGTGGCTTTGAAGCCGCGCGCCAGCGATAGCATGGCGACGAAAACACCGACCGTGCCCGCAATACCGAGAATGGCGACGATCGTAGAAGTCCAGCGCGCACGAATGCTGCGGAAATTGTAGGAGACCGGAACGTTTCCGAGAAACGGGGCGAGCAGGCCAGCGAGAATCCCAAAAACCACGATCAAAATGAGCGACAGCGCGATGATCGCAGCAACAGTGATCAGAAAGAAGAATACGATTTTCCCAACCATGGTCACACTCTCCGCAAAGCGTTCACGATGCGCAGGCGCATGGCACCGATGCCGGGCAGAAGGCCGCTAAGAATTCCGGTAAGGACAGCGACGCCAAGGCCAAACAAGAGAATGGAAGGCGCAAGGATGATGCTGGGGAGCAATCCATTGAGAGCTTTCGCCAGCCCGGGAATGGCAAGCACGGCGAAGAGCATGCCGAGCCCGCCTCCAATCAGAGCAATTGTCAAGGCTTCGGCAAGAACGAAGAAGAGCACGGCGCGGTCCGAGTAGCCGATCGCTTTGAAGACGGCGAGTTCCGAGGTACGTTCGCGCACAGAAATGGCCATGGTGTTTCCGGTAACGAGGAGCAAGGTGAAGAACACGACGGTTCCGATACTGAGAATGAGAGTTTGGATGTTGCCGAATTGCTTTACCCAACTGGCAGCGAAGGCGGATTCTGTCTGCGTTTTGGTTTCGTAGGGAGAGTTCGCGAATTCGTCATCGATGGCCTTGGCGATGCGGGGAGAATCATCGGGATTGTCGACGCGAAGAACGTACCAACCGATCTGACCCTTCACCCGGTCAGGCACTTTCTCTTCGAAATAATCCCATTGGAACCAGAACTGGGTTTCGTCGTCTTGGGGCCGCTTGCCATGATAGATACCATCGAGAACAAATTCCCAGGCACCGCCCCCGTAGAGAGTGGTCTTAATGGGGATACGATCGCCGATTTTCCAATGGAAGCGGTCAGCCAGTTGCTGACCGGCGATGGCGCCCTGGCGATCTTTTATGAAGGTGTTCCACTGGTCGTCAGGAACGATGAGTTCGGGAAAAACCTGGCGCTGACTTTCTGGATCAATGACGAACTGAGGAAAGAAATTTTTCTCTTCGATATAGGTGCCGCCGAACCAGTTGTTGTGGGTGACGCTCTTGACGCCAGGGATACGGAGGATCTTGTCGCGATACGAGAGTGGAATAGTGTTGATGATCGAGGTGCGGTTAATGACCACCAGGCGGTCCGCCCCGGCAACGTCGGCACCACGGTTGAAGGCGTCGCGCACGACCGCGAGAAAAGCAACCAGGAACAGTGCTACGGCAAAGGATCCGATGGTGAGCAGCAAGCGAACCTTTTTGCGGAGGAGGTTGGCCCAGATGATGCGCGCGAACTTCATGCGACACCTCCGGCGGGGACGCTGTGAGGAAGCTTCGAACCCTCGACCAAGACGCCTTTGTCGAGATGCAACGTAGTATGAGCGCGGGCCGCAACGACGGGGTCGTGCGTGACCATCAGAACGGTCTTATGGTGGTGAGCAACCAGTTCCTCGATCAAAGCCATCACTTCGTCGGCGCTTTTGCGGTCGAGGTCGCCGGTGGGCTCGTCGCAGAGCAAGAACGTGGGATCGGAGACGATGGCGCGAGCGATGGTAACGCGCTGTTCCTGGCCTCCGGAGAGTTGCCGGGGAAAATGATCCATGCGGTCGGCCAAACCAACCACGGAAAGCGCGGTCTCGACGTGCGAGCGGCGCTCGGCCTTGGAGAGTTTGGTGAGAAGCAGGGGCAGTTCGACGTTTTGAAATGCGGTCAGCACCGGAATCAGGTTGTACATCTGGAAGACGAAGCCGACGTGACGCGCGCGCCATTCGGTGAGTTTGCCGGACGACATGTGGGTAATTTCGTCGCCGGCCACGTTGATGCTGCCACGGGTGGGGACGTCGAGCCCACCGAGTAGGTTGAGCAACGTGGTTTTGCCGGATCCGCTGGGGCCCATGAACGCTATGAATTCGCCGGCAGAGACATCGAGATTGAGGCCCTGAAGGACGTGAATCTCTTCACCGCCGCGGCGATAGGTTTTATCGAGATCACGAACCTGAATCAGGCCGGATTGGCCGTTGCTTCCGTCAACCTTGACCATGGGAGCGCTCCTATTTCTGAATCTGGACTGACTGACCATCACGAAGAGAATCCGGGCCACTGATGACAACGGTGGCTTCCGGCTGAATACCAGCGAGGATTTCCACATCGGAGCCGCGGGCTTCGCCGGTGGTGACGGCGCGGCGTTCGATGGTGTCGCCCTTCAACACGAAAACATACTTCGAGGAACTGTCCTGACGAATAGCCTTTTGCGGCACCAACGCAACGGCCGGCGATTTTTCCTGCTTGGTTCCTGCCTTTGGCTCGTTTTCGAGGAAGGTAACCTTCACACCCATGTCGGGTAGGATGCGCGGGTCTTTGGCGGGGTCAAACAGCTTTTTATGATCGGGCTCGGTGATCGAGATGCGCACTTTGACGGTGGCCTTCTGGCGATCCGCGGTGGGAATCACGGTGCGAACTTTCGCGGGAATGGTCCAATCGGGATAAGCGTCGAGAATGGCGTTGACCGCCTGGTTATCGGAAACCCGGGCGATGTACGCCTCGCTGACGTCCACTTCGAATTCGTTGGAGTGCAGATCAACGATGGTGGCGATACCCGTGCGCGTGAAACCACCACCGGCGGAAATGGGCGAAACCATTTCGCCAACTTGAGCGTCCTTGGAAACCACAATCCCCGCGAATGGCGCACGAATCGTGCAGTTGTCCACGGCTTGCTGCTGCTCGCGAATACGGGCATCGGCGGCGACCACTTGCTGCTTGGCCAGCGTGATTTTGGCGCGCAAGCTGTCCGCGGCCATAGTAGCCGCATCGAGGGCTTCTTGCGTGGAGACACCTTCCTTCACGAGTTGCTGGGATCGGTGCAACTCAATCTCCGCGTTTTTTAGTTGGACCTGATAATCCAGAATGGCGGCCTGCGACGAGTCGCGATCGGCTTTGGCGGAATCCAGCGCGCGACGGGCGTCGGAATCGTCCAAGGTGGCGAGGAGTTGTCCCTCTGCAACGCGGGTGCCTTCATCGAAGTGCACTCCGGTAACGCGGCCGGTGATTTTGGCGGCGATAGTAGCGCGGCGGCGAGGGGTGACGTAGCCGCTGGCGTTGAGCACACCCGCGGGGCCAGTGGCGGGCTTCGTTGCTGTAGCCACTTCCACTTCAGCCTTGCGATTGCGAAACGCGAAAGCGGCAGCGCCCACCATTCCGAGCAGAACGACGCCGAGGGCAATCCAGATCCAGCGCCCGCCGGAGCGCGCGGTGCGCTTGGTGTCGGAAATACGGAGCGAGGACAAGTCGGGCTTCGGTGTTCTTGGTGGCGTCGCCATGCGGCGGCTACTCCTTGGGCTTTATACCGGGTACCTGGTGTGGATACGCATCTACACTGCCGAAAATATCGATTCCATGGCCAGTGGATTCGGTACATGGTCATTTTACTGGCTAGCGGGCAAATGTGGGAGTGAAATGGTGGAGGCCGAAGGGCTTAGAGACGGGAGCCGTGATAAAAGAAACGGCCGAGGCCAATTGTAAAAATGAAGTTGCCGAAGAGGGCATGATCGATACAGGTAAGCAGCAAAGAACCGGAGTGCTGATAGGTGAAAGCGAAGAGCAATCCGCCGGCAACACAGAGAGCCACGGACAGCCAATTTCCGAAAATAATGTGGACGAAACCGAAGGCCAGCGCGCTGGCAACGAGTAGGGTCCATCCAGAACCGAACAAGGGCTGGTAGCGATGAAAGAAAAAGGCGCGGTAGAGCAGTTCCTGGGGATACACGGACACCAGTGGATAGGCCAGCATGACGAGTGCCCAGAACCAGGGTGCGCGTTTGACGAAGGAGAACAAAAGGTCGGGCGCGAAGAAACGAACGGCCAAACCGAGCAGGACGATGAAGATCGCGTCACGAAGAAAGAGCTTGGGGAGATTAGAGGCAACATTCCGCAGAGAGATAATCCGGGCCAGATCGAAGGAAGGATCGTGACGCAGAGCAAAAAACGCCAAAAGAGCGGCGAGGAGCAGGTATGGAATCGGGAGGTTCGGAAGGACGCGGTAGAAAATGAGCAGCGGAATCCCGAAGAAGAGGAAAACAAACTCGGCGGCGAGAAGAAACAGGTTCGACATAAACGGCGCCAGCGAAATGTATCAGGAACCGGGCTTTTTATCGACGACGAGCGACCCAGAGGGTGGATTTTGCCGCAACGTATTGCGCAGGCTGTTGACGGCTGCCTGCGCTCGGTGAACCTGGTCCTGAATTCGTTGTGCGTTGGTGCGATCCTCGGGTGTCAGGGCGGGTAGATCCATCAGGAGTTCGGAATAGCCGAAAATGGCGGTGAGTGGATTGCTGATTTCGTGGGCGGAGCCGGCAGCGAGACGGCCCAAGGCGACCAGTTTTTCAGACTGCGTCACCTGTTGTTGAACGTTGTGAAGATTTTCGATGGAGTCGCGGGTGAGCTGGACAAGGTGGTGCAGTTCGAGCGCGAGCAAGTTAAATTTCCAGTAGACTAACGCGCCCAGCACCACCATGGCTCCAAAAACCAGGCGCAGGCGAAACGTGGCCACATCGGCAGGCACGTTGTTCTGGTACAGCCCTACAAGCGCGATGATTGGCAAAGACAAAATGCCGAGCATGGCTAATCTGGCGGTCCATACGCTTTGGAAGAGCTCACGATTGGGGCGGCCGTCTGGGCGCGGCCGCAGTGCCGGCCCGAAAGCGGCAATGGGCGTGAACAAATAAAGAGCGAAGAGAAACGGTGTGTCGTAAAAGCTGCCGGCATAATATTTCCCGGAGTCAATGGCGACATTCAGCAGCAGGTTTCCGCCTGCAAGAGAAACGAAAGCCAGTAGCAATTGAAAGTAAAAACCACGCCAGGGTGCAGGATTCCTGGCGCACAGAATGGCCAGAGCAAGAACAATGACAGCGTGCTGAACCAGCGCGAGGAGGTAGTATGACGGCGTGTATTGCGAAAAATCCTGGCGGCCGATTTGCCAAGGCAGGCTGAAATAGGCATAGAGCGAAAGCCACCACAGGCTCAGCAGGATGAGATCGAGGAAGCGAATGCGCAAATCGCGGCCAGCGGCGGCGGAGTGCGGGCGCAACGCGAGGGCGGAAAGAAAAAAGACATGCCCGAGGAGGAAAAGCGTGTCGCCGGTGATCGGGCTAGGTGCGGAATTGAGTCTGCGCCAATCGTAGTAGAACCAATACAGCTGGGAACTGAGCAATACCAGCAAGCCGGTAGCGAATAGTTTCCAGAAGACCGGCAGAATTCCACGGGATCGGTGGAAATTTTCCCGAGCAGCCAAGATCGCGAGGATGAGCAGAGCGCACGGAGTGGCATCGCCATAGAGGGTCAATGCAAAACTCGGCTTGGCCACAATCGCGACGCCCAGATGAGCGACAAACAGGAGCGTGGCTAGGGCAAAATAAATCCTCTGGCGTGCGGTGAATCTCACCGGACACCTTCCGCGAGCAAGGTTTCCGGTGATGGAGCGGTTTCAAGATTCGGTTGTTGGGCGATGGGAATGGCAATCGTGAAGACCGCCCCACCTTCCGGTCGGTTATAGCAAGAAATTTCGCCGCCATGCTGCTGCATGATTCCGTAGCAGGTGCTGAGGCCCAATCCGGTTCCCTTGCCCACCGGCTTGGTGGTGTAGAAGGGTTCAAAGACGCGTTGCGGCTCCTGGATGCCCGGACCGGAATCGGCGAACTCTAAAATGACATGAGGGCCAGAAGCGCGGAGCGAGATCGTGAGGGCGCCGCCTTGCGCTTCGGCTAGCGCATCAACTGCGTTGGAGATGAGTTGAAGGAACACGAGAAGGATCTGGCTGGAGTCGCCGCGCGCCTGCGGACATTCCCTGTCATGAATAACGTCCACGCGGATGTCGGGCAGCTTGCCAACGCGGCTGAGATGAAGAGCGCTGTCGAGGAGCGGCTTGACGTCGAGAGGTGCGAGCCGCAATGGAGTTTCCTGGGCAAAGTGAAGCATATTTTCGACCAATCCGTCGGTGCGCTGAGCGTACTGGCCAATTTTCCCGGCCATATTTTGTATGCGTGCGTCGAGATCGGGGCGGGAGGTAAGCCGCGAAGACGATTCGAGAATCGCAGCCATGCAGACCTTGATTTGATTGGCCACACGAGCGACCAGTTCTCCGAGTGATGCGAGTTTCTCGCTTTGCGTCAGGTGATTCTTGAAACGATCGATACTGCTGTAGGTGTCCGAAAGATTTTGCAGGGACGCGAATAAGCCGGCGGCCAGAATGTCTTCTTTGATGGAAAGAAGAAGCGTGAGTATGAAAATCGTCAGAAGCGTGATGGCAATGCGAAACGAGCGAAGTTGTGGAGGAGCGGCGGCGCTGGACAGCAACCAGATTCCGATCACGGGGGTGGTGAGAGCCACCAGCATGGCGAGGTGTTCCGCGAAAAACGTTGTGGAACTGGACGAGGGGCGCGCCGCAGAGGAAGTGGAGGCGGCGTCCTGATCTTCTGTCGTGTCTCGTCCAGCCAGGGCCATGCAAGCGAACAGAGACAATGAGGCGATTAGCGGAACGTCATACAAACTACCGGTGTAATAATGGCCAGCGTCAATGGCGACGTTGCTGAGATCGGACGCCAATGCGTAGAGCGCCGCGGCAACAAAGTACAACCGAAAGACGGAGCGCCATTGCGCTTTCGCGCGAAGCGCGGCAACGCCCGTGGCGATGACTAAGGTCTGATTGCCGACGGCGTCGGCCAAATTGAAATAGAAGTTGTAGGTGTCGGCGGCGCCAGGCAGTAACCGGTAGGCGAAAACGCCAAAGGCGAACAGATACAGGGAGAAGACCATCAAAACAAACACGTCCAAGAGCCCGAAGGCGCGAAAATGCGGCTCCTCCCCGCGATTCGGCGCGATGATAATGGCGGCCGTCAGTGGAACGACTTTCAGGAAGAGCAGAATGTCTACGATGGGAAGATCGGGAACCGGACGAGCGAGCAGTACTTCATAAATGGCCCAAATCGCGTTGCTGACAATCCAGAGAAAAGATCCAATGAAAATCAAGACCCAGAAGATGCGTGTGCGAGAACGCGATTGCAGGAAATTCCGAAAGGCGAAAATCGCGGCTGCAGCGATAAGGGCTACTTGGAAGAAGTCGCCGAAGAGGGCCAGCCCGAAGCTCTTGGGTACGAATACTGCCGCGAGAGCCGCGGCGCCAGTCAGCCCGATAGCTCCCCAAACGCTGGAGCCCAGCACGCTCGGTGAATGAGCCAAGGGGGCAGCCTCAGGACGCGCGCGATTGATTTCGAGTGCCACGGACATGAAATCCCAGCCTTTGGTGTGGTAACTAAGGCAACCGGGCCTGGCAAAACTTTGGGCGACAAGGACACGGGCGTAGACGGACCACGCCTGCGCGCCCTCTCTATTCTTGGACATCGGAGGGAGTTAACCGCGCGGAAATCTGGAGGATGTGCCGGGAGCGAAACTGGGACTTTAGTACCACTCGGTCCCGGAAGCACGGAATGGCCGGTTTCGGTCGCGCGTGTCCGGTGCCCTTGCAAAAAACCGGGAATATGGGCCAACTTAAAGCATCGGGGAAACGCTCACCACCGAACGACTACAAAGAGATCGAACGAGGGTTTCATGGGACACCAAACACCAACCGAGCTGGTCGCAGCGCACCTGACACCAAGCGAGCAATATGCGGCAAAGCTGACGACGCCGGCGAAAGCAGTGAAGAGCATTGAAAATGGCAGCACCTTGTGCCTGGCGCTGGCCGTGGGGATGCCGCAGGGCCTGGCGCGAGCGGTGGCGGACCGGATCCTGGCCGATGATCTGAAGAATCTAAATCTCTATTACCAGCACTCGATGAAGTACAGCGAAGAGACGCTGATATGCCCCGAGGTTCTGTATAAGGTGGATTCGCGGTGTTTTTTCATGGGGGATGCGGATCGGAAGATGGTGGCGTACGGTCTGGAGCACGGAAAAAAGAATCTCAGTTACGTTCCGGTTAATTTCTCGAATGCTCCGCGCGTGCTGACGGAATACATTCACGTGAACACCTTCGTGGTCACGGTGTCCCCGATGGACAAATCAGGCCACTTCAGCCTGGGAACCAACAATGACTACGCTTCGACCGTAGTGCGGAATTGCGACCGGGTGATTGTCGAAGTGAATCGCAACATGCCGCGAGTATTTGGCGACTCTCTGGTGCACGTTTCCGAAGTGGATGCGATCGTGGAAAATCACGTGCCACTGGTGCAAATCCCGTACAAGGAGCCGGATCCGGATTCGATGACAATCGGCAAATGCATTGCCGAGCAGATTCCCGACGGTGCGACGCTACAACTAGGCATCGGTAATTTGCCGAATGCGGTGGCCAAATATCTTACGAATCACAATGATTTGGGAATCCACTCGGAATTGTTCAGTCACGCTTTTGTTGACCTGGTAAAGCTCGGGGTGGTGAATGGACGGAAGAAAACGCTACATCCCCGGAAGCATGTATTCACGTTCGCGATCGGGGACGACGCCGTGTATGAATTCATCAACGACAATCCCTCGATGGAGAGTTACGCGTCGTCGTACGTCAATGACATTCACGTCATCAAGCAGCATGACTACATGATGAGTATAAATACAGCAATCGAAGTGGATCTATACGGCCAAGTGAACGCGGAGTTCATTAACGGACATCAGTACAGCGGCTCTGGCGGGCAGTTTGATTTCGTTAAGGGCGCTTCCTTTTCAAAGGGCGGCAAGTCGTTCATCGCGCTCAAGTCCGCGGCGAAGAAGAGTACGATTTCCGGAATCGTGCCGCGCGTGCAGATGGCCACGGACACACGAATGGACGTGGAATATATCGTTACGGAATATGGGTGCGTGAGTCTGCGCGGGAAATCAACGCGCGAACGAGCGCTTGCGCTCATCAGCATTGCGCATCCGAACTTCCGCGACGAACTGATGGCCTACGCGAAATCGATTGTCTTGATTTGATGCATCGAGTGCGGCGAATGTTACAGTTCTGTTAAAATCCGACCTTCATTAACCTTCCGTGTACCACATTCTTGAGTGGAACCCGTCATTCACCTTGACAGTCTGCGGGTAGAAGCATAAAAAGGGTTCTCGTCCGCGTTGCTGTTCCCATAATTTGGCTGTTCCGGGGAGGATTATGGAAGCGTCACGCAGGGATTTTCTGAAAGTTGCTGCTGTGGGCGGAGCTGCTGCCGCCACATTCGGGTTCGACCTGCAACCCGCCTACGCCGAACTCCGATCGTTAAAAATTGCCCGGGCGAACGAGACGCGCTCGACTTGTCCGTACTGCTCGGTCAGTTGCGGTGTGATCATCTACACGATTGGCGACCGCGCAAAAAACGTCACACCGCAAGTAGTGCACGTCGAAGGCGATCCCGATCACCCCATCAATCGCGGAACGCTCTGTCCTAAGGGTTCTTCCCTCGAGCAAGACATCATGAACGAGCGGCGCCTGCTGAAGCCTCAGGTACGGCGCCCTGGCGGCACCGAATGGGAAGACATCTCCTGGGATCAGGCGCTCTCGGAGATTGCACAGAAGATCAAGAAGACGCGGGACGACACGTTTATCGAAACCGACAAAGACGGTCGCCGCGTGAACCGGTGCGAATCGATTGCGTTCACCGGCGGCTGTACCGATACAAACGAATTTAATTATCTGGTCGTGAAGTCCATGCGCGCCCTGGGGGTCGTGCACCTGGAAAACCAGGCCAGAGTTTGACACGGCCCTACGGTCTCAAGTTTGGGACCAACATTCGGGCGCGGGGCTATGACCAACGGCTGGGTCGACATGAAGAATGCCGACATGATGCTGATCATGGGCGGCAATCCGGCCGAGAACCATCCCTGCGGCTTCAAGTGGGCCATTGAAGCCAAACGCAACCGTAACGCCAAGATGATTGTGGTAGATCCGCGCTTCACGCGCACCGCGAGTGTCGCGGACTTGTACTGCCAACTACGCGTGGCTACGGATATCGCATTCCTGGGCGGGTTGATCAGTTACGCCATCGAAAACAACCGGTTCGCGAAAGAGTATCTCATCAACTACACGAATGCGGCGTTCATCGTGCGGGACGACTTCAAGCTGCCCGAGAGTGATGGTGTCTATTCCGGCTATGATTCCGCCACGCTGAGCTATAACAGGGCCAGCTGGAATTACGCAGCGAGCGATGCCAGCGGAAAGCCGGTGCCCGAGCCGCACCTGGTGGCAGCCGCGGCTCACAGCACCGCAGCCGCGCCTGCTCCTTCCATGCCTGCACGCCCAGCCTACGATCTGACGCTGCAACATCCGCGCTGCGTTTTCCAGCTTCTCCGCAAGCACTACTCTCGCTACACGCCGGAAGTGGTGGAGAAGATCACAGGTGTTCCGCGCGAACAGTTCCTGAATGCCGCAGACCTGTTTACTTCCATTCGCAAAGACGGCGACACCAAGAAGGTCGGCACCATCATTTACGCCGTGGGTTGGACGCAGCATACCTCCGGAACGCAAACGATCCGCACGGCCGCCATGCTGCAGCTTCTACTGGGAAATGTGGGACGTGCTGGTGGCGGAGTAAATGCCCTGCGTGGGCACTCGAATATCCAAGGCGCCACGGATATGGCGGGAATTTTTGACGTTCTGCCCGGGTACTTGAAAGTGCCAAAACCAGAGGACGGTTCGTTTGAAGGATGGATGAAGCGGGCTACGCCGACCGTTTCGACGCCGGGCCCGTGGGAGAGCTTCAATTACTGGTCCAATACGCCAAAGTTTACGGTGAGTTTTCTGAAGGCGCTGTACGGAGACGCCGCGAACAAGCAGAACCAATGGGCTTACGACTATCTTCCCAAAGTAGACCGCAATTTTTCGTGGACCTACATCTGGGACAACATGTACCACGGCGTGGTCAAGGGTCTACTGACGTTCGGAATGAACGGTGTGGCCATCGGCCCGGATTCGAAAAAAAATATCGACGCGTTGAAAAAAGCGGACTGGCTGGTCGTGGGTGAAATCTACCCTGACGAAACCAGTGAATTCTGGCGATCTCCCGGCATTACGACGGAGGAAATGAAAACGATCCAGACCACGGTGTACCGTTTGCCGTGTGCCGGCTTTGCGGAAAAAGATGGCTCGTTCACAAACTCTGCTCGTTGGCTGCAATGGAAGAACGTCGCGGTGCCGCTACCCGGTCAGTGCCGGCTGGACCAGGCCATTCTCGCGCAGATTTTTCTGAAAGTTCGCGCCCTATACCAGACTGAGGGCGGCAAGTTCCCAGATCCTATCTTGAAGTTGACATGGAACTATACCGAACCGTCGAACCCGTCTTTGGCGGAAGTATTGAAGGAGATCAACGGCAAAACACTGGCCGACGCCGAAGATCCTAAAACAAAGCAGCAACTGAAAGCGGGTCAGCAGTTACCCGGCTTCGCATGGCTGAAGGATGACGGGACAACGGCGTGCGGTAACTGGATCTACAGCGGGGCGTATACCGAAGCGGGAAATCTTACGATGCGCAGAGATCCCAGCGATCCTTCCGGCATGGGTGTGCACCAAAATTGGGCATGGTCGTGGCCGGCAAACCGGCGCGTTCTGTACAACCGCGCTTCGTGCAATGTCGAAGGCAAGCCTTGGGATTCGTCGCGCCGGCAGGTTTGGTGGAGCGATGCGGCGCAGAAGTGGGTGGGCAACGACGTCCCAGACTTCAAACCCGATTCGAAGCCCTCGGAACACATGGGTCCTTTCATCATGATTCCCGAGGGAGTGGGAAGGCTGTTCGCACCGTTAGCAGCATTTGCGGACGGGCCTATGCCGGAGTTCTACGAACCCACGGAAAGCCCGGTTGAGAATCTGCTGCACCCGCAACAATCCCGCAATCCCGTGGTGAAGCGGTTTAAAACCCCGGACGACAAGTTCGCCACCCCGCAAGACGGCTACACGATCGTTTGCACCACCTACCGGCTGACCGAGCACTATCATTACTGGACCAAGAACAACCCCATGAACGTGCAACTGGTGCCCGAGCCGTTTGTCGAAATCCCCGAGGAGTTGGCGGCAGAGAAAGGGATTCGTGGGGGAGATACCGTGCGGGTGTCCAGCATCCGCGGAACCTATATCGCGAAGGCGATGGTCACCAAGCGCATCAAGTCGATGATGATCGACGGCAAAAAAATCTATCAAGTCGGTTTCCCCATTCACTGGGGCTTCCGCGGGATCCCTTCGGATGAGGGGAAAACCGCCAAAACGCTGGCGAATTTGACGACGCCGGCGGTGGTCGATCCAAACGCGTACACGCCGGAATTCAAAGGATTCCTGGTGAAGGTCGAGAAAGCGTAGAGGAGCCGCGATGAGCCAAGCCACACTACGCGTTCAAAAGATAAGCGGACACGCAGGAAGCGTTCCCGGCGAAGACACGCAGCGCGAACCCCTCGTGTGCAAACTAGTGGATACGACCACGTGCATCGGGTGCAAGGCTTGCGAAGTGGCTTGCGTGGAATGGAACGACATGCCGTTTTCTCCCACAGTGTTTGATAACACGTATCAAACGATGCCGGAGACGCGCTGGAATTATTGGAACCTGATACTGTTCAACGAACATGAGCGGGAGGACGGTTCGCTGCAGTGGCTAATGCGCAAACATCAGTGCATGCATTGCGCGGAGCCGGGTTGCCTGGAGGCGTGCCCTGCGGACGGCGCAATCGTGCAGTATACGAATGGCGTGGTGGATTTCCAGCAGGATCACTGTATCGGCTGCGGATACTGCATCACCGGCTGCCCTTTCAATATTCCGAAATTAAATAATGTGACGAAGCGCGTATATAAGTGCTCGCTGTGCACCGATCGAGTCAGCCAAGGGTTGGAGCCTGCGTGCATCAAGTCTTGTCCCACGGGTTGTCTGCACTTTGGCACCAAAGAAGACATGAAGTATTTAGCGGAGACGCGCGCGAAGCAGTTGAAGGATCATTATGGTTTTGCGAACGCCGGAGTCTATGACCCTCCGGGCGTGGGCGGCACCGGCGTGATTTATGTGCTGCACGATGCGACCAAGCCAGAGTTGTATGGAGGGTTGCCAAAAAATCCGAGCATCCCTCTCTCGGTGAAGTTGTGGAAGCATCCGTTGAAGTGGATTGGTAACCTGGCGATCGCCGGCGGGTTGATTGGGTTGTTCGTGCACTACCTGCGCTATGGACCGAAGGCGCGTGAGGAAGAAGATATTCGCCCGTTCGGAGGGCAGCCATGACGCATCCAGAGCAGATCGTTCCGCATGGACACGTGCTGCGCTACACGCTGCATGAGCGGCTGACGCACTGGGTGGCCGCGGGTTCGTACCTGTATTTGCTGGCGACAGGCTTGGCGTTTTGGTCGCCGTGGATGTTTTGGCTGGCGGTAATTCTTGGTGGCGGACAAGTTTCGCGCATGCTGCATCCGTGGGTGGGGCTGATTTTCGTGGGTTCGGTGGTAGCAATGTTTGAGATGTGGGCGCGGCAGATGCGATTCACTGCCGTGGATCGTGCGTGGTGGAAATCGTTGCATTACTACATCACCAATCAGGACGATAAGATGCCGCCGGCGGGGCGCTATAACGCCGGGCAGAAATTGCTGTTCTGGACGTTTTTCTGGGCGGGTCTCGTACTGTTGCTCACTGGCTTGGTGCTGTGGTTCAGCGATTATCTGCCGTGGAGCCTGCGCTGGCTGCGCTACGTGTCGGTGCTGCTGCACCCGATTGCCGCGCTCATCACTATAGGAAATTTCATGATTCACATTTACATGGGGGTATTTGCGGAGCGCGGCGCGTTCGGGTCAGTAATACGAGGCGATGTGTCCATGGCCTTTGCCAAACGCTATCATCCGGGCTGGTATGAGGAGATCGTGGGATCGCCTGATACGCGGAAATGAGTTTTCTCGCCACCGGAACGGTAAATTATCCAGCTCGTGCGGAACGCGTCGACTTGCTGGTTCAGCGCTATCCGTTCGCCAGCCAAATCCTGGGCTTCTACGGGAACATCGTCCAATTTCAAAAAGAGTTTTACGAACGATTGCCGAAGCTGTGGGGAAAAGGAGTTGTCGCTCCACCGGAAGGGAATGTGCGGTCCGAGCTGAATCTTCCCATCCTGATGAAGCCTTTTGGTGAATATCTTTCTTTCGTTGAACCTCGGAGTCCCGGCCCCTTGGCTGCCCGCTCGCGGCAACTGCGAACGCGGGGCGAGACCACGTGGGCCGAGGTGCTTAACGAATTTTGGCAGTGCGGATTATTGGAAGCGGAGTCCACGGACCCGCTCACGGAAATTCTGGCGCGCGCGTTCCTGCAGCCCTATGCGGAATTTCTTGTAGGTTCGCTACTGCCGCCGGTTTTGCCGATGACGGTGTGCCGATGCCCTCGGTGCAATTCCCTGCCCTTGCTGGGGGTGCTGCGGCCGGAAGGTGATGGCGGCAAACGATTCCTGCAGTGCTCCTTTTGTTCTCAGGAATGGGAATTTCGCCGGATTCTCTGCGCGCATTGTGGAGAAGCTCAGGAACAAAAACTACCCGTGTATATTGCCGAACAATTTCCGCACGTGCGGGTGGAATGCTGCGACACCTGCAAACACTTTCTACGCACTGTGGATCTCACCAAAGATGGCAAGGCCGTTCCGATCGTAGATGATTTGGCGGCGATTCCGCTCGGTTTGTGGGCGCAAGAGGACGGGTACACGAGAATTCAGGGCAATCTTCTGGGGACGTGATGTGTGTGTTGGTTACTGCTTGCCGGCGAGATTGGTCCAGGCACGGTGTAGCAGTTCGCCGAGTGTTTCGTTGTCAGGCGCGGTCTTATCGGCGATGTCCGCAGCAGCGTGTGCCGGTAGCGCAGAGAGCGTAGACGCCGTGATGTGCGTCGACGCGTGAAGATCTTCGCTGGTGCCGTACATGATTCTGGCGAGGCTCAGGTTTGTCATGATGCGCTCCTCGCTTCCCGCTGGAAGCGTTACTGCATTCGTCCATTGTGCGCTCCGCCGGAAAGATTGCAGCACCGCAACCGCTTAAAGTAGCGGAAGGATAACTGTCCCGACGGGCAGGTTTGATAGAATGCGGGCACGAGGAGGAACCTTCCCAATGGCGGAGCAGAATTATTCCAATCATGTGAAGTGGGTTCCCGCATTTCATTTTTTTGTCCTGCCGATTTTGACGTTGAATTTAGGTTGGTCGATCTATCGGCTGATCCGCCCCGGATTCACCTGGGATGGGCTGATCAATATGCTGACCGCCATCGCACTGTTGACGCTCATGCTGCTGGCGCGGTTGTTCGCGCTAAAGGTGCAAGATCGCGTCATTCGCCTGGAGGAACGGTTGCGCTTTGCCCGTTTGCTGCCCAGTGATTTGCAACCGCGCATCGGCGAATTCAAGCCCGGGCAATTCGTAGCGCTGCGATTTGCGAGCGACGAGGAGTTGCCGGCGTTGGCGCGGAAGGTGTTGGCGGATAATGTTACGGATGTGAAGACCATCAAGCTGATGGTCAAGAACTGGCGCGCCGATAACCTGCGAGCCTAGTTTCTTCGTAATTGTCCCCGGAACACCGAGAAATCTCGCTTGAATCGACAGCCCGAGAGGGATACCTCACTTCGCAGACTCCGTTCGGCATGACGACTTTTTCAGCCGGCGACTAGAAAATACTTTGCACCACGCCGCCATCGGCGCGAACCGCAGCGCCATTGATCACGTTGGACTGCATGCCGGCCACAAACGCGACGATTGCGGCAACTTCTTCAGGAGTCTCGAAACGTTTCAGGAGTGATGTAGCGCGCGCGGTGTTGAAGAATTGCTTTTCCATTTCCGCGACACTGACACCTTGCTGCCGCGCCACATCCTTGAGGAACGTACCGACACCTTCGGAATCCGTGGGACCGACAAGGACCGAGTTCGCTGTGACGCCGGTGCCAACCAGGGTGCGGGCGATACCGCTGGCGAGGGCTACTTGCGCGGTCTTGGTCATACCGTAGTGGACCATCTCCATGGGAATCTGCTGCGCGGATTCGCTGGAAATGAAGATGATGCGACCCCAGTTTTTCTTCAACATATTGGGAAGATAGTGCCTGCTGAGGCGAACCCCGCTGAGAATGTTGACATCGAAGAAGCGTTGCCAGTCCGCGTCGGGAATTTCCAGGAACGGTTTGACCTCGAAGATGCCAAGATTGTTAACAAGAATGTCCGCCAGTGGGACGGCTTCGATAAATTCGGCAATTCCGGAAGACGTGCCTAAATCCGCAGCGACGCCGGTGAACTCTGCGCCGCGATTGCGCATGCGCAACTTCTCCAGGGCGGAATCCACGCGCGCCTGCGTTCTGCCGTTGATCACCACGCGCGCGCCCTCGTCGGCAAGGGTGGTGGCGATAGCAAGACCAATGCCCGCGGTTGATCCGGTGACGACCGCCAGCTTTCCCTGCAAACCCAGATTCATTCCGACTCCCTGACGAGAAATTGCTGGACGATTTTACGACGCAGCTTTGGTTTTGGCGATACTCGCAGAATAATATTCGATCTCCGCGATTTCTTCGGCGTTCAAGTGAAAATCTCCAGCGCGCATCACGCCTTCAACCTGTTTAGCGTTGCGCGCGCCGACGATGGCGCCGGTTACACGAGGGTTGCGCAAGGTCCAGGCAATGGCCACTTCGCCGGGCCGGCTGCCATAACGGGCGCCGATTTCGCCCAACTTCTCGACCAGTTCCAGATTCTTGGAAAGCTTGGGTTCCTTAAATTCCGGATTGCGGCTACGAAAATCGTCGGCGGGCAACGCCGCGGCCCGCTCGCGGGTCATGCCACCAGTCAACATGCCAGAGAACATGGGCGAATACACGAGCACGCCGATGCCACGCTGTTCACAATAGGGGAGAGTTTCTTCTTCAATCTGACGGCGAAGAATGGAATAGGGAGGCTGCAAAGAGGTTACCGGAGCGATCTTCTCGGCACGCTTCAGTTGTGACACGTCGAAGTTCGAAACGCCGATCCAGCGGACCTTCCCTTCCTCCTGCAACGTGCTAAGGGTCTGCCAGGCTTCTTCCAGGGCTGGTCCGTTATCTGGCGGGGGCCAATGAATCTGGTAGAGATCGATGGCGTCCACTTGTAAACGCTGGAGGCTGGCTTCGCACTCTTGCCGGATGGAACTGGCCGAATGATTCATGGAGATTTTGCGCGTGGAGTCCCAGCGCATGACGCACTTCGTGAAAATGTACGGGCGTGCACCGCGCCATTCCTGCAGCGCGCGCGCAACCACTTCTTCCGAGTGGCCCAAGCCGTAGACCGCGGCGGTGTCGATCCAGTTGACACCCAGCTCCAGCGCTTTGTGGATCGCACCGATTGATTCGCGATCGTCCTGTGGTCCCCAGGCAAATTCCCAGTTGCCGCCACCAATGGCCCAAGCGCCGAAACCAACGGGAGTGATGTGTAGATCGGAATTTCCGAGCTTGCGAGTATTCATAGTTTTCTCGTGTTACAGCGAAGTCGCCCGAAGAGTATGGCAGGAAATGAGCGCATTGGTTTGATGAAAAACTTCGGTAAAAGGTTAAGGCGAGGTTATTGCACGGTGAATGCAACGTCGAGCGAAACGGTTTCGCCATCGGGATTCGTCAGTACAAGCTGCAGTGGACCCGCGGGTAGCGCCGGCGTGGTTAGAATAATCGTGTTCCTATCTTTGAGAGTGACTGCCACAGATTTACCGCCGAGAGTGGCTTTGATTCCGGTTACAAAGCCACTACCACGCACCGTAACCGTGGTCCCCCCAGAGGCGGGGCCCGAAGAGGGCGAAAGCGTACCGATACCGAGAGGAACGCTGGCTAGCTCGACGATGCTCACGCCGCTGGCCGTGAGCGCAAATAATCGCTGACCATTTTCATCGGTCGTGAGAAAACCGCCGTGCAGGCCGTCGATGTCGGTATTGAGCATCGCTAGCGCTTCGGGCAGATAAACTCGCAAGCGTAATTCGCCGCTGCGCGCATCGCGTATATCGAGGCGGCCGTGAATGCCTGTGGCTGGGGGCGCGGCGGGTGGCGAGCCATCGAGGAAAGGTTCGTAGGTCAACGCGCCAGTAGGATGCAACGCGATGCCGGGCGTCGCCACTCGGCCGGGGACGGTTTCCAGTTCAGGTGAAGCGGGAGTAGAAAAGAGCGAGAGATTTGCGCCGCGAATTTCCGTGGAGTTTCTTGCGCGAACGGCAAACGAAGTGCCGTCTGAAGCGGTGACGAGATCACTGGCCGCGTCGTTCGATGTAGAGATAGAAAACGTGTTGGGAGTCGCGGCGTTCCACAATGCGACGGGGCCACCGGGCGAAGAGTCGTAAGCGAGAAACGCTACGTCGCCTACAGCGTCGGCCTGCAGTAGCGGTGTGCCGGTCAGTGAACTGACTTCCGGTTGCGGAGCCGGCTGAAACACGGGCGGACTGGCAAGCAAATTCATTTGGCCCAAGCAGCCGTTGCACGCGCCGGTGGAACTACCTTCTCCGCTGAGTCCGACAAAGACGGTGAGATTGCTGGTGGCAGCGACGCGGGCCGGCCCGGAGTTCAAAAAGCCAGAAATTCCGCCGACTGGCACAGCTTTTCCGTTGTAGAGAGCGCCGTCGGGATCGACAAGGTAGACGCTTTGCGCACCGAAATCAGCGGTGACGAGTTGCGAAGAATCCGGCGTAAGCGTCAAGCCCCGAATCGCGGAATCTGGAGGCGGTCCGTTCGGTGGAGGCTGGATGGAAGTGACGGTACCCTGTGCGGCCAAATCGAAAACGTCAACGTGATCGATGTCCGAAAAGAACAGGCGCTGGCGCGATTGATCGTAGGTAATGAATTTGTGGAGGCCGGGAGCTGGGTAGGTCTTGCTGGAAGTGACGTACTGAAACGCTTTGCTCGCCGTCGCAGAGCCTGAGGAGGATTGAATCGTGAGATCGGCTTTGCCGGGCGAACCTGGGGGCGTTTTTAGGACGATACGCTCGAGCGCAAAGGGGTAGTTCGCATCGAGTCCCAGCGCTGAACCAAATGCAGGAAGCTCATCGACGCTGTTGACAGTGGCGGCGGTCCCAGCAATTGTCGCGGAAACGCTGCCTTTGGCGGAGCCGAATCCATAACCGTAGACCGTGATGGTATCGCCTCCCTGTGACTGGCCGGTGTTCGGAATCACCCGGGCGATGCTGGGCCCGTAGCTGAATGCGGAAGGCGCAAGCGCAACCCAGCCGTTTGCGAAGTATGCGGTGAGATTTACGGGTCCGCTCGAGGCTCTTGCCGGCGATGCAATCTGAAGTTGCGACGCGCTTGCGGCACTGGCGTTAACGGGATTACCCGGACCGAAACGCACCTGAACGTTGGAAGAAAAATTCGCACCTGACAGGGAGACCGTGGTGCCACCGGCCGTTGGTCCTTCCGCGGGCTGGGCCACAGGAACGGCGGAAAAGACGGGAGCAGATAAAGGTAGAGAGGTGGGTTGCGACGCGTCGAGAAAGGCCAGGCCGCGATTGTTGAGACCGACCAAGTTCGAAGCGGTGCCCAATTCTTCGATGCTGGTCGGTATGCCCTGCACTGGTATGTCGGAAGCTTGTCCGAGGCTTTGCATGGTGGCGGTGGAGAGCACGGCCACCGCACTGGCATTGCCGTACGGTTCGACCACATAGAGGGATTGACCATCTCGCGAAAAAACAAGTCCGGCAGGCCCCGCGGATGTGTAACTGCCAAGATGATTCAGATTGGCGTCCAATAGCAGGACTTGCCCAGCGCTTCCGAGAGGGATGGCGATGGCGAATTGGCTGCCGTCGGCGTTCGCGGCCGCCAACGAAATCGTTCCCGCGAGCGGAGCTAACGGACCAACTGCTACAGAACCACTAGCGTCAAGGACCGCCAGTTCCCCGCTTGAGTCGTTGGCGGCGACAAGTACGCGGGTGTGATCGCCCGAGCGGGCCAACACTCCTACTCCATTCTGGAATACGGTTGGGGCCAATGGAGTCAGGTTCGTCAGCGCGTTCGAAGGAGGATCCCAGAGGGCGAGCAGAGCCTCCGGGGACGCGGATTGGCGCAGGCGAACCAGTAATTCGCCGCCAGCCAACGCGAGCGCTTCCGTAGGGCGACTGAAGACGATTCCGGGAATGGGCGACACGCCGGAGATGGGATAACGCGCCTTCACGCGGAGCGACGCGGTATCAATCGCCACAATCTGTTCGAGGCTCGTGCCGACCCACAACGTACTTCCATCGGCTGACAGATCGACGCTCGAAGCACCCGGCGCGGAAATGGTGGCGCGCAACACCGGGTTTGTGGCGGAAAACACTTCCACGCGGTTCATGGCGCGATTGGCAACATAGAATTGCTGATTCGCGGAATCGAACACGATATGGCGGCGGTGCGGTTCTCCCGGCGGATTATCCAGCCAGGCCACAGAGTCGTTTTGAACATAGTTGGTTTGCGGCAGATTGAAATTGGCCATGGCCTCAATCGCCAGCGACAAATCCCGGGAGTGAGAAAGTGTGCCGCTGATTCCCTGCGCGGTGACATTAAATTGTCCGGTGGCCGCGTTGGGATCGGCGCCAAACAATACGGAAACACTTTGCCCGGCGGCGACGGAAAACGGACAGGCTGGATCGGTGGTGATGCCCGATGGCAAGCCCGATAAGGATACTTGCACACTGTCGGAAAAATTGTTGAGCGCAGTGATGGCGACTTTTACCGGGGCGCTAGTGCTGCCCTGCGAAACGGAAATGGCGGTAGAGGAAAGTTCAAGCGAGAAATCCGGTTGGGGAGGAGGTTGGTGAACCCCACCGGTCCCTCCACCTCCTCCACAAGCCGCGGTGAAAATCGCAAAGACGATTAGCGACAGTGGGGTGCTGCGGACTCCTGCCCTCATGGCTTGACTCCGTCGGGAGATCCGGCAGTGTGCACAAGGCCGGCGGGCGGCTACCGGCCGTGATATTAGAGAGCCGGGCGGAACTCTATGGCCACAGTAACTACTAAAGAATGACTTGTCAAGATATTAAATAGCGCAAGGAAAGTGGCGAAAATAAAAAAAACGGCGCCCCGAATTACCGGAGCGCCGTCGTGGGAGAACAGACTACGCGTCGAAATATTAAATGGTCTTGGGACCAACGCCAGCAGGAGCCGCGGTGCGCGCGAACGAACCGGCACCGGATTCCTTCTCGGCGCTCTTGTCGATCTCGATGGAGCCCTTGAAGTAGGCGCCGTCTTCGATCATGATGCGGGCGGTGGTCAGATCGCCATTGACCGAGCCATCCTTCTTAATCTCAATGCGGTCCTTGGCGCGTAGGTTGCCCTTAACGTTGCCATAGACCACCACTTCCCGGGCGATCACATCCGCGGTGACCTTGGCCGAGGCGCCGACGGTCAGTTTGCGCTCGTCCAATTGCACCAATCCTTCCACGGAACCTTCGATCACCAGGTCTTCATTGCCGGAAATTTCGCCTTTCACATGCAGACTAGGACCGAGGCGTGCGGTGGCACGATCTGCGGTCGCTCCCAACGGACGCATAGCATCTGTACTCATTGCGGTAGTTCCCTCCCAAGTTGCCGCAGCAGGCTTAACTGGCGACGGCGGATTCACTGGAAAATTTTTAGATTCCGGCTGCGCTGGTTGAGGCGTATCCGGTTTTTTGTTCCCCCACATCGGTCCTCCCAAGGGACAGCACACCCCACGCGATTTCCGGCCCGGGGTAAGCAAACAATAGTCCCGGGGAACGGGAGTCGCAAACACAATAACCTATCCGTTTGCGTGAAGGTAACTAGACTTTAGGACAGGGTGGGGGCTGTACCGGCGGTGCGGAGAAACTCAAGCGAAGGCCTACGAGCGGCAGTTATCTCCAGTCCTCGATGTGCAGGCCCGGAACCCGCGAAAATTCCTTGGCATTGCTGGTGACCAGGGTAGCACCGACACTCAGCGCATGAGCGGCAATGAACGTATCCAGAGAACCAATCGCGTGGCCGGAGGATTCCAGTTCGGCTCGCAGCCTGCCATATATCTCCATGACGTCGTGATCGAGAGCGAGCACCTCAAACGACGCGAGAATGTTTTCAAGCAGAGATTGTTGACGGGTTCGCAGATACGGATACTTCGCAGCGTGGCGTTCGAGACCATACTGGAGTTCGCAGGCAGTGATGATAGAAAGGGCAATGACGCTCTTGGAGTGAGTAGCAAGCTTCCGGCGGATGGGCGGCGAGTTTGTGCGAATCAGATCGATCCACACGGTGGTGTCGAGCAGATACACTCGCCTACTCCGGTGTTCCGTCGAAGAGGTCTTTGAGCCCTGCGCGATCAGGCTGATGTTGATTCCGTTTCAAAGTAAAGCCACGCGGGAAGGTGTCGAGAGCGGCGAACAGTCCCGCCCAACGGTTCCTGTTTTTTGGCGTCAGCACAATGCTATTGCCGAGGCGTCGTACGTGTACGCTATCGCCGGGCAGGCGGTATTCTTTGGGGAGGCGGACGGCCTGGCTGCGTCCCGTCATGAAGATTTTTGCTTCCGCGGGAACGGCCAGTACAGCGGAAGTTCTCCGTGCTCGACTCCTCTTTGCTTTCTTCGCTTTCGCCATGATCAGGCCCACAGGTGATATATATCATATGATATATATCAACGGAACGAGTGTCAATTGAAGCTTTGCTTTCGGGATCTCGCGGCTAGGCGGTGGGTTTGTCGGGAACGGGCTCGCGGGCCAGGAAGTCAGTGGCGAAGCGCTGGGAGTAGGAGGCGAGCAACTGTTCGATGCGCTCCGGAGATGGCGATTTCAGGACAAATCCGGCGTGATGGTATTTTTTGATGCGCTCGACGATTTCCGGGTCGGTGTAGGCGGAGGTGTCCGGCTCTTGCTGGCGCGCCAGTGAAACGATCACGCCAGCATAGTCCTGGCGGGTTTGCGGTAGTTGGTAGGGCATCTTCCCTGCGGTCACTTCGAGGCGCGCCCATTCGCGCCAAAGATTGATGCCGGTGGCGGTTTCCACCATGTTGGAAATGTATGCCCCGCCGACGCGGGCCGCAACCTCGAGGAAATAGACGCGATTGTCGCTGCGGGCTTTCAGGAATTCGGCATGGGTGACGCCGCGTACGAGGCCCAAACGTTGAATTAGTTTCCGGTGGATTTCCTTCAGCGCTAACGTATCCGCGGAATCGCGGGCCATGGTTCGGGTGGTAAACACACCTCCTTGATGCGAAACATCGAGAGGCGGCGCACCATACGTGTGCGCTTCGGCAAATAGCACTGCTCGTTCGGACACGACGCCGTCCACATGGAATACGCTGCCGGGAATGAACTGCTCGAGGAGGTATTCGGACTGCCGATCGCCCAGTTGATCGAGCCAAGGCCAAAGTTCTTCGGCGCTTTGAATTTTTTTCATACCGATGCCGGAAGCTTGCGAGCGCGGCTTGAGCAGCCAAGGACCGGGAACGCGACCCATGAACTCGCGCAGGTCGTCGTAATTGAGGATGTGAATGAATTCGGGGACCAGGATGCCATCTTCTCGCGCTTGGGCACGCATGGCCAACTTGTCTCGAAAGTAGCGAATGGTGGTCAAGCCGATGCCGGGTAGCCGCAGGTGTTCGCGCAGAGCCGCGACATTTTCCATATCGAATTCGTCGAGGGCCACCACGCGATCGATGTGGCGGGTGCGCGCCGCGTAACTAACGGCGTGAATCAGATCGCTGATCGGCAGTTCGTCGGGCATGAAGAAGAATTCGTCGATCGCGTCGCGGGGCCACTCGCCGGTGCGCAACTTTTCCACGGTGAGCAGCAACACGGTGCAGCCGAGGCTCTTGCAGGTGCGCAGGAATTCCTGGCCTTTTTCGTAAGAAGAAACGCACAGAATCGTGATGGGTCTTGCGGCGCTCATGACGCAGCGGATTATATACGGCTTTAAGCGGGATTTCGCGCACCTAGTCAGTTGCCGCGCCGGCGTCTTCTTTTCGAGATCCCCATAGTTTTAACTAGTTCGCTGCTTTACATAGCTATCTTAGATAGCTATAATCAAGGAATGAAAGTCAGTGTAGCGGACGCCAAGAATAAGCTGCCGGAGTTGATTAAGGAAGCCGAGAGCGGCAAGCGCATTACCATCTGCCGCCGTGGAAAACCCGTGGCAGATCTTGTGCGCACGGCTGAATCAGCCCAGAAGCAACCGAGGCTAGGCACGCTCAGGAACAAAGTAACTATCCATGACCCGGACTGGTGGAAACCCATGACCGATGAGGAAGCCGATGCGTTTCTTGAGGGCCGTTACTGAGTGCGCTTCCTGCTTGATACCGTCACGTTCATCATGGCTGTCAAATTCCCAGAACGTTTGTCGCCGAAAGCGCTTCGCATTGCGCAGAGCGCCAGTGATGTCCGAGAATTCAGCACCATCTCACTTACGGAGATTGCAACGAAGTGTGCGGCTGGGAAGCTGGATTTTACAAGGGACGATTTACTGCAAGGCTTAGCTGATCTTCAATTGAACTTACTGCCGTTTGCTGCGGATCACGCGCTGGCCATGTTTGATCTTCCGCTTCACCATCGCGATCCTTTTGACCGCCAAATCATTGCGCAGGCGTTGTCTGAAAATATCCCGGTGGTTACGTGTGACCAGCAGTTCCGCCTTTACAAACCACTAAGAGTAATCTGGTAGAGCTATCGCGCCGGAAAGAGGAATTGCAGGAAGGGCCCGACGCGGGCGGCCCAAGCGGCCTCGTTGTGTTCGGCGCCTTCGACGCGTTCGTAATGTAGGCTCCGATCCAACTGCCAGCCCTTGGTAATCAATACATCGCGGAATCGTTCCACGTCGTCCACAATGCGCGGACCTTCCCGGGTTCCGATATCGAGCCAGATGCGCGGGAGAGGTTGTACGGAGGCCGCGGCGGCGAAGCGCAGGATGACTCGTTCGTTCCACCAGACCGATGGAGAGAGCGCCGCGATTTTTCCAAAGACTTGCGGCTGACGTAAGCCGAGATACAGCGAAACCAGTCCACCTAGAGAAGACCCGCCGATGCCCGTGCGGTCCGCTCCTTCAGCGATGCGGTACTGGCGATTCACAAAAGGCCGCACTTCTTCCAACAGAAATTTGGCGTAACGATCCGCGCGGCCCCCTCCAAGCTTCGGTGCGCGCGTGGGCGTGTATTCGCCGATACGCTGTTTTCCCGCATTGTAGATGCCGACAATGATCAGCGGCTCGACGTGGCTTTCGTAGATGAAATGATCCGCGGTCTGGCCGACGTGCCAATCCACACCGGGTATGAAGGACGTAGCGCCGTGGAAAAGGTTCTGGCCGTCGTGAAGATAAAGGACCGGGAAAGACCGCTGGGGCTGCTCGGCATAGCCAGGAGGAAGATAGACGATCAGGTCGCGCTGATTGCGCAAGAATCGCGAACGAAACCGCTGGTGCTTGATCAGATTGGGATTGCTCACGGAGCGATGACAACCAGAAGATCTTTGGCTTCGACATGCTGGCCGGGCGTCACCAGCAATTTGCTGATTTTGCCGCTGATGGGCGCATAAATATTGGATTGCATCTTCATGGCTTCCAGCGTGAGCAGTTTAGCACCGCGCTCGACGGGATGATTGGCCTGGACCGCGATGCTGCTAATCAAGCCGGCAGTGGGAGCGCCAACGTGGCCGGGATTCTCCACATCGGCCTTGGGATGGCTGCGCTCGACGACGCGTAGGGAGCGATCGCGGACATTCACCTCGCGGGGCTGGCCGTTAAGCTCGAAGAACAAGGTGCGGGTGCCGTCGGGATGCGCATCGCTGATGGTCAGAAACTTCACGATCATGGTTTTGCCATGCTCGATATCGACGGTGATTTCTTCGCCGGGCTTCAGGCCATAGAAGAATGCCGGTGTGGGCAACACACCCACGTCGGAGTAGGCCTGGCGGAAGGCATTGAACTTCAGATACACCTCGGGATAGAGCAGATAACTGAGCATGGCGTCGCGCTTCACCGGATGGGCCACTTTCTTCTCGAGCTCGGCTCGCGCTTCGTCGAAATTTACCGGAGGCAGATTCGCGCCGGGCCGTCCTTTTAGCGGCGCTTGCCCACGCAAAATGATTTTCTGCAATTTCTTGGGCCAGCCGCCCGGAGGCACGCCCAGTGCGCCAGAAAACATTTCCACCACGGAGTTGGGAAACGATACATCGTGGTGTTCGTCGAGCTTGAGGAGATCCGCGGGCTTAATTTCGTTGGCGAGCAAAAAGAGCGCCATGTCGCCGACAACCTTGCTCGAAGGCGTGACTTTAACGATGTCTCCGAACAATTGATTTACTTCCGCATAGGTTTTTTCTACTT
This sequence comes from Candidatus Acidiferrales bacterium, assembly GCA_963759275.1. Classification (GTDB taxonomy): domain Bacteria; phylum Acidobacteriota; class Terriglobia; order Acidiferrales; family UBA7541; genus Acidiferrum. The sequence continues at coordinate 385,641 of CAVWYZ010000011.1, read as the reverse complement.
CACGCCAGCGATGGCCGAGTCCCATGGCCGCCGCCTGTTCGCGCAGATTTGTGAATTGGCCACCGGGAATTTCATGCTCGTATAAACGGGCGGAGCCGGATCTTGGGCCGGAATCGAACGGCAGGTAATACCCGCGCACCACTTCCCAGAAATCGGAACATTCATTCAACGCCGCGATGTCCAGTTGTGTGTCGCGCGGAGTGTTCGCCAATGCTTCGACAACGGAATTCAGATTGGGCTGGCTGGTGCCTCCGCTCATTGACGCGACCGCGCCATCGGCAACGTCGACGCCTGCGTCCGAGGCCTTTAACAAGGAAGCGGAGTTGATGCCGCTGGTGTCGTGCGTATGGAAATGAATCGGGATGCCGATTTCTTCGCGTAACGCTTTCACCAGCGTGTAGGCCGCGTAAGGGCGGCACAGGCCTGCCATATCCTTGATGGCCAGGAAGTGCGCGCCGAGCTTTTCCAACTTTTTGGCCATATCCACGTAATATTTCAGCGAATATTTCGGCCGAGTTTTGTCGAACAGATCGCCGGTGTAACAGATGGCTGGTTCGCAAACGGCTCCAGTCTCCAGAACCGCGTCGATCGAAACGCGCATGTTTTCGATGGAGTTGAGCGAATCGAAGATGCGAAAAATATCAATTCCCTGCTCGTATGCTTCACGCACGAAATCGACAATTACGTTGTCGGGATAGGACGTGTACCCTACGGCGTTAGCACCACGCAGCAGCATCTGGAAACAAATATTCGGGATGCGATGGCGAAGTTCGCGGAGGCGCTGCCACGGGTCTTCGTGGAGAAAGCGCATGGAGGTATCGAACGTGGCGCCGCCCCACATCTCCAGACTGAAGAGATTGGGAAGCCGCTGCGCCACTGCGCTTGCCGTGGTCAAGATGTCGTAAGTGCGCACGCGAGTGGCCATCAACGATTGATGCGCGTCGCGAAAGGTGGTGTCTGTCAGCAGCAATCGTTTTTCTTTGCGGGCCCACGCGGCGAATCTCTTGGGACCCAGCCTTTGCAGCAACTGACGCGTTCCTGCAGGAGGCGCAATTCCTGGCGCTGGTGGCACGGGAGCCTTCTCAATGGTGGCGGGGACGTTCTTACCTTTCACCTCGGGATTACCGTTGAGAATCACGTCGCCGAGATACGAGAGAAGCTTGGTGGCGCGGTCCGCCCGACCCGAGAAACGGAAAAGTTCAGGGGAATCGTCCAAAAAGGAAGTGGTGACTTCGCTGGCACGGAAGTGCGGGTGATTCACCACGTTTTCGAGAAACGGGATATTCGTTTTGACGCCGCGGATGCGGAATTCGCGCAAGGCGCGATCCATGCGCTGGCAGGCTTCGGGGAGATTGGTGCCCCAGGCGGTGACTTTCACCAGCAGCGAATCGTAATACGCCGCGAGGAGTGCGCCGGCGTAGGCTGTGCCGCCATCGAGACGAATACCGAAACCTGCGGGAGAGCGATAGGTGGAGATGCGTCCATAGTCCGGCGCAAAGTTTTTCTCGGGATCCTCGGTGGTGACGCGACATTGCAGGGCGGCGCCATACAAAGGAACCTGTTCCTGCATGGGCAGGGACAGGGGCGCCTCGTGTAGTTCGTGGCCCTGTGCCACCAGAATTTGTGCCCGGACGATGTCGATGCCAGTCACCACTTCCGTGACGGTGTGCTCGACCTGGATGCGGGGGTTGACCTCGATGAAATACCACTTTTGCGCATCGACATCGTAGAGAAACTCGACGGTACCGGCATTGCGATACTTCGCTTGCCGTGCAATTTTCAGCGCCGCGGCGCAAATTTCAGTGCGCACGCGGTCCGGAAGATTCAGTGCGGGGGCAACTTCCACAACCTTCTGGTGACGCCGCTGGACGGAGCAATCGCGTTCGTAGAGATGTAGCAGGTGGCCGTGTTCGTCGGCAAGGATCTGCACTTCAATGTGGCGCGCGCGGGGCAGAAATTTTTCCAGAAACACGGAAGCGTCGCCGAACGCGGATTTCGCCTCGCCCTGAGCTTCTTCCAAGCGAGAGGCAAGCTGCGCAGGATCGTGGACCACGCGCATGCCACGTCCACCGCCGCCCATGGAGGCCTTCACAATTACGGGAAATCCAATTTCGGCGGCAATCTTCTGGGCTTCTTCCGGCGAAGAAACGGCGTTCTCCGTTCCCGGCAATACAGAAACGCCAGCCGCAGCGGCCAAACGGCGCGCCGCGGTTTTATCGCCCAGCAACTCCAGAAGTTCAGGAGTGGGGCCTACAAAGGCCAGACCGGCTTTCGCGCAGGCACGTGCGAGCGCCGGATTTTCTGAGAGAAACCCGTAGCCGGGATGAATCGCATCAACTTCATGCTCCTTTGCGACCGCGATGATACCGGGAATATCGAGATAGGCTTCCACGGGCCCTTTGCCGATGCCCACCTGGTAGGCTTCGTCGGCTTTGAAACGGTGCAGGGCGAGCCGGTCTTCCTGGGAATAAATGGCGACGGTACGCAGACCCAGTTCATTGGCAGCACGAAAAATACGGATGGCGATTTCGCTGCGGTTGGCAGCCAGGAGTTTCCGGATCGGTCTATTTTTCTTCATGCGCAGGCGTCTATCCGTCCTTTGGAGCAATCCAAAATTCTACATTGTTTCACGCAGGAAGCCACGCACGACGATAAATTTTCATTTAGAGGAGCAGGAAATTTGATGGAGGAGAATACCAAGGAAAAAGGGCGCTAACGTTTCAACAGAGGAGACGCGAAGCGGATCGGCACGCCGAAGTTCGAACCGCCAAAGCCTTTCACCACCGCGAAGGTGACACCGATGACGCCGCCCTGTCGGTTTAGCAAGGGGCCTCCTGATCCGCCAGAGGTGGTTTGCGCGTCGTACACGATCTTATCCGGTAGCACATCGCCCACGTGCCCTTGAGTGACCAGCGGGCGGATCAGTTTCCGCTTGGCGAGTTCCAGCAACACTAATTTCGGGTCACCGCCGCTAACCTTCACAATATCGTTCACCGCATCGTCGCCCGCACGCGCCAGAATCGCGTCGATGCCCGTGGCGTAGCCAAAGCTGATCAGCGCTTCGCCGCTTACCGCCGCTTGTTTGCTGGGATCCAGTTTGAGAATAGGGCGCTTGAGCTCCGACAAATCGCCATGGACCACCGCCAGGTCGGCCTCTTGAGAAATCTGCGAAATGCCTACGGGAACTCCGGAAGCGGCACCCGGGAAATAAGCAGTCATGTCGGCAATGACTGGTTCCAGGCCCTGCTTCACCGCGTCTCCCAATTCGTTGTTCTCCCACCAAGGCTGCACGACATGATGGTTCGTGAGGATTTTTCCTTCACCGGCGATGAAACCGCTGCCAAAAAAGTCGGCGCGGACCTCAGGGGCGCGGCCTTCCGTGGTGTAGACGGTATTGCCATCGCTGTCTTTTAGCGGAGAGCCATCGCTGTTGATCCCGCCATAGCGAAGGCGTTTTCCGGAAGTTTTCTCGTTGAACGCCACGGAAACGTGGAGCAGGCAAACGCTGGGAGCATAATCGCGGATGACCGCTTCGACGGCCTGCGAGCTGCCTTCGAGTTTCGTCAGGCGGCCTGTGGCTTCCGAGAGCTGGCGGCGAAGTTCGTTGACATCAGCCCCATCCGGCGCGGAGATCTTTTGGCGTAGAGCTTCGGTTTGCTGCTGCAACTGTTCCTTTTGCTGTACAAGATCCGCGTTTGCGGGGTCATCGCGAAGACGGCGCGCGGAGGCCAGCAACTGTTGCTCGTTTTGGGCACTCAATTCCAGTTGCGATATCAAGCTGTAGGCGCGCTTGGATTCCTTCTCAGCTTTGTGCGAAAAGACGAAAAAAATTCCCGCGATGACCAGCGCCAAGCCCAAAAGCGCACCCACACCGAATTTCAGTATGCGTTCCAGGGAGAAGGCATCGCGTGTCATTTTCTCCGTGACCGCGAGGGCCTGAAACGCGGTCTGGGATACCTGATAGCTCTGCTCTGCATTACGGACCCTGCGCTCGAGTTCACCGAACGCATGCTTTTCGCGAAGTTGTGCGCGGATGCGTGCCAACAATTCATGGCTATCGCCGGGAAGTGGCAAGACATCGTCGAAACCCTGGTCCAGCCACAATCCCCGTTGCGCAGAATCGCCGGTTGTCAAAAGGATCACGCGGGGCCTGCTGCTTGCGGCCAAGGATTGCAGCGAAGTAAGAAAACCGCGCAGGGTCAGTTCCGAGACGCCGTCGGCCATGATGACCAATGGCGCAGTTCCCGCCTCGCGAATCAGCGATAGCGCGTTCTCAACGGTCTCCACCGCGGTGACAGCGTATCCTTCATTTACGAGGAGATCACGCAGGTTGTCTCGCAGCATGGGATCGCCAGCAACGAGCAACACGTTTTCCGCGGTAGGAGCCAATTCTTCCCTCCAACGCCACTACATTCAGCGATCGGTAACTTCCGGACGGAGCCGGAAGTTTACCCTAAACGTTAGACGCGCGCAAAAACACGGATGGTCACGGAAGAATTTACCGAACGGGTTGAGGTTGGGGCGGAAAAGGGGCAAATCTAGTATTTGCGAAGGACGCCGATGACTCGGCCTTGTACCTTTACGTCGGTAGCGGGCAAAACGATTGGCGCCATTTCGGAGTTGGCAGGTTGCAGGCGGATCTTCCCTGAGCCTTCGCGATAAAACCGCTTCAAGGTAGCTTCTTCATCAGCCACCAGGGCGACCACGATGTCACCAGCGTTGGCCACTTGCGTCTGCTCGCAGACCACATAGTCGCCGTCCATAATGTGATCTTCAATCATGGAATTACCTTTTACCTGCAGGACGAAGGAATTGCCGCCACGCGCGAAATCGCCCAAAGAGATGGTTTCGCGTTCCTCGACAGCTTCCAGGGGACGGCCCGCGGCAATGCGCCCGACTAGGGGCAGTTCCTGTAGGCGCCTCTCAATCACCTGTTCCTTGGGGGTTTTCGGCAACTGCACAATCTCGATGGAGCGGCTTTGGTTGTAGCCGCGGCGAATGAAGCCCTTCTTCTCGAGGGTAGTGATGTGTTTATGGACGGTGGCTAAGGATGTAAGCTTGAGCCCTTTTCCGATTTCTTCGAAACTTGGCGCGTAGCCATGCTTGGTTTCGAAAGACACCAGATAATCCAGAACTTCTTTCTGTCGTTTAGTGAGGGCCATGAAAACCTCCGCGAGCCTGGTGAGGCAGTCCGCCAATCCGTAGCAGAACCACTCTAGGCGAAAAGAAAGCGAACGTCAAGTGGCGTTTTGGATACGCGCCTCCTCCACTCGTACTATTCACCGCTCTTGTGTTGTGCTGTCATCGTACTTCCATGCCCAAGCAAAGTCCCCGTTCCGCCGCTGTCACTGCCGCAGCCACCCTGGCACTTTTGGGCTGCAGTGCGGCGTTCCTGTTATGGGGATATTTCTTTCTCAGCCTGGTGAACGGGCCGCCGGATGAAAGTGGCCACCATTTTTATCAGTTGTATCCAAAAGCGTTTGTGTTGATCGCGCTGGTGCCGTCCTGCGTCATAGCGATCGGAATCCGCATCGGGATCGGTCTGTTTCAGTTGCGGCCTTGGGCGCGAACGTTGGCCATGGTGTGGGCGTCGATTGCACTGGCGTTGTGCCTGGGATTGATCGCGTTTCGCCCCTTCGAAACGTTCTTCATTCCGGAACACTTCGTGGGACCCACGGAATCGCTTAAACAACTCATCGCCGTCGGTGTGGTGATACTTTTGCTTCCTGTGAGCGTGTGGTGGCTGTTCCTGTTCCGGATGAAGAGTGTGAAAGAGCAGTTCGCGGCCGCGGAGGGAGCGAGAGAAAGAGACGAGGAAGAAGTGTCGGTCACCAGCGAGGTGTGACCGAACGCGAATTCGAGCCTCCTGGCAAACATCCGTCTGTGCCCTGTGTCACATAAGCGGCCCTAGCTATTCCTCCGGTTCTCACGCCCACCTTCCCCTTCCGCCCTCGTCTGCCGTAACCGTGTGCTATCCTTAGCAAATTAGAGACATGTAGTGCGCTCCTCTGCTCACCGACAAGGAGCTGCCAGATGCGATGGGGGTTGAATAAGTCAGATGTCTACGCTTACGGAAGTTCCTACAAGTAAGACCAAACGGGAAGTTATCGAGCAGGCGGTGATCCGCTTCGCCGGGGACTCCGGTGACGGGATGCAGGTCACCGGCAGCCAGTTCACGAACACCGTGGCGCTGTATGGAAATGACATTGCCACGTTTCCAGACTATCCGGCAGAAATTCGCGCCCCTGCGGGCACGGTGCCGGGAGTCAGTGGCTTCCAGTTGAATTTCTCTTCGGGCGAAGTGCATACGCCGGGCGACTCGGTAGATGTTTTGATCGCCATGAATCCCGCGGCATTGAAAGTGAACGTGGCCGACTTGAAGGCCAACGGCATCCTGATCATCAATTCCGACAGTTTCAAGGAGACGGATCTTCGCAAAGCACACCTGACTACGAATCCGATGGAAGACCACACGCTGGACAAGTTCCGCGTGTTCCCCGTGGAATTGCAACGCCTGTCGCGCGCGGCGCTGCAACATTTGGGCCTGGATGCCAAGGCCATGGACCGCTGCAAGAATTTCTTCGCTTTGGGGATGTGCTACTGGCTGTACAACCGCTCGATGGAGTCCACGGTTCGCTGGATTGAAGACAAGTTCAAGAAGAAACCGCTGTTCGTCGAGGCTAACAAGCTGGCGCTGAAAGCCGGTTATTCCTATTGCGAGGCCACCGAAGCGTTTCAGATCAGTTACGAAATTCCTCCCGCGCAGTTGGCCCCGGGGATTTATCGCAATCTGAGCGGGAATCAGGCGCTAGCGTTGGGTTTTGTGACCGCGGCCCAGAAGGCTGGATTGAAGCTGTTCCTGGGGAGCTATCCCATCACACCGGCTTCCGACATTCTCCACGAGCTTTCTCATTACAAAGAGTTTGGCGTGCTGACGTTCCAGGCGGAAGACGAAATCGCGGCGATAACTTCATCGATTGGGGCTTCCTACGCGGGATCGCTGGCGATTACCACTACATCGGGACCGGGCATGGCGCTGAAAACGGAAGCGCTCGGCCTGGCGGTTATGACCGAACTTCCGTTGGTGATTTGCGACATTCAGCGTGGCGGGCCTTCGACAGGCTTGCCGACCAAGACCGAACAGGCCGACCTGCTACAAGCGATGTTCGGGCGCAATTCCGAAGCGCCCATTCCGGTGTTGGCCGCTGCCACGCCAGGTGACTGCTTCTGGATTGCCGTCGAAGCGAGCCGGATTGCGCTGAAGTACATGGTACCGGTCATCGTTTTGTCTGATGGTTATTTGGCGAATGGAGCGGAGCCGTGGCGCATTCCGAATCTGGACGAGATTCCCGGAATTCCCGTGAAATTTGCTACACAGCCTGAAGGGTTCCAGCCTTACAAACGCGATGCCGACACGTTGGCGCGCCCGTGGGCCATTCCCGGCACGCCGGGACTGGAACATCGCATTGGCGGGTTGGAAAAGCAAGACGTCACCGGCAACGTAAACTACGAACCGCTGAACCACGAGAACATGGTGCGCATCCGCGCCGCCAAGATTGACGCCATTGTCCAGGACGTACCCAACGTTCTGCCTACGGGTGAGACCGAAGGCGACTTGCTCATCGTGTCCTGGGGCTCGACGTTTGGCGCCATAACGCAAGCGGTAAAGGGCCAGCGGGAAAAGGGCCGCAAGATCGGGCATCTGCATCTGCGCTATCTGAATCCACTTCCCGCAAATTTGGGCGACGTATTGAAGCGCTACAAGAAGGTGTTGGTGCCGGAACTCAACATGGGCCAACTGCTGTGGCTCCTCCGCGCGAAATATCTGGTGAACGCCATTGGCCTCAACAAAATTCAAGGCCGTCCTTTCAAGCAAGCCGAACTCGATCAGAAGATCGAAGAAATGTTGGGGCTCTAGGAGATCGCCATGACTACAACCGCTCTTCCACCGCTAACGAGAAAAGATTTTCAGACCGACCAGGAAGTCCGCTGGTGCCCCGGCTGCGGCGACTATGCGATTCTGGCGGCAGTGCAGTCGGTATTTCCGGAATTGGGGATTCCCCGCGAGAATTTTGTGGTGATTTCGGGCATCGGGTGTTCGAGCCGTTTCCCGTATTACATGAACACGTATGGCTTCCACACGATTCACGGTCGCGCGCCAGCAGTAGCTTCGGGCGTGAAAATTGCCCATCCGGAGTTGGAAGTCTGGGTAGCCACCGGCGACGGAGATGCGCTGGCCATCGGTGGAAACCACACCATGCACATGTTGCGGCGGAACGTGGGCATCAAGGTGCTGCTGTTCAACAACCGCATTTACGGTCTGACGAAGGGGCAATATTCGCCGACGTCTGAATTCCACAAGATCACCAAGTCGACCCCGTACGGCTCGCCGGACCGTCCGTTCAATCCGATTTCGCTGGCGATTGGGGCGGAAGCCACGTTTGTGGCACGTTCCGTGGATATTTTCCAAGCCCACTTAAAGGACACGTTGAAAGCGGCGGCCGCGCATCGTGGGTCTGCCTTCGTGGAGATTTTGCAAAACTGCAACATTTTTAATGATGGCGCGTGGACCGGTTTGACCGAAAAAGAAGCGCGCAGCGAGCATGTTCTTCAGTTGGAACACGGCAAACCGCTGGTGTTTGGCAAGAACCGCGATAAGGGCATTCGCCGCAAGGCCGATGGAGACATCGAGGTGGTACAACTCGGCAATGGCATTTCGGAATCCGACCTGGTGATTCACGATGCCCACCACCCGCGCCCCTCTTACGCTTTCCTGCTTTCGCACATGGAAGGACGCCCCGGCTTCCCGACTCCTATCGGCGTTTTGCGCGCCTGGGACGATCTGCCGCGCTATGAAGACGTGATCAACGAGCAGGTACAGGAAGTCATACAGAAAAAAGGCGCGGGCGATTTAGCCAAGCTGCTGAAGGCCGGCGACACCTGGGAAGTTAAGTAACCAGCAATCACGAACATTCAAATTTCCGAGTAGCGTGAGATCAGTTCGCGGTGCGAGCGGATTGGTGTGCAGCACCGACTTTGTGTTGACCATCGTTTCCCCGCGCCATACGATACCCATCATTCCGGAGATTGTTCTGACACCTAAACCACTTTGGCGACGAGGTCTTGGCACCGTCGGGCTTTTTCTTCTCTATCTGGTGGCCGGCTTGCTCACGCTCTGGGCCACCGCGGCTCTGTACATCGACCTGCGCGTACCCTGGTTAAAGCACCTCGCGGGTGTTTCGTACGCCCTCGTTGTGATTTTCCTTGTGTCGCGCGTTTCCGGCCATCAGCGGCGCTTTCTGATTTGCGCCGGATGCTTCGCCGTGGTTCTGTTGTGGTGGCTGCATCTGAAGCCTTCGAATAATCGCAACTGGGAGCCGGACCTGGCGCAAACGCCTTGGGCAGAGATCGCCGATGATAAAGTCACGCTCCATAATTTTCGCTTCTGCGACTATCGCGCCGAGTACGATTACACCTGCCAATGGCTGACGAAGTCATTGGACCTCTCGAAGCTTCGCGGCGTCGATCTGGCGATCACTTATTGGGGTTCACCGTATATCGCGCATCCGATTCTGAGCTTTCAATTCGGCGATGATGATTACGTCGCCGCGTCCATTGAAACGCGCAAGGAAGTCGGGGAGGGCTACTCTTCGGTCCTAGGCTTCTTTCGTCAGTACGAGTTGGTGTATGTGTTCGCCGACGAGCGCGACTTGATCCGTTTGCGCACCAACTATCGCACCGGAGAGGAAGTGTATCTGTTCCACACGGCGGCCAGTCCGCAGTGGGCCCGCACGCTGTTCCTCGAGTATCTGGCTCGCGCTAACCAACTTCACGTTTATCCAGCGTGGTACAACGCGCTCACGCGTAACTGCACGACCGTCATTTTTCGTTCCATGGCCGATATTGGCTGGTTACCTCCCGGCACTACCCTCCACAATTGGCAGATTCTTCTGAATGGCCGCAGCGATGAGATGCTCTACAAGGGTGGGAATCTGGCGGGCGGGTTGCCCTTCCCCGAATTGAAAGAATCCGCCCACATTAACGATGCCGCCCGTCAAGCGGACGATGACCCCGATTTCTCCCGGCGGATTCGCGTGGGACGCCCCGGATTCGAATATCTAACAGCAGGTGATACACATGCTAAAAATCCATGAACGCCTGAGTGGGGCGAATGTCTTTCCGTTGAGCTTGCTTCTGCTGGCGCCGTTCCTGGCTAGTGTGGCCGGCGCCCAGGAGGCCGCAACATCGGCGCCGGGCGCACCACGCGTGGTTACTCCCGGCGAAATGTTCGCGTTTTTCTTCTTGATGTTGGGGCCGCTAAAGATCCTTGGCCCATTCGTGCAAATGACCCATGGCGCCGACGCCACATTTGCGCGGCGCCTGGCGCTACGGGCGTTCTTCTATTCGTGCATCGCCCTAGTTGTGGCCGCGGTGATTGGGGAAAATTCCATGCAGAAATTTCACATTTCGGTCCCCGTCCTAGCCATTGCCGCCGGAATCATTTTGTTTCTGGTGGCCCTGCGAACGATCATGGAACAATTCGATGGGAACGCTACGCGCCCCGCAGCAACCATCGAACCATCGCTGCGCCTGGCTATCTCGCCGCTGGCTTTCCCCACGATTGTGACGCCCTACGGGGTCGCCGCAGTGATCATTTGCGTCAGCTTAACGCCCGATTTACTCACCAAAAGCGCCATTTTCGGCGCTTTGCTGGGCCTGATGCTCTTGAATCTCGTTGCTATGTTATACGCCCGGCCGGTTCTAAAATATCTGGGCATGCCCATGCAACTGCTAGGGACCGTCCTGGGCATCATACAAGTGGCTCTCGGACTGCAAATTATTCTTGCCGGGCTCCGCAGGCTAGGCATTCATCTTCAGGGCTGACTTCGCCTTTTTGATGAAACCAACTTTCCTCCTGCACATCCAACAGAAGCAGTTACAATCTTGGCCATGGATTCGACGCAAAAATTGACACCGTTTTCACTGCTGGGAGACGCTGATCCCGTTCCGCCCAGCTTTTACGTGACCCAGCCGGAGCAGGCGCAAACCCTGTCGCTGCTGTATGAAATCAGCCACGAGCTGACGTCGATCCTGGACCGGGAAGAACTGCTGCGGCAAATTGCGGAGCGGGTTAAGAAGCTGGTCGACTACCAGACTTTTACGGTCATGCTCTGGAACGAGGAGGCCCAAGTACTGGAAAGTGTTTTTTCGCTGCGTTTCAAGGACACCATGCCGTCGCGCTTTCAGATGCCGCTGAATCAGGGCATCACGGGCGCCGCGGCCGCGGAACGCCGCACGATTCGTGTGGTGGACGTACGGTTGGATTCGCGCTATGTGCAATGTGGCAACGACGTAGAAGTGCGTTCGGAATTGGTGGTGCCGTTGCTCCGGCAGGACCGGCTGGTGGGCGTGCTGGACCTGGAGAGTACCGAGCCGCACGCGTTTACAGCGGAACACGAGCGCTTGCTGAATATACTGGGCTCGTACATCGCGGTTGCGCTGGAGAATGCGCGGCTGTTCGAAGAGTCGCGACAAACGCAGGTACGCCTCCAGGATGATCTGGAAACCGCGCGTGAAATTCAGCGACAGCTGCTTCCTTCCGGAGCGCGGGAAGTCCCGGGCCTGGATTTGGCGACGGCCTACGTTCCGGCGAGAGAGCTGGGCGGTGATTTCTACGACCTACTGCCTTACGGGGTCGGACGCCTGGCGATTGTGAATGGCGACGTCTCTGGCAAAGGGACGGCGGCGGCGCTGTTTGGTTCGCTGGCGATTGGCATCCTGCGCGAGTTGGTACACGAGAGCGAAGCCACCGCCGCGGAAATGCTGGAGCAATTGAATGGGCGCCTGCTGGCCGCACGCCTGGACGCGCGCTTCATCGCGATGCAATTTGCTATTTATGATGCGGCGCTGCGCGAGCTGAATATCTCGAACGCTGGCGGCACGCTGCCGCTCCTCGTTCGTAACGGCGAAGTCACCGAAATCAATGTGACCGGCATGCCGCTCGGTCTTCTGCCGGAGGCGGAATACGAAGATCAGACGCTCAGCCTGTCGCCGGGCGACATCGTGGTCTTCGCGTCCGACGGCATTCACGAATCGATGAACAAGGATCAGGAAGAATTCGGCGTGGAGCGATTGAAGGCGCTGCTGGCGACGGTAGTTCCCGAGGATCCCGGCTACACGGTGGCGCAACGCATTGTGAGGGCCACCGACGAGCATGCGGGCGCGGGGCGCCCGCCGCACGACGACCGTACGCTCTTGATTTTGCGCGTCACGGAAGATTCCGAATCGGATTTTTCCAAGCTGCCGATCATCTACTGAGCGGCGCTGTTGACGCTTTAGCCGCTCCCGCAACTTTCTACCGACAAATCCGCGCTATGATTTCGCAGCCTTGTAGATTACGAAAAACCTTTCATCATTGCGAACAAATTCCCGAAGTAACGTATCTCCGTCGTAGTCAGTTCGATTGGGAATTTTTGGCCGGGGCTCTGAAGACGAGGAGGTCCCATGAATCTTGATCCGGTGATTATGATGCCGTGGAGCGCGGACTGGTTGTGGAGTTTGCCGCTAAGCGTCACAACGGTGGTGATTCATGTGGTAGGGCTGTACTTTATTCGGCAGCGATTCGACAAGGTGTTGATCAACGCGAGCCGCCGGAAAATGACCATGGTTGCTTTACTGTTCATGGCGGGCACAACGGTCTCGGTAACGATGTTGCATGGACTGGAAGCCACCATATGGGCGTTAGGATTCCGCTTGCTCCATGCTCTGCCCGACAAGAAATCGGCGATTCTTTATTCCCTCAACGCCATGACCACGTTCGGTCGTTCAGGCGCGGATCTTGAGGAGCACTGGCAGCTTATGGGAGCGCTGGAAGCGCTCAACGGGCTGATCCTCTTCGGACTTTCAACCGCTTTCCTTTTTACCATTATCCAGGAGGCGTGGGTGCGACTGGGACGGCCCGAGCAATCGCGTGCGACTTTGGCTTGAGCGTGGTTACTTCGCCTTTAGGAACGTGCCCTTCTCGAGATCCTGAAACGCTTCCCGCAATTGCTGCTGGGTGTTCATTACGATCGGCCCGTACCAAGCGACTGGCTCTTCCAGCGGCTTGCCGGAAACCAGCAGAAAACGAATTCCGTCGTCGCCCGCCTGCACCATCACCTCGTCACCGCGATCGAACAGCACCAGCGAGCGATTATCCGCCTCGGATGGCGGGTTGGTGTCCGCCCAACTGACCGGTTCCGTCGGTACAGCTAGCGGATCGGAGGCGTTGCAGAACTTCCCTGCTCCCGCAAACACATACGCAAACGCATGGCGAGTGGTTTCCACCGGCAAGACCTTCCTTTTGCCGGGAGGCACGGATACGTCGAGATAAATCGGGTCGGCGGCGATGCCATCGACAGGACCCTTGGTTCCCCAGAAATTCCCGCAAACGATGCGCGCGTGGGTTCCGTCGTCATCGGTTACTTCCGGAATGTCGGGCGACTGCACTTCCTGATAGCGCGGAGCAGTCATTTTGAGAGAAGACGGCAGATTCGCCCACAACTGAAAGCCGTGCATTCGTCCGGCAAGATCGCCTTTGGGCATCTCCTGATGGATGATCCCGCTGCCTGCGGTCATCCACTGCACGTCTCCCGAAGCGATTGCGCCGCGATTGCCGAGGCTATCACCGTGCTCCACCGTTCCGGCGAGCACATAGGTGATGGTCTCGATCCCACGGTGCGGATGCCAGGGAAAGCCCGCGAGATAATCTTCCGGCACATCATTCCGAAAATCATCGAGCAGCAGGAAGGGATCGAACTCCGAGGTATTGCCGAAGCCAAAGGCACGCCGCAGGTGCACGCCCGCGCCTTCGCGCGTGGGTTTCGATTGAATCAGTCGCTTCACAGGTCGCAGGGACATAAGAACCTCCCGGGTTTGCCAGTCTGTCGTGAGGTCATGGGCGGCGTCAACAGCAGAATAGATGGCCGGACCCAGAGGGGAAGATGTATAGGGACGGTTCCGAATGGGCCCGGCGAAACCACTAGTTATTTTAATCGTTTTCTGTTTTAGTATTATTCTGACTTATATGACTGCAATGAGCCGAAAAAGCCCGATGCCGCCTTTACGCAGCAAGATATCCGGCCGCTTCCTGCTGTTTGATCGCGCCATTTTGATCCTGGTCCGCCGGTTGATCTTCCCTTTCGTGCTGTTCCTGGTTTTTGTTTTACTTTGCGTGCTTACGTATATGCGGCTGGAACATCTGGCGTTTGCCGATGCGCTCTTTTGGGTCGCGCATCCACACGCGATTGAGTACCGGAGTGTCTGCACCGCGACGAAATATTTTTCTCTAGTCGTAGCGGTCGGGATCTTTGCGTTCGAAATCTGGTTCGCGGAACGAATCCTGCTGACGTTTGTAGGCCACCAGGGCCGGGAGGTCTGGAAATCGATGATCAACGAAATGAACCTCGAACGGGTTCGCGACCATTTCATCATTTGCGGCTATGGCCAGGTGGGGCGCACGGTGATTGAGCAACTGATCCGCGTGAAAATTCCTTACGTACTGATTGAAACCAATGAAGGGCTCTATCGACAGTTGCTGCAGGAAGGCGCACTGGTGCTGCAGGGGGACGCGAAGCGCCACAGCGTATTGCAGGAAGCGGGAATCGCCCGGGCTCGCGGGCTTTGCGTGGTGATCGATAATGATGCGGATAACCTCTATATCACCGTCACCGCCAAGGCGCTCAATCCGAAATTGAAAGTCATTACCCGCGCGGGCCAGGAACGTTATGCGGAGGCCATGCGCACATCCGGCGCGGACGCCGTGGTCATCCCGGAATTTGAAGGCGGAAAGCTTGCCGGACAGCTCATCCAGAAATTTGCTGAGTCCGGCGCCTGATCCAGCGTGCTTTAATTATTTCAAAAAGTGAACGCGCGGCGCCACAATCCGAGGGTCGGCTCGTCAGCCCTTCTATGGTGTCGGTGGAGCGACCGCGTTGAAGATGAACAGCAAAGGATCGCCGGAAACGGGAATCGCGAACAGGGTATCGCCGTTGGTGACCAGAGGAAAGTTGCCGGCGTCGAGACTGCCGGAGCCATCGCCATTGACGCGGATGGATCCAATGCGCGGAGTGTTCGGCACCGAGCCAGTGACCAGCGGCGTCACGACATAACCGCCTGTGCCGTCAAACGTAAATGCGCCTAAGTACGCTCCATTCAGGCCGTCCACATCCTCTCCGGTGCTGGCTGCGTAACTGCCGAAGACACTGGACTGCGTGTAGTTCGGCGCCGTAACCGACTGGATGACTAGCGTCCCCGAACTCGCGCCGGTATCCGTGCCTACAAGAAATCCCGCGATGCCGTCATCGGTCGTGGCGCCAGCGGTGAGGTAGGCCACAGGGGGAGCCGAAGTCAGGCCCGTGAAGGAAAGGCGACCAGAAGCCGCTTCCACCGCAAAGCTGCTGTTGGGATAGGGAGTGCTGGTGTAGGTTCCGGCATCGTTGGCGTAAATCCTGGCGGTAGGAATTGTGCCAGTGCTGGTAGCGCTCAGCGTGCCAATTTCCGCAACATTTCCCGGGGTGCTGCCACTCACGTCTAATCCCTGCGACGCCAAAAGGTAGTAGCCGCTCAGCGTAGCGCCCGTGCTCGCATTGGAAGCCAGCGCGCGACCGGACAGCAGAGGCGAACTAACACTGTCGGTGGCAAGGTCCGTGGAAAGCAAAATCAGATCGGAGCCGTTGAGGACATAGAAGGCGAAATCAAAGGTGAGATTGCCGGTGGGCGTCATGGTGAAGTAAGTGCCGGTCCCGCGGCCAGTAGTCGGATCGATTGTGCCATTCAATAGGCCGTAGCCTCCGGTGAGCTCGCCGGACGGCGTTCCACCGGCGTTGAGATCGGCGTAGCCCGCCGACAATGTTCCAGAATTATTTGAAAAACTGCCCGCCATGGCGGTGCGCAGAAGGCCGCCAGAACTGGCGGTCCACCCATCGACACCCAAAGCGTAGCTGGGTTGGAACGCCGTGAGGGCGAATGCGCTGGGCACTTGCACGTGAATGAATCCGGAGGCGTTGGTTCCCGCGCCGGCCGTGTTATCTGATTCGATGATTCTGCCCGTGTGATAGGTGGTGCCGTCGAATCCGCTCAGACCGAAATTAAATTGCACGCCGGTAGGAAGGAGAACCGGCTCGAGCGCAGACGATTTCGCATGACGAACGCGGCCGGTGCCTGTGGGCCTAAATGTGGATGCCAGGCCCGCCGGCTTCGCGGCCACCGCAGTGGCGGCCAGTCCGGAGAACGATAAGTACAGGCATCCCCGCGCAGCAGAGCCGAAGGCGTACGAACTCTTTGCTAAATCCACCTGCACACTTTGCGGCCCGTTGGTGAATCCATTGTAATCCACGGCCGCGCTGGTAATTCCTCCCGCGCCGTCGGGCGTGAAACTTCCCGCGATGTCGATGGGATTACCGCTGCCGTCGGTCCCTTTGACCAAAAAGGCGTAGGGACTGGCGGCAGTTAGAGCCGTTTCGTTTCCGCGTGGAGCGCATTCCGCGGCGGAACCGCTGATGGTCAGGGTCAAGCTCTGGGATGCTGCGCTACCGTTGATCGAATCCGTTACCGTGAAGACGTAGGGGCCATACGAACCCGCGGTTGTGGGAGTACCAGAAAGCACTCCGCCGCTGGTTATGTCGGTCAATCCCGGAGGCAAGGCGCCGCCAGAGGTTTCTGTCCAGGTATATGGAGGGGTTCCACCACTGGCGGCGAGAGCGACCGAGTAAGCGGTTCCCACAGTGCCGGCCGGCAAGGAAGTAGTTGTCACGGTCAACTGCGCACCGGTGATTTTAATGCTCAGGCTAGGCGAGGCCGCGGTGGCTCCCGTGGAATCCGTGACCTTAAAAATGTACGGACCAAAAGTACCTGCCGTTTGCGGCGTGCCATGAAAAACGCCAGCCGAGCCCAAAGTTACACCGGCCGGCATGTCTCCTCCGGAAGTTTGCGACCAGGTGTAGGGGGAAGTTCCGCCCGCGGCATTGAGATTCGCCGAATAGCTGATGCCCACTATGCCATCGGGAAGCGAACTGGTGCCCACCGTCAGCGCAGGCGTTGCACTATTCCCTCCACAGCCCGGAATCTGCAGAGCGACAAACAGCACGACCAGAACAATGGCGCAGCGGTAACGGCAATGCATTCGGCCTCCTCGGCCCTGCAATTGAATTTGAAAGATGGCCACCGAGCTGCGCCGGCGGTGTTTGATCGCTGCTTCAGCTAAAGTGGTGGCCTAGGACACAGGGATTGTGATGGGCCGGATGGTTCCAGCGTTGTCCGGGTTGAGGCGAGACGCGATACCCCGTAGACACCCCGCCCGCACACACACCCTCACTGTAAGTTCCTCCCAAGTGTACGAAAAGTTCCCGTTCGGATGATTGGATGTTCCGCGAGGAGCGCAGCGTTTCGGATTTTTTTGGGGCTATCGAGCGCCTGCGGCGGCCTGCGCCACTTGCGAGGGTGAGTGAGCCGGAGGCCCTAACATGGGGAGCCACTGCTCACGCACGGAGGCAAACTGCGCCCAACTGCGCTTGGAGACGGGCTCGGAGGGCGGCAGCCCGAGTTTTTCGAAGTTCAGGAACTGTCCTCTTTGGGAGATTCGAAAATCAAGGTGGGGGCCGGTGGCGAGTCCGGTCATGCCGACCAATCCAATGGTCTTGCCGATTTCTACATGCTCGCCGAGGTGTACGAAAATCCTGGACAAGTGCAGGTACATGGTTTCGTAGCCCTGGGAGTGTGCGATCTTGACCATGTTGCCGTCGCCGCCCTTGCGTCCGGCAAATTCCACACGCCCAGCGCCGATTGTTTGCACCGGCGTGCCCGTCGGCGCGCCATAATCCGTGCCCAAGTGCGGCCGGTACGTTTTCAAGATTGGGTGAAAGCGTGCTTTGCTGAAATGCGAAGTCACCGGCGCGGCAAATTTCAGAGGCGAACGCAGGAAAGCCTTCTGGAGCGACTTGCCCTCTGCCGTGTAGTAGGCGGGATGGCCCTGGTCGTCGTGGAACAAGAGCGCCTGATACTTCTTTCCGCCGTTGTCGTACTCCGCGGCCAAAATCCGGCCGTAGCTCGCGGTCGTGCCATTCGTGTATTTCTTCTTCTCGATTACGATGCTGAACGTGTCGCCCTTGCGCGGGTCGGTGTAGAAGTCCATGTCGTAGCCAAAAATCTGCGCGAGCCGCATGGCCACTTCCGCGGATTCTCCCGCGTCTTCGACGGCATTAAACAACGAATCGTCCAATTGACCGCTTACCGTGCTTACTTCCAAATGCGAGGGGATTTCCCGCACTTCCGCGGAAAATCCGTCGGTTGCGGGCACGATGTGCAGCATGCGATCAGGATCAATTTTGTAGTCAATCAGCCGCAGTTCGCCTTGCACCGAACGACCGACGATGAGTGCGTTTCCCGCGCGCAGTTGGCGAAGATTGAAGGCATGCTGAGCCGCCGTAGTAGCTTCTCCAGCTTCCAAGGATGTCAACCCGAAGTGTTGCAGTGCGGCAGCGAAATTTTCGCCGGCGGGCAATTTTCTTTCTACCGGAAGAACCACTTGGGCGCGAATCCGTTCCGCTTCCGCACGGCCTAGATTGATCTGATTCTGAAATTCACTTTGGATTTGACGGCGCTGACGCAATACATAGCCATCCACCACGATACCCGCTGCTACAACAATTCCGAGAACAACCAGAAATCCCCTGCTCAAAGGTCCCCCAGACGCTTGCTTGCTCGAGCTTGCCGGTGCGATGACAGAAGGCAGCGCAACTCCGACAGAACAGAATACCGCACGCTTCTCTTTTGTCCCAATGGAGATGGTTCGTCAAACAATAGCGGCGGGTGGTGCGCTCAAGTCAGCACGGGGAGTTTGCGAGATTCTGCGGGCGGTTGCGCGAATTCACACAGTTCGCGGGATTGCGGGATCGATAAGTGCCCTGCCTTCAATCCCGCAAGGCGGCGGATTGTGGCAATGGGCTTGCCCTCTTCAAGGTAGGGGACTGCAATGATTGAACTGGAAGTCCATCCTCAAATACATGTAAGCGAGCAACAGCAACACCCAGACTACTCGACCTGCTACGAATGCCACCGCAGTTTTCACGCCAAGAGCGAAGATCAGTTGAGCCTGAACCTGTGCAATACCTGCTTCGATGCTGCTAGGCACATCAGCGAACCCGTCGTGAGCATCCACATCAAAGTGCGCCCGCGCCATCCGATCGCCCTCTGAACGGACACACCTAGACCCACACGCTGAAGTTACCGTTGTATTTTTCTGAGATTCTTACTTTCCGGCAGTTACGCCCGAGATGGAGGCAGTCTTTACGGGCTCGGAGAAATAATTCTGCTCGCGCAGCCGGCGGTAGATTCCGCCTGCAACTTGTGCCGCCGTCGGGCCCTTCACGCGGCGCGTGTTACCACGCAACAGCACAGCCAAAGCAATCTTGGGATGGGCCTCATCGGCGTAGGTGACAAACCAGCCGATGCGTGAGGGATTCGTGTGGTCGTCGCAGGTGCCGGTCTTGCCCAGAGGAGTTTCGTCGCCGCCAGCGTCGTAGCTAAGGCGCGCGGTGCCATAGAGCACCGCTGCAAGCATACCTTCGCGCACCTCCGGCAAAGCGCCTGCAATATTCAGATCGCGCTTGACCTTGGGCTCAAAATTCTGCACTTCTTCCTGGGTGTGCGGGTACTGGAGATAATAGAGTGTGCCACCGTTGGCGAACGCTGCCGCGATGGCCGCCAATTGCAGCGGCGTAATCTGGATGCCCTCACCGAAGCTGGACATGCGAGCCACGCCACCAAAGGCGGGAGGCTGTGTGGGGAAAGCGCCGGGATGCTCGTCGGGCAGGTTGTAGCCGGAGAGCTCGCCCAATCCGAGCAGCCGTCCGTATTTCGAAACTGTGTCGAATCCCATGCGGCGGCCAAGCTCTTCGAAGAACGCGTTGTTGGAGTGCGCGAGCGCTTCCGTCAAGTTCATGTACTTGCGACGGCCCACCTTCAACATGGTTTCGTTGGTGATGACGTTTTCTTCCAGCGCCGCAATGGCGATCGTCGGTTTGATCGTCGAGCAGGGAATGTACCCATCGCTGAAAGCAATCTTTTGATTCACGACGGTGAGGATGCGACCAGTGTTGGGGTCAACAGCGACAACGGAACCGTTGTAGCGGCCCAAGGCTTCGACAGCCGCCGCGCGGACGATGGGATCGTCATAAGTCGGATCGTCAGCACTCACCGAGTCCGCGTAGGTCGGCGCGTAGCCGCGATAGCTGGAAGGAGCCAAATGCTTTTTTGATTTGGCCTTCTTCGATTTTGAGGTGGAAGAAGAAGCCACAATGGGCTTCCCGGCCGGCTCGGCAGCCGGCAACGACCACGCCAGAGTGGAAATGAGTACCGCGGTAGCTACAGTTTTACCCAAGCCCTTGATCATTCGGCCCTTAACCCATGACATCTACTGGTACTTCTAGCAGCGTGTCCAGACTTTACCTTATTCCCATCTTGCAAAGCAACATCCCAGTCAACAAGTGCACTCACTGTTCCACAACGCTTGTTAGCTCATTCGAAAGCGCTTACCGCGATTACACGATCTCGGTCTCACCCAGAACTTGCGGTGGATGTTCAAACTGAGACGTAGTCTAATGATTTTCGTCCTACGGTGGCAATAGCTAAGTCGTTTCAGTACGAGGCTATGTGCTTTATTTTGAATAACTGACCCCGGGACCAGCCCGCGTCTTTGGCCCTGTCCAGCCGTCCTAAGAAGTTCGGTCGCTCGGCAATTCGGCCTGATGGCACTGTCGGTGACTGAAACACACTCCACAGCGACATCCAAAAAGAAACGGGCGGGGTCACCCTTCCCCGCCCCGCCCCGCCCGCTCTCTTCCTTCGAAGAAACCCTTGTCTTCTAACGTGCCAGCCGCGCCTTGCTGTCGGTAGCCGCAGCCGCCGCTGCCTTCATCGGCGGTTTCTCTGCCGCAACGCTGGCATTACCATTTGCTCCTGTTGCGCCCGCGTTCTGGCCGAGACCTGGAATTTCCATTTTCTTCCGCAATGTGGATTCGATTTTTTCGCGGATATCCTTGTTCTCTTTCAGGAAGACCCGCGCATTCTCGCGACCTTGGCCCATTCTTTCTCCGCCAAAGCTCATCCACGTGCCGCTCTTCTCGATCACGCCTTTATCGACGCCAAGATCGATCAAATCGCCTTCACGGGAAATGCCTTCGCCGTAGAGAATGTCGAACTCCGCTTCGCGGAACGGCGCCGCCACCTTGTTCTTCACCACTTTCGCGCGGGTACGCGACCCCACGACGCGATCGCCTTCTTTGATGGACTGGATGCGGCGAATGTCCACACGCATGGAGGCATAGAACTTCAGCGCGCGCCCGCCGGTGGTCGTTTCCGGATTGCCAAACATCACGCCAATCTTTTCGCGGATCTGGTTGATGAAAATCAGGCAGGTCTTCGACTTCGAAACAATGGCCGTGAGTTTGCGCAGGGCTTGCGACATCAAGCGCGCCTGCAATCCCATCTGCGGGTCGCCCATCTCACCTTCCAATTCCGCCTTGGGAACCAACGCTGCCACGGAATCCACCACCACCACGTCCACGCCGCCCGAACGAATCAGCGTTTCAGCGATCTCCAGTGCTTGTTCGCCGTGGTCGGGCTGAGACACGAGCAAGTTGTCCACATCCACGCCGAGCTTTCGGGCGTATGAGGGATCCAGCGCATGTTCCGCGTCGATGAATGCCGCCTGGCCGCCCAGTTTCTGAGCCTCTGCGATGATGTGCAGGGTCATGGTGGTCTTACCGCCCGATTCCGGGCCGTAAATTTCGATTACGCGCCCGCGCGGAAAGCCGCCCACGCCCAGCGCCGCATCCAGCGACAGGCATCCCGACGGAATCACATTCACCGGCACCAGCACATCTTTACTGCCCAGCCGCATGATCGAGCCCTTGCCATAGGACTTCTCGATCTGCGATATCGCCGCTTCCAGCAACTTTGCCCGTTCATCAGTCATTTCTCACCTCGGTGGAGGAAATTAGGAATTTTGCGATTGGGCTTTTGGGCTCTAACAAACAGCGCCGGGACCTGCGCTGCCCTCCGTACATTAAGATATGATATACATTACCAGAACGTACTTCGGATTCAAGCCCTTTTTGCCCTTTCGCGGAAAATAAATTTTTCAACTCGCGCAGCCATGCTCCAATTCGTGGTCTACCAGCCGCGACAGCGCCGCCTGCTCCCGCCGGTCCCACTCGGTTTGCTCTTGCCGGGAGATCCCGCGCAGCCGGGTCAGATACTGTCCGCGGGTGCGCAATTCCAGCAGCTCAAATTCGAGTCTCTCATGTTCGATGCAGCCGAGAACACAGAACCGTAAGTCGCTCATGGGGCACCTGTTGAAAACTTATGGGTTCAAGATAGAGCAAAGGCGAACAAAAAGCAAACACTATTTTCGCCTTGTATTCGCCTCTAGCCACCCCTCCGCTCCTCATTTCCATTCCCTGGCGCTCCCCTTATACTACCTCCCCACATGTGGGCTAACTTCTTTATTGCGGCTGCAGGGGCTTCCGCAGCTCTCGCGGGACTTGCCATTGTGGCCATTTCCGTGAATCTGACGCGCATTCTGGAGTTTCCGCATCTCCCCGCGCGCGCAGCAGCGACGGTCGGCCGACTGATCCTGATTTTGGTGTGCAGCATGGCGGCCTTGATCCCGCAACCGTTACAACCGATGGGACTCGAAATCGTAATTTTTGGCGTTGCCGGTTGGTTTCTGGAGATTCGCTCGAACCGCCGAGCCATTCGCGCTCAGGCGGAGTTCCGCCGACCGCGTTTTGAATCGCTGCTGGAGTCGGTGGTGGGTGAAGTGCAGTTACTTCCTTTTCTGGTTGGCGGGATTCTGCTTATCGCCGCTCGTTCATCCGGTTACTTCTGCATTGCCGCGGGCGTGCTCGCGGTATTCATCTTCTCCACTCTGAATGTTTGGGTGCTCCTAGTCGAAATACTGCGCTAGGAACTCAGGCGTACTTATAGAATCCGCGCCCGCTTTTGCGGCCGAGCCAGCCGGCGGACACGTATTTCTTCAACAGCGGGCACGCGCGATACTTCGGGTCGCCGAAGCCCTCCAGCAGTACATTTAAAATATCCACGCAGACGTCCAAGCCAATGAAGTCGGCCAGCTCCAGGGGACCCATGGGGTGATTCATGCCGAGCTTCATCACCTCGTCTACCGCTTCTGGCGTGGCCACGCCTTCCATCACCGCGTATGCCGCCTCATTGATGAGCGGCATTAGGACTCGGTTCGAGACGAATCCCGGCGCATCGTTCACGGCTACCGGTGTTTTGCCCAGTTTTTTCGCCAGTTCCATCGTGGTTGCAAAAGCTTCATCACCCGTCTGCAGCGCGCGAATCACTTCCACCAGCACCATCATGGGCACGGGATTCATGAAGTGCATGCCCACGAACCGTTCCGGCCGCTTGGTCATCGCGGCCAGCGCGGTCATGGAAATGGAAGAGGTGTTGCTCGCCAGGATCACGTCCGGCCGCAGCAGTCGATCCGCGTCTGTCAAGACTGCGCGCTTGATCTCAAGCTTCTCGGGGACGGCCTCGACCACAAAATCGGCCGCGGTAATCGCGCTCATATCGGTCACTGGCTTCAACCGCGCCAGGACTGCCGGCTTTTCAGCCTCGGTCAATTTTCCTTTTTTCACTTCGCGGTCGAGGTTCTTGCCAATCGTGTCCATCCCGCGCTGCAGAAAGCGTTCTTCCACATCGCGCAGAATCACACTGTATCCCGCGCGCGCAAACACGTGGGCGATGCCGTTGCCCATGGTGCCTGCACCGAGCACCGCCACTGTCTTGATCGCATCAATCGTCACGCGTCATCCCCCAATCTTCATGGCGCAACTCAGCGCCCCTTCCCAGCAAGGTGTGCGAACTGAGTAGACCCTCTTCCACACCGATCGAAGAGGGATTCCTCACTGCGCTCGGAATGACGAACGCTTTACCATTCACTCCGGCGGCTGGCCTTCCAGCACTTCCCGCACAATCTCTCGCGCGCGCTCTTCGTCCTCGGGCAATACATATAACTCTACTTGCGGTCCATTCCTATCCACACGGCAGCGAATCCCGTTTTCGTGCAAAGCAGCCACGAGAAAATCGCTCGGCTCGGCGATCGCATCCTTACTCGACCACACTCGCACCGTGGCATCGTCGGGATACCAATCTGTACCTTCGCCGGCATTCGGTGGTCCGGGCAGATCCTCCTCCGCTTGCGGCGTCAACGTTTCCGGCAATTTGCGCATCGAGCGAATCGGCCGGTCTTCGAGCAACTGCACTTCTTGCGCGCCGACATCCGCAACATCGTCGGTACCGTACGCTTCCTTCACCGCGGCCTCCGCGCGTCCGTACATCGAAAATGGCACGCCCACTTCAAAGGCCGCATAATTCCTGAGGTTGAACAAGTGGTCGCGACGGAAAACGGTGTTGTGCGGAATCCCCGCGTCATCCAGCACGCCGCATAGTTCGGCATGCACGCGCGGATCATCGCCTTTCCAGAATGAGCAAAACGGATCCTCATTCGGGTCGCCCGGCTCACCGGCCACGCGATATTCGCCATTCTCGCCGATCTGCCGTAGTTCGAGGGCGTCTTTAGGCAATTCCCACACCAAGTCCACATCGCAATCCGCGCAGTGCGTGAACCCTTGCCGATACTCTGCTTTGCATTGAGGACAAAACATCGATCTATCCGTTGATTGACAAACGAGAATCCTAGCACGTTGGAAGTAATTCCCGTTCAACCGGTACACGGTCCCGTTTGTCCGCGGCGGATTCTGATGGTACATTCTCCAAACCTGCTGGCCACACTTTTACGGAGGATCACCCCCTTGCACCGCATACTCCGCACCTCGGTCAATTCCCTTCTCGCGACGGTACTAGGATTTTCGCTCGTGTCTCCCAGCACACTCGGAGCGCAAACCAAGAAGCCTTCCGATAGCCCGGACCAGAAAGAATATTCCGCCTACGTCCTTACGATGGACAAGATTCATCGCCTCGCCGACGCTACCAAGGAACTGAAAGAATGGCAGGAGAAGAATCCGCAGACTGCGAAAGAAATGGACGAGAGCCAGGCTGGCGATGCTACCAGCCTTTCCGAACAGGCCAAGCTCTTCGATTCGAAATTCCCCGCGGGCTCCGCGATCGTTAAGAAGCACGGCTTTGCAACACGGGAATACCTGCTGGCGCTGTACGCTTACATCCAAGCGGTGACGGTTGTCTCGATGAAAAAGAGCGGACAACTCAACGATCCGTCCAAAGTGGAAGGCGTAGTCAACCCGGCGAATCTCGACTTGGTGGAAAAGAATTGGGACGAGATACAGAAGCTTAACGATTCCTTCAACGGTGGCAGCGACAAATAGCGGCGCGGGGATCCTGCAAGTCACTTAGAAATAGACACTTACTTCTAGCTGCTGAGCTCGCTGCGGTGTGCGTCTTTTTCGCCGCGCCGCCCGTATTCAAGTTAGTATGAGCGCACAGGCTTTCACCTTAACGGTTCCAAGGACCCCGGTACTGTTCACCGGGCTCATGACTGACGAACGCCAAACGCTTGCCACGGGTCTGCGCCGGCGCGATCCGGACCTTCTGGATCGCCTGATCGAGCAATACCAGCAGCGCCTGTATCGTTATTTGCTGTTCCTGACGGGCAATCCTGCTCTCGCCGAAGATCTGTTCCAGGAAACGTGGGTGCGCGTTCTCGAACGCGGCCACCAGTACAACGCCAAATCCAAATTTGAATCGTGGCTGTTCGCGATCGCGCGTAACTTGGTGATCGATGTGTCGCGCCGCAAGAAATTCTCCAGCCTGGAAGATCTCGGCGATCCCGATTCCAATCAGCCCTACGAACCGCCCGACGATCGCGCCGCGTCGATATTGCAATTGCTGGTAGAGAGGGAAAACGAGCAAGCGGTGCAACTGTCGTTGCTGAAGATCCCGGCGTACTATCGCGAGGTTTTGCTGCTGCGGTTCCACGAAGAACTGGGCCTGGAGGAAATTGCTACCGTGCTTGCCACGCCGCTCTCGACGGTGAAGTCGCGCCTGTATCGAGGGCTCGAGGCGTTGAGATCTGTTTTGCCGGAAGGTGCTGCATGAGTGAAAACCTGCACCAGCGCGCACAAGAGTTGTTGGCGCAATCGCTCGTCGAGGGAATTTCGTCGACGGACCAGGCGTGGCTCGATGCGCATCTGGGCGAATGCACTGATTGCGCCTGCCAGGCCGGCGCGACCGGCGAATTGCTGAACGCGTTGCGTCGCGTGCCCGTTACGGTTCCTCGCGACCTGGCCGCGCGCACGCAATTGCGGGTACGTCTTCGCACTCAGCAGACTGCACAAGCTTCCAACGGAGGAGTGCTTCTCTGGATTATTACGGCGGCCAGTTGGCTGCTGGGGATACTCAGCGCTCCGTTCGTCTGGCGTCTTTTCGCGTGGGCAGGATCGCAGTTGAATGTGCCCAAGCTGGTGCTGGAATTTGGATTCGTGTTGTGGTGGACGATTCCGGCGTTAGTGGCCGTCGCCGCGGTTCTGTACCAACGCGAGTTGAGTGGTAACGACAGCGGCCGGAGCTTCAGCTCGAACGATAAGGTCTAACGTTGCGCTCTTGTCTCCGAGCCATCGATTTCGGGTTTTGCAGTACGAGAGGGAAATATGTCTGACGCATTCAATGAACGTCTCCGCCTGATTCGCTTCCGCCGTCGCCGCGAGCGCAGCCGGTTCCGCGACGAGCTTCGCATCATCCCCAAGTGGCTCATCTGGATGTGCGTTTCGCTCTACATCGTGGCCCTGATCATCGGCATGGCCGTCAACATTCACGGTTATCAGACGCGCGGGGCGGTCTTTCCGGGTGACGAGACCTTCCGCAATGAGCCGGCCCTGTCATGCCTGGCTCTCGGCGGAGTCATCACCGCGGTGGCTTTCGTGTTTTCTTGCATGCTGTTCATGCTCGGCTACGTGTATCGCGACGCTAAGCGTCGCGGCATGCATCCGGCCCTGTGGACGCTGCTGGTTCTGATTCTCTCGGGCGGCTACTTCTTGATCGGCCTGATTATTTATCTACTGGTGCGCGAGCCTCTGCCGTACACCTGCCCGCAATGCGCCGCTACCGTGAATGCGCGGTTCAACTTCTGCCCGAATTGTAAGTACAACCTTCATCCTGCTTGCCCGCAATGCCAGCGCGAAGTCAACGACGACGATAAGTTCTGCCCGTACTGTGCCACGGAACTACACCACGCGCCAAAGCCGTCAATCGAGGCCGGCGCTCTGGATACTCCACAGGTTCCGTAAGAGGTCCACAACCTACTGGCGTTCCACGGCCAACGCCACGGCGTTCCCGCCGCCCAGGCACAGAGCGGCAATTCCACGCTTGAGGTTGCGACGCTGCAATTCATATAGCAGCGCTACTAGAATGCGGGCGCCTGAAGCGCCGATGGGATGCCCGAAGGCTACCGCGCCGCCGTTTACGTTCACTTTGTCGGGGTTGAGCTTCAGTTGGCGCGTGACAGCGATGGCGGCCACGGAAAATGCTTCGTTCAATTCCACCAGATCCACATCCTTGTCGCGATCCCAGCCGGTTTTCGCCAACAACTTCTCCACGGCATCGACGGGCGCCATCATCACCCACTTGGGTTCCACTCCGCTGACGGCTTGGGCCACGATGCGCGCCATGGGCGGCTTGTTCAGCTTTGCAGCCACGCGTTCGCTGGTTACGACCAGGGCGGCTGCGCCATCGTTGGTGCCCGGCGCATTCCCGGCGGTGACCGTTCCATCTTTCTTGAAGGCAGGTTTAAGCTTGGCGAGTGCTTCAAGCGTGGTGTCCTCGCGCGGCGATTCGTCATACTTGATGACAATAGGTTCGCCTTTTTTTTGCGGTACTTCGAGGGGCAGAATCTGCGCTTCCAGGAAGCATGATTTGCGCGCGTGGATCGCTTTCTGATGACTGGCCAGCGCGAACTTGTCCTGCTCTTCGCGCGTGATTCCATATTTTTCTGCTACCAGTTCGCCGGTCATGCCCATGTGGAAATTTTCGTAGGCGTCCCACAAGCCGTCCGAGATCATTGCGTCCACGACTTTTTGATCGCCTAGCCGGTAGCCAGTTCGCGCATTCGGCAGCAGATAAGGACAGTTGGACATGGACTCCATGCCGCCCGCGACGACGATTTCGCTTTCGCCCAATTGCACGGCTTGCGCCGCCAGGGCCACCGCTTTTAGCCCGGACCCACATACTTTATTGATGGTCATGGCGGCGACACGCGGGTCGCAACCGCCTTTCAACGCCGCTTGCCGCGCGGGATTCTGCCCGAGTCCCGCCTGCACCACGTTTCCCATAATCGCTTCGTCGATCTGTTTGCCATCAAGGCCGGCGCGACGAACGGCTTCCGCGATTACCTTGGCGCCAAGTTCAGGCGCGCTGAAACTCGCAAGACCACCCTGAAATTTTCCAATGGGCGTGCGTACGGCCGAAAGAATTACGGGGGAATCCATGAGTGTACCTCCGGAGGGCTACAGTTTAATTATAACGTGAGGTTGCCTGACCATTCAGGAAGGCCACGCGGGGACGGCCAACTGCGGCCGCCCGCATAGCGATACTTAGTCGGATCGGTTGCGGACCGCCTCGGAAGGCGGTCCCCACACGACAGAATTAAAACGTGGACTCGTCTTTACTCGGGCCGTACAACGAGGGCACCGGGACTCCGGCGATACGGTAAAAGGCCGCAAGCTGCCCGCGATGGTGAATCAAGTGATTCATCACGAACGACCGCATCACCGCGATCTTAGGCATGGTGAAGATGGTCTGCCCACCCGCCACGAAGGTCCACGGCTTCATGAATTGTTCATCGCTTGCGCCGGCGATGGCGGCTCTGGCGTTTTTCACGGTCTCGTCAAATTGCTTCACCGCTTCCGCGCGGGATTTTACGATCGACGGATTGTAGTTTTTCGGATCCATCTCCAACCTATCCTGCGTCATCGTGGGAATAGTCCAGCCTGCCAGCTCCGAAACGTGCCCGGCGAGCCGCCCCAACGTCATGCAGGTGTCGTGGGGCCGCCATTCCACTTTGTCTTCGGGAAAGCGCTCCAGCATTTTGCGGGTGGTCGCCATTTCCCGGTCGAATTCCGGAAGTAGTGCTTGTGCAATTGCCATAGAAAGCTCCTGAAAGAATTTCGTAGAGGTAAGCCGGGACGGAAGCTGAGTGTACTACGATTCCTTGGGTGATTTGTAAACAGGGAGCCAATTTGGATGCGCCGGTGGGACTTAGCCACGGGTTCATAGCACTTGCACCGCGAATCTCGCAGGCGGAGAATGCCGCAATGGCTCACGAATTCACGACCTCCCACGTAACGGATTCCATCGATGTGTTCCGCCACTACAAGCGACTGGGCGAACGCGCCATGGAACAGTGTCCCGACGATTGCCTATTCGTTGCGCTGGATGACGAATCCAACTGCATCGCGATCATCGTCAAGCACATGGTTGGTAACATGCGTTCGCGGTGGACGGATTTTCTTACCACTGACGGCGAAAAGCCGGACCGCCACCGCGATAATGAATTCGAAGAGCCACCGAAGAGTCGCCAGGAACTTCTAGCCATGTGGGAGCAAGGCTGGAAGTACGTTTTCGATGCGCTGGAGCCGCTGACGGACGCTGACGCGCCTCGTACGGTGTTGATTCGCACGGAGCCGCATTCCGTGACGCAAGCGATCAACCGTCAGATTGCCCATTACTCCTATCACGTCGGCCAAATTACTTTTCTTGCCAAACATTTCGCCGCCAAATCCGGCCAATGGACGGCTCTAACTATTCCTCGCAAAAAATCCGCGGACTTCAACAGTAGAGTGGCGTCGGGCCAAGCCTCGCAACGCTAGCGCAGCGCGGCTTTCTTACCTTATTTCCACACGTGCATTGTCCATTGCCTATCAATGCAATTAAATCTGCCTTATCCTTTGATTGGAATTGTCGTCGATGCAAAAAACGCTATTCGACCTGGGCAAGCCCGAAACTTCCGGGCCGCAGTTAAATGAGGCGCAGCGACGCGCCATCACGCACGGCGACGGGCCGCTGCTGGTCATCGCCGGCGCGGGCACGGGCAAAACCCGCGTGATCATCGAGCGCATCCGCCATCTGCTGGAATCGGACTCTTCCCTTCTTGGCGAAAACATTCTGGGCCTAACGTTCACCAACAAAGCCGCCGGTGAAATGAAAAACCGGGTGGTGAAATCCGTCGGTGAACGCGGCAAGGATGTAATGCTGGCCACCTTTCACTCGTTCTGCGAAACCATTCTGAAGGAAGTCGATCCCAATCGCCTGGCCCTCGAGAAGGAAGATCACTGGATCCTTCTGCGCCGCAATCTCGCCCGGCTCAAACTCGAGAAATATCGGCGACTGGCCGAACCGGGGCAATTCCTGAACGATTTCATCGCCTTTTTCTCGCGGTGCCAGGATGAACTGGTCTCCAGTGAAGACTACCAGGCCTTTGCCGACCAACTTGCCGGGGAACTGCAAGCGGACGAACCCTCTCTCGATGAGGACACCTACAAAGAGCGCGCCGAACACGTCGCGCTGCAACAGGAAATCGCGCGCGCGTATCGCGCCAGCGAAGAAATCCTTCGCGACAAGCGCTCCTTTGCCATCAACGGCTCCATCTCCGACGCCGTCGCGCTCTTGAAAAACGATGCCAAGCGTCTGCGCCAACTCCGCGAGCGTTACAAACACATCCTCGTCGATGAATTTCAAGACACCAACATCGCGCAACTGGAGCTTTTGCATTTACTGAGCGACGGCTCACGGAATATTGTTGTCGTGGGCGACAACGACCAAGCCATCTACCGCTTTCGGGGGGCGTCGTTCGGGAGCTTCAAGCTGTTTCTGCAGCGCTTCACGAATTGGACCGAGGGACAGGACTCGACGCCATATCGCGTGTCGCTGACGGGCAACTATCGCTCCACACCGAACATTCTACGCGTGGCCACGCAAGCGATCGGCATGAACGAAGTCAGCGCCGAATTCCCCAAAAAGGTTCTGCACCCCAATCGTCCGGAAGGCGAGAAAATCCGCATCGTTGAACTGGATTCGCCTGAATCGGAAGCTACTTGGGTGGCCGACGAGCTACAGCGCATCCATAATGCGGGGCGTCCCTGGCACCATTTTGCTGTTCTGTACCGCCAGCATGCGCACCGCGATTTTTTGGTGGAAGAACTTTCGCAACGCAAAATTCCGTTCGTGATCAGCAAACTGTCGATCCTGGAGCATCCGCTCGTCCGCGATGTGCTGGCGTATTTGCGCTTGATCGCCTCGCCTCGCGACGACGTAGCTTGCGCACGAGTGCTCTCCGCCCCCGCGTGGCACCTCACCGCGCCAGATCTGGTTCGTCTCAGCGAGCGGACATCGAAAAAACGCGGCACTTCGCTCTACGACGTGCTCCAGGCTCCGCAGGGCGAGCTGCCTTTCGATCCTTCTCCCGCTGCCGCCAAGGAGCTCCTTGAATTTCTCGGAGCCGAGCGGAAAACGATGCGCCGCCGGACTGCCCGCGAAATCCTGGGCGATCTGACGGAATGGCTCGAAGTGCCGCAGAGAGTGTCCGCGCAAGACCGCAAATACGTCAACCGGCTTGCCCAGTTCGCCAAGGATTGGGAACCGAAAAGCGACACGCGAGGCCTGCGCGAATTTCTGGAGTATCTGGAATATTTTGCCCAGGCGGGGGGCACACTCAGCCTGGAAGATGATGCGCCCGGCGATGCCGTGCAACTGATGACGGTCCATGGCGCAAAGGGCCTGGAATTTCCCCATGTTTTCCTGATGCGCGTGAATTCCCGGGCTTTCCCCGCGGGCGATCGCGCTCCATTATTCGAATTTCCGATTCGCCTGATGAAGGAGGAACTGCCGCAGGGCGATTTCCATATTCAGGAAGAGCGTCGGCTGTTCTATGTGGCGCTAACACGCGCGCAAGAGCGCCTGACGCTCACTACGGTCACGGAAAAGAAGAACAAAGTTCCTGTGTTCATCGAAGATATCGTTATGGAACCGGCGATCAAGCGCCGCGACGTTTCGCTTTCCGCTCCCAGAGTGAAAAAGAAAGAGGCAGCTACCCGGGAAGCCGGGGCCACAGACGCGGACCTGTTCCCGGCCGGGGAAGCGCCGCCAAAGATCTTCGCGCGCATTGCCAAGTGGGCAGAAACATTTCATCCCGCGGTACCGGAACCACTCAAGCTCAGCAGTTCCGCGATCGATAATTTCCGCAAATGCCCGCAACAATATGCCTTCAGCAAGCTGTGGTGCCTGGCGGAAGGCCCGCGCGCTACGCTCAGCTTTGGCAGCGTGATACACACAACGATCAAGCGCTTCCTGGAGCAGGTAAAGAACGGCAACACGCTTCCCTTCGAAGAGGTCCAGCGGATCTATGAAACCGAATGGACCAGCGCCGGTTACGAGGACGAATACCAGGAAGCGGAGTACAAGAAGGACGGGCTCGAGCAGCTCCGGGTGTTCCACGCGGCGATCCTGGCCGAAGCCCCCAAAATCCTCGAACAGGAAAAACCGTTCGAACTGCCGCTGGAAAACGATGTGATCCTGGCAGGCCGCATGGATCAGGTGAACTCCCTAGGCCGCAACCAGGTGGAGATCGTCGACTACAAGACCGGTAAACCCAGGAAAGAATCGGAAATTCGCAAAAGTCTGCAGCTCAGCATCTACGCACTCGCGGCCAAAGAAATTTTCGAGTGGGACCCGAAGCGCTTGGTCTTCCATTTCCTGCAAGACAATTCCACGGTGGTGACCACGCGAGACACCAAGCAAATCGCCGATGCCGAAAAGATCATCCAGGAAACCGCGGCGGACATTCGCGCCAAACATTTCCCAGCCAAGCCCGGGTACGCCTGCCGTACGTGCGCTTACGCCTTGATCTGCCCGGCCCACGAAGAGTCGCTGACGGGTTCGTCAGACTAAGCACCCGGCAAGCAATAAAAAAGGCGCCTCGACGGGATCGAAGCGCCTACATCCGAAATTCGTTGGGGCCGATTACTTCATCATCATCTTTTTCTTCGGGGCCTTCTTCGCGGGTTTCTTCGCTTTCTTTGCCATGTACCTGTCCTCCTCACGATCGTGGCTTGGGCGAGGAGCGCATACCGCGTGCCACCCTTCGCTTAGTTCTTCCGTATACGAGCGCGCACGCAAGGTGTCAAGAACAATCCGCGATTCCCGGACATTTCCTGATTATTTTGGAGGCGCGGTGGCCAGAGTTCCGCCGTAGTAGCCTTCGCGCGCCAGAATCGTCAGCCCTTCGCGGCGGACGCGTACTTCAATGGAATGATAGTCGACCTTACTCTCGCCCCGCGGCGAGTAAATGAGTACGTACTGGTTTCTCGCTTCCTCGGTAATGCGCGAGTAAAACTCAGAGAAGCTGTCCTGCTTGGCGCCATAGTAGATGTCGCCGCCGGTATCATGGGCGTAGCTGACCAGGCGGTTGAACTTGCGATCGAAGTAGGCGCTGCCAGTGGCCACGCAATAGACAGAAATCTCCTGCCGCAGAAGCTCTTCGCGTACCACGTCGTACTTGTGGGTGTTGAATTTCGCGCCGTTCTTGCCGTCGGAGATCAACAGAATGACTTTGCGGCGCTTCTTGCTGTCGCGGTCCTTCAGCCGTAAAGCCGCTTCGTACACTGCGTCATCCAGCGCTTTGGTGGGTTGACCTTGAATGGCGCGCAGCGAAGGATTTTCCGCAGTCATCGGCGCGCCGGGGGCGGGCGCATTGTTGATCGTGGGTCCCCCAAAAGGATCGCCGGAAGGTGGAGTTGCTGCGCGGGAAGAAAGCTCGGTTCTCCGAAGTTCGGTCAGCAAACGATCTTGATCCCTGGTAAACCCCTTACCCTCATGAAAGTACTGATCGAAGCGGCAGACAAAAGCCTCGTCAGTGGTGCTCAAGCCCGCCACGATGGAAGCCAAGCTGGGTTCGACCTGCTTCATGTCCGTGGCCTTCAGGTCGTTGTCGATCAGAATGATGAGCGACAGGGGTATAGGCTCGGTATTGAGGCGTCGAATTTCCTGTTCAATGCCGTCCTGGAACACGCGGAATTCGTCGCGTTTTAGATCGGCCACCAGATTGCCATCGCGATCTTTGACGGTCACGGGCACCACGACTTCCGTGGTGTTCACGACGATGGACCGCTGCCCGGTGGGGGGCGCGGAAGGAACTTGCGCAGGTGCAGCCGGTTTCGAATCGGATGGCGGAGTGGGATTTTGCGCGGCCAAACGAGTTTCGCGGCAGAATAAGGCCGCAGCCAAACCGAAGGCCAAAACAGTGGTTTTTCGTAGACTTTTCATAATGATCGGGCCAAACTTTCCTGGGCCGAAATGATGAGCGGCACTCCGGCATTATAAGACGCATCCTACCGGCCCGGTCGTTGCATCGTACTAACGCAGACCACCGGATCGACGCGAGAGGTTATTCTATGGCTTGTGGCGCGTCAATCGGCCTGGAAGAACCTAAATAAGGATACCTATAAACTGTGAAATTCGGGAACGCGAAGATGAAGAATCTCAAGTTAGCAGGAATTCGCAGTTTGGCTTGTGCCGCCGCTCTCGTCTTGGCGGTCCCGGCGATGCCCGAACCCCATCAGTCTCAAGGCCAAGAGCCCACGATCAAGGCCGAAGTCACCTTGGTGAACTTATTCGCGACGGTACGCGACAAGAACAAGCGGATTGTCACCGATCTAAAGGAAGATGACTTTAAAGTCTCCGAAGACAATCACGAAGAGAAAATCGCCTTTTTCTCGAAAGAGATGAATCTCCCCATCACCCTCGGGCTACTTCTGGACACTTCGGGCAGTGAGCAGTACATGCTGGGGTCCATTCAGGATTCCGGCGCTCGCTTCCTGAACCGCGTGCTCCGGAAAGGCGATGAGGCGATGATCATGTCCTTTGACACGGACGTCGATCTACTCGCTGATTTTACGGACGACCGCGGCATCCTCAATCGCGCGATCAACAAGGCGCGCATCAATACGCCGGGCGGCGGCTATATCGCCGGAAATCCCGGTCCAGTTGGCGGACAAAACATGGTGGGCACAGCGCTTTACGATGCGATTTACCTTGCCTGTGGAGAAAAACTGAACGGCGAAGCCGGGCGCAAGGCCATCGTGATCGTCACCGATGCGGAAGATGAAGGCAGCCGTGTCAAACTCGAGGACGCCATCGAAGCCGCTCAACGCACCGACACTGTCATCCACATTCTTCTTGTGGCAGACCGGCACTTCGGAGGCGGCCGGCCGGATATCGGTCACAAACTGGCCGACGAAACCGGCGGGCGCATGATCGTGGTGAATTCCGAAAAGAAACTCGAGGAAGCCTTCGACCAAATCTCCGAGGAACTACGCAGCCAATACACCCTGGGCTACTATCCCACCAACAATGCCAAAGACGGCAAGTTCCGCAAAATCCACATCGACGTGAGCAACCACGAATATAAAGTTCTGGCCCGCAAAGGGTACTACGCACCGAAACCATCGCGCGGATAGTCGGACTGCTCGACGCGAGGGGCCGTTACAAACTTCATCCGCATTTCGGATTGCTGGCGGGGAGCGTACGATAGAGGTACGCGATGAAGATTCTGCAGTTTCATTCCAAAGTGTGGGTACCCCGCCCCATCGTTGAAGTCTTTTCGTTCTTTTCGGATGCGCTGAACCTCGAAAAGCTGACGCCTCCCTGGCTGCAGTTTCACGTCCTGACGCCGTCTCCGATTGCAATGCAAAAAGATACTTTGATTGATTACCGGCTGAAGATACGCGGAATTCCCGCACGCTGGCAAAGCAGGATTACCGTATGGGAGCCGCCGCATCGCTTCGCCGACACACAGGTGCGAGGTCCGTATCGCGTGTGGATTCACGAGCACCGGTTCACGGAGGATGTGGGCGGCACATGGTGCGAGGACCACGTGCAGTACTCGCCCATCGGCGGGGTGCTCGTGGATAAGCTGTTCGTCGCCGCGGATGTTCGCAAGATATTTGCGTATCGCTCCGAGCGCCTTAGCGAGCTTTTCGGCGATAACAAACTGTAACCGCTTCCAGTTCGTCAAACCGGCCACCCGCCGAGGCAGACAGAGCACAAGATTCTTCGAATCGACGGGAACTCTATCTTGCGCGATTGCGTACCTTAGAGTATTGGGGGTGTGATGAACCACCTGGCCGGTAATCTTCGTTACGCAATCCGACAATTCCGCCTGGCACCGGTATTCACGGCGACGGCGATTCTCACTTTGGCACTGGGGATTGGCGGCACCACCGCGATCTTCTCGTTGATCCACTCCGTGATGCTGCGCTCCCTGCCGGTGTCGGACCCGGCAAAGCTCTACCGAGTTGGCGAGGGCGACGACTGCTGCGTCGAAGGCGGGCCTCAGGACACCTGGGGCATGTTTTCCTTCCCCTTGTACCAGCGCCTGACAAAAGAAACTCCGGAATTTGAAGAAGTGACTGCCTTTCAAGCCGGGCGGAACCGCATGAGCGTGAGACGCCAGGGCAAGGAGTCGGCAGCCCGACCACTGGGCTCCGAATACGTGGATGGCCACTATTTCTCGACACTGGGAGTAGGTGCGTTCTACGGCCGGGTGCTAACTGCTGAAGATGATCAGCCTGGTTCGCCACCTGTGCTAGTTCTCAGCCACCGCGCGTGGCAGACCATTTATGGCTCGGATCCCTCCATCGTGGGTTCAAGCCTCGTTGTGGAGGGTCATCCACTAACCGTGATCGGCATCGCTCCCGCTGGTTTTTTCGGAGAAACCCTGGAAAGCGACCCTCCTGATATCTGGATTCCGCTGCAACAGGAACCGGTAATCGATGCCGAGGGCAGCCTACTGCATCAACCGATTTCGGCGTGGCTACGGATGATCGGCCGGTTGCGGCCGGGCGCCACCACTGCGGGAATGTCTCCCCGCCTTACCGGGGTCCTACGCCAATGGATGCAATACGACTCTGGTTATCCGGCGAACTGGATGCCGGATGTGATCCGCATGCTGCCCAAGCAGGTGCTGAACGTGATTCCCGCCGGCGCGGGAGTCGCGGTGATGAAAGAAGAGTACGGCCGGAGCTTGCAAATCCTGCTGGCGGTATGTGGTTTGGTGCTGCTGATCGCGTGTTCGAATGTGGCGAATTTGCTGCTCGCCCGTGGAGTCACGCGCCGAGCGCAAACCGCGGTGCGTATGGCGGTGGGTGCCACTCCGATGCAAATCGTATCGCAGGCGCTGTTGGAAAGCGTCCTGCTGGCTATCGGAGGAGCTGTGGTTGGCCTGTTTGTCGCGATGGCAGCGGCCCGCCTGCTGCTGGCACTGGCTTTCCATAGCGCTCATTTCCTACCTGTTAGCGCCGCACCTTCTTTTGCGGTGCTGGGATTTGCGTTCGTTTTGGCGCTCATCACCGGGATAATTTTTGGCGCCGCCCCCGCCTGGCTGGCCACGCGCACTGACCCGGCGGAAGCGCTTCATGGAGCCGGCCGCGGAAACAGCGACCGTTCTTCCGTGGCGCGCAAGACGCTTCTCGTGGTCCAAGCAACACTGTCCGTCGTGCTGGTCGCCGGCGCGACCATGCTGGGCCGTAGCCTGAACAAGCTGGAGCATCAGGATTTCGGGTACCAGGTGGCCAACCACGTTGTGGTGGATCTGAACAATCCGAGCGCCTCTTACACGCAGCCGCAGTTGACGGCCATGTACCGTAGGTTGGAACAGGAATTGGTGCAGATTCCCGGGGTGCAGGGCGCCGGGTTAGCTCTGTATAACCCGCTTACCAATAATTGGGGTGAGCTGATTATCGTTGCGGGGCATCCCCCGGGCAAACTGAATGAAGAATCTGGAGCGTCGTGGGACCGCGTTTCTGCCAACTACCTGCAGAACTTTGGTATCCCGATAAGACGCGGACGCGCGTTCACCGCCGCGGACAACGAGACCACGGCGCCCGTGGCCATCGTCAACGAAGCGTTCGTGAAACGCTTCTTCAAGAGCGACGAAGATCCCATCGAGCAGCACTTTGGCCTGGACCTCCCCGAAAACGCCGGGACGTTTCGCATTATCGGGATTGTGCGCGATGCCAAGTTTGCGGGGTGGGGCCTGGACAAGCCGGCGCGTCCGATGTTCTTCGTGCCGCTGGCACAAACGGTGGACTATAAGCAAGAGCTGATGAAGAAGATCGAATTACGCTCGCATTTCATCGGCGGAATCATGCTGAATACCGGTTTGCGCACCGGCGAACTAGAGCCGCTGCTCACGCGGAAATTGGCAGACATCGATCCGAACCTGACATTTAACAGCGTAAGGACCATGCGGCAGCAGATTGAGCTTTCGTTCGACCAGGAGCGCGCGGTTGCCAGCCTGGCAGGTTTGTTCGGGATGGTCGCGCTGGTGCTGGCCGCGATTGGACTTTACGGTGTCACGGCTTACGCGGTTGCGCAAAAAACGAATGAGATCGGAATCCGCATGGCCTTGGGCGCGGACCGCACCAACGTAGTGCACATGGTATTGGCTGGCGCTTTTACCCGCGTGTTCGTGGGGCTGCTGCTGGGATTACCGCTGGCGGTTGGCGCCGGCAAACTGTTGTCGAACCAACTCTACGGAGTTTCCTGGTGGGATCCACCGGCGCTGACGGTAGCGACATGCGCCCTGACGATGTGTTCGTTCCTGGCGGCTATGATTCCGGCGAATCGCGCCGCTTCCATTTCACCGATGCAAGCGTTACGCATCGAGTAAGCGTGCCGCCGATTAAGAGGCCGTTGTAGCTCGATGGGACTAGCGCTATTCGGTGCGAAGTGTCTGCGCGGGATCCGTAGAGGCCGCGCGACGAGCGGGAATTAATCCGGCGAAGGCTGACGCCAAGGCCAGCGTGATGACTGATAGGGCCATGACCCTTACGTCGACGCCTTTCACCTCGTAGAGTTGCGACTCGATGTACCGCGCACAGAGCAGCACGGCAGGAACGCCAATCGCCAAGCCAATCACCGTTTGGCTCAAGGCCCCGCGCATGACCATTGCCGTTACGTTGGCACGTTGCGCGCCCAAGGCCATGCGGATGCCAATCTCTGAAGCACGCCGCGCCACGGTATAGGCGGTCACTCCGTAGAGTCCAATGGTCGCGAGCAGTAGCGCCAACGCTCCGAACAGCATGGTCAACCTTGCCACCATGCGCTCTTCGTTGAAGCGGTCGGCGATTTGCGCTTCAAACGTCTGAAATTTCACCACCGCGAGGTTCGAGTTGATTTCTGCCAGTGTTTGGCGCGACAGTTCTTCCATATTGCTGATCGGCGCTTGCGTCTCCACCACAATGGCACCCGCGTACAGCGAGGTATCATCTTCGATCGGGGCCTTGTCGCTCGCCGCCCGCTGCAGCATGGGCAAAAAATACATCCGATGATCCTTCCAGCGCGCGCTGGTGTACGCGGTGTCCTCGACTACACCCACAATTTCAAAATCACCGCTCGACTCCGCGCCTGGCGGACCAAACCGGCGGCCAATCGGGTTGTCTCCTTTCGGAAAAAACCCTTTCACGAACGATTCGTTCACCACCGCCACTGGCGGCGCCGTGGCCACATCTTGCGGTCCGATCCCTCGACCCATCACCACGTGTGTTCCGACCGAGGCAAAATATTCCGGGCTCACCCGCACGATGGAAGCGCCCGAATTCGTGAACGGCTGGCCCTGTACCTGAACCCAGTTGCCCCAGTTGTTGTCCTCCATCGGCGTGTTCGTGCTGATGCCGACGTTTTTTATCCCGGGAAGTGAGTGGAACCGTTGCTCCATGGTCCGGTACAGCGCTTCAAGTTGCGTCTGCGGATATCCGGCCGCTTGCGGATTGATGTGGATGATGTAACGGTTCTTCGACTCCAGCCTCAGATTCGTGCCCTGCAACTTGCTCAGGCTCTGCGAGAACAATCCCGCGCCCACCAGCAACACCAACGACAGCGCTGCCTGCAGCACCACCAGGCTGCGCTGCAGCATAGAGGCTCCCATCGTCGTGCTACGTGCACCGCTCCGCAACGCGTCGGCGGGATCCGCCTTCGCTGCAATCCATGCCGGCGCCACACCGAACAAGACGCCGGTCAACAGGGACACCCCGAACGCAAAACCCAGTACGGCGAGCGATGGGGTGGCGTGAATCGGCATGCCCTGCGCTCCCGGAAACGCCAACGTGAGGAGCATTTGCGCGCCCGCATAGGCGACGGCGAGACCCGCGATTCCGCCAAGACTCGCCAGCACCACGCTCTCCGTCAGCAGTTGCCGTATAATTCTTCCGCGTGCCGCGCCCAGCGCTGTCCGCAAAGACAATTCCACTTTGCGCCTCATCCCACGCACTAACAATAAGTTCGCGATGTTGGCGCAGGCAATCAACAGCACCAGACCGGACACAATCATCAACAGCCGCAGGTTCGATTCGTACTGCTCTCGCAAGGCTTGAATGCCCGCGCCGCCCGGCGTCAACACCACATGGGTCTTTTCCAGTGATTTTTTGCCCTGCTCCGACGAATACGATTTCGTTTCCGCCAAGGACCGCTTCACCAACGTACTGATCTTTTGCTGCAAAGCCGCCGTGGAGATTCCGGGTTTCACGCGGCCGATCATGTACAGCCATCGCTGGTCTGGGTCATGCACAAAAGGAGCATTCGCCAGCACGGGCATGGTCTCGATGGGAAAATAAAACTCTGGCGGCGTACTCGACAACCGGTCTCCAAAAAATCCCGCTGGTGCGACGCCCGCAATCGTGACTGCTTTCGTATTGATCCAGAACGTGCTGCCAACGACGGACGAATCACTGGCATAGTCGTTCTTCCACGTGTCGTAGTTCATTACCGCAACCATCGGCGCGCCCTTACGGTCGTCGGCGTCAGAGATCAACCTTCCTGCCTGGGGCCGTAGCCCGAACGTCCGGAAATAATTTCCAGACACAAACTCGCCCATCGCCGAACGAGCACTCTCGCGCGTGCCGTCGCGTCGCGCGACTATCGGCCTCCATTCGAAACCTGCCTCCATCGCTGCCAGGTCCGCGAACTCGGGTACGTCGTTCTTTAGGCGTTCGTAGACTTCGGTCGAAAAAAGTGTGTTATTGCCGTCATCGAGCGCGCCAGAATTTACGCAGCAATCGCTATCGTTGCCTAGGCGAATCAAGGTTTTCGGATCGGTCACCGGCAGGTTTTTCATTAGCACGGCATTCACCAACGTGAAAATCGCCGCGTTCGCTCCTATTCCTAGGGCCAGCGCCAGCACCGCCGACGCCGTGAATCCCGGGGTCTTCCGCAATTGCCGCAACGCGTAGCGCGTATCCTGACCAATCTGCTCCAGCCACGTCCAGCCCCACGTCTCCCAAGCGTCTTCTTTCATCACCGTTCCGCTCCCAAATGCTTTCATAGCAGAGCGGCGAGCCTCTTCCGGATTCATTCCGGCGGCGACGTATTCGGCAATTTGCGCGTCGAGATGGAATTGAATTTCTTTGTCTAGCTCTTTCGCGAAGCGCTCGCGCCGGAACAACGTTTGTAACCGCCGCCACATTCTGTCAGTCCACGCCATAGCCTCACCCCTGCGACGTTTTCACAACAAGATTGATTGCCGCCGACAAGCGATTCCAGTTTGCTTCTTCCTTTTCCAGTTGCACGCGCCCGGCCGCCGTCAACGAATAAAACTTCGCCTGCCTGCCGGTGTCGCTCTCTTCCCATTTGGCTTTGATCCAGCCTTTTTCCTGGAGCCGGTTGAGCGCCGGATACAGCGAGCCCTGCTGCACTTGCAGCACTTCCCGCGAAATCTGCTGAATGCGCTTGGCGATGGCCCAGCCGTGTTTGGGTTCCAGCGCAATGGTTTTGAGGATTAGAAGGTCCAGCGTGCCCTGCACAAGATCGTTAGGTTTTCCCATACTATGACTATCTACATTATCGACTGTAGATAGTCAAGGTGTCTCTGTCTCCTCCCACATACGTGGCCTGCCGGATATGGCGATATGGCTTTTGGAGCGAGCGCCGTATTTGTGGCATGGAAGTTCGCAACGCCCAGTCACCGCGGTGCGTTCTTGCTTTGGCAGGTGCTGGGTATTCTGGATCTGGTTGTGGCTGTGGCCTTGGGCACCACCGCTCGCCTGACGGACCCTCATGGCGTCTGAAACCGTGGCGGTCCTTGGGGAGACCAGGTCGGCGTGCCGCTGCAATCAGGTGCGTTTGATGACTATGGCGGTGAGGTCGTCTTGCTGGGCGGTGCCACTGGAGAATAGCAGGACCGCATCGTAGAGCGACTTGATAATCTCGCGTGGGTGCTTTTCTTTCGTCGCGCGAATGCTGTCCTCCATTCGCTTGGTTCCAAAGAGCTCGCCGTCGGCCTTGGCCCATTCAAAGAATCCATCCGTGGTTAGAATCAACATGTCGCCCGGACGAAAATCCAGAACCTGCGGCGGATCCGAAACGAGAGTCGGCGATATGCCAAATGGCAAACCTTGCGCGCCCATTTCGTCGAAGCGATCCTCGCGCAACAGATAGACAAACAGCGGCCCGTGACCCGCAGAAAGCAATTCCACTTTGGAGTCAGTGGGGCTGCAGATCGCGGCTACAAAGGTGACGAAGCGGCCTTCTCCCACATCACCCGATAAGGCCGCGTTAATGCGGGTCATCGATTCCAGTAGGCCGTCGTCCATCGTGAAATTGGATCTTGCGTAGGCGCGGCACACCGAGGCGAGCAGTGCGGGCCCGATCCCGTGACCCGTCACGTCGGCCAGCGCCACAACCAGTTTGCCGCTCGGTAATAATTGCCAGTCGTAGTAGTCACCGCCGGTCTGGTCCGCCGGTTGGTTCCATGCCGCAATTTCAAAACCCTGAATCTCCGGAGAATTCGTGGGGAGAAGCGATTGCTGGATCGAGCGCGCCACGTCCAGGTCGTGTTTCAGCCGGTCAACTTGCCGCCGGGTCTCTGCTTCGCGCAACGCTGCGTCTACCTGCTTGCGAATCTCGCCGGCTACGGCTCCGGCCACGAAACCGCCAACCAAAAAGGTCACGACATATCCGATAACCATTTTTTCCGGGGAGAGCAGCGAGGTTCCCGCAGCGAACGAAGGCTTCCACCCGAGATAAATTGCCGCGCAAAGGTAACTCGCCGCCGCCACCAGACCGGACAGCCCACACGCGATGGGGTTCAGACGCAATGTCGACAGGATGATGAATATGAAGAACACGAGCACGGTGGGATTCGCGAGAGGACGGTAAGCGGGCTCGATGGATGCACTCGACAGCAAAGCGAGGGCGATAGCCGGTAAGCACGTTTCAATAAGGATGTTGCTGATCCAGGTTGCGCGCCGCAGACTGCCGGAAACTTGAATGGCGTGATTCACCGTACGCAGCATCAGGAATTCGTACAGAACAAACACCGCCAGCAACACGCTGGTAACAATCCACAATCGAAAATCTTCGCGACCGGCGACGATGATGGTCCGAATCGTGCGCACCAGAAACGCCGCGCCGATAGCGCTGAGCACTATAAGAATGCGCAGGCGTTCGCTCTTCAACAGCGCCTGCTGGAAGGCAGGGGATTCCACTTTGGATTGGCTCATCGGGGACACCTTGTGTTGCGCACATGGTAGCACGCGCAGACAAAAGAGTAGAGGCAGAGACGCGATCGAGCGATTCCGGAGCGAGAAACGAGAAGGACCCGCAAAGCCTACGTTGACCGCACGCAGCGCGTTGGCTAGTATCGCAAGGCGACATTTTTTCGGCGTCGCCATGTCCCCCTATGCTCAATGAGTCTGTAGGTCACTATCGTATTCTTCGCCAACTTGGCAGCGGCGGTATGGGCCTCGTCTACGAAGCCGAGGACACCCGATTGGGCCGACGGGTTGCCCTGAAATTCCTGCAGGATAGCAGCACAAAGGAT
The DNA here is from genome assembly GCA_963759275.1 of Candidatus Acidiferrales bacterium. GTDB lineage: Bacteria > Acidobacteriota > Terriglobia > Acidiferrales > UBA7541 > Acidiferrum. Next base: position 341,738 of record CAVWYZ010000011.1, on the reverse strand, counting down.
CCTGCGGCCGTCGAGCGCTTCCTGCGCGAGGCGCGTTCCGCCTCGGCCCTGAACCACCCCGGAATTTGCATCATTCACGCCATCGAAGAGCACGAAGGCCGGACGTTTATCGCCATGGAATTGCTCGAAGGCGAGTCTCTGGAAAAAACGCTCGCCCGTGGCCCGCTGCCGGTTCCGCGAACTATCGCTCTCGGTATTGAAATCGCCGACGCCCTCGATGCCGCGCACAAAAAAGGCATCATTCATCGCGACATCAAGCCCGCCAATCTGTTTATAACCGATCGCGGCACTGCCAAAATTCTCGACTTCGGGCTGGCCAAGCTGCTTGAGCCTGACGGCTCCGACGAAGGCGAAACCATCGCACCCTCGAAGGACGCTTTCCTCACCAGCCCCGGCACCACCGTCGGCACGATCGCCTATATGTCCCCGGAGCAGGCCCGTGGCGAAGTGCTCGATGCGCGCAGCGATCTGTTTTCCCTCGGCTCCGTGCTGTACCAGGCGGTGACCGGAACACTTCCTTTTCCGGGTTCCACCAGCGCGGTAATTTTCGGCAACATACTGCACAGCGCCCCGGTTTCGCCGGTGCAGCTGAATAGCAATGTTCCCGCGGAACTTGAACGCATCCTTAACAAGCTGCTGGAAAAGGACAAGGACTTCCGCTACCAGGTGGCCGCCGAGCTTCGCGCTGACCTGAAGCGCCTGCAACGCGAGTTGGAGCCGGGGCGCCCAAGTTCCGACTCGACGGTGACCGCCGCGCGTTCCACGAGCGGAACCGTTCGTACCTCTGGCAGCGATCCTGCCGGTGCGACGGCATCGTCAGCAAGCCCCACGCGTACAGGCAGCGGGAAAGTCCTGGTGGAAGCAGCAGAAAAGAATAAGTTGGGCGCGGGAGCCATTATTTTGGGGCTGCTGGTGGTTGGCGTGGCCGCGGTGTATGGCGTGTTCGAATTCGTCAAGATGCAGCAGAAACCCAAAATATTACCCTTCGCCAAATTCTCGATTGAAAATGTCTCCAATAACGGACACATATCGCAGGTGGCCATTTCGCCTGACGGCAAATATCTCCTGCAGGCCCTCGAAGAAGCCGGCGAACAATCGCTGTGGCTGCGGCACATCCCTTCGATGACCAACAAGCAGGTGGTGGCCCCGGCGCGTACTAGGTATCAAGGGCTTTCGTTTTCTCCGGACGGGAATTACATCTACTTTCTACGCCGCGATGAGGAGAATGAAGCGGAATCTCAGCTGTACAGCGCTTCCGTCCTGGGTGGCGCGCCGCGGGTGATCGTGGATGATGTTGACAGTCCGGTCAGTTTTTCTCCCGACGGCCAGCATTTCGTTTTTCTGCGCGAACTGCACGACTCGCCGGACTGGGATTTATGGCTGGCAAAGAGCGATGGCACGATCGAGAAAGCCATTTTCCGCAAGCACGCGTTGCTGAGCGATAGCTACATTCCCGCGTGGTCCCCAGATGGAAAAACGATTGTGATTCCTATTGTGCAGCCCAGCCGCGATGCCCTGGGCGGTTTCCTCGCGGTGGATCCCGCCACCGGCAAGGAGCAGACGGTGGCGATCTCCCCGGACCACATCTATCACGGCCCCGCGTGGATGCCCGACGGCACGGCCCTGATTGCCAGTACCGTGGAAGCCGACGCCGAACACATGCAAGCGCAAATCGGCTACATCAGCTATCCCGGCGGCGATTATCGCGACTTGACCGCGGACACGAACGATTACAGCAAAGTGGGCATCGCCAAAGACGGCAAGACTTTGGCGGCCATTCAAAGCAAGTTGCACCTGAATCTGAGTTTGGCACCGGCCAGCGATCCGGACCTTTCGCATCCGGTGCCGTTGCAATCACAATTGCCCATATGGCGGTGGAGTTGGATGCCGGACGGCCGCCTGCTCATTCCGCAGGGCGGCAACATTAAGGCCGTAAGCGAAAAAGGAGAGGAGACCACGCTCCACGCCGATCCGAAACATGTTCCAGACCAAGTGGCTGTTTGTGGGGATGGCCGCTATATTGTGTTTCGGCTGCTTGGCGGCACCAGCATCGCTTCCGCCAATCTCTCGCGCATGGATTTGAACGGCACCAACCTGAAACAACTCACTACCGGACTGAATGATCAGGAGCCTTCGTGCGCTGCGACCGGAAATTGGGTCTATTACGTCGATAACGCCGATAGTCGTTATGTGAAGCGCATCTCGGTCGATGGCGGTTCGCCAGAGACGGTGGTGAAACACGCCACCGGCGCGTACAGCGTTTCGCCCGACGGCAAAGAAATCGTGTCACTAGAATTGCGCGAACTGGACCACAAGTTGATGCTGCGCGTGGACAACGTGGAAACGCACCAGATGGCGTACAGCGACGTGGATCAGCGCGCGTTGCCCAACGAAATTGCTTACGCGCCGGACGGCAAGGGTGTGGTTTACGTCGTTCGAGAAAAAGGCGTGGACAACCTGTGGCTACAACCGCTGGACGGCAAGGCCCGCCGCCAACTTACCCACTCCCGAAAGGACAAAATCTTTCGTTTTGTGTTTTCGCCAGACGGCTCACGCGTCGCCATCGAATCAGGTGAAGCCGAATCCGACGCCGTACTGCTTCACGACGAATCGAAATAATTACTTCACCGCTCCCGCGGGCTTGGTGCTGTCGTTGTTTGGCCGAGCATAGTAACCGCGCCGCGCGCGTACCTGGTAGCCCTTGTGTTGTGGCGTTTCAATCTTGATCTTGTGATAGCGACCGTCGACCGCATGGTTCGTCGGGTTGTACGCAATGGAGTACTGGTTGCGCAGTTCCTCGCCAATGTCCTGGAAGGACTGGTCCAGGTCGTCCACATGGTAAGGGTAGAAGGAACGTCCGCCGGTTTCGTCGGCCAGATCCTGGAGAATTTTGTCGCCTTCCGTCAGGTGATACTTGCGATTGCCGGTCTTCTCTTTGCTGGGATCGTCCAGAGTCACCCATTGCGTGCTGGTGCTGATGGTGTAGATTACGACGCTGGTACGCTGCGCCATTTCGATGGCTTCCGCACGCGTGTGCGTTGAAAGATTGTCTTCGCCGTCGCTGATCAGAATCATCACGCGGCGCACCACGTCGGGCTGATCGCCGGGCGGCCTGGGAGGATGGCTCAACTCATTGGCGCAGGCGGTGTAGATCGCGTCATAAACCGCGGTGCCGCCGCCGGCGCGGGTGCGCAGAATATTGTCGCGCAGCAATCCAGCGTCTCCCGTGAATCCCTGCAGAATCTGGGGCTCATCGTCGAACGTCATCACGAATGCTTCATCTTTATTCCGGCGCAGCACGCTGAACAGGAAATTGTCCGCGGCGTCTTGTTCGAACTTCAGGCGGTCGCGAATGCTGTTCGACGTATCCATGAGCATCCCGATGCGCAACGGCAGCCCGCTCTGTTTGCTGAAGTAACGAATGTCCTGCGGCACGTTGTCATCCAGCACTTTGAAGTCGCTTTGCTCCAAGCCTGGCACCAGCTTATTGCGGCGGTCCAACACGGTGAACAAGACATCCACCAGGTTGACCGTGACCGGAATGGTCGTCTGACTTTTCTGGACCTGCGGCTCTTGGGCTGCCGCTGGCGGCGCGGCGGGCGGTTTCGCAGGAGCGGCCGGGCTCTGTGGCTGTTGCGCAAAGAACGGCGCAACCCCACACAAAAGCAATAGCAACAGAACGCCGAGTGTTTTGGTTCGCATGTGTTCCGATTATAAGAAGCCCTTCAATGCAGCGTCAATGCGACTTGCGCTTTCTCCTGCCGCCTCTCCCAGCTTCCGCAGATAGTCGCGCAACTCCACCGGGAGCGGCGCGGAAATCTCGATCGACTTGCCCGAGTGCGGTTGGGCAAATGTGATCTTCGCGGCGTGCAGAAAATTGCGGCCGAGCGAAGGAAGCGAGGTGCGGCCAACGTGAAATTGCCCCGCCGCGCCGTACAGAGTATCGCCCACAACCGGATGGCGCAGAGCGGAAAAGTGTACGCGAATTTGATGGGTGCGCCCGGTATGGAGTTGTATCTCCAGCAGACTCGTGGAGTCGATCCTGGCCAGCACGCGCCAGTCGGTGCGCGCCGGGCGCGAATTCGGGAGCAGGCTCGCGCGGGTCGCGGTCATGCGTGTACGGCGGTTCGGATCGCGCGCAATCGCCAGTTCGATGCGCCCGCTCTCTTCATTCATGCTTCCCTGCACCAAGGCGATATAGATTTTTCGGATGGTCCGTTGCCGGAAGGCCTCGGAAAGTTTGGCATGCGCGAAATCGTTTTTCGCCACCAGCAAGATTCCCGAGGTTTCTTTATCCAGTCGGTGCACGATACCTGGGCGCAGGGGATCATCCGATTGCGACAACGCTTGCCCACGGCCCAAGAGCGCATTTACCAGCGTGCCGTGGGCTTCTCCGGCGCCTGCGTGAACGCTCATTCCCGCCGGCTTGTTAATGGCGATGACATCGTCGTCCTCAAACAGCACGTCAAGGGGAATTGCTTCCGGTTCCGCGAGCAGCGCCGGACGCTCCCGCGGTACCACTTGGATCACATCGTTCGCGCGCACCTTGTGCGAATCTCTGGCTGCTTTGCCGTTCAGCAGCACCAGCCCTTCCTCGATCAATTCCTGCACTCGCGTCCGTGATAGTTCCGGGACGTGCTGCACCACGACGCGGTCCAGGCGCAGCGCCGCCTCTTCCAACGTCACTACAAACTCAATTTGCGAGGTTTCCGTCACGCGGAGAGTTTACCGCAGAAGCGTTCCGACCAGCCGCCGGGCCCTTCCGCTATGTCAGGATGCCAGAAGCTGCCAGCTTTCCATACCAGTGGCCGGAATCCTTGATGGTGCGGCGCTGGCTGCGGAAGTCCACGTAGATCAGGCCGAAGCGCTGCGCAAATCCTTCCGCCCATTCGAAATTATCCATCAGGCTCCAGTGATGGTAGCCGCGCACGTCCGCGCCATCCTTCATCGCGCGGCCCAATGCGCTCAGGTAGCCCCGCGTGTAATCCATTCGGCGCTGATCGGGTACCTTGCCCTGCTCATCCGGCGAATCCAGATACGAACAGCCATTCTCTGTAATCTCCATTACTGGTTTGTTGTACTCCCGTGTGATACGCATCAGCAATTCGTAGAAGCTGTCTGGCCACACTTCCCAAGCAAACTGCGTGATCGGACCTTCAAATGCATCGAAGGCGTAAGCGCCCGCAGAGGCTTCACCGGCACCCACCGGGATCGCGGAGACCATTTCGCGCCGGTAATAATTGATGCCGAGAAAATCCAGCGGCGCTTTGCACAATTCCATATCGCCCGGCCTTACGCCCATCAGTTCGTACGGATTCCCGCCGGGAAACGCGCTCGGGTACTCGCCCTTCAGCGCGGGATTCACGAACCAGATATTGCCGATGGCATGGGCGCGCTCGGCCGCGGCTTTGTCCTGTGCGCTCGAAGTGGCCGGCTCGCAATTAGACATACTGAACGCCGTGCCCACCCGGAACTTGGGATTTACGGATTTGATCGCGCGAAACGCCTGGCCCTGGGCGATGTTGACCACATGTGTAGCGCGCATGGTCGCATCGAAATCCTTCAGCGCGGGAGCATGCACGCCTCGCGAATAGCCCAGAAAGGTGAACACCCACGGCTCATTGAAGATGCACCAGTCCGTTATGCGATCGCCCATCGCGCGCGTGACCATTTCGCAATAGTCCGTGAAACGCCCGGCCACGTCGCGATTCGGCCAGCCCCCGGCATCTTGCAGGGCTTGCGGAAGGTCCCAGTGATACAGCGTCGCCAGCGGGCGAATATTCGCCTTGCGCAACTCATCGGCTACCCGCTTGTAGTAATCCAGTCCCTTTGAGTTCGCCTGACCGGTGCCGTTGGCTTGAATGCGGGGCCAGGAAATCGAGAAACGATAGCCTTTTAGGTTAAGTTTCTTGGCCAGTTCCACGTCCTCTTTGTAGCGATGGTAGGAATCGCAGGCTACGTCGCCCGTATCGCCTCCCTTCACCTTACCCACGGTGTGCGTGAAACGATCCCAGATCGATTCGCCCTTGCCATCGGCATTCCACGCGCCTTCAATCTGGTATGACGCGGTTGCCACTCCCCACAGAAAATCCTTGGGAAACTGATAAGGCACGAAGACATTGTGGGCTTCCGGAAATGCGCCGAACATGCGCCCGGCACCCGGCAGTGAACCTAACGCCGCTGCACCGATCATGCCACCGAGAAATTCTCTGCGGGATATTCCGAATATACGGGGAGCCATGGCCCTTCCTTTGATCTGGAGCGAACGCGGGACAAACGTTTTATCAGCTACGTTTTTGCGGGATGTTGCTGAAAGAATAGTACATCAAGAACAATCAGGATGGCACCGATGGTCACCGCGGAATCGGCGACGTTAAAGGTGGGCCAGGGATTGAAAAGGCGCCACGGCAGAAAACGCAACCACACTTGCAGAAAATCCGTTACCGCGCCGTGAATGATACGGTCCGTCACATTGCCGGTCGCACCGGCCAGCAGCAACGCCAATCCCGCGGCGCTCAAGGAATTCAATTGCCTGCTGGCCACCAGCAGCGACGCGATAATTCCGATGATTACCACGGATCCAAAGATGAGCAGATAGCGAGTCACCGTAGAGGAAGGATCGGCAAAAAAACTGAATGCAATTCCCGGATTGTGCGAACGGATAATGTCGATGTAATTGGCCATCAGTGTGTGGGGAAAATACTCTTCGGGACGCGAGTCAATCCAGGCCTTCGAAGCGCGGTCCAGAAAGACCACTCCCAACGTCAGCCAAAGCCAGCGCAAACGCCGCGGAAAAATCATCGACAAAAAGAAGTTGAGGACGCTAAGGAGATGAAGGACGCAAAGGAGACCAGGGAATTCCCGGTTCCTTCACTGCCTTCCCGCCCTGCGCTCCCTCTACTTCCCTCCATCGGCCGCCTCGATCTCCGCTATGGCTTCGCTGCACCGTTCGCAAATTGTCGGATAGCGTGAATTCTCGCCAACGTGGGTCGAATAATTCCAGCAGCGCTCACACTTTTTGCCATCCGCGCGCTGTACCGTCACTTCCAGGCTGGGCACGGTATCTGACTTGAACTCACCGGCACCGGCATTGATCAATTCGACTTGCGACACGATGAACAGTCCCGGCAATTGCGGCAAGTAATGCTTCAGCTTCGCCTTTAATTCCAGATCAGCGTTCAGCAGTACTTTCGCTTCCAGACCGGAATTGATCAGCTTCTTTTCGTTGCGCGCCACCTCCAGAGCCTTCAACACTTCACTTCGCACGCGGCCAAGCAATTCCCATGTATCCACTTTTCCAGGCGCGATTCCGGTGCGCAGTTCCGCTTCGCTGGGAAACAGCGCCATGTGAACGCTTTCCGGTTCGTCCGCCGCCTTAGGAAAGTACTTCCAGATTTCCTCGGTCGTAAACACCAGAATCGGCACCGCCAACCGCACCAGTGCGCTGGTGATTTTCCACACTGCTGTCTGCGCGGAACGGCGGGACTTGTTATTCGGCGCCTTCGTGTACAACCGGTCCTTCAGCACGTCGTAGTAAAACGCGCTGAGATCCACCACGCAAAAATCGTGAATCGCGTGGTAAATCCGGTGAAACTCATAAGCGGCATACCATTCGCGGCAGCGCTTCACCAGGTCGGCAGTGCGCTCGAGCATCCACTGGTCCATCTCGTCCAGTTCGGCGTTCGGCAACGCATCACGAGTCGGATCAAAGTTGTTCAGGTTGCCCAACGCGAAGCGAAAGGTGTTGCGAATCTTGCGGTACGCCTCGCTGAGCTGGGTCATTACCCGCTCGCTCATCTTCACGTCCGCCTGATATTCCTGAGAGGCGACCCACAAGCGCAGCAAATCCGCGCCCCACTTGTCGCAAATCTCGGAGGGCAGCACCACGTTGCCGAGCGATTTGGACATGGGGCGCCCCTGCTCGTCCAGGGTCCAGCCATGCGTCACCACCCCGCGATAGGGCGCCTTGTCGCGTACGCCTACCGCAATCAGGAGCGAACTGTGGAACCAACCGCGATACTGGTCCGGGCCTTCCAGATAAATGTCCGCGGGCCATTCGTTCCCCTTCAACACCGCCAGGTGGGAAGAGCCGGAATCGAACCACACATCCAGAATGTCGTTTTCCTTACGCCATTTCGTGCCGCCGCAGTGGCATTTCGTTCCTGGAGGCAACAGTTCTTCCGCCGAATGTTTGTACCAGGCGTCCGCGCCTTCTTTTTCGAACCACTTCACCACGTTTCGTAGCGCGGTGAAATCTTCCAGGCGCGTGCCGCACGCATCGCAATAAAACACGATGATCGGGGTGCCCCAGAATCGTTGCCGCGACACGCACCAGTCCGGCCGCTTCTCGATCATTTCGTACATGCGATCCTGACCCCACGCCGGCAGCCACTTCACCGTGGGGATCTGTGCGAGAGCTTCCTGGCGAAATGTTTCGGTGGCGCCCTTTTTCGGCTGGTCCATCTTGATGAACCACTGCTCCGTGGCGCGGAAAATCACGGGATTATGGCAGCGCCAGCAGTGTGGATACGTATGCTTATAAGGATGATTAGCCAACAGCGCGCCACGGTCCGCCAGGAGTTTCACGATAATCGGATTCGCCGCGAAAATGTCCTTGCCCTTATATTCCGGCAAGCCTTCCAGATACACGCCGCGATCATCAAGCGGAGCGTAAACTTCCAATCCATATTTCTGGCCGGTCACAAAATCTTCCGCGCCATGCCCTGGAGCGGTGTGCACAATGCCGCTACCTTGATCCAGCGTTACGTAATCGGCGAGCACGCCCGGCACTTGAATGGGCAGGAACGGGTGCTGAAATTTCATTCCCTCGAAATCTTGCCCTTTGAACCGGCCCAGTTCCTTGGCTTCCTTCAGATCGCAATCCGCCTGCAACGCGGCCACGCGATCCGCTGCCAATAGCAGTTTGCCTTTTTCCGTTTGCAGCACTACATATTCGTAATCGGGATGAAACGCCAACCCGCGGTTGTGCGGAATCGTCCATGGTGTCGTGGTCCAGATGACCGCGGAAACATCGGAGCCAACCTTCGCACCCGCTGCTCCTGTTCCGCCTCCCACCACATTGAAAGTCACCCAAATCGATGGACTGGTGTGATCTTCGTATTCTACTTCCGCTTCCGCCAACGCCGTGTTGTCGTAGATGCACCAGTAGACCGGCTTGCGCCCGCGATAGACATAGCCCTTTTCCATGAAATCGAGAAACGCACTGGCGATCGTGGCCTCATACTGATGGCTCATCGTCAGATACGGATCGTTGAAGCGCCCAAACACGCCCAGTCGCTGGAAATCCCGCTTGTGCTGCTCTACATATTTCGTCGCGTATTCGCGACAGCGCTGCCGGAATTCCGCCGGTGGCACTTTCCCTTTGCCGCCCAGTTCTTTCTCGACCTGCGTTTCGATCGGCAACCCGTGGCAGTCCCATCCCGGCACGTACGGCGCGTAGTGCCCCGCCATGCTCTTGGACTTCACGATCATGTCTTTCAAAATTTTGTTCAGGCCGGTGCCCAGATGAATCGTACCGGTCGGATAGGGCGGCCCATCATGGAGCACGAAGAGAGGCTTGCCTTGGCGCGCCTGTAGAATGCGCTCGTAGAGCTTGGACTCTTGCCACGCCGCGAGTTGTTTTGGCTCGTTCTGCGGCAGACTCGCCTTCATGGGAAAGTCGGTCTTCGGCAAGTTGAGTGTCTTCTTCAGTTCCAGTGGTTCGGCCATAGTTCCAGCTTTGTTATTCCCTTCTAACGCCGCCACTCCCCTGGGGGACCGGGCAAAGGTCGCATGCCTCTGTTGTACGGCGGGAAAATGCGGAAAGCAGTGTAACCGCCTATGTTACAATACTTCTCGAAGCGGTGTCAGCCGTGGGGGACCGCGCAACCTTTCCCGGGCAGCGCGAATCATAACGGCTGGTGCAGAACATTTGGCGGCCAATCCGCGTCTAATTGAACAGAGGGACAAAGGTGCCTGGATTCATTAACCTCCTTCCCGACGAACTCAGTAAGCCGAAGCGCACGGGCCCCGAGGAAGTCGTACCCGTACCCTCGTCTGCACTGCCGGATTTCGGCACGCCCGCTATCCTGATTCCCGATAATTTCTGGTCGAACCTGAAGCAATTCCTGTTCGAGCGCCCCGTCAAAGTGATTGAGCGCCCGGATGCTCCGTTCACCAGGAATTCCTTCGGCTCTGGCATGAAGGAAAACCTGAAGTTCTTCCTCTCTGCGCCAGCCGCACCCAAGAACGTAGTTAACAAGCGCCTGGAAGTTGATTGGGGTGGGAACTTTGGCGGTTTCGGCGACCGTATCAAGGATTTCTTCAATCCACCGAAACCAGCGGCGCTGCCGCCGGGCATCCAGCCGGTCAACGTCAAAGACATTTGGAGTAAGGACGAGAACTTCGGCTGGACCCAGGCGATTGCCTTCGCGGTTCACGCTGGCGTTATCGCGCTTCTGATCACCCCGTTCATTATCGGCCTGACCACTCCGACCAAAGCGGTGAACAAGCAGATCGATATGACGCCACTCGACATTTCACCCTACATCGCGAAATTGCCCGCCGGTGCGGACAAAGCGGGTGGTGGTGGTGGCGGTGGTGATCGCTCACCAACGCCCGCGACAAAGGGTAAGGCTCCGCGTTTTAGCATGACGCAATTCACTCCGCCAACGGCGGTGATCAAGAATCCGAATCCTAAGCTCGCAATGGATCCGACGCTCCTCGGACCCCCGGATCTCAAGGTCGCGAATCCCAACCTTTCCAATTTTGGCGATCCCATGGCCGCGGCCGTGAATATGTCCAATGGACCGGGCGGCGGTGGCGGCATCGGTTCAGGCGAGGGCGGCGGAATCGGCAGCGGCAGTGGTGGCGGACTTGGCCCCGGCGAAGGTGGTGGCACGGGCGGCGGCGCGTTCCATGCGGGCGTGAACGGCGTTGGCATGCCCAGTTGCTTCTATATGCCAAACCCACCGTATTCCGAGGAAGCGCGCAAAGCGAAATATTCCGGCATCGTGCTGGTGGAAGCGATTGTTAATCTTGATGGCCACCTGTCGAATCTCAAGCTGATCAAGAGCCCCGGCCTAGGCCTAGACGAAAACACCATCACCACGCTAAAGACCTGGCGTTGCAAAGCCGCCACGGGCGCCGGCGGCAAGCCGGTTCCTACAATCGTTACCTTCGAAGTCAACTTCCGCCTGTACTAAGCAACACCCACACGCAATGAGCTATCGCAGTATTCCAGAGCATCTCCTATTGACATTCTATATGTCGATAAATACTATCCCTATAGACTCTCGATAGGAAACGCCTATGCCGCTTCTCATGAGACTGCGCGCCAGCCTACGCAACCTGTTTTCGCCCGCGCGTACGGATGCCGACCTCGATGAAGAAATTCGCTCACATCTGGGAATGCTAATCGAACAAAACAATCGGGCAGGGATGTCTCCGAAACAGGCGGAACGCGCCGCGCGCATTGAAATGGGCGGCATCGAGCAACTAAAAGAACAGGTCCGCGCGGAACGGATTGGCGACTGGCTTCGCTCTGTCGTGTCCGACTGTCGCTACGGCATCCGAACTCTGTTCAAAGATCGCCGTTTTGCGCTCTTGGCCATTTTCGCGCTGGCGCTCGGGATCGGCACATCTACCATCGTTTTCAGTGTCGTGTATGACGGCTTGTTGAACCCGTTCCCCTACAAAGATGCCAACGGGATCTCGATCTTTCAGATTCACGACGCAACGCAACCAGGCAACCGCGGCCGCGGCGCGTTTAAATTTCCCGAATTCCTCGACTATCGCGAACAGAACCACGTCTTCACAGACATCGTGGGCACCGCATACACCGACGTGCTGTATTCGTCCAAAGGCGGTGTTGAGCAAATGCAGGGCGCCTTCATTACGACAAACACGTTTCCCTTTCTGGGCGTTCCCCCACTGCTCGGCCGCTGGATAACGGATGACGACGCCAAGCCCAATGCGCCTCCGGTATTTGTCATGAGCTACAGCACCTGGCAAGAACAGTTTGGAGGCGACTCGAAAATCCTGGGTTCCGTGTTCACGTTGAATGGCGAGTCCAGAACTCTCGTGGGCATCATGCCCCCAAGATTCCGTTATTTTGGCGCGGCGGTTTATTTGCCACTCGGCTTGAGCCGCAATGCCATCAATTCGAAAGACGAGTACAACCGTCCGCGCTATCTGGTTGCCGAGGAGCGGCGCAAGCCGGGCGTCACGCTGCAAGCCGCGGCCGCGGACATTGACGTGATCGCCCGAGGTCTCGCCAAAGTCTATCCGGACGACTATCCAAAGCGTTTCTCTATCTGGACTGATTCGTTGGCCAGTGATGTGGTCGGCGACTCTAAGAATATTTTGTATGTCCTGCTCGCTGCGGTTGCCATGCTGCTTCTGATCGCGTGCAGCAATGTGGCGAACTTGCTTCTCGAACGCGCCACTGTCCGTGAAAAAGAGATTGCCATCCGTGCATCGCTAGGCGCCAGCCGTGCGCGACTCGCCCGGCAACTTCTGGTGGAGAGCTTCGTTCTGGCAGCGGCGGGCGGCGCTTTGGGATGCCTCTTCGCCTATGCGGGCATCCGGATGGTTGCTGCGGTGATTCCTGCCATGCTTCCCGGCGAAGCCGAACTTACGCTCAATGGTGTTGTTCTATTGTTTGCCGTCGGTATCACCGTAGTCTGCACGCTTGGCTGTGGACTGGCCTCGGCAATCCATGCCATGCGCGCGGATTTGAACAAACAACTTGCGGGAAGTGGAAAAGGCGCAGGCGGAACGTTTCGCCACGGAAAGCTCCGCGCCAGCCTGGTGATCGTAGAAGTCGCACTCTCGATCGTGCTGTTGACCGGAGCAGGCTTGATGACGCGCACCCTTTATGCGCTCACCCACGTGCACCTCGGCTTCGACGCTTCCAACGTAATGGCCGCTGAAATCGTTTTTCCGAGAGGAACTTACACGACCGTGCAGCAGCGGAAATCCTTCTTCCAGCAGGTGCTCGCCCGGATCACGGCGCTGCCGGGCGTCGTATCCGCCACAGAAACAATTTCGTTACCTCCCTACAACGCGGGAAGAAGCGAAATTACCGTGCCGGCCAAAGCCCATTCCGATACGTGGGACACTTTGTTGGACACCTGCAGTGCCGGGTACTTCAGCACTCTCAAGATTCCACTTTTGCGCGGCAGACTGCTTTCCGAGGACGACATAAATTCGGGGCGCTTCGTAGCGGTGGTCAACCAGTCTTTCGCCAACCGTTTCTTCGCCAATGACGATCCTCTCGGCCAGAAATTCAAGTTCAACGTGTTTGATAAGATTGAGCAGACTCCCCACGATGCGTTTTTTGAAATAGTCGGGGTTGTGGCGGATACCAAGAACCAGGGCTTACAGGACCCCCCGATGCCCCAAGCCTACATCCCCTACACCATTACCGCGTATGCCAATCGCGCAATTCTCGTGCGAACGGCTGGGAATCCTCTCTTGCTGCTCAAGAATGTCCGCGAAGAGATTTGGGCGGTGGATCGCAACGTGGCCTTCTCCGAGGCGGGCACACTCACAGCATATTTGCAGCGATATTCGTATGCACAACCGGAATTTGGTCTTGTGTCACTCGGCGCGTTTGCGGGAATCGGCCTGCTGCTCGCCGCGATTGGGGTATACAGCGTGATGGCTTATGCCGTGTCGTTGCAGACTCGCGAAATCGGAATCCGCATGGCCCTTGGCGCTCAACGTGACGATATCTTACGCATGGTCCTGCGCAAAGGCTTGGCTCTGCTGATCGCGGGAATTCTCGTCGGCCTCGTAATCAGCTTTGCCGTCACCGGATTGCTCGCCAGTGAAATTTGGGGCGTCCCGGCCAATGATCCACTGACGTTCTCCGCGGTGGTCGCGGTGGTCCTGCTGGTGGGCGCGACAGCCTGTCTGTTGCCCGCGCGCCGCGCCACGCATCTCGACCCTCTCGTCGCCTTGCGCTATGAATAGCTGGCTCTTGAAATTCCGCACAATTCGCGGGCTGAACGAAGCTTTCGGGCAACCTTCGTCGGCCTAGGCCGTTTGGACAACACTTCCCGCTTTACCCCGGCGCTGCAAAATGAATCTGCTACGATGAGCGACATGCGACAATTTCTACGTGCTCATTTGGTTTTCGCCGCGCTGGTTGTTATTCCCGCGGCTCTGTTCGCGCAAGGCAACACTGGCGCTATCGATCTCTTCGCCCGCATCACTCCCACCGGCGCGCGCCCCGAACCCGTTCGCCAGTTCGATTTTTACGTTCTCACCAAGAGCTTTGCGGATATCGTGAAGGAAGTCGAAGGACAAGACGTGCTGCCGACGCGCGACGAATTCATCGACGGCCTGAAATGCTCGCCGGAACTAAAAACATGGTTAAAGGCCCACGATATCGTGGACCTCACTTCGCCGGACAACGATCAGCTTTTCACCACCGACGCCATCATGAACGTTCCTGAATTTTTTTCCGCCTATCAACGTTCCAACGCCGGCGGAGTCACCAAGGGACTTCCTCAGCCGAAGTATCGCGATTCGGAGAAGGAGTCGAATCCCGATAAATATCAAAAGCAGAAAGAAGAATACCTCGCAGCCACCCGAAAATTCATCGATGCTCATCCTATAACCGTCCAGGGTATGGAACTGGAACTCACCGCAGTGAATCCCAAAACCGCGTGGGACACCCTCCACATCAATCATAACCATAAGGTCGCGCAGGTCGCCCCGGACACCGCTCAAGTGAAGTATCTCGCCGGAAAGGGCGAAACCGATCTCGACGGCCGGGCATTGATCACCGGACTTCGCCCTGGCAATTATTGGGTGAGCACCTTGGGCATGGACGCCGCTTCGGGCGATCGACGCCTTATCTGGGACGTGCCCGTTACCGTCCTGGCCGGACCTCCCACTCACGTGGAATTGACCAACATTAACGCCATCGATGCTCGGCGGTCGTCGCCGTGACCGCGCCACAGACCTTGGTTCGCGTATAAAACTGAATTCCGTTTCCTTCCTTTCCTTCTTCGTAAGGCACCCACCTTACGTTATCCTGCCAAGCATGGGCACACCGCTGCTCTGGGTCGCTTTCAATGCCTTTGTTCTCGTCGCACTTGCCTTAGACCTGGGTGTCTTCCACCGCAAAGCACATAAAATCAAAATCCGCGAGGCCGCCTTCTGGAGCGTGATTTGGATCGGCTTGGCGATGGCCTTCGGCTATTTCGTTTGGCACTGGCATGGGTCGGAGCGCGGCCTGGAATACCTGACGGGTTATGTCATCGAGAAGGCCCTCAGCGTCGACAACCTTTTTGTTTTCCTGGTAATTTTTCGCGCGTTTCAGGTGGACGAGAAGGTGCAACACCGCGTTCTCGAATGGGGCATTATCGGCGCCCTGATCATGCGCGGTATCATGATCGCCGCGGGTTCGGCCCTGATCGCTCGCTTCCACTGGATCCTCCCGGCATTCGGCGTCTTCCTGGTGTACACCGGGTTGCACATGCTGTGGCAACATGGCAAGCAAGTCCACTACGAAAAGAATCCCGTATTCCGCTTCGCCAGCAAACACCTGCGTGTGACGAGCGAGTACCACGGCCCGAAGCTGTTCGTTCGCCAGGCCGGGCAGCTATTCGCCAGTCCGCTGTTTCTGGTTCTCCTGGTCATCGAAATTTCGGACGTGACCTTCGCGGTGGATTCCATTCCCGCGATTTTCGGGATCACTCGCGATCCGTTTATCGTTTACAGCTCGAACGTTTTCGCCATTCTCGGTCTTCGCGCCCTCTATTTTCTCCTGTCAGACTTGCTGCAATATTTGCGCTATCTTGGATACGGCTTGGCGGTGGTCCTGATGTTCATCGGGCTGAAGATGGTCGTCGAACCGTGGGTGTCGATTTCCGTGCCGGTTTCTCTCGTTGTCGTTGGGAGTATCCTACTGCTGGCCACGGCTCTTTCCCTGTTGGCAGGCCGCCGGAAAGACTCAGGAACGCTGCAAATCTAACGTGAATTTGGGGCTTCATCGCGGAGAGCAACGAGAACAATTATGAACGATTCATTGCAGCGCGCGATGGACGGGATGTGCTCCGCGAACTCAGAAGCGCGTGTCACCGCGGCCACGGAAATTCACCACATCGGCCGCGCGTTGGCGAATGACGCGATCTTCCCCTGGTGGGAAGACACGGAGATTTTCACTCTCCTGGAAGGCGGCAATCCCTTCGTGACCGTAGGCGTCGCCGTGACTCCCGAACGCTTCGAAAAAATCCACGAAGCTTGGGGTTCGCCGCACCTGGCCGAGGTTCCGCCCGACCAAGATGCGCGGGAATTCGAACTCCACTTGCCGGGAGGCCTTTCCATGGACGTGCTGACTTCCAAAGATTCGGGCGGTAGCGGAGCGGTCGCAAAATTCCTGCAAAAATTTGGGGAGGGCGTGCAACAGGTGGAATTCCGCTGCAAAGATGTCGATCGCGCCACGCAAATCCTGCAGCAAAAATTCTCACTGAAGCCCGTCTATCCCGCCACGCGCCCCGGCGCAGACGGCACGCGCATCAATTTCTTTTTGCTGACCGCCCCGGGCCCCCACAAAGTGCTGGTGGAACTCTACGAACCGGCACCACGCCTCGACTGAAGTTTCTCCGCAGGAATCGAGTCGGCCGGTGACGCCGCGGCGCTAAGCGCTTCCCAAGCTCGAACCGTTTCGGCCACAGTCCATGCCTGGGCAATCGCTCCGCCCGGAGTGAACGGCGGATCACCCGAGAAAATTTCTCCTAGCGTACCGAGTCCGCCGCTGGAAATCGTCCGTCCCAATGGCTCCAGAAAGCTTTGCGCCAGTGCGGCATCGCGATACACGCGATAATGCGCCAGCGCGAACGGCCCCAGCAACCATCCCCACACGGTTCCTTGGTGATATGCGGAGTCCCGCTCGCGCGGACCGCCGGAACATTGCGCCTTGTAGCCCGGTTCGTTCGGTCCGAGGCTGCGCAATCCGTGCGAAGTCAGCAATTCTTCCGCCACGATATCGATCACGCCCTTTTGCTGTGGCGCGGTGAGCGGACACACCGGTAGCGAAAGTGCAAAAATTTGGTTGGGCCGTAGCGAGGCGTCGCTCTCGCCCGAGGGCGTGTCGATCACGTCGTAACAACACTGCCGGTCCGCGTTCCAGAAGCGTTGGAAGCTACGCGTGGCCTTCTCTACCAGCCGTTCATAACCTTCGCCCGGACGCATCAAAACCCGCGCGAATCCCGCCATGGTATCCAGCGCATTGATCCACAGCGCATTGATTTCCACGGCTTTGCCCGTGCGCGGAGTGACCACCCAATCGCCCACCTTGGCGTCCATCCACGTGAGCTGCACTTGCGGAGTCCCCGCATATAGCAGTGCGTCCGCCGGATCGACCTTGATGTTGTAGCGCGTCCCTCTTACGTGGGCGTCGATAATTCCTGTGAGCACGGGAAACAGGGTCTGCAGAATTTCCAGATCCTGCGTGGCTTCAAAATATTGCCGCAATGCTTCGAACAACCAGAGCGTGGCATCTACGGTGTTGTAAGCAGGCGCTTGTCCGGCGTCCGGAAAATTATTCGGGAGCATTCCTGCATCCACGTAGCGCGTCAAGGGAAGCAGAATCTTCCGTGCAACCGCCGCCCGGCCCATGGTCAGCGTCAGACCTGGCAGCGCGATCATGGTGTCGCGGCCCCAATCATTGAACCAGTGATAGCCCGCTATAATGCTCTGTCCGTCGGCTTGGTCTGGCAATTCTCGCCGAACAATGAACTGGTCCGCCGCCAGCACCAATTGCCACAGCCAACTGGGTTCGTCATCGGAGGAAACGGCGCACGTCTTCGCGTGTTGGGCCTGCCAGTTCTGAAACAACTTCACGTCGTAGTTCGATTGCGCGGTGACGGCTTCTTCCTCGTCCAGCGAAGTGTTTGCTTCCGTGCTCAGCACTATGGTTATGCTTTCGCCGGGATGAAGTTGGTAATGAAACTGTGCGGCATACAAACGGTCTTCCTCGTCGTCCAGCCCTCGTTCATGCTCCGCCGGCAACGAGTAATTGCGGTACCACTCGTGCCGCGCCACCCACGACCCGCGCGCGCTGCGCAAAAGGAAGGGCGTGGCACCTTCAAACACCACAACTTGCAGGCCGCCCTGCACTGCGTCTACCCGCGTCGCCCAATCTGGCGCACGGGTAGTGTTATGAAAATCGCGGTAGTTCACTAAAACTTTAGCGTCCAGATCCACCGGCGCCCGCCCGCGCACGAGACTGAAGCGCACGTACGTGGTGTTTTCGCCCTGCTTCATCCATACGCGCTTTTCCAGCAGCGCGTCTTCCAAGGCGTAGCGCCAAACCGGCTTGGTTCCTTCCAGATGAAAGCTCTCGGCCAGCAAATATCCGTTGGGAGATAGGAATCCGCTGTTCCACCGGTTGGTTCCCAAAGAAAAAGTGTTGTCCAAATAGCGTACGGTTTCGTCCAGCCCATTGACCAGCATGGTGCGCTTCACTGGCGGTTGCAGCGCCGCCATGAGCAATCCGTGGTAGCGCCGCGTGGTTGTTCCCGCCACGGTGCCGCTGGCATAGCCGCCCAGCCCGTTAGTGACCAGCCATTCCCGGGATTCCGCGATTTCCAGTTCGCCGCAGACTTCCCTGCCAAACTGCACCTCTGCGAGCAGGGACATTTCACTCTCCGCTTTGTTCCAGCAATTTGGCGACTAACCCGGTCCAGCCAGTCTGGTGACTGGCGCCGAGGCCGGAACCATTATCACCATTAAAATACTCGTAGAACAGAATCAGGTCACGCCAATGTGGATCGTTGTTGAATAAATCGTGGTTTCCGGCGAAGGGGCGGCGGCCATCCTTGTCTCGCAAAAAAAGGCGGGTCAGGCGACGCGAAAGTTCCGCCGAAACTTCCCACAAATCCATTTGTTGGTTCGAATACGTGGGGCATTCCACCTGGAAGTCCTCGCCATAATAATGGTGAAACTTCTGCAGCGATTCGATCAGCAAATAATTCAGCGGGAACCATACGGGGCCGCGCCAGTTGGAATTGCCTCCGAAGATTCCTGAGGTTGATTCCGCAGGCTCATAGTCCACCCGGTTGGTGTGTCCGTTCACTTGTACCTCGTACGGATGATCCAAGTGATAGCGGGAGACGGCGCGAATACCGTGCGGCGATAGAAATTCCGTCTCGTCGAGCATGCGCTTTAAGATCCGTTTCAACTGCTTGCGGTTCGCCAAGGACAACTGCCTGCGTACGCCGCGGGGAGACCGCTGTGTCATTTCAATGTGTTCCGGAACGTCCGCGTGATTATCGATGAACCATTGCATTCGACGTTTGAACCCCGGCAGACGATCCACCACCTCCGGCTCCAGCGTTTGCACTGCGAATAGCGGAATCAAGCCCACCATCGAGCGGATTTTCATGAAATGATCGTCGCCGTTCGGCAAGTGCAGCAGGTCATAGTAAAAACCGTCTTCGTCGTCCCACAACGACCGGCCATCCGTGCCGATGTCGTTCATGGCATGGGCGATGTGCACGAAATGCTCGAAGAATTTGCTGGCCACGTCCTCGTACGCCATGTCGTCTTTCGCCAACTCCAGCGCTATCGCCAGCATGTTCAGGCAGTACATTCCCATCCAACTGGTGCCATCGGATTGCTCCAGATGTCCGCCCGTAGGCAGTGGCGCCGAGCGGTCAAATACTCCGATGTTGTCGAGCCCAAGGAATCCACCTTGGAAAATGTTATGCCCTTCCGGATCTTTGCGGTTTACCCACCAGGTGAAATTCAGTAGCAATTTGTGGAACACCCGCTGCAGAAATTCCCGGTCGGCCACGCCGCGCATTCGCCGGTCGATTTTGTAGATTCGCCACGCCGCCCACGCATGCACCGGCGGGTTTACATCTCCTAAAGCCCACTCGTACGCTGGCAACTGGCCGTTCGGATGCATGTACCACTCGCGCAGCAACAGAATTAGCTGCTCCTTGGCAAAATCCGAATCCACGATCGCCAGGGGTATACAGTGAAACGCCAAGTCCCACGCCGCATACCAGGGATACTCCCATTTGTCGGGCATGGACAGCACGTCATCGTTGTAGAGGTGCGTCCAATCCTTATTGCGGCCCTTCTTGCGCGCGGCCGGCGGTTCCGGCCCCGCGGGATCTCCTTCCAACCAGGTTTCCACGTCGTAGTGATAAAACTGTTTCGACCACAACAAGCCCGAGTATGCCTGCCGCATCACCATACGCGCGTCGGCTGAGAGATTCCGTGGGATGCGTGAATCGTAAAATTCGTCCGCTTCCTTCTGGCGTTGCGCAAACAGCGCGTCGAACCCTTCTCCAAAATCGTTCGGCGCCAACACTCCCGCGCTCGGAGTGTGCTGGCCGGCAGCGCTACGGCCTCCAATCCAAGGTAGCTCTGGATCCATGCTGCCACGCGGATCTACATCCGTCAGTCGCAGCTTAAGAGTGGTACATTCCCCGGGCGCAAGATGAAACGCGGAATGAGCGGCCATTTTCGTTCCGTTCATTGCCGGGTTCACGGCGCCCTGGTTCCCGCGTATTACATATTCGTGGAACGCGTCTTTCACGTACGGCGAGCGTTCGCGGAAGTTGAACAACTTCGCATAATTCGTCTCATTCTCCGTGAATAACAACTCCGGACGGCCTTCCACGATCAACCATCTTTTCCCATACATCCAATGTTCGATCTCCGTGCAGACACCCGTCTTCAGATCCGCGGCCTTCCGCGCCGCCGGCCGCCGTAGATCTTTTCCCCACGACCAGGTATTGCGAAACCAGAGAGTCGGCAGTACATGAAGCTCCGCCGCCTCTGGCCCGCGGTTGTACGCGGTAATTCGCACGAGAATATCTTCCCAATCGCTTTTCGCGTACTCGATGAACACATCGAAATAGCGATTCTCGTGAAACACGCCAGTGTCCAGCAATTCAAACTCGGGCTCGCCTCGCCCGCGCTTCTGATTTTCTTCCACTAATTGACGATAGGGAAATTCCGCCTGCGGATACTTGTAGAGCATGCGCATGTAGCTGTGTGTGGGCGTGGAATCCAGGTAGAAATATTGCTCCTTCACATCTTCGCCGTGATTACCTTGATTGCCAGTGAGCCCGAACAGCCGTTCCTTGAAGATCGGATCGCGGCCATTCCAGAGGGCCACGGCCAGGCAGATCATTTGATGGCGGTCGCTGATGCCGCCCAGGCCGTCTTCTCCCCAGCGGTAGGTTCGCGCGTGCGCGTGTTCGAAGGGAAAGAATTCCCAGGCGGTGCCATTCGCGCTGTAATCTTCGCGGACGGTTCCCCACTGCCGCTCTGATAGATATGGGCCCCACCTCTTCCAATGCTTCTTGCGCTCCCTGGATTCCTCCAGGCGGAGGTCTTCGGTGGTCACCGCTCTGGCCATGGGGCCCTCCCGGGAAAATAGGCATACATATTCGCATCATTGTGGAGGTAAGAACCAGCAGCAACTGAATCCGTTTTTCCCCGGTGAAAGACGTTACGCAGGAACTGCCGCAATCGCAGTTAAACGATTAAGTGAAAGCTTTCTGCGTTTATCACTAAATCACCGAGTACAGAAAAGGCACTTTGCCACCACTCATGGTTTCAAGTATCGTTGCCACGTACAAGAGGCATCTGAGGGAGTCCAACAGACCTACGTGGGTGTGGGTTCCTCGCCCGTTGATGCATCTTCACCGCCCTTTAAGTCAAGGTATTGTTCTTCCAGCCTTGCCTCTGACGAACGAATTTGTCTGTTTGTTTCAACGCTGAGGAGGCGTCATGAATAGAAAGCCCAGAGCACTCGCACTGGCGGCGGTTTCACTAGTGTGCATAATGATCCTGGCCGCATGCGGCGATAGCACTCCAGTTTTGCGGTACATCACTATAACTCCCGCGACCGCTAACATCGGGGTCGGCACCACGCAACAGTTCACCGCCACAGGTTCTTACAGCAACGGCAGCACGACCCCGAACATGAGCGTAACTTGGGGTTCCTCGACGCCGGCCGTCGCCACGATTGACTCCACGGGCGTCGCTACAGCCGTGGCCACCGGCACAACGACCATCACGGCTACCGCGTTCGGCATTACCGCCACGCCGGCGACTCTGAACGTAAACCAACTCACCACCATCGTTGTGGCGCCAGCAAACGCGTCCGTGGCCATCGGTGCGACACAAGTGTATACGGCCACTGGTACGTTCAAGAATGCGGATGGCAGCACACCGTCCTCCGACATCACCGCTCAGGTCACCTGGAATTCGAGTACTCCTACCGTCGCCACGATCGACGCTACCGGCAAGGCCACGGGCGTTGCTTCGGGAGCCACCGCAATTACTGCGAAATTGGATGGCGTTACCTCCAATAGCGCCAATCTCACGGTGGGTGCCCCTGTTGCTGTATCGCTGATGATCACCCCGGCGACGGCCACAATTGCGGTCGGAAACACTACGTCCTTTACCGTTTCGGAGAAGTGGAGCGATGGGTCGATGCACGACCCTCCCGCAGGGGCGGTCGCGTGGACTTCCGATGCACCGGCAGATGCATGGGTCATCGCGAACAGCGCAACCACAGCCGTGGCTGCTGGTTTCGCAGTTGGCACAGCGAAAATCTCTGCTACCGAAGGCACGCTGACAGCTGGCACGACCACTCTCACCGTGGTAAAGGGCACTACGCACTTTGCGTACGTGGCCAACTCGGGCGACTCCAACGTCGGCGAGTATACGGTCAACGCCACCACCGCTCCGTACCTCACGGCTCTGGGCACGGCTACTACGGGAACTCCTCAGCCCACGCAAGTGATACTGGCTCCTAACGGTCTCTATTTGTACTCGATCGCTACGACCAGCGGCGCAACCAACGTGACCGTATTCAAGGTCGCGGCGGACGGAACAGTCAGCGACGCGGGACTTACGCCGACAACCGTGAGTGCCTCTAACCTTTTCGTCCACGGGACGATTGATCCCTACGGACGCTTCCTCTACATCACCGACAATGACAGCGGTGCCACTGCTATCTACGCCTACCAAATCAGTCCGGCGGACGGTTCGCTCACTGCGGTGGCCGGATCTCCGTTCAGCACTAACGTCGCCTCAGCGGCCTCCATGGTCATCGACCATACCGGCACGTACTTGTATGCGGTGAACGAGGACAACAATACGATCAGCTCTTACAAGATCGATCAGACGCTTACTGCGACAGGCGGAGCCTTGACGCCCCTTGCGGCGCAGCCGACGATCGCCACTGGCACGATTCCCACTTACGCCACCATCGATCCGGCGGGCGCGTTCATCTACGTTCCAAACAATGGCGACGGCACGATCACTACCTATTCGATCGGAACCGATGGCACCCTGACCAATAAGGGCAACACTACCGTTAGCGGCACCACGGTGTCCGTTCTGAACGTCGGCGTCGATCCTGCTGACAAGTATCTCTACGTCGTTGACGAAACGGATGGGTCCAGCCCAGGCGCGCTGCACGGCTACACGCTTACCGCCGGGATTCCCAGCGCGACCGAGATTGGCACTCCGGCCGCAACCGGAGTACTCCCGCAAGGAATCGCCATCGATCCGACCAGTACATTGATTGCGGTTGAGAACACGGGCGACAACACCATTTCCCTGTTCACCATCGGCTCGGGTGGCGCGCTCACAGCTCAGACACCCGTCCCTGCCGGAAATCTTCCCAACTTCGTTATTTTCTCGAATGCTCCCTGATGAGCTTTAAACAAAAGTTAGCTGCAGATTTCCTTCTGAGATCTGCCGCTAGAGCAAATGAAAAGGGGTGGCGCAAGCCACCCCTTTTGGTTTCTAGATGATGCGAACCTTAAGAGAGCATTCTCATTCGCCGTACGGCACCCAAATATTCTTCACCTGATAGGCATGCTCCAAATACCAGGGACCTTCTCCCTGGCCTTCGTCAAAGAAATCGATCTCGCGCCCTTCGTTTGTCCAAACCTGTTTCAGATTCCCGACCGATAAAGTCTTGGCGGCGGTGCATGCCTCCGCGTCGCCGTAACACCAGATTGCGTCCAGATCGTCATGCTCCGCCAGCACCTTTAGCAATTCGCTCCGTCGCCCCGGCACCAGGTTCACCACGCCTCCCGGTAAATCACTGGTTTCGAATACTTGATACAAATCACCAGTAATTAGGGGATACTTCTCGGACGGCACTACCACCACGGCATTCCCCGCACCAATCAACGGCAGCACCAGCGAGAAAAACCCCAACAACGGCGTCTCTGCTGGGCAAATTACGCCGACCGTTCCCAGGGCCTCGTTCATCGCCAACGAAATATTCCGGAACGGAGGATTGTGCACGGCTCCGTCGAACTTGTCGGTCCACGCCGCGTAGGTAAACAGCCGCTCGATACTCAGCTTTACTTCCAGAACCGCTTGCTTCTTCCCGACCGCTCCTGCCAATCGCCCCGTAATTTCTCCCGCGCGCTGCGATAAGTTTTCCGCCAGGTAATATAAGACCTGCACCCGATTGTGTGCCGTCGTTCGCGCCCAACCTTCCGCCTTGCGTGCCGCTTCTACCGCATTCCGAATGTCCTTGCGATTGCCTAGCGGCGATTCGCCCAAAAGCTTTCCGTTTTTCGCGCGCACTTCCACGCTGTAGCCCGAGTCCGGCCGAACCTGCTTCCCGCCGATGTAAAGTTTCACGGTGCGATCCACGCTGGGATTCGCCACTTCTGCCGCTTCTTCCCGCTTCGCAGACCCGCCATTACGCAACGCCGGTGCTTTGCGGAACCACACGGCTTCCAAATACTCGCGCAATCCCTCTTTGCCACCTTCACGGCCATATCCGCTTTCGCGATACCCGCCAAAGCCACAAGTCGCGTCAAACAGATTGGTGCTGTTTACCCACACGACGCCGGCCTTGATCTGCGCCGCCGTTTGCAGCGCGACATTCACACTCTCGCTCCAGACGCTCGCTGCCAGCCCGTACGCGGTGTTATTCGCCAACTCCACCGCCTCCTTTGGGGTGCGGAAGGTCATCGCGGCCAGCACCGGCCCAAAGATTTCCTGTTGTGCCACAATCGAAGTCGGATGCACATTGCTCAACAGCGTCGGTTTGTAATACAGCCCACGCGCCGGCAGCACCACTTCCGGTTGCCAGCAGGTTGCGCCTTCCGCCACGCCCTGTTTCACCAGCCGCTCGATCCGTTCCAACTGCACGCGGGCCACGATGGCACCGATATCGATCGCTTTGTCCAGGGGCGCGCCAATCCGCAGCGTGCTCATACGCGCCTGCAATTTCTGGGTCAGTTTCTCGGCCACGCTTTCCTGTACCAGCAGCCGCGATCCCGCGCAGCACACTTGCCCCTGGTTGAACCAGATTCCATCCACCAGGCCTTCGACTGCGCTGTCCAGATCTGCGTCTTCAAAAATCACGAACGGCGATTTTCCGCCCAGTTCCAGCGACAGCTTTTTGTGCGTTGCTGCCGTTGCCTTGCGAATCGCTCGTCCCACCTCGGTCGATCCGGTGAACGCAATCTTGTCCACACCCGTGTGCTTTACTAGCGCTTCGCCGGTGGCTCCGTCCCCCGTAACAATATTCACTACGCCTTTTGGCAGGCCGACTTCACTGCATATCTCCGCGAACGCCAGTGCGGTTAGCGGTGTGTATTCCGCGGGCTTCAACACCACAGTGTTCCCGGTAGCTAGTGCGGGTGCAATCTTCCACGCCAGCATTAGCAGCGGGAAATTCCACGGAATGATTTGCCCCACCACCCCGCAAGGCGCATATCCCGGAAATTCTCGTTCAAGCAACTGGGCCCAGCCCGCGTGGTAATAAAAGTGGCGCGCTACCAGCGGAATATCAATGTCGCGGCTCTCGCGAATGGGCTTGCCGTTGTCTATCGTCTCGAGTACGGCCAACCGCCGCGAATGCTTTTGTACCTGCCGCGCTAGTGCGTACAAAAATTTCGCCCGCTCGTGCCCCGTCAGCGCCTGCCATCCCTTCAGCGCAGCACGCGCGGCTTTCACTGCCGCATTCACATCGGCGGCGCTGCCCTGGGCTACGTCAGCGATCTTCTCGCCCGTCGAAGGATCGCTGGTTTCGAAATACTTTCCGTCCGCCGGAGCTTTCCACGTACCGCCAATAAAATGGCCAAACTTCCGCTTGTGCCGCTCCAACCATTGCACCGATTCCTTGGGATCCTCCGGCGCGGGGCCATATTCCATCGTGCGAAATTTCTCAACAACGCTCATCGTTTCTCCACAATCCGCAACTCCCACTTTTGCGTTTCTTCTACTCTTTGACTTTTCTTCTCGCCGCTCCCGCTCCCGTCATGCCTTCTTCGCCATCTTCTCCTGCCAGCTCTCCAGCCGCTTAAGCAAAAATTTCAGCCGATCCCTCCCCCATTTCGTCCGCATCACCACTTTCTCGATGTCCGCAAACACCTCCGGATCACCCAGTTTCTCCCGAAGTTCTCCAAGAAAGGGATGGACCTTAGCAAACATTACGAACATTTCGCCGCTGAATCCCGGCACCAGAAACAAATCGTGGCTCAAAACCCCCTGCAGGACAAATGAAGTGGCAATTCCCCAATATCCTCCCACTTGCCTCAGCCAGTTGTTCTCTTGCGTCCCCGGAGCCCACGCCACCTTCAGAAAGTCGTCCGCATTTTTCGGCCAGAATTCGGACATCCACCAATTACGCGCTTTCCGCATTTCGGTTTCGCGCCTCAAGTCATACAACTTCAATATCAGTTGCGCTTCCTCGGCCGAAGCTTTCTTCGCCATGTCTCATCCCCCAGAAATGATCCAGATTCGTGCTCGTCTTGATCTAGCTTGTACTTGTTTACTTCTTCCCTTTTACACTTCTTGTTCTTTTCTTCTTGCCGCTCGCCACTAACCACTGCTTCTATGCCAGCGGATGCCGGTACTCCGCCGAGTATCTCCCGGTCGCGTGAAATTCCAACTGCCGCTCGATGTCTCCCAGCATGCTGCTTGCACCCATGCGGAATAATTTTGCGTCGAGCCAACTGTTTCCCAACTCTTCTTTCATGAGCATCAACCATTCCACCGATTGCTTCGCCGTGCGAATTCCCCCAGCCGGCTTGAAGCCTACGGCCATGCCCGTTTCTTCCGCATACTCGCGGATCGCGCGTGTCATCACCAAGCCCACGGGCAGCGTGGCGTTCACCGTCTCTTTTCCTGTCGACGTCTTGATAAAATCCGCGCCCGCCATCATCGCCACCAGGCTGGGCTTCGCCACGTTGCGCAACGTCATCAGATCGCCGGTGCCTAGAATGGCCTTCAAGTGCGCCGGCCCGCAGGCATCCTTGAATGCCACAATCTCGTCGTACAACCGCTGCCACTGCCCGCCAAACACATGCGCACGCGTAATCACGATGTCGATTTCCTGCGCGCCGGCTTCCACCGACCGGCGAATCTCCGCCAATCGCTCCTCAAACGGGTTCAGACCCGCCGGAAATCCCGTGGAAACCGCGGCGACGGGAATTTTTGTGCCTTCGAGGGCACGCCGTGCCGTCTCCACAAAGACGTGGTACACACATACCGCTCCCACTTGAATCTGCAACTCGCCAATTCCTAGTTTTTCCACGATTTCCTGTTGAATCGGTTGCCGTGCCTTCGCGCACAGCCGCCTCACCCGCTCTTCCGTGTCGTCGCCGGAAAGTGTGGTCAAATCCATACAGGTAATTGCGCGCAATAGCCACGCAATCTGCCAATCTTTTTTCACCGTTCTCCGCGTTACCAGCGTCGCCGCGCGCCGTTCCACCGCGCTGGTATTCACCCGCACATTTTCCACCCAATCCAGATTCAGGGATGTCCCGCGATTGCTCGTCAGCGGCCGCCCGCCCAGCACCGCAATAGTTTCCACAGGCGAATGCGCGCGCGCCTCCAAAATCCGGTTCCCATGCCGGTCCGTGATTTCCAACCTCGGCTTGATTTCTCCGCTCATCTTTGCCTCTCTGGTGGGGCTACCGGGTAACCTTCCGAAGCGGTCCATTTCATAAAGGATATGCGGCCCATTTCCGATTTTCGCAGCAGGTCAAGAGCATATCACCGCGTGCAATAGGCCGCGAGCGGACGAATCCGCGCGAAGCTAACGTCTCTGCACTACCCAGCAGGTTCCAAAATCGCATAACTCTATTTTCTTCCCTTGTTCGATGCGTCACTGCTTTTACGCGATACGCGGTACGGCCGGAGCAACGCTTCCAGATCGCGGCGCAACCAGTCACGTAGGGTACCTTCGCGAAAAACCGCCCAGTCCAGCATCGATCCGTTGAATACTTGCTGGAGAAAACGTGCAAGGGCCTGCGTATCGCATTTCCGCAATTCGCCTGCCGCCACGGCTTCGTCCAGAATCTTTTGCGTTTCATGACGCATGGCCTTGAATTGCGCCAGCGTGACCGCGCGAAAGTCAGGATCCGTCAAATCATTCTGCAGGTACGCCAGTCCCGTAGCCATGGCTTCCGGCGTAGCGGCAAAGCTGCAGCACTCCACGTACATCTCGATCAGCGCTTTCAATGGGGACTTGAATTTCGCCCGCCCCGCGGCAAATTGCGGTCCCAAATCTGCGATGCCACTTTTGCACGTCGATAGCAGCAGGTTCCGCTTGCTCCCAAAACGCAAGATTAGCGTGGCAGGAACGACACCCGCTTCCTTCGCCACATCCGCCAGCGTCACTTGCGAGGGCCCGCGCCGTTCTATGACTCGCGCGGTGGCGGCAAACAATTCAGCATCCGAAGTTTCGCGTCGACGAGGCGACATGGTTCCCTTTGCTTTAGCCGGCGTTCCCGGGAGAATCGGCCACCAGCAGAATAACTGAACGGCCATTCATTTTCCACTTGACATTAATGAACCGCCGTTTATTATCAACCATCGCTTCTGTGCATGTGAGGTACGACATGACTCCCACCTCGTATAAACCCGCAAGTTTGAAAGCCCGCATCGCCCTGGTGGCCGGCGCCACGCGCGGCGCTGGACGCGGCATCGCTGTCGCTCTCGGCGAAGCTGGTGCCACGGTGTACTGCACAGGACGCAGCACCAAGCGCCATGGCGCCACTCCCGGCCGCCCCGAAACTATTGAGGGAACCGCGGAACTCGTCAACGCCGCGGGGGGCCTCGGCATTCCTGTTCGCGTTGATCACACCGATCCCGCCCAAGTAAGAAAATTAATCGCAACTATCAAAAAGCGTCACAAAGGCCTCGATATCCTGGTCAACGACATCTGGGGCGGCGATCCGCTCACCGAATTCGGCAAGCCCTTCTACAAATGCAATCTGGACAACGGCCTGCTTATGCTCAAGCAGGCTCTCCATTCCCACATTATCACTGCCCATTACGCCGCGCCGCTCATGCTCGGGCAGCGTCAAGCCATCATCTTCGAAATCACCGACGGCGACGCGTTCTACTACCGCGGCAACATTTTTTATGATCTTGTCAAAACGTCGGTCATTCGTTTGGCCTTCGGCATGTCTCGCGAACTTCGCAAACGCAAAATCGTTTCGGTCGCGCTCACTCCCGGCTTTCTGCGTTCCGAAGCGGTCCTTGACTACTACAAAACCACGGAAGCTAATTGGAAAGAGGTCGGCAAGCGCGCCAATCCCCGCAAAAACTCCAACGATCAGAACGATGCCCCGCAGGATTTCATGCAGTCGGAATCGCCCCGTTATGTCGGCCGCGCCGTTGTCGCGCTTGCCAGCGATCCTAAGGCAATGGAAAAAACCGGCCGCGTTTTCAGTTCCTGGGGCCTGGCGCGGGAGTACAAATTCACAGACACCGACGGCACGCGCCCCGACTGGGGCCGCTACGCCACAAAAAGGTACGGCAAATATAAGATCTGCGATGCACAATTCTATTCCTACTGGGCGCCCGGTCTCATCGACCTCGTATTTCCGGACTGGTACTGAGTTCCCTGCCCCGGCGCACGCGCGGAATCTTTTGTTTGGCCGCAATTCCCGAATTCAGAGATATAATGGCCGCCGCTTACAACTCGTTCGTCTATTAAATCCGAATCCTACCCATTGAGCGGAGGCGCCGCCCGCTTCCGATTCACTGTTTTGCTGAGGTGCAAGTCGTTATGAAACTGAAATCGCTCCTGACCGCTCTCCTTGTCTCTACGCTGGTTTTCGGGCCTCTCCCCGTTCCATCGCTACAAGCGCTGCCCGCAACTCCGGTTCCCGCTTCCGTTGCTCCCTCGGCGTGGCCGAAAGTCTTTGATCGCAACGGCAACCACACGATCGTGTATCAACCGCAAGTGAAATCGTGGCGCTCCTATCGCTCACTGATCGCCGATACTGCCGTGTCTATTCAACAAGGCAACACCAAGCCGATCCTCGGCGTCATCTCCTGGCATGCCGACACCATCACCGACGTCAGCGCCGCTACCGTCTTCGTCCGCAACATCACCGTCATCAGTTCGCGTTTTCCGCAACTCGACGCCACGCAAGAGGCTGCGATGCAGGAGCGTGTTCGCCAGGTCTATCCCACGATGACGTTCACCATCAGCCTCGAGCGCATGATTGCCAGCGTGGAAAAAGCCAACGCACCGGTTCAGACCATCACGGCGGTCCCGCAACCGCCTCCGATCTTCATTAGCAATTCCCCGGCGATCCTGCTTCTAGTCGAGGGCAAGCCCGTCCTCGCTCTCGTCCCCGGCACCACTCTGCAATACGCCGTCAACACCAACTGGGATCTTTTCTTCGATAATTCCAACTACTACCTGCTTGACGGGAAAACGTGGCTGAAGTCGAAAGACCTGAATGGACCCTGGGCAGTTACCTCGAAATTGCCACCGGACTTTGCGAAGATCCCCAAAGGGCAAAATTGGGACGACGTATTGAAAGCGGTTCCTCCACCGGCCGCCACGTCCACTGCTCCCAAGATATTCTTCACGGATAAACCCGCGGAACTGCTGGTCTTCAAGGGTGATCCCGCTTACGCCAAAATTCCCGGTACAGCTTTGCAATACGCCACCAACACGGAATCGAACGTTTTCCTGCATACTCCCGACAATCAGGTTTATGTGCTTCTTTCCGGACGCTGGTTTCGAGCGGCGAGCCTGCAGGGCCCATGGACGCTCGCCAGCAACGATCTTCCAAGCGATTTCTCTCGACTCCCGACCAAGCAGACTTACTCTGCCGTGCTTGCCTCGGTTCCCGGCACGCAGCAAGCCAGCGACGCGGTACTTCTTGCGCAAGTTCCCACGACGGCGATCGTCAACCGCGCGCAGGCGGAAGCGCAGGTGAAAGTCTCGTACTCCGGCGAACCGCAATTCATCCCTATCGAATCGACCACCATATTTTATGCGGTAAACACGCCCAATAAAATTATTCGCGTTGGCAACACCTACTATCTCTGTTACCAGGCCATTTGGTTTTTCGGTCCCTCGCCGAACGGTCCGTGGAAGACCGCCGATTCCATCCCCGCCATGATCTACACGATTCCCGCGAGCTCGCCGGTGTACAACGTGACCTACGTGGTAGTTTCGAATCCCACGCCCACCACTGTGGAGATGAGCTATTCCGCCGGGTACATGGGCATGTTCGTGATGGGCATGGCGGTCGGCGCCACCATCGTTTACGGCACCGGCTACTACTATCCGCCCTACGTCTACTGGGGACCGCACCCCATCTACTATCCTTATCCATACACATACGGCTGCGCTGCTGTGTACAACCCATACACCGGATTCTATGGCGTGGGCCGCGCCGTTTATGGCCCTTACGGTTCCGCAGGCAGCGCTGCCTGGTATAACCCCACCACCGGAATGTACGGGCGCGCCGTAACTACGCAAAACGCTTACGGCGGCCACACGTATGCCGCGGGCTACAATCCCTGGACCGGAACATCATGGTCCACCTCGCAAGGTCACAATCAATACGGTTCGTGGGGCAACACCGTCGTCAGCAACGGCAGTAACTGGGCCGAGGCACAGCACAACACCAATGCCAACGGCACCACTGGCTCCTTCCAAACTTCCAAGGGCAGCGAGGGCGCGGGATTCTCTGGCGCTAATGGCAATAGCGGCTTCGTCGCCAAGGATGCGAACAATAACAATGTCTATGCGGGAGCCGACGGCAACGTTTACAAAAAAGATTCCGACGGTAACTGGAGCAAATACAACAACGGCAGTTGGACTCCCGTTGATCCCACGACCGCGGAATCGGAAGCCAAGACCAACGCGCAAAACAAGAAATCAGGGAACAACGCCGCGGGTTCTTTCAATAATCTAGGCTCGACCGCTTCGGGCAATAGCGCCGACCCGAATCGTCCCTCCGGTAGCGGCACCGCCCGCGACCAACGCGGCTCCGGCCAAACTAGCCCAACTCCCAATCAGCCTCCGGCGGCTGCTCCGGGCTCGTCCGGAACCATGGGTCAACTCAACAATGACGCCAACTCCCGCGAACGCGGTGACCAACTCGAACAAAACCGCAGCCGCGGTGCAGGCGCAGCCCGGGGCTCTAGCGGTGGCGGTGGCAACCGCCGTCGTCCCTAAGTCGACGGTTGAATGATTCATGGAAACAGGCCTTCGAAACTTTCGAGGGCCTGTTTTTATTTATAGGAAATATCGCTATCCAAGCTGCCGTTGATAGTCCCGCATCCTTTGGCCGCCTTCTACTTTCCTTCGGTCTTTGCCCCGGGAGTTACTCGCGTCATCAACTCGACGTACTCCTTATAAAATTTCGCTTTATCCAGATCGTCTTGTACCTGCACCTCAATCTCGCCCATTTCCGGTTGGCTTCCAGGCCTCCACGTCAGCGTATTCCCGTAGCCCGCGCCGTGGTCGGAATCCACATCCATATACAATTTTCGCCATTTCGTGATGATCGAGGGGTCGAGCCAGGCCACCGCGGCCAGTTCGTCCCACAGATAACCGGCCTCGGCATATTTCGCCACATACTGCGCGGTCGGCGCCGGGCTGTTGCGAATTTCTTCAATCAATTCCTTGCTCATGTGCGTCTTCACCGAAATGTCGACCGTCGTTACCACCACGCGCGGCCAGTGCGCGTGCAGCACGGCCTTTGACGCTTCGGGGTCCATCCAGAAATTGAATTCGTGCATAGGCGACAACGCGAACTCCGGGTCGTCCGTGTGCGGACTGATGCTGCCGCCCATCACGATCAGTTCCTTGCTTAGCTCCGCAAACTGCGGATCGAGCGCAATGGCCATCGCCAGGTCCGTCATCGGACCCGCAGCGTAAATGGTCACTTCATGCGGATACTGGCGCACCATGCGCACCAGAAAATTCGCCGCCGTCTCCGTTGACGCTTTGATCGTCGGCTTCCCTTCCTCCATCGGTGGCACTTCCCACGGTCCATGGGGCTTTCCCGTGCGAACGTGATTCCAAGCGCCCTGATACACGAGCTTCCCGTACATCGTTTCCCATTTCGCGATGTATTCCTTGCTGTTTACCAGCGGAAACACCGCGCCCGGCACCACAGGAATATCCGGACGCCCGATAATCTCCATCAGCCGCAGTGTGTGTTGCACTTCTTCGTCGCGCCACGCGTCGCCGGTCAGCACGGTGATCCCGAGGACGTCCGTCTCCGGCGAATTCACGATCGAGAGAATTGCCTGCATATCCGAGCCGCCGGGGCCAGACGCGTCCTGATCGATAATCACTTTGCGCTTCCCCTGCGCCTGTGCAAGCAATGCGCATGCACCGAATAGGGCAACGAACATACTCGCTCGATACAGCCATTTCATAGCGGCTTCCTTTCGCTGTTTAGGTTGCCAGGAAATTCTAATACATGATGGTGCGCGTCAAATGGTGTGGCCACGTGGTGGTGTGAAAATGCGTCCAGAATCGCGCATCAATCTGCGGAATGATCACTTGCAGGTTGGCGGGCCGCAGCTTATTGATCTCTTCGGTTAGGAGTGCCGTCGCATAAATGCAATGCGCGCGAATCTCGATCTCCCAACGGAAATCGCGCGGAATCAGTTGGTGCGAGTTAATCGCCGCCTCCAGTCGCGCCGAATAGCTGGTAATGCCATGGAGCCGCAGCGCCACCGGCACGATGTAATCCGCGAACGCCGTCATCTTCTGCGGATCATCCAGCCGGAACTTACCGGAGGCATGCAGCGTGGCATACATCATC
This sequence comes from Candidatus Acidiferrales bacterium, assembly GCA_963759275.1. Taxonomy (GTDB): domain Bacteria; phylum Acidobacteriota; class Terriglobia; order Acidiferrales; family UBA7541; genus Acidiferrum. The sequence continues at coordinate 307,671 of CAVWYZ010000011.1, read as the reverse complement.
CAGATACCTAACTGCGCCAGCTTGTAGAATTTGATTTCGTGGCCATCCAGCATGCTCACGTCATTGAATCGCGGAAATTCTTTCACCAGCCGATCGATCAGCCCGTTTCCGTTGTCGTACAGCTTCGGTGAGCACGCCTTCACAAAGTTGTGATACCGCCCGTTATATTTCTCCGCCAGCACCTTGCCCACCTGGTGCAACACTTCCAACTTCTCGTCCAGCATGGGCATCTCGATATTGCCCTTGAAGACCTGGTTCAATTCCTCGCGCGTAATGCGTGCCAGGTAATTTCCATCCAGAAACGGCACGCCGTTGTCCACGGCCCGCTTGATGCACGCGAATTCCGCGTCGGAATCGGACCAATGTTGCCCCGCATAGTCCACCTGGAATTTTTCGTGCGTGGTGAAATCGGTGAACGCCGTGTCGATGCTGTCCACCACCATCATGAAATCAATTGCGTCGTTGGCGTCGCCTTGGCCCACTCCAAATGGCAACGTGAATTCCGGCATGGGCAATTCTTCGTAGGCCATCCAGGAAGCCACGTCCACAATTTTGTCGTAATGCGTCTGTACGTCCCGCGAGGATTCGATCGCATAGCGCACACTCTCCAACACGGGACTGCCAATCGGCTTCGGCCAATGCAGCGTCGTCTGACTCAAGAATTCGCTCCCCTAAATTGAAATTTTCTTCCGTCACTCGCTACGACATTCGCGCCATGATGATCAGCACGAGTCCGACCAGGAAACAGCCAAACATGGCGGCAATCAAGCGCGATGTTCCCGGCGGGGCGGTCTTGAATTCTTTCCAGATGAACACGCCCCACAACGCTGCCACCATCGTTGCGCCTTGCCCCAAGCCATACGAAATGGCGAAGCCCGCACGCCCCGAAGCGATAATGTTGAACGACATTCCTACGCCCCAGATAATTCCTCCCAAAACGCCGGTCAGGTGCGTTCCGAATCCGCCCTTGAAATAGTCCGCATACGATACCGGAGTGCCCACGAACGGCTTCTTCATCATGAAGGTATTAATAATGAAGTTGCTCAGGAAAATGCCCACGGCGAAAACGAAAACCGCCGCGTACGGCCCCATCTTTCCTGGCTCTGGTTGTGTGAAATTCGGATACATTGAGGCCGCCACAAAGCGGTAGAAAAATCCCATCAACACGCCACAGGCCACGGAAAGAACCAGCCCTTTTGTGCTGACCCCTGCGGCGCCGCCGGGAATTTTGCGGTACGCTACCGCATCCAACACAATCGCCAGCACGACCAACAACACACCCGTGAACAGCAGCGCAGCGTTTCCGATCGGATCAGCAACGTAATTCAACACTACACCGAGCACCAGAGCGATGCCGATTCCCACCGGAAACGCCACGGACATTCCCGCGATATCAATCGCCGCCACGAGCAAAATATTCGCCAGATTGAAAATCGCTCCGCCCAACAACGCCGAATGGAGGCTGGAGTGCGACGCCTGCGTCAAATCTTCCAAGAACGGCCTGCCTGCGTTTCCGTGGCTGCCCAGCGTCAGCCCCAAAATAATCGTCAGCAGCAGCACGCCAATTGTGTAATCCCAATAGAACAGCTCAAATCGCCAACCTTTTTTCGCCAGCTTTTGCGTGTTCGCCCATGATCCCCAGCAGAACATGGTAATGACGCAGAACACCACCGCCCACGTGTAACTTTGCAAAACGAACATTTCGGCTCCTTTGCCTGTCCCGCTCTGCTACTGGCCGTTCTCGAAAATCAGGGCTTGCCGCCGCGTCGCGTCCACTCCACCTCAAACTCCGCGCGCTTCGGAAACGATTTTTGCGTACCGACGCGTTGCGTGGATAACCCGGCGAAAAGATTAGCGCGTAACAACGCGTCCTTCTCCGGCAATCCTTCTGCCAGAAACACAGAGAAGCTCCCTATGAATGCATCTCCGGCTCCGGTCGTGTCTTTTGGTGTGACCGCGAACGGCGGAATCAACTCCGCCATACCTTCGCTCATGATCAAGGATCCCCGCGCGCCAAGCGTCAAAATCACTTTCCGGAATCCCTTCTGCAGCAAGGACGCTCCGCAGGTTTTCGCTTCTTCCAGCGTATGCACCGGCAATGCTGTGATCACTTCCGCCTCCGTTTCGTTCGGCACAAAGTAATCCGCCGCGATCAATTCGTTGATCCGCGCGGGTAGTGCCGGTGCTGGGTTCACGATGCAACGAATCTTGTGTTTCCGCGCAAATTGCACCGTGTAGTAGACGGTCTCCAGCGGAATCTCGAACTGCAGGATAATCGCGTCCACATTCTGCAGCGCATTCGCGGCGGCATCCACGTCCGCCGGAACCAGCGTGTCGTTCGCTCCCTTCACCACGATGATGCGATTCTGCCCGTTGGATTCCACAAAGATGGGCGCAACGCCGCTGGAGACTCCCTCGACGATCCGCACATGTGTGGTGTCGATTCCCAGTGACGCAAAATTCTTGACCGTGGCTTCCCCAAACAAATCGTTACCCACTTTCGCCACCATCACCACATCCGCCCCGCAATATCGCGCGGCTACAGCCTGGTTCGCGCCCTTTCCACCAAACCCAAGGTCGAAGCTCTTCCCAAAAATGGTTTCTCCCGGCCGGGGAAAGGTGTCACTGAACGTGGTTAGGTCCGTGTTGGCGCTTCCGACCACAGCAATACGGGGTGACCTGGACATACGTTCTCCTCTGTAAGTGGCAAGCCGCGAAAGTATAACAGCGCGAGGGAATCAGCAAGTGTGACGAGATCAGCACGTAGGGCGAAGATGAACGGCGCAATACGCGGGTTTCGTTGACGGGGCTTAGCGCCGATGTTAGTCTCGCACTTCATTTCCAATCGCATGCGCGCCGTCGACCTCATTCGAAAAAAACGCGATTCCGGGGAGCATTCCCGTGAGGAAATCGCTTTCCTCATCGGCGGCTACACCAAAGGCGAAATTCCTGATTACCAGATGGCGGCATGGCTCATGGCCGCCTGGATCCGTGGCCTTACTCACGCGGAAACCACGGCGCTGACCGAAATGATGCTGTACTCCGGCGAAATGGTCGATCATTTCGAACTTCCGATGAAAAAAGTGGACAAGCACTCCACCGGCGGCGTCGGCGACAAAACTTCTCTCATTCTCGCCCCGATCGTGGCGGCCGGGGGCTTGGCCGTTCCCATGATCAGTGGCCGCGGCCTCGGCCATACCGGCGGTACTCTCGACAAGCTCGAGGCCATTCCCGGCTTCAACACCGCCCTTTCGCTCGCCGATTTCCGCCGGGTCCTTAAGGAATGCGGCCTGAGCCTGATCGGCCAGACCTCGGAGATCGCGCCTGCGGACAAAAAAATCTATGCGCTGCGTGACGTCACCTCTACCGTGGAGCAGGTCGGCCTGATTTGCGCTTCCATCATGAGCAAGAAGCTTGCGGAGGGCATCGACGCCCTGGTCCTCGACGTAAAGACCGGTTCCGGCGCCTTTATGGCCAAAGAAGAAGATGCCATTCGCCTGGCGGAAATCATGGTCGATACTGCCCGCCGCATGGGCAAAAAATGCGTCGCCCTGCTCACTGGTATGGATGAACCGCTTGGCCGCATGGCCGGGCATGCCAACGAAGTCATCGAATCCATCGAAGTGCTGAAGGGGCGCGGCCCGCAGGATCTTATCGACCTGAGCCTGGAACTTAGCGCTTGGATGTTCCATCTTGGAGAACGCACCGAGTCCGTCGCGGAGGGTAAGCAACTCGCGCAGGACATGATCTCGTCCGGCAAAGCGCTCGCACGTTTCCGCCAGTGCGTTCAGCTTCAAGGCGGCGATCCGCGCATCATCGACGACTACTCCTTATTGCCCACGGCCAAGAACCAGGAACATGTCACCAGCCCTAGGTCCGGTTTCATCGTTGCTACGCATTGCCGCGATCTCGGTGTCGCCCTCGCTATCCTCGAAGGCGGCCGCGGCAAAAAGGACGACATCATCGATCACGCCGTGGGGCTCGAATTCCACAAGCGCATCGGCGATGCGGTAAAGACCGGGGAAAAGCTGGTAACAATCCACTACAATTCCGAGGCAAGGCTTCCCGAAGCACGAAAATTGATCGAGGACAGCTTTGTTCTCGGCGATCATCAGCCACCTATGCCTCCCTTGATTCGTCAGGTCATCGGCGGCTAATCGCGGCGCGCGCAAACTCGCGGAGAAACGCAACGAACTTGAGGGCCAGGTCCGAGTAAGGCTGCCGTCAGCGGCAAAAGGGGTCAGGATGGGGAGATTCACAGGATTGCTGGGGATGGCCGTATTTGTCGGGCTCGCGTACCTTTTTTCTACGTCCCGTAAATCCATCAAATTGAAAACCGTCGCATGGGGACTAGGCTTACAACTCGCGCTCGGCTTCTTCGTTCTGCGTTCTACCGTTGGCAGCAAAATCTTCGCCTTTCTAGGCAACGGCGCGAATAACCTCCTGAGCTTTTCCTACGCGGGCTCGGAATTCGTGTTCGGCGATCTCGGATTTCCCAAGGAACTTTCGCGCTTGGGCTTCTCGTTCGCGTTCCAGGTGCTGCCCACAATCATCTTTATTGCCGCGTTCTTTGCCGTTCTCTACCACATCGGAATAATGCAAATCATCATCCGCGGCGCGGCATGGTTGATGACGCGCGTGATGGGCGCCAGCGGTGCGGAATCGCTCAACGTGGCTGCCAGCATCTTTATGGGCCAGACCGAAGCGCCGCTGACGATTCGCCCATTTCTACCCTCACTTACAAAATCCGAACTCATGGTGGTGATGACCAGCGGCATGGCGCACATCTCAGGCGGCATGATGGCCGGCTACATTCAAGTGGGCGGAGCCGACCCCAAGAATTTGCTGACCGCGGTAATCATGACCGCTCCCGGCACGCTGCTGATGGCGAAAATGCTGGTCCCGGAAACCGAACAGCCGCTGACTGCTGGACGCGTCGAAATGCCCGCCATGGAGAAGGAGTCTAATATTTTGGGCGCCATCGCACGAGGCACAAGCGATGGGTTGCAGCTCGCGCTCAATGTTGGCGCAATGCTCATCACGTTCATCGCGTTGCTGGCGTTGCTGAACGCCATGATGGGTGGAATCCATAGCTGGCCGCACATGTCCTGGTTCCCAGAAAGCCTGCAAACTGTGTTCGGCTGGATATTTGCTCCTGTGGCGTGGCTGATCGGCATCCCTTGGCACGACGCGCCGAAGATTGGCAATCTGCTGGGCACGCGCATGGCGATCAACGAATTCGTCGCCTTTGGACAGCTCGGACCGATGAAGCCTTTTCTTGATCCACGTTCCTTCACCATCGCCACTTTCGCGTTGTGTGGCTTCGCCAACTTCAGCTCCATCGGCATTCAGATCGGTGGCATCGGTGCCCTGGCTCCAGGCCAGCGCTCGCAGTTAGCCAAGTTTGGTATTCGCGCCATGCTCGCGGGAACCATGGCCAATCTCCTGTCTGCCTGCATCGTGGGAATCTTCACATGAGCGGGAAAAAGAAAATGGTGAGGTCATCCTCGCCCCCCGGGCCACAGTTTACGCGCGCCGAAGCGGCCGCCAAATTCATTCTGAAGAAAACGAAACTGCGGCCAAAAATCGCGTTAGTTTTGGGATCGGGACTTGGCGCTTTCGCTGATGAATTCGCGGACGCTGTGCGCATTCCCTACGCCAAAATCCCAAATTTCCCGCGGTCCACCGCCATCGGCCATGCCGGACAATTGGTTCTTGGCAAAGTGGAAAACGTCGAAGTCGTCGGCATGCAAGGCCGCGTGCATCTCTATGAAGGCTACTCCGCAAACGACGTGGCGTTCCCCATCCGCGTGTTCGCGCGTCTAGGCGTGCAGGCCGTAATCCTGACCAACGCCGCCGGTGGCATTAAGAGAAACTTTACGCAAGGACGTCTGGTGGTCATCAGCGACCACATCAATCTGCAGGCCGCGAATCCCTTGGTCGGTCCCAACGACGAATTGTTCGGGCCGCGTTTCCCCGATATGAGTGTTGCCTACGACAAAAAATTTCGCGAATTCACATTGGCCGAAGGCCGCCGCCTCGGCATGGATCTCGACGAAGGAGTGTATGCGGCACTCGCGGGCCCCAGCTACGAAACTCCCGCGGAGATTCGCTACTTGCGTTCGATCGGAGCGGATTTAGTGGGCATGTCCACGGTTCCGGAAGTCATCGCCGCGCGCCATAGCGGCATTCGCGTCCTCGGCATATCCTGTGTGACCAATGCGGCCGCTGGTGTCCTCGATCAACCGCTCGACCATAAAGAGGTTTTGGAGACAGCTGAGCGCATCAAGGGCCAGTTCATCGGATTGCTCCGCGCGGTCATTCCACACATTGCGTCCGGCTTGTAAGATTATAGATTCAAGTTCAGGAGGCGCATCGTGTCCGAATATGACGCATTGATTGCCGCTGCGAAAAAGGCCCGGGAAAACGCTCATGCTCCTTTCTCCAATTTCAAAGTGGGCGCCGGGTTGCGCGCCAGCTCCGGCAAAATCTATGGTGGCTGTAACGTGGAAAACGCTACCTATGGGCTCACGGTCTGCGCCGAACGCATCGCCATCTTCAAAGCAATCAGCGAAGGTGAACGTAAATTCGACGCCATCGCGGTCACAACCGACACCGAAACGCTGACCCCGCCTTGCGGCGCGTGCCGCCAATTAATTTGGGAGTTCTGCGGCGATGTGCCAGTGATCATGACGAATTTAAAAGGTAAAGCCGAAGTGCTGCGCATGAGCGAACTGTTTCCGAAACCGTTCGACTCATCCAATCTTTGATCGGATTATGGAAGGAAAGTGCCGATGCCCACGCGATTCTTGGAGTTCACGCGATTTTTGCTGATTCCCTGCTGCTTGTGGATCTTCAATCCGCATTTCTTGCCCGCACAAACAACCCCGAAAGAAGCCCTCAGCTACGATCTCGTTGTCACCAACGCCACCATCGTCACCATGGACCCGGCTCGACGGGTCATTGAAGATGGTGTAATCGCGGTGAACGGAGACACCATAGATTTCGTCGGCACCTCCGCGGAGCTACGCGCCCAGTCCATGAAAGGTCTGGCGGCCAAGCAAACCATCGACGCCAAAGGCGGACTGATCATTCCCGGCTTGATCAATGGCCACACGCACATCCCCATGGTGCTGCTGCGCGGACTGGTCGATGACGTCGTCCTTGACGATTGGCTGCGCAAATATATTTTTCCCGCCGAAGCAAAAAACGTGACTGAAGATTTCGTGCGCTGGGGTTCCCGCCTGGCTCTGGCGGAAATGATTCGCGGTGGCACCACCACTTTCGCCGACATGTATTATTTCGAGGATGCCGAGGCCGAGGAGACGAAAGCCGCCGGCCTTCGCGGTTTCCTCGGCGAAACCTGGATTGATTTCCCTGCTCCCGACAACAAGAGCGAAGCGCAGAGGGCCGCGTACACGGAGAAGTTCCTGCAAAAGTGGCAAGGCGATCCGCTGATTCATGCTTCCGTCGCGCCTCACTCGATTTACACCTGTTCGGAGAAGACGCTCAAAGATTCCGCCGCGCTGGCCCGCAAATATCACGCGCCCATCCTGATTCACGTTGCAGAAATGCGTAAGGAATACGTCGACAGCCTGGCGCAACACGGAACAACGCCGGTGCAGTATCTCGAACGTATTGAATTTCTCGGCCCCGACGTTCTCGCCGCGCATTGCATCTGGGTGGATTACACCGATATGAAAATTCTCGCTGAGCGCCAGGTTGGGTGCGTCCACAATCCTTCCAGCAACATGATGCTCGCTAGCGGTGTCGCGCCGGTCGTCGACGAACGCGCGGCCGGAATGCGTGTCGGCCTCGGCACCGACGGCCCTGCTGGCAGCAATAATGATCTGGACATGATGGAGGAGATGGATCTCGCCTCGAAGTTGCAGAAAACCTATCGCGTCGATCCGCGCGCACTCGGGGCCAAAGGCGCTTTGGAAATGGCCACGATTGAAGGCGCGCGCGCGTTGCACATGGAAAAGGAGATTGGTTCGCTCGAAACCGGGAAGAAAGCGGATTTTGTGGTTCTGAATCTCAACGTTCCGAACGCCGTGCCTATGTATGACGCTTACTCGCAAATTGTTTACGCGCTGAAAGCCAGTGAAGTGGAAACCGTGGTCGTCGCCGGCAAGACACTGCTGAAGGACGGCAAACTCCGCACCGTGGACGAAAATGCCGCGATGGCCAAAGCCAAGGAATATGCGAAGAAAGTAACAGCCTCGCTGAAGCAGTAATCGGGCTGGAAATAAGCGGAAGTGGCAGAAAAGGTGACGCTCCGCACCCGGCTGCGTGATGCTCGTCACAATTAGTTGTTTCCTATTATTGCCCGCACGCCCGCTCTGTAGCTAATTGGTACTACAGACGTTCGCTCCTCTCACAACGTGAATTCTCCTTGGGGGGCTGTTCCTCCCGCAATCCACGAAGTGTGACCGTCAAATCGCTGTCCAACGCAAATCCTTCTATGGGGTGGTTGGTGGGCCAGGGTTCCAGTCAATTGCGGCGCGGGGCTTCTGTGTGGGCCGGCATGGCCTACGTCATCGGCTCGCTGCTCATCGGCCATATCCAGGCGTCGCCTCGGACCGCCGCCGCAAAGCACGCACCTGCCGTTCATCCCGCTCGCCCGGACATACTCTTTGTGCAGACACTCGTCTACGTATCGGGTCCGTTGACCCAGCGCTTCCCGAAAGGGAGCGTGATCGCGCGTCTTACTTCTCCGCTACACGCGCCAGTTCGCCTGACCGAGGATTTCTTTGCCGCTGCTGATCCGCAACCGAATTTCGACGCGAGCAGAATCCTTTTTTCCGGACAAAAGACACAAAACGATCGCTGGCAGATTTGGGAGATGGACCTCGACGGCTCGCACAAGCGGCAAGTTACAAAATGTACCTCCGACTGCCTGCGTGGTGCGTACCTGCCTGCCGATGAAATCGTGTTCACGGTCGAAACAACAAAAGGCAGGCAACTCGTCTCACATCTCGCGATCGTGAAATCCGACGGCTCAAACTTTGCGCCCATCACCTTCGGAAGTGCGCCCTTCGAATTGGAAACGGTTCTGCGCGATGGTCGCATCGTCGTCTCCGCCCCTTGGCCGTTGCGCGGCGCCGGCGAAACCAGCGGCACCCGATTGCTTTACACGTTGCATCCCGATGGTACCTCCCTGGAATCGTTTCGCTGCGATCATGGCGACAAAGCAATTCAGGCTGACGCCGTGGAATTGGTCGATGGCTCGGTTATCTTCGTTCGACGGGCGATTGTGGGAGCAGCGGCGGGCGGCGCGCTCGAGCAACTAAAACCAGGCGATTTGCACGCGACCTCCCTTGGCAACAACCAGGCTGTTTACGAGTCGCCGCGCCAACTCTCGGACAACGAACTGGTGCTCGCGAAAGCATCGCTGACCGCCACCAATGTTCCCGGACGATTCGATCTGTACCTCTTCGACCTGAAAACGGGCACGGCCGAAGTGCGCCTTTATGCGGATACCACGCTTTCCGGTATCCAGCCCACGCCCATATTGCCCCACGCCGTACCCAAGCACTTTTGGGACACGCTGAATCCGGAATCCAGCACCGGCAACTTTATTTCGCTCGACAGTTATCTTTCCGCCGACGAAGCTCGCGGTCGCATCGCCACACCGATTTCTCGTATTCGTGTTTTGGCGTGGAATCCAAACACTGGGCAGGAAAGCGAACTTGGCAACGCGCCTGTAGAAGCTGACGGATCGTTTTTCGTGCAAGTGAGCGCCAATGTGCCGGTGCGCTTTGTGCTGCTCGACGCAAAAGGACAAGTCATTCGGGAAGAGCACGGCTGGGTGTGGTCACGGCCGGGCGAAGAGCGCGGCTGCACCGGGTGTCATGGGGACAAGTCTATCGCTCCGGAGAATCGCTGGCCACTAACACTGCGGCGATTTGATACGCCAACGCCGTTGGGAGAAAGTGAACATGGTCCCGCACCGTCTCAGGCAAAATAACGCACCGCGCTTCGCACGCGTGGCCCTGGTTCTCGCGGCGGCCTTTCCTCTCTTATTTGCGAACCTCGGCACCACCACGCAATCCGCAGGCAAGTGGCCCACCTATGAGGACGTCACCGATAAAGCGAACCTTCATTTCCGCCATTCGTTTGGCGAGCAGAAATTGAGCTCAATTCTCGAAGCCACCGGCTCCGGCTGTGTGTGGTTCGACTACAACAACGACGGCTTGCTCGATCTTTATGTGCTCAGCGGCCGCTTCCTCGAAGGCGTGACCAATCACTCGAAGGCCGACGGCCTTGACGCCACTAACCATCTCTATCGCAACAATGGTGACGGCACCTTCACCGACGTAACCGCGCAAGCTGGGGTGGCAGGTAAAGGCTTCGCCATGGGCGTGACCGTCGGCGATTACGACAACGACGGTTACGAAGACATTTACGTCACGAACTGGAATTCCTCGATTCTCTACCGCAATAACGGCAACGGCACCTTCACGGATGTCACCGAAGCCGCAGGGGTGCAGAACAATCATTTTGGCGTGGGTGCCGCGTTCCTCGATTACGACCGCGACGGCCGTCTCGACCTGTTCGTCGGCAATTATCTGAAGTTTGATCCAAATTCCAAGAAGCCGTACTACACCGCCGACGCTTTTGCCGGACCTCTCGATTACGAAGGCGATGCCAGCCGCCTATTCCACAACAATGGCGACGGCACCTTCACCGATGTTTCCGAAAAGGCGGGAGTAGCAAATCCAGCGGGCCGCGCCATGGGCGTGACCGTGGGGGACTACGACAATGATGGCTGGCCCGATATTTACGTAGCGAACGATGCGATGGAAAGCTACCTCTACCACAACAATCACGACGGCACCTTTACGAATGTTGCCCCAGATCAGGGCGTCGCCTACGGGACCAACGGCGACACTCCGTCCGCTATGGGACCGATCTTCGCCGATTACAACAACGACGGCGCCCTTGATCTATTCGTCTCGGACATGCGCTACCACCGGCTGTTCCGCAACTCGCCCAAAGACGGCTTCTTCAACGACACCACACTTCAATCCGGCATTGCACAAATGACCGGCCAGTACGTCGGCTGGGGCGACGGCTTTTTCGATTTCGACAACGACGGCTGGAAAGACGCGTTCATCATCAACGGCGGCCTGCACTGGCTGGTGCCGATGGAACCCTCGCTGTTACGCAACAACGGCAATGGCACCTTCACGGATGTTTCTGCCGATGCGGGAAGTGCCTTCAAAGCAAAAAATGTAGGACGTGGCGGATGCTTTGCCGACTATGACAACGATGGCTACATCGATGCGTTCATGGTCATCCTGGGTGGCAACGGGGTGTTGCTGCATGCGAAGCCTCCTGTTGGCCCGCACAATCATTGGCTCACGCTAAAGTTGATTGGCACCATCAGCAATCGCGACGGCTTTGGCGCGCGCATCGAAGCGGACGCTGGCGACCTCCATCAGGTTGTCGAAAACGTGCCGCAATCCGGTTATCTCTCGCAACACGATCCGCGGCCGCACTTCGGACTCGGCTCACATGCGGAAGTCGATCTGCTAACAATTCGTTGGCCCAGCGGCACGGTGCAAAAAATCGAGCACGTCAAGGCCGACCAAATCCTCAGGATCACGGAACCGGGCCAGCGCCAGACTCCGCCGGCAGGAGCAAAAGCGCGATGAGGTTTTGTTTGACAATGCGCTCGCTATTTTCTGCCGCGTTTGCAGCAGTTGGCGCGTTGGTCATGCTGCTGTGGCCCGGGTGGACCGGGAACGCGCAGACGGGCTCCTCACCTAATTACCTGACGCCCATCGCCGCGAAGTTTTCCGTGGACGGCGCGCGCATTTACATCGTCTGCGAGGACGACGATTCGGTTCTTGCCGTCGATGTGCGCGCCCAACGCGTCGTCAAAAAAGTTCGCGTCGGTCATAAACCGAAAGATTTAGCGGTTTCTCCGGATGGCCAGACTCTTTACGTTTCGAACGAGTGGAGCGACACCGTCAGCGTGGTAGATACGGCCACGTTCCGCTTGAAGAAGACGCTGCCAACGGGTTGGGGGCCTCGCGGACTAGCGACCGACCGTCCTGGAAAAGTCCTGTACGTCGCCAATAGCATCGGCAATGACGTTTCGGTTATCGATCTCGCCAGCGGAACCGAACGCAAGCGCCTCACAGCCTTGCGTTCTCCCCATTACATGCAGCTCTCACGCGACGGCCGCCACATCTACGTTTCTAACGTCCTGGCTCATCTGGAAGCCGCGGATGAATCCCCGGTTTCCGAATTGATGGTCATCGACACGCAAAAACAGACCGTCTCCGAGCGCGTCTTAATTCCCGGTGTTCTGGAAATGCGCCACATCGCGGAGGCACCCGGGTCGCAAGGCAGCTACCTGCTGGTTCCTTTCATGCGCCCCAAAAACTTGAATCCGCTGATTCAGGTGGCCAACGGCTGGATAATCACGCACGGTGTCGCGATCATTCGTCCACCGAGAACCACTAGCGGTCTGGCTACACGCGGCGAAGTCACGCAAATCCTCTTGGACGACATCGATCGCTACTACGCCGGCGCAGACGGCGCCGCCTTTACTCCCGATGGCCGCTACGCGCTAATCACTCATGCCGAAGCCGCCACTGTCTCCGTGATCGACACCAAATTGTTGGACCAGCGGCTGCGCGTGTATTCTGCCGAAGAATTGCAGAACCGCCTCGATACCGCTCGCCAAATTGTTGTGCGCCGTTTGCCTACGCAGTCCAATCCTACCGATGTGCTCGTTGCTCCCGACGGCCGCGCGGCGTATGTAGTCAACCGGCTCGACGACAGCCTGACGGTCATCGCCATTCCCCAGTTCCAGATTCGCGCGCGCATCGATCTGGGCGGTCCGAAGGAAATTAGCAAGCTCCGCCAAGGCGAGCGCCTGTTTCACGACGCGAAATTCTGCTTTCAGGGCCAATTCGCCTGTGCCACCTGCCATCCAGACAATCACATAGATGGCGTGGCATGGAATCTTGAAACCGCACAATTAGGACGCGATCGGGTGGCGAATCGGACGTTGCGCGGCATCGCCGAAACCGCTCCTTACAAGTGGAACGGCCACAATCCCGATCTGGAGACGCAGTGTGGCCCACGCATCGCCAAGTTCCTGTTTCATTCTGAAGGATTCAGCGCTGCGCAACTCTCCAGCCTGGTCGCGTTCATCAAGTCCATCCCGCTTCCTCCCAATCGCCATCTTGCCGCCGATGGCCAGGTGACACCGGCACAAGAGCGGGGCCGCGACATCTTCTTCAGGAAAGCTTGCGACACGTGTCATCCACCGGCAACGCATTACACCGACAAGAAAAGCTTTGATGTAGGGACGGCGGCGAAATATGACACCTCCGGCATGTTCGATGTACCGCAACTCGATCGCACCTACGAGAAACCGCCGTATCTCCACAACGGCGAAGCGCGTTCCCTGGAGGAAATTTGGACTATTTACAACCCAACGGACAAGCACGGTGTTACCTCCGACATGTCCAAGGAACAGTTGAACGATTTAGTGGAATTTCTGAAGTCGCTGTGAGAACCGAAAGCAGTTGCATGGAGCGTAGCAGATGAAAGGCAAACAACAGAGGCGATGGCTGTTTGGCGCAACGGCGGGACTCGTACTCTTTGCAGTGACTACCTCCGCGCAAACGCCCGCGCTCTACTCCAAATGGGAAAACTTCACCACGGCAAACGGCATGCCTGACGCCAAAGTCCTCAGCGTGGCGGTAGATGGCAACCGCGTGTGGGCCGGCACCGAGAGTGGTTTGGTGCTTGTGGAGAACGGCAGAGTCGCCAAGGTGTACACAACGGCCGATGGCCTTCCGAACCGCGTCGTCACCGGTATCGCCGTCGACAAGAAAAGCGGCGATCTCTGGCTCGCCACGTTCGGCGGGCTCAGCCAATTCTCGGGCGGAGAATTTCACAACTATGACAGTCTGACCACCGGGCTTGCCAACAACATCGTCTATGGCGTGGCCATTCAGGACGAGTTCGTCTGGGTCGCCACGACCGCGGGGATCAATCGCTACAACACACGTACGGGTGAGTGGTCGATCTTTAGCGAGAAAAACGCGCCCATGCACGAACCGTGGGCCTACGGCATTGCGGTAGCCGAAAAGAAAGTCTACGTGGCGGTGTGGGGCGGCGGTGTTCTCGAGTACGACATTGCCGGCGGCTACTGGAAGCCGTACACCGATCCGGATGGCGAGATGGAGATTGTTCTTTTCAAGAATCAGGGACTGATCCACATCATTGTCAGCAACATCGCTTACAACCACGACACCAACATGTTCTGGGCCTCCACCTACTTCGGCATGAGCGGATACGATGGCCACAACTGGTTCAACTATCTCTCGACCGACAGCGGCCTCGCTTCCGATTTCATCAACGCCACACAAACGCGCGGAGACGACGTGTGGGCCTGCACCGACAAGGGCCTGAGCTACCTCAATTTCAAAACCAACACCTGGGTCACCTATCGACCCAACAAGGACACCGGAAAGGGTGAAATCGTCATCACCGCGCCGGACAAGAAAGTGACTACGATCGAAACGCCCACTTCCCTGGCCCACAACTACATCCTGAACATGGCGTTTCAAGGCGACGACATTTGGGTGGCCACGGCCGCGGGGCTGAGCCACGGTATCCATGAATCCCACAAGGAAGGTAAATCGAATGAGCAAACAAGAACTAGCCGTTGAACCCGTTGTGCCGGCCGAAAACGCCGGTGTGTCCATCAAAAAGAAGGCTATCGAAGCGCCAGCGGTGCTGAACGAAGCCTACAAGTATGCGAAACCGTCCTCGTTTTCTCGAGGGATGCGCCTGGATATCAATGGCATGACCATCCTGCTGATTTCCGGCACCGCCAGCATCGATGAAAACGGCGTTTCGGTCCATATCGGCGATTTCCGCGCGCAAACCTTGCGCACCTACTGGAACATCACCGGCTTGCTGGCTGCGGAAGGCGCCACCTGGAAAGACGTGGTGCGCACCACCTGCTACCTGCGCGACATCGAACGCGATTACACCGAGTTCAACGAACTGCGCACGCAATTCTTCAAGGAAGCGGGTTTGGACCCGTTGCCGGCCTCCACGGGCATCCAAGCGATTCTCTGCCGGCCCGAACTGCTAATCGAAATGGAAGCAATGGCTATCTTCCCCACGAATCGCAAGGCGTAAGCCGCACCGGCTTTCGGGGTTCGCAGTAGTTGTCGTTTGCTCCTGGTTCTTCGCGTTCCCGGGAGGACCAGGAAAAGGAAGGATTCCATGAGTATTGCGGGAAATGTTGGCTTGGAAGATCTCTCGCGAATTTGCCCGCTGATCAGCCGAAGAGTGCAGAACTCCATGGGCTCGGCAAAAACGCGGAACGTCATCGTCGGTAATGTACGCTTCGGCGGCATTCGGCCGGTGGTCATCGCGGGTCCCTGTGCCGTGGAAAGCATGGAGCAGACACTCGCGGTAGCACGCGCGGTGAAAGATGCGGGCGCGGAGATGCTTCGCGGCGGAGCGTTCAAGCCGCGCACGTCTCCCCACGATTTTCAGGGGCTAGGTATCGAGGGGTTGCGGATTTTGCGCGAGGTGCGCCGCGAAACGGGATTGCCCATCGTCACGGAAGTGATGGACCCGCGATTGGTAGCAACGGTGGCCGAATATGCGGACATGCTGCAGATTGGTTCGCGCAATATGCAGAATTATCCGCTCCTCATTGAAGCCGGCAAGTCCGGCAAGCCGGTGCTGTTGAAGCGGGGCATGGCGGCCAGCCTGTGCGAATGGCTGGGCGCCGCGGAATACATTGCGAAAGAAGGCAATCTGGAAATCGTGCTGTGCGAGCGCGGAATCAAAGCGTATCCCGCGGGGGAATATTCGCGGAATGTTCTGGACCTGAGCGTCGTTCCCGCGGTGAAGGCCGAAACGTTTCTTCCTGTGATTGTGGATCCCAGCCACGCTACGGGTGTGGCCAGTATGGTGGAGTCCGCGAGTTGCGCCGCTATCGAATTTGGCGGCGACGGCTTGCTGATTGAAGTAGCTTGCGACCACAAAGGCGCGGCGCGGCCGAAGTGCGACGCGGCGCAAGCGATAAACCCGGCAACCCTCAGAAAC
This sequence comes from Candidatus Acidiferrales bacterium, assembly GCA_963759275.1. Lineage (GTDB taxonomy): Bacteria > Acidobacteriota > Terriglobia > Acidiferrales > UBA7541 > Acidiferrum. Next base: position 291,570 of record CAVWYZ010000011.1, on the reverse strand, counting down.
ATCGTCCAATTCATTGATGCTCGCACGGAAATTCGAATGTCGAGGAAAGCTCATGCCGTCTAACAAAAAAGCAGCTGGTATGCTGCGGCGTTTGGTATTGCTAAGTGTTACGACGGCTCTTGCGGCCGCCATGCTGCAGGCCCAAACTCCCCCTGCCGCACAACAGGAAAGCAAAAGTCCGCAAACTACGCCACGATACGCAAATATGCCGGAAGACGCGGTTCCGTACGGGAAATTCGCCAAGCCCTATAAGGAATGGTTCGTCGACGCGGACACGCTGGACTATTACGGGGCCGCCCGAGCTCGCGATTATCAAGAGATCGAAAAATCAAAGGCCGTCAACATCGGCTTCCTCGGGCCTATCGAAAACAATCCCGAATCGCCTTACGGCCTAGCTATGCTCCACGGTGCGCAACTTGCCATCGAACAAGCGAACGCTGCTGGTGGATATATAGCCGACGGGATGACGATGCCCAAACCGTATGAATTGCAAATTCACAATGATTCGGCGCAGTGGGGCGCGTCGTCGACCGAAGCGGTGAAGATGATTTTTGATCAGCACGTCGTAGGCATTCTCGGTGCAGTGGATGGCGCTTCGACGCACATCATGTTGCGCGTAAGTTTGAAACTGGAATTTCCCATTGTCGACACCGGCACGACCGATCCGACCGTCACGGAAACGCGCATTCCGTGGCTGCTCCACAATTTTCCGGACGATCGGCAACAAGGATACGCCATCGCCGATGTGGTGTTCAAAGAGCGGAAGCTGAAGAGAATCGGAATCATCCGCACGCAGGCACGTTACGCGAGGGTCGGAGTCGAGAAATTCTCTGATGAAGCCAAGCGCCTGGGGCACGTACCGGTTCTCGAGGTGAAATTCGAGCGTGGCGACACGGATTTCTCCACGCAATTACGCATGCTGCAGAACGCTCGAGTTGACGGCGTGGTGATTTGGGCCGAGGTTCCGGAAGCCGCGAAAATCCTGAAGCAGATGCGCGCCATGGGTATGAAACAACCGGTATTCGGGCCCAGCCGCTTGTGCTACCCGCAAATCATCGAAGCTGCCGGACCCGCCGCCGAGGGATTAGTAACCACGTCCGCGATCGACCCAGCACGCACCGATGCGGCCTGGTTGCAATTCCAGAAAAACTATCGGGCGCGGTTTCACGAAGAGCCGGATGCTTATGCCGCTTACGCCTTCGACGGGATCAACCTCTTGCTCGCCGCCGTCGAGAAAGCTGGATTGAATCGCGGCAAGATCATGGACGCGCTGCGCGACCATAAAGGTCGCGAATATCAGGGCGTGGCCGGCCGCGCGGAGTTCGACTATACGTTGAACAACATCGCCCCTCTCACGATGGCCCGGGTGGAAAATGGAAAATTTATCTATTCCGCGCCCAAGCCGCGCAGCACCATTGCCGCAAACGGAGAAACAGGAATGCACTGATGCGTTTCTACCCCGCATTTCTTTGCCTTGTCTTGTTCGGCGTTAACACCACGGCGCATGCACAGACTGACGCTGATGTCGCCAAGCCTTACGCCACTCTGGATCGGCAAGCCGTGACGTACCGCGGCCCAATTAGTTCTGCGGAGAAAGAACCGTTGGGGAAGCCAGCAGTGATCGGCATGATTCTTCCGCTGCAGGGCCCGCAGCGAGCGGAAGGCGAGGTGCTGCTAGCCGCTGCGCAACTAGCTATTCAGGAAGAGCAAGCCCGTGGGCCTCTTCCCGATGGCCGGCGACTGGATCTCGTGGTTCGCGATGAAAGCGGCCAGTGGGGCCAGGCGAGCACCGAAATTCTGAAGCTCTTCGATCAGAATCATGCCTTGGTGATCGTCACTTCTTCCAACGGAACCTCCGCGCATCTCGCCGAACAAATCGCCACAAAACTCAGTATCCCGATCCTCACGCTTTCCAGCGACCCAACGACCACCGAAACCAATGTACCCTGGCTATTTCGCCTGGGCCCAAGCGATATCGATCAGGCCCGCGCGTTTTGTCAAAAAATTTACAAGAGTAGCAACGATATCGCTGCCGCCTCGCTGGGTCCCGGCCACCAAAAGGTCCTCCTCGTCGCTCAGGACGATCACGACGGCCGCACCGGCGCCGCAGAATTCGAGAAAATTGCCAAGCGCCTTGGCGCCATCCCGCCCACTCCCTTCGGGCTGACCAGCTCGCCGCAAGATCTTGAAAGGCTGCAAAGCCTGCTGCGAACGACGGAGCTGGACGCCATCGTTGTTTGGACGGACGCTCCCTTAGCCGACGCCGTGCTTTCCCTGATCCGAAGTTCACGGCCATCAACTCCAGTATTTCTCTCTCGAAAAGCTGCACAACTGGACGCCGCATCCGTTCGGCCGGCACCATCGGATCAGTCCAACCAGTACCCTACAGCTAGAGCATTATTCACGGTAGACGCACCATCCCCTATGGCGAACGCCGCTTCGAGTACGTTCCGGCAGCGCTATCTGGGGCAAACGGGGATGGCCCCGAGCTTAGCGGCGAACGACGCTTACGAGGCTGTACGTTTGCTCGCCGCCGCACTGCGCGTCACCGGGGCGAATCGGGTTTTGTTACGAGACTATTTGGCCAATCAAGGAAGTGGGCAAGAGTCCGGCACGAGCATGCCTTTTGATCCCGCGGGCAACAGTCTCCGCGAATTCTCTGTCGTACGACTGGAGTCGACCGACGACGCCTCTATGCCTTGAGCTTCCTGTAGCGTCGAATCACCGCGTTCGTAGAGCTGTCATGCTTCAGGGCGGGCTCGGTTTTACTCTCCAACTCCGGAATAATTCGCTGCGCCAACACCTTGCCGAGTTCCACGCCCCATTGGTCGAAGGAATCGATCTGCCAGACCGCGCCTTGTGTAAATACGGCGTGCTCATACAGCGCGACTAATTTGCCCAAAGCCTCGGGGGTCAAGCGTTCCAATAAAAGTGTGTTCGAAGGCCGGTTCCCGTCAAACACACGATGCGGCACCAGCCAATCCGGCGTGCCCTCCGCTTTCACTTGCTCCGGAGTTTTTCCGAACGCCAGCGCTTCGCTTTGCGCACACACGTTGGCCACTAACATGTCGTGATGTCTACCCAGCGGATTCAGCGTTTTTCCAAAAGCAATAAAGTCGCACGGAATCAGCCGGGTCCCCTGATGAATCAGTTGGTAGAAAGAGTGCTGGCCGTTCGTTCCCGGCTCGCCCCAGAAAATCTGTCCGGTATCGTAATTGACGCGCTTCCCTTCCAGGGTCACGTGTTTGCCGTTACTCTCCATCGTCAATTGCTGCAGATACGCGGGAAAGCGCTTCAGGTATTGCTCGTAAGGGAGAACGGCAATCGTTTGTGCTCCAAAAAAGTCCGTGTACCACAACGCCAGCAAGCCCATCAACACGGGTAGATTTCGTTCCAATGGCGCGTTGCGGAAATGCTCGTCCATCTCATGAAACCCGCTCAGCATCGCGCGGAAATTCTCGGGGCCAACCGCTAGCATGGTGGAGAGGCCAATCGCCGAGTCCATCGAGTAGCGGCCGCCCACCCAATCCCAAAATCCGAACATGTTGGCGGTATCGATGCCGAATTTCGCCACTTCCACGGCATTCGTCGAGACCGCTACGAAGTGTTTCGCAACGGCTTTCTCGTCTCCGCCCAAACCTTTCAACACCCATTCGCGCGCGGTATGCGCATTGGTCATGGTTTCAAGCGTCGTAAAGGTTTTCGACGAAATAATGAAAAGCGTCTCGGTGGGATCCAGATCGATCACTGCTTCGGCGAAATCCGTGCTGTCTACGTTGGAGACGAAGCGGAACGTCATGCTTCGCTCACTATAGAATTTCAGAGCTTCGTAGGCCATCACGGGGCCTAGATCCGAACCGCCAATCCCAACGTTGATCACGTTCCGAATGCGCTTTCCGGTATGTCCCTTCCAGGCACCGCTGCGCACACGATTCGAAAACTCCGCCATCTTGTCCAGCACCGCGTGCACTTCCGGCACCACGTTCTTGCCATCGACCTGAATCGACTCATCCTTCGGTGCCCGCAGCGCTACGTGCAGCACCGCGCGGTTTTCCGTAATGTTGATTTTTTCTCCACGGAACATCGCGTCGCGCCGTTCCGCCACCTTCGATTCCCGCGCCAGATTGAGCAGAAGCTTGATGGTCTGTTCGGTGATCAGGTTTTTTGAATAATCCAGATAGATTCCCACCGCCTCCAGCGAAAGCCGCTCGCCGCGCTTGGGATCATCGCCGAACAATTTCCTCAAATGCGTGGCCTGGATTTTCTTGTAATGAGCTTTCAGCGCTGTCCAAGCCTTGCGCTTCGTCAGCGGTTGAACGGCAGGAGTTTTCGAGGCGGATTTCGTGCGTGCTGCCATGGTGCGACTCCTTTGTGCATTGCGGATCGGTTATTGCGATTTCTTGGTATTCTGCGGCTTTTGAGGCGGGTCGGCCGTAACGTTCCACATGCGAAAGCCTCCACGGAACGCATTGGAATTATCTCCCGCGCGGCAATTTGCCGGCAACTCTTTCAGTTTTTTCACATTGCCGCCACCCAAGACCACTTCGTCCGGTTCGATGGCCAGCGTCAGCTTCTCGACCACATCTTTTACGTATTTGCGCCACTTTTTTTTGCCGTGTTTCTTCAGGCCGCGCAAGCCGACATAATCTTCATAGGTGCCCTTTTTATACGGGAGATGTCCTAATTCCATCGGTTCGACGACACCGTCCACAATGACCGCGGTTCCCAAGCCGGTGCCCAGCCCCAAAAAAAGCATCCGGCCTTTCTTGTAACTGCCCAAAGCTTGCATCGCGGCATCATTCAAAATCTTGACGGGGCATCCGAAGGCCTGTTCAAAGTGGAATCCCACCCATCCCTTCCCGAGATTGTAGGGCTCCACGATGGGCCGGTTCCGCAACACGGGGCCAGGGTAGCCGATGGCTATGGCGTCGTATTTCCAATCCTTGGTAAGTTGCTTTACGCCCTTGACCATATCTCTTGCCGTCATCTTCGGGCCAGAATCGAATTTGCGAGGAGTGTCCTCACCACTAAGCAGGGCCTTTACGTGAGTACCGCCCACATCAATTACGAGTACTTTCATTAGTCAGCTTCTCCCGATAAGACCATTCTCGAATTAGCCGGAGGCGAATCGGCCCCCAAGAGTGTACCGAAAATCAGGCCTATTCGGCGCCTACCAAACGATGAAAGCTGGTTGAAGGAACCCGCCCTAAATAGCAGGAGCACCGAGATCCTTGTCGATGAATGAGATGAACCTTTTACGATGATCGATAGCTTCGGTAAACCAAATCTTTAACATTCAAAGTCTTGCACAGGGTTTCCTCAACATCCGCTTGACACCGCTCGCCTGGAGAAGTAATTTGCCTGAATGTTTTATCAGGAATCATCCGTGATTCCTGATGTTGGGGTGTTCGCAGGACGGAGAATTTGGGAGTACGAATTGGTGCGCCGTCTCTGAATAGCGGAGGAACTCAGTTCCGGCTATTGAGGGGCAGGCGCCCTGTTTAGTTTCGGGCTCCGAATCCGGGCACATTCGTTCGTTGGGGATGCTGAGAGGGGTGAGGAGAATGAGTAAGAGATTTCTACTCGCGGTTGCGGTCTGTATTGCCGTGTTGCTTTTTCTTGGCGGGCGCACATACGGCCAGGCTACGGGCAGTTTCTTGGGAACGGTAACCGATAAGTCTGGTTCCGCGATCACGGGAGCTACTGTTACTGCTACATCGCAGGGAACGGGCGCCGCTCGACAGACGGTTACGGATGAGACCGGACACTACAACATCAATCTTTTGCCCGTGGCGGTCTATACCGTTCGCGTGGAATTCAAAGGCTTTCAGACCAGCGAAACCAAGGACGTTCGGCTGCAGGTGGATGAGCAGCGCGAACTGAATTTCGCTCTCTCTCCAGCCACCGTGAGTTCTTCGGTGGAAGTGGTCGCCAATGAAGTCGCCGTTGAAACCGCCAACCCCACTCTCGGTCAGGTAATCACCTCTCAGCAGGTTTCGCAGCTCCCCCTGAACGGTCGCGATTTCGTACAATTGGCCACGCTCACTCCCGGAACAACGGCGGAAACCAATCCCAATAGCTTCTTCACCAGCGCCGCCAGCAGCGAAGTGGCGGCTCGCGGTCCTTTTTCTCTTTCGGTCGGCGGTTCGCGTCCCAACAGCACGGATTGGTTGATCGATGGCGTGGACAACAACGAATTGACCGCCGGCGGCATTTCCATCCTCTCCTCTATCGATTCGATTCAAGAGTTCAAGGTTCTGACGTACAGCTATTCGGCAGAATATGGAACCCGCGCAGGACCCACGGTATTGCTCACGACGAAATCCGGCACCAATGCCTTTCACGGCAGCCTGTATGAATTCCTGCGCAATACGGACCTGGACGCGCGCAGCTTTTTCGCCCAGTCCCGAGAGAAATTCAACCTCAATCAGTTCGGCGGTTCCGTCGGCGGCCCCATTCGCAAGAACAAGACCTTTTTCTTCCTGGATGGTGAACAGAAATATCAACGCCACGGCATTCCGTTTACGGGCTTGGTTCCGACCGAAGCCATGCGTAACGGCGACTACAGCGCCGATAATTTCGGCAATGCCGTCCCCGGCATTGTCATCTCAAATCCCAATCTGGTCGGCACGTCCACGAACCCCGCCGTTTATCCCAATATCTATTTTCAGTGCGACGGGAGTGGCAACCCGACGGCGCTTGTGCCTGGTGGAGGCGGCCGACAGGTTCAAGGGACGCCGTGCAATAAAATCCCGGCGGGGCTGATCAATCCGATCGGCCAGGCCATGATGAATTTGTATCCTCTGCCGAATGCAAATCTGAATGCTACGGACGCTAGTTTTAACTATGCCAGCGTCCCTGTCCGCACTCTGGATGAGACCAAATTCGATATTCGCTTGGACCACAATTTCTCCAACGCGGATAACATGTTCGCCCGCTTTAGTTATGACCAGGCCACCTCTTATGTGCCCGGCGGCGCTCCTGGATTCGCCGAACAAAGCGCGTTCGGCAGCAACCAGGGGATTATCAACCATGCCCGCAACGTGTCCATTGGCGAAACTCACATCTTCTCTCCCGTAACCGTGAATCAATTCACCTTCGGTTACAACCGCATCTTCGACTACATCACTTCCACAGGAACCGGCACGTGCGAATCTGCGAAACTCGGTATCCCCGGCGCGAACCTGGGCTGCCCCGATGGCAGCACCACTTGCACTCCCGGCGCCTATAGCTGCGGATTGGTGAGCACCTTGATGACCGGCGGCTACTGGTCCCTCGGCGATCGCGGCTACACGCCATTCCAGGGCGGCACCAACATCTTCACCGTCAACGACTCTCTCGACATGATCCGCGGCAAGCATGACGTCAAGTTCGGCATCGGTATCCGCGCAAATCAGATGAATGTGGGAACCGAGGCTTTCCAGGATGGCTTCTGGATCCCCGGAGCTATCGGTAATTTCTCTGGCTATTCAGGCGACGTCACGGTCCCCGGGAATCCCACGGCAGATTTCCTGATGGGCCTGGCAGGCGTATCGGAGCACGATCAAACTTTCAACGGCCCTGTCAGCGGGCGCCGCTGGAAGATCTACCGCCCGTTCATTCAAGATGACTGGAGAGTCACCAAGGATCTGACCCTGAACCTCGGTTTGGCCTGGGATATCACCAATCCCATCACGGAAGTCGACGGACGCATGGCCAACTTCGATCCGTATGTGAACCAACTCTTTGTGGCTGGTCAGAATGGCGTCTCGCAATCCGCAGGAGTGCAGAAGAGTTGGACCGCCTTTGAACCCAGACTGGGGCTAGCTTGGAAGATGTTTGGCAGCGACAAAACCGCGCTGCGGGCTGGTTATGCCATTTATCACGATTCCGCCTGGAGCATGGGCGCGCAAGGACTGTGGCAGAATCCTCCGTTCTTCGCCGAATCCGATGCCCTGGGCTTTGGCCAACCTACCGGATTTGCGTCCGGCTGTCCGTTTGCCACATCCTACTGCGCTACCGTGTTGGGCCAAGACGTTACCGGCTACAACATTTCCGACGGGTTTCCCATTTTCACCTCCCCGCCAAATATCTCCACATTTACAGGAACTCTGTTCTACCAACCCAGAAACTTTAAGCTCGCCAAAGTACAGCAGTTCAACGTGAACGTAGAGCGGCAGATTCCGGGCAACGTGGTTGTCACCGTTGGCTATGCGGGGGCCCGTGGCAATCACATCCTGGTTGCAGGAAATAACCTCAACACCTTTGGACCGACGAATTGCAGCACCGGCACAATCGGTTGCAATCCTGACGGGACGCCATTTGTGCCTCCCATCGCCGTAGCCAATGCTGTTTTGGCCTTCGGCGACTTCGGGAAAACCACCTACGATTCGTTGCAGATCAAAGCCGAGACCAAGACTCCTAAATACGGCTTGTACGCCCTGATCGGCTACACCTATTCGCACACTCATGACAACGGACTCACCGACGGATTGGGTTCCCTTCTCAGCGCGGCTTATTTCCCATTGCCCAACTGGGAAAAACTCGACTGGGCGCCGTCGCAGATCGATTTGCATAATAGCTTTACTGGCAGCTTGATCTACGACCTGCCCTTCGGTAAGGGTAAGCACTTCGGCAATGATTGGAATAACGTGACCAACTCGCTTCTTGGCGGCTGGCAAGTCACCTTGATCGAGAAGATCACTTCGGGATTCCCCGACCCACTTATCGACAGCAACAACCGGTCCGAAGTGACCTTCAACAACGGCGGCAACGGAAACAACTTCAATCGTCCTGACCAAGTCTCGGGTTGCAGTCCGTATTCGGCCAGCCATAGTACCCTGCAATATATCAACTCAGCCTGTTTCGTCGCCGCAGTCGGCCACTTGGGCAACGCTTCACGTCTACCCGTCTACGGTCCCGACTTCGTGAACACGGACTTCTCCGTCATCAAGCAATTCGCCCTGCCTTGGGAGAATATGGGCTTGAACTTCCGGGCCGAGTTCTTCAACCTCTTCAACCACGCGCAGTTTGGCCTGCCGGTGAACGACATCAGCGCGCCCGGCTTTGGCTCCGTGAATTCCACCGTCAACAACCCGCGTGTCGTGCAGTTCGGGTTGAAACTTACGTTCTAACTTTTATTCTTAACCTTAGTTCTTCACCGCCCCATCGATTTCTGGTGGGGCGGTTTCCTTTTTGGCGCGAGACTAAGGAATAGTTGGGCTACTTTGGTGGAGGAGTTAGCTGGGGCGCGGGGGCCTGGCCCCGCAGCGTGTAAACGAATTGTGGAATTTCGTGGCGCTCACGTTCCGCTTCCGCATCTTTCTGCGCCGACAACTCTTTGAACTGCGCAATTTCCGCCTTGGCTCTCTCTGCGTCGCCCGTTCGCCGGTAAGCCTGCGCCAGCCGGAAATGCGCTTCCTCGGATGTCGGCAGCAACGCAACGGCTTTCTGCAGCGCGGCGATCGCACTGGAGAAATCCTCGCGTTCCAGGCGAAGTATCCCGAGTTGCAAGTAAGCTGGCCCAAGGCGCGAGTCGAGCTTCATGGCGGTATTGAGTTCTCGTTCCGACGCATCGAGATTGTTTTGCTGGCCATCTTGCTTCATCAATGCCACCGCATACAAATAATGCGCCATGGCATTCTCCGGATGAAGTTTTGTGAATCGCTTCATCCGTTCCACCCATGCGGGAGGCACCACGCGTTCCGTCACCTGCAGCTTGCCAAGAAAAAGATAGGGAGTGGGATCGGCGGGATTCAGGTCGCATGCCTCAAGGAAGATCTGCACCGCTTGTTCCTCGGACCGCTGCGCGTATCGCGCCGCACCCAGCCCCAGCATCATGCGGCTCGACTGCGGATACAGGCGATGGCCTTTGCTAAAAACCTCAATCGCAGGCTCAGGGGCATGATGTAGTAAAAGCTCCGCGCCCCAGGAAAAAAGGTGGGGCTCCGTGGGCTGCATCGTCGCCGCGCGCTCATATTCCTTTGCGGCTTCGACAGGATGTCCGTTGGCTTCTTCGATTTCGGCGAGCTGTGCGTGCAGATCCGCATTGTCTTCGCGTGCGAGCGCGGCTCGAATCTCGGCCTCCTGCGCGATCCCGTCAGGCCTTCCAGTGCTCCCCAACGAGGCTGTTTCCTTTGACAGCGCATTGCTGTTGCGCATAACCGGGCCAGAACCATGCCCACCAAGTGCCGTGGTATCCGTTACGCCCGCCACCGTGAACGCCGGCTCATCGGAGAACGCGAGGGTGTCCGAAAAATCCTTTGCCAGGACTAAAGCAGCGGGCTTGGTTTCATGATCGTGAAGAGTAAACGGCCCCTGGATGCATTCCGCGTATCCTGACAAATTCGCGTGGAGCGAATAACTTCCGGCCGGCACGTTTTGGAAACGAAAGTGTCCCTGGGAATCCGTGGTGGTGCGAAACGAACGATCCTCATCCGGGCGCTCAAGGGAAACGATGGCTGCAGCGACGGGTTGGCCCTGCGCATCCTTCACCACGCCTTCGACAATTGCAGCGGCGGCTTGGCCACTCCCCGCCTGAGCGAAGGACTGGAAAGAATGCTCCGCAAACGGCACAAACAGAACCGCTGCTAGGACCAGCGTCTTGATGAAAAGTGTAGGCATGAACGAAGTACGCGGCAGCTCTTATCCTGAATGAACTTTAATTCTAACGGTCGATCCGTACCGAGGCAATCGGCAGGGCTTGCGGGGCTACTGCTCCAACTGCTTCAATTCTTCTTGCGCTTGAGCATGATCCGGATGTTGCTCCAGCAGTTCCTGTAGCACCGTCTTGGCTTTCGCCCGGTCGCCCTCGATCACGTAAACGCGCGCCAGATTCAAATACGCTTGATCGTATCCGGGCGCAACCTGAATCGACTGTTCGAAACTCTGGATGGCGTCCGCGGGCCGTCGGGTGCGCAGATAAAGAATCCCTAGATTATTCAGCGCCTCCGGGTAAACAGGCTTTGCGGCAATTGCCTTCTGCAAATACTCGTAAGCGCGCGCTGCTTCGTTTTCCTGCGCATATACCATCCCCAGGCTGTAGTTGGCCTCCGGATCATCCGGATTCAAGGCTAACGCCCGTTCGAGAGCGCTCTTGGCCCGAGGCCAGTCTTTTTTCTGGCGATACGCGCTCCCCAGGTTCTGCAACGCAATGGAATGCTCCGGATCGATCTTGAGCGCATTCTGGAAATAGTCGATCGCCTGGTCAAAATTCCCTTCCCGAGCTGCCAGAATCCCTAGATTGTTCCAGCAATTCGGCAGGGTGCCCGGATATGTAGCATGCAGCTGCAGCGCGCGTTGAAAACAATCGCGAGCTTCCGTTGTTTTCTGCTGCTGTAGGTACGCGCTGCCAAGCCCATACAGCGCCTCGGCGCTCCGGGGATCATCTTTCAATGCCTGCGCGAAAAATTGTTGTGCCTGCTCGAAATATCCGCGCTCGTAATACACGAAGCCAAAGGACAGGTAGTTGCGCTCGTACTCGTAAGTCTCTTTCAGTCCGGGGAACGGCAGCGCTCTGGCTAATCGCTCGGAATCATTCTTGGGAACAGCCCGAAAATCCGATCCAATCTTGTTGGGCGAAATCGCACCTTGATAAATCTTAACGATGCTCCCAGATGGATCAATCAGGAAGGAAAGCGGAACACTCATATCGCGATGCCGGTCGAACAGTTGTCGAAACAGCAGATTGTAAACGGCAATCACATCAGAAGAGCCCTTGAGCACTGGGAAGAAATACCTTCCTGAGGGTATTTGCACGTCCGCCTTTCCGGCATCCGCGGAATCGGTGTTGATAGTTAGGACCTGCAAGCCTTTGGATCCCCAATCGCCGTACGAGCGCTCCAGTTGTCTTAGATACTCTTGAGAATCTGGCAGGGTCGCGGACCAAAAGTGGAGAAGCACTGCATTGCCCCGATACGCTGACAGACTCTGTGAAACACCCGCAAAACTAGGCAGCGAAAAATCGGGAGCGAGCACCGGCACGAGGAGCCACGTTTCCGCGATTTGCGGCAAAACTTCGTGGGCCGCTACCTCTGCCTCTGTGCCGCTTGTCGGCGGAGTTTCTGATCTCACGTACGGTTCCACCCGCATCGGTGGAGACCCCTCCTCCACGAAAACACGGTGATTTATTGGCAAATCCTGCAGTTTTTGCGTGATGCCACTGGGCCACTCAATCGTGGCTTGCACCGCCGACTTTTCTTCCCCCAACCCGAAGAAAAGCTCCTTGGTGTGCTGGGCCAGAAAGCCCGACCCGCAGCGGATGGTCCGCGTTTGCCGGCCAGACTTCGTTTCAATGGTTACCTTGGCCCCGATCGCATCGCGATTACTTTTCTTGCCAGTCAAGCGAAAGGAGATCGCCGGCGGAAGATCGGGCAAAACGTTCTTAAGATAACGGAGTTGCGGTCCGTTCCGATTCTTCAGCACCACTTCCAGCCGGCCATCGCCGTCAAAATCCCCCAGCGCGAACGTGCGGCCGTCTTCTACGAAGTCCAGGCCGATCGCTCCGGACACGTTAGAAAAAGTGCCGTCCCGGTTGTTCAGATAAAAGACGTTCCGTTCGAAGGCGCTCCAACTCCAGTCCGATCGAATCAGATCGTTGATGGCGTTCCACGCCTGCTCGTATTCGTGGCTCGGCCGCGATTCGTTCGGCGAATTCGCCACCACCTGGCGCCAAAAAAAACTGTTCAGATCCTCGCGCGTCGTGCCACTGACCATTCCATTCGCAATATAAATGTCCAGGAATCCATCGTGATTGAAATCCCAAACATCGCTGGACCACGCCCAGCGGCCCATCATCGTTCCAGAGGGCACGCTGACATCTTCGAAACGCTCGCCCTTGTTTTGGTACAAACAATTTCCCATGGCGTGCTGCCGATACAATGCTCGCGCCTCGGCACCAGCGTCTTTCTGGAAGATGATCTGCTCGGTAACGCGAATTCCCGCCGCCGTCCACATATTCGCCACATAGATATCGTCATGGCCATCGTTGTCGAAGTCCGCCCAGGCTCCACTCATCCCCGCGCCAACGTCTTCCACGCCAGCCTGCTTGGCGATATCGGTGAAGTTGCCGTCGCCGTTGTTTCGATAGAGGTTCTTGCGCCCGAAATCGTTCACTACATACAGGTCCGGCCAGTTGTCTCCATTGGAATCGCCCCAAGCGCAGCAAAAACTGAAGCGTGTATTGTTCTGCTCCAGGCCGGATTGTTTGGTTACGTCGCGAAATGTCCCGTCGCGATTGTTGCGCATGAGGAAATTCGGCGGGCCGTTATCCGCGTCAAAATAAGGCATCGGGTAGCGGTATTGGTCAGCGCCCTGATAATAGGAGTAAAGACAAAAATAAATATCCAGCCAACCGTCGCGGTCATAATCGGCAATCGCCGCGCCGGTAAACGTGCCTTGCGGCGGGTTAGCAAATTGAAACGCGTTATGCTTCAGGCGAAATCTCCCGCTCCCCTGATTCAGAAACAGCAGCGGTCCGCCGGCCCGCACGACAATCAAATCCTGGCGTCCATCGTTATCGACGTCGGCGAACAACGCACACGCCGAATTCTCCAGAACGCCGACGCCCGCGGACTCCGTGATGTCCTCAAACGTGCCATCGCCGCGATTCCGAAAAAGCCGATTGGGTAGCCCCGCAGGTTGGCAAATATACAGGAGATCGTCCAAACCGTCGCCATCCGCGTCACCGATCGACACGCCGTTGTGACCGTAGATATCGATGCCGCTGGCTCCGTCGAGAACCGTTCTCCAGTAGTCCGTGCCTGGCACCAGTTGACCAGCATAGGAAGAATTAGCACCGAACGCGTGGGAAGTGATGTCTTGAAACACAGGAACCAATGTGCGACTGCGTTCTTCTTCGCGAATCCTCCAGTTTTGCAGGCGCATTTCGCCGGAAGCCAGACGCTCCCAGGCCATCTCCCAATTTCCAATGCGTTGCTCGCGATGAAAGCCGTCGCCCGTCCCCACGAATTCGAAACGCACGGTCGTCGCCAGCGGAAGAGATTGCCCCGTGGCCGGCTCCGCCCGAATGCCTACAATTTGAAATTCCGCCACCAGGAGTCTTGCGAAATTGCCAAAATAGGAACGCAATTCGGTCAGGAAAGCGTCAACGCCCGGCGACATTTCCCTCGAATATTGCGTCTTCCAGGCTTTGATCGGAGCCGAATGGTACAGCGGTTTTTCCTGGCTTGGCCGGAAAGAACTTCCCGCGAAACTGTCTGACATCACTTTGCGTATCGCGTCTATCTGTTGTGGGGCTTCCAGCAATTCGGCACTCCACGCGCGCAATATCGCCTCAATCTGATCCTGGTATTTCTCGGTTACGAAATCATCGAAGCCCGCCGGCACTTTGCGTAAGATCGCTTCGATTCCGCGTTTCAACCGATATTCGGGATGAAGTTGCAATGCGGCGGACCCAGCTGATTTCTCATCCGGCAGGAACGAAAAAAAGGACCTCAACGGTATGCCCGCCGGGAGGAACGCGAACGGCGCTCCCTGGCAGTATTGAAGAAATTTACGGCGGCTAAGATCGACGGGACGGCGTTTCTTCCACGACCTGCTCAGACAGATACTCCCTGAAGTGCGTTCGCAAAAACGCGAATGTAGCATCCGGGTCAAAACGCGTCAAGTTAGAGCTCGCGCCGCGCCAAGCGAGCATCGATCGACTCTAACCAGTCGGCATAACGTCAAATGGGCGCATCATCTCGTTGTCTTCATGTTCCAGAATGTGGCAGTGCCACACGTAGCGTCCCGCGTATCCTTCGAAGGGCACGATGATGCGCGTCACCATTCCAGGCTCGGCGCGAACCGCGTCTTTCCAGCCTGCTTCGCTGGCGTCCGGCGGCGCCGCGGGACCCGTAAATCGAAGCAGCTTCTGATTCACGAACGTAAACGGTTCAAATCGCTGCCGGTCCAGTATCTGAAACCGCACCAAGTGCAGATGAATCGGATGAGAATCGTCGGTGGGATTGATCAGGTTCCAGATTTCCACTGAGTTCAAAACTGGATCTTCCGTCACGGGATCATGCCATCGTTTTCCATTCAATAGCATGGTCATCGGGTTCTCCACCAGGTCGTCCTCTTCATCCAGTGAGAGCATCCGTGTCTTTACCGCCGAGGATTCCTTGAGTCTTTCTATGGTACGCAGCGCAGCCGGTAGCCTTATGACTTGTAAGGAGCTGTGTCGTGGAACCGGTGGGAATTACGCGATCATGGCTAAACGGAAAACGCTCAAACACGGAACAACCGAAAGTATTGGCTGGGAGGCCTGGACTCGAACCAGGATAGCCAGATCCAGAGTCTGGAGTCCTACCAATTGGACGACCTCCCAGCCGAAGGGAGACTGCAGGAAGTAGCAGAAGCAAGGAAAGGATTCGCACCCGCACTTCAACCTTTCTAGAGTAAACGGGAATTCCATCGTCCGTCAACTTCACCAGACCAGATGCAGTTCCGAAAGCGTCCGCTGTGTGTATTCCTCGCAAAAGTGGCGCTAGAAGTGGGTTGCGGGAATTCGTTGGCCGTGTTATTTTCCCCCGCACACTATCGGGTTCTGGTACCCAGCGGACCAGCAGTCAGGAAAGGGTTAGCATGAATATTCGGCGGAGCATCTGTCCTCCCGCACATTCTATTCTCGCGGTCGTCGCTTTAAGCGTGTATGGCCTGTCCCCAACCCCCACTCTCGCGCAAAAGCCTGCTGGCGCGGGCACGCAAACCACTACCCTGCCGGACTCGCCGCAACCGAAGGCTCAGGGCAATTCGAATCCCGCGCTGGACACCACCACTCGCTTCGTCGGCTATGTCACAACCAGGTCGATCGCGTTCCCGGATATCGCCCACAGCGAAGGACCGATGACGACCGGCGAAAAGTTTAGGCTCTTTGTCAACCAGAGCATTTCCCCTCCGTACATCCTGGCTTCCGCGGTCAGCGCGGCCTATAGCCAGGCGCGTAACGTTCCCGAGGCGTATGGTCAAGGATGGGACGCGTACGGGAACCGTTTTGGCGCAACCGTCGCCCGCGCCTCGTCCAACAGTTTTTTTACTACTTTCGTCTTCGCCTCTGCCTTCCACCAGGATCCGCGGTTCTTTCCCCAGAACCGTCCCACTCTCTGGAGCAGCGTAAAGTATTCGGCGGCACGGGTATTTGTTACGCGAACAGATTCAGGCAAAACAACGTTTAATTCTTCCAACGTTTTGGGAACCATGGCCTCGGAGGCCTTGGCCAACGTCTACTTGCCGGTTTCCGAGCAGACCGGCGCGAAGAATGCCGAGCGCATCGGAACAGATTTCGCGTGGAAATTCGCAGCGAACATGTTCAAGAACTATTGGCCAACGATATTTCACAGCCTGGGTCTGCAGCGGCTGAAAGTGGTTCCCGATCCCGGATCATCGGGAAACCCGTCTTAAGCGGATTGAGACTCGCTCTTCTCCGCTACTCCTTTTCCAGATGTTTGCGCGCCTCTTTCAGTTCCGCCAATTCTGCGGCCGTAACCTTTGGATATTTCAGATTCATACGGTCCAGCGTGGCTACGATGGTAGCCACCACCAGTAACCGGCTAAACCACTTGTTGTCGGCTGGGACTACCACCCAGGGCGCGTGCTCCGTGGCGGTCTGGCGGATCATTTTTTCGTAGGCGTCCTGGTATTCATCCCAGTACTTGCGTTCCTTTAAATCGGCGGCTGAAAACTTCCAATTTTTGTCTGTATTGTTCAGGCGCTCCATGAACCGCCGTTTTTGTTCTTCCCTGGATAGATGCAGAAAGAACTTGCAGACGGCAATTCCATTGCGTGCCAGGTAGCGTTCGAACGAAGCAATGTCCTCGTAACGGCCTTTCCAGAAATGGTCGCCTCGAACGGAATCCGGCAGTCGCTGCTTCTGCAGATATTCCGGGTGGACGCGCACGACCAGTACTTCCTCATAATACGAGCGATTGAAGATGCCAATCTTGCCACGAGGCGGCATGCAGCGATTGGTACGCCACAGAAAATCGTGCGCGAGTTCTTCAGTCGATGGCGACTTAAACGAATGAACATCCACGCCCTGAGGATTTACTCCGGACATTACATGTTTAATGGTGCCGTCTTTTCCTGCTGCATCCATGGCCTGGAAAACCAGCAACAAACCCCATTCACCCTGTGCGTAGAGGATCTGCTGTAAATCCGAAAGCATCTGAACGCCTTGCTCCAAAAACCTTTTGGCTTCCGGCTTGTCTTTGGAATTCAGGTGATGGGTATCGTCTGGGCGATAGTCCTTCAGCCGAAAGTGTTTCCCGGATGTAACGATGTACGGCTTGATGAACTTATGGACATTTTTCAATTTTGGCTTGGCCATTTTCACTCCTGGCGAAACATCGACAATTTTGGCGGAGACTAGCGGAGCGACGGTCTGTTCGTCGCATAATGACACCGAAAGAACTCCGCATTCAAGGAGATCATCAGAAATGCGCCAAGCATTTTCATGGACAGATCCGGATTGCTCCGAACGCGGCTTGGCCGGTCCCGCATATGTCTTGTTCCAATCTAACGAAATGGAGTATCCTATGCCGCATCTGAAAAGCTGTTACAAGTTCCAGCATATGTTCGTCCCTCGCTCGGATTCCAAAATGGGACCTGTGTTCGTTATGCAGTCTTCGTAGTGCGGTTGCAGCGCATCGTCTTCGTTTTGGTGGCGTGGGGCCGAGGCTTCTCTCGAAAGTTGAAACATGATAGGGTAGCCGCAGATTTTACGGTCAGTCGAATGAAAACCCTTGGATCGTGTATGAGTAAACTTCAGTTTCGTGGGGCGTTGTTTCTGTCCATGTCGCTTGATCGCTATCGAAATTCTGTTCTATTTTTCCTGGCCGCCATGCTGCTTTGGTCCTCTGGATGCGGCACCGAAAAGCCCGCAGAGGCCGCCCCTCCTATTGTGGAAGTCGTCGAAGTCACGCAGAAGGATGTGCCCATTACCAAGGAATGGGTAGCTACGCTGACCGGAAAAGTGAACGCTCAGATTCGCGCTCAGGTTGCGGGCTATTTGCTAAAGCAGTTGTATACGAACGGCGCGTACGTAAAAAAGGGAACGCCGCTTTTTCAATTGGATTCACGCACATTCCAGGCGGGCGCCGATCAGGCCAAGGGCGTAGTGGAACAGGCTAAGGGTGAGTTAGCCCGCGCACAGGCCCAGCAAGGCAAGACGCAGCTGGATGTGACGCGCTACACACCGCTGGCGCAACAAGGCGCCATCAGCAAACAGGAACTGGACGACGCGGTTCAGGCGAATCTGGCTGCTCTGGCCCAGATGGAAGCCGCAAAAGCGGCCGTGGTCGCTGCGGAAGCTTCTTTGGAGTCAGCAAAATTAAACCTGGGATTTAGCACCATTGTTTCGCCTATCGACGGCATTGCTGGCATCGCCAACGCCCAAGTCGGCGATTTCATTAGTCCTCAGAGTGTGAACCCGCTAGCTACGGTCTCCACCGTAAATCCCATCTTGGCCAATTTCACGCCCAGCGAGCAAGAATATCTGAGATTCATGAGGGCAATCGAAAAAACGGGAGAAACAGAAGATCAGGCTATCGGCCGCATGGATTGGCGATTGGAATTAACGGACGGTTCTCTTTACCCTCTCAAGGGCAAATTCTACGCGCTTGACCGCCAGGTGGACATCAGCACCGGGGCCATCCTCCTGCAGGTCGAGTTTCCAAATCCCAACAGACTCCTGCGCCCCGGCGGCTTCGGGAATATTCGTACCGTCGGTCGGACCGTCCAAGGCGCCCTCCTTGTGCCCCAGCGCGCCGTTACTGACGTGCAGGGCAAATACCTGATCGCAGTGGTCGGGAGCGACAATAAGGTCAGTATTCGGCCGGTCAGTGTCGGAGAGAAAATCGGTTCTTCCTGGATTATCACAGACGGTTTGCATCCGGGCGACCGTGTCGTCGCCGAAGGCACGCAAAAAGTCCGCGACGGTATCCACGTGAATCCGCAAGCGTATTCGCCGGCAACCGCTTCCACAAACTCCAACGGGGGCTCTGCGCAGTAATCGCGAATCATGTACAAATTCTTTATCGAACGTCCCATTGTCTCCATGGTGATTTCTATCATCATGGTAATCGTGGGCGCCGTAGCCGTCCTGGGCCTACCCACCGCGCAATTCCCCAATATCGCTGATCCACAAATTCAGGTGAACGCCACGTACGTCGGCGCTGACGCCTTGACCGTCGAGCAATCTGTTGCCACCCCCATCGAACAGCAAATGAGCGGCGTGGACAACATGGAGTACATGTATTCGCTCAACGCGAATAATGGCACGATGAAGTTGACCGTCGATTTCAATATCAAGACGGACGCCAGCACCGATCAAATCCTGGCACAAATGCGCCAGAATCAAGCAGCCTCACAACTTCCCGCTGCGGTGAATAATTTTGGCGTCACCGTTCAGAAATCCACGGCAGCGCCTATGATGCTGTTCGACCTGTACTCGCCGAATGGCACCTACGATTCCCAGTTTCTCGCCAACTATTCCTTTATTAACCTGGTCGATGGCCTCACACAAATTCCCGGAATCGGCAGTGTTTCGGTATTTGGCGCAGGGCAATACGCGATGCGTATCTGGATCAAGCCCGATCAACTCGCCAAGCTGCAGATTACCGTCCCGGACATCATCAATGCGGTGCAGACGCAAAACAACGTCAACCCCGCGGGCCAAATCGGTGGCGAGCCCGTTCCGCCGGGTCAGGAATTCACGTACGCCGTGCGCGCCCAGGGACGCCTGATTTCCGAGGAAGAGTTCGGCCAGATTGTTGTTCGCGCCCAATCAAATGGGTCTCTCGTTCGCTTGAAGGACGTGGCACGGATCGAGCTGGGTGCGCAGGTCTATAACATTCAAGGCCGCCTGGACGGAAAACCATCCGCGGTTATTGCTGTCTACCAACTTCCCGGTTCCAATGCCATTGCTGCCGCCAAGGGCACGACTGACTTCATGGAGAACGCCAAGAAGCGCTTTCCTCCCGGCCTCGATTACGTCACAGCTTTGGACACCACACTTCCCGTAACCGAAGGCATTAAGGAAATCGAGCATACCCTCCTGGAAGCTTTGGTCCTGGTGATCCTCGTTGTTTATATATTCCTGCAGGGCTGGCGAGCCACGCTGATTCCCTTGCTCGCGGTGCCGGTTTCGCTGATCGGCACGTTCATGGTATTTCCCCTGCTCGGATTTTCCGTGAACACACTCTCGTTGTTTGGCCTGGTGCTGGCCATCGGCTTGGTTGTGGACGATGCGATTGTTGTCGTGGAAGCCGTCGAACACCACATCGAACACGGGCTTTCGCCAAAAGAAGCTTCTCTCAAGGCCATGGAAGAGGTTTCGGCTCCGGTGATTGGTATCGCCGTGATTCTCTCCGCCGTGTTCATTCCTACCGCTTTTATTCCCGGGATTACCGGGCGTCTCTATCAGCAGTTCGCCGTAACCATCGCGGTTTCGGTGATCATCTCCGCGTTCAACGCTCTCACGCTCAGCCCGGCTCTCTCTGCCTTGCTGCTTCGCCCCAAAAAGCAATCGCGCGGCCCGCTCGGAAGATTCTTTGGGTGGTTCAACCGGATGTTTACTAGGGCCACCAACGACTACGTGAAGGTCTGCCAAATGTTCATCCACAAAATGGCCTTCGCCGTTATTCTGCTTGTGGGCTTCGCAATCTTGGCCGGCTTCATTGGCGGCAAATTGCCCACAAGCTTTCTTCCGGATGAAGACCAGGGCTATGTTTTCGTTGCCCAGCAACTTCCCGACGCGGCCTCCCTGCAGCGCACCGCTGCTGCCGCTGGTAAAGTGGAAGAGCTTTTGATGAAAACCCCCGGCGTGGCCCATGTCACTTCCGTGATTGGCTTTAGCATGCTCAGTGGCGTGTCGGCCACCTACAACACATTTTACTGGGTGACCTTTACCCCTTGGCACGAACGTACGGCCGAAGATGAGCAGTACATGAACATGATCATTCATCTCAACGATGTCCTCGGCAAACTCCCCGAGGGCACCACCGTGGCCTTTCCTCCTCCAGCCATTCCCGGTGTCGGCGCTTCCGGCGGTGTCACGTACATTCTCGAGGATCGCGGCGGGCATGATGTGGATTTCCTGGCAGCCAACACCCAAAAATTTATGCAGGCCGCACAGAAGCGCCCGGAAATCGCCAGAATCTTCACCACCTTTCTCCCTTCGGTTCCCCAAGTATTCGTAAATGTGGATCGCGACAAAGTTCTCACCCAGGGTGTGCAGCTCAAAGACGTCTATGGAACGCTACAAGCTTTTATGGGCGGCGCCTTCATTAACTATTTCAACCGCTTCGGCCGGCAGTGGCAGGTCTACACGCAGGCGGAAGGCAGTTATCGCACGCGTGCGGAGAATCTTGGTCAATTCTACGTCCGCAATTCTAGTGGCGGCATGGTGCCACTTTCCGCAGTCACTTCCATCGAGCAGAAAAATGGCCCAGAGTTCACTATGCGCTATAACCTGCACCGCTGTTCCCAGATCAACGCGACAGCGGCGCGCGGATTCAGCTCTGCGCAAGCCATGAAAGCTCTCGAAGAGGTGTATGCGCAGACCATGCCGGCTGGCATGGGTTTCGATTACCTGGGCATGTCGTTCCAGGAACAGAAGGCCCAGCAGGGCGTTTCGCCGTTCGCCATATTTGGGTTGTCCATTCTCTTTGCGTTCCTGATTCTCGCTGCGCTGTACGAAAGTTGGACGCTTCCCTTCAGCGTCCTGCTCAGTGTCCCAATCGCCGTCTTCGGTGCGTTCGCGGCGCTCTTTGGCCGCCGCATCATCGACTTGGTGGTATTTAAGCAATACACCGGACTGGGACTGGAGAACAACGTCTACGCGCAAATCGGCTTGGTCATGTTGATTGGTCTCGCGGCAAAGAACGCCATCCTCATCGTCGAATTTGCCAAAGCCGAGTATGAAAAGGGTGGGACGCTCTCCGAGGCCGCGCTGCAGGGAGCAAAACTGCGCCTGCGTCCGATCTTGATGACCTCTTTCGCGTTCATTTTGGGCTGCGTGCCTCTGTGGCGCGCAACCGGTTCCGGAGCGGTCTCTCGCCAAGTGATGGGCACTGCAGTCATCGGCGGAATGCTCGCGGCCAGCTTCATCGCTATTTTCATCATTCCCGCTTTGTTCTACATGGTGGAACGTCTTGGAGGAGCGCGCGTGGAAGGTTTCAAGGCCGCGGAACCCGGCACGCCGGGATTGCCGCCACGCGCACCCGACCATGCAGATTGACCGGGCGATACGGAAACGGAGAATGCTCCACTTCCTATGACCAAGAGAAGCTCTAAATCGAGAAGCGGCCTCCGCGGCGGAATCCAAACTTCCCTGTTTGCCGTTCTACTCTCGTGGGTGCTTATCCTCTCTGGTTGCGCCGTAGGCCCGAACTACGTGCGTCCCAAGGCCAATGTCCCGGCCGAATTCCGTGGCGCGGAGGGCGCTGCCCAGCAGGCCTCCTACGCAGACCTTCCCTGGTGGGAAGCCTTCAAAGACGAACAGTTGAAATCGCTGATCGATACCGCTCTGACGAATAATTACGACTTGGCGATCGCGGTCTCGCGGGTCGAACAATCCCGTCAATTGGCCGCCGTAGCCCGCTCGCAATACTTTCCAGCGGTTAACTATTCGGTCGGCGCCAGCGATGGCAAGAACGAATTCCTAGGTACCGTAGCTCCAGGTTCTGGCACCACAAAAGGTGCATTTCTGGCCGTCGGGAGCGTCGCGTGGGAAGCCGATATTTGGGGCCGCATTCGCCGTCTGAACGAATCTGCTCGCGCGCAGTATCTTTCCACCGAAGAAGCTCGCCGTGGCGTGATGCTTACGCTCACCAGCGAAGTCGCCCAGGCCTACTTCGAGCTACTGGGCCTGGAACTGCAACTGCAAATTGCTCGCGAGACTGCGAATTCCTTCGGTCAAACACTGAAGCTCTTTACGCAGCGCTATGAAGGTGGCGTCGCCTCCAAATTAGATACGTCCCGCGCCGAAGCGGCTCAAGCCTCGGCCGCGTCTGCTGTTCCAGAATATGAGCGTCAAATTGTACTCAAGGAAAACCAGATCAGCGTGCTCCTGGGCACCAACCCGCATCCCATTGTTCATACTGCAAAATTGTTAGATGAAATAGTCCCGCCGGATATCCCGGTAGGATTGCCATCCAACCTGTTAGAGCGCCGCCCAGACGTCCTCGCGGCCGAACAACAAGTTCGCGCCGCTAACGCGCAGGTCGGCGTTGCCACCGCCAATTTCTTTCCGCAAATTGGCCTCACCGCTCTTCTCGGTCACGCAAGTTCACCTTTGTCTGAAATCACGTCTGGTACTGGAAATCTGTGGAGCATCGCTGGAAATTTGGCTGGGCCCATCTACACAGGAGGCGCTCTTACCGCGCAGAAGCGTCAGGCCGTCGCGGCCTGGCAGCAGGCTAAATTGCAATACGAGCAGAGCGCGCTCAATGCCTTTACCGACGTCTCCAACGCGCTGGTTTCTCGCCAGAAGTTCGAGGCTATTCGCACCGAGCAGGCTCGTTCGGTGGCGGCGTACCAACAAGCGGTCACCGTGTCGTTACAGCGCTACACCGCTGGGAAGGCGAGCTACTTTGAAGTTCTGGATGCGCAACTCCAGTTGTATCCCGAACAAAATGCGCTAGCACAAACCGAGCTCAACCGCCGCGTAGTTATCGTTCAACTTTATCTGGCTCTCGGCGGCGGGTGGAACCTGACCGATTCCGACTGGCAGAAGCACACCATCACGCCTGCTACGGCGTCCTCCGCGAATTCTCATCCCTAGGAGCGCTGGCCAATTCGCTTTTAGTTTCTAGGGTTCAACTTCCTTCATTTTGCCGTTCTCGATGGCGTACTCCGTCGTGCCCCATTTCACCCGATTCGATGTGAACCCCGCTACCCACACGGCAAAATTCACCGCATCTCGGAAGGGCACCAGCCACATCTTCTTTCGCAGTACTTCGTCGTCAATGCCCCATACTCCGACCACCCACGCCATCCCCGTACGCAACAGAAGATAAGCGACCAGATAGCCAATTGAAATCCATATGCCAGGCGCAACCAGGGCCGCCGCGATTGCAAACGGCAGCCCATGGGTAACGATCAGACCCAGAAACGACACCGGCCGCACCATTCGCGTTGTTCGCGCCCAGCGTACCTGGTGCTCCCAGAATTCGCGCAGATTCCGCGCCGGATACATTGTCCAAATCGTTTCTCGTGAAAGCAAAACCTTACCGCCAGCCTTATGCACGCGGTTGCCAATCTCGTAATCGTCCGCCAGAAAGTCCGCTATCGCTTCGTATCCCCCAATTTTTGCCAGCCACGTTTTATTCGTTGCCACGGAAGCGCCCAGCGCGAACGTCACTCCCTCCACCCAATCGGCAACCAGCGCTCCCGCAACAAAATCGCTCGCCGCGCCAACGGCTTCAACTTCAGCCTCCAGATTCGGCTGCGCGATGCCGCGATAAAAGCAACTCAGGACGCCCACCGCAGGATCCTCGAACGGTGCGATCACTTCGCGCAAATAATTCGGGCCTACGCGAACGTCTCCATCGCTCTGCACCAGAAATTCGTACTGCGCCTCTTTGGTCAGTAGCGCCAAATTGTTAACTTTGCGGTTTGTTCCGTATTGCGGAGCGCCGAAAAAGATTCGGATATGGCGCTGCGGGAACTCTGCCATCACCCGCTGAATGACGGGAACCGCGGGATCGGACATTTCATTGACGCAGAAAAGAATCTCGTAGTTCTCGTAATTTTGCCGGCAAAAACTCGAGAAATTCTCATATGAAGCGAAATCAACGCCGCAGACCGGCTTCAACACGCTGATCGCTGGCCAGAATTCGGGCAGGGATTTTCTTCGCTCTCTGCGAAAGAAGCGTACCGCAGCGAGAATGGCCACAACGTAATACGCAAGCGGCGCCATTGCCAACAGCAGGATGACCAGGCGCCAGATGGCAATGTGCGGCATAGTGGGGATTAATCGAAAATCGAATTCCTAGCTTCCCGTGACGGGAGTTTGCCCTTTCTCGCGAATCGCAATCTTGTCACCCTGTAGCTCGTAATGGCTGTCGCGCCATACCGAACTCGCCCCACTATAACTGGCAGCCCACACCACGAAACCCAGCAGATCACGGATCGGGAAGAGCCAAATTTTCCTTGCCGCGGGATCGCGCACAACTTTCCATCCCACCAGCCACGACTCAATCACTCGATTCAGAATAGCAGCAGCAAATAGGCATAGGCCCCAAATAGGTTTACCCAAGGCCAGTCCCGCGGCAAGTCCCAGCAATCCATAAGGTGTAGCAAAAATTAGACCGCTGCCTAAATGGCCCTTGGGCCGCGAATAGCGCGTAGATTTGGCCCATCGCAACTGGTTTTCCCACATCTTCCGGAACGTCTTTTGATTCACCACGTGGTCGATCACGTGATACGAAAGCACGACCCGGTATCCGGCCTTGTGAATCAAATCGCCGATCATGTAATCATTGGCAAAATAGTGCCCCAACGCTTGGTAGCCGCCAATCTTTTGCACCGCTTCTTTCTTCACGGCGATCGTCGGGCCCAACCCGAATTTCATTCCTTCCAGCAGATTCGCCACCAGCACTCCCGCAGTCATCTCCACAGACATTCCAATCGCCGTGAGCCCCGACCAGAATCCCGCGGCATTTTTACCCCGGTACATACACGTTACCATTCCAACCTTGGGGTCCAGCAAAGGCGCTACCACTTCCGTCAGATAACTGGGGGAAACCTCCACATCGCTATCGCTAGTCACCAAGATTTCTGTCTTGGCTAGCGCGGTCATCCGGTGAAACGTGTAAGCCGGTGGATTGGGCCACGGCGGGATCCCGGTCACCAGGATCCTGCAAGGAATCTGCGGGTAGCGCGCACTAACTTCCCGAATTACCTCCAACGCGGCGTCATCTTCCGTATCCGCGGCGAACAATATCTCAAAGAATGACGGGTACTCTTGCTGAAAAAAACTCTCTATGTTCTCTTTTAGCTGCGCTTCCATGCCATGCACCGGCTTCAGCAGCGAAACCGCTGGAAATTGTGCCACCTGGCGTAACGCATTCTTGGCTTGCTTGGTTTCCCGCTGGAATTGCAGATACCCCAGGATCGTAAGACCCAGAAAGATGGCGGACGAAATCGTGCCAACAAGCGCCACGCCCAGCAAAATGTAGAGGAATACACCCACGATACCTTGGCCCCCTGCCGCTGGTGTTCATCTCCGCTCGCGGCGTATCGCCACAACACACCCGGACACTGCCGAGCGCTTCTTTCCCTTAATTCTAACTCGGGAATCGCTTAATTGTTGCGGCGACGCTTCGTGCCGCCAATAGCGCGCGCGGCCATGCGTTCCACCAGGATATTTGGTTCCAGCGTGTAACCGGATTTCAGCCCGTCGTCGTAAAACATCTTCACGGTCTCGAGAGAAAAATCATCCAGGTCCTTACCGACCAGGTCCAGTTTCTTCAGGATATCGCTGGTAACCGTAATTATGTGGCAGCCGATTTCGTCCGCCTGAAAAATATTCAATAGCTCGCGCGGGCTCGCCCAGATCAGTTCGCAGCGCTCGTTCTTCTTCAGGATGTCGACTGCCCGGCTCATGATCGGCAGCGGATCTCGTCCCGTATCCGCGATTCTTCCCGCAAAGATCGACACATTCGACGCGGCGCCGCCTTCCAGCCTCTGGGCGATTTTGCGCGTCTGCTCCAGTGTGAAAACGGCGGTGACGTTCAACTGAATCCCATCTTGACTTAACCGCTCCACCAGATCGTACATGGGAACGCGCTGCGTGTTCATCACGGGGATCTTGATGTACACATTCGAACCCCAGGTCGCCATGTACCGCGCCTGCCGCTCCATGGTTTCCTCGTCGTCTGCTAGTACTTCAAACGAAACCGGACGGTCCGGAATCTGTTGCAGCACCAGCGCTGCAAACGAAGCGTAATCTGGCACGCCAGCCTTACGCATCAACGTAGGATTCGTCGTGAAGCCTTTGATGAACGGTTTGCTGCTCAGTTCCAGTATGCTGGCGATGTCGGCGCCATCACCGAAGATCTTCACTTGCAAATCAGAAATTACCTTCATCGCGCAACCTCTTTTCTGCTGTTCTCCAGAATCCAATTCGTGGCTTCGGCCAACGACTGTACACGCATCTCTGGCGGACGATGGGCCTGTCTCTCCTCGTATCCGAGATCGATGAGAACCGCCTGGCACCCCGCGTTGTGTCCAGCGTCCACGTCCCGCCAACTGTCTCCGACCATGAAACTGGACGCCAAGTCGATGCCGTGATGGTCTGCGGCTTCCTGCAGCATCCCCGCTTTTGGCTTACGGCAATCGCAGCCGTCCTCGTCGGAGTGCGGGCACACGAAAATGTGATCGATCGGCAGTTGTGAAGCAATCGTGCGGTTAATCTCGTCCACTGTTTCTCTCGTGGTGATGCCGCGGGATACGTCCGGCTGGTTGGTCACCATCACCAGTTTATAACCTCTCGCTTTTAGATCCCCCAACATGCCCTTAGCCCCAGGCGTTATTACCAGTTCTGCCACAGATGGCGGCGGATGCGGTTTCCCATTTCGCAGAACTGCTCGATTAAGCACCCCGTCCCTGTCGAGAAATATGGCGCGGCTTTTCCGGCCTGGTCCCGCTCCGGGCGCTGTCGATTCCCACTTGGTCTGTTCGATCTTCACCGCGGGGTGCGTCACCAGCAGATGCCACACAATCGCCTGGAACGCTTCCGTATGCGGCGTCACGTGCGCCGGATTCACCGTCGGTATTACGATGCATGCATCCGCCACTTTCGCTGTATAGCCCCCGTCGCGCCCTACCACACCAATAATCTTTGCTCCCACGCTCTTGGCCAGTTTCAACGCGGCCACCAGGTTGGGGCTTACATTGCGTTCCAGATCTCCACCGCCCACCGAAAACACGAGAACCAGATCGCGCGCTTGCAGGCGGCTGGTCTTCAACCAGCTTTCGAACACCGTGGCCCATCCCTCGTCGTTCGTGCGCGCCGTCAATTCGGAAACGTTATCGGTCGGCGCATACGCTTCAATCCCCGCAATTTTTCGGAAGTCATTCACCGCATGCGATGCGTTCGCCGCGCTCCCGCCGACTCCCAGCAAAAACATCCGCCCGCCCGAAGCACGCACGTCTGCTATCATTCGGGCCGCTTTTTCGAGTACGGACACGTCCAGTTTCGCGGCGATCTGACTCGCCTCGGCAAGAAACTGTTCCGCAAAAGTCAATTCCCGGGTCATAGCCGCGCAGCCTTCTCTCGCGCTAGAAAATCGGCCGTCTCTTCCAGCCCAGCCGGAGATCCGATCTCATAAAATCTTTGTAGCATCTCCATCCCCGCCAATTGTCCCTTGTCCAGTAATCTGCCGTAAAGGTCCGCCAAATCGAAAGGTTCTCCCGCCGGTGCCAGCTCCAGCGCTTTAGCAGAAAATGCGCCGAGTCCATAATCGATATAGTGCATGCGCGGTGTGCGGTTCTTCTTGCTATAGGCGAGAATTGTCTTTCCGTCGAATTCCACGTTGCTCGTATCCCATTTTCCTTCGTTTCGAAATACGGTCATCAACGCCAGCCTTCCCGACGTTCGAAACTCCTTGGCAGCCGCGGCATAGTCACACACGAGATAAGAATCGCCGTACAGCACGAAGAACGAATCGCCCAACAAGGGCAGCGCTTGTTTGACCGCCCCCGCCGTTCCCAGTAATTTATCTCCGTCGAACGAATATTCCACCTCAACTCCAAATCTCTCACCGCCGCCGATCTGCTCGCGTATCATTTCGCCCAGAAATCCCACGCACAGAACCACTCGGCGTATTCCGTTGGCCTGCAGCAATCGCAACTGATGCGCCACAAACGGCTCGCCGTTTACCTCCACCAGGGACTTCGGGATGCGCTCCGTAACCGGCCGCAGTCGCGTCGCCAATCCTCCCGCCAATAATGCTACCGTCAGCACAAACTCTCCTAAGAATGCGCCATTACCGTGGTACCGCCGAAATCGAACTGCAGACGCACTTCCCGCAGACCGGCGCCGCGCATCACACCGCGCAGCCGCGTTTTATCTTCCGTGTACAACATCAAGAATCCGCCGCCACCCGCGCCAACCAGCTTTCCTCCCAGCGCTCCGTTCGCGCGCGCCAATTCGTACAGTTCGTCGATTGGTCCGCTGGTCATTCCTGGCGAGCGCCGTTTTTTGTGTTCCCAATGCGTAGCCATCAAATCCGCGAATTTCCGCAAATTCCCGGCGCACAGCGCGTCGCGGCTCTCCTGCCCCAGTTTCTTTGTGAAATGTAGATTCTCCAGCATCGCACCGGAGTCTTCCTTACTCTGCGTATCTTGATGCCGTAGGATGTCCGACGCGGAACGCGAAGTGCCCGTAAAAAAGAGCAGAAGATTGTCTTCCAGATTCGCCAGTGTTTCCGCGGCGATATGCAACGGCTCCACTTTCACCGTGTCATTTTCGGCAAATTCGAAGCACGTCACACCGCCAAACGCGGCGATGTATTGATCCTGCTTCCCCACTGGTTCTTTTAGAACATCGATCTCAATATGACACGCCTGCTCCGCCAACTCTTGTGGCGACACGAATTTTCGATTCACCGCATACAGCGCGCTCAACAATGCCGTAGTAAAGCTTCCCGATGATCCCAAACCCGTGCCCGCAGGAATATCCGATAAGCTCACGATTTCCAGATACGGCCCGGTCACGCCCGTCAGCCGCATCGCCTCTCGAATAATTGGATGACGGATTTCATCAACCGTTTCCACTTCTTCCATCTTCGAATACTTCAGCCGGATCTGCGGCCAAAACGCTTCGCTGACAGTGATATACACATACCGCGTAATGGCCGCGGATAGCACGAATCCGCCATATTTGCGGTAGTACGACGGCAGATCGGTTCCCCCGCCACCCAGCGAGATCCGTAGTGGGCTGCGCACGATAATCACAAGCGACCTGCCCCGCGTCGTCTTTCGCAAATATCCAAGGTTGTGTCTTTCAGTCTCCGCACGCCTGCCTCACGTGACAGTTATTTCAATTCTTACCATCCGTCACGGCCCCAATTTCAATGGAATGAAAGGTGTACGCTCTAGGATAGCATGCGTCCCGGGAACGAGGCCACGCGCACAATCTGTCTTCCCCAGAGAAAAACAGTCTCTTGGGATCCGCTTTTTCTGTGCCCGCGCGGCGATTTGCTGCATGTTAGAGTATTGGTTTGCGGCTCTGCACTAAATTGCGCCTGTAATGCTCTAACTCGAGGTTCGCTTTCGGAATGTTACGTCGTCCTGGACAACGCCCCTGGCTGACTCTGCTAATCCTCACGCTCCTTTGGATCTTTGTCTATGGCCCCGGCCTGTTCCGGCCACCTCTCATGGACGACGCCGACGCCTCACACGCCGATGCTGGACGCGAAATCCTCACCCGCGCGGACTGGGTCACGCTCCACGAGAACGGGATTCGTTACCTGGAAAAAGCGCCGCTTCCCTTTTGGGGCATGGCCATCGCGTTCAAACTTTTCGGTGTCGCGGCCTGGACTGCGCGACTTGCTCTTCATCTTAGCGTTCTGGTTCTTGCGTGGTTCCTCTATCAATTCGGGCGTCGCTATTTTTCCGCACAAGGCGGCTTCTGGGCAGGCGTTCTTTTCCTCGCCACCATCGGACCGTATCTATTCACGCGCTTGCTGATTCCAGATGTCACCGTAGGCCTGTGGATTACCATCGCTCTGTACTTCTTCTTGGAAGGTTGGCAATCGGAGAAGCCCACGCTATTTTCTTGCTGGGGGATTGCGGCGGTCATCGGTCTGAATGTTTTAACCAAAGGCCTGATCGGCGTGGTCTTTCCCTGCGCGATCATTTTTATTTTCCTCTTGTTGGTCCGCGACCTTCGCCATCTCTTTAAGATGCATCTCGTCTCCAGCGCGCTGATTTTTCTGTTAGTCGCAGCGCCCTGGCACATCCTCGCCGCTTTGCGGAATCCGCCCACCGGTCAAGCCAAGGGTTTTCTCTGGTTTTATTTCGTGAACGAGCATTTCCTGCGCTATCTCGGCAAACGCTATCCCGTCGATTACGGAACCGTTCCTCTTTTTCTTTTCTATGGACTTTTGTTGGTATGGTTCCTGCCATGGAGTTCCTTCTTCCCGCAAGCTCTGGCGCAAATTCGCTTGCGGTTACCACGTATGGCCGGCGTGCGAAAATCCAGCGATGCGGTATTGCTCTTGTTGTTCTGCTGGTTTGCCGTGATCTTGCTCTTTTTTAGCTTCTCCACTCGCCAGGAATATTACGTCGCGCCTGCGCTCCCTGCGTTCGCGCTACTACTGGGCTATTGGCTCGCTCAGGAAGAAGAAGCTCCCCTCGGCTCGCCGATCGCTCGCTCCGGGCGCACGTCCTCCACGGTTCTTCTGGTCATTGGCTTGCTGATCGCGGCGATCACCGGAACCTTCGCCGCCATCTCTCACCGGCCGCCTCCCGGCGTGGAACTCGTCGATCTTCTCAGCAAACATCCAGGCGATTACGTCCTCTCGCTAGGGCATTTCCTCGATCTCACCGGAGACGCGATGGGCTTGTTTCGCGGCCCACTGCTCGGCACCGCGATCGCCTTTTTCTTCGGAACCGGCTTGAACTGGATGCTTCGCCGACGTGGCAAAACCACCGCCGCCAACTGGGCGCTGGTCGCGATGATTGTTCTATTCATCGAGTGCGCGCACCTCGCGATGGGCGTGTTCTATCCAGTTCTGGGTTCTCAACCGCTTGCCGCCGCCATCCAACGCACTCTGCGGCCCGGGGAGCAGATCGTGTGCGACGGAGAGTACGCCGGAGCTTCTTCCGTGAATTTCTACACAGGCAAGCAGATGTTGATTTATGAGGGCCGCATCAACGGCCTCTGGTTCGGTTCGTTGTTCCCTGATGCTCCACCGATCTTCCTGGAAGATCCCCAGCTCACGGCATTGTGGACCGGCCCTAACCGCATTTACTTTGTGACTGGAAAAGAAGACCGGAAGGAATTCCTGGCGAAACTGGGTCCGGTTTACGAGCTGGCGGAATCCGGCAGCAAGTATGTTCTAACCAATCGCAAGCCGTAGTATTTTCGTGTGTAAGGCCCGCACGTCCGCGCTGTCAGTTCTTGCCCGTCAGCAACACCAGGGTCACACCCACACACACCATCACCACGCCCATCCATCGCTTCACGGACACCTGCTCGTTCAGCAGGTATTTCGCACCAAACGTGCCTACAACGTAGTTAAACGCCGAAGCGGGGATCACCACGCTGAGCGGCGCCCACGACAGCAAAATAAGAAGCGAATAGAATGACGCGGCCAGCAACGGCACCGCAAACCACACCCAGCTATTTCTGACCGCTTTGCCCACAAATCGCAGCAACGCCATTGGCCGGAAACTCTCCGGCTCTCCCACTTGCTTCATGCCATGGGTCATGGCGATTTCGCCACCGGTGCTGCAGCAGATAAAGAACAGCAGCATCAGACCCACTCTCATCATGACGTCGCAACCTTAGTCGGCGTGGTGCTCGGATGCGTCTGGCCCACCAGCAGCACGCCAGTTACGATCAGCACCACTCCGATCCATCTTTGCGCATTCACGGCTTCGTGCAGAATCACTACCGCAAGCGTGGTCTGTACCGCATAGCCAAACGCCCCCGCAGGCATAACGTAGCTATAATCTGCCCAACTGACCGCAGTCATGTAGCAAAACGTGAAGCCGATCAGGAACAGAATCCCCAGCCAGATTGTGCCGTTATGTATTGTGGAAAGAAGTGCGTGCCATATGCCGGGCGCGGAAATCTCCACCGCGCCAATCTGCAGCATCCCGCGCTTCAACATCAGATCGCCCAGATTCGCACACACCACCATAAGCAAGACCATCAGCAAGGTCTTGATTCTTAACCTGCGCTCGCGATTCATTTTTTCCGGTTAATCGTTACCGCTGGCGGGCGATGTCCCAGACACCGCCACCATGGTCTTGGGAGAGTCTCCGCCGTTGCGTACCCACTTCATTCGTTCCGCACGCAGCTTCAGGAAGTCTGTGGCCTCGTGATACAAGCGCTTCCGCTCGTGATCGTCCCACAGCGCCTCTTTCACGATGCGCCAAACCACTTTGGGACGGAAATAATATTCGTCGTAGAAGCGCGTCACTCCCGCCATCATGTCCGCCTTCGAAAGATGTGGGAACTCGATGTGTGGCAACTGGTGACCGCCTTGGTCCGCCAAGGCTTCCACGCGCAAGAAACCTTCCTTGGACATTTGCTCGTGCAGTTCGGTGCCGGGCATGGCGTGCGCCAGAGAAACCTGGATCGTCTCGCAATCCAGTTCTTTGGCAAAGTCGATGGTCTTGTTGATGGTTTCCTTGGTTTCTCCCGGCAAACCGATAATGAAGTCTCCGTGAACCTTGATGCCCACCTTCTTGCAATTCTTCATGAACTCGCGGGCCATCTCGACAGTCGCGCCCTTCTTGATGTTTTTCAAAATCTGCGCATCGCCGGATTCGAAGCCCACAATGAACAAACGCGCTCCGCCGTCGGCCATGGCTTTCAGTTCTTCATACTTGCTGTGGCAGCGCGCCGTGCAGGACCACTGGAACTTCAGCGGCTTGAACTTCTTGCTCATCTCGATGGCGCGATCCTTGCGGATATTGAACGTGTCGTCATCGAAGAAAATTTCTTTCATCTGCGGGAAATGTACCAGCGCCCGTTTCACTTCTTCCACGACATTGTCTACCGAGCGCACACGCCACGCATGTCCCGATAGCGTCTGTGGCCACATGCAGAACGTACACAGCGCCGGACAACCGCGCGAGGAATAGAAAGAGATGAATGGATTCAGCAGAAACGGAACGTTGTAGCGTTCGATCTGAAGATCGCGCTTATACACATCCGAAGCGAACGGCAGTGCATCCAGTTCTTCCGTGTGCAATTGCGGCCGCGGCGCGTTGTGGACAATCTTTCCATCCTTCTTGTAGCTGGCTCCCAGAATCTGATCCAGCGCTTTGCCGTGGGCGTATTCCGTCACCGCGTGGTCGAATTCTCCGCGCACAATGAAATCGATGTCTTCGCTGGCATTCAGTGTCTCGTCTGGCCGGATATGGCCGTGCGGCCCAACGAAAGCCACTTTCAATGACGGGTTCGATTCTTTAATCTTTCGCAGCAGCTTGACGTCGCTCTCGAATCCCACGGTCGAAGTGAACAACACCAGGAATTCGTAATCCTTGGCGATTGCAACGGTTTGTTGCCAGTTGATTTTGTGGGGAGAAGCGTCGAGCAGCCGGCTCCCCGGGATCATTCCCGCCGGGTAGCTCAGCCACACCGGAAACCAATACGATTCGATTTCGCGCGTCGCGGGCCACCGCGAACTCGCACCGCCGTCGAAGTTCTCAAAACTCGGCGGATTTAATAGCAATGTCTTCAAAACATCTGGCATTCTTCACCCTCAGCCCGATTTGATGTATTTCCCACGATGGCCACACGGATACAATTCCAAGGCAGTGGCCGACTTTGCGGACCCAATATGTCTAGATATTAGTTTACCGAACTTGGTTGCATCCCGGCACCCCTTTCTGCGAATGGGACGAAAGATGCACCGAAAGGCTAAATCCCGCATTCGGCGGCACTTGCTGGGCCCTCCGAACACCCCTGCGCGGAGCCGACATCCCTGCTCGCCGTGGAAGGGCCGGCTCCCTTCGGGCGGTAATCCCGCACCTTGACGTATCCTCTATCTACCTTCGCGCCCGCAAAACCTCCTCAGTCGCCTCCGACAAAATCTCCCAAATCTTCCCAATCCATTCTTTATGCTCTGGCTTCATCAGCACCGAACGCAAGCAGGTCACCGTTGACTGATTCGCTCGCTGGCCCGTTCCCTAGTCCGAAGAACTCTGCGGGAAGTTCCGCTACAGCCAGATGCAGATTCCGCGCTGCCGCCGCTTCGAAGATTTTGCGACTCAACAGCGACGTCGCGCGCAGATTGTCGGCGCGGGGAGCAAAGATCACGATATCAAGCTCCGGCAAAAATCCTGCTACGAATCGTTGATCGCTTGCGAGTCGCCGGTGAAACTCCAACGCCGCTTCCCTGCACCGCTCCAGACCCTGCGCAAATTCGCCTTCCTTTAGCAGGGGCAACAATCTCTGTGTGGCCCACAACGCCACCGCCGCCGCGCCGGGGCGCGAGCATTCGAGACTAATTTCCCCGAGGTGCAATTCCTTCGAACTGAAATAGGTGTAAGGCGAATCGTGTTTGTACAGCCGTCCTACGCTCGCATCGCGAAACAATACGCAGCCGCAGCCATACGGTTGCAACCCGTGTTTGTGCGGATCGATCACAATGGAGTCTGCCTCTCGCATCCGCTCGAAAGCGCGCCGAGTCTCCTCAGTCAGATTCTCCGCCAGTACGAAATAACCTCCGTACGCGGCGTCGCAGTGTACTCGAAATCCATACTGCTCCCGCAACGCAAGAATCTCGGGTAGCGGGTCGACGGAACCCGTCGCGGTCGTCCCCATGGTAACCACGACCGTTCCTACATCATCCTTTTTCAGTCGTTCTCGAAGCGCGTCCATATCCATACGAGCGCGGCGATCGCAACTGACGGACTCAAACGCAAGCTGCAGCACGCCGCTGATTCGATGATGCGTGTAATGCGCTTGCGCACTGGCGACAATTGTTTTTCCAGGCCGCAATTGCCCGGCCACCCACAACGCTTCCAGGTTGGCCATGGTCCCGCCACCTGTCAGGTGGCCAACATGCTCGTTCCACCCAAACATTTGTGCCAGCTCGCTGACAGCTTCTTTCTCCATCGCCGAAGAAGCGCGTCCGCCGTCCAGCGCATGATTGTTGGGATTGATCCACTGCGCCAAAGCGTAAGCCAGGCGCGCCACCGGGTGCGGCGGCTTCAACATTTGCCCAGCATAAAGAGGATGAAAATAAGGGTAATTGTCCTGCAACCGCTCGGCGACCGTCCCCAGCACTTCCGCTATTCGCGCGTCATCGGGATTGTCGTTCGGGATTTCCGGCAGCGCGGCAAACCCTGAATCCAACTTCTCCAAAGCCTGCCGCAGAACGTTCAGGCTGTCCTTTTCGAGCATCGGTTATTCCAGCACTTTTTCCAGTTGTCCCGCGGTCCTTAATAGTTCCAACTGCGCCTGTTGCCGTCGAAAGTTCGCGTCCAGATACGCCATCCACTTTTCGTTTTCGTCCAGCCGCGCCTTTTCCACGTCGCGCAGGTTGATCTTGCCCTCACCAAATTGCGCCTGCAACATGGCCACATTCTGCTGCGCCAGTTGCAATTCCAGACGCGCCACTTCCTTCGCCGCGTCCATCTCCTGCACTTTCTTCGAACGTTGCCGCACGTCGGCGCTCACCTGCGTGCGCTTGTTGGCCAGGTTGAGCTTCGCCACATCCAGATCCGCTTGCGCCAACGCGATATTCGCGCGCGTTTTGGCGCTGAACAGCGGAACGTTCACGTTAATCCCGGCGTTCAGGTTGTTGTACATAAAATTGTTGTAAATCTGGTTGTAGTTCTTGAAATTGTACTTCGCCAAAATGTCGTAGATCGTCACGAATTGCAGCGTCGGCCAATATCCCTTCTTCTCCCCTGCCAGCCGGAACTCCTTCGCTTTTACGTCCGATTCCGCGAACGCCAGGCTCGGATTCCCCTGAGAAGCCATCGCTACCAGGTTTGCTCCCTCTTGCTCCGCCGATCCCGGCAAGTCTTCCGGAGTCACGTCGATGGCTTGGTCCACGCCCAAGCCTAGCTGGTCTCTCAGATACACCTCGAGTTCGTCCTGTCGTCCTTCCAATTGCAAAATGCGTTGCACCACTTGCGCTTTCGTCAGTTGCGCTTTCGTCACTTCCGTAGGTAACTCGAATCCTTCCCCCTGTCGTTCTTGCGTGACATCCACGATCTTCTCGGCACTTTCCTTTTCCGCGCGCAGCAGCTCCAGCGAATGCCGCACCTTCACCAGTTCCAGATAAGACGTCGCCACTCGATCCACCACCGCGTTGCGCGTGTCCTCCAATAACAACCGCTGGGCTTTTGCCTGTTCTTGCTGCTGTCTTGCCAGGCCGCGCAACGGCCCGTTGAACACCTCTTCTGTGTACGTGATGCTGAATATCGATGGCGGGCGCCCTCCGGGAGTTTCCGGCAAGCCATAGGTATAGCCCGCTCCGGAACCGGCGTACAAGTTCGGCAGAAATTCCGCGCGCGTCAGGTTTGCGGTGTTGTCCGCAACGCGCGTCTGGATCTTTGCCAACTGGATGTCTTTGCTGTTCTGCAGGGCCAGGTCAATGCTGCGCTTCAACGTCAGAACGATTCGCGTCGAGTCCCCTGTGCCTTCGCTGGGACTCTGCGCCCATAACGTCGCACAGCTCCCCGCTAGACACAAAATCCCACATGCCACACGACGTTTCCACGCCATACGTCCCCTCCTGCTGTTACACCGCCGGTAATTCTATTCGTAGCGCAGCGATTCCACCGGATCGAGCTTGGCCGCCTGATTCGCGGGCAGCCATCCGAAAAACAATCCCGTCAGGCTGGACACCAGGAACGCCACAATTACACTGGCCGTCGAAATCGGAACGCGCAGATTTCCCGGCAACACTTGCTGTACCGCTACGGGAATCGCTAACCCAAGTAGAATGCCGATCACCGCTCCGCCGCCGCTAATCAGGAACGCCTCGATCAGGAACTGCGCCATGATCTCATCGCGTTGCGCGCCGATGGCTTTGCGCACGCCAATCTCTCGCGTGCGCTCCCGCACCGTCACCAGCATGATGTTCATAATCCCTATTCCGCTGATCAGCATCGCAATGCACGCAACCAGCAGCAGTACCACGGTCAGTGCGAAGGAAATCGTTTTCGCCGCTCCCAGAATGGCCGTCAGCGTTCGCACATCATACGCGGCTTCTGCCGGATGCCGGCTGCGCAGCAAGCGATCCATCTGCCGCTCTACCGAACCGACTTGGTCCGGCGACGACGCCTGCGCATATAGCGAGCTCAAAACTTCTTGTCCCTTGTAATATTTCATCAGCGGCAGCGGAATCAGCACGGAATCTTCCTGCATCTCCGATAGTCCGTAGGTCGCCACCCGCTCCCGAAACACTCCAATCACCGTGAACGTTAATTCCTCCATCCGCAGAGGACGGCCAATCGGGTTTTCCACACCGAACACTTTCAATGCGAGTTCCTTGGTGATTAAGCAGACCTTGCTTCGCGCCATCATATCTTCGGCATCGAAAAAGCGCCCACGCAACACCACCAGCCGCCGGATTTGCTGGTAGCCGAGCGTCACTCCAATCAACGCCACCGCTGTCGGCTGTCCGTTCACCACCACGGTCATGGGCATATCGGAAATGCCCGCGACATTCGTGACACCGGGAATCGTCTCCTTCACCGCCTCCATATCGCCCAGTGTCAGTTGATGGCTCAACGGCTGCACCTTATCCGGCGTCTTCACCATCTCCGCCCAGATCAGGTTAGAGCCCACCGCTTCAATTTGCGAAATTACATACTTCTGGCTGGTTAGGGCGATCGTCACCACTAGCACGATAGACGCGCTGCCAATGATCACTCCGATGGACGTCAGGACCGCGCGCAGTTTGTTTGCGCGTAGGGCGTCCACCGCTACCGACAGTGTTTCTTTTAATTGCATTGTGCTTGACCGCTCAGCGCGACGATTACTGGCCGCCTAGTTGCTTCAGCGCTTCCTGGGCTTTCTTATATTTTGGATTCAATTTCAGCGCTTCCTGGTATTCGCTTCTCGCTCCGGCTGTGTTCTTTTGCGCGGCCTGCGATCTTCCCAGCCAGTAATGCACGTCCCAGGAATTTGGATAACTGG
Source organism: Candidatus Acidiferrales bacterium (assembly GCA_963759275.1). Taxonomy (GTDB): domain Bacteria; phylum Acidobacteriota; class Terriglobia; order Acidiferrales; family UBA7541; genus Acidiferrum. The sequence goes on along the minus strand of CAVWYZ010000011.1, from coordinate 252,746 downwards.
AGCGGAAAGGCCCGGCCGCCAGATATTCGTGCAGAAGCTTCTCCGCGTCGGCGTATTTTTCGCATTTCAAAATCCAGCCCACGCCTCGGTAATACATACCCCTCGCGTCTTTTGGCGCAAGTGCTTCTCCGGCGTCCGCAACCTGCAATAATTTGTCGCCTTGTCCGCGTTGCGAAAAATAGTCTCCAATGTCGTAGATGCGGTCGGCGGTCTTCGGTTTGCTCTCCAGTGCCTTCGAATATTCCGCGTCCGCGGCAACGTAATCTTTTTTTACGGCTTTGCAAACGCCTTCGCCGAAATGGCCCTCAGCCGCGTCCAAACTCGTCAGTTTTTGGATCAGCGCCTGCCCCTTGTCCACACCACCACCAACAATGGACGGGGCGGTACAATCGTATTCGATCAGGTCCTGTTGCGCGTCGTAATTTCGTTCATTCAACTGCACCGCGGTTTCGAACTCCTTTTGCGTTTTGCGTGCCCAGGAATACGCGCTGAATGCGGACGAATGATCTGCCTTGGCGCCATAAGCTTCGCCCAACCACTGGTGATACGTCGAGTTTTTCGGGTCAAGGGAAACTGCTTTTTCCGCGCTACTTACCGCGGCATCGTACTGGTCCGATGCCAGATAAGCCTTCGTGAGCAATAACTGAATCTCTCCGTTCGCTGCCTCTTTATTCGCCGCGCTCTTCAGGATTTCGATGGCCTTCAGGTTGTCGCCTTTGTCGTACGCACTTTTCGCCGCCTCCAAAGAAGCATCCTGCGCAAGGTTCAGCCCTTGCCAGACGAACAGGCACAGTAGGGCGATAAACAGCGTCTTATAGACCCGCATCCTTTTCGCCTTTGATGTTGGAGGTATCCATGTTCACGACTTTGACGATCATGCCGTCCTTCAAATCCACGTCGCCGGGCAATGCGACAACTTCGTCGCCTTGCAGCCCGCTAACAACCTCGAAACTGGTCGCGTTTGCGATGCCCACGCGAATCTCACGCTTTTCTAATGTCGAGTTTCGCACGCCGTCCCGCACCACGAACACGTACCGTCTTCCGTTCTCGGTCTCCACCGCGCCGCGTGGAACGGTAACTACATTCGCCCGTTCCTTCGAATTGATCTTTACGTTCACATTCGTGTTGGGCAACAGTTGCAGCTTGTCGTTGTCCACGGAGCAGAGCAGCTCTCCCACGCTGCGCGATCCCCGCGCCACCACTTGCTTGGGGATGATTTCCGTTTTGCCTTGCCACACGTTGTTGGGTAAAGCGTCCCAGGTGATTCGCACGGGCAAGCCCGGCTCCAACCCGCCCAGATCGGGCTCGTCCACGAAGGCCCGCACCCGCACCTTATGCAGGTCCGCCATTTCCGCCAGCAAATCCCCGGTCTTCACGTAGTCTCCGGATTTCACGGGCAGCGAATACAATGTGCAGTTGATCGGCGCGGTGATTCTCCCTTGCCGCACTTTGTCCTCCAGCGCCGCAACATCGCTTTGATCCTGCTGCACCGTCAGCGCTGTGCGAGATGCGTCCAGTCCCACCTGCCGCGTGAACTCCTGCTTCGCTGCCGCGGACTTGTCGACGTCGGCCTGCGCCTTTGCAAGGATCAACTCGTTGGCCGCCAATTCATCTTTGGTCGCTGCACCCTTGGCCAGCAAGCGAACCAGCGAATCATGCTCCCGTTGTAAACGGTCGCGTTCTGCCACTGCTTTGGCCAGGTCGCTCGACACCCGTGCAGCGTCATCGGGCTTCCCACCCGTCTGCGCCGAACGCAGATCGTCCTGCGCCCGCAACAGCTTCGCCTTGGCCGCGGAAAGCTGCGCCGCGGCATCCTTTACATCCAGCGTCAGCAGCAATTGGCCCTTCTTTACGCTCTGCCCTTCCGCCGCATAGACTTTTTCCACGAAGGTATCGGACTGTGCCCGTTCCACGTACGGCGAGATGGGCTCGACTTTTCCGTTGCTGCTTACCGAAGATGTGATGTTTTGCCGAAAGGGCTTGGTCGCGGATATTTTCGCCACGGGTTGGCGCCCGCTCACTTTGATCAGAACGAACGCCACCACCGCTGCCAACGCGAGCAGCAAAAGCGTCCGGTTTCGCAACTTCCTATCCATGGTGCCTGTCAGCATTCTTCCGTTTCTTATCCGCAGGCCGCAGTTTTGCCTTCGCGCGCCCAGCACTACAGCAATTCTCAGGTTGATGAAGCTTACTGGCGGTTTCTCGTGGCGGTCGCCCGGCTAACCTAAAGTCTATCAGGAGGTTACTCCATTTCTCCACACACTTCCCCTGGCTTCGATAATTTCGCCGGGCCGTACCCGGCCTGGGCTTCCTAGACGGCGAGGCGCCCAGGCTGTGCGCAATAGCATGGTAGAATGGCCGCTATGACGCAGGCTTTCGACGCTCCCGCCAAGCCTCAGACCAAGGGCGATTCGTCCCCCATACCTGTTCAAAACTACATTCATCGCGTTTGCGTCCAGTGCAACAACGTCTTTCGCGTGCCCACTGATAAGTTCGATGCCAAACAATGCCCGAAGTGCCACAAGGGCTAGCGTTTTCTTCCGTTCGATTTCCCGTTTGCACTCTGATATCTTTCGCGCCACACTTGCGTATTCTCATCAGCACACGGTTGCCAGCCACGCTTTTTCTTTGACGAAGGGATTACTCCATGATCGAAACCCACGGTCTCGTGAAGATCTTTCACGACAAAAAGCGCGGCCAGATTCGCGCTGTCGATAACGTCACCTTCACCTGCAAGCCCGGCCAAATCTATGGTTTGCTGGGCGCCAATGGCGCGGGCAAAACCACCACGCTGCGCATGCTGGCCACCATCCTGGAGCCCACCGATGGCACCGCGCTCGTCTGTGGCCACGACGTCATCGAGCAGCCCGAAAAGGTGCGCGCCAATGTCGGATTCCTCTCCACCGCCACCGCGCTATACCCCCGCCTTACTTCGCAGGAAATGGTCGAATACTTCGGGCACCTGAACGGCCTCGACGAAGCCACTCTAAAAAAACGCCTCGACGACATCTTCTCCCGCCTTGATATGAACTCCTTCCGCGATCGCCGCTGCGACAAGCTCTCCACCGGCATGAAGCAGAAAACTTCCATCGCTCGCACCCTGATTCACGATCCGCAAGTCATGATTTTCGACGAGCCCACCCTCGGCCTCGACATCATGACCGCTCGCACCATCATCGATTTCATCCGCGAGTGTCGCCAGCGCGGGAAAACCGTTATTTTTTCGACGCATATCATGAGCGAAGTTGAAAAACTCTGCGATGTCATCGGCATCATTCAGTCGGGCAAACTGCTCGCCGAAGGCTCGCTCGCCGAACTACGCGAACATCACCACGAACACGACCTGGAAGAAATCTTCGTCAAGGTCGTCGCCCCTCTGTACGCTTCGCAGGAGAACAATTGACATGAACCTCTCCAACATCGCCGTTGTCTATCGCAAAGAACTCCGCGAAGCACTGCGCGACCGCCGCACGCTGATCTCTTCGCTCCTGGTGCCCCTCATCCTTTTCCCACTGCTTACTGCCGGCCTGGGCGCTGCAATCTCCGCTCTCGTTGGCAAAGCCAAGGAAGAAGTTCCGCGCGTAATGATTCTCGGCGGAGACGATTCCCCGCAAGTGCTGGCGGAATTGCGCGGCGCTGCGAACATAAAGATCGTCCCCACCGAAGCGAATTGGAAGGACCAGATCATCAATAAGGACATCCGCGCGGCCATTGAGATACCGCCCGGGTTCCAACAGAACGTCTCGCATCAACAGCCTGCAACGCTGCTCATCCACAACTATGAAGGCGATATGAAATCCTCCATCGCCACGGATAACGCACAAAAAAGCCTGCGACAGTACCGCGATCGTATCGTGCACGACAATCTTGCCGCACAGCATGTTCCGGACAGCGCTTTAAAACCGTTCGAAATTAAAGAGCACAATGTCGCCCCGCCCGAAAAAGTAGGCGGCGCGGCCTTCGGCGGCGTCATCGGCTACATGGTCATTCTGCTCTGCCTTACCGGCAGCATGTATCCCGCCATGGACATCACCGCCGGGGAAAAAGAACGCGGCACCATGGAAACCATCCTTTCCAGCCCCATTTCTCGCGTCGATCTCGTCTTCGGAAAATTCTTTCTGGTGCTCACCGCCGCTCTCGTCACCGCCGCGCTTTCCGTCACTTCCATGGGCGTCTCTTTCGCCGTGCTCGAGCATCTCCATGCCTTCGACAAAGCCGGCGCCGATGCCGCGCAGCTTCAGCTACGCATCGGGTTCACCACCGTGCTCTCGATTTTCATCATGGTGCTGCCCGTGGCGGTCCTCTTTGCCGCGGGACTCATGACCGTGGCCCTTTTTGCCAAAAGCTACAAGGAAGCCCAGAGCTATATCAGCCCGCTCATGTTCATCGTTATTATTCCTGCGGTTTGCGCCATGCTCCCCATCGACCTTGATGCGAAACTCTCGCTCGTCCCCATCCTCAACGCCAGCTTACTCTGTAAGGAGCTGGTCACCGGCACTTACCACTGGAATTTCATCGCCATCATCTTCTTCTCCACCTGTGTCTATGCCGGTGTCGCTCTGTTCCTGTGCGTCAAAATGTTCCAGCGCGAAGACGTTCTCTTCCGTTCCTAAGATCCGGCCGGCTCAAGACCTTTACAGTTGCCAAAAGCAAATTGTCATTCCGAATGCAGTGAGGAATCTGCTTTTTCTTCCTTCCTGCGCCCAATCGATTCATCATCGACTCCTCCTCTCCCGGCGGAACGAAATCACCTCGTTTCTCGTATCCTTAAATAGCACCCCCATGCGCCCACGGCTCATTCGCATCTTGGTCATTCTGCTTCTCGCCCCGCCCATCATTGCTATGGTGATTGGCTGGCTCGTCGCTCCTTCGTTTCTGCATCCCATCTGCCGCCCGCTCACGCCCGATCTCGTCCAGCAAGCCGATGCTTCCTTCGCACAGGTTGGAGCGCTGCGTGAAACGTTCGACATTCGCGCTTCTGATGGCATTCTGTTGCGTGGCTGGAAGGTTCGCGCCGCACATCCCAACGGCTCCTGGGTGCTCCTCTTCCACGGCGTCGCCGACAATCGTATGGGTGTGCTCGAGCAAAGCCTGATTGTTCTTCGCGCGGGCTATGGCGTCGTTCTGATGGATGTGCGCGCCCACGGAGAAAGTGAGGGCGCAATCGCGACATACGGATGGCTGGAGCGCAACGATTCTCGCACGATCGTTGACGCGCTGGTTGCTGCCGAGCATCCCACGCACATCTATGCTCTAGGGGAATCCATGGGCGCGGGCATCGCGTTGCAATCCGCCGGTATCGACCCGCGTATCGAAGCCGTGGTGGCGGAAGCTCCCTTCGCCAGTCTCCGCGAAGCCTCCTACGACTACGCCGGCCTGCAAAAATATCCGTGGTTGGGCAAAACGATATTCGCTCCAGGCGCCTGGATCATGCTCGCCCGCGGACAATCGCTCGCCGGTTTCCCTGCCGAAGACGTCTCCCCGCAACGCGCCGTCGCTTCCAGAGCCTTCCCGATCTTACTGATTTGCGATACCGCCGATACCACGTTGCCCTGCCGTCATTCCGAAAAAATCTATGCCGCCGCCCGTGGCCCCAAAACCCTGTGGGTTGTTCCCGGAGCGTTTCACACCGGCGCGCTTGGCTACCAACCCGCCGAGTTCCAGCGCCGCATCCTGCAGTTCTTAATGAACCCGGCCGCTGCTGACTAGAAGCCATTGCCGTCCACGCGAGCTCTATTCATGAGACAAGGTCTAGCGGTCATACTCAAACGATGATGTGGCTCGCTATCGTTTTCCCGCCCTCGTCTCCACCGACAGGTTGCGCTGCGCGTTCTTCCCATTCTTCGGTCAACCGCCGCACCGTCTCTCTCATGCGCACGGCCAAGGACGCGATGGTCTCCAGTCGCAACTGCGCTTGTGCCGGCAACTCCAGATTTTTTCTTCGTAACTCCACCAACAACAACTCCGCGTTTCCCAGTATCCCGGTTAGCGGGTTGTTCAGTTCGTGCCGCAACACCGCCGCGAACTCCTGCTCTTCATTTTGCTGAATCGCTATTTCCCTCATCGGCTCTTCCAGTTCCCAAGTTCTCCTCCCCACCAGCTTCCTGCCACTTCCCCGCGGCTTGCAGTTTGCCCCACAGCAAGCTGCGTACCGCCAGGCAAAGCTCTTCCACGCGAAACGGTTTGTCTACATGCGAGAGTTGGTGGCGCGCCAGGAATTCCCGCGTGCGCAGCGCCATGCCATCTCCGGTCACGAACAAAATACGGTCCCGCAGGGGACTCTGCGCCTGCTGCAACACCCCGAAGAAATCCTGTCCATCCATACCCGGCATCCGGAGATCGCAGATGACCAGGTCGTAGGATTCGCGTTGCGCCAACTCCAGCGCCCGTTCGGCATTCGGCGAAACATCCACGTGCATGCCTGTGTCGCGCAACATGTCGCCGATCAACGCGGCCACGGTCGGCTCATCTTCCACCACCAGGATGCGCGAGCCGCCATTCAGGCTCGTCGGACCTGCAACTTCGCTCTCAAACGGCACCACCGGCAACTCTACAGGTGCCTGGGGCGGGCGCACATTCGCGCCTCGCGTTCCTTGCCACGATTCTTCGGCGGCCGGTAGCTCCACCACGAAACGCGCCCCGCCCTGCACAGGCGACGACAGTGAAATCGTCCCACCATTTTGCCGGACAAATCCGCTGACAATCGCCAGTCCCAGCCCCGTCCCTTTACCGGGTGGTTTGGTGCTGAAGAATGGATCGAAGATCCTCGCCTGGATCGCGGCTGGAATACCCGGGCCATCATCCCGCACTTCCAGCGCCACGCGTCCACGCCCTTTGCAGCGGGTTCGCACCGTAAGCGCACTCCCTTTGCCGCTTTCTTGCATGGCTTGCTGCCCATTTTGCAGCAGATTCAACAGCACCTGTTGCAACTGACTCTGATCGCCGCGCACCCGGGGGAGCCCTTCTTCCAGTTCCGTTCGCAACCGCAAGCGGCTTCCGGCCAGCGACGGCCGTTGCAGCTCCACGGTACTTTCGATCAGCTCATTCAAGGACACCAGTTGCAAATCTGGCCGCGTCTCTCGCGGAAGATTCAGTAACTGCCTCACGATTCCGGAGGCGCGCTCCGCTTCCTGCAAAATCTGCGCAGCTTCCGCGACATGTTCGTTTCCCTTTTCCCGCTGCAGTAGGCGCTGCGCGTTGCCCACGATCGTGGTCAGCGGATTATTCAGTTCATGTACGATGCGCGTCACGCGCTGTCCCAGAGACGCCAAGCTCTCGGTCTGCACCATCTTCGACTGGAACGCGCGCCATCCCGACATCCCCCGATACACTTCCACCCGTCCAACCCTCTTTCCTGTCGGCCCCAGGATCGGCCGGGCGTAACGCTCGATCGTCTGCGGCGCCGGATGCTCCATCACCAGTTCTTCTTGCGTGCCATCCGTGCATTCTTGCGACAACGTTCGCCATTCCGCTGCAAATATCTTCGGCTCTTTGGCGTTCCGCGAACTCACCCGAATCAACTCATCCAGATTCGGCAGCTTTCTGCCTTCTTCTTCGTTCAGCCCCAAAAGCTGCAAGAACATGGCGTTGCGCGCCAGGATTTCGCCGCCTTCTCCAAACACCACCACACCCTCTTCAAGCCATTCGATGGCTTGCTGCAGTGCTTCGAAGGTTTCCTTCATCGGCCGAACAGTTTTCTTCGCTCCCTGTGCCAGCTCGAGTATGGCTCCCGAAAAATCGTTTCCGGTGATCAACAACCGCGTCAGGCCGACTCGCGTTCCGCACTTGAGTTCAACTTCCAGCCTCTCTGCCTTTCCTGCATCCCAAGCGCCCCCATCTTCAACCCACGCCTGAATCTCTTCCCAGTGGCACGGCAAAAACAATTCGGCGAACCGCTGCGGCGCTCCGTTCTCGGCAAACTCCCCGCCCTCACGTTGTAGAAGACCCCTGGCTCCGCGGCTCATCGCCGCAACCAACCCGCGCGCGTCGAGCAAAATCGCCGGTTCGTCACTCGCTTCCAGCAGCGCCTGCTGCCACGCGCGCTGTTGCGATCCGATACAAGCCCGTTGTTCGTGTTCGAACACTTCGCCAGCCAACGCGGCCCGCAACACCAGCCGGTCGACCGTCTCCAAGTTAGCTCTATGTCTGGGTAGCCCTGCGAGCAGCACTCCTACAATTTCGTTTCCTCGTTCTACCGGAATCGCCACAATTCTGGAAATTTCTTTCGCCAGTGGCAACGGGTCCGCTTCGGCCACCGCAACCTTGCCGCGATCGCTCGCTTCCCCCCACAGCGCTTCCAATGGCCCGCCATTCACGCTATAGGCCCATGTGGCGTCCCCGCTCTGCGCCCGAACCAATAAGTGGTCCTCTCGTTTGCGGTCTGTGAGTGCCGTCGCGGAGGGACCATCTTTCTCTCACCAATCAAAGCGAACACCGCACCAGTTCCTCCTGTGGCTTCGCCCCGCGTGCAGCTTTCCGCCAGTTGGCCCAGAATCATGTTCGTGCTTTGCTGCTCGCACAGCAGCCGCCTCATCCGCAGCCACAGATCCAGGTCGGCCTTTCGCGCTTTGGCCAGCCGCCGTTCTTCTTCCAGCTCCAGCAGAACGGCGAATTCCCCGGCGACCCTTTCCGCCATCGCCAACGGCAATTCTTTTTTTCTCTCCCGACTGCCGAGCATCACCAGCCCGCGCAGGACATTCCGGACCAACACTGGGACCCACGCCACTCTAAGCAACTGCAGCTCCGGTCCCACGATCGCCCCGGTTTCCCGTTCTTCGATTTCATATTCGCAGCTCAATCCCTCGCGGAGCGTCGACATGCGCAAGGGCACGTCCGCCGTTAAGCGGGTCCACTCCAAAACTCCCGTTCCGATTCCCTCTTCCCACACTTCGCCGCGAAACCTCGCCGGTTCCGATTCGCCACGTTGCACACTCCGCGGCTCTTCCAGCCACACTCCCACGCGATCGGCACTGCGATCCCGCGCAGTTCCTCGATGGCCTCGAAGATCCATGCAGCATGACTCGCTCCAGCGCGGCCCGCTTTCGACAGCGATCCGGCTCGGCCCGTATCGCGATCCTTGCCTGCGTTCTCGGCGGCGTAATTCTGTGTGAACACTCCTCGCCCCCTGCGTGCTGTTCACACGTTCATATGCATCGCGGTCACCAAAGTGCCGGTTGTGCATTTCTTTTAAAATATGAGAGATACGGAGGGCGACGGAGCACCAGCCAGAATCGTTTTGGCTCGCTTCCCGATCTGGTCCGATGCCGCCTATGCGCGAGCCTTAGGAATCCGCCCGTTCGATCTGATATTGCTTCAGTTTCCGGTACAGCGTGGTCTTTCCGATTCCCAATGCGCGTGCCGCCGCGTGTTTATCTCCGCCAGTCTGACGCAGCATGCTCAAGATCGCTCGGCGTTCCACTTCTTCCAGCGGCAGCATTTCTTCCTTGGAAGGCGCGCGCTCGGTTGTCGGATACTGCAGATTGCTCGGCAGGTCGTGCACGCTCACATAGGGGCCTGACCCCAGCGCCACCGCGCGTTCGATGGCATTCTCCAATTCACGCACATTTCCTGGCCAATCGTAAGCCATCAGCCGCCGCATGGCGTCTTCCGTCATTTCTCGCGGCGTTTCGCAACTGCCAGAAAATTTATCCAGGAACGACGCCGCCAACAACGGAATGTCGCTCTTGCGCTCGCGCAAAGGCGGCAGTTTGATTTGCACCACATTCAACCGGAAGTACAGGTCCTGGCGAAACGATCCGTTCTTGATGGCCTGCTCCAGATCCCGGTTTGTGGCCGCCACAATCCGCACGTTGATCGCCCGCCTCTCGGTCGATCCCACGGGCTTCACTTCTTTCTGCTGCAGCGCGCGCAACAGCTTGGCCTGCATCTCTAACGACATTTCCCCAATCTCGTCCAGAAAAAGGGATCCGCCATTGGCCGATTCCATTAACCCCTGTTTCGCTTGCATCGCCCCGGTGAACGCACCGCGCGTGTAGCCAAACAGTTCCGATTCCACCAGGGTCGGCACCAGCGCGGAGCACTCCACAGGCACAAACGGCTTGTCCTTCCGCAAGCCCATATAGTGAATGCTCCGCGCCACCAGTTCTTTTCCTGTTCCGCTCTCCCCCAGCACCAGGACGGGATGCTCGCGCTGCGCCACTTTCTCGATCATCTTGTAGACGCGGTCCATCCGCGGAGACATCCAATAAGCCCTCCAAATCCCGGCCGCGTACGCACCTGCTCGCGAAGCAGCCGGTTTTCTCTCTTCAGTTCCACCGCGTGCGCCACCTGTTCCAGCCGCGCCCGCAGTTCCTCCACTCGGAAAGGTTTGGTCACATAGTCTGCGGCACCCATTCGCGTGGCTTGTACTGCGGAATCGATCGTGCCGTACTGCGTCAGCATCACCACCGCGATATCCGGATGCGTCACCACCACGCGCTTTAGCAGTTCCAGCCCGCTGGTACCCGCAACCGCAGGTCCGTCAATAGAACATCCACCGACGTCAATTCCAGAAGTTCCAGCGCTTCTTCGGCCGTGCCTACGTCCGAAACCTTCATGCCCGTTTCGATCGCGACACTCCGGCACACTTCGCGGATATGCTCGTCATCGTCTACCACCAGCAGATTTAACGGGGGATTCGTAGGTTGGCCGTTAATCCCACTGGTCAGACTCGTCGAAGACAGAAATTCCGAAGTCGTGTCCAGCGCGCGGGTGCGATGTTGCGTTGCAAATGCGTCTGCCATAGGTCCTCTTCTAAATACAGTTCATCCGAAGAATCCCTGGAGCGAGACCCGTTGTGAAGGGGATGGCAGTGACTGCCAATAAGGGAATGAGGCTCTTCCCCTTTTAGTTCAATACTCTGATATTGTCAACTGCGTAATTAGTATAAGAGGACTTCCTGTCAGCGTGTATCAAAGAGGAACAGCTCGGCCCCTGTTTGCTTATTGCCGCGCTACTCGGGCTCCCATCGCAGTAACCCCTCGCTCTGCGAGCCAGCCAGTATCGCACCGTCTGATGCACCCACGAGCCCGGTGAAATCTCCACGCTCTGCGTCCTGGTCCACGCGTTTCCAGAAATGTCCATTGTCCCGGGAAATGTACAGGCCACCGTCCCGCTCGCTGGCGACCAGAATTCCCGGCAGCCGTAACCATTGATCCATGCGGCCCGCCGGCAGTCCACCGGAGACTCGCTGCCAAGTGGTATTCCCCGGACTTGCAGTAAACAGGCCTTCCAGCGGTACCCAAATAGATCACCCGTTCCGAACCCGTTTCCGCAATATCCAGCCAAACGACCTGTTCCGCCGCAACAGGCAAATCCTGCCATATCGCGGTTTCCCCGCCATCGGATGAGATTCCTAGCTTTCCGTCCATTAGCGCGCCGATGTCCGGAGCCTTTCGCGGATGCCCAGATCGCGGGGGTGCTCTTTCCATGGCCATACCCCTTGAGCCTCGCGCAACTCCCGGACTCCCGGCATCTCATCAGACCTTCTCGAGTCGATACCACGGCATCCTCTCGGGAGAACGCGATTGCGCCATCCGCCAGCAAAGTGTGCTCCGCTGCCCGTCTTGCACCTTTGGCCGCACCGATGCGTTGTACTCGTTGGGTTGACGCTAGCCGACAATATCCACTCCTTCCATAGTCTCTTGTGCTCGTCCCAATTCCAGATCTGGCCGTTCTCGAGTCGCACCATCCAGCCCCACGGGCCGACGAACGCTTGCCGCAATTGGGCGACATTCAGGCTAGTCGACCTTGCCTTTTCGACGACTGCTAAGGGCAAAGCCGACCAGCTTTTCCCATCATCCCGGCTTTCCAGAATTTCGGTTGTGCTGCGTTCCACTACCATCAGCAAATGTCCCGCCAGCGTGCTGTCCGCCACCAATTCCTTCACTACCAAGTGCGTGAATCCGTGGTTCGCTTCAGCAAAAGTAACGCCGGCGTCGTCGCTTACCTCCACCCCGCGGCCCTCGGTACCAAGCACCACACGCCCCGGTCCTCCGTTCTTTCCCGGCACAATCGCGATGCTATTCACGACCCAATCACTCGACGTCGTGCGCGCCCAGTTTTCGCCACCGTCCCGCGTTACCCACAACCCCGCCGTCGTTCCGGCATACAGCGTTTGCGGACTCGCGGCGTCCTGCACGATCACTTGCGTCCTTCGAGCCGCGTAAGGAATGCCCTGCAATTTCACCCATTCCCCGCCCTGATTTTCACTGCGATAAATGCCTGAACACGCGCTCATGTACACTCGCGAAGGATTCGTCGCGTCCAGCCGTAAGCTCATAATGTCCGAATCGTCGATAATCCCCGCGATCACCGGCTTCCAGTCTTTTTCCGCCGTCCCTCGTCAGCCAGGGCAAATGATACGTCCCCGCGTAAATCACGTCCGGGTCACGCGGATCGATCGCGATCGAATCCAGATTCCGTATCTCCTCGTCGCCTTCGGGCGAAATCCGGCTCCAATTTTTTCCGCCGTCAACGGAGCGAAATACGCCACTTCGCGTTCCCGCAACGATTTCGTCCGGTCGCGATGGCGCTAGCTCCAAGGCCCGCACCGCCTCGTTCGCCAGCCCCACCACGTTCCAAGTTCGCCCGCTGTCCTGGCTTTCAAATACGCCACCGCCCGCGTTCGGCGCCTGATACCAAACCGCCGCGAATAGACGTCGCTTTTCCCGGGGATCTACCACGATTCGTGTAACTACCGCATCCAGTCGTGCCCCAATTCGGCCGCGCAACTCCCAGCTTTGCGCGGCGTCGCTGCTCGCGAATACGTGACCGTCGGCCGTTCCTAAATACACGTCGCTCCCAGGCCCCGTCCCCAGGGACACCACCATCCCTCCCTCCGGGCCGAGACGCTCCCATTTCTGAGCGGGCGCCGTTGCGCTGCATCCCAACATGAGCACAACGCCCAAACAGACCTTCACTCGCAAGCCGGCACTCCTTTTTCGATTTCTTTCGTTAAAGCAAAACGGGCTCCCCGAAGCCATCCTCGGAGAGCCCGTCTCGGTTAATGTTCTGTGCCCGTTGCGAGTGTCTTCACACTCGTTGCGGACATACGGGTTTAGTAAGTCGCGCCTTCGGGCACGAAGATGAATTCAACTCGGCGATTTTCCTTCTCCGAGCCCTTCTCCGTGGACGCCGTGCCAACGCGGGTGGAAATGCGCGAAGCATCGATGCCCTTTTCGCCCAAGTACTTCTTGGCGCCATCGGCACGCTGTTGCGCAAGTTTCTCCGCCTTCGGTTCTCTCTTGTCGGCATAGCCAACAACCACAACCTTGGCATTGGGTTCGTTCTTGAGGCGCAGCGCCACGTCATCTCCAACGCGCTTGCAAGCGTTGTCGAAGCGTGCCGCTCCAACCTTGTTGTAACCGCAATCGCCCACCTTGGTCGCCTGTGGCGGCGGTGCTGGCTGTTGTACGTCGACACTGCAGTTCGCACCCGTGCGTCCGCCTTGACCGTCATCGGCTGTGGCGGTAACGGTGTAGTTCCCTGCCGACAGACCGGTGGAATCAAACTGCGCCGTCGGGCCGTTGCCAGAAATCTGGCCACCGCTCGCGGAGTAGCTGTAGGTCAGCGGATCGCCGTCGGGATCGCTCGCCGTCGAATTGATGGCTACGCGTTCACCCGCGATGATGGGGTTGCGTTCCGGCGCGCAGGAAATCACAGGCGGCCGGTTCGGACGCTTGGCGACTGCCACGTCGGCGGAGCAAGTTGCTGTGCCACCGCGGCCGTCGTCCACCTTCGCGTTCACCGTGTAGGAACCAATCGCGAGTCCGGAGGGACTCCAACGCACATCGGCTCCGGTGCCATCGACGGTTCCGCCGGTAGCACTGTAGGTGTAGGTCAACGGGTCGTTGTCGGCATCCGTGGCCGCGACGTGAATCGTCACGGGGTCCGTCGAGCCCTGGTACACCGACGCCGGTGTCGCCGAGCAAGACGCTACGGGCGGATGATTCGGTTTCGGCGGCGCTGGCGGATAGCCCCAACGCAGAACCGCGCCGGTGCCGATGCGGAAGTTATTCTGACGTCCCTCCGGGCCGACGAGCGTCCCGGTGAAGTTCGTCATCAGATAATCCGCTTCGAAGAAGCGCCATGCGAGATTCTTGAGAAGCACGATGTCCACCCCACCGCCGGCCGCCAACGCAAAGGAAGACTGCGAGGTGGTGCCGGTCAACTGTGATCCCGCGTGGGCCGCGCCGAACATCACTTCGACGAACGGCACAAAGTGATCGAAGTGGCGGAAGTTGATCCGTGGTCCAAACAGGTAGCTCTGCCAACTTCCTGAACTCGACTGCAGCGTGGAGACGCCTGTTACCGGGTCGGGCGCCGAATAATACTGCCGACTAAAGTGATATCCGCCGATTTCTCGCGGTCAGGCCCAACCACTTGTTCGCGTTGTAGGTAAAAGCACCGGTCGCGCCAAAGTTGTTGAAGTTGCGGAAAGGAGCGGGGGAATAATTGACGTACTGAAACAACCCAGCAACTTCGAATCTGGGGGTGAGCAGACCCCAGGCATGCCGGTTCCACGGATTATTGTCCCAGTCTGAAAAAATATCGGCCGGCTTCGCCGCCGCTGCTGCCGGCATCGCAAACAGCGCGGACGATGCTGGAGCGATACTGAAATCGCTCGGGCTAGCAGTGGCACTCGCCGTAGTTCCGGTCGTTCCGTTCGTATTGCTTGCTGTGCTCGCATCCTTCTGCTGCGCACAGAGCGGCAGGGCTAACAGCGCTCCCATCGCCACAGTTGCACACCATTTGCGCATTGTCTCTTCCTCCCTAAAAGTACCTAAAGAATCCCGTAGAATTTACTTGTCTTGCCACTGGACCACCTGAGTGATTGACAGAGGCCACAGGACAACCCTCAGCTTTCTCCTTGTTCCTTTAACCTTGGGCGGTTCCGTTTTCGACTTCCCTCGCTCAGCGCGAGACGGACAGAACAAGTCGCTGTGGCTTCAAAGCATATTCTATAAGTTCATCATTCTGCAAGTATTTCCTCTCAGTATTCCCGGTACCCCCCGGGCCCTGCTGGTTGCCGGGCGACTCCGCGCCATTTACGACACTTGATTCGCACCTTGCGTTAAACTCGCTTGTTCATGAATTCCGTTGCGGTCATCGATCTTCAGTGGGCCGGTCATCCGCGCTCCATCGCGTCGGCACTTCTCCGCTCGCAGCAAAACGCTGCGCTGATCGATCCCGGACCGTCCTCCACGCTCGATACTCTTCGCGAACAACTCGCACACCACGGATTAAACGTTGCTGATCTCACCGCTATTTTTCTGACGCATATCCATCTCGACCACGCCGCAGCGACCGGCGCCCTCGTTCGAGAAAATCCACGTGTGAAGGTATATGTTCACGCTCGCGGTCTGCCGCATCTCATCGACCCTTCCCGCCTGCTTCAGAGTGCCGCGCGCCTATATGGCGACGATATGGAACGGCTCTTTGGCCCGTTCTTGCCCGTTCCCGCTGCGAATCTTCACGCGCTTAAAGGTGGCGAAACCCTCGCCCTGGGCTCGCGTCAACTGCAGGTGCTCTACACGCCGGGCCACGCTTCTCACCATGTCACTTATTTCGATTCCACGGAATCCATCGCTTTCGTCGGAGACACTGCGGGAATTTGCGTCAATGGCCATCCTTTTATTCTCCCGGCCACGCCGCCTCCGGACATCTCCATTGAACTCTGGGATGCTTCGCTCGACGCGATCGCCGCGCTTCATCCTAAAAGACTGTTTCTCACGCACTTTTCATTTTCGGATCATCCCGATGCGCATCTCGCCGCCTACCGCCAGCGGCTTCATCGTTGGCGCGACCTCTCCTCGTTGCTCTTGGCGCGCAATCTTGAGGATTCCGTCGCTATGCACCAGTTCGCGCGCGAAATCGCTGCGGAAGCGGCGCAATTTCTATCCCCGGACGAAGTTTCTCACTATCTCTTCAACGGTGCGCTGAACTTATCCTGGTGGGGTTTGGCACGCTATCATCGCAAGCGCGCCGAAATCTCTGCTCTCACTTGATCTTCGGCGTTTCGAAGTTGCGAGCAAACCCTCGTCGATTTGCGTGCTACCGCGAACGTCAGTTCGCGCTCTTCTGCAGCCCGAATTCACGATGCAGGCTACGCAACGCCGGCACTACCGATTCCTCCCCGATCACAAACGAAATATTCGTCTCCGACGACCCCTGCGCGATCGCAATCAGGTTCACTCCTTCTCTTCCCAACGCCGCGAACGTCTTGCCTGCGATTCCTGGGGTCCCGCACATGTTCTGCCCGACCACCGCCACAATGGCAATCTGTGGATCCACGCGGATATGCTCCACCTTATGATGATCCAGATCCTGCGCAAATTCCTTGCGCAAAGCCTCCACGGTTCTCTGCGCATCCGCGGAAAACACTCCAAAGCAAATATCATTCTGCGAAGACGACTGGGAGATGAGCAACACATTCGCTCGCACTTCCGCGGTAGTCGAGAACGTCCGCCCCACTACATCCGGCAATCCAATGATTCCCGGTCCGCCTACGCTGATCAGCGTCACATCTCGTATGGCGGTAAGCGCTTTTACACCTCCACCAATGTTTTGTCCTTCTGGCGTAATCTTTGTACCCAACTTCTCCGGCGCAAAGCTGTTCCGAATCCATACCGGGATTCCCGCCTGCACAACCGGCCGCAGGGTTTTCGGATGTAGCACCTTCGCTCCGAAATAGGCCAGTTCCGCAGCCTCACGATAGGAAATCTCCGGGATGGTCTGCGCCTCCGCCACCAATCGCGGGTCGGCCGTCAGCACTCCGTCCACATCCGTCCAGATAATCACCTCATCCGCGTCCAGCGCCGCGCCCAGAATTGTGCCGGAATAATCCGATCCGCCGCGGCCCAATGTAGTTAGTTCCCCGCCCGGCGTGGCCCCCAGAAAACCCGTAACGATCGGCACGATGCCCCGCTCCAGTAACGGCAGCAAACGAGTCTGCGCCTTCTTGCGCGTTTGCTCCATCTGCGGTTCCGCGCCACCATGAAAATCGTCCGTCACAATCAGTTTCGTAGCTTCCACCGCCTCGCTGGCCAGTCCCAACTCTCTCACAGCGGCTGCCACCAGCGGCGCGGACAACCGTTCCCCCAGACTCGAGATCGTGTCCATCGTTCGCGGCGAGAGTTCCCGCAGCAGCGCTGTCCCTTCGCAGAATCGCAAGCCTTCCGCCAGCACCGCGTCCAATTTCTTCCTTACCTGCGCGCGCTCGTTCTCGCTCTTGATCAGGCTCGTCAACGCCGTTTCATGTTGCGAACGCAAACCTTCGATTGCCGCGGTCGCTCCGGAACTATTACCCGTCTGAGCTGTCGTCGCCGCTTCGATCAATCGGTTGGTGACTCCGCTCATCGCCGATACGACCGCCACGCACCGACCTTCGCCCGCCCCCCGCGCAATGATCTTCGCCGCCCGCGCAATGCATTCCGCATTCCCCACTGACGTTCCGCCAAACTTCATCACCTGCAGCCGAGCGCTCATCTCACTCCATCTTGACTCTGAGTTTTGCTCCACACCCTTTGCTTCGCGGGTCGTCCTTCTATTCTAACGATAGCTTGCGCATCCCGGCATGAATGATTCCGATAGCTAAACGGGCAGATTCCATGACTCCTGCAGATTCTTAGGGGAGCAACAGCGGCGACGGGCGGAAGGGAGGTCCGGACGCACGAGCACACAGCTTCGGGATAAAACAGGGCAACGATTGGCAATTCGTCTAGGAGAAGTTTTCGCGCCGGCCCAGCGCGCTGGTCAAGCTCTCGAAATCCAGTCCGCCCACCTTGGCAATGTACTGGCACGTCTGGCAAAACTGTTCATGCTTTTCCAGTTGAGCGTATGCCCGCTTATATTTTTCTTGGAGGCGTTTTAGCTCTGACCGAGCCTCCGCATTGAATAGCAATCCTCGTTCGGCATGAATTCGTTGTTGCCATATGGCTAAGGACTTTTGGCAGGAATCAAGCAACTGCTGGTATTCGGGGCAAACCGACAGACGGGGAGCAACACCGGTAGACATAGAGGTCCCCCTTCGCGGGCGTAAGAGCATTTCTTACGCCAGCAAGGTAAGCTGCATATTTTGAATGATGGAATACCTGCATTACGCGACTCATGCCTAAGGGCTAGTACGAAATAATTCTCCAGCGTCTAAGGTTTTTTGGTAAATCTTACCTGGGAAAAACGAGTCCTATCCGCGTCAACCAACGCACGCTTTACGTGCCCTAGGATATCGGCGGTTCTTCACCGGCCGGCTCTTGATCCGTGCTAGATGAGCCAGCTGGTGCCGGGGCCACCGGAACCAACTCCGCAAACCGCGCCGCAAGCGCCTCGCTCAGTAACTCCACCAGCCGTTTGGCACCGGCTCCGTCGGGGTCCTTGTCGGGATTATACTGGGCCACATCCAGCCCGATCAGGTTCTTCTGCTTCACGAACTCGTTCAGCGACGCCTGTACATCACCAAATGTCAAACCGCCACTACCCGGAACATTGGTAGGCGCAAACTCCTCCTGCGCAACCACGTCAAGATCGACGTGCAGCACAAAATCCCGCGCCTCCGCATGCAGTTGCGACAATGCCGCCTGTGCCGCTGCCGAAGCTCCCTTTAACTGGATGTCCGCGGCATAAACGTGGCGCAACGGCGAGCGCGACAGCACTTCCTGCTCCGCAGGGTCCACCCGTTCCAATCCATAAATCAGCGTATCCGGCTCCCGCACCAACGGCGGCTCACTCCAGAAACGCACCAGTTCGGCGGAACCTCGGCCGTGGATTCCTGCCAGCGCCATCCCGTCCAGGCGGCCGGAAGGCGTGCTCGCAGGCGTATTCAAATCCGCGTCACGGTCAAACCATAGCAAGCTGATGTGCTTGTAGTAGCGGCGCGCTCCCGTCAGCAGCGCCACAATTTGTGTGCAGTCTCCGCCCAGCACCAGCACTAAGGCGCCGGACTTCACCGCCAGTTCAGCTCGGGGTTTCAGGTCGTTTAGGGAAGCCACAATCGCGGGGATATTTCGCGCGCGCTTGTGTTCGTCGTCATCGGCAAATAGTTGCGGTGCGCAATCGCCATAATCCGTTACTTCATAACCGATGGATTGAAGTTTCTCCACCAATCCGGCAGCGCGTAAGGCCGCTGGGGCTTTCTCGCTTCCGGGGGAAAATGCGGCGGCACTGGAAGGCGCACCTATCAGAGCAATCTTGTTCGGCTGACGGACAATTTTGACCGCCAAAGTTACGCTCCTTCTGAAGCGACAGGTTGTACCGGGCAACTGCAAAGACGCCGGGAGTTTCCCCTGCCCGGCCATGCAAAATGCAAAAGTTCCCTACTCTGCCGCGATGCAACTAGCGGCGCGGCGCCGGCGCGATCGAGGCAAGTTCCGAAGGCAATGTGAAGCGCACGTCCTCGCGGATCAAGTCCAAATCTCGCTGGTCCGTAAATCCGAATTGCGCCAGTCGCTCACTAACCTGCTCCACCAACACCTCTGGCGCGGATGCTCCTGCAGTCAACCCGATGCGGCGCACGCCGTCCAACCAGCTCGGGTCGATGTGTGAGGCCGAATCAATCAAGCGCGCTTTCACGTTCAGGCGCTCGGCCAGCTCCACCAGCCGATTGCTGTTCGAACTGTTCTGCGAGCCCACCACCAAAATCAGATCCACATCTTTTGCAACGTGCTCCACCGCTTCCTGGCGGTTTTGCGTCGCGTAGCAAATGTCGTCGCTCGCGGGTCCCAGATATCTTGGGAAACCGCTGGCGCAGCCGTGTCACGATCTCCTGCGTATCATACAAACTCAGCGTCGTTTGCGTCAGGAACGCCAACTTCTCCGGATCTTCCACTTCCAAAGCGTCTACCGCCGCGATCGAATCGACCACCAGCGTGCGGTCCGGAGCCTCACCCGAGGTACCCACAATTTCCTGGTGATCTTTGTGCCCGATTAGGATAATCGTGCGCTTTTCGCGCGCAAACTTGAGAGCTTCCAGATGCACCTTGGTTACCAGCGGGCACGTGGCGTCGATGACCCGCAACGACCGGTCCTTTGCCTCTTGTCGCACGGTCGGCGGCACTCCGTGCGCACTGAACACCAGCACCGAACCCGAGGGTACTTCTCCGATGGTCTCCACAAAAATCGCGCCGCGGCGCCGAAGTTGCTCCACTACATAGGTGTTATGCACAATTTCATGGTGCACATAGACGGGCGCGCCATAGGCTTCCAGCGCCAATTCCACGATATCCACGGCGCGTACAACGCCGGCGCAGAAACCGCGCGGCCGCACACGCAACAGGGTCTTCGTCTCAGTTTGTATAACCATCAATCCCCTAAGCTGCTGAATTTGCAAAATTCTATCATACCAAAGTCGCTATTCTGACGCATCGTTTCCACAAAACTGACCGAAAACAATTCCCCACACCCTGTCTGGAGGGCCAGTTCACGCTCCCACCGGTAGGGGTAAAATAGCAGGGTAAGGGTCTCTTAACTTATGCCATCGCCCGAAAACCGCCGGAGAAGCGAACGCGTCGTTTTGCGTATCCCTGTTCACGTCGTGGCCGAAGACGAGGACCGCAAACAGATTCAGGAGAAGGCGGAAACCCAGGTCGTCAACGCTCATGGCGGTCTCCTGCGAATGCGCCAGCACCTTCACGTCGGCCAGTCCTTCCTCCTTAATAATCCGCAAAGTGGCTCGGAGATGAGTTGCCGCGTCGTGCGCATCGAGGAAGACGGAATGGACTTCTACCGCATCGCTTTCGAATTCGATCGTCCCGCGCCTAATTTCTGGCCGGTTGTATTTCCTCCCGCAGACTGGGTCGCTCTCGCGATACAGTAAGAACATACGATTGGCAGCCAACTTTTTGGCAACATTCGTGTTTCCTATAGTGTGGAGGTACGTGACGTGGAACTGGGGAAACGAACTGCAGGTGCAGCATTCATGGCAGCCGTGCTCATGGGGGGCATGGTTCTCGCCGGTTGTGACGATAACGTAGAGATATTGCGCGATCCGGATGTTCGTATCGCGAAGGGCATGACGTGGGCTTGGCGCCCCATGACGGTGCCAGCGCCAAAGGTCCAACAGGATGCGGATACGCGGCCCGTGGTTTCGCGAGACGTGATTACCCCCGCCTCGCCTCCGGAACAGCACATGGAGAGTAACCGCGACTGGAACACGGAAGCCAATCGCAACCAGTTAAAGACTGCGATTGAGCACGCCCTGAAATCCAAAGGTTTGACGCAGGTCAGCGATCCGACTACGGCCGATTTCCTCGTCGACTATCACGTCGCCGTTAAAACCCAAAAAGCGACCGTCGGTACCGTGTACCCGGGAGGCTATCCGGGGGTTGTATGCGGAGCATATGGCTGCTGGTCTGGCTGGGGTTGGGGCCCGCCGGAAGTCGAATACCGCACCGTGCGATACCACGAAGGCACCTTCGTGATTGACCTCGCGTTGCGCAATCCCAAAAAACTGGCTTACCGCGCCATCAGCCAGAAAGAGTTGAACAACAAGCAGACCATCACTCCTTATCAAGCGGAAGAAGCCGTGAATCACTTGCTCAAGGGCCTGAAGGTGAAGTAAACGGAAACCGGTCTAAGCGCAAAAAGCGGAGCCTGTTGACGCCTCTTCGCTCCATGAGTTAAATCTTCCTCATGAAGCGGATCTTTCAGGTAGTGAATGAAATGCAAGCTGCTGGCATTATCGGCAAATATGCGATTGGAGGAGCGGTGGGCGCCACGTTCTATCTGGAGCCGGCGGCAACCGTCGATGTAGACCTTTTCATTTCTCTTCCGGCCCGGCCTACCAAATCCCTGATTAGCCTGACGCCCATCTACGAGTTTCTGCAAACGCGTGGCGGAAGGCTCGATCGCGAATACGTGGTTCTTGATGGGTGGCCAGTGCAATTTTTGCCAACAAGTGATGCACTCGACGAGGAGGCTGTGGGACAGTCTGTTTCTACCGAAGTCGACGGGGTCCGCACGTGGGTGATTACTGCGGAGCATTTGGCCGCGATTGCCTTGCGCACCGGCCGCGCAAAAGATCACAATCGAGTGCTGCAGTTCCTCGAGCAGAATGCGCTCGACCAGCAAAAGTTTTTAGGCATTCTTCAGCGGCACGGTCTGGTCGCAAAATGGGACCGATTTGAAAGAAAGTATCTCCATGAAGACAAAGCCTGACGAGAGGCGGAAAAGGCTCGCGGCTCTCAGCTTTTCCGAAAAGATTAAAATTCTAGAGAAATTGCGTGACCGCAGCCTCACGATTGCAGCCAGCGGGTTACGACGCCGCTCCGCTGCACCCAAGTGAGATTTTTTACCGGACCCGAGTTCCGTAAATCGGTCTATTGCGGCTACGGCTTGGATTGTGGTGCCGCATCAGGCTGCGTCTTCGGTTGCGGTGTCTGAGTCTGAGGCTTTTCTTGGGGCTGCTGAGTTTGCGGTTGCGCCTGCGGCTGTGCGTCCTTCGGAGCGGCATCCGGATTCGCGGCACCCGCGGCGGGTTTGGCTTCCTTCGGTTCGATCGACATCAGCTCCACTTCGAACAGTAACGTCTCATCAGGACCGATGGGGCCTACGCCCTTTTCACCGTAACCTAGCGATGGCGGAATCGCTATTTCCCACTTTGATCCCACCGGCATCAACTGCAACGCTTCGGTCCAACCCTTGATCACCTGACCCACCGGAAATGTGGCCGGCTTGCCGCGCTTGTACGAGCTATCGAACTCCGTGCCATCGACCAACGAACCTTTGTAGTTGCAGACCACCACATCTTCCGGCGTCGGCTTCGGTCCCGTGCCCTGCGTAACTACCTTGTACTGCAAACCGCTCGGCAGTGTCACCACGCCAGGCTTCGCCTTATTCGCGGCAAGATACTGTTCCCCTGCCTTGGAGTTCTTCGCCGCTTCGGCGGCGTGAACCTCCTGCTGATGTTTCTTGAGATCGGCCTGCAGCGCGGTCAGCGCCGCCTGCGTCTCCTCATCGGTCAGCAGTGGCTTAGCGCCAGACAAAGCGTCCTTCAATCCACGCACCAGAATGTCCGAATTAACGTCAACCGAATCTTTCTTGAGGCTTTCGCTCAGCCCTTTGCCAATGTTCATTCCGATCGCATAGCTGGCCTTGTCCTTGTCCGTCTTCAATACCAGTGGCGTGACCGGTTTCTTCGCCGCCGTTGTCCCCGGCTTTGTGGCCGTGGTGGTTCCTTGTTTTGGCTTGGCGGTTGCCGCCGGAGTGGTCGTGGAAGGCGTGGAAGACTGTTGCGCAAAGGCGATCCCGCAAAGCAGCGTTCCGGCCAAGGTGAGTGTCAGGGCGCGATAAGTTGTCTTGTACATCCCTTGATTGTCACATTGATGGAGGAGTCGACGCAAATCGAGTTTTCCGCTGTGTTTCCGCAAAACTGGCAATTCGCGCAGCAAGACTGGTATCGTCTCTGCATGACGCTACTCCAGAATAAAGTTGCTCTGATTACCGGCTCGGGACGCGGCATCGGGCAAGCCACCGCCAAACTTTTTGCCTTGCAAGGCGCCAGAGTATTCCTCACCGCGCGAACGGAATCTCAGCTCGCTGCAACCGCTGAGGAAATTGCCGCAGCCGGGGGAATCGCCGCATTTGTTACCGCAGACCTCGCGCACGAAGCCGACTGCGCTCGCGTGGTCGCCACGGCGCATGAGAAATTCGGCCGCATCGATATCTTGGTGAATAATGCCGGGCACTATGGCCCCGTGGTGCCGGTGGAAGACTATCCCCTCGAGGAGTTCGACAGGGTGGTTAGCCGTTCATCTCCGCGCCGCCTTCATCTTGAGCAAGCTCGTGCTGCCCGAAATGTATGCGCGCAAATCCGGCGTGGTCCTGAACATTTCCAGCCTGTCGGCGAAAGCTGCATTCGCCTGGGGCTCCGCTTACGCCGCTGCGAAAGCCGGCCTGCTTGGATTGACCCGCATCATGGCCGCTGAAGCTGCGCGCCAAGGGGTTCGCGTGAATGCCATCTGTCCCGGCCCGGTCACGGAAACGGAAATGAGCAAGGAACTGGGTAGAACCTTAGCAACAAAACTGGGAGTTAGTCCCGAAGAGCAATTGAAAGGATTCCTCAATTCCTTGCTGCAAGGCCGCGGTCAAACCGCCATGGAAATCGCGCAAGCCGCCCTGTTCCTTTGCTCCGATATGTCCACCGCCATGGTCGGCCAGGCCATCAACGTAGACGGCGGCGCCGCCTTCTTCTGATTCCGCATTTGTAGGGACCGCCTTCCGAGGCGGTCCGCTGAGCCGGGAACTGACGGATCACCGAGCATCGCCACGAAAACAAAAGGGCCAGCCGCTCTCTCAGGACGGCTGGCCCTCACTTCCAAGCTGGTTCAGAATCCGATGTTCAGATCCCAAACCAGCTTGCTCTGGCTAACGTGAAGCAGAAGCAATCTCTTACCGCGCGGGTTCCGAATCCGGTCGACGAATCGGCGTTCTCGCCCAATTCTCAAGCATTGCGACTCCCCGGCGAACCGCCAGAAATGCCGGGTGCTTGCTGGCCACGGCCCAACTGACGCCCGCTTCCCAAGTCTTATGCAGGAAATACAACGCTCCTACGCACAGCGCGATGGCCCCAAACCCCAGAATGAAAATTGCGAATGCCGCTAGAAGTTCGCGCACCGCATACAGCTGAAGCGCCGCGAGTACCACCAGGAACAGCCACATCCATTTCCTTAGTTTGTCTTTAGTGCCCATCTCTGGCTAGACTCCCTTTTCCCAAGGTCCGGTCGTTCAATTCCATAAACCACTGCGAAAAGCCTTGTATCTGTGACCTGCCCCATTAGACAGGTCAGAGGAAGGAAAACCCATGGTACAGTAGCACTAAAGCAGCCCTTAAACGATTGTTCTAGTACCTGCGGGGACGCCTGCACGGGCTGCAATATACTGAATTTAAGTAGGTTAGTAAACCGGGTCAATTCTCGTATGCGCGCTTAGGATTTCCCCTGTACAGGTGCTGTGGAAAACTTGCCCTTTGGTACAGGGTACAGGTCTAAAAAACGACCCAAAATGGAACTGCGCCGACCCTCTTTCCCGAGCGGTCGGCGCAGCCTTACGAGCCCAATTTGCCGTACTTAAGCCTTCTTAATCAGTCGGGTAATCCAGACCAGAATCACCGCTCCCACGAATGCCACCAGGATCGAACCGATTATTCCGCCTCCTGGCCAGATGTGCAGAAGGCCGAACACCCAGCCTCCCACGAGGCCCCCAAGGATTCCCAAGATGATGTCTACGAGTACGCCGTAGCCGCCACCCTTCATAACTTGGCCCGCCAACCATCCCGCGATCAGACCAACAATGATCCACGTGAGAAAGCTCATACGCGTTGCCTCCCTTATCGAGATTCACACCGACCGATTAAATCACCGAAGCCGTTACAGTTTCGTCTTTCCCCACACCACCCGGAAGCCCGTCGACAACACCAGGTCGTTACCTTTCAAGCCCACCGGCGGATAGCTGATATAGCGGTCGCTGAAGGTGGTCTGCCAACTCAACCAGGTTTTCATCTGCATCGCGACAGACGAATCGAACTGCAGCCGGTATTGCCCGGTATGGCTCAGGTTCGGGTAAAACGAAAAGAGCTCTTTTACCATCGTTCGCTTGGATATTTGCGAATCAAATTCCTCGCCCACGAGCGCTTCCGCGCTGTTCTGCTGGAAGGCTGCGTAGGTGGCCAGAGGAGGAGGCGGTGTCGGATTCACAATCGTATAGCTACCGAAAGAATCACGATCGTAGCTGAACCCGCCGAAGACGTCGAATGTTGTCTTGTCCGTCTTGATGACGTGGTAGCCCACGCCGCCACCATAGGTTTGGCGAAGATCCAAATGCTGCAGCTGGTTTGTTTGAAAATCCGCCAGGGCAAACACAAACATCTTCGGCCCAAGGTTCAGGTCGCCGCGAATCCCGGCCTGGAATAGATTCGCAGTCGTGGTAGACGTAACCGAAGTGTCGTTATTCGCATAAATGGAATTCGCGTACACCGTAAGTTTGTCGCGGGGCGTCTCGCGCACCGCTAGACCATCCACCGTAAAGCTGGCGGTGGAGGAGTTCCCGCGGGTCAGGGCCAGCCCCAAATCGAATGCACCGCTCCAGAAATACGTGAACTTCGGATGCGCCATCTTTTCGGTTTCCACGTCGAACGTTTTCTGCTCCGCATCGTTCCGCACCGCGACGATGGTTTCCTTCGGCGCAGGGCCCGCGCTGGGCGTCGGCGCGCCGGCAACCACGAATTTCCCGTCAGTCGTGGTGATCTTGCCCGAAAGCTTGGTGCCGTCTTTCAACGTAAGATTCAAATGTTGGGTGGATTCAATTCCTACGATCGCGTCCCACTGGATCGTTATATCGCCCGCAAACTCGGTCTTGATAAGCAGCGTCTTGCCATCACCGCTCACGATATCGCCGCTGAGCCGGTCTCCATTCTTCAGGGTCACTTGGTCTGCGGCCGCTCCCGACGCCAACACCGCAAACAACAGCACACATAAGAAACTCCGACGCATCTGCGTCCTCCTTGCGATTCTTCATCTAGATTGAACAGAAGCTGGACTTCACGCGGGCGGACGAGAAGCGATCCCCAATCTTGTGAGTGAAACTGGCACCCATTCTAGTGAATCCCGCAACGCACTGCAATCTCCCAAACGATTTCGGGCGCGTTTCAACCGATGGTTGACCTTTCCCGCTGCCCCGCGCCTATAATATGTCCATACCGACAGGGGTGAGTTTCCGCACAGGAAACGATTCCGAAATTAGAACCGAACTTCGCGGAATTCCATTGGTATTGCTTTTTCGAGTATCACCCGCTGTATCCCTGAATTCCATCAGGCAGCGGGTATACCAAATAAACTGGGGGCAGCATTGAAACGCGTAGCCAGGATGTCCGCTTTTCCCACACTCTTACTTCTTCTCTTATTTCCATCGAGCTGTTCCAGGCCGGCGACGGAAGTTCATTCGGGCAGCAACGCACCACGGTCCACCATTGTCTTCATGACCGACTTCGGCACCGCCAATGACGCGGTCGCCATCTGCAAGGCGGTGATGGTAGGAATCGCGCCCGATGCCCGCATTATGGATATCACCCATCAAGTGACTCCCTATTCGATCGAAGAGGCGGCGCGCTTTCTATCCGGTGTCACTCCCTATTACCCGGCCGGAACCGTGTTTGTTGCTGTGATCGACCCCGGCGTCGGTACCTCGCGTAAAGCCGTAATCGTCAAAACAAAGAAGGGACAATATTTTGTTGTTCCCGACAACGGCCTTATTTCTCCCGTCACCGATCGCGACGGCCTCGATTCCGCCCGCGAAATCACCAACCCCGGATGGATGATTGGCGAAGCCGTGTCCTCCACGTTCCATGGTCGCGATATTTTTTCTCCCGCCGGCGCGCACCTCGCCGCAGGTTGGGACTACACTTTGGCTGGCCCGGCGGTCTCTCAATTGGTCCGCCTGACTCTCAAAGAGGCCACCGTCACTGACAAGGGCATCGAGGGTCAGATTATCGCGCTTGACGATCCTTTCGGCTCGCTCATCACCGACATTCAGGGTGCGGACTTCAAGAAGCTCGGCTATGCCCTCGGCGACAAAGTCACCGTCCAATTGGATAAGAAACCCTTCTCCGTGCCTTACGTGAAAACTTTTATGGACGTACCCGTCGGCGAGTCGCTGCTCTACCAGGATTCTCGTGGTCGCATCGGTCTGGCAGTGAATCAGGGCAATTTTTCGCAGGTCCATAAAATTACGCCGCCCGTGTCCCTGTTCATACCGAAAAAGGGAGCGCCGCTGAAGGGCAAGTAAGTATGGTGTCGCCGGAGATAAGTTTGGAATTGATCCGCAAGCGATGTAGCCAGGCGCGCCGATGTCGCCGCATGTCCCGCCGCTTGCACTGAATTTTCGTACCGCGCACTGAAGATTCACCAGAGAAACCCTAGCTGCACAGTCGCTCCACCGTGCACGGGGCCATTGGCCATGGCTCCCACTTACAAAGGACACAGGTCATGAATTCTCGAAATGTTTTGGCTTTGAGCTCGCGATTCCTCTTTGTGTATTTGCTGTTCCTGTTTTCGTTTACTTCTCAAACATGCATCTCTGCCCAGTCGTTTCGCGGCGCCATCCGTGGCGAGATCGCCGACGCACAGGGGCTGAAAATCGCTGCGGCGAAGGTCATCGCCCGCAATCTGGGCACCAGTGAAACCCGCGAAGTCACCGCCGATGAGGATGGCGGATTCCGCTTTCTCGAATTGCCCGCCGGTGAATACGAAGTTTCCGCTGTTGCCCCGGGTTTCGAGGAAGTGCGCGTGCCCAAGGTTCGCGTCGAAGTCGGCGTTGACACCACGGTCGCTCTCACGCTCTCCAAGGTCAAAGGACAAGCAGAACGCGTCGAAGTCACGGAAAGCGTCCCGCTCGTGGAAACTGCCAGCACCACGCTTTCTCAAGTCGTCGATCGTCAGCTAGTCCAGGAATTGCCTCTCAATGGCCGCGATTTTGGCAAACTCGTTGCCCTCACGCCGGGTGTCACCGTCGAGGGTTCTGGCGTGGCCGGCTCGGAAAAGGGTTTTGGCCAATTCAACATCAGCGGCAATCGCGATCGTTCCAACAACTACAATCTCGACGGCACCGACAACAACGATCCTTTCTTCAATAATTCCGCGCTGAACCAGGTGGGCATCACCGGCGCGCCCGCTACACTGTTGCCCCTCGACGCCATTCAAGAGTTCAACCTACAATCGCAATTCGGCGCCGAGTACGGACGAAATAGCGGCTCGGTCGTCAACATCGTCACCCGCTCTGGCTCCAATCAGTTTCACGGTTCGCTCTACGAGTACAATCGCAACTCCGCCTTCGACGCCCGCAATTACTTCAATACGAAATTGCAATCCGACGGCACGCCGAACCCGCAATCGCGTTTCAACAACAACAATTTCGGCGGCTCGCTCGGCGGCCCTATCGTCAGAGACAAACTGTTCTTTTTCTTCGCTTATGAAGGACAACGCGAGCGCGTCGGCTCGGATTTTGCCTTGACCGTTCCGTCGCAAGCACAGATTGCCGCCGCGCAAACTCTCGCCGTCACCACTACCGTTCCCGGCGCCGCGGTTCCTTCCGTTAATCCCGCGCTCGTCAAAATCACCGATTTGTTTCCCACCAGTGATTCCAATTCCCTGGCCTATTCCGTCCGCGACAAAAATGATGGCGACAACCTCATCGGTAAGGTCGATTTCCGCCTGAATCAAAACAATTCCCTTAGCGCACGCTACGCTTTCGGCAACAGCAACCAGCAATTTCCGCTCGGCTCGCTCGGCGGCTACGGCAGCGGTTCGCGCCTCGCCAACTTCGAACAGATTTCCCCCACGCGCGTGCAAGTCGTTTCGGTCAATTGGCTCACCACCTTCTCGCCCACAGAAATCAACGAGGTGCGTTTCGGCTACTCGCGATTCAGCACCAGTTTCAATTCCGCGGACGCCACGCCCGGCAATCCCAATTTCATCGATCCCACCGCGCTCGGCCTCGACATGGGCACCGGTCACGTCGGCCTTCCGGAAATCGATTTCAATGGCGATCTCGAAAACCTCGGCGCTACCGCCTACAGCGTCCCGCGCGGCCGCCTGAGCGAAACATTTCAAGTGTTGGATAATTTCACATTGATCCAGGGCCACAACACCTTCAAATTCGGCGGCGAGTTCCATCGCTACGATGTCCAGAGCTTCAACGACAACCTCGAACGCGGCCTTCTCGACGTGAACACCTGCTTCTTTATCGACGACAACACCTGCCCCACGTTGTCCGACGACCCCATCGTCAATGAGCTCGCCAACTTCTACATCGGCAACATCTTCACCGGCGCGAACATGGGCAACACGCAACGCTTCACTTTCAACAACAATTTCGGATTCTTCGCGCAGGATGAAATTCAGGTCCGTCCCAACCTGACCATCACCGCCGGATTGCGCTGGGAGTATATTTCCCCGCTCGCCGAGAAAAACAATCTGCTCTCCAATTTCGACGCCAGCGGCAATCTCGTGCAGCTCGGTTCACCCACTTTGCCGCTCCTTTATCACCGCGATCTCAATAATTTCGCCCCGCGCCTCGGCATTTCCTGGAGCCCGCGCCGCAGCACGGTGATCCGCGCAGCCTATGGCATCTACTACGACTACACGCCGCAAAACAATTTGATCGCCAATTACACCAATTCCGCCGGCGTCGCCACCAATCCCGTCGATTCCCTCGCGGGCAGCCCCTATTTCGTTGGCGCGATGGACTTCAATCCCGGCGCTTGGAATGGCACCGCCACCGGCCCGGTCTTTACTCCTACGGTTTATCCGCAATCGATCTTTGTCACCGATTCCGGCCTGCGCACTCCTTACGTGCAAAGTTGGAATCTCAATATCCAGCGCGAATTCAGCCACTCCCTCGCTTTTGAAATTGGCTACGTCGGCAGCAAAGGCACTCGCCTTACGCGCCTTTACGACGCCAATCAGGGGCGCGATTTCGCCATCAACACTCCCGCCTATCCGCAATATGCCGCCGTCGACGTTTTTTCCGGCAGCGCCAACTCCACCTATAACGGCTTGCAAACAACCTTCCGTATGGCCGATTTCCACGGTTTCTCTGGCTTTTCCACTTACACCTATTCCAAGTCGCTCGACGGCGCCTCCGACGGCATCAATTTCAATTTCGCGAATGCCGCCTTCCCGCAGGATTCCACCAATCTTGCCGCGGAAAAAGGTCCGTCCACGTTTGACACTCGCCACCGCTGGACCACCGTCGTCAACTACGCGGTGCCCGATCTACAACACGTTCCTCATCTCCTTGGTTCGGGCTGGCAGTTCAATTCCATCATCACCGTGCAATCCGGCCGGCCCATCAACGTCATCACTGATGCCGGCGGCGTGAACTATAATTATGTCCAGCGCCCGGATATCGTTCCGGGCGTCAACCCGATTCTCTCGCACTGGACACCAACTACTGGCTACTTGAATCCTGCGGCGTTCGCGTATCCGGCGACTACCGCCGCTGATCCCAACGGCTATTTCGGCGATCTGGGCCGCGATCAGATCTTCGGCCCCGGATTCTGGAACCTCGACTTTTCCACCACCAAGAATTTCCAGTTAAGCGAACGGCTGCAGCTGCAATTCCGCGCGGAATTCTTCAACATCTTCAATCATCCGAACTTTGCTTTGCCGTCGAACGTGGTCTCGCCCGGCAGCTCCACCGCCGGCCTGATCACGCAAACTCCCGACGTGGCCCAGGGCAATCCCGGCCTCGGCGGCGGGGGCCCCCGCGTAATGCAATTCGGCCTGCGCCTGCAGTTTTAGCGTCGTCTTGGAACCATGTCGTCATTCTAGCTTCCCAGTAAAACGCAGGCGAACTCGGGGCTCATTTTTACTTGGCCGCCACAAACAAGACACATGTCATCCTGAACCCGCGCCTTTTGCGGGTGAAGGATCTCAACGTCGAGATTTGCCTCAAACCTGCGTGTTTGCTACTCCGCGCATTTGCTTTTCCCAGTCCACCAGCGCGAGAATCAAAAAGTTCCACGAATCGAGGTCCGTCATGCCCGAAGCCGTCATTGTTTCTTCCGTCAGAACCCCTGTAGGACGCGGCTACAAAGGCTCCTTGCGCACCACCCGCCCTGACGATCTCGCCGCGCTCGTCATTAAAGAGGCCCTTGCGCGAGTCCCCGGCCTCGATCCCAAGGAAATTGACGACGTCATCCTTGGCTGCGCCATGCCTGAGGGCGAGCAAGGCATGAACGTCGCGCGCATCGCCGCCCTTCGCGCCGGATTGTCGGTAGAAACCTCGGCCATGACCGTGAATCGCTTCTGCGCCAGCGGCCTTCAGGCCATTGCCCTGGCTGCCGATCGTATTCGTGGTGGGTCTGCGCAAGTTATCATCGCGGGTGGCACGGAATCCATGTCGCTCGTGCCTATGGGCGGCAACAAAATTTCGCCGAATCCCTGGCTCGTCGATCACTATCCCGACGCGTACATTAATATGGGCCTGGGCACCGAAAATCTCGCGCGCAAATTCGGCATCTCGCGTGAAGCCGCGGATCAGTTCGCCGTCGATTCCCACAAGAAAGCCGTAGCCGCTCTCGCCGCCGATAAATTTAAGGAAGAAACCGTTCCCGTCGAGGTGAAAATCACCGCGCTTCCCAACGGCAATGGCGTAAAGGGAAAGCCCGCGAACAAGCCAACCACGCAATCTTTCGTCTTCGATAAAGATGAACTGCCTCGGCCAGAAACCTCCATGGAAGTTCTCAGTGGCCTGAAACCCGCCTTCCACGCCAAGGGCACCGTGACCGCTGGTAACAGTTCGCCCATGAGCGACGGCGCCGCCGCTGTTATCGTGATGAGCGATGCAAAAGCCAAGCAATTGGGTCTGACACCGCAAGCCCGCTTCGTTTCCTACGCCACCGCCGGGTGTCCGCCAGAGGAATTCGGCATCGGCCCGGTTTATGCCATCCCGAAAGCGCTTGATCTCGCGGGACTCTCGCTCAACGATCTCGCCGTGGTCGAATTAAACGAAGCGTTCGCCGCGCAGGCCCTCGCCGTCATCCAGCAAGCCAATCTGGATGCCGCGCGCGTCAATCCCAACGGCGGAGCCATCGCTCTTGGCCATCCCCTCGGTTGCACCGGTTCCAAACTCACCGCCTCTCTTGTGCGCGAATTGCAGCGCCGCAACGCCCGCTACGGCATGGTCACCATGTGCATCGGCGGTGGCATGGGCGCCGCCGGTATCTTCGAACGCCTCTAATTCGCTGGCGAGCTGCCTGTTTTTTCTCTTGACTCGGGTGATCCGCAAGTCCAATATGTCGCCGTACGACATGTCGCGCGACAACCTATGACACCCTCCTCCGATCTCCGAGCCCGTTCTCCTTATCCTGCTCAGCCTCGCCATGCAACCTCGCCACGGCTACGCCATCCTGCAAGACACCGAACGCATGAGCGACGGCCGTGTCCGTCTCAGCACCGGCACTCTTTACGGGGCCCTTCGCCGGCTGCTCGAAGATAAGTGGATTGAGCGTTTCGCCGATAAGGACAATACGCGCGGCAAGCAATCCTACCGGCTCACGACTTTGGGCCGCCGCAATTTACAGTTGGAAGTCCGTCGCCTCAAACATCTCACGCAGCTTGCCAATCGTCTCGCCAGGACGGAGGCGTAAAGATGTCTACACTCTTTCGCTGCCTCTTGTATCTTTACCCGGCCGCGTATCGCGCAGAATATGGTGAGGAAATTCTGTCTGTGCTCAACGACCGCACCGCGGATATACAGGCGGGCGCGCTTGGCCAGCGGGTGTTCTTCCGTGCCCGTGAATCAGGCGGATTGCTCCTGGGCGCCTTGCGCGAACATCTGCGGAGCCGCAACGTCCTTCCCGAATTTCCGATTCCGCAAAGGAGGCCCATCATGCGTTCCGATTTCCGTTTTCCAAAATCCACGGTCACGTTAATGAGCATCATTCTGGTAGCCATCATCGTGGCCATCGAAAAAGCAGAAAACATTCAACGCTCCATTGCCGCTGCCAATCCAGCGGAGCAATTTCACCTGGATAACTTTTCCATTGTCGGCGCGCTTCTTTCCCTGCTCCTGATCGTGGCCGCGATCGCCGCGATCATCTGGGCGGTGCTTTACGCGCTGCACCGCTCCGGCGTCCAGCGATTGGCGGATCTCAATCCTTCCGCATCGCCTCGCTCAAAGACCGGTTTGCTGGGTTGAGCCTACGTCTTCGCCTTCCACAATCCCACCGTGTTTCCCTCGAGATCCTGCATCCACGCAAATGTCCCCGAGGGAATGTCCACCGGTGGCACCAGCGTCTTCCCGCCCAGCGATTCAGCTTTTTTCAGATATCCCGCCACGTCGTCCACGTCCACATAAAAAATTGTGTAGTGGTGCGGTTCGTGCCCCAGCGAACTGATGTGTCCACCGATTCCCACCCCTTCCGGCGCAATCATGGCCGCCGGCCCCATGGGACTCACTTTCCAGTCGAATAACTTCGCATAGAACTCCTGTGTTTTCGCGGTATCGCGGCATCCAATTTCAAAGTGCACCACCGGCCGACCCATAAAGCATCCTCCCCGCTCCAGATAAGTACCTGCAGGCGTGAAAGTCTGCCACAGCAACCGCGAATTTGCACCCCCACAGAGATCACAGAAAATCCGGTAGTGCTCAGGCAACGGTCCTATTGCAGAATGGCCCTCCTCCGGGTAGAATCCCCGCATTGCTTTTTCAAACGGTTGTTTGAATTTTACGGGCCGCACCAGTACCGGCAAGGAGCATGATCATGGCGACCTCCGTTCTTCCCAAATCCGCAGCAAAGGGCGGCAGCTTCCTGCTGGAATCCCCTGCTCCCCAGGATATTTTCACGCCCGCGGATCTGAGCGACGACCAGAAACTGATCGGCCAGACCGCCGAAGAATTTGTGTTCAAGGAAGTTTTGCCGTTCGCGAAAGAACTGGAAGCCAAGAAGCCCGGTCTGATGCCTGAACTGACTCGCAAGGCCGCCGAACTCGGCCTCATGAGCGGCGGAACTCCGGAAGAGTATGGCGGCGCGGGCCTCGATAAAATCGCCACCACAGTGCTGACCGAAAAGATCTCGATGTACGGTGGTTTCGCGGTAACACACGGCGCGCACGCCGGAATCGGCACTCTCCCCATCGTTTATTTCGGCACCGAAGAACAGAAGAAAAAATATCTGCCCAAACTCGCCAGTGGTGAATACATCGGCGCCTACTGCCTGTCCGAACCGCAAGCGGGCAGTGACGCGCAAAATCTTCTGACCCGCGCCGAACTCAACAAAGAAGGCACGCACTACATTCTGAACGGCCAGAAGATGTGGATCACCAACGGCGGCTTTGCCGATCTCTACATCGTGTTCGCGAAAGTCGATGGCGATAAACTGACCGCCTTCATTGTTGAACGCAGTTTCCCCGGCTGCAAGCCCGGCAACGAAGAACACAAAATGGGCATTCACGGCAGTTCCACGACCCCTGTGTTCCTCGAAAACTGTCTGGTGCCCAAGGAAAACGTGCTGCACGAAATCGGCCGCGGTCACATCGTTGCCTTCAACGTTCTCAATGCAGGCCGTTTCACTCTCGGCGCGTCGTGCGTGGGCGCTTCCAAACACGTACTTGCCACCGCCTCCAAATATTCCAAGGAACGCAAAGCCTTCGGCAAACAAATTGGCGATTTCGGCCTCATTAAAGAAAAAATCGCCGAAATGGCCATCCGCATCTTCGCCGTGGAATCCATGATTTACCGCAGCGCCGGCTATATGGAAGCGGCCATGAACGCAGCGGCCGGCTCCGGCAACAAAACGCAGAACACCATGAAAGCGCTCGAGGAATACGCCATCGAAAGTTCCATCGCCAAAGTCTACGGAAGCGAAATGCTGGACTTCGTCGTCGACGAAGCCGTGCAGATTTTCGGCGGCTACGGCTTCCACGAAGATTATCCGGTTTGCCGCGCCTATCGCGACTCTCGCATCAATCGCATCTTCGAAGGCACCAACGAAATCAACCGCATGCTCATCATCCAGATGTTGATGAAGCGCGCCCTCGGCGGTCAACTCGCCTTGATCCCCGCCGCCATGAAACTCGCCGACGAAATCCTCGCCGGTCCTTCCTTCGAAGAAACTCCCGAAGGCGTGCTCGCCGAAGAAGCCCGCGTGATAGCCAACGCCAAGAAAATGTTCCTGCAAGCGGCTGGTGGCGCGATGCAGAAATACCGTGAAAAGCTCGCCGACGAACAAGAACTGATCGCCGCACTCGCCAACATCGTCATGGAAATCTATGCCATGGAGTCCAGTCTGCTTCGAGCGCAGAAAGCCGCCGCCACCAAGGGAGAAGTTGCCGCGGCCGTAATGATCGACGCCGCCCGCGTCTTCATCGCGGATGCGGCAGAACGGGTCGAGCACGAAGCCCGGCGCTCCGTAGCTGCGGTCCACGAGGGCGATATGCTGACCACCCAATTGGCGGTGCTCAAACGATTTGGCAAGCGACCCATCGTGGACACCATCGCCCTGCGCCGCCGCGTAGCCGCCGCCGTGTTATCGCAAGATCGTTACCCCTTCGAAGGGCGCTAAGCCCCAGTCGCCTGTGCCAGCTCGGGCTGCCTGCCCCATCCGTCCTGGTTGGCGGCATCTCCTGTACTCAGCCCGACGATAACAAGCCGGGCACACTCACTCACCGGATGCCTTTCTCTTGATGCAAAGCCTTCTACACTAAATATGCCTAAGTACTAGGACCATATTTTGAGCACCAAGCCATTTCCTCGCTCCCTGGCCCTCGTGGCGCTGCTCGTAGTGGCGGCTCACGTGTGCTCGATCCTCCTTTTCGGCACCTCTCGCACCGGGGCGCTCGTCGGCAATTCTCTCGAAATCTTTGCCAGTTTCCTGACCACGGTCATGTGTTTTCGGGCCGCCCGCAAATCACCCGGCTTCAGTCAATCCTTCTGGACCTTGATCGGTTTTGGGGTAGGCGCCTGGGGTGCCGCAAATCTCGGTTGGGCCTACCAGGAAGTAATCCTCGGTACCGAGCCTCCCGCGGGCTCGCTGATTCGCTTCCTCTTTGACACGCACGGCATGTTTTTCGTGATGGCGATTTTCCTGAATCAGGAGAAAACCGATTCGCGCGTCGAGACCGAAGAAGCCCTCGATTTTATTCAAGTCGGCATCCTGTTTTTCCTGGTTTATTTTCGCGCCTACTATTTGCCGTCGTTAATTCTCTCGGACCAACTCGCTTTCACTCGAGAAATGACCATTGCCCTGTGGGGTGATTTGGGCATCGTTTTTCTGGCCATGCTTCAGTGGCGGCGCGCGTGTTTCCCGGAAGCGCGCAAACTCTATGGTGGCTTGGCTCTCTATCATCTGATCTACACCATCGGCTCCCACTGCCTGGATGGCTATCAAGCCCAACAGGAAATTCCCACCGGAACTTGGTACGACCTCGCGTGGACCGTTCCACTGTTGTATGGCGCATTTTGGGCGGCAACTTGGCAGCCGTATTCGGTGGGCAAGTGGCAAGCCAGTCTGCGCAAGAAATCTCTCACCGATATTCTCATCACCAACGGAATGTTTGCCTTCGTTCCGCTCGCGGTCCTCTTCGTTCTTGCAGGCATGGGCCCCGGGTGGACCCTGCTGCGCTTCAGCCTGCTCGGTCTTTCCTTCGCATGCTACGCCTTACGCATTGCCTTGATGCAGTTTCGCCAGCAGGCTGACGAAGAAACGGTTCGCCGGCAGACTCTGGCCATGGACACCTCCGTCGACGGAATCGCGCTCCTCGATGAACACGGCGTTCATATCTATGCCAACGCCTCGTTTGCCAAAATGTTCGGCTTCGACGGACCCGACCGCGTCATCGGCCAGCCATGGCGCATCGTCTACGCCTTCCAGGAAATTGGCAAACTCGAAGAGGAAGTCCGCCGGGCACTCGCAGAGTCCGGCAAATGGTCCTCGCATCTTTCGCTGAAACGTCCGAACGGCACCCGCCTTGCCGCGGAGATGGCCGTTATGCTCATGCCCGATGGTGGAACCGTGTGCTCCTGTCGCGATCTCTCGCAGCGCGAGGAAGCCGAACAGGCTCGCGCACAAGCGGAAGCCAAATATCGCACCCTCGTCGAGCAGGTCAACGCCATCACGTATATCGCCGAGATTGGCATGAACGGCCAGTGGCATTACGTCAGCCCTCAGGTGCACGCAATCCTCGGATATACCCCCGAAGAGTGGCTCGCCATGTCGCACAAATGGGACGAACTGATTCATCCCGACGATCTCGCCACCGTGAGAGCCGCCGAGGAAGGCAGCGCCAGAGGTGAACCTTTTCAAGCCGAGTACCGCGTAAAGAGAAAAGATGGCCGCGAGGTTTGGTTGAACGACACGGCGGTCGTGGTGCAAGCAGGAAACGAACATCAGGTGATGGAAGGCATCATCGTCGACATCACCGAACGCAAAATCCTGGAAACCCAGTTGCAGCAATCACGAAAAATGGAAGCTGTGGGACGCCTCGCCGGCGGCATCGCACACGATTTCAATAATCTCCTCACCATCATCACCGGCTACACCGATCTTGCCCTCAGTCGCCCTACCGTCCCGCTCGACTTGCGCAACGATATCGAGCGCATTGAAAATGCCGCCGGCCGCGCGGCCGCGTTGGTCCGCCAGTTACTCGCCTTCAGCCGCAAACAGGTTCTGCAACCCAAGACGCTGGATTTGAACGCCATCGTCCTCAATATGGACACGCTGCTGCGCCGCTTGATCGACGATCATATTGAAATGATCACCAGCGTCACCGACGATCTCGGCAAGGTGAAAGCCGACCCCGCGCAAATCGAACAGGTCATCATGAATCTGGTGGTGAACGCGCGCGACGCCATGCCGCAAGGCGGCCAACTCGTTCTGGAAACTTCCAATGTAGACCTGGATTCTGCTTACGCCATGGACCACGTTTCCGTGAAACCCGGACGCTACGTTATGCTCGCGGTCTCCGATTCCGGTGTGGGCATGGACGAAGCAACCATCGCCCACATTTTCGAGCCCTTTTACACCACTAAAGAAAGCGGTCGCGGCACAGGACTCGGCCTTTCCACCGTGTATGGAATCGTCAAGCAGAGCGGCGGATACATCTGGGTCTACAGCGAGCCAGGCAAAGGCAGCACCTTCAAAGTTTATCTGCCGCGGGTAGAAGAACTGGCCGAAGTCGACGCACCAAAACGCGCGCCCCTGGCAGGTCAGCGCGGCAGCGAAGTGATCCTGCTTGTCGAAGATGAAGACGTCGTCCGCGACCTCGTCCGCACCATCCTGACTGGTCAAGGCTACGAGGTGCTCGTGGCCCTCGATCCTCACCACGCCGAGACGCTCGCCAGCGATTTCCCCGGTGAGATTCACCTGCTGCTCACCGACGTGGTCATGCCCGGCACCAGCGGCCGGGAATTGGCGGCGCGCATTTCCGCAGCGCGTCCCGGCATTCGCGTCTTGTACATGTCCGGCTATACGGAAAATGTGATTACCAGCGGAGGATTGCTCGAGCATGGGTTGGCATTTTTGCAGAAACCCTTCTCGCCGGCGTCCTTGGTCCAGAAGATTCGCGAAGTCGTCAGCCACTCCCAAACCACTTAAGGCTTGGCAGGCGGTGTTTCTTTCGGCTTGCCGATGGTATTCAGCGTCTCCACATTGAATCGCTTGTAATCCGAATATTTCGTGCTGACGTTCACTTTAATTCCCTTCACCAGCAGCAACCGCACTCCCACATGCGCTTCCACGTACGTTGGCAGCCAAACTTCGTTGTTCACGTAGGCTTGTTCGAACACGAAACTGGTCCCTTTTTGCAGATTCGCCAGCACGCCCCCGCCGATGTGTACGTCTCCCACAAAATACGCTTCCAGTCGCACCACGTCCTTCGCCTTCTCGTCCACCCAAACGACACCCGCCAACTCCTTCACCACGCGCTCTTCCAGATTCTTCGGCTTGTATTCGGGGTTGGGCTCAAAATCGAATACCAGCACATCCTGGCCACGGAATCGTTCGCGCCGCGGATTCACAAACTGGCAAACACGCAAAAACACTTCAATCCCCGGATCGTCGTCCTTTGATTCCTTCCCCTCTTCCTTAGCTTTTTCGTCTTTCTCTTCTTTCTTCTTCTCTTTTTTCTGCTCTTCCACAATGCGTTTCTGCGTTTTCTCGTTTTCCTTTTTCTGCTCGTCTTCGCTCAGCGGCTTCCCGTCTTTTTTCACCAAAGTCGTGATCTCGTCGCCGTTCAGGTAGAAGAACGTATATTCGTTGACCTCTTTCTTGGTTATTTTTCCTGCTTTGTCATATTCGGTTTCTTCTTCCACCTGGTTGCCGGCGTAATTTTCTTTCACTTTATCGATCTGCTTCTGGTTGGCATCAATTTCCGCAAACAGCGCCTTCAGATCGGGCAATTTCACCTGCGAATGGATAGGGAAATCAAAAACGCGTTCTCCAATGGTTTCGTTGACGCTGACGCGAGTGACATTCACCGCATAATTTTCTGCACCGCGATGAATTTCCAGCTTGTAAGGGAACTTCACTCCATTCATCGTCCGGTAGTCTTCGTAATAAATCTCTTGCGGCTCGCCCGCCAGCATCGCCTTCTCCGCCACAATCAAATGGCTTTGCTGATCAAAAAAAACTTCCCACTGAATCCCAGTCGGATAGGTCAATTCCACCTGAAACGTTTCATGGCCGTGGAGCGAAACCGGACCCTTATAGAGAGTCCCGATCTTCTTCTTCGAAAGGTTCAGCCAGCGAGCGTTGTAATACTGCGCCGCCGCTTCCATTTCCAGCGCCTCCGGCCCGAGCAGCGTGGAAATTTGGTGCGACTCCGCCTCATGCCACGCCGATTTGCCGTTGTACGCTTCGATCACCGTCTTTCCACCATTTCTCACTTCGGTGTAATACCGGTTTGGCAATTTCACGCGGAAACTGTACGTCCCGGGCGTTTCTTCTCCCATAGCCTGGATTGATCCGTCGATCAGGAGAGTCTGGACCTTACCTAGATTCTTCGTTCCACCCGCCGCTTTCGCGTATTGATCGATAATTTTGGAAGCGTCTTGAGCGTAGCCAACGCCCGGGAAAATCAGCGGCAGGACCATCAGACACAGCGGTAGTGGCGGCAGAGCGAGGCGTCGCATAGCTTTCCCTTGAGATACGCAAATCACCCAGAAAAGTTGCGTCCCCTCAAAATAAGTGCTCCCAAACCCACCGAAAAAAGTCAGTTCCTCCGAATATCGCATTTCTGCGCAACGTTAAAAACCAATATTAGCCGAGCAGCCTCAGGGTAACGCCTGACGGGCGAGCAGCCCCGCAGGCTTACCCCGATACGCTGCCCCTACCCGATCAAAAAAGCCCCAGATACTGACAAGCTCAAAACGTTAACTACTAGACTTTTAGAGACTTACCTGAGTTCGTTTTGTAATTCCTGTCTTTTCGACTTGGTGAAGACCTTCCTCCGCATGACGACTTTTCCTACGCAGGGAAATGTCCGGAACGTCAGGGCCGAGGTCTAGGTTGAGCGTTGTGATTGGATGCAAGACTCCTCTTCAAATTCCCTGATAACAGGGAAATATACAGAGAATTTTCAGAGCTCGGTCAACACCACTCGATGCAACGCGCCACCGAAGAACACTTTAGAAGGTACATGCGAGGCGTGGAGGGAGTCGGACCAGGGAACAAACAGGGAATGGGACCTCGCTCTTGCTCATTTAAGGCCCGTGAGAATCATGCCTGCGGCTAACGTCTATCTGAATATTCACCATTTCCCGTTTCTTGGAAAGCAATCTCCCGGGATCCATCATCCCCATTCAAAACGTCCCTGGGTTACCCGATTTCTCACTCGCCTTTTTTCACTTTCGCCCGACCGCTGGAAGGCGCCTTGTTACTCCAAAGTTCAGTGATAGACGCCTCAATGTAGTTAGTAACGGATCTCTTCTCCTTTCTCGCTTCCTCAATGAGCCGTCGTTTGAATTCTGCGGATACACGCAGGTTTAGAGTCTCTGTCTTCACCATTTGATCCTCAGGTAAATCTGAGGGCGATGCTAGCGAACACCGTTCGAGCCGTCAAGTGGCGGCCCTCCATGAATTCCTCTTGACATGTAACGCTATATGCGTTACATTAGCGGTACATGGAGACCTCTATGAAAAGACACTGTAACGTTTTGGAGCGGAGAAATGTGAAACTCGCTAGGGAAAAATGGCGCAGTGAACTAGGAAACTCCCATTTAGACATGCTGAGATCTCTGACCGAGAGTTATGGATTTGCAGTTGCACTCGGTGATCTGCTACTTCTCGAGGGCCGGTGGTATGTCACACACGCTGGCCTTCTTCGGCTAGCAGCACGCAGTCGTTGTCATGCCATTCAGATCCAGCAGGTCCCTAAATTCTGCGATCCAACTGCAGGCCGGTGGGTCTTCAAAGCAGTGGTTTATAAGAGTCGCCTCTCGAAGGGCTTTGTCGGCTATGGCGACGCCGATCCTTCAAACGTTTCTTCCATGGTTCGAGGTGCTGAGTTGCGGATAGCTGAAACGCGCGCCGTCAACCGCGCCCTGCGCAAGGCCTATGGGATCGGCCTTTGCTCCGTGGAAGAGTTGGGTGCGTTCTCGAGCGCGCCGCGACCCCACGCGGTTTCCTCGCCGTCCATCAATTCTTACCCTTCCAACGGAAATGGCAACGGCCAGCCACGGCTCCGCGATCAGCTCTGCCTTCTGATTCGCCAGTACAATCTCGAAGCCAATCTCGTGAAAGCCTATGCGGCAGATTTCTGCGGCACCGCCACCCTTAGCGGTGCCAGCCGTGAATTGGTCGAGTCCTTTATCTCCCACCTCGCTATTACGGCGAAACAAAACCGCGATGCGCTGGTCTGCAAACTGAACTCCTACGCTCAACCAACGGTGGAGGCCAGATCATGAGGCGCCACATTCCCGGCCTGCATTCCGGACAGCAGGATTTGGTCAGCAATCTCGACGGGCTCTTCTTGGTCCGAGTCGAGCGGGCGTCCTATCGCTGGCATCCCCTGAAGCCCTTCTTCGCCCTGCGCTTTGTCATCCTCGAGCCCATCTCCCATGAAGCACTTTCCTTCTCGGGCCGCCTCTACTGTACCGACCGTGCGCTCTGGAAACTTCGTTGGTTCCTTCACGACTTTGGCTATGACACCGAACTGCTGACCCGCGATCAGGTCGATGAAAAGGCACTTCTGAATCTTCGTGGTGTTATCCGGACCAGTTTTACCAGCTTGAACGGACATTCCTACCAGAACCTCGATGCGTTTGCTCCGGCAGCGGAGTGGGAGGCACTTTCCTGCACTGCGACTACCCAAGAGGT
The DNA here is from genome assembly GCA_963759275.1 of Candidatus Acidiferrales bacterium. Taxonomy (GTDB): domain Bacteria; phylum Acidobacteriota; class Terriglobia; order Acidiferrales; family UBA7541; genus Acidiferrum. The sequence goes on along the minus strand of CAVWYZ010000011.1, from coordinate 209,944 downwards.
GCGGGAGTGTAGCCAAGATGAACTATAGCTATACCCAGATTTCCCACTACCTCCGGTGCCCGCGCAGCTATCGCCATCGCTACCTGGACGGCTGGCGCGAGAAGGAAACTCGCGCGGCGATGCTCTTCGGCCGCTGCTTTGAAAAGGCGCTGGAGTCTTATTTTTGCGGTGACGATTGTTCTGCTGCGCTCCATCGGGAGTGGGGCGCCTACCGCGATACTCCGTTCGCATACAAAAGAGGAGAGAGCTGGGATCGCTTGCTCCACCAGGGTGTGCATCTCCTCGAACGCTTTGCCCGGGACAATCGGATTCGCATTCCTCAGCCACAAGAAAATCTGCAACTCAAAGTCGCCCGGGACCTGTCCAACGGCAATCAATTTGTCGCCTACCTCGACGCTATCGGTGAACTCGATGGCCAGTATTGCCTGATGGACTGGAAGACGACCACCAGCCGTTATCCCGAAGCACCTATGGGCTTGCTGACTCTCGATCCGCAGTTGATTTGCTATTCGTGGATGACCGGGATTTCCAACGTCGTTTTGGTCGTCTTCGTACGCAAGCATCAGCCGGAAATCCAATACCTGAAGACCTCAATCTCGGAAGAACAGCGCCGAGAATTCGATCGTCTTGTCGCAACGACGATCAGCCAAATCGAAGCCGCGCAGTTCCCTGCTCACAGCGGGATCCGCTTTCCCCAAAACGGCTGTATGAGCTGTGCCCATCTCGGGCTCTGTCTCGATGACCAAACCCTGATCGAATCCAGTCTTACCCTTTCCCCAGGAGCGAGCAACCTTGCCTGGCTTGACGACCCTGTGGATTAGCCGAGGGGCCCCGATGCCTCCCGAGCTCAATCTCAAACGCGCAGTATTTGTCCTCGGCAAGATCGACGAGATCCTTGCATGGGACAAGGCGCGTCTGCACGAACGCGATCTGCGCTTCGTGGATTTGGGCCGGTATCTCTGCGAAGTTCGCGCGGGACAATACTGGCGCCTGGAGAAAATGTCGTCGTTCGACAACTTCCTGGAGAAGCGGTTCCCCGACTCCCGACGCAAGGCCTACTACCTCATGGCCATCCACGAAAATCTGACGCGGGTTCCGAAGCAGCAATTGCGGGAGATCGGCTGGACGAAGGCGCGAGAACTCGCCAAGGTGGCGCGCAGGGAGGGGGAGCATTTCGAAAGTGCACCCTGGGTGCACAGAGCCCAGGTGCTCCCCAAGGAAGAGTTTAAGCGCGAGGTCGAGCGCCACCTGACGGGCAAGGATACGGAAGCGTGGGAGATCGTCTATTTCAAATTGTACAAGAGTCAGTTATCGGTGGTCGAGAGGGCCCTCGAAACAGCAGGCTTGATGCTCGGAATGGACAAGTCACGGGGATACTGTCTCGAAATGATTTGTGCTGATTTTCTGGCAGGTGCTGACCTTCCGCAAAACCAACCATAAACTGGAGATTTTCTATTATTTTCTATGAGTCTGCAGCAGAAGCGTCCAAGGATCAGACTGAACCCGAATGAGTATCTGTCGCTACACACGCAAGTGTTGGAACGAGATGGTTGGCGATGCCAGGAGTGCGGTTCCCTCAACAATCTGCAAGTTCATCATTTGCAGCCGAGAAGCCGACTCGGCAGCGATACAATGACAAACCTGATTACCCTCTGTGCTCATTGCCATGGCAAGAGGCATGGGAGGTAAGGCAAATCGAGCAACGTAAGGGCGCAGCTCCAACAAAAAGGTCACTTTTTCTCTGTAGCGAGGAGCCGGCTAGGGCGGGTGCCGCATTTTATTGATCTTGATTGCAGCGTCTGAATCTTGCCCGGACTCTTCGCACCCCCTCGGCCTTCTCCAACTGGTCAATGATCTCGGAAGCATCTTGGGCGAAATCGAATCTAGGAAACGGAAGGCACATGACGATTAGGCACAGTGCCAGGGAGGTTCGTCTCATGGCGTCACGTTTAGATACGAATGGGCAGCCTAAATGTTGCGTCCACGGCTCGAAACTTGCAAAACTTTTCCCTTCTGCGCTCTTTCTGTTTGCGCTATCGCAATTCGGAATATTAATTTTCGCTCCTGTGGAAAGTACCAGTAGTCCTGCAGCGAATTTCCCATCCCAAAATGTACCCGCAAAACCGTCAAAAACTCCCATTTTTATTGGGTATTTGCTTGACACCTTTCTCCACTCCAGTCAAAATACCGCCTGTTTTGCGCTCATTGAAGCTGAGCGCGCCGGGTCGTCCATTCGGTGTCCTCCAGCAGAGGAAAGCATTCGTTGCCCACTAGGTCCTACTTTATCTCGGTTGCCCGTAAGGAGGGCTTGATAATGATGAAGTCGCATGAATTTACATCTTGGCGGCTGTGTGTTCTGGCCGCGTTAGTCGTTCTCTTGCTCGGCGTAGCGGCTCCCCGCCTATCTGCGCAAATCAATATCGGTGCCGGTGGCTTCGACACTACTACGGTCTGCAAGAGTTCCAATCCGACAACGGGTTGCCTTGTCCAAACCAACGGCAGCGCACAATCTGCAGTTAATAATCAGCAGAGCAACGTTCTTCGGCTGACCACTAGTACTGGGAGCCTGACGGCCTCTGCTTGGGCCGCCACACCACAAACCGTCGTCAACGGATTCACGTCTGTTTTTACTTTCCAGTTCACGAATCCCAGTAACCCTCCCGCCGACGGTATTGCTTTTCTAATACAAAATTCACCGGCTGCGCTTTCAGCAATCGGCATTGAGAACGGAAACGGCGGCTCTATCGGTTATGGAGCTGATGACTCGAACCAGCAGCTTAACCAGGGTATTCCCAATAGCCTCGCCATCGAGTTTGACACTTACTTGAATGGGTGGGACCCCAACGCCAATCACATTGCGGTGCAAACCTGCGGCACGGGCTACAACACTTCTCACCACAATCTCACTTGCGCGAACAGCGGTCTTTCTTCAAATTTGGGAATTGCACCCTCCCCCGTCACTCTTGTAGATGGAAACGTACACACTGTAACCATTCAATACAATCCTCCCGGGAAGCCCTGCACGACTGCTCCCGCCGGAGCAGTCGCCGGAAACCTCTGCGTCTACATCGATCAGACCAACACCCCGGCTCTCGCCGTTGTCGCCGACCTCTCTACCATCGGCCTGACGGCCAATGGTAACGCGTACGTCGGCTTCACCGGAGCGACCGGCGGCAGTTACGAAACACAAGACATTTTGAGCTGGAGCTTTGCCGCCACTGTCGTTCAGCCGTTTAATCCCGACGGCACCACCGTCTCAAATTTCAGTACTCCTGGTAGTCAAAACACTCAGACTTTCGACACCACCACCGCGAATGGCGCGTTAACCTGCAACACTCAGGACGGCACGCAAGATTGCGGAAATGTCCAGCTAAAGACCACGAATACTCTGATCTCCGCCTCCCAGGCCTGGAAGGCCTACGTTAACGGCACCCCCTGGTCCATCTCCACTTGCGCCGCCAAAGCGGCCAACGGCAGCGATACCTGCTCTCTATTCGTCAACGCTTGCTTTGGTGGCTCCATCGCCGAAGCCAACGCCTCAGACATCTACTGCCCCGTCGTGAACACCGAGCCCACCGCCGGTAACACCATCTCATTCAGCGATACTTGGGACCCGGTGAACCCCAAAATTGATCCCAGTAAAACCCCCGGCACCACGGTTTCCCTCATTGATTTCGTGCCCAGCAGCGCCAGTAACACTTGGTCGCCCAGCACCGATCTCACCGTGCCCAACTCTGCGTGCACTAGTACTGCCGGCTCGATCCCCAGCAACACCTACACGTGCGAACTTTCTGATTCACTCATTGATATGTTCGGCGATCAGACCACCACGAAAGGCAGCAAGCCGAAGAAGGGTTGGCTCATCAGCGTCTTCAACGTGCCGATGAATCTCACTAGTGTCAACGTGCTTGCAGGGAATAACTGCAACAGCCCTCGTTCGCCATTAAACAACATCGATACTTCAGGCAACACTGTTTTCGAAGATCCCAACTACGCAGCCAACGTCTGGAATAATGGCAATTGCCTCCTCGATTTCAAGGTCTATCCCGCCGCCATTCCAGGCGTTCTCAGCGGCGGCGATTCCAACTTCTTCTCGCCGGCTCCGCCTGCCAGCCTCATCTATGGCCCAGGTCCAACGCCGACCTCGGGTGACGGCACCGCCACCAACAGCAATCTCTCGGTTCCCGCTTCTTGGGATACTGGCGTCAATCTCAGGATAGCGGACTTCATTCATGCCTCAGACGGTTCATTCGTCCTTCACTGGTCCGCCACGGACAACGTCGGTATCACCGAGAGAAGGATTCAGCTTCTCCCCGGTGCGACTCCGGCTTACCCAACTTGCCCCGAGGTAACCAACAATGACACCTTCCCCTGTTACGCGACCAGTCTCTTCACCACTATTGTCAATGTGGACTCCACCTTCCCAACAATTTCCTCAAGTGTTCAAAACGGCTCGTTTGGTATCAATTCAGTCGTCTATCCCGCTTACACATGCACCGACCCGCTGAACAACAACGTGGCTTCCGGCATCTCGAAGTGTGGTGGCATCGCGATTCCACCCAGTGGCAGCGCTTGCCCGTTGACTCCGTCAGCCGTTACGTCCGCAACTAAGCTTGATACGTCCACGGCCGGTGTACACAACTACAACGCCTCGGTTTCCGACTGCGCCGGCAACACGACCACTACCACGGTCACTTACACCGTGACCGGTCCCTCGGCCGATGTTGCGTTGTTTGAGCAACCCGGCTCCGCGACACACGGCACCACCTTCAACGCTATCTTCTGGGCTCTGGACTTGAGCTCCAACGCCGCCTCCAACGTCACCATTAATGCCAGCTTGAATCTCCCATCCGGAGTGCTTGCTCCAAACGGAAGCGTCTCGGCCGTGGCTGGGCTTGTGTCGTGCACCCTGGCTGGGTGCAACACCCTCACCACCGGAACCACTTGTACGGTTACTTCCAACACCACCGTCAGCTGCCCGATCGGCAACTTGCCCAGCGTCCTGAAGATCACCGGCGCTGCGGTCAAGATCTCCATCCCGATCTGGTCCAACGCCACTAAAGGCTCGAAGTTCACGGTCAGCGGCGTGGTCACCAGCGCCAACGATCCCAACTCGAAGAACAACACTGCTTCGCAGACGTTCACCGTCAGCAAGTAGTTCCCTTCGAGAGACAGACACACAACGGCTGTAGATTCCAGAAGCTCTGGGCCATTCGGGTGAGCAACTCGGATTCCCAGAGCTTCTTTCTTTTTCAGCCCTAGTCACGTTGAATTGTTTTAGAAGGTCAACCCGTCGCGTGAACTGTCGAAGCGTGCTTTCAGGCTTTCTGCGAGGCGGTTGCGTAGACAGGTTTCAAATCCGCTCGTTCCAGCGTGTGCTCGGCGCCTTGTTCTTTCTTGATTTCATCCAGCAGGTTCGTCGCTTGCTGGAATTGCGCGGCCGCGCCACTTGCATCGCCCGTCTGCTTCAGCAGGTTCCCCAGCTGATAATGGACCAGTGCCGTCTGCAGCCGTACCCCAAGCTTCTCGCTGGTATTCAGCGCCTGATCTAACACCGGTCGCGCCTGCGCATAATTCTTGCTGTTAATCAGCGCGGTCGCCAAGTCCACGGAACTCACCAGCTCCAGATACTTCAGGTCCTGCCGGTCCGCCTCTTGCGCGATAGCGCGCAGGTCGTTAACCACAGAGGCCGAGCGTCCCTCGGCAATCGCCACTCGCGCCAGATTCAGCTTCGTCTCCAGGATGGTTTCCGGCGCTTTGGCCCGCTGTGCCAACGGCAATGCCTGCTGATACTGTTCCTTCGCTGCTTTCGTGTCCCCCCGGTAGAACGCCAGGTCGCCCTGCGTGTTGTGCACATCCGCCAGGAGTTTATCGTTCTTCAGCTCCGTCGCCAGGGCCTGCGCTTCCTCCAGCGTTTTTCCCACTTCACCGCTGCGCCCGGCGCGTGCCAAGGCATCCGCATAATCAATCAGCACCTGCGCCATGATCCGGCTGTGGTCCTTGGCCGCGCGAAAGCCCTGCACCGAATCGTTCAGATTGCTTACCGCGGCCCCGAAGCGCCCCTGATTCAAGAACACCATGCCCATGCTGTGCTGCGTCAGAGCGGTGTTATGGGAGTCGTTCGTGGTGCGTCGCAACTCTAGCGCGCGCATAAACGACGCCATGGCTTGATCGTACTGCGCCGTTCTTGTGTATGCCTCACCGAGGTCGTGCAACGTATCAGCGGTATCGCCCGCGTTGTTCAGTTTCTCGCGCAATTGCAACGCTTGCTGGTAGTACGTCAGGGCATCTTCGCTTTGCCCCTTCGCCAGGTAAACATTCCCAATGTTGTTCAGGCAAACGGCCTGCAGCACCGCGTCGCCAGAATCGCGTTCCGTCTGCAACGCCTCTTTGTACAACCCCAGCGCCTTATCGTAATCCCCGCGATCTTCCCAAAGACTGCCAATGCTGATCAGCGTGCTCGCTACGTCCTTCTTCGCGCCGATGTCACGCCTCAACTTCAGCGCCTCGTTATACGCCGCCAGCGAAAGTTCCGGCTTCCCCAGGTACGACTGGATATCGCCAATCTCGGAATAGCTGTTCGCTGCGGCGCTCTTGTTTCCCAGTCGCTTACTGATTTCTAGCGACTCCTGCACGTTACGCAATGCCTCGTCGTACTTGTTCATTCCGTCGTATGCGATACCGATAACCTGGAGCACTTGGGCCTTTTGCTCTTCGTTGTCTACTTCGATCGCCAAACTCAACGCCCGATTCAGCGGATCTAACCCTGCCTGCGGCTTGCCGTTCTGCACTTCCAGCCAACCCGTCTGCAGCAGCGCCATCAGGTTCTTGGGATCATTCTTCAACACCTTCGCGAACTGTGCTCGTGCCTTGTCGAACTGGCTGGTATCGAGATACAAATTGCCGAGCGTGAACTGCACGTCGTTATCACCCGGCATGCTCGCGGCTAATTTCTCGTACACCTCGATCGCCTTCTTGTTGTCCTTCATTACCCGCGCGTGATTCGCTTCAATCAGGTACTTTTCCGCCAGCGGCAACTGCGCATCCAGTTCCAGCGCTTTTCGTGAAGCCTGCTCGGCTTGCGAATCGTAGCCCAGCGCGGAATTTGTTTCCGCCAGCCGCGAATACGCCAGCGCAAATTCCGGATCGGCGGCCACCGACGCCTGGAACGATTTCAGCGCGTCGAGATTCTTCCCCTGCCTTCGCAACTGCAATCCTTGCATGTACGCGCTGAGCGCCGCCGGAGATTTCGAGGTCGGCTGGAACGAACTGGCTTTCAACTCTTTTTGCACGTCCGAAGAAATCGCCAGATTTTGCCGGATCAGATCCGCCAATTGATTCACCGGCGCGGTCACATCGTTCATATTGCTCGCATCGACGCTCACCGGAACATCACGGCCCTGCTTCAAATCCCGCACGGTGGCCTGAATGCGGATCTTGTCCCCATTCTTGAAGTACTTTCCCCACACCACGGTGTCCGCGTTGCTGAATTTCGCGATGTTCGCAATGAACGTCGGATCAAACTGCGTTCCCGGAGTGAACTTCAAGTCCGTCAGCACCTGGTGCAACCGGTCCGGCGAAACAATGCGCAAATGCGCCGACTGCCCGACCGCCGTCGTCAACATATCCGCCAGGTTTGCGCCCCACTGATCCAGCGCCGCGTCTCCCGAACTGTTCTGAAACGGCAGAATCGCCAGCGAAAGCTCTGGACCCTTGGCCGCTTCCGCGATGGCCCCCGGCGATCCCGAATGAAATACTCCCGAGCGCAATGCCCAGCCACCACCCAGCACACCCACAGCCAGTGTTCCTACAGCAATCCATTTCCATGGCGGCGCGGGTTTTGCTGGCGGAGCTTGAACGGGCAGGGAAATCGAAGCTAACGTCGGTCGCGCTCCATGGAACGCATCCAAATCGAATAAAATCTCTTGCACGTTCTGATAGCGATGCTCCAGATCGCGCTCCAAACATTTCGAAACGATGTCGCTCAGCGCTTTCGGCACAGACGCATCAAGGTCCGCCGCCGGCACCGCGCGCTCCTGATTCCGCCGCAACAAGCTGGCCATCGCCGTATCCGCTTTGTACGGCGTCTTGCCCACCAGCAATTCGTAGAAAATCAATCCCAACGCGAAAATGTCGCTCCGCTGGTCTAGCGCCTTCCCCATCGACTGTTCCGGCGACATGTACTCGATCGTACCCAGCAGCGCGCCCGTCTGCGTCATCCCGTCGCCACCCATCGTCCGCGCCAACCCGAAATCCATCACCAAGATGCGGCCCGTCTTCGCTTCCTGCATGATGTTTTGTGGCTTCAGATCGCGGTGAATGATGCCGACGCTATGCGCCGCATCCAATGCCAGGCAAACCTGGCGAATGATCTCGACGGCCTTCGCAATGGGAAGCTTGCCGTTGTCGGTGAGTACACGGCGGAGATCGTCGCCCTCGACGAACTCCATCGTGATGAACTTTACGCCGTCCGCTTCGGAAATATCGTAGATACGGATTACATTCCTGTGTGTGACCTGGGACGATGTCAGTAGTTCCTGCTTGAATCTCGCCAGGATCGCCGGATTCGACGCCAGCTCTGGCCGAATCAACTTCAGCGCGACTGTCCGCTCCACTTCCCGGTCCAGCGCCTTGTACACCGCGCCCATTCCGCCTTCGCCCAGCAGCGACAAAATCTCGTAACGCGCTCCGATCAGGTCGCCCGGCTGCAAAATCGCTTCCTTCATGTAAATCCCGGAAAGCGGCCGCGCACCGCCGCCGGATCCAGGCGTCGCGGGCAAGCTATCGGAAATCGTGGCGTCAGGGTTTTCGGGTGCTACCCGAGTCGTGGGTCTGGCGGGGGTCTTCGGCGGAGGTTCCGCCGCATCGGAAATCGTCACATCCGGGTTTGCCGGTGGGGCCGGCGGCGTGACACGGGTCGCAGGCTTCGGAGGATTCGGAGGCGGCGTAGGCGCCACCCGCGATGCCGGCTTCGCCGGGGCCGGCGGGGTTACTGGCACGTCGGAGATGGTCGCTCCCTCATTCGGGTCAAACGGCACCGAACTGTCGCCCTTCGCAGGCACACCTACACCTTGTGGGCCTCCAGCGCCCAAACTCTCTCGACCACCCTTCTTCGCTTTAGGGTCTTCCATCAGGCGTCATCTACCCCAGGTGGTAACGCGCACACAATGTGGCATTGATCCGCACCAAGCGCGGCTGGCTAAGTATATCGATTTGTTGACGGAAACGCAGCTATTTGCGCTGCGTTGGTCACTCCCTGTAACGTGGCGACCTCAGCACCGATTGCTCGGAGAGTTGTGCGAAAGGCTGGCCCTAGCCCCAAACCCGTCATTTCGATTGAAGCGAGAAATCCCGTTTCAATTTCCATCTAAGCGCGAATTTCCCGGCCGAATCAAAAACACAGAGGCCATAGAATTCCGTCTACGGCTTTTTCTTCTTCCCGCCTAGCAGCCCGCCCAACTGCCCCACTGCTTCACCTGCGGTGCTGCCGCCCGCACCGGTCAGCCCTTTCGTCAGACTCTCCACGCCGCCAGCGGCCCCTCCGGCACAAGTCAGCTCCGACTTCAACATGCCCGCCGCCACTCCTCCCACATCTGGCACGAATTGTGGGTTCGCAGTGGTTCCCTTCACCTGTAGCGGCACTTTGATGTCACCACCTTTGCAACTCTTGCCTCCGCCACCAAGCACTTGCCCGGCGATTCCTCCTGCGGCACCGGCGGCGGAACCGGCCGCCGCGCTCACCACTGACGAATTCACAGTGGCCACCAATTTGAAGTCCATGTTGTTCTTCGCATCCAGCGTTCCGTTGCCCACCACCGTTCCGAGCGCCGGCACCACCAGGTTCAGATTGTCGGCGCGCAGTCCGGTCGGCGCCATGTGTACGTTGCTCGTGAATTTCTGGATCTCCAGATCCTTCCCCGTCTTGATCCCGGCCAACGACGCGACTCCAGACATTTTCTGGCCCAAGTCGAATCCGGACAGCTTCCCGTTAAACAGTCCGATCGTTCCGTCGGTCACTAATTTGTTCGTTGGTCCGGTCACGTGCAAATTTGTACTCAACGTTCCCGCAGTAAGCTTCGAGCCCGACGGCAGATTAATCGCCAGCGCCGGCAGGAACGATTCCAGATCGGTCGCCGGCAATCCTTGCCCGTCGATCTTCATATCCACCACGAACTCGTCCCCTACGGACTTGTACGTCCCGCTCAAATTCGATTTTGCGTTGCCAATTTTCACGCTCGACGGATTTAGCACACCCGCGCTGCTGGCCAAATCGTACGTCGTATCGAAACTGATGACCGCCGGTACGCCGGAAGGACTGCCACCCGCAATCAGGACCGCCTTCGTCAGCGTCAACTGGCCTTTCATGGTCGCCTTGCCGCCCTGGCTCACCAGGTTCGCGTCTACATCCACTATTCCGGCAAGCCCCAGGCTCGGATCCAGGAATCCCGTCTTTGTCAGGTTCAGGTCCTTGACCGTCAGCTTCACATCCTGTGGTGTCATGGCCGCATCTTTCTGATCCACTGGGCCTGCCTTCCCGTCGATCTTCATGGTTCCACCGCCGGGCAGATCCATGGAGAATGTCACCGGGAAACTATTGTTCGCTGCCACGTCGGAAGCCGTTAGGTTCACCTTGGTGTACTCGGTGCGCTTCTGTGAATTGGTGCTGCCCAACGTGATTTGCCCGTCCTCTAGCGACAATTCTTTCACCGATAGCGCTTGGGCACCGCTCCCCACCGCTGCCCGCACTGGGCTGTGCGGCTTCTGGCTTGCTCTGGCGCAGGCGCCGATGTGTTATTGCCGCCCAGCGACGAAAAATTCCATTTGCCACTGGGATCTCTCAGCAACGTCACCTGCGGATTCACGATCGTAATTTCCGTCACATTCAATTGTTTCGAGAAAATCAGCGGCATCAGTTCCACGCCCACTCTTACCTTCTTCGCGGTCAGAAACGCACCGGAACTGAATTTCGGGTCGTCGCTGATGGACAAATCATCCATTCCCAATGAGCCTCTCAGAATCGATAGGCTCAAATCCCCCACTGTCACCTTGCGGCCCAGTGCCTCCGTCGCTTTTTGCTCAATGGTCGGACGGAAACTGTTCACGGGTATCAGGAATGGCAGAACCACCAAAATCAAAATCACAACGAGGACGGCAATGCCGATCCACTTTAACTTGCTGCTCATATTGGCCTCCGGGAGGCAAGGCGTAGGCGGGCGCCCGACTCATCTGCGGCTGGATGATATCACAGTAAGCTCAAAACAAATGCCTTAACCTTCGCCGCAACGCCACCCACAGTCTAGACTCCTAATTCGCCCGCCGCACGACCACCTCAAGCGTTTGTGAGCATGACTAAGCCGAGGGCAGGGGCCGCACTGGAGCCTCGCGCGATATTTAATTTGAAAATGATGCTTGGGACATAAGACGCTACTTCGAATCAACCGCTACTTTTGACGTATCGCTTCCGGCGCGAACTGCACGTATCGACTCTGCGCCACGTTTGCTGTGATCTGCGAAGGCAAGTTGCAGCAAGACGGGTTCGACTGGTTACGCGTGGGTTGCAAGAAAAAACGGGACGGCCAAAGCCGTCCCGTTTTTCATGTTGAACTGATTCCCGCAGTCTAGAAGTAGAACTTGACTGCCAACTCCACGATGCGGTGCCCTTGTTTATTCACGGCGGTGCCGAACGTCGAGTTAGACTGCGTCAAATCGCCTGCGGCGTTTTGCGTGTAGCTGAGGTTGAGGTTGTTTCCGTTGAACGACCACAGCGGATGGTTCAACCAGTTGTAGCCATTGACGCGGAACTGCAGGCTCTTGTGCTCGGTGATGGCAAAGTTCTTGAACAGGCCCATGTCCCAACTGAAAAAGGCCGGTCCGTAAATAGGCGGCAGTACGGTGTTGCCGTTCTGGCCGACCTGGGTCGGCGCGGCAAAGCAATTCCCGTTGATCCATTGATGCGGTCCCAAGTTCGAAGTGGGACTGCAAGTCATTATCGGGTTCAGCTGGATATCCGGCGTGCCCAGCAGCGACACGTTGCTGATCGCGATACCTTTGGGGTTTAGCGCAGAAATGCTGCCCGGAATGATCGCGTTATTGTAGTTCATGCCAAAGTTCTGGTTCTGGAAGCCCGTCAGGTTGGGCCCGCTCTCCAGTTGCAAAACGCCAGAGACCTGCCAGCCATTCACGAAGCCGCCCAGCAGCTTGTTGGTGGTGGGGTTGGGCAACTGCACGGAGTAGACCGCGTTGAACAGTTGCGGGCGATTGTTGGACTGCACGCCATAGTTGTTGTTGACGTTGAATTGGTCGCACAGATTGCCGTTGCAATTCTCGATCCCCATAGCCTTGCTGAACGTGTAGTTCAGGTTGATGGTGTAACGCCCCTTCGTGCGGGCCCACACCACCTGCAAGGCGTTGTAGTTGGCGTGCGCGTTGTTCGTGGCCACGTACAGGTCGCCATAACCTAGCAGTGGACGGAAGTTCTGCGAGTTCAGGGAGTTCGGATCAACCCCGCCATTGGCGGACGCCAGCATGGCCCCTGGCTTAATCAAGTTGATGTTCAAGGTGTTGAAGCCCGCACTGCCGCCGTTGCCGCTGCTCGGGATATCTTCCGACCGGTTACCGATGTAGGAGACCTCCAGGATGCTGGACCACGGCAACTGGCGGGAAACGGTAAAGTTCCAGTTGTCTGTATACGCCTGCTTGTCGTCCGTGCTGTCCACGGCCGAGGGACTCGACGCCACCGCGCTGAAATTGAGTGTGTCTATCCCGGCGACTCCTGGGAACTGCGGCAACGGATTCACCAAAATGGGCTGACTGCCGGCCCCTACGGGAACCTTGCCACCGTCGAAAGAAGTCGACTTGACCCCCGCGGACGCATCCAAGCCGTTCGTAAACTGACCGGCGTGGAAGTAGTAGCGGCCCCATCCTCCGCGCAGGACGGTCTTGCCGTCGCCAAACAGGTCATAGGCGGCACCCAGGCGCGGCTGGTAGAACAATGCCCGCGTCGGGAAGCCCGCCAGTGGTACGGAACTGTTCTGGGAATGCCACTCGAATCCGCAGTAGGTCGGTCCACCAGAACAAGCTTGGCCACCGTTTGCCTGATAGGCCGCCTCGTTGAAGATCGAGTAGCCAAACCCTAGCCGGTCATACCAGGGCTGCATGTGGCTGAAACGGATGCCGTAGTTGACCGTCAAACGCTTGGTCACCTTCCAGTCGTCCTGCACGAAGAATTCATACTGATTGTAGGCAATGTCATTGATGCGGTTGAACGAGGCTTCATTGTAGTCGCTCATGATGCCCAGAGCCTCGTCAGCATAGGAGTCCCCGGTGGTGTAACCGAGGGACGTCGCAATGCTCGAAGAGTTAAACTGCAGTTCGCCGTTGGTGTTGTTGTTGGCGGGCTGGGCGTTGCGGATCCATTCCCAGAAGAAGCCCCCCTTGATGGTATGCGTGCCCATAACTTTGGTGACCGTGTCGCTGATGCTGGGCATGTACTTGTTGGCGTATAGACCCTGCGAAGCTCCTCCGGCTTCGAACCCGCCCGGATTGAATACCAGGGCCGCTTCGTTGCCGAAACTTCCAAACGAGGGAATCTGGCTAACCCCGTTCTTGAACAGGCCCGCAATGTTATAGCCCACGTTTCCGCGGTCTACCGCTGACGGATCGCTAAAAACGTTCGGGAACAACACTTCGGTGTACGCCACGACCAGTTCGTTGGTCATCGTCGGGCTAAATACGTGGGTGAGCGACCCCGATATGGATTTAGACCGGTTCTGGCCCAATACCGGTGTCGGATAAGGCACCTGCGATCCGTTGCGCCACCACAGGCCCACCGGAAACTGCTGGGTCTCCCGCTGGTAGTTGTAGCGCACGAACAACTTGGTATTGTCGCTGATGTTATAGTCCACGCGCGTAACGAATTGCTGGTTGTTCTGGTTGAATACTTCCGATTGCACGTAATTGTAGCCGTGCGTCACGGCGGGATCGGCGTTGGCGGCGGGATACAGCTTCATCAGCGCGAGCATGTTCGCGTTGAGATCGCCTGCCGGAATGATGCCCCCCGGATACCATCCCAAACCGGTGGAATTAAGACAGGGAAGGTAATTCTTAGCGGCTACGCTAGTGCCGGCGCAGGCCGAAGCTGCTGGATTGCCGGAAGCCGTGTTGTAATTGTTGGTGGGGTCGCCAAGTTTCTGCAACTCGGACGACGAGAAATTCCCCTCGAGCATGCCGGGCGTGGGCACCGTGGCACGAAGCAAGCCGGTATCCAGCTTCTGGTAAAAGTACTCGTAGCCGGCGAAGAAGAACAACTTCTGCCTGCTCTTGTTAAAGTTCGTTCCCGGAATGATCACCGGGCCACCGATCGAAGCGCCCGGGTAATAATACTCATTCGCCGGTTTCGGGGCCAGGTCGGCGTTGTTCAACGCGTCGTTGGCGTTCATGGCGTAATTGCGGGCTGAGAAGAACAGGCTGCCGTGGAAGTCCTGGCCACCGGCCTTGGTCACCGACGTGATGAGAATCGGCCCCTTCTGGTTCTCGGCGCTGAAGTTCCCTTGCAGTACCTTGAACTCCTGCAGAAAGTCCGAGTTGGGGTTGACCGGCGTGTCGCAGTTGCAACCCGGGTCGGCTACGTGGGCCCCGTCCGCGGTGATATCCAGCGAGTTGCTGGGCAGACCGTTGTAGGTATAGGCGTTGTTCAGCGCGCTCTGGCTGCCAGCATCGCCGTTGGCATTGATGCCGATGACTTCTCCCGTATAATTGGCCTTGTTGGAAGTGCCGTTTTGCACCGCAAAGCCCGGCATGATCTTGATGTACTCGGCCGCGCTGCTGCCCACCTGAACCAGGTTCTCCAACTCCTTGGATTCCAGCGTATAGGACTTCTCGGCCGAGTCCGTGGTCACTAGTGGGGCCTCTTGTGCGTTGACCTCCACCGTTTGGTTGGTCGCCCCCACCGCTAATTGAATATTGAAATTGCGCTTCTCCGCCCCGCCCAAGGCAATCCCATCCGCCTTGTAGGTTTGGAAGCCCTTGGCTTCCACCGTCAGCACGTACGTGCCGACCGGCACCGACGCGAACGTGAAGTAACCGTCGCTGTTGGTTACCGTGTCGCGGACGGAACCGGAGACCGCATCCTTCAATTCAATCTTCGCGTCACTAATCACCGCGCCGGAGGGATCCGACACAACCCCAGTCAGCGTCGCGAAAATTCCTTGGCCTAACAGCGGTACTCCTGCAAGGAGTAACAGACAACACAATATCGCCGAAACATTAATAAAGTATTTTTTCAAGAAGACACCCCCGTCGAGAATAACGTTATTCTAAAGAGTCGAACCCTTGGACCGAGCGAGAGAACAACAACCTGCACCGACTTTTCTTTAAGGGATGACCTTAGGGGAGCGATGCCTGAGGCAAGCTGTAACCTAAAACTATTAGTGTAAAAATACTAGATGGGCGCGGGATGTCAAGGATAAAAATTGACCCGGGAGCCTGCCGCAGGCAGATAACCATGCTAACTCATTATTTATCAATTCTCTACACGGATAAGATAACTGTTACTCTTTGCGCTTCGTCCGGGCCGAATCGGGAGCCAAGCAACTTTTTGCATGCTGACATACGAAATAATCGATAGATATAAGAAAGTGGTGAAAAGTCTCCGCGTCACACGGTCGAAATCGGATGCATCTTTGGAATCAGGGGGCAGCGGCGGGGACAACCTGTTGCGATTCATAATAAACGATTTTGCTGCGCAACTCCTGAGCAAGCGCCTCATTATTCTGACTCGTTGCAATCGTAAGGGCTCGGCGCGCAGTTTGTGCAGCCTCTGAAAAACGGCCTACCTCCGCATATAGCGCCGCCAGCAGTTGCAGACTCTGCAGTTCGTTGCCGCCTGAGAGTTCCACGGCCTTTTCGAGCTGCGGAATGGCTTCGGCAAAACTGTGCCGCGCGGCCAGCACGCGGCCGAGATTGAATCGAAACTCAATGGAATCCGGAGTAAGAGAAACGGCTTTTTGTAGATGCGCCACCGCGTCGTCGAGCTGCCCCGCGCGCGCGAGAATTATCCCGAGCATGCTGTGGGCATCGTCGAAGTTTGAATCGAGTTCCAAGGCCTTCCGTATATGCTCGACCGCTTCGTCCGTTTGCCCGGTCTCGAGCAAGCTGGCTGCGAGGTTACCTTCCGTTAGCGCATCCTTGGGATTGAGCGCGAGCGCCTGCTTCGCAGCAACGATAGATTCGGGAAGATTGCCGGAGCGAGCGAGCGCGACGGACAGGCTTGAATAGGCAGAGGCATTTGTTGGGTCCAGCTCAACAGATTTACGATACTGCGCAATAGCTTGATCGAACTGGCCCTGTTTTTCGAGCGCGTACGCGAAATGATAGCGAGCTTTGCCGTCCGCGGGATCGAGGTCTACCGCCTTGTTCCATTCGGTCGCGGCAGCGCCATAATCGCCCTTACGGGCCAGTTCGCCGGCAACGTCCGTAAGTCGATAAAATTCCGTGGCCGGCGCTTCCATTTCCATCATTCCGTCGGGGGGAATGTTCACGAACTCCGGGATATTGACGCCGCGATTAGCGGCCGTGGCATTCTCCACGAGAATGGCTGGAGAATCTTTTCCGTCCTCGTCAATGTGCGTAAGAAAAAGCTGCGTGTAGAGCGACCGGCCTTTGGAAGAGAATGCGAGCCAGCGGCCGTTGGGAGAAAACGTGTGCCAGGAATTCATGCGCGCCAAATTGCAATCGAGCCGCCGGGCAGTCCCTCCTTTAAACGGCACGATATAGAGATTGCTGTCCGGCCGCATCAGCAAGCCGTTGCGATTCTGCACAAAGACGATCCAGCGGCCGTCCGGCGAAACCTTCGGAAAATTGTTACTCATGCCGTTCTGCGAGGCGCCTTCGATCCGCTCTGCAATCCCGCCCAAGCCATTGTTAAACGGAATGCGATAGAGGTCATATTGAATTTGGGTTTCGTCTGGGGAATTGGCGAACTCCGCCACCTTCTGTCCGTCGTGATAAGGCTCCCTGGCGACGGCTCTGGAAAAGACCAGGTATTTGCCGTCGGGACTCCAGAATGCCGAGGCCTGCACAAAAGCAGGATCATCTGCACCCGGCAAAGGTTTCAGCTTGCCCGTCGCTTTGCTATACCACGCGAGAATACCTTTAGTCGGGTAGAAAACCTGGCCGAAACCATAGTCGCGGTAAAACCCGTTGTAAAAGCGGCTGTCAAAATCTTTGATATGCGAGCCGGGATTTTCGATGGACGTAACCACGTACTGCCCGTCAGGCGAGATCTGGGACATGAAACCAAAACGCTTGCTGGCGCGTTCTTCGGCGAAGGAACTCCAACGCAGCACATTTTCATTGTCGATAGAGGTTTTTCTCTTTACCGGTACGATCCCGTAGAGACCCTTATCGTTGCCTGGACCGTCCACATCCAGCCCCATGGATGATCCATCGCGGGAAAAGGAGTGGCAGTTGATGCAAGTGGGCAGGCCCTGCATCATCAGCCGACTCTGGGTCTCGCCAACATAGCGAAGCCGCCAAGCGATGAATGGGATGGCAGCAGCGGGGATGGGCATAATGACGCCCTTTTCGCCAATTGGAACGGAAATGAGAGGCACATCCCGAAAAAAGATCGGGGCTCCGACGGGATCCTTGGTCGTCTGGATGGTAACTTGTCCTCGTGAGGAAACCTGGGTCAACTGGTCGTCGCGAAAACCACTAATGGTTATCGTCGCAGCGTGTTTGGCGGAGTGCCGCAGGATCGTCTCCCAGGTGGCGGAATCCGGTTTCCAGGCGTGCCCGGCGGCCTCTTCGGGAGTGAGTGTGGGCGGCACAGCACCGGCTTGTGCGCAACGCTCATCGATTGGACCGATCTGCAATCGTTCGCCGGCGGACTTGATCTGGATGGAAGGAAAGCGGTCCGCAAATGACACGTCGATCCGCCACACTTTGGCGCTTGGATCCGCGTCGCGCCATAAGAATGTTGGGGGCGCAATATCGGGAGGAAACAGCGCGCGGTCCGCCGGATAGTCAACGGTGATAGCGGCCAGGGCGGGAGATGGGTTGTCACCTGCCGGACGGTTGGCGCTTAGGCCCGCGGCTAAGCCGAACGAAATCAGAACGATACCAATAGCGCTTAGTAGTCGCGTAAGAACAGCAGATTTAAGACGGGTCAACGATCGAGGAGGACCAGCAGTCTCTTTATCTCCCCACTCCACACGCGCGGATGTCCCGTGATTTGGCACGGTAACAGATTGCCCGACGCGGTTTAGGCGCGCTGTGCTCTAGCGCACAGTGAATTCACGTCGACCATCCCCAAATTCAGGCAGTTCGCTAACGGGGCGGTTCCTCGATGGCGAGGATTTGATCCGCGGCTACGTTGTTCACCACCTGATGGATGCCACTGGGCCAGTTCACGTCAATCTCACGAATCGTTTTTGCGGTTCCCAAACCAAAATGCACGCGCGAGTCGCTGGCGCAAGCGTACCCGACAGCGGTGGTCGCCTCGTTGTACTGCATTTTGCCATCCTCCGTAGTAATTCGGATTTGCGCCCCCAGCCCCATGCGGTTGCTCTTTTTACCGATCAGCTTCAGCAGAATCCAATGGTTACCGTTCCTCGTAACGTTATGAAAGTATTTCACTGGGCCGTTCAGCACGGTAACCACCGCGTCGATCCGTCCATCATTGTCGAGGTCGCCGAAAGCCACCCCGCGATGCGCCGCTGCCTTCTGGAAATCGGGGCCAGCTTCGCCGCTCACATCCCGAAATTTGCCGCCTCCCAGGTTCCGAAAGACGGTGTTGGGTTCCTCGTAACGCCGGTTCGAGAACTGGGCAATGTTGTCGAGAACATTGCTGCGCGCCACGAAGAGGTCCTTCCAGCCGTCGTTATCAAAATCGAAAATACCATTTCCCCATCCCGACATGGCTCGCGTCCCAACCAGACCCGCTTGAACAGTTTTCTCCTGGAACTGGCCGTCGCCGACATTTTGAAAAAATGGAAACGATTCGTTCTCCACGGCGGTGTGCCAGATGTCCGGGCGCCCATCGTTGTCCACATCCTTAAAATCGGCGCCCATCCCGGAAACGGCGCTGCCGTTCTGGGCGTAGGCCACACCGGATTCCAGCGCCACCTCTTCGAACTTTTTGCCACCCAGATTGTGGAACAGGAAGTTGGGACGGTTATCATTGGCGACAAAAACATCCATAAACCCGTCGCCGTCATAGTCTGCGATAGCCACGCCCATGCCTTTACCAAAATGCTGCGCGATACCGGTTTCAGCGGAAACATCGGTGAACGTGCCGTCGCCGTTATTACGGTACAGCGTGTTCGGGAGATTCGCGTAGTTGTTGGGGTGGCAATAAGCACGCAGTTTCGGATTTGGGCCGCAATAAGGGTCTTTGTTGACTTCCCACTTGCAGTAGTTCGATACAAACAGGTCGAGTAGGCCGTCGTTGTTGTAGTCTACCCAGGCCGCCGAGACTGACCACATCTTCTTGCCATCGAGCATACCACCGCCCACGCCGGCCTTTTCAGTGACGTCGGTGAACGTGCCGTTTCCATTGTTGTGGAAGAGTTGATTTTGCCCGGTGCTGACGATGTAGATGTCGGGCCAGCCATCGTTGTCGTAATCGCCGATCGCCACGCCCATGGCGAAGCCTGCTCCGGCCACGCCGGCCTTTTCCGTGACGTCGGTAAACGTACCATCGTGGTTGTTGTGGTACAGGCGATTCCAGTACTTGGGACCTTCCTTCTGGAGAGAGGGAATTGCCGCGCCGTTTACCATGTATACGTCGAGAAAACCGTCATTGTCGTAATCGAAGAGCGCCACCCCAGCTACCATGGTTTCGGGTTGATTCTTGTTGGGGGTCGGGCTACTGTCGGAGACGAACGTCAGGCCCGAGCGTTCCGCGATTTCCTCAAAGACAATGGGACCAGTAGTGGACCCCGCCAGCAGAGCTCCAGCTCCGAGTACAATTACAATTACAATAAAGGTGAAGGCTTTCATGCTTCCAAAAATTCAGTCTAGCATGTGTCGCGCACTGGCTCTCGGCATTTCCCTGGCGGGTGTCTCTTTAAGCTTGCTGGTATTTTCCGCAGGGCCCGCGCCCGCACCGAAGCGTCCCGGTTTTGTAGACGTGGCGCCGCGCTCGAAAATTTCTTACATCAGCAATAACAGCCTGGGTAGCCGCAAGTATTTCCCCCAGCCAATGTGCGGCGGCGTGGCGATTTTTGACTATGACAATGACGGCAGGCTGGACATTTTCCTCACGAACGGCGCGCAGTTTCCCGAGATGAAGAAGACCAACCCTTCCTTCTACAACTGCCTGCTGAAGCAACGAACCGACGGGACTTTCGAGGACGTAACCGCCAAAGCCGGCTTGCTGGGCGAACATCTGGACTACAACTTTGGTGTGGCGGTCGGCGATTACGATAACGATGGCCACGAGGATCTGTTCCTCTGCGCCGCCGGCCGAAACACTCTCTACCACAACAATGGCGATGGGACCTTCACGGATGTGACCGAGGCGTCGGGTATCGGCACCAAGCCCGCTAATACCCTTAGCGTGGCCGCCGCCTGGTTTGATTACGACAACGACGGTCTACTAGATCTCATCGTCTCGAACTATACCTTCTGGACGCCACAGACGGACTTAAGCTGCACGATGGATAGCAAGGAATACTATTGCGATCCGCGGCGCTACAAAAGTGTGCCGCCGCGGTTGTATCACAACCTGGGCAACGGAAAATTCGAGGATGTTACCGAAAAGTCGGGATTAGCCAAGTACCCGGGAAAAGGCATGGGCATCTCGATCGCGGATTTCAATGACGACGGATGGCAAGACGTGTTCATCGCCAACGACACCGAACCCAATTCCCTGTTTATCAACCAACGCAACGGCACGTTTGAAGAAAAAGGGCTGGAGCTCGGAGTCGCTTACGATGATAATGCGCGCACCGGTTCCTCCATGGGGTCCGACGCTAAAGATTACGACAATGACGGCAAGGTGGACATTTTCTACAACAACCTTCGGGGACAGGTATGGCAGCTTCTGAAAAACAATGGCGCCTTATTTTCGTTCCAATACCCCACGAAGATTCAAACGATGAGTTTGCCCTTTTCCGGTTGGAGCAATGGATTCATCGACTATAACAACGATGGGTGGAAGGATATTTACTCCGCCAACGGGGACGTCGATCAGGTGAACGAAACATCACCACAACACGACACCATGTTCGAGAACATCGATGGCAAGAGTTTCGTGGACGTTTCCGAGGAGATGGGCAAAGACTTCCTTCGCAAGGGCTACCAGCGCGGATCGGCTTTTGGCGATTTCAATAATGACGGTGCATTGGATATCGTAGTCACGTCGCTGAACGAAAGCCCCCGTATCCTGATGAACACCGGCGATAGCGGCAACCACTGGCTAATGTTGAGCCTGACGGGACACAAGAGCGCGCGGGATGCGGTCGGTGCGAAGGTCAAACTGACGACGGCTTCCGGCCGCGTACTCTACAATCATGTGGCCATCAGCGTGGGCTTCATGTCTTCCAGCGACAAACGGGTGCACTTCGGGCTGGGCAAGGACTCCCGTGTTTCTTCGATTGAAATCCGCTGGCCCAGCGGCATCAAACAAGTGCTGAAAGACGTTGCCGCGGACCAAGTCCTAAAAGTCGATGAACCTAACTAACCCATCGCGGTCGTTGCACGAATGAAGACAAAAGGGTCTTGTTCAGCACCGTCACTTCACTTCGCCCTTAGACTTTTGCTGCTCGGCGTCCTGTTGCGCCTTCAGTTGTTGCACCAGCGCGCGCTCGCGGTCACCCTCATCCTTGCGCTTTAAGCGGTAGTAGACCTGGGCGAGCGAAACATGCGCTTCCAGAAACTGCGGCGATTGTTTGACGACCCGCTCCAAAGTGGCGCAAGCGCGTTCCAGGTCACCCGCCATAAGATAAGTTGAGCCCACCTGGTAGAGTGCGCCTGGATCGCCGGGACGAACCCGCAGCGCGCGCACCAAGAGTTCCTGCGCGCGATCGTAATCGCCATCCTGTTTCAGCAACACCGCCAACCGCAGGTTCGATTCGAAATCGTTGGGGTTCTGCGCCAGCTCCTTCTCGAACGCCGCGCGCGCGGCAGTCATATCACCGCTCTCCATCTGCGCTTGGCCAAGGTAGGAGTACAGGTCGGGAAGATTGGGATTCATCTCCACGGCTTTCGAGAGATCCGCGACCGCTGCCGGATATTCGAGAGCTTGCAGCTTGGACATGCCGAGAAGCAGATGGGCTTCGGCGGAATCACCGTTACGAAGGATGCGGTCGATCAACACTTCTCCCTGCTCTATTTGCTTGTCCCGGAGATAGGCGGTACCGAGCATATAAGCAACAGAAAGATCATCGGGGCGGGCTTTTTCGAGGGGCTGCAAAAGCGCGATGGTATCTTTATCCCGGCCCATCTGGAGATAGCAGTCGGCCAACAGGATCGTGGCCTGGTAATTGCCTGGATTTGATTTGTGCAGCTTGGCCAACACCGTCGAGGCCTCTTCGATCCGGCCCATTTTGTAGTATGCGAGCCCCAGATTGAGAGAAACCGCCGGATTCGCAGGCGAGAGTTTCAGCGCTATCTTGTATTCCTTGATGGCTTCTTCGTAGAGCCCCTGTCCCGCGAGCGCTGCTCCGAGATTCGCTCGGATCGCTGCTACATCCGGGTGAGCTTTCAAGAATTCCTTGTACTCACGAACCGCCCCGGCCAGATCGCCGGCCTTCTGTTTGCTGATCGCGTCCTGGACAAGGGCTTCGGGGTTCTCTGTCTGCGCGGCGGCAAAACCACCAAAGAACAGCGCCATGAAGAGGGTGAATGCTCGCATACGAATCAACTACTGGGCCTTACTCTGCACAATTGGCTCCGATCAAAATCACAGGCCACCGCGGCCTCAGGGTGCAACAGCACGGTTGTGGTCTCATAACTCGCTTTGCAGAATCATGAATAGTCTACTACGTGTGGCTCGTCAAGGCCGCCAGGCACCGGATTTCTGCGGAGTGACCGAATGCCGGCAAGAACCTGTATTTCCTTTGCCCCTTCGGCTTCGACCAAACGCCACCACGGTACGCGGGCTACCGTGGGAGTAATGTTAGAATCAAGCGAAGGGCCTGTAGCTCAGATGGATAGAGCATTGGTTTCCTAATAGGCCATTTGTGCGTGGCGTTACGTGTACTCAATAGCTTAGCGAGTAGCTATCCGCACTAATTCGCAACTATTTGGCCAGCTTGAGCGGCCCTGTGGGCTAGACTTTGGGCCACAGTTTTCTGATACGCTTAAAAATGTGGGGCCGTAGCTCAAATGGATAGAGCAAGCGGTTCCTAACCGCTAGGTTGGGAGTTCAAGCCTCCCCGGTCCCACCACTTCCGCCTCGTACAGCGCCCAGCGCGCTCATCATTACTTTTGCCCGCGCCATATGCTATCGAGTTTTCGCCCAAGCCACCAACGCTTCCAGAACGCAACATTACGCAATGCCCGCTGGCGCGCTAGTTGATATGCATGGTCTACGGCCACGTCGGCCATCGATAAAAGTTCATCCGGCGACGCCTTGGCAATGGCCTCTTTGCTATAAAATCGTAGTAAGAGGAAGAAGAGATGGCAAGCCAAAGACCTGAAGAAATGGGAATATTTGCGGAACGGTACATGAACTTCCTGAACCTGTGGACCATATACAACGACATGTTGTCGGGTCGGTACGTTCCGTCGCATACCGACGAGGAATGGCCCCCACATATCACTACAATGTTGCTGCTGTACGGTTACTTTTACAGCTTGATTGAGGATTCCGAGGATGGACTGAATGGATTCAGGATATGGCGGGGACGCTTTCCTAGCGAAGAGACAGCCATCGCAGCAGTTGAAGCGCAGGTGATACCTTTCCGCGACCGACTAAGAATATTCCGCAATCGCCTCGGATTCCACGGAAGCCGCACACGGGCGCACGAATCGGTAGGTTTCGACCTATTCGCTCAGCATTCAGGCACGGATATTTGGAATGCGATGAAGAACTTCAAGTCGCTTGCTGCAGCGTTGTTCGCTCACGACCTTGCAGAGCATGGAATCGGGAAGCACACCAAAGAAGAAGTCAGAAATTGGCTTGATGGAATTGCCGAATGCGCCCGTCAGAACCTTCCCGTATCCACGGTGGCCGCTATAGCTGGGACCAAATAGGATTATTGGGCCAACTCCGTGAGCTAGACTACCGTAAAGCAATGCCGTAGGGGTTTATACTCCATGAGTATGCGTGTAATCTCGATTTTGCAAGCGCTGCTGACTCCACTCATCGCCGTCATTACAACCTACATCGCTTGGCAACAATGGAAGGGCAACCAACTGAAATTGAAGTTGGACAATCATAATTGAGTTTGGCGCGGCCACGGCGGAAGCAGATTTTCTTTTCGGCCCGGAAATCCGGCAGTATCTCGACGAGATATCCACGCGGGCAGCAACGCTCAGGTCAGCCAACGTCCAATATAAGGACTTCAGGCAGCCCGTTCCTGAGGGATACGACCACGAAAAAATCGTGAATGAAATCAACATGCAAACCGCTTGGTTCGTGGAACAGCTTGTCGAAAAGTCCGTTGCGAAGGACAAGTTCGGGAAGTACTTGAATATCAGTTAAAGCCGTACCCGGAGGCTCGATGCGCCCAGCTTTGATTCTCTTGTTTCTTCTGTTCGTTTGGCGGCCAGCGGATGCCCAGACCGTGAACGGAAATATCGACGCTGCCTTCGCCGTTGGTAAGTGGAAGGAATCGCACGAAGGCGTGACTCTATACTGTGTCCGCGTGACGACTCAAAACGATGTGCTCAAGGGAAACAGCAACGGCGTATGTTTCTTGACAGAAGCGCAAGCCAGCGCGAAAGACGCTGTCGTTATGTCCACGAATACCTTCCCCGTCACAAGTTGGGAGGAACACACGCTGACAGCAGTCACAGAATTTTACGCGGACAAGAATGGCGACCAAGTCAGCAGAACAAGCCCCGGCGCAATCAAGGTCGTATTTCGCATAGTTCTAAATTTCGAGACGCATCAGATGACAAAGTTTGTGGAGGCAAGCACTGGTAGCACCATCGGGTATCATCTGGTAGACCAGTAGTCACTCCCAAGGTTCGTCAGAGCATTTGAAATCTTTGTTCAAATAGGCTTTCAAAACTGAGGCCGCGCCTACCGTGTAGTTTTGGTCCTTCTGGTCTAGCTTTGCACCGAAGGAGTCATTGAGCTTAGAAATTAATCCAGCCTTCTCCTCCTTCGTGATAATCAGGTGGCTTGTATGACCTTTGGAGTCTGCCTTCGTATCTATCAGTGTCGCGAAGATGCCCGGCGTAACCTCAAACAGAGATTGGTCAATGAAATCCAATTCACCCCTTATCTTGGGCATTTCGGCCGCCAGCTTGCTATAATCCACGCCTTCTTTCGGCCCGCCGATAAACGCGCTGCTAATCTCACCCATCCTTCGCCAGAGCATGATTTTGTGTTCGTATAGGGCTGTAATGTTCGGGATGAGGAAATCGAACGGCTCATTGAGGCGCATACTGTTGAGCATTTTGACCTGCGACCCTAATTCCAGTTCGAACAACGTGCTGGTGTGGACACCACTCGCGAAGGGAAGCTTGTCATCCTTCTTATCTTGGTTGTTTTCAGCTTCACCGGCATCACGTATTCGATCAACAGCGGCCAACTCACGGATATATTCGGTCACAAACTCAAGGTGCGGGGTTTCGGGCTTCACAGTCTTGGCTGTGGGTCGGCCAGGCTTAGTGCTTGTCTGGGCGACGCAGAACGGACCCTGAATAGAAAACGCCACCAAGGACAGGGCGAGTAATCTCGTGAGCGAACGCTTCATGCGGAAAACATAACACTGCCGGCAATCGAAGCCCTGTGTTCTTTGGCTGGAACGTGACCTTCTGATAACGAAAGAGCCCTGCCAAAAGGAATTTTCGTGGACTTCCCGGCGTGCTGACCAAAACTCGCCCAGTGCCCTTGCAGCGCCTTCAAATCTCGTTCCTTTTCATCTGTGACACCGCGTAATCGCACGCCCGCGCCGTCAGCGCCATGTATGTAATCGAGGGATTCACGCACGAAGAAGAAACCATGCACGCGCCATCGGTAACAAATAGATTCTTCACATCGTGCGCCTGATTAAAACTGTTCAGCACCGACGTCTTCGGATCGCGTCCCATACGCGCCGCGCCCATTTCATGAATCGCCCGGCCCGGCTCGGTAATCTTCTGTTCCACCACAACATCCGTGGCGCCGGCCGCCGCCAGCATTTCCGCCGCCTGCACCGCAATGTCGCGCGACATCGTCAGCTCGTTTTCACTCCACTGGCAATTAAATCGCAGCACCGGAATCCCCCACGCATCCACTTTTCCCCGGTCGATCTCCACAAAGTTGTCATGCGACGGCAAGCACTCCCCAAATCCGCCGATTCCAATGCGCCACGGCCCCGGCATGGTCAGCGTCTTCTTGAAGCTCGGCCCGAAGCCCGCCAACGTGCTCCCGCGCGACCAGTCTTCGCGATTCGCCCCGCCTTGATAGCCATAGCCACGCAAAAAATCCTTCTGCTTGCTCTTCACGTTGCGGAACCGTGGAATGTAGATCCCGTTAGGCCGGTTCCCGAACGGCACTTTGTCCAAGTGCCCCGGCATAATGCCCACCGCGCCGCTGCCCATGTGATGGTCCATGATGTTGTGGCCCAGTTCCCCGCTGCTATTCGCCAGTCCGTTGGAGAATTCCGGTGTCGCGGAATTCAACAGAATCCGTGCAGATTCGAAAGACCCGGCGTTCAGAAAAATCACTTTCGCCTTGAACTCCAGCGCCTGCTTCGTTTGACCGTCGATCACCCGCACGCCGGTAACGCGACGCGTGTTGGCGTCGAACATCACGCTATGCACCACGCTGAACGGCCGTATGGTCAGGCGCCCCGTCTTCAGCGCGGCAGGCAATGTGGAATTCAAGCTGCTGAAATACGATTGCGTGATGCACCCGCGCTGGCATTCCCCGCAATAATGGCAAGCCGCGCGCCCTTTGTGGACCCGCGTCAGAACCGCGCATCGCCCGATCGTCACAATGCGGTCGTCGTAATATTTGGCAATTGCGTTTCGCAGATCCTGCTCTACGCAAGTCATTTCCATCGGCGGCAGGAATTTGCCGTCCGGCAATTGCGGCAATCCCTCGGCCTGTCCGCTGATTCCCGCGAACTCTTCCACGTAGTCGTACCATGGCGCAATGTCTTTGTAGCGAATCGGCCAATCGATGGCGATGCCTTCTTTCGCATTGGCCTCGAAATCCAGATCGCTCCAGCGATACGTCTGGCGCCCCCAGGTGATTGACTTTCCTCCGAGTTGCCGCCCGCGCACCCACGTGTATGGTTTTCCCGGAGCGGTGGTATACGGGTTCTCCAAATCATTCACAAAAAATTGGTGGGAAAATTCGTCGCACACGCCCGAGGCGATTTCGATTCTCTGCGTTTTCTCGCGCTGGGCTCGATCGTCCCATCCGCGATATTTCATCTCCCAGATGGGCACATGCTCTACATAGTCTTTCTCCGGGACAATCATCCGTCCCGCTTCCAGCATCAGTACATTCAGTCCTTTTTCGGTGAGCTCTTTCGCGGCCCAACCGCCGGTAATTCCGGAACCAACGATGAGCGCGTCGTAGGTGGTACTTGCCATTTTCCGGGCCTACACCTTTTTCTCGGGAACCAACGGGGCGCATCCGTGGTACGCGCCGGGTATGATTTCTCGTTTTAACTCCTGGGTCATGCCGATTTCCGAAGTGTAGTATCCGTGAATGGTCATGAGCTTGAACGAACGGAAGAACTCGCCCCGCAGTTGCAGGCACGGATAATCGGGCAGGAAATCTACAGCACTGGGAAGCGGCAAATGCTGCCAATCCACCGCATCGTCGAGGGATTGCAGCAACGCGGTCTGCTGCAAAGTGGTGCACTCGATAAACTTCCTGCCGAACAGCGCGTTGCTCTCGACGTCCATGTCATTCAATCCCGCAAGAAAACGACTGCGCTCGTCTTCGGTGGCCCACTCCGTCAGGATCAGGTCCATAAATTCATTCACGCGCGCAGCCTTTGCGCCGGGCGTGTCGGTCACGGGGATAATCAGGTCGATCATCGCCACAACGGTGTCGTTCTGATGCGGCGTGAAGGTGCGCAACTTGTATCCCTCCGCAGGTTGCGCCTGCTGCAGCAGCAAGGACAATTCCCGTGGGAGCGCCGGGGCTACCGCTGCGGCGGAAAGCAGACGAAATAGCTCACGCCGATGCATCCGCGCTCCGCGTCGCAAGCGTCTCCGCGGCCATTTGCCGCCCCTCCGCCAGATATTTCTGCGCGTATTCGCGCGCGTTGCGCAATTCGGTCACTACATCACCGGTTGGAAGAAATTCCATGGCGATGTAGCGCGAGTAGCCCAACTGGCCCAGCTTGCGAAAAATGTTCGCGTAGTTGATCTCGCCGGTGCCCGGTGCGTGGCGCCCTGGAACATCCGCCACATGCACCAGCCCGATGAGCTCCAGGTTTTTCTCAAGCTTCGCGATCAAATTCCCTTCCGAGAGCTGCTCGTGAAAGAAATCATACAGAAACCGTACGCCCGGCTGGTTCACTTCGCGGATAATCTGGAAACCTTCCGCAACCGAAGTCAGAAAATACTTTGGATTTTCTTCGGGATCGATGTTCTCCAGCAGGATTTCCACTTTCTGCGGCGCGCAAATCTCAGCCGCTCGCTTCAGCGATTCAACGCAATTGGCATGCATTTGTTCGTGCGTCAGGCCCGGCACCACATTCCCCGTCAGAAGAATTAGACGGGAGCATTCCAGTTCGGAAAGCACCGGCAACTTTGCGCGGATCTGCTGCAACAGAAGTTCCCGCTGCGCGGGATCGCAAAGGCTGGCATCGATTCCGCTGCACGCATCGACGACCATGTTCAGTCTGTGAAATTGCTGCCGCGCGCGAGCAAAGTCCGGCGCTGCCCAGCCATTGTATTCGTTGACCAGCTCAACCGCGTGATAGCCCGCTTCCGCCACCTTCGCGACGCGCTGCTCGAAAGGCAGCTTGGTTTCCAGGGTCCAAAGCATCACAGAAAAGAGCGGATCGGCCTTCGGCACGGAGGGAGAAAACCAGTTCGTAAATGCACTGGCCCTTGGGCTCGCCGCGGCAGCGCTCAGGGCCGCCGCGCACGCACCCATAAATTGACGGCGAGGAATCTCAGACACCAAGTATCTCGTTGCGGACATTCTTTAGCACGTAAGCGGCGCGTTCCACGCCCACTTCTCCGGACAAGATAGGATCCTCATTCTCGATGCTGAGGATACCGTCATAATCGACGTCCATGTACGCCTGAAGAATCATTTTCCATGTGGCGGCCCCGTGCCCGTAGCCGACCGCGCGAAACGCGTCCGAAGCCAGCGGCAAGTCCGCTTTCTCGAAGACGAAATTCAGCACGCCATATTTCGCCACATTCTCGGGGTACAAAACCGTGTCTTTCATGTGCGCGTGATAGATCATCTTCTGTTTGCCCAGAAAATGGATAACCTCGATCGGATCGCAGCCCTGCCAGAACAAGTGGCTCAGGTCGCAATTCGCGCCAATCTCTTCGCCTACCGCTTCGCGGAGTCTAAGCAATGTGCGCGGATTGTAGACCACGAAATTAGGATGCATCTCAAACGCCAGGCGATGGATGCCATGTTCCCGCGCAAATTTCGCCGCTTCCTTCCAGTACGGCACCACCTTCTCTTTCCACTGCCACTGCAGCATCTGGTCGTATTCTTCCGGCCAGCGGTAGGTGATCCAGTTCGGCTGCGTGTCTGTGGGCGATCCACCGGGACAGCCGGAGAATCCCACAATCACTTTCACGCCGATGCGTTCCGCCAGAAGCACCGTCTTCTTGAAGGTTTCGGCGTCGCGTGCCGCGTGCTTGGGATCCGGATGTACCGGATTGCCGTGGCAACTGAGCGTGGCCACTTTGATGCCGCGATCCTCGAACTTCTTGACCCACGCTTTGGCCTTTGCCGGATCCGCCAGCAATTCATCCACCGGGCAATGGTTCGAACCCGGATAGCCGCCGGTGCCGATCTCCACGGCTTCCAGACCCAGCGCGCTGATTTTGTCGATCATCGCGTCCAAAGTCAGATCCGCGTACACCGGGTCAAAAACACCGATGGGAATTTTCTTTTTCGCGCCAGTCGACGCTTGCGGTGCGTGAGACAAGGAACCCTCCAAGGGATAAAGGTTTGCGGCTTCGGCTAAATGGGACCCACCAGGAATTGCCGCAGCCAGCAATCCAGTGCTGGTCGTGGCAAGAAATTGTCGACGATCAAGATTAGCAGACGAATCGGTAGGATTCGGACGGCGTGCGCTCATGCGAGAGCCTCCATAAAAGATGGAAAAGAATGGAGCGAAGTGACGGCCAAATTATACGCCCGGGGAGTGGGCGCGGAAACTAGAAGTCGTAAATTACTTGCGTGGACGCAATGCTTCCAGCGGGGGAACAGAAACTGCCGTGGTCAAGGCACGCTCCGGCAGCGGCTTTCCGTTTTGCAGCGCGTCCGTCAACATTTCCATGGCCTGCCCGCTATTCGGCGGAACAAAAATGGTGGCGGTCAGCAAACCGCTGCGCACCCAGGATTGCCCGGTATTCGGCAATCCGTCGCAGCCGAGGAACGGGAGGTTGAGCCAACGCTCCTTTTCAATTTCGGATGGCAGTTCCTGAAAGGCTTTGCGCGCGCCGACCGCCATGGAATCGTCTTGCGCCGCGATGATGTCGATGGTCGCTTTCTGGGAAGTCGTGAGTTTCAGCCACGAGCGCACGGCCCGCTGCGCGCTTTCTTCGGTCCACTGCCCCTTGAGCATGATCAAGTGGATGTTATTCGGCTTCGCTTCCTGCAGGCCCAGCGTGCGATCTTTGGCCGCGGAATTCTCCGAAGGCCCCTGGATGTAAAGAACCGTGCCGCCGGTGGGAAGCAACGCGGCGCACTGGCGCCCCTGGATACGGCCGATTTCCACGTGATCTGAACTCACGGTAAATACCGGCGCCTTACTGGCCTGCCGCAACTCGGGAACATAATTGGCGTCGCGGTTGAGCACCGCCCAACCGATTCCCGCGCTGACCGCAGCGCGAGCGACTTGAGGGAGAGCCGTACCGCCAACGGGTTCAAAGATGATGGCATCCGGGCGATCTTCAGGTGCAGCCTGTACCGCCTTCAAGATTTGCGTGCTTTGATTGATCGCGTCGTTATCCGCGTAGAGAATCTGAAGATCTACGTTGAGTTTCTTCGCCGTTTGCTCCGCGGACCGGGCTTGTTCAATTTGATAGTCGTTGTCGTTGGTCGTCAGCGCGACCAGAAACCGTAGCTTTCGCATGGACTCCTCGATGGTCTAATGCTTTTTCTAACGATACACCGCTGCGGGTCACAGCGCTCACAAACCTCAATGCCAGTTTCGCAGCAGAAAACGGTGCCGAGTACAGCAATTTTGCAGAAGCACCCCGAGAATCCGTCGCATAAGCGGCCGCAAAACTCGCCGCCGAAGCCTGGGTAAAGCGGCGCAGGGCGGGCGCGAGGATGAGTCAAAAGCCCCAAACACTTATATAAGGAAAACTTTGTCTGACTATAAGTCCTTGCCACACAATGGCTTGGTACTGGACCTAGGAACCCGACGATGGTAAGCCAGTTGCACTTTGCTTCTGGGAGGCAGCGTCTGTGGAGATGCTGGCGAAACTCATCGTTGACGCTTCAGTGGGGATCCTGCGTTCCCCTGCCCCTCCATCCCTAAGCACAATCCGCAGATTGGTAACTCCGGAAACTGAAGCGTGTGTTCTCGGTCGGCCTCGCACAGCCCACGATCACAACAGATTCCAATGCACCCGGGGGTAGCTATGAACTGGCGCGACGAATATCGAAGGAAAACGGTTACCGCGGCCGAAGCCGTTCAGTGCATTCAGTCCAATATGCGGGTGTACATTCACCCGGGCTGTGCCGAACCCGAATCTTTGGTAGAAGCGCTGATGGCGCGCGCGCCCTTCGTCAAGAACGTGGAGATTCTCCACCTGATGACCGCAGGCCGGGCAGACTACATCGCACCTGAGTTCGAGGAACATTTTCGGCACAACGCCATGTTTATAGGCGCCAATGTGCGCCAGGCGATTAACGACGGCCGGGCAGACTACACACCGATATTTCTGAGCCAGGTGGAAGACTTGTTCGAGAGCGGCCAGATGCCAATCGATGTGGCGCTGATTCAAGTTTCTCCGCCAGACGCGCATGGATTTTGCAGCTTTGGCGTGGGAGTGGACGCGACATTGACCGCGGCGCGTTGCGCTAAGTTCGTAGTCGCCCAGGTGAACGACCAAATGCCGCGCACGTTTGGGGATTGCTTCCTGCACGTAAAAGACATCGACGCAGTGGTGGAAGTTTCGCGCCCACCGTGTGAACTGAAACCAATTCAGATTACCGAAGTCCACCACGCTATCGGCAGAAATGTGGCCGGCCTGATTGAAGACGGGTCCACGCTGCAACTGGGTATTGGTGGAATTCCCGACGCGGTACTACTGGAACTGACGAACCATCATGACCTGGGTGTGCAAACCGAATTGGTGGGCGACAGCGTAATCCAGTTGATTGAATCGGGAGTGCTCAACGGAAGCCGCAAGACCATCCACCGTGGAAAGATCATTCTGGCGTTTCTCTTGGGCTCAAAGAAGTTGTTCGATTATGTGAATAACAACCCCATGTTTGAATTCCATCCGAACCGGTACACCAATGATCCCTGGGTGATTTCACAGAACGACAAGATGGTGGCGATAAATTCTGCATTGCAGGTAGATATCACCGGACAGGTTTGCGCGGACTCGATCGGTACGTACTTCTACAGCGGCATCGGCGGCCAGGTGGACTTCATTCGCGGAGCGTCGCATTCCAAAGGCGGCAAGCCAATCATCGCCATTCCCGCAACGGCGAAGAATGGGACGATTTCGCGGATCGCGCCAATGCTTGATCCAGGTGCGGGCGTGGTGACGTCGCGCGGTGCGGTGCACTACGTGGTGACGGAATTTGGTGTCGCGTACCTGCATGGACGCACCATTCGCCAACGCGCGGAAGCGCTGATTCAGATTGCGCATCCGAAATTCCGCGACGAGTTGTACGCCTATTGCGAAAAAACACGCTGGCTGCAAAGGCCGGCGGTGCAGACGAGGTGAGGCATGGCTACACAAGCGCGAGGTAAGGTGACCATCGACACGGAAGAATGCAAAGGCTGCGGCATTTGTGTGGACGCCTGCCCACCCAAGTGCCTGCTCTTGCTTCCGGAGCTAAACGCCTATGGCGTACACCCGGCGCACTACACCGGCGAAAGCTGCTCTGGCTGCGGGATCTGTTTCTACGTGTGCCCGGAACCGGGCGCGATTACGGTGTACCGGCTGATGGCGCCGAAGCCGGTAAATCCGCCAATGGAGGGAAGCCATGCGGCAACTTTGTAAGGGAAACGTTGCGGTGATGAAGGGCGCGGTGCTGGCGGGCTGCCGAGCCTATTACGGCTACCCGATCACACCGGCTAGCGAAATTGCCGAAGCGGCAGCCGAGTACATGCCTCAGATTGGCGGAACCTTCTTGCAGGCCGAGAGCGAAGTGGCAGCAATCAATATGGTGTACGGCGCGGCTTCTGCCGGCATGCGCGTGATGACCGCGTCCTCGGGGCCGGGGTTGAGCCTGATGCAGGAGGGCATGTCGTACCTGGCGGGGTCGGAACTGCCCTGCGTGGTGGTCGACGTGGTACGCGGCGGCCCGGGCTTGGGAAACATTGCGCCGGAACAAAGCGATTACTTCGCAGTAGTAAAGGGCGGGGGCCACGGGAACTATAAAAATCTGGTGCTGGCGCCCGCGTCAGTGCAGGAGATGGCAGACCTGACGATGCTGGCCTTTGATCTGGCAGACCGTTATCGCAATCCCGCCGTGGTTCTGACGGATGGGTTCATTGGACAAATGATGGAGCCGCTGCAATTAGAAGCGCGCGAGACCAAGCAGCCGGCGAAACCCTGGGCCGTTCAAGGAACGGCCGAGACGCGAAAGAATCTGATCTCGTCGATTTATCTGGAGCCGGACGAACTGGAAGCGCACGTGATGAAACTGGACGCGAAATACAAGAAAGCCGCGGAGGTTGAAACGCGGCACGAGTTGTACAACGCCGATGATCCGGAAGTGCTACTGGTGGGTTACGGAATCACCTCGCGCGTACTCCGCAGCGTAGTGGATATGGCGAGAAAAGAAGGACTCCGCGCCGGACTGTTCCGCCCGATAACCCTGTGGCCCTTCCCTGCCGACGCTTTGCGCAAAGCGGCACGGCGCGCGCAGATGGTGCTGGTGGTGGAAATGAGCACCGGCCAGATGGTGGAAGACGTTCGGCTGACGCTGGACGGAAGAGTGAACGTGGAACTCTACGGCCGGACCGGAGGAAACGTCCCACTGGCCGACGAAGTGTGCAAGGAATTGTTTGAACGCATGGGTATGGTGGCGGAGTGGGGCGTTTAAGCCGCGTCAAATAACGGAATGATCGGAAGAGGTGGCATTGTGGACGAATACAAAGTGATCGAGTCAAAGTCACCCGTTTTTTATGAAAAGTATGAGCGGAAATCGGAGCTGCAGAATCAGACCCATTACTGCCCGGGCTGCGGGCACGGCGTGGTGCACAAGCTGATTGCAGAGGCGATCGCCGACATGGGCGTGCAGGACCGCTCGATCTTCGTAAGTCCGGTAGGCTGCTCGGTGTTCGCCTACTATTACTTCGATATGGGCAATGTGCAGTCGGCGCACGGGCGCGCGCCGGCGGTGGCCACGGCGGTGAAACGTTCAGTGCCCACGAGCATGGTGATTGCGTATCAGGGCGACGGCGACCTTGCGGCGATCGGCACAGCAGAAATCATTCACGCAGCGAATCGCGGCGAAAAGATCACCGTATTCTTTGTGAACAACGCGATCTACGGAATGACCGGTGGCCAGATGGCACCCACGACGCTGGTGGGCCAACACAGCACGACTTCGCCTTGGGGCCGGAGACCGTCCAACGAAGGCTACCCGCTGCACATGTCGGAGTTGCTTTCTACGCTCGAAGCCCCGGTGTATGTGGAGCGCGTATCTTTGCACGACAACAAAAACATCATGAAGGCGCGCAAGTCCGTGCGGAAGGCGTTGGAACTGCAGCGCGATAGCGCGGGATTCACGTTCCTTGAAATTCTCTCGCCTTGCCCAACGATCTGGAAAATGACACCGCAGGAATCGCGCAAATGGATCGAAGAAAAGATGCTGGCCGTCTTTCCGCTTGGCGTCTACCGCGACCGCAAGCTAGAACCGGTGAACGACGCGGTGCCACAAGTAACCGTGAATCAGTTGTTGCGTTTGGAAGAAGCGCCGGAGGAAATCACGAACGAGCCGATTCCGTCGCATGAGCCGCACCCGGATTTGCGCGTGAATATCGCCGGATTTGGCGGGCAAGGCGTATTGCTGCTTGGGCAAATCCTGGCGGAAATGGGCATGCGCGCGGGGCGTGAGGTGAGCTGGCTGCCGTCGTATGGACCGGAGATGCGCAGCGGCAGCGCGCACTGCTACGTGTGCCTGTCGGACGAGCGCGTAGGGTCGCCGCTGGCGGAGCACCCGGACGTGTTGATTGCGATGAACGAGATTTCGTTGCACAAGTTCGCAAAGCGAGTAGGGCCGCACGGGGCGGTTTTCTATAACGGCGCAAAACTGCCGGCGGGGTTTCCACCACAGCAGGCCATGATTTACTGTGTGCCGGCATCGGAGATTGCCGATAAGCTCGGCACCACGAAGGCCACCAACATGGTCATGCTCGGTGCGTTGTTGGAACTGACGCATACCCTTCCGAAAGAAAGCGCGATTGCGCTACTCAAAGCGAAGGTGCGCAACAAGTCCCTGTTCGACGTGGACTGCCAGGCGATCGATGCGGGGATGGAATGTCTGCGGGGGCAGCGCGTAGCGGCATTAGAAAACCAACTGACGCACAGCTACTAGGCTTGCCGGGGCTGCTGGAGAGAACGTAGGCCTCGGCCTATCCACTTACTACCTGCCATTGCTCCTTAGAGTCGCTCTACTGGGGTTTCTCGGCCCCAGGCGCAGCCGGCGTCGTTGCGGTTAAGCTGCGATGAATGGCAAATTCCTTTTCCGCCTCTTGCGTTTGGTTCGTACGGGCCAGAGCAGTCGCCAAAGAAAAGTGGATCGCGGGATTTCCGGGGGTAAGCTTCTCGGCCGCGCGCAGGGGAGGAATGGCCTCCTCATACTTTTTCAATTCCACCAGACAGAAACCCCAACCAAGAAAAGCCTCAGCAAATGTGGGATCGAGCTTCGCAGCTTGCTGGAATTCCGGCGTCGCTTCTGCGCAGTTATTCGCCCTGCGGGCCAGTTCGCCCAGAATATAGTGGGCACCCGCATTGTTGGGGTCAATTTGCAATTCTTTCTTTAGTTCTTCTTTCGCACGCTCCGGGGCGTTTGGGCCGGCGTCTGGCCGCGAAAGGAAGACCCGGGCAAGCAGGAAGTGCGTCCCGGGTGCATCGGGATCCTTCTCAATCATGATTTCGTACTCGTGCTGGGCGGCGTCCCAATTGCCCTGCATTTCGTAGGCTTCGGCATTCAATTTATGCGCAGGAAGGGATTGCGGGGCCGTGCGCGCAAGATCCTGCGCGGTGCGGGAGGACAGGTCGGAATACGCGTGTACCACGATAAAGAGAATGTCGGGGTCCTTCGGAAACTGCCTGCTGAGCAGATGGATGAAATCAGTGGTAGCTTCGCGATTGTCGACGGTCATCGAGCAACGGAGCCCCATAACACCAGCCTGTTTTTTGGTATCGGCGGGAATCTGCGCGCTCATCGCGTGCTTGAGGGCCGCAAGACTTTCCTTACAGTGCCCTTGCTGAGCCAAGGCAAGAGCTTGTTCCGTAGTCAGCGAAGAGCCAGTCGCAGTTGTGGCGGCGGGTTTGGATTGCTGAGCCGTGGAGGCGGAAGTAGATAGCAGGAGGATTATCGAGGAGACACAGAATACGATACGAATGCCGGGATTTATGGACATGCTGTGGGTGCCGATTGTGCCGGACCTGACTCCACAAAAGAAGATGGCCACAAAAAAGAAATGAGGCAGGCGGGGGTGTACGCCTGCCTCATTATACGTGGACTGCGACTAATAGTAGAGCTTCAGCGCAAACTGAATGTTCCTGGAAGGCTGGGCACTTTGCACTTCGCCCATGCCGGCGCCAAGGCCCACGTTCGGTGCATTGAGCTGTACGTGATTGAAAGCGTTGATGAAGTCCGTGCGGAACTGGAACTTAAACCGCTCGGTCAACTGGAAGTTCTTCTCCAGACCCAAGTCCACATCGGTATAGTGCGCACTGCGGAGCCCGGAGAGCTGCGGAGCGCAGTTGCCGAAGGTGCCGTCGGGGGCGTTGGTGAAGTTGCCATTGTTGGTGAACCACTGGAATCCACCGACGCCGGGCGTAGTGATCGGGGTTTCTCCCGTAATACTTGGGAGGCCATTGCAATCGGCGCGTGCACCGCGGCTATAGGTTCCGGAGTTGTCGGCCCCGCCGACCGGCAGAGGCCAGCCCGTGCGGAAGGTGACGATCGGGGCGACTTGCCAACCACCCACCACGGCGTTGACGACCTTGTTCATGTCATGCCCGAGGGCCTTGCCACGGCCAAAAGGAAGTTCATAGATGGCATAGGCTGTCAGGACATGGGTAGCGTCGT
This sequence comes from Candidatus Acidiferrales bacterium, assembly GCA_963759275.1. Taxonomy (GTDB): domain Bacteria; phylum Acidobacteriota; class Terriglobia; order Acidiferrales; family UBA7541; genus Acidiferrum. The sequence goes on along the minus strand of CAVWYZ010000011.1, from coordinate 172,161 downwards.
AGTAGCAGGGCGCCCACTCCGCGTGCCGGTCGTAGACGTTCTGCCAATACGCCGAAGCGCTGAGGGCGTTATTCCAAGCGCCGTAGTAGCCGGTGCTATCCGACATGCACTTGGAGTAGGTGTAGGACACCTGGTATTGCAAGCCCTTGGTCATCTGTTTCTGCAGGACGGCTTGCAGCGAGTTGTAGGACATGGTTCCGTTCGACTGTGTGCCCGATACATAAGCGCCAGTTGTGCCGCCGTTGCTAAGGGCATTGTACAGGTTCGGATTCTTAACAAAGAAGGGGCTCGGTGAAGTAGTACCGTCGGAATTCAGCACGCGCTGAGCGTAGTCGAAGGGCACCATCAAGTGAGTGCCGCGCTGACCAACATAGCCAATCTGGAAGGTCGTATCGCCCCAGAACTGGTGTTGAATCGTCAGGTTCCACTGGTCATCGAGCGCCGGCTGCACGTTCGGATCCCAAACGCGGATGTACGCGCCAGCATAGCAAGCGTAAGCTGGAGCGGCACAGGATGCGTTCGAACCCGCGCCCACGATACCGTCTGTCGAGGTAGTGAGCGGCAGATTCTGCCCGGCATAGCTAGCATTGATTTCGGCCGGGGTAAAAGGAGCGTTCAAGGGCAAGCGGAGGTTCGTGCCGGTCCCCTCAAGATAAGAGGAGATGGTGAAGGCACCACGAATAACGGTGTGGGTGCCGAAGCGTCCGCCTGGAGTGTAGGCAAAGCCGAGGCGCGGCTCGAAGGCTCTACCACCATAGAAGCCATTATAGAGAGATCTGCTGGCTCCATTCTGGTTGGCGAGGTCGAAATTGCCGGTGGCCATATTGTAGTTGGACTGCTGGTCGTTGGTCTCCACCCAAGGAGTAAATATTTGGTAACGCAACCCCAGGTTTAAGGTGAGGCGTTCCGAAACCCGCCAGGTGTCTGCTGCGTAGATGCCAACAACATTTTCGGACTGTTCCCAAGTTTTGCCGGTGCTCACACCGCGACCGAACGAATCGGGAAGGCCCAGGAAAAAGTCCGCACCGCCATCACCCGACACCGCACTTCCGGTGGCGCTGCCGGTGAACTGGCCGTTGTAGTTCAGGTAGCCCAACTCGCCGTTATTGCCGGCGTAGAAGGTGTTGATGATTTCATGATTGAACTGGCCGCCAAATTTCAAGGTGTGGCGACCACGAGTCCACGTGACGGCGTCTTCCGCTTGCCAGACGTGATCGTCGAAGTTCTCGGTGGTTACCGCGGACCCGAAGCTATTGACGAAGGAATTGGCGAACTGGATGGCCAGCAGTCCGTCGAGACCGGTAGGGTTACCGTTGCCGATACCGAGGGTATTGCCGAACTGACCGACGCTGGAATCCCAAGAAGTGCCGTTGTTCACGGTGACGTGACTCCAACCGAAGCGGACGTCGTTCACGAGGTTGGGGTTAATCACCCGGGTCCAATCGCCGACGATGTTATAGATTGGCGTGGTCGACAAACCGTTGGAGTCGAGTGCATACGTGTTATTCGACGGGTTGTTCTGGAAAGAACGGGTGAAACGGCCCGAGATACTGTCCTTATCATTAGGCTTGTAGTCGACCTTGAGATCACCTTGGTCGACGTTGAACTGGTTGGAATTGTAATTGATGGCATTCTGTTGCAGTCCAGTGCCAGCGGCCGTCGGATAAAGCGAAGAGGAGAACAGGGCCTGTGCCACCGGGCTCATCATGGCCAGCGGAATCCGGTTGTTCGGAAAAGGCTGACGAACGACAGCTGCGGGCGAAGATGGGGTGCAGGGTTGCGTGAAGGAAACGCACGGGTTGTACAATTGAACGGGGCTGGAACCGGCGAGAAGCGCGCTGAAGTCGCCTTGCCGCTCGGCGGCCGAAAAGACGTTGAAGGTCGAGGAAGAGGCAGGAATATCGTAACGCTGCCCCTGATAATCCGCGAAGAAGAACAGTTTGTTCTTAATGATCGGTCCCCCGACAGTGCCGCCGAACATATTCCAACGCAACTTGGCCTTAGGAAGTGGGTCCCAGACATAACTTGGGGCCAAGGCGGTACCCACATTCTTCGTATTGAAATTGTTCGACCAGCTGTTCGCGTTCAGTGCGTCATTCCGGAGATATTCCCAGATGTCGCCATGGAAGCTGTTGGTACCGGACTTGATGCTCGCACTGACGATGCCGCCCATAAAGTTGCCGAATTCGGCCGGGGCGTTACTGGTGACTAGGTTAAATTCTTGAATAGCATCCGGAGCCGGAGCGTATCCCAGGAGGTTATCTGACACCTGGTTGTTGTCCATACCATCAAGCAAGAAGTTGTTGGCTTGTTCGCGATTGCCGTTGATGAGCGGACGCGCGCCGTAGCCGCCAGTGTTGTTTCCGCTAACGAAACTGCTGGGGTCGGTGGTAACCGAGCCAGGGGCAAGGAGCGTCAACTGCACGTAATTCCGGGAGGCGAGAGGCAGGTTGTCATTGGTGGCCGCGTTCATAATGGTATCGACCTGCGTTGCTTCGGTCTTGAGGACAGGAGCAGCGCCGGTGACTTCGATGGTCTGGCTAACCTGACCGACCTTCAATTCGACATCGAAACGAGCGACTTGGTTTAGAGACAGAGTAAATGTCGGGTACACGGCAGCCTGGAAACCCGTCTTCTCGATGCGAAGATCGTAGTTACCAACAGGGAGCTGCGCGATGCGGTACAGACCCGAATCGTTGGTGACGCCGGTATAGGTGATGCCGCGTTCGACAGACTTCGCCGTGACGGCGGCGCCCACAATCGCCGCACCACTCGGGTCAGTAACTGTGCCCGCGACGGTAGCGGTTACTTCCTGAGCGAAGGTGGCGTTCGCCCCGCAAATCAGTAAAACAAGCGTAAGGCAACATAGTGCCAACGCCACAGAGTGCAATTTTTTCATAAAGATCCTCCCAAACTGCTCGTGGTCCACGAGCAGCGTCTCCCCGGCTTGTAACAAACAGAAATCAACGACAAGCACCCCAAGTCAGCAAATGAGCTGACGCGTTGTATGTAGCTATATAGCACTAAGAAATACTTGTCAAGCAGAAATTCTTAATTTATAAGGGAACCAAGACACGTGCACTATAGCACCTGTGAAATCCTGGAGGACCGGGCAGAGTCGCTCGGTCGGGGGCGATCAGAGCATCGCCCAACTCGGCGTAGATGGTGCGAGCCATAGGTGCGCGTAAAGAAGAGATCCACGCAGCGGGTGTGATTCTAGGAGACTTAGTTGAAGCGCAATGACTGTTTGGACAAATCTCCGCATCTGCCGCGCCGGTCGAGGGACATCACATGCCCGTAAAAGTTCGAAACGGCGTTCCGGCGTATCAGCGGATTCAGGGTGCTATCCGTAAGGTGATCGACTCTGGGGGGTTGCGTCCGGGAGACGCAGTGCCCTCGGAACGAGAATTAGCCAGAATCCACGAAGTCAGTCTGATGACCGCCCGCCATGCCCTGGCAACGCTAGAACAAGAAGGCGTAGTCGAGCGGCGGCGCGGCGTGGGGACATTTGTCTCTACTCCGAAGATTCACTTCAACAAGCTGATGAGTTACACGGAGCAGATGAGAAGCCGGGGCCTGACGGTCGGCTCGAAGGTACTATTCTCGGAAATTGTCGACGACGAAGAAGAAGCGACCGCGCGGCTGTCGCTGGCCCCGAAAAGCCAAGTTTTGAAATTGGAACGGTTGCGCCATACCGCGGGAGAACCCTTTGCGCTGGAAACCTGTTATTTCTCGGCGAGACATTTCGCGGGGTTATTGTCGGAACCACTGGAGCGCGAATCGCTGTTCGGCATTCTGGAGCGCCGCTATAACGTGGTCCTGGGTTACGCGGATGAGGAAGTCGACGCGACGGCCGCAGATCCGCGCACCGCTGAACTATTGGAAGTACCGAAGCGCGAGCCGCTACTCCGCATCCGTCAAGTGATCTACTCCACGCGAGGTTCGGTCATCGTGTATGTGCTGGGCATGTATCGCTCTGACCGGCACAACCTGGTGATACGCCGGTTCCGCTAGAGGACGTCGTCTGTCGAGTTGACGCACCGCCATGCGCGCAGCAAAGTAATTTACTTGGCGCGCGTCGCCGTCCAATCGCCCATTTTACCCTTACCCGTCATGGTGCCCTTCATGGTGTCGCCGTCTATCGTCCCTTTGTAATCGAGCGGGACATGTGTTTTGACGTGAAACGAGATGTTCTTGCCGTCGACCATTCCTTCGAGGGGGCCGGACTGGCGAGGCCCTTTGAATGTTCCGGAAATCTTAGTGCCGTCTTGCTGGAGCACGATGGTTTGCTGGGCGCTGCCCGCTGCGCCGGATACGGAAACATTCCAGGTACCGGCGACGTTCGAGGGCTCGTCGGCCGCAAGAGCAACGACGCAATGCGCCAACAACAAAGTGGCCAGACCGAGTGCAAAAACCCTTAGACGATTCTTTCTCATGATGATCTCCATAGCGAAATGAATCGGATGTCGAATGGCCAGAAAAACTGGAGCCGAGAGCGCCACGCGCAAAAGCCGCGCTGTCGGACCGGGCGGCGTTGGAATCTAGCATCGGGTTTCCGCACGAAGCAAGAAATATTCTGGTGCGGTAGAACGGACCAATTCTGATTGACAGGATTGCGGTTGGAGTTATAAAGTTCGCCGCACGTCGTTCTCTTTGAGAGAGATAAGACTTCTCGAAAGCCGCTGTTTTCGCCGCCCGAAAATAGCCAGCGCACCTACAGAATCCTTCGGGAGCATCGTGTTGAAAATCCGTGGCCTGAGCCTCTTGTTCCTGCTAACGGTGACAAGTGTGCCGGCGCTTGCGCAAGAAAGCGCAGTAATCGGCAGATCAAAATGTTCAAGCAAGTCGAGGAGATGCACGAAAAAGGCGAGCCATTGGAACTGGCGCTGTTGGATGCAGGGATTGTGCGGCTGCGGCCAGTGATGATCACCGTGGGCGCTACGATTCTGGCGCTGTTTCCGTTGGCGGTGCATGGTGGCCCCTTGTGGCAGCCTCTGTGTTACGCGCAGATTGGTGGCCTGGGAGTGGCTACGTTCATCACGCTGCTACTCGTGCCGGTGCTATATTCGATTTTTGTGTTGGACCTGAAAATCGTGAAGTGGGAAGGGTCGAGCGAGAGCATGTCGCCCGGGCACGGAGCGGAGAAGTGAGCGCGACGGTTGGAAAACGGGAAAAGGTGGGATCAGTGAGGGTCGGGGAGATATCCAGGAATAGCATGACGCGTTTCGCCGGCAAAATATTGGGTTTGGGGTTTTGTGCCGCGTTTCTGTTGGCTGCGGGCGCACTCGCGCAGGGCCAGGTGCCGCCTCCGCAGTCGGCTCCGGCGAAGGCCGGCGTGGACGTGATTCATGAAATGAGCGCGGCATTCGAATCACTGGTGAAGCGCGTTTCGCCAGCGGTGGTAGAAGTGCAAGTGACGGGCTATGGCACGGACGACGAGGATGATGACGACACGAAAGGCCCCAGCCCGTTTGCAAGGGAACGCAGCCTCGGTTCCGGGGTGATCGTCGACCCGGACGGTTACATTCTTACGAATTATCACGTGGTGAAAGGCGCGGATCGCGTGCGCGTTGTACTGACGCCACCGATCGGCGCCGATGCGCAGGCACCTGCCATGCTGAAATCCAAAGGACGCATCCTGAACGCCCGGATTGTGGGCTTCAGCAAAACCATCGATCTTGCGGTGTTGAAGGTGGAAGCGACGGGATTACCCACATTGCCGTTTGCGCATTACGACCGGTTGCACAAAGGCGAAGTAGTTTTGGCGTTTGGCAGTCCGGAAGGCTTGGAAAATTCCGTGACTTTCGGACTGGTCAGTTCGGTGCTGCGGCAGCCTGACCCGGACGATCCAATGGTTTACATCCAGACGGACGCAGCGATTAATCCGGGGAACAGTGGCGGACCGCTGGTCGACGTGGATGGCAACGTAGTGGGAATTGACACGTTCATCTATACAAAGTCGGGTGGAAACGAAGGAATCGGCTTCGCGATTCCGAGCGGCATTGCGAGCTATGCATATGGGCAGATACGAAAATACGGGCGCGTGCGGCGGCGCACGATTGGAGCGGATCTGCAATCGCTGACTCCGGACCTGTCTGGCGGCTTAGGAATCGCGGAAACGCCAGGCGTAGTGGTCGCGGATGTCGATGAAGACGGACCGGCCGCTCGCGCGGGCCTGCGTCCCGGGGACGTAATCGAAGCGATCGACGGATTCCCCGTGGACAATGTCGCGCTGTTCACGTTGAGCCTCTATTTGCGTACCCAGGGTGACAAAGTGAATCTCGCCGTGGTACGCGGCGGAAAGCGAATCAGCATGGACGTGCCGGTGCTGGAGCCGCAGCACGACCTTAGCCGGTTGGCGGATTTAGCGAATCCGGCAACGGATCTAATCCCCAAGCTGGGAATCATTGGCGTCACGATTACGCGCGAAGTCGAAGAACTTGTTGGACCGTTACGGATTCCTTCCGGCGTTCTGGTGACCGCTACGGTGGCAAATCGGTTGGCGTTAGATTCTGGGTTGCAGGAAGGCGATGTGATCCACTCGTTCAATCGCGCAAGCATCAAAAGCATGGACGATCTGCGCAATGCGTTTGGAAAGCTGAAACCCGGCGATCCTGCCGCGTTACAAGTGGAACGCAGTGGCAAGCTGACGTTTATTACCTTCGAGATGGAATAGTAAGGCCAGCACTGTTCCTGATTGAACCTTGATGGTAGCTGGCGCGAGAGATTTTTCCTGCCGTTTGGGACTTTCTGAACATTCCTTATTTAGTGCTTGAACCCACCCTTATTTATTGTTATTTTCGCCACGAAGTTACTTTGCGAAGGAATTCTCGCGCCTCCCACCAGCCGGATACGCGATGGGCGTTCTTCTCCTCTCCATGTTTCTGAAGATCACCTTACTCATTCCCGGTCGAAGTAACGGAAGTATTCCAGGGCCGGGGTTTTGGCAGAAATCCCGGCGTGCACCGTTCGAAACTTCAGGTTCGCTCCACGGATGGCCCTGGCCACAAAGCCCATGGAGGACGCAACGATGAATTTCACCAATACACGATCGTCCCACCGCATCATGCTGTTTTTGTTGCTGCTAACCGCTTTCGTGTTCCAGCCGCTGCACTTGGGAGCGCAAGAGAAAGCTCCGCAATTTCGGGTGATTGCCCTGGCGGAGCATGACGGGATTCACCAGCCGTTCGTGGACGCGGCGAAGATCTGGCTGGGGAACCTGGCGAAAGAGAACAATTTCACGGTCGACTATATTGAGGATACGGAAAAGATTAACGATGCGTTCCTCGCCGCATACAAACTATTCATCCAGCTGAATTATCCTCCCTACAACTGGACGGACACGGCCAAAGCCGCGTTCGTGAAGTACATCGAGGAAGGAAAAGGTGGATGGATCGGGTTCCATCACGCGACGTTGCTGGGAGAATTTGACGGCTTTCCTATCTGGCCATGGTTCCGCGATTTTATGGGCGGGATCCGCTTCAAGAATTATGTGGCGACATTTGTTACCGGAACCGTGAATGTGGAAGACAAAAATCATCCGGTGATGAAAGGCGTGCCCGCATCGTTTGTGATCGAGAACGAAGAATTTTACACCTACGACAAATCGCCGCGGCCCAACGTGCATGTGCTGGCCAGCGTGGATGAGAAGACGTACACGCCAGCCACCGAAATCAAGATGGGCGACCATCCGGTGGTTTGGACGAACGAGCACGTGAAGGCCAGGAACGTTTACATTTTCATGGGACATCATGCGGATTTGTTTCAGAATCCGGCGTACGTGCAATTAGTGAAAAATGCGATTTTCTGGGCCGCAGGCGAATAGGAGCACGGAGATGAGGAACGATGCAACTGTAAATCGAGAAGTGGTCAGTCGGATTGTTGTGTGCGCGCAGGCGTTGTGCGTTGCCGTTCTCGTTACGCTGGGCTTGTGCGCAGACCTGCAGGCACAGACTCCCAAGTTCAAGGCCTTGGCTTTTTATTCGACGAACGTGGAAACCGCGCACGTTGTGACCGGCAATGAGGGGCTGGCGTTCTTCAAGCAATTGGCGGTGAAAGATAACTTCGTATTCGATACCACGACGGATTGGGACAAACTGAATGACATCGATCCCAAACAGTACCAGGTGATTCTGTGGGTGAATGATTTTCCGCACACCGACGCGCAAAGAGCCGGATTTCAGAAGTATATGGAGCACGGCGGAGGTTGGCTGGGGCTGCACATCGCCGGTTACAACGACGAGTCGACCAAGTGGCCGTGGCTCGTGGATTTTCTGGGTGGAGCAGTGTTCTACACGAATAACTGGCCAGTGCAACGCGCAAAATTGACCATCGATGATCCGAATCATCCGGTGACGAAAGGACTGCCGGAGAGTTATCTGGCGCCGTCAAACGAGTGGTATCAGTGGCAACCAAGCCCACGGCTCAATAAAAACGTGAAGGTGCTAGTCACGCTGGATCCGTCCAATTATCCGATTGGCGTGAAGGATGTGATTACCAAGGGCGACATGCCGATTGTGTGGACGAACACCAGATACCGGATGCTGTACATGAATCAGGGACACGGGGAAAACGTGTTCGGTAATGAAACGCAAAACAAGCTGTTTGCCAACGCGATTCTCTGGTTGGGAACCGAAAAAACGCCGCAGGTGTCGCAAGGAGGCCACAAGTGAGAAAGCTTCTCACCCTATTTGTAGTACTGAGTGCGATGTTTGGCGTGCGTTGTTGTCTGGCGCAGACCGAAGCACAGCCGAAGAAACATCTGTTAGTGATCGGCGAGGAGAAAGGCTATCGCCACGAGGCGGTTTCTCACGCAATGGCCACCATCGAACGACTGGGGCGCGAATCGGGTATTTGGGACACCACGATCCGCACGGATACCGAAATCCTGACCAAGAAGAAGCTGGAATTCAACGCCAAGAATCTGAACGATTTCGACGCGGTGCTTTTTTATACCGGCGGCAATCTGGAAATGAACGACGAGCAGAAGGCCGCGCTGCTTTCGTTCGTGCACGACGATGGCAAGGGATTCGTGGGCGTACACAGCGCGACGATCACGTTTACGGACTGGCCGGCGTATGGAGATATGATCGGCGGATATTTCGACGAGCACCCGTGGGGCACGTTCGATGCGCCGATTGTAGTGGAAGACCCGAGTTTTCCGGGGATGGCGCAGTGGGGGAAATCCTTTGTGCTGCGCGATGAAATCTACCAGATCAAGGAATTTTCGCGCGATAAATGCCGAGTGCTGATGCGGCTGGACGCTTCGAAGTTGGACCTGAAGAATCCCCGCGTGCATCGCAAGGACAATGATTTCGCGGTGACCTGGGCCAAACAGTACGGCAAGGGCCGCGTGTATTACTCGACGCTGGGGCACGTGGATGCAAATTGGGATGATCCAAGAATGCAGAAAATGTATTTGGAAGCGATCAAGTGGGCGATGGGACTGGTAAACGCAGACGTAACGCCGCGTCCGCTTCCAGCGCAGTAAGGTACAGAGAAGAGCGAAGACGCAGGCGTGGTTGAGGCTGCAGCCTCGGCACAGTGAGCGTAAAATTGAATTTGGTCATGCGCGCGGCGCGGTGACGAATCGTCGCAAACATGGCTTGGGTCCGGAGGTTCATACCAATGTGGCGCGCGATTCTGTTTTTCGTTCTGCTAACTCCAACGTGGGCGCAAACGGCGCATCCGATTCTGGCGCTAGGATCGCCGGCTCCGGACTTTGCGTTGCCGGGCGTGGATGGAAAGGTTCATCGGCTGAGCGATTACGCGGCGAGTCCGGTGCTGGCGGTGGTGTTTGCGTGCAATCATTGCCCGATTTCCCAGATGTATGAGCAGCGGATTCAGCAAATGATGGACGACTACAAGGATCGCGGCGTAGCGGTGGTGGCGATCCAGCCCAACGACCCAAAGGCCATCCGCATCGATGAACTGGATTCCTCCGACATCAGCGACTCGCTGGAGGAAATGAAAATTCGCGTGGAATACAAGCACTTGCGCTACCCCTATCTCTACGACGGCGAAACGCAATCGGTAACGCGCGCTTACGGCCCGCAAGCTACACCCCACATTTTCATTTTCGATAAGGAACGCAAACTGCGCTACGAGGGCCGCATCGACAACAGTTACCGCATCGAGCAGGTGAAGACAAATGATGCGCGCAACGCCATCGATGCGTTGCTTGCTGGGCATGAAGTGGAAGTAAAACACACCGGAGTCTTCGGCTGCTCCACGAAATGGCAAGAGAAGTCCGCCGCTCGTATCGCGGCATTGCAAAAAATCGAAGCCGAGCCGGTAAAACTGGAGATGGCCACAGCCGACGATTTGAAGAAGCTGCGTACCAACCCCACGAAGCATATGCTTTTGGTGAGCTTCTGGGCTACCTGGTGCGGCTCGTGCATCGATGAGTTCGAGGATTTTCAGGACACTTTCCAGATGTACAAGGTGCGCGATTTTGATTTGGTGACGGTGGCGGCGAACATGCCGGATGAGAAAAACGGCGTGATGAAAATGCTGGAGAAGAAGCACGCGACCAGCCGCAATTTGCTTTTTGCTTCGGATGACACCGCGGCTCTGCAGAAGGCTTTCGACCCCACCTGGGAATCGGCCGTGCCCTACACCGTGCTGATCGATCCCGATGGGAAAGTGCTCTACAAGCGTATCGGTAGCATCGACATATTGGAGTTACGCCGCACGATTCTCGCGAACATGCCGTCGGATTATATTGGGTTCAACCGGTATTGGCAGACCGGGTCAGGGCAGGCAGCGAACAATACCAGCGGGAAGTAATAGCGGGAAACGGCTGGAAGCCAGCGCTACCAGGGCGGAACAACTCTACTTCTTCTGCATTCCTTGCTTGGCCTTTTCCAGATCACTTTCGAGGGTGGCGGCTTTTTCCACGGCTTCGCGCAGCGCTTTGCGCCATTCATCAGGCGAATAGAGCGGGTCGCGGTCTTTGCGACGGGCGACGCTGAGACCAAAAGCGATGCCCGCAGAGAAGATCTCCACGATCTCCGGGTCGGCGACAGCCCAGGCTTCGCTCTGGCGGCCTTCGGCCTTCCAACTGGCAGTCATGCGCTGCTGCTCCGCCTTCATTTCGGCGAAGCTGTGTCTCGGGCTCATTCCGGCCTCCTGCTCGATGAATGAAGTGTGGGGGCAAATGGCGGGACAGCCCACCGTACTAAAGGACAGGTGTGCCGAATTGATTTACGTTCGCCGCGATCGCCAGCGACCGAATCAACGCTCTCAAGCGATCTGGGCTTGCTGGCCGGGAATGGCCGCAACGGGAACCGGCGGCGGCACGCGGTGAGCTCGCTGGAGCAACGGATGTTCGAAGTATTTCCAGGATAGCTGGGCTATGCCGATGGAAATCAGCAGGGCGATGGGGATAACCGAGAAGTCCACCCACAGCCGCTCGCCAAAGCGGGCGTGCAGAACAAAGCGGAAGATGATCCAGAAGACGCCCCAATGTATGACGTACAGGCAGTAACTGATCTTTCCGAACTCTCGCATGGTAGTGGTCGATAGAAACCTGCCGAAACCAGAGTGCGGGCGACAGAGGAGAAACACGATCAGGCAGAAACAAGCAAACTCGACGGCACTGCGTCCCAAGGAGACGTGGAGAAAGCGGCAGAAATGGAAGTTCGCTCCGGCCATCCAATCCAAAAGAATCGCGATTCCGGAACTGGCGAACATCCCCCAGGTGAAAAAAGATACGTTTTTCTGGACCCATTCCTTCTGAGGTTGCGAACTCCAAATTACGGCAAGAAGAACGCCCATCGCTAAGGCATCAGCACGGCAGGGAGACCAGATACGCGCCGCGATATCTGCCCAATCGCTGCGGTTTCCGATGTATTTGAAAAGTACACCACGGAAGACCGGGGCGAGCACAATGGCAGCGATGAGTGACTGAACCAAGCGACGAGAACTCATACGACGAATGCATAAAGGTATAAGGAGGTAAAAATGCTCTTCGAGAGCGAGCGTCCAGGTGGGCTGGACTATGTACGTGCTGCGGATAATCGCGGGAGAGAAGTTCTGGAATAAGAATACGAATGACCCGAGATACAGCAATGTGCTGCGGCCTTGTGGTGGCGCCAAGCCCCAACCCTGAGCCACAAAGTAGAGGACGCAGAACAGGGCAATCCACGCGTAGTAGAGCGGAAGGATCCGATAGAAGCGTCTTCGATAGAATGTTTTGTAATAGTCAGGTTTGCTGCGGGCCCGGAGAAGAATACCCCCAATCAGGAAACCCGACAGGATGAAGAAAAGATCCAAGGACAAGGGAGTCATTTCCAAAAGATAGGTAATCCGGAAGATTACTGGCAATTCGTGGGCAGGAGCGAACAGGTAATGAACAATTGCCACTCCGAGGGCCGCAAAGCCTCTCAGGCCGTCGAGCACGGGGTAGCGAGGCCCACTTTGCGATGGTCGGGCTGGAACCTGCGGGCCATTGGAACTCTGCGGCGGATCCGTCGGCTCAATTGCGCGCATTACACCTCTTGCCTGAGAAGGAGCCCTGTGGAGAGCAGGCTTCCTAGAATGGGGGGCACGAAAATGTGGGTAAATGGGTCGAAAGTACCAGTAGGTACTATGGCAGTCCTAGAATGGGGCTCCAGCCGGGACAGCAGCGCGGATCGGCTTCAAGGGTGAGCGAGCGCCGGTCTCGTCAAAACAGGAATTGCCGGGACCGATGGATTTGTTCTGATTCGATCTTCGATTTTCCAGTAGGCTCACGAACGGAGCGAAGAGATTTAAATGGCGCGCCCGCCGAGATTCGAACTCGGGACCTCTTGCTTCGGAGGCAAGCGCTCTATCCAGCTGAGCTACGGGCGCGCAGAACGTTGCTGCTATACAAGTTTAACGTTTCTTGAAGCACGCCGCCAGTGGGCTTTCCCGCGGAATCCCACGAGGACCGCGGGCCTAGCCTTTCGAGCGATTCTTGATATCGTGTGCGAGCTTCTCGATTTCTTCGGCCTTCTTCACCAAATTCAGGCTTAGGACCTTGGACGAGTCGGTCTTTTCGACTTCCTCCCGCAACTCATTCGCTAACTGATAAAGTTGTTCCACTTTTTTCTTAATGTCCTTGTCGTTGTTCTCAAGGATTTTCTTGTCGATGGTCGGTGCGGGAGGGACTTCGGGACCCGATGGCTGAGGATGGCCGGGAACAGGAATCGGTGACGGCTCCTGCGGGACCAGGCTTTGGCCATGCGCCACGTTGCCCGCAAGGCCGGAACAAGCGGTTACCAACGCTAAACCAGTCAGAAAGGTTCTTCGAGTCTCCATGGGCCCTCCTCCCCCGGACCAGCTCGCCCCAGGCTGCACCATGCCCCCACCAATGTTATACTCGCCTCCCGACAACACTATGTCCAGTCTGCTCTCGGAAATTCCCACGCTTTCCCTGTCGAACGTGTTTCATCTGATCGGCATTGTTGCGGCCGCGCCGTTGATCAACCGGCTGCTACGCCTGATCACCCAACGAATAGTGAAGCCCGCAGCTTCGCAGACCCGCGCCGCACAGGCCCGTGAACAGCAAACACGCGCGCTGGCAGGCGTCGTGTATAGCGGCGGCAGTGCCGTGGTGTGGGCCCTCGCGCTGTTGATGGCCGCGCAGGAATTCGGAGTGAATGTAACCCCGATAGTGGCCGTGGCGGGACTGGCAAGCCTGGCCATCGGCTTCGGCGCGCAGAACCTGGTGCGCGATGTGATTTCGGGTTTTTACATAATTCTGGAGGACCAATACTCGGTGGGGGACACCATCCAGGTGACCGACACCATTGGGCGCGTGGAGCATCTAACGTTGCGGCGGACGGTGGTGCGCGACGGCCGGGGCGCGCTGGTAACGCTGGCAAATGGCGACATTCGCACGGTAGGCAACTTGAGTCGCGACTGGTCGCAGGCGTTTGTGGACGTGGTGTTTTCGCCGGAGGTCGCACAGGAAAGGGCGCTGCAGGCACTGGATACGGCGGTGACGGAACTGCGCAATGATCCGTCATGGTCGCAGGCGCTGGTGGATGGTCCACGGATTCTGGGACTGCAATCGTACGATCAGAGCAGTTCCACGGTACGGCTGCAAGTTCGCACGGCGCCGACGCGGCAAGATGATGTGTCGCGGGAATTGCGGCGCAGGATACAACTGGAGTTTCAACGGCAGGGCATTCCGCTGTCGAATGTGCAACGCGTGGAGCTGGTTCCAGCTTCCGGGGCGCATCTGCCGGGAGCACCGGCACCGAGCGTCTGAGAATCGAAGGAGAGTTCGTCATGGCACAGGTTAATTACGAAGAAGTGAATCTTATGCTGCGGCTGTACGATCTTCGGCGGGAACCTCGTTTGAGAGAAGCGCGCGCGTGGTTCGTGGAGAATTTCCACGCGGGCACTCCCGAAGAACTGATGGTCAAGTACCCTCAGGGCAGCCAAGAGAACACGTATATCCGGATGGTGATCAGCTACTGGGAAATGGTGGCGAGCATCGTGAATCGCGGACTGATCAACGACGAACTATTTTTCGAGAGTAATGGCGAGATCTGGGTGGTCTGGGATCGCATGCGGTCCATCGTACCGACATGGCGTGCGGCGTTCCGGAATCCAACTCTTTTTTTGGGCATTGAAGAGACTTGCAAGCGTTTGGAAGTCTGGCGCGAGAAGCGCGCCCCGGGCTCTACGGCGGCCATGCGACAGATGATGGAGCAAAGCCGAGCGAAGTTTAAGTGACGGTTGTTTGAAACGATCCGGAAGATGGGAATTATCGGGTTGGCAGGCTCTCGGTATCTTCCTTCGGAACTTCACTGATTTGCGCACCCCGCGCTGGTTGCGCCCTCCGAACGCAATTTCTGCCCGCGCCTTTCGCGGCATATAAGGCGGCATCGGCGCCGGCCAGTATTTCTTCCACTCCGCGATCCTCAAAGTCCGTTGATAATGCCAGCCCAATGCTGATGGTACGCGCTCGTCAAGAGCAACTTGAGCAGGATTTGAAGCGCGTGTGGGAACAAGACCCTGTGGCGCTCATGGAAACGAAGGGTACACCAAAGGTACACGAAAAAAGTGGAAGATATAACTGAAACAAACTTAAAGCGGATATTTTGGAGGCGCGGGTGGGAATCGAACCCACGCATAAAGGTTTTGCAGACCTCTCCCTTACCACTTGGGTACCGCGCCTCAACCTTACAAGTATAGCGAAATTGCAGGACCCCTGTCAGCGCTACTGGAATTCGTTTTATCGCAGGAATACCGTGTGGGTAACCCGCGGCGGAAACGGTGCGCGTTAACTCAATTTTTTGACGGGTTCTTCGATCTGCGCCTCGCGCAAGAACCGCGCGGATTCTTCCGGCGGCGTGGGATTGATGTAGAAGCCCGTGCCCCATTCGAAGCCAGCCACTTTGGTGAGCTTCGGAATAATCTCAATGTGCCAGTGGTAGTGATCGTTAATTTCTTCCCCGATGGGAGAGGTGTGAATCATGAAGTTAAAGGCGGGACGATCGAGCACCGCGTCCATCCGCATCAGCGTATCCTTCAGCATTTGCGCAAGCGCCACGTACATGGTGCTCTGGTTATTTTCGTAGGCGGAGCCGTGCACCTTGGGGAGCAGCCACATTTCGAACGGAAAGCGTGGGGCGTACGGGGCCAGGGTGATGAAGTGATCGTTTTCGTTTATGACGCGTTCGCCGGTGTCGCGCTCCTGGCGCACGATGTCGCAGAAAATGCAGCGCTCCTTCTCATCGTAATAGTGCCAACAGTTGTCCACTTCTTCGCGGACGCGGCGCGGCACGATGGGAAGTGCGATGAGTTGCGAGTGCGGATGTTCGACGGAGGCGCCGGCAGCTTCGCCATGGTTCTTGAAGATGAGGACGTAGCGGAAACGCTTGTCGTTCTTGAGATCGAGCATGCGGTCGCGGTAAGCCCACAAAACATCCTCGACGGATTTCTGCGGCAACTGCGCCAGAGTGGTTTGGTGCTGCGGCGTCTCGATAATCACTTCGTGAGCGCCGATGCCGTTCATTTTGTCGAACAGGCCTTCGCCTTCGCGATCGAGTTCGCCTTCGATGCCCAGGGCCGGAAAACGATTGGGGACTACGCGAATGCTCCAGCCGGCGGAATTGGCTCCCGTACCGTTGCGGCCATAGGCCAGGATTTCCGGTGGGGTTTTTCCTTCATTTCCGGGGCAGAACGGGCAATTCCGCGGCAACCCTGGGAAAACGCTTTCTCGAAGAAAATCCATCGGACGTTTGCCGCGGTCGGTGGAAATGATGACCCAGCGTCCGGTAATCGGATCCTTACGTAGTTCCGGCAATGCACACCCTCCCGAGGCGTCCACTCAATGCATTCAACGCGGCACCATCGATATTGTATTGTACTCTTCCGCGCGTTCAATGGAAGTGAGTGAGCGAATTTCCGCGGAATCACTGTGGAAATGCGGGTCTTCGGGGACTGAGCGCGGCTTTGTGCAGGCGAACAACCGGCGGCTGGCCCGGCGTGTGCTCGATCGCAACAACGTCGAAACGCACCGGGCAATTCTGAATGTCGATGTGCCGATCGCGCAGAAAATAGCGGGCGGTGCGCAACAACACCTGATGCTTTTCGTCGGTGATGCTGAGTTCGGGCGCGGCGGGTTGCCCGGGAGTGGCGCGGCGGGTGCGCACTTCGACGATGGCCAGCGTGTCCCCGTCGTAGCCGACCAGATCGAGTTCGCCTTTGATCCGGGCCGGCATGTAATTGCGCGCGATAAAAATATATCCGAGGCGCCGCAGGTACCAGTAAGCATACGTTTCCCCGCGCACGCCTAGCTGCAGCGCCTCGAACTTATTGGGTGGGTCCGTGGATTCCCCGGCGGGACCGAGGCCTTGCCGGGAGTGCCACTGGACCCAGGCAAATCCCATACGCGCGATCAGACCTAAGAGCATATTACTTCTTGTGGACTACACCGGTGAGCATAGAAGAAACGGGATCACGGTGTCAGGTGAAATTTGAGAGAAGGAGAGATTTTCTTGGGCTAGATCGATCTTTCAACCAACACGTCATTCCGAACGGAGTCCGCGAAGTGAGGAATCCCTCTTTTATGACAGGGGCCCAGGAATCCCTGCTTGCCGCAGGCACGCCACGCCCCTACGAAGGGAGCTGAGGCGCAAACCGCGCGCCTCTCTGGATGACGATGCGGAGCTACAGCGTTCTTTCGGTTTCGGTGATGGCTTGCTCGAGGATGCGGATAGCGCAGTCGGCTTGCTCCTCGTCGATGATGAGCGGCGGTGAGATGCGAATGGAATTTTCACCGGAATCGAGGGTGAGCAGGCCTTTGTGGAACGCGTTGATGACGATTTTGTCGCGGAGATCTTTGGCGCGATCCTTGGATTGCTGATCGCGGACGATTTCGACGCCAATCATGAGCCCCTTGCCGCGAACATCGCCAACGATTTTGAAGCGCTTCGGCCAATCGCCGATTTTGCTGAAGATGTAGTCGCCCATTTTCTTGGCGTTGGCCATTAAGCCGCCTTCAATCAGATCGAGCGTAGCCAGAGCAGCGGCCACGCAAACGGGATTGCCGCCATACGTGGTGCCGTGGGAGCCGGGCTTCCACTGCATAACGCTTTCTTTGGCAATGAAGGCGCTGATCGGCATGCCGCTGGCAATTCCCTTCGCGGTCAGGACGATGTCTGGCGTAATGCCGGCATGATCGAAGGCCCACATTTTACCGGTGCGGCCCATGCCGGCTTGCACTTCGTCCATGATGAGCATGATGCCGTGCTGGTTGCAGAGGCGCTGCAGCTCCTGAAGAAACTTGGCGGGAGCCGGAATGAAGCCGCCTTCGCCTTGGATTGGTTCCACGATGATGGCGGCAACTTCTTCGGGCGCAAAGAGGCGTTTGAAGATTTGCTGCTCAAGCAGATCGATGATTTCGGGACCGCATTCTTCCTGGCCGTGCCCGAGGGCGCAACGATAGGAATAAGGATAAGGAATATGCTCGACGCCGCCGAGGAGCGTGCCGAAATTCTTACGCTGAGTGTTTTTGGAGGCGGTGAGAGACAGCGAGCCAAGGGTACGTCCGTGGAAGCAGCCGTAAAAGGCGATGAGTTTATCGCGTTTAGTGGCGTAGCGAGCGAGTTTGATAGCGCCTTCGACGGCCTCGGTGCCGGAATTCCCGAAGAACACTTTCCAATTGTGGGATTTCGGCATGGTGGCAACGAGGCGCTCGGCGAGTTGCGGCATGTGGCGATGGTAGAAGTCGGTGCCCGCGATGTGGATCAATTCGGCGGCCTGCTTCTGGATAGCTTCTACTACTTTCGGATGGCAATGCCCGGTGGAGCACACGGCAATGCCAGCGCAAAAATCAAGGAACGCGTTTCCGTCGGGATCTTCCACGATGGCGCCGCTGCCGCGCTCGGCGACCATGGGATAGACGCGCGAGAGGGATGGCGAAATATATTTCGCGTCATAGTCGATGACTTGCTGGCCCTTGGGGCCGGGGAGCGCGGTCTTAATGTGGGGCAATTTCATTTTCATTTCGGTGGCCGTAATCATAAATCCTCCAGAGATTCATACCGGTTCGACGTGGATAGGAACTGCGGTGGGAAGAAAGCAGGGACTTAGCGGTGAATTTGACCGCGTACCTGCAAAAAGCTTACTTAATCTACGCTATATAAGCTGGGACGGAGGCTGGACGGCCGAAACTTGCGGGGCACGCGGGGACCCACCGCGACGCGATCATGTTTAAGGAAGTGAAAGTATTTCATTTGCGTTTCCAGCGGACGCCGCCGTCTTTCGTATCTTCCAAAATTATACCACGCTTAAGCAGTTCATTACGGACGCGGTCGGACTCCGTGAAATCCTTCTTTTTGCGCGCGGCCTGGCGCTGGGCGACGAGTTTCTCGATTTCAGCGTCGTCGGGACCGCTGGAATCGGCGGCGTAACCAAGGGCTTTAAGTTTTTCGGCGTCGTTGTCTTCCAGCACGGCAAAAACCTTGTCGAAGGTTGCCAGAAACTCCTGAGCGGCCTTCACTTCGCCCTGACGAAACTCGCCTTTATCCATGGCGATGTTGGCTTCGCGGACGAAATCGAAGATGGCAGCGAGCGCTTGCGCGGTGTTGAGATCATCGGAGAGCCCGGCGTCGAAATCGCTGGCGCCCTTAGCAATGCGTTCGGCCATTTTAGGCTGGGTACCGATCGGGAATTTTTCGTTGCTCAGACGCGCAGCGAAATTGCGCAGACGTTCGACCGAACTCGTGGCTTGCTGCAGGCCATCGAAGGTGAAATTGAGCTGGCGGCGGTAGGGCACACTGGCCAAGGCGAAGCGTAGCGCGGAAGGCTTGTAGCCCTTGGCGAAAAGATCGCGTAGCGTGAAGAAATTGCCCAGGGATTTGGACATCTTCTCGCCTTCGACCAGCAGATGCTCGGCGTGCAGCCAGTACCGCACGAAGGGTTTGCCGGTGGCCGCTTCACTTTGCGCGATTTCGTTTTCGTGATGCGGGAAGGCCAGGTCGATGCCGCCAGTGTGGATGTCGATGGTTTCGCCGAGAAATTTCATGGCCATGGCGGAGCACTCGATGTGCCAGCCGGGGCGGCCGGGTCCGATGGGCGTTTCCCAGAAATGTTCGCCCGGCTTAGGCGCTTTCCAGAGAGCAAAGTCGCGCGCGCTTTCCTTCTCGTAGCGATCGTTATCGACGCGCGCATTGGCCTGGATGCCGCTAAGGTCAACTTTGGAGAGCTTGCCGTAATCCTTGAACTTTGTGATGCGGTAGTAGATGGAGCCTTCGGAGTCGTAGGTGTACGTTTTCTGCTGAAGCTGCTGGATCAGCTTGACCATGGAATCGATATTTTCCGTGGCGCGGATCCAGTGTTCGGGAGACTCGACGCTCAGGGCCTGGCAATCGGCGAAGAAGGCCTGGACGAATTTTTCGGTGTACTCGCGAATGCCAACTCCGGCGGCGGCCGCATTGGCGATGATGCGATCGTCCACATCAGTGAGATTCATCACGTGAGTGAGCTTGAAGCCGCGGAGCTTGAGGAAGCGGCGCAGAATATCCTGAAAGACGAAGGTGCGGAAATTGCCGATGTGCGCGTAGTCGTAGACCGTGGGGCCGCAGGTGTACATGTGCACCACGCCGGGCTTCAACGGGACGAACGATTCAACTTTTCCGGAGAGGGTGTTGTGGAGCTGGATTTCGTGCATGAACCGTCTATTGTCCCTTTCGCATGGCCAGCAAATGAATGATTGTATATGACGCTTTGCGGGCGGAGCAATGACGGCAGCACCTTCGGGGAAAACGCCCGCCGCAGACGGAGGCCGCTACAAACGCCGGTCGATCCCGCCAAAACTAGCGTTTGCTGCTGCCTAAGAGGGAGCCGAGGACACCGCGAACGATCTGACGGCCGAGGGAGCTGCCCATGGCGCGAACAGCGGATTTGGCCATGGCTTCGGGAAGGCTGTCGCCGCGACGACTGCCGCCGCTCATACCCGGAATTTGGCTGTACCAAGGCGGAGAAGCAGGAGCCTGGCCCGGAGCAGCCGTGGTGGCGGGAACACCTTGGGCTGCGCGGGCGCGTAGCACCTCGAAGGCAGATTCGCGGTCCACGGCGTTTTCGTAGACTCCGGCGACGACGGAATTCTTGATGAGCTGCTGACGCTGCTCGGGCGTGATGGGGCCGATCTGGCTGTGCGGAGGGCACACGAGCGCGCGTTCAACCATGCCGGGAGTTCCCTTGTCATCGAGGAAAGAAACCAGCGCTTCGCCAACGGCGAGCTCGGTGATGGCCTTCTCTACGTTCACGGCGGGATTGCTGCGGAAGGTTTCGGCGGCGGCTTTGACGGCTTTTTGATCCTGCGGGGTGAACGCGCGCAGGGCGTGTTGGACGCGATTGCTAAGCTGGCCGAGGACGGTTTGCGGGATGTCCAGTGGATTCTGCGTAACGAAAAAGACGCCGACTCCCTTCGAGCGGATCAGCCGGACAACTTGCACAACTTTGTCCTCGATGATTTTGGGCAAATCGCTGAACAGGAGATGGGCTTCGTCAAAGAAGAAAACGAGTTTGGGCTTTTCCGGATCCCCCACTTCGGGCAAGTGTTCGAAGAGCGAGGTAAGCAGCCACAACAAAAACGTGGCGTAGACCTTGGGCGATTGGTAGAGCTTATCGGCGGCGAGGATGTTGACGACGCCATGGCCCTGCACATCGGTCTGCAGCAGATCGTCGAGATTCAGGGCCGGTTCTCCGAAAAACTTTTCTGCGCCTTGCTGCTGAAGGCCGAGCAGACCTCGTTGAATCGCGCCTATGCTAGCGGCGGAGATGTTGCCGTATTGCGTTTGAAAATCCTTGGCGTGATCGCCGACGTATTGCAGCATCGCCTGCAGGTCCTTCAGATCCAGCAGCAATAATTGATTATCGTCGGCAATCTTGAAGACCAGATTCAACACGCCGTCCTGCGTGTCGTTCAGGTTGAGCAAGCGGCCAAGAAGCAACGGGCCCATCTCGGAGATGGTGGCGCGAATGGGGTGTCCTTGTTCGCCGAACACATCCCAGCAAGTAACCGGGCACGCGGCGAACGAAAAATCGCTGAGCTTCAGTTTTTTCACGCGGTCGGCAATCTTCGGATTGTCGGTCCCGGGCTGACTGATGCCGGAGAGATCACCTTTAATGTCGGCAGCAAACACGGGAACGCCGATGCGGCTGAAGGCTTCGGCCATCACTTGCAGCGTGACGGTTTTGCCCGTGCCGGTGGCGCCCGCTACCAGGCCATGGCGATTCGCCATTTGCGGCAGCAGATAGAGAGGCGCAGTGCCTTGCGCGATTAGAAGTGGATCGACCATGTCCGCGGAGTCTCCCTGAGCTAATGGAATTGTCCCAATGCCGGCGCTGCATTGGATTGTGTACAAACGATTCTACTCCGCATCGTCGGAGGAGTGATAGAGTTCGGCCGAGGCCAAGGGAAAATTGGATACGCGACAGATGAACGCGTTGTATTCGGCGCGGGGGATGAAGCGGCGGTATGAGGTGTGGTTCCTCCGCTGCGGGCTGGCGGATGGCAGCGGGGCGTGGTGGTTCCGGTATTTGCTGATGAACTTGGGAAGGAACGGGTGTACGGCAGAATCGGCGGGATTGCCGGTGCAGGTGTGGGCAACGTGGTTTCCTCGTGACGGAAAGCCGCAGACATTCATTCAAGGGTATCCAGCGGAAGCGCTGGTCCTGAGTGGACGCGGCGAATTGCCGTTTCATTTCCGGATTGCGGAAAGTGGCATCGAAGAAAACACCTGCTGGGGCGATTTGCACGTAGACGGACACGCGATTTCGTGGAAATTGCGGAATCGATCCACGTTTGGCGTCGTACTGAGTGACAAAGGCTGGATTGGATTTTCGAAGTCGCCGCATTCGAACGCGCAGTTTTCCGGCGAGATTGTTTTTGATGGCAAGAAATTCTCCGGCGAATCGCTCGGATTTGGCGTGCAGGGTCACAACTGTGGCTACCGGCATCGTACGTACTGGCGTTGGATGCACGCGTATTTTGCAGGCTCCGCCGGCACACCGAGCACGCTGGAAGCGCTTCTATATGATCTGCCGTTTGGCATGGTCTTTCGCAAGGCCATCTGGTGGCATGACGGCAAGGCCGTGGTGCTGAAGCGATTTCGCGAGATTGAAGTGGAGCGGGAAGCGGCGCGGCTGCGATGGAGATTTGCCGCTGTGGATGCCGAAGGCCTGCCATTCGAGGCCACGCTGGACGCTGCCGCGCCGGGAATTCACGTGCTGCCGTATTTGAAGACGGACTGTTCGGGTACGTTCCCCGTATCGAACGCGAGTTTCGCGAATGCCACGGTGCGTTTCGGTAGGGGAGAAGTTTTGGAGACAATCGGGGGAGCAGTATTGGAGATGGGAGGAGTGTGAGCATGGGAGCGGCACCGGGATCGCAATGGAACGCGGAGTTGTACGACGACAAACATTCGTTCGTATGGAAAATGGCGGCGGGACTATTGGATCTGCTGGAGGCCAAGCCGGGCGAAAGGATTCTGGATTTAGGTTGCGGTACCGGTCCGATGGCGGCAGAGATTGCCAAGAAAGGCGCGACCGTGGTTGGCGTGGACCGTTCACCGGAAATGATTCAGCAAGCCCGGAAGAATTATCCGGCGCTGCGGTTCGAAGTGATGGACGCGCGAGAAGTTGCCTTTGCGGAGCCCTTCGACGCGGTACTTTCAAACGCCACCCTGCATTGGGTCAAGGAACCGGAGAAGGTAGTGGTCGGAATCGCGAAGGCGCTGAAACCCGGCGGACGATTTGTGGCGGAATTTGGCGGCAAGGGCAACGTGCAGGAACTGCTGCGGGCGGCAGGTAGGGCTTGGCGAAAGTTGGGCATAGCCGGTCCGGTGCCGGACCCGTGGTATTACCCGAGCGTCGCGGAGTACTCGGCAATTTTGGAAAAGCATGGGCTGGAAGTTACGTACGCGAATCTGTTCGAGCGACCCACACCGCTGGAGGATGGCGAACAGGGTTTGCGGAATTGGCTGAAAATGTTTGGCAGTGCGTTTGTTAGCGAACTTCCCATGGAACGGCGTGAGGCCGTTTTGGTGGCGGTGGAACAGGAAGCCCGGCCCGCGCTGTTGCACGATGGACAATGGGTGATGGATTACCGGCGGTTACGCATCGTGGCTCAGAATGGGTCACGGGTTATGGCGCAAAGGTAAAGTTAGATCGAGTGGTTTCCGGTTAGCCCGTCATCCAGCAGTTTCTGCGATTGATTCGCAACCAGCCGACTTGTCGAGACCCATCGCCGAAAGGCTCCTGACTCTTCAAAGGGAAGGGCACCAGCCACATTCACGCCTAAGTGACTAGCAACACGAGGCGCTGGGCAAGCAGGAACACAACGAGCAGCGGAACACGGATCCCAGGGCGCATCGAATTCACGATTTTGGACACTAATTCAAGGAGCTTCCATCGAGCGTCTGGATCCCGCGGAGTAGATTTGGTAACCCTCGGAGGGCGACCGGCATCTACCTAATTTCAGCCCTCCAATTCAATAAAGGATAGGGAGGAGCTTATGTACGTCATTACCGGCGCGACAGGACAAACGGGAAACAAAGTAGCGGAAAAGTTGCTCGCACAAGGTGCACAGGTGCGTGTTGTAGGCCGCGACGCAAAGCGGCTAGAACCATTCGTAAAGAAGGGCGCAGAGGCTTTCGTTGCGGACATCACCGACGCGGGTGCGCTCACGAAAGCTTTTTCGGGTGCAAAGGGGGTGTACGCGATGATACCGCCGGACGTGAGCGCCCCGGATGTGCTGGCACACTATCAGCGCGTGGGCGACGCCTTGGCCGCCGCGATTGAGAAGAGCGGAGTAAAATACGCCGTCGTGCTGAGCAGCGTCGGCGCGGACAAGCCGGATAAAACAGGCCCGGTGGTCGGGCTGCACAATCTTGAAAAGAAACTTGGGGCGATTGCTGGGTTGAACGCCCTCTACCTGCGACCCGCCGCCTTCATGGAAAACCTTCTGTTCCAGGTTGGCGTGATCAAGGCCTTCGGAACAATGGCCGGCCCGGTCAAAGGCGATCTGCCGATACCCATGGTCGCAACGCGCGATATCGGCGACGCAGCCGCGGACGCCCTGTGGCAGCTCGATTTTCAAGGAAAGAGCACGCGCGAACTGCAAGGAGCTCGCGATGTCACGAACACGGAAGCCGCCAAAATAATCGGCGCCGCGATCGGCAAGCCCGACCTGACCTATAAGCAGATGCCCGCGGCACAGTTGAAGCCCGGTTTCATGCAGATGGGCATGTCTTCGAATATGGCGGACCTGCTGCTGGAGTTGGCGGACGCGCAGAATTCAGGCCACCTGAAAGCGCTTGAGCCACGCTCCTCAAAGAACACCACTCCCACAACGCTCGAGACTTTTGCAGCCGAAGTTTTCGCGCCCGCCTATCGGGAACAAAAGGCGGCCCGCGCCTAGGCCACTTGCCGGCATGGGCTCGCCTGGAGGGCCCATGTTCCAAGCGTCGATCTTCTTGTTAATTTCCGTGTTGCCCGTGATACTTCCGGAGTGGGCAACGGCAAACAGAGAAAGGCAAGAAGCGCTGACAGAGAGCCGCACAAGTATTGCGGGAGGCCCGTTTTATAGAGAATGGCTTAGTGGGACGGGTCAGGGCTGTAGGGGTCGCATACTGGCGCGCCTTTACATCGATGACTGCTTGTCTTTACCAGTGGAATTATTTGGCAGTGGGTCAGCTTCCGGTTAGCCGACGATCCTGCAGTTGGCCCCTTTAATCACCACAAGCGCGTTTCAGGGGACCGATCCTGAAAATCGCGACTCGAATCCCGCCGGTTTTCGGTCCGTGTTTTCCCGGGTCCCCAGACGCGAGCGATGTGGCGCAGCCATCTTTTGCAATTGGATCGGCTCTTCGGGACTTGGACCCGCCCGTCCCATTGCAGACGTTGTTTTTTGGCATGTACTATAAAGAGCTGGTTCAGAAACCTGCGCGCTGGCCTTCCTTATCGGAGCATCTCAGGTGTCGCATGGCTAAGAAAAGCATGACAACGTCTGTTCCGCCTCGGACCCTCACCGAGTTCATAGAAGCGTTTGCGCGATACTCGACGTTGCTGCGCTCCGGGCGATTCCCGCTTTGCCGGGCGCTTGGCTTATATCAGGCCTCGTCTACGACGTAGCGACCGGACTTGCCGAGATCGTGGTGGCGCCAGCGCCGATTCGTACTCCACACAACTCCTGATTCACGCCCTTAAATTGACTGGTCTGACCAACTTTCGAGTGGTCGGCAATTCGGAAATTGTGCCTCAAAGACATGGAGCCGCTTGTGGCATGTGGAAAAGGGCCACAACAGCTTGAGTAGGGCTTTACAGCGTGTATAGCCCATGTTACGCTTTCTTCCCGTACCGCCATCTTAGCGCCAGGCGGCTGGGCCTCTGAACGAGAACCTGCCAAACGTGTGTGGTTTCTGTCGCTTACCGGCAGAAACGTCGCGTCGAAGAACCTCCCCTCGAGGAAAGGAAAGTCGTCTCTCTTCGCGTGGTATAGCCTTGGCCCCTTCCCTGTTTGCCGAGGGAGAAGTTTGCGTGGTGGAGCATCGCGAAGTGGAAGTACACGACAAAAGGGGACACCTTGCTTAAGCTGCGAAAAGTAGAAATCGTTGGCTTTAAGTCGTTCTGCGAACGCACCGTGGTGACGTTCAGCGGCACTGGCACGACCTGCATCGTGGGGCCGAACGGCTGCGGGAAGTCGAACGTGGTGGACGCGATCAGCTGGGTGTTGGGCGAGCAGAGCCATAAGTCCCTTCGCGCCGAGCGCATGTCCGACTGCATCTTCAATGGCACCGCCAAGCGGCCTCCCTTAGGCTTGGCCGAGGTCACCATCACCATGGAGGACCCGGAGCTTGCGGAGGCCGCCAGATTCGTCCTGGAAAGCGCGGTACCGGAGGCGGAAGCTTCC
This sequence comes from Candidatus Acidiferrales bacterium, assembly GCA_963759275.1. Taxonomy (GTDB): domain Bacteria; phylum Acidobacteriota; class Terriglobia; order Acidiferrales; family UBA7541; genus Acidiferrum. The sequence goes on along the minus strand of CAVWYZ010000011.1, from coordinate 145,760 downwards.
GCCGAAACTCCGGCGATTACCGATACACCGACCGAGGAACCGGTAGCTCTTGAGACGGCCACGCCTGAAGATCTGAGCGAAGTATCCACGGAACCGGCGGAAGAGACAGCTGCGGAACAAGCCACCGTGGCCGAACCTGCCACCTCGAATTTCATCGCGAAGAAAAAGAAGCGAGCAGAAAAGCCCGCGATGGTGACGAAGCCCGGTGAAGTGGTGGTCAGCCGGCGGCTCTATCGCAGCGGGCAGAGCGAATACCTGATCAACGGGCGGGTGGCGCGCCTGCGCGACATTCAGGAAATGTTCATGGGGGTCGGCCTGGGCCCGGATTCCTACGCGATTATCGAGCAGGGGCGTATTGGGCAGATTCTGGCAACCAAGCCGATGGAACGGCGCGCGATTATCGAGGAAGCTGCCGGTGTTACCAAGTTCAAGACAAAGAAGCGACTCAGCGAGGCGAAGCTGGAATCGTCGAAGGTGAACCTGTCTCGCGTGAACGACATTGTGGTGGAAGTGGAAAAGCAGTTGGGGTCGCTGAAGCGGCAGGCGGCAAAAGCCCGGCGCTATGCGGAAATTCGCGACCAAATGCGTGGCATCGTGCGGCAGATGCTGGCCGGGAAGGCGCGGGAACTTGATGCCGAAGCAGAACGCGTGGGAGCGCGCCTGAATGAATTGACCGCGGCGGAAACGCAGCATGCGCAGGCGATTCACGAGGAAGAGGCGGACCAGGACCGGTTGAGCCAGCGCATTTATTCCTTAGATTCGGAGCTGCGGCAAAATCAGAATCTGCTGAACCAGACGGCGCTGGAAGTGGATCGCTGCGAGAATCGCATCACGTTCAACAAGACGCGCAGCGCGGAACTCGCCGGACGCAACGAGCAACTAACGAGCGAGCGGCAGACGGTGACGGCGCAGCATCTGGAGTGGGAATTCCGGAACGAAGCGCAACAGAAAGCAGTGGACGCGGCGCGAACAGAATCGGTGACGGTGAACGCGCGCGTAGAAGAACTCGCTACACGTGCGGCCAGCCGCGCCACACAGATTACGGAATCCGAGGCCCGCATGGAAGCATTGCGGCGGGCTGCGACCGAGGCCAGTGAGAGCGTGCTGCGACTCCACGGCGAGCAAAAGCAGGCAGAAGAAGCGCTGGTACACCAAAGAGAATCGCTGCAGAAGCAGGAAGTGCGCGAGGCGGAACTGCTGGAGTCTTCGATTCGGTTTCGCGACGACGCGGACCAGGCTGCGCAAGGCCTGCAAGGCGCGATGACCGAGTTGGAGCAACTGCAGGCTCAGGGGAAGCAGCTACAGGGCCGTCTGGCAGACTTGCGGCAGAACCGCGAGCGCACGGCAAGAGAAGCCGATTCCTTGCGCGATTCGCTTTCGGGCGTTCGGGCTCGTCATTCCACACTGAACCGCATTCTGAACGACCACTCCTACACAGGCGAAGCGGTGCAGAAATTGTTCGCGGCGAACGAACGGCATGGCGGACAGGATTTTCGCGCGGTGGGTGTGCTGGCCGATTACGCGGAAGTGCAGGAACAACACGAGGCGGCCATCGAGCAGTATCTCCGCGAAGAATTGGAATACGTTGTAGTGGAAACTTATGATCACGCGCGTGCCGGCGTGAGTATGCTGCGCGAAGAAGTGGGCGGCCGAGCCACTTTCTTCGTGGATTCGCTGAGGAACATGAAGCTCGACGAATACGAGCCCATCATCCATTTCCGCTCGGAAGACGGCGTGATTTCCCGTTTGGACAAGCTCGTGGAATTCCGCGATCCTCTGGGTCCGGCTGCAAAACAATTTTTGCCCCGCCTCCGCAATGGCTACCTGACCGAGACGGTCGCGGCAGAAAAACTGGCGCGCGAGTATCCGCAGTATGCGTTCGTCACGCCGGAAGGCACGTGCTACCAGGGCCGCATGGTTACCGGCGGACGCCCGGATGAAGCAGGCCCACTCGGAATGAAGCGCGAACTGCGCGCTGTGAACGCCGAACTCATCCATTTGGAACAACGCAGCAATTCGATTCAGTTCGAACTCGAGGCCGTCACCGCTGAGTTGCATTTGACCGAGCAGGCGCAGGAGGAATTGGCGGCGCAGTTACGCGAATCGGAGCGCCAACACTTCGCCGCAAAACATCGGCACGAGCAGACGCAAAGCGATCTGGCGCGACTGGGGTTGGACCTGGGCGTGGTGCAAACCGAGTTGGGGCGCGTGCGCAAAGAGATTGATGCCGCGCGGCAGCGCGCGCTTCTGGCGCAGACGCAACACCAAGTGGCCGCATCAAGCCGCGCGGAAGCGGAAGCGGAGACCTTGCGGTTGACGGAAGAAGTGGCGCAACTACGTAATGCGGTGCAATTGGAACGCGACGAATTGGGCACCGCGAAGGCCGAGCTGGCCACCATGAACGAGCGGCTGGCGTCCGCGGAAGCCATCGCGCAGCGGTTGCAGGAAGAGCGGGCGGACCTGGAGCGCCGTGAAGCCGCGTTGTTGCAACAAGAAATTTCCATCAGCGAAGAAACCGTGGCGATGGCGCGCCAGTCGGAAGAGCTGACCGTGCAACTGGAAGGCTTGCGAGTGGAGAAAGCGCGTCTCACCGATCTGCAGAAAGATCTCGAACAGGAATGGGACGCCGCGAGGAGCCGCGTTGCACATCTCGAGGATCACCTACGGATGGCGCGGCAGGCGCTTCAGGACATGCGCGAGGAGCGGGGCAAGTTCGAGATCGAAAAAGCGCGCAACGATTCCGACCGCCAGCACTTGCGCGAAACCTGCCTGACGGAAGTGAATGCGCAGCCCGAGGACCTGATCGCTTCGGAGACCGCCTTCATGAGCGGCGAAGAGCTGGCCACCGCCGAGGCGAGCTATCGCGAGATGAAGCAGCGCATCGAGAATATGGGTGCGGTGAACATGATGGCGCTGGAGGAATTTAACGAGTGCGAGCAGCGCTTTACGTTCCTGACGCGCGAGCGGGATGACTTGCTGCAATCGATTGCGGATACGCAGCAAGCAATCAAGGAACTGGACCAGATCACCAAGGATAAGTTCGAGCAGGCCTTCGCTTCCATCAATTCGAACTTCACCGCCGCCTTTCACACGATTTTCGGTGGCGGCACGGCGGAGATGCGTTTGACGGAGCCAGATAGCTCAGGTGATGCAGGCATCGACATTGTGGCTTCGCCCCCGGGGAAGCGGCTACAGAACGTATTGCTGCTTTCCGGCGGAGAGAAGGCCATGACCGCGCTGGCGTTGCTGATCGCCATCTTCCGCTATCAGCCAAGCCCATTCTGCATCCTGGACGAAGTTGACGCGCCGCTGGACGAAGCCAACGTAGGCCGGTTCACGCGACTGATCGGCGACATGAGCGCGCAGACGCAGTTCATCGTGGTCACGCACAATCGCAAAACCATGGAAACGGGCAGCGTGCTCTACGGCGTGACTATGCAAGAGCCCGGCGTTTCGAAACTGGTCAGCGTGCGTTGGGAAGGCGAAGAAGCGCCCGGACGCAAGCAGCGCGCGGCAACCGCCGCGTAATTCCCCAATTTCTTGTTGGACGCAGATTCCGTTTGCGTGATTTTTTCCAATGAGAAATCGAAATACCTGCAATAAGAAAATTCACACAGGAAATGCTCATGGGTCACATTGACTTCGCCACGCGGTGCGTTAGAATGGCGAACGCTTCCTCAGGGGCAAGCTCTCGTGAGCACTACTTCGGCGGCAAAAGTCATCCGCGAAACTCATTTCGCGGGCATCACACCCGTTGCGCGCGGCAAGGTCCGCGATATCTATGACCTTGGCGACCGGCTGCTGATTATCGCCACCGACCGGCTTTCGGCATTCGATGTGGTAATGCCCACGCCGATACCAGACAAAGGGCGCGTGCTGACGCAACTGTCTCTTTTCTGGTTTAATCTGCTGCGCGACGTGATTCCCAATCACATTTTAAGTGCGACGCAATTCCCTGCTCCGTTCGACCGCTTTGCGGACGAACTGGCGGGACGCTCCATGGTCGTGCGAAAGACAAAGCCCTTGCCGATTGAATGTGTCGCGCGCGGATACTTGTCCGGGTCGGGCTGGAAAGAGTATCGAGCTACGGGAAAAGTGTGCGGCATTGCGCTGCCTGCGGGGTTACAAGAGTCTGACAAGCTGCCGCAGCCGATTTTCACCCCAGCCACAAAGGCCATCAGCGGTCACGATGAAAATATTACATTCGATCGCGCTGCCGAGATTCTCGGCGCAGACCTGGCCGAGAAAGTTCGCGCAATAACGCTGGAAATTTACCGACGAGCCGCCGCTTATGCCGAACCGCGCGGAATTTTGCTGGCGGATACGAAGTTCGAATTTGGTCAGCTGCATAGCGAGTTGCTTTGGATTGACGAGGCGCTGACGCCCGATTCTTCGCGCTTCTGGCCCGCCGCGCAATACCAACCGGGCGGACCGCAGCCCTCGTTCGATAAACAGTTTGTGCGCGACTACCTGGAACGCAATCAATGGCCCAAGACTCCCCCAGGGCCGGATTTGCCCGCGGATGTGGTTGCCGGTACGCGCGCGAAGTACCGCGAGGCCTATCGAATTCTGGTGGGCCGGGAACTGGACTAAGAGTAGGCGTATTTCTGTAGTGTCGACTTCGAAGCGGAGAGTGCCGACGTGAGAGACCAATTGGAAGGTTTGGTATCGCAGATGGTAGAGCGTGGAATCTTATTCGATGAAGCGGTGAGCGAATTCGAAAAGCGCTTTATCAAGCGCATACTGGACCGCACCAATGGCAATCAATCGCGGGCCGCGGAGATGCTGGGCATCCACCGCAACACCCTGAGCCGCAAAGTAGTGGAGTACAAGCTGGATAACCGGCGCGTCCGCGCCCGGTAGCGTTACGTCTCGTCAAAAATACCCCACATGAAAAAGAAAACGGCCCCAGTTTCCCAGGGCCGCGTTCGATCTTTCATCCGACCATGTTACGGTTTCTTAGCCGCTGGCCTCTTGCCCGCGGGTTTCTTCTCGCCCGCCTTCGGTAGATCCTCGGGGTTTACCTTGGCCTTATCCCAATGCAGCATGAAAGCAGGATCCGGGTCATAGGATTCTAAAGTGCCGGTGAAGCGCACCGCGTTGCCCTTCTCCAGTTTCGCGGCTTCCGGCTGATCGGCGGTCTTGATGGTGACATCCATGTTAGGCGTGGTAGCGGCTTCGAATTCCGCATCGCTGGTAACAAACGCGTTCTTCAGCACCACCGTGTCCGTTCCAGGTGTAACGTCGATGATTTTGCCGGGCACATCCGGAAATTCCAGACCGCACGCGGCCGTCCAGGTCAGCTTCGCCTTATCCCCACCGGCTTTCAGGTCGGTGACGACGGAAGCGATGGTCATATCTTTGCGCGCGGCGTCAAGATCAGCAGCGCTGAACAGCTTGTAGCTCGCCGGACGATCCGGAGAAGTTGCCGCGAGCTGCAGCAGTTCGTTCAGCTCCGCGTTGGTGAGAGCATCGCACACTGTGCCGCCCTGGTAGGCTGCGATCACCTTCGGCATGTAGGCCTTCACGGACTTCGATTGCTGTTCGGTCGCGCCCTTGGAAGTAGCGGCGCGAGCGAAACTCCACAGCGCATCCAATTGCTGCGGCGGATTCAACGCGAGGTAGGAGCGTCCCAAGTTGAAGTTGGAGATGAAGTCATCCGGATTGCTGGCGAGGATGGTTTTGTACATCTGGATGGCATTGGGATAGTCTTTCGCGGTAAAGGCAGCGCCAGCAGCCGTGCCGTTGAAACTGAGAACGGCCTTTTTCTTGTCGTCGTCAAACTTGGCCTGATCGTAACCTTCTGGCTTAGGCAAATCGTCGACGGATTTTGCGCCCGCTAGAGCTGCTTCGTACGCTGCCTTGGCGGTAGCCGCGTCGGGACTCGGCGTGTTGTTGTAGGCGAAAGCCCGAGCCGAATATGCCTGATACTTTTCCGTAGCCGTGATCTTGCTTCCCAGCGCGAGTTCCTTGTCGGCATACTCAATGACCTTGGGATAGTTCTTCTGCTTGGCGTAATTCTGATAGTAGAGAGGATAGACGTAATTGAGCAGGTTGGAGTTCGGATATTTGGCGACAAAGTCGTCGAGTGCCTTGAGTTGGGCCGCCGGATCCTTCTCATTCGCCGCCGCGGTATAGGCGTTGTATTCCGCCATGGTGTACTTCGGTCCCGCGGCTTGACCAGCAGCGCCAGCCGCGCCGGTGCCCTGGGCCATCAAGGGTATGGCGCTAACGCCCGCCAGACAAAAAGCCACCAGCACCGTCAGGCCTGCAATCCGTCTTCTCGCATTCATTCCGTTATCTCCTCGCTCTCATCGCATCTTTAGAATAACGTAATCTGGCAGCCACCAGAGGCACTCACCAGTTCCACTGCTCATCCCGGCAAAGAAGAATGATTCTCTCAGAAACTTCCGAATTATAGGTGTTGCCGTGTTCCATTCGCAAGTCGGTCTCTATATTACGCAAGTGCTCGCTCAGTACAGTATTTTGGCACCGTCGAATACCGGCCGCGACCCGCGGAAGTACGCAGCATCTAAAACCTGGGCGGAAGCCTTGCGAGTAAGATGAGTTTCGCACAAAATTCATGGCTTGGGCGAGGAAGAAATCAAATGGCGAACATAAGCAAGGCAAATACCCCGGTGCCGGCTGAGCGCGGTCTGTCTGATCACGTCGCGCTGGTGACGGGGAGTAGCCGTGGGATAGGCAAAGCCATCGCTAAAAAGCTTGCCACGCTCGGTGCCGCGGTCTGTTTGTGCGGACGGGACGAACACGCCCTGGAACGCACTGCCGATGAGATCCGCGGATTGCCGGCTCGTGTCCTGGCGATCCCCGCGGACGTGACCGATTCCAAAGAAATCTCCGCATTGGTGCAGGCCACCGAAGAAAAACTTGGGGCGATCACCTTGCTGGTGAACAACGCCGGCATCGGGAATCCCGGCTTCGGCTCGATTCAGGACAAGAGCGAGGCCGATTGGGACGTGGTGTTGGATACAAATTTGAAGGGCGTGTTTCTGGTGTCCCGCGCGGTAGCTCCCTTGATGATCAAACGGCGCCGCGGCGACATTATCAACATCAGCTCATTAGCAGGCAAGAATACGTTCGCGGGTGGCGGTCTGTACTGCGCTTCGAAGTGGGGTCTGCAGGGGTTGACGGGATGCATGGCGGAAGACCTGCGCGTCTACGGCATCCGCGTAAGCGCGATCTGTCCGGGGAGTGTGGCCACGGAATTCTCGGGACGTGGATCGAAGGATGTGTCGAAATTGTTGACCGTGGAGGATGTTGCGCACGCCGTGGCCATGCTGGCGCTGCAGGGTCCGCAAAGCTTCATCAGCGAAGTGCAGTTACGGCCGGTCGCGAAGCCCTGAAAATCCGGTCCAGCAAGAATAGGCTCATTTTTCGTCTTGACAATAGTCGTGATAACGACTAACGTAGGCTCATGACTTCGCGTTCCACCACCCACCTGCAGGACTACATCTTCGTATCTATTCTGAAGACCGCCGATTCCCTCTCGCAGGAAGCGGAGCAGGTCGTGAAAGCTGCCGGGCTTACCTCCGCGCAATACAACGTTCTGCGCATCCTTCGCGGCGCGGAGCCGAACGGCTTGCTTTGCCGGGGAATCAGCGAGCGAATGATCTCTCGAGATCCGGACATCACACGGCTCCTGGACCGCATGGAGCAGCACAAACTGATCACCCGGGAGCGGCAGACCGACGATCGCCGCGTAATTATGACGCGCATAACGGCGGAAGGGCTGAAAGTACTGAAAAAGCTGGACCGCCCGATTCACGAATTGCACCGGAATCAGTTTCGGCACATGCCGGCGGCGCACCTGAAACAACTGGCGCAACTGCTATCGGAAGTGGCAAAACGTGAATCCTCTTTGCCATCTCAGGAATCCAAGAAACACACCCCGGAACGGGAAAAGGAGAACCACGTATGAGCGGGCATGTTCAGCGAATGATGGTGGGTGCAGCAGCGGTGGTCATGCTGGCGTTGCCAGCCTTTGGCGGCACGACGACGTATAAGATCGATCCAAAGCACAGCGACGCGGGATTTGCGGTAACGCACTTAATGATTTCCACCGTCCGGGGCGAGTTTCATGGAATCAACGGCACGGTAATTTACGACGACGGCGATGTCTCCAAGTCCTCGGTGGAAGTGACGATTGATGCCACCTCAGTGGATACGCGGGAGCCCGATCGCGACAAGGACCTGCGCAGCGACCATTTCTTCGATGTGGCCAATCATCCTACGATTACGTTCAAGTCCACAAAAGTCGAAGCTGCGGGTGCGGGAAAGCTCAAGGTGACGGGCGATTTGACCATTCGGGGGAACACCAAGCCCGTTGTCCTGGAAGTGACGGTCCCCAAATCTCCTATCAAAGATCCGTGGGGCTTGCAGCGTACCGCGGTTTCCGGCACCACAAAAATTAATCGCCAGAATTTTGGCGTGTCCTGGAACAAGACACTGGATTCCGGTGGAGTAGTGGTCGGAGACGACGTGGATATTACGTTGGACGTCGAGATGATCATTCCGCCCGCGGCAAAGTAGGTTTGTTTTGATTTTTGGATAGGCTAATTAGTCTCAGGGGCGGTGAACATCGTCGCCCCGCTCTTCGATAACAAATGGGAGTGAGTCGCATGGACAAGCCGGCTACCACCGATTATCCGGTTCACGAATTGATTCGCGGGCGCTGGAGCCCACGCGCCTTCGCGGACCAACCGATTGCGCCAGAGGTGTTGCGCAGCTTGTTCGAAGCTGCCCGCTGGGCGCCGTCGAGCGCGAATGAGCAGCCGTGGTCTTTTATCGTAGCCACGAAGGACGATGCGGCGGCACATGCGAAACTCTTGAGCACCTTGGCGGAATCCAATCAAGTGTGGGCGAAGAACGCGCCGCTTGTGGGCATTGCCGTATCCAAGTTGACGTTCGCACGCAATGGTAATCCTAACCGCAACGCGTTCTACGACACGGGTGCCGCGATAGCTTACTTGACGATGGAGGCGACCTCTCGCGGCCTTTTCGTTCACCAGATGGGCGGCTTTGACCCGCGTAAGGCGACTGAATTGTTTTCGATTCCGGCCGGCTGGGAGCCCATTGCGGCGTTTACGATTGGCTATCCCGGTGATCCGCAATCTTTACCGGAGACCCTGCGGGAACGGGAAGTTGGTCCGCGCACGCGCAAGACGCTATCCGAGTTTGTGATGTCCGGAAGTTGGGGCCAACCTGCTCCGTTTCTGAAGTAGTCAGGAAATGTAAATAAGTCAGAGTCGCTCTAAAATGCCATCGCTCCTCCAAATCCTGCTCCTTCATGGGTACCTTTTCCTCGCCGCATGGGTGTTTCTCGAACAGGTGGGGCTGCCTCTGCCTTCCTTTCCGGTGCTGTTGGCCGCAGGCGCACTGGCGGGTGCCGGCAGGATGAATTTTGCGGCGGCGTTATGCCTGGGTATGTTTGCCACGTTGCTGGCGGATCTCTTTTGGTACGAATTGGGTCGCCGCAAAGGGGCGCGCGTTCTTCATTTGCTGTGCCGGATTTCGTTGGAGCCGGATTCGTGCGTGCGTCGTACGGAAGGTATTTTCGAGCACCAAGGCGCGCGATCCCTGGTGCTTGCCAAGTTTCTTCCCGGCCTGAGTGCCGTGGCGACGCCCCTGGCCGGCATCTTTCACATGAAATTGCGCCGATTCCTGTTGTTCGATGTGCTGGGAGCGCTGTTATGGCTCCTGACGTACATGGGGCTGGGCTATTTCTTCAGCAGCCAGATAGAAGCGATCGCCCAGCGCGCGAAAGCACTGGGCAGTTGGCTGGTGGTGTTCCTCATTTTCGCGCTGGCGGCCTACATCGTTTATAAATTTGCCGCGCGGCAGAAATTTCTTCGCGAACTGCGCATCAGCCGTATCAGCGTGGACGAATTGAAACAGAAGCTCGATACCGGCGAAGCGATTTCCATCGTAGACCTGCGCCACTCGCTGGATTTCGAAGCTGACCCGGAAACGATACCCGGCGCGGTGCATCTGGACTCGCAGGAGCTTGCCGAAAAAAAAGAGCTGCTGCCGATGGGACGCGAGGTGGTCCTTTACTGTACTTGACCAAACGAAGCCACCAGCGCCCGTGTGGCGCTGCTACTTCGCAAAAGCGGAGTGAAACGAATTCGCCCATTGCAAGGTGGTTTGGAGGCGTGGCGCGAGCGGGGCTATCCGTTGAGCGTGATCTCGCCATTGGGGATAGGCGATGCGGGTTCCGATCAGCAGCAATTTAAAGGAGAAGCAAGATGAGCGTGAAAGTGCAGGTCATTTTCTACAGCATGTACGGCCATGTTTATCGCATGGCAGAAGCGGTGGCGGAGGGCGCGAAACAAGTTCCGGGGGCGGAGGTTTCGCTGTACCAGGTGGCGGAATTGATTCCGGACGATGTGCTGGAAAAATACGGGGCGAAAGCGGCGAAAGCCGCGTTTGCGAAGATTCCTGTGGCTAAGGTGGAGCAATTGGCGGAGGCCGACGCGATTATTTTTGGAACTCCGACGCGGTTTGGAAACATGACAGCGCAGATGCGGAATTTTCTGGACCAGACCGGACAACTGTGGATGAAGGGAGCGTTGGTTGGGAAAGTCGGGAGCGTGTTCGCATCGACGGGGACGCAACACGGGGGCCAGGAAACCACCATTACCAGCTTCCACTCGACGCTGCTGCATCATGGCATGGTGATCGTGGGCGTTCCTTATACCGAGTCCGGGCTGATGCACATGGGCGAGATCACCGGCGGGACACCGTATGGCGCTACGACGCTGGCGGGGCCGGATGGTTCGCGGCAGCCGAGCGAGAATGAATTGAAAATCGCGCGGTATCAGGGGAAACACGTAGCGGAAATTGCAGGCAGGCTCTTCCGGAAGTAGGGACGAGCCGTGTCTGTACACCCGTGCCCTAGTCCGGTTACGTCATTCCGAGCGCAGCGAGGAATCCCTCTTCGATCTCCGCGCCACGGCGTTTGGCTACAGCCGCGGCAAAACGATGCCGCCTTGGGCCTGGTACTTGCCCTTTTTATCCTTGTAGCTGACTTCGCAGGGTTCATCGCTTTCGAAAAACAGCACCTGGCAGAGGCCTTCGTTGGCGTAAATTTTCGCCGGGAGCGGCGTAGTGTTGCTGATTTCCAGCGTGACGAAGCCCTCCCACTCCGGTTCGAAGGGCGTTACGTTGACGATGATCCCGCAACGCGCGTAAGTGGACTTGCCCAAGCAGATAGTCAACACATTGCGCGGAATTCGGAAATATTCCACCGAACGCGCGAGCGCGAAGGAGTTGGGCGGAATCAGGCAGGAATCCCCTTTATACTCCACCAGCGAGCGCGGGTCGAAATGTTTGGGATCGACGATGGTGGAGTTCACATTGGTGAAGATCTTGAATTCGTCCGCCACGCGAATGTCATAGCCATACGAGGACACGCCGTAGCTGATCACCCCTTCGCGAACCTGGCGGTCGGTGAACGGCTCGATCATTTTGTGCTCCAGCGCCATGCGGCGAATCCAACTATCTGGCTTAACGGACATCCATTCCTCCTGTAAGGAAAACCGTGTACCCTCAAAAGGATAGAGTGTAGATGAGGGGCCACGTCTTGACAACCTGAGCGGTAGCCAATAGCATCGGGCCACGGAATCCTGGAGGGTGGTGTGATCAAGCTCGACATCGTAAACGCTGTGGTCGGCAAGACCAACATTAGCCGCACGAAGGCAGAGCAGGCCGTCGAGACCGTCTTCGAATCGCTCAAGAACGCGTTGGGCCGCGGACAGCGCATCGAACTGCGCAAGTTCGGCGTGTTCAGTGTGAAGCCTCGCAAGACTGGCATTGGCCGCAACCCGCGCACCGGCGAAGAGGTCAGCATCCCTCCGGGCAAGGCCGTGCGCTTCAAGCCGGGCAAGGAACTTCAGGGACTGGAAGACACTACCGCCACCGCCGCCAAGTAAATAGTTGTGAATCCCCCGGAATCCGAAGAACGCGTACAAGCCTACCTGGAGCCCACCGCTTGGTCGGTGCGGAGAAAGAGCTATGTACCTTACTACGAGGGAGCGCGCATCCATCTTTCGGTGCGCTCGCTGATCCTTGCTGCGGGTTTGTTCTTTCTGACGCTACTCACTTCACTGGTAGCAGGCGCTCATTTTGCAGCGGCTTACGCACGGAACGAAGCGGCGTCGTTTGATGCTTTATTCAAGATGTTTCCCATTGCTTTCCATCATCCCTCGCTGTTGCTTTCCGGTTTACCCTTCGCGATTACCCTGCTGACGATCCTGCTGGCGCACGAACTGGGACATTTTTTCGCTTGCCGGCGCCATCACATTCACGCGAGCTATCCATTTTTCATTCCAGCGCCGACGCTGATCGGGACATTTGGAGCGTTTATTCTGATTCGTTCGCCGATTCGCTCGGCGCGGGCGCTGTTTGATGTGGGAGCTTCCGGGCCGCTCGTGGGGTTTCTGTTTGCATTGCCGCCGCTGGCGTATGGCGTTCTTCACGCGCGGGTGATTCCGGCACTGGCGCTCGATCCGAATGCGGATGTGGTGTTTGGCGTGCCCTTGATTTTGAAGCTGATGACGGCGATTGTGCAGCCCAACGCGCACGCGTCGGATTTGCTGCTGCATCCTGTGGGGCGCGCCGCGTGGGTGGGACTCTTCGCCACGGCGCTCAATCTTCTTCCCGTGGGGCAATTGGATGGCGGGCACATTGTGCGTTCGGTCAGCCCGCGTGCGCACCGCTGGATCTCGCTGCTGCTTCCGCTGGCTCTGGTGCCGCTGGGGATATTTCTATGGAGAGGCTGGCTGTTGTGGGCCATCATTCTTCTTGGCCTGCGCTTCTTTCGGATGGCGCCGATTTACGATCCTACTCCCCTCGACCCTAATCGCAGATTTGGCGCATTCCTGGCATTGGTGGTGTTCATTCTTTGTTTCATGGCCAGCCCGCTTTGGGTGCCGTCCTGACGGGGCAGCCGAAGACGCGAGTAGTTGACTCCGGCGTACACAAACTGGCGCGAACGCTGCGCGAGCGGGATCTGCTGTATCTGTTCATCGGCTCAGTGATTGGTTCCGGAATTTTTCTTACACCTGGCGTGATCCTGCGACAACTTGGTGGTTCGGTAGCCTACTCGCTCTTGGTGTGGCTGGTGGGTGGCGTGCTTTCGTTGCTGGGCGCACTGACGTATGCGGAGCTTGCGGCGGCGAATCCAGAGGCTGGCGGGCTGTATTGCTTCATTCGCGATGCCTTTGGCCGGCTTCCGGCCTTTTTGTATGGGTGGTCGCTGCTGCTGGTGATCGCTAGTGCAACCATTGGGGCACTGGCGCATGCGTTCACATCATATCTACAGGAGATCGTGCCGCTGTCGAGGATAGGCACTTTAGTTGTGCCGGTGGTGATGATCGCGGTTGTAACGCTGGTGAACATTTGGGGCACGCGGAAAAGCTCGGACCTGCAGAACGTCACCACGTTGATCAAAGTCGGCATCATCGTGGTGCTCGGCAGCCTTCTTCTTATTTTTGGACTGTGGCACGGGAAACACGCAGGAGAGATTTCGGCGGCACTGGGCTCGCGGCTGAGCGGCTTCTCGCTGGTATCGGCGTTCGGCTTCGCCATGATTACCGTGCTGTGGGCCTACGAAGGATGGCAGTTCGGCACGTACAGCGCGGGAGAAGTCGAGAATCCGCAGAAGAGCTTTCCTCGGGCGTTCCTGACCGGCTCCGTGCTGCTTGTCGGACTTTACCTGTTTGCAGTAGTGGCCTATCTGGTTGCGCTGGGGCCGCAGGCGGCAACCGCGAGCAATGCCATTGCGGCGGCGGCAGCGACTTCTGTGCTCGGGCCTTGGGCGGGCATGCTGGTGGCTGGCACAATTCTGATTTCAACGTTCAGCGCCACGAACAGCGTGATGCTGACGGCGCCACGCGTTTTTTTCGCGATGGCCAATGACAATTTATTTTTTAAAAAGCTGGCCGAAGTTCATCCACGTTTTGGCACTCCGGCTGCGGCTGTGGTTGTGCTGGGGGTATGGTCCAGCATCCTCACGCTGGCCGGTGGATTCGAGAAGTTAGCCGCCGGCGCAATTTTGATTGGCTGGATCTTCTACGGCTTGGGAGCGGCGGCGATTTTTCCGATTCGGTCGGCGAATCGTGGCAAGGCGATTCCCTACCGCGTGCCGGGCTATCCCGTGACGCCGCTGCTCTTTGTGCTGGCGGCGTTGGCGATTGTGGGGAACGCGGTGTACGGCGCGTTGGCGGATCCGCATCAGTTTACGTACCTGCTGGTGGCGATTGCGATCATGCTGCTGGGATTGCCCGGGTATTTTTTCTGGACGCGCCGCTCTCGGGTCCACTAGAGCAACGTTAGCGGGTCCATATCGACGAGTACGGCGGTTTGTGGGATTTCGTTGGCATCGCAAAACGATAAAGCGGCACTGAGGATTTTTGTGAGTAGCGATTTTTTCGCCGACTTCAGCAAAAATTGATAGCGATGCTCCTTCTCAAGACGCGCGAGCGGCGCGGAGGCCGGGCCGAGGATGCGCAGGCCCTTGCCATCGTGAGGGGCAAAATATTCCGACAGCCGCCGAGACCAGCGGATGGCGTTTTCCAGGTTCGTGTCGCGAATAATCACGTTCGCCAGCGAAGTGAACGGCGGATACATCATCATTCTGCGGAAGTGCAGTTCGCGCTCGTAGAATGAGAGGTAGTCCTGCTTCACCGCATCCTGCACCGCATAGTGTTCCGGGTAATACGTCTGAATTAGGACCCGGCCGGGCAATTCACCGCGACCGGCGCGGCCGGCTACTTGAGTGAGTAACTGAAAGGTGCGTTCGGCGGCGCGAAAATCGGGAAGATGCAGCGAGGAGTCTGCCGAGATTACTCCGACAAGGGTGACGCGCTGGAAATCGTGACCTTTCGCGAGCATTTGCGTACCAACGAGAATATCCAGCGCGCCGCTCGCGAATGCGCCTAGCGTTTCCTGATATTGCTGCTTGGTGCGCGCGGTGTCGCGGTCCAGGCGGGCGATGCGCGCGCCGGGAAATTCCTTTCGCAAGCGCTCTTCGAGATGTTCTGAACCTTCGCCAAAGAAATACACATATTTCGATTCGCACTTTGGGCAGGCTTTCGGCACTGGCTGAATAGAGCCGCAGTAGTGGCATTCGAGGCGATTGCGGCTTTTGTGGTAGGTCATGGAGATGCTGCAATTCACGCACTGCACGGAAGCGCCGCAACTGCGGCAAAGCACTGACCAGGAATAACCGCGACGATTGATAAGGACTAGGGCCTGCGTCTGAAACTGGAGGCATTCGGCGATTCCGGCGTGGAGCGTCTGCGAAATGGGATTGGCCTTTTGTGTTTGCTGGAAATCGCTGCGCAGGTCCACGATCTCCACCGCCGCCAGGTTGCGATTCTCGACGCGCGACGCCATGGTAAGTAGCTCGTATTTTCCGTTGACCGCGTGGTGATAGGTTTCGAGCGAAGGCGTGGCGGAACCGAGAAGGGCCAAAGCGTTTTCGAGTTTTGCGCGAACGATGGCGACGTCGCGGCCGTGATAGCGCGGGGTTTCTTCCTGCTTGTAGCTGTTCTCCTGTTCCTCATCGACGATGACCAGGCCGACGTTTTCCAGTGGCGCAAAGATTGCCGAGCGCGTGCCAACGACCACGCGGGCGGCCCCGGTTCGAACGCGCCACCATTCCTGAGCGCGTTCCACATCGCTGAGCGCGGAATGCAATACCGCAACACCTTCGAAGCGCGCTCCGAACCACGCGCGGCATTGACGGCCGATCCACAGCGTCAGGGCAATTTCGGGAACAAGGATAATGGCAGTCTTCCCGCGGGCCAGCGTGTCTTGCACGCTCCGGAGGTAGACTTCGGTTTTGCCGCTGCCTGTGACACCGTGGAGCAGTTGCACGCCGAATTCGCCCAGTTCAAAGCGCCCGCGTATCGCGGCGAACGCGCTTTCCTGAGTTTCATTCAGTGTGTGCGCGGGCGGAGTGTAGCCCGTGTCGAAGGGATCTTCCACCGGATCGATGGGCTCTTCCCAAGATTCGAGCAGCCCATCGCGCAGCATGCGTTCTATTAGTCCGCGCGAAACCTGCGCCAGTTTCAAAAGCTGAGGCATGGGCAGCGGACCGCGTTCCGTTTCGAGGAGGGCGCGGATACGCTCCTCTTTTTCTCCGGATTTGCTCACAGTGTCCGCATTGCCCTTCCACGCCACCACATGCTGCATTTTCCGTTTGCGGCCTTGCACCGTTTCGCGAACCTCGACGTAGCCGCGCCGCTGCAATCTCTGCAACGCTTCAGGAGTGATGCCGAGCTTGCTTCCCGGGCCGAGAGCTAGCTGGCCTTTTCTCTCGAGGAGCCTCTGTAGAAATTCGGCTTCGGCGCCGTCGAGGTCACTCAGGGTGGTTCCCGCTTCAAGCTTTTCCGCGTGTGCGCGCCCAGCTTCCGTCAGCATGATCTGGCGCTTGGTGGAAATTTCGGTCACGGGAGGAAGCATGGCGCGAAACACGTCGCCGATGGGAGCCAGGTAGTAGCTGGCGATCCACTGGCCGAGTTCGAGAAGCTTTGGTGTTAGCGCGGGGATTAGATCGATCGTTCTCTGAACATCTCGAATTTTGGTGCCTTCGGGAATCGTTGCGGTCATTTCGATCACCACGCCGACCAGCGACTTTTTGCGGAAGGGCACCAGTACGCGGCTCCCCGGCTGCACTTCGGCGCGAAGGGATTCCGGAATGGAGTAGGTGAAGGTGGTGCGCAGAGGCACCGGCAATGCCACGTTACAGAAGGATTCCGTCATGCGATGTGTAGTTTAGCAGTTGTCGGAGAGGGGAGAAAAAGCCCATCGCGTTTGGAGCCGTAATTCCACAGAAGCGAACAGGGATCCCTTACTGCGCGGAATCCGCCTGCCTACCACAGGCAGGTTCGGAACGACGGAAACGTGGATTAGCGGCTGATCAGAATGATGCCGGCGAAAATCGCCACGATACCGAGCCACTGGATCTTCGTCACCTTTTCATGGAGCATGGTCGCCGCTAATCCTACCGTGACGGCGCCGTATAACGAAGCCAAGACGCTCACCACGGAAATTTGCTCGAGGCGCATTCCGTAGTTATTGAGGACATACGCGCCGGTATCGAGAATTCCTACGCCAAGGATCCAGCGGTTCGCTCCCGCTTTTGGCAAACCAATTGGTTGGCGCAAAAGCAGAATCACGATCGCGGTGAGCACCAGGCTCGTTAAGCGAATGATCCACACGGTTTGCGCGCTTCCGATCAGCGGAACAGCGCGTATCCCCAAAATCCAGAACATCACTCCGAAGGACATCGCGGCGATTAGCGCCCAGCCAACTCCCAAGTTTTTTTTGCCCGGATGCGCTTGGTCATCCAGCGGATTCGCGTCCCCGGGGACTTCTTCACCGCGCGCGACCAGCACTACCCCAGAAAGAATGAGCACAAATCCCGCCAGGCGCACCAGTGTCAGGCGTTCGCCGGTGGTGGCGGCCAACAGCATGGTCAGCGCGGGATAACTGGAAGAAATGGGCGCAACGATGGACATCTTGCCGATTTCGAACGAGCGGTAAAGCGCGAGCGTACCAAAGGTATTCAGCACCCCGACGGAAATTCCCCACGCCCACGGCCTCCAGCCTGAACCGTCGGCCAAATGCCCCCAGCCACCCAGCCAGCGCAGCACCGCCGTAAGCAACACGAAGCCGGTGAGCTGCATGTACAGCATGGTGCGAAAGGTCCCGATCTTTCGCGTGGCAAAACGCGCCAGAAAGTCCGCGCTGCCCCAGGAAAGCGCGGTGAGCAAGCCGAGTACGATACCCATGATGAGAGACTACGAGGACTTTTTCTTTGGCAGTTGCAGGCCCAGTTCGGCCATGACTTTTTGCAAGTCTTTCCAGACATCGGCCTTGGCCGGGGGATTGCGCAGCAAATAGGCCGGGTGATACGTGGCCATCAATTTATGCCCGCGCCATTCTTGCCACTCGCCGCGAAAATGCGAAATGCCGCGGGTAGTCTGCAGCAGAGCTTTGGCGGCAACCGCGCCAAGGCAGACGATCACCTTGGGATTGATCGCGTCGATCTGGCGCAGCAGGTAAGGCGAGCACGTTTCCACTTCATCAGGTTCCGGAGCGCGATTCTGCGGCGGGCGGCACTTCACCACGTTGCAGATGTAGACGTCTTTTCGCTGCAGGCCCATGGCTTCGATCATCTGCGTCAGAAGCTTTCCGGCGCGGCCTACGAATGGCAGGCCTTGTGCGTCTTCATCCGCGCCCGGGCCTTCACCGACGAAAACCAACTGGGCTGTGGCGCTGCCATCGCCGAATACCAGTTTGTTTCGGCCCTTATGGAGTTTGCAGCGGGTGCAATCGCCGAGGTCCTCGCGAATTTTCAGGAGTGAGTCGTCTACCACCTTGTCCACGGCTTCGAATAGACTTGGCCCGGCGGGTGGAGCAACCACCACCGGCGCGACGCGTGGCGGGGCCGGCGCGGCGCTAGAAGGCTGTGCTATTTTGCTGGTCGGCTTGGGCAAGGAATTCTCCTCTGCGGTGGAACGGCCTGATGGCTGCGGAATCGCCGCCGACGCATTTCCGGATGCGACCCGATCTCGATAAAACAAACGAATGCCGAGGTCCTCGTAATACCGAAGGCGCTCCTCAATCTTCTGTTGCAGGGATTCGGGAATCGATGCAGACATGATCGCTCAGTCGCCGGCCCGGTGAGACGCGGGTTTGCTCTTGAGAATACCGCGCAGGCGCAGAACCTCGTCGAGGATGCGCTGGGCTACTTCAGCTTTGCTCAAGCGCGGTAGCGGAAGATCGCGTCCATCGCGCGAAAACAGTGTGACGATGTTGGTGTCCAGATCGAATCCGGCGCCTTCCGCGCTGACATCGTTCGCTACGATCAAGTCGGCATTTTTCTGACTTAACTTCTTGCGGGCATTCTCCGCCACATTTTCCGTCTCGGCGGCAAATCCCACCACCAACCGGTCGCCCTTTTCCCGCGCCACGCTCGCCAGGATGTCCACGTTTGGTTCCAGTTGCAGCGTCAGGGAATCTTGGCCCCGCTTAATCTTCTGATCGGCTTTTTCGGCAGGACGGTAATCCGCAACAGCGGCTGAGAAGATAGCAATGGTGCAGCCCACAAATCGCGCCTGCACGGCATGCTGCATCTGCTGGGCGCTGCGCACATCGACACGCTCGACACCCTGCGGCGTCTCCAAAGAAGTTGGACCGCTGACTAGCAGAACTTTTGCCCCACGCTTCGCTGCTGCGGCGGCAACCGCGTAGCCCATTTTGCCCGACGAGCGATTGGTGAGGAAGCGCACCGGATCGATGTCTTCGCACGTGGGCCCGGCGGTGACCAGAACGGTTTCACCGGCCAAATCCTGCTCTGCTTGCAGGGCTTCGCGCACGGTCTTCAGAATCTCTTCCTGCTCGGCGAGGCGGCCCGAACCGGTCATGCCGCACGCCAAGTAACCTTCGCTCGGCTCGACGATGTGTACGCCGCGCTTGCGCAGCATGGCGACGTTCTCTTGCGTGGCCGCGTGTTGCCACATATTGACGTTCATCGCGGGCGCAACAACCACCGGCGCAGTGTTGGCCAGATACAGGGTGCTGAGAAAATCGTCAGCCACGCCACGGGCAAACTTCGCGAGAACATCGGCGGTTGCCGGAGCAACCAGGAGCAAATCCGTTCGCTGGGCCACGGCAATGTGATCGATGGCGGAATCCAGACTGCCTTCGCCCCCGGGCTGATTGGAAAAGAGATCGGTGATGACCCGTTGGCCGCTAAGCGCGGCAAAGGTGAGGGGAGTGATGAACTCGCGCGCCGCGCGGGTCATGACCACCTGGATGGAATGTCCCTCGTCTTGCAGGCGGCGAACCAATTCCGCGGATTTATAAGCCGCGATTCCGCCGGTGACGCCGAGGGTGATGCGCATAGCTGCCATGCAGGCGCACTACTTGCGCCGCTTGGCTTCCTTTTCCTCTTCGGTGGCCGGCACCTCGGAAAAGTCGTATTCGATCAGGCCGTGGGTAACCTCTTCGCAAGCGATACGTGTCGCTTTCTGGGTGCGTAAGTTGTCTACCATCGGCGGTGCTCCCGCCATAATCTGACGCGCACGTCGTGCGGCCAATACGACGTAAGCAAACTGGCTCTCGGGAGCTTTGGTTTGCACGGTCATGAGTGTCTTACCCTCCAAAGGATGCCAGCACTTGTCTAACGCGATCGCGGCGACGTACGCTCGAGCAGCGCAGAGCCATTACTATGGCCTGGGCTTCTTTTCCCGCACGTTCCACATCGTCGTTCACTACACAAAAATCGTAAAACTTTTCGCTGGCCACGATTTCGTCGTGGGCTTTCGCCAGCCGCCGGGCAATTTCTTCATCGGCATCCTGACCGCGGCTGCGTAAGCGGCGTTCCAACTCTTCCCGCGAGGGTGGCAGTATAAAGATGGCCACCGATTCCGGCAACTTTTCCTTCACCTGACTGGCGCCCTGTACATCGATCTCCAGCACCAGGTCCACATCCCGTCGACGCGATTCTTCCAGCCACTTCTTCGGCGTCCCGTAAGAGTACTTACCGAAAACCTTCGCGTGTTCCAGAAAATCGCCCCGGGCCACCATGGCGTTGAAATACGCCTCAGTGACGAAATCATAGCATTTTCCGCTGGCCTCGGTCGCCCGGCGCACCCTGGTAGTACACGATACCGAAGGCATGGTGCCCGGCAGCTCCAGGATTTTCTGAACCAGCGTACTTTTTCCCGAACCCGAAGGTCCGGAAACAATCAAGATTAACGGCTCTACCCCGGTTCCCCCGCTCATTCGATGTTCTGGACCTGTTCGCGCAATTTTTCGATCTCCGCCTTGATTTCCAGAGCCAAACCCGTGATGGCCAGCGCTTCGGTTTCCACACCCGGCGTTTTCGAAAGCATGGTGTTCGCTTCGCGGTGCATTTCCTGCAACAGAAAATCCAGCTTCTTTCCCAATTCCCCGGCGCCATCCAGGAGCGTAATGAATTGTTGCAGGTGACTGCGTAGTCTGTCCAATTCTTCACTGATATCGCTGCGTTCTGCAAGTAGCGCCGCCTCTTGCGCCAGGCGCGCGGGTTCGATGTTGGTGCCGTTCAGTAATTCCCTGAGCCGAGCTTCCAGGCGACGGGCGAACGCCGGACGGAGAGTGCTGACCAAGTCTCGCACTTGCTCGGTTTCGTCGCCAATCTTGGCGACACGGGCGCGCAGCTCTTCGGTGAGATGGCGGCCTTCGTTCCGGCGCATCTCGTCCATCTTCACGAGTGCTTCCTGGAGATACATTTCCAGAACTTTGGCCAATTCTTCTTGCGCTTCCTCGGTTTCCGGCAGTGCGGAGGCCAATCCGGTGATCACGCCAGGCAACCGCAGCAACGCCACGGTATCCAACTCCGCAGTTCCGCCGGTCTGATTGCGCATTTCTTCCGCGGCGCTTGCATATTTCCGAAGCAACTCGCGATTCACGTGGACGGGCGCGGTTTCGCCGGGCTCCATGCTCACGTGTACATCCACGTGCCCGCGCTGGATTTTCCCGCGGACCGCCTGGCGCAGCCGGTGTTCGAAAGGCTCCAGCGAATCCGGGATGCGCAGTTTCACATCCAGAAAACGGTGGTTCACGCTTTTCACGCTGATGCGAATCGACCAACCTGCGAATTCTCCCCGCGCCATCGCGTAACCGGTCATCGACCGGCATTCGGCCTTACTGGGGGAACCGGGCCGGACTTCTGTGGGACTCTTGGTAATCATTCTTCTTCGCTGGACCTCGTTCTGTTCGGATTCGGCGCATCTACCCGAGCGAGAATTTCGTCATCGGCAAATTGCAGGTCGTGCAAACGCGCGTAGCTCCCGCCCTTCGCCAGCAATTCCGCGTGCGTACCGCTCTCGCGGATGCGCCCATCCTCTAACACAAGAATTTTATCGGCTTTCCGCACCGTACCCAAGCGGTGGGCAATGACAAACGAGGTGCGGCCAACCATAAGATTGGCCAGAGCCTTCTGCACGTATTGCTCGGACTCGGAGTCCAACTCCGAAGTAGCCTCGTCGAGAATCAGGATCGGAGAATTTTTCAGGATGGCGCGAGCGATCGCGATCCGCTGGCGCTGACCACCGCTCAAACGCGTGCCGCGTTCGCCGATTACGGTGTCGTAGCCTTTGGGCAATTCCATGATGAAATCGTGGGCCAGCGCCGCTTGAGCCGCGTCGATTACTTTTTGTTGCGGAACTTGGCCCATGCCGTAGCAGATGTTGTTGAGCACGCTGTCGTGGAACAGGATATTTTCCTGGGTGACCATGGCGATCTGGTTGCGCAACGAGCGCAGATTCACTTCGCGAATATCCATCCCATCGATGCGAATGCCACCCGCAGTGACTTCGTGGAACCGGGGAATCAAGTTCACCAGGGTGGTCTTGCCTGCTCCGCTGGAGCCCACCAGCGCGATGACTTCCCCTTTGGCCGCGGTGAAATTCACGTGCTGCAAGACGGGAACGCTGTCCGGCTCGTACGCGAACGACAGATCGTCGAACACAATTTCTCGCGAGAGCCCTTGCAGGATTTTCCCGCCGGCCTGGTCGATGACTTCCTCGGGGCGATCCAAATAGGCAAAGACCTGCACGCTAGCGCCCTGCGCGGCCTGGAATTGTTGATACACATAGCCCATGCGCTTCACGGGCATGTAGGCGTTGAACATGGCGTACAAGAAGGCGAAGAACTGTGGTTCGGTAAGTTCTTTGTGCTGGATCTGGCCGCGCGCGTAAAGCAATAAAAGGGGGATCACGATGCCACCGAGGAGATCCATGAGTGGCGATGTGATGACGGACGCGCGGACCCAGCGCATGCTCTCGCGCAGTAAACGCCGCGCTACGTCGCGGAACTTGCGCACTTCGAAATCTTCCATGCCGAACGCTTTGACGATGCGATTGCCGCTAACAGTCTCTTCCAGGATCTGACTCAAGTCGCCGAGACGCGACTGGCTCTGACCGACGGAGAAGCGAATCTTCTTTCCCAATTTGTTGATGGGATACACGACCAAAGGCAGCAAAACGGTGGTGAATACCGCTAATTTCCAGTCGAGCATCAGCATGACGGCGACTAACGAAATGAACGTAAAACTTTTCTGGAAAAGGTCGCCCAGATATTCGCTTAGGGCTAGGCGCGTTTTGTCCACGTCGTTGATGGCCGTGGAAATGACCCGACCGGTTTGGTTCTTTTGGAAAAAACTGATGGGCTGGCGAATGATCTTCTCATATAGGGCGTTGCGCAGATCACGGATGGCCGCGTGGCCGGCATACTGTATTTGAGTGACACCAAGATACTCAGCGACGGCCTTGGTGGCATACAGCACGAAGAGCGAAACACCAAAAATCGTGCCCACGTTGTGGAAACGTGGGAAGAACCAATTCAGGTAGATGGTATGGCCGTTCCAAGGAAGCTTGGTTAGCGGCAATTCCCTGGTGACCTTGGTGGGATCAAGGACATACTCGACGGCGGGCACGATCATCAGGGCTACTACGCCCTCTGCCGCCGCGACAAACGCCACCAGAAACACACCGATAATCATCCGGAAACTGTAGGGCTTCACGTAGCCTAAAAGGCGTTTCAGCTGTGGTGAAATCAGTCGACCCACTCCTGGCCCTCAAATCGCTCGACAGTGTGCTCTTAGTACGCTATGCGTCAGCCCCATAGCCTGTCAAATCGCCGGCCTCTGAACAACGGGGACCCTACAGACAAACGACGACTATTTATCGATGTCGCGATGGACGACGCGAGTGGCGAAGCCTTTTTGGGCCATAGCGTGCTTCATCCACTCAGCCATCATCACGGAGCGGTGCTTGCCACCAGTGCAACCGAAAGCGATGGTGAGGTAGCTCTTGCCTTCTTCGATGTAGTGCGGAATCAGATAAGTCAGCAGTCCCTGCATGCGGCGCAGAAATTCCCCAGTTTGCGGAAACGACTGAATATATTTGCGGACGCGGGGATCTTTTCCGGTGTAGCGGCGAAGCTTTGGTACAAAATGGGGATTCGGAAGAAAGCGCACGTCGAACATCAGGTCCGCGTCGGTGGGCACGCCGAATTTGTAACCGAAACTGACGAGAGACACCAGCAGCGGCCGCTTGCTTTCGGTTTTAAATCGTTCGTTGATGAAGTGGCGTAGCTCATGAACGTTGAACTGCGTGGTATCGATGACCACGTCGGCGAGCTTGCGGATGGGCTCCATCAGGACTTCTTCGTGACGCAGGCTTTCCCGCACCGAATAATCTTTTCCGAGCGGATGAGGGCGGCGCGTTTCGCTGTAACGGCGCAGCAGCGCGTCTTCCTGCGCTTCGATGTACACCAGAATGATGGGATGATCGCGGCGCAGGTGCTTCAGCAGGCCTGGCAGTTTGGCCAGTTGCAAGCCCTCACGCGCGTCCACCAGCAGCGCGGCGCGTTGCAGGTCGCCTTCCCCGGCGGCATGCAGCTCCGCGAAAATCGGAATCAATTCCACCGGCAGGTTGTCCACGCAGTAGTAGCCCATGTCCTCGAAGGCTTTAAGGACGGTGCTTTTCCCCGAACCGGAAAGACCGGTGAGGATAACGAGTTGTCTGCCAGGATTCTGCGGCGTGCGTAGATTGCGTTTGCTGCTCTTGGCGCGCTTCACGGTTTCGCTGCGCTCAGCTCTTGACCCGGCGCTGGTGCGTGCTGGGGATGCGCATGTCTTCGCGATATTTTGCCACCGTGCGCCGTGTGACGTGGATGCCGTTTTCTTCGAGCTTCTTGGCAATTTGCTCGTCAGTGAGCGGCTTGGCGGTGTCTTCCTCGTCGATCATTTTCTTCACCAGGCGCTTGAGGGTCTGCAGAGACATGCCACCGCCCTCAGGCCCGTTCACCGCTTCGCTGAAGAACGACCGCAATTCAATCACTCCTTGTGGAGTGTGCGCGTACTTGCTGGCCACCGCACGGCTCACCGTGGAAGGATGAACGCCGACTTCTTCGGCCACTTCCTTAATCATCATGGGCTTCAACGTGTCCGGTCCGTGGTCCAGAAATTCGCCTTGACGCGCAATGATGGATTGGCAGACGCGCAGAATGGTGTGCTTGCGCTGCTCGATATTTTTCATCAGCTGGATGGCGGCGGTGAAGCGTTCTTTCACGTAATTACGCACATCTTTATCGGCGGCGTCGCGGACTAGCAGCCGGCGGTACGTGGGACTGAGGCGCAATTGCGGCATGTCGTCTTCGTTCAGGAAGACTTGCCACTGGTCATCAACCTTGCGGAAATAAACGTCCGGCTCGACGAGGCGCGGCTCCGTCTTGTTGTAACGCAGGCCCGGACGCGGATCGAGCTTCTTGATGGCGTCGATGGCGTGCTTGACGATGTCCAACGGACGATTCAGCGCACGCGCAATTTCTTTCAGCTGGTTGGCCTGTACCTGTTTCAGGTGGTCAGAAACGATTTGCTGCGCCAAAGTATTCTGCGGGTCGAACGCCTTCAACTGCAGCAGCAGGCATTCACGTAAATCGCGCGTGCCAACGCCGATCGGATCGAAATCCTGGACCACCGCGATGGCGTCTTCCAAATCGTCTTGCGAATATTTTCCGTCCTGCGAAAGCTCTTCCGTAGACGCAGTCAGATACCCGTTTTCGTCCAGGTTGCCAATGATGTTCTCGACGATTTCCTTGACCGCGTCAGAACAGATGGTGACGCTCAACTGCCAGGCAAGGTGGTCGGTGAGGCCGGCGGGAGAGGACAGAAACTTTTCGAACGAGGGGCGCTCGGAGATTTCCCGCTCTTGCGATTGCCCGCCGTCCCCACCGGTGTCGAGATACTGGTTGAAGAACGAGCCGACGTCGAACTCATCGAAGGGATTGGCTTCTTTTTTTTCGGGGACTTTTTCGGTTTCGGCCTTCAGAAAAGTTTCGTCGCTGTAGTTATCGGTAACCGTCGGTTCTTCGCTGAGCTCTTCCAGAACCGGATTGGCGATCATCTCCTGATTGATCATCTCGCGCAGTTCCAGACGGTTCAGCGCGAGTACGCTGACCATCTGCACCAGTCCGGGCGTCAGAATCTGCTTCTGCGCCACACGGAGATTTAGTTTGAGTCCCTGCCAAGCCATTAAATTAGATTCCCAGTTCTAGAATAGCCCTAATTCAACCGGAAGTTATCGCCCAGATATACTCGCCGCACTTCGGGGTCGCTGCTCAGTTCCTGCGGCGTGCCCTTCTTCATGATTTTCCCATGATTCACGATGTACGCACGGTCCGTCACACTGAGAGTTTCCCTGACGTTATGATCCGTAATCAATACACCAATACCCGAGCGGCTCAATTCCCGGATCAAGTCCTGCAAATCCTTCACCGTGAGCGGGTCGATGCCCGAGAAGGGCTCGTCCAACAGAATAAAGGAAGGCTGCAGGGTCAACGAACGCGCGATTTCCAGGCGGCGACGCTCGCCACCGGAGAGCATGTACGCCTTGCTATGCCGAACCGTTTCCAAACCCATTTGCGCCAGCAATTCTTCCAGGCGATCGCGTTGCTGTTCCGGCGTTAAGGGCAGCGTTTCCAACACCGCCAAAAGATTCTCTTCGGTCGTCAACTGCCGGAACACTGACGGCTCTTGAGGAAGATAGCTAATCCCGCTGCGCGCCCGCAGGTACATGGGCAAATCCGTGATTTCTTCCCCATTAAGGACCACACGGCCAGAATCCGGACGGGCCAGGCCCACGATCATATAGAAAGTAGTGGTTTTACCGGCTCCGTTGGGACCTAGAAGTCCTACAACTTCGCCCTGGGCAATTTCGAGTTCGACGTTATCGACTACTTTGCGTCCCCGGTAGGACTTGCTGAGATCGACGCCTTGGAGTGTGGGCATTCCGCTTCACGAGGGATCGCTGGGCGGTCCCTGTTATCTCTGGACCCGGTGCCTGGTCAGCGTGCGCGTTCCATTTCCCGAATCCACGACGATGGTATCATCCGCAATATTGAAGGTCAATTCACGGCCCGTGGTGGCGCCTTCATTTCCATCGTAAAGAGTGGGTGTTCCGCCGCTCAAGACGAATTTGTCGTCGTCGGCGGTGTAAACACCACGCTCGGCCGTGCCTCTTCTGTCGCCCTGTTCGATCTCGACGCCTCCGGTTCCGACCGCTTTGCTGATTTTGGAAGCGCCTTCGCCACCGCTTTTCCCGTTTCCGTCACGCGTGAAATACAAATCCAGCACCGGAGCGCGCATGCGCTCGTCGGCCGATTGCACCACGACGTTTTTTTCGAGGTGAGCGCGATTTTCGGCGTCCCAATAGGTGAGCGTTCCCGACGAGATGTGCCAGATGGCGTCTTTCGTTTTCGCTGCGTCAGTCGGTTTGCTCTTGGCGTCGTTGCCCTGCTTCGGGAACACTGCACGAACATTGCCGCTGGCATTCAGCACCCGGGCATTTCGTAGTAGCTC
This sequence comes from Candidatus Acidiferrales bacterium, assembly GCA_963759275.1. Lineage (GTDB taxonomy): Bacteria > Acidobacteriota > Terriglobia > Acidiferrales > UBA7541 > Acidiferrum. Next base: position 118,318 of record CAVWYZ010000011.1, on the reverse strand, counting down.
GATGGAATCGGCTTCCATCACCGAAGGTCCTTGCCACATTCGGGCGTGGCCCGTGTACAAGGCGCGCCCGGCCTTCGAATTTCCCACCATGCGCTCGGCAAGGATGTTGGAAGCGGTGGCGGTGCTCAGTTGGAGACTGTCTTTCTTTCCACCTAGATCCGTGGAACGCACTTTGCCATCGGCTTCGATGTCGCCGGTGTCCTGGTGGAAGGTGATCTTGGTGGCACGGGTTTCACTGCTGCTGTCTCGGACAACCGCCTGACCGGTGAGCACGGTGACCTGCGGCGCGCGCACAAAAACGGCTTGTTGCGCATCGGCGCTACGGTCACCACCCTTGAGGTGGACATTTCCGCGCAAGGTCATTTGCGTCCAGCCACCTCTGGGATCGAGTTGCGCATCCCCATTGGAAGCGGTGGCGGTTTGTGTAGGCTGATCCTTCAATTCCCGCTTCGTTTCCACGTTGCCGACGGCGGTTAGATCTTTGGCTTTGCCGGCGGTGCCGAAATCGACGGCTAATTTGTCCGCGCTGAGCTTGGATTGCGAGGTTGGCGTATCGTTCCACTCCATGGTGCCGCGATCTAAGGTCTCCGCATGTTGTGCGGGGTTCTGCTCTCCCGGCTTTCCTCCCGCAAAATTAATTTGCAAAGCGCTGGTGGCAAGATTGCGCGCCATTTGTGTTTTCGGGTCGCGCTGGCTGAGGTGCACGTTCCCCCGCAGGGTGAGCAGCTTCGCCTGATTCACGCGCGGCCACATTTCGACACTCCCGGAATCGGCCTGCACCTCGCCGTTTTCCGATTTGCCCTGTACGTTGCCTTGCACTTCTATTGCGCGAACCCAGCCTTCCGGAGCCAACTGCGCTTTCATCAGGTCGGCATGAAGCGTGCCCGAGCCTGTCGGACCTTTGCCACTGCGGGATACGAGTTCCGGTGTTTGCTTGAGCTGGCCAGGCTCAGCGAGCAAGGTTTGCGCGCGACTCTGATCGTCTAACAGAAGCACCAATTGACCGGCGCTGAGTTCCTGCGTGGGAGTCGTCGCGGTGGCTGGTCCGGTGAGGACCACTCTGCCGGTGAGCTTGCCGAGTTCCAAGGTGCTGCCTTGGAGGACCACGTCGGTCGGAGGCGCATTCTGCTTCTTGCCGACAGCGAGCGGACCGGTCTCGCGAAGCCGGATGTGCACATCCTTTTCCAGACGGAGCAAGCCGTCCTCGGAAAGGTAGGTAGCACCGACGCCCTCGCCATCGCCATTGGGCATGGTGAATTTCACGGGTTGCGAGGTTTCTGCCTTCCCGGAGCTTCGATCAAAGGTGACTGCACTGGTCTCCACGTGGATGAGATTGGGCTTGATGTCCCCTTTGCCTTGCGTGCGCGCCGCATCGGCCGCGCTTTCCAGATCGATTTGCACGTCACCGCTGCACTGGATAGCACCCGTAGTTTTTTCGTAGCGGCAGCTATGCGTGTGGATCACGTCGTGGCGATCGCCCAGTTTGCCGAACACGGTCACCTTGACTTCTTCCAACAAACTAATGTCTTGGCCTTTCAAGTCAGTGGACTTGGACGCTTGCACGGTAAATACCGTGCGATCCCCTTCGTTCTTGGAGATGGTTAAACCGATCGATTGACGCTCTTGATTGGCGGCTAGCGGTGGCGGAGCCTGTCTCTTCTCGACATACGCCACCCACTGGCGGCGCAGGTAGATTCCGCCGGTGATGAAAGCAAGCAGCAGCGCGGTCCAGGCCGACCAACGCGCGTAGCGGGCGGCTTCGCTTCGTTTCATGTTTTTAGTTAATCAGAATTCGCGAGGGGTGTACACATGCGGCGGCAGGTGAAGCACAAATCCGAGTTTGTACAGTGAAAAAGCATTCCCCAGGATCACAAGCCTTGGCGCTTAAGTGGAGAGCAGCGTTGGAAGCTAGCCGGCCGCTTCGCCAGCGGCCTCGGCGGCGGTCTGCGGCGGAAGGATACCCATGTTCGCGGCGGCCACGTTGTCGCGATTGGTGTTCTTTACCAAATACATCGCTTCGTCGGCAAGGTGCAGCAGCCCTTCTTTGGTTTTTGAATCCGCAGGATAGGCAGCCAAACCGACACTGGGCGTGACTGTAATATTCAGGCCATCTTCCTTCAGCCAGACCGAATCGCGAATCAGCCGGTGCAAGCGGCGTGCGACATTGATGGCATTGTCCTTCGAAGTTTGTGGCAACAGAATTACAAACTCATCTCCGCCGTAGCGAAAAGCAAAATCGATCAGGCGGCAATTGGTCTTGAGCGCTTCGCCCATTTCCGCCAGTAAGCGCGATCCGACCAGGTGACCATGCGTGTCGTTCACCTGCTTGAAATGGTCGAGATCGATGAAAACAATCGAAAATTCGTAGTTGTAGCGCTGCGAACGATAGATTTCCGTATCGAGAATAAAGCCCATGTGACGCGCGTTGTACAGCGACGTGCAATCGTCCTTGATGGTCAGTTCATGAATGCGTTTGACGTGGCGGGCGTTTTCCAGTGCGATGGCGGCGAAGTCGGACAGAGCTTCCAGGAGTTTCAGGTCGCGCGGGTCGAAGCCGTCGACGCCGACGCAATTGATCAATTCGATCACCCCCAGGCAGGTATCGCGAAACTTGACCGGAACCGCGACGATGGAGCGCGTCTCCATTTTTGTTTTTTCGTCGACCTTGCCAAAAAAGCGCGTGTCCTTGGTGGTATCCGGCACGATGACCACTTCGCCGTGTTGCGCCACCCAGCCGGCAATGCCTTGCCCCAGCTTGACGCGCACATCCTTCAACGCCTGCGAAGCCTTGCCCACCGCCAATTCGAAATAGAGTTCCTGCTTAGCTTCATCCAGAAGCAGCAGCGACCAGTTGTCTGGGCGCAGGAATTCGTCGATCTTTTCCATGATGGTGCGCAGCACCTGGTCGAGCTGCAGCGAAGAAGTCAGCGCTTTCCCTAACTCCTGAAAGACCGCAACCTCGCCCGCTTCGCGTCGTTCCCCAGGCACGCCAACATTGCGCCGGCGCTCCACGGTTGGAAACTGTTTGATTTCGTCAAGGCTCACGAAAGCACGTTTCTCCAGGTGACTGGAAACGCAAAGGTCATTTCGATGGCCTTTGCTCTCGACTGCACGCACACCACTCCGTAGTCATTCGCCATTCCCGGTCAGTATAGGCGTGTACGAAAAAGGTACGCAACCGGGACGTGGTACAGGCGTAACCTTCTTGTAATTGGCTAGGCCGCTGCAAGCTCTCGATCCACGCAACCCTCCGTATCCGCTCCAGCTTACGGTACGTCCTATAGTTCAGAGTCATCGCGTTCAGTACGGGTTCAAGCAAACAACGGAGGCATTATGAGGACAGCAGCGTTAGTGCTCCTGGTTCTGCTGGCGACGTTCGCCCCAGCCAGTCCGGCGCCCGAGGAGTATTCGATCAACGTACATGTGACCGGGACATACATTGTCTCCGGGCACGATTACCGACAACTGGAGTTGGACGCCGTGATCAATGGCAAGAAATACCGGCTTCGGGACAATGACGACGGCTACTTATTGGCACCGGGCGATTACAAAGCCAAGTTGATCGAAGACAAGCACGAAACGGCGTACGAATCTCTGCAGCGTTACGAGTTTCTCTTCCCCGATAAGAAGACCAGGAAGTTCTGGGTCGCCGGGCAAAGCGAGTAATCGGCCGCTCATTTCAGACATTTAAACGGCCCGGCTTGACCGAGTAACAGGCGCAGTCTAGTATCGAACCGACCATGACCCTCTCCGATTCTCTCGTTGGGCAGACCATTTCGCAGTACAAAGTGACACGAAAACTAGGTAGCGGCGGGATGGGTGTGGTGTACGAGGCCGAAGACTCGCGGCTAGGCCGGCGTGTGGCGGTGAAGTTTCTGCCGGAAGCCATGGCGCAAGACACACAGTTGATCGAGCGCTTCCAGAGAGAAGCGCGCGCGGCTTCTGCTCTAAACCATCCGAACATCTGCACGATTCATGCAATTGAACAATTCGGCGAGCAGAACTTTCTGGTGATGGAGCTGCTCGAGGGCCAGACTCTCGGACAGTTGATGACGCGGCAGCCTTTTTCGATGGACCGGTTGTTGCCCATCGCCATCCAGATTGCGGATGCGCTGGAATCGGCGCACGCCAAAGGCATCGTTCACCGCGACATCAAGCCCGCCAATCTGTTTCTCACCGACCGCGGGCAAGTGAAAGTGCTGGACTTTGGATTGGCGAAGATTGAACGGGCAGAGATTCCCGACTCCGGGTCGACGCCATCGAAAATGGACACCATGGCGGATCTGACATCTCCCGGTGCAGCGATGGGAACGGTTTCGTATATGTCCCCGGAACAAGCGCGCGGGCAGCTTGTGGATGCGCGCACCGACCTGTTTTCCTTGGGCACCGTGCTGTATCAGTTGGCGAGCGGCATGCTTCCCTTTCGCGGAGAAACCTCCGCAATCGTTTTCGATGCGATTTTGAATCGCGATCCTTCTCCAATATCGGACGTGAACCCCGGCCTGCCCCCGGAGTTTGGGCGAATTCTCTCCAAGCTGCTGGAGAAAGACCGCACATTGCGTTGCCAATCGGCCACCGAATTGAAGACGGACCTCAACCGCCTGAGACGGGATTTGGAATCGGGCAGCAAACGCACCGCGGAATTAACGGAAACGAAGTCCGGTCCCGCCAAGTCCAGCGCGAAGTCCGTCGCAGTACTGTATTTCGAAAATCTCAGTGGCGTGCGCGAAGACGAGTATCTACGTGACGGGATCACCGAAGATATCATCACGGAACTGTCTAAAATCCGCGGGCTGAATACATTTTCCCGCCCCACGGTGCTGGCGTTTCGCGACAAACCGGTGACACCCAGCCAGATTGGCCAGCAACTGAAGGCCGCGTATGTTTTGACAGGCACGTTGCGGCGTTCAGGGAGCCGCTTGCGCATCACCACGCAATTGGTGGATACCGGCACGGATTTTCCCCTGTGGAGCGAGCGCTACGACCGCGAAATGAAAGACGTGTTCGAAGTGCAGGACGAAATTGCCCGCAAAATCGCCGAGGCGCTCCGCGTCACGCTATCGCCGCAGGAGCTGGAAGCCCTGGCGATCAAGCCCACTGAGAATTTGCAGGCTTACGATTTGTACCTGCGCGGCAAACGGTACGCGCGGCGGCAAACGCGACAGGACCTGGAATTCGCCCTGCAGATGTTCGAAAACGCGGTGGCCATGGATCCGAGCTTTGCGCTCGCCTATGCAGCCTGCGCTGGCGCCTGCGCCATGTTCTTTTGCAACTTCAGCCGCGACGCAATCTGGGTGGAGCGCGCGCGTAATGCCTCAGGCAGAGCAGTGGCGCTGCGCTGGGATTTGCCGGAAGTGCAGGTCAGTCAGGCATGGGTGCTGTACGCGACGGATCTCCATGACGAGGCTGTGCGCATGACCCAAAAGGCCATCGAACGCAAGAAAGATTGCGAAGGGGCGTACTACCTGCTCTGCCGCGCGCTGTTCTCTGCTGGCCGCTACCAGGAAGTGGCCGATGTTTTTGAAGTCGCGCTGGAAGCCAGCGGCGAAGACTACAACGTGTATGTGCCGGTGATGAATGCGCTGGGCGCGCTGGGCAAAGCGGAGGTGCGGCGAAATGTAATGTCGCGATGCGTGGCCGCTTTGGAGAATCACTTAAAACAGGTGCCCGAGGACGCCCGGGCGCGCATTCTGATTGGCGGGCACTACGCCGAACTGAACCGGATCGAAGACGCCAGGCGCGAAACCGATTTGGCGATGACGTTGCGCGCGAACGAAGCCTCCATCCTGTACAACGCCGCCTGCAATTATTGTCTGCTGAAGACCAAAGCTCAGGCGATGGACGCTTTGCGCAAGGCTTGGGAAGCGGGTTTCAAAGACGCGACCTGGGCGCGGCGCGATCCTGATCTTTCGATCCTTCACGGGGAGCCCGATTTCGACAAGTTATATCCACCGGCCCCAGGGCTGGATTAATCTCCATCGCCTGCTACGGTTTCGAATAATTTCCGCCCCGGAAAAAATCGGAGAGCAAGTAGCCTTGATAGAGAAACCCCTCCGACTCATCTGATTTCAGCAACTGCTGCTACACTCATTGATTGCGAGCACAGGGCATGGCCAGGGGAAACTTCGGAGAACGGCTGAAGCGCGAGCGAGAGTTGCGCGAGGTGACGCTGGAAGAAATCACCTCGGCCACGCGTATTGGACCCCGCTTTCTGGAAGCGCTGGAAAATGAAGACTGGGAGAAGCTCCCAGGCGGCGTGTTTAATCGAGGATTCGTTCGCTCCATCGCGCGGTATCTCGGCCTGGACGAGGAAGCGTTGCTGGGCGAGTACGACATGGCGCATGGCGCGCAGATTCCCCCGCCCGATAAGACTCCGGAACAAAGAATCCCTTCGGCGTCGCCGTGGTTTTCGGCCGGAATTGTTCTGGGCGCGCTGCTGTTGCTGGCGGCCATTGTCTTCGGGATCATTTATGGATGGAAGCGCTTCAGTGCTCGCCATAGCGCACAGCAGATTCCCGCAGTGAGCGTCCCCACTGTTCCCCAGTCCACGCCAGCGATTCTGCCCGCGTCCGCGGAAGTTCCTGCCGCAACCGCACCTGCGGCCGGAAAGGCCATTAGTGGTCCCTTAGAGCTTCTGGTTTCCACCAGCGCTGCCACGCACCTGCTGGTTCTTGCCGATGGGAGGGTGGCTTTCTACGATGAAGCGCATGGGGGAGAGAATCACCATTTCACCGCGAACGACGGATTCGAAGTCACCGCATCGGACTCGGGAGCGGTGTTGCTGGAATTGAACGGGCTAGCGATGCCTCCGCTTGGCGTGCCGGGCTCCTCCGGTACAATTAAGTTGAGCCATGACGACTTAAGGCAGGCATCCAGTGGAAACTCTCAGCGTTGAAGTTCTCGACGATTTGCGGCATGACCGCGCACCGCGCGAACGAAAATTAGCGGTATGCGGGGCGGGTGGAGCGCACGTTCCGCCCGTGGAACGCGTGGAAATTCTGGCGGTACTGAGTCACGACCCGGACGAAATGGTGGCGACACGTGCGGGAGAAGCGCTGCTTTCCACCGCTCCCGAACATTTCCTGCAGGCACTGAAGCGCGAAGAGGTGCTGCCCGCCCTGTTTTCATATGCTGGGAAAAACTTGGGAAAACAGGCAGGGATAATCGAAGCGATGCTGGACAATCGCAATTGTGCAGGCGAGCATCTTGTGCCACTGGTGCCGCTGCTGTCTTCCGCGCAAGTACAGCTGTTGATGGATGAGCTTGATCGTGTTTCCGCATCTCATGCGCTGGCGTCGGCGCTGTCACATTCCGCCCATCTCACTGCGGATCAGAAGAACACTCTCCATGAACTGGCCAGCACCGCGGTTTCTGACGATCTAAAACACCTTGCGGATGCCGCAGCCGAGGCGGAACCGGACGAACAACGAAGGCAAACGCTGTTGCAGCAAATCGGAAGAATGACCGTGGCGCAGCGCGTACAATTTGCCATCAAGGGCGGCTCCGAGGCGCGCCGCACGCTGATTCGCGATTCGAACAAGGTGGTGCAGCGCTCTGTCCTGCAATCTCCACGCCTGACCGATCAGGAAGTGGAAGCGTTCGCGGCCATGGCGAATTTGACCGACGAGATACTTCGGCTGATCGCGGGCAACCGCTCGTTCCGCAAGAATTATGTGGTAGTGCGGAACCTGATGAACAATCCGAAATGCCCCTTGGATGTAACGCTACACATGCTGCCGATGTTGAATCCGGTGGACCTGAAAAAGCTTGGCATGAACAAAAATGTGCCGGAGACGCTGCGCACCACCGCCGCCAAGTTGATTCGCACGCGAGCGGATCAGAAGAAGTAGCGTTCCCTGCCCCACCCTGCATATTGCGTTCGGTAGAGCACCTGCAATATAGTTCCGCTAAGTCCTGAACCTTTCCGCCCCGATGTCAAAAGCTGTCCATGCACCTAAAGCGATCGGCCTTTGGGCCTCAGATGTGTTAATTCGCATTCGCTATGACTGGTTATCTGCTATCGAGAAAGGAGTTCTTCCATGCTTAGTCTTATCTGGACCGCGATCATCGGTTTGGTTATTGGTGCGGTCGCCAAGCTTCTAATGCCCGGGAAAGATCCGGGTGGATGGATTATCACGATGCTGCTGGGTCTGGCCGGATCTTTCGTTGCCGGTTATCTCGGGCGAGCGTTGGGATGGTATCAGGAAGGGCAGCCGGCGGGATTCATCATGTCGGTGCTGGGCGCAATCCTGCTTCTGTTCCTGTATCGCCTGGTGATCGGAAAAAAGGCGGCGTGATTGGTTGCGGCCAGGAGGTGCTTTCGTGAAATTCGGTGCAGGCACAGTTCCCACGGGGCTGAGCGTATTTCTACTGTTATTGTGTGCGTCCTGCAATAATCCCAAAGCAAATCCGCCGGCCACTTCCGCGCCTGCGAAAATTTCCCTTCCCGGCACCTCCTGGATTCTCACCGATCTTGCGGGGACGCCGGCGCTACCCGGGGGCAAAGCGACCCTGACATTTCCGGAGGCGGGCCGGGTGGCGGGCAATGGCTCGTGCAACCGGTTCACCGGCTCGGTAACAATTAATAACGACAGCCTGAAAATGGGCCCGCTGGCTTCAACGCGAATGGCCTGTACCGACAACAACGTCAGCAAGCAGGAAGACACTTATCTAAAAGCGCTGGGCGCGGCAACCCGTTACGCGTATCAGGATCCATATCTCCTGATTTATGCCGAAGGCTTCGCCAAGCCGCTGCGCTTCACCCCCGCCGCCTCCGGTCAACCCTAATCGCCTGCACCAAGATGAATTCGGGGAGCCTTCTTTTTTAGCGCTACAATGGACCTGACGTCGCTCCCCGGAGAATTCCAGATGATTTCCCGCCGTGCTTTTCGCATTTTGCCTTTGCTCGCATGTTTCCTTCTAGCTGCCGCGCTCTTGCATCTTTTGCATACACACGCCCAAGACGCTGGCGATCCGTGGACGTCCGCGCAAACCGTCCAGGCAACGGATTTCGCAAAGGAGTTGGCGGGCGGCAAGTCCACTCCCACCGTTTTATTCGTGGGCTTCCAGCGCCTATACACCGCCGGACATATTAAGGGTGCGCAGTACCACGGAAGCGGTGGCAATGCCGAGGGATTAGCGGAAATCAAGAAATGGGCTGGTCCCCTCCCGCGCACCACCAACCTGGTGATCTATTGTGGTTGCTGCCCTATGGAGCATTGCCCGAATCTGCGCCCTGCCTTCGCCGTTTTGAAAGAAATGGGTTTTAAGCACCTGCGTGTACTGATTCTTCCGTCCAGCTTTGCGACGGATTGGGCGGAAAAGGGCTTGCCGTACGACAAAGGCCAATAATCGTCCCTAGCTTCGGTGTAATGTCAGGCGCGAAGCTATTTCCGTCGGACTCCAAGAATTCTCTGCTATTCTCGCTCGTTGCTTTTTCGGGAGGCATCGCTCATGGCTCTAAAGCAATTCGCTGCGGTTCTGGTGTTGTTGGTTTTTCCCGTTCTCCTGTTAGGTCAGGCACAAGGGTCCGCGGCTTCGGGGAATTTTGACGGGAATACGTGGTGGGCTCACGTCAAATTTCTCGCCGACGATTCGTTGGAGGGACGCGAGACGGGCAGCGAAGGCCTGCGTAAGGCTCAAGCCTATGCGGTGGAACAATTTCAGAAAGCGGGGCTCGAACCGGCGGGCACGAAGGGATTTTATCAGCCGGTATCATTTACCCAATACCAGGTGGACGAACCAAACTCGTCGCTCGCGCTCATGGGTGGAGGGAAGACGACCAAGCTTTCGTTTGCGGACGACGCGTTCATCAGTTCGCGTTACACCCGTGACTCCTCGCAACTCGCCGCACCACTCGTGTTCATCGGGTACGGCCTCAAAGTGCCGGAGAACCACCTGGATGAGTTAGCGGGCCTGGATGTGCAGGGGAAAGTGGTGGTGTATATCTCCGGCTCGCCTTCCGATGTGCCCATGGCGTTGGCCTCGCACTACCAAACGATTTCGGAACGCTGGAAGGCGTTGCAGAGCGCCGGAGCCATCGGGATCATCGCCATCCAGAATCCAGCTTCCATGGATATTCCCTGGGCACGCATTGCATTGAATCGCAATCATCCCTCGATGAATCTGGCGGGTGCTGAATTCAACGAGACCGAAGGATTGAAGATAGGAATTGTGTTTAATCCGGCGGCGGCGGAGGCGCTGTTTGCTGGCTCCGGACACACGTTTGCGGAAATCGCGGCGCTCGCGAAGGATCGTAAGCCGCTGCCGCATTTTCCTCTGCAGGTTTCTCTGCGGTCGCAAGCAAAGATCCTGACGAAAGCGATCGACTCTGCCAATGTGGTGGCCAAGTTGCCGGGGTCGGATCCCGCGTTGAAGAACGAGTACGTCGTGCTTTCGGCGCATATCGACCACATCGGCGTCGGCGAGCCCGTGAACGGCGACCGAATCTACAACGGCGCGATGGACAACGGCTCGGGCTCCGCGTTGGTTCTGGACATGGCGACGAATCTGAAAGCCCACCCGCAATCACTGAAGCGTTCCGTGCTCTTCCTTCTCGTTACCGCGGAGGAAAAAGGCTTGCTGGGCGCGAAATATTTCGAAGCGCATCCCACCGTACCGCAGAAATCCATCGTCGCGGACATCAACACAGACATGTTTCTTCCCATCGTTCCTTTGCAGGTACTGCGCATTCAGGGACTGGCGGATTCCGACCTTGGAGAGCACGCTGCGGCAGTTGCGCAGTCGTTTGGCGTCAAGCCGGTACCGGATCCAGAGCCGCTTCGTAATCTATTCATCCGCAGCGATCAATACTATTTCATCCGCCACGGCGTGCCTTCCGTGGTGATGGATGTGTTTTACGCCCCGAATTCACCGGAACAGAAGATCTTTAAGGATTGGCTCACAAACCGCTACCACGCGCCGTCCGACGACGTTAACCAACCTGTGGATTTGCAGGCCGCGGCCCTGTACGAAGACATCGTGCGTCGATTGCTGATCGATACGGCCAACGCCTCTACCCGGCCCCAATGGAAAGCGGATTCTTTCTTCCGGCGGTATGCCACCCCTTAAGCGCGAAACGCATTCTGTGATTATCTTTTGCGACAATCCAGCGCGTTGTTCGCCGCGCGCCGCCGGTTAGCGATTAACATAGCTGAAATCGTTCCCGGGGAGGCTCCGCATGCGAAAATTCGCGTTGCCGCTGTGTCTGGCTCTCGCTGCATCGTTGATGCTTTGCGCTCAGGAGAAAACGCAACTGAGCGAGGACCAAGGCAAGATCCTGGCTCTGGAAGCGGTTTGGAATCGTGCCGAGCAGAGCAAGGACGTCAACGCGCTCTCGAAATTATTCGCGCCGAATATGACTTATATCGATTCCGACGGCAGCATGCGCACGCGTGAACAATTTCTGGCGCACGTGAAAAGCGCCACGGATACGCCGGACCAGTTGGTCACAGAAGATGTGGTCACCAGGGCCTTTGGAGACTGCATCGTGGTTACCGGCGTGTATCGAGGCAAGTGGACGAAGAGCGGGAAAACAACGGTGATCCGCGGGCGATTCACGGACACCTGGGCAAAAATCGATGGCAACTGGCAATGCGTAGCCAGTCAGGCGACGGGAATCGCACACTAGGCCGTGGAAACGGATAGTTATTTAGCCGCCGCTGGCGCAACCACCCACACGTATTCCAGAAGCTCCGGGCCGGTGTTGGTTACATTGTGCCGGGTATTCGGCGGAATGTACGCCAGCATATTCGAGCGCAGCGGCAGGTCGGCGTGGCCTTCGATTTTCGCCACTCCGTTCCCATGCAAAATTGTCAGCGCCTCTTCATTCTGCTCCGTGGAGTGCCAGCCCACGCTTTCTCCGAGTTTCAGCCGAACTGAGCCGCTGCGCATACCGCTCGTCTGAGGTGCTCCTTTCAACAGGGCGCAATCGCCCCCCGCACACTCGAGAGAAAAGCTAAGCGGTTCACGCTTGGCGGCAGGTTGCTGCGCCACGATTTGAACTGTCAGGAGCACTGCCAATCCCACGCATGCAGCGAGCCACTTCGTTTTCATAAATACGCTCCATTTCTTCTGCGTTATTTTACCCGCAAGCGCTTCCGGTTTGAAAAAGCTTCGCGCTACACTAGCTGCCGCGGAAATCCCAAACGTGAGTTATCCCATGAACATCGATCAGCTGCGGAAGATTTGCCAGGGCTTTCCCGGAGTAACCGAGCAGATCCAATGGGAAGACGACCTGCTCTTCAAGGTCGGCGGCAAAATGTTTGCCATCACGCCCTTGGAACCGGGGTACCGATGGCTGTCGTTGAAGGCCGATCCCGAAGAATTCGCCGAATTGGTCGAGCGCCAGGGAATCATCCCGGCACCCTATTTGGCACGGGCCAAATGGATTTCCATCGAGACGCCAGAGACCCTCTCGCACACGGAGGTCGCGGAACTGCTGCGCAAATCCTATGACCTGGTGGTCGCAAAACTGCCTCGCGCGACCCGCGAGTCACTGTCTTCGAGTGAGAGCAGGCCGGGCAAATCCACCACGAAAAAACGGCCGAAGACGAAGAAACGGCGTTGATCGGCGAGAAAATCCGCAGAAAATGGAAGGGAAAAGCCGCGGAATACGTATGCAGCTAAGCGCCTAGCTTTTGGCGCCGTTGGCGCGGCGCAGCGGTCTGGCACCAGGCAAAGGAAAGGTCATCATCCAGAAATTCAGCTCGGGATTAACGAATTCCAGCCCGACATACAGCTTCCCGTCGCGCTCTCGCCTCACATGAGCCACGCGCACTTCCGCGGAACGGCTGGTGTTTTCATTGACAATCAGTAGCGCTTGGCCGGGCACAACCATCTCATCCATGGCCAACAGCGCGCCCTGCTTGTTGATGGAACGGGTGGTCGCGCGCACACAGAATTTCTCGCCCACATCGTTCTGACCGTGTACGACGATCGGTAGAGCCATCGCGACTCGCAGCGTCCGCCGCCGTTCCCGATATCGAAAATGTAAAACGCCCATGGGGACCTTCTCCTCAGCCATCCGGGTCCGCATTTAACCTCAGGCCAGGAACCTTGGGCGCATGTCAGGCAATGGGGCAATTGCCTTTGGAACCGGGGAAGGACATGCCGCCGGGTTATAAAGCAGTTTGACCGGTTGGCCTGGTCCGGACAATAGCTGAGGGGTACTAATTTACAGCCTTCCGGAGCAGTACGCCAGTACTTCCCGCAGGAGCTGTGTTTTTACGGCCATTTATGCAGAAAATCGCGGCCACGTTGGGGCTGCTCCCGATGCCCATGTCGGCCTTATTCAGTTTTTCGCGGCCGCAAACGGGATTATGTGCCAGAACCACGCCACCAAAATTCCATAATAAAGAGCCACAATCCCGCCGCTAATCAGCGCGGTGCTAAGCGACTTGCCGAGCCCAGAATATTCCTTCATCCAGCGTCGCGCGCAGGCCGCGATCATCAGCAAACTCAAAATTGCTGTTACGCCGGCAAGGAAGCTGATTGGATTCGTGAGTGCTCGGCCGTGGCCCAACTGCAGGACCTGTCGAGCCGCGCCACCAAGCAAGCCGCTGGCTAGGCTCATTATTAACCACGCTGCCGGCGCAATAATGCCGATCATGTAGGCCCACCGATCCTCCATGTAGAACAACATGATTAGGATCGCCAGGTACACAATCGTCTGGTAGAAATGGAGCAGAAAAAAGTCCGGCTCCAGGTGACTCAGCAGGAAAAAACACACAATTTGCAAGATAGAGAGGGCTGCAATTTCCCGGTATGGTTTCATCGTTTCCCCCCATTCGGGTGGCACGCACTCCGGGGGAAGGGACACTCGCCACGTCTCGATTCGGCAGGGGTTGGCGCGCACCCAAATGTAGAATGGAGCACGCGCCACGCCACGGCGGATGGGTTGAAAGTACGAGCGTTGTGCCCACATTCCCCGATATGCTGCAGGGGAAACCGCGTCAAATCCCGCTGCTTATTGCGTCTTTCCGCCCAACGGATTGTTCTGCTAGCGGAGAAGTTCGACCAAATCCGCTTTCCATGGCCGTTTTGCCAAGTCTAGGACAGCCAGCGTAACTGGCAGGTGGAAACGTCGCGGCCCGGCACTTCCGGGATTGAGGTAAAGCACGCCGCCGCGCTCGAACTGTTCAGGTTGGTGGGTATGGCCACTGACGACGAAATCGAGTTTGGCGCCTTCCGGTTTCAGGTCCAAATCACGCAGGTTGTGTAGCACGTAAAAGCTTGCGCCCTCGGCTTCGACGACTGTGGAAGCCGGCAACTGTTGCGCCCAAGGCTCGGTATCCACGTTGCCCCGCACCGCAAAGACGGGAGCAATGCGTTTCAAGGTAGCGAGGATTTCCGGGTCGCCGACATCCCCAGCGTGGATGATCAGGCCTACGCCCTGCAGCGCTCGTTCGGCCTCTGGCCGCAAGAGCCCGTGAGTGTCTGAAATGATTCCGATGCGCATTCGCCGGCGTGTCTCCCGGGTCGGAGATAGAAATTCTAATCCTTGTCCCGATATTCCTCGGGAACGTCGTCCTCTTCCACTTCTCTGGTGCGCACCTCACCCTTATCCGGTTCGGGAGCGTTTTCCACGCCGTCCACAACCTCTGCCTCGAACGACTGTCCTTCTTCCAACAGCTCTTCCACGCTCTCGGAATCGGCATCGGGCCGGGCGCCGAGTCCCTGGGTGTCTCCCGACTGCCCACCGGAGCGCGCACCCAAACCGCGTGGCTCGTATGCCACGAGCTCTCCTTCTTCAGGGCGGCCACGCTGTTTACGCGGGGCTGGCTTAGCTATGCTTTTAGCTTTGCCCTTCGGCGCGATCCTCTTTTTCTTTAGCGCCTTCGTCTTGAGTTTGCTCTTAGGCCTAACCTTCTTAACGGTCGCAGACTTCCGCGCTGTAGCCTTTTTACGTTTCGCCTTCTTTTTAGCCATAGGGTCGTCCTTTCTTTTCGTCTTCGAAGTCTATCACTGGAAAACCCGAAGTGGTGGTCCGACGGCATTGATGGAAATTGCTTGCTTCGGCACTATAATGCTGCAAGCTGGAGTTCGGCCGCCACGGGAGTCCCTCAGCCATGAAGAAAGAAGAATTACGACGGCGTGTGGAAGAAGTCGGGATCGTGCCGGTGATTCGATCTTCTTCCGCCGAAGACGCGCGCTTCGCTGTCGAGGAAGTGGCCCATGGCGGGATCCCAATCATCGAAGTCACCATGACCGTTCCCGGCGCAATCGACGTGATCCGGGAAATCGTGAAAAACGTGCCGAATGTGATTATCGGCGCGGGAACGGTTCTGGATGCCATTACCGCGCGCGAATGTATCCGCTCCGGCGCGCAATTCATCAGCAATCCCGCGCTCGATTTGCCCACGGTCCAATTGGTGCACGAAAATCCCGACGTGATCATGATGAGCGGGGCGCTGACTCCTACCGAGATTTTGTCGGCTTCCAAGGCGGGTGCGGATTTCGTGAAGATTTTTCCCTGTTCGATGGTTGGGGGAGACAGTTACATCCGCACCTTGCGCCGGCCGTTCCCGAACATTCCCTTGATCGCCGGCGGAGGAGTAACACAGCAGAACGCCGCCCATTACCTGCTTGCCGGAGCTTCCGCGCTCAGCGTCGGAAAAGAATTAATCCCGCGGGAGTCTATGCTATTACACAAACCGGATCGCATCCGCGAACTGACCCGCCGCTTCGCCGGGATCGTTAAGAGCACGCGCGCCCGCCTGGCTGAAGCGCACACGCAACTGGCGCAGACAAACTGAGCGCTCTCCGGCCCCCCGCTAAAATTCCAGATGTAGACGAAGTCCGGGCACGATCACCGGACCGCGGTCGCGGTTGTACCCCGGGTTGGCCATATATTGCAGGTCGAATGAAGTGAAGATTCCCCGCCAAACATGCAACGTGTAGTAGCTCTCGATAATATTTTCCCGCCCGTAATTCAGCTTGCCGTCGCCCAGAAGGAAACCCAATCCGCCGTAGCCCAAATAACGCGCGTGCTCGTGATTGATACCGTTGCTGACGAAAACCAGTCCCAGGCGATCCGCGCGGCGGCTCCAGCGTCCGCCATTTCCACCGAGACCGATCTGCCAGGTTTGATCCACTTCGGTGTAGGCGTAGGACTCGTGCTGCCCTTCGTTCCAACCCCACCGGCCAAATACCCCCAGCCAATCGGTGACGGGCTGTTCGAAATTCACGCCGAATCCGTATTTGACGGTGGTTTGTAGCGGATGATTGGTGATTTCCGGTGCGGGTGTAGTGGGATTGGCCAGCCAGTCGTCTACTTGCTGGCGGTAATCGCCCATGTTGGCATGGTTCACGAACGACAACAATCGCACAACGCCCTGCTGTTTTCCTACGACGCGTCCGTGCAACTCCCATTCGATGTTTTCCGCACGTGCCCGAGACAGGTCCGCGTCCAGATGGATCCCGTTGGCCACTTTGGGCATGAGCGCTTCCGCGAATCGCAAAACATAGTTGCGGTCGTGATACTCCACCAACGCTGCGTAAGTGAACCCACGAGTGTCCGCGGCATAGTCGTAAGCACCGTTGTTGTCGACCGTCCAGTTCATGAACTGGACGCTGCTGTCGCTGCCGTAGGTGTTCAGGTCAAAGAAATCCGCCATGCTGAATTTCCCGAATCGTATTTCCAGGCGGCGCTCGGGCAATTCGCGAAAGAGCGAAAACGGGGTGCGCTCGGAAGTAATCGTCTTGTGGCCGAGCGGCACAATTTGGTGCCACATCAACCGCGCGATATACGGAGCTTTGCTGAGACTGGGGTTGCGCACTACGTCCAGATTGAAGAAGCCCGCCACGCCTAGCGCTTCGCCCACACCATGACCGCCAGTCTCCTGGACATCGCACAGGAATTCCGTGGAGTTCGTCAGTCGCCAACCGGTGAACAAGGTGAGCACGCGCGAACTGGCGTCCTGCGCTTCGGGAAGAAGGCTGTTCTTGCCTTGATAGGGCGAGTGAAATGCCGGGTGCCACTCCGAAATGAAATTGGCTTGCCCGGAAAGCCACAGGCGGTCCCATTCTGCGTGCGGGAACATGGTCGTCAGAGGATCATCGGGAGCTTCGCCCGCGGGATTCTGTTGCGCCTCCTGCGGGCTGCCGGGTGACGGAGTTTCTTGTGCGCAACCGAACGCAGCGCTGGAGAAAGAGAACACCAGGACGGCCGAGACCCGTAGGACAAGCCCAGCAATGCGGCGCTCCCGCGGCTCCCTTGAAGACAAGAATCTCATTGGTGACGGGTCGGGATTCCGAAGATGGAGCTTCGACGCAGCGGGACAAAGAAGGATCTTCCGCCCGGTTCTTCCAACGCCTCGTGCTGCGGAAGACTCGAGCCCCACTTGGGCGCAAATTCGTTTTCAAAACAGCGCATATCGCTGTCCATCCACACGGCAACCAGGCGCGCCCCCTCTGCGGTACTGTCGAGTATCCAGCGGCAGTAAATCGAGGATGCCCGAGGCGCCAGCGGTTTTTGATGAATACTCTTTAACATTGCAACTTCCTATGGTGATTCGGTCCTTTTATTCTCGGGCCCATCGGCCTTACCCTAGGGAGGCCATGCGCTTTCGATCGTTTGCACCGGCGCATTTCCTTTGATACCATACCCCCCTAGGGTAGTCAAGATGACACCACACATGACGCGCGAAAAAATTGAACTGGTTTCCCGGACGAAAAAGGTTATTGGCCAGCTGGAATCGGCGCTGCGGGCGCTCGAAGAAGACGCTCACTGCTCGGACGTGCTCCAGCGGCTTGCCGCGGCTCGTGGCGCCATCAATAGCCTGATGGGCGAGCTCATGGAGGATCACATCCTGAACCACATGCCGCGCAAAACGAAATCTTCCGCGGACGCAGCGGAAGACCTGATCGAGATTGTGCGTACGTATTTGAAGTAAACGTGCCGGTGCGGTCGTCAGGGCTGGTGTTCCGCGATTTGCATGGCGTTCACGCGAGCGTGATCGATAGTCAAACCCCAGTGCAAATGCGGTCCAGTAACGCGGCCGGTGGCGCCTACTTTACCAATTTCGGCCCCGGCTTTTACCGGCTCACCCGCGCGCACCCCCATTTCCGAAAGATGCGCATATAAGGTGTAGATTCCAAAACCATGGTCAATCACCACGGTGTTGCCGGAGTAGTAGAGATTTTCCGCCACCACGATCTTGCCGGACTGCGATGCATAAACCGGCGTGCCGTTGGGAGCCGGAAAATCCACCCCGGCGTGGGGTGAACGCGCCTCGCCGTTCAGAACCCGGCGGCGCCCGAAATTTCCCCCGGTCGTTACATCCTTTAACGGAAAGCGAAACTTGCCATCCCACAGGCGCTCCGGAGTCACGGTATCGTAGATCGCGCGCATCTTTTTTTGATCTTCCTCGGCGCGCTTCATCTGCTCGGGATCAGGCTGCACAAATTGCTTTTGTACGGTAAGCCGCTCGGTCGGGAATTTTCCGGTGTGTACCATGATCGTCATGGCGCAGGTTTGTGCTGTCCCTTCCGGACCGGGCCAGCTTACTTTCCATTCGTAGCGTCCGGGGGCCTTCTCCAGATCCACGCCTAGCAATCCATGAACGACGGCGGATTTTTCCTGCTCGCGCCAAACCGGTATCGCTCGTCCGTCCCACTCGCTCGTGAAACTCGGCAGAGACTTGGGTCCCACGATTTCGGTGAGAATCAGAGAGCCTTGTGCCGCCGCAGCACTGCTGGCTTTCAGCGTCACCCCACCAGCGCAGGCCTTGCTGAGCTGCGCTAGGCATGGGCTCGCGGCGCCAGCGAAAAAGATTGCCGCGAGAAGGAACGGCAATGCCAAACGACGTTGAATCAAAAACAGTTCGACCATGCTGGCAGTAGGATACCCGGTTCGCAGGCTGTTGAAAATCTTTACGCCAAACAGTGAGTCGTGATGCCCATCACAGACCTGCTCTCGCTCCCCCCGCACACTAGCCTCCGTAATGGCCAGACGAT
Source organism: Candidatus Acidiferrales bacterium (assembly GCA_963759275.1). Lineage (GTDB taxonomy): Bacteria > Acidobacteriota > Terriglobia > Acidiferrales > UBA7541 > Acidiferrum. The sequence goes on along the minus strand of CAVWYZ010000011.1, from coordinate 99,361 downwards.
CTTTTGGGGTGGTCTTGATCGTCGCGCTCCTGGGCTGGACCGTCAACCAGCCTATTATGGGGTGTGAAGGCCAACACTCTCGGGCAGCGGTTGTGGTGCTGGCAGGAGCTTCACCTGCCTACCAACCTGAACCTTCCCCTACGCGTCACAGCTGCTGCCCACGCGAGAACCGCCCGGCAACCCAGCCCTCCTCCTCTTCGCATCCGTGTCATCATCAATTTTCATCTCACCATGACTGTTGTTCTTTGGCTGGGAATACACCGAATTCGATTCCGCTCGCGGTCTTAACGCCAACCTCTTCTCCGGACTTTGCGCTGGCTCCGGCAGTTGCGATGGAGCCGTTGAGCCCCGAGACTCGGGCTAGATTCGCCGTTGCTGCCACAACCTCGAGCGAAACTGAAGGTCCCTCCTTTATTGTGCTTCGCCTCTGAAACGATCTCCTTCTTGCGCCTAGCCTCGCCCTAAAACTGTGTCCGCGTGGGACGCGCTTCCCACGGTTTGCAACCGACAAAAAATAAAAGGTGAAGAAATGAAACTCCGAATGATCGCAATCGCTTTGCTTCTCGCATTAGCGGCGTGGCTGCCAGCTATGGCGCAACAAGCTGGTGCCGCTCCACAGGCACAAGCGCCCGTAGCACAGGACGACTCCGCGAAGCCCACCGATAAGTCCCCGTGCGCGTGCTGCGCACAAAGGAAAGACCAGAAGGGTAGCAGCACGTCAAAAGCTACTTGCTGCGACGGCAAGGACATGGCCTGCTGCAAGAAAGACAGCAAGGACACTGCCTCGGCGATGAAATGCTGTGCCGGAAAAGACATGAAGCAGTGCGCCGCAAAAGACGGAAAAGGCTGCTGTGGCAAAGACGCCAAGGGGTGCTGTGGCAAAAACGCCATGGCGTGCAACTCCAAGAATGGGAAACACTGCTGCGCGGGACATTCCTGCATGCACGGCGACTCCCAGAGCTAATTCAAGCGCAAACACAAAAGGCTCCGTGTGTTTGCCGGAGCCTTTTCTGACGGGAACGCCTAATCTGCTAGTGTCGCGTTCCGTAAATTCGTTGCATTTCTCTTCAGGGGGTCAGGGCTTCAGCCCTGACATAGGACCCGCAGAATGAAATGGGCTTTCAGCCCCTGAAAACTCCGGACTTCCTGAATATATTTTCGGGACACGACGCTAGATCTTCAATCCCATCACCCGCACGAGCTTTTCTTCCAACCGCTTCAACTCCAATTCCCTGGCGTGTTCTTCGCGCGTTCTATCATTCAGCGCATCTTTTAAGAGCTGAAGATTCATGCGCAGTTCCATCTGACGAAGGGCGAGCCGCGCCAGCGCGCTGATCGCTTCCTTCTGGTCCGGCTCCAGTTCGCGCGGTTCCCGATCGACGACGCACAGCGTGCCCAACGCAAAGCCGTCCTCATTAATCAGCGGTGCCCCGGCGTAGAAGCGGACATGCGGCTCCCCCGTCACCAGCGGATTTTGGTTGAATCGTTCGTCCTGCAGCGTGTCTGGCACGATAAAGAGATTGCCTTGCTGAATGGCATGGGCGCAGATGGAAGTTTCCCGCGGCGTCTCGCGCACCTGCACACCCAACTTGGATTTGAACCATTGCCGGTGGTCGTCGACCAGCGACAGCATCGCCATCGGCGCGTGGCAAATATGCGCAGCCAGCGTCACCAGGTCGTCAAAGGATTGCTCGGGCTCGCTATCCAGAATCGCATAACGGTTCAGGGCTGCCACGCGGGCGGCTTCGCTGGTCGGTGAGGCCGCAGCCATAGGCACCTCCGGGTGACTGTGAAGGGAGACCACCCCATTCGGGCGGAATCATACTCCAGAGTGAACCCCAGCGACAGCGATTCGTACGCCCGCCCGGCCCGACTTTTATTTGTGGAGAAATGAAATCGTACGCCAGCAGCAATCTTCCTATTGACACTCTATAGGTCTCGCCATAAGATTCCTATAGATTACCGATAGGAGATGCCTTGAACTCGGAACCCACAACACTTCTGCAGGGGACGTTGGACCTGCTGATCCTGAAATCGCTCGCCGCCGGCGAAATGCACGGCTTGGGAATCTCTCGCCGCATCGAGCAAATCACCACCGGAACATTCGTCGTCAAACCCGGCTCGCTCTTCCCTGCTCTTCATCGCATGGAAGATGAGGGCTGGATTTCTTCCTTTTGGGGAGAGTCCGAAAATAATCGCCGCGCCAAATATTACCGGCTGACGAAACCTGGACGAAAACAACTGGAAGTGGAAACCAAACGCTGGGGTCGCATTTCCTGGGCCATCGCACAGGCGCTGGAAGCGTCGTAAACGGAGTTGATTATGCCGCTCTTCATAAAAGCTCAAAGCTTTTTGCGGAACTTGTTCTCCTCTCGGCGCGTCGAGGGCGACCTCGACGCAGAAGTCCAAGCGCATCTGGAGATGCTGACCGAAGAGAATATCCATCGAGGTATGTCGCCGCAGCAAGCGCGGAGGACAGCCCGCATCGAGTTGGGCGGCGTCGAGCAGCTAAAGGAACAGGTGCGCGAAGAACGCGTCGGCGGTTGGCTCCAGTCCGTGGTTGCCGATTGCCGCTACGGAGTGCGGCAACTTCGCAAGAATCCCGGCTTCACTGCCGTCGCGATTCTGACCCTGGCTCTCGGTATCGGTGCGACCACCGCAATCTTCAGCGTAGTGTATGGCGTATTGTTGCGCCCGCTGCCGTATGCGGACGCAAGCCGGATCATGGCCATCTTCGAGGTGACCTCGGCGGGCAGCCCGTCGCGGCTGGCAGACCCGAATTTCGATGACTTTCGCGATCAGAGCCGCAGCTTCCAGGCCATCGCGAAGTACGGTGAAGACGTCGCCTCGGTTTCCGGTTCATCGGAGCCCACGCGCACCTCGGTTGCAACGGTTTCACCCGAGTTTTGTAAGGTCTTCGGGATTCAGCCGATTCTCGGTCGCGATTTCAGCCCCAGCGACGCGAATAAAGGAGCCGCCCCGACCGTACTGGTCAGCTACGGCTATTGGAAGCAGTATCTCGGATCGCCGCGCGATCTCTCGCAGTCCCACCTGAAGATTGAGGGCGCAATCTTTTCTGTACTCGGCGTACTGCCAGCCGGATTCCATTTTCCCGCGGACGCGGAGCTTTGGCTGCCGGCGGATTTGGAGGGCGAAAATCCCAGCAAGACTTCGCACAACTATAGTGCGGTGGGCCGGCTTCGCGAAGGCGTGACTGTCGCACAAGCGAATGAAGATATCAGCACCATCGCGCGGCGCATTCACGATGCCTCGAGCGAGCAAGGCGACTACCTCCTGAAAGACGGAATGGTCATTCCGCTGCAGGATTCGATTACCGGCAACGCGCGCGCGCCGCTCCTCATCCTGCTGGGTGCCGTGGGCTTTCTGCTGCTGGTCGCGTGCGCGAATGTGGCGAATCTGTTGCTGGCGCAAGCGTCCGCCAGAGAACGCGAACTCGCGATTCGCAGCGCGCTCGGCGCTGCGCGCGGACGCTTAGTCCGGCAATTCCTTACCGAGGCACTTCTGCTCTCGCTCGTTGGTGGCGGCCTTGGTTTATTGGCGGCGTTCTGGGGCGTAGCGGGATTAGTGGCGCTGGCGCCGGCAAATCTGCCGAGGTTGGACGACGTTTCCATCAGCACCCCTGTCCTGGCATTCACGTTTCTGCTTTCCACCGCAGTCGCCGCGGGATTGGGAGCGTTCACCGCGGCCCGTGCCACCTCCGGCGATCCGCGTACCGGTCTGCTGGAAGGTGGCCGTGGACAAGCGGGTTCACAAGGTCGGCAACGCGTGGGCCGCATCATCGTTGCAACCCAAATCGCGATCACTTTGGTGCTGGTAGTTGGCGCGGGATTGCTGGCACGCAGCCTGAAGAAAGTGCTGGAGGTGAATCCCGGGTTCCGCGTGGACAAAATCGTTACCATGGACGTTTCGCTTCCGTGGGTGGAAGACCCGAAGGCCAAAGCCGGGCAGGCTATTTTCTTTGCCAGCCTGATGGACCGCCTCAAACAAATTCCCGGTGTGCGAAAAGTAGGCGCCACCAGCGGCCTGCCCATGGACGGCGGCCTTCCCGACGGCATGTTCCTCCTCATGACGGCCGGAGAAGTTCCCAAATCACCGGATGCCCTCGAGCCACTGTTCCAGCAGAAGGAACGCATTGGCAATGCAGATTTCTGCGTGGCCTCGGATGGATACTTCCAGGTGCTGGGAATTCCGCTTATTCGCGGGCGAATTTTCGACGAGCACGACGGCGCGAACGCACCACACGTTGCGGTGATCAGCGAATCGCTGGCACGTGCCCGATGGCCGGGCCAGGACCCCATCGGCCATACGATAGAGTTCGGAAATATGGATGGGGACTTGCGCCTGCTTACCATCGTGGGGATTGTGGGCGACACGCACGAATATGGCCTGGAGGTGCCGCCACGTCCCACGGTCTATGTAAATTTGTTGCAGCGGCCACGCGCCGCCATCACCGTGACCATGCTGAGTGATGCCGACACAACGTTGGTGGTTTCCGAAGCGCGGGGAATCCTGCAGAATCTCGATCCAACAATTCCGCCGAGGTTCCGCACTTTCTCCGAAGTGTATTCCGCTTCGTTGGGATCGCGGAGATTCAACGTGATGCTCATCGGATTTTTTGGCATCACCGCGTTACTGCTCGCCACAACCGGGGTGTTCGGCGTGATGGCCTATGCGGTCAGCCGGCGCACCCGCGAAATTGGCGTGCGTCTCGCTCTCGGGGCCCAGTCTCGCGATGTCCTGAAGCTGATTCTGGGCCAGGGAATGCGCACGATTTTGGTTGGAGTAGCGATTGGGATTGCCGGCTCGCTGGTCCTGACGCGTACCGTGCAGTCACTGCTGTTTGGCGTGACCGCCACCGATCCCCTCACCTTTAGCAGCGTGACCCTGCTGCTCGTTGCCGCCGCGCTACTGGCGTGTTACATCCCCGCGCGGCGCGCCACCAAGGTCGATCCCGTGATTGCCTTGCGCGACGAATAGGATCGAGCTCGCGATCGTGTTGAGGTATAGGGCATGTCGCTGTTTGTAAAAGCACGCAGCTTTCTGCGGAACTTGCTCTTCTCGCGGCGTATGGACGTCGACCTCGACGAGGAAGTGCGGACGCACCTGGAGATGCTGATCGAGGAGCACCTGCGCGCCGGTATGTCCCACGTCGAAGCTGCACGCGCGGCGCGCATCGAACTTGGCGGCATTGAGCAGGTGAAGGAGCAAGTGCGCGAACAACGCATCGGCAACTGGCTACAATCCGTATTGGCGGATTGCCGCTTCGCCTTGCGGCAACTGCGCAAATCCCCCGCGTTCACCGCTGTGGCAGTGCTCACCCTGGCCCTCGGCATCGGCGCTAATACTGCGATCTTCTCCCTGCTGGATCCCCTGCTGTTACGCAAACTGCCGGTGCACAATCCGGACGAGCTTGTGTGGGTCAACTCTGCAGGAACATTGGGGCCAGCGGAGGTTTCCGAGGTGGAGACTTTCGAACTGTATCGGGACAGGGCTGACGTCTTTTCGAGTGTGTTGGCATTTTCGCGGGTGGCACCTTATGCGGTGACGCATGACGGCCGAACCAGCTTGGCGACGGGCGAACTGGTCTCCGGAAACTATTTCACGGCGCTGGGAGAAAACCCCATCGGCGGACGTTTCTTCGACGAAACCGACGAACACAGTCGTGCTTTTGTGGTACTGAGTTTTGATTTTTGGAAGCGCGAATTCGATTCCGACCCGAAAGCGATCGGTAGAGTTGTCCACTTTGGCGACCAAGCGGATGCCAGTCGAACCGGCAGTTCCGCTCAATATTCGTATACCGTCATTGGAATCGCGCCACCGGGCTTCTTTGGAACGGCGGTGGGCGAATCGCCTGATTTCTACATGCCCCGCGGAGCGACGGATCTTCCCACGCAGGATTATTGGCAAACCCATGGCGTGACCATTCTGGCGCGTCTGAAACCGGGCATCTCGATGGAGCAAGCACAGGCAGCGTTGGAACCTTTGCTGCAAAAGGCCGGAACGACTTCGACGATTCCTGAGATCGAGCGAAAAGAGTTTTTTGATCGCGTGCTGCTCACTCCCGCCTAGCGTGGGCTCTCGGTAGCCCGTACGAAATTCTCCCTGCCTGCGCGAATTCTGATGATGGTTGTCGGGTTTTTGTTGTTAATTGCGTGTGGGAACATCGCCAACCTGTCGCTGGCTCGCGGAATGGCTCGTAGACGGGAAATTACGGTGCGCCTGGCATTAGGCGCAGGGCGCTGGCGTGTGATCCGCCAGCTTCTCACCGAGAGTGTGCTTGTGGCCGGAGCAGGAACTATGGCTGGTTTGGCCATGGGCCAGTGGATAAGCCGTTTGTTGCTCGCGTCGCTTTCCACTTCACAATTCCCCATCGTTTTATCAACCGCATTGAATTGGCGTTTGCTTGCGTTCGCTACAGCGCTTCTAGGGATTACGGTTGTTGTCTGCGGACTCACTCCCGCGTTGCTCGCGGCGAGCGGCGAACTTGCAGACGCTCTCAAGAGCCAGGGAAGCGGCACGCACATCTCGCCGGGACAATCGCGCTTGAACCGCGCGTTGATCGTCGCACAAGTGGCACTGTCGACGATGCTTTTGGCGGGCTCCGGCCTGCTTTTGCGGAGCCTTTACAATCTTGAGACCTTCGATACTGGATTTGACCGCGACAAAGTCTTGACGGTTACGCTAAACGGATATTCAGCTTCCCGGACACGCGACCAGGTTGCTAATTTCTACAACCAGCTCCTCCAGCGCGTAAACTCGCTTCCGGGCGTCCGCTCCGCGTCCTATTCGAGCTTCGCTCCCGTCAGCGGAAAGGAAATAGGCGTGAACGTCACCGTCGAAGGCTACACGCTGCGTCCGGGAGAAGTGGCGAACGAGCGATTCGTGGGAGTTTCCCCGGGATATTTTGCGACCATGGGGATTCCGATTCTTGCAGGCCGCGACTTCACACCAGCCGACACTCGATCGGATTCCAGTTCCTACCAAGCCACGACCGCAGCGATTGTTAATCGCACCATGGCGCGCCGATTTTTTGGTGATGGCAATCCCGTCGGAAAACACATTCGTTTCGTGGAAGGAAATCGTCCGCCACTGGAAATCGTGGGCGTCGTGGCGGATTCGAAGTACAACGATCTGCGCGAGAGCGCGATTGATTTCTTTTACATTCCGGGAACGCACGGAGATTTGGAAATTCGCGCCAACTTTCCGCCAGAGACATTAGTCCTTCCCATCCAGGATGTCGTTCGGTCGCTCGACAGCTCCGTCACGGTCACCAGCATCAGGACGCTTCGCGAATCGATTGATGAATCGCTGCATTCCGACCGGTTGATCGCCGCGCTTTGCGGAATTTTCAGCATGCTGGCGCTAGCCCTGACGTGCGTAGGACTCTATGGGGTTCTCGCTTCTGACGTTGCTCGGCGCCGCAACGAACTAGGTATCCGCATGGCCGTAGGGGCAAGCCCGCGAGACATTTTTCAGTTGCTGGTGGGGCAAGGGTTGCGACTGTCCTTCCTCGGCATGGCGCTGGGGCTCTTCGCCGCTTTGGCGTCGGGATCATTGCTTGCCAGCTTGCTCTTTGGAGTCAGAAAAACCGACCCGCTGACGTTTGTCGCCGTTTCTGCCGTGTTGCTCACAGCAGCCTTTCTTTCCTGCTACCCTCCGGCACGACGCGGCGCGGGTCGATCCCATGGTGGCGCTGCGTTACGAATAAAGGCGACGGACCATTGGAATAACGGAACGGGCGGTGGCATCATCCTACGCAGCAGGTGAACGACGGAATAAATCACCCAACAGGAATGGTGCGCACTATGACGGCTTCGGGACCGGTCTCCCTAATTTCCATACCATTGGTACTGATCGCGATCTCGCTCGCGCTTCCCTCCGCCAGCGCACAGAAAGCCGCGTCGCCCACGCTGCTGGATCGCCAACGGGAACAGCGAAGTTTGGCCATCAATATCGTGCACGCTATCAACACCGCGGAAGCGAACTACAAACAGAAACACGGCACGTACGCCACGTGGGACATGTTCATCAGCGGCGGCGATTTTACGGACTCTGGAACGAAGTGGGCTCCGGAATCTCTTCCCACCGTGAAGCACGCGATGTATGGGCGGGGGCCAGAGATCGTGCCGGGATGGAAGCTACGGCTGACGGTCTCCAAAGATGGAAACGCCTATGATCTTTTGCTGGAAGATGCCAACGATCCAAAATGCCATTACGGCGTAAGCAGCGATGAGCGGGGAGTGATTCGCCAAGGGATGTCAGTCAGTTGTCCTCTGTAATCATAAAGCTGCGCGTAGACCGATCGGTTGGATTCAGAGCTTCAGTCAGCTGAGGTCAACCCTGCCAGTTCGCGATCGCGGGCGCGCTGCGGACGTAGCGAGAAATACTTGTGCCGGCAAGGCTCACAGCGATACGCAGGAATCGAGAACCACCGTCCCAGGAAGGCCAGTGGAGCATTCACGTGTTCGCCGGAAATACGCTTTAATTCGGCATTCCCGCAAATCGGGCAATGGGCATGCAGTGAGTCCGTCAGGGACATCAGCCGGGCATAATAACGTGACTGACACGTCCGGCAGCGCCATGGATAAACACCCACCGCGCCGAAGGCGTAGTCCGTAAATTTTTGCCGGCGCGATCGACGCGCATCATGGCTTTTGCAGACTGGGCAAGTCATCTGGATTAACGAACTTTATCGTCCACAGAATAGGACAACGCGAACTTCTAGGCAAGACCCAGCCGTTCGCCCGGCGCACAGGTACAATAGTACTAATATAATTTGTATCTTGAGAGGGAAGCGATGGCAGGGTACACGGAAAAGCACGCGAAAGCCGGGATCAGCGCGAAATTGCCCAAACTGGAAGGCTGGCCGAATCAATATCCCGGCTACGTAATCACCACTCGTTATCCCGAATACACTTCGGTCTGCCCCAAGACTGGTTTGCCGGATTACGGCACCATCACGATCCAGTACAAGCCGCGAAAATCGTGCATCGAATTGAAGTCCCTGAAAATGTATTTGTTGGCCTACCGCAGCCTGGGCATCTTCTACGAGAACGCCGTCAACAAAATGCTCCACGATATTGTGGACGCGGTGCAGCCCGAATGGTGCGTCGTGAAAGGCGAGTTCACACCTCGCGGCGGATTGAACACCACGATCTTCGCCCGGTGGCCCGCACGCGCGACCGCGCAGCGCCCCAAACGCAAGTGACCATCGCGAACCCTCGTTACATAACCATATTGGACATGCAGCCCCGCCCGTTGGATAATTCCTTGGTCAGGGTCAGAACAACATCCTTTGCGATTCATCCGGAGGAGGAGCAAGCAATATGAGTATTTCTCCAAACGTCCCCAGTCCGCAGGAATCCTATCAATATGAAAGCGCCGGAACCCCACGGTGGATCCTGGTGTTGTTCGGGGTGCTAATTGCCGGCGTGGGATTAATCGTGTACGCCGGACATTCGGTGCAAACGCGGCTGGAGCAGGAGCTCTCCAAGAACGAGGAGCAAAATAAGATTTTGACGGCGCAACTGGAACAAGCCAATTCGCGCATCGCCGACCTGAAGGGCCAGGTGGAAGTGACTTCCCAGAAAGTTGGCATGACCCAGGCCGAATTGGCGGAAGCACGCAGCCGCGCCGAATCCATCCGTAAACAGCAGGTCGCCTCGGACCAGAAACTGACGCAGCAAATCGGCGCCGCGCAGAAAGAAAGCGACGAGAAGATCGGCGCTGTCGCTACCGACGTGACCGGAGCGAAGAAAGATATCGAAGCTACGCGCACCGACCTGGAAGCCACTAAGACCAAGCTCGAGCGTGCTGCCGGCGATATGGGCGTGATGAGCGGGCTCATCGCGCGGAACCACGATGACCTCGAAGAGCTGAAGCGCCGCGGCGATCGCAACTACTTCGAGTTTACGATCCCGAAGGCCAAGACTCCCCAGCGCGTTGGTCCGGTGCAAATCAAGCTGAACAAAACCGATCCGAAAAAGAGCAAGTACACCATTACCGTGCTTGCCGACGACAAGTCCATCGAGAAAAAAGACAAAACTTCCGGCGAGCCCGTGCAGTTCTACATGAAGGGCAGCGCCCGCCTCACGCCGTATGAAATCGTGGTGTTCGATGTGGCCAAGAATCAGATTACGGGCTATCTCTCTGCGCCCAAGGACACGACCGCCGCTCCGGCCAAATAATCTCTTCCATCACGCCAGCGCACCGACTGGAAGTATTTCAAAGCCCTGTTCCCGGTTCTGGAAACTTGACCGGGGACAGGGCTTCTGTGTTTCCAGTGGCGACGTTAGGATTTAGTTAGTGCTGGCCTGGATGGAGGATTCTGGTATGCGCAACGCGCGGATTTTCTGCCGGTTTAGTGTTTTTCTCCTCACGGTATTGCTCTCGGGCGCTTGCACCTTTGCCCAATCGCCGCTTGACCCCGGAACATTGCCCGGACGAACCGTCTTCTATTTGCAGTGGCATGGCACGCCCTCAGGCGAATCTCGTAAGAACAGTTCTCTGTTCGCCCTGTGGGACGACCCGCAGTTTGCTACAGCGCGCGCCTCCTTGGTCGACTCCCTCATGAATAACGCGCAGAATCAAAAACCAAAAACCACATTGAGCCGCGAAGAGTTCGAGGAATATGTGAAGTTGCTGGATAACCCGTTCGTGATTGGCTACCTGCGGCGCCCAGAATCTCATGCGCCGGTAAAGGCTCCGACGGAAAAGGCCACCCCACCACCGGCGTGGAACGGCATGTTCTTTATTTACGACCGTTCCGGCAAGGAACAATTGTTGTCCAAAGCGGTCCTGCGCATGCGCGGCGCGGAGAAAGATATTCCGAAACTCACCGAACTCACGGTCGCTGGCGTTCCATCCCTGAAGGTCGAACGAAAAGACGCCGTGACCTACTGGGCGGAATTTAGCAAATATGCCGTCAGCGCCAATGAACTCCCAGTGTTCGAAGAAATCCTGAATGTGTTGAATGGCAAAGCCACGGGCAGCACGTTGTCGCAATCCTCTGCATATCAGGAGGCGAAACCGCTTCTCAGCGGCGGCGTATTGGAATTTTTTCTTGGCATCCCCAGTGCCGATCAGGTTGCACTGAGTGCGCCTGATAAATCCAGTGCCCAATTGAGAGTTTTGTTGTCGACCTTGAAAGTCGATTCCGTTCATTGCGTAGCAGGGCGTATTTCCCTGGAAGGCACCCGGACCCGCATGAAAGGAGCCGTTCTCGGGGATACCGCTCCCGGCGGACTCTTCGACATTTTTGCCGATGGCCAATCCAATCCCGTGTCCATGGGCTATCTCACTCCCGAAACCATCTACTACGGCGAATCGCAATTCAATCTGCTGGGAATCTACGACACTCTGAAACGTGCTTTCACCACTCCGGGAAGTTCCCAAAAGCAGCTGGTCAGTCCGCTAGAGCAAATGGCAGAAACGCGCCTGGGCATGCCTCTGCCCGAAGCGTTAGGGCTAGTTACCGGCGAAGTGGCGTGGTTCCAGAACAGCCCCACGCTGGACGACGCCCAGAAGGTCTATCTCCTCGGGATTCGCGACAAGCCCAATGCGCTGAAATTGACCCGCACACTCATGGGCGACCAAATTAGCTCGGAACGCAACGAAGGCAACGCGACTTATCTAAAGATTTCGCTTCGGGGCGGGCAAGGCTCCGCCGGCGTCGCGCAATGGAATTTCTATCATCTAGCGATGACGCCCAACGTTCTGTTCGGATCTTCGAAGAGCGATACTCTCCACCAATATGTGGCGCTGTCCCCGGCTGCGCCCGACGCGGCGCACTTCAAAAGTCTACTGGCCGCGCGCGCGCAGTTTCCAGAAAAGCTGAACGGATTTTCCTACTTCGATTTCCAGAAGCTGGATTGGCCGGGGTTGCAGAAAAAATGGGTCGCCGAGGCGAACAAAGCGGCGCTCACCGCAAAGAGCACCGATGCCACCAACTCCAACAAGAAACTCGCGGATTGGCTCACCCAAGTCGATCCCGAAGTATTTTCCCGGCACCTGCACTCCCTGATCGGTGCATCATGGAAGGATGCCAAGGGTGTCCATTTTGACGAGTGGCTCGACTGAAATCGTGCGGCGGCGAGCACTAGGCCGCACATTTCCATCCAACGCTTTAGCCTTCCTGTTGCTCCTTTTCTGTGGAATCCCCGTGGCTGCTCAGCAGCCATCGCCACCGCCCGCGAGTACGCAGAGTATCCGGGTCGACGTCGACCGCGTGAACGTCGGAGTAGTCGTTACAGACCCCAAAGGCAATTTCGTGCCAGGACTTCTTCGCGAAGATTTCCAGATCTTCGATAGCGGGAGCCCGCAACCGATCACCGATTTTGCTTCCGTCGATGCGCCCGCGCAGGTTTTACTACTGCTGGAAGCAGGTCCGGCCGTCTACCTGCTTCAGGATTCGCATCTCTATGTGGCCAGTGCGCTGTTGAGCGGCCTATCGCCTGATGACCGCGTAGCGATTGCCGCCTACAACGACGCCCCAACCCCGATCCTGGATTACACCACGGACAAGCGCGCGGTCGGAGCCGCATTGGACCAGATTCGCTTTAACCTTGGTTTCGGCAACTTGAATCTGGCAACGAGCCTGAACACCGTACTGGATTGGCTGGCCCAGGTTCCCGGGAAAAAAACTGTGGTGTTGGTGTCCAGCGGCGTGGATACTTCGCCTCCGGATGCCATGCAGGCTTTACTTGTCCGTTTGGAAACCGGCGACGTGCGGGTTCTTTCCGTCTCGATGAGCGGCCCGCTGCGCAACGGCAAGGCAGGGACGAAGCAACAGATCCAGCAAACGCAACAGGTTTTCGAACAGGCCGATGCTTGGCTTAAGACACTGTCAGACGCTACTGGCGGCCGCGCGTATTTTCCCGAGAATGCCAAGGCGTTCCAGGAAACCTACCGGCAGATGGCGGAATTGGTACGCCACGAATACAGTCTGGCATTCGCGCCGCCGAAAGCGGACGGTGCAGCACACGCGATTGACGTGAAAGTGGTGACCGGCGCCGAAAAGGTGAATGCCGACAAAGGGAAGAAGGACGCCCCGGCCTATCGCGTCGATCACCGCCGCGGCTACATCGCCCCAAAACCGGCTCAATAAATTGCCACCGCGGTTTGCGCGTTATTCGAAGTCTTTCATGACGCGGGCCATGTCGCGCAACCGTTCGTCAATGCGAGCGAACACGCTGCCTTCCTCAAACTTCCCAGACCCATTGCGACCGCCCGCGGGTACTCCAGTGAGTAGCTCCACGCCTTGCTCCACGCGCGCGATCGGCCAAATGTGAAATCTTCCAGCAGCCACGGCGTCCAACACGTCTTCTCGCAGCATCAGATCGTCCACATTGGCCTGCGGAATCATCACGCCCTGCGTTCCGCTTAGGCCCTCGATGCGGCAGGTGTCGAAGAACCCCTCGATTTTTTCGTTCACGCCGCCAATGGCCTGAATATCGCCGCGCTGGTTCATCGAGCCGGTTACCGCGATGTCTTGGCGCAAGGGCAGGTCGCTCAGTGCAGAGAGCAACGCGTACACCTCTGTGGAACTCGCGCTATCGCCGTCGACGCCGGAATAGGATTGTTCGAAACAAATACTCGCGGTAAGGGAAAGTGGTTTGTCTTGTGCGAACGCCGAGCGCAAATATCCGGCGATGATATGCATGCCTTTATCGTGAAAACGACCGCTCAGGTTGGACTCGCGCTCGATGTTGATGAGCCCCGCTTTACCGAGTCCCACGCTCGCCGTGATACGCACCGGCTTGCCAAACGCATAGCCGCCGATTTCCAGCACGCTCAGGCCATTCACCTGTCCGGGATGCGAACCGCTCAGATTTACGAGCAACGTGCCTTCTTCCATCATTTCGCGGATGCGCGTCTCGATTAAATTGTGCCGCTCGACTTTCGAAGCGAGCGCCGCGCGCACATGCGCTGCACGGACTACACTTTCACCGGCGGCTGCAGCAGCGTAATGCGCTTCTCGCGCGAGATCGGCAATATCCACGAAGCGCGCCGTGACTTTCGTGCGCCGCCCTGCTTTGCGCACGCCGTATTCCAGAATCGCGGCGAACGCACCTCGGTCGAACGGAAAGAGACTTTCTTTTTCGCTGAGCGTGCGAATTCGCCCGGCGTACTCTTCAATCACGCCATCGCTCATGGCCATTTCTTCGTCGAATTCCACGCGCACCTTGAAAATCTTGCGGAAGTCTTCCTCGTATTCGTACAAGAGTTCGTAAAGGTTGCGGTCGCCGATCAGAATCACTTTGACGTTGATTTCAATCGGCTCCGGCTTGAGCGCGGTGGTCGTGAAGGGATAAAAGGTTTCGAACGGCTGGATTTCCAGGCGATTGTGATTGAGGGTGCGTTTCAACGCGCGCCACACCCCCGGTTCCGACAGCGCTTCGATCGAATACATGATCAGAAAGCCGCCATCGGCGCGGAGCAACGAACCGGCGCGCAGGTCCATAAAATCACTGGTCCAGCCGCCTCGTGCATCGTACGTACGCTGAATCGTCCCAAACAAATTCGCATACGTGGGCGTGGTCTCAAAAATCACCGGCGACGTGTCTTCATGGTTGTGCGCGAGAATCACGTTCACGCCGTAGACGCGGAAAGGATCGCGTTCCGGCATCGGGCCCTTTTGCATGGCCTCCGGCGCTTCTTGACCGTGGTCTTCTTCGCCTTCGCGCTCGCGGAATGGGCCCAGATTGTCGAGCAAGTGGTGACGCACTTCTTCGAGATACTCGGTTACGCTTTGGCCGGGATATTTTTCTTTCAGTTCTTCGATGACGCCATCCACCAGAACTGACGCGGCTTCCTGCTCCAGATAGCTCAGTTCGCTCGCCAGTTCCCGCGAGAGCGTGAGCGTTTTGCGGTAAACCACCGTGAATTCCTGGCGAAACTGCTCGTATTTTCGCTCGATTTCTTCGGCGACGCCGGATTCCAGTTTGCCTTCGTGCACCATTTTCGTGATGTCTTCAATCGGCACCATCTGCCCTTCCAGCACGGGGAAAATTTCCGGCAGCGCCACGGCACCGACTTGCATATGGCCCAGCGCGAACTGGTCGCGCGCAATCCGGCGCGTAAAATCGTCCATCAAATCCTTCTCGCGCACGCTGAAACGCTCGACGATACGGCCTTTTTGCCGCTGGAACGGCTCGCCTTCGAACACTTGCGGGATGCGGCGGCGCAAGAAATCGATTCCGGCCTGCATATCTTTCTTGAAATTATTGGCGGAACCACGCGCGAGGATCAGCAACCGGGGCCGATCGGGAATTTTGAAATTGTTGACGTAACAACGGTCCAGGGAAGGTTTTGTGGCCGGGTGCAGATCTTCGATCATCTGGGCAATGGTGCCGCCACGGCTGGTTCCGGCAAGACCGCATACGAACACGTTATAGCCCGGCGCGGAAAGTTCCACGCCCATCTTCAGCGCGCGCAGCGCCCGTTCTTGCCCCACAAAGCCTTCGCGCTTTTGCGCCTGCGCCGTGGTTTCGAACGGAATGCGCGAAAGCTCGCAGCGCCACCTTAATTTTTCGGGGCCGAGCTCCGCCAGCTTTAATTCCGGTTTATCCGTCTTGATAGCCATGCGAGCGCGTACTGTAGCACAGAGCGATGTCGCCGTCGGGGAAATTAGCCGAGCGGTTAGGCTAGAAGTTACGCAACCTCCTTTTCCATTTCTTCCTGATGATCCATATACACACGCAAAATCGCCAGCGCCGCCGCCACGATCGTTGGTCCCACGACCAAACCCAACAGCCCAAAGGCTGCCAAGCCGCCCAAAATGCTGACGAACAACAGCAGATCGTTCAATCGCGTGCGATTCCGCAACAGCAGCGGTCGCACAATGTTATCCGCCACTCCCGCAACTCCTCCGCAAATGACTAGGACGACCGCGGCCTTGCCCCAGTGTCCGGTCATCGCCAGCCACGCCGCCGCGGGAAGCCAAATCAGCGAAGAGCCCACCACAGGAATGATGGAGCAAAATGCAATCAACACTCCCAGAAACACCGGGCCCGGCAGACCGGTTAACTCAAACGCCAGTCCACCGAGGAACCCTTGGATCGCCGCGATGAGCAACGCCACAGCCACGCTGGCGAAAATCAGGTCGCGGGACTCGTGCAAAATGTCCTCCTGAATTTCGCGATCGAACGGAATCAACGCTCGAACAACCCGGAGAATCCCTTTACTGTCGCGCAACATAAAAAATAAGGCGAACAACAGAATGAAGAGATTCACCAGGAAGGAAAACAGGTTCTTCACCAGCGGGCCAATGCTGGCAGCGAGAAAGGCTGCGATTTTTTCCGCCGCTTGCCGCAAAGGCCCGATGAAATCGACGTTTTGCAGGGAATCCGGCAGGTGCCGCCGTATCGTAATCGCGGCATCCTGCGCCGCGCCGCTGCCGTTGACGCTCAGCGTTTCGCGGAATCCTGCGCTGGCGTCGATCGCTTCACGGGCCGCGTACAGCATTACCATGATCACCGGAACGATCAGCAAGAACGTCACGCCCAGCGTGCATAAAACCGCGGACCACGTCGGCGAAAACCGCCGTTCCAGATATTCGTACACGGGATAGACGAAAATGGCCAGCACCGCGGACCACGCCAACGGAATCAGAAATGGCGCGGTAATCAGGAAGACCAGATAGCCCAGTAGCAGCAGCGCGCCATAGGCCAGCACCGTGGTTAATCTGTCACTGGTAGTCGTGTTTCGATTGGCTTGCGTCATTCGCGTTATATAATCCATCCAGTCCAGGCGACATGGGGTATCTTGACGCCCCGTATGAGATCCTGCGGTTTACTCTGGGGAAGCCACGAACTCATGCCCTCTTCGAAAATCCCGTTCAATTATGAGCAGGTTCGCCTACTTGCTGTACTTGCTTTAATCAATTTTGTCAACTTCGCCGATCGTCAGGTATTGAATCCCCTTGTGCCGTTGCTTCGGCAACACTTCGGAGTCACCGACACGCAACTGGGTTCGCTGCAATGGGTGCTGCTGGTCGTGCTGGCGTTGGCCAGCATTCCGTCTGGATATTTGGCGGATCGCTTCAACGAGCCGAGAATTATCGCCAGCGGAGTTTTATTCTGGAGCATCGCCGCGATCGGCAGTGGACTCGCGCCCTCGTTTGCGTTTTTATTCGTGGCGCGCGGCCTGGTGGGTATTGGAGAAGCCGCATATGCCCCTGCCGCGCAATCGCTGATTTCCGATTCGTTTTCGAAAGACAACCGCGCCATGGCGCAGTCCATCTTCGCCGCCGGAATGATCTTAGGAGGCGTGTCGGGCTTAGCCCTTGGCGGCGTCATGGGAGAGAAGCACGGATGGCAGCACGCATTTATTATCGTCGGTCTACTTGGCGTAATCCCTGGGCTGACGGCCCTCAAACTGAAGCAACCGCAACGGCGCCCACGTTCTGAAGTTGTTCCGGTGATGCAATTGCTCCGTGTGCCGGCCTTTGTGGCCATGATTGTGGCAGGAATCTGCATCACGTTCTCCAGCGTTTCCTTCGTCACCTGGGGTATTGATTACGCGAAAACCTACAAGGATTTCAGCACCAAGGAGGCGTCACTGTCGCTCGCGGTGATTGCCCTGTTCTCTTCGGTACTCGGCGCGCTTTCCGCCGGTTACTTTGCGGATCGCTTGCAGAAAAAATTGCTATACGGACGCGTGCTGGTGATTGCGTTTGCGTTTCTGGCCGCCGCTCCTTTCCTGTTGATCGCCATCCAGGCCGACGAAAAGTGGCTGGTATTACTGGGCTTCTTTGTTTCCATGTTTTTCATGTCGTGGTATCACGGGCCGACCACCGCCGTGTTGCACGATTTAACACCACAGCGCGCCCATGCCACGGCGATTGGCGTTTACATGTTTTCCACGCAATTGCTCGGTGCGCTGGGACCCCTGCTGATCGGCAAGATCTCCGATATGACCGATCTACAAATCGGTCTGCAGGCGGCAACAGCCGTGATGGTCTTCGGAGCGCTGCTACTGCTTCTGGTCATCTATTTTATTCGCCGCGACGGCCTGCACCACCCGCGCTTGGCGCAGTTCCGGGCCGAGGACGAAGCAGCCGCTGCCGTAATACCGCACTAACCTGAGGATCGGAATGCAAACCGTCGGCCTCTCCCTCCTTCTAATTGTTATCGTTGGCTTGTTCGCCGCTATCCTCTATTGGGCCGTGGTGCTGCAACCCAAGGCGGAACGCAAGCTGGGAGCGCTGACGGGCGAAGCGGCCTGGAAGGCCAGTGGCTTGGAGGAATGCGCAGTCCAAGGCTTCTCGCTTTTCCAGATTGTCCCGACTCCCCGAATGACAACAGCGGAATTCCGCTTCCAGGACGAAGCCGGGTTCGCAATCGCGAAGTACATTGCGAACAGCAAAAAGCGCGGCACCCTGGAATTCGGCGGCCGCAAAGCTGCTCTGTACATTCAGGGCGCGCCACTGGGAGGGTCAGCGTTTTCTGGCAAAGTGGGAGGCACTACCAACGATTCGATCGTGATTCGAGACGATGCGCATCTGATTGCCGAGGCATGGCGAACAAGAATTCTTCCGCCGGTTCGTTTCCGCTGTGATTATCGGGGAGAACGGTACGAGATCACCGGAGTGAGTTGGTGGGGCGCTGGCGCCGGAGCCGTCACGCGAAGCGGAGAACACGTGGGAGCCATCTGTCGCCCGGCACTCGGCTCGCGCAATCTTTTTCTCGTTTTGCGTCGTGAACTTCCCGAAGAATTGAAAATCTGCCTGTGCAGTATTGCTCTGCTGCAATAAGCGAAGGCTTACTTGACCCCGGTGAAGGCGATGAGGCGCATCACTTCGTCGTGACTTACGTCGTACAGGGGCCGCTCGTCTTCCTCTTCCAGACGCTCGCGCAAATACTCGGCGGCCAGGAAACTCCCTTCGCGGTCGGTGAGATCGCGCCGGGTCTTGTCGCGAAATTCGACGAACGCGGTGTGGGCCAAGCCAACGATGCGGCCCTCGCCATCCACTTCAAACTTGGCGTCGATGGTATCGCTGTGGCGCGTGGCGATGGCGTTCCAAATGTGCGAAAAACGGCAGTCGTAAACGTGGCCACTAAGCTTGGAAGTCACGTCAAATGCGCCAACAAACTGATACATGGCGCCGTTGTTCGCTAATACTGGCAGTGAAGGCACGCGTGTTCCTCTTTTCGTTCGAAAGTGGTCTAGTTAGTTTCCAATTTCCCTCGCCCCACTGTCAATGGCGCGCACTAACAAGCGGACAGGCATCACGCGGCCGGGACAGGTCGGTGGATGCCTGCGGCTTCGGCGGTAATGTCCGTGTACTTCAGACCCGAGCCGGTGTTGAACAATAGGACGCGATCTTCCGGCTTCAAGAAGCCTGTGCTTAGTAAATGATCGTAGGCGGCGGTCGCAGTAGCTCCTTCAGGAGAGAGAAATACGCCCTCGTGTTGGGCCCAATCTTTCAGCGAGGCCAGGATCTGTTCGTCGGGCAGCGCAACCGCCAGACCGCCGGACTCGCGCAAGATGTCGAGCATGATGTAATCCCCGTAGGGTTTGGGCACGCGCAGACCGGCGGCGAAGGTCGCCGCGTTCGCCCATGCCTGGCTGACTTTTTCGTGCTGCTCGAACGCGCGCACCACCGGGGCGCAACCGGAAGATTGCACCGCGATCATGCGCGGGCGTTTCCCCGGTTTTACCCAGCCGAGTTCTTCCATTTCCTCAAAAGCCTTCCACATGCCAATCAAGCCGACTCCGCCGCCGGTGGGATAGAAAACCGCATCGGGATATTCCCAGCCGAGTTGTTCGACCAATTCATACCCCATGGTCTTTTTGCCTTCGACGCGGAAAGGCTCTTTCAGCGTCGATATGTCGAACCAGCCTTCTTTCTCTTTACGCTCGGCAACAATTCGTCCACAGTCGGAGATCAATCCGTCAACGAGAGTCACGTTCGCACCATACAGCACGGCTTCCACGTAATTGGCAAATGGCACATCTTTGGGCATAAAGATGTGCGCTTCAATTCCAGCAGCAGCGGCGTACGCAGCCAGCGCGCCCGCGGCGTTTCCTGCTGACGGCGCAGCTAATTTTTTCAATCCATAGTGACGCGCCATCGTGACGGCCATGGCCATTCCGCGTGCTTTGAAACTTCCGGTGGGATTTGCTCCCTCTTCTTTTAGAAATGCGTTGGGATGGCGGCGACTGCGAAGGACGGGCGTCCAGCCTTCTCCGAGCGAGACCGGAGTTACATCTGGTAGCACCGCTTTGTAACGCCACATACCGGCCCAAGGCTCGGCAGCAGCGGCGCGCGCGATTTCCTCGCGGTGAGCTTTGCCGCGCAACGGCGCCAGATCGTAGCGCACGTACAGCGATCCGGCGCACTGAGGACATACGTTGCGAGGAACCTCTGGGGAAACATGTTGTTTGCAACGGGAACACTCAAAGTGAAGGATGTTAGGCATAATTTCACGATAGCAGCGCGCTAAACCGCCCCGCAAGTCAGCTCGTCACATTGCGTGGAGTTACAGCTTTCGCGGAACACGCTATGATGTCGTCAGAGTTGCCCGCTTCCAAGGATCATTCTTTTGCCCAGCGATTCCTCTAAACGCAGTTCCCTCCCCCTGATTGGCGGACTGTTGCTTTTCGCCTTGGGCGCGGTGCTGCTGGCGTTTTTCCCCGGCCATTTGTGGATCACCTTGCTGCGTTGGGCCGGCCTGCTTGCGTTGGTTTACGCCGATTTGCCCAAGAAGTCGCTCACCTATTGGATTTTTTTCTCGATGTTGCTGGGCCTGGAAATCGGATTGGATTGGCCGCAATTTGCCGGTCATCTGCGCATCCTGAGCGATATCTTCCTGCGGTTGATCAAGTTGATTGTCGCTCCGTTGATTCTGGGAACGTTGATCACCGGGATCGCCGGCCACGGGAATGTGCGAAAAGTCGGCCGCATCGGATTAAAAGCGCTGGTCTATTTTGAACTTGTCACAACGATTGCGTTGTTTCTGGGTGTCGGCGCTATCAACCTGACCCGCGCTGGCGTCGGCCTCACGCTACCAACAATCACCGCGGAGCAGGTTCCCCAGAATATCGGCACATTGAAGTGGGACGATTTTCTGCTGCACGTTTTCCCGGAGAACATCGTCAAGGCCGTTGGCGAAAATCAAATCCTGCAGGTAGCGGTGTTTGCGATCCTGTTCGGCATCGCGCTGACGCAAGTTCCCGAGAAAATGCGCCAACCGATGTTGAGCCTTGCGGAATCGCTGACGCAAGTCATGTTCCGCTTCACGAATATCGTGATGTACTACGCGCCGGTCGGCGTTGGCGCGGCGATGGCTTACACCGTGGGCCATCTCGGAATCAACATTCTGCTGCCGCTAGGCAAGCTGGTGCTCACAGCGTACGGCGCGCTGCTCACATTTTTGGTTTTTGTCTTGCTGCCCATCGCTTTGCTGGCACGTTTGCCGGTGCGCCGCCTTCTGGGCGCGATCGCGGAGCCCGCCACGATTGCGTTCGCCACCAGTTCCTCGGAGGCGGCCTTACCGCGCGCCATGGAGTCGATGGAAGCATTTGGCGTTCCCCGCGAGATCGTGGCGTTCGTGATTCCCGCGGGCTACAGCTTTAACCTGGATGGCTCCACGTTATATCTGGCGATGGCTTCTATCTTCGTGGCGCAGGCGGCAGGCATCGCAATGACCTGGCCGCAGCAACTATTCATGGTGTTCACGCTGATGCTGACCAGCAAGGGTGTAGCCGGCGTGCCGCGCGCGGTTTTAGTCGTACTGCTGGCCACGGCGGGCTCGCTGCATCTTCCCACCGAGCCCATTTTCCTGATTTTGGGCGTTGACGCACTGATTGATATGGCCCGCACCTCCGTCAACGTAACCGGGAATTGCCTGGCCAGCGCGGTAGTGGCTCGTTGGGAAGGCGAATTGCCCGCGGCAAATACCTGAAACTACCGATATTTGATATCCATATTTTAACTTCAGCCCTTTGGCGCGAATGCCGCCGAGTACGCTAAAATTGTAGGGATATGATCTCAGTAGATAGCGTCACTATGCGCTTCGGCTCGCGCATCCTCTTCGAGGATGTGACCACCACATTTATCGATGGCCGCCGCTACGCCATTTCCGGGCCCAACGGCGCTGGCAAATCCACATTCATGAAGATCCTGACCGGCGAGCAGGATCCCACCACCGGGAATATCACGCGCCCCAAACGAATCGGCATCCTCCGCCAGGATCAGTTTGCATTCGACAAGTTCCGCGTCATCGACACCGTGATTATGGGCAACTCCACCCTGTGGAAGGCGCTCGAGGAACGCGATGCGCTGTACGCCAAACCGCACGATGAATTGACCGACGAAGACGGCATGCGGCTCGGCGAACTGGAAGGCATCGTCGGTGAAGAAGGTGGGTACACCGCGGAAGCGGATGCGGGCGTGCTCTTGGATGGACTGGGCATCGATGCCGCGCTCCACGAGCGCAAGATGGGCGAATTGCAGGGCGGACAAAAAGTCCGTGTGCTGCTGGCGCAAGCGCTGTTCGGCAATCCCTCGGCCCTGCTGCTCGACGAGCCCACAAACAACCTGGACTTGGATTCCGTTCACTGGCTGAAGGAATATTTGTGCGAATATCACGGCGTGCTGATCGTGATCTCGCACGACCGGCATTTCCTGAACAGCGTTTGCACGCACACCGCCGACATCGACTACCAAACCATCATCATGTATCCGGGCGGCTATGACGACATGGTGCTGGCGAAAACGCAGATTCGGGCGCGGATGGAAGCGGACAATGCGGTGCGCGAAAAAAAGATCGCGCAACTCAACGACTTTATCGCCCGCTTCTCGGCCGGAACGCGGTCGGCGCAAGCCACTTCCCGAAAGAAGGAAGTCGAGCGCCTGCAAACCTCGGAGCTGGCCAGGAGCAACATTCAGCGCCCGTACATCCGGTTCCAGACGGAAATGCAATCCGGGCGCGTTCCGCTCGAAGTGAAGCGACTGGCGAAGTCGTACGACGACTTGAAGGTCTTCGATCACTTCTCGGCCCATGTGACCCGCGGCGAAAAGATCGCCTTCACCGGTCGCAACGGCGCCGGCAAAACCACCATGCTGAAGTCGTTGATCCGCAATGCGGGCAAGTTCATTGGCGATGCGGAGCGCGAGTTCACCATCGATTCGGGCACCGTGGTTTGGGGCCATGAAGTTACGGTCGGCTATTTCCCGCAGGATTTCACCTACACGATCGACAAAAGCAAAGGCATGAACGCGCTGGATTGGTTGTGGCAGTTCAAGACCGATGCCACGCAGGAAGAAATTCGCGGTTTTCTGGGACAGATGCTGTTCAGCGGCGACGACGCGCTGAAGCCCACCTCAGGACTTTCCGGCGGCGAACAAGCTCGGCTGATTTTCTGTCGTTTGATGATTCAGAAGCCGAACTTCCTGGTGCTCGACGAGCCGACGAACAACCTGGACCTGGAAGCGATCAACGCGCTGAATATCGCGCTGCAGAAGTTCGATGGCACTTTGTTGCTGGTGACGCACGACGAAGACGTGCTCGACGAAGTGGCCACGCGCATCTGGAATTTCAGCGGCGGCAAAGTGGAAGACTTCAAGGGCACCTACGACGAATTCCAGCAGGCGAGCGCGCAAAAGGCCGCGGCGCCGCAGAAGGCTGCTCCGCAAAAGGCGACAGCACAGAAGTCGCGCTAGTCCTCAGCGGGCGGCGGCTACTGGAGCGGCGGCTTGTTCGTAGTTCTTGATGGCTCCGCCTACGCCTGCGCCGGGGGAGTGCTGGTGTCCCTGATCGATCAGAACTTTGTCCATCGCGGCTAGCAGTTGCAGAATGAACGCCTTCTGGCTGCAGTAGCCCATGGTGCCCAGGCGCCAGATCTGGCCCTTGGTGGCGCCGATGCCTCCAGCAATTTCAATGTTGAATTCATTTAGCAACTGATCGCGGACTTTCAGGTCGTCGAGCCCGGCGGGAATTTTCACGGCCGTGACGGTGACCAGCCGATCCTTCGGATTCTCCACGAACATTTTCAGGCCCAGAGCTTCGCAACCGGCGATGAGCGCAAGCTGATTGCTGCGATGGCGCTCCCAGCGCGCTTCCAGGCCCTCTTCGAGAAGGATGCGCATGGCTTCACGCAACGCGTAGATCAATGAGACCGGCGGGGTGTGATGGTACAGCCTGTCTTTGCCCCAGAAATTCATCGCCGTGGTGAGATCGAAATACCAGCTCTGCACTTTGCTCTTGCGCGCCCGGAAAACTTCTTCGGCGTGCGGGCTTACCGTGATGGGCGACATGCCCGGAGGCGCGCTGATGGCTTTTTGCGACCCGCTGAAGCAAATGTCGATGCGCTGCTTGTCGATGTGAAGCGGGACCGCGGCCAGCGAGGCTACCGCGTCAACCACCAGCAGCGCCCCGCATTCGTCCGCCACTTTGCGGAGCGGGTCGACGTCCGTGACCACGCCGGTGGAAGTCTCCCCTTGCGCGAATCCAATCATTTTGATCTTGCGGCCCTTGGCCACTTTGCGCACGTCATCGGGATCGATGGGCTTGCCCAGTGGGGCTTCCACCAGATGGATGGTTGCGGGAGTGTGTTGCGCGATCACGTGCATGCGTTGCGAGAACATGCCGTTGACGCAACAGATCGCTTCGTCGCCCGCTTCCAGCGAGTTCAGCACCGCCGCTTCGATGCCGCCGGAGCCGGAAGCCGAGAGCGGGAAGGTGATGCGGTTCTCCGTCTGGAAAACGTGGCGCATCAGTTCTTGTGTTTCTTCCATGCAGCCGCGGAACCACGGGTCCAGGTGCCCAACGATCGGGCACGCCAGCGCGCGATACACCCGAGGATCGATCGAGCAGGGACCCGGCGTCATCATCAGGCGTGTGGGAGGATGAAGCTCACCAATGGGTTGGGATGAATGGGTCATGGGAGTTCCCTTTCAAGGGTCCTTGCGGACCGTGCAGGTCCCGCGCAGGCGTTCGCAGAGCGCGGGAGTACCGCGGGAAACACTAGTCTGGCCCACAGCCCAGCGGTCCGCAACGGTCAATTTGGATGGGGGAGGGGTACAATATTGCACAAACAGTACCGCTTCCGACGCGCAAAATACTCACAAACCGGGTTGGCACTGGGAGTGGGCCTTCAGATAATCAGACGGCGTGACCCACCCTCACGAAACGACGAGCGAGCACTCGGCGGTAGTCGTGATTATAAGGATATTAGATTATTGTTAAGTTATACTAACGAGGGTGCCCTACCCTTTGCGCTGTTTGCCTGCCCGCGCAGGCAGGCAAAGGGTGGGTAACTCCTCTCCTATGCCTCGTGGACTCAAGCGATATTTCGGACGCCAAGACTTTCATTTCATTACCTTCAGTTGTTACCAACGCTGCCAGTTCCTGCAAAGCGACACCGCGAAGATTTGCTTTCTGGAGGTTCTTGGAGAAGTGCGCACGCAGTGCGCATTCCGATTGGCAGGTTACGTGGTCATGCCAGAACACGTCCACCTCGTACTTGATGAACCGCCGGGTGCAAATCCCGCACGCATTATTCAGATCTTGAAGCAGAGGGTTTCACGGAAACTCCGGGAAAGTGGGGAGATCGTGCCACAAGACCTAATGGAAAAGAAGCGCTTCTGGCAGCGCAGGTATTTTGACTTCAATCTTTACTCTGAAGAAAAGCTTCGCGAGAAGCTGGATTACATGCATTTGAATCCCGTCAAACGAGGACTTGTTCTTCATCCGCGGGAGTGGCAGTGGAGCAGTTGGTCTTGGTATGAAAGGCGGGAAGGCATTTTGGCGATGGACATGTAGAAGAAACGAGAAGAGCCGACCGACCTTTTGCAAGAAAAAAACGCAAAGGGTAGGGCACCCTCACTATTTGGGTTGCTCTAGGACGCACCGGGAGGTTGCTCGTCGTCTTCGAGGGTGACGACCATGGTGTGCTTTTGCTGCTGGACGTAAAGGTGAAAGTGGGAGGCGCCGGCGGCGGAGAGCGCGACGTCAAGATCTTTGCGAGTGGCGAGAACGAGAGCGTTGCGTTTGGTCTTGAAGGTTTGCAGTACATCGGGGTCGGGAGGTTGGCTGGTTTTGCGGATGGCTTCCTCGGAGGCGTCGTTGTAGGTCTTGACGATGCCGTCGAAGTCTTTCTTGTACGCCTTCATAATGCGGAGAAGAACTTCGGTGTCGTCGTCATTGAGGCCGACCGCGTGGCCGATCCACACTTTTTCCTGCTCCGGATCGCCAACGGTATGGCTCAGGTGGTTGAACACGACGAAGTAAGCCTGGGAGTCAGGTATAAGTTCAGGATGGACGCGACCGTCGATGACGCCGGGTTGCGTGGCCGGTTTTTGTTCACGGGTTTTGGCGCTGTTTGTGGGCCAGCCTAGAAGGAGCACTGCAGTCAGTAACGCCGCGCCGCATCTCATGACGCGATTATTGTATGACCTTAAGCCGCTCCTGTGGCTATAGTTTCGCGCGGGCCGGGTGCCGCACCCTTCGGGGTATAAGGGTGCGGTTTTTCTGTTGAGGTTTCGTCTTGCCTGGAATTTCGATTCCCATTCCGCGTATTCGAATAGAATACTAATTAAGTATTAGTTGACATTTGATAAATCAAGTATTATACTCCGCAAGTATGCTTCGGGGACGATCCTTCTCTGCCTGCGGGCTCCCCGCTACTTCCCCGCCACAATCCCAAATTCCCCTAAGTCCATTGCTTCCCCTTCATACACGGATTTCGCCCGTAACCCCTTTCTTTCCCCTTGATACAAAAACAGCGGAGGTGCCCCTCGCGCAGGCGCCGGGTGCTCGTCGCAAGCGGGTTGTAAACTTTTTCCCGCTAAGTCCTTTGCCTTCCGCTCTTACGGGAAATAGGGGGGAGGGGGGTGGGGTACCACATAGTTACGTTATGCCTCATATTGTGTCGGCGCGCCGGCATGTTCCAGTGCCACTCCCATTCCCTTCCCTTCCCGGACTTCGCCACCCCGGGTTTGTTATGCTTATGTGCTTTGTATCGCGAGGGTTTTTCCTCTGTAGGGGCGGCCTGCCTGCGCAGTCAGGATTTACGCCGCCTGCCTTTAAAACGTAGAGGCAAGGCGAGACTCTTAAGGGCTCGGGAAAG
Organism: Candidatus Acidiferrales bacterium; assembly: GCA_963759275.1. Lineage (GTDB taxonomy): Bacteria > Acidobacteriota > Terriglobia > Acidiferrales > UBA7541 > Acidiferrum. The sequence continues at coordinate 72,265 of CAVWYZ010000011.1, read as the reverse complement.
CAAACCCGGAGAGCGGGAGGACAGCGTGAGCGTGGGTCGGGTAAAGATCGTGATTGCGGAAGATCATGGGTTGGTGGCGGAGGCGTTTGAGAAGCTGCTCGAGCCGGAGTTTGATGTGGTGGGAATTGTGGGAGACGCGTCGGCGCTACTGTGGGCAGCGCGGGAGCTGAAACCGGATGTGGTGCTGCTGGACTTGAATCTGTCGGGAACGGATGGGATCCAGGCGGGCGAGCAGCTGAAGCGGGCGATGCCGCGGGTGAAGATCATTGTGGTCACCGTGAATGACGACGTGAAGATCGCCAGACGCGCGCTGGGCGCTTGGGCATCGGGCTATGTGCTGAAGCGCTCGCTGGGTGCGGAACTGCCGAAGGCGGTGCGCGAAGTGGTGCGCGGCGGGCGGTACGTAACGCCGGCGCTGGGAAAGGAGTTGGGGGAAACGCTGGGCCGGGTGCTGGAGTACAAGCCGGAACGGGCGCTGACGCAGCGGCAGAAGGAAGTGCTGAAGCTGCTCGCGGGCGGCTGCACGATGAAAGAAGCGGCGGCGATTTTGCAGGTGACCGCGCGGACGGTGGCGTTCCACAAGTACCGGATAATGCGGGAATTTGGCGTCAAGACCAATACCCAGTTGGTGCAGTTTGCGATGAAGGAGCGGGTGGTAGGGAGGAATTGAAAAGGAGAAAGAAACGCGCCAGCCAGTCTAGAGACTGGCCACTACACAGCCTAGGCCGAGGCGGCGTCCAGGGCTTGGCCTTCAGCCAGGATTTTTTCGGGCACCCGGCGCAGTTCTTTCACCAGGCGGAACCACGACAGCACCTTCAGGCCGTAATAGGTGAGGTCCACTTCCCACCAGTAGAACCCTTGGCGCGCGCTGGCCATGTAGTAGTGATGATTGTTGTGCCAGCCTTCCCCAAGCGTCACCAGAGCGAGCCACCAGTTATTTTTGCTGGTGTCGGTCGTGGGGAAACGGCGATTGCCAAAGATGTGCGAGAGCGAATTGATGGTGAACGTGCCATGCCACAGAAGCACCGTGCTCAGGAAGAATCCCCAGAAGAGTAGCGGAAAGCCGCCGATGAGGAACATGGCGACGCCAAGCACGGCGGGCGGCACGAGGTAATACTTGTTGAGCCAGCGCAGTTCGGGATATTTGGCGAAGTCGCCTACGTAGTCTAAGCGCGTTTCGTTGTAGCGGTCGGAGAGAATCCAGCCGACATGCGACCACCAGAACCCGAACAGCGTGGGAGAGTGCAAGTCCTCTTCCTGATCGGAATAGCGGTGGTGATGGCGATGATGCGCAGCCCACCAGAGGACGCCTTTTTGCGAGGAGGACATGGCCATCCACGCGATCACGAACTGAAACCAGCGGCTCGTCTTGAACGAGCGGTGAGAAAAATAACGATGGTAGCCGGCCGTAACGAAGAACATCCGAATTTCGTAGGCCAGGAAGCAGACGACCGGGTAATACCACTTGAAGGGAAAGAAGAAGACGCTCAGTGCGGCGAGATGAATGAGAGCGAAAGGCAGCGAGGAAACCAGGTGCAGTCGGGCCCCATTGGGCAAAGGGATAGAGAGGGGCCGAGCCAGCGAAGCCATTCGGAAAATACTCCTGCGCGGGAAGTGAAAAGCACGTGGTCAGGCGCAAGAGTCGAGCGCGCTCAGCGCGACGGAACCACCCTATCAGTTTACGGGCGCACGGGGTGTGGGTCAAGGAAATGCCAAAGCGAGTTTCTATAAGGTGCAGTTATAGGCGGAAATGCAGGGATGTGCTATCGTGCGAGGCGAGTGGAATCCTCAGGGGTTGCAACCCCATTTTCGCTTGTGTGTTATGTCGGAGCTGAAGCTCCGGCCCCTAAAGGAGAAGGAATGGCGGAACGACCAGTAATGGTGGGATTGGTGCCCATGGCGGTGGTGCTGGATCCGGGAGACCAAGTGAGCTGGTATTCGGATGCCGGAAATTTGAAATTGGAGTTTGATGCCAACCGCTGCCCGTTTGCGGCGAACATTTTCCAGGCGCCGGAAGGAATGCGCTTGTTCAGCGGGCCGGTGACACCGGGAACGAAGGGCGGAAGCTACAAGTACCGCTTGTTTTTGAATGAGCAAATGGTGGGACGCGGCGAAGTGATCGTGCGCGAGAAGTGAAGGGCGCCTGACAGCGCCCGGCTGGATGCGTTTGTATTGGGCGGACGGATTTGCGGTGGCTTGCTCGCGCTGCGTGCAGCGCCCGCCTCGACAGGCGGCCGCTACAAAACCAGCGGTTAGGCCGATTGCCCTGCGCTGAAGCCCTTTAGCAATTGCTGGAGGGAGTTGGCGTCAGGAACTTGGCCGTTCGGCGTGAGTTTGTCGACGAGATGAGGTAGAAGGCTGCTCATCATCGTGGTGAGCATGGACGGATCCATCCCGGACTGCTGAGCGGCTTGCTGCAGCGCGCCGCCGTGAAGAACATTTTGAAGCTGGCTGGCGGAAATGGGCAGGTTCTGGCCGGAACTTACCCAGGAACTGACGATGTTGCCCAGTCCACCCTGCTGAAACATATGCTGCAACCCGGCAATCCCGCCGACTTGCGGACTGTTGATGTAGGCCATGATTGCGCTGAGAGCCGTTGTATGTTGCGCCTGCTGCGAACCCGAACTGCCTGCCATCGCGAGTACTTCGTCCATTAAACCCATGAGAGTCTCCTTTAAATTAGAAATGGAGCGGCCCCGCAACGGCGACCGCTCCGAATGCAAAAGTTACTTTTGTTTGGCAATGATCAGATCCTTGATCTTATTGTAGGTGGCCTGAGGAATGACCTTCTTGTGAACAAGGTCGGTCTTCTTGGCGTAAGGACGGCCGTCGATGATCTTTTGGGAGTAGGCCGCGCCAATACCGGGAAGCGCGTCGAGTTGCTCTTTCGTGGCGGAATTGATGTCGACGAGATTGGACGCGGCAGCAGTGGTCGTTTGTTTCGCGGTGGAGCTGGTTTGCGGGTGAGACACGGCAACGCTGACGCCCAGGATGAGGACGAGAGCGACAAGCAGGATGCGAACGGAATTTCTCTTCATGCGATGTTCTCCTTGAGATGGTGTGACAGTACAAAAACAGACTGGGGAAAGTTAATTCTTTTCGGCGGCGCGATAGCCGGCTTTGACGGCGTCGGCCTCGCTCATGTATTTGCCCTGCTTAGTTTTGCCGTAGTAGCGAGAGCCGGGCTTGTGGTAGATGCCGGAATCGGTGTTGACCCAGACCATGCCGTTGCTGTTGGCGGGAGGCGCTTGTTGGGTAGTGGCGGTTTTCGCAGGCGTTGCGGCAGGAGCAGTGGATGCGGGAGTGGACGCTGCTGCGGGAGCAGTGGCCTTGGGAGCCGGCGCAGGTGCAGGCTGGGGCGCGGAAGCGGAAGAGGCGGCCGATTTAGACGCAGGCGTCACGGAAGAGGTCGTCGAAGCAGGGGCAGAAGTATCGGCAGTGCTGGCTGACTTCTTGGATTTCGAGGATTTCTTGGAAGTGGAAGTGTCGCCGGCTGCGGTTGCGGTGGACGCATCGGCAGAGGTATCGGTCGTTTTGGATTTGGAGGATTTTTTCGGTGTAGAGGTATCGCTGGCCGACGTGGAGGCGTCTCCGGTATCGGACTTTTTGGACTTCGAGGACTTCTTGGTAGAGGCAGTGTCACTCGAAGAGGCGGCAGAAGCGTCAGCCGTATCAGACTTCTTGGACTTGGAAGATTTCTTCGTCGAAGAGGTGTCGGCGGATGCAGAGGAATCCGCTGCATCAGATTTCTTGGACTTCGAAGACTTCTTGGTGGTGGAAGAATCGGCGGCCGCAGTGTCGTCGGTCGTGGCCTTCTTCTTTTTCTTAGCCTTGGCGGTGGAATCCGTCTGATCCGACGTCTGCGAGTCTTGCGGACGAGACGCCGCTCGTAGCGTGATGTTGCCGGCTACAAGAAACAACGAAGCAACCAGAGCGAGGAAGATGGGTTTGCGAGAGCTAAGCATTATCGAACGATCCTTTCGCCCGGAGAGCTTCAGGCCACCTAGCTGGCACACACAGAGGGTCGTGCTTTCGGGCGGAGAGCAGGAGGCGAGAAGGAGCTTCTCGCGGGACTTACCCAAGTGATTGCGCGAATAATGAAAGAGAAAGCAAGGGATGTCAAGAGGGGTAAGGGGGAAGACTTATGCTTGCGGACCTAAAGGCCTGCAACCACATGGGCGCTCCGGATTGCTAAACTGGCGCCGAATTGCCTTCGAAGCTCGGGTGAGCCGCACCTTGAGATTAGTCGCCGGCTAGGCGGAGGCGGCTGTACTCGACGGATTCGGCCAAGCCGCGACGAACGGGACCTAGAACAAAGGCCGGGACATCGCGCTCTGGCTCGAGAGTGAGATTGGAGGCTTTGCGGGGGAACTCGAGACGACGATCGAGAAGGAGACCGACTTCCTTGAGGAATTCGGCCGAAAAGGCGAGGTCGGCGGCGCGATCTACGCCCCAGAACCATAGCTTTTCTTCGTTTCGCTGGAGGAAGCGGAGGGCTTCTTCGAGTTTTTTCATGGAGCGATCGAAGGAGGAGGCCAGGAAGAAAACACCCAGGCTCCAGGCATGGCGCGGGTACTGCACGCGGATGCGGACGCAATACTTGCCGTTCTGATTGACTTCAATGCTGCAGCGATAGTCATTGCGGATGTGGCCGTTGCGGCTTGGCAGCGATTTGCCCATGGTGAAATCCTGTTGGATGAAAGAGTGGACTGGAAGAGCCGATGAACCCGAAAGAAGCTCCGGAGAGGAGCGAAACCAAGTGAAGATTCTCCTTCGAGTGGACCCAAACCAGACAGAAATAGGCTAGCGGTTCGTGAAGAACAGGGCAAGGGGGTGTGCCTATAAAAATAAGTACTGCATTTTCTTATCGATACAATGATTCTACGTGGTGCCGAAGTTGCCGAAGGTGCGCAACTTATCCGGCATGAGCTTTAACTTACCTTCCTGTTTGAGGCGGTCCTCAAGCGCAATCCGGAAGGCGTCGAAAGCCATATCGCGCTTGGATTGGAGCAAGGTGTCCGTGATTTTCTGCTTCTGCGCCTCGAAATCGGCGGGATTGGCCTCAACCTTGTCGGCAATTTGATATGCGACCCAGGAAGCGCCCATGTGAACCGGACCGCCGACGTCTCCCGACTTCATGGAGAAGGCAGAAGGGAGAGCTTTGAGGTTGCCTAGGCCAGGAATGCTGCCGCTGCGAGCGAGGAGATCGGAAGTTTTGGCGTCGAGGCCCAGGGCTTTGGCGGCCACGTCGAATTTTGTACCGGCTTTGACGCGAGCGACGAGATCCGCGATTTTGGACTGAGCCACCTGCTCGGACTTGGAGAGACGAAGCTCGGCGATTATTTTATCTCGGACTTCGTCGAGGGTACCGGGATGCGCGGGCAAAGTCTGTTTGAGGGCGAGGACGACATAGCCGCGATCGGTGCGGATCGGAAGGCTGAGATCGTTGGGGCGGAGGCGGATGATTTCGTCTTTCACATCCTGCGAGTTACCAAGCTCGAGAACGGGGTCATTGAGCGCCAGTGGACGGGTCTCGGAAACGGTGAGGTGATATTTCTGAGCGAGCTCGTCGAGGGTGGTCTTATTGGACTGGCGAATCTGACTGGACATCTGGTCCGCGATATTGGCGGCCTCTTGGTCCACCTTTTGGAGCAAGTAGGGGGTACGGATGGAATCCTTGACTTCGTCGAAGGGCTTGGTGTGGGCGTTTTCTTTGTCGAGGACCTTAATGATGTGGAAGCCGTACTGGGTGCGAACGAGGTCGGAGATTTCACCCTTGGGAGTGCTGAAGGCGGCTTTGTCGAATTCGGGGACCGTCTGACCGTGGACCAGCCAGCCTAAGTCGCCACCTTTGGTTTTGGAACCCGGGTCTTCGGAGTATTTCTTGGCAAGTTCCTCGAAGTTGGCGCCTTTCTTACGGGCCTGAGCGAGGATATCTTCCGCCTGCTTCTTAACTTCGGCGACTTCCGCGTCCGTCTTGCCGACGGTAGTCAACAAAATGTGTTCGGCGTGGACGCGATCGGGTACTTCGTATTGCTGGATATTCTGCTGATAGATGGCTTTGAGCTCGTCGTCAGTGACCGGCGTGTTCTGCTTTAGCTGGTTGAGGTCAAGGAGGCCATAACGGACGACGCGTTTTTCGGGAATCTGGAATTTGGTTTTGTTCTGTTCGTAGTAGGACTTGATTTCGGATTCGTCAGGATTGATTTTGTCGGCCAGGGTTTCGGGATTCGCGGCAGCATAGTTGAGTTTGATTTTTTCGTTTTCGTAGCGAAATTCCTGCTGGATTTCCGCGGGGCTGACGCTGACGCCATCGGTGAGAAGCTTGTGGAATTTCTCTTCGATCATGCTGGAACGAATGAGCTCTTCGAAAGCCGGCACAGTCATCTGAAAGCGCTGCTGCACCTGTTGCGAATAGGCATCGTTGCCGACAAAAGTATTGCCATTAAAGGCTGTAGGGAGAATCTGGCGAATGCGGTCGGCGCGTTCCTGATCGCTGACGGAAATGCCGAGGCGCTTGGCTTCGTACTCGACTTCTTTCTGAAAGACCAACTGCTTGAGAATCTGATTGGCGTAGAGACTTTCGAGTTGGTGCGGGATGGGGTTGTTCTGGCGAATTTCGTTGAGACGCTGAGAAATATCGGAAACGGTGATGGATTGATCGCCAATCTTGGCAACGACGTCACCGCTGGTCTGCGTGCTGTCTGGACCTTGCGGGACTAGGTAAAGAAGCATGCTGAGCGCGAGCATGCCGATGATGACGCCGAAGAGGATACGGACGCCGGTTTTCTGGTTCTCAAAGGCTCCAGCCATTCCAGATGTCTCCTGAGTGTGTGACCAAACTTAAGATTATAAGGTACGGAAGGCTAAAGCCCCAAGCGGAATGGGGCGGTGCTCTAAACCCGCCCGCCTCGGAAGGCGGCCGCTACAAATGCGCGGAGAGAATGCAATCAGGCGAATAAGCGGCGCTGATAGGAGGAGGCTGTGGAATCGAGATGGCGGCTACGGCGACGCAAAGCTGGATTGGGACGGCGCGCCGTGCGGAGAGGCTCGTTGCCCCAATAGGATTCCGCTGCGTACACCGCGACATTGGCAAGAACCGCGTCGCCGAGGTCGTTCAGCGCAAACTGCCGGGTCATGCGAACGGTTTCGGACTTGGCAGAGTCGAGACGTTCTATGCCGGACAAGAGAGTGGCGACCGTGGAGATTTTGTTGCGGCGGAGATTCAGGAGTTCACTGCCTAAGTTCATGCCCTCGCCTTGACTCGAAATTCGAGCATAGCACTTCAGCAACGAAGCGAACCTGTACGGTGGGACAGGTGTTGAAAACTTTTCCAAATCCGAGTTTCGCGAAAATAAAAATTGCGATCGGACGCTGTGGCTGAGATTCGAGGACATGTTAGGCAAGCGCTCACCGAAAGCGGGCGCTACAAAAGCGGGGAAAGAAATCGAGAAAGACAAAAAAGCTCCGGGAGCGACTTGGTGCTCCCGGAGCTTGCGGGGCGGCGCGCCGGGCGGATGCTCAGGCAACGGTGGCGCGACGGTGGAGTCGAGAGCTAGGGCCCTCAGGAAAAATTCGGCTGGCGCGACGGACTTCCGCGATGGCGTAGGCGGCAAACAGAGCAATGGCGAAGAGCGCAGCCGCAAGCAACGCACGTTCTGTGGATACTGCCAGCGAAACCATGGCTTGATCGGTGACAACGGGGGTGGCGACTGCGATCGCAGGGGTAACCGCATTAGCATCGGGGATGGTCGAGGCTGGCACCGCTGTCGAGACCGCGGCCGCCGCAGTGTTGGGCTGCGCAAATGAAGTGACGTAAGGACCGTCGGGGAATTCGGTGTTCACAATTTCCTGAGAGCGGACGGGGCTGGCCGTGAGAAGAACCGCTGCTCCTAATCCGATGGCGATGGCTTGAATCCGGAGAATGTTTTGAATTTTCATAAGGCCCCACTTTTTTTGATTTCAACCACTCTTTTTATCGGGTTGACGCGCATAGAGAATGCAGGCTTGAGACCAAACCGCACAACAGGATCGACCAGCGAGCAGAATATCCTGTATAAAATTGAACACACGGCAGTTGGCGAAGAGTGGGCGGGATTCTTGCGTGGAAGTTTGGCGCCTTGAGGGAGAGTGATGCTATCCGATGAGTTATGCAAGGAAAGCACTGAAATGCAACAGTCGACGGTTGCGTTGGCCGATCCATGAGTAGAGCTGTAATTCGAGCAAGGACATGGATTTATATGGACCTGCGGTTGCCGCGAGCCCTCAAGGAAATCAGGAAGAATCCGATTCGCCATTCGGATAGGGGACTAACCAAAAGGATAGGTAAACGGTATGGCGAGGCAGGTGGCAAGGAGCTAGAATGGCGGCCCTTGCTCGAACGGAAGGCTAGCGGAAGATTGCGCAGGTGCAAGGCAAAACATGCAAGCAGCTAAGCTGGTGGCCATTAACGGGCCACTCAGAAAGAGCGAATACCCGATCGTGGGCGAAATCACGATGGGTCAAGCCGCGGAGAATACGGTGCGGCTGGAAGACCCATGGGTTTCCGCTCACCATTGCACGATCGCCGAACAGAACGGACGGTATGTATTGGGTGACCTGGAGAGTCACGCGGGCACGTTTGTGAACGGAATTCCCGTGAAGCAACGGGAGTTAAAGGGCGGAGACGAAATCGCTATTGGCAATTCACTCTTTTTATTTCAAGAAGAAAAGGTGGCGAGCACAACACCGAGCAGCAAAGTGCAGATCGATGAAGAAGAAGCGCCAAGAGCACAGGCGATTGAGCTACACGCGAACGAATTGTTGCATTTGGCGCCGGAAGGTTTGGCAGCGCTGTCGCCGCGGGAGCGCGCGGAACGGAATTTGAGCGCGCTGCTGGGAATAAGTCGAGCGATCGGATCGCTGCGGGACGAAGAATCGTTGCCATGGCAGTTGTTGGGGATGGTTTTTGATGTGATACCTGCGGAGCGCGGAGCGATTCTGCTGACGGAGGAGAATTCGCCCGACATTCGCTCACAGGTGGGCTGGGACCGTGTGTACGGCCCAGATTATCCCGTGCGGGTAAGCCAAAGCGTGGTGCGGCGCGTCGTGGAAAAGGGCGTGTCTTTATGGAACTGCGGGGAGGAAGGACATGCGGCTGCGGAAACGGGGGAAAAGAAACACCGCCAAGTGTTTCTGTGCGTGCCGATGGTTGCGAAGGAACGCGTAATTGGTGTTCTGTATGTGGATTCGAGTAACACCGAGAGCCAATTTACAAAGCGGGATTTGGAGTTGTTAGCGGCCATCGCGGGGCTGGGCGTGGTGGGAATCGAGAACGCCCGGCAGTTTGAGCGGTTGAGCACCGAGAACCGGCAACTGCGCGCGGAAGTGAGCCTGACGCACGACATGGTGGGGCGAAGCGCCAAAATGAGGGAGGTGTACCAGTTTGTCGAACGCGTAGCCGCGAGCGATTCGACGGTATTGATTTACGGAGAGAGCGGCACGGGTAAGGAACTGGCAGCACGGGCGATTCACAAAAACAGTGCACGCAAAGAGCAACCGTTCGTGGGGTTGAATTGCGCGGCGCTGACCGAGACACTACTGGAAAGCGAATTGTTTGGGCATGAGAAGGGCGCATTCACTAGCGCGGTGAGCCAGAAGAAGGGTTATTTGGAAGTGGCGGAGGGCGGAACGATTTTCCTGGACGAGATTGGAGAGCTTTCGCCTGTTCTGCAGGCGAAGTTACTGCGTGTGCTACAGGAGCGGGAGTTTGTGCGAGTAGGCGGGACGCGGGCGATCAAGATTGACGTGCGATTCTTGGCGGCGACGAATAAAGATTTACAGAAGGCGGTGCGGGAGGAAAAGTTTCGCGCGGATTTGTATCACCGGTTGAATGTGATTTCGCTGACACTACCACCTTTGCGAGAGCGCGTGGACGACATTGCGGAACTGGCGGAGCATTTTGTGGCGCGCTACGCGAGCAAGTGCAAACGAAACGTGACGGGGATCAGCGAGACGGCTCTGACGTGTTTGCGGCAATATGAATGGCCGGGGAACATCCGCGAACTGGAGAATGCAATGGAGCGGGCGGTGGTGATCGGGAACTCGGAGAGGATATTGCCGGAAGACTTGCCAGAGAGCATACAGGAAAGCGCGCAAGGTACTGCGAGTACACCACCGAAATACCATGAGGCGATCCGAAGCTTGAAGAAGCAGGTGATATTGAGCGCGCTGGAGCAAAGCGAAGGAAGCATGACGGAGGCCGCGAAACTGCTGGGAGTGCATGCGAATTACTTGCACCGGCTGGTGAGGAATCTGGACTTGCGGACGAAGATAAAGAAACAGACCGGTGCATGATCGATCAGAAAGGCACGGATGAAGAGGCGAAGGAGAGCGAACGTAAAAGGGGATGAGGGCGAGGACCAGGTTCCGCTTCTGCGGAGGCAGCACGAGATGGAAGGCCCGGAAGGCTTTTCGATTTTGCGCGCGTCGGACGACGAAAGCTTGGGAGAATCGACTTCTTGGGATAGAAGCGAGGCGGCGATGGATGAATCGGGGGAATTAAACCGATTGGTGCGGGAGTTGAACGAGGGGCGGGGCACGGAGCCTGCGGACGCAGCGGCGACGGCTACCCTGGACCAGTGGCTGGCAGGGTTGGTGGAGAAGGGCGGAAGCGATTTGTTGCTGGTGGAGGGCGCGCCACCATGCGTTCGCGTGCAAGGCGAAGTAAAGAAAATTGACGCGAATGCACTGGACGGAGCGGATATTGAGGCCGCGGTGCTGCCGGCGCTGTCTCGGCACGCGCTGCAGGTTTACCGGGAGCGATCGATCGCGGATGCGTCGTATCGAATTGCGGGGGTGGGACGATTTCGGATTAATTTGCACCGCGAACGAGGGAGAGCGGCGGCGGCGATCCGGGCATTGCCAACTCGGGTGCCAGGCTTGGCCGAACTGCACTTGCCCGCAGCGGTGGCGAGCTTGGCACATTTGCCGCGAGGGTTGGTACTGATTGGTGGTCCGGCGGGGTCGGGAAAATCGACGACGTTGTCGGCGTTGATTCATGAGATTAATGCGCGGGAAGCGCGGCACATTGTAACGATTGAAGACCCGATCGAGTACGAGCACACCCATATTCGAAGCGTGATCGAGCAAGTAGAAGTTGGCACGGATGCGCCGGATTTTCCTACGGCGTTGCGGGCAGCGCTGCGGCAGGCTCCGGATGTGATTGTGGTGGGGGAGATGCGCGATCCGGAGACAATGCGGATTGCGGTAGCGGCGGCGGAAACGGGTCATCTGGTGCTTTCGACCCTGCACACGACGGATGTGGCGTCGACAGTAGGAAGGATTGCGGATTCGTTTCCGGTGGAGCGGCAGAACTCGATTCGCCAGGAATTGGCGATGGCGCTGGCCGCCGTGCTGACGCAGATTTTGCTGCCGAGTAAGCATGGCGGACGATTGCCGGTGGCGGAATTGTTGATGGTGGGTTATGGGGCGCGGCATCACATACGAAGGAACGCGTTGCAACATTTGCATCAGGAGATCCCGCTTACGAAGAAGAAGGGATCATTCACTATGGAGGAGTCGTTGGTGACGCTGGTGAAGAATGGGGACATTGAGCGGGAGGATGCGCAGCTTTGCGCAATTCATCCAGATGATCTGGAAATATTGTTGAAGGGGGCGGCGGCGGGGGCGTAGATGAGGAAGGGGAGGAGGGAAGAATAAAGGAAGTGAAGGAAGAGACGAGGAGTTGCAGTGTCAGTTGTGCCGCGCCTTCGGCACCGGAACTGAGTGGATGAAAGCTACGTGCCACGAATTGTGATTGAATTTTTCAGATGCAAGCTAAGTATGTGGCGGCGTAGCTCGCTGCCTATCATCGTTACCGCACTTCTGACGATTGCCGCAATCACGGTATTGGGCCAAACCAAGCGGGACGGAGCCGAGAAACCGACATTCTACAAGGATGTGCTACCCATTCTGCAGGGGCAGTGCCAGGAGTGTCATCGGGCGGGAGGTATCGCGCCGATGGCGTTCGAGACGTACGAGGAGACGCGGCGATACGCCGGATCGATTCGTGTGGCTGCGGAAAAGAGGACGATGCCACCGTGGTTTGCGGAGCGCGGGATTGGGAAATTTTCGAATGATCCGTCGTTGAGCAACGCACAGATTGCGACGATCGCGGGATGGGTGGCGGCAGGCTCGCCTGCGGGGAATGTGGCGGATGCGCTTGTGGCGAAGAAGTGGTCTGGGCGATGGACGATGGCGGAACCGGAGTTGACGGTGGCGATGACGGAGGGTGTAAAGATTCCGGCGGATGGCGAAGTGGAGTACACGTATGAAATCGTGCCTACGAATTTCAAGGAAGGACGGTGGGTGCAAGCATCGGAAATTTTGCCGGGGCTGCCGGAGCACGTACACCACGCGGTGGTTTACGTGCGGCCGCCGGGATCGCCGTGGTTGAGGCATGCGCCGATCGGGAAGCCGTTCACGGCGTCGATGCTGAGTACGGAGGAGGATCGTCGGGATGCGATGTGGACGGACAGCGATATTTTGCTGGTGTATGCGCCGGGAAGCACTCCGGACGACTGGCCGGAAGGAATGGCGAAATATATACCGGCGGGATCGGACCTGGTGTTTCAAATGCACTACACAACGAACGGAAAAGCAGGAACAGATGTGACGCAAATTGGAATGCGGTTTGCGAAAGAGCCGCCGAAACAACGAGTGCTGACGCTGCAATTGACGAATGACCATTTCCTGATTCCGCCAGGAGTGCCGGATTATCGCGCCGAGGCGTGGGGAACGCTGCCGAATGATGCGTTGTTGTTGAGTTTTTTTCCACACATGCACCTGCGAGGAAAACGATTCGAATACAACATCATTGGCAAGGATGGAAGTGTGGAGACATTGCTGCGCGTGAATTATCACTTTCACTGGCAGATGAGTTATCGCTTGGCGGAGCCGTTGCAGTTGAAGGCCGGAACGAAATTGCAGGCGGTGGCGTGGTGGGATAACTCGCGGGGGAATCCGCATAATCCGGACCCGGACGCGGCGGTGCGATGGGGCGAGCAGACGTCAGACGAGATGATGGTGGGATTTTTCGACGTCGCCGTGGAAAAGGATTTTGATAAGTCACGATTTTTCCAAAGGGGACAGTGAAAAAAAGCTCCCGGAATTGGTGGGGCTGAAGATCCTGTCTACGGCAAGCTGGCACCCGACCACAGGGGATGGCTGGCCGCGGGGACAGGGTGAAGGGAAAAGGGACGCAAACGCTATTTGTAGATTGACCAACGGGAGTTGGGGAATCCGTGCAGGTGTGTCGCGGTGTGCTAAATTGCGAAATTGGAGCATCTGCAGCGCGCGCAACCGTGAGCACCCAAATACCGACCGAGCCTCGCCGACCGACCACCGCTCCGGCACCGCAACAGGTACCGAAGATCAAGCACGTGGAAGTGTATTGGCACACCGTGAGCTACCGGACGGTGGCGCTGATCGTCGTCCTGGTAGTGGTGATCGTCATCGCCGGAATGTATGCGACGATGCCGAACTGGACGGAAATCGCGGAAAAGAAGCTGAACAACGCGCTGGGAAACCAGGAAGCGGAAGCGCTAACGAGCGCGCAGACACAGGCGAAATTCGTAAACCTGGATGGCCGGGTACAGGTGAAGAAGGTAAATTCGGTGACGTGGGTGGATGCCGATTACCACACGACACTGGATAAAGGCGATTTGATCCAGACTGGCCCGGATGGCGCGGCGCGCGTGACATTCGCGGACGGCACCGAGTACACCGTGAATAAGGATACGTTGATCACCGTGGAAGAAAACACCGTGACGCGCGACCATTCGAATACAAAAGTAAGAATCAATGTGGGCGCGGTAGACCTGGCGACGCCGACATGGACCTTGAAGGATACGCAAGCGGCGGTAAGTGTGGAAGATGCCACAGCGTTCATGCAGCAGAACAGCCGCGCAACGGTTAAGAACGATCCGAACAGCAATGAGCACGAGATCGTAGTAGCCAACGGCGGCGCGGAAGTGCATCGCGGAAATGAAAAGATTGAATTGACGCAGTGGGAGAAGGCCAGCTTCCCAAGCGGAGGCACGATCCAGAAGTCGAATGTGTTGGCGCCGCCGGGACTAGTTTCGCCGCTGAACCTGGCACCGATTATTTCCGACAACCCGAAGACAGCGCACGTCGCGTTTGAGTGGCAGGCGGTGGATGACGCGGTCGGATATACGCTGCGAATCAGCACGACGACGATGTTCACGAAACTGGTGAAGGAAGTGAAAGTGACTGGAACCAGCGCGGAAGTGACGGGCCTGGAACCGGGTGATTACTTCTGGAATGTGACGGCGTCGAACGCGAAAAAGGAAAGCAGCGAGTACAGCGAGACCTTCAAATTTTCGCTGGTTTCCCAGGGCAAGACCCAGGACATGATGCTGGAAATCGAGAGCACGCAGATTCACGGGCGCGTGGCGGAACTGATCGGGAAGACCGAGCCCGGCGCGGCGCTGATTATCAACGGGCAGTCCGTGGCGAATATATCGGCAGATGGGACATTCCGGCACTTCACGGAACCGCTAGAACCGGGTCAACACACAATTGTGGTGATTGGGTCGAACCGTCGCGGTGGGACGGCGAAACAGCAGGTTTCGATCGTAGTGCCGAAGTAAGATTTGGGGAACGGCAGGTTGCGATTTTGCGCGATGCGCTGAATCCAGCGACAATGGTACGTCGGGCTGGTGGTCAGGGCACGCGGAGATCCTACCGGGCAAAACCCTCTCCGCAGGGGGAAAGCGGTAATGAACAAGAACGGATACAACCTGAGGTCGGTGTTTAGTCTGTTTTCATCCGACCTGGCAATCGACTTGGGAACGGCGAACACGCTGGTGTTTTCGCACGGCAAAGGGATCGTGGTGAACGAGCCATCGATCGTGGCGATCAACAAGGCGAGCGGCGAAGTGGTGGCGGTGGGTCGCGAAGCGAAAGATATGCTGGGACGCACGCCGGGAAACGTGGTGGCCATCAAGCCAATGAAGGATGGCGTGATCGCGGATTTCAAAGTCACCGAAAAGATGCTGACGTACTTTATTCAGAAGGCGCATAACCGGCGCGTGCTGGTGCACCCGCGCATTGTGATCGGAGTGCCCAGCGAAATTACTCCGGTGGAAAAGCGCGCGGTGCAGGATTCCGCGTACCGGGCCCGTGCGAGCGAAGTTTATCTGGTGGAACAGGCCATGGCGGCGGCGATCGGCGCGGGACTGCCGATTGAAGAGCCAAGCGGAAACATGGTGGTGGACATCGGTGGAGGCACGACGGATATTGCGGTGATTTCGATGAGCGGCATCGTGTACTCGCGATCGGTACGCGTGGCCGGCAACGAGATGGACGAAGCGGTGATGCAGTATTTGAAACGCAAGTACAACCTGTTGGTGGGCGAACGCACCGCGGAACAGATCAAGATGGAAATTGGGTCGGCATATCCTCTCGAGAAGCCGCTGACGATTGAAGTAAAGGGGCGGAACCTGATTGAAGGCGTGCCGCGGACGGTAACCATCGACGACAGCGAAATTCGTGAAGCGTTGAGTGAATGCGTGGCAACGATTTTGAATGCGGTGCGCGTAGCTCTGGAGCGGACGCCGCCGGAACTTTCGGCGGACATCAGTGATCGCGGAATCGTGCTGACGGGCGGCGGCGCGCTGCTGAAGAACCTGGACAAGCGGATCCGGGAAGAGACGGGATTGCCGGTATCGATTGCGGATGATCCGCTGGCGTCAGTGGTGCTGGGCACAGGGAAAATGCTGAGCGATTTCAAATTGCTGCGGCAGGTTTGCATCGACTGAGATCAGATATTAGATATCGGATAGCAGCTAAAATTCGAAAGCCTTGCCCGTAAAGGGTGAGCTACAGGGTAGTGGCTTGGTAGCAATTCCATCGAAACATAAATCGCTGACGCTACTGGCGGGTGTGCTGATCGCGCAGTTGCTGTTGCTCGCGGTGCAGATCAAGCGGGATTCTCGCGGACGACTGATCCGCGTGTGGGCGATTTCGGCCGCCTATCCATTTGAGCGATCGGGCTCCTGGGGATTCGGGAAAGTACGGGGAGTTTGGACCCACTATTTTGCGCTGCTGACTACGGAACGGGAGAACGAGGCGCTGCGCATCGAAAATGACGCATTGAAGCTAACGATATCGCAATTGCAGGGCCGTGCTGCGGAGGCTGACCGGTTAGGGGCGCTGCTGAGTTTCAAACAGTCACACGAGAAAGTGCCAATGGTGGGCGGCCGCGTGATCGCGGCCAGCGCGGGGACGGCCAGCCGGACGATCGAGATCGATCGGGGCGAGCATGACGGGATCAAGAGAAACATGGCGGTGATTACGCCGGATGGCGCCGTGGGAAAAGTGATCGAAGTGTATGGAAACACCGCGCAGGTGCTGTTGCTTACGGACAAGGAAGGCGGCGCGGGCGCGATGCTGTTGAACACGCGAACGCAGGGACCGGTCGGCGGAACGGGCGAACCGATCATGCAGATGAAGTACGTGGCCACGGACGAAAAGGTGTCGGTGGGCGAAAAGATTGTGACCAGCGGGATGGACAGAATTTTTCCGCGCGACATTCCCATTGGAACCGTGGTGGAAGTGAAACCGGGCAATCCGTTCAAGCTGATCCGGGTGCAGCCTGCGGCAAAACTGGACCGGTTGGAAACCGTGATTGTGCTACTGACGCAAGAGCCGGTGGAATTCAAAACTGACGCGGCACAGGGCGAGCAAACGGGCGCGGCAAGCGCGGCCACGCCAGCAGCGGCGGAAAAGCCATGAACGAAACCTACGAGCTGCGCGGCGGCGAAACGCACATTGAGGTGCACAAGTTCTTTCCTGGCGCGGTGCTATTGGTGGCGGCAGCGGCACTGGTGTTCCAGGCGATGGCGCCGGTATATTTTCCGAAATTGAGTATTCTGGATTTGCCGTTACTGGTGACGATTTATTTCGGGCTGAGCCGCAGGAATCCGTCGACGGGATTGCTGCTGGGCATGGTGATTGGGTTAGCGCAGGATGCGCTAAGTGGGCCGACCGTGCCTCTGGGATTTTACGGGATCGGGAAGACGGTAATTGGGTATTTGGCGTCGTCGATCGGTGCGCGGCTGGATACGGAGCACCCGGCGGCGCGGTTCGCGTTGATCTTCAGTTTTTTCGTGGTGCACCAAGCGGTGCTGGTGTTGGTGCGGCGGTTGCTGCTAGCGCAGCCGGAAGCGTGGTTCAATTTGCACCTGGCGATTGCGGCAGGCGTGAACGCACTACTGGGAACGGTGTTGTTTTTGGGAATGGACCGGTTGCGACGGTCGTCGTAGAGCCCTCTTAGAATTCGCGCAACTCCCTTACAAAAAGAAGATGGAATTGCAGGGCCGAGATCCGCTAAAATACGCTTGTAATAAATTGTCATATGCTGATTTTTGACTCTTCGACACTGATTCTATTGGCAAAGATTGAGCTGCTGGACCTGTTCCTCGGTAGGACATCAATGAAAGTGGCAATCCCGTGGGCGGTAGAGGCGGAATGCTGCAGCGCGAAAAAAACACTGGATTCGTTCGTGATTCAAAGAGCTATCGAGGAATCGCGAATAAGCGTTATTCATGTGAAGGACAGAAAGGTGATCGCGAAGTTGGAACTTGATTTCAGTTTGTGCCGCGGAGAAACGGAGGGTGTTGCCCTTGCGGTGGCGCAAAAAGCAAGATTGATAGGCATTGACGACAAGAATGGGATCAATGCGTGCAAATTTTTGGGAATACCTTTTGTTACAGCAATCAACCTTCTTTTGGTATCTCGCGAGCGGGAACTGTTGAGCCGGCAGGAGGCATTAGCGAGAGTGGAGCAACTGGCGAGATATGGGCGATACAAAAAGGCCATTCTCGATGATGCAAGAGCAAGACTGGAGGCCGAGAAATGACAAAGACAATGAGCATTCGAATGGACCGCGAAAATTATGAGTTTCTGAGCGAATTGACAAAGGAAGGAAAGAGCGACCTCTCGAAGACCGTTCGCGAATTGGTGACGCGCGGCAGAGTGCTGCTGGCGATCGAGAAATACCGCAGCGGAGAAGCTTCGCTGGGGCGGGCTGCCGAACTGGCGGGTGTGCCACTAGGACAGATGATGACAACCCTGGAGGAGTTCGGCGTGGAGAGCCGTATCGAGAAGGAGGATTATTTGCAGGGATTGGAAAATCTTAGAAAAGCGCTATGAAGACTAGGCATCAGTGGCTGAGGAGGAATTGCCTGAAGGTCGAGTAGTCGTTGGACATGGGAATGGAGAGCTTGGGCTGCTGGAGGTAGCGCGCCAGGCGTTCGGGGAGTGGCGGGGCCTGGCCAATGGCTTTTTGGACGACGTCGGCAAACTTGGCGGGATGCGCTGTGGCCAGCACGAGCCCCTGCGACGGTTCGGGATGTTCCTTGCGGTAGGCCTCCCAGGCGTGGATGCCTACGGCGGTGTGGGGATCGGAGACGTAGCGGTAGCGATCCCAGACGGCGTGCATTTCGTGGAGAGTTTGTTCGTCGGTGGCGCCGTGGCCCCAAATTTCCTTGCGGACACTTTCAATGCGATTGCGGCAAAGGTCGAGAAGGCGCGGAAAATTGTTGGGATCACCCACGTCCATGGCGTTGGAGTATGTGGCGATGGCGGGACGCGGCTGGTACTGGCCGGAGAGCAAGTATTGCGGGACAACGTCATTCGCGTTGGTGGCAGCGATAAAACGCGCGACCGGGACGCCTACACGCTTAGCGAAAATTCCCGCGGTGAGATTGCCGAAATTGCCGCTGGGAACGGCCACAACGAGCGGGACGGACGCCACGGGAAGCTGGCGGTAGGCGGCGACATGATAGAACATTTGCGGAAGCAGGCGGCCGACGTTGATGGAATTGGCGGAAGTTAGAAACGCCCGTTGATTGAGTTGTTCGTCGGCGAAGGCTTGTTTCACCAGGCGCTGGCAATCATCGAAGGCGCCGGAAATTTCAAGCGCGGTGATGTTCTGGCCGAGCGTGGTGAATTGTTTTTCCTGAGCTTCGCTAATGCGTTTCGAGGGATAAAGGATGACAACGCGAATGCCCGGCACGCCAAGAAAACCGTGGGCCACGGCGCTGCCGGTGTCGCCGGAAGTGGCGACAAGAACGGATAATGGGCGAGATTCACCGCGAACGAAATAGCCCATGAGACGGGCGAGAAAACGCGCACCGAAATCCTTGAAGGCGAGCGTGGGACCATGAAAGAGTTCGAGAATGTGGAGCGCGGGTGAGAGTGAAACGAGTTTGACGGGAAAATTGATGGCTTCGGCGACGATTTGCCAAAGGACCTCTTCAGGGACATCCGGAGTGGCAAAGGGACGGACAAGACGAAAACAAACTTCAGTGAAGGGCAGGCGGCGGAATTCCTCGAGTTCGTCTGTTGTGTGGCGGGCGATTTCCGCAGGCATGTATAGTCCGCCGTCGGGAGCGAGTCCGCGAAGAACCGCGCCGCGGAGAGAGGTGAGCGGGGCTTTGCCGGCTGTGGATCGATATCTCATGGTGCCTGGAGAAGTCTCTCTAGTTTAGAGCTTGTGGCGACGCGGAGACAGATGTCGCGTCGGTGAGTTGTGCTTGAAGTGTACGTTGAGATCCTTCGCGCATCCTGGTCGGATGTGCTCAGGATGACAGGTCGCGGAAAATTGAAACCGGGCAAGATCGTTAGTTTAAGAGGTACGCTTGCGATCGTAAAAGCGGGAGCTTGGCTCCCGCACTCCAAAAGGACAATCATCGGCGGGCTTCTAACAGTGTTGCAATTTTTTCCAGGAAGGCTTGACCTACGGCCGCGTTGTTTTTTGTTCCTGGCGGCGAGAGTTCGCGGGTCTGCAGCGTGGGAAGCGTGATATGCGCGAGAGCTTCATAGCTCTGGCGGCGCGCGGCGATGAGCATGGGATAGCAACGGACGACGGTTTGGTGCGGAGTTTCTCCCGGACGAGGATGAAAGGCACCTTGCCAGAGAACAGGCTTGGGATCCTGAAGATAGCGCTGGATAAGGAGTTGGACTTCGTCGTTAGAAGCAGCGAGGTAGAGCACGGTCATCTGGCGGCGGAGACGGTGAAGCGTGTGATTGCCGGTGGCGATGACGCTGCCGGTGGTGTCGAGTACGAGCTCGCGATTGGGATTCTTCTCAAGGCGGGAAAGGACGTCGTCAAGAACCGCGATTTCTTCGGTGAGATATTGGGATTCGCGTTCGGGATAGGTGAGGCTATCCGGCCAACCCATCCAAGCCGCAACACCGTTGATGCCGGTGAAGCCACCAGACTGCAGGACGGGAGCGAGGCGGGCCTCGATTTGATCGTCGCAACACATCGTGGGACAACCCAGAGCTGCAAGATTTTTGGCCCAGTGCGATTTACCGGAACCGGACATGCCGATGAGGGCGAGCCGCAGAGGCTTATCAGAATGAGGCCACATGGAGAATTAAAAAGTGTAAAGGATGCGGGGAGCGAATACAAAAAATGAGTTGGATGAGGGTGAAGTAAAAAGCAGATTCCTCACTTCGCGGACTCCGTTCGGAATGACAGCGCGCTTTCTTTGCGAATTGAGCATGCGCACGGAAGGAGCCTAAAACGAGACCCCTAAGAAGGCGGCGTAAAGCCGCCCCTACAGGCGAAAGATGGACTCCTCGCTACTTAATTTGCAGATGGTCGTAGCGGTGCCAGGAAGACATGTCGGAGACGATGATGCGATCGCCAGGCAGGAGGCCCTGGGCAATTTGAACGCGGTCGTCGGATGAGCGGCCGAGGACGACTTCGACGCGGCTAGCCTGCTTGCCGTCATCGGCGACCTTGAAGACCGAGACCGGTGCGCCCGCGTGAGATTGCAGTGGCCACTTCACAAAGGTGGTGACAGGAATGGTCTCGACATTAACGGAGCCGCTGGCGGAAAGGTCGGTACGTGCTTCGCGCGGCTGAGGACCGGTGAATTTGAGGTCGACGGTGACGGTGCCGTTCTGGACGTTGGGATCGATATGAAAAACCTTCGCTGGATACGAATGATCCTGCAAAGTAACGGATGCGAGTTGGTTGACTTCAATGCTGCTAGCCTGGCCTTCCGGAATATGGATGCGGGCCATGAGCCGAGCGGAATTGGCAACGCGAGCGAGAATCGTGCCAGGGCCAACCTGCTGACCGATGCCGATGGAAATTTCTTCGAGGATACCGGTCATGCCGGCACGAACCATCAGGGCTTCCTTCTGTTGAACGCGCAAGGAGTAGAGCGCCTGCATCTGGGCAACTTCCGCCTGCTTGGCGGTTAATTGCGCCTGACGAGCTTCGGCGGAAATGCCGAGGCGTTCGCGTTCAATTTGCAGGCGAGTGGCGAGGGAGTCGGCCTTCGCACGAGAAATCTTCGCATTCATAACCGTGCCGAGTTGCGCTTTCAGGAGCGCATCATCACGTTCGGATTCCAGCTTGGCTTGCGTGGCATCGGATTCGAGCTGCGCTTCGAGAGCTTTTTCGTTCAAAAGCTGCGCCTGAAGTTGCACGCGGAGATTGGCGAGTTCCGCCTCGGATTTCTTCATGGCCAATTCGGCGTCGGTAATCTGACGATCGAGATCGGGATTGCTGAGAGCGAGAATAACGGTGTCCGGCTTCACGTGCGCGCCGGGGAGCATGAAAATCTGATCGACGCGGCCATCGGTACCCGCGGAAAGCCAGCGAACATCTTCAGGGACCAGCGTGCCCAAGCCATCGACTCGGCAGATCATGGGGCCGGATTCAACAGTAACAAGCTGAAGAGAGGTCTTATCAAGAGTGGGAGACGCAGAGCGAAGGCGAAGCACGCCAAACGAGATGGCCATGCAAACTCCCAGGACGGAGACAGGGAGAACGAGGCGCAGAAAGAGGGGCCGGGACCAGAAACTCACGAAAAACCTCCAGCGGTACAAGGGACCAAGAATAATTCAACCGACAATAATTATAAGTTGTGGGAGAGGAGATCGGAAGCAAAAATGAAGGAACGAAGTATCGAATAAATTGATGGAAAGCGAGTGAGTAACGTCACAGACAGGGTTGGAACAGAAGGAGTTAGGGGCGTGTGGCGGGAGAAACCTGTCCTTTGGTACGAGTTGCGTGGGCCAAGGCCAGGTGCTACTTTTGAGGAGACTTCACGAAGTTGGCGGCTTCGCGAAGGAAAGCGGCGATTCGGGCGCTTCTGAGGGAAGCGCGGAGCGAGAAGCGGGCTCCGCGAGACGAAGAATTCGAAGGCATTCGCTGCAAAACGAGAATGAGAAATTGCGTGTGCGGGTCCGCTCAGCCCTGAAGGAAAGAAAAGCACGCGCGTGGGTCCTTCGTGTCGTACTGGTTTCGCAACGATAATCGATTGCCGCAGGTCAGATTGGCGGCGGCGTCCTACGTGATCGTGGGAATGATTGGGTTGCTGCTACTGGGCTTCTGGAAACTCCAAGTAATCGACTCCGATCAATATGGACAGATGGCAGAGCGGAACCGGGTGCGCTCGATTCCGATTATCGCGCCGCGCGGACGGATGCTGGATCGCGATGGACGTGTGCTGGTGGACAACTATCCATCGTTCAGCGTGCTGCTGTTAAGAGACGATCAAGCGGAACTGGATAAGAATTTGCCGGCGATAGCGGACGGGTTGGGATTGTCTCTGGACGATATCAAAGAGCAGTTGGGCAACACGGAGAAGTTGCCGAAATTCCAGCCGATCGTGATCAAGCCGGAAGCAACGCCGGCGGACGTGGCATTCATCGAATCGCACCGTAAAGACATTCCGATTCTGGAAATGCTGATGGTACAGCGGCGGCGCTACTTACCTGGCGGATTCATGGCGCACGCGAGCGGGTATGTGGGAGAAGTAAGCGAACAGCAGATCGAAGCGAGCAACGGAAAATTGCGGCCGGGAGACATTGCAGGAAAGAGCGGACTAGAGCGGCAATACAACGATCTGTTGGTGGGCACGGACGGGATGCGGCGCGTGATTGTAAACAGCGTCGGAAAAGAAATGGGGCACTTGGATCAGCAGGAAGCGATACCAGGAAAACAGATCCAGTTAACGATCGACTACGATTTGCAGGATATCGCGGAGAAGGAATTGGGGGACAAGAAGGGCGCGGTGGTTGCGCTCGATCCGCGAACCGGAGAGGTGCTGGCGTTTGCGAGCCATCCGGCACCAGACCCGAACGATTTCGCGGTAAGAATTTCGAAAGAAGAATGGCAAAGATTGAACGAGGATCCCGGCAAGCCCCTGTTGAACCGGGTAACCCAGGCGCAACTGGCGCCGGGATCGGTATTCAAGATCATTATGGCCACGGCGATGCTGGAATCCAAGACGCCGCCAGAAAATTTCACAGCCTTCTGCCCGGGATATGGCGTTTTTTATGGGCAGATGCATAAGTGCTGGGTGTATGGAAAAAGCAGCCATGGCGTGGTGAACCTGCATAGCGCGATTGTGCACTCCTGCGACGTGTTTTTTTACAACGTGGGCATGCGCATGGGAATCGACACGATTGCGAAGTACGCCAAGATGCTGGGGCTCGGGTCGAGAAGCGGGATTGATCTGCCGTCGGAAGAGCCGGGACTGGTGCCGTCGGAGGAGTGGGTCCAACGGGTATATCACCACAAGTGGTATCCGGGATCGACGATTTCCGTTTCGATCGGGCAAGGTTCCGTGATGGTGACGCCACTGCAAGTCGCGTATGTGATCGGAGGGATCGCGTCGAGTGGTGATTTCAAGCAGCCACACCTGCTGAAAGATGCCGCGAATGTCGGTGATAAGCACGTGGAGATTTCGGAAAACACCGTGGAGCAAGTAACGCAAGGGATGTACGGAGTAATCAACGAAGCGGGCGGAACGGGCCAGTCCGTGAAGCTGCAGGGTATCGAGTTTTGCGGGAAATCCGGTACAGCGCAGATGATGAGTTACAGCGCGGCGAGCCGGCTAGGATTGGGCAAAGGCAAGAATGACGGATGGTTCGTGGGCTTTGCGCCGCGACGTGATCCAGAAATCGTGGTCGCTGCCGTCGTTGAGGACACGTCAGAGCACGGGGGCACGGCCGCAGGACCGGTGGTGCGCGATATCGTGAAAGCGTATTACGACAAGAAGAACAAGAAGACGCAGGGACAGGTGACGGCTTCGTTGGCAAACGGCGACGGGAAAGAATTGAAGGAAGCAAAGGACGTGAAGGCCACCACAGCACCGAAAGTGGCGTTGAAGCCGGAAGAAACGGAAGAGGTTTTGGCAGCAAGTGAAAAGAAGAAGGTGCAACCGGAGTGAGCGGTTTGTGAGCAGGATCGAAGAGGGATTCCTCACTGCGTTCGGAATGACAGCCTTTTTGTAGGACTTAAGTGTTGGCGCAGGCGGTGGAACGGCCTATTTGGAAAGGCGCCCGCCGCGGACGGCGGCCGCTACACAACCGGTGATCGGTTCGTGAATGTTGGATGAAAACGGTGAGATTTCTTAGGTAGGTACTTAGGAGAGAAATGAAGGACGCACAGGGAGCGCGGGATTACGACTGGTGGCTGCTGGCAATTGTGGCAGCGATATGTGCGCTAGGCGTGATCGAAATTTATTCCGCAACGCACGGGAGCGCGCTGGCGGGGATGCACATGAAGCAAGTCCGGTGGCTGATTATCGGATTCGTGCTAATGTTCGCGCTGTCACGACTGGATTATCACGTAATTATGGACCAAGCACCGTGGCTGTATATCGCGGGCTTAGTAGCGCTGGTGGCAGTGCTGCTGATGGGGCACACGCGATTCGGGGCCAAACGGTGGATCCCGATCATGGGAGAATTCTTTCAGGTGTCAGAATTGGTCAAATTGATTATAATCATAGTGTTGGCACGCTTCTTTGCGGAAGTGCGCACCGACGAGCTCAGCCTGCAGGACTTGATTAAAGCAGGGCTTCTGGTAGGCTTACCATTAGCATTGATTCTGAAGCAGCCCGACCTGGGTACCGCCCTCGTATTAATGCCCATGCTGATCGTTGGAGCGTTTTTGGCGGGGCTGCAATGGAAACATGCCGCGGTAATCGTAATGATAGGGGTCTTGATGCTGCCCGTAGGGTGGCATTTCCTAAAGCCGTATCAGAAAGAAAGAGTTACGTCGTTTATGCACCCTGAGGAAGACGCGAAGGGTTCAGGCTATCAAGTGTTGCAATCGAAGATAGCGGTGGGCTCTGGCGGATTCTGGGGGAAGGGATTCGGCAACGGCAGCCAGAATCAACTGGGGTATATTCCGGTCCGGTATTCCGATTTCATCATGTCGGCGTGGGCGGAAGAGCAGGGATTCAAGGGCGTGCTGGTTGCTTTGGGGCTGTACATGGCGTTGTTGTTGCGTTTAGTGCAGAATGCCCAGCGGGCGAAAGATCGCGCGGGAATGTTTCTGGTCATGGGCGTGGCGGCAGCGCTAGGGTTTCACGTCTTGGTGAATGTGGCTATGGTCATCGGGGCGATGCCAGTAACAGGTATTCCATTGCCGTTGATGAGCTACGGAGGTTCGGCCACGCTGTTTGTGTTTCTGGCGATTGGACTAGTGATGAATGTCCGGCTGCGCCGATTCGTCAACTGAACAAAAGCCAAAGCCGAGCGCATAACCTCATTTCAGGGAGACTGCGCCGGAGAGGCGGACCCATGAAGCGGGTACGCCGGTAGAAATAAAGGAATTTTAAGAGTGAGGATAGCAACGTCCGCCGTTACCCCGGGAGCAACCCGGCAACGGACCAGCCTCGAAAGCAAGAGGTTAAGGAAGTACGAGGGCCGCAGCGCGGCCTCTCCCTCCCGCTTCGATCGCAAAGCCGCAACAACGAAATTGGTGTGGCCCGCGTGTCGCGAACAGTATCGCGACGGCGCCTTGCCCTGGACCTCTGACCGAGAGGTACGGGCGGCGGTGCATCCCAAGGAGTTTTCATGTCAAAAGAATTGGTTATATCGGCGTCCTCGCACGAGCGTAGGGTCGCCATTTTGGAAGAAGGACAGCTAGTCGAGATCTACATTGAGCGCGAAAAGGAATTTGCGCTCGTCGGCAGCATCTACAAAGGAAAAGTAACGCGCGTCTTGCCGGGTATGCAGTCCGCATTCGTGGACATCGGCCTGGATGGAGATGCGTTTCTGTACGTCAGCGACGTATTCGAAAATCTGGAAGATTACGATCACTCGCACAGCGAAGCACCGCTAGGAACCGCGCCGGTGAATCGTGGAAGTGTGCCGCCAATCGAAGTATTGCCGGGTGAGACGCTGGCAGTGGCCTCGGGTGGGCACGAAGAGATTTTGCATCTGGACGAACCGCACGGGCACGAAGGTGCGCCGGGAGAATCGGGTTCCGGTGAAGAGTTCCGCGAAGAGCGGCAGCCCTCCGGAAGCCGTGAAGGCGCAGTGGGAGAGAGCGCGGAATTTTCCGAATTAGAGGAACGCCAGCCGGAGTCCAACGCTTCAGCGCCACAGAATTTTGCGCCCAGCTACAACCCAACGCGGAATTACCCGCCGAGAATTGGCGGAGATCGCGGACCGGGCGGACATGATCGAGGCCCGGGCCAAGGGCGCGGCGACCGTGGTGGAGATCGTGGTGGAGATCGCGGCGGAGATCGCGGCGGAGATCGTGGACGCGGAGGACGGCGCGGCCGGTTTGGACGGCGTCGCGGAGGAGGAAGTGGCGGGGGAGACCGGCGCCATCAAGGGGGACGGAATCTGCCGCCCGCGAAGTACGCTTCGCCACAGGGCGAGCGGGATTCGCGCGGGTATGACAACCGGAGACCGGGGGGCGATCGTGCCCCGGGGCCTGCGGCACCCAGCGAGCCACGCGAAGACGATATTGTGCTGCCGGGCGAGTCTTTGGCGAAATATCGCGCGCGGCCGCAACAGGCGCCGGTTCAGCCGGTAGTAGAGCAGGAGCCGGAAGAACGGCAACCGGATTACGAGCAGCAGCACGCGCGTCCGGCGTTTGGTGTGCAACCGAGCACCGGAGGACCACGACGGTTCACGGGCAGCTTGCCGCACTGGGTATTGGCCGACAATGAAAGCGAAGCGGAGACGGCCGGTGCGGAATCGGCCATGGAAGAACATCTTGCAGATACCGCCGAAAGCATTGCTCCGGTAGTCGAAGAGCATCACGAAGAGGCTGCAGGGCAAACACACGGCACCGCGGGCTTGAGCGACGAAGAAGTGGCGGCACTCTCCGCACGGCTGGTGGAAGCGAAACACGAAGAGACCCAAGCGCGCGCGGATGCGGACACGCTGACAGGCGGCGCAGAATTCGACGAGGAAGAAGCGGAAGAAGACGAGGAGCACGACGAGCACGAGCATCACGAAGACGAGAGGGAAAACCTTCACGGAGAGCGCTCGGAGGAACTCCACGAAGAAACCGCACATTCAAGAGCGGAGAACGACTCCGAAGAAGTCGATGAAGCCGAAGAAGGCCACGAAGATCCGCGTGCCACGTTAAGCGAAGCGGAACGGGCAGATTTGGCGCACGACGAAGCGCTAGAACACGTGGAATCGGAAGCTGCCGCAGCGGCGGAGATTTCGGCTCCGGGCGTGACGCGCGAAACCGTAATTGAAGAAGATGCGATTCTTCTGCCGGGCGAAACTCGTACCCCGCGTGACAGCAGCGCGCCGCGCGAAGAGTTCGTGCGGCGGGATTCCGCGAGAATCGGGAGTGACCCGCGATCGAGGTTCCAGCGGCCGAATCGCGGCGGACGCGATCGCGGAGACCGCGGTGGACGTGGACGATTTGACCGGCGCGGCGGCGGAGACCGCGGACGAGGAAGGTTCGATCGTCGCGGTGGGAGCGGCGGCGGTGGCGGACATCATCGCGGGCACGGCCATCATGGCCATAGCGGACACGCACCACAGCGACGGCCACAACTGATTTCGGAGATGTTGAAAGCCGGACAGGAAGTGGTAGTGCAAATCGCGAAGGAGCCGTTGGGCAAGAAGGGCGCGCGAATCACGAGCCATGTGGCACTGCCGGGACGCTTCCTGGTGTACATGCCGACGATCGATCACATCGGAGTGTCGCGAAAGATTGCGAGCGCGGAAAATCGTTCGCGGCTGCGGAGATTGGTTGGCGAAGCACGCGGCAGCTATCCGGGCGGATTCATCGTGCGGACGGCGGCGGGCGGAGCGACCGACGACGAAATCCGGACGGATATCGAGTTCCTGGGAAAAACCTGGAACGAGATCAAGCAGAAGAACGAGGAGCGCAAACCTCCCGCTCTGCTGCACCGGGACTTGAACCTTGTGGAACGCATCCTGCGGGATTACGTGAGCGATGATTTCACGGGCATCTGGATCGACAGCGAAGAAGAGTTCGGCAAGGTAGTGGAGTTCGTCAGCCGCTTCCAGCCGAAATTGGTGAGCAAGGTCAAGCTGTACACCAAGGAACAGCCCATCTTTGAAGAGTTCGGGATCCAGCACGAACTGGACAAGGCGCTGCGCGCGAAAGTGTGGCTGAAGTCCGGCGGGTACATCGTGATCAACCACACTGAAGCGCTGGTGGCGATTGACGTAAACACCGGGAAGTTCGTGGGCAAAGGCTCGACACGGTTGGAAGACACGATCGTGAAGACGAACCTGGAAGCGGTGAAGGAAATCGTGCGGCAAATCCGGTTGCGCGACCTGGGCGGAATTATCGTCGTGGACTTCATCGACATGGAAGAGCGGCGGAACCGCGAAAAGGTTCTGGGCGCGCTGCAGATGGCGTTGGAGCAGGATAAGGCGCCGTCGAAGGCATTGTCGTTCAACGAGTTCGGACTGGTGTGCATCACGCGCAAACGCACGAAACAGGCGCTGGAACGCGTATTGTGCCAGCCGTGCCCGTATTGCACGGGGTCGGGGATGGTGAAGTCGATTCCGACACTGTGCTACGAGATTCAGGCGGAAGCCCGAAAGATGGCTACCGCGGACCATGAGGGACCGAACCTGACGCTACGGGTGCATCCGGAAATTGCGAAGGCGCTAAAGACGAGGGAGTCGATCTTGATCGACGAGCTCGAGCAAAACGCGCATAAGCACATCATTATTCAGTCGGATGCGACGTTGCACTGGGAGCAGTACGACATCTACTGAGGAACGGTAACGAATATCGGATAACAGATATCAGGAAGACACGCCCGGGCTTAAGAGCACGGGCGTTTTTTTTCGTCTCGGCGATTAGCGAAAGTGCGACGAATAGAGTGTTACAGGAATCTTACAGATACTGCTTTTGGCTAGGTAATTCTGACTGATTTCCTCCTCGATTCGCCCGATTGCGCGCTTCGCGGAGTACGACGCACTGTGGGGAGATGTGGACCAACACGTTCCCTGAACCTTTGCCTGCGCCTCCCGTTCCGGGCGATTCGCCAACGAAGGTATTTGAGCGCAGGAAACGTGTATCTGCGGCTTCGGCAGTCGACCCAGGGAAACAAACCAACAAAGCGATACAAATTGGCGTTTTTGTGGTGCTATCGGCGTTACTGGTGGTGCCGATCTGGCTGGTGAAGTATCCGCCGCTGGTGGATTATCCCAATCACCTGGCGCGCGCGTTTATCCTGCACCATCTAAACGATCCCCATTATAATTTCGCTCATTTTTACGCGTCGGACTGGGGCTTGAATCCTTATTTCCTGGCAGATGCGCTGATCCAGGTATTTCAGCGTTTCGTCGGGATTTATGTGGCGGGGCGGATTCTGCTGACAATGTGCATTTTGGGATTGCCATTAGGCGTAGCTTTTTTTCTGCATCGCGCGAATCCGGGAAATGAGTATCTGGCGCTGTGGGCGTTGGCGATTGCGTACAATCCCAATTTCCTGATGGGCTTTATGAGTTTCGAGTTGAGCGTCGCGCTGTGCTTTTTTGTAGTCGGGGTATGGCTGGATTATGCGAGGACCGGCGAAGACAAATATTGGATCTGGACGCTATTACTGGCAACGCTGTGTTTCCTGACGCATCTGGGAGGATTCGGAGTGGCGGCGGTCGCTATCGTGGCGCACACGCTGTTCACATCGGGAATGGGGCGAAGGATGGTGCGGGCCGTGCTGGTGTTTGTGCCGGGAGGGCTATTTTTCCTAAACGCGAAGTTTCACGGATGGGCGAAGAGGGATCTGGATTATACAAGTTGGCGCTTAAACTCCAAATTGCGCGGGATGTTGGTTCCCTTCCGGGAATACACGCGAACGCTGGAGGTCCTAACGGTCCTGGCGATCGTTGTGACCGTCTGGTATTTCTTGTCGCGACGGCAGAAGCTAAAACTCCAAGCAGTGTGGATCGGCATTTGCGCCATCATCCTGGCGATCCATTGGGTTGTGCCAAACATGTACGGAGACTTGGCGTTCATCGATTATCGCTTCTGCCTTTTCGCGTTCTTATTCGCGCTAGCGATTCCAGCGTTCAGCGGATCACGGACGCTTCCGATCACGTTGGCGATGGTGGTGATTCTGGCCCACGTGGTTCAGGCGGGAAGGTACTTTGAATCGGAGCAAAAGCACTTGTCGAGTATCGCGCGTGATTTCAAGGTGATTCCCAGAAACGCTCTGGTGCTGGCGTACACCGCAAAAAGCGATGGCGCATGGGAGAGACGGGACGATCTTCATTTCTGGGGCTACGGAGTGATTGAGCGGGGCTGGATTACCCCGAGTATATTCCACCAGAGAGACGTGCAACCGATCCAACTGCGTTTTCCGATGTATTCGGATGACGACCAGTATGGGAAAAAGTTGGTGGAAGGAAAGTACAGTCCTGATTTGGTCGCGAAGAATTACGAGTATCTTTGGACCAGCAACACCAGCTATTTGGATCCTTATTTGAACGAAGTTGCTAAACCGATTCTGGCGCGCGGAGAATTGGAAATATTTAGGAGCGGGGAATGGATGGGGGATTGAAGCGGCTGGCGGAGATTTGTTGACCCAGTTCCGCTTGTGGCCAGCTGAACGTCTTGCCGACGGCAGCAGGGCTGCCGTTTGAGCGTTCGGAGAAGCGGCTGGAGTTTTACAGAAAACGGGAGCTGGGCCTCCCGCACTCCATGATTAGTCGGGGTCGCGAGTCGGGCTCGCGTCTTTCGATGGAGGAAAGACGTTGTACTGAGGCGGGGGCATGGGGATGCTGCCCATGCGATCGTGCCAGAGGAAATTGTTGAGGACGACGTTGTCAACAGCGTCGGCGTGAGAGAAGTCCAGATTCTTCCCTTCTTTCCATTCTTTGGTATTCATTTCGTAGATCAGGCCATTATCACGGTTACGATAATCGGCGGCGAAAGCGGGCTGCGTACCAGGTCCGCTAAAGAGCGGGGCCATGACCGCGGCGCGGGAATCGTTGGCGTTCATCGGAGGCGCGCCGAGGAGAGATTCCATAGTGCGCACAATATTGATGGTGGTGTAGAAGGTGTGATCAACGAAGGGCTTGGGTTGCGGAAGCGGGGAATATTTGCTGATGACGAGACCGATGCTGCGATGGGAGTCGACGTGGTCGGGTCCGTCTTGTGCGTCATCCTCGAGAATGAAAAAGGCGGTGTCGTCCCAGTAAGGGCTGTGGGAGACGGCGTCGACGACGCGGCCGATGGCGAGATCGTTATCGGCGACGGAAGTGGCGGGACGGGGCTGCCCCTTCGTGCCGCCGGCCGTGTGGTCGTCGGGGAGTCGTAGCAGGATAAATTGCGGCAGCGTGTCCTTGCCAGATTTACGTGCGGCTAGGTAGGCGTTGAATTCATTCAAGAATTCATCAGCACGAAGCTGGTCGGGATACGCGACTTCGAAATCGGGGAAAAGCGGATCGAAATGGCCGCGAAGCTCCACTTGTGCGGCGATATTTTTGGCGAGAACCGGAATGTTCCAGGGATATGGACTGGGGCCGCCGCGCGGATCGCCAACGTTTTTTTCGAGTGGCTCCCCTTTTTTGATCACGGAGCGTTTGCAGGTTACACCCGCGACTTGCGGCGGGCCGCTGGGTGGAATGTCACCGACATTGCCGTTGCACCATTTCGAGACGATGAATTCACCATAATGGCGATAAGTGATGCCGTGTTTGGCGAAATTCTTCCAGAGGAAGCCACCGGTAGGTTCGCCCGCGTAGGGCAGGCCGTCGTCGGCAGAGATGGAGCCGAGGAACTCGCCTTCGGAGTCGTAGGTGTGTTCGTGGCCGCGATAGCCGATGGGCCAAGTCTTTTCGACGTAATCGGAAATGGAGGCGGAAGTTGACCAGATGTGACCGTCGCCGGAAACGTCGCCGCTATCGTAGAAATTATCGAGGATGCCAAACTGGCGGGCGAGCTTGTGCTGATTGGGCGTAATGTCTTCGCCGTACATGGCGAGATGCGGGTCGCCGTTGGCATCTTTTAGATCGCCGAAGACCTGATCGTAGGTGCGGTTTTCTTTGATGATGTAGATGACGTGGTGAATTTTGTTCTCGCCGGCGGCGAACGAGATGTGATCGGTATTGCCCTGCGCGGCGTTGGTCTTGACGACGAGAGCGGTGTAGGCGGTGAGATTGTCGTTCAGCCTGTCCAGGGGAATGCGCGCCAGCGAACCGTTGGTCATCGCGGGATTGTAGGGGAATTCGGGCTCGCCATCTTCGCCGACTTTGCGCATGACGGGATTGGGGCCGGAGCCGCGTCCCTTGGCGCTGCCGATCAGAAGATCGTTGCCGGCCACGGCGACTACCGTGGGATACCACTCGGTAGGAATGAAACCGATGGCCCGTGCCGGTTCGCTCGTGGTGGGATGTGTAAGGTCAAAGACGGCGACAGAATCAGAGATGGCGTTGGCGGAGAACAGCGTTTTCTCGTCAGCGGCAAGCGCCAGGGATTCGGGATCGCTGCCGCCAAACATCTGGTCAGGGAGTTTGGTGGAGAGTGTGAAGAGTATTTTTGCGGTGGCCGTGTCGAGCACATCGATTTCGTCGCGGTTGGTGAGTGCGACGAAAAGGCGCGAATTATCGCGCGAAAGCAGAAGAGCGGTGGGATGCGAGCCGCCTTCGAGAGCGCCAGCAGGCTTGCGCAACGGGATGAGGCGGCGGACTGTGCCGGATTGAAGATCGAGTTCGGCGACCGCGGAAGCATTCCAGAGGGAGACGAAGCCGCGCTTGCCGTCGGAAGTCATAACGGTGGTGTAGGGCAACGAGGCAGGGATGCGTTTAAAGGTGGAAAGATCGAAGCGGCGAATGATTTTGCCGTCGGAGGTATTCAAGAGAATGGCTTCATCGGAACTGTTGGAAGCGACGAGAAGGCGCTCGACGCCGTCGTCTTGCGCGATGCTGAGGCCAGCGGGGTAGGTGACATCCCTGAATTGAGCGGTGCGCAGTTTTCCGAGTGGAAGTTTGGGGCGAGGAGAGAGCGGAAGAAAGCGTTCGGGAGCCACTTCACCGTTATGAAACGAGTAGACAGCGATTCCGTTTCCCGTGCTTCCCTTCCCCTTGCCGAGTGGATCTGTGAACGAGGCCATGGATGCGTAGAGATGCTGGCCGTCGAGACTGAATGTTAGGCCGAGGAAATAGGTTTGCTTGGCATCGCTGCCGAGACGGTCGTCGGGAAAATCGCGAAGGGAGTTCGTTTCGAGATTGAGTACGGTGAGAGATTGCTTTTCGCCCGAAGTGTAAGCGCCGAAGCCGGAGTGGAGAAACACGGCATATTTTCCGTCGGGGGAAACGGCGGCGGCCGTGGGGAAATTGTTGGTCTTGCGCGGATTGCCGGGGAGCTCGCCGAAGATTTTGGAATTCGGCATTTGGGTGGCGGTAGGAGTAGAAGGAGTTTGTGCGGCGAGAGGGGTAGCGGCGAACAGCAGGAAGAGAATAGGGGTAATCAAATCGCGAGCGCTGCGCATAGCCGACATTATATTGGATTTCGCGAGCGTGCGGCTCAACGGAGATTGAATCGCGGCTATCGCGAGGAGTAGCGCTGCTCTTGCCAGGGGTCGCCGTAGGCGTGGTAGCCATTGCGCTCCCAGAAGCCGAGGCGGTCGTGATCTAAGAGCATAAAGCTGCGAGTCCATTTGACGCTTTTCCAAGCGTAGAGGTGGGGAACGATGAGGCGAACCGGTCCGCCGTGTTCTCCGGTGAGCGGCTCGCCATCGTGTTTGAACGCGAAAAGGACGTTGGGACGTAGGAGATCGTTCAGCGGGATATTGGCGGTGTAGCCTTCTTCGGCGAGGACGAGAACGAATTTGGCGCCTGGTTACACGGTGACGTGCTTGAGAACCTCGGTGAACAGGACGCCTTTCCAGCGATTGTCGAGACGGCTCCAGCGGGTGACACAGTGAAAATCACTGGTCACTTCCGCCTGCGGAAGATTGCGAAACTCGTCCCACGAGAAGCGAAGAGGTGGCTCTACGAGGCCGCTGATTTTAAAATCCCACCTCGCGGGATCGAAATGGGGAATGCCGCCGGCGTGCAGGACCGGCCATTTAAGAGTGAGAGATTGGCCGGGAGGCAGTCGTCCTGAGGCGCGAGCTTCTTTTTCTTTGGCACGGCGGCCACCGTCATCACCGAAAATAGGCATGGCAGTTCCCTTCCCGTAATTAGAGTGTGACACGCGGAAAAAGTTTCAGCCTGGCGAAAGGGGCCATTTTGGCAGCAGACAATGCGGCTCTAGCGCTGCCGCAGGCGATCTATATGTTTGGCCCAGGAGGAGCCCATGTCCGCTAAATCCCGAGTTGTTGCCCACGTGAGCGAAACGGTATTGCGTACGGCCGCGGACCGATCGTACGAATATCTGCGAGGAATCGAAGCTCGGAGTGTGGCTCCGAACGCGGCGGCGTTGGCTGGTTTAGCGGAATTCCATGAGCCTTTTCCGGAAGGGCCGTGCGATCCCGCAGAGGCAATTGCGAAGCTGTGTGAATTCGGCGGACCCGCGACGG
Organism: Candidatus Acidiferrales bacterium; assembly: GCA_963759275.1. Lineage (GTDB taxonomy): Bacteria > Acidobacteriota > Terriglobia > Acidiferrales > UBA7541 > Acidiferrum. The sequence goes on along the minus strand of CAVWYZ010000011.1, from coordinate 37,457 downwards.
TGGCGACGACGGGTGGGAGGTATTTTGGATTTGTGATCGGAGGAACGCTGCCGGCGGCGTTAGCGGCGAGTTGGGTGGCAAACACCTGGGACCAAAATGCGGTGTTTCGCGTAATGTCGCCGGTCGCAGCGGAGTTGGAGGAAGTCGTGTTGCGGTGGGTATGTGAGGCGCTGGGACTGCCGAGGGATTGCGAGGGGGGATTGGTCACTTGCGCGACGGCGGCGAATTTCACCGCCTTGTGCGCAGCACGCCAGGCGCTGCTGGCGAAGCAAGGTTGGAACGTCGGCGACGATGGAATGTTTGGGGCGCCGCCGATTCGGGTGGTGGTGGGCGAGGAGGTGCACGCATCGGTTTTGAAAGCACTGAGCATGGCGGGATTCGGACGAAAACGCGTGACCATGGTGGAGGCGGACGGCCAGGGGCGAATGCGAGCAGAGAAGCTGCCGGGACTGGATGCGAACACATTGGTGTGCATTCAGGCAGGCAACGTGAATACAGGCTCGTTTGATCCTGCGCGGGAAATTTGCGAGCGGGCGCGAGAGGCAGGCGCGTGGGTACATGTAGACGGAGCGTTCGGACTGTGGGCCGCGGCGTCGCCGCAATACAAACATCTACTGGCGGGGTTCGAGACGGCGGATTCCTGGGCCATGGATGCGCACAAATGGCCGAACATGAACTACGACAGCGGAATTGTGCTGGTGCGAGACGCGAAGGCGTTGCGAGCGGCGATGGCTATCAGCGGAGCATATTTGCAACCGGGAGCACGGCGGGAACCGGCGCATCACGCGCCGGATGCCTCGCGGCGAGCGCGAGCGGTTGAGTTGTGGGCCGGACTGAAATCGTTGGGGCGCGTCGGCTTGGCGGAGTTAATTGAACGCACATGCGGGTATGCGCAGCAATTTGCAGAGGGACTACGCGAAGCAGGATACGAAATATTGAATGATGTGGCGATCAACCAGGTGTTGGTTTCATTTGGGAGCGCCGAGAAAACGCTGGAAGTGATGCGGCGGATACAAGAGGACGGGACGTGCTGGTGCGGCGGAACGGTATGGAAGGGACGGGCGGCGATGCGCATCAGCGTGTCGTCGTGGGCAACGACAGGTGAGGACGTGGAGAAGAGTCTGGCGGCGATGGTGCGCATTGCGAGCGAAACCGGGGCGTGACGTAGCGGGCCAGGCCGCTATGTTATTCTTTCCCCATGACAGCACAGATTCTGGATGGACTGAAAATTCGCGATGACATTTTTGGGGAGTTGAAGGGCGAGATTGCGAAGCTCATCGGGCAGGGTGTGCGTCCAGGTCTGGCGGCGGTGCTGGTAGGAGAGAATCCCGCGTCGCAATTATATGTGAAGAGCAAGATCGCGGCTTGCGAAGCGTTGGGGATGGCGAGTTGGCTGCACGCACCGGCAGCAACTGTTTCGACAGAGTACATGCTGCAGTTGATCAAAGATTTGAATGAGGATGACAATGTGGACGGGATCCTGGTGCAATTGCCGCTCCCAGGACAGATTGATTCGAAACGCGTGTTGGAAGCGGTCGATCCCTCGAAAGATGTGGATGGGTTTCATCCGGTGAATTTGGGGCGCCTGGTGAGTAACCGGCCGGGGCTGGTGGCGTGTACGCCGGCGGGCTGCATGGAAATGCTGCGGCGGTACAAGATTCCGATTGAGGGCGCGAACGCGGTCGTAGTGGGGCGCAGCGACATCGTCGGGAAACCGATGGCGCTGCTGCTGATGCACGCGAATGCCACGGTGACGATTTGCCATTCGAAGACGCGAGATCTGCCGGAGGTGGTGCGCCGGGCAGACATCGTTGTAGCAGCGATGGGTCGCGCGGGATATGTGCAGGCCGATTGGATTCGGCCGGGAGCGGCGGTGATTGATGTGGGGACGAATAAGGTGACGGATGCGGCAGAAGCCGAGAAGCTATTGAAGAATTTTCCGGCGCGAATGGCGAAATTCCGGGAAAAAGGAAATGTGTTGATTGGGGATGTGCATCCCGACGCGGTGTTTACGGCGGGTGCGGTGTCGCCGGTGCCGGGCGGCGTGGGACCCATGACGATTACGATGCTGATGAGCAATACGGTAAAGGCGGCAAAGTTGCGGCGGGGAAAAACGGCGGTGGCGGGGCAGTAGCATCCGAATACGATTTAGTGGGATGGGATGGATTCGTGCCTCAAGGGCGAAAAGCCCATTTAATTCTGGGCTTTCAGCATGACTGAAGTCGTGCCCTCCCATCAGACAGGTTTGGCAACGCGCGTTCACAGTGACAAGCGAGCGGGTCATCAAACTACATGCTGAGAATGGGATTGACCGGCGGGATTGCTAGCGGGAAGAGCGCGGTGGCGGCGATGCTGCGCGAGATGGGATTCCCTGTACTGGAAGCCGACGCGGTGGCACACAAGCTGTTGGAGCCTGGGCAGGCTGCGCATGATGAAGTGTTGCGCGAGTTCGGGCCGGAGTTGGCAGACGGAGTGGGAAAGATCGATCGCGCGAAACTCGGCGCCATGGTGTTTGCCGATCCGGCGAAGCTCGCGAAGTTGAACCGCATCATTCATCCTCGAGTGGAAGGAATTATTTTGCAGAAGTTCGCGGAGTGGGAACGCAGTGGCGTGCGGGACGCAGGATTTGTGGAAGCAGCGCTGTTGGTGGAGTCGGGGATCGCGAAGAAGCTCGACGGGTTGGTGGTGGCGTTTTGCCGGCCGGAACAGCAGATCGAACGATTGCGGGCGCGCGGAATGAGCGAGATCGAGGCGAAGCAGAGGATGACCGCGCAGATGCCGGTGGAGGAGAAGTTGCGGCATGCGACCGAGAAGATTGATTGCGCCGGGACGTTGGAAGAGACGCGATCGCAAGTACGAGAGTTGGCGGCGCGTTTGCGGAAGAGGGCGGCGGGGTAGAGCGACGCGTGTCGCAGTTACGGTGCTCCTCAAGACGACCGTTCGCGGTTTCGTTTTAGTTGGCGGACCGCCTCAGAAGGCGGTCCCTACAAAGAAAGAATACGGAATTTGCGGTCGTGGGGACCCAACGCGGAACCTTATTAGGCGCGGGTTAGGGTGGCGGCGCGGGCGGCTTCCAGGAGTTTGGCGGCGTGGCCGCGAATGTCACCGTGGCCGAAGACGGCGTTGCCTGCGACGAGCAGTTCGGCTCCGGCTTTGACTATATCGGTTACGGTTTCCAGATCGACCCCACCGTCTACTTCAATTCGAAAATCCAGTTTGCGTTCGGCGCGCATGCGGGCCAGCGCGGCGATTTTGTTTAGCGAATTAGGAATGAATTTCTGGCCGCCGAAGCCGGGATTTACGCTCATGACCAAGACGTGGTGGACGAGGTCGAGAACTTCGGTGAGAGTTTCCACAGGCGTGGCGGGATTTATCACGACGCCGGGCTTGCAGCCGTGGGAGGCGATGAGATGGAGCGTGCGATCGAGATGGATGCAGGCTTCTTGATGGACGGAGATCCAGTTGGCGCCCGCTTCGGCAAATTCGGGAATGAAGAAATCGGGATTCTCGATCATGAGGTGGCAATCGAAGGGGACTTTGAGTTGATGGCGGAGCGAACGCACCACGGGCGGCCCAATGGTGAGATTGGGGACGAAGTGGCCGTCCATGACGTCGAGATGCAGGACCGTGCCGCCCCCTTCGATAGCTTGCTGGGCGTCGGCGGCGAGTTGCGCGAAATTGGCCGAGAGAATTGAGGGGGCAAGTTCGATGGTCATGAATGCCTATGGCTCCTTCCCCGAAGATCAAATTATACGATGAGTGAGCGGCACCTTCAGGTCCTGAGTTTTTTGGATTTCTTGCCATGGGCACGTGCATTCCTGTCGGTTCTTCATGTGGCAATTGTAGCGCGGCGGCAGTAGGGCTGCCGCTGAGGGTTGGGGAGTGGAATTGGGATTATACGAAGGCGGGAGCAGGGCTCCCGCACTCCACGGGGCGCCAAGGGATGGTGGTGCGTTTCGAGTGGCTCTCGAGAGTTAATTCAAGGGCTTGCATTACATTTAGGATTTGTTGGTGGGTGACTAGGAGTGGGACGTTGGAATCGATCGCGTCGCGGATGTTGGCGTAGAATTCGCGCCAATCTCCGGTGGACGGGATCTTGCGGGTGGTAGTAATGCCGTTTTCGATCATGGTGAGTTCGCCGTAGTTTTCGGGTTTTTCTACTACCCAAGAGGGGCCTTGGGGAATTTCGCCAGCGCGGAGAGTCGGTTCGAGGGGATCGAATTCGCGTTTCAGGTAACTTCCCTTTTCGCCGAAAACGACGAGCCGAGGGCGCGGGACCGCGGACATCATAGTGGCGCGGAGGAGCGCGCGAACGCCGTTTGGGTAATGGAGGAAGATGTCGAAGGCGTCGTCGGTTGTGAAGCCGGTGCGTTCGATGCGGACGTCGGCGGTGATGGCCTGTGGCGTGCCGAGAAGCGTCAAGGATTGATCGAGAAGATGAGGCGCGAGATCGAAGAGTACGCCGCTGCCGGGGCCGGGCTTTTCGCGCCAGGCATTGGGTTTGGACGTGGGACGGAAGCGATCGTAAGTGGACTCGAAGCGGATGAGGCGGCCGAGGTCGCCAGCGGCAATGGATTGGCGGAGCGCCTGGAAATCGGCGTCGAAGCGGCGGTTGTGGTAGACGGAGAGAACGCGGTTCTGCTTTTTAGCGAGGTTGAGGAGTCCGACGGCCTCGGCGACGGTGGTGGTGAAGGGCTTATCGACGACTACGTGTTTGCCGGCTTCGAGGGCGCGCTTCGCGAGCGGGTAGTGCGTCTGGTTGGGAGTGGAAATGGCGATTAGGCGGAGGGAATCGATGGACAGAAGTTCGTCGAGGGTGCGAACGATGCGGGTATCGGGATAGAGTTGCGCGGCGGAGTCGCCGGTGCGCTGGAGAATTGCGGCGAGACGCAGGCCGGGGACCGCGTGGATTACGGGTGCGTGGAAACAGCGGCCGCCCAGGCCAAAACCGATGAGGCCCACATCGATCATTTCGCTTTCCCCTCCACGCCCCACCAACGATTATGCGTAGCGAGCGATTGAGATCCTTCGGACCGCAAAGGACGCGGCCTGAGGATGACAATGCGCGTTAATTCAAAGAGCGATGCCGTCGAGAATTTCGCCACGCCAGTGTAACACTGCGTTCAGACATCGAGCTGTGCCAGCACGAGTAACGGTGAGTTGGTCGGCGGTGGCGGGGCGTTATATCCTTTGGGGCGTGGAGAAAAGTGCGGCGACACGACCAGGTCCGGCGCGAGGGCTGTATCTCGGGCTGGCGGTGACGATTCTGGCGGTGCTGGTGTATGCGGCGTACATCACCATGCAATTTGCAGGACTGCGGACGCTGCAGAGCGAATTGGTGGATCGCAACCGCAAAGATTCGCTGCAACTGTTGCGGATCCAGAATGATCTGAATTCAGTAGGGCTGGCGATGCGAGACATGCTGGACGCCAGCGAGCCGTATCCGTTGATTGCGTGGAGCGCGCAGTTCGAGCGCATCCACACGGATCTGGATGACGCGCTGCGGCTGGAGGCTCCGCTGTCCGAGGCGGCTCCGACAAGCGAACAGCGGCACTATCTGGCGCAAGCGCTGAATCAATTCTGGGATGCGAGCGACCGGATGTTCACGCAGGCCGCCCACGATGAGAATTCAGCGCGCGAACAACTGCGAGACACACTGCAACCGCGACAGGCGGCGCTGAGTTCGGCGGTTTCGCGACTGCTGGTGCAGAATAACGAAGCAGAAGAGGACGCGGCACAACGAATCGCTGAGATCTACGGGCGGGTACAGCGGCAACTGTATTTTTTCCTGGCAGCCATATTATTGGCGATTTCGCTGACCAGTTTATATTTGATTCGCAATAATCGAAGGCTGTTTGCGCACGTGGAGGAGCTTTCTTCGCAGCGCAGCGACCTGGCACAGAAGCTGATTGCCACGCAGGAATCGACGCTGCGGCATATTTCGCGGGAACTGCATGACGAGTTTGGACAGGTGTTGACGGCGATTGGTTCGCTGCTGCGTCGAACCGATAAGCAGATTCCGGCGGATTCGCCGCTGCATGCGGACCTGCAGGAAGTGCGGGAGATCGCGCAGAACACGCTGAACAATATTCGGAGCTTGTCACAGGCCCTGCATCCGGTGTTGCTGGATGAAAGCGGCCTGGAGAGCACGCTGGATTGGTATATCCCCACGGTGGAAAGACAGAGCGGGCTTGTGCTTCACTACGAGAAGTCTGGGGAAGCGTTCGCGGTGGAAACCAGCGCGGGAGTGCAGATTTACCGGGTGCTGCAGGAAGCGCTGAACAATGTGAGTCGTCATTCTGGGGCTAAGGAGGCTTGGGTTCGTTTACGCTTTCAGGCAGCCCAATTGGAGTTGGAGGTGGAGGATCACGGGAAAGGGTTGGCTCCGGCGGAAGGGCAAACGGGAATCGGGTTGGTCGCGATGCGCGAGCGCGCGGAGATTTTGGGCGGGACCGTGACGGTTACGAGATTGGGCGTGGCGCCGACGAATGGGACGGGAACGCTGGTGCGATTAAGGATTCCGCGGGCAAAGGTGGAGATGCATGGCGAATAAGCTGAAAGTGCTGCTGGTGGATGACCACGCGCTGGTGCGACGCGGGTTTCGTCGAATGCTGGAGGACGAGCCGACGTTTCAGGTGGTGGGCGAGGCGAGCGACGGACTGGAAGCAGTGACGCAGGCGGAGCAATTGCAGCCGGACGTGATTGTGATGGATTGCGCGCTGCCACAGATTAATGGGATTGAGGCGTCGCGACGGATCCTGGCGAGCCGTCCCGAGACTGCCATCTTGATGCTGAGTATGCATTCCGAAGACACGTTGATCCGGCAGGCGCTGGAAGCGGGCGCGAAGGGTTATGTGCTGAAGAACGCGATGGATTTGGATCTGGTGAGCGCGATCAAGAAAGTGGCGGAAGGAAAAACGGTGCTGGACCCGCAGATTGCGCGGGGAGGAACGCTGAAAGGCGAGCGGGATACGGGGCTGACGCCGCGGGAATTGGAAATTCTACAGCATATCGTGGCGGGAAAATCGAACAAGGAGATTGCCACGGAGTTGGGCTTGAGTGCGAACACGGTGTCGGTGCATCGCGCGAATATTATGGATGCGCTGGGGATTCACAAAACCGCGGAACTGGTGGTCTATGCCATCCGCAACGGGCTGGTGAATCTGCCGTGAGGCATTCGTGAAGCGACGCGAGTTTATCTGGAACGGGATCGGGGCGGGATTGCTTGCGGGAGCGGCACCGGATTTAATACGGGCGGCGGGAGCGAACCCGGGATTTCGGTTTACCGACGTAACGAGTGCAGCGGGAATTCACTTCGAACATAACAGCGGGGCATATGGCGGAAAGTTGCTGCCGGAGACGCTGGGGTCTGGATGTGCGTTCCTGGATTACGACGCGGACGGCTGGCAAGACATTTTGCTGGTGAACTCGATGGACTGGCCGGGACACAAACGGCAGCGCAGCACGATGAAGCTGTACCACAACAATCGCAATGGAACATTCACGGATGTGACGAAAGCGGCGGGGCTGGATGTGGAGATGTACGGGATGGGTGTCGCGGTGGGCGATTACAATAACGACGGTTTTCCAGATATTTACATCACCTGCGTAGGGCAGAGCCAGCTATTTCGGAATACGGGCAAAGGAACGTTTGTGGATGTGACGAAAGCCAGCGGGCTGCAGGGAAAGCAGGGGTTGAGCACCTCGGCGGTGTGGTTTGACTACGATCGCGACGGATTTTTGGACCTGTTTGTGTGCAATTACGTGCGCTGGTCGGCCGTGCATGACGTGTTTTGCAGCCTGGATGGGAAGGATAAATCGTATTGCACGCCGGAAGCGTATCGCGGGGACACCTGCTGGCTATACCACAATCGCGGCGACGGAACATTTGAGGATGTAACAGCAAGCAGCGGAGTGTTCGACAGCAGTTCGAAATCGTTGGGCGTGGCCATGCTGGATTACGATCAGGATGGCTGGCCGGACTTGCTGGTGGCAAACGATACGCAGCCGAACAAGCTGTACAAGAACTTGCACAACGGCAAGTTCCGAGATGTGGCGGTAGAAGCGGGGCTGGCATTCAGCATGGAAGGGAAAGCGCGCGCGGGCATGGGCGTGGACGTAGCGGATTTCGAGAACTCAGGCAAAGTGGGAATCGTAATCACGAATTTTGATAACGAGATGATCGGGCTGTACCGCTTTGCGGGAAAAGGTTATGACGACGTGGCGATGCAAACGGGCTTGGGGGCCGCGTCGCGAAACACTCTGGGATTCGGATGCGTGTTTTTTGATGCGAACCTGGATGGTCTACAGGATATTGCCATCGCGAACGGACACATTGACGAAACAGTGAGAAATATTCGCGGAAATGTAGGCTACGCGCAGCCGGCGCAACTGTTTCAGAACCTCGGAGGCGGACAATTTCGTGATGTGGCCGACGAAGTTGGAGGAGGATACGACGCGCCGAAAGTGGGGCGCGGTCTGGCGGTGGGAGACTTCGACCGCGACGGAGACCTGGATGTGCTGATGACTACCAACAATAACGGCGCGTATTTGTATCGCAACGATGTGACGAACGGGAACCAGAGCATTCGGTTGCGACTGGTGGGAACGAAATCGAATCGGGATGCGATTGGCGCGGTGGTGCGAGCGTATTCGGCGGGACAGCAGCAGACGCGCATGGTGCGGAGCGGGTCCAGCTATCTGTCGCAATCGGAATTGCCGGTAACGTTTGGAGCGGGAAAAGAGGCAGAGATGGAGCGGGTGGTGATTGAATGGCCGAGCGGAAGGAATGAAGAGTACAAGAGATTGAAGGCCGGGAAAACATTCCAAGTTACTGAAAGCAAGGGCATTGAAGAGAATTCACAGCGATAATACTTTCACATTATTGTCAATCGGGCGGGGGAACTCTATAAAGGGGACAACATTGCTGTCGCCTCTTGCAGTCGCACTTCCTTCGCCGACTCAGGAGCACCCCAACAAACTCTGCGGCCGGGTTACGACCCCCGGCCGCATTTTTAGTTATGAGCGGATGGACCGGGAAACGGGAGAACTGAGATGAATCGTTGGCGGTACCTGAGCGTAACGGTCCTGGCGCTCACGGCTATTTACCTGTACGCGTTTCCGACGGCCACGATTGTCTATGCCGCAGCGGTGCTGCTGCACACGGGATTGGGTGTGCTGCTGGTGCTGGGGCTACTTGTGTACCTTTTCCGGGGACTGAGTATGGATGCGTGGCTGGCCCGGTTCGGTTGGGTGCTCACGGCTGGGGGCGCGGCGGTAGGTGGGGCGCTGATTTATCTGGGGACGTCGCACCGCATGGACAAATGGCTGTACGCACACATTGCGCTGTGCAGTTTAGGCGTGGTGCTGCTGGCAACGGAGTGGATGAAGGAACGCGGATGGTTGGGAGCCAGCGGAGTTCGGAAGGCTGTTGCGTTTGGCGCGGTGGTTGTGGTTGCGGTGGGAATTGCCGCAGGCGCCTGGTGGGTGCGGACCGTTGCGTGGAACAACGCGTATCGCATAACAAATCCTCCGATCTCCCCGGCATCCATGGATAACGAAGGCGATGGTCCACACGGGAAGTTCTTTCCGAGTTCGGGACAGACGACCGACGGGAAGTACATTCCGGCGGATTACTTTATGCAATCGAAAGCGTGTGAACGGTGCCACGGTGATATTTACAAGCAGTGGGAAAGCTCGGCGCATCATTTTTCCTCATTCAACAATCAGTGGTATCGCAAGAGCATTGAATACATGCAGGAAGTGTCAGGGGTGAAGCCGTCAAAATGGTGCGCGGGCTGCCACGATCCCGCGTTGCTGTATAGCGGACTGTTTGACAAGCCGATCAAGGAAACGGTGAACCGGCCGGAGGCGCAAGCGGGCTTGAGTTGCATGATGTGCCACAGCATCGTGCAAGTGAAAAGCACGATGGGGCAAGGCGATTACGTTCTGGAATATCCGAAGCTGCACGCGCTGGCGGCGAGTGAGAACCCTGTGATGAGGGCGGTACACGACTTCATGGTGAAGTTGAATCCAGAACCGCACCGGCGGGTATTCTTGAAACCGTTCATGAGGACGCAAGTGCCGGAATTCTGTTCGGAATGCCACAAGGTGCATCTGGATGTGCCGGTGAACAGCTATCGATGGATTCGCGGGTTCAATGAGTATGACAACTGGCAAGGCAGCGGAGTTTCCGGGCAAGGGGCGCGCTCGTTCTATTATCCACCGACGCCGATGATCTGTTCGGATTGCCACATGCCGCTGGTGCGGTCGAATGACGAAGGCAACGTGGGCGGCTACGTCCATTCGCACCGGTTTCCGGGAGCAAATACGGCGGTGCCATTCGCAAACGAAGATGCGGTTCAGATGGAGACGAGCAAGAAGTTCTTGCAGGACAAGCAAGTAAGCGTGGACATTTTCGCGATATCGCCGGCGGGAAAGAAAGAAGCGGAAGAGGGGAACAAAGGGTATCCGAAGCAAGAGCTTTCCACGACGTTTGCGGTGGGAGAAGAAGCGGAGGTTGCGCTGCCACAGGGTAAGGCGGGTGAAGCGCGTCCGATCACCGCACCGCTGGACCGCGTAAATGGGGAAGTACGTCGCGGCGACGAAGTTCTGGTGGATGTGGTGGTGCGTACAAGGAAAGTGGGTCACTTCTTTCCCGGCGGAACCGTGGACGCGTTTGACGTGTGGCTGGAATTACAAGCGGTCGACGACAAAGGCCAGACGATTTTCTGGAGCGGGAAGGTTGAAGATAACGGGAAGGGTCCAGTGGAACCGGGAGCGCATTTCTATAAATCGCTGCAGATCGACGAACACGGGCACGCGATCAACAAGCGCAATGCCTGGGCAACGCGAGCGGTGGTGTATGTCCATTTGATTCCTCCGGGGGCGGCGGATACGGTGCACTTCCGAATGCACATACCGGAGAGCGCGGGAAAACACATTACGCTGCATTCGAAACTGAACTACCGGAAATTCATGTGGTACAACACGCAGTTTTCGTTTGCAGGGGTAGTGGATCCTACGAAACCTCAGGCGCAACATGCGCCGGATTACGATGACCGGGCATTTGCGTTCAATGGGGATCTTTCTGATGTGTCCGCCAAGAAGAAAGAGATTCCCGATTTGCCAATCATCGTGATGGCAGAGGACACCAAGACGCTGACGGTACTGCCGCATTCGGCCGCGGCGCCCGCACCCAAAGTGGAATTAGTGAAAGACGATTGGACACGGTGGAATGATTACGGAATCGGACTGTTTCTGCAGGGAGATTTGATTGGAGCCGAACAAGCATTCGACAAGATCACGGAAATGGCGCCGGACAATCCAGATGGTTGGACGAATGTCGGACGGGTGCGGGTGCAAGAGGGAGACACGCAGGGCGCGCTAGCCGTGCTGGCGAAGGCGTTGGCGCTAAAGCCGGGGCTGGCGAGGGCGAACTTTTTTTATGCGCGAGTGCTGAGAGAAGAAGGCAAATACGACGAAGCTAGGAAAGTATTGCAGGAAGTGCTGGAGCAGTATCCGAAGGATCGCGTGGTACACAACGAATTGGGACGCGTGCTGTTTTTGCAGAAGCGCTATGGCGATGCGGTGGAGGAATTAAAGAAAACACTGGCGATTGATCCCGAGGACCTGCAGGCCAACTACAACTTGATGCTGTGCTACACGGGATTGGGCGACGAAAAAACGGCGGGAGATTTCAAAGAGCGCTACCTTCGATTCAAGGCGGATGAAGCTTCACAGGCGCTGACCGGGGCGTACCGGCAGGCGCATCCCGAGGACAATAATGAACGGCAAGCGATCCACGAACACGAAAGCGTGGGGCTGGGGCCGACACCTGCGGTGAAGCATGCGCGTGCGACGGCCGCAGCGAAACAGCGAAGAACTTCCACAGATGCTGGGCGATGAGTTGAGCACTTCCATACACGACAGATAAGGGGAGCCTACATGACCTGGATCAAGACGATTCGGCTGGAAGACGATGAACGCGTACGCAACGCGGTGATGGAGGAGCGCAAGTTGTACCCGGCGGAGTACGCGACACCGGTGCCCATTGTAGACAACGGATTTGAGAATAGCATCGTGGGCTCGCACGCGCTGCTTCCCGACGTAATGTTTCACTCATTTGCGGCGTTTGGCGCGATGATGGCGCCGGAGTTACCGCTGAAGCGCGAGCAACACGAAATGATTGCGACCATGGTGTCGGTAACCAACCGATGCTTCTATTGAATCGAATCGCACGCAGAGTTTCTGCGTAGAGTGAGCCTGAATGATGAGATGGTTGCGGCGTTGCAGAAGGACTTTCGGACGGCGCCGATCAGCGAGCAGGACAAGGTGATGCTGGAGTATGTGGTGAAGCTGACGCGTGATGCGACGCAGTGCAGTCCGGAAGATCATAAGAAACTGCGCGCGGTGGGGTTTGACGATCGCGGGATATTGCAGATTACGTTGATTGCTTCGTGGTTCAACTACATCAACCGGGTTGCCGACGCGTTGGGGGTGGGCCGAGACGGGGGAGCCGAAAACACGTGAGAATACGGCTGGGGGGAATGTTGCTGTTGCTGTGCGCGGCGCCGCTGCTGGGGCAGACGGCGAAAAATGTCGCGGGCGATTCGACGATCACCTTTCGCGATGTCACCGAGAAGGCGGGAATCCGCTTCGTACATAACAACGGGGCATTCGGGAAGAAATATTTGCCGGAGACCATGGGGCCCGGCGTGGCGTTTATCGATTACGACAATGACGGCTGGCAGGATATTTTCATTGTAAATGGGACGGATTGGCCGGGACATTCCGGGAAGCACAGTACACCGAAGTTGTACCACAACAATCATGATGGGACGTTCACGGATGTAACGCACAAAGCGGGGCTGGACATTGAGATTTTGGGGATGGGCGTGGCCGTGGGGGATTACGACAACGACGGCTATGACGATTTGTTCGTGACCGCGATGGGGCAAAGTCATCTGTTCCACAACAATGGAAATGGAACATTCACGGACGTGACGCAAAAAGCCGGGCTGATCGGGCCAAAGGAATTCAGCACGAGCGCAGCGTGGGTGGACTACGACAAAGATGGGAAGCTGGATCTGGTGGTGGCGAATTACGTGCAGTGGTCGATTGAAGGGGATTTGTACTGCACGCTGGATGGGAAAAGCAAATCATATTGCACGCCGGAATCGTACAAGGGTATTTCCGTGCGCCTGTGGCATAACCGGGGCGACGGGACGTTTGAGGATGCGACGAAGAAGGCGGGTCTGAACGATCCAACTGCGAAAACGCTAGGGATTGCCGTGCTGGACTACGACGACGACGGCTGGCCGGATCTACTGTTTTCGAATGATACGCAACCGAACAAGCTGTACCGGAACAATGGAAATGGCACGTTCACGGAGAAGGCGGTGCAGGCCGGCGTAGCGTTCAGCGAAGACGGGGTGGCGCGCGCGGGAATGGGCGTAGACGCCGCGGACTACGACCGATCTGGAGCGCCGAGCTTGTTGATTACGAATTTCTCGAACCAGATGATTTCGCTGTACCACAACGAAGGGCGCGGATTGTTCGTGGACGAAGCGCCGCGCTCGGAGATTGGGCGCGATACATTGTTGACGCTGGGATTTGGTTGCTTCTTCTTCGATTATGACCTGGATGGCTGGCCGGATATTTTCATCGCCAACGGCCATATCGATCGAGACATTCAGCGCGTGCAGCCCAACGTGAAGTATGCAATGCCGCCGCATGTGTTCCGGAATATGGGGAAGGGGAATTTCGAGGAGACCACGAAGAGTCTGGGAAGCGCGTTTGATTCGCCACGCGTCGGGCGCGGCGCGGCTTACGGCGACATCAATAATGATGGGCGTTTGGATTTGCTGCTATCGACGAATGGCGGACGAGCGTATCTGTTTGAGAATGACGCCACAGGAGAGGCGGCGCAGCAGAAAAGTTTACGGATCAAATTGGTGGGCACGAAGTCGAACCGGGATGGCCTAGGGTCGACGGTTAAACTTACGGCAGGTGGCGAAACGCAATCGAAGATGTTGCGGAGTGGCTCGAGCTATTTGTCGGCGAGTGAGTTGGTGCTGACATTTGGGCTGGCGCGGCACGAGCAGGCGGATGCAATTGAGATTCATTGGCCGAGCGGGCAACTGGAAAAGCTCTCGAATGTGGCGGCAGGGGAAACGATTATCGTGACCGAAGGAAAAGGGATCACGGGAAGCCGGAAGTGCGGAGTGAAGTGAGGAGTGGACCGCCTCGGAAGGCGGTCCCTACAAAGGCACAGCGCGGTGGGCGGCGATTAGGGCTTGGCCCAGGCTGATGCCGCCATCGCCCGCGGGAACTTCGGAGTGGAAATAGACTTCGAAGGATTGGGCGCGCAGGCCGTCGAGCAACAATCGGAAAAACAAAATATTGTGGAAGCAGCCGCCACTGAGGCAGACGCGGTTGAGCTGTGTCTGCTCGCGGATTTTTTGGGCGAGATCGACGAAAGTGGCGGCGAGTCCCGCATGGAAGCGCCGGCTGATGTCTGATACGGGCTTCGGTTGGCGCAGATCCGCGAGGATCGATTGGAAGAGCGGGAAGGTGCCGATCTGCCAATGCGTGCCGTCGGGAATCAACTCGAGCGGGTAGGCGCCTTCATCGGTAGAATCGTAGGCGGCCATTTCCAGTTCGATGGCGGCTTGGGCCTCGTAGTTTACGGTGGAACGAATGCCGGTGAGAGCGGCGACACCATCGAAGAGACGGCCACAACTGGACGTGCGTGGCGAATGGATTTGACGATCGATCATTTGTTGGATGACCTGACGGCGGCGGTCATCGATGCCACGAAGGAAGGGCAGGTCGAGGCTGCCGAAATCCTTCACGTAGTGCTTCACCAAATAGCTGAGAGCAACCCGCCAAGGTTCGTGGATGGCGGCGGCGCCACCGGGGAGCGATATGTATTCGAAATGAGCGGCGCGTTCAAAATCCTTGTAGTCGGCTAAGAGCACTTCCCCGCCCCAAACAGCACCATCTGTGCCATAACCGGTGCCATCCAGGGCGATGCCGATTACTCTTCCATCCAGATGATTTTCGGCCATGCAGGAGGCGATGTGGGCGTGGTGGTGCTGCACGCCGATCAATTGAACACCTTCGGCTTGCCGCTCGAGTGCCCATTTGGTGGAGAAGTAGTCGGGGTGGAGGTCGTAGGCAATGATTTTTGGCTGAACCTCGAGGATGCGTTGCAAATGCTGGACGGCTTCTTCGAAGAACTTGTAGCTCTCGAGATTTTCCAGGTCACCGATGTGCTGGCTGAGGAAGGCTTCGCCTCCGCGGACAATGCAGATGGTGTTTTTTAGTTCACCACCAACGGCAAGGATTGGTTGCGATTCGCGTTCGAGGGGAACCGGCACGGGAACGAAGCCGCGAGAACGGCGGAGCATTTGCGCGCGGCCAGCGACGAGGCGAATGACAGAATCGTCGCAACGGCGGAGGATATCGCGATTGTGGACGAGGTAGGCGTCGGCAATTCCCTGAAGACGCCGGATGGCTTCGTCGTTATCGATGGCGATAGGCTCTTCGCTAAGGTTGGCGCTGGTCATGACGAGAGCATCGAACTTGCCGCTGGCGAACAGGAGATGGTGGAGCGGAGTGTAAGGAAGGAAAACACCGAGAAAGCGATTACGCGGAGCGATGGATTCGGCGAGGCCAGAATCAGGCTTGCGGGGAAGTAGCACGATGGGCCGTTCAATAGAGAGAAGAAGTTTGCACGCGGCGTCATCGGCTTCGCAGAAGCGGTTGAGATCTTCGATGCGGCGAAGCATGACGGCGAAAGGCTTTTCGACGCGGCGCTTGCGTTCCCGGAGAGTCGCGACCGTCGCTTCCGAACGGGCATTGCAAGCAAGGTGAAATCCGCCGAGACCCTTTACTGCGAGGATGCCCTCGTTATCGAGAAGGCGAGCGGCTTCGCGAAGCGGCTCGGCGACATCATGGACCGAGCCATCGGCCGACAAGAGTTGTACTTGCGGACCACAGTCCCAGCAGGCATTGGGCTGGGCATGGAAGCGGCGGTTCGCTGGATCGTCGTACTCGGCCTGGCAGGCGGGACACATTATAAACGAGGCCATGGAGGTGCGGGCGCGGTCGTAGGGAATATCGCGAATGATGGTGAATCGTGGGCCGCAATTGGTGCAGTTGATGAAGGGATAGCGGAAGCGGCGGTCGCGAGGATTACGCATTTCGCGCAGGCAATCGTCGCAGACGGCGACATCGGGAGAGATAAGGGCTTTGGGAGGCGCGTCGAGATGGCTGGCGACGATGCGGAAGGCGGATTCGGATTGCGGCTCCGCATCGCGCGGCGACAGCGAAGTGATTTTGGCCAGTGGAGGAATCTCGGCGGGCAGGCGTTGGAGAAAGCGATCGAGCTGATCGAGTTCCCCCTGCACTTCGATGGTTACGCCAGCGGGCGTGTTGGCGATGAAGCCGGTGAGATGGCAGTCCTGCGCGAGCCGATAGACGAAGGGGCGAAAGCCGACGCCCTGGACGATGCCGGTGACGTCGATGGCTTTGCGCGCAACGACCGCTCTGGACGAATCGTCCATGTGGGAATTATCGCAGAGTCTTCAGGAATTCGTAGTGGCAGCAGCTTGCAGGAATTTGTGTTGCAGGGCATTGAGCCAGTGAAGCCATTGATCGAAACCATCGCCGGTAACGGAGGAAAGGGCAATGTATTCAATTTCAGGATGAATTTTGCGGGCATTTTCGAGGGCCAGGTTGGGATTGAACTCGACGTGGGGGAGAAGATCGGTCTTCGTGAGAAGCATCAAGGAAGCTCGATGAAAAATGCCGGGATATTTCAGAGGCTTGTCTTCGCCTTCGGTAACGCTGAGAAGAACGATTTTGGCAGCCTCGCCGAGATCGTAACTGGAGGGGCAAACGAGATTACCGACGTTTTCGATGAGGAGCAGGCCAGGGCCTTCGAAACCCATTTCCGTTAGATGTCGGTCGATCATGCGGGCATCGAGATGGCAGGTGCCACCGGTGACAATCTGGCGGACGGGAAACCCGTAGCGCGAGAGGCGGCGAGCGTCGTTATCGGTTTGGATGTCGCCGGTGAGAACGGCGACGGAGTGTTTCGGTGTGAAAGAGGCTAGCGTGCGTTCAAGAAGGGCGGTTTTGCCGGAGCCGGGAGAGCTAATGAGGTTGACGCAGAAGATGTTTTGGTCGTGGTAGCGTTGGCGCAGTCGTGCGGCGAGGCGGTCATTTTCGCTGAGAACCTTTTTCTCTACGATTTCGCGCATGGCTCCTCCAATTCCAAATAGGCAATGTCGAGTTCGGTGCCACTGACACAAGTGGAATGATTCGCACCGCATTTGGGGCAAGAAAGATTGAAATCGGGGACGGCGAATTCTTCTGAGCAGGCCAGGCACTTCTGGCGACGGGGGCACCACTCGACTTCCAACTTGAGATGTTCCCATTCGGTATCGCGGGTGATGCATTCGAAGGCGAAATCGAGGGCGTCTTTATCAACAGCGGATAATTCACCAATGCGGACACCTACGGCGAGAACCTGCGCGCCTGGATGTTTCTGGGCTTCGGCGGCGACGGACTCGAGGATGGAGGAGGCGATTCCGATTTCGTGCATAGCGAATCCTCAACAGATGCGAGGCAACTGATCACCCGCAAGCATATCGACGATCCGAGTGGTGCCAAAGGACGTGCGCATCGCGACCATGCGGGGATGGTCGGCGATTACGCGGCCAATAATCGCAGCGTCTTTGCCCAACGGGTGGCTTTGCAGCGCGCGCAAGGCATTTTCAGCGGCGGACGGCGCGACGATTGCCACCAGTTTGCCTTCATTGGCAACATACAGCGGATCGAGGCCGAGCATTTCGCAAGCGCCGCGAACTTCTTCGCGGACCGGGATCGCGGTTTCGTCTAATTCCATACCGACGCCGGAGCTGGTGGCGATTTCGTTGAGCGTGCTGGAAAGACCGCCGCGGGTGGGATCACGGAGGCAGCGAACTTCGTGAGTAGCTTCAAGGAGACGCGCGACCAGATCGTGGAGTGGGGCGGAATCGCTGTGCACTTGCGTTTCGAATTGCAGGCCTTCGCGCTCGGCGAGAATGGCGATGCCGTGATCCCCGAGAAAACCGCTGACGATGATGGTGTCGCCGGGGCGGGCGTTGCTGGCGGAGAGCGAGAGGCCATCGCGAGCGCGACCGATGCCGGTGGTGTTGATGAAAAGGCCGTCGGCACTTCCCTTTTCGACAACCTTGGTGTCGCCAGTGATGATCGGCACTCCCGCGATTGCGGCGGCTTGTTGCATGGAGGCGACGATCCGTTTCAGGGTTTCGAGAGGCAAACCCTCTTCGAGAATAAAGGCGGCAGTGAGCCAGAGCGGAATAGCGCCGCCCATAGCGAGGTCATTGATGGTGCCGTGAATGGCGAGTGAGCCGATGTCTCCACCGCGAAAGAACAGAGGTTTTACGACGAAGGAATCGGTAGTGACGGCGAGTTGGGTTCCGTTGACTGAGACGCTCGCCTGGTCTTCGAGACGGTCTAGAACCGGGTTGCCCAGCGCGGGAAGAAAAACTTGTTGGAGCAAATCAGCGCTGAGTCTGCCGCCGCTACCATGACCCAGAAGAATGCGTTCCACTGCAGGCAATGGCACAGGACAGGAGAAGGCGGTCAGGTCTTTGGGCTCGTCGACGCTCACGGGGTCAGAGTGTAACGAGGTGACGCTTGTATTGATAGTAGGCGGCACACGCACCTTCCGAAGAAACCATGGGCGCCCCGAGGGGCTTGTCGGGGGTACAACGCGATCCAAAGGCAGAACAGTCTGTGGGCTTCTTGTGGCCGAGGAGCACTTCGGCGGCGATACATTCGGCGGGTTCCTGCGCAGAGATGCCGCTCAGATCGAAGAGGCGTTCGGCGTCGAATGCCGCGTAACTGGGCTTCAGGTAAAGGCCACTTTCGGGAATCGAGCCGATGCCCCGCCATTTGCGGTCGGCGGCTTCGAAGACGCGAGCAACGGCTTGCTGCGCGGGAAGATTACCTTCGTATTGCACGGAGCGGACGTATTGATTTTCGAGCTCGACGCGGCCTTCTTCCAGCTGGATGATGAGCATGTGGATGGCTTCCAGGAGATCGACAGGCTCGAAGCCACCTACGACAATAGGCACACGAAATTCGCGAACGAGGTCCTCGTAATCGCGACAGCCAACGACGGTGCAAACGTGGCCTGGGGCGATGAAACCCTGCACGCGATTCTTGGGATGCGCGAGCAGAGCGCGGATGGCGGGCGGCACGAGAACGTGAGAAACGAGCAGGCTGAAATTTCGCAGGCCGAGGCGTTCGGCTTGCAGAACGGCCATGGCATGTGCGGGAGCCGTGGTCTCGAAGCCGATGGCGAAGAAAACGATTTTGCGGTCGGGGAGAGTACGCGCGAGATTCACGGCGTCCGTGGGAGAGTAAACGATGCGAACGTCCCCGCCTTCGGCCTTGACGTGGAACAGATCGGTTTCCGAGCCGGGTACACGGAGCATGTCGCCATAAGAAACCAACGTAACTTCAGGGCGGCGGGCTAGATGGATGGCGCGGTCGATAATTTCGAGCGGTGTAACGCAGACGGGGCAGCCCGGACCGTGGACGAGTTCAACGCTATTGCCGAGCAGCTCGTCGATGCCATAACGCATAAGGGTGTGCGTCTGGCCGCCACAAATCTCCATGAGGACCCATGGACGCGAAGAACACCGGCGAATTTCAGCGGCTAGCGCACGAGCGATGCGGGCGTCGCGATATTCGTCGACGTATTTCATGAATCCACCGGAGGGACGCCGCCGGGCGCCAATTCATCAGCGAGCACGCCCATGCTCTCGAGAAGCGCGTAGGTACGTTCGGCCTCGTCTTTATCGACTACGCTGATGGCAAAGCCAACGTGAACCATGACGTAATCGCCCTCTTTGGCTTCAGGAACAAAATCGAGGCAGGCCTGACGGGCGATGCCGCCAAACTGGACGCGACCGGTGCGAATGCCGTCTTTTTCTTCGATAGTGGCAACTTTACCGGGGATTGCCAGGCACATATCACGCCTCCCCAGGGGAACACTGAAAGATTGCTCTTTCTTGCCACCAAATGGAAGGGGCGCGTTGATCCGTGCGGAGGCGGGGAGATGCGTCGAGGCGGTGGAGTTCCGCGAGGACAGCAGAGACAGCGGGGGCGATCGCGGACTGCACTTCTTCGGTAAGGGTGCAACCCAGTTCCGTAGATTTAGGGACAACACCAACGAGCAGAACTTCCTGCGGGCATTTCCCGCTGAGTTCGGAGAAGAGCAAGGCTTCGACGAGCGCGGGATCGTGAGGGCTGACCCGCTGAGGAATGGGAACGCGAACAAGTTCGTGTTTTCGGTAGAGGCGAATTTCGCCGGCGGGAGCCTTGGCACTGACGGCATCGAGCAAAATAATGCTGTCGTAGTCGGCGAAGAAAGAGGTAATGCCGAGGCCCGGAGTACCCAAGTCGTGAAGGACAACATTGGGTGGAAATTCGTAGAGAGCTTCCAGAATCTTGACGATGTAGGGGCCGATGCCGTCATCACCCATCAGCACATTGCCGATACCGAGAACGCCAATGCGCCGCGGGTCGCTCATGAGGATGCGACTTCCTTTTTGGCGAGAAATTCGCCGAAGGCGGCGTCTTCCGTGGCGATGTGATGGAGCAGCCAATCGCGCAATTCCAGAATGAGCTGCAGGCTGGAAGTTTTTTCGCCGTGGATGATGTTCTCGCGAATCTCGCGGACTTTTTTCATGAGCCGAGTGTGCTCTTCGAGGTGCGTTTCGTAAGCCGGATAAGCGTTAAGGCGCATGATGAGCTGCTCGGAGAGAAAGTGCATATCCGAGAACTCGATGAATTGTTCGAGGATGTGGCGCGTAGGCGAAAAATCGCCGCCTGTGGCCAGCGATTGAGAAAGCGAATCGAGCAACTGCATTTGCAGATCGTGTTCGGCGTCGATGGTTTTCTCGCCAACTTTCAATGGCGCGGAGTTCAAAGTGTCGTGCATGGATCCCCCTTCTCGGGAAGTGTGAATGACTTCCTTTCCTTCCGGATCAAATGTGTGGATGGCGCAAGCAAGACAGGGATCGAAAGAGTGCACGGTGCGGAGGACCTCGAGGGGGCGTTCCGCATCGGCCACGGGATTGCCGAGGAGCGAGGCTTCGTAAGGACCGTGGGAACCATGTTCGTCGCGGGGTCCCGCGTTCCAAGTGGTCGGCACAACTGCCTGGTAATTCGCGATTTGTCCGTCTTTAATCACCACCCAGTGGGAGAGCGTGCCGCGGGGCGCTTCGTGAAAACCGACGCCGTGAAGTTCCTTGTCGCCGAACTGGGGCTTCACGAAAATCTTGGCATCGCCGGAGGCAATGTTTTTCACGAGCAGATCCCAGTGCTTATTCGCAAGGTCCGCCAACATTGCGGCGCGAATCGCTCGTGCCGCAATGCGCCCCAGAGTGGAATGCAGCATGACTGGGGTGACCTGTTTCTTCGAGATGGCGGAGACCCTGTTAATGGCTTCTCCAGCCCACTTATGAGTGAGCTTATGCCCCTGCGCATAACCAATCAAGACCTGGGCCAGAGGACCGACTTGCATGGGGCGGCCTTCGAAGCGAGGCGATTTGACCCAAGTGTATTTGCCGTCGTCCTTGAAGCCGGTGTAATGCGGGTTAGTTTCGCCCTTCCAAGGATGGAGCGTGCTTTGGCCCTCGTACCACGCGTGAGAAACGTTTTCGGTGACGCCGTTGATGAGGCGCTGGTCGGAATGGTTCTTGATCGTGTACACGCTGTCGAGCTTGGCGTCGAAAACGATGCCGCCGGGAAGATCGAACTGGGTCATCGCGGAATCGAGAGGCAGGTCGGGGACGGCGAGATAATTGGTGACGCCGGCGCCATAGTTGAACCAGTCGGGATACATGGCAGCAACCGCACAGGCATCGACGAAATACACTTCGTGGATGAAGCGCGTGAGATCGTCGAAGAGGCTCTTGATCATGAAGAGCTTGTCCATGTTCAGAGTGGCTTGGTTATCGAGATTGATGGCGTTGGCCACGCCGCCGACGGCGAGATTCTGGATGTTCGGCGTTTTCCCGCCGAGGATGGCGACGATCTGGTTGGCATACCGCTGGAATTCGAGCGCTTGCAGATAGTGGGCCACGGCGAGGAGATTCACTTCGGGAGAGAGGCGCATCGCGGGATGGCCCCAATAGCCGTTTGCGAAAATGCCGAGTTGGCCGTTATCGACGAAGGCCTTGACGCGATCCTGCACCTGCTTGAAATCCTGATAGCCGTTGCGCGGCCAGGGAGAGAGGCTACCAGCGAGTAAGGAAGTTTTTGCGGGATCGGCTTTCAGCGCGGAGACGACATCGACCCAATCCAGGGCACAGAGATGATAGAAGTGAACCTTGTGATCCTGAAGCGCATGGGCGATCAAGATGAGATTGCGAATGAGCTGTGCATTGAGCGGGACCTGGATGCCGGCGGCGTTTTCCACGGCGCGAACGGAAGCAATGCCGTGCACCGTGGTGCACACGCCGCAGAAACGCTGAGCAAAGAGCCAAGCTTCGCGGGGATCGCGTCCCTGGAGAATGGTTTCGATGCCGCGGAACATCGTGCCGGAGGCCCAGGAATCGTTGACCTTGCCGCCATCGATTTGAACGTCGATGCGGAGGTGCCCTTCGATACGGGTGATGGGGTCGATGGTGATGCGGTTGCTCATGAACATTCCCTCGCTACAACGTGTCAAATGGCCCGACAGCGGCGTCGGGAGTGATTTCTCCTGCGGGAGCGGGCAGGATGGCGAAACGCTTCACAGCTATAAGGAACAGAGTGACGGCGAACGAAGTGAAACCGATGCTCATCAGGATTTCGGTGACGGAAGGAAAATATTTGTAATTGCCGAGCGGGAAATAGGCGATGGTGGTGGGCGTAAAGCGGTAGATGATGCCGCCAATGGCGAGTACGAAGGTGAGAAGAAAGAGCGTACCGGGTTGTGTGCGCAGCGGCCGGAGCCAGAGAAGGAGCGCCGGGATCAGGAGTAACGAGGTTTCCAGCAGGAACCAGCAACTGAAGTAGTCGAAGGTAAAGGCGAGGTGGAGCACGCCGCGGTACGCCAAGTCCACATATTGAATGACCAGCCAAACAGCGGTGATGCGGCCCATAAGCATCGTGAGGCGTTCGAGAACGTCGAGGTCCCAGCCAAGTTTCCAGACCATGCTGCTAAGAAGGAGAACCATCAGCACGCAGGCGAGGCCGAGGATATAGGCCATTAGGAGGTAGAGGAGCGGAATGCGCGCGGTCTGCCAGAGCGGGTGAACGCGCGTGCCGGCAAGATACATGAGTCCGCCGAGCGAGGATTGGTGCATGGAAGGAAGCAGGAAAGCAAGCGCGACAAAGAAGGGGAAGGTAGCGCGAATGGCGTAAAAAATTCGCATCGCCAGCATGTGTTTCTTTGAGTCGGAGCTCGAGTAAAGGCGCTCGAGGAAAGGTGGCATGTTTTCCACGTCGAGCGCGAAGATGACGTAGGCGGTCATACACACAGCCACTTCCATGAGGACTGAGTGCGGGTTCCAGTTGCGGGGATTATTGAAGTGCAGAAAATTCCACGGGCGTCCAACATCGAAGCCAAGGGCAATCATGCCGGTGCCGTAGCCAAGAAAGCTGGTGAGTAGCGCAGTGCGCATGATGGGATGGAATTTGCGCTGATTGAAGAGCCAGGTGAGGATGGCGATGGCGTAACCGCCGGAGCCCAGCGCGGTCAGCGCGGTGACATTCCAATTCTTGAACAGGCCCCAGGTGTAGCCGTCATTGAGGCCGGTGACATAGCCCAAGCCGGTGAGTTCGCGGAAGAAGCCGAGGATAAAGGCGAGGGCCGCAAGAGAGGCAAACAAGATGAAAGGCTTGGTAAACAGCGGTTCGTTGAGGCGCACGCATCTCTGCCAGCGGCCGGTCATGGCTGGTTCTCCTGTTGTTGCGGGGCGGGGTCGCCTTCGCGATGCTCGGAAGTTTCCGAGTGAATGAGATGGTGCTTCCAGCGATAGTGCATGACACCGGCAAGACCACCGTAGAGGACAATCGGAGTGAGAAAGCCGCGATAAATGAAATTGGTCATGCGGCGCACCTGGGAGGGTCCGGATTCTTTGCCGAGAGCCGGCAAGCCAAGTTTTGAGAAATCGACTTGAGAAAGGACGAGGCACTGCGTGCCGCCGGCTTCGACTTCACCGTAGACGCGATCCTCGAAATAGGTGCCGGGATGATCCTGAATGCGGCGATGCGCTTCCGCGAGAAGATCGGAGCGCTTGCCATAAACAACAGCGTGCGTAGGACAAACTTTTGTACAGGCCGGCTGAGAATCAGTTTTGCCAACAATGTGGCGGCAAAGCTCGCACTTCACGATTTCGGGATTGACCTTATCCCATTCGAACTTGGGGATGTTGAAGGGACAAGCGATCTGGCAATAGCGGCAACCGATGCACAGGTCGGGAGTCCAACCGACAACGCCGAGCGGCTCTTTGTGAAGCGCGTTCATGGGGCAGCCGGATACGCAAGCGGGATCGACGCAATGCATGCACTGCTGCTTCATGAAGGATTTTTCGTGGCCGTCGAGCGCGGTGTACAGTTTGATGAGATTTTTTGTGTGGGCATTCAGGGTGTCCGGCTGCATGTACAGACCACCGGATTCGCCGCGATCAGGCGTGAGGCCGTTGGCGTTCTGGCACGCGGGCATGCAAGCGCGGCAGCCAATGCATTTCGTGGCGTCATAGAGGAGGCCCACCGCGTCGGGTTGCGCCGGAAGCGATTCCGAGTCTTTGACGGCGGCGGGAATGGCAGAGGCAACCACGCCGGCAACGGCGGAGCCACCGAGGAGACCCTTGAGGATGTCTCTGCGATTGACCTCCATGGATTACTCCGTGCCTGCAGAGCCGGAGTTGCCGTCGGGGTTACTGGCGGGCGGCGGCTCGGTTGGTTCAGAGCTGTTCATTTTGCGCGCGGCCATCACGCCTGCGCCGATCAGCGCACCACCAATCAAGCCGCCTATGCCGGTGGCAATCGGGCTGACCACGCCGACCGGTGCGGTGACAGGCGCATAAGTGGCGGGCGGTGTAGGCCGCACGATTTCCGCGGGTTTCAACATGGGAACCCGGAAAGCCACTTCTTTTTCGGTACAGCCGAAACAGGGATGGCCAAGGCCAATAGGCCACGCATCCACCACTTCGCAGAACTGTAGGACGGAACAACTAGCGTGGGTCGACGGCCCCTTGCAGCCGAGTTTGTACAGGCAATAGCCGGAGCGGTGGCCTTCGTCGCCAAATTCCTGGGCGAAGCGTCCGGCGTCGAAGTGCGCGCGCCGCGGACAATGCTCGTGAATCGTGCGGCCGTAGGCAAATTTTGGACGACCGAGGTCGTCGAGTTCCGGTAATTTTCCAAGTGCCACAAATTGCAGCAGCGTTCCCAGTAGAATGTAAGGATTCGCGGGGCAGCCAGGCAGGGTGACAACAGCGCGACCCTGGAGGACTTGATTTACACCACTCGCACCGGTTGGATTGGGTTCGGCCGAAGGAATCCCTCCCCAGGAGGCGCAGGAACCAATGGCGACAACCGCTCCAGCCGAAGCGGCAACATGTTTGATGATGTCGAGTCCGGTTTTCTGGCCAATCTGCATGTAAATGCCGTTTTCTTTCGTGGGGAGCGCCCCTTCAACGACGAGTATGTACTTGCCAGCATTCTTCTTGATCGCAGATTCCAGCGCTTCTTCGGCTTGGTGGCCGGCAGCAGCCATCAGCGTTTCGTGATAATCGAGCGAAATCAGGTCAAAGAGGACTTCGGCCAGGCCCGGATGAGAGGTGCGAAGAAGCGATTCCGTGCAGCCGGTGCATTCCTGAAAATGTAGCCAGATGACAGAGGGCCGGGCACCCTTTTCGACGGCCGCGACGACCTTCGCAGCTAGAGTGCTGCTGAGCCCGATGGCCGCCGTAGCTTGCGCTACAACTTTGAAGAAGGTGCGGCGGTCGACGCCGTGCCGGAAACTGGCTGAGCCTGGGAAACTCGATTGATCAAGCACTTTGCGTGCCTCCGCATGAAGAGGAAGCTAAAATCGGGAGGAACCCCGAACATGCCGTTGAGAGCGAACTGGGAGGCAACGAAGCAGCGAACCGGGTGCATTCCTTCCACAAGGAAAAACCAGAGGGGCGGGGAATACTCGTAACAAAGCCTGGGCGCTGTTCCACGGTGGGACGATGGCATATTGGGCACCAAATCGAACGCCTGTTCGAAAAAAGCTAACTTACAGACAAATAGATAGATAGGTGAAAGGGAAGATTTGTCCAGATGAACATTGTTGTGTAATTCAGCGCACCCTACGATGTGATTTTCATCAGTTATTGCGCGATTTTTCACTTATAAGGGCCAACTGCTCTGACGGATTCAACTCCATCACTTTCGGTTGGTGGCGACAAAGCCCGAAAGCCGCTGGCGAATACCAGCAGAACGATAGGGCTAAACGAGAGGCGTATGTTATCGTCGGAATTCCGAAATGTTCTCTGAGCGCACGAACTGGAAACTCACCCCAAACAAGTACACGCAAACACTGGAGCGAATGCGCGCATCCGGCGAACCGTTGATTGACCTGACCGTTTCCAATCCCACGCAATGCGGTTTGCGCTATGACACTGCGGCGATTCTGAGTGCATTTCAAAATCCGAAGGCACTCGAGTACGCGCCCGAGGCGAAAGGGTTGCTGGCTGCGCGGAAGGAGGTGGCGCGCTATTACCGCGAGGACCACGGAGCGACGGTCGATGCGGAATCATTGCTGCTGACGACCAGCACGAGTGAGGCGTACTCCTACGTATTCCGGCTGCTATGCAATGCCAACGATGAAATCCTAGTGCCCAAGCCAAGCTACCCCTTGTTCGAGTTTCTGGCAGACCTGCAAGACGTAAGGCTGGTTCCGTATTCGCTGCAATACGCCCACGGATGGTTCATCGATTTTCAGTCTGTGACACAAGCGCTCACGCCACGGACACGCGCGATCTTGCTGGTACACCCGAATAATCCCACGGGATCGTGCGTGAAGGATGAAGAATTGGCGCAATTGAACGAACTGTGCCGACAACATAATTTAGCGTTAGTCGTGGACGAGGTGTTTCTGGATTACTCGTTTGGCAGCCGCCCTCCTGAGAGTTTTGTGGCGAATGGCGATGCGCTTACATTCACGTTGAGCGGGCTTTCGAAGATCGCCGCGTTGCCACAAATGAAAGTGGCGTGGATAGCGACGACCGGACCCGAATCGCTCGCGCGTCCGGCACTGGACCGGCTGGAAGTGATCGCCGATACGTATCTTTCGCTGAGTTCACCGGCACAGTGGGCATTTTCGCAATTGCTCGAGCAGCGCCGTACACTTCAGCCGCAAATGATGGAACGAATTCGAGAGAACTGGACGCAGTTAAAATTGGCGCTGCGCGGAAGGAACGACTGTGAAGTGCTGGAGGCGGAAGGCGGATGGTACGCGGTACTGCAAATGGTGAACGGGCGCTCTGACGAAAATCTGGCGATTGAACTAATGCAAAAAGCTTGCTTGGTGGTGCATCCCGGCCATTTTTATGATTTCGCTGGTGATCAATACCTGGTCGTAAGCTTGATTGCCGCGCCGGACCAGTTTCAGAGAGGAATCTCCGCATTAGTCGGCCACCTGGGACATGGGGCGGAGTAGGTGATTGTGACTCGGGTCACTAGGCTGCGTGACTGTAGTCATATTACCCATGTGAGCTGAAGAGGTACAAGGACGTACGTTCGATACGTCACTCGCTCCAGTCAGGTTCTGCTTCGTGGCCCTACCCTTGGGACGCACCGCTCGCCAGTTCGCTCGGCTTGTTTCCTACCTTTATACAAAGCTCACTTCTACAACAGGGCCACATGGGCAAATTTAAGGATTCCGCGCACCTGATCCGGGTGGCCATCGTATTTTTGCTCGGGGCAATCGTCTTTGTGGCGTTGCGCGCTGCGGTGATTCCGAAAAGTTTCGGGCGCTATGGACCGTATCGTGGTGACGCGCTGAAAGAAATCACCAGCCGGCCGTTGGCGTACGCGGGACATGAAGCCTGCGAGGGTTGCCATCCGGATGTCCTGGAAGTGAAGTCGAAGGGTGTACATGCACACGTGAACTGCGAAACCTGCCACGGGCCTCTGGCGAAGCATGCAGAGGACCCGGGCGCGGTGGTTCTGACACTGCCGGATGTGGCGAAGCTGTGCGTACGATGCCACGCTGAGAATATCGCCAAGCCCAGCGGTTTTCCCCAAGTCGACGCCAAGGAACATGCGCAGGACCAGCTCTGTAATGTGTGCCACCAGCCGCACAGTCCGGGGTTCGGCGCGGGAGGAAAAAAGTGATATTGAACCGGCGCCAGATTCTGGTGCTTTTGCCGGCAGCGGCAGTGGCGTGGGAGTTTGTTCTGGCAGGCACACCGGAAGATGCGCCGAACTACCAGGCGAGCGGTCACTGGTGGGGAATGCTGCTGGATGTCACAAAGTGCATCGGGTGCGGGAGCTGCGTGCGGGCGTGCGCGATGGAGAATGATGTGCCTGATGGATATTTTCGAACCTGGGTGGAACGCTATCACGTGGACGATTGGCACATGGAAAATCCGATTGTGGATTCTCCGAATGGCGGCAAAGACGGATTCCCCGCGAGCGAGCAGACCGGTGGGAAAAACTTTTTCGTCCCGAAACTATGCAACCACTGTGTAGATTCACCGTGTACGCAAGTGTGTCCGGTAGGGGCCACGTTTCACACCGATGATGGCGTGGTACTGATCGATTACAACTATTGCCTGGGGTGCCGGTATTGCATTCAGGCGTGCCCATACGGTTGCCGGTTCTTTCATCCAGAGAGGCACACGGCAGAGAAATGCACGCTGTGCTACCACCGAATCACGAAGGGCCTGACGACCGCGTGTTGTGAAGCGTGTCCGACGGGCGCGAGGCAGTTGGCGGACCTGAAGAATCCTAAGGATCCGATCCATGAATACTTGAAAACGCACTCGGTGCAGGTGCTGAAGCCGCACCTGGCAACCGGGGCGAAGATGTTCTACAACGGACTGGACGGATCGGTGCGCTAAGGAGAGGTTGCGGATGGAAGGATTCATGTATCCGAACGAAGTGGAGCTGCAGTGGAGCGTGCTGATCGTGCTGTATCCATTTCTGACGGGACTAGTGGCCGGGGCGTTTATTCTGGCGTCGTTAGAACGAGTTTTCCGCGTGGAAGCGGTGAAACCCACGTACCGGCTGGCGCTTCTGACGGCGTTGGCGTTTCTGATCGTGGCGCCACTACCGCTGCAACTGCATTTGGGACACCCGGAACGTTCCCTGGAAATGTATCTGACACCACATCGAGCGTCGGCGATGGCCATGTTCGGCTTCGTGTACCTGTGGTATCTGATGGCGGTGCTGTTGTTGGAGATTTGGCTGGATTACCGGCGAGACATCGTGTTGCTGGCGGAATCATCGACGGGCCTGAAGCGCGTGCTGTACCGGATTTTGACGCTAGGCTCGACGAACATTAGCGCCGGGGCGCTCCACGTGGATGATCGAGTGGGATGGATTATCACGCTGATCGGCATTCCCTCGGCGTTCATGCTGCACGGATATGTAGGGTTCATTTTCGGGTCGGTGAAAGCCAATCCGTGGTGGTCGTCGCCGCTGATGCCGGTGGTGTTTCTGTTTTCGGCCATGGTATCGGGCATCGCGCTGGTGTTGTTGATGTATATGTTGACTTCAGCCATTCGCCGCACAGCGATCGACATGAATTGTCTGGACACGATCGCCAAGTATCTCTTCTATACGTTCGTGATCGATTTTTCGCTGGAGATGCTGGACCTGATTCACCGGATTTATGAAGCCGATGAATCCTTCCGGAGCCTGGATTTCATGGTGCATTCGCGGCTATTTGTGTCGCAGATCGTGATTCAGATTTTTGTGGGCACGTTGGCTCCGCTGGCGCTGCTGGCGCTGACGCAGTTGGTGAAATTCGCGGAACTGACCCGCAAGCGACTTTATGCGATCGCTTCTGTGTTGACGATGATTGGGATATTCGCGATGCGTTGGAATGTGGTGATTGGTGGCCAGCTGTTTTCGAAGAGTTTCCTGGGCTACACAACGTATAAAATGGGATTTGTCACACGCGAAGGGATGTTGCCAGCGATTATTCTGATGATCCTGCCGTTCATCATTTTGTACGCGCTAGTCAAGATCCTGCCGCCCTGGCAGGAGAACGCGGCAGTGATGCAGGCTGACGGCACAGACTAGAACTTCGCCACATACGCTCGGCTCATCCGTAGTATTGGAAATGCTCCCAGAACTGTGGCCAGGGTTGGCGAAGTTCCCGTCAAACAAAGAGTTTACAGGCCTTTGGCGGCCCGGAACTCGCGTACTACCGTTGTGACGTCGCGTTGATCCGCGTCTACCTGTTTGTTGAGGTTGCGCATTTCTTCTTCCGAGATTTTTCCCCCGAGGTCAGCCAGGGCTGCGCGTAGTTGTGGAAAGCTCTGCAACGCGGACTGCCGCACGACGGGCACGGCATCGTATGGCGGGAAATAGTGACGATCGTCTTTAAGAGGGACAAGGTTGAGAGCATCAATCAAACCGTCCGTGGAATTGCCAGCTACGATATCCACCTTTTTCTCGACCAGCGCTCGGTACAACAAGCCCAGATCAAGCACACTGGGATCGCGCCCAAAGTGCAAGCCGTAACGTTCCGTCCATCCGCGGTAGCCGTCCGGCCGTTCCAGGAACTCGTAGCCGACACCGGCACGCCATTGAGGCGCGACCGAAGGTAAATCAGACATTCGCGAAATGTGAAATTCCCGAGCGTCTGCTGAGCGCACGACCATGGCAAAGGAGTTCGCGAAACCCAGAGGCTCAGTGACGATGAATCCGAATCGCCGCGCATATTCTTCGCGCACTCTTTGCAGAACCGCGGCGGAGTCTCCTTCGGGTTTCTCGGCGAGAACGGCGGTAATCGCCGTGCCCGTATATTCGACGTAAAGATCAACGTCACCCGCGAGCATCGCTTTTTGTACAAGGAGGGTTCCGCCGAGATTCGATTTGCGCTGAACAGGTATGCCGGTGCGGGCTTCGATATGCTGGGCCAGCAATTCCGCGAGAACAATCTGCTCCGTGAAAAATTTCGAGGCGATGACCAAACGTGATTTCGAAGGAGACTCGTTGCAGGAATGGCAGGCCAGTGCCGCCATGAGTGCAACAAGCAAGAGCGATGATGCACGCCGCACGCTAGACCACCTTCAGTTTGCGTTCGAGGACGCCCAGCGAGTAATCCGCCAGCAGCGCAAGGAGAGCCGACGGAATCGCGCCAGCCAGAATCACCGCGTTACTGACCATAGCGACGCCGCGGAAAATAAATGTGCCGAGGCCGCCCGCGCCAATCGCCGCGGCAATAGTGGCAACGCCGATGGTAATCACCGTGGCAGTGCGAATGCCGGCAAGAATAAAGCTCGTGGCAAGCGGCAGTCGCACGCGGAACATGATCTGACGTTCCGTCATGCCCATGGCTTCGGCGGCTTCCAGGATGGCCGGGTCAATGCTTGTAAGTCCAACATAGGTGTTTCGCAGAATAGGAAGCAGAGCGTAGAGAACGAGCGCGACGATAGCGGTGCGCGTGCCGATTCCACCCAGGAACGGGATGGGGATTAAAAACCCGAACAGGGCGAGGCTCGGAATGGTCTGAAAAATATTAGCGATCGCGAGCGCGATGGATCGGCCTCGGGGAAACGCGACGATAAGGAACCCCACGGGGACCGCGATCGCCACGGCGATGGCCATCGAAACGCAGACGAGCACCAGATGCTCGCGTGTGGCCGTCAGAATTTCATGGCGATGGCTCAGGAAAAATGTCCAGAAGCTCATTCGGCTGTTCCTGTGCGCAACTCAGATGCGGCGATGAACTGGTGCGCCATTGGATGATCGAGTTTCAGAAATTCGTTTGAGCTGGCCGATGCAACGATGCGGCCTGCATCCAAAAGCACAATGCGGCTGGCGAGCAGCAGCGCTTCGCGCAAATCGTGGGTAACCAGAACGATGGTCTTGGCGACACGGCGCGCCGTGTTCAGGAACGCCCGCTGAAGATCGGCGCGTGTAATGGGATCCAAGGCACCAAACGGTTCGTCCATCAGCAGAATGGCTGGATCGGCGGCCAGGGCGCGCGCTACGCCCACCCGTTGCCGCTGTCCTCCCGATAACTCGCGGGGATAGCGTCGCGCAAAGTCATCGGCGCTGAGTCCCACCAAATCCATGACCTCTTGAAACCGCGCCCTCATGCGTTCCGCCGGCCAACGTTCAAGTTGCGGAACGACGCAGACGTTTTCTTCCACCGTGAGATGCGGAAATAGCCCCGTTTCCTGGATTACATAACCAATTCGGCGGCGCAATTTGATGACATCCCACGTATTGACGGACCGGCCGTCCACCAGTACATCGCCAGAAGTAAATGCACGAAGGCGATTGACAGTTTTGAGCATGGTGGTTTTGCCACTGCCGCTGCGACCCAGTAGCGCGATCACTTGCCCGTCGGCGATCTCCAGAGAAATTCCAGAGAGAATTGCACGGGGATTTTTGGCATTCAACACGCATCCGGCATTTCGGAACTCAATCATGGTCTTGGGCATGTTAAGGCCTTCACCTGTGTTTTGATCGAGCACTTTGTGTGGACCCAAACATAGCCGGTTTCATGAGACCTCAGCCAACATGCGTGAGATGAAGAATTGCCTAGCGGAACAGTCTTTCGAGCACGAAGCGGCCACCGGCAGTGGTGGCGATGACGAAGTTCATAAGGATCATTATCGTGTCATAGCTCCAGCCGTCGGTGCCGTGCGGTCCCCAGAAACTCATGTGCCACTTAAAGATTTTTTTCTGGATGGCGCCCAACATAAGCAGAATGAGGCCAATTGCGGCAAACTGGGTGAGCACCCCAAACGTCACGCCCAAAGCTCCCGCGCATTCGGCTATGCCCAGAAACAATGTGAAGCCCACGCTCATTTCGATGTCTTCGCTGCGGGCTTGCGGGTTGGTAACGTGTTTCCAGCCGCTGGTGAAGAAGATGAGTCCCACCATCAGCCGCAACAGAAGAAGGGCTAAATCGGTGAACTCGGATAAAACAGCTAAGGTGGGAAGTTTCACGGCGCGTCCTCTGCGAAAACGAAGTTAAACACAGTTAGGCGGCTGGGGGCCTGAGGTGCCCAGGCAAAAATCTTAACGCGCTTCGATAACACCGTGGGATTGTACGCCAAAATCGGCGTTGGCGTCGTCAGGTTGACGCTCGTGGGCCGGTGGAAAGTTCGCGGCATTCTGACATGCTATCGCACGGTCCAAGCTGAATGGAACTCGCATTCAGCTGTAGGCCATCAATCGACGTGAGAGGAACAGCTTAGGAAGAGTTGGTAGCGATACCGGGAGTCGAGGCTCCAGCCCGTTGGATTTTGCCGAAAAAACTGGGTTTTTATTAACCTTTCTGCATGTTGAACTTACAACCATGCAAACTTCCCAGAATTTTGACCACTTCCTTTTTGCACATTTGAAGGGGGAATTCAACCCCTCTTTTCGGGGATTTTTTGGGACAAATTGGGACAAATCCGCGAGAGTATGATTCTACTGCGTTGGAAACGAACCTGAAGCAAATGCGAACGAGCACAGGGGGTCGAGATGAGTTGGCCGGAAGGGTTCAGAGTGCTTTGTCTTTGCCCACGAAAAAAGAAGCTGAGCACGTAGTCAACGCCGTGATCGGCAGCTTGGAGACCATGCTGCTCAATCATCTGGGCTCCGATGGATTCACCCTGAAGCTCAACAGTTTTGGCAAGTTCTCCGTCCGGCACAGACCGGGGATTGTTAGGAAATTAGGTTTCTCTGGCGAGACCATTCGGACGAAGATGCTGCGGAAGATCAAATTCGTCAGTTTAGGGGTGCTTCGCCAGCGGGAGCGCGTTGGCTGATGAGAAGGTGTCTGGCTAATGTGTTTGCCTGTTTGGACGGGCTGCACAACCCTCTCGACATGCGTTCGCGTCGCGTGTTAGCTCGTTACTTAAATCCGGCGGAGAGGGGGGGATTCTTCCAGAGCATCCTAAGAAATTCTCAGTAGCGATGGTAAAACGCAAGCCCAACAGAATCAATGGGCGATTTGATGAAAAACGAATTTGCCAGTGTCATTGGAAAATCTGAGGTCTGGGATTTCGTCAGAAGTCTTAGGAAAAGCTTAGGAAGATCGAATGCATTCCGTCTCCTGCCGTACACATCCGGATGACCGGCAGAAATTCTGCACGCAATTGTGCCGAACTTTTGTTCAACAATAGAATGCAAATGAGGGTATTTCGCTGCAACTGGGGAGTGTCCAAAGCTAACAAAACTAGCGAAAATCGGTCTGTGCGAGCAGGTCAGGTAGAATTAGCGGACCCGGGATTCTTAGGCTCCTCCCATTGTGTCGGCGGACCAATGCCAAGTAATTGTTCCTTCCCTTCGACTTTGAACAATTTCCGATGGGTCCGTGCTTTGCGCGAATCAACCAAAATTTCATGCGCTGGACGAGCGTGGCGTCTTTCAGTGAAGTGTTCGAAGACTCATTCAAAGATCGCCGGAACTTCGTGATTCGCTACTAGCTCCCTTGTCGTGCGAATCGCCTGATCCAGCCCGTAGCGCAAACCTCGATTCCACTGGGGAACAGCTTGCGTGCGAGCAAGCCGACTTCACGCCCCTGCGCGATGATCGCGTCTGCGGTGCCGTCCGGCTCAGCCGCGAGTTCTGGTTCGTGGACGAGCAGATACGAACGCTTCAAAGATTGCACGCCTGCGCAGAACTTGCTCTTGGAGATTCTCATGCTCTCCGCCGCGCCTAGTCTTGCATCACCTTTGTAACATTCCGATCACGCATCCGAGCGGTTAGGCACCCCGGTGATCAACCGTTGCCGGAATTTGGCATACTCCATGTTGGACTTCATCGACTTGTCAGGTCCGCAGAACAGGTGCCAAAGCGCCTTGTCAGCGTCGTACAGGGCTTCGAGTGCGCACCACCAGCGGTAATTGACTTCCTTCTTGCTCACCTTCAGGGGATGCTCATTTATCCGGTTGAAATCCTGCTGCGCGACCAAAAACGTGCGCACTGCGAGATTCATCTTCTCTTCTTCCCCAGTGCGTTCAGGCTTGGGGGCTTTCGAAGCTACCACAAGTTCTTCGAACATCAATCGTCCTCCCTGTTTTCGAAGTGTTCTTCCTTCAGGGGCTTTGCTGCGGTCATTTCGTCGTGGCGCTCGAAACCCTCCCCCTCTTCATCATCAAGACCCAGCAGCTTGTTCAGTTCCCAGCACAATGGGGCCGCGAAAACGGTCAATGCACATTTGCCCTGCTGGTCATAGACACATTGAGAGTGCTGCGCGATCAACTGCGACATCAACTCGGGCGTCAGCTTTTTGACCATGGGCTTGCGCTTCCGCCTAGCGCCGCCCTCCGTTATGAGCACCACCTTACGCATGCGCCTTCCTGACGATGAAATACTTCGGGTACGCGAACTGCGCACGCCAGCCGAGGGTGCAGCGCTCCAAGCGTCCCCACAGGTGGACTTCGCCGTGGATACCGCGCTGGATGTAGTTGATGTCGATCATGTGCTGCATGTTGATGCCAGCATACATTCCGCATGTGCAGTCCGGGCCGGGGACTTGGTGGGACTTCGCTCCCCAGAATTCCGCCGCTACCGACCCAATTGCCGCCGCTCGCATCGAGCACAGGTCAGCAGAATAGTGACACTTCGCCTCGAACGCGACCTTTGGCTTCCACAGGGCACCGTTTAGCGAAGTGACGCCTTCGGCTGTCCAGTTCCACGCCCGGTAGGCGACGAATGGCTCGATGTACATGTCCGGCACCTTTCTCAGGTCCACGCCGTATCTGGCGTGCGGCCACGGGCGTCCGCCGCGACGGCTAGAGCTTCTCGACAAGGCTAGGCTCATCGGTCGTCTGCGTAACGGCAACATCGACGGTCACGGGCTGCTCCGCTGGATTCTCTTTCCGGTGAGGCAGAGCAGCGGGAAGGCTGAGCGGCTCGACGTCGATGATCTCTATTGGCTTTCCGATTTTGCACATCGCGTTTCCTCCTGAAGTGAGGGTCGTCGGAGACGAAGCGCGGCTTCGACGCAGACTGTCGCCTCCGGAGCCAAGATGCCAATGTTCCCGCAGACTTCATCGTCCAGCAGTTGCGCGATCTCGGAGTTGCCAAGCAGCCGCAGCCGTCTGGATAGCTCGGCGGGAATCAGGAGTGCGGCTGCGAATCGTCCCGCCGGATTGCAAGAGCGAACTCGCTTCCGGTGTGCCTCCATGAGCTCTCGGATCATCAACTTGCCCTCCACTAAGTAATACAGGCGAGCTTTCAAAATCGTCCAGATGACTTTTCCCGAATCATTTCAATGAGATGGAGCCACTTCCGAAAGAGCGGGTGTTCTTCGCACAGCACCGGATGCCGAGAACGCGCTGTTCACATGGGTCCTGGGCGATGCGGGACATAGGCAACAAGCCGCTGGCGGGGCGCTAGAAGCCCGGAAACGCATTTGATAAGGCGTGTTGCACTTGCGAGGGTCAGGGTGTGCGAAGATGAGATGGACGCATGCCCGAGATGATTCTTTAAGGTGAACATGTATTGTACTCGGTTGGCTATTATCGTTGCCACGCTATGCTACAGCGTATGGAATCGAAAGCAACCGGAATGGGCTGCAGATCTCGGGTAACGCGTGCGTCTGAAACTGTCTTCAGCAATTCGACGACTCGCGTGGTTACCTTCGACACTTTTTGGTTCGGAAGCGGTTGTCACTGTGGCTGCGGGCTTGTCCGATAACACTGCGCGTATCTCAAGATTATTTAGCCGTACAGCTTTCTATGTGAACGAATGATTGTCTATTTGTTTCGATGGAGGAACAAGGCGAGTCGATATTCGGCGAAACAGGGCATGCGATCACACCTCACGATTTGGAGAACAGTTGTTGGAGCTGTTCCAGCTCGGATTCCGCGGCATTCGAAACGGCGTAGAATTCCATTCCACTTTTGCGCCAGCTAATCCACTGATAGCCCTGATGCGAGCCGGATCGGGGGGCGGCGTCAGTTTCGACCGTGGGCCAGATGAACACGCTGATCTCGGTGCCGGTTGGAGCGACGGTGACATGGACGAATCGAGACGACATTCCGCATACCGTTGTCAGCACCACGGGTGCATTCAAATCCAAAGTGCTCGACACAGATGAGAAGTTTTCGTTTACGTTCAACAAGCCCAGGGAATATCCCTATTTTTGCTAAGTTCATCCGAAGATGACCGGAAAGATTGTGGTGACGAACCGTTTTATCGGGACTTCAGGTGTGGGGTTCAAATGAGACGGGATGACGCCAAGCAGGGTCTCCGGTCGATTGCTG
>CAVWYZ010000010.1:0-8360 GCA_963759275.1 Candidatus Acidiferrales bacterium | reverse complement strand
GCTCGACCCTTCCCACTTCACGATTTTCAGGTCCAACACAAAAATCGAATATAGCACCGGCACGAGTAGCAGCGTGATGAACGTAGCCACTCCCAGGCCACCAATCTGCGCGTAACACAGAGGCTGCCACAAGGGGCCACCATGCACCGCCAACGGAAACAGCGCCAGAATCGTAGCGCCCACGGTGATCATCACTGGCCGCAGCCGCACAATCCCTGCATCCAACAGCGCCAGTTCCAATGGCTCGCCTCTTTCGTGCATCTCCTCGATAAAATCAAACAGCACGATCACATGGCTCACAATCACGCCAATCAAGCTGGCGATTCCCAGAAATGCCATGAACCCAAACGAGCTGCCCATCAGGTATAACGCGATCAACGCGCCCACAACACCGTAAGGCGCAGCCGCGAGAACCAGAATCGGTTTTACCGAATGGCGGAATTGAAAGGCCAGCGCCAGAAAGATCAGCGCGATGGATACCGCCATCACTACCGTCAAATTCTTGAATCCTTGCTCTTGCTTGGCCTGTTCGCCGCTTACGTTGATGCTGTATCCCGGCGGCAAGGTCTTTCGCAGTTCGGCCAATTGCGGCGCTGCCGCAGCATAAACCTCGGAAGGCAGCGCGCCAGAAATCGGAAAACACTGTACTGAAATTGTTCGAAAGTGCTCTAGATGCCGGATGCGCAGCGTCTGCAGTTCGTTTTCGATCGACGACACCGACATCAGCGGCACCTTATTGTTTGATTCCGACGAATACACATACAAATTCTGTATGTCCGAAAGGTTGGCTCGCTCGTCCATACGCAGTCGCGAAACCACCGGAATTTGCTGGTCGCCCCGTCGTAGCGTCGTCAAGCCAGAACCACTCAGCGCCGTGCTCGACGATTGCGCTACGTCCTGGTTCGTCACGCCCGCGAGGTTCGCGCGGTCCGGATCCACCTTTAGCGTTACTTCAAATCCGTCCTGCCCCCAATCGTCGCGCACACGGGCTGCCTTGGGAGCCGCACGCAGAATCGCCGCTGCTTTAGACGCGATCATCCGCAAATTCGTGATGTCTTTTTCTTCCTCGAGCGGGTTTACGTCGGCCAGCCCCGTGACGCGCAACTCCACCGGATAATCCACCGGATTCGTCTGCAGTTGGCGTACATCCACGCGCGCCCCCACCACTTCTTTCGAAATCGCGGCCTGCAGCAGGCCGATCAGCCGGGGCGTGTCCTCCTTCTCGTACAGTTCCACAATCACCTGCGCGTAGTTCAGTTGCTGCAGTTGCGGCGTCACGGAAAACCAGAAGCGCGGCCCGCCCCCTCCTTCGAAGGTCGTGATGGACTTGAGCACCTGGCGTGGTTTTCCATCTTTCTCCGGACGCTCCTGGCCAAACTTATCCGCGACCGCCCGGATGGCGTTTTCCACCTGCATCGCGGTTTGATTCGTTACGAACAGGGGCACGTCGTTTGGGAGCCACACATCCATGAACGACAGGTATTGCACATCGTCCGGGAAAAATTGCGTCTTCAATTGATGGCCAACAAATCCTCCCATCGCCAGAAAGAGCAGAGAACCGGCAAATACCTTCCAGCGATGTTCAATCGCGAATTTTCCCACGCGGTAGTAAAAGCCACTGAAACCGCGCTCGCGTCGCTCTTCGATGCTTTCTTCCGCCTTTTTTGTCGGCCGCAGCAGGTAGTACGCAAGGAAGGGAATGAATGTCATGGACACCAGGCGCGAGGCCACCAGCGCGCAGGTCATCACGACCGGCAGGCTGAACAAGAATTCGCCGGTCGTTCCGGTCAGCAACAAAAACGGGACGTAGGCCACAATGTTCGTCATCGTCGCGAACAGGATTGCGTGCGCCAGCTTCGTCGGTCCCAGCCAAGATGCAATCACCGGAGGATGGCTGTCCGCCAGCGAGCGCTTGATCGAATCACCGGCCACCACGGGATCGTCCACCAACAAGCCCAATGCGATGATCAGCGTCGCGATCGACACTTGCTGCAGATCAATTCCCAATAAATGCGCGAAGCCAAACGTCATCGCCAGAGTGATGGGGATGGACAACGCCATCAGCAACGCGGACCGCCACTCCCAGAAC
The DNA here is from genome assembly GCA_963759275.1 of Candidatus Acidiferrales bacterium. Lineage (GTDB taxonomy): Bacteria > Acidobacteriota > Terriglobia > Acidiferrales > UBA7541 > Acidiferrum. The sequence continues at coordinate 6,271 of CAVWYZ010000010.1, read as the reverse complement.
CCGATCAGTGAAACGATCACCACCAGTGCGATCGCTTCGTACAGCGCGTCCATGAACAGGTCCACGTTCTCTTTCACTTGCCGCGGCTGGTCCGATGTCGGAGCAACGATCAGGTCCGCCGGCAGTAACCGTTGCGTCTCCGCCAGTTTCGCGCGTACGTTCTTGTCGAATCGGCCAATCTGCTCGCCCTCGCGCATCTGCACCGAAACCGTAACCGCACGCGTCCGCTGCCATTTTCCATTCGCATCTTTCCAGGTGTAATAGTTCAGGTAGCGCGCCGGACTTTGGTAGCCACCGCGAACATTCACCAGGTCCCGCAGGTACACCGCTGCGCCAAAGCCGGAAGTGCCCACGATGACATTCCCAATATCTTCGGGAGTGGCGAACTGCCCGGAGGGATCGATCAGAATATTCTTCGAGCCCGCTTCCAGCGCTCCGCCGGGCAAGGTAATGTTGCGCGCGTTCAAAATGCCTTTCAGATTCGACGGTTGCAGTCCATACGACGCCAGGCGCTCCTGCGAATAATCCAGATAAATCTGTTCGGGCAACACGCCAGAAGTATCGACGCGCGAAACCTCCGGGGCCCCGCGCAGTGCCCGCGAGAGGAGATCCGTGAAGTTGTCCAGGTCGTGATACGTGTATTTGTTCCCTGGGTGTGCGGCCAGTGTCGGGCCCAGCTCGTTGGGATCGTGAACGAGGATCGGCGGCCACGCGTCCGGGTGAATTTCCGATTCGTGCAGCCGCGACTGCACGAAGGTCCGTCCCGCCGCGTAGAGAGTTGCATCATCCTTATCCGTGAAGCCGTCTGCCACCACAAAGCCTGGCCCCCCGATCAGTACCGGGTGCGAAAGAAGATGCTGTCCTTCCGCATACTCGACAAACGAACGGACTGCGCGGCTGACCTCCTCTACAGGTGTAGCGGCCGGAAAGCAATCAACGATGGAAACGGGAGTCCCGGCAAACTTGCCTTTGCGTTCGCTGCGCGTCTCTACAATGGCGCGTTCCACCGCATGCGCGCGAACGTTAATCGCTGTGGCGTCTTCCAGCGGACTCGCCACCGTCAGCATTAATGCCGCCGTATCGCCAAAATCGCTGTTGAACTTGATTGGTCCCGCGCCCTGCGGCAGGCTCAGCGAGTTCAACTTCAGGTTCATGTCGCTGAATTCTTTTTTCGAGTCGGTGATCGTATCCGCCAGTTGCACCTGCACGATCGATAGTCCGGGCATCGAAAGCGATTTCAGCCCGAAGTCTGCACCCATCGGCGCGCGTACGTGCGGGTTCTCCGCAATCGTCGATTCGATCGGGCGCGTCACCAACTGTTCCACTTGTTGCGCCGTCGCTCCCGGATATTGGGTGATCACCGACGCCACGCGCACCGGAATGTTCGGATCTTTCCGCTTCGGCATCTGCGTGTAGCCGTAGACGCCCAACGCCACCGTGGCCAGCAGCAGAATCCACGAGATCTGCCGGTTCTCCACGAAGAACCGTGCGGTGTTGTGCTCGTGTTGGATGAAATCGTTGTCGCTGCGGTGTGCCATCAGCTGTTCTCGAACGCTCCGCGTTTAGGGAATGACCCGCACCGCTTGACCGTCTACCACCAAGGTGGCGCCGTTGGAAATGACGTGGTCGCCCAATGAAACGCCGCTCGTAATCGCGACCTTGTTGCCATAGGCGGCGCCCGCCTGCACCGCACGGCGATGCGCCACATCTTTTCCGCCGTCGGCGCTGACCACAAATACGCTGTAACTTTTTGTGCCGTCGTTCACCGAAACGATTGCGCTCAGTGGCACCACCAGTGCTGGCGTCTGCAATTTCGACTCTCCGAGATTCAACGTTGCCACCATTCCCGCCTTCAAGAGTTCCTTGGGATTTGGCAACGTCACTTCCACCTGAAACGTCCGGCTCTTCTGATCGGCTTGCGGCGAAATCGCCGTGATCTGCCCGACGAACTCCTGCGGATAACTCTCCGTCATCACACTTTGCTTTTTCCCTAACTTCACCTGGCTCAACATGGTGTCCGGCACGCCAAACACTGCCTTCACCAGGTGAATGTCTCCGTACGTGAATCCAGGTGTGCCGGCGCTTACCAGCGCCCCCAGCTCAATATTACGACTCAGGATCGTGCCGTCCTCCGGCGCGCGCAACTCGCAATCCGCCAACGCCTGCTTGGCTTGGCTCAGCAAAGCTTGCGCCGTCTGGACCGATCCTTGCGCCGAATCATTCTGGGCCTTCGCGGTGTCGTAGTCGGGTTGGGTTAATGCGTTCGCGGCGTACAGCGCAGCGGCGCGATCGAAATTTTGTTGGGCGTTTTTCGCGCCAGCTTTGGCTTGTTCTACCTGGCCCGCGTACTGTTCCACGGTGTGCTGGTAATCTTCCTGTCGGACGGTGGCCAGCACTGTGCCTCTCTTGACGTAATCCCCTTGTTGGATATTTCGAACGCGGCCATCCGCTCCTTTACGCTGCAAAATATTGGTTACATACCCCGCCGACTTGAAGGCCAGTGTCACTTGCACATACGGCACCAGGCTCGCCGAATAGTTCGCGCCCTCGTTCCCCACGAATTGCTCTACAGTGGTGACCTCGACGGGTGTTGGAGCGCTCGCCGCCGGTTTGGTTTCGCTCTGGCAGCCCGCCAGAATTCCCGACAGCGCCACGCACCATACGGCAGCCAAAGCTTTTTTCGCTCTCTTCGCGTCCATCACTTAATCCTCACCCAGCGACTTCTCGAAATCCGACCGTGCCGTCCAGAACGATGCGACCGCCTGACTGTATTGCGCATTCGCCTGCGCCATATTCGTCTGTTCGGTCAAAACGTTGCTCAGCAATGTGGCTTTTTGTTTGTACTGCTCGAGCACGATCTGCAGTTTTTCTTTTTCCGCTTCCTGGGCCAGTTGCGTCACTTTCACGTTCGCTCGCGCTTCCCGCAATTTCCTAAACTTATTTCCCAGATCCACTTCCACCTGACTTTTCGTTTCCGTAAGATTCAGCGAACTCTGATCGACCGTGCGTTGTTTCTCGTCCATCAAATGCTTTTTGTATCCCCAATCGTATAAGTCCCACTTCAGGTTGATACCAATGGTGTTCACGTAGTTGGGCAATCCCTGCACTGAAAACGGCGCAAAAAACAGGTATTGCACGCCGATTTCCGGGATGTACTGCGCTTTCTCCAGGCGCCGTGAAAACACGGCCTGATCCAGTTTCAATTTCGCCTGCCGAATTTCCGTGCGGTTTCCCAGCGCTTTTTGCCGCGCCGCTTCCAGATCGCCTTCCTCGGGCAATTCCTCGGGAACCGCGCTGGGACGGAACTTCGTTCGCACATCCCGGCCCAGTAAATCGTTCAGATTTTCCTTCTGCGAATCCAGCGTATTTTGCTGGGTGACCACTTGCAGTTCCGCTTGTGCGAGTTGCGCTTTCACCCCGGCACTCTGGTATGGCAGAACCGTTTTTTCTTTCAGGTTCTCGTCAGTAGTGCGGTCAATCTCTTTCAGTGACTTTACATTCTCCTCTGCAGCATCCAGCGCGCTTTGCGTCTGCAGTAATGAGTAGTACACGTCTTTCACGGTGTTGGTAATCTGCTGGCGCTGCTGGCGTGTTTGTTCCTCCGCCAATTTTTTCCCCACCTGCAGCGCCTCAATATTCAAATGAATGTTGTAGAGCTGCGAAAGTGGCTGGTACGCCTGCGCGATGGCCATGCCAGTGGCTTTTGGTTCCGTGGTAATGGTTGTGTTCTGGCTGGGCACCGGCGAATCGCCCACATTTCCGAACACGCCGCGGGAATAGGACACGCTCACGGGCGTCAGTAGCGCGCCGCCGGTCAACTGCACATTGAACTGCGGATATCTCTGGGTGCGCGCCGCCAAGATCTGGTCGTTGGCCGAAAGCTCGCCTTGTCTTAAACATTTTGATCTGCCGGTTGCTTTCCTGTGCGATAGCCAACGCCTGATTCAGGGTGAGCGTTGGCTCGTCGGCTGCACTTTCCTGCGCAAGCGCCGGCACACTTGTCACCGTTAGCAGGAACAAGAGGCTCAAGCCACGGATTTTCAACACGATGCTCCCGAAGGATTCTGTGGGTGCGCTGGCTATTTTCGGGCGGCGAAAACAGCGGCTTTCGAGAAGTCTTAATCTCTCTCAAAAAAAACGACGTGCGGCGAACTTTATAACTCCAACCGCAATCCTGTCAATCAGAATTGGTCCGTTCTACCGCACCAGAATTTTCTTGCTTCGTGCGGAAACCCGATGCTAGATTTCAACGCCGCCCGGTCCGACAGCACGGCTTTTGCGTGGGGCTCTCGGCTCCAGTTTCTCTCACCATTCGACATCCGATTCATTTCGCTATGGAAATCGTCATGAGAAAGAATCGTCCAAGGGTTTTTGCACTCGGTCTGGCCACTTTGTTGTTGGCGCATTGCGTCGTTGCTCTTGCGGCCGACGAACCCTCGAACGTCGCTGGTACCTGGAATGTTTCCGTATCCGGCGCAGCGGGCAGCGCCCAACAAACCATCGTGCTCCAGCAAGACGGCACTAAGATTTCCGGAACATTCAAAGGGCCTCGCCAGTCCGGCCCCCTCGAAGGAATGGTCGACGGCAAGAACATCTCGTTTCACGTCAAAACACATGTCCCGCTCGATTACAAAGGGACGATAGACGGCGACACCATGAAGGGCACCATGACGGGTAAAGGTAAAATGGGCGATTGGACGGCGACGCGCGCCAAGTAAATTACTTTGCTGCGCGCATGGCGGTGCGCAACTCGACAGCCGACGTCCTCTAGCGGAACCGGCGTATCACCAGGTTGTGCCGGTCAGAGCGATACATGCCCAGCACATACACGATGACCGAACCTCGCGTGGAGTAGATCACTTGACGGATGCGGAGTAGCGGCTCGCGCTTCGGTACTTCCAATAGTTCAGCGGTGCGCGGATCTGCGGCCGTCGCGTCGACTTCCTCATCCGCGTAACCCAGGACCACGTTATAGCGGCGCTCCAGAATGCCGAAGAGCGATTCGCGCTCCAGTGGTTCCGACAATAACCCCGCGAAATGCCTCGCCGAGAAATAACAGGTTTCCAGCGCAAAGGGTTCTCCCGGGGTATGGCGCAACCGTTCCAATTTCAAAACTTGGCTTTTCGGGGCCAGCGACAGCCGCGCGGTCGCTTCTTCTTCGTCGTCGACAATTTCCGAGAATAGTACCTTCGAGCCGACCGTCAGGCCCCGGCTTCTCATCTGCTCCGTGTAACTCATCAGCTTGTTGAAGTGAATCTTCGGAGTAGAGACAAATGTCCCCACGCCGCGCCGCCGCTCGACTACGCCTTCTTGTTCTAGCGTTGCCAGGGCATGGCGGGCGGTCATCAGACTGACTTCGTGGATTCTGGCTAATTCTCGTTCCGAGGGCACTGCGTCTCCCGGACGCAACCCCCCAGAGTCGATCACCTTACGGATAGCACCCTGAATCCGCTGATACGCCGGAACGCCGTTTCGAACTTTTACGGGCATGTGATGTCCCTCGACCGGCGCGGCAGATGCGGAGATTTGTCCAAACAGTCATTGCGCTTCAACTAAGTCTCCTAGAATCACACCCGCTGCGTGGATCTCTTCTTTACGCGCACCTATGGCTCGCACCATCTACGCCGAGTTGGGCGATCTCTGATCGCCCCCGACCGAGCGACTCTGCCCGGTCCTCCAGGATTTCACAGGTGCTATAGTGCACGTGTCTTGGTTCCCTTATAAATTAAGAATTTCTGCTTGACAAGTATTTCTTAGTGCTATATAGCTACATACAACGCGTCAGCTCATTTGCTGACTTGGGGTGCTTGTCGTTGATTTCTGTTTGTTACAAGCCGGGGAGACGCTGCTCGTGGACCACGAGCAGTTTGGGAGGATCTTTATGAAAAAATTGCACTCTGTGGCGTTGGCACTATGTTGCCTTACGCTTGTTTTACTGATTTGCGGGGCGAACGCCACCTTCGCTCAGGAAGTAACCGCTACCGTCGCGGGCACAGTTACTGACCCGAGTGGTGCGGCGATTGTGGGCGCCGCCGTCACGGCGAAGTCTGTCGAACGCGGCATCACCTATACCGGCGTCACCAACGATTCGGGTCTGTACCGCATCGCGCAGCTCCCTGTTGGTAACTACGATCTTCGCATCGAGAAGACGGGTTTCCAGGCTGCCGTGTACCCGACATTTACTCTGTCTCTAAACCAAGTCGCTCGTTTCGATGTCGAATTGAAGGTCGGTCAGGTTAGCCAGACCATCGAAGTCACCGGCGCTGCTCCT
>CAVWYZ010000009.1:0-10580 GCA_963759275.1 Candidatus Acidiferrales bacterium | reverse complement strand
TGTTGCAGTTACCCGGCTCCGCGAGCTGACCGTCCGGACCGATACAGGTCTGCGTGTACATGCACCAAAACAAACCGTCATTGCAGGGCGGCACGGTATGGTCGCGCTCGGCATCGATGAAAAGCCCCTTCCAACGAAGCGCGGAGCACAGATGAGGATGGCTGGAATCAAACCGTAGGCGCTCTGGTTTGGTAATCATGCCGCACCCCCTCTGGCGTTGTGCACATCGGGAATCGCCTGACCCACAGCGGCCAGTAACGCGCGCTTTACCGCCACCGCCGCCAACTTCACCTTGTAATCGTTGTGGCCCAATGAACGAGCCTTGCTGACGGCCACTTCGCCGGCAGCGCTTGCCGTGCGCTCGTCGATGGATTTGCCGACAATGGCCTGCGCGGCTTCCTGCGAAACCCAGGGCACCGGCGCAACCGCACCCATAACGATGCGTGCACTGCGCACCGCGCTTCCGTTCATCTGTAAAACAACCGCCGCGGTGGCCAACGGCCAATCAAAGGAAGCTCTCTGCCGCACCTCGTAACTTGCCGCGCGCACGCCTTTCGCAGGTGGAACGACGACCGCGGTAATGAGCTCATTCGCCTTCAAATCGTGCTCGCGCTCATTTTCCGACATTGGAATGCGAAAGAACTTTTCGACATCTACTTCGCGGTCCCCGGTTGGGCCAGCAACATGCAGCCGCGCTCCATAAGCAATCAGCATCGGCGCAATGGTCGAGGGACTCACGAAATATGCCGGCCCTTCGTTGCCAAGAATCGCGTGGTATCGGTTGTCGCCCTCAACCACAAGGGACTTCCCATCCGCCGTCCTGGGCAGCAGACCCTTTCCGTTCCGGAAATACCAGCACCGCGGCCGTTGACACAAATTCCCCCCTATCGTAGCCATGTTGCGAATTTGCGGGCTAGCGGCGTCGGCCACGCATTGCGCGATTGCCGGATAATCGCGCCGGATCTCTGCCGCGTCCGCGATTCGGTCCAACGTGACCAACGCGCCGATGCGCAACTCATCGCGTTCTGCGCTTATGGCGTACATCCCGGGAAGCTGCTTGATGTTGACCACCCGCTTGGGAGTAACAACGTAATCCTTCATGAGTGCTAGTAAATCGGTCCCGCCGGCGAGAATTTCGGCCTCCCCCCAGTTGGCCGACAGCAAACCCAGCGCCTGCTTCACCGAGTTGGGGCTCACGTACTCGAAACGAATCATGCGCTTTCCCCTTTCTCCGCCCCGCCCAAAGCCGCCAAAACGCGAGCGGGTGTAAGCGGCAACGTAGGCACCCGCACGCCAATCGCGTTTGCCACCGCATTGCTGATCGCCGCACCTGGCGAAATGACCGGCGGCTCCCCCAGCCCAATTACGCCGCGGCTGTCGTACTTGTTTACCATCATGTGCACGATTAGCTCCCCGATATCACCGATGCGCGCAAGCCGATAAAACTCAATATTCGGGTTCAGCATGCGACCGGTGATGGGGTCCATGACTTTCTCTTCATAAAGGGCATAACTGATGCCCATGATCAGCGCTCCGTAGCACTGCGATTCGGCGGTCTCCAGCGAAACGATCAGGCCGCAGTCCTGCACCGCAACCATCTTGTTCACTTTGACGATGCCGGTCTCGGTGTCCACGGACACATCGGCCATTTGCACGCCGCCGACACCGCTATTCATCAGCGGATCGCGACCTCCGAGATTTTTGCCGTGTGCATTGATAGGAACCGCGCCTATTTTGGCGCAGGCCTCTTTCCAGGCCAGCGCTTTGGATGTTTGGCCCTTCACGCGAATTTGGCCCTTGACAGCTTCCAGCTGTTCAGGCGTGGCTCCGAGGGCCGGCGCTACTTTGGCGAACAGAGCATCGCGTGCGTCCACCGCAGCACGCCGCGTGGTCGAAGAGACGCCACCAATCGTTGTGCTGCCGCCCGAACCACCTGACGGCGGATACAGCGTGTCACCATATAGCAAGTTGATTTGCCGCGGCGTCAGTCCTAGAGTATCCGCCGCCACGGCGAGGATCGCGGTACACGTACCGGTGCCTAGATCCTGTGTTCCCATCTTGATCGTCACCGATCCGTCTGGCTGGATGGTCAGATCGCATTCGCTCTGGTGTCCACGTCCACCCCAGGTATGCATGGACATGCCGAGTCCGCGCTTGATAGGCCCGGGCGTTTTGTCGCCACGCGGATGCCAATGTTTGGACCAGCCCATTAGCTCGTCGGCGATGGGGAACTCCTCCCCGTAGATGTTCGCCCGTGGCCCGGTCAGCTCGATGTTTTTCTTGAAAAATTCAAGCGGATTCATCCCCAACTTGTGCGCCAGATCGTCCAGAGCGGCCATCGTGATAAGGCAAGCTTGAGGATGGTTTGGTGCGCGCCACGCGCGTGCCGGCCCGATGTTATTGACCACCGCCGTCCATTGTGTTCGGTAGTTGGGAACGCGGTCCCGAATCAGATAGGGAATCGGCGGCGAGCCTCCGCCGCCAGGACCGCCCGTGCCCCAACCAAACGAGTCCCACGCCGTCAGCGTGCCATCCTTTTTCGCCGCCACTCGCACGCGCGCATATGCCGATGGCCTGCAGCCCGCAACCTCGAATTCCTCCGCGCGGCTAAGCATCATTTTCACAGGCGCGCCGCCAGCCTTCTTCGAGAGCTTCGCGCTGTAAATTCCCCAGCGGTCCGGCCCGAACTTGCTGCCAAACCCTCCGCCGATGTTCTCCTGCACTTGGCGGATGTTCGCTGCAGGAATCCCGATCACCTCTGCCATCTGGCCGGGAATGCCGGACACGTATTGCGTCGAAACGTGCATCAGCAAGTGATCGTTATCCGTCCATTCCGCAACGGCACCATGCGTTTCCAGGCAGCAATGCACGATCACTGGTAATCCATAAAGCCCTTCAGACACCACCGCGTCCGGCGCCCGAAATGCGGCCTCCGCATCTCCCTGTGTCTCCGCGGTAGCTGGTTTGTACCAAGACGGAGGCTTCTTTTCCGGCGGCTTCTGCTTCGCTGACTTGATCACGTTGGCGATGTCCGGCGGCATGCTGTCGAGCGGCGCTTCTTCGGGCTTGAAGGTGATGCCGCGTTCATTGATCTCCTTGATCATTTGAGCCGCGGGCATTTGGTTTTCAGCCATATCCTCCAGATCATCGAGGCCCAGTGGACTTGTGTCCGGCGGAATGTTTCGCGGCGGCTCCTCCGCATCGATGACCAGGTGTGGCAGTTCGTCGTATTCCACTTTGACCGCGCGCACTGCATCGCGTACCGTGGGCTCATCCACCGCGGCTACCGCTATGATCTCGTCGCCCGCCCAGTGGATTTCGCTCCCGGGCTTCTGCACGATCTCCACCGCCTTCACGCCCGGCATTTTTTCCACTTCGCTTGTATCGATGCTCGTGACCCGCGCATGCGCGTAGGGACATCTCACGAACGCGCCATAAAGCAGCCCTTTCGGGTTGTAGTCGTACGTGTATCTGGCGCGCCCCGTGGACTTTGCCAGGCCATCCACGCGCCCCATACGCCGCCCGATGTAATCGCGCTCTTCTGGAGAAGGATAGCTATATTTGTCGGTCCCGGGCATCACGAACCTCCTTTCGCCGAAGCGCCAAGCTGCTCCACGATCATCGTCGTCCCAGCGTTTCCTTTCGGTTCGCGCCCGCTCATCTGCGCAACTACTCCATGAATCCCGCGGTAAGTCCCGCAGCGGCACAGATTCCCGGCGAGGCCGTGCGCGACCTCCGCGTCGCTAGCGTTTGAATTCTTGTCCAGAAAAGCCTTCGCCGCCACCGTGAACCCAGGCGTGCAGAACCCGCACTGCTGCGCGTCATTATTGACGAACGCGGACTGCACCGGATGCGGTTGCTCGCCTCCGCCGAGCCCTTCCGCGGTCACAATCTCCTTGCCTTGCGCTTCGATGGCCAGCGTTGTGCATGAATACACTGCGCGCCCATCGATCAGTACCGTGCAAGCACCGCATTCCCCACGATCGCAGACGCGCTTCGGGCCGGTCACGTCGAAATGCTCACGCAACGCGTCCAGCAGCGTGACCCGCGGCTCCAACTCGGCGCTGAACCGTTTCCCGTTCACCGTCAACGTGACCGGCACCGGGCCGGGGCCGTGAACGGCAACCTCTTGCCCTTCCACCTGGATCATCTTCGGTCCCGCTACCAGCGGAACCGATGCTGCCATGCTGGAAATTTTCAGGAATTCTCGTCGCGAAAGGCCTGCGGATTTCTCATCGTTGGTGGTCATGTCTCACCGCCGAGTAAAGTTTTGGGGACTCCATCATTATTCCGGACGCGATTCTCTGTCAACAGCCCCGTGAAATGGATACGTGCGTCAGTTTGAATTCTTGATCAGGACAACAGGGGAACTTTTAAGCCGCCGGCTTCGGTACAACCCTTCACAACTTACCTCCCACTCTACTCCGGCGTAGGCGCCTTCACGACCAACCCGAGTGGCAGCTCGCCTGATTGCGTCTTCACTTTGAGGTACAGAATCGTGTGTTCCTCGGCATCAGTGATTACCGAGGGGAACTGGGTTACATCCGCGGGGACCAAATTCATTGGCGAAGGATGGTTTTTTCCCGTCACTTGCTTACTCAAGGCCACCAACTTCTCGAAGCTATAGATCTGGCCCGGATTTGCATCTGCTGCGGCAGGCACCAGCAGCAAGAAGTCAGGCGTAGGCGTGACCCCCAAATGATCGCCATCGTTCGGCTGTAGTTCGTATCGCAGGTTGTAGGCGCCCGCGGGAATCATATTTCCGCGGCAGTCGCGCGTATTCTTCGCGAACACGATGACGCCAAAGAAAGTCGAAGGCGCAAGCCCGTAGATAGCATCCTCACGTGCCTTGCTGCCGGTTTGGATTTGCGCCGCCGGCCACAGGTTAGCCGTCGAGCCGTCATCGAGCATCACGTGATAGCCCTTTCCTGCTAGAACCTGCTTCACCGCATCCGGCACCGTGGATTCCGTGCAGGGTCCAATCGTCTCCACCCTGGGTGCTGCCAAAACGGCAGTCGCGGCGAGCAGCAATAGTGCAAACAGAGCTTGCCGTCGCATGGACCTCAGAGAGGATGCACCGCCTAAGAAGGGAGACAATCGCGCGCGCCTGCCTTTCGTTTGGTGTGGTTGATTTAGAACGTGCCCACAAACGCGCTGCGCTTGTCGTGCAGCGTCCAGGTTCTGCCCAAACTTCTGCCGCTGTAGCTGTCGGTCAGGGCTACCGCGGGCATGGCATGGCTCACGTGCGTCAGTGGCTCGTAGAAGGTCGATTCGTTCCCGCACAGGTGGTCATTGTTATTAATGCTGCGGGTCTGCAACGTCAGGAAATCGCCCGCCTTCAGAAACGCGCTGCCGTGATGTTCTGCCTGGACCTGAATCTCCACCGGTGCACTGACCACGTCCACCACGTTCGCCAGCAACTTGCCGCCCATGTGCCTCGCGAACGCCACAAGCGCCTCGCGCTCCTGGGCGTTCGCTCGCTGGTCAATGATCAGCACCGACTTCGCCGGATAAGGATCAGCATACGGGTCACCCAGCGTAGCTTTGGCCTTCACCGCCGCCACCACACTGAAGCCGTCCAGCTTCGCGCCGTCCCAGCTCCCGGACCGGATGTGCCACGCAAGAATCGCCTGGTCGCCACTCAGTCCGACCTCGCCGTTCGCAAAGCACTGGCCGGTATAAACGTCAGCGCTGCGGCTCTCGACGTAGTCACCATTGACCTTGGCCTGCGCAGCAACGCAACCCACAAATGCAAGCGCTACCATGAAAATACAACTCCGAAAAACAAAAATCCGATTCATTGCCCTGCACCTCATTGAAGATTGTAGCGCCGCAAATCCGACAGAATCAATCAGGGCTCGCCCGATAGCGGCCATACGCCAAGAACAAATGTGCGCAGACGAAACCGCCGAGCTGGAGATCAGGATGTTAAGGCTGCTTGTAACATCGCTTTGGTGTATCCGACATTGTACGCAAAGGCCGCGTAGCCCCCGCCACCTGGATAGTATGGACTAAAGTCGGGGCGTTGCCGGTCGTAGTCGATTGCTCGAGGATGCTCAGGGTAGATCAAGCGCGAATATTTCTGACGTACCAATTCTTCCATTATCTTGTACATGTTGTTAACCCCTTCGTCTAAAAATACTTCTGTGTACTTTTGATAGGACCTTTCCACGCGAACATTTCGGTAGTGAACATGGTTTATGACGTCCCTACCTCCGAAATACCGGCAAACTTCTACGGGATCTTCGCCCATCTCGCGGGTCACGCCGCAGTCAAACGTGATTCCGTTGCACGGACTCGGCACAATGTCGATGAGGCGTTTCCAGCCCTCGACGGTTCCCATGATCTGTTGCGAACCGCGGCTTACAGGCGCAGGAGGATCATTCGGATGGAGGGCCAGACGAACACCAGATTCCTCGGCGACCGGAATCACGGCCTTTAGAAAATAGGTGATGTTGCTCCACATTTCTTCGAGTTTGTGCACGCCCTCTTCGGCCAGCGGAGGCAAGTCCTTGGCACGATCGTAATCAAATGCCGTCAGTCCCGCGCCACCCCGCCCAGTTTCTTCGTAGTAACCCTCGACAAGGCGGTGGGCATAAAAGTTGTATTCGATGACAGGCAATCCCACTTTTCCCGCCGCGCGAATGGATTGCCGAACCTGTTCAATCTCTTCGTCACGCCCTGGTTTCCCATAGAGCGTTTTGGGAAACCCGGAAATCATCATGTTACCAAGTGTGAGTCCTCCACTTTTAAGTTTCTCCATCAGCGCTCGGAGATCGGGTTCCCGCCAAGGAATCGGAGGACCACCCATCAGGACGTCACTCACTCCAAGCTGTTGCACTCGTCGCATCCCGGCTTCATCGATCGTTCCCGTCGCAAAATATGGCCCAGTTCTCGATAGCTCTAGCGCGATTTTGGGGATCCGCGACATCTCCGTCTGATCGGGATACTCCACATTCAACTTCCGCGAGGTGATGATGGGAAATGCAGCCGACAAAGTCGTTCCCGCGATGACCTGCAACAGCTTCCTTCGGGGCAAGTCCTGTTTCCTCACAGGGTCCTCCTCACGACATTCCTTCTGCTATGCCTAGAACAGGTTTTGAACCAAACATTTATTCGGAGCGCGCATTGCTGATACTCACGCGTGCTATGTCACGCTTCTCTGTGTCGCGACTCGCCACCAATGTTCTGCTGCTTCCGTTCGTAGAATTCGTAGGCTTTTTCTTTTGCCCCTTGATTCTGTATGGTCAACACGGTAGTCAACATCTTATCCCCTGATCCTCGTTTCATTACCCGGGTCGTGACCACTGTGCCGCTCGGAGTCTTTCGTTTGATCGTTAACACCAATCGCGTGCCGTCTATATCGCCCCAAGAAACGCTCGCGGTAGCAGCCTCCCCCGAATTAGTCTGCTTGACCTCGGTGCCGTCCGTGGTGAAATCGAACACCTCGTCGCGTACGCCTTCTTTAGTATCTGCCTTGATCTCGATGTGCAATTTCGGCTCATGATGTTCGATGGTCAGCGTCATACTTTTTGGGGCGGGCAGTTCCTTCGGGAAGCGGCTCATCACCGTATCCAATTGCCACTTCCCGCTGAAGTCGGGCTTCGTCCCGGCCGCAAGCACTGCGCCGCAGGCCATTGCAAGAATACAAATAGCAAGCGCACTCTTCACCGCTCCTCCTCTAGAACAAAGAATTTGCGTTCTGGATTGTTCGTCTGCGTTCATCGTTTGCCGATGTCCTCCTTTTCGGTAATCTTCCCAAGTCACTCTTCCGATCAGACCGCTCGCTGCCCGACGCCTCTGTCTGCAAAAAATTCAGCACGGCCGTTTTACGGAACTTCACAGCAAGCCCGCGCAAAACACGGTTGTGGGTCCAATGAGGATCAGTATGAACTTGATTGCGTAACAATGTCGGCTCCTCGACCGTACACTTTGGTTGCATGACGACCAGAGGCTCGGAGGAAAGGAGCCGACATTGTCATGGAATCACCAAGTACTCGAACCTCTCAACCGTGAGCGGAGGCATTCAGTAGACACAAGCGTGCCATGCATTCGCGTCTACACCAATGGTTGATCGGGCTTGTAATTGTGGCGCAGTGTCAATGATCCATCATGATTGACGTTTTGGCGGCACGCCCAACGGACCGGGTAACGCATGCCCTTAACTTCAAGCTCGGCTTTTAGGCGCAAGCCTTCCCATTTGGCGCCGGGGGGCAGCATCAACATCGCCTGATGAATGCCGGTCCGCTTGGGATAGCCCGCGTCGATACAGCCGGAAACGTTTATCTTCTTATCTTCGCTGAACACGGTAAGGCGAAGTACTCCCGGCACAGAGGCGATCCCATCGTTAGCGAGTCCGATCACGAGACCTGGAACATCGTCACGCCGGAAGGTCCAGAGAAACGATGGGCGAATGCGGTAGCCAATCCTGCGAGCAATGTGATCAATGGGTTCCGGATATTTATCGTAGTAGCTCAAGATACTCTGAGCGGACTGATTGTGCCAACTCCAAAGCGAGAGATAGTTGACACCGACATCAGCAACGTGGGAAATGATTTGTTCGTTGTAGGTCATTCCGTCTTCGTCGATACGAAGTTCCTTGGGATCGCCGGTGGTGAAACCAACTTCACAGATCGCCGCGGCCCACGAGGGACGGTTGCTCAACGCCTCGATTTGCGTGTTCTCGATAAAGATGGTGTCGGTACGCAACCAGTTGCCGGTGCGCATGGTGCGTTCGAGCAACTCGGCGTTGCCTACGTTGCTAAAGTCGGGTTGCGTATTGGTGGCGAGAGGAACTCTGGTCCAGTGATCAAGCTGCACCTCGAACATGGCAGACCATGTTTGTTCGGCCACCAATTGGCTAGGGAAGGGATTACCTTCGTACGGCCAGGTGTGACCTTCACCCCAAAAACCGTACATCATTGTGTCCATAAACTCGACCTGCGGATTACCGTTGAGTGCCGCGGCTAACAGTTCGTTCAGTTCGCGGAACGCAGCTTGATAGGCCGGGGCATCATAGCGCGGTACGCGATTATCTTTCCGGTAACGCATCTCGGCGGGGTTACCCTTCCACTCGCCTTTAAGTTTTATGTAGGGAACTTTGTCGAGGAGAAAGTCCGGCATGCCGGGATCCGCAACGTCAGGATTTTCCAACTGTACTCGGAAACCGATTTGCTTGTTGTAGCGGCGAGCGAGGTCGAAGGCGATATTCCACCACTCTGGGAAGTCGAGCCGACCCGGCTGCTTCTGCACTTCGCGCCAGTTGGGACGGAGATAGATTTTTTGCGCGAACGGCAGCTTGACCAAATCTTCAAGTGTTTGCTCCATTGTTTGACCGGGAACATGAAGAGGACCGGTGTCGTCGGAAAGATAGACGATGAGGCCCATGCCGTAGTTTGGAACAATGTCTCTGGATGGTGTTGTGACCATTGCAACGTCGCTGTCGGGAACGACTGCACAAGGACCATACTGCGGGAACGGTCCTTGATAGAGACGGTCGGGAACTGAGGGACCCGGGCCCCAATCGTATTTGTCCCAATTGTGTTCGGGAATAGTGGCGCTAGCTGCGGCTTTGCCCAATCCGAAGGCAAATCCTGTAGCGGCGACGGACTTGAATAAGCTACGACGGTTCATGGGCGCTCCTGCAACGGTGAAGTTCGGCGAACGGCGAGATACGGCAGATGATACATCAAAAGCGAAACTAAACGATGGAGACAGAAGGAAATAGAAATTAGATCTATCAATTAGCAGCTAATTACAACACGATATCTCTAGCCGAAGTCACCGCTGTCAGTTACTTTTTTTATGTTCTCCGCGTCAAGCCCTGTAAACGCTTGCCGGACGAGTGGGTCCCGGTACCAACTTGTCCGCTTAGACGCCGCCCGGCGGGTCTGTACAAAATTGCACAGTTCACAGCCTGTTGCTTGTGGAAGAATGTGTTTCGTCGCGAAGCTAAGGGAGAAAAGTATGAACAAAATTGTTTTTCTTGCGTTCATTTTGTTTCTGATGAGCGGTTCGTCGCTGTGGGCGCAGGATGTTCGTTACAACTTCGACAGCAAGGCCGACTTCACTACTTTCAAAACCTACAAGTGGGTTGACATTAAGGGCGCCGATAAACCGAATCCACTTGTGCAAAAGCAAATCACCGACACTGTGGATGCCGAGTTGGCCAAGAAGGGTTTGACCAAAACCGATTCCGACACCGCGGACCTCCTGATCGGTTATCAAACCGCTGTCGGTACTGAAAAGCAGTTCACTTCCTACAATACCGGCTGGGGCTACGGCCCAGGTTGGGGCGGCGGTTGGTACGGTGGCGGCGGCATGACAACGACTACTGGCTCCACAACCACCATCTACGTCGGCCAATTGGACCTCGATATGTATAGCAGTACCGGCAAGGATCTGATTTGGAGAGGTACGGCCACCAAAACCCTCGATCCCAAGGCGAAACCAGATAAGCAGCAGAAGAACCTCACGAAAACCGTTGCAAAGCTTTTAAAGAACTATCCGCCCCCGAAGAAATAAACTCTGGGCAGTGGGTGGCAAGGGCAAGAAGGCGACCCTCGCTTGCTCGTCATGGC
>CAVWYZ010000008.1:0-164138 GCA_963759275.1 Candidatus Acidiferrales bacterium | reverse complement strand
AAATCAAGAGCTGCGCTGCGTGAGGTAGCGCTGCTACCTCGATACTGAAGCGCTGCCTACAAGGACATAGTGGACTCGCCAACCTTCCGACGGGGAGATTGCGGAGACCTGCTGCGGCTGCAGCGTGAACCGTAGATCGACGGTTGTGCCGGGTACGACAGCGAGTGCGCTGCTTCCGTTGTATTGCAAGGGCAGGAGAAGCTCAGGCGAGTCGCCGTTGCGCGTGAAATGAAGCTCCTCGACGCGGCCGTCAGCCATGAGCATGCAATTTCGGCGGTTGTGGCCGCAGGAATTTTCGGCGGGTAGCATATCGGGGTCGGCGGGAGTGTCCGGCAAGAATTGAAGGAGCAGTTCACGGTACGTGCCTGCGGGAACGGATGCGCTTTGAACGAGAATTTCCGGGGTCGAATCGAAGAGCAGGTCGATTTGGCGAGGTTCACGACGGAGTTGAGGGGCAAGTTCGAGCCATTCGGGATTGTTTGGAGAGTCGGGGAAAACGGAGTGAAGTTGAATGCTTTTTAGAGTTACGAAAATATGTTGCGCTCGGCTGGAGGCAGTGCAAATTTCGCAAATCTGAGATTTGCCAGCGGCGACGTTCATCATACCCATGCCCGTCGAAAAAGGGCAGGCGGGAGGCGGAGTTGAGTTTTTTACGAGGATGATGCCGGTGCCGTTGGCGAAAACGCCGGCGACACAGGTAGTGCCGCAGGACGTCAAAGCAAGGCATGCCAACAGCACGACGGCGCTCAGGAGTGTATTCCGGATACTACGAGGAAGGCATCGCATGGGTTTACTCCAAACTGCGTTTCCCAACCATGCGCAGCTGGAAATTCTGCGCGGATTCTATGCTCGTGAGGGGTTTGGCACAAGAAGCGAGAATTTTTTTCGCGAGAGGCTGCTCATGGCGACGGCACGTTCAAGGTCTTCTACGGCGAGACGCAGAAATCAGACCAGGTTTCTCCTGAACCATGACCGACGGTACCCATCGTTGAGCTGAAACAGCGAGTGAAAGCGGCTCAAAAAAATTGGTGCACAATTTGGTGCACACCTTGGTCAAATTCCATAGTAAGTGGTAGTAATAGAACGAGCGGCCTAAGCTGCCGGAATGTAAGGAGATAGCACAAAATAGCAGACAGTGGTAAATGTCCTGTTTCGAAGTGTCAAGGTAGCGCTCTAACCAACTGAGCTACGGGCCTAATGCTGCAAATCAGGCAGCCAAGGAGGCAAGGTACATTCTAGCGTAGCCGGCGCGGGATGCACAATTTGCGTCCTGGCCGGCGGTATTCGCCCCATTCCGGATTTGCGAACAGCCATGCGGTCACAATGCTACTGCTATTGCGCGCCCTTTCTTCGCAACAAACTACCTATATCATCCATCTTTTCGTCCAGCAGATTCAGTTTTCGCGCCAGCCCCTGAATCTCCGATTCGGCTCGCCGATTCACATCAAAATCCAGTTCGCCGCGCAACCGATCCTTAGTGTCTTGGCGATTTTGACTCATCATGATGACCGGCGCCTGGATTGCAGCCAGCATCGAGAGAAACAGGTTCAGCAAAATAAACGGGTAAGGATCCCAAGCGCGGCCGCGCAGAAATATATTGATCAGCGCGTAGACCGTCATCAAAGTCAGGAACGTAATAATAAAGGTCCAGGACCCGCCAAAATGCGCGACCGAATCGGCAATCCTTTCGCTTAGCGTCTCCTCCTGCTCGATGATCTCGTTCGGGTTCCGGCTGGCCCGCAAGCGTACCAATTGCTGCGAAGCGTGGAACTGCCGCCCCAACGTCGTCAGCAAATCCATGCCAGCCGTTGGTTTTCGCTGCAGCAGAACGGCAATGTCCTCTCGCGACACTTCCAGACAAACGGCTTCCTCGACCGCAATCGCGTTGGTCTGGTGCGGCGTCTGTTCGAGCATTGACGCGAAGCCGAAGAACTCCCCCTTCGACGGCTCATCCACCACCACTTCCTGATGGTCTTCATCCACCGTGGAGACGCGGACCTTTCCAGAGATCATCACGTAGGCGGTCTGGCCCGGTTCTCCGATCTTGTAGATACGCTGTCGAGGAGCAAACGTTTTGATTTCCACCTGTCCCGCCAAGACCCCCATCTCATCTTCGTCAAGTAGCGCGAAAAGCGGCACACTCTTCAGAATTTCCGGTTTGCATGTCATGGAAATCTCCTTTGCAGGGAGCTTGCGTCTAGAATATCCGTCTTCGAATAGTTCACTGAACTTTCTCTCGAATCCGCGCGGTGCAGAATCGCCGGGAAATCAACGGAGAAGCCAATCTGACCGCCGATTCTGGGACTGGCCTCGTACTTGCCGCCCAGCAATCCAAACGTGAAATTCAGGCCATTACGAATTTCGCACTGTCCGCCGATCAACCCCTGCAACTGGGTTCGGCCGAGCCCGGAAGTATCCGCAATGCCGCCGTACGCCTCAATCCCCAGGGTCAGGCGCGAACTGAAATCATGCAGCAGCGACACGCCTCCGGTGAAAACATGACCGCGCGTCGTTTGAATTCCGACCGCGCCGGTGCTGGTGTTTCCGGCAAACAGGTAGCCGAAATTGCCGTTCAGTCTGGTCTTTTCGGTGAAGGGTTTCTGCGTGATGAAGTTCAGCCAGTAATCCGTCAATCCCGAGCTCAATCCCTTGCTGGAATTACCCGTTGGGAATTCAATATACAGGCTCGCCCCAAACGCCGGGACCCACGACCCTTGCGCCGCCGTGTGAAAATTCCATTTGATCCCCAAGTCGGTGTCGCCGAAGCCGTTCGAAGATGAAACTTCCTCTGTGCGATAGATGCCCAGGTACGGAAAATCCACATCGAGTTCCAGGTTGTGCTTCAAGCCATAATTGATTTTGAAATTGGCGGTATTCTGGCGCAGGTCTGGAAACTGCGAGGACTGCAGTCCGTCGTACTCGTTAAAAAACTCGAAATGCAACACGCCGGGCGCGGTCACCGCGGGGTCATCCGTATAGAACGGCAGTTGCGCGGGCAGGGATCTCACGCTACAAAGCACCGCGAGCAGCAACAATACGCACCGCACCGGTATGTTTACGAAAGCTGTGCTATTTATCTCCGCACCCCGGGCCTGAACGGGATCTCAAGTACCCATCGACGAAAACGTGCTGAAAGCTTGGAATATCTTCGGTTTACAAAGGTTACAGTGATGTTAAAAAAACGGGCGACTCAGTTGCTCCTTAGAATTTACGTCTTGGCGTCCCCCAGAACTTTGTCAATCTCCTTCAATCGCTCTTCGTCCTCAGGAACCCACGCGCCTCCCAATCTGGTGATCGCCTTCTGAATTTCCTGTAACGGCCGCTGGCAAAATGCTTGGCGAAGCGCATGCCATTCTTTCTTCACCTCCAGAATTTCCTCGTCGCTGGCATCCCCCAAAAATCCTTTGACTGCGTCGGCAGCCGAAGAGTACTCCTCCGCGAAATCCTGGTGTAGGTACGCTGGAAAGAATTCCCTCAACGCGGGATAGCTCTCGCGAGCAAACTGCTTTTTCTCGTGCGCGGGATCTCGCATCATTCGCGTGCCTCCGGATATGTAGTCAGAACGTAGAAACGGTCCGGCCCATCCGCTCGCAGCACGATCACCGCGCTTGTGCAGTCCACGGTGTGCTCTGACCCTCTCTGCATGCTGCGCCCGATGGTGTGTCCCGCATCATAATGCAGTGCCAGATTCGCGCGAGGATACCCACGCCGCATCCATTTTTCTACGCGGTTTCGCTCGGCCTGCAAAGCTTCGGCTACAGTTCTTTCGGCGGAAGCGCGGTCGGTCCACGTGGACGCCGCCGAAATATTCCGCTCTCGTCGTAGCCGCTCCTCCAATTGTTCGTCCGTTCGGCCGACGTGTTTTTTCAGGGTGTGCCCGCCCCGCTCTTCATCGCGAGCAAGATCGTAGCGATCTCCCACTGCACCTGCTTCGGACCTTGGTTCATGCGCCGCCGCTTCGGGTCTAGAGTTCGAAGGACCGGATGCAGGTGCTGGCCCGCATCCCGTTATTTGTAACAGCAACACGGCGCATAGAAACGCCCGCACACAGCCGGCCAACAGAAGTGCTTTTTTCACAATCGCCAATTCCTGTACACCCCACCCGCCATCACTGCGCAACAGAGTATACGCAAATCCCGCAGCTTCACGCACCGGTTGCGCTCGGTTGTGACCTGGCCGAAGCGGATGCTATTCTGAAATTCATGCAGGATGCGGAGAAAATCGCCGGCGGTGTTTTCGCCGATTCGGGCCTGGAGCACTCGCAACGTCAATTTGAAGCGCTCCTGGAAGTCAGCGAAACCATTGCGCAGCAGCGCGACCTGAAAGTCCTCTTCCACGAGCTAGCCGAGCGTCTCCACGTTGTGCTTCAGTTCGATTTTCTCGCTCTTGTCCTGCATAACCCTGCCACGAACACCATGCGGCTTCACATCCTGGAAACTCACGATGAGCAATATGAAGCCAAGCCTTCGGGCGAGTCCCCCGTACAAGATACGCCGTCAGGTTGGGTCTGGCTGAATCAACTTCCGTTCGTCACTCTCGACACTTCCAAAGAAACGCGCTACCCCGATTTTATGCAGCGCCTCCAGGCCGAAGGCGTGCACTCTTTTGCTGCCGTCCCGCTCACTACCGCCCAGCATCGCTTGGGGGCGATCGGTTTTGGCCGCTATGTACCCGAAGGAATGGGCGAAAGGGAAGTCGAGTTCATGAAGCGTGTGGCCGCGCAAGTTGCCGTCGCGGTGGACAACGCGTTGAATTTCGAAGCCGCCCAGGCGTATCAGAAACAACTTGCTCGCGAGCGCGATCGTCTGCAGGTGCTGCTCGAAATTAACAATCTGCTGGTCAGCACCCGCGATGTTACTGCCCTTTTCAAGGGTATCGTCTCGTCACTCAAGCCCGTGGTCCAGCATGACTACACCAGCCTCGCGCTGCTGGATCCCACCTCAGGCCTGCTCAAGATTCACTCGCTCGATTCTCCTGTGCCCACCATAAAATCCGAATTTACCATCGCGCTCGAAGGTTCCCCTGCGGGACAAGCTATTTCTCGCGGCGAGGTCCTTATCGCCCGGGGCACGGAAATCGACCGCTTCCATCCTGAGGTCATCAAGTTTCTTCGTGAGCAGGGTGTGCAGGTCGTTTGTTGCGTTCCACTCACTACCCAGGGCCGCACCTTCGGTACCATCAATTTTGCCAGCCGCAATTTGCAGAATTTTTCCACTCCGGATGTCGAGCTGCTTCGCCAGGTAGCCTCGCAGGTGGCTATTGCGTTGGAGAACGCCTTGGCCTTCAAGGAAATCGACGCGCTCAAAGATAAACTCGCCGTCGAAAAGCTCTATCTCGAAGAAGAAATTCGCACGGAATTCAGCTTCGACGAAATTATCGGCGAGAGCGCTTCGCTCCGCCGCGCGCTGGCCCAAGTCGAACTTGCCGCGCCCGCGGCCACCACCGTTTTGATCCTCGGCGAAACCGGCACGGGCAAGGAAATTATCGCCCGCGCCATCCATAATCTCAGTCCTCGTCGCGAACGTACTTTTGTGAAAGTCAACTGCGCCGCCATTCCCGCGGGACTGCTCGAATCCGAACTTTTCGGACACGAGCGCGGCGCCTTCACTGGCGCGCTTGCGCAAAAAATCGGCCGCTTTGAATTCGCCGATCGCGGCACGCTGTTCCTCGACGAGGTTGGCGACCTGCCGCTGGAGCTTCAACCCAAGCTCCTTCGCGTTCTTCAGGAGCAGGAATTCGAGCGGCTTGGCGGCAATCGCACCATTCGCGTCGATGTCCGCGTTGTCGCCGCCACCAACTCCGACCTGACTCAACTCGTAGCCGAGAAAAAATTCCGTAGCGACCTTTTCTATCGTCTCAACGTTTTCCCCATCCAGATTCCACCGCTGCGCGAGCGCCCCGAGGACGTCCCACTCCTCGTCCGCTATTTCGTTCAGAAATTCAGCCGGCGCCAGAACAAAACCGTCGAATATGTTCCCGCTCCCGTGATGGAAGCGATGGTTAATTATTCCTGGCCCGGCAATGTGCGTGAATTGGAGAACCTGATCGAACGCGCCGTCCTGCTTTCGCCGGGAAAAGAGTTGCGTGTTCCCCTCGCCGAATTCAAGGAGGGCACATTATCGTCTTCATTTGTCGCGGGTCCCATGGACGTGCCGACTTCCGTGCCGTTAACCTCGCCAACCGCCGCTTCATCCGCGTCTCCGCGCACGCTTGACGACGCGCAGCGCCAGCACATCGTTCAGGTTCTCAGGCAAACACAATGGCGCATCTCCGGACCACGTGGCGCCGCCGCGATTCTCGGCATTAAGCGCACCACTTTGCAAGCGCGCATGCGCAAACTCGGCATCAAACGCCCAATTTAATGTTGATATGTCGGATTCTGGCGCGACTACAACGCCGCCTTGCGAATGTTCGGCGATTCTGCTTTGCTTCCGGCATGTAGGACTGTGTTTACCGCATTTTTCTGCAACAGCGTGCGGCTCCCGCTCCAAACCAGTTGCAATCCCGCCACCATCGCAACAATGGCCACTGCGGTCTTCAGTTTGTTTGCTGCAACCTTTGGTGCCAGCAAGCATCCCAACACCACGCCGGGAATTCCACCCACCAACAATTGCGAAAGTATCGGCAGGTTGATCGAACCAAAATTCCAGTGAATCACTCCGCCAATCACCGCCAACACCAATCCGAACAGCAGATCCGTACCTACCACCTGCGCCGGCGTCATCTCCGAATAATTCAGCAGCAGCACCGTTCCCAGTCCGCCCGCTCCCGCCGACGAAAATCCCGATTCCACGCCAATCGGCAAAGCCAGCCACGGTAGCCAGTGATGATTATTCGCGGCAAAACGCGGATTCTGCATTCGCCGGATGAACGTCAGGCTGGACGATCCGGCCAAAAGCACTCCCAGCACCACGATGACCGCAGGATTTCCGGCGTCCCGATTCATTGCCCGCAGCACCCACGTGCCCACCAGCAGCCCCGGCACCGCTCCTTTCAGCAGCAAAACCAGATAGCGCGAGTGAATCTGTTTCCCCGCCAGATAAAATGGCGCAGCGACCAGGCGGATCGCCCCCGCAAACAGGAACGCTGTTCCCACCGCCTCGCCCGCCGTCAGCCCCGCCATAAGCACCAGCGCGGGAACCGTGAAGCTTCCCCCACCGACTCCCGTTAATCCCACCGCGATCGCGATCAGGAATCCCACAAGGTAGTGCATTATTTAACGCCTTCTGAAAATGTGTGGATTCCGCATTCCAGCTTCTTGCCGCTCCACCGACCCGACCGCGGATTCGCCGGGTCTTCGGGGATTGCGGTGCACGGTTCGCAGCCGATGCTCAGATAGCCTTGATCGTACTGCGGCAAATAACTCAATCCTTTTCCGCCGGTGTACTCCCACACTTCCGCCCATTTCCAATCCGCTAGCGGACTCACTTTCAGCAATTTTTTCCCGCTGGGCAACCGGTGTTCCTCTACCTTCTTCAGGTTCTTTCGCGTGGGCGATTGCTCGCGTCGCAGCCCGGTAAACCAAATTTCGAACGGTTCCAGCGCTTCCAACAGCGGCTCGACCTTGCGCAGTTGGCAGCACTTCGTAGGTTCCGAGCGGTACAAAATGCCCAATTCACTTTCCTGTTCGGCCACGCTTCGGCGGGGCACAACATTCACCAGACTCAGTTGCCATTCCCGCGTTAGCCTGTCGCGAAATTCGTAAGTTTCCCGGAAGTGGTAGCCCGTCTCCAGAAAAAGCACGGGCACATCGCGCAGTTGCTTGCGAAGCAAATCGAGAACAATCACGTCCTCCGCCTGAAAGCTGCACGTCAGGCAAACGCGTCCTGCTGCCGCGCCGGCCAGCAACGATCCGACAACTACGTCAGCGCCTAGCGCCTCGAATCTTGTCAAATCTCCCAGCGATTCCATCTCAGTTCGCCTTCCTGCCGTCGCTTCCAGCGTCGATTCCGCGCAGCGTCTCCGCGATTTGCTGCGTTCGCAAGGCATTTTCCTCACCGCCCGCGATTTCGTGGAAAAGCTCGCCTGCGATGTTCTGGAACACGGTTCGTTCTTCACTCGAAAGCCGCTCCGTCGAATACACGATCACCAGCCCCGCGTTCCACAAGGACGACACCACGGCCGAGAGAGAGCCCGCAGACAATTCTTCTGCACGTACGAGGACAGTTACGAATCCGCCCTCGAACAACGTGCGCTCCAGTTGTTCCGCCAAACTGGCAGCGCCTTCCACCGCAAGAATGGCGGCGCTATGCCCGTGTCGCTTCCCCCGTTCCTCGCGCCTCACTCTACCGAGTCTCTCTGCCGCAACGGCGCCGGCAACCTCGTCCCGCGACAAATCTTCCCGAATCATCGCGGCACCGGCAGTCGCGTTCGATAGCACATCAATCAAAATAAAACTTCCCGTCGTACGGTTTGTCGCGTACGCATCGAAATACAATGGCGCGCTGCTCTCAAACTCCACACACGCGATTCCGTTCATCGCCAGACTATCCGCGGCGTATTCCGACAACGCATTCACGTCGATTCCAAATCGGATGCGGGTCGCTTTGCCCTTCACCAGCCGCCCCGCATGTTTCAGCAAGTACGTTTGATTCAGTTGCAACGGATTTTCATGCAGCCACACCAGCATGGCGGTCAACCGGTTCGATACGTACGGCCCACTCTCCGCAGAAACGATCAGATCCCCCCGGCTAATGTCGATCTCCTTTTCCAATTTCAGCACGACCGACTGTCCCGTGATCGCCTCCGCCAAATCCCCGTCGTAACTGACGATCGCTTCCACTCGCGTCTGTTGTTTCGACGGCAGCGCCACCACCACATCGCCCGGACGAATTGTTCCGCTCGCTACGCGTCCCGAAAATCCTCGAAACGTACGATCCGGCCGAATCACGGATTGCACCGGAAATCGCAGCGCCGACAATTCTTTTTCTGCGTGAAGTGGCACTGTCTCCAGGTGTCTTAATAAGGTAGGCCCGCTGTACCAGCGTATTCTCTCGCTCCGCGAGACGATATTGTCCCCTTCCAGTGCGCTGATCGGAATGCATTGCACAAAGGGAATTCCCAGGTGCCGGGCAAGATTCGCGAAATCATTCTCCAGCGTTGTGAAAACACTCTCGTCGTAACCAACCAGATCCATCTTGTTGATCGCGCCAATCACATTGGGAATGCCCAGCAGCGCGGCGATGTACGCGTGACGGTGCGTCTGCGGCAATAAGCCTTTTGTCGCATCGATCAGGATCACCGCCAGGTCCGCAGTTGACGCCCCGGTGGCCATGTTTCGCGTGTACTGTTCGTGACCCGGCGTGTCTGCGATGATGAATTTTCTTTCCGGCGTGGTGAAGTAGCGGTACGCTACGTCGATCGTGATCCCCTGCTCGCGTTCCGCGCGTAATCCGTCCGTGAGCAGCGAAAAATCGATCGGACCCGCTGCCCGGTTGATCCGGCTCTTTCGAATCGACGCCAGTTGGTCTTCGTAAACCGCCTTCGAGTCGTGCAGCAGCCGTCCGATCAGCGTGGATTTGCCGTCGTCCACGCTTCCCGCCGATGTGAACCGCAGCAGCTCTTTTCCCAGATTCTCTTCCAGGAAGCCGTCTAACTCCGTCAACGATTCCGTCGCCTCTGCGGTCCGCATCAGAAATATCCTTCCCGCTTCTTGATCTCCATCGATCCCTCTTCGTCGTGATCGATGGCCCGGTTTTCGCGCTCCGACCGCCGGAACGAAATCATTTCCGCAATGATCTTGGGAACTGTGTCTGCGTCGGACCGGATCGCGCCCGTGCAGGGCACGCATCCCAGCGACCGCATTCTCACGCTCACTTGTTGAGTTTGCTCACCGCGCAACAGTTGGTCGTTGGAATACACCATCACCAGCGAGCCGTTGCGTTCCACCACCGTGCGTTCCTTCGCGTAATACAGCGGCACGATGGGTATCTTCTCCACGTGTAGGTACAGCCACACGTCGAGCTCCGTCCAGTTTGATAATGGGAAGACCCGGATGCCTTCGCCTTTGTTGATCCGCGAATTGAAGTTGTTCCACAATTCCGGGCGCTGATTTTTCGGATCCCACTGCCCGTGTGCATCGCGAAAAGAATAAATGCGTTCCTTGGCGCGCGATTTTTCCTCGTCACGCCGTGCCCCGCCAAAAGCCGCGTCAAATCCACCCGCCGCCAGTGCATCCAGCAACGCCTTCGTCTTCAACAAGCCGCAACACTTTTGTGTACCCAGTGCGAAGGGATTCGCGCCCTGCTTCAGAGCCTCGCGGTTCTGATGCACGATCAGTTCCGCTCCGATCTCTTTCGGATACCGATCCCGAAACTGAATCATTTCCGGAAACTTGTAACTGGTATCGATGTGCAGCAGCGGAAAGGGAATTTTCCCGGGATAAAAAGCCTTCTGCGCCAGCCGCAGCATCACCGATGAATCCTTGCCGATGGAATACAGCATTACCGGACGAGCGAATTCCGCCGCCGCTTCTCGCAGGATGTAGATGCTCTCCGCCTCCAGCGCCCGAAGATGGCTCAGCTTCCGTGCGCCCGCGCGAGCCGGTGCCGCAATTTGTTGGTTCTCGGTTACGGCCGTGGGAGCGACTTCTGTTGTCAGTGGTGTCATGCGTTTCCTCTTGGCCTTCCGGGGTTCCCAAAAACAAAAAACCCACCTGCCCGGCATTTCCGGCGGTGGGTTCATACAGCGACTCGGTTAGAATCCGATTTCTAGCCTACGAGCCTCCCAACGCCACACACCTGTGCGCAACAGCAACAACATGTACAACAGCTGTGCGTGGCTGTTCCTCGTTGAGAGGCGAAAGACATGCCCCCTACTTTAGGGGGATGAGCCGTGTGCGGCAAGTCGTGGATGAAGTCATTCTTTGCATCCGTTCCATCGTTTTTTTCGCATTGCTCAGACCGCGGGCCCCTGGGGCCCGAAGTAAACGGCCCTGCCGCAGAGGCTTGGCACACTGTCCTCTTTGTGTTCTCCTGATAAGGTCGCCATGGCACGCCATTTCGCTATCATCAAAATTCTGCGCATCCTAGCACCCGCCTGCCTGATCGCCATCGCGGCCGGGGTCTTCGGCCTGATGCCTGCGCAGTCCAACGCGCAAGTCCCGGTCATTAGTTTCGTGCGGGACCCTGATCCGGCTCCCGATTTTCAGGCGAAGGACCTCGACGGCAAAGACGTCAGCCTGGAAGCGCACAAAGGCAAGGTCATCCTTCTTAACTTCTGGGCCAGTTGGTGCGGGCCCTGCCGCGCGGAAATTCCCGGCCTTGTCGAACTGCAGAATAAATATAAGGATGGCCTACAGATTATCGGCATGGTTGTCGACGATGATGACGAAGCGACCATCCGCGATGTCGTCAAAACCGAGGCCATCAACTACCCTGTCGTGCTGACCACTCCGCAAGTGCGTATGGCCTACGGCGGCATCACCGCGCTTCCCACGGTTTTTATTATCAATCCCGAGGGCCGCGTCGTTCAGAAACACGTGGGCTTGTACAATCCCGCCCTGTACGAAACCGAAGTGCGCGCTCTTCTGAATCTCGCCGTTTCTGCCAGAATCGAAACCTTTCGCGACACCGGCGAAATCTTCCTGAAGCATGCCGATCGCGCCACCATGCTGCCCGGCGTCGATACCGAGGAACTCACTCCCGAGCAGCGCGCCGTCGCGCTCCACAAATTTAATGCGGAAGCGTGTACCTGCGGATGCCAGCTCACCCTCGCGCAATGCCGCATCTATGACCCCGCCTGCAAACTCAGCAAGGACCGCACCGCCGCCATTGTGAAAGAAATCGCTACCGGGAAGAAAGAGGCTAAGCCCGAAGCTCCCGCGAATCCGCCTGCTCCTGCCACGCCACCCGCGCCCCAGGCGGCTCCCACTGCACAGGCTCCACCTCCGGCAACAACGCGCTAATCACCCCCGTTGTCGCCGGTCCCAACTTTCCGTATCCGCGCCATTACTTCTTCAGCAAATCCATTACCGCCGCAGTCATCGCCCTCACCCCCGTGCGAATCGACGGCTCCGGCAATGGCGCAAATTCGCTGGAGTGCAAACTCGGCAGACGCGTGCCATGCTCCTGTGCATCCTTTATCTTTGCCGGATCCACCGCGCCCAGCCAGAACATGCTGATCGCCGGCTTCGGGTCGCTCAGCGCGAACAAACTGAAATCCTCGCTGGCCATGATCGGCTGTCCCTGGAACACATTCTCTTTTCCCAGCTCTTTTTCCATCGCGGCGGCCATGCGTCGCGTCAATGCCGGGTCGTTAATAGTGGCGGGCACGCCGTCCTTGGAAATGGTAATGATCGGCGCGTGATCCGCCGGTACACCCGCCGCAGCGGCAATTCCGTTCGCCGCCTGCGTAATCGCGGCCAGCGTTTTCGCCCGTTGTTCCGGCGTCATCGTTCGCACCGTCAGCTGCAAGTGCGCCTCGTCGGGAATGATATTGTGCTTGGTGCCTGCATGGAATGAACCGACCGTGATTACCGTGGGCTGAAGCGGATCTTCTTCCCGGCTCACAATCGTCTGCAGAAACACCACCAACTCTGACGCGATCATAATCGGATCTTTCGTCGTTTGTGGTGCAGCGCCATGCCCTCCGAATCCGCGGATCGTAATGTCCACCGCATCGGCGCCCGCCAGCATCGGTCCTTCGCGCCATGCCACTTTCCCTGCCGCTATCGCGTAGTGGTCATGCAGCGCCACCACATAATCTGGCTTGGGAAATTTCTGATACAATCCCGCGCGCAGCATCGCCGCTGCTCCGCCAACGGTTTCCTCTGCCGGTTGCGCAATCATCACCACCGTGCCGCTCCAGTGGCTTTTTTCTTCTTGCAACATTTTCGCGGTGCCCAGAAACACGGTCATGTGCAGGTCGTGCCCGCACGCATGCATAACGCCCACCTCATCTGTCGCGCGCTTCACGGTGACTTTGCTCGCATACGGCAAACCGGTGTTCTCTCGCACCGGCAGCGCATCCAGTTCCGTTCGCACGTAAACCGTTGGTCCGGAACCATTCTTTAGCACTGCCACTACGCCGTAGGACACTAACTTGGGATCCTCATACTCCCCAAAATGATCAGTCACCTCGTAGCCCAGCTTGCGCAGCGTACCCGCTACCAGTGCCGACGTCTCTTTCTCCTGTGTGGATAGTTCCGGATTCGCGTGCAGGTGCTTGTACGTTCCTACCCAGTCCGCGATGTTGCTGTCGACCTTTTGGTCCAGATCGCTTTGCGCCGCCGCCGCCCATCCCGCCGCAGCCAACACCGCTAACGCCACCATCCAACGGATCCACGCGTTTTTCATTTTCCCTATTCTCCCCGGAAACCTTGCATCTTAGCAGAACGCATTTCCTCTTGCCGTTCCACGGCTCGCGGACTACACTCCGGTCCTCCGGCTCTTCGCATTTCTCGTCTATAGGGAGAATTCATTTATGAATCGTCGCGTGCTTTTTCTCGGCTCTTTGCTCGCCGTTGCCGGATTCTTCTCCGTGCATTCTGCTCTTTCTCAACCGGACCAGCAGGCCCCGCGCAAAGTCATTAACTTGCCGGATCGTTCGCCGCAGGCCGCGTTCAGCAACGCGATCCTGGTGGGCAACACGCTCTACATTTCCGGCAACATCGGTTTTGACCCCGCGACCCACAAACCGCCGGCCAAGATTGAGGACGAAATCACGAACCTGATGAGTTCGTACAAAACCCTGCTGACCCAGGCGGGCTTCACCATGGATGATCTCGTCTACGTGCAGATCTCCTGTACCGATCTCGCTAACTATGACAAGTTCAACACCATTTATAAGAGCTATTTCACCAAAGACCTGCCCGCCCGCGAGTTCATCGGCGTAGCTTCCATCCTCGGCGGCGGCCACTTCGAGATGCAGGCCATCGCCGTAAAACACTAAGTCGCCGTTGCGGTAACACAAAACCGCGGTTTCACAGCAAATCCCTTTCCGCCCTCGAAAAGCATCCCTGACTTTTGAGTCCTACCCCGATCCCCGGGTGGATGCGGCCACCCGTCAACATCGTCGAGGCTGCATAGCAGGCGGTCCCTCAACTGTCCGTCGCCGCGCCGCGATCTAACATGACGTTATATGGGCATTATAGAATCAGTGAATATGTTGTCTAATGCTATAATATGGGCACATGACAAATCGTAACATTGCTGAAATATTCTATAAGTATATCACATTATGTAACTTAGCATGAAATCGCGGCGAGCCATCGGTGGCCCAAATCGTGCTACATTCGCAGTGCTCCAAGAAGGTATCCATGCTTAGAATTACCACCGAAACCAAACGCACCAAGACCGTTCTGACCATCGAGGGCCGTATCGCCGGCCCTTCCGTCGCTACCGTCGAACAGTGCTGGCGCGAATTGTATGCCGCTTCCCCAAGACAGAAATTCACCGTGAATCTTTGCGGTGTCAGCTTTATCGATAACTCCGGAAAGATGCTTCTTCGCGAAATGCACCGCCTCGGCGCCGAATTTCAAGCGGAAGGTTGTTTAAACCAGGCGATTGTCGGCGAAATCTCTACCACTGATGCCACCAGCGCCTCCAGCAAAACCAAGAGGCCGAAAGGTTCTCCGATTATCTTTTACATTGTCTTTTTCAGCCTGCTCGTGACGCCAGCGTTCGTGCGCGGCCAGGAACAAAGCGGCGCCGCTTCGGCGGCTACTGCTCCCACGCAGCGGCTCACCCTCGAACAAGCTGTTGCTCTGGCGATCAAGCAGAATCCCACGCAACAGATCGGGCTGATTAATGCCGCGGAAAGTGTGCAAGACAAAAACATCTCGCGTTCAGCGTTCTTGCCGCAAGCCAATCTGCGCGTTGCGGATTCTGCCAATCGCGTCAACCTCCAGGCCGAGTTCGGTGGCAAGCCGATCTTTCCCGGCTCTCCTCAATTGCCCGGGCACGTTGGGCCATACCAAATATTTTCCGCGGGCCCCACATTCAGCTCGCCCATCATCGACCTTTCCCTGTGGAAGCGCTACCAGGCCGCGCGGGAAAACGTAACGGCGTCGAAGGCCGATAGCCTCTCGACCCGCGAACAGGTCATTCTGCTGGTAGTTTCTCAGTACATCGGCACCTTGCGCTCCGTCGCCAATGTGGAAGCGTCTCGCTCACGCGTCGAACTGGCGCAGGCTCTCTACGATCAAGCCGCCGACCTGCAGAAAGAAGGTGTAGGCACCGGAATCGACACGCTGCGCGCCAACGTCGAGCTGCAAAACGAAAAACAGGTGCTGATTCAAGCGGAGAATGACCGCGACGCTTCGCTCTTCGGCCTGAGTAAGCTTCTCAACCTCGACCCCCGACAGAAGATTGAGCTCGCCGATTCCCTCAGCTTTTTCGATACGCCGCAACCCGAGGTCGACTCGAGCATTGATCAGGCCTTGTCCGCCCGCGAAGAGTGGAAGGCCATTGCGGCTCGTGAGAAGTCCGCGAAATTCGACAAGCAGTCCACACAATACGAGCGCTTGCCTTCACTGCGCTTTGACGGCAACTGGGCGTACCTGGGCACCAACATCAACAACGGCATTCCCACCTATCAATACCAGGCGTCCTTTGACGTGCCGATCTTTACCAGCGGCCGTATCAAGGCGGAAGTCACTAAATCGGATCTCGAGCTGCAAAAGCTAGAGCAGCAGAAGGCCGACCTTCGCAACCAGATCGCTCTCGACGTCAAAACCTCTCTCTTGAACTTGCAGTCCGCCCGCAACGAAGTACAAGTCGCCAATCTCGGCATAAAACTCGCCAAAGATGAAGTCGATCAGGCCCGCGACCGTTTTAAGGCTGGTGTGGCCAACAACATTGAAGTGATTCAAGCCCAGGATGCACTTTCCCGGGCCAACGACAATCAAATCGCCGCGCTGTATCGCTTCAACCAAGCTCGCGCGGACTATGCACGTGCCATCGGACAGATGGAAAAGACCTACGCGAAGTGAGGACACGATGAGTGTGGAGATCGATGTTGGTTTGGAAAATGCCGCGAATGTAAAGGTGCCGGCTGCGGAACCGCCAAAGTCCGAACCGGCCCCGGCGAAACCCCTGGCTAGCCCTAAACTCCGCCGTGGCCTGATGTTTGCCGGCGCTATTCTGGTGATCGCGGTCCTCGCGCTGTTCTTGTATTATCGCAATCGCGAATCCACAGACGATGCCCAGGTCGATGGGCACATCACCCCCGTCGCTTCGAAAATCTACGGCCGCGTCGCCAAGGTGCTCGTCGATGACAACCAGCCGGTGAAGGCCGGTCAAGTGATCGTCCAGATCGATCCCGCGGATTATCAAGCCTCTGTCGACCAGGCCAAAGCCGCACTCGCTCTCGCCGGAGGGGAAGCGCGTTCCGCCGGTGTGGATGTGCCGCGCACCAGCGAGACTGTCGCCAGTGGCACCTCGAACGCCGATGCTCAGTTGCTTGGCGCGCAAGCCGACTTGGCGCGAGCTCAAGCCACCTACGATGAGGCCCAGACTGCCGACCTCGCCGTTGCCGAAGCGAACATCGCGCGCAGCCGTGCGAACGCGCAACTCGCAAAAGCGGATCTCGATCGATATTTGCCGCTCATGGAAAAGGGCGAAATATCCAAGCAACAGTACGACGCCGCCAAAGCCAACGCCGACGCCACCGCCAGCTCACTGGTTGCCGACGAACAACGCCTCGCGCAGGCCAAGCGCAACGTCGATATCACTCGTGCGCAACTCGACGCCGCCAAGGCGCGCGTCGAAGGCGCCAAGGCCGGTGTGAATTCCGCGCACGCCAACGAGCGAAGTGTGCAGATGCGCTCCGCTGATGCCCAGGCGAAACTCGCCAGTGTCGATCGCGCTCGCGCCGCGCTCGACGCCGCGCAGCTCAATCTCAGCTATTGCAACATCGTCGCTCCCGTCGACGGTGTCGCCACCCACAAATCCGTGGAGCCCGGTCAGATCGTCCAGGCGGGCCAAGGTCTTTTGGTTGTCGTGCCCCTTCAGAACGTCTGGGTCACCGCCAACTTCAAGGAAACGCAATTGCGCAACATGAAGCCGGGCCAGAAGGCCTACGTCAAGTCTGACACCTACGGCAAAACTTTCGATGGCCACGTGGATTCCATTGCGGGTGCCACCGGCGCAGTGCTTAGCTTGCTCCCGCCCGAAAACGCCACCGGCAATTACGTAAAGGTTGTTCAACGCATCCCGGTGAAGATTGTTCTCGATCCCATTTCTCCGGACGTCGCTATTTTGCGGCCCGGCATGAACGTGGAAGCAACTGTTGTGACCAAGTAACGGAGTGCATTCGACAGGCCTATGTTGCAAAGACTCAAATCGAAGCTGCGGATGCCGGATGGCTCGATCAACCCTTGGGTGGTCGCCATCACGGTTACGCTCGCCACGTTTATGGAAGTTCTCGATACTTCCATCGCCAACGTGGCGCTTCCGCACATCGCCGGCAATCTCTCTGCCAGCGCCGATGAGTCCACCTGGGTGCTCACGTCTTATCTAGTTTCGAACGCGATCATTCTTCCGCTCTCTGGCTGGCTTTCCTCCGTCATCGGCCGCAAACGCTTCTACATGATTTGCGTGGCCATCTTCACCATCAGTTCTTTCCTTTGCGGCTTTGCCGCCAGCCTCGGCATGCTCGTCGTCTTCCGCATTCTTCAGGGAGTCGGCGGCGGGGGCCTGCAGCCCAGCGAACAGGCCATCCTCAATGACACATTTCCCATCTCCAAACGCGGCATGGCCTTCGCCGTCTACGGCATTGCGGTTGTTGTCGCGCCCACCATCGGCCCGTGGCTCGGCGGCTGGATCACCGACAACTATTCCTGGCGCTGGATTTTCTACATCAACGTGCCCGTCGGCATCATTTCGCTGACATTGACCTACTTCCTGGTTTCCGATCCGCCGTACATGAAGCGCGTCAATCTCAAAGAAGGCTTCCGCGTCGATTACATCGGACTCGGACTGATCAGCCTCGGCCTCGGCAGCATGCAGATCATCCTGGACAAAGGTCAGCGCGAAGATTGGCTCTCGTCCAACTTTATCCGCTTCTTCGTCGTCACCATGTTGATCGGGGTCATCGCCGGAATCATTTGGGAATTGCGTACCAAGGATCCCATCGTGGATTTCCGTATGCTCCGAAATCGCAATTTCGCCATCGCCACCACCGCCATGTTTTTCCTCGGGTTCGTGCTGTACTCCAGCACCGTACTGATCCCGCAGCTCCTTCAGGAACTGCTTGGCTACTCCGCGGAACTCGCCGGCCTCGCTCTCTCACCGGGAGGTGCGGTCATCATGCTCATGATGCCCGTAGTGGGTGTCTTGGTCTCGAGGGTCAGTCCCCGCTACCTCATTACCTTTGGCTGTGTCGTGTCCGCTCTGGCGCTATTCGTGATGGCCGGGTGGAATCTGCAGATCGATTATCGCCATGCCGTTTACGGCCGCATGCTGCAAAGCTTCGGCTTGGCATTCCTGTTTATTCCCATTAACGTTTCCGCTTTTGCTTACGTGCCCAGGGAACAAACCAACATGGGCACCGGCATCATCAATCTCGCGCGCAACATCGGCGCCAGCGTCGGTATCGCTTCGGTAACCACGCTGCTCGAGCGCCGCACACAATTCCACATGGCGCAGCTTGGCGAGCATGTGAACGTCTATAGCAGCGCCTACCGCAACATGGTGGCGGCGCTCACCACCAGTTTCACCGCCTCCGGTTCCTCGGCGGCCAACGCCGCGGCCCGCGCCGAGGGAATGATTTACGGCATGATCCAGCGCCAAGCTGCCATGCTTTCGTTTGTCGACGATTTCAAACTCTTGGGTGTCGTTTTCTTCGCCATCATTCCGCTGTTTTTCTTACTCAAACGGCCAAAGATGAGCGGCGGGAGCGTGCCCGTTCACTAGGGGAGAAACACTACTGTAACTTTTTTCGTCTAATGGACTCTTACGGGTCTACATGGGGGGAGCAAATGGCAACGCAAATGGCTACGCAAGTGATAAATACCACGCAAGTTAGCGAAGACAAGCTGATTCGCGCGGGTCAGCGCGGGGATGCGCAGGCGATTGAAACTCTTTTTCGCCGCTATCACCGTCCGCTATTCCAAACCGCGCTTCGCGTCTTGGGCAATGCCGAAGATGCGGAAGATGCCCTACAGGATGGATTGCTTTCGGCTTATCGCAATCTGAAGCGTTTCGAAGGCCGCTCGCAATTTTCCACTTGGCTCACGCGCATCGTCATCAACGCCGCGCTCATGAAGCGCCGCAGCGCCAAGGCTCGTCCAGCCGTCTCTCTCGATGAGACTCATCACGAGGACGAGCTGCCCGCCGCCGAACGCTTCGCTGACGACGGTCCGGATCCCGAGCAGCTTTACGCCGGCACGGAGATTCGCGAGATGATTAACGAAAATCTCGACGAACTTTCTCCCTTGCTTCGCACCGCGTTCGTTCTTCGCGAAGTCCAAGGCTACTCCACCGGCGAAGCCGCCAAGAAGCTTGGCGTCACCGAAAACACCTTGAAGGCGCGGCTGTGGCGCGCGCGGCATCAACTTGCCGACCGTCTCAGCGGCCGTCTCCGCCGTATTAAGGACATTTCG
Organism: Candidatus Acidiferrales bacterium; assembly: GCA_963759275.1. GTDB lineage: Bacteria > Acidobacteriota > Terriglobia > Acidiferrales > UBA7541 > Acidiferrum. Next base: position 144,595 of record CAVWYZ010000008.1, on the reverse strand, counting down.
AGCAACATCAACGGTGACGAAGCCTGCAGCTATTGCTGACCCTCTCGTCCAACTAGGTCACGCACGCAGAGCCTTGGTGGTTCCACATCCGCCCCCCGTGGACCGCCAAGGCTCTTTGTGTCTCGGGTCACTGAATCTCTTGCCGTTCCGCTGCTACCCTTCCGTTCCACGGAGGGCCCTCCTCATGAAACTCACTCTGTGTGTCCTTATCCTTGCCCTGTTTGTCCTCGGCGCCTTGTGCCTCGCTGCCTTGGCCTTCGCCCCTGCCCACGCGCAGTCGGCCGCTTCACCAGTTATGCCTATTGGCAAAATCGTCCAGATCAAAACTCCCCTCGGCTTGCCTCCCGTTCCCATTCCTGCAGACAATCCGCCGACCGAGGAAACCATCGCTCTTGGTCGTCGTCTCTACTACGACCCGCTTCTCTCAGTCGATGGCACGATCTCTTGCGCGTCCTGCCACGCTCCGCAATTTGCGTTCTCCGACAATCGTCCCGTATCCGAGGGCGTCGGCAAGAAAACGGGCACGCGCCACGCTCCCACGGTCATCAATTCCGCCTATTTCACAACGCAATTCTGGGATGGCCGCGCTCCCAGCCTGGAAGAGCAAGCCAAAGGGCCGATGGCCAATCCCGTGGAAATGGCTCATACCCTCGACGGCGTGGTGAAGCGCCTGCAGGCCGACGCAAAATATCCAGAACAGTTCAAGACTGCCTGGGGCACGGATCAGATCACCATCGATATGGTCGCCAAGTCCATCGCCTCCTTCGAACGCACCGTCATTGCCGGAGATTCGCCCTTCGATCGTTTCTACTATGGCCACGATTTCAAGGCCATGCCTGCCTCCGCACAAGCCGGCCTGAGAATCTTCATGAGTCCCAAGAAAGGGAACTGCGAGGTTTGTCACACCATCGGCAAAGAGTACTCGCTCTTCACCGACAATAAGTTTCACAACCTCGGCGTCGGCGCGGACACGCGCGGCGAATTAAGCGATGTCGGTCGTTACGCCGTTACGAAGGCCGACGCGGATATGGGCTGCTTCAAAACTCCCAGCTTGCGCAACCTCGCCAACCGCGGCCGCTACATGCACGACGGCACTTTTCCCACCGTTAAAGACGCACTCGCCCACTACATCGGCGGCGGCAATTGGAATCCCCATCTCGACAAGGAAATCCACTCCCTCGATCGCCTCACCTTCGATGAACGCGACGACCTCCTCGCTTTCCTCGATGCTCTCAACGGCAAACTCCCCGACAACATCGGCCCGCCGCCCGACTTGGTCGCGCCACCCAAAACCACCACTGCCAGCAACTGATTCTTTGCCCTGCTCGAGGACATCGGTGCGCAGGGGTGTCGATTCCTGATACAAATTGAGATACAATGTGTATAGGCCTTGAAGCGCAGTACCTTGCGCCGCGCGGCTTCTCAAGGAGGCATAAGTCTATGGGTACAACGATGGTGCATGTCCGTATTAAAGAGGACGTGAAAGAAAAAGCTGAGCTGGCATTGGACGCGATGGGTCTCTCGGTCTCGGATGCCGTTCGAATCCTCCTGGTTCGCGTCGCGGCGGAACAAGCCTTTCCGTTTTCCCTGGAAGTGCCAAATGCCAAATCCCGAAAGGCAATGCGAGAGCTGGACGCGGGGAAAGGTAAACGCTATGCAAATGCGCGGGAGATGTTCGCAGACTTGAGAAAGTGATGTTGGCGATCGTCCGCAGTTCCCAGTTCCAACGTGACACCAAGAAAGCGATTCGTCGCGGCAAAGATTTAGCGAAATTGGAAGCGGTCGTCTCGCTGCTCGCAGATGAACAGCCGTTACCACCACGTTGCCGCGACCATCCCCTAAGCGGAAATTGGTCCCATTATCGCGACTGTCATATTGAGCCAGATTGGCTATTGATCTATCGCACAGATAAGAAGAAACAGGAGCTGTATCTGGCCAGAACCGGCACGCACTCCGACCTTTTCTGAGGCACGGGCAGCGTGATCAAAGGTATGTATCGTTTCCTACCGCCGCGCCGCCCCATACAACCCCAACACCCGCAAATCACTCGTCGCCGCGCGCACTTCCTTCAACGCTTTCTCCAATTGCTCGTGCTTCTCCGCTTCCACGTCCACATAAAACTGATACTCAAACGGTTTCCCATGAATCGGCCGGCTCTCGATTTTCAGTAGATTCACGCCATGCCGCGAAAATGGCTCCAGCGAAGCCAGGAGCGCCCCCGGCTTGTGCGCCAACCGCATGGCCAGCGACATTTTCTTCGCATCCTTCCCGCGATACCGCTGCGCCTCTTCCGGAGGCAGCAACAACACAAATCGCGTGAAGTTCTCCGCGTTATCCTGGATGCTCTCGCGCAAAATCACCGCACCGTAGCGGCCCGCCGCCGGACGTCCCGCAATCGCCGCGCAGCTCTTGTCGCCTCGCCCCATCATCTCCCGCACGCTGCCGGCGGTGTCCTCCGCAGGAACCCGCTTGAGTCCGGGATGCCGCTCGAAAAAAAGTTCACATTGCGCCAAGGCCACCGGATGCGACGCCACCGCGCGAATCTCTTCAAAGGCGGCGCCCGGGCAAGCCATCAGATGGTGTTCAATGGGCAGAATCGTTTCCCCGCAAATTTCTAGTGGGCTTTCCAGCAACAGGTCATACACTCGCACCACGGAACCCGCCAGCGTATTTTCCACCGGCAGCAGCAGCGCATCTGCCGCTCCCTCCGCAATCGCGCGAAACGTGGCGTCGAACGTGGTTCGCGGTATTGTGCGAATCCCTTCGCCAAGCAACTGCACTGCCGCCGCTTCGCTGAACGCCCCCGGCTCTCCCTGGAACGCCACCCGCATGGTCTTGAAGTTCAGTTCGCCCATCGCCCTTCCGCGTTATAATTTTCTCTCCGGCCTACCTGGAGGTAACGAAATCATGACACAGAAACGCCCGCAACAGGGCGACTACGCCCTCTTCTATGAAAACTACGTCTCGCTCGTTCCTAGCGGTGATTTCCTGGAAATTCTCAAGGATCAGCGGCGCGACCTCGTTAACCTGCTCTCGCCGCTTTCCGAACAGCAAGCCGAATTTCGTTACGCTCCCGGCAAATGGTCCATCAAGGAAGTCCTGGGTCATGTAACGGACGCCGAGCGTATCTTCTCTTACCGAATCCTGCGCATCGCGCGCGGCGATCAGACTCCCCTCGCCAGCTTTGAACAAAACGGTTACATCACTAATGGCAATTTTTCCGCCCGCAAGCTCTCGGACCTTTTGGAAGAGTTTTCGTGTGTTCGCGAGTCTACTATTCACCTGATTCGTTCGCTCGACGATGCTGCTTGGCAGCGTCGTGGCACCGCCAGCCAAAAAGAAGTCAGCGTGCTCGCCTTGGCCTTCATCATCGCCGGCCACGAGCGCCATCATCGCCTGATTTTAGAGAAAAACTATCTGGCTGCAGCCGCCAGCGCCTGACCTGCCACTCACATGGGCCCCGGGAGATTCTTTCCTTCTCCCAACACTTGTTTGGCGACCATCCGGTTTTGTACCGTTTCTCCGTAAACCGTTAGAATCGGCCCGTTGGACTTGGCCTCTTCCCGTTCCTCAAACTCTCGCTTGGCCAGTTCCATACGCCTTCGCGGGTACACAAAATAAACCAGCAAGAAACTGGAGAGCGCCAACGCGAATCCCGCGGTAATCACACTCGCATCCGAAGCGTGCAGCGGATCGATCAGCGCCTCAACCATCAAATAACTTCCACCCAGCAGTAGCACCACCCCGGTAAACGCTCCCAATCCAAAAAATGTCTTCTCGGACGTTCCTTTTACCACCAGTGGTGTTGCATCTGCTCCGTGCAGCAGTTCCACTTTCATTGCCCGCATGGCCGCTTACTCCTTCTCCACTTCGAGCGCTTCCTCTTCTGCAGGATCCTCGCGCAAAAAATCCAGATACTGAAACGCTGGTACGCTATCTCCCCGCCTCATGGTTCGTCCGCACACACAGCGCGGTCCAGCGTCGTGCTGCGCTACCGCTGTGCCTACGAATGACCAGTTGCAATTTCGATCCGGACACTGCCAGCGAACTCCGCGATCCCCCGGCATACTCGCCTCCGTTCTTCTGTCGTGGCGACCTAGGCTTCGCGACGGCAATTAAACCAGAAAATAGATGTCGATATGGTAACACTGGAATAGGAAAGTGGTATTAGATAAAATAGTACTTTAAGGTAAAATCTGACGAAGTCCCGGTACCGTGTTTCGTTCCAAAACGAAATTCCTTTGCCACGCTTCGCTCTTTCCTCGCATTGCGACCTTCCTTTACCCGCTGTTACAATTCCCTGTTGGTCGGGCTCTGTCTGGTTTTCACTGGGTTCTACCCGCACGCTCTCGTCTGGCATCTAATGAGTTTTGCCCTGGTCCGACTTGTGGGTCGGAAAACAAGTTGTACGCTCTGTTTTAGTGGGGTTTGCGGCGATTGTGGTGGACGAGTCTGCGGTCATTGCGAAGGGAGAATACAGCGTGGCGAAATATGACGTTGCGATTATCGGGAGTGGACCGGGCGGCTATGTTTCCGCGATCCGCGCTGGTGAACTCGGCCTGAAAACCGTCGTGGTCGAGAAGGATCCCTTCCTCGGCGGCACTTGTCTCCACGTTGGCTGCATTCCCACCAAGGTTCTTCTGCATCACGCCGACGTGTACGACCACTTTAAGAACGGTGCCGAACTGGGCTTCGAAGTTTCCGGCCTGAAGATCAATTGGGCCAATATCCTCGCGCGCAAAAACAAAATCGTCACCAAGCACGCCAAAGGTATCGAATTCCTCTTCAAGAAAAATAAAGTAGAGTGGGTCCAGGGTTGGGGACGCTACGAAGGTCCCGGAAAAATCTCCGTCGAAAAAGACGGCAAGAAATCCACGATAGAAGCCAGCAATGTTTTGCTCGTCAGCGGCTCCGAAGCGAAATCGCTGCCGGGCATCGAGCCGGATCACACACAGATTCTCACCAACCGTTCGATCCTCGAGCTGCCCAGCATCCCGAAGACGCTCATCGTCGTGGGCGCTGGAGCCGTCGGAGTCGAGTTCGCTTCCATCTACAACTCTTTCGGCACGCAAGTAACCATTCTCGAAGCGCTGCCCCGCGTCGTACCCGTGGAGGATGAAGAAATTTCCGCCGAGCTCGAGAAGACCTACAAGAAAAAGGGAATCAACGTTTTCACCAGCTGCAGCGTCGATGCCGTCAAGAAAGACGCCAAGGGCGTCACCGTTTCCTTCAAGGATAAAGACGGCAAGGCGCAAACGCTGCAAGCCGAAAAGTTGCTTCTCGCGGTTGGCCGCAAGCCCCTCACGGAAAATTGCGGCTTCGAAAAGTCCAAAGCCAAACTTGAGCGCGGCTTCGTCCACGTTGACGAGCACTTCCAAACCGCCGAGCCCGGCCTTTTCGCCGTCGGCGACATCGTTGCTGGAATGCCGCAGCTCGCGCACGCCGCTATGATGGAAGGCATTATCGCGGTCACCCACATCAAGGGCCAGCCCACGCAAAAACTGTTGAAGACGCGCATTCCCAACGCCACCTATTGCGAGCCGCAGATCGGTTCCATCGGCCTGACCGAAAAGCAGGCCAAAGAAGCGGGCTATGCCGTCAAGACCGGCAAGTTTCCCTTCGTGGGCAACAGCAAAGCCACCATCCTCGGCAATCATGGCGGCTTTATCAAAGTGGTGTCGGATGAAAAGTATGGCGAAGTGCTTGGCATCCACATCATCGGCCCGCTCGCCACGGAAATTCTCGCGGAAGCCGCTGCGGTCCTGAATCTCGAAGGCACCATCGATGACATGATGCACATGGTCCACGCCCACCCGACAGTTTGGGAAGCCATGGGCGACGCCTTCGCCTCCGTCCGTGGCCTCCAGATTAACGTGTAGCGGCCGGCAAGCCCTTTGCAACTCAGGGCGGGCGGCCTCTCGAGTCGGGCGCATTTGTCTTTCGAAATTGTCAGCCCGCTTTCGGCACCGCGCGTGGCATGTCATCCTGAGAGCCGCAGTTGGGCTCGAAGGATCTCAACCGCAAATGAAAAGGACGGCGATAACGCTGAGAACTTTTACACCTTAAACTCTTACACTTCGTCTTCTCTTATGCCCGACCTTCTCACCACCGACCTGGGCTTGATTTCCTACAGCGACGCCTACGCCCTCCAGCAGCGTCTCGTCTCCACTCGCAAAGCCAACGCTATCGACGACGTCCTTCTTCTCTGTGAGCATCCCCACGTCATTACCCTCGGCCGCAACGCCAATCGCAGCAATCTTCTCGCCTCCGAACATGTTCTCCGCCAGAAAAATGTGGAACTCCACGCAACCAACCGTGGTGGAGACATCACTTATCACGGTCCAGGCCAGATCGTGGGCTATCCCATCGTCAATCTCGACAAAATCAAACGCGATGTCGGCTGGTACGTGCGCACACTCGAAGAAGCTATGATCCGCACCTCTGCCGATTTCGGCGTAACCGCTTATCGCGTTCCCGGAAAAACCGGCATCTGGGTTCAGTCCGCGAGCAACGGCCTTAAGAGCGTTCTCCGGGCGGGCACAACTTCAACTTCAGTCGAGCCAAGCGCTACAAATGATCAAGCGGTTTCAATCCCTGAGGCGAACGCACCCGCCGAAGAAAAACTTGCCGCCATTGGCGTCCATATCAGCCGCTGGGTGACCTCTCACGGTTTTGCCTACAATGTCTCCACCGATCTGCGCTACTTCGATCTCATCGTCCCGTGCGGCATCGCCGACCGGAAAGCCACTTCCCTCGAGAAACTTCTCCAGCGCAGTGTCGCGTCAACGGAAGTAAAGCCCCGTCTCTCGCATCACTTGGCCAACCTTTTCTCCCGCACACTCCGCCCAATTTCCCGCGAAGAACTCGAGTCCCACCTGACCGCAGTCTCCAACTCGTAGCGTGCGCCTCGCCACACACGCTGTTGTCATCCTGAAGCCGCGCCCTTCGCGGCTGAAGGATCTCAACGCAAGCGCCATGCACCCCTTGGTTCCGACCTTCGCGCCATCCTGCTCATAACGGTTTTTTCGTATTGCGTTTTCTCCCCGAGATGCCGCAACCTTTATCCCCTGATGCCTAAAACCGGCGATATTCGTATCGGCATTTCCGGCTGGCGCTACCCGCCCTGGCGTGGCGTTTTCTACCCGAAAAAATTGCCGCAGCGCCAGGAATTGGAATTCGCCTCCAATCAGCTTACCTCTCTCGAAATCAACGGTACCTTTTACTCGCTGCAAAGGCCGTCCAGCTTCCAAGCCTGGTATTCCGCCACGCCGGCGAATTTCAAATTTTCCGTGAAGGGCCCGCGCTACATCACGCACATTCAGCGCCTCCGCGAAGTCGAAGCGCCGCTGGCGAATTTCTTGGCTTCGGGCGTTCTGCTGCTCGGCGAAAAGTTGGGTCCGTTCCTCTGGCAGTTTCCGCCTAACTTCAAACTCGATGCCGAAAAAATGGAAAAGTTTCTGAAGATGCTGCCGCACGACACCGCCGCCGCAAAGTACCTCGCCTCAAATCATGACGCGTGGATGAAAAAGCGTGTGGCCTTCGAAGGTGTGGACGATCATCATAAGCTCCGCCACGCCATCGAAATCCGCCACCCCAGTTTCGCCATTCCCGAATTTCTCGACCTTCTCAAGAAGTACGACGTGGCGATCGTCTGTGCCGACACGGTCGAATGGCCCAGAATCACCGATGTCACCTCGGATTTTGTGTATTGTCGCTTGCACGGTTCCGAAGTGCTGTACGCCAGCGGCTACGATAAGAAGTCGCTCAATCGATGGGCCGACTGGGCTCTCAAGTGGGCCAGCGGCGGCCAACCTGCCTCCGACAACATCCTCAAGATAAAGCCTGCCAAATCCAAACCTCGCGATGTCTTCGTCTACTTCGACAACGACACCAAAGTTCGTGCCCCCTTCGACGCCCAGTCCCTGATCAAACGCGTCACCCCACGCGCTTCCTCGTAGAATCCCTGCATTGGCCTACAACCCCGCCTTAGCCTTAAGATAGGAACCCGACCAGCGACCACCGACTCGGAGAGCCACCACATGCCTGCTTCGGAAACCCCCGTAAAGCCGCAAAAACTCTCGCGCCAGCAATATCTCGACCTCTACTACTACATGCGCCTCAATCGCGAGGTCGAAGACGCGATGACCAACCTCTTTCGCCAGAACAAAATCGTCGGTGGCCTCTACGCCTCTCTCGGGCAGGAAGCCATTTCCGTTGGCACCGCCTACGCTCTCGAGAAACGCGACTGGATGGCGCCGATGATCCGCAATATCGGTGCGCTCCTGGTCAAAGGCGTTCCTCCGCGCGACATTTTCACGCAGCACATGGCCAAGTACACTTCGCCCACCAAGGGCAAAGACGGCACCAGCCATTTCGGCGATCTCGATAATCTCCACATCGTTTCCCCCATCTCCATGCTTGGCGATCTCATTCCCGTCATGACCGGCGTTGCCATGGCCGGCCGTTATCTCGGCCAGAAAATCGTCACCATGACCTGGATCGGCGATGGGGGCAGCTCCACCGGCGTCTTTCATGAAGGATTGAATCTCGCTGCCTCCCAAAAAGCCGCGTTCGTCCTCATCCTCGAAAATAACCTTTGGGCGTATTCCACCCCGGTTCGTCGACAGGTCCCTCTAGAAAACCTCGCCGACCGTGCCAAGGCCTACGGAATTTCCAGCTACATCATCGATGGCAACGACGTTGTCGCCGTTTACACCACCGCCAAGGAAGCGGTTGAACGCGCGCGCAATGGTGAAGGGCCCATCCTCATCGAAGCCAAAACCTTTCGCCGCCGCGGCCACGCTCAGCACGATCCCGCAGAATATGTTCCTAAAGATCAGCGTGCTTTTTGGGAGAAGCGTGATCCCATCACGCTCTACGAAGAATTTCTCACCAAAGAAAAGCTGCTCGATGCCAAGGGCAGAAAAGAAATCGAACACAAGATTCACTCTCTCCTCGAAAAGGAACGTGAGTTCGCCGAAAATTCCCCCATGCCCCCGCCGGAAACCGCCGCTCAGGGCGTCTATTGCACCGGGCCGGAATGTCACAACATTCAACCGAAATGGGAGCGGCCCATCGACGAACTTCTCCCGCCTAAATCCAGCGTCGAGCCCGTCTGGATCGTCGAAGGTTTCGGTCGTGGCGTGTCTTCTTCCCGTGGCGCCGCCGCACCCATCCATTTCGGCGACGTCCCTCCCGCAGCGGTCAGCCCGGAAAAAGATGCGGCGCCCATCAAGCTCATGAAAAAATCCGCGCCTCCGCCGGTCAAGAAATCCGCACCCAAAAAATCCGCCAAGAAAGGCGGCCGCTAGCCATGGCTCCCGTCACCTTTCTCGAAGCCATCCGCCAGGCCATGTTCGAAGAAATGGCTGCCGACCCCCGCGTCGTCCTTATCGGCGAAGACGTCGGCGTCTACGGTGGTGCTTTCAAAACCAGCGAAGGCCTGCTCGAAAAATTCGGCTGGGAGCGCGTCATCGACACTCCCATCAGCGAAAGCGCCATCATCGGCGCCGCCTGTGGCATGAGCTATCTGGGCCTGCGCCCCATCGCCGAAATGCAGTTCATCGATTTCATCGCCTGTTGCTTCAACCAGCTGACCAATTTTGTCGCTAAGGGCCACTATCTCTGGAACGCGCCTGCACCCATCGTCGTTCGCGGCCCTTCCGGCGGCGGCGTACACGGTGGCCCATTCCACTCGCTCAATCCCGAAATGTATTTTCTCCACACGCCCGGGTTTAAGATCGTTTACCCTTCCACGCCGTACGACGCCAAGGGTCTGCTAAAATCCGCGATTCGCGACAACAATCCGGTCCTCTTCTTCGAACACAAATTCCTGTATCGCCGCATCAAAGAGGAAATTCCTGCCGATGACTACACTGTGCCCCTTGGCAAAGCGGTCATCCGTCGCGAAGGGAAGCATCTCACCATTCTTTCTTACGCCGCCATGATGCACACTTCCCTCGAAGCCGCCGCCGCCCTCGCGAAAGAAGGCATCGAGGCCGAAGTCATCGATCTCCGCACGCTTATCCCGCTCGACGAAGAAACCATCCTCAACTCTGTCAAGAAAACGAACAAATGCCTGGTCGTTCACGAAGACACCAAAACCGGTGGCATCGCTGGCGAAATTTCAGCCATCCTCTTCGAAAAGGCCTTTCACGATCTTGATGGCCCCGTCGTCCGCGTCGCTTCTCTCGACACGCCTGTCCCCTACGCCCCCACTCTCGAGGAAGCTTTCCTCCCCAACGCCCAAAAAGTCTTCACCGCCGCCAAAGACTTGGCCAAATTCTGACCCGTCGAGCTGCTCGCCGACAGGGTTATCTTTTGAACGCTCCGGCTCGATATTTCGCGTGTCCCCGATTCCAGATACTTTTAGAATTTCCGTGGGGATAGGTTCAGAGGTATTTGGGGAATCGGGGACGCTCGGACTGTCCCTTCGTCTCTTCGCGTCCGAAAACATCACTAGTTCTGTTCGATGCCCCTCCGTACGGTACGTGGGAGGATGTGCCATGAATTCACGAAGCAGCGCTGCAGTAGCATTTATTTTATTCTGCGCACCCGCATTCGTCGCCGCTGCGCCGCCGCAAGACGCCGTCATCCGCGGCAAAGTCACGCTCTCCGGCCCGGTCCAGAAACTCAAGCCGCTCGACGTTTCCAAAGAACCAGAGTGCGCCAAACTGCGCGCCTCCGAGCCGCTATTCCCGGAAAACGTGGTTACGGGCCCCGGCAATTCTCTGAAAAATGTCGTCGTCTATATTTCCGCGGGCGCCACCGATAATTCTCCCGTTCCTTCCACGCCCGTCACGTTCGATCAGCAGGGCTGTCATTACGCCACGCACGTCCTGGCTTTCCGGGTTGGCCAGGAAGTCCGCATTTCCAACAGCGATCCCTTCTCTCACAACATTCATCCCCTCGCCAAAATCAATCGCGAGTGGAACAAGATGCAGCCACCGGGAACGCCGCCATTTTCGTATGCTTACGATCACGAGGAATTCATCCCCATCAAGTGCAACATCCATCCTTGGATGAGGGGTTATTTTGTCGTTCTCAAAACCAGCCACTTCGCCGTTACTGGTGAAGATGGCAGTTTCTCTCTCCCCGATCTCCCTCCTGGCCACTACACCATCACCGCCTGGCACGAAACCTACGGTACGCAAAACAAGGAAATCAATGTCGGTCCCGGCGAATCCGTTTCTCTGGACTTTACCTTTTCTGCCAGACCTTGAAGCCATTGCCGCCTTTTTACAAACCTATGACAACTTGCTTCTCTCCTTCTGCTAAATTTGTTCCAGATATTTTTCCCGGAGACCCGGAACCCTAAGACAGATCCTAATTCTCATCGCGCTTCTTGCGTTAGGTTATCCTTCTCTCCTCATTCCACCCGCACCAACTGCTTCCCGTTCGTTTGCCACCGCGCATTGCCGCGAAATGTTGTAGGCTGAAAACGAACAGGTGCCCTAACCATGACGAAGTTCCGCTTCGCAGTCCTCGCATGTCTCTGCCTCGGCTTTGCGATCATTTGTTCCGCACAAGCATCAACCTCCCGCTGGTCCGAGCAACGCGCCAACGATTGGTACGCGCAGCAGCCCTGGCTCGTCGGCAGCAACTACATTCCTGCCACCGCCATCAACGAACTGGAAATGTGGCAAGCCGACACCTTCGATCCTCGGCGCATCGACCTTGAACTGGGCTGGGCGCAATCGATTGGCCTCAATACCATGCGCGTCTTTCTCCACGATCTTCTCTGGCAGCAGGACGCCGCCGGTTTTCAGAAGCGTATCGACACGTTTCTCACCATTGCGCACAAACACCACATCCGCATCCTCTTCGTGCTCTTCGATTCCTGCTGGGATCCCGCCCCGCATCTTGGCAAGCAGCGTGCCCCGCGTCCCGGTGTGCATAATTCCGGCTGGGTACAGAGTCCCGGTTCCGCGGCGCTCAGCGATCCCGCGCAACTCCCACGCTTGGAGACTTACGTCAAAGGCGTCGTCGGCGCTTTCGCCAAGGATTCGCGCATTCTCGGTTGGGATGTGTGGAATGAACCCGGCGGCATGAACGATGGCAGTTACGAAAAGCAGGAGATCCCCAACAAGCGCGATCTCGTTCGCGCCATGCTTCCCAAAGTCTTCACCTGGGCGCGCGAAGCCGGTGCCACGCAACCGCTTACCAGTGGCTTGTGGGACGGCGATTGGGCTTCTTTCGAAAAGCTGGACCCCATTCAGCAAATCCAGCTCGAACAGTCAGACATCCTCACGTTTCACAATTACAGCAAGCCCGATGATTTTCTGAAGCATGTCGAAGAGTTGCAGAAATATCACCGCCCCATCATTTGCACCGAATACATGGCGCGCCCGCAAGGCAGCACCTTCGAAGGTATCCTGCCCGTCGCCAAGAAATACAAAGTTGGCGCCATCAATTGGGGACTCGTCACGGGAAAAACGCAAACCTGGTATCCGTGGGATTCCTGGCAACATCCCTACACCGATCACGAACCCGAATTATGGTTCCACGAAATTTTCCGCAACAATGGCCAACCCTACGACCAGGCCGAAGCCAACTTCATCCGCAAGACCATCGGCCCCGCCCAAACCCTGTAGCGCAGGGCGAGTCCCCGAGCCCTGCGGCCTGTTCCTCCGCACTACGCGAACGGCACCCTTTGGAGTGCGGCGGCCCAGCCGCCGCTTTCACCATTTCCAACGCATCACCCAAACGGTCCCATGCCTCGTCGTTCCTCCGCCAGTTGCAGCCCGCACCCGCCCCTCCAAGCCACTCCGTTCTTTTCCCAATTCCCATAGCTCCGTGTCCTCAGTGTGTCCGTGGCCAATCTTGCGCCAATCTGCGGTAATCTAATTCCTACATGATCATTAACCTCCCCCGTCGCGCGCACGACCACAACTGGGAAATCGATCCCATTACGCGCTCTCTGCTCGACACCGATTTCTACAAGCTCCTGATGCTGCAATTCATCTGGAAGTGTTTCCCGCGTACCAAAGCCTCCTTTTCACTGATCAACCGCTCCACCGATCTTCGCCTCGCAGACCACATCGACGTCGAGGAGCTTCGCGAACAACTCGAGCAAACCCGCAAGCGCCGCTTCCATAAATCTGAATTGATCTGGCTTGCCGGCAACACCTTCTACGGTCACCAGGGCATCTTCGAACCCGACTTCATCGAATACCTCGAACGCGATTTTCGCCTCTCCGATTACGAGCTCTCTGTCCAAGACGGCCAGTTTTCTCTCTCGTTCCAAGGGTTGTGGACCGAAACCACCATGTGGGAAATCTATGCGCTCTCCACCGTCAGCGAATTGAAAACACGCGCCAGCTTGAAGCAATTAAGCGAATTTGAACTCGACATCCTCTACGCCCGCGCAAAAACGCGCCTCTGGGAAAAAATGGCACGCCTCCGCGGTGTTCCTAGTCTAAGCGTCAGCGATTTTGGCACTCGCCGCCGTCACAGCTTTCTCTGGCAGGAATTCGTCGTCAAGGCCATGAGCGATGTTCTCGGCGGCTCGTTCAAGGGCACCTCGAACACCTATCTGGCGTACAAGCACGACCTGGAAGCGATTGGTACCAACGCGCATGAACTGCCGATGGCCCTCGCCGCGCTTGCCAACGACGACGAGGAATTGAAGCAGTCGCAATACCGTCTCCTCGAACTTTGGCAACAAACCTATCGCGGCGAATTGCTCATCCTTCTTCCCGACACTTTCGGCACCACGCAATTCCTCCGCGATGCTCCTGACTGGGTTGCTTCCTGGACCGGCCAGCGCGCCGACAGCAAAGATCCCTACGTCGCTGGCGACGAGTACATCTCCTGGCTCGAACAGCACCATCGCGATCCGCAACAAAAACTTTTCATCGCCTCCGACGCCCTGGATGTGGATGCCATTCTCGGCCTGCATGCTTATTTCGGCGGCGCGTTTCGCAATGGCGCTCAGCCTTCCGATTTCCGCAACGCGGCCGATTTCCTCGACGATTCCCGCTGGCTCCCGCGCCGCCGCATTCGTTTCAGCGCCGGCTGGGGCACCCTGCTCACCAACGATTTTCGCGATTGCAATCCCGGTGGCGACACCTCGTTCGATCCTCTCAGCCTCGTTTGCAAACTCAACGAAGCCGATGGCCGCCCCGCCGTCAAACTCTCCGACAATTTCCAGAAAGCCCTCGGCTCGCCCGCCGACATCGACCGTTACCGCCGCGTCTTCGGCACCGCCGGCGTAGCCGACACTCCCGTCCTCGTCTAGTCACAGACCGTCAGCCGCTAAGCCAAGGGTTGACAGACGGGCCTCCCGGTTATATATGTCGGGTTTCTAGGTATTACCATGAGCGATTCGCAAATCGAACTCCTCCGCGGAACCCTCGACATGTTGGTTCTCAAGGTCGTCGCCCTCGGCCCCAGCCACGGTTACGCCATCGCCCAGCGACTGCAACAAATCTCTAAAGATTTTTTTCAGGTTCATCAGGGCTCTCTCTATCCCGCCCTTCACCGCCTGGAGGACCGCGGTTGGCTCCAGGCCGAGTGGAAAGAATCAGAGACCGGCCGGGAAGCCAAGTTCTACTCCCTCACCAAAAAAGGCCGCAAACAAATGGCGCAGGAAACCCATGACTGGCAGCGTTTGTGTGCCGCCGTCGCATTAGTCCTCAGCGCCCAGGAGAAGGATTCATAATCCATGCGCCGCCTTCTCCGTCTCTTTCGCATATCCCGCGCCGAACGCTACCTGGATCGCGAACTCCGCTTCCATCTCGATCAACAAATTGCCGACAACCTTGCCACCGGCATGACCCCAGAGGAAGCCCGCCGTCGTGCCGCCCTTTCCCTCGGCGGCCTCGAACGCGTCAAACAGGAAGTCCGCGACGCCCACTGGGAATCCCGCCTCGAAAACATCATCCGTGATTTCCATTTCGCTCTCTGCACTCTCCGTAAAGATTGCCGCACGTCGCTAGTCGCCATTTTCGCTTTAGCCCTCGGAATAGGTGCCTCTACGGTCGTATTCAGCGTTGTCTACAACTCATTTTTTCAGGCACTTCCCTACAGGGATTTTCGGAGGTCGGTTGTTTGGTATTTGCACAATTCGGAAAATCTTGGCGCAAAGGAGGACCGTCACTACTTTTCAATCTCGGAAATCCGTGCGTTTCGCGAACAAAATCATGTTTTCGAAGACACTATCGCTTATTCCGGCATTCGACTCGTATACGATGACGGTACTTCCAATTACTATTGGCCGTTTGGCGCCGAGGTCTCGCCGAATACCTTCAACTACCTCGGAGTTGCGCCGCTCTTGGGCCGCGGAATTACTCCGGAAGACGGACAGCCAAACGCCCCGCCTGTCTTCGTGATGAATTATCGTTTGTGGCAGAGCGAATTTGCTGGCGATCCCTCGATCGTCGGCAGAACCTTCGTCTTGAATGACACCCCAACAACTCTCGTCGGCATTATGCCCCCTCGATTCAATCCGTTTAACGCCGCTTTCTGGATGCCCATGCGCCTCGAACAGATGCGCAACGGCGCCATGATGGGACGGCTAAAGAAAGGGACTAGCATTCAGGCCGCCGCCGCGGACCTCGACAATATCGCCCACCTTTTTCACAGACCCAGTCTGCCTGGGCATTCCCCGGAACAGACGTTCCCGGAGCAAAAGTTCACGATCGTTTCACAGACGCTGCTCGACACTGTGATTGGAAATTTCAAAACAACGCTGTACGTGCTGCTCGCAGCGGTCTCCCTGTTAATGCTGCTTGCATGCAGTAACGTCGCGAACCTGTTGCTGGCGCGCGCCACCGCTCGAGAGCGGGAACTAGCTATGCGCGCAACGCTGGGTGCGTCCCGTCAGCGATTGATCCAGCAACTACTTGTCGAATGTTTCGTGCTCGCAACCGTGGCTTGTGGAGTCGGCTGCGCGTTGGCTTACTTCGGTGTGCAGGCAGTCGTCGCACTCATTCCCAACGGTACACTTCCTGATCAAACCGTAATTCGAATAAACGCGCCAGTCCTGTTGCTGTCTCTCGGCCTTACGATTCTGACCACCGTCCTCTGCGGTCTTGGACCCGCGTTCCACATCCTGTGGGGCGACTTACAGCCACGTCTCGCGGGCAGCGGCACAGGAGTGGTCAAAGGTTTCCGCCACAATATGGTGCGTGGGGCTTTGGTAGTCGGCGAAGTTGCACTGTCGATCGTCTTGCTAATTGGCGCCGGCCTATTGCTGCGCAGTTTCTTCGTCCTCACACGGGTCGACCTGGGTTTCAATCCCCAAAACATTTTCTACTTTGAGCTTTCTCTGCCCAAGCGCTACAACACCGACTACGCAGACTCCTTGGCGAGAAAAAATACGTTGACGCAAAGTCTTCTCGATCGCTTACGCTCTCTGCCCGGAGCGATCTACGTGTCCGAGCAAAATAACATGCCGCCTCTGGAGTCGGAAGCCAGCGACACCACCATTCCCGGCAAACCCCACGACGCACCTTGGGAAACCAACATAGAAGAATGCAGCGAAGGCTACTTTTCACTGCTCGGTTTGCGATTGTTGCGCGGCAGGTTTTTCTCTGGCGATGACGTCGCTGCTGCGCATCGCGTTGTGGTTGTAAACGAAGCTTTCGCCAAACAATTCTTCCCCAAGGAAGATTCTCTCGGGCAAAAGGTGCGATTCCCGCTTTTCGACCAGCCTTATCTTGCCGCGCCGCGCAACGCCTATTTCGAGATTGTCGGGATCGTGCGGGACTTCAAGACTCGCGACTATGACAACTTGTCCTGGAAAACCGCTCCCCAAGCGTTCATGCCTTATAGCGTCGCGAATTACAGCTGGCGCTCGTTTATGGTCAGAACCGCCGTGGATCCAAACTCATTGTCGAAAACCATCGCCCAGGAAGTGAGCTCCCTGGATCCCGGTGTCCGCGTATACAAGCCCGGCACGCTTGAGGCCGCCTTGCGCGAGTTCTATCGTGGGCCGCAGTTCGAGTTGGTAACCCTCGCAACCTTTGCTCTCGTCGGACTCATGCTCGTGGTTGTCGGTATCTTTAGCGTCACGGCTTACGCCGTCTCCTTGCGCATCCACGAGCTCGGTATACGCATGGCGCTGGGGGCGCAACAGGCAAACATTCTGCAACTTGTGCTGCTTAGCGGTTTCCGTCTCGTCGCTGCGGGCATCCTGATTGGTCTTTTCGCCAGCTTTGTACTGACACGCCTTCTGGCCAGCCAAATCTCCGAAGTTTCGCCAACTGACCCGTGGACATTCAGCGGAGTCGCGCTTTTGTCCCTCTGCGTGGGCCTCGCCGCCTGCGCCATCCCCGCCCAGCGCGCCGCCTCTGTCGATCCGATCGTCGCCCTCCGCTATGAATAATCAATGCTCTGGAGATGATTGCGAGCTAGGGGAAGTCCCGGAACTGAATCCCTTAATCGCACTTTGCAGTTTTGTTCCCCGCAGATCGCCATACTTTACTGCGGCCACAAACCATTTTCCATAGGGCTGGCCGGTGCTTGCCAACTCTTGCTTGTATTCCACGTAAATCGCCGTGGCCAACACGTGCATTCCCCCGTCCTGCTCTTTCCAGTAATCCCGCGCATTTCTTCCCACCCCAAACTTCTCGCTCACGATTTCTTCTAGAGCCTGCACCGAATCTTCCTCGATATATCCCGGCGCGGTGTTGTAGCCAAACGAAGGATCATGATTCTTCACTTTGTCCACGATTACTGGATCGTGGCCAAGCAACTCGATCGCTTCCCGCACTGCCGGCTCATTCGCATCATACGGAGGGTGCATGGATTCATGGATCGCATTGTGCAGCACGATCTCAAACGGGTACGAAACGTGCGTCAGAAAACGTAAACCGCTGATCCGGATGCCATGTGGTTCCGAATACGCCAGCAGGTACACGGTCACCCTATCCGAAGGCAACGGAAATCCCAGAATGCGTTCGATCACCGGAACGATATTATATTTCGGCAATTCGGGAGCAAGCTCCGCGATGCGTTTCTCGATCTTCGGTTTTGCCGTTTGTTCCCAATACCCGGCGAAACCAACGCGATGCAGCGCTTTCAACGCCGCCTCCAGCGCGGGTTGCGCCTCTTCATAGTTCTTCCAGCCTTCGTCGCTCCAGTACTCGGTCTTCTGCAACCCGATTTTCATCGCGCTGCTGTCGTGCGCCGTGCGAATCATCTCGGGAATCGTTTCATCGTCGACTACCGAGTAATACAGCGCAAGTTTCGCGGAAATAATGTCGTTCCCTTGATACTTGATCACGTGTTTCAACTGTTCGAACGCCGAGTTCTCCTCCGCCGTGAACAGCGGATGGAAGTGCTCATACTCGGCGCGGTAGTATTCCAGGTAATACGGATCGCCACTTAGCGCATTCAACAAACATAGCGCGTCGTATTTCAGCGACGGTTTCAATTCCCAATCAGTGGTTTTGTGAAAGGCGGCCGCGCTTTCCGGAGCCGGCGACGCCAATACCGTTTCTGCCGCGCAGAACGCGAGAAGGTACAACAATACAATCAGGCGACGCATCTTCACTTCGCACCACGAATTGTCTGCCGCATCTTCATCGCGCGAATCTCGACACCAGTATCGCCCAACCGGGCCATGGTTGCCCATCTCTCGAAACAGCAGCCGCCATGAACGCAAGAAAGGGAGGAAACTACTCGCACCGCAATGCGGTCATCAGGTCCACGCGCGCGGCCCGCCACGCCGGATACGTATACGCCGCCGCGGAAATGAGCAGACCCACTCCCGCTACCGCCGCGAAAACGCTGCTGTCCAGTGGACGCACCCCGAACAGCATGCTCCGGATCAACTGCGCGCACAGGCCTCCTCCGCGAATCCCAATCTCGTTGGTCCGCTCGGTCACCAGATACTACCCGCGACCTTGGGATTTCCGTCATTGCTCCTTTGGCGGTAAACTACTAAGGTTCCGCGTTCGCGCCGGAAACGCTCCGTAGTTTCTGTGGCCCCCGGGCCCGCTCCAGCCGCACGCGAAGGAGAGCATTCTCATGGCAACTGATGTAGTGATGCCCCAGATGGGGGAAAGCATCTTCGAAGGCACCATCACCAAGTGGCTCAAAAAGCCCGGTGACAAGGTCGAGCGCGACGAGCCGCTCTTTGAAATTTCCACCGATAAGGTCGATGCGGAAATTCCTTCGCCGACCGCTGGCGTGCTGAAGGAAATCAAGATTCCAGAAGGCCAAACTGTGCCGATCCAGACGGTCGTAGCCGTGATTGATGGCGCCGGTTCTGCTGCCTCCGCTCCTGCTCCCGCCCCTGCCGCTGCGAAACCCGCGCCGGTTGCCGCTCCGGTTCCGGCCGCCGCTGCGCCCGCAAAGCCCACGCCTGCCGCTCCTCCTGCGGCTCCGGCAACTCCCGCCCCCGCCGTCGCTGCTGCCGCACCCGCGGCTGGCGGAACAGGCACGGAACGCATTCATTCTTCGCCGCTGGTCCGCCGCATGGCCAAGGAACATGGCATCGACCTGACCTCGCTCGAAGGCTCCGGCGCCGGGGGCCGCATCACCAAGGAAGACATCGAATCGGTAATCGCCGCGCAATCCGGTGTGGCAACTCCTTCCGCTGTACCTTTGGCTCCGGCTGCTTCCGCGCGTCCCACGCCGCCACCTCCGCCCGCTCCGCTCGCCGCTGCCGGTGCTCCCGCGGTTCACGGCAGCCAGTACGTTCCCGCGCTCCAGCTCGGCGTTCCCCGCGAGCGCATTTATTTCGGCAGCTACGAAGTTCAACCGCTCACGGTCATGCGCCAGAAGATTGCCGAGCACATGGTGGCCTCCAAGCATGTTTCGCCGCACGTGTATTCCGTCGACGAAATCGACATGAGCAAGATCGCCGCCCTGCGCGCCAAGTCCAAGGATGATTTCGAGAAGCGCTACGAAACCAAGCTCACCTTCATGCCTTTCTTCGTGAAAGCCGCCGTTGCCGGACTGCGCGCCTATCCCACGCTGAACGCTTCGCTCGACGGCACCAACATCGTGCTGCACAAGGAAGTCAACATCGGCATCGCCGTGGCTCTCGACTGGGGCCTGATCGTTCCCATCATCAAGAACGCCGACGAAAAGAATTTCCTGGGCATCCAGCGCAACCTGAATGACCTCGCCGAGCGCGCCCGCTCCAAGAAACTCAAGCCCGAGGAAGTCCAGGAAGGCACCTTCTCCATCACCAATCCCGGCGTTTTCGGCGGCCTCTTCGGCCTGCCGGTCATCAGCCAGCCCAACGTCGGCATCCTGGGCCTCGGCGCCATCGAAAAGCGCCCAGTGGTCATCAACGACTCCATCGCCATCCGCTCCATGTGCTACGTCACGCTGAGCTACGACCACCGCGTCGTCGATGGCGCCATCGCCCACCAGTTCCTCCACAAGGTCAAGGAAACCCTGGAAAACTGGTCGGAATCCCTCGTCTAACGATCGTTGCTTTAGGCTTTTGCGAGCGCACCTCGACTGCCTTCCCTGTTCCCGGACGCCACCGGATATCTGGTCGCTGCCATCTGTCTAGCAGCTGATGTACGATAGTGCGTTCTCTACGCACCAGGAGGACCTTCACATCCATGTTTCCGCGCCGCGAATTTCTCCGCCGTGGTCTTCTCACTTCCGCCGCTGCTGCCTGCTCCCCATCCTCCCGCCTTTTCGCCGCGCCACCGCCCGCCGCCGATTCTCGCATCGAAATTCTCCTCGACGAGCCGCTCGGCACGATTTCGCCCGATATCTACGGCCATTTCACCGAGCATCTCGGCGGCCTGATCTACGACGGCGTGTGGGTCGGCGAAAATTCTCCCGTGCCCAACGTCCACGGCATCCGCAAACGCCTGGTCGACGAACTTCGCAAGATCAAGGCGCCGGTGGTGCGCTATCCCGGCGGCTGTTTTGCCGACAGTTACAATTGGCGCGACGGTGTCGGGCCAACGGACCAACGCCCGCGTCGCACCAATTTCTGGGCCGGCGCCGAATCCGCGAATGGCCCCGCCAATCACAAATTCGAAACTAACCGCTTCGGCACCTACGAATTCGTGGAGTTCTGCCGCCTGGCCGGCGCCCAGCCCTACCTCGCTGCCAATCTCCGCAGCCTCACCCCCGAAGATTTTTATCGCTGGGTGGAATACTGCAATTCGCCGGCGGGCAGCACCACGCTCGCCGGTCTCCGCGCTGCCGCCGGTTCCCCCGAACCGTTCGCTGTGCGCTTCTGGGGCATCGGCAACGAATCGTGGGGGTGCGGCGGCAATTTCACGCCGCAGGAATATGCCGTGGAGTTTCGCCGTTTTGCCACCTGGGTTCCGGGCTATGGCCAGACGTTGTCGCTGATCGCCTCGGGTCCCGATTCGTTCAACTGGGCTTGGACCCGCGGTTTCTTCGAAGAACTGCTGCGCAAAGGCCCCGGCGCGCTCGATTCCGTTTACGGATTGTCGGCGCACTACTATGCCTGGAATCTATCGAGGGGCGCCACGGATGACTGGGAGAAGGGCAAAGGCGGCGCTCTCGAGTTTGCTCCCGTCGACTGGTACGAACTCCTGCGCGAGGGCCAGCGCATCGAGGAGCTGATTGAGGGCCACTGGCTCATCATGGGCGAATTCGACGCCAGGCATCGCGTCAAGCTGATCGTGGACGAATGGGGGCCGTGGTACCGGCCGGGCTCGGAAGCCACGCCGGGCGACCTGCTGGAACAGATCCCCACGCTGCGCGACGCGGTTTTCTCCGCCATGACCCTGGACATTTTCAATCGCCATCCCGAAAAAGTGGCCATGGCCAATTGCGCGCAGCTCATCAACTGCCTGAACAGTTTGTATCTCGCCCACGAAGACAAATTCTGCGTCACGCCGGTCGGCCACGTGTTCGCCATGTATGCCGCGCACCAGGGCGGCCAATCGCTGCGTAGCGTCTTTTCCGCTCCCGATGTCCGCTACGATCGCGACGGAAAACCCGCGGCCTTCTGGGGTTTACAAGGTTCCGCTTCTTTGCACGATAAGGAACTTGTGCTCACCGTCGTGAATCCCCACGTCAGCGAACCGCGCGAAACCACGCTGCACCTCGGCGCTGCGCGCATCGCCTCCGCCTCCGCCACCACGCTCACCAGCACCGACATTCACGCGCACAACACTTTCGCCCAACCCGCAGCCCTCGAGCCGCAAACTAAATCCATCACTCTGGACGGCCCCACGCCAACCTTCGTCTTTCCCCCTGCGTCGGTGACCTGCCTCAGGCTCACCTTGGCCTGAGTGCGTTATGACGCGTGTGCGGTTACTCGGCGTTAACCGCCGACACTGGCGCGATATCTGATATCTGATCTCGATATCTGACGTCCGATATCCGATCTCCCCTCTCCCCCATCACTGAATCACCGGCCGCATCTTCGCGGCCCACACCGCGAACCCTTCCATGGCCACGGTTTCCACGCCCGCATCGCGCAAGGTTTCCTGCACGAAGCGGTGCCGCTCGTCTTCGGCGATCAGGTGCACGTCGGTCACTGCGGTAAACTCGCTGGATTTCACCTTGCCGCGAATCCGCTCCACGGTGTACGCCAGCGATTTGACGTCGCCCGGCGCCCGCGTCACGCTCAGCGTCTGCACAAACCCCCGTGTACCGTTCCGGCGGTAGCCGTAATCAATGCGCATGGGATCGCCGGGGAAGGTGAACTCCTCCGCGCGCACTCCTTTTTGCAGCCGTTCCCACAACCGCGCCTGCCGTAGTACCTGCGCACAATACGAGCGGATCACTCCGCGGCTTCCCGGAGCGCCCACGCGCGCGGCCCCGCGTTGCGGCGCCACCTGTTCCGCGTACAGCCGCTCCGTCTCCGTATCCAGATCGCTCGCGTACACTCCTTTTTGCGGAGAGAGCTGCAGAGCGTTGGACAGCGTGTCGTCCCATTTCCCCAGCAACTTCAGCCAGTCCGCGCGGCCGTTCCCTCCGGCGTGCGCGTCGCCGTTGCCGCGGAACAATGCGCTCGCGGTGGCGAAGCGGTCTTCCAGGTCGTTGCGCAGCAGCCGCAGCAGCGCTTCGTCTGCGCGCGGGTGCAGCCGCCGCACGCGCGCGTACTCTTCCGCTTCCTCAATCATGCGCAGCCGCCGCTCGCCGCTCTTCTCGTCGAACACCAGCACGCCGATGTTCACCCACTCATCGCGCACCAGGTTCGGCGTGTACCGCAGCACGCGGTACACATAAGCGTGTGCCGCGGTTTCCTTCGTCTCGGTAACCATCGTGTCTCTCCAAACCCAACGACTGATATCCGATATCAGAATGACTATCGGAAGCTGGCCTCCGGCACGCTCATCGCCGCTTACCCCTTCCAATACGGAAACGGTTGCCGGTTCGACTTCTGCGCCGCAATCAACAGCTCCGGCACCCGCGTTCGCCGCCGCTACAGCTGCTCCAGCAGCCGCATCAGCGCGTCATAATCGTCGTCGTACCATGCGGGAGGAATTTCGTCGGCCAGTTCCGCCAGCATCGCTTCGCTGACCTGCTTTTCCAGCCGCTCCAGCCAGGGCGCGAATGATGCCATCCCGATCACTCCCTCGTAGACGCGGTTCCGCGCGTACAACCCGCGCAGCGGCGCATCCGGAAAATTCCATTCGCCCGCGTTAAAGCAAAATCCCTGATCGATCATCACCGTGTGATACCCCGGCCCTGCTGCGGCGCTGCCGCCCTCCCGATTCGCGTCTTCGCCGGTCCCGGGGGACAGTCCTCGCATGCTCCGGGGCGCTTCGAAAAACACCGTTTGCCGTCCGTTCGTATTGCAGGTCCACTTGTCGAACACTAGCATGCCCGCGAACTGGTGCAGGTTGTCCACCTCGCGCAGCTTTTCATCTGGCAGAAAATCGTGAAGCGCCATGCGCCGGGGATCCACGGGAAACCGTGAGCCGAACTGCAGCCCCGCCGCGCACGGAATCCGCGATCGCGGCATCTCGATACACAGTTCTGTCGTCAGCCGGATCAATTCTTCCGGCACATCCACCACGCTGACCGGCGCTGTCGGCAGCCCCAACCGGCGCGCCAGCCTGGTACCGAGCAGCTCGTTCACCAGAACCCGTCGATGCTGCGGGTTATTCTGGAACTTCACCACGTAATAGCTTTCGTCCGAGCAGCGCATGAGGTGCGCTTGTGCGCCTCCGCGCATCCGCCGTATCTGTTCGATGGCCCGTAACATACAGGGTTATCCTATCGACAACTTGCTTTCTTCGCCAAGATTTTCCGCGTGCTCACCGCGGCCCGCCCCTTCCGGCATTCCTTTTTCCCGTTTCTGTACTCTCCCCTGCTTCTAGCCTCTCCATCCCGGCACTCTCTTCCACCAAAAGAAAAAGGCCCCCCCACTTCCCGCGAGGGGCCTGGCACTGGTTTGCTTCTGTCCTGGACCGCGGCCTGCTAGCGGCGGCGCTTCTTGCTCTTCTTCGCTTTTTTTGCCGCCTTTTTCGGCTTGGCCTTCGCCTTCTTCGCTGCTTTCTTCGCTGGTTTTTTGGCCGCCTTCTTGGCCGGCTTTTTGGCTGCCGCTTTCGGCGCGGCTTTCTTGGGCGCGGCCTTGGCTGCTGGGCGCGCCGGCACTTCCACTTCCGCGTCTTCCGCCGGCTCTTCTTCCACGGTCAGAATCTCTTCTTCCTCTTCGACTACGGTTTCGCCGCCCAGCTCCTCGTCGTCCTCCAGCCGCGACAGCTCATCGTCGTCTTCGAACTGATCCTTCTCGAAATCCATGCTCTCCTCCCCTGGGGGCTCCCGCGAAGCCGCAAATCTTCGGATTTTTAACTGTGCTGCAGCCGGAGACGACCGCGCTCCGTCCTTGCGCTTTGTTATCCCACTCCAACGTGCTTGTCAAGGGTTCTGCTCACTTCGCCCGCTGCCGCCGCCAATTTTGCTTAGTTCTTTGCTTCCACGGCGGTCTTTTTCTCGGTGCTGTGATTCACAGTGTGGTGTACCGCGTGCGTTTCCGGCGCTCCTCCCACGGTATAAATCCGCAAAACCATCCCCCGGCTCACCTTGCCGGTTTTCAGCCGGTTCCATTTCACCACCTGCTCCGAGGTCACGCTGAACTGGTCCGCGATGCCCCCCAACGTGTCGCCCTTCCGCACCCGGTAGCGTACCAGCCGCGGCTTGCTTTCCTCCAAAGGCCGCGCCGCCGGGATAATCAGCTTTTCTCCGGTCTCCAGCTGCGCTCCCCGCTCCAGGTCGTTGGCATCCGCAATGGCCCCCGCGGTCACATGGTAGCTCTTAGCAATGGATGTCAGCGTCTCTCCCGCTTCCACCCGGTGCCGCCTCCAGCTCACCCACTTGTCCGCCGGAATGTCCGCGATCTCCGCGGAAAATTTGCTCGCCGTGCCCTCCGGCAGGTGCAGCACAAACTCCGGGTCGTCCGGCGTCACCATGCGCAGCAGCGACGGGTTCAGCGTCCGCAGAGTGGCCACGTCCACGTCAATTGTTTCCGCCACCAGCCGCAGGTCAATCGCCCGCCCCGGTTTTACCGTGTCCGTAGGCACCGGGTCGTCGGAGTCCACCGAGATTCCATAGTGCGCCGCATCCTTGGCGATCAGCGTCAGCGCCAGAATAATGGGCACGTAATTTTTGGTCTCTTTCGGCAGTACGTTCCTCTTGTACAGCTCCCAGAAATCCGCGTATCCCGTGCGTTCGATCCCCTTCTGCACGTTGCCCGGCCCGCAGTTATACGCCGCCATCGCCAGGTACCAGTCCCCATACAGCCCGTACAAATCCCGCAAATGCTGCGCCGCCGCCCGCGTGGCCTTCTCCGGATCCAGCCGCTCGTCCACCCACCAACTGCGTTTCAATCCATACTCGTTGCCGCGCCATTGGACGAATTGCCAGATTCCCCGCGCTCCCGCCCGCGACAGTGCCAGCGGCTGGAACGCGCTCTCCGCCTGCGCCAGGTAAATCAGGTCCTGCGGCACACCCTCTTCCCGCAGCACCCGCGCGATCATGTCCTGGTATTTTCCCTTGCGCCGCAGCCCGTTCTCCACAATCGCCCGGCCCCGCGGCGTCTGGAAAAAGTTCAAGTACGACGCCACCACGTCGTTCACCGTCATCGGTAAATCGTGCGGTGCGTTCTTGGCTACGTCCTCGGCCCGCTCCCGTACCTTGGGGTCCGCCGGAAAGGTCATCTCCGCCACTTCGTCGATCGGCGCGGGCACCGCCGGCGCTTCCGCGAAGCCATCCCCCGCCCGGAAGGCCTGCAACTCGTAGGTATAAACTTTGTTGGTCACCTGCTGGAACAATTCGCGCAACTGCGGATCGCCGTTCGGGTCGTACCCGCTCTCCAGCATCCAGTCCACCGCGTCGTCAAAGTCCCGTCGCGCCGCCGCCAGGTGTCCGGCCTGGTAATTCGCCTCGCCCGCCGCGAATTTCTTCTTCACCTGCTCAATTAGGTAGGGGATCCCGTCCGGCACCGTCGGCAGCAGAGACGCCATTTCATCTACGACCATCTTCCGTTGCGGCAATTCCTCCACTTTGGCTACCTGCGCCGCGGGCGGATCCACCGGAGCCAGTGCCGGTACCTTCGCCTGCACCGGCTTCCTCCCGGCATCCTCGCACCCGCACAGCCAGGCCACGGCCAGCAGCCCGCATCCCGCGCCCGCAATCACCCGGCGTTTGGCCTTCTCGCGCATCGTCCTATGGTAAGAAGCCACCCCGCCCCGGTCAACGCTTTCCGCCCGTCCGTTCCTATCCCGCAACCCTTTGCAGCGCGGCCGCCCCGGTTGTCCCTCGCCAAAGCCCCGCTGTTTTGTAGCGTCTGCCTTCTGAGACGGGCGCTCTCAACGATCTTCCGGCACGCGTCCGTTGTTCAAATCGTCCGCGTTGGAATCCTTCCTCCTGGCCGTTGTAGCACTGGCTTTCATGCCAGCGCCCTTGCCTAACTCTCCAGGCCGCGCATCCTCGAAAAACCGAGAACCGGCGGGGCATCCATGCGACTAATTTCCACAACTTTTCGAACACGAGGATGATTTGTGCTCAATGATATAATATGGATGTATTATAGAAGTAGTATATATACGCCATGATTTCGCATGACTATTCGACGACAAGACAATCCCTACAATCTCTGCCACTTTGAATTCTCCGACGGACGCCAGTGCTGCATGCCCGCCACCGACGGCAATTTCTGCCGCTCCCATGCCCAGCTCCACCGCCGCCACGCTCCCGTCGAAGAAGATCTCTCCGGCGAACTCAGCCGCTTCTTCTCCGGTCCCGACTCCAGCCTTGACGTGCATCGCGCCCTCGAGCGTGTGTTCAAAGCCCTTTCCGCCAACCGCATCACCGCACGCCGCGCCGCCACCTTCGGCTACCTCGGCCAACTCATTCTTCTCTCCAAGCCCGGCGAAGAATCTCAGTCACTCTCCAAGCGCGAACTCCACGACATGGCCAACGTCACGATTTCCCTTCTCAAAACCGGCTACGGCCCCAACTCCAAACGCCAATCGCCAGCAAACGAAGCCGCGCCCGACGCCGTTCCCATTTCACCATCCTCGCCCAACCCTCCGCACCGCCGCGAATGATCTCAGCCCGGTTCTTCGCCTCCCATGAGCGCCCCAGACCAGATTCACCCGTGCAGTCTCCGGTCCCTCTGCGCACTCTGCGCTGATTCTTTCCTCTTCTTTTCTTTCCTCTGCTCACCACTCGCCACTGCCTTCCCCTATCCCCAATGCTTCCCGCACCTACAAACCACTTTCCCGCAACCCCAATCATTCCCGCACTTACGCGGAACTCCGGGGTGGGTCTATCTCCAGCGTGCGCAACTTTTCGCGCAACGTCCTTCGCAAATTTTTGCCAAAGGATTACTATTCAAGTACTTATACAAACAATTTCGGCGCGCCGACCAAATCCCGCGCCAAATTTCCCAGAATTTCCTCCGCCTGCTTCCCCCGCCACTCCCGCGCCATGCCAAAATGAAAGTAGAAAGGCAAACTTGCAAGATTAACTGTTAAGTGCTAAACTGGCTTCGGTCATGCCGCGAAAGAACATCGCATCCGACGTAATCGACTTCACCCAGTCCATGGGTTTGCTGATCCGCCGCGTGCGCGCTGCCGCTGCTTGCCACGAACTCTCGCTCACCGAAGCCGCCGTGCTCCGCCGTCTCGAGAACGACGGCCCGGCCACTACCGCCGATCTGGCCCGCGCGGAAAGCATGAAACCGCAGTCTATGGGCACCAGCATCGCTGCGCTGGAGGAACGCGGTTTCGTCGAGCGCAAGCCCCATCCTACCGACGGCCGCCAGGTGAACATTGTTCTGACCGCCAAAGGCGCTGCCGTGCGCAAGAGTATGCGCGACGCAAAACGTACCTGGCTCGCCCACGCCATCGCCGAACTCGACGAACGCGAACGCGAAACGCTGTTCAAAGCCGGCGAAATCATCAAGCGCCTGGCGGAAAGTAACCCGCCATAAAGGGACCAAGGTAGTCTGTGAGCCACTCCACCATCCGTTCGGAACCAGAAGCAACCGTCCCCCAGAAAGGTCCGCTGTCGCATGCCTGGCGCGCGCTGCGCCACCGCAATTTCCAGCTCTTCTTCTTCGGCCAAAGCATCTCCCTGATCGGCACCTGGATGACCCGCCTCGCCACCAGTTGGCTGGTCTATCGCCTCACGCACTCTGCGCTGCTGCTCGGCATCGTCAGCTTTTCCGGTCAGATTGTTTCCTTCTTGCTCGGGCCTTTTGCGGGGGTTTGGGTCGAGCGCCTTAATCGCCGCAAGCTCTTGGTCTGGACCCAAGTTGCCGCCGCGGTTCAGTCGCTCGCAATGGCGGCGCTTACGCTCGCGCATGTAATCACGCTCTGGGAGATTATTGCGCTCGCCGCGTTTCAGGGCTTGATCAATGCCTTCGACATGCCCGCGCGCCAGTCCTTTCTCGTGCAGATGGTCGAAGACCGCAACGACCTCAGCAACGCCATCGCCATCAATTCCTCCATGGCCAATGGCGCGCGTCTGATCGGTCCGGCCATTGCCGGCGTGGTCATCGCAGTCCTCGGCGAAGGCTGGTGCTTCCTGATCGATGGCATCAGCTACTTTCCCGTCATCGCCTCTTTATTGGTGATGAGCGTCCAACCCCTGAACATTCGCCGCGCCGCCACCAGCATGTTCGAGCAGATGCGCGAGGGTTGGGACTATGTCCGCGCCTTTCGGCCCATCCGCACTATCCTTCTCCTGTTTGCGTTTCTCACCCTGATGGGTTGGCCCTACTCCGTCCTCTTGCCTGTGTTTGCCGCGCAAGTGCTGCACGGCGGAGCGCACACCCTCGGCTGGCTTACCGGCGCTTCCGGCGTTGGTGCGTTTGCCTCGGCGATTTCTCTGGCGTTGCGCAAGTCCGTCGTCGGCCTCACGCGCATGCTTCAGGTCGCTTCCGTGTTTCTGGGAGGCGGGTTGATCCTCTTTGGCCTGTCGCATACTTTATGGCTGTCGCTGCTGCTGATGATTTTCGTCGGCTTCGGTTTGATTCAGGGCGCATCAGTCACCAACACCATCATTCAGTCGCTAGTAGCGGAGGACAAGCGCGCCCGCGTGATGAGCTACTACACCATGGCCTTTTTCGGAGCCGCGCCTATTGGTAGCTTGCTGGCCGGCACGCTGGCCCACCGCATCGGTGCGCCACACACCGTCATCCTTACTGGCGCATTTTGTCTCGCCGCCACTCTTTGGTTCACGCTCAAGCTGCCGAAAGTCCGGGCGGCCATGCGCCCCACGTACCAGCAATTGGGCTTGCTACCGGAGGGCGACATGCCATCTCTGCTTCCGTGAATTAAGCCGAAGGGAAAAACATGCCTCTTACAAAACTTGATCCCGTCGCTGCCTTAGTCGTAATCGATCTGCAAAAAGGAATCGCCGGTCTCCCGACGGTTCACCCAGCCAGCGAAGTCATTGCCCGCACCGCGCAACTGGCGCGCGCGTTCCGCGAACATGGTCTTCCCGTGGTTCTCGTCAACGTAACCGGCATGGCGCCAGGTCGCACCGAGGCTGTTCGTCCCAATTATCCCTTCCCGCCGGATTGGACCGAACTCGTTCCCGAGTTGCAGACGCAACCCAGCGACTACCTCGTTTCCAAGCAGCGCGTCGGCGCATTCCTCGGCACATCTCTGAACGACTATCTCCGCCAGCGCGGCGCAACTCAGCTCGTCTTGGCCGGCATTGCCACCAGCGCCGGCGTGGAATCTACTGCTCGTAGTGCCCACGATCTCGGCTATCACGTCGTCTTTGCGACGGATGCGATGACCGACCGCGAAACCGATGCTCATCGCCATAGCGTCGAAAAGATTTTTCCCCGCATCGGTGAAACCGACACCACCGCCAACATCCTAAAGCTTGTGAACGAACACTCGGATGCTCCCTCGCGGCGCAGGTAACTCCCGACTGACGACCGCGAGCCACCTGCGTTACACTCGTTCTGCGGCGCCGCTCCGCGTCCCGCTTTTCAAGGAGAATCTACCCACCATGAGACGCCTATCTGTCGTCTTTGTAGCTGCTTTCTTTGTTTCAATTGCCGCCGCAACTGTTTCCGCCCGCGAGCCGCGATCTCCCCATCCCGCGTCGAATCCACACGCACAAGCCAAAGCTCCCGCGATGCGCGAACTCGATTGGGACACGTATGTCGACAAGGTAGAAGGCGCTTGGATGGGCAAGATGATTGGCGTCACCTTCGGCGCGCCTTGGGAGTTCCAATACCAGAATACGCCCATCGGCTTCGACATCACCGATTGGCCGCTCTCGCCCACGCGCATGAAGGACTACCGCGCGCGTACCGACAACCACGGCAAAGACGACATGCCTCCCGTCACCAGCGAAGCCGACAACCAGAAAGTCCGCATCAATTACGATTTCGTGGAAACTTCCGAGAAAGAGCATCCCAGTTTCGGCGCTCCAGACAACGACGATATCTACATCAATCTTCTTTTCCTCTACTGCTTACGCCGCTACGGCATCAACGTTGATCCCGTCACCGTTGCCCATGAGTGGGACGCGAAAATTCGCCAAGTCTGGCACGCCAACGACGCCGGCCTTGCCAACATTCGCAAAGGCATTCTCCCGCCGCTCTCCGGCAATCCGCGCTATAACCTCCACGCCGACGACATCGATTTCCAGATTGAGTCCGACATTTTCGGCATGATTTCTCCCGGCATGCCGCAGGTTTCCGATCGTTTCGGCGATCGTATGGGTCACATCATGAATTATGGCGACGGCGTCTACGGCGGCATGTTCGTCTCCGCGATGTACACGCAAGCGTTCTTCGCCTCGAACATTCGCGAAGTGGTGGAAAATGGATTGAAAGCCATTCCCGAACAAAGCCTCTACGCGCAACTCATCCGCGACGTGATTCGCTGGCACGACGAGAATCCCAATGACTGGCTGAAGACCTGGCACCTAGTGCAGGCGAAATGGGGCGAAGTCGACCACTGCCCCGACGGGTACAAAAAGCCGTTCAATATCGACGCGAAACTCAATGGCGGCTACATTGTCATCGGCCTGCTATATGGCAACGGTGATTTCTACAAGACCATGAACTTTGCGACTCGCTGTGGACAGGACGCCGACTGCAATCCCGCGAACGCTGCCGGCATTCTCGGCACGCTTCTCGGTGCGCACGCCATTCCTGCCGAGTATCGCAACCCGCTACACAATATCTACTGGAACAAAACGCTCGCCGGCCTTCCCGACTCTTACGAAATCGACGCGCTCTCGCGCGACACGGCTCTCGTTGGGCTCGATGTGCTGCTCGCCAACGGTGGCCAAGCCGTCACCAAAAATGGCAAGCTCGTACTCCTGGTTCCGGAGCAGCCTCCCACTCCCCCGGCAAAACTCGAGCAGATTCGCTGGAAAGACGACACGCCGATCCTGGAGCCCTGACATTCCCCGCTGAACTGGACATTTTTGTCCTCTCGCGGCACAATCTCCGCCTCAGGTCCCGCGCTTCGGTTGTTCCGCGTTCCGACGATTCGACACAGGAGGCATTCATGCTTCGTCCGCACACACTATTCGGTCTGGCGATTTGTGCCTTACTGGCTTCGGCACTCGGGGCTCAGGAGCCGCATCCTGCCGCTCGGTCCACGCCCGCGTTTGATCAGTTGAAATCCCTCGCCGGAGAATGGGAAGGTAAAACCAGTTCTAGCGCGGCTGCTACTAAAGTCACGTACACTGTAGTTTCCAACGGCAGCGTCGTTATGGAGCACATGTTGCCTGCAAAAGAATCCGAGATGATCACCATGTACTCCGTTGACGGTGATCGTATTGTCGTGACGCATTACTGTGCCATGGGGAATCAGCCCACCATGCAGACGGATCCGCTGAAGGCCGCCACTGGCAAGTATGATTTCAAGTTTGTTCGGTTAGGCGGAGCCAAATCACCCGATGAAGCTCATATGGCCGCGCTTACGCTTACGATTCTCGATAAGGATCACATAACGCAGACTTGGACTTTTGACGATCACGGCAAGTCCATGAGCGACACTTTCAACTACGCGCGCGTCAAGTAGTTTTGAGTGCTCGGGGCCGTGGACGAGGATCCTATGTTGTCATTCTGAGGGCATCCGACGAGGATGCCCGAAGAACCTCAAGCGCGATTTTTTTTGTAGACCGTTCCAAGCGAATATTACTTCGCCGCTACTGTGCCCACCATTTTTCGCACGCCCAGGCCGAACATCAGCCGCGTGATTCCGGTGATCAGCAGATTCACGCCCACTAGCGTTCCGATGGCCCACACGGTGCTCGACGGCCAGTGGAACCAAATCAACCCGCCCAGCGCCAGGGTGATGATCCCGTTCACTAACAACCAGCCCGACGCGCCTTCTTTTCTCATCCGAAAATAGGAAATCACTTCAATCACGCCCTCGGCCAGAATGATGCCGGCCAGCAGCAGTGTCAGCGTTGCGGTACCCATGATCGTATGAGTCAGAAAATACAGGCCGCCGATCGCGTAGACGATGCCGATCACCACCTGGAAAATTACCTGCTTGGCGCCGCCGCCCTTGAACGCCGCGACGAAATGGAACACCGCTCCGATGACCAGAATCCAGCCTATTAGGAGCGTCACGCCCAGTCCCGCTACGCCGGGTTCGATGATCCCGAACAAGCCGAGCACGATGAACAACACAGCAACCGCGATGTACCAGCCCGTGATTTTCTTCGCTACTCCTAGCGGGCTTCGCAATCCTTCCACCGGATCTATCGATGCCATTTCACACCTCCACGCAATGTTGTGTAAATTTCGGCCGCTTTCCGGACGGTTGTAAGCGGCTGTCGATCAGCCTGGGTAGAACCGCGCTCATTCTACTCTTGATTTCCCTGTTCGCCCTATGCCTTCTTTTCTGGGGACGGAGTTCTGTTACAACTTATTCATAAATAGACGGCCGCGCTTGTTTACAACTCATTCATCTTTCTGTCACATTGGCGTCACCACTCGCTTTCATTCCCTTGTCACAATATGCGCGACTTCCCATGAGCCATGAGGTGCCACAACCTGATCATGTCTATCGCAATACTGTGCGCTACGGTAGACTTCTACCGATGCGATCACCAGCGCGAGAGCTGTATATGAAGCGCATCCTGATCATCGAAGACGATCGCGATATCGTCGAACTGGTTCGCTACAACCTCGTTAACGAGGGTTTCCAGGTTGCCGCCGCTTTCGACGGTAACAGCGGCTTGGCTACGCTTAAGAAGACACCGCCGGACCTCCTGTTGCTCGATCTCATGCTCCCCAAAATGTCCGGGCTCGAGATCTGCCGCGAAATCCGCAAAGAAGAATCACTGAATCGTTTGCCGGTTCTGATGTTGACGGCTCGCGGTGATGAAGCGGACCGCGTGGTCGGTTTGGAAATGGGCGCCGACGATTACGTCACCAAACCGTTCAGCCCACGGGAACTGATTGCTCGCGTGAAAGCGCTCCTTCGCCGCGCCGAACCGCCCGCGGACGCCCCGCGCATTCTAGAAATCGGCAAGCTCGCCATCGATCCGGCTTCTTATCGCGTAAGCCACGGGGGCAAGCCAGTTCCGCTAAGCACTCTTGAGTTCCGGTTACTGTATTATCTGGCGTCACGCCCCAATCGCGTGTTCACGCGCGACCAATTGCTCGACGCTGTCTGGGGCACTGATCGTTTTGTCACGCCACGCAGCGTTGACGTATACGTCCGGCGCTTGCGCGAGAAAATTGAAGCCGACCCGGAAAATCCACTGCACCTGAAAACCGTTCGCGGTGCAGGATACTTGTTCGAGACCCGTGCAACGTAAACTCTTCGGGAAACTGGCGCTAACCTTCCTCGCGCTGCTGCTGAGCGTTTTGCTCGCGGTGGATTTCCTCGCCGAGCGAGCGCTGCGCAACAGCTACGAAAACGACGGCTTTCAGCAGCTCAAATCGCTTTCGCGGGTCATCCAGCTTCACCCGATTCCTCTCGGTCCCGCGGGCCCGCAAACTCCCGAAGAAATCGCTGCGCTGAATACCTGGGTCGCCGCCAACGCAGCTAGCGGTGTTCGCATTACGGTGATTTCCGCGGATGGCCGCGTTCTGGCGGATTCCCAATCCGAAACCGCCACCATGGAATCCCATGCCGAGCGGCCCGAAGTTCTGGCAGCGCTGAAATCCGGTGAAGGCCGCGACGCGCGGGAAAGCGTGTCCGTTCGTGCGCAGCTTCTGTACTACGCTGTGCGCGTCGACTTACCTTCCGGTGTTCCGGTAATTTTGCGGCTGGCTCTTCCGATGGCAGGATTCAGCGAGCAACTCTGGAGCTTCCGGAAGAAGCTGTGGTTGTGGTCTTTGCTGATTTACCTGTTTGCCGGCGCGATCGCCATGATGATGTCGCGCGGTTATGCGGATCGCGTCGAGCGCCTGCGCGAGTTTTCTCGTCGCGTGGCCGAAGGCGATTTTCGGCCGCTACCTTCCGACGGCGCCGGCGATTCGCTGGAAGCGTTGGGAGCTTCGTTAAATCAGACTGCGTCGCGCCTGGATCGCACCATTCGCACGCTAACGGAGGAGCGTAATCTGTCGGCCGCTATTCTCGGTTCAATGGTGGAAGGCGTTGCCGTTGTGAACGGCAGCGAGCGGTTGGTGTTCGCCAACCCGGGTTTCGCTTCGATCCTGGGGCTCGATGTTCCTCCTGTGGCGGGCAGCTCCTTGCTGGAAGTCGTGCGCCAAACGGAACTGATCGCCGCGGTGCGCCGCGTGCTCGCCGGGGAGCCTCGCGTGGAAGCGGAAATTATCACCGGGACGTTGCGGCAACACTATTTCGCTGCGACGGTCGCTTCCGTACGGGCCGGAGAAACTTCCGGCGCAGTAATCGTGCTCCATGACATCACAGACTTGCGCAAGCTCGAACGCGTGCGCAGAGATTTCGTGGCCAATGTTTCGCACGAGTTCCGCACGCCACTGACGGCGATCCAAGGATTCGCGGAAACGCTCATCGGTGGTGCGATTGACGACCCGCAGAATCGCGGACGATTCCTCGCCATCATTTTGGAGCATTCGCGGCGTCTGGCGCGCCTCACGGAGGACCTGCTTCGGCTTTCGCAACTGGACGCCGAACAATTGGAATTGGAGATTCGCGCCGTCAGCGTGCCGCAACTCATCGAATCCTGCTACGAAACCGCGCAACGTCGCGCCGCTGAAAAAGACCTTTCGCTTTCTCTGAATGTTCCAAGCCAATTACCGGAAATAGCCGCGGACCATCGGCGCCTTCAGGAGGTTCTACAGAACCTTCTGGACAACGCGATTCAGTACACGCTACCTGGCGGGAAAATCGTGCTGAGCGCCGAAGCGCGCGGCGACGAAGTCATCTTCACGGTGGCAGACACGGGGATCGGCATTCCCCAAGCCGACCAGCCCCGAATTTTCGAGCGCTTCTATCGCGTGGATGTGGCGCGTTCCCGCGAGGCGGGCGGCACAGGTCTCGGCCTGTCGATCTCCAAGCATCTGGTGGAAGCGCAAGGCGGACGAATTTGGGTCGAAAGCGAAGTCGGGGTCGGATCCAAGTTCCACTTTGCGGTTCCGGTCTACGATCCGGAACGGGTGGCCGTGCGCAATGCTGCCGCTACTTCCATCTCCCGGGCTTTCCGTGGGAATACCCCAAGTAACTGACCTGCTTTGGTTTTCAGTTATTTACCTGACCGTTAACGCCTTGTAACAATCTCCTTGCACGCTATAAGTCGCGAGCTCCGGCGATAGCTGCCTGCGCCGCGGAGGTTTTCATGGCAACGGCTCCTGGTTTGACGGAAGCGGTGCTCTACGACGTGCTGGTGAATTACCTGGTTTCGATGGCGCGCGTGGTGGAAAGCGCCATGAACCGCGCTCTGGATGCGATTATTGCGTTCGATAGCCCGCGAACTGCAGGATTGCCGGGCGAAGTGTTCCTGTTTGAGCCGCGAATCAACGAAATGGAGATCATGATCGACGAGCACGCGATTCGCTTGCTACGTCGCGGCAGCTTCAGCGACGACGAACTTCGTCTGATCGTCGCGGCTCTGAAGATCACTAACGACTTAGAGCGCATCGGGGACATTGCTGTAAACCTCGCGGAGCGAGTGATCTCTTTGCGCGAGACGCCCGAAGCGAAAATGCCGGAACAACTGACGCCGATGACGGAAGCGGTTCGTTCCATGGTAAGCCGCAGTTTAGGTGCGTTGATTTTCCGCAACGCGGACCTGGCCGCGCAAGTATTGGAAAGCGACGACATGGTCGATCAATATCGCGATCAGATCTTTGAGACACTGCTGCACAACATGACGCAAGACGTGGCGTTGGTCACTCCCGGCATGCAGTTTGTGCTGGCTACGCGCCACCTGGAGCGCATTGCAGATCACGCCACGAACATTGCCGAGGACATCATTTTCTGGGTCCGCGGACTGGATGTGCGGCACGGCCGCGGGCTCATGGTGAGAACCGAGCAGCAGGAAACCGTGCTGCCCGCCGGGGACGAGGTCACGAAGAATTCATACGGCCTTCATTCGCACGTGACTCCCGGGTGCGAAACTCAGCGTGTTTGAACTTCACTCCAAGTCCTACCTCGGGGACCGGCGCACCCCTGGCACCGGTCCCCTTCTCCTCCCCTCTGAAGAGAAACCAGTAGACCGTAACGCAAACACATTAATGGCATCCCCTTGACCGGAAAGCCGAGTCAAACTAATGTTGAGTAGATAGGGAGAACCCGAGTGCCTAGCAGTCACCAGCGCGGAAACCGCCGAACTCTGTGGCAATGGTGTGTTCGAGCGCTGCTGATTGGTCTGCTTCTTTACAATCCTTTTTTGATTCTAGTTGGCCACTCAGGCGGACTCACCTACCAGGCATTGGCACGCCACCGCGCGACTGTGGGCTCATCGGAGATGCAGCACTATTCGCCGGTGCCCGAAAAAGACGCGCAGCCCGAAGTCATCATCGATGAGATTTTTGCTGCAATCATGGTGGTGGAGAACCAGCAATCCGCCTCTCCCACATTTGAAAATGAAGTATTGCCGCAACGGCCGGAACTGATAGGAAGTGTGTGGTTCCGTCCCCCTCCCGCGGTATAAATTTTCGAAGAATCCTGACCTCGTAAAAGCTGCTATTGCCGGACGAATCCGGTAGCGTGATCCGCATTTGAGGATGCACGTGTTGTTAGATTCAAGTTCGCGCCAGTGCGGGAAAGCTTGAGCATTTGGCTTGCGATAGGAACAGGGTATGAGCAAAAAAAAGCAGATAATCATCGGTGGCGTGCTGCTGTTCGGGATATTGGCGACGTGGTCGGTGCTGCGCCGGAACCGGGCGGAAGCGGACGGGACGGATACGCCATCGGGAAACGTGGCGGGAGTTACCGCGGCGGTTGTGCGTGTGGAGCGAGGGACACTTCAGAATTCGCTGAAGATTGCCGGTGAGTTTAAACCCTTCCAGGAAGTCGACATTCACGCCAAAGTGGCAGGTTACATCCGCACCATCTATGTTGATGTGGGCGACCACGTGAAAACCGGGCAGACTCTGGCGGTGCTGGAGATCCCGGAACTCACCGCGGAATTGGCAGGGGCGAACGCGGCGGTACGGCGAGCACAGGAAGAAATCCATTTAGCGCAAAGCAATGTGGATAGAGCGAAATCGGCCTATGGAGCGGCCCACGCGATGTACACCCGCCTTTCGCAAGCGTCTGAACAGAAGCCGGGACTGGTAGCCCAGCAGGAAGTAGACGACGCCCAAGCGAAGGACCTGGAATCGGAGGCCCAGGTGTCTAGCGCGAAGTCGGCGTTGAGCGCGGCGGAACAAGCATTGGAAGTGGCCGAAGCAAATTCCAAACAGTATTTGGCGCTTTCCGACTACTCGCGAATCACCGCACCATTTGCCGGGATCATCACGGTGAGATATGCGGATACAGGGGCGCTGATCGCGGCGGGAACGTCGTCGAGCACACAATCGATGCCGGTAGTGCGGTTAGCGGAAGAGTCGAAATTGCGGCTGGTTCTGCCGATTCCGGAATCGCTGGCGGCGCAAATCCATCTGGGCGACCCGGTAAAGGTGCGTGTACAGGCCCTGAACGAGGACATCGTGGGGAAAGTGTCGCGATTTGCGAGCGCATTGAACCTGGAAACACGAACGATGGAGACGGAAATCGATTTTGAGAATAAGAACGGCAGACTGATGCCAGGTATGTACGCAGAAACGGTTCTGCAGTTGGCACAGAAGAAAAGCTCGTTGCTGGTGCCGCTGGAAGCGGTTGCTCGGGATCAGGGTGGGGCGCGGGTGTTGGTGGTGAATCCCCAGAACGCCGTGGAGGAACGAACGGTGAATCTGGGAATGCAGGGAAAACACCGAGTAGAAGTGCTGTCGGGATTGAACGAGGGCGAGCGCGTGATTATCGGCAACCAGAGCCAATTCCGAAGCGGAGAAAAAGTAACCGCGCGAGAAGTGACGGAACCGGCCTTTGATGAGGGAGGGGAGAACTGATGGCCGGTTTCTCGATCCGCAATCCTTACTTCATCATTGTTCTCTGCCTGATCATCGCGATTGTTGGGACGGTCACGGTGGTGCGCATGCCGGTGGATCTGTTCCCGCCTATCAACATACCGGTAGTGGTGGTCGCCACGTTTTATTCCGGAATGCCGCCACAGCAAATTGAAGCGAGCATCACGAACCCATTCGAGAGATTCTTCACGCTGGCCAGTGGAGTTGACCACATCGAGTCCCGGTCTCTGCCCGGCGTGAGCCTCGTAAAGGTGTACTTTCAGGCCGGCACCAACGCGGATTCTGACGTGAGCACGGTGGCGAATCTGGCCATGGCGCAATTGCGAAGACTACCGCAAGGTACGCTGCCACCGGTGGTGCTGAAATTCGACGCGTCCAGTTTGCCGGTGTGCCTGGTGACGCTGAAGGGGCAGGGACTGGACGAAACGCAACTACACGACCTCGGACAATTTAACGTGCGCAATCAGATCGCAAATGTGCCCGGCGCATCCGTGCCCCAACCATTCGGAGGGAAATATCGGCAGATCATGGTGTATGTGGATCCCCTGAAGCTGGAGGCGCATCAACTGAGTCCCATGGATGTGGTGCGCCAGATGAATGAAAACAATCTGATTCTGCCCGCCGGGGACGTGAAGATCGGGCCGTTCGACTACAACCTTTACTCGAATGCGCAAGCCCCGAGCGCGAGTTCGATGAATACGATGCCGCTGAAGACGGTGGGACAGTCTTCGGTGATGGTGGCCGATGTTGGAAAGGCGATCGATGCGCAGGCGATTCAGACCAACATTGTGAGGGTCGACGGTCAGCCGTCAGTTTACCTTCCGATTCTGAAACAAGGTGGAGATACGAATACGATTGAGGTGGTCAATGGGATTCGGGAGGCGCTAAAGAACCTGGTAGATATCCCAAAGACGCTGGTTACGCGCGTGGTATTCGATCAATCGGTGTTCGTGAAGACCGCAATCCATAACCTGATCAACGAGGGTGCCATCGGTTTGGTGCTGACGGGCTTGATGATCCTGCTGTTTCTGGGGAGCATGCGAGCTACGGCGGCGGTATTTTTGTCCATTCCACTGTCGGCGTTAGCGGCGTTTTTGGCGATAAATGCGGGCGGCGGCACGATCAATACAATGGTGTTAGGTGGCCTGGCGTTGGTATTTTCGCGGTTGATCGACAACTCCGTGATCGTGCTTGAAAATATTTTCCGGCACATTGAGATGGGCGAACCACCGGAAACTGCCGCAGAACAGGGCGGAAAAGAAGTAGCGCTGGCGGTGTTGGCTGCGACGATCACGACGGCCATCGTGTTCTTCCCTGTTGTGTTCCTCTATGGAGTTAGCCGGTTCCTGTTCATGGCGCTGGCCTCGTCGGTAGTGTTCTCGCTGTTTGCGTCATATTTCGTCGCCATGACGGTGGTGCCGCTCTTCTGCGCAAAGCTTTTGAAGAAGAAACAGGCCGACGAAGAGGTCGGCGAAGGCTCGATTGGAGCGCGATTCGGTAAGATTTCCAAGAAATTCGACTATTACTTCGAAACCATGCTGCACAAGTACGACCTGTCGTTAAACGGCGCGCTCTTGAAACCAATGGCAACGCTGGTGGGACTGGTTGGCGTCTCCCTTCTTTCTCTTTCGCTCTATCCGTTTTTAGGAGTGGCATTTTTCCCGCGCACAGATGCCGGACAATTTGTGATTAATGTGAAAGCGCCCTCGGGGACGCGAGTAGAGCTGACCGAAGAATATGTGAAGCAAGTGGAGCAAATCATTCGCCAGGTGGTTCCTAAGAACGAGTTGCAGATGGTGGTGTCCAACATTGGAATTACGCCGGACTTTTCAGTGATTTATACCTCGAACTCGGCGCCACATACGGCGTTTGTGCAGACCAGCCTGAAGGAAGGGCACAAGGTCGGCAGCTATGAGTACATGAGAAGGGTGCGCGAGCAGATCAGTCGGCAACTGCCGCAACTCGCGACCTATTTCCAGTCGGGAGGGTTGGTGGATGCGGTATTGAACCTGGGATTGCCCGCGCCTATCGATATGCAGGTGACAGGAAACGACATGAATGCTGCGCACGCGGTGGCGGCCGAGATTGCTTCACAGGTGAAGGAATTGCCCGAAGTGAGCGATGTACTGATCCCTCAGGATGTTGATTACCCAGCACTGGAATTGGATGTGGACCGGGAAAAAGCGGCGCAGTTAGGATTGTCGCAGAAGGAGGTGGTGGACAACGTAATTACGGCGCTCACCTCCAACGGCATGATCGCTCCGAACTATTGGGTGGATCCCAAGAGCGGTAATCCCTATCTCTTGACGGTGCAATATCCCGAAGATTCGGTGAAGACGATCAGCGATTTGAAGCAAATTCCGCTTCGCGGGGCAAGAATCCTGCAGCCGACGTTTCTTGATTCCGTGGTGACGTTGCGGCATATTTCTGCGCCCACGGAGGTCGACCACTATCAGTTGGCGCGAGTTATGGATGTGTATGTATCGCCGAAAAAAGAAGACTTGGGGAAGGTGACCAGTCAGGTGGAAGCGATCGTAGCAAAGACCAAACTGCCCGAGGGGGTGCGAGTGAAATTGCGGGGCTCGGTTCAGGGCATGCGCGCGTCATTCAAGAGCTTTGGCATTGGGCTGATTCTCTCCGTGGTGCTGGTGTACCTGGTTCTGGTGGCGCAATTTTCTTCGTGGACAGACCCGTTCATTATCTTGCTGGCGGTGCCTCCGGGATTAGCCGGCGTGCTGCTGTTTCTTCTGGCGACGGGAACGACGCTGAACGTGATGTCGTTAATGGGCGTGGTAATGATGGTGGGGATCGTGGTGTCGAACAGTATTCTGATTGTGGAGTTTGCGCGCCACCTGCATCACGAAGGAAAGAGCGTGAAAGAAGCGGTATCGCTGGCATCGCGGCAAAGGTTGCGGCCGATTTTAATGACTTCGTTGGCGACGCTTCTGGGGTTGATTCCGATGGCGTTGGGAATCGAAGCCGGAAGCGAAGCCTACGCTCCGTTGGCGAGAGCCATCATCGGAGGATTGCTAGTGTCGGTGGTCGTGACGGTCTACCTGGTCCCAGCGGCCTACCTGCTGGTACATCATGGCGAGCAAATTCAAGAGGTGGCATCGTGAAGGGGGCGATTTCATCTTTTGCGCTGTTTTTGGCAATGATGGGGGCGAACGGGGCCGCCCAAGAACAGGCAAGCCAGCCGCCCGCGCAAGCAGCAGCCACAACTCCATCCACGACAGCTGTACGAGAATTAACTATCGAGCAGGCAGAGGCGATCGGGTTGCGAAGCAATCCCCAGATCACCGTTGGGAAGTTGCAAGCGTTACAAGCTCACGAGTATGTCCGGGAGGCGCGGGCCGCGCTGCTGCCGCAAATCAGCGTCAACCTGACGGGTGTCGGAGCCGACCCGGGGAGCCGTCTATCGGCCGGCTATATAACGGACGGAAGAATCTATTCGCGAGTGGCGGGCGGAATTACGGCGAGCCAACTGATCACGGATTTCGGACGCACCACGAATTTAGTGGCGAACTCACAATTCGAGGCCAAAGCGGCGGACGAAAACGCTGTGGCCACCACGCAGCAGGTTGTGTTGGCGGTGGATCAGGCTTTTTACGGCGCGTTGGAGACGAAAGCGCTGCTGGTGGTAGCACAGGAAACCGTGAAGCAGCGGCAGTTGCTGGTAGATCAAGTACAAGCGTTGACGAATGCCAAGTTGAAATCGGACATCGACCTGGCGTTTGCGAAAGTGGATCTGGCGCGCGCGAATTTGCTGCTCTTGG
This sequence comes from Candidatus Acidiferrales bacterium, assembly GCA_963759275.1. Classification (GTDB taxonomy): domain Bacteria; phylum Acidobacteriota; class Terriglobia; order Acidiferrales; family UBA7541; genus Acidiferrum. Next base: position 101,962 of record CAVWYZ010000008.1, on the reverse strand, counting down.
ACGCGCAAGATAATTTCCAAGCTTCGTTGTCTACGCTTTCCGCGATTCTGGGGTATCCAGACCGCCAAGATTTTTCTCCGATAGAGCCGGTCGTGGCCGTGACGCCGCCAGCATTGGATGCCACGCCGTTGATACAGCAAGCACTGGATCTTCGGCCGGAAGTGCGATCGCTACGCGATGAGGTGCAAGCGTCGCAGAAGTTCGCGCGGGCGGAACATGATCTATGGTGGCCCACGGTTTCAGGTTTGGGAGTGGTGGGAGGAGCTCCCGTGCGCGACCCGAACATCACGAGTTGGTATGGCGGAGCTGGGGTGAATGTGAACATTCCGGTGTTCAACGGCTTCCTGTTTAATGCGCGTGCGAAGAGCGCAGACTTTGCCACGCAGGCGCAGCAAAAGAAATTAGAGGATTTGCAAAACAATGTCGCTCGTGATGTGCGGAATAGCTGGCTGGACAGCCAAAATGCGTACCAGCGATTGTCGGTCACGCAGCAATTGAAACAACAGGCCGACCTGGCGCTGGAATTGGCGCAGGCGCGGTACAAGCTGGGACTGGGAACGATCGTGGAGTTTAGCCAGGCGGAACTGCAAAAGACGGATGCGGACATTCAGGATACGGACGCCCATTATCGCTATGTAGTGAGTCAGATTGTGTTGGCCTTCGAAATGGGCCTGAGTCGCTAACCGCAAGTTTCCATTAAAAGTTACGGCAACACCACCGCGTTACGCGCAAGAGACTTGCGCGCGGACAGAATTGTGACAAGTTCTGCAGCGACCCCTTTAGGGGATAAACGTATGAAAAGGCGATGGATAACCAAGTTTGGCGGTGAATTGTTGCAGACTATTAACATGTAATTGATATAGCTGTAAGAGTGCGCCTCTACCTTCTGGACCGGGGTGTTTGGTTTTCCCTTAGGTACCTATCCGAAATTTCTTTTCGAAGAAGAGAGAGGCAATGAAAAAACTTGCAGCACTAACATTGTCACTGTTCCTGTCCGTGGGAACGGTGCTTGCTGACTCACCGAAAGACTCACCGAAGGATGCACCGAAAGCAGCCGACGCGCAGCCGGCTAAGAGCAACACGGCGGCGAAGCCGGCCCCAGCCAAAAGCAACGCGGAGATTTCAGCAGAGATGGAGGAATTGCGCCAGGCAATGCAGGCGCAGCAGGAACAACTCCAGTTGCTGAAAGAAGAGCTCGCCAAACGCGACCGGCAGATCGAAGAAGCTCGGGAAGCCGCCGCGGCAGCGAATTCGAAAGCGGCAGAAGCGAACGTGAAGGCCAGCGAAGCAGCGGCCACCAGCGCGGAAGTAAAAACCACGACCTCGGCGCTGAACAGTTCGGTGGCGAGTATGGCGGCGAGCAGCGCAGCGGCGGCCTCGAGTGGGGCGGGAAGCGCAGCAGCGAACCCGGTCAACACCGCGGCAGGCCAAGGGAACGAAGAGAAAGGCCCGCTGTCGATCCGGTTTAAGGGAATCACAATTACGCCTGGTGGGTTCGTGGCGGCAGAAACGGTGAACCGTCAGCGGGCCCAAAGCTCTGACATCAACACCCCGTTTAACGCACTTCCGTACGGAGGAAACGCGGTGGGCAAGATGTCAGAAATGAGCCTGACGGGCCGTCAGTCGAGACTTTCTCTAATGGCCCAAGGCGCGATTGGAACTACAAAGTTGACGGGCTACTACGAGGCAGACTGGTTGGGAACGGGAGTCACTTCGAACAACCGGCAAAGCAACTCGTACGTGTTCCGCCAGAGGCAAATCTGGGGTCGCGTGGCGTGGGAAGATGGCTGGTCCGTATCGGGTGGCCAGATGTGGAGTTTGGCCACGGAAGATCGGAAGGGCATAGCCAATCTGGCGGAGTGGGTTCCGTTGACGATCGACCCACAGTATCAGGTAGGCTTCACGTGGGCGAGAGAGTACGGATTCCGCGTGGCGAAGAGCTTCAACGACAAGTTTGCGTTAGCGTTTTCCGTGGAGGGTCCACAAGCAACGGTGGGTGGCCGCGGCTTCAGCACCTACAGCAACTTTAATGCCGGCACAGCGGTGACAACCACCTACCAAAACTCGTTCGTGTTCGCGCCGGGCGCGGGAGGTGGTCTCGACAATTTCTCCGATACCACGGGATACTCGGTCAACAAGACGCCGGACTTTATTGTGAAGGCGGCGGCTGATCCCGGATGGGGCCACTACGAAGTGCTTGGAATCGTGAGCACGTTCCAAAACCGCGTGTATCCGTGCGCGGTGGTGGGCACAACAGCTGGCAACTTCCCCACACCGGCAACGCCGGTGGTGCTGGGGTGCGGCGCAAGCACATCGCTAGCACCGAGCACGGCAGGCGCGTATAACGATTCGCGGACCGGCGGTGCAATCGGAGCGAGCTTCGACGTTCCAGTATTTGAGAAGAAACTGGATGTTGGATTGAAGGGCTTCTATGGCGACGGCACCGGCCGCTACGGGTCAGCGCAGTTGGCAGATGCGACGCTGCGTCCGGATGGCACGATGGCGTTAATCCACGGCGCGCACTTCATCGGAAGGCTGGAATGGCACGTCACGCCGAAACTCGATGTGTACGGGTATTTCGGTGGCGAATATGCGGCTCGCACAGCGTATACGGGCTACCAGTCCGTGAAGGTAACGGTGACGCCGGCGATCCCAGGTTGCGGCGGAGTCGGCCAACAGCCTTGCCCAGGCGGAGGAACTCAACCGAACTACCCAGCGCTGACGGCTACGTCGATCAGCTTGAGCGGAATCGGCGGATACGGTTCGCCGTACGCCAACAACAGCGGTTGCTCGACCGAGACGTTGCCGAGCGGAACGGGAGCACCAGGCGGCGGAGGTTCCTGCGCGGGTGACACCCGGTTCATTGGGGAAGGCACGATCGGCTTCTGGCACAAGCTCTACGCCGGCGAGAAGGGCAGAGTGCAGTGGGGCATGCAGTACTCATACTTCTACCGGAACGGTTGGTCAGGGAGCAATGGTGTGACGGGCACGACGAGCGTATCACCACACGCGGTGGATAACATGGTGTGGACCTCGTTCCGCTACTATTTGCCATAAAAAACAAAAATGTGCGTGACGAGGGGCGGCTCTTCGGAGCCGCCCCTTTTCATACGAGGAGGAGGATGCAAGTATATGACGCCGGAGGAGTTAGGGAGTTAGCTGAAGATATTTCGAATTTTTAACAGACTCACTACCAGGTGTAACAATTCTGTAACCTCCAAGAATCAGAATCTTAAGTTCTACGCGGAGAAAGTCGAGGGAGAGAACCGAGATGAAACGCACCGCAATGTTGTTAGCCGCTGTTCTTGCGTTTGGGGTGGTCGTTTTCGCACAAGGTACACTTTCGATTACCGGAGCGGGTGCTACGTTTCCGTATCCGATGTATTCGAAATGGTTCGATCAGTACCATAAGAAATTCCTGAATGTTGAAATTAACTACCAGTCGATTGGGTCTGGCGGTGGCATTAAGCAAGTTACCGAGGGTACCGTGGATTTCGGGGCATCCGACGGGCCTATGAACGACGATCAATTAAAAGCCTATCAAGACAAGCACGGATTTCCGATCCTGCATTTTCCGACAGTGCTGGGAGCAGACGTACCGACCTACAACATCCCTGGTGTGAACGCGGAGCTGAATTTTACGTCAGACGCGCTGGCGGGGATCTTCCTCGGAAAGATCACGAAGTGGAATGACCCGGCGATCGCGGGTTCAAACAAGGGCGTTAATCTCCCAGCCAACGACATTGTCGTGATTCATCGTTCGGATGGAAGCGGAACGACGTATATCTGGACGGACTACCTTTCAAAAATCAGCGACGAATGGAAGAACAAAGTCGGAAAGGGCACCTCCGTGAACTGGCCCGTGGGCTTAGGCGGAAAGGGCAACGAGGGCGTGGCAGGGTTGGTGAAGCAGACACCGAATTCGTTCGGTTACGTCGAACTTATCTACGCGATCCAGAATAATATGCCATATGGCAAAGTGAGGAATTCGTCGGGGGCGTTTATCAAGGCGGATCTGGCCAGCGTGACAGCTGCGGCAGCGGGTGCAGCGAAGGAAATGCCAGCGGATTTCCGGGTGTCCATCACAAACGCGCCTGGCAAGACGGCTTATCCCGTCTCCAGTTTTACCTGGCTGTTGATTCCATCGAAGATCTCGGACGCGGGGAAGCGTGAAGCTCTGAAAACCTTCCTTAAGTGGATGATGACGGATGGGCAGAATGACACAGAAGCGCTTTCTTACGCGAAGCTTCCGAAGGAAGTGGTTGCGAAAGAACTAAAGGCGATCAGCAGCATTCAGTAGCAATCGAAGAGAAACGTGGCGACAGCAAATCCAACGATACAGAGCGCGGGCCCGGTAGCGGGTTCGCGCTCATTTCTATCCAAACTGCGCGAAGGCGACGAAATCGCGCGGCTGATTACCTTCCTGTTCGCGGCATCCGTGGTTTTGATCACGATTCTGTTGGTATATGAACTGTGGATCGGTTCCGTGCTGCCTCGTCACAAATTCGGGCTGCGTTTTTTGGTGACGCAAGTGTGGGATCCGGTAATGGACGACTTCGGAGCGTTGCCGTTCATCTACGGAACAGTGGTGACTTCCGCAGTGGCGTTGTTAATGGCCGTCCCATTGGGAATCGGTGCATCGATTTTTCTGGCGGAATTGGCTCCTCCGCGCGTTTCTGACACCCTGCAATTTTTCATCGACCTGCTGGCAGCAGTGCCGAGCGTGATTTACGGGTTGTTGGGCGTATTCATCGTGGTGCCGTTGATGCGCACAGTCATCTATCCGGTGTTGAATAAGCCGTTTGGATTCCTGCCGATTTTCAAGGGACCCTCTTACGGAGTGGGATTTTTTACGGCGGGGATCGTACTGGCGATTATGGTGATTCCCTATATTATCTCGGTTTCGCGAGAAGTGTTGTTGTCCGTGCCGAGAGACCAGCGGGAGGCGGCGCTCGCGCTGGGATCGACGCGTTGGGAATCGACATGGAAGGTAGTTGTGCCCTTTGCGCGGACGGGCATCATGGGGTCCATCTTCCTGGCATTGGCGCGCGCACTGGGGGAGACCATGGCGGTTACCATGGTCGTCGGTAACGTTCCGAAGATCAGCGCGTCCTTGTTTGCGCCGGGGTATTCGATTGCGGCCGTTATCGCCAACGAATTCACCGAGGCCACCGGGGACCTGTACCTTCAAGCGCTGATCGAACTAGGGCTCGTGCTGTTCGTGCTGACTTTTATCCTGAATGGCCTAGCGAGACTGCTCATTGTGGTGACCGCACAAAAGGGAAGCGGAAGAGGCAACCAATGAATAGTGCGCGGCTGCGTTGGCGGAAATTTGTCAGCAATTTCATGCTGACACTGACGGGCGTTTGTGCGGTCGTATCCGTTCTAGTGCTGTTTCTGATCCTTGGCTATCTGGTGTTTAACGGGGGGACCTCCATCAACTGGGCATTCTTCACGCAATTGCCGAAGCCGGTAGGAGAAGTGGGTGGAGGAATGGCGAACGCTATAGTGGGTAGCGCGAAGTTGCTGCTGGCGGCATCACTGGTGGGAGTACCGGTAGGTTTTCTCGGAGGGATTTACTTGGCCGAATTCAGCGGGCCAGGAGTTGCGTCTGTGGTGAGGTATGCCGCGGACTTACTGAATGGAGTGCCATCGATCGTCATCGGAATATTTGCGTACAGCCTGGTGGTGCTCCCGTTTAAGCACTTCTCGACGTTGGCGGGGGCCTTCGCTCTTGGTCTGATGATGATTCCGATCACGTTGCGGAGCACAGAAGAGTTTTTGGGGGCGGTGCCACGGATGTTACGCGAAGGCGCCATGGCGTTGGGAGCGAGCAAATGGAAGACTATAGCAACAGTAATCGTGCCAGCGGCGTATCGAGGAATTCTTACCGCGATACTGCTGGCACTAGCGCGGGTGGCGGGGGAAACAGCACCACTGCTGTTCACCGCGTTCGGGAACCGGTTCTGGAGCCAGGGATGGGGTCAGCCGACGGCGTCCCTTCCGGTGGTGATTTTCAACTACGCGGTATCACCGTACGAGGACTGGCATCGCCAGGCGTGGGCAGCGGGACTGGTGCTGCTCGGACTGATTCTGATCATAAATATACTGGCGCGGACGATCCTGTCGCGCGGCATAGCAGTACCGAGGGGATAGGGATGCAAGTATCACCGAATCCGGGAATTTCCGTAAACGTAAGTGCGACGGCTGGGACGTCTGGCCAGGAGCACGCCAAGCCCGGACCCATGCGGATGACGATCTCCAAAGTGAATTTCTTCTACGGTAGCAAGCAGATCCTGTTCGACGTCAGTATGGGAATCGCTGACAAGCGCGTAACCGCGTTAATTGGGCCTTCGGGATGCGGAAAGTCCACGCTGTTGCGGACGTTGAATCGAATGCATGAAACGGTGAACAGTTCCAGGTTAGAAGGGGAGATTCTGCTGGACCAGCAGAACATATTGGCGCAAGACGTTACGGCGCTGAGACGGCGCGTGGGCATGGTTTTCCAGCGGCCTAATCCCTTTCCCAAGTCGATCTTCGAGAATATCGCTTACGGGCCCAGAATTAATGGATTCAAAGGTCCCATTGCCGACGTCGTGGAGAAGAGCCTGCGCAACTCGGCCTTGTGGGAGGAAGTGAAGGACCATTTACACAAGTCGGCCTACGAACTCTCTGGGGGACAGCAGCAACGGTTGTGCATCGCGCGTGCGCTGGCCGTAGAGCCGGAAGTGCTACTGCTGGATGAGCCGTGTTCCGCATTGGATCCGATCAGCACGGCAAAGATCGAGGAACTGCTGGTGGAACTAAAAAACATCACGACCGTGGCGATAGTCACGCACAACATGCAACAGGCGGCACGCGTGAGCGATTTTACGGCGTTCTTGCTGACTGGGCAGTTGATTGAATTCAGCCCGACGCCGCAATTGTTCACGACGCCGGGCGATCCACGGACAGAAGCATATATCACCGGCCGGTTTGGATGAGTGGCAGCAAGATTTTGCGTTTGACGGGGCCCGAGCTGTAGCTAAGATGCGAATGGGAAGGCATTCATGGAACGTCACTTTGAGAAGGATCTGAACGAGCTGAAGGAGAGGCTGCTGTGGATGGGCAGTCTGGCCGAGCGAGCGGTGCATCAGGCGGTACACGCCGTGCTCGATTCAGATGAGCAGTTGGCAAAGCGTGTGTTGGACGAAGAAGACGCGATCAACGAGCTGCAACTGGAGATCGATGACCGCGTGGTGCAGTTGCTGGCTTTGCACCAGTTGATGGCCGTGGACCTGCGGTTCGTTCTGGCGGTTTCGCGTATAAACAATGATCTGGAACGCATCGGCGACCAGGCCGTGAACGTGGCACAAGGCGCGCTGCGAATTCTGCGCCACCCGCGCGTGAAGCCGTATGTCGATCTTCCCCGCATGACGGAACTTGTGGAAGAGCAGGTGCGAAACGCGCTGAATGCCGTGGTTCGCCGCGACGTGGAACTGGCGCAGAAGGTGATGGCCAGCGATGATCAGGTGGATCATTACCGCGACCAGATCTTCCGCGAACTGCTGACGTATATGATGGGCGACTCCAGCCTGGTGTTTCCTGCGTTTGAGCTGATCTTGGTGGCGAAAAACCTGGAGCGGATTGGTGATCACGCCACGAATATTGCCGAAGACGTGATTTATATCGTGCAGGGACTGGACATTCGGCATCCGTCGATCGATCGGCGATAAACAGCGCAAAAATCGTGATGTGTGTTAGGTTGAGATCCTTCGTTGCGCAAAAGGCGCGCTTCTCAGGATGACAACACCTGATTGTTTGACTTTCGTTTTCGGTCGAACCAGAGCAGAAATACCACCAAGATAGCGCTGACAGCGGAAATAGCGTTGCCGAGTTTGCGATCCGGCGTGCGCACAAATGTCACACGGATGTCTGAACGGCCTGATTCAACCGGAACCACCATTTGATTGAAGTCGTCCATACGCTCCGGTTGGACCGGCTTTCCGTTTACCTGAACGCGCCATGCCGGATAGTTCAAAAGACGTAAGGCTACACGAACTGGTGTGGCAGCCTGGATGAGAATCTGTTTCTGTTCCGTGGACCAATGCGGTATGTCGACGTCGGCTTGGGGCGTCGAGGGGTCCGTGGAGCCGGCGGGCAGAACTTTGGCCTGCGGAGCGTTGAGGGGCAGGTCGGCATGGTCATCGCCTAGAGGATCGTATTCGTCTGTGCCGTCGAAGCCCTGGCCCGTGACGAGCGCATCGCGCAGGGTGGGCATTTCATCTTCATCCCACCATGTGTTCGTTACCTGAAAATAAGCGAGCGACAAACTGAGCGCGAAAACTGCCGAGAACCAGAGCCATGCGCGGCGTTTTTCCATGGCAAAAGCCAGGAAACACGAGGCCACCAGCGCAATCATGGACATCCAGCGCCAGGGGAATTGTACGAACCGCAACTTGGGCAGATACGTCCAGAGCGGAAGCGTGAAACGCAGAGTCAGCACAAACGATGTAGCACCAAGGAGAAGCAGAGCAACGGATACGGATCGATTGCAATGGTTTGCCGTTGGGGGTGAGGCGAAACGACGTGAGGCCAAGGCCGCCAAACCGAGAAGAAAAATCAACGCGAGAGCGCAAATCGAAGCAATCCAGTTGAACCAAGTGTGTTCGGGATCGTTAATCTCCGTGAAGAGAAAATTCTGAGCGGGAAGTAAGCCGCTGGAAAGGGCTTGACCAATGCTGACCCAGCGCTGTTCGTAAGCCGCAGGCACCAGATAAAACGAAGTGAGGCCGAGTCCCAAAGCAATTCCCGCTATACCTCGCAGAAGAGGTCGCCAAGATCGCCGCGAAATAGCGGCCCAAGCGAACAACAGGGCCATCGAATAGCTGGCGATAACCGCTGCTGGAGCGTTAGAGAGCCATACGGCCGCAAACGGAATCGCAAAGAAAACGAGCGAAGAACGCAATCGAGGGCGATCGTCGAGTTGGCAGGCCAGGCGGAGCGCCGCCAGGAGCAGCAGTGGGAAAAAGGCGCACGCCAATTGCTCGGCGAAATCGCTACGGACGTAGGTCATCAACAGAGCATTGGGATTGATGACGTAAACGGCGGCACCGAAAATAGCGGCGCGTTGCGTGGTGAGATTGCGCAAAAGCAAGTAGGCAAAAAGGCCGGCAAAGCTTTGCACCAGCACGATGAACACGATCGGAACAGCTACATCGGGAAGCAAAAGTGTGAGCGCGGCACCCAGTAGCCAGGAGAGCGGGGGATAAAAAATGTAGCGCGGTTCGCCGAAGCCGTGATTCGTCCAGGCCGTCCAACGAGGAAATAGAATGCCCTGCTTCCACTGGTAAGCAACATCCAGCCAATTGGCCGCATGAAATTCAAAGTCATGGCCAGAGGCGGTCCCGAACCAAAAAAACGGCAAAACGATGAGAATCGATAAAATGAGCGAAAAAGCGAGCGGCCGGAGCCAATCGGGGAACTGGCGCGACTGCGAAGCGGCCGGGCGTAGTGGATCAGTCATCGAGTGTTCATCAAATTGTAACCGGAGAAGCGGACGGGCGACGAATCTGGTGGAATAGGCTTTTTGCTAAGAGAAATTGGGCGATAATACGGGCACTCCTATGAGCGCAACGAATACTGCGGCAGCCGTCGAACCAATCATTGAAGCACGCAAACTGGAGAAGTTTTATCCGCAACCGGATGGAAACCGCATTCAGGTGATCTCTCCGACGGATATTGCTATCTATCCCGGACAGATTATTGCACTGCTGGGGCCGTCGGGCTGCGGGAAATCTACGATGTTGCGAATGCTGACGGGACTTTCGCCAGCGTCAGGCGGGCAAGTGTACTGGCACGGGCAGCCGGTGCAGGGCGAAGCACCCAATGTTTCGATCGTGTTCCAGAGTTTTGCGCTGTTTCCGTGGCTTACCGTGATTGAAAACGTGGAAGCGCCGCTGGAGGCCCGCGGGCTAGCAGAATTCGAAAGGCACAAGCGGGCGCTGCGGATTATCGATGCCGTGGGGCTGGACGGTTTTGAATCCGCGTATCCGAAGGAACTTTCCGGAGGGATGAAGCAGCGAGTGGGAGTGGCCCGAGCGCTGGTGGTGGAGCCAGAAGTCCTTTTCATGGACGAACCGTTTTCGGCTCTGGACGTGTTGACGGCAGAAACGTTGCGCGGGGAATTGTTGGAGCTGTGGCAAGGGGAAAAGATTCCGACGCGAGCGATTTTCATCGTGACGCACAACATCGAAGAGGCGGTGATCCTGGCGGACCGCATCATCGTACTGGGGAGAAATCCAGCGCATATCCACGCGGAGTTCAACGTGGAGTTGGCGCATCCGCGGGACCACAAAGACCCGCGCTTTGTGGAGTTGGTGGATTTGATTTACCGGGCGCTGACGCGCCAAGACCATGCGGTGGCGATGACGACGGGAATGATGGGAACAGAAGGGACTTCGCGAAGGGCGCAGATCATGCTGCCGCACACGCGCCCGGGTGGTTTGGCCGGATTGCTGGAAATTCTTGTGGACCAAGGCGGGCGGGCCGATTTGCATGTGCTTGCCGATGAATTGAGTCTGGAAGTGGATGCGCTGCTGCCCAGCGTGGATACGGCCGTACTGCTGGGAATGCTAAAGCTGGAAGAAGGCGATGCGTTAATCACAGCAGACGGTCAGGCATTTGCCGGTGCGGACATCCAGGGTCGCAAAGCGATCTTTCGGAAAGCGGTGCTGACGAACATTCCACTGTTCCGTCAGATGGAGCAATCGCTTAAGGCCAAAGCGGACCGAACACTCCCGGCGGAATTCTTCCAGGACTTGCTGGATGAACACTTCAGCCAAGATGAAGCGGGGCGGCAACTGGAAACAGCAATCCAGTGGGGCCGCTATGCAGAAATTTTCGATTACGATGCGGCCACCGGGAAATTGACTCTAACGGAAACCTGAACCTCCCGTGCCCTCTCCCGCCGTTTTATCCCAACAACAGGGACCGATACCGCCGGTAGTAAAAAGACCGGTAGGGTCGCGCTGGGCCTACGCATTTCTGATCGATATTGCGGTGTTCATCGCGGTGTTTGGGGTAATTTTCGGATTGTATTCGATCGGGCGTTCGTGGCTCGGGCCGGTGCGCGTGGCGTCCGAGATCTCGCAGGATCCGCGAAGCTTATGGGCATACTCACTCTATTCACTGGTGAGGATTCTGGTGGCGTATGGAATCAGCCTGGTATTTGCACTGGCGTATGGTTATGCGGCGGCACGATCCAAGCGCGCGGAAATTGTGCTGATTCCGCTGCTGGACATTTTGCAATCGATTCCGGTGTTGAGTTTTCTGCCTGGAGTGATGCTAGCGATGGTGGCGCTGTTCCCGAACCGGCAATTGGGAGTGGAGTTGGGGTCGATCATCCTGATTTTCACCGGACAAGTGTGGAACATCGCATTCAGTTTTTATTCGTCGTTGAAAACGATCCCCCGGGACTTGCGGGAAGCCGCGATCATTTATCGATTCGGGCGGTGGCAGCGGTTCGCGGCACTGGATCTTCCGTTCAGCACGATTGGACTGGTGTGGAATTCGATGATGTCGGTAGCCGGCGGTTGGTTCTTCCTGATGGCATGCGAGATGTTTGTTTTGGGAGATAAGGATTTTCGCTTGCCAGGATTGGGGTCGTTTCTGCAAACGGCGGCAAGCCACGGAAACACGCGGGCCATGTTGTGGGGACTAGCGGCGATGGTGGCGGTGATTGTGTTGATGGATCAACTGATCTGGCGGCCCGTGATTGCGTGGGCGGATAAGTTCAAGTTCGAACAGGTAGAGAGTGGAGGCAATGGACACAGCTTTCTTCTGAGTTTCATTCGAAGAGAATCGTTTCTGATCCGCGGGTACCGGCGCGTATTCCATCCCATCATAAATTGGCTGACACTGCGGTTTGCGAGCGGAGCAAAACGTGCGGCAGCGACATTTTCGTCGGCGCAATCAAGGCAGCCGCGGCGATGGGTGGGCTGGTTTTTCGCGGCCGTTGGAGCGGCATTCCTGGTCTACGCGATTTACCGGACCGTTGGGGAGCTAGCGTCCGTTAGCCGACACGAATATTGGGAGCTGCTGGGTAGTGCCGCGCTGACATTTCTGCGGGTGAACGTGTCGTTGATCATTGGGGCGTTATGGACAGTTCCGGTAGGCGTGGCCATCGGGTTCAGTCCGCGTTTTGCACGATTGATGCAGCCGCTGGTGCAATTGGCGGCGTCGATCCCGGCCACGGCGTTGTTTCCGGTTTTGCTGTTGGTGTTGATCCGGTTGCGCGGTGGCGTGGAGATTGCTGCATTGGCGCTGATGTTGTTGGGAACGCAGTGGTACATCTTGTTCAACGTGATCGCCGGGGCGATGGCGATTCCCACTGATTTGAAGGAGGCCGCAAAGATTTTCCGGTTCAGCCGCGTGGACCGCTGGCGGCGGCTGATTTTGCCGGGAATATTTCCGTATCTGGTGACGGGATTGGTGACCGCATCGGGTGGCGCGTGGAACGCCAGCATCATCGCAGAATATTTTCATTTTCAGGGGAAAATCGTGATGGCTCCCGGATTGGGGAGCACCATTAGTGAGGCGAGCGATCACGGGCAATTTCCGGTGCTGCTGGCGTCGACGCTGATCATGGCCACGGTGGTGGTGCTGATCAATCGCCTGGTGTGGCGAAGAATGTACCGGTTGGCGTCGACGCGCTTTAAGCTGGAGACGTAGGCGTTCAATGCGTTGCGGGTTTCTCGTTCTTGTAGATCACGCCTTCTTTCATCACGAAAAAAACATGCTCAGTCTCGCGGATGTTCTGCAGCGGGTTGCCGGGGACAGCGACGATGTCGGCGAACTTATTGGGTTCCAGCGTACCGATCCTGTCGGCGAGGCCGAGAAGGTTGGCGTCGGCGGAAGTGCCGGCCTTGAGTGCGGCGGCGGGTTTCATGCCGAGGTCGACCATCTGATGAAATTCCTCGGCGTTACGGCCATGGGGATAGACAGCGGCATCCGTGCCCAGGCCGATATTGACGCCCTTGGCGAGGGCGCGCTGAAAGGTGCCATGCATGGCGTTGATGGCCGTATGCGCTTTGGCGGCGATGGCGGGCGGCATATAAATGTTGCGGTCGAACTTTTCCTGAAGGCCCTGCGCGGCCATCAAAGTGGGAACCAGGTACGTGCCGCGCTGCTTCATCATGTCGAGATCTTCGTCATCGAGAAAACTGCCGTGTTCGATGGAATCGATTCCCGCGCGGATGGCGCGTTTGGCGGCTTCGGCTCCGTGGGCGTGCGCGGCAGTTTTTCTGTGTAGCGCGTGCGCTTCATCGACAATGGCGTTTAGTTCTTCTTGCGTGAGTTGGGGAGTGTCGACGTCGTCGGTAGGAGAAAGAACGCCACCGGAGGCGCAAACTTTGATCACGTCCGCGCCGTACTTGTGATTGAGACGAACCCCGTAGCGTGCCTGATCGGGACCGTTGACGACACCTTCGAGGGGCCCGGCTTCGTGACCGAAGATTCCCTGGCGGAATCCGGCCTCGTCGTCACAGTGGCCACCTGTGGACCCGAGAGCATGAACGGCTACGAGCATACGAGGGCCGGGAACATCGCCGTGATTGATAGCGTTGCGAAGGCCGACATCCAGGTAATCGGCGGAGCCGACGTCGCGAACGGTGGTGAAGCCAGCCATGAGCGTAATGCGAGCATTGACACTGGCATCGAGAGCGCGTTCCGCGACCGTCTTTTGGAGGGTCTCCAGTTCCTCCTTGTTGTAGTCGTCGGAATAGGGGAATGTGAGATGGGTGTGCGCATCAATGAATCCGGGGAGAAGAGTGGCATCACCGAAATCGATGACTTCGGCACCCGCAGGGATAGACGCGTTTGCACCGACGGCGACGATACGGCCGGCGGAAACCACGACGATTCCAGGAGTGACCAATGTGTCGCTCTTGCCGTCGAATAAAGCGGCGGCTTTTAAGACATAGGTTTTGGTGGGAGACCTCTGGGCTTGTCCGTAAGCTTGCATACCGAAGAGCAGCGGAAGGAGAAGCAGGCGGAAGATTCGTGTACGCATTGGACCTTTCGGAACTCGGTGAAAATTGTAAGTCGATGGCAAACTGTATCGCGGCTGGGGAAAAAGTCAAGATGAAGGACAGATTGGGGAAGCGCAGGAGATTTACGTGAGCGTTCCTTTGCTACGGATTCGCAGAAGCAATGAAGCCGCGGTGCGGCCTTCGCGGGATTTTGTTCTGTATTGGATGATCACGAACCGGCGACTGCGCTACAACTTCGCGTTGGACCGCGCACTGGAGCATTGCCGCGCGCTCGGCAAGCCGCTGGTGATTCTTGAGGCGCTTCGCGTGGGATATCCGTGGGCGAGCGACCGGCTGCATCGATTCGTGATGGATGGGATGCGAGAGAATACGCGGTTTTGCGAAGAGCGGGGAGTTCGCTATTTCGCCTATGTTGAGCAGGCGGCGGGAGCGGGCAGAGGACTACTGCGAGCGCTGGGAGAGAACGCTTGTATTGTGGTGACCGATGATTTTCCGTGTTTTTTTCTGCCAACGATGGTTGCGAGCGCGGCGAAGCAACTCGACGTTTTGCTGGAGCAGGTGGATTCCAATGGGCTCTTGCCATTGCGAGCGACAGAACAGGTGGCGCATCGCGCTTTTGATTTTCGCCGGATCTTACAGAAGGAATTGCCGAAACACTTAGCAGAATTTCCGGCTGCGGATCCGTTGAAGAAAGGAAAGCTGGCGCTGGCACCGGAACTCGCGAAGAAGAAGTTCTCGAAATGGCCAATGTCTACGAACGATTTTCTTTCCGGGGCACCGGAGTCGCTTGCGACCCTGCCGATCGACCATTCGGTGAAGCCCGTTGCGCTCCGGGGAGGGCAAGACGCGGCTCGTTCGCAGATGGAATTGTTTTTCGAGAAGAAATTTAGCGAATATGCCGAGCACCGGAACGAACCTGAGAACGATGTAGCGAGCGGATTGTCGCCTTACCTGCATTTTGGGCATATTTCGGTGCATGAAATTTTCTCGGTATTGGCCAGACGCGAAAAATGGGAACCAGAGAAGCTGGCGCTTCGGGGAAACGGCAGCCGCGAAGGATGGTGGAATATGAGCCCGGCGGCGGAGTCGTTTCTGGACGAACTGGTGACTTGGCGTGAAGTGGGATACAACTTCGCGTCGCATCGGCAGGATTACGATCAGTACGAGTCTTTACCAGCGTGGGCGCAGGAGACGCTACAGGACCATGCGAAGGACGAGCGCGAGTTCGTGTACAGCTTGGAAGAATTTGCGAATGCCAAGACGCATGACACGTTGTGGAATGCCGCGCAGACGCAGTTGGTGCGTGAGGGGAAGATCCACAATTACTTAAGGATGCTCTGGGGTAAGAAGACATTGGAGTGGTCGCGAAGTGCTGAGGAAGCGGCCAGAATCATGATTGAGTTGAACAACAAATACGCGGTGGACGGACGGAACCCGAACTCGTACAGCGGGATTTTCTGGGTGTTGGGGCGGTATGACCGGCCGTGGGGACCAGAGCGTCCGGTATTCGGGACGATTCGCTATATGAGTTCGGCGAATACGGCGCGGAAAGTTTCCGTGAAGAACTATGTGCGAAAGTACAGTGGTGCGGCTCTGGCGCAAGCGGAACTGCATTTTTGATCCTGGCGTCGAGGATGGCCTCTAATCGCAGAGGCTTGGCGGTTGCGCGGGGCGGCGGGATGGCGTACAAAAGCATCGGTTGATCAGGAGGGAACGCGCGCATCATGTGGAACCGTGCTTGTCCAATGTGCTTTGCCAAAGTGCCGAGAACTCTAATACTCACGCGGGGAGACGAATTGACGTGTCCGTCGTGCCACACGCCGCTGGAAATTTCACGAGCCAGCCGGGTGTTGAGTGCGCTGGTGGGGCTGGCTGCGGGATTTGTGCTGGTACAAGCGGTGATGGGGCTAAGTATCGAGGGCAGATGGGTTTTGCCGATCATAGCGGCTGTTTTGGCCTATGGATTGGCCTCGGCGCTGGTACTTTTTTTCGCTTCTGACCTTGTGGTTCAGCCCCATCCGCCGGTGGGGCATTTTCCACATGCTCAGAAGTAACAGACCCTCGGTACTATTGACCTAAATGTGAGCCGCTCAGAGACTCGCAGGGGTGGCTGCGTATGCGCAATTCCTGGGCTGTAATGTAACGGTGAGATATCGTGTGGGAGAAATGTTGCTGTCGGCCACCGGGACGTTTTGCGCGGATTCCGGCCGATCGATCTTTCTGGAGCAGCATCTGGAACAGCGCGGCACCCGGAAATACTTTCGTTGGGAAATTCCGTACCCCTACATTTATCGCATCGAAGCGGAGACTCCTGTAGCGACCCCGGAAGTAGCCCCCGAGGGGGTGCGCGTCGATCCGGCACCGAAAGCGGCGGCAGCAGCAGCTGGAGAGTCTTCGACGGGCGGAAATTCTTTCGCGCCCTTCTTGAACGCTCCTACGCCTCTTGACTGAAGGCCTGGACCACAAGCACTTCCAGAATCGGCTACACTTATTCCTCGCGAACGCAGCAGCAGGGCAGGAATCTGCGCATGGAGGATTTTGTGAGCACTGGTGGCGCGTCTCGGAAAATAGGTTTGATCGGTTTGGGATTGATGGGCCGGCCGATGGGAGTGAACCTGCTGAAGGCCGGGCATTCTCTTACGGTATGGAACCGTACGCCGTCGCGGGCTGACGAACTGGTCGCCGCGGGTGCTGTGTTGGCGAGGTCGCCGAGAGAAGTGGCGGAAGCGAGCGACGTGCTGCTGACGATTGTCAGCGACCCGCCAGCACTGGAGGCGGTGTTGTGGGGACAAGACGGGAAGCTGGATGGCGCACTGGCAGGTCTTAAGGCCGGAAGCACCTATATCGATTCGAGTACGATCTCGCCGACGCTGGTGAAGAAAATCGCCGCGGCTTGCAAGGAGCGGGGCGTCAGCTTTTTGGATGCGCCGGTGACCGGAGGAGACTGGGGCGCACGAGAGGGCAACCTGGTATTCATGATCGGCGGTGAGGCGAAAGCTCTCGCCGATGTGGAGCCGATCTTAAAAGTGATGGGGAAGAAGCTCTTTCATCTGGGCCCAAACGGGGCGGGTCAGACGATCAAGCTGGCCATGAACGCAATCTTGGCGCTCGAGGTGGGAGCGGTAGCCGAAGCCATTGGGCTGGTGACGAAGGCTGGACTAGCGGGAGAGCAACTTTTGGAGGTGCTGCAATCGAGCATGGGGCGCTCGGGATTGCTGGACCTGAAAACTCCGCTGATGCTGAAAGGGGATTTCAAACCGAGCTTTCCCTTGCGGCTGATGCACAAGGATCTGGGATTGGCGCTGGATTTGGCCAACCAACTGGGAGTGGCACTGCCAACGACGGCAGCGGTACGAGAGGTCTATAACCACGTCAAAGGGGAAGCGAAAGAGGACCTGGATTATTCCGCAGTGATGCGGTTCTACAAAAAATAGGCGCGGCGCTTACTTCAATGGGCGCGGCGGGAAAAAGCCGATGGGCAAATCTCGCGAGGTGCGCAGGCCGGACTGCGCGTCGAGGATCGCCGGAATCGAATTTACGGCCACGGAGGCGGTGGCGATATCACCGTGGGAACCGCCCGGAATAATCAAGCTGATGTTGGGATGACCCTGCAACTCGACGGTATCCGCGGGATCCTTCGCGCCAACGTACATCTGAAGCTCCATGTAAATTAGTTCTTTGCCTTCGAACAACCCGCGGGCGATCTGATGGACGCCGGCAGCCTGGCCGGATTCGACAGTGAGGAATTCGGTTTGCACGCGATCGGTGGCAACTTTGGGCTCGATGGATTCGGTGATTTCATCGACGCGAATACCGAGGCTGTCCGCGACCATCGCAACCGATTCGGGGAGTCCAACGTGCTTGATGGTTCCTTCCTTGACCTTGGCGCGAAATTCGTCGACGGACAGACCGGCGCCAATTTTCTTCTGCAGAGGCAGGCGACGTTTTGAGGCGTCCACGACACGCAGAGCTTTGACATGATCGATGCGCTGAGAAACCCCGGCCAGCGTAATCACCAGCTTGTCCATCACGAAGCCAGGATTCACGCCCGTTCCAACGAGAGCAACACCGGAATCTTTCGCGGCCTGGTCCAGCTTGGCGGCCAGTTCCGGGTGAGTGCGATAAGGATAAGAGAGCTCTTCGCAGGTCGAGACCACACAAGAACCCACATCCAGGCAGGCCAGCAACTGGTCCATGACTTTTGGAAGCGAGGATGAGGTGGTGTGCATGACGATGTCGGCGGATTGATCGAGAACCCCTTTGGCGTCGCCGGAGACTTTTATGCCCCAAGGCCCATCGGATGCGCCGATCACTTCGGAAAGGTCTTTCCCGATCTTGGCGGGATCCGAGTCGATGGCGCCGACGATGTCGATAGACTCTTTTTCGCGAAGCAATTTGACGATCGAGGCGCCTATCGGCCCGATTCCGTATTGGATAGCACGAATTTTCTTTTTCACGGCTGTCTCCGATCCAGTTCCAGTAAGAGAGCGCACAGCGCGAAATTTCGCTGGGAGCGAACTATTAAGCGTACTGGATTTCGCAAAGGCATTCAATCATTCGCAGACGGTAAGAGCGGCTATTTGTTGCCGCGTGTGGGTTCGCAACGCATAATGGGTGCTGCCGCAACCCAGGCGGGGGGAGGAACAACCATGCGCGCCGAGAAACTCACTGATGCGGACGTTCAGAAAAATTTGCACACGGTAAACGGTTGGAGTGTAGTGAAGGGAAAGCTGCACAAGGAATTTGAGTGCAAGGATTTTGTGACGGCATTCGGGAAGATGACGCAAGTGGCGCTGGTGGCGGAGTGGATGAACCACCATCCCGAATGGTTCAACGTGTGGAATAAAGTGGTTATCGACCTGAATACGCACAGCGTGCAAGGCATCAGCAATCTGGACTTCCAGTTGGCAGAGAAGATCAATGAGATATTCGGCAGCTAGGCGGGACTGCCGGACGGAATGATCGGTCCTCATCAGACGGAGAATCGTGCTCGCGGTTGGGTTGGCATTACGCTGCGCTGGGTTGGGGCGCTGGCGGTACTGGGGATTCTGTTCCATTTTTTGCCGCTGCAGTTGTTGGGGCAGGCGATTCGGCGCATACCGGCAACGCGTTTTGTAGCCATCTTGATCGGGTATTTGCTGGCGCATTGTGTGGGAATCGCGAAGTGGCGCATGGTGGTGAACGCGGCGGGAGCGCAACTGGATTATCGGACCTGCGTGCAGTGCTACACCGGAGGATTATTCGCGACCCTGTTCTTACCTTCCATCATTGGTGGAGATGTGGTGCGACTTGCGGTGGGACTTCGCCGCAGCCCAAATCCGGCGGCGGTGCTTGCGGGGAATGTTCTGGACCGCTTCCTGGATATGATCGCGCAAGGTGGGTTAGTGCTTCTGGGACTGATATTGCTGCCGGGATCTTTGCCCGCATCTTTTGCAATGGAGGCGCGGAGGAGCATCTTTGTGCTGGTTGGCGTTCTCATCGCGGTGATTTTGTTGAGCCTGATGATAGGCAGAACGCTATTGCGGGGACGGTCGGTGAGCTTTCGGCGGAAACTGGCGCGATTGCGGTACGCGCTCCGGGCGGGATGGCGAAGGCCACAGGTGCTGGTGTTCGGTTGGATGCTCGGTACGGCGATACAATCCACGTTCCTGATCCTGACGGCGCTATTGGCGATTTCGTGTGGGTTATTTTTACCGCTTCGCGTGTGGTTCTTCGCGTGGCCGCTGGCAAAGTTGGCGGCGTTGTTGCCGTTGACGCAGGGTGGAATTGGAGTGCGAGAAGCGGCGTTGGTGGGCCTACTGTCCCCATTTGGGGCACCCGGACATCTTGTATTGGCGGCGGGGCTCGTGTGGGAAGGCGTGGTTATCGCGGGAGGGCTTATTGCAGGCCTCACCGCATTTGCGCTACGTAAAGAACCAATAAATCCGGGCACTCCCTAAAATTATCGATTATTTGTGCGCGCGGGTCTTGACAGGCGAACGCCGGCGGCCGACAATACACTCCCCTTCCATAAATGTTTACTAATCGTGTATAATAACTGGAAGTGACTATTCACTCCCGGTAGCCCAATCCGACCCCATCGCACAAGGAAGGTCAGAAATGGCGGCGCGCCGTCTGCGGGTACTGCTCGCGGAGAAGAGACTGAGCGAAACCGGGATCATTTTGCGATCGATCTGCGCCGGAGCCGGATGGACGCTGGAAGTGGCATATGTAGGGGCGAAAGAGGAATTACCGGACGCGCTCCAGGCGCATTGCCCCGACGTGGCACTGTTGGATTTATCGCTGCTCCAGCCTGATGCGCCGCTTCAAGTGAGTGTTCTAAGCCGAACAAGTCTTCGCGTCCCATTGATATTGTTTGCCGAGCCAGCCGATAAGCCGTGTGCGGTGGAGTGTTTGTCGGCGGGAGCGCGGGATTATCTCCTGGAAGGTTTCATGGATGAAAAAACGGTGGCGCGCGTGCTGCGATCGGTAGTTGGTGTGGAGGAAGACGGGCCAGCGATGTTAGAGCAAGCGGAATGGGGCGCTGGAGGAAAGTGCCAATTATCGCAGAGCCTGGAAAGAGCAGATGGAATAGCGGTTGAAATGGAGTGGCGGACGGCGCCGAAGGTTTCGCAAGATCTGATTAAGGTGGTGGTCTCAATAGGTCGATGCAACACTTAAGTCAAACCCGACTCGCATTGAAAACAAAGACTAATTCGCGCCTCAGAGTTAAATCAGCAAAAAGAGTGGCCCGGCTAGGTTTTGACGGGGTTCAGCCAAGCAGATCGCTTCGCCCGAGGAAGCATCGTCGAGTCAGTGCGTTGGATGGTGTTGCATCGACCGGTTGAGCCGGCAGTGTTGAAAAGGAATGTGCGGGCGAGAGACCAAATTGTGCCACGGCGGTGCGGGCAGGTCGATCTGGTACTGGGCGAGGCGAACGAGAGGTGCCTTGCGAGCGTCGTTAAACGTCTGCGAGGCCGACTGGAAGCCTACGAGGGTTCCGTTTCTCGCGGAGGTCCCTCTGTGGTGACGGTTCGGGTGGGCCGAGACGCGATGGAGGCTCAGCCGCTGAATCAGGGGATATGTGGCTGCGCATCGGGAGACAAACGCTGCGCAGCCAGCGAATTTGCGATCGAGGAACGGCCATGAAAGCGATCGGAGTGGAAGGAATAGTTCTCAACGAGACGGAGTCGCCGGTCCGCGTGCTGCTGCTGGAAGAATCGTTGGCGGACTCGCAGGACATGCTGGAGGAGTTGCGGGCAGCAGGACTGGTGATTGAGCCCACCGTCGTGGCAACGCGCCAGGAATTCCGGGAGGCGATTTCGTCGCAAGAATATTCGATTATTTTGTCGGCGCATACACTTCCGGACTGGAGCGGCATGGAGGCGTTCGAGGAATTGCAAAAGATGGGGAAAACGACGCCATTTATCCTGGTCGCGGGGGCGATTGCCAAAGAAGAGGCGGCGGTATGCTTGCAACAAGGGGTACGGGACTACGTGTTGAAAAGTCATATAGTCCGCTTACCCGGGATCGTGCGGCGGGCGTTGGAGCAGAAAGAGCTGCTGGAAGCCAATACCGCGGCGATGCACGCATTGCGGGAGAGCGAACGGAGGAACCGCGAACTGGTTGAGAATTCGGTGTATGGCATTTTTCGAGTTGCGCTGGACGGCTCATTTGTTTTTGCGAATCCCACTTTGCTGCAGATTCTGGCGTGTTCTTCCTTGCCGGTATTACAAACGCTAAATTTCATGGACGACATCTTCCGATTTCCAGAGCATTGCGCGAGGCTGATCAGTTCCTGCCGGAAGGACGGACTGGTACACGGTGCAGAGACGGAATGGCGGCGCAAGGATGGAGGGCTGGTCTGCGTCAAGCTACACCTTCGCTATTTGAGTCTGCCGGGTTCAGCGGATCAGATGGAAGGCATAGTGGAAGACGTGACGGAACTGCGCTCGCTGGAGCACCAGTTGTTACAAGCGCAGAAATTCGAGACCATCGGGCAACTCGCGGGAGGTGTGGCGCACGATTTCAACAATGTGGTTGGAGCGATCTTGGGGTGGGCGGAACTGGGCTATGAGGAGAGTTTGGCGTTTCCGCGGATCGCCGAGCGCTTTGCGCGAATTCGCGAGCAAGCGGACCGGGCGGCAAGCCTGACACGGGAACTGCTGGCGTTTGCGCGGTGCCAGGATTTGCAGGCGCGCCCGGTGGACCTGAACACCATCATCCACAGTCTGACCACGTTCCTGGACAAAGTGATTGGACGAGACATCGAAATGAAGGTGTTGCCGGGAATCTTGCAGCCGATTCAAGCAGATCCCGTGCAAATCGAGCAGGTGCTGATGAATCTTTGCCTGAACGCGCGCGACGCGATGCCAGAGGGCGGCCGACTGGCCATTGAGACGGAGATGGAGCAACTCGACGATTCATTCTGCCGCTACTATCCGTATGCGAAACGTGGATTGTACGCGGTCCTTTCCGTGTCGGACACGGGAATTGGCATGACCAACGAAATCCGCGAACGCATCTTCGAACCATTTTTCACGACCAAAGAGAGAGGTACGGGCAGCGGTATGGGCTTGGCGACCGCCTACGGAATTGTGAAGCAGCACGGCGGCTTCATCCACGTGTATAGCGAGCCGTGGCAAGGCAGCCTGTTCCGGGTATATCTGCCGGCGATCTATGGAGTCAATTCTGAGATCCAGCCGAGCCCGAAAATGGCCGAGTATTCGCGCGCGACCAGCTTGAATGGAACGGAGACCATCCTGCTTGCCGAAGATCATGACTCGGTGAGAGAGATGGTGCGGCAATGGCTGGTGAATCTAGGATACCGGGTGCTTTCCGCGGCGAACGGTGAAGAGGCGACGCGGCTGTGTGGCGGCGAGGCTCCGCAGCTCGCCATCCTGGATGTAGTCATGCCAAGGTTAGGGGGAACCGCCACCGCGACGCAACTTCATGGCCAGCTTCCGGCGCTGCCGGTATTGTTCACGAGCGGCTATTCGGAGTCGACCGGAGCGGCTGCCTCGCTGTTACCCAACTCCTACTTCCTCCAAAAGCCGTACAGCCCAACCGCTTTGGGGCGGGTGATTCGAAAGATCCTCGACCGGGAGCCGGAAACGGGAGGGTTGAATTCGGCTAAGTAGCAGTTTCGAAATGGGTTTGCGGTGGTAGCGGAGGCCGGATTCCACGGTAAAACAGACAATCGAACAGTTAGGTTACGATTAGATGAATAGAATTCCGATTGACAGGACCATGACAGGGTGTTAGAAAGCGGGAAAGGCAAGTCTCATCGGTGCGTCTCTGAAAACGGCAGCGCAATGCAACCGACGAATGAGGCTGGAGGTTCGCCTGAATGGGTGAGCCTTAGACCGTCGAGTACTTGCTAGCAACACCCCACCCCACCCCGGGAGGCGGAAACTAACTGTTTTCGCCTCCTTTTTTATGGTATCCCCCCAATTTGGGGAGTTCCCCATGCGCAAGGTAAGCTCTAAAGGATGAAGAGCGAACCCCTCCCGTTATTAGACATGAAGAATGTATCGGTGATTCGAGGCGAAAATCTCGCGCTGGACAGGGTGTCTCTGCGGATCGACGTGGGCGAACACGTATGCATTTTGGGCCCGAATGGCTGCGGGAAGTCGACGCTCATCCGAACGATCACCCGGGAAAACTACCCGCTGGCACGGGAAGACGCATCGATGAGCATTCTGGGGCAGAGCCTGTGGAACGTCTCCGAGTTGCGCAGCCTGTTGGGGATTGTTTCACCGGATCTGCTAGCCATGTGCACCAGCGATGCGACGGGGTTGGATGTAGTGCTCTCCGGCTTCTTCAGCAGTACCCGCATTTTCCCGCATCACGCGCCGCGGCCCGAACAACTTGGGCGGGCAGGGACCGCATTGGAGCGGTTGGGGATCAGGCATCTGGCAGCGAGGGCGGTAGCGGAGATGTCTTCGGGCGAAGCAAAGCGGACGCTGATTGCGCGTGCGTTGGTGCATGAGCCAAAGACGTTGCTGTTCGACGAACCGAGCAACGCGTTGGATATTGCGGGGCAGGTGGGCCTACGGGACACCATGAGGAAACTGGCGCAAAGCGGACTCGGCATCCTGCTGGTGACCCACCACGTTGCGGAGATTATTCCCGAGATTGAGCGCGTGATTTTACTGCGGCGCGGGAAAGTGCTTGCCGATGGACCAAAGCAAAAGGTCCTGACAAGCGAGAACCTCAGCGCGCTGTTTGCTGTTCCCGTGAAGTTGTTGCAGGATGACGGGTATTTCCACCTGCACGGTTAGCGAATTGGGTTATTTGCCGGCGATGCTTTCGGCGATCGGCGCCGCGATGGGCACCTTGAAAGTTTGATGTTGGTAGGCCTTGATCATCAGAAGAACCCAGAGGACCAATCCCACCAAGCCGACCAATAGCCCGATCATTCCCAGAAGCCCCCAGCCGACCACACCGCCACCCATCATGCCGCCCATGAAGATCAATGCGACACGGATTATGGTCAGACCGCCGAAAACCACGATGGATTGAGCGGCATGGAATTTCACCCAGGGCCGCTTGTCGATCAAAAGGAAAATAATCCCGGTGAGCCAGCCCAAAACGTAACAAAGAAGACCGGCCACATTTTCCTGAAGGCCTTCGGTTGGAGAAGCCGCGGAAGCTGCCATCGGGGGTGCCGTTGGAGTCGCAGTCGCCGCCTGATTCGCGCCACATTTTGGACAAAAGGTAGCCGTACCAATTTCTTGACCACACGCTTTGCAGAATGCCATGAATGTCCCTCCCAGGAACACACGCTGCGGGGGAGGGTAGCAGAGCGGCAAAAGAGGCGCAATGGATTTTCAGGTGGCCTGGGGAGGAGGACCAGGACGCCGAGCGGCGCGTTAATTTCAAGGTACGTTTAGAACTGCGCTACCGGCAGGAACTACCTGGCGAGAGGATAGTTTTCCGCTGCGGCCACGGCGCTTGGATATAGTTCAAGAACTTTGTGAAGCTGCGTGAGTTTGATACTGGCCTCAATCATTCCGGTACAGCCGGCGAGGCGCAAATAGCCGCCCGAGCTTTTGAGGCGAGAGAAGCAGCGAACGATCGAGCCGATGGCCGCGCTGTCGATATGCGTGACGTCGCTAAGGTCGAAAATGACGAAGGTTTCCTTGGCGCCAATGAGGGTTTCTGTTTCCTGCTCGACGCGCCGGCAGTCTGGGCCAGAGTGGATGCTGCCTTTGAAGCGAAGAACAGCTACACCTTGTTTCGGGTTGGCTTTGGTGCAGTGCAGAATCACGGCGTGTACTCCCTCTGGAGAATCGAAATTCGAAAAAGGATCATGAAGAGGATGCCGGCTGGTCTTCGCCTTCGTAGGGGAACTGGCGGATCAACCGGGTGCAATCGCCCAGCGCATTGAAAAGAGTGTTGCCCCAGCCGCACGGGATAAAGGAAGCGGTTTTTTGATTCACGGCTTTGTCGGCCTCCGCGAAGAAGCGCAGGCGCTGACCAGGAGGAGGAGCGGCAAATTCCTTCACGGTGATGTGAAACACGACGTCACCGCCTGGCTGACGCTTCATGAGCGAGAAATAGTGGAGCTGGGCAAGCTGCTCGGCCGGATTTTCCTGAATGTACATCCAGTCAGTCATGCGCGCACTCCTGGCCTTGTATTTCTGAACAAAATTGAAAGTTGCAAAGTACGGGCATGGTAGGCCAGCAAGAGAGTTATGTCAATTCGAACAGAACGCGAGCGAATCAGGAGTTCGGAGTGGTGGCGAAGGCTAGAGTAAGCAACGTTTTCTGCTCGAGTTCGTGCGCTTTGGCGGAGCCGGTGGCGGGGCTGGCGCTGGCCGAGCGTCTTACTGTACGCACACGAAGATTTCTGGCTTGCGCAATGCGTTCGAGGCGCGGGAGCACGTAGAAGAGCGCACCCATGTTGGCGGGTTCTTCCTGAACCCAGACGATTTCGCGCGCATTGGGATGAGTGGCAATAGCCGCAGCGATTTCGTCCTTCGGCAGCGGGTAGAGCTGATCCAGGAAAAACACAGCGGTGGTGGTGTCCTTGCGGCGGCGACGTTCGGCGCGGAGTTCGTGGCCCACCTTGCCGCTGGCGATGAGGATGCTCTGCGCGTCGGTAACTTCGTTATCTGGAACGAGAGTGAGGAAGCGTGGGCGCTCGAACTCCTCGATGGGAGAACTGGCGTCTGGATGGCGCAGCATACTTTTCGGAGTAAAGACGACCAGAGGCTTGCGCCACAGGCGGCGGGCCTGGCGGCGGAGCAAATGGAAATATTGCGCGGCGCTGGAAGGCTGACAGATATTCATGTTACCTTCTGCCGCGAGCTGCATAAAGCGTTCGATGCGTGCGCTGGAGTGTTCGGGTCCCTGGCCTTCGTAGCCGTGCGGAAGCAGAAGAACAAGGCCGGTGGGCAAGCCCCACTTGTCTTCACTGGCGCTGATGAATTGGTCGATGACGACTTGCGCGCCGTTCACGAAATCGCCGAATTGCGCTTCCCAGAGAACGAGGCCTTCCGGATAGTCACGAGAGAAGCCGTATTCAAAGCCCAGGCAAGCCGCTTCGGAAAGAGAAGAATTGTAAACTTCGCAAAAAGCCTGGCTGGGCGAGAGATGCGCGAGAGGTAGATATTCTTCTTCGGTTTGATTGTCGACCAGAACCGCGTGGCGCTGGTTGAAGGTGCCACGCTGCGAATCCTGGCCGGTGAGGCGAACGGGATTGCCCTCGATAACGAGCGAGCCGTAAGCGAGAAGTTCCGCGAATCCGTAATCGAAGGGCCGCTTGCCCTGACCCATTTCCGTGCGCTGTTCCAGCAATTTCACGATTTTGGGGTGAACGTGAAAGCTCGCGGGAGTGCGCACGAGCCCGGCGGCGATTTCCGCAATTTTCTCGCGAGACAGGCCGGTGTCGACTTCGAAGGACGGGCTATATTTGCCGTAATTGTAGGGGGACCAATAATCCGGCAATTTGCGGAGAGCGGGAATTTTCGTGAGCTTGGCGGCTTTGCGCTGAGCTTCCTCGTATTCCTGCTTAACGGAGCTGGCGACGGACGTGGCATCGATTCCGGTGTGTTCCGCGTAAATCTTCCAGAGTTGCGGGTGATTCTTGATGCGCTCGTAGAGGCGTGGCTGGGTGATGGTGGGATCGTCCACTTCACTGTGACCATGCCGGCGATAACCGATCAGGTCGATGACCACATCGGAATTGAATTGCGCGCGATATTCGGCGGCGAGCCGGCCGACGCGAACCACCGCATCGGGATCTTCCGCATTAACGTGGAAGATGGGCACGCTTTGGCGACGGGCGATGCTGGAAGCATAGCGGGAGGAGTGTTCCTGCGTGGGACGGGTGGTGAAGCCGATCAGGTTATTGACGATCACGTGAATCGAACCGCCCACGGTGTAAGCGGGTAGATCGGCAAGATTCAGTGTCTCCGCCCAAATGCCCTGGCCGGCAAAAGCGGCGTCACCATGCATGGTGATACCCCAGACCTTATTCAGGATCTTGGGCGAGCGATCGATTTCGGGGCCACGAACGCCGTGGCGGGTCTGCTTGGCGCGGGTACGGCCCATGGCGACAGGATCGACGGCTTCCAGGTGACTGGGATTCGAGACCAAGTGAACGTTGAGTTTTTTCCCGGACGAGGTGGTATAGACGCCGGTGGCGCCGACATGATATTTCACGTCACCCGCGCCGAGGACGCTACGCGGATCGACATCCTCAAAACCAGAAACAACTTCGTGAACCGGCTTGCACGCGATGTGCGCCATGACGTTGAGGCGGCCGCGGTGGCTCATGGCCATCACGGAATCGACACCACCCAAATCGCCAGCGACATTCAGGATGGAATCGAGCAGCGGAATCAGAGCGGTATTGCCTTCGAGAGAGAAGCGCTTGCTGCCGAGGTAGCGGCTTTGCAGGATCTGTTCGAAGAGATCAGCCCGGACTAAACGCTCGAGAATCTTCTTTTGATCGACCTGAGATTCCGCGCCTTCGATGTGCTCCGCGATCCAATTGCGCCGATCCAGTTCGGGGATATGGAGAAACTCGACGCCGACGGTACCGCAATAGTAGCGGCGGGCTTCCTCGGCATATTCACCGGAGAGGCCGTCGAGATCGGGGCATTTCAGCGGAGCGAAAAAGCCGAGAGGGTCGAGGTTGGCCTCGTAGAAGCCCCAGCGGCGGAACAGGTAGAAGATGCGCTCACGTTCGGCGCTGTTGCCGGCGCCATTGCGTGCGGGCGACTTTTTCGCGGGTTTCGCGGACTTTTCAGGAGCGAGTGTCACACGGTTAGCCATGGTTTGGATCTACAGACCTACTATTTTGCCATAGAAGCGAAATGGAGTCAGATTCGGGCGAGACGGAAAGACAGCGGGGGACCTCAGAGTAACAGTCTTGGTGGTTGCGGCAGCAGGGCTGCCGCGGACTGCTTAGTGCGTCGGGATAGTCAGGCGCAAAGCGGGAGCTGGGCTCCCGCACTCCAAAAATGGCCGCTGGGTGCTACGTAAGCACCTTTCGCTGCATCAGATTAGGGAATAGGTGTGGGGCTCGGTAGAATCTAATAGTTCCGTAGAGGATTGCTTGTCGAGTACACTAAAGATTCGGGGGCTGGGGCTTCCGCATCTAATGTTTGAATGAAAGCGGTAAATAGGGGAAGGAATGCCTGTACCTGTATCGCAAGCATGGACGGTGGCAAGTTACGTCCTGAAACAAAAGATTAAAGGCCGCAAACAGTATCCGCTGGTGCTGATGCTGGAGCCGCTGTACCGCTGCAACCTGGCGTGCGCCGGCTGCGGGAAAATTCAGTATCCGGCGCATGTGCTGAAGCGCGAATTGTCGCCGGAAGAATGCTTCAAGGCGGTAGATGAGTGCGGGACGCCGATGGTGTCGATCCCCGGCGGCGAGCCGCTGATGCATTCGCAGATTGAGAAGATTGTGGAAGGCCTGGTGGCGCGCAAGAAGTACATCTATTTGTGTACGAATGCGCTGCTTCTAAAAGAAAAGCTCGACCTGTTCAAACCCAGCAAATATCTGACATTTTCCGTACACCTGGACGGGCAAAAGGAACACCACGATTTTTCAGTTTGCCGCGAAGGTGGATACGAGTTGGCGGTCGAAGGCATTCGCGAGGCATTGAAGCGCGGGTTTCGCGTGACCACCAATACGACGCTGTTTGACGGCGCGGATCCGAACAGCGTGCGCGCGTTTTTTGACGAGATGATGGAACTGGGCGTGGAAGGGATGATGCTCTCGCCCGGCTACTCCTATGACAAGGCGCCGGACCAGAAGCACTTTTTGGGTCGGGCACGGACGCGGCGCTTGTTCCGGGCGATCCTGGCGAACCGGAAGAGTTCGTGGCAATTCAACCAATCGATGTTGTTTTTGGAATTTTTGATGGGCAAGCGCGATTTCAAGTGTACGCCATGGGGAATGCCCACCTATTCAATTTTCGGCTGGCAGAAGCCTTGCTATTTGCTGCAGGACGGCTATGCGGAGACGTTCAACGAATTGATGGAGACCACCGCATGGTCGAATTATGGGACAGAGTCTGGCAATCCGAAGTGCGCGAACTGCATGGTGCATAGCGGATATGAAGCTTCCGGCGTGGATTACACATTTAGTTCGCTAAAGGGACTGCTAGCGACGGCGAAAGCCACGCTGTTTACGCGCAACGGAGATGAAGGGGCGATTGAACTGTTGAACGAGCCGGTCACACCGGTGCATTCCTACAATCCGTTGGTGCAGATCGACAATAAGTCGAATAAGTTAGAGGAGACGCGAGCATGACGGGGCCGCGCCACGCGGATCGTCCGGAGCACTTGTTGCATCCCGATGAACTGGAAGTAGCGCCGGGAACAGAGCGCGAAACACTGCAAGGTTGGATCCCCGAACTCGCCAGCGAGGAAGAACTTCGGGAAGCGCTGGAAAAGGCGTTTGACTACCGTGGGGACGTAGCTGTCACGCGAAAAGACGGCTCCAAGGTCGAAGGATACATTTTTGACCGGGTGATGGGGAAGAACCTGGCGGACTCGTTCGTGCGTGTTCTGCCGAAAGAATCGAACCAGAGAGTGAAAATTACCTACTCAGAGATCGCCGCGCTGGCGTTTACGGGCCGGGACACGGCCGCAGGGAAGAGCTGGGAAGCTTGGGTCAAAAAGTATTGGGAAAAGAAGGAAAAAGGCGGGGGAAGCCTGAGTTTAGAGCCAGAATCGCTGGAAGAGCGATAATCGGTCCGAATCGCGCGAGAAGTGCCTGAAATACGAATAACCTACCTAAAATCATAGAAATACGGGAAACCTAGCAGGGCAGGGGTGTGAAAGTCCGATGTGGACAATAACCCCTTACTTGTGATAGTGTTAGGTATAGCGTTTGTTGCTCTTGTACTACCTTTTGACTCGTTCAGGGGGCTGCGACAAACTCGCAGCCCCTTTTTTTGGTCGGGGCTAGAGGCAATCCCAGGGCTTGGGCAAAACCGCGCCACGGGGCCAAGAGAGGCAATGCAATTCAATTTCGAGGTTCAGAAGTGAAGGAACAAGGAACAGTGAAGTGGTTCAATGCTTCGAAGGGTTACGGGTTCATCCAACGCCAGACGGGAGAAGATGTTTTCGTACACTTCTCCGCAATTCAGATGGATGGTTACAAATCGCTGAATGAAGGTCAGGCGGTGGAGTTTGAAGTTAAGAAGGGCCCGAAGGGCCTTCAGGCAGAGAACGTCACAAGCCTCTAGCCTGTGAAATCAGGGGTCCTCGAGGGGTCGGGGACCCTCTGAGTCAGGAAGAAAGAAAGAAGGACAAGACAAGTCGCGAGAGGTTCCAAGGAGGCAGCTGTGCAAGTAATGCAAGAAGGGCAGACCATCAAGCATGATCTATTCGGCCTGGGAATCGTAACCGCTTCCGATCCCGAGCGGACCGCCGTCGATTTCGATGATCATGGGCCAAAGTTGTTCGTCACGAGCATGTTGTCCGCGGAAATGATCGGCGAGGCGCCCGCCACACCGCCCAAGACGAAGCGCCGCCGGAAAGCATCGACCGCCGCCAAAGCCGCAAAGAAAGCCGCCGCCGCAGTTGCAGCCGCGAAGTAAGCATCACTCTGAACTTCAGTAATCAGCAGTAAACCCCAAAAGACGCGCCAGAAATGGCGCGGGGGTGTGCCTGGAAACGGAATTCCAGCGAAGTGATTTCGGGCGTAACACTGCAGGTTGATGCCGGGGTGTTATCGGATGGCGGATTCCGCCTGATCGAATGCGTGGTACGAGGAGCGCACCAAAGGGCCGGATTCGACGTGCTTAAAGCCCATGTGTTTGCCCGCGAGTTTGTACTCGGCGAATTCGTCGGGATGCACGAAACGAACCACCGGAAGGTGCTCGCGGGTGGGTTGGAGATATTGCCCGAGAGTCAGAATATCTGTCCCTTGGGCGGCGAGATCGTGCATGGTGGCGAGCACTTCAGATTTGTCTTCGCCGAGACCGAGCATCATGCCGGTTTTTGTCGGGACATCGGGATGGGTTTTCTTGGCGCGACGCAGTAGTTCGAGAGAGCGTTCATAGAGGGCGCCCTTCCGGACCTGGCGATAGAGTCGGGGAACCGTCTCCGTATTGTGGTTGAGAATGTCGGGCTTAACGGCGAGAACCGCGTCCAGAGCGTTCCAATCCCCGCGGAAATCGGGAATAAGTACTTCGACTTTGCAGTCTGGAAGGCGGCGGCGAATTTCCTGAATGGTGCGAGCGAAGATGCGTGCGCCACCGTCGGGTTGATCGTCGCGATTCACGCTGGTAACGACGGCGTAACGCAACTTCATACGCGCAGCGGCCTCGGCGACGCGAATGGGCTCTTCCTCGTCGGGAGGTCCCACCGGCTTGCCCGAAGGTACAGCGCAGAAACCGCAGGCGCGGGTGCAAATATCGCCGAGAATCATGAATGTGGCAGTACCGTGTTCCCAGCACTCACCCATGTTTGGGCAGCGCGCGGATTCGCACACGGTGTGAAGATCGAGGGTGCGCATAATGCGCTTGAGATCCTGGTAGCGCTCGCCGCCGAAGAATTTGACGCGGAGCCAATCGGGCCGCGGGTGAGCGTCCGGCGCGGGTACGGGCGGCGTTACGCTGTTCGAAATGATGTTAAAGGGAGATGCCATAGGCGCGTCAAAGCAGTATTTTACGTGGTTTTCAAAGGCATGTCCAAACTGCCCGGTCTTTAGTCATCTAAATAGGAATTTGGCATATACTTTCTCGCTAAGGGAGCGGTCATGTCCCTGGCCAACCAAATTTGCCACGGCTTCTGTGCAGTAGCGTTGTGGAGCATGCCGCTCCTCGGGCAATCTCCGCCAGGGCCTCCCGCCAAGAGCGATCCAACCGAAGAAAAGTGCGTTGTGAGCGGAATAGTGGTGTCAAAGGTGGACGGAGCGCCGTTGAAGGGTGCTACCGTGCATTTGCGAACGGATGAAGGCCATGCGCATACCATTGCGGCCAGGAGCGCAGCAGATGGGCGATTCGATTTGAAGAACGTCCCAGCGGGGCAGTACCACATGAGTGTTTCGCGAGACGGCTATTTTAGAGTGGAGTACGGCCAGAATAAGCCCGGCGACCCGGGAGCGATGTTCAGCTTGCGACCGGGAGAACGCAAGACAGACTTGCTCTTTAGGCTGGGGCGCGCGGGCGTAATCACGGGACGGATTTTCAACGAAGACGGAGAGCCGATGTCCGGGGTGATGGTATCCGCCCTGAAAAGCACCTACGAAAATGGCCGCCCTGATCTGCAACTGATCGGCAATTCGGACTCGAATGACTTGGGAGAGTATCGAATTTTCGGGCTAGCGCCAGGTCGCTATTACATCAGTGCCCAGAGTCCGGCCTGGGACCATGTTGTGGGCGACAGTCAATTCAGCGGAGATGCAAAAACTGCGACAGAAAAAGGGTACACGAAGGTTTATTTTCCGAACGCGCCAGATCCCGCGAAAGCGTCCACGGTGACCGTGAAAGAAGGTGAAGAAATTCCAGCCATCGATTTTCTGATGAAGGAAATCACGGTTTACCGGATACGAGGGAAATTGGTGAACCTTGTGTCCAAGACGGGTCACCGACCGTCGTACGTTTCCGGATATCGAAGAAACGAGCGTAACGACTGGATGGGTTTGCGCCCCGACACGCCACCTGCCCCCGACGGGTCGTTCGAGATCGCGGAAGTGCCACCCGGCGAATACACGATCGTCGGCATGGTATTTGACGATAACAAGGCATATAGGGCGCAGCAGGACGTCGACGTAACGTCGGCGGACATTGATGGTGTGATTCTGGCGGTCGGACCGGGAGTAACTATTCCGGGAACCATCACTTGGAAGGGTAAGCCAGACGTAACGAACAACGAAATCAGGGTCTATCTGAGACCAGAACAAAGGGAGCGCGGATTCGGTGCTAGTGCGTACGTCGAGGAAAACGGGCAGTTCACACTCAAAGACACGCCAGACGGCGACTACAAGATCGAAGTGTTGGGTCTCTCCAAGGACTGCTATATAAAAGAAGTTCGGTTTGGACAGACTTTGCTGCCGGATACGGAACTTCGGGTGAAAGGCGTGGGGGCAAATCTGGAAGTAACGGTGAGCTCGCGAGGAGCCGAAGTCGATGGCGCGGTGCTGACCAGCAAGAACACGCCAGTGACCGGTGTGTGGGTGGCGGCGATTCCCGAGGAAAACAAGAGGAAGTATACGCGCTTGTATAAGGCCATCATGACAGACCAATACGGGCATTACGAGCTGCATGGCCTTGCACCAGGAAAATATAAATTGTTCAGCTGGCAAGACGTTAAGACGAACGAGTGGGAAGATCCGGACTTTCTGAAGCAGTATGAAGATAAGGGCGAAAGCGTGGAAGTACAAGACGGAGAGAAGAAAGTGGCGCCGCTGAAAGTCATTCAGGCGAAAGATAGCGACGCGACGAACGAATGAGCAAAGGCGCTAGATTATAGCGGTTGTCGTGAAGAGCGGACGAAATCACGGAGCACGGTGACGTTGGGACCGTAAGCACCGATACGGCCCGCATCGACAGGAAGACCGAGGCTCTCAGCAAGATCAAGATCCACGCCTGCGTCGTCCAACTCCGAAAGACTAAAGCCTGCCGCGGGCTGTACGCGGTTCATGCCCGAAGGATAGACGGGGCGCGGCGGCCGGTGACGCTGCCAGGGACGACGCGCGAGCTCATAAAATTGCTTCCAGTCGCGTTTGTGCCAAGTGTGCATTGCTCTAATTCTTCGCCTTCTTAGATGCGGCCAAAGGCGTCATGGTCGTCGGGCGCCGAGCCGATCATCTTCCTTAATCCGTCGCACGCGAATACGGTGCGAACTGTACTTCTTATAGTCTCCAGCTGGAGCGAGCGAAGAAATTTCTTCGCTTGGTGTTTCAAACACGTCAACTTGTGAGATGTTTCGGGCACAATCTGTGTTTCGGAGCGAAGTGCCGAAACGTGGAGCCCCGGACGGGAAGGGCCGCTCTGGGGAAACGTCTCCATCACAATAATTCGGCGGGATAGTACATGGAACGTAAGGGGATGGCCAGAAGAATTTCGGCGGGCTGTGAAAAAAGGGAAAGCTGACGAGAACGAAAAATCCGAGAGCGGGCACACCCAACACTAGAGATAATCTGCGAGGGCTAAATTGTGCTTCGGGCGAGCGCGTTACTCGAAGCACGAGCGGTTGAAAGGGAGATAGAGAAGAGTCGCGCTACCAGCGATTGCCACGGTCTCCGCGATCGCCACGATCGCCGCCGCGTCCACCACCGCCGCCCCGACCGCCACGATCACCACCGCGTCCGCCGCCGTATCCGCCCCGGCCTCCGCCGCCACCCGAGCGTTCCGTTTGCGGACGCGCTTCGTTAACAACAAGGTTCCGGCCGCCAAAGTTCTGACCGTTGAGACTGGTTACCGCGCGATCCGCATCTTCATCGTTGGCAATTTCGATAAAGGCGAAACCACGCGATTGACCCGTGAAGCGATCGCGAATAAGGCTGATGGCCGATGGGCTGATTCCCAACTGTCCAAACCATTCCTGCAATTGTTCTTCTGATGCGTTGAACGGAAGATTACCGACGTAAAGCTTCTTCACCTGCGAACTCCTTCTGCCCGGAACCTAAAACAACGAGTTGCGGAGCGCACTGGAGAGACCTTGTCCGCCAGAGGGCAAACCGGGAGGAGTGCCAAGGTGGGCAGGGTGACTCAGTGGTCCCGTGAATGGTCTCGAAAAACGACTGGATTTGCAACCAATATTCTGGGGAAAAGAGTGCCGCAGTGGTACCGGGCCCAGCCATGAAGTTGGCGAGCAAAGGAAGTGAGTTAAAAGTACAGTGTTCGGCCTGGCGGAGCTACAGGTTCTTGCGTAGAACGACAAAATTAAGTGCGATAACTGGCATTAATGCGGACATACTCCGCAGTGAAATCACACGTCCAGTAACGGGCGGCGGCGCGCCCTGCATGGAGATTCACGACAATATGAACGTTTTGTTCGAGAAGGCGGTTGCTGGCGGCGCGCTCGTTGAAATCGAGAGGCTGGCCGCGACGCAGAACAGGAATGCCGGCCATGTGGATGTCCACGCGAGTGGGATCGAACTTCACTCCGGCGCGTCCGGCGGCGGCGAAAATACGGCCCCAATTGGGATCGCCTCCCGCGAAGGCAGTCTTCACGAGAGGAGAAGTGGCGATGGTCTGGCCGATGCGCCGCGCTGCGGCTTCGCTCTTCGCGCCACGGACTTCAATTTCGATAACGCGTTGGGCGCCCTCGCCGTCGGCGACAATTTGCAGTGCGAGTGAATGGCAGACTTCTTCGAGAGCTTTCGCAAAGGCACGGTGGGCAGAAGTGCCGGATTTTATCGCAGGAGCTTCCGCTGCGCCGTTGGCAAGCACCAGGAGGGTGTCGTTGGTAGACGTGTCACCGTCGATGCTGATGGCGTTGAAGGTGCGAGTGGTGACGTCACGAAGAATTCTCTGAAGAAGCGAGGGAGAAATGTTGGCATCGGTGGCAACGAACGCGAGCGTGGTGGCCATGTTGGGATGGATCATACCCGCGCCTTTGGAACAACCCACCAGGTGAATACGCTTGCCTGCCATTTTGAAAGAAGCAGAGGCGGTTTTGGGGCGCGTGTCCGTGGTGCAGATCGCCAGAGAAAATTCGGCGAAGGAGCGAGCCGAGGGGCGCCGATTTTTCACGATACCGGAAAGCGCGCGAAGAATTTTTTCGACGGGGAGAGGGACACCGATAACGCCGGTAGAACAAACCGCAACTTCTTCCGGGTGGCAACGGAGATGGCGAGCGGCTTCTTCGACGGTCTTGACCGAGGAGGCATAGCCGGGCGCACCAGTGGCGCAATTGGCGTTGCCGGCATTCACGATGACGGCGCGCATGCGGCCCTGGGAGGCTTTCAGGTGAGCTTTAGAGACCACGACGGGAGCGGCTACGACGAGGTTTTGCGTGAAAACGGCGGCGGCCGACGCGGGAACATCGCTCGAGAGCAAAGCGAGATCGAGCGCGCCGGTTTTCTTCAAGCCGCAAGCGGTCGCGGCAAAGCGGAATCCGTAGGGAAGAGCGGCTTCAGAAGGCGGTTGTTTCATGGACGGAGGATCCGCAGAGAATACGTGTAGTTCACGGAAGAAACCTCCACTCCTCCATGAGGTATGGGGCAGATTCGCCGGAGTGAACGAAGGAGCCGAGGTTCATGGTTGACGCTCCAGTTGTGCGAGATTCTGTTCAAGCTGCGCAATCGCGGAACGAACGGATTCTTCGGAAGTGCCGCCGGGAGCAGACTTGGAAGCGATGGCATTGTCGACAGAAAGACTGGGCAAGAAGTCCTCACCGAACGAAGGAGAGATTTTGCGGAAATCAGCGAAAGAAAGTTGAAACCACGGTTTTCCCTGTTTTTCCGCTTCGCGCAGCACCTGGCCAACGAGGTCGTGCGCCTGGCGAAAAGGTATGCCACGACGAACAAGGTAGTCGGCGGCGTCTGTCGCGAGCAGGGCAGGATTAGAGGCCGCGGAACGGAGGCGGTCTTCGCGGAATTTAGTGTGGACGAGCGCGCCACTGGCGACGGCGAGCATGTCGTTGATCTGATCATGGGCCGCGAAGAGGGCTTCCTTATCTTCCTGAAGATCGCGCTGGTAGCTGGAGGGCAGGCCCTTTAACGTAGTGAAAAGGGCAAAGAGCGCGCTGGTGATGCGGCCGGTTTTGCCGCGCAGGAGTTCCCAGGAATCGGGATTCTTTTTTTGCGGCATGAGGCTGCTGCCGGTGGAGTATTCGTCGGGAAGAATAACGTATGAAAACTCTTGCGAAGCGAAGAGTACGAAATCCTCGGCGAGCCGGGAAAGATGCGTGGCGACCCCGGAAAGGGCGAAAAGATACTCGAGAGCAAAATCACGATCGCTGACGGCGTCGAGACTGTTGGTGGCGATGCGAGAGAAGCCGAGGTCTTTGGCGACAGCGTTGCGATCGATGGCAAAGGAACAACCTGCTAGGGCGCCGGAACCCATCGGACAGACGTCAGCGGAAGCCGAAGCATTCTGCAGGCGAGTGATGTCTCGAGAGAAGGCTTGGGCGTGGGCCATCAGGAAGTGGGAGAGAAGGATGGGCTGGGCATGCTGCATGTGGGTCATGCCAGCCATGGGAATCTTCAGATTAGCTTTTGCTTGTGCGACGAACGCGTGGATGAGTGCGATGAGGCCGGCGCGAATTTCTGCCGCGGCATCGATGACGAAGAGCCGAAAATCTGTGGCGACAAGTTCGTTTCGGCTGCGGCCGGTGTGGAGTTTCCATCCGATCGGGCCGAGAAGCTCGACGAGCGCTTTCTCCACGAAGTGGTGCACATCCTCGGCGGAAGAAGAGGCTAGCCAAACGGGATCGTTTTCAGCGCGTTCGGCGATTTTATCGAGTGCGGCGAGCGTTTGCTGCATTTCGGATTCGGTGAGGATGCCGCAACGCTCTAAGGCTTTGGCCCAGGCGCGATCGACGGCCATTTCATAGGGAAGCAAACGGCAATCGAACGCAAAGGAGTTCTGGAACGCGTCGAAAAGCGCGTCCGGCGCCTTATCGAAACGTCCGCCCCAGAGCTTGTCATCTTTGCGTTCGGTCATGAGAGTTTTCAGCCGTCAGTTGTCCGTCAAGAGTTCGTGAAGCGAGTAACTTGCGCGTTGAAAGCCAGAGATTACGGCTCGGTTGAGATCCTTCGGGACGCAAACGGCTCGTCCCTCAGGATGACAACTATTGATGCGGTCAGGCGTTGGAACCTTCGGCTTTGGCTTTCGGCCGCACAGTTACGGGCAAGGCGAACAAGTTGATGAAGCCTTCCGCGTCCTTGGGGTTGTAGCGGCCCATGGAAAAGCTGGCGAGGTCGGCGCGGTACAAGGAGTAGGGCGAAAGGCGCTTGGTGACGTTGAGTGTGCCCTTCCAGAGCTTGAGGCCAACGGAACCGGTGACGCGTTGCTGAGCGACGTTGAAGAAACCGTCCAGGGCTTCGCGCAGGGGGGAGAACCACAGTCCGTTGTAGACGAGCTCGGCATAACGCACGGAGAGCGCTTGGGCGAAATGCGCGGTTTCCCGATCGACGGTGAGGCGCTCGAGTTCGCGATGGGCGGTGATGAGCAGGGTGCCACCGGGAGTTTCGTAAGCGCCGCGAGACTTCATGCCGACGAGACGATTCTCGACGAGATCGGTGCGGCCGACGCCATGCTTGGCGGCGATATCGTTCAATGTGTTAAGCAGGTCGATGGGGCCGAGTTTCTTGCCATTTACAGAGATAGGATTCCCGGATTCGAAACCGATCTCGACTTCTTCGGCTTTGTCGGGAGCCTTCTCTGGAGAAACAATCCACTGCCACATGGCTTCGTTGGGGGCGTTGGCGGGATCTTCGAGTTCACCGCCTTCGTGGCTGAGGTGCCAGATGTTGCGGTCGCGGCTGTAAATATTCTTCTTGCTCTGCTCGACGGGCACTTTGTGCTTTTCCGCGTAGGCGATGGCGTCTTCGCGGGAATCGATGGCCCATTCGCGCCAGGGAGCGATGATCTGCACGTGAGGCGCAATGGCTTTGTAGGCGAGTTCGAAACGAACCTGATCGTTACCCTTGCCGGTGCAGCCGTGAGAAAGGGCATCAGCACCGAGTTGCAGCGCGAGTTCCGCCTGTCGCTTGGCGATTACCGGCCGCGCCATGGAGGTGCCGAGCAAATAGGTATGTTCGTAGACGGCGCCGGCACGAAGCGTGGGCCAAATGTAGTCACGAATAAATTCTTCGCGAAGGTCTTCGATGTGCGCGGAGACGGCTCCGGTGGCAAGCGCTTTTTTGCGGGCAGCTTCCAAATCCTCCTGCTGACCGACATCGCCAATCATGGCGATTACTTCGCAGCCGTAATTCTCACGTAGCCAGGGAATGATGATGGAGGTATCGAGTCCACCGGAATATGCCAAAACAACTTTTTTCGGTTTCTGTACAGTTGGGGTCACTTCGTTTTCTCTCCTCGGTCGGGCGACAAGATTTAGGTGTACAACGCGTGCAGAATAGCTTTTTGCACGTACATACGGTTTTCAGATTGTTGAAGGACGACGGAATAAGGCGCGTCCAGAACTTCGTCGGTCACTTCCGCGCCGCGGTGCGCCGGCAGGCAGTGCATGAAAACGGCGTCGGGATCAGCCTGTTCCATCAGCTTGCGATTGACTTGAAATGACTTGAAAACCTGGCGACGGACTCTTTCTTCGGCTTCAAAACCCATGCTGGTCCAGGAATCGGTATAAACGGCCTGAGCACCGCTGACAGCTTCCTGCGGGTCAGTGAAAAGTTCGATCTTGGCGCGAGTCTCTTTGGCGACGCGCTTGGCGTCGGCAAGAACATCGGCATCGGGTGCGTAACTCGCCGGTGTGGCGATGCGGATGTGGACACCGAGTCTGGCGGCGAGATAGAGCAACGAGTGGCAAACGTTGTTGCCATCGCCCACGTAGGCCAA
This sequence comes from Candidatus Acidiferrales bacterium, assembly GCA_963759275.1. Lineage (GTDB taxonomy): Bacteria > Acidobacteriota > Terriglobia > Acidiferrales > UBA7541 > Acidiferrum. Next base: position 62,004 of record CAVWYZ010000008.1, on the reverse strand, counting down.
CTTGAATCCTTTGAGCGAGCCAAATTTTTCTTCGAGGGTGAAGAAATCAGCGAGCGCCTGGCACGGATGAAACTTGTCCGAGAGGGCGTTGACGACGGGAATCGCAATATTGGCAGCCATCTCTTCCAGAACGCGCTGCTCGTAGACACGGGCCACGATGCCTTGCACCCACTGCTCGAGGTTACGGGCGACGTCAGGAATGGATTCCCGTTCGCCGAGGCGGGCTTGCGTGTGGTCCAGGAAGACCACGAAGCCGCCCATGCTCTGGATACCGACTTCAAAAGTGACACGCGTGCGCAAGGAAGGCTTCTCGAAAATCAGCGCGATGTGCTTATTGCGCAGGACCGAGGCAAAACGCGACGGACGCGCCTTGATTTCCGCGGTGCGCTGCAGGAGGTCGCGCGTTCCCGCCGGACCCCACTCGGCGCCGGTGAGGAGATCTTTTGCCAGTGGGATAGTGAGCGATGCAGTCGAAGCAGTCATTCTTTTTCTCTCCCTAAAACGAAAAACTAGACACACGCCTGAGACGCGAGTCCGGAGGACGATGAAGTCCGAAGGACGCGCGTGCCCGGCAAACCTGAAACCGAATTTCTGGTGGAAGCCGCTGAGAACAGATGCGGATCGAGAACGGCGGCGGCCGAATCACCGCCTACGATGTGAACTTCCCGGACGCCACCTTCCAGGGCGCGCTTGGCGGCTTCAAGCTTTAGCACCATGCCACCGGAAACCACGCGAGCTTGGACGAGGGCTTCGACCTCCTCGCAGGAGATCGCAGAAATTACATTTTCCCCGTGGAGGACGCCGGCCACGTCAGTGAGATAGATGAGATGGTCGGCATTGACGAATTCTGCGCAGGCGGCGGCCATGTGGTCCGCATTGATATTGTAGAGTTCGCCGTCGGCACCTTGGCCGAGGCACGCCGCGACAGGCAGCAAATTTTCACGCCAGAGAGATTCGAAGAACGCGGTATTTACGCCAGTGAGATAGCCGACGAAACCGAGGCTGCCCTCCACATCGTTGTGGACCAACGGCGAAGCGGAGAAACAGTTGGCGTCGGAGGCGGAAATGCCGACGGCGGGCTGGCCAGCGGCAGTGATGGAGCCGGCCAAGCGTTTATTCAGCAAACCTCCGAAGACCATTACCGCGACGTCGCGGGTTTCGCGATCGGTGACACGCAGGCCCGCTACAAATTTGCTTTCGATGCCCAGTCGCTTGAGCGTGGCGGTGAACAAACGCCCGCCACCATGGATGACCAGGATTTCGTGGCCGTGACGAGCAAGATTGGCGACATGCCGCGAAAGCGACTGCGTGGCCGCCGCATCTTCGAGCAAAGCTCCGGCGAATTTGATGACTATTCTCATAGCAAGCCTGTTTGCTCCTCGATGCCAAGCATCAGATTGAGATTCTGGATCGCCTGGCCCGCTGCGCCTTTGCCGAGATTGTCCAGGCAAGAAATAATAATGAGGCGCTTGCCTTCCGCATCCAGAGTGAAACCAATGTCGCAGAAATTCGTGTTAGCGACGTGTTGCAATTCGGGTAATTTTCCCGCAGGCCAGATGCGCACCAAAGGCTTGCCCGCGAAATATTGGCGGTAAAGCCGTTCGATGCTCTCCGGAGTCTGCTGGGCGCTCAGCGAAACATAGATAGTGGAAAGGATGCCGCGGGCAACCGGGAGCAAGTGCGTCGTGAAAACGAGCTGCGATTCAGGAACGCCGGTGTGTTCCAGAATTTCAGGGGTGTGGCGATGAGAAAAGAGGTTGTAGGCGCGAAAGTTCTCGTCGACTTCGACGAAGTGCAGGTCGCGGCGCGGATCTTTGCCGGCACCGGTGGCGCCGGACTTGCAATCACAGATTACCTTTTGTGAAGGAGCAAGCAGGCCCGCTTCCGTGAGGGGACGCAGGGCGAGAATTACGCTGGTGGAGTAGCAGCCGGGATTGGCAACGAGTTTCGCGTTACGAATCTGGTCGGCGTACAACTCCGGCATGCCATAGACAGCCTCTGGAAGACGCGCGGCGTGCGGGGCCGGGAGCTTGTACCAGCGCATAAACGTTTCGGCGGAAGAAAAGCGGAAGGCGCCGCTGAGATCAATCACGCGAAGTCCGGCATCGAGGAGTTTTGGGGCGAATTCCGCCGATACTTCGTGCGGGGTGGCGAGAAAGGCCGTACCCGCTGCACCGGATGTGATGGCTTCCAAGGACAAGGGGCGCAACGGAGCTTCGCCGCGCGCACGAAGTTGCGGAAAAAGCTGGGAGAGACACTGGAAGCCGTTGGTTTCCCGAACGTAGAAGGTCGACTGCTTGACCTCGGGGTGGCGGAGCAAGAGAGTGGCGAGCTCAAAACCGGTATAGCCAGTGACACCAATGACAGCGATATTCCGAGGGTCCCTCATTTTACGTGGGACTCGATTTCTTTTTGGAGGGATTCGCGAGTTTTGCGGGTGGGCGTGATGATGAGGACGGTGTCATCACCCGCGATGGTGCCGGCGATTTCCGGAAATTTGGCGCCGTCGAGGGCGGCTGCGAGTGGCTGCGCGCCACTGGGCGGGGTCTTGAGAACGAGAAGATTCTCCGCGGGGCGAATATCCAGGAGGAATTCGCGGAGAGCGCGGGTAAGGGGAGGAACGGGGGCAGCCTCATCAGAAGTCGCGGCAGGCGTGCGATAGCCCTCCCTGGTTTTAATGAGCTTGAGTTCCTGGAGGTCGCGAGAAAGTGTGGCCTGGGTGACGCGCATGCGCTGTTGCGCGAGGCGGCGGCGCAGATCTTCCTGATTAGAGATCCGTTCGGAGGAGACCAGGCGAAGGATTTGTCCGTGACGAAATGTCTTAGTAGCGCTCATTCGATCTCGTATACATACGACTGTATATTTATACAATCAAACGGAAGTGGGTGTCAAAGTTTTTTTGAGGGTGTTGCGGATTTATCCGGGAGAAGAAAGTCTTAGCGCTCGTAATCTTCCCGAGACCGCATGGACAGCGATGGGTTGACCAAAAGGACAGGTTAGGGGGCCGCTGCATTATTGGGCGCAAAGTACGGATGATCTCTAGCTTTTCCAGCCCGGGAATGTTACCTATCAACAATCACCAGTTCTTCGCCTATGACCGAACTGTGCCACATCTCGGGGTGCAAGCACGATGTGCCGGCCGCCCTGGCCGAGCACAAACTTTGCGTTCTCCATTTCACGCTTTCGCTGGAAGCGGGATGCGCGGAAATGCGGCGGGAAACCGCTCTAGGAAATACACCTCACGAACGGCAGCGGGAAATCATGAGGTTCATCACGGAAAACGGCGAGCGGCTAGCGCGGGTGGCGACCAGCGGATTGCACCTGACAGATGACTTGAAAGCCAGAGTGCTGAGCACGTTCCTGACGCTGATGAACTTGCGCGAAAACCTGGACCGTGCGGCAATGCGCACGCCTCCAGGCCGCAGCGGCATCCTTCGGTAGAGTTTTTCACGCCCCAATATATTTTGCGTATAACGAGCGCGCCACGGCGGGATCTTTGGTGCCCTTCAGGATGGCGCGGCCGTCGGTGAAGACCGTCATTTCGTAAGGGGGAATGAGGAAGCGGAGCAAGAAACCGTTCTGGCGAACATCGGAAACCGAAGAGGCCAAGCGAGCCTGAAGAGCTTTGAGGTCGAGCGCCCGACCCCGTTCGTGAATTTGCACGGAATCACGGCCACACATGGTGATATGGGGCTGGGCTTCTCCGGAAAGGTGGGCGAAGTCGTGGTGAATACAGACTTGGCAATCGGAATTGCGCTCAGGATGGAGCGATTGAAGGTGTCCGGTCCAAATATCGCAGGAGAGAAGACGTCCGTGTAAAGCGGAATCGCGAGCGGCGAGGAGTTTCATGGCTTCGGCCGACTGGAGCGAAGCAATCAGATTGACGATGGGCCCGAGAACGCCGATGGTGTCGCAAGTTTCTTCCAAGCCGATGGCGCTCGCGGAATCGAGTAAGCAGGCAAGGCAGGCGGTCTTGCCGGGAAGAATCGCCATGGTGACGCCGTAGCTGGCTACTGCAGCAGCGTAAATCCAGGGGGTGCCGGATTTGACGGAGAAATCATTGAGCAGGAATCGTGTTTCGAAATTGTCGGTGCCATCCAGGATCAGAGAAAAACCGGAGAGCATATCGAGCCCATTGCGAGGGGTGAGATCCGCGATGATGCCTTCTACCTGAACATCGGAATTGATAGCGTGCAGGGCTCGTTCGGCCGCGACAGCCTTGGGAAGAGTCTCGCTCGCGTCCGCCTCCGTGAAGAGAGATTGGCGCTGGAGATTGGAGGTTTCGACAAAGTCGCGATCGAGAATACGGAGACGTCCAATGCCGGCGCGAACGAGGAGACTGGCGGTGGCCGCTCCGATAGCTCCGCAGCCGACGAGGACCGCGGTGGAGGCGCGTAAGCGTTCCTGCCCTTCGGGGCCGAACGGTTGAAAGAGCATCTGGCGTGAGTATTTTTGGTCTAGAGGGCGAATCACGTAAAATGTAGTCCCAGCACTCGAATCCCTCTCATAATAGCTCTAAAGGCGTCCGAGGAAGCAACGCGCGTGTGCTACCCTTCGTCTGATTAATGGAACGAATGAACTTGCGGTGGGCCAATGGTTTGCGAGTATTTGCGCTCCTGGTGGCGTTGTTGGGAGGAAGGGCTGTGTGTGCGCAGGCAGCGCCAGAGGAACAGAAGGCAGCGGCGGCGCCGGCGGGTCCCGTAGAAGAGATTCGCATCGTGGACGAAGATGGCAAGGTGCTGACGACGAACCCGACGGGCATTTTGGTGAAGCTGGGAGAGCCACTGGATCCCGATGCGGTGGCGAAAAGCATTCGAACGCTGTACCAGACGGGCGACTATGCGGATCTAAAGGCAGTCGCGTCACCGGAGCCGAACGGCATCCGGTTGGACTTTGTCGTTCGCGAAAATCTCTTTTTCAATCAAATCGTGATATTGGGGTTGAAGCCTCCGCCTTCGGAAGCGTCGGCCAGTGGCGCGATGCAATTATCGCTGGGAGAAACGTATCGGGCGGGCGACTTGGAAGAAGGAATAAGCAGGCTGAAGGACGCACTCCGAGACGACGGACTGTATCAAGCGAAGGTGACAGCCGAGCAGCGCCCTCATCCCGAAACCCATCAATTGGATGTCGTTGTGAATGTCGATCCGGGACCCCGGGTTCGGCTTAGCCAGGTAGATCTGCAAAACGCCACGGAATACAGCGATGCTGCGTTGCTGAAGCTATTCAAGTTGAAGACGGGAAGTGAATTGACGATCGCGCGGGGCCAGTCAGCTGTGGATCATATCCGCAAATTCCTGGCGAAGAAGGGGCACTTAAGCGAACGTGTGTCTCTGCGCCGCGGTGAATACGACGCTTCGAATAATACTTTGCCGTTGACGCTGGACGTGACGGCAGGGCCGATCGTTCACGTGAACGTTGTCGGGGCGAAATTTTCGAGAGGTGATCTCAAGAAACTGATTCCCATCTACCAGGAAGCATCCGTAGACGCGGACTTATTGGAAGAAGGCAAGAGGAATTTGCAGGAACGGCTGGAGCGTGAGGGCTTCTTTGACGCAAAGGTGGATTATGCGGTATCGGACGACACGGCGAAAACCGGGAAGTCCGGAGCACAAGTGGGACAAGAGACGATCACCTACAAGGTGGATCGAGGCCTGCGCTACAAATCGTTGCGGATCGAGATTGCCGGCAACCAGTATTTCGGCAAAGACTTGTTGTTAAGCCGGCTTTCGATTGTGCCAAGCGCGCTGTTTGTGAGGCCACGGTTCAGCCGTAGGCTACTCGATTCAGATGTGCTCTCGATGAAAAGCCTGTACGCCGCGAACGGATTTTTGTCGGCGTCGGTGACCGCAACGACGCCGACGGACTCGAAACAAAAAGGCGGGGAGCTGCTGGTACGGTTCGATATTAATGAAGGAAAGCAGACGCTGGTGTCCAGCTTGAATATTGAGGGTATGAAAGCGATCAGCGAAGAAGAGCTGCGCGGTGTGGTGGGATCTCTACCCGGACAACCTTATTCGGAGATCAGCATTGCGTCGGACCGCGACAATATTCTTGCGCTGTATTTCAATCAAGGATTTCCGAACGCCACCTTTTCGTGGACGGCAGTCCCTGACGCGCCGAAAGAAGGCGGCGAAGCGAAAGATGCAAAAGCAAAGGATCCGGCAGCGGCAGCGAAGTCCATCGAACGGGCTGAACCGATGAAATTGGTCTATAAGGTTGACGAAGGCGCACAGGTAATTGTTCGGCAGGTATTATTCAGCGGATATAACCACACTCGACCAGGAATCATTGAGCGCAAAGTAAAGGTAAAAGAGGGACAGCCACTGCGCGAAGGCGACGTGGTGGACTCTCAGCAAAGGCTTTATAACCTGGGAATTTTCAATCGGGTGACGATTGCGCCACAAAACGCGAATGGCACGGATCCAAAGAAGGACGTGGTTGTGCTGGTGGAGGAAGCCAAGCGATACACGATCGCGTATGGAGGAGGATTCGAAGCGCAGCGGCTTGCCAGCACCACCGACCCAACCGGCGGCCAGGTGGAAGCTTCGCCACGCGGAATATTCGAAATATCCAAGGAAAACCTGACGGGCCGCGCGGACTCACTCAGTTTGAAATTACGCGGGAGCTTCATTCAAGGGCGGGCGTTGCTGGCGTATTCCGCGCCGGAAATTCTGAATCGCGACAACTTGAGTTTGCAAGCGACGGCTTATATCGAAAAGACGCAAGATATCAACACGTTTACGCAGACGAGATATGAAGGAAACCTGCAGATCACGGATCAACTGTCGCCACGCGCGTCGTTGCTGTTTCGTTACGCATTTCGCAAGGTGACGTTGAGCAATCTGAATGTTCCACAAGAGGAAGTGCCGCTATTTTACCAACCGACGCTGGTGTCGGAATTCAGCACGTCGTGGTTCCGAGACACGCGGGACAACCCCGCAGATGCAAGTAAGGGTTCATTCAATACCGCAGACTTCAGCGTGGCCGGCACGGCAATCGGATCGAGCGCGAGTTTCTTTCGCTTATTTATGCAGAATTCTACGTATCATAAGATCTCGCGGAACTGGAGTTTTGCGAGGTCGATACGGTTAGGTTTTCTGATACCGTTCGCGTCTACGGAGTCACTTAGCTTCCCCGCGCAAACGGGTACGCCGTCTCCGCAACTGATTCCGCTGCCTGAAAGGCTATTTGCAGGAGGAGGAACGTCGCTGCGCGGGTTCGCCTTGAATCAAGCGGGGCCGCGTGATGCGCTGACGGGATTTCCCGTGGGCGGACAGGCAGTGCTTGTATTGAACCAGGAGTTGCGCTTTCCGTTAAAGCTGCCGTTTATCGGAAGCAATTTGGGCGGAGCGCTATTTTACGATGGTGGAAACGTTTACAGCCGATTGAGCCGGATCACGCTCCGATGGTCCGCGCCACAGCCGGTGTTCAGGACTGCGTATCCAGGATTAACTCCCGGGCGATTCAACCCGACGACGTGCGTATACAACTGCACGAACGAACTGAATTACTTTTCGAACACGATCGGGTTTGGACTGAGGTATGCGACACCGGTAGGGCCGATACGCGTCGATCTGGGATATGAACTGAACCGGCCGCAATTCGTGATTCCTTGTAAGAATAATGCTCCGCTATGCCAAGAAGGGACACGACTACCTAAGCTTCAGATATTTTTCAATCTAGGATCGAGCTTCTGATGAGGAATGGGCGAGCCATTCGAATAGCGGCTGTCTGTGTTATGGCGTTGGCGTGGTCTGCCGGCGGCCAAGAAGTGGTGGACCGGATCGCCGCGCGAGTCGACACGGACGTTATTCTCTTGAGCGATGTTCGAATGCTGGCGCGTTATCAGAGCTTTGTGGATGAAAAACAGCAGAGCGATTCGGAAATACTGGATCATCTGATCGACCAATGGATCGTTCGAAACGAGGCCAAGGCTGCGCTATTTCCGCAACCGTCGGACGAAGATGTCCAGCGGAGTCTGGAGCGGCTGAAACGGTCATTCTCTTCTCCCGAGGAATTTAAAGAGCGTGAGAAACAGGTCGGACTGACAGACGAAGACGTACAGCGCATGCTGCGGTCTCAGCTATACCTGAGTAACTATCTGGATTCACGATTCCGGGCATCGATTCAGATTGACGATAAGGACATTGAAAGCTTCTATGAAACGCGCGTCGTGCCGAGAGCGAAATCGCGAGGGCAAACGCCTCCCACATTGGAAGCGGCGCGCGGATTCATTCAGGAGGCACTGGTCCAGCAGGCGATCAATGTTCAGGCGGACCGCTGGTTGAAAGAGAGCCGGGGACGGCTGCGAGTAGAGAAATTGTTAGACGAGAGCGGGAAATGACGAAGGAATCACGCTGGCGCAAAATTCTGTGGCTGGAGCATTTGCTCTGGGTGCTGGGAACCTGGACGCTGTTGGCGATTGCGCTGGCGATTATAGCGGTTGGAAGCGGGCTGGCTAATCCGCTGCTGCGAAGGATCCTGATTAATCGAGCGGAAGCGCTGACGGGAGCGCGGGTCGAAATTAGGACGGTCTCGGTCGGGTGGTTCTCGTTGAACGTGACGATTAATGGGCTGGTGGTGCATGGGAAAGAGCCTCGAGATACCGAGCCGCTGTTCAGCGCGGAGCAGGCACGCGTGGGATTGCGGATCGACTCGTTTTGGGGGAAGCGGGTAGGGCTAGACGATCTAGTATTGGAACAACCACGCCTGCACGTGCGGGTGGAAAAAGACGGCACAAATAATCTGCCGACTTTGCCGGCCAGCAAGTCCAAGGAACCGGCACTACAGAAGTTACTGGATTTGCGGGTGCATCACGTGGCTATCAAGGACGGCTGGATCCTTTACAACAACGTGAAATCGCTGGTGGGACTGGAGGGAGGCGAACTGCAATTCACGGTGGATCTGGGCGGATCAGCGGACAAGCCGATGTATTTAGGAGCGTTGAACTGGGAGTCGATCGAACTGGCGCGACGAAGAGACGTGCCCGTACCGGCGAACGTGACCGCAAAATTCACATTGGGGCCGGATGGGTTTGCGGTGGAGCAGGCGGTTGTGGATGTAGGTCGATCGCATGTGGATTTGCAAGCGGAGACCAAGGATTTAGTGACACCTCATTGGACATACAAATATCGTGCCTGGCTGGACCTGTTGGATATTCGCGAGACGTTTCGGACCCCGCAAGTACCGTTAGGCCGCATCGATCTGCGAGGAGAGGGCACGATCGAAGACGGGTCGGTCCTGGGAAAAGGAAGCTTCGCGGGGGATAACATCACGCTCGGATTTATGGACTTTCACTCGGCGAATTTGAGCAGCCGCTCGAGTTATACGCTGGAGGCCAACGGAGCTGTGTTGCCCGATTTCACGGCGTATGCGTTGGGGGGAAGTGTGAAGGGACGGATTACGATGCAGTACGACGGGCTGCAGTTTCGGGCGGTAACGAAATTGCAAAACGTGCGGCTGTCTGCCCTGACGCCGGCGCTCGATCATGCGGGATTTCCTATCGATACCTTGCATTGGGATGCTGTGATTTCCGCCGACACGGTGGAGACCTGGCGAGAGAGCTTCGACGATTTCGATGTGTCCGGCGACATGCATTGGGAGGCACCCACGGAAGTAGCGGACGGTCACATGCCGGTATCGGGAGATTGGAAACTACGATATCGGGACGCGCGAAATACGCTGGAGATTTCCGAAGGAGAATTTGAGACACCGACGTCGCGCGGGTCCTTCACTGGAGTGCTTGCACCGAAAAACACCGATCTGGACGCGAAACTGGAAATCGGTTCGCTGCTGGACTGGGACGACTTTATTCATGCGATCGCCGGCGACAAACCGGGGACGGCGGATGCGGCGGTAAAGATTGGAGGTTCGCTGGCGTGGGCGGGGAAGATCATCGGTCCATCGGATGGCCCCGAATTCCAAGGGCATTTTCGTGGGGAACGCGTGCTCTATGGGGATGTGCACATGGATCGAATCGATGGGGATTTAAGTTATTCACCAGACCATTTGATCATCACGCGCGGACATGCGGTGCGGGGAGAGATGCAGTCGGACATCGACGGGCAATTGCAATTAACCGATTGGGAGTTCCGGCCGGAAAACGAATGGTCGGCCGAACTGAATCTGGAGAACGTACCGATCAACGCGCTGATGCAACTGGCCGGCGAGAATTATCCCGTACAAGGAAAGATCACCGGGCAATTTCACGGGAGGGGAACTCGGGCCGCGCCCATGCTGACGGGCCTACTCGATGTGGCGGATGCGGAAGCGTACACAGTCCCGTTCAACCGATTGCGTGGGCAGCTTGCCGTCACACCGGACGAAGTGCGGTTGAACAATGCGGAACTGCGATTTTTTGCGCCCGGAACCGAAAAGACCGGGGGCGCCGGAATTGTAACGGGTAACGTCGCCTACCGGATGGCTGACGGATCGTTGACGACCGACTTAGTGGGCGCCTCGCTGCCGCTGGCGAATTTCCGTCGCGTGAAGGCGAATAACCTACCTTTGGCCGGGCAAATTTCGTTCCGATTGAAATCCAGCGGACCGGTACGCCAACCTCAGGCAAGCGGGAGTTTCCGTGTGGTGGATCTTCAGGTGGGGTCCGAGGTGATCGGGAGTTTTGAAGCCGGCCTGGAGGCTGACGGAAGCACCGCGCAGGTCAAACTAACTTCGGCAATGAGTGAAGGGGCGATCGGCGGGCAGGTCACTCTGGGGCTACTGGCGCCGTACCCGGTCGATGGCAAAGTCTCGATCAAGCACATGAATCTCGACCCCTATCTGGAATCCGCGTTGCATCTGGAAAAATTCAGCGGCCACGGCACGGCGGATGGCGACATCAGCGTGAAAGGAGAGCTGCAGCATCCCGAGGCAGTGACGGTGGAAGGGAATTTTACGCAGCTGACCCTAACGTACGGCGGAGTCCAGTTGGAAAATTCGGGCCCGATCCACCTGACATCTTCGCGAGACAATCTGAAAATCGACAAGGCCGTGCTGAAGGGCACCGATACAAACGCGGAGCTGACCGGTTCGATTCAATTTACTGGTCGGCGAACCGTTTCGATGAAGTTGAACGGTTCGGTGGACTTGCGACTTCTGAACGGATATATCCCGGATGTGAATACGGCTGGGCATGCGGATATCAACACGTCGTTTGAAGGCACGCTGGACCGGCCGCGAATTACCGGCAGGGTAAAACTGAACAACGTTTCCGCGCGTTCGGCGGACTTCCCGACAGGGCTAAGCAATGTAAAAGGCGACCTGGTATTCGACGCGAACCGGCTATTTTTTGAGAATGTGACGGGAGAGGCTGGTGGCGGACTCATTGCGCTAACAGGTAGTGTGAATTATTCGGACAAGCCGCTACGCTACGATATTTCCGCAAAAACCGACCGGCTGCGCATTCGCTACCCGGAGGGTATCAGTTGGTTGCTGGGAGGCTCGCTGCGCCTGACTGGGACGATGGACGGCGGATATTTGACCGGCAAGGTGCAAATCCAACGCGTGACGCTGAATGAAGGATTGGAGTCGGCCGGCGTTCTGGTTTCAAGTTCGAGTCCCGGAGGCATGGGCAGTTCGAGCTTTCTGCGAAACCTGCAGTTCGATATCGAGGCGACGTCTACGCCCGATTCGCGCATGGAATGGCCCGGTGCCCATCTGGAAGCGGACGCGAGCCTGCGCGTGCGCGGTACCGCGGAACATCCGATTATGTTGGGGCACATCCATGTGATTTCGGGCGAACTGTATTTTCATGACAGTCGGTACCGGGTTACCCGCGGGGATTTGAATTTCGCAAACCCGTTCCGGATGGATCCCGTCATCAGTGTTGAGGCGGCGACGACCATTCAGCAGTATGAGATCACGCTGAATTTCAGCGGGCAGGCCAGCAAGATGAGCTTGTCTTACCGCTCTGATCCGCCATTGCCGCCGAACGACATCATCACCTTGCTGGCGCTGGGGCAAACGAGTACGGAGGTGGCCACGCGTACCGGAGGAGTAACGCAGCCAGGTTCCGCTGGGGCATCGGCGCTGCTGTCCGAAGCGATTTCCAGCCAGTTGGGCGGGCGCGTGGAGCGACTTTTTGGCATTACGCGGTTTCGGGTCGATCCAGGCTTGGCGGGCTTAGGAACGAGCGGTTCGGGGCAAAACGCCGCGGCGCGCGTGACCGTGGAACAACAGGTGACACGAAATCTGACGGTCACTTACGTGTCCAACGTGAGCTCCACCCAGCAACAGGTGATCCAAGTGGAGTACAACGTGACGCGCACGATCTCGGTGGTGGGACTGCGCGATCAAAACGGCACCTTCGGCATCGACATAAAATTCAAGAAGCGCCTACCGTAGTTTATTTTAATCTGAAAAATCAGGGTTGATCTTGCGCCTGAGCCGACTGTTGGCCAGGATCGGCGGGCGTAGTGCGCCTCTGCTGGAATGGATGGCGGTGGCCGGCGTTCGCCAGGCGGGCGTTTTGACCCACTCCGGGATTCTCGGTTTTTGCCTGTTGGAGTGCGTCATTGACGGCGATAGCCGCTTCTGCCCGGGTGGTCTCCTGAATCTCGCGGAAAATCTTGGGGCTTTCCGCAGCCACTTTCTGACCGAGGGGCGAACCATAAAACTGGAGAAGCCCCTTGATTTCGTCGTCGGTGTAGTGCTTGTCATAGAGAACCACAAGCTGCTCGTTCACGCGATCCACGTCGTAGCGCTTTTCATACTCGTTGATCGTGACATTGACGAACGCCTGGCCCTTTTCATTATTCGGCACGGAGGACAATAATCTTTCGCGGTACTGTTCGGCGGTCTGGCGGACGGAGTCTTGAACTTGATCGCGCGCGCCCACCAGTTCAAGGAGGGTGCGGATATCGGCGTCTTTGATCGGATCGATAGAAGACCGGGCGGAGGCCTGATTCACCGAGGGAGATTGTGCAGCGGCCTGGACGGAGTTTGGAGAGCTCCCTTGGATGGCTACCAAGAACATTCCGACATAAATAACAATAAGCGCCAAAACCGCTTTCATGACTGCCTCCAAGCCCGGAAGAGCGAAACGGCCGGGCTCGCCAATTCAGGAATGATTGTAGAGAACGGGATGTTGTAGCGCGCCTGCTCTGGGGTACAGTCTTGTTGGGTCGGTCACTGTTCCGAGGGGCAGGAATCATCAAAAAATGGGCGAAAAAGGCGAATGTGGAGGGGTTCGGGGTACCGGGAGGAGGCTCTGCTAACGCACACGTAAACGTGACTGGCTGACAACGGGCCTGCAGTGTTCGTCTGATTTATTAGGTAAACTGTCGGTATTGCCCTTGGTGCCCTTCGAGAAGTACAAGAATGGATGAGATAAGCGAAATGTTGAGGCAGGAACGTACATCGTCGAGTGACCCCTTTGTGGAGGTGCGCACCGAAATGGTGGAAACGCAAATCCGCAACCGCGGTGTAAACGATCCGGGCGTATTGCGCGCGATGGCGAATGTCCCGCGACACGAGTTTGTTCCGAAATGTCTGCAAAATTTTGCCTATAGCGATGAACCATTGGCAATTGGGGCTGGGCAGACGATCTCGCAACCGTATATCGTCGCGACGATGACCCAGACGCTGCGGTTGACCGGAGAAGAGAAAATCCTGGAGATCGGGACCGGTTGCGGTTATCAGGCGGCGGTGCTTTCGATGCTGGCGCGCGAAGTCTACAGTATTGAATTGCGGCCCGAACTGGCGCGGTCTGCGGGAGAGCGCTTGGAACGGCTGGGCTTCCAGAATGTCCATGTCCACTGCGGCGACGGGTCGCTGGGTCTGAAGGAATTTTCCCCATTTGATGCGATTCTTGTCGCGGCGGCCGCGCCCCGGGTTCCTGAGCCATTACTGGAACAAATGAGCGAAGGAGCACGTCTGATTGCACCGATAGGAGCGGAGGATCACCAGAATTTAATATTCGTCACGCGACGAGGAGACGAGTACACAACGGAATGGCGTGAAGGATGCCGCTTCGTGCCCTTGCTGGGCCGACACGGCTGGAAGGATTGGGAGCTTCTGTGACCACTGCACCCGAGGTTTCCATCATTGTGCCATCGTTCAATGAGGAATTGCGGTTGCCTGCCTCTCTGGAAAAGATTGCGAACTACATTCGAGAAAAGCGTCCGAACACAGAAGTGCTGGTGGTCGACGACGGATCCGCGGATCGAACGGCCGAGGTGGCGGAGTCCTGGAAGGACCGGATACCGCAATTACGCGTGCTTTCGAATGGCACAAATCGTGGGAAAGGGTTCAGCGTGCGCCATGGAGCACAAGAAGCGCACGGCGACATCGTGCTATTTACGGACGCCGACCTTTCCGCTCCGATCGAGGAAGGGGAGAAGCTTCTTGCGGCGCTGAAGACCAACGATGTAGCGATCGGCAGCCGGGCGGTGGACCGAAGCCTGATTGAAGTGCATGAGTCGCTATTTCGGGAATTCGCGGGAATTGTGTTTAACCGATTGGTTCGCATCATCCTGCGACTGCCGTTCGTGGATACGCAGTGTGGGTTCAAAGCGTTCCGGCGGGAGCGCTGCCGCATCATTTTCGAGCAGCAGACCATCGAGCGGTTCGGCTTCGATCCGGAATTACTGTATCTGGCGCGCCACCATGGGCTTTCGATCCAGGAAGTGCCGGTACGCTGGTCGCACTCTCCGGCGACGAAAGTGAACATGATGAGAGACAGTCTGCAAATGTTCGCGGATGTGTTCATCATCCGGCGGAATGCGTTGCTGGGGCGGTACCCGGCAGGGCAGACGAGCCGGGCGGCTACTTTATAGTACAAAGTACTTGACAGGGTTTTGCCTTTCCCGTATTGTCCCAACCATGGCCGTTCCCCTTCCCCATCGTGCTGTATTACGCGAACCAATTCCCATTGATGCGCGGGCGGCGGATCATCTGCGGTACATCCGGGAAACGATGGAATCTGCCGCGGAATTTACCGCGGTACCAGGGTGGGGCGGCGTAACCATGGGGTTGACCGCCTTGGCAGCAGCCCTACTTGCGGCGCGCCAGAGAACGCCTCGCGGGTGGATCGCTATCTGGTTATTCGAGGTGTTCGTGGCCGTGGCCATTGCGGCACCGGCGGCGGCTAATAAAGCAAGACGCGCCAACTCGTCGCTGTTTTCGGGGCCTGGCCGTAAGTTCGTTTTAAGCTTCGCTCCGCCCATCGTCGTGGGGGGACTGCTGACCCTGGCGCTGTTTCAGTTGGGCGCGGTAGCCGCGCTGCCCGGAGTCTGGCTGCTTTTGTACGGGACGGCGATCGTAACAGGGGGAGCATTTTCCGTGCGCGCGGTGCCCATCATGGGTCTGTGTTTAATGGCACTTGGAACCGCAGCACTGTTTGCCCCGGCCGCGTGGGGCAACTTGTTCATGGCCACCGGATTTGGATTAGTGCAAATTGGGTTTGGCATTTGGATCGCGTTTCGGTATGGAGGCTAAGTAAGGTCGAAAGTATATGGCTAAGACATCAACAGTTCGGCAAGAACGGATGGCGCGTGAAGCGGGGCCAGGAGTGGTGCGGGCCGCCGCGGCGCAACCTGTTTCAGCGAATCTGGATCGATTGATTCATGAACGGATTCGTTTGGGAATCGTGAGCGCGCTCGCGGTAAACCGATCGTTGACGTTTAACGAATTGAAAGCACTATTGAAAACCACCGACGGGAATTTAAGCGTGCATGCGCGGAAGCTGGAAGAAGCGGACTACATTGTTTGCAGCAAGTCGTTCGCCGGACGGTTGCCGAAGACGGAATATCGGCTGACAGGAGAGGGACGCAAGGCGCTGGAACGTTACCTAGACCACATGGAGGCGCTGATCCGGGCGACGCGGGACCGGTAAATTTTTTTGTGGATGTACTTTATAACATAAAGTACATTATGTGGTAGCGGCGGAGAAAATGAGCATGTTAATGCAATCCATTGTGCTGCAGAACTTGCGGGAAATTCCGGTGGCGACGAAGCACCCGCTGCATGTCGCCATTATTTGTGACGGAAATGGGAGATGGGCCACATCGCGAGGATTACCGCGGTTGGCGGGACACAAACAGGGCGCGGATGCCGCTCGCGAGATCATCCGATGCGCGCCGCACCTGGGAATTCACACGTTGACGTTGTTCGCGCTCTCCTCTGCAAACTGGAAGAGGCCTCCCGCGGAGGTGACAGCGATTCTGAGGATTTTGCAGGAATACTTGCGCGCCGAGACGGACCATTGCCTGGATGAAGGTATTCGACTGAGCATTATTGGGCGCCGGGACCGGCTGCATCCTGCACTTCGGGAGGCGATCGCGGAGTCTGAGGCGTTGACGTGTCGGGGTAAGAATCTGCATCTGCGTTTGGCGGTCGACTATTCTTCGCGGCATTGCTTGTTTCAGGCAGCCAGCAAGTTCTACAAGGCCACCAGTCTTTCGACCGAAGCATTCAGCGAAGTGCTGTCGGAAGTGCAGCGAGGGGGTTCGACCGACGTGGACCTGCTGATCCGGACGGGCGGAGAGCGGCGATTATCTGATTTTCTGCTTTGGGAATGTGCGTTTGCGGAATTTGTATTTCTCGATAAGCGCTGGCCAGACTTCACGGTGCTGGATCTGCGGAACGCGGTGTTGGAATTTGAGAAACGCGAGAGGACGCGGGGCGCCCTGCCCCGGGAATGCGCGAGCTAGATCCACAATCTGTTGATTCTGCGATTGTTAGTGTGACACCGTAACAATCTGACTGCCCTGACATTTCGCCACTGTCCATCGTCTATACCACAGGAGAACGCGATGGGAACTGTGGGACTTGCGCTGCGATGGGAGAATAGAATCGTATGCGCGCCAGGCGAGGGAGGGCGGCGAGTGGAACCTTCGGAGATCGCAGCCGGACAGAATCGCGAAGAGAAGGCCGCGCCGGAAGATGCGGCGCTGGCGGCAGGGTGCCTGGCCGGGGATTTGCGGGCCTACGAGCGTTTGTACCAACTACAAGGCGCCCGGATGAGGAATCTTGCGCGTAATCTGCTGGGCTCGCAGACGGACGCGGAAGATGCGGTACAAGACACCTTCCTGAAGATTCAGCGGGGCATACAAACTTTTCGCGGGCAGTCGGCGTTTGTGACCTGGGCATTTCGGATCCTAGTGAACACGTGTCATGACGTGCGCCGCAGTCGGGTGCGGCGGAAAGAACAGTCACAAGAGGAAGGCGGCGAGAGTGCACCGCGGCCGGAAACACGTGCGCCGGGAGCACATCCGTCGTTGCGAATGGCATTGGAGCGCGCACTGGCCAAGCTGACGCAACATCAGCGTGACGTTTTTCTCCTTTATGAAGTGGAAGGGTTCCGGCACACGGAGATTGCCTCGCTGCTCGAAATCAGCGAGACCGCTTCCAAGAACACCCTTTTTCAAGCAAAGAAAAATCTACGGGGAATGCTGGAGCCACTGCGCAGCTCGGAAGCAGGTGGGCAATGAAACTTTCCTGCAACGATCGGGAACGGATATTTCTGGATGGTTCGGCGGAAGAGTGGGCGGCGTTGGAACAGCACGCGACGAGTTGTCAGGCTTGTGCCGAGGAGATTCGCGCCTGGAAATCGCTGAGTGTGGCGGCAGAAGAGTTGCGGAGCTACCCGGAAGATGCGGGATTGTGGGGGAAGATCGAAACTTCGCTGCGAGAGCAGCAACCGAGAATAGTTCGGCGTGGATTTTGGGACAGGTTGGGTCTTGGAGGCGAGATCTCCTTGGTGTGGCGAACGGCGCTGGCGGGCGCACTGGCGATCGTGCTTGCGCTGTCGGGCGTGTATGTCCTCCGGTATAAAAACGGCACGCAGCCAGGGCAGAGCCGTTTGTTAAAAACTTCCGCGTTAGCCGAAGTGGAGCGAACGGAGCGCGACTACATGAAGGCCATCGATCAGTTGGCGGCGGAGACGAAACCGCAATTGGAATCGCCAGCGACGCCATTGCTGACCAGTTACAAGGAAAAGCTGCTGGTGCTGGATAGCGCGATCGACGAATTGCGCATGGAGGCGGGACGCAACCCTTCGAATGCGCACCTGCGCTACCAGTTGTTGGCGATGTATCAGGAAAAGCAAGAAACGTTGCAGGAAGTTCTGGAGACGAAGCGATGAATCGTGGAACCAGGTCAATTTTTGCGAAGAAGTTGGGCGTGCTCTTGGCGCTGAGCTGTCTTTCTGCGCTGCCGGCGGTGGCGGGAGGCTTGGGGCAAAGCACTTCGACCAAGCAATTTCAGAAGACCTTGACGCTAGGCGCTAATCAAACCGTTAGCTTGACGAATAAATTCGGCGACGTGCATATCCATGGAGACAAGGGCCAAGACGTGAAGATCTCTGCCACGATTCGAGTGCAGGCGCATTCGCAGGCCGACGCCGACCGCTATGCAGGCGAGGTACGGATTGATGTTTCGCAGGATTCTTCGGGAATCAAGATTCAAACG
Organism: Candidatus Acidiferrales bacterium; assembly: GCA_963759275.1. Taxonomy (GTDB): domain Bacteria; phylum Acidobacteriota; class Terriglobia; order Acidiferrales; family UBA7541; genus Acidiferrum. Next base: position 43,596 of record CAVWYZ010000008.1, on the reverse strand, counting down.
ATTTATCCAAGCGACGAATCGAAATTCTACGTAGTGCGGATCGGGGGGCCGTCGTATTCGGTCGATTACGATATCGCCGTGCCAGTGGAAGCCAAGCTGTGGATGAAGAATAGTTTCGGCAACGCCGAAGTTCAGGGAGTGCACGGGTGGACGGACCTGGAGAACACGCACGGACTACTGAAATTCCAGAACGGAGGGTCGACGAAGCTGACGGACTCGTTCGGAGAAGTGCAGGCAACGGGGTCGGACGGTAGCGTGACGATTATCAACAACAACGGTGCGGTAACGGTGTCGGTGGTAAAAGGGCCGTTGGACGTGAAGGATCGCTTTGCGTCGATCACGGTGAGCAATATTTCGGGCGCGGTGACGATCACCGGAGGAAATGGTCCGGTAGAGGTAACCGATGCCGGAACGTCGAAGATCAACAACTCGTTTGGCGCGGTGGCTACGCGGAATATTCGCGGGGATTTGACGGTTAACAACAACAATGGGGCAATCGACGCGGACACGGTGAGCGGAGGTGCGCAACTGAATGGGAGCTTTGGGGCGATTAGCTTCGCGAACGTGACGGGCTACGTTCGGTGCACATCGTCGAACGGGCGCGTGAGTGGGCGAAAGTCCGCTGGCGATGTGTATGTGAAGACCTCGTTCGGAGAAGTGGCGCTGGAGCAGATTGGCGGAAACGTCGAGGTGGAGGATTCCAATGGGGGAATCAGCGTACGCGACATCAAGGGCAAGGGCAGTTTCAATACTTCGTTTGGATCGATCGAGGCGAGCGGAATACCAAAGGGCGTAAGGGCGACGACAGGAAACGGGCGCATCGCGCTGAGCGACATTGGCGCGGACACGTATGCGAAAACGAGCTTCGGTCCGATTGATATCCATCGAGTGGATGGGAATCTGACGATCGAGAATTCCAATGGTCCGGTGACGGCAAGTGAAATTAAGGGAGATGCTTCCGCGAAAACGAGCTTCGGAGGGGTGACGCTTGGCGAAGTCGGCGGCGCGATGACCGTGGACAATCAGAACGGCACTGTTTCGGTGTCCGCGGCGCGGCGTTCGGGTGGGTGCAAGAACGCGTCGTTGAGGACGTCGTTTGCGCCGATGCAGGTGCGATTGCCGGCGGATGCAGGTTACGACGTGAATGCGCGCACTTCCTTCGGGCATATTTCCAGCGATTTACCGGTGACCTCAACCGGAACGCTGGGCGGCGATTCGCTAGTAGGCAAGATCGGGAATGGTGGCTGCACGTTGTCGCTTACCAACGCCAATGGAAATATTGAGATATTGAAGCTGTCAAAATGACGAGTGGGGATGGCGGCGCGCACGATCCATAGCAAAGGCCTTAAGCAACACGCGCGTAGCGGTCTCGGTTAGATGGAACCTTTCGAGTTCGTGTTCGCGAGCGAAAGCGACGTCGGTCACATCGCTGCCGGCACGAGCCTCGCCGGAAATGCGCTCGCAAAGATAATCAACAATGACAAAGTGGAACTTGGGACCACGAGTGGGACTGTTCGGGGCTAGGGGCTCGGCAGGAAAAATTCGATCGAAAACTTCGATTACATCCAGGACCCGTACCGCGAGGTTGGTTTCCTCCAGTAATTCGCGGGCCACACCCTGTTGAAGGGATTCGCCAATTTCCAGAGTGCCGCCGGGGATGGACCAGTGGCCAAGCAGCGGCTCGGTGCCCCTTCGAATGAGCAGAGCGCGGCCGTCTTCAATAATGACACCACCGATTCCGACGACCGGTCTTTCAGGATATTCGCGGGCCATGCCGTATTGTACTTTCGCCCAAGTTGTTGGGTTACACTGGAAACAGGCGGGAACGGTCGGGGTTGACTTTCCTCGCCGGGGTATATAATACGCCGGATGGCACACTCGCGAGTTTGCGGGTGCGCCAGCCAAATGTCCAAATCGGAGGACGGACCGTGCTTCGCTGCCCAGAATGCTCCGCGGAAATAGACGTCGACGAAGACGAGGTTGAGGAGGGAGAAATCCTCAGCTGCCCAGAGTGCGAGACCGAACTGGAGGTATCGCAGACGCATCCGGTCGCGCTAAATCCCATTTCCGACGAACTGGAAGAGGATGACGAAGACGACGACGTAGAGGAAGAAGAGGACGAGGAAGACTTTGACGAGGACGGCGACCTGGTGGATGAAGACGAAGATGAGGAAGAGGAAGACGAGGACGAATAGCACACGGCGCGGAGAACAGAGGCATCCTCGGACGAGCGCTAGACCATCAGAATATCGGGGACGGTTTCGAAGCAAACATCGCAGAATGAGACGCATAATTTTAGCCTTGGTGGCGAGTCTTCTTTGTTATTCCGGTTCTCTAACAGCGCAAGAATCATCGACGCCAGCAACAACTCCTAATACACAGGATTCGAGCAAGCCAAGCTCGCCGGACCAGGGAAGTTCGTCGAGCAAAACAAAGAGTAGAGCGATTCCCAGTTTTTTGATTTTGGGCACGGTGTTCAACGAGAACGCGATTTCCTTTCCGGACGTGCAGGTGCGCATCCGGAGGACCGGTGAGAAGAAATTTCGTTGGGACGCATACACCAATTCCCGCGGCGAATTTGCGGTGCGCGTTCCACCGGGCTACGAGTACGAAGTGGTGACGCACGTGAAGAAATACGAGGATCAGAGCCAAACGGTGGACAGTAAAGTGGATGTTCAACAGCGGCTGTCGATCAAGTTGCAACCGAAGGGGCAAACGAAGACAGGAGCAAAACCGTGAAAGAACTGCGAAAGGGCGTTTGGTTGTTGGTGATCCTGATCCTTGTGAACGGTTGGGCGCTCGGGCAAGACTCGAAGAAAGAGTCGCAACTCCGGTCGGTGCGAGGAATCGTGAGCGATAAGGCGGAAAAACCGATAGAAAACGGGACGGTATTCTTGAAGAATTTGCGCACGAACACGGTCATTAGTCACTTTACCGACGATGAGGGGAGTTACCGCTTTTCGGGGCTGGATCCCAACGTGGATTATGAAATCCACGCGGAGTTCGAGGGCCAGAAGTCTGCCGTGAGAACAGTGTCACCGCTGGACAGTCGAAAAGAGATCACGCTGAACCTCAAGCTAGACCGCAAGAAAAGTTAGTAACTGAAAGTTGTCTCACCCCATAAAGAAGCCTCTTCCGAGGGGTGTTCCGAGCGTAATCAAGTAAACTAGTAGTGTGGGCGGCGGGTGTCATTTTCCGCGAAAACCCAACAACGTTGGAAGAAAAAGAGGACGATTTTGCGTTTTGTTACGAATGTATGGCGAGTGATCCTGGTGGGTCTGGTACTGGTAGGCCTGCCTTTGTCGGCGCGGGAGGTGCTTTCTGGAGGCGGGAGATTCACGGCGCAAGCGGCCCAACAGAAAAGCAGCAACGAACAAACAGCCTCAGTACAGGGGACGGTCTCGACCACGCAAGACAACGCCACGACGGGTGTTGCAGGAATCACCGTGAAACTCTCCCACGAGCCGCCGGAGGGTACGCCGATAAACGCGACGACGGACGAGAATGGAAAGTATCAATTTCTGAACCTGCCGCCAGGTTCCTACGTCGTTACGATTGAACTAAGCGGATTCAAGACGGAAACGAGAGCGGTGGTTCTGGCTGCAAAGCAGCAAAGTGTTCAGGATTTCTCACTGCAATTGAATACCGTATCCGAGAAGGTCGAAGTAAACGAAACGGCTACGAGTATGTCCACGGAGACCGCCGCAGCACCACCAGCGACCGTGACAAAATCGGAGTTGAAGTCGATTCCCACGCCTCAGGAAAAAGTGAAAGACATCATTCCTCTGACGCCGGGGGTTATTAAGACGCTGGACAGCAAACTGACGTTCAAAGGCTCCGACGAAAATCAGAGCTTGCTGGTCGTCAATTCCGCTCGAACGACGGACCCGGTCACGGGAAGCTTCGGGGTTCCTATCCCCACCGATGCAGTGGAGTCATTCGCTGTTTATAAGACGCCGTACGATGCCAGCTTGGGGAGCTTTTCCGGCGGCTTGACGTCCATCGACACGAGACCGCCCGAAGATAAATGGGATTTCAAGCTGCGCGGCGTAGTGCCTTCCGTGCTTGGGAAGAACGGGCATATGGTGGGCATCGCCGAAGCCATCCCCGGCGTGGCGTTTGACGCGCCGCTCATCCCTCACAAATTGCTGCTTTCTGAAGTATTTCAATACGAGATGAAGAAGACCACGGTGGAAGGGTTGCCGTGGCCGGACGATATCAGTAAACGTCAAGGGTTCAACACCTTTACGACGATCGAGGCAATTCTTTCTCCGACACACATTTTGACGCTGACGGTAAATGCGTTTCCGCTGCGCCAACAAAACGTGGATATCAGCGCGCTCGTTCCCATACCCGCTTCCAACGATTTGAACCAAAGCGGCTGGGCCATCGGCGCCAATGATAAATATCAATTTACGTCAGGAGCATTGTTCGGAATTGTGGCGCAATACATGCGTTTTGACAGCAATGCGCATGGGCAAGGAACTGCGGACATGCTGATCACGCCGGAAGGATGGGGAGGGAACTACTTCAACTTCTGGTCTCGCCGAGGGAAAGAGTTCCAGGCGGTTCCGTCGTATCAATTCTCGAGAAAGCATTGGCATGGCGATCATGACGTGCGCGTTGGAGTTGACGTGGACTACCGCTCGTTTTTCGGGACCACGGCATCGCATCCAATCCAACTGCTTCGCGAAGATAATTCTCTGGCAGAAACGATCACTTTTGCAACGGCGCCGTCGCAGACGCCTTCGGATAGTTCAGTTGCGGAATTTGTGCAAGATCATTGGGTGATGAGCCCGCAATGGAGCATGGATCTCGGTGCTCGCTTGTCCTCGGAAACCTCTGGATGGTCTGCGGCTTTCGCGCCGCGCGTGGGTGTGGCATATGCTCCCGGCAAAACCGTGATTCGCGCGGGAATCGGGATGTTTTATGGAGTGCTGCCCCTGCTCGCTGCTAATTTCGGAGCAAACCCTGACCGCACGATTACGGAATTCAATACGACCGGGATTCCCATCGGCCTTCCCATCAGTTATACAAACGTGTACGCCGGCGGAGTGAATCCGCTTTCGACCCATCTGTTACCAGGCGAGCCCAACACTACGCCTCGAAACGTAACGTGGAGCGGCGAGGTTGATCGGGAGTTGCGCCAAAATCTACAGGTAAAACTTGCGTACCTCGACAGCCACACGTCGTACCTGTTCGACGTACAACCATATACCGCAGCGACAGGCGGCGAATCCTTCATGGCCCTTACCAATACGGGTTCCTCTCACTATCGAGAGTTCGAAGTTACGGCGCATTACACGCTACGCGAGCACGATCAGGTCAATGCCTCATATATTTGGAGCCGGTCGCGTGGAGATTTGAATAATCTCTCCAACATCGCCATTCCGTTCGCCGCGCCGGTGATTCGTCCGGACGTGTACGGAATTCTTCCCTCGGATATTCCGAATCGCGTGATCGCGTGGGGGATTTTCGCGCTTCCCTGGAAGTTGACGTTCAGCCCGCTGGCGGATGTACACACCGGGTTTCCGTATTCTCCGATCGATGTGCAGCAGCAGTATGTGGGAGTTCCGAACGGTCAGCGATTTGGGGAATACTTTTCGCTCGACCTTAAGCTTTATCGTGAGTTTCGCGTACCGTTTCTGGGGAACCGCAGCGGCAAATCGCATCACATTCGGCTTGGCGTGTATACGCTCAACGTGACGAATCACGAGAATTTTAATGCGGTGTATAACAACGTGGCTTCGCCTAACTTCGGAAGGTTTGTCGGATTCCTCTATCGCCACGAAGGCGCCATCATCGATTTCGTGGACTGAGCGTTGCAGGGTTTTTTGAATAACAGGCTACGAAGCGCTAGTCCGAGCACGAAGCACCCGAATCGCTTTCGGCACCACCGAGACCTCGACCGGCGTCAATCCTAATAGCTCGCCGTCTCCGTGAAACCATGCGGGAGGATCGGTCTCAATCCTGGCGCATTGCACACTGAACCGACGGATCCGGCTGGTTGGCAATCTCCCGTGAAGAATTAAAGCGGGAAGCAGCAACAGAATCTGGAGCAGGTTCAGGTCTTCCACAAGCACAAGTTCCAACTTTCCATCATCGGTTTTTGCGTCCGGCGCCAGGTAGACGGCGCCTCCGTAGCTTGGCGTATTGAGTACCGCAACGACGAGAACTTTGGCTTGTACTGATTGCGGTTCGCCAGGAGTTACGGTGATTTGTACGTGGAGTGGGCGAAAACCGAATAACGCACGAACTGCGCCAAGAATATAGCGCATGCGGCCACGCACGTTGCGAAATATGCCGTTCGCGTGGCGAGCCGCTTCTGCATCCAGCCCAACGCCCCCGCCGCCGGCATAGAGTCGTTCCACGCCGTTGGCGGTTCGAACACGCACTGCGTCGAGGCCGACAATCTCTCCGTTCAGTAAAGCTGCGGCTGCCGGGATAGGATCCGACGGCAAGGCCAGCGAGTTAGCGAGATCGTTTCCACCACCGGCGGGAATTATGCCCAACACTATTTCCGGATATGCGGCAACGGCGTTAAGTAGGGCCTGGAAAGTGCCGTCGCCCCCAAGGACAAAAATGCGCTCGACGAAGCCGGCTTCCGCCGCTTGACGAGCGGTTGCTTCAAGGTCACTCAAACTGCTGGTGACCCGAATGTCGACGTTCCAGTGGTGACCTTCCGCAAATTTTCGAAGGGCGGGAAGAATCGCGGCGGCGCGGCTGCCTCCCGCCGAGGGATTAACCAAAAGCAAGTCTTTTGGGCCGGGATGGGAGTGAGGAGGAGGCTCCACGAGTTCGTAATGCTGACCGAGAAACGCCGGAGTGTCAATTCGAGGTTGTGGAGGCTGCCGGAAATTCCCGTCGATGGAGAACATAAGCGCACTTTTGCATATAATTGGACACGATAGGAAATTTACGCGAATCGGGAAGCGAGGAAAGATGGGTTACAAGGGGCTCGACCTGACTGGAAGAGTGGCGGTGGTAGTGGGCGGAACATCGGGAATCGGCCGGGCCATCGGTCTCGGGTTGGCCCAAGCTGGAGCCGACGTGATCGCCACCGGGAGGCGTAGCGAGTTGGTGAACGAAGCCGCCAAGGAGATCGAAGCGATTGGCCGGCGTTCATTGAGAATTCCTTCAGACGTGCTGGACCGTGCGTCGATGCAGGCATTGCTGGATGCGGCGATTCAAGAATTCGGCAAGGTGGATATTCTGGTGAATGCGGCAGGACGAACGAAGCGCACAGCATTTCTCGACGTGGAAGAGACGGAATGGAACGAGATTATGGATACGAATCTAACGGGTGCGTATCGCGTGAGCCAGATTTTTGGGCGACATATGGTGGAACGGAAATATGGAAGGATCGTGCACATAGCGTCGATTGCATCGTTCGTGGGGTTGTACGAGGTGGCTGCGTACACGGCGAGTAAGGCAGGGCTTGCAGGGCTAACGCGTACACTAGCGGTTGAATGGGCGCGTTACGGAGTTTGCGTGAATGCCATCGCACCGGGCGTTTTTCGGACGGCGCTGAACGAAAAGTTACTGGACGGGCCGAGAGGCAAGGAGTTTCTGGTCCGCGCGCCGATGGGACGCTTTGGGAAAGTAGAAGAGCTGGTGGGAAGCGCGATATTTTTGGCGTCAGAGGCAGCAAGTTTTGTCACTGGAACGATCCTGCAGGTGGACGGCGGCCTTCTGGCGAGCGGTGTGAATCAATAGACGAAACAAGTCGGCTACCCGAGAGTTGAATTTCCTTGAGCAATAAACGCTCATCCCCTAACGTAGTAGACGTGAATTGATGTGATCCATGGCGGAGAACCAATCCAGGATTGCCGAAGATACGACAAGCGCCGGCACTTTGGCTGGCGAGGCGATGCGGTCAAAAGCTTCGCCTTTCTCAGGGAAGTTCCGCTGGGTAATCTGTGCAGTCCTGTTCATCGGTATCAGTAAGAACTACATGGACCGGCAAGTGCTGGGCGTTCTGAAGGCGACGCTGCAGCACGATCTCGGATGGAATGAAATCGATTACAGTAATTTGGTATTTGCGTTTCAGGCGGCCTACGCTGTAGGCATGCTGATGGTGGGGCGATTTATCGATCGCGTGGGAACGCGAATCGGGTATGGCGTGGCGATGCTGTTCTGGAGCGTAGCGTCGATGGCGCACGCGCTGTGTGGTTCGCTGTTGAGCTTCGGAATTGCGCGATCGGCACTGGGATTTGGAGAAGCAGGAGCATTTCCGGCGAGCATCAAGACTGTCACAGAGTGGTTTCCGCAAAAGGAACGAGCACTGGCGACAGGAATTTTCAATGCGGGCACCAACGTAGGAGCGATTGCCACGCCATTGATCGTGCCCTGGATTACGATTTACATGGGATGGCGATGGGCATTTGTGATTACGGGAGCCATTGGATTTTTCTGGTTTTTACTGTGGATGGCGATATACCGAAAGCCGGAAGAGCATCCACGATGCTCTGCGATGGAGCTGGAATATATTCGAAGCGATGGGGAGAAATCGACAGCGCGGGTGCCGTGGATACGATTGCTCGGTTACAGGCAAACGTGGGCATTTCTGCTGACGAAATTTCTGACCGACCCGATCTGGTGGTTTTATTTATTTTGGGTGCCGGGATTTTTGCAGGAGCAGCATGGGTTGAAGTTGGCGCAAATTGGGTTGCCGGTGGTGGTGATTTACTTGATTTCGGACGCTGGCAGCGTGGCAGGCGGGTGGATGTCGTCGAAGTTGATAGCTCGTGGGCATACCGCGAATTTTGGGCGCAAAGCGGCGATGCTAATCTGCGCGGTGTGCGTGGTTCCGATTATTTATGCGTACCGGGCGCAGGGGTTGTGGTCGACCACGCTGCTGATCGGACTGGCCGCGGCGGCGCACCAGGGATTTTCCGCCAATCTGTTTACCACAGCGTCGGATTTGTTTCCGAGTCACGCGGTGGCGTCAGTGGCAGGAATTGGTGGGATGGCGGGAGCGGTGGGCGGGATGTTGATCGCGACGATCGTTGGTCACGTATTGCAGGCGACCGGTAGCTATTTCGTTCCGTTTTTAATGGCGGGAACGGCGTACTTGGTTGCTTTGGGTGTGATGCATATGATTGTGCCGAGATTGCAGCCTGCGGAATTCATCTAGAACGGAATGAGTCTGCACTGCTGTCGGTGGTCGTGCGGGCAGGAGCGAAACGATGGGTTTGAAAATCCGACCGAAAGAGAATTGCCGTTGGGATTTAGTCAGCTTGGGAGAAGTGATGTTGCGATTGGATCCGGGCGAGAAACGGATATGGACAACGCGAAGTTTTGAAGTGTACGAAGGCGGAGGCGAATACAATGTGGCGCGAGGGATGAAGCGCTGTTTCGGTCTGGATACCGCGGTGGTGACCGTGTTTGCGGATAATCCCGTGGGCCGCCTGGTACAGGATCTGATTTATCAAGGTGGCGTGGACCAATCATTGGTGCGATGGGTGCCGTACGACGGAGTGGGTCGCGCGGTACGAAACGGCCTGAATTTCACGGAGCGCGGATACGGTGTACGGGCGGCGTTGGGATGCTCCGATCGAGGCCATACGGCGATTTCGCAGTTAAAACCTGGAGAAATCAATTGGGAGCAAATCTTTGGAGCTTCCGGAGCGCGCTGGTTTCACACGGGGGGAATCTTTTGTGCTCTTTCAGGGAGCACGCCGGAAGTGGCCATCGAAGCGATGGCGGCTGCGCGGAAGCATGGAGTCATCGTTTCGTACGATTTGAATTATCGCGAGTCGCTATGGAAAGCGAACGGCGGGCAAAAACGCGCGCAGGAAGTGAATCGAAAGATCGCGCCATTCGTGGATGTGATGATTGGAAATGAAGAAGATTTCTCGGCGGCGCTCGGGTTCGAGGTCCCCGGGATGGGGAAAGACCTGACGAGCTTTGAAGTGAGTGGGTTCAAGAAGATGATCGAGATGGTGGTGAAGGAGTTTCCGTTTCAAGTGGTGGCTACGACGCTGCGAAAAGCGAAAACCGCGACGCGAAACGATTGGGGAGCGATCTGCTATCACGACGGGGCATTCTTTCAGGCCACGGAGCGGGAGAACCTGGACATTCTGGACCGCGTGGGAGGCGGGGACTCTTTTGCATCGGGGTTGATTTATGGTTTTCTCAGTGGCAAGGATGCGCAATGGGCGGTGGAATGTGGCGCGGCACATGGGGCGCTGGCGATGACCACGCCGGGTGACACGTCGATGGCGACATTGGCGGAAGTTACGCGTTTGATGAAAGGCGCAGGGGCGCGCATCGAGCGCTGAGTCGTACTTGGATTTCGCGTAAGGTCTTGAGAACGATCCGCTCGTTTTAGCGCGCGATTGCGAGGACTGGGGATGGCGAACGGCGAAGGGACGCGGCGTGGATTCTTCAGAGCGTCGGGAGCAGCGCTGGTCGGACTTGCCGTTGGAGGGCAGGCGAGGGGCGCTCGCGAGGAGAGTGTTCCTCAAAAAGAAACCGGGGCAGGATTCAGTGTCCGCGATTTCGGCGCGAAAGGCGACGGCACTACCCTCGACACGCCGGCGATTAACAACGCTATTGAATCCGTGGCGGCGGCGGGAGGCGGCACGGTATTTTTCCCAGCGGGAACTTATTGCTGCTATTCGATTCACCTGAAGAGCAAGGTTCGACTGGAACTGCAGGCTGGCGCAACAATATTGGCTGCTGATTCCCGGAAGGAAAAAGGGCAGGCAGGATATGACCTGGCGGAGTCGAACAAGCCATGGGAAGACTACCAGGATTTTGGCCACAATCATTGGCACAACAGCTTGCTGTGGGGCGAAGGGCTGGAAAATGTATCAATCTGCGGCCCTGGGTTGATCTGGGGGAAAGGGTTGAGCCGCGGATTTGGCAGCGGGCCAGTAGCGGAAGAATCCGGCGTGGGCAACAAAGCCGTTGCGCTTAAAAATTGTCGCGACGTGCTGTTGCGAGACTTTTCGATTTTGCATGGCGGGCACTTCGGAATCCTGGCGACCGGCGTGGACAACCTGACCATCGACAATCTGAAGATTGATACGAATCGCGACGGCATGGATGTGGATTGTTGCCGCAATGTGCGCATTTCGAATTGCAGCGTGAATTCGCCGTGGGATGATGCTATTTGCCTGAAGAGTTCGTTTGCGTTGGGCTATGCACGGGCGACGGAAATGGTGACGATCAGCGACTGCATGGTGAGCGGCAGTTTCGTTGAGGGAACAATGCTGGATGGAACGTTTAAACGCTATCCAGAGAACGCCGAGGTCGGCCGCACCGGGCGCATCAAATTTGGCACGGAGTCCAACGGTGGATACAAGAATATTACGATCAACAATTGCGTGTTTGATGGCTGCCTGGGACTGACGATTCTGAGCGTGGACGGCGCGATCATCGAAGATGTCTCGATTTCGAATATCACCATGCGGGAAACGGTGGCGGCTCCGATTTTCCTGCGACTGGGTTCGCGGATGCGTGGGCCCGCCGGTGTTCCGGTTGGGGCGATCCGACGAGTGAATATTTCCAATGTTGTTGCGTCTCAGGCGTCGCCGCACGTCTGCTCGATGATTGTGGGAATACCGAATCACAAGATTGAAGACGTGAAGATCAGCAACGTCTTACTGCAACATCCCGGTGGTGGAAACAAGGAAGACGCGAACATTCACCTGGAAGAGAAGGAAAAGGATTATCCGGAGCCGACCATGTTCGGCACCACACCCGCCTATGGGTTGCTGATCCGGCATGCGGAAGGCATTGAAATAAGTGACTTCAAAGTGGTGGCCGAGGCGAAAGACGCGCGGCCGTGCGTGATTGTGGACGATGGAGCACGTATCGACTTTTTTCAGATTAAGCCAGCTCAGGAGACGGGGACTCCGGTATTTGTATTGAATGACGTAAAAGATTTCCGTGTGGCAAAGTGTGAGTCGGTAACGGATACGCACATTCCGGAAGCGGCGCATAAAGAGCTTTAACTTGCCGCCCGAATTTGGCAGTGGATAAAAAGGAGCGACGGCCTTGGCACGAGAACAGGCTTTGCGATTGCATGGCCGCGACAATGTGGCTGTCGCGCTGATGGACTTGCCGGCAGCAGCGCGAGTTGTGTGCTCGGGGCAGGATATTGTTCTGGCGAACGCGGTTCCGGCGAAGCACAAGTTTGCGCTACGGGAGATTGCCGCGGATCAAGAAGTGATCATGTACGGCGTTACCGTGGGGAAAGCCGTGGTGCCGATTCCCGAGGGAGAAATTCTGACAACACGAAATTTGCGCCATGAGGCAGCACCTTTCCACGAGAAGACAGAAAACTATGCGTGGACGCCGCCGGACATAGCGCAGTGGAGCGCGCGGACGTTTGCCGGAATTCATCGAGAAGATGGTCAGGTGGGCACACGGAATTACTGGCTGGTGGTTCCGTTGGTGTTTTGCGAGAACCGGAACATCAGCGTTTTGAAACAGGCGTTCGAACAAGAATTGGGATTTGCGCCGCCGCCAGTGTATCAGCAGCAGGTTGCAGACCTCGTGAGCCTGTACCAATCCGGCCAGGTCGAACAAATCAAGAATTATTCGGGAAGCACGCGGGCAAAACGGCCGGAGACGTCACGAGTATTTCCGAATGTTGATGGAATCAAATTTCTTTTGCATGAAGGCGGTTGCGGCGGCACACGCGAAGACTCGAATAACCTCTGTGGCTTAATTGCCGGTTATATCCATCACCCCAACGTCGCCGGAGCCACGGTATTGAGTTTGGGATGCCAGAATGCGCAAGCGTCGGTGTTGCGCAGTGAATTGAAGAAGCGGAACCCGAATTTTTCCAAACCGCTCTATGTATACGAGCAGCAAGCAAGCGGCGAAGAATTCGCCATGCTTTCCGCGGCAATCCGACAGACATTTTTGGGCCTGGTCGAAGCGAGTAAATGCCAGCGGCAAGCCACACCTCTGCGACATTTGTCTGTGGGATTGAAGTGCGGTGGTTCAGACGGATTTTCTGGAATCTCGGCGAATCCAGCCATTGGGCAGGTTTCCGATCTTCTGGCGGCGTTGGGCGGAAAGACGGTTTTGAGTGAATTTCCGGAGCTTTGCGGAGTGGAACAGGATCTGGTGAATCGCAGTGCGACCGACGAAGTGGCCGGGCGCTTTATGCAACTCATGAAGAGCTATGCGGCGCGGGCGAAAGCGGTCGGTTCGGGGTTCGATATGAATCCTTCGCCGGGAAATATCCGCGATGGATTGCTTACCGATGCGATGAAGTCCGCGGGCGCGGCAAAAAAGGGCGGCTCGTCTCCCGTGACAGCGGTACTGGATTATCCGGAGTATCTGCAGGAAGCTGGATTGCACTTGCAATGCACCCCTGGGAATGATGTGGAGTGTGTGACGGCGCAGGTGGGGGCCGGCGCGAACGTTGTGTTGTTTACGACGGGATTGGGAACACCGACCGGGAATCCGATTGCACCGGTGGTGAAGCTGTCTACCAACTCACAATTGGCTGCGAAAATGCCGGACATCATCGACATCGACACCGGCGAAATTATTTCGGGTCAGAAGGGCATCGAGCAGATGGGAGAGGAAATCTTAAATCGTGTGATACAGATCGCGAGTGGCGAAGTGCAAACCGCGGCAGAGTTGTTGGGCCAGGATGATTTTATCCCTTGGAAGCGTGGCGTCTCACTGTGAGGAAACATGGGCGGTGTGTCGGGGGCAAGTAAGGTTTCGAAGGCCGTTAATATTCACGATCTGCGGACTCTGGCGCAAGGTCGCTTGCCCAATCTCGTTTTTGACTACCTCGACGGAGGCGCCGAAGACGAAAATACGCTTCGTGCGAATTCACAGGTATTTTGTGACGTAACATTTCGCCCGCGACATGCTGTGTTTCTGCCGGAATGCAATTTGCGGACGAGCGTGCTTGGTTTCGATTTGTCCGTTCCTTTCCTGCTCGCGCCGGTGGGCTATAGCAGATTGATGCATCCGCTGGGCGAAATTGCAGCGTCGTGCGCAGCGGGAGCGGCAGGGACGGCGTATATCCTGTCCACGATCTCCGGGCATGCATTGGAGAAGGTAAAGGCGGCGTCCGCCGGGCCTGTCTGGTATCAACTGTACTTGTTAGGGGGACGAGGGGCGGCGGAAGCGGCGCTGGCGCGTGCGCGCGCCGCGGGATTTTCCGCGCTGGTGGTGACGATTGACACGGCCGTTGCCGGAATGCGCGAACGCGATTTTCGAAACGGTATGAAGGAAATACTCGGAAAGAATGTGCTGGCGAAGTTGCCACACGTCGGACAATTCCTCGCGCATCCTGGGTGGCTGGCAAACTTTCTGATGGATGGTGGTACGCCAAAATTGCCCAACGTGATCGTGCCGGGAGAAGGACCGATGGAGCTGACCGATGTGGGCTCAGCGTTGGCACGCTCGGTGGTGACGTGGGCCGATTTCAAATGGATTCGCGAAGCGTGGGGCGGACCGATTGTTGTGAAGAGCGTATTGACGGGAGAGGATGCCAAACGGGCCATCGACCACGGCGCCAGCGCCGTGGTGGTCTCGAACCACGGTGGACGCCAGTTGGATTGTGTTTCGCCGACCTTAAAGGCATTGCCGGAAGTCGTGCGCGCGGTGAATGGGCAGGCCGAAGTACTGATGGATGGAGGCGTGCGTCGCGGGAGTGACATCGTAAAGGCACTCTGCCTGGGAGCGCGCGGGGTGCTGGTGGGGCGAGCGTATGCGTATGGACTTGCCGCAGGAGGCGAGGCCGGAGTTGCACGAGCCATCGAGATACTGAAGGCGGACCTGGAGCGCACGCTGAGATTGCTCGGTTGTCCTTCGGTGAGTCAGTTAGACCGATCGTTTATCGACATTCCTGCGAATTGGCAAGCTGTGTAGGCTTGGTTCGCCGCTGATTATGCATATCGACGCGCATCAGCATTTCTGGATCTACAACTCGTCGGAATATGGGTGGATCGACGAGTCGATGAAAACGTTGCGCCGGAATTTTCTTCCTGGTGATTTGGAGCCCGAGCTGGATCGTGCCGGGTTTCAAGGATGCGTGGCGGTGCAAGCTCGGCAAACGGTGGAGGAGACCCACTGGCTGCTGCAATTGGCTTCGGAGGCTTCTTTTGTTCTGGGCGTGGTTGGATGGGTGGATCTGCGGTCGGCGGATGTTCGTTCAGAATTGGCTTCACTTGCGAAGCAAAAGAAATTTGTAGGGGTCCGACACATTGTACAGAGCGAGCCGGACGACAGATTCTTGCTGCAGCCGGAATTTCTTCGCGGCGTGGCAATGCTGGAGGAGTTTGGTCTCACATACGACATTTTGATTTACGAGCGGTACTTGCCGGTGGCGAGCGAATTCGTCGGGAGATTTCCCCGGCAGAAATTTGTACTGGACCACTTGGCCAAGCCTGCGGTCAGAGTCCATGCACTACATCCTTGGGCCGAAAGAATCCGCGCACTCGCAGCACATCCGAACGTGTGCTGCAAATTATCGGGGCTCGTGACAGAAGCGGATTGGCAGGCATGGCAGCCGGAACACCTGACTCCGTATCTGGATGTCGCGTTCGAATGTTTTGGAGCGGACCGATTGATGATAGGTTCTGATTGGCCCGTATGTACGGTTGCGGCGTCGCATTCGCGGGTGATCGATGTAGTGAAACAGTATCTTTCGCGGACTAGCCCCGAAGCGCGCGAGAAAGTCCTGGGTGGAAACGCGCAAAGGTTCTATAAGCTGAGCGTTCCGGTAGCCTCGGGAGAATGAGCTTCTGAGAAAATTGTGGATTGGTTAGGGAGGCATTTCTGAGCGGACCGAATACGAATAAGGCGAAATTTGATTTGAGCGGAAAGACCGCCGTGGTGACCGGGGGCGGCAGCGGAATTGGACGAGCAATCGCGCTGAAATTCGCGGCGCATGGAGCCGAACTTTGCATCCTTGATGTTTCGCCGGATGCCGCAATGGCGACTTGCCAAGAAATTACTTCGGCTGGAGGGAGCGCGGACCCTTACGAGTGCGACGTGACCGACCAGGCGCAAGTACAGGCGAAATTCCAGGAAATCGCCGCGAAAGGTCGTTTGGCGATACTCGTCAATAATGCCGGCATATCCAGCATTGGAACGGTCGAAAGCACGACAGCAGAGGAGTTTGACCGCGTTTATCGTGTAAACGTAAAGGGATTCTACAACTGCATGCAAGCTTGTGTGCCGTTGATGAAAGCGAACGGAGGCGGCGTGATTTTGAATCTGGCATCCATTGCCGGATCTTCGGCGCTCGCGGATCGTTTTGCCTATTCCATGAGCAAGGGTGCGGTGATTGCGATGACGTATTCGGTTGCCAAGGACTACCTGAGCGCCAATATCCGCTGCAATTGCATTTCGCCTGCCCGGGTGCATACCCCGTTCGTGGATGATTATCTTCGGAAAAATTATCCGGGTCGGGAGCAAGAGATGTTTGAGAAATTATCGAAGTCGCAGCCTATTGGCCGGATGGGCGAACCCGAGGAAGTTGCTTCACTGGCACTTTTTCTTTGCTCGGACGAGGCGTCGTTCCTTACCGGCGTGGATTATTTGATCGATGGGGGATTTACGAACCTGCGAGGCTAGGGATGGACCTGCGATTGAAAGACAAAGTGGTGCTGGTTACCGGCGGGGCGAAGGGCATTGGCGCTGCGATCATACGGGCTTGCGCGAAGGAAGCGGCGATTCCCGTGATCATCGACCGCGATGTTGCGGCGGGCGAGCGACTTCAAACGGAATTGCGAAACCGGGGAGCGGCCTGCGGGTTGGTTGTCGCAGACCTTTCGAGCGCGGAAATCTGCGAACAAGTTGTGAAAGAAAGCGCGAAGACGCTGGGGCAGATCGATGCGCTCGTTAACAACGCGGGCATCAATGACAAGGTTGGGTTGGAGAAGGGTACCCCCGAGGAGTTTGTAGCGTCCCTGAATCGAAATCTGTTGCACTACTACAACATGGCGCATTTCGCGCTGCCGTTCCTGAAACGATCCAAGGGAGTGATTATCAATATTGCGTCGAAAACCGCGGTGACCGGCCAGGGAGGAACGTCGGGATACGCCTGTGCTAAAGGAGGCATCCTGGCTTTGACGCGGGAATGGGCGGTAGAACTTCTTCCCGGGGGCATTCGCGTGAACGCCGTCCTTCCCGCAGAGGTGATGACCCCTCTTTATCGCCAATGGTTGGACACTTTCCCCAAGCCGGACGAGAAGTTGCGAGAGATTCTGGCGCAAATCCCGCTTGAGAAACGCATGACCACGCCGGAAGAGATTGCTGCGACAACGGTGTTCCTACTTTCTCCCGAATCGGGACACACCACGGGGCAACATGTTTTTGTGGACGGGGGTTATGTGCACCTGGACCGGGCTCTCGGTCGATAGCGGTGGGCTGAAGTGGGAAAGATCGAGCGAAAGTGGTGCCGGCGGGGGGAATCGAACCCACGGCCTAGGGATTATGAGACCCTCGCTCTACCACTGAGCTACGCCGGCACTGGGCAATTTTCCATCGTACGAATGAACTGCCGAGAGTGTCAAGGCGATAGCCCGTAATCGGCCTGAGCGCAAAGGACGGCTTCCGACCGAGAGAAATCTGATAGTACTTTAGTACCAATCGGATAGGACGCCGGTACTGTTGTTGCTGAGAGGCCCATACCGCTAAGCTAGCCCTGATCGGAAGCTATGAGCTGAATAGCCATGCGAAGGTATGGCGAAACCAGCAGGCGAGCTTCCATTGATGTTTTCTTAACATGGGCGTAGTGTGTCCCACTTGACACTATCTGTATAAAGGATAGAGTGTCTCCGTGTGTTTTATTCCTCGGAGGCACCATGTCAAGGAAACTCGGAGCATTTACGCTAGCGTTGGGAATTCTTGTTGGATCGATGGCCTTTAAGTCGGCCTTGACCAACCACAAGAACCACACTAGCGGTACGACGTTGGTGGCAAACGGACCAGATCCGGTTCCGCCGATGCCGAGAAGGAAGTCGTAATCCTGGTTGACCAAGGGGTGAGTTAAGTCACCCAAGGGACCAGGCGAAAGAAAGCAAATGTCTGGTTCCGCAGCACAGATCATTGTATACACGGGAACGGCCTTTGAGCTGGCCTTTGTGGTGTGTTCAGTTGCGCGAAAATCGTTCTTCCGCTATTTCTTCCTCAATCTCTATTTCATTCTAACCGTGGGTTCGAGCGTTGCCCGACATTTCACCCTGGTGCAGTGCGGCTTCGAGTCGAATGAGTATCGCTACGTGTATTATTACACGGACGCGCTGCTGACGCTGGCCTTGTACGTTGCACTGATCAGCCTGTACGCGATTGTTTTTGGCGAGCTGCAATTCGGAAAATACCTGCGATTCATGGCGGTCTCGTTGCTTTTGGGCACCGCGCTGTTTTCCTATGCGGTGGTAGCGCAGTCGACCGAACTGTTGTCCACTAGGTTCGCTTGGGAGCTTTCGCAAAACCTTTACTTCGTGGGGCTTGTGCTCACATTCCTGTTATGGGGTGCAGTTCTGAAGCTGAGAGAGACGCGCACCCGCCTTGTGCAATTCGTCCTTTCCCTAGGCCTGTATTTCAGCGCCTATGCTGCGACGTATGCGCTTGTGAATATGGCTAGCAAATCCTATGTGGATTCCGTGGTTTACGTTATTGCTCCAATTCTGGGGTGCTTCTTGCCGCTCTCCTGGACTATTACGATGTGGCGGCACTCGGAAGAGACACGGTTGGTGCCGGGCCAACTAGTAGCGGTGCCGCGATGATGGCGGCTTTTATTTTCGCGGTATCCCTGGTTACGTTGCTGATGTTCTTCGTATCGTATTGCCGTTCGCTTGTGGCGTCCTCGGTACATCACACTGTGTCTCGCGAAGTTCGGGACGTTACTGGCATTCCAGCGTCGGCGACGAGTGGAGATTATGCTCGAGTGATGCAATTGCTGTATCTATGCCCAGAACGGCCGGAAGATCGCACTGGCCTGCAGGCGGTTGGGCTTTATTACCGGATACTGGGGCTACTGGAAACCACGACAGCGCGGCTGGCGCCTTCGCTACAGTCGTGGACCGAGCAAGAGCGCGCGGGTTGCGCTAACTTCGCGGTAGTCCTGCTCGATCGGCGGATAGCATTTAGCCGCGAGATCCTTGCGCAACAAGGTGAGTTTTAGCTTTTCCCCTGCTGTCATTTACGCTCCCTTCAATCAATTTCGTTATCCTGATGATCCTGAGATCATGCTAGTCTTGAGGTGCTCCTCCTCACCGGAGTGAGAGCGTCCGCAGCGCAAAAACGACCGGTGAATACAATATGCTCGCAGTGTGGCTCGGTGCTCGCCTCTGGAGTGCAGAGCTGTAATTTTTGTGAATCCACGAAAGTACTACCACTCCAGGATGAGAATCGCGCAACTCAGGCGAAAGCAAGCCTGAAGGGGCAGACGCACGAAGAATGGCGTGGCGAACTGAATCAGCGCCTGCAGTCTTATCGTGCGCGCCGACGAAAGACTTTTTCAAATGAAGCGCAAACCGCGCTTCCTTTCGACGATAACGCTGCGGTTTCGCGCGACAATATTGCCATTGAAGTGGAAGACCATCCTGCACAAGAGCGGGCCAGGGCATCCGACGACTTCGCCTTCACGATCGCGATCGGGCGAATGGCGCAGGCGCCAGAAAAGCTTGATCCTCGGCTGCTGATCGATGTGTCTGTTCCGCCGCCGACGGAGAACCAGGAGATGAACGCGGATCCCGAGCCGTTGGTCGAGGTACACGGCGGACTGTTTCCCATTGCATCCCTCGATGAGAGGCGCCATGCATTGTTGATTGATGTGGCCTGCCTGGCATTTGCTTACGGAGGTTTCCTTGCGCTATTTGGATCGCTAGGCGGGCATTTTGCGTTGAGCAAACTGAGCGTCGCGGTTTGTTTCTTCACGTTTGCGTTTGTCTATCTGCAGTACTTCGGGTTGTTTACGATTTTTGGAGGCAGTACACCGGGAATGATGGTGTCTGGAATACAGGTAGCGAGCTTTAGCGGCGACGTGCCAACGCCTCGCCAATACCTGTTGCGTGCAGCAGGATATCTACTTTCCGCGGGAACATGTTTTCTGGGTTTCCTGTGGGTGCTTTGGGACGAAGATGGTTTGACGTGGCATGATCGCTTGTCGAATACGTATCTGGCACGGATAGACGCATTGGGAGAAGAAGAAATCTCGCATCCTGCTCCCGCACGTTAGACGGCGATGCCGGCAAATTCAGGTTGTATTTGAGCAGTCGTTGATGAAGCGGTCCGCCGGCCCAGAATTGGCTAGGCACGGCGCATGATTCTACTGGACCCTAAAACAATTCGTTGAGGGGACTCGAATGTTTTGACTGGCGTTAGTCGGCGACCGGTAGCTGCTGGCGTTTCACGACTTTTTCGTCAGAGGCAATCTTGCCGTCGCGAATGAAGATGACTCTGTGGGCGTGCTGCGCGATATCCATTTCGTGAGTTACGAGAATGATGGTATTTCCCTGGTGGTGAAGGTTTTCAAACAGATTCATAATCTCTTCGCCGGTCTTGGAGTCCAAATTTCCTGTGGGCTCATCGGCGAGCACGATCGAGGGGTCGTTAACCAATGCGCGGGCGATGGCCACACGCTGGCGTTGACCGCCTGAAAGCTCGTTGGGTTTGTGGTGCATACGCGTGCCAAGATCCACGCGCTGCAATGCCTGTTTGGCCTTTTCCACTCGTTCCTCGGCGGGCGTTCCGTTATAGATCAGCGGCAATTCGACGTTATGTAGCGCGGTTGCTCTGGGAAGCAAGTTGAAAGTCTGGAATACAAAGCCGATTTCGCGGTTGCGAATGTACGCCAACTCGTCGTCATCCAGATCGCTTACGAGTCTGCCAGCGAGCCAATAGCGTCCCGCCGTCGGCGAATCCAGGCAGCCAATCAAATTCATCAGCGTGGATTTACCTGAGCCGGACGGCCCCATAATCGCGACGTATTCGCCCTTGCGGATTTCGAGGTCGACCCCTTGAAGCGCATGCACTAGTTCGGCACCCATTTCGTAAGTCTTTGTGAGCGCCTCGGTACGGATAGCAATTCCAGAGTCGACCAAATCCTGGCGATACGATTCTGGTGTGGTCGTTTCAGCGGGCATGTTCTCTCCCTGGTGATCTGAAGCTTACGATTATTCGTCCATCTTCTTAGGAGCGGAGTTATCGACCTTAACGCTAGCTTCGGGCTTCAGCGTTCTTAGCGCTTTATAACTACCAATCACGATCTCGTCGCCCGATTGCAGGCCTTTGGTTACTTCAATATCGGTGACGCCGGAAATTCCGGTCTCCACGGGGCGGAAGAACGCTTTCTTTCCATTCACCACAAAAACGCCCTGAACTTCGTCCTTCTTGGGATCGCCCGCAACCGCCGGCGGCGGCGCTGCCAGAGTTACGTTTCCGTCTTTCTTCGCATTTTTGGCGGCGTCTTCCAAATCCTTGCGGGATCTGACGGCCAGCGCTTGAATGGGAATGCCCACGACGTTCTTGCGCTCGGCGGTCTTGATTTTTGCGGTGGTGGATAAACCCGGCCGGAGATTTTCGGGAGGATTTTCCAGCGTGACTACTACCTTGAAATCCTTGGCTTCCTGATTGCTCGTGGTCGTTTGCGTGGTAGCCAAGCCAGAAGTGCGCAGCACGGCTTGCGACCCGATTTCCGTTACTTTTCCTTTAAAGACTTTTCCAGGGACGGCATCAATGGTTACGTCTGCATCTTGGCCGATCTTCACGTTTACGATGTCTGTTTCGTCTACCTTTACTTCCGAGGTTACGACCGACATATCGGAAAGCGTCATCAGGAAGCTGCCGGTAGCATTCTGAATGCCGGGCACAACGTATTCACCCATGCGCACGGGGAGATAACTGACGATGCCGTTGATGGGCGAAACATAGGTAGTTTTCGAGAGAACGTCCCTGGTGTGCACCAATACGGCCTTACCCTGTGCGAGTTGCGAGCGCACTTGATCCAGTTGCGCTTTTTGCGCCAACATGCGAGCCTTCGAGGCGTCCACTGTTGCGGCCGCGGCATCATAGGTAGTTTTGCGCTGGTCGAAATCCTGCTTAGGGATCAAACCGTCCTTGAACAGACCGACGCCACGGTCGAAATCGAGTTTCGCCTTCTCCATGTTGGCTTGTTGCATCAGCAAATCCGCTTGGGTGGCCCGGTAACTGGCGTCGGCAGCCTGGACACCGGAAACGGTGGAATCGATTGAGGCGGCTTGAGCCTGGACGTCGGCGTTCGCCTGCACATTATCTTGGAGGAGAAGTCGTTCGCCCTTTTTGATGTGGTCACCTTCCTTGACCAGAATGTCGGTGATGCGTCCAAAGCCCTGAGCGGTAATGTTGGTATAGTTGGTGGGCTTGATCTCGCCTGAAGCGGTAACTTGAGAAACCAAGGAGTCGAGCTTTGCCACTTTCGCCGTCTGAACGGTTACGACGCCTTTGTTGGCCTGATTAATACTGAACCAGACGATCCCGCCTACAAGGGCCGCCGCACCGAGACCAATTGCGACCTTCTGCCACGTCTTCATGCTATTCCTTTCGCTGTTCCGCGGCGGACCACCCGCGCGGGGGTACACCAAAATACCGGTAAGTAATTTCGCTATCTGTAATACGACCTTCTGGGGTCAAATGTTTCGCAGGTGGGTACCAACTCGTTTGCGGCCGGTCGGGACCTGCTAGTTTTGCAGCTTTGGATTTGCCCCGCCGAACCACACGGTGCTCCTATTTCATTGTAGGTCCAAAATAAAGGAAAGAAAAGAGTTGTAGCAGCCCACAAAACTGCCACTTCCCAGTATTTGGAGCCCGAATAATTAGACGCGAGAAGGCCGGATTTGGTCAGCTAGGATGGTGTTTTCCAGCGGCCTAAGGGGGCGGGCGAAATAGCTCGTTGCCGCCGGGAGTGGGCCAAAAGTGAGCCAAATCGCCGCCGGACCCCGGTGCTAGGCGCGTTCAGATGGATACTTTTGCATCGAGGGTTTTCATCATGCCCAGAATCGTTTGCACCACAAGCTCATCGCCGATGGCGGTGTTGATCATGGTGTGGTACACCGCGCGGCTAGGCCATTCAACGCCAAAATACTTCTGGATGAAATCGGCGCGCTCCTGATCCACTGAATCGACCAGTTGTTCGGCTTCGCCCTGACTCTTCCCACGAGCCAGCAACCGCCGGACTTTCGCGTCTCTGGGGGCATAGAGAAACACGCGCAGGGTGTCCTCGCGGTTCCTCAGGAAATGCTGCGCCCCCCTGCCGACGATGACGGAGTTGCCCGATTTCGCCGCGTGCTGTACGACCCGTTCGGTCAGTTTCAGGATGCTTTCGCTGTCCACAACCTTGAGCTTGTGGGCGTTGAGGCTTCCCTCATAGCTTCCGCGCAGGAAGGATTTGAATAGTCGGTAATAAAGCGGATCAGTTCGTTCCTCACGGACCTGCACGACGACCTTAGGGCATTCCGCGAGCCTGGCGATCTCTTCTGTCAGCAACTGATCCCAAAGTTTCCAGCCCAACTGCGTCGCAAGCCGCTGAGCGATTTCGCCGCCCCCGCTCCCATATTCTCGTTCGATGGTTACAATTTTAATCATTTTGCTTCAGGCCCTTAATAAATACCGTGTCCATCTCAAATTTTACTCCGCAATGGTCATTCCGCCACCTGGATCGTTCTTCTTCAAAAGGAACGCCAGAAAAAACATTACCGCCGAACCGATTGCAAGAACCATGAACGTATCGATATACGCGAGGCTTGCCGATTGTGCTTGAATCGCCTGGTAAATCCGAGCATAGGCCTGCGCGTGAGCTTCGTGCGCGCTCAAACCCCCGTGGGCTAGCTGCTGACTCAAGCCGGTAACGGAGTTTTGGAAATTGGAACTGTCGGCGCGGGCGTAATCGACCAAGACCGTCTGATGGTATTGAGAGCGGCGGGCAATCAGTGTCGTAACCAGCGAAGTCCCGACACTGCTTCCCATGTTGCGCATGAAATTGATGATGCCCGCAACGGTATTGTTCCTCTCCGGTGCAATTCCGACATACGCCACCAAAGTAATCGGTACGAACAAGAACCCCAAGCCAATGACCTGAGCGATGCGCAACCACACCGCGGCACTGAAGCTGATCTGCAGATCAATCCTTTTCGTGGAGTAGTACATCGCGATGGACAGAGCCAGCCAACCAAAGGCAATGAGATAGCGTGCCTGCAACTTCGTGGTTAGTTTGCCCATGACGGGCATCTCAAAGAGCAAGACCAGGCCACCCGCGGATAGAGCAAGTCCCGCTAGTTCGGAGGTGTAACCTACTAGGGTCTGGAGAAATTGCGGCATCAGGACCAGACTGCTGAACAACAGGATTCCCAGGGTGAACATCATCAAGCTCGAGCTGGCGAAATTGAAACTCTTGAACATGTGCACATCGATGATCGGCGCTTTCTGGAACCATTCCCAGATCACCAGCGCGGTTAAGCAGACCGCTGCTACGACGACTAAAGTGGTAATGAAGTGAGAGCCGAACCAGTCATCTTCCTGACCCTTGTCGAGCAATATCTGTAACGCGCCGATGCCGAGAGTCAGCAAGGCGATGCCAACGTAGTCCAAGCGGACGCCGCCTCGCTTAAGGCGCGCCAAATAAGGCGGATCTTCAACGAAGCGCCGCACAAGAAGCCACGTGAGGATGCCGACCGGAAGATTGATGAAGAAAATCCATCGCCAGGAGTAGTTGAAGGTGATCCAACCGCCTAACGTCGGTCCGATGGTGGGCGCCATAATGGCGGTGATCCCATATAGCGCGAACGCCAAACCGCGCTGCTGCGGAGGGAAGGTGTCCGCTAAAATGGCCTGCGCCATGGGCTGCAATCCCCCGCCGCCCGCGCCCTGCAAGACGCGAAAGAAAAGAAGAAAACCCAAACTCGGAGCGATTCCGCAAAGTAACGAGCTCACGGTGAAGACGCTTAAACAGGCCATGAAAAAGCGCTTCCGTCCCAGCGCCCCGGCGAGCCAGCCGCTAATGGGTAATACGATGGCATTTGAGACCAAGTACGAAGTGAGTACCCAGGTGCTCTGGTCGTTGGACGCGCCCAGATTCCCAGCCATGTAGGGCAGGGCCACGTTGGCGATGCTGGTATCGAGCACCTCCATGAAGGCGGCTAAGGCAACGACGACGGCTATCAGCCAAGGATTGTATTTCGGCCGCCAAACGTCCTGCTCGAGCGTAAGAGTGGCGGAACTCATTGGAGGTATACGTCCGG
Organism: Candidatus Acidiferrales bacterium; assembly: GCA_963759275.1. Lineage (GTDB taxonomy): Bacteria > Acidobacteriota > Terriglobia > Acidiferrales > UBA7541 > Acidiferrum. Next base: position 18,385 of record CAVWYZ010000008.1, on the reverse strand, counting down.
CACAACGTTCATGCCGGGTCGCAGCCGGTGATCGCGATTCTCTCCGGGGTCGAGAACGATCTTCACCGGCACTCTTTGGACGATCTTCACGTAGTTGCCGGTAGCATTTTCGGGGGGAAGCAAGCTGAAGGTTGGGCCGGTGGCGCCAGCGATGCTGTCGACGCGCCCTTTCAAGGATTGGCCGGTGGAATCGACGTGGATATCCGCTCTTTGCCCAACGCGCATGTGACGCAGTTGCGTTTCTTTAAAATTGGCCGTGATCCATACTTCATCGAGAGGTACGACGGTGAGGAGTTGCTGCCCGGGCACGACGTTCATGCCGACGACAACGGTCTTGTTTATTTCGCCAGTTACCGGCGCGACGATCTTCGTGTATTGCAGGTTCAGTTGAGCTTGCTCGAGAGCGGCTCGTTTTTGCTCCACGTCAGCGATGGCCGCGCGCACGCGCGCCTTGGTCGATGACACCTGCTGGGGCCCGGTCTGCGCGTATTGATGATTGGCTTCCGCGTCCGCCAAGCGGCTTTGCGCTTGTTGGATGAACTGTTGTGCCGCGGATTCATTCGCGCGCGCCGCAGCGATCGTGGCGGTGCTGGATTTTGCCGCCGCCAGCGCCTGATCGTAGACCTGCTCGGCGACCTCGCGTTTATCCACAAGAAGTTTGTAGCGATGCAGATCGTCCTGGGCCTTAACGTCGTTGGCCTCCGCTTGTTCCACCTGGGCATGCGCGGCAGCCAGTTGTCTTTCCGCAGCGATGATGCCGGCCTTAGCGTTTTCAATATCGGAGGCGGTGGATTTCAATTGGCTGGAGGTGTTTACCGTTGTGATCGGCACGGTAATATTCAGCGATTGCGCCGTTGCTTCAGCGCTCGCCAGATTTGCCTGTGCTTGCGCAACCGCGACTTCATAGTCCTTCGGGTCGATCTCTACCAGCACGGTACCTTGTTGCACCCACTGGTTATCGTCTACATTCACTTTGACCACGTAACCGGAGATGCGCGCGCTGACGGGATAGAGATGCACATCCGCCTGCGCATCGTCGGTCGACTCGTAGCTGCTGAGATAGCGCCACAAGAACACACCACCAACAACAAGGACCAGGACGACCGCCAGGATCAGCAGCCTCCTCCGAATCCTGGGACTGAGATACAACCGGCGCGAAAATTTCCGCTCCTCGAGAGGAGAATCGAACGAAGATCCGTCGTGCGCCCCAGAAACTGAGCGGGGGGGGTTCTCTTCAGCCATTTTATTTTCCTTTGAAGTATTCTTTGACGCCTTCTTCTGCGATGCCCAGGGCACGAGCCAGAGAGATTTTTGCAAAATTAAAACTGTAAAGACTAGAGATGTACTGCTCGTGCGCACTGGCTACGGCCTCTTGCGACTGCACCACTTCCACGGTGTCCGTAACGCCGGCGCTGAAGCGATCGCGAGATTGCAGTAGCGTCTCTTCCGCTAAATCGACGTTGCTACGGGCTACGTTCACCTGGTCCGCGGAGGATTGAAGGTTCAGCAATGCCGTGCGAATGTCAGCGTCGATTTGCGCTCGCAGATTGTCCAATCGTTCTCGAGTCTGCTGGAGCCGTGCATCGGCTTGCAAAATGTCGGCGTGAACGATGTTTCCTTGAAAGATAGGAATGGAGAGGGTTCCGCGCACGTCGAACACCTGCGTTGCGGTTGAGGGATGCGAGCCTGCCGCTCCATAGTTGGCGTTGAAGGATAGAGACGGATAGTAACCAGCCACCGCAGCCTTGCGAGAGAATTCCGCGGCGCGCACGTCGGTCATGGCGGCCAGGTAATCGGAGCGCGAGGCGTAAGCGCGTTTCAAGGCATCCTCAATGGTGATGCCGTCGAATGGACGATACGGTGACTTGTCGGTGAACTCGAATTCCTGTCCCGGAGCCAGACCAATTACGCGCGCTACGGTCAGCTTCTGAATTGCGAAATTGTTCCTGGCTTGAATTAACTGTTGTTGTCGCGTCTGGAGTTCGACCTTGGCACGCAGACCGTCAATTTCGGGAGACGTACCCGCTTTTACCTGATCGGTGGCCTGATCGAAGAGCGCCTTCGCGGTTTGCACCTGTGCATCCGCGGTTTGGATGCGCGCCTCATCGGCGATGGCCTGCAAATAAACGTAGCCCACTGCAAGCACGACGAGGTCGCGTGCGTCTTTGAATGTGTATTCGGCCGATTTCAGACTCTGGCTGGCGGCGCGAGTATTGTTGATCAACTTCGAATCAAACAGTGACTGGCTGAAGTTCATGCGCGCATCAAAATAGGAAAAAGGGCCTATCGAAGCGGGAAGGTTGGTTCCTCCGAGACTGGTAAAGCCAAGTTCCGCTAGATTAACCTGTGAGTCCGCAATATAGGGCGAAGCCGTAATGTGAGGCAGGAGAGCGCTTAATTGCTCCCAACGCTGTCCGCGAGCGGAACGAATGTTGGCGTCCGAAAGGAGAAGACCGAGATTCTGTTTCAGTCCACGGTCGATTGCGCCCTGCAAAGAGAGCGGCAGAACTCCGGGAATTAGCTTTGCCGGTGTGCTTCCAGAGAATGGACTGACTCCGAGCGTGCCAGGAATGGCCTGGCCTGGAGTGCTCGCGGGTGTCGCGGGCGTTTGTGCGAAGGCCAGTGACGGTCCGCATAACAGCAACCCGCAAAGCAGGAACTCTCGCCCATACCGATGATTGGGTCTCAAGGGAGCACCCTCCTCATTTGAGTTAATTCTTTGCTTTTGGCCCGAACAATCCCTAGTTCATATGCATGTAGATGATTTTTCGGACTGCGAAGTTACAGTTGAATTGCGATGAGACCCCTCGAAGCCGGAATCGCACAGCCGCATGACTTCGCGTCCATCCCCAACGCCGAGATTGCAAAAATGCCGGCGCGAAATGCATGCTGATAGATGTATGCCGGAACTGCCGGATATCGCTGCCTACATCACCGCGTTAGAAGCACGCGTCATCGGACAGCCGTTGGCGCGCGTCCGGATAGCCAGCCCGTTTCTACTTCGAACCGCACAGCCGCCTCTTGCAAATGCGGAAGGCCGCATGGTACGCGAACTACGGCGGGTCGGCAAGCGCATTGCGATTGGAGTAGAAGGTGATCTGTGGCTGGTACTGCATTTAATGATTGCCGGCCGACTGCACTGGCGACCGGAGAATGCCAAGTTGGCTGGTCGGAACAGTCTGGCCATTTTCGATTTTCCGAATGGCGCCCTCTTGCTTACGGAAGCCGGCACAAAGCACCGTGCGTCTTTGCATGTGGTCGCGGGTGATGGCGGCTTGCGTGCGATGGATCCGGGCGGAATCGACGTTCTCGCGAGCAATCTGCGCGTATTTCGCGAAACTCTTACCACCGAAAACCATACCCTCAAGAGGGCTCTGACGGATCCGCGTCTGCTGAGCGGCATCGGCAATGCCTATTCCGATGAGATCTTGCATGCAGCGCAACTGTCGCCGCTGGCACTCACGCACAAACTGAAACCACAAGAATGGGCAAGGTTGTTCTCTGCGACGCAGCATACTCTTGAACTCTGGATCGATCGATTGTGCGCCGAGGCGAAGTCTAACTTTCCAGAAAAGGTGACTGCTTTCCGGAACGAAATGGCGGTTCATGGCCGCTACGGAAAGGCATGTCCCAGATGTGGAGAAAAAGTCCAAAGAATTCGCTATGCCGATAATGAGACGAACTACTGCGCGCGATGCCAGACGGGAGGCAAGGTTCTTGCCGATCGCGGTTTGTCGCGGCTGTTGGGATCGGACTGGCCGCGCACGCTAGAAGAACTAGAGGCGCTCAAGCGCGGCGAGGATTCTAAAAGATAGGAGTATTTACAAAACCTTGCGTACACCACATGACAGATTCATCCTTAAGCGTGACGCGGCGGTATGATACATAGATGCTCGATGACCAAATCCACCAACCTTTATCGAGTAATCGCTGGATAATAGGCGGTGGCGCGGCGCAAAACATCGGCGAGGCGTCGACTGGTGATCTGTCTTCACCAGCCACCCATAGATACACCGATGTGTACTTCGCGATTTATGCCTCAGGTAACCGGCTGAAAAACTCCATCCCCGCCGATTTCGATTGGTTCGAAAACGATCCGGGCAAGCCATGATGAAGCCACTCGTTTCTTGTGACTCCGGGCGCATAATGCGCAAGGTAATTCTCGTGGCGCTGGTTTGTTTGGTTCTCCGGCCCTCGGTTGTGCTGGCCATCGGCCAAGAGCAGTATCTCGACAACTCATATCACGCGGGCGACTTTGTTCTAGTTGAACGAAATGGGGCGGCGCCGATATATGTCGATGGCGCGGACTATGCGGGGGTCGTTCGCGCAGCCGGTGATTTGCGAGCCGATATCCAACGCGTTACGAATCGTATTCCGGCGATCGCCCACGGAGCCGGCCCCGCCGCAAACATAATTCTCGTTGGGACTCTGGGTAAAAGTGAATTGATCGATCGCCTTGTTCGCGACCACGTGATTGATGTGTCTTCCGTCGCGGGCCAATGGGAATCGTTTCTTGTGCAAGTTGTGCAGAAGCCTTTTCCCGGCGTCGACAGTGCGTTAGTTATCGTAGGCAGCGACAAGCGAGGAACAATTTATGGCATATATGACCTTTCGGAGCAGATCGGCGTTTCTCCCTGGTATTGGTGGGCCGATGTACCCGTTGTCCATCACGATGCGCTCTTTGTGAAGCCGGGCATGCATGTTCAGGGGCCACCCGCGGTGAGATACCGTGGCATTTTCTTGAACGATGAGGCCCCCTCCCTGACGGGCTGGGTAAAGGAAAAATACGGAAACTACAATCACGAATTCTACGAAAAGGTCTTCGAACTCCTGCTGCGATTGAAGGCGAATTACCTGTGGCCGGCGATGTGGAACAACGCGTTTAATGAGGACGATCCTCTCAACGCAAAGCTTGCCGACGAATATGGGATTGTCATGGGCACTTCTCATCACGAACCGATGCTGCGTGCGCAGCAGGAATGGAAGCGCCACGGTCAGGGACGGTGGGATTACTCGAAAAACGCGTCGACATTGCAAGAGTTCTGGCGGCAAGGCATCGCGCGCAACAAGAACTACGAAAGCATCATTACACTTGGGATGCGCGGAGACGGCGATCTGCCCATGTCTGAAAGCGCAAATATCTCATTGCTCGAAAGAATCGTCTCCGACCAACGCAAAATCATTGCGGAACAAATGAACCCCGATGTTTCCGAGGTTCCCCAGGACTGGGCGCTCTACAAAGAAGTGCAGGAGTACTACGAAAAGGGCATGCGCGTTCCTGACGACGTAACCCTGCTTTGGTGCGACGATAATTGGGGCAACATCCGCCGCTTGCCTACGCCGGACGAACGGCGCCGCGCGGGTGGCGCTGGAATCTATTATCACTTCGACTACGTGGGCGATCCACGCTCCTACAAGTGGCTCAACACGAACCCGCTTCCAAAACTGTGGGAGCAGATGAACCTAGCGTACCACTACGGCGCCGACCGGATCTGGATTGTGAACGTCGGCGACCTGAAACCCATGGAACTTCCCATCACATTCTTCCTCAGCCTTGCCTGGAATCCCGATCGCTGGGGCAGGGAAAGCATCGGAGAATTCACTAGGCTCTGGTCACGCCAGCAGTTCGGTTCCGCGCACGCTGCGGAGATTGCGGACCTTCTCGCGAAGTACGCAAAGTACAACGGTCGACGTAAACCGGAGTTGCTGGATGCGGACACTTTCAGCCTCGTCAATTATCAGGAAGCAGACGGGGTCTCCGCCGATTGGAAGACGCTAACGGGGAAGGCTGAGCAAATCTACAAGTCACTTCCGCAGGAACGCAGAGATGCATTTTTCGAACTCGTGCTTTATCCGGTGAAGGCGTCCGCCATCGTCAACGAGTTATATATCACCGTGGGGAAAAATCGCCTCTACGCCAGCCAGCGCCGGGCTAGCACGAACAACTTCGCTGCGCAGGCCCGCGCACTATTTCAGGCTGACGCGGACCTTGCCGCCCAGTACAGCCATGCCCTAGCTGGCGGCAAGTGGAACCACATGATGGATCAAACGCACATCGGCTACACCTCGTGGAATGAACCGCCAAAGAACACTATGCCGGCGGTGTCCGAGATCACAATTCCTCCAGTTGCACAAATGGGTCTTGCGGTCGAGGGCTCTGCTTCGGCCTGGTCCGGCTCCGCGGACGAACCTGTGCTTCCGACGATGGACGTTTTCAATCGGCAGCATCGCTACATTGATGTGTTCAATCGAGGGCAGGTTCCTTTCGCGTTTTCTGCGGAAACCAGCTCTCACTGGATTGTTTTGAACAAATCGCGAGGAACAATTGATAAGGAACTACGGCTCTTGGTAGACGTCGATTGGAGCAAGGCGCCGCAAGGTCTTACGCAAGAAACCGTAACAATACGGGGTGAGGCAAATACCACGGTCTCTGTGAAGGTCAGTGCATGGTACCCAAGAGAACCGACCAAAGATTCCTTGGATGGCTTCGTCGAGGCGAATGGATACGTGTCGATGGAGTCTGTGCACTACACAAAAAAGACCGATGCTGCTTCGGCCCGATGGGAAAGAATTGACGACCTCGGGCGAACTTTGTCCTCAATGACGGTGTTTCCCGTGACCGCGCAGAGCGCGACACCTCCCCGGGATTCTCCATGCCTTGAATACAAAATGTATTTGTTTGAGGGCGGCACGTTTCAGGTGGAAGCCACGTTGTCCCCTACGCTTAATTTTGTTCCCGGTCGCGGTTTGCGATATGCGGTTTCCTTCGATGATCAAGCACCGCTGATCGTGGATGCCCTGGCACAGAATTCACAGCACGATTGGGAGCTGGCCGTGGAGGATGGTGTTCGCCAGGTACGATCCACGCATATTTTGAACGGGCCTGGATATCACGTGCTCAAGTTTTGGATGGTGGATCCGGGGGTAGTGTTGCAAAAACTCGTGGTTGCAGCAGGCGGGGTGAAGCCAAGCTACCTGGGACCGCCGGAAAGCTATCGCGTTGGCGAATCGGCATTGCGTCCGCCGACTGAATAACACTTCGAGGTCGGCTGGATCAATGTCGACGGCTGTAGTATGGGTTTCGAACGAAGGCCATCAATGCAACTTGGATGACGCTCCGGCGGCCTCGACGGGCGGCCCTTTCATATAGCGGCTGGCGAAAGTCAGAAAGGTTGGCCAATTGGGGCCGGTGGTATGGCCGCCACTGTGTTGGCGAAAAGCGATATCGCCTTGGATGAGTGGCGTCTCCATCGGAGGAAATTCAGTTGTGCCTAGATCTTTTTTGCCCAGGAGTTTGTAGACCGGCCCCGCATATACCGCCCCAAGGAACATTCCCTTGGCATCAACCCAACCACCTTCGACTTGTTGCGAGCCGCTGCTAATAAATACAGGGCGGGGAGCACACAACGCGATCAGTTCATGAGAGTCTACAGGAAGATCATTCGGTGTAAGCGGACCGGCATACTTGAGAAAGTTACCTGCCATCCAATGATATTCAGCAGTCGACGCTATGTTTTCCACCTGTTCGCCAAAATTTCTGCGAAGAATCTTGGCACCACCCGCTCCGGATGAACCGATGAAGCCGATAGCAAAGCGCGTGTCGTACGCCATGGCAACGAGCGCAGCCTTGCCATAACGCGACAGCCCTTCAATCCCGACTTGCTTTGCGTCCACGGATTTGTCTGTCTCGAAATAATCCAGCGCCCGGCTTGCACCCCACGCCCATGCTCGCAGCGCTCCCCAACCATCCAATTTGCGGGGCTGCCCTTTATTCACCAGGCCGATGATCCCTTCCGTCAGTCCTGCTCCATTGTCGGCCTGCACACTGGTGGGGATGAGTGTGGCGTATCCCCACCCTTTCGCGAGTACCTGTTGCTGCCAGGTGGGCCCATTGCCCACTAGCGCGGCTAGTTGCGCTTCGGATAGCCGTTTTTTCATCGCCTGCAGAACTTCGGCGCTCAAGCCAAACTCTATCATTACGGGAACAGGACCGCTGGCCTTCGCAGGGGTACTGAGCGTCAATTGAATATCGACAGCAATGGGCGGATAGGAAGCATTGTTCACATGTCCCACAAGTTGTTTGGTGATGACGGGGACAGTTCCATTCGCTTCTTCGATGGTGCTGACGACCTCCCAGTTTACTTTGGGGACATTCGCTGGGACTCGCCCGTAAATTTCGCGGTCGAACCATTCGACGATTTCCGAGCGGCGCAGCTTCCACCACATTTCCTCCGTCGTCACCTTCGCCCCGTTGTTCAACATCAGGGGATCGGGAAGCTTTAGCTGAGGGCCAACCTTGGACTCGTCGAAGTTAGCGGCATTGGGCGATTTGGGATCGCCGTCGGGTCCTCTCCGCAAAGACGTGATGTGCAGCAGCGCCATAGTTCGTTGGTGATCCTCTTCGGCAGTGAGATGAACAGGCGGCGGATTCTTGTCGGGTACCGGATTAGTCGCAAGAGCAAGTAGAACCAGGGCAGATGAGAATAAATTGATTCGCGCCATGTGCATCCCCTTCAAATATGGATTGCCGGATCACCAACTGTGTAGCGTGCCGTCGAGCTTCCGATTGATCGGAAGGTACGCCCGTTGATAGGGATAGCGCGCGGCGAGCGGTTCGTCGATATCTACGCCAAGCCCTGGCGCTTCGCCCGGATACATTTGGCCCTCCTCAAAGACATAAGAGTGCGGGAAAACCTGGTCGGTCTCTGCCGTATGCGGCATATATTCCTGGATGCCAAAGTTGTGAACGCTGAGATCAAAGTGAAGCGCGGCCGCCATGCAAACGGGGCTCAGGTCGGTAGCACCATGACATCCAGTGCGCACATGATACAGTTCGGCAAGACTCGCTATTTTTCGCAAGTGGGAGATTCCGCCTGCATGCACGACGGCGGTGCGAATGTAGTCGATCCACTGTTCTCGAATCAATTGTTGGCAATCGTAAATGCTGTTGAATACTTCGCCCACCGCCAGGGGCGTCGTAGTGTGCTCGCGGATGAGTCGAAAGGCATCTTGTAATTCAGCTGGGACCGGATCCTCAAGCCAGAACAGGTGATGCGGTTCAAGCTCTTTGCCCAGCCGTGCTGCTTCAATCGGTGTCAGACGATGGTGTACATCATGAAGTAAATGTAAATCCGGTCCGAATTCTTGCCGCAGGCGAGCGAATAACTGCGGCACAAAATTCAGATAGTGCTCGGACGACCATTGATTCTCTGGCGGTGCATTTTTTTCCGCGGGTTCGTAGTGCCGGCCAGCGACTCCGACACCGTAGGTGCTAGCCAGTCCGGGTATTCCCGACTGCGCGCGAATCGCCTTATAGCCAAGTGCCACATAGCTGCCGACGGCCTTGACCGTCTCTTCAACGTCGCCTCCGCTCGCGTGGCCATAGACGAGCACGCCTTCGCGCGAAGCACCTCCGAGCAATTGATACAGTGGAACGTTCAGAGTCTTCGCCTTGATATCCCAGAGGGCGGTATCCACCGCCGCGATGGCGCACATGGTCACAGGACCGCGCCTCCAATACGCTCCTTTGTAGAGATACTGCCAAGTATCTTCGATGCACCGGGCGTCGCGGCCCGCCAAAATCGGAAGAACGTGATCGTTCAGGTAGCTGGCTACCGCCAGTTCGCGGCCATTCAGAGTGGCGTCACCGAGACCGTAGATTCCGTCTTCTGTTGTGATCTTCAGAGTGACGAAATTGCGCCCCGGGCAACAGACGATCACCTTGGCATCTACAATTCGCATAGCTTGCTAGCCTCCACCCGTCGGAAGCAAAACTTTATCACCCCAGTCGACGAAGGTGCACTGCAGAAGAATCGCATCGGCCACACTTCTTGCGTGCCGGCCTTTGAATTCTCAGGCAACCAAGGCTTTTGAGATATCAAGTCTTGAGATAATCTCTCTCTGGGAGGAGCCTGTGAAGAACGTTCCGGGCGAGACATTGTCCATTGAATGTTTTCACTACAGGTTGCGCGTGGGTTCCATGCTATTCCTTGCCGTGTCCCTCGCGGTTGCAATCGGGGCGAATGACGTTCGTTCTAACGACGTCCCATTGCGGTGGATTGGTTCCTGGGCGGCTTCTCAGCAACTTGTGGAGCCAAGCGAGTCACTCAGCCCCGAGGACCCCCACGATATTACGCTGCGCCAAATCGTGCATTTGTCTCTAGGTGGGACCGAATTTCGGATACGGTTTTCGAATCGCTTCGGCGGCGGGCCATTGCATCTCACGGAGGTGCGCGTAGCGAGGCCGATTGCGTCCGGTTCCTACAAGATCGCGCCTGGCACAGACAAAGCCGTCACCTTTTCTGGCGCTACCGACATAACGATTCCACCGCACGCCGAGTATGTTTCTGATCCAGTTTCCTTCACGGTAACCGCGCTCTCCGATGTTGCTATTACGTTGCATTTGGACGATCTGCCGGCGGTGCAAACCGGGCATCCGGGTTCGCGAGCGGCATCCTATTTTGAGAACGGAAATTTAGTTTCCGCGCTTGAACTGCCCGGAGCGAAAACGGTGGAACATTGGTACTTTATCGCCGGAGTTGACGTCGCTGCTGCCACAGATGCGCGGGCGGTAGTCGTCCTCGGCGATTCAATCACCGATGGCCACGGCGCTACAACCAACGGGAATGACCGTTGGACCGATATCCTGGCACAGCGACTGCAGGCGCAGCCAAATAGCCGCAACGTAGCAGTCCTCAATCAAGGAATCGGCGGAAATCATCTGTTGACCGACGGACTGGGACTGAATGCGCTGGCTCGCTTTGACCACGACGTGATCGCACAGCCTGGGGTCCGTTCCCTGATCGTTTTCGAAGGAATCAACGACATCGGCATGCTGGCGCGCAGTGGCGAAGCTTCTCCCGCCGAGCACCATGCGCTGGTTTTGAGAATGATTGCCGCATACGAACAACTTGTCATGCGCGCTCACTCGCATGGCATCCTGGTCATCGGCGCGACGATAATGCCTTTTACTGGATCAGATTATTATCACCCTGGCCCGTCGAATGAAGCGGATCGCCTAGCCATCAATGCATGGATCCGGACTCCGGGACGCTTCGACGCACTGATCGACTTCGACAAGATCACTCGCGACCCCGAGCACCCCGCGCAACTGTTGCCGGCGTTTGATTCCGGCGATCATCTTCATCCATCGCCTGCGGGATATGCCGCCATGGCCCTAGGTGTTCCGCTCGCGCTGTTTGTAGGGTCCGCCGCGCAAGAGCCGGCGCGTGGACGAGTTGGATCAACGAACGATTCAAGGAGTGCCACATCAGGTTCGTCAATCTCGCAGTATTGCTGTCTTGAAGAACTTGGAGCAGGCTTCCGAAAGATTGACTCGGCGCACCAGCGCGCGCCGCGCGAAATAGGACAATTATGATCAGCTGTTGAAAGCAGTCGCCGGAGAGGCGGCCGAGAGGCTGAAGGCGGCGGTTTGCTAATTCATTCTGCCCTGCTTGTGCCCATCGCTGTTCATGTATTTTCAACAACTTAAGATGCTGTGATTCGCACGAAATCACCTCATTTGCAGACTTCTGTGCACCAATTGTGCATCAGAGCTAACTATGGTTAAGATGGTCTGCCTGAATTGAAGTACTTGGGTTTGGAGTGTTTGGGAACTCCTCCACTGATTTTAGGGCTTTCTAAACCGTTGTTTGCTGTGACTTGACGAGACCGACTGCTCGTCCAAAGTAGACAGAAAATCTCCTCAATTATGATTCAAGATATTCCCAGCGACTTACAGCTGGGCGATTTCCTGGAGACGGGAAATGACCGTTGCTACTCGCTCTTGACTTGCCGCATCGGGTGGCAGATGTCCAGGGAGTGCATCCTGGAAAGGGCGTAAAGAGAGCAATCTCGTGCTCTCACTCTTCAGGTATGAACGTACCTCAGCCGAAGACGCCCGAATTTCTCCCGCTAATTCGACTCGACCGTCAACAACTGCGATGAAATCCTCGAGATCGCGGCTACTCTGAAAATCACCTTTGCCCCGTCTGGCAAAGGCCTCCAGTTTCGTTGCGCAAAAAATCCACCGGCGAAACCATGCGGACCTTTAGTCCAGGCTCTAGTTCTCGTTCTTGGGCTGCCGCCATTGCTGGGGCGTACCAGGAGTTTGAAAAGCCAAGAATCTTCTCATCGAGCGGCATCACATCCAGCACCGTGGATTGTTGGCGCCATCTGCAAGCGGGAGCGCCTTCCCGCATATCTTCCGTGAAGCCGAGCTTTCGGAGTTTCTCGGAGAACTCCGCATATTTCGCATAGGAAGTGATCTCCGCAATCGCATCCACATCAAACGTGGGTCGCACTTCGGGAGCCGCTTTATCCGTGATCAGGAGTGCCGTGGCACACCCCCCAACAAACACCAATTCTCCGAGGATGGGCTTCAGCAATTGTGCAGCATCAATTAGTAATGGGAGATTAGGATTGGCCATGTAGGGACCGCAATCGATTTACCAGATCGCGTTCGGCCAGGTTTCGCTCGCGCGCGCGTCCATCACGGATCGCATCCACGAGGGCCAGAAGTTCGTAGAGTTTTTGATCCCGGATGGCTGCACCTGGAACACTTTTATACAGCGGCTCTAACTCCACACCTCTGGCTTCGCCATCCCGCCAAGGCCACACCGGGATAAGTTCGTTCGAGAAAGAGACTTCACTCTTAAGTGGTTCGGCTGCGAAGGAAGTCGGTACGCCTCGGGTCACCTCGCCTCGTTTTGCAGGAAAGGCATACTTGACTCCGTGCACCAAGAACTCTTCAAGTCCAGCGAGATTGGGTTTGTCCTTCCCGTTCAGGAGCCGTGCGCCCCGTAGTCTATGGATGGCACCATGAACCTCGGAGGGACTCAGCCCGAGATCACCCGCGACGATAGACATGGCTGGGCGCTCGCCAGGATAGGTACAGAGCTTCAGCGCGACGACCACGTCTTGGGGCTTTAGATTCATGCGTATATTCTATATTCGCGATTCGCGAATATCAAATGAAAATACGGTAGAATGCCAATTGCTTGTATGTCTCCTGTTTTCATGTGGATGGGGCAGGGTTAATTCAATCACACAGAGGCTTATCGAAGGCACGATTTTCCCGGCGGCTATTGCGCGGGATATACCATCCACCAACGATGTGTTTACTTCTTCCCAAAACTTCGTACCAACGCGAACCTCACCTGGAAGGGCTCGACGGGGTGGAAAACGTTTGTGAATGACGCCGCCGATGTGGGTGTGGTTCGGGAACTATAAGCGTAATCAATGTCGTGGTCTTGGCGGTCAAGCAAGTTAAACATTTGGGCCGAAACGCGCCACTTGTCATTAAAGCGATAGCCGACCTCCGCATTGAGCAAGATCGTTGAACTGGATTGATAAATTGCGTCTGATGTCAGATAGCGCGGGCCAAAGGCGCGCAAGCGCAAACTTCCCCAAAAACCTTTGTAATTCTGCACTGTGACTCCTGATGAAATCACCAACCCAACTGCTTCGGGAACATATCTTCCGCCTGGGCTGCCGGGCGCAGCATCATCCGGGTCAATGGTTGTAAAAAGAGCCTTGGAGTAGGCGAGGTCTAAGTCAAAGGCCAAATGTTCCAGCGGCGTGTAGAAGTTGGCCCATTCGACGCCATAGCGGTTGCTTGGCGATTTTGAAGCAACCGTGCTTCCGGTGTCGCCACTCTGCTGCAGTTCGGACGTACTGTATAAATACCAGAGCGAAAGCGTGCTTTGCAGATGTGGGACGGCTAAAGTTCGTACACCGACTTCGGCGCCTTTCGTCGGGACTAAGGGGCGAATGGGCGTGGCTGGGGTTGGGAAAGGATAGTCCGGAGAAATCGGTTGAACCCTCTGCGCTGCACCGCGCACGTCGTTGCTGTGAAAACCGAATCCGCCCTGTATATAAAATTCCGTGTTCGCCCAGGGGCCGAAAATCAAACTGCCTTTTGGGCTGGGCAGGAACTGCGTGGCCGATCCGGAATTGAGTTCGTGGAAGTTGATCACCGGAGCGCCCGGCAATTCGGCCGCGACATACGTGGGAGTCAAGTTCGTGACTTTGTAGATTGCTTCGTCGCCGCGGAAGGCCAAGACCGAGCGGACTTTTTCTCCCCACTGTATTTTGTTTTCTACATAAAATCCCAACATCGTGTCCGTAAATCGATTCACATCTGTGGACGCAGGCAGGACCGCGACCAGATTGGGATTCGCGTCGCACTCGGGAATAGGTTCGGCATCGCATGCGTTGATATCGTTCTTGTCGGTCCGCACCCGATTTTCCGTTCGGTAAAGCCCGTTGTTGACCCAATCGTTGCGGAGCTGCAGGCCGAACGTGTTTTGCGCCTTGCGGCCGAACCATTCGTTGAACATCGTGTGGGCTGCGGCAAACCCTGCCACCCAGCGATTGTCCTGCTGTTCGAATTGATCCCCTTTTACGGGATCATCCAGGGAGTAAGTGAAATCGGAAAATAAGTTGAGGTAATAGTGAAAGGCATAGCCCATGATGGTCGTCCCGGAATTCGTGCCTTGGCGATGCCATTCCCCTTGCACGCTGTAACGATGCGAATCCCCACCGTCCGCCGGGTTCAATGTGCCGTACAGTCCAACCAGCGGCACCGCGTCAACGGGAATTTGATCGCTGGAGTTCCATTTTCCGTGGTATCCGCGGCCCGTGATGCTGAAACCATTCGTCGCGCTGCCCTGGCTGTAGGTCAGAATGCCGTTGAATTTTGCATACGCATCCGGGTGTGTCCATGGGCCGTTGTCGTAATAGGCTTCTCCGCCGTACAGCAGAGTACCCGGACCGAGCTTATGCGAAACGCCAAAAACGGCCCGCGCATAGTCATTCATGCCGAATTCAATCAGGGCAAAGTTCTGCGGAAACTCCTTAAAAAATTGGATGTCGGACGATCCTGCTGAGCTGTAGTTCCCGATCTGCGCGTAATACGGTCCCTTCTCGAAATTCAGCCGCTGCACAAACTCCGGGGTGACCGCGTTCATGTCTGCGTACCCCTCGCCGTGCGCGTGCGACGGCAAGTTCAGAGGCATGCCGTCGAGGAAAACCGCGAAATCGGTGCCGTGGTCCAGATTGAAGCCGCGAAGAAAATACTGATTGGCCTTGCCGCCCCCAGCGTGCTGCGTGATGATCATCCCTGGAACCGTCTCCAGAACCTCTCCCGAACGAAGAATCGGACGAGCATCAAGTTGCTTTGCGCCCACGGTTCCCTGGCTGGCGGAATCCGCAATTCCGATAAGGCTATCCTCGCGGCCCTGCACGTTTACGGTAGTGCTCACTATGCTCACCGCCAAGGAGATGCGCAGTGGAGCCTCCTCCGCGCTCCCTATGGTTATGGGCATTTGTTTCGTCTCAAATCCGGTACTCGATACGAAAAGCTGATAATTTCCCGCCAGGAGTCCAGACATACTGAAGTAGCCATTCGCGTCCGACTCCGTTGTTCTTTGAACTGCACCGTCCGAATTCCGAATCTCGACAGTTGCCCCAGCAATCACCGCGCCAGACGGGTCAGTGATCGTTCCTGATAGCTGAGGCGTATCAGCCTTTTCCCTTGTGGCGGCTGAAAGACCCTGCGGGTCGAGCGCATGCCCACTGATTGCGGACTGCTGGGCGGAAAGCAGCGAGGCCACGGCCAAACGAATCTCCCCAGAAATGTGGGCCGCTTCTTCCGCCGAAGCGAATACCGGGAATGCGGCGACCATAAAACAGAGCGCGAAACGAACAAAAAGGCGGGGGAACTGAAGTGCGAATCGAAGAAAGCCTATCATTTGTCTCTGGGGAGCGAAGGAATGCGTTAATTCACGTTCCAATGTAGCACGATTTTAGAAACAGTGCCACGACTTCAGAAGTTCAGTAAAGGCCCAGCTTTGGCTTCCTCATGTAAGGGATCAAATTGTGCGCTATATTCCGAATTGCGAGGATAAATGACCATGACGAAACTAACGCGATTTGGAGTGTCGCTGGAGGAAGATCTGCTCGCGCAGTTCGACCGCCTCATCACGAGTCGAGGGTACAGGAACCGTTCGGAAGCCATACGAGACCTAATTCGAGAGAGTCTTGTGTCGGAGGCTGTGGACAAGAACAAGACTGTCGTGGCAACGCTCTCGATGATCTACGATCACCATAGCCCGAATCTTTCAGACAAGCTCAACGAGATTCAGCATCACGCGCACGACAACGTGCTGGCCGCCACACACGTTCACCTGGACGCAGATAACTGCCTGGAAGTAGTCATCATGAAAGGAAAGAGCGGGGAGATCAAACATCTTGCGGATCACATGATCGCAATGCGAGGCGTCAAGCATGGGAAATTGGTTCTAACCAGCACAGGGAAAGGTCTTCGCTAAGTAGTCTGAGTGATACTGAAGAGCCGAACTTCGGCAATCATCGCTTCCCTTTTCTCACATCGGCGCGTCGCGCTAGCGCGTTAGCCCAAGATCCCACGTTTGCTAAGTGGCGAAATTATATTCGAAGGTTTCCGCTCGAGTGGGTTTCACTTCCTAGAACCGGACTGCTGGCCCGGTGTGGTTCCCGCTTGGCGCGGGCACAACTCAGATGAGGGTCTGTGTGACCAAGCTGACTGATCTCATTCCCCGCGGGGTTAGAAGCTACAGAACGAAGCTTTGCCCGGGCTCTCTCAAAGCGTCTTCCAACGCATGGATTTAGAGCGTTGGAGTCAACACAACTGTATGAGTTGGTTTGGAGCGATCGTTGGACCGAAACGCGGTTGTCGCATGCTGAACCGAATCCACCCGGTACGCCGACCCGCGAGCTCGTAGGCAACGACTGTGAACCCCACAGGCCTTAGCCCAGATGCCGACGTTCGCGCGCACGCGCAGCAGCCGCTCGCGCTTGGTCATACGCCGAGACCAGTGCGCTATATGCCGCATCCTTGGTGGCCAATGGGGCGACGGCTGGTGTCCCAGCCGCGAATGGTGGGTGTGGATCGTATTCGTTATAGAGTTGCAGTACCTCCGCCGCTTGACGACCGCGAAGGCGCGACGCGATTACCAGCCCGAAATCAATTCCGGCGGTCACGCCACCGCCAGTTATTCTGTTGCGATCGGTAACCACTCGCTCCTCGACGGGTGCCGCCCCGAACATAGGGAGAAGATCGCGAAACCTCCGATGCGATGTCGCCTGGTAACCCTTCAAGAGTCCGGCTGCCCCAAGGATCAGTGACCCAGTGCAGACACTTGTCACGTAACGGGCGCGGCTGCTTCGTTCAGTAAGGAAGGACAAAATCTCATCGTCATCCATCATCGCGAATGTGCCCGACGTACCGCCAGGGACAAACACGACATCGAGATCACGGGGACAATCTTTGATCGAGGTAGTCGGAACAATGCTATATCCCAGTGACGAGACGACGGGATCTTTGTCTTTCCAAAGCAAATGGACTTGGCTGTTCGATAATTCCGCAAGGAAAGGGTGCGCTCCGATGAGGTCGAGAGCGCTCAGACCGGGATACAAGAGCATGCCAATTTGAAGGCGTGACTTAGAATGATCTGCATCATCGGCGTCACTTTCGGTCTTTGTACTTGTGGCACGCTGACCCTGCGCATTACCAGGCTCAGAAAAAACCGACGTAGCGAATGCTAGACCAATCCCCTTGGCGAAAGAACGCCGTGAAATATCATTCCGCTTCACAACGCTGGTCCTTTACTCGATACAAAGCAATCGATTCACAATTGTGGGAGATAGCCCTCTTGGCGTAAATGCCATAAGTAGGCTAATATCCGCCAATGCCGAAGCCGCTCAATGTGGCAATACTCACCTTCTCTGGCTGTCAGGTACTCGACGTCGCCGGTCCGGCAATGGTGTTTGAGGCAGGCAATATTGCTTCGGGAAAAGCACACTACAACGTCCACATACTGTCCACCAAAGGCGGCACGATAAAGACCAACAGCGCGGTAGCTCTTGTGACTAAACCGCTGCGAGAGCTGCCACCGCGTGCCATCGACACCTTACTGATCGCCGGTAGCGATGCATCCGGTTTGCGAGCGTTAGTGACGAACAGGATTGTGCGCAAATGGACAATACGCGGAAATCGTACAAGACGCCACTCTCTATGGGTTGGAAATGATCACCAGAGGGTTCACTCGATCAACCCTTCGGTTAACAGCCGAGCGGGACAAAAATCTAAGTGCCGCGTCTGGTGTCGCTTACATAAGACTCGGAGCCATTCTTACTTTTCTAGCTGCACCCAATCTTGCACCCAAAAGTATTCGCAATCAGCACACGACAGCCGACGCCTTCTGTCCCACAACGCGTCTGGGAAACTTTCCGCGGATTGTCACCTACGTTGGAGTTATTTCGAGTCGACCATTCGCGGATCAGTTGCAACTCAACTGTAGATCTTCCCCGTTGCTTCGGTCATTCTGCACGGCTTTTTCTCGAT
>CAVWYZ010000007.1:0-177789 GCA_963759275.1 Candidatus Acidiferrales bacterium | reverse complement strand
TGGTCACTTCCTCCCACCCCTGTGACCGCCATCATAGCGCCCCTGCCCATCTCCCCTTAGCCTCTTCTCAGGTGCCTCATCCGCACCTCGCACCGCAGGCTGGCTGAGTCGCTCCCCTTGGCTCATCGCCGCTCCTACGCTCCTCGCCTGCTCGCCCGCGGTTCGGTTGCCACGAGGCCATCGGTCCATCTTACTTGGGAACGAAGTGCTGGTCCCCTTGAAAGGAGTGCCATGCACGCACCATCCCTCGAATTGCTTCCCGCCGCGGAGCGTTCGTTCATCGACCAGGTCGTCGCCAAATTGGCGGGTCGCCCCGGTTCGCTCCTCGGCATCCTGGAAG
The DNA here is from genome assembly GCA_963759275.1 of Candidatus Acidiferrales bacterium. Taxonomy (GTDB): domain Bacteria; phylum Acidobacteriota; class Terriglobia; order Acidiferrales; family UBA7541; genus Acidiferrum. The sequence continues at coordinate 177,449 of CAVWYZ010000007.1, read as the reverse complement.
CTGTCCAGGAGCACAATCAGCACAAATACCTCCCACCGGAGACGCTCGAATACGTAGCCGCCAAAACGGCGACACCGTTGTCCCGCATCTTCAGCGTCGCCACCTTTTACGCCCTCTTCAATCTCCAACCTCAGGGTGACAATACTATCTGCATCTGTCGCGGCACCGCCTGTCACACCCGCGGCTCGCGCAATCTTCTCCAAAGCGCCCGCCTCGAACTCGGCCTGAGCACTACCGACGGTAACGGCGACGATAGCGATTCCGACAAGCTTCTAGTCACCACCCCTGACAAAAAATTTACCGTTCGCACCGTTGCCTGCTTCGGCCAATGCGCCTTGGCCCCGGTCGTCGAAGTGAATCATCGCATCTGCGGTCACGTGAACGAGCGCACCCTTCAGCGTGAGATTCGTACCATCGAGCGGGAGAGTGAGTGATGCCTCGCATTCAGGATTTCGCCGCCTTTAACGCTGTCCGCGAAGCGGGCTTAGCCAAGCTCGTGCCCCCTGTTCCACGTATCGCCGTCGGCATGGGTACTTGCGGACGAGGCAATGGTGCCGAAGGCTTATATCATGCCTTCGCCGAAGCTCTGGTTCACAGTGGCACTAACGTCGTACTCACCAACGTCGGCTGTTTTGGCGCTTGTTTCCAAGAGCCGCTTACCAACGTGCGGCTCCCCGGCTATCCCCTCGTCATCCTTCGCCGTGCACAAGCCAACGATGCCGCGCGCATCCTCCACGATCTCTCCCTCGGCAATATCCCTACCGATCTTGCTTATTGCAAAGTCGAAGAATGGGACCATATCACCGGCCAGGTGAAATACGGTCGCGGCTATCCGGAAATTCCTCTGTGGAGCGACGTACCCTTCTTCAAGGGCCAGAAGAAAATCGTATTGCGCAACTGCGGCTTCATCAATCCAGACGATATCGAGGAGTACATCGCCGTAGGCGGGTATCAATCGCTTTACAAAGTGCTCATCGACGGCCGCCCGGAAAACGTCATCGAGCAGGTCAAAGCGGCGAAACTCCGTGGCCGTGGCGGCGCTGGCTTCCTGACCGGCAACAAATGGGAATTCCTCTCCAAAGCGAAGGCCGATCAAAAATACGTCATCTGCAACGCGGATGAAGGCGATCCCGGCGCGTACATGAATCGCAACGAAATCGAAAGCGATCCCCACGCGCTCCTCGAAGGCATGATCATCGGCGGCTACGTTATGGGCGCCACCGAGGGCATCATTTATGTCCGCGCAGAGTATCCGCTTGCCGTTCATCACCTCAATCGCGCCATCGAACAAGCTCGTGAGTATGGCCTCCTCGGCGAAAACATCCTCGGCCGTGGCTTCAAGTTTGATATTGAAATCGTCGAAGGCGCCGGTGCCTTCGTCTGCGGTGAGGAAACGGCGTTAATCGCATCATTGGAAGGCCAAGCCGGCCGGCCCCGGCCCCGCCCACCGTTCCCCGCACAAAAAGGACTCTGGGGCCACCCGACGAACATCAATAACGTCGAAACCTGGTACAACATTGCTCCTATCGTCACCAAAGGCCCAGCCTGGTTTACTGAAACCGGAAGTCCCAGAAGCGCCGGCACCAAGGTCTTTTCTCTCGTCGGCAAAGTGCACAATACCGGCCTGGTCGAAATGCCGCTCGGCACTCCCCTGAAAACTTTCATCTACGACATCGGCGAAGGTGGCGTCAGCGGACGTCAGATCAAAGCGGTGCAAACCGGTGGCCCATCGGGCGGCTGCATTCCCTTGGAAATGTTTGACACCCCGGTGGACTACGAGAGCCTTTCCCGGCTCGGCTCCATCATGGGTTCCGGCGGCATGGTGGTCATGGATGAAGACAACTGCATGGTCGATGTGGCCCGCTACTTCATCGAATTCACCCACTCCGAATCCTGCGGCAAATGTATTCCGTGCCGTGTCGGTCTCAACAAATCGCTGCGCATTCTCAACCGTGTCACCGAAGGCGCGGGCACCATGCATCACCTCGAGCTTCTCGACGAACTCAGCCGCTACATTCGTGAATGCTCTCTCTGTGGACTTGGCCAAACCGCGCCGAATCCCGTCCTCACCACCCTGCGCCATTTTCGTAACGAGTTCGAGGATCACATTGTCGCGCATCGCTGTGCCGCCGGCGTCTGCGAAGAGCTGGCGCTTTCGCCTTGCGAAAACAGCTGCCCGCTGCACATGAACATCCCGCGCTTCCTCGAACTCTACAAGGAGCATCGCCTCGAGGATGCGTTCGAATCCGTCATCATGGACAATCCTCTTCCCGCCTCCACGGGCCGGGTTTGCCAGCATCCTTGCGACGCGCGCTGCCGCCGCCAAACTCTCGACGAGTCCGTCAACATGCGCGAAGTGCACCGCTTCATCGCCGATTCCGTCTATCTTTCCGACCGCTACGAACAAATGGTCGAGCGCATCCTCGCGCGAAAATTGGAACGCACTGGCCGCAAGATTGCCATCGCGGGCGCCGGCCCCGCTGGGCTCACCGCGGCCTTCTATCTCGCCTTACTTGGCCACGACGTAACCGTGTATGACAGCAAGCCCGAAGCTGGTGGCATGCTTCGCTTTGCTCTCCCGGAATATCGCCTCCCCAAGAGCGCGCTGGTTAAGGAAATCGAGCTCATCGAGCGCCTCGGGGTAAAATTTATCTTCAACACTCGTGTGGGATTCGACGTTCCGCTCAACGATCTCGACGATCACTTCGATACCGTTTTCCTCTCTATCGGCACCTGGAAAGAGTCTTGGATCTATCAACCTGGCACAGAATTGAAAGGCGTCTATCCGGCGCTCACTTTCCTGGAGGCCATCGCCAAGGGCGAAGACGTCGATATTGGCCGCAAAGTCGCCATCATCGGTGGCGGTAATGCCGCCATCGATTCCGCTCGCAGCGCGCTTCGCAAAGGCGCCGACGTCACTGTCTTCTATCGTCGCGAACGGAAAGACATGCCGGCCATTGAAGAGGAGACTCGCGCCGCCAGAGAGGAAGGCGCTAAATTCATTTTCCTCACCGCTCCGCACCGCGTGATTGGCGACACTTCCGGCCACGTCAAAGCCATCGAAATTGTCAAAACCCGTCTCGGCGAATATGACACCTCTGGCCGCAGAAAGCCCGTCCTCACCGACGAAATTCAGCGCTTCGATTGCGACTCCGTCATCTTCGCCGTTGGCGAAAGCGTCGACCTCGATTTCGCTCGTGCCTCCGGATTGAGCCTCAAAGAGAATGGCACTATCGACGTCAATCGCTTCAGTCTGGAATCCAGTCGCCCCCGCTTCTTCGCTGGCGGCGACCTCATCACCGGCGCCTCCAACGTTTCCAACGCCATGGCCTATGGCAAGCAGGCGGCCCGCGCCATCGATCAACAATTAATGGAAATCAATCGCTGGGACAAACTCTTTTGCTCGTTCGACTACGGACAAATCGTCCCGGAAAATCCCAGCCCCAGCCATCGCCACACCGGCCACATCCTTGCTCCCGCTCTTCGCATCGGCTCAAGCGCCGAAGTTGTCACCGGATTTACTCACGAAGAGGCCATGGACGAAGCCTGCCGCTGCTTGCGCTGCGATTTGGAAGTTGCCGATATCACTTAGAGAAAGGAGCCGCACTTGCCTCAGAAAAAATTATCCATACGCATTGACGGCGAGTTGATCAGCGCCTTCGAAGGCCAGACCATCCTGCAAGCGGCCAAGGCCAGCGGCAAGTACATCCCCACTCTTTGTGATCTCGAGGGCCTTACCGCCGTCGGTGCGTGTCGCCTCTGCATCGTCGAAGTCCAGGGCATCGACCGTCTCTTGCCCGCCTGTACCACGCCCATTCAAGACGGCATGTCCGTCACCACGAATTCCGCCAAGCTCACTCAGTATCGCCGCATCTCCATCGAACTCCTGCTCGTCGAGCGCAATCATGTCTGCGCCGTCTGTGTTTCCAACGGTCACTGTGAACTTCAGTCCATGGCTACTGCCCTCGGCATCAGTACCGTGCATTTTGCGTACAATTACCCGACGCTCCCGGTCGATCTCTCTCATCCCCGCTATGTTCTCGACCACAACCGCTGCATCCTTTGCACCCGCTGCGTTCGCGTTTGCGCGGAATTGGAAGGCGCCCATGTCTGGGAGATGACCTCGCGCGGCATTCACGCCCGCATCGTCAGTGATCTGAACGCGAAATGGGGCGAATCGAAAACCTGCACCAGTTGCGGCAAGTGCGTTCAGGCGTGCCCCACCGGCGCCCTCTCCGAAAAAGGCGTCGCCGTCGCGGAAATGGTCAAAAACAACGACCGCATCAGCTCGCTCGTCCATCGCAGAGAGGTCCAGCCATGAAAAAAGCCAAAGTCGCCACGGTCTGGCTGGATGGATGCTCTGGCTGCCACATGTCTCTCCTCGACATGGATGCCGCCATCATTTCTCTCGCGCAAAGAATCGACTTGGTCTATGGCCCACTCGTCGATGCTCAGGAATTTCCCGAAGACGTTGATGTCACCTTGGTCGAGGGCGCTGTCAGTTCTCAGGAAGACCTCAACAAATTGCAGAAAATTCGCCAACGCACCCAGGTGCTGATCTCTCTGGGCGATTGCGCTGTTACCGGAAACGTCCCCGCTATGCGCAATTCCATTCCTGTCACGCGATTGCTGCAATCTGTCTACGTGGAAGGTTCGCAAGAAAACAAATGTGTGCCTACTGAGGGCGTCCCGCCTCTTCTCAAACACGCGCGCCCTCTTCGCGAATTCGTCAAGGTGGATCTGTGTCTCCCGGGCTGCCCGCCACCGGCGAAATCCATTTCCAAGGTGATTCTCGATCTTCTCGATGGACGCAAACGCGACGCGAATCTCCCCGTGAAGTTCGGCTAAGGAGTTGCCATGAAGCGCATCACCATCGACCCGGTAACTCGCATCGAAGGCCACGCCAAAATCGTCATTCAACTGGACGACAGCGGCCACGTCACCGGAAGCGAATTCCACGTTACCCAAATCCGCGGTTTCGAAAAATTTACCGAGGGCCGCCCCTTCTACGAAATGCCCGGCATCACCTCTCGCATCTGTGGCATCTGCCCCATCAGCCACCTCTTAGCCTCCTCCAAGGCCTGCGACGCGATCATGGCCTTGCGCATTCCCCCGGCCGCGCGAAAATTGCGCGAACTCATTCACTGCGCGCAAACCGTACAGTCCCACGCGCTCAGCTTCTTTTATCTTTCCGCCCCCGATTTCCTTCTCGGCATGGATTCCGACGCCGCCACTCGCAACGTTCTCGGCGTCATCGCCAGCCATCCCGAACTCGCGCGCGACGGCATCGAACTTCGCAAATTTGGCCTGCAGCTCATCGAAAGTCTTTGCCAGGAACGCGTGCATCCCTCATGGATCGTCCCCGGCGGCGTCGCGACGCCCATGTCCGCCGCGGCTCGCGACCGTACCCTTGCCGAGTTGCCCTCTGCCATGGCCATCGCCGATCGCACTTTGCGTTTCTTCAAAGCGGCTCTCGATAATTACAAAGACGAAATTGCCTTTTTTGGTTCGGCACCCACCATGTATGCCGGCCTCGTCGACCGAAAAGGGAACTTGCAGCTGTACGACGGCGAACTGCGCTTCCGTGCTGCCGACGGCGCCATCCTCGCGGATCAGATTCCGCCTGAGGAGTATACCGACTGGATCGGCGAAGCCAGTCTTCACGAGTCCTACCTAAAAGCGCCCTTCTTTAAGCCCCAGGGTTTTCCTGACGGTGTCTATCGCGTCGGCCCTCTGGCCCGCCTGAACGCTGCCGACCAATGTGGCACTCCACGCGCCGATGCCGAACTCGCCGAATTCCGCCAGCGCTTTGGCTTTCCCGCCCACAGTGCTTTCCTCTACCATTACGCTCGCCTGATTGAAATTATCCATTCGCTGGAGCGCATCGGAGCGCTTCTGAATGACCCCAAGATTCTGGACACCCACGTTCGCGCATCCGGCGGCGTAAATGCTCTGGAAGGTGTGGGAATGATTGAAGCGCCTCGCGGCGTCCTGATCCACCACTACAAAGTGAACGAAGAAGGTGGCATCGTGTGGGCGAATCTGATTGTCGCCACCGGCCACAACAATTTGGCGATCGGGCGCAGCATCCAGCAGGTCAGCGAACATTTCATCGACGGCGCAAAGCTTCAGGAAGGCATGGTCAATCGCGTCTCCGCCGTCGTGCGCGCTTACGACCCTTGCCTCAGCTGCTCCACTCACGCGATCGGCCAGCCGGCCTTAAACATCCGCCTGCTCGGCCCCCACGGCGAACTTCTGGACCAGATCATCTCGTAAAACTCATCCGCAATTTCCTAGGTGAAACCAGAGGAACAGCCTTCTCTCAGTTCACGGAAGGTATCGCTCGAAACGCATTGTGCTTTTCGGCGGTCGTCGCCTTGGTAGGCTCGTCTGATTTGTCCCTCTCGGGCGCTGCCGACTCTTGCGCATCCACAACCGCGATGGCCGCCATGTTCACGATCTCCTCCACCTCGGCATCGCGCTGCAGCACATGCACGGGCTTCGACATACCCATCAGAATCGGGCCAATCGTCTCCGCCCCGCCGATTCTTCTCAATAGCTTGTAGCAGGTGTTTGCCGATGTCAGATCCGGGAACACGAGCACGTTGGCCCCTCCACGAAGATCGGAGAATGGATAAGTCTCTTCGATAATTTCCGGCACCACTGCCGTGTCTGCCATCATCTCACCATCGATCATCAGCGTCGGGTCCTTCTCCTTCACCAACTGCACTGCGCGTTGCACTTTTTCCGCCAGCGGATGCTTCGTGCTGCCAAAGTTCGAAAACGACAGCATCGCCACGCGCGGTGTCACGTTAAACCGCTTCGCTGTTTCCGCCGCACAGATCGCAATCTCCGCCAGATCCACAGCGCTCGGTTCGATGTTCACCGTGCAGTCCGCTAGAAAATACATGTCTCCACGCCGCGTCACCAGTACATACAAACCCGACACTCGCTGCGATCCTGGCCGCGGCTTGATCACTTGCAGCGCCGGCCGGATCGTGTCTGGAAAATGCTTGTCGATTCCGCCCACCAGCGCGTCCGCATCCCCCAGTTGCACCATCAACGATCCAAACATCGTGCGGTCATTAATCAGTTCTCGCGCTTCGGACAGCGTCACGCCACGCCGTTGCCGCAATTCGTACAACGCCTTGATGTACGCTTCGCGCTTGGCCCACGTTTGCGTGTTCACCACCGTGATCTTCTCCAACGCCACCGACAAATCTCTCGCTTTTGCTTCGATGATCTTTTCATCGCCCAGCAGAATCGGCCGCGCGATATTCTCCTCCACCAGAATATGAGCCGCTCGTAATATCCTCTCGCTCTCCCCTTCGGGGAACACCACGCGCCGCGGCTGGGAAGCCGCTTTCCGGATAATCGTGCGCATCACTTCGTGCGCCTTCCCTAACAATTTCTCCAGCCGTTCCCGGTACTCGGTCAAGTCCACCGGCACTCGTGCCACTCCCGTTTCCATCGCTGCCCTTGCCACCGCCGCTGCTTCCCACACCAGCACGCGCGGATCAAATGGCTTCGGAATAATGTATTCCGGCCCGAAACGAATGCGATCCACGCCATACGCATGGCACACCGAATCCGGCACATCTTCTTTCGCCAGCGCTGCCAGCGCCACCGTCGCCGCCAATTTCATCTCTTCGTTGATAGCGGTAGCATGTACGTCCAGCGCTCCTCGGAAAATGAATGGGAATCCCAGTACGTTATTCACTTGATTCGGAAAATCAGACCGCCCGGTCGCCACAATCGCGTCCCTGCGTGCCGCCAGCGCATCTTCATAGGTAATTTCCGGGTCCGGATTCGCCATCGCAAACACAATCGGCCGCGCCGCCATCGATTGCAGCATTTCCGCGGTGAACGCCCCTTTCACCGATAGTCCCACCAGCACATCCGCGCCCTGCACGGCGTCGCTCAAGCTGCGCGCTTCCGTCTTGTGCGCAAACCTCGCTTTGTATGGATTCATGCCTGCAGTCCGGCCCTCGTACACCACGCCCTTGGTGTCCGCCAGGGTGATGTTTTCTCGTTTTACTCCCAGCCGCACATAATGTTCCGCGCACGATATTCCTGCGGCGCCGCTTCCGTTCACCACCATCCGTATCTCATCGATCGATTTGCCAACCAGTTCCAACGCGTTCAGCAACGCTGCTCCCGAAATAATCGCTGTTCCGTGCTGGTCGTCGTGAAATACCGGAATCTGCATCGTCCGCTTCAGCGTTTCCTCGATGTAAAAACATTCTGGCGCCTTGATATCTTCCAGATTGATTCCACCAAATGTCGGCTCCAGCAATTGGCACACTTTGATTACGTCTTCGGGATTCGTCGAATTCACTTCCAGGTCGAACACGTCCACATCCGCGAATCTCTTGAACAGCACTCCTTTTCCTTCCATCACCGGTTTTCCCGCCAGCGCCCCGATATTCCCTAGCCCCAGAACCGCCGTACCGTTGGACACCACCGCCACCAGGTTCCCCTTCGCTGTATATTTGTACGCGTCTCCGGGTTCCTTCTGAATTTCCAGGCAGGGTTCGGCCACTCCCGGTGTATACGCCAGGCTCAAATCCCGCTGTGTCCGGCAGGGCTTCGTCGGAGAAACTTCGATTTTTCCTGGCCGCGTTCCCAGGTGATACGCCAGCGCCTCGGATTTTTTGATTGTCATGGTAATTCTCCAGATCAACTGCGTCCGTCAATGTGTGGGCCTGCGCTGCTTGGCTTTCTGCCCGACCAAGGGCGCCCTCGACCGATTGCTTCCCGTCGCTCTACCACTCTCCCGTTGTCAGATATTCGTGAATCGATTTCGCTGCGCGCCGCCCCGCCCCCATCGCCAGAATCACCGTCGCCGCACCGGTAACAATATCGCCTCCGGCAAACACCCCCTTACGAGAAGTGCGCTGCGAATCGCCATTGGCCTCGATATAACCCCGCTTGTTCGTGTTCAGCCCCGGCGTGGTCGATTGAATCAACGGATTTGCGGAGGTTCCCGTAGCGATGATCGCCAACTCCAACGGAATTTCGAACTCGGATCCGGCGATCGCGATCGGCCGCCTTCTTCCCGAAGCGTCCGGCTCTCCCAATTCCATTTGTGCGCAGCGCGCCGCTTTCAGCCACCCGTGGCCGTCATCCAGAAACTCCACCGGATTCGTCAGCATCCGAAACTCGATGCCTTCCTGTTTCGCGTGCTTCACTTCCTCAATGCGCGCCGGCATCTCCGTCTCGCTGCGGCGGTAGATCACGTAGGCTTTCTCGGCTCCCAGTCGCCGTGCCGAGCGGATCGCATCCAGCGCCGTATTCCCGCCGCCGATCACCGCCACATGTTTTCCATGCAGGTCCACCATCGGTTCGTCGTACTTCGGAAATTCGTACGCATGCATCAGGTTGATCCGCGTCAAAAACTCGTTTGCCGAATACACTCCGTTCAGATGTTCCCCCGGGATCCCCAGAAACACCGGAAGCCCCGCTCCCGTCGCGATAAACACCGCGTCGTATCCTTCTTCACCAAATAGCTCGTCAATCGACACGGTTTTCCCGACCACCACGTTTGTCTCGAATTCCACGCCCATTTCCCGCATCTTATCGATCTGTTCGCGAATTACTTGTTTTGGCAGTCGAAATTCCGGAATCCCGTACACCAGCACGCCACCGATCTCATGCAGCGCTTCGAATACGTGTACCTTGTGTCCGCGCTGTATCAGGTCACCCGCCGCGCTCAACCCCGCCGGCCCGCTCCCCACGATCGCCACTTTTTTCCCGGTAGCCGGAGCATTCGCAGCCATCGGCGCTCCCACGCGTTGCTCATAATCTGCCACGAAGCGTTCCAGGTACCCCACTCCCAGCGATTCCACCTTTTTGTGCAGCAGGCACGCCCCTTCGCAATGGTCTTCTTGTGGGCACACCCGGCCGGTGATCGCCGGCAGCACGTTGTCCTCGCGAATCTTCGCCGCCGCCCCCAGGAAATTTCCTTCCACAACCAGCTTTACAAACTCTTTCACTTTTACGCCCACCGGGCAGTGTTCCACGCAAGTTGCCTTCGCGCATTCCAGGCAACGCAGCGCTTCTTGCTTCGCCAATTCCGCGGAATACCCTAAATTCACTTCCGTGAAATTCAGCACCCGCAATTCCGCCGCCTGCTCCGGCATGTGCTGTCGCGGAACTTTCATCCGTTCTTTCAGCGTCAGTGGATTCGCGCTGGGCTCTTTTACCGGGCTCATGGCTTCACTCCACTCATCAGGCAAGCGCCCGTTTCATTTTGTACTTCGTCCTCGCGTAAATTCCTTTGATACGCTTCCAACGACCGTCTCTCGGCTTCCCGATACATCCTGTTTCGTTGCATCAGCACTTCGAAGTTCACGTCCCGCGCGTCAAACTCCGGCCCATCCACGCAGGCAAACTGGCTCTTTCCGCCCACCAGCACGCGACATCCGCCGCACATCCCTGTGCCGTCGATCATGATCGGATTCAGGCTTACCACCGTATGAATCCCTTTTTCGCGCGTCAAATCCGCAACCGCTTTCATCATCGGCACCGGGCCCACCGCCACCACCATGTGGATTTCTTCCGCCGCCAACAACGCTCGCAGCTTATCCGTCACCAATCCCTTTTCTCCGTAGCTTCCGTCATCCGTGGTCACATACAACGCGTCGCTCACCGCCCTCATTTCCTCTTCCAAAATCACGAGATCCCGGTTTCTTCCCCCCAGGATTGTCAGGATCCGATTGCCCGCGCGCTTCAACGCCACCGTCGTGGGATACGCCAGCGCCGTTCCTACTCCACCGCCTACCACCACCACCGCCCCAAAGTTCTTGATCACCGACGGCTTCCCCAGCGGACCCACTACATCGCGAATCGCGTCTCCCGCATTCAGCGAGTTCAACTGATGCGTCGTTTTCCCAACGGCCTGCACCACAATGGAAATTGTGCCTTTCTCCCGATCGGCGCTCTCGATGGTCAACGGTATCCGCTCGCCGTGTTCATCCAGCCGCAGTATCACAAATTGCCCCGCTTCATGCTTTCTCGCAATCCGCGGGGCTTCAATCAGAAATCTTTTGATTCCTGGCGCAATCTGCGCCGCTCTCACGATCCGAAACATTCTTACCCTCCGTACTCACTGAGCCCGTCCTGCAAGGATTGCCGGAATTCGCTGTGACGCGTTACACAGCTAGGATTTCTCTCTCCACCCGAACCGGTGCCACAATTTCTGTTCCCGCGGCCCGGGCCACAGCTGCTGCCATAAACTCCGGTGCCGTGATGATCGCGCGTTTGCCGCCGAAATCCAGAAACCGCAGCGCCGCTTCCACCTTCGGTCCCATGCTGCCTGCCGCAAACTCGCCCTGCCGCAGATACGCTCGCGCTTCTTCCCAACTCATCCGGAACAGTGGCTTTTCGTTCCTCTTCCCGAAATGCAGATACACGTGGGTCACTCCCGTCGAGAACACCAGCAACTCCGCTCCAAGCTCCATCGCCAGCAGCGCCGAGCACCGGTCCTTATCGATCACCGCCTCGCTGCCTTTCAACTGTCCTGCGCGTTTCACTACTGGTATCCCGCCACCACCTGCGGCGATCACCACGAATCCCGCATCCAGACACGCCCGGATCGCCTCCAGTTCGTGAATCCGCTGCGGATGTGGCGATGCCACCACGCGTCTCCAGCCTCGTCCCGCATCCTCAATCATCTTCCAGCCCAACCGCTGTTCGCGTTGTTCCGCCTCTTCCTTTTCATAGAACGGCCCAATCGGCTTATCCGGCCTCAGAAATGCCGGATCGTTCGCATCCACAATCACCTGCGTGATCATGCTGACCACTTTTTGCGGAACGCCGCTTTCCTGCAAAATGTTGTCCAGCGTCTGCTGCAGCAAATAACCGATGGACCCTTCCGTCTCCGCATCGCAAACGTCCAGGTTCTGCGTAGGCAGCACGTCCTGCGCCAGTTCCGAGCGCAACAACGCTTCTCCCACCTGCGGTCCATTGCCATGCGTCAACACTACGCGATAGCCCTGCCGCAATATCGCCGCAATTCCTCTGCAGGTTTCTGTTGCGTGGTGTTGCTGCTCTCCAAACGTTCCCAATTCCTTTGCCCGTTTCAGAGAGTTTCCGCCAATCGCTACTACCGCTATCGGTTTCATGGCTGCGCCTGCTTTGTCTTTTTGCTCTCTTGCCCTGCCAGCACCGCCAACAGGATTGCCTTGTGCGCGTGTAACCGGTTCTCCGCTTGTTCCAATGCCACGGACCCGGGTCCATCGAGCACTTCGTCCGTCACTTCCTCTCCGCGATGTGCGGGTAAGCAGTGCAGAAACAGCGCGTCCTCCGGCGCACATTGCATCAACTCGCGATTCACCTGGAATCCTGCAAACGCGCGCAGCCGCTCGGCGCTCTCGCTCTCTTGTCCCATGCTCGTCCACACATCCGTATAAACCGCGTCCGCCGTGCTCAACACTTCCCTGGGATCATGTACTACCGCAATTTCTGCGCCCGTGCTGGCCGCGTCCGCGCGCGCCTCCGTCAGAATGTCCGCGCTCGGTTCGTATCCCGGCGGACACGCAATCGTAAAGTGCATTCCCACTTTTCCGGCCGCGTGTGCCAATGAAAGCGCCACATTGTTTCCGTCGCCCACATACACCAGGTGCAGACCCTTCAGCTTTCCCTTCGCTTCCTGCAGCGTCATCAAGTCGGCAATCGCCTGGCACGGATGCAGCAGATCCGTCAGCGCATTGATAATTGGAACACTCGCGGCAAACGCCAGTTCTTCCAGCAATTTCTGCGAAAACGTCCGTACGATCAGTACGTTCACCCAGCGCGACAGGTTCCTCCCCACATCCTTCACGCTTTCTCGCTTCCCCAGTCCAATGTCTCCGGGAGCCAGATACACCGCGTGCCCTCCCATCTGCTCGAATCCCACTTCAAACGTCACCCGTGTGCGCAACGACGGCTTTTCAAAAATCAGCGCCGCCATTTTTCCTTGCAGCGCCACGGCGTACGATTCCGGATGCGCCTTCACCTCTTCGCCAAGATGCAGCAGCGCCTCCATTTCCGAAATGGTGATGTCGTGCAGCGATAGAAAATCCCGTTTCCTGCCGTCCACAGTCGGGTTCAGATGCCAGGGCAGAGCGCTCGGCAAAGCAACAGTTTGCTGTTCGCGATACATGAGTCTCTCCCTTTCACGCCAAGGTTGCTGGCACGTGTTGGTTCACAAACTCGCGAATTACCTCCGCCAGCTTGCTCGTCCCCCGCTCTGCCACTTCATAAGTCACGCGCAATGACGCTTGGGGAATAGTGATCAGGTGCCGCAAATCAATTGGTGTAGCGATCAGCACAAAATCGCAAGGTGTGCGCCGGATCGTTTCTTCCAGATCGGCCAGTTGTTTCGCGCTGTAGCCCATCGCCGGCAGCAACGCGCCCACATGCGTAAACTTCCCGAACGTGTCGCGAATGCTTCCCACTGAATACTGCCGCGGATCCACCATCGTTGCGCCCGCCCGCCGCGCGGCGATCACTCCCGCGCCAAACGTCAATTCTCCGTGCGTCAACGACGGCCCGTCTTCAATCACCAATACCTTGGCGCCGCGCAGCCGCTCCGCCTGTTCCACCTTCACGGCGGAATCGCATTCGATCACCCGCGCCTTCGGATTCCTGTTGCTCACATTCGCTCGCACCAGTTCCACCGCGTCACGAAACGCCGAATCCACCTTGTTAATCACCACCACATTCGCTCGCAGCAGATTTACTTCGCCCGGGTGATACAACACTTCGTGCCCGGCTCGGTGCGGATCGGTCACCACAATTTCCAGATCCGGTTTCAGAAACGGTGTGTCATTGTTTCCGCCGTCCCAGATGATCACATCTGCTTCCTTCTCCGCTCCTTTCAAAATCGCGCCGTAATCCGCTCCCGCATACACCACTGTTCCACTCTGCACGTGCGGTTCATATTCTTCGCGCTCTTCAATCGTGCACTTCTCCTGATCCATGTCCGCTACGGTCGCAAACCGCTGCACCTTCTGTTTCGCCAATTCGCCATACGGCATCGGGTGCCGCATCGCCACCACTTTCAATCCTTGCTCCTTCAGCAGTTCCGCCACGCGCCGTGACACCGGGCTCTTCCCACATCCCGTCCTCGTCGCGCATACCGATACCACCGGCACTTTCGCCTTCAGCATCGTTTTTTCCGCGCTTAGCAGTACAAAATCCGCTCCCGCTGCCAATACTCGCGACGCGATGTTCATCACTCGCACATGCGACACGTCGCTATAGGAAAACACCGCCACATTCGCTCGTTCTTCCTTGATGATTCTTTCCAATTCTTCTTCCGCAACAATCGGAATGCCTTCGGGATAGCGCGGCCCAGCCAACTCCGCGGGATAGCGCCTCCCCGCAATGTCCGGAATTTGTGTTGCCGTGAACGCCACCACGTGGCTCCACGAATCCTCCCGATAGCACACATTGAAGTTATGGAAATCACGCCCTGCGGCGCCAATAATCACGATGCGGTTCTGCATAGTTCCTCCGGCGAGGTGTGTCCCTGAGGACATGGTTGGAAGGCCCAAAAATGGAAGGAGCGATTACTCCATAGGTAGGGAACTGCAAGTCGGCAGCCACGCTGTATAAGCGATTCCGCATACCAACTATCAGATTTATCTATAAGATGCGATGGCTTAGCTTGGCTAGCAAAACCGTCTTCTGGGGATAGTTACTCAATTCGGAACCACTCCTGCGCCAACTCACCCATCTTCCCAGGTAACCCGATCTCATTCATACAACGGGAGATACTGCTTTCCAGCTCCTCGTCAAACCGAGGATTTACACCCGAAACTTGCTCAGCCCGATATCGCCTTGCTCTTCCGGCCCGCTTTCGCGCTATGGCCCTTGGACCATCGCCCCAACCGGTATTCGTGCGCCTGCTTGGCGCTCGCGTTGTGAATCTTCACTCGCACATCTCCGTTCGCATCGCACGTGTAGACTTCCTCCACCCACAGGTTGCGTGCTCCCGCGTGCCGCTGCACTTTCTCGCCGCTCAAATCTTCCAGCGCTGCCAGGCTCGGATCAAACGCCACGCGAATCTCGTCCCAGTTGGTAATCTCCCCTTCGGGTTGATGATCCGCGCCTAATTGCGCGCATTCCAGATAGCGGAAATAACCAATATTGTGTGCCGGATGATAAGACCGCACGATTTGCAGCGGCGCTTCGCCTCGCGAGGGCAGCCGCAGTCCGCGCGCAAAAATCACATCGAACACCACGTTGTGGCCCTCATCCGCTTCCCGCCACACCCCAAAATGTTTTGTGAACTGGTCGCGGAACGGCCGCGCTTCATGTCCCTCCGCGCGAATAGCCAATCCTATCGCCGTCGCCGATCGCATATAAGCGGAGCGCTTCACTTTGCGTCCGAAGGTCTCGCGCAGCACGCGCGCCACCGATGGCAACTCTGACCCCCCGCCCGTCAAATACAGCGTATCGATCTCTTGGTCCGGATGCGCCGCCAGCAAATCTTCCACTACCTTCCGCGAAGCTTCCACCAACGGCCGGCATTGCTCGTAAAACGCATCCGCCGCAATCGAAATTTCACCCCAATCCTTTCGCACCCGCTCCAGATCGACCGCCAGCCTCCGGCTATTCGTGTTCAGCGCTTCCTTCTTCTCGCGGCATTCATCAAACAGCAGGTACCACTCCGCCGCTGTCAGCGACTCCTCATTCTCATGAGGCCGCCCGGCTCTTGCCAGCGCCAGCCGTCCCAGAATTTCATCGAAATCGTCGCCGCCAAAATCCGGTATGCCCTCCGACGCCACCACGGTATGCTCCGCGTCGCCCAAGGCCACAAGCGAAACATCGAAGGTGCCGCCGCCCAGATCGTAAACTAGCAATCCGCCTTTTCCGCGGTGCTTCCGGTCCATGCTGTTTCGATATGCAAATTCCACCGCCGCCGCTGACGGCTCATTCAACAATCCCAACACTTCGAATCCCGCCGAGCGCGCCGACTCTTGCGTCAGAAACCGTTGATTGCTGTTCGCGTTTGCCGGCACCCCCAGCATGATTTGTAGCTTGTCGTGTTTGCTCGCTCCTAACGTGGATTTCTCCAACAACTCGTGCCGCAGCGCCGCCATCATCTCGATTAAAGTCTGCGACAATTTCACCCGCTGTCCCGCAATCTTCAACTCACTCTGTGGGCCGGCTGTTTTCAGCCACCGTTTCAGCGAACGCACTACCGTCCACCCTGGCTCGCCTTGACGCGCCAGCGCGTCCCATCCATACGCGCGCTTATCGCCGTTTATCGCCAGCAGGGAAGGGAACCAATCCTTCGTCTCTCCGTCCGGCGTCTCGAAATTCACAAGCGGATAGTTGCCACGGTCTGCGACAGCCACTACGATTCGTGTTGTTCCGAAATCAATTCCGATTTTCACAGCTCTTTCATTTTAAGGTGCCGCGTCGCCTGGGCCAAGTCCGCTTTCTCCTTTTCCACCCCCGCGCCTTCCTGCTTTGACCAAACCCGTCGGAGTGTTCCAGAATCAGGGCATGCATCTCTTTCGGGCCACGCGTTTCCGCACAGCGAGATTGTCCCTTCCGATTGTTCTGCTTCTCCTTCTTGCGAACACCCAGTTCTTCGCGCCTCGCGCATTTTCCCAGCCATCTCCTTCTAGTGCGCAAGCCGCTTCGCACCAGCCAGCCGACTATGTGGTCATCGAGCCTGTCGCCAACATGTACAGCAAATCCACCGAACATTCCGACGTCGTCTCGCAAGCCATCTTTGGCACCAACGTTATTCGCCTGAACTCCAAATGGCATTGGGTCCACGTCAAAACTCCTGACGGTTATACCGGCTGGATTCCTTCTTCCAGTCTCCGCAAATTGCATGGCCAACCTTACGCCGCCACAACGGCCTCCGTCGTTCGTGTTTCTCAACTCAGCGCCAACATCTACCGCGAGACCGACGTCACCAAGCACGCTCCTCTCCTCACCATTCCTTGGGAGAGTCGCCTCGAAGTTTTGCCCGGCGCTGTCGACGAAAATAAACGCTGGCTCAAGGTCCAGCTCCCCGACGGCTCGCAAGGATTCATTCAGAGCGGCGACGTCAGCTCCGATTTCGCTCCTCTCACGATCGGCCAGACCATCGCCGTAGCCAAGAAATTCCTCGGCGTCACCTACACTTGGGGTGGCTCCTCCGACTTTGGTTTCGATTGCTCCGGCTTCACTCAAATGCTCATGCGCCAGCGCGGCATCATCATGCCTCGCGACGCCGATCTCCAGGCTGCATGGACCGGCGTGATTCCCATCGACCGCAAAGATCTGCAGCCCGGCGACCTCCTCTTCTTTGGTGATCGCCCCGATGACATCACGCATACCGGCATGTTCATTGGCAACGGCCAGTTCATTCACGACACCACGCACGAACATCCCGGCGTGCAGATCAGCGTGCTCGACGACCAGCCTTGGACCAAGCTGCTTGTCGCCGTCAGGAGACCCAAATCGTGATTCGCCGTGATTGGTTGAAACTTGCCGGTGCCGCCGGTGTCGCCTCCGCTTTTCCAGTCTTGTCCCCAGCCGTATCGTCAATTGACGCTCATCCCTCCGACGCCACAAACGTCAACGTCGAACTGAAGCGCCTCAACCTTCAACACACTTGGACTACCACCATGTCCTCCAGCAGTTACCGAGAAACGGTCCACCTGCGTTACTCTCGCGCCGGCCTCACCGGCTACGGCGAAGGCGCCCCCATCATTCGCTACAAGGAATTTCCCGCCGAAGCCAAGCAAGCCATTGATTCCAACCTCAACCAAATCGCCGCTGGCGATCCCGCCACCTTTGCTGTGTTCCTCGCGGACATCCGCAAGCGTCTCGGCGATCATCAGCGTGCCGCTATGGCTGCCGTAGACATCGCCGTCATGGATTGGGTCTGCCAGCACCTCAACATCCCGCTCTATGAATATTTCGGCCTCGACCCGGCGGCCACTCCCGTCACCACATTTTCCATTGGCATCGATACGCCCGAAATCACCAAGCAGAAGACCATCGAAGCCGCCGATTACCCGGTCCTCAAAGTTAAAGTTGGCCTAAAGACCGACGAGGAAAGCATCAGCGCTATCCGCAGCGTCACAAACAAGCCGCTCCGCGTAGATGCCAACGAAGGTTGGACTGACAAAGAAGAAGCCATCCGCAAAATTAACTGGCTGGAAACCCAGGGCGTTGAATTCATCGAGCAGCCCATGCCCGCGCACATGTTCGAAGAAACCAAATACGTCCGCAGCAAGGTCCATCTGCCCATCATGGCCGACGAGGCCTGCACCTCCGCCGCGGACATCCCCAAGCTCAACGAAGCCTATGATGGCATCAACGTAAAGCTCGACAAATCCGGCGGCATCCTCGAAGCCCATCGCTGGATTTCCATCGCCCGCGCTCTCAACATGAAAGTCATGCTCGGCTGCATGATCTCCAGTTCCTGCTCCTGCACCGCCGCCGCACACCTCTCCCCACTTGTCGACTACGCCGACCTCGATGGTTTTCTTCTGATCAGCAACGACCCGTACTCCGGCGTCACCGTGGAAAAAGGCAAAATTATTCTTCCCAAAGGCCCGGGCCTAGGTCTGAGACTCAAAAGTTAGCGCGACCCTCGCTCCGACACGATGCGGCCATAAGTTGACGACCGCCCCACGCGGTCAAAATATTCGTATGCCATTCCCGCGATCTTCGCGATCGCGTCATCCCCATCGCGCTCTCGCTGCAGATACGCCGTCATCACCACCACCACAAATGGCCGGTTCGGTACAAACACGATTCCCACATCATTCCGCACGCCCGCCAGCTCGCCCGGCTTATTCGCGCACACCACGTCCTCGGGAATGTATCGCGGAATATCGCTCGCTTTCGGCGTTCCCAGCACCTTGAAATAATCCTCCGTCAGCGTCTTGTTCAGCACCTTCTTCTGATACAGCGCTGAAAACAGTTTCATCATTTCATTGGGCGTCGAAATGTTCTCGCGCCCTTCTTGCGCCGCCTTCACGTCCATCATTTTCCGCTGCAGTCGCGTCTCATGCAGCCCCAAAGAGTCCAGCAGCGCGTTCACGTTCGGCATGCCCACGCGGTCAATCAGTACATTGGTCGCGCTGTTATCGCTCACCGCTACCATGAACGTCGCCAAATCTCGATTCGTCACGCGGGTCACTCCCGGCGTCAGGCCGCTCATTATGGCGCTGCCGTCCACAAGGTCGCGCGTTTCCACTGTGTAAGCATCGCTGAGCTTCGCCTTTCCGCTCACGCCCTGCTCGCTTTGTTGCTCTTGCCGGTACAATTCCGCCAGTATCGCCACCTTGATCGACGACGCCTGCGCAAACTCCTGGTCCGCATTCAGCAAGAATTGCCGTCCGTCGGTAAGATCCAGTATCGCCACCCCCATCGTTCCATCCAGCTCGTGGTCGATCTGCTGAATGCCGGCTTCCATTTTTCGCCACAACAATTCACTTTGTGCTTTCGCCTTGGCGGAGGGTCCGTTCGCCTGAGTCGCTTCCTGCTCCATCGTCCCGCCTGCAAGCAGCGCCATCCCCAACACCATCGCCATCATCTTCATTTTCTGCATCGCGATTCACCCTGAGGTAACCAGCACAATTCTGCCGAGCTTCCGCACCTCGGTCCAGTCTATTCGCCTACGGAATCCCCCGCATGAAGCTTCGCTACTGATTCGCAGTTGACCTGCCCGTCCACACTCGATAGGTTTAAGGTGCGCTCCTCGGAGGAATACCAGCCCCATGTCGTTCCCTAAATTTGCCCTACGCTTTCGTTCTGCGCTTTCTCTGGCTGTCCTTCTACCTCTTCTTCTCACCTGCCAACCCCTTTTCGCTCAGACCACCGACCCCGATGCGCCGACCAACAAGCTCGATCCCGAATCCATCGACAGCATCTGGCAGAAGGCCACGGCCAAGTTCGATTCCCAACGCGCTGCCATTCTCGAAAACGTTCAGCAAGTAAATAACAAAGGTCCGTTTCGCCCCGATTGGGAATCGCTGGAGCACTACCAGGTCCCCGACTGGTACAAAGACGCCAAGTTCGGCATCTTCATTCACTGGGGCGTCTATTCCGTTCCCGCTTTTGGCAACGAGTGGTATCCGCGCGACATGTATAAAGAAGGATCCTCCGAATTCCAGCACCACCTTGCCGTCTACGGCCCGCAGGATAAATTCGGCTACAAGGACTTTGTTCCTCTATTCAAGGCCGAAAAATTCGATCCTGATGCTTGGGCTCGTCTCTTCAAAGACGCCGGAGCCAAATATGTGATTCCCGTCTTCGAACACCATGACGGCTTCGCCATGTACGACTGCTCGCTATCCGACTGGACCGCCGCAAAAATGGGCCCCCACCGCGATCTCATGGGCGACCTGGCCAAAGCCGTTCGCCAACAAGGTCTCCATCTCGGCGCATCCTCTCATCGCGTCGAACACAACTTCTTCCTCGGTGTTGGTCGCGCGATTCGCTCCGATGTCAACGATCCGCAATTTGCCGCCTTCTACGGCCCCGCTCATAACTGGCTCGAGGCTCCCGAAGGCCATCCTCTCTCCGATGATTTCACTTTCGTTTCCCAGGCCTGGACCGATGATTGGCTCGCGCGCTCCGCCGAAATCGTCCAGAAATATCATCCCGAGATTATGTATTTCGATTGGTGGATCGGTCAGGCTTCCGTGCGTCCCGCCATCACCCGCTTTGCCAGCTTTTACTACAACACCAATCTCAGCCAATCCGGCTCACCAGGCGTTATCAATTTTAAAGACTACGCCCTGCAAGGAGATTCCGGTGTCCTCGATGTTGAGCGCGGTCAGTTTGGCAGCATTCGGCCCCGCTATTGGCAAACCGACACCTCCGTCAGCAATGCCTCCTGGGGCTACATTCAAAATGACACCTTCAAGTCTCCCGAGTTCCTCGTTCATCAGCTCATTGATATCGTCAGCAAAAACGGCAATCTTCTCCTCAACATAGGTCCGCGCTCCGACGGCACGATTCCTGATGAAGTCCAGCAGGTCCTTCGCGACATCGGCTCCTGGTTGAAAGTGAATGGCGATGCTATCTACGGCACCCGTCCCTGGCGAGTCTACGGCGAAGGTCCCACAAAAGTTGTCGAAGGCGCCTTCCACGACGCGGACACCAAACCCTACACCGCCGAGGATTTTCGTTTTACATCCAAAGGCGACATCCTCTTCGCTATCGCCCTCGGCTGGCCTCACGACTCCCAAACCGTGATCCATTCCCTCGCTTCCGCCGTCACGGGCCAACAACGCGTCGCTTCCGTTGAACTCCTGGCCTCCGGCGCAAAACTCAATTTCGAACAACGCGCCGATGGTCTACATATCCAGCTTCCTGCGCAAGCTCCCGGCAAATACGCTTACGTCTTTCGTATCCGCTTCTCGGGTGCTCAATAGCGCGCATTATTCCACGCATTATTTTTCCGGCCGCGCGGCTACATTGAATCCATCCACGACGATTCCCGGCCGTTCGCCTCTCGTGTCAGCGTCTTCGACCTCCGTGCGAATGGTTTTCTTCTCCCCCGGCATCAGCGCCACATAATTGTCGCTGTAGATCGCCGGCAATATCCGGTCGCCGCTCTTTTCCCGCACGACCTTCACCCGCACCATCAGCGCCGGAATCGTCGAAGCATTAGCCAATTCCGTTTTCAGCTCCCATGTCTTGCCTTTATGTTCCGCATGAGTGGTGGCCGACACCTCGGCTTTTCCCAGTTTCCTTAGCGCCCTGAAATCATTCGCCTGCACCCCGCGCCAATAGAAGTTTTCCGACACCGACTCGCTTCCGTGCATCAGCTTGAGCCGGACAAAATGCACCGGAGTCAGGTTCGCGGGAAACTCCATGGTAATCGGCGAAACCACGCTGTCTTCGCGACTGTCCACCATAGCCACCTTCTCCCACTGCTTCGATCCGTCGCTGTTCAGCACTTCCACCTGCACGCTCAAACCCTTCACATCCCCCGCGCTGTAGTTCACCACTTCCACCGTGTCATTCAACGGATTCCACTGGATATGCAGCGGCTCCGACGCTTTCTTCGAACCGAAGTACCCTGCCGTCGGCTCGAAATAATAATCGTACGTCTGCCACACAAAATCCGGCCACGCTGGATGACTCATCCACAGCAGCATCCCCATGCGATTCTTGCTTTGCGCTTCGAACATCGCGCGGTACCCGTCATAATTTTCGAACTGCGCCAGTTGCACCCACTCCGCTGCGTTGTCCGCCGGTCCGTAGCTCTTCTCGATCAGTTCGCGGTACGACGCCAGGTTCTGCGCTCCCTTTAACGTGAAATCGTGCATTCCCCAATCGTCATTCTGCGGCCACAAATCTTCTGCCGGCATCATCTGCTTCAAACTGTCCAGCGTCACGATGTTCGGCATACCCAATTCACTGTGTAGTTTGGCCGTCGCCCTTTCCCGAAAATAAAATTCCGCTGGCATTGCCCAGTACGGCCCTCCTCCACTGACCAGTCCGAACGACGATCCCGGGATATATTTCATCCCCGGATCAGACTGCGCGACCAACGCGCTTAAGCCGTCTTCCAAGGGCTTTGGTGGGTCCCCTTCATTTCGTCCGCAGAACAATCCAATCGACGGGTGATTCCGGTTCCGCTCCAGGAAATCCGTCGCGTTCTTCATGAATAAATCGTTGTCATTCGGGTCGGGCCCGTCGTATGGGTTCGCCAGCCAGAAATCCTGCCACACCACGATTCCGTATTTGTCGCACGCGTCATAAAACGCGTCGTCGCCCGTCTGCCCCACCCAATCCCGGATCATCGTGAAGTTCATGTCCTTGTGATATCTCACGGCAGCGTCATACTCGCGCGCGCGGTACCGCAGCATCGATTCCGGAAAGCCCCAGTTTCCCCCTCGCGCAATAAATCGCCGCCCATTGATGTAAATCTTCAGCGCCTCATTTTCCTCCGTATAGGTAAACTGGCGAACCCCTGCCCGGAACTCTTTTCGATCGGAAACGTCGCCGCGTCCACTCTCGAACCACAGTTTCACGTCATAAAGATTCTGCTCGCCGTATCCCGCAGGCCACCACAGCTTCGGATTTTTCAAATGCAATTCCGGCGTCGTTGTGGGATTCAGTTTCACTGTAAACTCCGCACCCGCCGGCACCGTGACCTTGCTCTCAAAACGAATCTCGCCAAATTGCCCATGCAAAACTCCGGATACTTCCTTCGCCTCATTATTGTGGAGCGTCACTTCCACATTTACGTCCGCGCTGCTCACCCCCGGCAGGGGAAGCTTCGTTGAAACAAACGGCTTTTCAATCGTTACCGCTCCACTCGTCGTAACGTAAACGTCGCCCCAGATCCCCGTATTCCGTCCCCGTATCGTCGGAATCCAGTCCCACCCTATCGAAGCGTGATAGGTAGGATTGTCCGCGCCCAGCGCACCGCCGTTCGCATCCGTTTCCGCCAGCGTCTTTTCCTTCACGCTCCCCGGGGTCGCATTTTTGATCACCAAGACCGCCAGCGCATTCGCAACTCCGGGCTTAACCAGCCGCGTCACGTCAAATCTCCCGCGCTGAAATCCTCCCTCAATCCTCCCCAGTTTCTCCCCATTGAAAAACACATCCGCTTTCCAGTTGATTCCATCAAAGTTCAGCCACACGTGCCGTCCCGCTGCCGGCCGGGCGATCACAAATTCATTGCGATACCAAAAATCCGCATAAAAAAACGAATCGGAAATCATCAGCTGGTTTCGCCCAAAATTCGGGTCGGGTACCGCTCCATCGTCCAAATAACTCGACAACACCGTCCCCGGCACGGTCGCTGGAAGCCATCCACTACTCTGAAATCCCGCTTTCGAAATCGCCTCACCCGTGGCCTCTACCAGCGAGTCCCGCTGAATTCGCCACGCTCCGCGCGCTAGGTCGATCCGCTCATCCTTCTTACCAACTCGCGGTGCTTCTTGCGGGTGCGCAACCATTCCTCCCCGCCCATACACTTCCAGTTCGCTGAGAACATACCCTTCGCTCATTTCCGCGCGAGTCATCAGTACCCGTACGTAGCGTCCCTTCTCGGCCTTCGCCAGCTTGAACTCATCTTTTACACTTCCTGCTGAAGGAAGCGCTTGAATCGTTCGCCACGTTTTCGCGTCATCGGAAATCTGTAACGCGCCTTCCGTCGCACGCTCGATCCAATAAAGCACCACGCGATCCACTGTACTTTCTGCTCCCAGATCCACATACACCCACTCCTCTTGATTACCGGCGCTTTTCCATGCGCTGGTGAAATTGTACGGACCACCCACGCGCACTCGTTTGTCCTGGTCGAACAGCGACACTCCCGCGACTTGCCACTTCACCACGTTCGACGCTTCGATCTGCAATCGATAAAAGCGGCTGCGCGCAGCCGTCGGGAAGGAAACGGACGTCTTTAGCTCCCGCCCGAACGGCCATTTCGATTCCGGCTCGCTCAAGCTTCCCTTGGCCCGCGCTACTTCCACCCACCTCGCTCCATCGTCGGATCCCAAAACCACGCACGTCCACGGTGACGTCTCCTTCGAAAACGACCACGCCCGCGCATAAATGTCGATGCGATCCACTTCCAATCCCGTCACGTCTCCGCCCAACTCCAATTCCACCCAACCGCTCGGGCCCGCCAATTCCACGCCGGTGATCGGATTGTCATCAAGGAAATGCTCGCGTTCTCCCCGCGGCAACACCCCGTTCATACTTGTCGACGCCGATACCCATCGCGGCGGCCTTGTCTCCCGGATTCCATCGGTCACCAACTGCGCCGTGAGGTTGTAATCGTAGCTGCTCGAAGCGTACGCGGGCCGGTTCAGTGCCAAATTCCGATACGTCGCCGCATCCGGCTTAAGAATCGCGCCCTTGTACGCCTTAGGATCGCCGGGATAATTTCCTACTCCGCGTGTGTATTCCTGGGCATTCATAAGCGAGCTCGCGCTAAAAATAGATAACAACAGGATCGCTGTTTTCATGGAAGGTTTCTCGAAGTGCATCTTAGCACCGATTTACACCTGCATTTTTTCACCACGCGCGCCGACTCTCGCTGAATTTGTCGCTACGCGTGTGCTACATTATCGTCGTCATGCCACTCTCAACGAACCTCCTAAGTCTGCACGCTCCCCGAAATTACTCGCCGCTCTCGCTTGCCGCCGCGCTCCTCCTCGCAACCTTTGCCCTACCCGCATCGGCGCAGCAGCTTCGTTATGTTCAGCAGCGCACCATCGACGGCGTCCTCGAAGGTGTCGTCAGCCCCGACGGGGAAGTCCGTACTTTCAAAGGTATTCCCTATGCCGCACCGCCCGTTGGACCGCTGCGTTGGAAAGTTCCGCAACCTGTCGCCCCTTGGTCTGGCGTCCGCAAAGCCGTCGATTACGGCCCGCGCTGCATGCAAACCCGCGTTTTCGACGACATGGTTTTCCACGACGCTGGTCCCAGCGAAGACTGTCTCTATTTGAATTTATGGTTGCCGGAGCATCACCAATCCAAGCTGCCTGTGATGGTCTGGATCTATGGTGGTGGTTTTGTCGCCGGCGCAACCTCCGAGCCGCGTCAGGACGGCGGCAATCTCAGCAAAAAAGGCGTGCTCGTCGTTTCCATGAATTACCGGCTCGGTATTTTCGGATTTTTCTCTCATCCGGAACTGGCCAGGGAATCTGGCCACAAGTCCTCCGGAAATTACGGATTGCTCGATCAGCTCGCTGCTCTCAAATGGGTCAAGGCCAACATCGCCCTTTTCGGCGGTGACCCCGACAATGTCACGATCTTCGGCGAATCCGCGGGTTCCGCTTCGGTAAGCGCCCTTGTCGCTTCGCCCCTCGCTAAAGGACTTTTCCGTCGCGCCATCGGAGAAAGCGGTGCTGTCGTCGGTTTTCGCGAATTAAAGCCGCTGGCGGAATCCGAAAAGATCGCTCTCGACTTCGCGAAATCTTCTCTCGGCACAGATTCTCTCGCCGCTCTCCGCGCCAAGCCCGCCGCCGAACTTCTCGAAGCAGCCGCGAAAAAAGATGCGCCTCGTTTCAACGCCAATATCGATGGCTACTTCCTTCCGGCGAGTCCGGAATCCATTTATGAGGCGGGCAAACAGAATCACGTCGCACTTCTCGCGGGCTGGAATACCGACGAGGGGAACTATAACGAATTCTTGGAAGATAAACCTGCCACGCCGGAAAATTTCGCGGCAAGAGTTCGCACTCTCTACGGGAAAAATGCCGATGGCATTCTGAAGCTTTATCCTGCTGCGAATGTCGCGGAGACAAAACGCTCAGCAAGTGATCTCGCGGGCGACCGCTTTATCGCCTTCTCCACTTGGAAGTGGATCGAACTCCAGCTTAAAACCGCGCACGTTCCTGTCTACCGCTACCATTTCGAAGAAACTCTTCCGTTTCCCTCCGGCTCTCCCGCGTCCGCGCAAAACGAACCGGAAGCTCCTCACGCCTCCGAAATTGAATTTGTCTTTCAGGTATTATCCTCGCGCGATCTTCCTTGGCGTCCGGAAGACGAGAAAGTTTCCGATTTGATGGGATCCTACTGGACCAATTTTGCCAAGACCGGCGACCCTAACGGCGAAGGCCTCCCCCATTGGCCACCTTATAAGCCCGAAACCTATGACGTGATGCACCTCAACGCCAATCCCCACTCCGCCCCAGACAGCCTCCGTCCTCGCTACCTATTCCTCGACAAAATCCGCTGACTGCCCCACAAAAGCACGGCGTTCGATTCCCACAAGCAGTATGATGGCGGGTCGGTCTCCGGTATCGGGCACAAGGAGGATTCGTGAACCCGCAGCTTCCGCCTCGCGCAATCTCCCCCACTTCATTCTCGCGCCGCAAATTTTTGCAGCAGTCCTCCACTGCCGCCATCGGCTTTTCCATCATTCCACGCCACGTTTTGGGCGGCCCGGGATATGTCCCGCCCAGCGACAAAATCAATGTCGCCTTCATTGGCGTCGGCGCGCAAGGCCTCCGCGTGATGCTGCATTTCTTGCGTGAGCCAGATGTACAGGGCGTCGCCGTCTGCGACGTCAATAAGTCCAGCGACGATTACCCGCAATGGGAGAAACACGAGTTCTGCAATTCTGTTCGCAAACTTCTCGGCGTCGATTCCGGGTGGGACTGGCTCAGCCCCGATCCCCCGATTCAGCTCACTCGCTCTCTGCATGTGACCGGCGGCGTTGCCGGTCGCGACCCGGCTCAGAAAATTGTCGATGCCTATAACGGCCGCCAGAACCGTTCTGGCGACTCCCACGGCTGTTCCGCCTACACCGACTTCCACGAACTACTCGACAAACAAAAAGATCTCGATGCCGTCGTCGTCTGCACCACCGACAACTTGCACGCCGCCGTTTCCATAGCCGCCATGAAGAAGCGCAAGCATGTGTTCTGTCAAAAGCCGCTGACTCACACCATTTATGAAGCGCGACGTATGGCCGAAATTGCGCGCGAATCCGGCGTGGCCACGCAGATCGCCGTTGGCAATCAGGCTTCTGAGGACACCCGCTTGCTGTGCGAATGGATCTGGGCGGGCGCAATTGGCCCGGTTCGCGAAGTCCAGAATTGGTCGAATCGTCCCTTCTGGCCGCAAGGTCTCGATCGTCCCCAAGACGCCCAGCCCGTCCCTGACGGTCTCGATTGGAATCTATGGCTCGGCCCCGCGCCCGAGCGTCCCTTCAATCACGTTTACCTTCCCTTCGTGTGGCGCGGCTGGACGGACTTCGGTTGCGGCGCCCTCGGTGACATGGGCTCCTACAGTTTCGACACCATCTTTCGCGTTCTCAAACTCCAGTCGCCCACCAGCGTCGAAGCCACTTCCACCGACCGTTACGACGAGACTTATCCCCTCGCCTCCATCGTTCACTACAACTTTCCCGCCAGAGGCGATATGCCTCCCGTCAAATTCTCGTGGTATGACGGTGGCCTTAAACCTCCGCAGCCTCCCGAACTAAGTGAAGATTCCGCAACCAGTGGCGCAACTGAAGGAGAAGATGAAGGTCTTCTCTTTATAGGTGACACCGGAAAAATCCTTTGTCGCTTCAGCGGCGGGCGCCCTCGTCTGATTCCCGAAGCCAAAATGAAAGCCTTTCAGCCGCCGCCGAAAACCCTGCCGCGTTCTCCCGGCAACGAGCGTGAATGGCTTGACGCCTGTAAGGGCGGCAGCGTGAAGCCGGGTGGAAATTTTGAGTTTGCCGGCATGGTTACGGAATCCTTACTCTTGGGAGACGTGGCCACTCGCGCTGGCCAAAAACTTACCTGGGAGCCTGCAAGCCTCAAAATCACCAACTCCGCCCTCGCGCAAAAATGGGTTAGCCCGCAACGGCGCGCCGGCTGGGAACTCTAGGAGATGTCAATGAATAAAATTTCGCGCAGACAGTTTGTGAAAGCTGCGGCGACTTCCGCTGCGGCCGCCAGTTTCCTTGGCGCAAAAGCCTTACCCCTGCGCGCCAATCCGCTTGGCATGCCCATCGGCTGCCAGACTTGGCCGGTTCGGACCGCGATCTCCAAGGATTTTCCCGGCACGCTCAAGCAGCTTGCCGATGCTGGCTTTCAATCGATCGAGCTCTGCTCCCCAGTCGGCTACGCAGACAATGATTTCGGCGGCCTTAAGCAATATTCCGGTGCGCAGCTCCGCAAAATTCTAAGCGACGCCGGTGTCACTTGCGTCAGCTCCCATTTCACGATCAGCGAACTCCGCCAGAATCAGGACGCCCGCATCGCCTGGGCCAAAGATGTTGGCCTCACGCAAATGCTCGTGCCCAGTCTCGGTGGACCCAAGAATCCCACCATGGACGACGTGAAGCGCGCCGCCGATGAGTACAACAAGATGGGCGAAAACGCCGCCAAGGCTGGTATCCAACAGGGCCTGCACAACGAGGACTTCGAACTCTCCACCGTTGACGGCAAGCGCACCTACGACGTGCTCTTCGATCTTCTCGATCCCAAACTCGTCAAGTTTCAGTTCCAGGTTTCCACCATCAACCGCGGCTACGATGCCGCCGAATATTTCACGAAGTACCCCGGTCGTTTCATCTCCATGCATGTGCAAGGTTGGTCTGCGGACACCAAGAAAATTGTGCCCGTCGGCCAAGGCACACTCGATTGGAAGAAAATCTTTACCGCGGCCAAGACCGGCGGCATCAAAAACTATTTCGTCGAAATGAATTTTGAAATGATGAAAGCCAGCGTGCCCTACCTTCGCAATTTACAAGTGTGATCCTGTGCTGCGCGTCACGATGCCTTAGGATACGAATATGAAAACTCTCAGCTCTTCCAGGTTGCGTTTGCTTCGCTGTGTTCTCACTCTTTTCGCGCTCACTTTTCTTCTGCTCTCCCTATCGTTCGGTTCGATCCGCGCCGCGGAAATCTCTCATGCGCCTGGGAGCTCTCCTGCCGTCACCAAACTTCCCAACGGCATCGAAGTTCGCGACGGCAAAATGCTCCTCCAGGTCGTTGCTCTTCGCGAGGATGTTCTCCGCATTCGCGAGGCTACCAACGGTCAATTGCCCGAAGACGCCTCCTGGGCCGTTCCGCAATCCATTCGCCACGAATCTGTCACCGTCACGCCGGAATTCGCCAGCGCCATCGGCTTCCATACCAAGTTGCTGCGCGTCCACATCGACCGCGCTACGCTCGCCCTTTCCATCACCGATCTGGACGGCAACGTTCTCCAGGAAGACGCACCTGGTTGGCCCGTGGAATCGCATGGCGAAAAATTTCGCGTTTACAAACAAATGCCTGCCGACGAGCACTACTTCGGCCTCGGCGACAAGATCGGGCCTCTCGACCGCCGCGGCCAATCCTTCCGCCTCTGGAACACCGATTCTTTCGGCTTTCAGGAATCCACCGACCCCATTTACAAAAGCATCCCTTTCTTCCTCACCATGCGCGCAGGACGTTCCATGGGCTTTCTCTTGGACAACACGTGGTCCTCCAGCTTCGATTTCGGCCGTGTCGAGCGCAACCTTTACTCCTTCGCTGCCGAAGGCGGCCCCATCGATTACTACGTCTTTTACGGCCCCGACCCCAAACAAGTCATTCGCACCTATGCCTGGCTCACCGGCACAGCTCCTCTCCCTCCACTCTGGTCTCTCGGCTTTCAGCAATCCCGCTATAGCTACGAGACCGAAGTCCGCCTCCGCGAAATTGCCTCCCGTCTCCGCGCCGATAAAATTCCCGCGGACGTCCTCTATCTCGATATCGACTTCCAAAAAAATAATCGGCCCTTCACCGTCGATCCCGATCGTTTCCCGCATTTTCAGCAAATGCTGTCCGATCTCAAGCAACAGAATTTCCACGTTGTCGTCATCACCGATCTTCACATCGCTTACCTCCCCAACGCTGGCTACGCTCCCTATGATTCCGGCGCGGCCGGCGATCACTTCGTAAAAAATCCCGATGGTTCCACATTCGTCGGCACGGTCTGGCCCGGCCCCTCCGTTTTCCCGGATTTCACCCGTCAACAAACCCGCGCCTGGTGGGGCACGCTGTACAAGGATTTCCTCTCCCAGGGCGTCGCCGGTTTCTGGAACGACATGAATGAGCCTTCCGTCTTCTCCACTCCAAATCACACCATGCCCGACGACGTGCAACACCGCATCGACGAACCCGGCTTCCGCTCGCGCACCGCCACCCACCTCGAAATTCACAACGTCTTTGGCATGCAGAACTCTCGCGCCACCTACGACGGCCTGCGCAAACTCAATCCCGATCTTCGCCCCTTCGTTTTGACGCGCGCCACCTATCCCGGCGGCCAGCGCTATGCCGCCACTTGGACCGGTGACAACACTAGCTCCTGGAATCATCTTCGCCTCAGTACCCCCAT
Organism: Candidatus Acidiferrales bacterium; assembly: GCA_963759275.1. Lineage (GTDB taxonomy): Bacteria > Acidobacteriota > Terriglobia > Acidiferrales > UBA7541 > Acidiferrum. The sequence continues at coordinate 146,663 of CAVWYZ010000007.1, read as the reverse complement.
GCTTTTGAATCTTGGCCTTAGCGGCTTTGGCCTCTCGGGCGCCGATGTCGGCGGCTTCATCGGCACTCCTAAGCCGGAACTTCTCACTCTCTGGACGGAACTCGCCACCTTTCAGCCCATCGACCGCAACCACACCAACAAAGGTGCCGGTAACAAGGAAGTTTGGGTCCATGGCCCCGAACAGGAAAACATCCGCCGCCGTTATATCGAAGAGCGCTATCGCCTCCTCCCCTATCTCTACACCGCTGCCGAAGAACTTTCGCGCACCGGTTTGCCCATCATCCGGCCGCTCTTTCTCGAATTTCCCAACGCCACTCCCGATTCTCACCCGCTCGATCTCGATGCCGGCAACGAATTTCTCTTTGGTCCCGACCTTCTCGTTGCTCCTCCGCCATTTCCCGAGCAACCGGACAGCTACGCCCTGGCTTTGCCTGCCGGCCTTTGGTACGACTACTGGACCGGCGAAAAAATTCAATCCCCCGGCCCCGGCGCGAAAACTCCTTTGCCCGCCAATATGTTGATCCAGCCCAAACTCGAAACTCTTCCCGTCTACGTTCGAGAAGGTTCCATCCTGCCTATGCAGTCCGTCATACAAAGCACCGAAGAAACTCCCACTGGCCCACTAACTCTTCGTGTCTACCCCGGCAAAAATTGTCACGGCTCCCTTTATCAGGACGACGGCAAGACCTTCGCCTATTCTCGCGGCGATTTCCTGCGCATCGAATTTTCCTGTGAACTCACCCCGCAAGGCGTGTCTCTGCGTCTTGGCGAACACCAAGGCTCCTTCCAGCCCTGGTGGCATAAAGTCCACTTCGAGATTTACGGATGGACTTCCTCTGCCGCCACGGTCAGTCTGAAAGGTGCGTCCACCGCCCCAGTCGCTTCAATCGATGTCTCGAAGCACCTGCTGACCTTCGATCTCGACGACCAGCCCCACGGGGCCGACCTGGATATTCGCACTTCCAACTGAGAATCTAGCTGGGCGTCACGCAGGATTGCCGCGGTATCCAGGCCCGCGACGTAAAATCACTTCGTGAACATTCCTGAGTTATTCAGTCACAGGTCTTCGTGACTACACTCACAGACCCCTGTATCCCCACCCTGCCACCCTTGACTGTCTCCCCTTAAAGGACGTGCCTATGTCCACTGCCACTTCCCACAAACTCGAATCGCTGCGCACCCTTCCCTCCGATGCCGTCCGCCAGATTCAGTGGAATTTCGCCGATCGCTACGATCTCCAGATGCTGGTGCAGTCCGCCAGAACGGTTGCCCGCGGTCCCGTCGCCAAACTCGTTGCCCAAGGTGGCCGTAACTCCCACGAATGGACCCCCGCCAAAGCCGAACTTCTCGAAGCCTTCGATCGCTCCGGCATCACCGCCGTCTTCATGGACCCGGAACATGGCGGCTTCCTCGTCGGACCCAAAAATCTTGCCCTCGCCCTGGTCGCTTTCGAACTCGCCTGGGTCGATGGTGGAGCCGCCACCGCCAGCCTCGCCGGATGTCTCGCCCTTGCACCGATCCACGAGCGCGGCACCGCGGAACAACAAGAGCGCTACATGAAGCTCGCTGCGCCCGCGCAACCCGGTGAAGATCGCAAGCCTCTTCGCGGCGCCTTCTGCCTCACAGAGCCCATCCCCTACGTCGGTGTAGACACCGGCATGCTCGACGGCAAAGTCCGCATCGTCGAATGGAAGCCCGGCGAAGAGCCCACGCTGCAAGTTGAAAAGCGCGGCCGCTTCATCACCAACATCGGCTTCGCTAATTTCGTCACCGCTGCCGTCGATTCCGACGACGACCGCATCAAGGGCTCTTGCATGGTTATCCTCGAAGAATCCGACCCGGGCATCTTCGATCGCGGTACGCCCACCAAAAAAATGGTTCACCAGCTTTCTTCCACCGGCGATCCCATCTTCAATCTCCGCATCCCCGCCAGCCGCATCGTCGGTGGCTACGACATCAAGGACGGTGTCATCGTCCCGCGCTTCTCCCATAGCGAAGTCATCGAAGCCGTCTTCCGCCGCACTCGCGTCACCGTCGGTGTAATGACCGCCGCCAAATTGCTTTCCGCCGTCGAGCCCGTCATCCGTTATCAGCGCAGCCGCTTCCGCGGCGCTGCCACCGCCACGCCCGGCTCCGTCCGTTACGAAATGGGATTGCAGGCTCGCCAGGATGCTCTGCATCGCTTGGTCGATGTCTGGGCCACCGGCGAAGCCAGTGCCTCTCTCGCTTTCGCCGCCGCGCGCACCTTCGACGAACTCGATCCTCTCGAAAGGGAAGTCGATGCTCTCCTGGCCCAACGCGAAGTCACCGGCGCTCGCGCCCGCGCCAAACTTTTCCGCCAAATCTCCGACGAAGCCGCCACCCTTGTCAATCTTCCCGCCAACGACCCGCAACGCGGGCGCTTGCAATCCGATCCTCTCTATCGCTTCGTTATGCTCGATTCCGTCGCAGACATCCTCTGTCCCGCCGCCAAACTCTGGAATACCGGCTACGGCACGCAAATGATGCGCGAGGCAGTCAGCCTCATGGGCGGCTACGGCATCACCGAGGATTGCCCCGGCTTCCTCGGCAACAAATGGATGGACGCGCAACTAGAAGCCACCTACGAAGGACCCGAAGCCGTCCAGCGTCGCCAACTCTCCGTCACCATGACCAACCCTCTGTTCCTCGCGCAGTTCCGCGCGTGGATCAAGGAGATGCGCTCCATTGCCGCAAATCATCCCGGCACCGGCGCCTGCACTCTCGCCACCGCCATGACTATGTGGCTCTGGTCCCTTCAGCGTCTGCAACACGCTACCGACGGTGATGGCGCCAAGCTCTACCAAAGCGCGCGTCAGGGTGTCACCTTCCCACTCGCCGATGCGCTCTGCTGGCTCCTCGCCGCCCGTTGCCAGATTCTCGATGTCCTCGAACTCGAGCGCCGCGGCTCGCAAGACGCTTCCGTCGCGGAGGGCCTCACGGGACTCCTCAACTTCCTCAGCGATCTTTGCCATGTGCAATCCGCCCGCGCCAGTGGCGAAGCCGCGCGCATTTGCGCCGAACTCGTCTTCGGCTACAACCGTCATCCCGCGTGGGACGAAGCCGGCTACAAAGGCTGTTTCTATCGCGATGAACTCGAGGAACTCGAAGGCTTCATTCCCGGAATTGCTGCCTGCGCCATCGACGTCATCGCCGACGACGGCTCGCATCCGCAAAAAGCCGGCCCCTGCGCTCGCTGCAACGGTGCCGAACAATTTCTCGCTTTACACACAAAGCTCGACACCTGCCTCACCGGCGCTCGTCTCGCCAAAGACCGCGCGGCTGAAGCTGTCGCGCAAATTATGATCCCGGAAGTTCTGGACTATCCCGCATGAGTGCTGAAGTACCCGCGCCCACTCCGCTCACCGAGCGCCAGCAAATGGAGGTCGACATCGCCTGTGTCGGCTTTGGTCCTGCCATGGGCGGTTTCCTCACCACCCTCTCGCGGTATCTCCTCAACCCCGATGGCACTCCCAAGATCGAAAGCCCTTCCATGCCCGGCGCGCCTCTCCAGGTCATCTGCTACGAACGCTCCGATGGCCTCGGCTTCGGCGTCTCCGGAGCCGTCACGCGCGGTCGTGGCATTCGCACCACTTTCCCGCAGCTCGACCTTTCGCAAATTCCCATGGCCACGCCGGTAAAAAAAGAAGATCTTGTCTATCTTCTCGATCCCATCGATGCCAGTCATCGCTCCCTCTCTCTCCGCGCCGTTGATCGCGTGCTCCGCCTCTTCAAACCATTTTTGCGCTCACGCCACCACGCCATCGAACTTCCTTTCATCCCCGGTTTCATGAACAAGCATGGCGGTTTCGTTCTCTCTCTCGGCCAATTCAATCAATGGGTCGCGGAGCAACTCACCTCCTCCGGCCTCGTCCAGATCTGGCCTGGCTCTCCGGTGCGCGAACCCCTCATCAAGGACGAGTCAGTCATCGGCGTTCGCCTCGCCGATCAGGGCACCGATCTTAACGGCTCGCCCGAAGCAAACTTCCTCCCCGGCATGGACATTCGCGCCGCTCTCACCGTGATCGGCGATGGCCCCGTCGGCCCGGTGGGTCGCGCACTCGATACGCATTTCGGTCTTCCCAAATCCAACGCGCACACCGAGTGGGCGCTCGGCATGAAATTCGTCATCGAACTTCCCGATAATTCCACGCTCGAGCCCGGCACCGTCCTTCACACCCTCGGTTTCCCCGAGCCCGAAATTTTCGGCTTTCTCTACGTCCACCCCAACCGCCTCGCCTCCGTCGGCATCTTCATCCCCTCCTGGTTTCGCAGTCCCGTTCGTACCGCCTATCGCTACCTCCAACACTTTATTCAGCATCCTTACTTGTGGCCCTACCTCGAAGGCGGCACTCTCAAATCTTGGGGTGCCAAATCTCTTCAGGAATCCGGCCGCCATGGCGAACCCTTCCTCGCGGGCAATGGCTACGCCCGCATCGGCGAAGGTTCCGGCAGTACTAATGTTCTCGCCGGTTCCGGCATCGACGAAGCCTGGACCACTGGCGCGCAACTTGCCGAAGCCGTATTCGATTTGCTCGAAAATAAACTCCCCTTCACGAAAGAAAATCTGGAACTCACCTACGTCCGTCGTCGTCGCGCCAGTTGGCTTGAGCGCGAATCACTTACCGCCGCCGATTCTCGCAGCGGTTTCAGTAACGGAGTCATCGCCGGCCTTCTCGGAATGGCGCTCGCAGGATTTTCGAATGGTCGCGTGACCTATCCCAGACGCTCCGCGCACAAAACGACTCCTTCTCTGAACGAGGCCTTCGCCAAACGCATTCCTGACGCGGAATTGCAGCGGTTGAAATCCGAAGCCGTGGCGCGCAACGTTCCTCTCCACGATCTCATCATGACTCGTTGTGGCTGGCCCGAAATTCCCTACGACGGCAAGCTGCTCATCTCTCAGCAAGACGCATTGCTCATGGGCGGCAGCGTGCAAGCCCCGCCAGGCTACGCCAACCACGTCGTCTTCGTGAGTCCCGACGTTTGCCGCAATTGCGAAAACAAACTCTGCGTCGAAATGTGCTCCGGCCAGGCCATCACGCGGGGCGACGAAGGCGTCCCCCAATTCGACCGCGAAAAATGTGTCTATTGCGGCGCTTGCCTCTGGAACTGCACCGCTAAAACCAACGGTTTCGCAAGCAACATCGATTTTCGTGCCGGCGCCGGCGGCCTGCACTCGGCACTGAACTGATTCTAGCTGGACTGATTTTGTAGCGACCGCCTTCTGCTCGCCCTGAGTCTCGAAGGGCTTGCTCTGAGTTGCGAAGGGCTTGCCCTGAGCTTCGAAAGGAGGCGGTCCGCTGATCAAAAAGTCGGCGTGGTCGCGGGTTTTTAGCTTGCCCTGACACGGGAAGGGACCCGCAAGCACAACGAACTAACGAATTGAGGAGCGAATTTCAATGACCACCGCCTTTCACATCATCGTCTGTGCCGGAATCGTCCCCGACCCGCTGCAAACTCTCGAGCCCATCGACACCCCTTCCGGCCCCGCGCTCAAAAACGAAATGATGCTCCCCGCCGTCCTCGATCCTTGGGCCAGCCATGCCCTCTACGAAGCTGCCCATCTCGCCGCCCATTCTCCCGGCAGCAAAGTTTGGCTCGTCACTCTCGGCCCCAAAGCCAAAGTTCAACAAGTCATGATGACCATCGCGCAAAAAGTCTCCTTCGAATTAGTCGCCGTCGACGCACCCGCCTCCGGCTTCACCGACGCGCACTCCGTTGCCGAAATTCTTGCCGCCACCATCGAATCTATCCCCGGCCTCGATCGCACTCGCCTCCTTCTTTTCGGTGGATGGGAATCCGCTTCGCGCGGCGCAGGCGTCACTCTCCAACTCGTCGCCGCGCGTCTCGCCATTCTCGATCAGTTCCTCGGTGTAGATCAGCTGACGCCGCAACCCGACGGCTCCCTTGAAATTCTCGAACGCATCGAAGGCGGGCGCCACCAAGTTTCCCTCTGCCAAGGTCCTCCCGCACTTCTCGGCTGGGCCACGGGCAATTTGCCCGAGCCTCGCAACAATCCTCAAGTCGGCATGACCAACATGCGCACGGTCATGCCCGCGTTGCAGCGAGCCAAACCCGCTACCCTCGCGCCATCCACACTCCATTACCAAAGCGCCAAACCTCCGCAGCAGCAACGCCAAACCCGTATCCTCAAAGATTTATCTCCCGAACAAATCGCCCAGGACCTATTCCAATGGCTAGCCTGATTTGGAGTACGCCAGTCGAGCTTGCCCTGAGCCCCGAAGGGCTGCCGCTTCTACGGAGTGCGCCACGCCTACCGGTAAACGGGGTCCTCGCAAAACACAGAATCTCCGTCATTCCGAACGCAGTGAGGAATCTCTCTTCGATCCCATAAGATCGCAACCCAAGGTGAATCCATGACAAATCACATCCTATTCCTCGCCCATCCCGACGAATCTGGCACCGCCTTCCCGAAATCCGCCTACGAATCCCTCGGCGCCGCCGTCGCTCTCGCTCAACAACTCGGCGCCGCCCTCACCATCGGCCTGATCGGCGCAAACATCCAGACGCTTGCCGACGCCATCGCAGCCGCCTCCCCAAAAATCCTGGCCGTCATCGGCCCCGAATTCTCGCAGCCTCGCTCGTCTACCGATGCCCGCGCCGCACAAGCCTTAGCTGGCGCTGCCAACGCGGATCTTATCCTGGCCCCCGCCACCTCGCGCTTCCTCCGTGCACTCCCCGTTCTTGCACAACGCCTCAACGGCCGCGTCGACACCCATGTCAGCTCCCTCCACCTCGTCGACGGCAATCTCACCGCCACGCGCTGGTTCTATCGCCAGCGCATCGAAGGTACCTTCCAGCGCACCGAGAAACCATGGATCGTCCTTCTCGATTCCGGCTGCCACCAACCCTGGACCGGCACACCCACCGCAAACGCCGCTGTCGAGCAAATTTCCGTCGCACTCTCACCCGAACACCAGCGCACCACCGTCTCCGGAATTCGCGCGCCAAAATCCGATACACAAACGATTCGCCCCGATGCCAACCTTCTCTTTGTCGCTGGCGCCGGCTGGACCAAAAAACAATCCGACGGACGCACTCATCCCGAAGAAGCCGAAAAATTAATTCTCGAATTCCTGCGCACCTCCGGCGCGTCTCTCGGCGGCAGCAAATCCCTCGTCGATCAGAGCGGCGAAAACCAAACCGTCCTCGCCTTCATGACCCATCTCAATCAGGTCGGCCAAACCGGCGCCACGCCGCGCCACCCCAAGGGCCTTTCCACCTGTTGTCATGGAGAGGAGCCTCACGTCGTAGGCTGGCGCTTCATCAATGAGCGCCGCGCCATCAACCTCGATCCCAACTGCGGCTGGGCTCGCGGCAAAGCCGACGTCCTCTATGTAGCTAACGCCTTCGCAGTCATCGCGAAACTCAACGATCTGCTCGCCGAACGCGCGAGACAGAAAGAACAATCCGCCGTCGCCTCCGATTGAATCGCAAACGCAGCAACACGCGCTGCTCTTCTCTGCGATTTGCTGCGCAGTCCCGTTACAATAGATGTGGAGTGTCTTAAGTGCCTGCCAAAAAGCCTAGTGTGTTACTCACCAATGATGATGGCTATCAAGCCGCCGGCCTGCGCGCCCTGGCCGAAGCATTAAAGGAATTTGCCGACGTTAAAATCGTTGCTCCCAGTTGGGAGCGCAGTGGCGCCGCCCAATCGCTCACCCTTCGCCAACCCATCGTCTGCCACAAAATCTCCGAATCCGAATGGGCGATCGACGGCACCCCCGCCGACTGCGTCATCGTCGCCCTGCACAAACTTCTCCCGGAAAAACCGGATCTCGTCATTTCCGGTATCAATCACGGCGCCAACCTCGGCGAAAATCTCTACTATTCCGGTACCGTCGGCGCGGCCAGAGAAGCAGTGATTCACAACGTTCCCGCTTTCGCTGTGTCCCTTTGCTCCAAGCGTGTCGATGCGAATTTCGTTCCCACCGCTCGCCTTGCGCGTCAAACCGCCGAGCTCATCCTCCGCGAAAAACTTCCCGACCAAGTCCTCCTCAATATCAATGTCCCGGAAAAATGGCAGGGCGGCGCCAAGTTCACGCGCCAATCGAAAAGAATCACTCGCACTTTGCTGCGCGAGGGCGAAGATCCGCACGGGCGTCCGTATTTCTGGCTGAGCGAACAACGCATCGATCGGGAAATGGGCATCGACGCCGATTCCGACTACGCCGCTGTTTTTGCCGGCGACGCCTCCATCACTCCGCTCCACCTCGATCCCACCCACACCGAATCCCTCAACCACCTCTCCCACTGGGCCGCCAAACTCACCCATCACTCTTAAGAAAGCCTCCCGCACGCCGCCACACGCAGCGAGCGATCACATCCCCGTAGGGGCGCAGCACGCTGCGCCCCATGTCCGCGAGATCCTCACGACTTCCGCACCTCAACAATCTCGCCCACGTCAGGACCGCAACACGTTTCTTCCATTACAATGTCAACCCATGCCCACCAATCCCACCTACGACGTCATCGTAATCGGCGCCGGTGTTTTCGGCTCCTGGACCGCTCACCATCTCGCCAAACGCAACCCACGCGTCCTCCTCGTCGAGGCCCATGGCCCCGCGCACAATCGCGCCAGCTCCGGCGGCGAGTCTCGCATCATCCGCATGTCCTACGGCGCCGACGAAATCTACACGCGCTGGTCCCAAAACTCTCTGAGCCAATGGAAAGAATTATTCGCGGCCACGAACCAGAATCTCTTCCAGCAAACCGGTGTACTCTGGCTTTCCTCTCCCTCCGATTCAACGCTCGACCACTCCATTGCCACGCTCCGTCTCCACAACGTAAAACACGAAATCCTCCCACAAAACGAACTCGCACTCCGCTTCCCGCAGCTCAATCTCGATGGCATCTTCCGCGGCCTACTCGAAACAGAAAGCGGCATCCTTCTGGCCCGCCGCGCTGTCGCTTGCATTGTAGAAAACGCGCTTCGCCATGGTGTGCAACTACGCATCGCCCAAATCCATCCGCCGCCCCACGCCACAAAAGCTCTCGACTTTATCGAAACCTCCACCGGTGAGCGCCTCTCGGCAGGCAATTACGTTTTCGCCTGTGGGCCGTGGCTCGGCAAGGTTTTTCCGGAACTCCTCGCGCCGCGCATCTTTCCCACTCGTCAGGAGGTTTTTTTCTTCGGTACTCCGCCAGGTGACACGCGCTTCGCTCCTCCGCATCTTCCCACATGGCTGTTCCAACCCGACGAAGTCTACGGCATGCCCGATCTGGAAAACCGCGGCCTCAAACTCGCCAATGACACCCACGGCGCTCGCGTCGATCCCGACACCCAGTCACGTCTCCCCTCGCCGGAATCAATCGAATGGGCCCGCAATTTCGTGGCTCGCCGTTTCCCCGCCATGAAGAACGCTCCCATCGTGGAGACCCGCGTCTGTCAATACGAAAACACTTCCAATGGTGATTTCTTGATTGATCGCCACCCAGAACTGTCCAATGTTTGGCTAGCGGGCGGCGGCTCCGGCCACGGTTTCAAACACGGCCCCGCCTTCGGCGAATACACCGCCGCCATGGTAGTGGGCCAAGGCACCGCCGAGCCCCGTTTTTCCTTAGCCACAAAACTGGTTCACCAGCACCGCACTGTCCATTAGAAAAAATCGCGAAAACACGAAAACAAATGTATCCATTGCGCCCACATGTAGCGCCGGCATCCTTGCCGGCTCATTGACGGATCTACTCAGATCCGCCAGCACGCCACCGAAACCAATTGGCATTCTGAGGAGCGTCTTTAGCGACGAAAAATCTCAACGTATACACTGGCAGGAAACCATCCGTCATCGCCCCAGGGCAAGAACGTCATTCCGAACATGCGGCAGGCAGGCGCAGTCCGCGAAGCAATCCCGCTTTCAGGTTTCAAGGAACAATGCAGAACACCGCCGCGTCACGTCTTCTTCGGCGTACGTCTCCGCGGCCCATCAATCAATCGCGAACTGCTCTTCCGCCGTGCCTTCTCTTCATACAAGTTCTGGTCCGCTTCCTTCAGTAATTTCTCTACGCGCTCGCCTTCGCCGTGGTACACCGATGTGCCGATACTCACCGAGATCGGCGGCTCTTCCTGATCGGAAGATAATGTCTCCTGAATCCGTGTCGCCACCCGTTGCGCTTCTTCCTCACGCGCCTCCGGCAACACCACCGCAAACTCATCTCCGCCATAGCGCGCCGCCGTATCGATTGCCCGGCAGTGTACCCGCAAAATATCCGCTACGCGGCACAATGCGCGGCTGCCCACCAAATGCCCGTAGGTATCATTGATCCGTTTCAGCCCATCCAGATCCAGCAACAACACGCCAAAGGGCCGCCCCGTTCGCAGCGTCCGTTCCGTTTCCGTATCCAGAACGTCCAATAGCTTCCGGTAATTCGCCAATCCCGTCAGCGGATCGCTCGCCGCCAGATGCCGCACCTGTTCGAACACCCGCGCGCTATCCAGCAGCGCCCCGGCCAATAAAATCACGTAGCTCGCCACATTCAATAACTGCGCGAACACGAACGGCCCATCTAACAGTCGCACGGATTGGCACGCCGCCAACTGCGCCGCCAGATTCACCCACACCGCCATGTATATCGATCGATCGAACGCCGAATTCATCAAGTACTTGCGCTGGCGATAGCCATACAACGCCACCAGAAAAATCACCGCCGGTATCAGTTGTAGCGGATTGGGTATCGCCGCGTTGGGGTGCCCAGACACGTCCGGAGGAAGTTTCCGCAGCGACGCGGAAATCAGATACGTCAGCGACAAGACTGTGAACAGCGCCCCGGCAATTTCCAATTTCGGATGTCGCGACTGCGGTATGAAATGTTCCACCAGCAGCGCCACTCCGAACAGCAGCGCCAGCACCAGCCGGCTGATCCACCATCCTACCGGCGCCCACAGAAACCACGTCGATTCATGGTTCAACTGGAAAAACAGTACGCTCGAGGCGGTCAGTGTCGCCCCAGACAGCAGGAATCCGGATCCCAGGATCAGCGAAATGCGATCCTGTGTACCCTGAAACCGAACCAACGCTACTGCCGCAAACACAAACGCGAATAATCCCGTCGTGATTTGTAGGTATCCCTGCAGGATCGGATCGGGCCGCAACACGCCATTTCGCAACCAGTCCGCCACCAAAAACACCACTACAAACCCCGCCGCATGCACCAGCAGGCGTCGCAACTGTTGACGGTCCGTTGTTAGGGCTAGCTCGCCCATGATCACTGCCTCGGGTTGGCGGCTGGGGGCCTGGTCTCTCGTTCTTACATTAATTAGACGCGAAATCGCTTCCCCCTGTTGCGCATCTTCTTCATGCCATGAGCTTAAGTGATACCGCCGAATGCCCACTCCAGCAACTGTACCCGCGTACAGTACGTTCCCTTTTCGACCGCTTTTCCACAACTTCCCATCCGCTCTTCCTCTTACCCCCAGCCGCCCTCCTCGCTCGCTGCCCCCGAAATTAGTTCTTGCGCCACGCTTCATTGTTCCGGAGAATATCTTCTATTCAATCGTTTCAATAACAAGAGGTGTATTGTCGTGAAGCGTCGCTCAAAACCGAAGACTCCTGCCCGCACGCCTAAGTCGCGCCCTGCGGAGCATACTTTAGCCGAAATTAACTCGCAGCCTCACATCTGGGCGGAGGCTGAAACCCAACTCGAGAAATCCGGCATCTTGCACCGCCTTTCCGAGACGTTCTCTCCTCGCAGCCCGTGGCTCTTTGTCGGCTGCGGTTCCAGCTACTATCTCTCCCGCCTCATCGCCGCTCTCTGGACCAAGCATTTCTACATCCCCGCCACTGGCGTTCCCGCCTCGGAACTGCTCTTCGCCCCGGAAGAAACTCTGCGGCGCATCGGCGCCGAACAGATTGTCTTGATGTCCCGCTCCGGGGAGACCACCGAAGTCCTTCGCGCCGCCGAACTCCTCCAATCCCACAAAACCGTGCAGACCCTCGGCGTCACCTGCAATCCCCAGAGCGTCCTGGAAAAACTCTGTACCCACACCTTCAAATTGGATTGGGCCGACGAAAAAAGCACCGTCATGACCCGCTCGTTCACTGCCATTTTATTGGCGTTCCAGCGCCTCGGCCTGCAATTCGTTGGCGACCTTCAACTTTCTTCCGCGCTCGATCAGTTGCCCCGCAAGGGTCAGGCCTGGTTCGCTGCCAACGCCCGCAAAATTCAATCCTTCGCCGGCAAGCGCAAATTTGCCGATTACGTTTTCCTCGGTCAGGGCGTTCACTACTGGCTCGCCCAGGAAGCCGGACTGAAAGTCACAGAAATGTCTTCCTCCTACGCCCAGGTTTACCACTCCCTCGAATTTCGCCACGGCCCGCGCTCCATCGCCGGTCCCGACACTCTGATCACTTTTTATATCTCCGACGCCGCCAAAGAAGCCGAAACCACTCTCGTCCGCGAACTCAAGGAACTTGGCGCCGCCACCTTTGTCATCGTCAATCGCGCTACTCCTGAACTTGAAGCACACTCCGACCTTCTCGTCGAACTCGCACTGGACGGACCCGAGTTTGCGCGTTACGCTTTGACTGCCATTCCCGCACATCTTCTGGGAACAGCTGTCGGTTTGCGTAAGGGCCTCAATCCCGACGCGCCGAAAAATCTTACCCGTGCCGTCGTGCTTCCCTCTCACGATGGGAGCCGCCCGGCCAAAAGGAGAGGTGCTTGAGCTCCGAAGCCAGCACCACCCCAGCCGCCAATCTCCGCCTGCGGCGTACCCTCACTCTCTCGGACTTAATCCTTTACGGCATCATCGTCATTCAGCCGGTCGCGCCCATGTCTGTGTTCGGTGTTCTCAGCGATCGCGGCAAAGGTCACGTTGTCACGGCCATCCTTATCGCCATGGTTGCCATGCTTTTCACCGGCATCAGTTACGGCCGCATGGCTCGCGCCTACCCTAGCGCCGGCTCTGCCTTCACCTATGTCGCGCAGGAAGTGAATCCCACCGTCGGCTACATCACCGGCTGGAGCATGGTCATGGACTACATGCTCAATCCTCTTATTTGCACGGTGTGGTGCGCTGGCCAGGCCAGCCAGTTTGCTCCCGGCGTTGCGCCGTGGATTTGGAAAGTTTTCTTCGCCGTCGTCTTCACCCTGCTCAATATTCGTGGCATCAAAACTTCCGCCCGCCTCAACACCGGCATGGCCATTGCCATGGGCGCGGTGGTCGTGGCCATCTTCGTCGCCGGAGCCCGTTACATTTTCGGCGCTCCGCACGATGCCGCCTACTTCACCCGTCCGTTTTACGATCCCCACACCTTTACCTACGGCGGCCTCTTCGGCTGTACATCCATCGCCGTGCTTACCTACATCGGTTTCGATGGCATCTCCACCCTCTCGGAAGAAGCCGAAAATCCGCGCAGAAACATTCTTCTCGCCACGGTGCTGACCTGCGTTGTCATCGGCATCCTCTCCGCCGGAGAAGCCTATGTCGCGCAATTAATCTGGCCCGCCTCCCAGCCTTTTCCCGATATCAACACGGCTTACTCTTACGTCGCCGGACGCGCGTGGGCTCCCCTGTTCACCATCGTCGGTTTCACCTTATTACTCGCTAATTTCGGCTCCGGCATGGGCGCGCAACTCGGCGCGGCCCGTTTGCTCTACGGCATGGGCCGCAGCAACGCCCTTCCCAAATCTTTTTTCGGAGCCGTCGATAGCAAACACCGCATCCCCAGAAACAATGTCTTTCTCGTCGGCGCAGTGGCTCTCGTCGGCGCATTTCTTCTCGAAATCGTCGCCGGCTATAAAACCTATTCCTTGGGCAGCACCGCTCTCACCTGGGACACCGTCAAGAAAATCCTCAATGGCGGTGAAGCCTACGGCTTGGGCGCGGAGATGCTCAACTTCGGTGCCTTGATCGCCTTCATGGGCGTCAACGTCGCCGCATTCTTGCGTTACTACGTCCGCTCTCCCGAGAAAAAACTCGGCTTCCTGATCCCTCCAGTGGTCGGCTTCATCATCTGTCTCGGATTGTGGGTCAATCTCAGCCGTCCCGCCATCATCGTCGGCTCCATCTGGATGGCCGCCGGCATCGCCTTCGGCGTTTGGAAAACGAAAGGCTTCCGCGAGCAGCTTTCCTTCGAAGTGCCGCCCGAAGAGTAACCGCACTCTTTCGCATTGCAAACTGGGCCCTTTCGCCCGATGATGTGCACGCGAGGGCATGCCCATGAAGAAGACCGGCCCCAAGCGCGGGCTGATTACCATGCGCGATGTTGCGCAAGCTACCGGCTTTTCTCCCGCTACCGTTTCCATCGTTCTCAACAACGCTCCGCTCGCCCGTTACATCGCTCCCAGCACTCGCCTGCGCATTGAGCAAACCGCCAAGCGCCTCGGCTATCGGCCCAACGCTATGGCTCGGTTCCTTCGCTCGCGCCGCAGCCAGAGCATCGGCGTCATGCTCTTCGACGTCACCGATCCCTTTTGCACGCCTATCCTTCGCGGCATCGAAAACGCCCTTTACCCACTCGGCTATTTGCCCATCTTCGCCGATGCTCACAATCAGCGGGAACGCTTCGAGCGCTATCTCGAAATGCTCCTCGAACGTCACGTCGATGGCCTGATCGTCGTTGCCAATTGGCTCTTCGTTGATATTCACGTTCTCGCCGACCTCAATAAGCAACAAATTCCCGCCGCCACCATCGGCTGGGAATTGCCCGGCAAGCGCGTCAGTTCCGTGATGGTCGACAACGAAACCGGCGGCCGCCTCGCTCTCGAACATCTTTATCAGCGCGGGCACCGCCGCATCGCCATCATTCGCGGTCCCAAGCGTCTCATTGACAGCGCCCCGCGGTGGCGCGGTATTCAGAAGTTTGCTCAGTCCGTCAAACTCGAACTCGATTCCAGCCTGATTCTCCAAATCCCCGACGTCTTCGACGCCAACGCCAGCTTCGAACACGGCTACCGCCTCACCGAAGAACTTCTCCAGCAAAAGAAAAAATTCTCCGCCATTCTTGCTTTCGACGATCTCACCGCTCTTGGCGCCATGCGCGCCCTCGCCCAGGCCGGTGTCAGCGTCCCGGAACAATGCTCTGTTACCGGGTTCGATGATGTCGCCATCTCCGCGCTTGCCGCTCCCTCCCTCACTACCGTTCGCCAGCCTCTCGAAACCATGGGCGGCACCGCCGTCTCTATCGTCATGGACGCCATTAAGGCTGGCCACGAAAATCGCGATTGGGCCGCCGTCTCCCAGAAACTTCATCCTGAACTAGTGATTCGCGATTCCACGCGCAGCCACTAACTGAAGCCCCGCGCCTTCGCCTACCCGCGCGCCATTCCAAGCCATCCTCACTCGGCGTTTCACCTCCGCTCTCCCGCACTTGTCATCCTGAGGAGCGTCTTTTGCCACGAAGGCTCGCCCTGAGCTTCGAAGGGATCTCAACCTCAGCATCCTCGCGATTCCTTGTGACGCGCACACCACAACACAAAAAAAGGCGCCCCGATTTTCACCAGGGCGCCTCTCCGTTTTAAGACGACTCGCTAGCTCACGAGCCCGGCGGCAGGAACACTGCCGAAGGCGCGATTAACTCGACGTCCGGCAGTTCCGTCTTCACCTTCATGCTTTGCAGTTTCCCTTTCGATCCCCCGGAAGCCGCAAACGTAAGTAAATACTGGTTGCTTAGGTGCGTGCTGATCTCATCCAGATATGGCTTGATGCTGACTGGTGTGCCGTACCCCAGGAAATACGACTCGGCTCCAGTCTCTTCCGCCATCTTGTCTAGATTGTTCTGCGCGTAGTTCACCTGGTAGAACGAATGACCACGGTGCCCCGCGCTCGGATAATAAATCGGCCAGATATTCGTATTCTGTTTTTCCGCCCGCTGAATCACGGAATCCAAATCCGGGTAGAACGCTCCAAAATAGCTGCCGCGGAAATAATCGACTCCGGACGTGATCAAAATGATCGAGCGCCGTTGTCCCGTATTTGGCCACCGCTTCAGCATGTCCAGCGTGGCCAGATACGGGCTGGAGCCCAGCGCTCCGATGCCGATCGGCATCCGAATCGCCTTCACTGCCAGCGCTTTGTCTTGCGTGAAGTCCTGCGCCACTAGCGTCGTGTTGTTCTGCAGGTAACCCACAGCAATGTGCGTCGACGCCGGCTGCGCCATGATGAATTCCTTCAGATAATCCCATTGGCCGCCTGCTCCCGTGTCGATCGAGCTGTCGATCAAAATCGCCAGCGCCAGTTGGTCCGCTTTCTTCCAATCGGCGATCTGTTTGCGTTCCTTCCCTTGATACAGTTGCACATCATCCTTCGTAATCGGTGGCGCGCTTTCTTTCTTGCCAACCGCCGTCACCGTAAACGTAGCCATGCCAGGGGCTGCCGGCGTTGTCTGCGCTTCGCTTATGCTCGCCGAAAACAGCAGAACTCCTGCCAGCAAAAGCCCGATTTGACCCGACATCAATTTGCGTCTCATGCACTCTCTCCTGTTCAATCCACCATTCCTCGGATTTACCAAAAACATATATCACGCTCGCCCTGAACTTGTCAGCGGCCAGATCGTCCGAGTCAGGCACCTCCCCTGGCTATCTAACCCGGCATCACTCGGAAAGTCGTAACTAATCCTGCAACCCTGGCCGCGCCCGCTGCGCGTAATCGAAAAATACTACGCTACCCTTGTTAGATGGCATCCACAATCCACATTCCACCTGAGTCCGCGGAAACGCCTGGGTATAGTACCTCCCAGACCCGCTCGTGGATTTACGGCCCCTGGATCGATCTCATCATCGGCTGCGGTGCCTGGAGCGCCCCGCTTCTCCTGCTCGCCAATTATGTCTCCTCCTCGTCAACAAAAGGTTGGTCCTTCGCTTTCTACGCTCTCGCTCTTCTTTTCAACTACCCGCATTTCATGGCCACCGTCTACCGCGCCTACCACTCCTACGACGAGTTTGCGAAGTATCGCATCTTCACCGTGCATGTCACTCTTCTTCTCCTCGCCGCCGGACTCATCGCTCATCTCTGGTTACCGCTGCTCCCCTGGATTTTCACTCTCTACATTTGTTGGAGTCCGTGGCATTACACCGGTCAAAACTACGGCCTCCTGATGATGTTCGCGCGTCGTGCCGGCGTTACTCCCACCGACGGTGAGCGCCAGGCGCTCCACCTCGCCTTCATCGCTTCCTACCTCATGTTGCTCTTCAGCTTCCACACCGGTTCTTCCGCCGATCCCTTGATCCTCTCTCTCGGTCTTCCCGCCAGATTTACTCTTCCCGTTCGTATCATGCTCGGCTTGTTTTTCATCGCCGCCAGCGCTTGGGCTCTGGTTTCTCTCTCTCGTCGCTCTTCCTGGAAAGCGTTGCTTCCCAGCATCACTCTTACCACCACGCAATTTCTCTGGTTCTTGCTCCCCGCCATAATCGAACTCTCCAGCGGCAAAGAAATCCCGCAGACCCGCTATTCCAGTGGCATTCTCGCCGTCCTCCATTCCGCCCAATATCTCTGGATCACCAGCTACTATCAGGCCAAAGAAGCCCGCGCCGCTGGCCAATCCTCTTGGAGTTTTCCTCGCTATCTCCTGACGCTCGTCGCGGGCGGCATTGCGCTTTTCATTCCCGGACCGTGGCTCGCCAGCCGCGTCTTTCATGCCGATTTTGCTGCCAGCTTCTTAACCTTCACCGCGCTCGTGAATCTCCACCATTTCCTGCTCGATGGCGCTATCTGGAAGCTCCGCGATTCCCGCATCGCCTCTTTCCTGCTCAACAAAGGGCAGGGAACTGCCACCGATAACGAAGAGCCTCCTCCCTTCGCTTCCGTGTTCCATTGGATCGCCGGTAGGACGCCCGCCGCTCGTCTGCTCCGCGTCGCGATGCTCCTGCTCTTGCTTCTCTGGGGCGTTCTGGACCAACTCCATTTTTACTGGGCCAATGTTTCCGCCAGCTTGACCTCGTTAGAACGCGCCGCGCGTCTCAATCCTGACGACAGCTCCGTGCAGACTCGCCTCGCCCACGCCGCCGACCGTGCTGGCAATTCCGCGTTAGCGCTCGCAGCATTACAACGCGCCGCAGCTCTTAGCCCCGCCAATTTGGGTTTGCAGGAGCAATACGCGCGTGGCCTAATCGTCTCCGGACGCGACGCCGATGCTTATGCGTTGTATCGCCAACTCCTCGCCCGTTCTCCGCAGGACGCCAACGCTCTCGTCAATTACGGTCTCCTCGCGCAACGCCTCGGCCATCCCGAAGAAGCTGTGGACAGTTGGCAGCGTGCTGTCGCCGCCGATCCTTTGCAGGGCAACGCGCAACTCTATCTCGCGCAGGCCCTCGAACAGCGCGGCGAATTGCAAGCGGCCGCCCGCCACTATCGCGCCTATTTGCAAATTGTCCCGAAACATCCCGCCGAGCACGCCGCCGAACAGCTCACCATCATTTCCGCTTTAATCAAAGTCGCCGATGCTGACGCCGCGGCTCAACAAATTCCCCAAGCCCTCGTCGGCTATCGTGCTGCCGCTCAGTTCGCCGAAAAAATCAAGAATCCCTCGTTGCAGACGCTGGCTCTCGCGCACTCCGCCGACGCTCAGGAGCGCGCTGGTAACATCGGCGATGCCGCGCAATTCTTTCAGCAAGCACTAATCGTTGACGAAACCCAAGGCGAGCCTCGCGCTACGGCGATCGACTGGTACAACTACGGCCAGTTCTTACGCCGCCACCAGCAGTCCGAGCGCCTGGTCCTTGCCTGCTTCTATCGCGCCCAAGATCTCATGAGTACGAATCCCGGCCAGGAACTCGACGCCATCGCCGCCGCCGTCACCGCCACGCGCCAACGCCTCGGCTCCTCCGCCCCCGCTCTCCCCGACCAACTCTCCAAGCTTCTCTCCGCCGCCCTCTCCCTCGAACCCTCCGCCTTCTCCGTCGCTGCCCACTAACCCAGTCAACTTGGATTGCACCAACACCTCTAATACCGACGGTGTCATCCTGAGGAGCGTTTTTTGCGACGAAGGCTGGCCCTGGAAGGGATCTCAACGCCAACTTCAAGCAACCCACCACGCCTTTCTCTCTTCATCTAAAATTGCCACTACCCTCCATTCCCGGCTAGAATACCCTCGTTACCATCATCCCTTCGCATTCGCTCCCTCTTGGAGGTACGGAAGGCCCATGGCGCTGATGCGCTCGATGTTGCTGGCCGCCTCGCAAAACGCCTGGTTGCGCGATCATGCCGCGAACTTTCCCTTTGTCCGTCGCAGTGTCTCCCGCTTCATGCCCGGAGAAACTCTCGACGCCGCTTTGTTCGCCGCGCAAACCCTCTTGCAAAAAAATATCCGCTCCATCTTTACCCATCTCGGCGAAAATGTTTCCGACCGCGCCGAAGCCCTCCGCGTTACCGAGCATTACCTCGAAGTGCTCGACTGCATTCACAACGCGAATCTCCCCACCGAGATTTCCGTCAAGCTCACCCAGTTGGGTCTCGATCTGTCGCCCGATCTTTGTTTCGATAATCTGGAAAACTTGCTCCGCCATGAAAACTCCTCCGCCACGCTCTGGGTCGATATGGAGGCAAGCAATTACGTCGACGCCACCCTCGACCTTTATAAACGCGCTCTCAAAAATTATCCCAATGTCGGCATTTGCCTCCAGGCTTATCTCTACCGCACAAAAAAAGACTTAGCAGACCTCTTGCCTTTGCGCCCTTCCATCCGTCTCGTCAAGGGTGCTTACAAAGAACTCCCCACCGTCGCTTTTCCGAAGAAATCCGACGTGGACGAAAACTATTTCGCTCTCGCCCAGGAAATGCTCCTCGCCCATCGCGCGGGAACTTGCCCACGCGCGGCCTTCGGCACTCACGACGTGCCCCTCATCCACCGCATCAGCGACTTACTCGCAGCGCAAGGAATTTCCCAAACCGAACTCGAAGTGCAAATGCTCTACGGCATTCAGCGCGCCGAACAGGAACGCCTCGCGCAATCCGGATGCCGTTCCGTCGTTCTCGTCGCCTATGGCACTTATTGGTATCCCTGGTTTGTGCGCCGGCTCGCCGAGCGCCCGGCCAACGTCTGGTTTCTTCTTCGCAATGTTTTTGCTTCATAACTACGGAAAGGAAGGTGTTGGATGCGCAAGTGCAGTGCTTTTCTCGTTGTCGTGGCGGCCGTATTCCTGGTTGCCGCGCGTGTTCCGGAAGCGCAATGGAAACCATTATTCAACGGTAAGGACCTCACCGGCTGGAAGCACGTCGGGCCCGGCGGCGACACCGTAGAAGATGGCTTGATCAAAACTCACGGTGGCATGGGCCTTCTCTATTGGACCGGCGGTAAGGTCGGCAATTGCAAAATCCGTGTCGTATACAAAATGCGCGACAATAACGACAACTCCGGCGTTTTCATTCGCATTCCCATCGAGCCTCGCGAGGAATGGATGCCCGTCCACTATGGCTACGAAGTCCAGATCGATAACCATCCGGAAACTTCCGGCGAAGACGAGTATCACGTCACCGGCACTCTCTATTCCCTCACCAAGCCGCTCTCCAAGCCCGGCAAGCCCGGCCCCGAGTGGAACACCATGATCATCACTCTCGACGGCCTGCACACCATCGTCGAAGTCAACGGCCAAAAGGTCACCGATTACACCGAAGGCCAGCCTGTTCCTGCCAAGAAATTCGATTTTGAACCTCAGCGTGGCCCTCGTCCCGCGGAAGGCTGGTTCGGACTGCAAAATCACAGCGACAACGATATCGTTTTCTTCAAAGATGTCAGCATTCAACCCTTGCACTAGCACGAAACGCACTCATTCGCTTACTACGGAGAAAATTATGAGCAAAAATCAAATTACTCGCCGCTCCTTCCTGCAGACCACTGCGGGTACAAGCGCGGCGATGATCGCTTCAAAACGTATTCTTCTCGAACCCGATAGCATTCCCTCGCGGCTGGAAATGGCCGCGCCCAGTGACCGTATACGCTTCGGCATCATTGGCATTGGCATGCAGGGTAACGGACTGCTCTCCACCGCCGTCGGCCTTCCCGGTACGGAGTGCATCGCCGCCGCCGATCTCTACGATGGCCGCCACACTCTCGCCAAGGAAATTGCCGGTGCTAAAATCACCACCACCCGCCACTACAAGGAACTCCTCGATAACAAAGACATCGACTGCATCATCGCCGCGGTTCCCGATCACTGGCATAAGCAAGTCTTTGTCGACACCGTCAGCGCCGGCAAAGACATCTACCTCGAGAAGCCCATGTCCCACGCCGCCGAAGAAGGCGTCGAAATGGTCGCTGCTGCCAAAAGGACAAACCGCATTGTCCAGATCGGTTCGCAGCGCGTCAGTTCCGTGGTGTGCAGAAAAGCCAAGGAAATGCTTGCCCAGGGCGCTATCGGCGATCTGAATCTCATCGAGGGTTCCCTCGGCCGCAACGATCCCACCGGCGCGTGGGTCTATCCCGTTCCTCCCGATCTTTCCACCACCACGCTTGACTGGGACACCTGGCAGGGCACGGTCCCCAAACGCGATTTCGACGGCAAAATTTTTGCTCGCTGGCGCTGCTGGAGGGAATATGGCACCGGTGTCGCCGGCGATCTCCTCGTTCACCTCGTCAGCGGCATGAACTTTATGATGAGTTGGAATGAGCCGCCCGCTCGCGCTTCTTCTTTCGGCGGGATTCTGCGTTTCCCCGATGGCCGCAATATGCCAGACGTGCAAGCCACCCTCTTCGAATACGGCAAAATCCCTGTCTATCTCCGCCTCAATCTGGGTTGCGAAACTCCGGAAACCTACCGCTTCCAGGGTTCCAAGGGCATTCTCGAAGTCACGGAATTCGGTATCGCTCTCTATCCGCAAACCGGCGAAGATTCCGCTCCCAGTTATTACGCCTCCAGCTTCCCTCACGATTTGCGCGAAGCTTATTACAAAAAATGGCACGAAGAGCACGACCCTGCTCCCGGCCAGGAACCTCTCTCCGAAGCCTATACCTACAAGGGCGACGATTGGGACGACGAGCGTCCGCACATGTGGGCTTATTTCCAGGCGGTGCGCAGCCGCAAACCGCTTACCGAAGACGCCGTCTTCGGGCACAACGCCGCGCTCGCCTGCCATATGGCCAACCAATCCTATTTCCGCAAGTCCCCGGTAGTTTGGGACGCTGCTTCGAACCAAATTAAAAACGCCTGATCAACCGCGTGCCACCGCGAAAAAAAGAGAGGGCTGACCTTCAGCCCCCTCTTCGTTTTTTCTCTCTGACTTAAACCGTCAGCAGTATCTTTTTTTCGCTGCACACCGCCAAATTCCCCTCTCAAAAAAAAGACTGTCATCCTGAGCCTGCCTGCGGCAAGCAGGCGCAGCGAAGGACTTGCCCTGAGTCCTGGAAGGCATCTCGACCGATCCACAAACAAACTCGTCTACCTGTCAAACCCGTCATTCCGAACCTGCCTGCCGTAGGCAGGCGGAGTCCACGAAGTGAGGAATCTCTCTTTCTTTTCTTCGTCCGTTCGGCTAGCCCTCAGGAATTGCCTTTTAGAACTCGCTACTCGCCACTCATCACTCGCCATCGCCCCTTCACTTCACCCGCGAAAACTCCACATAATCCCGTCCTTTATACAACCGGTACTTCCCATCCGTCCCCGCTACAATCTGCAGCGGCACCGGATGTTTCACTTCCGCGTCCTTCACCGAACTTGTCTGCAGCACATCATTCGCCGCGATGTCCATCACCACGAGCTTGTTGCCGTCCAGAAAACCGAATCCGTACGCGCCCGGCTTCAGCGTCTGCCCTCCAATTTCCACCGGCACTTCCGCAAACAAATACCCTTGATACTTTTCCTTCAACCCACTCGAATATCCCGAACTATCCACCAGCGCCGCCATCACCAGGAACCCGTCCGCGTACCGCACTCCCGCGCTATTTCGTGCCTGCACCGAAGCGGATTGTCCTCGGAAAAACACCTTGTCCGGAAAAAGCTTGTCTCCCACCTCTGCTGCTTTTAGCACTCCCGCCTTCGTCTCCGCGCTTTTCTGCGCAACACCCAGCGGCGCCGCCAATAGCACCATCGTCAGAACAGAGCACAACCCAGTCCACACACGCATCTTCATAATCCTCTCCTCACACCTCAACTCAAAGCTGTAGAACCCGTGATTGTATATCAGGAAGGCCCGGATTTGAACCGGGGACCTCACGCGCCCCAAGCGTAAAACGGTTGCATTGCATGGTTTGCGACGGTGAGCTACCAAGTGGGCTCGAGCCAATGTTTATAAGGGCTTCCAGCCTCTCAGAAGCGATCCGCGAGTGCGACTGAGTACGACCGGGATTGATCTAGGTGTGCACCAAATTGTGCACCAAAGCAGCGTTGAATTTCCCGCGTTTGGACGCAAGGCACAGTCAGAAAATTCACAGCGCCGTCTGGAATGCCCTTCCCTCGCGAACACAGGTGATTCTGGCGCACGATCTCGCCTGTATCGGCCCCTTGTAATAGATTCTCGTCATCCGCTATCCACGTCTCACAAAAAATTCCTAGATTGGTCGGAGGCAAAAAACATGAAATGGTTAGTACGGCGGACAGGAGGCCCGGTGTACATCCCCTGGATCATCCTGACTGTCGCGGCAGCTGTTGTACTGTATATGTTTGAAAAACGGGATGCCGGCGTAGAAGAGCTCGAAGAAAAACTAAAGGATTTGGAGGAAAGGCTTGAACAATTGGAGGCGGGAGACTCATCTAACTCGGGTCAGTGGCACTTGGACATCGAAAGGCCAATTATCATTAGTCCGGTCGCCTCACCGCCGGATCCTGGTGGTCTCTCACCGCAAGAACGATGGCACGAACATCTGGGTGCCCAATGGCGGAAGCAACAATGTGATGAAACTTCGAGCCAGCGATGGTGCTGAGTCGCCGCGGAATTTTCACGCGAACCTGGTGACGTTGTCGATGCAATATGCGTTTTAGGGGGCGTGTGTTGTAAGAGGCTTTCCATAAAATAGGAACTCTTGGTATACTTCGGCCGGTCAGGATCCGCCCTTGGACAAATCGAATCGTGTAGCGGTATGTTTATTTGTAATTATTTTTATGGGTTTTGCGATATGTGCCGGATGCGGTGGTGTGCCTCCGACGATTGCGACGCAGCCCACCGATAAGACCGTGGTCGCCGGCCAGACGGCCACTTTTTCGGTGGCGGCGAGCGGGCCCGGCGAGTTGAAGTACCGTTGGGAAAGAGGCGGCACCGCGATTGCGGGAGCGAATCGAGCGAGTTACACCACTAACGCGACCAGCATGGCAGACGGCGGTGCGCAATTCAACGTGGTGGTTTCCAACGGGGCAGGGAGCGCTAAGAGTAGCGCGGCGACGCTCACGGTAGCACCGACCACCGACGTACTGACTTCCCACAACGACAACGCGCGCACCGGACAGAACCTCACCGAGGCGATTCTGACGACCAGCAACGTGAATGCAACGACATTCGGTAAGATTGCTTCCTATGCAATGGATGGAGTCGTTGACGCCGAACCGCTGTACGTCTCGAACGTGACAATTCCGAATCAAGGCACGCACCATCTGCTGATCGTGGCGACGGAAAACGGATCGGTGTACGCACTTGATGCCGATTCGGGTGGAACGATGTGGCGGGTCACAACCTTGGGAACGGGCGAAAGCCCATCGGATGATCCCGGCTGTCCGCCATGCGGGCAAATTGGAGTAAATGCGACTCCGGCAATTGATCGCACGATGGGCGGGCATGGCGCGGTCTATGTGGTAGCTGCTTCGAAGGACGGTTCAGGCAATTACCATCAGCGGCTTCACGCACTGGATCTGACGACGGGAAGTGAACTATTCGGCGGCCCGGTGGAGATTCACGCGACCTATCCGGGGACGGGCGACAATAGTGACGGCACCAACGTAATATTCGATCCCCGGCAGTACCGTGAACGCGCCGCACTCCTGCTGTTGAACGGGGTTATCTATACGACGTGGGCTTCGCACTGGGATGTCCGGCCGTATACGGGCTGGGTCATCGCGTATAGCGCGTCGACGTTGGCGCAGACAAGTGTGCTGAATGTGACGCCCAATGGAAGTGACGGAGCCATTTGGATGTCGGGAGCGGGGCCAGCCGCGGACAGCGCGGGCAACATTTATTTTGCCGACGCCAATGGAGATTTCGACGCGACGCTGAACAGCAGCGATTTTCCGGCCAACGGTGACTTTGGAAACTCCTTCCTGAAGCTTTCGACGGGCGGCGGTGGGCTGGCGGTCGCCGACTATTTTGTAATGGAAAATTACGCGGAAGAGAATATCGGCGACGTAGATTTCGGTTCCGGGGGCGCGATGGTGCTGCCAGACCTGAGCGACGGAGCGGGGCACACGCTGCATCTGGCGGTGGGTGCCGGCAAAGATTCGAACCTATACGTGGTGAATCGCGACGCCATGGGCAAGTTGAGCGCAAACGATATCAACGTTTATCAAAAACTCGTTGGGGTGCTGCCAGGCGGGGTTTGGGCGATGCCAGCGTACTTCAAAAACACCGTGTATTATGCGTCGGTGGCGAGCCCCCTGCAGGCTTTCACTTTCAGCAACGGCAAACTTTCCGGCAGTGCCACCGCGCAATCGGCTAACAGCTTCGCGTATCCCGGGGCGACACCGAGCGTCTCGGCAAATGGTCCGAGCAATGGGATCGTGTGGGCGGTGCAGGGCGGCACACAAGCTGGAACTTTACACGCTTACGACGCGATTAGTCTGAAAGAACTCTACAACAGCGACCAGATGGGCAGCCGCGACCAATTCGCGTGGGGAAGCAAGTTTGTTCCACCGACTATCGTGAACGGGAAAGTGTATGTAGGAACGGTAACCGGAGTGGTCGTGTTCGGACTGCTGCAATAGAGACGTTGGCGCGGTAGCGATGGAGAGAAGCGCGCACATCCGTGAACTCAAGATGTCAATGCAGTTCCTGCCGCGCGGTGCGCATCGTCGAAGAGTTTTTCACCGGATGGATGCCCAACGCATGCCCAACGGGCGCAGGGTTGCGCAAAGCCTCAAGTCTGCTGCTGGCTGTGAGAATCGCTTCTCTGCGGTGCCGGTGGAGCGCGAGGTGCGATTTAGGCGCACGGTAGAACTTGAATTCGCGAACGTTGCCAGGTTTTGGGATTGATCGAGTCTGCGACGATGACCTTGTGAAGACTGGGATTGTCCAAGCCGTCGACATGGATTTACCTTCCCACCTTTCGGTGGCGAACTGCACGACGAGTTGCGCAAATCCGCGAATCTTCGTCGGCTGCCTTCCTTTCCTTGCGGCGCTCTTCCGCACGCTTCACAGCCTGCTCACCCAGCCCATCCAAATACTCATCCAGATGTTCACGCAGGAAGCCCAGGGCTACGGCGAAGACCACCCCATCGCCGATAACACCACCGACGAAGGCCGTCAGAAGAATCGCCGCATCTCTCTCCGCGTTACCGAAAAGTAGCGCCAACCACCGCTAGGCACCGCGCCTCTGGTGTTCTGTTTTCCCAACAATCGCAAAGGCGTTCCGATGTCCCCTTCTAGGCTTCCTTCGCCTTATAAATGTACGTCGTAAACGCATATCCCCAAGGCACCGCGACGATGGGTTGTAGCACCCACAAAAACTCAGAGGTGATTCCTTCCGCTGGCGATCCCGCCAGCTTCCTCGTCGACCACAACGGATACGCCACCAGCCCCAGCCATAGCAATTTGTAGAATATTTTCAGCAACACGATCGGGATCATCTTCACCGGACGTAAGATTCCAATCCCCGCCAACTACGCGAACCCCGTCCACACGCACCACGCCACCGCATTGACCGGCTCCTATGGTCCTTGGTGCGTCAGAACGTGTGTCCACGTCTCCTTACCCAACACAAAGAACATCATATACAGCAACCGCAACAGATAAATGTTGATCCACCGCACGCCCTCGTACCGCTCCGCACGCTGAAAAATCGACGAAGCCCAAAGCTCATACAAAACACCCTCAATCTGCAACGTCGCGCGCGAATCGCACCCAACAAAATTTCAATTACGCCCATCACATCCCCAAGCACGAAATAATCACCGTCTGTCCGCTCGATGGTGTGCCCTGATACATTAACGGTCCAATCGTGCTCGTGCTGATTTTGCTTTGCTCTCCGGTGATCGGTGCCGGTGCGGCCGATCCTCCCACCATCTTGCATAAGTACAGCGGCGCAGACGGCCACGGTACCGCCAGCGTAATCTGCACCGTCGGGTTCGCCGTGATTCCCTGTCCACTCGCCGCCATCGTGAACTGAAACCGCTGATTTCCCCCTTGCGGGTTACTGCAACGGCCTCCGCTACCCCAACCAGTGATAGCGCCAACTTCGGCGCACGTGAATGTCGCAGCAACTCCGCTATCCGCCATGAACATCGCCGCCTCTAGCGTCGCAGGACCCGCTCCAAGCTGGTTGAAGATCGCATTCCCGGACACGGTCGAGATAACGTTGTCGTGCGGAATTACGTTGCTCACATTGATGAATCCCGTCACCATCGCCCCGCTGGCGTACGCGAATACGTGAACCGGTATGCGTCCCGCTGAAAATATGGAAAGTCCCGTCGACGTCAGCAGCGGCGCATTAAACCAGTACTTCGGGGTGACTCCTCCACAGGCCGCGGCCGACGCACAATCATCCAACGCAAATCCGCCCTTAACGTCCAAGGTTAAGCCTGCATTGATCATGGCCATGTTGTTCACGCCCTGATTCTCGTAATGGTTATCGGTCGCGGAAACATGTCCTCCCGTTGAAACCACGCAAATTATCGTGTTGGAGTCGCAGTGGCTCTTCGCTATCACGAAATCGGAACTGGAACCCATGGTGACGCCCGTCGCATTCCCCAGCACGACTTCATCTTCCATCTTCACCATCTCGATTCCAGAGGCGATCGAAAGGCATGTCGTATTGTACGAGCACGCTCCGCCGAACAGCAGTACACCCCAGCTGGCGCGGTTGCCGGTCGTCGGCTTCACCAGATCCAGCCCCGTTCCGAATCCGATGATCGACGTGTGGTCGAACGTCGCGGTTTGACATCCCGCATTCTTGCTGGTGCAGGAAATCCCCGTCGCCAATGACGAGCACCCACCCATCGTGTTGCACTGCCGGTTGATCAGCCGCAGATTGCGCATGCCATGGTTGCGCGTTGCACCACCACCATTCGACGGGACGTAATCCATCGTGATTGCGGTTGTCCTGGTCGCGGGCGTGTAATTCAGGCACGCGCCGTTGCTGCTCACCCCGATCTGCGATTCGGCGCCGGCGCCCTCCAGCAACACGTACTTTGACGCTGTCGTGAAAAGTATTGGCGTCGCGAACTCGTAGCATTGCCCTGTCGTCTGCGGGATTACCATGATTTTCCCTCCAGGTGACGACAACCCGCCGTAAGCCACATTTATCTGTGCGCCGATATCACCACCGCCCCACGCCGACGCACAAGATCCCCCCACATACGCGATCCCATTCGAAGGATCGTTGCAGGCAGCCACGTTCTGCCCTGCGAATCCGTTGCCTTCCGCAACACTCTCACTGGCACTCAATGTTTCGCCGCCAACCAGATCGCTCGTCATCGTCTGCGCCGGCGTCCTCGTAACAATCAGAAGCCCCAATGCTGTCAACAGCCGCAGTCCTCGCATGATTTTATTCACCGGCCCCCCCTCACTTGGCAATCCTTGCTTCTCGGATTCCGCATCTTCGTTATACTCCCATCTGCGTCTGCCGCCATAGCCACGAAATTGCTTCGCGCAATCTACTTGAGGCCCGAATGATCGTCATCACAGGAGCCACCGGCCGTACGGGACGCGTCGCAATTAGACGGTTACGGTGGTCGCAAATTGATCTCGAGAAGCGCACCCTTGTAGTCGGCCACTCCAAGTGGGAAGCCGGAACCGGTCGCGCCATTCCGCTGAACCTTACCGCGTGGCAGGCTCTTTTACGGTGGGCGCAAGCCGCTATCCTGGTGCCTTCCCGGAGCATTACGTTTTCCCAGGGTGTGAATCCAAACGGATCGATCCCACCCGCTCGGGAGGTGGAGATCAGCTTGGCGCTCTGCTCTAAAACAGGCTGGGTTCTATTGCCGCTTCCACGACCTACGGCATACGTGTATCACCAAACTAGCTGAATCTCACGCGAGCGAGCATACCTTAATGGCAATCGCTGGGCACGTCTCCAAGAGAATGTTGGAACACTACAGCCACATTCGAATGGCAGCGAAGCGGACGGCGCACGATCTTTGGTGCAAATATCTGAACAACCGGTTCTTGAGGAGGTGTGCACCAGAATGTGCACCAACTCCCAGCCGAGATTTCCGAGGCTTTCCCTAAGTCTGTGAATTAAATGGTCGGGGCGCCCGGATTTGAACCGGGGACCTCACGCACCCCAAGCGTGCGCGCTACCAGACTGCGCTACGCCCCGACCGTACGAACCAATTTCAAGGCTATCACTTGCCTTCTAACAGCGTCAAGAAACTGCGCAACCCATCGCGTAAATCCAGCAGCATTTTCCGGCTCAATTGCGTGGTCGGCGCATCTCCCAAGCTCGATCCGTGACCACCGCCCTCGCCTGCCTCACCACCACTTGCCAATTCCTTCAGGTGCCGCCGCGCTCCCGCAATCGTGAATCCTTCGTCATACAGGAGTCGCTTGATCTTTAGCACCAGATCCACATCTTCTTGACGATACAGCCGGTGCCCATTCGCACTTTTCACCGGCTCCAACATCGGAAATTCCGACTCCCAATACCGCAGCACAAACGGCTTCAACTCCGTCAGCCGGCTCACTTCGCCAATCCGGTAGTGTCGAGTTTCCTCGGAAACAGATGCGGGAGCGGCGTGGCTCATCATTCCATCTCGGCGATCATCTTCAGGCGGGGCAACTTCCATCCTAGGCGAAAAACCCGTCAAGTCAACTCCCTCCATTACTTCGCTCTTCTTACGCACGGGTCGCGCCGGCATCCTCGTCGGCTCCCCCCGCCCATTCCCTTGTAGCGCTGGCTTTCATGCCAGCGTCTTGGGTTTCTCCCAACTAGCGCACTCACTCCTCACCGGCCGTCGCTCTTTCCCGCTCTCCTCGTTTCTTCAATCTCTGTATAAAACGCACGGGCGTTCCGATAAACGGCCATTTCGCCCGTAACTGGTTCTCCAAAAATCGCTCAAAATTAAAGTGCAGCGGCTTCTTCTGATTCGTAAACAACAAAAATACCGGCGGCGCCGTTTTCGCCTGCGTGATGTAGTAAATCCGCACCGGCCGCGCCTTCGGATTGGTCGCACGTTGCAGGTCCACGTCTTCTTTCAACCAGCGGTTCAAGTCCGGCGTGGAAATCTTCCGCACCCGTTCCGTCGCCACCTGGTCGATCAGCGGATACAATTTCTGCGCCCGCTCGCCCGTCTTCGCCGATAGAAAAATCACCGGCGCGTAACTCAAAAACTTGAACTTCTCCTTCACCATCGTTTCGTAGTCGCCCAACAGCTTCCCTTTATCAATCTCCCGCCGCGGTGGATTTCCTTCTCTCGCCTGTTTCTCTTTGCCCTTCGCGGATTTCGCCGACACATCCGCAGCCGCTTGCGCCGCTTCCACCGCCAGGTCCCACTTGTTCACCACAATAATCACCGACCGCCCAGACTGCTCCGCGTAACTCGCAATGGTCGCGTCTCCCTGTGTCACGCCCTGCACGCCATCAACCACCAGAATGGCTACATCCGCGCGTTCCAGTCCGCGCTTCGCCATCACCACGCTCAACTTTTCCGCCACCAAATTTGTTTTTCCCTTGCGCCGGATACCCGCTGTGTCCACAAACCGGTACAGCTTCCCATTCCTCACCACGTCTGTGTCCACGCTATCCATTGTCGTTCCCGGGATCGGCGACACAATCGACCGCTCTTCCTCCGCCATCCGGTTCAACAGCGTCGACTTTCCCACGTTCGGCCGCCCGATAATTGCAATCTCCACCGCCTTCGCCGGCTCGGCCTGTTCCTCCACGCTCTGCCCTTTAATCTGTTCCAACGCCGCATCCAGCAAATCGTCCACGCCGGTTCCATGTTCCGCCGCGATCGGAAACACCGGCAGGCCCAGCGCGTGAAATACGCCTGCGTTCACTTCTTGCAATGTCGAATCCACTTTATTTACCGCCACCACAAACGGCCGTCCCGTCGTCCGCAGCAGCCTCGCCAATTCCTGGTCCAGTGGCGTCAGCCCCGCTGTGCTATCCACCACCAGCACCAGCAGCGCCGCCTTCTCAATCGCCACTCGCGCCTGACGTAAAATTTCCGTCGGAATCAGGGCCTTGTCATTCGGGATGATTCCGCCGGTGTCCACAATTTCCAACACCCGCCCGCGCCACTCGCTCTTGCCGTAAATCCGGTCGCGCGTGATCCCTGGTTCGTCCGTCACAATCGCTCGCCGCGTTCCCGTTAGGCGGTTAAATAGCGTGGACTTGCCGACATTCGGCCGCCCCACAATCACCAACGATGGCAGTTTCTCGCCCATTTTCTCTCGTCAATTCCCCGATACCGTCATGTACCGCTGGCTTTCCCGCCAGCGCCTTTGCAGCCGTGCAATCAACTTCAATACCCGCGCAAATCCGCCGTTGTAGCGCTGGCTTTCATGCCAGCGTCTTGGGTTTCTCCCAACGATCGCAGTCACTCCACCGCTAGCGCCGGCATCCTTGCCGGCTCCCTCCGCCTATTCCCCATATATCGCCGGTCTTCCTACAGCGCCCCGGCACACTAGCTGCGGACTTCGCCGCCGCTTCTTCAATCTTCCAATCTACCCCATCCACCCACAACTAGCGAGCCACTCACCCCCGCTCCATCTATAGCACCAATGAAAACTATTTATGTCTCTCCCACTTGATTCCCCCGCCCTTCCTGAGTATCTTGCTTCCCACTACTTCACCGGGTGTCCCGGATGCTTCTCGGGGGAAGCGTCTCATCCATCTCGGGGCTTCGAGATGCAACTTGGCCGTACTCAAGGAGATCGTGATGAACAGGTCTTTTCCTAACCTGGCTGCTTTGGCATTTCTCGTTTTCGCCCTTCTGCTTCTGCATCCCGCCTTCTCCCACGCTCAGACTTTTCGCGGCACCATCCTCGGCACCGTGACCGATTCCTCCGGAGCCGCTGTCCCCGGCGCTACTGTCGTCATCAAAAACGTCGACACCGGCCTTACCCGCACGGTCGTTACCTCCGACGACGGCAGCTATTCCGCTCCCGAACTCCCTATCGGCAACTACACCGTCACCGTTCAGAAGGAAGGCTTCAAGGAAGGCGTCGTCGCTGGCATCAAAGTGGATGTCTCTTCCGAGCGACGCGCCGACGTCACTCTTCAACCCGGTCAACTCGCCCAAAAGGTTGAAGTCGTCGGCGAAGAACTCCCCATGGTCGAGTCCACTTCCAACACGCTCGGCGGCATCGTGGAATCCAAGATCGTCACCAGCCTCCCCGTCAATGGCCGCGATTATCAGAAACTCATCTTCCTCGTTCCCGGCGTCACCGGCTCGCCCGACCAGATCACCGATTCTCCCGGCGCTTACGGCATCTTCTCCGTCAACGGCGCCCGCGGCCGCTCCAACAATTTCCTCCTCGACGGCACGGACATGAACGATGGCTACCGCAACGATCCGGCCATCAACGAAGCCGGCGTCTTCGGCACTCCCGCCACCATCCTTCCCATCGAAGCCATCGCGGAACTTCACGTTGCCTCCAACTTCGAGGCGGAATACGGTCGCAGCGCTGGCGGCGTCGTCAACGTCGTCACCAAAAGCGGCACCAACCTGCTCCACGGTTCCTTCTTCGAATTTTTCCGCAATAATGCTCTCGACGCCCGCAATTTCTTCAACGATAAAAGCGTCGAGCAGAATCCTTTCCACGCCAATCAATTCGGCGGTTCGCTCGGCGGCCCGATCATCAAAGACAAAACTTTCTTCTTCATCGATTACGAAGGCATGCGCGAAACCGGCGCGCAAGCGACTCCCGGTTGCGTTCCCACCGCCGCCGACATCACCTACAACACTCCTGCGGGCGGCATTAATCCGGTTATCGCCAACCTTCTTGCCGCCGGCAAGGGCTGGCCGACTCCTAATGGCACCGGTTCTTGCCTCGGCAATCCTGTCGATGGTCCGGCCGTTTCCAGCAACACCGTCCTCAACACCCCCTTCTCCAACAAAATCAATGGCGGCATGATCAAGGTCGATCACAACTTCAACAAAGACAATCTCCTCACCGGACGCTATTTCATCGGCGACAGCGATCAGAGCTTCCCGCTCGAACTCGTCGGCGGCGGCGCTCTTCCCAACTACAACACCTTCACTCCCACTCGCGTTCAGATGGTCGCCCTTTCTTTCGTTTCCGTGCTCACGCCCTCCACCGTCAATGAAGCGCGTCTGGGTTGGAATCGTTTCGGTGAAGGTTTTGCTCCGCAGGATCGCAATTTCGATCCCGCCTCCATCGGCCTCAACACCGGTGGCACCGGCGTCGACCTCGGCATGCCCGTCATCGACGTCAGCGGCCTTCCCCAACTTGGCGCCAGCTATTCCACCACGCGGCATCGCGTCGATTCTAACTGGCACTTCATCGACAATATTTCCTGGAAGGTCGGCAAGCACGATTTCAAGCTTGGCTACGAATACCGCCGCACCACCGTCTCCCAGATCTTCGACGCTTACTTCCGCGGCCGCCTCAACTTCAGCTCCTTCGCTGATTTTCTCGCCGGCACTCCCGACGGCGGCTTCCAGTACTCCGGCGATTCCAATCGCAACACCCTGCAAAATTCCAACGCCGCTTACTTCCAGGACAGCTACCGCGTCACCAACCAGGTCACCGTAAACTTCGGCCTGCGCTACGACTACTACGGCATCGTTCAGGAAAAGCACGGCAACTTCACCAATATTGATCCCGTCACCGGAGCTCCCATCGTCGTTGGCCCGGGCCGTCTTTACCAGCCCGATTACAACAATTGGGCTCCTCGCCTCAGCGTCGCTTGGGACGTCACGGGTCATCAGAAGACCGTCGTTCGCGCCGGTTTCGGCATCTTCTATGATGCCTTCTCTCAGGACATGTTCCTCGGCCACCTACCCTGGAATAGCTATTACGATCCCGGCGTCGCCTATGCCGGCTTCGGCCCCAATCCCATTTCTACCGCGGGATTGGCCGGAGGCGCTTTGTGCCCCAACCCCGCCACCTGCGCGGTTTTTGGCGGTGCTGCTCCCATGGGAGATGCCTTCGGCGTCGATCAGCACATGCGCACGCCCTACATGGAAAATTACAACATCAACATTCAGCAGCAACTCGGTCGCAAATCGACCTTGCAGGTCAGCTATGTCGGCTCCCAAGGCCACAAACTTCTTCGCTTCCGCGATCTCAATCAGCCTTCTCAAGCGCAGATCACCGCCGCCGACCTCGGCTGCAATTGCATCAACGATTACGGCGTGCCGCGCGCCCTCAATTCCAATTTCTTCTACCTCAATTACCAGGAAGCTTCCGCCAACTCCATCTACAACTCGCTGCAAACCAGTTGGCGCGTCGACAATTGGCACGGCATCACTTCCACCATGAACTACACCTGGTCTCATTCCATCGACGATGCCAGCGACGGCGAAGACTACGTTCCCAACGCTTCCCAACCCAACGACAGTCAGGCGCCCATCGGTTTCAATCGCGGCAATTCCAATTTCGATGTCCGCCAGCGCTTCGTATGGAACTTCGTTTACCAGATTCCCGATTCCCCGGATTCCGGTATGAAATGGCTCCGCAATGGCTGGGGTCTCAACGGTATCGTCACCATCCAAACCGGCCAGCCCTTCCATCTCAATTACGATTTCGAAGATGATTTCGATGGCAGCGGCGAAGGCTACGGCCGTCCTGATATCGTCGGCACCGTTCACTACAACCAGAGCGATCCCACCCGCTTCCTCGATCTAAGCTCGTTCGCCGTTCCTTGCACTTACAATCCCGCCATCGGCGATGGCTCTGCCGCTTCCTGCGTTCCCGGCACTCGCCATTTTGGAACTCTCGGCCGTAACTCCCTCGTCGGCCCCCATTTCCGCCAATTCGATTTCTCCATCTACAAGAAATTCCCCATCAAGGAACGCTTGAACATGGAGCTGCGCTTCGAAGCCTATAACCTCTTTAACCATCCCAATTTCGCCAACCCCTATTTGCCCGCGTTCATCGCCGATGCCGCTCAGCAGGGCATCAACCCGGCTACCGGCCGCTCCTCCGGTTACTACCACCTCACCGCCACCGGCGATGTCGGCATTGGCTATCCATTCCTCGGCAGCGGCGGTCCGCGCAGCCTGCAACTCGCGGCGAAGTTCAACTTCTAACCTTGGCGTGCGGCGGCGTGTTTGCCCTGAGCCTGCTGGCGAAGCGCCGCCGCTTTTACGGTCAAACCAACACGAGCCAAACTGCCCGTAACGCAGGGCCAAATCGTGGCGCGCCCCGAGGGTAAGATTTCTCTTGACATAATATAACTAATCAATTATCATTCGTTCATGCCGTTCTCTACCCCGGCGCGTACCGACTTTTCACCTAAACCCTTTCCTCTCCGCACTTACGCACCTTCCCCGGTAACTCCTTTAGAATCCGCACTTGTGCAACAGGTTCGTCTTGTTGCGCAATCGTATCAAAACAAACAGTTTGTAAACCCTTTGGGATCCGCACTTACGCGCCTCGGTTCCCCTATGCCTTTTAGAATCAACACTTAACTGAAAACCGCGTTAATTTTTTCTTGCCCTTTCACCTGCTGTCTTCCTCCTTCTCCCATAGCAACTTGTGATAGTTTTGTGCCATCACCTGCGTACTTAGTTATGGAACCGCCGAAACCAGGCCTTTTCAGCGTGCCGGCAAAATCGGAGCCTACGGATTTAATCGCCCAGGCTCGGGCTGGGGATACCCAAGCTTGGGGCGACCTGTACCGGGAATATGCGCCGGCCATTTTTCGCTTTTGCAGACGTGCCCTTCCCAGCAAGGAGGACGCGGAAGACGCCACGATGGAGATTTTCATGAAGTTGCGCGACAAACTCGTCCAGTACGACACCAGCCGCTCCTTCACCGCCTGGCTCTATAAAGTCGCCGCCAACCATTGTTGGGACCTCCTGCGTCGCCGCAAGGCCCGCCACGATAAAGATATGGAAGATGTGGATGATCTCCCGCTCGAAGCCCCCGAGCCCAACCAACTCGAACGGCTCATCGAAGAGCGCACCGGCGAAGAGGTTCGCAAGGCTCTCGACAAACTCGGCGCGCGTGCCCGCATGGCTCTCGTCATGCGCTATTACTCCGACATGAGCTACGACGAAATTGCAGATGCTCTGGGCGTTCGCAGGCCCTTCGTGGGTGTAGTCCTGCTGCGCGCCAGGCACGAACTCCGGCAAGCCCTGGGTGAGAACAGTGTGCTTGCTGTGGGAGGTATCCGGTGAACGATTCGCTCAATGCCGCAAACAATCACGTGGACGAAATGACGCTGCTTCTCTACGTCGAGCGTCAGCTCGATCGCCAGAAGGCTCAGGAAGTGTCTCTCCACACGCAAACCTGCGATAAATGTCTCACTCTCCTTCGCGTCCTCGACCGGGAATCCCGCCTCCTTACCCGCTCCATGCTCGAACAAGACGAGCCTCTGCCCGCACGCATCGCCGAGTTTCAGGCCAAAGTGAGGCGCTCCATGCAGTGGATCTGGGGTGTCGTCTTCGCTATGGCTCTGCTGGGTGTCTACTCTCTTTATTCCGGATATATCGAGCCGTGGGAACAGCAGTTCGAGCAGGCCGGCTTCAACGGCACCAGCTTGCTCAGCCTCGTCGTCTTCCAAGGCGCTTTCTGGAAAGGATGGCAGTCCATGTTCACTCTCGTCGAGTTGGTCGCGCTGGTTTCCTTCGCGGGATTCGTTCTCTTCCTGGGCCGCAAATACCTCAAGCGTGGCACGGTACTCGCCGTCCTCTTCGCCAGTATGGGTCTCCTCCTCATGGCTGCGCCACGCTCCCACGCGCAGGGTGTGCACGTCGACATGGACATGCATGAAAAACAGTCCCTCGAAATCGGCAAGGATGAAGTTCTGAAAAAAGATCTCTATTTCTTTGGTTCGCAACTCCGCGTCGATGGCACTATCGATGGCGACGTCTACGCCTTCAGCCAGGAAGTCGAAGTCAGTGGACACATCACCGGCGATCTTATTTGCTTCGCTCGTTCCGCCCGCGTCAGCGGCCAGGTCGACGGCAACGTTCGCGCCTTTACCAACAACATCACGATCACCGGCACCGTGGAAAAAAGCGTCATGACCATGAACGAAGACGTGAACCTCGACTCTGCCGCCAAAATTGGCCATAACTTCACCGCCTTCGCTCAGATCGTTACTCTCGACGGCACCGTGGGCCGCGACGTCCTCGCCATGTTTAACCAAGCCACGATTTCGGGCACCATCGACGGCAACCTCAAGGCCAAAGGCGACAGTCTTTCCATTTCTTCGCATGCTCAGATCAACGGCACCAGTAAATTTGAGGGCGACAAGCCAGCCGACGTAGCTTCTGGCGCTAAGCTCGCCTCTCCTCTCGAATACAAGAAGCTCGAACACAAATCCCGCACCGAACGCGGCCTCGGCTATTACATTTGGCGCATCATCTGGTCTGGCGCCTGGATCCTTTTGGGCTTGGTCCTGATTTCCCTTATGCCCAAGTTTGCTGCGGAGACCTTTAGGTCTGCGGAAATGTACGGGGCTCCTATCGGACTCGGCGTGCTCGTCCTGCCCGGCATCTTGATTGCTTCCTTCTTCGCCTGTGTCACCATCGTAGGATTGCTGGTGGGCTTATCCGCTTTCTTCCTGTGGCTGGTCACGCTGTTCAGTTCTTACATCGTTGTGGGCTCAGTCGTCGGTCGTCTGATCCTGGGAAAGACCGATGAGTTTTGGCCGACCGTGGGACGCATGGCGATCGGCGTCATCATCGTCGTTGTGGCCGTAGCCATTCCTCACGTCGGCTGGATCGTCAGACTTGGCGTTTGGGTCTGGGGCATGGGTGCCATCGCTATCGCACTTTATCGCCGGCTCCAACCGGTCATCGCTCCCAACATTCCTTCGATGCCCAGTGGCCCCATCGGCACACCGCTGCCACCCAACACCACCGTCAGCCCCGCCTGACCCGCCCGATTCTTGGTAGGGGTCCAGCACTGCTGGACCCCATGTCCGCATGATCAGCTGATCTCGGCTATTTCCGCCGTTGCCGTGGCTTCAATCCTGACCGCCCGCTCTACCCAAAAAAGAAAACGGGCCCCGGAAACTCCCGGGGCCCGCAGCCTCTGCGGAGGCGGTGAAACTCTATTGTTGTCGAACCTTTGCCGCGTAGAACGGATACTGCACGCCGCCAGTCGGATTCACGAAGAACGCGCTGAATGACACCGTTCCAGTCAAACTGTTCGGATCCGTCGTGCCCTCGAACAACGTCGCGCCGGTATACGTTTGTACTTGGGCTGGTATCGAGAACGTCGGGAAATATCCCGGTAGACCCGTGACCGTGAACACATTCGCCGCCACCGACACGGTCGCCGTTACCCGCGAGTACCGCAAAAGCATCCCCGTCGCCGTCACGTTTACGCCGTTGGTTCCCGAGGCCGCACCCGTTATCCGCGCGCGCACGGTTTGCCCAGGCAGCAGGTCGCTTCCACTTTGGAAACCAATGTGTGGCGAAACTGCCTGCGTCGACAGGATTCCCGTGTCAATTCCATATGTTGCCGACGGGTCGATCGTTAAACAAACGCCACTTCCGAAGCCCGACGTCGTCAGCGGCGAACCGCTCGTGAAGATCACGCTATCACTCAGAATCATCCCGAAACTCGCGGAGCCGTTGCAACTGCTCGGATAAATGAGTCCTTCCACTTCATCCGCTGGCGCCGTCGAGGCATCGATAACGTCCAACGACGTCGCGTTCACCAATCCCGACGTGGAGAGCAATCCCTGTAGACTCACAATGGATCCCACGCTCACGCAAGACTGGCTCCCTCCGCCATTGCACTGTCCTTGCGGGTCGTACCATGGCGTGCTCGATGTGATCGCAGCCGTCAAACTTCCGCGCAACGACGATTGCAACGTAATACTCGTTCCAGACAATGCCGTGATCGCGCCCGTGAAATCATCAATGTTCGCAAAATTCCCGCTCGCCACTCCCACCGGTACCGTGCTCGATACTGTCATCACTCCCGGCTGGGTCACGTCAATTCCCACAACGTTACTCGATGTTACGATCGCATTGTTGTAGTTGAAATCCAGATCCACCCACTGGTTCCCCCCGCTCGACAGCACCAGCGGCGAGGAAAACGTGTATGTAATCGTGGCCGCATTTCCCGTCATCCCGCAAAACGCTCCCGCAACGCACGCGCCCACGGTCCCACTCGACGAGTTCGCAAAGGTTCCGGTCGGGCCCGCCACCGTCACATTGATCGCCGTGTACGACCCTGCCGTCACCGTTTGATTGGCCAATACCAGGTTCGTGTCCGACTGTAACCGCGTCAGCTCAAAGTCTGTCGAGGGATTCGACGAAAACACCGATACCGCGCTTCCGCTCGATGGTGTCAGCGTAATCCCGATGATCGGCAAGCTGAAACTCACTACGCTCGTATTCGTGGGCGGTGTGTCCGAAATCGTGATGCTCAAATTCGCGTTGCCACCACCGCAGTTCGTTGTGCACGAGCTGTTCAACCCGCTGCACGAACTCACCGCGAAAACCGCCGCAAGCGCCGCTAACAAAAGTATTTTCTTCGAATTCATCGCACACCCCACGCCAGGATTTGGCAGATCACACACACTCGGGACGCCTGGGATTCCCAATCAAACTGTATCGCCCTCCACAATCCGCGCCTAACCCCGAACAAGTCTGAGTGCCCAACTATTAACTGTGCTGCGGAACAGCAGACCCGGCCGTCTCCAGCCGCAAAACGCTGCCAAAACCAAGTGTGCTATCGTTATTCATTCAGTCCCAAAACATCCAAGCAGGCGTACTCTGGCGAAACGTAAACCCAAACCCGAAACTCTCGATACCAACTCCCCCCGTAATTCGGCCGAACGGGTCTATGTCCCTTTGGACGACCACGATTCCCCGCATCCTCCGAAGTCCTCTCGGCCCATCCCTGCCACTCATCGCGCCACAGCTCCCGCCGCCCTGAACGACGCTTCCGCGCCCGCGCGCCCTTCCGGAAAACCTAGCATGCGCGATATCTTCGGTCCCGGCGGTCTCCTCGACCGTTCCATGATCGGTGGCTACGAGCACCGCCCCGCCCAGTTACAAATGGCCGAAGCGGTCGACGACGCCTTCGAAAATCATCATCACGCCATTCTCGAAGCCGGAACCGGTACCGGCAAAACTCTGGCCTACCTGCTCCCCGCCATCTGCAGCGGCCGCCGCGTCGTGGTTTCTACCGCCACCAAATCCCTTCAGGAACAGCTCTTCCAGAAAGACGTGCCCTTCCTTCAAAAACACTTCGCTCCGGAATGGAAAGTCGCCGTCATGAAAGGCCGCTCCAACTTCCTCTGCCTCGCCAAGATGCACGCCATGGCCGATCAACCCATGCTGAAAGGCATGGAGGAAGTCGACGCTTTTCGCCAGATTCGCGATTGGGCCAGGCTCACCGAAACCGGCGATCGCGCCGAACTCACCTTCCTTCCCGACGATTCGGAGCTCTGGTCGCGCATCGACGCCCGCCGCGACACCTGCTCCGGCAAGAAATGTCCGCAATTTGAGCAGTGTTTTCTTACCGCGATGCAAACCCGCGCCAAGGAAGCTGATCTCATCATCGTCAATCACCATCTCTTTTTCGCCGATCTCGCTCTTAAGCACGACGATTTCGGCAGCATCCTTCCCGAATATTCCGCCGTCGTCTTCGATGAAGCTCACGAAATGGAAGACGTCGCCAGCGATTACTTCGGCCAGCAAATCTCCAATTTCCGCTTCGAAGAACTGGCTCGCGACGCCGACCAGATGATGCGCTTGATCCACCAGGGCACGCCCAGTCTGTTGCGTAGAACGCAACGCATCCGCGAAAAAAGCCGCCACTTCTTTGACAGTTTTCCACCGAAAGACGGCCGTTTCCCCTTTTCTCGCAACGAGCGTGAAGCCTTCCTTGAGCAAAATCGCGACGCCTACGACGCGCTGATGAACGCTCTCAAGGGCCTGGAAACCGAATTCGCCGCCTTAACCAACAAGCCCGAAGAGCTTCTGCGTATCGCCCGCCGCAGCTTTGAAATTCGTCAGGAGCTCGCCTTCCTGTTCGAGTCCAACGAAAAAAATTACGTCTACTGGTTTGAGCGAAGAAACAAAGGTGTTTTCCTCGCCGCCACGCCCATCGACGTCAGCCAGATTCT
Source organism: Candidatus Acidiferrales bacterium (assembly GCA_963759275.1). GTDB lineage: Bacteria > Acidobacteriota > Terriglobia > Acidiferrales > UBA7541 > Acidiferrum. The sequence goes on along the minus strand of CAVWYZ010000007.1, from coordinate 105,381 downwards.
CCGTGAGCGCTTGTTCGAAGCCTTCGACACCGTCATTCTTACTTCCGCCACGCTCACCGTCGCTGGCCGTTTCGAGTTCATTCGCCAGCGCATGGGTGTTGATCACGCCAAGGAATCTTTACTCCCTCCCGAATTCGACTACGAACACCAAGCCCTCCTGTATCTTCCCGAACGCATGCCAGATGTGCGTGATTCCGGCTTCGGCTCCAAGGCCGCCGACGAAATCGTCTCTCTCCTGGAATTAAGTCAGGGCCGCGCGTTTTGCCTCTTCACCAGTTACGCGCAGATGAACGACCTCTTCGACCGCGTCGGCGATCGCGTCGATTTCCCTTTGCTGCTTCAAGGCACCGCGCCCCGCACCGTTCTCCTCGAACGTTTCAAAACCACTCCCCATTCTGTTCTTTTCGCTACCGCCAGTTTTTGGCAGGGCGTCGATGTGCCCGGCGAGCAACTCTCCTGCGTGATCGTCGACCGCTTGCCCTTTGCCGTGCCCAGCGATCCCGTCGTCGCCGCTCGAGTCCGCGCCTTGCAGGAAGAAGGCCGCAACCCGTTCTCCGAATTCCAGGTGCCCGAAGCAGTCCTCGCGTTAAAGCAAGGCTTCGGTCGCCTCATTCGCACCAAAACCGACCGCGGCGTGCTGGCCCTGCTCGATACAAGAATCACCCGTATGCCGTATGGTAAAATTTTCCTTGAGTCATTGCCGCGCTACCGCAGGACCCACGACCTGGGGGAGGTCGAGCGCTTCCTGAATAACGGCTGACCCACCGGTCGGTCCCCAGAGAAGAGGATTTCAGCTTTTATGTTTCAAGTCAGCGTTCAAGAAACCTTCTCGTCCGGTCACGCCTTGCGCGGCTACAAGGGCAAGTGCGAGAACCCTCATGGCCACAATTACCGCGTCCAAGTTACGCTCGAAGGCCCTCAACTCGATTCCATTGGTTTGTTGGCGGATTTTTCTCGCCTGAAAGAAGTTATGCGCGCCATCATCAAGCGCCTGGACCATCAATTTATCAACGACCTGGAACCTTTCACCACCTTGAACCCCTCTGCGGAAAATATGGCGAAGTATTTTTACGATGAGCTCAACGGCCAGTTGAAAGATTTGCCCCCAGGTGCAAAAGTGTCCGATGTGGTGGTTTGGGAGACCGACACCGCCATGGCTAAGTATCGGCCCGGGAACTGACCGCGGATTGAGGCCAACATGAACCGTTCGATTCTGATTATTCTCGTTCCCGCTCTGCTGGTGGCCGCTGGGTACATTGTTGTCCTCAGGATGATGGGGTTTGCTCCCGGCTACCCGCGCCTCGTCATCGCCATGATTCTCTTTTTCGGCGGCATCTACTGGCTATCGAAACGTTCGGGCAAGAAAGTGAACACCAGCGGACAATAGTGCGCCGGGGCTCGGCAGGTTGTTATGCACATCACCGAAATCTTCAAATCGATTCAGGGAGAAGGAACACGCGCTGGTTTACCCTGCATTTTCGTTCGTCTCACCGGCTGCAACTTGCGTTGCGTATGGTGCGATACCGCATACGCCTTTCACGGCGGCCAGAACATGTCCGTGGAAGATGTTCTTGAGCGTGTCGAAGCCCTCAATCGCCGCCTCGATGGTGAGCCTACCGGCATTCCTCTCGTGGAAATAACCGGCGGCGAGCCTCTGTTGCAGCAAGACATCTATCCTCTCGCGGAACATTTACTGGCTGCCGGCTACATGGTCATGATCGAAACCAGCGGCGAGCGCTTCATTGGCGATCTTCCCAAAGACGTTATCCGCATCGTCGACGTCAAGTGTCCCGATTCCGGCGAGCCCGATACCTTCGAAATGCGAAACTTGCCGCAATTAAACAAAAAAGATGAAGTGAAGTTCGTCATCTCTTCTCGCAGGGATTATGAATTCGCTCGTGATTTTACCCGCGAACATCACCTCGAAGAACGGGTCCATGCCGTTCTGTTCTCCCCAGTGCATGAAGATCCCAAGGGCGCATGGCAAGGACTCGAGCCCCGCCAGTTGGTGGAATGGATGCTCGAAGACGGATTAAGCACGCGGTTGGGCCTGCAACTCCACAAGATTGTATGGGACCCCGCCACGCGCGGCGTTTGATGAACTTCTCCATTTACAGAACGCAACGGGGCTCTTTCGGCCATGGCTAATCAAGATAAAGCCGTCGTTCTACTCAGCGGGGGCATGGACTCTTGTGTTTGCGCCGCCATCGCCCGCGAACGCCACGGTGTTTCAAACCTCGCGCTGCTCCACGCCATGTACGGCCAACGCACCGAAAAACGGGAATGGCAGGCCTTCGAGGAAATCGCGGATTACTTCGGAATCCAGCAACGACTGGTGGTAAAGCTCGACCATTTTCGTGCCATTGGTGGGTCAGCGCTCACAGACACGAAAATCCAAGTGCCCGAAAATGAGTTAGCCCAAACCGCCCCCGGCGATTCCGCGATTCCGGTGACCTATGTACCCTTCCGGAATGCTCATTTCTTGAGCGTCGGCGTCAGTTGGGCTGAATCCATCGGTGCCGCCGCCATTTATATTGGTGCGGTTGCCGAAGACAGTTCGGGTTATCCCGATTGCCGCCCCGAGTATTACCGGGTGTTTCAGGAACTAATCCGCATTGGTACCAGGCCGGAGACGCAGATCGAAATGGTTACGCCCGTAATTGCCATGAAGAAAAGCGAAATCATCCAGCGTGGCAGGGAACTGGGCGCTCCGTTGCACTTAACGTGGTCGTGCTATCAGGGCGAGGACCTGGCTTGCGGCAAATGCGATAGTTGTTTGTTACGCTTGCGCGCGTTTGCCGAAGCGGGATTTGCCGATCCCATCCCCTACCGGGGTCAGACGGCAGGTTTCGCGGGAAGGGCGTTGTAACCCTTGGAATCTTTGGAAGATGAGCGATAATGGGGGCATACTGGCTGGAACTCCTCGGCCAGTGCTCCTCGAGCACAAAAGGAGAACGGAGCATGTCGAAATTATTGAAAGCATACGCGCTGGCCGCAGTGTTCACGTTGGGCTTGGCTGTTCTACTGGCGCCAAGAGCGGCCGCGCAAGATGGAACAATTTCGGGCACGGTTATCGATTTTGACGGTAAGCCTTGGGCGGATTTGCCCGTCAAGTTCAAGAGCGATCAGGGCCAGGCACAAGAAACCAAGACGGACGCGAATGGCAAGTTTCAATTCGTCAACCTGCGCTCCGGCAAGTACACCGTTACGGTGCAGCCTCCTCAAGTGAAAGAACCATTCAACGTAACCACCGAAGTGCACTCCGGCACGGAAACTCCTCCCATCACCTGGAACTTCAAGGACATTCTCGAAAAGCAAAATCCCGGAGCCGCCGCCCAAATAAAAAAGCAGGAAGAAGAGAAATCCAAATTCAACGCCATGAAACAACACTTTGACCAAGGCATGGCTCTCCTTGAACAGGAGCGCACCGCGAAGGCCGATCTCGCTAAGGCTCCTGCGGACCAGCGCGATGCCGCCAAGGCCAAAGTAGCCGATTTAGGGACTCAGGCGGTCGGTCAATTTCAGGAAGCGCAAAAGGCCGCTCCGGAAAAAGATCCCAACGTCCATCTGTTCTGGGCGCGCATGGGTGAGGCGTACGACCTCGCGGGCCGGAATGATGAAGCCATCAACGCCTATCAACAGGCCGTAGCCGCGAAGCCCGACAACGCCGGCTACTACAACAATCTCGGCAACGTTCTCGCCCGCGCCGGCAAGATTGACGACGCCAAGGCCGCCTACAGCAAGAGCGCGGAACTCGATCCGGCCAATGCTGGCATGGCTTGGCGGAATTTTGGTATCAGCCTCTATCAAGCGGGCCGCATGCAGGAAGCCGTCGAACCACTCCAGAAGGCCACGCAAGTCGATCCTAAGAACGCACAAGGCTGGTATCTCCTCGGCGCCTGTCTCGTAGCTTCGGCCGACTACAAACAAGTGGGCGACAAGATGGAAGTGACCCTGAAACCAGGAACCGTCGAAGCCTACCAGAAGGCCATCGAACTCGACCCCAACGGAACCTACGGCGCGCAAGCCAAACAAGGTCTGGAAGCGGTACAGCAACTGACGGGCGGTATTGAAACCAAGGTCGGCGCAAAGAAAAAGAAGTCCTAGCCGCCTCTACAACTCAGGCTCGACAAACCGGCTCTGCTTGCAGGGCCGGTTTCTTTTTACCTCAGCGATTCTTCTTTGCTCAATTATCGGTGCGACAGCGTTCCGGTAATCTTCGTGCGTTGCAACGCCCAGGAAAACACCCAAATGGAAGTTGGTAGCAGAGCCACCGCAAACAGCAACAAGATCAACAGCGGCCGAGCGATCGCTGCCAAACCTGCTCCGTCGAGCAACGCGGCTCGCATCGCGTCGAGCGCATACGTTACCGGATTCAGATGCGCCACAATTTGTAACCATCCGGGCAGGATGCTCACCGGGAATAACATGCCTCCCACCAGGCTCGATACTCCCAGGAAAAACCATTTCGACGGATTCCCGCGCTTGAACAGCAATAGATATGCTGACGACAAAATTCCTAATCCCGAGAACGATAGTAAAGTGGCCGCCAGCACCACCACAACCGCAAGCCAATTCGCCGACCCTAACGGAAACCCAAATAACGCCGCGCCCCAGCCAAGGTAAACCGCCACGCGCAGCGTCGTCAGTGCAAAGGGATACACACTGGAACCTATCAGAACCACCGGCAACGACACTTGCGTGACCAACAGCGGCTCCAGCGTTCCGCTGTCCCGGGCTTCCTCCAGGCTGCGATCGAACGAATCCAGCGCCGCGTGCAGATAATCGAAGAACACGAAGCCCACCAGCGAATACGTGAAATACGATGTTCCTTGCGGAAGCGCTTCACGCAGTTGCGGCGAATCCACGAACCGGGCCACGTAATAAAATGTCGCTGCTCCAAACAGTGCCTCGATCAGTTCCAACACAAACGGGCTGCGGTAACTGCTGGCGATGCGCAGGTCGCGCCGAAAAAACAGCAGGAGATCGCGGAGCATTTGGATCATCAGGAGGCCGGCTCCTCAAGAGAACGCGCGTCGTGACCGGTTAGCACGGAAAACGCCTCTTCTAACGATGCCGCCCCCGATTTTGTCTTCAGGCTCTCCGGTGAGTCCAACGCTAGAAGATTCCCATCTTTTAGAATGGCGACACGATCCGCCAATATCTCAATCTCCGGTAGCGTGTGCGAAGCGAACAACAGCGAGGTGCCTTGCCGCTGCAGTACTTCGGCCTTCAGGAAGCGCCGGAAATCGGCGGCAGCAAGAGCGTCGAGACTTCGCGTTGGTTCGTCCAGTAGTAGCACTTTCGGCTGATGCAGCAGGGCCCGCAGAAGACTGAGACGTTGTATCGTTCCTGAAGAAAGGGTACGAACCTGCCGGTCGAGCGCGTCGCCCAGTTCGAAGCGCTCCGCCAGAGCCGGAATACGTGTCTTCAAAAATGAATCCGAAAGATGATTCAGGTGACCGAAAAAGCGCAGGTTCTCCCTGCCAGTCAGCCGCGCATAAAATCCCAGGTCAGATCCCGCGTGATAGCCGAAATTGCGGCGAACCGCTGTCGGCTCGCGCGCGCAATCAAAACCCGCCACCAGGGCGCGTCCGCGCGTGGGAATCAGCAGCGTCGCAAGAACGCGCAAAAGCGTCGATTTGCCCGCTCCGTTTACTCCGAGCAGCGCTACGGCCTCCCCGGCCCCGACTTGCAGCGAAATTCCCTGAAGCGCCGCTAAACTCGGCGCGGCAAATGGCTGCAGCAATGCACGCCAGCCGCTATAAGCTCTGGGAAATGATTTTTCTAAACGATCGACAATTATTGCGGAATCGGACACTCCCGTGTTTATAGCCTGTCTGCCGTAAGAAAACAATAATGCCCGTTCTTCCCTCACACAAACGCAGATGACTCCGGATGGCAATCCCCGGTAAGATAGTCCCGGTGTCAAACCCAGAAGGTAACGGAATCCAGCCAGGAAGTTCGGGGTGTTCGGAAATGCTCGGGTTTTCAGATCGCGTGGCGGTGCCGCAGCACGTGTTAGTCAGGCATCTCGACGGAGAAACGGTTCTACTCAATCTCGACACGGAAAAATATTTTGGCCTGGACGCAACGGGAACCCGCATGTGGCAACTGGCCACGCTCTCTCCCGACGTCGAAACCGCGTTCGTACAACTTATCCAGGAATTCGAGGTCGAGGCGGATCTTCTCCGCACTCATCTCTCGCAGCTTTTGGAACAGTTGGTCGACAACGGTCTGCTCCAAGTAGTGCCCGCTGATGTGGAAAGCATTCCAGCGATATAGAGCCTTGCCTCCGGAGTCGCGCGGGCTATTCCATCGCGCGGTGTTTCTGCTGCCGTGGGTCGCCCTCTCCTTGCGCCTGCGCGGCTTTAAGAAAACTCAAGCAACTCTGCAGAACCGACTTACTTCCACGTCTTCGCAAGACTCGAGGAATCACGCCAACGCGGAAACCGTGGAACATACCTGTCGCATGGTAGCGGCGGGCGCCCATTACGGTCTAGTCCATCCCTCCTGCCTTCCGGACTCTCTAACGTTGTGGTACCTGCTGCAAAAACAGAACATTCCCGCAACCCTGCGTATCGGCGTAAGCAAATCTTCCAAGAAGTTTGAAGCTCACGCCTGGGTGGAACATGAAGGGCGCGCGCTAAATCAGGCCGAAGACCACCACCAGCACTACGTTGCATTCGACAACGCTTTTTCCGACTTCTGGGATGAGAAGCTGTGAGTGGTTTTTTCGGCATACTCCGCCACGATGGCAGAGCCGTAGAAGAACGCTTTTTGCAGGCCATGGCGGACCGGATGGCGTTTCGTGGTCCCGACGGCGGCAACCTCTGGAAGAATAACAACATCGGAAGCTGTTTTGCTTTGATGCTCACCGGTCCCGGAAAACAGGCGCAACAACAACCCGTGATGTGGCGCGACAGGTATCTGCTCTGGGGCGATGTGCGCCTGGATGCTCGCGAGGACCTTCAAAGGCAACTCGAAGCGGCTGATCTCGATAAGCACACGCCCGTCACGCACGAAGAGCTTTTTCTGCGCGCTTGGGAAAAATGGGGCGCAGTCGCGCTGGACCGTATTCTTGGAGATTTCTCTTTGGCGCTTTGGGATGCGGCAGAAGAGGTCCTGTGGTGCGCCAGAGATTTCGTCGGCGCTCGTCCGTTCTACTACGGTCAATCACCCGAACTCTTTTGCTTCAGCAATACCCTCCAGATCCTTCCGGCGGTCCCCGGACTTTCCAGGGAATTGGATCAAGTATTTCTGGGAGACTTCCTGGTCGAAGGCTGGAGTATCGATCAAGCCCGAACTATTTATCGCGACATGAAACGCCTCCCGGCGGGCCATCTCTTGAGAGTATCGAAAGGTAATCTTGAGGAGGTAAGGTTTCGAAAACTCCCCATCGAAGAGCCCGTTCACCTGAAAACTCCCGAAGAGTATCTGACCGCTTACCGTGAATTGTTGAACGTCGCGGTGAATGATCGCTTACCCGTCGCTCCCACCGCGTGTTACCTCAGCGGCGGTCTTGATTCCACGTCGGTCTGCGCGGTGGCCAGCCAAATTGCCGACGCGCGCGATCAAAAGCAAAGACTCAAGGCATTTACACTGAGTTTTAGGCCCTTTTTCGACGACCCTGAACCGGCGCTCGCTAAAGTCGCAGCTAGGCACTTAGGCATTTCTCACGAGATTCTTGAAGAACCCGAACTGCGCACGTTTGAAGGTGCCGACACCGAACACGGAAAAACGCCCGAACCCAACGAAGAATTTTATTTCGCCCGAGAGCACCGGAACGTCGCTCGGATTTCCCAATACTCGTGCGTGGTGCTGTCCGGTGACGGCGGAGACGACGTCCTCACCGGCCAATCATGGCCGTATTTCCGGTATCTGGCTGGCCGCGGTAAATGGACGCAAATCGTCCGTGATTTTGGCGGCTACGTTTGGGATCACAAACGTCTTCCGCCTCTCCGGGGAGGGTTCCGCGCTAAGTTTCAGCAATTCGTTGGTGCGGGAGAACCCGATGACGACTATCCCGAATGGTTAAACCAGGATTTTGCGAAGATCATAGGCCTGCAGCAACGCTGGCACGACTTCAGGAATTCTCCCGAAGATGCCCAGCACCCCACACATCCTTTGGCCTACAAATCGCTTCATAGTGGTTTGTGGGCAAGCATCCTGGAGACTGAAGACGCCGGCTGGAATCGCGTCCCGCTCGAAACGCGGGCGCCGCTTCTGGATCTTCGAATTTTAACTTTTCTTCTGCGGCTTCCTCAGGTTCCATGGTGTATGGACAAATATCTGTGCCGGCAGGCCATGATGAATCTTCTGCCGACCGCCATCACGGAGCGGCCCAAAACGCCGGCACGCATGGATTTGGTTGGGTTATCCGGCAACAGTAGCTGGATCGAGCGTCTGCCTAAATCCAGGGCGGGCCGGATAGAATCATTTGTAAACTGGGACAAATGGTGCGAAACTTTGTACCAGTCTAAGGGTTCTCTTAGTCGATCCAGTCTCCGCCCCGCGGCTCTTTTCTTCTGGTTGAAAGCCGTTGAAAGTCAGTTTGGGTTTCAGTAGAGTGTCTGTGCAGAGGGGCGTAGATGAATCGGCCGGTTGAAATTCCTGTTAAGAAGAAGCCATACGAATCGCCAAAATTGCTTGTTTACGGAAACTTGGCCGATTTAACTCGTTCAAAGGGCAGCAAGGGCAAGCGGGATATTCCGAGAGGAACCCGCCGGTTTACCGGCGCCTGACATTTCGTACTAAGTTTTATCCTGCAACTTCAAAATATTTTCTGTGAGCTATTTCTACCGAGCCTATGGCGTAGGAATTCATTCCGACACCGAAATCGCCGGACTCGATCCAACCGCACCGGGACCTTCGCGCTTCACCCTTCACTTCGAAACGGGCCCCGAGCCCGTATGGGTCAAGGACGCCCGTTCTCGACCGGGCCGCGTCCTCTCTCATCTTCCCGCCGACACCAAGACCGATGATCCCGCCTTCGTCTTGACGGAGCACGGAAACGGAATTTGCTACGATCTTGCTTATTCTGATGGCGCGCGTTTTGTTCTGGACCAGTCCGCGGAACGCCTCTGGGGCAGCACCGTCTCCCCGCTGCGCGATGAAGATCTTCCACTCTATTTTCTTGGCCCGATCATGGGTTTTTTCCTGCGCCACCAGCGCGTCATGTGTCTACACTCCAGCGCCGTGCAACTCTACGATCATGCCGTCCTGTTTTCCGGCGATGTGGGATTTGGAAAATCGACTACAGCGGCTGCGCTTGCTCTTCGCGGAGCCCCTGTTTTATGCGAGGACATCGTACCTTTAGAGTTAACAGAAGACCGGTACTTCGCCGTGCCCGGCTACCCGCGCGTTTGCCTGTGGCCAGACTCTGTCGTCAAGCTTCTGGGCGACGTGGAATCGCTCCCCCGGCTCTCCTCGACTTGGGAAAAACGCTATCTGCCCCTCGACGGCACGCGCGCGAAGTTTGCTACGGAGAGAAAACCTATCGGCATCATCTATCTATTCGGGGAGCGCTCGACGGATTTCACCGCGCCTCGCATTGAGGACCTGCGTCCCAAAGACGCGCTGCTCGAATTGGTACAGAACACCTACATGAACTGGTTGCTCGATCGCGAGCGCCGCGCTGAAGAATTCGACGTACTAAGCAAATTGGTTCAGCAAGTGCCGGTGCGTCGTGTGATTGCCCACGCCGATGGCGGAAAGCTCCCCGCTCTCTGCGAGCGCATCTTCGAGGATTCCGAGAAGTTGCTCGCTGACCGTTGAGCTCGCGCCCGGTTTCGGTTCTTCGCCCCACAGAGCGTCCGACAGTGCTGGTGTACACTGGCCAGTGCCAGATGGGGGCCGCCGCTGCTGCAAACTCTGCCATTCGATCCGTCTACCCAGCAGAAAGAATGGGCATTTCTGTGCGCATGTGCTTCCCCGACAGCCACTCGCGACGAAATCGATTCCTTCCTCGACCAATCCCTAAATTGGGATGCGCTCCTGCCGTTGGCCGAGCTCCATAGCGTTCAGGGCCTGGTAGCGCGACGATTGGCGCCGCTCGAAACCGCAGCAATCCCCGCTACCGCGCGGGAAAGGCTGCAAACGCAAATTCGCGCCCAGCATCTGTTCACTTTAAGCCTGACGGCTGATCTCTTTCGCATCCTGCAATGTTTTTCCGATGCCCACGTCGACACCGTACTGGTGAAAGGCCCGGTGCTTTCCCTGGTGGCCTACGGCGATCCGTCCGTGCGCAGCTATGTCGATCTGGATTTGCTCGTGCGCCATCGCAACATTCAGAGCGCCAGCAATCGTATGATGGAAAGTGGATTCCATCCGGAAGTTTCGGAGGCGATCATTCGCGCCGGCAAAATACCCGGCGAGTATCTTTTCCGGCGTCCAGGGACGCAGCGTGTCGTCGAGCTGCACACCGAACACTCTTTTCGCTATTACCCCAAGCCCATGCGAATTGACGATCTTTTTGCCAGACGTCGGCGCCTTCTTCTCGATGGCAGAGAAGTACCAGCCCTCAGCCTGGAAGATGAGTTCGTTCTCATGTGCATTCACGGCGCGAAGCACTTCTGGGAACGCCTGATGTGGGTTTCGGATGTCGCGGCAGTTTTGGCGGCGCATCCGGAGTTGGATTGGAGCAAAATCAGAAATGCAGCGCAGCAAGTTGGCGCAGAAAGAATGGTTCGCGTCGGAATCCAACTGGCGTCACTGGTTCTGCGTTCCGAGATACCCTCGCCGCTTGCCACGGAGATTCGAGAAGATCGAGCCGGCGCCTCGCTTTGCCAGCAAATTCAGACCTGGCTGCCTTACGCAGGTGCGGCGCCTCCGCCTCTACCTCGCCGAGCCCTGTTCCGTCTGCAGATGGCCGGTGGTGGGCTTACGGGAACCGCGTACTTGCTGCGACTATCCCTTTCCCCAACGCAGGAAGACTGGGCTGAAGGTAAGGAGGACCGGCGATTCAGGCTCTGGGAGGCGCTGCGCCGCCCTTTTCGGCTCTTTCGCAAGTACGGCTCGAATCAATAATCAGCTCGAGAAAAACTGGGACAAACTGAACCCCAGTTTCTCTGCTAATCGGAATACCTGAGTCAGATGCTGGTGCGCACTCCGCTGCGAAACTCCCTTTTCTCTGCCGGCGCGGGAAGCTCGACGGAAAGAGTCATCGGCGCTTTGTTCCGGATCAGACCAAGTTTCAGGGTTTTCTCTTCTCGTTTTTCGGCGATCTTTTCGCGCAGCTCGCCCACAGAGCGGATCCGCTCGCCATTCACGCTGGTGATGACGTCGCCTACCTTCAGCCCCGCTTTCGCTGCGGCAGAATCAGGGAAGACGCCGCGAACTAGGATTCCTTCGCCGTCGGGCGCGCCAAAATAGTTGCCAAACTCGCCATCAAGATTCTCGGCGTCGATGCCCAGCCGCGTTCTGGAGCTGGTCCAGTTCCCGCCGTCGAACCATTCTCCCATCGCCGGAATTTCCGGCATTTCAAACGAAAAGCTGCCTGGAGCCGCGGGCGCTACCATCGTCGCGCCATGCCGCATTTCGGATTTGCCTAACGTAACGGAAACCGCCTGCGAACGCCCATCCCGCCAAACGCTGAATTGTGCGGATCTTCCCGACGGTATTTCTCGGATTATCCGGCGGAATTGTTCGGTGCCCTCAACGCGCTGGCCGTTAATTTCCGTTACCACATCGCCTTCCTTGAGCCCCGCTTTCGCTGCCGGACTATCTGGCACTATCTTTCCCAGAACCACGCCACGTTCAGCTGGGAGCTTCAATTCCTTCACTTTGTCCGGAGTCACTTCGGTGATTCCCACGCCCAGCCAGCTACCCCCCGAACTGACGAACACCTGCATGTCATCGTCACCGCCGAGCGGAGCGGCTTCTACGATCTGCAGCGCGTGTCCGCGCACCTCAGCCTGCGGTGCGGCCTCCTGCGGTGCTGCGCCATATGCGCTCGTTCTTCCAGCCGACGAGCCCGGAATCGCCATCAGCGCCACCGTCAGGGCGCACAGTCCAACACCTGCGAGAATATTTCTTTTATTCATGGTGAATCGCTCTCCTTGAGCCTTTAGACGCAGGAAAATCTAAACTGTCGACCGCAATACCACCACGCGGATTGTGCCGTTCACCGTGCCCAGGTGAATGGGAGCGCCTCCTCGTCCCAATTGTCCGCGCACGGTACGCGGTTGGGCTGCCGCTTTCATAACCATCGGTAGTTCGCTGGAAAAGCTGCCGTTCATGCAGCGCGCTTCCAGATTGGCCGGCAAATCCATGGGAATGGCTAACAAAACCGATCCATTCGTGGTCTCCGCGGAAACTCCCCGCGAATCTTCGGCGTGCTTCAATTCCATATAGACATTTCCGTTCGTGGTGTGCGCGTGGACATTCCCGCTGCTTTCATACACCTCGATGTTGCCGTTCACGGTATGCAGCTCCCCCAGCGATTCCGAACTGAAGACACGCAACGTACCATTGATATTGTTCACATGGCTCACCTGCGCGTGTCGCGGCACATGAATCACATAATCGACGGCCACATCGACTCCCTCTTCTTGCGGATAGCGAGTGGAAACACTAAGTCCGTCCGGCCTGGCCTCGATCTCGATGGTCACCATGTTCAGCAGAGATTGTCCGTCGGGCGTAGTCTTTGTGGCGCGCACTTCCACCTCATTTTTATCCCAGCCCTCGATTCGCACCGTGCCGTTCACGTTATTCAGTTCGAAGGATCCATCGGCACGCATGGGAAAGGTCTTGGTGATTTCCTGCGAGCCCGCAAAGCTGACCGGCGCGCAGAACGCCACCGCCACAAACAAGCCCAACGTCACGCGATTCATTGCAGTGCGGAGCATCGTAGTACCTCCTTCAAGGCGAATGCAGTTCGTCCCGATGGACCTGGAGACCCAGATAAAAAACCGAGTTGCCATTATCCCGTTTAGTGCAATTGAAACTCGAAGCTTACCGTCGATACCACTTCCACCTTTTTCCCATTGACCTCGCCCGGTCTGGCCCGCCACCTTTTCACCGCGGCCGTTGCTGCGTCCACCAAGACCGGCTGGCCTTCCAACACTTTCTCCACATCCACCGATCCGTCAGCCTTCAGTCGCACTTGCAACACAACCCTGCCCTGCACTCCGGCGGTGCGCGCCAATGCCGGATATTCCGGAGGCGGCGCCAGCGTCAGCCGCTTCGTGAAATCCTTACCTTCTTCATGGATGCTCCCCATGAAGATCACCTCAAAGCGTTTTTTCGCACTGTCGTACCAATCATCCTGCGCAATATCGGGAGATAACTCCGGAGTCGCGTCGGCTCGTGGTGTTTGCGGCGAACTCAGCGAAACTTGCGTGGCTTGATATTCGCTCAGCCGTTCCGCCAGTCGTTGCTTTTCCTCCTCCTGCAACGATCGCCGCAGCGCCGCCTGTGTTTCCAGATACTGCAACTGGATCTTTCCCGCCGTCGTGCGAAGCTTCAGAACGGATCCCCCGCCATTCAGGGACACCACCCCGCGAACCAGTCCGTTCGGCTGCGACTGTATGTTCAACGGGAGTGACGGGTCCGCTTCAATGCGGTTCGCGCCTCCACTTTCCACCGTGGCCTCAATGGTCATCGCGATATTGCGCGGCAGAAACACCACGATGTTGCCGGTCCGCGAGGCCAATTGAGAAGGGCCGGGAAGCCGCACGAAGTGGCCTCTCTCGGACTCCTCGGGATTAATCCATGCGGTGATCGTGCCGTCACCCGTTTCCGCATGCACGCGATTCGCTACACGCGTCAGGCAAATGCTGCCGCCGTTGGATGCCACTTCCATGGGTCCCGCAACGGAAATGACACGGATCCCACCTCCCCCGGTTTCCGCGCGAACCGATCCATGCACCTCGCCAAAATCAATTTGCCCGCCGGTGGTGCGGACAGCTACGTACGAGCCTGCTTCTCCGATCGCGATATTTCCCCCGTCGGTTTCCAGATGCGCCGTTCCTTTGATGCGCGCCGCGCGAATGTGTCCGCCGCCCGTGTGCAGCTTGGCATTTCCATCAATATTCCCAGCCAAGATGTGCCCGCCGGCCGTGAACGCGTCCAAATCGCCGGCAACATCACTCAATGTGATGTGCCCGCCCTGCGTTTCAATTTTCGTTAGGGCCCGCTCACCGTGCGGCAGGGGTGGTCCTTCCATTCCAATTCGCCCGGCCGTGATATTGCCGCCTTGGGTTACCAGAGCTACTCGCCCATTGATGTCGGCTGTTTCGATGTCGCCGAGTCCCGTGGAAATGTCCAGGCTGAACGACACGGGAACGCTCACCACAAATTGCACATAAAACTGCGCGTTCCGATCATGAGCACGATTATTCGCGCTAGCGTTTACGTTCGGCACCGTGCCCGAAAGGAACACCGCGTCCACGGTTTCTCTCGTCACCAACGAATAGTTGTCCAGCAATTTCTTTCCGGCCGGGCCCGGCATATCCGTTTCGACGTGAACGGCATAGTGCATCACGGGAGGCGCGTCCGCGGGCAGTGTCTGGATCCGTACATTTCCAATATCCGCCTTCAAATGCAGCGTCATGCCATTTGTGACGCGCAAATCGCCAGAGCGCTCCACCGAAGCGTGGGTTGGCGCGTTATCCGCCGGCACCGCCGGAGCCGAGAGGAAAATACAGACCAAGCAAAGAGACGCGGTTATGCCCAATAGCGTGGCGGATCGCCCGTACTGCGCAATCGTTGAGTTTTGGGAAGAACCGAGCATGGCAAAAACCCGATCTTTACGCCTAAGCTTGCCGATCACTGATCGTTTCGCGCACTAATCTCACGCAACGCCGCGGCGCTCCGCAGGCGTACATACCGGCTCGGATCGCTGTGCTGGAGATTCTCGAGCGCCTGAATCACATTCTCGATCGAGCCCTCGCTCGTCCCGTTACGCGTTACTGCCTGGATCATCGGCACCGCAGGCATTTCGATCGCATTCGGTGCCGCAGGCGCCAACTGCTCGCTGGGCGCTTGCTCCAAAGAGCGCACCAGCAGATTCACCGCTTCCACGCGTACACCGGGATTGGAATCATGCTGCAACGCTTCCAGTAACGCTTGCCGCACCGTGCTGTCGATCCCTGCGTCGCGCAGCGCTTCCAAGGCTTTCAGGCGCACCGCGGGATTCTGGTCTTTGCGCGCCGCTGCCAGCAGCGCCGAGCGCACCTCAGAATCTTCCGCATGGGTCTTCAGCGCATCCAGGCAATCCAGGCGCATCCCTGAATCAAACCGTTCGCCATTCTTTACAACAAATGTGAGCACGCTTCGCACATTCGAATCGTCCAGATTCCCGTCCAACTCCATCGGCTGTTCCGTGTTCAATCGTACGCGTA
Organism: Candidatus Acidiferrales bacterium; assembly: GCA_963759275.1. Taxonomy (GTDB): domain Bacteria; phylum Acidobacteriota; class Terriglobia; order Acidiferrales; family UBA7541; genus Acidiferrum. Next base: position 90,037 of record CAVWYZ010000007.1, on the reverse strand, counting down.
CGTTTTTCGAGCCTGCATACGGGGAAGGCGTGAAATTGATTCCCGCCACGTCCATCTTGGAAAGCTGATCGTCCGTCAAACGTGCGCTCGGCCGGACATTCATCGCCTGATCTGGTGCGGTTCCCTGGTTCGGCCGACTGGACCATTGTGAATATTGCGTTCCCGCTACTAATCCAAGCATCACCAGTGCTGCCGCGCTCCAGGCGGGGTGCAGTATCATCCAGCCACGGAACCACCGGAACCTTGCGGCCTTCTCCTTCACCGCCGGGCGCCCCAAATCATCCAGCTTTTCCGCAAGCTCGCTCCGGCATTGCGACAGCAAGAGTCCCGCCCGGTCCAATTCGTCGGCCGCGTGCGGCAGCAACTCGATGGCTTTTTGAAATTCGCGTTCCTCGGCCAACTGCCTCCGGCAAGCCTCGCAAACCGCGATATGTTCTTCGACCGCGCTTCGTTCCTGCTCCTGCAATTCATCGCACGCATAGAACATCAGGAGTTCGGAAATTTCTTCGCAGGACTTTTTCTGCTCCCCCGCGTTCATCGCAGCACTCCCAATTCGCTTCGCAACTTTCGCGTGGCCCGGAACAATGAGTTCTTCACGGTTTCTTCACTGGTGCCCAGCGCGTCGCCGATCGCCCGCAACTTCAGTCCCTGATAATGCTTCATCTCAAATACGACGCGCTCGCGCGGAGAAAGTCGCTCCATCGCGACCGCCAATCGTTTTTTAATCTCCAGCCCGAGCAGCGTGCGCTCAGGGTCCAGGGTGGCGCGGTATTCCCGCTGGCGCTCAAAGAAATCGCCGCCGGCCTCTTCAAATTGTGTTGCGTAGGATTCCGGAGCCTGATCCTCAGGCCGGGCTTGCCGTCGTCGCAGGTGATCCAGGCAAACGTTGGTGACAATGCGATAGAGCCACGTATAGAAACCACATTCGAAGCGGAAGCGATGCAGATTGCGGTAGACCTTCAGGAAGGCTTCCTGATAAACGTCCCGGGCGTCTTCCGTGCGCTTCATCAGGTTTAGCGCCAAGCGCAGCACGTCGCGGTCGTAGCGCCGCACCAACTCTTCAAACGCCGGACGGCTACCCGCCTGCGCCTGTTCCACCAAGACGCGCTCTTCCAGGCGGGCTAGCGATGTCACAGAAGCCAACGCCGAATCCGAATTGCTGGTTTGACCGGATTCATCTGCAAAAGCCAGGGCCCAACGAGGTAAAGACATTTTCGCTTTCTCTTTGCCGAATCTGGTCTAAAGCTCCAACCCGCTTATGCTTGCACTACCGGTTTAACGGAAAAATGACGCACTCCCGCCGATAACGATTTAGACGCGCCGCGCCACGTCCGGTGAGCATCAGCCTGCAGCGTTCCATCACGTGAGCCGGCCAACCATGGTCCATTGGATGCCTGCAATCGCCGCCATGTCGTACCTTCAGTCCGCAGCTTGGCCGTGCGATCCTCGCATCCTCCAGCTTACCAACGGCCACAGCAGCAACATGGCTAAGGCGGCGACTATGGCGTATCCGTTAGCCCGGTAAAACGCGTTGGGCTGCCCAAGCAGTTCGCTGGCGCTGCTCAGCACAATGGTGCACACCACAATCAGGAATAGTCCCAAAAGATTAAAGCGCACCAGGCGTCGCATGCCGAATATCACCACCGCTAGGAGAATCGCCGAAGCCAAAAACTGCTTCAGAAAATCCGCCGGAGATCCCCAGCTCGTGACCACTGCCGCCGCAACGGCGATGAAAAGTACCAGCCGCAACCACCGTACCCGTAACTCCGCCCCAAGAAACGCTCCGCCCAGCAGCAGCATGCCGCTGATCAACAGCCCTCGCAGAATAGCTCCACCAATCGCGCCAATTCCCGGATAAATCGCATCGAAACTATCGCCAAAGGTGGAAGGAATGCCGCGATGCAATGTAGGCCACCATACCGACACAAAATCTAACGCGCGTCCGAGTCCAATCAGCAGCGCCGAACCGCCGATTCCAATCCAGAATGCATCCCGGTAATAATCGGCAGGCATGCCAAACCAGTTCGGCAATTGCGCTTCCCCGAAACCGCGTGCGCCGAAAGCCCATGCCAGACCAAACAGCAGCGCGATCGCCCCAGCGACAAACGCACCGCTCAGTAAAATAAAAACGCCGATGGTGCCGAAGAACAAGCGCATTGGCATCGTGGTTGGATAGTTCATCAAAAAGGCCTGCGCGCCACGTCCCAAAAATAAACTAACAAAGTAAGCGAGCAATCCTACCAGTCCCCATCCAAACAGTTGCTTCCAGGGAATTCGTACGGGTTGAACTTTCAAGCGCTTGAAGAAAAACACTAGAACGCTAACGAGCAGGACCAGCGCCAGGCAGATTCGACCCGCCCACGCTACAAATCCCACCACTGTCTGTTCCTCTTGCTGGCGCTCGAACTCTTCGGGAATCTTGATGAATGTCCGGTAATCAGCCGGCTCATCTCCCAACACCGCGACACTCATGCGCGCGTAGGCGTGGTCAGAAGGATTGTTGGCGCCGGCATTCTGCAGGTCGAGCGGCGCGTTCTGTTGCCAAATAAGGGTGTGGTCTGTACGATTCGGCCGCTTGTCCGAATTAGACTCCACCAGCTTCCAGCCGGTCAAATCGATCTGCTTCTGCTCCTGTAGAAACTTTTCCGCAATGGACAAGGCGTCGTCTTTGGATAAGTTCGCGCCCTTCGTGGCCTCCGCCAGGGTGTGCCAAAAGCTGTGCACGCTGCCGTCCGGCTTCAACACTACGGCGAAGTCCTCTGGCTGCGAGTCGCGGAAATAGCGCACGCGCCAAAGCGCTCCTGGAACGCGCTTCGCATAAATCGCATTGATCTCCGTAACCGGCATCCGTCGCCGCAGATATTCATTCGTTACCGGGCTGGTCGTGTCCACCATTTGCGCGGCTTTGTGGTAACTGTTCGGGTCCAGTCCATGCTCTCGCATCACCGCGTCGGCGCGCATGGTCGCGGCAATGCGATCGGCGGAAACTTCCAGATAGTCGCCAATATGCTCGCGCTTCAGTCGCAATGCACTGAGCCCGCCGACCACGACGCAAATCGCCAAGAAACCCAGAGCACCAGTCGTGAGCGGATCGTAATGGTGCGCCGTAGTCGTAATTTGCTCCGGCGTGGTATCGCGCGCAAAGCTGATCTCGGACGCCGGCTCCGCGCGATTCAATAAATCCTCAACATTTTCAAACCGTCCGCGTTTCAGATACAACGCTCCGCAATACGCCAGCGGCACTACCGCCGCGAGTCCCACCACCAGTCCAGATATTTTGAAATAGAGATTGTCCGAGCGAATTAGCAGCATGCCCACCAGCGAAGCGTCCACGGTGTAGTGCCAGATCAGCGTTGCCGCGATCCCCCACCGCAGCATCACCAGCCCCGCCACGATTCCCATGATCCCGACTTCAATTCCTCGGATATATCCGGGCTCTTGCGGGTAGTTGCTGTGCAGAAAGCTCCAGAAGAATGCTGGAAGAATGATGGCCAACACGCGCGAGCCGGTTAGCTTCTGCAGAAAGGGAATCGCGAAAAGCCGAAACGTGAATTCCTCATTGGTCGCCGCCAGAACACCGATGGCCACGCCTGCGATCCACGGAAATGGCGTGTTCACGATGTCGGAATAACGAATGTCCTGCGGCGCCCAAACGCCGAACTTGCTCCCGATCATGTAAAACGCGGTAATGAATCCGATATGTACCGCCGCCAGTGATATGCCCACAACACTGGCATTAAAAAATTCCTTCGATCGCATTCCACGCAAACTGAACGCACGCGGTAGCCGAAGCCGATCAGGTTGCGATGTCCGGTACAGCGGTTCGCCGCCGGGATAAACCAAGCTGATGGTGATGGCTGTCCCCACGGCACCCAAAATCATCGAGAACAATGCGCGAAGCACAAAGCTGGCATAAGTGAAATGGGTGTCGTACGACGCGCGCACCGAGCCCCAATCGTTCAACTCCATCAGCAAATAAATAAAAGCCACCACCACGCCAATCGCGAAGGCGGTGCCCCACGTTGTTTTGCCTTGGCGCCACAACGTTATGCCCAGCCACAACGCGCCGCCTAGCAGGAATCCGTATGGCACCAGTGCCAGCTCGCCGTAAAAATTATTCGTGGAACGTAGGTGCGCGTAGTCGCGGGACCACGCTTCCGGCACTTGCAGGAACTGTTGACTGTCTCCGATGTGGTCGCCTTGCAGTCCCACTTCCAAGCGATATGGCGCTTCCTTCGCCTTGAATCCTTTGCGTTCCCAAGTAAACGACCAATCCACGCGATTCGGCCGTGTCTGCGAATTTGCTTCCGCCTGCAGGAAATCCCACTGGTTCAGGTCCACGCCAAGCTTCGATTGCGCAAAACTCTCGGCCGCCGCCAAGGCTTCTTCGCGACCAAACGAAGGTGCCGCTCGTGCCTCTTGAATCTTGTGGTCGTAGCCCACCACTTGCCCCGCGGGACTCACGCGGACCAGAAACTCCTCCTCCTGCTGCGGCCGGAAGAATCGCACATCCCAATACCAGATGCTCAGCTCGCCCGACATCAGTTGGTTGGCCCGCTGCAATCCCAATTCGCGTTCCAGATACGTTTTCGCGTTTTCATCCACATCGAAAACGATGGTGGACTGATACCCGTTGACGTTTTCTCCCAGCGCGGCTATGAAGTTCTGCGCGCGTTTTTGCGCTTCCGCTCGCGATACTTTGAAATCCACCGAAGCTTCAGGAAACGCCTGGAAAAAATACTTGTGCGCAAAGAGTGCGCCGACAATCCCGGCCAAGATCCACAGCACTAAAATCCGCTTGTCTGAACCGCTCAATCGATCTTCCGCCAAGGGAGCCTCCAACAACGATTCTGCCTGTCCCGCCCACTCTATCTGTACGCAGGTAAGCGGCGCAAGTTTCACGAAAAGCAGAGCTTACTCTGGAATGATATAAAGAAGAGAGCGATGAGTGTCACCCTGCAAACCAATGTTCAGATGGTGAAAGGTGTTGGGCCACAGCGCGCCGAATTACTGGCCCAGCGCGGCATCTATACCCTGGAAGACTTGCTGAACTATCTACCCTTCCGCTACGAAGATCGTATCCATTTCTCCAAAATAAAGGATGTTCAGCCTAACGGCATTTACACCCTGCGCGCCCGCGTGATGAGCGGCCAGGCCGTCCGCGGGATGTACGGCCGCGACGCCATCTACCATTTGCTGGTGCAAGACGACACCGGCTCTTTGCCGTGCAAGTTCTTCCATGGTGGCTTCCTCGAGGGCCGCTTGAAATCCGGGCAGGAACTCATCCTTCACGGGAAAGTCGAAATCGATAAGCAACGCCCTGCCCGCCGCGAAATGGTGAATCCTACATTCGAAATTCTCAGTGGCGAAGAAGTGGACTCCACGGAGATGGGCCGCATCGTGCCGGTTTATGAGGCTGTCGGCACCTTCGGCACGCGCCAGATTCGCCGCGCAATCTATGCCACGCTGCAAAATCTCGACCAGCATATTCTCGATATACTTCCTGCGGAGTTGCAGAAGCGTCTCGCCTTCCCCTCGCGCCGCGACGCCTTAATCCAAACGCATTTCCCTCCGGCAGAAGAATCGCTGGAGGCTCTCAATCAGTTTCGCTCTCCCGCGCAGCGACGCCTCATCTTCGAGGAATTCTTCCTCTATCAACTCAGCCTTGCTCTGGGCCGCAAAGCCATCCGCAAAGAAAATGCCATTGCCTTCCGTGTCCGCGAAGACAGAGTGCGCGAAGCGTTGAAGCGAATTCTTCCTTTCAAGCCCACCGCTGCGCAAAAGCGGGTGCTCGCGGAAATTGCTGGCGATCTAGAGCGGCCCGTGCCGATGAATCGCTTGCTTCAGGGAGACGTCGGCAGCGGTAAAACCATCGTCGCGTTGCAGGCTGCGGTCATTGCCATGGAAAACGGTTGCCAAGCCGCGCTGATGGCTCCCACGGAAATCCTCGCGGTCCAGCACTATTTGGCCGCGAGACGCATTCTCGCGACTGGTGGCTACCAGGTAGAACTTCTCATCAGCGGCTTGAAGAACGCCGACAAAACGGCCGTACGCAACCGCATTGGCAGCGGCGAAGCGCAATTGGTGATCGGAACCCACGCCTTGATCGAAGAAAATGTCGAGTTTGCCAAGTTGGGTTTTGTCACGATCGATGAACAGCACCGCTTCGGTGTTCTCCAGCGCAAAAAATTGATGGACAAAGCCGTTCGCCACGGACACGCTCCCCACGTTCTCGTCCTTACCGCTACGCCGATTCCCAGAACTCTCTCGCTCACGCTCTATGGCGACCTCGACGTCTCCGTGATCGACGAGCTGCCTCCCGGACGTACGCCCATCGAAACTCGCATGACTACCGAATCTCATCTTCCCGGCGTGTGGGAAGGCGTGCGTCGCGAAGTGCAAGCCGGTCACCAGGCTTATGTGGTTTACCCGGTCATCGATGAGTCCAAGTTGGAGTTAAAGGCAGCCATCGAAGAGCACGACCGCCTCTCCAAACTGATTTTTCCCAAGTTGAAAGTAGGACTTCTTCACGGCCGCCTTTCCAGCGAGGAAAAAGAAGACGTGATGCAGCGTTTCCGCCGCAACGAAGTGCAGATTCTGGTGGCCACTACCGTGGTGGAAGTAGGCGTGGACGTTCCGAACGCCACCGTCATGGTCATTGAACACGCCGAACGATTTGGCCTTTCCCAACTGCACCAACTACGTGGACGTATCGGTCGCGGCGCGCAAAAATCGCATTGCGTCCTGGTTTCCGCGGGCCGGCTCACCGACGAAGGTCGCGCCCGCTTGGAAACCATGGTGCGCACCAACAACGGCTTTGAGATCGCCGAAACGGATTTGCAATTGCGCGGTCCTGGCGAATTCTTCGGTACACGGCAATCCGGCGATATGGGTTTTCAGGTTGCCAGCCCGCTGCGCGACCGCCAGCTTCTTGAGTTGGCCCGCAAGGAGGCCTTCACACTCGCCGAAGATCCCGTCAAAAAAGACGCGCTGGAGGGAGTTCTGCGCGTTCTGCCGGGCGAGTGGCAGCGCCGCTATCATCTCGCGCGGGTTGGTTAGGCACACACGACCATGCGCATCATCGCTGGAAAATATCGCAGCCGCCAATTAAACAGCCTCAAAGGCCTCGACCTGCGTCCCACTAGCGACCGCCTTCGCGAAACGCTCTTCGATATTTTGGGCGGGCTCGTCGCCGGCTCGCGATTCATCGACGGCTTCGCCGGCACGGGCGCCGTTGGAATCGAAGCACTGAGCCGTGGTGCAACAGAGGTGATCTTCATCGAGAAACACGCGCAGGCCGCCTCCCTGATCAAGGCAAATCTCTCTTCGCTGCAGATTCAGTCCGGCGCTCGTGTTCTTCCCGTGGATGTCCTCCGCGGTCTGGAAATTCTTGCGAAAGAAGCTCCGCGCAATCGGGAAGGGCTCGACATATTGTTTCTCGATCCGCCCTATGACCATGCCGCGGATTACGACCGCGTGCTGACTTACGCGGGTTCTGCTACGCTTTTCCCGGAAGGTAGCTTGATCATTGCAGAGCATCGCGGCAAATTCCAACTTCCGGAGCTTGTGGAGAATTTGCAGCGGGTGCGTGTTTTGCATCAGGGTGATGCCAGTCTCAGCTTCTACCGGCTTATGTTAAAAGGCTCTGCGAGCGAACAGAATTCGCAGTAAACCTCTCGCTCGCGGTTATCATCTATTTCTTCTAATGCCCTCGCCGCGTTTTCCCTGGCCCCACGGGAGTCGCACGGCAAGCACGATATAATGGAAGGCTGATGTTTCATCGATTCCAGGTCAATCCATTCGATTTGCTCGGACAAAACGAGATCTACCCGTATCCGGTATTTCTTCCCGGCACAGGAGAGCCGAAGCTCACCATTGCATGGAACAGTTTTCATCAGAATTTTATCAGCGAACTCGGCGCCTTCTTGCACTGGACCCGTGTTCCCAAAGGCGATCCGCAGGGCAAGATCTTCAAAGATTGCCGCATTCAGCGGCGCATGCCTTATCGTGCGCTGGTCGCCGCCGCGCTCTGGCACGTTGTATTTTTTGTGATTCCCTGGCCACGGCTTCCTGTCAGCCCCAAGCATGTTTCCGCGCTGGATAACACCGAGCTGACCTGGTCTGGTCCCGTCGAAGATTTGCCGCTGCTCAACGTCCCAAAGCAGACACATGCGCGCGCTGAAGCAAAGCCTGCCGTCGAGAATGCTTCGCCAGAGAACACGGACGCGTTTCATCCGCGCCAGCGCATCTACACGGATCCGTCGCATCCCACGCATCCTCGCCAAACCCTGGTGAATTCTGCCGCGCCGATGGAGCCTCCGAAATTTCTCACACCACTTCCGAATATGGTTCAGCTCGCCGCTCCTGCTGCGCCGGCACGCCCGCAGCTCGAAATCAGCGCACAGACCCTTGCCAAACTCCGCCCCAAACAAGTGAAGAAAGTTGCCACCACCGATGTGCCGGCGCCCGACGTGCCGAACATGGAAACTCGGCCTGCCGAAATGAGTATCGCCGAACTCGGCGATAGCCCTGCGAAGCCACATCTCGAACTCAACGCCGGAGCCGCTCCCCGTGTTTCCGATCGAACGGAGAGCGGCGAAGTTGCTCCCTCGCCGGACGTGCCAACGGGTTCCACGGCCTCCACGAGTGGTCCTTCTTCCACGATCATCGCGCTTTCGTCGGCTCCTGCGCCTCCATCCCCCACCGTCGAAGTCCCCAACGGGAATCTTGCTGCGCGGGTTGCTATTTCGCCCGAGGGCAAACCCAACGGAACCGGCGCCGGAGCGCCAGCGAACAGGGGCAGCGGCAACTCTGCGGGCAGCAGTTCTGGTTCGAGTGCAGGCAAAAGTTCCATCGGCATCAGTATTAGCGGCGGAAATCCAAAACCAAACGCGGGGATTTCCGGCTTGGGTGGCGCCGGAAAGCTCACGTTGCCGAAGACAACTTCGATTTACAAACGCCCCGACCCAAACGCGGTTCCCGATGATCCGCCCGAACGCACCGGCCCGCCGAATTTCGCTTCACTGCCCCCGGGTGCGCCGGCCGAGCAAGTGTTTGGCTCGCACCGCATCTATTCGATGAATGTCGACATGCCCAACCTGAACAGCGTCACTGGCAGTTGGATCATTCACTTTTCCGAAGTGCATTTGCCCGGCGTCCCTCGCGCCGCTGGACAGCTCACCGCGCCCGGGCCGCTGCGCAAAGTGGACCCGAAATATCCACAGGATCTCATCCAGGAGCATGTCGAAGGGGAAGTGGTTTTGTACGGCGTCATTCGCGCCGATGGAAGCGTGGACAGCATCCAGGTGGTCCACGGACTGGATAAGCAGCTCGACGCCAACTCGGTTGAAGCGTTCGGTCAGTGGAAGTTTCAACCCGCTACGAAGAATGGCGAGCCCATCGCGATCGAGGCGATCGTACACATCCCGTTTCGCGGGCCGTCTCGCGAATAACCGGCCGGTTATTGCTTCGCCGGAAATCCGGATTCGTATAATTTTACGAGCGTGAACAACGTGTGGTTGATCGGTGTTGGGACGCCCAGCTGTGCGCCCAACCGGGCCACGTATCCATTCAATGCGTCAATTTCCGTGTACTTGTCCCGCGCCAGATCTTGCGCGGTCGAGGAGCGCGTCCCACTCATCTGCTCGGCAATTTTGAATGACCCGGCGATCGCCGCTTGCGGATCTTCCAGGCCAGGCGGGTGGATGCCCTTGGCCCGCGCCACATTCAAGGTTTCGTATACGGCACCTTCGACTAATTTCCGCGCGTCGGCGCTCGCGATGATTTCTCCGTACGTTACCCGCGCGAGCGCTGAGATGGCGTTCAATGCGCAATTCCAAACCAATTTCGTCCACAGCTCGCCTTCGATATTTTCCGAAATGCGGCACGCGACATTCGCCGACGCAAAAATCTCCGCGACCCTCTCGGTTCTCGCATTGCGTGGACCGGTCACCAGATCGCCACGCCCCAGGTGCTTTACCGTCCCCGGCACTGGAACAGAAGCGGCCACGTACACCACCGCGGGCAGGGCCGCAATCCCGGATGCGGCGCGAACGTCTTCCACATTGTTTACGCCGTTTTGCATGCTCACAACCAACACATCGGACGGTAAGATTGCCGCAAGCCGTTTCGACACCGCTGCCGTATCAGTGGTCTTCACGCAGAACAGCACAAGGTCCGCTCCTGCCGCGGCGGACAACTCCGTAGAAACCTGCGGATGAACCGTCTCCTTGAATGGATACGAATCGATGAGCAGACCGCCACGCTGCACCGCTTCCACAAACGAAGGCCGCCCGATCATCACCACGGGAATGCCTGCGCGCGCCAGGATCCCGCCGAAATATCCACCCACAGCCCCGGCGCCGACGACGGCAACTCTGCTCTTATGAGTCGTGCTGCTCATGCAAATCTCCGATGCGAGAAGATTGAAAGAGGATACGTCAGAAGTGATTGCGCAATTCCCGGAACGCCGGCAAGATCACCAGCTTCCCGGAGCCCGACACAACTGTTTCGTGCTCCAGGTGCCACGTATTTACGTGCGGGATGTACACCGCGTTTAGTCCAGCTTGCATCGCTGGGTTGATATCGCTGCGCGGACTATTGCCGATCATCCACCCCTGGGTTTTCACGATTTTGTGCTTGTTCACCAGTTCGGTGTAAGTTTTAGCGTCTTTCTCGGCTACTATTTCGATCGCCTCGAAAAATCCCTGCAAGCCAGAGCGCTCCACCTTCGCGGCCTGTTCCGCGGGCTCGCCCTTCGTAAAAAGAATCAAGCGGTGCCGGCTCGTCAGATACGCCAGCGTGTCCGGCACGCCATCCAAAATTTTCGGCGGGGTCCGTTCCAATTCCACCACACGATTGTGAATCTCCGCCAGAACCTCGCGCCGGGCCATCTGGTCTGCGAGTTTTATATATGTTTCCTCGAGTGACCGCCCAAAGCTTCGTACGCCGTAGCCATACTGGCGTATGTTCTTGCGCTCGGTTTCATTCAGAATGTGCCGGATATACGCCCGGCTATACCCGCAGGGTTCCACCAGGCTGATGAAGTCCTCAATCAGCTTCTCGAAAAAGACGTTGTTCTCCCACAGCGTATCGTCCGCATCAATCAGCAGCGTATTGCGTCTCATAAGTTCGCGTCGATTACAGCGAAGCGGCTTTCCGCTGGCCCACGGCGAGTTTTTCCAGAATGGTGCGCGCCACTTTCTGCAATTCCCCGAAGCGCGTCAAATAATCCTGAAAATCGTGATTCAGTAATTGCGCATCCTGCGGGCCCAGTTGATTCCTCAGGATCATGTCGCGCAACTTCACCGGGTGCGGTAGCAGCGCCTCTTCCTGCAATTCCTCGAGCGCCTGCCTTGGATCGTAGTGATACATGTTCTCCCCTCGGAGTCGCAACCCGTCAACAGCTTGCAACCCCTGTCTTCATTTTACGCAAAAGAGGCGGTACGCACGTCCAGATTTGTGTGCGCTACAGGTGAGAACTCAGGCGGGCGTGCGAACCGGTACGAATTCGTAGCGGTCGATCTTCGCGGCAATGCCAGTCTTTCCGTTATCCGTCGGCTCGATGCGCACCACTTTGCCGTGACAACGAATGTTCACATCTCCGGCGGAGATCATTTGCTGTGGCAGGGTGAGAATAAAATCGATCTCCGAGCCATCCTCGAATCGCGCTTCCGTCATGAAGTAAAGTCCCCGGTAACTGACGTCGCGTGTATTGGCCCGTAGTTCGGGGCTGTTCGCATCGTGCGCCAGCACGCGTACCGGCAGCGTCATTACAAAACGCCGCGCCTCTCGTCGATCGGACAAATCGCCCATGCGGGCCCCCTGACTTGGCTAATTGAACCGAAAGTAACATTCGCGCCTATAAACTGCAACGCGAAATCGAAGGATTTTAGCTCTAGTACCGCTAAGCTCGTCGTAGGCGGACTAGAACTCCCTCCGTTTTCCCTCAGAAACGGGGACGATTAAGCGAGTCTCATCAGAATCGGTTACACTTTTCTACGGATTCGCGATTTTCTTATGCAAATTCATCACGATTCGCGCAATTTCTTTCTGCAAGGGCCCGCTGGGCAGCTCGAGGCCATTCTCTGGACTCCCACTCGCGCCGGTACACGCGGCATCGCGGCGGTATTCTGCCATCCGCATCCACTGTTTGGCGGCACTTTGCACAACAAAGTTGTCTACCAGGCCGCGAAATCCATCGATGCCCTCGGCATCCCCGTATTACGTTTCAATTTTCGCGGTGCGGGCCTGAGCGCTGGGACACACGACCGCGGATTGGGTGAACGCGGAGACGTACAGGCTGCCATCGATTTCCTCGCGAAGGAATTTCCCGGCGCCTCGCTGCTCGTCGGAGGCTTTAGTTTCGGAAGTTGGGTCGGGTTGCGCGTGGGTTGTGCGGACGAACGCGTCCACGAATTGATCGGTCTGGGAATTCCCGTGAACAGTTCGGACTTTACGTATCTGGACAGTTGCGCCAAACCCAAACTCATCGTGCAGGGCACCAAGGACGAACACGGCGCTTGGGAAAAAGTGGAATCGCTTGTCGCTCAGATGCCCGGAGATACGAGCCTCTCTTTTGTGCAAGACGCGGATCACTTTTTCGCCGGCCAACTCGATCAGGTGGATCAGGCTATTACTGCCTGGCTCATGGAACGCCACCCGGAATTGAAAAAGCTTTAGGCCCCGCCACCACGCGAGAAAAGTTTGCTGAATTGCTCCAGCCCGGCGGGTGGTGCCGCCACCAATCGTGTATTCGCCTCCACGTGCGCGGTACGAGACATGCCCACCAGCGCGGCCGTGATTCCCGGCGCAGAACGCGCAAATTGCAACGCGCGTTCCGCATCGTTCTCCAACCCCAGCGCCTCTGCTACGAATCCCGGCAAGTTCTGCGCCACCTGCCCTTGCAGAAGTGACGCGGACGCAATCAAGTGAATCCCCATCTCTTCCGCGGCTTCCATAATTGTTTTCAGCTCCGCGCCCACGCTCTGATTGCCCATCGTTAGCGCTTCCGTCATTGCCAGGTTGAAGGGCAGTTGCACGAAGCGAAAATGGTGCTTTTCTCCGCCAATTTCCTTGGCGATCTCCACGAGTTGCGCCAGTTGCATGGTGTCTCGCGCGGCTTTTTCCTGGCGAAAGCCGTTCCACGTGGCCAGGCCGTAGTATTGAATCTGATCGCGTGTCACGGCCGATTCCAAAAACGTGAACGCTTCGCGAACACGTTTCAGAAATTCCGGCGCGGGAATTTCCGAGAGCTGCGTTTCCGGGTTGTGCAGGTAATACACGTCGACACAATCAACCTGCAGGTTCTTCAGACTGCGTCCCAACTGATTCTCCAGGAATCGTGCCGTCATACAATGGCTGCCCGCCGCGATATCCTTCGCCGTGAATATTCCCTTGTGGATGTATTCCTCGAAAAAATAGCGGTTCGGATCGGCGGGCATTGTGCCGTCTGGTGTCAGATAACCTCCCTTCGTACACACCACGATTTCATCGCGCGCCACTCCTTTACGCGCTAACACCTTTAGCGCCGTGCCGATACTTCGCTCGCTTCTCTGCATGCGGTAGTTGATCGACGTGTCGATCAGATTGAGGCCCGATTCCACCGCCGCCACAATCGCCGCGGTATAGCTGGCATCCGTCGAATCAGTCGGCTGGCCCAGGTACGTCCCAACGCCCAGGCTAGACACCACCAGGTCTGCGGCGTGCCGGAAGTGTTCGTCAGCCGCTGCTCCGCGGAACTTCTCCGCGTATCGTGTCGTTCCTTCCAGCGTCGCTCCCCGGCTCATTTGTTTTCCTCACTTTGCGTTTTGTCTTTGGGCTTATTGCCTGGTGTCTCTTGCTCTTTCTTCGGGTTTAACAGCCGCGAACAGCCTCGCAAAATGCGGCGATACGGCCAATCCTTCTCGCGAAAAAATATTTCGCCTTCGCGCGGGCTGCTGAAATACCATCGCGCCAGCAGTCCCAGGTGCTCGCCCAGTTCTGTCGCGCTTTGCCGCACATTGCAATTCGCGAGCGGCTCCGGCCGGCCCGCACCCTCAAGATACTCTCGAACCGTTTCTTCCGCCGAACTTGGTTTCCCCGTGTCACCGAATCGCAGGAAGAAGGGCTCCGCCATTCGGCCGGCATGAATGGCGAAGAACGCGACTGTCTGCGGCCCCGCGCCCTTCTGCAGCACCACGGCGTTCAGATCCTGGATTCGCCGCGATATGCCGGGCTTGCCTCTCAGAACGTCGTCCAACTTCTCCACTTTTTTGTGAATCGCTGCCGCCTTTTCAAAATCCAATTCTTCGCTCGCCGTTTCCCGCTCGGCCGATAGTGCGCCATGCAACGACAAGCTATTGGTATCCAGAAATTGGACCAAGCGGTTCACTTCCGCATCGTACTCTTCCTTGGAGCAGCCCGCGAAACACGGCGCCAGGCACATCTTCATTTCCGAATACAAGCAGCCGGGAAAAGTGGGATCGCGCCGGATTTTGATCTGGCAACGCCGCACTTTGAAAAAGTCCAGCATCTTTTCCGCGAACGACTCCGCGGAACGGCGAGACGCGAATGGCCCATAGTACACGCCAGACGCTGGCTCGCCTTGCTCATTCACCACGATCCGCCGCGTGACAAAGCAGCGCGGGTACTCATTTCGAAGGTTAACTTTCAACACCGGCGCCGGGCGCAGTCGCATCAATTGGCGATAACGGTGGGGGAAAATCGCTTTGGCGTTTTGGTAGTAGGTCACTGTTTGTTCGAATGCCGAACCGGTTTCCCGGTAGCGCACCAGTTTTGCGAACTCCCGCAAATTCAACCGCTTGCTTGTGGCATCCGGCGGCCCAAGCAATCGCTGTAAGCGGCGGCGCAGGTCCGCGGTTCGGATCAAATAGGGCTCGGCAGCTTCTTCCCGTGGGAAAATCAGACAGACCGCGGCTTTGGCAGGCAAAAGAGAGAAGAATTCCGCGTCTTGGGTGGGATGGAATTCCAGGCCAGAGTCGAGTTCGAGCACCCCGTCAGGATACTACGGACGATTGCCGGTTGCTGTTGCGCTCAGGCTTTTTGCAGTGCGGTCAGGCCGCGAATTTCCAGGGACTGTAATTCGGATTGCATCAGATGCCGCTGGCGCAGTCTCCGGATCACAGAATTGGGCCAAAACGCGCGCCAGGTCATCAGAAACGCGCCTTTCCACGTGAGTTGGTACGACTCGCCGTCCTCGGCCAGCTTCATATGACCGATCCGTTCGTGCCGCGGACCGTAATTCTCGATCGTTCGCACGTACTGTTCGATGCCGTCGTCATGCGCCTCAGCTTGCGGCCAAGTACCCGCTGCGTATTTCTCGATCAATTGCCGGTGAGTCCGATACAAATTCTTTGCCGCTTGCAGCTTCGGGAACCGAAACACGCGGTGTTCCGGATTCGAGGGCGTCAAGGGAAGCGAAGCATTTGTATTGGTGTCGAGAACGGTGCCGCTCTCAAAGGTCGTGGAGAATTCCAAGTAGCTGGCGCATTTCGCGGGCGTGACAAGCGTGGTTACGCTGGCGATATCATTCGTCTCTCGATTGCAAAATTGCGCAAGGTAGCTGTGGGTCTCATTGATCAGGCGTCCGCAATCATAGAAACCGGTACACTCGAATCCGAGGCTCGCGAATTCCGGGACGCGCGGCCGGAACACGCTGGCCACCTCGTCGGGTAGCTCGTGCAAATCCAATTTCAGGGGATGGCAGTGAGCCGCGAACCGCATCGTATAGCGCACAGATGCCGTGATGACAAGATGTAATCCACCAAGCAGTACGGCGGTATCGATCCAAATCGTTCCAAGCATAGCCTGAGCGCGTCTGAGCGGCGCGCCTCCTCCGCTTCATCTGGAAGCTAACTCCTACAATTATCGTTATTTAATAGAAGATAAACAAGTTTAAGTGCTTATTCAGTTAATATGTGCCAGGAGAGCGGGCCGCGGTCTATGAGGGACTTAAGCTTTCAGAACCCAAGAGGCAATCACCAGTCGCTGGATCTCGCTGGTACCTTCGTAAATCTCGGTGATCCGTGCGTCTCGGTAAGCCCGTTCGACGGGATACTCGCGACTGTAGCCATATCCACCGTGGATCTGAATCGCTTTGTGGGTAACACGCGTGGCCATTTCGCTGGCGAACAGTTTCGCCGTGGCTGCTTCCAGGCTAAACCGTGCGCCACTGTCCTGCTTCCAGGCGGCCTTGCGGACTAGCAAACGCGCTGCGTCGATCTCCGTGGCCATGTCCGCCAGCATGAATTGGATGGCCTGAAATTGCGCGATGGGGTGGCCAAAGGCCATACGCTCTTGCGCATATTTCAGTGCCGCTTCAAATGCTCCTTGCGCGATCCCGGTGGCCTGCGAGGCGATGCCGATGCGCCCACCATCCAGCGTCGATAGCGCCACCTTATACCCTTCGCCCTCTTGCCCGATGCGGTTCGCCTCGGGAACTTCACAATCCGTGAATACCAGTTCGCTGCAGGCCGTCGCGTTGATCCCCAGCTTCTTTTCTTCTTTGCCTACCTTGAATCCCGGCGTTCCTTTTTCCACCACGATCGCGGTGATGCCTTTTTCGCCCTTGGCCGGCTCGGTGTTTACGTACACGATCGTGGCGTCCGCGACTCCGCCGTTAGTAATCCAGGCTTTCGTCCCGCTAATAATGTAGCGATCGCCCTTCTTCACTGCCTTCGTTTGCAGCGCCGCGGCATTCGATCCGGCCTGCGGTTCCGTCAGTGCATAGCATCCGATCTTTTCTCCGCGCGTGAACGGCAATAGGAATTTCATCTTCTGCTCCTCATTGCCGAACCGGTGAATCGGGTCGCAAAACAGGGAATTCTGCACGCTCAGAATTACGCCCGTGGAAGCGCAGCACCGTGAAATCTCCTCAATCACAATCGCGTATGCAATGTGATCGAAGCCCGCGCCGCCTTCGGCTTCCGGAAACGCCACTCCGGTCAATCCCAGTTCCGCCGCTTTCTTGAACAGTTCTCGTGGGAAATGCCCCGTCTCGTCCAGTTCCTTGGCCAGGGGGCGCACTTCCGTCTCCGCAAATTCCCGCACACTCTTCTGCAGCAGCTTCTGTTCTTCGTTCAATTCCAGATTCACGGTCGTTCTCCCGCGTTCATCCACCGCGTTCGCAATGTGCCTGAATTCACTGTTGAAACGCCTTCTTCAGTTTCTGGTACGTCGTTGCCAATTCCTCGGGATGCACCCGCGTTTCCCCGGTCACGGTCATGAAATTCGAATCGCCGAACCATCGCGGTAGGGCATGAAGGTGCAAATGTCCCGTAACGCCCGCCCCCGCCGCTTTCCCTAGATTCATTCCCAGGTTCATGCCGTCTGGCCGGTATTCCATGCGAAATACCGATTCCATTTTTTGTGCCAGTTCCATCATTTCTTCCAGCGTTCCGGGCTCGCACAAATTCAACTCCGCCACGTGAGCATAGGGAACAATCATGACGTGCCCCGACGTGTACGGAAACCGGTTCAAAATAACGAATACCTTTTTGCCACGATGGATGATCAGCGTTTCTTCGTCGCGGTTCATCGCCACGGCTTCGCAGAAAATACATTCGCGTGGCAATCCCTGCGAGGCTTGTGCCATGTACTGGAAACGCCAGGGTGTCCAAAGATAGTCCATTGTGTTCGATCCTCTTCCGGTTCCCCCGGCTCAGAATAACTCACCCGACACAAAAACGCCCCGATCGAGTCGGGGCGCAATTCATTTCGTCGTAGCTACTGGCAAGCTTAAGCTGGCGGGGCTTCGCTCGGTGCCGCAGCCGAGGCTGCCGCTCCCGGGCTATTCACAAAATCCTTTAATTCCTTGCTGGGCTTGAAAAAGGGAATCTTCTTCGCTGGAACGTCCACTTTCTCGCCGGTCTTCGGGTTACGTCCGATGCGCCCGCGCCGCTGCCGCGTGCGAAAGCTGCCGAACCCGCGAATCTCGATCTTGTCGCCTTTTTGCAGCGCATCAATGATGCTCTCAAAAATAGTTTCGACAATGGTCTCAGACTCTTTTCGCGGCAGTTCCGTTATGCGCAGAACTTCCTCGATCAGGTCCGCCTTCGTCAATGTCGGTTGCTTTGTCATCGTCGCCTAGCCTCTTCACTCGTCAGTTCCAGTCGCACTCTCAAACATCTGGAGCGAGGCGACTTAGCGGGGCATCGCCTGCCTGGCATGCCCTTTCCTATCATTAAAATAGCCCGCAGGTAAATGAATTTTCCTGGCGCAGGCCCCTGCGGCCCTGGGTGCCAGTCCGGCCCAAACTAACGGGACGACAGTTTTTGCTTCAAGGCGTCCCCGATGGTTGCGGTCGAGGAAGACTTCGACGTCTTGTATTGCTCGATCTCCCGGCGTTCCTGCTGCCGCACTGCCGCGCGATAGCTCAAGCCAATCCGCCGTGTGTCGTGGCTGATCTTGATGATCTTGAAGTCGTACTCTTTTCCCGGCTCCAGCGGTCCCGCGCTCTTCAGCGGCCCAGTGGTCGGCCGGAAGCTCGACGGCCCTTCATCGCGCCGCTTCCGTTCTTCGATTTCCGTGTTGTGGCACAGGCCCTCGATGTTGTCGCCCAGCTCCACGAACGCTCCAAAGGTAGCGATGCGCGAAACTTTGCCCTTCACGACGTCGCCCACCCGGTGCGACTTGAACCAGTCGCCCCAAATGTCGTTCACCTGCTTCATGCCCAAGGACACGCGCCGGTTCTCCGGGTCGATGCGCAGGACTTTTGCCGTAATCGGTTCGCCCTTCTTGAACACTTCGTGCGGATTCTTCACGCGTCCGGTCCAGCTCACGTCGCTGACGTGCACCAACCCGTCGAAGCCGTCTTCGATTTCGATGAACGCGCCAAACTCCGCAATGTTCCGCACCTTGCCGGTCACCACCGTGCCTACCGGATATTTTTCCGCCACCAGCATCCAGGGATCTGGCTGCGCCTGCTTGATTCCCAACGACACGCGGCGATCGCTCGGCTTGATGTCCAGCACCACCACATCGACTTCTTCGCCGGCCTTCACCACCTTCGACGGGTGCGTCGGCTTCTTTGCCCAGCTCATTTCTGTTACGTGGACCAAGCCTTCAATCCCCGGCTCCAGTTCCACGAACGCGCCGTAGTCCACCACACCCACAACCTTGCCCTTATATTTGCCGCCCGCCGGGTAGCGCTCCGCCGCGTCAATCCACGGATCCTTCATGGTTTGCTTCAGCCCGAGCGAAACGCGTTGCTTGTCCTTATCGAACTTCAGCACCATCACGTCCAGCTCTTGCTCTGGCTTCACCACGTCGCTTGGATGACGTACACGCCCCCAGCTCAAATCCGTGAGGTGCAGCAATCCGTCCAGCCCGCCGATATCCACGAACGCGCCATAATCCGTAACGTTCTTGACTGTGCCGTGGACTACTTGCCCTTCCTTCAACTGCTCCATCAATTCCGCGCGCTTCGCGTGCAGGGCTTCTTCGAGCAGGGCACGACGGCTCACCACGACGTTTCCGCGGCGGCGATTCAGCTTGGTGATGCGCACATCCAGGTTGGTGCCAACCAGTCCATCCAGATTCGCCGTGGGGCGCAAGTCGAACTGCGAGCCCGGCAGGAATGCGCGCACGCCGATGTCCACTACCAGCCCGCCCTTAATGCGGTCTACTACCTTCGCGCTGATGGTTTCCTTGGCCTTGAACTGCGCGTCAATCTTTTCCCAGATCCGCCGCCGCAGCACTTTCTGGTACGACACGATTACAAAGCTGTCTTTGTGCTCGCCGGTGCGCTGCACTTCGATTGTGGCGTTCGGGTCCGGCCGCGGAATCTCCGTGTCCGCAAACTCCGCGGCGGGAATCAGGCCTTCGGTTTTTCCGCCCAGGTCCACCACCACGCCGTGTTCGGTGTACGCCACCACTTTCACTTCTATAACTTCGTTCTGCGTCACCGCTTCTTGCGGTTCGCTGTACTGCTCGATGAGCTTGCTCATCTCCTCCGCGCCCGCAGCTTCTTCGGCGGCAGCGGCAGCTTCGGCATCCGCGGCCGTGGTCTGCGCATGAGCCTCCGCGGCTTTGTGCGCCTCATCCGGCTTCACCGGCTCGGCCTGCGCGGGGGGTTGCGGCACACCCGTATCCGGGCTGCTCGCATGCTTCTCGGCGGCTGCTTTTTCTTCCGGCTTGTTCGGGGACTCTACTTCTTGTGCGGGTGCGGCTGCTGCTGACGATACGGGGTTTTCGTTATCGAATGAAGTCATGACTATGTTGCCTCCGGGATGTTTTATCCCTGTTTTGGTCAGGTCAATCCTTGCGCAATCCCTACCGGGGTAATGCAAGGAGGGTTACAACGGGGCAGTACAACTCACGCGGATGAACTGCTTCGCAGTAACTCGGTCTCTTTCAGTTGGATGCCTTCAGACGGCGGGTTAACGCCTCATCCACAACACCCATGCAAGCATACCCGCCGCCTCGCGCCTGTGTCAATGAATCACGGGCGGCAGCTCCGGATGAACTCAGCCAATGGCAGCAGAGAAAACACGAGAATGGCAACGGCTCCCAAGCGAACATATGCTCCCCACAATCGGGATGTCGACTCGTCCCGTAGTTTTCCTCTGTCCGCGATAAACAGCTCTTCAACCGCTCTGTCAGTTTTGAAGAGTGTCAAAAATCCTAATCCGACCGCCAATACCGTCAGCGCCAATAGGTCCCACCGTGGACTTCTAGTCGGTAGCGGCGATTCTCCAGAAACTAGCGCCATTGGCTGCGAGTGCAGCATCCAGGAAATGGACGGAATGGTGAACCACCACAGGATTAGTGCGCCCCCAAAAAGTCCGATGATTCTTTTCCCGAATTGTGATGGCGGCTTGCGAACCAACGTCAGACCGCTTTGCCCCCAACTACTCGTCGGAAGATATTTGTCCGGCACTATCAGTAATACTCCGGCATGGAACACGAATAGAAGGGAAACCAACAAAATTGCAGCGCGGAAAATCCAGCTTTCCATCAATGAACCCCAAATCCGTTACGCTCGAGCGCCCGCCGCCTCGCGCCCGTGTCAATCAACGCAATCCCACCAAACGGACCTTCATTTCGGTGAATTATCCGTCCCAAATGTAATACGCCAAGGCCGTAGCATTAATAAGACGAACACTGTTCCGACCTGAGTCGCCTGCGCATTAGTCGCCAGCGAGCGCCTTTGCTGTTCACGCTCGCGCTCGGCCGGCTTGCGTTCGTTCGCGCCGGAAATCCGGGGCATTTAACTCTATAGTGCGGCACATCTCAAACAATCGCGACCGCATCCTGCTTCCAATCCTCTGTTCCAGCGAATCGTCACGTATCGCCGCCACCAGTTTTCCATTCGGCAGCCTGCTCGCTTCGCCTTCTGACTGTGGGCTATCCACATAGTTCGTCGTAATAATCGTGGTGCGCTTCTCGTTGTAGCGGGCGTTCAGCACGATGCTCACAATGTCTCTCACCCAGTCGGAAGGTTTGCTCGCGCCGAGATCGTCCAGGACCAAAACCTCCGCCGTGCGTAGCGGCTCCAAAATTCCCATCTCGGTAGACTCGCTCGCCGCGTTGTAACTTGCTTGAATCTCTTTCAACAACTCGCGGTAATCGCAGAACAGCCCGCCGTGGCCGCGGCGGATCAATTCCTTCAGAGCCGCCACCGCTAGATGCGTTTTCCCCACTCCCGAGGGACCAGCCAACAACAGCCCCTGCTCGATCGCCGGATAGTCGCGCAAGAAGCCTTCTACCTGCAGCTTCGCGGCCTTCAACGATTGCTGTTGCTGCGTGCTGCCAATGTCAGTGGAAAAACTCTCAAAATCGCAGTGCTCATACCGTTTGGGGATGCGCGCGCGGTCCATGACCTTCTCGGCGCGCTCTTCCATCCCGCACTCGCACGCTACCGCCATGTCGCCCGGCGTGCCATCCGTCCGCGCCACCAACTTCCATCCCGTTCCTCTGCACAGCGCACAATCTTCCCGAGCCATAGCATCCTTTGGAGTGCGAGAGCCCAGCTCTCGCTTTTGCAGCATTCACTTGGTGACAAATCGATCAGCGGCAGTCCAACTGCCGCCTCCATCTTACGTCCCCACTCCACCCGCCACAATGAGACCCGCTGCGGAAATCTGTGCACAAAAGCGCAGCCCTCAGCGGCTAAAGCCAGTTGGAGAATTGCGAACTACGGCACGGCTGAAGCCGTGCCGTCCCGTAAGAAACAGAATTGAAGAGCGTTGCCGGGGTTTCAGCCCCTGAGGAAATCCTTCTTACTTCACCATGCGCGGCACCGACCGCACAATCGCTGTCTTCGGCACCTTCACATCCGTCCGCGCGGCCATCCGCGACAATTCCTGTTGCACCACATGCGCGAACTCGCCCATCACGTGTTCCATCTCCACCATTTTTTCCCGCATATTCAAAATGATTTCGATCCCCGCCAGGTTGACACCCATGTCCCGTGCCAGCGTCAGGATCACTTCCAGTCGCTCCAGATCCGAGTCCGTGTACAGTCGCGTGTTTCCTTGCGATCGCGACGGCTTCAGCAATCCCACGCGCTCGTATAGCCGCAGCGTTTGGGGATGCAAATTGTAAATCTCTGCCACCGCGCTAATCATGTACCCGGCTTTCGCCCGCTTCCTGGTTTTTGGCGGCATGGCTCTATACTCCCGCCTTGGCAAACAAATCTTTTCGCGGATCGGCCGGCGCCACTTCTTCGAGTTCCTTCATCAGCGTGCGCACCCGCTCGTCCGTCGGTTCCGGCACGATAATCTGAATCTCCACGTACTGATCGCCGCGCGCTCCACTCTTGCCATGCGGCACGCCTTTTTCTTTCAGCCGCAACGAGCGCCCGCTATTCGTTCCCGGAGGAATGCGCACCAGCGACCGCCCATCGATCGTCGGCACTTCAATCTTCGCGCCCAGCGACGCCTCCGCCACGGTGACCGGCACGCGCGTATACAAATCGTTTCCGCGGCGTTCGAAGAATTCATGCGGCTGCACCATCACGCGCAAATACAAATCGCCGGCGGGCGCGCCCATCGTGCCCGCATTGCCTTTTCCCGGCACGCGCACGCGCCCACCATTGGCCACACCGGCGGGAATGCGTATTTCGATCGTTTCGGTTTTACGAATGCGCCCTTCGCCGCCACATGTTCTGCACGGCGTACGCAACTTCCCGGTGCCCCCGCAGCGATTGCATGGCACGTTGAAGCGCATCTTCCCGGCCGTCTGCTGAATCGAACCCGTTCCGTTGCACGTGGGACAAGTTTGCGGAGTTCCCACCGCGCCAGTTCCGTGGCACGTTTCGCAGGTATCCATCCGGGTGACCTGCAATTTGATGACGGATCCGCGCACCGCTTCCCAAAACCCAATGTCAATCTGATATTCCAGGTCGCCGCCGGGCTCATGGTCTGGCTCTGCCGCTACTCCTCCGCGACGCCCGCCGAAAAATTGCCCGAACAGATCGCGGAAGCTCGACCCGCCGCCTGTACCGGTCTGCCCACCAAAATCGAAGCCGCCAAAATCGAAATTGACGTTTTCCCCGCCGCCGGCAGCGTCGTGGCCCGCCCCGTAATCTCCGGTGGGAACGTTCTCGCTATAGAAGCCGTACTGATCGTACATCTGCCGCTTCTTGGTATCCGACAGCACGTCGTACGCTTCTTGGAGTTGTTTGAATTTTTCTTCCGCGGCTTTATCGCCGGGATTCAGATCCGGGTGGTATTTCCGGGCGAGCTTTCGAAACGCCGTGCGAATATCTTTCGCGGTTGCTTTGCGATCCACTCCCAACAGCTCGTAATAATCCTGTTTTGTGCTCGTCGCCATTTCCGACCTATCGACTCCGGCCGTCAACCGGCCTGGCTCACACTTTCGTGCGTAGGGGTCCAGCACTGCTGGACCCCATCTCGGCACGATTACTGCGCTTGCTTAGTTCGGCTTCTTGTTGTCGTCGACGTCGACGTACTCGGCATCAATTACGTCGCCAGGCTTGTGGCCGCCGCCCTGTGCCCCGCCGGTGGAACCGGCCCCAGAGCCGGAAGTCGCACCCGCTCCAGCCGCACCAGCTTGCTGAGCGCCTGCCGCTTGCTGGCTCTTGTAGAGTTCCTCGGCCATCTTGTGCAGCGTCTTCTCCACGTTCTCTGCCGCACTGCGTAGCCGTGGCACGCCACCTTCGTTGATGGCCTTCTTGGCGTCTTCCAACGCTTCTTCGGCCTGCTTGACGTCGCCTTCGTTCAGCTTTTCGCGGTTCTCCCGGATAGTCTTCTCGGCCTGATAAATGATGCCGTCCAACCGGTTCCGGGCTTCCACTTCTTCCATGCGCTTGCGATCGTCCTCGGCGTGCGATTCCGCCTCGGTCCGCATCTTCTCCGCTTCTTCCTTGCTCAAGCCAGTAGATGCGGTGATGGTGATCTTCTGCTCCTTGTTCGTGGCCTTGTCCTTGGCGCTCACGTTCAAAATACCGTTCGCGTCGATGTCAAAGGTCACTTCAATTTGCGGTACGCCGCGTGGCGCGGGGGGAATCCCGTCCAGCTTGAACGTGCCGAGCGAGCGGTTGTCTTTCGCGAACTTCCGTTCGCCTTGCAGGATATGGATTTCCACGCCCGGCTGGTTGTCCGAAGCCGTCGAGTAGGTTTCCACCTTGCGCGTCGGAATCGTGGTGTTGCGTGGGATCTGCACGGTCATCACGCCGCCGAGAGTTTCCACGCCCAAGGAGAGCGGGGTCACGTCCAGCAACAGGATGTCCTTCACTTCGCCGCCAAGCACCGCGCCCTGAATCGCCGCGCCGACTGCCACGACTTCATCCGGGTTCACGCCTTTGTGCAGTTCCTTGCCGCCGAAGAAGTTGCTTACCAGCGCTTGCACCTTCGGTATGCGTGTCGAGCCGCCAACTAGCACCACTTCCTGGATGTCGCTCGGCGACATCTTCGCGTCTTCCAACGCCTGCTTCACCGGCTTCATGGAGCGCTCGAGCAGGTCGTTCATCAACTGTTCGAGCCGCACGCGTGTCAGCTTCTGTTGCATGTGGATCGGACCACTTGCCCCTGCCGTAATGAAGGGAAGGTTGATTTCCGTCTCCATCATCTGGGACAGCTCGATCTTGGCCTTTTCCGCCGCTTCCTTCAGCCGTTGCAGCGCCATCTTGTCCTTGCCCAGGTCGATGCCGTGCTCTTTCTTGAACTCGTCAATCAACCAGTCCACGATCTTTTGGTCGACGTCGTCGCCGCCGAGGTGGGTGTCGCCGTTGGTCGATTTCACTTCCACGACGCCGGCGCCCACTTCCAGTACGGAAATATCGAAGGTGCCGCCGCCGAGGTCATACACGGCGATGGTTTCGTCGCTCTTCTTCTCCAGGCCATACGCCAGCGCCGCCGCGGTGGGCTCGTTGATGATGCGCAGCACTTCCAGCCCGGCAATCTCGCCTGCCTGCTTGGTGGCCTGGCGTTGCGCGTCGTTGAAGTACGCGGGAACGGTGATCACCGCTTTGGTGACCTTCTCGCCAAGAAAATCCTCCGCCGCATTCTTCAGTTTTGTCAGGATCATCGCGGAAATTTCCGGCGGACTGTACACCTTGCCCGCAACTTCCACGCGGGCGTCGTCGTGGTTCCCCTTCACCACCTTGTAGGGCACACGCTTCATCTCTTCGGACACTTCGTCGAACCGACGGCCCATAAACCGCTTGATCGAATAAATCGTGTTCTCGGGGTTGGTCACCGCTTGGCGCTTGGCCACTTGCCCCACCAGCCGTTCGCCCGCCTTGGTGATCGCTACAACCGAAGGTGTCGTCCGCGTACCTTCCTGGTTGGGGATTACCACCGGCTCGCCGCCTTGCATCACCGCGACAACCGAGTTCGTTGTTCCGAGGTCAATTCCAATAATCTTGCTCATAGCTACCGTCCTTTGTTTGTTCGTCCCAAAATCTGCAGGCCAGCGCTCGGGCTGGGCACCCGAGAGTAGCCCGACAAAAAGCTTCAAGCGGCGAGCCGGAAGGCCATGCCGCAGGCGAAAACTGGACCACTATACAACTTGAGTGCAATACTGTCAAGTTGTTTGATAGTGAGCGTAAGCACAGCTGGCTCAGTTATTTGCAGCCACTACTTGGTCCCTACCGCCAACCTCCTTTGCGGACAACCTTCCTTCTGCTTCACTCACCTAACTCCCTGAGCCCATGAGCCAAGATCGCCGGTCCCCCAAGACTCTCCGAGTGAGATACATCTCCGCGGCAAAGAGTTTCGGCGTAGTCACTTCGTGGTCTCCCGGCCAGCCGCTGCCGCTTTCAACCTGTGGTACTCTGGCCAAGCTCTTATTTTCCTGTGAAATTCTGTTCCGGAGGATTCTGTGAATCGCCGCTTCCTTCTTGCCTCGATTGCGTCGCTAACTCTCGCAAATGTCGGTGCGTTTCTTGTGCTGGCCGCGCCAGCACCGCAAAAATCGTCCGCGAAGACTAGCGCCAAGTCGTCTCGAAGCGCGACGTCGGAACCTGCTCCCCAGACATCGATCACCGTCGACGGCGTGAAGGACATCGACCCCGACAAGGCTTACGGCAGCAAGAACGCCGGCGTGGTCATGGAAGTGTTCAGCGATTTTCAGTGCCCGGCTTGCAAGCAGCTGTACACCACCACGCTGCAACGCGTGACCGACAATTACGTCGACAGCAATAAGATTTATCTGGTCCACCGCGATTTCCCCCTTCCGATGCACGCCTACTCGCGGGTCGCTGCCAGCTATGCGCGGGCCGGGTGCCACATCGGAAAATGCGAGGCGGTCGAGCAGGCGCTTTTCTCGAATCAGGAAAAGTGGGAGATGAATGGGGATGTGAAGGGCACGGTTGCGGCAGCGCTGTCCGCGGCGGAAATGAAGAAGGTAGAAGCGCTCGTCGATGGCCGCACCCTCGAACCACTGATTGAAGTGGACCTGCAGTTGGGCAAGTCGGTTCCCGTCACGCAAACGCCCACATCCATCATTCATACGCGCGATGGCCAGTCGTATCCGGTCATCGGCTATGTCAGTTATGATGTGCTGAAGACATTGCTCGACCAACTCGTCAAGTAGTCCTAGCTCCCGAAAGCGAATTTATGATGCAATCCGCCCCCTTCAACTACCGACGTCTGATTATCTGGCTCGGCCGCATTCTACTCGGCGGGATTTTCATTTATGCGGGCTGCTCGAAAATTTTCCTTCCCAACAAATTCTATTGGCCGCTGGCGATGCTGAAATTCTCCGTTTCCGCGAACCTTTCCAATTTCGGATTCCAGGTCGAGTCCTACAAGATGCTGTCTGCGGCGGGCGTCCAGATTGTCTCTCACGTTCTGCCGTTCGCAGAAGTGCTTCTCGGTCTGCTTCTCCTGATTGGTTGGCGTCTCCGACTCTGGGCTGCCGTCGTCTCGCTGTTCTTGCTGATGTTTCTCACGGTGGTTACGCGCGCCTACGTGCTCCACATGGACATCAACTGCGGCTGCTTCGCCACTCCCGAGCCCGTGAGCCTCAAGAAAATTTTCGAAGACGCCGCCATGGCTGCACTTGCCATTCTGATGACCGTCTTTGCCTTTCAGGAAGGCCGCAAGCCCCATCCTTGGTCGGCGCCAGCTTCCGAACAGCCCTCCTGAATTACCCAGCCGATTCTCGATCGCTGTTAGTTGATCGCTGGGTCGCCCACAGCACCCAACGCTGCTATCCTGTCTCCGTGCCATGAAATCGCTCCCGGAATATCTCGAACTTGCCGCCGTGGCCCACGGCCACATTTGCGCCGGGCAAGTCCTCGGCGTTCGCCTCGCGATGCTCGGCCTGAAAGAACTCGGCATCGAGGATCCCATAAAAGACCGCAAGCGCCTGGTCACGTACGTCGAGATCGACCGCTGCATGACCGATGCCGTCGCGCTCGTCGCCAATTGCCGCCTGGGCAAGCGCGCGCTTAAATTCCGCGATTGGGGCAAAGTGGCCGTCACCTTCTGCGACCTGCAATCTGGCCGCGCCATTCGCATCGCTGCCAAGGAATCCTCGAAACAAGCTGCCAAAGACCTGTTCCCAGAGTTGCCGAGAGAAGAAGGCCAGCAGAAAGCGTACGCCCAGCTTCCTGACGACATCCTATTTTCCAAGCAATGGGTCAAGGTTGACGTTCAACCCGAAGATTTACCCGGCTTCAAGGGACCTCGCGTGGTCTGCGTCGAGTGTGGCGAAGGCATCAACTTCAAGCGCGAAGTCATCCAGGCCGGCCGCACCCTCTGCCGTGCCTGTGCCGGCGAAAAATATTATTCGCCGGTCTGATTTTCACGATGGAAACTTCTCGTTCGCTCAGACGGGTGTCTCGATTGAATGTGCGCTAGAATTTTTCTTTCATGTTGAGTTTGCCCCCAATAACTTTGCGGCTCCGCGGCTGGAAACTGATTGACCGTGTCGCGCTCGCCTTCCTTCTTCTCTGCTCCATTGCTCTGGGTGCCGCAGCGGGCCTGCTCTTCGTCTACGAAAGCGATCTGCCCGAAATCCGGGCGCTCGAAACCTACCGCCCCAACGTGGTCACCGAAATTTACGCCGACGATGGCCAGCTGGTGGGTAGTTTCGCGCTGCAGCGGCGCATCCTGATGACCTGGGAGCAAACGCCCAAGGTTCTTTACAGTGCGGTCACCGCCATTGAAGATCAACACTTCGAGGATCACTGGGGCGTCGATTTTCCGCGTGTGGCCGGCGCCGCCTATCGCAACATCCTGAAGCGCCGTAAAGCCGAAGGCGCCAGCACCATCACCATGCAACTGGCCGGCAATCTTTTCCTGGACCGGAGTGAGCGCAGCTTCCGCCGCAAGGTTCAAGAGATCCTCCTGGCGCTGCAGATCGAGCGCCGCTACACCAAGCCGCAAATCTTCACGATGTACGCCAACCAGGTGTACCTGGCGCATGGCAACTACGGTTTCGCCGCCGCCGCGCAATTTTATTTTGGCAAGCCCGTCACCGACTTGAACCTCCAGCAAGCGGCACTGCTTGCCGGCATGATTCGCGGGCCCATCTATTCGCCGCTCGGCGATCCCGCGCGCGCCCTGGCTCGCCGCAATCTGGTGCTCCACCAAATGATGGAAGAGGGGAAAATCACGCCCGCGGAAGAAGCTGCCGCCAAGAAGACTCCTCTTGGTCTGCACCTGCAGTACCCGCGCAATGACCTCGCCCCTTATTTCTTCGAAGATATTCGCAAATATCTGGAATCCACCTACGGCACGGAAGCCGTCCACGAGCGCGGCCTGCGCGTGTACACCACGCTGAATATCCAGATGCAGAAAGCCGCCAACCAGGCCATTCGCGATGGCTTGCACTCTTACGATCGCCGGCACGGCTGGCGCGGCAAGCTGCCCAATATCCTGCGAGACAATCTCGGCCAGCTCGATGCGTATGAAGACGACGACTGGCGCCACGCTATCGACAAGGGCAGCTACGTCACCGGCCTGGTTCTCACCGTCGACGATAAAAGCGCCACCATCAAGATTGGCCCGTACCGCGCCATCCTCTCGCCCGCCGACCTGGCCTGGACTGGGCACAAGAAACCGGACGAAATTCTTGCCGTTGGCGACCTCATTCAGGTTTCCATCCAGGAGTTGCGAGAAACGACCGCGCGCATCCAGCTCGAGCAACAACCCGCTCCGCAAGCCGCCATGATCGCGATCGAAAATCCCACGGGAGAAATCAAGGCGATGGTGGGCGGCTACAGCTTTGAAGATTCGAAATTCAACCGCGTCACGCAGGCCGTTCGCCAGGTTGGCAGCTCGTTCAAACCCTATGTTTATTCCACCGCGGTCGAGCGCGGCGCTTCTCCGTTCGACACGATTGTGGACGCGCCGTTCACGGTGATGAGCGGCGGGCAGGTCTATTCCCCTCATAACTACGACGAAAAATTCGAAGGCACCATCACGCTGCGCCGGGCACTAGCCGGTTCGCGAAACGTTCCCGCGGTGAAGCTCGCGGAAAAAGTCGGTATCAATTCCGTTATCGACATGGCCCGGCGTTTCGGAATCACCACCCCGCTTCCGCCGTATCTCCCGCTCGCGCTCGGCGCTGCTGACATGAGGCTGATCGAACACGTTTCGGCCTTCACGGTTTACGCCAACGAGGGCATTCGCATTGATCCCCACATGATTCGACGCGTCACCAGTTACGATGGCGCGCTGCTCGAAGAAGCACATCCGGAAGTCCACGATGTACTCGCCCCAGATGTTGCGCACACCATGACTGCGATGCTCGAAGACGTCGTTCAGTTTGGCACCGGCATTAAGGCCAAAGCCCTCGGGCGCCCCGCGGGCGGCAAAACCGGCACCACGCAGGATTTTACCGACGCGTGGTTCATCGGCTTCACCCCACAGATCACCGCTGGCGTCTGGGTCGGTTACGACGACAAGCAGATTTCCCTCGGCAAGCGCGAAACCGGTGCTCAAGCCGCTCTGCCCATTTGGCTGGAATTCATGGAACAAGGCATGGCCGGAATGCCTGCGGCCGATTTCGCCAACGTGGTTCCGTTGGAAGAGCAAGCCGCCGAACACCATGTCCACACCGATGTTCCCGACACTGCCCCCGAAGATGAAGCCCCCGCTCTGCCGAAGCCTCCGGCAACTCCGCCGCCGCAACCTGCGGTTACGAACCCGCCTCAGCGCTGAGCGACCTTCATCGTGGAGGCCCATTTGACGCAAGGGCGCGGCAGCTCACTAGATACGATTTTGAGAATGACGCTATAAGCAATCAGATTGATTGCGCATGGGCCGAATTGGGAGTAGGCTCTCGGGCAAGTGTTTCCGCCCAAAGGCTGCGACTCTTCCTGACGGGTGAAGAGCGCAACTGGAACGTTGGTTCCGAGGAGGGACGCCGCATGTCCGTAGCACCCGAGTACAAGCTCTTGTTTGGGCGGCTGTACCACAGTGTTTGGAATGAGCGGAGACTGGAATACATCCCCCAGGTGATTGCGGAGACGCATGCGCTGGGAGACCCAACGGTTTCCGGGCGAGGCGTGGGACCGGCCGCGTACCGCCGGCAGGTGGAACGCTTTCTCGCCGGGCTGCCGGATTTAAAATTCGTGGTGGACGACACAGTCAGCGAAGGCGATAAATTGGTGGTGTACTGGACAATTACAGGCACGCATCGCGGAGAGTTTCTGGGCGTTCCCCCGACCAACAAAAAAGTCGCGTTCACGGGGATTACGATCAACCAGATTGCGGATGGGAAAATTCTCGAGTCCACGGTGATTTGGGATGGGTTGGGATTGATGAAGCAGTTCGGTATTGAATTGCCGATCCAGTACGAGATGCTGGTCGCCTTGGCGTGATGCATCGCAGGCGGGTCGAAGAGTGCCCATAGTGTCCTTGGTCATGCAGTCTTTCTTTCTAAACCTCCCGCAGTCGGTCACCATAAAAGGGTGCAACTAGTTCAGCCCGGATGGGTTAAATCCATCGAGCTGTAGGCCCAACTTTTCATAAAAGGAGAGTGCGTATGCAGGTCTCGAAGAGACTGGCGGGAGCGGTGTTGGCGGCGGCGCTGATCGGCGGAGGTGTGGTGATGGCGCAAAAGCCGGTGGATGATATCAATGGAAAGAAACACCCGAATCTAGCGGCGGCGCAGCGATTGTCGCAGCAAGCGTACGAGAAGATCATTGCGGCGCAACATGCGAACGAATGGGACATGCAAGGGCATGCGGCGAAAGCCAAGGAATTGCTGGATGAGGTGAATCGCGAATTGAAGCTCGCGGCCGAAGCGGCAAACAAGAATCAGCGGTAAGACATTTAAAAGGTAGGTTATCGAACCGAACGGAATGCGTTGAGCCGTTCGGTTCTTTTTGTAAGGCGAACCAGGTCCCGCGAGCAGGCTCGCGCCCTTGCGGAAACAGTCACAAAACGCGCGAAACCTTCTTGCGTCGAATGACATCATAGGGTGATAGTTAGAGGTGTACTGGCGTTCGGATCGCTGAAACCTGATCTGAAGAGGATGTGGATGCTGCGGTTGGACCCTAAGTCTCGGTGGCGAATGGCGAGGCCTATGGCCTTGGCCTTGGCGCTGCTGTCGCTCCTATTTCTCCTTCAGGTCACAACGCACAGTCACGCCAACGGGCAGGATGAAGCGGCTTGCCGGTTGTGCCAAGCAGCACACATAGGCGTTACACCGGCAGTTTCTGGAATCGTTATCACGATTCCCCTGGTTCCAGTGGGCGAGGTAGCAGCAAGCCACATCGTCCGGGCAACCGAAAGTTTCCTGAGTCATTCTGATCCCCGCGCACCTCCCGCTGAAGTCCGGTCGTAAATCCAATTCTAAAAATCCAAATAACGCTGGCTACTCCGTGGCCGCGTGACCGCTTTAGTACAAGCGGGCCTAACAACGCTCAGCCGAACTGCTCCTGAGGAGCGTGGAGGATCAATGTATTCGAGTTTTCGTACATGCATATTGGTGGGGTTGTCTCTTTTTCTGTGTGGATTTGTGTTTCGTGCGTCAGCACAAGTTGGGAATTCGGGGTCGATCGAAGGAACGGTGAAAGATCCATCGGGGGCAGCAGTGCCGAACGCGACGGTGGAGATCGTGAACGTGGTGAGCGAATACACGCGAACGACGGTGACCGATGCGAACGGAGCGTTCCGATTTACAAACGTGCCGTTCAACCCATATCACATGACGGTAACGGCGAATGGTTTCACGACGTTCACGCAGGATGTGGAGATACGTTCGGGAGTTGCCGTGCAGGTGCCAGTGGGATTGAAAGTGGGGACCTCTGTGACATCAGTGACCGTCGAGTCCACGAGTGCGGACCTATTGGAGAACGATCCGACGTTCCATACCGATGTGGACCGCGAACTATTCAAGAATGTGCCGCTGGAGAGTGCGTCCTCGTCGGTCAGTTCGTTGGTGACGCTGACCACGCCGGGTGTTGCCGCTGACTCGAATGGGCTATTCCACGGCCTAGGCGACCATGCGTCGAACTCCTTTTCTGTGGACGGACAGCCGATTACTGACCAACAGAGCAAAGTGTTTTCCAACCAAATCCCACCCGAATCGATTCAGTCGCTGGAAGTGATTTCCGGCGCTCCTCCGGCGGAATTTGGAGACAAGACGAGTTTGGTAATCAAGGTGACCACCCGCTCTGGCTTGGGAGTAGACCAACCGCATGGCAGTGTGAATGCGTCCTACGGGAGTTTTGGCACGCCAAGTTTTTCCGCGGACCTCGCATACGGCGGCAAGAACTGGGGAAACTTTATCGCGTTGAGCGGGCTGCGGACCGGGCGCTTTCTCGATCCACCAGAACATACCGCTCTGCATGACGTAGGAAACGAGGAAAACGTTTTTGATCGCGTGGACTACAAATTCTCCGATGCGAATACGGTGCAATTGAACCTCGGTTACACGCGCTCGTGGTTTCAGACGCCCAACTCCTTTGACGCGCAAAGCGCTGCCGGCTGGTCCGCCCCGTGCACAGGGGGCCAGACTGTTTCCTGCGGTGGCCTCGGACCGGATGGCCTCGTGGTCGGCCCGCAAGACCAGCGCTCCAAAATCACCACCTTCAACGTCGCCCCGAGTTTCGTGCACCTAATCGGGACCGACGCAGTGTTCACGGTTGGAGCCTTCGTTCGCCAGGATCAATTCAAGTATTCCCCCAGCGCGAATCCTTTCGCCGACCTGACACCGAACCTTCAGAGTGACAGCATCGCGCAGAGCCGGCGGTTAACGAACTATGGAGTGCGATCGGACGTTTCCTATGTGAAGGGAATCCACAACATCAAGGCTGGGATCACCTATGAACAGACATCTCTAACGGAGAAAGATTCGTTTGGAATCGTCGATCCGAATCTCCTGCCGTCGTTGACAGACGCAAATGGAAATCCTTGCCAGGTAAATGGCGTTAACCTTGCGGCACCGTGCACGACTCTGGCCCCCTATGACCTGACCGCGGGCGGGGAATACTACTTCTTCCCGGGCCACACGGACGTTAAGGAACTGGCGATGTACGTGCAGGATACGATTACGAAAGCAAATTGGGTCCTCAATCTGGGGATTCGTGGGGACAAGTACAACGGAATGGTGTCCAGCGGCCAAGCAGAACCAAGGCTCGGAATCGCTTACAACATCAAACCGACAAACACGGTTCTGCGCGTGTCCTATGCGAGGACCTTCGAGACACCCTTTAACGAAAACCTGGTGTTGTCGAGCACGGGTTGCAACGACCCAGTAGTGAACGCTCTGCAGGCGGCTATCCAGGGCTACCCGTGCATTACGAATCCGTTGAGCCCGGGCTGGCGCAACGAATTTCATGCCGGGTTCCAACAGGCGTTCGGCAAGTATTTGGTGGTCGACGCCGAGTATTTGTGGAAATACACGCATCTGGCCTACGACTTCAGCGTGTTCGGAAACACACCTGTCACGTATCCGATCGAATGGCACAACTCCAAAATTCCAGGATACTTGCTGCGTGCCAGTGTGCCGAACTTCCACGGATTTACGGCCTATTTCGTGGCGTCCAGCGTGGCAGCGCGCTTCTTCCAACCGCAAGTCAGCGGCATCGGCGTGACGCCGGCGGGGCAAGGAGGAACGGGAGTCTTCCGCATCGACCACGACGAGTTGTTCAACCAGACGACGCACTTGCAATATCAACCCTGGAAGCGCGGACCGTGGCTTGGGTTTAACTGGCGTTATGACAGCGGCTTGGTTGCTGGCGCCTTGCCTTTCGGTGACGGAATCAATCCGGTCGATACGAGTGGACTAACTCCGGATCAGCAGTTCCAAGCGGGATTGTTCTGCGGACCGGTCGCCGCGACCCCCACGACTCCCATCAGCTCGAGCCTGGGCGTCAACCTCTGCCCGGCTTCGCTATACGGGTCCCACCTGCTTCAGGTACCGACGGCGGGGACAGAGAATGACGACCACAACCCGCCGCGCGTCGCGCCGCGGCATCTGTTCGACCTTGCGGTGGGCGAGGACAATTTGTTCAACGGAGACCGGTATCGGTGGAGTTTACGCTTCACCGTCATCAACCTGTCCAATAAATATGCCCTCTACAACTTCCTGTCGACGTTCAGCGGGACACACTATGTGACGCCGCGGACGGAAACCGTAGAGCTCGGATTCCACTTCTAAGCTAGCTGAACCTGCTTGCCGCAGGCAGGCTCGAAATGACGGTCGTGTACTCCTAGCTAGAGCCCCACGCGGGTGGAATTCGCGTGGGGCTTTTCTTGTCCGAGGGGAGAAATGCATGCAAATTTGTGTATAGAATGATGAATATCATGTCTAGCGCACCGGGCGATCCCTCGCAAAGCAAAATCAGAATTGGCGTGGATTTAGGCGGGACGAAAATAGAGTTTGTCGCGTTGGAGTGCAACGGGCAGGAATTGCACCGGCATCGCGTGGCGACGCCGCGGGGGGATTACGACGGCACGGTGCGCGCGATCAAAGAAGGTGTGGAGGGGATCGAAGCGTCGCTAAAACGCGGCGCGACGGTGGGCGTGGGGATTCCGGGAACAATTTCGCAGATCACGCACACGGTGAAGAACGCAAATTCGACGTGGATGAACGGTCGCGCGTTTGATCGGGACTTGAGCACGGCGCTCGATCGGGAAGTACGCTGCGCGAACGACGCCAACTGTTTGGCGGTCTCGGAAGCGACCGATGGAGCGGGAGCGGGCAAGCGCGTGGTGTTTGCGGTGGTTCTGGGAACAGGTTGCGGAGGCGGGCTGGCGATTGATGGGCGTGTACACAACGGAAGGAATGGAGTGGCTGGTGAATGGGGCCACACAACGCTTCCGTGGATGAAGGCGGACGAGTATCCCGGGCCGGAATGTTATTGCGGGTATCGAGGATGTATCGAGACGTGGATATCCGGGACGGGGCTCGAGGCGGATTACGAGCGAGCGACAAATACAAAATTGAAGGGCAAGGAAATTGTGCAGCGCTGCGCTGCCGGAGAGACGGCGGCGTTGGCAAGTTTGGCGCGATACGAGGACCGGTTGACGCGCAGCTTGGCGCAGATGATCAACATTCTGGATCCCGACATTATCGTGCTGGGCGGGGGAGTGTCGCAGGTACCGCGGCTGTATCAGGACGTGCCGCGACATTTGAGCCAGTATGTGTTCGGGCGCGAAGCGGACACGCCCGTAGTGGTGGCGAAACACGGCGATGCCAGCGGCGTGCGTGGAGCGGCATGGCTGTGGCCGCTGTAGCGAATTGCGGCCGCTGAAATTCCGAGACATGCGAAGGCTGGGGCTCCGTCGATGGCGCTTCGTTTCTGGAGCCCCAGCCCGTCGTTACGCCGATGCGGCGGCTATGGCTTAATCGTGCGCGCCGCCGGCGGCTTTGCTCATTTGCGCCATCCAAGCCTTCGAGCGCTTCTCCATTTCGGCGGGAGCGACGTCCTCAACATGCTGGGCCAGGCCCCACTGATGTCCGAACGGATCGCGGATCTTTCCGTAACGATCGCCCCAGAATTGGTTTTGCAGAGGCATCTCGACTTTCGCGCCGGCTTTAACAGCGCGTTCAAACACGGCGTCAACATCATCGGTATAAAGGAAGATGGCGCTGGAAGTGATCGGAGTGGCGCCAGGAGCCTGGGTCATACCGGGGAATTCGTCGCCGAGCATCAGCTTGGAATCTCCGATCTGAAGTTCGGCATGCCCGATGGAGCCACCGGGACCGGCCATGCGAACTATTTCTTTGGCGTTGAAAGCTTGCTTGTAAAACTCAATGGCCCGGGCAGCGCCTTTGCAGACAAGCGTGGGAGTGAGGGAATGGTAGCCCTCGGGAATAGCACGGACTGTGGACATATGTCCTCCTAGAAGAGTGGAATGGCGCGCAGCAGGTAAGGGAGCCGGGAAGGGACCGCGGAAACAATTCTGCGCGGAAGTATTTGATACTCCCCGGAGAAGACGACGTCAAGAGAAGAATTGCAAAATTACTGGCGAGCAACAGAGAGTTGGAATAGTGTGGCGGGGCAAAAGGGGGAGGAAGATGCGTTATGAATTTCTGGTGGAGACGTACGCGACGGAGCGGCTCAAGGTGTTGAGTGTGTGGAGCGAATTTCGCGATCAGGAGATGAAATTCCGGCCGCGGGCGGACGATACGCGAGGGCGAAGCGTGCACGAACAAATGGTGCACCAGTGCGTCAGCGAAGATCTGTGGTTTCGCACCATGCTGAATATCGATGTGGGAGCGCCGCCGTTGCCTAGGCCGGAGACGCGGGCGGAGTTCATTCGCCGGTACGCGGAGGATAGCGAAAAGCGGCTGAAGGTGTTGCAAGGGAAGGAAGAAGGATGGTGGGAATCGGAGACAACTTTTTTTGACGTGAAGAGGTCGATGGCGTGGGTCGCGACGCGGCGCATTGCGCATACGGCACATCACCGCGGGCAGCAGATGGCGATGTTGCGGATGCTGGGTCACGGGTTGCATAGTAACTATGGGCCAACGGCGGACACCGGCGGATTGATGCAGAACCATGCGCCGACGATTTACGCGTATGGAGATTTGAACCAGTTGCTGGGTGATCTGGAAACCGGCGAAGGGAAAACGCCGCTTCCCGGGCCGGGTGATAAACCTGTGACGGAGCGGCCGGCGTGAGACTGGTATGGCCCGGTTGCTCGGGAGCCCGGAATTCTTAAGTCTTGTGGAACGGTGGGCGTTTTTGGCGCATCCCATAGACGGTTAATGTTCGAAATGGGGGAATCGATGATCAGGTGCGAAGTGTTGGCAGGTGTTGTCTGCGGCGCAATGTTTTTGTTCGCGCAGTCTTCCGTAGCGCAAGTAACTCACGGGAAAAAGCCGATATTGCCGGCTCCGTTTGAGACAAAAAGCGCGGGAAACGGTCCGGATAAGAGCAACCCACCGGCCGGATTTCTCCCGAAAGTGCCTGCGGGATTTCAGGTGAAGATTTATGCGACGGATTTCAAGGTACCGCGTTTTTTGACCGTAGCGCCAAACGGCGACGTATTCGTGGCGGACACGGGAGCGGGGCAGGTGGTGATCCTGCGGGACCCAGAGCATGGTGGCGGAACTCCGCAGAAAGAAGTGTTCGCGGAAAAACTGAATCGGCCTTTCGGCATCGCGTTTCACGACGATTATGTGTACGTGGGCGACACCGGCGAAGTGGTGCGCTTTCGCTACGACAAGCAGACATCAAAACGCACCGGCGAGATGGAGCATATTTTGCCGCTGCCGCCTGGAGGCGGGCACTGGACGCGCACTATCGCGTTCAGCGCGGACGGCAGCAAACTGTACGTGAGCGTGGGGTCGTCGTCCAACCTGGATATTGAGAAAGACAAGCGACGCGCGGCAGTGACCGTGTGCGACCCAGACGGAAAGAACGCGCGAATCTTCGCGTCAGGGCTCCGGAATGCCGTTGGGTTGGGAATCGAACCGGTGACCGGCGAGGTTTGGGTGACCGTCAACGAGCGCGACGAATTGGGAGACAATTTGCCGCCCGACTATTTCACTTCGATTCAGGATGGAGGATTTTACGGCTGGCCCTACAGCTACATCGGTTCGAATGTGGACCCGCGGGTGAAGCCGCAGCAGCCAGACCTGGTGGCAAAAGCGATCATACCGGACGTGTTACTGGGACCCCATGTGGCGCCGCTGCAATTCACGTTCTATACCGGCAAGCAATTCCCCACGGTGTTTCACGGCGGAGCGTTCGTTGCGGAACATGGATCATGGAACCGGTCGTCGCGGAACGGTTACCAGGTGGTGTTCGTGGGATTCAAGAACGGGAAGGCCATGGAAGATCCCATTCCTTTCCTGACAGGTTTTGTGCCCGATCCAAAGGGCAAGGATGTCTACGGACGGCCTGTGGGCGTGACTACAGCGCCGGACGGATCGCTGCTGGTGAGCGATGATGGTGCGCGGGTGATATATCGCGTGAGTTACGGAAGGTAACGACTGAACCATGAGAACGTGACGGCCGGGCGAGTGCCACTCGGCCGTTTTTTTTGTTCGCGTCAATTCACAATGACGGTGAGCGGAATCGGGCTCAGTTGCAGCGCCTTGCTGGAGCCGCTCGGTGTTGCGGTGACTGTGACCGTGAGGGGATACGTGGCTGCGGCTGTGCGGAATTTGTATGCGGCACTACCGACGGAACTGTCGGTATAACCAGTGGCGGTGGCAATGGCTATTACGGTGGTGGCGGAATTCAGAGAGAAGGGCGCGGAGTAGACGGGAGAAGCGGAAGTGGGAGTTGAGCCGTCGGTGGTGTAGTAGATCGTGGCGCCGGCGGTTGTGTCCGTAATAGAGATGGATTGCACGGCTGAGTAAGTCCCCGGGGCAGGCTGTAAAGAAGGAGTTTCGACGGCTTGCTGCGGCTGTGTGTTTCCGCCACCACCTGATCCGCTTCCACTGGCTCCCGCGCCGCCTCCACAACCGATTCCAGAAAAAACAATTAGCAGGGCAAGAGAAGTAGCGGCAGCGACGGTTGCGGCACGCGGGAATTGTCGAGAATCGTCGCGGAGACGAAAATAAAGCAGCAACACCGAACAAGCGGCCAGCAGAGTCGCTAACCACGGGATTAGGGGCTGGTTGGGGGGCGCCGGGACGCGCGTGAATGGCGTGACGACAGATGCGCCGAGGGTGCTGACGGAGACGGTGAAGGAAACAGCATTTCCATTCGACACCGGCAAAGTGGCTGGCACAGTGCACGCGGCGCCAAAAGGCGCGCCGGAACATGAGAATGAGAGCGAACCCTTAAAGCCGGCGCCGGGTGTGGCTTGAAGATTGAAGTGAGCGGTCTGGCCGGCGGTGAGGGTAGCGGTGGTAGAACTTGTTGCCGTGATGGTGACGGCAGGGCCAGCGGTGCCGCTAAGCGCGAGGGATTGCGGAGAGTTCGCGGCGTTACCGGTGATCGTGAGGGTAGTGCTGCGAACCCCGAAGGCGAGTGGAGAAAGAACGATAGAAATCGCGCAGGAAGCTTTGGAGGCCAGGGAACCACTGCAGGTGTCGGCGGAAATGCTGAAGTCGGAAGCGTTGAAACCGCTCAGGACGGCGCTGAGAATCTGCAGAGGAGCATCGCCGGAATTCGTCAGGGTAACCGTTTGAGGGCTCGAGATGGTGCCTTGCGTGGGGGTGCCGGGGAAATTCAGCGCGGACGCTGGATTGAGTACAACGTCGGGAGTGCCAGGGGCGGGAGGAATTGCGTTGCCGGAGAGGGAGATAGCTTGAGGGCTGCCGGGCGCGTTATCGGTAATAAACAACATTGCGGAACTGGTTCCTACCGAAGTGGGCGAATAGGTCACGGAAATCGCGCAGCTGTGATTGGTGGGAAGCACGGGTGAGGAAACGCAAGTGTCGGTCTCGCTGAAATCGGCGGCATTGGGGCCGGAAATTTCGATGCGAGAAAGAATGACGGACTGCGAGCCAAGGCTCTTCAACAGGATTTTCTGTGAACTGCTGGACTGACCGGTGGTGGTTGCAGCGAAGGTGAGTGCGCCGGGGCTGGTTCCGAGCGTGGGGCCTTGGATGCCTTGTCCCGCCTGCTCGGTGGTGGTGAAGAGTGGAGACAGATTGAGTTGAGGAAAGAACGGGGAACTGATGGGCGCAGGCTGGCTGGGCAAACCCGAGAGGAGATCAACCTCATAGACGGAGATTCCGTAGGTGGGTGGCGTGGAATTGCCGACATACGTGAAGGGCGCTTGCGGATCGACGATTCCGTTGAGGAAATTGGCGCCTGCCAGTTGGATTGGATCGGTGGTGACTGGATTCGCACTGGATGGATCGAACACCAAAAACGGCAGGCCGCCGCCGGAAAAATCCACAGGAGGTACCTGGACATACAGCAGATTTCCGCCGGGGCTGAAGAAAATGGAATCCGGGAAGGAGTAGCTGCCGTAACTGCCGTCTTCTGATCCGAGAGAAACATTACCGACGAGAGCCATACTGAAGTTGGTGGTCGAGATCTGATAGACAGTGAGGGCGCCGAGCGTATCGCCCCAGCCTAGCGCCAGGTAGCCGCCGGACGGACTGATGGCAAGGCTCCGCGCGTTGTCACCGATGGGCAAGCCGGAGGAGGGGACGGTTGCCTCTCCCGTGGAAAGATCGAACGCGATGGGATAAAGCAGCGCGGCTGGCGATGTACCTTCCTTTTCCTGATTCACCAAAACAAATATGCCGTGATGCGCGGGATCGGTCACGCAGTCGACCCACGTGGCGTTGAAGGGGAGCGTTTGGCTATTGATGGGAATTAGAGCTGGCGTGTTCGAATCGATCTGAAAGGTGTCGAGTGTGAACGTGGAAGGCGCCGGCGATTGCGTTATTCCGACCTTAAGGAGGTAGACGTATTGACCGGTGCTTTCGGCGACGACCAGAACGCCGTTTTGTCCGGTGGAGACCGAAGCGGAGTAAGGAGAAGCCGCGGTTTCCGAGACGATTCCAGTGGCGGAATCCAAGGTATACAAAGCAACGCCTTCACCGCAGATGGCAAACAGAAAATGGCCGGTGGGATCGATTGTGGATGGACTGCAGGGATCCTTAAAGGATACGGCGGTGTTGGGCACCATGGTGAGCGCGCCGGTGGAACTATTGCGCAACAGCGTCACGAATCCCGAAGTTATTGTGCCGTTGTCGTAGGTGGCCGCGAACAGGTACGGCTGCGTGGTCTGCGCGAAGCCCAGGGGCGCGGCCGAGAAAAGCAAGAGGAAGAGAATAGACAGAAGTGCAGAATTCGAATGAGTCTCGAATGGACGAAGCGAACGCGCGCTCATGAAGAAATCCTTAGCTGAACGGAAGCTTCAGCGATGTTTTTTGAAGAAAGAAGGAAACTACGAATGACGGTAATCCTGTGAAGGGAAGACGTCAACAAAAAATAAGATAAGAACAAGTTAATTAAGTAGGAATACTGTTCCGTTTTGGAACAAGGCTGGTTTCAGGAAGGGGAAGGGGTTTATATTAACGTCTGTTAATGTGTAGTCGAACTCCGTTCCGGTAAGTTAGGTAGCTTATGTCATCCTTTAAACTTGATTTGGAA
This sequence comes from Candidatus Acidiferrales bacterium, assembly GCA_963759275.1. Taxonomy (GTDB): domain Bacteria; phylum Acidobacteriota; class Terriglobia; order Acidiferrales; family UBA7541; genus Acidiferrum. The sequence continues at coordinate 48,150 of CAVWYZ010000007.1, read as the reverse complement.
AAGCTCCCATCCAGCAACGAGACCCTCACCACCTATAAGGCGACAGGCAAGTTAAGCCTGGAAACCGTAAATGAATTCATCCAGAAGATGCGGGCGGAAACTGCCGCCTACGTGATCCTGGACATGAGCGGTGTCAGTTTTCTGGATTCCGCAGGCGTGGGAGCGCTGGTATCGCTGTTCGTAAGCCGTCGGAACCAAGGGAAAGTATTTGCGCTGGCAGCATTGTCACCGCAAAGCACAGCCGTGGTGATGGTGGCAGGACTGCAAAACCTGTTGCCCGTGTATAAGACGGTGGAAGACGCCGCGGCGAAGAAAACGTAACGGCAGAGCCGGCTGCCGCGGTTAGCTGGGAACCCAATTGGGATGGCTGGTGAACAGGCCATCGACAAAACCGATGTGGTAGGAAATATAAAGGCCGAAGCACAGGCTGAGCACACCAGAACCTACGATCAAGCCGCGGTTCAGCCATCCGAAACGAGTGCCCGCATAGGAAAAGGGAAGAGCGAGAGCCGCGGTAATCAGCATCATTCCCGCGATGGTGCCCACTCCGAAAATCAATAAATAGAAAACGCCCCAGCGCGGATCGCGAATCGTGCTGAGGACGAGCAATGCTACGGCTGCAGAGCCCGCCAATCCGTGGACAATTCCGATCAGCAGTGGCCGCAGCGAATGGAACAAGCCCAAATGCGAGACAGGATTGCTCAGCCACTTTGGAGCGGGCAGGGAATCGGCGTGATGTTCCTTGGCGGGGGCGTGCGAATGCCAATGGTAATGGACGTGGGACTCGTGCTCGTGGAGATGCGCGTGTTCGCCGGACACGCGAGGATGCGCGGGGGAAAATTTTTCGCTGAGCCACTGGGATACCCCGGAAAGATTAAGCAGGCCCAGAAGGATGAGCATGAGGCCGACCGCGAATTCCATGGTCAGGCCGACGCGCGGGGGAATCACGATGTTAAAGAAGATAATGGCGGCGCCCACAAGGACGATCGTGATGGTGTGGCCCAACCCCCAAAGCGCGCCGATGAGGCCGGCTTTGGAAAGGGAGCGCTCGCGGCTGACGATCGTAGAGACCGCGATGACATGATCGGGGTCCGTGGCATGGCGCATGCCGAGAAAGAATCCGATCACCAGAATGGCTAATCCGCTGAGCATGGAATCTTGGGGCTCTATATCCGTTCACAGCATAGACGAGAAGACCGGTTGGACGCGAGTGCTTCCATCACACTGGATGGGACCTCAGACGGTGGCGGCGGAGAAACCAACGGTTGTCATTGGGGGGCAAGAAGTTCATAATCCGCCAACGCCGAGGCACGACGGAAAGTGGGGCCAAGGCGAACTTGAGGAGACCGCTTGATGAAGCGCAATTTGTTTCTGCTAGGGCTGCTCGTGGCAGTTGTTTCCGTGGCGCCGTTGTTGGCCGAAGACAATCCCTTTCTGGGGACTTGGAAACTAGACACAGCAAAGTCGAAATTCGAACCAGGGCCAGGGCCAAAAAGCTTGACACGAACGATCGAGGTGAAAGGGAACGGAGTGAAATACAGCTTCGAAGGAGTGAGCGCGGAGGGAAAGCCGTTTGCTTACAGTTTCACTACCTATTATGACAAGACCAACGCGGCGATTACGGGTACTGGAATGCCGGGAGGCGCGGATGCCATCGATCTAAAGCGGATCAATTCGCACAAGATCGAAGGAACGCTGTGGAAGGGCGGCAAAGAAGTGGGAAAAGTAGTGGCCGAAGTATCGAAAGACGGTCAGGTGGCGACTGTCAAGGGGAAGGGCAAGACTGTAGACGGAAAAGAATACAGCACCGAGAGTGTTTACGAAAAGCAGTAGGTAGGTGAGAGAGCGGGCGGAATTGTTCGTGTGGAGTTCCGCCCACTCCCTAGTCTGCGCGCGAGGAAAGTCACATGACGACGAATATGAATCTCTATCCGGATGGGCGATGCGTTTGCATGGCTTGCTTAGCCAACGATTCCCCGAAGGATGCGGACCGGCCCGCTTCACATCTCACGCGGTAAAGAATTATTTCTGCGGTCAAAGGTCAACGCGGCAGTGCGACTGTAGTCTGGACGCTACTCGGATTTGAGTAGACGCATAAACTCGGCGGCAGCGTGGGGAAGCCGCGCGCCGCGCCGGGAAACGATGTAGAGATGGCGAGGCATATTGAGCTGGCGGATTTTGACTTCCTTGAGCCAGCCATGCTCGATCTCCCAATTGACACACATGCGCGGGACGATTGCGACGCCCATACCCATCTGAACGAAGCGCTTGATACTTTCAATGGTGGGCATTTCGAGCGGCATGTTGAGCGGGGTGCGGTGCTTGGCAAAGAGTTCGATGACGCGCCGGCGGAATGGGGATTCCACGATGTGCGCGACGAAATTTTCCTTGCCGAGTTCCTCGACGTCCACTTCGCGGCGCTTGGCCAAGGCATGTTTCGGCGGGACCACGAAAGTCAACTCGTCTTTCAGGATTTCGGTAGCCAGCAATTGCGCGTCGCGAGGAATAAAAGAGACGGCGCCGAGATCGAGGCGGTAGTTCACGACTTCATGGGGAATATCGCGAGAAAACATGCGATGCAAACGTACCTGCACGCCGGGATGAGCCTCGCGGAACTTGGCGAGAGCGGGGAGCAGGGCGTGGATTGAACTTTCGTTTACGCCCAAGGCTAATTCGCCACGCTTCAGTCCTTCCAACTCCATCAGGCCTTTTTTCACCTCGTCGCGGAGGTTCAAAAGGCGCTCGGCATATTCGCGAAGCAGGGTTCCGGCGTCGGTAAGGCGCACGGGACGAGCCCCGCGGACGAAGAGGGGCTGGCCCAAGGAATCCTCGAGTTTACGGATGGCTAAGCTAACCGCGGGCTGGGTCCGATAGAGGCGTTCGGCCGCGCGAGAGAAGCTGCCCTCTTTGGCAACCGTAAGAAAAACCTGCAATTCCGCGAGATCCATGGCTGAAAAACCTCAATTTCCTAGGCAAAAGGCACGATTTTGGGGAGTACCCGGTGATTTTGGGAGGCTCCGGGTGCTCCAACTGGCCTGCGGCTAGTATAAGGCAGAATTATCAATTACAGAATGAAGATAAATTGGACTTGAAGGCGTGGCTATGCGTAACTAAAAGAAGAAGTTGGAGGAATACGCATGAGCCACGTACGCATCTTCGATACAACGCTTCGCGATGGCGAGCAGTCGCCGGGCTTCTCGATGAACACGGCAGAGAAGATTCGGATGGCGCGGCAGCTTGCGGCGTTGGGTGTGGACACCATCGAAGCGGGATTCCCGATTGCGTCGAAAGGCGACCTGGCCGCGGTGATTGCGGTGGCCACGGAAGTGCGTGATGTTCCGATCGCGGCACTGGCGCGCGCCCGAAGAGATGATATTTTGGCGGCTGCGGAAGCGTTGAAGTCCGCCAAGACGCCGCGCATGCACGTGTTTCTGGCCACCAGCGATTTGCACCTGCAGGTAAAACTGCACATGTCGCGCGAGCAGGCGCTGGAAGCCATCGAGTCCATGACCAAGCTAGCGAAGAATTACGTGGAAGAAGTGGAATTTTCCGCGGAAGACGCGGGACGCACGGACATTGATTTTCTGTGCAAGGCTTGTGAGGCGGCGGTGCGCGGGGGCGCCACGGTATTGAACCTGCCCGACACGGTTGGTTATGCCGTGCCGGAAGAATACGGGCAGATGTTCCGCAAGGTACGGGAGCATTTGGGCGATCCGGACCACATTATTCTGAGCGCGCATTGCCACGACGATCTGGGTTTGGCGGTAGCGAATTCGTTGGCGGCGGTGTCGGCGGGTGTTCGGCAGATTGAATGCACGGTGAATGGCATTGGCGAGCGCGCGGGAAATGCGGCGCTGGAAGAAGTGGCGGTGGCGCTGGCAGTGCGCAAAGAAAGCTTTGGAGTGGCCACTAAGCTGAAGCTGGATGAATTGTATAAATCGAGCAAGCTGCTGACGGAAATTACAGGGGCGGTGGTGGCGCCGAACAAAGCGGTAGTGGGCGCCAATGCATTCGCGCACGAAGCCGGAATCCACCAGGATGGAATCATCAAGAATCCGCTAACGTACGAAATCATTTCGCCGGAGACGGTGGGCGTTCCTTCGCGCTCGCTGGTGCTTGGGAAACATTCCGGCCGGCATGCGCTGCGTGAGTCGCTGAAGGAGCTGGGGTACGAACCGAGTGACGAGCAACTGGCAGAGTGCTATCGTCGAGTCACGGCGTTTGCGGATGCTTCCAAGAATGTACGGGCGCGGGATCTGATGACCATCGCGCACGAAGTGATTCGCCGCAACGTTGTGGCCAGCACTGCATCACCCGCTGCTTAAGATCTGCTGAAGTTTCGAGGACTTCCCGATGAAGTTGAAAAAGAAAATTGTTATTCTGCCCGGCGATGGAATCGGGCCGGAAGTAGCGCGTGCGGCCGCAAGTGTGCTGCAGGAATGCGCCCGGGAATTTGGCCACCAGTTTGACGTGACGGAAATGCCGGTGGGCGGCGCGGCCATCGACAAGACGGGCAATCCTCTGCCAGAGGAAACCCTCAATACATGCCGTAAAGCCGACGCGGTGTTTCTCGGCGCAGTGGGCGGGCCGAAATGGGATGCGCTTCCGGTAGGTAAGCGTCCAGAGACGGGACTGCTAGCTCTGCGGAAGGGCCTGGGCTTGTATGTGAATTTGCGGCCGGTGCGTCTGCTGGAGCCGCTGCGCGGTATTTCGCCTCTGCGCCCGGAACGGCTGGGTGATCTGGACATCGAGATCGTGCGAGAGTTGGCCGGAGGAATGTACTTCGGCGAACGCGGAAACGTGGTGGAAGCGGGGATGGAGCGGGCGTTCGATACGGAGTCATATTCGACGCCGGAAATCGAGCGCATTGCCACTTTTGCGTTTCAGCGCGCGGAGAGCCGCTCGCGCCGGCTGTGTTCCGTAGACAAGGCGAACGTACTGACCAGTTCGCAATTGTGGAGGCGCACGGTGACAACCATAGGCGCTTCCTATCCTGCGGTGAAACTCGAGCATATGTACGTGGACAATGCAGCAATGCAATTGACGTTGCGGCCGACGCAGTTCGACGTGCTGCTGAGCACGAACATGTTCGGCGATATCCTGAGCGACGCAGCGGCAGCACTTGTGGGATCTATTGGGCTGATTCCTTCGGCGAGTTTTGGCACGAGCGCACCGTTGTACGAGCCGATTCATGGGTCTGCGCCCACGCTGGCAGGAAAAGACGTGGCGAATCCGATTGGATCCATCCTGAGCGCAACGATGATGTTGCGGGACACGTTTGGACTGGGCTTGGAAGCAGATTGGGTGGAACAGTCGCTGGGACGCGTGCTGAGCGCCGGGTATCGTACGACGGATATCAGCGAACCGGGCACGAAAGAGATTGGCACCAAGGGCTTCCTGGAACTGCTCAGTCAGGAAATGCAGCGCACGTTTGAGCACGCCGAGAAGTACGGCTGGGGCGTCTGAATTAGAGTTCTTCCACCTATCTGGTTAATGCCCGAAGACACCAAGAGAGAAAATCGAAGAGAGATTCCTCACTCCGCAGACTGAGCCTGCCTACCGCAGGTAGGTTCGGGAGGACAGGTTTGCGGTTAGCGAACGTCGAGCGACGATCCCAATCCTGCTAGCAAAACAAGATAACTCCGGTCTGGCGTCACCGGACGTACCTTGTGCGGTGGCTGCTGTGACAGTGGTCACCGCTAAAACGTTTCAATAGAGGTATAACGCTGCTGCTTGTCTCCCCGAAGTGTATTCCCGTCACGGGACGAACCTACCCCGAGACAAGTAATCGGAGTCCGGCATCATTCCGCGCTTCAGGACACAGAGTGGTTGCACTGAAGTCCGTTGTGCCGGGCTACCGATGAACGGCAGCGGAGCATAAGCCTCCGCGTCATCGAGGAGGATGGTATGCCAGCAACGACGGTAGCAGCGAAATTAAAAGTCCCGTTTTATGGCCACGGGCGCCAGTATCACAGCATCAAAAAGGAAATCGACGACGCCTTCCACACGGTGATGGAGAGCGAGTCGTACGTGATGGGGCCGGCGCTCGGGCGCTTTGAGAAAGAGCTTGCGCAATATTTTGGAATGAAGCACGCCGTTGGGTTGAATTCGGGTACCGACGCGCTGTGGCTGGCGTTCTTTGCGCTGGGAATCAAGCCGGGCGACGAAGTAATCACCACGACGAATACGTTCTTTGCGACGGCGGAAGCCATCTGGATCGCGGGCGGGAAAGCGGTGTTCGTGGATTCCGACCCGGTCACCAACAATATCGACGTGACGAAGATCGAACCGGCGATTACCTCGCGGACGGTTGGAATCGTTCCGGTGCATCTGTACGGGCACTGCGCGGACATGAAGACGGTCAGCGCGATTGCGAGGAAGCACAAGTTGTGGGTGGTGGAGGATAACGCGCAATCCATCGACGCGCATGGGGATGGTTTCAAACAGGGCGAATTGAGCGACGCGGTGTGCACCAGCTTCATTATTCAGAAGAACCTGGGGACCTATGGAGACGGAGGCGCGCTGGTAACGAATCGCGACGATGTGGAGCAAGCCGTAAGACGGATGCGCAACCACGGGTCTTCGAAGCGGTCGGTACACTCCTTCGGCTTTAACAGCCGCCTGGACGATCTGCACGCGGCGTTTCTGAGCGTGAAGCTGAAGCACATTACCAAGTGGACCGATCAGCGCCGCGCGTGGGCGAAGCGTTACTGCGATGGATTGAAGGGGACCAGTTTCAAGCTGCCGAAAGAAGTGGCGGGCTACCGGCACGTGTTTCATCTGTACGTCATCGAACATCATAAGCGCGACCACCTGACGCAATTCCTGAACGAGCACGGAATCGACGCCAAGCAGCACTATCCGATCGCCATACACCAGCAAGAAGGGTATCCGTGGGGCAAGTTGGCGGATCCCCATCCGCAGGTGCCGAACTCCGAGCGCAACGCCGCGCAATGTATATCCCTGCCGATGTTCCCCGAACTGACGGCGGAAGAGGTGGATTACACAATCGCCAAACTGAAGGAATGGGACGCGAAGTACGGCTGGTAAACCCGCAGCTGGGAGGAATTCACATGAGCGCCAAGAAGATTTACAAAGTGATGGTTGTAGGTGTGGGCAAACGCGGGAAGCATCATGCCCTCGCGTTCAAAAACAATCCACGGTTTGGGCTGGCCGGAATTGCCGATTCCAGCCCGGCACAATTGGCCAAGGCCGCCGCCGAACTCGGAGTGCAGAAGACTTCCGTTGATCCTTTGGCATTGGCGAAGGAAATTCAGCCGGATGTGTTTTGTTTCTGTACGCCTCCGAGCATTCGGCTCGAGTTGATCCGCGTGGGCATCGCGTCCGGCGCCAAGCTGATCGCTTACGAAAAGCCGATGGCGCTATCGATGAACGAGGCCATCGAGATTCGTAAGGCGGTGAACGCGGCGCGGGTGAAGACGGTAGTGTCTCACCAGCACCGTTACGGGGAGCATTACCGCAAGGTGAAGGAAATTGTGGAGAGCGGGGCGTTGGGCCGCGTCCACACGATCCACGCGCATTCGAGCGGCTGGTTCCTGCACCTGTTCACGCATTTGATCGAGTACATGCGCTGGTACAACGGCTATGCTCCGGCGGAATGGGTGATGGGGCAGGCGGCGGGGCGCGGGAAACTGGCCGACAATCATCCTTCTCCCGATTACATTGGCGGATTCATCCAGTTCGCGAACGGAGTGCGAGGCATCATCGAATGCGGAGCCGGCGCGCCGGATGTGCCGGAAGTGGATTACTGGTGGCGCAAGAACACGATTGGCGTGTATGGCACGGAAGGCTTCGCGGAAGTACTGACGGGCGGAGGATGGAGAGCCGTTACCCGCGGGCAGAAAGGCGTGATCTCCGGTCCGGGTTGTATGAATTACGATTTGGAGATGCCGCCGTACGTGGAGGATATGGTGCGCTGGCTGGATGACGACAAATGCGTACATCCGTGCAACGGCGAGTCTGCCTATGAAGGATTCGAGATCACTATGGCCATGCTGCGGTCTGTGGCGCAGCGTGGGCAAATCAAACTACCGTTAGGCGCGGGTGAGCCGGAGATTGATGCGCTGAAGCAGGTTCTGCCGGAGCGGGCGGTGCTGCTCTCGAGCGAAGTGAATCAGAAAGAATATCCGGGTGGAATTGTCTGCGCGCCAGAAGCTCTGGCACCCGTGGTTTAGGGATTTAGTCCAAGGTTTTGGCGTCAAAGCTGGTGAGTTCGTCGTCTTCCGCGGTATAGCTGATCTCGATGGGCTTGCAGCAGACTTCACAGTCCTCAACGTAGGTTTGCCGGCGAACCGACAGGTCGAGAACCATCGAAATTTCCTCTCCACAATAGGGGCAGTTGAAGGAATGCTCCATCAAGACAGTATGCAACGGAACATGAGAATCGCTGACGCCGGATAGCGGGCTAGCTGGTTGCGGGAAGCGGTGGGGGATGATAATTTTGTAAATCGGGCGTTGGCTGTGTGGAGCAGAGCCAACGAAGCAGAAGGCTGGAGCCGGGCCAACAGATCGTCTCGAGAGAAGTTGAGCAGGAAACAGCTGCCCGGACGAGCCGCAGGGATAGTTTCTTCCCGAAGTAAACGAGTTCATCAGAAGAGATGCCTGACATTTCCTCGAAAACGAACAGCGCGGTGGAGCGTGTGTCTGGCGTGACGTATTGGCGTGTGGAAGGGTCGCTATTTGAGTTGAGCGCGCTGCGCAGCGTGGGGTTCTTCAACTGGAACAGCCAAAGCTTCCTGGAACGCTGGGTACGCCGCGGCGGCATGCTGGGATTGGCGTTGCTTCGCCCGCCGTACTATTTGATCAGCCGAACTTTTGCCACGCGCGCGCTGCACAGCGTGCTGCGCGGAATAACGCGGGACCGGCTGGACCTGTTGGGCGAAGAATACTTCCAGTACGAATTGAAACCGCGCATGCGGCGCGAGGCCGTGGAAAAGCTGGCGGAGGCGGTGCGCAACGGCGAACGCGTCGTGCTGGTCGGGCAGATGCTCGAGCACATTCTGCGACCCATGGCGGAATATTTTTCCGTGGAAGGATTTATCGCGAATCGTTTGGAGTTTCGCGATGGCGTGGCCACCGGGCGGCTGGAAGCTCCGGTGATCCGGCCGCGGGGACCATTCGCGTGGCTGGCGAGCGGATCCGTTGACGGCCGCATGTCGAAGGAAAAGCTGTTGCGGCAACTGGATTGGAAGAAACAACCGGAGTTGTTGGAGACGGCAGTAGTGGCGGCGGCACGCCCGAAGATTGAGGTGGAATCTCCGGTACAACTGGTGAGCAGCACGCCTCGCGTTGCGCACCTGCCGGTGCGGGAAACCCTGGCCGGGAAGCACCTGATGCTGATCGGGGTGACCGGGTTCATCGGGAAAGTATGGCTGGTGGATTTGCTGGAGAAAATTCCCGAGATCGGGAAAATCACGTTGCTGATTCGACGGAACCGCACGACCTCGGCGCAGCGGCGGTTCGAGAAAATTGTGGAAGAGTCGCCCACGTTCGACCGGCTGCACGAAATGCACGGAGCGAATCTGGCGGGGTTTCTGAAGGAAAAGATTGACGTGGTGGAGGGCGACGTCAGCTTGGCAGGATTGGGGCTAGACGACGAAACCCAAGTACGCTTGGCGCGAACGCTGGACGTGATTGTGAGCAGCGCGGGATTAACGGACTTTAATCCCGACTTGCGCGATGCCATCACATCGAACATCGATTCCACGATTCATCTGGTGGAGTATCAACGCCGATGCGATCACGCGGCGCTGATGCATCTTTCGACTTGTTACGTGGTGGGCATGCGCGACGGTCGCGTCACCGAGGAACTGCAGGCCAATTATAATCCCGTGAATCATGCGGAATTTGATTCGGAGAAGGAAATCGTCTCGTTGCGGGAGATGGTGCAAAGGATTGAGGAGCGTTCCGAGACCTCGGATGTGACCAAAGCCCTGCGGCGACAGGCGTTGGGACGCAGCGGCGATGCGTCGAAGGTGGTGCCCGACGAATTGGATGGCGTGTTGCGGCGGAATCGCGCTCGTTGGGTGAGAAACCGGCTGGTGCGGGCAGGGATGAAGCGCGCGCATCATCTGGGCTGGCCCAATACGTACACGTTCACAAAAAGTTTGGGCGAATCGGTCCTGGCGCGGCAAGGGCGAGATCTGCCGATCGCGATTGTGCGGCCATCGATTGTGGAAAGTTCGGAGCGCACTCCGTTTACGGGATGGAACGAAGGGATTAATACTTCCGGGCCGCTTTCTTATTTGCTGGGTACAAATTTCCGGCAATTGCCTTCGAACGAACGGAAATGTTTGGATGTGATTCCGGTGGACATGGTGACGCGGGGCATGACGTTGATCGCCGCAGCATTGATCCGCCGGCAGCATGCGCGGCTGTACCAGTTGGCGACGTCTGCGATCAATCCAGTGAACATGGGGCGATCGATTGAATTGACGGGACTGGCCCATCGCAAACACTACCGGGCGCAGCAGGGGATTGAGCACTGGCTGAAGGTAAAGCTGGAAACGATTCCGGTGTCGAAACAGCGGTACGAGCGGCTGTCGATCCCAATGCAGAAAGCAGTGGTTTCCCGAATCAACAAGGCGGCGACGACGCTGCACATGAGCAAACCGCCGTTGGCAAAGACCGAGCGCGACCTGGTGCGCGCGGAAAAACTGATTGATTTGTACGAGCCGTTTATTCTGCACAACCAGCATGTGTTCGAGTGCGAGAATGCGCGGCTGCTTTCGACGGCACTTCCTGGAGGCGAGAAGGCGCTATTCGATTTTGCGCCGGAAAAGATTGACTGGTGGGATTACTGGATTAACATCCACATACCGGCTCTGCGGCGGTGGTGCTACCCGCTGATGGAGGGCCGGCCGCTGGAGGCGAGAGAAGCGCGCGTGCTGAACTGGTCGGCGCCTCCGGAGGGCGCTTCGGCAGCCACGCGCTAAGCGGCGCGACAGATCATCCTATGGCCATATTTCTAACGGGCTCGACCGGCTATTTGGGCAGCTATCTGGTGGCGGGACTTTTCACCGGCCACGCGGAGCGCCTGAATCTGCTGGTGCGCGCAAAAACGGAGCAGGAAGCGCGCGAGCGATTATGGAAATCGCTGCAACTGCATCTGGAGTTTCCGGAATTTCTGACGTACCTGAACGAGCGCGTGCGGATTTTTCGCGGAGACCTGACCAGCGAACGGTTTGGACTGAATGATGAGGACTACCACGCGCTGGTGGACACGACGGACTCGATCCTGCACTGCGCCGCTTCTCTGAATCGCAAATCGGAAAAACAATGCCTCAATGTGAACCTGCGTGGGTCGTTGGAAGTGATTCAACTGGCTCGGCGCGCGCAGAATCATCACGGCTTGCGGCGGTACTCGCATGTCTCGACGGTGGCGGTGGCGGGGCAGCGCCGGAACGAAGTGGTGACCGAGGACAACTCGATTGACTGGGCGCGATCGGACTACGATCCATATGCGCGTACGAAGAAATTCTGCGAACACATGGCGAACCAGTTGCTTGCGGATGTGCCACACACGATTTTCCGGCCGGCCATCGTGATGGGGGACAGCGGGCGAGCAGAAACCACGCAATTCGATATGGTGCAGGCGTTCGATACGCTGGCGCGCTTGCCGGTGCTTCCACTGCGTCCGGATGACAAGATTGACATCGTGCCTGCCAACTATGTGGGCGCGGCTATCGTGAAAATTCACCAGATGGAAAAACCAAATTACGGAATTTACCACCTTTCTTCAGGAACGGGTTCGCAGACATACAAGGAATTGACAGACACGCTGGCTGCGGGGGGTGGCTGGAACAAGCCGATTTATCAGCCGTGGCTAGGCGGGCCGTTTTCGAAGACAGTGAACTGGCTGGCGTTTAAGGGTGGAACCGTGGGATACGGTGCTTCATTGCTGAAGGTATTTTGGCCCTACCTGGATTGGAATACGGTATTCGACAATTCCCGTGTGGTACAGGAAATGGGCGAGGTCCCCGCGAAATTTTCCAGTTATGCATATCCTTTGTTGAAGTTCAGCCGCGAGAATAAGTTCAAGTATCCCGTGGAGCCTTGGCCGAAGAAGGCCGGTGGTGTGGTTGAAAAAAATGCGGGGAGCGCGGTGGCATGACGGATTTCCTGTTGGTGATGTGGGTCAGCGCGCTGATCGAACTGCGGCGGTTTGGCTGGATGTTTGGCTTGGGGCGGCGATGGACGCCGGGCGAAAAGCTGAAAGTACTGTTCGCAGGATACAACGGGACGCGCAATACCGGCAGCGATGTGCGGGTGCAAGAGATGATCCGGCAGATCCGCCACGTGCTGGGCGCGCAGAACGTGGATTTCAGCGTAATGACGCAGAATTTCGACCGCACTAAGGGATATTTCGAAGGGTCGAAGCAAGTACACCTCCCCGACGTGTTTCCGCCGTTCCTGTGGCGGGAAGTGCATGCGAATCACGGGGTGATTGCGTGCGAAGGGTCGATGTTCAAAAGCAAATTTGCGAACGCGTTGACCACGATGATGATCGGTTCGTTGGGATTAGCCTCGGCCGAGAATAAATTGTCGGTGGCGTATGGCGGCGATGCGGGGCACATGGATGATTTGTTGCAATGGATGTGCGCGCGGTATACGAAGGAATCGTTGGTGATTACGCGCAGCCTGGAATCGCAACAATTGCTGGGAACATTGGGCGTGCCCAATGAATTGGGCGCGGATACGGCGTGGACGTTCGAGCCGCAGCCGCCGGAATATGCGCGGCAGGCGTTGCGGGCAGCGGGCTGGGATGAGAAGAAGCCGATTCTGGTGCTGTGCCCAATCCATCCTTTTGTGTGGCCGGTTAGCGCGTCGATCGCGAAGTATCTGGCGCGGATTACGACCGGCGCTTACAAGGATAGCCAGTACCGCACCGTGTACTTCTTTGAATCCGGCGCGGATGTAAATCGCAAATTTCAGCATTACGTTAACGGGTACACGGAAGCGACGAAGGCGTTCTTGCAGAAGCATGATGTGTTTCCGATTCTGGTGGCAATGGAACGGCTCGACGCGGTGGCGTGCCATGCGATCGAAAAAGAAATTCCGGGCGCACCGATTTTCACGTCCGACGATTACGACATGTTCCAACTGGTGTCGATACTGCGGATGTGTACGTATATGGTTTCTTCGCGCTACCACGGGATTGTTACGTGCATGCCGGCGGGAGTTGTGTCTGCGGGAGTCACGATGGACGAGCGCATTCGCAATCTGATGCGCGAACGCGGGCACCAGCATTTGCTGCTCACGGTGGATGATCCGGATCTCGGGCCGAAGCTTGCGGAAGTGATGGAGCGATTGGTAGTGGAAGCGGATGCGATTCGCCAGAGTATCGGGCGCACGGTGGTGAGCAATCTGAAGGGGATGGCGCGCATGGCGTCGTTTCTGGAAGAGGAAGTGCGAAAGACCTACCCTGACTTTCCTTTGCGCAAGGGCGTGTTGAGTTGGGAAGATAATCTGCCGCCGCTGGCGAAGGAATTGACGGAACTGGTGGAACAGTACGACACGGCGACGACTGCCGTTGCAGCGGAACGCTGAGGGCGTATGGCAAATTTCCTTGAAAACCTGTTCGAGCAATTGCAGAAGGCTTCTGGCCGCACAGTGGTGCGTGAAATTCGCGGCGAACAATTCACCGGCGTTAGCGGTGGCGATTTGTTGGAGCAGGTTGCGCGGGCGAGGAGTTACTTGCGGGGGCTAGGTCTGCAGGCTGGCGACCGTTGCGCGGTGCTGGGCAACAACTCGATTGAGTGGATTGCGTTAGATTTGGCGCTGATGGCGGAAGGGGCCATCGTGGTTCCGTTGTATGCGCGACAGGCCGCGGCGGAACTTGCGGGGATGATGAAAGATTGTGGGGCGCGCTTTTTGTTTGTGAGCGACGCGGAGTTGGGCGAGAGCGTGGCGAAGGTTTGGCCGGAAGCGCCGCGACGAATCACGTTTGCGGAAGCCGTTACGAAGACGCCTTCGGGAATCGGGGTAAGGGGTGGAGCGAATCCGCAAAAGGACGAGGACCTGGTCACGATCATTTATACTTCGGGGACCTCGGGCGAGCCGAAGGGCGTTTGCCTGAATGTTAAAAACCTGAATCACATTGTGAGCTGCACGACGGGCTGGATGGAGCGCTTGGACTGGACCAGTTCCGAGCCGATGCAGGTGTTTCAGTACCTGCCATTTAATTTCGCGGCGTCGTGGATCGTGATGTTGTCGTGCCTTTCGAAGAACACCGTGCTCACGCTGTCTTCGGATCTGAACAAACTGGCCGACGAGATTCGTTTGTCGGCGCCGAATTACTTTTTCAACGTGCCGACCTTGCTGGAACGGGTGCGCCGCGGCGTGGAAGACATGATCGCGAAGCGCGGCATGGGGATTCCGGGAATTTACCGTAAGGCCGTGGCGGCCTGGCGTAGTCAGCAGGAGGGAGAGAGCGAAGGTGGAGGTTTCTCGCTGTTCCTGGCCCGTCTGCTGATTTTCGGGAAAATCCGAGCTCGGTTTGGCGGAAACCTGCGTGGCTTGGTATGTGGATCTGCGCCGCTTGCGCCGGAAACGCAGGAGTTTTTTGCGATGCTGGGGATTCCCATCTGGCAGGTGTATGGCCTAACAGAGACATGCGGGATTTGCACGATGGACGATCCTCGCGTCGCAAGTGAACCCGGTCGCGTGGGGCAAGCGATTCCTGGGATCGATCTGATCGTCGGGGAAAATGACGAAATTGTGGTGAGTGGGCCAAATGTCTTTCCAGGCTACTGGAATCGGCCAGAGGAAACGGCGCGGGCGTTGCAGGGCGGGGTGTTTCATACCGGCGACCAGGGAGAAGTGAATTCGAAAGGGAATTGGCGGATCAGCGGGCGCATCAAGAACCTGATTATTCTGAATTCCGGCCACAACGTTGCGCCAGAACCCATCGAAGAAAAAATCGCGCAGCAGGTGGCGAGCGCGCAACAGGTGGTGGTTGTCGGCAACGGGCGCGGGTATCTGTGCGCGCTGATTACCGGTTTAGTCGAGCCGGAGGCTGTACAGGCCGCGCTTGACCACGTGAATGTGGATCTGCCGCACTATCGTCAGGTGCGCAATTTCGTGATGCTCAAGGAAGTGTTCACGCCGGAAAGCGGTTTGCTTACCGCAAACGGGAAATTGCGGCGCGATGCCATCAATGCGAAATTCCGCGAGGAAATCGACCAAATGTACGCGAAGCATGCGGTTGCCGCCGGCGGAAACTCATGAGCAAAGAGTTTCGCGGGAAATCGCTGCGGTGGGAATGGCGAGATGGCGTAGTGGAACTGACGCTGGATCGCGAACCGCTGAACGAAATTGGCACGGAGATGCTGGCGGATTTGGAGAAATTCGCTGCCGCCATTCGGGGCCTTGCGCCAATTACCAGCGCGTGCGTGATTACCAGTGCGCGTCCGGGTGGATTTTGCGCGGGGGCGGATCTGAAAGAGTTGTTTCAGGGTGCGTTACGTCTGCCAAAGGCGAGGCGTGCCGCAGGGGTGCGCGCATTCCTGAAGCGCATCCACAAAGTTCTGAATGCGATCGATGAAGCGCCGTTCGTTACGTTTGCGGCTGTTCACGGACTGTGCATGGGCGGTGGATTGGAACTGGCGCTGGTGTGCGACCAGATTGTTGCGGATAAGATGGCGCGCTTCGGATTTCCCGAGCTGCGGCTGGGACTGATTCCTGGATTCGGTGGCATTCCGCGACTGCGGCGAGATGTGGGAAACAGTTTTATTCGCGACATGCTGTTTACTGGGCGAACCGTGAAGGCGGAGAGCGCGCAGCAGGCGGGGCTGGTGTCGCATCTTGCCGGCGAGGGGTACGCGTTGCAAGTGGCGCGGTCGATGGCGCAGCAGGTGACGAAGTTCGACGCGGAAACTCGCGTGGCGGCGAAGAAATTCATCAAGCCGATTCCGCACGCGGAATTGCAGAGGGAAATTGCACTCTTCTGCAGACTTTTCAACCGACCCGTGGTGATGGAAAGCTTGCGACGCTTTGTGGAAAGCGACGATCCTATGAAGCATTTGCCGGTGGCGGCGTCTGGCAAATAGCGTTCGGCCCGAAATCCAGGAGGAAGTTCGTATGCGCAAGAGAGTGCGGCGATATGGTTCCCTCGCGTTTGTCCTCGTATTGATTTCCATCCTAACGGTGTCCTGCGCGCGCCGGCAAAAGAGCGACTCCGCGACGTTCGATGAGGATGGGACCGCCTACATCACGCGGGTAGTGCCGATGCCAGGAACGATCAGTCCCGAAGCGCAAAAGTGGCTGGATTCGCTGGCGCATCAGAAATATGGCCCGGAAACGCTTGCCGAACGGCGCGCGAGCACCGATAAATGGCGCGCGGAGGATTCCGCAGAAGCAAAGAAGCTTTTCCCCGTAAACATCGAGGAAGAGATCATTGGTGGCGTACGAACCGACGTGATCACGCCGCTGGAAATGCCGGAAGCAAACAAGGGGCGTGTGCTGATCAATCTTCACGGCGGTGGATTTAACTCTGATTCGGGCTCGCTGATTGAGGGAGTGCCGATTTGCAATCTCGCTAAGATTCCCGTGGTGTCGGTGTATTACCGACTGGCACCGGAGAATCCATTTCCCGCCGCGGTGGATGATGTGGTGGCGGTGTACAAGGAATTGCTGAAAGACCACAAGCCGCAGAATATCGGGATTTTCGGTACATCGGCGGGTGGAATCCTGACAGCAGAAGCGACCGTAAAGTTGAAACAGACGGGATTGCCGTTGCCGGGCGCGCTGGGCCTATTTACAATGCTCGGCGATTTTAGCAACCCGGGCGATTCCGTGAACCTGTTTACGCTGAACGGATTTCCAGGAAACCTCGAGCCACAACACACGGGTAAACGTCCGGCGAACGAATATGCGCCAAACGCGGACCCCAAGGACCCAGTTCTTTCTCCGATGTATGCGGACTTGCATGGCATGCCACCATCTTTGCTAGTGACGAGCACGCGGGACCTGTTGCTGAGCGGCACGACCCTATTTCACCGCGCGCTGCTTCGCTCCGGCAACGATGCGCAACTGGTGGTGTATGAAGCGCTGCCACACGCGTTCTGGTATCACTTCCAATTGCCGGAAACGCGGGAGTGCCTGGAGTTGATGGCGAAGTTCTTCGATGAAAAGCTGGGACACTAGAAAAACGGTATCCGGACGCCGAGATAGCAAACAACCTACTTGGCCAAATGGCCGATGTGACCGGGGATGGGCCTAGAGTAACGCGCTACTCTGCATGGATTTTCCTTACGCAGGCTCGGAATGATAAATTTAAAGGCTATGCGCACCCTAGAGCAGACCACGCAGGAAATCCTGGAATTGGCGACGAAGCATTTCAAGGCTGCCCCTGGCTCATTGCACGCTGGGGATGATTTCTACAAGAAGCTGGGGATCGACAGCTTGCAGGCGCTGGAATTGCTTTCGCGCCTGGAGAATCACTTTCATATCGAACTGCCGGATTACGAAGTGCAGGGCGTGAGCGATTTCAAGACTCTCGCCGAGCGCGTGCAAGCCCGCCTGTAGAATATAGGATTAGCCACAGAGGCGCGGAGAGCACGGAGAAATTCTTTGAAGACGGATCCTTCGGAACGCGATGTGGTAGCTGTGCCGAATGCTGATGACTTGCAAAGCATCAACGCGGTTACAGAGAAGATCATTGGGTGCGCCATAGAGGTGCATAGAAGCTTGGGCGCTGGGCTTCTCGAATCCATTTACGAGAACGCGTTGTGTTTGGAATTTGACGTCGCCGGATTGCGATATCGGCGACAAGCCGCGATTCCCGTCGTGTATAGGGGGCAAGTGATCGGGAACACCGGTTGGACCTCATCGATGAAGACATGGTCGTGGTGGAATTGAAGAGTGTGGAGCGGGTGGATCCCGTTTTTCAGGCCCAAGTGTTGACGTATCTGAGAATCTCAGGAAAGAAAGTCGGTCTGCTGATCAATTTTAACTCCCGCCTTTTGACCCGCGGGATTCAACGATTTATCCTTTGAACTTCCTTGCTCTGAGAACTCTGTGCCTCAGTGGCTGACTGGTCTTTTTGGATGCTGGATCTATTAAAGTACTCATCGATTGGGGAAGCGGTCCGTGATGCGCTGGAGACGTGGCCGCGAGAGGTGTGTCTCTACGAGTCAGACCGCGGAGAAGAAAAGCAGCGCATTACGTATCGGGAATTCAAGGAACGCGCATTGCCGTTGGCGAAATGGCTGCAGGATTCTGGATTTCGCGCGGGGGATCGCGCTTCAATCATCATGACAAATCAGTCCAAGTGGCTGATTTCCGCGTATGCGATCTTCTTTTGTGGCGGGACGCTGGTGCCGCTGGATTACAAGTTGAAGCCGGAGGAGCAGTGGACGCTGCTGAAGCATTCGGGAGCCAGCGTGTTAGTTACGGAATATCCGATTTGGCGACAACTCAGCACTTCAACGGGGCGCGCGCAGGCTGACGGCGTGGAAACCGTATTGGTGACCGAGGCTCCTGCTGGTGCGGATTTGGCGGGGGCTATGGCGTGGGAGTCGGCGAAGGAGGCAAGGCCGCCCATTTTCGTCCCGCGGAAGCGCGACGACCTAGCTTGCATCGTATATTCCTCTGGAACGGGCGGTACGCCTAAGGGCTGCATGATGACGCACGGCAACTATTTGGAGCAGTGCGTGGCACTGACTTCACTGTATCCATTTTGGCCAGGCGTGAAATATCTAAGTATTTTGCCAACGAATCACGCGATCGATTTCATGGTGGGATTTTTCGGACCGTTCACCTGCGGCGCCGCGGTGGTGCACCTGCGGACGCTGCGGCCCGAATATGTACGCGAAGCGTTCACAAAGTATCAGATCACGTATGTGAGTTTGGTGCCGCTGGTGTTAAAGAATCTGCAGAAGGGATTGCTGGCGCGCTTTGATGAGTTGCCCGCAGGGAAACGGCGGCTGTTCGAGCGGCTGCGCGGTCTGAATAAGGCGTTGACGAAGAGTCGGCCGATCTTGCCGCTGAGCCGGGTGCTGCTGAAACAAGTACATGCGGCGTTCGGAGGCAAGCTAGAGGCGATTATCGTGGGTGGGGCGTTCACAGAACCGCAAACGCTACAGTTTTTCTACGATCTGGGCATACCGGTGGCGAATGGATACGGGCTCACGGAAGCGGGGACTGCGGTTACGGTGAACGATCTGCGACCGTTTCGCGCGGATACCGTGGGTAAGCCGTTGCCCGGCATGGAAGTGCGGATTCTGAATCCGGACGCCGACGGAATCGGCCAGGTGAGTGTGCGCAGCAAGACCGTGATGGCGGGTTATCTGAATGAGCCGGAACTGACCGCGCAGACGATCGTGGACGGATGGTTGATGACTGGAGACATGGGGCGCTTCGACGCTACTGGTCATTTGCAGCTATTTGGCCGGAAGAAAAATATGATTGTCACGGAGGAAGGGAAGAACGTTTACGCGGAGGACGCGGAGCAGGCGTTCGATGGCCTGCCGGTGAAGGAGTCCTGCGTGTTCGCCGCGAATTATATCTGGCCGAGCCGGTCGATGGTTGGTGAGCAACTGATTCTGGTGATTCATCTGGAGCACGGGCAGTCATTTACGGAAGAGCTGCGCAGGGACATTGCAGCGCGCAACAGCCGCCTGATCAACTACAAGCGGATCCATGGGGTGGTAGTTTACGACGAAGATTTTCCGCTGACGGCATCTCTGAAAATCATTCGCGTGGTGCTGGCGGAGCGATTGGGAAAGCTGAATCGCGAGCAGGTGATTCAGCCGGTGTAGCCGGGAAACGATTGACTGGAAAACAGGGTAAAATCGCGGCATCGGAATCCTTGTGAACGAAAAGTTCATCGCTATTGTGAATCCTGCGGCGGGGGGCGGGCGTTCGGCGAAGCTTGCCGGAAGCCAGATCGCGCGATTGAAGGAGCGCGGTTTACGCATCGATGCCATCGCGTCGATGGGGCCGGGACACGCGAGCGAACTGGCGTGCGAGGCTTACCAGCAAGGGTACCGTAAATTCTTGGCGGTGGGCGGAGACGGGACTGCACACGAAATCATTAATGGAATTTTCTCATCCTCACGTGCCACACAACGAATTGAGCTCGGGTTTTTGCCACTCGGTACCGGGAATTCGTTTTTGCGGGACTTTACGGCGAATGGTGCGGAATCGTCTCTGGAAGCACTGGAAGCCGGGCGCAAACGCCGCGTCGACCTGCTCCGCTTGCACCATTCTTCGGGAACAATTTATTCCTTTAACTTGCTCAGCGTGGGATTCACGGCGGACGTTGGTGCCGTCACGAACCGTGTGTTCAAGCCGTTCGGCCACCTCGGATACCTTTTGGGAGTGTTTGTGAAAGTGGTGCAGCTCAATCGCCGGGGATTCAAAATGCGCTGTGATGATGATCGCGAATGGGACGAGCGGCGGTGCCTGTTTCTCACGTTCAATAACAGCAAGTACACCGGCGGAACCATGTTGATCGCCCCCGACGCGAATCCCAGCGACGGACTGATCGAGTACGTGAGGTGGGGACCCATCGGCAGGCTCGGACTGATTCGAATGTTGCCGCGTCTCTACGACGGCACCCACATCGAACACCCACTGGCTTCGCGACGCGCTGTCAAGCGCGTGGAATTTGACTTGCCTGCTCCGGTCGACGTGATGATCGACGGAGAGATTGTCACCGTGCAATGCCAGATTCTGGAGGTACTGCCGGGCGCGATGGATGTTTACATATGACGCGGATATGGGAGGTAATTCGCAGTGCGTTCTTATGGCTGCTAAGCTGGCTGCATTTCCTGATTGCTGTGCCGGTGCTGATCGCGTTGGCGGTGGTGTTGGATCCTCGCAAACACGATTGGCTGCAACGCGGGTTGTGCCGCAGGATCGCGTTCTTTTCAGGCGCCAAGATTGTGGCGCAGAAGTCGCCGGGATTCGACGAGACGCGAACGTCCATCTTCATGGTGAACCACGTCAACTTGCTGGACCCGTTCATGCTGTACTGCGCGATTCCGCAGCTGGTGCGCGGCTGGGAGTTGGAGTCACATTTCCGGATTCCCATTTATGGCTGGCTGATGAAGCGATTCGGCAATGTGCCGGTTCCGGACGTGCGCAGTCCTAAAGACCTGAAACGATTATGGCGTCTGACGCAAGCAGCGATTGACAGTGGCGTCAGTCTGATCATTTTTCCGGAAGCAAAGCGCACGCGGGACGGTCACCTAAACGACTTCGAAGATGGCGGTTTCCGACTGGCGCAACAACTGCAAGTTCCGATCGTGCCGGTGAGTCTGGTGGGATCGTTTCATCACCTGCGCACGGAAGATTGGATCCTGCGGCCCGCGACTATAACCGTGGTGATGCATGACACCATCGAAACAAAGGGCATGCGAAAAGAGGACGTAGCGGGTTTGAAGCAGCGCGTGAAGCAAATTATTGAGGAACCGGTGGAGGTGTGGTTGAAAACCGAGCCGAAACAAACAGAAACCGCGGCGTCGGATACGGCTTTGGAGGACTAGGCCAACTTCACGAAGCCGCCTTCAAGTTCGGTAGAATGCGGCCCGCTTTGGTTTCTTGCCAGGTGTAGAAGATGCGGTGGATGACGGTGATGGTGGAAACGATGGCGATCACCCAAAGCACCTGCGCCATGCGATTGAACATGCCGCCAATAATCAGCAATACGAGGCGCTCGGGGCGCTCCATGAATCCCACTTTGCACAGGGGAATGAGGGATTCGGCGCGGGCGCGGGCGTAGCTGACCATTACCGAGCCGGCGGTGGCGACTGCCGCGAGTACGACATAAGGAGTGCGCCCGCTCACGGAGTAGTAGACCAGCAAGCCCATGTACAAGGCCATGTCGGCGTAGCGATCGAGCGTGGAATCATAGAACGCGCCGAACGCGGTGACTCGATTCTGCCGGCGTGCCACCTGGCCATCGAGCATGTCCAGAAAGCCTGCGATAAAGATAATGATCGCACCGGTGCGAAAATTACCCACGGCGAAATTGGCGGCGGCGGCAAAATTAACCACCAGACCGAGAAACGTCAGCAGATTCGGATTAATACCAGTGGCGGCGAGCGCCGTGACAATACGGTCGATCATCCATTTCGCACCGGTACCGATCGCGCCTGTAAAAGTTCCCATTGTTATGCCAATTGGTGATAATACTGCAGCCTGCGAACAGAACCAAATGCCACGCGGGATATTTTCCGAGTTGCAGGCTTGACGTCGGAGTGAACTGACCGTAGATTGCTCAGAACACCAAGGAACCCATGGAACCAGCACAAACGGCTCGTCGGAACTTTCTTTTGCAAGTGAGCGGAGCGGCCGGAGCCGCATGGATCAGCGCACAGTGGCCGTCGATACTGGCCGCGGCCCAACATGCACACAGCGCCGTTGCGAGCGGGAAGGGCAAACTCGAAATACTGACGGCGGAACAAGCCCGGCAGGTGGAAGCCATTGCTTGCCAGATTATTCCCACGGATGATCTGCCCGGCGCGCGAGAGGCGGGAGTAATTTATTTCATTGACCGCGCGCTCAAGACGTTTGCGAAAGACACGAAACCGTTGTACGAGAACGGAATTTCGCATCTGAGCCAGCTCGCGAGCGCGAAATATCCAGGAACAAAGAGTTTTGCCGACGCGACCACGGAACAGCAGAGCGCTTTGCTGGTAGAGCTAGCCGAAAAGAAAATCGACGAAGACCATCAGAGGATTGGACCCGGAGAATCCGATGATTTCTTCCAGACGGTTCGCATGCACACAATTTTTGGCTTTCTCGCCGATCCGTCCGCGGGGGGCAACAAGGATTACGCCGGCTGGAAAGTGATTGGGCGAGATCCCGCTTTCACGTTTTCTCCGCCGTACGGCTATTACGACAAAAACTACCCAGGGTGGGAAGCCGCTAAGGCGGAAATGGAAAAGAAATGAGCCAGTCCCGGGTCACGTACAAACCGTCGGACGAAGTGGATTTCGCCATCGTGGGTTCGGGAGCCGCGGGCGGAGTGTTGGCGAAAGAGCTGTCCAGTAATGGATTTCGTGTGGTGGTTCTGGAGCAGGGACCGTATTTGAAGCCCGAAGAATTTTCCCACAATGAGGTGGAAGTTTTCATTCGGCACCAGTTGACGAATAATCCGGAAATCCAGCCGGTGACCTTCCGCAAAACCCTGCAAGATAAGGCGAAGCTGCAGCCGAGCGTGATGTACGGCCGGTGTGTTGGTGGCAGCAGCGTACACTTCACGGCGAATTTCTGGCGTTTTCACGAAATTGATTTTGTGGAACATAGCAAGGTGGGAGACATTCCGGGCGCCACGCTGGTTGATTGGCCGATCACCTACAACGATCTGGAGCCTTACTACACGAAGGTGGAATGGGAGGTAGGTGTTTCTGGTCTAGCGGGTGCCAGCCCGTTTGATCCGCCGCGTTCAAAGCCTTATCCGATGCCGCCGCTACCGGTAAAAGGTTCGGGAGTGGTGTTCGAGCGCGCCGCGTGGAAGCTAGGCTATCACCCGTTTCCCGCGCCGATGGCGATTCTTTCGCGGCCGCGAGCGGGGCGCGACTCCTGCGTGAATTGCGGATTTTGTCTGGGTTTCGGCTGTGAAGTCGGAGCAAAGTCGAGTTCGCTGTCCGCGATGATCCCGGCGGCGGAAGCTACCGGCCGGTGCGAAATCCGCCCGAATAGTTACGTTCATCAGATCGCGACAGATAAGAATGGTCGCGTAACCGGTGTTCTTTACTTCGACAGCAAACGGAACATCCATTTGCAAAGGGCCAAGGCCGTTATCATCTGCGCGAACGGTGCGGAAACGCCAAGGCTGCTCTTGCTTTCCAAGTCGGCGCAGTTTCCCGATGGGTTGGCGAACTTCAGCGGCATGGTGGGAAAGAATTTGATGCCCAACAGCGGAGCGATGGCGTTCGGAGTTTTCGACGAACCGCTTAACGATTACAAGGGATTCGCGGTTAGTCGGGTGCTTCACGACTTCTACGAAATGGACCACAATAAAGTGGGTTTTTACGGAGGTGGTGGGATGGACGCGCGCTTCGACTTCACGCCAGGTGCGTTCGCCATGAATGGGCTGCCGCCCGGCACCCCGAAATGGGGCAAGGAATTCAAGCAGGCATTGCACCAGAATTTCACGCGCACGCTGGAGATCTTCTGCCATGCGACTTCCTTGCCGGTGGAGTCGAACAGTTTCTCACTCGATCCCGACGTGACAGATGCGTGGGGATTGCCGGCGCTGCGTATGACGTACCGCGACCATCCTAACGATCTGAAAATGATGGAGTGGATGAAGGATCGCGCGATGGAGCTTTTGGATGCCGCAGGCGCGAAGACGAAATGGCATGCCCCGATTGAGGAGCAACAATTTGCAGTACACCTGTTGGGTACCTGCCGCATGGGCAATGACGCCAGGACGTCGGTGATCAACACCGACCATCGTACACACGATATCGGCAATCTGTTTTTGTGTGATGGAAGCAGTTTTGTCACTTCCGGGCGCGGCCAACCGACGATGACGATTGAAGCGTTGGCGTTTCGCGCGGCGGATCGGATCACCGCACTGGCGAAAAAAGGTGAGATCAAAAGCTAGCCGCTGCTGGGCGTGCCGAAATTCCTGCTGGACCTGGAGACTCCGATGAAGAACGTGAATACGAGGGCGTGGTTCGTTATCGCTCTGATGGGCTTTTATTCTTCGCTTGCCGGTAATGCCATACTTCGCGCACAGACTCCCGCAAAAGCGCCTGCTGAGACTCCCAAAACCGCCGAGCAGCAATTCAAGAATATACAAGTGCTGAAGGACATTCCTGCCGAGCAGTTGATTCCGACGATGCAATTCATAGCGGCGTCATTGGGTGCGGACTGCGAGTTTTGTCACGTTGAGCACGAAATGCAGAAGGACGACAAGAAGGAAAAAGTGACGGCGCGGAAGATGATTGAAATGGAATTGGCGATTAATAAAGCACACTTCAAGAACGAAATTGAAGTGACCTGTTATACGTGCCATCGCGGCTCCGCGCATCCCGTGGGCACTCCGATTCTTTCCGCTGAGGGCCCCAAGCCGGTAGCGCCAATGCACGAAATGACCGCGGATGCTGACAGCAAGTTGCCGACAGCCGATCAAATCCTGGACAAATATTTGGCCGCGGTTGGCGGCGCCGAAGCCTTACAGAAAATAAAATCACGCGTGCAAAAAGGGACTTTGAATGCCGGTGGTATGCAGTTCCCCATCGAAGTGTATTCAGAGGCGCCGGACAAGCGCATTTCGATTTCTCATCCGCAGGGCGGATCGAGCGTAACAGCGTTCAACGGTGAAGTGGGCTGGCTGAGCATTCGGAATGGATTTCACATGATGACCGCGCCGGAGCGGGAGGCGGCACGAATCGATGCCGAGATGTATTTCCCCGCGCGAATCCGGGAACTGTACAAACAGTTCCACGTGCGGCCGGGCGACGACATCAGCGGCCACAGCACTTATATGGTGACGGCCAACGCGCCTAACCTTCCACCGCTGCGGCTATATTTCGACCAGGGGACAGGATTGCTGCTCCGGCAGCTCCGGTTCATGGAAACTCCGCTCGGTCGGAATCCCACGCAGATTGACTATGCGGATTATCGAGATACCGATGGAGTGAAAATTCCGTTCAGCTGGACGCTGGCGCGTCCGAATGGGAGTTTCACCATCAAGGTGGAGCAAACCCAGCAGAACGTTCCGATCGACGAAAAACTATTCATGCCGCCGAGCGAAACTCCCGCGAAATAAAAGCTTCTCGGCGAGCGGTTGCAATCACGAAGTGGATTTGAATAAAAGGGCCGCGTTAAAAGCGCGGCCCTGGTTTCATTTTTAGCGTGACATTTAGAATTTGAAAACCAAGCCGCCGGTAATGCTGGCGCGGTTCAGATAATGAGAAACATTGGCATAATAGCAGCCGTAATAGCAGAAGAGTTCGTTCGAGGAGCTACCATAAGTGGGCAAATAGCGAATGTCGCCGCGAAGTCCGAAATGGTTGCTCAGGTAGTATTTCACGCCGCCTCCGACGCTGAAGGAGAACTCGGTTCGATTGGGTGTGCTGTTGCTGTTGGAGTCGTGGGTAAAACCGACGCTGGCCGCTACATAAGGCCGCAGTTTTACTTCGCTCGATCGAAACATATAAAGGCCACCGAATTGATATTGGTCGATGACCGAGTGATAGGCACTGATATAGGAATTCGTGAGAATGTCGTGGGCGCTGTAAGAAGTATTGTTGCGATTCCACATGAACTCCGGCTGAAAATTTTCCGTGAGGCTGTAATCGATGAACGTGCCAAATGCCAATGAATCATTCACGCGGAGCCGGTCAATCGGATCCGAACCGGTGGGGCCGGAGGTCAAGGTGACAGGATAGGACGCGCTGCTTTCGTAGCCCACGAAAGGATCGACTTCGAATCGCGACTGTGCATGAGCGGGAATAGTTGCCAGTAGAAAAAAGGCAACGGCAGCAAACCAGAGGATACGAATCTTCATTGATCAAATTCTCCTTTTGGACCACTCGCGGTTACGTTTATTTCGGATTCGTTGCGCTTGGGTTCCCCGGAGGGATAGGCCAGCCAGTTTGAGCCAAGCCCCCAGCTTGGCTTATGAAAGTATGACGGGGGGCTTCGACGCCACTCCCTATAGAGAAACCCTGAATCTCCTAAAAAGTTTCCCTTAGGGGCCTAAGCCTATGCCGCTCTACATTAGACGGACAAAGCGCTGGCTGAGTTGCGTCCAAGCACCGGGAAGCTCTCGAAATGGTGAACAAAGAAGCGATATACGAGGCGTTTGGGCTGCCTTTGTCATTTTTTGGGTACGACGTTCGCCTGGCCAACTGGAGGCGCCTCTGTGGCGAGTGCTTTAGCTGCAGTACCTGAATTTGCACCGGCGGACTGGGGTTCTCCGCCCTTGTGTTCATTATCCGGTTCGCTCTTACGAGAGGGGTGCGCACCGGTATCGCCTGGCTTAGCCATGTATTGGACAATCAGGGAAATTCGTCGATTCGAAGGATCGAGTGGAGCGTCTGCTTTGCGCAATCGCTGGTCCGCGAAGCCACGCACTTGTGTGACCTGGTCCTGGCGCAGTCCACGGTTTTGCATTAATCGACGCGTCGAGTTGGCGCGATCGGAAGAAAGCTCCCAATTCGTGTAGGTGGCACCCGGGGGATAGGGCTTCGAATCGGTGTGTCCTTCGATGGCGATGGAGTTAGGCAATTTACCCAATTCCTGAGCGAGGAGGGTCACCAGGTCGCCGCCGTCGCCACTCAGCCTGTCGCTGCCGCTATCGAAAAAGACTCCGCTCGCGGTCTCCGTCAATTCGATGCGCAGGCCTCGTTGGTGACGGTCATATCGATATGATTCTGGAGTTCATTGAATTTCGGGATCTCGCGAATGGTTTTCTGCAGCTGGTCCTTTAATTCCTTCATGTTATCTTTGCTGACAACAAAGTTTTCTCCGGCGCCCTTCATGTCGCTGCCCGAGAGTTTTGCCGTTCCCGAAGGGTCCTTGAAATAACCGCCCACCGCCTGTTGGATTTGCTTGCTGGAATTCATGAGCCACAACACGATGAACAGCGCCATCATGGCGGTGACAAAATCTGCGTAGGCTACCTTCCAGGCACCACCGTGGTGGCCGCCATGGTTGACCTTCTTCTTGATGATGATGGGTGGTGGCGAAGGCATACGCGCTTTGCTGCGTTACGCCGCCGGTGGCGGTGGCGCGTCTCCTTTGTCTTTAATGTATTTATCGGTCTCTTCGAAAGTGGGCCGTTGATGGTTGGGGATGGCGCGACGGCCAAATTCCACGGCGATCGAGGGTGGCGAGCCCTTGACGAAACTTACGATCACCACTCGCAGGACGTGATAATAGGCGTGTTCGTCGTCCGTGTTCTTTGCCATGTTGGATGCAATCGGACCGACGAATCCGTAGCACAACAAAATGCCCAGGAACGTGCCGACGAGCGCCGCCGCCACTTTGTGGCCGATTTCTTCGGGAGGGCCGCCAAGAGCTCCCATGGTGATGACGACGCCGAGCACGGCAGCTACAATGCCCAGGCCGGGTAAGGAATCCGCCATGGTGGAGAGCGATGCGACGGGGATGGATGCTTCGTGATGGTGCACTTCCATGTCCAGCTCCATCATCTGATCCATATCGAAGGGTTCCACGCCTCCCATGGAGGCCATGCGGATGGTGTCACACACGAAGGCGAGGACGTGATGATCTTTCAAGAACGCCGGGTACTTGGAAAAAACCGGGCTTTCCTTGGGGTTGTCGCTATCGGTTTCGAGCGCCATCAATCCTTCCTTACGCGCGCGAGAAAAGAGTTCGAATAGCATTTTCAAGGACTCGAGATACTTGACCTTGCCATAGGGCGAACCTTTCAGGAGCCCAGTGAGTCCCCCCACCATTTTTTTGAGAATGTGCAGCGGATTGGCGATCAGAACAGTGCCGATTGCCGCGCCTCCGATGATGAGCAGTTCCGCCGGCTGAATCAGAACCTTCAAATTGCCGTGTTCCATCAGGTAGCCGCCGACGATGGCTCCGAGCACTACGACGATTCCAATGATGACGAACATAATAGACAGTGCCTCAGTCGTCTCTGCGCTTTACGCGCTGATAACCACCACCCGATTTCCTCCCATCTTGCTGCTTTGCCTTAAAGCGTTTTCGGCGCGCGCCAGCAGCGTGCTGACGGTGTCGCTGTCATGCGCGACGGTTGCGCCGATGGAAACCGTGGTGTGCAGTGTGTCTCCCCACCAGGAGATGCTGGCGCGTTCCACCAGTTTCCTTAGCCGTTCGCCTACTTTTGTGACGTCGTTCTCACCACATTCCGGCAGAATCGCCAGGAATTCCTGGTCCAGCCAGCGGCCCAGAAAATCCGTGGGGCGTAAACCGTTTTCAAAGGCGCTGGCCACAACACGAAGCGCCGCGTCGACCGCAGCTTGTCCGAAGCGCTCTATTAACTTGGGCAAGTTGTCGATCTCATAGCAAAGCACGCAAAAGGGCACGGGGTAGAGCGCGTGGAGATTCAAGCTTTCCTTCAGCCGGGCCTGAATCATGCTGTGATTGAGAACGCCGGTGATCGGGTCTAGGCATCCGTACGGGCCCAACCTGTCTTGCCTGCGATTGCTAAACTGCGAGGGAGAATCCGGCTCGAAGGTTCTGACGGTGCCAACAGGCCCGTCCGCTTCATCGCGAAGCGGCACGGATTGCAGCCTGATGGCGAGATAGTGGCCATTTTTGCAGCGCACCGATACTCGAGCGTGAGAAGGAACGTTCTCAGCGAGCGTACCGGTGTGTGTAGACGCGGTTGGCGGTGAGGCGCTGCCCGCTTCCTCATGTTCCAAGATTTCGATTTCGCACAGACGGCCGAGCACGTCCTGGCGGAGATAGCCGGTGAGCTTCTCCGCGCCAGCGCTCCACAGCGTGACTTTGCCCTCGCGATTCACCAGATAAACGGCCACGGGGAGCGCTTCCAGCACCATCCGACAGACATCTTGCTCGCCAGGATTCATAGTGCGCAGACCTACGTCCTGCGTACGAAGAGGCACGTGATAGGCCATGGCTATAACGTGAATCGCTGCTAATTCCTTTGGATTCTGTGGACCTGCGTGCGGCTGGTTTTTAACCAGTTTCAATTTCGGTCGCGCTTTACATTTCTGGAACGGACTGGGACAGCACTTTGTTCTCCCAAGCCGGTACTTGCTATTTTCTTTGACCGGGAGAGAAAACTGGGCGAAGAAGCGATAAAGTGTTGGAAGAGAAGCGGTCAAGGAAGTCGCTGAAAATGAAGAATACTTGCGTAGCGGTCCTTGTGGTGTGTGCGACTGTGGGTCCAGCGATGTTGGGATATGGACAGTCCAAGAAGATGACGAATCCAGTCTCCCCGGGGCTTGAAGTTGGAGAGAAAGCGCCGTCATTCCGGCTGAAGGACCAGTTCGGACACAATCAGTCGAACGAAACGTTACAGGGAGAGAATGGAACGGTGCTTCTGTTTGTGCGTTCGGCGGATTTGTGACCGTTCTGTAAAGCGCAGCTCGTGCAGCTGCAAAATGCGAAACAACGGTTTGAATCGCAAGGGATCAAGTTGGCCGCGATCAGCTACGATAGCCGCGCCATCCTCGCCGAGTTTGCCGAGAGGCTGAAGATCGACTATCCCCTCCTGAGTGATCCGGGCTCCGCTGTCATTCGAAGATTCCATGTTCTAAACGAAAAGGCAGTTGGAATAAACGAGGGCATGGCGCTGCCGGGATTTTTTTATATGGATAACGCCGGCGTGATTCGCGAGAAATACTTTGAAACGAGCTATGCGGACCGCTTTACGCCGAACAATGTAATTGCCAAGCTCTTTCCCGAACTCACCTTGGAAGTAAGTCAGAAAGTGAATGCGCCGCACCTGGAAATGGAACTGGCACAGTCCGATCGAACAGTGATACCAGGCAACCGGCTCAGCCTGACCGTTGAGGTGCAACTTCCTCCGGACGTGCACGTGTACGCGCCAGGCGTGCATGGCTACATACCCGTGCAGCTGAAGGTGCAATCCTCGCCTGCAATCAGGCTGGCGTCACTAAGCTATCCGGCGGAAAAGATGCTGTATCTGGCAGCGATCAAGGAGCAAGTGCCGGTGTTCACGGGCGAATTCCGCATCGTGCAAGACATCAAGATCGTGGCCAGCAGAGCGATGACGGAATGGCTCGGTGCCACGGGCAAACTCATTCAGGTCACCGGAGAGCTTAAGTATCAGGCTTGTGATCAGACAGTTTGCTATCCACCGACGTCGGTGCCCGTCAGTTGGCAGCTACAGGTGCTGCCGCCAGATGAGGAGCGCTCTCCGGAAGCGATACGGCATAAGTAGCGGAAGAGAGCGACGCCTGGAAGCAGTGTCCCATCATGGCTGAGGGATTGCGGCTTGTGGCGCGCCAGCCAGGCGGCGGGCGATGAGGAACCAGCCGCGCGGGTCTTCGCCGGAGAAGGCTCCCTGTTGTTTAAACTCCGGGCGGATTTCGAGGCGCACAGGTTCGAGGGATTCGATTTCCCAGCCATCGGCAACGGCATGGCGCAACTCCGACTGCGAGACCCGTCGCGGTCCTTCCGTTCCCGGGGTGGCATCGCTGAAGCAGAGCAGGAATAGGCGCCCGCCCGGATTGAGGACGCTCTCGAGTCCGCGCACGTAGCGAAGGCGGTCCGCGTCGAAAAAAACGTGAAACAGGCCGGAGTCGAGCACGTTATCGAAGTGTTCGGTCCACTCCTGGAGCTTGAGGGCATCTTTGACCAGGAACTTGACGGTGAGGCTGCGCTCGACGGCCTTGCGCCGCGCCGCAGCGATGGGTTCCTCGAGGAAGTCGAAGCCGGTGACCGCATGGCCCCGTGCGGCGAAGAACAGCGCGTGTTCGCCGGTGCCACAGCCCGCATCGAGAACCGAGCCGGCTAGCTTATCGGCGGCGGCCTGGAACGCAGACTGGGGCCTGCCGATGTCCCAGGGAGGGCTGCCGGCGTAAGAGCTGCGAAAGTGATCGCGGTCGTGGGTCAATGGGTCAAGAGGTTGTTCGAGAAAAAATTCTCTCGGCCGAGATTCATTTTTGATTTCCGGCTGGGCACCCTTATACACCCAAGGTACGTCCGAGTTAAGCAAATTGATTTCGCCGCAGCCGAGGGAGATTATCAGAGTGATTCACACAGGCTGGCAAGAGACTAAAGGCGCATGTTGTGTCAACCATGTGTCAAACTACATCTTAAACATGAAGCGTGAGCACCCCAGCTGGGGTGCGCGCAAAATCCGTGAGCGCTTGCTGCGCCGGTTCTCGGGTATTCCTATGCCGGCCAAAAGCACCGTCCATGCGGTTCTGGATCGTCATGGACTGGTGGAGCGCCGCGGCCGCTTGCGTCGTCGCGCTCAGGGAACCGCTTTATCGTTGGGCCAGCGACCCAATGAGTTGTGGTGCACCGATTACAAGGGCGAATTCTTGCTGGGGAATCATCAATACTGCTATCCGCTGACGGTCACCGATCATGCCAGCCGGTATCTGCTGACCTGCGAGGCACTTTCTTCTACCAGAGAAAACTACGCTTTTACTGTGTTTGAAAGGCTTTTCAAAGAGCGCGGCTTGCCCGCCAACATTCGCAGTGATAACGGCGTGCCCTTCGCCTCCGCGCATGCGTTGTTCAATCTAAGCAAGCTCGCGGTCTGGTGGCTGCGGCTGGGCATCGGCATCGAACGGATCAAGCCGGGTCCTTTCGGGTCGGACCTTGGGGGAATGGTGGGCCTGGGTGGACTTGAACCACCAACCTCGCCCTTATCAGAATTGGGGTCGCTGCTCACGGACCAATCGCGCCGGCCTCTTTGGGATTGACATAGCCATATCAGATAGCTATCATCTGGCTTATGAAAGTCAGCGTGGCGGATGCCAAGAACAAACTTCCCGAGCTAATCAAGGCCGTCGAGAATGGCGAAACAGTGACCATCTACAGACGGGGTATCCCTGCCGTGGACATCGTCCGGACAAAAAAGCCGAGTCGCAAAAAACGGAAGCTCGGAACACTGAAAGGAAAAATTCACATTCGCGATGCCGATTGGTGGAAACCCATGTCGGACGACGAAGCCGACGCTTTCGTCGAGGGGCGTGAGTAAGTGCGGTTGCTCCTGGACACGGTCGCTCTGATTTTCGCCGTGGAGTCACCGGAACGACTCTCCAAGCGCGCGACTGGCATTTTGCAGAACACAGAAAACATCCTGGAACTGAGCGCGATTTCTCTCTCCGAAATCGCCGTCAAAGCAGCCCGCGGCAAGCTGAAATTCTCCGCCGCTGACACGCGCCACGCACTTGAGGACCTGGACATTCGCGTTTTGCCGTACACAGCGAACCATGCATTCTTTCTTTTCGATTTACCGCCCCTGCACGCAGACCCCTTCGACCGTCAGATCATTGCCCAAGCTTTATACGAAGAGATCCCGGTGGTGACTTGCGACGAAAAATTCAGCCTGTACAACGGTCTCAAAGTCCTTTGGTAATTCTAAGGAATCTCGCCTCACGCAATGACCATAGCCGGGCTCTTATAGGTTGGCGAGATTGCATGTGAATGATCCGAGCCGGACACTCATTTGAAAGGTAGGCCTGGGTAGGCTTTGAATCACCGACCGCGCCTTTGTCGAAGGCAACGGGCCTAAATATGGCCATTAAAGGCTATAGTGGGTATTATTAAGTCCATTATGAGAAGGAAATCTTGGCGCGCTTTGCCCATACCGGTGCGGACCGCACTCCGTAAGCTCGGTTGCGACATCCGTGACGCTCGACTTCGCCGTCGCGTCTCGACTGTGATCATGGCCAACAGGGCGATGATCGACCGAAAAACGCTCCGCAAAGTAGAAAACGGCGATGCAGGCGTTTCCGCTGGAGCGTATGCGACCATTCTTTTTGTATTGGGAATGACCGATCGCCTTGCTGAGTTGGCGGATGCGCGTTTCGACAGGCTTGGACTCGCGCTCGAAGAGGAAAGACTGCCGAAGCGGATTCGTTCTGTGTCGAAGCTCGGTTCGACGAGTGCCGAAAAATAACGAATGGAAGAAAAACGTACGTCTATATCGATCTTGGCGGGACTGTCGTTCTGGTGGGCACTTTTTGATCAAGATCGCGCAAAGTCCAGGAGAGCGCCAGCTTTGAATACCAAAAGAGCTGGTTGGAAAATCCGAAACGTATCCGCGCGGAGACTGTATCGAAGTGGACAGTTCGCGCCCTTGGACTCCTTTAAGATGTCTCATTGAACTCACTCCTAGAAAGCGCGACCGCCGCTGAACACAAGAGTCGCCAAACCGTTCCAAGATGCCGGACACGGCCGGATCGTCGCAAGTACTGAGACATTTTTGTATGACGCGCTCGCCGGAGCCGAGCACTCAAGCCCTGAAGGAGAGTTCGATGAGTCACCAAACGTCAGATAATCCGCGAACAACCCCACGAAGCACGTCGAGCGACCATATACGAACCGTCACCAGCGGTACTTTCAATGCGCGGGTTTTGGAAGCAAAGGGACCAATCGCGGTCGAATTTATGTCTTACGGCTGCGTCCACTGTCGAGAGCTGGAGCCCGTGCTCCAGCAAGTGGCAGAGATGGTGAAGTCGAAAGGGACAATCTTCAGGGCGAATACCGCGGACGACCAGGAACTCACCATCTCTAACGACCCCGGCCATTGCAAGAGTTTTTTTTCACTTTATTACTCGCATCGAGCACACTTCTTCCTGGGCGCAGGAATAGCGTCTGGATCTCATGTTTATCTGTGTCACCCTAAGTCGCTCAGCCTTTACTGTTCATCGTTTTGGTGTTGCCCACCAGTCATCTCTTCGATCACCAACGACCATGATGAGTTTTTCGATCTCCCCTTTCAGGGAGGCGGGTGGCCTAATCAATCAGCCGGTGACTTTGCACCATAACGCGCTGCTGGCATCCCCGCACAGGCATCACCACTTTTCTGCTGCATCTGTCCACGACGACAGAACTCGTTGTACTCGATACGATCTCGCAACATAATCCACATTCGGATTCCCAGTTTACGCGCCGCGGCAGCTCGCGCTTTTCCGAGGCCCTTCTGGATTAATTTGCGCCGGTAAAACTGTTTCAACTCTGGATCCCGGCGTACTGCATGGATTGCTGCCTCACTCCAGAGAAATCGCAACAGTGAGTTGCCCTGTTTGGTCAGGCCACCTAGCCGCTGCCGCCCTCCACTGGAATGTTCTCGAGGGATTATCCCTACATAGCTGGCCAGCTGTTTGCTGTCTCCGAATCGGGCTGGATCGCCCAGGAACACTTCGGTCGCTAACGCCGTGATCGGTCCTACTCCGGGGTGCGTCATCAACATCCGCGCTCCAGAACGTTCACGAGCTTGCTGCTCGACCCGCTGGTTTAGTTTTTCGATCTCCGTCTCGAATTTCACATACATCGCCTGCAGTTCATTCCGCCGATAGGCGGCGTGCGGCGACAACGCCAGAGACGCGATCGCCTGTTGGCCTGCTCGCGTCCACAGTGAGGAGCCGCGGCGGAGACCATTCGCCAACGCAATGGCCTGCAGCGCATTTTGTATTTTGACCCGCAGACGCACCCACTGGTGACGGTGCCGCAATAAAGCCCGCAGGTCTAACAGTTCTTTGGTGGGTAACCAGATCGCCGGAAAGCGATCTTCGATCAGCAGCGATAGAAGTAAATCCGCATCTCGCCGATCATGTTTCTGCTTTCGTGGTTCGGCCGCTCGAGTCTCTGACGGATGTCCCACCGGACACTCGATTCCGAGTTCTTCCATGAGGTTTACAAACCACTGCATGGATCCTGTAGCTTCGATCCCCACACGTACTGGCCGTGCAAGGTTGCAATAAAACTCTCGCACCTGGTTGCCTTCGGGAAGCGGTTGACCACAACGATGGCCTAAGATAAGTTATTTTGGCTAGGTAATTTCGGGAGGGGTTTGATGAAACGACTAAGAGTGGCACTTTGGTCCGCCGGTTCAATGGCGCTAGTGGTCTGCTCGGCCTGGGCTTTTGGGATTTTCCATCTCAAGTCAGTAGGAGCAGCACCTAAGGATGACCCCGTAATTTATCTCGATCAGGCGTGGTCTCAAGCTGATCGGGAAATGTTCTATCAAACCTCGCAGGGCTCGGCTATTGCTTCGTATGACATCTTCCTAAACCTGGAAGTTGCGGGTGGCCAGGAGCTCTTCCGTTCTGATGCAAACAGTGAGCGCTTAGGTATGATTCCGCAAACCGCGAATCCGCGGACAAACCCTGACGGCTTGCCAGTCGGTCTCGCAAAGAACGTAGTTACGGAAGGTCGATGGAAGGGCGAGACGGTTGGCCCGAACTGTGCGGCTTGCCATACGGCAGAATTGAGTTACAAGGGGAAGAAGATTCGCATCGACGGTGGTCATGCGATTGCGTTCGATCTCTTTGAATACATACATGCCCTCGATGATGCATTTCAAGCAACCTTGACTGATTCGGCGAAGTTCGATCGAATGGCGGCGCGAATAGGAGCGTCAAGTGCCGACGCCAAGAGCGAACTGCGGAAGC
Source organism: Candidatus Acidiferrales bacterium (assembly GCA_963759275.1). Classification (GTDB taxonomy): domain Bacteria; phylum Acidobacteriota; class Terriglobia; order Acidiferrales; family UBA7541; genus Acidiferrum. The sequence goes on along the minus strand of CAVWYZ010000007.1, from coordinate 12,100 downwards.
GGCTCGAGACTGATGCTGGGCATGCGCATGTCTATCGCACTCGCGCCGCGGCTAGCCCATTTCCGTGGGGGCCTGGGCGCGCAGACTGCCTCACGATGATCGCCAATCGGATGATGGCTCTCGCCCCCAACATCCCCGAGAACACGTCTACCCCTACAGCGCCAACCAAAATCCCCTTTATATGGAATTCTGCACAAGGATCGTGGACGCAGTGGGGAGCAAGCATACAAGATCCCATCGCACGAAACCTGGGCGAGACCCTAGGTGTGTACCTTCCCATGGACCTCAAATCCAAGACACCGGAAGAAGGACTCTTTGATTCGAACGCTGCCGTTCTTAATCTCCAAAAAGTTGAGAACACGATGTGGCGCTTGGCACCTCCCAAGTGGCCGGAGGAGGTGTTTGGAAAGATTGACCGAGAGAAGGCCCTCAAGGGAAAGGCAATGTTCGCCACTCACTGTGCGAGCTGCCACAATTCGTATCCCTATACCTGGACGGAGCCGAATAAGTACGGCAAGCGGTTCATCGAAGTTGGGCTCGTGCCGAAGAAATTCGTCGGTACCGACATGCAGCAGAGTTTTTCTGTGAAAGAGTTTATGATCACAGGTCAGCTAAGCCCTTATCTGCCGCAACCTTATACGGGCGAAGCCATCGTACCCGCTAGCGTTTTCAAACCCGCCATCGGGATGCACGTTATTGGTAAGGCCCTGAGACAAGTCAAAATGAGCGAAGCGGAGACTGCCGATCTGCATGGTTTTCGGGAATTACCATCGCCGCCCGCACCAGTGGAAGTGTACAAGGCGGCTCCCCGCGATGGAGTGTGGGCAACGCCGCCATTCCTGCATAACGGATCAGTGCCTAGTCTTTATGAGATGCTGATCCCGGCCAAGGAACGCACCAAGAAATTCTACGTTGGGCGCGAGTTCGATCCTGTCAAGGTGGGAGTGGATACCAGTGGAAAGTCTGGAACATTCCTTCTGGACACGTCACTGCTTGGAAACTCGAACGCCGGGCACTCCTTCGAGGACGGACCTCTGGGAAACGGCGTAATCGGGCCTCTGTTAACCGAAGAAGAACGCTGGGCGATTGTAGAGTATTTGAAATCCATCCCCGAGGAGCCAGGTCGCGTCACACCGTTTGGCGGTCCGCCGGACGCAAAAACTGGGAATGGCCCCTGGGCAAAACCCTGAGGTGCATAGCGCCTAGGCAAATCGATTCATTTACATAATGGAGACTACTGATGTCAGACCATATAGATGGTCCGCGGCAGATTGGTGACCCGGCGAGCGATCTAACCGATCTGTTCGCTTTCACCAGCCCGGAAAACCCTGCCCGCACGGTGCTGGCCGCGAATGTCTTTCCCTCAGCGGGGGTAACCGCGATGTTCTCCAACGCGATCAATCATTCGATCGCCGTGCGGAGGGTGACCGTAGCGGGCCTTGGTAATGATGCGAGATTCCAGTCAGGCGATAAGGAGTATCGCTTCAATTGCCGGTTCAGTGTACTCGAACACGGAACTGACTCGAAACCGGTTCAACGCGGCACGCTGAGCTGCCCAGACGGCCAGGAGCTGCATTTTGTTGTGAATGATGAAAAAGGGGCCTCGACACCGGACAGTAAATTCCGAGTGTTTGCAGGGCTGCGTTCCGACCCGTTCTTGCTTGCCTGGATTAATGGACCACCGCTAAGGAAGTTTGCCAATCTGCTGCAGCACGACAACGTGCTTGCCATCGTCATCGAATTCGACACTCAGGGTGTGCTCAGCCCCAGCGAAGGACCACTATTCGGCGTGATTGCTGAAACCATCCCTTTGGCTGCGGGCATTAATCCAGTGGATCGTCCGCCGGTGCGTTACGATTGGGTTGGCCGCCCGGAACAGACCAATATGCGCCTTAACAATGCGGGTTTGAAAGGCGTTGATGACGTGCGCGACTTGTGGAATCAGCAGACGCCATTTGCGATTGCAGAAGAATTTCTCCCTGTCTTTCGCAAGCGCCTTGTCGACAGTCTGACCGAGTGGGACATGCGCGATGGCAAGGCGGACTGGACGCCGGCGCAGTTAAACGCCGCAGTCAATATTTACCTTGACGATTTCTTGTTATTCGACGTATCCAAGCCGATAAACGACGCGAGCTATTTCGAGATTGAGAAAACCACTCTTCAGGGACGCGCCTATCAGACGGGCGGAGGTCGGACCGTCAACGCGAACGTTATGGACATCATGTTTACATGGATGGTGAACAACGATCGCGAATTACTGCAAGGCGGGTCGCTGGTTGCGACGAAGCCGGGCACCAAGAAGTTTCCTTACGAGGCTGCTCCGAATACGCAGTTGCAGACGGTCGCTGAAAGCGTCGACCTCGCGGAAGCTCCGGACAAGGTCTGGGCTGTTATCGGGCAGTTTGACGGTATGTGGCATCCACTGATTGCCAGCATAAAGCTGACCGGAGCGGGCGTCAGTCAGTTGCGCACAATCGAATTGATTGATGGCAAGCAGATTATCGAACGCCTTGAACTCATGGACAATTCGAAAAGGCTCTATCGCTACACGAACGTCAGCGGAATTGGAGCCGTTGATTACACGGGAACACTGGATGTCAAGCCCAAGGGAAGCGGCAGTTCAGTCGAGTGGCGCGTCCAGTTCCTGGCCGATAATCAACCGACCCTTATCGTGACGACGATCGTTTCCACTCTGCTTAAAACCGGCTTCGAAGCCCTCAAGAAGCGCTTTGGAGCCCAGTCATGATTGCAGAACCTGAAATCTATCTGCGTAATCCGCTCACTGATGGAAACATCGCCGTCAACAACCTCGAGAGTGCGCGCCGACAGTCCTGGAGCCGATTCTGGCAAGATCCACAGCGGGCCGGAGTTGCTGAGTCCATCGTGGAACAAGAACAATTTACAGCGCAATACGTCGGCGACTTCAGTGCACTAGAGCGGTTAGACGTGCTCGTGCATCAGCTCGATCTTGTGGGTGCTGATGAAATGCGAACGGCACTCATCCGTGCGCAGGTCGCGTCGATAGGGCACCGTTTCGCGGAGGCGAGGGGACATCTTGCCCAGGCCGAGATCCACGGAGCGCTGCAAGCCGATGTCAATCGGCTCATGCTGAGCATCGATCAAGCCTGCGGCACGAGCCTGGAGTCGGTGCTGGAAGCCCGGCGCAAGATGGCGGCAGAGTCCGAGCGATTGGAAGACCTGGTGCCCCTCGGCGGATTGCTTGCTGATCTGCGTGAATTCGACGAGGCCGACCGGGTGTATCGGCAGGCGTTAAGTGGGTATCAAGATGTCTCTCCGTTCGCCGTGGCGTGGGTTTGCTTTCAACTAGGTGCGCTTTGGGGGGAGCTCGTGCCCGAACCACAACCTGGGCGGGCCGCGAGATGGTATCAAAAAGCCATCGAATATTTGCCATGCTACGTCAAAGCGCGCGTGCACTTGTCGGAGTTTTATCTGCAGTCGGGTGATGCTGCAGATGCGGAAGCCCTGTTGGTTCCTGCGGTTTCAAGCGGCGATCCGGAGGTGAATTGGCGGCTTGCAGACGTAATGAGTGCAACGGGACGACTCGCGGAGGCCGAGATACAAATGCAGACAGCCCGAAAAGGTTTCGAGGGCCTACTCGATCGGCACCTACTCGCGTTTGCGGATCATGGTGCGGAATTCTATTCTGGCAGTGGCGATGATGCTGGAAGAGCCTTCGAATTGGCTAGCGTAAATCTCGCGAATCGCCCAACACTGCGCGCGTTCGAACAGGCTTATGAAACGGCCGTAGGCGCCGGAGAAATTCATGCGGCGTTCGAAATTGTTAGGGGCGCAGGAAAACACTGGGGAAAAACCGCTGCCTTCGCAGTCTCGCCGCTGAGAGCGATTATTGGCAGTGTGAGATCAGAGCCGCGGAGCGAAGCCACATGTTAATCCAGCGTAGAGACTTTCTTTTAGGTACTGCTATTGGGGCTACGCTGCCGATGCTCAAGTATCTCGTGCCACTGGCTTCGATTGGCCACAGGACAACGTCAGTGCTTCCCGATGGGTCATCGCCACAAGTGGCAGCGGATGCGGCAAATTTGAATTGCTTCGCGCTCAAGATCCATGGGTGGGAGACTGATGAGCCAACGGGCGACGAAGCTTTCGTGCGCATCAATCGGTCGTGGCGTGCCTCTTGGCGATGACCGAGATCTTCGTTCTAGGGGGATCCCGCTACCACCCAAGTCAGATGGATCAAACTCGCCGGAATCTATTTACGCCGAGTGCGAGTACTCGGAATTTGAGGAAGGTAAGTGTGGCAGCGAAGGCCCTCCTTAAATTTCTTTTAGAACTGGGGGGCGCCGCAGTTCTTTGTTCGGTTGCCGCAGGGCAGGCTCAGACACCTGCCACGGAGACGCTGGCATGGCCGGAGGTCGATGCCCATATCCAAATGCCATCGAAGCTGCGAGTGCTGGCACTTGCCGGGACGGAGCAAGGAATCGGTTATCCCTTTCAGCAGTGGTATGCGGCGGCGGCACTCGGTTACCAGTTCAAGCCCATTTTGCGAGAGCACTTAGAAAATATCGATCCCGACAAAGAGCAGTACTTCTTGTTTGGAGGCGGTTATGAGTTCCTTCACACGATGAACTCGGGAAAGCAAACGGACGAGAACCGAGCAACCCTCGACGGGACATTCGGCTTTCGACCCACGGCTAGATTCTTAGTGCGCGACAGGAACTGGATCGAGCTCCGCTGGATAGACGGAGTCTACTCCACGACCTATCGGAACATGCTGGCGTTCGAACGTGATTTCCTTGTTCACGGTTTTCGTTTTAGTCCCGGTGGGTCAGCTGAGGTTTTTTACGATGAATCGAAACACTCATGGGATCAAGAGTGGTACACCGCAGGTATCGAATGGCCGTACAAGCGCCTTCTGATGGTCGATACCTACTATCGTCGAGAGCATTGCGAAACTTGTCGCCCGACAAATTGGAATGTGGGGGGAGTGTCGCTGAACTTCTACTTCGGGAGTAAGAAGTGAGTTCAATTGGCCAAACCGCCTCATCCTTGAGAACGCGTGTAAACCGCCAACGTCCCAATTTTGTGAACGCAAAGGGGAAGCGACATGAATAAACAGGCAATTCAGAAGATGGCGCTCATCTTATTCGTCTTAATGGTCGCTTTCGCAACTTCTGCGTGGGCTCAAGGTCAATCGAACACAGCTCCACAATCTGGGGCGCCTTCGACTTCGACGCAAACAAAGCCGGGCGGCAACGAAGCAGAGGCTGGCACCGCCGAAGCCGCGGAGGCTTTGCAGAAGGCGACGCAGAATCCTGTCGCGAGCCTGATCAGCGTTCCGGTGCAGGACAACACTAATTTTGGTGTGAACCCCGGCTACCGAAATCAGAACGTGCTGAACATTCAGCCAGTGATCCCCATCGGCATCTCAAAGGACTGGAACCTAATCGTTCGCTGGATTATGCCGATCGTTTATCAACCGATCCCGAACGCACCTGGAACTCCCGAAACCGGCGAGTACGGATTGGGTGACATGTTGCCTTCATTTTTCATCTCACCTAGGAAGCCGGGAAAACTAATCTGGGGCGTAGGGCCAGTCTTCCAGTTGCCCACCGCGACAAATACTTATTTAGGGCAAGGAAAGCTGGGTATAGGACCTACCGTTGTAGCGCTGATGCAGCCGGGCCATTGGACGCTGGGTGTGCTGGCAAACAATGTTTGGTCGATAGCAGGTGACGGCGGCCGTCCCGATGTGAACCAATTCCTATTGCAGTATTTCATCAACTACAACTTGAAAAAGGGTTGGTTCATTACCTGGCAGCCGACTCTGACAGCGAACTGGGAAGCAACGAACGGCAATACATGGACCGTGCCGTTTGGTGGGGGCTTGGGGAGAATCATGAAAATTGGGAACCAACCGGTTTCTCTCACGGCACAATTTTATGGAAACGCGGTACATCCCGAAGGGACGCCTGCCTGGACAATGCGGCTGCAGATTGCATTCTTATTTCCCAAGCTTAGCAACCAAGAAAAAAGAGATGTTGCTGGAGAAAAAACTCAAGCAATTGGAAACGGCGCCGCCGAAAAATTGAGGTACTTTGACCCATCTGCGATTGAAAGATGGGAATTTACGCTGCGCAGCGGTTTAGCGTGTTTCATGAATGGTGTTAACGGGAGGCGTCACGTGAATCAGAAACTGTGGCAGAGGTTCCTATCCTTGGGGCTAGGCCTGGTCTTTAGCGCCACTTCCACGCAAGTTATCTTTGGATACCAGGCTGCCGCGCCAGGTCCTTTGGCGGATTCCGGAACTCCTGCGGCGGCGGCAGCGCAGACCGCCGCCCAACTCCAGGCACTCGTTGCCCCAATTGCTCTCTATCCGGATTCGTTGGTAGCACAAATACTCACTGCGGCAACGTTTCCAGACGAAGTCGCGGTTGCGGATTACTGGGTGGGGCAGAACAAGAGCATGACAGACAACGCGTTGATGCAGGCCGTTGATAAACAAACGTGGGATCCAAGCGTAAAAGCACTGACGCAATTTCCCTCTGTGCTCGCCAACATGTCGAAGAATCTAGCCTGGACTTCATCTCTAGGAGAGGCTTATCACGATCAGCAAGCTGACGTCATGACAGCGGTTCAGACGTTACGGACGCAGGCCAAAGCAAAAGGCAATCTGCAATCGAGCTCACAAATTACCGTGGTGCAGCAGTCGCCACAGGTAATTGTCATTCAGCCGACCAACCCACAGATTGTGTATGTTCCCCAATACAATCCAGCGATTATCTATGGCACGCCGTACGTGGTGCCCAGCTATACAGCCGGGGACGTGGTTGCCGCAGGAATTATCGGGTTCGGCGCTGGGATCGCAGTCGGTGCAATGATGAGCGGCGGCTGTTGCGGTTGGGGTTACAGCAGTTGGAATTGCGGCTGGCACGGTGGTGGGGTGGTTGTCTTTCACGGCGGCGGCTACTACGGAAATTCTGCGTGGCACGGCGCCTACTACAATGGTGGCTACCATAGCGCCAACGGATACAACAATTCCTACAACCACAACAACTACAACAACAATTACAACCACTCGAACAACAACTTCAAGAACAGCGGGAACACCTACAACAAGAATACCGTGAACGTTAACAAGCAGAGCGCTCAGAGCTTTCAGAGCAATCATTCTTCCGGTTCGAACTCATGGGCGCAGCACGACAGTAGTGGAAGCGGGCACTCTAACGCGTTCAGTGGCGCGAGCGGGCACTCAAGCGGGTCCAACGGTTGGTCCTCAAGAGCGGACAGTGGTCGCGGCTGGGGAAGCATGCACTCCAGCGGATTCAGCGGAGGCCGGTTTGGCGGTGGTGGTTTTGGCGGCGGCGGTTTCCGCCGCTGAGCTGAGGTAACGCGCGAAAGCCGACGGACGCTGCAATGCCAGATTTGGAGGAACGGATATGTCGGACGTGATCAACTATCAAGGAAACTTGAATCGTCGGTTCTGGGCATCTCTTGCGCTTATTGTGTTGGTCGGCGTGTTTACGTCCTGCAGGCAGCCGGAGGCCCCTACTAAACCTGTCCAAAAAACATTCGCTTCTCCCGAGGAGGCAGGGGCGGCATTCTATCAAGCCACCAAGGCCGGCGACCAACCGGCACTGATTGCCATCTTCGGTGAGAATTCCCAGAACGTCCTGCTCTCTGGGGATGCTGTGAAAGATAAGGACACATTGCTGGGATTTGCCGGTTCATATGATCAGATGCACCGTTGGAGAGAGATTAAGGCTGGCGGCGAGATCCTTTATATCGGCCCTGACAATTATCCCTTTCCCATCCCCCTCGGCCAGAATCCTTCAGGACAGTGGTACTTCGACACGGCTGCCGGTAAGGATGAGATTCTTGCGCGCAGGATTGGCAAGGATGAATTGGCCGCGATCGCAGCGTGCGTTGCCATTGCAGAGGCCCAGAATGAATACTTCAGCCAGACTCACGACGGCAACAAGATGAAACAATACGCGCAGAAGTTCATCAGCGATGAAGGCAAGCAAAACGGGCTTTACTGGCCGGTCACTCCGGGCCAGCGCCCGAGCCCCTTCGAAGATGTTCGAGACTTTGCCAAGGCCGCCGGTTACTCCAATGCGGGCGATAAACCACAACCGTTCAATGGCTACTATTACCGGTTCCTAACCACGGGCGGAGAAAAAACCAAAGGCGTCGCGCAGGATTTCGTCGTCGACGGAAAGATGACCGGCGGGTTCGCCCTAGTGGCCTACCCCGCGGAATACAGGAATTCCGGAATCATGACTTTCATCGTCGGCCGAGACGGAGTGGTCTATCAGAAGGACCTCGGCGAAAAGACTGAAGCCCTCGGCCAGGCTATGACAGAGTACGCTCCGGCCGATGGTTGGCAGCCAGCGCTCTCAATTTCCAGCCGTTCGCCGAACGGAAATTGAATGTCGGCAAAATTGTTCTGGGGACGGATGTTTAGCTGGGAGCATTTCTGTAACGATGTTTATTAATTAGCTCGGTAATGGGTCCAATTCAGGAGGGAGAACAATCATGAATAAATTGGCAAGGCTGGCAGTTTGCATATTTCTCGGCGGGGCGATTTGTGTGGCGCAGGATGTGGTGAGTTTTATCCATGGAACGATTAAGAAAGTGGATCATGCAACCAAAACCATTGTGGTGAAGACCGCCGATGGTACGGAACACACTATCAAAGTCACTGGTGATGCCACGATAAAGGGCACTAAGGATGGTTTTGATGGCCTCAAAGAAGGAACGGAAGTGGTGGCCCGCACGACGGGAAAGGGTGTTGACGAAACTGCCGTGGATGTTGGCAAGGTTAGCAAGGATGGCTTAAAGGCCACCAAAGGGACAATCACCAAGTTTGATGACGCGACCAAAACCGTAGTCGTGAAGACAGCTGACGGAACAGAGAAAACCTTCGAGGTGACTGGGAAGGCTCTGGCAGATGCCGGCAAGGATACCGGCAAAGGCGTCGCAAAAGGAACAAAAGTGACTGTCTATTACTCGGAAGAGGGAGGCAAGAAAGTGGCCCACTATCTTGCTAACTAAATCGCATCGCACTTCCTAGCTGCGTGGCGATGTGACGCGATGCGGAGCCGCGGCAACTAATTCGACTTAGGGGGGGCGGTTCTTCGAGGGGCGCCCCCAACATAATTTCTGGTCCGAGATCATTCCGTTCATGGTGCAAATTCCCTCGCGTGCCTGATGAGGTGACACGACTTGCCGGTCAGGGAACCTCAGCCAGATAAGCGAGCGTACAGCACGACGAGAGCACGCCCGCATCATGGAACAAATCAACCAATTGCGTGGAAGCGTTAAGCCGGTTATTGCAGGGCAGACGTTCGCAGACGCGGCAGACAAGTGGCGGCAAGCAATTGCACCAAACCTTTGCGCCTCCACCGCGCGGCAGCGTGAATCGTACTTAAAGAACCACGTCATGCCTAAGTTCAGTAAATCCGCTCTGCTTGAGTTGGACGTTGATTCAATGTAGCAATTCGCCACAGATTTGCGAAAAACGCTCTCTGGCAAGACCACTCTCAATATTCTAGGCGGGATTTTTACCATCTTGGATTACGCGGGAAGATGCGGCATACGAGTTCCGAAAACGCGCCTTGCCGATCTTCAGCTTGGTTCGACCGCCGGGGGAAAAGCCTGTCGCGTTCTTTACACGGGAACAAGCCAAACGCATTATCGAGGAAGCGAGGGAGCCGTTTAAGACTCTCTTCGCCCTTGCCTGGATGAGAGGCTTACGTGCGAGAGAGCTTCTGGCGGTAACGATTGATGATTTGAATTTTGATCGCAAGAACGATTCGCGTGAACAAATCATCAGACGATCTAACGCGGGAAATCCGCCAACCAAAAACAAAGGGTTCCGTTGCACTGCTCCCGATGCCGTCCGCATTGGAAGGAATGCTGCGCAACTATATCTAGACGTGGAAGCCCAACGTCAACGGACTACTGTTTCCGTCACGCGATGGTCTAAAGCCGCGCACACGAACAAACGTTGTACTCAACGGACTCAAGCCAGTGTTGCGCAAGTTGGGCATTCCCGACAAAGAAACAGGGCTGCACGCTTTTCGTCACGGCTTGGCAACGGAGCTTGTGGAAGCTTCGGTGCCAGTGACTGTGCTGCAAAGTCAGCTGCGGCACGCAGATGTGCGGACATCTCTAACAGAGTACGCGCACCTTATCCCGCAATCACAAAGGGATGCAATGGAGAACGTCGGCGGAGTCCAATCATTACGTGAAATGCTTACGTTACTCAAAGTCGCTTCTAAGTAATTGTAACCAAAGTGAGCGGCCTGAGACATAGGTAACACATTGTACCGGACACATAGGTGACACTTTTCCCCGTAAAGGGGAGGGAGAGATGCCTTGGAAGGAGTGTTCGGTTATGGATGAAAGACTGCAGTTTGTGGCTCGCCGGCTAGCCGGCGAGGCGATGGCGGAACTTTGCAGGGAGTTTGGCATTTCCCGCAAGACCGGCTACAAGATTTTCGATCGCTACCAGGCATGCGGCATGCAAGGGCTCACCGATCGAAGTCGACGTCCGTATCGGTACGCGAATCAGCTTCCCTTCCAGGTGGAAAACTACATCTTAAACATGAAGCGTGAGCACCCCAGCTGGGGTGCGCGCAAAATCCGTGAGCGCTTGCTGCGCCGGTTCTCGGGTATTCCTATGCCGGCCAAAAGCACCGTCCATGCGGTTCTGGATCGTCATGGACTGGTGGAGCGCCGCGGCCGCTTGCGTCGTCGCGCTCAGGGAACCGCTTTATCGTTGGGCCAGCGACCCAATGAGTTGTGGTGCACCGATTACAAGGGCGAATTCTTGCTGGGGAATCATCAATACTGCTATCCGCTGACGGTCACCGATCATGCCAGCCGGTATCTGCTGACCTGCGAGGCACTTTCTTCTACCAGAGAAAACTACGCTTTTACTGTGTTTGAAAGGCTTTTCAAAGAGCGCGGCTTGCCCGCCAACATTCGCAGTGATAACGGCGTGCCCTTCGCCTCCGCGCATGCGTTGTTCAATCTAAGCAAGCTCGCGGTCTGGTGGCTGCGGCTGGGCATCGGCATCGAACGGATCAAGCCGGGTCATCCTCAGCAAAATGGTCGTCATGAGCGCATGCATCTGACCTTGAAGAAAGAGGCCACTAAGCCGGCCGCTGGGAATTTTCTGCAGCAGCAGGCTAGGTTCGACAAGTTCATCGAGGTATTCAACAACGAACGCCCCCACGAAGCTCTGGACATGAAATGTCCGGCGGAGGTCTACCAACCTTCTCCGCGTCCCTACAACGGATTGCCAGACATCGACTATCCTCTCCACGATAAAACGATCGTGATCACCCGTTGCGGGCGTATCTGCCTGGGCAAGAAGAAAATCAATTTCAGTCAGGTCTTTGCTGGTCAGGCCGTCGGCATTAAAGAAGTGCACGATGACATTTGGCTGGTGAGCTTTATGGATTATGATTTGGGATACTTCGATCTGGAGACTCGGGTGCTCGAACCGCTGGAAAATCCGTTCGGCCCAAAAGTGTTACCTATGTCTTAGGTACGTTGTGTCACCCATGTGTCCGGGTCGGACCAAGGGAAGATGGTAGGCCCGTGGGGACTCGAATCCCAGACCTTTACCTCAATAAGGTAGCACTGAAACAGACGCGTTTGGCTTGTGGGCAATCGAATTTTCCGTTTCAGAAAGCAATTTGAGTGTCGGGAAGCTCGATTTAGCAGACTCAGAAGAAGTAAGGTTCTAAAGCGTTGTCTCGCCAAGGACGGAGCCACTTCCTGCTGAACACTTGCTGAACAGTAGACTGCAAATGGGGGATTGTGGTGCAACTGAGAATGTCGCAATGCTAACAAAACAAACGCAAATCGATCTGTGCGAACAGGTCAGGGTGAATTAGCAAACCGCCGCCAAAATGAACGTGTCGTAATGATGTCTGATATGGGCCGAATTGCCCCTAATCTCTGAATCGGCACCCGATATCCTCCATGACCGAGAGCGCGAATGACACCCCGAACTTTTGGCAAATTTTTGGCAAATCGCTTTTTCGGAGCACGCCCCAAGAAGGGAGAAGTGAGAACAGCCGCGTATTTATTGGGGATTTATGGT
>CAVWYZ010000006.1:0-124329 GCA_963759275.1 Candidatus Acidiferrales bacterium | reverse complement strand
CAAAACGGCGGGAATGGTGAGGGCCAGAATTTTGAGGTCGAGCCAGAGGGACCACTCGTCGAGATACTGAAGATCGAGCTTCATCCACTGGTCGAAGCTGATGGAATTTCTGCCGCTGATTTGCCACAAGCAGGTGATGCCGGGACGCGTGCTGAAACGACGACGCTGCCAGTCCTCGTTGAAGCCCTGATAATCGCGAACCGGGAGAGGTCGAGGACCGACGAGGCTCATATCGCCTTTGAGTACATTCCAGAGTTGCGGCAGCTCGTCGATGCTGGTGCGGCGGAGAAATTGCCCGAGCGGCGTGACGCGTGGGTCATTTTTAATTTTGAAGACTGGGCCGGACATCTCGTTCAGACCTTCGAGTTGGTTGACCATGGCCTCGGCACCGGGAATCATGGTGCGGAATTTATAGATCAAGAAGCGGCGCTTGTTGAAACCGATGCGCTCCTGGAGAAAGAAGATGGGCCCGTCGGAAGTGAGATTGATTAGCAGAGCGACGGCGGCGAGGAGCGGGGAGAACACGGCGAGAAGTATGAAGGCGACGAGAAAGTCCAGCGCGCGCTTGACCGCCTGCGGCCAACCGCGCTGCGTGCCGGCGTTGACCTCGATGTGATGATCGCCGCCAAAGGTCTCGGCGCGTGGCACGGCATTCTGCAGGCCGAAAATGTCTGGATCGAACCGCACGATGATGCCGTGCTGTTCGCACATTGCCGCGACTTGGGCCGCGTATTGATAACAGGAACGGAGTGGGAGATAGATGGCGACTTCGTCGACAACATTGTTCCTGAGAAATTCGGGGAGACCTTCGAAATCGCAGATGAGGTCGTAGCCTTCGACGGCGAACTCGGCCATACCGTGCCAGTAGTCGTCGACGAAGCCGAGATTGCGGTAGCCCCATTCGGGCTTTTCTTCGATGCGGCGGGCGAAGTCCATAGCACGAGGATTGGTGCCGAGGATAAGGATGTTGCGGAGATTGCGGCCGCGGAGACGAAGTCCGGTCAAAAAGCGGCGCAGGACGGCACGACCGACCAACATGCCGCAGGAGCTGATGGCCCAGAAGAGCGCGAGGAAAGAAGGGGTCATCAAGTGAATCGAAAGAGACGCCGAGACGAGGAGGAGGCACATAGTGGAAAGCGTGGTGGCTTTCAATTCGCCCACGGTCTCCTCGCGGCGGGTAGAGAGGCGCTTGGATTCATATAAGCCGCACATGGCGAAGATGAAGTGCCAGAGATACACGGTGCCAGCCATGATGGCGAAATTGGAGAGCTTGATGCGCAGCGATAAGAATTGCTGGAACGACAAGCTGGAGTGCGCGTGGACGATGAAGAAGGTGGCCAAGCCATAGGACAGGATGGCCAGAACGAGATCGAACACTTTTAGGAGCGCCAGTAGAGTTTGTCGGTAATTTACGGTCATGAGTTTGTGACAGGCGGAAGGTATTTAAACTGGCTCGATGCGGTATCCGGCGACGCGAATGGCAAGGGATTTGTGGATCAGGTCTACGGAAATGACGAGACTGAGGTCGCCTTTAATCTCGATGAGAATGCCGCGGATGCCATCGAGGCTCCCGCCGCGGATGCAGACGCGTTGGCCAATGTTGAGGAATGGATAAGGGTTGAAGGGCAGCTTCTGATCGAGGACCGACTGGACGGCGGCGATTTGAGTTTCGGGAATGGGTACGCCGACACCGCGAACGCCGACAAAGCTGGTCACACCGTTAGAGCGAAGCACGGCGATTCGAGTGTCAGGAGCAGGGCTCATCTGGACGAAGACGTAACCGGGGAAAAGGGGCATATCCAAGACCCGGACGCGATCACTCCACTGCCTGGCCGAGGGAAATAAAGGCAGAAAAGTGCACAGGCCTCTGCGCTGTAGTTCAGCGGCAACTTTTCGTTCGTGACGTGGCATTGTCTGGATGGCAAACCACGCCAAATCGCTCGCTGCCTTTTGTACGATCTTGGGTGGCCCCATCTGTGGTACTGGTTGTTGAGTTAGTGTCATTTGGACAGAGCTTCGCTAATGTAACTCCCAACTACTGTGGAACCCCCAACGCCTCTGGATGGACCTCGACTACGAGAGGCGCTTACAAAAGCTGGTACAAAGACTCAGGAATGGGAAAGGTCCTTTTGTTGAGGACCGCTCCCAAAATCTTTACGTTTGCCGCACGAAGATTTTCGGCAACCCGGACGGCAGCTTCTCGTTTTGTGGAATGGGCTTCGAGAACGAGAACGACGCCATCGACGAGCTGGCCAAGAGCGACAGCGTCCGCGTAAGTGCCGAGCGGCGGAGTGTCCAGGAGAACGTAATCAAATTCGCTGCGGAGTTCCTGAATACGGGCCTTCATTTTCTCGGAATTGAGCAGGGCGGTGGATTCGTTTGCCGCCGAGCCGCACGAGAGGAGCCAGAGATTTCTGGGCATCAGGGGCTTGGCAAAATGGCGTACGGGACCTTCCTTGCGGAGAGAATCAGAGAACCCGTAGTGATTTGTCGTGCCGAAGGCCTCGGGGAGCGAGGGCGCACGAAAGTTCGCGTCGACCAAGCAGACGGCGCCAGAGGTGTTGTGCGCCAGCGTGTCCGCGGCACCGACACAAACGAGACTGCAGCCACTGCCGGAATCGACGCCGGCGAAGAGCACGGCACGATGAGGTGCACCGTTCAGGAGAAATAAGCTTTGGACGAGCTTAAGGCTTTCTTCCCGAGTGATCTTGTCGACGTCGATACCAGCAGCAGTTGGAAGATTGGCCTTGCGCGTGGCGCGGGGACCGGCGACTGTCAGAAGCGTAGGGCTATCTGAGGCCATGTCGGGAATATTGCGTTGCGCTTGCCGCAATAGCTCATAGTTCCGGCTCATTGCGAATTCCTCTTGGAGCCTAGGGGCTGTTTGGCTTTGGTTTTCTGCGTTTCGTAGACCTGCACGGATGAATTGAGCTCATGAGCACCCCTCTGAGCGGGCACGTTCACCACCGGGGAGGTCGTCGTGTCGCGGTCTGTGGCTGCCGCCGTACGATCCGAGTGGCTCTTGGCAAGAAGAAGTGGCCAACAAAGGATTGCCGCGAGAAGGACAAAGAGGGTAAAGGCTGCGAGGCGCCGGCGGAACGACCCTAAAAAGTGCCATGGGGATTGCAGTCGCGCTGACAACACAAGGTCTTCCGACGGCGCGTTTGCTGATTTCACCGCGTGAGGCCGCAAATCCAGGTCGCGCAGCACTTCGTATATCACGGAATGTCCGATACTTCTTTGGCCCAAGGCACAGCCAAGAGACATGGCGTTAAAGCAAACATTGTTAATGTTGCGCGGTATTCCTTGGGAGTGTTTGGCGATCAAGGCGTACGCATGATCAGTGAACATCGGGCGCCAGGCGTTGTGGCCGGCGACGCGGAGGCGATGCTCGATGTAGGCACGAGTTTCCGCTGCGTTGAACGGCGTAAGGTGGGCAACGATCGAAATGCGCTGACGGAATTGAATCATGGAGGGAGAAGCGAGGCGCTCGGCGAGTTGCGGCTGACCCGCGAGAACAATGTGAACCAATTTTTCACGGCTGGTCTCGAAATTGGAGAGCATGCGGAGAACTTCGAGGACTTCTTCGCTGAGAGCCTGCGCCTCATCAATGACGATAACGACTTTCTTCCCGGAGGCAGTTTCGCGGAGGAGGACGTCGTTAAGTTTCAATTGCATGGCGGCGACATCTCCGTCGGCGTCCGGCATGCCAAGGTCCGCGAGCAAGCTGCGCATGAGTTCTTGCGGGGTAAGTTGCGGCTGAAAGAGAAAAACGGTGCGGGTGGAAATATGAATTTTTTCGAGAAGGTCAAACAGCAGACTGGTCTTGCCCATTCCGGGATAGGCGATGAGTGCAGTGAATCCGCGATTTTGCAGGACGCCAACCGTCACACTGGCCATGGCCTCCGAGTGCGTGGGACTTAGATACAGGTACCGCGGATCGGGCGTGACGCCGAAGGGTTGCTCCGCGAGTTTATAAAATTTCTCGAACATTTTGCCTAAGCCGCCCGTCTCGGTACTGACGCCAGTACAGGAATTTGTAGCGTGTTTGCGACTTCTTCAGGAGAACGGAAAGAGGAGTCGATGTACTCGACGATGAAAGCACTGGAGGCACCAGCGATCAACGCAAATAGAAAACCAAGCATGCCGAAGGTGAAAGGATTGATCGCGGGCAAAGCGGGAACGACCGCAGGTACGGCGATGGCAACGTCTGCGATGCGCTTTTCGTCGAGGGCATCGGAAGTGCGCTCCTGCTCGCGCTTGGTGAGATAAAGAAGATAGTTGGCTTCATCGGCCTTGGCCTGGCGAAGGAGGGCGCCCTGTTTCACGGCTTTCGCGTCGAGATCGTCCATTTGCAGACGGAGACTCTTAAGACTGCTGGCCGTGGCGGAGGCGGTGGCCTTTTGACTGACAAGATCCGCTTGGGTACGCGCGTAGTCCTGGCGAAGGAATTCACGGGTGGGATCGCGGTCGGTGGTCTCGTTTTTGTAAATCATCTGCTTGGCCTGGGCAATGGCCGCTTGCGTTTGTGCGATTTCTTCGTCGGCTTCACGGACGAGAGGATAGGATTCGTTGAATTTCACGAGGAGCTGCGTGCGTTTGACCTGAGACTCGAGGAGGTTGGATTCGAGGTTCTGCAGCAAACTATTCGCGGCGTTAGTGGTTTGCTGCGTGACGATTCGTTCCGGCGTTTCTTGCAATTGTTTTTGAAGGCCGGCGAGACGCGCTTCGTCGGCCGCTATGGCCTGCTCAGCGGTATGAAGGGCGGCGACGGACATGGCAACCTGTTGGGCGAGGAAGGGGCGCATGGCGTCTGGCGCCGCGACGCCCTGCTCGCGGCCGAAATTGGCAAGTTTGTTTTCAACTTCGGAGAGGTCGCGGTTGTACTTTTCTGTTTGCTCGGCGAAGAAGGTGGAGGTGCCAACGGGCCGGCGAAGGAGCAGCCGTTTGGAAAGATATAGCCTGCCGAGATTCTGCAAGACGCAAGCGGGAGCCTCCGGACTTCCGATGGAGCCGAACTTCACGTTGATGACGTCGGAGCCCTTTTCCGCTTCGGCCTTGACCGCCTTACCGACGCTGAGAGCGGCCTTTTCCAACTTGGCGGCGCGGCGTCGCTCAGGATCTCTGGGAAGGAGGATATCTGACAACCAGGACGATCTGTCGGTAAAGCCACAGGTTTGCGCGACCTCACGCATCATGTCCTGGCCCTGGAGAAGCGCGATTTCGGAGCCGACCACGTCGGGAGATGGCGCCCGGTTGGTGACGACCGCAGCATTTTGCCCGGCACTGATGGTTGGGTCGGACCTGGTCTGCTCGACGATCACCTGCATTTTGGCGACGTAGTATTTCGAGATCCAGAACCAAGCGACCAAGAGAGAGCAGACAAAAACTCCGGCAAACACACCAATGGCCAGGCGCCTGTGTCGAAAGATGGGCGAGAGAGCGTCTCGCAGGGATAAGGCGCCCATCGTACCGCTGGCGGTGACATTGAGATGTGATTGCGTCATTGCTCTTTCCCTCGACCTTTGCGTGGATCGTGATTAATAAACTGACGGCGTTGTGTTAAGCGGTACACCAATGGAATAGGGGATGTATTTGCGAATCTTGGTGATAGTTTTCTCTGGTACGAAAATCATGTCGCCGGGCCGCATCTCGGCATCCTCGGTAACGTTTTTCCCGTGAAGAAAATCTTTCAGTTTGAGTTCCTTGGCTTCGACCCAACCGGTTTGCGCCCGGCGATAGAGGAAGACCTGAGTCTTCGCGGTTGGCAAGAATCCACCGGCGACGGCGATGGCTTCAGAGACGGTGAGGTCGTAGCGCAAATCGTATTGGCCGGGCTTGCCGACCTGGCCGGTCACGATGAAATATGCCTTCTGAAAATCGGTGAGGTCGATATCGATGATCGGATCGCGGAGAATCTTCGAATACGCACTTTTGATGGCCGCGACCGCCTCTGGAAGCGTGAGACCCAGCACGTTGAGGCTACCCACCCCTTGTAGGGTGATGAATCCGTCCGGTTGTACCGTCACGTTCTGGTTGAACTCGGGTGAGAGCGCGAACGATAGAGCCAGGACGTCGCTTCTGTTGAGCCGATAGCGGGGATTTCGTTCGGCAGGCACAGGATGCTCGACGCCGGAGCTGTCCACCGGTCCATGGTCGCCAGCGTTTACTACCGTCGAGGACGACTGTTGTGCTGGCTGAGCGGATAGATTCACAAACGCTATGACGAAGCTCGCTAGGATCAGTACAGGGGAAACTGAGTTACACATGAAAACACCTCCCCAGGCAGGGCCTGACGAGAGGCTCGAACCCTTCCGCGCATGACCAATGGCGGGAAGACTCTGTGGTGAAGAAGCGAGATGGCGGGAGGAAGGAAGACCGTGCGAGCGCGAGGACGACCTTGGGTTCCCGTGAACGCAGGACTGTAGAACTGGCAGCTCGGGCCCTTGGACATAAATTTCTGAAAGTTCTTGCCCACGTCACGTGCGTCCCCCACGAGCCTGCCGTCCGGCCTCACGCACTGCCCTGACGGAAGAATCAGAAGCTAGGAAGAGGGGGGAAGCTTCCAGCGGCACTAGAACTATCAGAGTCACGTAGATCACACAACTGAACCATCGACCGGTTCGAGGTGCCTGTCCTTGAGCACAGGGTGAAGATTCCCTACGAGCAGCACGGCGCCAATTCCGCAAAACGAATCTTCGGTCTCGGTCGTTTTCGCCTAGATCGAACACCAGATTGCCCCACCCGGTCCGCCATGACAGCGAAACCGATGAGTGATGAGCAATCGCCGGCACCACTCAGAAATTTTTTCCTTCCTTGAAGGAGCACCACGAGTCTCTTAAGAATTCAAAATCCTTAGCGACCGGGAACCACATCGATTTGCAACTTCGGATCGGCTGCAGGGATATAAGTGGTCGCGAGACCCAGTTCGCGGCGAACGATATTGCAGGCTTGTGCGAGCGCGCTCGCTTTGTAGAACGCGATCTCTCGATTGCATCCTTGACGTCCGAAGCCGCAGTCGTTCGAGACAACCAACCGCTCCACCGGAATGTACTTCAACGCCTTGCGGATCTCCGCTGCAACTTCATCCGGGCGATCTGCTTGAAGCGTGCGGTGACTGACGGCGCCGATGCAGATCTTCTTCTTGAGATCATTCTTAAACGGCTCGAAAAGTTCGAGATCCGCTGCCTTGGGGCGAGGTCGGCAAACGGTGTGCCCTCGCGACATTAATTAGGATTCGGTCCGACGTATTCTCCAGGAGCAAGACGATATTCAGGGGAACATCCAGACTGTAGAGTGCCGAGTCAGTCAGAAACATCTTTGGGCTTCCCGATCTTCTGGCCCGTTTCGATAACGAACAGTTGATAGTTGGAATAGGAATGCCGGGCACTGAACTGTTTGCCCCCGATGTGCACGGCGATATCAACAGACTGCGGAAGCCACAGCGTGACATTACGTGCCGCGAACTCCACAGGCCCGTAGTCCAAAGATTGATGCTCGAGATCGAGGAACAAGTCGGGAATTGGGTAAAGAAGATCGGTTTCCAAGTGAACCACCTGAAATGTGCTCGCGTCCACCCAAGCCGTCCCCTTTAGACTGACGGTGTAGGTGCCCTTTGGGGTGGCGAACCGGCTCATGTTATTGGGGCGATCGGGGCGCTGTTGGAAATTCAGGAGGTAGGCCGGGGCACCCTGCCAATTTCCGAGCCCTTCGCAGGTTACATCGAACTGATTCAGATGAATCGGATGAAACACCAGCACGAGGGTCGTTGAGCCAACAGCTTTGATGAATCCGCGCAGGTCGGGACTGCGGTACTCGTCCACGGACAGATGATTCGAATCTTGAAGCTGCAGGTTGGCCACGTAGCTGACCCTGTTGTGCGCGGTTTCTTCCACTTTGCCGTTCCCACGTCGACGCTCGAGTTCGAGCATCTCCGTGGCCGTGATGCGATTGACATTGTCCACGAATTCACGGGCGTTGGCAGATACGCGTGGCAGGATTTCGTCCAGGGAACAGCCGCCTAATTCAGATGCGACTGCGCTGCCGAATTTCCCCAGGTTGAGCGGACGAAAGGAATCGAGTTCCGCGGTGCTAAAAGCCGGAACAGAAAACTCCCTGACGGGATCAGCAAGCGTGGTCGCCCCGTGCGGCTCAAGAGTCAGCGGAAAAAGATGGTCGAGAATGAGCGAGAGTTCGACCGATTGGCCCGCGGAAAGATCGAAGTCCAATTGCGCAGGAGAAAGTGCTCCACTGGACACAAGGACATGGTAAGGACCAGGAGGAAGATTGGGAAAAACGGTGTTGGACGGCTTATCTACAATGACAGAGAGATCGGAGCCGAGGACTGAGGAATGGATCTGGACCGTAGCTGGAAAATCGGCTTGGGGTTTGCCAAACGTCCGAACCAAGACAGTGATGGAAGCATGCGAGCCGGATTGCGCGGCTACGCGAACTGGGGCGAGCGCAGCGCTGAGAACGAAGGCGAGAACTAGTGCACGTGCCGGGCAAACCATGAAGAGAACCCCCGTTTAGGAGGCCCGGGGATTTTCCGAAATCCGCAGCTAAGGCGCCTCCGAAGGGATGAAACTAGCGGGAGTGTACACCGGGGGGATGAAAAAGGGTACGGGCTGCGTGACCCGCGACAAAATCTCGTTTACCCGGCATCCGGCAGTCAACCATGCCGGTGCGACATAGATGACCGGCGTGGGGGCGACGCTGGTCGCGTGGCGCCTGTAGCTGCGTATTCCTCCGGTGACTCCCTGAGTTCTCGACTGATCGCGAGCAGGACCCCCGCCCCGACTTCGTTGCGCCCTTGCTCGACGGCAGAGAAATAACTCTGACCGGCCAGCACGGGCACGATCTGGGGGAAAAATCGTGATTGTACGTCGCGGGCGATTTGCATCTCACGTTCGGCGCGGCGGTCGAGCTCCATGCGGCCGGCGATCTGTTCGGCCATGTGCATCTTTTCCAGCGCGACGGCGGCTTGGCACTTTACTGAATTGGGCAACACCAGTCGCAAGATTCGGACACATGCTCCTATTCGACGAATGGCCGGACTACTTTTTTGATGGTGGCGGATAATTCTTCAGCAATTTCGCCATTGCTTTGTCCAGATTCTTTTGGTTCTTTTCTTGGTTACTGCTGGGATTGAGTGTCTTCGTCGCCGTTCCTGTCCAAACAAGCTGCTTGGTCGTTGGGTCATACATATCAAGAACCAGACTCCCATTGCTAATTGTGGAGCTTGTGGCGCTTCCCATTCCGCCAAAGCGGGCTCCGCCCATGGAGTATGCATTCCACTGTTTTTCTTTGTCCACGGCGACCTGATAGCCGATCAGGAGATCCGCCTTGTCATCATCCGTTTTTGTCAGACCTTTGGCCGCCAATTGGGAATCCACGGAATTCTTGATTTGTGCGTCCGCAATCTGGTTGGGGTGCGTTCCCCCTTCAATCGGTACCCATTTATAGGTGTGGTATTTCGCAAAGTCTGTTCCGGGCATGAAATTGTATTTCACGTCCTGGGCCGAAAGGGCGATGCCCGCCAACAGCGCAAAACCCACCAAGATAAGATACCGACCAACATTACTTTTTGTTCTGAGATTCATTTCCTTCCTCCTTCGAAACATTCGATTCATCTATCACCGAGTTAAATGATGTACGCCGTTCACTTCAGAGCCAAAGCAAAGGCAGCCCGATGCAAATTGCCGCACATATTCACGATGAACTTCCGACGCCTCTGCTGGCTTCTTGTTTGACAGGTATGCGTGCCTTTTTACTGGCAACCTCGCCCTGCCACCGGGCGCGATTGATGCTCCCAACGGGTACACTGTCGGCGCTGGAGTGCCCGGTGACATCAAAATAAATCGCTTCGCCGGCATCCCGTAGCAACTGTGAATTTGCCAAGAGAGTAAGCCGTCCAACCGAGTGAAAGGGCGCTTCCGATTCTCTCCACTTGATACTTGCGTTTTCGATCCAGAAGTTCGCGTCCCGGCGTTTGCCCCAATAAGTCATGCTGTCGGCATCAAGAAATTGGACTCCAAAATCGAAGCTGCTCATTCTGCCGTCTTCCTTAAGATGACGGATCAACTCGTCTTGCAGGGCGTTGGGATTGCTTCTCTGCAGAGGACGTGCCGGATTATCGGGAAGCGGAGTAGCTGAATATTTCACGATATCGGTCGGACCGTGGCGAAACGGTACGTTGCTGCCGTAGCGCAGCTTCTGGTACGACTGTATTTTCTGGTGCGCCTGTACTTGCACGATCGCAAGAGTTCTGAGCACTCGCAGCTTGTCTTTGAACGGAAGCGCCCACAGGCCGACGGCCGGGTTCGAGGCTGTGAGCAATTGCATGGTTGCCAGAAACGCGCGCGCGTCATTTATTGGGAGAGTCGACGTATTTTGTAAGGAAAAATCCTGTCGACTGACATTCGCGTCGGGAACAATGGTGCCATCACCGGTGAGGTGAACGGAAAAAGATAATGAGCGGACGTCGGCCTTGAAATCAGAATTCACCTTCGGATCCGCATTCCCAAACCTGACAGTGGCGGGATACACGCCAGGCTTCGCAAAAATCCCTTTGGCGAGCCGCTGAGCGAGCACAGGGTCTCGTCCTGACGCTACGTCGAATACCTCGAACTGCGCTCGAGCGGAGGTGCCTTTAACATGAGTTCCGCGTCCTATTGGCCGATGTTGCTCGGAGGCAGAGTTCGATTGCAGCAAGAGAACTTTTTCGACGATCTGGTCAATAACAGCTTTCTCCGTGGCAAGGTCGCGCTCCGCATCGCTGCCGGTCACACCGAACCATCTGGTCACAAACAACATGGATATTCTCTTGGCAGACACTGCAACACTAGGCTGCTCCCAAATTGGCAATGAACTTGATGGCCGTCACGCTTGGCAGAAAGCAATATGCCGCAGCTTTTGTTGTCACGAAGGAAGAAAAGCCGGTGACCTTGATCGGAGGGCTCCCGTTCGCTTGCGGAATCACGAAAATGCTCTCGGCCGGATCTTGCGTGCCAATCATTGGATCTTTCGACTTGGGGTTGAGGCGGACAGCACCGGCGAATTCGCTGTCATTTACCCAATGCCCCAAGACGAATTCATACTGATTCTCGATACTCGAGTTGATGAAGTAACCCAGTAAGCCGCGCTCGATTCCATCGTAGGGCTTGCTCGGATCATAAGCCGGGCCGTAGGGCAGTCCGCGCCGAACCAGTCGGTGCGTATTGTTACTACCGCCCGGCACGCCTTGACCTGTGACAGGTTGTCCGCGCGGATTAATACGACGCATATGCGCACCGACTGGACAGCGCAACCCTTTTGGATCTCCCGATCCATCTGCATTGACATACTCATAATTGTTCATCTGGTTGGGGGCAATTCCGCCCGGTGGGCTGTCCGTCTCCGGCGACAATGCGAGAGGAACCCCGTTGCGCCACCGACCACAGATCTTTGCAGCAAGCAGTTCAGGATCGATCTTGTCCTTGTTCGATTGGAGAAAGTTTTCGAACCCAACAACGTCCGTCTCGATTTTTTTAAAGACGGCGAAGCTGCCATTCAGGCCAAGTTCACGCGGCTCCGGGACGATGTAATTCTCAGCCTCTTCCTGCAAGACAAATAGCCACGGTTCGCAAGGTTCTTGATGATCGGGATGATATTTCTCCGGGCCGCCGCGAATCGTGGTCATGCTGATGCCGTCGGTATACCCGAAATGGACTCTTGCTGTCGGGGTGGGCTGACCATTTATCATCTCGACCAACGCCATTCCGTCTTGACGCCAGATTTCTCGAAAACCATCACCGTCTGAAAAGAGCTCGACCAATCGGCTGGTATACGTCTGCATCGCGTCAGGACTAATGGCGTGTAGGGTTACAATCACGTGGCCGGCGCCATTTTGGAAGGCAGCCACCCAGTTTTCTGGTCCGCTTGGCCCGGTGTCGCCGACCAATTTCGCTCTTGCCGCAGCCCCTTCTGTGAATGCGCCGAACGACTTGAACGAAACGTTCGGTACACGGCGCTGGATCTCCAGAGCGATCATTCCCGACCAGGTAATTCCGACGTTCAGACAGTAGTCAGGCTTATGACGAGGTGCTTCCGCAGGATCGTCTCCAGGGCCGGGCTCGAACCCAACGTGCCATTCTTCAGCGGTGGTAATTTGTGGCGCGTCTGCTTGGTCGCCGTTGACCAGTCGTCCGAGAATTTTTCTTGCCGCCGCCGGCACGCTGACCGTGAGCAGGAAATGGCGGACCATCGGCATCCGGTAGCCACGCACGATAAACCCCTGGATGTCACCAAGGTTTAGGTCGGATTTTTTCGGGATTGTCGAATCGGAGCCGGAGGCTTTGCCTTCGGAATGACCAAAAAGACGGCCAAGGAGGCCTCCTCCTGTCTTTGTTGATTGCGTTTTTGCCTTATCTGGGTTCACGGCCGTCTCTCTCATTGCTCCGCTCTTGTCGCTCCGCTAATGTTGTTTGCACAATACGAGCAGCGACCCCGTGAGGCTCACTATCCCGCCGATGCGGACTCTGATTTGTTATCCGCGATCAATGCGTGAATGTCCTGAACACTCAGACCCGGATAAGCCTGGTAGAACCCGATCGGAGTGCGATTTGCTCCGGCCGCGAAGTCGATGAACTCCTGAAGATACTTTCTGCACGGTGAGGGTGGCGCACCCTTGGTGAACTTGAATAGAAGATCGAAAATCGGTCCAATATTTTTTGTGAAGTCGGCAATATATTTGTCGAACGAGCCGTCATACACCGTGAAGAAACCGATTTGATGGTCTTCCAGCTTAACGAACTGTGCGAAGTGCGGCGTTCCGACTTTGTCCAGGTCTTTCGTTGTCCCACTGCCTCTCGCTCGAAGGATCAGTTCTACTTCGACGTAAGCAAGCTTTGACTTCATAGGCAGGATCACCAGGAAGGGATGGAGTTCACCTGCGCCTGGAACGTCTGCAGCCGATGCCAGGGCTTTAATCTCCTTGGCTGTCACATCTGGATAAGCGGTATAAAGGTTCACCGCCTGAACCAGATGCGATGCCGTCCATTCGACGAACGCCTCCGAATTAGCAGCAACGGGAGAGGGCGGCGGAGTCTCAACGTGCTGAAAGATGGTGTCGAATACGGGGCCTGCAGTCTTGGCAAGATCAGCCATGAGTTGAGCGAATTCGCCGTCGAAGTCCCCAAGAAAAAGCAGAGTCTTATCGCTCAAGACGGTGAAGCGGGAATAGTGAATTGTTCCGATAGCGTCTTCCGCCTTGAACATCTGCGGCATTAATGGCGGTAATAGTTCTGCGAGCTGCTTTGCGTCCGCGGGCGCCTTTAAGGGAAAGGCGAGGGTAAAGTGGTTTTGACTCATTGCATTTTCTCCTTCGCACTAGTCTTCAATTTTTCAACTCGCCCGCTAGTAGGTTTCTCACTAATCGCGGGATTCCGGACGGCTGACGAGGCAAACGAAGCACCAGATCCCTAGTCCGAAATGAACGACGACTGCTAGCCAAAGTCCGGCACTAGACATTCCGTGGGCGAAGTGCGCGAACAACAGAACCACTGCCACTCCGATGTCATAGAACAATATCGCCGCGATTAGTCCCGTCGTTATACGGCTTTCATCGGTATCTCGCAACATCCAGCAGAACATTCCTAGCGCTAACAACGTCACTCCGGCACCTCGGCCGACGTAAGTTCCCAGATCGGTGAGCGAAGAGCCGAACGTAAGGGAGACCGCCAGGGAAGGAATTAGTACCAAAGCCAGCCCTGCGACCCCGGCCACGACAGCTTCCGCAACGAGCAAATTCTTGGGTGGCGCTTCCTCCCTTAAATTTCCCTGCCGAACAACCTGCCCGCTTTGCATTTCGTCCACCTAGTCCTTATCTGCCGCGAGTTTTTTCTCGGCTTCCGCGTTGTCCTCCGTTGACAGTTGAGAAGGCCCGAGTTTATACGTGAGCTTGTCGATCTTGCCGGTGAAGTGGAACGGCACTGCATATTCGAAGTCATCCACTGGTGTGCGGGTATCGCTGCCAATGTCAAACGTCTCATCTACGGACATGAGCAACGGGATCGTATGCGGAATGGTCTTACGGTCGACTTCCTTGCCATCGACTGACAGGACCCCCGTCCCACCCTTAGCGGGGCCGGGGCCGTCGTATTTGAAGTCGAACACTATGGTGTGCTTTCCGGCGCGGAGCGAATTTCCCGACCACTTGAAGCGCTGCAGATCCAAAAAGTTGTAAAGGAAGACTGGTTTGCCCCTGCCGATTCCAAGTAGGCCAATGGCAAACACCAGAAACACTCCGAGCAAGCCGAGGAGGGAGAGGCCATAGGCAAACCGCATTCCCGCTCTGGACCATTTCCTGTATTGGCCGAGCCAGATAAACAGCAATCCCACAACAAGGATGACCCAACCGATCCTTCTAAAAAATCTTTCGTGGTACCACCAATTAAAGCTTCTACTCAGATAGAGACCGTATCCGGCGAAGCGGCCTCCTAAAGTCGCAATCATTCCCTCCGCACCGCCTGCAGGGATGGTGACCTCAGCCGTGATGGTGTAATCCCGGTCTAGAATGCTGGGAGCATTGCCCGCGGGAATTCCTGCATTTTCGCCGGTGTAAGTGAAAACAGTACGTCCAGCAACCGCGCTTGGTTTGGGTGCAAGCAAGCGCACGAAGCCCGAGTTGTCCAACGGAAAGACGTTATATTTTGCTGCCTCGGTCAAAAACAACGCCTGCAATTCCTTTAGCTTTGCCGGCTGTTGCGTGGCAAGATCGTTGTTTTCTGAATAGTCCTCGGTGATGTTGTAAAGCTCCCACTTATACTCATCCATAGGCGGCATCTTGCCCGTCCCTAAAAGCCAGGGCGGGGAGGGTGGCGTTGTAGCTGCAATCCAACCGTTGTGATATATCGCACGGTTACCAACCATTTCGAAATATTGCGTCTCGCGTTTCGACGATGCGTTGGCATTCGCCTTGTCAAACGTGTAGACCATGCTCACGCCTTCAATCGGCTTTTGTTTTATTCCGTTAACGGTGTCAGGTGCGGGGATGCCGGCCGCTTCGAGGATTGTCGGCGCGATGTCAATGATGTGGTGAAACTGCGTACGAATCCCGCCCACATCTTTGATATGTCCAGGCCACGAAATAGCCATCCCCTGCCGAGTTCCCCCGAAGTGCGAAGCAACCTGCTTGGTCCATTTGAAGGGCGTATCAAATGCCCATGCCCATGACACGGCCATGTGTGGATAGGTAAACTGCGTGCCCCAGTCCTTGTAATGCAACAACTGCAGGGGCATCGGCACGTCCATAACGCCGTTATAGGCTGTCATTTGGTTGTACGTGCCGGAGAGACTGCCCTCCGGGCTCGTGCCGTTGTCGCCGTCGATGTAAATGATAAGGGTGTTGTCCAGCTTGCCCATGTCTTGGACTTGCTGAATGACACGGCCGATCTCGTAGTCGGTATAGGCGGTGTATGCGGCATACACCTCGGCTTGACGGGCGTAGAGTTTCTTCTGTAATTCTGAAAGCGAATCCCACTTCGGCAAGTCATCTGGCCAAGGCGTAAGTTGCGCAGTCGCAGGGATCACTCCGAGCCGCTTTTGGTTAGCGAAGATCTGCTCGCGCATAACGTTCCAACCCATGTCGAACTTGCCTTTAAACTTGTCGATCCATTCTTGAGTCGGCTGGTGCGGTGAGTGGCTTCCGCCGGGAACGTAATAGAGGAAGAAGGGCTTATCGGGCGCGGATGCGTTCAAGTTGCTTAAGTATTTTATGGCTTCGTCCGCCATGTCAGTCGTTAAGTTGTAATCCTTCTTTCCGATCCATGGGAAAATCTGCGTATGATCGCGGAACAAATATGGCTGCCACTGATCGGTTTCGCCTCCTAGGAAACCGTAGAAGTATTGGAAGCCCATGCCGGACGGCCATTGCTCGAAGGGTCCGGCCGTACTGCTGTACTGGAATCCGGGGGTGTTATGGTTCTTGCCGAACCATGAAGTGGCGTAACCATTCTCCTTCAGAATCTCGCCAACGGTGGCATCCTCTGGGCTGATGACGGAGTCATAGCCGGGGAAACCTGTAGACAACTCCCCGATTACGCCAAATCCAACGGAATGGTGATTGCGTCCTGTGATTAATGCTGCCCGGGTTGGGGAGCAAAGAGCCGTGGAGTGGAACTGGATGTAGCGCAGTCCCGCATTAGCGATGCGATCCAGCGCCGGAGTAGGAATCACTCCGCCAAAGGTTCCCGAGACACCATAGCCTTGGTCATCGGTCATAATCAGCAGCACGTTCGGCGCACCTTTGGGCGGAACTACCCGCGGCGGCCACCAAGGTGTGGAATCCTTGGCACTTTCCTTAATCACACCACCGAATTTCGGAGGTGGAGCCGGAAGTTGTTTGCCGTCAACAGTTGTGGTGGCACTGGGCGAACCGGGCGTGCCCGTAACCTGCTGCCCTACAACTGGCGCAGAGGAGGTCAGTCTCAGTAGTGCGAGAAATGCAGCAACACCAAGAGTCCTCTTTTCATTCCACTTCATGGATTTTCACCGATTCCTTGCCTGTCAGGTCGTGGGCCAATTTCTCAGACTGAAATGCGCGAGTTGGCGATCCTGCTCTTGGGGATCGTGAGATGTAATTGGCAAAAGTGACAGTCCGACGGCGAATTGGTACTTTTGACAGTTCTCTGGAGGGCTGCGCGGCTCCATGCTCCCGCCACTGCAACCTACAGGAGGGTCCGGCTCTAGACACCCCCAACCCGGAAGAATGGCTTCCAAAGGCTTAATTCTTTCACCGGATCCTCTTCCCTAACCGCACCCATAGTTGGGAATCGGCCTACTTCCA
The DNA here is from genome assembly GCA_963759275.1 of Candidatus Acidiferrales bacterium. Taxonomy (GTDB): domain Bacteria; phylum Acidobacteriota; class Terriglobia; order Acidiferrales; family UBA7541; genus Acidiferrum. The sequence goes on along the minus strand of CAVWYZ010000006.1, from coordinate 107,504 downwards.
CTCGGGCAGACACCCTATGCGTGCCGCTGCGATTGCTGCTGTATCCGTGGAACCGAGATCACAATTTCTCGATGGATTGACTCTGGCTGATCGCAAGATAATTTTGACGGCTACAACTCGGCGTTGAGTCCGGTTCTGGCCCGTTCCTCTACCGGTTGAAGTCTTGGGGCCATGACCTCTTACCTGTCACTACTGACGATTGCATCCTTTGGCGCCTGTGGACACACTCTCATATGATTCTGCAGAGCGAGGCCAGCTCAATTCCTGGACTTGGCGAAGGTGATAATTTGTGCGGTCCGCAGCCCAGTCGTAGTCGCTCTGCCAGTCAACGCAATTCGTATCCGCGAAAAGGAATCAGCTGCCTTTGATTGACGGACAACCATGAGTTCCATCGCCATCAGCTTGATCACGTTCGTGTTTGTTTTTGGAGGCGCGATGCTTGGGATGGCGCTGCGTTCCATTTTGCCGCAGCACCACCTCGATGCCGATTCGAGAGATGTCGTGAAGCTAGGGATGGCACTGGTCGCAACCATGTGCGCTCTTGTACTTGGCCTTCTAATCGGTTCTGCCAAGTTATCCTTAGATACGCAGAACACCGAACTAACGGAGATGTCGAGTAAAATCGTGTTGCTCGACCGTGTGCTGGCCCATTACGGGGTGGAGGCCAAGGAAATCCGCGACGAGCTCCGCAGCTCCGTCGTTAGCGCGCTCGCTATGGTGGTCACCCACACTTCCCAAGTTGAGTCGGCCTTGAATCACGAAGTGCTCTTCGACAAAATCGAAAAACTCTCGCCAAAGGACGACGAGCAACGTTCAGTCAAAGCCCAAGCGTTAAGCATTCTGATATCGCTCGGACAGACACGCTGGTTGATCGCCGAACAGAGGGTCAGTTCAGTCCCATTACCGCTATTGATTGTTTTAATTTTTTGGCTGGCGATTATTTTCACCAGCTTCGGGCTGTTCGCCCCCCGCAATGTGACCGTGGTGGTAAGTCTGTTGATCTCTGCGCTTTCGGTGTCCGGCGCTATATTCCTGATTCTGGAGATGTTCTCACCTTACGATGGCCTGATTCACGTTTCCGGCGCTCCGCTCCGTGCGGCTCTAAGCCATCTCGGGCAGTAGACCTCAAAGGCAAGCGAGTCAGCGGGCCTCCTGTGGTGACGGTACTGGTGGTCACTTTTCCAGTGACCCGACTTGAACGAAGCCGCTCTGCGGCGGACGCTTCGCGTGAGGCGAGCGGAGCAGTGGTGGCTTGTTGGTTGAGATAAGTTGTCGGGTCATAAGGAGGTCCCTATGACCCGACTTCGCAAAATGATGCTGGAAGAACTCCAGCGCCGTAATTACGCAGAGACTACCATACGTCATTACATCCACACAGTTGAAGATTTTGCTCGACGCTTCAACTGCCCGCCGGACCGCTTAGGCCCGCGACACATTCGCGAATTCCAAGCGGAGTTATTTCAGAAACGAAAACTATCGCCGAACTCGGTTGTCCGACATCTGGCGGCTCTCCGATTCTTCTACATCAAGACGCTGAAGAGGTCCTGGAGCATTGCTGAGACTCCTTATCCGAAATGGGTATTTCATCTTCCAACGATCCTCAGCCAGGAAGAAGTTGCGCAACTCATCGACGCCGCTCGAACTCCTTACCATCGCACTCTGTTGATGACGCTCTACGCCACCGGAACACGTCGCGCGGAATTGACACACCTGAAAGCCAGCGACATCGATAGCCAGCGCATGGTGATCCACATCCAAGGCGGCAAGGGACGCAAGGATCGCGATGTCATGCTCAGCCCGAAGCTACTCGAAGAACTCCGTGCCCATGGTCGCCGTTTGCGCCGAAGACCGATCACCTGGCTGTTTCCAGGCAACTGCCAGCACAGCGGAGATCAGCCGATCGATACAAAAACGGTTTGGAATGCATGCAAGAAAGCTGCTAAGCGAGCGGGAATACGGAAACACGTGCACCCACACACGCTAAGGCATAGCTTCGCCACGCATCTCCTGGAAGCCGGCGCAGATCTACGAACCATCCAGATCCTGTTAGGCCATCGCGATCTGGAAGAAACCACTATCTACCTGCACCTCTCCCAACGCCATCTGAACACCACCGCGAGTCCTCTGGATTCGCTGAAGCTCAAAGACTGGTCACCGCAGAAGGACTAAATGAGCCGGCCAGCACTCGAGCTGGCCGATTTGGTCCGCACTGCGGGAGGCGCATTCATCGAACGAAACCGTAAGTGGATCACCTGGAAGCATGTCAAAGTGCTCCTGGCTATTGCCCGGTGTCGTACCGTCGCGCTCGGCGGGCATCTCGATGAATGCATTCGCTGCGGCCATCGCGCCATCTCCTACAACTCGTGCAGAAATCGGCATTGCCCGAAGTGTCAGGCAGGCGCTCGGGAACGTTGGCTCGAAAAGCGTCGCCGGGAACTTCTTCCGACTAGTTACGTCCATGTGGTCTTCACGCTTCCTCGTCACCTAGCCCCGGTGGTGTTGCAGAACAAGAAGGTCATCTACGACCTCCTGTTTCGCACCAGCGCGGAGACCCTTCTGGAAGTCGCACGCGATCCCCAGCATCTCGGGGCGGAAATCGGCTTCTTCAGCGTGCTGCACAGCTGGAGTCAAAAACTCGAACTTCACCCGCATGTACATTGCGTGGTGCCGGCCGGTGGGTTGTCTGCCGGTCACACCCGCTGGATCAAGCCACGCTACGATTTCTTTCTTCCCGTCGAGGTGCTTGGAGCTGTCTTTCGCGGCAAGTTCCACGAAGCGCTCAAGCGCGCCTTCCATAACGGCAAGCTCACCTTTCATGGAGACTTGAAGCTCCTCGCTCAGCCAAAAACCTTTGCTGCGTGGCTGAGACCACTGTTCCGAAAGGACTGGGTGGTCTACGCCAAGCGTCCTTTCGGAGGCCCCGAGCATGTGCTCCGCTATCTCGATCGTTACACCCACCGCGTGGCCATCTCCAACCACCGCCTCGTGTCGTTTGCCGATGGAAAGGTTACGTTTCGTTGGCGCGATTCCGTCCACAACAACGAACAGAAATTGCTGACTCTAGCTGTCGATGAGTTCTTGCGCCGCTTCCTGTTGCATCTGCTCCCCGAAGGGTTCGTGCGCATCCGAAACTTCGGCTTCCTGGCCAATCGCAGACGTGCCACAACTTTGCCACTTTGCTTTCAGTTGCTCGGCTCGGCTACACAAGCCCAGACAGAGGTATCCACCACCAGTTCGAGCGATGCTTGGCTTTGTCCAAAGTGCCGTGGGCCAATGCTGGTCATCGAAAGATTTACAGCTGCGGAGCTCCAGCTCCGTTCTCCGCCCACCCGGGATGTCGTCGCCGCATGAGACGCCGATCGACATTACGAAACTTTTGCGTGCCTCGGCTCGCTACCTCGCTTTCTGTCTTGCTGTTTGACCAATCCCTTTTCTCTACTCTCCGCGGTCATCCTCACCGCACCACATTTGAGTCTTCAGCTACTCTTCTTCTCTCCCGCTTGGCTGCTGTGCTCTTCTGCGCCACTCCGCGACGCCGCCAAACCTACTCTCGCTCAATTGAATTTGCATAACATCCGCGTCCGCCGCAACCCGAGCGGCTTCCTTCAAGTGGCTGTATCGAACCGCGCCAGAGCACCGAGCTCTCCACATCATTTTTCCGTTGATGCGCGCGTCCGATACAGCACTAAGACTTCTCGGAACCTGGGCGGCGGTAAATGCGAGTGCCTGAAGACTATCTCTTGAGAGGTTGGCCACTAACCCCCGCCCCTTCCGCCGAAGCATACACCGGCACTTCGGCGAGAATCTCTGTCCCTCGCTGGAGTTCTGACTTCACCAAGAGTCTTCCCCCGACATGTCGAACTCTCTCGCGCATCCCGATCAAGCCAATCCCGGCTGTCGAGCTGCTAAGGGCAGTGTTAAAACCCCTGCCATCATCTCGGACGCAAAGACTAACGCCACTCGCGTTCGCTCCAAGTTCAACATGTGCGTTCTTAGCCTGACTATGTTTAGCGACGTTGCCAAGCGCTTCCTGCGCAACGCGGAAAAGACACAAGGCCACATCTGCCGGGATCATGTGACGAAGGTCGCACTCGGTGAAACGAACTTCAATGTTGTGCTTCTTGGTAAACTCTCTGCAGAGGCCAGCGAGAGCTGACATCAGGCCGACATGCTCGAGCCTGCTGGAGTGGAGTTGATGCGACAGGGAATGCAGGTCCGATGCCAACTCCTTGGTTCCCTTCAGCATCTCCTCGACATGAGCGCGATCTTCCACGTCTGACCTTGGAAGTTTTTTCCATAGTTGTCCGAGGCCAATACCAAGGAGCGCCAGGCGCTGGCTGAAATCGTCGTGAAGCTCCCTGGAGATGCGCGCGCGTTCTTCCTCCTGGGCGCGGATCAGGCGGCCACTTAGAATGTGAAGGGAATCTTCAGACAACTTCCGTTCCGTAATGTCAACGCACGAACCGATAAAACCGCAGAAGGTTCCATCGGATTCGAATCTGGGCAGGCCGTAGTCCAGAATCCAGTGGTAGTGTCCATCGAAGCGTCGTAGGCGGTATTCCATCTCGAAGGTGGCTCGAGCGTCAAAGGCGGCCGAGTAGACTGCCAAACACTGTTTCAGGTCGTCGGGATGCACTCCGGTGGTCCATCCGTCGCCCAACTCTTGATCTAAGGATCGACCAGTGAAGTTTAGCCAGCCCTGATTGAAAAAATTGCAAAGTTTGTTCGTACCAGACATCCAGATCAACACAGGAGCACTGTCGGCCACTAACCGGAAGCGCTTTTCGCTTTCGCGAAGTTCCCGTTCGTCTCGTCTGTGCCCCTCCCCAAGGGCCGCGAGGAACATGAAGGGTACGGCAGCGGACAACAGGAACAACTGGAGCCACAGCACATTGTTGATGGGTTCCCCGTCGTTGAATGGGCCGCCTCCATGTGCCGCACCCCAAACGGACAGAACGGCAATGATGGTTGCCGAAGTACCAGCCCCCATCGAGCCAAAACGCAATGCGGACCAGAGCAGAAATGGCACCAGAAAAAAAGAGAGTCCCGGCAGTGTGCTTGCCCGGCGGTCCACGAACACGAAATAGCTCAACGAAACGACGCAAGCAATCAACACGGCTGCTTCCACGTAATAGGCCCGCGATGCGCGTGCCCATGATCGGACATGGTCAGCCAAACCTAAAATCGCCGGCATCACCGTGAAATAGGCTATCGCTTCCGAAAAAAAGGAAATTCGCCAACTGGTCCAATAACTCCCACTTGCCGCAAGCGCACCCAAAAAGGCTCCTAGGGATGGGGCCAGGACTCCCGCCACAAGCGAAAATCTAGCCAGCGCCTTCACGCTGTATAACTCCGGCACGCCTTCAAACAAATAACTGAGACCGAATGCCGCGGTGAGGACTTCCACCGTGTCAGACAGAATCAGTAAAACAGTCGTGCGGAGTGCCATCCCTGCTTGCAGGTCATACAGGACGTATGTGCCAAAAGCAGCGGCCATCACGATCGGCCAGATCCGGCGCGGCGCGAACAGCAGGATCGACACCACAATCACGTTTCCCGGCCAAAATGGCCAGTTCGTCTGCGGGCGTAGCACCAGCGCCCCCCCTAATCTTGCCGTCAGGTAAGAAAGCACAGCCACCAGACACACTAAGAGGAAGGTTTGCAGTCGAGGATCTGCGTTCGCGATATTCCACGATGATTCTCTATGGTTGGTTTCCATCAACTGTACTCCCGTGCAAGAGTGCGGCTAGAGGCAACCAGAGTCTGGCGTCGCGCCAGGGGCAGCGTCTTAAGGGAAGGAAGTTAGAACTTGTGCGACAAATATCATGCTGGCCGCAATATACCCTAACTATATCGTTCAAGTCCTTCCATGAGAAGGCCGCTCCGTGCCAAGAGTGTTTTGCTCTTTCCATGAGTTCTTCTCTCTTTTTCCCGTTCAGCCAAGCCGCCTCTGTCGCCACCCTTCCATCCGCACTCTCGTGTGGGCGATTTTCGCTCGGTGCCAGTGGGGTGTTCTCGATTCAGTCCTTTAGCAGTTTGTTGAAAAACTACTGTGCGACTGCAACTTAAATCAGGCTGCGAACGCCGCAGCCAAAACCAAAGGAAGCATCTTCGAGATTGTGTATCGCCGGTCGGTCACGCGCCTGGGACACAATCAAGCCATCGGGGTCATTGCCCATCGACAGTGTCGCCTGATCTGGCTAATCCTGCACCAGGAAGTCCGTTACGAAGAACGTGGCCCTGCCGTCACCACACAGTCGAAGCAAAGGCGCACTTGGAAGATGATCCGGCAGCTTCGAAGCCTGGGCTATCGAATCCAGCCACCAAATCCTGAACAACCCAGTCAAGCACAAGGGCAGTGATTTTCGACCCAGTAGGCGCTGCCACCTGATTAGCGTCCTCTCTTCTCACTAAGGCCGGCCTCGCGACGGCCCAAGTAGACAACTAACGCCATTTCCGCGGTGGCCGCGTTATCTCTTCGCCCGCCTGAATATTTTGCGCCAAGTTCGGACTGAAATTGGTCTTCAAACAAACATAAAACTTTAGGCCCGCGTCTCGACGACAAGAACATTTGATCAGGGTTCGTCGCATCGTGTCTCTAGCACATTTCTCGAACGGAAAAGCGAGCTTTCGGGCTCGTCCGGACTTCAATGCCGATAGTCGCGGCAAACAGAAAGTTGAATCCTCTTCTTTGGGAACGCGATGTGAGCACTTAAAGCATTTGCCCAGCTTCGGATTCATATGACCAGTCGTCTCGGAGAGTTAAGACCTGTAACTCACTAAATCTCAGTGCCTTCGCCGGTGACCCAGAAATGTTCTGACGGGCATTGACTCTCAGAACCGCCGCAATTCACAGTGTGCCCGGTGCTCACCAGTTTTCAAGAAGTCATCGGAAGCTTGCCGCGCGCGAAATTGGGGGTCCAATGAACCTTAGAAATGAGATTAAAGGAAAGTCATTTTTCTTGTTTGCGGCGTTGACCCTGGTTCTGCTCAACTCCGGATGCGGGGGTAGTTCTTCGCAGCCAGGAAGTTCTTCGCAGCCAGGAAGCCAACCACAGTCCATCTCGGTGGTCTTGTCTACGGCGTCGGCAAGCGTCGTTCCGGGCGGTACCACGACTATGTCCGCAACCGTGTCGAATGACAGTATGAACGCCGGGGTGTCTTGGAGTTGCGCTCCGGCAAACGCTTGCGGGTTGTTCAGCCCATCGTCTACAGCAAGCGCCGTGGCAACGACCTACACGGCCCCGGCGGTGGTGCCGGCTGGTGGCCAGGTCACAGTGACTGCTAAATCAATCACGGACCCTACAAAGAGTGCCAGCTCAGTAGTCATGATCTTTGCAACCGCTTCAGACGCGAACCTCAGCGGCCAATACGCTTTCTTCCTGACATCCCCGACGGGGAACCGTGGTACGGCGTCACTTCTTGGGAGCATAAATTTGAGCGGGGACGGAACGGTTGCCGGCGGTGTCGCTGACATTATTTCTCCGGGAGTCCTTGACTTGCAGGATCAGATTTTGCCGACCAGTGCGAATCCGCAGCCGAACACTTCCTCGTATACGGTGGACAGCACCGGCCATGGCACCGTGAACGTTAGAACGGCGAGTGGACAACAGCTAGCCTTTAGCTTCGCAGTGACTTCCCCTGCTCATGCCTTATTGACTGAAATCGACGGAAACCCCGGCAGCGGCACGATGGATTTGCAGCAACATCCGGCTGGGGGCTTCACTGCTTCCGAAGTAGAGGGCGGTTTTTCATTCACGATGACAGGGACAGCGAAAGCTAATGCGGCAACAAAAGTATCGTATGGCGGCGTCTTTACCGCCGATGGAATTGGGAGCCTGAGCGGCGGAACGCTGGACATCAATACCGCAGCGATCATGACCACTTCACCGTTCAGCGGGTCTTTCAGCGCGCCGGATTCCAACGGGCGCGGAACTTTGCAGCTGGGTGGGGGTAGATCCTTCACCTACTACGTTATCTCGTCGAAGGCGCTACGCCTCTTCGAAGCAGACAATCTCAATCTGATGGGGGGCAGCGCGTATGCCCAAGGCGGCAGCGTCGTTTTCCTGGGCGACAATTATTTTTATCAACATTCCGGCTGGAGCTCCGCCGGACGAGCCATTACGGCCGGTGAGTTTCTTATCAACGAGGGCGACAGCGACATATCGGCGGGAATATCCGATTCGAACGCCGGTGGTTCCCCGGCCAATCCGAAATCAGCCGTCAGCGGCTCCTATGGTTACGTATCTGACAGCACTGCCACTCTCACGCTTGAAGACGCTGGGGGACGTTCGACGTTTAATCTTTACGTGGTGGACCGCAATGTAAATATCTTTGACCCCAACGCTTCCCCTACAGGTTTTTTCGCCGGCGGGGGCAACGCCTTGATGTTGCACACTGATGCAAATGTAAACGGGACGGGTGTGGTGATCAGGAATACCGAGCTTGGTTTTCCTCCATCGCTCGGTAATAACGCCCTGCAGCTGACAAACCCGATCACCTCCTCGACACCCACAAGCGAACTGGACTTAGTCGGTATCGTGCTGTCTGACAACCTGGCACACTTATCAGGTTTGGTCGACTACGATCAAAGCGACTCGTCCAATCCGGTTGCGGTTCTTGGCGCGTCCATTACAGGCTCTTTCGTTGAGGACACTCTCAACCAGGGTCGCGCTATAGGAAGTGTCACGATATCGACTCCGTCTACCGCTGGAGCTTATCCGTTTATTTCACCGGCAGGTCCGAGCTTTAATGTGGCTTACTACCGGATCAATAGCTCACAGACGTTTGTATTGCAAACAGATGCCTCGGCGAGCAGTTCGGGTTTGCTTTTCCAGCAGCTACTACCCTAAGAAGATCCGGTGAAACATTCGCGATCCTGTCGCTTCGGATGTTAGGCCGGCATCGTCAATGAACGGATCAGCCGAAGAATAGTTCGGATGATCCGATGGTAACGAATTATTGAGGCAACCCGATACGATGAATCAGCTCCTGGAATCGTGGATCAGTTCGCATATCGTCATAAGCGGGATTCAGCTGTAGCCGGAGTAGTTCCGCGGTGTGTTCCCGAAAGCCCTGATTAAGATACTGGATTGCCAAATCGGTATTTCCCATGGCCGCGTAGAGTTCGGCATGTTCGAACGTCGTAGCATTTCCGTTTGAGTCCCGGTTCAGTTGTTTTAGCTTCTCGCGGAGCCAGCCTGGGTAACCCGTGTGCGAGTATGCGTATGACAGGCGATCTGCACAAGGAACGCATCCTTCAATACGAAGCTGCAGGTCAGTTTCGCTGACTTCTTCGGCGTGCTGCTTTTTGGCTTTGTACACCCATGCTCTTTCTTCGTGAATCCGCCTAGGATCCTGCGCGAAGACTATAGCCACTTCGGTTAGAAAAAGATCGAAACGACGACTAAAACGAAGGGCTCGCTGGACGGCAAACCGTTCGCCCAGAGGGTCGAGTTCCGCAGCTCGACGAGCTTCGGCTATGCTTTGATCAAAGCGGCCAGTGTAGGCAAGCAAATGAGAATACAAGTTATGGAGCTCCGCATAATGGGTATCGAGCTCCAGACCTCGCCGTATCTCCCGCTCAGCGCCCGACCAGTCCCAGTCATAGAAAAGCATTTTTGATGCGAGCGAGCAGTGGGCCTCGGCCAGGCCGCTATCGAGAGCAAGCGCCTTCCGGGATGCCTCTTCGGACTGGCGCCAGCCCTCTTTGACTGGAATCAAGCCGTCGCCCGCCATGAGGCCGTAATAATTCGCAAGTCCGCTATAGCCGGGCGCATAAGCAGGATCGTACTGGATAGCCTGCTGGAACAACTCCCCGCTTTTCTCTATATCACCCGGAGTGGCATTTGCGGTTTTGCTTCGAAACCAATAACCCCGCCCTCTGATATATGCGTCGTAGGCACGTGGCTCTACTTGGCGAGGTACGGACACCTTCGGAGAATTGGCAGGGGCAACTTTTGCCTTTACGCTGTGTGCGATTGCCGTCGCAATGTCATTTTGCAGAACGAGCACGTCCCGCAAATCGCCTTGGTAGTCCTCCGCCCAAATGTGCCGGTCTGTTCGGGCGTCGATAAGTTGGGCGCTGACGCGAACCTTCTCGCCGGCACGCACCACACTACCTTCAAGGAACGCATCCACTTTTAAATCCCGTCTGATCTCCGAAGCGGAGGGCGACGTATTCTTATAACGAACTACCGATCCTGCGGATGGCACATTGAGGCCCGAGATTTTCGCGAGTTGCGTAATTAATTCATCGGTCATGCTATCGCTGAAATATTCCTGAGACGGGTCACCGGAGAGATTTTTCAAAGGCAGAACAGCCACCGATTGGATCGCAGCGGAAGAGGTTCCAAACACCTTCGGCGCGGTGTGAAACACCATAACAACCACGGCAATCAAGCAGGCGAGTCCGACAGCCGGCACGAGATGGCGTTTTTTCCAGGTAATCTCACCCCTTGGATCCGAATGGACTGCAAGAGGCGAGGTAGCGAGAGGCGATGCAGCGATGGGCGCAGTTGCGACGAAGGGCCGTTCAGACTGTTCGCTGATCTCACCGATGAATTTATAACTATTTGCTAGGGTTTCGATGTATCTGGGTTGTTCCGCGGAGTCACTCAGAGCTTCGCGAATTTTATTCACTGCCGTATTCAGTCCATGGTCGAAATCGACGAATATGTCAGGAGACCACAACAGCCCCTTAAGCTCTTCCCGGCTAACCGATTGGCCCGCCCGGTCTAAGAGGACCTTGAGCACCTGAAACGGCTTTGGCTGCAGCCTGATCCGAATGCCACTTTTCCGCAGTTCCAGATCTGCCGTGTTGGCTTGGTAAGGACCGAACCTATAAACGTTTGGAGGCTTGGCATTGTCGTTCATAGTGAGTTTCGCGAAGAAGAGTAGCACCGCCCTTGGTAGTTATCAATAGACACATACCACACCCTAACCTCATTCGAAGCGTTATCTATGACTTACACAGTTACCCAAGAATGTTTCCCCGTGCATTGACCGCCTGAGCGGTTCGCTTCCATAGTGCACCCAACGCGAGCTACCAAGGAGACTTGAGCGGCATGCCGCTGGACATCTACTCGCGAGCTTCACGGGTCATGCAAGATTCAGAACGAATGGGTTAGCTAAGGAGAGCAATACCATGAACGAAACAAGGCGACGCCAGTCAGTGAGTACGAAAGCCGTTGGTATCCGCTCTGCGCTACTTTTTGCATTGTTTTTTACCATGTCGGCGAATTCTGGTGCTCAATCAAAATCAGTCGCTGGTGGGATTTTCCGCACCGCGGGTGCTTGGAGCTCAGTCGGTCCTGCACCTCCCGCTATTGAAGCCTCCATCGCAATTGACACTGCGACACGCACAGTCTACATCGCGAGCTTGGGCGGGGGAATTCTCAAGAGCAAGGACGGCGGCCAAACCTTCGCGGCGGTCAATCAAGGCCTCGATTCACCGGTCGTGGCATCGCTGGCTATGGCGCAGAACAATCCCGATCTTATCTATGCGGGGACGGGCGCCGGCATCTACAAGTCCATAAACGGGGGAGCCACGTGGAGCGCCACAGGGTCCGACCTTTTACCTCTGTCGTTGATTATAGACCCCAGCAATCCAGATATTTTATACGCGGGCTTTAACGGTGACCTGCAGAAGACGACCGATGGCGGCGACACATGGGTGTCTTCCGCGACCGGCATCGACAACCCGTTTGTCTTCTCCTTGGCAATCGATCCGAATAACACGAGCGTTCTGTATGCCGGAACCGCGGGAACCGGCGCATTCAAAAGTGTTGACGCCGGCGCTACGTGGAATCCACTCAACGTGGACACGACCGTTTGGTCTTTGTACGTGGATCCCGCCAATAGCAACGTCATCTATGCCGGTTCCAACGGCAACGGTGTCTACAAGAGTACAAACGCGGGAGCTTCCTTTGTCCGCACCGGTTCGCCGGTCGTGGGTGTTGTTCTGTCGCTTGCGAAAAGTGGAAACCGCTTGTATGCAGGGACGGCAACTCAGGGAGTTTCCGTCAGCAAAGACGACGGCGCAACTTGGACCAACACAAGAATATCCGATGGATTAGGTCTCGTTCTTAGCGTTGGATCGGACGGATCCATTTACGCAGGAACGAACTTCGACGGAGTGTTCGAGCATCCGGCTCCGACAAAAGACTCCGATGAAGACGAAGGCCGGGCATCGAATTGGCGAAGAGCCGCCTGGAGTCAACTGAAAGCCTGCCGCTGCCAGAACGGGCATGCCCTGGGAATCGATCCGGCCAACCACGAACACGTGTTCTTCTCTACGAATGACGGTGGGCTATTCGTTACTCACGATGGCGGTCGCAATTGGGAGGATGGCGGCGAGAACGGACTAACATCCCGAGCGCCACGGAGCATTGCGTTCGACCCACAGGAGCCAAGGCTTGTCTACGCAGGATCGTTTACGGGCGGAGGTCTATATCGATCTCGTGACCACGGCCGGCATTGGGAACGTCGCCTTTTTGGATCGAGCAAGATCTATGTTGCCGGTGTCACCGTTGATCCTGTGGACCATTCCATTTATGTTTCTACATTTCGTAGCGGCGATGGCATTTGGAAAAGCGCGGATTTTGGTGAGACCTTTACACGGATTGACCGCGCTCCAGGAAGCCTTCCAGACAACTTTCTGTCCCTCAGTGGAAGAGGAATTACCGTTGACCCCCAACACCACCAGACTGTTTTCTTTGCCGGTAATAGCGGCATCTGGCGATCCACCGATGCCGGGGCCAGCTGGATCAACGTAGATGAAACGCCGTCCTTGAGCGCGACGGTGGACCCGGTCGAGTCCAATATTGTCTACGCTGGAACTTTCGTCGGGGTGTTGAAGAGTGTCGATTGGGGCGCGTCTTTTGCCTCCCAGAGCGTTGGCCTGCCAGACGGATTTCAGACCGCGCGCACTGGCTCTGTTCAGGTCGATCCTCGTCGGCACAACATCTTATATGTTGCATTCGAGGGCGCAGGCGTCTTTAAGAGCGTAGATGGCGGTGCCTCCTGGACGGCCATCAACACTGGGCTGGACGACCTGGGCGTCTTCGGCATTGCACTAGACTCAGACTCACCCGACATCTTGTACGTCTCGACTAACTCTTCGGTCTACAAGACGACCAGCGGTGGAGAAATGAGCGAGAAAAAGTAACCCACATATTCAGATCGTTCAACTCTTGAAATCTCGGACAAGGAGATTCTCGCAAAAGGCAGCGGTTCCACCAGGTAACTGCCGGGGCTGGGAGCCTAGACGGGGCGCAATGAATGTAGTTCCCCGCGGTCCGCAATAAATTATTCACTTGCCCGTTCGAAGCCAGTCGCCGACGGCCCTAAGCGCTTACTTAAGGATATTCCCAGCCCGCGGCTTCTGATTTGTGTTATTAGTATGTCAACACTATTGGCAATCCCGCCCTCCTGAGGCTGGTCGCAGTGTCTAGAAGACGTAAGCGCCTTATGCTGCCTACCGCGTTAGTCGTACTGCTTTGCGCCGTTCACGTCCCGTGCGCCTTGGCTCAAGTCAGCAAAGGCTCGATATCAGGGACACTTCTCGACCCTCAAAAGGCCGTAGTCGTCGGCGCTGACGTCATAGTCACAAATGGCGGGACAAACGAACAATTCAATGCCATCACAGACTCGGCCGGCTTTTTTCAGGCGAATCTGCTGCCGGTGGGAACTTACCGCGTGGAGATTTCCGAGCCCGGATTCAAAAAATTACTCGTCGAGCAGGTTCGAGTCAACGCCGGGTCAGATGACGGGCTCGGTACGTTGCAGTTGGCGGTCGGCGAGATTACCACTACCCTCGAAGTGGCAGACACGTCGCGGCTTATCGAAACCACCCAAGCGCAAATCTCCAGTTCCTTCGGAAGAGGGACTCTCACCACGTTTTCCGGGCTCCTCGAGAACAATGGCCTCGACAATCTAGCGCTCACCGTCCCGGGGGTGGTAAACAGCGGCGACTTGGCGTTTTCCAATATTAATGGCGCAGGTTTCGCGGTAAACGGTCTGCGCGGAAGAAGCAACGACCAGCAGATCGACGGGCAAAATAATAACGACAATTTGGCGGAGGGCCCCAGCCTGGCACTGTCAGATCCCGAGTTCGTCGAGGAATATCAAATCACGACCAGTAATTTTGACCCGGCGTACGGCCGGAACTCCGGATCGGTGGTTAACATCCTGACCAAGTCCGGAACAAACAGTCTCCACGGTTCCTTGTATGCCACCGAAGGAAATTGGAGATTCAACGCTCTTTCGTCAAATCAAAAGGCGTTCGAAGGATTGACGCAGGTTCCCGCTTTTAATGACGCGTTCTTGGGCGCAACTATTGGCGGCACGGCCATCAAAGACAAGCTCTTCTTTTTCGGCGGCGTGAACGCGGAACTAACCAACCAGGTCGGCGTGTTTAGTACCGGACAGTTGACGCCGACGCCGGCGGGCGTTGCAACACTTGCGCAGTGCCTTCCGGCTAGCAATTCGGTGAAGGCGCTCGAAACCTATGGCCCCTATTCCGTTAGAGCCGGCAACCCCACGCCACAAGGACGGGTGCTGGCGATGGACATTGCGAATTGCCCGGGCGTCGATATGGCAGGAATACAGAGAACATTGCCTGCAGATTTCCGCCAACATGATTTCGTTGTCAAACTCGATTACAAGACCGCGCAAAATTACTTCTACGGCCGCTATATATTCGGAAGAAATAATCTCTACAATGGCGGCGGTAACGTGCCGGCCGGATATCCGCTCGACACTTTGCTGTTCTCGCAGGACTATGCTTTCAGTTGGACGCGTTTCATCAGCACCCAAACGGCAAACGAATTTCGCGCATCCTATGGCAGGTTGAACAATCAGGAGGGCGGCAATTCAATTGGAAACACGGTTCCCCGGGCCGCTCAACTTGGCGACGCCCTCACGACCATCTTGTTCAACGATCCCCACATACTGAGTCTGGGAGTCGCCCTCGGTTCGCCGCTAGGCCGCATTGTCAATACCTATCAAATTCAAGACAACTGGACACATCTTGCAGGCCGGCACTCACTGAAGGCTGGTGTGAATTTCACCCATCTGCGTTCGCCGAACATCGGTCTCACTGAATATAACGGACTCTTCCGATACGGCGACTTCGGCGCATTTGTGGCCAACACGCCCAACCGCGTGCAGCTCGCTTCGGGGAATCCGTACCTGGATTTTCGAGAAAGCGACACGTTTTTATATCTTGGCGACGATTTCAAGTTGTCGCAAAACTTTATCCTCAATCTGGGATTGACCTGGTCCTACTATGGGCAGCCCGCGAATCTTCTCCACAAGCTGACTTCGCAATTGCAGACAAGCAGCGATCCCCTTTGGGATCCCAGTCTTCCCTTAAGTGCAACGACCTTTCCGGCCTTTCCGGCGCCGAAGAATGGCTGGGGCCCTGGCATAGGTTTCGCATGGTCTCCGGAGAAAGGCCTCTTCAATTCAGGAATGGAAAAAACGGTAATTCGCGGCGGCTATCGCCTGGCGTACGATCCGCCCTTTTACAATATTTATACAAGAATGGCCGGCGGCGCTCCCGCCGTGCTCCTCACCACTCTCACAGGCGCGGATGCTTCAGCAAACCCGTTGCCCGCCGTTCCCACGGGGAAGAACGTGCGAACGCTTCTCGCGCCGCACCTGCAGACGGGAATTTTTGATCCGCGCACATTGGGAGAAACAACAATCTCCCCGCATTTCAGTCCCGATCGCGTTCATCAATGGTCTCTCGGCGTCCAGCAGCAGATTGCGCAAAATGCCGCATTCGAAGTGCGCTACGTCGGCAACCACGCCCAAAACCTGTTTCAGACCATCAACGGCAATCCATACATTCTGGGTCTCGCGAATCTGTACCCCCAGCTAGTTCCTGCCGGTCTAACGCCCTGTCCTGCATCACAGGCCGCGATCCCTGAGTTAACAGGGCGAGTAAATTGCACCGGCGCAGCTCTCATCCGCGAGCGCACGAACACCGGCTACTCCGATTACCACGGACTCCAGATCGAATTCCGAAGCACCCATTTGTGGAACCAGTTGACCCTGAAATCCGCCTACACCTTCAGCAAGACCACCGACAATGCAAGCGAGATTGGAGCGACACTAGCCGCGGGCGGCACGTTCGCAATTTCTCAGAGCCAGGTCAACTATACGGATCAGGAACACAGCCTCTCTGGGCTCGATTTTCCGCAAAACTGGGTTCTCATGGCGCTCGAAGATTTGCCGTTTTATCGCCAGCAGTCAGGTTTCCTGGGCCACGCCCTCGGAGGCTGGAAAGTTTCGGCCGTATATTCACTCTACTCGGGCCAGCCCTTCACGGCAGCTCAGTCGGGACTCAATTGCGCCAGCGGTGGTGGCGCGTGCGGCGGAATTCCCGATGCCGAAAATCCATATGATCCTGCCTTTAATGCTGCACTCGGAGGCCCGGATGGCTCGCTGCGCCCCTTCCTCGGAAGTTCCACCGCGCCGGTGCAGTCCGTCGGCATCTTCGCCAACGACATTTGCGCCGTGGACGTTGATGGCGATCTCTGCGGAAGTTCCACCATCACTCCAACAACGCTAATCAGTCTCAACAAATTCAATAACGGATTCACGGGAACAACGACCGACGCGGCCGGAAACACGGTGCCAGATCCAGCCCACGCCCCGAGCGTCGTCCTCAGAAATCAGGTCCGCTTCATCGCCAACACGCGCACCGCCGACCAGATCTTCGGCAGCCCATTCGGCGATGTGGGGCGCAATACTTTGCGCACCTCAAAAACGAACGTCCTCAATCTTTCGATTTTCAAAGTCACGAACATTTCAGAAAAGTTCAGCCTTCAATTTCACGCAGACTTCCTGAATGCTCTCAATCATCCAAACTTCGCGTCCATCGATCCGTTCATCGACAATGCCGGCCTGTTCGCCGAGGGCCTCGGCTTCGCCAATCCAAAAGTCGAAGGAAGCGGAAGCCGGAGTATCTGGTTTGGACTAAAGCTTCTCTTCTAAACGGATCGCCGCGAAGTCAGACGAAGTTCCGAAGGGCCAAACGCGCCGTTGCCGACCTGTCCGTTCATCTTTATCGCCTCGAGTTCGTCGATTGCCCGTTGAGGTCAGGATCATGTTTAGCGAGGCAGTCTGCTTGAAATCCGAGCATGCTCGGATATGCTCGCCATGAGGGAGGAATGAACTCGCCGGAATATTTAAGAGCTGCGGACAGGCTTGCGCAGGAAGTCGTGAATGCTTTTTAGGCAAATGTCAGCGCGCGCAATACCGCCCTGTTGACCCCACAGTTCAAGGCTTTATTTGAAACAGCCCGCGGTTATCGAGACGCCAAGGATTTGTCCAACAACCACCGCAAGCATAATGTGCTAGAGCCACGCGAGAGGAAGCTGAAGAGAAGAGCACCCGGGAATAGTTTGCGGAGGCATTCAGAGCTTTCGCCAAGGAACACACGCGATCATCTTGAAGGGCTAACAGCCAGCTGGTAGCTTGGTGACCGGGAGCACTTCCCTCCCGCACACAAATCTGCCTATTCCTCGCCCGTGAGTAACCATTCCAGTGACTTGCCAAATCCTCGACTGACCCCACCTTCGGTGGCGTTTGTGCCTTGGGGCGTGGTCGGCAAAACGGGGCGCCCTCGCGACATTAATTAGGATTCGGCCCGACGTATTCTCCAGGAGCAGGACAATATTCAGGGGAACATCCAGACCGGAGAGTGCCTAGTCAGTCAGAAACATCTTTGGGCTTCCCGATCTTCTGGCCCGTATCGATGACGAAGAGTTGGTAGCTGGAGTAGGAATGGTGAGCATTGAACTGTTTGCCGCTCAAGTGGACGGTGATGTCGACGGACTGAGGAAGCCACAAGGTGACTTTGCGTGCCACGGTCCCCTTCAACGCGCCCATTGGCGAGGTCCGGTTCTCATCGTCGGTCGAGCCTCGCGCATAACCCTATTTCACTTTGGACCACCATTCTTTTTGTGTTCAGATGATGGATTGACTTCTCCGAGCGCGGACTGACTGGCGTCAGACTCACGGATTTCTTCAACGTCGGCAAGATCCCGCAACCGGCCGGCCGCGAGTTTCGACGCAATGAGGTCACTCTTGGAAATGAAAAAGGCCGTGAGGCCGCTCTTCGCGTCGATCACACCTTCGACACGCCGCGCCCATGCCTCATCAAAATTCACGCCATCGATGCCGGGGAGAATATCGACCGCGACCGGCTCACTTCCAAAACGGAAGAATTTCCTGGCATCCGCTAGGTCGTCAACCGTGATGTTGCTGAGGGGAGCACCAAAGCTGGCGAGCGCCGCATAGGTCGCCTTCGCGTTCGCCGGGTCCGCCTTGATGAACAAATCGAGATCTTTAGTCGCCCGGGGCTGCGCGTGAAACGAAACCGCGTACCCACCGACTACGAGATACTTAACGCTGTGGGCGTTGAAGACAGACAAGAGTTCTTTGAAGTCGTCGAGCATCGCGGGCCGGTTCCTTCATTGCGTAGGCGGAAAGGGTAAGCTCTGCAACAGCGCTCATGCGCTCATGGACCGGGCGGCTCTGCCAATACCGGTATTCGTCAGCCCTCATCTCCTTATGGCTGTCGTATATGCGAATGCTCTTGTCCATACCCGTTTGTAGCATGCAGCCGGTCGCTTTTCAACGATCACTTTTGAGGGGAGGCTGCTGAGGTTCGAGACGCGAAAACCCTTGATTTCTGTGCCTCCGCGAAGGATCTTACAACGTACCCTTTAGCGCTTCCCTAACCCTTCAACAAAACTGCATCCCCCTGCGAGCTGGGTCATTCAAACGGGCCTATACTTCACCTGTCAGTAACCATTCCAGGGACTTAACGACGCTCGCTAGTTTAGATCAGCCGGACGCCTCACTACGGGCTTCCTATGGGAGCTTGATTTTGGCGGCGAAGGCGCCGGCAATGGCGACATAGCCTGCGGCGTTGGGATGAATGTCGGGGCCGATGGGCGCAGGTGCGGCCATGTAGGTCCATGACAGGATGATGAAGACGTTTACGGGGACGTTTTCGCCGGGGACGGGGAGGAAATTGTAGGTGCGGAAGGCTTCTGCGACCTCGGCGACGGGGACGGCGAAGGCGTGATAAATAGCGCCTAGTAGGACGTTAAAGTCGGTGGCGGCGGCGAGGGATTGGAGCGCGATAGATTGGCCGGCGGAGCCAAGTTCCCAGGCGGCCAGGAACGGATCGTAATAGTTCATGGCGACGATGGGAGTGTGCGGGCCGGCGGCCTGGCGGAGTTGGCGGAGAATCCAGGGAAGGTTGGCACTGACGGTGGAGAAGCCGGATTCGATGCAGGACTTATCGATGCCGGTGGTACTGATGCAGCCGTCGACGTCGTTGGCTCCGATATCGAGTGTGACGAGAGCGACGTGGCCTTGGTGAGCTTGTAGGAAGGCGACGGCGGCGGCGAGTTGGCTGCTACCTGTGGGATAGTTAGGACAAAGGGGGGCGCCGCCTTGGACCATGGTAGCGGTGTTCTCGCCGACGCACCCGAGTTTGGTAAGAGTAAGGCCGGGGATGTGCGGGCTATAGAGAGCGAAAAGGTCGTCGGCGTAGCCTTGGGTGTACGGGGGTTCGGAGATGGGCTGGTAGCCGACGGCGAGGGAATCGCCGAGGGCGACATAATAACTTTGGGCAGCAGCAGTCTGGGTGAGCGTCAGCCCACACAGCAGCAAAAATACAGCCAGGGTAACCAATCGAATTCGCATGTCGGCCTCCTAGGACACGGAAGGAATGCGGGGAAATTTCGGTTCGTGCCACTTGATCGGCGCATACTAACCTTCTCGGGTTCCCGAAGCAACAAATTTGCTGCAGAACAGTCTTCTCGAATCACACGGCTCCGCGCCTAGGTCCTGCTATGAAAATAGGGTTCAGCTGGCAGCCGGTATGGGGTAAAGGCACGGACTTCACGCGGCCTTCTGCTCCAATGTGACGGTGTAGCCTAAACGTTCGAGGCGATGAACCAAGTTTCGAGTCAAGGTGTACTTGTTGAGCTTGTCGAGGTAAAGATCGCCCAATTCGTTGTAGCAGACTTGGTGGGAAAGTATGAGGCCAAAGAACACAGAGTTAGGGAGTCCTCACTGATACGCCAACGCCAACAAACATGTCCGTATTGAACTGTAAAAGGGACCGTAGAATCGACAGGAGAGCTGGAGCGGAGCTTCCGGGTCAGTTAATTAAGAAGGAGGCCGATTCCGATGCGACCAGTGAGAGTATGCTTGATAGCCTTGTGCTTCTTGAGCGTTTCAGTTCTTAGCGCGGCCGGACAAATGGGCGGGACCATCTCCGGAAAGGTAACTCTGACGGGCACTCCGCCGAAAGCACACGTCATCGACATGTCCAAGCAGCCAGAATGCGTCAAATTGAATCCCAACCAGCGCATGACGGAGGACACCGTTACCGGTCCGGGTAATACGCTGGAAAATGTGGTGGTGTTCATTTCCTCCGGCGCGCCTGCCATGTCCTCAGCTCCTACGACACATGTAAGTCTTAACCAGCAGAATTGCCACTACACCACTCGCGTGCTGGCCTTTCAGGTTGACCAGGAGGTGAAAATAATTAATAGTGACCCCTTCTCGCATAACATTCATCCGATGCCGGTCACCAATCGAGAATGGAACAAGGTACAGCTGAAGGGAAGTCCACCCATTTCATCCTCGTTTAGCAAGCCAGAGTTCATACCCGTAAAATGTAACGTCCACTCCTGGATGCGTGCTTATTTTGCGGTTTTGGGAACGAACCATTTCGCAGTTACGAAGGAGGATGGTCTCTTCACTTTACCTGGTCTCCCGCCGGGCAAATATACCGTGACTGCTTGGCACGAAACTTACGGAACGCACAGCCAGGAAATCACGGTGGTTGGCGACCAAGAGCAAACGGTAGACTTCGTCTACAGCGCAAAACCCAGATGAGCTTCCTTCGCCCGTCTTGTCCTGCATAGTGCTCTAATCAGAGAGTTGGGTGGGCCAGATGCCCGGTAAAGCCGACTCTTTTTTTTTCCCTGTGTTCTCGCGTTCTATCTGTGCGACATCATGGCGGCGCGCTCATCTGCTGCCTCATGTTGTGTGTTCCTGCCGTCTCCTCACGCTCGCTACGTCTGGCTCAGTCCTTGCACCTGGCGCCTCGCCTGCCCTTCTCTACGTCCGCCTCGCGGCGGCGCGCTGTCGCGGTCTCCGTGTGTCTGCCGCGGTCCACGGCCCGACGCCACCGTTCCTGGCCACGTCGCGTGCGCGGCTGCCTCGCTGCTCTCGCGTCGTCGCGCGCCGCGTCGGCTGTGCGCGGCCTCTTGCCGCTCGTCGCGGGTCTGCGGCTGTGCGCGCTCGCGCGGCGGCGGGCCCGTGTCGCCGCTCCGCGCGCCGCCGCTCGGGCTCTTCGGGCCGCTGCTCCCCTCGCGCCGCGCCGGCGGCCCACCGCCGGCCCCCGCCCCGCGCGCCGGCGGTCGCGCGGCGCGGCGCCTCCCCGCGCCCCCCCGCGGCCGCCGCGCGGCGCGCCCGCGGCCGGGCGCGCCCGCCGCGGCGCCGCCCCGCGCGCAACCGTGAGTCGGCCGCGCTTTACGGATTCTTCTGCTGCTGTTGTTTACACGTTACGACTGTGTGGTACAAGCTGGCACTTTGGAGATTCCCGCTCGAAGATGCCGATGCCGCTGACCGAGTAGAGATGACCGCATTTGCTGCAGCCGAGTTCGTGCCCCGTAACAATACGATCAGAGCCGGGCTTGAGGATGTTGTGAATAAGCACCTGCCCGTACTTGTTAATGAAACCGGGAGTCGAAGAGTTGGGCATTTGTGGAAGATAGGGTCGGGATGGACAGCACGCCGTGATGCTGCGCACAGGTGGTCAGGGAAACCCGGTTTCGCGGAAGAGGTAAGACCACTTGGCCGTTCATCATGACCAATCCGGGCGTTATGGCGCTGCTGGCCTTTCGGCGGAGCATAGCACATTGTGCCGCAGGGGGTTCTAGGCAACGGCGGTCAGTCCATTGTAGCCACTGACCACCGGCATCGTTTTCTGAACCACTCGCGGGACAACCCAAATTGGCGAGAGCATAGCACCATCTGCCCGTTTCCTTCACCAGGGCATTGCGAGGTACCCTATGAAGTCTCGCGCGCGTGCCGTGACACTAAGGATGCGAAAAAAACGGCTCACCAGCGATCCGCGCTAAGTGCCATCTATTCTGCCTGGGTTTTCTTCACGTGGAGTTGCGTCAAGAACGAGTGTTTTCTACGCAGCCGTGGAGGAATTGCAAGAATCGAAATTCGATTGCGAATCAGCTTGCATCTGTACGAAAATCGCCATATTTTCGTACAGGAGAGCCCGAGTTAGCCGCCCACCCCGGGCTTTCCTTGGCGTAAATAAGTGCTTTCCATTGCAAAGTGACAATCAGTCGAAGCTTGTGGCCGTCCTCCTCCCGTGATCCAAACTTACCTCCAAACCACCCGCACTTCCAATCGCACAAGTGCGAAATCCGATAAATCGTTTCGCACACACCGTTGCTTTGTGCTTTTGTTTCTTTCGGTTAGCCTGTGCGGAATAAGTGCAAATGAATCGTGGTCTGTTTGATTTAGCCTCAAGCTGTCCGTAGCCGACTAGGGTAGCAGTATAGGTAATATCTCTCTGCCCGCACCGTGGGTAATTCGACCTCTGTTCAACGGCCTAAGTTGCGTCGCATGATATCGACTCAACTAGCAGAGCCGGCAGCTGTTTTTGCTCGCCCCCTAAACATAAAGGAGGTCCATCATGAAACGGCACAGTTTCTTTAATTGTATAGAGGCTTCACGTGTCGTATGCCGTCGCATGATGTGGCTTTTGATCGGCATCGGACTTCTGCTCGCGCGGCCCGCGAATGCTCAAACGCCTGGCGAATGGAGTCCGGCTGGGACGATGTCGACGGTGCGTGGCACAGGTGGCGGGTCACCCACGGCGGTCGTGCTGGCAGATGGCACGGTCTTGGTCGTGGGCGGGGCTTCGAGCGCCGCGGCTGACCTTTACAATCCGGTCGCCAACAGCTGGACAAGCGTGGGCCCAATGAGCACTGCCCGTAATTATCAGGCGGGAACGCTCCTGGCGGATGGGCGCGTGTTAGTCACAGGTGGGCAGGATGCGAACGGGAACACGCTCGCATCGGCGGAGATTTACGATCCCGGAACGCAGACTTGGACGGTCACGGGAACTATGACCACCACCAGATACCTGCATTCTGCATCGCTGCTACCGAATGGCGAGGTGCTGGTGGCCGGCGGTTGGGTTTCAACTTGCTGCACTCCTGCGCAATATCCCCTTACCTCAAGCGAATTATGGAATCCCACAACTGGAACGTGGACTGCTATCGGAAAGATGGCGAATCCACATGCGGACCAGACTGCGACGGTATTCAGCAACGGAAATGTGCTGATAGCGGGTGGCCAAGACTACGGACAGGGAAGCATTCTTGAAGTAGAAGAATCTGCTGCCGCCGAACTGTATGAGTACGCCACAAGTACCTGGACTTCTGTCGGACACATGACTATCGCGAGAGACTATGCTGCTGCCGCTCTACTTACCGATGGCGCCGTATTGGTGGCTGGAGGGGCCGTCGGCGGGTGTTGCGCGGGGCTCTGGACCGCGGAAATCTTCGACCCCACCACCCTCGCTTGGACCGCAGTTCCATCCATGACCACCGGCAGGAATGGTCCTGCTGCTTCCGCGATCTCGAGCCCGAACGGCGTGCTCGTCTCTGGCGGATATTCCTGCTGCCAGGACCCCAATCCGACCCGCGCCAGTGCCGAATACTTCGACTCAGCAATTCAGGCCTGGCACCTAACTGGAAGTTTGACCCAGGCCCGCGCTTACTTTACATCCGTAGCGCTGCACGATGGGACGGTACTCGCCGTCGGCGGAGGTTTTGCATCCGCGGAACGCTATTATCCCAATCCCGCCGACCTGAGCGTAACCATTCAAATCTTCAGCACGGGTGTTACTCCCATTAATTATTCAATTACAGGGGCCGGCTGTTCCTCTGGAACCTACTCGGCCTACGAGAACCTGGCCCTGAACTGGATTCCTGGTTCATCCTGCCAGGTAACTGCGATGGCGCCTAGCGGATGGAGCTTTACTAGCTGGGCTGATGGGCAAACCGCGAACCCGCGAACATTTATCGCTCCTAGTGTTGTGACTACTTACACCGCCAACTTCAGCCAGAGTTCCACTACCCCGGGCTCCATCTCGGCCAGTAGCGGAACGCCACAGAGCGCGACAGTCGGGACCGCGTTTGCCAAGCCCCTGGTGGCCACGGTGGAGGATTCCAACGGAAATCCAGTGAACGGAGCGACGGTCACATTCACGGCACCGAGCAGCGGAGGGTCCGGTAGCTTTGCGGACGGAGTGAACACAGCCACCACTAATTCTTCGGGAATGGCCACTTCGGCGGTGTTCACCGCCAATGCCACAGCGGGCAGCTACACGGTGACGGCGAGCTTGTCAGGCGTATCACGGACGGCCCGCTTCAAGCTCACCAACCAAGCCATCAGTGGCCCCGCTTCCATCACCGCGACGAGCGGAACGCCACAGAGCTCGACCATCAGCACCGCGTTTGCGAATCCCCTGGTGGCCACGGTACTGAATTCAAGCGGGAGCGGGGTGAGGGCAGTGACAGTAACGTTCACGACTCCGAGCAGCGGAGCCTCGGGCACGTTTGCGGGCGGCGCGAACACGGCCACCACGAACTCTTCGGGGGTCGCGACGTCGGCGGTGTTCACGGCGAATGCGACGGCTGGTAGCTATAGTGTGACTGCAAGCGTGGCCGGGGTATCGAAGGCAGCTAGCTTTGCGCTCACCAACCAAGCCGGCAGCGCCGCATCTATCACGGCCACAGGCGGGGCGCCGCAGAGCGCTACCGTCAACACTGCTTTCGCCAGTGCGCTGGTCGCCACGGTGAAAGGCTCAGGGGGGAACGCAGTGAGTGGGGTGACGGTAACCTTCACGGCTCCGAGTAGCGGGGCGTCCGGTAGCTTTGCGGGCGGCGTGAATACAGCGATAACGAACTCTTCGGGAATGGCGACTTCGGCGGTGTTTACGGCCAATTCCACGGCGGGTAGCTACACGGTTACCGCGAGCGTAGCGGGCGTGTCAACGGTGGCTAGCTTTGCGCTCACCAACACGGCGAGCAACGGCTCCGGGTCTACGATCACGCTGGTGCCCTCCTCCTATGTCACGACCAAGGGAACGAGTGGAGGTCAGGCGGTAGGAACCTCGATTGATCTAATGGATGAGTCGGGGACCGCGAGCACTTGGAGCAAATATGTCGAATTTGATGGTCTGTACACGGGCTACCAGGTCTTTACCCTGCCCACGACCATCGCTCCGGGCTCTGCGACCAACATGCAAATTGAGGTCAACTATGAAGGGCCCTCGGCTCCAAACCAGACATGGACCTGGCAGATCTACAACTGGGCGACGGCGGCCTACGTGACCGTCGGCACCAACGCTGGCGCGCCGGAGTGGGGAGCGTGGACGATACTGACGTTTACTGTACCCGGGACGTTGTCGAACTACGTTAACTCAACTAATGGCCAGATGCGCATTCAGCTTTCATCCAATAACTCGTCGGACTCCGCCGATATCGACTATGAAGCCGTAATTGTTACCTACTGACGCTCGAACCCGGTACGATCTCCACGTTAGCCCGGGCACACGCGGCGAGGCTGGCTGGTCACGCGCAATCACAGGCACAGCCTCGTTCGCGGCAAGAAGGTTCGCGACGACCTGCGAACCAAAATGCCCTGTTGGAGTGTTGAAGACAAGGACTCGAGCGGTGTTGTGAACGCGCGGGCTTACTATGCGTCCGGACAGACCGTAGAGGCTGTGCGTCTCCTCCGCTCCGTTGCCGATTCACAAGACAAACTCGGCAGCGCGAAACTTCCCTGCCCGTTCGCGAAATGCTCCTGGAAGCGGGGCGTCCGCAAGAGGCACCTGTCGAGTACGAGACTTCGCTTCGCACCGACCCGAATCGCTCCGGGTGGGCAGCCATTCCCGTGACTCCCTGGGTTCTCGACTGATCGCGAGCAGGACCTCCGCCCCACCTTCGGTGGCGCCGCAAATCGGAGTGCCCTCGCGACATTAATAATAGGTTCCTGCCCCACGTCCTCTTATGATTGATCCCAGTCGCCACCTCACGGAATCACAAAAACCCACAGAGCCTCACCTTCGATGGTCCATCTAGTCGTGGACATGATTTGGATTCCGGAATGGGCGCCACGGCTCCCTCGACCCGAGTAGACTGCGGTTGCGCAACGACCAAAGGTTCGGCGATGATTGAGTCGCCGAAGATCGATCCCCAGTCCCCGTAGCTTTTGTTCGAGGTCAGGATGATGCTCCCACGTTCATATCGCGCGCTCACCAACTGGAAGAAAATCGTGGCTCCCAGATCGTCCAGCGGCAGATAGCCCACTTCATCGATCACCAGAACTTTCGGTGCCAGGTACACGCGCATCCGCCGATCCAACCGGCCTTCGCGATACGCGCGCCCCAAGTCCGCCGCCAGATCGTGCGCGGTGATGAAATACGCTCCCATCCCCGAGCGGATCGCTTCTTCCGCCAGCGCCACGCTCAAATGCGTTTTCCCCACGCCCGGTGGCCCCAGAAAAATCACGTTGCTGGCTTCGTGGATAAACCGCAGCGAACGCAACTCTCGAAGTTGCCGCTCATCAAGCGAAGGCTGAAAGCCGAAATCGAACTGCTCGAAGGTTTTCACGAACGGGAAATGCGCCAGCTGCAGCCGTGCACGCAGGTACCGAGTCCTTCGTGCTTCCACCTCGCAGCACAGCAACTCATCAAGAAAGTCCGCATAGCTCGGCTCTTTCTTCGACGCTTGTTCCAGCAAGTTCTCTAGCCGGGCTTGCACCGCTTTCAATCCCAGCGCCTCCAGCGCCGTCTGTAACCGCTCGATCGGAGTGTTCATCGCCCACCTCCGTTCGCCACGCGCTCATACGCTGCCAACGAACGCTTCTCCACCACCGGCGCGCTCTGCCGCAGATGAATCAGGATCTTGCTTTCCGCTCTTCGCGCTCCCAGCGGAATCCCCTGATGGTGTGGCGGGAACGTCAGCACGCTGTGTTTCCGTTGCGCCTTGCCGTGCATGGCAATCCGCTCACGGCCCGTGCGGATATCCACTTCCTCCGCGATCTCCTGCACCCACACTTCCTGGCCCGCATACTGCCAGGGCACCGAATACCGACTACCTTGCCAGTCCACGTAGGCATCCCGCGCCACTTTGCGCAGTTCGCCATCCACGTATGGATACGGCGGCTGCCCCGCCAGCGACTGTAAACTGAACTGCTCCACATCCCAGCGCACCGCCACTTGCTCATGCGTCGTTCCGTGTACCCGCTGGTTCGCTACTCCCCAAACCCACTCGCGCAACTGTGCGTTCAGATCGCTCAGGCTGCTGGGCTCGCGCCCCTGCAAACCACACAAAAAGTTCCGCCGCACATACTTCACGCCCGCTTCCACTTTCCCTTTCGTCTGTGCCCGATACGGCCGACACAGCCGCGGCGTGAAGCCCCAGTAGTGCGCAAAGTCCTTAAACACCGGGTGCCAAACGATCTCGCCTCGTTCATCCGTCCCCAGCCACACCGTCTTCATGCGGTCGTAGAGAATCTCCTCCGGCACTCCGCCGATCTGCTGGAACGCCGCTTCGTGCAGCCGCAGCAGCGTGCCCAGTTTTTGATCCAATGCTGCTTCCGCCACCATTCTTCGGCTGTAACCCAACGTGAAGGTGAATCCGTGCAGCTTCTGCTCCTGCCCGGCCATCTCCGGGAGGAAGGAGCCGAACTTGTTACCGATAGGCGTAGATTACCACCCAAGTTTTCAGCAGATAGCATTTTTAGATCAAGAGACGGGCGAGTGCGGCGAGTTGCGTCTGAACCACAGTGATGGCAGGAGTTGATCGACGCTATCCGGCAAGATTAATAATGACTGGAACTCTTAACGACAACCGTCGGCTCGATGTCCTTCTCCAACTGCAGAATGGAGTCTACACTTGGCGATAGGAGTTCATCGATAAGCGCACGCGACGGTTCGCTTGTTCTTGCTGATTCAACGTATGAGACCTCGATCCCGTTTCGAGAGAAGGATAAACCAGCGCATTCCTACATCCACCGAACTGTGGGTAACCTGCAATTTCGGTGATCGTCGCACTGCACTACGCGTCAAGGACTTCAGTATTTCCGGTGCTTTGCTTGTAACCGAAGAAACCATCCCCGTTGGCACTCGGCTTGATTTACTCTTTTCAGTGCCGGAAGGTGAGATTCGCTTACTCGCCGTCGTCCGGTCCTCCCTATCAGGTAGGGGCATCGGCGTAGAGTTCGTGGGTATGGAGTCAGGAGCATTTGACTCAATACTTAAGCTGGTGAAGCGCCTGCTCGAGTGACCGTGTCTCGCCCGCTGCCCCGCATTCAGCGCATAGTGGCTACAGCTTCGTTCGGTGAGGAGGTTCCCCGACACGAAAATCCCGCAGGCCCCAGTTCGCGCGGCCGCTCTTTCGTCCCGTGATTCTTAGGCACCGGCTAGACCTTTGTTCAGCAGGACCTTAACCTCTACGCGGCGGTTTTCTGCGCGTCCGGCCGCGGTCTCGTTCGAGGCTACTGGTGCCGCTTCACCCATGGCGCCTGGCGCCACGATGTGACGAACTGGCACGTTACAATTCTGCAGCAAGAAGGCGATTACGTTCTGTGCGCGCTCCATGCTCAAATTCTGGTTCATTGCCGCGTTGCCGCTCGAATCGGCGAAGCCCTTCACCTGAATGATGTACCCCTTCAGGTTGACGGCATTCTGGGCTAATTTCTTCAGCGCCTCTTGATCCGCTTCGGAGATCTCGGTGCTGCCGCTGGCAAAACGAACCACCTCTTGATCCTTGGTGTCGTAGTCACTCAATTCTGAGAAGCGCTTGCTGGCTTCCGCGGCCTCCGCGGCGTTGGCGTCAATAGCCGCCTTGTTGGAAGCGATATTTTTCTGGTTCGCATCGATATTCTGCTGGTTGTCTGCAATGTTCTGCCGATTGGCGGCTACTTTCTGTTCAGTGGGACTTAGACCAGCTTGGATCATTTCGGCCGTTTCTAAATCGTCTCCGTCAAAGGTAATGGATTTGGCAAGGACGTGCGTGGCGTCCTGGCTTGTGCCTTCAACCGAAATCTTAAGGCCGGGAATCAGCACAGCAGCAGACATTTGCTTCTTGCGAATGCCCAACCCCTTCGGCTGCTGCACCTTGGTGTCGTCATCGAGAGTAACGGTCATCGTGCTTCCGTCGACAGTCTTGAGGACGATCGTATCGCCGGTGCGAGCGGTGATCAGCCCCTTGGCCTTTGTCTTTTCGCCCTGCGCATAAGCCGAGAGGAGTGCCACAAAGCATACGGCCAGCAGGCCCACTACGATTCTCGTTCGTTTGCTATTCATACGGTCATTTCTCCTTTAAATCTTTGGACCAAACCAGAACTCGTTATCCGTGCATGGCATGCCAGCCATTCCCCGACGAATACCTGAGCAACGGGGCCCGAGGTTCACGTGTAGCCACTCTCCACGTTTTACAGGTACGGTTTCGAAACAGAAATAGCGGTGTACTTTAACCAACAACGTATTGCTGGAAAGTATTTGAATCATTCTTGCCGTGGCCCGAGTTAAATGTTTGGTGCAATAGATTCACTCGAGGTGTTTTAACGTTATCGAATCTGCATAGATGCCGATAAGGGGCAAAATGTGCAACGAAAATATATTCGGCGACCCGCAAGCTTCCGTCCAGACGCTTGATGGTGCATTGACCATGCCTCTCCGCTCGTCCTACGAGTGGCGAACCGTTTGCGTAAAAGTACGACATTTGACCAACTCTAATAAATGCGTCAATGTTGAACATCTTCATGTTCTTTTCCGAGACTCCGAACAAATCCTGACCTTTCGGATTTGCGGCAACAAAACGCCAGGCAACGTCCGTCACGACGATTGGATCGAGAGAGCTTACGAGCAAGTCTCGCAAATCATTCTCTCTTGTGCGAAGTGCCTCCTGTAGTCGTCGTGGTTTGTCAGCTACAGTCCTTCCCAGTCTCGTAAGCGTGTTCTGTGCCTGCCGAAGATACAACATCACTTGTTCCGACACGGTAAAAAACTGCGACCTGTATTTGGTGTTTTCCATAGCACGGCTCGGTGCAATCCGCCGACCTAATACCTGGGCTTATCTTTAGGCTTGCACGCGCTCTCATGCAACTGGGGGAATCCCTAGTGGCAGTGGAGACCAGTACGCTATAGATTCCTGAGTCAGACGTGACTGAACTCGGGCTGCCGTTGACTTCTTGGGCGGAGAAGATGGCAGCCCTGTTCTCATCGATTCGAAGAAGTGATTCCGATTGTAAAGACTTAAAACTTAATCGAGACCGACGCGTGCCTGCAGGTCATAGACAGCGCACACCGCGCCAATCAGGTGATGACCCAGGGGAATTACGATAGTCGGTCAGAAAAATATTGGGCCGCTTTGCGCGCGAATATCACAATGGCCTTGCGCGAAGGGACGAAGGCATAGAAGAGGGCGATCAGTGAAAGAATCGCCCTGTCACCAATGACTTTTTGTTCGACTGTCTTAAGACCAAGAATCAGGCGGATGCAGCTCGCGTGCTGAGGAAGTCCTTAGCCTTTGCGATCTCGGCATCCCATTTTGCCAATTGCTCCGGGGTCAGAAATTTTTCAAGTTTCTCCCGTCCGGCGCTGCGATTCTTGGCGAGGTATTGGGCAACGTCGTCTTTCGAGACGTTTGGGTTATGTTGCTTGTATTCCTGGAACTTCTCGTACTTCTCCGTCAGGAACGTCTTAAGTTGGTCTTTTTGCTGATCCGATAGGTTTAGTTCTGAACCGAGTCGTTTCAATTCAACTGCGATGTTATTGAGTTCATCCGGAGTCATTTTGTTTTTCCAGCTTTCTGGGCGGGCTTTAATCGGGAGGGAGAAAATCTGGCAAGCGGGTACCCGGTCTAAATTCGACCTGATAAAGGTATCCAGTTTCCTCTTACAACTCTGCCACGATAAGTGCCCGCTTAGTGGCCGTCAAGAGCTAAGACCGAAACAACAGCCGGAGAACTCATTTTTCCACAGTTTGTAATCATAACTCGGTCCCGGTACCTAGCTTATCGCCACGTTTCTAGTGCGTAGATCTACTTTCGCCGCACCTCCTACTGACCTTGGCTTTGCAGCGGTGGAAGCAGAGATGCCACCTCTACGTCCAGCAACATTTCGATTCGGCGTTCCAGTTGGAAAAATGTTGCTGTCTTTTTTCCTGGTAATACTTGGTTCACGCGCGTTACATATCGCTTCCGCAGCTGGATCACGGACTCGCTAATTTCCTCAGACCTCTTCAGATAATCCAGCGCCTGCTCGTCCGTGGCCGTAGACAAGTTCCGAGCGTACTCCTTGATCAACGCCAACTTTGTATCACCGATCTTCGTGTACTCAGCCTGGTACTGATCATAGATTGGCCAAAATTTTGTCGCCTCCGTGTCTGTCAAACTTAGGTTTGCAGCAATGAGCTGCTTTTTCTGCGACCGGATGTCCTTTCGCAATAGTTGTATATCTTGATCACTCGCCACCTGCTCGCTCTTACTTGACGCCGCCGTCTCCTGCCCGGTGGCCGTCTGCGCGGTAACGCGAAAGCCAGACAGAGAAAAGACCCCCACAAACATCAAGACCGTTACTGTCTTATTGTTCACAATGATTCTCCTTAACAATCTACAGTGCACCGATACTACCGAGCGAACCACTCCGTCCACAGCTCTGAACCGATCCCCTTCGGAAAATCTGCTCTTGCCGCCCGGATCGCGGGACAGGCCGAATAAGACATTATGTTTCGTCCGATCCTTGAACAACTGGGAGAATCCCTAGCTGATGGTGGAGGATAACTGAGCCAGCAGTGTTCACCAGGAGTTGGCGCGAGAGGTCTGACGAATAGAAAGGGCGGCCCGATTGGGAGCCGCCCGATTGCAAAGTCAGAATTACGTCAATTCCGCCAAACAGGTTGCAACTGCCCGATAGGATAGCCGTTACGTGCAGACCTGTCTGTCTCCAATTGAACAATCGGCGATTAGCGTTCCATTGCCGCACTCTACGGCTGTGGCAGCGTTTTCATCCAGTGATCCAGGTCCGCGCGGGTGGCGGAAACCTACGCGCTTTCAACCTTAATAATCGGATCCTGCCCCCCGTCCGCTTCAGGAACAGGATGCTGCCCATTCCGGAGCCCCAATCACGTCGTGACGTTTACGTTGAGCGGTGGGGGTACGGGCTGCCCCTTGTGAATCCCTTCCGCCATCGCTCCCGACCTGCGTCGAGAGCTACTCCTCGACCGTGAGTGACCATTCCAGTGACTTACCAAATTCTCGACTGATCGCGAGCAGGACCTCCGCCCCACCTTCGGTGGCGTTTGTGCCATGGGCGAGATCGGCAAACTGCGCGGCCTCGTACCCTCAGCCCTGCTGCAATCACCGCGCAGACTGGACGAGGCACGTCGGGTCTTCGTCGACGTTCTCGGCAGGATAATGGTTCTTAAGGCTGGGAAACCGGGGACGGACTCTTGCTGCGGCGCCTTGGCTGGGCCGCATCGTAATGAACATTACTTGTCCGTTCAGCTCCTCAGAAAATTCACCATCATTATCGGAGATCCGTCCGCGAAGTAGTAAATTCAGCTAGGCGGACATGTCGCTCCCAAAACTCACTCTGCAGAAAAGCGAGATTACCGGGCGTTGGGGACCGAGGTGCCGCTCTGACGAAACTTCAGGCTCCGAGTGCCGTACCCGCCGCAGCATTCGGCTTTATGTTCTGGTTCATACAAAAGAAATTTGTCGGATCGTATTTTTGTTTCAGTGCAGCCAGACGTTCATACTTCTTGCCATAGGCACTCCGTATGCCTTCTTCTTCGACATCGTCAAGGTAGTTGACGTAGACCGCCTCCGCCAAAAACGGTTTCATCGCTTCCCAGAACTTGCGTGTCCACTGAATGTTGGCATCGCTATCCTTGGGATCCGTCCACATGGCCGTGATCACCATGTTGTACGGCCAGTTGCGGTGCCCGAATGCCGTGGCGTTTTCCGGCACGCGGCTCCATACACTGTCACCGTCGTGTTCGATCACAACAACGGTTCGCGGCGAAGGCGTCTTAGCGCAGAAATCCATGCTTGTATCGATGGCGCCGTCGCTCAGCGACTTCAGAAAACTCGATTTCCAGTAACTGTACAGTCCCTTCGGCCAAAGGAAGTCGGTCGGAATGTACATTCGCGGCCTCCTCGCTTCGATGTATCACGAACGCTATAACCAAAGAAGGAAAAGTAGAATTTCCTAAAGTTGGTGATGTGGAACGTGGGCCGGTTCTGAACGAGTGGGCCTTTCCCATGGCTTGAGCCGGATGATCGTTCTAGAATGACTGCATGAAATGCCCGCATTGCCTCGAAAATTTTAGCGACCAGCAAACGATGTGGTCTGTAATTCTCGGCAACGACGTGGATGGCGGATGGCGCTTCACGCGGCGGCACTGCCCAAATCCTGACTGCAATCATTTCATCTTTGAGTTGGAGAACGGAATTCCTCTGCCGATTCCGCAACACCAACAAGCGGGCCTCCAGAACGTCACCCTTGCGGCTGTACGCCAAACATTCCGAGTGTGGCCAAAAGGCAGCGGGCGTCCACCGACGCCATTAGAAGTTCCGCCCCCTATTGCTGAAGATTATAAGGAAGCGTGCCTCATCTTGACCGACAGTCCGAAGGCCTCGGCCGCTCTCAGTCGGCGATGCTTGCAGAATGTCCTGCGAACCGCGGCGGGCGTGACACACGGCAACTTGGCCAACGAGATTGACCGGGTACTCGCTACAAATACCCTACCGGCGGGGACTGCCAGTAACCTCGACATCGTGCGAGACATTGGAAATTTCGCCGCGCACCCGATAAAGAACACGAGCACAGGCGAGATCGTCGACGTTGAGCCCCACGAGGCGGAGTGGAATTTAGAAGTACTCGAATCCCTTTTCGACTTTTACTATGTGCTGCCCGCCCGGGCGAAGGCGAAGAAGGATGCCTTCAACAAGAAGCTCGTAGATGCTGGCAAGCAGCCGTTGCCGTAACCGCAACTTCCGGTCTGACAGCTCACGGCACCCCTATCCCTTTGCGGATCGGCCCTGAGAGGCAAGAGAATTTGGCCAAGTCCCGTGCATTTGATAGGTCGGTGCAACACCATCTGACGTAAGTTTGCTCGCTAAAGGTAGTGTTATATGAGGCCAGGGAAACGCAGAAAGCCCAAACCGTCGTGACATCGGGATCCGCTGGAAGCGGAGCTACTCCTCGGCCCTGAGTAACCATTCCATTGCCATAATAGAATCGCGTGACTTAGCGATTCCCCGCCCTACGCCCTCGCTTCAGATCTTAAAAGGGGCCCATTCCTCGCCCGTGAGTAGCCATTCCAGCGATTTGCCAAATTCTCGACTGATCGCGAGCAGGACTTCCGCCTTCGGTGGCGTTTGCGCCTCGCCGTCGGGGCAAGGTCGGCGAAACCGAGCGCGCTCACAACTTTAATAGGGTCCTGGAGCAATCCGGGCGCTGCAAGATCTGGGACTGCGCGTGCCACGGGATGTGTCTGTCATCGGATTCGACGATATCAAGGTGGCGGCGTTCAACAACCCCAGGCTCACTACGATTCGCCAACCTCTGGCGAATATGGGCAGGATCGCCGCGCAATGCGTGCTGAGCGGCTCGGAACCGTTCCGCAAAGTAATCATGGCGGAGCCGGAACTGGAAGTGCGCGAATCCACTTGCGCCATCGAACCGCCAGCGAAGGCAGAATTCCGCAAAAAGAGCTGACGCGGTTCAATGAGCGAGGATCGTCGCGGAGACCATTCTATTTTTCCGGCATAAAATCAAAATAGGCGAGATTGTTTCCCTTTTTATAGTGCAGCGTCAGAAGCTGCCGCCCCGAATCCGGAAAATTGATTTCGCCGCATTCCGCCTTGTTCCAGATGTGCCAAACAATCCATTCGGGATACTTGTCGATCGGAAATTGTTTTGCAACATCGACAGGTAGTTTGCAATCGGCAGCCGGTTTATTATTCAGGGAAAATTCAACGGACTGGGCGAGGTTTGAATATAAGGCCACAATCTTGTACTTCCCAGCTTTTTTCACGTCGATCGTGTAATTAGTCCATTCGCCATCTTCGGTCCAGCCGATATACAACTGTTGCCAGTCTGGCGTGACCATGTTGGGATGATTCAGGTCAGCACGTTTTTTCACATACGAGATGTCCACGCCTTCCCCTTCACGAAAATGGCAGACATACGCGGGCACACCCTCTTCGCAATGCCCTTCTTGATAATTCAGTTCGCCACTGCCGTGATTGATGGCGTCGACATTGTGATACGCGATTCCTTCGCCTCCCAGATCGTAAAGCGCCGCCTCTAACCGGCCAGGAATGCTTTGTGGGCCGCTGGTGTGCGCGGAATCCTGAAATGGTTTTCCTTGGTAGTCTTTGGGGATATTGCCGTCCACGGCAAAACTCGTGAAGCACAATAAGAATACTAATTGCGGACCGACCATTTTCATTGAATTTTCTCGAGTGCCCCGAGACGCCCTCTACCGGAACATATGAACCCGATCTATCCCGGCTTCTATTCGAATCTTATTCCAATCCGACGGCAATGGGCAGACCGGCGCAAACACCCAGGGATGTACCCTATTTCGTCGCTATGGTTCACGGCGGCGCAAATTCCCTCAGCCTGGCCACTCGTAGCCCTCCATTTCTGGGTTCCGGACCAATGGCTTCTTTCGTGGCCGGTTAAAGTCTACAGGTGTGGGATCACTTAGGTCTTTTCATCTGCTGACCTAAGTCGTCCCGATGCCCTGGGGAATCGCACAGGGGCAAATTGGATCCTATTGAGAGCCAGCCGCTGTATCTCCTCGCTTAGCGCGCGGCCGCGCGCCGCAACAAAATCATTTCTCCGTGGCGATGAAATCTATCTCAGTCGGCCGCTGTGCTGCGATCCTTCACGGGCCTTCCTCCCGTGACTCCCTGAGTTCTCGACTTATCGCGAGCAGAATTTCCGCCCCACCTTCGGTGGCGTTTGTGCCTTGGGGCGACGCCGGCAGATGGCGTTAGCTTACGTTCATTTCGGTTTCCTCTGCGGCTCGCTGACGTTGAAAGGACGGAGTTCCTGCGGATGATTTCTGACGTAGGCAAGAACACGTTGGCGTTTTTGAATGCCTCTCGTGCCGTCTGCGTCGAGAGGGCAGAGATCCGGTCGAATGGCGGCAACGCGTGCAAAGATGCTCGCCCAGCGGCGTTTGATGGCAGGCACGGTCACGAATAGGGATTTCGAAGCCGACACATCATCATCACCTTCCAGTGCGACCTCGAGGAGCTCTTGCTCGATCCTGGTAAACGCAAACTGAGGTTGCTGGTGGTGGTGGAACAGTCCGGCCGCAACGGAGTGGGGATCGTCACGCATACTTTCGACGGTTACCATGCCGAGCGCCCTATCGGGGTTCCATGTAGTTTCAGGATTGGCCCGGCGATAGGCCTCAAATCGACTCGCAATCCTGAAAGACCGGTGACCACGTATATGCCACAAGTCCAGTTCGTCCACACATTCCCACAAAATTCTTGAGAAGCTGTAGCCAGAAAACAGCTCCTGGTATGCTCGCCCTAACAAGACCCGCACTTCGTCGACCTGAGCGGCGTTTAACCGGCCGTTCTTCCAACTTGTATCGAGAATGACCTGTTGCAGGTCGCCATGTGTGTTGGCATCTCGGACTTCTTCATAAGAAGCAATTACGGAATTCCCACTAACGACACTGTCGATGATTCTGGAGTTCAAACCCGGCGTTGGATTGAGCACTTCGCTTTCGGCGAAGCTTTTCTTCACAAAGGAGGCGAATCCGAAACCAACAATTTCCACGTGGCCTTCCCAGTGCACTTCGACGAGAGCACTTCGACACGCGTGCTTCATCTCGAAGATCTGGTTCCAGGCTCGAATGGCGCGACGATTGCCAACGATTTCTGCGCCATTCTTTGCCGGATGCAACTTCAGGCAATCGGGAAGATCGCTGGCGGTAGTTTTCCTCCAAGAGAAGAAGGCGTCCATCGCACTCCCCCAAAAAGTATCCTAATAGGTTATTGCCTCCCGAACATCATTTTTCTAGATTACCGACCCCGGGGCTAGTACCGCGACCAAGCTCGGGGCACTGGAAAAAAGATTTGCGATAGCTCAACGATTAGGAGAAGAACAATGAATCAGATTCTTGGAGTCACTCTGAAGATATTACGAGTTCGTAGGTTCGGGATTCTGGCACTGGCGGCGTTTCTGGCACTCTTGCTGAGTGCCTCTACAGCCAAGGCTGGTTGCGCCATTCCAAACAAAGCCGGAGCCGCTCCTGCGATTCCGTTCGCCAGCCCTCATGGGGATGAAGAATGGAACGAGCACGCCAGCATCGTGGGTTTGTGGCATGTGATCTATACCGGAACTTACAACGACAATTTCCCTCCGGGCGGCCCATACCCCCCGATACCGTTCCAGTTCCTCGAATCGTTCAAGACCTGGCACGCGGACGGAACTGAATTTGAAAATGCATTTTTGCCACCCACGGGCGGGAATATCTGTTTTGGAGTTTGGAAGGAAGAGGGCAAGGGCACGGTCAAGCTGCACCACATCGGATTAATGTTCAACGCGGACGGGACGCCCTCCAGCATCTTCACCGTGGACGAAATGGATACGGTCTCGCCCGACGGCAAAACGTACAAAGGCACGTTCGACTTCAAACTGTGGCCTCCCACCTACGCTGTGGTAGGTACGGGCAAGCCGATCTCCGAGGTACGAGGAAAAACGCTGGCTACGCGCATCAGCGTCGAGTGAAGAAGCAAATTTTCTCTGTTTCGACGGAATGACCGGTACACAGCTCGGCCCACGCTCTTACACGCCCCAGAGAGCGTGGGCCAAATCGTCGCCAGCTCGCCACCGACTCAAAAGTTCTGTGACCGGCTGGTTTTCTGGTGTTTTCATCAAGTTCCGACCAACGGGACAAATGCGGCTAACATAGCGGCGTCAGGCGCTCAAGTCAATGCTGCCCATCAGAAACACGGCACTACGGAAATGGTGTTGGTCCTACACTGAGATGACGCAGGGCGCGTGACGACGGTAGCTGCGTATTCCTCCGGTGACTCCCTGAGTTCTCGACTGATCGCGAGCAGGACCTCCGCCCCGCCTCCGGCGGCGATTCTGCCTTGGGGCGTGGTCGGCGAAACGGGGTGCCCTCGCAACATTAATAATAGGGTCCTGCCTGGCGTCTTTCAGGAAGAGGGCAGTACCCCGTTCGGGAACCCAAATCACGTCGTGACGTTTACGTTGAGCGGTGGGGGTACGGGCTGTCCCTTGCGCATCCGCTGGAGTCGATCGAGTTGGTCCACCGTCCGATCGAAGGCCCGTTCAAACGTGGTGAGGTATCGAGCAAAAGATCGAGACCTGTAAAATTCTCGACTTCGATTGGCAAATTCTCCCCGCGTAATATCAAATCCCCACAGACCTCTTTCCCATGCTGGGTAATTACATCGAATAGCCCACAGTTGACAATATACAATATATTGTATACATTCCGTCTGTGCCGTCGCACCTTGAGGACGCCGAGATTGAGTGGATGGGCAACTCCAAAAAAGTCCTGTCTTCGTGGCCCGTTGCGATTAAGACTAGCCTCGGTTTTGAACTTCGCAAGGTTCAAAAAGGTGAGATGCCGAGTGATTCCAAGCCTCTCCCCGGTATTGGCGAGGGCGTCCGAGAGCTTCGTGAGGCGGATGCTCATATTTGGTACTGAATAGCGTATTTGCCAAGGAAGGGAAATGTTGTTTATGTACTGCACGCCTTTGAAAAACAGAGTGCAAAGACGCCAAGAAATGCTGTAACAACTATTGAGCAACGACTCAAGGCCGCTCGGGAAATGATGAAGAAAGAGAAGGGGGAGAAATCATGAGAACCAAAGGTGATGTGTTTGATGCCATCTTCCCACCCGAGCAGGCCATGGTGGTCAAGTTCAAGGCCGACCTATATGAGGCTATCTTGAAGGTGGCCGAGCAATACACACCACGCCAACTCGAACTTATCCTGCACGAACCGCAGCCCCGTGTGAGCGAATTACTGAACGGCAAGCTCGGCCAGAAGAGTCTGGAGAAGTTGCTCATTTACGCCGGGAGACTCGGTATCGAACACCGGGGAAGCTTCACCCAAGTCCACAAGAATGTGCCGAAGAAGGAACTGGCGATGGCGCAGGCTTAAGCAATACCCGACACTCTCGATTCAGATGCCGAGTGGAACTATTCCTCGCCCGCGAGTAACCACTCCACCGATTGACCAAATGCTCGGCTGATCGCGAGTAGAATTTCCGCTCCGATCTCGCCGCGTCGGCACTCGGCGGCAGACAGATTATTCGGACCAATACCCGTTCGCCTAGCAAGGTCTGCCGGCGTGGTACCGAATCCCGCCGGCGAAATAACGTACTTTTCCGCCTGCCTTGTACGTCGTGTGGCTGCATGTCGGCTCGGCCTGAAAACCCTTCTGGCTGCGGAACCGTGGGATCACCTCATGTTCGTCTCAAACCAAGTATTGGACATCTTGCAGCGACTCCGCGAATGAGCCGTTCTGTAGACTGAAATAATCACCTCAGAATCAGGCTTTTCCACCTGGCAGGGCCTACCCGCCCCGGCCGTTCGTTAACGACCGTCCGGCAGCGAGGGAGACGGGTGATGGATTCTGGAATTGCGTCCGGCTGGCCAACCTCTGACCCAAATCGGCGGGCATCCCGCCGTACTGATTACTTACGAGGGTCTTCCTAAAGCGCTGTGAGGAGGGTCACTGCGGGTCGGTCTGGCACGTGCGCTAATAAGGCTTAAGCGGCGATCGGATTTGTCGCGGACGAGGTTCGGTGGACATATAGGGGGCGGAGAGAAGTGATTCCGTCTGAAGGCGAGCGAGGGCGCCATGTAGTTTCTTTCTCTCATCGCCATAGGCCAGCTTGTATGAGCCTAACCTCGTAGAGGACGGGTCGTCCGCAAACGCGCAGTGCCCATCGGACGTCGGCACAGATGAACGAATTTCAGGCTTAACGAGGAATCCCAACGTAGGAGTGTGCACTATGGGACCGATCTCAATCCTGTTTCCCAATCCAGCGGTGAAGATTCTGGAAGAGCGGCTTTGGAAGGATGCTCGAAAGCGTTATTTGGTCGATCATCCTTCTGATTTAAAGGATGACGCTAGGACCGTAATGCGCAACGTACGGGCCACCTACGAAGATACGGTCGACGCAAAACTTGAAGAGGCAAACCATAAGATTAGGTCGAAATGGGGGCAGTTCAAACATGGAATGGTCGGAGAGCTGAAAAAAGCTCTCGCGACAGTACTCAGAATGTCGGACGTCGAATGGTACTCCGTTGAGCTTGGCCAATTCCCTCACCCGGATGTTATAGCGGCCCCCTATCAATTACTAGAACGTGTGACGGTATCTTTGCTGTTTCGATTCCTTAGGAAGGGAATTGACTTTGAAGATCTCGATGACGAGACGTTAGAGGCACTAGCCAGCTATGCTGCTGATCGGAGATTGCGAGAGGTTTTGGAGAACGCCCGTAGCAACCATAAGCCTTTTGAGGTCGGCGGCCAAGGCGAGCGTTTTGTGGTCGTCGAGATCGTTCAGCGGGATCCCTATTTTCTCGGGGAAGAAGAGCATCATTCCCTAATCGACGTGGTCATACTTAGCAATACTGGCGAGAACGTATCGAATGGACGCAAAAACAGTCCAAAAGCCGCAGCCAAGAGATGGTTCAACCACGATCGAAGAAACAGAAGCAACGACAGGCGGTTTAGCGGCGATGGCTGGGAAATCGGATTCGAAGAGCTAAAGTCTTGGGCCACTGAGCCATAAGGTTCAGACAAGCTGGGATCCCGTTGGGAACGCCGCGGAATCCTTCCAATCGGTTTCTGCTGCTGGCGGGATAAAGCTCATTGCCCGTTCGGTCAGCGCGGTAATAGTCAGGCTGGGATTGACCCCGAGGTTGGCGGCCACTACGGACCCATCACAGACATACATATTGTTATAGTTGAAAACCCGGTGATGCTCATCGACCACGCCACGACTGGGGGAACCGGCAATGACGCAACCTCCTATACAGTGCGCAGTGCCCGGAACATCGAACAGGATCTCGGGAAGCATGCTCATGGCAAAACCGTTGGTGAGTTGCGCAAATCTCTTCGCGAACTCGTTGGCCTTCGGAATGTACGTGGGTACCTTCTCGCCACGACTTACGAGAGACTTCCGGAACGGCCAGAACCAGGGGCGTAGCCAGCGCATCTCGATCTCTCCATCCAGCGCCTGCATGCAAAGCAGAATCACAAACTCCCGCGCCCATCCCAACGGTTGCAGCACACGGACGGTCTTGAGGGGATGACGAAGCAGAGAGAAAATAATGTTCTTGAGCCACAGTGCAACGCGCCGCGGACCAGGCCGTCCATCCGTCAGAATGGTGGTCAGAAACCCCATGGCGTCAGAGCCACTTGGATAGCGTACTGCTTCAATGTGTGTGTGCTCATCGATATAGACGCCCGATCCGATCGCGATGCCCTGGGACAAATCCTGATGATAGCCCGGGGTACGTACTCCAATGAGCGATTCAGAATTCGTACGCACATGTTGGCCGAGTCGGCTGCTGAGGGCTGGTAATGAGCCCTTTTCTTTGAGATGAAAAAGAAGTTCCATGGTGCCCAGCGAGGAGGCGGAGAAGACCACCCCGCGGCAGGTGAATCGCCGCGGGTGGCGGCGAATCCAGGCGGTCGAACTTAAGGTACGCACTTCGTATCCCAAGCTGCCATCCCTGGCGCCACGCAGCGGTTTGACGTTAACGACTCTTGTTTCGGGAAACAGTCGGGCTCCGTGTTTCTCAGCCAGATATAGGTAGCTTAGGTCCAGCGTATTCTTTGCGCCATATCGGCAACCCATCATGCAGCCACCGCAGGAAATGCAGGTGGTTCGCGTTGGGCCGTCACCTCCGAAGAATGGATCGGCAAAGGTCTGATTACCGGCCTCTCCGGCTGGGGGCTGGAAGATGCCCACATTAGTACAGTAGAAAGTATCCCCACAGCCCGCAGCTTCCGCAGTCTTCTTCAATAGGCGGTCGGCAGGTCCGAGGATTCTGTTCTCCGTCACACCTAACATGCGCACCGCGGTTTCGTAGTGCTTGGGCATTTCCGTTTTCCAATCGGCTAGTCCCGCCCAAGTTCCCGCTTCCCAAACTTTTGCGGAAGGAGCAAGCAAGGTGCTTGCGTAAGTGATGGATCCTCCACCCACCGCACAGCCGTGGAAGATCGTCGCGTGCCTAAAGAATCGCATGTTAAAGAAGCCGCGTAGGCCAAGGCGGGGACGCCAGAAATAGCGATGGATCGACCAATTCGTGCGCGGCAGGTTGTTTGGAGTCCAACGCCGGCCCATTTCCATGACCGCAACACGATAGCCCTTTTCCACAAGTCGATGAGCGGAAACACTGCCACCGAAGCCCGAACCAATGACAATAAAATCGAAATCGAATTGGTCGTTAGGTCCTGTCATAGGTTCATTGCTCTTGCGATATCCGCATTTCGGTCAACTTCGCCTGCCCGTACTTGGTTCTGCTGCAATCGCTTGTGTTCCGGGAACTCACGCTGCGTCCGGAATATCATCTGCGACTCGCAAGCGAATCGGTGAATTTGGCGGCGGCGCAGCTACGACAGTCCGTACCATCCCGTCTGCTACTTGCCACCAACCACAGAAAATGCGGCGGTCGGTATAACGCAATACCATCGGGCTCCAGCCATCAAAATCGAACGACGCGTCGCCGGGGCTCACGATTATATTCCTCGGGTCCAGCCGCAAACCCTCGTGTAATGCTTTGAGCGCACTTTCTTTCGCGCTCCAAAGTAAGGCCAAGAGCCGCGGGCGATCTGCTGCAGGCGCTTCCGCAA
Source organism: Candidatus Acidiferrales bacterium (assembly GCA_963759275.1). Taxonomy (GTDB): domain Bacteria; phylum Acidobacteriota; class Terriglobia; order Acidiferrales; family UBA7541; genus Acidiferrum. Next base: position 64,475 of record CAVWYZ010000006.1, on the reverse strand, counting down.
CGAACGATTGCTCTGGCGTGGTGAAGTAATCCGCGACAAAAGCGTCACTGCGGGGTTCGACGGTTTCCAGATCACAACCCAGCACTCCGCTCGAACCAGCAACGGCGCACGCGGCGATGCCGGCGCGGTGGCTCAGCGAAATCGAAGCGGCCACTTCTTTATTCTGGAAAAAAGCCTCTGGAGCGCCGGATGTTGCCGGGCGTATCTCTATAGCGGTAAGCACTTGCGGATCAGCAGGTATCTTCAAGCTTAAGAGGTATAGGGCCAGGGCATTCTTGGCCGTCCAACGTCCCAGTCTCCAGTCGCTTCGGCGTTTAGCAATACGCATTGTGCTGAGTCGGACCACCTCGTTGGGGCTCAGCCAATCGTCTGTCGTCGGCAGATCCCCTTCGGATTGTTCCAACCAATACACTTCCATCACGACGTCCCCGCAGCGGCGAATGCGGCCGCCACTTCCAGTCTCGATTTTTCGTCTCGTTGTTGCCGAGAATGCAATCCCTCCTCTCTCGCGATACCGCGCTCGACCGCATCAATGAGATACGGGCGCAGTCTGGCAGCGGGAATTATGTAATTGAGAGCTCCAACGTCGAGCGCCCGCTGGACGCTGTGTACGCGGTCGAACTCCGAGGCCATCTCGCCCAATTGTTCGGAGTGCACGACTTTGAAGAGTTCATCCCACTGGGCCCGCAACCGGCCTTTCTCTGAGCCGTCCGCAAGAGCTATCGCTTGATTCAGTGCTTGAAGGCGCGCATCTTTACGCGCCCGGGCTTCAACTTCACCCGCGAATACCACAGCAGCCGCGGGAGCGCCACCGATAACCGAGGCGTACGTCCCCTCCAGTGCCGCCACTTCGACACTCTCGTTCAGCGCCCTCGAGAAAACCACGTAAGCCCCTCCGTGATAACGCGAGATCACGCAAAATACGATGGGCCCTTTGAAGTTCACTACGGCCCTCCCAATTTCAGCGCCGTACTCGAGTTGCAGCCTGCGCATGGACTCCGGCGAGCCGTCAAACCCCGACAGATTGGCGAGGACCACGACCGGTCGATTGTTGCTGGCGGCGTTAATCGCCCGGGCCACTTTCTTGGAGGATTGCGGGAAGAGCGTTCCGGCGCACCACTGATCGGGTCCGTCGGCGGGGACAAATCCTAAACGCGTAACAGCCTGGGATTCGACACCGATGAGGCAAACGGGATGACCGCCGAGATGAGCATCCCATACTACGGCGGTCTCAGCCGAGCGCATACCGGCCCAGCGCTCGAGCGGCGGATGGTCCTGGTCAGCAGTCGCTATCATCACTTTGCGAATATCAAAGGACTTCTTGCGCCCGGGATTGGTCTCTTCCGATAAGATTTCGCCAATCAGTTCGAAGTCGACATCACCGTTCCTGCCGTGAGGATAGATTCGCACATCTCGATCAATGGGATCAGCCGTCTTGGCCTTTCGGGGGAAACGTTCATCCGGAGCCACATAGGTGTGTTCATAGTGGCGCAATAAAATCTGGCAGGCTTCATCGATGTCCCGTGCCCAGTACTGCGCTTGACCGTTGGGACCCATGATGCGATCGTAGCCGCCAATTCCTTGATTGTCCTCGGCCGAGACGCTGCCGGAGTAATCCAATGCACGCTTGCCGGTGAGCACCATGGCCGCTTTGGGCGTCATGATCAGAATGCCCCGCGTGTGCATTAACATGGTAGCTTCCGCATTCCAGTACGGCTGTGCACCGACGTTGATTCCGTTAACTACGAGATTTACTTCGCCGCCTGCTTGCGTGAATTCCACCAACCGTCGTAGCACGCGGGCGATCCAATCCATGTTTTCCACCCCACTGTCCATGGAGATCTTGGCACCAGCCGAGATCGGAAACCATTCGAGAGGAACGCCCTTGCCCTGGGCGAGATCCAAAGCGGCAAGGATGCGTCGGCATTCCGGTTCGGCTATCGCGCCCAGATCCCTGCTTGGATCTCCCAGCAACACAACACGGGTCATGCCCTCGGGGTATGTGCTCGTAAAGTTGCGGATGATGCCAACAATGACGTTGGCTCTGTTTTGACCATACGGACGGTCGACAGGGACAAGACGGCCTTGGGAGTCAAAGTCAAATTCAACAAAATCGCCTGCCGGAAATTCTGCTCGTGTGTGTTCCGGGGCCGGCGCGAGTATCTTAATCAGTTCGTAAGGGTAGATGAGTCCGCGCTGGCGCATACGGACGACCTTCTGGCCATATTCGGTCAGCGGTTTAATTGGCCGAAGTTGGTCGTCGGCCGGTCGGAAGGTAATGAGCATGCCCCTGCCGCCCGGGCTTGAGATGCGCACCACCATATCGCGCAGCTCGCCGGTAGACGGACTGGGAAGGCGTACCCGCACAATTGCTTGTTCCAATCCCACGCCTTCGGTGGCGGGCGCCAATTTATTCACCAGATCGCGCAATTCATTCCGCCCAAGATTCAGCGTTGGCCACACGTTCAGCAAGATCCGGTTCCAATGGAGGCGTTGATGGGTTGGCCGCTGCGACTGAAAATGCCGCATGCTAGTGAGCGCTTCCAGTAACATGCGTTCGAGATGCGGCAGCTGCACGACTTTGCCCTGGCCATCTCGTATCGGTGTTACATCGCGTACTTCCGCGCACGCGAATAAGCGTTCATCCTTTGGGTTATCGTGGGCCACTGCATGGATTAGGTATACATCTTCGACTGACGGTAAGCGTTCGATCTTGAAATTGCTAAGGCGCCAGAGGTGCAAGCGTTTTGCCAGCATGGGGTGGATTCCGCGATACAGCTTCTCCTCTTCATACGAGTTTCCGCTCGGGCGATAGGTGAAATGCATGCCGGGTCTGCCCGGTCCGTGACCGGGTGCGGCGACGGAAACTACGACGCGTCGAATGGAGCGCGGAAAGCCAACTTGATTGAGCATCGAGCGTACTTCCAGTTGTGTAGTCTCCGGGTCATCCAATACGCCGCAATGGAACATATAAAAATCGATAACGATCTCGTCACCAAGCGGGACGTCCGTAATCGTTGGAAAAAGGGCTCGCGCCGCGGCTGGTAGTTGGTAGTACGCGCAATGCGTCGTGAATACATGAAGGTGTTTTCCCTCATGATCATACTCGGCCGTTGCGCAGCATTGTCCATCCCGGACCGTTGAGTGGAAGTTCGTGAGTTTTCGAATTCGGTAGTACCGCCGAGTCAGTGCCTCCAACATCAATCTGCACAAACTTTGATCGGCGGTTTCGAATCGGCTGGCGATTAAGGCGAACAGCGGCTGCGGACACTCGACCAACGCGTGGACTCGGTCACGGCGGTCCGCGGAATCCGGATTGGCAGCCAGATACGCGAGGTGTTCCTCCATCTGCTCGTAGATCTGTTGACGTGCTCGCTCGAACTGCGATTGATCGAAGTAGCGATAGCGCACTTCCCGGGCCAGGTCGGTGATGGCGGGGAAAAGCCCATTGGTGATAGCAGCCATCCGGTCGAGAAGTGTCCGAAAGGATTCTTTCGCGTGTGGCGGTCGCATCGTCAAGCGTCGCTCGAGGACGCTTACAATGGGCGCAACCTGCTGCTCCACTCGTTGATGGGACTTGTAGATCCAGAGCAGGCTCTCCTCTAATTCAGGAGAACGTTCCAGCGTTTTCACATCGTAGTGGGACAGTGCTCTTTCGAGTGAGTTGACAAACGCACGAGGGAGTCGTTGCCCTTGCGTTTCCAGCATGCGCAAGTAAGAAAACAGATAGGCTTCGGCGCTGGGTTCCTCAGCACCAGCCTGATGATTTACCTGCGGCTCACGCTGAAACAAGCTACATATGTCCACAAAGATGTTAAGGATCTCGTCTTCGCGTTGTATTGCGTCGTCGTCCAAGGGGCAATCGTCGCTCCACTTGGCGAGCAGCTGCGCGGTGTGCTTGGGATCCACGTCAAAACCCAACATGAGTTGGCGGAGTTCGTCCAGGCTCGCGCGCCAGATGGATCGGGTGGCGTCTGCTTTTCCATCCAGGGCTCCGGCCGTGCCGAAGCGCACTCGATCAGCCCCCGCGGCTGTCTTTCCTACGGCAACTGGGTCGATCTGCAGAAGTGGAGCTCCCGTATCGACTTGGATGTTAGGTATGGCCATCACCTGCCGGACTGTCCCGGGAAATGGGGCTACCAACTGCATTTCCATCTTCATGGCTTCGAGCACGGCGAGACGATCCCCACCCGCAACCGTATCGCCCGGCTTGACGAGAATCGAAACAACTACCGCGGGCGCCGGCGCGTGCACCACGCCACCGTCGTCTCGATCAATCTGGTGAGATACACCGTCTATTTCAATCCGGTAATTCAGTCCCTGCACCACAGAGACGACGCGAAAACGCCTTCCGCTCACGGTGAGTGAGCATTCAAACTCGTCCCAACGCTCAATCTGGGCATCGACGCGCTCTCCATCGATTTCCACGCGATATCGCCGAGGTCCGAGGCGATAGGTCTTAGGCGCATAGGAGTGGCCACGGTAGCGCAGCTCCGCGGTTCTGCCCACATCGCCGCGGACTTGTGGCCTGCCGCGCACCGCTGAGGCATAAAACTGCGCTTGCTCGACGGCGAGTTGCGCATCGTAGGTCTCGATCGCGGCTTGCACCAGAGCCACGTCCGCGTAACATCGGGAAACATGCTCACCGGTTGCCGCCAACTGGTCCAGCCAGCCGTTATGAAATTCTCCAGACTGAACCTCGGGCCGCTGCAACAATTCCAACAAAAACGCTTTATTACTGCTGCCGCCCTTGACGACAACTACGCTCTCGCCCAGCGCGCGCTTCAGGCGAGACAAAGCTTCCTTTCGATTTCGGCCGTAGGCGATGATCTTGGCGATCATCGAATCGAAGTCCGCGGGGATGGCGTCACCCTCAGCTACTCCCGTATCGACACGCACGCCGGGTCCTAGCAGAACTCTAAACCGCTCGATTAGGCCGGGGGCCGGAGCAAAGTCGTTATCTGGGTCTTCCGCGTTCAGCCGCACCTCGATGGCGTGACCAGCAGTACGGGGCGGTTCGCCTTCCAGGTGGCCGCCGCGTGCGACGTGAATCTGAAGTTTCACGAGATCAAGCCCAGTGGTGCACTCCGTGACCGGATGTTCGACTTGCAATCGGGTGTTCATCTCCATGAACGAGAAACGGTCGATTTCTGGTTCATACAGGAATTCGACGGTGCCCGCGTTGTGATAGCCCGTCGCTTGACTCAGGCGCACGGCGGCCTCGCGCAGAGCCAAATCCTGCCGCGGAGAGAGCGCTGGCGACGGTGCTTCTTCCAGGATTTTTTGGTGGTGGCGCTGGATCGTGCAGTCACGTACGCCGACGGCCCACGTTTGTCCATAGTGGTCGGCAATAATCTGTACCTCGACGTGACGCGTGCATCTCACCAGTTTCTCCAAAAAGACGGTTGGGTTCCCAAAGGCCTTGAATGCCTCCGCTTGCGCGCTGGCAAAGGCCGCCGGAAGCTGTGCTGCCGAACTCACCAACCGTATTCCGTGGCCGCCGCCTCCTGCGGTGGCCTTTATAAGGAGCGGATAACCCAAGCGCTCGGCATGGTGCAAGGCGGCCTCGGTGGTTTCCACCGGTCCGTTGCTCCAGGGCACAACCGGTATGTGCACCTCCTCGGCCAGTCGTTTTGCGGCGATCTTGTCGCCTACGCGACGCATCACATCGCCATCCGGGCCTATGAACACGATTCCCAGTTCGCGACAAAGTTCAGCGAATGCGGCATGCTCGGCCACAAAGCCCCAGCCTGCCCAGACCGCATCGGCCCTCGCAATCGCCAGCGCGTGTTCGAGAAGATGGTAGTCGACGTAGCTACTTTTGAGCTGCTGCGTGTTTGGGTCAACGATCTGGGCTGGACCAAGACACACTGCTTCGTCCGCCTCACGCACAAACATGCTGTGGCGATCAGGTTCGGTGAAAAGAGCTATGGTGCGCAGCGATGTGCCTTGCTCTTGATTGAAGTCGCGGGCCGCGTGGATGAAACGCATGGCTGCTTCGCCGCGATTTACGATGGCCACTCGTTGAAATTCTTGTGGCATAACGCCTCGAATCGGCAAGGCTGAGGTGCAAGAAGTTACGATTCCTACACCGCCAGGGCATGCAGTTGCTTCAACGGTTCTTGATCGACGGTATTCAGAAGCGCTACAGTGCGGTAGCCGCGCATTTGGACGTATTGATTTCCTGCTGCGTCCGCCACCAGCCCGTCGAAACTGTCTTGATCCAGTTTGGGCGTGACTACGGCATACAAATCGCCCTCGGCCAAGTCAGGGCTTCGTAACAAACTGACCCGATCGATGTGTTTGGGCAGACCGAGGCGGCCAAGCGTGCTCATCTCCCAGAGTCCGGAAGTTTGGAAGCACAGCTCGAGCAACCGCGGAGCCATGAGTGTTGGCTTCTCAGGAGGAACATGATTGCTCGGCAGATGCTTTGCCATCTGGCCGAAAATCTGACCGCCATCGAGCCATGCCTGCTCCAGAACTTGGTACGCTGGTCCATGGAAGTAAAGTCGGTAAATGTCGTTGGCCTGGATGATGTGCCCATTCGGCGACCCTACTGGCGGAACGGGTGTCCCTTGGGGTACCTGTTTCGTGAGCCGGACGTTAGCGGTGAAGTGCGTCGTCACTAGTGGCTCAGCCTGATTCGGGAGGGATCGGCGACCGGTCAAGCGGCATACTGCCAGCAAGGTATCGCGCTGCGGGTGAATAACCGCGTCGATCGTCACCACTCGAGGTTCGTTCCGATAAAACTTGAACGGCACAAGGAAGTTCACATCTTCGATCGCTGCCACGCACCAGCCAGGAAGCATGCATAACGCTGCTTCGGCAAACGCTTCGATGCCCATGACTCCGGGGAGCACCGGTGTGCCATCAATTTGATGATCGTGCAGGAATGGCTGAATCGCCGGGTCCAGTGTCGTATCGATTGTGAGGCCGCTCTGCAGGGCCATGCTTGTTATCTTGCCGATCATTGGGCCCTGTGCTGGTAGGCTCTTCGAAGCTTCCGTCGCTGACGCATCCAGTCCGCCCGTGGCATCCCATTCGTTCCATAGAACGCCAAGGCGCTTGGCGATCACAATTTCGCCTTTGGTGCCTCCTAGAGTGAGTTCGCGGCGAATCAAAGGAATCCCCGCCTCGGGAGGCAGCATGTCGATACCCGCGAGCTCCATCATCTTAGGAATGGAGCCACGGCTCGCCATGCCAATTCCGCCCCAGGCCGTCCAGTCGATGACGATGCCACGTGTGGTCGGCCGTGTGGTGCGGAAGCTCGAGGTAATCTTGCACAACAGGTCGTTGGCCGCACTGTAGTCTGTTTGCCCAGCATTGCCGAACCGCCCGGCAATCGAACTGAAGGCCACCGTCGCGCCGAGGGGCATGTCGCCGATGGCATGCAGAAGATTGAACCAGCCGTCAATCTTGACATCGAAGACCAGATCGAATTCACGTGAGTCCTTGTCCGGCAAGAAATGGCTGCGTTCCGTGCCAGCAGCGTGCAGAAGCACATCGATGTGTCCGCTGCGCTCTCGTACCTGCTTGATGACTTTGGCTAGAGCGTCGGCGTCTGTCAGGTTGACGCTGAAGTAGTTTGCGATGCCGCCAGCGTCTCGCACCGCAGTGATGGCGCTGTGTGCGGCTTGCGCTCTTTCCAGGGCTGCCAGCTCTTTTTCCACCAGGGCTGGCGTCGCTCGTTCACCGCGGGCTTGGATTCGTGCGAACAGATCCCGCTTGAGACTCTCCTTGTCCGTCATGAATCGCTTGAGATCCAGATTCTCCGGGTCAGGCTCAGGCACCAGATCCAGCAGATAGAATGTGCCTCCGGAGGCCGTTGCCAAATCAGCGACGATTGCCGATACGATACTCCCGGCCGCTCCGGTAACGAGAAAGACGGTTTTGCTGTCCAAGGTTAAGCCGGGCTTGCCATCGGCGGCGAGCTGTTCTTGCAGGCCAATCGTCCAGCGCAGCCCCTCCTTGTGGCCGACTTCGATTGCACCGGGATCGCGGAGGGTTTCCTCAATCAGGATCTCGGCCACCTCTGAGGGCTTTCGTTCTTCTTCAAAGTCGACCGCTTTGACCAGCGCGTCCATGCGCTCGCGTTTATACGCCTTGGTGAAGCCCACGACAGCGCCACCCAATGGCGCTCTTGCTCCGGCCTCATCGTAGCCATGCTGTCCACCAAGCCTTGTCGCTGACACCAGGAATGTACCGGGTGGCGCAACCTGCTGATACAGAATGCGCATGGTGGCATAGAGAGATTTGACCCGGGTCTGCAGAGCTCCGTGCCATGTGGCAAGGTCCATTTCGCTGAACGCACCCTCATTGTCTAGCGCCGGCAGCCAATACACTCCATGCACCGGTCCCGCGGCCGTCCAGCTCTCCAGCAAATTCTTCAGCGCGTCTGCATCCAGCGCCTCGTTGAGGCGGAGGACTTCTACGCCCATCGTCTGCAGCCGTTGTGCCAGCGCGTCTCCTGCGCCAGATTTGTCCGGCATGACGACGACTCGCCGACTGGACCCGAGCGTCACGCCGGTTGGCTTGCAGCGAGCGAGAGGCGGGCGCAAGTTGGGAAGCGGCACGCGGCGTGGAATCTGATTGGCGGCATCGAAACTGACTGGGGTCGGACGCACAGGCGTAGCCCGCTTTTCCTGCGCCGGAGCATGTTTCTCCAGCAAGGCAGAAGAGCTCGGAGCAGACACTTGGGCCAAACCGGGCTGCCGATCGCAGGCGAACTTGATGACATGGGCCAGAGTAGGAAAATCGCGTAGCTTGAGATTCTCGTCGCGGGGAATGTTGTACGCGGCTCGTACGGCCGCAAACATCTCTGCCTGTTTGACGGTGTCGATACCGAGGTCTGCTTCCAGATCAAGATCCAGGTCCAACATGTCTTTCGGGTAGCCCGACTTCTCGGCCACGATGCCCAACACTTTCTCCTTGATGGAATCATCTGGGACCGCTGGCGCCGCTACCGTTACGGGTGTCGGCGCAGTTGCCTCGCTAACAGTTGGTGCGGATGCAGTGGCAGGCACCCCAGCAAGGTCGGGGCGCTTCTCATACACAAACCGGATCACATGCGCCAAGGTTGGGTAATCGCGCAGCTTGCGGTTCTCGTCTCGCGGAATGCTATAGATCCCGCGAATGGCTGCAAACAGCTCCGCTTGTTTGACGGTATCGACGCCAAGATCAGCTTCCAGATCGAGATCCAAATCCAGCATTTCTTTCGGATAACCCGTCTTCTCAACCACCAGCTCGAGAATGCGTTCCGTGACCGTGTCGCCATCGATAACTTGGGTATACGTCGCAGCGGGAGCCGGTTTCGCGACGACTATAGTGGCTTTTGATGTATCGAGTTGAAATTCTTCTTTTGCTACCTCCGGCGCTGTAGCCAGGTCGGGGCGTTTGTCATACACGAAGCGGATGACGTGCGCCAAGGTTGGGTAATCGCGCAGCTTGCGGTTCTCATCGCGCGGAATGTTGTAGATTTCGCGGATGGCCGCGAACAATTCGGCCTGTTTCACGGTGTCAACGCCTAGGTCTGCTTCCAGATCGAGGTCCAGGTCCAGCATGTCCTTCGGGTAGCCCGTCTTCTCTACCACCAATGCCAGAATGCGTTCTTTGACAGCATCGCCAGCGGTCACCTGCGAGGACCTCGCCGCATCTGCTCGTTTTTCAGCGGCCACAGCAGCCGTCGGGGTGGTGAGCTCGGGTTCTTCATTTGCCGGCGCCTGAGCTGCAGTCAGGTCTGGCCGCTTGTCGTAAACGAAGCGGATGACATGCGCCAATGTGGGGTAGTCACGGAGCTTGCGGTTCTCATCGCGCAGAATGTTGTAAGCCTCGCGGATCGTGGCGAAGACCTCCGCCTGCTTCACTGTGTCGACGCCCAGGTCCGCTTCGAGATCGAGATCTAGGTCCAGCATGTCTTTCGGGTAACCAGTTTTCTCGGCCACCAGTAACAATATCTTCTCTTTCACCGGATCGTCGTTTATCGCGAGTTTTGCCGGTGCGGAACTGCCGAACGCGAGGGCTTGAGCTTTTGCCGACTCACTGACTGGGATTTGCACTGGCACCGGTCTCTGATCGGACCCTAGCGACGGCAGCGAAACCTGCAGCGTGCTGGTTGGTGCTTTCATCTTTTGCGTTGTGGTTGGTGACTGCTGTGCTGCTTCGGAGACACGCGCTCCCGAGCCCGCATCGCGTACACGCAGGGTGCGATGGACTACTTCCAGATCGGCGACCGGATGGCCCGCAACGCTATGGAGCCAAGCACTCCAGGCGGCAGCATCGGCGATGCGATAGGCATAGCCGAGATCGCTCGGCCTGGGACGCTTACCGTTTTGGGTTTTTACCCTGCGCAGCAGCATCATGCTGATCTGCGATCCGAAGCCCGCTCCCAAGTGCAAAGCGTATTCCACGGGATAGAAACCGCCTTTCGACAGGTTTAGCTCTCCCAACTCCGGATCAACTTCCTTAAAGTTGGCGACCGGTGGCACGCAACCAGTCTCTAGTGCTTTGACTGCGACAACATCTTCGATACCTGTGCCCATGGCATGCCCGGTGAGGCCCTTGGTGTTCGCGATCACGATACGATCCGCGACCTCTCCAAAGACGTGACGAAGTGCATGGATTTCGGCAGAGGCGCTGCCGCCACGGGCCGGTGTATAGGTTTCATGAGAAACGAAAACTGTCTGTCCCGCTATCTGATGGCGCGAGATGTTGCTGCGTGCTTCAGCCTTGGCAACAAGGGACTCCATCACTTGGCCGATGTGCTGTACATCGAGACGCGTACCGTGGAAGGCGCTGTTGCTCGTCGTGGTGGACAACACTTCGCAGATTGGCTGGATACCGCGTTCACGCGCGGCGTCCGCGCTCTCCACCACCAGTGCTGCGGCTCCCATGCCGATGATCATGCCGTGACGCCGACGGTCGAAAGGAATGGCGGCGTCCGCAACCACGTCGTCGGTGGCCGCAGCGCCACTGGCCAAAAAGCCAGCGCCCATCCAATCGATCAGATGGTCGGAGGTGACGTCGTCGGCAGACACGACAATGACGCGACTGCATCGCCCGGCGTGGATCCAGTCCTCCGCCAACGCTACCGCCTGTGCCGTGCTTGCGCAGGCAGCGTTGACCTGAGTGTTGGGTCCGCGGGCGCCGATGAATTCGGCAAATTGAGAATGTCCCATGGACAAAACTCGGAGCAGGAAGCGGCGGTTGAACACATAAGGTTCTTTGTTGAGGGCGGCGTCCAGTTCGTCGATATGCCGGTTGATCTCCTGCACCAGAATGGAATCACCATTCGCGTTCACCGCGCGTGTCAACAGGCTTTCCAGCATAGCCAACTGCTCGCGATGCTCGCGGTCCGCGTAATACCGCGCCATTTCCTCTGCAAACGAATCATATCCAGGGAAAGCGGAGGCAAAAATCACACCGGTGCCGTCGCGCAAAGTATCGGGCAATCCCCAGCGATCCGGCAATTGCGTCCCTCGGGTGGTGGTTTTGTAGCGCATCACCAGCGGAACACCGGCATCCCGTAATGCATCGATACCCACAGCGATCGCCAGTTGGGTGACACGGTCGAGAGCACCCACACGCTCGGAGGAGATTCCGAATTCCTCTTCCAGATTAAAAGCACCGCCGCGGCCCGCCAGCTTGATGACGTCGGCGACATCAGTGATGGTGTCGAATCGGGCTTCTCCGTTCTCGCTCTTAACCAGACGCGTGATGTGCTTATCGAGCATGGCGCTCCGGAAGCGCGTGGGGATCAAATCGATAAACTGCTCGCCCCGTAGAATGCGGCCGATGTTGGCATCATCAAAGATGTGTTCAGTTCCAGGAAGACCTAACGCCGCTCCCGTGATGACTACCGGGGCGCTGTTGGGAACGCCATTCCGCCCGTGGTAGATCTCGTAGCTGCGGTCGAGAACATCAGCGAACAAACGACCGAGCTCGACGTAGCGATCGCCGTTCGACGGCGCCACTGGTGCAGAAGAGACTGGCCCGACAGAGGTGGCCGTAGCCGTCGCTACTGCAGAGATGGACTTTAAAGTTTCTGTTGGTACGGAAACAGTCGTCACGGACGTCACAGCGGGCTCGCGCAAGCCTACCGCGATTCCACGCCCCAATCCCGCCGCATAGAGGCCGCACAGCGCCTGGTTGAACGCAACGATGTCACCGATCTTTGGATGGTTGGTAAACAAAGAAACGACATCGTTGTGGCCGCCGAGCACGTCCTCAGCAAATCCCTGCAAGGCTTTTTTCGGCCCGACTTCGACAAACATGCGAGCCCCGGCGTCGTATAGCGTATGCAATCCCTTAACAAATTGGACAGGCGATGCAACCTGCTGCGTGAGAATGTCCAGCATCTGAGGCGCGGCGTTAGGCCCACTAGGATAGAACTCGCCGTTAGTGTTGGCGACGATTGGCAAACGGGGCGATTCAAGGCGCAGGCGCTCCAGAACTGTGCGTAGCGGCTTGCTCGCTCCGGCAACGATCGATGTGTGGAAGGCATGACTCACCGTTAACGCGGTCACGTCGTAGCCAGCTTTTTTGAAGGCTTCCATGACCTGCTGGACCGCTTTGCTCGCACCGCCTATTACCGCCTGACGGTTGCTGTTCACGTTGGCGATCACGACATAGCCGTTGATCGTCTTCAGAATCCGCTCGACTTCTTCGAGAGGGGCAAAGACTGCCGCCATGAGGCCGTTATCTTCCATTGCTACTTGAGTCATTCCGCGGCCGCGAGCGCTGACGGCTTCAAGGGCGTCCGCAAACGGGAGGCCGCCGGCCGCGACCAACGCTCCGTACTCGCCCAGACTATGTCCCATGGTGAAATCGGGCTCGATACCATACGCGGCCAGGAGCCGGGTCAGCGCGAGATCAGTCGCCAGCACGGCTGGCTGAGTGATTGCGGTTTGGCGAAGATCATCTTCAGCCTTGGCGACGGCCTTGGTATCGGCTACGTCGACGAAGATGAACTTGGTGAGCGGCTGGCCAAGCAACGGCGTCATCACGCGATCAGCTTCGGCAAAAGTTTCAGCCACAATCGGCTCCGTTGCTCGGAGCAACTGGAGCATGTTCACGTACTGCGAGCCTTGACCGGTATATAAGAACGCCACCTTAGGAGCAGGACCGTGACCGCGGAAGATACCTTGGGCGCGCAGGGCTTTCCACATGGCCGGTTGATTGGCCGCCAGTGCTTTGCGTGCATTGCCAGCTTTGTCCGCGAGTTCGGCGCTATTGGCATAATCAATGGCCACGCGCTCGGGCGCACGCAAGTCTGCTTCTGCCGGGGCAGTTGGCGCTGATGCCCGGCCTGCTTTGGCTTCCTCCTCGACCACGCGCAAACGCTCGACGAGCGCGGTTTCGGAAGCAGCACCGACTACTAGTGCTCCGCGTAACGGAGATTTATGATCTGAAAATGTAGAAGAAGTGAACACATCTCCCCCAGTCGTCAGCGACATCAGCGCCGACGGTTCCACCTTCGATGGAGTCTCACTGACTGCCACCGACCGCTTGCCGTTTCCGTTCAACCTGCCAGGAATGTATTCTTCGAGCACGGCGTGGAAATTGGTACCACCAAAACCAAAAGCGCTCAAACCCGCGCGGCGCACGCCATCTTCCGGCATGGCCCACGGTTTCAATTCGGTATTGACGTAAAGCGGGGAGTGGGCAAAGTCGATATCCGGATTGGAGTGCTCACAATGTACGCTGGGCGGCAATATCTTGTCCCGAAGCGCGAGCGCAGCTTTCAGCAGGCCCGCAGCGCCGGCTGCTCCTTTGAGGTGTCCGAAGTTCGATTTGACCGAACCAAGCGCCACCGAGCCGGAAGGGAGATGGAAATTACTGAGTACATCGACCATGCTTTGCACTTCGACAACGTCGCCCACGCGTGTGGATGTGCCGTGGCCCTCAATCAACGTCACCGTAGCTGGCGATAATCCCGCATTCTGCCACGCGCGCTCGATGGCTAATTTTTGGCCAATCGGGTTGGGTGCGGTGATGCCTTTTCCTTTACCGTCGCTCGATCCGCCCATGCCGCGCAGCACGGCGTAGATCTTGTCGCCGTCACGCTCGGCATCGGCCAATCGCTTGAGAATGAAGATGGCGGCCCCTTCACCCATGACGAAGCCGTCAGCTCCCGCGGCGTAGGGCCGAGTGCCGGTACCCGAGAGCGCTCCGATCTTGCAGAACTTGATGAAGGTCGAGGCGCCCATGTTGCGATCGATGCCTCCAGTGACCGCCACGTCGAAATAGTGTTCTACTAATCCTTCTGCGGCGGAACTGACCGCCGCCATCGCGGACGCGCAGGCGGCGTCGCAGACATAGTTGGGACCGTGGAAGTTGAAAACGTTTGCAATACGGCCGGCAATGCAGTTGGACAATTCGCCAGGCATGCTATCTTCGGTGATTTCAGGAAGCAGCTTCCCCATTCGGTCGTGCAATTCGCGCGTAATGTCCCGGCGGACCGCCTCTGGTAATGCCTTGAAACTGACGCTTTCCGCCAGTTCGCGCGCGTATTCTGGAAAGTACGCGCGCAGCACGGTGAAATAGTGCTTTTCGCCGCCCATCGCATTGCCGAGGATCACGGCAGTGCGATTGGTGTCCAGCGTCCGGTTGGGATAGCCAAAGTCCTCTAGCGCTTCGCGTGTGCAGGCGATCGCCCACTTTTGGGACTCATCCATGGCATCGACGACGCGCGGCGGGATAGGCAAATGCCACTTGATGGGATCCCACACGAACTCACGCACCCATCCACCGATCTTTGAATACGTCTTGTCCGGGACGTCGTGATCGGAATCGTAGTAAAGGGCCGGGTCCCAGCGGTTGGGTGTAACTTCGCTGATGCTGTAGCGGCCGTCTTTCACGTTTTTCCAGAAAGTCGCTAGATTCGGAGCATCGGGTAAAACGGCTCCAACTCCCACAATGGCTATGGCGCGATGAGAAGTACTTTCCATGACGAAACTCCTGCAGAACCCGGCTAAAAGTGCTATGCAGCCACTTCCGTGTGCTTGGCCGTGCGGCCGTACAGTGCGTCTGCTACGTAATCCATATCGGAAATCAGGCCTGACTGCGCGCGGTGAATGGTGGGCAATCCCAGGCTGGTTTCAAACCCCGCCATCTCGGCATCGCGGATGCCTCCGGCTCCGGCGACCCAGCGCAAACCCTCTTCGGCCACCTTAAGCGCGGCGTCGCGGGCAAAGAGGCGACTGATCGCTGCCAGCGCGGTTGCATCGAATCGTCGGTTCGCTTTTTCCGTGAGCTTGCCTTCAGACAGAAGTGCGGCGCGGCGAGATAGACTGCCCGCACACTCCGCATAGGCGATCAACTCGCCCAAACGCAGCAGAATATGCTGATAGCGGGTGAGCCGCGCTGCGCGCGCCCTTTCCATAACTTCGGCCAATGCGTGCAAAGCCAGTGCCGCCATATCCGCACCGACACTCGGCTGGCGGGCGTGCAACGTTTCGAACTCGCACGCCCGCTCGTGATAATGCCGTCCGCGCGTTTTCAGATGAGACTGCCAACGGTCGCGGCTGATCGTCATTTCCATGATCTCGGACGTACCCTCGTAAATCGTGGTGATACGAACGTCCCGGCTGATTTTTTCAACCATATATTCGTGCGTGTAACCGTACCCACCGAGCGCCTGGATGCTCGCCTCGGCGGCTCCATTGCCGGCTTCGGTGGCCATGTACTTTGCGATGGCGCCCTCGGTGTTCAGGCTTCCTTCGGTACCGGCGTCGATGCGCTCTGCCGTTTCCTCGATATATGCGCGGGCAGCCTCAAGACGAGCCACGTGCGGCACGATCAACTTGTGCGTGTAGCCCTGTTTCTGCGAGAGGGGTGCTCCCGCCTGGATGCGTTTGGTGGAATAAGGAATTGCCCGATCGAGCGCTGCCCAGCCCGCCCCGAGGCCAAATGCCGCCACCATCAAGCGCGTATAGCCGAAGACCGCCTGTGCTTGATTCAGTCCTTGGCCTTCAACACCACCGACGAGCCGGTCGGCATCGACATAAACATCATTGAACGCAAGCGCCGCTGTGTTACTAAGACGGATACCGTGCTTATCTTCCGGTTCGTCGTGAGTGAAACCCTTCGCGCCTTTCTCTACGATGAACCAACTTGGACCGCTGGGTGTATTGGCCAAGACGGTGTAGGCATCCGCCACTCCACCGTTACTGATCCACTGCTTGTTACCGTTGATCTTGTATCCGATGACGCGGCCGTCTTGGGTGAATGGGTCCGCGGTAGTGCGAAGCGCCCCTAGATCGCTGCCGGCTTCCGGCTCCGTCGCGCCGTAGGCAAACAACAATCCCTCCTCGGCGATACGCGTCAGCCACTTTTTCTTTTGCGCCGGAGTGGCACCGACGGTGATCGGATCGCTTCCGAGAAACGTGGCCAGCACCGCGGTGGCAACTCCCAGATCAATGCGCGCCATCTCTTCACAGACGCAATACACATCGAAGGCCCCGCCGCCCATGCCGCCAAACTCTTCGGGAATAAACAGGAGTTGAATGCCTAGCTGATCCGGGCTGCACATGTCGCGAACAACGTCGAGCGGACATTCATCACGATCATCCAGCTCTCGGAGCACCTCGTCCGGCAAGCGTTTCTTGGCGAAGTCCCTTAGAGATTTCAAACTTAGCTTCAACGTTTTATTTGCGATCATGAGCCGTGCCTCACTTTGCTGTAACACCACGCATTTCGCGGACTTTGTTGGTCAATTCCGGCAAAAACTCCAGGATGTCGTCGACCACTCCGACGTCCGCCACCTGAAAGATCGGAGCCTTTGGATTCTTGTTAATGGCGATCAGGTAAGGACTGCCTTTAATGCCAGCCAGATGTTGGAACGCACCGCTGATACCGCATGCTAGATAGACTTTTGGCTTAACGGTTTTCCCCGATGAACCGACCTGACGCGACTTCTCCATCCATTTGGCGTCGACGACGGGCCTTGAGCAGCTCACCGCCGCACCCATGGCGTCAGCTAGTTCCAGCGCGATGGCCACATTGTCTTTTTCCTGAATGCCACGGCCAATAGAAACCAATACGTTGTACTTGGTGATATCCACTTCACCCGCTTCGGCGACCGTCGTTTCCAGATAGCGCCGGCCCGCTGCAAGGGAGCCCGCCTCGGCAGATTTGTCGACGATCAGGCCGCGACACCCGGTAATCTCTGCCGCCTTGAACGCCCCGGGACGTATCGTCAGCACCGCGCCCGAGGAAATGTCACATCGGACATGAGTGCTCACCTGTCCCCCGAATTCCTGGCGGACTACCGTTAGGTAGGCACCTTCAACCTCGGCGATATCCAGTACGTCGGAAACGAAGGCCGAATTCATCTTGATGGAAAGACCCGGCGCAAGATCGATTCCGAAATGCTCATGGCCTACTAACACAATGCTGTTGCTTGGCAGGACCTTCTGCAGGGCTTTGCGGACCAATTCGGCATTGGGATATGCAAGAACCTCATTTGCAATTTTCCAAACCTCCGGGTAGGAATCACCAAGGGTATTGCAAGCCGCATCGAGGTCAGCGCTCCAACCGGTGAGAATGGCCGTCAACGGAGCAGTAGCATCGATCTTTCGGGCCGCGGCTGCCAGTTCGGAGGCGGAATCCGCCACGATGCCACCTCTGTGTGCGATGTAAGCGAAGATGCGAGCCATTATTTCAACCCTCCTTTGGCTGCCACTAACTCCAGAACTTTGTTCACATTTTCTTCCCGGCTGCCATGCAGGATTTCGGCGCCTTCCCCCAGCGAGGGGACGAAGTAGTCCAGCCGTTTCACTCGGGCGGCAGCCTCTCCTACCACGCTCGGCGCAATTTCCAGTTCCGCCGCGCTGAAAGTTGGGATCGGGATGGACGCTACCTGCCGGATTCCTCGCATGCCCACATAACGTGGTTCATTAATTCCGGTCTGAATCGACAGCACACAAGGCAGATCGACTTCATTCCATTCCTTGTTGCCGCCTTCGATTTCCCGGCTGATTTTCAGTTTTCCGTCTTTCAGCACTTCAATGCAATTGACCAACGATGCAAACGGATAGTCCAGGAGCGCCGCCAACATTCCGCCTATCTGGGCACCACCGTCCTCGGCCTGAACTCCGGTCAGAATCAGGTCGTAGTGTCCCTGCTGCACAAACGCTCTCAGGATGGTGGCGATGCCTCTACCATCTGATCCGCTGAACGCTTCATCTGTGATCAGGACCCCACGGGTCGCACCCATGGCCATCTCCCGGCGCAGTACCTCTTCGTCGTCTTCGCCACCAACCGTCGCGACGGTGACGTTGCCACCGACTTTGGCAACCATCTGCAGGGCTTCTTCGACCGCGTAGTTGTCTGCTTCGTTGATCGAATACACCAACTCGTCACGCTCGATTTCGTTTCCCGCGCGGTTGAGCACAATCTCGTTTTCCGATGTGTCAGGTACTCTTCTTACGCAAACTAGAATCTCCACGTTTACCTCCACGAATGGCGCTTAACTCAATCTCACTGGAGACCATCAGACGAAGCCGTCACGCACTCCGGGATTTCGCCAACCGACTGTTTCATTTCAGTTACGCATTCACGCGCGATTTGCCGGTCCACTAATTCCGCTAGGTCGATAACGGTCATCTTCCCTTCCCTACCTGCAACCTTGATCGCATCTTCAATATTCACCATGCAGAACGGACAAGCGGTGACGATCACATTGGCCCCCGCGTCGGCCGCCATCTGCACTCTCTTCACTCCCATCCTCTGGTCTTCTTTCGGCTCGTAGAACAGCATCAGTCCACCACCACCGCAGCAAAATGAGCGGTCTCGGGACCGGCTCATTTCCACTCTCGTCAAACCAGGAATCGCATCCAACACGTCGCGCGGTTGGTCGTAAATCTGGTTGTGGCGACCGAGATAGCAGGGATCATGGTAGGTGTACACCTCGTTCTTGTTTTCTATCGGATTGAACTTGATCTTGCCTGCTCTCACTTCCCTGGCGATCAGCTGGCTGATGTGTTCCACGGCCGGCACATCCTGGTAGTCGTGTTTCAGCGCGTTGTAAGCATGCGGGTCGGCGGTGACAACGCGCTGGACCCCGGAGGCTTTGATGGCATCGACGTTATGGTCCCGCAAGGCCATGAAAAGCGTCTCTTCGCCGAATCGCCGGACCTCATGGCCGCTGTCTCTTTCCGCTGCGCCAAGGATTCCGAAATTCTCGCCAACATGGTCGAGTATCTTCGCCGTTGCGCGACCAATAGCCTGCATGCGGTCATCGTAGGAGGTGATGCTGTCGACAAAATACAGAGTGCTGGTGCCATCGTGGTCGCTGAGGGTTTTGACGTGGCGGGTTCGCTGGAATTCCTTGGCGTTAGCCCAATCAGCTCTTTTCTTCTCCAACTTGCCGTAAGGATTGCCACGGCTTTCCAGACCCTTCAGCGGCTTTTGTAGGGACTGGGGCACGTTTCCTGCATCGACCATACCCCGCCGCAAATCCACGATCTTGTCGATGTATTCCAGCAGCAACGGGCATTCCTGTTCACAAGCGCCGCAAGTCGTACACGACCAGATTTCATCCGGTGAGTAGATACTGCCAACCAGCTCCGTGCCTTTGCTCACGTGTCCAAAAACCGGATAGTGCTGGAAACTGTAATCTCTCGCTTTGATTGTGATGAATCGCGGCGACAACGGCCTACCCACCGAATTGGCCGGGCAATTGTCTGAACACCGCCCACAGTCGGCACAGGAATAGAAGTCGAGCATGTGTTTCCAGGTGAAGTCTTCGAATGTCTTCACGCCGAATGATTTCACCTGATCCAGATGTTCGTCGCTCACGCCCCACCTGACCGGCTTTAGAATCTCCCGGTCCAACTTTGCGAAATAAATATTGAAGAGAGAGGTTTCCACATGGAACTGGATGCCAAACGGTCGATAGCAGAGCAAGAAATAGAAGGTCAGCTGATGGACAAGATAAGCGCTGAAATAGAGCTTCCCGAGCGTAGCTAGGGGAGTTGCGACGAGAGCATTACGCAATATCCACGGAAGCGAAAACGCTGCCAACGCTTCAACGGGCTGACCCTGCGACGACAGCGCGGCGCCCTTAACGGCTGCAAAAAGACTGTCAGCCAGCATCAGTAGCGCGATCAGCACCAGAAGAAAGATGGCATCGGCCGTGTGGCTCTTGCCGTACTTCGCTGGTACGGCGTACCGCGCAGGTTTGAAAATAAGGCGGCGAACTATGGCGACGACCATGCAAAGGAAAACAACAGTGGCGGCGTAATCCGTAATGATGTCGTAGATATGGCCGGCCCTTCCGGAAAGGCCGGGCATGACAAAATCCTGAGAGACGCCGACAATCAGTACAGAAAAAGCACGAATGGCCAATACCAGGAAGCCCGCAAAAATGAAAATGTGCAGGGTTCCCGCGGCTCGGTAGCGTGGTTGTTTCCACTGCCCCAACCAATACTTCAGAACCCTTTCCAGCCGGACCCACGGCTGATCAAAGCGAAAATCCCGTTCTCCCTGAAGGAGCGGAACCAGGCGTCGAGCCACAATGTAGGAAAATAAGGCGACACCCAAGACATGAATCATCAGGAACAAGATTCGGCCCGTGCCCAACCAGAATGCCAATTGCGCTGTTGACTGCATCTCTACCACGTTTTCTGCTCACTTGCCTAACGGTCCCTAAGCGATCAACTGCGTCAGGGTACCTTTCTGCGTATCTGAGGGCTTTGCTGCGATTGCTGAATCGACCGAGGCCACAGGCCTTTGCGAAATGGAAGCTGGGTCTGACGCCGGAGCGGTTGTCGGTGCCGAAGACACTTTTTTCTCTCTTGGGTTCACCTTTTTTGTTTTCTTTTTCTCTTGGCTATGCACAGGTCGGACTCCAGCGGCCTCTCGCAGTTCCTTGAAACTCAATCTCAGGAGAGCTTCCAAACGCCGCAAGTCCGGTGCTGCATGCACATCTCCGCTGAACCCAAAATATGTCGTGTCGTTATAGGTCAAGATCGCGCAGTTGAGCGCCATCTCGCCGCCGACCGGCACATAGGGGTAGCAATGCAGGATCTTGTGACCGAGTACGTACAGCGGATACGGTGGCCCAGGCACGTTGGTGCAGACCATGTTAAACGGTGTGAATGGTAACCGGCTCAGGATGCTGCCGCCCAGTGCCTGCGCCGAATTCGGAAACATGCTGATCAACCCAGCGGCCAAGCCGACCAGTTCAGCAGCGTGTGAGCGTTTCAAAAACTCGGTTCTCTGATGGACGCCGGCGAGCAGCTTCCGAGGATTGCGAATATCCAGCGGGATCGTAACCGGAACCAGGGAGATGCGATTTCCCAGTTCGCTCGCATTGTCGGCGCCGCGGAGATTGACCGGAACCATCAAGCGCAGCAGCCGCCCCTTCATGCGGTCCCCATGCAGTTCGAGGTAACGGCGAACCGTAGCGGTGACAAGTGTAAGAATGACGTCATTCACGCTGGTTCCGCAGGTGTGACGGATGGCTTTGATATCTGCCAGCGGAATTTCCGCGCACGCAAACTTCTGCGGCCCGCGGTAGAGAACGTTGAAGCGCAACCGCTCGGTCGGCGAACTGAGTTCCGGGAGGAGACGGGTGAATTCGTCCGGGGCGAGAGTTCCAGTGTCCGCAAGGAGCCGCTCGACCATGCTCGATACGTCAGTCAGGGCGGAGAGGATCCTATTGACGAAATCAGAATAGGAATCGACGCAACCACTAGCGATTGAAGTTAAGACGCCACGCGGTGG
The DNA here is from genome assembly GCA_963759275.1 of Candidatus Acidiferrales bacterium. Taxonomy (GTDB): domain Bacteria; phylum Acidobacteriota; class Terriglobia; order Acidiferrales; family UBA7541; genus Acidiferrum. The sequence goes on along the minus strand of CAVWYZ010000006.1, from coordinate 42,749 downwards.
CGGCGCACGGCGACGAACCTTCCGTTTGGGCAAACGCGGTGCCACAGGGCTCGTATCCATAAGCACATTCATGACCCCAACGCCAGCGATGCCATCGCCGAGGCAGTGGTGAAGGCGCAGGATCAGTCCGCTACGATTACCTTTCAGCCCATGGACAACGGTCAGATCCCATAGCGGATGCTGCCGGTCCATCACCGTGCTCAGAATCTTCCCGGCAATCCTCTTCAACTCCGCGTCAGAACCGTGTTTGAGCGTCACCTCAAGCACGTGCCTACGAATGTCGAAAGCCGGGTCGTATTCCCAGGTAGGGAGGCCGACGTTAAATAGTGAGGGCACCACCCGCTTCTGGTAGCGGGGTAGCAGAGGCAACTTCGATTCAACAAACTGGACGCAATCATGGAAAGGGATTTCGCCCTCACACACGCAAACACAAGCGACGTTGAGGGGCATGCCCTCGCGTTCAAGATTCAGGAAAACCGTGTCACCCCAGGAAAGGCGATCACTCTGCACGTCACCATGTCCATCGCTCTGCACGGCTAATCTCCTCTTCACTGGTTGAACTCCGGTTGCCTGGCAAATTGCGCCGCTTAGTTCGAGAAAACAAAGCGCGGAGCCAGCTTCACCAGTTTCAGCACCTTATAGATATCGACGCTGACGCCACGCAACACGATCTTGACTCCTCTGCTATCGGCGATTCCTACGAAGTCTTCCATCACCCTGAGTTCGCCCGAGTCGATTCGGCGCACCGACGAGAAATCCAAAATCACTTTGTTTTCGATACTGTTCAGTTTCCCCATGGCTTCTTGCAGGGCTTGCGCAATGCGTTCTTCGTCAGACTTAAGCCACACGACGGTCAGTGCCATACACACCACCATTTAGTACGCGGTTTGTTGCTGAGCTGCTCCAGCCACCAACGCCAGACCTCGCCCCTGATAAGCCTTCCAAAACAGCTCGGCCAACTCGCTCATCAGTGGCATGCGAGGGTTCGACAGCCAGGACGGATCGTCAAAGGCCAGCTTGGTCAAATCAGGCATCGCCCCTTCGAATTCTTCCTTCGAGATTCCCAAGTCGGCGATCGAACGCGGAAACCCCAACTCGTCGAGTAACTGCTCCGTCGCTGCTACCAAGTTCCTCACCTTTTCTCCAATCGTGTTACCACCCAAACCCAACAAATCCGCAACTGCGGCGTATTTTGTATTAGCAACAAAACCCTTTTGGTACGGCGAAGGCAGGAACTTCGTTGGTACCGACGCGTTGTACGCGATAACGTGCGGCAACATGAGCGCGTTGGCCCGGCCGTGCGCGACGCCGAAGCGCGCTCCGAAAGCATGCGCCAACGCATGATTGACTCCCACTGACGCGTTGGAGAACGCCATCGCCGCAATGCAGGCGGCATTGTGCATCATGCTTCGCGCCTCTTCATCCTGCGGATGCTTGTAGGCGATCGGCAGGTATTTGAAGACCATCTGGATCGCCTGCATGGCGTTAGCATCCGTATAGGCTGAAGCGTAAGTAGAAACTCCAGCTTCCAAGGCGTGGGTCAAGCAGTCGATGCCAGTATCTGCAGTGAGGCCCTTCGGCATAGACATGACAAATTGTGGATCAACAATCGCCACATCCGGAGTCAGCGAGTAGTCGGCAAGCGTCACTTTGCGCCCCTGCTCTTTGTCGGTCAGGACGGCAAAGGGAGTGACTTCGCTTCCTGTTCCACTGGTGGTGGAGATGGCAATCAGCCGCACCGTGGTGGTTTTCCCGGTGGGGTACTGGATAACGCGCTTGCGCAGATCCAGAAAGGGCGTGGCCAGTTCTTCCAGGTTAGCCTCCGGCGACTCGTACTTGAGTTTCATAATCTTGGCGGCATCAATCACCGACCCGCCGCCTAACGCAATGATCTGGTCCGCCTTGTAAGAATTGAGCTCCTCCACTCCCTGCATGACCACCTTGACCTCGGGCTCGGCATCGGGAATGACCGAGACGTGGACGTGGGTTCCTTCCGGAAGGTAGCGCCGGACCAGGTCGGCGTGCCCGAGATGCTCTAAAGCCGGATTCGTAACGATGATGGTGGAGCGGGATGGAAACCGGTGCACATTTTCCACGGCGTTCATATTGAAATAGATCTGGTTGGGAACGCGAAACCACATATGCGCTTGTGTCCTCCGAGCTACACGCTTGATATTGAGGTAGTGATAGATATTTACGTTATCAGTCGTGCTGTTGCCGCCGCCGGTGCCACATCCGAAGGAGAACGTGGGCACCAAATCGTTGTACACGCCGCCTACCGCCCCGACTGAACCTGGCGAGTTCACAATGATTCGCCCCGCGTTCATGACCTCACCGAACTTGCGGATAACCGCATCGTTGCGCGAGAAAATGACCGCCGTGTGGCCAAGCCCACCGGCATGATTCAAGTCGACGCATACCCTGAACGCCTCATCGACGGATTTCGCCCGATAGACCGAAAGCAGCGGGAATAGCTTCTCAACCGACAGCGGATGTTCGCGCCCTACGCCATGAATCTCTGCAATCAGGAGTTTGGTGTTCGGCTTCACAGAAAGACCGACCCTACGGGCGATATCGACAGCTTTCTGCCCGACGGCCATGGGTTCCATAAACCCCGTTTTAGGGTCGATTACCGTGCGCGCCAACAGCTGCGTTTCTTTCTCGTTACAGATGTGTGTGCCGAGCTCCGCAAATTTGTTCAGCGCGATGTCGTAAATCTCATCATCGATCACCACCGTTTGCTCTGACGCACAAATGGTTCCGTTATCGAACGTTTTGGAAACGATGATGTCTACCACGGCGGTATTCAGGTCCGCCGTTTTTTCCAGGTACACCGGCGTGTTGCCCGGCCCAACCCCCAGGGCTGGCTTACCGGAGCTATAGGCAGCCTTGACTGCTCCGGTCCCGCCGGTGGCATCAATCAGGCTCACGTCGGGGTGTCGCATCAGGTAGGCGTTGTCCAGGAGTGTGTGCGAATCCAGGCATGAAAATACCCCTTCGGGTGCACCGTGCTTCAGCGCGGTCTCGTACATGATCCTTACGGCTTCGGACGAACAACGCCAGGCACTCGGATGGGGGCTGAATATGACCGCGTTGCGCGTCTTGATGGCCATGATGCATTTGAAGAGCACCGTGGACGTCGGGTTCGTAATCGGTGTGAGTGCGAAGATCACTCCGATCGGTTCAGCCATCTCGACGAGATTGCGCTCGGGAAACTCCCGAATGATGCCGACGGTGCGTTTGTCCTTTATATAGTGATAGGCGAATTCCGTGGCCACCATGTTCTTGATGACCTTGTCTTCCATGACTCCGAGCTTGGTTTCCTCAACTGCCAAGCGGGCGAGGTGTTGAGCTTGATCCAAGCCAACCAGAACCATCGACTTGACGATGTGATCGACGTCCTCTTGGGTGAATTGGGTAAAGACGACGGCTGCGGTTCGGGCTCGACTAACGAGACCGTCCAGGTAGGCAATTCGTTCTATACTGAGGCATTCTCCGGCAAGCGGGACTTGCATCCGTTCCTGAACCGATTCGCTGGCGCCCATTGCTGCCCCCGAAGTCTATCTCTCGGAGTCATTGGCAATGAGGAAACCTCTTAGTCTCTTGTTCGCAGTCTGGGCGACCGGGACGAAAGTAGTTTTGGCTGCCAGAACATCTCTGCTCTGTTTTATCAGCCAGCACTCATTGCAAAACCCCACGCAATACGGGTTCACCCCAGTATTGCACCTGCACTATCCGAGCCAATCTTTTCATTCTCTTAACCTCCCAATTCCCCAACAGTCCTTCTCCGTCTGCCATCACGGGACTGCGTGATTCCTCACTCTCCTGCGTCTTCCGACACACGCCCATTGAGCGGTATTGCTCTTTCATACACATTTCTTCTAGTGTTGCGGTTGCCTGCATTCCAGACCTGGAGGATGGGAGCCGAGTTGCCCAATTGCTATGGCGCAGACCTCTTAAATTCATTCCCCCGCCAAGCGATGTGCGACAACACTGTAGACCAGTGGGCTAAAGACCATTCCGATGTGCGTGGCGGATACCTCAACGTCGACCGCCGGATTGCCGGTGCGGCAGACGTGCCAATCCACGATTCCGTCGTTCCTGGTGTAGATGGCGGTCTGGCGGACCGATCTTGGCAGCTTTCCTTTGAGCGATTCTAGAAAATCACACGTGCATCGGGACGTGTAACAAGTCGGCAGCACGCCATGGCCATGTTTCTCTAGAATCTGCTTTCGCACAAGATCGGCGGCGAGCAGGATGGACGCATGTCCCGCAACTCCTCGGATTGGCGCCCCTAGCGTAATCACCGACGCTACGCGGTCAGGAATTTGCGACGCCGCGGCCAGCGCGATTGAGCCACCCAGACTGTGGCCGACCAGATGAATCTTTCTGCCGGTTGCACGATAGGCCTGCTGGATTGACTCATTCAAGTGTCGCCGGATCAAGAGGTTGGGACAGTCAGCATTCAGCTGGATGCCGGAATAGAATGCCTCGTAGCCAATACGGCGCAGCCAGCTGCGAAACTGCGTCAGGTAAAGATTGGTACTCAGAAATCCTGGGACCAGAATGACAGCCGCGCCATTCCCGTGGGGTATTCCATAGCCCCAGTACAGTGGTGACAACCGCAGAAATGCCAACTCGACACCCACCAGCCACTCGTGCCAGATGGGCAACGGTTCTGCTCTTTGCTCTTTTGGCCGCACGCGTCGGCGAGGAGTCATATTTTCCACACTCTACTCAAAAAAATGAACAGAGCAAGACATGGCCACCTGAGCAACTCGCAGATCGGCTAACTGGCGTTCCATTCTCGCTGGACCTGGCGGCAATCGACAGCTGAGTCTCCACTAAGAAGGATTGACACCGTCCTGGGGCGCCGAGCGGGAGCGAAACTAAACGGCAACAGCCGTCCTCTCCCCGGCTGCCTTGCGCGTGCTTACGTGCACCCTGCTTCTTCCCGCTCGCGGACCAGTCTTGCGGTTCTTCCGAGGCACTCTCCCTTTCGCTTTGATGGCAAGATCCAGCAACGACTTTTCCGCAGCCATCAAGTTCTTAACGCCCTTCTCCGTCAATTCTCCCCAAGAATGCTGCGGCGTCCGCGCTGGTACTTTGCGATCGCTCCTGGTTTTTCTAGCCGTGTCCAACTCCTCGATGGCCAGTTCCAAAAGCCGTTTCTGTGCGTCAATATATTTCTCAGCCCCGCGCCGCGCCAGGTTGGTCAACACTTCCATCCGGTCCCGCGGCTTTCCACTAGGCTTGCTCCCCTTGGTGGCAACGCTGATCTCATGCGATGCCAGATCAAGGAACTTCTTTTCGCTCTTCACAAAGCCCTCGATACCGCGCCGTGCGAGTTCAACTACCTTCGCCCCAGCCATGAACCCTTTGCCTTCTTGATAGGATTCAGCCATGGCATGAGTCTGCTCCGCGGCTGCCTCGAGCAAGTGTTTTTGCATCCCGACTAAGGTATCCACGCGATGGCGTGCCACCTCGGCCACAGCACTCCCGGCCGCCGGAAGCCGCAATCCTTCTTTCACGCCATCCACCACCAGCGCAGTCTCCCCAGCAGCCAAGTCCAACAGGATCTTCCCTGCTGATGTGAAGTTCCTGACGCCCATATCCGCTAACCCTGCCAGCGTTGCCACTGGTTGGGAAGTGGATTTGCCAAGATTCTCCCGGACCATTCCGACAAGCAAAGCATTTTCTTGAGCTGCCAGATCCAGCAGGATTTTCTGTGCCGCCACAAAACTCTGGATGCCCTGTCGCGCCCACCCCATCAGCGGGTTCGCGTGCGGGGAGGCTCGAGATGATTTTTTTTCTTTCGGGATCATGATTGAATCTCCTTTCGTTTCGCGCTATACTGCGTTGCAGTATTAGCCTCACGTTACGGCCCTGTTTCGGCCCTGTCAAGCTCTTTCTGAAAGTGCGGCTGGACGGCCAACAGCCTCCCGGGTGCGATATGAACAACCCTGATGTTCTCATCCGCAAATACAGCGATCGGCGGCTCTACGATACGAGTGCAAGCCGCTATGTAAAGCTGGACGATATCGCCCGCATGGTTCGCGATGGCAGCGAAGTCCGCGTAGTAGATGGACGCACCGGCAAGGATGTAACCCACATCATCCTCACGCAAATCATCGCCGAGACCGCCAAGGAACGACAGCTTGCCCTGCCCCTACAACTTTTGACACAGATCGTCAGAGCCTCCGATAAAGCTACCCATGATTTTTTGTCTTGGTATCTCAGCAACACGCTCGACCTTTATCAACTGGCCCAAAAATCCGTTAATTCCAGGCTATCGCAGGCGAAGAACGCCGCGTCGACCCCATTCGACTACGTGCGCAAACTGCTGGTAGGCCACTCGTCGCCACCGACTGCACGGAACAACGAAGTCGAACGACTCCGCCATCACATTGAGAAATTGCAGACCCGCCTCGCGCAGCGCAAGAAACCTACCCGTCGCTCACTGAAGCACCGCGCCTGATGAGACAGCAATCTTCTCTCTCAGTAATCTGCTCAGTCCCATTTGATGAACCAATGGAGGTGCGAAATGGCGCAACCTGTAAAGCCTACCCTCTTACGGCCTGAAACCTTGGCCGCCTTTGAAAGCTACATTCGGCGCGCCGAAAAACAAATGGACCAGACCTTTTTGGGCGGCGGTTCATTCCTGTGGTCGGACTCCGATGCGGGGAGAGCCCAACAGATCCAGAGAGGACAGATCGTGGCGCAGTTCTGGTCCGGCCAAGGGCCGGTCAAACTGTCGCATGGCCTGATCCATGACTGGATCGGCTCAGCATTCCTCCAGGATGCAAACATGGCCCAAACGTTGGCGCTCATCCAGGACTACGACAACCACAAGAATATTTACAAACCCGAGGTGATGTCCTCAAAGTTGCTGGGCCGCCATCACAACGATTTTCAAATTTACTTGCGGCTTCTCAAGAAGAAAATCTTAACGGTTGTACTCGATACGGACCACAAGGTCCATTATGCTCCCGTGGACCCCACACGCTGGGTATGCCGCTCGCACACTACCAGAGTTGCAGAGGTGCAGAATCCCGGAACTCCCAAGGAAATGGTACTTCCCCCCGACACAGGTTACGGGTTTCTATGGCGCCTTAACTCTTACTGGAGATTCCAAGAGCGCGATGCTGGTGTGTACCTTGAATGCCGGGCCATCTCGCTGACCCGTGACGTCCCTTTGGGACTGGGTTGGATTATCGAACCCATCATCCAAAAGCTCCCCAAAGAGTCGCTGATAAAGACGCTTGAATCTACACGCCAAGGACTGCAAGGCGTGGCGAATTCTGCTCGCGGATGACCGCTTTTGAGCCCAGTTGGCAGTGGGAAGCCCGAAATCCCGCAAGTGCCGCCGGGCACGCTCGAGGAGATCGAAATGAAGGCAACCTCAAAGATCGCAGTGTTTGATACTACTCTCAGAGATGGCGAGCAGGCAGCGGGAACCCGTTTGGGGAGTCGCGACAAGATCACGCTTGCACGACAACTCGCCCGATTGAAAGTGGACGTTATCGAGGCCGGGTTTCCGGCATCGTCTCCGGAAGACTTTGACGCCGTTCGAAAGATTGCGCAGGAGATCAAGGGGCCTACGATCTGCGCGCTGTCTCGCGCGGTTGCCGCCGACATCGAGTCCTGTGGCAGGGCCCTCGCCAAGGCGGCGCGCCCTCGCATTCACACCGGCATCGGTGTTTCTGACATTCATATCATGGGCAAGTTCCGCGACGAGCGATATGGGAAGACGCTTGAAAGCAAGAAGGCAAGACTCGTAGCCCTTGCCGTGGATGCCGTAAGACGTTCGCGTAACTGTGTTGGCGACGTTGAATTCTACGCCGAAGATGCCGGTCGTGCGGTTCCCTCGTACCTATTCGAGATGCTGGAGGCAGTCATCGATGCAGGCGCAACAGTCGTCAACATACCTGATACGACCGGCTACACCGTTCCCGAGCAGTACGGTGACCTCATTCGCAGTATTCGCGAGAACGTTCCGAACATCGGGCGCGCGACCATCAGTGTTCACTGTCACGATGATCTTGGTCTTGCGGTCGCCAATTCCCTAGCGGGTATTCGCAATGGTGCGCGGCAGGTAGAAGGGACGATCAACGGAATCGGCGAGCGGGCCGGTAACGCCGCACTGGAAGAAATCGTCATGGGCATTCGCACCCGTGCCGACTATTACGGGCTGAGCACCGGAGTCGACGCTAAAGAGTTCTTCCGGACTAGTCGCATGGTCGCCGACATGCTTGGAATGCCAGTTCCAGCCAATAAAGCGGTCGTCGGCTCGAATGCGTTCGCGCATAGTTCCGGTATCCACGTGGACGGGTTTCTAAAAGACCGGCAGACCTACGAAATCATGCATCCCGCTGACGTTGGATTTACCGGGAGTCGGGTCGTCTTGACGGCGCGCACGGGACGGGCTGGACTTCGCTCCCGGCTCGAGAAGCTTGGGTACAAACTCTCTCGACAAGAGCTTGACTCGATGTATCAACGATTCCTTGTCGTGGCCGATAAAAAGCAGGAAGTGCTCGACGAGGACCTGCTTGCACTGATTCACGATGAATTGCCTCCGGGGCCACAACATCTGAAGCTCGAGTATCTGCAGAGTTACAGCGGTACGACCGCCATTCCGACCGCTACGGTGCGTTTGCGGGTGAACGGCAAAATGAAGCAAGGAGCGTCGGTTGGCGACGGCCCAGTCGATGCCGCATACAAAGCGATCGCGGGACTTACCACCACCACTGCGAAGCTTTTGAGATATGACATTCGAGCCGTGACCGAAGGCACGGAGGCCATGGGAGAGGTCACCGTACAACTGGAAATCGGCAACCGACGCATCATTGGCCGCGGCGCTTCTACCGACGTCATCGAGGCGAGCGCAAAGGCTTACGTAGACGCTTTGAACCGGTTGGGCGGATTCGGCAACGTGGATCGGAGTGGAGCGAACCGTTGATGAATGGATGAACTGGATGCCCCACTGCGCCAGACGAAACAACCGATAATGCGCTACCGTCTGTAACCGATCTTGAGGGTTGGAGAATTCCACCGCTACAGAATTGCGGAACCAAACCGTCCCGTAATGTTCATCTGTGTCCCAAGTCACTGACACGTGCTTGCCCACGGATCAATGTCCTGTTTGGTGGGGTTCCGCCGTAAATGAGGAACAGAACCGGCCTCAACGGTTGGTTGCAATTTGTCGTTCCTGCGTTTTGGATTGGCCAAGGATAGGCTAGAGGGAAACATGGCCAACTTGTATGGTATCGACTCAGAAGATGTTTGCCGAGCGATGATAGACGGCCTATTGGAAATGACTCGCCGGGCTGAAAAAAACATGGATAGGGAAAACATCTCCTCCTTGAGATCCCGCCTTGTGGGCTACTACGGACAAGGAAGTACCCGAACAGGTTGTGCTCAAATGTCCGCCGTTGAGAGTGCCTTCTTCTGGCCGGCCGTCCGCGAAGCATATGCAAAGGCGCCCAATCTTTCATCACCAACAACATGGCTCGAAGGTCTATATGACGTGGCATCAAGCCTTCGCTACTACCGGCCAAAAGAAGAACGGAGCACTTAGATTGGCCAGGAAAATCTTAAGCGCTACTCTGGCCGTGATTGTTTTTTTCTGTGGCGGAGTTGCGCATTATCGAGGCAACACTAGCCAGCACTGAATAGGAACGAGTCGATGAAGTTCGGTTATTCCTTTGACGAACAGGGACATTGCCAGATTCAACATGACGAAGCGGAGGTCGTGAGATTCGTCTTCCAGCACTATGTCAATGAACATAAAGCGATGGACGTGCTCTCATATGACCTTCCAATGGAAGTGAGCCCGGGCCTACTCGGCGGCAACGAATGGCGGCGGCGTCATGTGCACGCAATACTCGCCGATCCGAACTATGCAGGACTTCAGGTGGCACCGAGAGGTTTTGTTCTGGGGCGATACCCTCCAATCATTACAACCGAACTCTTCATCGCGGCTCAGCAAAGGCGTTTGAAGCTGACGAACCCGAATTTTAGGGCGAGAATCAAGAACATCTGAGGCCGCAATCAAGCGTGTCGTCGGCTCTGAACCTGTCGGCAGCCGTGCTCGTTACGAATGTGGCTTGGAAATTGTTCGGCCATTTCCAGACTGTCATCCTTCGCCACCCTCCTCGCCGGGCTCGAGAGCGCAGCGATGCCACGCCGCGTCTTCGGCGTGAAAAGCGCAGAACCATTTCCCACAAACGCCGCAATGGCAGTTGGCAGACGTATCACAAGGCTCGCCTGTGGCGGACAGAGCCTGACAGACCCATTCGAAGTTCGAAGATTGTTCCCGATTCTCCTGTTGCAGCATGATTCCAAGTCCGTGCCACGAAGAGGTGGTAACAAAAAATACAAAAGAGTCGCGAGTATTCGTAGCGACTCTTCTCGACGTTCCGACTCCAGTCGCTGTGTGGGTGGCTGGGCGGGCGATGGCGAGTTTCTTGCACTGCACTAGGCGCACCGGCATTTCCTCAACGCGGCGTTCGACCCGCCGCAGAAAGACCTTGACACGGGGAAAACGGGGCCGTAGCGTGAAGCTGATACTGCACTGCAGTATCAAGTGCACTGACCGAGAAGTCTGTCGAGAACCTAGTCCCGGCGTAGAAGTTGCTGCTGGACCTGGCCATCAAACCGATAAGGAGGATGGCGCGTGCGGAGATTCCGAAGGCTGGCCTGCGGGCGCGGGACACGAGAGTACGTGTAAGAGCGCCTAAGACGGCCGCGAAGCGAACATTTATGCCGTAGAGCGAAAAGTCTTGGAGTACAGGAAGCAGATGACTCGAAGACTCGATTACCGCAACAGCGTACTTAACGCGTACCCCGATATCTACACCCCAGCCGTGCTTGAGGCGTTGGAGGTGCTCGCGCCGCTCAACCATGACCGGTGCGAGCTGATGGCAAGGCGCATCGCGCGGCGCCTGACACTGGGGCGCCGCCGACAGCGCATCGCATTCCTCGACCCCCGGGCCGTGATCCCTCGCACGCGCATCCGGGTTCAGGACGCCCGAGACGGCAACTTCGAGGGGAGCGAGATCCCGGCCGATTTGAAACGCCAGTGGATCCAAGGCACCGGGCCCGCCACCAAGCCAAGGGCGAGCACCGAGAGCGGTCTGCGCAACACCGCCTACGCACTCCTCTCGGGTGCCGACGGCTGGATGTTTGATGGCGAGGATGCCCTCGGGCAGATCCATACCATGTCGCTCGACAACCAGCGCAACCTCGTACTTGCAATCGCCGGCGACCCACGGTTCCTGCGGGTTGCCGAAGAAGTTGCCGCCGAGATGAACCAGTGGGCACGAGGTTTTTTCGGACGGCCCATCGTGGCCGACTGGCGGCGACAGCTCGACTTCACCACCAAGATATTTCGCCCGCGCGGTTTGCACCTCGACGACCGTCACGTGTGCGAGAAAAACGGTGCCGGCTTCTCCGCTTCAATCGTCGACCTTGCACTCTACGCGGTCAACAACCACTACCGCCTACGCGAATCGGGAACATCGATCGTCCTCTACCTGCCGAAGATTCAGACTGCCGAGGAGGCGGCACTCTGGAACGACCTGCTCACCGCGCTCGAGGCACACCTCGGGCTGCCGATAGGTTCGCTCAAGGTCTACGTGCTTGTCGAGCAAATCGAGGCGGCCTTCCAGTTAATGGAGATCCGCGCCGCCCTCGGCTGGCACTTCGTCGGCTTCAACACTGGACGGTGGGACTACATCAACAGTGTCGCCGACGCCATGGCCTGGGACCCAAGCTTCGTCAATCCCAATATTGACGCCATTGGCATGACCTACGGCTACATGCGGAACTACGAGGACCGCGTGCGCCGTGCGGTGAACACCCCCGACCGGAACGGGCGCTGCGCCCTCTGGCAGGGCGGTATGGAGCCCAATATTCCGGTCGGCTCGGGGGCAGGCGTCGCCGCAGGTATGCGCAGGGCGAAGGCTGGCGGCAAGCGTGAGCTGATCGCAGGAGCGAGCGGCAAGTGGGTGGCGCACTGGAAGATGGTGCACATCGTGCGGCCGGTCTGGGAGGAAGTCGGCGCCGACAACCAGCTCGGACGCAAGTTCCCGCCGCTCACCTACACGCAGGAAGACGCCGACGGACTGGTACTGCTCGAGTCGGCGCCGCGCACAGTCCGGGGCGCACGTGACCTGCTGAGCGTCGCCCTGCAGTACGGCAACGCCTTCGAGCAGGGTTTTCAGGCCGCGGCACTTAAGCCGGCGGACTTCTTCGGCGACGACGACGAGCTCTACCTGATGGAGGACATGGCGACCGGTGAGATCCGGCTTAGCATTCTCTGGGAGTGGCTGCATAAGCGTGCGCAATTCACCGGCGACGACCCCGCGACCGGAACTCGCGCCGGCGATAGCTTGAACGCGATGCTTTTCGCACGGTTGCTCGCCGAAGAGTACGAGAAGTTGCTCCGCGCCCGTGACCGCGACGTCCACGATGACTCGAAGGCGACCACACTGCCCATCGCGCGGGAGATCGTCGCGGCCTATGTTACAAATAGCGTCAAGTTGCCCTGGTACATCGACCTCCTGAACCTCAACCTCGATAATCACGACTTGACCACCGCCAAATCTCGCATTCAGGCCTACCTTGAGGCCTTCGAGCGGGACGGAACGCGAATCACCGAGAACCTCGACTTTAGTCGGCTGTAGTAAGGAGCGCCGTCATGAGATCGTTCGAGCAGGAAATCGCCGCGACCCAACAGTGGTTCGACAGCCCCAGATTTGCGGGGATCGTTCGCCTCTACACCGCGCGCCAGGTAGTCGAGCAGCGCGGCACGATCAACTCCGACTACACCGTGGCGCGCGAGGCCGCGGCCGCGTTCCATGACCACCTGAGACATCTCTTTGCAGAGCGCAAGTGCATCACGACCTTTGGTCCGTACTCGCCGGGGCAAGCCGTGGCAATGAAACGGATGGGAATCCAAGGGATCTACCTTGGCGGTTGGGCGACCTCCGCCAAGGGCGGCCTGAGCGAGGATCCAGGACCGGATCTCGCCAGCTATCCGCTTAGCCAAGTGCCGGACGAAGCGGCAACGCTGGTGCGCGCCCTGCTCACGGCGGATCGTAATCAGCAGTATTTGCGTTCGCGGATGACCGAGGCGCAGCGCTCGGCGACGCAGGCTCACGACTTCCGGCCGTTCATTATCGCCGACGCCGACACCGGCCACGGCGGAGACCCGCACATTCGCAACCTCATCCGTCGATTCGCGGAGGTCGGTGTGCCGGGCTACCATATCGAGGACCAGCGCCCGGGCACCAAGAAGTGCGGCCATCAGGGTGGCAAAGTACTTGTCGCCCAGGACGAGCAGAACAAGCGACTGAACGCGGCCCGCTTTCAGCTCGACGTCATGGGCGTTCCGGGCCTCATCGTCGCCCGTACCGACGCCGAAGCCGCTAACCTGATCGACGGTTACGGCGACGAACGCGATCAACCCTTCCTGCTTGGGACGACGAACCCCGACGTACCGGCCTACAAGCCGTGCTTCTTGGCGTTGATCCAATATTTCCACGAACTGGGAGTCGCCGAAATCAACGGCCACCTCCTGTACGCTGTCCCGACTGGCGAACACGCCATCGCCCTGAACTGGCTGGAGCGCCGGGACATTTTGGCGCACGCTGCCAAAGTTGTGGCATCGCTGCGGGAAGGGAAAGAGACCTCGATCGACGCGATGTTCGACCGGATCGCTGCCCGTTTCCTCGAGGCGTGGGAGGACGAGGCCCGCCTTCGGACCTTCGGAGAGGCCGTGGCCGAGGTGCTCGAGTTCCGTAGGAGCGAAGGCGAGCGGCTAGACATAACCGCCGACGAATGGCAGCGCTTTGCCCTGCGCGCTTCGCTCTACGGGGCTCGCGAGAAGGTGCGAGAGCTAGGTATCGACGTCGCGTGGGACTGCGAGGCAGCGAAGACGCCTGAAGGGTACTACCAGGTGCGCGGCGGCATTTCGTATGCCATCGCCAAGTCGCTTGCAGCGGCGCCCTTCGCCGATCTGCTTTGGATGGAAACCAAGACCGCCGACCTCGCCGACGCCCGCCAGTTCGCCGAGGCGATCCACACCGAGTTCCCCAATAAGATGCTCGCCTACAACCTATCGCCGTCGTTCAGCTGGGACACCACCGGCATGAGCGACGAAGAAATGCGACGCTTCCCAGAGGAACTCGGCAAACTCGGCTTCGTCTTCAACTTCATAACCTACGGCGGTCATCAGATCGATGGCCTTGCCGCCGAGGAATTCGCCGGCGGTCTCCGGCAAGACGGCATGCTCGCCCTTGCCCGCCTGCAGCGAAAACTCCGAATGGTCGAGTCTCCCTACCGCACTCCGCAGACCCTCGTCGGCGGACCGCGCGCCGACGCCGCATTGGTCGCCACGTCGGGACGCACGGCGACGACCATGGCGATGGGCAAGGGCTCGACTCAGCACCAGCATCTGATACAGACCGAGGTGCCCAAGAAACTGCTTGAGGATTGGCTGGCGATGTGGACGCGGCACTACAAACTTCCCGGCGCGCTCCACGTACAACTGCGGCCCCACCGTGCCGGCTCGGAGTTACTCGAGCTCGGAGTCTTCGACAAGGGTGAGGAAAAGCTCGCCAACGTTGTCTTCGCCCCCATCCATGACCGGCATGGGCGCAGCATCCTGTCGGTACGCGACCAGAATACCTTTGCGGAGTTGCTGCGCAGGAAGCGCCTGATGACCATCGTCCACCTCTTCCTGGTGCACCGCTTCAAGGCCGACTCCGTGCACTACGTCACCCCTACCGATGACAACCAGTACCAGGCCGCAAAGATGAAGTCTCATGGCATCTTCCGCGAGGTCAACACCGAGGTCGGCCAAATCATTGTCGCCGACGTCAACCACCAGCGGATCTCCGAACTCTTGGCGCCGGACCAGGAGGCGTTGAGAAGGCTGATTTGCAAGGAGAGCTAGGGGGCGGCGGGTCCCTGTGGCGCGTCGGGGCGTTTGACCACCATTGGGTGGTCTAGGCGCAAACATCCTGTCCTCTTCTCGGTCGAGACAACCGAAAACGCCTGGCGTTGTATTGGGTCGATCGTGATACACGTGTCGCGGTAGTGCCTCAATGAATCGCAGGTTGTCCCGCAGTGTCTCGCGCAGCTTTTTCGTGGCGCTGTTTTAGTCTGCAATTGAAAGCGAAGAAGGTATCGGCTGACGAGTTCTGGGAACGAAGCTCTTCCCCAGAGAGGAACCTAAAAGAGCAGGAAGGAGAAAGAATTCATGGGCATCCGAGAATTAGCGAAAGAACAGTCCTGCGGACTCATTGTGAAGGACATCGAGTACGTCAACTACGGTCTCAACCGTCTGGTGTCAATGATTAGAACATTGGACGACACCGACCCGCGTAAGGCGAGGCTGCTAGAACTTCACAAAGCTACGGCCGATAGTGCCATCAAGTTGAAGGAATACACGCTTGCTAATTTCTAGGCGCCTCCCGAATGTCAGTAGTCTGATCCCTATCCATCAAGTCGCTGTTGGATTGGTAGATGACGATGAAAGTCGGAAGAACTGCACTAGCGTCGTCTATGTCAGAGAGACCGACTTAGCCCCTCCGAAGTGGACCAAAGACTGAGGAATCAAACCGTAGCTGAAACAGAACTCTCGAGGAAGGTGGCGTACTTAGCTTCAGAGTTTTGAATGAAGGGAACTCCCTCGATGAACTTCTCCACTATCTTCTCCACCCTGGGATACAGATCACGATGATAAATCCGCGCACACTCCGGCGATTCCCACAAGCTGATGGCCACCGATTCCAGCGTTGCAGGTACGACGAGGAGCAACGCGTCCACGAATCCCCGCTGCTTCTGCAGGAGGGGCACGATCTCCTTCTCAAACGCGACGGGAAATTCCCTGGCACGACTTGGTTTGAGCTGCATGGTGACATGACGTGCAAACATGACTATCTCCCTTTTTTATTTCGGAGGACGATGCCGCTGAGTCCTGTATTCTTCCGTCGGAAGGCACGGGATCGAGAGTTCATTCCGTCCCCGTGCGTTGTGATAGCCGCTCGCCTTCAAAATCGCTATACCAGGCGTCACCGGGGAACGTGCCTTGTGACGGCTTGCCGGGTTGAATCGACCCTTACCCGTGCCACAGTTGTTTGAGGCCGACGCTTGACTAGTGAAACGGGCGCCGTAAGGGCGCCCAGCGGCGTTTCCCAGTCAAACAAACCCTGAGTGACGAACATCACTGCAAAATGTGTATCTTCACATTCACAGTCAATCACCACGCGTCCGCGGACGCAAAGGAGTGACACGGCCACGCAGTAGCGGTACGACCCCTGAGACAGAACCGACCTGGGAAACCGAAGAGGTACCCGATGAGAAGATCTCCTTCCATGCTTCTCGTAAGTGTGGCAGTTGCTAGATGTGCGCTCTTCTGCGTACTCGTGATTTTCCTCTGCCTTCCTTCTTTGGCGCAGGAGAGTGAAGTAAACCGTTACACCGTGTATACCGGTTTCGACTATATGATCAGCCCGGCACGAAACCTCACGGAACGCGGCTTTGACGTGGATTTCGGTGTTACGGTGAAACCGTGGATGGCTCTGGGTGGAGATGTCAGCTTCATAGGTGACAGCATCATCAGTGGCGCGGGGACCATCAACGGAAGCGAGACCGTGTACGCCCCGGCGGTCAGCGCCGTTGGTATTCCTCCCAGCTCGATCCACGTGCCCTTTCGTTCGACCACATATACCTTCGCCGTAGGGCCGCAGTTCTACTGGCGCAAGTGGAAGAAGATTACATTGCTGGGGCGCCCGGGTTTCGGGGGAATCCACGAGTCGGCAAACCTCAGTTTTCCGCCTGGACTGGGGCCGCTCTTTACCGAGTTGGGAATTCCCATCCCCAGTTCTCACCAGACCGATACGACTTGGTTCATTGGCCTCGGAGGGGGTTTCGACGTTAATGTCACGCGCCGAGTGGGAATTCGGTTTACTGCCGACTGGGTGAACACTCACTTGTTTTCCGATTTACTGAGCAACCGGCAAAATTACGTCCGGTTCACGGTCGGCCCGGCATTTCGTTGGGGCCATCTGTAGTAGGGCCTCAACCACGATTCTCAAACAGAGAGACGCGCTTATCCAACTGGCCGCAACGCGTCCTCGGCCCGCGCGGCCAGAAGTCCGTTATCGCTATGAAACCCGAAACTCTTAACGACATTTTCTCCGCCATCGTGGAGCGCGGGCTGGCCCGAGTCATGATGGTGCGAGAAGGAACGGAGTGGATCCCGATCAGTGCGCAAGAGCTCGCTCAATTCGTAAAAGGTATGGCACACGCACTGAACCAATGGGGGGTAGTTAGGGGAGACCGAGTAGCGATCCTGAGTGAGAACCGGCCGGAGTGGGCCATCACGGATTTCGCCTGCCTGCAGTTGGGCGCGGTGGTTGTCCCCATTTACTCGACCCTGACAGCCCAGCAAGTGGCCTACATCCTGTCCCATTCCGGCGTGAAAGTGGTCGTCGCCTCCACGCAGCAGCAACTGGAGAAGGTTCTTTCGATTAAACGTCAAACGTCCGTGGAGCAGATCGTGGTGATGGACGAAGTTCGAAGCGTCGACGCCACCCACATGCGACGTCTAATGTTGGATGCTTCGGTACAGCGCGACCCGGCCCTGGAAGAACAAGCGTGTGCGATTACCCCCGACGCTCTGGCCTCCATCATTTACACCTCAGGCACGACAGGGATTCCTAAAGGCGTGAAGCTGACGCATGGCAACTTGACCTCGAACATGCGGCATTCGCTGGATGGTTTTGCCGTAGGCCCGGGTCAAATCAGTCTTTCTTTCCTGCCGCTCTCGCATGTGACCGCGCGTCATGCCGATTTGGCATTACTCTATCGCGGCGTGACCTTGGCCTACTGTCCATTCATCGAGAATCTGGCCCAGGCGCTTCTGGAGGTGCGCCCGCACATTTTGGTAGCGGTACCCAGGGTGTACGAAAAGCTTTATAGCCAAGTAGGACAAGCTGCCAAGAAGCTTCCGAGGTACGCCGTCTATCGCTGGGCTCTGTCGGTGGGCCGCGCCAATGCTTCCGAGATTTTGGCGGGTAAAACGCCAACGGCTTCGGCCTGGAGGCTGGCGAATAAACTCGTGTATTCGAAGGTGCGCGAGCGGCTGGGGGGCAGGGTGGAATATTTTGTCTCCGGCGGAGCGCCATTGGGAAAAGAACTGGCAGAGTGGTTCGCGGCCATCGGGATTCGCATTCACGAAGGCTATGGCCTGACGGAGACCTCGCCCGTCGTTGCGCTGAATTCACCGCGGGCACACCGGTTGGGCACCGTCGGCCGTCCACTTCCCAATGTGGAAGTCCGGATTGCGGAAGACGGCGAGATTCTGGTGCGCGGACCTTCCGTGTTCGAGGGTTACTGGGACCGGCCGGACGAGACTGCAGACGCGTTTGTGGATGGCTGGTTCAAGACGGGAGACATTGGCACGCTCGATGAAGATGGATTTCTCCTGGTCACGGATCGTAAGAAGGATCTGCTGAAAACCTCGGGCGGGAAATTCGTCGCACCGCAACCAATCGAGAACTCTCTGAAACTCCATGCTCTCGTTGCTGCCGCCGTGGTTCTGGGAGATCGACGCCGGTACCCATCGGTAATCATTTCCCCAGACTTCCCGTTACTTGAGGATTGGGCACGCAGCAAGCACATCTCCTGGTCGTCGCGAGAAACGCTGGTTACCCACCCCAAGGTCTTGGAGCTGTACAACGATATCGTTAGCCAAGTAAACCGGGGCCTGGGCCGGCACGAAATGCTGAAGAAAATACTGCTCGTGCCGCATGAATTCACGGCCGACGATGGCACCATGACGCCGACCATGAAGGTGCGCCGCAAAGTGATTGAGGAACGGTATTCCAAACAGATTGCCGAGCTGTACGAGGAACAGACGAGGCGCAATGGGTGAGCAGGGCGATTCACACTAGCCACGAGACGCTCGGGTTCCAGCGCTTGGAATGATATGGTTGAACGAAAGTAGGCTGCAATCTTGGGATCCCGCATGCTGCAAAGCTTGATCTTATTCGCCCGCCAATCGATGTGCCACAACGCCATAGACAAGTGGGCTGAAGACCATGCCAATGTGTGTCGCGGAAACCTCGACATCGACCTTTGGGTCGCCCGTTTGGCACACCCGCCAGTCCAAGATTCCATCCTTCTTTGTATAGATCGCAGTCTGGCGTACCGATTTCGGAATCCGGTCTCTTAAGGACTCGACAAATTCGCAGGTGCATCTCGACGTATAGCAAGTCGGGAGCACACCGCGGCCATGCTTTTCGAGGATCTGTTTGCGCACCATATCGGCGGCTCTCATCACCGAAGCGCGAGCACCGATACCTCGAATCGGCGCACCTAACGTAATCACCGAGGCAATACGCTCGGGCATCTGGGCGGCTGCCGCACGGGCCAGCGACCCGCCGAGACTGTGGCCGATCAGATGGATTCTTCCCTTCGAGGAAATGTTGGCTTTTTCAATGGCACCGTTCAGATTTCGACGAATTAGCAGGTTGGGACAGTCGGCGTTGATGGGAATGTCGGAATAAAACGGCGTGTAGCCAATGCGCCGTAGCCAAACCGCAAACTGCGACAAGTACAGATCCGTACCCAAAAAGCCCGGAACCAATACCACTCCCGAGCCGTCCCCGTGGGGGACGCCGTAGCCCCAGTAGATCGGGGACACCTGCAGAAATGCCAGCTCCACTCCAGCCAACCATTCCTGCCAGACGGGAAATTGCGGTGCTTCCTGTTTCTTTTGGAGCTTCCGTCGAGAAGCTTTCATTTGAAGATCAGTCTACCCGACGTGCGCTGCCACGCAAAGACACTCGCCGACTGCGTTGTTAACAAGGTTACGGGCTACACCAAGTTCCGGTCACGTTCGGACCGCAGTCTGCCGGATCAGGCCACGTTGGCAATCGGCTTTCGTTCTCCGGCTGCCTTCTTGACGGCATGATGCATCTTGTGGCTATGCCGTGGCAACTTCCGGCCATTTTTTTCGCCGGGTCCTTTCAGCGGTTTCACCGCCAACTCTAGCAAGGACTTCTCGGCGTTCACGAAATTCTTCATGCTCTTTTCGGTCAGCGCTCCGAACGACGGACGCCATTCCTTACTCGCGGCCTCCTTGAATCTTTCCCGCCCCTCTTTCGCTGTCTCCTCGAACTGTTCGATGGCCAATTCCATGAGCTTTTTCTGTGTTTCGATGTACTTCTCCGCGCCCTCGCGAGCCACTTTCGTTAGCACTTCCATGCGATCGCGCGGTGGCTTATGGGTGCGCTTATCACCCTTGGTTGCAGCGGTTACCTCGTGCATGGCCAAGTCCAGGAACTTCTTTTCGCTGTCTACGAACCCTTTGATCCCACGACGCGCCAACTCTGCTACATGCGCTGCCGACCGCAACTTTCCTTCTTCACGGTAAGACTCGGCAACGGCGTGCGCCTGGTTGGCGGTTGCATCCAGTAGGTTCTTCTGCATTTCGATGATTGTGCCCATTCTGTGACGCGCCACCTCGACCACCGCCCCTGCCGCGGCAGGAAGACGCAACCCGTCTTTTATTCCATCCACAGCCAGCGTGGTTTCGTCAGCCGCAAGGTCCAGCAGGAGTTTTCCCACCGTGGTCATATTCTTGACGCCCTTTTCCGCGATTCCTGCCACGGATGCGCCCAGGCGAGCACCAGGCTTGCTGAATCCTTCCCTGACCATCCCGATCAGCAATGCGTTTTCTTGGGCCGCCAGATCCAGGAGGATCTTCTGCGCGGCCACAAAACTCTGCACGCCTTGACGAGCCCAACCCGTCAGCAAACTGGGCGACACCGGTCGTGAAGCTTTCTTCGCTCTCCCCTTCATGATGGATTCTCCTCTCGAGCTTCGATATACTGCACTGCAGTATCCGATCCGACTGTACGTCCGGGGTACGGGCGTGTCAAGCTGTTTGTTGGAGAATGCGGCGGAGCAGGCTGGCGCAACGGAAAACCCATGAACGACCCGGAAGTTCTTATTCGCAAATACAGCGATCGCCGACTCTACGACACCGGGGCGAGCCGCTACGTCAAGCTCGAAGACATTGGTCGCATGGTCCGAGATGGCATTAACGTCCGTGTCGTGGACGGTCGCACCGGGAAAGACCTGACCCATTTGATCTTTACGCAAATCATCGTAGAGAATGCTCGGGAACAGGAAATTGCCCTACCCCTGCAACTCTTGACGCAGCTGGTTAGAGCCTCCGACAAGGCTACTCACGATTTTTTGACCTGGTACCTGAACAACACTCTCGATCTCTATAAGAAAGCGCAGGAAACCGTCCACACCCGGCTCTCCAGTGCAAAGAGCGCGGTTGCAAGCCCGCTGGAATTTGTGCGCAATCTTCTCGCTGGACACTCCCTGCGCTCTCAAGAGGACGGGACGGAGGCTGCGGAACTCAAAAAACTTCGTCGCCAGGTGGCAGAACTGCAAACACGCTTGCGGCTTCATGAGACAGATGCGCGGCCAGTCACCAAGCACAAGCGACGCCGCCGACGAGCGCGATAAGCCGCGGGCTCACCAGCAGCTTCACGCGCCCGCAGTTGCGGTGCGCGCCTGAAGCCAGCGCCAAGGACGAAACAGCGCCCTGCCACTTACGCGCGAGGCAAAGGTCAGGACGCTCCAATCGAGCGTGGCCCAATCGCGTGCGGAGAGCAAGGAAAACAGGCAGGCAACGGTATCTTTCCAATTCGCTAGCGTGTGATTTGCCATCAACGAGTCCAATCGAACCCGAGTTCCCGCAACATCTTCCACCACGCCCTCGAGCGTAAACGATGCTTTGCGGAACATCAGAAGGGCCGCGGGAAAGCGGATTCCTTCGAGCGCGATATCGTCTAGTAGTCGCATCGCATCCATCGGGCCGGGCAATCGCGTTAACGGCAATGCATCCAGCACATGGTTGATATGTTCGCGAATGTCGCGAATTTGCAGTCGATTGCCGCGGACCTGGCACAATTCTTCAATCGCCTTGGCCATGCCTTCGGCGTCACGCAGCATCATCATTAGCACCAACAGCACCACGTTTTTTCGCTGCCTTCGGGTTAGCCGCTCAGTCAGCGCCCAATCCAGGATGACCAGTTCATTGCGCCGCCTGTCATACAAAAGATTGCCGGCGTGGGGGTCAGCGTGGAAAATCGAATCCTTCGCACGGGAAAGCGCGGGGACCGCCAGTAGGGCCCTTGCTAAACGATCGGCCACGCTCATTCGGAGCTCAGCCGGAACGACACGAACGTCCGTCACCTTCTTTCCTCTCTCGAAACTGAGCGCCGTAATGGTTGTCGTAGAGAGCTGAGGAATCACGCGCGGAATGCGCACTCCACGAAGAGCGCGATACTCTTTTAACTCGTTCGCCAGGGTTGCTTGCTCACGTGGGAAGTCCACTTCGCGTTCAAGCAGTCGCCGAATCTCCGTGAGGGTTTCCGCCAGGCGGCTCATAGACATCCCTGCGGTACGGTGCTTGCGAACAAGATGGCGCGCAAGTTGTCCCAGGATTCTCATATCCTCTGCATAGCAGTAGGGAATGTGTGGTTTTAGAACCTTGAAGACGCCGCGCTCACGCCGCCGCGTAGCGGGATTCTTCCAGGTGAAGGCCACCACTGCGCTGACGCTGGCTTCGGAGAGGATGTGCAGCTCAACCTTGATCGCGTGGGCATCAATCCGCGACTGCAATTTCTCCATGATGATGGAGTAGATCTCTTCCGTGGAGACGTCGGAGATGCCGTTTTCGAGTTTAATCAGCGCTCGCCGCAACCGCGGATGGAGATGACGATTGCGCGCCAAAACCTGACCTATCTTCTGCAGGCCAGGAACTTTCGCAATGAACCGCAGCAGGCGCACTTCGGCAGTTATCTCCGGCCCCAATTCCATCTGCTCCACAATTTTGGGAGCCAAGCGGCTTGCCGACAATTTGGAAACCACGAAGAGGATCGCCTCCCGGACGAGTGGGCGCCACTCGTGGTGAACCTCAGGAACCAGAAGTTCGACGGGCACCATCCGGGCGGCCCAATTCCCTAGCTTTACGCGCCAGAGTTTCCCGTCCGTGCTCTCTAACGCAGTTTGCACGGCTTTAACTTTCTCGTTGGTGGTCGCCGACCCGGTCAGAAATGAATATAGCGCCTGCTCCAAGGGTACCTTGCCGACGGTGCTGTGGATTCCCACTTTGCCCCATTCGCTTTTTGGCTGCCTTACCGCGTCGAAAGGAGGCCGTGTCGCGGTCTTTTTGCGCATCCGCCACGGGATAGCAGATACTGCATCGCAGTATCACCGCAACTCTACGGCGCCGTGATGCTGCGGTCAAGGTTTTCCTGCCCGCAAGAAGCGACAAAAGGGTCCGGAAATAAGTGCTGGGGTTGGTCCCTTTTGTGTATCGGGGGAGGTCGGCACTCTTACTCTTTTGCTGGGTTTCACTCCATGATCGCCTCGGCCTTACGGATCGCTTTCTCATGCAGTTCCCAGGAATGGATCGCTTTCTTACATCCTTCTCTGGCCAGATCACTGCTCATCTGTCTTTCCGCTTCTTCGAAAGCTTCTTCCGCACTTTCCCTAGCGCGGCGTGCCGCATGGTCCGCCCCAATCACCTTCGCGAGGAGAAGAGCCAGGTGGGCATTAATCGATTCGGGTTGTGTCGCCGCTGGATCCCGAGCGGCGTCGGACCTGCTGAGCTTTTTGTATGTTGCTTTGACCTCATCACTCCAGCGCGCTTTGACGGCCCGGTTTAGTCGGTCCAAAGCGGCATTTGCCTGATCTGCGGTTTCTCGGACTCTCGGCTTTTCGAACAGCCACCTGAACGTCGACCAGCCCTTCGCCTCGTTCATCAATTTTTTGGCTTCTTGAACCACCGGCAGATTTTGCATAAGGTTCCCATGCACTCAGGCGCCACTGCACTAACTCGCTCAGCCCAATTCGCCAGCCGCACGTCACCGCCTGCCGGACTATGATCTCATCCAGCACTTTAAGTGCTTCCGGAGAATTGTCGGTAATACTCGCATCAGAATTCCCAACGCTCCAAGTAGCGTGAATCTACTGCTCTCGCGCCATAGCTTGAGCATCGGGTTCCGGCAAATGGGTAGTCCCTGACAGACCTATTCGAAGTTCGCGGATTGTGTCTGCTTCTCCTGTTGCAGGATGGCTCCCTCCTAGCGGTTACCCGACGCTCAGGCTTAGCCAAGATTACTGAAGGTCTTTGGGGTCGAAATGTCCTTCTAGCAGGTAATACCCTGCTTCCAGACCGGCAACGTCCACCCCCAGATGTACAGCATAGGCATCACAGTCACGAAAGCCGGAGGCCACTGGATGGGCTGGTCCCGTGAGTTTCGGCTCATCCTTGCAGAATCTCCACTTGTGTCGGGAGAGAAGGTTCTCGGCCTGACTCTGTGAAATTGCTCGCCAAACAGACGCACCCCTATGGTGTTCCTTGAGGCAGAGGAGACTGAACATGACCGTATCACCGCAACGCACGGAGGAGCATATAACAGATCCAACCCACGCAAGAAATCATGACGATCACAAGATACCAAAGCAAATGTGAAAGATCCGAATGCTCCACCGTAATCCGCAGGACTGGTTTACTCATGGCGCACTTCCTAAAGGTAGATTGAAATCACAGGCGCTCCGATAAATGTCCGCTTCCGCAGGCCGATATGGGCATGTTCTCACGCGACTCGTCGGTCAAGTCATAGATCGTTGTCATGCGTAGTGCTATGTCATCCGTCACACAAGGAAGGATTTGGTTCCGGTACCCGAGTTAGTCGCTTAGACCAAGCGCTCCCGCCTTGACCTATACCTTCAAACTTACCGGGCACGAGCGAGCAGTATCTACGTACCCGCCCAGCAAAAAAGCTATGGGCCTGGAGGAATAGGTCCGCTACCTCTATCGCTTCCCATGGGCGGCTGCCGCCCGCTCGAGAACTGAGGCGGCCTTCCTCACGTCCGCGACGCCAAAGAAGACCAAAGGCGCATTCGTAGCTGGCTCCAAGCCGCAATATGCGTAATTGATATTGATGTTCGCTTTCCCCAGGCGGGATGCCAACCTTGCTATTTCGCCGGGTCGATGCTGAATCTTAATTTGGACGATTTCCTTCTCCGCGTAGGTAAGCTTCTCGTTGTTCAGCACGGTCTTGGCGATGTCTGGATTGTCTAGGATGAATCGAGTTACGAATTTTCCTCGGGTCGGGAACGATTCAAGTGCGAGTACGTTGACTTCTTGATCGGCGAGTGCTTGGCAGATTTTCCCGAGCATGCTCGGCCGATTCTCTAATAACACAGTAAATTCTTTGGTGACTGGCATGGCGGAACCTCCTTTGCATGCCTTTTGCGGATGCGCGGAGCTTGGGATCACATGAAGAGAAACAGCAGACTGCAACGTGTTTTCACGGTTTCCCCCGGTCCGTCCAATGATGCCGCGCCGCTAAACCTTGGAGGCCAGCACCAGCAACGTGCACATAGCCTCGCCGTTTTCATTGGTGCGGTAACAGTAACGCCGAAATAGATGATCGAACGCGGAGCGAAGGACCGCCGTTGCACAGGCGTGTGCATTGCCGTCGGCTCGTTCCAAAGAAAGCAACAATACGTGCATGGTCCCGCGCGGATAATCTTCGAGGGATTCCTCGGTGAAGTTCTCTGGGGGCATGGGACGTCCGCTTTCTGAAGCAAGACTCCCGGGACTGTGGTAGAAGAATCGCTCCAGCGTTTTGAGCCAATAATATTGGTTCTAACGTTAGACGGTTCGGTGTGCAACCACTGGGCCGTCCTCGCTTACTTAGCCGGACGCTACTGCCGAAGCTATGTTCTGCACGATCGGGAGTCCATCCGGCCCTTTGTTTGCTTTTAGTCCCGCGGAGTCAAAACTTCTATACCGGGCGTCACCCGACCATGTGCCCTTCGACTGCCCTCGCAACATTAATAACAGGGTCCTGCCGCACGCCTTCTCCAGAAGCAGGATGGTCCTTAACCGGAATCCAAATCGTGACGTGACGTTCACGGCCAACGAAATGGTGGAGAGGTGGAGTGCTCACCACAACAGCTCGACTCTTAGACGCTCCGCCGTGCGAGCCTATCGTTCTGCTGCCAATTTCTGCGCTGTACGCTTCTCGATCGGCACAAAGTTCCGTTCCGCGTAGCCGGTGTAAATTTGACGCGGCCGGGCAATCTTCTGTTCCGGGTCTTCCAGCATCTCTTGCCACTGCGCCAGCCAGCCGACGGTCCTGGGGATCGCAAAGAGAACAGTGAACATGTCTGACTTGAAGCCAAGAGCCTGGTAAATGATCCCAGAGTAAAAGTCCACATTGGGATAGAGCTTTCTTTTGACAAAGTACTCGTCTTCCAGAGCGATACGTTCCAGTTCGAGAGCAATTTCCAGCTTAGGGTTCTTGCCGGTAGTGGCAAACACTTGATCCGCAGCCCACTTGATGATGCGTGCCCGTGGATCATAATTCTTGTAGATACGATGCCCGAATCCCATGAGCTTGCCGTGACCTGCCTTGACTTGTTCGATGTAGGCTGGCACGCGGTCTTTGTTGCCGATTTCGTCGAGCATCTTCAGCACTTCTTCGTTCGCGCCCCCATGCAACGGGCCAGATAACGCCGCCGCTGCCGCTGCGACACTTACGTAGGGATCCGCGTGTGAACTGCCAACCGATCTCATCACGTTCGCGCTGCAATTCTGCTCGTGGTCGGCATGCAGAATGAACAGGACGTCCAGCGCGCGTGCCAATGCTGGATTCGGGCGATACTTCGGCTCTGCCATCCGCCACAACATGCTCATGAAGTTCTCACTGTAACTAAAATCGTTGTCGGGATAGACATACGGGAAGCCAAGACTATGGCGGTAGGTATAGGCGGCGATGGTGGGGACCTTGCCGATCAGACGATGGATCTGAAGCTTGCGCTTCTCAGGACTGTGTACATCTCGAGCTTCGGGGTACACCGTGGACAAAGCCGCGACGGTGCTAATGAACATGCCCATGGGATGCGCGTCGTAGCGGAAACCTTCCAGGAATCTCTTGGTGGTCTCGTGCAACATGGTGTGGTAGGTGATGTCGTTGGTCCAGCTCTTCAGTTGCTGCTCGGTGGGAAGTTCGCCATACAGAATGAGGTACGCTACTTCCAGGAAGGTACAATTCTCAGCCAATTGTTCGATGGGGTATCCGCGGTAGCGCAGAATTCCTTTGTCTCCATCGATAAAGGTGATCGCGCTCTGACAGGACGCGGTATTCATAAAGGCCGGGTCATAGGTCATTAATCCGAAATCGTCCGGCCCGGTTTTGATTTGCCGTAAATCCATGGCCCGGATGGCACCTTTATTCACCGACACGGCATAATCGGCATTCGTTCGCTCGTCCAGAATCCTCAAGGCTTCTTTCGACATATGCTGTCCTCCTACCAACTCTTTGTACTGGACCATCTTCCGGCTATGCCCCCGACTCTCAGCGCTGCAGGCTGACCGAGAATAGGAATGGGAACATCGGAAATGGGAACAGTGTGGATCGCCACCTGAGCTTCTCGGCTGAGTCTTGGTGGATTACGCCGCACCTTCGGGCTCAGCGCAGTAAGCTTATAGCGGGTCCCGGAAGCTCCCGTCGTCCGCAGCTAGACGAGATGGTTGAGATGGGAACTGCCGACACCCGACCACTATCTTCGAAATCACATCCCCGCAGTGATCGCAAACACTCTTCCCTGTGACCCACGCACCAAGCTCGGCAAGCGATTCCTTCAAATCTGCCTCAGAGATCCTCACGATGCGTACCGGCCGTTCGTCCCAGTTCCTATGGCCAATTCTGGAACCCAAATCATGTTGCGACGTCTGCATTGAGCAGCGGGGTACGGACTGTCCCTCGCGCATTCGCTGGAGTCGTTCGGGTCTGTTCAGAGTACGATTGAACCCGCGTTCCAGACTGGATTCGTACCCTCGGTTACTGCTCGGATGTCGTACCGTGGAAGTTTCGCGGGGGTGAGTCTGGGGTTGTGTCTTAAATTAGGCCGTCAGTACTCCCTTACGTCCACGAACTCTTGCGCCAATCACTTCCCCCATCCTCTGCAGCGCTGCGGCACTCTGCGGCGAATCGGGTCCGAACATTTGGAAGACATGGTTCATGTCTTTCCACGTCTCGAGAACTACATCCGCTCCCTGCTTGTGCGCGCGCTCCGCAAAGGCTTGAATGCTGTCAAATAGAATCTCGGCGCGGCCTGCCTGCATATAAATCGGAGGAAGACCACGCAGGTCAGCCCATATTGGGGACACCAGTGGATTGCGGCGTTCGGCCGAGTCGCAAAACCAGTCTGCCCACTGGAGCAGCATTCGCTTATCAATCCAGTCACAGTCCCAGTCACCAATGGGGTTCATCTCGAAGTCAGTTGGCGGGGAAAGCGCGATGGCCAATGCAGGAAGAGGAAGCTTCGATTCCCGTGCCGCAAGAAGCAAAGCCAGAGTCAGATTACCACCAGCTGAGTCACCAGCAATAATCAGACTGCCAGGATCGGCGCCCTTCTCCAATAGCCACCGGTAGGCGTTGAGCGCGTCTTCCAGTTGCGCCGGGAAGCGATATTCCGGCGAGAGACGGTAATTGAGAGCAAACGTTCTGGACTTCGCCGCCAGGGTGATCAACGCGATGAAGTTCGCGTAGGCTCGTGGATAAAACGAATAGCCGCCCCCATGAAAATACAAGACGGTGAGTCCCGGTTCGATCTCCTTGTCGACATACCAACTTCCTGTGAACTTTTCTTCCGCGACCGGCGTGATGCTTACGCGGGAAAGCACGGGTGAAGTAACCACGACCGAATCAACATACCGGCGTGCTTCCTTCACGTCTCCCATCCGGAAAGCGGCAAGCGTGTAGCGCTTCAGTATCAGTGTGGTTAATTCTACAAACCAGTTCCACTCGGGCAGGCGTGGGCCCTTGCGCGCGCGGCGAGTAGACACTTCGAGAAGGGATTGGCTTACCTCGAAGGCACCGCGGAGGCGATCGCGAAGAGACCCTGTGAAATGGATCCGGGCAATCATGCGCCTCTCTCTCCGCAGGTATACTGCATTGCAGTCTGCCGGTCAAAATGCTGATTCCAAGCGGAGCTCCTCCTCTCCCGTGAGCAACCATTCCAGCGATTTGCCAAACTCTCGGCTGATCGCGGGCAGGACTTCCGCCCTGACTCCGATTCCTCCCGACCGTATAAAAAATAGAGCCCGGATCGCTCCGGGCTCTTGGAGTGTCAGTTCGGCTCTAAACCTCAGTGACACCAAAGAAATTTTTGCACAACAAATTGTGACAAGGCATTGTCGGTGGCAATAAAGAACAGGTCAACAGCATATTTGTGATTCAACGGATCTGCGAAACAGCAGCAGAGCCGGTCATCGACCGAAGTTATCACTTGGAGCAGACCGCGGAAGCTTCAAGTATGTTGAGCTGGCGAGCGTGTAAATCACATCCTATAATTCGCATTCGGCCTCCTTCGTTCCGAGCGCTGTTGGCGTGAACACCGACAGTCTAGCGGTGTGTTCTAGTAACAAGTTCGGAGTAGCCGACAAATCCGTCGCTCTCAATCATGTTCTTCACCTTCGCGAATTTTCGGAGGCCAATGATTCGAGGGGAGGAATGGAGAGCGAACTGGTGAAAAGCAGTTCACTTCCTACAATACCGGCTGGGGCTACGGCCCAGGTTGGGGCGGCGGTTGGTACGGTGGTGGCGGCATGACAACGACCACTGGCTCCACATCCGCCATCTACGTCGGCCAATTGGACCTTGATATGTACATCCAGTACCGGCAAGGATCTGGTTTGGAGAGGTACGGCCACCAAAACCCTCGATCCCAAGGCGAAACAAGATAAGCAGCAGAAGAGCCTTACGAAAACCGTTGCAAGGCTTTTAAAGAACTATCCGCCCCCGAAGAAATAAACTCTGGGCAGTGGGTCGCAAGGGCAAGAAGGCGATCCTTGCTTGCCCGTCATGGCTATACAGGCCGGGACCTCGTCGCGGGACTTGTGCCCCAGGCCACCTCACTCTTCTGCCGCTGCACTTATCACTTATTAGGTTGCAAAACTGCCTGACTTTCGAGAGGATGCAACGGATCACTGAAAGCCCCCTCCGCCCACCGTGGCACACACTCCGGTTTGCCTCTTCGGCGGTATGGGTGTTTCAGCTCGCTCCGTGATCGTGGCTAGGTTTCGGGCAGAAGGAGTCCGCAGGTGAAGAAGCTATACGTCGGCAATCTTCCGTTCAATGCATCGGAAGAACAGCTGCAGGAATGGTTCGGGCAGGTTGGAGTCAATCCCTCGGCAATTAGTCTAATTCGCGACCGCTTTACGGGACAGTCCCGCGGTTTCGGTTTCATCGAGATTGCGAACGATGAAGAAGCGAACCGCGCGGTTACTTCCCTCAACGGTCAAAACTTCGGGGGCCGGAACCTGGTGGTTAACGAAGCGCGGCCGCAAGCCGAACGCTCCGGCGGCGGTTATGGCGGGGGCCGTGGCGGCGATCGCGGAGGCCGTGGTGGCGGTGGACGTGGTGGAGATCGTGGAGACCGCGGCGATCGTGGGAACCGCTGGTAATCTTGGGTCCAATAAATTGGGCACGGTTTTCCTTACCACGGGCCTTCATGGAGACGGTCAATGAATATTCGCGAAGCAGTCTTGGTTGGTGCTTTGGTTCTTATGCCTTGGGCTAGCGGAGCGCAAGACAAGCCGACACCGGTCGTTCCGACCGATGTGCCGTCCGGTAAGCAGACATACCTGGATCATTGCGCCGCATGTCACGGGGCCGATGGTAGAGGCCATGGCCCTGCCGCCTCGGCGCTGAAAACACCACCAGCGAATCTGAGTACACTCGCTATTCGGCACGATGGCAAATTCCCGGAAGACTATGTTGCTCGCGTGGTGCGCTCTGGTGACCCAAGTTTTTCTGGACACGGTTCGTCTGACATGCCCATCTGGGGCCCGGTGTTTTCCATGCAAGAAAACGGCGACGAACTGGGCGTGCGTCGACGCATCAAGAACTTGTGCAACTATCTGGCGTCCATCCAAGACAAAAAATCGTAGCCTAATCGGGCCTTTACAACGACAACAAAAAGGGCCCGGCGCCGTTGCGCCGGGCCTGTCAGTTATCGCGCCTTATCCTTTCGAATCACGTCTTGTCAGATCAAATCTGATCAAGTCGTTTTGTCTCCATGCGGGAGACAATCTGCGCGACAGCTTGCCTGTACCACATCGAATAGCAGATTTCAGTGATGATCGTCGACCGCGGGCCCCCACTGATCACGAGGGTTGTGTTCGGTCTGAGAAGTACTGCCGTTAACACGCGTCAAGTCCTGACAAACGCGCCGGCTTCAACCGGTCGATGCAAGAAGAAGCACTGAATTCAGGGGACTTAATTGCTTCCTTTCCGATAGTTTTCTGGCGAGAGCGCCCAAGAAGTGCCGGATGCCAACCGTTGCATCGACAGGGCAAACCTTCAACGTTTCGACAAAAAGACCACCGACACTCACATCTCTAACTCGCGAGGTATCTTCAACCCGGCCACACTTCCAGACGACCCACACGCCCTGAGGCGTTTCGACTCGCTCATGGTGCCTTCTTGAATCAACAACCTGTTTTTTCACAATGCGCTCGCTCGTGCATATGGTTGTTGCCACGTGAGACCCTGGGACCTGGGTCCACGAGCAAGCAACGCAACGCACTATTGCAGCCGGGAATTACTTCAACAGGGACTCCGCCTGTTTTGCATCAGAAATCCAACCCTTAAATCTAAATCACTCGTCGGATGTCCGGCATCCACATTTCAGGACGTTTGGAGGTTTTCCGAAGCCTAACCACCGACGTCACAACAAGGATTACGACCAGCAACCCTATCAAAAGAAGTTGATACATAGGACCGCCTTAGTTCGCGTTCAGTATTGGACGATTCGATTAGATCATCCGGCTATTCCCTACAATAGACGACTCCCGCGTGACGCTAGCGACGATTCGGACTTATGTTATGGGTTTATAAACAGCGCGCGTGCGCGACGTATCCCGCTTTGGGCAAGCGGCTAAATCCCGGTAAGCGCCCTTAAGCGGGAAAGTGGGGTAGAACCGTAGTCATCTGCTCTTGCTTGAAGGGATTGGTCGAGATATGTCACCACCTTCGGTGGCGTTTGTGCCTTGGGGCGAGATCGGCGAAACGGGGTGCCCTCGCAACATTAATAATGGGGTCCTGCCCTGCGTCCTCTTCAGGAACAGGATGCTGCCCATTCCGGAGCCCGAATCATGCCGAAAGGAAGTCACCCTTGCCTTTACTGCGGTTAAAAAAACACAAATGTCGACCTTTTGACCAGTAGCGTCCGGTTGCGCGGAATCTCATCATCGGCCTCCCAACAAATCAAGTTGGCTCTTTATTGTCGTCCAGCGGGGGCGACAGAAGCCGCCGATCGGCGCCATTTGTTGAAGAGCGCCCATCAGCTGGTGACCGCCCGCACGGGAGGCAGTATCCGGTTGTCAGTTCCAGCTATGAACCGTGGTGTGCAAAGGAAGGACAGATTGTGGGGCGACGCCGGTACCGAGCAGTTGCAGGCCCTGGAGCTTTACCGGTCGACTCCACGTCCACTTCACGCCTACCTCGGCGAGATGGTTCTAGCTGGTCGAACAGTGGGTTGCAATCCTCACCGAAAAGACAACTTCATCGAAACAGCCCCAACTCCACTTGGGAACTTAAAACCGCCATTCGCGGCAATCTGCAGCCACATAACGCGGTGCCCAGATCCTCCGTCCGGACCGAATCCGGCTACCATATTCCGGATTCCATCGCTCGCTTCTGTCGGCGGACGAATGACTCAGGACATTAGACAATGCGCATGGTCATGCCACCATCAATGACCAGGTTTTCGCCGGTAATAAAGTCATTCTCTACCAGCTCTAGTATTGCGCGGGCTACATCCTCTGGTTTCCCTTCGCGATGAAGAGGTATCCTCCTTTTAATGTTGTCCTCTGTTTGTTCTGGCGTGAGAAAATCTTGAAAGGGAGTGCGAATGACCCCCGGAGAGACGCAATTCACGCGAATATTGTAATCCGATAGTTCACGAGCAAGGGTGCGTGCAAATTGCGGCAAAACTCCCTTGGCTACTCCATACGCTAGCGCACCGACACAGCCTCGAAGACCCGCGGCAGATCCAATGAGCAGGATTGCGCCTTCCCCTTGCTTGATCATGTGCGGCACGGCGGAGCGGGCCAGGCGCATTACCGCGTGAACGTGGACATCGAATGCCCGGGCCCAGCTTTCTTCGGTTACGTCAAAGAATCCGCCTGGCACCGCCCCGCCTGCCGCGTGTACGAGAACATCGACCCGTCCCCAAAGGGCACACGTTTCGGCCACTGTGCGAGTGCAACCGTCAACGTTTCCTATGTCTGCCTGGATGTAAAGAGCTTCTTCTCCATGTGCTGCTGCAGCCGCCTGAAGCGTTTCGAGTGAATTGTTCCGTGGGTTTCGCCCTGCGACCGCAACACGAGCTCCGCGAGCGGCAAACATCAGAGCCGTTTTTGCGCCAATACCACTTGTTCCCCCGGTGACCAAACATACCTTGTCGGCTAGTTCCATTGTCTTCGCCATCTTTCATCGGGCTACTCGTTCGGCCACAACGCGCAGAAGTGAGCCCCGAATTGAGTTGATGAAGCCGCTCGTTAACGACTCCCCAGCTATGATATATCAGCATTGGTTCGCGACAAGAGAAATGGACAAGCAAATTCAGTGGTAATATATGAAATTGAGATAAGGTCTTTTCTGTCCGTAGCTTCTGAGGATGCGAGAAGATTAAGTGATCAGCAAGTCCGAGCTGAGAAAAATCGCGCGCAAACCAGCCCGCCTAGATAGGGCCGGGGAATCCCTTTCCAGCCGTGCTTACCAGCAGATTCGAGATGAAATTCTCAGGGGAGATCTCTCGATAGGAGACGTTCTTTCGCGGAGGCGGCTTGCCAAGAGGCTCAATATGAGCTTCCTTCCCATCACGGAGGCTCTGAAGTGCCTGGAAACGGAAGGACTGGTTGAAAGCCGCCCCAGGATCGGAACCCGCGTACGTGTACCCAACGAACAGGACATCCGCGATAGTAATGTCATCCGAGAGGCTCTGGAATCGCAGGCGGCAAGATTATGTGCGCAGAATATCACTGTCGAGGAGAAGATGCAGCTTCGGACCAGTGCCCGGCATCTGGATGAACTACAAAAGATGTGCGCGCACGAACTTGCGGACTCACGATTCCTATTCTCTGTGCATACTTACCACATGGAATTTCATATGCGAATTGCGGAACTGGGCCGATGCCCGGGGCTGTGCCGTGCAATTGAGAAAGAGCAGGTTCTAATCTTAAACTGGCTCTATGATATAGCAGCTAACAGGCGAACCCAGCCGGAGGAATTCCATTCGACTTTGGCCGAGGCATTGTGCAGCGGGGATCCGCTTGCCGCAGATATGGCCATGCGAGCACACGTACGATATGGCCTCGACCAGGTGTTGGAGCGTCTCGCCAACTACGATAAAGGGGATGTCTGGCGGATGAAAAGCGGGGATGCTGATAGAAACAGGAAGACGCCTGGGAACGGCTTCGGCAAGCGCGGCAACTGAACTCAATATTCGCAGTCAGGGGACATTGCGCGCTGCCAGTAGAAAATTGGATGGACTCACTTTCCTCACCGCATGAAGCGCCTTATTCCTTGCTCGGTTTGAACTCAATTTCAATCTCCGTTATTGGTTCGCTGTGTTCAACTTGGCGCGATGGCAGGTGAATCACGAACCGGTTGCCGGCCGAGTCAGTTGCCCAGCCAATTGCCATTGACTCAAGACTGGCTGTCGTCACTCTCGGCAACACTTCGCCATCTACCGTTACGGAGGACGCGGAAGCGATGCCATAAACCAGCACGTGGCTCATTTCGGGAAGGTTCTCGATGATCCAGCTAATACCGCCAGCTTTAGATTGCGCAACCACATTGGCAAGTTCGCCACGCGCGTTGAGCAGGCCTATTTTCTGATTTTCATTTGGCACTGTAACGAGAAGAGCATTCACGCGACCACTTGTCATGCTCTTACCGAACTGAAGCTCCCGATTCAGTTGTACCGGTAGGACGGCGCCTGGCTTCAAATAGACCGGGATCGTATCTAATGGTGCGTCAACCTTGAGGGTGGCTGGTCCAGATACCGTTTTGCCGTCCCA
Organism: Candidatus Acidiferrales bacterium; assembly: GCA_963759275.1. GTDB lineage: Bacteria > Acidobacteriota > Terriglobia > Acidiferrales > UBA7541 > Acidiferrum. Next base: position 7,540 of record CAVWYZ010000006.1, on the reverse strand, counting down.
CAAGTTCGTCCATACCCCGGACGGGAACACAATCACCCTAACATTATCTTCGTTAACCACCGGCGCGACCAGTAAGTCTGGCCCAAACATGTATTGATCCGCGACGGCGACTAGGTTTCGGTCATTGGGAAAAGCCAGCGGCATGGAGCGCATGATGGGAGTGCCCGTCTCATGGGCAATTGTCGCGGCATTGTAGATGTAATTCAGAATGTTCTGCCTCGTCCAGGCGAGAAACTTATAGTTCGTGACTGCTGCCTCGCCAAAGAACCACGGCTCACGCGGCGCCGTGCCGTGGGGGCGCATCAACGGACTGAAACATCCGAATTGGAACCACCGCATATATACCGCCGGCTGGGGAAAACCGAAATATCCGCCAAGGTCGCTGCCCCAATTGGAAAAACCGCAGGCGCACAAGTTTAGCGCGCCGGTCATAACGTGCTTAAGTCCGCTAAAGTTGGCTGGATGATCGCCGGCGAATTGACCGACCCATCGTTGCGTCCCGGGCGCGGCCCCTCTGGCAAATAAAATGAAATCGTTCTCGCGTTTCTCCCGGAATACCTCACTTATAGTTCGTTGGTAGTCATAATAGTAAAAATTGTGCATCTCGGCTCCGCGTTCTCCGTCGTAAAACGTGGCCTCATCTGGCACCAAATCTCCGTAATCCACCATGCTTCCAGCCTCACCAAGATCCAGGGCCTGCCGCAACTCTTGCCGGCAGAGTTCCAAAGCGTTTGGATTGGTGAAATCCACGTACTCAATATCTCGATTCCGGTGATCCGCTCCGCAGTTCAGAACCGGGAGTTCATCAGGTTGCAGGCTAGGCATAAGAGATTGTTGCCGTGATGAACTGATCGCTGGCATAAAGTACCCTAATACCCTAATCTCGCGCGCCGCCATGAACTGAATCAGGACGGGAGAAAGGGCGGAGGGACCTTCGGCATAGATCGCTGAATGAGGGATGTCCAATTCTGCAAATCGCTTGGTAACATTCTGTTCTTCCGCGACAGCATCGTGTAGCTGATCGCTCGCCCAGGCGCCGCCGCCCCTTCCCATCCACGGTTCAAATACCCATTTGGGCGGCAACAGAGTTCTTCCGGTCAGCGCGGCATAGGAGTGCAATGACTTCTCGGGTGTACCAAGCCAGAAGTAATAGTCGAATATCGGACCTAGCTGCGTAAGACGGCATCGGCCGGGGTCCGACTTCCCGATGTCCGCCCTTAAACGATAGGACGAGTTGCCGAAAACCATATAACCTCTGGAACTGTGAAAAACCGGCAAGGGCTTGTAAGTCGTATTCGCCATGCCCACACCGTTCCCAACCCAGTCATCCGTTCCCCAGAGCGTTACCACATTTCCATTCTGGTTAAAACGATCGTACTTTTCTCCGAAACCATAAATAACCTCGCTTGGGTCAAGACGATGTTTAAAATCCACGGCGAGCACCTGGCCATCCGGACCAAACCGGAAAGCCAGTCCATTGGCGCCGAGCTGCGTCACCTCGACTCCGGCGAGGTCATGGAAAGAGATCGTAAACGGCGTCTGGCGGATAACGACCCTGCCATCGGCAGTATCGATGGCGCATGAGTCCGAGGTCATGTTAGCTCCTATCGGCAGCAGATCGGCCGGCCTCCAGTAGCCCTCATCGTGACCGTGGATTCTAATGCCGCCCGTCGATGGCAGGACCAAACGCAGATCAACTTTATGACCGCCCGCCACACACTGCATCAGCAGCGTTTTACCTTGTACTTCCATGTTTTCCGCGCTTGTAACCGGCTTCCATTCCTCATGCAGAAGATTGCCGGGCGAGCCGTCCGCATACCACCAGCGGGACATCCTATCCAACTGACTCAGATAGGTGTCCAGTAACTGGCACGCCCGCTCCAATTCATTCTTCCGCAAGGCGGCATTTACTTTTTGCCGGAAGTGGGCCAGAGTCAGGTCATTCTCTAGAACACCCCAGGCTTGCGGGAGCGGCGTGAAGCCTTCCTGCATCATCAAGTCCATCCAGAGCTGCGTGAGGGAGAGCCGCTGCCCCAGATTTTTCTTATCGGTTGGCGTGGTTAACGACGATTCCATTTGCCAGATTTGCCGGCATGTTTCGGTGCTCGGATACGTAGTTGTTGCCGGCCTTTGCCAGCGGAGCATGCCGGAGGGCAACTGGCACAGACTGCTTAGAGAATCCCCGACCTGCGTGGACCCGGAAAAGTAGGTTTCAATGAGTAGGTCAGAGGGCATACATTCATTGATGTCAATCGCCACCGGGCTACTGAACTGGCCATCGCGCCACCTTGTCCGCATCGGCAGAAAACCAAATTGCGACTTCGGCTTTTCTCCCAATGTCTGCCAAGGTATTTGAAAAAACGCCAGCCATTCATTGGTTTTCCTGGCGACACTCGCTTTAAACGCTTCGACCTTGCTGTAGCGAACTGAAGAATCGCGAACGGTTACAGCTTCATCGGCGGCCACATCGCTATTGGAGGCCAGCAACAGGCTACAGCCAAATGTCAAGCCTTGCGGTGTTGCCGCAAATTGGTAAAAGGACGGAACGTCCTTGTTGGGCTGAATCAAAAAGTCCACTTCATCAGGATGAGGAGGCCAGTTAGACTGCAATCCCGATGGCCCGGAAGGCAGGCCGCGCATCGAATACCAATCCGCCTCTGGCCACAAATTCGCGTCCAGGTTGGCGTAAGGGAAAGACATGTCGTCTTCCGTGCAGCGGTACAGTATGAAGAGTGCGTCTGTGTCATAGGCAATGCGGCACTCCGTCGGCGTAGCCGGGAGATTTCCACCGCCGACGCGATAAAACCGGCTCAATGCAACAGTATGCTCGCGGTCGGCCAGCATAGCGTCGACGGAAGGCACGCCCTTCCAAGGGGACTTGAGGGCAACCGCGTTGACTCCCCAGGCGAGTTCCCCCTCATTTTCCGCCTTCTGCAGCCCACCTCCGTTTGAATGCGCCGTCATGACGGAGTGCTGATTTCCGATTATTTCCTCCGCCTTCAGCACTCCCCCACACACTCCCGCTAGCGTCCCGATCCCCACCGCCGACTTTTTTAAGAACGTACGCCTCCGCATTTCATGTCCTACTTTCGAACTGGGCCGCGTAAGTAAGTGCGCTAAACAGCCGAAACTTCTTCTTTCGCGAGGCGCCCGGTCTTTATAGGATTCCCCGCGAGGGGAAAGCATCCGATGACGAGAAGATGCACCGTGAATATCATCGATGTGGGTGTCGAATGAGCGCTTGGTTCCGAAATTGCCCTTCAGAGCGCTGGCGTCGCATCACTCCGAGTTGCCAGCCGAGGCGGCTGATCGCGGAAATCCGGCCGAGTTAGTGCGGATTCGGGGCGCATGAGACTATTTGGACGCAGCAACGATGGTTCACAACTATCCCCTCTTCTTAGAGGCAAAGGCCTGTATTTCACCTACGGTTTTTTCGGGGAAGGCGGCCTTGGCAGCAAATTCCCAGCCACGACGTTTGTCGATCGCCAGCTGGCTGCGCTCAATATAATGCCGGAGCTCTTCGAGGCCGTACTGCCTGGCTAAGGCTCTTGCGCTCACACCCGGCCGCTTCGCCTTCAGCACAAACCACTGTTCCAGGCCCATCCCCTTCTCTTGGAAGACATCCTGATCGTGCTCTCTAAGCAGCAGGTCTCGCTTATCGAGGTTAAAGTTTTCATGATAAATTCCACGATCCAAATCCAAGGTGACACGGCTAACGTTTACACCTTTAGCCGATTCGTACAGAAGCCGATCTCCAGTAATATCATAGGCAATACAATCGGGTGTTGCGGTTGCAGTTACGATATAATAGTGGTGATTGATCGCATGAGCCTGGAGTGAGCTACCGGCGGAATACGCGCTCGGCCATATAACCACCTCAGCCTGCTGCTCCGATAAACGCTTCCAGACCTCGGGGAAATTGGCATCGAAGCAGATTGCAAATCCCATGCGGCCAAAATCCGCCTCATATACCTCGGTTGCATCCCCAGGGCTGACGGGTGGATTCAGCGCGTACTCCTCCCAGTAGGGAAACAATTTGTTATAGAGACATGCGACATGGCCCGCGCGATCCAAGAGTACGAGAGTATTCAGTCTCTTCTGTTGATCTCGCCTGTCAATGGGAACCACGATATAGGTGCGATATTTTGCGGCCAATGCGGCCATTGCCGTAACCGTTGGACCGTTCAACGGCTCTTCACTTGACGCATTCTGTCCCCGGCACGTCTCCGGCAAGGCTATAACATCGGCGCCTCGCGCCCCCTCCTCGTCAACATGACTTATGATCTGTTCTAGAGATATGCTTGTGCCTTGAAACCCGATGCTTACAATGCGCACTGGGCGCCCTACGGATGGGGCCGCAGCGCCGTCAGATTCGCCTGTTGGCCACCTCTCGGTTCCGAGAGCCGGCCACACTCCAGTGCCGAGGGCTGTTACTCCCATGGCCGCTCTTGTAACGAAAGTGCGTCTCCTCATGTTCCGTCACCCCCTGAATGAACTTCTGTCTTGTATCTCCATTCCCACGCGGACGCCATTCACGCTCCCACTACTTGGAATTTTAGGCTCCATGCATAGTCGCAGGGCCTGTTGTCCGGCTGCTGCAGGTTTTCTGGCAAGGTGATAGTTGTCCCTCGGGCAGAATCGAACTTCCATGACAACTCGCCGTTCGAGCCTAATAGACTCACCTTCGAACCAGGCTTAGGCTGCAGTGCTTTTAGTATAACCTGCGTTCCGGGCCATTCGGTCAGGATGGCATAGACGATTCGCGAGTCCTTCGATCGCGTATAACGAACCGTTTCACCTTCGGACCAAAGTGCACCCGCGCGCGGACGAGTACTATATATCGCTTCGCCGTTTATCTTCAGCCATGAACCCGCGCCTTTCATCTGGCGCACCGCCTCGGGGTGGAACTCGCCGTTGGCGCTGGGACCAACGCCGATTTGCAATCCGCCGCCTTTGGCCACCGCGTCCGCCAGACTGTGCACGATCCATTTGGCGCCTTTGTACTTTGCGGCATCCGGCTCATAGGAGAAATCCGTGCCCAGCGGATCGATGGTCAACCACGGCTTGTCGGATGCTTCTTTCGAGCCGGGAACCACGCGCTCCGGGGTGTAGTAGTCGCCGTAGTTTCCTATTCCGCGGCCTCGCAGCATCACCTGCGGCTGAAGCTCGCGTACCTTCATCACGGTCTTGCGAAGCGCTGGCCAGACGCGCTGGCCAAGCCACATGTCCAGACAGATCATGTCTATCTTCCCGTACCTGGTCAAGAGTTCCACCAGCTGCGCGCGGTGTCTCTCCATCATGCGGCGTACTTCCGCCTCTGTGGGATCGGGAACCATCACGGCATGACTGCCCACTCTTGACAGAGTCATTTGCAAGTCGTTCTGGGTCATCCACTCTTTTGAAGAAGGCACCTGGAACGGGTGGCATACATAGGGCCGGAAGTCCGCGTCATACCAATCAGGATGGGAGAAATAAAAATCGATCTTGATGTCCCGCTTATGCGCAGCATCACAGAGTTCTTTCACTACATCACGCCGGAATGGAGTTTCCATGATGGAATAGGAGAGATCGCACGATTCCATTTTCGGGCCTCCGGCGGAGGTCCAATTGGCTCGGTTCTTCACCCGGGTCCTGGTGTCAAACATGCAAAAGCCTTCGTGATGTTTGGTAGTGAAAGCGAACATCTTCATGCCACTTTCCTTGAATACATCCATCCACCCCTCGGCATCGAAGCCTACGGGATTCCAGGTTTTGTAAAGGTCGTTATAAGCTTGACGATCCTCAAAAGACATTCCGAGAAAAGGCCATGACTCCGCCCCGCGATGCCAAATGGAGTAGATCCCCCAGTGGATCCTGATACCGAATTTCAGGTCTTGGAAAGCTTCGTAAGCGCTCGGTGGGGCCCAGCTATATCCGGCTATAGGTGTTTTCTCGATGTAAGGATCATTCTTTAAAAGCGAGGCGGGGAACCCACGAAATCTCTCTGCTGCCTTCGCCAAGCGCGAATAGGACGAGCTTGCCGCCAAAGCCGCCAGTGAGGCAAGCCATTGTCGCCGATTCATGCGTGTCGCTCCCGGCAAAGTTACATTCCCTGCAAGCATTCAAACGAAACGGAACGGGCAACCACGCCCGCTAAAATTCAAAACGGTCATACCGGATCATTCCAAATTAGCTGATATATCAAAGTTGGCCAGCTGTCAAGCGCTTATTCTCCCCCATGGCGCGCCCATGTTCCTCTGTGAAAAGAGATGCGACGGGCTGTTTCGTACTTTTCGGTCGCGAAGCCTCATGATCACGGACATCGCAGCACAGGCTCAAGGCGTAAGTGGAACGTAATTCTCAGGCTTGGTAGAAAGCGCTAATGCGTCTGTTTAGCGGGCTTAGAGTGTTGCTTTGGTGGCACCGGTCGAGATACCACCATCTACGAGAAGCGTCTGACCGGTCACGTAACGGCTGGATTCAGAGGCAAGAAAAACCACAGCACCGTCAAGGTCGTCTGGCCTCCCCGGCCGCTTCACAGGTATGCGATCCGTGAGGTACTCCACCCATGCCGCGTTCTTGTACATAACCTCATTCTGTCGGGTCCGGAACCATCCGGGAGCAAGACAGTTCACGGTCACCCCGCGGCTTCCCCAATCGTCAGCCAGACTCATCGTGAGTTGTTTGATTCCGCCACGGCTGGCGCCGTAAGGACCCAGTCCGCCATATCCAGCCACGCTGGTGACTGATCCGATGTTGATAATGCGCCCGTAGCCGCGTTGGATCATGCCACGCGCGACAGCCTGCGCCACAAAAAACGACCCGCGCAGGTTGGTGTCCAGCACCGTGTTCCAATCTTCCCAGGTCACTTCCGCGGCCGGTTTGCGAATATTGCAGCCCGCATTGTTCAAGAGAATATCGATTCTGCCGAAGTGCCCTTCGATGACGGCGACAGAACTCTGGATGCTGTCGTAGTCTCGCACGTCGAGCGCGACGGAAAAACACTGCCGTCCTAGCGCCAGAATCTCCTCGGCAAAGGCCGAGAGCGACCGTTTATCGCGACTCGTTATGGCAATATCCGCGCCTGCGCGCGCCAGGGCGCGGGCAAAGTACTGCCCAAGGCCGCGACTGGCGCCTGTGACCAGTGCCACCCTTCCGGATAAATCGAACAGAGAGTCAGTCATGAATGCGTCCTCGTGCATTAGGGTTGAAGCACCACCTTCAGCAGCCCAGGTTCACGCGCATACAGGCGGCGGAACCATGCCGCTCCCTCATGCAGTGAGGCAACCGCGGAGAGGAGCGGCTCGACGCGGATCGCGCCACGCGAAATGAGAGAAATACATGCGGGATACTCGCCTGAGGACGCGCATGATCCCTGTAAACGAATCTGCCGCGTCACGGTGGACTGCAGACCTATTTCCACTCTGGGCGTAACATTTCCAACCAGCGTAACCATGCCGCCTTTGCGCACCGCTTCAATCGCAAGATTGACGCAAGACGGGATTCCGACGCACTCCAGCGCAATATCCGCTCCCCGGCTCGACGTAAGAACTCGAATTTC
>CAVWYZ010000005.1:0-22220 GCA_963759275.1 Candidatus Acidiferrales bacterium | reverse complement strand
GCGCCACTTCACCCGTCTCCACTAAACAACCAGTCAGAGAGGTCCACGCATGAGCGTCGCCATCATCACCGGTTCCGCCGGACTCGTCGGTTCCGAAGCCGTCCTCTATTTCTCCAGACTCGGCTTCGACATCGTCGGCATAGATAATGGCATGCGCGCCGATTTTTTCGGTCCCGAAGTTTCCACCCACTGGGTCCGCGATCGTCTGAGCAGCCAAGTCCCCGGCTACGTCCATCACGACGTCGACATTCGCAATGACGGCGTTATCTCCGAAATCTTCGCGCGCTACGGCAACGACATTTCTCTTGTCATTCACGCTGCCTCTCAACCCTCCCACGATTGGGCCGCAACCAATCCTCCCGTTGACTTCACAGTGAACGCGAACGGCACTTCGGTCATGTTGGAAGCCACTCGCCATTTTGCTCCGGATGCGGTGTTCATCTTTATGTCCACCAACAAAGTGTATGGCGACATGCCGAACCGCCTGCCTCTCGTCGAGCTGGAATCCCGATGGGAAATTCCTCCTTCTCACGCTTACAACCACGCGGCATTCCTGAATCCATGTCTATCGACCACACCATGCACAGTCTGTTCGGGGCTTCGAAAGTAGCCGCCGATGTTCTTGTACAGGAATATGGCCGCTACTTCGGCATGAGAACCGCCTGCTTTCGCGGCGGCTGCCTCACCGGCCCCAATCATTCCGGCACGCAACTGCACGGGTTTCTCGCCTACCTGATGAAGTGCGCCGTCACGGGAACTCCCTACACCATCTTTGGCTATAAGAGCAAACAGGTTCGCGACAATATCCACAGCGCTGATCTCATCCACGCCTTCCACCAGTTGTTCAAAAATCCTCGCTCCGCCGAGATCTACAACATCGGCGGCGGCCGCCACAGCAACTGCTCCATGCTGGAAGCGATCACCATCTGCGAGCACATCACCGGCAAAAAACTCAACAGCAGGTACGCCGAAGACAATCGGCGCGGCGACCACGTCTGGTGGATCAGCGATCTATCGCATTTCCAGGAGCACTACCCCTCCTGGCAACTGCAATACGACGTGCCCCGCATCCTAAAAGAAATTTACGAGCTCAATGTCGAACGCTGGAGTGAACAATGCTCAACGCCGGCAAACGCAACGTCCTAGGGATCCTCATGAACGTTACTGACTACGAAGGCGCAGTTGACTTCATCGTCGGTGCCGCTCGGGCTCGCCGCGGCGCGGCCATTTCTGCTCTCGCTGTCCACGGCTTGATGACCGGCGTCTTCGATCGCGAGCAGAAATTCCGTCTCAACCATTTTGATTTGCTCGTCCCCGATGGCCAGCCCGTTCGCTGGGTGCTGAATTGGCTTTACCGCGCCGGCCTTCGCGATCGCGTCTACGGCCCGGACCTGACCCGCAAAGTGTGCGCCCGCGCCGCAACTGAGAGGCTTCCTGTATATTTCTACGGCAGCACGCCCGAAATTCTCGCCTTTCTTCGCGCAGAGCTCGAGGTGACCTATCCAGGCCTGATTATCGCGGGGATGCAGCCTTCCAAATTCCGCCGCCTCACTCCCGACGAAAAAATCGACCTCGTTCAACAGATTCGCGCCTCCCGAGCCGCCATCGCCTTCATCGGCCTCGGCTGCCCTCGCCAGGAAGCGTTCGCCTACGAATTTCGCGATCACCTGCAGATGCCGATTCTGGCCGTGGGCGCCGCCTTTCCGTTCCTCGCGGGCATCACTTCCCAAGCTCCGCGCTGGATGCAGGATGCCGGCCTCGAATGGCTATTCCGTCTGCAATCGGAGCCACGCCGCCTCTGGCGCCGCTATCTTCTCTTGAATCCCGCTTACTTGTTCTGCGTGGCCATGCAAGCTCTGGGTGTTTCGCGTTTCACCACCGACGGCCAGTCCCCAACCAACGAACTTCTCTATGGCTAAAAAACGCAACGCATACTCTCGACAATGTTCAAAAAGATATCCAACTCACCCTTAGCACGCAACACCGCCTGGATGATTTTCGGCCAAGGCTTGCGCGTCATCATTCAAGCCCTCTACTTCATCGAAATCGCCCGCTCGCTTGGTGTCCGCAACTACGGGGCGTTCGTCGGCGTCGTCGCTCTCGTTGCCATCGTCTACCCCTTCGGCGCACTGGGCAGCGGCAACCTGCTCGTCAAAAATGTCTCCCGCGACAAAACTCTTTTCCCCACCTACTGGGGAAGGGCACTCGCCACTACCGCCATCTGTGGTTCCGTCCTCCTTCTTCTCGTCCTGGCCATTTCGCAGTTCGCTCTACCTCCGCAAATCCCGCTTCTGTTAATCGCCTTCGTCGGCGCCGCCGATCTTTTCGGCCTCAATATCGTTACCATCTCCGGCCAAGCGTTCCAATCCTTCGAACGCCTCAACCTAACCGCCATTATCAATGTCCTCATGAGCGCCGGCCGCCTCCTCGGCGCCATCATCCTCATCGCCATTCATCCGCATCCCTCCCCGCTCCAGTGGGGCTACATCTACTTCACCTGTACCGCCATCGTTGCCATCATCGCCTCGATTATGGTCTCCACCTCTCTTGGCCGTCCGCTCTTCCTTCCTCCGTTCTCGCGCAAAGAAGTGCGCGAAGGTTTTTATTTCTCCGCCGGACAAACGGCGCAAACCGTCTACAACGACATTGACAAAACCATGCTCGCCCGTCTCGGCACTCTCGAGGCCACAGGTATCTACGGGGCCGCCTATCGTCTGATCGACGTCAGCTTCGTCCCCATCTCTTCTCTCCTCTGGGCCGCCTATCCCAATTTCTTTCGTGCCGGTAACGCCGGCATCTCCGCCGCCCTGAATTACGCCAAGCCCTTGCTTCTCCGCGCGGTCGCGTACGCCGCCGCCATCTGCGCCATCTTGCTCGTTTCCGCAGATCTCGTTCCCCACATCCTCGGGCCCGATTACGCGCCCACCGCCGAAGCCCTCCGCTGGCTCGCCGTCCTGCCCGTCTTCAAGTCGTTGCACTATTTCTTGTCGGACACACTAACCGGCTCCGGCTACCAGGCCGTCCGCACTTCGCTCCAGGCCGCCGTCGCCGTCTTCAACGTCCTCATCAATCTCTGGCTCATTCCTGCTTATTCCTGGCGCGGTGCCGCGTGGTCCAGCATCGCTTCCGATGCGCTGTTGGTTTGCGCAGCGGCCACGGCGGTTTTCATCCTCTCCCGCCGCTCGCGCTCTGCAGTCATTGCAGCCGTGATGTCGGGAGTGTCGACCGCATCATGATCTCCTCGCACAAAGGATTGGCCTCGAACCCATGTTCCATCGCGGACTAATTCAGAAACTCATCCTCATCCTCGTTGCCTTCATCCTGTCCGGGGCGATGTGGCGTTTTCTTTCCGCCGGAAGCGGCAGCGACAGCGGCGCGGATGGCGACGCCCGCACACAACTATTCCTCGCCATTCTCTATCTAGCAGTCGCGGCCCTCGCCCTCTCCGACTCTCCCCGCACGTTCTTAACGATTCGCCGTACCCCCACGATCCTCGCTCTCCTCCTCCTCGCCGTAGCCTCTTCGCTCTGGGCGGAAACGCCAGACCACGTCTTCCGCCGCGCCATCGCCCTCGCAGGCACCTGCCTTTTTGGCATCGTCCTAGCCGCACGCTTCACATTCCTCGAGCAACTCAAAGTACTTCGTTGGGCCCTGCGTTTGTCCGCAGTCCTTAGCGTCGCCATCATCATTCTCGGCCACGGCGTCCTCATGTCCACGGGTGGTCCATCCGCGCGCGGCGTCTTCAATCACAAGAATCGTCTCGGAGCCGCCATGGCCCTTGCTCTCCTCATCGAGTGGTACATCCCCGAACAGTCGCGTTTCCTCAAAACCATCAAAACCCTCTCGTTCGCTCTGTCCGCCGCCCTGCTCGTCTATTCCAATTCCATGACCTCGATCGTCACCCTCGCCATCACCGTCCTCATCATGTGGTCTTTCCGCGTCATTTATCGCCGATACCGAGTCCTCGTTCCTGTTCTGTTCCCGCTGCTTCTAGTTGCCGGACTTCTTCTCGGCGCTACCGGCGTCAGCGTGGGCTCGCTCACCGGTTCCATGGGACGCTCCTCGGATCTCACCGGCCGCACTGAACTTTGGAGTTCGATCGCTTCCATGATTATCGAGCGCCCCGTCCTGGGTTACGGTTTCTCAGGCTTCTGGGAAGGCGCATCCTCGGAAGCTTCCGTAGTCGAAAGCAATGTCGGTTGGTCACCCAGCTACTCCCACAACGGATATTTAGAAATTACCTTGAGCCTCGGCTTCGTCGGCCTCCTTCTTTTCTTATGGATCTTGCGCACGGGCTTCCGGCGTGCCCTTTTCTACGCCGAGAATCCCCAATCCATTTCCGATCTGTGGCCACTGGCATTTCTGGTCTTTTTCACCATTCATAATCTCGCTGAATGCTCCATCCTGTGGCAGAACTGCCTCGAATGGTCGCTCTGTGTCACCACCATTATGGCCATCGATCCCTTGACCCACCTTGCCGTCGATTCCACGGTACCTGAACCAGAGCCCGCTTCTGTGCCGGCCGCTGAGTGTGCTTGAAATGATTCATCAGCAACCTAACGACATGCGAATCGCCATCTGCATCGGCACCTACAAACGGCCAGAACTTTTGCGGGCACTTCTCCTCGGCATCTCGCACCTGATCTTTTGCAAGGAACCGCCCCCGCAAATTGAAATCATCGTCGTAGACAACGATCATCTTCGCACCGCCGAACCAATCTGCGCCTCCGCCACGCTTTCCTGGCCCCTCAGATATTTCGTCGAGCAACGTCGCGGTATTGCTCACGTAAGAAATCGCGCCGTACAAGAAGCCGGTGCCGTCGACTCCATCGCTTTCCTTGACGATGATGAAGTGCCCACGCCGCATTGGCTTGACGAACTCCTTTTCGCGCAGCGCCGTTTCCATGCCGATGTGGTTGCCGGCCCCGTCCTTCCTAAATTTGCGCCCGGCGCGCCCGCATGGGTCAGTACCAGCCGTCTTTTCCATCGTCCTGCGTTCTCCACCGGCCAATCCCTTCAAATTTGTTCCACCAACAACGCCCTCGTTCGCAGCGCCGTCTTTCGTCGCGTTCCCGCTTTCGACACCTGCTTCAATCTCTCTGGCGGTGAGGACACACATTTCTTCCTTCGCGTCCGCAAAGCCGGTCACTCGATCGTCTGGTCCCAGGAAGCAATCGTTTCAGAGTCAATCCCTCGCGAGCGCGCGAATTTTCCGTGGCTTTTGCGCAGAGGCTATCAGTGCGGCAACACATGGTCCTTCTGCGAACTAAGCTTGGACGACCGGCTGCGCACACGAGCACTCCGCTTCCTCAAGGCATCAGGCCATGTTGCGAATGGTCTCGCGTCTACCGCAGTTTCCGTGTTTGCCGGTAAGGCTGCTCTAGCTCGCTCCTTACAAACTGTGTGCCTCGGTCTCGGTATGCTTACTGGACTCGCCGGCCACAAATTCTTGGCCTACCAATCTCCAAAGGTCGGCTTGGCCACCAAGCCTTCTGACTGCCTCGAACACGCGAAAGTCTGATTCCCATCCAATGTTTCACAAATTGTCCACGATCGTTTTTTCCTCCATTGTGATGAGTTTCCTCTTGTCGGCCTCCGAAGCCCTGGCCCCTCTCGTTCCCCCCCAACAAATCATTCCCCAAAGTTTTTTCGGAATGCATATCCACCACACCAACACCGCCACTCCGTGGCCATCTGTTCCCGTAGGTGAATGGCGCCTCTGGGACGCTTACGTCACGTGGCCTTATCTCGAGCCGCACAAAGGCCAATTTCGCTTTGACACTCTCGACGCCTACGTCTCTTTAGCCCGTCAGCACAACACCGGCATTCTTCTTCCCCTCGGACTTTCCCCCAGTTGGGCCTCCGCGCGTCCGCTGGAAAAATCTGTCTACCAACCCGGCTCCGCTGCCGAACCGCGGGACATCGAAGATTGGCGCGTCTTCGTTCGCGCCGTCGCCACTCGCTACCGCGGACGAATCAACGCCTACGAAATCTGGAACGAGCCCAACCTTCCGCAATTTTGCTCCGCCAGTGTCGACCAGATTCTCGTTCTGACTCGCGAAGCTTCCCAAATCATCCATGAAGTCGATCCAGCGGCCCTCGTCGTTTCTCCCTCCGCCACAGAGAGCAAAGGACTCGCCTGGCTTTCCGAGTTCCTCACCAAAGGTGGCGGCCAATACGTCGACGTTATCGGCTATCACCTCTACGTGAATCCGCAACCTCCCGAAGCCATGGTTCCCCTGGTTCAACAAATCCGGCAGACCATGTCGAATAGCGGTCAAGCTGTGAAACCCATCTGGAATACCGAAGCCAATTGGTTTAGTCCCAAACCATTTCCCTCCGAAGATCTCGCCGCCGCCTATCTCGCTCGTTCCTATATCCTCAACTGGGCCGCGGGCGTTCAACGCCTCTACTGGTACGCCTGGGACAACCGCGCGGTCCAAGTCGCCACCACCCAACAAGACAATCGCACCTTAACTCCCGCCGGTCGCGCCTACGGAACCGTTTACCAATGGCTCGTCGGCTCACGCATGGACGGCTGCCAACAAGATGCGAATCATACTTTTGTATGCCAGTTAAACCGCGATGGTGCCCCGCAATGGATCGTCTGGAATCCCGATGGCGCTCATACGTTTGACATACCCGCCTCGTGGCACGTCGCCAGCGTCATTCCATTGCTCGACAAATCGCATCCACTTGCGAGCGCGCTCACAAACATCGGCCCATCGCCCGTTCTTCTTACTCCTTCTGCGAATCGCTAAATCAAACCACGTGAGGCATCCCATGAGAAAAATCAACCAACACCGGCTCGCCATTCTCACCAACATAGTCGCCCCCGCTAGGATTGCCATGTTTTCCGGCCTCGCCGCGCACTTCGATCTCATGGTTCTTCACGGTGGCATCGAATCCAATCGCGATTCCTGGAGCGATTGCGACCGCAACATTCCTAACGCCAGAGTCGTAAAGGCTTGGGGCTGGCAAATTCGCATCTTGCGCCGCGAAAATGGACAGATCTTCGATCTTCTGTATACGCACATCACACCCGGCTACCTTTGGCACCTTTTGCGTTTCAATCCCGACGCTATTGTCACCGGCGAAATGGGTTACCGCACTCTTGTCGCGCTAACCTACGGCACACTCTTTCGAAAGCCCGTCTGGGTTTGGTGGGGTGGCACGCGTCACACCGAGCGCAACAGAGGACCCGTAAGAGCGTGGGTCCGCCGTCTGATTTCCCGCTGGACGCAGCACTGGATCAGTTACGGCCAAACTTCCACCGAATATTTGCTCACTCTCGGCATTCACCGCGACCGCATCCTACAAATTCAAAACGCGGTCGATGAATCCGCTTTCCTGTCTCCCGCCGAGCCTCAGTTCCCGCTCAAAGTCAGACCCGTCGTCCTCCATGTCGGTCAACTCATCGCTCGAAAGGGAATCGAAAACTTACTCAAGGCCGCCGCAACCTTGCAGAAAGAAGGACACGAATTTTCCCTTCTGCTCGTCGGTAACGGCCGCGAAAAAGCAGCCCTGGAGGCTCTCGTCACCGATCTCGGCCTCCAGAATGTCCACTTTCGCCACTCGCTTCCGCCGGATAAGATGCCCGCGGTCTATCGCAGCGGCGATTTCCTAGTCTTTCCCACGCTCGAAGATGTGTGGGGATTGGTCGCCAACGAAGCGATTTTATCCGGTCTTACTGTTCTTTGTTCCAAGTATGCGGGCTGCGCACAGGAATTATTCTCATCGCAAAATATCTTCGATCCTCAGAATTCTGGCGAATTCACGGCTAAGCTTCGCGAGGCTCTCGCCGGACGCCTCCCCAAGCCCGATCCTGCGCGTCTGCTCACCACACAACAAATTGTCGACACTCTAATCGACGACATCGAATCCTCGCTCGGTCGGTCCATGCAGGCTTCGGCCCATCATCGACCCACTGGCAATCTAACCGCCGCGAAACACTGACGCGTGGCAACTCCGTTCCGGTCAAATTTCATCCTCTAAACCACGAAGGTACAAAGACACTATGCCGATCACGTTACTGAGGAAATCCACTCCGCATTATCGCGCCGACATCGACGGTCTGCGCGGCATCGCCGTCCTCTTGGTCTTTGCCTACCACCTCGGCACCGCTCGCTGCCGCGGTGGCTTCGTCGGCGTCGACGTCTTCTTTGTCATCTCCGGCTACTTGATTGGCTCCATCATCCTCTCCGAAATCGCTATTTCCAAATTCTCCCTTCTGTCTTTTTACGAACGGCGCGTTCGCCGCATTTTACCCGCATTATTCGTCGTTCTCAGCGCCTCCTGCTGGTTCGCTTATCGCTATCTTCTTCCCGTGGAATCAGAAAGCTTCGCCAAATCCTTGCTCGCCGCCACTCTTTCCGTATCTAACATCTTCTTTCTTCACCAGTCCGGATATTTCGATGGCCCCGCTGCAATGAAGCCCCTTCTCCACACCTGGTCCCTCGCCGTCGAAGAGCAATTCTATATCTTCCTTCCACTCTTTCTCCTCGTCATCCGTCGCTTTTCGCCGCGCACAAAACTCTGGCTGGTCTCGTCAGTAGCAAGTGTCTCTTTCGTCGTCAGCTCGATGGGCGTCTTTCACAATCGTGAAGCCGCCTTTTATCTCGCCCACACCAGAGCCGGGGAACTCCTTCTCGGCACCCTCATCGCCATGGATCTTCTTCCCCGCATCTCCGCTCTCTGGCGCAACATCGCTGCCTTCTCCGGCCTGGCCCTCATCTTCTCCGCCGGATATTTTTTCAGCGCTGCCACGCCTTTTCCGGGAGTCGCTGCACTCTTGCCCTGTATCGGCGCGGCCCTAATCATCGCCGCCGGCCGCTCCGGTCCTTCGCTCGCCGGTCAATGCCTCTCGTTCACGCCTCTTGTGTTCGTTGGCACGATTTCCTACTCGCTCTATCTCTGGCACTGGCCCATGATCGTCTTTCAAGGAATGGGCGGCTTATTGGTCCAGGGCGTTTCTCCAAAGACCGCGAAGCTCGTGGTCATGGCGGCTTCCTTTGTTATCGCCACACTCTCTTGGCGATTCGTCGAGCAACCGTTCCGCGGCCGTCGCTTCTCGATCTCTCGCCCCGCCATCTTTTCCCTTGCCGCCGCCAGCGCCGCCATCTTGCTAGCCCTCGGCAGCAGCATTCTTTTCACAAACGGTCTGCCCTCCCGCTTTCCTTCCGAAGCCGTGAAGGTCGCTTCGTTCCTTGAAACTTCGGATTCCGCCACCGAAGGGCAGTATCGTGTCGGCACTTGCTTCCTCATCGGAAAGGATTCCTACAACCAGTTCGATCCCTCCGTCTGCCTCCACTCCGACCCGCAAAAAAAGAATTATCTTCTGATCGGCGACAGTCACGCCGCGCAACTCTGGTACGGGCTCTCCTCCGTCTTCCCCGATGCAAACATCATGCAAGCCACTGCCTCCGGCTGTAAGCCCACACTCGAACAGAATATCGGCGCCGACGAAAAATGCATCCAGCTGATGCACTTCATTTTCTCCGAGTACTTGCCCACTCATCGCGTCGATACTCTCCTGATCGCCGCACGCTGGGATCACGGTGATCTCGAGCGTCTCCCTCGCACCATCGCCGCCATAAAACCGCAAGCGAGCGAAATCGTGCTCTTCGGCCCCATCGTTCAATACGATTCCGCATTACCACGTTTGCTGGCGCTGTCTATAAAGCAAAAAAATCCGGAGATCCCTGCCGATCATCGCATCTCCTACTACGAGAGCCTCGACGGCGAGATGGCCAGACTCGCCGCCGCGCAACTCGGAGTCCGCTACATCTCCTATTACAAACTGCTCTGCAAGCAGCAAGCTTGTCTCGAATATGCGGCGCCGGGAATTCCTCTGCAGTCGGACTATGGCCACTTGACCGGGGATGGTTCGATGCTGATGGCCAGAAGAATCCGATCCGTTGGCGGCTTGAACTAATCAGTCAGACCGCCCAGAAACTTTGCTCTCGACGGTGCCCTTCCGCTCGAGCGACGCAGCAGGCCAGCCAGGAATGGCCCAAGGCTCAGTGCAAACCTATCGAATTGGGCTACATTTTGGAACGGGGGACTGCTGGCAGAGAAGGCGTCGGGCAGGACGAGACTACCAATGTTGCGATCCCACACGATTTTGCCAACATCGCCCCAAGACACAAGTAAGGCCGAGGGTCCTGCTCGCAATCAGACGAGAATTTGGCAAATCGTGGAATGGTTACCTACGGGCGAGGAACAGACTCGTCGGAGATCTGAATCGAGGGCCTAGGGCAGGGAAGCGCTAGGTCACGGAATTTTAATATGCTGTGCGCCGTGCAGTGGCGCGTTTCTTGACGATCTGTCAAAGGGCGCCGCTATCCGCACAGTAATAGCGAAAAGTCGTTTACAGAGGAACTATGCTGTTCGCACGTACCCGGAAGTGCCGGACTCCGTTCGTCGGCACAGGGCGCTTCAGCTTGGGGATAGTTCTGAGACCAAGTTCGTTCGGGTCCCATAGGTTTGTGGCGACGTTCACTTCAAATTATGAATGCTCACGCAGATCGTTGAATCACAAATATGCTGTTGACCTGCCCTTTATTGCCGCCGACAATGCCTTGTCACAATTTGTCGTGCAAGAATTTCTTCGGTGTCACTGAGGTTTAGAGCCAAACTGACACTCCAAGAGCCCGGAGCGATCCGGGCTCTATTTTTTATGCGGTCGGGAAGAATCGGAGTCAGAGCGGAAGTCCTGCCCGCGATCAGCCGAGAATTCGGCAAGTCACCGGAATGGTTACTCACGGGCGAGAAATAGGCCCGTTTGATGTCTGAACTGAATTCCACCTGGGATGTAAGAATTTTCCACGATGCTTGTCGCCAATTCGTGCCAAGGCATTATTCGTGAGTAAGTTATCGAGGGTCCGAGCCCGTACCACCGACGCTCAATGTAGACGTTTCGACATGATTGAGGTTCCGAGAAATTGGCACGATCCTGCTCCTGGAGCAGGTATGGGGCAGGACCCTATTATTAATGTTGCGCTGGCACCCGGTTTTGCCGACGGCGCCCCAAGGCACAAAAGCCAACGGCTCATCTGAGCGTCACGCACAGAGAGGTGGCCTAATTTCTTCTTATTTTTTCGGCTGGGCTGTCGGCGGCAAGATTCCATTCAGCCGCAAATACATCGCCGCGGCGCCATAATGGTCCGACCAGCCTCCCGCCAGAAAGAATACGGCCATGGCTCGCGGTCCCTGCATTCGTCCGAAATCGACGTTGTCGCCCAGCTTGGAGTCGTCAACATTGGCGAGGGCTGTGGAGCAGAAATCGAACGAGGCGTGGGCGGCGGCGAGCAGCTTGTCTTTGGAATCAGTCTCCTTGATCTCCTCGACTTTGGGAGCCGGGATATCGGCGATTTTGGCGCACATGGAATTATTCGACTCGGTGATGTGCACGACCAAATGGGCGAAGCTGATCTGATCGGGCGTGGGCTTGTAGCTAAACTTGTCGGCGGGCATGGCGTCGATGGCGGATAGGATGTTTTTCTGTTGCCGCGTCAGAATCGTCCGTAGCACGGTCGTTACCGGATTCTTCACGGGCGCGGCACTTTGCGAACCTGCCGCTGCAGCGGGGGACGAAGGAGAGGTCGCAGTCTGCGCCTGAGCAGGAACTATAGAGCCGCACACGAAGATAACTGGGACCAGAATGCCTTTCATGCAAATGCCTCCCCAATTTGGTCGATTCGTGTATCCAACTCCAACGGATCCGACCTCTTGTTTGGTCAAAGACGGCACCGATGATACACCCGTACTGCTGCTGGCCAACAGTGTGAACCAATCTTTCAAACGGACCCGTACCCTCGACGCTCAAGGTTAAACGTCTCGACATGATTTTGGTTCCGGAATGGGCCATCCTGCTCCTGGAGAAGACGTGGGCAGGACCCTATTATTATTAATGTTGCGAGGGCGCTCGGTGTCGCCGACCTTGCCCCCAGGCGCAAACGCCACCGAAGGTGGGGCGGAAGTCCTGCTCGCGATCAGTCGAGAACTCAGGGAGTAACCGGAAGAATAGGCGGCTACGGTCGCCACGCGACCAGCGTCGGTCGTCTGTGTCGCACCGGTGTGGCATACGACTCCACCTGTTCGGGTGTTGAGCATCGCCAGACCGAATCAACAACCTTATTCCCCCCTTGCGCGGTGATAAACGCACCGTCTTTCGGTAGTTCTTGGTAGATGAATTTCACTTTTCTGCCGTCTTCGAGCGTTTTGATCCACTCTTCGCCGGGCATATTGGTAGCTCCTCGCGCGAGGTTAGTCAATGCCGCAAATATAACGTTGTTCGGCGCGAGAAATTGAGCGCGCCCAGAGGCCAAACCGCGCCGGCATCGTTGCGGAAGTGAGCCCTGGGGTACGAGCCAAGAAACTGTCGATGGGCAAGCCCTCAGCTCCAAGAAGCAAACCGCCGTTGCGCTTAGGGCGGGGGCTTCGAGCCGTTTCAGAATCTTTTCGTAGAGAAGAAGGGATTACCAGCGGTTGCCACGATCGCCGCGGTCGCCACCACGTCCGCCGCCACGGCCTCCGCGATCGCCGCCACGGCCCCCGCCGTAACCGCCGCCAGAGCGTTCGGCTTGCGGCCGCGCTTCGTTAACCACCAGGTTCCGGCCCCCAAAGTTTTGACCGTTGAGGGAAGTAACCGCACGGTTCGCTTCTTCATCGTTCGCAATCTCGATGAAACCGAAACCGCGGGACTGTCCCGTAAAGCGGTCGCGAATTAGACTGATTGCCGAGGGATTGACTCCAACCTGCCCGAACCATTCCTGCAACTGTTCTTCCGATGCATTGAACGGGAGATTGCCCACGTATAGCTTCTTCACCCGCGGACTCCTTCTGCCCGAAACCTAGCCACGATCACGGAGCGAACTGAAACACCCATACCGCCAAAGCGGCAAACCGGAGTATGTGCCACGGGGAGCGGAGGGGCTTTCAGTGGTCCGTTGCATCCTCTCGAAAATCACTCAGTTTTGCAACCTAATAAGTGATAAGGGCAGCAGCAGAAAAGTGAGGTGGCCTGGGGCACAAGTCCCGCTACAAGGTCCCGGCCTGTGTAGCCATGACGAGCAAGCGAGGGTCGCCTTCTTGCCCTTGCCACCCACTGCCCAGAGTTTATTTCTTCGGGGGCGGATAGTTCTTTAAAAGCTTTGCAACGGTTTTCGTGAGGTTCTTCTGCTGCTTATCTGGTTTCGCCTTGGGATCGAGGGTTTTGGTGGCCGTACCTCTCCAAATCAGATCCTTGCCGGTACTGCTATACATATCGAGGTCCAATTGGCCGACGTAGATGGTGGTTGTGGAGCCAGTAGTCGTTGTCATGCCGCCGCCACCGTACCAACCGCCGCCCCAACCTGGGCCGTAGCCCCAGCCGGTATTGTAGGAAGTGAACTGCTTTTCAGTACCGACAGCGGTTTGATAACCGATCAGGAGGTCCGCGGTGTCGGAATCGGTTTTGGTCAAACCCTTCTTGGCCAACTCGGCATCCACAGTGTCGGTGATTTGCTTTTGCACAAGTGGATTCGGTTTATCGGCGCCCTTAATGTCAACCCACTTGTAGGTTTTGAAAGTAGTGAAGTCGGCCTTGCTGTCGAAGTTGTAACGAACATCCTGCGCCAATAGCGACGAACCGCTCATCAGAAACAAAATGAACGCAAGAAAAACAATTTTTTTCATACTTTCTCTCCCTTAGCTTCGCGACGAGAAACATTCTTCCACAAGCAACAGGCTGCGAACTGTGCAATTTAGTACAGACTCGCCGGTCGGCGTCTAAGCGGACAAGTTGGTACCGGGACCCACTCGTCCGGCAAGCGTTTACAGGGCTTGACGCGGAGAACACAAAAGAAAGTACCTGACAGCGGTGACTCCGGTTATTTTCATCGTTGTATTCTGTCGTCAGAGAAACAACAGGATGGTATCCATCGACGAAGCCCGTACCCGACCACTCAACGTAAACGTCACGACGTGACTTGGGTTCCGGAACGTCACCCGGTTCCTGAAGAAGACGTTGGGCAGGACCCTATTATTAATGTTGCGAGGGCACCCCGTTCTGCCGACCTTGTCGCTAGGCACAAATGCCACCGAAGGTGGGGCGGAAGTCCCGCTCGCGATCAGCCGAGAATTTGGTAAGTCACTGGAATGGTCACTCACGGGCGAGGAGTAGCTCCGTTTGGCATAAGCACCTGAGCGGCAGTGCCGGGCAGGGAAGCGCTAAGCATAGGACAACGGTGACGGTCGTGAACGTTGCAGCAATTTCGCGGAGGCATTGACGGAAGATCTCGACGCAGGTCGGGAGCGATGACGGAAGGGATTCGCAAGGGACAGCCCGTGCCCCGACGCTCAATATAAACGTCACGACATGATTTGTATTCTGCGCTGCTGGTGTACTACGCGTTAATGAATTTTGATGATGGCAAAATGGCGAGTTAGTTTATTCAGGGCGAGTTTGCTCACAAACGACAGAAAAAAGACCGCGTCAACCTATCAGCGCCCGGATTTTAGCGCGCACCTCTGCCAACTCGGGCGCCGATATTGCCCCTTTCCGCCTAGCCCGTCTCTTCCGCCAGTCGAGGCTCTTAACCTGATCCGCTAGAATGGCGCTCGGATTGTCAGCGGAAATGACCACTTCGAATGGATAATTCTTGATCTGCGTCGTCATCGGGCAGCACACCATTAGACTCGTCTTCGCGTTATAAGCGGCAGGACTTAGCACCACGGCAGGCCAGTGTCCAGCCAGTTCACGGCCCGCCAGCGGATTGAAACTGACCCACACGATATCGCCAGCATCAGGCACGTAAGAACCAGCCATTACCATGCCTCTTTTCCGGCAGGAGTGCCGAAATCGACTTCCTCGTGCAGATTCTCGCGAGTGATGCCCTTTATAAGTTCGGCCACATCATATTCCTTGCGCCGTGCAGGTTCGATAACGATCCGACCGGATTCCTCCCTCACGTCGACGGGTTCATCCAGACCCAAGTGCGCTGCCTTCAAAACCGCGGCAGGAATTCGCACCGAAGCACTGTTCCCCCATTTCTTGACCACGGCCTTCATAGCGCGTGCCTCCTTGTATAAACATTGTATCGACAGGATGCCATGCCCTTCTTTGACGTGTCAACGTTGTTGATACTGGCGGTCGGCATGCGGTGGCAGCTTCCTTGTGATGCCGCGCCGCGTGTTCATGAAGCTCTGCTGCCTTCTTCGACATGGCTTCCCTCCCATCCGTTGCCATGAAAGCAACCGAGTGATATCGCAACAGCGGTTGGTTCGACCACTGTTGGATGCATCACAGGGAGATGTCATCAGCCAGTGGGAACGGCACAAGAGTCATAGATTCATGGTTAGCGAACTTCTTGATTGGCTTACACGCCGAGAGTCCAGAGGATCTCTAACTTTTTTTCAACATGGGCGAAGTTTTTGTCGCTGGTAGCGAGGGAGGCTTTGCGATTGACGGCGAGGGCCGCGGCAAAACAGTCGCTGTAGGGCAATTTGTGTTCCGCGCGCAGTTCAGCTGCACTGTGAGTCAATTCGAGATCAGCGTCCACGATTTCCAGCGGCAGTTGTGCGATATCATTGAGAACCTTCCGCGCGACGCCGGGTCCCTTCGCACGCCACGTGGAGTAGTACACTTCGCCCCAATTCACCACGGACATGAGCAATTGGCGCTTGCCTTCGAGGCCCAGACGAATCAAATCCTCGACCTTATCGGCCCCAGGCCGATCTTCAAAGAAAGTCATCAGCGCGCTGGCATCGAGGACGGTGCGCTTCATAACTTACGCTCCCGTTTGCGGTCTTCCAGCAGAGCTTTCAGTGCAGACGGTTCGCCTTTAAGGGAGCCACGGAGGCTGCGGATGAACTCCGGTGTGAGGGGTTGCAGCACCAGACGGTTCTCTTGTTCCACAAAGGCCACCTGGGTTCCCTCCTTGATCGAATACTTGCGTCGGAGCTTGGAAGGAATGACGAGCTGGCCTTTTGTCGTGACAGTGGAGACTTCTGTTTTCATGCGCACTCCGAGTCGTGGGGTTCGAAATAAGTATAGCGACAGTCTAGATGTAAGTCACGATCTATCATGACTTACATCATGGCATCCGTATTGCGCTCTTGTGAAGGAGGTACAATTGAGTTGGCGCCTTCGGGATCGTCGCTGCCAGGAGGAAACGTTGCGAGCAATAGTTGGAAACTGATGCTGCATCTGATGGCAGCGAGCACAAAGAGTGATCAAGTTGTCCAAGGCATCGTTGCCGAGTGTGCTCCGCTTCGCAAGATGATGTACGTGCAGGTCTTTCGGTGAACCGCAATTTTGACACCGCCACCCATCTCGTTCGAGCACACGGTGGCGAATTAATTTGTATTCTTCAACGCTGAGCTTGATTCGCGGTCGCTTCTGGTGAAGTTGCTGTATTCTCTTCCTTCTATTCGCCATTTGCGACATCGGCCCCCGCAAGAAAATCGGCGCAAATCATCTCCAGGCAATAACCCCTAGACTTATCGGCGCCGAGCATCGGGCCAACTACCTCGAGGGCTCTCTCGACCAAACGACTGCGGCATCGGACGTCAAGGATGTGATTCCTGGGCGCTAAGAAATTTGAGTTATCAAAAGACTTAAGGGGTTTCTTCAAGCAAAGAAGAATTTCTGATTGGTCCCGGTGGGGTTGTGATCCTGGTCGCCTTTGGAGGCATTGCGGTGTTTGCCGCAGGATCTACCATCGCACATTTTTTAAATTCGTTGTTTCAGTTATCGGCCGCCCAACGGGCTCGGCACGGCTCCGCACCATGACTCCGGAGCAGCGGCAAGAAATCGCACGAAAGGCAGCCACGGCTCGTTGGGCCAAGGCCAAGATCAAGAAAGACAAGTAGCGCCGGGATTTCAGCGTGCTGCCTGTCCTTGTGAAGGCGGGGCGGAAGTCCTACTCACGATCAGTCGAGAATTTGGCAAGTCGATGGATGGTTACTCACGGGCGAGGAATAGGGCCGTTTGACATCTGTACTGACCCGAGGGTGTGGGGCAAGGAACTCCCAATTAAGGCGGATCGAGTTTGGATTACGAAACCCACTTGGGTCGAGCCTTCGATCGTGCGCTTAGCCAACTCGAACGGCTCCCACGGATTTGCAAGGGACAGCCGTACCACCCGCGCTCAACGTAAACGTCTCGGCACGATTTGGGTTCCGGAATCGGCGCCATCCTGCTCCTCTAGAGTAAAGTGTGGGAGTCGACTATCGAAAGAGTTCTCCAACCGTCCCCATGGGAAGGAATAGCCGTCTTTCTACATCCGGTAGTTCGAGGAACCCATACTTTTTATAAAAGGAGACTGCAGCAGCGTTCTTGGCGTCCACAATCACACCCGCGGAAGCAACTTCCCCGCTGTGCCGAAGAATTCGATGGAGCGCGTCCATGAGTAGCGTCTCACCGTGCCCTTGACCGCGGAAGGCAGTACTCACCGCCAAACGTCCGATGAGCGTTGTGGGCACCACGGGATACCTCGGCAACCTCTTGGCAACCTCGGGCGGGACATGGTCCAGTCGCACCGCATATTGCGAAAGCGTGTAATAACCCGCGATCGTGCGGCCGTCAGACGTTAGGACAAAGGGAACGGCTGCGTGCTTCTTGAAATCCTGGCTCGCTTGTTTGCGGAGGTAAACGTCTAGAACATCGACGCCGCACGAAAAGACTGCCCGGCCGTGTTTCAATCCGAGTAGCTCAATCCTAAACGCGGGTTCCTCCGCCTCGCTAGCCAATTAGCGTGCCATCCGTTCCCTATAGCGTCTTGCAGCCGCACGAGCAGCTTTGTTGGGCGATGGAGGGTGCAAAACGGCGTTAACGAACACGTTGCGCGCATGGTCATGCAATGTGAGAAACTCGAACTCCTTTATGGCGTCCGAAGCCGCCTGCTGCGCACTGGCCACAACAAATTCTGTCACCGAAAATCCGCGCAGGGCCGCAGCGCGCGCGATCAGCCTTTTTTGCTCGGGCGTAACTCGAGCCTCAAGGCGCGCCTCTTTTCGAGATCGTCGAACAATGGCTGTAGCATGTCGCATGGCATCCTCCAGAACAAAATGTACGGCGAATCGCCTGATAAGTCAATTGAAATGTACGGCTAACAGGCGGACATATGGGAAAGTGAGGGGGCAATCTATACCACCGATGTTCAACGTAAATGCCTGGCCCGCATTTGTGTTCCGAAACCGGTACCATCTACCTGAGGAAAAGTGTGCAAGAAGAATGAAGTCACGCCGAGAAAACACACCAATAAGGCCAAGCCAAGCACCAGAAGTCCCTGAGCGCAACACTCACCAGGAGAAGACTTGGGAGAATATCGCGCGGCATGAGCGAGATGCCCACCTTCTTGATTGTCTTGATCTGGGAGTAATGGCTCACGGACCAAATGTCGCAGCCTCACGTGCACGAATGAGACTATATGTTAAGCATAGTTAATCCACTAAGTGCAGCAAGGTTTATTTCTAGAAAGTTCCCGCATTTCCAACAAAAGCGATGAGTCAGCATTTGTCGGCGCTGTCACAAGACGAACTGACACACAAATAAGATTGAGTGGTGATAAAATATAGTCAGATACAGAGTTCCGTGGATGTCATGATGATCACCATTTCGAAGGAGAACTATCTCAAGGCCATTGCAGAGGCCGAGGCGGAAGGCAATAGCGTGATCCCGGCGCTCCTTGCTCATTGGCTTTCCGTAACACCACCGGCAGTAACCGCTGCTCTCAAGCGACTAAGAAGAGATGGTCTGGTCACCATTAAGAGCGGCCGCATTCAGCTGACTTCCGAAGGACGGAAGGTCGCAGAGCAAACCATTCTTCGCCATCACCTGATCGAGCGCATGCTTTCCGAGATTTTCGGCATGTGCTGGGTCGAAGTTCATGAAGAGGCGGAGCGTCTAGAGCATGCTGTTTCTCCCGCATTTGAGAAGAAACTCGTCAAAGTGCTGGGGCATAAAGAAACCTGCCCTCATGGGAATGGTCTGGCCGTTATGAATCCCGACCGACGGCGACGGAAGGGTCAGCTGTTGCTCAACAATGCCGAGGCGGGCCTGTCATACCGTGTGTTCAGCGTATACGAAAGGGATCGCAAGCTATTGGAATTCTTGGAAGAAAGGGGAATCCGTCCAGGCACCCACGTGAAAGTGGAATCCCGGAACTACGATGGCACCGCCATTCTTAAGGTTGAGGGAAAGCGCATCGCTCTGGGTTCTCCGGCGGCCGAGAAGATTTGGGTCGGACCAGAACGCTAACCGAACTCTTATTAATCTCAGTTAATAAAATCTGATATACTGCGCTTTATTTCGCAGGAATGCACCATTATATCCCTGGGCACAAAAAGGGAAACGGTGTCAGGGGACAGTAGGGTACTTTGAGGGAACCGCTTATAGGGGCAGGACCTACGTCTAGGCTAACGCCGCAAGCCGTCACCCAAGAAGATGTCGTAATCACCCACGAGGACGTTGATCGTGCACACGACCGTGTCCGAGTTTCGGAGGCGCGCGCCCGGCGCGGTACCTTCTCCAAGTTCCGCCTACTGTGGTTACTCGTCGGACCTGGAATTCTCGTGATGCTTGGAGAGAACGACGGACCTAGCATGATTTCCTACGCTGCGACGGGCGCGCGGTTTGGAATTGGGTTCTTCATCCCCTTCGTCATTGTGACGTTTTGTATGGCGATCGTCGTACAAGAGATGACTATGCGTCTGGGTTCGGCCACTCATCGTGGCCACGCGGAATTAATCTTTGTCCGCTTTGGCCCGTTTTGGGGCTGGTTCTCGATGATCGACCTGGGCATCGGCAATTTCCTGACGCTGATCACCGAGTTTATTGCCATCCGAGCAGGCCTGGGATTTTTTGGTGTTCCTCCATGGGCTGCGGTTGGCAGTGCACTCATGTTCTTGTGTCTGGCCGTTATGATGCACCGTTATTGGACATGGGAACGAACCCTGCTCGCTATCGCCGTTTTCAACCTGGTTTTCGTTCCCGTTGCCCTGCTCACTCACCCGAATTGGCACTCTGTCGGTCATGCACTCGTTACCTGGAAACCGCTCCCTGGCGGTTTGAGCCAAGACACTTTGATCATCGTACTGGCTGACATTGGTGCAACGGTGACCCCGTGGATGCTTTTCTTTCAACAGAGCGCAACGGTCGACAAAGGACTTACCCGAAAAGACATCCATCTTGGTCGTTTCGATACCGTAGTGGGGGCGGCTTTGGCCGCGATAGCCGCAGTCGCAACCATTATTGCAACCGCCCCCTTATTCGCGCACCACATGACTGCCGAGAACTTCCAGGGTGCTGAATTCGCGCAAGCACTGCAGCCGCTGATCGGAAAATTCGGCGCGGCATTGTTCGCCCTGGGTATCGTTGAAGCTGGGATGGTTGCGTCTGTCACTATTTCCATTTCCTCGGCCTATGCGTTTGGAGAAGTGGCCCGGAGGCCTCATAGCCTAAACCTACCAGTGACGCAAGGTAAGGCTTTCTACTCCGTGTTGTTCCTCTGCGCGGCAACTGCTGGAGCAATCGTCTTAATCCCTGGGCTTCCGCTCGTTTATGTGGTTCTACTGGTCAACGTGGTCGCAGTGCTGGCGATGCCGCCCGCGCTTGTATTCCTCTTCATGCTTGCGAACGACCGCGAAGTCATGGGCAACTTGGTGAGTCCGCGGTGGGCGAACATACTCGCTACCGGCGTCGTTGTCTTTCTGACACTTGCTGGTCTGCTCTTCGGCATCAGTGTGATTGCGCCGAATGCCTTCGCGATTCTAGGCGGGAAGTAGGAGGAACGTAGGATGTCTTCAAAAGACAAAGGACATAGTGCTATCACCTCTGCCGATCAAGAATTGGTGCTGTCGTCACTCGAGCCGGAACAACTAGCCGGACTGAAAAAGCACTTTATTCCCAGGCGTCACCTGAGGGGGCTTGAGAAATTCGTGATGTGGTCTCTTCGAATCTACCTGCTCTTCATGATGGTGGTAGTGATATACCAAGTGTGGGCCGGTCTACACTAACCGCGTGAAGATCGCCCGTAGTAACGCCATAAAGTTGTTTAGCCTGTACCACCACCGATTCGAGAGCGCGTATTTTTTGGCCGCGCTACTTACCAAGCGGTCCGGTTCGGGGAAATGTTAGATACGCCTGCCTAGCCGCAGAGACGTTCTCGAAAAGCATCGCTGTCTACAGATTCTATAATGCGCATATCGGCCTCCTTCAGCCCGAGCGCTGTAGGGTGAACACCGAACAGGTCTAACTCAGGCCCCGGCCAGGCCGGCGTCGTCAAGACATCATCTACGACCAATCCACATTTTGCTCAGGCGACATCCAACGGAACGCGTCCTCGATTTAGGACCAACATCATCGCCGCGGTGGCTGCGTTTCTGATGACCCAGGAATGTTCTGGCATTTCATAATATGATCTGAGAACCCACCGACCGACTGGCCTGCTCGTCCGCCCGGCCCGGGATATTTGCCCAAACGGAGGAATCCATGTTCACGGCGACCGCCGACTTAATTCTCCCCAGCACGACCACTGGTTCCTTTCCACGTCCACGCTGGTTTGACGTCAGCATGTGGGGACGTCCGCTCGATACCTGCATGCTGGACATTCGTTTCCGCGAAAAGTTCCAGGACGCGCTGGCCGTGGTAATTAGCGACCAGGAGCGCGCCGGCCTCGATATCCTTTCCCACGGGGACTTCCACGTCGATGAAGATCTCGCAGGTCGTGCCTGGCACCACTATCCCCTCCAGCGTTGGGCCGGTTTTCAGGGCGACTACCTGCAACCCGAGGAGAATACGGCCCCGTGGCTGCACTATCCGCCAGGTACTCTGCTCAACGAGATTTACACCGGATGGCGCTGGCCCCAGGTTGTAGACAAAATCGAGCATCGCCCCCTGGACTACCCAAAGGTGTGGCGCATCGCACAAGGAAAAACGCGGAAGCCACTCAAGTTCGGTACCTGCTGTTCGCAGGTCATGGCCCTCTTCTTGGACATCCACACGCCGAAATATAAAGATAAGCGACAGGTCATTTGGGACATGGCGGTGGCGATGAACAAGGAGTTGTTGTTGCTGCGTGACGCAGGCTGCAAGTGCATCCAAGTCGAGGAGCCGACCTTTCATTTCATGGCCAACACCTACGGCAAAGACCACGAGGAGGTGAAGTTCATGATCGACGCGTTCAACCGAGAGGTGCAAGGGCTGGACGACGTGGAATTGTGGATCCACACCTGCT
>CAVWYZ010000004.1:0-22650 GCA_963759275.1 Candidatus Acidiferrales bacterium | reverse complement strand
GGTATTGTACAGCGGGAAGGAAGTGGACGAACTGCTGCGAGCACACGGCGCGATGGGATAAGCGATGCAAGGTTACGGCATTTGGTCGAGCGGTGAGATGGTGCGCTCAGGCATAGGAAGGTTGGTTTCGCTCAAGGGGCGGTCGGTGTCGGCAGGGTAGGCAGGGGCTTCTAAGCCATCCGTGAGGAGGAAGCCCTGGAGGGCGATGCCGGTGGTCCAGACGTTTTCGAGCAAACGGACGTAGTCGAGTTCGAGTTCGAAGAGCTTGCGTTGCGACTGGATGACACGAGGATAAGAAGCGAGCATCAGACCATATTTTTGTGACATCAAGCTGTACGCTTTTTTCGCGCGCGGCAACATCTCATCGCGATATTGGGTGGCCATGACCCTTGAAGTGGAGTATTGGTCCAGCGTGGACGCAGCGCGCTGGCGGAGCATGAGGGCGACCCGAAGTTTTTCGAGTTGCGCGCGTTCGAGAGTGGCAGTGGCAGCGGCGACGTTACCCTGATTGCGATTGAAGATGGGAATTTGGACGGCGAGTTCTGCGATGCCTTCCCACCCGATGGCTTGCGGGACCGTGGCAAGAGATTCGTTGTTGTATTCGAGGCCGCCGCGCAACTGAAGATCGGGAATGGCCTGGCTCTTCGCGCGGATAATTTCCGCGGCGGCACGAGAGCTGGCGGCGTCAGCGATTTTGGTCGCGGGGCTTTGGGTGGCGATCGTCTCCAGAACTTGATCCTCGTTGACGTCCGGCCAGTTGTGCTCAAGGTCCCCGGCGACGGTGGCTTGCGGAAGCTCGGGTTGACCCGTGATGGCGGCGAGTTGCCTCCATTCTTCGCGTAAGGTGCTTTCTTGTGCGAACGCAGCTAGATGAAAGCGCTGCGTGTCGACTTGCGTTTCCAGTAGCTCTGATTCGTCAACCTGACCGGTTTGGATGAGATTTTCCTGGGATTGCGTGTAGGCGATGGCGATCTGGCTGAGATCGCGACGAAGGTCGAGGAGTTCTTGAGCGGCGAGCACGCGATAGAAAGCGGTTTTGACGGCATTCTGGACGCGGAGTTTTTGTTCTTCGGCTTCGAGTTCGGCGAGGCGCGACTCTTTATCGAGGACGGTGCGGCTCTTGCCTAGCTTGCCGCCAGTGACGATGGATTGTTCGACGAAGAAGCCCTGCTTGCCGCCGTTGATGGAGCCGCCGCGAATTTCGTCGCCGGTGTAGCCGATGGTGGGATTGGGATAAAGCCCGGCCTGTTGCGTACGAGCTTTAGCAGCACGAATTTCGGCTTCGGCTTGGCGAAGAGTGGGATTGGAATCAGCCGCGAGACGTTGCGCGTCATCGAGAGTGAAGAGCTTTCCGTGAGCTTGCTCTTGGGCGCGGCCGAGGCGGGGGTAGACAGGTTCGACAGGTGGAGTGTTGCCGTGATGCATATGCATTTCCTGTTGAGGCATCGGAGGATTTTGTTGCGCGAATAGAGATGCGCCGACGAAAAACGATGCGAGTGAGAAGATCGTTGCGAATTTAGTCGCGGAATTCATTTTTGCTCTCCCGTTGGAAAGGTTGCATAAATTTTGGTGCGTTGCGTTATCGAGTTGGCGGACCGCCTAAGAAAGCGGTTGCTACGATTTGTGCTCGCGGATCAGGCGCTGGATTTCGTCGTATTGGCCATCGGGGAGGACGCGCACCATGGTCATCATACCCATCATGCCGGCGGACCAGTTGGAAGGAAGGCCGTGCGTTTCCGGTTTGGCTACAGCGGCGTCCATGCCCATTTCCATGAAGGCGTCTTGCGGGAAGCCGGGAACGCTGTTGGCGTTTTCGGCGATCGGGGAATGATGGACGTGAGGAACGCCAATATCGCGCGCGAGGGTTTCCATTTGGCTAAGAGCGCGAGGATCGGTGGTGTCGGCGGTTTGAATCTGGCGATCGCCGAGCAGGTCCATCATGCTGTTCATCATGTGATGAGGGAGATGGCAGTGAATCATCCACGCGCCGGGATATTTGGCTTCGAACTCGACGACCTTGGCTTGGGCGACGCCAACGAGGACCGTGTTGGTGGGATACCAAGTGGATTCGGGGGCGCGACCGCCTTCCGTACCGGTGATGACGAACTGATTGCCGTGAAGATGGATCGGATGATGATCCATGCCGAGATTGACGAAGCGGAGGCGTACGCGACTACCGAGGCGGACAATCAGCGGCGTGGTCATGGGAGCAACAACGCCGTTCATGGTAAGCCAGTTGAATTCCATGTTGGCGGTGTTGGGAACGGAGTTGTTGGGGAGGACCGCCCACTCCTGAAGGACGATGCCGAAATCGTGATCGACTGAAGGAGTGTGAGGAGTTTGCGGATGCGCGATGAACATGCCGAGGAGGCCGATCATTTCCTGCATGGCGCTGTGAGCGTGGTAGAAGAAAGTGCCTTCCTGATGAACGGCGAATTCATAGGTATAAGTTTCGCCGGGAGCGATGGGTTTTTGGCTGATGAAAGGTACGCCGTCCTGCTCGATAGGAACTTCCAGACCGTGCCAATGCATGGAGGTACTTTCAGGAAGAGCGTTTTCGACGTGGATGCGGACGCGGTCGCCTTGCGTGATTTGAATGGTGGGCCCGGGACAAGAGCCGTTGTAACCCCAGGCATCTATGGTTTTGAAGGGCGCGATTTTTTGTTTGAGGGGCGCGGCTTTGAGATGAAAGGCCTTTGTGGCGCCGTCCATCTCGAACGGGCAATCGGGGACGTCAGGAGTGAGCATGGGAACGGAAGGTCTGGGCGGGGGAGCCGTTAGGGAGGAGCGGCGGCGCGGTTTCGGATTGTCGTTTAGAGCGGCTTCGGCGGGGGTGGCGCGCGCACTTAGACCGAATAAACCTGAGCCGAAGAGCATGGCGTCTTGAAAGAAATTTCTGCGTGAAGTCATGGACGGTCTCCTGAAAATCGAATCATTAGGTGAACACTCGGAACGGACCGCCTCAGAAGGCGGTCCCTACGGGAGCAAGGCGTGTAAATCGAAGGCGCCCGCCTCAGAAGGCGGCCGCTACACACGCTGGATCAGATACGGAGAGGTAGTGGAGAAGGACAACGTAAGAGCGAATCGCGTGCGAATTGTGGCGAGAGTGGTTGGGAAATGATGGAGGATTGGTTCGCCGCGTTCGTTCCGAGGAGAAGCACTGCGGTGAAGGTGCCGGAAGAATCATTAGGAGATGAGATGTTTTCGAGACGTGGCGCAGTGAACAGGAGTTCGCTTGTGGAGCAGGACCGCGCCACGGAGTCGACTGAGAATGACAGGCCGCTCTGGAGGTGAGATGAGGAATGATGGCACGAGTCAGCCGGATGGTCTGGCAACACTGGCAGGCATTGCGCTGTGGCGCAGCGAGCGGCGCAGATCGGGCTGACGACCAAGCTGAGAATCAGCAAAGCGCAAGACAAGATACTCAGCTGGCGCGGGATTCGAAGACGAGCCATAGGAGAAAGGTACGGGGTTGAGATGCGGCGCGTCAACCTCAGATTGCAGAGAAGATGCGCAGCGATGCGGGCAATGGCAAACGTTTTGTTCTCAGCTAACAGAAGAGCACGAGCTGTTAGTAGTCAGAGGCAGCGTCAGCGTGGGAGTCCGTGTTTGCCGGGACCTTTCCGGCGAACGTTCGGTAGACATAGATGAAATAGCCGGTGGCAAGAATCATGCCAATGACCCACCAGATTAGGCCGATTTTCAGGCCGTAGGCGCCGGCCTTGGCGTTGGCGACGGTCAGCGAATAAGCAGGGTTGCGGGCGGGCAGCACCATGGGATACACGCCGAAGACCACGCTGGTGAGCATGCCGAGGAGGTAGGTGCAAGAGGCCAGGAAGGCGTTCAGTTCCTTGCCGCGGCGCAATTCGAATTGAATGCCAGACAAACCGGCGATGGCGATTGCGGGAAGAACAAAACCGATGGGCCAAGTTTTGAAATTGGCGATAACTTGTGGCTGGACCGTAAAAGTGATCATGGTGAGAAGGCCGCTGAAGATGAGCACGCCCCACCACGTCCACGCGGCCACATTCGCGGCGCGCTGGCGGACGGCGGCATTTGTTTTGAACTGAACCCAAAGAGAGCCATGCATCATCAAGGCGAGGAGAGCGGTGACACCGACAAGGATGGTGTACCAATCGAGGATGCCGGGGTGGTCGCCGATGCGGAAATTGGTCCATAAGGGTTCGAAGAAGTAGCCGCTGTCGTCGAGGGGCACGCCCCGCACGACGTTGCCGAGGGCGGCACCCAAGAAGACAGCGAGGAGAAGGCTAGCCGCGGAGAACAGGAAATCCCAGAAGGGAATCCAGATGGGACTGACGATGTGATTACGAAATTCGACGGCGGTGCCACGCAGAATAAGCAACCACAAAACCATCATCAGCGGAAGATAGAAACCGCTGAACGCGCTAGCGTAGAGGATAGGGAAAGCAAAGTAGAGAACGCCTCCGGCAGCAAGTAGCCAAACTTCGTTGCCATCCCAGACAGGGCCGATGGTGGCGATGACCTGGCGACGTTCTTCGCTGGTGCGAGCGACCAGGAAATGAACGGCGCCGGCACCGAGATCGAAACCGTCGAGGAGCACATACATGGCGACCATGACCGCGACAAGACAAAACCAGATAGTTTCCATGGCTGGCTCCTTAATCCGCGTCCACAAGCGCGGGTGACTGCGTGCCGGGCACGACCTCGAGTTCGGGACCGTGTTCAATTTCGCGATAGACGAGGAAGAGCCAAAGGATGGCGAGAACCGTATACATGCCCATAAATCCGATGAGCGTGAACCAAGCATTTCCTGCCACCACGCGCGGCGAGAACCCGTGTGCCGTACGCATGACGCCGTAGATAAGCCAGGGCTGGCGACCAAGTTCGGCGGTCATCCAACCGGCGGTGTTGGCGATGTAAGGCAAGGGAGCGCTGAGCATGAGGATCCAGAGGATCCAACGAGTTTCGAAAAGCTTTTTGCGCCAAAGAAGAAGGGCAGAAATGGCCATGATGGCGATGAAGATGGTCCCGAGGCCGACCATGACGTGATAGCTGTAATAGAGAAGCTCAATGGTGTCGGGCCAATCCGATTCGGGGAAAGAATCGAGGCCGCGGACGTGTGCCTTCCACTTGCGATAGGTAAGGAAGCTAAGCATGGAAGGAATCTCGAGGGGATTATCGAGACGACGCTTTTGGATGTCGGGCTGGCCAAGGATGGCGAGCGGCGCGCTCTCCTGCGAGACGAAAAGGCCTTCCATCGCGGCGAGGGTAACGGGCTGATGGTCTGCGATCAACTTGCCTTGAATGTCGCCAGTCGGAAAGAGCTGAAGGACGGCGGCAATCACGCCAACGATCACACCGATGCGAACGAAGGTCTTACCGTAGAAGAGTTCTCGTCTGGAGAGAATATAGAAAGCGCCGACAGCGGCCATGACGAAGCAGCCGGTCTGAACGGCTCCGAGCATATTGTGAGCGTATTGCGCGAGGGCCCAGCGATTCAGAAGGAGACCCCAGAAGCTAGAGAGACCGATTTCGCCATTGGGAAGAACGTGATAGGCGGTGGGATATTGCATCCACGCATCTGTGGCGACGATCAAGTAACCGGACAGCCAGGATCCGATGAACACCAGCACTGCCGAGACCCAATGACCGACGCGGCCCAAGCGTTTTTCACCGAAGAGAAAAAGGCCGAGGAAGCTGGACTCGAGGAAGAAGGAGAACACCCCTTCCATGGCGAGGGTCTGGCCGATGACGCCGCCAGCGGTTTTGGAGAACTCGGCCCAGTTGGTGCCGAACTGAAATTCCATGGGGATGCCGGTGACCACGCCGAGGGCGAAGTTGATGCCGAAAATTTTTGCCCAGAAGCGAGCGGCACGGTTGTAGTGCTCGTCGCCGGAACGCAGCGCCATGGTTTTAAGGATGACGATAAGAAGAGCGAGACCCATGGTCAACTGCGGGAACAAATAATGAAATGTCACAGTGAAAGCGAAATGCAGACGATGTATATCGAGTGCGGATCCCATGCGAGTGCCTCCAGCCGCTTGGCAAATCGGCAGAATACAATCAAGAAAAGCGAGCAGGGAGCGAACTGCACGGAGAGAAAATTACGACTGTACTAGTTTACAATATATAGCATGACTGCGGCATTTGATAGATGCATGTAGTTCGTCTCTGCGAATCACCGTGGAGAATCATGACGGGCTGCTGCGGAAAATGCGAGAGATAAACTTGCATGGCCGGGCACGTACCTTTGTTATTGACTCCAGTCGATTCCGGTCCTACTATCAAGCGATCGCGGGGGAGCATGAATCCGTCCGATCGATTCGAGCGTGCCCAGCGCTGAGATTCCAGCCGCGCTTCTCTGAAAGAAAATCTCGACAGCCTGAGGGGTTGTTTATGATTCTCCAATTACAGAAAAGCCAGCCGTCCCCGGATATTTGCCTGGTGGAATTCTCCGGAAAATTGATGATGGGAAACGATAGCCGTCAGGTGGAATGGACGGTGAGCGAATTGTTGAGTGCAGGAATGAAGAAGATTATTTTCGAATTAAGCAAGTTGGACAGCATAGACAGCACTGGGGTGGGAATCATCGTGATGTGCGATGGGAAGGTGCGAAAAGCCGGCGGAGAAGTGCGGATCGCGGGGCCGGTGGGTTTAGTGCGCGAAACGCTGGTGATGACGCACGTGGACCGGTTGGTGCGGCTGTTCGATACCGCAGGAGAGGCAGTACAGGATCTTCAGGTAGCCTAAAAACTGATCGGCTATTGAAACGAAGCTACGGCATCGGCCGAATCGTCAAAAGTAGTGAAAAGATTCAGTAGTCCCACCATCTTCAAAGTCTGCACCGTAAATTTAGAAGGTTTTAAAAGGCGAATGGCTCCGCCGGTTTGTTTGGCGGAGGTGAGATGCCGAACCAACATGCCGATGCCGCTGGAATCGATGGTGGGGACTTCTTCGAGATCCAGGACGATGCGATTCTGATTTTGGCCGAGGAGTTCGATCATAGTGGCATTGAAACGATCGAGAGGAGGGCCCATAGCCAAGCGCCCTTTGAGCTTGATGATCTTGACTCCGTCGACGGTTTTCGTCTCGATGTCCAAAGTACTCACCCCCTGAGAAAGCGCGAGTGGAGCGCTATTCCCTCTCGTTGACACTGAAAAAGGCGTCTGCTACAGTTCGCGCACAAGTTAGATAATCTTAGCTCAAAAAGCAAGCAACCCCAGTCCGAAGGAAGCCCCAACGTCCCGGAAGGTGGGCCGGACGGAAAGTCAGACCTTGGCAAGTTCGGAACAGGAATCCGTACTGGATCTCTTCCCGCTATCCACTCAATTGCTTGCGGAGCAAGAAGTGTTGCCACGGGCACGCACGTTCGCGAAGTTTGTGGCGGGCCTGCTGCCGGACTGTGCAGTCAGTGTATACACACTAGCGTCGGACGAGAACGCCAATTTTTGGGTGGCGCGGGCAGTGGTGGGCGACGCGGCCATCCACGAACAGGCAATCACCGCGGAATCGGGATTGCTGGGGACGTTGTTGACGGAGTCCGTGCCGGTACTGCGTAGCGCACCGGACCTGAAACGCGAAGATTATCCACACATCGATACGCGCAAGACGGCGCTGTCGCTGGCGTGCATCCCTTTGATTCACCAAGAAAATCTGATTGGAGCGTTGGAGATACTTGCGTTCGAAGAGGCGAATTCGAGCGAAGACGTTGAAGCATTGCTTCCCGCGGCGGAAGTAGCGGCGGCAGCGCTGGCTACTGCGCAGGCGTATGAAGCCGAGCGCCACGGCACGTTCGGTTCGATCACACGATTGACGCAACTGTACGACCTGGAAAAAGTGTTTTCGAGCACGCTCGAGATGGAAGAGTTGTTGCCGCTGATCGGGTCGAAGTTCTCGGAGATTCTGGAATGCCAAGCGGTGAACATCTGGTTGCTGCGACCGGATGAAACCGTGGAATTGATGCATCAGGCGGGAGAGGACGCGACGAGTTTCAAGGGCCAGGTGCTGAAAGCGAACGAGGGGATTGCCGGGACGATTTCGGATAACGGGGAAACGGCGTGCGTCTCCGAGTCCAACGATGAGCGACTTGTGCAACGCAACCAAGTGGCGCCCGAAGGTCCGGTAGTGTCGCTGATCGCGGCGCCGATCATGGACAAGAACGCGTTAGTTGGCGTGGTGGAAGCGATCAATAAACTGGACGGAACGCCATTTGATGACGATGAGTTATTTACGCTGAGCAGCTTGACGGAAACGGCTTCGACGGCACTGCACAACGCGAGTTTGCTGATGGCCGAACGCAAAGTGGAGATTCTGGAGACGCTCAATACCGTCAGCCACGAGATTACTTCCACTCTGAACCTGGAACGGATGCTGCAGACGATCGTGAACGCGCCGCAGGCGGTGATTCCGTACGACCGCGCGGCGATCATGTTGGAACACAATGGGCGATTCAAACTGAGCGCAGTGACGGGATTGACGCAGGTGAATACGGACGCGCCGGACGTAGCGCCGCTGAATGAAATTCTGCAATGGGCGGCGTTGAGCGAAGAAGTAATCCACGTGCGGCAACGCGGTGAGGAGATCGATAGCGACCGGGAAGAGACGCGAGCGAAATTCAAGAAATACTTTGCGGACTCGGGGATGCGCGGGTTCTATGCCCGGCCGTTGAATGACGACACCGGTCGCGTGGGCGTGTTGGCGATGGAAAGCAGTGATCCAGATTTTCTGGGCCCGGCGCACATCGAAATTCTGGAGGTGCTGGCGGCGCAGGCCACCGTGGCGCTGCGAAACGCGCAGATGTACAAGGAAGTGCCGTTTATTTCCGTCATCGAGCCGGTGATGGTGCGTAAGCGAAAATTCATGGCGATGGAGAAACGGAAGAGGACGGCGTATTTGGTATTGGGCGCGGCGGCGGTGCTCTTTCTGGTGGCGTGTCCTTTGCCATTGCGAGTGGACGGGGACGCCGTGGTGGCGCCGGTGCGACGGGCCTTGATTCAGCCGGAAGTCGAGGGCGTGGTCGCCAAGGTTTTCGTTCACGAAGGGCAGGCGGTGGAGAAGGGGCAAGTGCTGGCGGAGATGGAGCGCTGGAACTTGCGCTCGGGATTAGCAGAGGCGCAGGCAAAATACGAAACCGCGCTGTTGCAGATGAATCAAGCGCTGGCGGGGAACGATGGAACGGAAGCGGGCGTCCATCGAGTGCAGGCGGATTATTGGAAAGCGGAAGTGGATCGCTCGCGGCAAATGCTGGAGAAAGCCGAATTGCGCGCGCCCATCGCCGGGGTAGTGGCAACCCCACACGTAGAAAATTTCGCGGGACGCAAGTTGGAGCCGGGCGATTCATTCGCGGAAGTAGTAGATACCTCGCGAACTGTGGTTGACGTGGCAATTGACGATGTCGATGCCGGATTGCTGAAACAGGGACAGAAGGCTGTCGTGAAGCTGAACAGTTATCCCACACGAACGTTTCATGGCGACGTGATGGTGGTGAGTCCCAAGGCGGAGCTGTTGCACGAAACTCCTGTTTTTTTTGCGCGCGTCAGCGTTGCTAATAACGATGGAGCGATCCGGGCGGGGATGGAAGGACGCGGGAAAGTGCGCGTGGGGTGGTATCCAGCGGCATATGTATTGTTCCGGCGTGCGTTTCTGTGGATGTATGCAAAGGCGTGGTACTGGCTGGGTTGGTAGGAAGAAGGCGGGGGAGAAGTATGCGACGTTCGATCATAATTTTCGGCTTGGGCGCGGCGATGCTCGCGATCGGTTGCGAGGACAGCAAACCTACCGTGACTGGCGTCACCAATGCCGCGCCTGCACCGTCCGCCGCGATGCCCGCCAAGGTGGCACCGGCACCCGAGCCGGTAGCAGACGAGGGACTGATCGTATCCGGACCGATTATTGTGGAGCACCAAATAGAATTGACAGCGCAACGGGACGGCGTGCTGGACAAGGTGTTTTTTGACGCGCCGGCGCGCGTAAAAGCAGGAACAGTGCTGGCGCAACTGGACGGCAGGCAGATCGAGGCGAATTTGGAAGCGGCACGGGCGAAGTCGCGCAGCATTGCGGCGGACTTGAAGAATTGGCAGTCGGAGGAAGAAGTGCTGAAAGCGGATTATGCGCGGCAGAAGAACCTGTGGGATTTGGGATTAACTTCGCAGGAGCAGTTGCAGCACGCGCAATATAAGGCGGAATCCGACCAGTGGGACATCAAGCGCGTTCAGGAAACGCTGAATACGGCACATCAAGAAGAGAAATCGCTGGAACTGGAATTGGAGAAGACGAAGATTACGGCGCCGTTCAGCGGATTAATCGCACGTAGATATGTGCGCGAGGGGCAAGCGGTAAAGCAGGGTGACCGGCTATTTTGGGTCACCGCAGAGGCACCGCTGTTGATGCGATTTACGCTGCCGGAAAGCTATTTTGGGCATGTGAAGTCGGCGCAAGTGTTCGAAGTAAGTTCGCCGGACCTGCCCGGGGAAAAACATGCGGCGCGGGTGAAGGAGATCAGTCCGGTGATCGATCCATCGAGCGGGACATTTGAAGTATTGGTGCAATTGACGGGAGAGCGCGGGTCGTTCCGACCCGGGATGACCGCGAATTTGAAGGTAGAGAAGAGCCGCTAGAACCGCCATGAACCTAACCCGCGCGCTCGAAGTAGCTTTACCCGAAATTCCGGCGCGCACCCTTGCGGAACGCTACCCCCGCTTGGATCCCGGTGCATCCTCTCGACAGCACATCGAAGATGGGAAGCCCGTCGTTCGAATTTATGTACCGAGTTCAACCGGCATGTTCACGCTTCCGCCGAGCTATTGGGAGTTAGCGAAACTGTTCGACGGACAGCGCTCTTACGAAGAGATCGCGGTGCTGCACTCGCAGCAGGATGGAGTCGAATACAGCGCGGAGACGGTTCGGGAATTTGCGAGTGACCTAGAGGCAAATGGCTTCTGGTACAAGACTCCTCAAGAAAAAAACGTCCTGCTGATGAGGCAAAGCCAGGAGGAGCGACGAAATAAGCTCAAAAGCAAAAGCAGATGGGCGGATCTTTCAGAGGTTGCGTTCCCAGCGTTTAATCCGGACCGTTTTCTGACCTGGCTCTACGGACGGACAAAATTCATTTACACGACCTGGTTCACCCTGCTGACCTTGACGGGGTTTTCTGCAGCGGCGGCGATTACCATCGCGCACTGGAGCGAAGTGGGACGCGACACGGTGGAGTTCTACAACTTTTCCAACAGGACCTGGAGCGACGTGGCCATTCTGTATCTGTTGGTACTATGTGTCACGGCAATTCACGAATTTGCGCATGCGCACGCCTGCAAACACTATGGGGCCCGCGTGACGTCGATGGGCTTCGCGCTTCTGTACCTGACGCCCGCTTTCTACACCGACACCACGGAGGGTTTCGTTCAGGGGACACGCCCCCAACGGCTGACGATCTCTTTGGCAGGCATCTGGTCCGAGTTGATACTCTGCTCGATTGCGACACCGATTTGGTGGGGCACACCGCCGCAGACACTAATTCACGACGGCGCGTATTTCATCATGATGTTGACCGGGATGATGTCGATCGTACTCAACTTGAACCCGCTCATAAAGCTTGATGGCTATTACACTCTGAGCGAAATCGTCGGCATACAGGATTTGAAGGAAAACTCCACGGCGTTTGTAAGTGCCTGGGTAAGAAAACATATCTGGAGATTGCCGGTCGAAGTACCTTATGTGCCGAAG
Source organism: Candidatus Acidiferrales bacterium (assembly GCA_963759275.1). GTDB lineage: Bacteria > Acidobacteriota > Terriglobia > Acidiferrales > UBA7541 > Acidiferrum. The sequence goes on along the minus strand of CAVWYZ010000004.1, from coordinate 10,947 downwards.
CGACGGCGAGTTGGATTCGTGGTGTACGCGACCCTGTCAGGAGTTTATAGCTACTTTGTTTTATTTGTTGTAGCGCGTTTTGCGGGGAACTTCGTTCGGAATTTTAGTCCGGAGTGGGGGTTCATCCCGGAGATCGCGGTAGCCCTACTGATTTTCCGCTCCAGAATTCGATTAATGGTGAACTTCATGAAATTCATTTACCTCGACAAGAAAGAACAGATCGCCGGCTGGTTCACCGCACGGCGCGTGACGGCAATGGTCGCGGCCGCGGGATTGCTGCTGGTGGTGCCTTTGTGGAGGGAATCCGTGACGGGTCGATTTTTGTTGGAGCCAGTACGAAGTTCCGTCGTTAGAGCTCGGGTTCCTGGGAGAATTACCGAAGTAAATGTAAACGAGGGCCAACGCGTGATTCCCGGGGAAAAACTTGCGGTTTTGGAAAATTTTTCTCTGGTTTCAGAGTCGGACGATGCCCGAGCCCGACTACTGATGGCCTCTGACCGGACCAAGGCAGCGTCGTTGGGATATTCCGGATTTGGGACCGCATTGAAGGAAATGGATAGCTTGAACGCACAAGTCCAGCACTTTTCGGAAATGAAGAACGCGCTGCAACTTGTAAGTCCGATTGCAGGGACGGTTGTCAGTGCAAGGATTGAGGACAAACTCGGGACGCATCTCAGTGCCGGCGAAGAGCTTCTGGAAGTGGCCGATCTCGGCGCCTTGCGGGCCCGAATCTACGTGTCGGAATACGATCTCTCGAGGATTCATGGTGGTGCGCCGGCTGTGCTCCAAGTCGACGGGGTGGTCAAGCGGCAAAAGGCGCAGACGATCTCAATCGCGTCCAAGCCCACAGAAATGGATCCTCGGTTTCTAGTAGGTACGCCGTTGAAAGGTATGAACGCTCCTCATTTCTATCTGGTGGATCTGGTGGTGACAAACCCCGACGGGGCCCTTAGGCCGGGCCAAGCAGGCATTGCGCGGATCTATGGGCGGAGACGTAGTCTGGCGAGCATGGTTTGGGAAGCCACCTATGATTTCTGGGGACGCAAAATCTGGTAGGAGTTCTGAAACTTCACCTGGGCTTAACATGGAAGCGATGGAGGGTTTCTCGATAGCGTCTTACCAAGAACCGTCAAAAAGAAGAAGGCCACCCATCGGCGGCCTTCTTTGAAATTATCCGGTACTTCAGAGGAAGCAAAACTTCAGACGTACATTTTCTTGCCAAGCACGGGCGACCGCTTGCCGAGTACCGGGGCCTTCTTACCAAGTACCGGGGACCGCTTGCCGAGCACAGGAGCCTTCTTACCAAGCACGGGGGACCGCTTGCCGAGCACGGGGGCTTTCTTGCCAAGCACGGGGGACCGCTTGGACAGAACGGATTGCGGTTTGGCGTCGAATTCATTGTGGGTTGAGATGGCAACATTAGCCTTCTTGGTGGTCTTGAGGGTGCTGATTAAGCTCTTCTTTTCGATGGACATTGTGATCACTCGCTCCTTCAAAATTTTTGGTTTACCGCAGACGTGTGGGGATAATGCAGGCGGAATGCCAAACCGGGGCGGTCATCGCGGTGCGAGTGGGAGCGCTGAAAACAAGGGAGATAGTACGAAAGTACTCCTGTCCTGGCGTACCACGCCGACGAAAATTTAACCGACTGGTTAAAAATTAACCACGATGGGGTTAAAGTTTCACCTTTGAAAGCGCTCTCGAGCAGATTCCCCGAAACGAAACGATCTGGCCCTAGGGCGCACTGGCGGTTTGTGATTGGCTGCGTTGGCGGTCCGCCTCAGAAGGCGGACCCTACAAGAAGCTACTCGATGCGGTGTTTGCGACAGAGGTACTTCATGCGCTGGGGGTCGATCTGAAGGAGGAGCGCGGCGGCGGATTTCTTACCGCCAGTGCGACGTAGGGCGGCATTCAGGTAGGCCACCTCGATTTTTTGCATTTCGCCATCGAAATCGACGCCTTCTTCGGGAATCAGGATCGCTTCCTGGCTGGCAGCGCTCTGTTGGAGCATCTGCTGGGGAAGATGTTCGGGGGTGATTTCCTGAGCGTTGACCATGACGACGAGTCGTTGGACGATATTTTCCAGTTCGCGGACGTTTCCCGGCCAGCTATAGTCTTCCAGAATTTCCAGCACATCCGGTTTCAGAGACTTGAGGGGCTTTTTAGTGGAAGCGCAATAAATGCGCAAGAAATGATCCAAGAGAATGGCTACATCGCCTTCACGCTCGCGCAACGGAGGCACGAAAATCGGCACCACATTGATACGGAAATAGAGGTCCTCGCGGAAGCGGCCTTTGCGGACGCAGTCTTCCAGGTCGTCGTTCGTGGCGGAAATCAGCCGGAAATCGATTTTCTTTGCGGAGCGGCCACCGAGGCGCTGCACGGAACGTTCTTGAAGGACGCGAAGAAGTTTGCTCTGGAGACTGGGATTTAGGGTGGTGATTTCGTCGAGGAAGACAGTACCGTTGTGGGCGGCCTCGATCAGACCGGGCTTGGCGGAGTCCGCTCCCGTGAAGGCCCCTTTCTCATAGCCGAAGAGTTCGGATTCCATGAGGGTTTCAGGAAGCGCGGAGCAATTCAGCGCGACAAAAGGCTGATCAGCGCGATCGCTGCATTGCACGATGGCATTGGCGATGAGTTCCTTACCGACGCCACTTTCGCCGCGGAGCACGACGCTGGCGCTCGTGCGGGCTACGGCCTCAATCGCCTGATACACCTTTTGCATGGCGGGACTGGAGCCGACCAAGCCGTGAAAGGCGGTTCCGCTCTCGACCTGCTCAATCATACGGCGGCCTTCGAGTTCGAGCGCACGCTTCTCGATGGCGCGAAGCAGGACGATTTTCAGTTCGTCGAACCTCAGGGGAAAAAGAAAGAATTCGTCGGCACCGGCCTGGCTGGCCTTCAACGGGATGGAGCGGTTGTTAGTTCGCGTGAACGCGACCACGACAATATCGTCGCGAAGTTTGCGAATCTCTCCGAGGACATCCAGGCCGTCATGGGGACCATCGCCGATACAGTCGAGGTCGAAGAGTACAGCGTGAAGGCCGGACTGCTCGAGAGCGCTCTTGATCTCATCTTCGGTAGTGGCCAGGGAGGTGCGGAAATCGCCGCCAAGTTCTTTGCGAATTTCCGGGTACGGCTCGCTGTCATCGGTTATAACAGCGAGCGAATATCGCTCCGGACTGGTGGCCGCGTCAGGCAAGATCAGGGCTCCGAAAAGGTGTGGGGATTATAGGGGAAGGCGGGCAAAGTCCCAAGCCGAAATGCTCAGCGACAAAGGGGCGGCGTGGGACGGAAACTTTTGGGGACACCCAACTACGAACGCAATCAGATGAGGGCGTAGATGTAGCCGTCGGTGCTGCCGAAGTAGAGCACGCCGTCGACCAAGACCGGCGAAGAGTAGATGCCGCCCACGGTCATAAGCTTGCGAACACCGACGATCATGTCGTCGTAGAAATCACCGGCATACGCAGCTTCGTATTTCGGCGTGCCGTCGTCCTTGGTATAAAGGGCGCCATTTTCGCGAGCGCCTTCAGTTTGAAACTCCCAAGCGATTTTTTGCTGCGCGAGGTTGATGGCGAACAGCTTGCCCGAATGCGAGCCCACGTAAAGCATTCCTCGGGCTATGGAGGGAGAAGAGAAGGTGGGCCAGCCGGAGAATTTCAAGCTGAAGATTTCAGTACCAGTTTTCGCGTTGATGGCGTGAAACATACCGGAATCGGACGTGGCGAAGTAGAGATTGCCCTGATAAATGATGGCAGAGGCGATGACCCAGGAGCCCTTATTGTTGTAGGCCCACTTTTTTTCGCCGGTGGAAGCGTCGAGAGCATAAAGATTCGAGTCGCGGCAGCCAAAATACACGAGACCATCCGCCACGACTGCCGAGGACTGAATTCCCACTTGGTTGTGGATATCAGGATCATCGCCAGTTTTGAAGCGCCAGAGTTGACGCCCAGTGGCGGCATCGAGTGCATAGAAATACGAGTCCCAACTGCCGATATAGAGTTTGCCGTCGGCGATGACCGGCGAGGCATGCACCACGTCGTTCGTATGGAACTTCCAGTTCAAACTTCCATTGGACGCGTTCAAGGAATAGACGTTGCCGTCACCACTGCCGAAAAACACAGCGCCTTGCGCGACGAGCGGAGAAGAAAGGTAGACGTCGAACGGATCCGGCATGGCTTCCGCGGCTGGCTGGGAGCCATGAAGATGGGTCGCGGTGTAGCGGTGCTCACCGGCAGTCTGAAATTTCCAGCGTAATTGACCGGTCGCGGCGTCGACGCCGTAAAAGTTGCCATCATAGCTGGTGAAATAAAGGATGCCGCTGGAAACGGCGGGCGAAGAGGTTACACCGCTACCAGTCTTGAAAATCCACTTCTGAGTTCCGGTGGCGATATCGATAGCGTAAAGATTGTGATCGGCGCTGCCGGCGAATAGCATGCCGTTGACAACCGCAGGAGAGGAGACGACGAGGCCCTTGGTTTTGAATTTCCACTTCACCTGGGTGAACTTCGCCAACGGAGCGGTGTCATATAGACCGGGATGCTCAGCGTTGCCCCGGAACCCTGGGGAATCTTGGCCAAACAGTGCCAGGGGGAGAGATGAAAGAACGATAAGGAACAAGGTTCGACGCATGCGCCCTCCAGTGACATATGTAGACGAGCGAACGGGGGATCGATTCCGCTCGATCGTGCGAAAGCGCAGATTTTTGGCTCAAATGAGCCGGAATTTAGAAAAGTTAGAAGCGAACGGTGGAAAGGTACTTATAACCGTCCGCCAGCGTCGCCCACGGGTCGGCCGGCGAATCGTGTTCCAGGAAATAGTGCTTAAGACCGGCTTTATCGGAATGGGAGAAGATGCGCTTCCAGTCGATTACACCGGAGCCGGGGGCGACCATGTCGCCGTGCTCTAATGGACCGGCATCGAACGACGCGATCTGGTCGGGCGCAAGTTTGGGTAGGGTCTTGAAATCCTTACAGTGGACCAGCGGGAAGCGGCCGGGATAGCGATTGAAATAGGCGACGGGGTCCTGGCCTGCAACGCTGATCCATCCAAGATCCATCTCCATTTTGACGAGCTTGGGATCGGTGGAAGTGAGAAGGTAATCGTAAGGCAGCTTGCCGCCCAGACTGGCCTCGGGGCCAAATTCCCACCAGTGATTGTGATAGCCGAACTGAATGCCAGCTTTTTTGCTAGCTTCGCCGGCCTTGTTGAAGGTGTCGATGATGCGTTTCCAACTGTCGGCGGAATGACGGTCCTTCTCGTCAATCCAAGGACAAACGATGAAGGTATGACCGATAGTGTGAGCGGCGTCGATCGTTTCGGGCCAATGGTTCTCGACAACATCCATGCCGACGTGGCAGGAAGGGGCGGTGAGGCCGTTCTTGTCCAGGATGGTTCGAATGTCCTTCGGGGAATGATCGAAGTAACCTGCGAATTCCACTTCCTTGTAGCCAACGGAAGCGACTTTGGCGATAGTGCCCGCGAAATCGGTCTTCATGAGGTCGCGAACGGTGTAGAGCTGGACGCCAACTTTTTTGATCTGGTGAGTGGCGGCGAGAGTGGTGGATGGGAGCGAGGTGAGTATTCCTGTTGCGATTGATGATTCGATAAACGTGCGACGATTCATAAAGGAATTGTACACGGAAGACTGCGACGAGAACAGGATGCGCAGGCGATTGTGGAGCAGAAGCGGCACACAACACGCGTGAGGCGCTGGGGGGCGGCGTGCCTCACGCGCGGGCGGAAAAAAGCTAGAACTGAAAACGCAAGCCGAACTGCATACGGCGAGCAGCGTGCGTGCTGTTGAGGTGCATGAAACCGGATTGTGCCAGGCAACTGTCGTCGCCGGGAGTGGGGCAATCCATCGACGAATTGATGCCATTATATTGCGTGTGATTGAACAAGTTGAACGTTTCCCAACGGAATTCGAAGGCATATTTTTCGCGAATGGGGAAACGCTTGAAGAGGCCGAAGTCGAAGTTGGTGCGGCCGGGGAGATAAAGCGAATTGCGCCCGACATTTCCGTAGGTCAGGCCGACCGGCAGGGAAAAGGCAGCGGGATTGTAATAAAGCGGACCGAAAACGCCGCCCGCGGCCGCGGCGGATTTCTGGGCAGCGGTAACGGTGCCGGAGTCGCCGATGAGATCCGGACGAGATGCGGTACCGACGCCATTGCCGAGTCCGGCTGCGTCGCTGTAAGTGGTGCCATTGGTAACGTTGATTGGCACGCCGGTTTGCACGGTGATGATGCCGGAGATTGACCATGCACCGAGGAGCGTGTGCGTCAACCCGGGTTCCTTAAAGAACGGCAGAGCGTACACGTAGCTGATGGCGAGATTGTGGCGCAGGTCGAAACTGGAACTGGCCCGGGAAGCCTTAACGTTATAAGAGTCGACGAAGGCGCCGTCATAGCGGTCGGACGAATCATCGATCGAGTGGCTGTAGGTGTAAGCGACGCTAAGTGTGAGAGCGCCGACGGTGCGGTTGGCGGAGAGTTGGAAGGCGTTGTAGATAGAATTGGCGCTGGTTTCGACGCTGGTGAGAGTGCCGTAGCCACGATACGAACGAACCAGGTTGGCATTGTTTTGGCAGGCCACAAAGAGGTTGTTCAGAGCTCCAGTGGGGACGGGAGTCCCATTGCCGAGCGTGGCAGAGATGGGAACGCCAGTGACCGGGTCGGTGACGATGTTGGCACAATCGGATCCGTCGTCGGCGATGGGGGTACGAGTGGCGAGAAAGGGATTGTCCGCTGGGGAAACGGTGTGGAGTTGGTTGATATCTCGTTGTTGTGCGAGATGCGTGCCTTTACTGCCGACGTATGCGGCGGAAAGGATAATGTGTGCGGGGAGCTCTTTCTGTATCCCCAAGTTCCATTGTTGAACGTACGGCCACGCGATTTGGGAGGGGATGGTAATCGGGCTGACTGGGAAAAAGAGCCCGCCGCCTGCGCCAATGTTCGTGTATCCCGCGACATTGTTCTGAGACGCGTTTTGAGAATTCGGAGCGGCGCCCTGCTGCAAGACTTCGGCGTTAGCTTCGTTGCCATTCATGTGTTCGAAGAAAATGCCATAGCCTCCGCGGATGGCCATTTTGCCGTCGCCGAGAGGATCCCAAGCGAAGCCCAGACGCGGTCCGGATTCATGAGTTTGTTCTGCATGCAGCCGGTCGTGGCGCCGGAAGCGCCGGGGTAGGTGCTGGATTTGGCGCCGCACTGAATGTAGCCGTTGTATTGATAGCCGACGAGCTGCCCTTGTGCGTCGGTGATGAGCGCGCCGGTATTGGGATCGATGGAAGGAGCGTTGGAGGCGGACCACAGGCCCGGAGAAAAGCCGAACTCCTGGTTGAATTTTTCCTGGTAGCGGCCGAAGAAACTCCAACGCAATCCCAGGTTGAGGGTTAGTTTCTTGGTGATGCGCCAATCATCCTGGAAATAGGGCTCAGTGATTTTGTAGCGGTCGTAGTAGTAAAGCGAATTCTGGACTTGGGAGTAAGTGCCGACATTGCCGAGGAGCAGATCCGCGAAGGCATTGCCGGTGCTAACCGGGGAAGCGTTATCGAAGTTAAGGATCCCCTGGGTATAGACGGAATTCTGCTGATTCTTTTGGGCGGCAACAAAGTAAGCGCCGAATTGCAAGGTGTGGTTGCCGAGAATCTTGGTCATATTGTCGCGATAGGTGTAAGTGGGATTGGCGTTCTTCCAAGGGAAATAGCCGGTATCGGTGGAGAAGCCGCCGCCATACGGCAGGCCGTTGGCGATCGAAAACGATGGGGGTAACCCCGAGAAGCCGTTGGCGAAAAGCGAGCCCATGGTGAACCCGGTAGGGACACTAATATCCACGCCGCTAGCCGGCAACGCCGTGAGGACGATGTGGTCGGCGGTATAGCTGGCGACAAATTCGTTGAGCAAGGTGGGAGAGAAGTTGGCGTTGAGGCGAGCCACGAAACTGGTTCCGGGACCAACAAAGTTTGTGCCCACATTGGGGTAGCTGGCGCCGTTGCCCCACAAAGGCGTGGGATTGATGGTGCCCCACGAATCGTGAATGTAGCGGAAGGTGAGGCGATAGTTGTCGGAGAGGTTGTGGTCAATGCGGACGAGTTCCTCGCGCCAGTGGGTAGGTTCGGAAACAGTGTTGAAGTACGCCGGGTAGCCGCTGGCCGAGCCGTTGGCGGCGGGAATCAGCGGGAGAAACGAAGCAGCGTTGGAGTCGATGGAGACAGTGTTGTTCGGGAAGGCCATGCCCCCAGAGCCAACTTGCGTCGGACAATCCGGGAATGCGGTCAGGTTGACGGGGGTGATTGCGGAATAAGCCGGGCAGAGATCGTTAAAGTTTCCGGAGCGTTCGGCATCCGAAGGAACATTCTGGTTGTAGGAGTAGGGAACTTTCTCGCGGCGCCACTCCTGCGACCAGAAGAAGAAGGTCTTTTTCTTATCGGTGTTGTAGAAGTGTGGAATGAAAACCGGGCCCCCGATGGTGTAACCCCAATCGTGCTTTTTGTAGGGAGCCTTGGGTTCGTTGTCGAGACCTTGTGCCCAATCGCGGGCGTTGAAGATTTCGTTGCGGCCGTAGTAGGAAGCGCTGCCATGGAAGGCGCTGCTGCCAGACTTGGTTTCGACTTCGACGGTGCCGGAACCGTTCTTGCCATATTGGGCGCCGTAATTGGAGGTGAGGACCTTAAATTCAGAGATCGCTTCGAGGTTGGGATAAACGTTGAGCGTGCCGTTGGAGCCGTTATCCATGTTGTCGCCGCCATCGATTTCCCAATTGTTGTATTCGGTGCGACCGCCATTGAAGCTGTAAGCGACGCTACCGTTGACACCGACGACGCCTTCGTCCTGACCGGTTTGACTGACGACGCCCGGCGTGAGATTTACCAATTGTGTAAAGTTGCGGCCATTCAGTTCGAGTTGGTCGACTTGTTTGCCGGAGACGGTGGAACCCAGCGCGGAGGAAGTAGTTTCAACTTGGGCGACACTCTCTCCCGTCACTTCGACAGTCTCGTTGACCGACCCGATGGTGAGCGAGACATCGATGCGAGCCTTGTCGGCAACACCGAGAACGATTTTCGAGGCGACAAATTTCTGGAACCCGGGGGCGGAGACGGTGAGGGTGTAGGTGTCGCCGGGTAGGCCTGGAATGACGTAAGCACCGACATCGTTCGATTGCGTTGTACGCGCCAGGGTTCCGCCGATGTTCTTCAATGTGACTTGGGCGTTGCTGACGGCCCCGCCGGATTTGTCCATGACGGTGCCGCTGATGTATCCGGTGTCTTGCGCCACGGAGGCAACAGGGACGAGAAGCAGGAACGCAAACGGAATAAGGCAGAAAAGGAAAGACCTGCGAGCACACCCGCAGAAAAATTCGAATAGCATGACGATAGAACCTCCGTCGACCGCGATCGGACATCACTAAAAGGGGAATGAGCAAACAGGTGAGAAGGTCTACCGGGAAGCGGAATGCTTCCCGGGATTCGCCTGGCGGCCCATCACCCTCGACCTGTACGTAAAATGGCAACCGAAAAGAGCAGTTAAATCGGATTAATAAAGGTAAAATGTGTTTCTGTCAAGGACAAAATGACAGGATTAGATTTGGTAAGCATGTGAGTTGAGCCATATCGGGGACCGGAGAACGCTCGCTATGCGAACGTCCTTTGACGGGAAATGAAAAATTGACGGAGACTTATAGCCGATGACGCACTGTCAATTCGCTAGATGGACGTTGAGCGGGATCTCGGTGATGGCTGTGTCCGCGGGCCCAGGCACAACGACGCATGCGTCCCCACAAGTTACCTCACTGACCGAACAATCCACCAGCGCAGACACGCAGTCTTGGTTTGAAAAAGGGCAAGCCGCATTGCGGGCGGGCGAGTTGAGCGAAGCCGCCGATGCTTTTCATCATGTGCTTGCGCGAGATCCCCATTCGGCGGCAGCGCATGTGAACCTGGGCGTAATCGCAATGCGCCGGAAGAACTGGGACGAAGCCTTAGATGAACTGAAGAAGGCGGAGAAACTGGCGCCGAACATGGCCGGGATCCAGTTGAATATCGGGCTGGTGGAGTTTCGAAGGCAGAATTACAACGCGGCAATCGCGCCACTGGCGAGCGTAGTGCGAACGGAACCCAGCTCAGGGCAGGCACGCTATTTGCTCGGACTATGCTTTTTATTTACCGAACAATATACTCAAGCGGCGAATACCCTGGAGCCGTTGTGGCCGCAGATGTCGAACGACGTGACGTACCTATACGTGCTGGGGATCGCCGCGAACAGCGCGGGAAATAAGGCACTGGACGAGCGAGCGATGCAGCGGTTACTGGAGGTTGGAAAAGATTCCGCGGAGCTGCACCTGATACTGGGAAAGGCGTACTTGCAACATGCCGAGTTTGAATCGGCTCTGGCGGAGTTGGGAAAGGCTTTGGCCGCCCAGCCGGATTTGCCGTATGCGCACTTCAATCTAGGAATGACTTATATGCGCATGGGTGAGAATGAGAAGAGCGAGGTGGAGTTTCGAAAAGATATCGAGCTTGAGCCGGACTTGGCGGATAACTACGAGCAGTTGGCGCAGCTCTACGCTCGCATGCAAAGAGACGACGAAGCGGAGCAAGCGTGCAAGAAAGCGTTGGAATTGAATCCCATGTCGGGGAACGCCTGGTTTGTATTGGCGAAAATCTACCAGCGCAAGAGGGAATGGCCGGAAGCACTGAAGGCTGTAGACGAAGCGGCGCGACTGGCTCCAGCAAATCAGAATGTGCTTTTTCTGCGAGGACAGATTCTGCAAAAGATGGAACGCACGGAGGAAGCCAAGGCGGATTTCGAAAAAGTGAAAACGATGATGGAGGCGGGAAAGAAGAAGGATGAAGAAGAGTTCGGCGACAGAATAGTACCTAGCCCCGAGTTAAAGCCAGGACCGCAGTAGTCGTGCAGGTTAAAGCTCGGGATGGAGCCACGGA
>CAVWYZ010000003.1:0-31229 GCA_963759275.1 Candidatus Acidiferrales bacterium | reverse complement strand
AGGGTCCTGCCCACGTCTTCTCCAGGAGCAGGATGGCCCATTCCGGAACCAAAATCATGTCGAGACGTTTACCTTGAGCGTCGAGGGTACGGGTCCGTTTGAAAGATTGGTTCACACTGTTGGCCAGCAGCAGTGCGGGTGTATCATCGGTGCCGTCTTTGACCAAACAAGAGGTCGGATCCGTTGGAGTTGGACACACGAATCGACCAAATTAGGGAGGCACTTGCATGAAAGGCATTCTGGTCCCAGTTATCTTCGTGTGCGGCTCTATAGTTCCTGCTCAGGCGCAGACTGCGACCTCTCCTTCGTCCCCCGCTGCAGGGGCAGGTTCGCAAAGTACCGCGCCCGTGAAGAATCCGGTAACGACCGTGCTACGGACGATTCTGACGCGCCAACAGAAAAACATCCTATCCGCCATCGACGCCATGCCCGCCGACAAGTTTAGCTACAAGCCCACGCCCGATCAGATCAGCTTCGCCCATTTGGTCGTGCACATCACCGAGTCGAATAATTCCATGTGCGCCAAAATCGCCGATATCCCGGCTCCCAAAGTCGAGGAGATCAAGGAGACTGATTCCAAAGACAAGCTGCTCGCCGCCGCTCACGCCTCGTTTGATTTCTGCTCCACAGCCCTCGCCAATGTTGACGACTCCAAGCTGGGCGACAACGTCGACTTCGGACGAACGCAGGGACCGCGAGCCATGGCTGTATTCTTTCTGGCGGGAGGCTGGGCGGACCATTATGGCGCCGCGGCGATGTATTTGCGGCTGAATGGAATCTTGCCGCCGACAGCCCAGCCGAAAAAATAAGAAGAAATTAGGCCACCTCTCTGTGCGTGACGCTCAGATGAGCCGTTGCCTTTTGTGCCTTGGGGCGCTGTCGGCAAAACCGGGTGCCCTCGCAACATTAATAATAGGGTCCTGCCCCATACCTGCTCCAGGAGCACGATCGTGCCAATTTCTCGGAACCCAAATCATGTCGAAACGTCTACGTTGAGCGTCGGTGGTACGGGCTCGGACCCTCGATAACTTACTCACGAATAATGCCTTGGCACGAATTGGCGACAAGCATCGTGGAAAATTCTTACATCCCAGGTGGAATTGAGTTCAGACATCAAACGGGCCTATTCCTCGCCCGTGAGTAACCATTCCAGTGACTTGCCGAATTCTCGGCTGATCGCGAGCAGGACTTCCGCTCTGACTCCGATTCCTCCCGACCGTATAAAAAATAGAGCCCGGATCGCTCCGGGCTCTTGGAGTGTCAGTTTGGCTCTAAACCTCAGTGACACCGAAGAAATTCTTGCACGACAAATTGTGACAAGGCATTGTCGGCGGCAATAAAGGGCAGGTCAACAGCATATTTGTGATTCAACGGATCTGCGAAACAGCAGCAGAGCCGGTCATCGACAAAAGTTATCACTTGGAACAGATCGCGGAAGCTTCAGCTCGGGCACAAGAACGGAGATGTGGTGATCACGGTTGAGCATTCATAATTTGAAGTGAACGTCGCCACAAACCTGTGGGACCCGAACGAACTTGGTCTCAGAACTATCCCCAAGCTGAAGCGCCCTGTGCCGACGAACGGAGTCCGGCACTTCCGGGTACGTGCGAACAGCATAGTTCCTCTGTAAACGACTTTTCGCTATTACTGTGCGGATAGCGGCGCCCTTTGACAGATCGTCAAGAAACGCGCCACTGCACGGCGCACAGCATATTAAAATTCCGTGACCTAGCGCTTCCCTGCCCTTAGGCCCTCGATTCAGATCTCCGACGAGTCTATTCCTCGCCCGTAGGTAACCATTCCACGATTTGCCAAATTCTCGTCTGATTGCGAGCAGGACCCTCGGCCTTACTTGTGTCTTGGGGCGATGTTGGCAAAATCGTGTGGGATCGCAACATTGGTAGTCTCGTCCTGCCCGACGCCTTCTCTGCCAGCAGTCCCCGTTCCAAAGTGTAGCCCAATTCGATAGGTTTGCACTGAGCCTTGGGCCATTCCTGGCTGGCCTGCTGCGTCGCTCGAGCGGAAGGGCACCGTCGAGAGCAAAGTTTCTGGGCGGTCTGACTGATTAGTTCAAGCCGCCAACGGATCGGATTCTTCTGGCCATCAGCATCGAACCATCCCCGGTCAAGTGGCCATAGTCCGACTGCAGAGGAATTCCCGGCGCCGCATATTCGAGACAAGCTTGCTGCTTGCAGAGCAGTTTGTAATAGGAGATGTAGCGGACTCCGAGTTGCGCGGCGGCGAGTCTGGCCATCTCGCCGTCGAGGCTCTCGTAGTAGGAGATGCGATGATCGGCAGGGATCTCCGGATTGTTTTGCTTTATAGACAGCGCCAGCAAACGTGGTAATGCGGAATCGTATTGAACGATGGGGCCGAAGAGCACGATTTCGCTCTCTTGCGGTTTTATGGCGGCGATGGTGCGAGGGAGACGCTCGAGATCACCGTGATCCCAGCGTGCGGCGATCAGGAGTGTATCGACGCGATGAGTGGGCAAGTACTCGGAGAAAATGAAGTGCATCAGCTGGATGCATTTTTCGTCGGCGCCGATATTCTGTTCGAGTGTGGGCTTACAGCCGGAGGCAGTGGCTTGCATGATGTTTGCATCGGGGAAGACGGAGGAGAGCCCGTACCAGAGTTGCGCGGCGTGACTGTCGCCGATCAGAAGATAATTCTTTTTTTGCGGGTCGGAGTGGAGGCAGACGGAGGGATCGAACTGGTTGTAGGAATCCTTTCCGATGAGGAAGCAAGTGCCGACACGATACTGCCCTTCGGTGGCGGAATCCGAAGTTTCAAGGAACGAAGCGACCTTCACGGCTTCGGAAGGAAAGCGGGAGGGCAGACCGTTTGTGAAAAGAATGCTGCTGCCGAGGGCTAGTAAGATGGCGGCGCTGGCGACGGCAAGGGAAAAGATGGCGGGGCGAGAGATCGAGAAGCGACGGCCGCGGAACGGTTGCTCGACGAATCGCCAAGAGAGTGTGGCGATAACAAAGGAAGCCGCCATGACCACGAGCTTCGCGGTCTTTGGAGAAACGCCCTGGACCAATAAGCCGCCCATTCCTTGAAAGACGATCATGGGCCAGTGCCAGAGATAGAGCGAGTAGGAAATCGTGCCAACGAACACAAGAGGCGTGAACGAGAGGCATTGACCGGCGAGCGAAGGACCGGAGCGGCCGGCGGCGATGATTAGGGCCGCGCCGATACAGGGCAAGAGTGCAGCGACTCCCGGAAAAGGCGTGGCAGCGCTGAAAAAATATCCGGCGGAGAAGATGAGGGCCAGGCCGGAGAAGGCAGCGATGTTGCGCCAGAGAGCGGAGATGCGGGGAAGAAGATCCATGGCGATGAGGGTGCCGAGAAGGAGTTCCCAGGCTCTAGTGTGGGCGAGATAAAAGGCCGCTTCACGATTGTGAAAGACGCCCATCGAGCTGACGACGAAGGAGACACTTGCTACTGACGAGACCAGCCAGAGTTTTGTGCGCGGCGAAAAGCGACGGATGACGAGGAGAAAGAGTGGAAGGAAAATATAGAATTGCTCTTCGACGGCGAGGGACCAGGTGTGGAGAAGGGGCTTCATTGCAGCGGGGCCATCGAAATATCCGGACTGGTGAAGAAAGAACATGTTAGATACGGAAAGAGTGGCGGCGAGCAAGGATTTGGCGAAGCTTTCTGATTCCACGGGAAGCAGATAGCGATAAGCGAACCAGCAGGAGGCGCTGAGAACGACGAATAGTGCGGGTAAGATGCGGCGAACGCGCCGTTCGTAAAAAGACAGAAGGGAGAATTTGGAAATGGCGATTTCGGAGAGGATGATGGAGCCAATCAAGTAGCCGGAGATGACAAAAAAGACGTCGACGCCGACGAAGCCACCGCGGCAGCGAGCGGTGCCGAGGTGGTAGGCAAAGACCAAGAGGACGGCGATGCCGCGCAGACCGTCGATGTCGGCGCGATAATGCGGAGTGGATTTCCTCAGTAACGTGATCGGCATAGTGTCTTTGTACCTTCGTGGTTTAGAGGATGAAATTTCACCGGAACGGAGTTGCCACGCGTCAGTGTTTGGCGGCGGTTAGATTGCCAGTGGGTCGATGATGGGCCGAAGCTTGCATGGACCGACCGAGCGAGGACTCGATGTCGCCGATTAGAGTGTCGACAATTTGTTGTGTGGTGAGCAGACGCGCAGGATCGGGCTTGGGGAGGCATCCGGCGAGAGCCTCGCGAAGTTTAGCCGTGAATTCGCCAGAATTCTGAGGATCGAAGGTATTTTGCGACGAGAATAATTCCTGTGCGCAGCCCGCATACTTGGAACAAAGAACAGTAAGACCGGATAAAATCGCCTCGTTGGCGACCAATCCCCACACATCCTCGAGCGTGGGAAAGACTAAGATGTCGCCACTGCGATAGACCGCGGGCATCTTATCCGGCGGAAGCGAGTGGCGAAAGTGGACATTCTGGAGGCCGAGATCGGTGACGAGAGCCTCCAGGGCTGCTTTTTCGCGGCCGTTACCGACGAGCAGAAGGGAAAATTCGTGTCCTTCTTTCTGCAAGGTTGCGGCGGCCTTGAGTAAGTTTTCAATTCCCTTTCGAGCGATGAGTTGACCTACATGGAGGACGACGGGTCTGACTTTGAGCGGGAACTGAGGCTCGGCGGGAGACAGGAAAGCGGATTCATCGACCGCGTTTTGAATTTGTAGGATGCGGTCGCGGTGAATGCCGAGAGTGAGCAAATATTCGGTGGAAGTTTGACCGTAACTGATCCAGTGCTGCGTCCAGCGGGAAATAAGACGGCGGATCCACGCTCTTACGGGTCCTCTGTTGCGCTCAGTGTGACGCGTGCCACCCCACCACACCCAGACGGGCTTTCGAAAGAGTGTGCCGTAGGTTAGCGCGACAAGAGTGCGGCAGCCCATTTCGCCGGTGACAATAGCGTCGGGATTGAAACGCAAAAGGTGCCAAAGGTAGCCGGGAGCGATGTGCGTATACAGAAGATCGAAGATCTGTCCATTTTCGCGGCGCAAGATGCGAATTTGCCAGCCCCAAGCCTTCACGACTCTGGCGTTGGGAATGTTGCGGTCGCAATCGTTCCAGAAATCGCGATTGGATTCGATGCCACCGTGAAGAACCATGAGATCGAAGTGCGCGGCGAGGCCGGAAAACATGGGAATTCTGGCGGGGGCGACGATGTTGGTGAGAATGGCGAGCCGGTGTTGGTTGATTTTTCTCATGGGATGCCTCACGTGGTTTGATTTAACGATTCGCAGAAGGAGTAAGAAGAACGGGCGATGGGCCAATGTTTGTGAACGCGCTCGTGAGTGGATGCGAATTGTCGAGCAATGGTGTGACGCTGGCGATGTGCCACGAGGTAGGTATGTCAAACGTGTGGGCGCCATCGGGATTCCAGACGATCCATTGCGGGGCACCATCGCGGTTTAACTGGCATACAAAAGTATGATTTGCATCTTGTTGGCAGCCTTCCATGCGTGAGCCGACGAGCCATTGGTAAACGGTTCCGTAGGCGCGACCGGCGGGAGTTAAGGTGCGATTGTCTTGTTGGGTGGTGGCGACTTGGACCGCGCGGTTGTCCCAGGCGTACCAGTAGAGGCGTTGAACGCCCGCGGCCCAGTTGAGGATATAGGAACGAGCGAGATAGGCGGCAGCGAGATCTTCGGAGGGAAATGGTTTGGGACTAAACCAATTGGCTTCGGTATTCCAGATGGGTTTCACAGCTTGACCGCTATTCGACATGGTCTGCCGGATTTGTTGAACCAGGGGAACCATGGCTTCGGGAGGTTGCGGATTCACGTAGAGGTGATAGCCGATAACGTCGACGTATTGGCCGCCACCTTTGCTGAGGAACTCGGAAAGCCAGGCGAGTCCTTTGCTCTCTGTGGCGGAGGGAGAAACGACGAGGGCCGCTGGATCGACTTCATGGATGATTTGGGAAGCTTCGCGAGTCAGAACGAGAATCTGGTCGACACTGGCGGAGCAAAATTGCGGAAGGTTGGGCTCGTTCCAGATTTCGTAGGCGTTGATTCGTCCGCGGTAGCGAGTGGCGACGGCGCGAACGAAGACGCGCCAATCTTCGATGTCCCGCGGTTCGGCAGCAGAGCCGGGTTGGTAGACAGATTTTTCCAGCGGACGCGCGGAGGCCCAACTGGGGGAAAGTCCGAGGGGAAGAAGAATGCCGGAGTTGTGCTGACGGGCTAAAGAGACGTAGGCGTCGAGAGTGTCAAAGCGAAATTGGCCTTTGTGCGGCTCGAGATAAGGCCACGTGACGTAAGCGTCCCAGAGGCGCCATTCACCTATGGGAACAGATGGCCACGGAGTGGCGGTGTTGGTGTGGTGGATATGCATTCCGAAAAAACTTTGGGGAATGATTTGTTGGGGGGGAACGAGAGGAGCCAGGGTTTCGGAGGCCGACAAGAGGAAACCCATCACAATGGAGGAAAAAACGATCGTGGACAATTTGTGAAACATTGGATGGGAATCAGACTTTCGCGTGTTCGAGGCAGTCAGAAGGCTTGGTGGCCAAGCCGACCTTTGGAGATTGGTAGGCCAAGAATTTGTGGCCGGCGAGTCCGGTAAGCATACCGAGACCGAGGCACACAGTTTGTAAGGAGCGAGCTAGAGCAGCCTTGCCGGCAAACACGGAAACTGCGGTAGACGCGAGGCCATTCGTAACATGGCCTGATGCTTTGAGGAAGCGGAGTGCTCGTGTGCGCAGCCGGTCGTCCAAGCTTAGTTCGCAGAAGGACCATGTGTTGCCGCACTGATAGCCTCTGCGCAAAAGCCACGGAAAATTCGCGCGCTCGCGAGGGATTGACTCTGAAACGATTGCTTCCTGGGACCAGACGATCGAGTGACCGGCTTTGCGGACGCGAAGGAAGAAATGTGTGTCCTCACCGCCAGAGAGATTGAAGCAGGTGTCGAAAGCGGGAACGCGACGAAAGACGGCGCTGCGAACGAGGGCGTTGTTGGTGGAACAAATTTGAAGGGATTGGCCGGTGGAGAACGCAGGACGATGGAAAAGGCGGCTGGTACTGACCCATGCGGGCGCGCCGGGCGCAAATTGGGGAAGGACGGGGCCGGCAACCACATCGGCATGAAAACGGCGCTGCGCGAAAAGGAGTTCGTCAAGCCAATGCGGCGTGGGCACTTCATCATCGTCAAGGAAAGCGATGGAGTCGACGGCACCGGCTTCTTGTACGGCACGATTTCTTACGTGAGCAATACCGCGACGTTGCTCGACGAAATATCTGAGGGGCCAGGAACGCGTGGCGGAGGCGCAGATTGGTTCGGCGGTGCGAAGATGATCGTTGTCTACGACGATGATTTCAATTTGCGGGGGCGGTTCCTTGCAAAAGATCAGGTGCGAGATGCCGAGGAGAAGTGCCCGCAAAAGTTCTGGCCGTTTGTAGGTGCCGATGCAGATGGCGATTCGCATGTTGTTAGGTTGCTGATGAATCATTTCAAGCACACTCAGCGGCCGGCACAGAAGCGCGCTCTGGTTCAGGTACCGTGGAATCGACCCCAAGGTGGGTCAAGGGATCGATGGCCATAATGGTGGTGACACAGAGCGACCATTCGAGGCAGTTCTGCCACAGGATGGAGCATTCAGCGAGATTATGAATGGTGAAAAAGACCAGAAATGCCAGTGGCCACAGATCGGAAATGGATTGGGGATTCTCGGCGTAGAAAAGGGCACGCCGGAAGCCCGTGCGCAAGATCCATAAGAAAAGAAGGAGGCCGACGAAGCCGAGGCTCAAGGTAATTTCTAAATATCCGTTGTGGGAGTAGCTGGGTGACCAACCGACATTGCTTTCGACTACGGAAGCTTCCGAGGATGCGCCTTCCCAGAAGCCTGAGAAACCGTAACCCAGGACGGGGCGCTCGATAATCATGGAAGCGATCGAACTCCAAAGTTCAGTGCGGCCGGTGAGATCCGAGGAGCGTCCCATGGAACCGGTGAGCGAGCCCACGCTGACGCCGGTAGCGCCGAGAAGAAGTCCGGCAACTAGAAGCAGCGGGAACAGAACAGGAACGAGGAGTCGGTATCGGCGATAAATGACGCGGAAAGACCACATGATGAGGACGGTGATGGCGAGGGTGACGATCGAGGTCATGGAATTGGAATAGACGAGCAGGGCGGCGGACAGAGCGAACGAGAGGGTTTTGATGGTTTTGAGGAAACGCGACTGTTCGGGGATGTACCACTCGATGAGGAGAGCAAGGGCCATGGCGGCTCCGAGACGATTCTTGTGATTGAAGACGCCGCGCGCGGATGGACCACCCGTGGACATGAGGACGCCGTGGCCGAGAATGATGATGGCGACGCTAAGGACTGCGGACAAACGCAGGGCCCAGCGAAGTACTTTGAGTTGCTCGAGGAATGTGAAGCGTGCGGCTAGGACGATGCCAAAAAGGCAGGTGCCTGCGAGGGCGATGGCGCGGCGGAAGACGTGGTCTGGCGTTTCCGCCCAGAGCGAAGAGGCTACGGCGAGGAGGAGGAGAGCGAGGATCGTGGGGGTACGGCGAATCGTTAAGAACGTGCGGGGAGAGTCGGAGAGGGCGAGGGCCGCGACGGCTAGATAGAGAATGGCAAGGAATAGTTGTGTGCGGGCGTCGCCATCCGCGCCGCTGTCGCTGCCGCTTCCGGCGGAAAGAAAACGCCACATCGCCCCGGACAGGATGAAGGCAACGAGGATGAGGATGAGTTTCTGAATTAGTCCGCGATGGAACATGGGTTCGAGGCCAATCCTTTGTGCGAGGAGATCATGATGCGGTCGACACTCCCGACATCACGGCTGCAATGACTGCAGAGCGCGAGCGGCGGGAGAGGATGAAAACCGCCGTGGCCGCTGCGCAAACCAACAGCGCATCGGAAGCGATGCTGGACCACGCGGCACCGCGCCAGGAATAAGCAGGAATGAGCCAGAGATTGATGAGGACGTTGAAGACGGCGACGGCGGCCTGGAGCGAAGTGCGGACGGCCTGGTAGCCGGAGCCAGTAAGTGTGTCTGACAAGAAATAGTGCAACGACTTGAAGACGGGCAGGACGGCGAGCCAGCGGAGGGCTTCGGCGGTGGGCGCGTAATCGGGCCCGAGGATGCGAGGAACGAGATTTGCGGAAACGAGCAAGATGGCGCAGATGGCGGCGGCGTACGCGACCGCGCGGAGAAGCAAGGGCTTGGCGTAATTCAGGGCGGCCGAGATGCCGGCGTTACCGGCACGAAAGAAATTGGGATAGGCGGCCCAGAGGAGAGAGGAGATGGGGACGAAGCTGACGTCGATCAGACGATAGGCGGCCCCGTAGATACCTGTGGCCTCGAGAGTGCCGAGACGGGCGAGCATGGTTTTGTCAATGTCGTTGTAGACGGTTTGCGCCGTTTGTCCGGCGGAGAAATAAAAACCTTCGCGCACTTCTTTGCGCGAGAACGGAGGAAGGAAGAGCGGACGGCCAAGAGAGGTGGAGACCATAATCGAGGCGATGATGGCAACGATGGCGGTACAGGTGAAGTAGATGTAGCCCCACTGGAGCGGGGAGGGATGCGGATGAATGGCGATGAGGATGATGGCGCCGAGGAGGCGGCCGGCGCTCATGAGGACATTGATAATGGCGGTTAGGTTGAGGCGTTCGAAGGATTGGAACGCTTGGCCGGAGATGGTAATGATATTGAGGCCGAAAAGATCGGCGGCGCCGACGAAGGCGATTAACAGACGCGGGATTTGCGGAGGTAGAGCGAACTGCGAAATGGCCAGGACGAGAAGCAGGAGGACGGAACCACAGATGGCGGTAGTGGCGAGTGCCCTTCCCCAGTAGGTGGGGAAAAGAGTTTTGTCGCGGGAGACATTTTTGACGAGCAGGTTGCCGCTGCCCAGTGCGCCAAAGGGGTAGACGATGGCAACGAGAGCGACGACGCCGACGAACGCCCCGTAGTTGCGGACACCAAGCGAGCGGGCGATTTCGATGAAGTAGAGGGCTTGAATGATGAGGCGCAAGCCTTGGCCGAAAATCATCCAGGCGGTGTTGCGTGCTAAGGGTGAGTTGGATATCTTTTTGAACATTGTCGAGAGTATGCGTTGCGTTTTTTAGCCATAGAGAAGTTCGTTGGTTGGGGACTGGCCGTCGGTGGTGAAACGCGAAACACCCAGAGCTTGCATGGCCACGCAGAACAAGTAAGCGGGATTCAAGAGAAGATAGCGGCGCCAAAGGCGGCGTGGCTCCGATTGCAGACGGAAGAGCCATTCGAGGCCAGCATCCTGCATCCAGCGCGGAGCTTGGGAAGTGATGCCCGCGAGGAACGGAAAGGCGGCGCCCACGGCCAGAATCGGCATCTGCAGGTGATCGCGAAATTCGTAGGCGAACGCTTCCTGGCGAGGGCAGCCGAGGCCGATGAAGGCGATGGCGGCTCGGGAGGCGCGAATCTGTTGAACGAGGTCGATTTTTTCGTCGGGAGTGAGGCGGCGGAATTTGGAAGGCTGCATCCCCGCGATAATCAGGCCTGGATAGGTCACCTCGAGCTCTGCGCGGAGAAAGGCGAGAATTTCGGGCGTGCTGCCGTAGAAATATACAGGAAGCCTCTCAGTTGCGGCGCGGGCGCACACTTTGCGGGTCAGGTCCGGGCCGTAGACCCGATCGCGAAGACCGGCACGGTAAAGCCAATTCAGCACCCAGCGAACGGGCTGGCCATCGGGGACGAGCAAATCAAAATGGTTGAGGCGGAATTTCTGCTCGCGATCGAAGACGCCGGTCATCAAGCCGTGGACAGCGAGAGCAGAAATGGCCGCGCCGCGGCGAGCCCGAGCGGCACCGACGATGAAGTCAACTGCGCCTTCGTAGTCAGTAACGTTCATGAGGATCCCTAGGACGTTGCGTTTGCCGGCGTTGAGCATTGTTCACTCCAGCGTTCGACATTGAGTTCGTAAATTTCCTTTAGGATGCGGGGCACGTCGTATTGCAGTTGCCAGGAGGAGTAGTGCTCCTGGAAATGCGATAGATCGCTGATCCACCAGATGTGGTCGCCGCGGCGGTTCTCTTCGACATACCTGGTGTGGAGTTTTTTGCCGGTGATGTGCTCGCAGAGGGCGATGGCTTCGAGCATGGAGCAGTTGCTGCTGCGGCCGCCACCGATGTTGTAGACCTCGGCGGAGCGAGGATTTTCGAAGAAGTGGTGGAAGGCGCGGATGAGATCGGCGCTGTGGATATTGTCGCGAACCTGTTTCTTTTTGTAACCGAAGATGGCGTATGGAGTTTCGATGACAGCGCACTTCATGAGGTAGGCGAGAAAGCCGTGGAGTTGCGTGCCCGAGTGATTCGGGCCGGTGAGGCAGCCGCCGCGAAAGCAGGCGGTTTTCATGCCGAAGTAGCGCCCGTATTCCTGGACAAGAAGATCGGCGGCAAGTTTCGAAACACCGAAGAGACTGTGCATGGTGTGGTCGACGGACATGGATTCAGGAATGCCGCGGAGGCCGTAAGCGTGAGAAGGAGGAATTTCCCAACGGGATTTGAGTTCGACGAGAGGGAGGCGGTTGGGCGTGTCGCCGTAGACTTTGTTGGTAGACATATAGATAAAGACCGCGCCAGGAGCAAAGTGGCGCGTGGCTTCGAGCAAGACGGACGTGCCGTTGGCGTTGACCGAGAAGTCGACGGGGGGATTGGTGGCGGCCCAGTCGTGAGAAGGCTGAGCGGCAGCGTGAATGACAAGAGAAATCTCGCGGCCGTAGCGCGCGAAGATTTCGGAGATAACGCCGTCATTGCGAATGTCGACGTCGTGATGGACGTAGCCGGAGACTTGGCTGCTCAGACGATCGCGGACCCAGTGGGTGGAAGCTTCGGGACCGAAAAAATCGGCGCGCATGTCATTATCTATGCCGACGATGTCGAAGCCGAGTCTGGAGAAATAGAGGACGGCTTCGGAACCGACGAGTCCGGCGGAACCGGTGATGATGGCGACGCTCATGCGTGGACCTCTCTGACTGGTTGTTTTGTGGAGACGGGTGAAGTGGCGCGACTGGTGCAAGCGGCTTTGACGGAACGGTAGATCTGCATTAGCGCGTCGTAGTTTTTCTCGGCGGTGTAGGTGGTTTCGTATTGGCGGCGTGCTTCCTTGCCCATGGAGGCAAGACGAGAAGGCTGCGCCCAGGCCCATTCGACGCGGGAGGCGAGTTCGTCGGCATTGCCGGGACCGAAGTGAAGGCCGGTGCGGTGGTGGTCGACAATTTCCTGCATGCCACCGTGGCCGGAGCACAGAACGGGAGTGCCACACGCGAAGGATTCAACGATGCTCATGCCAAATCCTTCGTAGCAAATACTTGGTGTGATGGTGAAGGCAGCATTTTTCATGGCGATGCGGGCTTCCGCCGCGGGCAGCCAGCCTCTCAAGGTGACGTTGGTTAGGTTGCGCGCGGCAACTTCGGTTTGAAGCGATTCGCGCAGCGGCCCGTCGCCAACGAGGATCAGCGGGATTTTGCTGTGAAGTTTTTCCCAGGCAGCAAGAAGAGTGCGGATGCCTTTTTCGTGGGAGAGGCGGCCGACGAAGAGAGCATAGTCACCGGGCTTTTCGCGTTCGCCGGGATCGGGAGCAACGAAGTTGGGTTTGACGTGGAGCTTGCTGGCCGGAAGACCGCCCTGAATGAACTTGCGGCGAGCAAAATCGCTCAGCGCGATGTACCCATCGACGTGATCGTCCCAGGTGCCGCGAGAACGATGGACTTGCAACATGAGAGCTACGGCGGCGGACATGAGACGAGAATCGCGATAGCAGCCGTGGAGCACGCTGCGCCAGAGGCCGCGATCGATGCACTCTTCGCAAACTTCGCCGTTGCGCGCGAGAGTCCAGCCGGGGCAGAGGAGACGGAAATTATGGAGCGTTTGCACAACGGGGACGTTGAGTTCGCGGCAAGTCTGATAGACGGATGGAGAAATCATCATAAAGGTGTTGTGGACGTGGACAAGATCGGGCTTTTCCCTTTTCAGGAGTTCGCGAACATCGCGCTTGCTGTGTTCGGAATGGACGATGTCTTTGATGAGGAGCATTTGGCGTGATTTGGAGAGTTGGTCCAGTTCGTGATTGCTGCGGAAGTAGGTGACCACTTGATGGCCGCGATCGCGGAGCAAAGTAGTTTCGGCAGCGACGACGGCATCTTCTCCGCCGGGTTGTTGGTAGCCGTTGTGGATGACGAGGATTTTCATGGTGGTCAGGCGGCGCCTGTGCCTTTCAAAACGGCGGGGATGGTGCGGGCCAGAATTTTGAGGTCGAGCCAGAGGGACCACTCGTCGAGATACTGAAGATCGAGCTTCATCCACTGGTCGAAGCTGATGGAATTTCTGCCGCTGATTTGCCACAAGCAGGTGATGCCGGGACGCGTGCTGAAACGACGACGCTGCCAGTCCTCGTTGAAGCCCTGATAATCGCGGACCGGGAGAGGTCGAGGACCGACGAGGCTCATATCGCCTTTGAGTACATTCCAGAGTTGCGGCAGCTCGTCGATGCTGGTGCGGCGGAGAAATTGCCCGAGCGGCGTGACGCGTGGGTCATTTTTAATTTTGAAGACTGGGCCGGACATCTCGTTCAGACCTTCGAGTTGGTTGACCATGGCCTCGGCACCGGGAATCATGGTGCGGAATTTATAGATCAAGAAGCGGCGCTTGTTGAAACCGATGCGCTCCTGGAGAAAGAAGATGGGCCCGTCGGAAGTGAGATTGATTAGCAGAGCGACGGCGGCGAGGAGCGGGGAGAACACGGCGAGAAGTATGAAGGCGACGAGAAAGTCCAGCGCGCGCTTGACCGCCTGCGGCCAACCGCGCTGCGTGCCGGCGTTGACCTCGATGTGATGATCGCCGCCAAAGGTCTCGGCGCGTGGCACGGCATTCTGCAGGCCGAAAATGTCTGGATCGAACCGCACGATGATGCCGTGCTGTTCGCACATTGCCGCGACTTGGGCCGCGTATTGATAACAGGAACGGAGTGGGAGATAGATGGCGACTTCGTCGACAACATTGTTCCTGAGAAATTCGGGGAGACCTTCGAAATCGCAGATGAGGTCGTAGCCTTCGACGGCGAACTCGGCCATACCGTGCCAGTAGTCGTCGACGAAGCCGAGATTGCGGTAGCCCCATTCGGGCTTTTCTTCGATGCGGCGGGCGAAGTCCATAGCACGAGGATTGGTGCCGAGGATAAGGATGTTGCGGAGATTGCGGCCGCGGAGACGAAGTCCGGTCAAAAAGCGGCGCAGGACGGCACGACCGACCAACATGCCGCAGGAGCTGATGGCCCAGAAGAGCGCGAGGAAAGAAGGGGTCATCAAGTGAATCGAAAGAGACGCCGAGACGAGGAGGAGGCACATAGTGGAAAGCGTGGTGGCTTTCAATTCGCCCACGGTCTCCTCGCGGCGGGTAGAGAGGCGCTTGGATTCATATAAGCCGCACATGGCGAAGATGAAGTGCCAGAGATACACGGTGCCAGCCATGATGGCGAAATTGGAGAGCTTGATGCGCAGCGATAAGAATTGCTGGAACGACAAGCTGGAGTGCGCGTGGACGATGAAGAAGGTGGCCAAGCCATAGGACAGGATGGCCAGAACGAGATCGAACACTTTTAGGAGCGCCAGTAGAGTTTGTCGGTAATTTACGGTCATGAGTTTGTGACAGGCGGAAGGTATTTAAACTGGCTCGATGCGGTATCCGGCGACGCGAATGGCAAGGGATTTGTGGATCAGGTCTACGGAAATGACGAGACTGAGGTCGCCTTTAATCTCGATGAGAATGCCGCGGATGCCATCGAGGCTCCCGCCGCGGATGCAGACACGTTGGCCAATGTTGAGGAATGGATAAGGGTTGAAGGGCAGCTTCTGATCGAGGACCGACTGGACGGCGGCGATTTGAGTTTCGGGAATGGGTACGCCGACACCGCGAACGCCGACAAAGCTGGTCACACCGTTAGAGCGAAGCACGGCGATTCGAGTGTCAGGAGCAGGGCTGATCTGGACGAAGACGTAACCGGGGAAAAGGGGCATATCCAAGATCCGGACGCGATCACTCCACTGCCTGGCCGAGGGAAATAAAGGCAGAAAAGTGCACAGGCCTCTGCGCTGTAGCTCAGCGGCAACTTTTCGTTCGTGACGTGGCATTGTCTGGATGGCAAACCACGCCAAATCGCTCGCTGCGTTTTGTACGATCTTGGGTGGCCCCATCTGTGGTACTGGTTGTTGAGTTAGTGTCATTTGGACAGAGCTTCGCTAATGTAACTCCCAACTGCTGTGGAACCCCCAACGCCTCTGGATGGACCTCGACTACGAGAGGCGCTTACAAAAGCTGGTACAAAGACTCAGGAATGGGAAAGGTCCTTTTGTTGAGGACCGCTCCCAAAATCTTTACGTTTGCCGCACGAAGATTTTCGGCAACCCGGACGGCAGCTTCTCGTTTTGTGGAATGGGCTTCGAGAACGAGGACCACGCCATCGACGAGCTGGCCAAGAGCGACAGCGTCCGCGTAAGTGCCGAGCGGCGGAGCGTCCAGGAGAACGTAATCAAATTCGCTACGGAGTTCCTGAATACGGGCCTTCATTTTCTCGGAATTGAGCAGGGCGGTGGATTCGTTTGCCGCCGAGCCGCACGAGAGGAGCCAGAGATTTCTGGGCATCAGGGGCTTGGCAAAATGGCGTACGGGACCTTCCTTGCGGAGAGAATCAGAGAACCCGTAGTGATTTGTCGTGCCGAAGGCCTCGGGGAGCGAAGGCGCACGAAAGTTCGCGTCGACCAAGCAGACGGCGCCAGAGGTGTTGTGCGCCAGCGTGTCCGCGGCACCGACACAAACGAGACTGCAGCCACTGCCGGAATCGACGCCGGCGAAGAGCACGGCACGATGAGGTGCACCGTTCAGGAGAAATAAGCTTTGGACGAGCTTAAGGCTTTCTTCCCGAGTGATCTTGTCGACGTCGATACCAGCAGCAGTTGGAAGATTGGCCTTGCGCGTGGCGCGGGGACCGGCGACTGTCAGAAGCGTAGGGCTATCTGAGGCCACGTCGGGAATATTGCGTTGCGCTTGCCGCAATAGCTCATAGTTCCGGCTCATTGCGAATTCCTCTTGGAGCCTAGGGGCTGTTTGGCTTTGGTTTTCTGCGTTTCGTAGACCTGCACGGATGAATTGAGTTCATGAGCACCCCTCTGAGCGGGCACGTTCACCACCGGGGAGGTCGTCGTGTCGCGGTCTGTGGCTGCCGCCGTACGATCCGAGTGGCTCTTGGCAAGAAGAAGTGGCCAACAAAGGATTGCCGCGAGAAGGACAAAGAGGGTAAAGGCTGCGAGGCGCCGGCGGAACGACCCTAAAAAGTGCCATGGGGATTGCAGTCGCGCTGACAACACAAGGTCTTCCGACGGCGCGTTTGCTGATTTCACGGCGTGAGGCCGCAAATCCAGGTCGCGCAGTACTTCGTATATCACGGAATGTCCGATACTTCTTTGGCCCAAGGCACAGCCAAGAGACATGGCGTTAAAACAAACATTGTTAATGTTGCGCGGTATTCCTTGCGAGTGTTTGGCGATCAAGGCGTACGCATGATCAGTGAACATCGGGCGCCAGCTGTTGTGGCCGGCGACGCGGAGGCGATGCTCGATGTAGGCACGAGTTTCCGCTGCGTCGAACGGCGTAAGGTGGGCAACGATCGAAATGCGCTGACGGAATTGGATCATGGAAGGAGAAGCGAGGCGCTCGGCGAGTTGCGGCTGACCGGCGAGAACAATGTGAACCAATTTTTCACGGCTGGTCTCGAAATTGGAGAGCATGCGGAGAACTTCGAGGACTTCTTCGCTGAGAGCCTGCGCCTCATCAATGACGATAACGACTTTCTTCCCGGAGGCAGTTTCGCGGAGGAGGACGTCGTTAAGTTTCAATTGCATGGCGGCGACATCTCCGTCGGCGTCCGGCATGCCAAGGTCCGCGAGCAAGCTGCGCATGAGTTCTTGCGGGGTAAGTTGCGGCTGAAAGAGAAAAACGGTGCGGGTGGAAATATGAATTTTTTCGAGAAGGTCAAACAGCAGACTGGTCTTGCCCATTCCGGGATGGGCGATGAGTGCAGTGAATCCGCGATTTTGCAGGACGCCAACCGTCACACTGGCCATGGCCTCCGAGTGCGTGGGACTTAGATACAGGTACCGCGGATCGGGCGTGACGCCGAAGGGTTGCTCCGCGAGTTTATAAAATTTCTCGAACATTTTGCCTAAGCCGCCCGTCTCGGTACTGACGCCAGTACAGGAATTTGTAGCGTGTTTGCGACTTCTTCAGGAGAACGGAAAGAGGAGTCGATGTACTCGACGATGAAAGCACTGGAGGCACCAGCGATCAACGCGAATAGAAAACCAAGCATGCCGAAGGTGAAAGGATTGATCGCGGGCAAAGCGGGAACGACCGCAGGTACGGCGATGGCAACGTCTGCGATGCGCTTTTCGTCGAGGGCATCGGAAGTGCGCTCCTGCTCGCGCTTGGTGAGATAAAGAAGATAGTTGGCTTCATCGGCCTTGGCCTGGCGAAGGAGGGCGCCCTGTTTCACGGCTTTCGCGTCGAGATCGTCCATTTGCAGACGGAGACTCTGAAGACTGCTGGCCGTGGCGGCGGCGGTGGCCTTTTGACTGACAAGATCCGCTTGGGTACGCGCGTAGTCCTGGCGAAGGAATTCACGGGTGGGATCGCGGTCGGTGGTCTCGTTTTTGTAAATCATCTGCTTGGCCTGAGCAATGGCCGCTTGCGTTTGTGCGATTTCTTCGTCGGCTTCACGGACGAGAGGATAGGATTCGTTGAATTTAACGAGGAGCTGCGTGCGTTTGACCTGAGACTCGAGGAGGTTAGATTCGAGGTTCTGCAGCAAACTATTCGCGGCGTTGGTGGTTTGCTGCGTGACGATTCGTTCCGGCGTTTCCTGCAATTGTTTTTGAAGGCCGGCAAGACGCGCTTCGTCGGCCGCTATGGCCTGCTCAGCGGTATGAAGGGCGGCGACGGACATGGCAACCTGTTGGGCGAGGAAGGGGCGCATGGCGTCTGGCGCCGCGACGCCCTGCTCGCGGCCGAAATTGGCAAGTTTGTTTTCAACTTCGGAGAGGTCGCGGTTGTACTTTTCTGTTTGCTCGGCGAAGAAGGTGGAGGTGCCAACGGGCCGGCGAAGGAGCAGCCGTTTGGAAAGATATAGCCTGCCGAGATTCTGCAAGACGCAAGCGGGAGCCTCCGGACTTCCGATGGAGCCGAACTTCACGTTGATGACGTCGGAGCCTTTTTCCGCTTCGGCCTTGACCGCCTTACCGACGCTGAGAGCGGCCTTTTCCAACTTGGCGGCGCGGCGTCGCTCAGGATCTCTGGGAAGGAGGATATCTGACAACCAGGACGATCTGTCGGTAAAGCCACAGGTTTGCGCGACCTCGCGCATCATGTCCTGGCCCTGGAGAAGCGCGATTTCGGAGCCGACCACGTCGGGAGATGGCGCCCGGTTGGTGACGACCGCAGCATTTTGCCCGGCACTGATGGTTGGGTCGGACCTGGTCTGCTCGACGATTACCTGCATTTTGGCGACGTAGTATTTCGAGATCCAGAACCAAGCGACCAAGAGAGAGCAGACAAAAACTCCGGCAAACACACCAATGGCCAGGCGCCTGTGTCGAAAAATGGGCGAGAGAGCGTCTCGCAGGGATAAGGCGCCCATCGTACCGCTGGCGGTGACATTGAGATGTGATTGCGTCATTGCTCTTTCCCTCGACCTTTGCGTGGATCGTGATTAATAAACTGACGGCGTTGTGTTAAGCGGTACACCAATGGAATAGGGGATGTATTTGCGAATCTTGGTGATAGTTTTCTCTGGTACGAAAATCATGTCGCCGGGCCGCATCTCGGCATCCTCGGTAACGTTTTTCCCGTGAAGAAAATCTTTCAGTTTGAGTTCCTTGGCTTCGACCCAACCGGTTTGCGCCCGGCGATAGAGGAAGACCTGAGTCTTCGCGGTTGGCAAGAATCCACCGGCGACGGCGATGGCTTCAGAGACGGTGAGGTCGTAGCGCAAATCGTATTGGCCGGGCTTGCCGACCTGGCCGGTCACGATGAAATATGCCTTCTGAAAATCGGTGAGGTCGATATCGATGATCGGATCGCGGAGAATCTTCGAATACACACTTTTGATGGCCGCGACCGCCTGTGGAAGCGTGAGACCCAGCACGTTGAGGCTACCCACCCCTTGTAGGGTGATGAATCCGTCCGGTTGTACCGTCACGTTCTGGTTGAACTCGGGTGAGAGCGCGAACGATAGAGCCAGGACGTCGCTTCTGTTGAGCCGATAGCGGGGATTTCGTTCGGCAGGCACAGGATGCTCGACGCCGGAGCTGTCCACCGGTCCATGGTCGCCAGCGTTTACTACCGTCGAGGACGACTGTTGTGCTGGCTGAGCGGATAGATTCACAAACGCGATGACGAAGCTCGCTAGGATCAGTACAGGGGAAACTGAGTTACACATGAAAACACCTCCCCAGGCAGGGCCTGACGAGAGGCTCCAACCCTTCCGCGCATGACCAATGGCGGGAAGACTCTGTGGTGAAGAAGCGAGATGGCGGGAGGAAGGAAGACCGTGCGAGCGCGAGGACGACCTTGGGTTCCCGTGAACGCAGGACTGTAGAACTGGCAGCTCGGGCCCTTGGACATAAATTTCTGAAAGTTCTTGCCCACGTCACGTGCGTCCCCCACGAGCCTGCCGTCCGGCCTCACGCACTGCCCTGACGGAAGAATCAGAAGCTAGGAAGAGGGGGGAAGCTTCCAGCGGCACTAGAACTATCAGAGTCACGTAGATCACACAACTGAACCATCGACCGGTTCGAGGTGCCTGTCCTTGAGCACAGGGTGAAGATTCCCTACGAGCAGCACGGCGCCAATTCCGCAAAACGAATCTTCGGTCTCGGTCGTTTTCGCCTAGATCGAACACCAGATTGCCCCACCCGATCCGCCATGACAGCGAAACCGATGAGTGATGAGCAATCGCCGGCACCACTCAGAAATTTGTTCCTTCCTTGAAGGAGCACCACGAGTCTCTTAAGAATTCAAAATCCTTAGCGACCAGGAACCACATCGATTTGCAACTTCGGATCGGCTGCAGGGATATAAGTGGTCGCGAGACCCAGTTCGCGGCGAACGATATTGCAGGCTTGTGCGAGCGCGCTCGCTTTGTAGAACGCGATCTCTCGATTGCATCCTTGACGTCCGAAGCCGCAGTCGTTCGAGACAACCAACCGCTCCACCGGAATGTACTTCAACGCCTTGCGGATCTCCGCTGCAACTTCATCCGGGCGATCTGCTTGAAGCGTGCGGTGACTGACGGCGCCGATGCAGATCTTCTTCTTGAGATCATTCTTAAACGGCTCGAAAAGTTCGAGATCCGCTGCCTTGGGGCGAGGTCGGCAAACGGTGTGCCCTCGCGACATTAATTAGGATTCGGTCCGACGTATTCTCCAGGAGCAAGACGATATTCAGGGGAACATCCAGACTGTAGAGTGCCGAGTCAGTCAGAAACATCTTTGGGCTTCCCGATCTTCTGGCCCGTTTCGATAACGAACAGTTGATAATTGGAATAGGAATGCCGGGCACTGAACTGTTTGCCCCCGATGTGCACGGCGATATCAACAGACTGCGGAAGCCACAGCGTGACATTACGTGCCGCGAACTCCACAGGCCCGTAGTCCAAAGATTGATGCTCGAGATCGAGGAACAAGTCGGGAATTGGGTAAAGAAGATCGGTTTCCAAGTGAACCACCTGAAATGTACTCGCGTCCACCCAAGCCGTCCCCTTTAGACTGACGGTGTAGGTGCCCTTTGGGGTGGCGAACCGGCTCATGTTATTGGGGCGATCGGGGCGCTGTTGGAAATTCAGGAGGTAGGCCGGGGCACCCTGCCAATTTCCGAGCCCTTCGCAGGTTACATCGAACTGATTCAGATGAATCGGATGAAACACCAGCACCAGGGTCGTTGAGCCAACAGCTTTGATGAATCCGCGCAGGTCGGGACTGCGGTACTCGTCCACGGACAGATGATTCGAATCTTGAAGCTGCAGGTTGGCCACGTAGCTGACCCTGTTGTGCGCGGTTTCTTCCACTTTGCCGTTCCCACGTCGACGCTCGAGTTCGAGCATCTCCGTGGCCGTGATGCGATTGACATTGTCCACGAATTCACGGGCGTTGGCAGATACGCGTGGCAGGATTTCGTCCAGGGAACAGCCGCCTAATTCAGATGCGACTGCGCTGCCGAATTTCCCCAGGTTGAGCGGACGAAAGGAATCGAGTTCCGCGGTGCTAAAAGCCGGAACAGAAAACTCCCTGACGGGATCAGCAAGCGTGGTCGCCCCGTGCGGCTCAAGAGTCAGCGGAAAAAGATGGTCGAGAATGAGCGAGAGTTCGACCGATTGGCCCGCGGAAAGATCGAAGTCCAATTGCGCAGGAGAAAGTGCTCCACTGGACACAAGGACATGGTAAGGACCAGGAGGAAGATTGGGAAAAACGGTGTTGGACGGCTTATCTACAATGACAGAGAGATCGGAGCCGAGGACTGAGGAATGGATCTGGACCGTAGCTGGAAAATCGGCTTGGGGTTTGCCAAACGTCCGAACCAAGACAGTGATGGAAGCATGCGAGCCGGATTGCGCGGCTACGCGAACTGGGGCGAGCGCAGCGCTGAGAACGAAGGCGAGAACTAGTGCACGTGCCGGGCAAACCATGAAGAGAACCCCCGTTTAGGAGGCCCGGGGATTTTCCGAAATCCGCAGCTAAGGCGCCTCCGAAGGGATGAAACTAGCGGGAGTGTACACCGGGGGGATGAAAAAGGGTACGGGCTGCGTGACCCGCGACAAAATCTCGTTTACCCGGCATCCGGCAGTCAACCATGCCGGTGCGACATAGATGACCGGCGTGGGGGCGACGCTGGTCGCGTGGCGCCTGTAGCTGCGTATTCCTCCGGTGACTCCCTGAGTTCTCGACTGATCGCGAGCAGGACCCCCGCCCCGACTTCGTTGCGCCCTTGCTCGACGGCAGAGAAATAACTCTGACCGGCCAGCACGGGCACGATCTGGGGGAAAAATCGTGATTGTACGTCGCGGGCGATTTGCATCTCACGTTCGGCGCGGCGGTCGAGCTCCATGCGGCCGGCGATCTGTTCGGCCATGTGCATCTTTTCCAGCGCGACGGCGGCTTGGCACTTTACTGAATTGGGCAACACCAGTCGCAAGATTCGGACACATGCTCCTATTCGACGAATGGCCGGACTACTTTTTTGATGGTGGCGGATAATTCTTCAGCAATTTCGCCATTGCTTTGTCCAGATTCTTTTGGTTCTTTTCTTGGTTACTGCTGGGATTGAGTGTCTTCGTCGCCGTTCCTGTCCAAACAAGCTGCTTGGTCGTTGGGTCATACATATCAAGAACCAGACTCCCATTGCTAATTGTGGAGCTTGTGGCGCTTCCCATTCCGCCAAAGCGGGCTCCGCCCATGGAGTATGCATTCCACTGTTTTTCTTTGTCCACGGCGACCTGATAGCCGATCAGGAGATCCGCCTTGTCATCATCCGTTTTTGTCAGACCTTTGGCCGCCAATTGGGAATCCACGGAATTCTTGATTTGTGCGTCCGCAATCTGGTTGGGGTGCGTTCCCCCTTCAATCGGTACCCATTTATAGGTGTGGTATTTCGCAAAGTCTGTTCCGGGCATGAAATTGTATTTCACGTCCTGGGCCGAAAGGGCGATGCCCGCCAACAGCGCAAAACCCACCAAGATAAGATACCGACCAACATTACTTTTTGTTCTGAGATTCATTTCCTTCCTCCTTCGAAACATTCGATTCATCTATCACCGAGTTAAATGATGTACGCCGTTCACTTCAGAGCCAAAGCAAAGGCAGCCCGATGCAAATTGCCGCACATATTCACGATGAACTTCCGACGCCTCTGCTGGCTTCTTGTTTGACAGGTATGCGTGCCTTTTTACTGGCAACCTCGCCCTGCCACCGGGCGCGATTGATGCTCCCAACGGGTACACTGTCGGCGCTGGAGTGCCCGGTGACATCAAAATAAATCGCTTCGCCGGCATCCCGTAGCAACTGTGAATTTGCCAAGAGAGTAAGCCGTCCAACCGAGTGAAAGGGCGCTTCCGATTCTCTCCACTTGATACTTGCGTTTTCGATCCAGAAGTTCGCGTCCCGGCGTTTGCCCCAATAAGTCATGCTGTCGGCATCAAGAAATTGGACTCCAAAATCGAAGCTGCTCATTCTGCCGTCTTCCTTAAGATGACGGATCAACTCGTCTTGCAGGGCGTTGGGATTGCTTCTCTGCAGAGGACGTGCCGGATTATCGGGAAGCGGAGTAGCTGAATATTTCACGATATCGGTCGGACCGTGGCGAAACGGTACGTTGCTGCCGTAGCGCAGCTTCTGGTACGACTGTATTTTCTGGTGCGCCTGTACTTGCACGATCGCAAGAGTTCTGAGCACTCGCAGCTTGTCTTTGAACGGAAGCGCCCACAGGCCGACGGCCGGGTTCGAGGCTGTGAGCAATTGCATGGTTGCCAGAAACGCGCGTGCGTCATTTATTGGGAGAGTCGACGTATTTTGTAAGGAAAAATCCTGTCGACTGACATTCGCGTCGGGAACAATGGTGCCATCACCGGTGAGGTGAACGGAAAAAGATAATGAGCGGACGTCGGCCTTGAAATCAGAATTCACCTTCGGATCCGCATTCCCAAACCTGACAGTGGCGGGATACACGCCAGGCTTCGCAAAAATCCCTTTGGCGAGCCGCTGAGCGAGCACAGGGTCTCGTCCTGACGCTACGTCGAATACCTCGAACTGCGCTCGAGCGGAGGTGCCTTTAACATGAGTTCCGCGTCCTATTGGCCGATGTTGCTCGGAAGCAGAGTTCGATTGCAGCAAGAGAACTTTTTCGACGATCTGGTCAATAACAGCTTTCTCCGTGGCAAGGTCGCGCTCCGCATCGCTGCCGGTCACACCGAACCATCTGGTCACAAACAACATGGATATTCCCTTGGCAGACACTGCAACACTAGGCTGCTCCCAAATTGGCAATGAACTTGATAGCCGTCACGCTTGGCAGAAAGCAATATGCCGCAGCTTTTGTTGTCACGAAGGAAGAAAAGCCGGTGACCTTGATCGGAGGGCTCCCGTTCGCTTGCGGAATCACGAAAATGCTCTCGGCCGGATCTTGCGTGCCAATCATTGGATCTTTCGACTTGGGGTTGAGGCGGACAGCACCGGCGAATTCGCTGTCATTTACCCAATGCCCCAAGACGAATTCATACTGATTCTCGATACTCGAGTTGATGAAGTAACCCAGTAAGCCGCGCTCGATTCCATCGTAGGGCTTGCTCGGATCATAAGCCGGGCCGTAGGGCAGTCCGCGCCGAACCAGTCGGTGCGTATTGTTACTACCGCCCGGCACGCCTTGACCTGTGACAGGTTGTCCGCGCGGATTAATACGACGCATATGCGCACCGACTGGACAGCGCAACCCTTTTGGATCTCCCGATCCATCTGCATTGACATACTCATAATTGTTCATCTGGTTGGGGGCAATTCCGCCCGGTGGGCTGTCCGTCTCCGGCGACAATGCGAGAGGAACCCCGTTGCGCCACCGACCACAGATCTTTGCAGCAAGCAGTTCAGGATCGATCTTGTCCTTGTTCGATTGGAGAAAGTTTTCGAACCCAACAACGTCCGTCTCGATTTTTTTAAAGACGGCGAAGCTGCCATTCAGGCCAAGTTCACGCGGCTCCGGGACGATGTAATTCTCAGCCTCTTCCTGCAAGACAAATAGCCACGGTTCGCAAGGTTCTTGATGATCGGGATGATATTTCTCCGGGCCGCCGCGAATCGTGGTCATGCTGATGCCGTCGGTATACCCGAAATGGACTCTTGCTGTCGGGGTGGGCTGACCATTTATCATCTCGATCAACGCCATTCCGTCTTGACGCCAGATTTCTCGAAAACCATCACCGTCTGAAAAGAGCTCGACCAATCGGCTGGTATACGTCTGCATCGCGTCAGGACTAATGGCGTGTAGGGTTACAATCACGTGGCCGGCGCCATTTTGGAAGGCAGCCACCCAGTTTTCTGGTCCGCTTGGCCCGGTGTCGCCGACCAATTTCGCTCTTGCCGCAGCCCCTTCTGTGAATGCGCCGAACGACTTGAACGAAACGTTCGGTACACGGCGCTGGATCTCCAGAGCGATCATTCCCGACCAGGTAATTCCGACGTTCAGACAGTAGTCAGGCTTATGACGAGGTGCTTCCGCAGGATCGTCTCCAGGGCCGGGCTCGAACCCAACGTGCCATTCTTCAGCGGTGGTAATTTGTGGCGCGTCTGCTTGGTCGCCGTTGACCAGTCGTCCGAGAATTTTTCTTGCCGCCGCCGGCACGCTGACCGTGAGCAGGAAATGGCGGACCATCGGCATCCGGTAGCCACGCACGATAAACCCCTGGATGTCACCAAGGTTTAGGTCGGATTTTTTCGGGATTGTCGAATCGGAGCCGGAGGCTTTGCCTTCGGAATGACCAAAAAGACGGCCAAGGAGGCCTCCTCCTGTCTTTGTTGATTGCGTTTTTGCCTTATCTGGGTTCACGGCCGTCTCTCTCATTGCTCCGCTCTTGTCGCTCCGCTAATGTTGTTTGCACAATACGAGCAGCGACCCCGTGAGGCTCACTATCCCGCCGATGCGGACTCTGATTTGTTATCCGCGATCAATGCGTGAATGTCCTGAACACTCAGACCCGGATAAGCCTGGTAGAACCCGATCGGAGTGCGATTTGCTCCGGCCGCGAAGTCGATGAACTCCTGAAGATACTTTCTGCACGGTGAGGGTGGCGCACCCTTGGTGAACTTGAATAGAAGATCGAAAATCGGTCCAATATTTTTTGTGAAGTCGGCAATATATTTGTCGAACGAGCCGTCATACACCGTGAAGAAACCGATTTGATGGTCTTCCAGCTTAACGAACTGTGCGAAGTGCGGCGTTCCGACTTTGTCCAGGTCTTTCGTTGTCCCACTGCCTCTCGCTCGAAGGATCAGTTCTACTTCGACGTAAGCAAGCTTTGACTTCATAGGCAGGATCACCAGGAAGGGATGGAGTTCACCTGCGCCTGGAACGTCTGCAGCCGATGCCAGGGCTTTAATCTCCTTGGCTGTCACATCTGGATAAGCGGTATAAAGGTTCACCGCCTGAACCAGATGCGATGCCGTCCATTCGACGAACGCCTCCGAATTAGCAGCAACGGGAGAGGGCGGCGGAGTCTCAACGTGCTGAAAGATGGTGTCGAATACGGGGCCTGCAGTCTTGGCAAGATCAGCCATGAGTTGAGCGAATTCGCCGTCGAAGTCCCCAAGAAAAAGCAGAGTCTTATCGCTCAAGACGGTGAAGCGGGAATAGTGAATTGTTCCGATAGCGTCTTCCGCCTTGAACATCTGCGGCATTAATGGCGGTAATAGTTCTGCGAGCTGCTTTGCGTCCGCGGGCGCCTTTAAGGGAAAGGCGAGGGTAAAGTGGTTTTGACTCATTGCATTTTCTCCTTCGCACTAGTCTTCAATTTTTCAACTCGCCCGCTAGTAGGTTTCTCACTAATCGCGGGATTCCGGACGGCTGACGAGGCAAACGAAGCACCAGATCCCTAGTCCGAAATGAACGACGACTGCTAGCCAAAGTCCGGCACTAGACATTCCGTGGGCGAAGTGCGCGAACAACAGAACCACTGCCACTCCGATGTCATAGAACAATATCGCCGCGATTAGTCCCGTCGTTATACGGCTTTCATCGGTATCTCGCAACATCCAGCAGAACATTCCTAGCGCTAACAACGTCACTCCGGCACCTCGGCCGACGTAAGTTCCCAGATCGGTGAGCGAAGAGCCGAACGTAAGGGAGACCGCCAGGGAAGGAATTAGTACCAAAGCCAGCCCTGCGACCCCGGCCACGACAGCTTCCGCAACGAGCAAATTCTTGGGTGGCGCTTCCTCCCTTAAATTTCCCTGCCGAACAACCTGCCCGCTTTGCATTTCGTCCACCTAGTCCTTATCTGCCGCGAGTTTTTTCTCGGCTTCCGCGTTGTCCTCCGTTGACAGTTGAGAAGGCCCGAGTTTATACGTGAGCTTGTCGATCTTGCCGGTGAAGTGGAACGGCACTGCATATTCGAAGTCATCCACTGGTGTGCGGGTATCGCTGCCAATGTCAAACGTCTCATCTACGGACATGAGCAACGGGATCGTATGCGGAATGGTCTTACGGTCGACTTCCTTGCCATCGACTGACAGGACCCCCGTCCCACCCTTAGCGGGGCCGGGGCCGTCGTATTTGAAGTCGAACACTATGGTGTGCTTTCCGGCGCGGAGCGAATTTCCCGACCACTTGAAGCGCTGCAGATCCAAAAAGTTGTAAAGGAAGACTGGTTTGCCCCTGCCGATTCCAAGTAGGCCAATGGCAAACACCAGAAACACTCCGAGCAAGCCGAGGAGGGAGAGGCCATAGGCAAACCGCATTCCCGCTCTGGACCATTTCCTGTATTGGCCGAGCCAGATAAACAGCAATCCCACAACAAGGATGACCCAACCGATCCTTCTAAAAAATCTTTCGTGGTACCACCAATTAAAGCTTCTACTCAGATAGAGACCGTATCCGGCGAAGCGGCCTCCTAAAGTCGCAATCATTCCCTCCGCACCGCCTGCAGGGATGGTGACCTCAGCCGTGATGGTGTAATCCCGGTCTAGAATGCTGGGAGCATTGCCCGCGGGAATTCCTGCATTTTCGCCGGTGTAAGTGAAAACAGTACGTCCAGCAACCGCGCTTGGTTTGGGTGCAAGCAAGCGCACGAAGCCCGAGTTGTCCAACGGAAAGACGTTATATTTTGCTGCCTCGGTCAAAAACAACGCCTGCAATTCCTTTAGCTTTGCCGGCTGTTGCGTGGCAAGATCGTTGTTTTCTGAATAGTCCTCGGTGATGTTGTAAAGCTCCCACTTATACTCATCCATAGGCGGCATCTTGCCCGTCCCTAAAAGCCAGGGCGGGGAGGGTGGCGTTGTAGCTGCAATCCAACCGTTGTGATATATCGCACGGTTACCAACCATTTCGAAATATTGCGTCTCGCGTTTCGACGATGCGTTGGCATTCGCCTTGTCAAACGTGTAGACCATGCTCACGCCTTCAATCGGCTTTTGTTTTATTCCGTTAACGGTGTCAGGTGCGGGGATGCCGGCCGCTTCGAGGATTGTCGGCGCGATGTCAATGATGTGGTGAAACTGCGTACGAATCCCGCCCACATCTTTGATATGTCCAGGCCACGAAATAGCCATCCCCTGCCGAGTTCCCCCGAAGTGCGAAGCAACCTGCTTGGTCCATTTGAAGGGCGTATCAAATGCCCATGCCCATGACACGGCCATGTGTGGATAGGTAAACTGCGTGCCCCAGTCCTTGTAATGCAACAACTGCAGGGGCATCGGCACGTCCATAACGCCGTTATAGGCTGTCATTTGGTTGTACGTGCCGGAGAGACTGCCCTCCGGGCTCGTGCCGTTGTCGCCGTCGATGTAAATGATAAGGGTGTTGTCCAGCTTGCCCATGTCTTGGACTTGCTGAATGACACGGCCGATCTCGTAGTCGGTATAGGCGGTGTATGCGGCATACACCTCGGCTTGACGGGCGTAGAGTTTCTTCTGTAATTCTGAAAGCGAATCCCACTTCGGCAAGTCATCTGGCCAAGGCGTAAGTTGCGCAGTCGCAGGGATCACTCCGAGCCGCTTTTGGTTAGCGAAGATCTGCTCGCGCATAACGTTCCAACCCATGTCGAACTTGCCTTTAAACTTGTCGATCCATTCTTGAGTCGGCTGGTGCGGTGAGTGGCTTCCGCCGGGAACGTAATAGAGGAAGAAGGGCTTATCGGGCGCGGATGCGTTCAAGTTGCTTAAGTATTTTATGGCTTCGTCCGCCATGTCAGTCGTTAAGTTGTAATCCTTCTTTCCGATCCATGGGAAAATCTGCGTATGATCGCGGAACAAATATGGCTGCCACTGATCGGTTTCGCCTCCTAGGAAACCGTAGAAGTATTGGAAGCCCATGCCGGACGGCCATTGCTCGAAGGGTCCGGCCGTACTGCTGTACTGGAATCCGGGGGTGTTATGGTTCTTGCCGAACCATGAAGTGGCGTAACCATTCTCCTTCAGAATCTCGCCAACGGTGGCATCCTCTGGGCTGATGACGGAGTCATAGCCGGGGAAACCTGTAGACAACTCCCCGATTACGCCAAATCCAACGGAATGGTGATTGCGTCCTGTGATTAATGCTGCCCGGGTTGGGGAGCAAAGAGCCGTGGAGTGGAACTGGATGTAGCGCAGTCCCGCATTAGCGATGCGATCCAGCGCCGGAGTAGGAATCACTCCGCCAAAGGTTCCCGAGACACCATAGCCTTGGTCATCGGTCATAATCAGCAGCACGTTCGGCGCACCTTTGGGCGGAACTACCCGCGGCGGCCACCAAGGTGTGGAATCCTTGGCACTTTCCTTAATCACACCACCGAATTTCGGAGGTGGAGCCGGAAGTTGTTTGCCGTCAACAGTTGTGGTGGCACTGGGCGAACCGGGCGTGCCCGTAACCTGCTGCCCTACAACTGGCGCAGAGGAGGTCAGTCTCAGTAGTGCGAGAAATGCAGCAACACCAAGAGTCCTCTTTTCATTCCACTTCATGGATTTTCACCGATTCCTTGCCTGTCAGGTCGTGGGCCAATTTCTCAGACTGAAATGCGCGAGTTGGCGATCCTGCTCTTGGGGATCGTGAGATGTAATTGGCAAAAGTGACAGTCCGACGGCGAATTGGTACTTTTGACAGTTCTCTGGAGGGCTGCGCGGCTCCATGCTCCCGCCACTGCAACCTACAGGAGGGTCCGGCTCTAGACACCCCCAACCCGGAAGAATGGCTTCCAAAGGCTTAATTCTTTCACCGGATCCTCTTCCCTAACCGCACCCATAGTTGGGAATCGGCCTACTTCCACTCGGGCAGACACCCTATGCGTGCCGCTGCGATTGCTGCTGTATCCGTGGAACCGAAATCACAATTTCTCGGTGGATTGACTCTGGCTGATCGCAAGATAATTTTGACGGCTACAACTCGGCGTTGAGTCCGGTTCTGGCCCGTTCCTCTACCGGTTGAAGTCTTGGGGCCATGACCTCTTACCTGTCACTACTGACGATTGCATCCTTTGGCGCCTGTGGACACACTCTCATATGATTCTGCAGAGCGAGGCCAGCTCAATTCCTGGACTTGGCGAAGGTGATAATTTGTGCGGTCCGCAGCCCAGTCGTAGTCGCTCTGCCAGTCAACGCAATTCGTATCCGCGAAAAGGAATCAGCTGCCTTTGATTGACGGACAACCATGAGTTCCATCGCCATCAGCTTGATCACGTTCGTGTTTGTTTTTGGAGGCGCGATGCTTGGGATGGCGCTGCGTTCCATTTTGCCGCAGCACCACCTCGATGCCGATTCGAGAGATGTCGTGAAGCTAGGGATGGCACTGGTCGCAACCATGCGCGCTGTTGTACTTGGCCTTCTAATCGGTTCTGCGGTTTGTCTTGCTGATACGCAGAACACCGAACTAACGGAGATGTCGAGTAAAATCGTGTTGCTCGACCGTGTGCTGGCCCATTACGGGGTGGAGGCCAAGGAAATCCGCGACGAGCTCCGCAGCTCCGTCGTTAGCGCGCTCGCTATGGTGGTCACCCACACTTCCCAAGTTGAGTCGGCCTTGAATCACGAAGTGCTCTTCGACAAAATCGAAAAACTCTCGCCAAAGGACGACGAGCAACGTTCAGTCAAAGCCCAAGCGTTAAGCATTCTGATATCGCTCGGACAGACACGCTGGTTGATCGCCGAACAGAGGGTCAGTTCAGTCCCATTACCGCTATTGATTGTTTTAATTTTTTGGCTGGCGATTATTTTCACCAGCTTCGGGCTGTTCGCCCCCCGCAATGTGACCGTGGTGGTAAGTCTGTTGATCTCTGCGCTTTCGGTGTCCGGCGCTATATTCCTGATTCTGGAGATGTTCTCACCTTACGATGGCCTGATTCACGTTTCCGGCGCTCCGCTCCGTGCGGCTCTAAGCCATCTCGGGCAGTAGACCTCAAAGGCAAGCGAGTCAGCGGGCCTCCTGTGGTGACGGTACTGGTGGTCACTTTTCCAGTGACCCGACT
>CAVWYZ010000002.1:0-21619 GCA_963759275.1 Candidatus Acidiferrales bacterium | reverse complement strand
GGTTTTCGGACTTATTGAAGAGAGAGCGATGGTCGGAACTAAAGTTTCGATAGCGTGGACTTACAGGCCGCATCGCTGCGGGCCACTCCGGGAATTGGACGCAATTAGATAAAAATGATGCATTCACGCTGTAGCGTTGAGCAAAACAATGTGCACGTGTGGTTTGCGTTTCTGCCTCCGCTGAAATCGCGGATTGATGATTACGCTGCGACACTTAGGATGGATGAGATCGCCAGGGGAGATCGCTTTAAATTTCAGCGGGACAGGGAACAATATGTGCTTGGGCGAGGATTACTTCGGGAACTCTTGAGCCGTTATAGTGGAGCAAAAGCTGCGGATCTTCGTTTTGGCTATGGCTTGCGGGGAAAACCGTTCTTGATCGAGGCTGACGAAAAAACTGACCTCAGATTCAATATCTCGCACGCAGCGGAAGCTTTTGTATGTGCAGTGGCCTGCGGCTTCGAGGTTGGCGTGGATCTTGAATCCTTGCGACGGTTGCAGGATGAAGATGCCCTAGCGGGGCAATGTTTTTCTTTAGGGGAAGCCAGGGCGTTCGCTGGGCTAGCCACGAGCGAAAAGAAAATAGCTCTGGCGAGATGCTGGACACGGAAAGAGGCGTTCACGAAAGCGAGAGGTGAAGGATTATCTTTAGAGGTGAGGAGTTTCAGCGTCTTCGATTGCGCGGATTCGGCGCCTCAATTGAGCATTCCTGAAGATCCCCAGGAAGCGGCGAGGTGGACCTTGATCGATTTGGATGTTCCAGACGGCTACGTTGCAGCTTTAGCGGTGGAGGGACACGGGCAACAGGTAAGGTGCTTCCGCTGGCCGGAAGATAGCGCGAGTCTCCCATTGCCATCTCCGGCTGTTATTTCCCCGGAGGACGCATGACGCATATTGAGGGTCACGGAGAAGCGACCACCAATGTGGTGGTTCCGACCCGAACTTCCAACATCGGTTTCGCAATCGAGAGAGTCTAAACTGTGTCCCCGAATGAGAAGTTAAAAGTAGCCATTTTCTGACAAAGCCGAAGTTGTCACTGCTGACTAATGACTAGCGTCGGACTGGTGTCGCTCGTGGTGTTCCCGAGGGTTACCAGCCTTCCGGGAGAAATGACGTAACCGACTCTTTGGGATACACCATTCCACGTCCGGATTACCCGACCGTTCGAGGACACAGTGTAGGTCCCCGAGATAGCGTTCCCGAGAGATAGCCACCCGCCGTCGTTGAGTTCAAAGGTGGCGTTCACATTTCCGGCTCCGTCATAGACCTCCGAGCCTTCTATCAGCGCATTGTTGGGAACGACGGGATCGACAGTCGCGATTGCGTAGGTACCGCTGAGCGAGGAATTTGTGAAGGGTCCGCCGGTCTGTGGTTCGACGTCACCGACCATCACCTGGGAATCAGTCGACATCACCAGACCTTCGTTTGTATTCACGAGATACATGATCAGTGCCGGTGTCGAACTCCCCGCGGTCGTCACGAGCACACGCCCGTTGGCCGCCACAGTGTAAGATCCAGTCATAGACGGCGTGCCAATCGATCCTCCGTTGTTGAGATCTCCCGAGAAGTTGAAACTACTTACGCCGTCCGCGTTGAATAGGCCGGCTTCAATGCGACTGGAATTGCTCGTTCCCGGCCCAGTCTGCCCGCTGAGAAAGAGTACACTGGCACCTTTCAGTGTCGAGTCGCCGTAAGGGCCCCCGGACTGTGCGCCTGCAAAGCCGGTGTACGCGGGACTTGTCGCACTCTGCGCGTCACTACTCAACAACTGTAACTGACCGCCGTCCAGAACATAGACGACGAGATCAAGCGTCGGGGCTCCGGGTGGAGTGAAAGACAAGGTGCCTCGGCCGTTTGCGCCTATGCTATATGTGCCTGGCGTAAAAGTGATCGGTGAAGCGGGATACTGGGAGTTGCCAGCGTCTACGGTGCCATTAATGTTTATATCGCCGACGCCGTTCACGGTGGTTCCGCTGAGGTTCAACACTCCTACAGTAGTGGAGTAGCCGCCGCCGGCAGCAGAGGGAAACGGCGAGCTCATCGCAAAATTGAAGCTACCCTGGACAGAAGCATTCGAGAAGAACTGAGGCTGTTGAATAGCAATCGTGCCTACGGTATTTGTTCCGGTAAAGTCAAATTCAACGACGCGGCCACCCTGCGCCACGCCCCCATTTATACTGCCAGCGGTAAATCGGAAATTACGTGTCACTCCGACCGCTACTAGAGTCAGGCATCCTTTGTTATCGGATCCGATCGCGTATGAACTGCTGGCGGTGGTTATCGGTAAATTGGATTGAACCCCATTCGGCCCGCTGCTGTTGATGTCTTCCACGCCTGCCGTGATTTTCCCTGTGCCATCAGCGGTAAACGAGCCGAGCATCCCTACCGGCCCACTCCCATCAAATCCCGCCATAGAGAGGGCATATTGCCCTTTCAGCAGGCTTTCACTTCCCGATCCACACATGGCGGTCGAGGTGACCGTCAGGGTCAACATTTGTGTTGTGGTCGCCGCAGGTGTGGACGAATCCGCTAACTCCACCGTAAAAGCACTGGTACCAGTTGTGGTGGGAGTTCCCGTGATTGCTCCCGTGCTCGCGTTTAGCGAGAGTCCCGCCGGAAGTGTCCCAGACTGTATGCTCCAGGCCACGGGCAAAGTTGCGGACGCTCCTGAGAATTGGAGCGTCT
The DNA here is from genome assembly GCA_963759275.1 of Candidatus Acidiferrales bacterium. Lineage (GTDB taxonomy): Bacteria > Acidobacteriota > Terriglobia > Acidiferrales > UBA7541 > Acidiferrum. Next base: position 18,934 of record CAVWYZ010000002.1, on the reverse strand, counting down.
GGTTGTAGGTTTCTCCCACCAACGGGTTCAGCAGGTTTGCGGTAGTGATCGTCAGGGCCACCGGAGGGTTCACTGTAATGCTCAACGGCTGTGTCGCGGACAGCGGTCCCGCCGTGCTGGAATCGGAGACCTTGACGGAAAAATTCGTGGTTCCAGTCGCACCCGTCGGTGTTCCTGTGATAGCCCCGGTAGTGGTGTTGAGATTCAAACCTGTCGGCAGCGATCCACTGGAAATCGAAAATGTTAGCGCTCCGGCACCACCTGTCACCCCCACTGTTTGGCTGTAAGGCGTGCCGATCGTCGCCGCCGACAGCGGCGTGGCACTGATCACGGGCCGCGCTGTGACGGTAATGTTTACCGAGGAGTTTCTTGTCGGATCGGCGACGGAAGTAGCAGTTACGCTTCCGGTCCCTGGGGTACCACTGGTCGGTGCGGTATATGTCGCGGCGGTGGTTGTTTGGTTCGACAAAGTACCTTGGCCACTTTCGCTCCACGTAACCCCCTGGCTCGACGAATCGTTTGTCACGGTGGCGGTAAACTGAATTTTCTGACCTTGGTCGATTGCTTGCGGAGTCGAAGGCGTCAGTCCTACACTGACGATGGGTGTCGAACTAGAAGACCCACCGCCGCCACATCCGCTCATTGCGAATCCAATGGCAACTGCGAGCAAAGCGAGTGACTTCTTTAATGTGGCTGACGTCATTCGGTGTACCTCCAACTCCTGACCATCATTACGCGTATCATACCCTGTGCGATGCTGCTCTCGCCTAGTAATTTCAACAGTAATCCCATAAAAGTAAACCACAAAACAGCGGCTTCCTCATAACGTCGCATATTCAACTTCGCGATCCGGAAGGTGTAACTGGTCGAGGCAGGCGCGCAACTTCTCCGCTAAGACGCGCACATTGGGCTCAACGAGCATCTCCAAGTGGCGGCCCGTGACATCTAGTACTTCGATGCCGCCGGAAACCAGTCCGCCCCAGCCGAGCAGTTCATCTTCGCCGAGGGCAGCGTCGCGGGTGACGGAACGGAAGATCGTGAGTCTGCCGGGATAAACAGCCGGGTGATACTGTGACATCGCGAGCAGGTTGATTTTCTCCAAGGTGCTCATACCTTGCGGAAGGGACCAGCCGAGCTTATGGAATAGGCGGTAAAAAACTTTGGTGGCGGCACTATAGGCGGTGTCTCGAACATAGTCCCACCGTCGGTACATGAGGCGATTGAGGCGAAGCGCCCAGCGCTGGCGGAGGTCTTCTGGGTGCGTAATGCCCTCGTAATACTGCCATTCGATGGTGTCGAGGAATCCCAAAAGCGCGACAGACTCTCCGACGGTGTGAAGTTGCTGAGCCATTTCGTAAATCACGTACCCACCAAATGAATATCCGGCGAAGCAGTAAGGGCCATGCGGCTGGATATTGCGGACCTCGCGAAGATAATAGGCGGCCATGTCTTCGACACGGGTGAGGTACGGGGTGCGCCCGTCCAGTCCCTGAGGTTGCAACGCATACACCGGTTGGTCTTGTCCAAGGTAGCGCGCCAGAGTATCGAAACCGATTACTTCCCCGCCGAGACCCGATATGAGGAAAAGCGGCGGGCGGGTACCTTGCTGACGAATCGGAACGACGGCAGTGGAAGCAATATCTTCTGGAACCCCGGGAGTGCCGGTGCGGCGGATCACGGTAGCGAGTTTGCGGACGGTGCGCGCTTCGAAGAGCGTGGAAAGCCCCAAGTCTAGCCGGTAGGTTTTCTTGATTCTGCTGAACAAGCGGACGGCAATCAGGGAGTGTCCGCCCAAGTCGAAGAAGTCGTCATCTAATGCAACTTTCTCCACTCCCAGAAGTTCCTGCCACCACTCGGCAAGTACATTTTCGACTCCACCATCCGGCTTGGCGGTCGTTCTGGAAGCTGAGCTTGTTTGGGAGTGCGCCGGCGTTCGGAGTAGCTCTCCGCGGGTCACTATGATGTTGGGCGTCGGAGCCGCGGCGAGAAGGAGATCGAAAGCCTTGATGCCGTCAGCGGAGGAAATTCCCTGCTCTCCCAGGACGTCTGCCAATTCCGGTTGTTTCTCGCCCGTGCGCGGTTGCAGTGCTGGGATTGGGCCGTTTGGCGGAACATTGATGCGGCGCAGAGAGAATTCCTGGATTTCCGCCAAGACGTTTCCGTCGGGATCCAACAAAGTGAAATCAAAGCTCACGATCTCGCGTTGCGCGGTATTGTCTTGATGCGATCGAATGTGGCTATACATTTTTCCCGGAAGCGGGCGAAAGAAGGTAATCCGCTTGTAGGAAAGTGGGAGATAGAGAGCACTGGACGATTCGTAATCTTTGACAAGATATAGCGAGGAACCGGTCGCCAGATCCAGAAGCGCAGGATGTAGTGGAAAGTTGTTGAGGTCGGCCAGGAATTCCTGCGCAAGCTGGAGTTCCGCGAGTGCTTCGCGTTGCCCTAGATGCAGCGCGCGGAGATTATGCCAACGGGGACCGAAATCGAAATAGGCTTCCTGGCGCGTGCGCCGCTGGTCATCAAAATGAACGGTGCGCGACGAGCAACGACGGCGAAGCGCCGCGAGGTCCTGACGTTCTGGGGATTGTGATTTATTTCGTTCGACTTGTCCGGAAGCGTATTCGACCCATTCTTTGTCTTTGGCCAAGATCGAGAAGCGGAAGCCGGAACGCTGACGGCGGAGGCGCAGGCGCACTTCCCTGGTTTCGTCGGGCTTTACGGAGAGAGGGGCGAGGAAGAATACATCTTCGAAGATCACTCCGGATTCGAACTGGTCCGGGAGAATGGCGGCAGCCGAGATTTGTAAATACCCGGTTCCCGGCACCAGCGCTTCACCGGATTTGAGGCGGTGCTCGGCGAGCAGCCAATTTTTTTCGCAGCTTACGCGCGAGGAATAAACCGACTCGGTGAGAGATTGAAACATCCTGCGACCCAGGATGGGGTGATTGCCCGGCGCGTTGCGAGCGCCCATACCTACCTCGGCCCACAGACCCCAATTTACCGCGGTAACAGGCTGGCCCGGCACACTCAGGGCGAAGGCGTCGAGAAACGAGTTCGCGGCGGCGTAGTCGATCTGACCGGGAGGCGGAGTGATCGAACTGACGGACGAAAACAATAGGCAAAAATCGAGTTTGCAGTTGAGCAAGACATCTTGAAGAACGAGAGTGCCTTGAATCTTTGGGGCTAGCACGCGCGCGGCGCTCTCGCGCGTTTTAACCTGTAGGGGACCATCCTCAATTAAGCCAGCGGCATGAATCACTCCGTGCAAGCTTCCGAAACGTTGCTGAACGAGGCGAACAACGCCCGCCATCTGCTTACGATCAGTGACATCGGCGTTGATCGTGAGCACGTCCGCACCGAGAGCCTGCCATTCGCGGAATTTCCGGATGTTGTCTTGGGTCTCAGATTTTTCCGGACTAGCCAGAAGTGCGTCCCATTCGGAAGCAGGCGGGAATGGGGTTCTGCCAGTCAAGACCAGGCGAGCGTGGACGGTTCGAGCCAGATGCTCGGCGATCAACAATCCGATGCCGCCCAGTCCACCTGTGATCCAATAGACTCCTTTTTCTTTGAGACGAGGGCTCGCGGGTTGAGCGCGCGGCGTGGTGGGTTCGAAATCTTCTATCCAACGTTCGGATTGCCGGAACGCGACACAGGGATTAGCGGCGGGCTGTGCGCACTCCGCGATGATGTCGGCAGCCGCCTTCGGCAAGGCCGTGATATTCCGGTCGAGGTCGATATGACGGCAAACCATCGCGGGAAATTCCGCGGGGATGACGCGAATCGGCCCCAGCAAGGCGGCACGGGCGGGATCGCTGACAATTTCTCCGTTCGCCACGCTGCCCAGCCCGTTAGAGACACAGGTAATTTCCATCGATCCCAGGTCTTGATCGCCGACGGCTTGGGCCAGGAAAAGAAGGCTGTAGAAACTGAGGTCCAACGTGCGATCGAGTTGATGTGCGTCCGCGCCGGAACCAGTCACCGGCCACAAATGCAGAACTCTTGTGGGAAGCTGTTCGTATTTACTGATATCGGCGAAGAGTTGATCGTAGTCCTTGCGCGTGCCCGGGCAGATGACGTACTTCGATGGGCCCTGGCGGTCGTACTTAGCTCCTGCCGAAACTTCTACCACCTGATGGCCCGCCGTTCTGAGCTGGCGACAGAGCTCAGCACTCAATCCCAGTTCGTCGAAGAAGATTAGCCAACTGGTTGGAGGCGATGGAGAAGTGTCGTGCGGAACGGAACGCTTCCATACTCGGTGGTAGTACAACGAACTGGCTGCGGCTTTAGGAGTTTCGCTGGAAGCAGAATCAGCGGGCTTTTTGGCTGCGAAGGGAGTATCTCCCGGCTCGATCCAGAATCGTTGGCGTTCGAGCGGGTAGGTAGGGAGCGGAATGCGATTGACGGTTCCTGGCTTATGCCACGCGTCCCATTTGATTTGGCACCCAGCGATCCACAATTGTCCGGCGGTGCTTAGTAGATGCAAGCAATCGGAGCCCTGCTCTTGCGGGTGCCTGGTGGAGGCAAAGACTCGCGAGTTTTTCGGGCGCGCAACGTGCTGACGCGTCAACGATGTCAACACCTGACCGGGACCAACTTCCAGGAATAGCCGAGATGGATCGCGAAACAACTCTTCCAGTCCGCGAGAGAATTGCACGGCGTTGCGGAGGTGCTTCGTCCAATAAGTTGGGTCCGTGGCCTCCGCGGCGGTAATCCACGTACCGGAAAGATTGGAAATGTAAGGTGTTGCCGGAGGATGCAGCGCAATTTTGGAAATTTCCGCACGGAAGGATTCCAGCATCGGGTCCATCATCGAGGAGTGGAAGGCGTGCGAGGTATGCAGTTCGCGGCACGGAACCGCGTTCTTTTCGAGGGTGGCTGCGAATCTCTGAATTGCAGGTGTGGGACCAGAGACGACGCACTGTTCGGAACCGTTGACAACCGCGAGTGACAGGTCCGCGGGGATGGGAAGCGCGTCTGGCTTTGCCGAAACGGAAAGCATCGAACCGCGCGGCATTTCATCCATGAGCCGGCCGCGAAGGGCGCTGATGCGAAGACCGTCCTGCAGAGAAAATACACCGGACAAGCACGCCGCCACATACTCTCCAATGCTGTGGCCCATCATCGCGGAGGGAGAAATTCCAAGCGCGATCCACCATTGGGCGAGGGCGTATTCGATAGTAAAGAGCGCAGGCTGCGTGAAGCGGGTACGAGAAAGCTTTTCCGCCGCGTCGGCAGCATTTTCGGGCGCCGGGTACAGTAGCGCGCGCAGGTCCAGACCAAGGTGGGGTTGCAACCGGTCTGCGCACAAATCCAGTTGAGCGCGAAAGATGGGCTCCGATTCATACAAAGCGCGACCCATGTTCACGTATTGCGAGCCTTGTCCGGAGAAAAGGAAGACTACGTTCGGAGCCTTTTCGGCAGCTTGTCCGGTATAAAGCGGGCCGGAAGCAGCGCCACGGAGCAAAGAGGTGGCGTCGTCGTGTGTGGAGACCACAGCGATGCGGCGCTGACGGAATTCTTTGCGACCTGTCTGGAGCGTGAAGGCGACATCTTCGATTCGCGATTGGGAGTTCTGCTCGAGATAGTTCGCAAGATTTTGGTTGATCTGATCCAGTGCAGAGGGAGTCTTCGCCGACATCATGAGCAACTGATACGGTCGCTCGGCTATCGCCTTTTCACCGGCGGTGTGCAGCGGAGCTTCTTGCAAAACGACATGGGCATTGGTGCCGCCGATGCCCAACGAGGTGACGCCGGCGCGTCGGGACCCTCGCGGCGCGGACCACTCTGCCAGAGTGGAGTTGACATGGAAGGGGCTGGAAGCAAAATCGATCAGCGGATTTGGTTTGTGAAAATGGAGGCTCGGCGGAATCTGCCGGTGTTTGAGAGCCAACACCGTTTTAATCAGCCCGGCAACGCCCGCGGCGGTATCGAGATGACCGATGCTGGCTTTGAGCGATCCGATGGCGCAGAAATTCGTTTCCTGAGTGTAGGTGCGAAACGCCTGGGTGAGAGCCTTAATCTCGATGGGATCGCCGACCTTAGTGCCGGTGCCGTGAGTCTCCACGTAGGAAATGTCGCGGGGCTCGACGCCGGAGATGGCGAGCGCTTCGGCAATCACTTCGGCTTGCCCATCGACGCTAGGCGCCAAATAGCCGGCTTTGCGCGCTCCATCGTTGTTTATGGCGGAGCCCAGGATTACCGCTTGGATTGTGTCGCGATCAGCGAGCGCATCTTCGAGTCGGCGCAAAACGACTAGACCAGCGCCGCTCGAGAACACCGTGCCGCTCGAATCAGCATCAAAGGCGCGGCAGTGTCCGTCGCGCGACAGGATTTCGCCTTCACGGTACAGGTAGCCACGCCCGTGAGGAAACTCGATGGTAACACCGCCGGCCAGCGCCAAATCACATTCCTGATTCAGCAGACTCTGGCAGGCGAGGTGAACCGCGACGAGCGAAGTGGAACAGGCGGTTTGAACATTGATGCTCGGGCCGCGAAGATTCAGTTCGTAAGAAACGCGGGTAGCCAACACGTCTTTGTCATTGCCGGTTTGCCGGATGAGAAACAGGCCGGCACTCTCCATCAGCGCGCGGTTGGTTAACAGATTGTGGATCATGTAGGAGTTCATGCCGGAACCGGCATAGACTCCGATCGAGCCGGGGAAGTTTGCCGGCGTGTGGCCGGAATTCTCGAGGGCTTCCCAGGCACATTCGAGGAATAGGCGATGCTGCGGATCCATGATCGCCGCGTCTCTCGGACTGAAACCGAAAAACGACGCGTCGAACAGGTCGAGATCCTGTAGTACGACGCCCGATTTCACATACTCGGGCTGAGCAAGCTCTTCCGGGGATACTCCGGCTGCCAGGAGTTCCGCGTCAGAAAAGGGGCGGACGGCTTCGACTCCGTTTTTCAGGTTTTCCCAAAACTCATCGAGGTTCCGCGCGCCGGGAAAACGCCCGGCCATGCCGACGATGGCAATCGATGAGCTAGGCGGCATGGTCATGGTCTCCGCAACTGCCTGGCGGCAAGGCGTCGCTCGGCGCGTGTCGCTGTCTGAGGGGCGGATTCCTGACCATCGAGATGGGCAGCGAGTGCACTGACGGTAGGAAACTGGAAAAGGTCGACCAACGAAATTTCCTGGCCAAGCAATTGCTGCAATTGGATGTGGACCTCCGCGACCATCAACGAGTGCGCGCCGAGGTCGAAGAAATTCTTATGCAATCCCACGTGCTCAACGCCTAGAGCCTCTTTCCACACCTGGGCGATTTTTCGCTCCAATTCGCTTCCGGGAATTTCTGAGATGAGTTCGGGTTCGTCGCTCGCCGGCCTGGGGAGAGCGTTGCGATCGATTTTTCCGTTGGCGGTCAACGGGAAGGAATCGAGAACGACGATGTGGGACGGCACCATATATTCGGGCAGCGTAGCCGCGAGTGCGGCGCGCAGAGCGCCAATGCTGAGTCGGGTGCCGGGTTTGGGCACTACGTATGCAACCAACCGCTTGTCTTCGAACCTGCCTTCGGAAGTGAATTCGCGAGCGACCACGACGGCTTGCGCCACGCCCGTCTGGGTTTCCAACACCGTTTCAATTTCGCCGATCTCGATGCGGTAGCCTCGCAACTTCACCTGAAAATCTGCTCGTCCCAGGAATTCCAGGTTTCCGTCAGGAAGAAATCGCGCGATATCTCCGGTGCGGTAGATGCGATTCCCCGGCACAAAGGGATCGTCGAGGAAGCGCTCGGCGGTCAAGTCGGGACGGTGCCAGTAACCGCGAACCGCGCCTTCGCCGCCAATGAAGAGATCACCGACATCACCGTTGCGCGTAGGTTGAAGAGCGGAGTCCAGCACGTATACCTGGGTGTTTTGTATGGGCTTGCCGATGGAAATGCCGGCGGGATCCTGCTCGATGGTGGCGGTGGTAGACCAGATGGTGGTCTCCGTCGGGCCATACATGTTGAAGAATTCACCGTGAAAAACCTGCCGTAGCCGCCGGGCAAATGCTAGAGGGAGAGCTTCGCCGCCAAGAAGAAGTTTCTTCAAACTGGCGAACGATGCGAGGCCTTCCGGGCGAACCGCGATCATCTGCGCCAAGGATGGCGTGCACTGCATGTGCGTGACGCCGTAATTTTGGATTGCGTCCGGGATGGCTTGCACGCCTTCGTCGCCGTGGACTACGACCTGAAAGCCGCGCGTCAATGTCCACAGAAGCTCCAGGGCAGAGATATCGAAGGAAATACTGGTTACGGCGAGCCAGACGCCGGGAGTTGCGCCGATTGCGGCGTCCATGCCCGCAAAGAAATTGAGAACGTTGCGGTGTTCGATCATCACGCCCTTGGGCTTTCCCGTGGAGCCCGAGGTGTAGATGACGTAGGCGAGATTCTTTTCGTGTGCGGTCGAGCAAACTGGGGCTGCGCTGCACGTCGAGGGTTCGGCAGAGTCGCTATCGATAAAGACGATACGGCTTGTTCCTTGAGGAAGTCGTGATTTCGTATGTGCGGTGGCAAGCAGGATGGGCGCTTGGGAATCCTCGATCATGGTGGAAATGCGTTGCGGGGGGAATTTGGGATCGATGGGAACGTAGGCGCCACCGGCTTTCAGAATCGCGAGCAGTCCGACAACCATTTCCGGGGAGCGTTCTACGGCAATGCCGGTCAAAACCTCGGGGCCCACGCCGAGTTGCTGCAAATAACAGGCCAATTGGTTCGAGCGCTGATCGAGTTCGCGGTAGGTGAGATGGCGCTCTTCGCAAACTAGAGCCACGGCATCAGGAGTCAGCGAGGCCTGGCATTCAAACGCTTGCGCCACAGTGGCCGGCCGGAAGGAACTCAGCGTGGAATGGTTACGATTAGGTATTTTGGCGGGCGACAAGGCGATTCTCCAGAAACAGGAATTCGATTCCGGTGCCCAAGAAGGTGTCGATCGCTTCTTCTGGTGTGTTCACGATGGGCTGGCCTTTTACATTAAAACTGGTGTTCAGCACCATCTCCCGACCTGTGGTTTTGCCGACGGCCTTGAGCAAACCGTGAAAATCGGGATTATCTTGCGCCGAGACGGTCTGCAGGCGGGCCGAGCCGTTGACATGAGTGATGGCGGGAAGTGATTGCCGATGCTCGGGGCGGACGTCCACTACGGTGATCATGTACGGCATGTGCGTGCCCTGTGGCACGTTGAACCAGCACGGCGCTTGCTCCACAGAGCATGCCGGTGCAAAGGGACGAAATGCTTCCCGCATCTTCACCATTGCGTTGATGCGGTCGCGCATCGCGGGATGTCCTGGGTCGGCCAGGATGCTGCGATTGCCGAGCGCTCGCGGGCCGTATTCCATGCGACCGCGATACCAGGCGATCACGCGCCCTTGCGCGATGAGCTTTGCTGCGGCTTCGCAAGTGGCGTCGAGCGCGGCGAAATCGGTAAAGGATACGCGGCCAGAATATTTGTTGATGGCTTGTGTGATTCGGGAGTAGTCGTAAGCAGGTCCCAAGAGCGGAACAGGCATGCGCACGTTGCGGGTTTGCTGCGACAGCGAAGCGCGATATAGCGCGGATCCCAGAGCGGTGCCGTCGTCGCCGGCGACGGGCTGGATATAGACTTCGTCGAACGTGCCGGAGTCAATGAGTTTGCCGTTAGCGGTGCAATTGAGTGCGACACCACCGGCCAGGGCCACGCGCCGTAGACCTGTCATCGCGCCGAAATGCCCGCAGACGTGCAAGACCGTGCGGTCGAGACATTCCTGCAACGCAGCCGCAACATCCTTGTGATCCTGAGAAATCTCTGCCTCGGGTGATCGCCGCGGAATAAGGTGCTCATCCAGATAGCGGCGCGTCGCTAGATAGTTCTCTCGCTCCTCACGCGAACGATTTAGCCGGAGGATTGGAATGCGGATGTTGCCGGTGGAACGAAGCTCGACAGCGTTCTGAAAAAAGCTACGGAAGCGCGAGGGGTCGCCGTATGGCGCGAGCCCCATGATTTTGTACTCATCGGAATTGAAATCGAAGCCGAGGTGCAAGGTGATTAAGGAATAGAGGATGCCGATGGAGTCGCTGGCAGAGATGTCCCGCAATTTTTTGAGAGCGCCATCGCGAAATTCATATACCGTCAGGCTTTGTATTTCCCCCATGGCGTCATTTACGACAACGAGGCACTCGTTCCATCCCGAGGTGTAGGCCGCGCTGGCGGCGTGTGCCAGGTGATGATTGACGGCATGAACGCGCTCTTGCGGAAAATGGGGGAAATGCCGGTGGAGTTGCTCGATTAAGATCGCCGTCGAAAAGACCTTTTCGTAGAGATTGGCGGAATCCGGATCGAGGGAATACAGCTGGCGAAATGGCAGGTAGTCAAAGCCGTGAGCTATTTCGTCAATATCGCCGAGCGCGACGCCGGCTTCGCGAAGACAAAATTGAATAGCGTTAACGGGGAAATCGGCAGAGTGCTTTTTGCGGTTGAAGCGTTCCTCTTCGGCAGCAGCGACGATTTTCCCATCGACAATCAGAGCAGCGGCAGAGTCGTGGCCTTGCGAGATGCGATATTCGCGCTCTTCCAGACCAGGCCAATGTTCCCGTTTGAAGGGAACCGACCGTTCAAGCCCACTAAGTCCAAGGAAATTCATCCCGCCTCGGTTTGCGAGAAGCTATAAAGCAACCAGACGCTTGCTGCCGGGGGACGGAGACACTACAGCGCAATGTCCAGATACACGCATGGGGCTAAGGAGGAACAGTCTTAGTCCGTACCAGTACAGGCTAGCGGAGGAGGGGCAGGAGGGTATGTGACCGTGGTCACGTGTGCCTGGGTAATCAAACACGGCCTACGTCTGCCTATCTTCTTGTGTGCCGGACTCAGATTCATATCCAGGGGACATCCAGTTAGCAGTGTGATTCCAGAGCACATCTATGAGCGCGAATCCCGGCATCGAATTGTGTCTGTGTATCATAGCCTTGTGAAATGATGGCTTAGCCAAGTATCTTGTAGGCGGAAATGCGCAACCGACTTCCTATTTGGGAAAAGTGCCTGGTCGCTGGAATTATCGCCATCGCCGGCATCGTCATGGTGTTGGTCGTAAAACGAGAGTCGGTCACTATGGATGAAGTCATCCACATCACCGCCGGGGTTAGCTACCTTCAACAGCATGAAGAGCGCCTGAACTTAGAACACCCACCGTTGGAAAAAATTCTCGCCGCTTTTCCTTTGGCAATCGCTGGTACGAAGCAGGATTACGAGCTCGTAGCATGGCAGTCGCCGGACGAAGGCAATTTTTGCTGGGCCACGATGCGAGGCTGGGGCCTCGGCGGCGAGCGCAAGATATTTCTGGCGCGGCTCCCGATGATCGCGCTCACTCTCGTTTTCGCCTTCACCACATTCTGGATGGCCAGGACCTTAGGCGGCTCGGTGGGGGGCATGGTCTCGCTTCTGCTGTTCGTGACGTCGCCATTTTTTTATGCGTATGGGCCGCTGGTAATGACGGATATTGGCGTTGCGTTTTTTTCCATTCTCACGGTTTGGACGTTTGCATCCCTTTGGGAGAGCCCCAATCTGAAATATGCAGTTTTGTTCGGGCTGGCGTTCTCGGGCGCCTTGCTGTCAAAGTTTTCTGCGGGATTATTATTACCGACACTAGTTCTGTTAGGACTATGGTTCAAGTTCCGGCCCATCGATGCATCCTTCAGCTGGCGGCGTGCCACGCAGTTCTCTCTGCTGGGAACGGGTTTTGCATGTGCGATTGTCTACGCAGCTTATGCGGTGATTTTCTGGAAAAGCAGAGCAGGGTGGCTGCTCTCCTATCGATTTGAGCATTCCACTCATCATCTTCGCGCCCTGGGAAGTGCCGCAAATATGTTGCAGGCGCACCCTTGGATGGATGCGGTTCTCTATCCAGTAATTTTGTATTGTTTGGGCGTGGGGCTGACGTTACGAAGTCTGGCACGACCGACCTATTTGTTAGGGCGCGTCTATCCTCACGGAACTCTCTGGTACTTCCCGACGCAGTTCCTCTATAAGATGACCCCGGGATTTCTTTGTCTCACTCTGCTGCTGATATGTCTCCTGATCTGGAAGCGAATCGGAAGCAAACAACGAGTTTCGAACGAAGGGCAGGACCACATCCTCCATGTTCGCGCGCTGGGGCTCACGCTATTCATTTTCACTTTGGCGGCAGTGGCTTCACCACTGAATCTTGGCATCCGCCACATCTCCGTATCTATCGCGGCCCTTACGGTGCTAATTAGCTTGGTTGTGCCGTGGTCCGCTGCCATTCGTAACGTGCGTGCAAAAGTAATTGTGCGAACTCTTGGGGTGATCGCAATCGTCGTCGCGTTCGTATCCATAGTCACCGCGTTTCCGGATTACATCGGCTATCTGAATGCGCTTAAAGGAAGTAGAGCCAGTTACGAAATTACCGCGGACTCGGACATGGGCCAGTTAGTGATCGAACTTCGCGACTTCATGCGCAAGCACCAAGTCGGCGCCATCATGATCGATATGCCAGGATCAGTTTCGGAACTGTACTTGCCTGCGGCTCAGGAATTCAATTGCGATGACGGCGTACCACCGGATGCGCAGTGGCTGGCCTTGGGGGCCACCCGATTTGTCAGCGCCAGGGATTTCAAGCTCGACCCGGCTAAGCCTGTCTTTCACTGCACCTACCTGTTGAATTACCCTCATTGGGTGAGCCCAAGCGGCTCACTGTATGTTTTCCAGGTGAACCATCAAGGAAAGAACTGAAACGATTCTGGCAGGGGTCGGCCGACCGAGCAATATGACAGTTATTTCCGATCTCGTGATTGACAGCTTTTCTTAGCCGCTGTATAAGCAAAGCCCCGGGCCCGCCATCAAATTGGATCGCAAAGCCATTAGTCAGTCTTCGCCATGTGCCGGGAAACTCCATCGTCGGTCCCTCTCAAATCGCTCGATAGAGCTTCGATTTTAGCGCGCGCGGCTACCCACGTTCTACGCCAGAACTCGCTGCTTGGCTTTATGATTCTGGTCTTGCTCGCCGCTGCCTTCTGCATATTTGTGGGCACCGCGCTCGGTTTGGAAAACTTCACAGACGTGGGCTATCCGGATAGCGCCACCCTGCTGAGAATCAACGACGTAGTTCGTTCGGGTCACATCTACCCGGACTTCAATCGCCCTCCTTATCTGGTCACGATTTATGGGCCATTGACCTATGTCCTGCTTTCCGTGCCCTACCGCCAAGCATTAGCCATGGGCATCGCTCCTGAAGTGCCGGTGCGGCTATGCGTATTTGCCGCGTTTTGCCTTTGTGTGTTTCTCATTTTCCTGATCAGCAGGCAGGTAAATGGCACCGGCGGGATCGCCGGGCTTTGCGCTCTGTTCGCGATGTCAGCGCTCCCGATAGCTCGCTGGACCACCCAGGTTCGCGGTGATTTCCTGGCGCTTGCATTCGCTCTCTTAAGCGTCTACTTGCTTCTGATAGCCAAGGACCGCCGCCTGAGCACCGCGTCCGCAATCTGCGCTGGAATTGCCCCCCTCATTAAGCTGACGTTCCTAGCCGTACCAGCAGCGATCACGGGCTGGCTTATTTACCGCCGTCGATTTAAAGAAGCAGCTCTTTGGTCTACGTGCTTCGCGTTTACGGTTATCGGTGGCTACGCGTTTTTCGGGTGGCGCGAGCCCCTCATGTTGCAGCACATCGCAGCTCTCCGGCACCCCGTTCTGGAATATAGAAAAGCGCTGGGCATTCTTTGGTTCGCCATGTCGCAACCAGTTGTGCCGTTCGCGGTCATCGGCGGGTTCTTGGCCTTGCGGAAACACACGCCCGAGAAACTCCTAGTCCTCGGCTATAGCTTGGTTGCATGGCTTGTGGGCCTACTGACCATACCGCAGGTGGGTGGGAGCATAAATTACTTTTGGGAACCGCTACTGGTCTCGTCAGTGTTGGCTGGACCAGGCTTGCTCGGACTTCAACGCAAGGCCAATCGCTCTCCGATTGTCGTCGGGGTAGCACTGTTTATACTGCTTCTGAAATCCTTCGCGCCCGATCTCCGAAACGACCTCAACTACTTGAAGGAATGTCACGCCGAAGTGAAAGACCACCGAGCGGACAAAGCCAAGTGGGAGGCCTTCCTCTCCGTGATCTCGGGGCGGAGGCTACTGTCCGATGTTCCCGCCGTGACAATTCAGAGCGCCATCCCTGAGATGCCTGATCCTTATCTAAACTCCACTCTCGAGCTGCACGGCAAATGGAACTCTCGCCCAGTCGTAGCGGAAATAGATGCTGGTGTCTTTGAACTCATAGTCATAGGGAAACCCGACACCGGCACGCCCGGCCGCTACCGCGGTGTTCCGTATTGGAGCGACACCATCTCCCGAGCGATAGACAGAGCCTATGCCCCTGCCTGTGTCTTCGAGCAGATGGAAGTGTGGTTGCCCCGTCAAGGCGCTAATGCAATTCTTCCCCGCCTTTCGGCCATCGGCTGTCGACCCGCACCAAAATAAGTCTTATCTCCACGGTAAAGTAGAGCGCGTCGCCGCATATAAGTTAAAAAACGTATTGGGGGAGGGTTACGGCGCGACGGCGGGCTGGGATAGTTGGTGAGCGTGATCGACAGTTGCACGCGGGAAATCAATGGCGAAAAAAGCCAAGTGAGGAACTTCCCGCGCGATTCAGCCATGGAGATGGCGGAATGCCACCAGAAAATCGTGGCTCACTAAGATCGATTCTTGGCCTCCTGGCCCCAAGGGATGGGCATAATGGCGCGGTAGAGATCCTGAAAGATACACCGAGCTGTCATCCACGGAGTAGGTCCAGCACCCCATACAGGCCGCACACTAGCTAGGTGCATCCCAAGAGACTGAAGGCTGACAGAGATGCGGATATCAGGTACTTGTGTCATTGCTGCGGCGAACTCGCCCATCTTTGCGACGGTTGTAGCATGGGTGTCATGTGCAAGGACCACGGCCTGTGCTTGGTTTTCGAGTTGGTCCAAACACTGCCGAACCCAATCGCCAGACCAGAGTTTGGGGTGCCAGTCGAGTATGTCGATATCCCAAAACAAGCTTTGATAACCCAAGCTCTGAGCCAGGTGGTCCACGAGCTGGTTATGCGCACCGTACGGAGGACGAAATAGTTTGACGCCGCGGTCAGCATCCCCGATGAGATCGGCAGTCCTGGTAATCTCGGACTTGATTTTGGACTCCGTCAGTTTGGTGAGATCCGAGTGCGTATAGCCGTGATTTCCGACGAAATGTCCATCCCTGCTCATCCTTCGGAGAAGCTCTTTGCCCGATGCTCTCACCAAATTCTTACCGAGGACAAAGAAGATGGCCTTGATATCGTGTTTTGCGAGTATGTCCAGCAATTTAGGGGTATGGACAGGGTCAGGACCATCATCGAAGGAAAGTGCTAATTGGCGTGGTCCAATCGAGTCTTGCGCGAAGCTCCTCATTCCGCTCCATTCCGCCGGTGCTTTAGACAGTCTGCGTTGGGTTTGATCAAATCCGCCGTGCCAATACCCAGTTGAGTGAGAGTACGATGCAAGCTCGATTCGAAGAATGGGTTGGTGGTACCGAAGAGGAGCCAGCCGGAGTAGTACTTTCTTCCCAGAACCCTGTTGAGTGACGCGCCATCAGTGCGGATTTTGTGCACCGCTCTCTGGACCGAGCCGAGTGGGGTCTACTCTGAAATAGTCGTCACCGGGGCTAGCCGCGAACATTTGGATGAATTCCGTTTCCGTCCGAGTCGCAGAGGACTCATCGGCGGTAATCAAATAGATCATACGATCTCTGCCAATCTTTTGTACCACACTCGCAGGTCTGTCGCCCGGATTGAGCAGATAAACATCCAGGCCTTTTGATTCGTATAATGCGCACGCGGGCACAGCGATTCCCCCGCCAGTGCTTACCAAGACTGCACAATGGTCACAGTCTGAACGGATCTTGGTTAAGATTTTTCGGTAGTCCCGCGGAACCATCATGGGGCTTGCCGTCACAGTACCCACAAGCAGCGTGAGCGCGAGAACTGGACCTAGGACGAGTGGAATCGCGTCCACCGCAAACCAAAGGAGCAAAGCGAACAGCGGGGCGGAAATTCCCAAGTAATAGTCGCTGGGCATCTTCGCGATAGATTTATTGGTCATAATCGCGATGAGCAGAAACGCGAACAGAAATGAGGCGTACGCGAGCGGAACGGTGAACAACTTGCGTCGAATCGCCCATATGCCGCCGAACAATGCGAGGCAGCCTGCCCCAAGCAGCGCATATTTCCACAGCGGGTCAAAAGAGGAACCTGGCATAGAACCTCTTAGCGCTCCGCCCAACATGGTATCCACTTCCTTATGAAAATTGCCGAAACCCGAATACTGTTGCGGACGCGCGCCAACATGCCTTGTCGCCAATGCCGCGAAAGGAGCGCAGAAGATCGCGAACGACAGAACCGTCAGCAGAGACCAGCGCCGATCCGACTTCCAATTCACGAGACTTGCAATGACAATGATTGGTCCAACACACAAAGCGGAAAAGTAATGGACGGCCACGGAGGCGGCGCCACATAGCCCGGTGCACGGCGACTTTCGATGTGCCAGGTACAAAGTCAAGACAATCAGAAACGATGCCATGGCGTAGGGACGCGCGTTATAGGCATACCGCAGACCGGCGGCCGAGACTGCGTATATCACGACAGGGACGCACGGCCACCTTAGGCCCAATCCGACCGCGTAGCGATAAAGCAAAGTGAGCGTAGCCAGAGTGAAGAGGGCGGAAAAGATGCGAGCCACTTCGAGCGAGTTTCCCAGCAAGAGTCGCCAGATTGCCAGGGCCCAGAAATAGAGCGGGGGATGCACGTCGTACGTGTAAAGTTGCGAGAGAATCTTGAGCAAATTCGCTGTGGGATTGAATTGCTTCATTCCGAGGGACCAGTCGAGGGTCGCACGCCCAGAGGTCATAAGAAGCGTCAAGCCTTCGTCGTACCAAATGGACGTTGAACGAATGTGGACCCAAGCAACAACCGCGGATACCAAGAGGGTGATGACAACAATCCAGTTGTCGATCGGCCGACCGCGATGCAGCGTTGTTTGGGAACTTGTCCCGGCCGTCAGTGAGACATCCGCTTCCGCGTTCGATGTGCTCTCGATTGCGCCCCCTGCTGGTTTCATTGAAAAAATAGTCTTTCCAATATACCAAAAGCGACATGCGATCGAATCGAGGAGCTCGCGGAGGTTTCCCATGCAGACACTCCTTCGGCGAGGGATCAAGTGCCGCCAGGACGCGGTGGGTTTGCGCGCTGGAAGTGAAGGCGGGTGAGGTTAACACCGCCGAATGGCAATGATTTTTGTCCGTCCGTCACAACAACGGAAGAGCGCACCAAATCGTTAGTGAACTACCAGGGTTAAGCTCGTTGGGGGAGCTACGGTCTTGGAAGAACCCGAAGAAGCGGTTCCATGGAATGTGACGATGCTGGTCGGCGGAAGCGAGTAAGAAAATACGCCAGCACCGGACACATTCACGGTCGCTTGGTCAACAAGGTTTACGCTAGCCGAGGTCAGAGTCGGAGTGACAGAGGTTACAGAGGAGAATCCCGTGAGGGAGACCGTCAGGTTAGCGGAAGTAGAGTTTTGATTGACGGCAACGATGGCGAAGTTGCCCGACGAGTCCTCTTTAAACGCTGTGAGGTAAATCCCCGAGGCAGGGCTCGGCGTCGCGCCGATTCTTGTCCAGCCCGACCGAACAAACTTGCTCCAGTTTCCGACAGCATAAAACCTCTTCGCCGGATTAAAGAAGTAGTCGGTCAGCCCATCGTTGTACTCGATGGAATCATAGGAAGCCAGATTCCAGTACATCCACGCACTGGCGTTTGCAACAGTCAAAAAATCATGAATATTGTGCGCCCAGACCATGGCGTCGGCGATGGTGGGATCGTAAACCCACATATTCGTGTCGTTGGAGGTCTCTTTGGTGAACCCACCGTTAACTTCGGTCATCCAGACTCGGCGTGATCCGACAGAAGAGGGGGCGGATTTCGCCGTGGCGCAGCAATAGCTAACCCCGGTGCCGTCCACGGTGCCTGTGCTGTAGTCATGACCAGAAACTATAGTGACGTACTTGGCGCAGTTTGCGTCACTCATGCAAGTCGTTACAAAATCTGTATTGAACCAATTATCAGCCTCCGGGATAGTGATGGCCGTTGTGAGCCCAGCAGATGTAAACGCGGGACCTAGATTTTGGCTGATGAACGTATCTAGCTGCCCGGCGGTCCAAGCAGCTCCGGCGGCATTTGGCTCATTCGCCGGGGAGAAAACATCAACGTGTACGCCACTCGATTGCAATGTCTGAATCCAATTGACGATATAGGTCGCATAGGCTCCGTAGTCGGCGGGCAGCACGTAACCCGCATTCGAGGCGAATGATCCATTCGACATCATGGACGCCGGTGGTCCGTACATCGACAGTAGAACCTTAGCACCGCGGGCCACCGCAAGTTTTACAGTCGGTAGATCCGGCATACTGCCATCTGGCGTATTCGACGTTCTTATGTATTCCAAGCCGATTCCTGACGAAGGCGAGAAAAACATGTCTGCTTGGGAGCGTTAAGATTCACGTTTGACGCCCAGTAGCCCGTACTTGCGCCCCATCCGTCCATGGTCTGATAGGTGGTGGTCCAGGTAACAGTCGCGGATTGGGCGAAAACCGGGGCAGTGGCCGCACAGACTAAGAATAAGACCAAAAACACTTTCATCGAGATATCCTCAAGATCAGTCCTCCCTGCTCGTCACGACAAGATTCAGAGCGCTGAGGGCGGCAGACTTAATGTATCCGTTACGGAGCAACGTACTGAACGTTCCCCAAGAGACGGCAATTTCGAAATCATGTTTCTCTTTACCCAGTCCCGATTCGCAACCGTCGCCTGAGATAGCTCGGATCCCCAGCGAATGCGCCGCTAAACCGAAATTAACTGTAGGATTAGAGGTGGACAACTGTCCTGAAGGGC
>CAVWYZ010000001.1:0-233548 GCA_963759275.1 Candidatus Acidiferrales bacterium | reverse complement strand
AGGCTAGCGGAGGAGGGGCAGGAGGGTATGTGACCGTGGTCACGTGTGCCTGGGTAATCAAACACGGCCTACGTCTGCCTATCTTCTTGTGTGCCGGACTCAGATTCATATCCAGGGGACATCCAGTTAGCAGTGTGATTCCAGAGCACATCTATGAGCGCGAATCCCGGCATCGAATTGTGTCTGTGTATCATAGCCTTGTGAAATGATGGCTTAGCCAAGTATCTTGTAGGCGGAAATGCGCAACCGACTTCCTATTTGGGAAAAGTGCCTGGTCGCTGGAATTATCGCCATCGCCGGCATCGTCATGGTGTTGGTCGTAAAACGAGAGTCGGTCACTATGGATGAAGTCATCCACATCACCGCCGGGGTTAGCTACCTTCAACAGCATGAAGAGCGCCTGAACTTAGAACACCCACCGTTGGAAAAAATTCTCGCCGCTTTTCCTTTGGCAATCGCTGGTACGAAGCAGGATTACGAGCTCGTAGCATGGCAGTCGCCGGACGAAGGCAATTTTTGCTGGGCCACGATGCGAGGCTGGGGCCTCGGCGGCGAGCGCAAGATATTTCTGGCGCGGCTCCCGATGATCGCGCTCACTCTCGTTTTCGCCTTCACCACATTCTGGATGGCCAGGACCTTAGGCGGCTCGGTGGGGGGCATGGTCTCGCTTCTGCTGTTCGTGACGTCGCCATTTTTTTATGCGTATGGGCCGCTGGTAATGACGGATATTGGCGTTGCGTTTTTTTCCATTCTCACGGTTTGGACGTTTGCATCCCTTTGGGAGAGCCCCAATCTGAAATATGCAGTTTTGTTCGGGCTGGCGTTCTCGGGCGCCTTGCTGTCAAAGTTTTCTGCGGGATTATTATTACCGACACTAGTTCTGTTAGGACTATGGTTCAAGTTCCGGCCCATCGATGCATCCTTCAGCTGGCGGCGTGCCACGCAGTTCTCTCTGCTGGGAACGGGTTTTGCATGTGCGATTGTCTACGCAGCTTATGCGGTGATTTTCTGGAAAAGCAGAGCAGGGTGGCTGCTCTCCTATCGATTTGAGCATTCCACTCATCATCTTCGCGCCCTGGGAAGTGCCGCAAATATGTTGCAGGCGCACCCTTGGATGGATGCGGTTCTCTATCCAGTAATTTTGTATTGTTTGGGCGTGGGGCTGACGTTACGAAGTCTGGCACGACCGACCTATTTGTTAGGGCGCGTCTATCCTCACGGAACTCTCTGGTACTTCCCGACGCAGTTCCTCTATAAGATGACCCCGGGATTTCTTTGTCTCACTCTGCTGCTGATATGTCTCCTGATCTGGAAGCGAATCGGAAGCAAACAACGAGTTTCGAACGAAGGGCAGGACCACATCCTCCATGTTCGCGCGCTGGGGCTCACGCTATTCATTTTCACTTTGGCGGCAGTGGCTTCACCACTGAATCTTGGCATCCGCCACATCTCCGTATCTATCGCGGCCCTTACGGTGCTAATTAGCTTGGTTGTGCCGTGGTCCGCTGCCATTCGTAACGTGCGTGCAAAAGTAATTGTGCGAACTCTTGGGGTGATCGCAATCGTCGTCGCGTTCGTATCCATAGTCACCGCGTTTCCGGATTACATCGGCTATCTGAATGCGCTTAAAGGAAGTAGAGCCAGTTACGAAATTACCGCGGACTCGGACATGGGCCAGTTAGTGATCGAACTTCGCGACTTCATGCGCAAGCACCAAGTCGGCGCCATCATGATCGATATGCCAGGATCAGTTTCGGAACTGTACTTGCCTGCGGCTCAGGAATTCAATTGCGATGACGGCGTACCACCGGATGCGCAGTGGCTGGCCTTGGGGGCCACCCGATTTGTCAGCGCCAGGGATTTCAAGCTCGACCCGGCTAAGCCTGTCTTTCACTGCACCTACCTGTTGAATTACCCTCATTGGGTGAGCCCAAGCGGCTCACTGTATGTTTTCCAGGTGAACCATCAAGGAAAGAACTGAAACGATTCTGGCAGGGGTCGGCCGACCGAGCAATATGACAGTTATTTCCGATCTCGTGATTGACAGCTTTTCTTAGCCGCTGTATAAGCAAAGCCCCGGGCCCGCCATCAAATTGGATCGCAAAGCCATTAGTCAGTCTTCGCCATGTGCCGGGAAACTCCATCGTCGGTCCCTCTCAAATCGCTCGATAGAGCTTCGATTTTAGCGCGCGCGGCTACCCACGTTCTACGCCAGAACTCGCTGCTTGGCTTTATGATTCTGGTCTTGCTCGCCGCTGCCTTCTGCATATTTGTGGGCACCGCGCTCGGTTTGGAAAACTTCACAGACGTGGGCTATCCGGATAGCGCCACCCTGCTGAGAATCAACGACGTAGTTCGTTCGGGTCACATCTACCCGGACTTCAATCGCCCTCCTTATCTGGTCACGATTTATGGGCCATTGACCTATGTCCTGCTTTCCGTGCCCTACCGCCAAGCATTAGCCATGGGCATCGCTCCTGAAGTGCCGGTGCGGCTATGCGTATTTGCCGCGTTTTGCCTTTGTGTGTTTCTCATTTTCCTGATCAGCAGGCAGGTAAATGGCACCGGCGGGATCGCCGGGCTTTGCGCTCTGTTCGCGATGTCAGCGCTCCCGATAGCTCGCTGGACCACCCAGGTTCGCGGTGATTTCCTGGCGCTTGCATTCGCTCTCTTAAGCGTCTACTTGCTTCTGATAGCCAAGGACCGCCGCCTGAGCACCGCGTCCGCAATCTGCGCTGGAATTGCCCCCCTCATTAAGCTGACGTTCCTAGCCGTACCAGCAGCGATCACGGGCTGGCTTATTTACCGCCGTCGATTTAAAGAAGCAGCTCTTTGGTCTACGTGCTTCGCGTTTACGGTTATCGGTGGCTACGCGTTTTTCGGGTGGCGCGAGCCCCTCATGTTGCAGCACATCGCAGCTCTCCGGCACCCCGTTCTGGAATATAGAAAAGCGCTGGGCATTCTTTGGTTCGCCATGTCGCAACCAGTTGTGCCGTTCGCGGTCATCGGCGGGTTCTTGGCCTTGCGGAAACACACGCCCGAGAAACTCCTAGTCCTCGGCTATAGCTTGGTTGCATGGCTTGTGGGCCTACTGACCATACCGCAGGTGGGTGGGAGCATAAATTACTTTTGGGAACCGCTACTGGTCTCGTCAGTGTTGGCTGGACCAGGCTTGCTCGGACTTCAACGCAAGGCCAATCGCTCTCCGATTGTCGTCGGGGTAGCACTGTTTATACTGCTTCTGAAATCCTTCGCGCCCGATCTCCGAAACGACCTCAACTACTTGAAGGAATGTCACGCCGAAGTGAAAGACCACCGAGCGGACAAAGCCAAGTGGGAGGCCTTCCTCTCCGTGATCTCGGGGCGGAGGCTACTGTCCGATGTTCCCGCCGTGACAATTCAGAGCGCCATCCCTGAGATGCCTGATCCTTATCTAAACTCCACTCTCGAGCTGCACGGCAAATGGAACTCTCGCCCAGTCGTAGCGGAAATAGATGCTGGTGTCTTTGAACTCATAGTCATAGGGAAACCCGACACCGGCACGCCCGGCCGCTACCGCGGTGTTCCGTATTGGAGCGACACCATCTCCCGAGCGATAGACAGAGCCTATGCCCCTGCCTGTGTCTTCGAGCAGATGGAAGTGTGGTTGCCCCGTCAAGGCGCTAATGCAATTCTTCCCCGCCTTTCGGCCATCGGCTGTCGACCCGCACCAAAATAAGTCTTATCTCCACGGTAAAGTAGAGCGCGTCGCCGCATATAAGTTAAAAAACGTATTGGGGGAGGGTTACGGCGCGACGGCGGGCTGGGATAGTTGGTGAGCGTGATCGACAGTTGCACGCGGGAAATCAATGGCGAAAAAAGCCAAGTGAGGAACTTCCCGCGCGATTCAGCCATGGAGATGGCGGAATGCCACCAGAAAATCGTGGCTCACTAAGATCGATTCTTGGCCTCCTGGCCCCAAGGGATGGGCATAATGGCGCGGTAGAGATCCTGAAAGATACACCGAGCTGTCATCCACGGAGTAGGTCCAGCACCCCATACAGGCCGCACACTAGCTAGGTGCATCCCAAGAGACTGAAGGCTGACAGAGATGCGGATATCAGGTACTTGTGTCATTGCTGCGGCGAACTCGCCCATCTTTGCGACGGTTGTAGCATGGGTGTCATGTGCAAGGACCACGGCCTGTGCTTGGTTTTCGAGTTGGTCCAAACACTGCCGAACCCAATCGCCAGACCAGAGTTTGGGGTGCCAGTCGAGTATGTCGATATCCCAAAACAAGCTTTGATAACCCAAGCTCTGAGCCAGGTGGTCCACGAGCTGGTTATGCGCACCGTACGGAGGACGAAATAGTTTGACGCCGCGGTCAGCATCCCCGATGAGATCGGCAGTCCTGGTAATCTCGGACTTGATTTTGGACTCCGTCAGTTTGGTGAGATCCGAGTGCGTATAGCCGTGATTTCCGACGAAATGTCCATCCCTGCTCATCCTTCGGAGAAGCTCTTTGCCCGATGCTCTCACCAAATTCTTACCGAGGACAAAGAAGATGGCCTTGATATCGTGTTTTGCGAGTATGTCCAGCAATTTAGGGGTATGGACAGGGTCAGGACCATCATCGAAGGAAAGTGCTAATTGGCGTGGTCCAATCGAGTCTTGCGCGAAGCTCCTCATTCCGCTCCATTCCGCCGGTGCTTTAGACAGTCTGCGTTGGGTTTGATCAAATCCGCCGTGCCAATACCCAGTTGAGTGAGAGTACGATGCAAGCTCGATTCGAAGAATGGGTTGGTGGTACCGAAGAGGAGCCAGCCGGAGTAGTACTTTCTTCCCAGAACCCTGTTGAGTGACGCGCCATCAGTGCGGATTTTGTGCACCGCTCTCTGGACCGAGCCGAGTGGGGTCTACTCTGAAATAGTCGTCACCGGGGCTAGCCGCGAACATTTGGATGAATTCCGTTTCCGTCCGAGTCGCAGAGGACTCATCGGCGGTAATCAAATAGATCATACGATCTCTGCCAATCTTTTGTACCACACTCGCAGGTCTGTCGCCCGGATTGAGCAGATAAACATCCAGGCCTTTTGATTCGTATAATGCGCACGCGGGCACAGCGATTCCCCCGCCAGTGCTTACCAAGACTGCACAATGGTCACAGTCTGAACGGATCTTGGTTAAGATTTTTCGGTAGTCCCGCGGAACCATCATGGGGCTTGCCGTCACAGTACCCACAAGCAGCGTGAGCGCGAGAACTGGACCTAGGACGAGTGGAATCGCGTCCACCGCAAACCAAAGGAGCAAAGCGAACAGCGGGGCGGAAATTCCCAAGTAATAGTCGCTGGGCATCTTCGCGATAGATTTATTGGTCATAATCGCGATGAGCAGAAACGCGAACAGAAATGAGGCGTACGCGAGCGGAACGGTGAACAACTTGCGTCGAATCGCCCATATGCCGCCGAACAATGCGAGGCAGCCTGCCCCAAGCAGCGCATATTTCCACAGCGGGTCAAAAGAGGAACCTGGCATAGAACCTCTTAGCGCTCCGCCCAACATGGTATCCACTTCCTTATGAAAATTGCCGAAACCCGAATACTGTTGCGGACGCGCGCCAACATGCCTTGTCGCCAATGCCGCGAAAGGAGCGCAGAAGATCGCGAACGACAGAACCGTCAGCAGAGACCAGCGCCGATCCGACTTCCAATTCACGAGACTTGCAATGACAATGATTGGTCCAACACACAAAGCGGAAAAGTAATGGACGGCCACGGAGGCGGCGCCACATAGCCCGGTGCACGGCGACTTTCGATGTGCCAGGTACAAAGTCAAGACAATCAGAAACGATGCCATGGCGTAGGGACGCGCGTTATAGGCATACCGCAGACCGGCGGCCGAGACTGCGTATATCACGACAGGGACGCACGGCCACCTTAGGCCCAATCCGACCGCGTAGCGATAAAGCAAAGTGAGCGTAGCCAGAGTGAAGAGGGCGGAAAAGATGCGAGCCACTTCGAGCGAGTTTCCCAGCAAGAGTCGCCAGATTGCCAGGGCCCAGAAATAGAGCGGGGGATGCACGTCGTACGTGTAAAGTTGCGAGAGAATCTTGAGCAAATTCGCTGTGGGATTGAATTGCTTCATTCCGAGGGACCAGTCGAGGGTCGCACGCCCAGAGGTCATAAGAAGCGTCAAGCCTTCGTCGTACCAAATGGACGTTGAACGAATGTGGACCCAAGCAACAACCGCGGATACCAAGAGGGTGATGACAACAATCCAGTTGTCGATCGGCCGACCGCGATGCAGCGTTGTTTGGGAACTTGTCCCGGCCGTCAGTGAGACATCCGCTTCCGCGTTCGATGTGCTCTCGATTGCGCCCCCTGCTGGTTTCATTGAAAAAATAGTCTTTCCAATATACCAAAAGCGACATGCGATCGAATCGAGGAGCTCGCGGAGGTTTCCCATGCAGACACTCCTTCGGCGAGTGGATCAAGTGCCGCCAGGACGCGGTGGGTTTGCGCGCTGGAAGTGAAGGCGGGTGAGGTTAACACCGCCGAATGGCAATGATTTTTGTCCGTCCGTCACAACAACGGAAGAGCGCACCAAATCGTTAGTGAACTACCAGGGTTAAGCTCGTTGGGGGAGCTACGGTCTTGGAAGAACCCGAAGAAGCGGTTCCATGGAATGTGACGATGCTGGTCGGCGGAAGCGAGTAAGAAAATACGCCAGCACCGGACACATTCACGGTCGCTTGGTCAACAAGGTTTACGCTAGCCGAGGTCAGAGTCGGAGTGACAGAGGTTACAGAGGAGAATCCCGTGAGGGAGACCGTCAGGTTAGCAGAAGTAGAGTTTTGATTGACGGCAACGATGGCGAAGTTGCCCGACGAGTCCTCTTTAAACGCTGTGAGGTAAATCCCCGAGGCAGGGTTCGGCGTCGCGCCGATTCTTGTCCAGCCCGACCGAACAAACTTGCTCCAGTTTCCGACAGCATAAAACCTCTTCGCCGGATTAAAGAAGTAGTCGGTCAGGCCATCGTTGTACTCGATGGAATCATAGGAAGCCAGATTCCAGTACATCCACGCACTGGCGTTCGCAACAGTCAAAAAATCATGAATATTGTGCGCCCAGACCATGGCGTCGGCGATGGTGGGATCGTAAACCCACATATTCGTGTCGTTGGAGGTCTCTTTGGTGAACCCACCGTTAACTTCGGTCATCCAGACTCGGCGTGATCCGACGGAAGAGGGGGCGGATTTCGCCGTGGCGCAGCAATAGCTAACCCCGGTGCCGTCCACGGTGCCTGTGCTGTAATCATGACCAGAAACTATAGTCACGTACTTGGCGCAGTTTGCGTCACTCATGCAGGTCGTAACAAAGTCTTTATTGAACCAATTACCCGCCTCCGGGATGGTGATGGCCGTTGTGAGCCCAGCAGATGTAAACGCGGGACCTAGATTTTGGCTGATGAACGTATCTAGCTGCCCGGCAGTCCAAGCAGCTCCCGCGCCATTCGGCTCATTCGCCGGGGAGAAAACATCAACGTGTACGCCACTCGATTGCAACGTCTGAATCCAATTAACGATATAGGTCGCATAGGCTCCGTAGTCGGCGGGCAGCACGTAACCCGCATTCGACGCGAATGATCCATTCGACATCATGGACGCCGGTGGTCCGTACATCGACAGTAGAACCTTAGCACCGCGGGCCACCGCAAGTTTTACAGTCGGGAGATCCGGCATAGTGCCATCTGGCGTATTCGACGTTCTTATGTATTCCAAGCCGATTCCCGAGGAAGGTGAGAAGAACTTGTCGGCCTGTTGAGCACTAAGATTGACGTTTGACGCCCAGTATCCCGTACTTGCGCCCCATCCGTCCATGGTCTGATAGGTAGTGGTCCAGGTAACAGTCGCGGATTGGGCGAAAACCGGGGCCGTGGCCGCACAGACTAAGAATAAGACCAAAAACACTTTCATTGAGATGTCCTCAAGGTCAGTCATCCCTGCTCCTCACGACAAGACTCGAGCACCGAGGGCGGCAGACTTAATGTATTCGTTATGGAGCAACGTACTGGACGTTCCCGAAAGACGGGCAATTTCGAAATCATGTTCCTCTTTACCCCGCCACGATTCGCAACCGTCGCCTGAGATAGCTCGGATCCTCAGCGAATGCGCCGCTAAACCGAAGTTAACTGTAGGATCAGAGGTGGACAACTGTCCTGAAGGGCAGGCGTAGTACGGTGAAAAACACTGGACCGAATCGTCTGAAATCGTTTGAGTACCCGCCGGTTCTCGCGACCGTGACGGCGAGCAGGTCGCCGCACAGCGAGATGCTACTTGATATAACGATTTGACTGGATCTTGAAGTAGCCTTCTTCCGCGATACCTCCGTAGGCTTGGACGAATTCTCCTTCAATCGAGGTGGTGGGGGGATCATTTGACGGTACAAGATAGATAATACGACTTGCGCCAATGCGATCGTGGATGTCCTCGACCGTATCCTTGCTCTTCAATAAATAGACGTCCAGTCCCTTTGCCTCATACAGAATGCACGCCGGCACTGCGCCTCCATATCCGTATCCGACAACAATCGCACAGTGGTCGCAGTCGGAGCGGATATCCGCAAGCATTTTCCGATAATCGCTGTATGCCATTATCGGGGTGGCGGTCAGTGAACCGGTGATAAGAGCGATTGCGAAAAACGGAATCGCAACCGGAACTGCGTTCAATCCAAACCAAATGAGCAGTATCAAAAGGGGTGCCGAAACGCCCAAGTAATAGTCATTAGGCATTTTCATAATCGACTTATGGGTGAGAATCGCAGTGAGCAAGAACGAACAGAGGAATAGGCTATAGGCGAGCGGAAGCGTGAATAACTTGCGGCGAATCGCCCAAATTGCCCCGGCGAGAGCCAATCCACCTGCTAACAATAGGGCGAATTTCCAAGTGAGACCCATAGAACTGTGTGGCATCCCTCCTTCGAGGGCTGCTCGAAGCAAGGTAGAGATTTCTTTCCGAGCGGGACCAAACCCCGGGTACTGGTGGGGACGCGCTTCCACATGCTTCGCCAAGAGAATCAGCAAAGGTGCACAAACAATTGCGCTGGAGGCTAGCGTCCCTGTGGCCCAGCGACGATGTGTCTTCCAATTTCGAGCACATTCGATAACGAGAATAGGTCCAACGCAGAGGGCCGTGAAATAATGAGTGGCGACGCATGCCGCTGCGCATACTCCCGTCCATCTTGATTTTCTGTCTGCCAAGATAAGAGTTAATACGACTAGATATGCAGCCATTGCATAGGGCCGGGCGTTGTACGCGTATCGCAGACCGACAGCCGAAACGGCATAGATCATCACTGGGATACAAGGCCAGCGGGCGCCTAGTCTGGAGGCATATCGGTACAAAGCTATGAGGGCAGCGGCTGTGAATCCGGCCGACAGCCACCGAGCGACTTCCAACGAAGAACCCAGCAACAGGCGCCACAATGCGAGAATCCAGAAGTAAAGCGGGGGATGGACATCATAGTGATAGAGATCCGACAATATTTTAATCAGATTTCCGGTCGGCTTGAATTGCTGCATTCCCTGCGACCAGTCGGGTATTGCATGCCCAGACGTCGTCAGTAACGTAATCGCTTCGTCGTACCAGATGCCCTCCGATTGGATGTGAATCCAAGCGGCGACAAGCGCACCTAAAACTGTGGCGGCCACGATGTAATTTTCGCCGGGATGACGAATCGGCTGGGGTGGCCAAACCTCATGTTCTGCTGCCGTGGGAGGTATGGTTCCGATTGTCGGCTCCAAGAATTAATGCACGCTTTTACTGGGGAGCATGGCAAAGTCGACGGCGTCAATCAATCCCTGTTTGCATCGCAGTTTCCATGCAAGTAAGTGCGTCGCGCAATCCGAGGTCGCGAAGGAGATGAAGCTCTACAAATAATTTGCCTTTCAAATAAGATTAACCCATTTAAATCTATAACTTGGCGGTCTATACGTGAGGGCAGTTCTAGGGAATTTGTACCATTTGGATTGGTACTAACCCGGTGATAGAGTGCTAGTCCTGGATTCAGGCCGCGGGGTTGTCGCGTCCCCCGTGGCGGTGTGAGATTTTAGGGGGGGGCCTCGAAAGATGAAAGTTGGCGTGTGCGCCGAGGTCTGGCTCGATCAGTGCAACAAACGTCGACGTAACCCAAGGCGCCGCAGCTTGGCTCGGCTTGGCCTAGCCCTAGGACTGAGCTCGCTTCTGGCCCTGAGCACGCTGGCGCAGACGAACGTCGTCACGCAGCATAACGACATCGCGCGTACTGGGGCGAACACTACGGAGACCATTCTCACGCCCGCGAATGTAAACTCCACCACCTTCGGAAGACTCTTTTCGCAGACCGTCGACGGCTATGTTTATGCGCAACCGCTGTACGTCGCGGGTGTGACGTTAGGGGCCGGAACCGTACAAGCTGGAACCGCACATAACATCGTCTTTGTCGCCACCGAGGATGACAGCGTGTACGCCTTCGATGCGGACAGCAATGGGGGAGCTAACGCGTCCCCGCTGTGGAAGGTATCGCTGATTGATTCCGCACACGGCGCGGGCAGTGGAGAAAAACCGGTGCCGCAAAGCGACGTCGCCACCACGGACATTGTGCCGCAGGTGGGCATCACCGGAACCCCCGTCATTGACACCACCACGAACACCATGTACGTGGTGGCCAAGTCCACCGTCTCGGACACCACTTTCATCCAACGACTCCACGCGCTGGATATCACCACGGGAGCCGAGAAGTTTGGCGGCCCGATGGCGCTGTCTGGCAGCGTATCGGGAACGGGAAATGGCAGTTCCGGAGGAAAGCTGAACTTCGATCCGAAGTGGGAGAACCAGCGGCCCGGCCTGTTGCTGTTGAACGGCATTGTGTACATCGGTTTTGCGGCGCATGGCGACAACGGATCCTGGCACGGGTGGATTCTCGCCTACAACGCGAGCAACTTGCAGCAAACCAGTGCGTGGTGCGCTTCGGCCAATTCCCTGGGTTCGGGAGTTTGGATGAGTGGCACCGGATTAGCCGCGGATGTGCCTTCGGGCAAGCCCTATGGGCGGATGTTTGCGGTAACGGGAAACGGCACGTTTGATGCGTTACCCACGTATACGAACTCGATGTCCTACGGCGACTCCGTCGTTCGTCTGGATTTGACGAACGGTGTGATTACCGTCCAGGACGATTTCACGCCACACGATCAAGCCTCTCTCAATGGTTCCGACCTAGACCAAGCAGCAGGCGGAGCGGTTTTGCTGCCGGATTCCGTGGGTGGGAGTAGCCGCCAACTGGTGCAGATCGGCAAATCCGGTCGCGTGTACGTTCTGAATCGCGAAAGCCTGGGTGGCTACAATGCCAGCAACTCCACCGACCCGGGCCAGGCGGTAAATCTCGCCAATGGTCTGTGGGGATCTCCGGCATATTGGAACGGCCGAGTTTATATTTGGCCCAAGAGTGACAGTCTGCGCTTGTATGGTTTCGCGAACGGAGCTATTACCGGCCAGACGTCGATCTCGAACGAAAGCGCCGGTACCTACAGCCCCTCGCCGAGCATCTCCGCGAATGGCACGACCAATGGCATTGTGTGGAGTTTGAAGACCGATAATTTTGGTTCGGGGGGACAAGCGACTCTCTACGCGCACGATGCTACGAATGTGGCCACGCTACTTTACTCGAGTACGCAAAATGCCACGCGCGATAATCCGGGCGCGTCGGTGAAGTTCGCCGTGCCCACGATCACGAATGGCAAGGTCTATGTAGGCACAGAAACACAGCTGAGTGTCTTTGGTCTGTTAGGCGGACAGACACAAGCGGCAACCCCGGTGATCAGCCCTGCTGGGCAAAGTTTCACGGGAAGTCTGTCGGTGACCATCACGGATAGCACATCTGGAGCGACGATCTACTACACGACCGATGGCAGCACGCCCACGACTTCGTCGACCAAATACACTGGGGCGATAGCCGTAAGCACCACGGAAACGATTTCGGCGATTGCCAGCGCGACCGGCTTCGTGACTAGCGCCGTGGGCCAGCAAGCTTATACCCTTCAGACCCAGGCGCTGATGCCGACTTTCTCGCCTCCGGCAGGGTCCTACTCCAGCGCGCAGACCGTGACCATTTCGGATGCCTCACCGAGTAGCCAGATTTACTACACCACCGATGGTTCCACTCCGAGTCCGGGGGTAGGAACAACCAAGCTTTACTCCACGGCCTTGGCGATCAGCGCGACTACTACGATCAACGCCATCGCCACGGCCAACGGGCTTACCAATAGTCCCGTGGCCAGTTCTACGTACACCATCAGTACCGGCGGTTCTGGCATCAATTTCAGCCTGGGCTTCGGTAACGCAGCGTCTTCCATGACCTTCAACGGCAGCACCGGATTGGACGACACGCGCCTGCAACTCACAAATGGGGGACTAAACCAGGCAGGCAGCGCCTTCTATAACTCGCCGGTAAACGTACAATCGTTCGTAACGAACTTTACGTTTCAGCTCTCGAACGCGGGCGCTGACGGCATTACCTTTACAATCCAATCGAATGGCCCGACGGCCCTGGGTCCCAGCGGAGGAGGCCTTGGTTATGGACCCAACGCTCCCGGAGGAACTGGAGGAATTCCGAACAGCATTGCGGTGAAATTCGACACCTACAATAACGCAGGAGAAGGTATAGACTCGACGGGCCTCTACACCAATGGAGCGTCGCCAACTACACCAGCGATTGATCTCACGTCCTCGGGAATCGATCTTCACAGCGACGACACCATGGCCGTTCAGCTAGCGTATGACGGCACTACTCTTTCGATGGTGATTAACGATCCGGTCGCGAACACGACGTTCTCCACCAGTTGGCCAATTAATATTCCTAACACTGTGGGCGGCCCGACCGCTTACGTTGGATTTACGGGCGGTACCGGTGGCGAGACCTCCAGTCAAAAGATAGGGAGCTGGACATTCGTTTCAACCAACGGGCAGGCGACGACC
This sequence comes from Candidatus Acidiferrales bacterium, assembly GCA_963759275.1. GTDB lineage: Bacteria > Acidobacteriota > Terriglobia > Acidiferrales > UBA7541 > Acidiferrum. The sequence goes on along the minus strand of CAVWYZ010000001.1, from coordinate 220,560 downwards.
GCTCCGTTGTTCAGTCCAGCTGCCGGCACATACCTTGGGACGCAGACCGTGGCGATCACCGATCCCACGGCAGGTTCTTCGATCTTTTATACGTTGGATGGAACCACGCCGGCTACAACGGCCGGAGGTTCGACGGTAGCTTACACCGGACCGATAACCGTGACAGCCACGCAGACGATCAATGCCATCGCGATTGCGCCTGGTTACACAACCAGCACGGTGAGCAGCGCTCTGTACACCATTGAGTCGCAGGTGGCCGCTCCATCGTTCTCCCCCGTAGCCGGGACTTACTCCGCGAGCCAGACTGTGACGATCTCAACGAGTTCGGCTGGCGCGACGATTTATTACGCGACGAACGGAACAACCCCCACGAAGTCGTCCACGGAGTACACTGCTCCCATCCCGGTCAGCTCCACGACGACGATCCAAGCGATTGCGGTGGCCAGTGGCTTCTTCGACAGCACCGTTTCGAGTGCCACATACACGATTGGCTCTGCAACGGCGACCGCGACTCCGGTGTTTAGCCCGGTCGCTGGGACATACAGCTCCGCCCAGAATGTAACGATCAGCGATGCAACGCCTGGCGCGGCCATTTACTACACGACGAACGGCACGACCCCCACTACTGCTTCTACACCGTATGCGGGTGCGATCCCGGTCAGCTCATCGGAAACCATCAAGGCGATCGCTGTGGCCCCAGCCTACTCCGAAAGTGCTGTAGCTACGGCCGTGTACACAATTTCTTCCTCGACAGAACCAGACTTCTCGTTGACTGCCACTTCGGCGAGCGTGGCTATCCCGTTCGGTGGACAAGGGACAAGCGTTATTACCGTAACAGCCAAAAACGGATTCGCGAGCGGGGTCCAACTCAGTTGCAGTGTGAGCGGACCAGCACCGATGCCGACGTGTTCTCTGTCCGCGGCTGCGGTGACTCCTGGCGCTAGTCCCGCCAGTTCGATGCTCACGATCGCTGTACCAACAGCCACAGCAATGGTATTGCCGTCCAGCCCTGCGCAATTTGGCAGATTCCTGTACGCCGCGGCATGGATTCCAATGCTGTTTGGGATCACGCTGGTGGGTGGCCTGAGGAAAAAGGGACTGCATAATTGGGCGCTGGGTAGCTTGCTTGCCTTGCTGCTCTTCTCGCTGGCGGCATGCGGGAGTGTGACCAGCAGCAATCACGCACCACCTACGAAAAGTTACGTTGTTACGGTTGCGGGCAGTTCGGGTTCGATTCAGCACACGACGCAGGTAGCAGTCACGGCCCAGTAAGCAGGTGTGGTTCCGCAGAGAACGAGATGGACCCTTGGTCGAAGCCACTTACTTCGACCGGTTTAAGGGCGTTTGTACCTTGGAGTGGTATCGGACGAGTGTCAGAGTTTTTAGGTCTCGATGTAGGCAGTGGAACTCACATATGCAACTGGGGAGGATGTGAGATTTTAGGGGGTTCTCGAAAGATGAAAGTTGGCGTGTGCGGCGAAGTCTGGCTCAAAGCTCTGTGTCTCCTCATGGTCGCGCTCTCGGTGTATGGCTGCGCGTCAAGCTCTACTCCCGGAAACTCCACACTGCCGCCGAGTATAGCCAGTCTGAATCCCACCTCTGGAGCCGTGGGCACGTCCGTGACGATTACGGGCAGTAATTTCGGGTCTACGCAAGGTACGAGCACGGTCACGTTTGGCACGAAAGCCGCCGGGGTGACGACTTGGAGCGCTACGAGCATCGTCGTGACGGTTCCCACCGGTGCGGTTACTGGTAGCGTTGTGGTGACCGTAGGAACGCAGGCCAGCAACGGCGTCACCTTCACGGTGACCGCTCCTGCACCCGCAATCACAAGCCTGAATCCCAATTCCGGCCCCGTCGGTACGGCCGTTACGATTACCGGCACAAATTTTGGCGCCACTCAAGGCACCAGCACCATCAAGTTCAACGGAACAACAGCTACGGCGACGAGTTGGAGCGACACCAGTATCGCGGTAGCAGTTCCAGCCGGTGCTACTACCGGGAACGTTGTCATGACGGTAGGAACGCAGGCCAGCAATGGCGTCACCTTCACGGTGACCACTCCTGCTCCGGCAATCGTGAGTCTGAATCCAAACTCCGGACCCGTCGGTACGGCCGTTACAATCACCGGCACAAATTTTGGCAGCACGCAGGGAACTAGCACGGTGACCTTTGGCGGAACCGCAGCAACCACGACAAGCTGGAGTGCCACGAGCATTGGTGTGACTGTGCCCACTGGGGCGACTACCGGAAATGTCGTGGTGACAGTTGGCACGCAGGGCAGCAATGGAATGCCATTCACGGTGGGCCCCACAATAAGCAGTTTGAATCCTAATTCGGGGGCGGTCGGCACGCCGGTCACGATTACAGGAATGAACTTCGGGGCCACACAAGGGACTAGTATGGTCACATTTAACGGCATCGCAGTCAGCAGTTACACGAGTTGGAGTAGCACCAGCATCGTGGTGAAGGTGCCAACGGGTGCGACTAACGGCAACGTCGTAGTGACCGTAGGAACTTTGTCGAGCACCGGCGTGATGTTCACAATTTCGACCGCGGGGCCAACGATTACGATGGTGAGTCCGAATTCGGGCGCGCCAGGGACAGTCGTAACCATTACCGGCACAAACTTCGGAGCCACGCAAGGAACCAGCACGGTGACCTTTGGCGGAACCGCAGCAGCCACGACAAGCTGGAGTGCCACGAGCATTGGTGTGACCGTTCCGGTTGGTGCAACCACGGGCGCTGTGGTGGTCACCGTGGGAGGCTTAGCGAGCAACGAGGTAAGTTTCACGGTGCCTGCTCCCGCGATCACCAGCCTTAATCCCACTTCTGGTTTGGCGGGCGCGGCTGTAACGATTACGGGAACGAATTTCGGAACCACGCAAGGCACGAGCACCGTTAAATTCGATGGGACGACGGCAGCCGTGACTTCGTGGAGCAATACCAGCATTGCGGTGACTGTCCCTAGTGGCGCAGCTACCGGCAATGTGGTGGTCACGGTGGGTACACAGGCCAGCAACGGTGTCAGCTTCACGGTGACGACGCCTGCGCCGACGATCACAACTCTAAATCCGACCTCGGGCGCCGTGGGTTCGTCCGTGGTAATCACCGGGACGAATTTTGGCGCGACCCAAGGAGCGAGCACGGTCAAATTCAACGGCACGACCGCGACGACGACCGCGTGGAGCGCTACGAGCATTACCGCAACCGTTCCAACGGGAGCTACGACCGGCAACGTGGTCGTCACCGTGAATGGTCAGGCCAGCAACGGCGTCGCCTTCACGGTGTCCACACCTGCTCCCGTGATCACGAGCCTTAATCCCACTTCTGGTTTGGCGGGCGCGGCTGTAACGATTACGGGAACGAATTTCGGAACCACGCAAGGCACGAGCACCGTTAAATTCGATGGGACGACGGCAGCCGTGACTTCGTGGAGCAATACCAGCATTGCGGTGACTGTCCCTAGTGGCGCAGCTACCGGCAATGTGGTGGTCACGGTGGGTACACAGGCCAGCAACGGTGTCAGCTTCACGGTGACGACGCCTGCGCCGACGATCACAACTCTAAATCCGACCTCGGGCGCCGTGGGTTCGTCCGTGGTAATCACCGGGACGAATTTTGGCGCGACCCAAGGAGCGAGCACGGTCAAATTCAACGGCACGACCGCGACGACGACCGCGTGGAGCGCTACGAGCATTACCGCAACCGTTCCAACGGGAGCTACGACCGGCAACGTGGTCGTCACCGTGAATGGTCAGGCCAGCAACGGTGTCAGCTTTACGGTTACTTCCGGATCGATCACGGTGTCGATCAGTCCGAAGCGCGCGGGACTCACCGTTACGCAAGCGCTTGCTGTGACAGCAACCACGAACGATGGCGCGGGCGTGACCTGGACGGCGACGGGAGGAAGCTTCTCTTCAGGAAACAGCTTGACAGCCGTGCCGGTCACGTACAAGGCATCGTCGGCCGGGAGCTACACCATCACGGCGACGAGCAAGACCGACACTTCGAAGAGCGCTTCCATCACCGTGGGTGTAACCGACCTGGCGGGAGTGGCGACGTATCACAATAATCTGTTACGAGACGGCACAAACACCCGCGAATTTGCGCTCACCACCGGCACAGTAACGTCTGCGACCTTCGGCAAGTTGTTCTCCTGTGCAATCGACGGCGCGGCCTATGCGCAACCGTTGTGGGTTGCGAATCTCAGCATCGCCGGCGGTACTCACAACGTGGTGTTCGTCGCCACTACCCACGACAGTGTCTACGCATTTGACGCCGACAACAGTTCGAGCTGCACCACTTACTGGCACAAGCAATTGGTGAATTCCGGCGAAACTTACTTGAACTACGGAGACGTTGCGAGCGGCGACATCGAGCCAGACATCGGAATCATCGGGACGCCGGTGATCGATACCGCCAGCCAGACGCTGTATGTTGTAAGTAAATCTAAAACTAGTAGTTCGTCTTGCACTCCTTCGAGTTCTTGCTTTCAACGCTTGCACGCGTTGAGCTTGCTGGATGGCAGCGAAAAATTTGGCGGTCCCTACAGCCTCACAACTTCAATCACGGTTTCCGGTAACGGTGACGGCTCAAGCGGCGGAGTGGTACCGTTCGATACGCTACATGAAAATCAACGGCCGGGGCTCGCTCTGGTGAACGGCATTGTGTACATCACTTGGGCGTCCCACGGAGACAATACTCCATATCATGGCTGGGTCATCGGATTTACCGCGAGCAATATCGGGGCAGGGCCGACATCCATATGGAACAGCACTCCTAACTTGATCAGTGGCACGGCTAACTCAGACGGGGGCATCTGGATGTCTGGGGGAGCGCCGGCAGCCGATTCCAGCAACGATCTCTATTTTCTTACAGGCAACGGTTCTTACGATGGTGTCACGAACTACGGGGATTCAACGATCCGACTGACGGCTTCGGGCGGGCTGCACGTAAAAGACCATTTCACTCCATACAATCAAGGCTCACTCAGCAGCAACGACCAGGACCACGGAGCCGGAGGGGCAGCCGTTTTGGTTGATCCCTCAGCCGGACCCGTACCGCATCTCCTAATTGGCGGAGGCAAGAGCGGGACGCTGTTTCTCATTAATCGCGACAGCATGGGAGGCTACAACAGCAGCAGCAACAACGTCGTCCAGAGTCTGAGCGTTGGAAACGGAATTTTTGCGACTCCGGCGTTCTGGAACAATACACTCTACATAGCGGGCACTAGTGGGCATCTCAACCAATACTCATTCAATACGACAAGCGGACAATTCAGCCTTTCGCATTCCTCTTCTCGCACTTTCGCATTCCCCGGATCCAGCCCTTCCGTATCATCCTCGAGCGCTAGCTCGGGTGGAATCGTCTGGGCTCTCGACAATAGTCAATACTGTACGGAACAGTCGCCGGGTTGCGGGCCGGCTGTTCTGCATGCCTATGATGCAACGAATGTGAGCTCCACAGAACTCTGGAACAGTTCGACCAGCGGCAATGACAATGCCGGCGACGCCGTTAAATTTACTGTACCGACGATAGCTAACGGCAAGGTGTATGTAGGAACGCGTTCTGAATTGGACGTCTATGGTCTGAAACCGAACTGAAGAAAACAACGGAAAAAAGAAAAAAGGCCCCAGCATTAATGCCGGGGCCTTTTTTCTTTGCAATCGTTAGCTTCGAACGAACCAGTATCAGGCAGCTGCGTGGTTCCCCGATTTAACAGGAAATGACGGCTGGCACTCTGATGCTTCATAGCAGCGCTCGAAGTCTGGGACGAGGGCACAATTGTTATCACTTACATTGATCCTCTAGGAATATAAATTATAGTGCCATTATCAAGAGCAGTATAATCAACCAACAGGTCCAGAGAGCGAGAGACGTTTATGAATATCGCCGCGCCAGGTGAGGAAAGGCCCGTTGAGCTTTCTGTGGTAATCCCTTGCCTGAACGAGGCGGACACGATCGAGATTTGTATTGGAAAAGCAAATGCGGCACTGGAGGAGAACGGGATAAGAGGCGAGATCATCGTCGCCGATAACGGAAGCACGGATGGCTCGCAGGAAATTGCGAAACGTACAGGAGCGCGCGTTGTGAGTATTTCCCACAAAGGCTACGGTGCCGCATTGATGGGTGGCATTGCTGCAGCGCGAGGCCACTACGTCATTATGGGCGATGCCGACGACAGCTATAACTTTGGGGACATTCCCGTGTTCCTAGCAGAGTTGCGTAGGGGAAACGAACTGGTGATGGGAAATCGCTTCCGTGGAGAGATCAAGCCTGGTGCGATGCCCGCGCTACATCGTTATCTTGGCAACCCAGTCCTGTCATGGTTGGGGCGCTTGTTCTACCACGCGCCGTGCAATGACTTTCACTGCGGGCTTCGCGCCTTCAGCCGAGTATCGTACGAACGAATGGGATTGCGAACCACGGGAATGGAGTTCGCCAGTGAAATGATCGTGAAGGCCAGCCTGTTCGGGATAAGAATTTCGGAGGTACCGACAACACTTTCGCCGGATGGGCGCAGTCACCCACCTCACCTACATACGTGGCGTGACGGCTGGCGACATCTGCGGTTCCTGTTGCTCTATAGTCCACGGTGGCTGTTTCTCTATCCCGGAATTCTGCTCATGGCTACGGGACTACTCGTCGGGATATGGTTGCTGGCGGAACCACGTCGATTGGGCGGCATAACCTTTGACGTGGACACGCTGGTTTTTGCAGCCATGGCTATCCTGCTGGGCTTCCAGGCGATAACCTTTGCCGCGTTTACGAAGATTTTTGCGATTTCTGAAGGACTACTGCCTGAAGATCCACAGCTAAGCCGCTTATTCCGTTACGTTACGTTGGAGGTGGGACTGTTGGTGGGAGCTGTGTTGATTCTAGGCGGGTTGGGAGGGTCGATGTACGCGGTGTCCTTTTGGGCCCGGCACCATTTCGGCACATTGAATTCCGAGCGGATGTTACGCGCCGTGATTCCGTCGGCAGTAGCGCTGACGCTTGGTGTTGAGACGGTTTTGTCGAGCTTTTTCATGAGTGTATTAGGTTTAACACGAAAGTGAACCGCGGGAGACAACCCAGAGTAGAAGTCTCCGCACGTGTAACCCCGCTGTGCGAAGGAGAGTAGTGAATCGACTTGGCCTAGCGCTTCTGCTTCTGCTAAGTGTCTCCGGTGCCGCGGCTATCTTGTACGCTGTTCCGCACGCGACCGGCGGTACGTGGGACAGCGTCGTGTACATCGGGGTCGCCAGAAACCTTGCCAACGGCACCGGCTTCTATTTGGCGCATAGCCGACCACTGAGACCCTTGACGCACTGGGCTCCACTCTACCCGTTAATCCTGGCGACACCGGCATACTTTGGAATCGACCCTGTAAACTCTGCGAAATGGATCGATGCAGTCGTGTTCTGCTTGAGTATCTTCATCGCCGGAATCATTGCATGGAGATTTTGCGGAAGGTCCTGGCTGTATGGCATCCTGACGGCGTTATTCCTTCTTTTCTCTCCAGATTTGATTGAAACCCTGTCTCAGGCGCTATCGGAGGGTCCGTTCATCACTTTGGTTCTGATGGCCCTGTTCTTGATTCTGCTTGATAAGGAGTTGAGGAGCTGGAGAAGCATGATGGGCGCCGCCATAGCGTTATCCGCAGCGCTCTTGACACGATATGCGGGAGCATTTTTTGCCGTTGCTGGGTTTCTGATCAGGTTCTCATGGCGGGAAGTAGTGCAAAAATGGCGACTTGCCTTGGGATTTGTGCTGGTCGTGATTCTGCCTTCAGCTATCTGGGTCGTCCATAACGTTCACGGCGGGGGAGAGGCCCTCGGAGACCGACGGCTGCTTTATCACCCAATATCCAAAAATATGTTGCATGAATTCGTTCTGACTGTGTCTTTATGGTTTGGCCCTGCCCAGGTGCGAATGGCCGTACGAGTCGTTGTTCTGTTGGCACTCATGGCGATGATTCTGAGCGGGGTCGTCTGGGCATTCGGCAGTTTGCAGGGCAAAGCAGATTCCGGCATCCACTCGATCCTGTCGCTTGCCGTGTCGTGCATCGTAGTCGATTCTATTTACGTGGTGTTTATCTTTGTGAACTTTGCTTTTCTTGATGCGTCCTCACACCCCAATAGTCGCCTTTTGTGCCCAATCTATCCAATCACAGCATTACTGCTAGTTTCGGCGCTGGCTTTGTGGCATCGAAGATATGGTCCGCAGTCATCACGGGGGAGGCTTGTCTTCGTTCTTGTCCTCCTTTTGATTGGAATGAACGCGGCGCGATCTTGGGGAACTATCCGGGATATCCGGACAAACGGAATTGGATTTCAGACACAAGCCTGGAGAGAAGATGACATTATGAAAATCGTGCGGAACCTTCCGAGCGATGTGACTCTATATTCAGATAACCCAACTCTGATCTACTTTTTCACGAAGCACGCCTCTTACTTCCCGCCGCACAGGTTTGATGAAGGCACTAACCAGGTGAATCCCAATTTCGAAAAGGACATGCTCAGTTTGGGTCAGCTTGGCAGCCAGAAACCCATCGTGCTCGTTTCCTTCGAGCAGTGGAAGAACAGTGATTTGCCCACAGCTTCCGAGTTAATCGAAACGTCCCATTTCCACCCAATTTATAAATCAGCGAAAGGGACGTACGTTCTCTGTTCTACGGCCTGTGCCGACGGCGCTAACATTGATGTTCTGAAATAACCCCAAGCCGTGGCTGTTGGCATGATGCTTCCAGATATTCTTCCCACTCGAACCCAATCGCCCAGATGAATTTACGACTCATCCAAAAAGCCAAGGCGCCATCGAGAACGGCAGAGTAAAGCCGTCGGACCACGTTCGTTGTATCGACCACGACGGAGACGTGCTCCAGGAATTTAATTGTTATTGACCCATACTTGGTGGGCAATAAGACCGGGATGATTTTCTGCCTTCGGATACTAGAAGTTATCTCATAAACACTTTGAACGGACTGAGCAGTTGAAACTTATGGCCAATGGCGTAAATCGAGAACATGGACATGACCGACGCCCAGTGGGCGGTTCTCGAACCGTTGTTTCGTCCCAAACGACGAGCCGATGGGCGAGGGCGATCGTGGCAGGACACGCGCGCGGTATTGAACGGTGTATTTTGGGTGTTGCGCACCGGCGCTCCTTGGCACGATCTCCCGTCTCGCTATCCGCCCTATCAGACTTGTCATCGGCGCTTCCAATCCTGGCAGCGCAGCGGGTTGCTGACGCGCTTGCTGCAAAAACTGGCCGAAGATTTACGAGGCCGAGGGAAGCTCGATCTGAGCGAATCCTTCATCGATGCCAGCTTCAGCGGGGCGAAAAAAGGGGCAGTGGTGTCGGCCCTACAAAACGCGGCAAAGGCAGCAAAATCATGGCAATCGCAGACGGCCATGGTCTTCCTTTCGCCGTGCACGTGGCCAGCGCTTCGCCTCATGAAACAAAACTCGTCGAAGCCACGCTCGAGCAACGCTTCCTCAGAGAAACTCCCGAGCGGATGATCGGTGACCGCGCTTACGACAGCGATCCGTTGGACCAACACATCCGGCAACGCTACGGCGTGCAACTCATCGCGCCCCACAATTTGTTCGCGTGGCCCCCGCAACTCAAGACGGGCGGCGCCTGCGCCGATATCGCCGCCGTTGGAAGATCGAGCGCCTATTCGCTTGGCTTCATAATTTTCGTCGGATTGTCATTCGCTGGGAATACTACCCAGAGAATTTCCTCGGGATGGTTCAACTCGCTTGCGCTGTCATCCTCCTGAGGCATTTATGAGATGGCTTCTAGTTGAAATTATTTATTTTCGTTGTCGGGAGGGAGGGACGGAGGGACTTATACGGAAGCGCGAGAGGGCTTCACCGAGGTTCTGGATGAAGGCTTCTGAGCTAAAAACATCGTTCTCGGGCCGCCCGGAGCCGACGGGCGCAATGGGTTCCACTTCGTCCAGTTGGAATTCGCGGGCCACATCTTCCACGGTTTTCGGTTCGATGGGACGCTGATTTTCCGCAAAGGCATTCACGAGCGAATGTTCGCAAAGCAAATTCACAACGCGCGGAATGCCCAGGGAATAGAGATGGATGGCGTCCAGCGCTTTGGGACTGAAGACCGGTTCGCCCGAAGCCCCGGCAGTCTTCAGACGATCCAAAACGTATTGAAACGTTTCTTCCTTGGTTAAGGGAGCGGTGCGGCAGCGAAACATGATGCGCTGACGAAGCTGCCGCAATTCCGGAAGTTTCAACTTCTCTTCAAGTTCCGGCTGACCGGAAAGCACAATCTGCAGCAGCTTTTCGGTGGAGGTCTCGAGATTGGTGAGCAGGCGAACTTCTTCGAGAACCGGAAAGGTGAGGTTTTGGGCTTCGTCGATAATCAACACAACGGTCTCGCCGTTGCGGTAGCGGTCCAACAGCCAGTGATTCAACTTCATCAACTGCTGACTCTTGGATTTGGAGTCGCAGGGAATATCAAATTCATTGAGGATGAAGTCGAAGAGCTGATTGGTGTTCATCCGGGAATTGAACAGGAACGCGGTACGGGCGCGGCGATGATGCAACCAATCGAGAAGACGATTGATCAGCGTGGTTTTGCCGGTGCCTACTTCGCCGGTAAGCGTGACGAAACCCTTGCGGGTCTGAATGCCGTACATTAATCCTGTTAACGTTTCCTCGATCTGCTTCGTGAAATAAAGGAAGCGCGGATCGGGATTGACGTTAAACGGATTCTCTTTAAGGCCGAAGAAGCTCTTATACATAATGTGAGTTCACTCGTTCCGAGTTCCAATTACTATTCTACTGGTAATCGGCCTAAATGCGATTATCGCGGGGACTTGAGGTTCGCAGGGAAAACGGGGGAGAAACTAGTCCAAAACGATGGGACGTGGGTGCCATTGGAGATTGATAGTAATGGTGTTATAGGTGTTGGTACTGTTGCAGCCGGGTCCGGTGCAGGCGTATCCGCCATAGTTACCAATCGTCGCGGTGTAGGCAACAGCGAAATTAAAGTCCCGGCCAATGGGGCGCCCGACTCCGCCGCCAAAGAACCAGTTGTTATATGCCGGATAGCCGCTTGCGCCGGTTCCCCCCACCGGGCTGTTATGTGCATACCCGAAATTGATGTTTCCGTTCCAAACACGAGTTAGCTTTCGCCCAAACGTAGCAGTGGCCTGGTCCAAAACAGAGCCCACCAGCACGCCACTGCCCCCGTAGAGCCCGTGGGAGTACCCGAGTGAAAAAGCGCCATGCTCAAAACCGTAGGTCACGGCTGCGCTCGCGGAAAACCCGAGGGTTCGCGAGGAAGTGCCAACCGGGATGCGATAAAGGGTAAGTTCTGGCCCAGCGAAAAGGCGAAGCGCCAAGCGTCCAGTAAGTTTGCGACCGTAGGCGAGGCTCACCACATGGTCACCGTAGGCCTGAGGACTTCCCGGATATTGGAAGGCGCTGTAGCGATAAACGACCCCGATCGTGTCGGCGCGGCTCAAGGCATAGTTATAGCCAATACTCGCTACGGTACTGTTGGTATCGATGTTGCCGGGATCGGTGAAATGCAGGATGCCATACGATCCGGCAATGGTAATCGAGCTACGACGCGTTAAGGCATACGTGGCTTGCACAGCGCCGGTATTGTTGATGTAGGGTCCTACACCATAAATACTCTGGTTAGTCGTATAGTTCCCGCCGAGACCAGGAATGGTCGTACCCAGGGAGCCGCCAACCCCCGGGATGCCTAAACCGGTACCGCCTCCAAAACCGAACGCGCTCTGAGGACTCTGAGAAAAGCTGTCCAGGATCTGGAGGAGCCAGCGCTGGGTGCGAAAAGTCTGACCCAGTCCCAACACCTGGTAAAAGCCAGTTCCGGTGCCCGTTCCTGCGGTAGCGAAACCACCGCCGGAATAATTAGCGGCGAATGTGCCACCGCTCCAGGCGTCGAGAAAGCTGAGGTTGCCCATGAAATAGTTATAGGAGGACCAATCGGTGCCGCTGGTAGCTCCGCCATACGGTGTGGAAGTCACATTGGAACTAAACTGAAGACCGGGAACCCAATAACTGTGACGGATGACTGGGTAACCCAGAGTAGAATTTTGAAAGCCGGTAAGTGGGGAGAAATCCGCTTCTAATTCACCTTCTCCGGGCCCGTATAGCCCTGGGAATGAATACCCGGCGGCCTTGGGAGGGCCATAGATTGGATTGTTGTCTTGAGAATTATCCGGCGGAGTTTGCTCCGGTTGCTGTTGTCCCGGCTGCTCCGGTTGCTGAGGCTGCTGTGGTTGAGGTTCTTCCTGCGCACCCGTAAAGAGAGCGCACAGCGCTAGGGCCACAGCAAAAATCAGAAAGCGCAACTGTACTTTTCGAGCCTTCATAGAAGCCTCACGGAACAACAATCACGTCACCCGGCTGCAGGAGGATATCCTCTTGCACTCCCTTCAGCACTGCTTTGTAGTTGTAGGGAATCCGGGTCTGTTTGCCGCTTTCATTGCGAAGAATGTAAATGCCCTTTATCTTGGCGAACTGGCTGAATCCACCGGAACTGGAAAGAGCTTGCAAAGCGGTCATTCCGGGAAGAAGCGGAAGAGCACCGGAGCGGCCGACCTCACCCGTAACGAAGACTCTGCGGCTGTTGATCTGCGTAACGGTAACCGTAACCTGAGGACTGTTCAGGAACTTCGTTAGCCCTTCGCGGATGTTGGCGGCAAGCTGCATGGCAGTGAGGCCGGAGGCTTGCACATCATTAAGAAGCGGCAGAGAGATCTTGCCGTCCGGGCGCACCGGAATCGTGCGGGTGATTTCCGGCTCCTTCCAGACATCGATCTGGACAACGTCTTGTGGCCCTATGCGGTAATCAGGGTCAAGGGGCGCTGGGGCTGCCACCGCAGGCGCTTGGCTGGCCGACTTCTGATTCGAGCCGCCGGCTGAAGATTGCGCTTCTGCGACAGAGCAGGCACCGAGCAACAAAACAAGGCAGGCTGTCATTGAGAAACAATTTCTAAAGTACATTGATCTCCTCCTGAGATCCCACGTATTCCCTGAGAGGCACCGGCACCCGGAAAAATCGATTTAAAGATTCCACAAAGAATATAGCCGATTTATCGGCCTTTGGCGGCCTTAATGCGAAATTTCGCAGCCACTGCGCGAGCACCTAAACCTTCTCGTGCGGAACAGGATGCACCGCCGATTCCACCGTGCCATGAGCAGCATCACGCAACATTCTTCGCGCTTCCGAGATTTCAGCGATTTTCATCCACACCTTCAATTTACAGGAGAAGCGCTTCGCGGGCTGGAAGGTAAGCATCCAACGAAGTGCCCAAGCAATTAGACGCCGATAGAAGACCAGCGGGGCTCCCGCGAAACGCAAACGCGGCTTGTTGAAATCCGGATCCGCACGCAGATCCGCGCGCGCTTTGTCATACCACCACTTGAGAAAATACTCCTTGCGAAGCCGATTGGCAGGGAGCAAGTGATATACAACCGCGGCCGGTTCGTACCAGAGGCGCTCTCCCGCCAAGAGTATTCGGTCTCCGAATTCCGTGTCTTCGCCACGAATTTCACTGCCGGGCCGAGGGCCCAGATCCTTGCGAAAGCCCCCATACTTTACGAACATTTCCTTCCAGAATGCCATGTTCGTTCCGAACGGCGGCTCCCGGAGTTGCTGGGCCTCGGTTCCCAAGTCGAAGATGGCCAGGGGCGCTAGCGCATACCTATTTTCTATGGAGAGCCATGCCGGAGGGACGAAAGTGCGTTCCGGGAGAATGCGCCCGCCCACTCCAGCGAATTCGCCGCTCTGTAAAGCGTTGGTCAAGGTTTGTAGCCACCCAGGATCTACGGTCACGTCATCGTCCATGAAGGCCAGGATATCGCCTCTCGCTTCTTGGATGCCGGAATTGAGGGCATGCGATTTCCCGGGTTGCGGTTCAAAGAGATACCGGAACCTCCCCGGGTATTGCTGGACAAATTCCTCGACCACGGCGGGCGTCTGGTCTTTCGAATTATTGTCTACGACGAGGACTTCCCACGAGGCCGGATCCGGGAACCGACAAGCCGCCACACTTTGCAGAGCCGTGCGCAGGCTTTCGCAGCGGTTGTAGGTACAGAGAATGACGGAGACTCTCATGCTCCGTTCTCTTTACCATTCATCAGCGGCGTGGGTTGGCCCCCGGCATTCGATCCTCTCCCCGATAAGGAATGACAGATTTCGACGATCTGTCCCATATTCATCCAGGCCATGCATTTGCGCTGAAAGCGACGCTGCGGATTGACCGAGAAAAGCCAAACAGTGATTCTTGGCAGTAACGAGCCCAGGATAATCTTCGGAATCGTGAAATAGAGCCGCGGAATAAGAAAGACCGGTTGGCCTATCTTTTTCTCCCGGATGGATGCGCGACCGTGATCGTAAAGAAATCGTTGAAAATAACGCTTGTCCAGCCGATTCTTGGGGACCTCATGATAGACGACAGCGTCGGGTTCGTACCACAAACGCTCCCCGGCTTTCAGAATGCGGCGGCCAAACTCGGTGTCTTCGCCACGAATCTCGGTACCGGGGCACGGACCGAGGTCCAATCGGAACGCCCCATATTTCTCGAATATAGATTTTCGAAAGGCCATATTGGTGCCGAACGGCGGCTCCGTCAGTTCGCTGGGTGCGTCGCCACAATCGAAAAACGCGAGAATTCCGCCAAGGGAATATTGACCAGCTAAGGGCAACCACGCAGGCGCTGAAAAGTCTCTTGGAGGAAGAATACGACCGCCGACACCTGCCCACGGACCTGCATGAAATGGAGCAGAGATTTTGGAGAGCCACTGCGGGTCCACTTGTACGTCGTCGTCCATGAAGGCAAGAATCTCGCCTTTTGCCTCTCGAAGACCGCGATTTAAAGCGTGGGATTTTCCTTGTCGCGCTTCAAATATGTAGCGGAGATTCGGGAAGCGGACCCGGTAGCTATCCACTACCGCCTTGGTTTTGTCAGAGGAATTGTTGTCCACTACAAGGAGTTCCCATTGAAAAGACTCCGGAAGCTCGGAATTCAGGACACTATCCAGCGCTCGAGACAGCAGTTCGCACCGATTGTAGGTGCATAGAATGACTGAGGTTTTCATGACTTATGAGATCTTAAAATCGTTCCGTACGATCGCATACAAGCAAATTCGAGCGATGCGTGGCCCTCTTGTTTAAGCGCCGCGAGCAGTAGATTCTTTCGCCTCTTTGAGGGCGAGATCGCGAGAACGAAAGGCCGCTCCTTTGGAGAATAAGTCATCGTAAGCAGCACGGCTTGCAGAAGCGAATACGACTTCGTTTGCCAAGGCCTGCTCGATGGCTTCGGCAAAAGATTCCGGTGTGTCGTGAGCCATCAATCCCGCCCGTTCGATGCGATCTATGGGGATTCCTCGAAACGCCTTCGAGGTGCCGACAAAGGGTTTGGCCAGGCCCAGCGCCTCTACCGTCTTGATGGAAATCCCTGTTCCAAAGACGATCGGAGCGATCACGCATCGAGCATTGCGATAGTAAGGCGCAAGATCGGCGACGGGTCCAACAAAGTGCGGCCGAAAGGCCTCGTAGATCCCGGGCAGACGCTTGCAAACCAAGGATTCAATTGCTCCGACGATCCGCAGTTTGTACTTGCGGTCAGAGATACGGGGCCAAACTTGTTCAAAAAACCAGCGGATCGCCGCGAGATTTACATCGGTGCTCTGTCCCACGAACAATAGGTCGGTTGGATCGATCGTGCCGGACGCTGCATCCCGTACGGAATTGACAAATCCTTCGTCGATTGTAGGGAGGGCCAGCACGTGTCTCTTCTGGGGCAATTTTTGCGAGAAAAAGCTAAAGTCGTCCGTGGAGCAGTGAACCAGAACATCAGGCTTTTTTAGGAGACTAACTTCCGATCGAAGCAGATCGTCAAGAGAGTCGTAATTATGGGTCCAGGGGTTGATATCCTTGCGCTCATGCATGAGATGAGACTGAATGTCATGAGTTTCCAGGATCATCGGTATTTGGGGCCCCCAGCGGAATTGGTGCCTTAATCGCTCAGCAAAACCCAAGGTGAAAACGTGATTCACGTGAACGAGGATCACCGGCAAATTGGATACAAATGCGGCGACCTCATCGCTTAACTCTGCGGATCCCCCGGTAAAAACGACCCAATCGAGAGCAGTTCCGCGAAAGGCCTGCCGCACCCAAGCTGTATATTTCGATACAAGAAACCGCCGATGGTTAATCGGCGCAATTGCCACCCGGTCCGCACCGAGTTCTTGCATGCCTTCCCAGATAACCGTCCAGTCCGGATGCGTCTCTGTAAAGGAGCTGTGAATCGGGACGCCAACAAAGAGAACTCGAAATCCCCGCTCACGATAGAATTTGATTTGGTTTTGAAAAACACGAGCGGTTCCGC
This sequence comes from Candidatus Acidiferrales bacterium, assembly GCA_963759275.1. GTDB lineage: Bacteria > Acidobacteriota > Terriglobia > Acidiferrales > UBA7541 > Acidiferrum. Next base: position 204,180 of record CAVWYZ010000001.1, on the reverse strand, counting down.
TTCGCGGCCACGGAGGCCCGACTATGACGACGAGCGGGCGCTGTTGGGTCGCCTGCAAATCCGGGTCGTAGTCGCTACTGCGTCCAGGCGCCGGGACAGACGACAAAGGAGCCGGAGCCTCGTGGAAGTGTGCCAAGTTAGAATTTTACCTATGAGGATCTGAGAGAATTACGATCCCAGCAGATCGACGGATCTTGGTGGATATTTGCGTCGAATTGCTTTTGTTCGTGGTCATCCTGCCATGCCATCCTGATATTGAGAATCAAGAATCGGCGATTTGCGCATGAATATTGCTCTCCGCTGAGTGGGGAGAAAACAAACGGTGAAACAGTTCCGCGATTTCTCCGACCATGCTCCACACCAGGCATTTTTCAAAAAACCTCTTTTGCGGATCAGCTTCCTTCAACCAATTCCAAACTTTGAGAGGCAGCTTATTCAACAAGCGATTTGCCAGACCGACGACGGGCCTGGGAATGAAAGCAATTCCCGGCCGATTGCCTTTCTCACGGATCATGCCTCGTCCGTAATCGAAAAAATATCGGAGGTAATATTCCTTCTTCAACCTGCGTGCCGGTACCGCGTGGTACACAATTGCGGAGGGTACGTAGAGAATTTTCTCTCCGCCCTTTAACAATCTCCCGCCAAACTCTGTATCCTCAAATCGAAGTTCGCTTCCAGGACGAGGGCCGAGATCTGCCCGAAATCCGCCATATTTCCTGAAAATCTGTTTGCGAAATGCCATGTTGGCACCGATGGGGGGAACCGACATCGGCACAGGCCCCGAACCGAGGTCAAAAAGGGCTAGCACAGGCCCCAGGGCATAGGGTCCATCCAGCCGCATCCATGACGGAGGCAAAAAGTCTTTCGGAAGGTAGACGCGACCTCCCGTGCCCGCCCACTGCGAGTCCAAAAGAGGCGCGGTCAGTTCGTTCAGCCAATTGGATTCCACGGTCACGTCATCATCCAAAAAAGCCAGCACGTCGCCGACAGAGTCCCGAATACCTCGATTGAGGGCGTAGGATTTTCCCTGCTGGGGCTCAAAAATATACCGGAAGTAGCCTGGATAACGCGCGCTAAACTCTGCCACCACGCTTTCCGTGGCGTCTTTGGAATTATTGTCTACCACAAGGACTTCGCAATCGCCGGGCTCGTGGGACATGGAAGCGACCAAGCTTTGCAGGGCGACTTTCAATTGATCGCAACGGTTGAATGTGCAGAGAATAACGCTGATCTTCATGGCAATTCGCCATCGGGTATTTTTGTGGCTTGGCGTATCCAGGCAAAACGGGGTGTGCTGTTCGCCTCGCGATATATTTCACGGATCTGTCCCATGGCCATCCAAACCCAACATTTCCAGTAGAATCGGCGTCGTGGGTCGGATGCCGTCAGCCAGTGAAACGACCGCACCATGAGAGAACGCAAGACCAAGTTGGGAATGCTGAGAAAGTGGCGAGGAATCCCCATCAGGTCTGGCTGTTTGCCTTTTTCGCGGATCAACGCCCGGCCATAATCGAACCACCAAGAGAGAAAATACCCTTTGTGAAGCCGTTCGGACAAAACAGGATGATAGATGATCGCGAACGGTTCATACCGAAGCTTCACACCGGCGGCCAAGAGCCGTCGACCAAACTCCGTGTCTTCATTTGGTCGCGGCGTGTCGCCATTGTCGCTTGGGCCTAGATCGGTTCGAAACGAGCCAAATTTCTCAAAAACCGAGATATGGTAGGCCATGCAGCTTCCATTCGGCGCTCGGGAAAGCTCGCCGGGGATCTCACCGCAATCAAATGTTCCGCAGAGCGTCCCTCCGAGATTGAACGGTTCTTCCAGTGAGAGCCAAGGCGGTAGTGGCACCGTCTGAGTCGCCCTAACGCGCCCGCCAGCGCCCAGCCATGCTCCGCTTCGCAGAGGTGCCGTCAGGTTATCCAGCCAAGACGGTTCGACGGTGACGTCATCATCGAGGAATGCGACGATATCGCTTTGGGCGGCACGAATGCCGGAATTCAGCGCGTGCGATTTGCCCTGTTGCGGCTCCAACAAATATCGAAAACGGCCCGGGAACCGCGCCATGAAATCTTCCACGACCCGCTTCGTGTGGTCCTTTGAATTATTGTCGACAACCAGCACATCCCAGGAAACGGAATCGGGGAGTTTAGAGACAGCGAGGCTCTCCAGAGCGAAGGGCAGGACTTTTGCTCGATTATAAGTGCACAGAATTACAGTCGTTTTCATATTCGTGGAGAACCAGAAAGGTCGACAGTACTAGGCACGAAGTGGTTAGTCTCCCGTATCGACCTCACCACACTACAGACTATGGCACCGGGCCCGCTCACCTGTAAGCGTTTCGGGGTTTGTGACTTAACGCCCACTATTTGCTCTTTCGCGCTAGCCAAGTTTCCGATTGCTGGAAATCTTGTGCGTGCTTCCCCTTAGCAGCATGAATTTCGTAAAATTCACCGGCTCCGGCCCAGATTCGAGTCTTCCAATAGAAACGTCGCTTCGAATCGAGCGAGAACATCCATCGAAATGTCCGCGAAATTATGCTGATGTAATGCCGTGGAATGCCCCAAACATGAGGTCGCAAGCCCGTCTGCCGAAACATGGCCCGACCTTGGGCGAACCACCAGGCGAGGAAATAATCCTTGTTGAGGCGCTCCTTAGCAACCGGGTGATGAACAATAGCTTCCGGCTCGTAACGTAAACGTTCGCCAGCGGCCAGCAATCGCTCGCCAAACTCGGTGTCTTCGTTGCTGAGCAGGCTGTTACCGCACCGCCCAAGATCGGGGCGAAAGCCACCGTATTTTTCAAACATACCTTTTCGGTATGCCATATTGGTGCCGAACGGCGGTCGTTTCAATTCGTCTGGTACATCGCCCAGATCGAATAGCGCGAGCACCCCACTGCTGTCCATAACTCCGCCGTCTAAGGTAAGCCAATCCGGCGGAGTGAAATCTTCGGGAGCGAGAACCCGCCCACCTGCACCGGCCCAAGCACCGTCCTGCAAATGGGCGGTGAGATTTTGCAGCCAAGTGGGCTCGACGGTTACGTCATCGTCCATGAACGCAATCACTTCTCCGCGAGCCTCACGAATGCCAGCGTTCCGGGCATTCGACAAACCCTGCCGGGTTTCAAACAGGTAGCGAAGCCGACCGGGATGGCGAAGGCAGAATTCGTTGACTACGGCGAAGGTACCGTCCCTCGAATTATTGTCTACAACCAAGATTTCCCAGTCCAAGCCTGGAGCAAGAATCGAGGCCAGAACACTCTCCAAGGCCTTGCCGATGCTGGAGGCACGATTGTAGGTACAGAGAATGACGGTGATCTTCACAGTATGGCGAAACGCTCGGAACGGTGGCGCTATTTCCTATGGCTCGCGGCGACCCGAAAGGCCTCATCGCGAGCCGCGAAGTTGGCCTCCTTAGAAAAAACACGCTCATAGGCAGCTCGGCTGCGCAGACCGGCTTGCTTTACATCTGAAAGTGTCTGCGCCACGGCAGCGACAAAGCCCCGTGGGCTGTCGTGGGCCTCGATTCCGGCCTCCTTCATACGCTCGATCGGCATGCCTCGAAAAGCTTTTGAAGTTCCCACGAAGGGTTTCCCGAGGGCCAGTGCTTCGATGGTCTTAATGGACGTGCCGGAGCCCGAGACCATCGGAGCGATCACGCAACGAGCAGAATTATAATAAGAAGCCAAGTTCTCGACAGGCCCTACAAAACAAGGTTGGAAAGCTTCGAACAGCCGCGGAAGGCTCTCTTTTATTGATGTCCCGACAGGTCCGACAACCTTCAGATTATAATGATGTTCCGCGATGAGCGGCCAGACGTCTTCCAAGAACCACTCCATGGCGGCGACATTGGGAGCATGATTTTGCCCCACAAACAATAGATCGATCACGCCTTCGACGGGTGCTGCAGCGTGGGAGTCGGTGACGTAAGTCTCATCAATCACGGGCAGGGCCAACACATGAAACTTCCGGGGCATTGCGCTGCGAAAAAAACGGAAATCGTCCTCGGAGAGATGGATGAGGACATCTACTCTTCGCAACAACGATATTTCGGAGTCAATTAAGCGCTTCAGCGCATCGGGTTTGCGAGTCCACGGGTTTAGCTCCCGCCGGTCATGGAGGAGGTGCGCTTGAACGTCGTGAGTCTCGAGAATAACCGGTACTTTGTCACGTGTGCTTGCCAACTTTTTCCGCAAACGGGCGGCGAAGCCGAGCGTCTGAACGTAATTCACGTGCAACAGGCTGACGCAGTTACCACGCAGGAATTGAACCAAATCGTTGGGCAGCCGGGCCGAATTGGCAATGGCAAACTCCCAATCAAGAGCTGTTCCCCTAAAAGCATGACGGAGTGAGGATGTATACTTTGCGGAGCTGTACCTATTCGGTTCGAGCGGAGCCACAAACAACTGATCGGCGCCCAACTCCTGAATGCCTTCCGTGATTCCCTGCCAAATCGGACTCGACTGCATGAAAGCTCGATGAAACGGCACTACAACCAGGACCGTCTGGAATCCTCGTGCACGGTAATAGTCAATTTGGTTTTTCATTACCCGCGCGGCTCCGCTTCGCGGCCAGGGAGGGACAATGATAATGACCGAGGGAGGTTGAGACGACGACTCCTCGCTTTTACCGTCAAGTCGAGTCGACTCCACTGATTGCATGTGGTTAGTCATTTCAGCGGAAGGATTCATTTCGAAAAGGGTTGCTCGGTGCCATCAGCCGGCGCTGGTCCTGGAATATATTTCTTTCGATTCGCTTCCTTAGAAAGTTCCTTGGCTTCCCGAATCTCACCGCGAATAAAGTTGAATCGCCAGTTGGAGCGAAAGAGATCTTCCTGCCGGCGCATAACCCAGGCTTTTATCAGCTGCCGACTTTCTTTGTAGAGCTTACGATATAGGTAACGTGGAACGCCCAAGAGCAACCTTCTCGAGGATACCTCGTCTGCGTGTCCGAGACGGTACTCGCCGCGTCCATGTCGAATGGCACGTTGCATCACCCAAGCTTTGTCCAACTGCTCTTTTCGAATGAAGTGCTCAACCACCGCTTCGTGGACGTGCCAAGCCTTGTAGCCTAGGCTCTCCAACCGCCGAGTCAATTCTGTATCCCCACCTTGGACGTAATTTGTGCCACGTGGTCCGATCGACGTGTTGAAACGGATCCCCGAATCGAACACGCTCGCTCGAACGGCCATATTCGGTCCCCAAACGCAGTTGGCTGCGATCGGCCCTTCTTTCCACACAGGGTCGGTGATGGCAAAAGCAGCGCCGTGGTCTGCCCAGTGGATCCAAGATGGAGGCGGTACCTCCCAATGTGGCACGACCGCTCCGCCAAAGATCGAGAATTCCCGGTGGGCATCCGCCGCAGTGCTTAATTGGATTAGCCAGTCTTCACGGGGAAAAACGTCGTCATCGGTGAGCACCGTCAGATCACCTTCGACCAGTGCAAGCCCTGCGTTCAACGCGAAGTTTTTTCCTTGCTTCGGTTCGTTTAGAGACTTCAGGGGCAGGCGGTCGGCGAACGAGGCGATGATCTGGTTGGTTCGGTCAGTGCTGCCGTTGTCAACAACCACAAGTTTCCAGCCGCAGGAAGGCGCTTGCAATCGGCAGAAGGACTGCAAAACCGATTGCAAAACCGGAGCGCGGTTTCTGGTTGCCAACAGTACCGAGAGCACTAGTTACTCCTTCAAAGCATCGACCGGGTTCCTGCCATCGCTTTTCCGAGCGAACTTACTTCCAAACAGTTACTGACGCGTTCAGGAAGGAATCTGGAAGGGGAACTCGGGAGAATAGAGGTGAAACCACGTGCAGACGATTCACGTACGGCATTAACCATTGCGGGATAGACGGGCGCGGGTGATATGAGAAGAGCGCCGTGCTACTTCCCTGCCGGTACCAATTCGCCCTGCTAGTCTCGACAAGATCGTCCGGAAGTAGAACCACGAGGTCACCGGGTACCGGTTCGGGACGGAAACGGCAAACAAGGGGCTTGCCGCGTTGGCAAGGACCATCTTTGTGAATGACTTCACCTGCCATGATCACTCCGCCGCTCGCCGTGGAGTTTGCCGGGTCTTGTTCCATAGGAACACCGCGATAATTAAGATAGGCACCAAACTCCGCTAGCTGAGTCGGGTGTGCGAATGGGAAAAAAAGCCTCTTCACATTTTGCGGGTTGTTTTCATATCGCGCCTCAATCACGCGCGCAATTTCAGCTTTAGCGTGAATTACGTTCTTCCTCTCATACATACGGAACGCGGAAAGAGACAAGTCCTGGAACAAAACAAGAATGAGCAAAGCCAGTGCACATAGCCTGCTTCCAGTGCCCATGCGTCCCCAACACAAGAGGGTCAGGCGCCCGACGTAAAGCACAGCAATCAGATCTACCGGAGCGAAGTAATACGCGCTCTGCATACGCAAGGCGAGGTAACCAGCGACATATGCGACAGCTCCCAAAGCCAGTCCGTCCCATAGCAGCGAGGGCGGGACCTTGCCGCGGACGATGAGAAGAATTCTCGCGAGAGCGACGGCCACGAATATCCAGGCCAAGAGATCGATTTTCAGGTAGCCGCTAACAACTTGCAAAAATGGCAGGTGAAACACGTCCTCATAGCTCGTGCGGTAATTTGGAAACATCGCCACGAGATAATAGAGCAGGAACAGCACCGCCATGCCCGCAAAACACATGTCCAGACGACTTTCAGGCTCGCGAAGACGAGTTAAATCCCAGCCCACCTTATCGGCTCTCCAACAACGCAGGATGAGCCGCCCAACGGCGAAGGCTAGGACGAGAAGGAAAACGGTTTCTTTGTAATAAAGCAGGAATTGCAGAGAAACCAGAGCACCCGCCGCCCATATCTTGGATCGAGTCTGCTCGAAACCCTTGACGCACCACGCGAAGCAAACCAGGAAGAGAATCAGATTCGCTTCTGAGTAAATCAGGCCATTGAAACTGATCAGAATGCTCGGCGTGATAACCGCCATGGCGACTAGAGCGACGCGAGCCCCAACGCTTAACTGCTCATCGAAGACCAATAGAATAACGCACGAGAGCAGCAGTTGAACGATGCGTACGGCGTGATAGCCGGTAACAGAACTCGTCACGTGCCGCAGAACGTTGTATTCCTGAAGGCAAAGGGGGAAAAAACGTCCTTGGTCCGGCCAGATAAACGGAGCGATATTATGACCGGCGAGCGTTCCGAGGGTAAACAACGAGTCGTCGTAGTACGTAAAACCTTCCCATACGAGTGAGCCGGCAATATAGCAGGCCAAAAACAAAATCAGGAAGGCCACCGCTAAGGTAGCCGTGCGCGACCACACTCGCTGCCGCTCCTGAACCGAATCGCGCGAGATATTTTCATGCGTCGGGACTACCCAGATCACCAAAATCACGCCCAGCGCGGTTATGGTGGTCCAAATAGGCCAAAACAGGTCAATGCGATGACGCCAGAGTACGTGAACGGGGTGTAGAAGCAAATGAAGCATCAAGATGGCTATTGTCTGCAGTAGCCGAGGGAGACAGGAACCAGCACGTTCGGTTAGCGCGTACCTACATCGATGGGATTGAGGTGGATTGGCCGTCCGTCAGACTTTGTCAGACAGATGTTTCCGAGAAACGGCACGATGCATCGCACTGAAGAACCGGGAAATGGCCGAGAATATTCTTTTGCGGCGCGGCCAGAGATATTCCAAAGTGCGTTTTGGATTTCCGATATCATCGAACAACACAATGAGCATCCACTTAGCCATGAACGCGGAATTCAGGGAATAGCTGATCGAAGCCAGGCGTTCCCGGTGAAACTTCCAAAAATCGGGATCTTTGCCCTGAAGAGCGGACCGGCCGAGAAAATAAAAATAGGTGTATTCGGCATCCTTGAAAAAATATCGGTACTCATCCTCGGATAGGTAGTTCCTGCCGTGAGCGATGATTTTCGCCAACCGTGAGAAGAGATCGAACCGGTACGGACGGATTCGCAAAAGGATCGATTCATTGTCACGGCGCGAATAGGTAAGTACTTGGTGTACGAAGCCAAAGTTCCAAGTCAGAAGCAAGTCGAAGCAGGCGTGGGAATCCTCAAAAGGCGCATGGCGCTCGTCATAAAAGTCCGGATTCCTGGACCGGACGATGTCAGAACGCATCATCAAGGATGTAGGGCTTCCGAAAAGATGCTTATTCTCCTTAAAAAACAGCCGACCGATGTCACGGCCCGGCACCTCGGGACTGGGATAGGGCAAACCGTCGAGGGAGATCCAGCTACCTTCCAACTCGTAGGCGGCAATGATACCGACTTTGGGATGACTTTCCGCCAGTTCCACCATGCTGCGTAGACAATCCGGAAAGATCCAATCGTCGGCTTGAACCATTTTGCAATATTTGCTGTCTGGAGAAATCTGAGAGAGCGCGAAATTATAATTCTGAACTTGGGTGAGAAATGAGTCGGTGTGGACCAGGCGGATCCTGTCCGGAAAGCGGGCGGCGTATTGTTTAGCGATTTCGCTTGATCCATCTGTACTACAATTATTGACAAGGATATATTCCCAGTTCGAATAAGTTTGGCGCAAGACACTCTCAATACACTCGGCAATGTAGTCCTGGGTGTTATAAAAGGGGGTAACGACGCTGATTAAAGGGGTGGATTCCACGTTAGGATCTCAGCTGTGAGATTGCCAGTGCTTCTGGACAAATTCGGCCAGGACATCATATTGACGCGCGGAAACGGCGGAAGGCGCGAGAATTTTGTGGCGGTAAGAGACAATCTGTTCCACGGCTTCGTCTCTGCGAAGGTGGATACGATCAACAGCATTGATCACGTCTTCCGCCGCAAAATCACGGATATTCATGAGGTAGTCAGTTTGGTGGAGAAGCTCCATGATCCAGTCCACTTTGGGATCAAAAGAAATCGCAACGGCTGGGGTTTGCGCCAGGAATCCAAGAATCGTGCCATGCAGTCGGCTAGCGATGAGATAGTCGGCATCGCGCATTACCGCTACGAATTCCCTCCAAGTTTTGACTGTTGGGAGATGAATCTGTCCGTCCAAGCTGCACTTCATTTTGTCGTCTAGACGTCCCAGCAGGTCGGGAATGACGCTTTCATCATCGCCGAGCGATGAACAAGCAAGCACGAGAAAATAGCCACGCCGTAACAGGTGAGATAGGGCCTCTGCTAGCTGCTGAACGTAGCGGTCATGGAGAGCCAGGTTGGGAGTAGGCCAACTTCCGGGTTTGGCGTATGCGATGGGGCTTACGGCAATGATCGGCCGACCCCGAGCCATCTTCCGAATATTTCCAGCAGGTTCAGACAGCTCAGATTCCGGCAAACTAAACGCCAGATCCGGCACGACAGAATCGTCCGCTGCGCGCGAGAGGATACTGGCGACGATAGCCCTGCTATTTTTCTCCCGAAAAGATCGGTAGCAGCACAAACGCAGTGCGAGCGAGACGAACCGACGCGAAGTCGGCGACGACATCTTGCTCGCCCCAACGCTGGCCATGGCGCAAGGCACCCGAGCCAAGCGAGCCAGCACTGCCCATTTGCAGAGCGCAAATGGTAGCCTCCACGGCCCTCCGTATTCGTCATCCAGTTGACCGCCGCCTGAAATAAGCAAGAGATCCTGTTGGCGAAGAACCCGATAACCCTGTAAGGAATGAAGAATCTCTCGGCGGACCGTGGCCACACGCGCACGAGCTTTCTTCACCAGCGGTAGCAAACCGGGTATTCTGCGCAGAGCATTCCTTATCGAACTTTTCCAAACTGCAGGCTGCGGACGGTGTACTTCCGGAGTGTGCGACAGTGGATCAAAACTCCCGCGAGATCCATACGAGGGCGGCAACATTGCTGACAGTAGCGGAAACGCCCCCGCGCCATGTTGTTTCACGAAGTTATCGCAGTTGAGAGTAATGCCAAAAAACTGAACCCTCGGGATCCGCAGCCGAAGATTAGAAATCATGGCATCCTGAATCGCAGCATCTCCCAGATTTCCTCCGTTGTAGGAAGTCAGGAGAGCGACTCGCGGACCGGTCTCGAGCACTTTTTTGTCAGCCTCGGGGGCGATTTGGGGAATTTGCATACTCTGCATGAGTCAGGGCTTGGGAGGGCGGGATCCGTGATTCGCCGTTCCCTTTCGCTAAGTTTAAAACGCAGAAACCGAATCCGCAGATTGAAGGAATCGCTATGCGGGATCAAGCTGTGTTCGGGCGCTTTCGACCAGACAATGTTTATATGCCGATGCAACTGCCCGGGCCAGAATCCGTCATTTTATTCGCATAATAGTCAGCGTCTCACGGCGATAACAAAGATGCTCTGGCCAAAACCTGCGCTCTCCTTCAGTCGTTTCACCTTCGCCGTTCCAAGTACCGCGCTGAGATAATAATTGAGTCTGACGGAATTGACGACCCAAAGGAATCCAGCGTGGCCTGCCGGCTCCAAGGTCGTGGCTCGCCGAATCGTGAAGTCCTGCCTCAGAAGGTCCTTCAGCGTCTGCATGGTCACCCACTGCCGGATCCATCCGTCAGGGGGCGCCACATCCGACCGGCGTTCGAACACGTATTTGTTTTGTGTTGTGATAAGCAAAAATCCGCCGGGCTTGAGAAGTTGCGCCAGCCGGCGGACAAAAACAGGTTGGTCGACGACGTGAGACAAGACTTCCGATGTGACGATCACATCAAAAGAATTCACCGGCAGATCCAGAGTTTCTACGTCTCCCGAGCGAAAATCGATATGGGGATAGTTTGCTTGGGCGATCTCGATAATCTTCTGGCCAATATCAATAGCGGTGACCTTTCCGAATTCGCTGAGCTTGGCGCTTAACCAACCAGTGCCACAACCGACCTCCAAAATCCTCGCGTCGCGAATTTTGAGATCGGACATCGCAGTTCCGATCTCGATCAAGCGGCGCTTCGAAGGGTCATCCAACCTTCCGAGGCGGTACTTGAGGTTCCAATCGTCCCAGATTTGTACATCACCGACCGGTCTTTCCATGTCGACAATTCTCCTAAGCTAGAGTGCGCAGGACTGAGGGAGTGACGGTTTCAGACTCAATCAGCCTGGGAAAGCAATTGACCGCACCACCGACTGCCGTTGTGGAACCGATAAAGACCGTGGTGGCGGGATCGCGACGATCGTAGCCTTTCTGAATGTCATAGCGATAGATTTCGGTAACTAAATGAAAGGTGCCGTGGGCAATATTCAGGCTTAGCTCGAAGGTGCACCGATAGGTCCCGCCAGGTTGCAGGGAAAATGGAGCAAAACCGAGACGCTCGGTCGAAGTGTGGAAAATAATGTAATCTTTTTCGTCGGTAAACCAGATAACAACGGCCAATTTCTCGATTGTCTCGCGAGCCGTAACTTCGACATCCACCCAGGCCATCTCCCCGGACTCAAAGGTAGATTGTTCACCGTCGCGGTCGCGCACGCGAACATTTGAGATGTAGACGGCCTTGTTTTCTTCGGGAATCTCAGACTTTGCACCGAGGCTAAGATACTTGCGGGCAACCGCGTCCGTTTCGTCAATCGCAAGTACCTTTCCGCGCTCCAGCAGCATAGCGCGTTGGCAAATTTCCGTTACCGCTTTGAGGTTATGAGAGACGAACAGTACCGTCGTGCCGCTTCTGACCACAGCGCGAATACGGTCCATACAGCGCTGCTGAAAAACGAAGTCGCCGACACTGAGCACTTCATCAACGACGAGCACTTCCGGGTCGACATGGGCGGCAACGGAGAAACCGAGGCGCGCGTACATACCAGAAGAGTAGCGTTTCACGGGCGTATCGATGAATTCTTCAATTCCCGAGAAAGCGATGATCTGGTCGAGCTTCGACTGAATTTCACGCTTGGTCATGCCCAGGATGGTGCCATGCAGGAAGATATTCTCCATTCCGGTGAGATCGGGGTGGAACCCGGCGGTGACCTCGATTAGGGCAGAGAGACGGCCCTTGACAATCATGCGACCTTGAGTGGGCCTCATTATGCGGCTTAAAATCTTCAGAGCGGTGCTCTTCCCCGCGCCGTTGCGACCGATGATGCCCAAGGCTTCGCCACGTTTCACTTCAAAAGAGATATCCTGCAACGCCCAAAATTCCCGGCGGGCGCCAGAGTCGAGTTCCTGACCGCGGAACATCTTGCCGGTCATGGCGGGGAGAAGATCACGCAGCGAATTATAAGTCTCCCCTTTCCGGAATTTCTTGTAGATATGCTCCATGCGGAGTGCAACGTCGGACATAAGTGGCTCCCTTTAAATGCTCTCCGCGAAAGCGGGCTCGAGATGCTTAAACAGAATAAATCCGCTCAAAAAAGCAGCCAAACTAAACACCAGGCTGTACAGAAACCAATGAACATCAGGGGACTCGTGATGGGCGATACAAGCACTTAGTCCATCAAGCAAAGGGGCAACCGGATTGAGCATCAGCCATTTCCCCTTATCACCGAACATGCGCACGTCATAGAACACCGGAGTAAAGAAGATGCCGAAGGTCAGAAACACTTCAACAATGTATTTCACATCGCGGAAGAAGAGGCTCGCGGCAGAAACAATCATGCCAATGCCCAAACAAAAGACAACGATGGTGGCGAGCAGCACGGGAACCCAAAGAAGATAGATGCTAACACCTATCCGCATGACAAAAGCCAGAAAGATCGACAAGGCAGAAAAAGCCACAAAGAAGTCGAATAAGCAGGCGAGCACCGCCGCCATGGGGAAAATTTCTTTTGGGAAATAGACTTTTACAACTAACTCGCGATTCCCGGTGAGGCTATTACACGTAAACCGGATGCTGGAGACAATGAATGCCCACGGTACGGACTTGATCGCCACGCTGGCGATGTCCGTCGATTTTAGGGGGGCATGGGCGACCATGGCATAGGCGTAACGCACGACCACGCCGGACATGACGATGAGAATGGGCATAAGAATAGCCCAGAAAAAGCCCATGATGGATTGCTTGTACCGCACCTTGATGTCGCGGTACGTAATCATGTACAGCAGCTCGCGATATTTGTAGAGCTCTTGTAATTCTTCTTTCATATGTCTTCTAAACTAGCTCCCGTGAGTATTGCCAACACAGAGCAATTCCTTGTTCGCGGCATAGGGTAACCGCACCAAGGTTGCTCTAGACGAAGGTTAATTCTATGGAGGGATGTGGCGTTACGCCGCGGACCGCGGCCCAAAATGTTTCCGCGATCAAGTCGGTCAGTGGCGAAGTTGGAGGCAACTCATATTCGTCCACGCGGGTGACTGGCGCCAGTTCGGCCAACGTACCGACCAGCCGGATCTCGTCGGCGATAGGGAGCTCCGTCCGGTCGATGGGCCGCTCAACAAAGGGGATAGCCAGAGAATGGCAGATCCTGCGCACGATCTCCAGTGTGATACTCTCCAGCCGACCCTCTGAGGCTGGAGGCGTAATGACGCATCCATCGCGGACCACTAGCACGCACGCACCGGTGGCTTCGGCCACGCGGCCATACTGATTCAGCAGGATCATTTCCGGAAAACCGCGTTCTCTTCCCTCGATACGCGCGAGCCGCGCGACCTGATAATTTGTGCTCGTCTTTATGCGAGGAGAAAGACTGATGTCACTCGAACGTTGCCAGGTGCTGACGCCTACACCGACCGGGCTCGGAGCTTGTTTCACCTGATGATAGGCTGTGAGGAAGAGATCTGCGACCGTACCTTCTCCCCAGTGCCCCTCCACAACGAAGAGCGTCGCACGGATCCACATGTCTCTATCCGGCTCATACAGGGTCCGCACCAACTTCCCGCAGGCATCTCGAAATTCCTCGTAGGTGACTGGAACGGGGATGTGCAGTAGTTTTGCGGAGCGAGTGAGCCTGTCGTAGTGGCGCCTCATCTCAACGATGCCGAATTCTTGCTGATTCGCCTGCCAGTACCCTTTCAGCCCTTCGTACACATTGAGGCCTCGATTCACGGCCTCGCAGGAAATGTGCAGAGTGGCCTCTTCCCAGGGTCGCACATCGCCCTGAAAATACGCCCACTTTGGTTGCTGCAATCCTAACGCGTAAAGCTGCTTCCCTGCTGTCTGACTCATTCTCTATCTCCAAAGATCAATTCCGTCCTCGCCCATAAGGACTCTGTCAGTGCCTGTGAGGTTTTCGGCTGTGGGCTTTAGTGCCCGAAACTACCTGCCAAGAGATGGCGCCGCTGTTTTCCTACCGGCTTGCGCTACCAGCAGGCGGAGCCGAGGGAGACGGTGTAAATTCCGCCTCCGTACCGTCGTTGTACAGCGCCACAGCATCCTCAGGAAGACGTGAGAAGTCTGTTGCCCTTATGTAATCCCTCATGGTGGTGCCGGTGGCGGCCGAGTCGATATTTGGCGCCCCAGATTTGCTCCATACATCATCGACGTGAACCGTACGGAAATCGATGCTGTACCGCGTCATCCCACAGGTGTTCGGCACGGTGGAATGCAGTTGCGCGGCCGAAAAAAGCATGACACCTCCCACGTTGGCGACCACTCGCAATTGTGGATCCGGGGCCAGCGGAACCTGAGGGCGTGGTTGTTCTCTCGTATCGGTTTTGACGTGCTGAATCGCGCTTTGCCGGCTGTTGCGATTCCACTCGTAATAGTTATAGGTTTTGGAGCTATTCGGCACCGCTTCATCCCAGTAGCGCGGATGAAAAGCCATGCTGTTTTCCGGATAGATCTCGTAGATCGGCATCCACCAGTTAACCTGGGAGGCGGGGGCAGAGTACCAAGTGTCGCGGTGCGGATGAAACGCGTAGGCGATTCCCGACGACAAGTAATTGGACGGAAAAGCAGTGCGCAAACGCGGAACGTCAAAGTACGTCTTTTCCAGTTCGCACCCTCGCTCGGCAAGCAGACGTCGAATTAATTCTTTAGACGTAGGATGGTGAATGAATTTCGGTTTCAGATCGGCGAGAATCTCCACGCACTGCTCTGCTGGCATGCTTTCATGGATTTTGCGGGGATCATAGGGACGGAAGGCGTCCTCGACGAGTTCCCGAGCAAATTCGCACAGTTTCGCGGCACTCGGAGAGGGCGAGTACACGAATACCGATCCCTGGTACAGCTCCCGGCGCCGTTTGGCCTCATCCATTGGGGGATCGAAGAAAAGATTCATGTTTCCGCATCTCCTATGCTGACTGCGACCGATCTAGTCACCCGCGATTTGCTGAAAGTATCAACTTGCGGCAATGGAACGCTTCTGCGTACCCGCTGGGAGCGTTACATTCCATGCCACGAAGACGCATCAGCCCGCGAAACGTTTCGCGGTCGAACCACCGCTTGGCTCGCTGAGATTCAAAGGCTTGGAACAAATAGTCGACCTTGTTCTCATACAATGGCGAGTCCAGGGGCACAAACACGTTCGGGCGTCCCATATCGCCGTCGTATTTCGGGATTTCGTATTCGAGTATCAAGTGGTTTCGAAACGTGTTCCAAGTTAGCTCTGACAGCAGCCGATGATCCTGGTGCGCGTCACCGCTCCATTGAGTGAAGAGCAGATCCGGGTCCACTCGGCTTTTGATCTCTTCGAAAAAATCCTTTACCGAAGCTCCGTTGTAGGGCAAGAAGCCATCTCGATAATCCTTAAGAAGGATCTCCTTTTCGCAGCCCGCCGTGAAAAGCTCAGCGGACTTCATGGCCTCCTGCTTCCGAGGCCCCGCTGCACTGAAGACGACCCAATAAAACCTGGCTTGGGGAAGCATGCGCTTCAAATGCAAAAGCGTGCCGCCGCAACCTATTTCGATGTCGTCGGCGTGTGCTCCGAGGCAGAGCACCGTAAAGGGAGCTGTGCCTTGACTCGGAACAGTCAGATTTATCACGCGACTATTCCTGCCGCCGGCCGGCCATTCTTCCACAATCGCCACGGAGCCTTGCCGGAAGCCTCCAGTTCATCCAAGATTTGCTTGTCTCTGAAAGTATCCATGCATTGCCAGAAGCCTTCGTATCGCTGCGACCACACTTTGCCCTCTGTGATCAGACGCTGGAATGGTTCGTAGATGAGTTCCTCGCCAGGATTGATATAGCGGAACACTTCTTTGCGCAAAACGAAATAGCCACCATTCACCCAGACGTTTGCATCTTTCATGCTCTTAATCGCGTTGACGTGACCATCTTCGCTGGCCTGCACTGTATCCAGGCTGCTGGAGCGCGGCTGTACCGAAAGGAAAGACGCGTAACTATCGCGACGCGAAAACTCCTGAATCATCTGCGGAAGATAAAAATCGGTGAGGCCATCGCTGTAGTTGGCCAGAAACATATCATCGCCGCAGAGATAAGGTTCGATGAAGCGCAAGCGATCCGCAATAGTTGCCCGCAAGCCGGTGTCGACAAATGTGATGTTCCAATCATCGATATCGCGTTGCATGAATTCGAGTTTGCGACCGCCCTGCGAAAAGACAAAATCGTTCGATACCGATTCCTCGTACTCCAGGAAATAATTCTTGATGACGTTCGCTTGGTAACCCAGACACAAGATAAAATCCTTGTGGCCGAAATGGGCATAATATTTCATGATGTGCCAGAGCACGGGCCGCGACCCAACTGTGACCATCGGCTTGGGCACGTCTTCCGAGTAGCCACGGAGCCTCATTCCTGCGCCACCACAAAACAGTACGACTTTCATGCTCGCTCCTTCAGTTAACTCACTGTGACTTTGGGAATCGGCACGACAAACTTACCACCCCATTCCCGAATGAACGCCAACTGCTTCATGATCTCGTCTTTTAAATTCCAAGGAAGAATCACGACATAATCGGGCCGCTCTTCGCGAATTTTATCGGGATGATAAATCGGGATGTGGCTTCCCGGCAGGAAGCGACCTTGCTTGTAGGGGCTGCGATCCACGGTGAATTGGATCAGGTCCCGTCCGATGCCACAGTAATGCAACAGGGTCGCGCTCTTTCCCGGTGCACCGTAGCCGGCGACTTTTTTGCCTTCGCGCGCGGCGGACAGAAGAAATTCGACAAGCGCAAATTTAGTTTCTTTGACTTGGGCCGCAAAGCGTTCGTAGCCTTCCGGAGAAGCCAGGCCGGCTGTCTTCTCGGCGTCAATCACGCGCGCGACGGCAGGCTGGGCCGGTTGATTTGTATTTTCCGCGCGGCACGCGTAAACACGGAGCGAGCCGCCGTGGGTGGAAAGTTCGTCAACGTCAAAAACTTTCATCCCGTGGGCTTCCAGAATCTTTACGGTAGTCAGCAGCGAAAAGTAGGAGAAGTGCTCGTGATAGATGGTATCGAATTCATTCCATTCGATGAGACGGAGCAGATGCGGGAACTCCAGTGTGAGAACTCCCGTGGGCTTCAACAGAATCTTCAAGCCCTCCACGAAATCATTGAGATCCGGAACTTGCGCAAGGACGTTGTTGCCCAGAACCAGATCCGCACCGCCGCGTTCCGCGACCAGTTCTTGGGCGGTCTGCACTCCCAGGAAGCGAACGAGAGTGGGAACGCCTTTTTCCACCGCAACCTTCGCCACGTTCGCGGCTGGCTCGATTCCCAGAACGGGGATTTGCTGACGAACGAAGTATTGCAGCAAGTAGCCGTCATTACTCGCCACTTCCATAACGAAGCTCTTGGTATTGAGACCAAAGCGTTTCGTCATCATGAGGCAGTAGTTTTCGCAGTGGGCTAGCCAAGAGTCGGAAAACGACGAGAAATAAGGGTAGTCCGAAAAAATGTTCTCGACCCTTTCGTATTCTTCCAACTGCACCAGGAAACACTTTTCGCAGGTGTAGACATGCAGCGGGTAATACACTTCGCCTTTCTTGAAATCCTGGGCGGCCGGGTAGGTCTCGCAAAGCGGCGACATGCCGAGATCCACGAAGGTCCGCTGGAGCGAAGCGCCACAAAACCGGCAGGAGCGGAGCGTTGCGCCGTGTTCGATCTGAGAAGCCATTGTTAAGGTAGCCATGTAGTTGAATCCGAAATTAGATTGGGAAAATGGAGCTGCCAGGTTCGCCCGGCGCGCGGCACTTATTCGATTGAAACTAATAGATTTAGTAGCTGCAAGGAGCGCGCGGACCTCAGGCAAGCTACCGCCATTAATGTGACAAAACAAGCAATCGCTACCTTACCTACTCGCAATCGACCTGCCAAGTGCAGACTGGAACCCGTGCGGGCCGGAAAGGCGTTGACTATCTGTAACTATATGATACTGAAGACCTTTACAATAGCACGGCCCGAGGCTCTCCGAACCGGCATCCCGGCGAAATTCAGCCCCGCTGGTGCGCCAAGGGAACCGTTTTGCCACTATTTGCCCAATGCATGGAGGCGTCCAGGGCACCGGCTTTGGCCAGTCGTTGGATATGGTTAATGCGGAAATAGCGGCCGGCCTCCACGTCTTTCTGGGTAAGCCCCACATGGCGGTAAGCATCGTAGAGTTCCTGAGCCCCCCGGCGAGCGGTCCATTCGGGCTTAAACGCAGGTATCACGCGGTGGATTTTGTCGCAATTGATGCGATAGCAGCGCTTGTCGGGTCCACCATCGGTGGCGTATTCGACGCGGCAACCTGGCACGGTTTCGGCGACGATGTCCGCGAGCTGGCTAATCCGGTAGTTCTCTTCTGTGCGACCGACGTTGAACACCTCGTTGTGAATCAAGTCGGTGGGCGCTTGGAGAACGCTCAAGATAGCGGAGGTGATGTCGCGAATATGCACGATCGGGCGCCACGGCGTGCCGTCGCTTTTGACGAAAATGCGGCCGGTGGTATGCGCCGAGGCCACCAAGTCGTTCAGGACGATATCCAGGCGCAGCCGGGGAGAAATTCCATAGGCGGTTGCGCTACGAAGAAAGGTGGGAGTGAAATGCTTATCAGCCAATGGCGCCAGATCGCGCTCCACCAAGCACTTTTGATTCGGCATAGGCGGTAACCGGGTGGAGTGTGGCGGTCTCATCGTGCATGGATTCGCCCGCCGCACCATAGGCGCTACAGGACGAAAACAGCACAAACCGCGGGATCCCGGCGGCTTTGCTCAATTTCGCCAGCCGCACCGAAGCGAGGTGGTTGATGTCGTAGGTAAGTTGCGGATCGAGATTGCCAAGCGGGTCATTAGAAAGCGCTGCCAAGATGAACGACCGCGTCAAATCCCTTCAAATCTTCCTGGGCAACATCGCGAACGTCTTTATGAATGCCCGGAATGCTCTCCGCAGGAGTACCAAAATCGCAACCCGCGAAAAAATCGGTATCGAGGCCCACCACATCGTGGCCGGCCGCTCGCATCATGGGTCCCGCAACAGCACCGATATAACCTTGGTGACCAGTCAAAAGTATCTTCATCGGATTCCCTTCCCGTAGATTATCGCTCGCCTGCGCGCAGGCGGCCAAAAACATATTCACGCAGTGCGTGTTACTCGTTACGCGCTGGCCGAGTAGCGACGTCCCGTGCCGGATTTTCTGATACAACTTCAAGCAGTTCTTTCGCCGCTAACAAATCCGCCGCCTCACGTATGGTGGCAAAAGGAAGACCGGCGCGCTCCGCGATATCCAGCAGCGTGTGCTGACCATCACTTTGGTTCAGAACCCAAAGCCGAGCGTTAATCTCATCCGGCATTGAGTTGACGCCCGCCGAACGATACAAGCCACGGCGACCCAGTTGTGGCTCACAAAAAGGCTGAAGGTTGCGGTAGCGGGTGTTATTTTCGAGCACGTCGAAAATGGCGGCACATACGCCCAGGGACTCGGCCAGTTTCAATGGCTCGATGAAATCGAGATTGTCAGCGGACGTGTGATATTCAGGGAAGGTCCCCCAGACACTGCGCATCAGGCAGCCCACCGGCAAATTGAATCCTGGCGAGCAATACTGGCGTTCGTCATATCCATACGGGGAGAAATCCAAGATTTCAGGGGAGCCCGGGGCATGAGAAAGCACGTGAGCCACGGCGCGATCGATCTCGGCATTACCGCGGCGGCTCTTTTTGTAGTGGAAATTCCCTTTGTCTCCGATACAGGTCAGCACTAAACCGTGGCGGATGCGCGACGCGTTTTCACGGTTACGCGCCAGCCAGGTAATCGCGCCGATGGTTCCCGGAATGAAGAGGAATCGATACGAAAAATGATGGTCGGAGCGTAGCTTTTCGAGGAGTTGTGCGAGATGCACGGCGACGGTCAGCCCGGAGAGATTGTCATTCGCAAGCGAAGGGTGACAGGCGTGGCAAGAGATCAAAATTTCGTCGCTGGTGCGCCCGGGAAAGTAGCTCTCGCCGTAGCTAAGGTGCCCGTCGGCAAGCGTGGAATCGATACAGACGTCGTAATTGCCCGCTTTCAAGGCGAGTAACTGGTTGTGCGAAAGACAGAATCCCCAATCTTCCTTGTAGTAGGAGGTTCGATAAGGAACCCAGTCCGGGTGGTCCGGAAGGGTGTGCAGATGCGGCTGCAGTTCTTCCTTGCTCATCACCGCACGCACCGGCGTGCTGTAGTTCACAACATGCAGATTGGATTTATGGAAATCGACAATGCGCTCGCCGGAAGGGGACTTGATGTACGCATCGCGGATGTTCCATTCCTTCGGAACCGTCCAATCGAAAACTTGGGTTCCGGAAGGCACTTCAGAGATGGTTATCGGTATGTGTTCGCCGATCAGGCGCAAAGTTCTGCGAAGTCCATCGCCGGAAATGCTGCGGCAAATGGGATAGAGCTCAGACGCAAAACGGTACAGTTGGTTGCCGAGTTGCGCCGCTTCGTGTTGATCAGAGAAAGTAAGGGCTTCATCTAGCTACTTAAAATCCGCGTACAGTCGGTCACGTTCTGAAATCACGGTCACTTCCGCCGGCCAAGCGATCCCGAAAGCCGGATCATTCCAACGAACTCCGCGTGCGGATCCCGCATTGTATACCTGAGACATTTGATAGAACACTTCGGTGTCGTCGGCCAGCGTTAGAAAGCCATGCGCGCAACCTTCGGGAATATAAGCCATGTTGTGGTTTTCTGCGGTCAAGGTCAGGGCGATCCATTCTTTGAAAGTCGGGAGAATCCGGCCGCAGGTCGAGCACGACGTCATATATCGCGCCACTCGTGCAGCGTACCAGCTTTGCCTCCGCGAACGGTGGCATCTGGTAATGCATTCCTCGCAGGGTGCCCTTCCGAGTGTTAAACGAAACGCTACATTGCACCAGTTGGGAATCGAGTCCGTGGGCGTTGAACTCCTGCTGGCACCACGTGCGAGCAAAAAATCCCCGCTCGTCTTGCATCCGCTCGGGCCGGATGTCGAAAACGCCCGCGAGTTTTGTTTCAGAGAAAATCATAGTTGAGCTGACTCAGGGTGCGCGCAATTTGCAATGCTTTCTACGATGCGTCTCTTACCCGATGTGTTTGTAAAGCATGCCTCCGGTAAAGGTCTGTAGCTTATGGGGGAGATGTGCATAGATTTTCTTGGCCATTTTCATTTTCCAGCTCGCGCCAGAATCCAGGCTAGAAGCTTCAGGATACTTCCAGTACATCCGTCGTTTCTTCTCCAAGACCCAGGGGTTCGCGAACGTCAGGAGATTTCCAACCTCGTGCGCCGTCTCCCCAAATTCGATTTCCTTTGCCCCAGCGGTCTTCGCCGCGAAGATTGTTCTCCACAGCAACCATGGCAGCGCTTCTCGGTCACCAAAACGGGGATCAGAACATCCATTATTGCAGTACACCGTATCTTTATATCGCAATGTGAGTAGCGCAGCGACGAGTGTTCCGTTCAAAGACGCCAAACGGATATCGAATGCGTCGCCGTGACAATCCCGTAGATTCTGAAACCAGACGTAGGGATTTGACGGAACACCGTCTTGCGCGTGACTCGCTACAAACAGGTTGTAGAATTCTCGTAAAAGTTGCTCCGAGTTTCCGCGTTTCTCGACCAAGCCTCGTCCAGCAACAACCTCGTCTGAATCGTTAGTGAGGTCCGGAGCCAGCTCTTCGATATCGCGCCGCAGATTGATCGCGTGCAGATGGTTTCTAGTTACGCGCCGCAGCTCAGCTTTTTCCATCGCCTCGCCAAAATCGGGGTGGATGGGGCGGAACTCCAGATAATTCCATCCTTGATGGGCCAACGCCGTTTGCAAATAACGGATGAGGAATTTCAGTTCCTCCGATTCGTCGCAAAGCGGATCGCAGTGATCAGAAAAGGGCAGCGACACCAAACGGCTTCCGGTGAGCCAGCTATTGATCCGGCAAAACAAGAGGCCGTTCTTGAGCGCGCTGGTGGCGGGGGAAGTGGTAAAGGCCACCGGGGCGTAACCATATGTGCGGCGAAGAGCCTGTAACCACGCGACAGTGTGGAAGATCGATGCCTTGGGATGGCAGTCGACGAATTCAGACCAGCGCGTATCCTGGATCGGATCGATTTGGTGAAAGGTCATTATCATGGGCGGGAAATGAATAAATCGGTGCGGCGGACAGCTACGCGAGACGGAAATTATCTCTCCCGGGATGGGTGCGCGTAATCATCAAGCGTTCGTTCCATTGGATGAGAAAAAGCAGGCCACGTCAGCGTGACATGTGCTACAGGTCGGGTGATTTTTGTGCCGGAAACGAAGTGAGAATATGCCCCAAGCGGAAAAGTAAGCTGCGGTCGGGCCACGGCCGGAGCAGCTCACGGACTAAATCCGGCTCACCTTTCGGGATGTCGTAATAACTCGACTGTTCAATGGATTTTGCGTGAGCTTGCGGGAAGTATGTAATTACATCGTTCTGGGTAACAGGAGGAACCTCGGGAAGCGGTTGACCGGAAAGCTGGGACCACAATGCGCTGACCATATCGCGCCCTTTGCCAAGCTGGAAGTGGCACAGCGGAGTGCAGCGCGGATTCATTTCGATCAGGTACGCTGCACCGGTCTGCTGTTCGATCATGAAATCCAAGCCAAATATTCCAGACAAACCCAGTTTTTGGGCAATCTTCTCCGCAGCGGTCATCATGTCCGGGCTGTCAACCACGCGAACAACGTTCGCCGGCCCGGTGGAACCTTCCGACGTGAGTACTTCCACGCCGATACCAGCGAGGACGCGACCTTCCCAGCAGGCAACCGCACAGTTCGCCGGACGCCCTTGGATATGAGCCTGGGCGATTACTGCAGGCCGCTGTCGTTTCCACCACGGCCGTATCCAGAAAGGATCGCGGTTCACGATCAGGCGCTTGATGACCCGCCTGGTTCGATGCGGCCGATTAAACTTCAGGAAAATTTGCTCGGCTTCTTTTAGAGAGTGGGCAATTCTTACTCCAAGGCCACCATAGGTGCCTTCGGCTTTAAGCACCACGGGAAAGCTCTCGGTATCGCTCCAGGTTCTGAGATCGTCGGCCGTACGAATGGGAATCGTGGCCGGCACACGGATTCCCTGCTCGCGCGCGAGCTTAAGCAATTCGTAGCGAGAGCCAACCACCGGATAGCTGGCCGATGGGCCGAGTGAATGCTCGATTACGTCCGCTATCGCGCGGCCATTCGTCCCGTTCACCAGAGCTTGTGCGTGCAGTTCGTGAAGATGCTGCACCGCCCGGTCGTCGCAGGGGATGACGATATCCGGTTTAGTTGCCGTGATCGCAGCTTCCACCGATTCGAGAGGAGAGAAGCCGCTATAGGGAAAGGTTTGCTCGACCGCGCCAGTATAAAGCAGCGGATGCCCGCGAGTCGGGCAGACGCCCGAAACTCGACAACCGGCGTTGTGGAGTCCGATTGCGAGTCGGGCCGACCCGGGATTTCGCTGAGTGTCGGTCAGTAGGACGCAGGGTTGGGCCGGCACACTTTTCTCCGAGAAATATGCATCCTCCAGCATGTCCGTCCCTGCTCCGATTGGCGACAAAGCATCATTCGGGACTGACGACCGCGAAAGTGCAAATCAAGCGGTTCCCGCTCGATGGGAAAGATAGCGAAAACCGGATTCGCGAAGCCTCCGGCTTACATCTTTCGAGATCACCGAATAGCAAGCTCATCGCTCTCCTTCACTTCAAGGTTGGCTGGGGTGTTAGATGCACTTTCTACGGGTTTGGCGTTGCGGCGAAGATGCCGAGACAGTCTCTTCGCGGTGAATCCTGCCCCAAACGCAAAGCGGAGCAAGGGTCCAAAGGTGTAAGCGGCGCAGGCCCCGATCATGTATAAGCCGGGCACCGAGGTTTCGAAGTTCGACGACAGCACGGGCGTATTGTCCGCCGTCTGCACTCTGGATTTGAGGTCCGCATCGAGGAAGGGCAAGCGGCCCAAGTCGACCTTGTAGCCTGTTCCGGATATGACGTGATCCGCAACAATTGTTGATTGGCTGTGCGTTTTATCCGTCAATTGGAGAACCACGCGGCCGTCCTGTACTTTCGCCTCGGTGATCGAGACACCGAGTGTTACAGGCACCTTTCCGACGATTTGCTCTTTCACGAACCAACCGGGCGCCGGGCCAAGGATAGTCTTGACCTTTTCAAACCGAAACTCCTTTGGCATTTGCCGGAACAACAGCGGCGCGTTGGTGCAGAGGTATAACTTCCACCCAGGTCCAATTCCGGTCATTGGAGAACGCAGCCGACTGAGGAGCGAGGTTTCGCCTTTGGCCGGTGGATCATGAAAACGAACGCGGGATTCGCGAACCACCACTTGCACGTGAGCACCCACTTGATTCAGGAGGGCCGCGATGTCTAACGCCGATGCTCCGCCCCCAACGACGACGATTTGCCGACCTTTGAAATGATCGAGATCGGTATGCATCGAGCTGTGCGTGACAAATTCCTGCGGCAGTTGAGCTAACGCCGGCGGCAGATTCTCGTAATGCGTCAGGCCCGTAGCAATGACGACACGACGCGCCAACAGAACTTCACCGTCATCCAAGCGCAGTTGAAAACCGTCGCCGGTGCGCTGGAGTTGCTCAACAAGCTTCTTCTCCAATTGCGGTACGAATCGCTTCTGGAACTCCAAGCCGTAAGCGGCAAAGACTTCTAAGGGAACCGGGATGCCGGAATCCGCGTACTCAATGCCTTTCTGCTTACAGTACGTTTGCAAAGTGAATTCGGCTTTCGGATCGTAGAGGGAGGAGGCAAAACCCTCGGACTTGAGTTTCATCCCCTTCGGCATATGGGACAGCCAGAAATCCATCGGCTGGCCAAATATCCGAAAATTGACGCCGTAGGCCTTAAGATAGGCGGCGAGGGACAATCCGTAAGGTCCCGCACCGATGATCGCCAGGTCGCACTTTTTCATTTGATTCATCCTCTGTCTTTATTCGATCAGTTTCTACAACGCACTGCTTCCCCTCAGACGAAATTTTCCCGTTACGTCGTTGCCCCTTGCTATTTCGGGCCCTTCTTGAAGGTGAGGCTGGGTTCCGGCTCCGGGTCGGCCACCTCTGGGTCTCGGCTCTCGAGATGGAACCTCATCTTGTCTACCGACATCGCCAGGGACCAGCGGACTTTTCTCATTCTCATTGCGGTTTCTTTGGCGGTTGGCCAGCCAAAGGTCTTAATCAGCCAGGAGTACTTCCTCGAGAGATGCGGTGTCCGAAGATGTCCCCCTAAGGTCTCCGCCAGTTGTTCCGCCTGCTGGAGAATGTCCGTTCGCTCCGGAAAGAAGTGGATCAAATTGCGCTGAAGATACGTGAGACAAGCTTCGCGACTTTGCCGGCTATCATCCAGCGACCGCAAGTACGCCACATGCAATTGCATGGATAACCAGAGCGCTTCTCGCTTCCGGTCGGACTTGCCGACGTACGCCAGACTGTTGAAGCGAAACCCGCGATAGTACATTTTCGCATCGGGAACAAACCGCACGCCGTCGCTTTTCAAAAGGACGCGGCAGAAATATTCGCCGTCGTCGTCGGAAAGCATGCGTGTATCCCACGGTCCCGAATCTTCGCTTAGCTCACGGCTGACGAGCCAGGTGGCCGTCTGCATCCACAAATTGTGCTCCATCTTTCGCCGTAGCCATTCAGCGGGAGACAGATTTTCCCACAACGCACTCGCGACAAACTCTGCGCCTTGCCAGCGGTAAAGAAATCTGCCGAACTCAGAAGAAAGCAGTGTTCGTTTGGTGGCCAGTTGCTCCGCCACTCCCATCTGGCGAGTGACTTTGTCGGGAGCAAGAAGATCGTCGGCATCCAACCACTGGATGTAATCGCCCTGGGAGAGGGAATACGCAGTATTGCGCGCGGCCGCCGCGCCCTGATTCTTCTGTTCGATAACGCGAACATTCTTGGACTCAAATTGTCTGGCGATGGCAACGGTCTGGTCGCTCGAACCGTCGTCCACAACGATGATCTCTTTTCTTTCCCAGGTTTGCCCAATCGCGGAGCGCAATGTGTCGCTGATCCATTCCTCGGCGTTAAAAGCGGGTATTAGGATCGAGACCAACGGCTTGGCCTGAGATGTCCGAGTCACATATCGGACCACGGAAGCATTGGGGCGACGGTTCTGTCTTGCGCGGTCGCAGCCAGGAGCTCCCAGGGCCTCCATCGCTTGGATAACGGGAAGAATTTGCGCTCCGGAATCGGCCGCATACCTGACAATTTCTTCAAGAAATTCCGGGGTACAACCAAAGGGCGAAGGATTTTCGCAAATGTCGTGAGTGGCAAAGATGAGCCATCCGCAGGCCTTCCGGTTCGCGTCGATCAGGTCCTTGACGGCTTGAATATTGTCGCGGCTTTTCTCCAGGAAATAGGCGGATAGCTGGTTCAGATCCGTTCTTCCCACGTTGAAGGTCTGACCGCCGCCCCGGCAAGACAGGAAATACGGGGCGACCCTCGCCTTAGACATGACCCGCGGCAAACTGATGGGATAGGAGAAGCTCTCGAATTTTGCCCCAGGAAATACGGCCTGTAGCGCTTTATGATTTTCGAGAACCGAATTCTCAAAAGTCGGACCATCCGTTCGCCAGGAATCCAGATGCGAGAAGGTGTGGCAACCAAGTTCGTGGCCTTGCTGGACCAAGGGAATCAAATCTTCAAGTCGAAATATTGGCCCACCCGGAGAATCCTTGCCAGCCAGACCGAGAGATGCGTAATAGGTGCCCGCCAGGCCAAATCGGTTGAGGATCGATCCACCTGCCAGGAAAGCCGACCGCGGAAAGTCATCGAACGTAAACGAGATGAGCGGCCGGGATGGTCGAATAGCAAAGGACTTCCGAAAAACCACACTGGCGGCAGTTCTTCGATAGTATCTTTGCAGCTTGAGCCCGTATTCCTGGATTGACATTCTTCCTCTATAGCAGTGGATATTTTACTGATTGTCTCATGCCGCCGGATTGAATCCGGCCCCAACCGAAGCCATTTCCACAATATTCCGAGTCACCGTCTATAAGTCTCTGGAACCGCACTTTCCTCGTCGCTCAGTTCTGAAGCCTTCGACGGGGCGACTTCAGGCGGCGAATCCACCGCACCCCGGGACCGTTTTCCGGGCAATAAATCCGGCAAAAGCTGCGCAAAGCGATAGAGCGGCTGAGGCCCGCCATACAGCAACACGATGGCCCCCAAATATAGCGCCAGGTACAACAGGGAAACTGTGCAGGCCCGCAAAACGGCGATCAGGAAATCCGCGCTTCCGGCAAACAACGGAATTTGCCGAGTGACTAGCACGCACGCCAATCCCGCAACCAGCGACGCCAGCACATACCTCCAAACAGTAGCCAGCACCGATCCGACACTTAGCGCGACCGGCTTCCCGGCAAACCAGAAGGCGGGCACCAGCAGGATGCAGAAGGACGCGGTCCAGGCGGAGGCTACGCCGACGGGACCCCAGCGCAGTCCCAGCAGAAACAACAACACGGTGGTAACAAATTCGACCGCTACCCACTTTAGCCAGCGATCAGCTCGCCCGATGGAAAGGTGTAGCAGGCCGCTGGTCATATAAATCAACATGATGCCAATTCCCGGACCGAAAAATACGAAGATTTCTCCCGCGGGTGCCCATTTTGCACCCAAAAGAACGCGAATCAGGTCTTTGCCGGCCAGCGTCAGAATGCCGCCAACCGCCATTCCGGAAAATGCCAGAATCGACAGTCCGCGCAGAAAGTAAGTCTTATACTCGATGGACTTGGGTTTCAATTTACCTAGCGTGGAGAGCACCACGTCTGCAACCGGAATGATCAGCTGGTTTGCAGGCAATACGAACAAGTCGTAGGCCTTCTTGTAATAGCCCAGAGACGACGGCCCAAAACGCCACCCCACCAGCAGGTTGTCTGTATTTCGAGTGCAGTAATCGAAACTGAAGCGACCGTATACGTTCAGCGCAAACCGAACAACGGAAGCTGTCCCGGGTGTTCGACGAGGGAACTTGGGAATCCATGGGCATTGATACCAAGCCCCGATGGACAGTACTAGCGGCTTAACAATTGCACCGACTACCAGGGCCCAATATCCCCAGCCCATCAGGGCCAGAATGATCGACACGGCAACCGATCCAATGCTCGAAATGATGTTTAGAGTCGAAGTCAGCGAAAAACGTAAAGCTCTTTTGAGTAGGGCAACATGCACCACAGATGTGCTGTTGATAAAAATTGTCAAAGCCATCCAGACGGTGACGGGTGCGACGAGCTTGTTGCCGTAAAGCCTTACCAGCAGCGGACCGCATGCGGCAAAAACCAAGCTTAAGAGGGTCCCAATACCAAAGGTTATCCAAAATAGATTGCTCGCGAGCGATTCATTCATTTCCTCGCGCTGCATGATCGCTTCAGCGTAACCATTCTGCCCAACGCTCATCAGCACGACGCTAAACGTGCTGACCATGGCCAGGATTCCGAAGTCCATCGGAGTCAGGAGCCGAGCGAGCGAAAGCGTTGCCACCGTCTGGACCGCAAAGACAATACCCTGAGAGATCACGGTCACGCTTGCGCCGCGCACCGCGGTACGGCGCAGATCGTGCCGCCCTGCGGATGGGCGAAAATCGCCATTTTGGTCAAACGGCTTCACATGGCCTCGGGATTACAGGGAGTTCTAAAGGACTTTTCTTCATTCCGGTCTTTTTCCCTCAGTAGCATCGTCACCGGAATCAGGAGGGTAAGCCGCGGCCTGACATATTTAGAACCGCAGAATTCTCCGGGCTTTCCGCTTCGCTTTTTGATTTGCTGAGCAGATGCGCAAGCGCTTTAAACATGGTGCCCTGCCCCCAATGAAACATCGGCGTTTTCACCTTCATCCAGCCCAGGTCCCTGTAGTAGAAGTGCCCGTCCGGGGCTTGCATGTTATCGATGGTCCAGCGCGCAACCTTCATGGACAATTCGTACGACTCCGGATCATCAGTGGAGAAAAATGCGAGCGTGTCGATGGCTTGGGCGGCGCACTGGATGTCTATGGGTTGCGTTTTATTCTCATAATATTTCGGAGTTCCGTCGGGTTCGAAGAAATGGTCCTTGAAATACCGGAAGCCAAGCCGCAAGTTCGGCTCGAGCTCGCGGTCTCCGGTGCTGTCGATGTAGCGTTTCAAACAATCCAGGTTGTAGCCGGTATGAAAATTGTCGATCCAGTGGTAGTGGGAGGCTTCACCGTAGAACCAAGCCCCATCCTCATTCTGCCGCGCACAGCTATAAATCATGGCGTCGCGCGCCAACGCGACCGCGTCGGCATCCTTCGTGTGAGCCGCAACCTTCGCGAGAAGGGCGGCGCCTAACATGTTGGAGTTGTGAATGGAACTTTGCCGGAACGGTACGTAACTGAGGCACGTGCCGCGGCTGGTCACTTCCCGCGGAAGGGTTTTCACCCATTCGGCTGTGCTCGTGGCGACTTCCAAGTATTTGGATGTGCCCAGAACTTCATACGCTTCCAGGAACGCCAAGGCGATTAGACTGCTCCAGACGATCGTCGGGGTGTGTTTCGGTATGGTGCCCGCCCGCGTTGAAAACGAGAAATGGTTTCCCCAACAATAATATTTGTCACTGGATCGATTCGCGATTAGCCATTCGAAACAGTGCTCCGCGCGCTGGCGGTATTCCTCAGCCCGGGTTAGCGCATACATCTTCGAATAGCCCCATCCCATATAGCCCATGCCTTTGGTGGAGGTGTGCGGCTTTATGCCGATCAATGGCCTGATATGGAAAGGAATGCGAAGAACAGCCCCGGTCAGCAACCGCTTCGGGAAATGTTTGTTAAACGTGAGGTAGCGCAGGAAAGACAGGTCACCGTCGCCGGGGTCATAGGCCCGATAGTCGTGCGTTTCCACCCACCGTGTCACGTCCTGGATACTTTGCGCTACCGTTCTCATGACTCTCCAAAGTTCGACTACGAACTTGTCTGGGGCTGGCTAGCTGAAATCAGCAATTGGACATCTTCCGCAGCAATTGCGCGTATTTCTTCTTTTCGGCATTCCAAGAAAATCGTTCGCGCAAAGCTACGGCATCGCTCGCGGTAACGAAGCAGCAGTTCCGGATTTTCGGCGATCCTGTCGAAGGCGGCACTTAGGGAACCGGGCTCATTCCAGTCAAAGAAAATGCAATCTTCTTCACCAAAGTAATAGGAAATGGCGTAGCTGCGAACCGTCACAACCGGCAGACCCATGGATATATATTCGATCAACTTCAACGGAAGGGCGTAGTTTGTTACCGAGGAAATCACCAAAGGGACAAGCCCAACGCTGCAGTCGCTGATTTTCTCGGAGATGGCATGGACTTGGTAGCCGTGGTTATCGAATTCAACGACATTTTCCAGATGAAGCGATTGGATCATTTCCCGCAGCGGCTGACTGAAATCTCCTTCGCCAACAATCTTCACCGCAATCTTGTCTTTATGGCGAACCATAGACAGCGCGGTCATCAACATGCCCAGGCCCGAACGCTCCAGGATCGTTCCATGGAACACGAACCGCGTTTTGCCGTTAACGCTGAAGGATTCGCGAAGAGGAAAGAGCTTCTCGTCGGCGAAGTTCGCGATGACGTCAATCGAATCCGACGCCAGGCCATGTTTCAGCAGGATGCCTTCCTTAACGGGATCATGCACGGTGATTACGCGGTCGCTGTAGGCGGCGCTGAGCCGTTCTTGCCAGAGAAGCAGCCGGAAGAAGAATCCGCTCTCTCCTCCCTTGAACTTGGAGGCAAAGGTATTGGGCATGGGATCGTGAATATCCAGAATGACCTTGGCGCCGAATAACTTTGCAATGATCGTGCTGAAGACCAGGAAATCCGGCATGTTATTGACATGAATTACGGCATAACGCCGCTGGAAGAACGCAACGGTGGTCTTGGCGAAGCAGCGAAGAAAAAACTCCAAATAAGCTAACAGGTACCTGACGGCATTGCGGCCGCGGAACTTTGCCTGATTCAGCCGGATCAAGTGCACACCACGGATCATCTCGGAGGGAGCATCACTAGGACGCCGCAACGCCAGAACGTCGACGTCAAATCCCGCCTCAACGGCCGCTTCGGCCTCACGGATCACCCGAGGGTCCACCTCGTAGTACGTGTAAGCCATCATCAGGACCGTTTTGGGTGTGGAAGGTCCGACGCTCACGCGACAATCCTCGATTCCAGCGTCTTGATCAACCTCTTAAAGTCTGCAGCCAATTCCGGTTGCGCCAGCACGTTCTCCGGATGGATCAACAAGACGATGTCCCGGTGCCGGGCATTGTCCACTAACCACTCTATCGGGAATTTCTTCGTGTCTCTCCAGGGGGTCTCGAGCCAAAAAGCACCCGGAAAAACGGTCAGGCCATTGGCACTCTTCAACGGCTCTAGTTCGGGATCCTCTAGATTCCCAAGGAACAAGCGCATCGAACTCCGCTCTGCCCATTCGACATACCGCTCCGGCTCGTAGGGAGCATGATGGTGGAAACCATACTTTTGGCCGCCCGAGCCGTGTTTCGACATGGAGCGCACTTGGTTGCCGACGTGGCGCTCGACCATCTGTTTTTCTTCTTGAAACGTGGACATAGAGCGAGAATTCTCAAGATGCAACCCGATTTCGTGACCGCCCTGATGTAACAGGTCGAGGATGGGCCCAGAAGGAAGCGTACACCGGCGAAAGAACACGTAGGAGCGGGCGCGCTCGGCATTCAGCCAATTGAGTACTGTTTGTAACTCATTAAGATAACCAAATGCTTCGACCTTCGGGAAGTAGAGGTCGGAACTTATCCGGCTGAGAAGGTGCCGGGCGACAGGCTGTCTGCCATAAGGCCGGTCGACGTCTATGCGAATCAGTATGCCCATCGTCTTCGGTGTCCTTTTCCACACTGCCGGAACGGGATACTCGGGGTGGGTTCAGCCCCCGAGGGTCACTTTTGGGCCTACCCCAGGGATGAAGTTACCCACCTGTCCCAAGTTAGTACTTGCGACCAGTAGTATGCGCTCCCGCCGGCTATCGATAATTCGTACAGGGCACCACGCCTGCTTCTTGACGGCCGTCCAGACGGTCGCTTTGCCGGGCTTGGATGCTAGGATTTGAAGAGGCACAGGGAGACACCATGGGGCACGTGCAGTCGCTGCTTCCTTTCTTGGCCAAGCTTAGCTGTCCTTCCTCTTCTCTTGGTCAAAGGCCCACTGGAAACACGAATAATTTGCGGAGGTTGTAATGATGCAGCGATTTCTTTTTGCGGTACTAGTCTTCGTTTTTAGTTCGGTAGCGGTTCAAGCCGCCTGTTCCGGCAGTGGCACCACCTGGTCTTGCCCGGCGGGGGCCTCAGCGTCCAACGTTCAATCCGCCGTCGGTTCCGCCTCCAATGGCGCAACGATTACCTTTGCCACAGGTTCCTATTCCTGGAGCAGCACGATTTTGTTGTCAAATTCCAAGGGCATCACGCTCATCTGTGCCAGCGCGGGAGGCTGCACGATCAGCAGTTCCGCCAGCCCTGTGTTCGGCATGAGCACTTACCCAGGCGATACCAACACCAACCTGTACAGAATTTCCGGTTTTGTGGCCAATTTGAGTGGGGGATCCTTCGTATGGTTCGGCAACGCCTGCAGCGGCTGCACGGGGACGCTTACGCAGGTGCGTATCGACCATAACACACTGAACTACTCAAGCAGTTCCACACCAGTCGGCATATTTTTCGGCGAGAACTCCAGCGTGACGAATACGTACGGCGTGGTTGACCATAACACTTTCAATTCGGAAGGCAGCGCGATGCTTATGGAAATGATCGGCGCAACCAATAATGCCCCGCCATCCTCGCCCCTCGGCACCGCCAACAATATGTTCGTGGAAGACAACACGGTCAAGATCAGCACAATTACCGATACCGGCGAACGGGCTGCATGGATTCCTGGGGTTCCCAGGCTATCGTATGGAGACATAACACCAGCACGAACTGCCTGGTTACTGCTCATGGCGTAACGCATAACGGTGGACCATCAAACATTGAGGTTTACAACAACTCCATCGGTGTCAATTCTGGGGCGGCATCTTCCGGATTAGGGGATGGCTATCGCTTGTTCCACCACCAAGGCTCCGGCGAAATGATGATCTTTAACAACTCCCTGACATCCTACAGCGGAAAAAACAGCGATGCGATCGCCGTCTTGCACTATCGAGATTATGCTCAAGGCCCTTCTATCGACGGCGGCATCGCCGCCTGCGACGGAACTCAGAACCGGGATGGAAATCGCTCGGGTACCTACGGCTATCCGTGCTGGCGCCAGCCCGGACGTGATCCTGCCACAGGGACGTACATGCCGATCTATGTCTGGAATAACTACTGGTCCGATACAAAGGCACAGATTTCTCTGACGCTGGAGGATCAAGGAGGCGGCACGCCCTCCGAGTTGCTCATCAAACTGCGATTACAAAAAATACCACATGGTCGCGAACCGTGAAGCTTTCAACGCCGTGTCCGCTTCCGCTCAAACTAGCTCGACCAGCCCATTCAACGGTAGTTCAGGAATGGGTTTTGGCACGCTGTCCAATCGCCCCGCGAATTGCACAACCAGCTCTGAGACGGCTCAAGGAAAAGGAGCGGCTGGCGTCGGCTATTTTGCTACCGATCAGGGATCGCAAGGTACGCTTTACACTTGCTCCGCGACGAACACTTGGACGGTTTACTACACTCCTTACACCTACCCACACCCCCTTGTGAGCGGGTCACCCGCTCCCCCACCAACGAGTAGTGGATCGCCGGCACCCCCACAGAACCTCATTCTAGTCGTTCAGTAACCCTCTCGCGACCCCGGGACCTCTTGTTGGGCTGAACTGCCGGGCTACGACGAACGCCTAGCGGTAATAGAACGCGTTCGCACGGCCTTGACTTTCTCTCTGCTGGAGCCCGCTCTCAGCGAGTTGCCAAACCGCGGCTCCAGTTTTTCGAACTTGCGGCTTCGCTGAGTTTCAAATACGGGCACAGGTTCCACCGCTTCCGCCTCGGGAAGCGCCATCATGGACACCAGGAACATGATCCATACAGGGCTCATCATCTTGAAGGCCGCCTCGGTGAAATTGTAAAGCAACGTGGAGACGAAATAGGCCATCATGAGCGCGCCAATCATGGGCGCCTGACTGATCGTTCGAATCACCTTTCTGAAGCCTGTAACAATAACGATTCCCAGGACGATCAAACCCACCCATCCCAGGTTCAAATAGATTTCCAGGTATCCGTTATGAGCTTCGTTAATCGAATCGTCTGTCAAGACACCCATCGTCTTGAGGCGTCCGCCTAACCAGAAACTCTCGTACCCAGAGCCTACCAACTTGTTCTGAGCCAGTGGCAGGAGCGCTTGCCACACTTCGGTGCGACCCGTGAGGGACGGGTTTCTTCCGATGAGTTCCAATAGCGCTCCAGCACCACCAAACAGCACAAATGCCGATATCGCTACAGCCCCGCACGCAAGGCCGGCGGCGACAACCGGTTTACGAGACAGCGGCCAGCGCTCAATCATGAGCATGATCGCCCCCGACAAGACGAAGCACATGATGGACGTCATGGAATTGGATTCGTACAACAGCCACAACATGAAAACGACAAGAATCCCTTGCGCCAGCCGTGGCTTCTTTATGTCGTCTCCTTCTCGTCCTTCATAAATCTCCAGGAACCGCCACACAGTCCCCAGCCCGAAAACCAAACAGATCATTCCGAGGCCGTTCTTGTCGGTCGTAACGCCCGTCCAGAACATCGTGGAACCGGCGTTGTTATATCCTCGACCCAGATCGGGATAGTACCGGATGAACAAAATCGACAACGGGTAAAGCAGAATAGCGGCTCGAGTCATAACCCGCTTCAGTCCTCGTATCCAGTACGGCTCGGTGAGGATCACCAAAACCATCACAAGGTCCCCGAGTCCTCGGACCCACCGTTTCAACGCCACATCTGGATACTCGGACCAGACACAGCTGACCATGCAGTAGAAAAAGAACAGCAGCACCGGGCCGCTGGACCGCAAGATTGTCAAGACCTGACGGTGGCGCTTGAAAAGCACGATAAATCCAAGCAGCATCAAGAGTCCCAGCACCGCCCGGTCGATAGGATTTCCGTCCAGGTATCGTTCACTGCGATCCATGGGCGAGGACATCTGTATCCACTGACCCACATTTCGCGATCCCCCGATTAGCAGCCAGATAACAGGAATCCACAGGGCTTTGGAAGTCTTCTCCGACCCTTCCCGGTCAAGGAAGAAGAGCCAGAAGATCCCCATGAAACAAAGAATTGTTGCGACTATCGGAGGCATGCAACACCCGAGCGCCAGGATTCCGGATTGAGGAGAGTCATAACCACGAGTTATTCTAACATTCGGCCACTCTGGAACTGATGGGCCTAAGCGAAGACGCCTTTGTATAACCTGTCGACCATGGAAGATCTGGATCTCGCCCAATCTACGGTTTTCACCGCTAAGAAGGTAAGAACCACCCCAGCTACAAGCGAGAGAAGCAGAGCGGTCATCGGAAGTTCGAGCTTCCGAAGCGCGGCGTACAGTAGCTGCAATATAGCGATTTGCGCGATATACCCGAAGAGGGGATATTTGCCCAACAAAACGATCTGGTGTCGAATTCCGCCTGGGCCTCCGCGGGTGCTCCCGAGCAGGTAAATCAGCATGAGCGTAAGAACCACCCCTACAAACTGCCCAACATAGTTGGGCTCCCGCAGAGTAATTGCGACTGTATAGATCAGATAGAGTGTGACAATCGGTATCGGATGCCGCACCGCGGCGTTGATCTTTTCAATCGGAAAGTATCCAACAATAAGTCCCATTAAACCGATGCTCACAAGTTCCAGGTTGGAGCTTCCCAAGCCGTATAAGCTCAAGCCAAAAATCGAAATCAAAGACAGCGCCAACACCACATAAAACGTGTGCCGATAGACTCTGCAAAGAATCAGAAGTCCTGCCGAAAGCAACAACAAATAGCTGATAGGCACCAATATATAAAACGCCGCCGCTTTTCCGCTGCCCGCAACAGCCACGTTCCCCGTACCGTAAACAGCCCACAGTGCCGTGGCATTGAGATTTCGAAAACCGAAAAATACGAAACTGATCGCCAGATTCAGAAAGACAAACACTCCCAGCAATTTAAGACCGCGCACCACCAATCGCTTCGGAAGTCGCGGATCTGTGAGCTGGTATTTTGCCAGGTACGCGTTGGAGACCAAGAAGCCCGTTATGAATATGAACGACGGTGGCAAGAATCGCAGGTAGCGAAACACAGTACCGTGTTGGCCATGGAAATAGTTCAACCAGTGATACAAAACCATGAACAATACCAGCGCGCCTTTTGTGAAATCCAGCGCCGTATTGCGAACCACCGTTTTGGTCGCGACTCCGGCGATCGCATTTGGCCGTGGGTTGGTCGATGGAACGGCTGTGGCGAAGTCTGGAACCGTCATTTTTGTTGGCAGGGTCATCCGATGGGTATGCGTTCCGGTTCAGCGTATCTATAAAGTGGGTGCCACATTCACCTCGGCGACAAGATCCGCCGAGTCTGCGAGAGGACCCGCTGGCCGATCGATGAACAGGCGATGCACCAGTTCCAAGGTGAGCACCTTATGAATCGCAGTTGTATAGTTGCGATCCCCCCTTGCGATGGCCGTCTACGATTTCTTGGAGACGGCGGCGATCCCAGTAGGGGCGCGACAGAGTTCTTGAGTCTAACAATACATCCCGCAAGTAATTCGACAACGCATCCCGGTACCACACGCGAAAATGGTAGAACTTGTGCCGCCCGAGGAAGAGTCGTTCGATGTGCAGAGGTTTGAGCAGGTGATCGACGCGCGCCACAGACTGGGGCATTCCGTAATCGTAAGCGTATTCCGCCTTGGCAGTAAACTCGAGATACTCTTGCAAAATCGCCGTCACCCAGCGGCCGGAATTGCCTCCGTAGCCGCGATCGGTCCTGATCTTCAACAAATCGGGATTCCCTTCGCCAATTAAGCGCAAACAAATATCGTTGTTCCGGCACGCGGAATCCGGCGCCTGGAATACCGTGCGCACGAAGTTGTTATCCAGATAAGGCGAGCGTATGGAAAGTTGCGTCTGCTCTAACGCTCGTAAGCCGTAATGGTGCCAGGGCGCTTGACGGAAGACCGCGAAGGATAGCGGATGAATGTGAATTTGAGCATCATAAGTGGCTTGCGCGGCTTGAATCTGGCTTAGAACCTCTGGGCAAAATAAATCCGTAACCGGCATTACCGGTTTGAAGGCCCGCACGCGCCGCAACACCTCGCCGCCATAATTCCCCGTAAGCCGGACGGGCGCGATCTGCCTGGCCCGCTCGTTCACAAAAAGGTCGGGAGAATGGCTCACGTCGACGCAGCCATCACTCAGATAAACCGTGCGTTCGGCGCAGCGAGCGAATTGCGACAGGAACTCGCTCCCCACGGGAATGAGCTGAAGCGATTGCTGGCAAGCCGCCGCAACTTTTCGCGACAACATCACGTCCTGGGAATCTCGGAACATTCCGCCAAAGGAATAGCACGGAAGCGACTGTGGCGCAGGCGTGTGCCAAGCCAGGATCATCCGTGTATCCAATCCTCCGGTTAGCGACATCCCGAGGCGCTGATTACCTCCGAAATAACGCGGCAGCGTTTCCGAGAATACATCGCGGAGATTGCGGTAGTAAGTCTCGGGATCTAATAGCGGCTGTTCTTCCCACTCTTTTTCCTTGAAATAAAAGTCCTTCTGCTCGAGCGCGCCCTTCCGAAAGACCCAGGCGGAACCGGCCGGAAGCACTTGGATCCCTTGGAACAAGCTGCGATTCTCCAGTACACAGCCACAGGAGATGAACTCGCCAATCCCGCGCATGTCGGCCTTGCGGGTCTCCGGCCGAACTTGCAGGATGGCCTTGGCTTCCGCGGCGAAGTAGAAGCCGTCATTCGCCTGGTGATAATAGATGCGTTGCATCCCATAGCGATCGTTGAAGAGCGTTGCCGTACCGCGCACGCGATCCGCCAGCAATCCCTGGAACGTCCCATTCAATTCGGCGAAAAAATGAGCGGTATCTTCTTCGTACAAGTGGACCAAATACTCCAGGCCTTCTCCCTCGATCTGGTGGCCCTGTTGTTTGAGCCGAGTTACTGTTTGCATTCCCTGAAAATTCTTCGCCGGAAAAAATCAAGGCTACGTCGCCCCGTTCGTTCCGCAGAGGCATACGTTCGGAAGATGCGCCATGCTGGGCGACCCACCCCACATAGACGCCGAGTTCCTCGTCGACCCACGTGCCCGAGGTGTAAAAAGACTCGTGACCGAGGGCCCTGACCATCTGGGCCAACTCGCGAACAGCTTGTTCACGGGGCTTGGTGGTAATGATTCCGACGATTCCGGGCATAGTTGGAACTAAGCGGACTGCTTGATATCTTGCGACTTCCGGTTGTACCAGTTATTTCGAAGTTCGCGAAGCTTCTCGGCCACCGATTCCGGCAAACGATCCGCTAGTTTTCGATGAAGGCCCAGTTGCAGAGCCGCCCGGCCCACATTGGTGAGGGGCACAAAGTAACGGGGAAGATCGAATCTCTTAAAGCCATTGACCTCTTTGAATTTCGCGATTCCGTCGTCCTTTTTCTTGCCGTAAGAAAATCGCTGGTAGACGAGATAACCGATGTTGTTTTCCGCGCAATAGCGGACGGAGTGGGCGATCAACGCGTTGGTCGGCGCTTTTTCCCGATGATGAATCGTCGAGAGAATATTCATCAAGTTCGCCTGCGTTCTCGATTGATCCGCGGTAATCTTCACAAATCCGATCAATTTGTCTTCGAAATAAGCCCCGATGAAAGCGCTGTCATCAAGAAAAGTCGCCGCTTCCTTATAGACGGTTTCAAAGTTTTTCCCATAGTGCGGAAACTTGCGCCCGCGCCGGATGGGCGATTCGTTGTAGATTTCCCAGATACCCTTGGCGAGAGTGTCGTCGAACGGCACCACGCGGAGGACCACGCCACGCTTCTCCGCTTGGCGCGCGCGATTCCTGGCCTCCGAAGTAATCTGGCTCTTCCACCATTGATCGTAGGTGGACACGGGCACCGCGGCGACGTTGTCCCACTCGATAGGATAAGAATATTTAGGCGTACTATCCGGAAGCTTCTGTATGAAGGTGAAAAGATCGATTCGTTCTTCGCACTGGCGCAGGCCATCCAACATTTCTTCTGGATTATCCAAAAAGTGATACAGGTCGCCTTCCAGGCGCGCGACTTTGAGGAGTTTGCCCTGGACTCTAATCTCGTGACCACAAACTTTCATCAGTGATGCCTTTCCAATTCGGTTGATATTTGAACTGCAATCGATTCGAAGCTGTTCTTCGTTCGAAATTCTCTTTACGTCTGCCGTTGCGTCAGTACCG
The DNA here is from genome assembly GCA_963759275.1 of Candidatus Acidiferrales bacterium. Taxonomy (GTDB): domain Bacteria; phylum Acidobacteriota; class Terriglobia; order Acidiferrales; family UBA7541; genus Acidiferrum. The sequence goes on along the minus strand of CAVWYZ010000001.1, from coordinate 164,609 downwards.
GTAAGCCGGCATAAGACAGGAGGCGGCTGACGTGATCCAGCAGCTTGATCAGGTAGCGCAGAAAAACGTGCTCGCCGAACAAAATGAGAAATGGCAAGGAGATCAGGTAGCAGGGCACCGCAATCAGAGATTTCATCGCATTCTTCAGGCGATGGGCTGGATGCTTGGAAAAGTTGCTGCCGCGAAGAAGCGCCCGTCTTAACAAATAGCGCCGCGTACACCGGGAATTGGGCACCAGTTCGTGCGCGACCGCTTCGTCGCACCACACGAACTTAAATCCTTTGTCCATCATCCTGCGAAAAAAATCGATGTCCTCTCCCGCGGTGTCGAATTCCGTCCGGAAGGCCTCGTCGGTGCCTGCCAGAATCTCCGCCTTGAACAGCACATTTCCCGTGCGCGCTTGGCTAAAATTGAGGACGTAGCCGGTCGGGTAGCTGGGCCGGTCAAAAAAACGCCCCTTTTCCGCCCATTTTGGCGGTTTTTGCTGGAAATACGGTTTTACCGGGCCGAGGACTCCGGCCACCTCGTAAGCAAGTCGTGTTTTGAACAGATGCAAAAGCCAATCGTCCACGGGATATTCGTCGTCGTCGATGAATGCAATAAATTCGCCATCCGCGTTTTGCAGCGACTTGTTCCGCGTCATCGCTATGTTTTGTTCGGATTCGTGGCAATACTTCACCGGCATATTCGCAGACGGCAGGAAGGCCTCGACGGTCTGCCGCGCGGATTGGGCCGGATCATTGTCGGCCACCACCACGGAATAGGTGAACAAATCTTCGGTCTGCTGATAATTCAGCCGCTGTAGCAGGTAAGTCAGCAGTTCCGGCCGTTTGAAAGTACAGATGCAAACGGAAATGTGGTTGGCTTTCATGGTTGATCGGCGAGCAGATCGCGTTCTCTACGAATGATTTGCCGTCATGCGACGGCGTACTGACGCTTTAGAGCGACGGACAGTCGACGCAGCGAATCGCCGGCACTTCTCCGCCACTCTTAGAGCCGGATAAAAGCCACGGATTGCACTCTTATTGAGAGAAAGGCCCAGAGCGCGGGGATAGCATCCGCCCGATCGCAAGCAATTCAGCACGCTGTCCTCGGTGACGTCGCCATCCAAATTGAGCGCCATGCCCAAGGGAAAAGCCTGCCGGATGGTGTGGAAGTCGAGACCCACGAATGGAATCGTGTGGTTCGCGCTATTCCGTAATCCGCCCGCAGTGGTGCTGGGCGCCCAGCCGTCATACTTTCGATTCCACACTTCAATTCCCAGAAGCCGTTCCGCCCAATACGGTTCAAAGGACTTCCAGGCGTCCTTTCGCGATGGGTGCGCTAGCACCGCCAACCCATTCGAAGCCCGCACTCCTTCGAGCATTTCGCTGGTGGTCAACCCTTCGCCCAAGAACGGCACAGGGCCCCACACCAGAACGTGCACACGATTTCCCGCGTCGCTGTACTCAATTCCCGGCACCACCAGTATCTTCTCCGTACTCGCCTCGGCGCAGGCCTTGCGATATTCCTCCAAGCGCGCGGCCGAAAATCCCCGGTCGTGTTCGGTCATCATCAATACGCGGTACCCGCGGCGGCTAAACCGGGCGCTTAGCGCTTCTAGCGTCCAGCTACCGTCGTAAGACCATTTGGAATGCACATGACACGCCGCTAACAATTCCATACGCGCTCGGTTTGCCTACTTAAAAACGTTGTCGTGCACGGTGTAGTAACAGTCTGCAAAAAACACTTTCGCATCGTCACGACGCCAGTTATAAAGGCCATCACTACGGCGAAAATGAAAAACTTGGCCGAGAGATTTCCAGAACGATGGCCACTCGCGAGTTACGTTCGATTTCGGCCCGCGTAGAACGAAGAGCAGGTGGACAAGTTCGCGCCCAATGCTTCTACATACAATTTCAGCAGTCGAAGTGACTTGCAGTCCCGCGGACGATTGCTCGTCCAGTAACAATTCCACTTGCCACGCCGGGTATTCCAGTCCCTGACGGCGGCAAAGCGCGATACTTCCCCACGGCCTGCCGTTCAATTCCACGAACCAGAGATTTCCTGCGGCGTCTCGCAATAATTCGATCATGAACAGGCCGCGCCATCCCGCCTTCGTCAGAAATTTCCGGGCTATTGATCTGATTTCCTCTGGCACCGGTTGCGAAGCGCAGGCACTCGATCCCGAACCTTCCGGATTCATCATCCTTATTCTGCGATGGCCGCTCCACGCTCTTACGCCGTCGGGCGCCACGATTCCAAAAACACCTTCGCCGACTCCGGAGATAAACGTCTGGCACAGAAGCGGTACGCGTTCTCCCCATTCCGCGATGGCGCGATCCAATTCATCACGGTTGGCGCAGATCCAGTTCCGGCATGACGTTATGCGTCCCTGGTAGATCGGCACGCAATCTGCCGACTTCAGGATGACGGGAAAGGATTCCTTGGCGACAAAATCCAGCAGGTCTTTCGCACTGGTCGCGAGCACCGTCTGGGGCACATTAAACCCAGCCTCACGAGCCAACTCCACCTGCAGATTTTTTTTCAACGCTAATTCAGCGCAACCGTTTTCCGGCCCAGCCAGACGCCAACCGCTCACTGGCCCGATCTGGCTGCACAACCAAACTGCTTTATCATCCAGCGGGAAGAGGATGGACTCAGCATCTCCCTCCTGCGGGCCGAGGGAACTCAACAGGGAGCGCAGATCCGACAGCGACGCCTGAAGGTCAGACTCCGGTGCGCAAATCTCGTGGCACACCACATGCCGGCTGTGGCGCAGTGCGGAGGCGCGTCCTTTTCGCGCGAAGGCAACGACGCGGTACCCACCGTCTACGAGACTCCACACCGTTTCCGGAGCCGATACAGCTTCGGCGAACCCTACGAGGACAGTGGTGCGTGGCATGGGTTGGCACGAAGCGACTGCGGGAACGGATCATCTGCAATTGTTTTTATCACTTGCTGGCGGCCGCCGGCTGCGGCTGGCCGATTCCCTGCTTCAAAGCTTCCGCCACAGCTTCCGCGATCACGTGATAGCCATTTTTGCCGGGGTGCATGTCCGTTGCACCGTCAAAATATAAATGCTGGCCGACCGACTTGCGTAACGCCGGCAATGTGTCGATCGACGGTATATGGTTATCACCCAAAAACGTAAATAGCTGAGTTCTGGCAATGCGCTCGTTGGCAATCACTTTGTCCAGTACATCGTCGAGGGGCAGCGAGGCGTTGTGCTCAAGGTAATCCGCAAACACGGTTTCCTTCGTCGGGATCACCACCACCACAAATTGCACATGGTTTTGCTTGCACAGATCGTCCATCTCTTTGATCAGCTCGAGGGTGATGCGAATTCCCTCGCGAACGTGCGGATCGTCTTGATCCAACCCGAACAACACGCCCTTGGGACGGAAGGCTTCCGCGATATTCTTGTCCGGAAGGACGATGGACGTCGCCAGCCCCGGATAGAGCTGCGCCGCATTTTTCGTCGTGAACTCGCCTTCCACCCGTTTTCCCAGACCCATATGAAAAACCAACTGGTAGATCACGCTGTGGCGAGACAGCCAGATGCGTATCTTCTTATTCAAGCTGGGCCCATTCGGCGGAACCTCCCAAATATTTTCTTGGACCTTTTGCGGGGGCAGCTTCCTGAGATAAGCCCAGTAATCAAGCGCGTATGTGTTCGAAAACGCATTTTCGAAGTCATCGCCCATGTACAAGCCCCACAGAATCATTTTGGGCTTTAACTCGAACGCTTTGGTCTTCGAGAGATAAAAATATTGGTTTGGTCCGTAGCCTCCCAAACCCATGTTGTAGACCTGCTCGCCAGTCAATTCGCCCAGCACGTATGGCCACGAGTCAACCATCCGCGCCGTGTTTCCGTAGGTGTGAGAATCGCCGACGGCGACAATGTCCGCTGTTTTTGGTACCTTCCGGTTGCGAAAACCCCAGCGGTCGAATCCTGCCAGGGAACTGGGTGACGGAACCGCTCCCAAGATCGGGTCGCTGACCACCTCCAGCTTCAAAACGTCGGCAGGATTAATCACGAATCGCGCCACAAACTCCGCCAAAACCAATCCGACCGCGATCGACACGGCCATCACAACTAAATTGACCAGAACGTTTTTAAGTTTCATGACCTAAATTTACCCGTCTCCCAATCAACTTAGTCCAGCTTGAATTCTTTGCGCCAATCGCCGTTCTCGGACATCTTGGGCTGGTCTTTCTTGTCCAAGAGATAATTTCCTACCACCAGAAAGTCCATCTCCGTACGCATGAAGCAGCGATACGCGTCAGATGGGGTGCAGACGATAGGTTCGCCGCGCACGTTGAAGCTGGTATTCACGATAACGCCATAACTGGTCAGCCGCTTGAACTGATCAATCAGCTGCCAGTAGCGAGGATTCGTTTCGCGGCTCACGCTCTGCACGCGGGCCGAGTAATCAATGTGCGTGATGGCCGGAAGGTCGGACCGCAGGAAATACAGCCGGTCGTACAGAGCCTTTTCGTGATAGCGCTCGGGTAGCGGGATTTTCTTATCTTCGCGGATCGGAGCCACCAGAAGCATGTACGGCGATTCTCGGTCGAGATCGAAATAGGTCGCGACCTCCTCTTCCAGTACGGACGGCGCGAATGGCCGGAATCCTTCGCGATACTTGATCTTGAGATTCAGTTTTTTCTGCATCTCGGGGTTACGCGCGTCTCCCAAAATGCTGCGATTGCCCAAGGCGCGCGGTCCAAACTCCATTCGGCCCTGGAACCATCCAATCACGTTGCCATCCGCAAGGCGGGCCGCCACATCGGACGCCAATGTCTGAAAATCCTCGTAGTAGTGCGCCTTAGCGCCGTACCGCTGCAGATCGCGCAAGACATCCTTATCGGAGAAATCCGGGCCGAGATAAGAACCCGCCATCGCGTCGCGATGCCCATTGAGATGGCGTTCCTTCCCTTCATGGATGTGCCACACGGCATAAGCCGCGCCAATCGCTCCGCCGGCGTCTCCGGCTGCGGGCTGAATCCACAGGTCGTCAAAGATTTTCGCGCGCAGGATTTTTCCGTTCGCCACGCAATTCAGCGCCACACCGCCGGCAAGCACCAGATACTTGCTACCCGTCAATTCCCGCGCGGTACGCGCCAGGCGTAATACGATCTCTTCGGTGACCTCCTGGATGGCCAGCGCCATGTCCATATACACCTGGGATATTTCAGATTCCGGCTTTCGGCGCGGAACGCCAAACAATTTTTGCCACTTCTCTTCGTCCACCATCTTCAAACCGGTGGCGTATGCGAAATACTCCATATTCAGCAGAATCGAGCCGTCTTCGCGAACATCGACGAGTTCCGTCTCGATTTTTTGTTTAAACTCCGCGGTCCGTGGCGATTTCGGATCGCCATAGGGAGCCAAGCCCATCAACTTGTATTCCCCGCTGTTTACCGCAAAACCCGTGTAATACGTAAACGCGGAATACAGCAACCCCACGGAATGCGGAAACTGCAGTTCCTTGAGAATTTCGATGTCCTTGCCCTTGCCGTGGCCGATCGTGGTCGTGGCCCATTCTCCCACCCCGTCCACCGTAACAATGGCGGCGTCTTCGAAGGGCGAAGGATAAAAAGCGCTGGCGGCGTGAGACAAATGGTGCTCCGGATAATAAATCGGGACACTGCCATCGCCCAATTCGGCCAGTTGCTCTTTCAGCAGCCGCTTCATGAACAACTTTTCCTTGATCCATACTTGCATCGCCGAAACGAAGCTGACGAATCCCGCAGGAGCAAACGCGTGATACGTTTCCAGTAAGCGCTCAAACTTCAAAAACGGCTTGTCATAAAAGGCGATCGCCGTCAGGTCCTTATAATTTACGCCCGCCTCTTGCATGACGTAGCGGCATGCGTTGCTGGGGAATGACGAATCGTGCTTCTTCCGAGTGAAGCGCTCTTCCTGCGCCGCAGCCACAATCTCTCCGTCAACGAGGATTGCGGCCGCGCTGTCGTGATAGAACGCAGAAATACCCAAAATCACATTTCTCATTGCTGATTTCCTCTATTTCGCGCGTGAGCGCGGCAAAAGACTAGAACAAGGTATAGATGAAGGGCGCAATCGCTGAACCCGCGGCGAAGACCATGATGATTCCGAATCCCAGAAGAATCAGGATCACCGGCAGCAACCAGAACTTCTTTCTCTGATTTAGAAATCCCCACAAGTCTCTTAAGAATTCCATGCTCGTTTCTCCCTCTTAATAAGGTTTTTCGATGTCCTGGCCCGCGAACACATGGTTCCTGACCGACAGGGCCGATCCTTTACTCGCTTTGAAGGCTCGCAAGTGTAAGGAATCTTTGCCGAAGAGCCGGCGCAAAAGGCCGATCGGGGTCACCACACCAAAAAACAAGATCGACAGTAAAACCTTGGACATCACCGTGCCCAGCACATGCGAAAACCCAAGCCAGACCACCGCAACCGGCTTATAGATTTTCGGCACGGTCATATTCAAAACGTGCAAGACCACAGCTCCTACCAGCAGCCCTTGCCGCTTCATCTTCAGGTCCAGGAGCAATAGCAGAAGCACCATGGCCATGCCCGTATCCTGGCTTTGCTGTTTGCTTATATTCTTCATTCCCAAAGTCCTACTCCTGTCTGTAAAAAGGCTAATTTTCTTTCCCGCGAGCACAACCACATATTCCCTCGATAAAGCGGGCGAGCTTCATTCCGGTAACCATAAGAATCCGTCAGCAAACAGTTTTGCTCACAGACACTGCAAAATGCGAAGCGATCGGCAGATCTTTCTTCCAGCGCACAACTCCATCCTCCATGAGAAAGCGGTACTCATCGGCCTTCACCGGATGGGTCTCCACTTCAACGACAAAATCCTCGGCCAGTTCGCGAATGCGCTCGAGCCGGCTGTGCGGTTCGAGCGGAGGCAAAGAAAAGAAATAATCCGTCAGGCAATGGCGGCGCGCCAGCGCACGGTCCACCACTTGCCGATACTGGCGATTGATCCAGCTTTTCTCTCCCGGCTGAAACGAGAAATTTCGCCTCGCCACCGTTCCGCCCGGCAGCAAGCCGCGGAAAAGCACATTGGCGCAAAGGTGCATGTGATGATGGCCATCGACGCGCTTCGGCGCTGTGCCATAGAGACGCTGAAATTCCTCCAGTTGCGCAGCGACCACGTACTCAAAATCACGGATCAGTCCCGGATGAAAAACAGCAGAATTAAAACGCCGCCGCAGGAGATAGGCGCCGATCTTCGACTGGGCCTGGCCAAGTTTGGGCGGTACGCCGGGCGCCGAAAAACGCGTCGTAAAGTTCAAGTGCAGACCGGCATCCACTTTCGCTTCGCAGGCCATCGCTGCTGATCGCTGCGAATCCTCCATGAAAACCATCGCGCTTACCGAAGAAATGGTCTGGCGCTTGAGGCAATCGAAGATCCGGTCGGTGGTTTCCTGATCCCGGCCCCAATCATCCGCATTCAGAATAAGAGCGCCCGCGCGCGCAACATCTGGGTTTTCCTGCGTAGTGGCGGCCGGAGATTTGCTGAGCGTTTCCATGCCGTTCAAACGCACTTCGGTTCGACTGGCCGGTGAGAATGGGCTTTTCCGCCGGAAAGGAAGTTCTTCAGGCGCCGCATTTGTTCCCGCCGCTGAAATGCCACAAGTTCCGGGCTCACCGGCCTCTTTACGCGACGAACCGCGGCCCAGGCGTAACCGGAAATCAGCATCACGCTGCCAATTACGAAAGGCTTTTTCGTCATCTGATAGACGGCTCGGAACACTTCCCACGTGGGATGGTTCCCGATGGCATAGTCCTTGCCACCATTCCGGAATCTCGCTGACAAAATACCCTGCTTGGCCGTTCCCATCGCGCGGTGGTGGAAGCACACTTTCTCCGTGAACGTTCGAGTTTTCCACCCCTTCATCCGTGCGGTAAGAACAGCGATATGGTCAATGCACCCGCCCTTAACCGGCACGTATCCACCGACGTTCTCAAAGCATTCCCGGCGAAAAAGCTGGCAGGCGCCGGACACATGTTCAATATTTGTAAACCGGTAATCGTAAGTGGAGTTCGAACCTTCCTTGAATGGTGTTCCTACCAGGCCCAATCGTTGGTCTTCCGCCAGTTTGCCCAGCAGGAACGCGAAGTAATCGGTGTCGAAGGAAATGTCGGCATCCAAACTGCCGATCACGTCGTAATCGAGTTGCTTCACCCGATCATAACCGGCGTTGAAGGCATGAACTTTCCCAGCAAAGTGCCGCTCGGTCCGCTCCGGCATTCGCACCAACTCGATCCACGGGTTGTCTAACGTATATTTCTTGACGATCTCGTCGGTGCCATCGGTTGAACCATCGCTCACAATGACCCACTTCATTGGCCGAACAGTCTGTGCCATCACAGACTGAATCGTTAGCTCAATGAACTGAGCTTCGTTGTGCGCCGGCGTAACCAGCACGTAGGTAAGGGAGGTGGCCATGCTTGCCGTTCAGCCGCATCAGCGGCGGTTTCGCAGATCGCTACGAGCTGCGCGTAAGCACTCCCTTGCTGGACGAATCCTTTGCATAGAAATCGCGAACGCAGCCAACTACGTACTGCGCTTCGGCTTCCGAAAGCTCCGGATGGACTGGGATCGCCAGCGTCTGGTTCGCTGCCTTTTCACTTTCAGGGAAACTGCCGGCTTTATGCCCAAGATACGCGAAACATTCCTGAAGATGCATCGGCACCGGATAGTAGACTTCTGTGCCGACGCCCTGGCCTTTTAACGATTCCTGCAATTGATCACGGTGGGAAACGCGAATCACGTACTGGTTGTAAATGTGGCGATTCTCTCGGACTTTCGGCAGGCCAACCCGCGAAGAATCCTGTGCTGCTGCCACCAGCCCCGCTTCCTCGAACAGCCGATCATAGCGCTTGGCGTTCTTCTGGCGACCCGCTGTCCACGCATCCAGGTGCGGCAGCTTTGCCGAGATCACCGCCGCCTGAAGCGCGTCGAGACGGAAGTTTCCGCCGATGACTTTGTGATGATATTTCGGCTTCGAGCCGTGTCCACGAACGATTCGCAATTTTTCCGCGCGCTGCGCATCGTTCGTCACCACCATCCCGGCATCTCCCGCCGCTCCCAGATTCTTGGACGGAAAGAAAGAAAAGCAGCCGTAATGGCCGATCGAGCCGGCCCGGCGTCCCTTATACTCCGCGCCAATGGCCTGGGCGGCATCCTCGATGACCGTAAGTCCGTGTTTCCCGGCAACCGCCATGATGGCATCCATCTCCGCCATCTGGCCATACAGGTGAACCGGGATAATCGCGCGGGTTCTGCGGGTCACGCGCGATTCGATTTGCGTCGTGTCGATGTTGTACGTTACCGGATCAATGTCAACGAATACGGGCGTGGCGCCTACCCGAGCAATCGCTCCGGCCGTCGCAAAGAACGTGTACGGCGTGGTGATAACTTCATCGCCCGCACCAATATTTTCCGCCATCAGACAGGCAAGCAGCGCATCGCTACCGGAAGACATGCCGACGCCATGAGCACACGTCGAATAGCTCGCGATCGCCTTCTCGCATTCCTCGACTTTGGGTCCCAGAATAAAATGCTGAGACTCCATCACTTCGGCGATGGCGGCATTTACCTCCGCCTTGATCGTGGCATACTGCGCCTTAAGATCTAGTAGCGGTACCTTCATATTCATTCTCCCTTTTCAGTTCTTTATAAGATTTAGTGCCTTTGCTCAATTCCGCGGGAAGAGGAGCGTCCTCGTTCAGGTCCAGGCACTTGAGGACGCCTCGTTCCACTTCCTTGTAGCGATAGCCGGTCTCCGGACACTTCATTTCTCCATTCGAATCTGGAGCGCTCAGGCGATGGCCGTGGCGGCTCATCCATCCAAGCTGGCGCGCCGGGTTCCCAACGACGAGGGCATAATCCGGAACATCCTTGGTGACCACCGAGCCAGCACCAACAAACGCGTAGCGGCCCACGGTTACCCCGCAGACAATGGTCGCATTGGCGCCAATCGTGCATCCGCGCCTCAGGCGCGTGGTCTCATAAAGTGAATGACGGACCACCTGCGAGCGCGGGTTGCTTACGTTGGTTAGAACGCAGGAAGGGCCGAGAAAAACATCGTCTTCCACCACAACTCCGGTATAAACGGAAACGTTGTTCTGAATCTTCACGTTGTCGCCGATAACGGTTCCACCGTCCACGTTCACATTCTGGCCGATGATCGAGCGCTTGCCGATCCGCGCGCCTTTCATCACATGCGAGTAGTGCCAGATCTTCGTTCCGTCGCCAATTTCGGCGCCGGCGTCGACATAGGCCGATTCGTGCACGAAATAAGGAAGCTCTTTCTTCTCGACTTTGGCCTCGGATGGTTCCAACGTGATGGAGCCATTCCCGAGAGAGCGTTGGCAAGCATCCAGCACGCGCAATACCCGCAAACCTTCGTTGCCGTCGCTCACCGGAGCTTTCCGCGAGGACACGCACTGCAGGAAATGCTGGCATTCCGCCTTCAGCGGCTCGTCGTTGCTGAGCTCAACAATTTGGCCTTGCGCCTTTATCGCGGTGGGAACGCGATTCTTCCATTCCACTTTGTGAGGATAGAGCACCAGCTTGTTTTCCGCCGTATCGTCGAACACCGCCATTTTCTCGGATCCGACAATCACCAGCCGTTGCTCTTTAAATGGGTGCAGCCAGCTCACAAAAATGTGCGCTCGCACTCCGTTTGCGAATTCGAAATGACTCAGGGTCACGTCGCTCACGGCATGATTCAGATACGCGCCTCCCTGACAGGATACGCGAACCGGCATTTCATCCAGCAGCGCCAGGATTACGGAAATGTCATGCGGCGCAAAGCTCCAGAGGATGTTCTCCTCGCTACGGATTTTCCCGATGTTAAGCCGGTTGGAATACAAGTAATTGATCTGCCCGAGCGTTCCGTCCTTGATCAATTCCTGTAACTTCAGAACCGCTGGGTGGTAGCGAAGGATGTGGCCGACCATCAGGATGCGCCGATTCGCGGCGGCCAGGTCCACAAGCTCCTGACCTTGCTTCACGTCGATGGCCAGCGGCTTTTCCACCAACACATCTTTGCCGGCTTTCAATGCAGCCTTGGCCATTTCGTAGTGCGTCACCGCTGGTGTTGCCAAAGCGATCGCCTGAATTGTGGGATCCGCCAGGACGTCGTTAAATTCCGAAAGGAACTTCACGCCTTCGTATTGGCGCTTGAAATTTTCCTCGACAGATTTCTGGCTATCGCAGAGCGCAGCCAGCGACCCAAGTTCGTGAAAATTCCGAACCAGGTTCTTTCCCCAATATCCGACTCCGATTACCGCAACATTCACTTTCGGTCCGTCAACTGGTGAGTTTTGCATAGAGCCTTTCTCTCGTTGAATAACTTACCGCAATGAACTGCAACAGCGTGCAACTCACGCGCTCACTTTGTGGCGTGCGCAGCAATTACTTTCGGAAGACCGGCGCTACCGAACGCATACAGCAGCCAGCCAAAATGATCTGGGCGCGATTCGCGTTTGATTCGCAGGAGTTCGATTGCGGTGGGCCGGCGAATTCCCAGAAAGTTGCGGATGGCGGACCGACGCTGTGACGCGTCTTCCTTAAACCCAATCGAACCACACGGCAGATCGCGATCCGCCTTCCGGAAGTCGATTCCCAGCTCATTGCCGCCGGTGACCCATGATAGTCCCTTGAGGATCGAAGCATGGAAGCTACGGTCAATCGCGTCTCCCAAGGCCAGAAGACCCGCAGGCGCAATCCCATCCTGATAGATCGACGACAGCGGGTATTGATGCACGACCCGTCCCGTACGCTTGTCATACAAGGACCACCACTGCCCTTGCTCTCCTTGCAGCCCGCAAATCGCGTTCGCACACGCCAGAGCGCATTCTAGCGGCTCTTCGATTTCGAATGCTCGCGCAAAAGTTGCAAACGCGTAGATGCCGTAAGTCTGATCGGCCAGCGTTCCAAAGCGGCGTCGGAAAATCTGCCAAACCGAATCAGGCGATGCCATCTGCCCAAAGATACCAGTCTCTCCCTGATTGTCCTGCAAGCGGTGGTAAGTCTCGGCAGCAACATCGGTCAGATCATGTATCGTGGAAGCTCCGGCAAGTTGCGCGTGCGCTATGCCGGCCAGGAACCACGCGAGTTCGCTGGTGCATCCTTTGCGGCCATCCGGGAAGGACTCAAGCGCGTTCTCTAACTCGAACCCGCGGAGCACTTCCTCGAGCCGCTCGGGCGCGCAGACAGCCGTGAACCATGTCAGTAAACCAATATCTCCAACACCCTGGATCCAGCTGCGGTCTAGCAAGGTGGCTTCGCGAATCGGTGCGAGATCAAACGGAACTCTTCCCCCGGTATCGAGCAACCGTTGCAAACCCAGCAGCGCGATGATCGTACGGCGCCGCGAAGCGTTCTCCCGGTAAAATCCTCCGCCACTCAAACCTCCGCGTTGGCAGAAAAGTTTTTCCTTCTGGTCGAATAGCGCGGCCAGCCCCTGCATGGCCCAAAAATTCAAAGCAGGGATGTCCGGCGTAGCGACAAATCGCACGTCTAGCGCGTCGCGCTTTTCGCTGGTAGGCGCCGCCTCGGTGAACGACGGAAGCGGCAGTCCGAATTTCGAAACGAATTCTTGTTCGTGCGCCAAATCTTATCTCGGTGAAGAGATCTCCTGAAATGCCAGGCGTGTCAGAAGCACAAAATTTTCAATGGCCCGCGAATTAGGGGTTTTGGGTGGTTACGTACTTTTGGTGGATGGGCTGCAAATCAACGAACAGCGAAGTCCGTCACGAATTGAGAGATGGTTGCGCAGACAGCCTTCTGCTGGTCCTTCGTCAAGCCCGCAAACATCGGGATTGACAAGATTTGATCAGCGGCTTCTTCCGCTTCCGGGAAATCGCCGCGCTTCCAGCCCAATGACGAGTATGCGGCCTGCAAGTGGAGAGGAATTGGATAATGGATGCCGGTTCCGATTCCGGACTCGTTTAAGTGTTTCTGCAGCTCATCACGGAATGCCGACCGCACCACATAGAGATGGTAGACGGATTTCGATGATTTGGATTCCGAGGGGCAATTGACACTACCGCTCAGCGGGGCCAGAAGCTCATCGTAGATGCGGGCACTGTCCCGGCGCTGCTGATTCCAATTGGCCAAATGGCGCAACTTGATGCGCAGAATGCCTGCCTGGAGAGAATCCAGGCGACCGTTGTAGCCTTCCACATCGTGATAATACTTTTTGGATTGTCCGTGATCGCGCAACATCGCCGATTTGCGCGCCAGGCTCTCGTCATTCGTGGTGATCGCGCCGCCTTCGCCACAAGCGCCCAAATTCTTTCCCGGATAAAAGCTGAATGCCGCCGCCTGGCCGACTGAGCCAGCCTTCAACCAACGATTCTGTTTCTTCGAGAAGTATTCCGCGCCGTGGGCCTGGCACGCATCCTCGATCACGATCAGCTTATATTGCGCCGCGATTTCCAGAATCGCATCCATGTCGGCCATCTGGCCGTAAAGATGGACGGGCACCACCGCGGTGACCGGCTTTCCCAACTTCTTGTGAACATAGCGACCAGTCTTCGAATCCAGCGCACAGTGCGTCTCCAAATACTGCCGCAGCTTTTGCGGATCCATCGTAAAGGTCTTGCGGTCGATGTCCACGAAGTCTACGCGACCGCCGGCCTGGGAAATCGCCTCGGTGGTGGCGATAAACGTAAGCGGCACCGTCAGCACGACGTCGCCCTGCTGCACACCGGCCGCGACCAACGCGAAACGCAGCGCGTCCGTCCCGCTGTTCACGCCCACACAATATTTGGCGTCGCAGAAGGCCACAAACTCGCGCTCGAATCCGTCCACTTCGGGTCCGCCGATGAAACCTGCCGTTTCGAAGGTCCGTTTACACACTTCCAGCAGCTCTGCTTCCAGCGCCTTATGGAGCGTCACCAAGTCCACAAACGGAACTTTGGTTGTCTGAGTCATCCGTTCACCTCGGAAGGAGAAGTAACCGCTCGCAGGAACTTCGCGGGATTGCCTGCAACAATCGTATTGGGAGCTACATCGCGAGTGACCACACTGCCGGCGCCCACGATCGCGTTCTCCCCGATCACCAGATTGGCCAGAATCGTCGATCCGGAACCGATAGACGCTCCGCGCTTCACCACCGTTTTTTCCACGTGCCAGTCTTGCTCGGTTTGCATTTCGCCTTCGGGCGTGGTCGCGCGGGGATAGGAATCATTGATGAACGTCACGCTGTGTCCGATGAAAACATTGTCTTCGATCGTTACACCTTCACAAACGAAGGTGTGGCTGGAGATCTTGCAGCGCTTTCCGACCGTAGCGTTCTTTTGGATCTCGACGAAAGCACCAATCTTGGTTTCGTCGCCAATTTCGCAGCCGTATAGATTGATGAACTGCGAGAGTTTCACTCCCTGGCCCAGCTTTACGCTGGGAGCGATGCAGCGGAATTCGTTCATAGCCGGATCAATTCTCCTCTCTTCTGAATCGATGCCTCCGCGGCTTCCAGCATGCGCACCACACGTAAACCAGCGTGCCCGTCGTTAAACGGAATCTTGCTGTTGATGATGCAATCGGCAAAGTAGTTCAGTTCGGCATGCAATGCTTCGACCTGTTCGATTTGCGGCGCCCACATGTCTCCGCTGCGATAGCTCACGAGCAGGTCGCGGATGCCGTCTCCCGAGGTAATCTGAACACCCTTGTCGTAGACGCGGACCTTTTCGTCGGCGACCAGGTCATTCCAAACCACCATTTTCTTTTGTCCGCCAATCAGGGTGGTTCTAATCTTCACGGGCGAAAGCCAGTTCACGTTGATATGCGCGATCACGTTGCGCGGGAAATAGATCGTCATGTAGGCCACGTCTTCAACGCCGTTAAGGTGCTTCTCTCCGGTAGCCACGATGGCTTCCGGCTCACCCTTGATAATGTGGTCCATGATCGAAAGATCGTGGGGCGCCAAGTCCCAAATCACGCCAACGTCGTGTTGAAACAATCCCAGATTCACGCGCAGAGAATCGTAGTAATACAGATCGCCAAGCGCTCCGCTCTCCGTCAATTCACGGATTTTCTTGACCGCACCGGTGAACAGGAAGGTGTGATCCACCATGATGGTGAGCTTTTTCCGGGCTGCCAATTCAATCAGTTCTTCCGCCTGCGCCGAATTGGAGGTGAACGGCTTCTCGATAAACACGTGCTTGCCATTCTCGAGCGCGAGTCTGGCCAATTCGTAATGAGTCCAAACCGGCGTGATCACCGCGACAGCATCAATATCCGGTGAGCGCAAAAGCTCCAGAGCATCGGTGGTTGTGCGGATGCCTGGATAAGCTTTGCTCACGCGTGCAAGGGCGGCCGGACTCTTGTCGCAAACCATCACGGTCTGGGTGGTGCTCAGGCCGTGCAGATTGCGGACGATATTCGGTCCCCAGTATCCATAACCGATCACACCAATTCGAATCATGGTTCCTCTGCGATCTTGCGGATTCTGTTCCGTAGGATTGTCTTGCGTTACCGCGGTTGTTGATTGTCGGGTCATCTGCCACCCCGTCCGGTTTCCTCAGGCAAACACAACCGGGCGGAGTCCAATTCTCGGGAGGCTGATAATCAATTGAGCTCAGTCAGGCTGGATCGCCCAACTTCCTTGCATCACCACTTCGTCGAAAAACTAGTAAGCGCCGTCGCCGTTCAGAACGGCCCATGGAGTAGCCAGAAGAATCTTGAGGTCGAGCCATAGAGACCATTTCTGGCTATACCGCACGTCCATGCGAACCATGTCGTCAAAGGATGTCTTGCTGCGCCCGCTTACTTGCCACAGTCCGGTAACTCCGGGTCTGACTTCCAACACACGGCGGCGATGCCAGAGATCGTATTTCTCGAATTCGTAGGGAACCGGCGGACGCGGGCCAACCAGGGACATCTCTCCGCGCACGACGTTCCAGAATTGTGGAAACTCATCCAGGCTGGTCTTCCGTAGAAAGCGTCCAATTGGCGTGATGCGCGGATCGTTCTTCAACTTGAATACGACCGCGGCTCCGTCGGTCGATTCCGACGATTTCACGTTCCCCGCGATGAAGTTCTGCACATACTCCCGGTGAATCTTGGGATCGTTATTGGCGTGCATGGTACGGAATTTATAGCATTCGAAACTCTTGCCGAATTGCCCCAGCCGCTCCTGCTTAAAAAGCACCGGCCCCTTCGACGTTAGCTTGATGACCAAAGCGATGGCCGCCAAAACCGGGGAGAGAATCAGCAGGAACACGCTGGCAACCACAATGTCGATGGCGCGCTTGATCACCATGGAAACCGACTTCTTGGTCGAGTCCGTGTTCACTTCCGGGTACAACTTGCTGTCAGGAATCAGATCGACCGGGCTTTGCCCGTTCGACTCCGGGAATTTGTGAACCGTCACGATCAGCTTGGAAATAAATCGCTGATCAAGATGATCTCGAAAAGCCTTTTGCACCTTGCCCCGCAGGACCTCCGTGATCGGCCCGTTCGCTTCTTCGTTAATTTCGGTGAAAATTACTCCCAGGACCAGGCCGTCGCGATACCAGCCGATCAGATCGCTTTCCCGCACGGCGCTGGAAACGATGCTGGAAAGCCGCTCGGTGAAAACCGCGCTGCTCCCATTAGCTTGCACCGCGGAAGCATCCACGAGCATCAACACAAACGGTTGGCGTGAGCGTTCCGCTCGCCGGCGCTCCAGGGTCAGCATTGCTCCGAAGGTTTCTTCCTTCAAAATACATCCTCGTTTTGTCGGCCCTCCGCTGAATCGCACAGCCGCTTTCCGGCCCGTGCCCGGCTGCTGTGTCGGTTGCGCGACGGGAACGGCGAGTTTTTGGATGCTATTGGCCATTTCGTTCACTTTGTACAATCTCTCCCTTTCATCACCGGGCGGCAAACTCTGTTTGAACATCTGGTAACGCGTACCAACACGTTAGACCACCACTCCTTGCAACAACGGCTGCACCGGCTCCAGGAAATTTCCGCGATTCGCATTCACCGGCCGTACCGAAGACTGATCCACTTCCAATGCCACGGAGCGGCGAAGCAATGAGACCGACAGGACGATTCGGTGATTTCCCTTAAAGCTGATCAGAATCCCTTCCAAGCCACGCAGCGGCTCGCTCTCTATCCGGACCTTCTGCCCCAGCTCCAAATAGGGCCAAGGCTCTGCTAGCAGCCCAGTTGCCACCACGGTCTGTAGCGCTGCAATTTCTCCTTCGTCCACTGGCAGCGGCACCTTGCTGCACGCCACCACCGAAATCACTCCCGGGGTAACCAGAACCGGCAGCCGCTTCTGCGCATCAAACCTGCAAAACACGTAGCCCGGGAACAGGGGAACGTTGAACTCTTTGGGCTTCCCGCTCCAGCGCTTCTTCGCCTTGTACGTGGGAAGCAGGGTCTCGTAGCCCTTGCCGGACAGCAACAAGGCCGTGGAACCCTCCCACCGGGTTCTCACTTGCAGCGCATACCATCTCTGGAGATCGTTACCAGGGGTCATCTTGTATGAGCGCTCCGTACTACCGTCGGTCAGGCTACCGCCATTAATCGAACTCTGATGCACACTAACTCCTCGCAATCTCTCTGCCACACTGGGCGCCGTGACGGTGTATTTCCGGCGCTCCGCACTCTCCGCAAGTCATTGTATGTATTACGTTTAACATTTACTGCTCTAGGGCTCTCGGCCCCAGGCCGGTACTTCCCGGTGGAACAAATTTCTCCATGTGAAAACAGTTGCCTCATTTAACCAATCGACTTCCCGAATATCGCTGCTCCCAACAATCCGTTAGAAAAAACTTGTGCCCTTATCCCCAGTTTCTGCAAAGAATTACGCCTCACCCCCACCTTCCGCGCAAAACGGCAGGGAAGTGGGAGGATCGCCAAGGAAGGCTATGCCATTGATCGATGGGGGCCTATACGGCTTGTACTTTAGTTACACAAAATAAGAGACTTAGCTAAAAGTAAGGGGTGAAGCGGACCGGGCCCACCAAGGACGTTCCACCCTCGCCCTTCTTCAAATACTCGTTTTCTTAGTGCTTGTGGTGTTTTGGGCCTCGGGAGCCGTAGTTGTATTCGTAGTAGCCATATGAGCCGTCAGCGCTCGCCGAGTTGAATACCACGCCCAGGAGATTCTTGTCTCTGAATTCGTCCGTGGCGCGAAGCGCCAGATCGAAATTAGTTACGCCCTGCCGCACGACAAACAATACGCCGTCGGTGTGCGCCGAAAGAATGCTGGCGTCGTGCACGGCCAAAGTGGGCGGTGAATCCAGAATCACCCAATCGAACATGGGTGTCATGTTGTCGAGAAGTTGCTTCAACCGGCCATTCATCAACAATTCGCTGGGAGTGCTGACATCCGTGCCGCTGGGGATTAAACACAATCCTTCGACACCTTCTCCTTGTTGCACAATCGCGACTTCATCGGCAGTGCCTAGCAGATAATCCGTGAGTCCGGGTCCTTGCGGCGCTCCTAACGTCGTATGCAACTGCGGGCGCCGCAGGTCCGCATCGATGAGCAGCACACGGCGATCGGGCTGCATAATAATCGACTGCGCCAGGTTCGTGGCGACGAAGGTCTTTCCTTCCGCAGGGATGCTGCTAGTCACTAGTATTCGCTTCAGCGGCTGGGCCTCGGAAATCTGGTAGAGACGCCCTCGCAACGTGCGGAACTGCTCCGCGCCAACAAGATTTTCCGCCGCGGTATGAAAAGCGCTCAACTGCGAGTCAAAGTGCCAAGACGGATGAGAACAGTGCTGGATGAGTTCCTGGTATTTCAGCACCTGACCGGGAGTTTCGGCAGGGAATGGAGCAACCGGTCCGCTTTCCTCAAACATCCTTGAGACTGGAGTGGCGGTCAGGTCCACAAGCTCGGACGGATTAGGAGAATCATCCCGCTGCGCCTTCTCTTGTGCGGCCTTCTTCAGAGCTTCATGAATACGACTCATCTTGCCCTCATTAAACTCGTTACCGTCATGCCAGCAAAGGTGTCTTTCACGCGACCCTCGCTGTTCTGGCACTGGCCCCGGCCACCTTTGAAACGTTAAACGAAGGTATGGTCACGAGCACCGGCAATTTCAGTGTGTTTTCCACGTCCTGGTCGGTATACAAACGCTTATCGCGATAGGCGATCAGCCCGATGCACGCTAGTCCCAGGGCGAAGCCGCCGCCAAAACCAGCCAGATCAAATTTCAGAGGATCGGGAAACGAAGGTTTGGACGGGAAATTCGGCGGATCGAGAACTCGAAACTGCTCGCTTTCCTGTTCGTGCTCCAAGTTGGTGGCCATCGATGAATTTTCGCGCTTCTTGAGTAGATCGTGATAGAAGTCCAGAGCTGTCTGATAATTGCGCGTCAGCTCTTTCATTTGCAATTCCACCATCGGGCTTGCCTGGACCCGCCCTTGCGTCTGCCGAATCTGGTCTTGAATTTGATTTTGCCGCCGCGTCAGGTCCGCGATGTTCAATTCGTCTTGGTGGATCTTGGCACGTAGTTGTTGAATGTACGGCGGTTCACGAAGAGGTGCGGTCGGCGCCGGCACCACCGGAGCGGAGCCCGAGTTGGCGTTGGCTGCAGCCTGGGCCATGCGCTGTTTCAACTCCGAAATCTGAGTCTGTAACTTCACAACGTCCGGATGTTCGGGCGTGTACTTCGTCAGGAGAATGTCCATTTGGCCTTGCAGAGATGCCAATTGCTGCTCCATGCTCTCCGTACTTTTTTGTCCCGAGAGTGTCGCTTTCCAATTCTCCATCTGCTGGCTCAAGACCGTTTCATTGAACGCTTTGTCCTGCTGGGCTCGGCTCAAGCTCTGCGTATTCGCTTCCAGTTGCGTATTCAAGCTAGTGAGGATGTTCAGATTTCCTTGTTCCTCTTCCGGAAGGGCGCCTAGATATTGCCGCTTGAATTGCGCGAGCTTTTGGTCCTCGACATCCAGCCTTTGTTTGGCGTCATCGAGTTCCTGACTAAGGAACCGCGTCGTCTCTTCTCCCGCCGTCACGCGGCGAAGCACGTTCTGCTCTAAAAACATGGCGCTGACTTCGCTACAGATCTTCTGAGCCATGGTGGGATCGTTATAGGTCACGCTCAAATAAAATCCAGGCAGCGGTCCCCGTCCTTCCATGCCAGGCGTCGGTGGCAAGGGACTGATCTTCACGGAATCTCGCAGCTGACCAACTAGTTTCTGGACCGAAGCGTCCGAGTGCTCTTGCGAAGCCAGACCGAGTTTCTCGACAACCGGCACGAGGCGCGTGTCGCTCAAGATCTGGCCCTGCATGGAGGCAAGCCGATGGTAAACATCTTCGGTAACCACCGGTTTGACATACTCCTGCGGCACTGTCGGCTCCTCCACCAGCACCGCGGTTCTCGACGTGTACTTCTTCGGCAACACCCAGACCGCAACCACCGCAATTGCTCCCAACGCAACGGAAGAAACCACCGGCACCCACCAATAGCCGCGAACCGCCCGTTTTACCGCGATCGGTGAGATATCACCATTTCTAAGCATCTAGACTCCCTGCAGTACGTTCCATTGAACACAATCATACACGCAATGGACAATTTCCCGCGTATTACCCTGCAAGGGCCTTGCCATCCACAGAAGTGATTGGCAGGCCCATTGTTCACTTAAGTGAATGATACTACGTGCCTTATTGTATTCTGCCGATTGCGGCTTATGCCCCGCTTCTTCCAGCGTGCATGGGCCCAAGGAACTAATATGCCCACATTCAGCCCTAAAGTGCCATGAATTCGGAATTCGGCCGCGCGGGCGACGAGAATTGCACAAACCTCTACCGAGACGAGGACTTCCTGGCCAAGATTACTATATGAGTTCGCAAACTAAGGAATCACCGCGGTCGCTTGATTCGAGTCCGTACTTTCGTTCCCATCCGCGTCGACGGCCGTAGCCACGTAGTAGTACGTCGTGCCACTTTGAACGCTGGTGTCGTCGTAACTCAATCCGGTAACCAGGCTCGCGTTCATCTTTGTGTAGCCCGATCCGTTCGTCGTAGTTCTATAAATGTTGTAGCCCGATACGGTCGAAGTGCTCGCGGTCCACGACAAAGTCACGGTGTGCGCTGCCGCTTGCACTCCTGTACCGGACAGCGCGATCGTCACGGGCGAACCGGCCGCAGTGCTCGTCACCGTTACAGTGCCGGAAGCGCCTCCCGCCGCCGTCGGATTGAAGATCACTCCAAACGCGAACTGCTGTCCCGCCGTCAACGTCACTGGAGTGCCAGCGCCGGTCAGACTAAATCCGGTCCCACTCTCGGCGATCTGTGAAATCGTCACGCTGGAGTTTCCGGAGTTTGTTACCGTCACGTTCTGCGTCGACGACGCGCCGGTATTTACGCTACCAAATCCCAGGCTCGAACTGCTGAACGACAGCGTCTTTGTCGCGGCTACTGCCGTACCACTCAAGGCGAGTGCGCTGGGCGAGCCCGGCGCATTGCTCACGATGCTGACGGTGCCGCTGGCGGTGCCCGCAGATGCGGGAGCAAACTGAACGCTGAAACTCGTCGACTGCCCGGCACTGAGCGTGACGGGAAGTGACAAGGTCCCGGTGCTGAAACCGCTTCCGGACACACTGAGTTGCGTAATAGTGAGACTACCGGTTCCGCCATTCTTCAACTGGATCGATTGCGTGACCGGAGAGCCCACAATCACGCTGCCAAAGCTCACGCTCGACGGCGTGATCGTCATGGCCGGTTGAACCGCGCTTCCCGTGACCGGAATGACCGTGCTGGCGCCCTGGGAACTCGAAACCGTTATGTTTCCCGTGATATTTTCTGAGACCGTCGGGTTGAATGAAATGTTCATTGAGGCGTTTTGTCCCGCCGCCAACGTTAACGGCGTTGTAATGCCACTGGTCTTGAAGTCTTTAGCATTCACCGCAACCTGCGAAATTGTTACGCTGGAATTCCCGCTGTTGGTAACTGTCACGCTCTTCGAGTTGGAACTGCCGGCATTGACGCTGGCGAAGCTCACGCTGCTGGGATTGGCTGACAAGGCGACGGAGGCCGCCGTTCCCGTTCCACTTAGCGACAGAACATTGGGCGAGTTGGGCGCGTTACTCACAATACTGACCGTTCCCGCAAGACTTCCCGCGGTCGTCGGTGCAAATAGCACGCTGAAAGTTACGCTTTTCCCTGCTGCGACCGTAGCGGGAGTGGCCAGCCCACTGGCGCTGTAGCCGCTTCCGGTGACCGAAAGCTGCGCGATCGTGAGTGCTGCGGTTCCGGTGTTCGTGACCGTGATTGATTGAGACTTCGTCTGCCCGTCCACCACGCTTCCAAAATTAAAGCTGGCGGGCGATAGGGAAAGACCCGCCTGAGCCCCCGTTCCACTGAGTGAAATGTTCAGCGGTGAATTCGCGGCATCGCTTACGATGGAGATTGCGCCGGCGACATTGCCAGCCGCAGTCGGGGCGAACGATGTGGTAAGAATCGCGATCTCTGAAGGATTAAGCGTCGCGGGGGCGACCAACCCCGTGGTCGTGATCCCGGCTCCCGTTGTACTAATGCTCGTGATTTTAACGACGGCGTTCCCCGTGTTCGTTATCTGAATCTGTTTATCCAGCGACGAGCCCGTTGCAACGGTCCCGAAACTCACACTCGCCGCATTCGCGCTCAATTGACCGGTTGGCGCGGTCGTGCCGCTGCCGCTCAAAGGAATAATAATTGTCGGATTGTTGGGATCATTGCTCGTGATACTTAGGCTTCCCGTCCCACTGCCGGCGGCGGTCGGAGAAAATGTTACGGTAACTGGAAGTGACTGCCCCGAAGCCAGCGTTTTCGGAGTTGTAACTCCGCTGATGGCAAATTCTGCTCCGGTGAGCGTGACCAGAGAAATCGTCAGGTCCGCGGCTCCGGAATTCGTCAGCACCAGGTTGCTGGTGCCCTTCAGTCCTGTGGATATGTTGCCGAAATTAACGGCCGCCGGGCTCGCGGAAAGCTGTGCCTGAGAGCTCGCGCCGGTTGCGGACAGATTGACGGCAACAGGCGTACTCCCTCCGTCCCCTTGCACCGTTAGTGTTCCCGTCAAACCTCCGGGGGCCGTCGGGCTAACGGCGATCACAAAGCTTCCAGACTGGCCAACGGCCAGTGCCATTGGGGTCGCCATTCCCGTGAGGCTAAAATGATTGTCGGAGAGTACGGCCTTCGTGAGATTCACCCCGACGTTTCCGGTGTTCGATACCGAAACAACCTGGGTCCCTTGTTTGCCGACCACAACTTGGCCAAAGTTCACGCTTGCAGGGCTAAGTTGAAAGGAAGCCGATGACGAGGATGACTGCTTGGATCCGGCAACTACGCCGGCGCAACCGGTTAACAAGGAAAACAGCGGTGTGATGGCAACGATCAGAAACAACCCGCAGATTTTTTCTAATTTCTTGCGCAATCGACTGGCCTGGGCCCTGACGGTCCGCGCATGACCGTTTCTCATTTTCCGCGTCCTCCGGACTAACTTCCAAAGAGACACTAAAATGCCGCGACGATTGCCATAACTGGTGAGAGGACCAAAAGAAGGACAGTCGGCAGAACTGTTCGCGGGGGTGAGGGCAGGATGTCCTTCTGTTCAACCTGTACAGAAAGACATCTTGGCGTTGCTTCTATCTATCCGTATCAACCGCTGCGGCTAATGACAGGCCTTTTCAATCGTTTCGTAGTTTACCAAGGCCCGGGAATCGGACGTATTGCCCCTCGATCCGTGGGCTCTGATTGGCCAGAAGTACAGCTGGACGCCGAGTTCGGAGCGGTCGGGACTAAAAGCGTTTCGCGCTGAGGATTCGCTTCGCGGCTTGAAGATCGCAGCAAAGCCCTATCGTCAGCGGTGCTTGAGTTTAGCAGGTATCGGGATTGCTAACTGCTCGGGAAGCAGTGAGGAAAACGCGGGGAAAATGCGCTTGCTCGCGCGAAATTCTCTAAACCTATCGTTCGTGGTCTGCCTGGACTTGCCCCGTGGAGTCAACGTTCCGCGCCGTGGACCGACGCGACGCTATTCCGGCATCCTGAATCTTATAAATTAGGGCTCGGTAGCTGATCTTCAGTTCCTGCGCCGTCTTTCGGCGGTTCCACTGATTCGCACGCAACGTTTCCAGGATGACGTTCCGCTCCAGTTCTTTGATGGCATCTTTCGCCATGCGCTTCAACGTCACCTTTCCTCCGGCCTGCTCGACGATCAACTTCGAACGGTGCTTCTTCAGGCCGCGCTCCGGATCGACCACAGCTTCGGGCCCAATCAATACGTAGCGGGCGACCATGTTCGAAAGTTCCCGTATGTTCCCCGGCCACGGCAGACTCTCGAGGTAGTCGAGAGTTTCGGCGGGAAATGGCTGGCTCGCGGTGCTAAATTGTCTTTGAAAATGCTGACGAAAATACTCGGCAAGTTCCGGAATGTCTTCACGCCGCTGGCGCAGCGTCGGAAGATTCAACCGAAAAACGTGAATTCTGTAAAACAGGTCTTGGCGGAACCTTCCCGCGTCGGTTTCCTCTTGCAGGTTCTTGTTCGTCGCGCACAGGACGCGAGCGTCAATCCTGCGCTCGATCTGGTCGCCAATCCGGCAAAAAGTACCGTCCTGCAGGAAATGCAGCAGCTTGCTTTGCAGATTCAGGTCGAGGTCTGCGATTTCGTCTAAGAACAGCGTGCCCCGATCAGCCTGTTCCACGCGTCCCGGCTTGCTGAAGGTTGCTCCAGTGAACGCTCCCCTCTCAAAACCGAATAGCTCGCTCTCCAGTAGTGTTCCCGGAATGGCGGCGCAATTGACCTTAATGAACTCGCCACCGCTATAGTCGGAGTTGGCATGAATCCATCGGGCGACGGCTTCTTTTCCGGTCCCGCCGTCTCCGCTCATTAAAATGGGAATATTCGTTCGACTGATTCGCCGTGCCTGAGCATGCAGTTCGGTCATCGCAGAAGAAGTGCCGAAGAGGACTTGATCGGGCGGAATTGTGCTCCAACCGCCTAGGCGGTCGCGGCTTTTGTCGAGTGTTGGAATGGACGCAGGCATTGTTTCCCGAGGGGACAACTGCACATCGTCATCCAAAGCAAGAATCGGCTGCGCTCGGCCACCTTGCCGGAAATTCTCAATAAGGTTTTATTTGACAGATACTTAGGAGAGATGAAGCGGCGGCGTACCGGTACATCTTCGTTTGGCTCGGGCAATCCCAGGGAAGGAAGAAGGAACCTAACTTCACTTTTTGGCCAAAGGACCCGCCCGGTCCCGGCTCAGGACCGCGGCTCTCCGCGCATGATGTCATAGCGCTCGATGACCGCCGCGACACCCATTCGCGACTCTCCATCTTCCAGCCGCTTTTCTACTCTCACCACTTTTCCTTGCGCTCGGACCATCACATCAGTTCCGTGAGTAATTTCCGCAGGCAGCGTCAGGGTAATGTCCAGCTCCGACCCTGCTTCCAGATCCTGGGTAATAACAAAATACAGTCCGCGGGTGGAAATATCCCGCGTCTTGCCCTGCTGTCGGCTGATCAAACTCTCCGCAGCGGATCGAATACTAATGGGCAGCGTCAGATCATAGCGTCTCGCCGTACGGCGTTCTGTCATTACGGACATCCTCGTCTCCCAGTAATTCCAATCAAAAGGTGCTCGCACCGAAATGCGAACGAGTAACCGCAATCGCTATCCTGCCGCTCGCCGGCAACACACACAATGCATGGCGAGCTGCCAACCGTATCATGGAACCTAGTGCAGCTCAGCAGTTCTTAGCCTGACTTTGCTTCAACCGGAAATCTGGCGCGCCCAAGGCTGGGCGATTCTGAACTCCCACTTCGTTCTCTACTCTTGGAGCCACTGCGGTCAACGCTCCTGACTTGCTCGCGCCGGGCCGATGCGCACAATAACTCGCGCTAATATTTACCGCAAGTTTTCTTTTTAGGGCTCGTGCCTTAGTGAAACGAGGACGTACTAGAACGACCTGCTTTTACGGCTGCTTAACCGCAGGTTCCTCTTCCGGTTCCGGCTTCGGCGTAGAAGAACGTCGGGTCCTTGGAGTGTCCAGGTTAAATTGCCGCATCTTATACAGGAGGGCTTTGTAGCTGATTCCCAGCATTTTTGCGGCGTCCTTGCGGCACCACCGGGTTTTCTCGAGCGCGTCGGCGATCGCCTCCATCTCCGCTTCGTCCTTCAGCCCGCGGACCAGCGCCTTCAGGCCCTGCTCGCGCGGGATCGTGGGCTCGGCCCGGGGCGAAGTCCTCTGGCGCGTCGCGGACATTTCCACCAATTCCCGAAGGCTGCCTTCGTCGTCCTCGAGAATCACGTAGCGTTTGACAAAATTCTCAAGTTCGCGCAAATTTCCCGGCCAGGGATAATTGACCGCGGCGTCCAACAAGTGCTTCGAAGGCGATTGCGGCGACTTTCCGAATTTCTCGCTGTATTTGTCCAGGAAGTGCCGGAACAACAAGGGAATTTCCGTGGTCCGCTCGCGTAATGGCGGAACATTAATCGACAGTACGTTTAGCCGGTAGTAGAGGTCCTCGCGAAAACGTCCGGTCTTCATGGCCTCTTGAACGTCAACGTTCGTCGCCGCCAGCACACGCACATCGGTTTCCACCAGATGGCGCCCGCCAAGCCGCGAATATTGATGATCCTGCAGCACGTGCAGCAGTTTCGCTTGCAGATGCACGGACATCTCTGCAATTTCATCCAGGAAGATCGTGCCTTTGTTCGCCAGTTCAAACTTTCCCGGCTTGGCCCGCACCGCTCCCGTAAATGCGCCTTGCTCAAATCCGAACAACTCTGACTCTAGTAACTCTCCCGGCAAGGCCGCACAGTTCACCTTAATGAATGCCTGATTGCGTCTTTTGGAACGCAGGTGAATCATGCGCGCTACAACTTCTTTGCCGACGCCGCTTTCCCCGCAAATGAAAACCGGAACGTCGACCGGCGCGATCTGCAGAATCTGCTGCCGGATACGCACCATCTGGGGACTGGCCGCCAGAAAGCTCAGATCCTCGGTCACTTGATCGCAGTAGTCCTTCAGTGCCTGATTTTCTTGCGCCAACTGCTTCTTCTGGCGCGATTTCAGCATCGCCGCATCCAGTTCGGTTTTTTCGAACGGCTTCGTCAAGTAATCGTGTGCGCCCAATCGAATCGCCTCAACAACCGTTCCCACTTCATTCGAGCAGGAAAGCATGATGACGTTCAGACTGCGGTCCAGGTGCATCAATTCCTGCAGGGTATCCAGCCCGCTCATCTCTGGCATCAGCACATCCAGGATGATGAAATCGGGGCGTTCACCGTGATTGATCTTGGCAATCGCTTCCCTGCCGCAGCTCACGGTCTCTACGTTGAACCCGTCGACTTCCAACAAGGTCTGGAGATACTTGCGGATGCTCGGCTCGTCATCCACCACCAGAATTTTCTCTTTCACGGCCATCATCGTTCCCCTTTTCTAGATCCTGCCCCTCAGCTCTGGTCCATCGGCAGCAAGAACGCAAACGTGCTTCCTCGTTGCGTTTCGCTCTCCACCCAAATTTTCCCGCGGTGCGCTTGTATCAAGCGCTTGGCGATCGCCAATCCCAAACCCATACCGGACGTGTTCTTATCCACGCGCATGAAGTCCTCAAAAATCTCCTGGTGATGTTCCGGCGCAATCCCCGCTCCGGAATCGCTTACGCTGACTTCCACGCTGTTCGGCCGCGGCAAGCGAAACCTTCTTCGCTCTTCGGTAGGAGCTACCTGGGCTACACGCCTTTCCCAAAAATGCGGGCGCGCTCTCAGCGTTACCGTTCCCCCCGCCGGCGTGTGTTTTAACGCGTTGTCGAGCAGATTGAACGTCACTTGCTGCACCTTCTGATAGTCGAACTTAAACGTCGGAATCGACGGATCCAGTTGGCTCTCCAACTTCACTCCCTTGCGCTGGTATCCTTCCGACCACCGGCTGGCGATTTCTTCCAGACAATCCCGGAGATCGTTCTCGCGCAGTTGCAGCACCAGCTTTCCGCTCTCGAGCGCGGAATAATTCAGGAACATCGACACCAGCCGCACTAATCGTTCGCAGCTTTCTTTCGACTCCTCCAGAATGTCTCGCTGTTTTTCCGTCAGCTTTCCTAGGGACCCCGTCAACAGCAGATCGTAATAGCCCTTGATCACTGCAAGAGGCGTTTTTAACTCATGCGCCGCGGAAGCCAAGAACACGGTCTTTTGGCGGTTCACTTCCTGCAACTTCAGATACGCTGCCAATAAATTCCGATAGGTGATCTCGCGCTCTTGCAACAGTTCCTGGACCGTCGGCTGAGACGATTGTGGGATCGACTGCAGTACTTTGCCCTGGGCTTCCAACTCGATTACCAGCCAGTCCGAATCTCGAATCCATCGCACTCGCGCTTGATAAGGTCTTCCCGACTGGTTGCCGCCCAGAACTATCTCGTCTTCTCCGCCCTGCAGCCTCTTCAAGATATCTTCGGGGTTGACCTCCAACAGAGCCTGCATAATGTTCACGGGCTGCGCGCTGTTCAGACCGAACAGCTCGAACGACTTCTTCGCCAAGTCATTGAAGGTGAGCACCTGACCGTCTCGGTCAGTCAATATAGTGGGTCGGTCCAACGTGTCCAACAAGGAGCGCACCTGCTCCACGGACACGTTCATAGGCGTGCGTGCCTGTCCGCTGGTAGAATCAGACGCGGTAACTTCCATCGCTTCAACCCCGTCCTTTGCCATGTGGAAAATATTTTCCCATGCCTGGTCCACATCCTTTCAGACCCTCTTCCGACTGTCAATGGTAAATGCGTTCCATTTGCACTTTATGGGAAAACCTGTGGGCAATAAGGCTCCCATTTTCGACCCGGGCTACCGCCGCTCGTTGGGAGCTTTATCTAAATATCGTACATTCAGCATGTTACAGGTACGCCAAATTCCAGGAATTGGCATCTGACCTGCACCGTCTGTACTAGCTCAAGAGTACTATGGCCATGGATATCAGTCTTCCGCAGCTCAATGAAAGATACCGCGCAGAGTCTCCCCAGGCTCGCGCATCGTCTCGGATCCGCATCCAGGTGCCAGTGTTCCTGCGCGCGTCAGATTCCACAGGGGTCGAGTTCATCGAGCTCACGAAAACCCTCAACATCTCTGCCCGCGGGGCCTGCATCGCCTCAATCCACATGCTGCGGCTGGGCCAAACCGTTCATCTGACGATTCCGGCGCCTTCGGCTTCGTCCTCCAGTTTGGTACCCAACGAGACCCCTCCCATCACCGCTAAAGTGCGGCGTCAGGAGCTGTTGGGGGAAATGCGGGTTTTTGGGTTGGAATTCCTTCGCCCTCTTGAGTAACCATATTCTCCGCTACAACCTGAGAGGCACGTCGTCGGCCGTTGCTCGATCGCTCTGTCGGCTTCACGCATCTTCACTCTCGCGCATCTTCCGAATTTGTAATAAGATACCGCTGTCCCATACTCTCGTTTCATCGGTGCGCGATTTCATGAAGTTGCCGTGATTGGCACTTGGCTTGCTCCCTATTTGAGTACAGCCATGTGAGTGAGCCCTCCCCATACCCCGCGGGGACGGCAGAATGTGGGAATACCCGGTCATGCCCAGCTCCGGAGCCCCTGCGGCCCCGCGTCTACCTATAGAAGATTCCTATCTCGAGCTTCTCGCGGACACGCTCGATGGAATGGATATCCCTGCACGCAGCCAATTCCTGCAACGCTATTTTCGCACCACAACGCATCTCGATCTGCGCGAGAGTCAGAGCTTGCAACTCTGGGAGGAGATGCTCACACGTCGCCGCGAACTCTCCGAGCGAGTAGGACGCCCTGTATCCCTGAAAACCGTGCTCATGGATGTCCTGTCTACGGCCGGAATGATTCGCGTACCTGTTGTTCTCGAGTACGATGAATTCAAGAAACTCCAAGTCAGCGCTGTTACCGATCCGCTCACCGGACTCTACAATCGCCGCTTGTTCTCGGAGTCTTTCGAGAAGGAACTCAACCGTGCACGCCGCTACGGCCTTCCGCTTGGCATCGTCATTCTCGACCTCCATAGCTTCAAAGAGGTAAACGACAAACACGGGCATTTACGAGGAGATGACGTACTCCGCGCCGCCGCGGCCACCCTGCGCAACGCGCTGCGTACCTCCGACTCCGCATTCCGAATCGGTGGAGATGAGTTCGCTCTTCTTCTGCCGCAAACCGATGCCGTACAAGCCTTGGCACTGAGCCGCCGCATCGAGACAGTCTTCGCGGAAACGCTCAAACCTCTGCAGTTGGAGTTTTCCGTGACCATCGACCATGGCGTCGCTACGTTTCCCCAGGATGGGGACCAAGCCGATCAACTGATTCACGTCGCGGACGCGCGTCTTTACCAGTTGAAGCATGAGAGTCACAAGGCCAGTTCTCGCAGCGAGGCACAATCGGCCAGTTCAACCTCCACTGCGACCCAGCCTTCTGTTTCTCCCGAGCCAATTTCCATTACCAGCCGCCTGCCGGAAAAGTTCGCCTCGGAGTTTGGTGCGGCGTCGACCGTTGCCGCTCAGTCCATCTCGAACCAAACTGCCGCTCAAGCATCCCATCCGGTTCTCTACACGGTGCAAAGGAAAGCGGAACGTGTCTCCATGGCCGGCACCAATGCGTATGCCGTAATCGGCGAAACAGGAACGCGCCGTGCTCGTGTGTTGGATCTGGGATTTGGTGGCGTGGCTTTGGAATTCGACCAAGCCGAGGATCTTCCCGAGAATCTTCTGGCGGTGCTTCACGTGCCGATCCTTCCCCCGGTACGCGTGGCCTTGCGTCCCGTGTGGTCCCGCACCACGAAAGAAGGATCCTTTCGCCTGGGATGCCACTTCGTTTCCTGATTCCAGCGCGTAAACATCTTGGATTTTCTGTTTTGTCCTCCCGTTTGAGCCTTCTCTAACTCCTTTTTTCGCTGGCTCGCACAGAAATATCTTCATCCCTTCACCTGTCCTGATGGCCACACCTGTTCATGCGTACAGAACGGGGCAGTTACGTCCCTGTCCCATTTCTGTCCGTCGGACAGGTTGTGGATGCCTTTGCGAGAAAGTTATCTTGGATCTTCAAATACTCAAGGGGGAATTCGGTCGTGGCGCTTGGATATCATTCAACTTGCTCCCTTCTTCATCGGCTCACTTGCGCGAGTGGCCTCCTGATTATTTCCGCGCTGGTCGTCGGTTGCGCTGGCGTCACACAGCAACCAAAAGTAGTCGACGGATTGGCATTCTCTGCCACTTCCTTCGACTTCCAAACCGTCGCCGTCGGGCAGACAGCCACGAAAACACTCAACATCTCGAACACCGGTTCCGCTGCGGTGCAAATCTCCGCCGTGAGCGTCTCGAACAAGAGCTTCTCGATCAGCGGGCCGTCGGTTCCGCGCACAATTCTCCCGGCGAACAGTGCCACTTATACCTTGACCTACGCACCTACCGCTTCCGGCAGCGTTTCAGCATCCGTGAGCATATCCACGAGCGCCGGTACCAACCCGGTTGCGATTTCGCTGGCCGGCAAGGGCAAAGCGGTCTCCACGGATTTGGCGATTAGCCCCGCGATTGTTAACTTTGGTAATCTGGCGCTTAAATCCACAAGTACGCAAAACGTCACGATCCAGAACACCGGAGACGCCACTCTTTCCCTGCAAGGCGTTACGGTATCCGGTACGGGCTTCGGTTATTCGAACCTCTCGCCGGGCTTTTCTCTCGCGCCGAATCAGAAAGTTACCTTCCAGGTATGGTTCTCTCCAAAAGCGGCTGGTCCTGCCTCCGGCACACTGACGCTGCTAAGTTCAAACCTTTCTTCACCGGGGACACTCAGTATGTCTGGCGATGGAGTGTCTTCGACGAACCCGAATCCACCGACCAATCCCAGCACGCAGCATTCGGTGGCCCTGAATTGGGCGGCCAGCACAAGCCAAGTCATCGGGTATCGTGTGTATCGCAGTGAATCGTCTGCAGGATCCTACAGCCCGCTGAATGGCACAGCGATCACCGCGCTGGACTATTCGGATTCCACTGTCGCATCGGGCAACACCTACTATTACGTGGTTACCTCTGTGGATTCGTCTGGTGACGAGAGCATCTATTCCAATCAGGCGAAGGCCGTCATCCCGTAAGCTGTCCCGCAGCGCGATTTTGCGCTTTCCCTTAATTGCTTTATACTTATGGTTTGCCTCGCGACCTAGCGACGCGGCTGTTCTTCCCTGCTCCGTCAGGGAGCCGTGCAGACCGGACGCGACAGAATGGAGAATCATGAAACCCGGTATTCATCCCGACTATCACGCCGTAACGGTGCACTGTGCTTGCGGGCACACGTTCCAGACGCGCTCGACCATTAAAGGCGAAATGCTCCGCGTGGAAATCTGCTCCAGTTGCCACCCGTTCTTCACCGGTAAGCAGAAACTGGTAGATACCGCGGGTCGCGTGGAACGCTTCAACAAGAAGTACGCCAACGTTCCCGCCGCTGCCGCCAAGAAGTAACCGTATAATCGCGACGCTTTGTGCTGCGGACCGGTCCTCGCCGGTCCGCTTCTTTTTTCTCAACTGTTGCCAACGTCCCGCTCCGTGTAAAATCATTCCTCAACGTGGCGACACAATCCCGCATGTTCGATGGAGTTCCCGCTCCCGATGGAGTGGAAACCGCGCCGCCGCGGGTCACTCTCCGCAACGCATTCTCCCACCCGTTTGATTCAGCCATCGCTGCTGCGCGCACCTGCTACTCCTCGCGATTGATCAACCCGGAAGAAGTTACCGACAAACAACGCCTCAATATTGGCGCGGCCACGTTCTATAGCGGGCATCACACCGTCTACCAGCACGCGCACTTCGAATTCGGCCTGGAAAATATCAGCCGGCAATTTGTCTGGTCATTTCTCCACGCCCATCCTTTTTACAATTCCGAGCAACAGAGCCAGCGCTACGTGCGCATGGAACGCGCGCAAGCGTACGTTCCTCCTGCGTCTCTCTTTTTTGATGAGGGTTCCCGCGAAATTTACGAAGCAGCCATCGCCCGGGCCTGGGCTTACTATCGCGAGCTCTCGACTCTGCTCGTTACCGACGCCCGCACCATTCTGAGCGATATCTGGCACATCGGCCCGATGTCTCATCCGAAGCGCATCCACAAGATTGAGCGGTCCGCGGAAAAACGCGCCATTGAAATCGCCCGCTATGTCTTACCCGTCGCGGCGTTCACCACCATGGTGCATACCGTCTCCGGCATCGTGCTGCATCGACTGTGGCGCATGTGCTCGGCCTCCGATACGCCCAGCGAAGCTCGCGCGGTCATAAGCGATATGGTCGCGCTGGTGCGCCAACAGGATCCCCAATTTTTCGATCGCTTCGGAACGGTACCCCTCGAAGAACTTCCCGAATGGAAGGAAATTAGCAGAGCGCAAGCGCACGCCGATGCCTTCGCCCGCGAATTCGACGCTCCACTCCGCGGCAAGACCTCTCGCCTGCTTGATTATTCGCACCATGCTGTTCGTGTGATGGCAGACTCCTACCGTGCCATCGTCGGTCTTCCCGAATCCGCCTGCTCAGATGCCGAAGCCGTCGATCGCCTGCTCAATCCCTCCCGTAACCTCTACCGCCTCGAGACCATTAATATTGGCGTTCACGCGCCAATGATGCGGGCTCTGCAGCATCCCACCTACACCTTCGCCAAAAAAATCAGTCATACCGCCGACAGTCAGGATCAACGCCACCGGATGATCCCGGGCTCGCGTCCCCTGCTCACGCTGGCTGACACCCGCGAACCCGACTACATCACGCCGATGCTTCTTCAGCAGAATCCACGCGCGAAGGAAGTTTACGATCGCGCCATGCAGGATGCCTGGTCCGCCAAAAATCAGCTTCTCGATCGCGGCGTCCCTCCAGAGATTGCTCTGTATCTGCTTCCCAACGCCAAATCCATCCGTTTGGTCGAAACCGGCTCGCTCCTACATCTCCTCCACAAATGGACCATGCGCACTTGTTTCAACGCGCAGGAAGAAATTTATAACGCCTCGATGGATGAAATCGCCCAAGTCCGCGAAGTCCATCCCGAACTCTCCCGCTATATCGGGCCGCCGTGCCATCTGCGTGCCGGTATCACCACTCCCATCTGCACCGAGGGATCCCATTTTTGCGGCGTCAAGGTTTGGCTCGACTTCCCCAATATTCAACGCCGCATCTGAACCGATTCACAGCTTGTTCTAGTCCCTCGCGTCCGACTCGGCCACCATTCAAATCGACCCTCCGGAAGGAGATCAAGTGGTTGTCGATTTTGATCTGAGCACTTTGCGTTAGGTTCCTCGCGCTCTTCTGACTCAGCTGTTCCAGTGCAAGGTCACCGGCCCGCTCATCGGGTGCGCTATGGGAACGCCGGTGCGCCGCTCTTCAATCAGGTTTTGCTTCAACGCGAAGTACCACTTCGCCGGCCGGTCCGCATCATCGATTAACATCAGTCGCGGATTGTGCTGCAATCCCTCGGACTGCTGGATCATTGTCTCCTGATCTTGCCGCAAAAATACTTTTGCGAATGCCCGAAATACAGAAATAGGCAAAGGCAGGTTCCATGCCGCCACAAAATCAATCCGGCAACAATCTCGCCGCACCGGCGTCACCGTTGCCCGGCTCGAAAACCAGTACTTCCCGCTGTGAATCTCTTCGAATCGCATGTTCGGCAAAACAAAATCAATCGTGGTCGTCACCGGAGCGCCGGTCATCTTTTTCAGCCACTGGTACGGCAAGCTGTTTGTCGACGGCGAGTGCTTGCTCATGCGAAATCCATGCGGAATCGGTTCAAATTGCTTCGCCTTCTCGTGAATGCTCGCTTTGCTCCGCCAGAACCAGGACTGGTGCACAAACGGCCCGTGCGCCGGATCCATCAGCCCGATAATCCCTTGATCGACGTGCGACGGCAGCGCGCAATCCAGCCGCGTAATCTTGTATTTCTCGCTGAATTTTGGCAGTTCCGGCGCAGCAGGCACAGTCTCCGGCAGTTTCGCCCACGGCGCGTTGACGTAAACCCAGACGTAGCCATCGCGCTCTTTACATGGAAAATGTCCTGCGCTGATTCGCTCCACCTTGAGCTTGTCGTGGCTCGTCAGCGACGGAATCGCGACGCACCGGCCGCTGCACGCTTCAAATTCCCAACCGTGATAGCTGCATTGCAGGTTCTTGCCATCAAAATGGCCATACGACAAGGGAATCCCCCGGTGTGGGCAGGAATCCCGCATGGCAAACGCCTTACCCTCGCTCGTCCGCCCGATCACCAGCGGTACTTCCAGAAGCGTCGCCGTCGCCAAATTTCGGCCATAAATCTCATCGCTCCGTATCGCCGGGTACCAAAAATCCCACAGAAATCCCAGATCCGCTTCAGGACCGCCCTGAACAAGATCCGGCCGGGAATTTTCTAAAGCGGTTTGGCTCGCTTCGCTCATCGTATTCGATCCGCCCCTGGCATCGTTAAGGCGCGTCCTGCGCCTGTAGTATAATAAAGAACGATGTACATAGCCTTCTATTAGCTGACTAATCCTCGCGCTCTTCCGGAGCGCCCTTTCGTCTTTCACGAATCACAAATCACGATTACCAGTCACTTCCCGCGAGTGACGTCTTATTCTGTATCAGGAAGGTATCTGAAATGTCCGTTCTCACGCTCTCCGAAAAGTTAGACCAGCTCGACATTCGCTACCAGCAGATGACCCAGGAATTGTCTACCTCCGAGGCCGTCGCCGATTCCGCGCGCTTCCAGAAGCTTGCCAAACAGCACGCCGAACTCGAAGAAATCGTCAACAAACACCGCGAGTTCAAGCAAATCGAAAAAGACCTTGCCGGAACGCGCCAGATGATCGTGGAGTCCGAAGACGC
Organism: Candidatus Acidiferrales bacterium; assembly: GCA_963759275.1. Taxonomy (GTDB): domain Bacteria; phylum Acidobacteriota; class Terriglobia; order Acidiferrales; family UBA7541; genus Acidiferrum. The sequence continues at coordinate 128,845 of CAVWYZ010000001.1, read as the reverse complement.
CGACATGCGCCACATGGCCCAGGAAGAAGAGCGCCAGCTGACCACACGCAAAGAGCAGATCGAGCGCGCGCTCAAGCTTCTGCTGATCCCCAAAGATCCCAACGACGAAAAAAACGTCATCGTCGAAATCCGCGCCGGCACCGGCGGCGACGAGGCCGGAATTTTCGCCGGCGATTTATTCCGTATGTACTCGCGCTACGCTGAATCGCAAGGCTGGAAGGTCGAAGTCATGGAGAGCTCGCCCGCAACGCAAGGGGGCGTGAAGGAAATTGTCGCCGCCATCCAGGGCCTCAAAGTCTATTCGAAACTCAAATACGAAAGCGGCGTCCATCGCGTGCAGCGCGTCCCCGCCACGGAAACGCAAGGGCGCATTCATACTTCGGCGGCCACGGTCGCCGTACTGCCGGAAGCCGACGAAATCGACATCAAGATCGAAGCCAAGGACCTGCGCATCGACACCTTCTGCTCGTCCGGTCCCGGCGGCCAGTCGGTCAACACCACCTACTCTGCCGTGCGTATCACCCACATCCCCAGCGGCCTCGTGGTTTCTCAGCAGGATGAGAAATCCCAAATCAAAAATCGCGCCAAGGCCATGCGCGTCCTGCGCTCCCGTCTTTACGAAATGGAACTGGAAAAGCAGCAGGCCGCCATCCTGGCGGAACGCCGCGGCCAGATCAAAACAGGTGACCGCTCCGAGAAAATTCGGACGTATAATTACCCGCAGAACCGTGTCACCGACCACCGCATCGGCTTGACCATCCACCAGCTCACTGAAGTGATGGATGGCAAGCTCGCTCCCCTCGTCGATGGCCTCGTGACTCACTACGAGGCCGAACGCCTGAAACAGGAATTGGCCGAGGCCTAGTCTCCGTCACGGAGGAGAACATGCTGACGCGCCCAGGGAGCAAGCCCGGTCCGGCGTGGATGCGGGCCTTCAACGATCGTTCGGCGGCTTCGCACGATGGCCGTCGCACCATTCCGTTCGCGCTGTTCTTCGTTCTCTACATGGCTTTTATTCTCGTAGTAATTCACCTGGCCACCGCTGTCGTGTTCTCCGGCGAACGCTCTTATTCGTCTGCGACCCAGATTGCAGGGCTGCCCATTTTTTCTTATGGCGCCTCCGCCAAAGGTATTATTGCCATTGGAGGGCGCGCCACCGGCGTCATCGCCATAGGCGGATTGGCAATCGGTGTCGTGGCCATCGGCGGACTGGCGGTTGGCGCGGTTGCTTTCGGCGGCGCTTCCCTTGCCCTCCTGGCCCTTGGTGGCTTGGCGGTGGGCTGGCGAGCGCTCGGCGGTTTAGCCATCGGCGATGCCGCGCTCGGCGGTCTGGCCATCGGCAAATATGCATACGCGGGCGGTGGTGTGGCTTACGGCTCCGCCGAGGCCAGCGGACGCCAGAAAGAACAGCTCATCGGATGACTCTCGTTTCCACGGACCGTTCCGTTCGCGCCTTGCTCAAGCAGGGCATCGAGCAGCTTCGCGCCGCCAATGTTCCTTCCTACACTCTCTCCGCCGAGCTTTTGTTGCTCCACGTCACTTCGCAAGATCGCACGTGGCTCTACTCTCATCCCGAAGAAATTCTTGCCGAGCCTGTTGTCGAAGCCTATTTCGGCCTTCTGTCTCGCCGTTCGTCCGGAGTTCCAACGCAACACCTCACCGGCAAACAGGAATTCTGGGGGCTTGAATTCGAAGTCACTCCCGACGTGCTCATCCCGCGCCCGGAAACGGAACATCTGATCGAAGTGGCTCTCGACCGCTTGGCTGTTCGTGAAATTCGCGCCGGCCGTCAGCCGCGCCTTACTGGTGAGAATGTCGCCATCGTAGACGTCGGCACCGGATCTGGCTGCCTCGCGATCACACTCGCCAAGGAGCTTTCCGCGGCCACAGTCTATGCCACCGACATTTCCGATGCGGCTTTAGCGATAGCCCGCCGCAACGCGACGCGCCACAATTTGGCCGAGCGCATCCACTTCCTTCAATCCAATCTTCTCGAAGCTTTTCTAACTCTCCCCCTGGAGGCGCGGCACGCGGCACACCATGCGCGTATTGAAGCTCCCGCTCCGGACTTCGACGAGTCGCGATTCACAAGTCACGAGTCACGTTCTTTCGATCTCATCATCAGCAATCCGCCCTACGTCAGCCTGCGCGACGCGGACTCGCTTCCCATTGAAGTGCGCGAACACGAACCTCACACTGCCCTTTTTGGTGGTGAAGAAGGCTACGAACTTTACGGCGCCCTCATTCCTCAAGCTGCGCAGCACCTGAAACCTGGCGGCCTGCTGGTCCTCGAACTCGGCTACAACAGTCTCCCCGCCGTTGAACCGCTTCTCGATCGCTCCGATTGGTGGAATGTCAGCGTAACGAAGGATCTCGCCGGGATTCCTCGCGTGATTTCCGCGGAACGCCTGCCGTCTCGCGCGCGGCGCTAGCGTGCGAATTCACGGACTCGCCTTCGCCCGCGCCATCTCTCGAATCTGGTTCAAATAGCCGACATACACCGGGATCGGAATATCGGGTGAGTCTCCATCGTTCAGAAAATGTTCCAGCCGAATTTCCGGCGGAATCAAGCTGATCACTTCCCGAAATCGCGGCATCTGCAAGTACTTCACCTTCCAGATCTCCAGCATCTGCGAGCGGAACTCCTCGCTGATGAATCCCATCTTCTGCTCGTCAAGGTAAACAGCATCGAAATGCGCTGCGGCTAATTTTGCCAGTAGCGGATCGTCGGGCAGCGAAAACGCATAAACCAGGTGCAACACATCCGCCAAATCTCCCCACAATACTTTCTCTTGGTAGCCACTGAAACGAAACGGCGCCGCTCCGCGTTGCTGCACTTTTCGCACATGATCGCTGTCCTGCAACCCGTATTTGTCCAGCTCCGTCAGGAACCACCACAAGCGATCCGGCGTTAAATTGTGCCGCAAGAATTCCACGGCGTAGGCATTCGGCAAGTAGAGTTTCGGATCGCCGTCCAGTCGCGCGAACCAGTCGATCCAGTTCCGCGCCTCCAATTGCGCAATCAACTCCTTTAACTGCCCCACGGTTACGTTTGGGTGGTACTTAACCGCCTGCCAGAAATGCTCGGTCGTGTCGTAGGTCGCGCCATGAAGCTGAATTCCCTCCTCGATGGGATACCAATTCGAAAGTACTCGTCCCGCGATCACCGGCGACGCGCTCCAGCAGTTCAACGAATGCTTCCATTTGTCCTGTACCGCGAGAAACGTTTCCGCGTAACCCGCTGGCACGCGCTCCTTCACTTGCGCGATTGCCTGCTTCAGTTCATCGCTCGTATGGGTCACCAGCGCTTCCAGCGGCCGTTCGTCCTCCATGGAAATTACGCGGCTCTCGATTCCCTCACGCAACAATCCCTGGGTCAGCTTCCGCATGTCCTCTTCGCTGATTTTTCCCTTCCATCTCCGCTGTTGCGATTCGATATACGCAAATACTTCGTCCAGCGATTTGAATTCGATATACCCGTGAATCGTAAACGTCACTACCTTCCCGTCTTTTTGAATTACCGTCGATGGCGTCACCACGCTGCGCAAGGAAAGCGGCTCTGCTCGCAGCGGTATACCCGCCAAAAGAATCACCAGTACCGCGCCAGCCTTCCATTTTTGCCATCTATCGCTTTTAGTCTTGAATGTCTTCATCGCCCGCCCTAGGGAACGCCGCACCATCTTTTCATCACCGTATAGCGACTTCAACTCCCATCCTCAAGCTCTGCCTTCCGCCGGCCTGAGCATTGCCGCCACCGTTCCGAAGTCGTAGGCTTATCCCATGCCGGACCTGGCTCGCTTCCGCGCCAAGCACAATCCCGCCGAACCGCAGGAGATTCCCCTCCACTCCACCATCCTCCATGTGGATATGGACGCCTTTTTTGTTTCCGTCGAACTCCTCGATCGCCCCGACCTTCGTGGCAAGCCTGTCGTTGTCGGCGGCCGGCCCGACCAGCGAGGCGTAGTCTCTGCGGCCAGCTACGAAGCTCGCAAATTCGGGATTCACTCCGCCATGCCGCTTCGCACCGCCGGGCGTCTCTGCCCGCACGCGGTTTTCCTCGATGGCCATCACGAAAAATATTCCGAATGGAGCGACCGCGTCGCCTCCATCCTCGCGAAATTTTCCCCCATCGTTGAGATGGTTTCCATCGACGAAGCTTATCTCGACCTTTCTGGCACGGAACGCCTCCACGGTCCACCGCTAGCCGCCGCGGATAAACTGCTCCGCACCATCACGCGGCAAACCAGCCTGCCTTGCTCCGGCGGACTGGCTACCACCCGTCTAGTCGCGAAAGTTGCGTCCGATCAGGCCAAACCTCGCGGCCTGGTTTGGGTTGCGCCAGGAATGGAAGCGCGCTTTCTCGCTCCACTGCCCATTCGCAAAATTCCTGGCATCGGTGAAGTCACGGAGCGCGCCCTTCGTGCGCTCAGCATTGAGACTGTCGAACAACTCGCCACTCACGAACAGCAGAAACTTGAGAAAATCTTTGGCCAGTGGGGCACCGCGCTCTATCGCAAAGCCCGCGGAGGCGATTCCTACGAATTCTTGATCGATGCGGAACCCAAATCTATTTCCCACAATCACACTTTTGGTGAAGACACCGCCAACGTCCCGGAAATGGAATCCCTGCTGAGCCATCTCTCCCAAAAAGCCTGTAAACGCCTGCGCGAAGCCGGACTGTCCGCACGCACGCTCACCCTGACCATTCGCTACGCGGGTTTCGAAACCTACACGCGCTCGAAGACGGTTCAGGATCCCGTTCATCTCGACGCTGATGTTCACGCAATTTTCCTGGAACTATTCCGTGCTCACCGTAATCCCAAGCGAAAAGTTCGTCTGCTCGGTGTAGCGCTGTCCGGTCTGTGCCACGGCACGAAACAACTTGATCTTCTGGAGGCCGACCGTCGCGAAAAGCTCGACCGCCTCACCAAAGCCACCGATCAACTCCGCGATAAGTTCGGCTTCGGTTCCGTGCAATTCGGCGGCTCGCTCCGCCGCGACGATTCCTAGCCCATACCGCTCGCATCGCCAATACCCTATACTGAAAATCCATGAACTCGCCCGCTCCGCCCAGCGCACAACCCTCTCCCGAACCGAAACCTCGTCACGGACGTGCCGGCAATTTTTGGCAGCGCGTCAGCGAAGGTCGCGATCTCGACGATCTCTGGTCGCAATTCGCCGCCGACACTCGTTCCACTTACGGTTTCTACGGAAAAGATGTCGATTGGGATCAGATCCACAAGCTTCCCGCTTGGCGGCGACCATTTCGCATAGCCGGCCAGTTGTTCTGGGCCATGATGAACAAGCTCACGCCCGCGCGCCGCGTGCTTTTGCTGATCGCGCTAGTTTTCCTGGCGGTTTCGGGAATGCATGTCGATATCGGTCAACAGGTGCACTCGGAAATTAATCTGGAGTTATTCGCGGCACTCCTCTTCCTTCTTCTGCTCGCTCTCGAGCTCGCCGATAAAGTCATCATGAAGCGGGATTTGGAAATCGCTCGTGAAATTCAGACCTGGCTCGTTCCTTCCGAACCCCCCGCGATCACCAACGCCGAAACCGCCTTCTGGACCAGGCCGCAAAATTCCGTTGCCGGAGATTACTACGATGCGTTCTATCCTCTGAATGACGGCGACACAGGCGGCAAGTTGATGTTGGTCATGGCCGATGTCGCCGGGAAAAGTGTTCCGGCCGCGCTGCTGATGGCCACTTTGCAGGCCAGTCTCCGCACCCTCGCTTCCGAGGGTATTCCGCTCGTGCAGCTCGCCGAACGTCTGAATCGTTATGCCTGCGCCCATAGTCTCGGCGGCCAGCGTTTTACCACTGCGGTTGTTGCCCTGTACGATCCCGCCAGTCGCCAACTCGAGTATGTCAACGCGGGCCACAACTCCCCCATCGTTCGCCGCATCAATGGCGGAATCGACCGGCTGGAATCCTCCAGCGTCCCATTTGGAATCACTCCGGAAGCTTTTTTTCCCACGGATTCCGTTCTCCTGCAACCGGGCGACACTCTCGTTCTCTTCACCGACGGCGTCGTGGAAGCATTCAACGCTGCGGGCGAGGAATATTCCGACCTGCGGTTGCTCAAGGTGATTAGTACCATGCCGAGGTCTTCCGCCCAGGAAACACTCCGTCAACTGATGAAAAGCGTCGAAGAGTTCGTAGGCGCCACGCGACAGTCCGACGACATCACGTGTCTGGTCTTGCAGACCAAGTAACTTTTCGCCCCACAGTGGATCTCATTTGTTGCGCGCCTCCTTCGATCACTGGCGCATAATCTCAAGATGCCTTCTCGGGAACTCGCCAATTCCATTTGCGACACGCTCATTCGCGAAGGCCACCAGGCCTTTCTGGTCGGAGGCTGCGTGCGTGATCTCCTTCTCCGGCGAGAGCCTGCCGATTACGATGTCGCCACCGACGCTTCTCCCGAGCGCGTCATGCAACTTTTTCCGAACAGCCTCGCGGTCGGCGCGCAGTTCGGCGTCGTCCTGGTGACCCGTGAATCCGACAAAGTGGAAGTAGCGACCTTTCGCCGCGATCTTGGTTATTCCGACGGCCGCCATCCCGATCAGGTTGTCTTCACCGCTACCGCGCAGGACGACGTCGCCCGCCGCGACTTCACCATCAACGGCTTGCTCATGCGCCACGACACAAACGAGGTCCTCGACTTTGTCGGTGGGCAGCTGGACCTCCAAGCAGGCATCATCCGCGCGATTGGCGATCCCGAGCGCCGGTTCACAGAAGATAAGTTACGCATGCTCCGCGCTGTTCGTTTCGCGGCACGCTTCGGTTACACCATTGAACCAAAGACCTTCGCCGCCATTCAGCTTCACGCCGCCGAAATCCATTCGGTCTCGCCGGAGCGTATTCATGATGAGCTGACGAAGCTCTTAACCGAAGGCGCGGCTCGTCGTGGCTTTGAATTGCTGGATGACACCGGACTCTTGCTCCAGGTCTTGCCAGAAATTTCGGCGCTCAAAGGCGTCTCGCAACCTCCCGAATTTCACCCCGAGGGTGACGTATGGATTCACACACTTTTGATGTTGCAAGGATTGCCGGTGGGAACTCCACCAACGCTGGCTTGGGGCGTCCTTCTCCACGACGTCGGGAAGCCTCCCACATTTCGGCCCGCTTCGGAGACCGGCGATCGCATCCGTTTCGATGGTCACGTGGATGTGGGAGTAAAGCTCGCCGCCACGATCTGTAAGCGGTTAAAATTTTCGAACGATGAGTCCGAGCAGATTCAGGCCCTGGTAGCCAACCATATGAAGTTCAAAGATGTCGCGCAAATGCGCCAATCCACATTGAAGCGATTTGTTCGGCTCCCTCAATTCGACCAGCACCTGGAATTGCATCGGCTCGACTGCATGGCCAGCCACGCCCACCTCGAAGCCTACAATCTGGTGCGCGAATTCCTCGTCAAGACACCTCCGGAGCAAGTTAAGCCTACAAGGTTATTGACAGGGAACGATCTAAGTGAGATGGGTTATGTTCCCGGACCGGCATACCAAGCTATGCTTCGGGCTTTAGAAGACGCCCAACTGGAGGGTTCCGTAGCCACAAGGGACGAGGCCAAGGCATTCCTTAAATCCAGCTATCCTCTCCGGAATCCTGGCCGATAGCACTTATGTGGCAAGCCGACTGGACATTTGCTGGTTATCTATAAGGGCATTATTTATTATACTTTACAGACGAACTCGCGTTTCCCGCTCAGATCCGCTATAATCTGAGTGCTCGATACTAAAGGTTGTTGCTCATATGCCGTGCAGGTTCGGGCACCTTTTTCCACCCTCCTGCATCTAAGCTTTCTAAGCGGCTTCTTTCGCCGCTCAGCGTAAGGGGAACTCATGGCTGACAAAAAACATTCTTTGCCAGATACTTTGCCGATCTTACCGGTTCGCGACACGGTGCTCTTTCCGGGCGCCGTTCTGCCTCTCACCGTGGGTCGGGAAAGCTCCCTGGCTCTCGTAAACTCCTTGACGGGGGAAGAGAAGCTGCTTGGTGTGGTCGCGCAACTCGATCCACGCGTTGAGGATCCTGCGGCCGCTGACCTCCACAAGGTCGGCACTCTCGCCAAAGTCCACAAAACCGTCAAGATGCCGAACGGCAACGTCGTTGTGTTCATGGAAGGCCTGCAAAGGATTCGCATCGAGGAGCTTTTGGGCCTGCGTCCGTTTCTCCGCGCCAATATCCTGGCGGAGCCGGACATCATCGGTGAAAACGATACGGAACTCGAAGCTCTCGAGCGCAACGCGCAAGATCTGTTCCGCGATGTGGTAAGTCATTCGCCGCAACTCTCGGACGACCTGCAGAACGTCGCAATGAATATCGACGATCCTTCGCGGCTCTCCGACTTCATTGCGGGTACTCTACCGAGCCTCTCCACTCTTCTGCGCCAGGAATTGCTGGAAACCTCCAATGTGCGTAAGCGCTTGGAGATTTTGATTCGCGAACTTTCCAAGGAATTGGAAGTTCTCGAGCTCCGCAGCAAGATCAACGAACAGGTTCAGGAACAGGTGAGCCAGAACCAGCGCGAATACCTGCTCCGCGAACAGATGAAGGCAATCCAGAAGGAATTGGGAGAAGTGGACGACGCCCAAGCCGAAATCGAAGAACTGCGCACCAAGGTCGACCAGGCTGGCATGCCCGCGGAAGCCAAGAAGGAATGCGAACGCGAGCTCAAACGCTTGTCCAAAATGACTCCCGCCTCCGCCGAATATATGGTGTCGCGCACCTACTTGGAATGGATGACTTCGCTGCCCTGGTCTAAATCATCAGGTACTGCGGAAGCGGACATCAATATTCCCAAGGCGCACGACATCCTTGACGAAGATCACTACGACCTCCAGAAGGTCAAGGAACGTATCCTCGACTACCTGGCTGTCAAGAAACTGCAGCCCGGGATGAAGGGCCCAATCCTGTGCTTCGTCGGACCTCCGGGCGTGGGCAAAACCTCACTCGGCAAATCTATCGCGCGTGCGCTGGGACGCAAGTTCGTTCGCATCTCCTTGGGCGGTATGCACGACGAAGCCGAAATTCGTGGCCATCGCCGTACCTACATCGGCGCCCTGCCTGGTCAGATTATCCAGGGCTTAAAGCGCGCCGAAGCCAACGACCCCGTCTGCATGCTCGACGAAGTCGACAAACTCGGTCGCGACTTCCGTGGCGATCCCTCCGCGGCGCTCATGGAAGTTCTCGACCCGGAACAGAACTCTTCGTTCCGCGACCATTATCTCGACGTGCCGTTCGATCTCTCGAAGATCATCTTCATCGCCACGGCCAACTGGATGGATCCCATCCCCGAACCGCTGCGCGATCGCATGGAGATCATCGAACTGCCCGGCTATACCGGTGAAGAGAAGATCCACATTGCGCGCAAATACTTGATCCCCAAGCAGGCAACCGAGCACGGAATCAAGGAAGGCGAGCAACTGGAATTCACCGAAGCCGGATTGCAGGAGATCATCCACAGCTACACGCGGGAAGCCGGCGTGCGCAACCTCGAGCGCGAAATCGCTACGTTGGTTCGCAAGCAGGCCCGCCGCTTGGCTGAAGGCAAGCCCGAAAAAATGGTGGTGACGCCGGAAGTGGTTCGCGAATTCCTCGGTGTGCCCAAGTACCGCACCGAAAAGGAAGTCGAGGAACGCGTCAAGAAACCCGGTGTCGCGGTCGGCTTGGTCTGGACTCCCGTTGGCGGAGACATCGTCTTCATCGAAGCGAGCCGCATGCGTGGTGGCAAGCAGTTCACCATGACCGGCCATCTCGGCGAAGTCATGCAGGAATCGATGACCGCCGCGCTCACTTGGACTCGTGCTAATGCGGAGCGCTACGGGATCGACCCAGACTTCTTCCGCAAGCAGGACATTCACATCCACGTGCCGTCCGGTGCGGTTCCCAAAGATGGACCGTCCGCAGGCGCCGCGATGGTGACTGCACTCGTCAGCTTGCTCACCAACCGGCCAGTGAAGAATCGCTTGGCTATGACCGGCGAAATGACTCTGTCCGGCGTGGTCCTGCCCATCGGCGGCGTGAAAGAGAAAGTCCTCGGAGCAAAGCGTGCCGGTATCAAGCACGTGCTTCTGCCCGCGGACAATGAACCGAACGCCGTGGCCGATCTGCCGCCGGAAATTCTCGGCGACCTGACCATCAGCTACGTGCGGACGCTCGACGAGGTTCTGGAGCAGGCGTTAGAAAAGGAACCAGTCGCACCGGTCGTTCCGGAGCCGGAGCCGCAACAGCCTGGCGTCGGAGACTCGCCGCGCGCGATCCACTAAACTGCCTTAACCGAATACAGAAAGGCCCGGTGCTACCCGCCGGGCCTTTTGTTTTTAGCCACTACTTTTTGTATGCCCCCTCGGCCAGCAGTCAAATCCTTCAACTGCTGCTACCATGTGGACTTTAGCTCCATGGCCACCGGCAAATCCAAAAGTGCGAGCCTTGATCGCGCCGCGTCCCTCGCGCAACGTTTGAGCGAAGCTCTGCTGCAGGAGCGCATCGTGCCGCGATTCGTTGACTCTTACGTGGTGGAACACGGGCGCTACGGCCTGCAAGTGCACGCCGCTCTTTACCGTGACCTCCTCACCATTCTCCAGCGCGAAGCGCTGCTTGCCGCGTCTGCTCAGGCGTTGGATATTGCGTGCAGAGGAGAAACCGCCAAAGACGATCGAAAACCCTCGCCCCTGACCCGCAAGGACGCCGCCGCGTTTCGCCAGAAATATCTGGCGGCAGTTGCACGGCAGCAACACTGGAATCTCGGAACCTCGTTGGACTTTCAATCCGATTTGCAGATGTATGAAAACATTTTGGCGCGCACCCGTTCGACGGGCCGCAGCCGTAAGGCCTTCGAAGCAGCCAATCATCCGTTTGTCGATCGCTGCGCGTTCCTGCTGGATTCTTCGTTTATCGAGAATGCACGATTGGCGGCAAGCCGCGCGCTCGGTAACCTGGAAGCTCTCACCACGCAACTGACGGCTGAGGTTCTTCACTCATAGCTTGCCGATTCTGGAAAGGTCCATACGTTAACGGCGTTCAATCAAAAATCTCGTCCTTCAATAATCGCTGCCCCGCAAGAGCGGTATAAAATCCCCAGCCGGCCATGCCCAGGATACTCAGGGCAATGCAAATCGATGCGGGCGCGTACCACACCGAAAAGTCGAGCGTATACGGCATGTTGAGCAGGATGTTGGCGGTGAACACCGCAATGGCCAGGACGATCAGACCGAAGCGGACCACTGCAATCGCCGCGATCAGGTAGATGATGATCCACACCGGCGCGTCAATCAGTCGATGATGGGTGGCCAGAATCTTTGGCAGCGCGAACACCAGAACGAACAAACCCGCGGCCAGCCATCGATTGCGCACAATCACGCGAAAGAATACCAGAACGAAAAAGAACATCAACACGCCTACAATTGCGCCCACCGCATTCCCCAGCCACAACGAAATCGCACCGCGCGCTCCCTCGAGCAAATCCGTTTGCGGCAGCAGCGGCCGTTCTCCAACGCGCATATCAAACAAATAACCGGCATAGAAAACCAGCACCCATGCCGCGCCCATCAGCGTTCCGTAGAGAATATCCCGGCCCACCAGCGGATCCCGCAATTTTCCCGTGAGCGCCCGCGTCCACGACACGATGGTTTGCGGCCACTTGCTCCTCACATACGGTTCCAGCGCCAGGTACAGCACCCACAAAAATCCCGAAACAAATAGCCCCGTGCTTACCGCCAGCAGCAGCAGAAACAAAGTTTCCGTCGAGAATTTCAAATGGGCGCGCGTCAGGAATATCGCCATCTCCAGCAGGAACACCACTCGCGCCAGCATCCACGCTCCGCGGCGGTCTCCTTTTCCACGCGAAAAATTGCGATACGCCAGCCACACTCCCCCGCACACCAGAAACAGTATGAAACACGTTCCGAAGATTTCGCCGGCTCGCTCCGATGCTGTCGGCTCTGGTGCCAGCATGCGAGACGGCGTCGTCCACGGCCCGGAAAGCCGGAATGACACAACCCGCCCGTGCAGCGCTGCGGCTTCCACATGGAGCGGGCGACTCGATCCCGGCCACTTTCCGTCCCAGGCAGCACGCACATCGGCGGAGGCTAGTCCGTTCCAGGCAGGTGCCGTGCTTTGAAAATCGGAAATCTTCAGTTGGGCTGCGGCGAATAACGGCTGCCAGTCGGGGGTTTTCGCGATTGGCGATTGCTCTTCTTTCTCCGGCGGAATCGCCTGGAAATACAGCAACCGGCCGGTCTCATCCAGTCGCACATTGATCATCCCGGAGAAAATCGCGGGTGGATCGGAGAACGTTACGACCCCAGGCGTCAGAGAAATATCCGAAAGGCCGTCCGGCATCATCTCCCGCGGACTCTGCCGGTACCAGAATTGCAACAACGAGGGACGTTCCCCCAAGCCCTCGCTCCACACTTTTCCCGGTGTTTCCGCTTTCACCAGATAGGTGAGGTAGTCGAAATCATAAGTGAATCCCGAAGCAGAATCGTGCGGCCTCCCGGGATAGCCCAAGCTCGTCAGGATTTCTCCTGTTTTGTGCTGCAGCACCTCGGTCGAATACTGTGGGTGAATCCGCCGCAGCCCACTTTCTCGTACGGCCAGGTACGTTGATAAGGCCATTAGCGCGAGCACTGATAGAAAACAGGCCAGCGCCCATTTCGGATTCATGCCCTCGGTCGTGCCTGCCGCCGCCACCATTTCCGGCGATGGCGTTTCTCCCGCGGCCAGCGCCGCTGCCAGGGGATCGCCACCCGGCAGCGCCGCCGCTACCTGCAATGCCGAAGCGGGACGCTTTGCGGGATCCTTGTCCAAGCACCGCAGAATCACTCGCTCAATCAGCGGATCCAAATCCTTCACAATGGTCGAAGGATTCGTGATCGTGCCTTCTTCTCGGCTCTTGATCAACTCTGGCAGCGTTGCGGCGTCATACGCGCGCCGGCCCGTCAGTACTTCGTACATCACCAACCCAAGCGAATAAATATCGCTCTTCACCGTCACTTCTTTTCCCGACAACTGTTCCGGTGCCATGTACGCCGGAGTGCCTGCGCGAACCTCCGCGCCCTGAATATTCGCCGCGATGCCCGCCAGTCCGAAATCGGTGATGCGCGCTTTGCCTGCACCGTCCAGCATTACATTCGCTGGCTTTAAATCGCGGTGTACCACTCCCCGTTCGTGAGCCGCCGCCAGTCCCGCGCAAATCTGCCGTGACACTTCAATGGCCTTGTCCTGTGGCAGTCGCCCGATTCGTCTGATCAGCGAAGACAGATCTTCACCGTCGATATACTCCATGGTTAGAAACGGGATTCCGTCTGCATCCCCAATGTCGAACACTCGGCAAACATTTGGATGGGACACTTGCCGCGCGACGCGCACTTCGGAATGAAATCGCGCCAGCATCGCTTCGTCCTTCACTAGCGCTTCCGGCAGAAATTTGATGGCCAGCACCTGGGTCAGTCGCAGGTCTTCCGCTCGGTACACTTCTCCCATCCCGCCACGGCCCAGCAACGCAACAATCCGGTAACGGTCTGCCAGGATCGTCCCAGGCGCGAACCGGCCTCCTCCGATCGGGTCGGAACTGGATAGGGCCGGATTCGATGGTGGTGTGGACCGCGGTCGTGAGCGTGGCGTTTCCCGCGGCGTCGCCCGCACCGGCGGAGCAGCGTCCGGAGCTAACGTCTCCAGATTCGCATCGAGACTCGCTTGGTCACCCAGCACTGTTGTGTCTGGGTCTGCTTCCTCTACCCCAGCGCCACATTTCCCGCAAAACCGCGCTGTGCCCGAAATTTTATTCCCGCACGTTGTACAAAACATGGAAGCCGGATTCTACCATTTCCCTCGTCTAGCGACGATTCTTCCGCTGGTCAGCTATTTCTCTCCACCTGCACGGCCGTTCCATAGGCCAACACTTCCGTCACTCCTTGCATCACCTCATTCGCGTCATAGCGCATCGCCAGGATCGCATTTGCACCGTGCTGCGCGGCATGCTCCAGAAGCAACTCGTACGCCTCTTCTCGTGCTTTCTCGCACAACTCCGTCAGCACCGTGATGTTCCCCCCGACAATTGTCTGGATTCCTGCCGCCAAATTTCCCAACACACTGCGCGAACGTACAGTAATCCCTCGAACGATTCCGAAGTTTCGCACCACATGGTATCCCGGCAAATCCGTTCCGGATGTGACCATCGAACTATCTACACGTCCCGTCATTTTCGTTCCTCCGTCCGCAAAGGATGTTTACCGCTGCGATTCTACCTCTTCACAAGCGCCTTCTGTTACCGTCCGGCTTTGCTATCCTCAGACTTACGTGGAAAACCTTTTCGATATTCTGGCACTTGTCCAGATCGCGGCCGGTCTCTATCTCCTTTGGCAGGGGATCGTCTGGCTTACGTATGTTCGCCGCCGCCTGGGCACGGATCCAGGCTTCTATGCGCCTCGGACCGCGGTGATTTGCCCGTGCAAAGGAATGGAGCCGGGTCTCGAGCGAAACCTGGTTTCTCTGTGTGAGTTCGATCATCAAAATTATGAGGTTTTTTTCGTCCTGGCTTCTGAAAGCGATCCCGCTCACAGCATCGTCAAGCGCGTCGCAAGCACCTCTCGCGTGAAAGCAAACATTGTGATCGCCGGCAAGCCCGAAAACTGCAGCGAAAAAGTGAATAATCTCCGCGTCGCCGTGGAGCAGTTACCGGAGGAATTCGAGGTTCTGGTCTTCGCTGATTCTGATGGCCGGCCCGGCAAGGGCTGGTTGCACCATCTCGTTGCCCCGCTCACGGATTCGCGCATCGGAGCTACCACCACGATGCGGTGGTTTATGCCCAACGACAATGGCCTGGCCACCGCACTCCTCGCCGCATGGAATGCCTCCGTCGTCACCATGCTCGGTCCACACAATAAAAATTTCTGCTGGGGCGGAGGCACCGCCATCCGCCGCTCTGTTTTCGAACAGATCGGCATGCTGGATGCCTGGCAATATTCGTTCAGCGACGATTATTCTCTCACCATGATGATTGAGCGCAGCAGGCATCAGATCGTCTTCTTGCCCGAGTGCCTGACGCCCTCTTTCGTGCAAACGGATTTTTCCGGCCTCCTCGAATTTACCGGCCGCCAGATGCGCATCACCCGGATCTATCGCCCGCAGATGTGGGCTATGGCATTTGCGACGCACCTGCTCTATTGCTTCACCTTATTACTCGGACTGTTCATTGTAATGAATCTTACTTTAGCCTCTCGGCCTGCCTTCCACGTTTCCACTCTTCTGGTGCTTCTGCTGCTTCTTGCGGCCATCCGCGGGGCAATTCGTGTGATCGGCGTCACAGAGGCCATGCCCGCGTTTCGCTCGCAGATTATGTCGCAATCCTGGATCTACATTTTGCTGGCGATGTTCGTTCCCTTTTTGTTTCTCGTTAATTTCTGTTCATCCCTCGTGGGCAGGAAGATTCGGTGGCGGGGTATCGAATACGAAGTGATCTCCACGGAGCAGACCCGGGTGCTCACCCGTTAGGGACTATTCTCGTCCTAGTTTGAGAAAAAAGTACTGGTGCCAAGCAATTTCTACCCGGCACCCCTTTCTCGAAATGTGCAAACTATTTCCTAACTCCTTGAAAATATGTCCTGTGTAAAAAAGTACAGGAAGGCACCCTACATGCTAAACAGTATCGCGGTCAGGTCTAGCTTTTGCTAGCAAGTTAACAGGGACTCCTTCTCGTTACCTCCGGTGGTGACGTCGTCGAGTGTTTGGGGTGATCACCCCGGCCCGGTATATGCCCTGTTTCCTTGCCGGGTGAGTCCGGCCAGCCTCTTAACCGAGGCATTCGCAACACCAACTTATAGGCGCGTCTCGTTCCCACCACGAGGCACCCACGGAGGAGTGCACGTGAAGTTAATCCGCAGAACTATCGCCTCGCAGTCGGTTCCCCAACCCCAATCCAGCATTTACCTGTTTTACGAAAAATCAAGCGGCACAGCTCATTTTCATGTCGAAGCCGGTCCCGGTGGGGAACTTCCTATTGATCATGCGGCTGGTCTTCTTGCTATGCATTGCATGGTGCGCGGCCAATCCCCCAGCGATTACCTCATCATGGTTCCCACCGCTCCCGAAAACCTAGGCGAACTTACCGAGAAAGCCCAGAAGCTCTTGGAAGCTGGCCAAACCGTCAAAACCAGTGTGAAATTGACTCGTCGCGAGAAGGAAGTTCTCGATGGCATTCTTCGCAGCCTCGCTAACAAGGAGATTGCCTCGGAATTAAACCTCTCCGAGCGCACGGTGAAGTTCCACGTTTCGTCCCTGCTCGCGAAATTCAAGGTTCACAGCCGCATGGAGCTGATGCGCGAAGCTTCGCAGCGCGCCATGAAGCCCGCGGCGCCAGCCGTCGTGAATTCGCCTTCTACCACCGTTCATCCGTTTCCCCGCAATCACGAGATTCCGGGCAAAGTTCTAAACTCGGGCAAGGTGCTGCCCCTGGCACGTCACCGTATGATGGCCTGATCGGCAGATTACCGTACTAATAAAAAAGCCCGGCGCATAAGCACGTGCGCCGGGCTTTTTCTTTCGGAATTGTTGGAACCGTTTTACTTGTTTGCAGCGTACAGCTCTGCCGCTTTATCCCAATTCACCACGTTCCACCACGCATCGATGTAATCGCCGCGCAGGTTTTGATACTTCAGATAGTAGGCGTGTTCCCATACGTCAATTCCCAAAACCGCCTTGGCGTTCCCGCTGAGCAGGTAAGGCGTATCTTGATTCGGCGTCGAGTCGATCGCCAGTTTGCCATCTCTCACCACCAACCACGCCCAACCTGATCCGAATCGGCCCAATCCCGCGGCCTTGAACTTTTCTTTGAAGCCCGCCAGCGATCCGAAACTGGCGTTAAAGGCCGAAGCCAAATCGCCTTTCGGCTCTCCGCCCCCACCTTTCTTCATCAATTGCCAGAACAGCGTATGGTTCCAATGTCCGCCGCCGTTGTTCCGCACGGCGCCACGGATGTTCTCCGGAACGGAATCCAGGCCCTTCAGCAAATCGTCGATGGATTTCGCCTGTAGGTCCGGATGCCCTTCCAGGGCTTTGTTCACGTTCGTTACATAAGCACCGTGGTGCTTATCGTGATGGATTTCCATCGTTTTCGCGTCGATGTACGGTTCCAATGCGTCGAATGAATACGGTAAAGGGGGCACAGTAAAAGCCACGGGTTTTTCCTCCAATGTGTGTTCGGAATTTACTTCTGAATCCGGCCTGGCGCCTTGCAGCATATCCGGAGCGACTGGGCCCACTCCAAGAAAGCCAACTCCAACAAGGCCACTGCTCACGAGAAACTTCCGGCGATCCATCTGCTCTCCTCAGTTTAAGTGGGCACTCGCGTTCTGCAGCGCCGAAGTATACCGCCAACGGCCCTGCCCACTCAACCAACTCGACTCGCGCGAACAGCAGGCCTTCTATTTGCGCTTTTGTTTGATGCGCCGCCGGGCCCATCCGGCAGACTCCGCGACTGTGGATATTCCCGAGTTCTCCAGTCGCTCTAACTGCCTGTCAATCCGCCGGTATTGCTCGGTTTCAGGCTCTAAGCGTGTATTTCCCGCCGCGATACACGCATTCCGTACCAGACCCGCCCATTTCGTCCGTTTCACCGCGCTCTTTCGAAAGGTTTCCTGGAACTCCTTCTCACTCATTTCCAACAACCACTCCAGTCGTGGCATAAACAGGCTTCGCTCCGTGGCCTCTTGTCGAAACTGAAATTCTTTCATCGGTGTAATCGGAGCCTTGCGATTGTAAGGGCAAACATCCTGACAGATATCGCAGCCATACACCTGCCGGCCCATCGGCTCGCGAAATTCCTCGGGTATACTCCCGCGCAGTTCAATCGTCAGATAGGAAATGCACCGGCGTGCATCCATCACGTAGGGTTCAACCAGTGCTCCGGTCGGACACGCGTCCAAACACTGCCGGCAATTCCCGCACAAATCGGGCGGAGGCGCCTCGGGAGGCTCCAGCGTGGGTGCCAGTTCCAGTGAAGTCAAAATCGCACCGAGAAATAGCCAGGACCCTTTTTCTTCGTTGATCAGTAGTGTGTTTTTTCCCAACCACCCCAGCCCCGCGTACTTCGCGAACACTCTTTCGGCCACGGGCCCGGTGTCCGCATACGCCCGCGCGGCAAACGGCTCTGTGTACTTTTCCTTTAACGCTTCGGTTAGCGCATTCAGCTTGGTCCACATCACTTCGTGGTAGTCGTCGCCCCACGCGTAACGCGAAATCCAACCCTTCGTCGCGTCCTTTTGTCCCTCGCCTGCTCCCGTCGAATAAGGTTTCGCCGTGTTGTAGTTCAACGCACACACGATCACGCTTCGCAACTCGTGCATGGTTCGGGAAGGCTCGGCCCGGCGAGGGTCTTCCAGATACTTCATCTCTCCCGCATAGCCTCGTTCCAGCCATTCTCCAAACTTCTCCAACTCCGGGAAGCTGGCTGCGCGCACCACACCACACAAGTCAAATCCTAGAGCTTTAGCCCGCTCCACGATCCACAAGTGATCGGCAATGCTGTTCATGAGTTCGATTGTCCCGCAGTTCCAGGATGATTGCGAAACGCCCGTCCAGGCGAATGTGAACGCGCAAATCGACGGTTTCTATTTTTCTGCAGTTTCGAGTGTCGGAACGCGGCGAGTCTATTGGTAGCTGCGAACAGCAGTGGCTTCGTCGTTGTACACGTCAAATACCGTAAACAACTTCGTGATCTGGAGCAGGTCGTGCACTTTCTTTGTCAGGTTCAATAGTTTCAACTCGCCGCTGCGGTTCCGTACGGCGGTAAATCCGCTCACCAGTTCGCCGATTCCGGAGCTGTCGATGTAATTCACGTCTCCCAAATTCAACAGGATCTTCACCTGGCCCGCTTCCAACAAGTCGCGGATGGTCTTGCGCAGCATCGCGCTACCTTCGCCTAAGGAAATCCTTCCACTTAAATCCACGATGGTGATGGGGCCGTCTTCGCGCAGAGTCATGTATAGGGCTGGCATATTCGATCCTAAGCTTCTGGTCTCGGGGCCGTGTCCGGACTGCTTTTCCCGTGATTGCCGTTGCCGGACGCTTTTCCGGCATCGGGGATTTTTTTGGACATCACAATTTCCGCCCCGCCCGTACGTCCCGGCACCACGTCAAACTCATCCATAAACGTGCGCATCAGGAAAATCCCTCGTCCTGACGTGCTCAATAGATTTTCTTCCGCCAACGGGTCCGGAACATCGGAAAGCTTGAACCCTTTTCCCTCATCCATCACATGGATAATCAATTTTTCCTGGGTCAGGTCCACCGCCAGGTGGATCTTTTTGCTTGGTTTTTCCTGATTTCCGTAATGGAAAGCGTTGATGACACCTTCCCGCACCGACATACCGATTCGGTAGCACTCGTCTTCGCTGAATCCGACGGCCTCTGCTACACGGAGGCACATTTCTTCCGCGAGATTGACGCTCTCGACGTGCGTATCCAGTACGACTTCTAGGTGCTTGGTCTCTGGCGTCATTCCCGCCTATCGCTGCGGCCCAAGATGCAAAAATGGCGTAACTACTGGTAACACAGCGGGCAAAGCCAAGTCAATGGAGCCTAATACCCTCTTCTCCTTACTTGTTCCCTGAGTCCAAACCCCTAAGCCCAGTAGCTACGGTCTAAGGTCCGGTATTGAATCGCTTCGCTCAGGTGTTTCGCCTGAATATCTGGAGCGGCTTCCAGGTCCGCTATGGTCCGTGCCACCTTCAAGATCCGGTCATGCGCGCGGGCCGAGAGCCCTAGCCGAGTCACCGCGTTCTCCAGCAACTTCTCGCCTTCTTGGGTGATCGCGCAGCACTTTCGGATCAGCTTCGACGCCATCTGCGCGTTGCAGTACGTCTTTTTCTCGCCCGTAAATCTCGCACCTTGGCGATCTCGCGCCGCAATTACCCTTCCCCGCACTGCAGCGGAGTCCTCGGAAGAAGATGGCGCACGCAGTTCCTTATACTTCACAGCCGGCACTTCGATATGTATATCAATCCGGTCCAGCAGCGGCCCCGAAATCTTTGAAACATAGCGCTGAATCATCGGCGCCGTGCAGTGGCATTCCCTGGTGGGATCTCCGAAGTATCCACACGGGCAAGGATTCATCGCCGCCGCAAGCATGAACCGCGAGGGAAACGTCACGGATACCGCCGCGCGCGCAATCGTCACCATCCCGTCCTCCAGTGGTTGCCGCATCACCTCCAGCACGTTTCTCTGAAACTCGGGCAACTCATCCAGAAAGAGCACTCCGTGATGCCCTAATGACACTTCGCCTGGACGCGGCACCGCTCCGCCTCCAATCAATCCTGCGTCGCTGATGGTGTGGTGTGGCGAACGAAACGGCCGCGTCCCAATCAGTCCCTGGCTAGCATCCAACGTCCCCGCCACACTGTGAATGCGCGTGGTCTCAATCGCCTCTTCCAACGACATGGGCGGCAGGATCGTGGGAATGCGCTTGGCCAACATCGTTTTTCCCGCGCCGGGTGGCCCGATAAACAGAATATTGTGTCCACCCGCGCAGGCCACTTCTAGGGCGCGTTTGGCCGCTTGTTGCCCATGCACGTCTCGCAGATCCACGGAATACTGTGCCGCTTCGCTCAGCAAGCTCTTCGCATCCACCTGAACCCGTTGGAACGATTCCGGCGAGTTCACCAGGTCCACCGCTTGCGGCAGTGACTTCAGCGCGAACACATCAATGCCGTCCACCACCGCCGCTTCTCGCGCGTTGCTTTCCGGCACGGCAACCGCTTTCAACCCTTTTTCGCGCGCAGCTATCGTCGCGGACAGCGCTCCCCGCACCGCTCGCACACTCCCGTCCAGCGACAATTCCCCCAGGAACATCATCTGGTCCAGCATTTTCCCGAAAAACTGCCCTTGGCACCCCACTACTCCCAGCGCCATCGGCAAATCGAAGCCCGATCCCTCTTTCCGTAAATGCGCCGGCGCCAGGTTGATGGTCACTCCCTGCCCATACGGGAATTCGAATCCACAGTTCTTTAACGCGGACTTGATGCGCTCGCGGCTCTCTTTCACCGCGATGTCGGGTAGGCCCACCACGTTGAAATCGTTGATATACGCCGAACCCACATCCACTTCTACCTCGACGGGATAAGCATCGATTCCATACACCGACGCGCTGATTGTTTTGAACAGCATGGTTTGGGCTGAAGGCAGTCTGGCTTCGAGTATATATTACTTATTAATAGTACGCCATAGCCAAAGATGCCATCGCTCTTCCATAACCCACATTTTCTCTCGCTCTACCATCTGCGCCCCTCTGCCGACATTCCTTTACTCCAACCCTGCCCACACGTATAGTGATGTTGTTCCACCGGTGTCCAATTTTTCCCGAAAGAGGTTTGCTGATGTTTGGTTGGGTCCTTCTTGGCATCCTCGTGCTCCTCGTTATTTTCGGTATCGGGATGTACAACGGCCTGGTTCGCCTGAAAGTGCAATGCGACAATGCCTGGGCCGATATCGATGTTCAGCTCAAACGCCGTTATGACCTGATTCCGAACCTCGTCGAAACCGTCAAAGGTTACGCGGCTCACGAAAAAGGCACCCTCGAGGCCGTAATCAATGCGCGAAACCGCGCCATGTCTGCCACCGGTCCCGCCGACAAGGCACAAGCGGAAAATATGCTCTCCGGCGCTCTGAAAAGCCTCTTTGCCTTATCCGAGGCTTATCCCCAACTTCGCGCCATCGAGAGCTTCACCTCTCTGCAAAATTCACTCACGCAAATCGAAGACACCGTTCAGAATGCGCGCCGCTATTACAACGCTGTTGTCCGCGACCTGAACACCAAGATCATGCAATTCCCCACGAACATCTTTGCCGGCATGCTTGGTTTCAAGCAGCGCGAGTTCTTTGAGATTTCTGCCCCGGCGGAACGCGAAGCTCCCAAGGTCAGCTTCGGCAATCCCGCTGCTCCTACAGCCTGATTTTTCGATTCCGCTCGACCATGGCTCTACGCCACAAACCGCCCGTTTGGCTCGCGACCGTTCTTTCCGTTCTGACTCTGCTGGTTTTCTTTGCGCTTCCTCTCTCCGCCAAGGAACGCCGTCTCCTTAAGTTTCAAGCGGACATCGATGTCCTGGCGAACAGCAGCGTCGACGTCACCGAGAACATCACATTTCAGTTCATCGGCGGCCCCTGGCAAGGCATCTACCGCACGATTCCCGTTGAGTATGCCGGACCGCGCGGCCTGAATTATTCCCTTTTCCTCGACGTCAAACGTGTCACCGACGAAAACGGCCATAAACTCCGATATGAAACCAGCCGCGAGCGTCAATACCTCAAGCTGAAAATCTATATACCCAACGCCGACAACAGCACGCGCACCATTTCTATCGAGTACGTTGTCTCCGACGCCCTCCGCTTCTTCGACGAGCACGACGAGTTCTACTGGAATGTCACCGGCGATGAATGGCCCATTCCCATCGAGCAGGCGGGCGCGCACATCACTCTTCCCAACGGCACCTCCGGCATTCGCACCAACGTTTTCACGGGTGGTTTTCGCTCCACCAGTCGAAACGCCACCGCTGAGATTGCCGGCACGGGCGTCGACGTTCACACTACCACTCCGCTTGCCATGCATGAAGGACTCACGGTCGCCGTGGCTTTTGACAAGGGCATTGTCCGCGAGCCATCTGTGTTTTCCGTGTTTCTTCGTAACTTGCGTAGCAACTGGCCTCTCGGCCTTCCCCTTATTGCGTTCCCTCTGATGTTTTGGTGGTGGTGGACGCGCGGTCGCGATCCTCGCCTTCGCCCCATTGCTGCGCAGTACGAACCACCCGACAAACTCACTCCCGGCGAAGTCGGCACGCTTGTTGATAATTCCGTCGATATGCGGGACATTACCGCGTCCATCGTTGACCTGGCCGTCCGCGGATTTCTCGTCATCGAAGAACAGAAGAAAGATCATCTGATGGGCCTCACCCATTCCACGGAATACATCTTCCACCTGCAGAAATCTCAGGCCGATTGGGCGCCTCTTAAGGCCCACGAGCAGGACCTTCTCAGTGGCCTGTTCACCGGCGGTAATGCAGGGGACACGGTTTCGCTTGCCGACCTTCACAACCGCTTCTACCAGAACATTACCGGCATCAAGAACGACATCTTCGCCGCTCTGGTCACCCAGGGTTATTACGCAAGGCGTCCTGACAGCGTCCGCGCCTCCTACATTGGTTTTGGCATCGTCACCGGCTTTATCCTGATCGGCGGCGGTTCCTGGCTCTCCAAGAATTTCGGCATGGCCCCATTGCCTTTCGTGCTTGCGGGAGTATTGACCGCGGCCATCATTTGCGCGTTTGGCTGGTTCATGCCGGCGCGCACCCAGTCCGGCGCTCGCGCCCTCGAAAAACTTCTGGGCTTTGAAGACTTTCTCAACCATGTGGAAGCGGATCGCTTCAATCGCATGATTAAAACCCCAGAAATGTTCGAAAAATTCCTGCCGTTCGCCATGGCCCTCGGGGTCGAGAAAAACTGGAGCAAAGCCTTTCAGAACATTTACACGCAACCGCCTCAGTGGTATCAGGGCGGTTCGTACGGCCCCGGCTTCTATCCCTACTTATTCGTGAACAATCTCAATTTTATGTCTTCGCAAGCTGGCGACGTTCTTTCCTCCGCACCGCGCAGTTCTGGCGGCTCCGGCTTCTCCGGGGGCGGTGGCTTCTCCGGAGGCGGCTTCGGCGGTGGCGGAGGCGACGCTTTTTAGCACTTATCCCGTTACTCAACTGCACGCACTGCCCGGAGTTCTCACCTGTCTTTAAATCATGTCGTGATACGATATATATAGGTCGGACGGCCGCCCATTTAGTCTGGCCAGCCGGATTTCCTGAGCGCGCGCTAACCCCGCGATTATCTCGATTGGATCGGAATGAACCTTCTTAACCGTGATTTTATTGTACGGGAGCCGCTGCTCGTCAGCATCCTCGTACTGATTACCATCGTTTTCTCTGCGCTCACGCATTCCTACAGCCAGGCATACGATCGTCGCCGTACGGCTCTAAGCGTGGAATGGTTCAATCGGGGCGCCAATGATTTGAAGAATAATCGCGCGACTGCTGCCGTGGAGGACTTCCGTACCGCCCTGTTCTACGACCCTCGCAACTCCGAAATCAGCATGCACCTGGCGGATTCGCTCATGCAGGCCAATAAGACCGATCAGGCCCTCAATTATTACCTTGGTCTCTGGCAGAGCATGCCTGGCAATGGTGCCGTCAATTTACAATTGGCTCGCCTCTATGCCCGCAAGGGCGACCTGCCTGCTGCAGAACGCTATTTCAACGGTGCCGTCTTCGGCGATTGGCCGCAGAATGCCACAGCAAATCGCCGCGCCGCCTCCCTGGAACTCATTCATTTTTACCTCGACCGGGGCGATACCGGCCACGCCGAATCGCAACTCATGATTTTGTCCGACAATCTGCCCGAAGATCCTCAACTGCACACTCAGGTGGGCGATCTGTATTCCCGCGTCGGTGATTACCAACGCGCCGTGGCGCAATATCGCGAAGCATTGCGATTCAATCCGGACTATCTGCCGGCCGTCCAGGGTGTCGGCGAAGCCGCTTTCCATGCCGGCGATTACCGCACTGCCCAGGGTTATCTTAATCGTGCGCTTCAACTCGACCCATCCGACACCTCCGCGAAAGAGCTCTCGGCCATCATCCAATCCATTTTTGTT
Source organism: Candidatus Acidiferrales bacterium (assembly GCA_963759275.1). Lineage (GTDB taxonomy): Bacteria > Acidobacteriota > Terriglobia > Acidiferrales > UBA7541 > Acidiferrum. The sequence goes on along the minus strand of CAVWYZ010000001.1, from coordinate 104,151 downwards.
CTCAATCCCTACGATAGCGGCCTTTCGCAACCCGATAAAATCAAACGCACACTGCGCGCCTTTGCTATCGTGGGCGATCGCCTGCAATCCTGTGCTGGCACCCCGGGTTCTCCTGCGGCGACGGTCAGCGCTCCATCGTTGGACCGATGGACACAGCTGAAAGCGATAGCCAATCCTCGTTTTCTTTCCCAGCACCCGGAGGAAATTGAAACTCTCATCGGGTTCTGCGCGTCGGCCGAAAAACTTGCGCAGTCTCATTGCGGCGAGCCCAAACCCGAGGACTCGGCCTTGCTGGCTATCGCCAAGCAGCGCGAAACGGAAGACCAATGAGCGCTTCCGACGTCACTTCCGCTCCTGCGTCCACGTCCGGTGCCCCGCCTGTCCATCCTTCTTGGGGCGCGTTCGCCACTCGCCTGACCGCTCAACTCGCCTTCAACGAAGATCGCTTCTTCCTCATTCTTGCCGTGTTCATCGGCATCTTTGCCGGCCTCGCCGTCGTCTGCTTCCGCATCACCATGGAGTGGACGCGCCTCTTCCTCCTCGGCAGTTCCCTCACTCCTTCACCCTTGCGCGCTTTTCTCGCTCCCTCGCTTACGGGACTCGTTATTTCCGTTCTCATCTTTACCGTGTTCCGCGGTGCCACCGGTTCCGGTCTCAACCAGACCAAAGCGGCCCTCTACATTTCCAACGGCTACATTCCTCTGCGCACCGTCATCGGCAAATTCATCACCGCCACTCTCGCGATAGGTTCCGGACACTCCCTTGGCCCCGAAGATCCTTCGCTGCAGATTGGCGCAGGCCTGGCTTCCGCCGTCGGTACGCGCCTCAATCTCTCGCGCAAAAAGATGCGCATTCTGGCCCCGGTAGGAGCTGCCGCCGGTTTGGCCGCCGCATTCAACGCTCCCATCTCCGCAGTTCTCTTTGTCATCGAGGAAATCATCGGTCACTGGAGCGCTGGAATCCTGGCAACCGTGGTGCTTTCAGCGGTATCCAGCGTTGTCACTATGCGTTTGTTTCTTGGCTCTGAGCCCTTCTTTCGCATTCCTCCCGTTGGCGTGATTCGCTGGCAAGAATTGTTAGCCTACAGTGTTCTCGGCGTTTTGGGTGGAATTGCCTCGGTGGTATTTTCGGCTGCCATCGGCTGGCTGCGGCCTAAAATCAAACAAAGCTCGCAACTCATGCAATTCCTCTATCCGGGAATTGCGGGACTGCTCCTCGGTTTGATCGCTCTCGCGGGTTTTCCCCAGGTAATGGGCGCTGGCTATGACTTCATCGACCAGGCCATGCACAACCAATACACCTGGGAAGTATTAGGCATGCTTGCCGGACTCAAAATTCTCGCCACCACGCTTTCCTTCTCCAGCGGCACGCCCGGTGGAATGTTCGCCCCTACCTTATTCATCGGCGCGATGCTCGGCGGCGCTGTGGGTACCGTCGAACACTTAATCTTTCCCCACTTGGCTGGGTCCGTTGGCACTTACTCCCTGGTGGGGATGGGCGTGCTCTTTGCCGGCTTTCTTCGCGCCCCCATCACCTCGGTCTTCATGGCCCTGGAGGTGAGCGGCGACTACACCATCATCTTGGCCGTTCTCGTCGCGAACATGTTCTCGTATCTTATTTCGCGCAAACTCCAGCCGGTGCCTGCCCTGGAACTGATTACCCGTCAGGATGGCCTTTATTTACCCGCCATGGAGGAAGAACGCGAACAGGAAGTTCTCACCGTCGAAGACGCGATGCGCCCCCGGCCCGCCATCATTCTGGAGAGCCACAAAACCGTTAACGATGCTTGGCCGTTGATTGAAGCAACACCGGAGAATCATTTCCTGGTCAGGCGGCCCAGTAACTCCATCGCGGTCGTCTCTCGCTTTGAGTTAAAAAAGCTGATGGACTCCGCCGATTTCCGGCCGTTGGAAGAAACGCAAACCTTGTCCGTGGTTCCCTATCTGCACCCGGACGAAGATCTGCAAGTCGCGCTTCGCCAAGCCACGAACTTCCCGCTGGTTCCGGTGCTCAGCCGCGCCAACGTTTCGCGCATTCTTGGCGTGATCGATCTCGCGGATATTATGAGTGCTTATCGCGATTCCAACCGCCACGATCCGTCGCCCGGTTAACGGCTCGTCTGCATTTCACCCTTAGACATCGGATTTGACGGAAGCGGTTCTGGTGGGCCCAAAGTAGGGCAGCCATAGCATCTGTTCGCGCCGTTGTTCGTCTTCCAGATGGCGAGATCGCGCCTTCAACAAATCGTCGAGTGAAATCAATCCCACGAATCGCCCATTCGCGCGTTCCACCACCGGCATCCGCGTGACTCCCTTTTCCGCCATTCGGTTTACCACTACGCGCAATGGATCGTCCGCGTAAGCCGTCACCGGCTCGGCTTTTACCGCCACCCTCACTTCTACGGATTTCCCCGACGCCTCGGCTTCCTGCGCTTTTTCCGCCAGACTCTTTCTCGTCAGCACTCCAGCCAGCAGGCCAAACTCATCCACCACCGGCAGCAACCGTTGTTTCTCCGACGCGCCACCATTCATCTGTCGCAACGCTTCCTCCACCGTGCCGTCCGCCGCCAGTATGATCTCCGGCGTCCGCATCACCTCGCGCGCGTACAACAACTCCAATGGATCAATCGCATATTCGCTGCTGACGTGATAGCCCCGTCGCGCCACCTTTTCCGTCAGGATCGACCGCCGCAGCAAAAGCGTCGATATCGCGTAGGATGCGACGCACCCCAGCAACAGCGGCAGCAGCATGTTCCAGTCGTGCGTCTCCTCCACCGTAAACACAATCGCCGTCATCGGCACGCGCAGCGTTCCGCTTAGCATCGCGCCAAGCCCAATCATCGCCCAGAATCCCGGGCCCATGTCCGGCAGGCCGTAGGACATGAACGCCCCTAGCCCCGCGCCAATCATCATCACCGGAGCCAGCACGCCTCCAGAAGTTCCCGATCCCAGCGCGACGGACCAGATCAGCCATTTCACAATCAGAACGCCGAGTACCAAGTGCAACGCCCGGTCGCCCTTGACCAACTCTCCGATCACGTCGTACCCCACACCGAGCGCCTGCGGAAAAAACAATCCGCCCACGCCCACGACGATCCCGCCGATTGCCGGCCACCACATCCAGTGCACCGGCAATTTCCCGAACAGATCCTCGAAGTAGTACACGGAATTCGAAAGCGGTATCGACACCAATCCGCAAACAATTCCTGCAATCACACTGCAAATCAGTGCCATCGGCGTGATCAATGATCCGTGCCCTACCGTCGGAAATAACGGCCCCTGCCCCAGCAGGTACTGCCGCAACAGCGCTGCCGTCGCGCTCGCCGCGGCTACCGGAATAATGCTCCGCGGCTTCCGTTCGAATAAAAGCAGCTCAATCGCCAGCAGCACCGCCGAAATCGGCGCCGCGAATGTTGCCGACATCCCCGCTGCCGCCCCCGCTACCAGCAACGTCTTGCGTTCCGCGCTCGTCAAATGGAACAGTTGCGCGATCATCGACCCGAATGCCCCGCCCGTCATGATGATCGGCCCTTCCGCTCCAAACGGTCCGCCGGACCCAATCGAAATTGCCGCCGACACCGGCTTCAGTACCGCTACCTTCGGTTCGATTCGACTGCCATTCAGCAGGATCGACTCAATCGCCTCGGGAATTCCGTGACCACGGATGCGATCCGATCCGTATCGCGCCATCAAGCCGACGATCATCGCCCCAATCACCGGCACCAGCACCGCAAACCATCCCAAATGGTGATTCGCGGGAGAATTGGCCGCCACTGAAAATCGCCCAAAATAAAAAAAGTTCGTAAAAAACGAGATCAACCGAAGCAGAATTAACGCGGAGACCGCGGCCAGCGCTCCAATCGGAACCGCCAGCGCGGTAATTTTTACTACGCGCCACCGTACCGAAAAATCGCCAAGTTCTTCTTGGTGTATGTTCTTTGCCGGATCGTGCACGTTTTCCCCTGTGGAATCTTCGCGTTTTGCGATTGCCGCGGCCTGCTTACCTGGCTAGGGCGGTGGTCTTTCTTCGTCCATTCTTTGCCGCTGAAACCACCTTTACCCGCGTTTCCAATAGTTCGCCGATTGCCGCCACCAAGTCTCTTCCGTTGGCTCGTAACTCGATGATGCGCTGTTCCACTACTTTCTCCAGCAGTTTCGCCCCGCGTGGCTGCAGTGATACCAGCACCTCGCGCCGGTCCTCGCGCCCGCGTAGCCGCTTTACGTATCCGTGGCCTTCCATGCGGTCGATCAGCTCCACGGTGCTGTGATGCCGTAATGACAGCCGATTGGCCAAGGTGCTGATGGTTGCGCTCTGCCCGGTGGGTAAACCTCGTACGGCCAACAGCAGCAAGTACTGCTGTGGCTCCAGGCCCGCCTGCTTCGCCGTGGTATCCCCCTCTTGCAGGAACCGGCGGATCAAGTAACGCAGCTCGCCCAATGCCCGGTATTCTTTTTCGGTGATCTTCTCCGGCATTCTTCTACTTTATCGTATTACGATATATTCTGCCAGAGTGGCGTATTATTGGCGATTCCGTTCCGTAAATACTCGTAAGGTATCTCTGGCCTTGCCGAAGAAGGCCTGCGCGCTCTATAGCCCCTTGTGAAACGCCTTTTGCGTCTTGTAGTGCTCGTATCCTTGCCGTAGGTAAAACTCGTGCGCTCGGTTACGAATCACATTCGATCGCACGGACATCCCTGCGCATCGCATTTTCTTCGCCCATTTTTCGGCCGCTGCCAGCAATCGCGCTCCGGCCCCGTGGCTACGCACGTTTTCGTCTACCACCAGCCCATTTACCTCGGCGCGCCTCTCGACTTCCAAAAGTGGCGTCACACTCACGTGGATCCACCCAACGACTTCTCCCGTCACCGTTTCCGCTACAAAACACTCGCCATCCTTCGCTCTCAGTGCGCTCCTCAACCGCCCAGCCATTTGCCTCGTTGTTGTCGGATATCCGAGCTGTCCAGACAATACGGCAATGCGCGCCGCATCTCCCTGCCTCGCTCTCCGTATCTTCACCACGGCTTCCATCCCGGCTATCACTCCGACGCAATCCATCGCCCTGCGCAGGTTCCCTCTTGCCGGGTCCGCTCGGCGGTAGTAATCGTCTTAGAATGTTTTCTCGGAATCGACGAGGATCGTAACCGGCCCTTCATTCACCAACTCCACGGACATCATCGCCTGGAATATACCTGTGCCCACCGTCACTCCCAATTTCTTCACTGCCTCACAAAACTCCTCGTAGAGCTTCTTCGCCAACTCGGGCGGCGCTGCGGAAAGGAAGCTCGGCCTCCGCTGGCCCCGCGCATCGCCGTACAAAGTGAATTGCGACACGACTAGCGCGCTGCCTTTTACATCCAGTAGCGACAAATTCATCTTCCCCGCCGCATCTTCGAAAATCCTCAAATTCACCAGTTTTTCCGCCATTGCGGCAGCCACCAAGGAATCATCTTCCTTCCCAACACCCAGCAGGATCATCAGTCCCGCCCCAATCTCTCCGGTCACTGTGCCATCGACCGTCACCTTCGCTCGACTCACTCGTTGCACCACCGCGCGCATCTCGTCTCCCTGTAAGGAAATTACCGCTTAACGTTTCGCCGCTGCTTCACTCGCTTCCGGATTTTTTTTCGTGGCCTCGGCGCGCGCTGGCAATTCGGGCAATAGTGGCTGCTTCTTCCCGCCACAATTACGCGTCGAATTGGCGTCCGGCATCGCAAGCACGGTTTCCCTTCTCTCCCGTACGCGCGATGCTGTTGCTGATATTCGCCCGGGAATCCCTCGGCGTCAAGAAAGTCGGAAATCGATGATCCGCGCAGCAAAATCGCCTTCTGCAATATCGCTTGCAACGCAACGTACAATGCTTTCACACGGTCGGCCTTTAATCGTCCACCCAGCTCTGCCGGATGAATCTTGGCCTTCCACAAACTTTCGTCTGCATAGATATTTCCGACGCCTCGCAGAACACTCTGGTCCAGCAGCAAGGCCTTAATTCTCGCGTTGCGCCCGTGAATCTTCTCCGCAAACTCCGCCAAACTCATTTCCAGCGGGTCCAATCCAAATCGCTGCAGTTCGCCTGAGAGCAAGTCACCGGACAGATAGGCCAGCCGTCCAAATCGCCGCGGATCCGCGTAACGCAACTCCCGGCCATCCCCCAGCAACATCACCACGTGCGTATGTTTGATTTGTGGTTCGCTCACCGCCTTCGGCGTCAGCGATCCCGTCATGCCCAGATGCACTAGCAGTGCAACTTTCCCTTCTCCCTGCTGCCCATCTTCCCTCCCACTGAGCCGCAGCAGTAAAAATTTCCCGTAGCGTTCCACACGCACTACCGTCCGCCCCGGCAGTTCGCGTTCCAACGCTTCCGGGTTATCGATAAAGTCTGTTTTCCCCAGCGCGACACTCAAGATTTTTTGTCCGGCGATCTCTCGCTGCAATCCCCGCGCCACGGTCTCGACTTCAGGAAGCTCCGGCATCTCAATCCTTTCCCCACAAACTATCACACGCGGTCTTTTCCGTACCCGGGCCTCATGCTATCCTCGCTCGGAGGAACCGTGCGACTCGCTTCCCTGCTTTGCATTCTCTTTCTTGGGATCTTCCTCGCCATCCCATCTGGCAGCTTCGCGAGTACCCACGAAACCGGCTTCCTGGATCGTACCGTCGCTGTAAACGGCGCCGCCTACAAGTATCAGGTTTTTCTGCCCGAAAGTTGGACTCCCAAACAGAAATGGCCCATTATCCTTTTTCTTCACGGCTACGGCGAACGCGGTTCTGACGGTCTGCTGCAAACGGACATTGGCCTGCCCCACGCGATTCGCAAAGACCGTTCCCGATTTCCCGCGGTGGTTGTGATTCCGCAGTGCTCGATATTCTCCAAGTCCCTTTAGGGACTGCCACAATTCGAGGACCGGCCCCCGTTGGATTTTACCGCGAGTACAAATAGAACAATGTGCGTGGTCTCACGCCCCGCACGCACAAGTCACGAATCACGATTCACAAGTCACAAGTCACAAGTCAAAGTCACTTCTTATGATAATTCGGATACGCAGGGTGCTCCGGAAGCACTACTGGATTCTTCTTCAGTGCTTCCATGGTCACTTGAACCGCTTTCTCCAACTGCGGATCATGTCCCGCCGCCACGGAAGCGGGGTCGTTTTCCACTTCGATGTCCGGAGCAATTCCGTGATTCTCCACTTCCCATTGCCCGTGCAATCCATAAATCGCCACGCGCGGCGCCGTCACAAATCCTCCGTCCAGCAATGACGGATAATTGTAGATTCCCACCAGGCCGCCCCACGTCCGCGTCCCTACCAGCGGCCCCACGGCGTCCTGCTTGAACATCCACGGCAGCGCGTCGCCTCCAGATCCAGACATTTCGTTGATGATCATCGTCTTCGGCCCATAAATCTGCGCCAGCGGCGAGCAGAACTTCTCGCCTTCACGCGAAATGGCGCAATTCCGTAGCGGCCGCTTCAGCATGTCGATAATGTAATCGGCGATATCGCCGCCGTGATTGTAGCGCTCGTCGATCACCGCGCCTTGTTTGTCCACCTGTGCGAAATAGAACCGGTTGAAGTTGGTATACCCGCCCACAGCCGTATCCGGCACGTGTACGTAGGCCAGTTTCCCACCGCTTAGTTCATCCACCTTGCGGCGATTGCCTTCTTCCCAGGCGCGGTTCCGCAGCGCGAATTCGTTGTCCACCGGCACAACCGTAACTTCGCGCGCGTCCTTACCATCCGGGTTCGGACCTACTTTTATTTTGATCTGCTTCCCCGCGGTTTCTTCGAAGAAGCTATACACTTCCGCGGGTGGCCGCACGTCTTGGCCATTCACTTCGAGCAGGTAATCGCCCACTTTTACGTCGACACCCGGTTGCGTCAGCGGCGCGCGCAAATCCGGATTCCAGTTTTCGCCATTGTAGATGCGCGCAAACCGGTATCTCCCGTTCTCCACTTTGTAATCTGCTCCCAGTAATCCGCCGCGTACCTGCGGCGCCTTCGGCACGTCTCCGCCGCCCACGAACATGTGTCCGATGGTCACCTCTCCGAGCATTTCCACGAAGAGATAGTTCAAATCGCCGCGTCCTCCCACTCCTGGCAAATACGTGCTGTATTTCTTTTCCGTCGCCGGAATGTTCAATCCATGGTGATTCGGGTCGTACAGGAAATCGCGCTCAATCCGCCACACTTCGTGGTACATCTGGTTCCATTCCGCGCGGGGATCGACATACACCTCCATTGCCCCAAGGTTCAACGCACCTTCTCCGGGCTTCGGAGCCGCGGCGGTTGCCACGATGAACCATGGCCCTGCGGGCGGTGGTCCCTGACGGAATAACGCCTTCTCGCCATTCGCCGAGAAGTAAAGTTGCGTGACCCCACTCAGGTAGGGCTCGGTTTTCCTCGTGCTTAAGTCAAACTTGCTCACCGTCACGGCCGGCGGCTCGTTGAATCGCGGCACGTCCACAATTTCCGACAAGAACAAGATGCCCGTCTTTCCAGGGTCCAGTTCAATGTAATTGGCCGGGCGAATGGGCAGCGCCACGATCCGTTGACCGATTCCGTCGAGATCAATCACCACTGCGGGCGGCTCGTCTTTCTTCTCGCCTTCTTTCCCCTTATCGCCCTCTTTCGCTTTATCGCCTTCTTTGGACTTATCCTTATCCGTTTTATCTTTGTCGGATTTATCCGCGTCTTTTCCCTTCTCGTCTGCCTTCGCTATTTTTTCTTCGTCGCTCTGTGGTTCTACCGGATTCGGATCGCCCTTCTTGAGCACCACCGCATATACGCTCCGCGTCAGCGGGTGCTGGAAGCTCGAAAGGTCCAACCATCCCACAGTCAGTCCCACATCCGTGCTGGCCGCAAAATAGAGTGATTTGCCGCCCTTATCGAACACCGGAAACCGCGAGTCGGCGGTTCCGTCCGTAATTTGCGATTCTTTTCCAGTTTCCAGCGAATACACAAACACCGCGTGCAGGTGATTCGCCAGATATCTCGTATAGGTCAGCCACTTGCTGTCTGGCGACCATCCTTCATTCATCGAATTCGACGGATCTTCCACCCGCTCCGTCGCCACCTTCACCGGTGTGCCCTTTTCTACATCGACGTACCACAGGTTCAGGCGCTTATCGGTGTATGCGATTTTCTTGCTGTCCGGTGACCAGGTCGGCCCGTAGAAATACGACGGCGGATTCCCCAAATTAATCTTCTTCACTTCGCCCAATCCGGACTGGTCTTCCAGATGCAGCGCATATTCGCCCGATTCGTCGGAGAAATACGCGATCCACTTCCCGTCGGGTGACCATGCCGGGTCCCGCTCCGCCACTCCCGTTGTACGCGTTAAATTCCGAACATCACCCTTCTCCGCAGGCACCGTCAGAATTTCTCCTCGCGTTTCGAACACGGCTCGCGCGCCCGTTGGCGAAATTCCTGCGTTCTGAATGGTATCCGACACTTTCTGGAAGTGGGGCCGTGTCGCAGGCAAATCGCCGTTCAGATGGATCTCCACCTTCTTGGATTTCCCCGTTTGTGGATCGAACAGAAATATCCCGCCGAATTGCTCATAGACCAGCGCGTCAGGTCCTGCAGACACGCTCTTCAGATCGAATCCCTTGTTTTCCACCACCTGTTTTACGTTTTTGCTCTTCGTGTCGTAGGCAAACAGCGTTACCGGCCCATTCCGGTCCGAAAGAAAGTACACCGTGTCGCCAAACCACACCGGATCCTTGTCGTTCGAGTTTTCTCGCGGCAATTTCTCGAGCTGCAAATCGCTCAGCCGGACAATGTAGATGGGCGTAGTCTGCCCACCCCGGTAGCGTTTCCACGCCGCCTGCCACTGGAAATTCGGCACATACGCCATGCGCGTGCCATCCGGCGAATACGAACCTTCAAACGCGCGCCACATCGGAAGCGCTTCGGCGACTCCACCCTCCACCGGCACCGTATAGAACTTCGTAAAATCGGCATACGCCTCGCGTCCCGACAGGAACAGCACCTGTTTTCCGTCCGGCGTCCAACCTGCGGTCACATCCTGATCGGGATGCCACGTCAACCGTTTCGGCGCTCCGCCTTCCGCCGGCATCACATACACGTCTGTATTGCCGTCGTACTGCCCGGTAAACGCAATCCACTTTCCGTCCGGAGAAAAAAATGGCAGCCCTTCGTGGCCCCCTGTCGTCAACTGCCGCGCTTCACCGCCTTCTCGGGGCACACTCCACAGGTAGCCGCCATAGCTGAAAACAATGGTTGTTTTGCTCAGCGTCGGCCATTGCGCGAGCAACGGCGCTTCTTCCGCACCTTTCGCCACCGCCGCCGTTAGCACCACCAGCACCAATCCCAGCAACCACCCAAGGCGTGCACGCATTTTTCTCTCCTGTCTTCCTGAGCGAAGCTTCCGAATCTGCCTTTTCTGAATTTCCCGAGATGACTCCATGCGCTGGAACCGCTTTGCACAGAGCTATATATGTGTATGACGTACGATTACCCGAAAATGTTTGGCGCGCGCGAAACTTCTTTCGTCCAGCGGCTGCGGGGCTCTCTTTATGGCAGGGGCACGCCAGGCATCGCTACGATTCCCGCCATGCGCAACAATTCCTGATATTCCGCTTCGCTAATTGGCGAGATGATCCGGCGCACACTCTTTAGCAGCTTTACCTTCCGCAATGCCGGATTCGCCCGCATTTCCGCCAGCGTCACGGGACGCGGCAGCTTCTCGTAGGCACGCAAGTCCGCCACCAGGTTCTTCCCGTCGTAATCGTGCGGATCGGGATAGGGGTCTCGCGTCACTTCTGCAATGGAATAGAGTGATCGTTCCGGCGCAGAGTGATAGCAAAGTACGCGGTCACCCTTCTTCACCTGCTTCAGAGAGCGTACAGCATCTGGTTTAGCTCCCGCACCGTGCCACATCTCTTTGCCTTTAACGAAAAGAGTGTCCCAGTGATAGTGATGAGGGTCTGCGCTGAAGATCCAGTAATGTCGCGTTTGAGGGGTTACAGTCGCCATCGGCTCCGTGATTCGCGTGCAGAATACACGGACGCGGGCCGAAAACCAAACAAAATGTTAAGGATAGGTGGATTTTGCGAAGCCAAAAAGGCACGCCTTAGTACTACAACCGCCATAATTCCAGTAAGTCTATTATTGTCTATAATATGCGGGAAAAATACGCATTCCGGCTGCGACCGCCGCTTTCAGACTCCCACATCCACGAAGATATCCTGGCCACGCACCTCCAGCGGATAACAATCTACTCCGACCGCCGGATTCTGCACCAACTTCCCATTTGTCACGTCGTATTGCCACCCGTGCCAAGGACACGTCACAACTTTCCCTTCGAGCTGCCCGTTTCCCAGCGGCCCGCCACGATGCAGACAGGTGTTATTTATCGCGTAGAACTTGCCGTCCACGTTCGCCACGGCCACGGCTTTGCCTTCCACGTACAATTCTCGCACCGTCCCCGGTGGCAATTCCTCCACTTTCACTGTTCTGACGAATCCCATGCTGGTCGCCTCGTCTTATCACCTTAACGCATTATTTTATTTCGAAATTGACGTTACTGCTCGGCGGGTTCTGGCACCTGCGCCACCATCACGTTCTTCTTGAATTCTTCCACCATCTCTGTCCGTAGCCGTACTTCCGTCGGACGCTTCGCCAGCGTCATCGTGTCGATTTTATCCTGCAGCTTCAACAGCGCGTAGAACAGTGCCTCCGGTCGTGGCGGGCATCCCACGGCATACACATCCACCGGCACGATTCGATCTACTCCTTGCAATACGGAATAAGCGTTAAACGGGCCCCCTACGCTCGAGCACGCTCCCATTGAAATGCACCATTTCGGATCCGGCATCTGTTGCCACACCCGCTGGATCACCTGCGCCATCTTCAACGTCACGGTTCCCGACACAATCATCAAATCGGCCTGCCGCGGCGATGGCCGAAACACCTCAGCCCCAAACCGCGCCATATCAAATCGCGCGGTCGTCGAGGCAATCATCTCAATCGCGCAACAAGCCAATCCAAACGTCAGTGGCCACAGCGAACTTTTTCGCGCCCAATTGAATACATAGTCCACCGACGTAATCAGAAAATTCTTTTCAAACCGTTGGTCTATAACGCCCACAGGAACCCTTTCTCGGCCCTTCACTCTGGATCAGCACAGCACTACCTTTATCACACATACCACACCCCTAGCGCGCTGTCAGCTATCCCTATCACAGCAGCCTCACTGTGGCCTGCTCGCGGCTTATTTCTTATTCGCCGCGCGGATCTGCTTCACCAGCGTATCAATCTCTTCCGCCGTCAGTTTTCCCGTGAATTTGGGCATGTGCCCTTTGCCATTGGTGATGATGTTTCGCAGATCGTCGTCAGACGCGGCAGCCACTTTCTCGGAAACCAGCGATGGTCCGGCAAAATGCCGCCCCTCGGCCGTCTTCCCATGGCAATGCGCGCACTCTTTCTTGTACACCGCGTTTTCCGTCAAACTATCCGTGCTCGTTGGCGTTTGCGCCAGCGCCACGGCAAGTCCGAAGAATAAGCAAAACGACGCCATGATGAGTTTCATATTCCGGTGGGTCCTCGTCAGATGATTTCAGTTCGATAGCATGGATGCTGCGGCGCACCAAATCGTCTCCTGAAGCCGCCAGCTAAGCGTCCCATATGCTTCTTCAGCCCGCCCCGGCAAGCACCCGCGCCAATCTCTTCTCCCTCTTCAAATGGATTCTGCTTAATGCGAATGTGCCTCTTCTTAGCCTGCCTTGGCGCTCGGATCTTCGAATTGCTTCGCAATCAAATTCCAGTAACTGGCCGGTTTCAGCCTCTGCCAGATATCCACAAAATACGCATCGGCACCGATCAGCACGCGCGCTTTGCGCAATTCCACTCCCCGTAGAATCTTCCCGGCTGCGGTCGCCGCATCGGTACGCGCCACCTTCGCGTATCTTGCCAGGCTTTCCTGGCGCAAACCGCCTTTGGCTCCCACACCGACCTTCGCGCGCTCCGCAATTGCCGTGCGCACAAACCCCGGGTGCACGCACGTCACTCCCACATTCGTGCCCAATAATTCGTGGTGCAGCGATTCCGTGTAGCCCCGCACCGCAAATTTGCTCGCGCAATAGGCGCCCTGCCCTGAAGCACCGAAAAATCCCAGCAAACTCGAGGTATTCACAATGTGCGCGCGTTTTTCCTTTTTCAGCAGCGGCAGAAAATAGGTCACGCCGTAAACCACGCCCCAGAAGTTGATGTCCATCAGCCAACGAAACTCCTGTAGCGAAATCTCCTCCAGATGCCCCAACAACGCCACGCCCGCGTTATTGAACAGGATCGTGGCCCTTCCATGCTGTTCCGCCACCTCGTCCGCGAACCTCTTTACCTGCGCTTCCTCCGCCACGTTCACGATGTGTCGCGTCACTTTCCCCGTCGTCCGTTCCAAACCCGCGATGGTCTCGTCCAGTCCCTTCTCGCTCACATCCGCCAGCGCCAAGGCCGCACCACGCACCGCTAGTTGTTCTGCCAGGCACCGGCCCATACCTGAACCCGCGCCCGTGACCACCGCCACGCTATCCGGGAAAATTGCACTCATCGCCATTCCTTTTCAGCCCACGATGCCGGGCATGCCAAATCCCGCACTCGGATCATCCAGCACCAGCACCCAATCAGGACCATGCGACGGGCTTCGAAACGCCTCCCGCTCCTCTACTCCCACCAACGTTCCCACTCCGGTCCTCGGGTCGTACCACCACGTCTTCAATTTCGTCGTCGCCATCGCCGACAAGTCCAGTTTCACGTCCATATCGCTGCCAGGAAAATACACGAACGCATACTTTCCCTCTCGGTCTCGCGTCGCCTGCAAATGCTGCGAACCCCTCCCGGTATCACCTTGCATCATCTTCTGGTCAGGAATCCTCCGAAAATACGGCCTCGACTCCATCAGCCTTCTCAAGTACACCATTTGCCGCCCGCCTGCCCGTTGCATCGCCTCAATCCAGTCATATTCCGGATATAGTGGCGCATGATTCCTGCCATTCACAAATCCCCAGATCGAATTGTGACCGTACGTGACCCCGCACCCACCGGCGAAAACGGATCGATACGTCTGCTTGCGCACATCCAACTCCCGAAAATACCCGTTCGCCGCATCCCACGTCGGCCAGGGATTCACCGGATGATCTTCGTAATTCGGCTCCAGGTCGCACGTCGGTTTCGCCGGAATTCTTTCGTAATCCTTTGCGATCCAATCCCACACCGGCACATCGTGTCCGCTTCCGTGCCCGCTCTGCATCCCGTTAAACGACAACCAACTCTCCTCCTGCAAGTACAACGAAGACGACACTCCGCCCTGCGGATGGTACGTTATTACCGGCTCCGTTCCTGTTCCTTCCCGCAGGCCCGCAGCGAATTCCCGCCAGATCGGTCGCCAGTCTTGGTTCTCCGGAAATCCCGCCGCTCTCGCCGACGCCTCCGGATAGTCGTTGCCCGCGCCTCGCACGCACGGCGGCCGGTCTCCACCCAATATCCACACCACATTGCTTTCGCTGCTCAGCTTCGATCCCAAATACCGCGCGTATTTTCCCGCAAACTCCAAATTGTCATTTCGAAAAATCCGCGGCCCCATCCCCCACGGCGCCGTCAGTTTGTCCCCCCAAGACGCCACCAGCGCCACATACAGCCCCAGCGAACCTGCCTCCCGCACAATCTCCAGCACCCGAGAAAAATACGCCTCGCTCGGCGTCGTGTACTTTTCGTCCGCAAACGGTCGCAGCCCCAGCACATTCGGCTTTTGAAAATTATCGAACTCCGAGAGCACCACCGTCTGAATTACCGTGAACCCCTGCATCGCTCGCGTGTGCAGATAATACGAACTCTCTTCCCGCGTTGTCCCGTGAATCAATTCCCATGCCGTGTCCGACAGCCAGAAAAACGGCGCTCCGTTTTCCATCTCAAGAAAATGTCCTTCTTTGTGCACTCGGATTCGCGGCAACCGCTTTGCCGCAGGCAACTCTCTTTCGGCCAACCTGGGCCCCCGCCACCCGGCTATACCGGCTCCCGGAATCGCTGCAACTCCAGTACACAGAAAGTCGCGTCGTGAACTGTTCATCGATTGCCCCACGTTGAATTTGTTTTGATTCTACGCGAACTGAAGCGCCTTCGCGTTATTCGTCAAGACCCGATCCAACCTTCATCCAATTTACTTTGTACCCTCAATCAGTAATGCGCCTTCCGCCTTGAACGCCCGCAACTCCTGGGCATCCCGGAACCATCGCCCCGTGTACGTCTCTGGACTCGGCGAAGCATCCACAATTCGCTTCGTCGAAACGCTTGCGAATCCCGCTTCATGAAATACGCGGCCCCACTCTTCAGCGGACAACAAATGCGTTTGCACCGCCAGCAACTCTCCCCACTGATGGCAGTACGGATTGTCGCGGTAGTAGTTGATCAGAATCCACGCCTTGCCCGCTGGCCGCAGCACCCGATGAATCTCCTTCACGCCCGCGGCTGGATTGGGCCAGTAGTACGCTGACTCCACCGAGATCGCGTGCGTGAAGAAATTCGCCTCCCACGGAATCTCACTCACTTCCCCCGTGATAAACAAAACATTGTCGTGCTCCGCGCTGGTTCGTCGCGCCACACGAACCATTTCATCGGAAATATCCATTCCCACTACGCGGCCTTCCGGCACCAACCGGCCGATGCGCCGGGAAAGCCACCCTGACCCGCAACCTACATCCAGTACATTATCCGTTGCCGTAAGCCGCATCTCCTCCAGCACCGGCACCGCGATCGGCAGGTGATCCTGCTCCATACCGTCGCCGCGCCCGGCTTCCGCCCAACGGTTGAATTCTTCCCGCAAGGATTCTGTGTTGGATTCGTCCATGAACTTATTCTGAGGGAATTCTCAGTGGTCTTCTAGCTGGAAGCAAACACCACGCCATTCCAAGGGGAGGCGCGAAGGATTTCGGCGCGCCTAGGCGGTCACACCGTTCGCCCGCAGCCCGTGCAAAAATGCGCTCCGGGAAACGTCGCCGACCCGCATTGGCAGCAGAATCGTCCACCCACCGCAACAGGCACCAGCCGCACGGTCGGATACGTTTCCGCCGTGGAGGCCCAAATCAACGCAATCACCCAGCCAATCACCGTCCAGCCCAGGAAGAAATTAAGCAGGAAAATCCCCGCCGCGTCGCGCTTGTCTCGTCCAATGATCGAAGGCAAGAAATACAACAGAACCAAGCACAACAGGGTCAACATAGTGCACCCCCATCTCATTATCCGGCGTGGCAGCCACACCTGCCCAGCCTCTACTGCTTACTACGCACCACGGTAGCGGTTTGTTCCACCGAGCCCTTATGATCCAGCAGTACTAGCTCCCCGCGCCCTGCACCTTCACCAATAGCTCCGCGAACTTCTGCTTTCGTTCCGCCTGATCCTTTCCACCCTCAGCTTCCGCAAGCTGCGTGATGTTCATCGAGCAGAACTTTGGCCCGCACATCGAGCAGAATTTCGCCTCTTTGTAGAAATCGTCGGGCAGATTCTCGTCATGCATCGCCTTCGCCGTTGCCGGGTCCAGCGAAAGCTCGAACTGCTTGTTCCAGTCGAACAGAAACCGCGCGTAGCTCAACGCATCATCGCGGTCCCGCGCACCCGGCCGGTGCCGCGCCACATCCGCCGCGTGCGCTGCAATCTTGTACGCGATTACCCCCTGCTTCACGTCCTCCGGATTCGGCAGGCCCAGGTGCTCCTTGGGTGTCACGTAACACAGCATCGACGCGCCGTACCACCCGATCATCGCCGCTCCAATCGCGCTCGTAATATGGTCGTATCCCGGCGCAATGTCCGTCACCAAGGGCCCTAGCGTGTAGAACGGGGCCTCATAGCACCACTCCATTTCCTTCTCCACCTGCTCCTTGATCTTATCCATCGGGATGTGCCCTGGCCCTTCAATCATCACCTGCACATCGTGTTCCCAGGCTCGCTTCGTCAACTCGCCCAGCACCCGCAACTCCGCAAATTGCGCTTCATCGCTGGCGTCCGCCAGGCATCCCGGTCTCATCCCGTCGCCCAACGAAAAACTCACATCGTGTTTCTTGAAAATCTTGCAGATGTCCTCGAATCGCTCGTAAAGAAAATTCTGCTTCTTGTGATGCTCCATCCAGTGCGCCATCAGCGATCCGCCGCGCGACACAATCCCCGTAATGCGCTTGCGCACCAGCGGCACCTGTTCCCGCAGGACGCCCGCGTGAATCGTCATGTAATCCACGCCCTGTTCCGCTTGCTCTTCAATCACTTCCAGCATCAGCTCAATCGACAAGTCTTCCGGCCGGCGCACCCGCGATATCGCTTCGTACACCGGCACCGTTCCGATGGGCACGGGCGAAGCGTTGATGATCGCCTTCCGAATCTCCGGGATGTTTCCTCCGGTCGAGAGGTCCATCACCGTATCCGCGCCGTAATGCACCGAATGATGCAGCTTCTTCAGCTCTTCATTGATCTCTGACGTCGTCGCGGAGTTCCCGATGTTCGCATTAATCTTGCAATTGAACGCTACGCCAATTCCCATCGGCTCCAGGTTCCGGTGATTTATGTTGGCGGGAATGATCGCGCGTCCCCGAGCCACTTCGCTTCGCACGTACTCTGGCTCCAACCGCTCGCGCGTCGCCACGTACTGCATCTCTTCCGTAATAACTCCCAACTTCGCCAGATGCATCTGCGACATGTTGCGGCTGCCATTCGCCCCAGCTTGTGCCGCTTCCCGCTTTTCGATCCAGCTGTCACGCAACGCCATGAAGCCCCCCTCACAAAGTCGCCCACGCAATCACGCTTTCCAAAATGGGGAAGAGTAACTAGCGCACGCTCACTCTGAAACTGAAATTATGGCACTCGCGCCTACGAACGACAACTAACGGAATCGCCTCTCACCTTGCCTCGCCTGCCAACGTTCCGGCTCCGCGTGATGCGTTTTTTCTATAGCCTTCCCACTTTCCCTCGCATCAAAGGCTACATTCCACGGTTGCCGGCGGCTTGCTCGATTTCATCGTGACTTCTTTTCCAGTTTGCGACACAATGCCGCCCCAACCTTTATCGCTCCGAAGGAGGACGACATGGCCACGATTACCATCAAAGACGGCACGACTATCTATTACAAAGACTGGGGAACCGGACAACCGATCGTGTTCAGCCACGGCTGGCCGTTAAGCGCCGACGACTGGGATGGACACATGTTGTTCTTCGGCCAGAAGGGCTATCGCGTTATTGCCCATGACCGTCGCGGCCACGGCCGTTCGGACCAGACGTGGGATCGCAACGACATGGACACCTACGCCGACGATCTCGCGGCCCTCACCGAAAAACTCGATCTGAAAAATGCCATCCACGTAGGCCACTCCACCGGCGGTGGTGAAGTCGCCCGCTACATCGGCCGCCACGGTTCAAAGCGTGTGGCCATGGCTGTCCTGATCAGCGCGGTTCCGCCTCTCATGCTCAAAACCGAAAAAAATCCGGGTGGCTTGCCCCTTTCCGTTTTCGACGGCCTCCGTGCGGAACTCGCCAAAAATCGCCCCCAGTTCTACCAAGATATTACCCTGCCGTTTTACGGGTATAACCGCCCCGGCGCCAAAATATCCGAAGGTATTCGCGAGCACTGGTGGTTGCAAGGCATGTTGGGAGGGATGAAAGCCCACTATGACTGCATCAAGGCCTTCTCGGAAACCGACTTTACCGAGGATCTAAAGAAGATCGACGTCCCGACCCTGATCCTCCACGGCGACGATGACCAGATTGTGCCCATCGGCGCAGCTGGACTGATGTCCGCAAAAATCGTCAAGAACGCCACGCTCAAAGTGTATCCAGGCTTTCCTCATGGAATGCCCACGACGCATGCCGACCAGATCGCTGCCGACATGCTGGCGTTCTTCAAGGCGCACCAGCGCAGTGCCACCGCCGGATAGTTCCGCGCCGCACACCAATCACTGGCAGGGCGCGCTACGACCAATTGCGTACCGCTGATCTTTACCCCGCAAGATGACCCGCTGTCCTCCTGAGGAGCGCGCCTTTTTGCGCGACGAAGGATCTCAAACTCTGCGGCTTGCCTCATACCATCCAGGACCCTGCCTCCGGCAGGTTTCAAGACTTCCGGGACCGCCGTCGTGTATATCCTCTACTCTTTTGCGCAAGTTGACTTTGTCTCGTTTCTACCTGCAAATAGAACGCTCGGGCCATTTCATCCGAACGAGACCTGATGAACCTCATCGATCTGATCGTTGGCAAACCCCTGAGAACCAGCGACGAGCGCGCCGAACAGATCGGCGTATCAGCCGGTATTCCTATCTTTGGTTTGGACGGACTCAGCTCCGCCGCTTACGGCCCGGAAGCCGCCCTCAGTCTCCTCATTCCTTTAGGCCTTCTCGGTGTCCGCTACATCGTCCCCGTCAGCCTGGCGATTATCACTCTTCTCGCCATCGTCTACTTTTCCTATCTGCAAACCATCGCTGCCTATCCCACCGGCGGTGGCTCCTACACCGTTGCGCGTGCCAACCTTGGCGCGTTTGCGGGCCTGCTCGCTGCCGCTGCGCTTCTCACCGACTACATCCTGACCGCCGCTGTCGGCATCTCCGCGGGCGTCGGCGCTCTGGTCTCCGCGCTCCCCGCGCTTCAACCTCACACCGTCCTTCTATGTCTCGCGATCTTGTTGTTAATCACTGTTCTCAATTTGCGCGGCTTGCGCGAAGCCGGAATCGTTTTCATGATTCCCACTTACCTTTTTGTCGGCACGCTGCTGATCACCATTGTCGGCGGACTCTTCCGCTTCGTGCTCAGCCATGGCCACCCCGTTCCCGTTTCCGCATTGCCACCTCCCCCGCCAGTCACTGCCGCCGTCACTTACTGGCTGCTCCTCAAAGTGTTCGCCAGCGGCTGCACTGCGTTGACGGGCGTCGAGGCCGTCAGCAACGGCGTTAAAGCCTTTCGCGAGCCCGGCGTGAAAAACGCGCAGCGCACGCTTACCGTCATCATCGCCGTCTTGGCCATTCTGCTTGCGGGAATCTCGTTCCTCGTCAAGGCCTACGGCATCGCGGCCACCGACCCCGGCAAGCCCGGCTACCAGAGCATTCTTTCCATGTTGCTGCTCGCTGTTTTCGGCAGGGGGCTTTTCTATTACCTGACCATCGCTTCCATTCTTCTGGTGCTTTCTCTCTCCGCCAACACTGCCTTCGCCGATTTTCCGCGCCTTTGCCGCGCCATCGCTCTGAACAATTATCTTCCGCACGTCTTCGGCTATCGCGGGCGGCGCCTCGTGTACACCTACGGCATCGTTATTCTCGCCATCTCCACCGCCTTTCTCTTGATTCTCTTCGGCGGTGTCACGGACCGCTTGATCCCACTCTACGCCGTGGGCGCCTTCCTGGCTTTCACGCTCTCACAATCCGGCATGGTGGTTCACTGGTTCAAGACCCGCGGCCCGCGTTGGGTACATGGCATGTTGGTCAACGGCCTGGGCGCCTTTGTCACTGGAATTACCGTCCTCATTGTTCTCGTCGCCAAATTCACGCAAGGCGCGTGGATCACCGTAATCTTTATTCCTTTTGTGATCGTGGTTTTTCGCAGAGTCCGTCGCCATTATCACAACGTCTCTGTGGCCATCCGGTGCTCGGATCCCGTCGAGCCTGCTACCGGTAACGTCTCGCCCATCGCCGTTGTGCCCATCGACCGCTGGAGCCGTGTTTCCAAGCAAGCTCTCGAGTTTGCTTCCAGAATTTCCGATGAAATCATCGCTATCCACGTCGAGCCGGAAGGCCACTCCGAATTGCTCCATGACGATTGGGACCGTTACGTCGTGCAACCCTTTCAAGAAGCCGGCGTCGCCCCTCCCAAGCTCACCATTCTTCCTTCTCCTTTTCGCATGGTCATTGTTCCCATCGTCCAGTACGTTCTGCAACTCTCCAAGAAGCACCCGCAACGCCGCATCGTCCTGGTGATTCCGCAACTCGTCGAAGATCACTGGTACGAGTATTTCCTCCACAATCAGCGCGGCCGCCTCCTCGCCTGGGCCCTCCTCGCTCAAGGCAACAAATACATTTTTGCCCTCTCCTCCCCCACCTACCTCTCCGACAAGAAGTAAACTTAGGAGATATGGTACAAACGACCACACTCTTTCGTCCGGTGGGACCTGACGAGATGCACCTGATTCGCGAGGGGAATTACCGCGCCTTTCCACCCCGACTCCCTGCGCAGCCGATTTTTTATCCTGTGTTGAACGAGGAATATGCGACCCAAATTGCCCGCGATTGGAACGCAAAGGACTCCAACACGAAAGCCGGCTTCGTCACAAAGTTTCAAGTCAAGACTGCTTATCTTGCCCAATTCGAGATACATAAAGTGGGCAGTTCTTTGCATCTGGAGTATTGGATTCCGGCGGGAGAATTGACCAATTTCAATTCAAATATCGTTGGGGTAATCGAAGTGGTCGCCGAGTTCCACGCAAAATAGAAACGCCCGGCTCGCACCGGGCGCTTCTCCAAATTTTTATTTCCAAACTACGCTTGCACTCTTTCTATAGGTAATCCCGCGACGGCCCTTCCAAAAACGCCCGCAATTTCCGCGAACGCGACGGGTGCCGCAGCTTGCGCAGTGCCTTAGCCTCGATCTGACGGATGCGCTCGCGGGTCACCGCAAACGACTGGCCCACTTCCTCCAGCGTGTGCTCGCTCCCATCATCCAACCCGAACCGCATCTTGATCACTTTTTCTTCGCGCGGCGTCAACGTCTTTAACACCGAAGATGTCTGCTCCTTCAAATTCAGGTTGATCACCGCGTCCGAAGGCGACACCACTGCCTTGTCCTCGATGAAGTCTCCCAAATGCGAATCTTCTTCTTCCCCAATCGGCGTTTCCAGCGAAATCGGTTCCTGCGCGATCTTCAAAATCTTCCGCACCTTGGACACGGGAATGTCCATGCGCTTGGCGATTTCCTCGCTGGTCGGTTCGCGGCCCAGCTCCTGCACCAACTGCCGGCTCGTGCGCACCAGCTTGTTGATCGTCTCGATCATGTGTACCGGAATACGAATCGTGCGCGCCTGGTCCGCAATCGCGCGGGTAATCGCCTGGCGAATCCACCATGTCGCATACGTAGAAAACTTGTACCCGCGGCGCCATTCGAACTTGTCCACTGCCTTCATCAACCCGATGTTGCCCTCCTGAATCAAATCCAGGAATTGCAAACCGCGGTTCGTGTATTTTTTCGCAATGGACACCACCAACCTCAGGTTGGCCTCGATCAATTCCTTCTTCGCTTGTTCCGCTTCCGCTTCGCCGCGCTGAATAATCGTCAGCGTGCGCTTCAGTTCCATCAACCCGACTTCGCTGGCCTCTTCAATATCCTTCAGCTCCGACCGCCGCGTGCGTAGTTCGCGCCGCGCATCCGCCGCGTTCTCGCCCTTCGACGCATCCGCGCGCCGTTCCAACCGCCCGGCCTCGCGCTCCAACGATTGCAACCGCTCGACGGTCCCGCGCATCTTGTCGATCAGCCGCTTTTTCTCGAACGGATTGAAGTCGATCCCGCGAATTTCCAGCGAAATTCCCACGCGCGTCCGCGCCACGTCCCACTTTGCGTGAATGTACGGCCGCTTCTTGGCTTTTGGCGTTTTGTCCAGCTTTACCGCCTGCTTCAACGCCTGCTCGTACAATTTCGCGATCTTGTCGATGTACTTCAGCGTCTGCTTGGTTTTGTTCGCGATTTTCTCTTCGGTCAGTTCCTCATCGTCAAACTGAACGATCTCTTTGATCGACCGCGCGCCCTTGCGCAGGTCCTCACCCACCGCGATCAATTCCTTGATCACGATCGGCGAACGGGTGATGGCCTTCATCACCACCAACTGCCCGCGCTCAATCCTCTTCGCGATGGTCACTTCGCCTTCGCGCGTCAGCAACGGCACCGTGCCCATTTCCCGCAGGTACATCCTTACGGGATCGTTCGTCTTTTCCAGCGAACCCGGCGTCAGGTCCAGGTCGCTGCCTGCGCCTTCTTCCGCGTGAACGTCATCCTTCGCCACCGTGTCGTGGTCGCCATGCTCAGACGACACTTCCACCGCGCGCGCCGCTTTCGCCGAAGCCGCGTCCTCGTAAATCTCGATTCCATTGCGTTCGAATGTCGTCAGCAGGTCGTCGATTTCTTCCGACGAATGCACTTCGGCGGGAAGCGAATCATTCACTTCGTCATACAACAGGTAGCCACGCTCTTTGCCGATCGCAATGAGCTGCCGTACCGCATCATATTTTTCTTCTAAGCCTGTAGCTGCCACAAAATCCCTCCCGCTCTTCTCTCGTGCCGCCGCACTTTTCTTTCTGCCCGTTATCTCTTTTCAAACGCGCTGTTCACACCAAGCGGATACAGTCAGCCGGACATTGGCATACGGAGGAACACTCCTCCACGAAGCTCTCAATTTTTGCTTTGAAGCCTTTTTCTGCCGCGCCGATTTCTTGCCGCTGCCCCACGCCTGCCTGTTTGTTGCGCCCAATCGAACCCGAACCACGGTCCTTTGGCATCTTTTCTATCTCTTCAATAGATGCAAAAAGGAGCGAAACCGTTACCCGGACAACCCTTTTACGTTACCTGTCTAAGTCTATCCATGTCAACACTTTCCTTGCCAATCCCGCTTCTCAAAAAACCTTCGTTTCGTCCTTCGTCTCCCCGCGCTTTTTCCGCACGACCAAAGGGCCTCTTTGTGAAATTCCGGTAATACTAGCCCGTCGCGCGCCGCTTCAATAATTCCTGCTTCCGTACCAGTAAATCCCTCATCGCCGTCCCCGCCGGATTACTCTCAATCTCCCGCTGAACTTGCGCCAACTCTTGCTCGACCTGTCTCGTTCGCAAGGCCTCCATGCAACTTTCGGCCTCTTCCCACGTCCCTTCGTTCGCCTCTTCGAACAGGATCTCGAAGAACACGCGCCGGTCCCGCTCCTCCAACATCGCCCCGATCTCTGTCGCCGGCATCGGCTCGTCCGCCAACCCCGCCACAATCAGCGCCGCAAAAATCTTTTCCGTCTCCAAACCCTGGTAGAGGCGCCCTTGCTTCAACTGCTGCGCCAGCTCGCGCTTAAAATCCTCCGCCTCCGCTAACATGCGGATCAGCCGCCGCTCCGCAGGCTTCCCGGCCTTCCCCGCCACCAGTTCCGGCCGCGTCTTCACCTCGCTACGTCTCTCCACTGCGGCTTTGCTCAGCGCTGCGCGCAACACGGGTTCATCGATGCGCAATTGCTGCGAAATCCTTGTCGCCCATTCGGACCGCAACAGCCCATTCGGAATTTTCTGTACGTATGGCATCAGGTAGTTCAGCGCGCGTAGCTTCCCTTCTCCCGTGGTCAAATCCATTTGCCGCGCCCGCGCGATCAGGTAATCCACATACGGAGGCGATTCTTTCAGCGCCTTCACATACGCCTCCGCTCCTTTTTCTCGAATGAACAAATCCGGATCGGCCTTCTTCTCCCCGATCGCCGGCAGCGCGAGCACCTTCACTTCAAAGTCTTGTTCCAGTAGCAACGATATCGACCGCTCCGCCGCCGCCAACCCCGCGCTATCGGGGTCGTAGTTCACAATCACTCGCTTCGTGAACCGCCCCAGCAATTTAATCTGTGGCTCCGCCAGGCTCGTCCCGCAACTCGCCACCACGTTGCTGATTCCCGCGCGCGCCACGGCAATCGCGTCCATGTACCCTTCCACCAGCACCGCGAAATCCTGCCTTCGCAGCGCATCCTTCGCGCGGTCCAGGTGATACAGCACATTGCTCTTCGAATAGATCGGCGTTTCCGGTGAGTTCAAATATTTCGGCTGGTCGTCGCCCAACGCCCGGCACCCAAACGCCACGATCTTCCCCGATTCGTTGGCAATCGGGAATGTGATCCGCCGCCGGAATCGGTCGAACAGCCGCGCTCCGTTCTGGTCTCGCGACACCAGCCCCGATTCCACCAGCAATTTCTCCGCGTATTTGCCCTTCAACTGCCGCAACAACGCGTCACCGCCGCTCGGTGCATATCCAATTCCAAATCGCGTGATCACTTCTTGGTCCAACCCGCGATCTTCCAGATACGCGCGAGCCGCTCGCCCTTCTCCCGTCGTCTCCAGTTGCTTCACGAAAAACGTCTGCGCCTCGCGATGCATTTCAATCAGCACCGCCCGCTGCTGGTTCTCTTTTCTCTCTTCCGGTGACCGTTCCTTGGGCTTCGGCAGCGCGATTCCGCATTTCTCCGCCACAATCCGCACTGCTTCCGGAAACTGACATTTCTCCATCTCCATCACAAAGCTGAAAACGTCTCCGCCTTTGCCGCACCCGAAGCAGTGAAAAATCTGTTTCACCGGGTGCACTGCGAACGACGGCGTCTTCTCCCCATGAAACGGACACAATCCCGTGTAGTTCTGCCCGCTCTTCTTCAGCCGGACATACTCCCCCACCACGCGCACGATATCCGCCTGCTGCTTCACCCGATCCGCAAATGACCCCGCTTCCGCCATTTTGGAGTGCGGGAGCCCCGCTCCCGCTTTCTCCTCCTTTACCCTGCCAACCGGCATTCAGCGGCAGCCCGGCTGCCGCCCGCACGACTCGCAAATTCAATTCTTCAATTCCACCACCGTAATCGCTTTTCCTCCGCGCTCCTCCGTCTCGAACTCATGGTTCTCCACCAACGGATGCGTCGACAAAAACTCCCCCAGCCCCTTCCGCAATGCTCCCGTTCCGTGCCCCGTGATAATCCTCACCCGCCCCACATTCGCCAGCGCCGCGTCATCCAAAAATTTGTCCACTCGCGCGCTGGCCTCTTCCACCGTCATCCCGATCACATTAATTTCTCCGGCCGTGCCTTCTTCACTCAACTGCGACCGCACCGTAACATTCTCTCGCTTCGTCGGCTGAATCGTCCGCGGAGCCGGACCCTCAATTCCCGTAATCTCTTCCACCGCCACCTTCATCCGCAACGGTCCCGCTTCGATCTCCGCCGACGATCCATCTATCCGCCGCAAGATCACTGGCTTATTGAACCCTCGCACGCGAACCTTCATGCCCGGCTGCAAGCGCGCGGCATCTATCTTCTCAAACGTCTCCGCTTTCACTCCCAAATCCTGTTGCGACTCCGAAATCGTCTGCACCACCGCCGCGTTCAATTCTTCTTTCGCGCCGCCCCGCGCGTCCTGCATCTTCCGTCGCGCCGTCTTCTCCACCTGCGCGCGCAACTCGCGCTCTTTCACCGCTTCCACCACGCTGGCCACGTTTTCTTCGAACCGCTTCTGCATCTCCGTGAACTTTTGTTCCAACTCCGCAATGCGCTGCTTCTGCCGTTCTACCCATTCATTCCGCAGCTTGGCGCGCTCCTGCTCCAGCGCCTGCCGTTCCTCTGTCATCTGCGCGCGCAGACGGTCCAATTCGTCTCGGCTGCGATGCAGATACGCAATCAGGTCCGCCGCTTCCTGCGCTTCTGGAGCCATCAGCGACCGCGCATGTTCAATTATGGTTTCCGGCAACTCTAGTCGCTTCGCAATCGCAATCCCGCTCGACCCGCCGGGCACTCCCACCATCAACCGGTATGTCGGGCGCAAATTCACATCATCGAATTCCACCGCCGCATTCACCACTCCCGGTGTCGTCGATGCGTATGTCTTCAATCGGTCGTGATGCGTGGTCGCCAGCATGAAACAATGTTTCTTCTGAAACGCATCCAGCAGCGCCACCGCCAGCGCTGCTCCCTCTTCCGGTGCCGTGCCCGTTCCCATTTCATCCGCCAGCACTAACGAATTCGGCGTCGCTTCCTCCAACATGCTTTTCAGATTCAGCATGTGCGAGGAAAACGTGGACAAATCCGCCGCGATCGATTGTTCGTCTCCAATGTCCACCAATACCCGATCGAACAGCGACAGTATCACCCGCTGCCCCGCCACTGGCATCCCCGACTGCGCCGCCAGCACTGCCAGCCCCGTCGTCTTCAGCGCCACCGTCTTTCCACCGGTGTTCGGCCCGCTGATCACCAACAATCGCTCTTCCCCACCCAACTCCAACGACATCGGCACGATCGGTCGATTCTGTTTGCGCAACTTATCTTCCAGCACCGGGTGCCGCACCGCTTCCAACCGCAATCGCGGTTCATCCGAGAACTCCGGCATGCACGCATCGAAGTCCCGCGCAAATCTTCCCCGTGCAAAAACGCTGTCCATCTCGGCAATCGTGGCTGCCGCCGCCTGCAACGGCCCCAACATTCCTCGCACGCGTTCCGTCAGTTCTTTCAAGATCCGAAAAATCTCCGCCGCTTCGTCTTCCGCCAGCTGCACCAGTTGGTTATTGATCTCGACCGTCTCAAACGGTTCCACGAACACTGTCTGCCCCGTCGCGCTCGCTCCGTGTACCACACCCTGCACGCTCCTCCGGTGCTCCGAGCGCACCGGAATCACGAACCGGTCGTTCCGCAATGTCACATAGTCTTCGCCCGATTCCGCTTGCCGCGACCGCATGATCTGCTTCAGCGTTTTCTGGATCGAGTCTCGCGTCTGCAAGATACTCGCGCGTATCCGCCGCAGCGCGCTCGACGCGTCGTCACTTATCTCCCCATTCGGTAGAATGCATCGCCGGATGGCCGCCTGCAGTTCTTTGAAATCCGCAAGCGATGCGCACCGCGCCGCCAGCAATGGAAACTTCGTCGCCTCTTCCCGGAATTGCTGCCGCAACCACGTCGCCGTCTCCAACAACGAACCCACATCCAGGAAATCCGCTGCCTCCAGCACTCCTCCCGGCGCTTCTAATCGTTCCATCCAACCCACCGGGTCCGCTAGCGCTCCAAATCCCAGCTCACGTCCCAAACGCAGCCATTCCCGTGCCTCTCGTATCAACGCGAATGCGCTCTCCAGCGCTTCTCGCTTCCCATTCGGCTCTAATTCGTCAATCGAACGACGCCCCGGCGCGCACGTCGTCCGCAGCCGCAGCAATTCCCGCAGCCGATCAAACTCCAATATTTCTTCCGCCCTCCGCGCCATCTGCTCCCCTAGGCCATCTCAAACGATCTCAACCTAAGCCGCTAAAACCCGCAGCGTCGCAGCATCCTACTTCACTCTTGTACTCTTACACCTTTTCCCTCTTATACTTCTTCTCTTCGCCTTTAATCTTCTCGGCCAGGAACAACACCGCCTCCTCCACGCTCTTCGCGGCGTGCACCAATCTCCCATTCGCTTCGCCCCATACCCGCGGTCCCGCCACCGTCGTTCCCAACTCCACTTCCCGTACCCGCTCCAAAATCGGTTGCCAGAAATCTCCGAACACCACGCATGGTTTTGCTTTCATCACAGATTTGTTCAGCATTTCCCACACCACTGCCAGTTCCACCAACGTGCCCGTCCCGCCTTTGCACGCCACGAATCCATCGCCCATCTCAATTAGCGCAAACAGCCGCTCTTCCCACGTTTTCTTTCGCACTTCCACGTCCACCCACTCGTTCGCCTCACGCTTGAAGAATTCCGCCGTTACTCCGAATGTTTTTCCGCCGCTTTCCTTCGCCCCCCGCGACACCGCCTCCATCACTCCCCCATATCCTCCGCTGCACACCGCAAATCCCTGTTCCGCCAGCGCCCTCCCCAATTCCTGCGCCTCCTTATACTCGGCATCCCCTTCGCGCGGCCGCGAACTCCCAAACACGGTCACAATTTTCTCGACCATCTTCCGGCCCTCTCCGCTCTTTCCCATCTTCACTGCTTCGTTACTTCTTTTTTCTCATCGAACTCTTGAATCATAGCCAGGCACAGTTCGTCCAACGCGTCATGCACCTCATGGTTCTTCACCTGCTCATTGTTGCTCATAAAGGAAAAGACCAGCTGCCTTCCCCCCACCGTCTCCGCAAACCCTGTCAAGGTCCTTACGTGCGACACCGACCCGGTCTTCGCATGAATTCTCCCGGCAATCGCCGCGTCCTTCATCCGCTCGTTCAACGTTCCATCCACACCCGCCACTGGCAACGACGCGTAATACTCGGGAAACCACTTTTGCTTTTCCGCATATTGCAACAGCGCCACAAAGGCCCGCGGCGTCACCAGATCGTGTCGCGACAATCCCGACCCATCCGTCTGCACTACATCGTCCTCGCGTATCCCCGCCTTGGCATAAAACTCTTCCGGAAATTTCTGCAGGTCTTCCGGTTCGTTCCATCGCCCGCTCTGCCGCGCCGCCGTGCGCAGCAATACTTCGGCATGCAGGTTCTGGCTGATCTTGTTCACCAATTTAACCGCATCTCCCAACCGAATCGAATAATGTTCTGCCAACATCGTCCGCTGCGTTTCCGCGGGGTCCGGTTCATGCTCCGCCACGGCTTTACCATCCACCTGCACACCACGCTGCGTCAATAGTCGTGCCAGCAGCGTGGCCGCGTGCTGCGCCGGCTCTTGAATCGCCAGCACCAGCTTCCGCGGCGTACTCTTCGCGGGCAACGTACCGCTCACCACCACCGTGTTCGCCCCAGGCTCCCGGGTCAGGCGCAAATCGCCCTTCTCCTTTGCCCCGATCGTCACGACCTCGTTCTTCACCGCGAATTCCTGCGCCGCCGGTTCCACTACCGCTTGCACCACGTCTCCTGCCTTTTCTCCGGGCGTCAGCGTCAAGGTCACGGTGTTGTCGTCCACCACGATCGCGGAAATTGCCGCGCCATACTCCCAAACCATATCGTCGATTTCCCAGCCATCCGGATAGCGCTCGCGAGGAAAATAACTGTCGTCACCCACAATATCTCCGGTCACTTCTTTTACTCCGCGCGCCACCACCAGATCCGCCAGTTCCGCCAACGTTTTCTCCGGCGGCCCATCGAACTCTTCTTTCGTATCGAACGGAAATTTCCGGTTGGACAGATTCGGATCGCCACGCCCCACCAGTATCAGGTTCCCAATTAGTTTCCCGTCCGCCGCAAGCGTCCCATTCGTCTCGATCGTTGTTCGAAACCGGTAGTCCGCCCCCAAAGTGTCCAGCGCCAGCGCCGTGGTCAGCAGCTTCATATTCGACGCCGGCACAAAGTACTTGTCCGCGTTCTTCTCGTACAGCGTTTCGCCGGTCACGGCATCCACCACCAATAGACCCCACTCGCCTTTATCCACCGGCGTCGCCTGCAACAGCGTTTCCGCCCGCTCGGCAAATCGCCCCGTCGCGGTAGCAGCCTTGTTGCCTTGCTCCGGAGTTGCTACGGCAGGCGCGACGACCGCTCCCGGTGACGGCTGCATCTGCGCTTGCATCGCCCCCGCCCAGAGGATGGCAAGACTCAGCCCGACTAACCGAACCGCACTTCCGTTCTTCCTCACCATAAATCCTCTATTGGCAAAATCCATGGACTGAAAGTATATTCGAAAGCCTGTGGGACCTTCGCTCGTCCTGAACAAACGAGGAGCGCGTGTCGCCGCCGTTTCAGGCCATGCTTACCCGCGGCTCTCTTCGCCCAGACCGCATCTTATGTAGTAGACATACGGCTCGCAATCTCTGAGAGGATAATTCGAATGAACAAGTGGCTTGCAATTGTTTTGGCTTTAACCCTGGCGGCTCCTGCTATTTTCGCCGATGATCGCAAAGAGAAAGAGCGCCTGGAAAATTGCGGCCTCGTCGTTCAGGAAATTATGGACATCCCTGACGATATCCCGCAGGACCTCATCGACAAAGCTTACTGCATCATCGTTTATCCCTCGGTCCTCAAGGGCGCCTTTATTTTTGGCGGCAGTTACGGCCGCGGCGCGATGACCTGCCGTACCGGCGAAAAATTCACTGGCCCCTGGAGCGCTCCAACCATGATGGCTCTCGAAGGTGGCAGTTTCGGCTTTCAAATCGGCGGCCAGGCCACCGACTTCGTTCTCCTGGTGATGAACGAACGCGGCGCTCGCGCCATCCTCAGCAGTAAAGTGAAACTCGGTGCGGACGCCTCCGCTGCCGCCGGACCCAAAGGTCGCAACGCCGAGGCCTCCACCGACGTCACCATGCGCGCCGAAATTCTTTCCTACTCACGGGCTCGGGGCCTCTTCGCCGGCATCTCTCTCGCCGGCTCCACCGTCCGTCCCGACAATCGTGCCAATGACAAGCTGTATGCAAAAACGCTCACCGCCCAAGAGATCGTTTTCAAGGGAGCGGTGCCCGTACCGCCCGCTGCCCAACAGTTCATCTCCTATCTCAACAAGAAGTCGCCAAAGAACCAAGCCTCTGGCAAAGAAATATAACTAACTGATTTTACTATACTTAAATGAGAGAGCCCCGGTACTCGCCGGGGCTTTTTTCTATCTGTACGAGAATTTTCCGTTGACAGACCGTCCGCTTGTGACCTATGGTCATATATGAATGGAGGTCAATACCGTGCCTTCCCTCGCTTCTTCCCCCTCCGACCGTCGCTCCCGCCGCTCGGCGGAACTCCGCGAACGCCTTTTCCACGCCGCGCTCTCTCTGTTCGCCGAAAAAGGCTTCGCCGAAACTACGGTCGAAGACATCACCAATGCCGCCGACGTGGGCAAGGGCACCTTCTTCAACTACTTCCCCAGCAAAGATCACATCCTTCTCGCTTTCGGCGACATGCAATTGGCCAAACTCCAATCCGCCGTCGATGAGGCACGCCGCAGCAACACGCCTATGCCCGACTTTTTCCGCTCTCTCGGCAAGCTCATGACCACCGAGCCCACCCGCAATCCCGATATCATCCGCGCCATTCTTCTAGCTTTTATCTCCAGCACCCCAGTTCGCGAAGGCATGCTGGAGCTGCAAAAACGTGTCCTCGCTATCCATTCGGAGATGATTCAGCTCGGCCAGCAGCGCGGCGAAATTCGCGACGATCTTCCTCCTCTTGAAATCGCTCAGGTCTTTCGTCAGACCGTCTTCGGCACTCTTTTGATGTGGTCGCTTTATGCCGATTCCACGCTGTTGTCCCGTATGGAGTCGTCGTTCGAAATTCTCTGGAAAGGGTTAACCCCGCGAAATAATCCGTCACCATCACTCGTAGTCCCGTTGTTCTGGTGAGGAGCAGCCCTCTATGAATCGCAAACGCATCCCGCTCTTGCTTGTTGTTACCGGCCTCGTCGCCGCCGCCACCGCCTATTCCATGGGCTGGTTCCATCGCGACACCACTCTTCAGGGCTCCGGCACCGTCGAAGCTCGCAACATCCGCGTAGGCTCTAAAGTCGGAGGCCGCATCGATAAAATCGTTGTGCGCGAAGGCGATACCGTCGAGCCGGGCCAGCTCCTGATCAGTTTCGACGACAAGGAACTGTTGGCCTCTCTCGCGGAATCCCGCGCCGCCGCGGAAAAAGCGCAGCGTGGTTTTCGTCCCGAAGAAATCGCCGAGGCGCGTGCCGCTGCTGCGCAAGCCAAAGCCGAATACGATCAGCGCAAAAATGGCTATCGCCAGGAAGACATCGCCGCGGCCCAGGCCGATTTCGATCGCGCTACCGCCGATGAGGTTCGCACTCATCTCGATTTTCAGCGCTACGACGCCCTCGCTGCCAAAGATCTGGTCTCCAAACAGCAGCGCGACACCGCCGAAGCCAACTGGAAAATGGCCTTAGCGCAAAAGCAGAACGCCGGACACAAACTCGATGAGCTCCGTCGCGGCTATCGCCCCGAAGAAATCGCTGCCGCCGAGGCTCGCTATCACCAAACCCAGGCCACTCTTGAGAAATACGAGCGCGGCAATCGTCGCGAAGATATTGCCGCTGCGAAAGCTGCTCTGGACTACGACGAAGCCCGCTTCCGCGAACGCCAGGTTCTCGCCCCCGCCGCCGCCACCGTCGAAGTTCTCGATGTCCGTCCCGGCGATCTCGTCCCGCCCAATACCCCGGTCGCCACGCTGCTCGAGCGCGATCAGATTTACGTCCGTATCTACATCCCCGAAACCGAAATCGGAAAAGTACATCTCGGTCAAAAAGCGGAAATCCGTGTCGACTCCTTTCCCAACCAAACCTTTGCTGGAGTCGTCGAGCAAATCAACCAGCAGGCCGAATTTCTTCCCCGCAACGTCCAGACCCGTGAAGAACGGGTCCACCAGGTTTTCGGCGTGAAAGTCCGCATCGACGATTCCTCGCACCGCGTTCTTGCCGGTATGGCCGCTGACGTCAAGCTCGCTCCTAACTCCTAAACCGTGACCGACTCCACCCAACCCGCCATCTCCGCCAACCATCTCGTGCGTCGCTTTGGCGACTTCACCGCCGTGAACGACGTGAGC
This sequence comes from Candidatus Acidiferrales bacterium, assembly GCA_963759275.1. Lineage (GTDB taxonomy): Bacteria > Acidobacteriota > Terriglobia > Acidiferrales > UBA7541 > Acidiferrum. The sequence continues at coordinate 70,985 of CAVWYZ010000001.1, read as the reverse complement.
TTCCGTGTCGAAAAAGGCGAAATCTTTGGCTTTCTCGGCCCCAACGGCAGCGGCAAAACCACCGTCATCAAAATGCTCACCGGTCTACTTCCTCTTTCTGCCGGCGAGGCCACCGTGCAGGGCATTGACGTCCGCACTGACCCGGAAACCGTCCGCGAAAATATCGGTTACATGTCGCAGAACTTCAGTCTCTATTCCGATCTCACCGTTTCCGAAAATCTCATTTTCTACGGCCGGATCTACGGCCTCGATTCGCAGCGACTTCGCCAGCGGATGGACGAAGTCATTCAGCTCAACGGTCTCGGTCCTTATCTCAATCGCCTCTCCGCGCAGCTTTCCGGCGGGTGGAAGCAGCGTTTGGCTCTCGGCTGCGCCATGCTGCATCAACCCTCTCTTATCTTTCTCGACGAGCCTACCGCGGGCATCGATCCCGTAGCTCGTCGCCAGCTTTGGGATCTTCTCTTCGACCTTTCCGCGCACGGCATCACCTTTTTTGTTACCACTCATTACATGGATGAAGCCGAGCGCTGCAGTCACGTCGCCTACATCTACTTCGGCAAAGTCATCGCCGATGGCACGCCCGACGCTCTCCGAGAATTACCCGACGTGAACCCCGACAAAACCTATCGCGTCGAAATCACTGCGCCTCACGTCACGCAAGCCCTTCGCGCCGCTCGCACCATTCCCGGTATACGCAGCGCCACCATTTTCGGCCAGTCCGTTCACGCATTGATCGACGACAGCCTCGACCTCGATCATCTTCGCGCCCAACTCCTCAGCCACAACGTCACTGTGGCCGAAATCCGTCCCCTCGCTCCCAGCCTCGAAGATGTTTTCGTGGAACTTACCAACAAACATCAGGCCGCGCAGGAGGTCTCTCGTGATTAACCCCTTCCGCGGGTTCAGCGCTGTCTTCTACAAAGAGACTCTCCATGTCCGCCGGGATTTCGGAACCCTCTTCTTTTCCCTGATCATCCCCATTCTCCAGATGTTTCTTCTCGGCTATGGCATCGATACCAACATCCGTCAGATCAACACCGTCGTTTACAACGCCGACGGCCGGCGTGAAAGCCGCGAACTCCTCGATCGCCTCCGCAATTCCGACACCTTCCACCTGGCCCGCTTCGTCAACAATGACAAGGATCTCAACGACGCCATCATTTCCGGCAAATGTCGCGTCGGTATCAAAATTCCTGTCGACTATTCGGACAAACTGCTCCACCAGATGAGCGCCCAGGTCCTCGTTCTCATCGATGGCTCCGATTCCTCCGTCGCCGGGCAAGCCATCAACGTCACCACCGCCATCGGTCTCGATGAGTCTCTCCGCCGCGTTCTCTCTACCTCCGACACCACTTTCGCCGTAGACATGCGCCCCAAAATCCTTTTCAACCCGGATTCTCGCTCTCCGAACTTTTTTCTCCCTGGCCTGACTGCCGTCCTTCTTCTCAACGTCACCACCTTTCTCACCGCCTTCTCCATCGTTCGCGAAAAAGAGCGCGGCACTCTCGAACAACTCTTCGTCACTCCCGTCCGCCCCATGGGTCTTCTTCTCGGCAAGCTTCTTCCTTATCTCGGCATTGGCTTCTTTGAACTCTGCATGATTGTCACCGCCATGCGCTTCCTGTTCCGTGTTCCTATTCACGGCAGCGTGATCCTTCTCGCTTTTCTCTCGCTTCCCTACATCTTCGTCTCGCTCTCGCTCGGCATTCTCATCTCCAGCAAAGCCACCACGCAGGCGCAAGCGATGCAACTCGCCTTCCTTACCATCCTTCCCAGTATCTTTTTCTCCGGCTACATCTTCCCGCGGGAAACCATGCCCAAGTTTTTCTACGTCCTCAGCTATTTCGTTCCTGCGACCTACTTCATCAACATCACTCGCGGCATCATCCTTCGCGGCGCCGGTTGGGTCCATCTCTGGACCGACGCCCTCGCCCTCTTTACCATGGGCACTCTTCTCCTCGTCCTCGCCGCGCGCCGCTTCCATAACAAAGTCATCATGGCGTGATATTCTGTTCACACGCCGCTCGTTCCTCTGCTTTTTGTGCGCCACGGCATTTCGATTCGGCAACGCAGGTTTTGTAGCGGCCGCCTTCCGAGGCGGGCGCATTTGCACTTATAAACGTGCTCCTATGCCGCCCTCTTGGTTCTGTAGTGGCCGATCTTCAGATCGGTCAGAATCCGACCAGGGGTCGGAGCTTCAGCTCCTAAAAGAATGTTTCTAGCTGTTCGGTTCCAGGGGATCGTACGTGACTTGTCCAATTTGCCAGAAGCGTAAGCCGGGCCGGTTTTGTCCCGCCAAAGCCGAAAAAATTTGCGCCATTTGTTGTGGTACGGAGCGCGAAGTCACCATCGACTGCCCCTCCGACTGCGGTTATCTTCTCTCCGCTCACCGCTACGAGAACGAACATCCCCGTGCTCTCGCGCCAGACACTCCCCTGCTCGACGTTCGCATCACTTCCGACACCATCCATACTCATGGCCGCTTTCTCTCCGCCATCGCATTCACCATCGCCAAATTCTGCGCCACGCAGCCTTCCACCACCGATCCCGATGTTCTCGCCGCCCTGCAGTCCCTCTCCGAATCCTACAAGACTCTCGCTTCCGGCATCGTCTACGAGCAGCCTCCCGCGGCTCACCTGCAACGCGAACTCTATGACGCGCTCTCTGCGTTCCTCGCCGAATCCAAACAGAGCACCTCGCCTGCTTCCTTCGGCCTCAAAGACTCCGAAAGTTTTCAGTTGCTGGTCTTTCTCTTCCGCATGAGTCTGCTCCGCACCAACGGCCGCCCGCGCTCTCGCCGCTTTATTGAATTTCTCCGTGGGCAATTCCCCGGCGCGCAAGAACTCCAACGCGAACAATCCCGCATCATCGTCCCGTAGACCACCTAACATCCCGTCATTCCGAACGAAGTCCGCGAAGTGAGGAATCTCTCTTCGATCTCCCCTTACCTGCTTGTCACCTTTACGGGCCGTGCCTCTCTCTTCCCTGTATAATCCCGCCTCAGGACCATGCCTAAGAAACCCAAATCCCCCGCGCCTCCCCCTCCCGCCATCGCCTCCGATCGCCTCCTCCATTACGCGATCCTGGACAGTTCCGTTGGCTTTTCCGCCGGCCATGGCTTGCTTTTCGTCGATGGCGAAGAACTCGGCAGGGTCCCTCTCCTCGCCATTTGCCAGGCCCGCAACCGATCCGAGGTCGTTCTCTATTTCTGCGAAAAAGGTTGGAACTCCATCGCCGTTTCCGTCCACGATTCCGTGGGCAGCGCAAAACGCAAAGCGGAGCGCATCTACCCCGGCTCTTCCGCCCGCTGGACCGAAGCGGATGTCTCTGAAGCAGAAGTGTTCCGTTATCTCGACAAACTCTACAAGGATTTTCGCTGCAGTTTCTGCGGCAAGCGCGGCGACCAGGCTGGCCAGATGTTCGCCGGAAACGGCGCCGCTCAAATCTGTGACGAATGCGTCGCCGAATTTCACGCCGGACTTGCCAACCCGCCACAATCCGACTGAACCGATTCCCTCGAAACCCAGCTGCGTGTGACCTCCGTCGCTTACAAACTATTCCGTTCTGCCCTATAGTATTTGCACCGATGGTGCATATCCGCGCGTGCAGGCAAAATCTTGCGGCCCTTCCATCATGGCCGCCTCGATATTTCTTACTCGCTGCCATTCCCTTTTGCCGGCTAATACGGCCCGCTTCCTCCGCTGTGCTCCGAAAAGGAAATCCATGAAGACTCTCAACCTTCCCAGAACATCGGTAATAGTCATTTTCATCGCGCTTCTCCTGGCGACCGTCCCACCCCTCGCCCCGCAAACTCCGGACGCCTCGAAAATGTCAGCGCTCCCGTGGATGAACACTTCTCTCTCCCCAGATCAGCGCGCCGATCTCGTCCTTCAGCAGATGACTCTCGACGAGAAGATCCAACTCGTTCACGGCACCGGGTGGGGGGTATTGCGCGAAGGCGATCCCGTTCCGCCACGCTCCAATCTCGGCGCGGGTTATGTTCCCGGCATTGATCGCCTCGGTATTCCCGATATCAACCTGGCCGATTCCGCTACCGGAGTTCGCCTCGGCGCTCTGCAAAGTCGCTATTCCACTCTGCTGCCTTCGCCTCTCGCCCTCGCCGCCACCTGGAACCTTCAATCTGCGCTTCTCTACGGCTCCGTTATCGGCCGCGAACTTCGCGATCAGGGCTACAACATGTCCATCGGAGGTGGCGTTGACCTTGCTCGCGAACCTCGCAACGGCCGCACCTGGGAATATGCGGGTGAAGATCCGCTGCTCGCCGGTAGCATCGTCGGCCATCTCGCCAAAGGCGTGCAATCGCAGCAGGTCATGGGAGACATCAAGCACTACGCCGTCAACGATCAGGAGACCGGCCGCAACATTCTCAACGTCATTCTCGACAAGCGCTCTCTGCGCGAAAGCGATCTCCTCGCCTTCCAGATTGCCATCGGCATCGCCGATCCTGCTGGCGTCATGTGCTCCTATAACAAAGTCGATGGCGACTACGCCTGCGAGAACGATTACCTTCTTAACCAGGTCCTCAAAAAAGATTTTGCCTTCAAAGGCTGGGTTCTATCCGACTGGGAAGGCACGCACAGCACCATCAAAGCCGCTCACAACGGTCTCGACATGGAAATGCCCGGCGACACCTACTTCGGCGATCCCCTAAAAAAAGCCGTCGAATCCGGCGAGATCCCGCTCGCGCGCTTGAACGACATGGTTCATCGTATTCTCCGCAGCATGTTTGCCACCGGAGTCGTCGATCATCCTCCCCTGCCCCGCCGCGTCGTCGATCCTTTCCGTGGCCTCGAGGACGCTCAGCAAATCGCCGAAGAAAGCACCGTCCTGCTCAAAAATGCCGATAAGCTCTTACCGCTTTCCTCCGAGCGCATTCATTCCATCGCCGTCATTGGCTCACACGCCGATGTAGGAGTTCTTTCTGGCGGGGGCTCCGCGCAAGTCGACGCGCCCGGTGGCAACGCCATCGATCCCAAACCCGGCAGCGCCGAATGGCAGAAGCCTGTTTACTTTCCGTCCTCTCCCTTGAAGTACATTCGAAAGAAAGCTCCTAAGGCAAGAGTCGCGTACAACGACGGCACCAATCCCGCCGCTGCCGCCGCTCTCGCCAAATCCTCCGACATCGCCATCGTCTTCGCCACTCAATACATGACCGAAGGGCGGGACTTCCAGACGCTCTCGCTCCCCGACAATCAAGACGCTCTCATCCACGCGGTCGCCGCCGCGAATCCTCGCACGATCGTCGTTCTCGAAACTGGCAGCACCATCTCCATGCCCTGGCTCGCCGAGGTCAAAGCGGTTCTCGCCGCCTGGTATCCCGGCATCGGCGGCGCTCAAGCCATCTCCAATATTCTCTTCGGTGACGTCAATCCGTCCGGCAAGCTTCCCATCACGTTCGCCAAATCCGAAGCCGATCTTCCTCATCCGCATATCGCAGGTATGGATTTGGAACTGAAAGCCCAAGCCGCTCACCAACCGCTCCCTGCCTTCGATGTGAACTATACCGAAGGCGTAAAGGTCGGCTATAAGTGGTTCGAAGCCGAAAAGAAGCAGCCTCTGTTCCCCTTTGGTTTCGGCCTTTCCTACACCACTTACGCTTATTCGAATGTGAAAGTGGATGACCAACAGAAGCAGGTCAGCTTCACCGTAAAAAACACAGGCAACCGTGCCGGCGCAGAAGTTGCCCAAGTTTATGCCGAACTGCCCTCTAGCTCCGACGAGCCTTTCAAGCGTCTCGTCGCCTGGCAAAGAATCCAACTCGCTCCCGGCGAATCCAAATCCGTCACTCTGCCTCTGACTCCGCTCCTGCTTTCCATCTTCAACGAGCAAAAAAACGACTGGCAGCTTCTCCCAGGCTCCTACAAAATCTCCGTAGGTCCCTCGTCCAGCGAAACTCCGCTAACTGCCGCTCTCAAAGTCGCTGGCTAAGACGCACCTTCATTCCATCCCTCGCCAAAACTTAGTCGTCTCGTCGCAAGCATTCTCCCGACGCAACTCCCCGCTGATCGCCCCCGCATCCCATCCCAGCTTCATCTGCGCCGGTTGCATCGCAGGACGCATCCCTTCCCACGGCCGCATCGCAAATCCAAATTTCTCCCGAATCTTCCGCACTCGTTCGGAAATCTTCTTCCGATACGACTCCGGCGCGTACCCATTCTTTGCGTACCACTGGTCATACTGCTTCGCCAGCTTTGGAAATTTTTCCCGCACGAACGGCAGAAATTCTTTCGCCGAGGCCGGCATCAGGAACAATACGCCTGAGTAAAACCATTGCGCCCCCGCCTCCTTCGACGCACCCGCCAACGCCTCCAACTCCCCATCCGTGATTCCCGGCAGCAAGGGCGAAGCCGACACTCCCACATTCAGCCCTGCGGCCCGCAATTCTTTCACCGCCTCCAACCGCAAATCCGGTCGCGGCGCACGTGGTTCCAACAGCCGCGCCAATCTGGGCCGTAGCGTCGTCACTGTCATATTCACCGTCAACGCCGACCGATCCGCAATCGCCCGCAGAAGATCAATATCCCGCACAATCTGGTTCGATTTCGTGACAATCGAAATGCTCAGCCCTTCGCGTTTCGCCAATTCCTCCAGACACGCTCGCGTCACTCCATACTCCCGCTCCGCAGGCTGATACGGGTCCGTCGCCGTTCCAATCGCAATATGTTCCGCTTGTGTCCCGCCCGATGCTTTCGATTCGTACGAATATTTCTTCCCGATCTCGCTCGCCAGCAGTATCGACGCATCCTTCTTTACAAAAATCTTCCGCTCGAACTCTCCGCCATCAATCTCCATATATTCGTGCGTGTAACGCGCGTAGCAATACTTGCAGCCAAACTCGCATCCCCGATAAGGATTGATCGTCCAATCAAACGGCACCCGAGCCGAGCTGCACTTATTCAATATCGATTTCACCGGCAACATAAAATATTCCGGCTTTCCCGCGGATTTTCTGCGCGTCTCCGCTGCCGGAGAATTTGCGGCGAGGCGTGCTATGCCCACCAGTGGCACACGGGGAGTCTGGAGTTGTGGCGGGGGGCAATCCGCCGTGGTCGTTTCCAGACTTCCCTTGCACCAGCCGGTTGTACCCGGGGCACGGGTTCCGGCCTCTGCTGTTGGGTCAGGCATTTCAGGGCTAAAAGGTAGGAATCGAACTGCGGGGCGTCGAACGGGGCGGCGCCGCGTCGTGAAACCCGGCACCGTAAGGGGAAGAACTGGGGACATAGCTCACCTCGAGCCCGGCCAGTATTTCGCTTTTTATTCGCCGTGTCAAGCACTTTCTCTTTTTATTCGCCTCGCACTCTAACCATTTCCCCTGCTTGCCCTTGCATCCCCCTCGCCCTCTCTGGTTTAATTCCGTCGCACCTGCTTAAGGCTGACCTCCTCGACCGCCCAGACTTGCGATCAGCCTGAATGGATCTCACCATTCGGAGAAACCGCTTATGAAAGTTGTCTTGGTCGCTGCGTTTGTGTCCTTTCTCGCTTGTTGCCTTTTTCTTCCCTTCTCTTTCCATCCCTCTGTCGTAAGCGCCATGCCCGCTCAGAGCATGGCTCCTGGCGCAAACTTTAATTGCTCTTCCGAAGACGGTCGCCGCAAATATTGCCCTGCCGATACCCGCGGCGGCGTTCAGCTCATCAAGCAGCGTAGCGGCTCGCCGTGCACTTTCGGACAAACGTGGGGTTGGGACCAGCGCGGCATTTGGGTCGATCGCGGCTGCCGTGCCGATTTTGCCGTCGGCTATTCCGGCGGCGGCCCCGGCGGACCCTCGTGGCCCGGTTGGGGACAAAGCTATAACGTCTACTGCGCCTCCGACAACGGTAGCCGCAACCGCTGCCCCGTCGACACACGGGGTGGCGTGCGCTTGGTGCGGCAACGCAGCGGCTCGCCCTGTACCTACGGCTCCACTTGGGGATGGGATAAACACGGTGTGTGGGTGGACCGTGGCTGTCGCGCTGATTTCGAAATTGGCCAAGCCGGCTGGCAACCGCCTTCTCAGCAAACCATCTATTGCGCTTCGGACGACATGCGTCGCAAGACTTGCCCCATTAACACGCAAGGGGGCGCCCGCATCATCCGTCAACGCAGCGACGCCGATTGTATTTATGGCCGCACTTGGGGCTATGATTCTCGTGGGATTTGGGTTGACCGCGGCTGCCGCGCCGATTTCGAAGTCGGCATCCGTCGTTAACCGTTTCCGCGTTTGTAAGCAGTCCCAGCCGTCGCACTAAAGAGAAGAACGGCCACCCTTCTCGCCGTATCTGCCGTTCTTCTCGCCGGCTGGTTGCTTCGTGTTCGTGTGCAGACTTTCTCTGGGGACAAACTTCGTGCGTTTTGCCTTTTCTTTTTTCTCAGCTTCCACAATGCTGTTTTTACTATCAGCTTTCGTCCTGGCTCAGGCTCCGGCGCAAAAGCCCGCTCCTAAACCCCCGGCCAAGGCCGCGCCCACCCAGCCCGATGCGCAGCAAGAAATTCCTTCGCCGGTCTCCCACCACTACCCGATCCTCGTTCTCGCGCACGGCAATGAACCTTTCTGGTCTCTTCGTCTTGGCATGAAAGGCCCCGAACGTCTCGACCGTGTTGGCTACCCGCCGATCATCCTTGATCCTGCCGACATCACGTCAGATGAATCCGGCGTCTCCTGGACCTACAACGCCAAGGACGACGTCACCGGTGCGACGGTTGCCGTTAAGCTCACCCGCGAATCCTGCTCTGACTCCATGTCGGACACGAAGTACACCTTCCACGCGGAAGTCGACCACGCGCAAATCGGCAAACTCGTGGGTTGTGCGCAAAGCGCTCCCGAAAAATTCCCTGAATTCCTCAAAAAGAATCAGCCCGATGTATCCGACGACACCGACGTTAAGGATAAAGATAAGGAAAAAGAGAAACAAAAACTGGCGCTCCTGGATCCCATCACCAAATTCCACTCTCCCACGGCCATCGCCTATCTAGACTCCGCGGGTCGCGTCATCGTCGCCCACGGCGAAGTTCGCAAAACCGCCGCACAATCCGGAACAGAACTCGCCCTTTCCCACGACGGCAGATCGCTTCTTTACACGCGCTCCGATTCCAAGACCGGACCCGAGCGCTCCATTGTCCTCTACGATTTCGATACCGGCCGCTCCCGCGACGTCGCCGGCAACAACGTTCATCAGGCCTTTTGGTCCCCCGATGATTCGCGCTTCGCCTATCTAAAATTCGACGGAAAAATCTGGCAGGTGTGGACCGCTCCCGTCAGCGCACCCGATAAAGTGACGCTGCTTTCTTCCCTCAATGTCGATGCCCTTCACGGATGGGTGAACCCAACTACCGTCCTCGCCACCGATATGCAAAACGCCTATTGGCTCAGCGAAGATAAGCCCGCGCAAACAACTCCGCTAAAAGATATCTACGGCGATAGTTTCCAGATCATGAGTAGCGATTCCCTGCGCCTCAACCCCATCAATTCCGATCTTCTTCTGGTCTCCGCTTATTATCTCAACGCACCTCCCGGTGCTCCCGCCGATCAAGCAGGTCTGAACGAAACATTTTTCCTTTACGAGTTGCGTTCTCATCGTCGCACGGTTCTTGGCCCTCCCGACCTCTTCACCCGCGACGCCGAATGGTCCCGCGACGGCCTCCAGATTTTCTTCTCCCGAGGCGTGCCCGGCAAAACCGCCATCACCACCGACCGCATGTTCTGGGACAGCACCGGACTCAAGCGCTATTCCCTCGGCCACGCTCTCGTCGTCGGCAAATAACGGGCGAGTGGCTCCCGCGGTTTCTTTCGGAGGACCAATATGAAGCGTCGGCAATTTTTTGGCGATTTCTTGGTTGGCGGTGCGCTCTTAAGTTCAACTGCCACGGACCTCGCTCCTCAGACCATCACTTCTCCTGCCGCCTCGCAATCCGGCTCGCCGGACAACGTGGTCATCGAGCGGCCAGCCTCCGGTAAACCACACGCCGGTAAAGTTCTTGCCGCCATTCAGCCTCACGTCGATGATCTCCCGATCTTTGCCGGCGGAACCATCGCCAAGCTCGTCAGCGAAGGTTACACCGGTGTTCTCATCCGCACTTCCAACGACGAAATGGTCGGCGACGGCACCATGGGCGAGCGCGTGCTCAGCAATGAACGCGACAATAATGCTGTCGCTAAAGCCCTCGGCCTCTCCAAGGTTTTCAATCTTGAATATCGCAATCATCAAATGGACGGCATTTCCCGCGAGGAATTTCGCCAGCGCCTTATCCTGCTCATCCGCATGCTCAAAATCGACACCATCGTCTGCTACGACCCGTGGGGTTCCTACGAAGAAAATCCCGACCACTACGTAACTGCGCAAGTGGTTGAGGCAGCCTGCTGGATGGCCGGGAGGGATTCCGATTATCCGGAGCAGGTCTCGGCGGGCTTGCAGCCTCACGCCGTGCAGGAAAAATACTATTTCGCCCGTGGGCCGCAACTCGTCAACCGTATCGTCGATATTTCGCCTTGGGTTGACCGCAAGGTTGACGCCAATCTCGCCAACAAAACGCAAGGGCCCGCCGGCGACAACGGCGCTCGCCTTCGTGCAAAGCTCGCTGCCCAAAAATTACGGCTTCCCATCCTCGGCAATGACGACGACTCCGCCAATCGCGCCTACATCAAGAACTTTGTCCTCGATTACGACTCCCTCTATCAGCGCGGCGTGCCTTCCGACAAAGAGATTGGCCGAAAGTATGGCCTCGAATGGGCCGAAGCCTTTCACTACATCGGTCCTTCACAATCCCGGCTCGATCGTTACATTTCCGAAAACGCTGTTCCTCTCTGACATCCATATTTTCCGGCTTAAGGCGGCCCACTCACTTGTTACAGCACCAATGCTTCTTTCGCCGGGTTCTGGCAATGCCGTACGAAGGCCTCGGCATATTTCGCGCCGCATTCCATCCCACGAAACCGGTTCATTATGTCGTGTAGCACATAAAACGTTGTTTCCGGCTTCTGGCTCGCGTGCACATAACACGCCGCCTTCTTCCGGCTCTCCGTGCTGGTGATATCCACGTAGTGCGTGGGATGAAAAACCTGTGTCTGTTCGCCCTGGTCCACCTCGTAGTAATACAGATCGAATTTCCTTCCGCCCTCGAGCCACGCATCATAAGCCAGCAACGATGCCGCCCGGTGATCCCGATGACTATCAATCGGCCATTGCGTCAGCACTACAACCGGATGCTCGGCCTGCAAAATTTCCCGGAATTTCTTGTACTGCGTGGCGGTCACTTCCGTGCTTCCGTCTACTTGCCCGGCGTATACCGGCCGCGCTTTCAAAATTCCGCAAGCTTTCTCACTTTCCGCTGTCCGGATCGCCGCAGCTTCCTCCGCGGATTTTCCTTCAATGCCAGCTTCGCCGCGGGTCAGGTACACGATTGTCACCTCATGTCCCAAGCTCGTGTACAACGCAATCGTCCCGCCGCAGCCGGATTCAGGATCGTCCGGATGTCCACCGACAACGACAATTTTTAGTTTCTTTGCTGGTGCCGCCTTGTCAGCGCTCTTCGCGTCCAGCATCGGAAGAGCGGTCGTCGCTGCTCCCATCAGTAGCGCCGACTGTCCGATCAATTCCCGTCTTGTGACCTTTCCCATACGTTCGTCTCCCGAGTGATGCCGCCAGTTCGTCTAAATCGTGAGATTCCCACGCGAGCATATCACTCCAGAAACCTCGCATCGTTCCGCGGTCACATTTATTCGGTTTCCCGTTGTCTGAGCGGTCCCAAACGCCTACAGGAATTTCACTAACGCCTCTCTGGTTTCTTTTGGACGTTCTTCCATCACCCAATGCCCGGTATCCTTCAGCGTACTACCGTTACATTGTTCGCCACCAATTTCGCTTGCGCTCCCAGCACCTCCGCCGACCCTTTGTCTCCCGCGATCGTCAGCACCGGCATCGGCAATTTCGTTTTCGACAATTCCGCGAATTCCTTCGCCGTTTCTGGCCAGTCTGCAAAATACGACCAGCCCGCGCGCATTCTTCCTGGCTTCGCATACGCTGTCACGTACGCCTCGCGGTCCGCTGGTGACAACGATTTATTCTTATCCGCTGCCAAATCGTTCCAGAAGTACGCGAAATAAATCTTTTCTCGCCCTTGCACCAGCGCTTCTGGCGTCGGTCCATTAAACCGGAAGTGCCACATCTTCGGATTGTCGTACACCGCTTCCCACCCCGCCACGCCGGGCAGAAATGCATCCATCAGCACCAGTTTCTCCACCTCTGCCGGATACATCGCCGCATACGCGTACGCCACCATCAGTCCAATGTCGTGGCCCACCACCCGCGCTTTCGTCACTCCCAGCGATTTCGCCAGCGCATGAATCTGCTTGGCGGCTGTCTTCATGTCCGACCCACTGAACGGAATCCCCGAATCTCCGATCCCGGGCAGGTCCGGCGCAATCACCATAAATCTCCCGGCCAGCTCCGGCATGATCGGCCGCCACATTCGCGAGGTCTGCGTATATCCGTGCAACAGGATCAGCGTCGGTCCTTGTCCCGCCGTCAAATAGTGCAGCTTCAACCCCTCGATCGTAGCGTCTCGCGCGACAATCCCCGTCTCCGCTCCCACCGCCCATCCTTGTCCAAACATCAACAACCAAACGAATACCGCCAACACCCACAGCGCCCGCAAACTCCGCAACTCAGTCTTGGTCATGAGCCTCTCCTGAAGTTCTAACCCGGCAGCGCCGTATTGTATCCCGCATCTCCCGAAACGCCACAACAGTCAACGCAGTTACCTCGCCCTTCTGGGTTATCCTAGTATTCCCAGCGATTACAGGGGGCTGAATGCGCTCACGTTTGCCGTTCCGTTCGGCGATTCTTCTATTTCCACTCTGTATCTTGCTTACGTCTCCGTCGTTCCCGGGGCAAAGCAGCAAGGTGATGGGCGAAGTGAAATTTGAAGGCGCCACCAAACTCGAACGCGACGCCGGCGTGTGGGTCGATGGAAACTACGTCGGCTATGTAAAGGAATTGAAGGGTAACAAGAAAGTTTTATTGCTCCCCGGCAAGCATCAAATCGTTGCGCGCGAGGCCGGCTATACCGATTTCGTCCGCGACATCGTTGTCGAACCCGGTCAGGTTCAACTCATCAGTGTCCAACTCACCCTGCTTCCCAACGCGCAGGTCCCCAAGGTTACTTCTACTCTTAAACTCACCATTCATCCGCCGCGCGCTGCGGTTTTCCTCGACGGCAACTATGTCGGCCATGCCGGCGAACTCGGTGGCTCCGTTCATGCCCTGCTCGTCAGTCCCGGCAAGCATCGCATCAAAGTTGAACTGCCCGGCTATCGCACGTTCGAAACCGAAGTCGACCTGATCGCCGGCCAAAAATCCGAAGTCAAAACCGACCTGGTCGAAGGCAGCATCGAGCAAGCCAGTCCCGAGATCAAGAAAACTCCCTAGCCCTCTCCAAGGCCTCCGCGGTCAAACGCCTTGCTTCTCGCCCGCAAAAGCGTAAGGTGACAGCAGGCCCCTCACGCAGCACTTCCGCGGAGTTCTTATGCCCGACGAAAAGCAGCTCAGGCTCGAAGCACGCGCGCGCATCGATATCAAGAATCTCTACGACCGGGGCCAGGTCTCCTCCGCGGATTCTGCTGCTGCCTTTCGCCACGTGAAATTCGTTTGGCTCGACTACCTCACCGACGCCCAAATCGACGAGTTCGTTCGCAACGAAATCCGCAAACTCGAGTCCCCTGCAGCAAGTCCCGCCGACCACTGACCACTGACCACCGGCAAACTGCCGCAAACCATTACGGCGCAAACGACTTCAAGCGCGTCACAGTCGCTTCATCCAGCGACTCGATCAGCGCAACCATCAAGTCCACCGTCCGGTCGAAGTCCGCGCGATCGATGATCCCGTTATGCGCATGCGTCGAGCGCGCCGGCACCAGAACCGTCGTCACGGGAACCCCGGTGTTGTACAACTTGATGGCTCCCGCATCATCTCCAAAGCCAGGAACAAAATCGAATTGCAGCGGAATGTTCTTCGCCGCCGCGATTTCCTTCACATGCGCCACCAATTTGCGGTTCGGCAGTTCGCTGAACGTATACAGCATCATCGCCGGACCGCCGCCCAACACTTCCTGACCGGCCTCGGGCCCCGGACCAGGAACATCGTTGGCTATCCCGACTTCCAGGCTAAATCCCAAATCCGGTTTGATCAGCCGCGTGGATGTCTGCGCGCCTCGCATCTCGGCGCTGCCTTCTTCCTGCACCGTCGCGGCATAGAAAACTTGATTCGGGTGCGCGGTTTTCTGCAGCCGCCGCATTACCTCCAACATCACCGCACATCCGATGCGATCGTCCCAAGCCTTCGCCAAATACCGGTTGTTTGCCAGAATCGCAAAGTCCGAAACCGGCGCCACCGGATCGCCCGGCGAAATCCCCAAGGCACTTACATCCGCCGCCGAACGTGCTCCCGTGTCCAAGTACAGCTCTTGTTCTGGCTGCTGATGCGTCTGTGCATCGCGCGGGGCAATGTGCGCATCCCAAATGTCCGTCACCGCCAGCACTGGGCCCTTCGACCCAATAATCACCCACCGCTGGTCCGGAAGCGCGGCCCTCAGCCACGCGCCCAGCATCTGCATGGATATGAACCCGTCGGGACGAATCCGCCGAACCATTCCTCCCAGTTCATCCATGTGCGCATCCAGCATGATCCGCGGCCCAGTATTCCCTTGCTGCGCGATAATCGATCCCAATCCGTCGTACGCGATGTTGTCGGCGTACGGCTTCATCCGCTCCCCCATGATTTTTCGCACCGGATCTTCATATCCGGGCGGCCCGTCCGCTTCCGTCAGCTCTTTCAGCAGTTGTACGACGCGATCCGAAGACGACGATTCCGTTGCCCGCGTGGTTTGCGCGCGAGCAGGTACCACAACGCACAGCACAGCGATGCAAGATAAAAAACGCAGCATAGTGTATGGTCCCCTGAAAAATGGTAATACGGCTCGGAAACGCAAATTAAGTCCCGTTCCTTCTTCTTTTCGGAAAAGTTCCGGCTTAAGCAACCGAGCTAGGTAAACAACTCTCAGTGATACGCACCAATCCGCAAAAGCGGGTACAACCTACTCCCTTGCATCTTCCGCATCCTGACGACTCCCCGTTCCGCCACGCTAGGCCTTCGGCGCCGCACGGAAAATTTCCACCAAGCGCTCCGCGATCATCTTGTCTTCGCCTTCCTTCAGTTGCCACACCGCGAATCCAAAACTACTGGGGTCGTTCGGATGTCCGTGGTGTCCTTCGTGTTTCTCGCCACCCTTTGGCCCGTCCGGATCGCGTCCTCGCATGCCGCTGGCGCCCGCACCCATACTGCCGATTCCGATCGGCTTGGTATCCGCCAGTTGTTGCATCACTTCCGGCCCTGTGATTTTTAGCTTCGCGGGATCAATGTGCCAACTATACCGTGGCGTCACGTTCCCCAGCGCTTGCGGATTGAACTGCCTCGGCAACGCTGTCACTCCGAATTTCTTCACCGCATCCGTAATCACCTGCGCCCGCTCGTCGTACAACTTCAGCATCGCGTCGAGATCTTCATTCACGAACAGTTCCAGCGCCTTCAGTAGCCCGAAGATCGTCTCCTTCCCCACCTTGCAGCACCGTCCGATGCGATCTTCCTGCGGGCTCATGTTCAGCAGCGCGTAGTGAATCAACTCTTCTTTGCCGATTAACACTCCCGAGGCCTGCGGCCCACGAATATCTTTCCCGCCGCTGAACGTCACCATGTCGAATCCCATCGCCGGATATTCCCATAACCGTTCTTTCGGTGGAACATCCGCCGCCGCATCATTGAATGTATAAATCCCGTGGTCCTTCGCGATCGCCACGGTCTCCGCCCCGCTCACTTTGCCATTCCCGGACAAAATATTCGTGAAGTGGATGGCGACCGTCTTCGGATTAATCGCCGCAATCATTTCTTCCCGCGTCTCCACCTCCACCAGCTTGGCCCCGGTCTGCCGGATCTGATGATCGAACGGATAACGGTGGCTTTTCTGGATGATCACTTCGTTCTTGGGAAATTTACTCACATCGGGAATATCTCGCATCCGCGGCTCCAGATCCTCCGTCATCATTCCCGCATACCCGACCACCATCGCCGCCGCTGCCCCGCCCGTCACCAGTCCCGTATATCCCGCTGGAGACTTGCACAGTTTCGCCATGAACTTCCCCGCGGCGACCTCCAGTTCATCAATCAGAGCAAAGTGTTCGTTGCCTCGCCGGATCAGCTCCATCACTTCCGGCTTCATCACCGATCCACCAATCACCGTCACCGTGCCATTGATATTCACCAGCGGCGTCACGCCAAGCTCCGCGTAAATATCCCCGGTCGAACCCAGCCCGCTCTTGATAGGCACGATCGCGTTTCCATCCACGGACCCCTTGCCGTGCTTCTTGCCAAATCCGCCGCCGGCTGCTTCCAGCTCCGCACCCGTCAGCAGGCTTCCGCTTGTCACTCCCAGCGCCGCCAGAAACGCACGACGGCTCCATCCCATCTTCAGGCCCATGGCTCGTTTCCTCTCGATTTCCTTCTCGAATTATTTCTCCACAGTCGCCGCGGCCGGATTCACGACCAGCGCGCTTCCCACAATTTCAATCAGCGAGTCCCCCGGAATCCATTCCAGCGCCATGCACGACCGCGACGGCGCCTTGCCCGGCGAAAAATACGTCCCATAAATCTTGTTCAGCGCGTCGTACTGAGCCTTATGCGCATCAAAGCGCGCTTTGCCGGTCGGCATCGGCACTCCGTCCGCCAGCGGCAGACACAGAAACACCTGCAAGTGCAGAATGCTGTCCATCGTGCAACCCGCGTGCTCCACCGACTTCTTCAACGCGTCCATTGTGCGCGTCACGTGCTTCTCGAACGGATCCGTTACCGTGACGTGATCTTCCTTCGGGTATCCATCATTCGCGCCCGTGCCGGAAAAATAGTAAATCCCTTCATGAATATGATGACTACCGCCCGCGCGACGCCCCGCATCTCCGCCCGCTTGTGCCGCTCCGCCCGTCGCAACTCCGCCTGCGCCACTCTGCTGCGCAAACAGTTTCGGTGCGCCGCCTGCCACCGCCATCATCGCCGTAATCCTTGCCACAAAATTCCGCCGCGTGTTCATTTCCATTCCATCTCTCCTTAGCCTCTGCTCACTCCAATACAACAATCAGGATAAAAACCATAGTCGCCTGGCATCGAATTGTCCACCGAAGACGCTCGCAGACATTTATGAAATCATCTGGAAAAATGAGTCGAGCTCCAACTGGAAAATGCGCATGCCCGGTTTATGCACCTCGAAGGAAACCCGGAATCAGCGTGCTGGCTGCCGTTGCGGAAGGAACGTCCAGATTTCCGGGTCTTCCTGCCCCAACACCCAGGAGCAAAAACCTTCCAGACCATTCTTCTCCACCAGTTCGTAGCGGTCTTTGAACGTTCGCAGGTCTGTAAAGAAAATCCACTCCCGCATTTGGTCGCGATAGAAGTGAAAGTACGCGGTGTGGTCTTCCGCGTCCCACTGGATTTTACCGTTATAAGCTTGGGCGAGTTGCAGCGCGTCGGGTGTCCCGATATATTCCGCCGTCGGATTCGGCTTCTCAGTACTCGCTTCCTTCTCTTTGATCGGGGCTCCCGTAAACCAGTGATAGCCGTAAAGAGGAATGCCGAGTGACAGCTTCTCCTTGGGCACCACCTTGAGCGCATAATTCAGGTTCTCAATCGTCCAGTCCCACCCCGCCACCGGTCCCGGCATCGTCCAACGCGTGTGCTGGTCGTAGGTCATCAAGCAAACCAGATCGACATATTTCGCAATGGCCCCGATATCGTACGCGCCGCGCCAGTCCGTGTAGATCCACTTCGCAAACCCACCGGCGCCGGGATAACCGGGAGCGTTCGGCACGCTGGCGATCGCCAATTGCAGACCCGCCTTGTGCAGCGCTTCCGCGGACACTCGAACCATGTCCGTCAGTCCCTGGCGATCGGTCCAATCGATGTTCTCGAAGTCGAATTGGAAACCGGTATACCCGTGTAGCTTGCACTCGCGAATCATCGCTTCGTTCATTTGCGTTTGGCCGGCCGCATTCCCAGCCAGTTGATGGAATTCCTTTTTGTTGAACAATGCAATGATCGGCATAACCGCCAGCTTTTCCTCCTGAGCCCGTTTGAGCACCGTGGGATCCGGAGCGCCGGTCACCAATCCATTCTCATCCACCTCATACCACGTGGGCACCAGCAGATCGATTTGCGAAGAATGCGCCAGGAACGCACGGATCGAGTCCGGACTGTTGGTCATGTAAAAGAGCGCTGTCGGTTTTGCCTGCGCAGGGGAAGAAATCAGCAAGGCCCCCGAAAGCAAGAAAGCCATCATCGCTGCAATCCTTCCCACAAAATTTCGCCGCCTCATCAGTCCCATTCCATCTCTCCTTTTGCTTCTCTCCACTCCCCCAAATATAATTCGATTCACACCCATAATAGTCCTGCGTCGAACGGTCCGCCGAAAATCTTGTGCAAGAAGCTAGCGTTGTCATTATATTGAAACGGACCCACGCGCCCGGGCGTCTAGCAAGTATCGTTAGTGGGATCCATACTCAATTAAATTGGGGATTTCGCGGGCTGCGCCATGGAGCGAGCGTACTCGTCAAAACGGAGGACGATGAAAATGGTCAACAGGAGAGCCCTGGAGCTGTCGGTCGTGCTGATGTGTTCGCTGTGTTGTGCAGCAGCCGTTCGCGCCCAAGGAACATTGCGCGTCGGCGCCGCGCGCGTAGACATTACTCCCGCGGCCGATCCCGCTAATCCGCCCTCCGGCAAGTACGCCCACGAAAAACTTTATGTGCGGGCCATCGTTCTCGATAACGGCTCGGCTCGCGCCGCTCTGATCGCTGCCGACCAAGGGGGCCTTCCTGAAATAGTTTGGCAGGCGGCCTCCAAACAAATCGCCGCTGAACTCAATTGCCCGGTCGAAAATATTGTGATGTCGGCCACCCACACCCATAGCGGTTGGGGACCCGGCGGATTTCCAGGCATGCGTGGTCTAGTGCCCGACCCCAACGCGCCGCCTCCGCCGATCGTGGGTCAGCTCGTGGATGCCGTGCGGCAAGCCAAAGCCAACCTGCAGCCGGCGCGGGTCGGCTTTGGAACCGGAAAGTCTTACCTCAACGTGAATCGCGACG
The DNA here is from genome assembly GCA_963759275.1 of Candidatus Acidiferrales bacterium. Classification (GTDB taxonomy): domain Bacteria; phylum Acidobacteriota; class Terriglobia; order Acidiferrales; family UBA7541; genus Acidiferrum. Next base: position 51,809 of record CAVWYZ010000001.1, on the reverse strand, counting down.
CTATCGACGGCGACACTCACCTGTGGACCCAGGCTCCCAACCTCGACGGTCCTTCCGACAAAACCGTGGCCGTCGTCGAATTTCTTTCACCGTCCGGCCAGCCGATCGCCGCCTATATGGACTATGCCATGCACCCGGTAAATGGCTTTCTCGCCGGACTCACCAGCGCCGATTTCGCGGGAGCCACCTCGCGCTACGTCGAGCAGGCCTTCAACGACAAAATGGTTGCGGTCTTCGTGCAAGGCGCCAGTGGCGACCAGAATCCTCTATATCTCCGCGCCGGGACCAACGCCATGGCCTCGCAAAGTGGCGTCCCCATCACCGGATTTGTTATGACTCGCGAACCCATCGAGGCTCCCATCCGCGATAAAAAGGTAAAGACCGTCCCGGTCGACCCTAAAGTCCAGGACGCGCTTGAACGCGTAATGGATAGCGAAGGAGTCTTGCTCGGTGAAGAAGTCATTCGCGTTATGACCAACATCAAACGCCTCGACGCGGATCCCACCATCGTCGCTGCCCAGAAAATCGTCACTTGCCCCGGCCGCAAGCGCATCGATACTGGCCGCGAGGGCGCGCCTGGAACCTACGAAGATGGCGACCCCGTGAACATTCGACTCGGTGCCATGCGCATCGGAAATATCGCCCTCACTTCCGTGGATGCCGAGATTTACAGCCCCATCGCCATGCGCCTCAAGCGCGAGTCTCCGTTCGCCGATACCTTCATGGTGACTCTCGCAAATGGCGCCGCCAACTCCGGCTACATTCCCAACGACACCGCGTTCGGCGCGCAAACTTTCCAGGTGCTGGGATCGCGCTTGAAACCAGGCTGCGCCGAAACCGCCATCGTCAATGGTTTGCTCGATCTGATCACCGCCACCCAAAAAGCAAAATAGCAGACCAGCATTTCCTGGTTGAGGCTCATCGTACTTGGCGGGTGACGCGAGGACTCATCTAAATTTTTTCGTTCTCCAAAGTAGCCGGAGACTTCGCCGTCACAACTTCCGCTAACGTTCAAAACGGGCTGGCGCCCACCATTGGATTGCACGGTGTTTCTGAAATCCTCTTTCCCGCGACTCCCTCCCACCAAATTCCCGGTACTGAATCCCGCGGCCAGTTCTAGTTCCCTGTCCCTCCATTGCCCCATTGTTTTTTCTTCATGCCCCTCAGTACCGTAGACGTTATATCTACAATCGGTCATCATCTTCTTTTGCGGCCAGGGAGCGCGCCGCCAACATGACCGTTTCACAACCTTCTCTCTTCTTCCTCTCTTCCCGCTCTTCTCGTTTTTCCGCTATCACTGTCGCTCTTTCGCCGTTTGCCCAAGCTCGCTCTGCCAGCCACGCCGGAAGCACTCGCGTTGCCTTGCTCCGCCGCCAAGCCGGAAAAAACTCGCAAAATTTCCCCGTTAACTCCTTTTCTTGCCACTCTTACCGGAAAAACCGGGGGGGGGGTAGGGGAGCACCTAAGTTCTAATCACATGAGGACAAAATGGAAATCATAGAGGTACGATCTGCCGCGTTCGATGCTGCTTCCGTTCCTGCCGCGAATCCCAGCTCGGCCAACCGCTCCACTACCACCGTACCTCCACCCACCGGCGGTTCTCCGGAACCTGCCATTCCCGGCGCTCGCTGTTCCTATTTTTTCCCCAGCGGCCGTCGCTGCCGCCATTCCCTCGCTCCCGGCAATTCTCACTTCTGCCTGACACATGCTCGCAAGGCACAACCCCCGGCGGCTCTCGACGATCCCCTGCTCGCTGCCGAACTCATCGAAGCCGCTGGCGAATTCTCTACTCCCGATGACGTGCGCCGCGTCATGCTCAAGATCTTTCGCGGCATGGCCCAACACCGCATCCCCGGCAAAGACGCTGGCGTCCTCTGCTACATCGCGCAAATCGTCCTCCATTGCCAGCGCGACTCCGTTTACCACCAGAAACTCCAGGCCCAAGCCGCTGCTGCCGAGGCGGAAGCCGAACAACTTCGCAATGGCCCCGATAAACTCACTTGGAATCTTCCTCGCTGATCCAAATCCCTGTGAACAGCTCTTCAGAGCTTGCGAATTCGCACCGCGCCACGTTGGACTACAATATCCGGTAGTGAGGAAAGGGCCATGAAAACGAAAACCATCTTATGCGGAGTGCTGGGCTTGGCTGCGGCGCTGGCTGTGCGAGCTTCAGCGCAGACCCCATCCACTCCGCCTGCACAGCAAACGGAACCGCAAAATAACGTTCGCAAAGCCATCCCGTGGAAAGAGTTTACTTACACCTGTGAGGGCGGTGCGAAATTAACCGCCTACCTTCGCGCGGACCTCGCCAAAATTCGCTTTCAGCAACACACCTACTTGATGAAACAGACCATGTCCGCCGACGGCAACCGCTACTCGGACGGAAAAGTGGTCTGGTGGGGCAAGGGCAACGGTGGATTCTTGCAGGAAGATACCCCGGAGGGGAACGGCAAAATGCTCGTGCAGGATTGCAAGCTCGATAAGCCGCTGAACTCCGAGCCTGCCGCCGGAACGGTCACCGGCACCGTCAGTTACCTGCAGAGGCTGGCGTTGCCGTCCAGCGCGGTGATCCAGGTGCAACTGCGGGATGTTTCGCTGGCGGACGCTCCGGCGAAAGTGATCGCCGAGCAGAAGCTCACCTTGGGATACCGCCAGGTCCCCGTGTCGTTCACGCTCACCTTTGACTCCGCGAAGATCGATCCGAAGCACACCTATTCGGTCAACGCGAGAATTACTGTGGATGGCGCGCTGCGCTTCATCAGCGATAAGTCCTATCCCGTGCTCACCCAGGGCCACCCCTCCCAGGTCGATGTGATCGTGAAGCCAGTCACAACCGAGGGCGCGAAGTGAACTCTTGGCAGCCCCGGCGACCCGGCCATAAGTACAGTTAGCGCTTAGGCCTACCGCCCCTTGGGTTGCCCGTCCTTGCGCGGACCACCGCCTATACTTTAGGCATGGCGACCCCTCCCACGGCACCCGTGCGTCAAGTTGGCCTGCTGGTTTTGGAAGACGAGGCCAGCAGCTCCATCGCGCTAAAACAGATTCTGGACAGCGAGGGTTGGCGTGTCCGCCTGGTTCCGGACCTGTCGCTGCTTCACGCCGAATTGAAGACCGGCGAATATTCTCTGGTAATCGCCAATATCGAACTCGTTGGTCTGGATTCGCCCACTTTTCACGTGCTTCGCGAACTGGCAGCCGTGCCCCCGGAAGAAGGCGGCCGCATCCGCGTGCTCTACGTGGTGCCGGAGATGGGCAGCCAGTCCGTTCCGGCTCTGGAACGCACCAAGATGCCTTATGCCGTGCGGCCCTTCCACTTACACGACTTCCTCGAGAAAGTCAGCGACCTGCTCGTCGAAGTGAAAGCCATCGAAGGCCCCTTGCGCATGACCCGCTACGAGTTCGGCGAGGCCCGCAAGAAAAAGAAGCAGGCCAGCCGGACCACTTCGATGTTCGCTTCCCGCGATTCCTACTCCTACAGCGAAGAAGAGCTCGCCGAATACGAACGGCAGGAAGCCGAAGCTTCCAAGACACGCCGGATCCGGCCGAGATCGAACCTCGGCGACCCGAGAAGTTAGAACAGCCTCCTGCACTCGTAAATTCTCTGCAAGAAAATCCTGCCCCGCCGTTCCAACTCCAGGCGCGCACTCGCCACGCCAAGGAGGATGGAATGTACCGTTCCGCACACTCGATCATGGGGTTGGGAAGTTCTTTATTCGGTATCGCAACGCTCGGCTTTGCCACGCTGGGTTTTCTCTGGTCGTCACCCAGTCAGCCCACGCCACCCGGCAAGCCCGAAGGCGAATGGCGGCTGCTGGAGCCGATCACCTACGAAAATTTGACGGTGTTTCCCGTAGTGGCATCGTCTGGCTACGCCACCAGCGGGTTCATGACCCTCGAGGAAGGCCTTTCCAGCGGTGAGGTGATCGTGCGCGAACAAGGCAGTGAAGGTCTAGTCCGCGACCGCGACGGGATCCGCCCCACAGTGTCGTATTCCGGCGGGGCATCCGTGAACCAACTCGTCCTGATCAACCGCAGTAAGAAACCGTTGCTCTTGCTGGCGGGCGAATTGGTCAGCGGGGGCAAGCAGGACCGCGTCATCGGAAAGGATCGCATCGTTCCCGTGGGCGCCGAGCCACTACCCTTGAACGTCTTTTGCGTAGAGCACGGGCGCTGGTCGTCGGGTTCACAATTCACTGCGGCGAAAACCATTGTGCATCCCAGCGTGCGCGAGCAAGCGGCCGTCACACAAAAACAGAGCGACGTGTGGGCGTCGGTCACGGCGGGAACTGTGGCTCCGCGTGCTGCAGGAACACCGGCTCCGGCAGTGCCGCCCGCAGCGTTGGCAGAGGCAGTGGAGGTCGACGCACCGACGCAGTCCTACGCGAAGATTTATGGGTCGCGTCGCGTAGCGCCATCCGTGGATGCCATGGTGGACGAAGTGCAGCGCCGATTCCGCAAGGAAACGTCGGGACTCAAGGGCGAACGCGTCGTAGGCGTGGTGATTGCCTACGGAGGTGAAGTGGCCTGGAGCGACATCTTCGCCTCGTACGAATTGTTCGACCAATATTGGAATAAGCTGCTGCGCAGCTACGCCGTCGAAGCTGTGGCGCGGCCGGCCTTGCGCGAGAAAGCGTCGCTGGAAGATGCCCAGGAATTCTTACATCGCCTGAAAGGCCGCGAGCAGACGGAATCCGAACCCGGCGTGTACGTGTGGAGAGAAATCAATGACGGCAGGCTCTCGCAAATCGAACTGGACGCGCTGCAACCCAAAACGATGACGCTGCACCGGCTAGTGGTGCGTAGGACCAGCTGAATCAGGATAGAACCGCAGAGTGCTTGCGAACCCGGCTGGAATCGGAAGACTGGGCGAGGAGTTCAGCGACGGTCGCGGGCCAGGACGGATGCCGCAGTATTGGGGCGATTTCGGCCAAAGGAATCAGAACGAAATTGCGTTGCAGCATCCGTGGGTGCGGCACCTGCAGTTCCGGTGTATCAATCGTCAGGTCACCGTACACAAGAATGTCCAGATCAATCAGCCGAGGCCCTTTGGCAAACGCTTTCTTGCTGCCCATGTGCGATTCGATGCCCCGTAGGGTGGCCAGGAGCTGAACGACAGGTAAATCCGTTCGCGCTTCGAGAACCGCATTGAGGAACCACGGCTGATCGAGATAATCGACCGGCTCGGTCTCGTAGACGCTAGAGATTTTGCCAACAGCAACGCCAGATTTGCGGAGAAGGCGGATGGCTTCCTGCAGATTTTTTTCGCGGTCACCAATGTTCGAGCCGAGCGCCAGATAAGCGGTCGCCATAGTGTTTCTTATTTTATGCCGAACCGGCGGCCAACCACGCCGATCATGGAATGCGCCTCGGGAAGCTTGATGGCCAAGGCGACCGCAAAAAACACAGTGCCATAGAGACCCAGAACCAGCACAGCGAGAATGATGTGGCCACGCGGACCGAGCGCATAGGTAAGTCCGCGGGCGGCTGCAGCAGCCAGTAGAGCCGCCAGCCAGACTTGAGCGAGGAAGCCGACTGGCACACCGACGTGACCAATGCGCCGACGAAGTCCTCGCTGAAGAAGTGTGAATTCTACCCAAGACGCGATGCCCGCAGAAATGGTCAGGCCAGCTACGCCCCAGCGCGGCTCAATACCGAGCAGCCGCGGCAAAGGCAGAGCCGCTAAATAACCCAGGATGGTCGTGAGCGCAACACGTACAATCGCGAAGCGCAGCGGCGTGCGCGTATCGCGTAGAGCGTAGTAAGCCGACGAGTAGAGTCGGCCAAGCGTGGAAGCCAGCATGCCAACCGTAGAGCCGACAAGGATTCCCCAAACATAAATCACATCGTTGTGCCGGAATTGACCGGATTGGTAGATGGCGGCAACGATGACATCACCAAGCACCAAAAAACCGATCAGGGATGGAACAACGAGAAAAGCGATTTGCCGCAGGCCGTGATTCAGCCGGATGCGCAGAATACCGGCGACTTCGTCTTCTGCGCCCACCGCACCGCTCATCACCGGCAATTCGGCGGCAGACACGGACATGCCAAAAAGGCTCACCGGGAGCGTATACAAGGTTTGGGCGTAGGCTAGCGCCGCCACGGCGCCAGTAGGCAGCCAACTGGCGAGGAATGCATCGATATAGGCGCTGATCTGCACAACGCCCCGGCTTACAAAAACGGGAAAAAAATTGTGAATCACGACGCGAACGTTTTCCGCCCGGTGGGCGAGGGAGAGTTTCAAGCCACCAAGGAGTTTCATCACCATCGGTAGCTGAACCGCCACCTGGAGCGCGCTACCGGCAACGGAAGCCCACGCGGTTATCACAACCAGCGAATTCTGCGTACGGCCGGGGCCAAAGGCGATCATGCCAACGATCATCGCTACGTTCCACAGAACCGGCGCAGTATAAGAAATGAAGAATTTTCGGTGACTATTCAGGACGCCCAGGCACCACGCGGATGCAACCAGCAAGCCCGCGCCCGGAAAAAGAATACGAACAAGCAGCACCGTAAGTTCGCGCTTTTCACCGTGGAAACCGGGAGCGATCGCCTCAATCAGCCAGGGCGCCGCTACCACGCCAAGAACAACAAGAATCGACGTGCTAAGACTGAGAAGGGCGGCGACTGCTCCAGCCGTTTTGCGGGCTTCTTCCTTGTTGTTGCGGGCCAGAAGATTGGCATACACAGGGATGAAGGAAGCGGACAGAACGCCTTCGCCGAAAAGATTCTGTAGAAAGTTTGGGATGCGGAAGGCTGCTTTGAAAATATCGGCCGCGTCGGAATTCCCGAAATAGTGGGCAAAGACGCGGTCGCGAATCAGTCCGGCGATACGGCTGAGAAAAATCCCGGCGGCAATCAGGACAGCGTATCGTTTGGAACTCGAGGGCTGAGGTTTAGCGGTAGCGGGATCGGTCACGAGAGTTCCCAAGCAAGCTTTCCTTAGAGGCTGACCTAGTTTATCGGGTCTTTTGCGGCACCACTAACACGTCGTAGCCCTCCGAATCGAAGATACCTTACCCGCGCAGAGAGACCGTTGGTGAATTGCACGTATGTGCCGAGAAGTTACTTTGTGCCAACGAATGATAGAATGCCGCGCGAGGCGGGAGGAGCGACCATGACGGAGAGAACCTGCAAAATCGGACGGAGATGGATTCTTTATTTCGTGCTGTGTCTGGCGGGACTGATGTTCAGCAGTGTGTCCCGCGCCAAGCAAGATACCGACTACTCGAAGGTACAAATCAAGGTAACCAAGGTTTCCGGCAATATTTATATGCTCGAAGGCGAAGGCGGCAATATCGCAGCGTCGGTTGGGGAAGATGGGATCGTGATCGTTGACGACCAATTTGCTCCGCTGGCCGATAAGATCCAGGCTGCGCTCAAGAATCTGGGCATCACCGATAAGCCAGTGCGCTTCGTAATCAACACGCATTACCATGGCGATCATACCGGTGGAAATGCGCCCTTTTCTACCGCGGGTTCCACGGTAATTGCGCAAGACAACGTCCGCAAACGGCTGGAAACCGGCGGACCGGCCGGGAATGGTGGGTCGGTTAAAATGAATGTGCAACCGGCGCCCAAAGCGGCGCTTCCTGTGATCACGTTCGAGCATGACGTGACCGTTCATCTGAACGGTGAAAATATTCGTGCACTTCACTTCCCTGCCGGACATACGGACGGCGATGCGATCATTTTCTTCCCTAAAAACAACGTCGTTCATATGGGTGACGATTTCGTTCGCTATGGATTCCCGTTCATCGATGTCGAGAGCGGTGGCAGCGTGCAGGGAATGATCGCGGCAATGGAAAAAGTTTCGGCACAATTGCCGCCGGATGTGAAGGTCATTCCGGGCCACGGGGAACTGTCCAATCTCGACGACGTGCGTGCGTTCGTAAAAATGCTGAAAGAGACTTCTGCGGTAGTGCAAAAGGCGATTGACGAGCACAAAACCGTGGAGCAGATGAAGCAGGCGAAGATTCTGGAACCGTGGAAAAAGTGGTCAGGCGATTTTATCGACGCCGACAAATTTATCGAAACGTTGTATAACTCGCTGACCGGAACGAAAGGCGAGTTTGTAAAGCACAATTAAACGACAAGGCGGCTAGAACAGGCGAGGCTGACGTTTGGGAAGTTCACGACCGAAATACTCGTACGCGCGCGGGGTTGCAACGCGGCCGCGCGGCGTGCGGTCCAGCATGCCGATTTGCATCAGGTAAGGCTCGTACATTTCCTCGATGGCATCCTCTTCTTCACTGAGAGCGGCGGCGAGCGTACCGAGTCCAACCGGCCCACCGGCATATTTATCAAGCAGCGCGATCATCAAGTTGCGATCGACTTCGTCGAGGCCGTGCTCATCAACACCAAGCATGTGCAACGCTTCACGGGCAACTTCTCGGGTGATGCGCCCGGCGGCGCGTACTTCCGCAAAATCGCGCGCGCGGCGCAGCAGGCGATTGGCGATACGCGGTGTGCCGCGGCAACGTCCGGCGATCTCTTCCGCGCCGGCGTCGTCCATCTGGATACTCAAAATTTTGGCTGAGCGGTGCAGAATAATCAGCAGATCTTCCGGTTCGTAAAAATCAAGCCTATGCACGATGCCAAAGCGAGAGCGCAGTGGCGCGGTGATAAGCCCCGCTCGCGTGGTCGCGCCGATAAGCGTGAAATGATTCAAGTGGAAGGGGTGAATACGAGCGCCCGGTCCCTGGCCGATCACCAGATCGACGCGAAAGTCTTCCATTGCCGGATAGAGAACTTCCTCGACCGCAGGCTGGAGCCGGTGAATTTCGTCGAGAAAGAAAACTTCCTTCGCCTCCAGGGAAGTGAGAATCGCAGTCAGATCGCCCTTGCGTTCCAGCAGCGGGCCGGCGCTGGTCTTGATGGGAACATTGAGCTCGTTCGCGATAATTTGCGCCAACGTGGTTTTTCCGAGCCCGGGCGGGCCGTAAAGAAGCACGTGGTCCAGAGCTTCATCGCGATTACGCGCGGCCTCCAGTGCGATGGAGATATTCTCTTTGACGCGCTTCTGGCCGATGTACTCCGCAAGAGTCTTGGGGCGAACGCTTGCATCGAGGCGCGCGTCGTCATCCGAGGAGTTACCGGAGATAATGCGCGGCGGGCGATCGTCGTTGGGCGGTTTCTTGGAGCCGAAGTTCGTCATTGAACTGTTAGTCTCTCATCCTTCAGCGGCGAACGATAAATCCAGGCAAAAGCGACAAAGAAAGAACGGGCCGCCTCAGAGGGCCTTCCCTGCAGAAACCTCGTTCATCCCCTGTTTTGCGGGGCGCTTAGAGTTAAAAGTGCCTCGCGCAGCAATTTCTCAAAGTTCGTTGCTCCGGCTTCTCGTTTTGCTTCAGCGACCGCGGCATCCGCGGTGCGTTCATCGTAACCAAGATTCACGAGAGCGGACTTTACGTCAGATTCCACGCCAGCGGGAGAAGCAGGCGCCGGTTTTTCGGCTTCAATGGCGACAGCCTCGAGCTTGTCCTTGAGCTCGACCACCATGCGTTCTGCCGTTTTGCGGCCCACGCCCGGAATCTTGGTGAGTCGCGCGAGATCGCCGGTGCGAATCGCGGGTACAAGTTCCTCCACATTCATGCCAGAAAGAATTTTTAACGCCAACGTGGGACCAACACCCGAAGCGCCCAGAAGCAGCTCAAAAAGATGTTTTTCGCGTTGCGAAAGAAAACCGTAGAGCGAAAGTGCATCCTCGCGCACGTGAGTATGGATGAGCAGAGTAACTTCACCGTGAAGTTCGCCAAGCGCGGCAAAAGTGGAGAGAGGAACCGCGACCAGATAACCCACTCCGCCGACATCCAGGATGATTTGGTTGGGACGTTTTTCGAGCAGCCGGCCGCGCAGAAGTCCAATCATCGCAAGAAAGTATTGCCGCTTTTTCTTCGCCTGTCAACGCGCGCTTAGATCGAGCATTAGGAACGTCATCGTTCTTAGACTTTCGGGTTTGTAAGATAACTGACTACCGTTGGGTGATTGCGTTCGGAGGCCAGCGCTGGCGCGGATTTTCCATCGTTAGAGGTGGCCTGTAGGTCGGCACCACTCGCCAAGAGCAGTTTTAGAATTTCCAGGTGGCCATTGGCGGCTGCCGCGAGCAGTGGCGTATAACCGGGTCCGTAACGGTAGTTGGGGTTGGCGCCATTTGCAAGAAGCCATTTGACGATTTCGGTGTGGCCGCTGGTCACCGCTCCGGTCAGCGCGTTGTAGCCGCTGCCATTTGTCGCCGGAGCGTTCACATCGGCGCCCTTTCCGGCAAGGTAACGGCCAACGTCGAGATGGCCGAACACGCAGGCAAGAGCGACCACCGGAAATCCATCCGGCGAAAACGCCTTGGCTGCGGCAGGATTGCTCTCGACAATTTGTCGGACTCGTTCGAGCCTGCCGACCGCCACCGCATCATGCAGTTCCAGGATTGCGCCGCGCTCCAGCAGCAGGTCGCGAATTTCCTTCCGCCCCGTATACACCGACATCAGAACCGCCGAGACACCAGAATCGTTTTTCGCCGAGGCCAGGGAAGGATCCCCCTCCAACAACGCGGCTACCGCGCCAGTATTTCCGGTGCGAATATTCTCGAAAAGCTCGGCAGCGGACATGGATTACTCCGTTCGGCGTAGCGTGAGCGCGAACCTAAACGTCCATCATCGGAAATTCCGGAAGAGAAATCCTTGTTTAACGGCGAGCGCGATCCTTGCGGACGGCTTCGTCCACCAGGGCGTCGAGTTCGGAACGCGTGAGCGTCACTTCCTCGGTGGGGCTCTCGCGGCTATCGGAAGTTTCGGGAAGTTCGGCGCCACCACCTGGAGGTGGACTCACGTGATAACGAGCGCGTGCCGCCATAAGCTTGGCCACCTCGCGTGTAGAAAGAAGCTGAGGCTGGCCAGCCAGACGGGCATTTAGCGCGATCTTCGCGAAATGTTCCACGATTTCCATGCGGTAAAACGCGGTCAGCAAATCAGGACCGCAAGTCACAGCACCGTGATTGGCGAGAAGCAGCGCATCGTAGTGTGGAACGAACGGCTCCAGAACCGCACTTAAGTCCGAAGTGCCGGGGGTCGCGTAGCGAACCAGCGGAACTTTGCCCAGGCACACAACCACCTCGGGAAGCAGCGCTTGATCCAGACCCTGACCAGCCGCGGCAAATCCAGTGGCCGTCGGCGGATGTGCGTGGCACACCGCCTGAACATCCGGCCGCATTTGATAAAAAAGCAGGTGCATTCCCGCTTCGGAAGAGATCTGGCGGTCGCCGTGAAGCTGCCGTCCGTTCAAATCCATCACGACGAGGTCGGAAGGCGACATCATGCCCTTGTTCAAGCAAGTGGGTGTGGTGAGAATTCGATTCTCATCCAGACGAACGGATAAATTCCCTTCACCGGCAACGATATGGCCGCGTTCATAGAGCCAACGGCCCACGAGGCAGACGTCGTGACGATGCTGTTCTTCAGAGCGAGAGGCGTGATCGCGTGGCGAGTCCGAGAGCACGATGCGGACTCCTTCCTGGGGCCCTCTTGCGGCCCCACCCTGGGTGACTGCTGCGGCAAATGGTAAAGCTCGCACAAAGAGTACGCTTCACCGCGTCGAAAGCCAAGAAAAAATCAGGCGTAGATCCCGCGAAGTTTGAGCGATGTGGCTACGCGGTCAATCGCCAACATATAGGCGGCAATGCGATTGTTTACGCGATGCGTTTCCGCATAACGCACAACCTCATCGAAAGCGCGATCCATGATGTCGAACAGGCGTTCATTCACTTCACTTTCGCGCCAGAAAAAGCCCTGGCGATCCTGTACCCATTCGAAATAACTGACCGTCACGCCGCCCGCGTTGCCGAGAATATCGGGCACGGTAAAAATGCCTTTGGAGTCGATGATCGCGTCGGCTTGCCAGGTAGTTGGGCCGTTCGCACCCTCGCACAGGATTTTAGCCTGTACTTGGTGAGCATTTTGTTCTGTGATCTGGTTCTCGATCGCCGCCGGAATCACCACATCACAAGGTTGAAAGAGAACGTCGCGCGCGCTCATTTTCGCTCCGCCAGCCGGGAATTCCTGCAACGGTCGTTTGCGCGTGTACACCCAGTCGATCACCTGCGGCACGTCAAATCCGTGCTCGTTGTAGAGACCACCGCCAATGTCGGCCAGGCCGACAATCTTGTAGCCCGCTTTTTGCATGAGTTCCGCGGCAAGCGAGCCCACGTTGCCAAAGCCCTGGATGACCACGCGCGTGTTTTCTTTGCGCAGGCCAAGCTTGGTAATGGACTTGTCCACGCAAATCATCACTCCACGCCCGGTGGCTTCTCGCCGGCCTCGCGAACCGCCCAGTTCAATGGGCTTGCCGGTGACCACGGCCGTGGTCGCCTGCCGAGCATGCATGGAATATGTATCCATCACCCAAGCCATGGTCTGCTCGTTGGTGCCGACGTCCGGAGCGGGAATATCGCGTTCCGGTCCTAGCCAGTCAGAAAGCTCCGCAGTGTAACGGCGTGTAAGACGTTCCAGTTCGCCGCGCGACATTTTGCGCGGGTCACAGATGATCCCGCCCTTCGCGCCGCCAAACGGGATATCCACCACCGCGCACTTCCAGGTCATCCACGCGGAAAGCGCTCGCACTTCATCCAGAGATACATCAGGGGCGAAGCGGATGCCGCCCTTCCCAGGCCCTCTTACGGTGGAATGCAGCACTCGGTAGCCTGTAAACACTTCCAGTTGGCCATTGTCCATGCCGACGGGAATGTATAGGGTGATTTCCTTGTCCGGATACTTCAAATAACGGTAAACGCCCTGCTCCAACCCGAGCTTGTTGGCAGCCACTTCAAAACGCGCCTCGGCGTTCTGGTATACATTCATTTCTTCCGGCACAAGCGTGTTGGCCATGCACGAATCTCCTTTGCGCGGACAGCTCCTGGAGCAATGGGCTGCGCAGCAACCTTCGGCCTGTGAGAGAAGAGCAGGCGCGATAAAGGCCAACAGGAGAGAAATTCAGCGGGCTACCCACCCGAGAACCTGCCAATTGGCCGGGTGGTCAGTATATTAAGGGGGATGGCAGAGAGCAAGGTTGTACCGCACAAGAGGCAACAGGCGAAAATTTAGGAAAGGAGAAGAAGCGATCCACGCGCTAAACTACGAAACGGCTGCAGAAACCGCCGATAGAGGCAGGAAACGCGAACGATGGAATCCAAGCTGAGCCTGGCGATTCTGGTACCCGTATATAACGAACAGTACCTGGTCGAATCGAGTTTGAAGCGGTTGGAATCGCTGGCGGCATCCCCGTGGTTGGGACGCGTGCGGGTGGTCGTGGTAAACGATGCCTCGACTGATCAGTCTGACGAAGTACTGCAAGGTCTGCGGGAATCGTTCGAACAGCCAGGAACCACGGGTCTGGAATGGATTTTCTTGACTCATGAGAAAAACCAGGGGAAAGGCGCGGCCATTCGCACGGCCTTGCAACACGCTGACACCGACCTGGTGGTGATTCACGACGCGGACCTGGAGTATCACCCCGAGGATCTGCTGAAGATGGTACCGCTGTTCGCGACGGAAGATGCCGATGCCGTATACGGATCGCGTTTCCTAGCCAGTGATTACCGTCGCGTTCTTTTTTTCCGGCACAGTCTGGGCAACAAATTCCTGACTCTACTGACCAACATCGTCACCGACCTGAATCTGACAGACATGGAAACCTGCTACAAGATGGTGCGGACGAACCTGCTGAAAAGTATCCCGTTAGAGAGCGACCGATTCGGGTTCGAGCCGGAAGTCACCATCAAATTGGCAAAAAGAGACGCAAGGATTTTCGAGTTGCCTATCCGTTATTCCGGCCGGACGTATGGAGAGGGCAAGAAAATCACCTGGAAGGACGGCATCAAAGCGCTCGGAGCGCTGGTGAAGTATGGTATTTCTGACCGCATCTACGTGGCCGACGAGCATGGCAGCGAGATTCTGGCGCGCCTGAATCGTGCCCCGCGTTTCACAAAATGGATGGCCGACACAATTCGTCCGTACCTGGGCGAAAAGGTGCTGGAGATCGGAGCGGGCATCGGCAATCTGACGTCCAACCTGGTCCCGCGGACTTCCTATTATGCCAGCGATATTAACCCCCACTATCTCGACCGGTTGAAGAAATTGCAGCAAACCCGCCCGTACTTGCAGGTGCGCTACACCGATGCCAGCGCGGGCGAAACCTACCCACAGGAACAATTCGATACGGTAATTTGCCTGAACGTTGTGGAGCACCTGGAGAACGACGTCAGTGCTCTACGGAATATTCGAGGGTCGCTGCAGAAAAATGGCCGGGCCATCATTCTTGTTCCCAACGGCCCGGGATTGTATGGCTCGCTGGATCGTGTCTTGGGACACTACCGTCGCTACACGCAGGAACAACTACGCGAAGTATGCGAGCAAGCCGGCTTCCAGGTGGAAAAAGTATTGAAGTTCAATCGCATTGGCGCGCCGGGATGGTGGTGGAACGGGCGGGTCTTGAAGAAAACGACATTCGGCTTTTGGCAGATTAAATTGCTCAACACATTGTTGCCGGTGGTGCGTCCAATCGATCGGTTTCTGCCGTTTCCGCATCTGTCCTGGATCATGATTCTTCGCTTGGACCAACAAGTACAGGAAAGCGCGTCCGGAGCACCCGCGCAGACGCCGCTTGCGGCTCAAGACAACTACCATCCTCAGAGCCATTAGAAAGATATGGCGCCTGTGCGGCGCTTATTCAGAAAATTACTGAGCGCGGAATTCCACCGTTACCGTCAGGTGCATCGAGGTGGCCTCGCCATCCAGCATGGCGGGCTTGTATTTCCATTGCTTCACGGCGTCGAGAGCCGCGGCATGGAGAAGCGTCGGGCCCGACAAGACCTTCGCGCTCGCGACATTTCCAGAGGCATCGATCAGCGCGTCGATTTGTACTTTGCCAGAAACCCGCTGCGTTCTGGCGATAGCCGGATATTGCGGTGGCACCGATTTAATAAGCTCCGCCGGTTTTACGTCTCCCCCAATCGGCAGCGGCGCTGCGGGCGCATTGTGATGCACCGCGGCACCGCCGAAAGGATCCGTGCTGGACGGAACCGTCTTCGCATCAATGGCGGGAAGAGTCGCGTCGCTCAGGCCGTGGGATTCCTCACTACGGTTCACCACGGGTGCGGCCAAGTGCACGTCACCTAAAGCTGACTTGGGCGGCTCCTCTACCTGTACTGGTTGAGAACTCTTGGCTGCGGAATTCGAATTCTTAGTTGGCGCCGGCTCCTCGGATATCGGCGGCGCAGCAGGCGAAACGAAATTCTTTGGCGGCCGGATCTCCGCAGTGCGAGAAGAAGCTCCGTTGCTCGTTGCCGGCGTGGAAACAGCCGGTGAAGAGGGAACGGTCGCTGCGGGAACAGTTGAGGCGGCGACAGGTTGCGCTGCGGCTGACGCTGTTGGCGCTCCGTGGCTTTGGTAGTAATACCATCCGCCGGCAGTTAGCAATGCCGCAGCCGCGGCAAGTCCCAGGAACAATCCTTTTTTCGAGCCGCTCGAAGAACCTTGAACGACGGATTCGCCAAGCAGTTGTCCACCAAAAACGACGCTGGGCTGGGACACTTGGTCCCCGGATGTATTTTCGGAAGAGGCAGTCGCCGCGCGGTCGAGTGCGCCGTCTGTTGCTGTAGTGCTTTCCGCCGCCGCTTCGGCGTTCTGCGATAAAGGTGCCAGCCAGGAAGGAATTTTGACTTCTTCGTTGACACCCAGAGAAGTAGACGCAAGAGCACGTGCAGGCACAACCGATGGAGGCTCGCTTGGCGGCGCGGCCTTTGGTTCGTCCTGCGAGATTTGCAAAATCTTTTTCGCCACTTCCGCAACCGGCGGTTCAACTTTCGGCGTAACCGCGGGTGGCGCTGCGGGAGTTTCCGTAAAGAGCAAAGAACTAAGCTGCGCCTGTAAACGTGCAGCCTGCTGCTTCAAGTCCTCCGTGGAAGATTGCGTGGCCGGAGGCGCGGCGGGCAGGGGCTCGGGATGAGCCGACGCTTGCGGCACGGTAAATAGCGCCTCGATCTGTTTCGAATAATCGCGAACAGGGGGTAGCGGTGGGGTCGAAGTCTGTTCGATCGCTGCTGGAACGACGATGCCCGGTGCGGGCGTTTCGGAACTCACCGAACTTTCCACCACAGTTACTTTGGGAGGCGCTACCGTTGCACTTTGAACCTCGATGACCGCCGGAGCAGGCGGCACAGGCAGAGCCGCTTGAGGTACGGCGGGAGTCGCGGGTTCCGTGTGCGCGGCAACGGGCGCAGGAGGCGCAACCGTTGGCGCGGCCGGCGCGATCACCGGTTTGACCGAAGGAGTCGCCGGCAAAACAGGGGAAACAGGTTTCGTCGCCGCGGGTGGTTTGGTAGCAACTGGGGCGGCAGACACCGGCGCAACGGGCTTGGGAGCCACGCTCGGCGCTGGCGCGATCGGACGAGCAACGCTTGGCGTTGCCGCGCCGCCGGAGAGCGGCACACCCCAGAAGCCGAGGGACGGCTCAGTGAATTGAAGTTCGACGTAAGCGCCCGCGCTGCCCGTCGACTTGGATTTCACCACTTGGCAGACAACTTCCTTCTTCGTTTTCTCATTCGTCAGAAAAACCAGCTGACCCGAACTGAGTGGCGTGGCGATGCGGATCACGGCGCCGTGGGGGAAAACCAGCACGGTCTGAGTGGATTCCGAAAAAGGGACGCGTTTATCGGAGCCATCCACAGTGCGAGCGCCATTAACGGAAACGGGAATCTCGATAGCGACTGGTTGCGGACGCGCGGGCGCTTCATTGGCCGGCTTCGACTGCGGAGCGGAAGGAGCTGCAGTCGTTGTGCCCGCAGCAGGGGCTTCGAGTTCTTTCAAAATAGGTGCCATAGAATACCCACCCAGAGAGGGATTAAGCGGAAAGCCACGCTGAGAAAGGGCTTTCCCGCCATACCTATACATGGTGAGCGCGGTGGGAAGGCGGTCCTATAGTACGTGCGTACTACAGTGTAAACAGTCCACAGGCTTGCGACCGGCGAGGCACTAAACCGCGAGGTGGTCGTGCCAAAAGCGCGGGACCGGGGCGCCGAACACGCTATTTCTTTATGTCGAGGGGAGGCTGGAAGCGCGCATCCACAGCCACTTGATAGCCAGAAACCAGTTTATTGGTTTCGTTGGCCATCCCAATGACCTGTTGGAGTTCCTTAAACATCTCCGGCGTCATCCCTTTGCCGAACGCCGAAGCCGTGTGCGAGTAAATGCAATATTGGCAATTGTTGGTGACGCTCACAGCGATATACAGAAGTTCCTTGGTCAGAGGATCGAGCGCGCCAGGCCCCATGATGGCTTTCAGATCTTCCCAGGTGCGCTTCAAGAGCGCCGGATCGTGGGCGATCGCCTTCCAGAAATTGTTGATGTAGTCGGTTTTCCGCGTGGCCTTGATGTCGTCATATACCGCTTTCACCTGCGGGCTGGCGTCTTGGTATTCAATAAGACCGAAAGTAGACATGGAAGCTCCCCAATACGTACGAATGATGAGTGCGGAAGAAATGTTAGCTCGAATTTTGGCCACAGGATAGTTCGGGGTGGCCCCATCGAGTTGCATCTGCGGCAAATCATCAATCCGCCTCGATCGCCACAAACTTGCTTCGCCTGGCGACCGTTTAAATCGATATAATAGCGGCGTTGTGAGGAGGCCCTGATGAACTTCCCCGCCCTGAGCCGCAGCTTAACCTGTTTGGCTGTCTTCGCCTGTACGGTGCCCTTGTGCGCGCAAACGGTACACGTGGATGTGACGCCTTCGAAGGCCATTGCCTTCGATCCCGATAAGTCCATGGGTTCGTCGATCGATATTCTTCCAACCAAGGACCTCGAGAAGGTATACAGCGAGCCGATTATCAAGGAAAGTTTGTCGGCGGGATGGGGACCGATCACCTATCGTCAAAACACGGAATTAACCTACGACGCGTGGCACTGGAATCCCAATGGGGTTTGGAGCGACCCGAAGAACAAGAGCGGCTATTTCGTGGGCAGCGCGGAGCCCAAGGATTTTCTCCGCGAATCCTTCGGTTATCGACTCGCCCATCGTGGCACTACCCGCAGCGACTCTGGCCAATTTGAATCTTCCCGGATGACCGACGGTGATCCCGCAACTTATTGGAAGAGCAATCCCTACCTCAGTAGCAAATTCACCGGAGAACCGGATTCCGCCAACCCCCAATGGGTGCTCATCGACTTCGCGTTCCCGCAAGAGATCGACGCGATCCAGATTGCGTGGGCCAATCCATATGCCACCAAATATGTCGTGGAATATTGGACGGGAAAAGAAGATACGCTGACAAAGCCCCTGGCAGGCACGTGGGTCAAGTTTCCTGAGGGCGAAGTCACTGGCGGCGCCGGCGGCAACAAAGTTCTGCGTTTGGCTGATCATCCAATATTGACGCGGTTTCTGCGCATCTGGATGACCGAATCTTCGAATACCTGTGATACCCATGGCAGCAATGATCCGCGAAACTGCGTGGGCTATGCGATTTCCGAAATTTCCATTGGCAATTTCAATTCGCTCGGTCAATTCGTCGATTTGGCGAAAGCATACGCCCAGCCAGGCTCAGACCGTAACCCAAGCTTCGTCCGTGGATCCCTGGCACACCGCGGATAGCGTTATTCCCACTCGGGTGCAGACCGGATTTGATCTCTTCTTCAAAAGCGGTTACACCAATCATCTGCCCGCGATGATTCCGATTGCGCTGATCTACTCCACTCCGGAAGATGCAGCTGCCGAATTGGCCTACATCGAAAAACGCGGCTATCCCGTTTCCTATGTCGAAATGGGCGAGGAACCCGACGGCGCATACATGCTACCGGAGGATTACGCAGCGTTGTACGTGCAGTTTGCGAAAGCGCTGCACCAGGTAGACCCAAAATTGAAACTCGGCGGACCTGTGTTTACCGGCGTCAACGAAGACATTAAGGTATGGCCGGATGCGCAGGGAAAAACCTCGTGGCTCGGGCGATTCGTCGATTATCTGAAGGCTCATGGACGATTGGAGGATCTGACGTTCGTTTCGTTCGAGCACTACCCGCTGAATCCGTGCGAGATTAACTGGTCGGATTTGTATCGCGAGCCGCAGTTTGTGGGAGGCACGCTGAAAGCGTGGCGCGACGACGGCGTGCCCGCCGATGTGCCATTGATGAATACCGAGAGCAATGTGTCGTGGTCGCTGACCGACCCCATGCAGGATATTTTTGCCGGATTGTGGCTGGCAGACAGCGTCGGGGCCTACCTCACGCTAGGCGGACCCGGCGCTGTCTATTACCATTCTCCTATCCAGCCGGAACCCCTCAGGCCAGGCTGCCAGGCGTGGAGTACGTACGGAAATTTTGTGGCGGACGAGAAATTGGACATCAAGCAGCACACCGCGCAATATTTCGCCAGCCAGCTGCTAAATCTGGATTGGGTCAAACACGGCGGTGGAACGCATCAGTTGTATTTGGCAGCCGGAGACGTCCAGGACGATGCGAAACATGAATTGATAACCGCATATCCCGTTAAGAGTCCAGACGGCGAGTGGTCTTTGCTCATCATTAACAAGGACCCCAGCAACGCTCATAGCGTGAAGATTGCCTTTGAAAATAATGGTAAAGAAGTTGCCGAAGGATTTGCGGGCCCGGTAAGGGTCGTGAACTTCGGAGCAGCCGAATATGTTTGGCATTCGTCCGGCCCCACCAGCCATGCGGATCCCGACGGACCTGCCAAGCGCGAGACTATCGCGTGGAAAACCGGACAGCAGATAAACTTGCCGAAGGCCTCGATCACCGTGTTGACAGGGAAGGTCAACGGACTGTAAGACCCGAAGCAGCGAGCGGCTTGCGCGTTACGCGACGCGTTCTTCGTCCTTCCAACCGCAAATCATGAATTTCATATAACCTGTGGACTACCCTGCTCTACTTGGGATGACGGCCGAATGCTCGATGGGATTCCGTGTGCAAACGAAAACAGGCAAATGCATGAGACGCGGTGGAATGCGAACGACTCGGTTCGGACTGGCGATAAACGGCCCGTGCGCCTTCCTGTGCCTGTTGATTGCCCTGGTAGCATTAGCAGATTCCGCGGTCGCTCAAGAACATACGGCTCTGAACGGAACGATCGTCGATTCGACGGATGCGCCCATCCACGGCGCTCAAATCGAATTCCGCTCTCCCGCGGGAATTTTGTTAGCCAGCACCGATGAAGCAGGACATTTTCATCTGGAAGGCGTCGGACCCGGTGGTACGCTGGTCGTAAACTTTCCTGGCTTTGCCGCGGTGACGCGAGAGATTCGCGCACGCGCGTTGTTGGAAAACCTAAAGATCGTGCTGACGCCCACGCCGGGACTGCAGCGCATCGAAGTGCAAGGTACTTCGGGAGATCGCATCCCGGCCACACCCACCAGCCAATATGTGATTTCCGCCGACGCGATGGATTTGTCCGGCAGCCTGGTTACCGACGACGTTTTGCGGCAAGTGCCCGGTTTCAGCACCTTCCGGCGCTCCAGCAGTCTGTTCGCGAATCCCACATCGCAAGGCGTATCCCTCCGCGGCGTGGGTGCAAGCGCGACCAGCCGGTCCACCGTGTTGCTGGATGGCATCCCGCTCAATGATCCATTCGGCGGATGGGTGTACTGGGCGCGCATTCCTAAAGAAGCCATCGAGACCATGGAAGTAGCCAACGGTGGCGCTTCGGATTTGTACGGCGGCGGCGCGCTCGGTGGTGTCGTCAATCTGCGAACGCGCACGGATGAGGCCGCATACGCCAACGGCGAATTGTCTTTCGGTAGCATGAGCACACCCGATTTCTCGTTCGCGGCAGGAGCGCCAATCGGAAAGTGGACCTTGTCCGGAGCAGGACAGGCCTACCAATCCCAAGGATATATCGCTGTGCAGCCGGATCAGCGCGGTGCTGTGGATACCAGCCTCGGCTCGGGTGTACTTGCCGGCTTCCTGGAAGCATCGCGAAATCTCGGCGAGCGCGGGAGGTTTTTCATCAGGGGCAGCGATTTCGGAGAAAGCGCGCGGAATGGAACGCCGCTGCAAAATAACGACACCACCATTCCAGAAGTCGATACTGGCGTGGACTGGAGTTCGGCGGAGGCAGGAAGTTTTTCAGCGAGACTGTACGGATCGCGCGAGTTATATCACCAGACATTTTCTTCGGTGGCGTCCGACCGGAACAGTGAATCGCTGACCGACGTGCAGCGCAATCCGTCGCAGCAGATCGGTTTCGTCGGTACATGGTCTCGTCTGTTCGCGGAGCGGCACAAGATTTCCGCGGGCTTCGAAGCGCAGGATGTGAGAGGACATAGCTTCGAAACCAACTATCACTCCGGTGCTCAGACTGCGTATGTCGACGCCGGAGGCCGCCAACATTCCTTCGGCTTCTTCGCACAAGATGCCTATTCCTTCGCGCGAGGCTGGCTGCTCACCATCGGAGGACGCGTCGATACCTGGAACAACAACACCGGCTATCAGTCCAGAACCCCTTTGCCGGATGGCACCTTAACAACTCGGACGTTCGCCGACCGTTCAGAAACCGCGTTCAGTCCCAGAATCTCGCTGCTGAAAAATTTCTCGCACGGAACCTCCCTGAACGCTTCCGTCTATCGTGCCTTTCGTGCGCCGACTCTCAATGAGCTCTATCGCAACTTCCGCGTTGGGAATGTGCTCACATTGGCGAACCCGGCGCTCTCCGGCGAGCACTTAACCGGCGGCGAGGCCGGCGTAAGCCAGTTGCTCCTGCAGAACCGTTTGACCGTGCGCGGCAACTTTTTCTGGAGCGACATTTCCGATCCGGTGGCCAATGTCACCCTGATCACGACGCCGTCGTTGATCACCCGCCAAAAAGAAAATCTGGGTGTATCCCAAGCGCGAGGTTTCGAGCTTTCCGGAGAGATGCAGGTCACTTCCAAAGTGCAGGTCACCGCGGCCTATTTGTTCGTCAATAGTATCGTGCTGAGCTATTCGGCGAATCCAGCGCTGCAGGGGAACTTTCTCCCACAGGTTCCACAAAACCAGTTCAGTCTGCAGGCAAGCTACACCGGAAAGATGTGGACCGCGGGCATCCAAGGACGCTTCCTGGGGAATCAATTCGACGACGATCAGAACTTATTGCCGCTCGGACGAGCATTTTCGTTGGACGCGCAGGTTTCGCGGAAGTTGGGAAAAGGCACCTCGATATTTTTTGCCGTACAGAACCTGACCAACGATCGTTTCGGTATTTCCGCCACTCCCGTGCTAACCGTGGGACCGCCAATATTTGTCCGCGGCGGGTTCCGTTTCACTTTGCATTAAGGGCAAAGCCAACCAAGACAAGTAAGGTGCCCACTTCGAGTCAGCGAAGGCGGCGCGCCGGAAGAAATTCGTCCACCAGCAGACGAGCGAGGCGCGCGGAATTGTGGCGAAGAACGCCGTGCTCTTCGACCAGATTGC
This sequence comes from Candidatus Acidiferrales bacterium, assembly GCA_963759275.1. Classification (GTDB taxonomy): domain Bacteria; phylum Acidobacteriota; class Terriglobia; order Acidiferrales; family UBA7541; genus Acidiferrum. The sequence continues at coordinate 29,370 of CAVWYZ010000001.1, read as the reverse complement.
CCGTAACCAGACGGACCTTCATCTTTAGCACCTTGTCGCGGTCGAGCAAGACGGGCTCCGCGCCCTCCGCGCGATAACGCTTCGCCACTTCCGGCGAGATCGACTGGCGGTTCGCCACAACCGCGTCTATCACTGAACCCTCCACGTGTTGCTTAATGGCTCGCAAATGATCGCTCAGCGCGAAGTTCGTCGTTTCGCCAGGCTGTGTCATCAAATTCGCGACATAAACGCGCGGCGCTTTCGAACGGACGACCGCGTCCGCAATCTCGGGAATAAGGAGGTTGGGAATCACGCTGGTATACAGTGAACCGGGGCCCAGGAAAATCACGTCTGCTTGTTGAATGGCCTCAATGGCCGCGGGTAGAGGCCGCACTCTACGCGGATTCAGCTCGATTTTACGAATCGGAATCTTGCTGCGCGAGATGCGCGTTTCGCCCTTTACGCGTTGGCTGTTCGCAAGTGTGGCGACCAGATGAACATTCGAGAGCGTGGACGGAAATATCCGGCCGCGAACCGCCAGGACCTTCGCGGAGACGCGCACGGCTTCCGCAAAATCACCGGTAACGTGCGTAAGCGCGGCCAGAAACAGATTGCCAAAATTGTGTCCCCGCAAACCGCGACCCGCATGAAAACGATACTGGAACAATCGGCTAAGCAGCGCCTCGTCTTTCGACAGCGCTACCATGCAGTTGCGAATATCCCCTGGAGGCAGGATGCGATTCTCTCGCCGGAGCCGCCCCGAACTCCCACCATCATCCGTGACCGTGACGATGGCCGCGAGGTCGGTGATAGGGCGCTTTGCCGTAGGATGTTTATCGCTGCGGCGGACCACATGTTCCTTCAATCCTCGCAACAGCGCGGACAGCCCGGTGCCGCCGCCCAGGGCCACGACGCGCAAACCGTCGGATGAACTCTTTTTTGCGAGAGATTTCTTCATGAAAACTCGAGTACCGAAATTTTAACATGCGACCATATAGCATTTCGTGGTATCTCGCCGTGGGGCAAGCAGCGAGCGATATGTCCGTGAGCGGGCTGGGGAAAATCCAAAAATACAAACGAAAAACGCTAACCCGAATAGCCTTCTTTTTCGGGATATAGCAGCTCTGTAAAACGAGGATCTTCCTGCAAGAAATTGAAATCTTCATCGTTGCGCGCGTGGTAACGATTTGCGGAGCGCAAGTCAATCGCGATCTTCAGATTCGCGAGCGCGGAATCCGCTTCGCCTGTCAGGCAATCAAGCGCGGCAAGAGCGTAGTGAATGTGATCCGCTTTCGGCGCAAGCTTGCGCGCTTTTTCCAGGCTCTCACGCGCTTCATCCCAGCGGCCCAAATTCATCATGGCCACGCCGCGTTGATAGTGATCTTCGGGGCTGCGGGGGTTTTGGTCCGCCGTGGGCTTCATGCGCTGTTCGGTGATGCGCAGATGCGTGCGCGCGCGGTCGGCTAGTTCCTTGCTCGGGCCGACGATCACCCGCTCCAGCTCCTGCTTGGCGCGCTGAAATTTTTGCTGGTGGAACAGTCCCATAGCCTCTTCGTACAGCTTCATCTGGGCCTGCACCAGCGGGTCAACCAATTCAACACCACCGCGTCGCGGAATCGCCTCCGGTAATCCCTTTGTTTTCTTTTGCTTAGCCTTATGGGAGGCGGAAGCCTTGGCACGGCTGGGGGAAGACTTATGGACTTTAGCCATGGCGCGCATGCTAACAAACGCCTGCGCATCCGTCAACGGAAGCCAACACCCTGTGGAAAGTGCACAATTGAATAGCCTTTACCGTCCGGCAGCATGTGCGAAAATAAGCTAGCTCAGAACCACTCTTCTCCGGGAAACTAGAAGAGTACCTTGCGACGGATCATGCGCATCGGGAAGATTGGCCTGCCCGAGCGTGTATGTTATAAGTTCAAGATTGGACTCAGGTTGACGACTCGTGCCTTTCATCAATTTTCCTGCGCGCGAAATTAATTGCAAGCTGGTTTACTACGGTCCCGGTCTCGGCGGTAAGACCGCGAATCTGCAGTGGATCTACGACCACACCGGGCAAAATCAAAAAGGCAAGATGGTTTCGCTGGCGACGGAAACCGACCGCACGCTTTTCTTCGATTTTTTGCCGTTGGATTTGGGTACCGTGCGCGGATTCAAGACGCGCTTTCATTTATATACCGTCCCCGGCCAGGTTTTCTACGAAGCCAGCCGCAAACTGATCCTGAAAGGCGCGGATGGCGTGGTCTTCGTGGCGGATTCACAGGAAGAACGGCTGGATGCCAATTTCGAAACGTTGGAAAACCTGCAGGAACACCTGAGAGAGCACAACCTGAATTTCGCGAGCATCCCCTACGTGTTGCAATTGAATAAGCGCGACCTGCCGAATGTGATGAGCGTGGAAGAACTGACCAAGCAATTGCAGAAGAAGGGCGAGCCTATCATCGAGGGCATCGCCATCAACGGCCAGGGCGTTTTCGAAACCCTGAAAGAACTAGCCAAGATGGTCCTAGCGGAGCTGAAAAAGGGCGGTTAGGTTTGGGTTGCCGCAGTTGAAATTTTTCTAACCACGAAGCGCAGGCATCTAAATTCCACAAGCAAACGAGAACGAGACTTTTCCGCTGAACTAAAAACTGGCGGACGCGGCGGCTTCCGTTTCGAACGTGGGAATGGCTTCCACTAGCCGGGTAACCGTCAATGCGTCGCGCACCCGGCCTTGGCCACAGACCAGATGCAACCCTCCACCCTGACGGGCCAGCGAAATGGAAAGTTTGACCAGCGCGGAAATTCCCGAGCTATCGATTTGCGGAATGTCGTTCAGGTCCACGACCAGTTTACGCGCTCCACGCTGCACCAGGTTCTGCGTGAATTCGTTCAAATGCTCGCTGGGTTCACCGATGGTGAGCCGGCCATGGATCTGCAGATAGTAGATGCCGCCGGCTTCGCGCGCAGAAACTTCCAAAGGTGGATGAAGCGTCATGAAATCCCTCTCAGTTCGGTCTTGACGGCTGCTCGCCCCAAAGGCGGCGTTCGCGGCATCTGCATTATACGATGAAGGGTATGGAGAAGAAATCCATAGAGGCACGGCGCCATCCCTGGAACGTTTCGTGTCAGGAAGCCTGGGCGATCCAAGCGACATTGCGCGAACTGTGGGTAGGGTCCGACCAGTTCGAAACCGTTCGCACCGTGGCGGGACTCGATGCCGCGTTCGTACTCACCAGCTCGCAAGCCATGCGGCGAAAAACCAACCGCTGGAACCAGGTGCGCAAGGCAAATCGCGCCATTGCTAGTGTCGTGGTCTACCAGTTTCCGCAAATGTCAGAAATTGAACGGAACTTTGCGATTGTGCCGTTGGAATTTCCCTATGTTCCGGGCTTACTGAGCTTTCGCGAAATCCCGGCTTTGCTCGCCGCACTGAATAAACTCAAAGCGCAACCGGATCTGCTGCTCTGTGACGGCCAAGGCTACGCTCACCCGCGCCGTTTGGGACTGGCCAGTCACCTGGGCGTGCTTCTGGATAGGCCAACCATCGGCTGCGCCAAAAGTATCCTCATCGGCTCCCACGGCCCTCTTAAGAACCCGGCAGGAAGCTGGACGCCGCTGGTCGATGACAAAGCCGGAGGCGAGCGCATTGGGGCCGCGTTGCGGACTCGCGATGGAGTCCGCCCAGTTTACGTGTCACAAGGTAACCGCGTAAGCCTGGAAACCGCGATCCGGCTGACCCTTCAGGTGGCGGACGGCTTCCGGATCCCGCGGCCTACGCGCGACGCAGACCACTTTGCCAGCGAAATCAAAAGAAAACTCTTAGCCGGCGAGCTATCCGAAAAATGAATCGGCGGTAGAAATATTTCAATCGGCGGGCGAGGAAAGCAGTGCGTATAATCAACCCGCATAGTGGTAAGTCCCCAATTGATAATGCGAATGAGAGCAGAGTGGACGCGCATCCATTCGCCCCGGAGAATTCGATGAAGCGCATGGGCATTGCCTGTTGTAGCGTACTGACCCTGGTGCTCCTGGCCGTTCCGCTGGTCGCTCAGCAATCTCCCGCGGCCGCCTCCCCTGCCACTCCTGCTACCAGCGCTTCCTCCCCTGAAATCCCTCCTGCGGTAACCGACAAGCTAAATCAACTGGAGCAAAAAGTAACGTCTGCCCAACTTTCCGCGGACAACGCCTGGATGCTCGTTAGTGCGGCCTTGGTACTCATGATGACCGGCCCCGGTTTGGCTCTGTTTTACGGTGGGCTGGTGCGCCAGAAGAACATCCTCGCAATCATGATGCAGAGTTTCGCGCTAATGGCGCTCATCACGGTATTGTGGGCACTGGTCGGATACAGCCTGTGCTTTGGGGGCGAGGGCCATTTCATCGGCAATTTTCAAATGGCGTTTCTCCGTGGAGTTGGAGCGCTCCCGAATCCAGACTACGCCGCGACCATTCCACAATCCACCTTCATGGTTTATCAGTTGATGTTCGCGATCATCACGCCGGCACTAATCACCGGCGCGACCGCAGAGCGCATGAAATTTTCGGGCACCGTGCTCTTCATGACTTTATGGTTTCTCGTGGTCTACGCGCCGATGGCGCATATGGTTTGGGGCAAGGGCGGCTTTCTGAACGCTTCTCTCGGCGGCCGGTTCCCCACATTGGATTTCGCCGGTGGCACCGTGGTGCACGTCACTTCCGGTGTGTCTGCGCTGGTCTGTGCGCTGTATCTCGGCAAACGTGTGGGCTATCCCAAACAGCCGATGCCTCCACACAGTTTGGTTTTGAGTTTTACCGGCGCTTGTTTGCTATGGGTAGGTTGGTTTGGATTTAACGCAGGAAGCGCGCTCGCTTCCAACGGATTGGCATCCAGCGCGTTCGTGGCCACGCATTTTGGAGCCGCTGCCGCCGCGATTGGCTGGTGCCTGGCAGAGTGGTTTAAGAACGGGCGGCCCAGCGCTTTGGGAGCCATTTCCGGAGCGGTAGCTGGACTCGTAGCCATCACACCGGCGGCCGGATTTGTTGCCCCCATGCCAGCACTGGCAATTGGATTCATTGCCGGCCTTTTCTGCTTCTGGATGGTGACCAAATTTAAAAACATCTTCGGCTACGACGATGCTCTCGACGCCTTCGGTGTGCATGGAGCCGGCGGCACAATCGGAGCGCTGCTGACCGGCATATTCGCGCAAACTGTGATTAACCCGATTTTCGGCGATGGCAAAGCGGTAGGCGGACTCGACGGTCACTGGAGCCAAGTCGGCAACCAACTTATGGGAGTGCTAATCGCTTGGGCGCTGGCCCTTGTGGGCACCATCATCATTTTGAAGATCGTGGACGCTACCGTAGGGTTGCGTGTTTCAGAAGAGCAAGAGGTCGAAGGACTAGACATTACGTTGCACGGTGAAGAAGGATATAACCTGGAATCGTAGAAAACGGCTAGGCGGTTGATAACTCGAGGCGGGAGCACAGATTCGTATGATGAAAATTGAAGCGATCATTCAGCCGTCGCGGTTCGACTCGGTGAAAGATGCGCTGTTGGAAATCGGCGTCGAAGGCATGACCGTTACCGAGGTGCGCGGACACGGCCGGCAAAAAGGTCACACGGAAGTCTATCGCGGGCGTGAATACACCGTGGATCTGCTGCCGAAAGTGAAATTGGAAGTGGTGCTGCCCGACCAACTGGTCGAGCGTGCCGTGGAGGCCATCTTGAAGAGCGCAAAGACTGGCAAAATCGGCGACGGTAAAATATTCTTGTCGCGAGTAGAAGAAGCCATCCGAATACGGAATGAGGAACGAGGCGAAAGCGCGCTCTGAGATCGACCATGTCCTCGCCCCGCCCAGGTCTCATTCTCGGTATTCGCCCGAAAAAGAAAATGGAAGAATCGGCAACGCCGCTATCGGTGCTAGGACCGCAATGCGAGGCCCAGCGGGAGCGGATACAAAAATTATTCGAAAGCGGCGCTAGCGCGCAGGAAACGCTGCGGCAGTTGTGTGAACTGGCCGACGGCACCATCCGCAAAGTCTTCAGCGAACTCCAGAATGTAAAAGACGACGCAACTCAAGGACTCGCGCTTCTGGCCTTGGGCGGCTACGGACGCGAAGTTCTGTTCCCTTACTCTGATCTGGATTTGCTCTTTCTTTTCGCGAACGAAAAAATCGAGGAAGAATCGCGCCCGTTAATCGCGGAATTCTCCCGCATGCTGTGGGATCTTGGTTTTCGTGTCAGCTCCGCAGGGCGCACGCTGGACGAATGCAAGAAAATCGAGCAGGACAATGCGGAATTTCATCTGGCCCTGCTGGATCGCCGCTATCTCGATGGCGATAAGTCTTTGTTCGAAAAGCTGGACACCAAGGTGTTGTCCATTGCCGAAAAGCAGGCGCGCCCGTTCTTGCTGGTCGAACTACAACGATTGACCCGCGATCGCTTGGGACGCTACGGCGGCACGATTTTCCACCTGGAGCCAAACGTCAAGGATGCTCCGGGCGGCTTACGCGATTTTCATTCCACGCTCTGGATGAGACAGCTAGCGGGCGATCGCCGTGATCCGCGTTTCAGCCCGATGAACGAAGATGAATTGACCCGCAACGCCGTCGAATTTTTGAGCGCCATCCGCTGCTTTCTGCACTACGGCAATGGCCGAAACGACAATACGCTTACTTACGAATTGCAGGCGCAAGCCGCTGAGCGCTCCTTGGGCACCGACGACAATTTGCGCCGAAATGCTGCCGAATGGATGCGCTTGTATTTTCGACACGCACGCACCCTGAATCGCCAATTGCTGCGCTATGTGGATCAGCGCCCGCCCGTTACGCTCTCCCTGCGCCAACGACTGATGAACGCAGCGATTGGCGCACGCACCGAGGCGCCAACCGGAAGGCCCTTCAATGTGCGCGATGGTTTGCTGGAAATTACCAACGAGCAGCTTTTTGCCGACCGCAACGTTACCTATTCTCTTCTGACCGAGGCAGCTCGCTCTGGTGTCGCGCTTAGCCGTGACGCCGAGCGAAGCATCGCCTACATCATGACCCATCCCGAATTGCCGCAGCGCAATTCGCGCATCAGTTGGGCAGTGCTTTCGGAGATCTTGGGTGGAGACTATCCCGGTTTTGCCCTGCGGCCGATGCATCGCCTTGGATTGTTGACGGAGGCTCTGCCGGAATTTCGCTCGATTGATTCTCTCGTGGTCCGCGATTTTTACCACCGTTACACCGTGGATGAGCACTCTCTGCGCACCATTGAGCACCTGCAGGAATTGAATGATTCGCAGGAACCGTTGGGAAAACCCTTTGCACCCCTGTGGCGCACCGTGGATCGCCGTGATCTGCTCATCCTCTCTTTATTACTGCACGACGTGGGTAAAGGCATGCCGGTGGAAAATCACGTGACCGGCAGTCTGCAGGCTCTAGAGGTTGCCGCCGATCGGCTGAAGCTCTCTCCCGCGGAAAAAGCGGAAGTCCATTTTCTGATCGAACATCACTTGGACATGTCCGCTACGGTGCAACGGCGCGACATTTTTGATCCCGCCACGGTATCGAGTTTCGCGTCCACGGTGAACACCAACGAGCGCTTGCAGCGACTTTGCCTGCTGACCTACGCAGACATCCATGCGGTCAACCCGGAAGCGCTCACTCCCTGGAAAGCGGAAATTCTCTGGCAGTTATTTGTCTCTACTTCCAATCACTTTAGCCGCACGTTGGACCGCGACCGCCTGCACGCTTCCGATGAAGCGCCGTTGCTGGAACAAGTGCGCATTCAGGCGGAGGCCGCCGACAAGAAGGAAATCGAGCGCTTCCTGGATGGTTTCCCGCGCCGCTACCTGGCGGTGCATTCCGCGGCAGAAATCGCGGGCCATTTCGCGCTCTATCAAAAACTAGGTTCTGAACCGGTACAGACGGAAATCAAGAAAGCGCATCACACATACGCCCTGACGCTACTTTCGGCCGACCGCCCGGCACTCTTCGCCACCATTGCCGGTGTGCTCGCAGCTTGGGGCATGAACATCGTGAAGGCGGATGCATTCGCGAACACGGCGGGAGTCGTGCTGGATACATTCCACTTTGTCGATCTCCACCGCACGCTGGAACTGAATCCCGGAGAAGTGGTGCGCTTCCAGCAAAGCATTTCGGATGTGCTGAACGGCAGGCAAGCTCTGGAACCGTTGCTGAAAGGCCGGTTGAACGCGTCAGTAGCACGCGTGCCCAAGGTGCTTGTCGCCACCGCAATCAATTTCGACGAGAGTTCTTCGGACCACAGCACCTTGGTCGAAGTGGTGACGCAAGACCGCCCAGGTTTGTTGTACGAGATAGGTTCCGCTCTGGCGCGCCTGTCCTGCAACATTGATGTGGCGCTAATCGATACGGAAGGTCAGAAAGCCATCGACGTGTTCTATCTCACTTCGCAAGGCAAGAAATTGACGGCACAGAAACAGGAACTCCTGCGCGAAGCGCTGCAAGCCACTCTCGGCTAAACTAATCCTTTCTTGACTACCTTTCTCTAACTATCGATCGAAGTGTTCTGGCATTTGTATTTATGGGAGAGCCGCGATGAATCCTGCGTTGGACTACCAATCCATGCTCGCTGTGGCACTGAGCGAAGCGCGGCTAGGTCTGAAGGAAGGCGGCATCCCTATAGGAGCCGCGATCTTTGATCACACCGGAAAATTGATCGGAGCGGGGCACAACCGGCGCGTTCAGCAAAGTGATCCTTCCATTCACGGGGAGACCGACGCGTTTCGAAACGCCGGGCGCCAGAAAAGCTACCGGAAGCTGACCATGGTGACGACACTCGCGCCGTGCTGGTATTGCAGCGGACTCGTTCGCCAGTTTGGATTTGGCACGGTAGTGGTTGGGGAAAGCCGCAATTTTCAAGGCGGGATAGCGTGGCTGCGTTCTCTCGGGATCGACGTGATCGATTTGGATTCGCAGGAGTGCGTGACTCTGCTGGCCGACTACATCCGGGCAAATCCGGCCATATGGAATGAAGATATTGGCGAAGAGTAACCGACTGCGCCAAATCACCAAGTAAGAAGAAGGGGCCGATTCCGCGCCGAACCGCCCCCTTCCCTTTCCGTGGCTCTCGTTACTTTGGCAGAACCACGGAATCGATCACGTGAATCACTCCATTGCTGCAGAGTATGTCGGCTTTGATCACTTTGGCGTTGTCGACCATCACCACCCCGCCATTCGTGCTGATCGCGAGCGATTCACCGTTCACTGTCTTGGCTGATTTCATTTTGCTCGCCTGAGCCGCCATCACTTTGCCGGGCACCACGTGATACGTCAGGATGGCCGTGAGCTTTGCCTTATTTTCCGGTTTCAACAGATCTTCCACCGTGCCTGCCGGCAGTTTGGCGAACGCTTCGTCTGTCGGAGCGAATACCGTATAAGGACCTTTGCCCTTTAGAGTATCTACAAGCCCGGCGGCCTGCAGAGCCGCTACCAACGTTTTGAATGAGCCCGCGGCAACCGCCGTGTCGACGATGTCCTTGGTCGGCGCCGGCCGGGGATGCGCGAACGCCTGGATCGACAACGACGACGCTACCGCCAGTGCCATCGCCGCCAGTACAAACTTAAACCGTACCCTGCCATTCGAACTTGATGTCATTCCTGCTCTCCTTGGATTCCGATCAGGTTTTGTTACTGCACTTGCTCCTGCTTACTTGCTGTTCCAAAGCCGTGCTCCATTTAACGGGAATGCTGCAATGATGGCTCGCCATGCCAACGCCTCTGAATGGCTTTGAAGCTTACGGCCTGGTAGATTCCCGCCAAGCCCACCAGTCCGTACACCACCGCGCTCAATGCCGAGACTTCCCCAAACTTCATCCCGAAAATCGTCGCTACCAGGTCAAACCGCGCTATGGCCACCAATCCCCAGTTAAGGGCCCCCACAACCACCAGGATGGCTGCGAGGACATCGAGTTTCTTCATGATCTTTCCTCCCAACTTTGCTTGATTCTTGCGAACTCGTGTTTAACTATAAAGACAAACATTTTGACAGCAAGGAAACTCTGCCGCACAATGAAAGTCACTTGCGTCGCAGTCAAATGCTCTGCGGTTTTTTGCACCCGAGTTAAATCCGGAGGAAAAACAAATGCTTTCAGATACGCTCGCCAAAGGACTGGGCCGCTACGCCATAGGAGAGAAGCTTCGTGCCCTGCGCCTGCGAAAGAAAATGGGACTGGTCGAGCTGAGCCGCCACAGCGGGCTCTCCGCGGCCATGCTCTCCAAGGTCGAACGCGGCCGACTTTTTCCGACGCTGCCAACCCTCTTGCGCATCGCACTCGTTTTCAGTGTCGGCTTGGAATACTTTTTCTCCGACGATCCGAAGCGCCGCGTCCTCGCCATCGTGAGAAAGGGTGATCGCAAGCGTTTCCCGGAACGTCCCGACGGGCGGGATATTTCTTTTGAGTTCGAGTCGCTCGATTTTTCGGCGGTGGAACGCAAGCTCAATGCCTACTATGCGGAGTTCCGGCCCCTTCCCCCCGGTAAGGCCCGCCCCCACCATCATGCTGGCGTCGAATTTTTGTCGGTGTTGCGGGGCACGTTGCAGATGCGCGTCGGTTCGGAAGAACACGTCCTCGAATCGGGGGATTCGATCTACTTCGACTCTTCGGTTCCCCATTCCTACCGGCGGATCAGCCAGAAAGGCTGTGTGGCCATCGTCATTACCACCACATGAACGTCGCGGGCGTCGAAACCTTCTTCCCAATGGGCTGGCGGTACATCGCGAAAGTGCTTTAAAATCTATACAGCTGGAATTTTGGGCGTGTAGCTCAGCTGGGAGAGCACCTGCTTTGCAAGCAGGGGGTCAGGGGTTCGAATCCCCTCACGTCCACCAAAACCTAGTAAAAACGGTGTTTTTTGAAAGGCTGCTACCAGATCAGAGCTTTTGTTTTAGGTATGTTTTAGGCTGAGACTGAGACGCTCGATACACATGGGGTCGATTCATACGCCACGCTGACTGCTCGTGGTGTTTCTGCTCGTCCAAATCTACAAACTAGAGCGTGACAAGGCAGGACAGACTCTTTCGTGCCCTGCCCGAAGGAAGGGCACTTGAGTTCGATGAGGGCGAGGCATATCGCGAGTTGACAGACAACGTGCCTGTCCTTCGGATTTAGGACCGTGGTAGCACATGACCAATAGTTTTGAGCCTTTCTTCCGAAAAGCTCGCTTGTGAAAGTTCAGGGCTTTATTGTAAAACCACTTCGGAGGGGGCTTCTTATCATCTCTGAAGGGAAGCCATAGAGAATCGAATCGTCTGATTTTCTTTCCATTCCGGTTTTTTAGAAGGTTGATTACGTGAGTGATGCCTAGTCCGTGGAGCAAGTCCACGTCACGCTGAGTTTTGATGATGCTTCCGAAAGCCAAATGTTTGTTAACCCAATAAACCCGCATTTCACCCCTCCTTTTGCTTGGTGGCCCAAGCCGTTTAGAAAACTACTGATTTGCAACGCCCAAGTTAAACAATTTGCGAGCCGTTAAATGAGTCACTTGCCGCTAGCTCCGGCACGGGGGTTTTTTAAACGCGGCTTGGCAGACCGTGTAGCGGCGCACCAGGCGGTTGCAGGGCTAACGCCCAAAGCCCGCCCGATTGCCCGCCAGGATGCCCCCTGCGACCGCATTGGTGCTATCAGCTCTGGCTTACTTAGTTTGCGGGGCCTGCCCAGTTTTTTGCCCTTGGCCCGTGCATTCCGTAGCCCCGCACGTACCCGTTCAACAATCAGGCTGCGCTCCAGTTCTGCTACTGCCCCGAGCACGGTAAAGATCATCTTGCCTGTCGGCGTAGAGGTATCCACCTGTTCAGAAAGTGAAACAAACTCGACACCCAACGCACGGAAATTCTCCAGTGCTTTTAAGAGATGCGAAACCGAGCGTGCAAAGCGGTCAAACCGCCACACGACTACGGCGTCGAAATAGCGACGATGGGCGTCATGCAGAAGCTGGTCGAGTTCAGGCCGTTTTTCCTTACCGCCCGAGATCCCGACATCCACATATTCTCGCGCGTTATTTCCCATCCTCGCCGTTGGCAGTATTCCCGCAGCTCGCGTAGCTGCATTTCAGGATCTTGACCGTTATGTGTGCTTACCCTCGCATAGATTGCTATTTTCACTTTAAACCTCCTAAAGCCCCTTATTGGCCCGTTACGGTGGTTTAAGCCCACGTTTAAAACGACTGCCATGGGCTCTGCGGGTCGCAAGGCGGGGCTTTTGCCCTCGCTTAGGCCCTTACCCCCTTAGAGGGCAAAGGCAACCTACATACCTATAGACTATTATACATAGACTGTTGCTATATGTAAACGATAGCATATATAGAGACCGGCCTCGGCGTTTTCCGGAGATGCAACCATGATCAAATGCAGGCTGAAGGAAGTTCTTAAACGTAAGGGCTGGACGCGCTACAAACTCCAGCAGGTGACCGGCATTACCTACCCGACTCTCCACGCGCTCTATCACGGGCGAAGCAAGGGCTACAGAGCGGATGTTTTAAACAAGCTCTGTTATGCACTGAAGTGCACGCCAGGCGATTTGCTAGCATGGCGACCAGACCGTTTTCCGCGGACCAAACAGGAGAAGTAGCCGTTTGGGAGCTGTTAGCTGGTGCGACTGTTCGTCCACCGAACGTTTGGGTACCGGGACCAACTTCGGCGATTAGCGTTAATCGGTACTTGTCCCGGATAGTCCCTCGTAGCAATTCCAATTGCTTGTTACGGTTTATGAACGCCTTCGGTAACTCGAATAATCAAGCTAATTTGATGCGCGGCTTCATCGATGTCGGTCTCAGGTCGCAATTGCGCTTCCGAGTACCCATGATCCGCATAGAGCTTTGCCGCCCTCTCCATCCCCGCACGAATTTCAGCGACGTTGAACGGATCATTCGCCTGAAGGTGGAACTGTTCCCGAAGGGTTGCAGTTGGGATGTTCAATGACCTCTCCGGTGGAACGCTTGCTAGTGTTAAATTCTTTAGACGGTATTGCGCGCCTTCAGAAACCGGAACCACGACGAGGATCCGCTGCTTCCCTCCGCTCTCATTCAGTTGTTTTGATGTCGGGCCCTGTACCGCAACCTTGAAGTACCCGCGGCTTTGAAGGTCGGACCTAACGCCGCGCTCTGCGACTGCCGCTACCAAATCTTTGACATCATCAAATTCCTGGCCTGCCAACTGCGTAAGGACTCTGTCTCTCACAGCGTCCCGGTCATGAACGTCACCCTCAATCTTCAAATCGCCCAAAATGTATTCCGCCTTCTGAGTTGGAGAAGCGCTGGTTGAGGGTGTGCCTCCGTCGTTCTCCATGGATTCACCGCTCCCCGCGTCCTTCGCAAGCCTGATCGGCTTGAACTTCAGCCCTTCGGGCAACTCTACCCAAGACAAGCTGGCCTTCTCAGGCGAATTCAGCTCCATGCGCCAGTGCGAGGGCTCCGTGTCTCCTTCCTCCAGAAACTGGAACAGCAGCGCTTTTCCATCGAAGCGCATATCGGTGAGATTCACTGGTTCCGACAGGTGTCCGCTCACTTGGTAAACTTCGCCGCCACCCTGCAGATCAAACTGGGTGTCCATCATTTGGACGGCGCCGCGAATCTGGCCTTTGGCTTCATTCAAGCGAATCACGATAAAGTTCTGGCCTCTATAGTCTCCTCGCCATGTGCCTGAGTAGGCTTGGGACGTAACGGCACTAACCTGCAGCGCGAACCCGGACATTCCAAGGCAAACGACTGCAAGAATCGCCCCAACCAAGCCAAGAACAATTCGCCCCAAACTCTCGCCAATCTGTTTCTTTCTTGCGAGTAAATTCATAATCCGTTCCTCCAGATTGTCAGTCTCAAACAAACCCAAGGCGTGGCTCGCCTGTTGTCGCATCGATTCCCCACTGATCGACTGAGCAATTCGCAATAGCGAACTCGCATACTCGCTGCGCGAGCCGGTTTGCGCAGCTGCAATCTCATCGCATGCCAATTCGCACGAATCCTCGATACGCTGTTTGATCAGAGGCGTGATCGGATGGAATGCAATCGGGATGGAGACAATTTCGTACACCAGATTCAGGAGAAAATCATGGCGCTTCACGTGCGCAAATTCGTGCGCAAGCACTCGGGCCAGGTCCGTCTCTGACGCCTCCCGCAGCAGACTTTCGGGAATGACCAGCATCCGTCGCCGAACACCAGTTATGAAAGGACTTGTGGTCTCTCGGGAACTCACTACCTGCACCTCGTCCAGACAATATTGGCGCGCCAACCTACGAACGATTTCCGCTGTCGAAGCTGGAAGGGATACGTTTGAGACGCTTGCAACCCGATGCTGCGTGCGCCGCCACGCCCAGGCCAACCGTAACAGCCGATACCCGAGAAATGCGAAGTAAAGAATCGAAAGTGTCCATTGCAGTTTTGCACCTAGCGTCACCTGCTGATTGCGTCGGTGCGCTCCACGTAGACCCATTCCACCGGAGGGTTTTTCTAGCAGCGGGTCGTATCCGTCCTTTTTCGAAACATGGACCGAAGCTGTCATATCCGTTCCTCCGGCCACGCTTGGTCTCGGGAGGCTCAAAGTCGGCAAGACGAGCCCGAGAAGAAGTGCCCCGACCCATACCGCATGCTGGTACTTGGTCGGCAAACGGCTCGCAAATTTCATGCAGAGCCATGCTGTTGCCGCGATGACCGGAATCTGCCAGAGCGCGTTCAGGACGTAGGTCGACAAAATGAGGTTAACTGTCGCCATCTTTGTCCTCCTGCTGCCGCCTGCTCACAAGCTCATTCAGCTCACGCAATCTTTTGGGATCTAATTGCTTCGTTTTAAGAAGGCTCATGACCAGCGCTTCCACGGAGCCACCGAACATTCGGTTCACCACATCGACTAGAGCTTCCTTCACTGCTTTTTCGCGGCTCAGGATCGGACTATAGGTGTAAGCCTTGCCGATTAGTTTGCGCTTCACCCGTCCTTTGCGGTGGAGGATATTCAGCATCGTCTGGACCGTGGTATATGCCAGCGGCTCTCCCGGGATAGAGTTCTGAACCTCTTGGACGGTCCCCGCACCTATCCGCCAAAGGATTTCCATGATTTGCAATTCCAGTCGCGTTAACTGCGAAGACTTTCGCTTCGGACTCATGTCATCTCCTAAGGTGTTAGGAGATTAGGTCCTCACCAAATATCTTGTCAACTAATATTTTAGGAGGGTGCGATTATTTTCTGGATTCGGTCGAGGGTCCCGGTAAGCGGAAAAGTGGAGGCTAGTGTGGTGTCCCGGAAATTCGCGGTTTATGTTTGGAAACGCAAATACTGTCCCATCAGTGGCTTCGGCGGTAAGACATCAATCAGGACTTTGAAATTACGGAGAAGAGTCTACAATTCGGATGAGGCCTAGCCGATGGCCTCACGCAGACAAGTCTGTTCCAGGGTCTCGCTTTATTCCTATCATCGGAATCTTCGCGGCTCTTGGTTGCTCGAAACCGTGTCTACAAAACTGAGGACATCTATGAAACGAGAAATCATTCGCGTCGAGCCACTGGCGATCTACCTCGAAAAGTACAAGGCGCCCGCTTCGATGGTGACTAAACACGGCGACACTATTTACGTCTCAGGCGCTCCGCCGTTCGATCCGAAAACCGGAGAGATTTTCCGAGGGCCTATTGAGCGCCAGACCGAGATCGTTTTAGACCAGCTTAAGCTCTGTGTCGAAACGGCGGGTTCGTCCTTGGAAAACATCCTGAAACTGAATGTCTACGTGACGTCAGTAGATATGTTTCCTGCTGTTAACGAGGTCTACAGGCGTTACTT
Source organism: Candidatus Acidiferrales bacterium (assembly GCA_963759275.1). Lineage (GTDB taxonomy): Bacteria > Acidobacteriota > Terriglobia > Acidiferrales > UBA7541 > Acidiferrum. Next base: position 13,649 of record CAVWYZ010000001.1, on the reverse strand, counting down.
CCCGGAGAATCCTCCTGCTCGAATCTTTATCAATGTTCCTGCTTGGTATGGCGGCTTCGACATCGAGGTGGATTGTATCGCCGCGGTTCTTTAGATCTTCGATTGTCACTTTGATTGCCAATCTCCCGCTGCGCTTGTGGGCAGCGGTGAGACGGCTACGAATACAGAAAAGCTTCGCCCTTTCGACTCTCGCCGACACCGGTTGGCAAGCGATTGGTAAACGGGACAATCAGTCACTGATGAAATGCGTTAGCTCGTCTAAGGTCAGCGAAATAGCCACGCTCACTCCTTCGCCCTCACTGCTTTGCGGAGCTCGCCGCCGTAGGGTGCGGCTCGCCGAAATAGGGAAAATCCGGGCGCATCGAGCCGCATATCGGGCGCCACCCCATCGCCGAGGGCCGTGTTCGTGACCAGCGTGAGAATCACGTCCATCACGTCGTCGCAGAGGCCGCGGCCGTTGAAGGCGGCAAAGCTGAATGAGGCGGGCGTGTCCAATTCATACGGCAGGACCGATGGGCAGAGGCGCGCGAGGAGTTGCGTAGCGTAGGCGGATGGGTCGGCCGCTGAGTGGGCGAGCGCGGTAACTTTTTCCACGAAGTCGCGCATTGGCTTGGAGAACAGCGCCACTTCGTCCGCCGGGACCGCGCGGTTGTAGTTTTCCGATGCGTCGTGCAGCGAAGGATCGGAGAGCAGCATGTGGGTGATCATCGGCAGGCCCCAACGCGATACCTGCACCTCCGGCGCGTGCCCGTAGAGCGATGCGGTGGCCCAGGCATGCACCACACCTCGGCCGATCAGGCTGCTGGGGACCTCGAGAACGATGGCGCTGACATTCTTGCCGGCGAAGAAGTTCTGGCCATTCTGGAACGCATCCGGGGCAAACCGGTTTTCGGACCACAGAGCTTTTCTGAAGGCACCGAAACCGGCGCCATTGGTGGCGAACAGATCGGGCGCGAGGCCTGCGTACGCCAGGCAGCCCTGATCCGCTTTCACCACGCGTCCCGTATTCCCGGAAATGATGAGTTCGCCCGCGGCACCCTTCAGCGCGTCCGCTCCGGTGGCGCGCCGGACCGTGAAGGTCTGAACGTGCCGCTGCTCGCCGCCATCGGCGTGGGCGGGCGCGCCGAACTGGACCTTGAAGGCGACGTCTTCGCGAAGATCGCGATTCGTGTCGAAGCGAAAGGCGTAGAGACCTTCGTCGCGGAAAGTGTCGGGCGCGCCAACGCCGGCGTTCGGATTCACGGTCAAAGCCATGACCGTTGTACCCGGGCGGCCGCGAAACAAGTAGAAGTCGCAGACGTTGATGCGGGGGTCTTCTTTTGCGGTAGGCGTATCGAAATGATGCGACATGGCGAATCTTCTCCTAAAGGGTTAGACGCGAGGCGTTCAGAAATCCAGGGCGACGATCAGTCGGGCTGCTTATCCGTGTCATCGTCGTCCGCCCGCCCGAACGAAGGGAGGTACCGGCCGAAGTTCAATTCGAAGTCGCTCCGAACACCGTAACCGATATTACGGACCTTCGCACGGCGCGCCTGCGCACCTGGCAAGGCCAGCAGTGGGAAGAACAAGTCGTTGCTCGACTGAAGCTCGGTAGCTGTCGGCGTCCCGAACCGATTGACCTGGGCCTTCGCCGCGGCCAGCGTTTCACGGTCGAACGAGGCCAGACGCCGGACGAGACGTATCGACAAACGAGTCGAGGTCGTCATCGTCCAGCGTGCGGTTCACCCAGCCATAGCGCTCGGCGATATCAGCATCGAAATCGTCGCCGCTGAGGACGATCTCAAGTGCGCGCGAGCGGCCGACCAAACGCGGGAGCCATTCCAGCGCTCCGCCGCCCGGGACCAGTCCGACGCCGACCTCGGGGTTGCCGAATAGGGCGCTTTGCCGGCTGGCGAAGCGCATGTCGCAGGCCAGCACGAACTCGTTACCGATGCCGCGCGTGCGGCCGCGAATCTTGGCGATGCTCACGACTGGCGTGGACGAGAGGCGCAGCACAAAGTCGCGCCAAAGGCCCAGCACCTCTGGCCGTTCAGCTGCCTTGGCTACGTCGAGATGGGCGATGAAAAAATCGGGATTCGCCGACTGGAACACTACGACCTTCACGGACGGGTCCGCCTCGAGGTCGGTCATTAGCGCTCCCAATTCGACGATCGTTGTGGGAACAAACATGTTGATCGGCGGGTTGCTGAAGGTGATCGTCCACCGGCCCGGATAGGTGCGGTCGGTGTTGAACTGCGAATTTGCCTGCTCGCTGCCTCGCTGTGTAGCGCTGGATTGGGTCATCATCTTCTCCTCTCTTGTGAAGAACCTTACCGCAGCGATCGGAAGCCCGCGCGAACCTCTTCTGAAAAGAGCTTCGGCTGTTCCCAGGCCGCAAAGTGCCCGCCCTTGGGGAGCTTGTTGAAGTGGATGAGCTTGGGATACGCCCGTTCCGCCCAGCTCCGTGGAGCAGGATAGAGTTCGTCGGGAAAGACGCTCACGGCGGTCGGGACAACGACGCCTTTGACGCCGAAGAACGAATAACCCTTGTTTTCCCAATAGAGACGAGCCCCCGAGAGCGCCGTATTCGTCAACCAAGTGAGCGTGATGTTGTCGAGGACGTCGTCTCGGGTGAGGCCTTCGCTGCCTCCGGCAAAGACACGCGCGATCATCTCGTAGCTGCGCGCGTCGTGATCAAGGAAATAAGCCGCCAGGCCGACGGGGGAATCCGCGATTCCGTAAAGCGTCTGAGGGCGCAGCCCCATCTGGTACCCGTAGGCGATTCCCTTTTGATAGACGAACTGTACACTCTCGTAAGCGACCTTTTCGTCGGCGGAGAGACCCGATGGCGCCGGCGCGCCTGAAAAAGCAGCCTTGTCGATGTCGGCCGGGAAGATGCCGGGCATGTTGGTGTGAATGCCGAGCAACTCCGGAGGCGCCTGCACGCCCATCAGCTCGGTGATGACTGCACCCCAATCGCCGCCTTGCGCCACGAATTTGTTGTAGCCGAGGCGCTTCATCAGCACGGTCCAGGCACGCGCAATGTGGGCGGGGTCCCACCCGGTCGTGGTCGGCTTGCCGGAAAAACCGTAGCCGGGCATCGACGGAACCACGATATGGAACGCGTCGGATGCATTTCCGCCGTGTGCGGTGGGATTGGTTAGCGGATCGATGATCTTCAACTGTTCGGTGATCGAGCCGGGCCATCCGTGCGTAACGATGAGCGGCAACGCATTTTCGTGTTTTGAACGGACGTGAATGAAATGAATGTCCAGCCCATCGATCTCGGTGATGAATTGCGGCAGGGCGTTCAGTTTTGCCTCGCACTTGCGCCAGTCGTAATCTGTCGCCCCAATAGCGCGCGAGCGCCTGAATCGTCGCGAGCTGCACGCCTTGCGTTGCATCTGTGACCGTTTCCCGTTCCGGCCACTTGGTCGCGTTGATGCGCCTGCGCAATTCGGTAAGTTCGGCTTCCGGAACATTCACCATCTGAAACGGACGAATCGCATCTGCCTGCTCGCTGCCTCGTTGTGTAGCACTGGTTTGGGTCATGGTGCCCTCCCTTTGAGCAATTTTGTATTCCTCGCCTGTGGACCTGGCGACTAACTGTTTTCTCGTGGCTGGGAGGACGAGTTCCGTCGGTAGGCGGCGGAAAGCCTACCACAAATTGAGCGTCCGGAGCATCAAATCCCGGTAAGTCGGAAAGGTTCCTCACAGTACGAGCAGCAGCCTGAGGCAGTCTCGTGGATACCGTTGGGAGGCGGTGTCCATGAGAAAGAAACTGAAGCGGTGTAAAGCAAACCGAGCGAAGTCGAAGCTCGGTCTTCCTGACCTGGAGCAGGCGAAATCCGCAGTACTCGTGAGTCTTCGATCACCTGAATCGCAGCGCAGCTATCGCCGTTCTATCGAGGATTTTGTTTGCTGGTACTGCTCGGAGCCTCGGCTGTCATTCAACAAAACAGTGGTGACGCGCTACAGGATTCATCTTGAAGAGAAGCTGCTGGCACCAGGCACTATCAACGTGAGGCTTGCCGCAGTTCGACGACTGGCCTACGAGGCGGCAGATACTGGATTGCTCAGTCCCGATTTGGCTGCTGGTATTCGTCGCGTGAAGGGAGCAAAGAAACTCGGCATGAGGCTTGGCAATTCGCTGACGGTGGAGGAAGCGCGTTCCTTGTGGCAGCTACCCAACATGCATAGTGTGAAGGGCAAACGGGATCGCGCCATTCTAGCAGTGCTTCTCGGTTGTGGTCTTCGTCGAAGAGAACTCGTCGATTTAAACTTCGACCACATTCAGAGGCGGGAAGATCATTGGGCCATCGTTGACCTGGTCGGAAAGGGAGGGCACATCCGCACAGTCCCGATGCCTGAGTGGGTAAAGCAAGCCATCGACCAGTGGCTGAGCGTGGCTGAGATCGCGCACGGTAGGATTTTTCGATGCGTTTGTCGCCGCGGTGTAGTTTGGGGAACGAAGATCACGGAGAAGGTGGTCTGGCATGTCGTGAAGGAATACGCCGAGAGGCTGGGGGTTTCCAAACTCGCGCCACACGATCTCAGGAGGTCGTGCGCTCGGTTCTGTCACGATTCGGGAGGCGAGTTGGAACAAATCCAATTTCTGCTCGGTCATGTTTCTGTGCAGACGACGGAAAAATACCTGGGCTGCCAGCAGCGATTCCGGCATGCCGTAAATGATCGGCTCGGGATTGAACCCTGCCTAATAGCTCACTGATCTGAGATTCCAACGTGTTGCCTTGGTGATCGCAATTTTGTAGAGTGGCTCCGCTTGCGTATGTAGTTGGATTTTTGGCGCGTCGTGGAGCGCATGGATCAGATAATGAAGGGCAGTTGGAAACCATCTTCACCGTGGCTAGGCAGAAGAGTTAAGCAAGGATTTCGAGGATACCCTATAGCGACAATTGCCTTCTACGGACCCACCGCAGAGTTTGCGACAAAAGTCGTGGTGGGCATCTTCAAAGAAGAAAACGGCGACGCAGATCCTCTTGAAAAGTGGTTCTCGCAGAATTCCGACATACGATCCGATGAAGGTATCGGAGAAGAACTCGTCGCATTTATCAAGTCACACGAAGTCAAATCCGTTGTCGTTACTGACGGCATCATCGGCTGTCCTCACGAAGAGGGTATCGACTACCCCGACGGAAAATCCTGCCCGGAGTGCCCGTATTGGGCTGGCCGCGACCGCTGGACGCGCGAAAGAATCCAATAGGTGAACGAAGCCTGAGCACGGTTTGTCCGGACGGTAGGTTCGGAGTCAGTACTAAAACGAACCCTTCCGGTAAGCGGACTTCCCAGGCACTTAGACCCGGATGGGCCTGATGGGGCCGAAGACAATTTTCAAAAGTGAAAGACGAAGTGCATGACCGCAACGAAGAAGAGCAGATATGGGACTACAATCCCAAATTTCTTCCGGTCCCCATCCGACTTCGACCACCACAACCACAACGCGGCGGAAAGCAGAAGTCTGTGCGGCGCGACGACCAACACTTGGAGCCAGAGCGGCCAGTCAGAGTATCTCGGCATCGCCAGGATTGTAACGCACGTGAGAGGTACTGGAAGGAACTTTACCGGTAAGCGGTGCCGGCTCAACCGGTCAATGCAACACCATCTAATCAGTTGATCCGACTCTACTTCCCCTGGAAAACCGATCTGTTTGGCTGTGATCGGTGAAAACCTAGCCAGGGTAGCGTTTCGGCTGATCTAACCTAGCGAGCGATTTTAGATTCTGCTTTCGATGCAAGGACTTACACTTCACGGTTCCTGGTTGGTAGCTTGCTTTTCTGGATTGCTCTGTCTCAGTCTGCCGTAATACACCCACACCCGTGCGATCTGAGATCTTCCGTTCAGCTTTATTTTTTCGCCCTCGACTAGTTCGTTCGCGCTGTCGCACAAAAGAATCAGAGCCTCATCGCCCGTGTACACGGCGCGTAACCGGACACGTAACGACGGAAACTTACGAAGAACGGCACTGAAATAGGTGTACAGCGCTAAATGGCCCCGAATGGAATCGGAATGACCCCCTCCTATGCTTCGTACGAGAGAGGAAGAGTAAACCGCGTCTTCGGAATAGAGTGCGAGGATGCGGTCGAGATCATGCGAGTTCCAGGCATCGATCCAGGTGGCCGCAAATTCATTGGCTTTCGTCACGGTGTCGGTCTTGCCAGTGCGACTGGCCTGCGATGACGCCGTAAGGGAAGAAGTCGGAATGTTATGGGTCAAAGGCATTTTGGTGTCCGCAATAGTCTCCAAGAGCATCTTCTAAGCGGCACAGGCGGTGGTTCGCAAAAGTTCTTGTTCCAGTTGATGTTTTTCCCAGCAGCTTTCGTTCTGTCCCACGAAAGGCTCGGCATGGTAGCGACGGTAGCTTGCATCGCGGTCCTTGTGCGAGGGGTCATAAATCTTCTGCCGCACCCATCTTTGCTCCGATTCAATTGGCGATTTACAGTGAGCGCATGTGTTCGCGCAACAGACGATCATTTCCTCCTCCTATTCCCTGGATCGCAAAGGAGACAGCACGCGGGCCGCCCCCTAATGAATGAATGGTCTACTTAGTGCCACCCGAACTTTCCGAGGCAGAGGCACTACTGTGTGATCTCGTTGCAGCTTCGAGGAGCTCCGAACGGGATATTGGAATTTTGAACAAACGGTTAGCGGTTTCGATCTTGCTGAGGGCGTACTCGCCCCCAACTTGTTCGAAACTGACTTTCGGTTTGTCGTTGTGACTGTTTTCGACCTGAGTCGCAAAGACGAGAGCGCTCGCACGAGTTTCAAGACTGTTGAGCATTAGGGCCCTTGGGTTGTTAATGCTCAGACGAACCACTCTATATGTGCCTGCCGGAAGTGTTTTGCCGGCAACCATAAACTCGTAGGGTATTTTAACCTCCATTTGGTCCAAAACCTGGGCCTTGACGGCGATACCGAAACCGGCGACACCGATTAGGGCAATCAGAATACGCAAGCACTGCATTCTCATCTTTTCTCCTCTGAACGTTTAGAGCGTCGTTGTGAATAATTCCGCTTCGAGATTTTCGTTCGCATAGTAGTTAGTGGAGAGGCGAGACCAGCACGGGCTCGCCTCTCGAAAGGTTGTGGTCGATTAGCGTCCCTCGTCACCAATGAAGCGCTCGCCGGCGGTGGCGATCCAACGACCAGCAGCGCCAGCCGGAGCGGCAATGCGGATCAAGAAGAGGGGATTTGCACAAGTGGAAGGGATGCCAGAGATTTGACCGGCAAAGTGAGCATCGCCGTGGACGTCGATGGAAACGGGAGTGGTGTCGAGAATCGTGGCCGACGCGCCCGGATTGCAGACCAAGGTGCCGTTGACGGCGGTCACGGGGCCGGGGGTTCCGGTGGAGTTGCCACCATTGAGGACCAAGCCATCGACATCAAAAAAGGTGAAGCCGTTGGAAAGGTTCACGCGAGCGTGACCGCTGCGAACAGACCAGGGGCCCGCGCCGGCGTGGATGTTCCCCACGGGATTGTCGACACCCGGTGCGGTAATGACACCGACGATGCTATTCCAGCGAACCAGCGATCCGTCATTGTCTAGGGCAAAGACGGAGGCGGCACACAGAGTAAGGGGAAGCAGTACAGCTAATACTTTCTTCATATTCTCGTCATCCTTTTAGATTTTGGTCACCGGCTTGGCCCGTGGGCCCGACGGCTATGTTTGAAACCATACGAAAGTTGGCGATTGAATGTGTGACCTTGGGGTAACGATTCTGTCCAATTTCGGTACCGCAAGAGTGACGTAACCGAGAAAAGTATGAATGAATCAGATGTGCGGCCAAGGGTTGCGGTGGGTTGCGATTGAAACGTTTGAAACATCGATAAGCGCATGTAGCGCGATTTCCTCACAGAAAAGTCCTTCCATGAGAAGGCCGGTTGATGTCAAGGCACACTTTCGCTTTTTTCTTTCCTATGAATCTGTTCCCATTCAGCCAAGCCGCCCCTGTCGCCATCCTTCCATCCGCACTCTTTGGTGAGCGATATTCGCTCGGTGCTAGGTGGGTGTTCTCGTTTCAGTAGGTGCTGCTACCTGATAATCGACCTCTCCTCCCACCTTTTCGGTGGGAGTTGGGCCCCAGGACTTAGTCGCAGTCACCTGGACTCGGCGGTTGAGCTCGGCTGTTCGGATCGAAACTCTCTAAGCCACTGCCTGCATCGCTCTCTGGCTATTGCGCAATGGTTCGTACACCTCTCCGCTTACCCACAACCGATGGAGCAGTATTGCCAGCTTTCGGGCCACGGCAACCACCGCTCGCTTCTTGGCATTTTTCCCTCCTCGCTCTGCAAACTTCCGTCCCCATCTCCGCAGATCACTGTCTTCCCCAAAAGGTCCCAGAATGTAGTGTGCTCCCTGCACCATCATCGTTCGCAGATACCGGTCTCCTTCTTTGCTGATGCCCTTCTGTGGTTCGCTCTTCCCGGAGTTCCTGCGGCCAGGTTTTAACCCCAGAAAACAACCTACCTCGCGACTCTTCAGGAAGCGATACGGGTCTTCGATCGTCAGGACATAGGTCAGCGCGATCTGTGTTCCCACTCCCTTCACCTGCTGGAGCAAGGACACTTCCGGGTACTCTTCCTTGGCGATTTTCTCCATCCGTTGATCGTATTCCTGGATGCGCTCGTTCAGCGATTCGACCTCTTGGAGCAGCGGCTCCAGAACCTCGCGCAACTCCGCGCTCAATCCGTCTGCCAGCTCCCGGCTCACCTGCTGCGTGCCACACTTGGGCAGCCGTTCGCCATACGACTTCACCAACCCCCGTGCTGCGTTCACCAAGGCCGTTCGAGCACTTACCAGTTCGGCCCGCGCCCGGATCACCGTCAGATGGATTTGCGCCTGCGCACTGCGATGCCGCACCGGCCCCAACAGCTCGGGATCGAAGCGCGCCAACCGCGCCAGTGTCCGCGCATCGTGTCGATCATCTTTTCGATTGCTCTTGGTGATCAATTCCACTTTTTGCGCATGCGCCACGATCACTTCATGTCCCAACTCTGTTAACAGCCGGCTTACCCAAGGCGAATGCGTTCCGGTCTCCAGGGCGATGAGACTCCGCGGCATCTTTCCAAACGCCTGCTTCATCGCTTCCGGTGTCGTTGGTACTTTCTGTTCCAGAATGATTTTGCCTGCTTCATCCAAAACGCAGTAGAACGACCAGCGATCTCCCAGATCCAAACCGATCGTCAGCTTTTGCTCCTTGAAAATTTCGTTCCCAAATACCTGCACAGTGCTAATCTTCTTCATCGCCGGTCTCCTTTTTCTTGTGCCTCGAGCACGTCGAACATTGGGAGCGTATCGCATCCCGCTAGGAGACCGGCCTTCTCATCCCATCTGGTAACTCGTGTCAGCTCAACCGGTCACTGCAGCACCATCCACGGCGTAGGTCCGATGACGGCACTCGCCTACGTGCTGATCATCGGAACTCCGGCTCGGTTTCAATGCGGCAAGCAGATCGGCACGACAGGCTGCACTGCTTGACTGCTTCTGTCCACGACGACAGAACTCTTGATAATCGATCTGATCGCGCAACAACCGGAGAAGTGGAACGCCGAGCGAGAACTGCGCTTGGAAATGTTGCGAATCCGATATTCGACAATCCGAGACTCAAAACTTTCCAACGCTCGGTGATTTCGTGGCGTGTTCCGCTGCCGGAATTGGCCTTATGGTACAAACTTGTAGCCCGTGCCATGCACGGTCCGAAAATGCGCCGGTCGAGCGGGATCTGTTTCCAATTTTTTACGCAACCTCAAGATAAGGTTGTCGACCGTGCGAGTGCAGGGATAATTTTCATAGCCCCATACTTCGTTCAGCAACTCGTCGCGTGAAATCACCCGTCGTGCATTTTCAACCAAGTATTTCAAAGTCTTAAATTCCAGCGTCGTCAGCATCACCGGCTCTCCCTGGCGGCTCGCTTCCATGGACGCGAAACTCACCTTCACATTACCGAACACAAAGCCACTTTCGGCGCTCTTGACCTTGACCTGCGTCATGGCATTTCCGAAGAATTCCAGAAGCTTTGATGTTTCTATGGTCTCCATCTGCGAATTGTTTCCTTTTCTCTGTGTCGCAAAACCTCCGTTGTCCGCGGAGCCCGCTGGCACCAGGACGACGACGGCCGCGAATCGGGAAAGCCGCTGGGCTTCCTTCAGGCCCATGATTCGCATGGGTCTCGCCGAATCTTCCATGAAAAGCTCTGGCACCCGCTGTTCAGCAGCTGGCATCAGTTGTGAAATCGCGTTCTTTGCGACTGCGCCCATTGATCTATCTCCTTATTGCTTGTGTCGACGACATTACTTACGTTCCTTCAGGTAGCCTTCCCAGCAGTCCCCCGTGCGAAATCTGTAGTGGAAGAAGTGATAGCCTCCCCTCCCCGGAATCTTGAAGCAGACGAAACTCCAGCCCTCTCCTGAGACAATTGGCTGCTGACATTTGGTACAGACGACGACTGTTCTGGAATCCACGGGTCACCTCCCGAGCTTTGCTTGCTCTTCCTTGTAGGAAAGCTCGCTTCGTACCGTTTCCAGATCCCTATCGGCCTTCTGTAGACGAGCGCGTACCTGGTCAATGGCTTTAAACACTTCGACATCGTAAATTCCAACTCTCACCTCGGCCTCGTGTGATTTGAGAAACTTTTGGATAATCTGCAATTCTTTGCGGAGCGAATCTTGAGGAGATTCGTCCGGCGCGGACGCGATCTGGGCTGTGAAGTCATTCCAAGCGACGTTGCGTACGATGTAAACGATGGGACTGTCTTTCCCATATGTTAGATAAATGCATGGGCTGAACAAGGTGACCATCACGATGGCGCGAAAAAGTAAACTGCGCATGATGTTCATGGCAAACTTCTTTCCTTACGGGAGTTCTTCTTCCTGGAAGGGACCTGCTCGCTTTTGTTAGCCGCTCGGGTCTTTTCGGTTGAAGTCATGCCCAGGTCAAAACGCTGCCCAAGAAACCTCAACAGTTCCTCCGTTGAGCGGAATCGCAGCTCCGTGCAGGAGTCGACCTCCTCGACCCAACCTTCGAACCGGCCCTCCGCTGGCTTGGTTTCCGGTCCTAATTGCACTACAAATGCTCTGCGCATAATGGTATGAGAATAGGCAAACGAAGCTGTGAATTCGTGACCCGCCGGTGACGATTTCGGTCCATTTTGGTAACGAGAGGTCTGGGCATGGAGAGGCATGTACGCCTCTCTGGAGGACTATACAAAGAAAAGACGTGGGGTTGATCCTGTGTGAAGACTCCAGCGCTCGCAAGCAGCGACTCGGGCAAGGCGAGGCCTGTCGGCCCCGAAACTATCGTGTTGCCTGTGACGACGATCGCTGGCGATTCTGCAGGCGCGGATTCCGCAACTCGGATTTGGCACCCGATTGGCTGCGAATCGGCACCGACACCATCAACAACACAACGCCACCGCCCACGTTCAATATGACGTTTTCCCTGCTGTGAGGCGCCCGGTTTCCTCCTCCCTGATGCAATGAACTGCAATGTCTCGATCAGAGTAGCGGCAAGCGGTGGGCGGAATGTCGCGGAGTAGTCAAACTTCGGTTAGTTCTCTTTTCGAGGACCATCACAGGGCACTTCAACAGCCGCGCGCCAATTCGTCGACGTAATTCACTTCGTAGCGTGACTTCGATCCTGGCTTTGCTCGGTCATGCCCAGTTATCTTGCTTGCGGCCGACAACCGGCTGGCCCAAGCCCGGGAAATGCCCTCCTAAGTCTGCCGTTTTGTAAGTTTTTTCGGCGCTGCCGCTAGTTTCGTTTTATCGGCAGGAGCATGGCTTAAAATCCGGCGAACAGGGCCCGCGGCGAGGAATACGTTACGCAGCGGCTCGTCATCTGGGAACGAATGTGCGAGAGTGAGGATTCCCGCTTCGGCGCTTACCCGATGTGATTCGGCTAACTCTTTGTTCTCCTGGCGCCGATACAGCTCCCACGCTGTCGCGTGCACACGCCACGCGGACACCGGCACGTCGTGCTTCTCCAGAATCCCCAGGGCTGCTCGGATCGACTGGCCGGCACCCATCCAATCTTCTTCAGCAATCGCTACTCCCGTCTTCATTTCCCAGGCCAGTACCTGCATATTGGGATCAGATGTTGACAGCGCGCACTCTAGAAAACAATTTGCTTCCGAGCGGGCACTGGCAATGTTCCCCGATTCCAGGCCGGTCCTTGCCAGCCCGAGTTGGGCATGCATTTGCCAATACCAATACATATAAAACCTTTCACTCGTCATACTCTTTACTTCACCAAAGCAATGCAGTGCTTCTTGGTTGTTTCCAAGTCCAAGTTCCGCGTGGCCCCTCGAGAGTAGAGTGACCGCTCTCGGCGTTCGACCCGGGTTGCCGGTGCACATGGGCAGAACTGTACCGCACAGCTTCTGTGCGCCTTGAAAATCAAAGGCCAATGCCCGCAACCAGGCCTCCATCCCACTGAATGCGCAAAACCACAGCTTGTTCCCATTTTTCGCAGACGTGTCTATTAGCGTCCGCAATGTTCCAACAAGTTCCCCAAGCTGACCCGTGTGCAACAGCGCCAGCGACTTGCCCCAAGCGCCTAAGTAGCCGACCAGCCCACTGCTACCAGCCACAGTTCGAACTTTTTCTTCAGCATTCAGCGCGAAGCGATACTCGCCCTGGAGGATCTGCGCCTGCGCCGGGTATAGGATCTCGTGCGCGACACCAAGGTCATTGGCGTTCAATTGTTCAATGATTGAGATGGTCGTTGTGCAAATTTCCGCATCCTCTTTTCGCCAACGATCATGCAGCAGTCGAAACGCGGCCGCGAGCGCCTGAGTGCGGGCTATTAACGTTGGATCGCCGAGGCGCTTGCTCACTTCCACTGCCCGCTCACTCACGGCTATTCCGCGAAGTGAGTCAGTTAAAGATGTTGTGTAAGCAAGTCGACTCAACGCGCTCACTTCTTCTTTCGTCAGGCCGGCCTCAGCGGCTCGTTCCACTTCGGTCTGATACGCCTGAGCGGCCTCGATGACGTGTCCGAGGGCATATTGCGCATCGCCGATGCGTTTCAGAATCTGGATTTCCACTTTTCCCCGAATATTAGTTGCAATCTTGTGCGAGAGCTCAAGCGCGTGCTGCAGCACATATATCGCATCTCCGTGAGCGAAGCGGTGCTGCGCATTCTCTGCGCTGAGCAAGAGGTAACGAATAGCCTGTTCATACTCGTGCCCTTCTTCAAAATGCAATGCCAGCTCCGAGGCAAGTTCAGGCTTATCTTGTGTATAAAGCAAACCGAGTTGTTGTCCAATTCGTCGATGCAGCTTGGATCGGTTTACGCTGGATAGACGCCGGTAGAGAACCTGCCTGAACAAGGAATGTCTAAATTCATACTGGGCCGAAACCGTGCCATCGGGAAGCTCCTGAATTCCCGCGGACCGGACGAACTGTTGCTTCTCGGCTAACCCCTCGAACAATTCCTCTATACGATCGGGCTCAAATTCGAGTGTCGGACCAATCGCCCACACAGAGAATCGTTCTCCTGCAACAGTTCCACTGTTCAAAATCCGCTGTTCCTCAGCGGTTAGCTGAGAGAATTGGATATCCAGCATCTGTTGCAACGTCTCCGGCACGCCCGGGTCGATATCCTCTATGGGCTTGGTTAGCATCCATCCACTCCGGGCTTGCACTATCAATCC